>CAVOIF010000001.1:0-1189289 GCA_963696065.1 uncultured Actinomycetota bacterium
GCTGCTCGCGACGGCCGACCGGATACCGATCTCGTCGAGGCAACAACAGGTCCTCGATCTGGGGAAGCCGGCGGCCTATGAGTACATCCTGGAAAGCCTGGACGCGCTGCTCACCGAATACCGGATGAGCTACCTGAAGTGGGACCACAACCGGGACCTTATCGACTCCGGACATTTGCCTTCCGGGCATCCTGCCGTCCACGATCAGACCGTCGCCGTGTACGCCCTGATGGACGAGCTGCGTGCCCGGCACCCGGGCCTGGAAATCGAGTCCTGCTCCTCAGGTGGTGGCCGGGTGGATCTGGAAGTGCTGCAACACACCGACCGGATCTGGACCAGCGACTGCATCGACGCCCTCGAACGGCAGACAATTCAGCGCTACACCGGGCTGATGGTCCCACCAGAACTGATGGGCGCACACGTCGGATCCGACCGCTCGCACACCACCGGTCGCCGCCACGACCTATCCTTCCGCGCCGGCACCGCTCTGTTCGGACACATGGGCATCGAAGCCGACCTGTCGAAGATGTCTGTCGAGGAACGTGCCGAACTTGCCGCCTGGGTCTCGTTGCACCGGCAGATGAGGCCACTCCTGCACTCCGGGAACATCGTTCGATTCGACCATGTCGACCCTTCGTTGGTGGTCCACGCCGTCGTCGCCGACGACAGGACAGAGGCAATCGTCAGCGTCGCCAGCATCCGAACCTCGGACAGCGCAACCACGGGCAGGCTCGTGCTACCAGGGTTGAATCCCGACGCCGTATATGACGTTTCACTGCTGCCACCCGGAAACATCGTCCGTGGGAACAACCATCAACTGCCCCCTTGGATCACCAGCGGGATCCGCCTCAACGGAGCCGCATTGATCGAGGCAGGGGTGCAAATGCCGGACCTCTTCCCAGAACAAGTCATCCTGTTGCACGTCGTGCAAGCGGTCTGACCAACACCATGCAGACACAGGTCGAGTCGCAGCGTGTGGGTCTCGCGGTCACCGCCCAACAGGAGGCGCGCCAATCGCTCCGGCTTCCTTTCTTGCCGGGTGAACATTGGTGGGGCGGGGCGGTCGCGGATGGTCAGCACATGCCCTTCGGTGATCGGACGCACCGACGCGACCTCGGCCGCTCAGCGGGAATCAATGGTGATCCCCGATCCGGCAACAATCAGTCGGCACCCCTGCTGGTGTCCAACCGTGGTCGTTTCATCTGGTCGGAATGGCCCTTCGAGTTCGCCATCGCCGATGACGCCATCCGCATCACCGGTCGCCAACTGAGTCACGGTCGTGCCGGCAACAACCTTCGGGACGCCTACCGGACCGCATCGGTCGCCTTTTTCCCGTCGGCCGGTCGGACACCCGCACCGCCGATGCTGAATGCACCGCAGTACAACACCTGGATCGAGATGCCTTACCGGCCCACACAAGACGGCGTCCTTGGCTACGCAAAAGAGATGCTGACATCCGGCTTTCCACCCGGGGTGCTCATGATCGACGACCGATGGTCAATCGACTACGGCACCTGGACCTTTGACCCCACGACATTCCCGGATCCGAGTTCCATGATCGCCCAACTGCACTCCTGGGGCTTCTCCGTCATGCTCTGGCTGGTTCCCTTCGTCGAACCGAGCAGCCAGACCTTCCAAGAACTCTGGGCCGGAGACCTGCTGATTCGCGAACCCGACGGGACCCCGGCGATTCGCCAGTGGTGGAACGGACGCAGCGGCGTCCTGGACATGACCAACCCTCGGGCCGTCACGTGGTTGCACGATTGTCTCGACACGTTGATCACCGAGAACGGTGTCGACGGTTTCAAATTCGACGGCGGCGACCTCTACAGCTACGCCGACGATGACCTGATTGCGGGGAACACCAACCCAGCGGGCCAGTGCGAAGCATGGGCCGAAATCGGGCAACGGTACTCGTTCAACGAATACCGAGCCTGCTGGAAGATGGGCGGTCAGCCTCTGGTTCAGCGACTCCACGACAAGCCACCCACCTGGGGCACCGGTGGACTCGCATCCCTCATCCCCGAAGGCATCGCGCAAGGACTGATAGGCCACGCCTTCATCTGCCCCGACATGATCGGCGGCGGCGACCTCGCTGCCATCAACAGGGGGTGTCGACCAGGAACTCTTCGTCAGATACGCGCAATGCGCCGCCCTTTTCCCCATGATGCAGTTCTCCCAGTCCCCGGCCCGGGTCTTGGACAACGATCACCTCAACGCCACGCTGGCAGCAGTCGCCCTCCACCAGCAACTCGTGCCCGAGATCCGAGCGCTGGCCAAGACGGCGGCCCGAACTGGTGAACCGATCCTGCGGCCCATGGCCTATCACTACGACAACATGGACGAGATCGTCGATCAATTCCTTCTGGGTGAAGACATCCTCGCCGCACCCGTTCTCGACCAGAACGCAGCGATTCGCAGGGTAGTGCTGCCGGCCGGCACCTGGTTGGATCCGGACCAGCAACGATACGATGGTCCGGCAAGTATCAACGTCGAGGTGACGATCAACTCCATTCCCGTTTTCCGGCGGGACACGACGCGTGACGCTACCGGACGCTCTGCCGGGAAGCCGAGACCCACCAGACGTGGAACTGTTCGTCGATAGCAATAACCGGGTCTCGTCACAGGGTCAACCCCAGGGCAGCGGTTTGTCGCCTATACCGATCAGCGAACTAATCAGGCGTCCCTGGTTCACGACGCTCACCGCGCATGTCAATCGACCACCGGATCCGGAGGAGCCGCGATTGGACAAGTCACTGCACCGCGCCCAAGGGAGCTCTGTATTAGTCGTTGTAGAGGTGCTCGATGGTGTCGGCCGCGGCTCGGTCGGTCAGCGGCAGGACGTGGCTGTAGATCTTCAGGGTGGTGGCCGCGTCACGGTGACCCAGTCGGTATTGGGCCTGAAGGATGTCGCCCCTGGAGACCAGTTCGGTCGCGACGGTGTGCCTGAGGCGGTGCAGTGTCACATCGGGATATCCGGCGTCCCGGGCCAGTACGCTAAACCACCGCCCAAGGCAGGACGTCGTGAGGCGGGTGGTGTGCTCCTGATCTGCGGCGAACAGCCATGGGCCGAAACAACTGTCGGCAGCTGCGCGGTGCCGCCAGCGGTCGACCATGTCGTGCCACAGGGCCACCGAGGTGGGGCCGAGGGTGAGACTTCTGATCCGGCCGGTCTTGGTGGGGCCGATGATGTCGTTGGAGGCACCACGGGAGATGGTCATGACACTCCCGTCGAGGTCACCGATCTGCAGTGCGGCGAGCTCGCCCCGGCGAGCGCCGGAATCAGCTGCGAGCCTGGCCAGAAGCAGCACCTGCTCGGCCCTGTGCAACCGCTGCTCCGCCAGCCGGCCCAGCTGGCCGGTGGCGCTTTCCTTTTCCACCCGTTCGGTGGCGCAGGCAAGGATCGCTTTGACCTGGTCGACGGGTGCATGAAGGCGGACCCCGGTTTGGGGTGGGCCGCGCATCCCGTCCAGAGGATGCCGATCCAGGATCCTGGCGGCGTAGGCCCAGCCGAGGGCGGAGCGAATGACCCGGACCCGGGCCCAGATGGTCGGGTCCGGCCAGCCGGCGGACCGCCACTGCGAGCACGCCGCGGTCAGCACCCTGGGGCTGACGTCAACGGCCCGCCTGACGCCGATCGCGGAGTCGGCGATCAACCCGACAGCCGATCGGTACCCCGCCATCGTGGACGGTCGCCATCCGTGATCGTCTTCGAGCCATTCCACCAACAATGCAGCGAGGGTGATCCCCGGCCTGCCGCGGCCTGCGGACCGCACGAGTTCCGCGGCAGCCGCCCAGTGCTGCTTCGCCGCTTGCGCTGCCTGATGGTCGCCATGAACGGTGCGGGAACGGACCCGGCTACGCCCACTGACCGGATCCGGACCGAGCGCGACCCGAACCTCCCACACCCCCGGTGTCCGCTCCCGCAGGGATCCGCAACCTCGTCGAGTAACCATCCCCCACGGTAGGGCTGCTGGCCTCGGGCGAGCCCGTCGGGCAGGCGCGGACAGCTGCTCGAGGCCTTGTTGGGATAGTTGTTGGGATGCGATCATGAGAACAATCGCGCCCAAGAACGACACCGTCAGTGCTGCAATCGATTTGGTGGTGCGCCTGGAGGGATTCGAACCCCCAACCTTCTGATCCGTAGTCGTAACCATCGGCATCCCGACCTGCGACATCTCCTGCGCTGCAGGCGATCTGTGTCTGTCACCGTCTGTCAGAGTCTTCTGATTCTGCCTCCCGTTGCTGTCAACTTCAGCTGTCAAACCGGATTCCCGCTGTCTCCGGGCCGACTGGTGGGGGCAGTGGCCCGATGACTACCTCAACGATAGAAGCCGCTGATCTCGATGCGGCGGATGCGGACGTAGGTTCCACCGAAAGGGCTACCGGTTCTGTCTGCCAGGATCTCGCAGCGTCTACCACCGGATTGCCGGCTCTCCTCGCCGAGGTCGCCGTCGACGGCTGGAACGGCGGCGCCGGCCGGCAGGCCATCGAGGTCATGCGCAGGGCCTGCCGCCGGGAGGCAACCCGGTGGACGAAGACCGCGGGCTGGTTGACCGACGAGGGCCTGTCCGCGGTGTGGGAACAGATGGACCGCCTCGTCCGGACCAACCGGGTGCAGGACGCCCCCGGCTTGCTGCCGATCGTCGTGCGCCGGGTCTACGCCGGTGAGGCCGCCGCCGCGCAGACCGGGATGGGTTCCCCGACCACCCGGGGGTTGATCGGCGCCGTCCAACGACGCGAAGCGGCATCGCGTCGAGGAGTACGGATCGGACGAGATCTATTCCCCCGTCGATGAGCCGGCGCCGATGCCGCCGGCGCCGCCGTGGATGCGGACCCTGGCCGCCGTCCTCGCCGCCGAGGGGTGGCGGTGGCCGGTCCCCGCGCTGCACGCGGTGATGGCGTCCGCCGCCGGTGCTGCCACAGTCCGGTCGGCGGAACCGGTCCGTCCTGGCTGCCCACGACACCGGTGTCCCCGCCGCCACCTGGTCGGCGCTGGACCTCCTCACCTTCGGGTCCGGGCCCGGCTGCCAACCCGAATCCCGCGCGCCCGGTGTCTCGGTGCAGATCGATCTCCTCGGCGCCGCCGGGGTCCGCGGCAACAAACAGCTCATGCGGATCGTCACCGCCGCCGTGCAGGGCCGCCCGGTCCGGACCGGGCGACAACCCGCGAGCGCGGCATGACCGCTCGGCCGCTGTGCTGCACCTCGTCCCCGCCGACACCTCGCCGGAGGTGACTGATCCGGAGTCGGATATCGGGTTCTTCACCATGTCACCCGCCAGCGCCGAACAGGTCACCATCCAGATCCGGGCCGTGCTCGACCGCGCCTGGGAATACATCGCCCTCGCCTACAAGGGACGGGCGCACATCGCGCTGGGTCACCGCAGTTGGGACGAGTACGTCGACACCCGGTTCGGCGATCTACGACTCGCCGTCCCCCGGGAACACCGCTCCGAGATCGTCACCACCCTCGCCGGCGCGCGCATGTCCATCCGGGCCATCGCCAAACTCCTCGGAGTCGGCGTCGGAACCGTCCACCGCGAACTCGCCCGCACCCACCCGGACAATCCCAACAGATCAGATGACTCCGGGGACCTGCCACCCGTCCTGGGCCGCGACGGAAAAACCTACTCGCGCACGCGACGTAGCGCCGACATCCTCTGCTCGACCTGCGGCGAGAGCCACCCCACCGGAACCGTCGACTGTCCCTGGGATCTCTACGCCCAAGGCATCGGACCATCTCCAACACCCGACGAAACCGATCCTCGCGCCCTCGCCCTGGACAATGATCGACCAGACGACGATCACTACGACCGCCCAATCGAGATCGCCGATGAGCGCACCGCCTGCAAACCGACGGAAAGTGAAGTTGACGCTCCCGAGGAACGAGCTGACAACAGAGGGGCCTCGGTGGATGAGCTGCGAACCCGGATCGACGCGCTACTCACCGATCTGCGGAACCTCACCGACCTGGTGACCAGAATCGACAGCATGGCGGCCGCGAAAACTCTGTCAGAGTCGGGCCGCGACGATCACATCCTTGCCAAGATCAGGAGCACCGCGGAAGTCGCTGTTCGCGAGACGGCGAGCTGGATGGCCGTCATCGATTTTCTGCACGAACCGAGCTGAACGCGACCGGAAGGCGCCGCTTTCCGTCGGATCGCCCAGATCATCAGTCGGACCGCTGACGTGATCCTTCAAGGGTGCGTCCATAAGGTCGAACCCTTGAGCCAATCGCGCAACAGCCTGTTGCGGAATTCCGCGCGAAGGTGTCCTGGATATTTGTAGGCAGTCTGCAGCGCATGAAAGTAGGCCAGCGTGGAGACGACCGGCTCAAGGGCGTTCCAGCCGTGGCATCCTCCGCTACTGGCTGTCAGGCTTTGGGGTCAGGCGGGGCCTCAGGCATTCCGGGCAGGCGCAGGCAGGGTCGGAATGTCAGCTGGACTGCAACTCCGGACGGTACCTGAGGTACCTGAAGCCATGTCGCCAGACACCGGCCTGCCGCGCGGTGTCGACCGAGACCTCAGCGACCACTGCGGGTTTCACCTTCGTCAGAGCTACCCGGTCGCGGCCGTTGCCGAAGCGGCTGGAGATGACGGTGTCCGGCCACGGATGCCCAGGACCCGCGGGTTCCAGCACCGTTGCCAGCGACGCGGCCTGGGCGGATGACAGCGGCACGCTGCGCCCGACGATCACCAGCTGCCCGGTGTCGGTGTACCGGCCGGCGACGATGCTTTCCGGCCGGGTGATCGGTCCGATCACGGCGCCGATCACCGCCTCCTCGGTCGTGCGGTGCTTGAATTTCGACCACCCACGAACACCACCCCGATACGTGGTGGCGGCGCCCTTCGCGACCAGACCCTCGATCCCCGCGTCCGCGTACAGCTCGAGCCACCGGCGGGCCTCCTCGATGTCGTCGGTGATCGGGGACAACTGCATCGGCGGTGACCAGGTGGTCAGCGACTCCAGCTCCGCTCGGCGGTCGTCGAACCGGCGGCCGCGCAGGTCGACCCCGTCGGCGGCGAGCAGGTCGAACACCACGTACGAGGCGGGATGTTTCGCGGCCAATGCCCTGGCCCTGGCCGGGCCGGCGGCGAGGCGTTGCTGCAGCAGATCGAAGCTCAACCGGTCACCGGTCCACGCGACGAGCTCCCCGTCGCACACCGAGTTCGGTGGCAGCATTCTCGCTGCGGCGGCGGCGATCTCGGGGAAGTTCGCGGTCATGTCGGTCCTGTTGCGGGACCAGACCCGCACCTCGCTCGGCCCCGCGGACCAATGCCGCCCGGAACCCGTCCCACTTCAACTCCCACCTCGTCCCGCCGGGCATGGCGTGCGGTCCGGGCAGCGCCGGCACCGCCTTGGCCAGCTCGAGCTCCACCGGCCCGACAAGATCAGCCGGCAAACCGTCATTCCGTGTCGCCGCTCGAGCGTGACGGTTCGCACCACCGGTCGCGGTGGTCGTCGGGTCACCCGGATCGTCGGCCGCCGCACCGCGTCACCGTCCGAGTCAGCGGCGGCCGGCGTTGTCACCGCGGCGGATCGATGCAGGCCGGCCAGCGGGTCCAGGTCGTCGGCGAGCCGGTCGAGCACCTCCCGGTAGTCCAGCTGCCGCAGCCCGGGCTCGGTCAGTTCCTGCCAGGTCCTGGGCGCCGCGACGGTCGGATGCTCCCGGCCGCGCAGCGAGTACGGCGCGATGGTGGTCTTGGACCGGTTGTTCTGCGACCAATCGACCAGGACCTTGCCGGCCCGCAGGGATTTCGACATCCGGGACACCACCAGGTCGGGCAGCGCCTTCTCCAGTTGTTCGGCGGCGAGCCGGGCCCAGTCCGATGCCTGGCTGCTGGTGATCGGGTCGTCCATCGGCACGTACAGGTGGATGCCCTTGCTGCCGCTGGTCACCACCCCGACGCGTTGCCCCAGCGGGCCGAGCCGCTCCCGCAACGCCAACGCGACCTCGACGCATTCCGCGAGACCGGCACCGGGGCCGGGGTCCAGGTCGAACACCACCCGATCCGGGTGCCGCTCATCGGACCGGTGCGTCGCCGCAGCCGTTGGGCCGGCCGGTTGCTCGATCCGCCACTGCGGGACGTGCAACTCCAACGCGGCGACCTGACCCAACCAGGCCAACGCCGCCGGAGTGTCGAACACCGGGTAGAACTTCGGTCCGGAGCCGTGCCGGATCTGCACCCTGGGCAGCCACGGCGGGGTTCCCGGCTCGAGGTCCTTGACGAAGAACGACGCCTGGTCGACACCCTCCGGCCAGCGTTTCCTGGTCGCCGGCCGGCCCTGCACCTGCGGCAGCATCGCCGCCGCGACGTCCGCGTAGTACCGGATGACGTCCAGCTTGGTGGTGCCGGTGGCCGGGTAGAGCACCCGGTCAGGGTGTGGTGACCTTGAACTCCTGACCGGCGATCGTGAACAGCGCGTCGTCAGCCACGGGAGGCTCGCACTGTCGTCGTCACGACCTCAATGCTGCCTCACCTCCGGTGATGCGGCAGGCGCCGCGTCACCGGGTCGGATGCTGGTTGCCCGGTCTCGAACAAATGTTCGATGATGTGTCATGCCTTTGCCGCCGCTTGTGGAACGTCCACCGCCGTGTCCGGGCGGGCATGAGTACGAGAAGGGCAGGGTTGTGGTCGGGTGGGCGCCCTGCGATTGCCTACCCAGGCTCGATCCGGACGCACCCGAGAAACCGGCGGGCCACCGCAGCTACTGGTGCCTGATCTGCGGCCGGGTTCTGCACGTCCCACCGTGCCAGCGAGGCAACAATACGGCGGGCTTCATGGGTATTGACCCCGCCGGATCGAACCGGGAGTTGATGCCGCCGTCGTACGGCATGTGTACGTCGATCTGCGGGAACCACAGCCCTGCCTTAGACCAGAAGCCCCTTCGCGCCCTTCCCCGCTGGCTTGCGGAGGGGTTTCGCCAGCACTGAGAAAATCGGACAACGCACGTTCCGAGTCCGAAACTCCGACCACTGATGATCGTGATCACCCTGGCCGCAGTCATTCTCGCCGGGCTGGTCGCGGTCGGGCTGGTGGTGTCCGGGCCCGTGGCCCGGGCGATCGGTGAGGCCATCGGGTTGGGCGACACCGCCGTCACCATCTGGGGAATCGTCAAATGGCCGGTCCTGCTCGGCCTCGCCGCCGTGGCGGTGGCGATCCTGTACTACGCCACCCCCAACGTCCAGCAACCAAAATTCAAATGGATCAGCCTCGGCGCCGTCGTGGCCATCATCACCTGGGTGATCGCCTCGGCGCTGTTCGGCCTCTACATCTCGCAGTTCTCGAATTACAACAAGACCTACGGCTCTCTCGCCGGGGTGATCATCTTCCTGCTCTGGTTGTGGATCACCAACCTGGCATTGCTGTTCGGTGCTGAGCTGAACGCCGAAATGGAACGTGGCCGACAACTCCAAGCCGGGATCCCCGCCGAGGACGACATTCAGCTGCCACCCCGCGACACCCGGGTCATCGACAAGAACGCGGCGAAAGATGCCCGCGACATCGAGCAAGGCCAACAACTGCGTGACAGCCACGGACAGCACACAACCCCACCCGCCAACGACAACCACCACCCTGACCCGTGAACGGCATGACCGTGGGCCGCGGTGGGTCTTGACCGGAGCCGGAACCCGCGGAATCCCGATCCGGTGTTCGATCAGGTTCCGCCACTCCACCGGAGCTGCTCGAACATCGGGAGCTGGCCTAGCAGCACCGCTGACCGTGGCTTGGTCGCCCTAAAGGTGCCCGGTGAGAACTTTCCGTCACCACGGCCGAAGACCTGGTTGGGTTGAGGCTCCGTGGGGTACGCCAGCCGAGTGGTAACCCACATCGAACATCGCTTTCGGTCACAGAGGTGGCCATGATGACGATCTCGAGGATGGCTTCGTCTCCCCGGGCGTACGTCGACTGTGGTTCGGAAGGCGGGACGACTCTTGTCCCATCAGCAGCACAGGACCCGCACTGCCGGTGGCTTTCCGGGGAAGGTGGATCGGTGAACGGCTATGGCTAAGCGATACCCTCCGGACCGCGCGATGCGGGCAGCGGTCCGATCCGCGCCGCAGTCAGCCCAGGAATCGGTGCAACAGAACCGCGCGACCCCGGTCAATGCTCGCGGCCATGCCTCCCGGAAAACGGATCTGGACGCCGCGAATGGTGCGAGCCCGGGACCGGTGGGTGCGTATCGACCGGCGGCCACCGATCCGCTGCCGCACACAGGTGACGCACTATCGGACGCCCGGTGGGTGGTGGTCAGGCGCCCTTGGAGTGATGATCCTCGGTCGCCGGATACCTGGGGATTCGCCTCTCGGGTGGGTTGGGGGTACCCACGTGACTCGGGCGTCGGTTCAACGCTGCCCTTCGTCGTGGCCGTTCCTTCAACGCCGCACACTCCCACCGCCCCACTTGCCGTCGCGGACACCACGCCGCGGGCACCCGTCAGCCCACGACAGGTGTCAGCTTCCGCGAACTTGGTGGTGCGGCCAGACATCGCGCATCACCACGGGGGCAGCGTGAGCGCCCACCACGGCACCGTGCCGGCGGCGGATTGGACGCGGCCGATTCGCAACCCGCGCGTCATTCGGGAATCTTTCGCCGACCCCCGTCGCGTCGCCGCACCGGCCAGAACGGTGCGGCGACGAGCTCGACACCGCGCCGTCGAGCGGTCACACCGGACCCGGTGGCTGATTACGGCGGCCGTTGCCGTCGCCGTCGCCTTCCTGGCCGGAACCACGGTGGCGACCCTGGATCGCTCGATGAATGACGTGGCTGCGCCCCTGGAGGGTTCATCGGTCGGCGGATCACCCGCCGTCCGTGGACCCGGGACCGGTTCGATCTTCGATTCGCAGGCCCTGGTCATCACCGGGAACCGGCCTGACACCCACCCGGTGATCGTCCTGGCCGGTGCGGTTACCACGATGAACAGTTCCGCGCAGGCCTTGACAGCGCAGAGCGGTACCCAGCAACGCATCGCCGGTGCCGCCCCCATCGGGTTGACCGTTCAGCTCGCCGCGCACAATTCGGCGACGACTGCTTCCGATACGGCAGCAGACCTGCCGAAGACCACCGGGACAATGGCAGCGGTCACCAACCAACCAGTCGCAGCGATCGACGATCCGACACCTGCATCAGCTATCCCGCTTCTCCCAGGATCCGTCCCGCCCGCGCCCGGTCCCGCTCCGGCCCCCGCTCCCGTACCGGCTCCTGCTCCCGTACCGCCCGCCCCCGGCTCCCGTACCGGCTCCGGCTCCCGTACCGGCTCCGGCTCCCGTACCGGCTCCGGCTCCCGTACCGGCTCCGGCTCCGGCTCCGGCCCCCGTCCCAGCTCCCCCTCCTGCCGGGAACAACGGGAACGGCAACAACGGAAACGGGAACGCTGGGAACGGAAACAACGGCGGGAAGGGCAACAACGGTAACGGGAACGCTGGGAACGGAAACAACGACGGGAACGGCGGGAACGGGAACGCTGGGAAGGGAAACAACGGCGGGAACGGCAACAACGGGAACGCTGGGAACGGAAACAACGACGGGAACGGCAACAACGGAAACGGGAACGCTGGGAACGGCGGAAACGGCAACAACGGAACCGAGAACGGTGGGAACGGGAACGGTGGGAACGGGTAGCCGGCCCGGCCTCGGTGCAACGCGTGGCTGAAGGCGGGACCGAAAGTGAAAGGACCGCGCTGGCACATGCACCCCCTGACTACCGATAAGCACCCCATTATCCTGGGTTGCAACGGGCAGAGCGCGGCCCTGATCGGCAACCACTTTCCGGTTGATCTGGCCCGTGGGTGTTCGTGAGTCCGGGGTTCAGCGACTTTCCTGGGTGCCGCCGGAGACCTCCGACCCAGAAGACCGCGACCTCGGCCGCGTTCCCACCCCCAAAACCGACTGATGACCATCAGGTGGGTCAGTTTTCAACCGGGGCGGAACCAAAGGGTCAAGGTTCTACCGGAGTTGACAAACAGTCCCCGCGTCATGACTGCGTGCCGGAAGACTCTTCATGGGTAGATGCCAGAACAGGAGGAAGGACATGCCCCGCATCCTTGACCGCGGCGGCCTTACCCATGGGATGGATGAGTCGACAGACACCACGAGCCCTCACACGTGCCTCAAGTGTGGGACGACCCGAGGCCACGATGCGGCGCCGTACCTCGTCGTCCTGCATCGCGCCATAGCCGGAAAAATCGTGCGCAGTCTGCGGCGCCCATGTCGAGCACTGGACAGCGGGCGCTGCGCGCAGGGCCGATTCGGATGGTCTCGGCGAGACTGCGAGGCGAATACGAGAACCTACGTGAGCGTAAAGGAAGCGTCCATCGACGCTGATGCGTCGGCACCGCTCTCACAGCTGAGATACGTCGGCGAATGCTGGCGGGTAGCGTGACCTCCGCAAGGCAGGACCTTGGGCCTGCCTTGGAGATCGACGCCCACCTCACCGCCATCGAGCGCAGCGTGGACCTGCTGCTGAACATCACGCCGGTCAATGCGGCGGAGGCGTGGGCGGACTTCGAACGCAGCGACTTCGTGATGGCGCCGACTCTGCGGCTCAGGCCGCTCGAGTTCGAGCCGGACCTGGTCCGCCGTGACCTCTACGGCCTCGAGATCGAGAACGTCGCTGACCCTGCATTACACACGCTGTTCCGTGCGAAGCGAGACGAGATCGCGCGACAGATCACGGCTCTGGAAGACCGGGACACGTCAAGGTTCGTGTACGGGTCGCTGCAGCTCTACGGAGGGACCTCGCAGTCCCTGACGGCCATTGCCCGGGAGCTCCTCGAGACCATTCCAGCCCGAGCACCCAACACTGAGAGCGTCACCGCCGGCGCGTTCGCGGAAGCGGCTCGTGCGGAGTTCGATCGATACCGTGCCGTGTATCCGGACTTCCCGGTGCACATCGACGTGCGCGAGGACATCTCTGAATTGATGGTGTCGTTCGGCCGGCTGCTCATCCCCGAAGCCGCTGCTGTCAGGGCCGACCGCGTCGAGCCCTTGCTGCACCACGAGGTCGGCACCCACGTCGTCACCTATCAGAACGGCAGCAGGCAACCATTGAAGCTGCTCACGATCGGGCTGCCCGGATACGACGAGACCCAAGAGGGCCTGGCCGTGCTCGCCGAGTACGTCGTCGGCGGATTGGATCCACGGCGCTTGCGTGTGCTTGCAGCGCGGGTGCTGGCCGTCGACCAGATGCTCGACGGTGCCGGCTTCCTGGAGATCTTCGAATCGTTGCGGACCGTATATCGGATCCCTCCGCGCACCGCGTGGTCCATCGTCATCCGGGTCGTCGTCGGGGGTGGCTTCGTCAAGGACGCGATCTACCTGCGTGGAATCACGCGCCTGCTGGAGTTCCTTGCAGAGGGCAGCAACCTCGATGTGTTGTTCGTCGGCAAATTCGCCCTGGATCACATCCCTTTGATCCAGGACCTTCTCGAGCGCGACGTGCTCGAGCCACCGTGGGTCCGCCCACGGTGGCTCGACGTGCCCGGCGCTCAAGACCGTCTGGACAGGCTGCGCGCGGGCGCGTCGGTGATCGACCTGTACGAAGGAGTTGTATCGACATGAGGCTCGCATTCGTTGTCAACGACGTCGCGACCGAGGTGGACGAGTACACGACGACGCGGCTGGCGAGGGCCGCGGCCCGGGCCGGGCATCAGGTTTGGTACGTCGGGGTCGGGGACGCCGAGTTGGGCGAGAGCGACGGGCAGCTCATTGGCCGGGCTCATGCTGCGCACCTTCACCAACACGACACGCTCGAGAGCTTCATGGAGCGCATCAAGGCGGTCGACACCGAGCGGGTCGCCATGGACGAGCTCGATGCCGTGTTCCTGCGCAACGAGTCGATCAACGATCAGCAGGAGCGACCGTGGGCCAGTCCACTGGGTGTCGTCTTCGGCCAAATGCTCAAGGATCGGGGCGTGACGGTGGTGAACGATCCGATGTCCCTCGTTCGCGCCACGAGCAAGCTCTACCTGGAGGAGTTCCCCGAAAAGATCCGACCGCGATCGCTCGTGACGCGCGACCCGGAAGCGATCGAGCGGTTTATAGGCATGGTCGGGCACTCCGTCGTCAAGCCGCTGTACGGGGCCAGAGGGCGGAACGTGTTCATGATCGAGGACCAGCAGGAGACGAACCTCGCGCAGATGACGGAGGCGGTGCTGCAGGACGGCTACGCGATAGTCCAGGAATTCGTCGACGGCGGCGAGAACGGTGATGCCCGGATCTTCTTACTCGACGGGCATCTCCTCGAGCGCGACGGCAAGCCGGCCGCCTTCAGGCGCGTGCCCACCGGCAACGACCCCCGCGCCAACATCAGCGCCGGAGGTCGCTCGGTCCCACTCGACATCGGTGACGTTGAGCTGGGCATCATCGATGCGCTGAGCGACAAGCTCGTCGCCGACGGCATGTTCCTCGTCGGTATCGATGTGGTCGGCGACAAGGTGGTGGAGATCAACGCGGAGAGCCCGGGCGGGATGCAGAGCGTCGAGAGGCTCTACGACATCGATGTCTGCCCCACCGTCATCGAAGCCTTGGAGGGCCGCACTGGCTTGAGGTCATGAAGTTGGCATGACGTCATCTCATTGATCCAGGTCGAGGGAGAGTCTGATGCCCACAGATGGGGTGGGAGGACTTGATCCTGACGACGACCGGCTGACGTCGTGCTCCTTGGTCCTTCGAGGCCCTCAGTTAGAGCTCGTGATGAATTTTGATTGGGCCGCGAAGGCCTTGGAAGAGCGAACAACGGCTTCAACCGCCGGCCGAGTAGGCTCCGAGCCCCGCACATCAGGTGAACACAAACTGACCGATGTTCGTCCCGGCCGGCCGGTGACGCGGCAAGGTGAGGTTCGGCACAAAACGGACTGGTGATGTTCGATTAATGTGCCCGTCATGTGCTTGCCCTCCAATGGGGTGATGACAGAGGACTTTACGGCTCCGCAGTCACCCCGGTTACCTCTTCCCAGCCAGGTCCCGCACGTCTCCGAGCACGACATGTGGCTCGCTGAACTTTTATTGCTTTCTGGTCTGGATTTGGCTGTACGCCGAGCTCAGTTTGTCATTCGAACCGCCGTTCGGGCCCAAGAGCTTGCGATGAAAGCTGAGACTGACCCTATCGATGAATTGCTTGATGCGCGTCGATTTGCGAAGAACAGCAGATCCCGGACCATTTACAATCGGGCGATTAGCTATCTACGAGCCGAACAAGTCTTGTCGCGACAATTGCCAGTTGGCGGTGGACTACGAGATAACAGGCTATAGGTATGCGAACGGCGACCTCGGTGTCGACGACAACTGACTACTGATCACAGCGCGGGCCGGTGGGTTCCAGTCGCTGTCGCAGGGCGGGCAGTGGGCGGCCGTGGTCGCGCTCGATCGCTCACCGGCGGCGAGGGGCCGCCCGCCCACGCTGCGTCGCCGGGCCGACTCGGCCCCCGTGCTATGTCCAGGTCGCTTACCTTGAATGGGCGATGCGCAATGGAAGGTCGGCAGGGCGTCTGGTGCTTGACGCGCGCTGGTTGTGGATTGAAGACCTGGTTCAACCCGGGTGGCGGTGCCTTCTCCTGCACGTCGACGAACGCGGTTCCTTCGGCCTGGCTCGGCACCGGGGCCCTCCGAGGCGCTCGCCTCTGCGCCGACTGAGACAAGCAGGCCTGCGCAGCGCGCCACTGCGCAGGCCTGCATCAATCTGTTGCTACGGGCGTTGGTGTCCGGTCAGCGATTCCGTTTGCCGGCGGTGCGGCCCTGGGAAAGGGTCTCGTCGTCAACCTCGATCCGCTCCTTGCGGACCTCACCGCTGACTGTCTCCTCGTCGGTGACGGTCTCGGTGCCGAGCCGAACCCGCTCTACCGGCACAGCTTCGGTGGCCACAACAGGGCGCTCCTCGTGGAGCACGACTTCGTATTCGTCTTCGGTGATCTCCGGGCCCGACCGGGAATCAGCCCGGTTGGCATCGGTGATCGGTTCCCGTTCGACGCGGACTTCTTCCCGGGAAACCGGAACCTCGACCGATTGTTGTTCGGTGACGACGTATTTGCGGAGCTTCGCCCGTCCAGCTTCAACTTTCTCGGTACCAACACGTAAGTGTTCTTCTGACCTGGTCATGGCGTCGTCAGTGCCGGAATCTGAGGTGTTAAGACGATTGTCTCGCTTCATGTTCCGACGTCCCACCCCGGTCCCGGTGGTCTGTTCGTATTCGGCGCGGTCGCCGATGGCGCGGAGGTACCGCTCGTAGTAGGCGTACAGCTCTTGTTCTTCGTCGGGGTCGAGGTGACTGGTGTCGGCGATCTCCGGGGAGTCCTTGACGACGTCCTTCTCGAAAGGAAAAACCAGGTCGTCCCCTTCGAATCGGGAACCGCGCAGCGGGACGAAGTTCTCCCGCGTGCCGAACAGCCCGGTGTTCACGGTGACCCAATCGGGTTGGCCCGTCTCGTCGTCCAGGTAAACCTGGCCGACGGACCCGATTTTGCTGCCCTGAGGGTCCACGGCCCTACGGCCGATGTACTGGTCTGCTGTTGCTGCGTTGGTCATGCCTACTCCTTCGATCGTTGGCCCGAGGCTGGCCCTGGGCGGGTTCTCCGAATTGGTGGACAGTGGGGTTCAGTGCGGGGTGTTACAGGTCTCGCGTACTGACCCGGGTCTCGGCGTCACAAAGCTGCGGGTGACGATCTCCCCTGTACAGCGACAACGCCAGATCTTGGGCAGTTGACTTCTTGAAGGAGATCGGTTTCGGTCTTTCTGCATCTCGGTGACCTGTCGCCTTCGTTTGCGGATGTTCGATCGTCACAGGATTCCGCTCCTTCTCGGATTGCAGGTAGTTGTCACCGGACTGCCCTCGCTACTTGGTATGAGTCACTCAGAACGCGCGCATGACGCGCGCTGCACGAATGGACGGTCGGGCTTTGATCCCGCGAACTTGAACCCCGCCCCTGGGAATGAGAAGAGAGAGGGCGCCCAGACAACTAACCCGCCCTTGAGGGCGGTTGTCACATCGTCGATGCAGATTCATACATCCACCCGCCGCCCCTGGCTGCCCTGACCAAGGGCGGGTATGGACGCCGGTGAAATTGTCGTGCTCCTCGGTGTTTCCGGGACCGGCAGGCACGGCGGTGAGTAGATGCGTCGCCGCACGAGGATCCGGTGCGGGCAGCCATCGGTCTGGACTAATTGTTCAGATCGCTCCCTAATATGCCGCCATCCGCCAGCTCACCATGCGTGCCGAAGATCTTGGTGAACTCTTCGGCCTCGACGATATGTAGCTTCCGAGTCCTATGGCGCCCACGCGCAGCGATGCCACGATTTCTGAAGCGACCGCCATCAACAGCTCTTGGGTCGGCATGTTTGGCGTGCAGCGTCGCGACCCGTCGCGGTCCACCGCTGCCCGACGCCGGGTGGGCTACTTGTCGTCCGGGCCGTCGGGATGTTGTGGCGGGCCACCCCGTGGCCCCGATGCCCCGTATCTGCACTGCAAACGTCGCCTAGGACCGTGTCGTGGTGTCAAGTCCACGCAGGAGCTACACGGACTAGGGTCAACCAGTCCATGCCAGCACAACGGGATTGGGTCGATCGTCTAGGCCGCTACGAACCCAAGGGGATGGCACATGGTAGAGCCGGTCCTGCGAGGCCGATCAGCCGAGATCGCGCGGTTGGGCACGTTGCTCGCTGGCGCGACGGTCGACGGCCGCGGCTCGACTGTCCTGCTGTCGGGCGAACCTGGTATCGGCAAAAGCGCCCTGCTGCGGGTTCTTCAGCGTGAGGCGGTGGCCGCACAGTTCGCCGTCGGCTTCGGAAAAGCGGACGAGGTCAGTCAGATCGCCCCAGGGGCACCCGTCCTGCATGCACTGCGCACCGGTTCGAATCCCGTGCTCAGCGAAGCCGAGTTCCGCGGCCTGGCCGCTCTCTACGACCGGCCGTTGTGGTTGGTCGAGGCCGTCGGAGATCTGCTGGAGCAACGGTCACAGCGATCCCCGGTACTGATGGTCATCGACGATCTGCAATGGGCGGACCGTCTGAGCCGCTTCGCATTGCGCACGCTAGCAGGCCGGCTGGCGGACTCGCCGGTCGTCTGGTCGGTTGCAGCACGTGGCCGGCCCGCGGAGGTCTTCGCTGACTTCCGTGCAGCGGGCCAGTTCGAGGGCACGTCGATCGAGCACATTGATCTGCAGCCACTGACCGACGCGGACGTCATCGCGGTGGCGACGGACATTCTCGGCGCACCACCAGTCGGGAATGACCGCAGTTGGTTACGCATGGTCGGCGGCAACCCATTCCTGACGATCCAATTGGCCGAGGGAATCGCACTCGAGCGGAAACTCGGCCGGATCGACACCGCACTACCCGAAGCGCTGAGCGCCACCATCCGATCTCGAACGCGACTTCTTGGCAGCACAGCGAACCGGGCGCTGCAGCTGGCCGCCGTTTGGGGTCGGCCGCTCGACATCACCGACGCTGCAGAGATTCTCGACATCGACCCGGTTCTGCTGGCGGCATCCTTGTCCCATGCCGGCGAGTTGGGACTGATCAACGACCCCAACGACGCCATCGAGTTCCGACACGATCTGGTACGCGAGATTGTCTACAACAACCTGCCCGAAGCCGACCGCACCAGGCTGCACGGGGTGTGCGCGCGATACCTGATCAGCATCGGGCGCAGTGCCGTCGACGCGGTCGCCCATGCCAGACCCGCCGCGCTCCGCGGAGACCCGAATGCAGTGACGATCCTGCGCCGCGCGGCGTTGGAATGCATCGACTCGGTACCGCGCACCGCCGCGGCGCTGATCGTCGAGGCGTTCTCCTGCGTATCGCCGGAGGACCCGGAGTGGTTGACGCTCGGAGGCCAGTGCGCCGAATTGCTGATTGAGGCCCAGCACGGAGTCGATGCGATTGATGTGATCGATCGACTACTGCGGCGCACGAACCTCGCCGAGCAACGTGCACGTCTGCAAATCCTTGCCGCCCGGGCGCTCTGGCTGACCGGATCTGCAGACCACCTTGCCTCCCGGGTCGAGAGCGAACTGAGAAACCCTGCGATGACGGAAGCGCTGAAAGCACGTCTGGAAGCCTTGCGGTCACTTGCGCTGAGCCGTATCGGGACCGGTCATGAAGCATCAGTTGCCGCGGAATCTGCCTTGAACCGAGGGCGTGCTATCCACGACCGCGCTACTGAACAGATCGCACTCCAAGCACTGGGCGAACTGGCCAAGAACGAGGGCCGGCACGTCCGTGCCCACGAGCTGTTCCACGGGCTCCGCATCAGCTTCGGTCCGGGTTTCCTCGCTGACGAGATCACGTCTCTGCAGTTCATCGACCGCTTCGATGATGCTCAAGTACTACTTTCCCTCGTTGCGCGTGGCCAGGGCCAGCACTCCACCGCTGAACTCCCGTCTCTGCTGCGCGCCCAATTGTGGCAGGACTTCAAACTCGCGCACTTCGACGCTGCTGTGGTCGCGGCCGAGACGCTCCTGGACGTGGGAGACGAGCTCGGCAACTTCGTCCATCGACTCGACGCACGGGTTGTGATGAGCACCATCGCCATCGTCCACGGAGATCTCGCCCTGGCCCGCACCATCCTGGCCGTCGCCGAGGACGAACTGGGCGCCTGGGACGCGGTCCATGCTCCGGGTCTGATCCTTGCCCGGGCCCGGATCGCCGCTTTCGAGTCGGACTTCGACGAGGGGGTGCGGCTGCTGAAACCCCTACTGGCCAGTGACTCGGCATCACGCACCTATTGGCCCAGGCTGCTAGACCAGATGCGGTTGAGTGCCGGAATCGCAGTCTCGGCCGGGGATCGGGGCTTTGCCCGGGAAACGGTAGAACGGGCGGACAGCGCCGCTCTCCGCAATCCCGGGGTGCTGAGCTTCCGTGGTGTGGCGCTCCAGGTGCGTGGGTTCGTCCATGACGACTTGGGCAGCCTTGAACACGCGGTCGAACTGCTCGGACAATCACCCCGGCCAGTGATTCTGGCCACTGCACTCACCGATCACGCAGGGCTGCTCCTGCGGTATGGGAACCGTGAGCTGGCGGCGAAGCAGTTGACGCAGGCTTGCGAGATCTACGACGGGCTCCGCGCTGGACCGGCACTCGCCCACGTGCAGGCCCTTCTCGCCGAGGCCCAGGCCGGCCTCAGGACCGGCCGGCGACGTGTGGCCAAGCCAGTGTCGGGATGGGGATCGCTGACCGACACGGAGCTACTCGTCGCACGTCTCATCGTCCAAGGCCACACAAATCGATCCGCTGCGGATCGCCTGGGGATATCGACCAATACGGTCGGCGCTCATCTGCGGGCGGTGTTCATGAAGATGGACGTCCACTCGCGGGTACAGCTCGTCAACGCCCTACCTGAAGGCGCGATCGATGGCCCGAAAAGTGGAGCCTTCATGGCGGCATCACGTCCGACACGGGGATAGCAGAGCGTCCCAAAGGGTCACGTGTTTAGGTGATGTGCCCGGAATCGCTGCGCCCTATCTTGTGTCCCAGGCACAGACGCAGTGGCCGACACCACAAGCAAATCGGGCGGCAAATGCGTTCTCTGTCAAGCCATTTGCTACTCGGACCTGCTCCGACTCGAGAAGGGCCACGGGTCCACGGCTTTCATCCGGGTAGCTGATCCCACAAGGAAAGGAAATCCCATGGCAGACAACGAATCGACGACAACGGTGGTGTTGGTGCACGGCGCCTTCGCCGATGCTTCCGGCTGGTACGGCGTGATACGCGAACTGCAATCGGCCGGCATTCCGGTGCTTGCCCCGCCCAATCCGGAACGCGGCCTGGCATTCGACGCGGCATCGGTCGGCGCGTTCGTGGCCGCCATTGACGGGCCCGTCCTGCTGGTGGGCCACTCCTACGGCGGCGCCATCATCACCCAGGCCTCAGCGACACTCAACAACGTTGTCGGACTGGTCTACCTGGCCGCATTCGGGCTGGACGAAGGCGAGAGCGTCGGCGCGGTGCAGGCCCCGTTCGCAGTTCCTCTGCTGGCGGCCAACGCCCGCCCCAGTACCTATGACGCGGTCGGCGCAGCGGGTGGCCCCGAGCTGTACATCGACCTGGCCACGTTCCGGGAGACATTCTGCTCCGACCTCCCCGCCGACCTTTCGTCGGTGATGGCGGTGTCGCAGCGTCCGGTTGCCGCGGCCACCCTGAACGAGAACTGCACTGCGGCAGGCTGGAAGACACTTCCGTCCTGGTACATGGTCGCCGCCGGAGACAATGCCATCAATCCTGACGTCCAGCAGTTCATGGCCCAACGGATGGGGGCGACGACGCAGACGATCCAGGCGTCCCACTGCGCGTTCATCAGCCGTCCGGTCGAGACCGCAGCATTCATCAGGTCGGCCCTGAAGTGAACCGCGACAGGGCATATCGGCGGATCTTGGCATCACGCCGGGTGGGTGGGACGGCAGTCGCGGCCGCGCTGTGCGTCAGCGCGCTGGCAGTGCTGCCGGCTGCTGCGGGTTCGGCCGTCGCCGGTGCAGTGCCGGCCACTGCTTCCGCAGATTTCCAGTCCAACTACCCAGGCGCCCCAACGGCCATGCCGACGATCGTGCTGGTGCACGGCGCGTTCGCCGACGCCAGCGGGTGGAGCACAGAAATCCAGTTCCTGATCAAGCAGGGCTATCCGGTGATTGCACCGTCCAACCCACTGCGTGGTCTGGCCAGCGACGCCCAGTACATCGACGGGGTGCTGGCAACCATCCCGGGACCTGTTGTCCTGGTGGGACATTCCTACGGTGGGGCGGTGATCGCGGCCGCCGCGAATAGCGCACACAATGTCCAGGCACTGGTGTACATCTCGGCATTCATCCCGGAACAGGGACGCTCGGCGTCCTATTACACCGACAAGAACAACTACCCCGGATCGCTCCTCACTCAGCAGACGCTGATCTTCCGGCCCACCTACAACCCGGCTCTCGCAGCGGCCCCAACCGGCCCCGGGACACCGAATGATGCCGACGTGTACATCAACCCCGCCGACTTCCGGGCCATTTTCGCCGCCGACCGTTCAATTGGTCAGGCCTCCGTGATGGCCGCCGAACAACGGCCGGTATCCGTGGCTGCGTACACCGAGCAATCGGGACCAGCAGCGAAACTGCCCAGCTGGGATCTCGTCAGCCTTGACGACAAGGCGATCCCGCCCGCAGCACAGCAATACATGGCGCAGCAGGCCGACGCCTGCATCACCGCCATCCACTCCGCACACGACAGCTTGATCACCCATCCCGACGCGGTGAACCAACTCATCGTGCAAGCCGCCAGAAGTGTCAACGCTGCAGACGGGAACCGCCAGCCGTGCCACAACTGAATCCGACCCGTACGACGTCCGGGGGCCGTGTCGGCAGCATCCGACCCGCCGCGGGTTCATGACAACGCAAGGAGTCTTCACCATGAATTCACTACAAGTGAGCACCTACCTCAGCGGGTACAAACCGATCCCGAACTCGCTGCCGGACTGGGAACCAGGACGCCAGGCCACCTGGCCCGCCACCACCGCGACCCTGATCTCCGTCGACGGGCAGGCGGTGCTGATCGACTCATTGATGACCATCACCGAAGGCGCTGAGCTCGGACGTTGGATCGCACGGTCCGACGTCGGAGAACTCACGAGCATCTACGTCACCCACGGTCACGCTGACCACTTCTTCGGAGCCACCACGGTGCTGGAGCAATTCCCCGATGCCCGGTTGGTCGCCCGACCCGAAGTCGCCGACGCTGCCCGCGAGCAGACCAGCGCCGGATATCTCCAGGTCTGGACCTCGTTCTTCCCCGGTCAGCTCACAAAACATCCGGCCGCGCCGAATCCGTTGAGCGGCAACACATTGAGCGTCGGACAGCACGACCTTGTCACCATCGACGTCGGACACACCGACATCGCGGCGTCCAGCGTCGTCCACATCCCCGAACTCGACATTGTCATCAGCGGCGACGTCGCCTACAACGGGATGCACATGTGGCTGGCCGGCTCAACTGCAGCAACCCGGCACAGTTGGATGAAGGCACTGGACGCGATCGAGGCCCTTCATCCGCGAGAGGTCATCACCGGCCACAAGGATCCTGTGGCACCTAACGACGACGCGGCAAGAATCCTCGACGAGTCACGCAGCTACCTGGCCAACTTCAACCACGCGGCGGCATCTTGCGACTCACCAAGAGACCTTCTCCGTGCCGTTCTGGACCGATACCCGCACCTAGGGAACCCTTACACCCTGTGGGCCGCTGCTCACGATCAGCCCGAAATGCTGGTCCGAGCGGCTGAAACCCATGCTCCCCAAAGCTCCTGATCCTGCAACATCGTGAACGCCGCGCAGAGCTCACTGCCGTCGATCGGTGTTCTCGGGTCCGGGCCGGTAGGGCAGGGCATCGCCGAACTCCTGTCGCGAGCGGAGTACTCGGTCAGCCTAGGGACCCGACAGCCGAACTCAGCCAAGCTCGACAGGATGCCTTTCCAGGTGGAGCGGACCACTTTCGAGCACGCAGCACGAGCCGATTGTGTCTTCCTGGCGGTCCTGCACAGCGCTTCCCGGAATCTGGTCACATCACTACGAGACGAACTAGAAGGCAAGTTGCTGGTCGACACCGACAATGCGTGGCTACCCGGCCACGCTCGCGCAGCAGGCCTCAACGGCTCGCTCACCGAAGGTTCATGGATGGCGCAGCTTCTCCCCGCAGTCCGGGTCACCCGGGCCTTCTCGCATATCGACTGGGACAAACTTGTACCGGCCGCCACCCATCAACCGGAGACCTGGGCCGTCGGCTACGCCGCCGATGACCCGCACACCGCCCAGGAACTCGAAACCCTCATCCGCGCAATGCATTACCTTCCCTACTTGATCGGCACTCTGGCCGAATCCGCAGCCATCGACGTCGGTGGTGTCCTGTGGCCAGGCATGTACACGCCTGCTCGCATGCGCGCTGTACTCGGCGGAACGGCTTGAGTCCCGACCAGTATGTCCGGCCACTGGTGACCAATCGCAGCGGCGATCTACGGCCCGCTTTGCGGTGACAAACCGCCCTGCCATGGCCGAAAGACACAATCAGACGTTGCCGAGCAGGGTCGGACCCGCGACCAGCCAGGTTTACAGCAGTATCGACGGGACCCTATGGCATCCCCTGTCACGCCCGGCGACCGTATCGGCAGCAACGCACGCACTCGGCGGACTGCGAAGCGGCCACGGTTCGACTTCGTCGCGAAGCGTCGGGAGCCCTTCGCGGTGTCCCGTGACTCGATGGTTCGAGGAACTGCTCGGCGTAGGCGACCCGGCTGCCGTCCAGCCTTGCGTGTGGTGTCTGCGGACCTCGCGTCAATATTTTCGGTCAGCGGCGGAAGCGGGCAGTGGTGACGATCCCGTGCTGCACCGCGAAGAGACTGGCGCTGGCGCGATTGGAGACCCCGGCCTTCGTGTAGATGTGCTCGAGATGATTGCGCACCGTTTTCTCGGAGATCACCAATTCTGCCGCGATTTCGCGACTGGACCGGCCGATAGCGGCGAGGGAAAGGACCTCCTCTTCGCGCGGGGTCAGGCCGGATTGCCGGACCGGCCGCCGAGTGGGCCGATGCGCGGCAACTGCAACCACGGCCTCGACAACCACGGGATCCAATGTGCCGTCACGAGCGGCTCGCTCGACGACTACAGCCGCCGCCTCCGCGGGAAGAGCTGTTCTGTGTGGCCTGTTCTCGGTCAGCGACTGGTACCTGTCGGTTGCTGCCAGGATTCGGGCGGGAGTGGTCAGGAATGAGGCGTCGACGCCCTTCGGATATCCACTGCCGTCCAGGAGTTCGCGGTGCGAGCCGGCCAGGGCGGCGATCGGAGCGAGCCCAGTGACCCGTCCAAGGATCCGCTGGGTGAGGTAGGGGTATAGCCGGACGCGCTCCCGCTCGGCGGAGGACAGCGTTGTTGCCTTGTCCCAGATCGCGTTGGAAACCCCCAACCTCCCGAGATCATGGATCGCGCCGGCTCGGCTCAAGCGATGAATGTCGTCATCGGGCAGACCCATGACTCGGGCGGTCTCGGCCGCAAGCGTCGCGACAGCCCTGGAATGACCGTGCCGGAACCCGGACTTGAGGTCGACGAAGTCCCCCAGCGCGACCAGCAGTTCATCGAGTTCCATCTCGGTGAGCGGCCGGTCTGAATCCGGCGCCTGCTGTAGCGCCGCCTGCCAGGCATCATCGCCGGGCATGTCAGCGAGCACTTCCGAGGAGTACCTGTCGAGAGTCGACACCACCGCTGGGTCGAACTGGCTGCCGCTCCTGTGCCGGGCCATCGCAACCGCCGCGTCGGGGCCGTACTCCCGCAGATGCACTTCGGCGACGTCAGCGAGCTGGACAACACGCATTTCGATGGGAATGGCATCGCCCTGGACCCCCAAGGGGAGCCCGGTCCCGTCCCACCGTTCGAAGGTGTGTTGAATGGCGTTTCGAACCCCGGAACCCAAACCCAGCCGATCCGCCAGCGTGCCGGCGGAGACGTAGTGAGAGTTCAGGATCTCCGCCATCTGCCGGCGCCCGCTGACCATAAATCTCAACGCATTGCGACCACCGTCGACAACGTGTCGTTCAGCAGCCGCCCGCTTCAGCATGAACGCGGCCCTCGAAATCCCCTTCATATCAACGTCATAGGTGCCCGCCCGGAAGTCGATCTCGTCCCGGAAAATCACCGACAGTTCGGGCGCGTCCGCGTGGCAACCGATCCAGGCCACCAGATCAGCGTAGTAGACCACCGCGCGTTGGTCGGCGGCCAAACCCAGCCTGTCCGCAAGGCGGGTGGCGATCACGGCCGCGCGGAGCATGTGCTCCATCGGCTGGCCCAGCCCGAGATCGATCCCCAACGACAAGGCGGCAAGCACCTCAGCGCGCCGAGGCGCCGAACCACTACCCGGGACCCTGCCGTTGTCCACTTCACCACGTTGCCACAAACCCGACCCGGTAGGGAGTCGCGGGACGAAACCCGTCACCGCCGCGCGGAATCATGCCAAAAGCAAAACCAAAGATGAGGCGCCCGCCCCATGTGGCACTGCTTTGAACGGGAGCACCATCAGAACCGAAAGGCATTGCAGACAAGCCGTTGGGAGGCAGTCATGAGTAAAGCCGTCATCAGCCTGACCACCGGACTGGAAGATCCGGAGAAGGTGACAGTTGCCTTCCTGGTGGCCGTCGGCGCCGCCGAGCAGGGTCGAAGAACCCTGATGTTCCTCACCAAGGAGGCAGTCCGGCTCGCCACCCAAGGCATCGCTGTCGGCGTCGCCTGCGAGGGCTGCCCGCCACTGGCCGACCTCACCCAAAGGTTCGCCACAGCTGGCGGGACCTACCTGGTCTGCCCGATCTGCTTCACCGCCAAGCACCTCGCGGAGCGAACCCTGGTTGAGAACGCCTCACTCGGCGGAACCGTGCCGATGTGGCAGTGGATCGGTGACGATCCCGCAACTACGTTCAGCTACTGACAATGAGGGTCACGATGCGTACCAACGTGGGTGAAGATTTCGCACGAGCACTGGCGTCCAAGGACAGCGCCCGGATGCGGGAATTGTTCGCAGATCAGATCGACTTCCAGGCCCTGACACCGGGACGGCATTGGCAGGCCTCGACACCCGAGAAGGCCGTCGATGACATCATTCTGGGGGTGTGGTTCGGCCCACAGGACGATATTCACGAACTGCGCTCCGTGACCTGCGGGCAGGTCCGCGACCGGGAACGCGTCACCTACCGCTTGGGGGTGAAACGCAACAACACCGAATACGTCGTGGAACAACACGCATACTACGAATCAGACGGTACGCACATCACCTGGATCAGGATGCTCTGCTCCGGGTATCGACCCGAGAGCCTGGAATAACCCGGGGAAAAGGTCAGGCGCCGGCGGGCTCGGGCCGTGTGCCACACCGGGAATACCGTTCCCTGAGTTCATGAACCCCACACCCGATGTGGTCAGTCCAGCAGACCCACACCAGGCGAGGCCCGGACAAACGAAAGTCGGCGGCACGGCGCCGCCGGAAATCATCAGGTTGGCGCGTCTCGGTCGCCACCCCAGAAACGGAAGGACATGAGATGCCCAAGTACATGGATGTCCACGATGGGTTCATCGGAATCACCCGAGAGCAGTTGCAGCAGGCTCACCGTCAAGACCTGAACATCCAGGCCGAGGAAGGCGTCACCTTCGAGCGGGCCTGGCTCGACCCGGAGGCCGGGAAGGCCTTCTGCCTATCGAGCGCCCCCAGCAAAGAGGCAATCATGCGGATCCACCAGCGAGCCGGCCACCCGACCAACGAGGTCTACCAACTCGAGGTCGAAGTCAGCTGACGATCGTGGCCCAACCACGCCAGAGTGGCCGGGCGATCAATCCAGCGCCGGGCTGGCAAGTCCCGGGAGGAAGTCCTCGTGCCGGTCGCCCAAGGCCGCACCAACAATGAAATCGCCAGCGAGCTCTAGATCACCCCCAGCACCGTCACAGCACACCTCGCCAGCCTCATGCGAAAGCTCGGCGCCCGAAACCGCGTCGAGGTCGCCATGTGCGCCCACGACACCGGCCGCATCGGCCGCCGCACCGGCTCCCGCCGACGCGCCGCTCGCTCCTCGCCCCCGCCGACGACACCCTCAACTGTGTCGACGGCAGTCCAGTACTGACCACTGCGTGGCCTTGGGTTCGAGTATTTGTCGCCCTGCTCCTGGTAGAAGGTTGGGTTGCCGTTGACAAACCTGCGATGAGCCGGTTTGACCGACTCGGTTGGATCGACAACCTCAATTCCCGTATGGGGATGGGTCCTGCGGGACATTGATCCGTCCTGGCCCCACCGATCACGCCATTTCTGCTTAGCGCTGCAACAACCGTGACCGGCGCACCCAGCAGAATAATCACGTGGGAATTCCCGGATGGGTGACTTAGTCGTCCGACGGGTCGTGTTTGTTGCATGCTGTCCACGTGTCCGATTCGAGAACGATGCGCATGCTAATTGCGACGACCATGGCGGCTGGCCTCTTCGCTTGCGTTGGCTGTTCGGCTGGACCCGGAGCGCCAGCAACGGTCACGGTTGCCGCGGACGCCGTGACGGTGACCAAGTCCGTGTCCGCAACGGTGACCGTGACGGCGACAGTGACGGCCGCACCCGTGACGGTCACGGAGGGCGTGACGGTCGCCGCGACCTCGGACAGCGCTACGCCGACTGCCGCGCCCTCGAGCAGCCAGGTTGCCGAGAGCACCGCCCGATCGGGCTTTTCAGCAGCTCAGCAGGCAGCCGTGTCGGCGGCGAGGAGCTACCTTGCCTTGAGTGGTTTCTCGCGGCAGGGGCTCATCGACCAGCTGTCCTCTGAATATGGAGATAAGTTCTCGGTAGAGGACGCGACCGTGGCTGTCGACAGCCTCGATGTGGACTGGAACGCCGAGGCTACCGAGTCCGCCCAGTCGTACACGAAGTTGCAGGGGTTCTCGTGTCAGGGCCTGATCGACCAGCTGTCATCTGAGTACGGCGAACAGTTCACGTCGGAGCAGGCCGCATTCGGCGCGGCGTCGATGGGCTTGTGTTGAGCGCTCACCGTTGTCCGCAAGACTATTTGTGCGTGTGACCTTCACAGTTACGACCTTCGTCATCACTGTCGTGCGGTATATCCAGGACAGGCCGTGGTCCTGACCAACGGTAGGGCCCGACCAACCTTTCAATGGATCGACCGTGGCGAGGTCAATGAAACCTGAACAGCAGACCTGACCCCGACCGCCCGCTCGAGAGGCAGATCAACATGTTGAGCCAGCTCAGCGGCGCATCGCGGCTGTTTCCGATCATCGGCGACCCCGTCGAGTACGCCCAATCACCAGTGAACCTCACCCGAACCTTTGCCGAGCGCGGTCACAACGGCCTGTGCGTCCCACTGCAAGTACAGGACGGAGACCTCGATGTCGTCATGGGAGGCCTCACTGCCTCGCTGAACGTGGACGGGATCCTGGTCACGATGCCGCACAAGTTCACTGCGTTCGCCTTCTGCACCTCAAGTTCTGAGCGAGCCAGGTTGCTCGGGGTGGTGAGCGTTATCCGTCGAAACCCGGACCGTACTTGGCATGGCGACATGCTCGACGGGCTCGCCTTCGTCAAAGCACAGCAGGACCGCGGTGCCGAGATAGACGGGGCACGAGCACTTCTCGTCGGCGCCGGAGGCGCAGGCAGCGCGATCGCCATCGCGCTACTGGACGCAGGCGTCCGCGACCTCGTCATCCACGATGCCGAACAGGCGCGGGTCGACGCCCTTCTTGGCCTGCTCGCTGGCATCGCTGATCGCCGGGCCACGGCTGGGCCTGCGGATCCCGCGGGCTGTGATCTTGTGTTCAACGCATCACCCATGGGCATGGCGGACGACGATCCACTCCCAGTTGACGGTGCCCTTCTCACGTCGTCGATGTTCGTCGGCGACGTGATCGCTGGACATGGCGTGACCCCGTTCGTCGCGGCGGCACACACTGCCGGTTGCAGGACCGCTGACGGCGGGCACATGGTGGAAGCCGTGCAAGAACTCATGCTCGACTTCATGCTTGGCAATGAGCGTTAACGGACCCAACGTGACGAGTATCGAAAACAGCTACCCAAGCCCCCAGCCACCTTGGTCGACACGGTGCATGGCAGCATCGACTGCGATCCGCTGAGGCAAGCGGTCGCCGGAAACGCATGACACACGTACCAAGTCTTTTGCGGCGAAGACTATTACCTGCTCGAACTATTCGAGTTGGCCATCGCGTCAGAGTTAGATCCTCTCACGCACGAGGCATGTACCAATGTCGAATGACGACGCACGGCGGTTCCGTTCTCATAGCGGGATCCGCTGCGGGCGGCCTTCGGTCTGGACAAATTGATCAGAACGCTCCCTTTCCTTCCTGAGTTTGATGATCGTTTCCGCTGGACTGGATGTAGCGGTTTCTTGCCGCTGCCGGTGACCGAGCAACGTTGGCTTCGGGCCGGCCCCGCATTGGAGGTGCGTCATGGCGGCGCTTCTCATCGGTTAAGCCCGGTCTTCCACCGACGAACAGGACCTCACCGTCCAACGCTAAGGCTTGGCAGCACTGGGCGTCACGCCAGACCGGATCTACGTCGACCACGGACTGACCGGCAGCAACCGCGAACGACCAGGACTGCGCGAGGCACTGGCAGCCTGCCGAGACGGTGACACCCTCGTTGTCACCAAACTCGACGACTCGCCCGCTCCCTGCCCCACGCCAGGGCAATCGCGGACGAACTGACCACTCGGCGCGTCCGGCTAGCACCCCGGCGCGCAGCCACGGCCCTGCCGGGCAGGTCCGCGGTCAGGCGGTGTGGCTCGCGGCGCCGTCGGGGACGAGGCTGAACGCGCCCTCTTCCTCTTGCGCGTTGTGCAGCCGCAGCACGGCGTAGAGCCCGTAGAGCAGGCGGCGGAGCTCGATGGCGTCCTCGGGTTGGGCGGGGTCGCCTTCCAGGGACTGCACGAGCCGCCTGAGCCGAGAGACCTGATGTTCGATCTCCGCGTGGGTGCGGCTCATGGCCGCGGTCGCGTCGGTGCTGCCCAACGCCCGGTCGACCAGCGGAACGAGTAATGCTTCGTCGGCCCGCTCGTGGGGGAGCAATTCTCCTTCCAGCCGGCCCAGCAGGACCCACACCGGTTCCAGATCGCAGTGATGGGAGGACAACTCGTCGGCCACCGAACGGATCTGCTCGATCAGCGGGAGCGTTGCGTCGTGTTCGGCCCGGAGCCGGACCGCGGTTGCGATGTCCTCTGCGGGCATGGCGATGGTATGGACCGCACCGGGCAGGACCGCTCGCAGTGCGATGCCGATCGCCAGCACATCGATGACCTCTTGGACGACGGCGCCCGCTGCGGGTGGCAGCAGCCCGACGGCGGCCGCGACCATCGCGACCAGTGACAGTCCCATGCCGAGCAGAACCGCTTGGAGCGCAATCTTCTTCGAGCGCCGTGCGATCAGGATGGCGTCCCCCAGGGCGTCGATGCGGTCGACGGTGAGCACGACATCGGCGGCCTCGGACGACGCGGTCGCGCCGCGCGCTGCAAGAGCCACCCCGACACCGGCCGCGGCGAGCGCGGGTGCGTCGTTGATCCCGTCACCGACCATGATCGTCGGGCCGTTCGCGGACTCCCTTCCGATCGCTGCGAGCTTGTCCGCGGGATCGCAGTCGGCCAGCACGGTGTCGACGCCGACGATGCGCCCGATCATGTCCGCGATGTCGGGCCGGTCACCGGTGACGAGTACGACGCGGGTGATCCCGGCTGTGCGCAGTGTCCGCACCATCCGGGGGGCGTCGGGCCGGATCGCGTCCTGGAGCAGGAAGGCGGCCGCCGGTTGGTCGTCGACGGCGACGAACACTGTGAGCGAGCCGTCCAGGTCGGCGCGTCGGCGCACCTGACGGACCCATGCCGGCGTCGTCTCTCCGACGATCCAGGATCCCTTGCCGAGCCTCACCTGACGTCCGCCGACGGTCCCCTCGAGGCCGTAACCGTGCACCTCCCGGACGTTTTCCGGCATCTGCAGGGCGAGCCCCCGCCGGGTGCCACCGGTGACGATCGCGCTGGCCAGTACGTGCGGCGACACCTGGTCCAGAGACGCAGCAAGTCGCAGCACCTCGTCGGCAGCGAAACCGGCCGTCGTGATGACGTCGGCCAGCACCGGGTGGCCCTGGGTCAGGGTGCCCGTCTTGTCGAACAGCATGACCCGGCCGGCCGCCAAGGCCTCCAGCGCGCCACCACCCTTGATGACGACGCCGATGTGCGCAGCCCGGGAGAGCCCGGACATGATCGCAATCGGAGCGGCCAGCAGCAGCGGGCACGGCGTTGCGACGACCAGCACCGCAACGGCCAACACCGGATCACCACTGACCGCCCAGGACACCCCTGCCAGGACGAGCGTCAGCGGGACGAAGAAGATGGCGAACCGGTCGGCGGCACGGACGAACGGTGCCGACGAGGCTTGGGCCTGCTCCACCAGGCGGACGACGCCCGCGTACGTGGATTCGGCGGCGACCGCGGTCGCCAGCAGGTCGATCGGCTGCCCCGCGTTGACCACACCGCTGCGCACATCCGCGCCGGTGATCCGTTCGACCGGCAGCGGCTCACCGGTGAGCGCGGACTCGTCCAACACGGCAGTGGTGAGCAGTCGGCCGTCCACCGGGACGATCTCACCGGAACCGACCAGCAGCCGGTCACCGATCACCAGGTCATCCACCGGGACCTCGACGACGATGCCACCGACATGGCGGCGCGCCGACCGCGGGGCCCGCTCGACCAGCATGCTCAATTCGCGGCGCGCCCGCGCAGCAGCCCTGGCCTCCAACAACTGACCGCTGGCAAGCATCACCGTGATCATCGCTCCGGCGAACGGCTCATTGACCACCAGCGCTCCGGCCAGGGCCAGCACCGCGATGACGTCGACGCTCAGCTGGCCCTGACGGATGGCAGTGACGGTCCAGCCCACCGAGAACACCAGTCCCAGAACCGTTCCGGCGATCCACAGTGCGGTCGCTGCCGACAAGGCGGACAGCAGCCATGCGGCGCCGCCGGCCAACAACAGCACCGTGGATGCAACGAACAGCGCCCGCTCCTTGTTCGCGGCCCACACGTTTCGCATTGCCGTCACGACTGCCGGCCTCCCACCATTGACACACCTGTACCGAAGTGTGATCGAGGGCCTGGCAACCCCGTCAGGGGCGAAGGTCCTGTCCACTGCCGGCGCACGGTCTGCGGTGACCACCATCACCCCAGCCGCGCCCCCCCTGGCGCGGCCCCCGGCCCAAACCGTGACCGGAGCGTCGGGTTCTGCGAGCACCGGCGGGACGACGGGGGACGGGGCGCATCACGACGCGGATGTGCAGGATGGGGATGAGCAGGATGACTAGCCGGCCGTCGTGGTTGTCGCTCGGCGTGGTGGCGCCAGCATCACTTGACTTCCTGGCCGCGCCCGTGATGTGGGTGAGCGGACACGACCCACGCGCCGCCGACGCACCGCCGGTCCCTTCCGTCGAAGCCGCCGCAGGATCAACGGCGGCCGTTTCGAGCGCCGCCGCACCCTCTGGCGACGTTTCGCTCGGGCTCGAATCGTCTACCTCCCTGCGGCTCTCCCGGTTGCAGGTGCTCCTCGGACAGGCCGAAGCGCAACTGCTCCAGCTCGACCGGGGCGCAGCAGACCTGGTCCAGGCGCCCTCGCCCGTGCTGGTCGATGTCTCACCGCCCACCGCCGCGAACCGACCCCGCCCAGGGCCCCGGCCCCCGCACCGGTTGCGCACGCCACGAAGGGAGCATCCGGTGCCTGAACCGATCACCACCTCGATCGCGGCGCTGCGCAACCACAGCTTCCGTGCCATGGCCTCTCAGGTGACGGTGCAGCTCGTCGGGGTCGACGCCAATGAGGCTCCGTTGGAACGAGCGGCAGCCTGCTACTGTCGTTTAGTAGTTGCAAATCCGCGCAATTGCCATTGGAGGTTGTGATGCCGGCGCCGCTGTATCAGGTGAAGGCGGAGTTCTTCAAGACGTTGGGTCATCCGGCGCGGATTCGGGTGCTGGAGTTGTTGGGGCAACGGGAGCACGCGGTGTCGGAGTTGTTGGCCGAGATCGGTGTCGAGGCGGCGAATTTGTCGCAGCAGTTGGCGGTGCTGCGAAAGGCGGGCCTGGTGATGACCCGCAAGGAGGGCAACTCGGTGTACTACTCGCTGACCAGTCCACGGGTGGCGGAACTGCTGGCGGTGGCGCGGGGCATCCTCACCGAGGTGATCTCGGGGCAGATGGGGTTGTTGGCGGACCTGCGGGAGCGGGTGCCGGTGGCTGTGTCGCCGGATTCGGCCGAGCTGGCGGGATCCGGGGTAGCGGTCTAGGAAGCCGCCTCCTTTCCATTTGGGTTTCCGTAGGGCCGGGTGATGGCCGGCCCCGTGTGATGACTTCTTCGACGTGTGGAGTGTGATCCTGTGCTGGGTTTGTGGCGCAAGATCCGGGCGACCGGGCGGGTGGCCGAGCCGGCCATACCGCCCCCGTCCGGCGACTCACCGGCGGCAGCGACGGAGTTCGGCGGGTCGGTGCAGATCCGGCATGTCGATGCCGGGTCCTGCAACGGGTGCGAGGTGGAGATCGGTGCCGCGTTCGGCCCCGTGTATGACGCGGAGCGGTACGGCGCCCGGCTCGTGGCCTCCCCCCGGCATGCCGACGCACTGCTGGTGACCGGGGTGGTGACGCGCAACATGGCCGAGCCCCTCAAGCGGACGTTCGAGGCGGTACCGGATCCGAAAGTTGTTGTCGCGGTGGGTGATTGCGCCCGGAACTGCGGTGTCTTCGCCCGCGCCTACGGTGTCGTCGGGGCGGTCGGTGACGTGGTGCCGGTGGACCTGGAGATCCCCGGCTGCCCGCCTCGACCAGAGGCGATCGTCGACGCGGTACGGAAACTGACCGGTCGATGAACCTGGTCCTGGTCGCGTTGCTGACGGCGGTGGGAGTGGGGGCGCTCAGCGCCGCCGCCGGCCTGCTGGCACCCGGCCGGCTCCGCCCCGCGGCGGTCGGGGTGGGCGTGACGGTCAGCGGCGCGGCGGCGGCGGTAGCCGGGGTTGCGGCGATGACCGGGCAGAGCGCCGCTGTGGTGTTACCTGATCTGCTGCCGCTGTCCGGGGTGCTGATCACCGTGGATGCCCTGGGTGGGGTGTTCCTCGCGATCACCGGGGGCGTCGCGGTCGCGGTCGGAACCTACGGCATCGGGTACTGCCGGCAGCACGGCCTGGACAGCCGGCTGGTGCAGACGATGCTGCCGCTGTTCGTCACGGCGATGATGCTGGTGCCGGTCGCCGGCAGTGTGGGGACCTTCCTGCTGTGCTGGGAATTGATGGCGCTGACCTCGTTGCTGCTGGTGGTCGCCGAGCACCGCAGCCGGCCGGCCGTGGCGCGCGCCGGCCGCTGGTACGCGGTGATGACCCACCTCGGCCTGGTGGCCATCCTGGTCGGCCTGCTGGTGTTCTCGGCGAATGCCGTCGACGGATCGTTCCCGGCACTGCGGGAAGCTGCAAGCGGGCTGTCGCCAACGGTCGCCGGGCTGGTCTTCGTGGCCACCGGGATCGGGTTCGGGTCGAAGGCCGGGATCGTCCCGTTGCACGCGTGGCTGCCGCGGGCCCACCCGGAGGCGCCAAGCAACGTGTCGGCGCTGATGTCCGCGGCGATGGTGAACCTCGGGGTGTACGGCATCATCCGGGTCGGCTTCGACCTGCTCGGCGGCGCCCAGGACGGCGCCGTTGGCTGGTGGTGGCTACTGGTGCTGACGCTGGGCGCGTTGTCGGCGATCTACGGGATCTTGCAGGCCGCCATCGGCACGAACCTCAAACGCCTGCTCGGGTACTCGACGACCGAGAACATGGGCCTGGTCCTCGTCGGTGTCGGCGCCGCCGGGATGTTCGCCACCTCCGGGGACCTGCCGCTGGCCGGGTTGGCGATGGCGGCCGCCATGTTGCACCTGGTCAACCATGCGGCGTTCAAGACCCTGCTGTTCCAGTCCGCCGGGTCGGTGCTGGCCGCGACCGGGCGCCGCGACCTGGACGACCTGGGCGGGCTGCGGGCCGGGATGCCCGGCACCACAGCGGCTTTCGGCCTCGGTGCGCTGGCGGCGTCCGCGCTGCCACCGGGTGCCGCGTTCGTCAGCGAGTGGCTGCTGCTGCAGGCCCTGATCCACGGGCTGCCGACCGCCGGGGCGTCGGCCGCGATCGTGATGCCGCTGGCCGTGGCAGCGGTGGCGTTGACCGCGGGACTGGCCGTGGCCACCTTCGTCAAGGCGTTCGGGATCGGGTTCTTGGCCCGACCGCGCAGCCCGGAAGCGGCGCACGCCACCGAGAGCCCGCCCAGCATGTTGGCCGGGATGAGCATCGCCGCCGCTGCGTGTGTCGGGTTGGCGTTGTTGCCCACGCTGGTGCTGCCGACCATCGGCGCGGTGGCGGGCGCGACAGTCGGTTCGACGGACCCGCTGGAGATCGACGGGATGACGATCCGTCTGGTCGGGGTCGCCGGGTCCCTGTCGCCGCTGATGCTGACCGTCGCCCTGGTGATCGGCCTCGCCGCGACGCTGGCCGGGGTCCGGGTCCTGGCGACGCGCCGGGCGGCCCGCGCGGCGCGGCTCTGGGATTGCGGCGCGGGACCGCTGTCGGCGCGGATGGAGTACACCGCAACGTCTTTCGCCGAGCCGCTGCAGCGGGTGTTCGACGACGTGCTGCAGGCCGAGCAGGACGTGGAGGTCACCCATGCCGAGGAATCCAGCTATCTGGTGCAGACGATCGAATACCGGCGGCGGGTGCCCGATCGGATCGAGCGTCGGCTGTACGAGCCGGTCCTGGCCGTGTTCGCGGCATGGGGCCGGGCCGGTCGGCGCCTGGCACCGGCAGCGTGCACCGCTATCTCGGTTACGGCTTCTACTCGCTGTGCGGGCTGCTGATCCTGCTGGTGGTGACCCGGTGACCGCGCTCGGTGTGACTGGTGTGGTTCTGCAACTGTTGATCGTGGTGGCCCTGTCACCGCTGCTGACCGGCATGATGCGGCAGGTCCGCGCCCGGATGGAGGGCCGCGCCGGCGCCGGGATCGGGCAGCCCTGGCGGGACCTGCGCAAACTGATGCGCAAACGCCCGATCACCCCGCACGGCACGAGCGAGGTGTTCCGCATCGCCCCGCTGCTGCTGGTGGCCACTGTCTGGTGGTGGCGCCGCGGCCCCGTTCGTCACCACCGCATCGGTGCTGGACCCGGTGGCCGACCTGTTCGCGGTGGTCGCCCTGCTGACCCTGGGCACCGTCGCGTTGGCGCTGGCCGGAATCGACACCGGCACCGCGTTCGGCGGGATGGGCGCGAGCCGGGAGATCACCATCATCGCGCTGGTCGAGCCGACCCTGCTGGTGGCGATCTTCGCCCTGTCGGTGCCCGTCGGGTCGACCAACCTCGGGGCGATCGTCACCGCAACGCTGAACGACCCCGCGCAGGTGTTCTCCCCGGTCAGCCTGCTCGCCGCGGTCGCGCTGATCGTGGTGATCATCGCCGAGACCGGCCGGCTCCCGGTCGACAACCCGTCCACCCACCTGGAACTCACGATGGTGCACGAGGCGATGATCCTGGAGTACTCCGGCCCGGACCTGGCCATGGTGGAACTCGCCTCGTCGATGCGACTGACGGTGTTCCTCGGCCTGCTGGCCAACCTGTTCGTGCCGTGGGGGATCGCCACCACCGGTCAACCACTGCTGGTCGCCGCCGCGGTGCTCGCGTTCGTCGCCAAGGTCGCCCTGCTCGGGGCGGTGCTGGCGGTCGGTGAGGTCTTCCTGGCCAAGCTGCGGCTGTTCCGGGTACCCGAATTGCTCGCCGGTTCCTTCGTCCTGGGATTGCTCGCCGTCGGCGCTTCCTTCTTCCTCGCATGATCACCATCAGGGATCGGGGTCGATCATGAGTGAGCAGCTGTACGGGCAACTGCTCAATATCGCCGTGGGCGCGTTGCTGCTCACCGCCGTGCTGATCCTGTGGCGCCGCGAACTTGCCGCGATCATCAATGTCTTCGCACTGCAGGGCATCGCGCTGGCGGTGCTGGTCGGCCTGATCGCCTTGGACGAGGGCTCCGTCGAGCTCGGTGCGGTCGCGGTGGGGGTGCTGGTGCTTCGCGCCGGCGTTCTGCCGTGGCTGCTGCGCCGCGCGCTCGCCGGGGCCGGCACGACCCGCAGGGAGACCCAGCCGCTGGTGAATGTGGTGTCTTCCCTGCTGGTCGCGGCCGGGTTGACACTGCTCGCCTACCTGGTGTCCCAGCCACTGGTGGCACTGGACCCGTCGCCCGCCGCGCACGCCATCCCGGTGGCAATGGCGGTCGTGCTGATCGGCTTCTTCGTGCTGGTCACCCGACGGTTGGCGCTGTCCCAGCTGGTCGGTTTCCTGCTGATGGACAACGGCATCACCGCCGTCGGGTTCCTCACCACCGCCGGGGTCGGAGTGGTCGTCGAGCTCGGCATCTCCCTGGACGTGCTGCTGGTGGTGCTGGTGTTGCAGATCCTCAAGACCCGCATCCGGGAAGCGTTCGGCGACACCGACATCGACGACCTGCGGGAGCTGCACGACTGATGACAACCCTGATGATGCTCGCGCCCGTGCTCATCCCGCTGGTCGGGGCAGCAGTCTTCGGCATCGCGGGCTGGCGTCCCGCCACCGTGTGGGTCGGCGCCCTCAGCGCGGCGGGGGTGCTGGCTACCGCGATCGGCACTGCGGTCACCGTGGCCACCGGCGGGCCGCTGACCGCGGTCGGTGGCTTGCTGGCGGTGGACGCGCTCAGTGCGTTCATGCTGATCGTCATCGGCGCGGTCGCGACCGTGGCGACCGTCGCGACCCCGACCCACCTGCGGGCCGAGCTGGCGGCGGACCGGACCGACCGGCGGGTCTGCACCCAGCACAGCATTCTGATCCAACTGTTCCTGGCCGCGATGTCGCTGACCGTGCTGGCCGCAAGCCTCGGCGTGCTGTGGGTGGCCATCGAGGCCACCACGGTGGTGACCGCGTTCCTGGTCGGGCAGCGCCGCGGCCGCGGCGCGGTGGAGGCCGCCTGGAAGTACGTCATCATCTGCTCCACCGGGATCGCCCTCGCCCTGCTCGGGACGTTCCTGCTCAACTACGCCGCTCGGCACGCACCCACCCCGGCCGGGCTGGACTGGGTCGGCCTGACCGCAGCCGCGCCCAACCTGGATCCGGGAGTGACCCGCATCGCGGTCCTGCTGCTGTTCCTCGGGTTCGGCACCAAGGCCGGCCTCGCGCCGTTGCACGCCTGGCTGCCGGACGCGCACTCCCAGGCCCCGGCCCCGGTGTCCGCGCTGATGTCCGGGGTGCTGATCTCGGTCGCCTTCTACGCGATTCTACGGGTCAAGATCATCGCCGACGCCGCCCTCGGCCCGGACTTCGCCCGCGTCCTGCTGATCGTGCTGTCGCTGGCCTCGATGACCGTCGCTGCGTCATTGCTGTTCGCGCAGCGGGACTACAAGCGGATGCTGGCCTACTCAAGCATCGAGAACATGGGTCTGCTCGCCCTGGGTGCGGCCATCGGCAGCCCACTCGCGGTCGCCGCGGTGCTGCTGCACATCCTCGGCCACGGCCTGGCCAAGAGCGTGCTGTTCCTGTCCGCCGGCCGGGTTCTGCAGCTCACCGGGTCCAGCCGGATCGACCACGTCCGTGGCCTGGCCGCGCGGGACCCGGTGCTGGCCGGGTGCCTGGGGTTCGGCGTGCTGGCGATCATCGCGTTCCCACCGTTCAGCCTGTTCGCCAGCGAACTGGGTATCGTGACGGCCGGTTTCGCCGGCGGCGTGGGCTGGGCGACCGCGGCGGCACTGATCCTGGTGCTGGTCATCGTGGCGGCGCTGGTGGGTCACACCAGCCGAATGCTGCTCGGTGCGCCCACCCAGGACCCCGCACCGCGCACCGCAGACCCGCACACCGCGGCGCCGGTACCGGCGGCGATCACCGCCGGCGCGGGGGGCGCGCCAGAGAAGACCGGCACTTCTGCCGGTGAACCGCGCGTCGAAGTCTCCAGTCTGGCCGTGGCGGTCGCACCGTCTGATCCGGCGAGCCCTCCCAGCGTCCGGCGGCGACCCGGCGTGGACAGCTACGCGCTGGTCGCCGCGCTGGTCGTCTGCGGTGTGCTGGGACTGACCCTGGGTCCGCTGGCCCCGCTGCTGGAGCAGGCCACCACGATCGTCACCGGGACGGCGCCATGACCACCGCGATCACCGGTGAGGCGGTGGGTGAGCACCGCGTCGCGGTGACCGTCCGTGCGCATGAACTCGTGCTGTACGCCCGGGTCCTGCTGCAGCGGGGTTACCGGGTCGCGTTGATCGCCGGGCACGACGACGGCGACGCCCTGCGGGTGGTGTATCTGTTCACCAAGGCCGGCCCGGACCACCGCGTCGAGCTGCACCTGTGCTGCGATCCGGCCGATCCGCACGTGCCCAGCCTGGCCGGGTTGTCCTTTCCCGCCGGCCGGTTCGAACGGGAAATCAAGGATCTGTTCGGGATCGTCCCGGACGATCACCCGATGCCCCGCCGGCTGGTCCGGCACTTCCACTGGCCCCGCGGGCTGGCACCCGATGCGCCGCGACGCCGGCGACCCGCCAACATTCGGCGATGTCGACGGGCCCTACCCGTTCCGCACCGTCGAGGGCCCCGGGGTGTATGAGATCCCGGTCGGACCGGTGCACGCCGGGATGATCGAACCGGGTCATTTCCGGTTCTCCGTCGTCGGGGAGACCATCCTGAACCTCAAGGCGCGGCTGTGGTTCGTGCACCGCGGCATCGAGAAACTCTTCGAGGGCCGCACCCCCGGTGACGGGATCGAACTGGCCGAACGGGTCAGCGGGGACACCTCCGTCGGCCACGCGCTGGCGTTCTGCCGGGCCGTCGAGGACGCCTACGGCGTGCCGATCCACCTTGCCACCCAACAGATCCGGGCGATTCTGCTGGAGCTGGAGCGGCTGTACAACCACGTCAACGACATCGGCGCACTTTGCAACGACGTCGGCCACAGCATCCTGAACAACCAGGCGCAGCGGGTCCGGGAGCGGCTGCTGCGGATCAACGATCAGGTCACCGGGCACCGGCTGCTCCGCGGCGCGATCCGCATCGGCGGCGCCGATGTCATCGCGCTGCCCGACCCGGACGCCCTGGCCGCCGTCGCCGCCGACACCGCCGAGATCGTCGCACTCGCCCTGGCGCACAGCGTCGTCCGGGACCGGTTCACCGGCACCGCGGTGCTGACCCGCCAGCAGGCCCTGGACCTCGGCACCCTCGGATACGTCGCCCGGGCCAGCGGTGTGCCGGTCGACGCCCGCCACGACCACCCCGTGCACGGGGTGAGCTACCCCTACCCCCCGAATGCCCGCTCCGACGGGGATGTGATGTCCCGATTCCTGATCCGCGCCGAAGAGGTCACCGCGTCCGTGCAAACGATCACCAGCCTGATGCAGGACTTCGACCAGTCATCGCCCCCCGACGCCCCGCCGCCGCAGCCCGCCCTGGTCCATGCTTCATCCGGGGTCGGGATCGTCGAGGGCTGGCGGGGCACGATCGTGCACCGGGTGGAGCTGAACGCGGCCGGGTTGCTGACCAGGGTCCGGGTCGTCGACCCGTCGTTCTTCAACTGGCCCGCCCTGCCCGTCGCCCTGGCGGACACCATCGTCCCCGACTTCCCTTTGGCCAACAAAAGTTTCAACCTCTCCTACGCCGGCAACGACCTTTGACCGGACCCGCAACCGATCCCGGTTCGTCCGACCAAGCGCGGGACATCCGCGAGGCAGAGTTCGAAGAATGCGATGGGCGGGGACCGGAGTAGGCAACTAAGCACACGATTCATTTGCTCTGCATTCGATTCGGTTTTCCTGCGACGAAGAGGAACGACTGTGACGATGATCAGCGAGTTTTCGGCGGTTCTGCGGGATCAGATCGAGACCACCCAGGACGCGCTCTTGGCCGCCCAGGCAGCGGGCTTGCCGCGCCAGGTCTACCGACACAGTGCGCGACTGCTCGACCTGCTGGACCGCGCTGACCTCAACGGTGTCGACACGAACGGCTGGGTGACGGAGGACATCCTGTCCGTCGCGTATGCGACCTTTCCCACCAATGCCTGATCACACTGCGAGGAAGGTGGCCGCGGTGAAACGCAACCTAGGACCGCCGAGCTACCCGATTCCGAATGATGGGCCATTGGTGTGTTCTCCCGAACGAGCCGCTGAGAACCCGCTGATGTCAACCGATAGACGGTGGTCTCTCGCCGGTCGGTTGCGGGTGAAAGCCGAGATCATCGGCCGGCGCACCGGGCTGGAGTACAAGAACGGGAGCCGCTCCTGGACCTGTTCGACGCCTTCGGCACGAGCGAGAAGACGACACACGTCAATCTGGGCCAGCAGGGCAGCCTCTCCCCGATCGACGTCGGTGAAGCCGCCGGCGTTGGCTTCATTCGTTCCAGGAGCCGACGATTGGTACGACGGGGTGAATCGGCTCTCGCTGCTGAGCCCGAAAGGGATCGACAACCGGAACGACCGCCGGCCGAATGCAGAACTCAGGTTGCGACGTGGCCGGGCGTAGATTTCACGGCGTGACCCAGGGATCTTCCAATGCGCCGGCCGACGGCCCATCGTCTCCGTCCGCCAGGGCGCAGACCCTGGCCTTCCAGGGCCTGGCGAACCGGGTCGTCCGTGGGCTGTTGCGCACGCCATTGCTGTGTCGCGTCGTGGGCGCGCGCCTGATCACGATCTACGTCGTGGGCCGCAAATCCGGCAGGCGCTACGCCGTCCCGGTCGCATACACCCGTCACGACGGCGATCTGCTTGTCGGCACGCCGTTCACGTGGGGGCGCAACCTGCGGACCGGCGAAGCGGTGGACATACGCCTGAAGGGCAAGCGGCGACGGACCGATGTCGCGGTCGTGACCAGCGAGGTCGGCGTCGTCGAGGAGTATGCGGTGATGGCGCGCGACAACCGCCAGTTCGCGAAGTTCAACAAGATCAGTGTGGACCGGGCCGGCGAGCCGGACCCGGCCGACCTACACCTTGCCTGGGCCGCCGGCGCTAGGGCGTTCCGGTTCACCCCACGCTGACCGATCTCGCCGCACCGGGATCACTCGGTCGGTGCGTCGCCGCGGACCTGCGACGCCGACGCCATCCCGATGGCCCTCGACCCTTGCTGAGAACGGGCCGTGCGACTGGCATCCCGATGCTTTTCAAGGGTGTTGCGGGGCATCGGGCTCGGAGGCGCCCGTTCAGGTCGCGTTCCGCGGGGGCGATGTTGTCGCCGGCGCGACCAGGCCCAGCTCGAACCACCCGCGGCCGTGGCAGAACTCCCCGGGCACCCACCCGGCGGCGTTGCTCCCACGACAACCCGGGTCCCGACCTGCAATCGCACGCATCGGCCCGGCGAATTTCGAGCCCGCACGGGTCCACCTGACTCTGCCGGATTCGTGGCGACACCCTGGTTGGGGAGATCGTCTTGACGGGCCGTGACGCGCCCGGTGTTCAGCTCACCGACGGCGAGATCAACCCAACTGGTGAGCATCACTCTGCCCTACCACGGTCCACCGAAGGATGTGCCTCCGTTCCAGGTCATGGCGACCTTGCACAGCGCAATGGCGAATCCGGTGACCGATCCACCCGACCTGCAGATCTTGGCTGGAGGCCCATTCCCGACAAACGATCCCCGACTGGGGCGGCCGGGCTCGACTCTTGCCACGAGCACCGTCCCGGATCTATCAGCTACATGCTGCCCCGGTGTCAGGAGATCTGGTCAAGAAGTCGCCGAGTGTCTGATTCAACCCAGCCCTCCGTGGCCTTGCCTGATTCGATGCGGAAGATCTCGATCCATGTCGCCGTCACTTGCCGGCCGGTGGCGGTGCGGCCCATGAATTGACCGCGGTGTGTACCGCGATCAATCCCGCGGACCGCGATCCTGTCCCGAGTGGCGAAGACATCCTCAAGGGTGACCGTGAGGTCCGGGAACGCCATCCGGTAGTCGAGCACGGCCCGGCCATACCCGTCTGGGCCCAGTATCGACACGTCGAACGTGTTGTGACTGGTGAACTCGGTAGCGAGAAAATCCCCGGCCGCGACGACGTTGCCCTGGTTCCAGACTTCCTCGAAGAATCGGCGGACATCCGCCTCCAGGTTGGCCATGGCCCGTACTCCTTCTCGACTAACCAACCGCCGACATTGGCGAACGCCACCCACGTGTCGCGGGGGGTCGTCCTCAAACACGAGTGATTGTCCCACTTCGTCCCATTTGTCGCAGCTCAAACGCCTCACGGATGACGCAAATGACCCCCGCCCGGAATCCCGGACCATGACAGGTGTCTGATCACTCGTCGCGTCCCATCAGCCGACCCTTCGTGCGGGACATCAGGATTCCGGGTAAGACGCCACCGTTGGGTCTCGGATACGTGGGGACAACCGGGGATGGTCGCAGACTCGGATCGGGGATGGCCTCGACTTTTGTACCTTCGGACGCGGCGTGCCAATTCGGCCACCTGGACCACCTGACACCCCCGACAGCCACCGCCCAACACGCCGACCGCAGCGGAAACGGCGACCAAAGCTGCCCAACCACCCGACGCCCCGATAGGGACGCCTGCGAAGTAGCGGGCACAAGTCGGCCAGGGAGGACACCAGAGACGGTTGCGAAACGGTGAAGGGGTGACCGACTCAGAACTTGACGCGTTCAGAACCTTCAAAGCGAATGGCTGGGAGCGCTGTGCCCGGACGTACGGCGACGTCGTTGGCCGCGTCACCGGTCGGCTAGTCGATCCGTTGCTCGATGCCGCCTGTGTTTCCGGGACGCCGATTTCGACGCCGCGGCGAGCAACTTCGTCGTTCCCCACCTGGGCCGCCACGACAGGGCGGTCGCCGAGCTGGTCCGGGTGCTGCGCCCGGCGGCCGCCTCGCTCTCACGACCTGGGACACGCCGGACCGCGTCCGACTTCAGGGCATGTTCCTCGAGGCGTTCGCCGCGGCGGGCGCGCCGAGATGCCGGCCGAGCTCCGCCGCCATACCACCGTTTCCGGTATGCCGACGAGGGCGTTCTCAGCGAGCTCCTCGACGACGCCGTGCTCATCGACGTCCAGGTACGCACCGTCGAGTTCGACCACGTGGTGGCGTCGCCAAACGAGCTGTGGGATGGGGATGCTGGGCGGCACCGCACGGACCTCGGCGCTCCTGCGTGGCCAACCCAACAACGTCCAGGCCCGGGCCCGCGCGGCATTCAATCGGCAGGTCGAGGTCTACCGCCGCGGCGACCACCTCGAGCTGCCCTCTCGGTCAAGCTGGCCGCCGGCCGGAAACCGACGGCCGACTGACTGACAAATACGTTCACTTGCGTCATTCCTTCTCTCCTGGTCGACGATTCAAGCGACTAGTTGTGCGACGGGCCCGATCACTCAGCACCAGTCGACCGCCGCTCGACCTGAGTGAGCCCGCTACGCGGCGATGACGGCTGCGCGACCTAGGTGGCGGTTGGCGATACCTGGCGGCCCTCCGATCATCGTTCGCCGGCAGCCTGGACAAGACTTTGCGTGTCTGGCGACTCCCCGATGGCATCTCGGTCAGCGAGCCGCTGCTTCGTCACGACTACTGGCTGACGTCGGCGCTCGGCGCACGACCCGACTGACCCCGATCATCGTCGCCGTCAGCAACGACCAGACGTGGGCATTGCCTCTGCCGACGGCACCCCGACCCTTGTCCAGCTGGAGCGACCGGACCGCATGGCGCCAACTCCTGACGGTCGGGCGGGTACGTCGGCTGCGGTGCCAACCCGATGGGAAAACCGGACCCGGGACGCCCGACTCGACCTCATGCTCGTCGAATTGCATGACCATCGTAGGTCCGCGGGGTTCTGCCTCTGGGAGCGAGCGTAGCTAAGGCCTATTCGTTGAAGCTGGGTGAGAACTGCCGGGTTGGTGGCGGGCGAGGGTTGGTGTTGAACCCGTCGACAAGGGCGGTCAGTGAGTCGCGCCAAAGATGTTCGGCCGCCGCGGCGGGGAAGGCGCAGCGGATCTCCAGCGCTGCCATGCCCTCGCAGAGCGCATGGAAGGCGGTGGCGGCGTCGTCGACGCTACGCGCGCCGAGGCGCCCATGTTGCTGCAGTCGCGCCACCCGCGCCCGCAGCGCGGGCCAGGCGCGGGCGGCCGCCCCCCGAATCTCGACCAGCTGCGTGTCGGTTGCGGCGTGGGTCTGTTGAATGCCGAGTTGAAACAGCGCGGGATGCTCCACCACGAGGGCACGGAATCCTTTGACACCTGCCTCGACGAGGTCGGCACCCGGGTCCTGGGTGGTCGGCACGGCGTCGACGGCGGCGGCGAGCAGGTCGAAGATCCGTGCGCCGAGTGCGGCGATCAGCCCATCTTTCGAGCCGAACAGGCTGTAGATGGCTCGGGTCGTGGTGTGCACCTCGTCGGCGAGCGCCCGCACGGACACGGCGCCGACGCCGTCAGATGCCACGATCCGCTCCGCAGCGTCGAGCAGGGCGGCACTGGTGCGCTGGTTGTGCTCTTTGGGTCGACCCACCCTTGACACCATAGTGCAACGTCGTTACGTTACCGTGTAACGAAACGAGGGATCATGACCAATGTCGACGCGGACGCAGCACCAAGGACAACGCCGATGCCGACTGGGCCGCCACCCATGGACTGGGGCCGCGGTGCCTACGAACTGACGGCCGCGGCGCTGGCGCCGGCCGCTGAGGCGGTGGTGCTAGCGGGAGGAGTGCGGCCCGGCCAGCGCGTCCTCGATGTCGGTTGCGGCACCGGCAACGCAGCGCTGATCGCGGCACGAGCCGGCGCTCGGGTCACGGCAGTGGACCCGGCGTCGCGGCTGCTGGATGTGGCCCGCGCCCAGGCCCGCCGCGAGGGGCTCACCATCGAAGTCCTTTCCGGTGAAGCCGCTTCGCTTCCCGTGCCCGACCGACGCTTCGACGCTGTCCTGTCCAACTTCGCCGTGATCTTCGCGCCGGACCATACGGCTGCGGTCGCGGAGATGGTCCGCGTCCTGGCGCCCAACGGACGAGTTGTGTTCAGTGCCTGGCTGCCAAGCGGGGCGATCGGGCAGATGAACGCGGCGGCGATGGACATGGTCCGACGCGCCCTCGGCGCACCGGCACCTCCAACTCCGTTCCCCTGGCACGACCAGAGAGCGCTCGCGGCGCTGTTCGCAGCCTTCGACATGACCGTCACCGTCGAGCAGCACGAACTCGCCTTCACCGCCGCGTCCCCGCAGGACTTCCTCGAAGCGCAGCGCACCAGCCACCCCATGGCTATCGCCGGCTTCGAGGTGCTGCAGCGCCTCGGTCAGGCCGAACCGGCCCATGCTCGACTATTGCGGATCCTGCAAGAAGGCAATGAGGACGCCCCCGCATTCCGCAGCACCAACCGCTACATCGTCGTCACGGCCGAGCGCAGGTAGCACCCAGCCGCTGGGACGTGGCCCGACCAGACCTCGGAACGAGGACGGTCCGCATCATCCAGGCGCAGGTACCCATTGGATGCCTGGATCCCGCCCGAGCACAGCCATCCGCCGGGTCGACGTACTGCGCGCGCACCGCACCAAGTCGAGTCCCGCGAGCGCTAGCCGAACCGCAATTGGGACGCACGCGGCAGGATCCCGTCTCCGGTTTCATGATCATTATCAGTTCCGCAAGGGAGTGGGATGAAGGCTCAAGACAACGCCGACCAACCGGTCGATGATCTGCTCCAAGCGGGCGGCCGTCCCCAACGACGTTCCCGTCGAGGTCCACCGGCGTCGACGGCCAGGTTCTGTGGCGTTATAAGTTCGTTGCACTGCGGCGGCGAACGTCATCCACCTCCGCCCTGGACTGCCCGTCCGGGGTGACCCGCCTTCTGCGGGTAGAGCGTCTCGCCGCGCGCCAGCATCTCCACCATCTCGGTGATCTTGCGGGCCCGGCTCTCAGCGCGCTTCATGCTCTCGACGCGATGGATCAGCGCGAACCGGTTGGTGCTCGTGAGCACGTCGAACATCGCCTGCGCGTCCGGCTCCGCCGCGATCGCCGCGGCCAGGTCGTCGGGCGCCTGGCGGGTCGCCGGACCGGCGTACGCCGCGTCCCACCGCCCGTCGGCGCGCGCGGCCTCGACCGCGGCGCGCCCGGCGTCGGTCATCCGGCCCTGCTCCTCGAGCGTCGCCACGAGCCCGACGTTTCGCTGGGACCAGCTGCCCTTGGGGCGGCGCGGGGTGATGCGCACGGTGTAGCTGTCCTCGTCGCGCTTGCCGGCCTGGCCGTCGATCCAGCCGAAGCAGAGCAGCTCCTCGACCGCGCTCGCCCACATGATCGTGGTGGCCGAGCCGCCCTTCTTGGTCAGCACCAGCCGCACGCCGGGCGACGTCGCGTGGTGCTCTTCGAGCCACACCCGCAGCGCGGCCGTGTCGGTCACGAGCAGCTCGGGCAGCAGGTTTGCCATGGGTCCGACGCTAGCCGCGGCCGCCGACACCTGCGTCGCTCAGGTGGCGAACCGGACGAGGGCGCCGAACAAGGGTCGAGCCTCTCGTGGCCAGTGGAGGTGCTGCTGGTCAGGTTGCGGGGGCTAGGAACCTCAAACGGACGTCGGCTGCGCGACTTTCAGGCCCTTCATTGATCATTTCTGTGCCGCGGGGGATCCCTCTACGGGACGACGTGGGCTGCTCGCGGCGCAAGAGCTGGAGCGGGCTGGGAAGCGGCAATTTCGGTCGGTCGCCTTGCAATTGCCGCGATCTCGAGCAGGCGGTTCGCTCTGACCTCATGGTGGAACCGACCTTGATCTGTCCGGCCCGTCAACTGACAGCGAGGTCCGCGGCCAAGTGTCCTCGGTATCCCCGGACCGAGCACTGAGAACCGTCACAGGGCAATGCTTGTGGGCAAAGTCGAGGATGGCCCGAGCGCGGCTAGCGGGTGCGATCCGTGATGGAGTCCCCGCTAACGGCGGCGCCGCTTCGCTTCGCGCACGTCAACGGTGTCATCGTCGATGCCATGGCTGACCCGCCCATTGTCGTCGCGGTCGCTTCCCGCGCTTCACGACATTTCGCGCCGTGGGCCGCCGGCGCGGACGAAGGCGCTGTCCGGTTTGGGACCGCTGGAGCCGTTCATCACGGCTGCGATCGCGTTCAACCCCACCCACGCACGCGGCACCGCCCCCCGTCGCGGCACGTCGCGTAACGTCCAACGCATGGACGCGTCGGCGCATGCCTCACCGTTGCTGGCGCTTCCCGCAGGCTTCGCCGATGTGCTGGCGGCGGAGCGCGCTTCCTATGACCTTCCGCCACAGCTGCCGAAAGTGGCCGAGCAGCTGATCCATGCCTTTCTCGCACTGCTGTTCCCGCATTACACGCAGGAAGTCGGTTGTCGGGCCGGCGATGTGGACGCTGATGCCGCCGCCCTGTTCCAGCTCCTCGACGAGGCGCTGACGCTGCCCACGATCGACGTCGACATGCGCAGCCGCGTCAGCCGTGAGTTCGTCGCCACGCTGCCAAAGATCCGGAGCGCGTTGCTGCTCGACGCCGCCGCGATCGCCGATAGCGATCCCGCTGCATCTGGCGTCGACGACGTCATCCTCGCCTACCCGGGCTTCTTCGCGACCGCGGTGCATCGGATGGCCCACCAGCTCTGGTCCGCTAACGTGCCGCTGCTGCCCCGGGTACTCGGGGAACTGGCTCACCGCTTCACCGGGATCGATATCCACCCCGGGGCGAGTATCGGAAAGGCCTTCGCCATCGACCATGGCACCGGGGTCGTCATAGGTGAGACCTGCGAGATCGGGGACCGGGTGCGGCTCTACCAAGGCGTCACCCTCGGCGCGCTGGTTGTAGAGAAAGCGATGCGCGCCAAGCGCCACCCCACCGTCGAGGACGATGTGATCGTCTACTCCGGGGCTACCATCCTGGGCGGTGACACCGTCATCGGAGCCGGCGCCCGCATCGGCGGAAACGTGTGGCTCACGCGCAGCGTCCCACCGGGCTCGTTGATCTCGACCAGCGCAGCAATCGACCGCCGCCGGACCCCCAACGGATCCGCGTCCGCGGAATCAACCGACCCCGCTCTGGAATTTCATCTCTGAGAAAGTCCCACCCGGCAGAGACCACCCACCGTCCACCACAACTGGAGAGCCATGAAGGCCGACAGCATCCTCGACGTCATCGGGAACACCCCCCACATCCGACTCAGCCGCCTGTTCGGAGACCGAGTCGAAGTGTGGCTCAAGCTCGAGCGGGCTAACCCGGGCGGGTCCATCAAGGACCGCATCGGCCTAGCCATGATCGAGACCGCCGAAGCGGACGGCTCACTCAAGCCTGGCGGCGAGATCATCGAACCGACTTCGGGAAACACCGGCATCGGCTTGGCCATGGTCGCTGCCGTGAAGGGGTACCCCATCACCCTGGTCATGCCGGAGTCGATGTCGGTAGAACGCCGCCGGCTGATGGCCGCCTACGGGGCTCGGTTCGTGCTCACACCCCGCGCCGACGGCATGAAAGGCGCGATCGCGAAAGCCGGGCAGCTCATCGCCGAACGCGACGGAGCGTGGATGCCCCAGCAGTTCGAAAACCCGGCGAACATCGAGGTACACAAGCGCACCTCTGCGCAGGAGATCCTCGCCGACTTCCCCGAGGGCATCGACGTCTTGATCACCGGTGTCGGCACCGGCGGGCACATCACCGGTGTCAGTGAAGTCCTCAAGGAGAAGTGGCCGCAGATGCAGACCTTCGCGGTCGAACCCGCGAAGTCCCCGGTCATCAGCGGTGGCGACCCATCCCCGCACAAGCTGCAAGGCATCGGCGCAGGATTCATCCCCGTCAACCTGCACACCGACACCCTCGATGGCGTCATCCAGGTGAGCGAGGAAGACGCCTTCGGATATGCCATTCGCGCCGCCCGTACCGAGGGCATCTTCGTCGGCCCCTCCTCGGGCGCTTCACTCGCCGCGGTTGCCCAGAAGCTCCCAGACCTGCCTGATGGGGCTCGGGTCCTCACCTACTGCTACGACACAGGCGAGCGCTATCTCTCCGTCGAGGGCCTGTTCGACGACGAGAGTGCGGCCGAGGACTGAACGTAGGCACGAGTTGAGCAGCGCCTGGCCGCTGACCCACCGCATGGGGATCCGAGTGCTGGCAGCCGGGAAGGTCCGACGATGGCCCGTCGCCAAGCAGCTCAAGGCCCTGCGTCCGGTGCGCGGATGGCGCGCACCGGGGGCGCTGCTCCGTCGCCCGCGCTCACGTCCTCGGCACCGCCGGCGGGGGCAGGTCGGGAAATCTCGCCCCAATGGCGACTGATCGGGGGTGGGCAGTGTCAGCGGGCTGCAGGTCCGCTGCTCTTCTAGTCGGCTGGCTGCGCGAGGTGAAGGATCAGCGCTTGTCCCACCTCCGCCGGGTACCGAGAAGCACCAGCACTCCACCCAGGAACAGCAGGACAAGAGCCGTCACGCTCGTCCCGATCACGTCGACGCCGGTGTTGGGCAGGGGCGGCGTGGTGGGCGTTGTCGGAGTGGTCGGCGGCGTCGTGGGCGTCGTCGGAGTGGTCGGCACCGTCGGGTTGTGGAGCACGACCTGGACCGGCTCGGTGCCGACTGTGAACGTCACCGTCGCACCTGTGGTGCCGTCGGGCAGGACGAACATCGGGGCACCCCAGGTTGCGCCGTTCGACAGGCCACCGGTCGGGGAGATTTCGGACAACTTGACCATGGTCCCGACCGGGAGTTCGGGCCCGGTGACCGTCGCGCCATTCGTGACCGTGAGGGCACCCGGCTCGGCGAGGCCCTCGTAGGTGTACGTGACGGTGAACTCAGTCGCCGGGTCGAGGTAGCTCGCACCGTCTCCGGTGACCTGCTTGAGCACCGAGAAGGACCCGTTGACCTGGGTTGCCGTGTTGGTCACGGTGAACTGTGGTGCGGTGCCTTCACCGATGGTGAACGCCGCCGTTCCGTCGGCGTTGACCGTCAGGCCCTCGCCGGACCAGGTCACTGCACCCCACTCGACGCCCGGCCCGGTGCCGGACGGCACCGCCTCCGACAGGGTGACCACGGTGCCGACGGGCAGGTCGACTCCGGCGGGCAGTGCGAAACCGTTCTCGGCGGTCAGGGTCAGCGCCACCGAGCCGGCGTCCAGACCCGGTGCGGCCGGCCAGGACGCCGTGACCGTGAAGACCGCGTCCGCCACCTCCGACGAACCCAGGTCGAAGTCACCGTCAACCTGCTTGGCCACGCCGAACGTCCCGGTCAGCTCGGTCGCGGTGTTGGTGACGGTGAACACCGGAGCCGTGCCGTTGCCGATGGTGAACGACGCGGTCCCGTCGTCGTTCACGGTCAGGCCCTCACCCGACCAGGTCACCGCACCCCACTCGACGCTCGGCCCGGTACCCGACGGCACGGCCTCCGACAGGGTGACCACCGTTCCGGTGGGCAGATCGACCCCTGACGGCAACGCGAAGTCGTTGTCGGCATTCAGCACCAACTCCACCGAACCGGCGTCCAGGCCGGGCGCGGCCGGCCAGGTGGCGGTTACGGTGAACGCCGCACCGGCGAGCTCTGGCGAGTCCAGGTCGAAGTCGCCGTCGACCTGCTTTGCCACGCCGAACGTGCCGGTCAGCTCGGTGGCCGTATTGGTGACCGTGAAGGTCGGGTTGGTGTCATCGCCGATGACGAAAGACGCGGTCCCGTCCCCATTGATGGTCAAACCTTCACCAGACCAGGCGATGTCGCCCCACTCGACGCTGGGTCCGGTGCCCGACGGCTCGGCCTCGGACAGCGTCACCGTCGTACCGGTCGCCAAGGTGACACCGGCCGGCATGGTGAACGCATTGTCCGCGTTGAGCACCAACTCGACCGATCCGGCCGGCTGGTCGTAGTAGGCCGGCCAGGTCGCCGTGACGGTGAACACTGCGTCAGCGATCTCCGGCGAGTCCAGATCGAAGTCGCCGTCGACCTGCTTGGCCACCCCAAACGTGCCGAACAGTTCGGTCAGCGTGTTCGAAACGACGATCGTCGGCGACTGCTCGGCGTCCGTGATGACCAGCGTCGCGGTGCCGTCCGGGTTCGCGGTGACGCCAGCACCCCAGGCCGGGACGCCGTCCCATTCCACGTTCGGCGGTGCGCCGGACATGGTGATCTCGGACAGTGTCACGACGGTGCCGACGGGCAGGGTCTGGCCGAGGCCGGTCGTCCAGCCGTTGGCCTGGTTGAGGATCAGATCGACGTTCCCGGGTGTGGTGACGCCGAGTTCGGGCTGGGCCGCCCATGAGGCGTTGACTGTGAACGAGACACTGGCCAGTTCGGGATCGGTCAGCTCGAAGTCGCTGCCCTCGCTGAGCGCCTTGCTCAGTTGGAACGTGCCGACGACGGCCTCGGCACCGTTCACGACAGTCGCGGATGCGGCCTGGGTCTCGCTGGTGATCGTCACCCGGCCAGTGGCGGGACCGTCCGGACCGGGCGGGGTCCACGCGACGGTGGTCCAATCCAGACTCGGGGGGACGCCGGTGACGTCGGTCTCTTCGAGGTCGATGACCGTGCCGAGGGGGAAGGTGATCGGGTCGCCCGCGGCGTCGGTCGGGCCGCCGGTCCAGCCGCCGGCCTGGGTGAGCTCGATGGTGCCGGTCGCCCCGTCCGGAGCGGTCCAGGTGATCGTCACCACGACGTTCGCCAGCTGCGGGTCCTGCGGGTCGACGCCGTCGAACTCCTTGGTGACCTCGAACGTGCCGACCTTCTCTCGCGTGGAGTTGGTCACCACCAAGGCGGTCGTGGTGCCGTCGCCGATGGTGAACGTCACCGGGCTGGTTGCCGGCGCGCCATCGACGGTCCAGCCCTCGAAGGTCATCTCCATGTTCACCGGCAGGCCGGTGGGCGTTCCTTCGGTGAGGGTGAACACCGTACCGGTCGGATAGTCAGGCGAGGTGACGGTGAAGTTGTTGGCCCGGTTCAGCGTGTAGGTGCCGGTGACCGGGTCCTCGCCCGGAATCGTGTACGTGTAGTCGACCGGGATGGAGACTGAGTCGTAGATCGGGTCAGCCAGATCCGGGAAGTCGCTATCCGGGCTGATTGTCTTGGTCAGGGTGAAGTTGCCGAGTTGGTTCTCGAACGTGTTGGTCAGCGCGACCTGGACGGGTGCGTTGTTGTTGCTGGCGATGGTGACCGTGGCGGTGCCGTCTTGGTTGACCACGACGTTCGGTGGCGCAGCCGACCAGGTGCCGCCCGTCCACTGCACGCCCGGCGGCAGGTTTGTCGGGGTGACCTCGCTCAGGGTGACCTTGGTGCCCACCGGGAAGGACAGTGGCGGAACGGGTTCCGCGACCTGATCACCCTTGACCGTGAACGAGCCGGAGGTGGCGCCGCCGATCACATCCGGCTGATCCGAGGTCCAATTCACGGTGAACACGAGGTCGGCTGCCGCGGTGACCGCTTCCGGGTCCCCGGTGTTCGTCTTGACCACCTGGAACGAGCCGTAGGCGTTGGTCACGTCGAGGGTTACCACCTGGTCTGCCGGGCGCGGGCTGATCACCACCTGAGCGCGGGTGGGATCGGACGGGTCAGGCGGGTCGTAGGTGACCGCGCCGTCCGGCAGAACCGGATCGGTCTCCTTCAGGGTCAGGGTGTAGCCGTACGGCAGATCTTGACCGCTGGCCACCGGCGTGCCCGGGGTCAAGACGTAACTGGTCTTGGTGACCTGCGGATCTCGTGCTGCCCGGATCGACACCGGCGGCCGCGAGCCGGTCGTCGCCGCGGAAGTTGGTCGCAGCCAGCACCTCGACCGTGTAGGTCGTGTCCGGCGGGCCGGTACCGGTGACAGTCTTCTCCACCTGGAACGGCGCGAGCCCGTACCAGCCCGCGTCGATGGTGTGGTCGTTCTCGCCCGGTCCGCCGACATTGACCGGCGCCCGGCCGGTGTCGACGGCGGGGTTGGAATCATTGAGCGCGGTGGTGCCACCGTTGGTGGCGGTCGGCGCGATCCGAACTGCCTGCGAGGTGCGCTGTAAATCGCCCCAGGTCAGACCGGCGAACCCGGGGTGATCGGCGTTCGGCCCTTCCAGGTCCACGGCGGTCGCCAAAGCAGGGCCACCAGCATCACCGGCGCCGGGAAACAGCACTACGTAGTCGGCGTTCGTGGTGAACGAAACGGGCGCGCCAAGTGCCGCACAGGCGACGTCCTGCAACGCGGGATCGTCCGAGCGGAAGTAGTACGTTCCCGGTTGACCGTCCACGGTAGCCGTCGTCGTGGTACCGATCAGGCACTGTGGGGCGCCCCCCGTATCAGCGGTCCACAGCTGGACCGGGGCGCCGTTGATCGCCGGCTCGTCCGGGTCCTGCCGACCGTTGAGGTCGGCGTCCAGCCACACCCGGTTCCCGATCTCCACCGGCGATGCGACGCCGAGCAGCGCGACGGACCCCAGCCCGCCGCCCTTCTGGAAGGTCTCCGAGGTGGTGTCGTCGGCACCGATCACCTGGTCGAACCCGCGGGTGGCGACTCCGGTGTTCTGGTCGAACCACATCAGGCCGTTGCGGTTGATCCCGCTGTACGGGTCCATCGCCGAGGAGGCGATCTCATCAACACCGGGGTAGGTGACCACCGAGCCCAGCGTGTTCTCGTTGTGGTTCCCGCCGGTGCCCTGGTCGCGCCGGTCGTTGAGGAACTCGCCGCCGCCGGGGCCCTCGCCGTTGGTGCGGGTCGGCTGCTGGCCGTTGACCGCGGCGGTGCGAGGCGGGCGATTGCCGACCTGTCCCCGGCACTCGAGCACGAAGTTCCCGGTCGCGGTCGGGCAGCCGGCCGGCGGAGTCCCGGCGAGCGATGCGGGCGCGGCGATCAACGTGTCGCCGTTGGAGATGCTCTCCCAGAATCGACCGGCAGTGGGGCTCGGCACCGCGGCCCAGTTGCGGTTGCCGCTCTGGATGGCGTTGCGGTCGGTGAAACCGAGAATCAGGTACCCGTCGATGTCGAACGACAGGCCGGAGAGTACCGGCTGCGGGTACACATGTTCCCAGCCCGTGCCGTAGCCGCAGCCGCCCGGCAGTCCGACGGTGCCGCCGCCGGCTTGAACCGCCGCATCGAACGGGTTGTCGGTCGCAATTGCATTACCTGCTGAATCCCACGACCACGTGTCTGTCCAGCTGTTCCAACGCCTCAGCTGGGGGAAGGACGCGTCCATGGTGGGTGACCCGGCGCTGGGCTGGCCGTTGGTGCAGGTGGTAGGCGTGCTCAGATTGCCGCCCCGGGTTGGCCAGTTCTCCATGTTGGAGCCCTTGGCGTAGCCGAGGTCGACGGTCAGCTCGGGCCGCCAGACAGTGGTCAAGCGGGTCCCCCTGACGACCGCGTCGACCATTTCGTCGACCGCCGTCGAGACGACATAGGCCTTCATCCCGGCAGCCGCGGCGGACTGCCCTGGGCGGGTCCCGGTGTCCACATAGCCGAGGTAGAGCCGGTTGCGATAGGTCGTCACGGCCCAGAGCTGCTGGCCGGCACCCACCGGTGTGTCAAACGGCACCGCAACCGTGGGAGTGATGTCGGGGTCAACGATGTTGATGCCGTAGATCGACTTGTCGTTCAGGTTGGTGACGAACATGGCTCGGCCGTCGAGCGAGGTGGTCATTCCGCCGATGCCGATCCGAGCGGCGCCGGTAAAGGCGGCGATATCCGTGGCCGGGGTGTCATGGTTGCCCAGTCCACGGCCTCCCGTTCCGTTGACCGGGATGTCACCGAGGTCGATCTTGGGGCCGCCGCCGACCTCGTTGAGGTCCTCGACGTTGAACCAGACCTCGGGGTCGGGCGTCACGGTGTTGAGCGACCCGTCCGGTTTGAGAACATTGTTGACCTGGTAGATGGCGCCAAGGCCGCCCGGTCCGAGCCCCGACATCCGCTTGACCGTTGGAGATACCAGCATGCGGTTGCCGTTGCGGATGTAAGACGTGCCCCAGGCGGAGCCCACCTGCTGGAAGGTCGCAAGAGTGACCCGGCCGAACGGCCAGCCCGGGTCTTCGTAGGCGCCGAAGTCGGCCCACGGCTGAGCCACCACCGCGGCGCTCTCCGTCAGAGCGTTGGCCGGGTTGAGCGGATCGCCCGCGTACTCGATCGCGGTGGAGATCGGCGCATTGGCCTGGATGACCTGATCCGGGATGATCAGGGCGAGGTCGACGTGGTCGGCGTCATCGGTGCCGAGCCTGACAAACTGGACGGACGTGTCGTTCGAGCCGAGTGCGTCGGCCGGTGCGGCAGTCTGGGCGGCGAAGCCCGGCTGGTAGACCTCTTGATCCCAGCCGGAGAACTCGATCCGGAGATCCTGCGAACGGGCGCCGGCCGCATCGATGGTGTACGTGCCGTCCGCAGCGCTGGTCGCCGTGCCGACCTGGTCACCGTCCGCGTCATACGCCGTGGCCGTCACGCCGGCGATGGGACGGTTGCGCGGGACACCCGCGCCGGCGTCGCCCGTCGTATAGATGCCGGTACTGCCGAAATCTTGGAACACCGAGCCGGAAACGGCGCCGTCCACGTTCCCAGCCGCCGCGCTGACGCCAGCGGCGGGGCCGACGAGCAGCAGACCGGTCAACAGCGTGAATACAGCACCCACTGAAGTCCAGCGCACACCGCGGCGCCGTCGGGCGCCCTCAGGAGCAACCGCGTGTGTCAACAGACTTCCCGCCTTCATCCAAAAGGTTCGTCCGTCGAAGCGTCTGCTCGACGCCCGGTAACGCATTGTGCACCTTGTGTGACCGAATGAACTACCGTGGAAGTCTGGTGGGTGACTGAAGAATGCGCAATTCATCCGAGTGGTGAATATCTACGCATCCGGCTTAATCCTGAGAATCGCAGTGAAAGGACCTCCGAAATACCCGCGCAAGTCGTCTGTCGCGGGGCCGCTCCTATGCTCACCACCATGCTTCGTCGCTGGATCGCCGGCTGCACTGCCGCCTGCATGACCGCGGTGGTGCTGATCGGCTGCGGGTCCGATGGGGACCAGGCCGAAACCGGTCCGGAAGCCTCCGCCGCGGCGGGAACGGCCGCACCGGTCCGGGTACCGGAGGATGTCACGACCCTCGGCGAGGCCGCCGATCGCGTCGCACCTGGCGGCACCATTCTGATCGGGGCCGGCCATTATGCGGAGCAACTGCTGATCGACACCCCGGATGTGACGGTTCGTGGGGTTGATCGCAACGACACCGTGATCGACGGCGGGGGCATTCGGCCCTACGGCGTCGTCGCCGTCGCCGACGGCGTACGGGTGGAGAACATCACTGTGACGGGCGCGACGTTCTACGGTGTGCTGTTCACCGGCCTGCACGACGAGAACGGTCCGTCGGCCCCGACAGCCGACGGCTACCAGAGGTGGGACCCGCAGCAGTTCCCGCCCCTGCAGCGATTCAGGGTCGACCACGTGACCGCCTTCAACAATGGGCTGTACGGGATCTACGCCTTCAACTCCCAGCACGGCGTCATCACCGACTCCTACGCCTCCGGCTCGGCGGACAGCGGCTTCTACGTCGGCCAATGCCGCGACTGCGACGTCCTGGTCACCGGCAACGTCGCCGAGCGAAACGCCGTGGGTTTCGAGAACGCGAACGCGTCGGACTCGGTGGTCGTCGCCGGTAACCGGTTCGCCGGCAACCGGGTCGGGCTGACGCTGCTGTCGTCCTACCAGGAGGCCTTCCTGCCGCAGCACGCCAACCAGGTGGTGGGCAACCTGATCAGTGACAACGACGAAGCCGACTCCCCCGCCCAAGCCGACGGCGGGTTCGGCACCGGTATTGGGATCGGCGGTGGCCAGTCCAACACCGTGGAACGGAACCGAATCTCTGGCAACGCCCGGGCGGGCGTGATCCTCACCAACACCGAGGACATTCCCGCCACCGACAACCGTTTCCGCGACAACGTGCTGGACGACAACGCCGTCGACATGGCGAACCAATCGGCCGAGCGGACCCCGGCGACAGGCAATTGCGCCACCGGTGTCGCAACGACCTTGCCCACGACGCTGCTGGCCGAATTGTCGGCGGCGTGCGACAGTGCCGACGGGCAGCCGCAGGCGTCGACGGCCACCGCCGAAGGTCCCGACGCACCCCCCGGGAAGAGCTTCAAGCAAGTCACCCCGCCCATAGACCAGCCCAACCTGGCGGCGGCCGACCCCGCCGCCGCGAGCCAGCCGCTGCCGGGCATCGTCGCCATGCCCGACCTGACGACGCTCACCGTCCCAGCCGCCGACCTGCTGCAAGCGAATTCGGGCACCCGATGACCCGCCGCCGTCGCACCGCTCGTTTCGCCCGGCTGCTCGGCATCGTCGCCGCCCTCGTCCTTTTGCTCGCCGGCTGTTCGGCCGGCTCCGCCGCGCCCGAGCCGATGGCGCCACCGGCTCGGCCGGTGACGACGGAGGAGGCGCAACTGCTCGCGGTCGTCCGGTTCAATAACTTCGACACCGGGACCCGCCCGTTCAGCACATCGATCACCGAGAAGGGCACCGAGCTGGAGCTGCAAGGCTGGATCGACTACGCCGGTCACCTCGGCTACGCCGAGGTGACCGGGTCGTTCACGCCGCAGGCGCTACTGTGGAACGGCGCCACCGTCGGGGTACACGACTCGGCGCCCGATGCCCACGGGAACCCGGCCCTTCCCATCAAGGACGCATCCAGCACCGACTGGGTCAGCCATCCGCTGGACGGCAGCACCAGTCGCCTGGACAGCCTGCTGATCGTCCTGGGCGGGCTTGGCTCGGATCGGCCGGAAAATCCGTTGCTGCTGCAGCAAGCGGGTGCCCTGTGGTTGCGTGCCGATACGGTGGACGGCGTCCCGGTGACGGTGTTCGCCTCGCCGCCGAGCGACAATCCCCCGGGCGCAGGCGATCCGGCGATCACCGCCGATACCTCGCCGTTGCGCCTGTGGGTGGACGCGGCCGGCCTGTTGCGCCGGGCCGAAATCAGGCTCGGTGCGCAATGGCAGACGGTCGACTTCCCGGACACACCGGGTCCCAGCCTGAGCGTGGCCGGGGGCGGTGGATGACCGAGCAGGCGCCGGCCCCGGGCCAGTCCGGCGGCGTGAGCCGCCGCCGGCTGCTGCTGGGCACCGGTGCCGGTGTGGTGGCCCTGGGCGTAGGCGGTTACGCACTGGGACGAGCCGACACCGCGCCGACCAGCGACGCCGCCGACATCGCCACCCCGGCACCGGCCGCGGCAGCCGAACCGACAATCGGTACACCGATACCAGCGATCGGGATCCACCAAGCAGGCGTGACCGCTCCGACCGCGCCGCAGACACACTGCCTGGTCGCCGTCGCCGACGTAGACCGGTCGGCCCTGTCCGCATCCCTGGGAGACCTCGGCGACGCCGTCCGCGCGCTGACCGACACCGACGACCCGGTGCTCGACGTGACCCCGGACGGCCCCGGGGACCTCACGGTGACAATCGGCGTCGGGCCGGACGGGCTCGCTTCCACCAGCCGCCCGGACCTGGCCGCGACGGTGACGCTTGCGGAGTTCGCCGGCGACGCCAAGCTGACTCCCGACAGTCGCGGTGGCCACCTCTACCTCAGCATCAACGCATCGGACCCGCTCATCCTGGAACCGGTGCTGGCTCATCTGCAGCAAACGGTCGCCGGCTTCCGGCTGCGGTGGTCCGACATGGGTTACCGCGGACAGGTCGACGCCGGAGTCACCCGGAACCCGTTCGGCTACCACGACGGCGTCATCATCCCCCGCACCGAAGCGGAACTCGCTGCCGACGTCTGGATCGGTAGCGGCCCGCTGACCGGAGGCACGATCGTGGTGATCCGCCGCTTCCGGCTCGATACCAGCGCCTTTCGCGCGCTGCCCGCCGCGCAGCAGGACGCCACCATCGGTCGACGCAAGATCGACGGCACGCCGTTGTCCGGTGGTGGCCTGACAGACCAAATCAACGTGAACGCCAAGGCCGACAACGGCGATCTGCTCGTCCCGGCCCGGGCACACACCCGCGCAGCGCACCCCTCGTTCACCGGCAGCGGGCTGATGCTGCGCCGCAGCTACAGCTTCCGAAACTCGCCCACCGACGCCGGTCACATGTTCATCAGCTTCCAGAACGACATCGCGACATTCGCCAAGACCCAGCTGCGACTCGACGAGGTCGACGACCTCATGCAGTTCGTGACGCCAACGGCCACCGCCGCATTCGCCATCCTGCCGGGCATGCAGGCGCCATCAGGAGCCCGACAGGCACTTGGCGCGCCACTGTTCGGCTGAAGGAGCCCCGCGGCTGCCAGGTTCGACCAGTTCCAACGCCCATACGACAAGACGCCTGGAGACGCGCAGCGGAAACAAGGACCCAGCGGATGCGCCAAGTCGAGGATCGTCTCCTGGTCGGGCCCGCCTGGGAGGACCATGGCCTGGTCTGCGCCACCCAACTTGGCACGCCGCTGGAACCGAGAAATGTCAACCGGCGGTTCAGTACGGCTCGGTTGGCGGCAAGTCTGGAATGGGTGCGTCTTCATGATCTTCGGCATGCTTTCGCGACGTCCTGCTTGACCAGGGCGCAGGACGGCCTGCCATACCAATCAGCAGCAGCCGGCCAACGAAATGACGCATCTGCCACCCACTGGAGCCATGTGGCACACTTGTTCAATGGATGCCACAATTGTGATGGGTCGGCAGGGCCGCGTCGTGATTCCAGCCGAAGTTCGGCTGGCGCTTGGATTGGTTCCCGGCGACCGACTCCACCTGCATGTGACTGGCCCGCGACTCGTTTTGGAACGTCAACAGGACGCAGTCACCGAGTTGCGCGCGCTGGCTGGTGATGTGCCGAAGTCGCGTTCGTTCGTCGAGGAACTACTCGCCGAACGCCGGCTCGCCGCCGCCGCGGAATGACGGTTCTGGACGCCTCGGCCGTTCTCGCGCTCATCCACAACGAGCCGGGCAGTGATCTTGTCGCTGACGAACTCGCCGGCGCGTTCCTCTGCACTGCAAATCTCGCTGAAGTCGTGGGGAAACTAGTCGATGCCGACATCGACGTCGCCCGCCTACGGCAGTTGCTCAATGCCGCCGGGGTCACCATCGAACCGCTCAGCGCGGCCGACGCTGAACTGGTCGGCGCGCTGCGCTCCCTATCCGGCGGCCAGACGCTTTCATTGGGCGACCGATGCTGTCTCGCACTCACTGTCCGCAGCGTTCCTGCTGAAGTTCTCACCGCCGATCGAGCTTGGGCCGATCTCGACCTTCCGATCACGATTCGCCTGATTCGGTAGGCAATCCTAGCTAAACCTCTCGACCGGACAATTCGGACAATATTCCCTAGGGGAGTCATTTCCGAGCCTGTCCGGCGCCCGCCGGAACGAGCGAACAAGCAATGTCGAAACAGGGCGCACGGCAGAGAACCTGCGCTCTTCAGTTCATGAGTCCGATTCGCCATCGGCGGCGCACCGCACATCGAAACGACGCGACGCCCGCCGAGCTTGCCGCGCAACTCTTTTCGTCTGCGGACCTCGTGCTGTTGTGTAGTTTCGGCCCCGACCTGGCCAGCTCACGAACCCATCAAAGAGCTGCAAAGTGCCCTGATGCTCGCGGGTTACCGAGGTGCGTTTACCGGCATCTCATTGCCACCAGCGCACTGTGGACCGCCGTGCTGGCAGCCGCTACGTCGTGTGCCGATACGCACCCTGATCCTCAGCTGGGCCGCCCAGGGAGTCCCTGGTCGTTGGTGCACAGCAGTCGGTCACCGACTGGAGAGCAGGCGGCCGACAATGCACGGCTGGCGCCAGCTAGACAGGTCGGCCCGGGATACCGATCCTGCGCGGAACGTTAACGATCATGGATGGGGTGACCGTGGTGACGGCCAAGGGCGTCCTGGGTTGTCGTTCGGCTTGCGGGACCGCGAGCAAGTGGCTTCCTTCTGGTGCTGTGCGGCAAACCCAGAAGACGGCGCCTTGCCGGCGGACCCCGACTGCGCGGTCGACGCCGATGGGTGTCGCAACCGGCGTCCAGTCAGCGGGGACTGCGAGGGGACCGGACGCTCCAGCGTTTCAGTCGCTTGCAGCCGATCCCACCGAGCACTGCGGGCTACTTCTCCCCTAGAAGGTGGGCGTTCACGGTGACTCGGCCGATGCGCGCCGACCAACTCGGCTCAGGCACCTTTTCGTCCTATTTATCCAGTTTAGCCATAAACTGGGGTCATGTATATCTCGATGTCCCGTCTCCGGGTTGCGGTCGACAGGTCCGATGAACTTGTCGGTGCGTTCGGGCGACGCGCGGGGTTGGTGGAGTCCCACGACGGTTTCGTCGATCTACAGGTGTGGAGATCGGACCGCGACCCCGCCGAAGTGCTCATGGTCAGCCGGTGGCGGGATAAGGACGCGTTCCGGGAGTACATGAAGAGCAACGACCACCGGGTATCCCACGACCGGATGGATCCGTCGTTGAGACGAGCTGTCAAACTTGAACGGCTAGAGAGCATGCACACCTACGACGTCGTCGCGGAGTGACTGGGCGCCGGCTGCGGCCACCGGAGGGCGGGGACGAGGCACCCAAAGTCTCGTCACCGTTGGATGGCGGTGAATCTCTCGACCTCGTTGCTCTGGCCACTGCCATCTGTGAGCGTTACCGGCTGGAATACCCTGACGAGCGGGAGCGCTATGGAGATGCCGGTAACGCGTGGTGTGTGCACGACAATCAGCACCTATTGAATTGGGCGACGGAATCGGTGAACGGCGAACTCGATATCCGGCTGGAGGTCGCCTGGTTGGCCACGGTGCTGGAAGCACGGGATTTTCCGGCCGATCGACTTGCCCGCGACCTCGACATAGGCGCAGATATTGTCCTGGACCAGGTCGCTGGAACGGGCGGTCGAAAACTCGCCGCCGTGCTGACCGCCACCGCAGATTTCGTCCGGTCCGGGGACTTCCGGGACTACACCGTTTGAGCCGTCATCAACGGACCGAACAACAACCGACGGTGAGGGACCCGACCCGGCTTGCGGCCGACGCGCCCAGAGCGCGGTCAAGTTTTCAGTACGAAGACCGTCGTGGGACCTGGTCGATGCTGAAACGTGTTATCCGACAGGATGTCCGGGTAAACCGGAGTTCGGAAGGAAGCTTCTCGGTAACCGGCGCAGGTCGCGCGAGTACTAGCATTCGCCCGCAAGGGCCCATGAACGACGCGGGCATTGACCAGAGAGTCGCAGATGATCATTTACGTTATCGACGGCGGGTACGGCCCCGAGCCCGGACAACTATCTGACGCGTTTCCTCTTGCGGCCATCGTGCTGCTGGCAGCACTGCTCGCGTGGGTGGTCAACAAGGCCCTGTTCATCGAGACAGCGAATCCGGTCCCGCCGACCGGAAGCCCCGGCTGGGCGCCACCGGCCGAGCCGGTGGCCGACCCACGGGAGGTCCGCAGACTACGGGCCGAGGTCGACGCGGAGTGGACGAGTTACTGCATGGACCCGTACTCGATATTCATCCGACCGTTATTGGATGACGTCACCGAGCCGGCGACCGCACGGTTCTTCCACTGCCGTGAACGGGTCGAACTCTTGGCGCCTCTGGCCGAAACCCCAACCGCAGGCACGGATCGCCGCGTCGAGTACCAGCGTGCGGTGCTCGATCTGGCTGATGCGTGGCACACAGCCGACGTCAACGCCAGGTCGGTCGGCACCGCACGGATGGACCCGGACACGAAGCGCGTACTGTCCAGAGCGCGGCAACTGATCAACCGGGCGGTCGATGAACGGACTACCGCCGGTGAACGAGAGAACTGCCGGCTCAAGCTCATCGAGCTTCTCAATGGACTTGCGCCGATACCCGTGCCACTGCGGCAGCGTGTCGTCGCACATTTGGGCAATCCAAGCCTCGGTCAACTTTCCAGGTGACAGGATGGTCGCGCCTCCGCTGACGGAGCAACGCGACGATCGCCAGGTCTTGCCGTCAAACCAGTACCCACTCGAAGGTCGCTGACCGCGCAGCCGACAGGGCCCAGGCGCGGGTCGCGAGGGCGGCCGCAACCAGGAGACCTTCACCACCTGGGCCCCCGGGACGCACGCCACCTGCCCGACTACCAGTCGGTCGCGTTGACTAAAACTCTGCCCCCACAGGTATCCCATTGGACGATCCTCTACCGGACGAGATACGGAGGCGTGGTCAGTCGAGAGGACGATCCGGGACGCATCGGCTCAGTGCTCGTGGACGCGTCGGTTCAGGTCGGGTCGCCAGATTGCTGGGTCTGGGTCGCTAATGCGGCACCGACCTGCTCGGCGAGCAGCACTGCCACCCGAGGCTGGTTCCGGGACGGCCTGGCCACTTTGGTGGCCGAGGTGAGCAGGTAATGGCCGTAGACCGTGCCTCCGCTGGTGACTTTCAATGCGGTGGTCGCGTCGGTGGGTAGGCCGCGGCGGGCGGCGTCCAGGGTGTGCCCGTTGCGGGAGACGGTGCCGTCGTCGCCGAGGGTGGGACCGCAGTAGTGGGTGGCGGGGTCGAAGCGGGCGTTGTCGATCTGCAGGACGTCGGCGATCTGGCGGGCCACCTGGTCGATGAGTTGGGCCGTGGAAGCCCGGCCGGCGGCCGCTGTCGCCGCGGTGCCGATGACCCCGTCGAGGTAGCCCTGTTCCCGGCTGGCACGGGCCACCTGCCGTCGTCCCCACAGGGCGATCTCACCGACCAAACCGCTGACGAGCAGCAGGAGCACGGCGGTCGCGATGTCGTCCGGGCCGGCGATATTCAACGCGTAGTAAGGCTCGGTGAGGAAGAAGTCGAAACCAACGGCCGCGGCCAGAGCGCCGGCGATCCCAGCGAGACGGATACCCGTCGCGGCGGTGGCCACTACCAGCAGACACCAGCACGAGTGCGGCGTTGGTGTTCGCGACGAGGTCACGAATCAGTGAGAGCAGTAGCAGGCCAGCAATGGCAGGGCCGCGGACGCGCCGATCACCAACCCACGGTGGGACTGCAGAATCGAGTCGACGCGCACTGCTGGATTCAACCCCGATTCGGCGGGTGCCGGCGTATCGATGACATGAAATTTCGGGTTTGGCGCGACCCGTGGAGGTTCGTGTGCCATCTACTGGTCGAGGTGGGCGCCCGAAGGTTCGTCAGGGCTGCCCCTGTCATGGTGCCGCCTCCGGTCGCCTTCGACGTGCTTGTCGTCGATGGGTCAAGATCCGCAGGCGGTTTTGAGTTGGGTGAACAGGTCTTCGGCCGCTGCCGCGGTCGCGGTGACGGCCTTACCCACCGCCACCAGGTTGGCGGTGACGTCGCCGTTGCCGAGGTTCCCGGCTGCCGTCTGTAGCTGTTGGAGCGCATCTTGCATGTCGGTCACCTGCGAGTGGTAATCCTCTTTTGCGGCCGCTTTGACTGCATCGAAATTTGTTTGAACCTGCTGGACGGAGGCCTTGATCGCGGTCGTACCCGCGGTCAGGAGGCCTTGGTCGGTCAAAGTGGTGATCGACGTCTTGAGTTGGTCGCGGGCCTGGCATATCTGTTCCTTGCCGGCAGGGTAGGTCGTTGACCCGGAGGTGGCCGCGGCCGACTTTGACGCACTGGATGTCGGCGACGATGAAGATGCTGCCGACGACGATGTGGTTGTGTTGCCGGATCCGCACGCGACGGTTGTCCCGGCGAGCAGAACCAGGACCGCGCCGACCCCGATGGACCGGATGGTCCCACCAGGGGATCGACCCCCGGGCACCGGATGTCGGTGTGGTGCGACTGCCCCGTCGGGCTGGGCGGTGTCGTCGGTGCAGGTCCTTGTCATGGTCATAGCTGGCTGGCTCCGATTCTTGTTTCGAGCGGCTGCTGGCATCGCCCGGCGCTGGGCACGACGTGCGAATGATGTGCGGTTGGATTTCGGTTTGAGAACCAACCCAATTTCAGGGCGCCTTGCTGGTGTGCAATCGTTGGGCGCCTTGATGATGGCATTGACGGATGGTCCGGGCCACCCCGGAAGAGGTGAATCCAGTAGGGGGGTGGGTCGGAAGTACTTGGCGTGTTGGTAGGGGTGATCTGGCCGGGCGGATCGGCGGTGGTCGACCCGGTCGGCGACGGCCAGCAGGTAGGCACCGCGATCGGTGTGTGCCTGCCCGCTGGGGGAGTCGGGGCCGTGCCGGGTGATCGCGTCGGCGATTCGGTCGTTGATGGTCATGGCTCAGCCCCCATGGTCCGACGGTTTGGTCGGCGTAGGTCAGGGCGTCGGTCGGCTGGTAACACGAAGGATGCCAGTTCGGTGGCCCGGTGGGCGACAGCAAGGGTGTGTTGCCACCGTTCGGGCAGCGATTCCTGGAGCAGGCTTTTCGGCCAGGCGGCCCGATCGCCGCACCAGTTGATCGGTGTTGTTCAAGGCGATCATTGCGGCGCAACACCTTTGAGCCTTCGGTTCCTACCGGCGCGGCCCCTTGGCGGCGGCGCATGCAAGCCCAACACCGTTCGAGCGGCAGCTCAGGCGGTACCCCGAAGTACCTTCCGGCCCTGGGTGCGGACCATGGGCAAGCCGGGGGCTGAAGGACCTACGATGTCGACCGACCCAGCTGTTGTTGCCACGGAAAACCCGGGTGCGGGAGTTATTGGACGGACCAGCCGCCGTCCGAGGCCAAAATGGTGCCGTTGATGTTCACCCCGTCATCGGAGAGCAGGAAGGTGATGGAAGCGGCGAGTTGTTCGGCCGTTGCCAGGGACGGGATCGTGGTCTGGAACGGCCGCAGACGGGCCGAGCCGGCCTCCGACGGGCGCGCGGGCATCGGGATGCCGGTCGCCACCCCGCCGGGTGCAACGGCGTTGACCCGAATTCCTTGCGGCCCAACATGAACGCCGCCGACCTGGTCAACCCGATCACCCCGTGTTTGGACACCGTGTACGCGTTACCGGAGGCATTGCCGCGCAGTCCGGCCTCGGACGAAACGTTGACGATCGACCCCTTGCCGCGCTGCAGCATGGTTGGCAGGACCGCGCGGGTGAGCTTGAAACCGCCGGTGAGGTTGATCGCGATGACCCGGTCCCACATGGCATCGGTCGTCTCGTGCAACGGGGAGAAGTCGTCGTTGATCCCGGCGACGTTCGCGAGCGCGTCGATCCTGTCCCCGGCCGCGGTGACAATCGCATCGATGTCGGTCTGTTGGGTGATGTCACCTGTCACCGTAACGATCTCCGCCTCGGGCAAAGAGTCCCGGAAAGAGGTGAGTCGTTCGCCGGTGACGTCGACCGCGATGACCCGCCCGCCCTCCCGGGCGATGCGGGACGCGGTGGCTCGGCCGATCCCGGAGGCCGCCCCGGTCACGATCACGGTCTTGCCGGTGAACCGAACGGCGGTGAGCTGCTCCTTCCAGCCGGTGTCAGGCTCCTCGGTCGGCATGACTCCGCCGTTCGCCTGGACGACCAGGTCGTCGATGACCGACTGCGGCAGCTGACCTTGGCTCATCGCGACAAGCTGCTGCAACGGCACCCGATCAGCGGCGCGAGCATCTCCTCCGTCGCACCGGACTGGGCGAGCAACCCGCGGACCAGGTCACCGCCCACGGGATGATCCAACCAACTCCCGATCAAACTGTTTCCGGTCAGTACGGTCGATTCCGATGTCAAGTTCCAACCCCGCTCATGGCGGTCAATATGGTTACTGCACAGGCGATTCCGCGTAGACATGGCCGATCCCGGACGGGCCGTGTGGTGGTCGCGCTCGCTGGGTCTGGCTGATTGTCAGCGGTCCAGATTGGGGTGTTCGGTCGTAGTGCCCGTCGTGCGGGGCGTGCCAATGCCCGTCGTGGATGTAGTCCAGGTGATCGTCGTGCGAGACGGCACGATGCCCGCAGCCATCGCCGTGGATATGGTCGTGTTCGGTCGGATCGTGCGGCCGGTGCCGCTGGGCGCCCGGGGTCATGTCGGTCGACTCCTGCCGAGAATATTCAAAGGTAGATCCCTGCAGACAACAACGCATGTCCATCCGGTGATGTCATGTGCCCGCGACCAGGGACCATGGACGGTAGCGGGCGACAAAGTTCCATGACCTGGTCAAAGTTACGGGTGCCGCATTGTGCACCGATCGTTAGTACGTCGTCCGTCCGGCACCGAGGTCATCGATCATCCCCCGTTCGGCGGCGACCGGCACAGTCGTCCGTGAGCGGTCATGAGGTGGGTGTTTCGGGGATGGGGCTCGTTTCCGGGCCTTGGCTTCCGCCGATTCCTGGGGCGGGCAGTGTGGGTGGGGTCGTCGGTGTCGGTGCCATGGTTTCCCTGCTGGTCTCGGTGATGCGTTCGGTGGTGGTGACCAACGAGGTCGGCGGGATTGTTGGGCTGATGGTGGTCGTCTCGGTGGGGGTGTTGGTGTTGGTCTCGTTGTTCCGGATCACTGCGACGGTGCCGATGACAACGCCGGCGGTGACCAGCAGGACGAGGAGCACGACTGCGAGGATTCGGCCGAAGCTTGGTGGCTGTTTGTGCTGGTACGGAGCTGGTGGGACTGCTGGGACCGGCCGCCGCGCGGGTGCACTTACGGGCGAGGCAAGGCCGGACAGCGCCTCCTCGGCTAAGGCTGCGGTCGGTCGGCGGGCCGGGTCGGCGTTGGTCATGGCGCGCAGCAGGGTGGGCCAATTCCCAGGAAGCGCCTCGGGGACAACAGGTTCGCGTTGCAGCCTGGCGACTGCGGATTCCATTGCCTGGCCCGGGTATTCGCGGTGCCCGGTCAAAGATTCCAGTAGTACCAGCCCGAGGGCGTAGACGTCCGTGGGTGGGCCGACTGCGCCACCGCGGGCCTGTTCGGGGCTGAGGTACGCGGTGCTGCCGTCGAAACCCGCGGCCGCCGCGGCGGTGACCCGCTCGGCCTCCAGTTCGCGGGCGAATCCGAAGTCGCTGACCTTCACCTCGCCGGCGGTGGACAGCAGAATGTTGGACGGTCTGATGTCCCGGTGCACCATGCCGAACTGGTGGACCGCCGCCAACCCGGCGGCAGCGGCCGCCCCGACCCTGGCCACGTCGACGGCCGCAAGACCGTTCGGCCCGATCCGGTCGGCCAGCGTCCCGCCGTCGACCAATTCCATCACCAGATACGTCAGTTGGGCGCCCGGCGCGGTCCGCTGCAGGGCGTCCGACCTCGGGTGGCTCTCGGGGTCGGCGCCGAATTTCGCGTCGTAGAGGGTGACCAGGTGCCGGTGGTGCAGGTTGGCCTGGATCTGCATTTCCGTGCGTTCCCGGGAGATGTTGCCGGGATCCGCGATTCCGGGATGGAAGACCTTCACGGCGACGGACCGGGCGAGCACCTGGTCGAAGCCCCGGTAGACCCAGGCGATGGCGCCGCGGCCGATCAGCTCGTCGACCAGGTACCGCCGGTTCAACAGCGCGCCGGGCACGATGCCGGACATCGGCACGGCACCCGACCGGTGGGACTGTGTGGGCTGCGGGCTGCCGCCTGCTGCCGGTTCGAACCCGTCAACCATCTGATCCAACCTCCGTGTGTGGGCGATTGCGACTGGTGGCAGTCATGGTCCGGGTTAGCCCACACCCGCGCGTCACCCGGTGCGTGTGCCTTGAATACTGACCCGTCGATACTCGATCAGGGGTCCGATGCGGGATGGCGCCGGATTGATCATGTCGAATGAGCGGAGGATCAGTCGGCTGCACCCAAATCGTGGGCCAGTTCTTTCTCGTCCTGTTCGGAGAGCGATGTCTTGAGGAGTTGTCCACCGTAGGGCGCCATGCGTTCGGCGAACCGGTCCTCGGTGATCTTCTCCGCCAGCATGACGACGGCCGCCTTGCCGGGCTGAAGGAGATCCTGGACCTGACCCCGGAATGTGTCATTGATCCCTGATTTGGCAAGTTTGCCGAACAGTGCCCCCATTGCGCCGCCCAGGGCGGCCCCGAGGAACGGTACGAAGAACAGCAGGCCGATCAACATCCCCCACAGGGCGCCGGAGGCCGCGCCGATGCCGACGATTTTCTGCGGCGTTTCCACGTGGGTCTTGCCCTCCGCGTCGACGGTCACGACGGCCACCCCCTTCAGGTCGGCGATGAAGTCCGACTGGAGCGCAAGTACCTCGTCATAGGCTGCTCTTGCCGTTACCGGGTTGTCGAATCCGATGATGATCAGCTCGGACACGCGGTTCCTCCTTGTACGAGATGCCCCGGCCGGCCGGCCGGAACTATCGGGCCAGATCGTAGGGGTTCGCGGCCACGGTACCCACGGGCCGGTCGGGTGGTCGGCCACCATCGCAGTGCGTCGCTGTCTCGCTGGCCCGGCCGATTCGACGTTCGGACGACCGCGGGGTGCCCGGTCTTCGGCGGTCTGAGCTATCGGCGGTGGGCCGGTGCGGGCGAAATTCGCCGTCTGATCGCTTTCTGGATCTCGGAGACGACCAGGATCGTGACCCCCAAGCCTGTTCGGCCCAGGTGATCACCCCGAGGGTGCCGGCGCCCATGATGACGCCTGCGGTGATCAGCCAGATCAGCAGGCCCCGGGTGAGGATCGGCCGGTCAGGCGGTCGCGGTGAGTCGTTGCATCAAGCCGTCGGAGGGTTGCCCGTAGCCGAGGCCGATGGCTTGGAACAGCAGGGTGGTGAAGTTGATCCACAACGTCTGCAGCGGCAGGAACGGGACCCCGCCGAGGATGTTCAGGATGCTGGATCCCAGGAAGGTGACGATGAACCCGAACAGGCAGCCCATCTGGAAACGGATGTACCGGGTCAGGTTGTCGTAGAGTCCGCGGCCGAGTTCGACGGCCTTGACGATGGTGGAGAAGTTGTCGTCGGTCAGGATCATCACGGCGGCTTCCTTGGTCACCTCGGTGCCGGTGATGCCCATCGCGATCCCGATGTCGGCCCGTTTCAATGCGGGTGCGTCGTTCACGCCGTCGCCGGTCATCGCAACGACCTGCCCGTTGCGTTGCAGCAGGTCGACCAGCCGAACCTTGTCTTGCGGGGTGACCCGCGCGATCACCCCGACTTCGTCGATCACTTGCAGGGCCTGTGTGTCGGTCAGGTCGGCGAATTCGGCGCCGGTGAGCACGGTGCCCTCGATTCCGAGCTGGGTGGCGATCGCGGTCGCGGTGACGGCGTGGTCGCCGGTGATCATCCGGACCCTGATTCCGGCCGCCTTCGCGGTGGCGATGGACGCCTTGGCTGACGGGCGTGGTGGGTCCACGATCCCGACCAGAGTCAGCAGTTCCAGGTTGTTCACCAGCTGCAGCAGGTCGCCGTCGGGGTCGAACGTGGCAGGGTCGAAGTCCCGGCGGCCGGTGGCGATGACCCGCAGGCCTTGTTCGCCCAGTCGCCGGTTCTCCGCCAGGTACCGCTGGGTGACGTCGGCGTCGACGGGCACCGACCCGGCGTCGGCGTCGAACACGGCGCCGGCGCGGGCGAGCAGCTGATCCGGGGCGCCTTTGACGAAGCAGCGCACCACGTCCCGGCCGGTCGGGTCGGTCATCCGGTGGAAGGTGGCCATCAGTTTGTAGTCGGCGTCGAAGGGCAACTCGGCGATCCGCGGGTAGGCCTGCCGGGTCGCGACGGCGTCGATTCCGCCCTTCGCCGCCAGCGCGACGAGCGCACCCTCGGTGGGGTCGCCGATCAGCTCACCGTCGCTGACGACGGCGTCGGAGGCCAGCACCATCGGCAACAGGAACTGGTCCAGGTCGATGACGGGTTGTCCGGCGACACGGGTGAGGTTGCCCGTGCCGGTGTATCCGGCCCCGTCGACGGTGTAGCGGCGGCCCACCATCGCCATCTGCACGGCGGTCATCTGGTTCAGGGTCAGCGTCCCGGTCTTGTCGGAGTTGATCGCCGAGGTCGATCCGAGGGTTTCGGTGGACTGCATCCGTTTCATGATCGTGCCAGCTCAGGCCTGAACCGCGGTCCACCCCCTGGACCCGCAGGACCTCTTCGACGGGCATGGTGTGCCACACCCGGTCCGCCGTGTCGGCTGGCGTCAGGGTCGGCATCCCGGACGAACACTCATACGAACTCCCAGCAATTCAGGACGATCGACAGATGGTCTTCACCGCCGGGGGCGGTGTGCCTAGATCAGTGGGCGTCAATGACTCTCAGGCCCACCGCCAGGGTTCACCTCCCTTGGGAGCAACCACCCGGGAGCGCGGGCGCGTTGCTCATTCCGCGCGATCCGGGGCGACACCCGCCGGGTCACGTGGGGCGCTGCTCGATTCGGCGGCGTCGGGTGCGCGAATGGCCAGGCCGATGAGGGCCAGGACAACCCCCACCACGAACGCCATCGCGGCAACGCCGAATGCGACGACCGAAGTGAAGAGCGATGCCTGCAGGAACGCCGAGTCCATCGCCGTCGCCCGGTTCGGGTCGTCCTTCGCGAGCTCCGCGTATGTCTTGCCACCCGTAATCCCCATGGTGTGTTTGTTGATCACCATGGCCTGGCAATACGCCGAGAACGGGCCGTTCACATCGTCACCGGCCAAACAATCGGCGTCCGCCGATACGACGATCTTCTGGTCCGCCAGGGTATTGCCGATGACCACCCAGGTGACCATTCCAGCGACCGCCATGATGACGCCGACCACGATTGCCGTGATCCCCGCAACCTTCCGCATTGCCCATCTCCCTGACGCGGTGTGTCGCCCCGGTGAAGCGGGCGGCGGGTTCGTCCGCCCGCTCGGCGGAGCGTACTGCGATAATTGGTCATCGGCACCTTTGAGTCCCCAAACGACAATCGTTCACCCACAATTCATTCCCCCTTGGCCATACCGTTGATCAGAGTTCAATCGGACCCCGGCGCGGTTAAGTCCGAACCGAGCCTCGCGGACAATGACTCTGAGAGGTGTTGCACCGTCGATGATCAGCCCAAACAGGGGGCCGAGGCCTCGCCGGTCGACGGTCCGGTATCTCCATTTCGCTGTGCAGCGGGCCGTGCTGCGACTGGTGGACGTGTTCCTGTACTGAACCGCAAGGGTCAAAAAGCAGGCCCATGGCGGTCTGGAGACGGTAGCAACCCCCGGCGCAGCGACGGCTGAAATAGGAAATTACCTTCCTGAGCGGCCGGTTGACCGTTGCCGCAGAAATTCGTGCCCCGAAAGGCGCAATTGTGCCGAATTCGCCTGGGCCCAAGTACACCTCAGTACCAAAGAGACGCAGGGGAGCTCCGGAGTGCACGGCACCGGCCACTGGAAAGGTTATCGATATCGACGATTGTTCCCAAAGGGTCATCGGTTTCGCCGGCACAGCAATGGAGGTTGGGTGGTCTTGGGTGTCACCGTTACCCACAGGGACTGTCTGGGGTGTATTTGGCGCTGGTGTCAGCGAGTGGCGCACCTTCAAGTGTCGTTGTGCCCCAGGTCCGGTCGCTCACCGTGGGATGTCATCCCCATGTTCTCGGGTGTCGCAGATCCTCGACGGTCGAGGTTTTCGACGAACAGGATGAGCGCTGTTCACCCGCTGTTCGCCCGGGTGTCGCATGATGACCCAGACAGCGCCGACGTTTGGGCCTGACGACTGATCAAAGGGGTGAGCCGGTGTCGTTGTCGGACCGCGACCAATCGCGGTTGCGTGAAATCGAGGAGCACACCCGGGCGTCGGATCCAGATTTCGTGACCCGCCTCGACCTCGCAGCTGTACTGCGCCGACGCCGACAGCTGCGCCGGATCTGCTGGTGGCTGCAGGCACTCGGTGCGTGGATCACGCTCATGGGAATATCCGCGGCGCACGGCGTCATCTCGATCGGGGCGCTGGTCGCCACCAGCGGGTGCGCGTTGATGGTGTGGTCCGCCCTCACCAGGCGAGGTTTGCGAGTTTCGACACAACGCCGCTGAGGAACCGCATATGCCGGTTCGGGATCGGCAGGTGTCGTGGTCAGCCGCTTTCTCCCCGATCACCCGCGATCGCGGTGGCCCGGCGCGGGGCTTCTGCCTGTTCGGGAGGACTCGCGGGTCTGCTAGACCTCTCGTGAGCCCGATACTGGTACGGTCCTGCCGCCCACATTTCGAATGGGCTGTCCGGCGGACATCGCAGACAATATTCACAGTAAAAGGGGTTGGTATGTCCACGTCCACCAATGAAAGGCCGCGCAGCGGCCTGGCTGTCGGTTCCATCGTCTTCGCCGGCGTTGCCATGGTCATGATTGGCGCGCTGCATGCCCTGCAGGGTTTGGTCGCATTGTTCAACGACGACTTCTACGTCGTCGGCCAGAAATGGACCTTCGAGTTCGACCTCACCACCTGGGGTTGGATCCACCTGATCGTCGGCGTGCTCGTGCTGGTCGCCGGATTCTTCGTGTTCAACGGCGCCGTCTGGGCTCGCGCCGTCGGCATCGCCGTCGCCGCGCTGAGCGCCGTCCTGAACTTCATGTGGCTGCCCTACTACCCGGTATGGGGCCTGATCATCATCGCCCTTGATGTGCTGGTCATCTGGGCACTGTCCGTCCACGGCCGCGACTTCGCCCGCTGACCAAACGGCCGTCAGACACGACAGGAATGAACACCACAGAACAGGTGTGGCGCCCTTCGAGGCTGCCACACCTGTCCTGGTACCCGGCATGAAGGATGAGAACCAGCAGAACATCCTCGGGTCAACCAGGACGGGTAGCCGCCGTCGACCAGCTCCGCCGACTTGACGCCGGTGCACAGGGCCACCGGAACTTGCTCACCAGCGAACTGCTCTTTACTCAGGAATTCAGCGTGCCGGAGGACTGCCTGCTCGAGGCCGCCTGGGGCCGACCAGCAGCAAGGACGACCCAGAACCTGCTCGCCTACGGCAAATGTTCAGTGGGTGGAATAATCCTCGCTTGGAATCTTGCAACCACCACCCCGTGATGGCAGCAGGGGTGGCTCCTGCTGACCAAATTCTGCTGGACCAACACCCGGTCGACTCAGCAGCGGTCGGATCGAAACTGTGTCCGCGGTCATGAAGAACTGCCCAGCGGCGGCCACGAAACAGCCTGTGATGGCCAACGGCTTCTGCTATCTGGCGGCCACGAAACTGCCCACCCGGTTCCGGGTGGTTGATCCGACACACCCGTGTTATCTCGGCCCTGTTATCTCGGCCGCGTCCCGCGGTTGGGTTCCCCTGAAGTCCGCTTGGCGGTGCTGACGCGCCCAGACGAGCCCCGTGAGGGACCACTTGACGTGGACCGAGGAATCGATGCAATTTGGCGGGTGTTCGATTTGACCGGTTCCCTGCGCGCCGCGGCGGATCTGGCGAGGTGTTTGCACCGCACCGTCGCCCGACTGGTCGCCGGACAGGAGGCCGGCGGGATCGTGCCGCGGGTGTGCCAGCCGAGCATCGCGCAGCATGACCGTCACGCCTCGGCCCACGGAGTCACCCGCTGGATCCTCGCCGGAACGGTCCAGCTGATGGGTGCCTTCGATCTCAGCCACCGAAATCACTGCCGGCGGCGGCGTAGGAGGATTCGATGTGGCCCGGCTGGGTAGGAATCCGGAGGACTGTCAGCAGCTACCCGGAACAGAGGTTGGTAGCTGTACCAGCAATGCCGGCCGCGGCGAACAGTGAAGATATCGAAAGGTCGGCCGTGAACCTCGACGTTGCGTCCAGCCGCGTCGCAGGTCTGGAGTCACGTGATCCAGGAGCCGTGCAGGAGGACTCTGGTCACCGTCAGTTGGGCGTCGAGAACCACCAGGTCAGCTGCTGCGCCGACGACGAGTCCTGCCTCCGGTAAGCCCAGCGCCCTGGCGGGGTTGGCCGACGATTCCCGGACCGCGGCCAACAGGGCGGCCTCGCGGGGCAGTCCACTGTGGATCACTGCGTTTCGGAAGACCTGGTCCATCGTGGCCGTGCTTCCGGCGATGGTGTCGGTTCCGGATACTTTTGCGATCCCATTGATGACGTCGACGGCCAGGGTTCCGAGCCGGTAGGCCCCGTCGGCCATACCCGCCGCGGCCATCGCGTCGGTGATCAGGGCCACCCGGTCCGGCCCGACGCTGCGGCACACCTCGCGATACAGGGCGGGGTGCAGGTGTACTCCGTCGGTGATGAGTTCCACTGTCACCCGGGGGTCCTCCATCAGCGCGAGCACCGGGCCGGGTTCGCGGTGGTGTACCGGCCGCATCGCATTGAACAGGTGAGTCGCGACACTGGCTCCCGCATCGACGGCGGCTAGCGCCTGCGCGTAGGTGGCCTCGGTGTGCCCGACGGCGGCAACCGCGCCGGCATCGACGATTCGCTGGATGGCTGCCAGCCCACCGGTCCGTTCGGGGGCCAGGGTGACCATCCGGATCGTGCCGTTGCCGGCTGCGAAGACCCGATCGAGCTCGGCCGGATCCGGGTCTCGAAGCGCCGACAGTTCATGGGCGCCACAGCGTTCCGCCGACAGCCAGGGTCCCTCGAGATGAATACCCGCGATTAGACCGGATCTCACCTGTTCGGCCATCCCGCGCACTTGAGCAAGTAGTTCGACCGGATGCGCGGAGACCAGTGAGGCGATCATCGTCGTGGTGCCATGACGGCGGTGCAGGTCGACGGTCGTCGCCGTTGCGCCGTCAATTTCCGCGGGATCGGTGGTCGGGAACATTCCGCCGCCGCCGCCATGCACGTGTATGTCCACGAATCCGGGCACCACGGTGACCGCTCCCAGATCGACGTCTACCGGTCGTGGGGGTGCGCCGGCACCGATTCCCTGCAGCCGTCCCCGGTCGACGTCGATCCACCCCGGCCGCAGCAGTTCCCGACCGGTGACGACGGTTTCGGCGGTGATCAACATGCTGGCATTCCCTGTGCTGGAGGGGTTGTCGGTGATCGGGGGCTCAGATTCCCTGCCAGGACGGCTTCGCCTGGTAGGTCTCCCGGTAGTAGTCGGCAAGCTGCAGGCGACTGGCCGCTGCGCCGTCCAGCAGAACCGTGGCGTGCGGATGATGTTGCAGGATTGTCGCCGGCCACAGCGCGCTGACCGGTCCCTCGGCCAGGTGATGGACCGCCTCCGCCTTACCTGGCCCGGTCGCGACCAGCACGACGTGGCGGGCGGAAATGATGGTGGCCAGCCCCTGGGTCAGGCAGTGCGTGGGTACCGCGTCCAGGTTCCCGTCGAAGAACCTTGCATTGTCGATTCGGGTCTGCCGGGTCAAAGTCTTGATCCGGGTTCGCGAGGCAAGCGAGGAGCCGGGTTCGTTGAACCCGATGTGCCCGTCCGTGCCGATCCCGAGAATCTGCAGGTCAACGCCGCCTGCCTGGACGATCGCCGACTCGTAGTCGGCGCAGGCCGTTGGGATGTCCTCGGCCAATCCGTCGGGAGCCTGGATCGTGCCGGGGGCGAAGTCGACCCGGGACACGAAGTCCTTATAGATCACGTTCCGGTAGGACTCGGGGTGGTCGGCGGGCAGTCCCACGTATTCGTCGAGAGTGAAACCGGTTGCCTGGGCGAAGGTGATGGTGCCGGCTGCGCACCGGGTGGCCAGCTCGTCGTAGATCGCCAGCGGCGATGACCCGGTGGCCAGGCCGAGCACCGCGTTGGGCCTGCGCTGCAACAGGTTCCCGATGGCGTCCGCGGCCAGGCTGCCGATCGCCTCGTTGTCGGGGAGAATCACGATTTCCATTGGTCTTCCTTCGCGATGTCGAAAGTACTTCTTCTGAAACCCTTATCGTGGCGCCGCCGGCTCGTGGGAGCCGACAGCGCCGCACCCAATGATCAATTGTTGACGGTGAACAGCGGCTGTCCGGACGTCAATTGACCGCCCGCCGCGATGACCTCTTCGAGGGTGATGTCGTCCGGTTTCTTGTCCATGACGACGACCGGAATGATGGGGTTGCGACCGGCCGCAACGATCGCCGGCACGTCGTAAGCGATGACTGGCTGCCCCGCCTCGACGTGGTCACCCTTCGCCACGAGGGCGGTGAATCCCTCCCCCTTCAACTCGACGGTGTCCAGGCCTAGATGCACCAGCACACCGACGTTGTCGGCACTCAGAATGATGTACGCATGCGGCATCATCTGCAGCACGGTGCCGCTGATCGGGGCCACCGCATCGACCACCTCGTGCGGCGGATCGACGGCTGCGCCGTGCCCGACGATTCCCTGGGCGAATGTCGGGTCGGGCACCTGCCCAAGGGGCACCGCCCGTCCGCGAACCGGAGCGAGAACCGTTGTGCTGCTGCCGGTTCCGCCGACCTCGGCGGGCACGGTCAGGAGTGGTGCGACGGGTTCGACCACTGCCGGGGGGTCGTCCGCCGGCACCGGTACGGGCCCGGCGAGGGCGTCGTTGATGTCGCTCTTCAACGCCTCGGCCTGGGTCCCGAAGATGGCCTGGACGTTGTTGCCGACCTCCATCACCCCCGCCGCGCCCAGCGCCTTGAGCCGTGGCTTGTCGACCAGGGCTTTGTCAGCGACCTCCATCCGCAGCCGGGTGATACATGCATCGACGTTCACCAGGTTCTCCCGGCCACCGAAGGCGGCAATCAGCTGTTCGGCCTTGGTATCGGCGAGCGGTCTGGTTGCCAGTGCGGTTCCGCCACCCCCAGCAGCGGCAGCGCCGGACGCGCCGGTCGAACCGGAGCCGTCGGTGAGGTTGGCCGCCTGTTCAGCGTCGAACTCGTCGTCCGGTTCGCGTCCTGGCGTCCGCAGGTCCCACCACTTGATCACCAGCCGGAACAGGAAGTAGTAAATGGCGAAAAAGACAACGCCCATGATCAGTAGCAGCGGGATGTTCTTCGCGGCGGGTGCGGTCCCGTAGAGCAGTAGGTCGATCAGTCCTGCGGAGAACGAGAACCCGAGGTGGATGTCCAACAGGTAGGCGATCGCCAGCGACAAGCCGGTGAGCACGGCATGCACCAGGTACAGCGGGAACGCCACGAACATGAACGCGAATTCCAGCGGTTCGGTCACTCCGGTGATGAAGGCGGTCAATCCAGCCGCGCCCAGAATGCCGATGGCCACCTTCTTCTGCTTGGGGTTTGCCATATGGATCATGGCCAGGGCCGCCGCTGGCAGTCCGAACATCAGGACCGGGTAGAAGCCGGAGGTCAGCAGGCCTGCGGACGTGTCGCCCTGCGCGAATCTGGTGAGTTCCCCGGTGTAGACCGAGCCGTCGGGTGTCTGATAGGTGCCGTAGAGGAACCAGACATAGGTGTTCAAGATGTGGTGCAGACCGATCGGGATGAGCATCCGATTGGCGAAACCGTAGGTGAACGCGCCGAATGCACCTGAGGCACCAATGAATTCACCAACCGAGGTGAGTCCGGCGTTGAAGATCGGGTAAAAGTAGCTCAGCGCGAAGCCCATGAACAGGCACGCCACCGACACCGCGATCGGCACGAAGCGGCGACCACCGAAGAAACCGAGATACGACGGCAGTTGAATGGTGTGATAGCGGTCGAACAGCACGGCGGTCACTAGGCCAACCAGGATGCCGGCGAACACGCTGTAGTTGATCTGGGCCTGTTTGCCGGCGACGTCCAGGACGCCCTCCAGGACGATCGGTGACATCGACTTGAAGACTGCCTCGATCACCAGGTACCCGGCGGCCGCGGCCAGCGCCGTGGAACCGTCCGCCTTCTTGGCGAAGCCGATCGCCACCCCGATCGCGAACAGCAACGACAGGTTGTCGAAGATCGCACCGCCCGCCGCGCTCATCGCGTCGAAGAACGGGCCGATCACCGGCACATCGATCCCGCCCAGCAGGTCGGGCTGTCCCAACCGCAGCAGAATGCCCGCTGCAGGCAGCAGCGCGATCGGCAGCATGAGGCTCTTGCCCAGTCGCTGCAACTGCGCGAACCCGGGGATACGAAACCCGGCCTTCTTTTTACCTGTCACTTCGGCTTGGCTCATCTTCAATTACCTCCGCTTTCGAAGACTGTGGACGTGCGCAGTCGCGACGTCGGAAATCTCGCGCAGTGGCCCCCGCGCCTGCCGTTCTTGATCCGGGATGACAATTTCCACGATTTACGGCAATCGATCGACGGCGGCGGCGTTGGTGACCGCTCGCGTCGCATCCGATCGGCGCCGGGCTCCAGCGGGAGGTACCCGAACAAGGGATCGGGATAGGCGATCTTGGCGAATCTTTGCATCGGCTAATCCTTCCGCTAAGGGACCGAAGCAGTATGGCGCACATCACACAGGTACGCAGCAGACTCGACACTCACGACCCATTGGTTGATCCGTGCCGTCAGCCCGGAGTCATTGGCACAGAACACTTGTTGCACCCAGTTTCTCCGAGCGCGGACAACAATGCCTATACTCGGCTCGCAAGGCGTCGACACCACTGGGCTCACCCGAATGAACCCAGCCTTCTCCGTAAGGGGTCGCCCGATCGTCGAGGTCGAGTTGACGTGACGCCATCGGGCCTTGGAGTTTCCGCACCTGAAATCGAAGCTGTCGACAAGCGATCCAGGTGCCAGGCTGGGCACGTCTAGAAATATCAACAGGAGACTACCCATAGCCCTGCCGAAGGCTCCGAGGAAGTTGACGACCTACTGCTCAACGATTTCGATCGTCCGCCCTCATATCGCCCCCCGATGGGCCAGGCGCGCGGCGGGATAATATTTTCGGAAACAGGAGCAGAATCTCCCGGCGAATACATCGTCTGATGCTGATTCTGACGACATGCACACGTGATGGCGGCGGGCGAATCTCTCATCTGTGGCTCAGAACACGCTCGGAAATCTGACCAGTACCCATCCGTATGTGACGGCGCAGACGCGCTGGCTGGCGCCAGGCGACATCGGCGAATTGTTCCTTCAAATCAGCCGACAGCTGCGCCGAATCCTCGCCGAGGATGATGAAGTCCTTAACAGGGCGTCCCAGAGGACTTGATCGCCCGACAAATCCTGGACAGCGACACCCTCAAGGTGCCACATCACTCGATGGTTCGGCGGGTGCCACGGGCCACCAAACCGAGATCATCAATAGGGCGATTTCGTACCGGGAGCAGACGGCGGCCAGGCGTCCCGGATCCCACAATCCCTTCCGGCCTATAACTGTTCAAAACTGGCCCAGCCACACGGTTCCGATAGCGCTACCGCACATTTTCTGGCGGTCCAATAGCTGCGCTTGTCCCGCCGCACACGTACTCAGCGACTCGCCTCAACCTGGGCGCGTCATGACTGAGGTGGGAGACACCGTGGATCTATTCGAAACCACTCGCGGGCAGGTTCGCCTGTCCGCTCAGATGCTGGCGCTGGAACCTTTGGACGGCGCTACCGAAACCCAGCTTCCGGGCCTTCAGACCTTCAAGGGTCTGGTCCTGGGCCTGATTTCCTAGGCATTGGTGGCGTGCGTGGCTGCTTTCGTCATTGGCGCGATCCTTTAGGCGGTAGGCGCTTTCGGGCACAATCCGCAGCACAACAAGGGCAAGACGACGTTGGTGGTGGCGCTGGCAGCGGCGCTGCTCGTCAGGGGCGCCGCCTACCTGGTGGGTTGGTTCAACGACCGGGGCAAGGAGGTCTCCGCTCCGCTGCTGACCGCTACGCCCGCTGTTGACGCACCCGCGTCGACCGAGTTCTAACGGCCGGCGATCTTGAGGCGAACACCCTCAGCGCATCCGCGCCGGCTCTGGATTGCGCTATATCTCGGCCACGGCTGCCAACGCTCACCGGCGGCACATGACCACCGGCGCCCGAGGGATGGCCACGGCGCTGACGCTCGCAGCTGACGGGCGACGCAGGATCGCGACGCCGACCAGGCCGACGGCGATCCCGAGCGCGCCCGCCCTGGGGAGACGCTCGCGGAAGAAGGTTCTACGCGACGGATCGAAAGGAGTTCATGCGTGTCTCGCGCACGCTGGGCCGGGCCGGGCTGATACGGGCGACCGGCTCCATCTAAGCTCTCGAAGGTAGGACCGACCAACCTTTGTCGTCGCTCAATCGCCTGAGGAGCCAAGGCCAAATGTCGGTGCCGATCGAGAGTCGTATTGCGGCCCTGCTGCTGTGGGGCGTCGCATTCGGATGGGCGCTGCTGCCGACTCCGTGGCTGATGTGGTGGGTGGTCGTCCGTGGTCGCCTCCCAGTCCTGCCGCTCATCGGCGAGCCCAACGGCGGCCCCTTCTACCTCAACCAGTCGCGCGAGGTCTTCCTGGTGCTGCTGGCCGCTGCGTTCGTCCTCGGGCTCGTGCAGGTCTGGGCTGGCTGGTTGCTGTGGAACGGCCAGCGGTCGGGCGCTCTCCTGCAATTCGCGCTACTGCCTGTCGAGGCGGTGTTCTGGTATGGGTTCGCGATTCCTATTCCGCCGTTCCTCGCGCTAGCCCGCGTCATCCTCGTGGTGTTGGCCTGGCCACGATTGGTCTAAAGCCGCATTCGGCGCGCGACGAACGGCGACCGGGGCAGTCCTGCGCCACTGGTCCCGACCACTTAGCCGTTCCAAGAGCGCAGACGCGCAGGCAACTCGGTAGCCAGTCAGTAGAATCTGCCTCATGAGTTCTGGCGCGGTTGTGGACCGTGAAGCGATCGCTCGTGCGTGTCGCGCGCACGACGTGCGGCGCCTTCGCTTGTTCGGCTCAGCGGCCAGGCGACCATTTCAGGCCCGAGCACAGTGATATTGACATCCTCGTCGACTTCACCCCAGGTACACCGGATCCGTTCGACGCCTATTTTGGCCTCAAGGAAGACTTTGAGCGGATCCTCGGTCGGAGGGTCGACCTCGTGATGGCCGAGGCAGTCCGTAACCCGCACTTCGCCGCCTCGGCTCTCGCCGGCGCCGTTGAACTCTGTGCAGCCTGAGGCGGCGGCGTTCCTTTGGGACGTCCCCGCAGCAGGTATGCGGATCACAACATGTGGGCATGCTGGCCGACACGCTCTGCGCAGCAATTAACGCCCACGACATCGACGCCTTCATGGCCTGTTTCGACGACGACTACGACAGCGTGCAGCCGGCCCACCCCGGGCGAGAATTTCACGGGCCCGACCAGGTACGGAGGAACTGGACAGCGTTGTTTCGCGAGGTCCCCGATGTCCGGGCCGAAGTGCTCGCCAAGACCGAGGACAGCGGTGTGGAGTGGGCCGAGTGGCATTGGCACGGCACACGCACCGACGGCAGCTGTCGATGGCGGTCGCTTCAGAAATCGTGGCATCGTTGGCCGTGGCAAAGGACGCTGGTGATGTTCTGATGTCGAAGGATGACGTCCGGAGATCCTGGACCTGACGGTCTGCCAGACAAAGCGGAGCTTGCGGAAGTCGCTGCCTGCAATGCGTTTACCTATAGCCTGATGCTGACTAATTGTTCACTGGTCCTGCCGCACTTGTTTGCCGCGCACGTTGTCGGCCGGCCGCCGCTGACGGCGAATTGACTGCAACACCCAGTCCAGTCCAATTGGCAAGTCGTTGGGCCGGCGCCGTAGGCTTGTCGGATTGCAAGTTGTTGCGGAGTTCATCACGGAGCCGTTTCAGGGTGAACTTCCGGTCCCCGACACGCCAGTCGCGCGTGGGAGATCGTGCACACGTCCGGGCTGGACGGCGATCTGGCCCGATGGGATCGATGGTGGCCGGTGAGTGTGACCGAGTTTTCGGAAACGGTGCGTGAGGTGTTTTCGGTTGCACTGGAGTGCGGTGCCACCCGGATTACCCTGCAGTTGCGGGCGGACAACTGATGGACGACTCCGCTGGTCAATTCTTGGAGGCGGTTCGCCCGTCGGTGGAGCGGATCGGGGCCTCTTTGGTGGACCCGACGGAGATCGCGGCTGATGATGTGCCGTTGGTCTGGAGCGGCGCTCTCGTCGCGGGTGTCCGATTCATCGTCCGCCGCACGCACGACCCGGACCGCCCGGCGGGCGTGGGTGATGATGCTCAGCAGGGGACTGGCCTTGATCTTGGACGAAGTGGAGGGGGAGTTCGGGACACCGCTGACCGACCTTCTCCGTCCGAAAGCAGCGGGCGGTTCGCCGTTTGGAGGAGAGCGGTGCCTTCGCCTACCGCAGGTCGGTCGAGACCGTGGCGGCGGCGCTCGGAGTCAGCAGGTTCACGATCTACAACTACCTGAACCGGGACCGCGGCTGACCCCGCGAAGCAGGTGAAATCTGACAAATCACTCAACAGACTGTAGACGTGGACATAATCACCCGATAGGTTGCGATTTGCGAAGAAAGCTTCCGAAGTGGCGTGGTGAACTCTTCGCCACGCAATCGATGCTCAACGGAGAGCAGGTACGACATGCCGATGGCTTTGCGGCGCGTCTTCAGTCCGATTCGCAGTTTGTTGTCCGCGCCGCGGTTCGGGCCGGATCGATCGCCCGCCGGTCATCTGGAACCGGTTGTTCAGGACCCGGCCGGGTGATTTGACCGCCGATTGACCCTGGTTGGCGGTGCCGAGACGGTCGAGCCTTCACGCAGTGCTGAACGCCGCCGGCGCACGAGACAGGCCGCCGGACAAGGGCTTCGACTTGTTACCCGGGTCGACCTCACCCAGGCGAGAGGTTTGATCAAGGCACGGCGTTGAGTCGCGGGGCGACTCGATTTTCGGCCGCCTGCTCATGGCCGCACATCATCTACCCACCCGACGAGCATGAGCACGCGTGCTCCCACAGGACAAAGGGGTTCCCATGGCATCCGCAACAACTTCCCCGGGTAAGCGGGCCCGAACGAAATCGATCAAGCATCCGGTCGATCAGATCCTGCCGATCCCCAAGCTCGGCGTCTACGGGCTGCAGCACGTGCTGGCGTTCTACGCCGGCGCTGTCGTGGTGCCGATCCTGCTGGCCGGGGCCATCGGGCTCACCCAGGAACAGTTGATCCACCTGATCAACGCCGACCTCTTCACCTGCGGCATCGCCTCGATCATCCAGTCCATCGGATTCTGGAAGATCGGCGTCAAACTGCCGCTGCTGCAGGGCGTCACATTCACCGCGGTATCGCCGATGATCGCCATCGCGCTGGCCAACGGCGGCGGCACCGAGGGCCTGCTCTACATCTACGGGGCGGTGATCATCGCCGGTCTGTTCACCTTCTTCATCGCGCCGTACTTCGCCAAGTTGATCCGGTTCTTCGACCGGTCGTCACCGGCACCGTGATCACCATCATCGGTATCGCACTGCTGCCCGTCGCGGCCTTGGATGCCGTCGGCGGCGGCGCGAACCCGGACCCCACCAGCAGCAAGAACCTGGCCTACGCCATGGGCACGCTGGCCATCATCGTGATCATCCAGCGGGTCTTCAAGGGCTTCATGGCCACCGTCGCGGTGCTGGCCGGTCTGGTGATCGGCACCGGGGTGGCCTTCTTCCTGGGCGACGCGTCGTTCGACAGTGTCGGTACGTCGCCCTGGTTCGAAGTGACCACCCCGTTCTTCTTCGGCATCCCCAAGTTCTCTGCGGCGGCGATCATCTCGATGATCGTGGTCATGCTGATCACCGCGGTGGAGACCACCGGTGACGTCTTCGCCACCGGTGAGATCGTCGAGAAGCGGGTGGGCGGCGAGGACGTGTCCCGCGCGCTTCGGGCCGACGGCCTGTCCACCTTCATCGGCGGCGTGCTGAACTCCTTCCCCTACACCTGTTTCGCCGAGAACGTCGGCCTGGTCCGGCTTACCAGGGTGAAGAGCCGCTACGTGGTCGCTGCGGCCGGTGTGTTCATGATCCTTATCGGGCTGATCCCCAAGGCCGGAGCGCTGGTCGCCAGCGTCCCGCCGCCGGTGCTCGGCGGCGCCGCGCTCGCGATGTTCGCCACGGTGGCCGTGGTCGGTATCCAGACCCTGGCCCGGGTCGACTTCCATGACCACCGCAACGTCGTGATCGTCGGCACCAGCCTCGGCCTGGCAATGTTCGTTACCGCCCAACCGACGTGGCCAAGGCGGTCCCGGACTGGGCCCAGATCATCTTCGGGAGCGGCATCACCCTGGGCAGCCTGTGCGCGATCTTCCTGAACCTGATCTTCCACCACGTCGGCAAGAACTTCGGACCGGCCGTCGCCGGGACCCCCGGGACCGGTGTCATCCGGCTGGACCAGGTCAACCAGATGTCCCGCGAGGACTTCGTGCTGACCTTCGGCCGGTTGTTCCAGGGACCCAGTTGGGTCGCCGAAAGGGCCTACGACCTACGGCCTTTCAAGGACACCCACGACCTGCGGATGGCCTTCCAGGAATCCCTGTTCTCCGCCGAGCGGACCGAACAGCGCGACCTGCTTTCCTTCTACCCCGACCTCGGCAGTGACGCCGTCGAGGGCGATACCCGTGGCGAGGAATCGGCCAAGGACCAGGGTCACGTCGGCCTCACGATGCTGAACGACGAGGACCACGAGGAATTCGCACACCTCACCGAGGCTTACCGCGACCGGTTCGGCATACCGCTGATCGTCTCGGTGCGGGACGTAGAGAACCGCAACCAGATCCTGACGTCGGGGTGGGAGCGGATGCAGAACGCCCCTACCCAGGAATTCGCGGCCGCGGTCATCGAGGTGGCCAAGATCGCCAACCACCGCTTCGACGACCTGGTTGCCGACGCCAGCCCGATCCTCGGTGCCAGGGCAGCCAATCTCGAGACCGTGGATCCGATGTCCAGCCCACAACCGAGAAATGCACCCGAGGAGCAGACCGCCGGGCTGCGACGCTTCAATTCAATGACGGATACCGAGGCGAAGGCGACACTGGCGTCCTGCCTTGACGTCCCCCGGTGGATCGAGGACGTTGCCAGTGCCCGCCCCTACGAATCGGTGCCCACTGTGCTGCATCAGGCCCGGGCCTCCGCGACCTCCTTCAGCGACGCCGAAATCAGTGCTGCCCTGGCCCGGCACCCACGGATCGGTGACAGGCTGGCGCCGACCACGACGCCGACTTCTCCGAACGCGAACAGGCCGCCGTCGGTGACGCCGACCCGGCCGTGACGGCGGCCATCCGGGCCGGCAACACCGAGTACGAAAGCCGTTTCGGACGGGTCTTCCTGATCCGGGCCGCCGGACGGCCGGCCGGCGACATCCTCACCGAGCTGCGCCGCCGTTTGAACAACACCCCTGAGGCCGAACGCGCAGAGGTGGTCATCCAGCTCCGGGAGATCGCACTGACCCGACTGGAAACCGTTCTGGCCTGACCGGCCGCCCACGATTGGAAGGACTGACGTGACCACCCTCGTTCTGCAGGGCGCACACGTGGCGACGGTCGATCCGGCCGGTTCGGAGTTCACCAGCGGCCACGTGGTAGTCACCGACGGTCTGATCAGTGCCGTCGGTGGCGGTCCCGCATCGCCCGACCTGACCGATGCGCGCTACGTCGACGCGTCCGGGTGCCTGATCACGCCGGGTTTCGTCAACACCCACCACCACCTGTATCAGTGGATCACCCGTGGTCTGGCAGTGGACGACACACTGTTTGGCTGGCTGACCACGCTGTACCCGGTGTGGGGGCGCATCGACGCCGACCTGGTGAACGTCGCGGCCACCGGCGGGCTGGCGTGGTTGGCCGGCACGGGCTGCACGACGACGACGGATCACCATTACGTGTTCCCCCGGGATGGGGGCGACGTGTTGAAGGCGGAGATCGATGCTGCCGCTCGGGTGGGGCTGCGGTTCCACCCGACCCGCGGATCGATGGACCTCGGGCAGAGCAAGGGCGGGCTGCCGCCGGACAACGTGGTAGAGGACATCGACGCCATCCTGGCCGCCACCGAAGCGGCGATCGACACCCACCACGACCCGTCGTTCGGCTCGATGCTGCGGATCGGAGTCGCCCGTGCTCCCCGTTCTCGGTGACCGGAGACCTGCTGCGGCAGACGCGGGCTGTCCCGCCGCAAGGGTGTGCGGATGCATACCCATCTGTGCGAGACCCTGGACGAGGAGGACTACTGCCAGCAGCATTTCGGCTGCACCCCGGTCGAGTACATGGAGTCGGTCGGTTGGCTTGGCCCTGACGTGCGGTTCGCCCACTCGGTGTGGCTGACAGACGAATCGATCGCCAGCCTCGCCCGGACCGGCACGTCGGTGGCGCACTGCCCCACCTCCAACGCCCGGCTGGGCTCGGGGATCGCCCGGGCCCGGGACCTGCGGGACGCCGGAGCGGCCGTCGGACTGGGCGTCGACGGCGCCGCCTCCAACGAGGCCTGCGCTCTGCTGGAGGAGGCCCGCCACGCACTGCTGTTCGCCCGCGCCAAGGCGGCCCGCAGGCGCTGACCGTCCGTGATGCGCTGGACATGGCCACCATGGGTGGGGCAAAGGTCCTGGGCCGGTCGGACGAGATCGGCTCACTGGAGGTGGGCAAGCTCGCCGACATCGCCGTGTGGCGGCTGGACACGTTGGCGCACATCGACATCGTCGACCCGATCGCCGCCCTGGTGCTCGGCGCGCCGCCACGACTGGAGCTGCTGCTGGTCGGCGGACGACCGGTCGTCGAGCAGGGCGGCGACGACGGTTCGACACGGACAGCTATGCCACCCGGGTGCGAGACGCCAGCAGGGCGCTGTTGGCCAGGGCCGGGCGAACCTCAATTAAGAAATCGGACAGAACTGCTAACAAGCCCCATACGAGTCCGCGGCCACCGGGGATGAGGGAGTCAATGGAGATGGAAGCTCACGTCGTCGTCAACGGCCGCGCCCGCCCACTGGGCGAGGTCGGCGGCCACACCACGCTGCCTGGACGGCTCCGATTCGACGGGGTTACACCGGGGCTGCAGGCAGGGATGCGCGGAGGGCTGAGTGCGGTGCCTGCGCCTGACGACGGGCCGCCCCGGCCGACGGGCTCAACGGTTCTGCCGGCACCCGGTGGACCGCAATCAACGCCGGCCCTGGCGCCTGCCGCCGGGTTCGACGCTCAGGAAGTGGTCACCTCCGAGGGCCTTGGTGAGGTCGAGCGGTTGCGACCCCGTGCAGGAGCAGATGGCCGTCCGGGGCGGCTCGCAACGCGGTTTACTGCACACCGGGTTTCATCTGCTCGACGGCCCGCTCGAAGTTCTACCGGGCGGACCGCTCGCCGACGGGTCGGGTCGAGGACGACCCGCGGATCGGCAATGGCGGTCGGGCGGTCGGCCGATCCGGACGCGCCCGGGTCAGGCCGCCGACCACGAGCGACGGCCCCGAACGGTTTCGACCTGCATGCGTCGTCCGGGAACCTGTGCCGCTGCACCGGGTCCGGCCGATCGAGGACGCCGCCGACGGCGCTCGGCGCCCGCCCGCCGGAGTCCGACGCGCTGGCGCAGCGCCGTTCCCAGCTCGGCCCCGGCCGTGGTCCCGATCCGTGCCATGACCCTCGGCGAGACGACCTGATCGATGGCTCGACGGACCCTGACCCGAGGCGGTGACCCTGAGTCGGCCGAATACCCGGATGAACGCAGCCGCTCGCCGGGGTCCACCGACTGGGGCGAGGTAGCTGAACATCCGGGCACTGCACGCAAGGACCTGGACGATTGCCGTGGCATCCTGCATCCCCGACCTCAGCATTCTGGAGATCGGCGACGACCACATCGATATCGGCGCCGCGCCGACCCTGTCCGAGATCGAACGCGGCCTGGGGCGGGCGCGCGCCACTGGCTCGCCGAGAGGCTTCCCCAGTCCGCCTCGCGCCTGATACGCAACGGCGCGACCCTCGGCGGGAACCTGGGTACCGCATCCCCGATCGGCGACAGCCCACCCGCGCTGTTGGCGCTGGACGCAGCGCTGGTGTTGGCAGCATCGACCAGCGGTGAGCGGACGGTGCGCGCTGTCCGAGTACTTCACCGGGTACCGCCGAACCGTCAGCGTGCCTGCACGAGTTGATCAAGACCATCCGGATCCCGCTGCCGCTCGGCCCCGGTCGCCGCGTTCCACAAGATCGCCAAGCGACGGTTCGACGACATCTCCAGCGTCGCTGTCGCTTTCGCGCTGAACCTGGACGGGGGCGCGGTTTCCGACATCAAGATCGGGCTCGGCGGCGTGGCCGCCATGCCGATCCGGGCGAGCGCCACCGAGGCCGCGCTGACCGGGCGGCCCTGGACCCACGATGTTGTCGCCGAGGCGGCGATGGTGCTGGCAGAGGAGGGCACCCCGATCGACGATCACCGGGCCATGCCGCCTCCCGCACGGCGATGCTCGGCGTGTCGCTGCGCAAGTTCCACGCCCAGAACCCCGCAATCCGCACGCACGAAGAGGTCGGCAGCATGAGCGAGGCACGCGGCCCTGCTCGCCAAACCGGCCGAACAATCCCAAGGTCTCTTGGCTCGCTGATCTCGCACGCAGGCGGCGCCGCTGCACGTCACGGGCCGAGGCGCTCTACACCGACGACCTGATGTCCAGGACCCGCGATCTGCTGTACGCCTGGCCGCTGCAGGCGCCGCGCGCGCGCGCCACGATCACGACGCTGGAGCAGTGTCGCCCCGGCCTATCAGGTGCCCGGGGTCGTGCGGGTGCTGACCGCCGAGGACGTCCCGAGGGTGAACGACGCCGGCATCAGCGCGACGAGCCGCTGTTTCCCGAGCGAGGTGATGTTCTACGGGCACGCGGATCTGTCTACGTGCTCGGCGAGTCGGTCGACGCCGCCCGGCTCGGCGCGGACGCGATCGTCGTCGAGTACGAGCCGCTGCCGTCGCCTGAGCTACGATCGGCGAGGCGATCGCGGCGGAGAGCTTCCAGGGCCTGACGACCGCGGACGGTCAGCCGCGGCGACGCCGACGCGCGGCTGGCGGCGAGCGTCGCGATCGGTTCGCCGCAGAGTTCGAGTTCAGCGGCCAGGAGCGCTTCTACCTGGAGACCGACGCCGCGCTGGCGCTCGTCGACGAGGCCGGGCAGCCTGTCCATGCAGTCCAGCGCCCGGCGTCCGGTCGGAGACCCAGAAGATCGTCGCGCACGTGCTGGGCGCTGCCAGCAACGAGGTGACGGTGCAGTGTCTGCGGCTCGGCGGCGGGTTCAGCGGCAAGGAGATGCAGCCGCACGGGTTCGCCGCGGTCGCCGCACTCGGCGCGACCGGTCGCACGGCGGCCGGTGCTGCTGCGGCTCAACCGCGCGCAGGACATCACGATGAGCCGGCAGACGGCGCCGCACGCCATGACGTGGGAAGTCGGATTCGACGCCGGCCAACCGCATCCGAGCGCTCAAGGCAAACCTGACCAGCGACGGCGGGTGGAGCCTGGACCTGTCCGAGCCGAGGCGCTGGCGCGCGCACTGTGTCACATCGACGACGCCTACTGGATACCGGACATCGAGGTGCACGGGCGGATCGGCAAGACCAAGCAGAACTTCCCAGGACCGCGTTCCGCGAGTTCGGCGAGCCCGCAGGGCATGATCGTCATCGAGGACATCCTCGGAAGCCGCTGCGCACGCAGTCGGGGGTAGTCGCCGAGGAGCTGCGGCGCAGCGACTTCTGTGAGGCCGAACCAGCCGACCCCGTACGGGCGGCCGGTGCGGCACGCCGAACGACTCGACGGCGCGACCTGGGACCCTCGCGGACAAGGCCGATGTCGCCGCCCGTCGGGCCAGCGGATCGCCGAGTTCGACTGCCGACGCACACCGACGTCAAGCGGGCGCTGGCGATGACGCCGGTGAAGTTCGGCAACCTCGTTCAACCTGACCGCGTTCGACCAGGCCGGCGCGCTGGTGCAGGTCTACGAGGACGGTCGGTGCTGATCGACCACGGCGGCGTGGAGATCCATCGGAGACCCGGCGGACGCGCTGGCCGCCGACTCCGACGGCGGACTGTTGGTCCGGGACGGTGTCATCGCCGCCCGTGGGAGTTACCCGGCGCGGCGCTGCTGAAGATCCGCACGAGCTGCTGGTAGAGCTGACGGATGCCGTTGCCGGATTCGTCGACACCCACGTGCATGACCCGCAACTCCGGGTGATCGGGGGGCTCGGCATGCCGCTTCTCGACTGGCTGGACAAGTGCGCGCTGCCCGAGGAGAGCCGGCTCGCCGATCCCGAGTACGCCGACCCGCTGGCGCGGGAGTTCGTCGGCGAACTGTTCGCGCAGGGACGACCACGTCGGTGTTCATCTGCATCTTCCAACTTCGGCGATGGACATCCTGTTCACCGCTGCACAGGACGCCGGGTTGAACGTGACAACCGGACTGGTGCTCTCCGACCGGATCCTGCGGGAGGACCTGCTCTGCTCCCCCGCGGACGGCTTGGCCGCCTCCCGCGCGTTGATCCACCGGTGGCACGGCAAGGGCCGGCCGAGAATGCCGTTACGCCGCGGTTCTCGCTGTCCACCAGCGACGAGATGCTGGATGTGTGCGCCGATCTACTCGACCCTGCACGCCTGGGCCGGGCGACATCTGGTTCACCTCACACGTCAACGAGAACCTGGCTGAGGCTCGCGACCGTTGCCGACCTGTTTCCCGGCACGGCGCACTAGTACCACCTACCACCGGCACGGCCTGGTCACCGCACGCAGCGTGTTCGCGCACAACGTGCACCCGACCGACCACGAACTGGACCTGATGGGCGAGGCAGGGGCCTGGAGGACACTGCCCCACCAGCAACTCGGCGCTTGGCAGTGGCCTGTTCCCACTCGCCCGGCACGTGAAGCATGGCGTGGGTGTTGCGCTGGGTTCGGATGTCGGTGCCGGGACGGGCCTGGTCCTGCGAAAGGAGGGCCTGCAGGCGTACTTCATGCAACAGCTGCTCGGCGCGCAGGGACTGCCGCTGACACCGGTGCACCTGCTGTATCTGATCAACCACGCCGGCGCCCGGGCCCTCGCGCTGGCGAACCGGGTGGGCACGCTCAGTGTCGGTCGGGACTTCGACGCGGTTTGGTTGCGACCGGCACCCAAGATCCAGCCTCGCATCAACTTGCGGCATGCCGCCGATCCGACCGATGCGCTGGCCAGGGTCTTCGCGCTGTCCACTCCCGCCGACGTCGCCGGCGTGTGGCTGAGGGGGGAACACGCCTATGTCCGCGCACACTGAGCCGGCCCGGCAGGACCACTCACCCCGACCGCCCCCACCAGCACCAGTGTGGCCCGGACTGAGACGGATTTCCGACCGAGACGGGGAACACGTTCCCCCGCAGCATTTTTCGGCTAGCGACTGCGCGCCAGGAGTTGCCTCAACGATGAGCCTTTCCACCCACGTGCTGGACGCCGCCCTTGGCCGCCCGGCCGAGGACGTGCCAGTCCGGTTGACCAGCGGCACCGGCCCTGCGGCGACCCAGCTGTTCTCCGCGGTCACCGATTCCGACGGCCGCTATCGCTACCAGGCCGACGGGCAGGATGTAGAACTCTCGGCCGGGGTCTACGAGTTGACCTTCGACACGGCAGCCTATTTCGCCGCGTCGGGGCAGACCGGGTTCTACCCGAAGGTCGCGGTGACATTCGAGATCACCGACGTCACCGCGCACCACCACGTCCCACTGTTGCTGTCCCCGTTCGCTTTTTCCACCTACCGAGGGAGCTAGATCCATGAGTGTCACGCTCGGCCACAACCAGTACGGCAAGGCGGAGACCCGCGTCGTTCGCGTCTACCGGGACTCCGATCCGCACGAGATCGTCGACTACAACGTCAGTGTCGCGCTGTCGGGGGATTTCGAGGACATCCACCTCACTGGCGACAACGCCAAATGCCTCACCACCGATGCGACCAAGAACACGGTGAATGCCTTCGCCAAGGAGCACGGCGAGTCCGCTCGGCAACCCGAATCGTTCGGAATCGCGCTGGCCAAACACTTCGTCGACGACACCGAACCGGTGCACCGTGCCCGGATCAAGCTCGAGATGTACCCGTGGAACCGGCTGTCCCACGACGGCACCCCGCACCCACACGCGTTCGCTCGGGACGGCGGGCACGTGCGCACCGCCACCGTCACCTACGACGGCACGAACCTGTGGGTGACCTCCGGGGTGACCGACTACACGGTGCTCAAAACCACCGATTCGGAGTTCTGGGGATACCTGCAGGACCGCTACACCACCCTCAAGCCCACCCACGATCGGGTGATGGCCACCTCGGTGACCGGGCAATGGTGGCACACCGACAACGACGCCGACTGGAGCAAGTCCTACGACTCGGCGGTGTCCACCATGAGCAGCGTTTTTGCCGGACACCACAGCCTCGCGCTGCAGCAGACCATGTTCGCGATGGGCGAGGCGATGATCGCGGAGCAGCCAGAGATCGGCGAGGTCCGCTTCTCCTTGCCGAACAAGCATCACTTCGTGCTTGATCTGAGCCCCTACGGGCTGGAGAACCCGAACGAGGTGTTCCACGCCGACGACCGGCCCTACGGGTTCATCGAAGGCACCATCCACAACGACGACGCACCCGCCCCGGGGCTGGCGTTCGACCCGGGCCAAGGCTGGTAGGAACCACGCCGCCGGACGCGACGCCCTGAACCCGGCTGGCGGCGGCCAGGGCCGCTTCCCTTAGTTCCGCGCACGCCGCACAGCTCCGACCGCCTTACCCACGATCCGAAGGACTCCCCGTGAACACCTCATCCCACCGGTACGCGGTCAACCTATCCATGCTGTTCACTGAGCTGCCGCTGTTGCAGCGTCCGGCCGCGGCCAAGGCGGCCGGGTTCGACGCGGTCGAGTTTTGGTGGCCGTTCGCGACGGCGGTTCCCGCCGACACCGACGTGGACGACTTCGTCGGCGCGATCGGCGAAGCGGGTGTGCAACTGATAGGGCTGAATTTCTTCGCCGGCGACATGCCCGGTGGTGACCGGGGTCTGGTGTCGTGGCCGGCCCGCTCCGATGAGTTCCGGGACAACATTGACGTCACCGTTGGCATCGGGGAACGGTTGGGCTGCAGGGCCTTCAACGCGCTCTACGGCAATCGCACCGACGACTCCAGCCCGGAGGCACAGGACGACGTTGCCGCCGAGAACCTGGTGCTGGCCGGCCGGGCCGCCGCCCGCATTGGCGGCGTGGTGCTTCTGGAGCCGGTCAGCGGCGCCGCGCGGTACCCGGTGCTCACCGCGGCCGACGTCATCCGGGTCATCGACCGGGTGGAACGAGACTCCGGCGCAACGAACCTGAAGTTCCTGTGCGACCTGTACCACTTGAAAGCCAACGGCGACAACGTCGCCAACGCGATCGCCACGTACGCCGACCGGGTCGGGCACGTGCAGATCGCCGACTTCCCCGGTCGCGGCGAACCGGGCACGGGCACGCTGGACATCTCCGGGCACCTGGCTGCGTTGGCCACCAAGGGGTATCGAGGGTACGTCGCGCTGGAGTACAAGCCGACCGTCGACACCCGGGACAGCCTGGCCTGGCTGCCGCTGGCCGACCGCGCCTCCACCACTCCCGTCGGCTGACGCCGTCACCACAAACAACATCAACTCAAGGAGACATCAATGACTACAGTTGCTTTCATCGGCTTGGGCATCATGGGCGGCCCGATGGCCGGCCATCTGGCGGCCGCCGGGTTCGACGTCGTCGGCAATGACCGCAGCCAGGCCAGGATGGACGCGCTGGTCGCGGCCGGCGGGAAGGGTGCCGCGTCGATCGCCGACGCGGTCCGTGAGGCCGACATCGTCGCCGTCATGGTGCCCGACTCACCCCATGTCCGCGAGGTGCTGGCCGGCGACGGTGGCGTGTTCGACAACGCCAAACCGGGCACGTTGATCATCGACTTCTCCTCTATTCGCCCCGATGTCACCGCCGAGCTGGCGAAGGAGGCGAAGGAGCGGGGTTTCCGGATCCTGGACGCCCCGGTGTCCGGCGGCGAGGCCGGCGCCAAGAACGCCGCGCTGTCCATCATGGTCGGCGGCGACCCGGCCGACTTCGACGCCGCCGCCGACGTTTTCGGTCCGGTCGGCAAGACGATCGTGCACGTCGGGCCGTCCGGCGCCGGGCAGACCGTGAAAGCCGCGAACCAGCTGATCGTCGCCGGCAATATCCAGCTGCTCGCCGAGGCCCTGGTCTTTGTCCAGGCCTACGGCGTGGACACCCAGGCCGCGCTCGAGGTCCTCGGCGGCGGCCTGGCAGGCAGCGCCGTCCTGAACCAGAAACGTCAGAACATGCTCAACCGCGACTTCAAACCGGGCTTCCGGATCGACCTGCACCACAAGGACATGGGCATTGTCACCGCCGCGGCCCGGGAAGCCGGCGTGATCATCCCGCTCGGCGCGGTCCTGGCCCAGCTGATGGGTTCCGCAGTGGCCAACGGCGACGGCGGACTGGACCACTCCGCCCTGCTGCGCGGTGTCCTTCGCCAGTCCGGTCAGGACCCGGACGCGGCCCCCACCGGCTCCGGCAACTGAGGCCGGGACCATGCCGACCATGCGTGCCATCGATGCCGCCATCGCCATCCTGGAAAAGGAAGGCACTGACACGATCTTCGGGCTGCCCGGGGCGGCCATCAACCCGTTCTACTCAGCCATGCGCGATCACGGAGGTTTCAAGCACATCCTCGCCCGGCACGTCGAGGGCGCCTCCCACATGGCCGAGGGCTACACCCGGGCCAGGGCCGGCAACATCGGCGTGTGCGTCGGCACCTCCGGCCCGGCCGGCACGGACATGATCACCGGCCTGTACTCGGCTTCGGCCGACTCGATCCCGATCCTGTGCATCACCGGCCAGGCGCCCGTCGCTCGGCTGCACAAGGAGGACTTCCAGGCCATCAACATCGCGGACATCGCCAAACCGTTGACGAAGATGGCGATGACCGTGCTGGAGCCCGCCCAGGTGCCCGGCGCGTTCCAGCAAGCGTTCCACCTGATGCGCTCCGGCCGGCCCGGCCCGGTCCTGATCGACCTGCCGTTCGACGTGCAGATGGCCAAGATCGAGTTCGACCCGGACACCTACGAGCCGCTGCCCGTCTACAAGCCGAAGGCCACCCGGGCCCAGGCGGCCAAGGCGCTGGACATGCTGGCCGCGGCACAGCGTCCGGTGATCGTGGCCGGCGGCGGCATCATCAACGCCGACGCCAGCGGCCTGCTCGTGGAGCTGGCCGAACTGCTCAACGTGCCGGTCATCCCGACCCTGATGGGCTGGGGCACCATCCCGGACGACCACCCGCTGATGGTGGGCATGGCCGGCCTGCAGACCTCGCACCAGTACGGCAACGCCACCCTGCTGACCTCCGACTTCGTCTTCGGTATCGGCAACCGGTGGGCCAACCGGCACACCGGTGGTCTGGACACCTACCGCGCGGGCCGGACCTTCGTGCACGTTGACATCGAGCCGACACAGATCGGCCGGGTTTTCGCCCCCGACTACGGCATCGTGTCCGACGCCGGCGCCGCGCTGGAGCAGCTGGTCGCGGTGGCCCGAGAACGGACGGACGCCGGTGAACTGGCCGACCGCTCGCAGTGGGTGGCCGACTGCCAGGAGCGCAAACGCACCATGCACCGGCGTACCCACTTCGAGAACATCCCGATCAAGCCGCAGCGGGTCTACGAGGAGATGAACAAGGCGTTCGGCCCGGATACCCGGTACGTCTCCACGATCGGCCTGTCGCAGATCGCCGCCGCCCAGTTCCTACACGTCTACAAACCGCGGCACTGGATCAACGCCGGCCAGGCAGGCCCGCTGGGCTGGACCCTGCCAGCGGCACTGGGTGTGTGTGTCGCCGATCCGGACGCCACGGTGGTCGCACTGTCCGGAGATTACGACTTCCAATTCATGATGGAGGAACTGGCGGTCGGCGCGCAGTTCAACCTGCCGTACATCCACGTCCTGGTGAACAACGCCTACCTGGGCCTGATCCGGCAGTCGCAACGCGGCTTCGACATGGACTACTGCGTGCAGTTGGCCTTCGACAACATCAACGCCGAGGGCGCATCCGACGACGGCACCGACAACGTGATCGCCGGCTACGGAGTGGACCACGTCAGGCTGGCGGAGGCCTTGGGCGCCAAGGCTCTTCGGGTGCAGGATCCCGAGGAGCTGCTGCCCGCGCTGGAGACCGCAAAGAAGATGCTGGTCGAGCACCGGGTGCCGGTGATCGTCGAGGTCGTCCTGGAGCGGGTCACCAACATCTCGATGGGCGTGGAGATCGACAACGTCGTCGAGTTCGAGGAACTGGCCCTCACCGCTCAGGACGCCCCGACCGCCATCATTTCCATGCTCGACTGAACTGACCCGAATGACCGGAAAGGCAACCGGATGAAGATCCTTATCGCGCCCGACAAGTTCAAGGGCTCAATGCGCGCGAGCGACGTCGCAGCCCGGGTCGCGGCCGGGATCTCGTCGGTGTCGCCGGATGCGCAGGTGGTCCTCGTCCCCGTCGCCGACGGCGGGGACGGCACGCTGGACGCCGCGGTCGGCTCCGGATTTACCCTGGTGCCGGTCACCGTCGACGGGCCGACCGGCGAACCGGTACACACCGGCTACGCCCGCAAGGACGACATGGCGGTGGTCGAACTGGCCGACGCCTGCGGCCTGGTCCGGTTGCCCGGTGGGGTGCTCGCGCCGCTGACCGCGTCCAGCGCCGGGTTCGGGCAGGTCATCGCCGCCGCCCTCAACAATGGATGTCGCCGGCTCGTTCTCGCCATCGGCGGCAGCGCCAGCACCGACGGCGGCGCCGGCATGCTTCACGCGCTGGGCGCGCGGCTCCTCGACTCCCGCGGCGAGCCGGTGCCCCCCGGCGGTGGCGGTCTGGAGCACATCGATCGGGTGGACTTGTCCCGCCTGCACGGAGACCTGACCGGTGCCGAGGTGGTGTTGGCCAGTGACGTGGACAACCCACTGCTCGGTGACCGTGGTGCCGCCGAGGTGTACGGGCCGCAGAAGGGCGCCACCCCGGACGACGTCGCCCGACTGGACGGTGCGCTGCGGGTCTGGTCAGGGGCGGTCGCCCGCGCCCTGGGCGTTCCAGAGGGCGAATCGGGGCACCCGGCGGCGGACGTGGCCGGCGCCGGAGCCGCCGGTGGGGTCGGCTTCGCCGCCATTGCCGTCCTGAATGCCACGGCCCGACCCGGCATCGACCTGATGCTGGAATTGACCGGCCTCCGCGACGATCTGGCCGGCGCCGATCTCGTGGTGACCGGGGAAGGGTCGCTGGACGAGCAGACCCTGAACGGCAAGGCACCGGCCGGAGTCGCCGCCGCGGCTCGCGCCGTCGGCGTCCCGGTGGTCGCGGTCGCCGGCCGGAACCTGTTGTCGGAGAAGCAGTTGACCGACGCCGGCGTGCGAAACGCCTACGCACTGACCGACATCGAGCCCGATGTGCAGCGATGCATCGACGACCCCGGTCCACTGCTGGAACGGCTCGGCCGGCGGATCGCGGAGGACGCCCAGCGAACCCTGATCCAGGACAGTCTGCAAGGTTCTTCCAGTTTGCAGGGAGGTGAAACGGCGTGAGCGAGCGTCAGCGAGCGAACCATCGACTCAGGAGCACGGCCGTCTTTCCGGGGCGACCGTGCCTGCGATGTGCCCCGTGAACGGCGGCGGCGTGAGTCAGTACGACCTGGTGTTCCACGCGCGCCGCGCCGGCACCCCGGCCGGTGAACGGCCGGTCACTGTCGCGGTACGCGGCGGGACGATCGCCGCGATCGAACCGTTCGGCACGGACCTGCCCGCGGCCCGTACCGTCACCCTGCGCGACGATGAGGTGCTGCTGCCAGGGATGGTTGACACGCACGTGCACGTCAACGAACCCGGCCGTACGGAGTGGGAGGGTTTCTCCACCGCCACCCGGGCCGCTGCGGCCGGCGGCGTGACCACCATCATCGACATGCCGCTGAACAGCCTGCCACCCACGGTGGACGTGCCCGCGTTGGCGGTCAAGAGGGCAATTGCGGCCGAGAAGGCTTACGTGGACGTCGGTTTCTGGGGTGGCGCGATCCCCGGCAACATCGGCTCTCTCAAGGGTCTGCACGAGGAGGGCGTGTTCGGGTTCAAATGCTTCCTGCTCGACTCCGGCGTGCCGGAGTTTCCGCCGCTGATGCCGGCCGAACTGCACGACTATCTGACCGCGATCCGCGAGTTCGACGGCCTGATGATCGTGCACGCCGAGGACGCCGAGTCGATCGAGCACTCCCCGGCCGCGCACGGCTCCCGGTACGCCGAGTTCCTGCGGTCCCGGCCACGGGGCGCTGAGAACACCGCGATCGCGCATGTCATTGAAGCCGCTCGGTGGACCGGCGCCCGTGTCCACATTCTGCATCTGTCCAGCTCGGACGCACTGCCGATGATCGCGTCCGCGAAGCGCGACGGGGTCCGCCTCACCGTCGAGACCTGTCCGCACTACCTGGTTTTCGACGCCGACGAGATCGCGGCCGGGGCGACCCAGTTCAAGTGCTGCCCACCGATCCGCGAGCCGGAGAATCGGGACCTGCTGTGGCAGGGGCTCTCCGACGGCATCATCGACTGCGTCGTGTCCGACCACTCACCCTGCACGCCGGAGCTCAAACGACTGGACACCGGCGACTTCGGCGTCGCCTGGGGCGGCATCGCCGGCCTTCAGGTGGCGTTGCCCGCGGTGTGGACCCAGGCCCTCAACCGCGGCTTCACCCTGGCCGACGTTGTCCGCTGGATGTCCGCGACGCCCGCCGCGCTCGCCGGCCTGGACCGTAAAGGCGGCCTGGTCGTCGGCCGGGACGCCGACCTCGCGGTCTTCGCACCGGACCAGACGTTCGTGGTCGACGCGGCCGAGCTTCGGCATCGCAATCCCATCACCGCCTATGCGGGTCGCACGCTCACCGGTGTGGTGCGCAGCACGTGGTTGCGCGGCCAGGAACTGGTCGGCGAGCAGAACCGCGGACAACTCATCCACTCCGGAGGAACCAATGATGCAGGCCGTCGATCAGTCCACGGAGACGTCGACATTCACACGCCGGCCTGACCTGGCACCCAATCCCATTTCGACCGAGAACCCAGAAAAGGAAACCACATGACCAGCGTTCCACTATTCGTCAACGGCGAGGGTATGCGCGGCGGCTCGGTGCATCACAGTATCGCCGAGCATCCGTTCATCGGCCCCGCCCAGACAGCGCCGATCTACCGCTTCTACTCGGTCGGCGACCGCTTCCCCGCTCTCTGGCCCGTGGACGAGGGCGGTACCTCGGTGGTCGGTGAACTGTACGACGTCCCACTCGACACCCTGCGCGACAGTTTCATTCCCGCCGAGCCCGAAGAACTCGAACTCAGCGTCATCGAACTGGCCGACGGCTCATCCGCGGTCGCCGTCGTGCTGCGGAGGGAATACCTGAATTCACCCGAGCTGACCGACATCTCCGAACGCGACGGCTGGCGCGCCTACCGGTCCGGACTGACCCAGACACAGTGAAACGCGAGTCCGGCAATCCACGCTTCAAGAAAGGACAAGTTGTGACGCTCAACTACTATGCCCCGACCGGCGGACACCCCGGCCAAACCGAATTGACCACGAATCGGGCGGTGTTCACCGAGGCCTACGCGGTGCTACCGCGCGGGACGATGCGCGACATCGTCACCAGTCTGCTGCCGTTCTGGGACAAGACCCGGCTGTGGGTCATCGCCCGTCCTCTGTCCGGGTTCGCCGAGACCTTCTCGCAGTACATCGTCGAGGTCACCCCGGACGGCGGCAGCGACCACCCCGAGGCCGACCCCGGCGCAGAAAGTGTGCTCTTCCTGATGGAAGGCAACCTGTTGGTGACCCTGGACGGGGAAAAGCACGAAATGGGTCTTGGTGGCTACGGTTTCATTCCCCCGGGCGCGGACTGGCAGGTCCATGCCACCGGTGATACCCCGGCTCGCTTCCACTGGATACGCAAGGCATACCAACGCGTCGACGGGATTGACTCGCCGACCGCATTCTTCACCACCGACGAAGACGTTCCCGGAATCGAGATGCCCGGAACCAACGGGGCGTGGCTCACCCAACGCTTCGCCGATCCCACTGATCTGCGGCACGACATGCATGTCAACATCGTCAGTTTCGAACCCGGCGGGGCGATCACCTTCCCCGAAACCCATGTCATGGAACACGGTATCTACGTCCTGGAAGGCAAGGCCGTCTACTTGCTCAATCAGGACTGGGTCGAGGTCCAGGAAGGCGACTTCATGTGGCTACGCGCCTTCTGCCCCCAGGCCTGCTACGCCGGCGGACCGGGCCGGTTCCGCTACCTGCTCTACAAAGACGTCAACCGGCACGCCACCCTCAGCCGACAATTCACCTGACACGCAGCCGCTCGCACACCGGTACCCGAGGATGGGCGATAGCGGCGTCTATTCGCAGGACTTCCCGACCGCGGCGGAGCCGGATGGTTAACGGGGACCAGGTGTTGCTCGCGGCGGTCGCCGACCACAAACGGGTCTACCAGGCCCGGTTGTGGCAGTTTCCTGATCTCCGCTGGCGGCTGCAGCCCGCAGAACATCCTGCCCCAGCAGCAAGCGTGCCGTTTCGAACGGCCCGAAGCTTGAGCTTCAGTTGGCGGCTCAAGGAGCATCGGCGGATCACCCGGCTCCCACTGCAGCCGTTGCTGACATCGTCACCGGCCTAGGTCGCTCGCCTGCCCCACTTGTTCAGCCCATTCCGTACCGCCCAGCTTGTCGTGAAGCCGAAAGCGAGAGAACCGTGGAAGACACCAATAGCGACAGTTTGGCAGTTGAGGTCAGCGGGCCTGCGGTGCCACGGTCGGGCGAAATCCTGACCGCCGAGGCGGTGGCATTCGTCGCCGATTTGCAGCGGCGATTCGGCCGCCGCCGAGACGAACTGCTGGCCGGTCGCACACAGCGCCGCGCCGAGGCCGCCCGCACCGGGCGGCTGCACTTCCTTTCGGACACCGACCGGATCCGGCGGCAGGAATGGGTGGTGGCGGCGGCACCGGCCGATCTGACTGATCGGCGGGTGGAAATCACCGGACCGCCGGAACCGAAGATGGCGATCAACGCGCTGAACTCCGGGGCCAAGGTTTGGCTGGCCGATCTCGAGGACGCGAACACGCCGCACTGGTCGAACGTCATCGGCGGGCAGGTCACCCTGCTCGACGCCATCCGTCGCCGGCTGGAATTCACCTCACCAGAGGGCAAGGCCTACCGGCTGGCCACCGACCGGCCCCTCGCGGTCATCGTGGCCCGACCCCGGGGATGGCACTTCGACGAACGCCACCTGTTCATCGACGGCGCACCGGCAGTCGGTGCGCTGGTCGACTTCGGCTTGTACTTCTTCCACAACGCCCTGGAACTGATCAAACGTGGCAGCGGCCCCTACTTCTACCTACCGAAAATGGAAAGCCACCTCGAAGCAAGGCTGTGGAACGACGTATTCGCCTTCGCGGAGGAGAGCCTGGGCATCGTCCACGGCACCGTCCGTGCCACCGTGTTGATCGAGACCATCCCGGCGGCCTTCGAGATGGACGAGATTCTCTACGAGCTCAGGGATTACGCCTCCGGTCTCAACGCCGGCCGGTGGGACTACCTGTTCAGCGTGATCAAGTACTTCCGGGACGCCGGCCCGAGTTTCGTGCTGCCCGACCGGGCTGCGGTGACCATGACGGCGCCGATGATGCGCGCCTACACCGAACTACTCGTCTCCACCTGTCACCGCCGCCGCGCCTTCGCGATGGGCGGGATGGCTGCCTTCATCCCCAGCCGCCGCGACCCGGACGTCAACCGACAAGCGATCGCCAAAGTGACCGACGACAAGGAACGGGAGGCCAGGGACGGGTTCGACGGGTCCTGGGTGGCCCACCCCGACCTGGTCCCGGTGTGCCGCGAGGTGTTCGACCGGGTGCTCGGCGACCGGCCGAACCAGCTCGACCGGCTCCGCGACGACGTCCAGACCACCGACCTGGATTCGTATGCGGCCCAACTGCTGGATGTGGCATCGGTACCTGGCCGGGTCACCGAGGCCGGGCTGCGTAACAACGTCGATGTGGCCCTGAGGTACCTGGAGGCCTGGCTCGGCGGCAACGGCGCGGTCGGCATCCACAACCTGATGGAGGACGCGGCCACTGCCGAGATCTCCCGATCCCAGGTCTGGCAATGGGTGCACAACCACACCCTGTTGGATACCGGGCGGCCGGTCACCACCGACCTGGTCCGGTCCATCGCCGCGGCGCAGTTGGCCGAGATCACCGCCGAGATCGGTGAGAACGCCTACGCAGCAAGTCAGTTCGAGCTAGCCAGGCAGGTGTTCGAACAGGTCGCACTGGCCGACGATTTCGCCGACTTCCTCACCCTGCCCGCCTATGCGGCAGTGGCCGACCACAACGACTGACCCAGGGAGAATCCAGAAATGCCTGAGGTTTACCGCACCAGCGCCGTCTCGACCGGCGACGGCCGCAACGGTCATTCCCGCACCACCGACGGAATGATCGACGTCGACCTTGCCACACCCAGGGAACAGGGTGGACCCGGCGGCGCCACCAACCCCGAACAGCTCTTCGCCGCCGGCTACGCAGGATGCTTCCACTCGTCCCTGAAAGTCGTCGCCCGCGGCGAGCGCATCACCCTGACCGGCTCCGAGATCACCGTCACCGTCGGACTGCACAAAGATGACGGCGCCTTTTCGCTGGCGGTCGTCATTACCGCCGACCTGCCGGGTGTCTCGCCGGAACAGGGCGAGAAGCTGCTCCAGCAAGCGCACCAACGCTGCCCGTACTCCAAGGCCACCCGAGGCAACATCGACGTCCAACTCACCCTCGGCCAGTCCGTCGGGGACGCGCCTGGCTAACCCATACCTATTGCACCGCAACATGTGTCACGACCACGGCAGTGGTTCGTTTCGCTCGCGATTCCACCCGACGCGTGCGGTTCGTGATGAAGGAGGAATTGTGTACACCAGTTTCCCGTCGTTCCTGAACGGTAACTGGATGCGTCGTGGCGCCGAGCACCACACCATCGCCACGCAACCCTTCCTGCGCCGTATACACACCGCACCGAAATGCCGGTCGATCTCCATCGGCGACCGGTTCCCCGCAACGTGGCTGGCCGACCAGGAGGAGGAAGTGTTCGTCGCAGGCGAGCGCGACAACGTCCCGCCGACCACCCTCCGAAACCAGTTCATCCCGGCAGAGCCCGCGGAACTGGAACTGAGTGTCATCAACTGGCCGACGGTGAATCGGCGCTGGCCGATGCGCTGCAGCGGGAAGTACTGCGCCCAGATCTGGTCGAGGCTTCCGGTTATGGCGATTGGCGCGACAACCGAGCACGGCAGAACGACAGCCGGTCATGCGTGAGCATCTTCGAAGCGATTTGCATCTTCCTCGCCGGTATCGCGGCGGGGACGATCAACACCGTCGTCGGTTCCGGCACCCTGGTCACCTTCCCGACCCTGCTGGCATTCGGGTACCCACCGGTGGTGGCGACCATGTCGAACGCGGTCGGCCTCGTTCCCGGCAACATCTCCGGCACCTGGGGCTACCGGCGGGAGCTGCGCGGGCAGTGGGACCGACTCCGCTGGCAACTGCCCGGGTCGCTGCTCGGCGCGTTGACCGGGGCCTGGCTGCTACTGCACCTGCCGGAAACCACCTTCAAAAAGGTCGTCCCGGTGCTGCTGGTGTTCGCGTTAATCCTGGTGGTCGCGCAACCCCGCATCCAGGCCTGGACACGTCGGCGAGCCGACGAAGCCGGCCACGCGCACGATCACGTCAGCCGTACCCGGATGGTGGTTTTGGTCATCAGCACCTACCTGACCGGTGTCTACGGCGGGTACTTCGCCGCCGCCCAGGGCATCGTGCTGATCGGCATCATGGGCATCCTGCTGCCGGACTCGATACAACGGATCAACGCCGCGAAAAACATCCTCACCCTGGTTGTCAACGTGGTCGCCGCAATCACCTACACCATCGCGGCATTCGACCGGATCGACTGGCCCGCAGCGGCTCTCATCGCCGGAGGAACCCTCATCGGCGGATTCCTCGGCGCCCATGTCGGCCGAAAACTGTCACCAGGCCTGCTCCGGGCGGTCATCGTCGTCCTCGGCGTCGTAGCCCTCTGGGTGCTGTTGGCCTGACCCCGCACCCGCCCGCCGCCGAGTCATTCACGACCCCGCTCACGCATCCGCAGCCGACCCCAGGAAGGAGTCATCGTGGCCGATATCACCCGACTACCCGGGGCGCAGCTCCACCACTGGGAATGGCAACGTGACGCGGCTTGCCGCGGGATGGACAGCACCCTGTTCTTCCACCCACCGAACGAACGAGACACCGCCCGGTCCGACCGCGCCGATCGGGCCAAGGCCATCTGCCGGTCCTGCCCGGTGATCACCGAGTGCCTGGACCACGCACTCCGAGTCCGCGAATCCTACGGAGTGTGGGGCGGGCACACCGAAGACGAACGGGCAAGGCTCCTCGGGGGTCCAGTCCCTGCGCTATCAAGCGCTGATCCGCACTACCGAACGCCCAGAAGGGTCCCGCCGCCCAGACCCGAGCCGGAACCAATGACCGCGACCCCACACCTCGGCTGGACACCCCGACCAGGAGTGTCCAGCCGGGACCAGCATGAACTTCCGCCGCGTCCCCGGTGTTGTGAAACAGCTATCCAGCTCACCGGTACACGTTCCAGCGCACAACAAGAAGGCGACATCATTACGGTCACTACTGCACCGACCGGGCAGCCGGGTCCGCCGATGTGATGGTCGTTGGTTGACGTCCCGGCAACGATGCCCCCGCGTTCGCGCTGTCGCGAGGCAGTTGTCAGCCACCGAGTTCTAACTGCGGGTCCGCGTCGGCGGGGCGTTCAGGTCTCGTCAAGAGCTGTTCGATGTCGGGGTGGTGTGAGCGGGCGGTGATTCGTCGATCGACGGCTGTAGAGCGGGTGGTTGCGATGGCGATCGCCCGTTCGGCGGCAAGGTCGGCCGGCAGCAGCTCCTCGAGTGCGTCCTGCCACTCGTTTTCCGGACCAGCCGTAGCTGCCGGCGGTGGCGATCTGTCGAGCACCCGGACACGATGGCGTCTGCGAGGTCGGCGGGGAGCTGGCCAGGTGCTCTTCGCGGTCGGCGGTGAGTTGCATGTCCGCGACGGTGCGGATCGCACTGTCCAAAATCCTTTCAACGATGCAGTGGGGGTTGGCTGAGGCGTCGTGGAGGCGCTGGGCGACTTCGGCCTGATCCTGCTGGGTCGCTGTTTCCGGGTGTTCGACGGTTTCTGGCAGGATGCGGGCGGCGAGGTCGTGCCGCAGTTCAAGCTGCCTCAGATGTTCCAGAATGACCTGCATTGCGCTTCTGCGGATTGCGTTCCGTGACCGGGTCCGCAGTTCGTGGTGAGGTGGGTATCCATGACCTCGGGTGGATGGTGACAAGCCACCCGGTCCAGAGGTGACCGAGCTCCTCACGGATCAGGGCGGCAGGGTCGGTGTGGACCTGTCGGTGCCAGGTCGGTTGGCGGCGAGCTCGCGGCGTGATCGATGCCGTGCTCCGTCGCGCAGGGGCCGCCGACGGCAGTGAACCTCCAACGTTCGGGACTCCGGACTTCCGCCCAGCCCGCGGTTTGCTGCAAACTGTGGGCATGCTGGCCGACACGCTATGCGCAGCAATTAACGCCCACGACATCGACGCCTTCATGGCCTGTTTCGACGACGACTATGACAGCGCGCAGCCGGTCCACCCCGGTCGAGAGTTTCACGGGCCCGACCAGGTACGGAGGAACTGGACAGCGTTGTTTCGCGAGGTCCCCGATGTCCGGGCCGAAGTGCTCGCCAAGACCGAGGACAGCGGCGTGGAGTGGGCCGAGTGGCATTGGCACGGCACACGCACCGACGGCAGCATGTTCCAAATGCGCGGCATGACCATCGAGGGAACCCGAAACGGCCGGATCGGCTGGCAACGGCTCTACATGGAAGAGGTCGAGCAGGATGCCGAGAGCATCGACGCCACCGTCCAAAAGCTGACCCACACCTGAGTGACGAACTGCTCGCCGCGGCACGATCACCACCCCGCGCGTGCAGTGATGGACGCACGGACGCTCGAACCGGATGCGATACTCTCGCTGACTCGTTCCAATTTGGTGGCCTGGTGCAGGCCACACACGCGTCTCTGGTGCTGGGATTGCTCAGATCCGGGGCCTCGCAGGCTCCGGGCCAGTCATGGGGGGAAACCGGTGAAACCTCGGGGACGACCTGACGGGTTACCGGAGGGGGGCGGCCTTCTCGGCTGATGACAGGCAGCGGCGTCAGATCGTCCGGTCAGCGCTCCGCGCCTGAACGGAACATTCATTCTCGCGAAGCCTGCCTATCCCACGGCGGTATGCTTGCGGTATGACAACGCAGATCACCGTGCGCCTGCCGGATGAAAACGTGGCTTGGCTGGACGCCGAGGTGGCCGCGGGTCGGTTCCCCTCCCGCACCGCCGGGCTGGCAAAGCTCCTCACCAAAGCGCAACGCCGCCAGGAGGACGAAGCGGACATGCTGAAGATCCTGGCCAGCCCGGACCCCGACGAGGAATCCCGGCTGGAATGGATGCGAACCCGGGACTACCCGCCTATGGATGACGACCCGGGTTACGACGACGCAGCGGCCGACGCCAGGTCCGCATCCGCCACCGGCAGGGAGTGGGCCGCGAAGAGCAGTATCTCGACCTCCTCCAGCGCACCGAGGGCCGCGGCCATCAAAGCCCGCCGCACGCCTAGAGGGGGCGCGTTCGTGAGGGCAACGAAGGCGGCCGGAACGAAGATCAGCAAGTGAGAGCTATCCACCTGGCCCGTTTGGACAAGACGCGCCCGGTGCTGATCCTGACCCGCGAGGCCGCATCTGGTGCCCGGGATGTCACCGTCGCCGGGATTACCTCCACCATCCGCGGGGTGGCCACGGAAGTCCCGGTCGGAAAAGCCAACGGGCTGGACCATGACTGCGTGGTGAACCTGGACGATGTGCAGACCATCCGCCGCGATGACCTCCGCCGCTTCCTGGGCTACCTGGACGCCAAACAGGAGCCGGACCTACGCCGGGCCCTGATCCGTGCGTTCGATCTCGACGACTGAAGCGGCCCTGGGTCTACAGCTCGTCCCGGGCGACGACAGACCCGGCGCCGGCTACCGCGAACCCGGTGGCGCCGTCCGGCCGCTGGCCGGTCCCGATCCAAGGTTCACTCCTTCCACCCAGCCGTCCGGTATCTCGTTTCGGACTTTGCGCGCTGTCGAATCCATTGCAACGTAGCCGTCATCATCGGCATCAAGATCAAGTTGGGCCCGATACGGCCAGGTTTCACCCACCTTCTCGGCGTAGCTCGACGATGCCTCCCGCACACAGGTCAAGTGGCCAACCCACCCTGGGTGGGCCATCGACGCAGGTGGGGAGACACAGATGGATTTGCTGGCGATGGGACCGCTGGACGGTGCGACGGAGACCGCGCTTCCTGGTTTGCAGACTTTCAAGGGCCTTGTTCTCGGGCTGATCCCGTACGCCCTGGTGGCGTGCGTTGCCGCCTTCCTGATTGGCGCGATCCTTTGGGCGGTGGGTGCTTTCGGGCACAACCCGCAGCACAGCAGTAAGGGTAAGACGACGTTGGTGGTGGCGTTGATCGCGGCGTTGCTGGTGGGTGGCGCGGCGTATCTGGTGGGGTGGTTCAACGACCGCGGCAAGGAGGTTTCGGCACCGCCGCCTCTCGCCAACCCGACCGTCGTCGTTGACGCGCCCACGCAGACCGAGTTCTGACGGTCAGCGATGTTGAAGCGCCTGCCGTCAACACATCCACGCCGGCTGTGGATCGCGCTGTCCCTGCTTCTCGTCGCCGGGATCGTCGGCACTCTCGTCGCTGTCCTTCGTGAGCACGATCAACCCGTTGGCGTCGGAACGGGCCTGGCAGCATCACCCACGGCGTCGGTCACATCGCCGCGACCGCTCGTTGTTCTCGAGCGCACATCGTCGCGGCCCGGGGTGGCGCCGGATGACTCCGCGCTGGTGGGTGGTCTGACCAATCACCTGGACTTCGCCCGAGCTGTTGCGCAACAGCTGCTCGCCTATGACTACGGAACCGACTTCTCTGGTCGCAACGCTGATCTGCTCCGGGCTGCGGCACCGGCACCGTACGGCGACCCGGTCGAGTTGGCCGACCTGCTGGGCGCTCACACCCCGAGCGGTGCCGGTCTAAAGTCGATCCGGACACGAAGACCGCAGTCACTGTGGCGCTGTCCGAGGTAACGGTGTCGTCTTGGGCGGCGCGGAAGCTGTCCGGCCGCGGAGTGAGCAGCGGCGTGTACGGGATCGACATCACTGGTGCGCAAACCGTTTCCACCCGGAATGCGCCGCCGGTTCAGGTTTCGGTGGTGATGGGTGTGACGGTGGCGTGCCCGCCCGCGGTGGAGTTCTGCACCCTGGCCGGCGTCTTCCCGCAGCATCTGCAGGAAGCGTTGGGACCCAGATGACCGCGACCCGACGAGCCCTCCTCGTTGCCGCACCAGCGACGGCTCTTTCCGCGTTGGGATTGGTCGCCGTCATCGGTGTCGCGACGATCGGCGCCAATCTCCCCTCCGGTCGGCAGCCCGCCGCCGCCGGCACGCCGTGTACGGCGCTGTCCGGTGACGCCGAGGGTCTGGATCCTGCTCAACAAAGCAACGCGAAGATCATCACCGGTGTGGCGATGAGCCGCGGGCTCGGCCCTGTCGGCGCGGCCATCGGGGTGACCGTGGCGTTGGCCGAGTCGACGCTCTACAACTACGCGAACGACGGGTCGTCGACCCTGACCGGATCCGCGGACGGCCAGCAGCTGACCGGTGCGGAGCGGGCGGTCGCGCGGGAGTCGTTGAACGACCCCCACGACAAGGTAGGGAACCACCTGGATTCCATCGGCCTGTTCCAGCAGCGCCCGATGACCGGTTGGGGTTCGCCCGCGCAGTTGATCGACCCCGCGACCTCGGCCGGACTGTTCTATGACCGGCTCGCCGGCGAACGCGACGAAACCACCTGGCACGCCTCCACCAACAACCACAAAGGCGCCGGCCTCCTTACCGGTGGCGGTCGGAACTTCTCCGAACAAACCCGCACCCGCGCCGTGCTGGCCACCGGTGAGATCCGCGGCTTCCCCGAAGGAACCATGCTGATTTTCTACAAAGGCCTCGACCCCATGCTCGTCCAGATGACCGCCTACTAGCGGCGCCCAGACCGCAAGAAGCTCGTCGACGGCCGGACCCACGTGGAAAACTCGCTGGCCGCAGGGCACTTGGACGGTGCCGGTCGAGCCGAATAAGCGGCCCGTCTTACAGACTCGTTTCTGCACACCGATCGGGAGACGTCATGCGAACCCCCCGTCCGAACTCCAGGTGGACCGCCCATCGCGGCGAACACCGCGAACGCTACGAGAAATACATGACCAGCCCTGCCTGGTTCACCCGGCGCAGCTGGTGGCTCGCCGAACACCACACCCGAACCGGCACCTTCGCCAGCTGCCTGGTCTGCGGCAACCCCGACGTCGACCTCCACCACTTGGACTACGCCTTCGGCCACGAGAAATACGACGACCTCCTACCGCTCTGCCGCACACACCACACCCGACTCCACAACGCCTGGGACGCCATCCCACAACTACGACGCCTCGGACGCCGAGCAGGCAGCATCCTGCCAGTCATTCATATGCGCCGACTGAGCACAGATCCGTCCAACCTCAGCTAATGAACTACGTCCACTGGGTTATGAGTCGGGCGATCGGTGGTCTTCAGGGTCGCACAGGTGCTCGAGATAGAGCCCTGACCTTCTTATATCCTTCTCGACCGTCTCACATTCTAAATTGCGTACTGGGTCGTTGCAGTGCGTCCTGGCAACAAATTTGATCACACGCGCTCCGTCCGGGGCGGGTGTCGTCCACTAACTGACGGCCGAAGACATGACGGAAGCGCCAGGCGGGCAGCCGGTATGGAAGCTGGCGACGCCGGGGATGCCGAGCGTTGGGATATCGCAGTCAGCCGGTCTAGCATCAAAAGGGGGGTTGTTCCCGCCCACTGTTGCTGCGAGGTTCCTTGGAATCGTCTTGGTCCCAGATTCTGGTGCAGGCCGCGCTGGCGGCTGGCTCCGCTGATCGGACCGACGCTGCGGACCGAGAACCTGGAACTCCGCGACCAACTCGCCCGACACCTCGGCGCCGCCCGAGCCGCAGCAGCCACCACAGGCGCCTAACGGTCGTCACTTGTCCCTGGACCGGCTGCCGCTCCGGAGATCGCGGTGCGGCGTCACGGCCAGCCCGTAACGTAACGCAGCGGGCGTAACGAAACTGCGAACCACCGCTGCCCGTCTCCCTGCAGGGCGGCCGCGCCATCGCCGCGGATCAGTACCCCTCTCAACCGCACCACCGGTCGACCCGCTTCTGCTGGATCTGCTCACGCCAACTGCAAGGTGCGTGACGTGACGTCGTGCACCGAGAACAGCCCCCCTGGCCGTGTCCCGGGGACTCGGTCGCCGCGACGCGTCCCCGCCGGGCCGACGGGCGGGATCGCACCTCCGCGCCGCCCGTGACGGGGATGCTCTCGGATGCCGTGCTCCGCAGCACGATGCATCCCACGGAAAGCGCGTCACCCGGACGTCGGCAACCTCAGCCTCGATCCGTGGACTCGCCGGTCCACGGATCGAGGCTCAGGCCCGGCAAGATCGATGTCCAGGCGGGGCCTTCTCGACGGAGTCTCGCGCCGACAGCAGATCGATCTCACCCATCTCCAGATGGCTCCCGGCCCGGACACAGTCCCCGCCCAGCCCGGCCCGCACCGCAACCGGGACGGCCGCCAGATCAGCTATCGCCGTGTGCGCGGCCTCCAGCACCGCCCGGGGCTCGGTCATCTCCGCTTCCCCTGTTCCGGGCCGCGCCGCGAGCCGGAGCCCGTATCCGATAGGCCTGCACGTGTCGGACGAGTCGGCGTCATAGGCGCTCCGGTCGCGAAAACTGCGGTGGTCGCGGCTGCGTCACACCCGGTGTGGGTCGCCGCCGCCGCATCTAGCGTTGCGTGTCGGGACGAGCTGGGCGGTGGCTTCGGAAACTCACACCCGGGGCCACCGTGCCCGCCGGACAAGTCAGCCTGGTGGCCTCGACCATGGGCGGGCGCAACCACGAGCTGGTAATCCTCCCGCTGGCCGCCGACTCTGCCGCCGGTCGACGGGTGCCCGGTCCCGACGGGTCGACGAGGCCGGGAGCCTGGGCGAAGCCCCCTCCGCAAGCTGCACCGTGGGCATTGGCGACGGAATCAATGCCGGAACGGTTTGGGCTGGACCATTGAGAACTCTTGCCCGGGCCACTACGAGCTGGTGCGCAACCTGCAGGCGGGCGCTCCTTTGGCGAAGTCCGTGTCTACTCGCGTGTGAGTGAGAGTGCCAGGCTGGGAACGACGAAGGATAAGAGAAAGACCGGCAGGATGCTCTTTCCGCTGCATCGGAAGCTGACGATTTCACCCTCGGCGACGTCGAATTTCTTGGTTCGGCTGGAGCTTCGACCGTTGCGGACTTGTAGGGTGTGACGTCCTGCTTCGACCGGTATGTCAATGGTCTGGTTCAGTTCGAGGGTCCCGGCACGCGTGCCGTCGACCACTGCGTCGTACGTGCCGCGGCGGACTTCTGCTCCGATCGTTTTATGCGTCAGCTTCAGCGTTGCAGGCATTGTTGATCTCCTACGGATTCAGTGACGCGAGCTGTATTTGCTTCGCAAGCGCGTACGCGGTCGGTTGATCGCTGTCGCTCTCGACGAATACACGGCCGATGACGAGCACGGAATTGTTTGGCGAAGAAATCTGCGTCATGCCTTTCGGTACGGTTCCCTTCCAGCCGGGCCCGCTGAGAAGGTAGTCGCCGGCCTTGGTTCCCGTCGTACGTTTGCCGACGTAGGCAAAATTGGCGCTGTTCGACGGGTCGGTGAACTGCACGCTGTAGTACCGGCCGGCCATGTCGGGCACGTGCAGGACTTGCGGCCCATTCCTCAAGTCGAGCCAGCCGGCGACGTAGAGCACGTCGTCGGTTCCGGTTCCCATCAGGCTCCCGTTCGACGCCGACGCGGAAGAGATGCTGGGCTCGGCGTACAGCGTGTTGACGGGGATCGGGCCGCCGCCGAAACCACGCTTGACAATCGCTCTCTTGAAGCCCGTGACCGTGAGACGCGGCCAAAAGTAAATGAAAGCCGGCGCGCCAAGCGCCCACACGATGACCGCCGTGACGGCGAGCGGAATGATCTCGCTCCATCCGCGAGATATCCGCTGATAGATGACCCACGCGAAAACCACCAGTATGACGGCTGTAATGGGATATCCGTATTTCAAAATGAGCCGGTTCATCTCACTGCGCCCTCACGACTGGCGGCACGCGGTAGGTGCCATTGAGAATGGCCGCACCGGGCAGATACGCGCGGAGCATCAGCTTGAACTTGCCGGAAGGAGTCGGCAGCCAGTTCTGCTCGTGCCCGGTCGGAGCCTCTTGCTGGAGATAAATGTCGATTGAACCGTCGGCGTTCTTGGCGAGATTCGAACGATCGTCAAAGCTGGAGCGATTAATCGGATTGCTCACCATGTACCCGACGACATCGGTCACGGTGAGCGACCAGAAGGCGTCATTCGGCGGGAGTTGCCCGGCCGGAAAATGCAGGACGTATTCGATGCCGCCGCTCAGCGTTCGCCCAGAGCCATCCCTGGTGGTCGTCCAGTACGCGGCCTCTTCAAACACATTGACGACGGGCAGGGCTTTCGCGCAGGCGGCCCGCACGAGGATCCCGTTGCCGGGCTGGCCGCATTTGCGGATGCTGCTCCAGCCGTTGACGGTCGTTGTTATAGCCCTGACCGACGGCGTTCATGATGAGAATTGCCGTCAAGAACGCCAGCGTGGCGCCGATGATGATCCCCTGCACGACACCGGAGCCTGAGACCCACGCGAGCACACTTGCCATATCCGCAGATTAGCACTGTTCTAGTAGTTGTAGAATAATCGGATGCTGTTCCGCATCGACCTTGCGAGCGACGTGCCGTTGTTCGAGCAGTTGGCTGCCTCGGTGCGGACGGATGCCGCCGCCGGCAGGTTGCAACCGGGCGATCGCCTTCCGGCGGCGCGGGAAGTGGCGGCATCCCTTGGTGTCAATCTGCACACGGTGCTTCACGCCTACCAGGATCTGCGTGAGGAAGGGCTGGTCGAGATGCGCCGTGGTCGCGGCGCGGTGGTGACCGACGCCGCAAGGCCATTGGCGTCTCTTCACTCCGAGATCCGCTCGCTCGCTCGCTCCGCTCGGGCGCTGGGCCTTTCGCCCGAGGCGATCGGATCCCTGGTGAAGGAGGCCGTCCGTGAAGTGTGAGCGGGCAGGCCACCGTCCAGGACATGTCTACGACGAGAAACCCGTTCCGCTACAGGCGATTCCGTGGACCAGCTCCCGGGAAAGGGCATTAACCTGCAAGCGGGGACGATCCCAATAGACAATCAGTGGCATGGTCAGACGTCATAGGTGGATTGCCGCCATCGTCACCTTCGTCGCGATTGCGACTACCCCTGCGTGCTCGACTGCAAAGCCCTCGTCACCGTCCAACCCTGAATGCGATCCCGTCGCCACCACCACCTTGGACCTGATCACCCAAACCTTCGTCGCACCAGTCCAAGTCGTCGCGTCATATCAGGTGGCTTCGACCGAGACGCTTGGATGGACCTTTGTCACCGTCGGAACCGATGGGTTTCCCAGCGGCGTCTCCCATAAAACCGGCGAAGTCCCCGCGCCCAGCTATGCGACTTTCGAAGGGACTTTATACACGGTCAGCGGTCAGGCGATTCGCTACTCACCCTCACCTTTCATTCCAAACGTCACGGAAACCGATGACGCCGGTCGCGCCTACGACCCTGCCAACGCCGCTTACTTCCAATGCGTGAAAGACGTCCTCTAGATCCCTCTAGATCGCCCTAAGTCAACGCGCTCCTAACACGATTACGGCACGTCTGGTGGCAATGTGAATGTCGACGGGACTCTCCAGATGCAGCAATCCTCAGAGTTCGGCCAACGAGTCAACAAGAGGTCGCGGACCACCGCTGTGTCATTGACACCCGTGAGTTCGGCGATTCGACGATATGTGGCGTGAGTGACGCCGTCGATTTCGGCCTGACGGACGTAAGAGGTCAGCAATGGGAGTTCGAGGCCAGGGAGTTCTCGGCGGAGACTTTGCGAAGCAGCTTTGGCTGTTTCGAAGGCAATCTCTGATCGCCCACAGGCGTCAGACACGAGCGAGTCGGCCTCGGTGAGCGATTCCGTTGTGCGGATCAGCTGTGCGATCGGCGCCGCCTCGAAGACCCGATCGTGACGAGCCTCGAGAACGAGGGAGCTGTCCCCGTCGAGCCGTACCGGCATGCCACCCGATCGAATGTCGACGACGCCGCGAACCCCGCTGGCCGCAGCCACGAACAACGCGGTGGCTTCGGACGGGTGCCACCGAAGGATGGGCAGCGCGAGTTCGGTGGTCTCGGGTGTCAGTGCGTCCTGCACTGTCGCTCCGACGGATTCCAGTCGCGAGAGTACGTACTTAGAAGGAAGCTCCCCGTCGACGCCGGGGCCAGCGATCCAAACAGCTGATGGGACATCAAGGCCCGCGACAGCGGCTAGGAGTAGGGCATCGCCGAGCGGGCTGCGCAGGCCCGGTTCCCCACCGACGGCGAGGATGTCCCCGCCGACGTCGACGAGCACGACGCCGTCCGACGAGGTCGCAGCAATGTGGGCAGCCAGCTGCCGGTGCAGATCCACCACTCCCCCAGTTGCATCGAGCAGAACGAGAGTGGCTGCGAGCGGTCCAGTGAGTGAACCTGCGAGGGCGGGCAGCGTCGAGCCCGCCGGTGGTATCGGTTGCGTCCGTAGGCTCACGACGTTGGACAGGCCGTTCATTGTGCCCAACCCAGTGAAGTCCCGGACGGACCGAGGGCCTGGCAACGGGTCCACAATGAGGCGGTCCCAGGAAAGTGTTGCGATCACCGGCGAGCCAGCGTGCCCGTAGGCGTGGTGTAGCAAGGCGGCAGCAAGTGCGTCTCCTCCGCCACCGGCAGCAACGTAAAACGGTCTGCGCACTTGGCTAATCTAGCCTGTGTATTCTCCAGTGGTCTATGCCACTTGAGGAGGAGCGTTGCCAGAAAGCCACGGCGAGCTACCGAAGTTCGTCCAAATGGCGAACCGGATACGCGACCAGATCCTTAGCGGCAATCTTGGTGCCGGAGACGAAGTACCTTCGGAACGCGCGCTCGCTGTCGAGTGGGGAGTCGCTCGACCAACTGCTGCGAGGGCGTTGCAAGAACTACGCCGACTGGGCCTCGTCGAGTCACGGCAAGGTTCGGGCTCGTTTGTACGTGGACACCTCGACGTCCATCGCCGCGCTCGCGATCGATATGCCCGATCGCAAGCGGCTGGACGCGTCTACTCCGAAGGCGAATGGGCGACGATTGTCTCGGCCAAAATGGTCCGAGCGCCGGCACGTATAGCGGCGGCCATGGGAATCGCTGTTGGCGAGATGATCGGCCGGCGACATCGCATCACGGGTGATGCGAACGGCCCGAACGAGATCTCGACATCGTGGTTCCCGCCAGAAATCGTCGTCGAAGCACCTCGCTTGCTCGATCGCCAGAAAATCCGTGAAGGGTCTTTGGCGTACATCGAGACAAGCGTTGGGCGGCGTGGCGTCGTCGCGCGAGACGAGCTCTCGGCGCGACTTGCTCTGGCAGGCGAGCGACGTGAGCTTGCTCTGGACGATCCAGCCGCTGTGTTGGTCGTGTTGCACGTCGTCGTTGATCGCAAGGATCAGCCCCTTGAGGTAGCCGACGCGGTCTACCCGTCATCAGGACGATGGATCTTCGACCAGGAGTACGCGCTCGTTCATTGAGAAGCTGAGCTGGCTCTGCATCCCCGCGATCAGGGAATCGCGCGCGAACGTTGACGGATCGTGGTGGCATATGCCACTCTTGAAGTGGCATATGCCACTAGCTCCAGCCCTACGAGCCAGGGAGTAGCAGAATGACGCACGGTAACCACCGCACCAAAGCTCCTACTCACTGCCGTCGAGGCGGCCGAGCAGTTGGGTGTCTCGCGCACGAAAGTGTACGAACTGATGGCCGCCGGAACACTTCGATCGATCCACATCGGTCGTTTGCGGCGTGTCCCCGTGGACGCACTCGGCGACTTCATCGAGGCAATGGAGTCGGTGTGACGGCCGGAGTCGCCGGGGACACGGCGAAGGAACTGTCTACCAGCGCCCCGAACGGACGTGGGTTGCGCAAGTCGATCTCGGCTGGATCGGTGGACGCCGCCGACGCAAGACCGTCTACGCCAACAGCGAGCGAGACGTGCTGGCGAAGCGCGACCAGGTACGCAGTCAGCTGGCTAGGGGCGTCAACTTCACCGATGTGCCGCCGAGGACCGTTGAAGACTGGATGAACGAATGGCTCCAAACCGTCAAGACCGGCGACGGAACCAGCGCTTCCACCCTGAGCGCGGTACGACCAGATCGTGCGTGTCCACATCATTCCGACGATCGGCCGGATCAAGCTCACGGCCCTCACTCCGCGGGACGTGCAACTGATGGTCAGCCAGCTTCGGAAGACCGCCGCTCCGGCCTCGGTCATCAAGATTCACGGGGTGCTACGAAACGCTCTCGCGCGACGCCGAGCGAATGGACCTGATCCCCCGCAATGTCGCAAGAGCAGTTCGGTCCGCAACCTTGACGCAGGACTGAACGTCGCGCACTGACGCCCACCGAAGCCGCGAAGTTCTTGGCGCAGCTCGAAGGGGATCGTCTGGAGGGCGTCTTCGTCGTGGCCCTGTCCACTGGACTGCGACGCGGTGAGGTGCTCGGCCTGCGCTGGCAAGACATCGATCTTCGATGCCGAACGCTGTTCGTTCGGCAGACGCTGCAGCGAGTCGACGGCGAGCTTCGATTCGTCCCGCCGAAGACTCATCGCTCGACTCGGACGGTCCCGCTGTCCAAGCTGGCCGTGTCCGTGCTCTCGGCTCAGCGGGTGCGTCAAGCCGAGGACCGACTCCTGGTCGGGCGCCGCCTGGGAGGACCACGGCCTGGTGTTCGCCACCCATCTCGGAACGCCGCTGGAACCGAGGAATGTCAACCGGCGATTCAGCACGGCGCGCTCGGCGGCAGGCCTGGACTGGGTGCGTCTTCATGATCTTCGGCATGCTTTCGCCACATTCCTGCTTGACCAGGGCGAGGAGCTCAGAACCGTGATGGACCTGCTCGGTCACTCGACGATCAGGCTGACCGCGGACACCTACGGACACGTACTTCCATCCCGCGCAAGGAGCGCGGTGGATGCCATCGATCGAGTACTTGGAGGTGGCAAGTGAACGCAGGAAATGCCCTTGGCAGTAGTTAGGCAGTACCAGCCCGAGATTGGGCACTTGGCAACTACGTCGAACGACCAGAAACCGCAGGTCAGAACCTGTGGAGACGAAGAGAATCGAACTCTCAACCCCCGCCTTGCAAAGGCGGTGCTCTGCCAATTGAGCTACGTCCCCGAGTGACCGGGTCGGCTCAGCGCCAACCCGATCCACAAACCAAGAAAACTAGCGGGCCGCCGGCCCGGGATATCCACCTGCGGCGGAGGGCTTCCCGGTGGCCTCGTCCCACAGCGCGGCCTCAGCGGCGGCGGCCTGCCGACGGCGCTGGACCAGGAACACGGCGGCACCGGCCACCGCGAGCAACAACAGGATCTTCTTCATCTGCACCGTCCAGTGAGAGCTTGCGACAGACCACTCGAATCGACCGTATCGCAGAGGACTCCCGTGGGCATCAGCGACCACAAACCGTGGGCCTAGGAGGACTTGAACCTCCGACCTCTTCCTTATCAGGGAAGCGCTCTAACCGTCTGAGCTATAGGCCCTCGAACACTGCAACCACTCTGCTACAAACACACGTCCGCGGCACCGGGTTCGGGTGCTTGGTCCCGACGGCGCCGCGGCTATCCAAGTTACCGCACCGCGGGAGCCCACCCAAATCGCCGGGGAGCGCCGGCCGTGGCCCGCACATGGATCGGAGAAGTGATCCGGCGTTTCTCTATGCGCATCAGTGGGAACACCGGTTAACTGGACGGCGGTCCAGACTCACACAGCGCAGTGGGAGGTTCACATGCAGCAAACCGGTCGACGGTCGGGGTCGTGGTCACGGAAGGGCATGCTCGCGGTGGCGACGACCATCGCCGCAGCGCTAGCCCTGTCCGGATGTGCCAGTTCGGACAACGGAGGCGCCAGCTCGTCTGGCACTTCGGCCGCGCAAAGCAGTGCGGCGCAAGCATCCTCGGCCGCGCCGGGTTCGTCCGCGAAACCCAGCAGCGCGGCGTCGAGCCAGGCGACGTCAGGAACAACAGCCAGCCTGACCATCGCCACCAACGGCATCAGCGGCGGCAAGAACGCCCTCGAAGCCGATTGGATCACCAACTACGTCATCCCCGAGTTCACCAAGCAGCAGGCCGCGAAGGGCGTCACCGTCACCGCGACCTACCAGCCGTCCGGGGTCGACGACGAGCAGTACAAGTCGAAGCTGGCCCTCGACCTGAAGGCGGGCAGCGGCCCTGACATCATGTCCATCGACGGCATCTGGGTCGGTGAGTTCGCCCAGGCCGGCTACATCAAGCCGCTCTCCGAGGTGGTCGGGCCGAGCTACGAACAGTGGGACGGCTGGGCCCAGATCAAGGAGCCGGTGCAGGGCAACGTCTCGTTCCAGGACGAGCGGTACGGCGTGCCGGCCGGCACCGACGGCCGGGTCATCTTCTTCAACAAGAAGCTGTTCGAACAGGCGGGCCTGCCCGCCGACTGGCAGCCCAAGAGCTGGGACGACATCGCGGCGGCCGCCGAGCAGCTCAAGAGCATCGACGGCATCACGCCCGCTGCAGCTGAACGGCGGCTCGGCGATGGGTGAGGCCACCACCATGCAGGGTGTGCTCCCGCTGCTGGTCGGAACCGGTGCGACGATCTACAGCGACGGGAAGTGGCTCGGCAACACCCCGCAGCTCCGGTCCGTGCTGGACTTCTACAACAAGGTCTACAACACCGACGGCTTGGGCGACCCGCAACTGCAGCTCGACGCCAAGGGCCGGGACGAGTCCTTCGCCGAGTTCGCCGACAACAAGATCGGCATGCTGATCGAGAGCGACTACTTCTGGCGCAGCGTCGTCGAGCCGACCAAGGGCGTCGCCCCGATGGCCGACCGGGACACTGCCGTCGGGTACGCGCTGATCCCCGCGCAGACCGCGGGCTCCGGGGTCAATGGCAACGACAACGTCTCGATGTCCGGCGGATCCGGGTTCGTGCTCAACCCCAACACGGCGAACCCCGAATTGGCCTGGGAACTGCTCACCTTCATGGCCTCCCCCGAGGCGATCAAGGCCCGGCTCGGCACGACGGCTCAGATCACCGCCCGGGACGACGTCAACAACGAGATCCTGGCCGGCGACCCGATGCTGTCGTTCGTCGCCAAGGACGTGCTGCCGGTGACGAACTACCGGCCGGGCCTGGCCGAGTACACCCAGGTGTCGGCCGCGCTGCAACAGGCCACCGCCGACGTGGTCTCCGGCACCAGCGTGGAGGACGCGGCAGCGACGTACCAGACGACCGTCGAAGGGATCGTCGGCGCCGGGAACGTGTCCTCCGGATGACCGAGCCGGAATCACGCCCAGTCCGACACACGGCAGCTCCGGTCCTGGCACCCGGGCCGGAACCGGCCGGCGTTCGCTGATCGATGGCGACGCCGAAACTCGCGACCGACGCCGCCGGCCTGGGCAGAGCCCGGGCCGGCGTGCTGGTCGCCCCCGCACTGGTCCTGATCGCGATCTTCCTGATCTTCCCCGCGCTCTGGACCATCTATCTCGGCCTGACTGACTACCGGTTGACCGGCGCGGCCGCCGCCGACCCGCAGTTCGTCGGCATGCAGAACTTCATCGACGCGTTCAGCGACCGGTTCTTCCTGAACTCGCTGTGGGTGACGCTGATCTACGTCTTCGGGTCGGCGATCATCGGCCAGACCGTGCTCGGCTTCGCCCTGGCCTGGATGCTCCGCGGCGCCCGGCCCGCGGTCCGGGCCATCGTGGAGACCCTGGTGCTCTTCGCCTGGCTGCTGCCGTCGTCGGTGATCTCGTTTCTCTGGATCGCGATGCTCGACCGCCGCAACGGCACGTTGAACATGATGCTCGGCTCCGAGGGCTTCAACTGGCTGATCCAGTACCCACTGCTGTTGATCATCGTGTTCAACATCTGGCGGGGCACGGCGTTCTCGATGATGCTGTTCTCCGCCGCGCTGCAATCGGTGCCGCCGTCCCAGCTGGAATCGGCGAAGATGGCCGGCGCCAACGGGGCCCAGCAATTCCGGGACGTGGTCTTCCCGCACATCCGCGGGCACATCCTGACCAACACCCTGCTGATCTCGCTCTGGACGTTCAACGACTTCGGGCCCTACCTGCTCACCGCCGGCGGGCCCAATCACCGGACCGAGATCCTGCCGGTCTTCATCTACAACGAGGCACTCAAGGGCGGCCAACTCGGCTACGGCGCGGCGATCTCGCTGATCATGCTGGTGATCAACCTGATCATCGCACTCGTCTATCTCAGCCTGCTCCGAAAGCGGAGGGTCACATGAGCATCACCGCTCCCCCGGCGGACATCGCCATGCCGGAGGCCGGGCCCAGCTCGGCCATGGTGGCCAGGTCGTTCCTGGTCCGGGTGCTGTTCTACGTGCTGATGGCGCTGATCACAGTGTTCTTCGCGCTGCCGATGCTCTGGCTGGTGCTGGCCCCGTTCGACGCCACCCCGCGGCTGACCATCAAGGTGCCGCTGTTCACCCTGGACAACTTCCGCATCCTGTTCGACAACCCCTACGCCATGCGGTCTCTGCTGAACGCGGTGATCCTCGCCGTCGGCACCATGCTGATCGTGCTCGTGGTCGGCGCACTCGCCTCCTATGCGCTGTCCCGGGTCCGGATCCCCGGCCGGGATGCGTTGCTGTACGGGCTGCTGCTGCTCTCCTCGATCGTCACCGGGACGGCCGCGATGGTGCCGATCTTCCTGCTGATGACCGATCTCGGGCTGATCGACACCCAGCTCGGGGTGGTGCTGGTGATGACCGGCGGGCTGCTCCCGGCGGCCATCTTCATCCTCAAGGACTTCATGGACGCCACCCCGCGCTCGTACGAGGAATCGGCAAAGGTGTTCGGCGCCAACCCGTTGCAGATCCTGCGGGACGTGGTGATCCCCATCGCCCGGCCCGGCCTGGCAACGATCGCGGTGTGGGCCATGGTGAACGCGTGGGGCAACTTCCTGGTGCCGTTCATCCTGTTGCGCGACCCGGACAAGTACCCGGCGGCGGTGGTGATGTACACGTTCTACACCGAGGGAGGTCAGCCCCAGCTCGGGTTGATCTCGGCGTTCTCGCTGCTGTACTCGATCCCGGTGGTGATCGCCTACCTGGTGGTCAGCCGGCGTTACGGGTTCCGCTTCCACGGCGGGATCAAGAGCTGATGACCTCGCACACCGGCAGAACCAGGAGCTGAGCATCGATGGCACCCATTGCGCTGGAAGCACTCTCGAAGCGGTATCCGAACGGCGTGCTGGCCGTCGACGCCCTGGACTTCACCATCGCCGACGGCGAGTTCTTCGCCCTGCTCGGTCCTTCCGGGTGTGGCAAGACGACGCTGCTCCGGACGATCGCCGGCCTGGAGTCGTCGACCGGCGGCCGGTTGCTGCTCGGCGACCGGGACGTCACCCACCTGCAGCCCGGCAAGCGGGACGTGGCCATGGTGTTCCAGGACTACGCGCTGTTCCCGCACATGGACGTCGCCGACAACATCGCCTATCCGCTGCGGATCCGCGGCATGGGCAAGGCGGATCGGCGGGTCAAGGCCGCCGAGACCGGCAGCGGGCTGGGATTGGATGCCTTGATGGAGCGGCGCCCGGGGCAGCTCTCCGGCGGTCAGCAGCAACGGGTCGCGCTGGCCAGGGCGATGGCCTGCCAACCGTCGGTGTTCCTGTTCGACGAACCACTGTCGAACCTGGACGCCCGACTCCGGTTGGAGGCCAGGACTTTTCTGAAGAAGCTGCAGAAGGAGCTCGGCGTCACCACCATCTTCGTCACCCACGACCAGGCCGAGGCGCTGGCGATGGCCGATCGGATGGCCGTGATGGAGGCCGGCAAGATCCGGCAGATCGGCACCCCCACGGAGATCTTCCACCGGCCGGCCAACACCTTCGTCGCCAACTTCATCGGCAGCTCCCCGATGAACCTGCTGACCGCGACGGCGACCGGTGCGGACGAGCTGACCATCGGTGGGCAACGGGTGCGGGCGCCGCGCGGGGTTCGATTGGCAACTGACCGCACCGTGACCGTCGGCGCGCGTCCCGAGTACGTGGCCCTGGTGCCGGACGGCAGCGACAACGCGTTGACCGGGGTCGTCACCATTATCGAGAACCTCGGCGCCACCTCGCTTCTCAGCCTGGAACTGGTCGGCGCCGAGGAGGTGGCGGTTCAGGTCATGGTTCCGGAGGGTTCGGAGCCGGCCATCGGTGAGCAGGTGCACGCGCGCTACGACCACGACCGGACGCTGGTGTACGACGGCGAGTCCGGCGAACTGATCGCGGGCGAGGTGGCCGAGAGCAATCGGCTGACCAAGGCCGCCCCGGGATGACCGCGCGTCGCTGGCGGGAGCGGCTGACTCCGGCCACCCGGGCGGCGGGCACCTGGATCGAGATCCCGTTCGACGTGCCGATCGGCACCGGCGCCTTCACCGTCAACCTGGACGTACGACCGCTCGTCCGGCGCCGTGATCGATCTGGGATGCGCTGGGCCACAGGGCTTCCGGGGATGGTCCGGCGGCGCGCGCCGCACCTTCAGCATCACCAACGCTGCCGCCACCCCCGGATATCTGCCCGGAGTCGTACCCGGCGAGTGGCGGGTGGTCCTGGGTCAGCACCGGGTTCCGGTCCCGGTCACCGCAGAGGTGACGGTGACCTGGGTCGACACCGTGCCCGCCCAGCCGGATCCGATACCGGCGGCGCCCGTGCAACGGCCGCCACGGCCGGAGTTGCCGAAAGTCGATGGGATGCGCTGGTTGGCCGGTGATTTCCATTGCCACACCGTGCATTCCGACGGGCAGCACACCATCGACGAGGTCGCGGTGATGGCCGCCGAGGCCGGGTTGGACTTCTTGGCCGTCACCGACCACAACACCGTCTCGCACCACGCCCACCTGCCGTTGGCCTCGGAACGCACCGGGGTGCAGCTGATTCCCGGGCAGGAGGTGACCACCTGGCGCGGGCACGCGAACGCCTTCGGCGACATCGGGTGGATCGACTTTCGCCGGCCCCCGGACGACTGGATCCGCTCGGTCACCGACCGCGGCGGGCTGCTCTCGCTCAACCACCCCGTGAGCGGCGACTGTTCCTGGCGGCAGCCCTTGACCGAGCGCCCGCAGCTCGTCGAGACCTGGCATTCCAGCTGGCTCGACCGCACCTCCGGCGCCCCCATCGCCTTCCTGCTCGCCGGCTTCCCGGATGCCACCCCGATCGGCGGCGCCGACTTCCACGGCCGCGGAGCCGACGCCCCACCCGGGCATCCGACCACCTGGGTACTGACCGAGGGCGACGACGTGCTGGGCGGTCTCCGGGCCGGTCGAACCAGCATCTCCGCAGGTCCGGGCGCTCCGCTGCTGCTACGGCGCGGCGACGAGTTCCTGGTCGTCGACGGTGACGGACTCCTGCTGGCCACCCCCGACGGCCGACGCACGGTGGTCGACGGCCCACGGGTGCTGCTGCCGGCGGAGCCGGGGCTGGCCTGGTTGGAGGACGGCCATACCGGGATCCAGGCGATCAGCGCCTGAGCCTGGGAAGACGTCCTGACGGGTCAAGTCCGGAACATGATCAAATCCTCGGAAGGAAAGGTGTCACCGGGTGACGCCAATCCTTCCGGGACTTTGATCTTCCGGTCACTGCGGCGGGGTCGCGTCCGGATGTTGCTCCTCGTAAAGCCGTTCCTCCTGCTCGCGGGTGGCCATGCCACCGTGCCCGCCTTGCTCGGTCGGCCCTGGCCGGAGGTTGGGCGGTTCCTCGATCTCGGCGGCAGGTTCTTCGACTGATTCGCTCATCTCGGCATTGTGCCCCCGGGGAGCCGGCCAACTGTCCGCCAACGCAGGGCAGTACGCATCAGCGAAGGGCTGAACCACCATCCTGTCGTCCGCGCCGGACGACGAAGGCCGCCTCCCGAATCTCGGGAGGCGGCCCTCGGCACAACTGCGGGAACCTATCTAGTCGCGTTCGCCCAGGGTCAGCTCGACCCCGCCGGACATCGCGGCAGCGGCGTTGTAGATGAACGCGGCGACGGTGGCCAGCGCGGTGGTCAGCACGATGTTGATGGCGCCGACGATCGCGCTGATGGTGAACACCCGGCCGGGGGTGATCAGGTCGGTCGTCCCGGAGGCCACATCTGGCGACGAGGTCAGGGTGGAGAACGTCGAGTTGATCTTCGTCCAGACGTCCATCGACCCCAGCGTGAGGTACAGGATCCCGACCGCGATCATCCAGACGAAGAACATCACGATCGCCACGATCAGGCTGATCTTCAGCACCGTCCACGGGTCGACCCGCTTGAGCTGCAGCGATGCCAGCCGCGGCGGCCGCCGGGCGGTCTTCACCCGGCGCGCATTCTCCGAGCCGGGCCTGGGCGGCGCCCCGACCGAACCGCTGGGTCGCCCACTGGGTGCCGGTCCGACGTGCTGCGGTGCGGCCATGCCCGGTCCGCCGTCCGGAGCTCCCGGGGTGCCCGCCGGCGGGGTGCCGGAGCCGGAGGGCGTGGTCACGACGACGCTCCGTCAGCCGGACCGTCGGTCGGCGCAGCAGCCGGCGGTGCTCCGGCCGCGCCGTCGATCGGATCGGCGTCGGCGTTGCGCGCGATGGCCACCAGGCTGTCGCCCTCGGACAGGTTCATCAGCCGCACTCCCATGGTCTGCCGCTTGGCCTTGCGGACCTCCTTGGCCAGGGTCCGGATGACCCCTCCGCTGGAGGTGATGGCGTACACCTCAGTGTCCAGGTCGACAATGAGCGCGCCCACCAGCTTGCCACGCCGCCGGTCGTACTGAATCGTCAGAACGCCCTTGCCGCCGCGGCCCTGCACCGGATATTCCTCGATGTCGGTCCGCTTGGCGTACCCGCGCTGGGTGGCGACCAGCACCTGGGCTCCCTCGTGCACGACGTCCATCGACAGCAGTTCGTCGCCGGCGTTGAACCGCATCCCGAGCACCCCGGAGGTGGCCCGACCCATCGGCCGTAGCGCCTCGTCGGTGGCGTGGAAGCGGATCGACTGACCCTCCGCCGAGATCAGCAGCAGGTCCTCGCCGGCGCCGCAGAGCACGGCACCGACCAGCTCGTCGTCATCGCGCAGGTTGATCGCGACGATGCCGCCGGACCGGTTGGAGTCGAACGCGGTGAGCTCGCTCTTCTTCACCAACCCGCCCTTGGTGGCGAGCACCAGGTAGGGCGCCACCTCGTAGTTGCGGATCTGGATGACCTGGGCGATCTTCTCGTCCGGTTGGAACGCCAGCAGGTTGGCCACGTGCTGGCCACGGGCGTTCCGGTTCGCCTCCGGCAGCTCGTAGGCCTTGGCTCGGTACACCCGGCCCTTGTTGGTGAAGAACAGGATCCAGTCGTGGGTCGAGCAGACGAAGAAGTGCGCCACGATGTCGTCCTGCTTGAGCGCCGCGCCCTGCACGCCCTTGCCGCCGCGTCGCTGCGCCCGGTACAGGTCGGTCTTGGTGCGCTTGGCGTAGCCGGTCCGGGTGATGGTGACCACCACGTCCTCGACCGCGATCAGGTCCTCCATCGACACGTCGCCGTCGTAGGGCACCAGCCGGGTCCGCCGGTCGTCGCCGTACTTGTCGACGGCCTCGGTCAGCTCGTCCTTGACGATCTTCCGCTGCCGCTCCGGCCGATCCAGGATGTCCTTGAGGTCGGCGATCTCCCGCTCGATCTCGGCCAACTCGTCGATGATCTTCTGCCGCTCCAGGGCGGCCAGCCGGCGCAGCTGCATGTCCAGGATCGCGGTGGCCTGCACCTCGTCGACGTCCAGCAACGCCATCAGGCCGGCCTTGGACTCCTCGGCGGACGGCGAGCGCCGGATGAGGGCGATCACCTCGTCGAGCATGTCCAGCGCCTTGACCAGGCCGCGCAGGATGTGGGCCCGCTTCTCGGCCATGTCCAGCCGGTACTGCGTGCGCCGGACGATCACCTCGATCTGGTGCGCCACGTAGTAGCTGATCATCTGGTCCAGCCGCAGGGTGCGCGGGACCCCGTCGACGATGGACAGCATGTTGGCGCCGAAGCTGGTCTGCAGCGAGGTGTGCTTGAACAGGTTCGCCAGCACCACCTTGGCGACGGCGTCCCGCTTGATGGTGATGACGATCCGCATGCCGACCCGGTCGGAGGATTCGTCGGCGATGTCCGCGACGCCGCTGATCCGGCCGTCCTTGTGCAGCTGGGCGATCGACTCCACCAGGTTGTCCGGGTTGACCTGGTACGGCAGTTCGGTGACCACCAGGATGGTGCGCCCCCTGGCGTCCTCCTCGATGTCCACCACCGCCCGCATCCGGATCGACCCGCGGCCGGTGCGGTAGGCGTCGGAGATGCCGTCGCCGCCGACGATCAGTGCGCCGGTCGGGAAGTCCGGACCGTGCACGCGCTCCATGGAGGCGTCCAGCAGTTCCTCGGCGGTGGCCTCCGGGTTGTCCAGCGACCAGATGACGGCGGACGAGACCTCCCGCAGGTTGTGCGGCGGGATGTTGGTGGCCATCCCAACCGCGATCCCGGACGAGCCGTTGACCAGCAGGTTCGGGATCCGGGACGGCAGCACCGTCGGCTCGGTCGTCTTGTTGTCGTAGTTCGGGATCTTGTCGACGGTGTTCTCGTCGATCCCGGCCAGCATCAACATGGCCAGCGGGGTCAACCGGCACTCGGTGTACCGCATGGCGGCGGGCGGGTCGTTGCCCATCGAGCCGAAGTTGCCCTGGCCGTCGATCATCGGGTAGCGCAACGACCACGGCTGGGCCATCCGGACCACGGTGTCGTAGATCGACGAGTCGCCGTGCGGGTGGTAGTTGCCCATCACGTCGCCGACCACCCGGGACGACTTCACCGTCGACGCGGTCAGGCCGGAACCCGGAGTCGTACATGCCGTAGAGCACCCGGCGATGGACCGGCTTGAGCCCGTCCCGCACGTCCGGCAGTGCCCGGGACACGATGACGCTCATCGCGTAATCGATGAACGACCGCTGCATCTCGTGCTGGATGTCGACCGGTTCGGTGCGATCGTGTTCGGGTGTGGTGGGGCCTGTCACGTCAGAAGACCTTCCATGTCACGAATTCGTCACGCTGACGAGTGGTGGAATCCGTCGGATCGACTACTTCTTCGAGATATCCACATGTGGATGATTACTGTGCATAGGTCTGGATAGGGCCAAACGGTGTGTCGTAACTCTCACTGGAGTGTGACGAATATCGCATTCGTCACTCAGCAAACAAATATCAGAAGTCCAGGAACCGAACGTCTTTCGCGTTCCGGGTGATGAACGCGCGGCGCGCCTCCACGTCCTCGCCCATCAACACCGAGAACAGCTCATCGGCGGTGGCGGCGTCCTCCAGGGTTACCTGGAGCAACAACCGGAACGCCGGATCCATGGTGGTCTCCCACAGTTCCTTGGCGTTCATCTCGCCGAGACCCTTGTACCGCTGAATGCCCTCGTCCTTGAGCAATCGACGACCGGCGGACTCACCGACCTGGATGAGCCCGTCTCGTTCGCGATCGGAATACGCGAACTCCTGCGCACCCTTCGTCCACTTCAACTTGTACAGCGGTGGCTGCGCCAGATACACGTGCCCGGCCTCGATCAACGGGCGCATGAAGCGGAACAGCAACGTCAACAGCAACGTGCGGATGTGCTGTCCGTCGACGTCGGCGTCGGCCATCAGAACGATCTTGTGATACCGCAACTTCGACAGATCGAACTCGTCGTGGATGCCGGTGCCGAGCGCGGTGATCAACGACTGCACCTCGGTGTTGCGCAGCACCCGATCGATGCGCGCCTTCTCCACGTTGATGATCTTCCCGCGGATCGGCAGGATCGCCTGGAACATCGAATCGCGACCGGACTTCGCACTGCCGCCGGCGGAATCACCCTCCACGATGTACAACTCGGAGCGGGCGGGATCCGTTGAGCGGCAATCGGCCAGCTTGCCGGGCAACCCGCCGATCTCCAACGCACCCTTGCGGCGCACCAGGTCTCGGGCCTTTCGAGCCGCGGCGCGGGCCTGCGAGGACGACACCGCTTTGGTGATGATGGTTTTCGCTTCACTGGGGTTCCGCTCGAACCAGTCGGCGATCCAGTCGTTGCACGCCTTCTGGACGAACGACTTGGCCTCGGTGTTGCCCAGCTTGCCCTTCGTCTGACCCTCGAACTGCGGCTCGCGCAGACGGATCGAGATGATCGCCGCGAGACCCTCCCGGACATCCTCGCCGGAGAGTTTGTCGTCCTTCTCCTTGAGCAACTTCTTCTCGGTCGCGTACTTGTTCACCACCGACGTCAACGACGACCGGAAGCCCTCTTCGTGGGTGCCGCCCTCGTGCGTGTTGATGGTGTTGGCGAAGGAGTGCACCGATTCGTTGTAGGAGGAGTTCCACTGCATCGCGATCTCCACCTCCATCGTCTCGCCCTTCACTTCGAACCCGATCGTCGACGGATGGATCGGATCCTTGGTGGCGTTCAGATGCTTGATGTAGTCGACGAGGCCATTGGGGTAGTGAAACGTCCGCTCGAGCGGCTTGAACGGTTTCGCCGTCGTCTCACTGGACACCGGAGCGGCCGACGAGCCGATCTCGGCCAGTTCGATCAACTCGGCTTCCTTGCGCCGTTCGTCGCGCAGCGTGATGGTCAGGCCCTTGTTCAGGAAGGCCATTTCCTGCAGTCGCCGGGAGACGGTTTCGACGTTGTATTCCGTGGTCTCGAAAATGCCACCATCGGCCCAGAAGGTGATGGTCGTCCCGGTTCGGTCGCTGCGCCCCAGTTCCTTCAACGGTCCCGGTTTGGCGAACGAGTAGCTCTGCTCATAGCCCTGGCCGTCGCGATGAATCTCCACATCGAGCCGGCTCGAGAGCGCGTTGACCACTGAAATACCGACCCCGTGCAGACCGCCGGAAACGGCGTAGGAATCGGAATCGAACTTGCCGCCGGCATGCAGGATGGTCATCACGACCTCGACGGTGGGGCGACGCTCCTTGGGGTGCATCTCCACCGGGATGCCGCGGCCGTTGTCGTACACGGTGACGCCGCCGTCGGCCCGGAGGGTCACGATGACGGTGTCCGCGTACCCGGCCATGGCCTCGTCGACCGAGTTGTCGACGACCTCCCACACCAGGTGGTGCAGGCCACGCTCGCCGGTGGACCCGATGTACATGCTGGGTCGCTTGCGGACCGCGTCCAGACCTTCCAGAACGGTGATGGAGGACGCGCCGTAGTCATTCTTCTTCGTCGTCACGGGTCTGCTCGACACTCCTGTTTCTTTGCTGGCCCGGACGCCGGATGCGAGCCGAGAGGAGCAGACTCCGGACCGGTCCGGGAGTCGCTCGGTCGGCCCGCTGAAGCGGGCGGGAGGCGCCGGCCGTAACCTGGCCCGAGACCATCGAGAACAGCTCTCGACGACACTGCCCGGACAGATCCAGTGATCGCTTCTGACGATCCACTCGATCCGTCAGCGGACAACTCAGGGCCCATTGCGGACGAAACCCTCCCGAGTCTACCGGTTACCCGCCGGTCAGGGGGCCAATGGCGGGCCCTGTGGATGCCGTGGCGCGCCCAACAGATCATCCAGATAGTGATCGGCCGATTCTCAGACCCGGCAGACCGCATTCGGCCGTTCCGGGCGCCACCTGACGGACCTTGCCGCCGGGCCGATCCGGTCGTTCCCGCAGCGGTGTATTTCCGGTCGTCCTCGCGGCTCTGGTGACGTGGCCGGCCCGGTCGATCGGCGACGGCAGGTCATCGTTCCTCTTCGGTCGTCACATTCGGCGGGCCGACGTCGGAGCGCCTGCCCGGTCGACGCGCCGTCCTGCAGTAGACAGAGGGCGTCCGGCCGCGGGGTGACGATCGGCTGTGGGCATGTGAGAAGTCAGTTGCTGGAAAGGATGTCGCTGCGATGACAGCGCTCGATATGGGTACGCCCGGATCCCTGGCGGCCGGTGCTGCGCGACCCGCGGTGCTCGCCGGCATCGTGCAACACGCCGTTCGCCGGGATCTCGAGCGGCTCGACCGCGTGCTCGCCGAGCCGGTCACCGCCGTTCGACGGGCCGCGCTGATCCGGCACGCCGGGTTCCTGCTCGATCAACTGCAGGCGCAGTTCGCGCTGCTCGACCACCAATTTCGGGCCGTCGCCGGCTCGGCGGATCCCGAGCTGTCGAGCCGGTGCGCACAGGCCCATCGGTCGCACGACGAGCTGGCGGGCGTGCAGATCACCCTGCGCGGCTGCCTCACTCACTGGCGGACAGCACCCGGCGATCGGGCAGCGGTACGCGCCGCGTTGCAGGACTTCGCGGCCGCGGTACGGCCGGTGCTGGATCAGGACTCCGAGCTGCTGTCGATGCTCGGCACGGTGGCTTTGCCCTTCGGCGGCGTGACCGGCGTCGGGTCGGTGCGGATGGTCCCGACCAAGCGGGCCCATCAGCTGTTCTGGTTGCTCGACGGACTCGACCCGGCACTGGCCGCCCACCTGCTGCAGGGGACCCGGCGAAGCACCCTGTGGGTGCTGCGGAACGGCTTCAGCGGCGCCTACAACCGCAGTGCCTATTTCATGTGGACCGGCGGCGGCACCGGCCCAGCCGTCTGACGAAAGCTCGGCCGGCCGATCGCCGCCACCCACCGGCGGCGGCACCGGCCCAGCCGTCTGACGAAAGCTCGGCCGGCCGATCGCCGCCAACCACCGGCGGCGGCACCGGCCCAGCCGTCTGACGAAAGCTCGGCCGGCCGATCGCCGCCACCCACCGGCGGCGGCACCGGCCCGGCCGTCTGACGACCTCGGTGGCTCAGCCGTAGGTGTCCCGTGGACCGCGACCGGGGACGTGCCGGTGGCCGAACTTCCAGGACGGCCCGGCCGGCCCACGAGCCCTGATCCGGATCACCGTGCGGTCCCCCACCTCGGCGTTGATCCGCTTCAATAGTTGGGGCGCCAGCATCCTGATCTGCGTCGCCCAGGCCGTCGACTCGGCCTCCACCACCAGTTCGCCCTCGGTCAGCGCTACCGGCGAGCAGTGATCGGCCACCTCCGGGCCGACGATCTTCGCCCACCCGGCGAACAGTGTTGCCTTCTTCAGGTCCGCACCGGCGCCGGCAGTGGCCACCCACGCCCGCAGGGTGGCGCCGAGCGGCTGCGGATCCCTGGCGTCCGGACCGGAGCCGGACCACCTCCGCCGGCGCAGGTTCCCCGCCGATCCGCGACCGGCCATCGGGGTGCGACCGGCGGCCTTCCGACGGGCCGCTGAACTGGCCCGGGCGGCCGCCAACGCCTCCCTGGCCAGGTCGGCGCCACGCGGAGTCGAGGCCTCGTCATCCATGCCGCTCCCCCAGGTGTCTGGATCGGGTCGTCGTCTGATTCTTGCCGTCAAACATTCTCGTCAAGAACATCGTTCGCTGCATTGCCCGGTACCGCCGGCCACCCGACAATGATCACCTGCGCTATCGAGGGGACCGGATGGGCATCGTCATCGGCTTCGTTCCATGGATCGTCTACTGGATCCTGGTCGGCAACATCCCGTTCACCACCGCAGTGACCATCGCCTTCGGCATCACTCTGCTCATCCAGATCATCATGCGGGTGCGCAAGCAGCCGCTGCACACCCTGGACGTCGGCAATCTGGTGGTGTTCGCCGCTGCTCGTGGTCGCCGCGTACGTCGTTCCGGACGATGTGCTCGAACGCTGGTTGCAGCCGCTCAGCAGTCTCGGGCTTTTCCTCATCGCGCTGGTCGGGCTGCTGATCGGCCGCCCTTTCGTTCGCGAGTACGCCGCTGCGTCGGTTGATGCCCAGACCGCGAAATCCGACGGGTTCAAGGCCATCACCACCGCGATGACCTGGATGTGGGCCGGCGCCTTCGGCGTGATGGTCGTCTCGGCGCTGATCCCGCCGATCGTCGACGGCGACGCGACCATCCTGGATATGGACGACACCCTGTCCATCGTGTGTTACTGGGTGATCCCGTACACCGTGCTCGGGATCGCCGGCGCGATCTCGGCGGTCTTCCCGCCCTGGTTCGACAAGAAGTCGGCCGAGGTCGACAAGCGCAATGCCGCACCGCCAGTCGTTGTCCCGCAACCGGTATCGGTGGGCGAACCGGTGAGCACCGACGACGAGCTGAGCATCGAGGCGCCTGCCGACAGCCGGCTCGACGAACCGTTCACCGCGACGATCATCGGCGGCCAGGCCGGCTCGACCATCGAGGTGACCACCTCGGGACTGGATCTGTACGGCCGCCGCTGGATGTCCCGGGCGGCCTTCACCGTGCCCACCGACGGGGTGGTCGACCTGGCGACGCTGGCACCGGACGGCGTCAACGGCCAGGATCCGGACTGGACGGCGGCCGATGGTGACGCCGCGATATGGGCGATGGAGTTCGACCAGGACGACGCCATCCCGGAGATGTTCGTTCCGCCGGCCGAACCCTGGCAGCTGACGATCGAGGCCCAGGGCGTTGGCGCGATCGCGTCGACCCAGAGCGGCACGTCCGGCCGTCCGGTGTCGGGACGACGGACGGTGCTGCGGCGGCAGGGGGCCGCCGACCTGATCTACGAGCCGACCACCATCGGCCGGCTGCCCGGAATGCTGATCCGGCCACCGGGTGACGCACCCGACGGTGGCTGGCCCGCCGTCGCGTGTTTCGGCGGATCCGAGGGCGGGTTCGCCTCCCAACTGTCCAACGCCGCGGTGCTGGCGTCCCACGGTTTCACCGTCCTCGCGGGTGCCTGGATCAGCGAGGAGGCCGCCGCCGAGTCGGTCTCGATGGTGCCGCTGGAGGGCTTTGCGGCGGTGCTGCAGCAGTTGGCCGAACACGAAGCGGTGAACGCCGAACAGCTGTCGGCGATGGCCATCTCGCGGGGATCGGAGGGCCTGCTGGCGGCGGTCAGTCGGGGTCTCGGGCCGCCCCTGCTGCGGATGATCCTGGTCAGCCCGAGCGCCGTCAGCTGGCAGGCGATCGGGTCGACCGGCGAGCTGCCGGACACCGGCTCCTGGACGCAGGGCGGGCAGCCGGTGCCTTGGGTGCCGGTGACCACCGGCGTGCTGATGCGGCAGATCATCCGGAACGCCTGGACCGTCGGCCGGGACATCACCCGGCAGCGACCCAGCCTGCTGCGCCTGCGGCCCGCGTACGAGGAATCGCTTGCCGCCGTTGGCCTGCTGGACGGTCGGGGCAGCCTGGCGGCGGACCCGACGGGCGCCTCCCCCCTACCTACCGGATCCGGGGACGGTCCACCGCCGGGAGCGGTGCTGGACGCCACCAAGGTCGAGTGTCCGCTGTTGATGCTCGGCGGCATCGACGACCAGCTCTGGCCATCGGTGCCGATGGCCGCGATGCTCGCCGCGCAACGATCGGCCGCCGGGCTCGACCACGACGATCAGCTGGTGGCGTTCCACGGGGCCGGCCACCTGATCCGGCTCGGCCTGCTGCCCACCGATTCGCCGTGGACCAACGGCATCGCCTTCGGTGGGACCAGGGAGGGATTGGCGCACGCCCAGGCGGACGCCACCAACCGGGTGCTCGAGTTCCTGGGTGCTCCGGTCCCCGCCCACCGGTGACAGCGCTCTGCTGAACAGCGCCCCGATGACGGCGCCCGGTGACCCCGTTCTGGTGAAGGCCCCGCAGCTAGGCGGCGGGGGCCGCACCGTCCGCGGTGATCATCAGCCGCACCCCGCCCAGTTCGGTCGGGACGTCGGCAGCGACCGCAGCCGTGATCAGCACCTGGTCGGCGTCCGCGATCAGGGCGGCCAGCCGGTTGCGGCGGGTCACGTCGAGCTCGGCGAACACGTCGTCGAGCACCAGCACCGGATCCACCCCGTCCGAGCGGAGCAACGCGAACGCACCGAGCCGGAGCGCCAGCGCGAACGACCAGGATTCCCCGTGCGAGGCGTATCCCTTGGCCGGTCCACCGGCCAGCAGCAGCTCGAGGTCGTCGCGGTGCGGCCCGACCAGCGAGATCCCCCGGTCGAGCTCGCGGGAACGGACCAGCAGCAGCTCGGCCTGCATCCACTCCTGCAAATGCTCGGCGGACGGCACCGCTGAGGGGGTCGAACTCGGATCGTCGACAGGAAGATCCTCCCCGGGTGCGGCGTCCGGACCGGCCGACGGCGAACCCGGCAGCGGGATCGTCGAACGGTAGACCAGGTCGACGATCTCGTCATTTCCTGCGACGTCCGCGTAGGCGGCCGCGACCCACGGACGGAGCTCGGCGACCAGTGCCATCCTGGCGTGCACCAGTTCCGCGCCGGCCGCCGCCAGGTGTTCGTCCCACACGTCCAGGGTGCTCAGGTCGCCCCCGAACCGCCGGGCCGCACCCGCGGTCTTCAGCAGTGCGTTGCGTTGCTTGAGCACCCGGTCGTAGTCCGCCCGCACCCCGGACAGCCGGGGCGCGCGCATGATCAACACCTCGTCCAGGAATTTGCGCCGTTCGGTGGGATCGCCGCGGACCAGCGCCAGGTCCTCCGGTGCGAACAGCACAGTCCGCAGCACGCCGAGGATGTCGCGGGCCCTGGTCAGTGGGGATCGGTTGATCCGGGCGCGATTGGCGCGTCCCGCGGTGATCTCGCACTCCAGCAGCAGTTCTCGGTCCTCGGAGACCACTGCCGCCCGGACAACGGCGCGCTCGGCGCCGCGCCGGATCAGCGGCGCGTCGGAGGCCACCCGGTGTGACGACAGGGTCGCCAGGTAGCCAAGAGCTTCCACCAGATTGGTCTTGCCGGTGCCGTTCCGGCCGATCAGTACGTTCACCCCGGGCTGCAGCGGCACCTCGATCGTCGACCATGACCGGTAGTCGGTCAGCGACAGATGGCGCGCGTACACCCAGCAGCCCCTCGGAGTCGTGCCGCGCGGGTCAACTGATCGGGACGGGGGCGTCCGAGCCTTCCTTGCCGACCGCGTGCCCGCCGAACTGGTTGCGCAGCGCCGCGACCACCTTCATCGCCGGCGATTCCTCCTGCCGGGAGGCGAACCTGGCGAACAGCGCGGAGGTGATCACCGGCATCGGCACGGCGTTCTCGATCGCCGCCTCGATGGTCCATCGGCCCTCGCCGGAATCCTGTGCGTAGCCGCGGATCTCCTTCAGGCCCGGATCGTCCTTGAGGGCAAGCACCAGCAGATCCAGCAGCCAGGAGCGGATCACCGTGCCCTCCTGCCAGGAGGCCATCACCGCGTCGGGGTCGGGCACGAAATCGACCGCCTTGAGCAGCTCGTAGCCCTCGCCGTAGGCCTGCATGATCCCGTACTCGATGCCGTTGTGGACCATCTTGGTGAAGTGCCCCGACCCGACCGGGCCGGCATGCACGAAGCCGCCCGTCGGCGGTTTGAGCGAGTCGAAGATGGGCTGCGCGACGGCGACGGTGTCCGCGTCGCCGCCCACCATGAGGGCGTAGCCCTCGGTCAGCCCCCACACCCCGCCGGAGACGCCGGCGTCCAGGTACCGGATGCCCCTGGGCTCCAGCGACGCCGCGTGCAGCCGGTCGTCGGTGTAGCGGGAGTTCCCGCCGTCGATGATGATGTCGCCGGCCTCCAGGACGTCGGCGAGCGAGGCCACCGTGGCCCGGGTCGGCTCGCCGGACGGCACCATCACCCAGACCACCCGGGGCGTGCTCAGCGCGGCAGCGAGCGCCTCCAGGCTGTCGACATTCCGAGGGCTTTCGGGATTGCGGTCGTAACCGACGACCTCGTGACCGTCGCGGCGGAGCCGCTCGGCCATGTTGCCGCCCATCTTGCCCAGCCCGATCAGACCGATCTGCATTGGTCTTCCCCTCCGTTGACGCGTCTGACACCTGGAAACCGACGAACGCCCACTCTGCGAACAATCCGCCGGTGCACATCAGGTCATACCAGCGCCGACGGCGATCGGCGCGACGGGGTCGCCCCGGGACTCAGCCGGGCAGCCGGGCCGGCATCACCAGATACCGGTAGGCCGAGTTCGCGGTGCCCGGCGCGCCGTCCGGACCATTCTCCGGGGCATCGCCGTCCGCCGAGCCGTTGCCGTCGGCACTGATCGGAACCAGCAGCGCGGGTCGGGCCGGGGTGGTGAACGCCAGCCGGACGGTGTCCGAGTGCACCACGCCGAGTCCGTCCAGCAGGTACGACGGATTGAACGCGATCAGCAGTTCGGCGCCGTCGACCGATGCCTGCAGGTCTTCTTCGGCACGACCCTCGTCGTCACCACCGGCCGTCAGGGTCAGCGAACCCTCGGCGACCTGCATCCGCAGGTGGTGACCGCGGTCGGTGACCAGGGCGACCCGCTTGATCGAGTCGCCCAGTTCCGAGACCGGGATGTCGACCGTGGTGGTGTGCGAGGACGGCAGCAGCGAGCGGTACTTCACGAACTCGACGTCCAGCAGCCGGACCGTGGTGCGCCGGCCGCCGGCCTCCAGGCCGAGCAGGCCCTCACCCAGGGCGATGGTCACCTGGGACGCCCCGCCCAGGGTCTTGGCGGCGTCGGCCAGGGTGCGGGCCGGCACCAGCACCGCGGTGGACATGTTCGGGGTGTCGGGCAGCCAGGAGAGTTCCCGGACGGCCAGCCGGAACCGGTCGGTGGCCGCCAACGTGAGCGTCTCGCCCTCGATCTCGACCCGGATGCCGGTCAGCATCGGCAGGGTGTCGTCGCGGCCGGCGGCGACCGCGGTCTGCGCCACGGCCTCCGCGAACACCGCGGAATCGACCGTGCCGGACGAGCTCGGCATCTGCGGCAGTGGCGGGTAGTCCTCGACCGGCATGGTCGGCAGGGTGAAGCGGGCGGACCCGGCGACGATGGACACCCGCGGGCCGACCACGGCCAGGTCGACCGGCTTGCCGGGCAACGCCCTGGTGATCTCGGCCAGCAGCCGACCGGACACCAGGACCCGCTGGGCGGGCGCCTCGGCGTCGTCGTCGGCATCGGGGAACGAATCCAGCGTGTCGACCGAGACGGTCGCCCGGGTCGAGACCTCGTAGTCGAACCCGGCGACGGTCAGCGTGGAGCCCCTGACCTCCAGCAGGATCCCGCCGAGGACCGGCACCGGCGGGCGGGTCGGCAACGATTTGGCCACCCAGGCAACGGCGTCTGCGAGGTCGTCGCGGGCGACACGGAACTTCATCGAGAAGACCTCCACGGTCGCGGTAGAGCTGAAACTGGCAATTGGCTGACGAAACGGGGTGATACGGGCAATTCAGGCAGGCACGGTATGCCGGTGATCGTCTCTCCGACGACCGTGACCCCCAGGACACGGCCATGGGGCGTCCCACCGTACGACCCACCCGGCGAGCAGATCGCATCGGGGTCCTCTGCGTCGTCCCGGTGTGGTTCTCGGCGGTGGGGCCGGAAAACCGGGCCGATCCGCCTGACGTCTCCGGTCCTGACGCCCTGGTTCCCGTTCATCCCCAACGTTACTGAGAAGCAGAGCTCTTGAAGAGATAACTGCAGTAGCAGTAGTAAGCGGTGTGGATGGTGTGGAGCGACCCCCGTTGTCGCAGGCCACCGAGCGTGGCGCGGAGGTGGACACCTGATGGTGTGCCGTGGGGACCATCGCGGCGTTGTGTGGAGCGTTGTTGTTCGGCCCGTCTTGTCCCCTATCAAGCCCATGTTGTCCACAGGGTTGTGCACATGGTGTGCATGGGTGGGGACGGCCGTGACCGGGCCGTGATACAAGCAGGCGAAATGCGTACTTTGTGCTGCCGAGCGGCAACAGAAGGTGACGCGCGGGGCCCATTGGGAGAACGATCGGCGACTGCCGGCCGCCCGGCCGGTGCCGGCGCAGGGGGCACCCACCGCCCGGCCGGTGCCGGCGCATGAGGCAGCCCACCGAGTGTGTCGTGCGCACGTCAGTGCCGGACGCGGTCGCGCACCCGGGCGGTGAGCTCTTGCACGTGGTCGTAGGTCTGTCGGCGTTCGGCGAGCTCGGTACGGATCTTCTTGGCGGCATGCATCACGGTGGTGTGGTCGCGGCCGCCGAAGGTCTGCCCGATCTTGGGCAGCGTGAGGTCCGTCAGTTCACGACAGAGGTACATGGCGATCTGCCTGGCCGAGGCGATCTGTTTGGTCTTCACCGGGCCGCACAGCTCGTCCAGGGTCACCGCGAAGTACTCGGCCGTCACGGCCATGATGGTGGCCGCGTCGATGTCGTTGGCGACCGGATCGCGGATCAGGTCGCGCAGCACGATCTGCGCCAGCGCCAGGTCGACGGTCTGTTTGTTCAGCGAGGCGAACGCGGTGACCCGGATCAGCGCTCCCTCGAGCTCCCGGATGTTGCGCTCGATCCGGCTGGCAATGAATTCGAGCACGTCGTCGGGGGCGTTCATCCGATCGAGGGCGGCCTTCTTGCGCAGGATCGCGATCCGGGTTTCCAGCTCTGGCGGCTGGATGTCGGTGGTCAGCCCCCACTCGAACCGGGTGCGCATCCGGTCCTCCAGGGTCTCCAGCCGTTTCGGCGGCCGGTCCGAGGAGATGACGATCTGCTTGTTGGCGTTGTAGAGCGTGTTGAAGGTGTGGAAGAACTCCTCCTGAGTGCCTTCCTTGCCCTCGAGGAACTGGATGTCGTCCACCAGCAGCACGTCGACGTCGCGGTAGCGGCGTTGGAAGGCCACCTTGCGGTCGTCGCGCAGCGAGTTGATGAAGTCGTTGGTGAACTCCTCGCTCGAGACGTACCGGACCCGCATCCCGGGGAACAGTCGCTGGGCGTAATGGCCGATGCCGTGCAGCAGGTGGGTCTTGCCGAGACCGGACTCCCCCCAGACGAACAGCGGGTTGTACGCGACGGCCGGCGCTTCGGCCACGGCGACGGCGGCCGCGTGGGCGAACCGGTTCGAGGCACCGATGACGAACGTCTCGAACGTGTACTTCTCGTTCAGCCTGGTCTGCGAGGGGTTCGGCGGGGCGTGATCGCGGCGGCCGGAGTAGGTCGGCCAGATCTCGGTGACGGTGGCCAGCGCATCGGCTTCCTCGTCGGAGTCGTCGTCGAACCCGTCGGCATCGTCGGCGTCCCGGAAGTCGGCCGCGGCCCGGTCGCTCATCGGCCCGACGTTGCCCGGCCGGATCCGCCCGCCGTCGCCGTTGGGGCCGAGTCCGCCGTTGCCGTTCCCATTCCCCATGGCGTTGCCGCCGTAATTCGTTCCGTTGACGAATCGATCCGGCGGTGGGCGGCGATCGGACGCCGGTGGCATCGGGGCCATCGCCCCGTCCTCGCTCACCGTGACGGCGAGGTTGATCTGCTGGTGCAGTCGCTCCGACAGCGCGCTGGCGATGGGTTCGCGCAGCGACCGTTCGATGGCGTCCTTGGCGAAATCGGTGGGAGCAGCCAACAATGCCGTGCTGCCGAGCAGGCCGACCGGCTGGGTCAGCGACAGCCAGGCCCGCTGTTGCTGGGTCAGGGTGGGTTCGAGATCGGTCACGACCGCCCGCCACACCGGCGTGAGTCGGTTCTCCGATTCCTCGAAAGACACTCGTTGACCCCTCGCCCCTACGCCACCCCCGTTCACCGTCCACAGTAGTTATCCACAGGTGTGGACAGCCAAAAGGGGAACGGTGACGGCCCGCGCAGCAGTGAACGCCGCGCGGAAGTCGCTCCGGGGGACTCGGTGATTCCGAGCCGTGCGCCCGGGACGCTAACAACTTTCCTGCTCTTGCCACAAGACCGGGGCCCCGGTGGGGATCTCGCCCGGCGTGTCGGCGGCCGCCGGCGGCCAGGACCCGGCCTGTCTCGGCCGCGGATTCCGCGCCGATCATCGTCGCCGGCGCGGATGAACGTCGCGGTTTCGGGACTGGAGTGGCGCGAGTCGACGATGTCGTCCGCGCGGACGAATACCTACGCCGGTTGACGGTCGGCGGTAGCTCGGGTTTGACCCCCGTGCCCGGCTGTCCGTACCCTGGACTGCATCCGGCGTATCCCGGCCGTTTCATGCTGCCTTGCTTCCCGTGATGCCTTGCCTCTCGCGATGTCGACGTGGCGGGCGCGGAGCACGCAGAGCAGTCCGAAGTATCAGCAGTTCAGTCGCAGTCCAAGACAGTGGAGAGATAGCCGTGAGCAAGCGCACCTTCCAGCCGAACAACCGTCGCCGAGCGAAGACCCATGGGTTCCGGCTGCGGATGCACACCCGTGCGGGTCGCGCCATCCTGGCCGCCCGTCGTCGCAAGGGCCGCGCCGAGCTGTCGGCCTGACGAGCCTCACGGCTCCGACGCCCGCCGACCCGACCGGACACCATGCTTCCCGCTGGTAGTCGACTGCACACATCGGACGATTTCGCCGCGGTGGTTCGTTCCGGACGCCGGGCGGGGACCCGTCATCTCGTTGTGCACCTACTCGGCACCGGGCGCGCCAACGCGCCGCGGGCCGGGTTTGTCGTGTCCGGAAAAGTTGGCAACGCGGTGGTCCGACACCGGGTGACCAGGCGGCTGCGTCCACTGGTCCGACAGGAACTGACCGGACTCTCCGACGGCACCGACCTGGTGGTGCGAGCGCTGCCCGCGGCCGCCGCAGCGACCAGTGCCGACCTCGGCCGGGACCTGCGCACCGGGATCGCCGCGGCCCGGCGCAAGCTTGCCGCGGCCACACCGTCGCCGATCAACCCGTCCGCACCGCGCTCGGGCGCTGTCCGATGACCTCTCCCCTTGCCCACGTGCTGATCGCGCCGATCCGCTTCTACCAGCGGTTCATCACCCCTTACACCCCGGCGTCCTGCCGGTACTACCCGACCTGCAGTGCCTACGCCGTCACCGCACTGCGCACCCACGGGGCGTTCGTCGGGACCGGCCTCACCATCTGGCGGTTGCTGCGCTGCAATCCCTGGAGCTCGGGCGGGATCGACTACGTGCCGGCCAAGGGCGAACTGTTCCACCGGCACGACGACCAAGCCGACGATGTTGCCCGGGACGGCGCCGACCTGCACTCTGGTGACGGGGAACGCCGCGAGGCTGCCGGGAGTTCCACCACTGTCTTCGCCGCGGAACACCGCGGTGTTGGCACCGACTGCCCCCCTGATGCGCCGCCATCCGTGGCCGGGGATCCGATGATCGGGAGATCTGCCGCGTGACGTTCAACTTCTGGTCCCTGGACTACATCTACTACCCGATTTCCGGGATCATGTGGGTCTGGCACAAGGTCTTCGGATCCTTCCTCGGCCCTGACTCCGCGCTCACCTGGGTGCTCTCCGTCGTCTTCCTGATCTTCACGCTGCGCGCCATCCTGTTCAAGCCGTTCATGAAGCAGATGGACTCGCAGCTGAAGATGCAGGCCGTGCAGCCGCAGATGAAGAAGTTGCGGGAGAAGTACAAGGACGACAAACAGCGGTTGTCCGAAGAAATGATGAAGCTGAACAAGGAAGCCGGGGTCAACCCGCTGGCCTCCTGTCTGCCGGCGCTGATCCAGGCACCCGTCTTCATCGGCCTGTTCCACGTGTTGCGGATGTTCCAGCCGGTCAACGACGGGCCCGAGGGTCCGAGCGTGTGGTTCTACCGGGCCAACGTCTACTTCTTCGGCCAGGCCGACGTCGTGTCCATGGGCGAGGCCAAGCTGCCCGGTGGCGCGCCGCTCGTCGGTTTCATGACGATGCCGCTGGATCAGCTGACCTTCATGGCCGGCGACCGCGCAGCGATCATCTGGTGGGGCGTCCCGCTGACCATCCTGGCCGGCATCGCCACCCACCTGACCAGCCGCCGCTCGGTCGCCCGCCAGCGCGAGATGAACATCGACGCGTCCGGCCCGCAGACCGCGATCATGAACAAGCTGATGCTGTACATGTTCCCGCTGTTCGTCGTGTTCGGCGGTCCGTTCTTCCCGCTGGCCATCCTCTTCTACTGGCTCGCGAACAACTCCTGGACCTTCGGTCAGCTCAAGGTGGCGCACACGCTGCAGGACAGTCGGGCGCTGGCCAAAGCCCAGATCGTCGAAGAGGTCAAGGACCAGACCAAGTTCACGACGCCCAAACCCGGCGCGAAGCCGAAGGCGTCCTCGAACCGGCCCGTCATCGAGCCGTCGAAGATCGTCGACAGCGGTGGTTCCAACGGCTCGGGCAACGGCAACGGCGGGCCTAACCTCAGCAAGGGTTCGAAGCCGGCTCCCGGTGCCAAACCGGCTCCCGGCGCCAAGCCTGCCGCGGGAACGAAACCCGCCCCAGGTGCGCGCCCGAACAATCAGAAGAAGAAAAAGAACTCGGGTCAACGCTGAGCCCTGTGGCAGCCCCGCCGAGAGACGTCCTGCGCTGCACCTGCCCGTGAGCGGGTGCGAGCGAATGGCCGCAGTACGGATGGGGTACCGACAGGGCCGAGCGTCCCACAGTTGTGACGTCAGGAATGGGAGAACCAATGACAGAGAATGCCGTCGACGTGGTCGACGATCTGGAGCAGTCCGCGGCCGCAGAGCCGGGTGACAGCTCGGACGCGGAAAACGGTGCGGCCGCCGCCGGCACCGAACGGCTGAGCAAGCACGAGCTGCTCGTTGCCGAGGGTGACGCGGCCGGTGACTATCTGGAGCGGTTGCTCGACATCCTGGACTTCGATGGCGACATCGACCTGGACGTGGAGGGTGAACGGGCGGTGGTGTCGATCATCGGTGACGGTGACATCGACAAGCTCGTCGGCGATCACGGCGAGGTGCTGGACGCCCTGCAGGAGCTGACCAGGCTCGCCGCCATGGCCGAGACCGGGCAGCGTTCGCGATTGATGCTCGACATCGCCGGCTACCGGGCGCGTCGGCGGACCGAACTCGGCGAGCTCGGCAAGAGCACCGCGGAGCGGGTCGCCGAATCCGGCGAGGCGGTCCGGTTGGCTCCGATGAACCCGTTCGAGCGCAAGGTCGTGCATGATGCGGTCGGCACCGTTGCTGGTGTCGAGTCGTCCAGCGAGGGTGAAGAGCCTCGCCGGCGGGTCGTCATCAGCCCGGCTTCCTGATCGTCGGCGGCGTGACCGGCAGCGACGGCGATGGCGTCGTCGCTGATTCCTCGGCGACCGCCGACCGTTCCGCGTCGTCGGGCATTCCCGTCGACTCGGATTCCGTACGCGGCGTCGACGAGGATTCAGCAGTTCCCCTCGAGGATGAGCCGGTCGCTGCCGTTCGGATGTTCGGCGAGCGCATCGACCTGGCCCGCGCGTATGTCGCGTCGTTGGCGACCGACGGCGTCGTTCGTGGACTGATCGGGCCGCGCGAACCGGCTCGGCTCTGGACCCGGCACGTGGTGAACTCGGCGGTCATCGCGGAGCTCATCGAGCAGGGCGTCCGGGTCGTCGACATCGGCAGCGGTGCCGGGCTGCCCGGCATTCCCCTTGCCATCGCCCGTCCCGACCTTCGGGTCACACTGGTCGAACCGCTGGAGCGTCGTGCCCGGTATCTGTCCGAGATGATCGAGACGCTGGACCTACGGTTGTGCCGGGTGGTTCGTGGCCGCGCCGAGGACGTGGTCGCCGAGTGCGGTGACGCCGACATCGTCACGTCGCGGGCTGTCGCTCCCCTCCATCGGTTGGCGGGATGGTCGGCACCGCTGACCCGGGTGGGCGGCGTGGTGCTGGCGATGAAGGGCCAATCCGCCGCCGAGGAACTGCAACGCGACCGAAGTGCCGTCGCCGCAGCGGGTCTGGTCGAGCCCGAGGTCCTGGAGATCCGCGGGTACGAGCAGATCGACCCGACCTTCGTCGTTCGAGCCACTCGCGCCGAGATCCCTGTTGCCGGTTTCAAGTCCAACCGTCCTGGACGCCGCCGCCGCTGATTCCGTCGGCGTCGAAGTGATCTGGATGCGATGGCGATCGGGTCGCGAAAGCCGTGAAATGACGTCAGGCGGTCAGCTACCTGGTTCCGTCACGGTGACGGAACGGTGCGTTTGCATTTGCCGAACGTCACGGCCTACCAACTTCGCCCGCCCATCAGTGACGCCAACCTGGGGCCGCCAGCGGAACGGCCGCCCTGTCACGAGTTGGAGATGGGCGACGCAGTTGCGCGTTGGCTCCAACGGCGGAGGACCACGTCGCTATTCTCCGGTCTCACCGTCGATCGATTCACGCAGCAGATCGGCGTGGCCGTTGTGCCGGGCGTACTCCTCGATCATGTGAACCAGGATCCAGCGCAGGCTGGGTGCACGGCCGTCCGGCCAACGGCGACCCGCCAGTTGTCCGAGTCCGCCGGCCGCAAGCGCGACCTCGACCTTCGACCTCGACCTGCTGACCGCGGAGTTCCAGACAGCGAAGAGCTCGTCCGGCGAGTCGTCGGTCGCGGAGTTCCAGTCCCAGTCGGGATCGGTCCCCCAGTCGACCGTATCCCAGGGTGGCTGCCGGGGTTCGTCGTACAACCATCGAGAGAACCAATCGTCCTCGACATAGGCCAGGTGTTTGAGCAATCCGCCCAGGGTGATCGTCGAGACCCCTACTCTCGACCGCAGGCCCGCGGCATCGACGCCTCGACATTTCCATGCCAGCGTCGCGCGCTGAAAGTCGAGGAAGCCCAACAATGTTGCCACCTCGTCGCCGGCCGGGGGTGGCTCCGGACGGCCGTATTCGTCGACCTCGGTCATGGCCGCAGAGTCTAGGCGGAAGGCGAGCAAGAGCGGATCATCGCCCTCCTTGGTCTTGCTGACAAGGGTCCGGTCCCGACGACCTCACTGGAGATCGCCCCCACGGCCCGCATGTTTCACGTGAAACTATGGCCTCGCCCCGGTACGTCAGACGAAGCCGACGAGCCGAGTGCGCACCGAAGCCCCGGCCAGCCCCCCGAATGTTTCACGTGAAACGACAGGTCCGAACGACCGGAGGCGCCGGGCCCGGAGGCCGTCCCGGAGCATTCCGGCTTGCCCCGCGACAGAGCGCCGTTTCACGTGAAACATCGACGAACTCGACGGCGTCCAAGCCCGGCACCCTTCACCGGCCTCGGCCCGGGGTCTCAGCAACGGTGTCACGCATCGACGATCGCGGACTCGACATTGCTGCCGCACAACCTGTTCGGACGCCGTTTCACGTGAAACATGGTCGCTCTCTGCGTTGTGACGCAGCCAACCGGTCACGTTTCATGTCGCGCCCGGCGTGGGTCCCTCATCGGCGCGGCGCACCGTCATAGCGTGCGAACCGCATCGGCAAAGCATCTCCGTCACGACGAACAGGGCGGCGCCGGCGGCAGAACCATCAATCGGGAGGCACCGTGAGTATCGGCATTGACGTCGCACCTGAGACCGAGGATCACACAGAGGAGGACACCCCGCTCGCGCGAGCATCGTTGGCAGCCATCGAGATGCGGTCCGGCGACCTGACATTGCCGCGGCCGCGTCACCGGCGGGTGTTCTCGGTGGCGAACCAGAAGGGCGGGGTCGGCAAGACCACCACGACGGTCAACATCGGCGTTGCGCTGGCGCTGCACGGCTTGCATGTGCTGATCATCGATCTGGACCCGCAGGGGAACGCCTCTACCGCCCTCGGTGTACAACGAACGGCCGGAACGCCTTCGGTGTACGACGTCCTGGTCGGCGACATCACTCCCGCCGAGGCGATCCAGACCTGCCCGGACGCACCACGTCTCGGCTGCATCCCGGCGACCATCGACCTGGCCGGTGCTGAGATCGAACTGGTGAACATGGCCGAGCGGGAGACCCGGCTCAAGAAGGCCATCGAGGCGATCGACATCTATTACGACTACATCCTTGTCGACTGCCCGCCGTCGCTCGGACTGCTCACCGTCAATGCGATGACGGCGGTCGACGAGGTCCTCATCCCCATCCAATGCGAGTACTACGCGCTGGAGGGCCTCGGCCAGTTGCTCAACAACATCAACCTGATCAAGGAGCACCTCAACCCCACGCTGTTGGTCTCGACCATCCTGCTGACCATGTATGACGGGCGGACCAAGCTCGCGGATCAGGTCGCCAACGAGGTCCGCGGACACTTCGGCCCCAAGGTGCTCACCACATCCATCCCGAGGTCGGTGAAGATCTCCGAGGCCCCCGGTTTCGGGCAATCCGTGATGACGTACGACCCAGGATCCCGGGGGGCGATGAGTTACCTCGACGCCGCCCGCGAGATCGCCGAGCGCGGAACGAAGGAGTTGTCATGACCGGCAAGGCTCGCGGCGGACTGGGACGGGGTCTGGCGGCACTGATCCCGACCGGACCGGCCACCACCACAGTGGCGGACGTCCTGATCAACGGAGCCGGCCCTCGTCGTGATCACGGCGCGCTGTCGCTGGTGGGGGGTGACGACTCCGCCGAGAAGAGCACGGCCGACGCGGCAAAGGCCAACGGCAAGAACGGTTCCGGCCACGTGGCAGCAGCCCCCGAGGAAGGGTCAACAGCGGTCTCGATCGAGGGAGCCAACGCCCGCAAAGCCCAACTAGTTGACGCATCATCAACCGGTCCGCGCTATCAGGACATCGCGATCGATGCCATCAGGCGCAATCCCCGGAACCCGCGCAGTGTGTTCGACGAGGATGCGCTGGTGGAGCTGACCCACTCGATCCGCGAGTTCGGTCTGCTGCAACCGATTGTCGTACGCGAGGTACCCGACGGCGGTTTCGAGCTGGTGATGGGGGAACGCCGCTGGCGCGCCGCCGAACGGGCCGGCCTGGAGACCATCCCGGCGATCGTCCGCCGCACCGAAGACGCCGATCTCCTCCGTGACGCGCTACTGGAGAACATCCACCGGGCGAACCTGAACCCACTGGAAGAGGCCGCGGCCTACCAGCAGTTGCTCGAGGAGTTCGACGTCACCCAGGAGGAGCTGGCCTCACGGCTGGGTCGAAGCCGACCGGTCATTTCCAACACCATCCGGTTGCTGAAACTGCCGGTTCCGGTGCAGCGCAGGGTTGCTGCCGGGGTGCTCTCCGCCGGGCACGCCAGGGCACTGCTGTCGCTTCCCGATCCGGACGACCAGGAGCAGCTGGCAGCACGGATTGTCGCCGAGGGTCTGTCGGTCCGCGGAGCCGAGGAGGCCGTGACGTTGATCGCCGGCAAGGCAACTCCACGGCGTCGGACGACAACGGCCAAGCGGATCATTCCCGGGCTGGAGGATGTCGCCGTCACGTTGTCGGACACCTTCGACACCCGGGTTCGGCTCGAACTCGGCCGGACCAAGGGCCGAATCGTGGTGGAATTCGCGACTCAGGAGGACCTGAAGCGGATCATGACCATCATGGCGCCACAGGCTTTCGGAGCGAATGTTCTCGGTTCCGAGAACGATGATCGTGAAACCGATCTCGATGACCGGTCGCCCCAGGTCGAACTGTCACGGTGACGCTTCTGCCTGTCTGAACTCCAAGGCACCGCGAGAGTTGTTGTGCACCAACAACTCTCGCGGCGTCGTTGGAACTCGGTCAGTACCCGCGGGCGACTGCGCGCTCGACCAGGCCGGCGTATACGGCTCCGAGATCAGTGCCGGCCTCAGCCACCGACATCGGCAGCATCGAGGTCTCGGTCAAGCCGGGGGACACGTTGACCTCCAGGAAATGGACCACTCCGTCTGAAGTGGCGATGGCGTCGGTGCGCGAGACGTCCTTCAGGCCGAGGGCCTTATGCGCACCGATGGCCAGGTCGGCCGCCGCGACCGCGACCTCCGGCTCGAGTCTGGCCGGGGTGAAGTAAGTGGTCAGTCCGGCGGTGTATCGGGACTCGTAGTCGAAGATCCCACTGTTGGGCGAGATCTCCACTGCCGGCAGGGCCTCGACTCCGCCCTCGTCCTCGACCACGGTGATCGCCAGCTCGACGCCCTCGACGAACTGCTCGACCACTACGATCTCGCCGTAGGCGAAGGCGCCCACCAACGCGGCGGGCAGTTCTTCGATCGATCGGACGGCCGTCGCTCCCAGTGCCGAACCGCCGTGCTGCGGCTTGACCATCAACGGCAGACCGAGGTGGCCGACCAGCAGCCCGATCAGCGCCTGCGCGCCGAGATCCCGAAAGGTGCTGTGCGAGATCGACTTCCACTCGGGGGTGGTGAATCCAGCCCGTCGCACAAGGTTTTTGGCGATATTCTTCTCGTACGCCAGCCGGCAGTCCTGGCCCCGGGTGCCGACGTAGGGAACACCGGCCATCTCGAGAATCCCTTGAATCGCGCCGTTCTCGCCGCGACTGCCGTGCAGGGTGATGATCGCGGCGTCGGGCTTGGCTTCGGCGAGCCAGGGGATCAGATCGGCATCGGTGTCCCGCAGGGTGACGTCGAGGCCGAATCCACGCAGCGCCTCGTGCAACCGCGAGCCGGACCGCAGTGAGACGTCCCGCTCATGGCTGAGGCCTCCGGCCAATACCACCACGTGTCGGGTCATCGACTCACTCTCCTTGCAGGACGGATCATTTCGGGCTCGGGAAGGCGCGATGCACCGGGTGGGCCAGCCGCATCAGGCGGTGTCCGGCGACGGGGACGACGGCCCCAGAGCCGGTCGGATCAGGGTGGGGCCGAAGGTACGCATCACGTCGAGTTCACCCTCGAGCACGCCGGCCAGCCGCCGCACGCCCTCGGTGATCCGGTCCGAGGTCGGGAAGCAGTACGACAGGCGCAGTTGCCTGGTGCCCAGACCGTCGGCGTAGAAGGCATTTCCTGGAACGTAGGCGACACGGGCGGTGACTGCGCGGGGGAGCATGGCCGCGGTGTCGAAGCCTTCCGGCAGGGTGACCCAGACATAGAACCCGCCGTCCGGCGTGGTCCACGTGGTGCCCTCGGGCATGTAGTTCTCCAGCGCGGTGAGCGTCGCATCCCGACGCTCGGCATAGGTCTGCCGGTAGGCCTTGATCTGGCTCAGCCAGTCGAACTTCGCCAGATACCGCGAGATCAACATCTGGTTGAAGACCGGCGGGTTGAGCGTCGCCGCCTCGTTGGCCAGTACCAACTTTTCCCGGACGGCGTGTGGCGCGAGCACCCACCCGACCCGCAGCCCCGGGGCGAAGGTCTTCGAGAAGGAACCGAGGTAGATCACGTTGTCGGGATCGTCGGCGCGGATCGCCCGGCGCAGCTTGTCGTCGAAACCCAGGAGTCCGTAAGGGTTGTCCTCGAGGATGGCGATGCCGGCCCGGCGGCAGATCTCGGCGATGACACCCCGTCGGTCGTCCGACAGCGTGACCCCGGCCGGATTGTGGAAGTTCGGAATCGTGTAGAGCAGTTTGACCTTTCGGTTGGCGGCCCGGCAGGCCTCGATCGCGGCGACCAACGCCGCGGGGATCAGCCCGTCGTCGTCCATCGCGACGTGCACGACCTGCGCCTGGTACGCCTGGAACGTACCCAACGCGCCGACGTACGACGGCGCCTCCGCCAGGATGACATCGCCCGGATCGCAGAAGATCCGGGTGGTCAGGTCCAACGCCATCTGCGAGCCGACGGTGACCATGACGTCATCCGGGTGCGCCTTGATGCCCTCGAGCGCCATCACCTGACAGATCTGTTCCCGGAGCTGCACGATTCCCTGGCCGGACCCGTACTGCAGGGCCACCAGGCCGTCCTCGGCGACCAGACCGGCGGCCTCAGCCGCCAACGACTCCAGTGGGAGCGACTTCAGGTACGGCATGCCACCGGCCAGCGACACCACCTCGGGACGGTTGGCGACAGCGAACAGTGCCCGGATGGCCGAGGCCCGCATGCCGACGGTACGTTGCGCGTAACGCTGCATGTGCTGGTCCAGGCTGTTGCCCGTCATGACGCCACCTCAAGTCCTCGCCGCTGCCTTCCGGTCGGCGGGCGGGATCATGATCCAGTGCGGCGCCGGAACGGTCGGGGTCATCGTAACCGGCATGTTCTTCACCGCTCGGGATCCGGGTGAACCCTGACCAGCGGACCGGCGTTCCACGGAAGACCTATCCTGATGACGACAACTCTGCCGACGGCTGGGAGCAGACCGGCCGCAGAGCCGGAGACCGTGCCGGACCGACCGGCGGCGCGGGTGCGCGGGTAACAGGGAGCGGTGTGACGCGAGCGTTGGTGCCATTGTCGATGACGACCATCGGCTCGCTACCCGAACGGTGCCGCGCCTGCGTGGCCTGGGAACTGGATGCCGAAGCGGTGACGTCGGCGGTCAAACTCGGCGAGACCGAGTTCGAGAAGGAGGTCTGGCTCTCCGGGGTGATGCTCACCTGGGGATCGGCCGGCCAGATCGTCACCGTCGACGATCGCCCGGTCGGGTTCGCGCTGTTCGCCCCACCGACCGCGGTGCCGGGAGCATCGGCATTCCCGACCTCGCCGGTGTCACCGGATGCCGTGCTGCTGACCACCGCGAAGATCCTGCCCGAGTTCACCGGCCAGGGACTGGCCCGCTACCTGATGAACGGGGTGGTGAACGCGCTGACCCGCCGCGGGGTCAGGGCCATCGAGGTGTTCGGGCTGGAGTCCGACCCGCTGCCCGACCCGGAGGATCCGCAGGCCGCCCCGGTGGAACTCGCGCCGGACCCCGGTCTTCCCCGTTGCCTGTTGCCGGCCGGGTTCGCCCGGGCCGTGGGTTTCGAGGACGTCGCGCCCCACTTCCGTTACCCCCGACTGCGTTTCGAGCTCGGCCGGGATATCGGCTGGAAGGCGGAGGTGGAGTCGGCGTTGGAGAAGCTCTTCACGGTGATCCGCGTCCCGGCCTCGCCGTCCCCGCTGGTGCCGGAGCTCGTCGGCCAGCGCTGACGGCCCGCACGATCAGAGGCACTTCCGCGATATCGCCATTTGGAACGAATCCGACACGACATGCCCGACCGCGGCCAGCGTGAAGCTCAGGCGGAGTCGCGGATGGTGCGCTCGTGCTCCAGCAGGTCGGAGAAGGTGAACGTGCCGGTGTGCGGGTCGTCCCGGCCGTCCAGGTACAGCCGCTTCACGGCGACCAGCAGACCGTCGGCCAGCAGATTGCGGAACTCGTCGGACGTCAGCCGATCGCGTTCGGTCGGGTTGGAGAGGTACCCCATCTCCACCTGAATGGCCGGCATCCGGGTCAGCCGCAGTACGTCCCACGGCCGGTGGTGCACTCGACAGTCGGCAAAGTGCGTGCGCGCCACCAACTCTCGCTGCACCAGCTGGGCGAGGGTCTCCCCGACGGTGGAGGTGGCGCCGGAGTCGGTGCCGAAGTGGAAGGTGGCGATCCCGCACGCCTTCGGTGACGTCGAACCGTCGATGTGCAGGCTGAGCAGCAGGTCCGCGTTGACGTTGTTCGCGTAGGCCGCGCGTTCCTCGGCGGATGGGTTCTGATGGGCACCGCGGGTCAGGCTGACGTTCATGCCGGTGGTGACCATGCGGGACTGCAGCCGTCGGGCGACGTCATAGGCGAGGTCGGCGGCCCGGACATCGCCGACCGTCCAGCCGGGATCTTCCGCACCGTGCGCCGGGTCGATGACGATGCGCTTGCCGTACAGCCGCGGCCCGGCCTGCCGGACGAGCTGGTACTCCCGCAGGTACTGCGGCCGGCCACCGGTGACCATCCGGCCGATCCGGTTCAGTTCGCGGTAGGTCTCCGGCCCGAACACCCCGTCCTCGGACAGGCCGCGGTGGCGCTGGAAGTCGCGGACGCTCAGGTCGGTCAGCGGCCCGAAAATGCCGTCGGGCCGGCCGGTGTTGTAGCCCATCTCGGCCAGCCTGGTCTGCAGCGCCATCACGTCGTCGCCGGTCATCGGCGCGGAAAGGGTGTGGGTCAGGCTGCGATCGCCCAGATTCCAGCGGGCGTCGGTCAACGAGCGAACCGTCACCGGGCCGACGATGCCGTCGACGATCAGCCCGCGACGCTGCTGGAAGTCCCGGATCGCGCCGTCGGTGGCGGCGTCGAACTCGGCGACCGCCCGATCGGTCCCGTTGAGTGACGGGAGCAACTGCAGGCTCGCCAGGGCTTCCCGGAGGTCGGCAACTGCCGGTCCTCGATCACCGCGCCGCAGCAGCATCGCTCTCCTTGACACTCGAATCCCGTCCAGCTTCTGACAACGAACCCTTTGGTTCGCCCTTCCAAGGACGCCCGGTTCGCGGCGAGGTTCCCGGCGATGGGCACCCGCGCGTCACCGGATCCTGTTCGCCGCGCCCACCATTGTGCAACGAAATGCGAGCGTTCATGACCTGCACACGCCCCCGAGGACATCCGAAGGAACCGCGAACCGTCCCCGGACAGCACAGTGCCGTCTACCCCGGGAACGATCCCGGAGCAGACGGCACGAAGTGCAGAACGGCAGAAATCAGGCGAGAACGTCGGCGAATTCGGCCAGCAGCGCTGCCTTGGGCTTCGCACCGACGACCTGCTTCACCGGCTTCCCACCCTGGAAGACCAGCATCGTCGGGATCGACAGGATCTGGTACTGCTGGGCGATCTGCGGGTTGGCGTCGATGTCGAGCTTGGCGACAGTGACCTTTCCCTCATGCTTGGTCGCGATCTCCTCGAGGATCGGCGCGACCATCCGACACGGCCCGCACCACTCCGCCCAGAAATCGACGATGACGGGAACGTCGGACTGCAGGACGTCGGTGTCGAAGCTGGCGTCGGTGACCTTCACGGTGGCCATGGGACCTTCTCTCTCGGGTTGAAAACTCTCGGGGTGAAACTCTGGGTGGTGAAACTGCGGGCTGGTGCCGGTGTGCTGCGGTCAGACGCTCAGCGAGTCCTCGAAGGCGGCGGCCGGTAGGTCCGGCATCGGATCGGTGGTGATCCCGGCGATTTCGTTGTCTGTCACATTGTCGGCGCGGCCTTGCTCGGTGAGCGGGTGGGACGCCAGGTAGTGCTGGGCATCCAGCGCCGCGGCGCAGCCCGAACCGGCAGCGGTGATGGCCTGCCGGTAGGTGTGGTCCACCAGGTCGCCGCTGGCGAACACCCCGGCGACGCTGGTCCCGGTCCCGGCGGTGGCGCCCACCTCGCGGCCGGTGAGCACATAGCCCTCGGGGTCGGTGATCACTTGGTCGCGGAACAGGTCGGAGCGTGGGTCGTGACCGATCGCCACGAACACGCCGGTGACGGCCAGCTCGCTCGTGTCGCCGGTCCGGGTATCGGTGAGCGTCACGCCGGTCACGCTGGTTTCGCCGTGCAACTCGGTGATCGCCGCGTTCGTCACCCAGCGGATCTTCGGGTCCTTACGGGCCCGTTCCAGCATGATCGCGCTGGCCCGGAACTCGTCCCGGCGGTGCACGATCGTCACCGAGCGGGCGAACCGGGTGAGGAAGGTCGCCTCCTCCATCGCCGAGTCGCCGCCACCGACGACCACGATGTCCTGGTCGCGGAAGAAGAAGCCGTCACAGGTGGCGCAGGCGGAGACCCCGCGGCCGATCAGGCGCTGCTCGTCGGGCAGGTTCAGGTAGCGGGCGGCGGATCCGGTCGACAGGACGATCGCCCGGGCGCGGTGCTGCACGCCGTCGACGGTCACCGTCTTGATCGGGCCGTCCAGGCTGACCGCCTCGGCATCGACGGTGCGCAGGTCCGCACCGAACCGCTCGGCCTGCTCGCGGATCTGAGCCATCAGCTCCGGACCCTGGATGCCCTGCGGGAATCCGGGGAAGTTCTCCACCTCGGTGGTGGTCATCAAGGCGCCGCCGTAGGAGTAGCCCTCGAACACCAGAGGCTTGAGCTCGGCACGGGCCAGGTAGATGGCCGCGGTGTAACCGGCAGGGCCCGATCCGACGACGATCACGTCGTGCACCGGTCCGGCGTCGTCTGACGCAGCGGGCGCCGGGGTGGTCAAGCCGAAGTCGGGCACGAAGTTGGTCATCAGGTCCCCTCACCACCGCCGCCGGCCGGGCACACCGCGGGCGGGTGATTGCTCTCGATTCGTGATCGCATTGCACACCGATGTCGCGCCCGGACTGCAGGCGGCATCAGTCTGATCAACGCAACCCTACCGACGAAAGATTCCCGACCCGGCCGCGAGCGGCCGCTCGTCCCGGCGGGTCGCCGCGTTGCGCTCCTGCGGGCGGTTCCCGATCAGGGGCTGCCCTGGATCGTGACCTCGTTGATCTTCGACTGGAACTGGCCGTCCGGCGTCGGCGACAACTTCGTGACGAACGCGATCAGGTACTTCGACTTCGGTGCGCCGGTGAGCGGGATCGTCACCGTGCCGTTCTTGATCGTGCCGCTGCCCAGCGGTTTGGTCTGGTCGTATCCGACCGTCGGTGACGAGGCAGACCGGATCTCGATGGTCGTGCCCTCGGTGGCGCTGTTGACGGTGACGGACGTCGGGGTGGTCTCGCGTTCCAGTTCCAGCAGCAGGCCGACGCCGGTCTTCAGCGAGGGGAACTGCTGCTTGTAGACCCAGGTCAGCCACGCCGACTCGGCATTGCCGTCGAAGGCCCGGTCGACATAGTCCTTGTAGTCGGGGGTGCCGTCGCCCTGCGGGTCGAAGACCAGGCCGGCGACGGCCTTGATCGGCACATCCGTCGGCGGGGCGGCGGCCGACGTGGGGGCGTCGGTGGTCGGTGCCGCTTCGGCCGCGGTCGTCGGCGCCGCGGCGGTCGAGGCGAGTGCGGAGTCGATCATCGGTAGCTCATCGGGTGCGCTGTTCTGGATGGACGCGACGAACTGGTTGGTCAGGCCGCCGAGGGCGATCACGATCAGCACCGCGAACACCGCCAGCACCACGGACGCCAGTCCGAGCTTGACCCTGCGTTCCTTGATCAGCCGGCGGTCGGCGGCGCTGAGCGGTTTGACCTCGGCGACCGGCGGAGCCTGGGCGATCCCGGCGACCGTCTCCGGGCTGCGCAACAGGGCGGCGATCGCACCCACCGCGTGGATGCCGTCCGGTTCTTCCGGGTGCAACGCGCGCTCGGCCAAAGCGGAGAGCGCCTCAGGCACCGACGTCCGCACCTCGTCGGCCGGCAGTTCGCGGCCGAGCCTGGTCGGCGCCGCCGGGAACTCCCGTTCCGCGGCCGCGGCGATCGCACCCGCGCTGCCCGCATCGCGGGGATCGATCGGATCGCCGAGCGGCCAGGTGCCGGTCAGCATCAGGTACAGCAGCGCGCCGATCGCCCGGATGTCCTGGTCGGGGGTGGCCGAACCATGGGCGATGACGTGCGAGAGCCGGACCTGGCCGTCGAAATTGACCCGGACCAGCGACGGGTTGATGGCGCCGAGGGCGATGCCGTTGCGGTGCGCCTCGGCGACGGCTTCGGAGAGTTTGGCGGTGATGGAGGTGGCCACATCGGGATCGAGCGGACCGCCGGTGAGCAGGTCGGTGAGCGTGGCGCCGTCCACCCACTGGCCGACGACGTAGGACTGCCCGTGATCGGTGCCGACGTCGAGGGTCTGCGGCAATCCGACGTGGTGCAGCCGACCGGCGCGCAGCGTCCGCGCGACCGTCGCCGACGCGCCGCTGGTGTCGGGCAGGATCGTCACCGCCATGTCACGGGGGAGCACGGTGTCCTTGGCCCGCCAGAACCAGTGCCCGGAGTGGTCCGCCGAGACCAGGCTGACGAGCCGGTACCGCCCGCCGACTGTCGTGCCGGGGGTCAACGCAGCTGCGGCGGGCCCGTCGGCCGGTTCGGGGGTCGAGTCGAGGATGGAGGTCGCACCGACCTGCGCCGCCGCGGCGAGCAGTCGGTCGGCCGACGTCACGGTGGTCTTCTCCGGGTCGTCGAGATCGGCACCCTGGAGATCAGCACCGTGGAGATCAGCATCGCCGGCAACGGCGTGATCGCCGCGGCCGCCATCGCCACCACCGTTGGCGTCTCCACCGTCCGGCCGCGCGGCGTTGCCGCCCGCGCCGTTTCCGATGGCCGGTGCGTCATCGCGGCCGATCACTCCGCCCGCCGGGATCACGGTCGTCGCGCCGGGGTCGACCGCCGGGCCATCGCTGTCGTGGGGCACCGGGTTGGACACCTGCTCCCTGCTGCTTGTCCGGATGCGCTGATCGCCGCGGGCGATCGGCATCACTGTCGTGGTTGCTTCTGCGTTCTGCCTGGCTGTCTGTGCTGGGTCGATCTGTGCTGGGTCGATCTTTGCCGGATCAATGCTCGACGAGTCGATCTCGACGGTGTTCATCTCGGATGCGGGGTTCATCTCCGAGGTGAGCGCGCGGATCACGACAGTCTGGGCTGCCCCACTCGCCTCGGTCGTCGAGCCTGCGGCTCGGGCGTCCGATGTTCGCGGGTCACCTGCGAGGGTGCCACGTCCAGTGTCCTGGACGCGGGGGGATGCCTCGGGGTTGGGCGCGCCGTCGGGTTGTGACCGGCGGAATACCGACCGCACCAGCCGGACCACCCGGTTCCGCAGCGGCAGGAGTTCCTCGACCTTGAGCAATGCACCGATCGCGGCGATCACCAGCAGGCCGACGGTACCGCTGAACAGGATGGACACCAGCGCGGTGAGCAGATCGTCGACGTCGAAGGAGAGCAGGACGTTTCCGGCGAGCAGCGCAGCGCCGGCACCCACCGCCCCGGCCACGGTCATCTTGATCAGCGTCACCAGGGTGCGTTTGGTCCCCATCGGGCCGTATCGAACGCGGAGCCAGATCTCGCCGGTGATCGCACCGATCAGGTAGGAGATCGACGTGGCGGCAGCCATCCCGGGCACGATGAGGGAGTCGTCAAGGGTCGCGCAGGCGATCAGCAGCGGCACCCGGACGGCGACCATGATCGCGTTGATCAGGACCGGGGTCCGGGCGTCCTTCATCGCGTAGAAGACCCGCATCTGCACCAACGTCACCGCGAACGGGACCAGCCCGAAGGCGAGCGCGGCCAGCGTGGTGCCGAGCACCAGGGTGTCGTCGAGACTGACCGCGCCGTAGAACGACGCGAGGATGGCCAGTGCGCCGGCCAGCACGATGATTCCGGCGGCCACCGGCGTGAGCGCGACGATCGAGAGTCGATTCGCCAGCGACGCATCGTTCTTGACGTCGACCATCTGCCCGGCGGCAGCGTGCCGGCTCATCCTGGGCATGATCGCGGTCAGGATGGAGACGCCGATGATGCCGTACGGAAGCTGGAACAACATCGACGCGAAGGCCCACAGCGAGATGCCGCCCTCGACGTTCTGCGAGGCCACGTTGGTGACCACGATGTAGCCGACCTGCGAGACCAGCACGTAGGCCACCGCCCACAGCATCAGCTGGCCGGCCTCGAGGAGTCGGCGATCGCCACCCCATCGCCAGCGGAACCGGAAACCTGTCCGACGCAGGGCCGGCAGCATGACGACCGCCTGCATGACGATGCCGAGGGTGGTGCCCAGGCTCAGTAGCAGGAACTGCTCGCGGCTCAGCTCGGTGAGTGCGCCGTCCGCGCCGCTGCCCGGAAGCAGGTGCAGGCCGACACCGACCGCGATGACCACCAGGTTGTTGGCCACCGGCGCCCACGCCGGGACCCCGAATTTCTCCTTGGTGTTCAGGATTGCGCCGAACAGTGCCGCGATGCCGTAGAAGAAGATCTGCGGGAGCAGCAGGTAGGCCAGCGAGTCGGCGAGTCCCTGGTCGACCGTCCCCTCGCCGCCGGACAGGTACAGCCGGGTGAGCAACGGCGCTGCGGCGACAGCCAACCCGGTCGCGACGATCAACCCGACGAAGGCGACCGTCATCAGGCGTTGGGTGTAGCCCTCACCGCCGTCCGGATCGGACCTGGCGCGGGACAGCAGCGGTATCGCGACCGAGGTCAGCACCCCACCGATCAGCAGCTCGAAGACGATGTTGGGCAGCGTGTTGGCGATTGTGTAGGCGTCGTTGACGATGCCGAAGCCCAGGACGCTGAGGATCACCACCTTGGCCAGGAACCCGGTGATCCGGCTGACCAGGGTCGCGACGGCCATCACCGCGCCGGCCCTGACCACCCCGCCGGTGCGCGCGGTCTTCATCCCGGCGACGTCGTCGGCAGGCTGCTGGGTTGCTGCGTCGGGTCTGGTCACGATCGGTCCGTTCCGACCTGCTCGGAGGCCGGGGTCCGATTCTCGGGTGCCGGGCCGCCGGGGCCGGTGCTGTCCGGGCCGGGTCCGGTCGGTGGTGGGATGACGTCGCGGAGGGCGGGCGTCCCGGCATCGTCGGCCGGTCGATCCCCGGGCAACCCCGGGGTGGTGTCCGGCTTTCCGCGGAGCCGCTGCACGATCCGCAACGCCACCATCAACACCAGCACGCCGCCGGCGACGATGATGATGATCACCGTCAATGCCCCGTACGCGGTGGACTCGACCGACAACTGCACCGGTTGCCCCCAGGTGCTGCCGTCGGGACCGACGAGCACGGCTCGCACCTGGAACTGCCCGGACCGGGAGACCTCTGCCGGGATCTTCACCTGTTGCGACCGGCCGGCGGGGACGACCTGCAGTTCTGGGTTGGTGACGGTCAGGCCGACGAATTCGCCGCCGGTGATCTCCACCCGCAGTGGGACGTTGTACGGCAGGTTGTTCTGCACCGTCAACACCAGTGGCGACGAGGACGAGGCCAGCGTGTAGGAGTTGCCGGCCGACGAGATCTCCACCCCGCCACGGATTCCCGCGGTGGTGGATTCGACGGTGGCCAGGTTGGCCTCACCCACGGCGGCGTCCGTTCGGAACGCGGTCGAGCCGGCGGCGTCCAGGGCGACGACGAGCGGGTCGAGCACCAGTGCGGGGTCGGTGGTCTGCGGGGTTCCGCCGAGTGACTGCTGGAGGCTGGTGACGTCGGCGCGGTTGGTCTTGACCCGCTCCAGGTACGCGTGGTTCAGCTCCTGGGCCTGTGCCTGTTCGGGGTAGGCCGGCACCGCGACCTCGGAGGCGGAGGCCGCCAGACCGGTCAACGAGGTACCACTGATCACCTGGCTCGCGCCGAGGGTGGCCAGCAGATCGGTGAGGACCCGCAGGCCGGGGGCATCGGGAGACCAGCGGCGGTCGGGGGTGAAGATGGCCGGGTTGGTGGTGCGGCTGACCGAGCCGTCCAGCGACTGCTGCGCCAGCACGCCGGTGAGCGCGTTGACCCGCTTCGCCCAACCCGATTGCCGTCCGTGGTCGATCAGGTCGCCGACCCCGCTCAGCACATCCGGTTGCGCGACCGCAGCCGGGATGTCGCTTTCGCCCACCGCAACCACAGCGGCTGCCGCGGCCGAACCGTCGAGTTCGAGCGATTCTTCGGACAGCAGGGCGGTGCTCAGTCCGGCGGACTGCAGGGCGGTCAGGGTCGCAGCGTCGGTGGCACCGTTGATCGGGAAGGCCATGCTGGTGATCGGGGGACTGGTGATCGCGGGAGCGGCGGCCGGGTCGTTCGGGCTCGAGCCGTCCGATTCGGTGCCGAGCACCCGTTCGGCCACCGTAGTTCCGTGCTCCACCGCGGTGGTCACCTCCCCGAGCAATCCGGCCCGCACCATGGCCACCACATCGGGATCGCCGTAGGGCAGCGCGAGGGTCGGATAGCGGGCGGCGACCGTCCGCAGCCGCTCGAGGAACGACGCTGCGGCACCCTGGCCGGTTCCGGCGACCGTGCCGGGAATCTGCACGGCTCCGGGATCGACTGCCGCGGAGGTGACGCCGGCGTCGGCCCCGGGCGGTGTCGATGCTTCGGGCAGGGTGGTCGCTCCGGAGGCCGCCGTTGTCGGGTCGATGGCAGCCGTTTCAACCGCGGTGTTCGGCCCAGCGGTGTTCGGCCCAGCGGTGTTCGGCGCAACCGATCCGTCGACGCCGGTGCCGGCCGCCTGATCGGGAACCGTCCCGCCGGTCGGCGCTGCCGTCGCTGCGAACGACCCCTCGGCCTGCAGCATCTGGTCCATCGAGGGCTGCGGTTCACCGGGCGCCACCACCCGGTACGCGCTGGTCATCCGGTCGAGCTCGTCGAGCAGCTGCGGGTCCACGACGACGGTGATCGCGCCCATCGGCACCGTGCCCGGCGCCGGATCGAGCAGCCCGTCGACCAGGGTGGCCAGTCGACCGCCCGGCGCGATCGCAGTCTGCAGGTCGTCATCGAGGAAGACACCGCCGACCCCGAGATGCGGGCGATCCACCACCGGCCAGACGAAATTCACCGGAAGCGGCTTCCCCGAGGCTCCGGTGCCCGGCGCCGGCGCCGTGCCGGGAGCACCCATCACCGTCAGCAGCAGATGCAGCTCGCCGACCCGCGCCTCCAGCGGACCACCCTCCAGCGTGACGGCGCCGTTGACGTTGACCATCAGCGGGTAGACGCCGGGAGAGGAGACGTCCAGCCCCTGCGCACCGGCGATGGGGACGGTGAAGGTGAACGGAGTGCTGGCCCCGGCGGCCAGGGTCGGGATCATCGGGGTGAAGTCCTGCTGCACCCGGTCGGTCGGCTCAGCGGGCTCGGCGATCTCCTGCCGGACAGCGGCCTCGTTCGGCAGGGCTGCTCCACGCTGGAACCGGTAGGCCAGGTCGGTCAGTTCCTCCGGCCCGGCGTTGGTCATCGTGCCGGAGATCGTCAGCAGGTTCGGGCTGATGGCCGTGACGAGCGCCGGTTCGATGGAGGTGACGTCGAACGACAGCCGGGTGACGTACTCGCCGAAGGGTTCCGGCGCCAGGCGGGTGGTCAGCGTTCCGGCCACCGCCGCGACCGGCCCGGCCGCGACGGTACCGACGCCGGTGCCGCCCAACAGGACCAGAGCGCCGACGGCAAGCAGACTCAGCCGGCTGATCCAGGGGTGTCGACGATGATGGGGAGGGCGGACGGTCGCCGTCGGCACCCTCACGCGCTCTCCGCGAGCAGCTCGACGGCTCTGCGCGCCAGCCGCCGCTCGCCTGCGTAGGCCAGCCGGCCCGCGAGGTCGGTCAGCGGCACCCAGGCGACCTCGGTGACCTCGATGTCCGCGTCCGACAGCTCGCCGGCCACCGCGACCATCAGGTAGTGGTGGACCCGCTTGTGGATGCGGCGGCCCTGCGCGATGAAGGTGTATTCGACGCTGCCCAGCCGGGCGGTGATCCGACCCGAGATCCCGGTCTCTTCCTCGACCTCGCGAATGGCCGCCTGTTCGTGGGTTTCTCCCTGCTCGACGTGGCCCTTGGGCAACGACCAACGCAGCCGACCGCGGCGATCCAGCCGTCCGATCAGGGCCCCGGACGGGGTGCCGTCCTCGGTCCGGACGACCAGCCCGCCGGCCGACGTCTCATCCGCTCGCCGGCGCCGCTGCGGCGAGCCGGCGACCTGACGACGGGCGGTGGGCATGGGCCGATGGTAGTGCGGGAAGGCCCACCGAACAGGCAGGTGAGCGAGCCGGGCGGCACGGAAGAGGTCGCCCGCGCGGATAGACTGGCCCGTCGTGTCCCGCCCGCCCGCCCCGTCGCCGTCCCAGCTCCCGGATCCTGCAGCAGGACGGGCGCCCGTTTCGCCGACTGCGTCCGACGGTGCCGCGCAGAGCGCCGGCAACGGTCGTCTCACCTCGATGCAGCGGGCGGCGGTCGCCGAGTTGCTGCGGATCTCCCCGGTGGTGGACGAACTCGGCCGCCGGTTCGCCGCTGCCGGCCACGAACTGCACCTGGTCGGCGGCTCTGTTCGCGATGCGCTGCTCGGCCGCCTCGGTGACGATCTGGATTTCACCACCGACGCCCACCCACCCAGGGTGCTCGATGTGGTCAACGGATGGGCGGACGGAACCTGGGGCACCGGCATCGATTTCGGCACCGTCGGGGTGGTGAAGTCCGGATTCCGATTGGAGATCACCACCTTCCGCTCCGACCTGTACGACGGTGAGACCAGGAACCCGGTGGTGACCTTCGGTGATTCGCTGGAGGGTGACCTGCAGCGCCGCGACTTCGCGGTGAACGCGATGGCGGTGTCGCTACCGGAGCACGAATTCGTCGATCCGTTCGGTGGCCTGGCGCAGCTCGGTGTCCGGGTGCTCGACACCCCGGGCACGCCGGAGCAGTCGTTCCGGGACGATCCGCTGCGGATGCTGCGGGCCGCAAGGTTCGCCTCGCAGCTGTCGTTCACCCCGGCGCCCCGGGTGGTCGCCGCGATGACGGCGATGGCCGGCGAGATCGACCGGATCACCCCGGAACGGGTCGGTGCCGAACTGGTCAAGCTGATCCTCGGCGCGAACCCACGGGCCGGGCTCGCCCTGCTGACCGAGACCGGCCTGGCCGATCGGGTGCTGCCGGAGCTACCCGCGCTGCGGCTGGAGCGCGACGAGCACCATCAGCACAAGGACGTCTACGAGCACACGCTGACGGTCCTCGACCAGGCGATCGCCCAGGAGGAGGACGGCCCGGATCTGACGCTGCGGCTGGCGGCGCTGCTGCACGACATCGGTAAGCCTGCGACCCGCCGGTTCGAGGACGGCGGCGGCGTGAGTTTCCACCATCACGAGGTGGTCGGCGCGAAGCTGGTCCGCAAGCGGCTGCGGGCACTGCGAATGCCGAAGGCCCTCGTCGAGGACGTGGCGATGCTGACGTTCCTGCACCTGCGGTTCCACGGGTACGGAACCGGTGCCTGGACGGATTCGGCGGTGCGTCGGTACGTCACGGACGCCGGCGATCTGCTGCCCCGGCTGCACAAACTGGTGCGGGCGGACTGCACGACCCGCAACCCCCGTCGCCGGCAGACACTGCAGCGCTCCTATGACGACCTGGAACGTCGGATCGCCACCATCGCCGAAGCCGAGGATCTGGCCAGGGTGCGCCCGGACCTGGACGGCAACGCGATCATGACGCTGCTCGGTGTGCCACCGGGCCCGCTGGTCGGTAAGGCGTGGAAGTTCCTCAAGGAGCTGCGGCTGGAGCAGGGGCCGTTGCCCCGGGACCAGGCGGAGGCGGCGCTGCTGGAATGGGCGGCCCGGGAGGGCATCGTTCCGCCGGATGCGAAGGATGCGACGTGACCGACGACCCGCACGACCTGCAGCGTTTCGTCAGTGCTCAGGATCAGGGCGGCGCCCTGGAAGCCGCGCTCGCCGAATTGCGTCGTGGCCGCAAGACCGGTCACTGGATCTGGTTCGTCTTCCCGCAGATCGCCGGGCTGGGGATGAGCCCGATGTCGCAGCACTTCGCGATCGCCTCGCTCGACGAGGCGCGGGCCTACCTGGCCCATCCGGTGCTCGGCCCGCGGCTGCTGGAATGCGCCCAGGTCGTCGCCGACAGCCAGGTCCCGGACGCGACGAGCATCTTCGGCGGCATCGACACCCAGAAACTGCGCTCGTCGATGACGTTGTTCCACCGCGCCGACCCGGACGAGCCGGTCTTCGGCACTGTGCTGGACAAATACTTCGACGGCGTCCCGGACGACGCCACCGACCAACGGCTGTGACTAGGCCCCGAACGGGATCGCGAAATCCGGAGTTGGGTAGAGAAATAGCGCGCCCAAGGCGGTCGGACCGCTGGATTTCTCTCCGCAACTCGTCCGCCGAGATCCGACGGAGCTAGGACTTCTCCAGGCCCTTCCCGCCGTTGATCGTCTTGATCTTCTTCGGGTTGATGTCCCGCTCGAACACGTCCTGGATACCGGCGGCCACATCCGATCCGGTGAACAGTTCGGGCGGCGAAATCGCCTTGGCCTGCTTGCCTCTCGCCGCCAGCCAGTTGAGCGCGTCGGCCTCGTTGCCGCTGTCGAATCGCTGCCCGTTCTCGTTCTGCGAGATCCGCAGTTCCGTGTCCTCGAACACCCCTTTGTCGGAGGCGAAGATCGGAATCCCGGTGTCGCCCAACGTCATCTCCGACTTCGACAAGCGGTCGCGCGACTTGGGGCTGAGCCCGAGGATCGTCGCTTCCTCGACCACGAACGGTTTCGTCGCGTCGTCCTCGTCGAAGGAGGCATCGAGCTCGATGACGCCGCGCAGCTTGTCGGCGCTGCCGGACTTGGCGGCCAGCTTGTCGAACGCCTCCTTGCTCATGTCGGTGCCCTGTTCCTTGCCGGGCTCGTTGGTGACGCCGAGCCCGGTGCGGGCCTGGCCGACCGAGAAGGTCGCCAGCGACTCGGAGTACTGCTGGTTGAACGCATCGGTCCGCTGGTCCTTCACGGCCTTACGGACCTTCTTCGCGCGGTCCAGCGGGGTGTCGGTGGTGCCGTCCGGCTTCGGCTTGGTGGGTTGGCGCAGCTTGGGCTTCATGGTGATCAGGAACTCGTCCTGCTCGCTGGCACTGGCGTCCAGCAGAGCGGCCCGCTGGCCGTCGATGAAGACGTCGACCCCCTTCTCGCCCTTGGCCGTCAAGTCGTCGACCTTGCTCTCGGACTCACTCTCGATGGCGCCCTTGGCCGCATCGAACATGCTCTCCAGGCCGCTCTTGGACAGTTCCTGGTCGTCGGCGCTCATGTTGGCGCCGGCCAACGCCTTCATGATCGCGTCGGTGAGGAAGGTGCCGACACCACCGAACAACGCACCGGCACCCGACTTGACCATGGTCTTGAGGATGTCGATGGCGAGTTCGGTCGGCAGTTCCTGGGCGGTGAGGTCGGCCTCGAGCCGGGTCAACGCATCCCGCTGGGAGTCGAGCAGGACCTGGTGCTGCAGCCAGATGCTGTCGAGCATGTCCTCCAGCGCAGGGTCGACCGGGCCAGGAGTGGGCGGCACCGGGTTGGGTCCTGGCGGGACGGGTGTCGGCCCTGGCGGGACGGGAGTGGGTCCTGGTGGCACAGGTGTCGGACCCGGCGGCGCCGGATTGTTGCCCACGTTCAGCTCGTCGAGCTTGCCCATCGTGCCCGGGCCGACATCGCCGAACTGTGTCGAACCCAACTGATGCTTTGTCTTGAAAGCCTTGACCGCGGTGGACGTCTCGGACCCGTAGATGGCATCGGCGCCGAATTTCGGCAGCGGCACGTCGTCCCGGATCAGCGCTTCCTGGACCTTCTGCACCGAACCGCCGCTGTCACCCGGCTTGAGCCTGCCCTGATCGTTCAGCACCCGTTCCAAGGTGGCGTCGCCCTTGAACACGTCGGCCTGAAACGTCCGGCGGGCGGCCACTTCCCTGGCGACGACAGCGTTGCCGACCGTGCGCTGAAGGCCGAACAGTGCCTGTGGTCCGCCGACGATGCCGCCTCGGGACAGCGTCTGGGCGGGGTGGGCAAAACCGGGTGACGCCTTTGCCTCGGCCCTGCGCGGGGCAGCGCCTGCCGCGGTCGTCCGGACGTTGTGATGGGCCTGCGCGAAACTCTTCTGCTTCACGGCATTCCTTCCGTCCGAAACGGCAGACGTGCAGATTTCCACGGTCCCACATCAGCGACCCGGCGCGATAGTGAGATCAGCTGTCCGAGCGTCGATGCAGGTCCGCCGTCGCACTCCGGGCGCCGGCCTTGCCGACGCCGCGGACACCCGGTGACCGCATGAACACTTGCTGTTGCGGCCGCGGCGAATCTCAGTACGGTCCCAGGTTCACGATCAATGACGATCCATCTCGAGGAGTTCCATGGCCGAGCAGTCGAACGACCAGGTTGCCGTACCGAGCGAGCAGCCGGCAAACCCGTTGTCCCGGCGGCTGTTTCTGGCCGGGATGACCGCGACGGCCGCGCTCGCAGCAACGGCGGCCGGCGGCTCCGCCGCATCCGCAGCTCCCGCGCAGGATCCGTCCGAGGCGACCGGCGCCGGCCGTGGAGGCGGCACGACGGACACCGGCTCGACCGACCGCGCCCTGGCCTTCCTGCGTGCGATGACCGATGCCTACCCGGCGGCCAATCCTGGCCCGCGGCTGCCGCAGAGTTATGCCGACGAGCTGGGGCTGTTCTCGACGGCGTTCGTCTACGACGTCGCGCTCGCGGTCTGCGCGAGCCTGACCGGCGGCCGCCGCTCGCTCGACCTGGCCAGGACGATGGGCGACGGTCTGGTCTACGCCCTCGAGCACGACCCGGTGTACAGCGACGGCCGGCTGCGTCAGGGCTACAACGTCGGGCCGTACACGTTCTACGACGGCAATCCGCAGCCTTACGGTTTCGTCCTGCCCGACGGGACCGCCAACATCGGCTGGCAGTTCGGCTTCCTCGGAACCGCCGTCGGCGACATGGCCTGGCCGGGGATCGCGCTCGTCCAGCTCTACCAACGCACCCGCGACCGGACCTATCTGCGGGCGGCCACCCGGATCGGCGACTGGATCCTGACCAACGCGGTGTCACCGGGGTCGCTGGGCGGTTTCCGGCTCGGGGTCGACGGAGCGAACGAGCCGATCCCGAACGTCTCCACCGAGCACAACATCGACTGCGTGTCGTTCTTCGGTCAACTCAACCGGGCGAGCGGTGACCGGCGTTGGCGGGATGCAGTGCGGCGGGCCCGGGGGTTCGTCGACCGGATGTGGTCGCAGCAGGATGGCTTCTTCTACACCGGATCCAACGACGGCAACACCGTCAACCCGGACCCACTGCCGTTGGACCCGCAGACCTGGAGCTGGCTGGCCCTGCGCGAGCGGAAGTACGGGCGGGCCTTGGAGTGGGCGGGCAGCGCATTGGCCGTCACCGACGACTCGACGGCGCCCAACACCCAGGTGCCGCCGGGGGTCAGCGTCTCCGGGGTGACCTTCAGCTCCACCAGCAAGACCTCGACCGCCAGTTACAACGGCCTGCAGGTGAATCAGCGCGGGGTGTGGTTGGAAGGCACCGCCCAGCTCGCGACCTCGCTGGCCGATCGGAAGGACCGGGGCGACGCCGCCCGATCGTCGGCGCTGCTGCGTCAGGTCAGGATCGCGCAGGAGAGTCTCGGCTTCGGAACCGCGCCGGACCTGCCGCAACACGTCGGCGGCAAAGAGCTGGAACGCGGCGGCATCGTCGCTGCGTCCAGCATCATCGATTCCGGTTTCGGGTTCGGGTACTTCCGCGCGCAGCATGTCGGCGCGACCAGCTGGTTCCTGATGGCCGCGGCCGGGGCCAATCCGATGCAGTACGGGAAGCTCTCCTGACCGCGCCGGTCAGGTCGAACGTGCCGGATCCGACGGGCCGGCGGGGCTGGTCGCCGGCAGCTCGGTCGAGGGTCGTTCGCCGGTGACCGCCGGTTCGGACCCGGCCAACAGGTGTTCGTCCGGTCCGGCCGGCCCGTGCCGAAGCCGGGACACGGCGAACCCGTACCCCAGGCCGGTCACCAGGAAGACCACCCCGACCAGGATCACCGCGCCGAGCCCGGTCCCGTTGTCGGGCAGCATCACCGCACCGAGGATGAACGCTGACACGTAGCAGAGATTGTTGGCCGTGTCGTACAGCGCGAACACCCGGCCGACGTAGGCGTCATCGGAGTCGGCCTGGACCACCGAATCCATGCAGACCTTGCTGGACTGATAGGCGAACCCGACAGCAAAGGTGGTGACCAGGGTCGACCACATGGTGAACCGGGACCCGAACACCACGACCAGTACGGCGGTGACGGTCAGCAGGATCACCAACCACCTGGTGCGGCCGAGCTTGCGAACCACCGGCGCGGTGAACACCGCTCCGGTGAAGACACCGATCGCGCCCACCGCGAGAACCTCGGCGATACCGGTCGCACCGGTCCGCAGGAAACCGCTGTCCTGGACGAAGTACTTCTGGAAGAGCAGTAGGACGACCATCGTGCACAAGCCGAAGCAGAACCGGATGGCCATCACCACCAGGATGGCGAGGCCGACTGTCGGTCGTTTCCAGACATGGTGCAGTGCGCTGGTCAATCCCTCGAGCACGGCCAGCAGCGGCTGGGCGGGCTCGTCGGTCTCATCCGGACCCAGCTCCATCAGCCGGAATCGGGACGCGATCGCGGCCGAGGCCAGGTAGAACAGCAACACCGAAGCGGTGATCACGGCGACTCGACTGCTGGCCTCACCGAGCATGGTGCGCAGGCCGATGGCATACCCGCCGCCGATCGCGGTGGCGATCGCGCCCGCCGTGGTGGCCAGCGCGTTCGCCCCCACCAGGGAGTCCTGGGCGACGGTGTGCGGCATCGACGCGGACAGCCCGGAGCCGACGAACCGGCCGACACCCATGATCAGCAGCGCCGTGACGAACAGGATGATGCTCGGCAGGCCGGCGGCGATCTGGATCGCGACGATGCCGACCAGCGCGCACCTGATCAGGTTGGCCCAGACGATCACCCGCCGACGGCTCCAGCGGTCGAGCAGGGCGCCGGCGAACGGCCCGATGATGGAGTAGGGCAGCAGCAGTACCGCGAACCCGGCGGCGATCTCGGCCGGATCGGTCTGCCGTTCCGGACGAGAACAGCACCAGGACGGCCAACGCGCCCTGGAAAGCGCCATCCCCGAACGAGCTGAGCAACCGGACGAAGACCAACCTGCGCAGGCTTCTCACCTGCAGCAGATGCAGCAGGCCGCGCACAGACGGCCGCGCTGCCGCGCCGTCACCGGAGGGCGCGGATAGTTCCGGGGTCACGGTCGAACGGTACGCGTGACTGCGCGGCTCAGCCCACTCCGGCCAACTCCTTTCGAGGCGCGCAAAACCGCACCGACCGGCAAGAATGATCGACGATGAAGGAGATCGACTCGCTGCGCCCGGGGATGCTGCTGGTGGCCTCCCCGGAATTGCGCGACCCCCACTTCCGCCGCACCGTCGTGTACCTGGTCGCCCATGGTGAGGACGGAACCGTCGGCGTCATCCTGAACCGGCCGAGCGAGACCGCTGTGCAGAACGTCCTGCCCACCTGGGCCTCGCACACCACCCGCCCGCACGCCGTCTACGCAGGTGGGCCGGTGCAGACTTCCGCGGCCATGTGCCTCGGGGTGTGCCGGATCGGCTCGAATCCGCACGAGATCTCCGGCGTGGTCGGGGTGACCGGTCCGGTGGTGCTGGTGGATCTGGACGGTGATCCGGACGCGATCACTCAGGGACTGCGCGGGATGCGGATCTATGCCGGACGGGCCGGGTGGGATGCCGAGCAACTGGTCGACGAGATTCTCGAGGGTTCGTGGTTCGTGGTTCCGGGGGTGCCCGATGACGTCCTCGCCGGCCCGCGTACCGATCTCTGGTTCACCGTGCTGCGGCGCCAACCCTTCCCGCAGGCGTTGATGGCCTACCACCCGGGCGATCTACTGCGGAACTGAACGTCCTGGTGTTTCGGGCGGATGCTGAGCGTGGCTTAAGGTCTGCTGCGTGTTGACCGCGATTCTTGACCCCTCGACCCTGTCCGCAGCGGTGGTGGACGCAGCGACCAACGACCCCGCCAGGACGGCGGGCCTGGTGATCGGACGCCTGCTGTTCTTCGTCGTTGGTGGCCTGCTGCTGTTCTTCGGGCTGCGCAAGCGTTCGGCCGCCCAGCGCGACCCGGCCCAGAAGTCGAACGGCAAGGGCCTGATCATCGCCGGCAGCATCATCCTGGGTCTGGCGGTGCTGTCGCTGGCGGCGCTGAGCGGGATGAACCGCTAGATCTCGGGATCGGGCCGGCGGCGCGCGAGTCATGCCTTCGACTGCACCTTGTGCAGTCAGAACGGCGCCCCGCGGCCTCATTTTGACTGCACAGGGTGCAGTGACACGCGGCACGACCGGCGGTGATCCCAGAGGCGAGTCAGGCCTGGCCGGCGGTCGCCGCCGGGTCACTGCGGGTGATGCCCGAGCAGCCACCGCCGCCGCAGGCGCAACCGCTGCAACCGCCACCACCGGCGGCCGCCGGTTTGCTGGCCGGGATCGGAACCTGCCGGGCGGCCCGGTCGCCGAGCACGCCCGCGACCACCAGCAGCGCCAGCGAACCAGCGAGACCGATCACCGCAAACACCAGTGCCATGGCCGTGCTGGGCGAGAGCACCAGCGTCAGGACGGCCAACACCGCGGCGACGACCGCTGCTCCGGCGGAGATCGGGGCGGCCACCTTGTTGGCCAGGGCGAAGGCTTCGTCACTGGCCATTGCGGCCGGGGAGTGCACCCCGAGTCGACCCTTGCGGGACAGCGTTCCGGCGAATCCGCCCTTGGCCATCAGCGCGGCGGCCGCGGCGAGCGCGGCCAGCAACACGGCGAGCGGGATCGTCAGGGCCAGGGGGGCAGCAGACACCCAGCGATCTTAGACGTCCGTGGCGCTGCACCGCCGCGCCCTCGGGCGGGCCATCACGATCCGGGCATCGAGGCGAATGACACCGGGACCGGCCCGAGCACCCCGGTGTGCCACCGGTGCACGATGGCGGCCCGATTGGTGGCGCCGAGCTTGTCGTTCAGGTTCTCCACATGCTTGCGGACGGTGCGCTCGGTGATCCGCAGGTGGCGGCCGATCCGGGCATTGGTCCAGCCGAGCGCGATCAAACCGATGATCTGCTCCTCCCGGTGCGTCAGCGGATCGAACAGCGGTGTGTCGATCGCCGCTCGGGTCCGTGCGATCGCGGCCCGCCAGGCCGTGCGAAAGGTGAGCGCGGCCGCCAGCGGTTCACGAAGCAGGTCCAAGGTGGTCATGTCGTCCGCATCGAAGTCGTGCCGAGAGCGATGCACTCCGACGAACACAGTCTCGGACGGATGGCGCACCAGCATGACGGCGGCCGGGTAGCGACCGTTTCCGTGGCCGTGCATGAGTCGCCAGACGTCCGTCTCCCAGAAGGCGGGGAGCGAGACGACGTCGCTGACCCGATGGGTCGGCCATCGAAACGGGTCAGCGCCGACGAAGGTGGGATGACGGGCGACCACGGCCAGCGCCGCCTGCGCCTGTTCCCTGGTGAACGGCGGCGCTCCGGACACCACGACCTGCACAGCAGCCAGTGGGTCGTCGCCGGAGCCGTTCCAATTGGTCACACCCGTCCCGGCGTCCGTCCGCATGATGTCCGCAACACCGTCTGCCAACACGGATTCGTAAGGCGCACCGATGACAGCGAGACGTGCGCATCTCAGGCTGAGGCGAACAATCTCGTCCTCGCGCATTTCCGCCACCCCCACGCGCCCGCCGTTCTGCTGCATTATTCCCAACAATTGCTCACCGGCCAATACACCTCACTCCTTCAGCGCACAAGGTGGCGGAATGGCCAATGACGAAGCGGCGGGAAGGTGACAAGGCTCTCTGTGACGAATCAAGGGGAGTGACTGCAATGCGCGGAATTCGACTTGCCAAATTCGGCATGCACCAGCGCACGGGGTCGGGCTCGATGCGCACGTCTCTTGCTCTTGTCACCGTCATCGCGGCCGGCATGCTGATCGGGACAGCGACCGCAAGTGCCCAGGGGTCGCGGCCATTGGTGGTGGATGACGACTCTGCCCAGTGTCCCGGTGCCGGCTACACCACGATTCAATCGGCGATCGACGCCGCCGGCAAGGGTGACACGGTGCGGGTCTGCGGTGGCGTCTACCACGAGAATGTCACCATCGAGACCAGCGTGAAACTTGTCGCCAAAGTCCCGGCGGCTCCGGCGATCGACTGCCTGGAGACGACCGACACTCCGTTGCCGGGCAACCGTCGCCGACCATCACCGGCGCGGTGGACATCGCAGCGAACGACGTCGAGATCGACGGCATAGCCATGTCGAGCCCGACCGAAGGCTTGCGGACACCGATCGGGATCACCACGCACGATGAGAATTCGGGCTACGCGATCCGTCGCTCGGTCGTCCAGGACACCGGAGAATTCGGCATCGAGCTCCAGAGCAGTGGAGCGAGGCAGACCGTTGTGGAGAAGAACTGCGTACGTTGGAACGGGACGAAGACGGCGCACGCGCTGGGCTCGCGGCTGAGTCCGGTGCTCTACGAAACGTCGTGATCAGAAAGAACATCATCGCCAACAACTTCGAGGGAATCTCGGTCGCCGGACCACATCCGCATGCGAACATCTCGATCACCGACAACATCGTTCGCCGCGAGACCGTCGGAATTTTCTTCTCCGGGTTCCTCTCCGGCAATGTCAGCAACAACGACATTGATGCCACAGGGGCAGGTCAAGCCGGTCCGCTGCCCTCACGATCGGCGGAGGCAACCTCGGTCTTGTCGTCGACAGCAACTCCATCGTCGGTGGAACGCCAGCCATCAGCGTCAGTCGACGGGCAAATGACCCGAACCCCAATGCCAACGTCGGGATCGTGATCTCGAGAAACCGTATCAAGAACAGTGGTTCAGGGATCAACATCAGATTCCTCGATACCCTCGACGAGCAGCCAAATCTGTCGCATGGCCTCATCTACCGCAATGAGATGACCGACGGCACGGACAGCGGCATCGTGGTGGCCTCAGGCAACAACGACAATGTTCTGGTCAACAACCGGGCCGATCGACAACGGCCGGTACGGCATCTGTCTGGCAGCAGTTCCGGACTACCCGACCGTCTCAGGCACGGTGGCCGTCGGCAACACCTTGCTGGGCAAGTGAACAGCCGACGTTCGCGACGACGACTGGAGCCGAAAACACCTGGATCGCGAACCGATGTGTGACCCAGCTACCACCGGATGCCAACATCTGTTCGGGAACTCCCACCGCCCGGATCGCAGCTGCTTCACCGTCGGCCCGCGCGTTGACGATTCCCAAGACGCCTGCGGTCAACACCTCGACGTGGCCATGCCTGAAGGTGCCGTACTTCGAGATGGACCCCGACGGCACCGGCGTGTGGTCGTGGATCACCGTGGTGGCGCCCGATGCCCCACCCGGTACCTATTGCGGCTCCTGACCGGTCCTGACCTTCGGTCACCCGGCAGTACGCAGCGCCGCAACCGCCACGATCACCGCTGCCGAGCCGGAGTAGACTCCCTGCCCATGGCAGTGATCCGGCTTCTTCACCGGCCGCGCTGACCGACGGGCCGATCGATGCGATAGGTGGCCCGAACCGGCTGGCGCGGCGATCCCTCCTGCACCGCAGGGGGGATTTTTTGTGCGCGGTGAGGCGATCCGTTCAGTGCAGAAGCAGGGAGACGAGCAATGAGCACCGAGACCTATACGACTCCGACCAGGGACGAGTCGGCACCGCCGTTCCGCTACAGCGCGGAGATGGCCGCCGAAATCGAGGCCCGCTGGCAGGACCGGTGGGACGCCGAGGGCACCTTCTACAGCCCCAACCCGACCGGCCCACTGGCGCCGACGGACGGTTCGCCCGTCCCGCAGGACAAGCTGTATCTGCTGGACATGTTCCCCTACCCGTCCGGCAAGGGCCTGCACGTCGGGCACCCGCTGGGCTACATCGGCACCGATGTGATGGGCCGGTACATGCGGATGATCGGCCGCAACGTGCTGCACACCATCGGCTACGACTCGTTCGGCCTGCCCGCCGAGCAGTACGCCGTCCGCACCGGCACCCACCCGCGCACCACCACCGAGGAGAACATCGTCCGGTACCGCGCGCAGTTGCGGCGGCTGGGCTTCGCCCACGACCAGCGCCGCAGCGTCGCCACGACGGATCCGGAATTCTTCCGCTGGACGCAGTGGATCTTCACGCAGCTGTTCGAGGCCTGGTACGACGCCGATGCCGCGGTCGCCCGTCCGATCGCAGCGCTGGTCGACGAATTCGACTCCGGCGTGCGGGAAACGCCTGACGGTCGGCCGTGGTCCGCGCTGACCCACGTCGAACAACACCGGGTGCTGGCCGGCTACCGGCTGGCCTACATCGACGAGGCGCCGGTGAACTGGTGCCCCGGTCTGGGCACCGTGCTGTCCAACGAGGAGGTCACCCCCGAGGGTCGCAGCGCGATCGGCAACTTCCCGGTCTTCCGGCGGAATCTGCGGCAGTGGATGATGCGGATCACCGCCTACGCCGACCGGCTGCTGGACGATCTGGACCGGCTGGACTGGCCGGAATCGGTCAAGGCCATGCAGCGCAACTGGATCGGCCGGTCGTACGGCGCCCGGGTGCAGTTCCCGGTGCCGACCGCTGACGGCGCCGCCCCGAACATCATCGAGGTCTACACCACCCGACCGGACACCCTGTTCGGGGCCACCTACATGGTTTTGGCGCCCGAGCACCCGCTGGTCGCGAGCATCGTGGCCGAGTCCTGGCCGGAAGGCACCGACCAGCGCTGGACCGCGGGCGCAGCCACCCCCACCGAAGCCGTTGCCGGTTATCGACGGGAGGCGGCGAACAAGACCGACCTGGATCGGCAGGAGAACAAAGACAAGACCGGCGTCTTCACCGGCGCCTATGCGGTCAACCCGGTCAACAACACCCGACTGCCGGTGTTCATCGCCGACTACGTGCTGATGGGTTACGGCACCGGGGCGATCATGGCCGTCCCCGGCCAGGACACCCGGGACTGGGATTTCGCCACCGCCTTCGGTCTGCCGATCATCCGGACCGTGCAGCCGCCTGCCGACCACCCTGACGACCAGCCCTACACCGGTGACGGTGCGGCGATCAACAGTGCCAACGCCGAGATCTCGCTGGACGGTATGGGTGTCGCCGAGGCCAAGGCCGCGATCAACACCTGGCTGGTGGGCAAGGGTCTGGGGAGCGACGAGAAGCAGTACAAATTGCGGGACTGGCTGTTCTCCCGGCAGCGGTACTGGGGTGAGCCGTTCCCGATCGTCTATGACGAGGACGGCGTGGCGATCGCGCTGCCGGACGATCAACTGCCGTTGACCCTGCCGGAAGTCGCGGACTACTCGCCGCAGTCGTTCGATCCGCAGGACGCCACCTCAGAGCCGGTGCCGCCGCTGGCCCGCGCCACCGAGTGGGCGAACGTCACCCTGGATCTGGGTGACGGCCCGAAGAGTTACCGGCGCGAGCTGAATGTCATGCCGCAGTGGGCGGGTTCCTGCTGGTACGAGCTGCGCTACCTGGACCCGACCAACGACAAGACCTTCTGCGACCCGGGTGTCGAGCAGTACTGGATGGGCAAAGATCCCGCCCGGGAGAACGACACCGGCGGCGTCGATCTGTACGTCGGCGGCGTCGAACACGCGGTCCTGCATCTGCTCTACTCCCGGTTCTGGCACAAGGCGTTGTACGACCTGGGACACGTCACCAGCGAGGAGCCGTACCGACGGCTGTTCAACCAGGGCTATATCCAGGCCTACGCCTATACCGACGAGCGGGGGGTGTACGTCCCGGCCGACGAAGTCGTGGAGATTTCCAAGGATGTCTTCGAGTACGAGGGCAAGCCCGTCTCCCAGGAGTACGGGAAGATGGGCAAGTCACTGAACAACGTGGTGACCCCGGACGACATGTGCGAGCGGTACGGCGCCGACACCTTTCGGTTGTACGAGATGGGCATGGGCCCGATGGACATGTCGCGTCCGTGGCAGACCCGGGCGGTCGTCGGCTCGCTGCGCTACCTGCAGCGGCTGTGGCGACTGGTCATCGATGAAGGCACAGGAGAGACGATCGTTGTCGACTCCGAGCCGGACGAGGAAACCCGGAAACTGTTGCACCGCACCATCGACGGCGTCTCCCGCGACTACGTGGAGATGGCCTACAACACCGCCATCGCCAAATTGATCGTGCTGACCAGCCACCTGACCAAGTCCGGGCAACCGGTTCCGCGGTCGGTGGCGGAGGCCCTGGTGTTGATGACGGCCCCGCTGGCGCCGCACATCAGCGAGGAGATGTGGCAGCGGTTGGGTCACTCGGAGTCGTTGGCGCACGGGCCTTTCCCCGTCGCAGACCCCGCACTGCTGGTGGCCGAGGTGGTCGAGTACCCGATCCAGGTCAAGGGCAAAGTCCGGTCGCGAATCACCGTCGCCGCCGATGCCGCCGTGGAAGATGTGCAGGCGGCAGCACTGGCCGAGCCGCGGATCGTCGAGCTGCTGGCCGGTGCCGCTCCGCGGAAGATCGTGGTGGTCCCGGGGAAGATGGTGTCGATCGTTCCCTGACTTCGGGGGGCAACGAATGCCATCAGCCTGGCAGCTGAATTCGAGTGCACGGTGCGAGGAGTGACGGTGTGACAACCGGCCGAGAGTTGTACCTGGGTGCCTACACCGCCGGGGCGGGCGGACGCGCCGCGGGCGTCGACGTGCTGGTTCACGACCCGGTGACCGGCAGCTGGGAATCCAGGGTCGCGGACAGCGAATCCACTGGGGTGATCGCTGCACTGACCGCGGACGGCGATGCGCCGGAATCGCCCTCATACCTGGCCTGGCACCCGGACGGCCGGCACATCTACGCGGTCGGCGAGGTCGACGAGGGCCGGGTGTGGACCTACGCTGTCTCCGATTCCGGTGATCTGCCAAGGGTTGTCGACTCGGTGGCGACCGGTGGGTCGGCGCCGTGTCACCTGAGCGTCGATCCATCCGGCCGCTACGTGGTCAGCGCGAACTATTCCTCAGGGAGTGTCGCGGTGCATCCGGTACTGCCATCCGGTGCCCTCGGGGTCAGGACCGACCTGGTGCAGCACGCCGGATCAGGTCCCGATGCCGAACGGCAGGCAGGCCCCCATGCGCATATGGCCGAGTTCGTCGACGACACACTCGTTCTCGTCGTCGATCTCGGCTCCGACGGGGTGGCCGCCTACCGATTGGACCTGGACACCGGCCGTTTGATGCCGGCTCCGTCGCCGTGGTCGGCATTGCCGCCGGGCTTCGGGCCGCGACATCTGGCCTTGCTCCCGGAGCATCTGGTGGCGCTGGCCGGCGAGTTGTCCGGCGAGATCGCCTTGCTGTCGCTGGATGCGGAGACCGGGGCGTTGTCGTTACTGGACACCGAGCGGGCGAGCGCGAGTTCGGTGCCGAACGCACCCAGCGGAATCGTGGCCACCGCCAACGGCAGATTCGTGGTGATCGCGAATCGCGGCCCGGACACCGTCGCGAGCTTCGCCATCGAACATCACCAGGGCGGTGCCCACCTTCGTCCCGTCGACGAGATCAGTTGCGGGGGAGCACATCCGAGGGCTCTGACGCTGATCGACGACCTGCTCTACGTCGCCAACCAGCACGCCGGCAATGTGGCGGTGCTCAGTATCGATCAGGGGACCGGCGCGCTGACCGACACCGGCAGCCGGCTCGTTACCCCGACTCCCACCCACGTGCTCGCACCTCGGCCCCGCCCGGCAGCGGTCCGGTGACGGACTACCGGATTCTCCGACTCCAGGTCCAACGCGATCCGGTCAAGATCGGCAGGGCGCCGCTGCGTCGCTACGAACCCGCGGCACTGGTGTCGGTCGAGCGGCTTTTGGCCGAACCGCGGGGCGTCCGGGGCATCGCCGCCGATGGCGAGGAGATACTCGACGTCCATCACACCGAGCACCCGCGGACCCGAGATCGCAAGGGGCGAGGCGGGATCCTGTTCATGGGGACCGGCGACTACGCCGCGCTGCGGGCTCGCTACGGCGATCACGTTGTCGACGGCATCGCCGGGGAAACCATCCTGCTCGACGCACCGGATGGCCTGGCCGGCCTGCACATGCCGGCGACGTCAACGATCACCACCGCAAACGGACCGTTGGAGTTGCACGGGGTGCGGGTTGCCGAACCCTGCATCGAGTTCAGCAGGTTCTGCCTGCGGCGGGAGCCTTCCCCGGTGGTCGACGAGGTGCTGAAGGGCACTCTTGTCGATCTCGACGACGGAGCCCGTGGTTACCGCTCGATCTCGTCGGGCGAGGCAACGATCGCGATCGGCGACGTCCTCACCACCTGAGCACCGGATCGATGTGCCCGGACGAGTTGATCCACGCTGCTGTCGGCGCTCGACCACCCCGAAAGCGCAGCCCGACGGCGGCGGCTACCGTCGGGGAACCGACTCAGCCCAGAGGTGTGACGTGTCGATGAACGGATCTGACGGCGTGACCGGATCTGACCTTCCCGGATCCGACGCTGCGCAGCGAGCGACGTTTGCCGCGGCCTACCAGAAGTTGCTGGCCAACCGGACCGCTGCGGTGGAGTCCATCGAGCTGTCGTCCGATTTCGGCGTCACCCGTGTTCATGCCAGCGGCCCCACCGACGCTCCTGCGGTGGTGTTGGTGCACGCCTATCAAGCCACGTCAGGCGAGTGGAACGAGCTCGCGGACCTGCTGAGCACCGACCACCGGGTCTATGCCGTGGACATGATGGGCGACGCCGGGTTCAGTACCCCGGGCGGCCGGGCGATCGCGACGCCGGAGGACCTGGTTGCTTACCTCGACACCGTGCTGGACGGCTTGGCCGTCGACCGCGTGGAGTTGTGTGGCCATTCGTTCGGGGCCTGGATCGCGCTGACCTATGCCTTGGCGCGGCCGTCGCGGGTCAACCGCCTCGTGCTGCTCGATCCGACGATGTGCTTCGGACCGCTGCTCAAGGGATACGTCCTGCGGGCGATTCCGGCGATGATGCAGCCGTCGTCGGACCGCCGGCTCTCGTTGATCCGGTGGGAGAGCCGTCGCGCCCCGCTCGATCAGGCCTGGCTGGACGCCACCGGGCCGGCTGCGGACGCCTTCCGCGGGATGCCGACCGTGCCGACCAGGATTCCGGCCAAGGACGTGGTGGCGAAGCTGGAACCCGAGCTGCTGGTCGTCCTGGCCGAACGCAGCCGGGTCATCCAGGCGCGCGCGATCGCGAAGCGCACCGGCACGCGACTGCCGGACGCCAGGGTGGAGATCGTGGCCGGCGCCTCGCACTACGGCCTGCCGATCACCCACGCGACCGAGATCGCGGCTCTACTGCGCCGGCCCACTGGGACGTGACCCGACGGTGAGGTGACCAGGCCGATCACGCCGCTGGGCATACTGGCCCGCATGCGACCCCTCGCCGCCGGCGCCCTGGTCTTCGTCACCTCCGCCGCCGTGCTGGTGCTGGAAATCCTGGCGGCCCGGCTGCTCGCGCCCTATGTCGGCGTGACATTGGAGACCTACACCGGCATCATCGGCACGATTCTGGCCGCGATCGCCCTCGGCACCTGGCTGGGCGGCCGGTTGGCGGACCGACGCAACCCCCGAACCCTGCTCGGTCCGATCCTGGTGCTGGGTGGCGTGTTGTCGCTGGGCATCGTGCCGATCGTCCGATTGGTCGGGAGTCTGCCGCTCGGCGGCGGCCCGGCCCCCGTCCTGCTGCTGGCGCTCGCCGGGTTCTTCGCGCCGGCCGCCGTGCTGTCCGCCGTTCCGCCGACGGTGATCAAACTGCAGTTGTCGGATCTCGCCAGCACCGGCAGTACCGTCGGTCGGCTGTCCGGTCTCGGCACCGCGGGGGCGATCTTTGGAACGTTCGTCACCGGATTCGTGCTGGTCGCCGCCCTGCCGACGTCGCCGATCGTCTTCGGCGTGGCGATCGCGCTGATGGTGGTCGGCGGCGTGCTGATGCTGACCCTCGGCCGATCCGAGAACGGCGGCCCGTCGGGTCGAGCGGTGGCGGCCGGTTTGGCGGTGATCGTTCCGATCGGCCTGCTGGGTGTCGTTGTCGATCGGATGCTCAATCCCTGCGAGCGGGAGACCGCCTATTTCTGCGCCCGGGTGTTGCCCGATCTGGCGCCGTGCATCGGCGGCCTGACGCTGTACCTGGACACCCTGCGGCACAGCTGCGTGCATCCCGATGATCCGCAGCGGCTGGACTTCAGCTACGCCCAGATGCTCAGCGACGTCATCGCGTCGGTCGGACCGGACGGCAGCCCGTTGGACACCCTGCACATCGGCGGCGGCGGGTTCGCCATGCCGCGCTACCTGGCATCCGCGAACCCGGGATCGACGAGCCTGGTGCTCGAGTTGGACCCGGAGTTGGTGCAGATCGCCCGGGACGAATTGGGTCTGCAGGAATCGCCAGACCTGCAGGTGCGGACCGGCGACGCCAGGCTCGGCATTCAGGATGCCGTCACCGATTCAGCCGACCTGGTGATCGGCGATGCCTTCGGCGGCGTCGCGGTGCCATGGCACCTTGCCACCCGCGAGTTCGTCGACCAGGTCGACCGGGTGCTCCGCCCGAACGGTGCCTACGCCATCAACGTGATCGACCATCCGCCAATGGCTTTCGTCAAGGCCGAAGCGGCCACGCTGGCGGCGGTGTTCGAACACGTGGCCGTGCTCGGCCCGGCCGACCGCCTCGCCGGGAGCACCGGTGGCAACCTGATCCTGATCGCCTCGCACCAGCCGATCGACGTGGCTGCCATCCTGTCGCACAACCGATCTCGCGGAGACAACGATGAGATCCTGCTGGTCGAGGATGATCCGGCCTACCTGGCCGATTCCCCGGTGTTGACAGACGATTTTGCACCCGTCGATCAGCTGTTCACCCCCGCCCGCTGACCGGTTGGTCGCCGTTGATCGAGTCCGGCGGTCGTCGATCAGGCGCGGTCGTGCAGGGTGATCTGATAACCGTCGGGATCGGCGAAGGTGAACGTCCGACCGAAGGGGCCGTCGATCGGTGCTGAAACGATGGTGTGGCCGTCGGCGGCCAGAGCATCGTGAATCGCCTGGACATCCGTGGCGTGCAGCCAGATCGCGGCACCGATGCCTGGCTGAGCCGCGGAGGCGAGATCGGTGCCGGGAACAAGGTCGCGGAGCGCGAACGCGATCGGCTTCGTCTCGAAGACGACGGCGTGCGGAGGCCCGGCCTGCGAGCGGACGAGGCCGAGGTACCGCTCGTAGAACGCCTGCGATGAGTCGAGGTCGCTCGTCTGGAGCGAGATGAAGTCGGGGCCGGTGACGGGCATGATGATTGCTCCTTCTGAACGTGTCAGCTTTCTGACACGCATCAATCTATGTCAGAATGTTGACATGAGTCAAGACGACAGCGGGATCGACCTGGAGACGTCCCTGGGCTACCTGCTGAAAAAGGCGTCGAGCGCCCTCCGCTCAGCCATGGAAGAGGTGCTTCGGCCGCTCGGGATGAGCGTGACGCACTACTCCTGCCTCGAGCTGCTGTCCCAGCGACCGGGTTTGTCGAACTCCGAGCTCGCGCGGGGTGCGTTCGTGACACGGCAGTCGATGAACGTGCTGCTCCAGGCCCTGGAACGAGATGGCTACGTGACAAGGCCTGCGGAGGCACCCGTCGGCAAGGCGCTTCCAACGCGGCTCACGCCTCGCGGCCGACGGAGCCTCGAGAAGGCGACCGCAGCGGTCCGGTCCGTTGAAGTCAGGATGCTGGCCGGCATGACCGGGACCGAGCAATCGGCCGCGTCCCGGTTGCTGCAGAGCATGATCCTTTCCCTGCGCGATGGAAGCGACGCTGCCTAGCTCGTCCCCCTCGCGAGGCGCCGGCGCGGTCAGTTGTGCGGCCCCTGCGTTTCCAGATCTTCCATGTCGCGGTAGCGGCTCGGCGAGATGCCCAGGTGCTTGTTGATCAGGGTGGTGACGAAGAACAGCACCACGCCAAGCACCAACAGCCAGCCGGCCACCCAATACTGGGCCGAGGCCCGACCGGACAGTGGAGTGACCAGGTAGATGCAGGTGATCATCCCAATGATCGGCAGTGCGGTCGGGGCGTGGAAGTGGTCCTTGACGGTCTTGTCCTTGCGCAGCACCAGGACCGCCAGGTTCACCACGGCGAAGACCCCGAGCAGGAGCAGTGCCGTGGTGCCGCCGAGGGTGGCGACGACGTCCGCGTTGCCGAACGAGACGAAGACGATCAGGCCGAAGGCGATGGTGGTGGTGAACAGGATGGCCACCCAGGGTGTGCGACGGGTGGGGTGGACCTTGCCCAGCACCGGCGGCAGCACACGCTGGCGGGCCATCCCGTAGATGAGCCGGCTGGCCATCAGCATGTTGATCAGCGCCGAGTTCGCGACGGCGAACATCGAGATGAACGGCAGGATGTCGCCGATCGGCAGACCGGGCGCGCCCGCCTTGACCACCTCGACCAGCGGCGTGTCCGACTCGGCCAGGGTGCCGACCGGCACCAGTGCGACCGATGCAACGGAGACCAGGACGTAGATGACGCCGGTGATGGTCAGGCCGGTGAGCATCACCTTCGGAAAGATCCGTACCGGATCCTTGGTCTCCTCGGCCATGTTCACCGAGTCCTCGAAGCCCACCATCGCAAAGAACGCCAGCGAGGTCGCCGTCGTGACTGCCAGGAAAAGCCCCTTGTCGTCGGGTGTCTCGAAAGCGACCACCCGGGAGAAGTCGGCATCTCCGCCGAAGAGCGCGAACATCCCGACCATGATCACCAGCAGCAGTCCGGAGAGTTCCACCAGGGTGAGCACCACGTTGGCCTTGACGCTCTCACCGACGCCGCGAAAGTTGACCAATGCCACCAGGGTCATGAAGCCGAGCGCGATCAGCACGATGCCCCAGCTGCCCAGCTCGAGTCCGAAGCCCTCGACGAGGTTCGAGGCGAAGGCCCTGGATGCGGTGGAGGCCGAGGTGATTCCCGAGCACATGACGACGAAAGCGACCAGGAACGTGAAGAAATGGATTCCGAAAGCCTTGTGCGTGTACAGCGCGGCGCCGGCCGCCTGCGGGTATTTGGTCACCAGTTCCAGATAGCTGAAAGCGGTGACGGTGGCGATCGCGAAGGCGACCAGGAAGGGAAGCCACGCCGCCCCACCGACTTCCGCCGCCACATCACCGGTCAACGCATACACACCGGTGCCCAGGATGTCGCCGACGATGAACAGCAGCAACAGCTTTGGACCCATCACCCGCTTGAGTTCTGGCTGGCCTGATTGCGCCTCGACGGTCTGATCGCTCTCGTTGTGCGTCACCGAAAACCTGGCCTTCGCTGGAGCTTGCCGGTCGGTGAATACCCGAGAACCAGGCGAAGGAAACATTCTCGACAGCCGACTGCGCGAATCCTGAGTGATCTGCGGCGAGATCCCTGTGCATTGTCCGGGTTTCTCAGGTTGGATCGTGGCGGTGTGTCAGCGCGCGAACTTCCGTTTCGCATCGCCGCTGTACTTGACGTTGACCGTCGTCCGTCCGACCACGCTGTGGTAGTTGAGCTGGGTCAGCTTGCTGTCGGAGACGTGGACGCATCCGTGGGATGCCAGGTTCAGATCACCGGTGTGCAGCGCTTGGCCCTTGTTGAAGAACACCGCAAGATGCATCGAAGCGCTGACCTCGCGGGGCAATTGGCCGGCGGTGGGTTTGGTGTAACGCCGATGGGCGCCCCGCTTCGGCCCCTCCAGCGCACTCTCACCCTGAGCGTTGGCGATCACCTCCGCGGCCGTGGGGTCGTTGTAGCCGACCCCTTCGATACGGGTCACGGTGAAACTGCCCTGCTTGGTGGGTAGGCCACCAGGTCCACCGGTCGTCGTCACGGTGAACGTCGGCAGGGCGTGCGCATTGGAGAAATAGGTCGCTGTCGCACTGCCTTTGGGCATCTCGACGCCGGTCGAATCGGTCACCACGCTGTCGAAGTTCACGTCGATCTTCGAGATCCACGGTTGGTTCTTCTTGCTCTTGAAGGACTCTTCGCGCAACGTTCCACTGTCCATGGCGCCGAAGTTCATCGATCCGGCCGGGCGGTAGCGCTGCACCGTCCGAGGTGTCGTGAGTAGCTGCTGAACTGCCCGGTTGCCGGCGCTTCTCTGCAACGCCATCAGTCCGGCGTCGTTCGGTGTCACGGACGGCAGGTGACGCGCGGAGTGATCCGGGTAGTCCTCCCACCGCAACCGACCCGGCCCCATTTGTCCGATTCTGTTCCGATTGCTGTGAGGGCGCCAGCCCCGTCCGGGAGACCAGCGGGACAGATCCCGGTGCCCGATCGGGCACGGCGGTTTCTTGCCCGGGCGGCGACCACGGTGGGACGGGGTGAAATCCAGAATTCTGTGGTCTTCGTCAACGGATGATGCGGATCGGCATTGTCGATGTGGAATTTCGTACCCGTTTGCCCGGTCGTCACGTCTTGTCCGGAAAAAGCAGACGGACGAATATGGCCAGTCTGTGAACAGTGGCGTTCGCGGAAAGGGGCGATGCAGTCATGAGGTCGACGATCATTCACTCTGACCATTCGCGATTTCTTTCCTACCTCCTCGCGGCCGCCCTTGTCGTCGCTGGGCCAGTAGCAGTGGGGTTCGCCGGCACGGCTAATGCTGCCGTCAATCGGATCAACTCGTCCGCCGTCCCTGATCCGCCGGTGTTCGATGGCAGCTGCGGCTTTCAGACGATGAAGGCATCCACGAGAACCGAGAAGTTCACCGAAGAAGCCGGCAGAGGCCGCACCGAGGGCATCACCCTCTACACCTACGAATACTCCTTCCGTGACGTGTACACCGACCCGGATACGGGTGAGGTCCTCTTCGTCGCTCGCGGCAAGGGAAAGGTCAAGGACACCAAGGCAAAGCCTCTCGGTGGTGGTCTGTTCCAGATCACCACAAAGGACACCGGCCAACACATGATCGTCGAGGACGGCAATGGCAGGGTGCGGGGCCACGATTCCGGCTCGCATACCTTCAATTACGTGATCGATCAGAACGGCAATTTCGTCCAGTTCTTGAGCGAGCGGATTCCAGGACCGAAACCGCAGTCGATGTGCAAGATGGTCGGCTCGTTCCTCGGCACCGGGTCGTCCGCTCGGCTGACCGCACACCCACTGGGATCGGAGCCGACATCACCGCTGGGGTACTACGAGTACCTGCCGCCTGGCTACGGTTCAGGGGAGAAGAAGCCGTTGCTGCTCTTCTTCCATGGTTTCGGCCAGAGCGGCGACGGTTCCGCCGACCAGTTGCCCAATCTGCTCACCGATTCCAACATCCCGGCCTACATCAACAGCGACAACTGGCCGGCAGACCGCCCGTTCGTCGTGTTGGCACCACAGCACAACCCCGTGCAAGACGTCGCGTACCCCTACGAGGACTGCGACGGGGAGAACTTCATCGGAAGTTGCTGGATGACGAAACAGCACGGTTACGGGAACCCGGCGTCCGGCTCGCAATGCATGAGACCGCAAGAGGTCGTCGCCTTCCTCGAGTTCGCGCTGGCCAACTACGACGTCGACCCGAGCCGGGTATACGTGACCGGGCTCAGCTGTGGCGCCTACGGGATCTGGGAAGCACTTCCACAGCTCGGCGGCCGAGTGGCAGCCGCGGTTCCGATCGCGGGCTATGGGCTCCCCATCTGGAAATCAGCGGGATGCGCGGTGGGGTCGGTGCCGATCTGGGCCTTCCATGGTGAGGCCGACGACATCGTGGACCCCGAGGGCAGCAGCTTGACCATCGCAAACTTGCGGAACGAATGCCCGGCACCTCCGGCAGCGGACGATCTCCAGCTCACGACCTACGAGGGTGTCGACCACAACGCGTGGGATCGTGCCTACTCCGGGTATGGAGGCAACGACATCTACAGCTGGATGCTCCGGCATACCTCAGGCTGACGGTGTGCTGGTGGGCGGAGTCCGGGTTGACGTCGAATCACCCAAAGCGGACAATTCTCTACCACCTCGCTAGGGCAGCGGGGTAGAGGAGGTCGCGTCATGACGCAGCCGATGGAGCATCTCGCCTTCGAGAAGCCCGATGAGGTTCGTGAAGGTGAGAAGTGGCGACTGGAACTACTGAACCTGGCCGGCGGAGCCCAGGTGGGACGGATCACGGTGAAACCGGGCTGGAAGTGGTCCGAGCACATCAAGCCGGTCGCCGGCACCGCTCTGTGCATGGCGCCGCATCAGCAGTACCAAATCTCCGGACGGATGCACGTCGTGATGCAGGACGGCACCGAGATCGACTCCGGACCGGGCGACGTGACCTCTCTGCCGCCGGGCCACGACGCCTGGGTTGTCGGCGACGAGGCGGTGGTGGCCATCGACTGGCAGGGAGCGTCGGTCTGGGCCCGACCGGAGGGATAGTGGTTGAACGGTCAGGAATCTGCCGTCGCCGTCGAGCCGGGCAGGTCAAGGACGCAGCTCGTTTTGCGGAGCGATCACTGCGACGACTGCTCGGCGCTCACCACCGTCAGCGGCTGAGAGGCCGGAATCTCCAGGTTCTCCGGCTTTCCGGCGAGGTTGAGCACGACCACCGGCGGCGCGCCCTGCAGGCGGTGCAGGGTCACCCGCCGGGCCGGACCTTCGGCGGGCACCACGAGGTCACCGATGTGCAGGTCGGCTGCCGACACGGTTCGGGTTCTCATCGCGCTCACCTCGGGTCTCGGACGCTGACACTGCCGTCCCGATGATGGTGTCACCGGCCACCGACAGTCCTCCGCATCGCCGTCGCCGGCGCTCGGTAGATGCGGCATCGCACACGCGGACCGACCATCGGGAGAACCCCTGAGGTGTCCGGACAACGCCCGGGACGTTGTTCGGAGACGCCTGGCGTTGTCCCGACGGGGTGCGGCCGGATGCAGCAACGAGAGCGATCCGCGGATCCCGGCCGACCACGAAGGTGCCCGCCGAACACGGCAACGCCCGATGACGGTGAACGATCCGTCATCGGGCGTCGGTGCCGCGGGTCAGCTCTCGATCTCTCCCGCGATGAACTTCTCCACGTTGTCCCTGGCCTGGTCGTCCGGGTACTGGACCGGCGGCGACTTCATGAAGTACGAGGACGCCGAGTACACCGGACCGCCGATGCCGCGGTCCTTGGCGATCTTGGCCGCGCGAACCGCGTCGATGATCACCCCGGCCGAGTTCGGCGAGTCCCACACCTCGAGCTTGTACTCCAGGCTCAACGGCACGTCGCCGAACGCCCTGCCCTCGAGGCGGACGTAGGCCCACTTGCGGTCGTCGAGCCACGGCACGTAGTCGCTGGGGCCGATGTGCACGTTGCGGGCGCCCATGTCCCGATCGACCTGGGAGGTGACGGCCTGGGTCTTGGAGATCTTCTTCGACTCGAGCCGATCGCGCTCGAGCATGTTCATGAAGTCCATGTTGCCGCCGACGTTGAGCTGCATGGTGCGGTCCAGGATGACGCCGCGGTCCTCGAACAGCTTGGCCAGCACCCGATGGGTGATGGTGGCGCCGACCTGCGACTTGATGTCATCGCCGACGATGGGAAGGCCGGCAGCGCGGAACTTCTCGGCCCACTCCGGGGTCCCGGCGATGAACACCGGAAGGGCGTTGACGAACGCGCAACCGGCGTCGATGGCGCACTGCGCGTAGAACCGCACGGCGTCCTCGGAACCCACCGGCAGATAGCAGACCACGACGTCGACCTTGGCCGCCTTGAGTGCGGCGACGACGTCGACCGGCTCGGTCGGGGACTCGGTCACGGTCTGCTGGTAGTACTTGCCCAGGCCGTCCAGGGTGGTGCCGCGCTGGACGATGAGGCCCGTCGGGGGCACGTCGGCGAACTTGATGGTGTTGTTCTCACTGGCGCCGATCGCCTCCGAGAGGTCGAACCCGACCTTCTTCGCGTCGACGTCGAACGCCGCGACGAACTGCAGATCGGAGACGTGATAGTCACCGAACTGCACGTGCATCAGGCCGGGTACCCGGCTTCCGGGCTCGGCGTTCTTGTAGTACTCGACACCCTGGACGAGCGACGAGGCACAGTTGCCCACGCCGATGATCGCCGTGCGAATGGGGTTTGACGGGATGGTGCCCATGGATTCCTCCTGGTGACGGTGACGCCTGATCTGGTCGATCGATGGTCGTGCGGACATGGTCTGGGGGACGGGATGTGCGGGAGTGCTTTCTGGACTGGACCTGGGTCGGGGTGGTCGGGATCGGCAGTGAGATCACCGTTTTCGGCGATCACTCTGCGGTGGTGGGCCTTTCGGGGTCGGTGCGGTCGGGATGGTCAGTGGGGTGGGGTGTCTCGTCGCCGGCCGGGAGCTGGTGACGCTCCTGGTCGATCAGCTCGTTGAGCCAGCGGACCTCCCGGTCGGAGGACTCCAGGCCCAACTGGTGCAGCTCGGCGGTGTAGGTGTCGAGTCGCTCGGCAGCACGGGTCACCGCTGCCCGCAAGCCTTCTCGTCGTTCCTCGACCCGCCGTCGACGGCCCTCCAGGATTCGCATCCTGGCCTCGGAGCTGGTCCTGGAGAAGAACGCGAGGTGCACTCCGAAGCCGTCGTCCGACCAGGACTGCGGCCCGGCGTCGCCGAGCAGATCGGCCAGCCGTTCCTTGCCCTCCGCGGTGATCCGGTACGTCACCCGCGACCGCCGCGAACTCAACGGCACCGCGTCGACATCGACGACAGGTTCCTCGGTGGCGATGTGACCGGCCGACTGCAGCCGACGCAGCGTCGGATAGAGCGAACCGAAACTGAAGGCCCGGAACGAACCGAGCGTGGCGTTGAGCCGTTTGCGGAGTTCATACCCGTGCATCGGTGATTCGGCCAGCAGTCCGAGGACGGCCAGCTCGAAGACGGTGGAACTCTCCTTGGCGACGATGTCACCCCTTCCCTATCGAACCTGCCCTGATCGAACCCGCCCTGATCGAACCTGTCGTGATGGGACTGCCGGGCGCTACAACGGCGAACTATATCGACACGATACATCGCGCGGTGGGCAGGGTCACCCCGCGTGTCGCCACCGGCCTGGACGTGCGTTGTCCCTCACACCAATCGTTGGTGCCCCAATCATTGGGGTAGCATGTTTCACATGACAACAGTCGAGACAGCGGCCACCCGACCCGGCGATCTGCCGGCAGACCCCCTGGCACTCGACCAACAGGTGTGTTTCGCCCTGGTGGTCGCCGCCCGCAGCGTGGTGGCGCTCTACCGGCCGGTGCTGGAGCGACTCGGGCTGACCCACCCGCAGTACCTGGTGATGCTCGCCCTGTGGCAGCACGCTCCCTTGTCGGTCAAACGGCTCGGGCAGCTGCTGCAACTCGACCCCGGCACGCTGTCGCCCCTGCTCAAGCGGCTGGAGGCGGCGGAGCTGATCACCCGGCGGCGGGACGCGGCTGACGAACGGTTGCTGTCCGTCGAACTGACAACTGCCGGTTCCGATCTGCGGACCCTGGCATTGGACGTCCCACCGGCGGTGATGCAGCGGCTCGGGATGAGCCTGCCGGAACTGCAGGAGCTGCACACCAGCCTGACCAGAGTCATCGCCGCCGCCGTCGACACCGAGGAGCAGTCGTGACGTGGCAAGCTGCCGGCGACGGCACCGGATCCGGGCTGTTCGAGGGTGGGTTGACCTGGGGTGTTGTGCTTCTCGGCCTGCTGGGCCTGGTGGCCCTGGTGGCGGTCTGCTCGTTCGGTGTACTGGCCAGGCTGCGGGACCGGGAAGCCGACCGCCGATCGCTCGAGGCGCTCCGGGCCGAACGGGCCGCTGCGGCCGGTGCCGACCCGAACGGGGACACGGCAACCACGGGTTGACGCATCCGGGTTGACCGCAGCACAGCGCATCGACCCCGGTGCCGCTGTGCCCGCAAGTGCTCCCGCGTACCCTCATATGGGTGCGGACCCAGCGGGGACTCGTCGACTATGCGTTGCAGCGCCGGGCGCTGCTCGCCGAAGTGCGGTCCGGTCGTACCGGTGTGACCGACGTCTGTGACGCCTCTCCCTATCTCGTCCGAGCGGCGAAATTCCACGGGGTGCCGACCGACATCGCCTGCCCGGTGTGCCGCAAGGAACCGCTGACCCACGTGTACTGGGTCTACGGCGACGAGATCAAGCACATCGCCGGCTCTGCCCGGCTTCCCGCCGAACTCGAGACGATGGCCGGCTCGTTCGGGGAGTTCTCCGTCTACCAGGTCGAGGTCTGCCGAACCTGCTCCTGGAACCACCTGGTGGCCTCGTTCGTGATGGGTTCCAAAGGTGACGCCGCCCCGCGTCGCCGCCGCGCCGTCAAATAACACCGCAGGTCTGGCGGGTTCTCGTCCAGGCGGTCGGCTGGCGCCACCATGGACCTCAGAGTCCCGCACCGAGGCTGACCGGTACCGAGAATTCCGTCGAATCGTGCTGGGCAAAGTGGGAGTATCCCCAGCATGCGGTCGCGGGGGCAGCCTGGGGACCGGGCTGCCGACTCGGGTCCGCCGCGCCCGGAGGCAGCACTGCGCGCCGCCCCGGCGGCAACGGTGACGACCCGTACGACGCACATCCTGCAACTCCAGCGCACGGCCGGAAACGCGGCTACCACCAGTGCCGTGTCGGCATTCCGGTCGCGCGGCCCGATTCCCGTGCAGCGACATCGAACCGTGCAGCGCGAGATCACCGTCGAGACCGATCAGGCGCTGCCCAGAACACAGATCGAACCCGACGCCAAGTCGTCGAACCGGCTCACCGTGCGGTACGGCGCCGAGGTGGTGGCGGTGATCGTCGTCGGCGGGAAGGGTGCGGCGGTGGACGGGATTCAGGTCCGCGATCGCACCGGCGCCCGCAACCAGGGCGGCAAGATCGAAACCGTCGACCTCGACATCCTTCATCCACCCGGCTGGACGGTCACCGTGGAGCCCGTTCGAGCGGCGCTGGCGAGGACGAAAAAGTCCCTCGGCGTCGGGGACGTCACGATCAGCCGAACCGAACGCCAACCCCCGTACGGCCGGGACGAGCTGCAGTTGTGGCCCGGCGCAGCGACTCTCGGTCCGATGCGGCGGCGGCGCGACCAGACACCGGCGGAGAAGTCCGCCGACGAGCAGCGACGAGCCGAAAAGAGGGCGTCCGATCTCGAGGACGCCCGTCAGATCGCCGAGCTCCGCAAGGAATACCGACGGCTGACCGGCGCAACCGACAGCGCCGACAAGTACCTGTCAGACCTCTACGGCCTCGGCCTGATCGTCCAGACGATGATGAACCTTCCGTCGCCGACGCAGTACAACGACATCCGCAAGGAGTTGTTCGCTGCCGCAGGAGATCTCGACAACAGATACCCCGGGGGTGCGCGGGCGCACCTGAAGCGGGCGGACACCGCCCTCTGGGCCGCCAATGCCCAGGTGAGCGCCGCGGTGAAGGAGGGCATCGCCAACATCGACACCGCCATGGCGGTCACCCAAAAGGTCGGGAACATCTCGACCTTTGTCGGCGAGACGATCGCCCGGATGATTCCCGGCCCGTGGGGCAAGGCCCTCACCTTGCTGGCCGAGTTGCTCAAACCGGCCCCGAAGACGATGGACGAAGCCGCCGATCGGATGCGGGGTGCGCTGCAGACCGGATCGACGCTCGCGCAACACCCGCCGGGCAAGGCCGGGGCAGGATCCAGGACCGAACCCGAGGCCACCACCACCGTCCCGAAGACTACGGAACCGAAAACCACCGTCCCGAAAACCACCGTCCCGAAGACCACGGAAGCGGAGACGACCACTGCTCCGAAGACCACCCGTGACGATTCCACCCGTACTGCTGCCGGTGGCGGCGCCGGCGGAGGTGGCGGTTCGTCGTCCGGCAGTACCCGGACCCAGACACCGGCGCCCACAGTCAAGACGTCGGCGGAAACCGAGCAGCAGACCGCCGGCCTGCCGGTCAAGACATCCGCCACCACCGAAGAACTCACCCCTGGCCCGTCGCCGCAACAACCGGGCGCGAAGGCATCGAGCACGCCGTCCACAGCGCCGAAGGTGGGCGGCAAGGACACCGAGTTCCTCCCCGACCGGTCCGGCCGCATCGCGAATCAGCCGTCACCCACGCTCGAAGTGCTGTCCGGGTACACGAAAGTCATGACGATCGGGGGGACGGCGACCAAGGCCGGGATCAACCTGAAGTACATCCTCGCCGACTCGACCGGCAAGCGATGGCTGTTCAAGGGCGCGAACGAGGAAGCGAGCATGGGCTATGGGCCGGCGCTCGGCATCAACGCCGGCCAGCGATATCGGAGGGCGCCTGCGGCCGCTGCCATCGCCCAGAAACTCGGCATCGATACCCCACAAGCCCGCATCGTCGAATGGAACGGCCAGAAGGGGTCATTGCAGGAATGGCGCCCCGGATATGAACTCGGCAGCAAGGTCAGTAAGAACGATCCGGCCGCGTTCAAGAAGTTCTGGGATTCCCAGCAACGGAAGGACATGGACGCCCTCGACTACGTCATCGCGCAGCAGGATCGGCACACGGAGAACTTCATGCTGAAGGACAAGGGCGGGGGCAAGGGTTTCGACCTGCTGGCGATCGACCAGGACGCCGCCTTCCCGCCGTCCAAGAAGCGGTTCGATCCCGGCATCGACCCTGCCCGCAACGGGTACCAACGTCCGCTGGCGCCAACCATCAGCAAGTCGATGGCCGACAAGATGCGGTCTCTCGACGCGAACTGGCCGGAGGTCGAACTGCGGCAATGGCTCACCAAACCGGAGGTCGACGGGGCGCGCAGCAGGCTCAGGGAGATCATCGCCAGGTTGGACAGCGGCCGGATCACGGTGGTCCCGTGACGCAGGTGGCAGAGCTCTGCGAGCTCGACGACCAATTCCGGACCCGGCGGCTCGCCCGGTATCTGGTGGCCACCGACAACCGGATCGAGATCATCGGGTTGGCGCCCGGCGGTGCCGAGCTGGCCCGGGCGATGCTCGAGGACGCGCTGGTCGACCCGTTCGGTCGCACGGTCACGCAGGCGGACGGTGCCGACTTCCTCAAGACCCTGCGGTGGGCGCGCTCCAGCGACTTCCTCTGGGTGACACCGCTTGTCGACGTCGCCGGCGATGCGGCGGCCGATCCGGAAACCGACCTGCCGAGCAGCGGAGAACGGGGTGTGCCGGCGACCGTGCCCTACCCCGCGCCGCCGGCCGGGTTGGCCGGGATCAGGGTGGCCGAGGTGCGATGCCCGCGCCCTGACGACTACACCCGCACCGAGGTGGTCGCACGACTGGTGGCCGACGCCGACGGCTCGATCCGCGTGGAGGGTCCGGGCGCGGACTCGGTGGCCATCACCGAGCGGGCGTTGGCCGGGTTGGGCAATCCGTCGCTGGACGAGCTGGAAGGTGTCACCCTGGCGCCCGGCCTGATGGTCTTCGCCGCCGGTTTCGACGAGCCGGGCGACCGAGCCTGGCGGGACGCTCTTGTCGGCACCCGGAAACATGCCGCGGCCGCCGGCGAGGTCGACGTCGTCGTACGCCTGGACCTGGAGTTCGTCACCCGACTTCCCCGAATCTGGCTCTCCCGTTGCCCTTTCACCGGCGAGGTGCTCCGGATGGCGATCGACGCCTGGGGGTTCGACAGCCCGTTCTGGGATCCGGTCGCACCGTTGCGTCCGCTCGACGATCTGCCCGACACCTTCCTCGGCGTGGCAGGTGCGATCGTCGACGGTTCCGCGCTTCCAATGGCGGCCGCGGAGGCGCTGGGCGCCGGACGAGCGCCGGTGTTCTCCACCCTGATCGACGATCCCGCAGTACGGGCGGTGCTCTCCGCGACCTGGATCGGCGGTCACCGCTGCGATCTGGTGGCCTACTTCGCCCAGCCCGGCCCGCCTCGGATCAGCCAGCACCAGTTCGACGAGCCGAGGTTCAACGAATGGGGCACCAGGCTGGCCCGGGTACGGGACGGTTCGACCTGGAGCTGGGTGCCGGGACCCGACGCCGACCCGCCGGTCGTTACCGACCCGGGTCGCCATCTCACCTCCGGCCGGCTTTTCTGGATCACGCCGGACGACATGGGCGTCGAGCTGCACAACGGACCGGACGGCTGCCCCTGGCTCGCCCAGGGCTGACCGCACGATCATGATCGTTGCTGACCGGGAGGTCACGCGTGGCCCAGTAGCATCGCGCCCGTGACCGCTGCTCCCCCGGACGACCCGTCGCCCGACGCGCTCGACGGTGCGAACCCGGAGTCACCGGTCGCGGCCGATGGCGAAGCGTCGGAGGGTCCGGCCCAGCCGGCAGCAGCGCCGGCACTGCCCAGATCTACCTCGCTCACCGCCACCGAACGGGTCATCCCGACGTGGACCGATCCGACGGTGCGGCGGGCCAGCGATCTGATCGGCGGCCCGATGGGTCGGCACGCCCTGGTCGGCCGTGCGAGCATCTTCACCCCGCTGCGGGTGTGCCTGCTGATGGCCATCGTGATCCTGATCGGTGGCTGGCTGTTCAAGGCGGCCTGTATCCAACAGGGCCCCAACGGATCCGGCGGTGTCGTACTGGATCAGGGCGGCCAGCGGCCCTGGATCAGCGCCTGCTACAACGATGCGGTCCCGCTGTACGGCAGTCACCAGTTGAACGTCGGCGGACTGCCGTACGCCACATCGTGGGAGGACAACGGCGAGACCCGTTACATGGAATACCCGGTCGTCACCGGCTACTGGATGTGGGCGGTCGCGCAGGTGTCCAGGGCCTACGTGGGCTTCGCGAACGCCACCGGCGTCCTGCCGGTGCCGTTGGACGTCGCTGCGTACTTCACGATCGGGGCGATCTTTCTCGCCCTGATGTACCTCTGGGCGGTAGCCTCGACCGCCAAGATCGCCCGAAGACGGATCTGGGACACCGCGATCATGTGTCTGTCCCCGCTGCTCGTGGTGCACGCCTTCACCAACTGGGATCTGCTGGCGATCGGGATCACGGCCGGCGCCATGCTCGCCTGGGCGCGGAAGAAACCGATCCTGGCCGGAGCGCTGCTCGGCCTCGGCGCCGCGGCGAAGCTCTACCCGATCCTGCTGCTCGGGCCGCTGCTGATCCTCTGTCTGCGCGCCGGGAAGATGGCCGCCTGGACCAGGGCGGCGCTGGCGGCTGCGGTGGTCTGGCTGGTGATCAACATCCCGGTGCTGCTCGCCTACCCCCAGGGTTGGTACGAGTTCGTCAGGCTCAATTCCGAGCGGCCACCCGAGTACGACTCCTGGTACTTCATCTACGCGACCCTCACCCGCTCGAAGATCTGGGACGCAGCGCCCGGCGCGGACTCGCCGACCCTGGTCAACCTCTTGTCGCTGGCCCTGTTCCTGCTCACCTGCGCGATGATCGGCTGGCTGGGCCTGTCCGCCCAGCGGCGGCCCCGGTTCGCCCAGCTCGCATTCCTGGTGATCGCCGCGTTCCTGCTGACCAACAAGGTGTGGTCGCCGCAGTACTCGTTGTGGCTGCTGCCGCTCGCCGTGTTGGCGCTGCCCCGGTGGCGGCCGCTGTTGTTGTGGCAGGCCTCCGAGGCCGTGGTCTGGGTGTTGCTGATGCTCTCCTTCGCCGGCGAGGCCAACAAGGGTCTGTCGGTCTACCCGTTCATCAATGCCGCGTTGGTCCGGGACGCCATGGTGCTGATCCTGGTGTTCCTGGTGGTGCGGGACATCCTGCGCCCGGCAGGAGACCTGGTTCGGATGGCGGGCGATGACGACCCGTCGGGCGGCGTCCTCGAAGATGCCCCTGATCGGTTCACCCTGCCCTCCTTACCGCGGCTCTGGGGCGCACGACGGGCCGCGGCTCCCGAGGATGATCCGCTCGGGGTCGCGGCCGATCCGGCTCCTACAGCGCGACTCGACACCGAGATCGCCGCGCCGCAGACCGGCGCCGACCGCACCTCGGGCTGACGCCGGTGCGCGCGTCGCCCGCGACCCGGAGCCGGCTGCGTGGGAGGGTCGGTGGCATGTCGGTTCCCGGACGCCGAGTCAGGATTCGGGTCGCCATCGCGACCGCCGCCGCGCTGACCCTGCTGGTCGGCTGCGCCGGGCCGTCCACCGTCGTGGATCGTGCGCTCGAGCAGGCATCGGTCGCCACCACCGTCGATCCGGTCGATGGAACAACACAGAGTGCTGCCCCGGCCGAGCCAGATCCCCGGGGCACTGCGCCAACCGATGTCACTGCACCCGCACCCCAGCCCGCCGACCGCGCCGCGTCCGATGCTGCGGGGTTCACCGTCGCCTTCGCCGGCGACGTCAATTTCTCCGAACGGACTGCCGACCGACTGGCCGCCGACCCGCGCACCGCGTTCGGAGTCGCCGCGGCCGGGCTGGCGGCTGCCGACCTGACAGTGGTCAATCTGGAGACGGCCATCACCACCGGCGGTGAGCCGGAGCCCAAGTCGTACACCTTCCGCGCGCCGCCATCGGCCTTCACCGCACTCGAGGCGGCCGGGATCGACGTGGCGTCGATGGCCAACAACCATGGCGCCGACTACGGATCGGTCGGCCTGCAGGACACCCTGGCCGCCATCGGTGCTGCCCAGTTCCCGGTGATCGGGATCGGGGCCGACGAGACCGCGGCCCTTGCCCCCTTCCGCACCACGATCGACGGCACCGAATTGGCGATCTTTGCCGCCAGTGCGGTGCACGACCACACCCTGGCGACCTGGACGGCCACCTCGACCGAACCGGGGATCGCCAGCGCCTTCGATCCCCGGCTGGCGGAGGCGGTGCACGGCGCGGCGGTGGACGGCAGCACCGTCATCGTGTTCCTGCACTGGGGAACGGAGTACGACAGTTGTCCGGACGGTGATCAGGAGCAGCTCGCCACGGAGCTGGCCGAGGCCGGCGCTGCCGCGGTGATCGGAACCCACGCGCATGTGCTGCAGGGAGCCGGGTGGCGCGCGGACGGGGTCTACGTCGCCTACGGATTGTCGAACTACCTGTGGTGGCGATCCTTCGGCAACGAGCAGGACGACAACGGTGTGTTGACCCTGACCTTCGAGGGAACAAAGGTCACGGCGGCGAGTTTCGCGCCGTCCCACCTGGACGACACGGGTGTCCCGGTTCCGGCCGTCGGCGCGGTGGCGGACCGGATCAACGCCGACTGGGAACGGGTTCGCGAGTGCACCGATCTGACCCCGGCGCCGCCCGGTTGACCACCTGGGAACGGTTCACCCGCTTGCCGGAGTACCTGACCCGCGTTTTCGCCGTCCACGGTCCCGGGTGACATCCTGTGAGGTGGGCCACCGCCGGGAGGCGGAAACGACCCGGCGGTGAGCAGCAATCAGATGCGGAGCTTCCTTTGAACGAGCACACGGCCGTGCGGGCCTCGACCGGCAAGCCGGTTCAGACGTTGTCGCAGGTGATCATCCGTTTTGCGGGTGATTCCGGCGATGGCATGCAGTTGACCGGTGACCGATTCACGGTGGAAACCGCGGCGTTCGGCAACAGCCTGTCGACGCTGCCGGATTTCCCGGCCGAGATCCGGGCGCCGGCCGGGACGCTGCCCGGGGTGTCGGCATTCCAGTTGCATTTCGCCGATCACACGGTGGTGACGCCGGGGGATGCGCCGTCGGTGCTGGTCGCGATGAACCCGGCAGCGTTGAAGGCGAACCTGCCCGACCTGCCGCGCGGCGGCACCGTGATCGTGGACACCGACGAGTTCACCAAGCGGAACCTGGCCAAGGTCGGGTACGCCACCAGTCCGGTGGATGACGGGAGCCTGTCCGGGTATCAGGTGCATGCGGTGAAGCTGACCTCGCTGACCGTCGAGGCGGTGTCCAAGGTGGGGCTGAGCCGCAAGGACGCCGAACGGTCGAAGAACATGTTCGCCCTGGGTTTGCTGTCCTGGCTGTACCACCGGCCGTTGGAGGGCACCCGGCGTTTCCTGGAGACCAAGTTCGGCGGGAAGCGGGAGGTCCTGCGGGCGAACCTGATCGCGTTGGAGGCCGGCTGGTCCTACGGCGAGACCACCGAGGGTTTCGCGGTGCACTACGAGGTCAAGCCGGCGGCGTTGCCACCCGGCCGGTACCGGACGATCCGCGGGAATCAGGCGTTGGCGTACGGGTTGGTCGCGGCGGCCGAGCGGTCGGGTCTGCCGTTGTTCCTGGGGTCGTACCCGATCACCCCGGCGTCGGACATCCTGCACGAGCTGTCGGCGTTGAAGCATTTCGGTGTCCGCACCTTCCAGGCGGAGGACGAGATCGCCGGTGTCGCAGCGGCGCTCGGCGCGTCCTACGGCGGGAGCCTGGGGGTGACGACCACCTCGGGGCCGGGCGTGGCCTTGAAGGCCGAGACCATCGGCCTCGCCGTGACGCTGGAATTGCCGTTGATCATCGTGGACGTGCAACGCGGCGGTCCGTCGACCGGGCTGCCGACCAAGACCGAGCAGGCCGACCTGCTGCAGGTGATGTTCGGCCGCAACGGGGAGGCGCCGGTGCCGGTGATCGCGGCCCGGTCCGCGTCGGATTGCTTCGACATGGCGTTGGAGGCGGCGCGGATCGCGACCACTTACCGGACGCCGGTCTTCCTGCTCTCCGATGGGTACCTGGCCAACGGGTCGGAGCCGTGGCTGATCCCCAGCGTGGATTCGTTGCCGGACCTGCGCGTGCAGTTCGCCACCGCGCCGAACCACGTGGTGCCGAACAGCACCGGGGACGGTGAGACCGCGACCTTCTGGCCGTACCTGCGTGACGCGCAGACACTGGCCCGGCCCTGGGCCATCCCGGGCACTCCCGGCCTGGAGCACCGGATCGGCGGGATCGAGAAGAAGGACGGCTCCGGCGACATCTCCTACGACCCGGCCAATCACGACCACATGGTGCGGACCAGGGCGGCCAAGGTGGCCGGGATCGAGGTGCCGCCGCTGGAGGTCGACGACCCGACCGGCGACGCCGAGTTGCTGGTGCTGGGCTGGGGTTCGACGTTCGGCCCGATCACCGGGGCTGTCCGGCAGTTGCGGGCAGAGGGTGTCCCGGTGGCGCAGGCGCACCTGAAGTACCTCAACCCGATGCCCGCCGACATCGAGGAGGTGCTGCGGCGGTACCGCAAGGTGGTGCTGCCGGAGATGAACCTGGGGCAGTTGGCGTTGCTGCTGCGCGGGATGTTCCTGGTCGACGTGATCGCGGTGAACCAGGTCCGCGGCCTGCCGTTCCGGGTCGACGATCTGGTCGCGGCCGTCCGGTCGGTTCTGGACGGCAGCTACCTGCGGACCGCGATCGGCAGCGCCGGACGGTTGGGCACCCCGCCCGCCGTCCCCACCATCGAGGTGGGGACCGATCCGCTGGACGACCCGGAGAATCTGCTGCCCGCAACGAACGGAGCGTCCCGATGACCGAAGCACCCGCTGCTCGTCCCGTCCGCAGCAAACCCGTCCCGGTGTCGTTGGCCGGCGCGCCCGCGCTCAAGTTGATCCCGAAGACCGACACCCCGCAGACCGCCAAGGATTTCAAGTCCGACCAGGAGGTCCGCTGGTGCCCTGGCTGCGGTGATTACGCCATCCTGGCCGCGGTGCAGGGCTTCATGCCACAACTCGGGCTGCGCAAGGAGAACGTCGTCTTCATCTCCGGGATCGGTTGTGCCGCACGGTTCCCGTACTACATGAACACCTACGGCATGCATTCGATCCACGGCCGGGCGCCGGCCATCGCCACCGGCCTGGCGTCCACCCGCCCGGACCTGTCGGTCTGGGTGGTCACCGGTGACGGAGACGCCCTCTCGATCGGCGGCAACCATCTGATCCATGCGTTGCGGCGCAACGTGAACCTGAAGATCCTGCTGTTCAACAACCGGATCTACGGGTTGACCAAGGGCCAGTACTCACCGACTTCGGAGGTCGGCAAACGCACCAAGTCCACTCCGCTGGGATCGCTGGACACACCGTTCAACCCGGTGTCGGTCGCGCTCGGTGCGGAGGCCAGTTTCGTGGCAAGGACCATCGATTCCGACCGGGCGCACCTGACGTCGGTGCTGCAGGCGGCGGCCGTGCACCCCGGTACCTCGCTGGTGGAGATCTACCAGAACTGCAACATCTTCAACGACGGGGCCTTCGAGCCGCTGAAGGATTCCACCAGCAAGGACGAGGTGACGATCCGGCTCGAACACGGCAAACCGATCCGGTTCGGCATCGGCGGGCACCGCGGGGTGATCCGCGACCGCGCGGGGCGGTTGCAGGTCGTCGACGTCGACCAGGTCGGCGAGGACGCCCTGCTCATCCACGACGCGCACGATCAGGACCCGTCGACCGCGTTCGCGCTGTCCAGGTTGTCCCACCCGGAGACCCTGGACAACACCCCGATCGGCATCTTCCGGGACGTGAAACGCGGAACCTACGACTCGGCGATGAGCGCCCAGGTCGACACCGCCATCGCCCGACAGGGGGTGGGCGACCTGGCCACTCTGCTCGCCGGGCGCGACACCTGGACCGTCCGCTGAACGCGCCCGGCGGTGACGGGCCGACCGACGCCGCCGAGATCCGCCGGCCCCCGTACGGGCGCAATCCCGCGCTCGCAGCGCACGGCGTCCGGGCCCGCACCGAGATCATCGACGCCGCCCGGGACCTGTTCGCCCGCAACGGTTACCAGAGCACCACCGTGGAGTCCATCGGCGAGGCAACCGGCCGATCGGGCGCAGCGGTCTACCAGTACTTCGAGGGCAAGGCGGAGATCTTCGGCATCTTCCTGCGGGAGGCCGGCAACGAACTGCGCATCCAGAGCGAACGTTTCCCGGTACTGACCGATGATGAAGCGGGCCGCCGGGAGCTCGAACAGTGGATCGCGGAACTGATCGATCTGCTCACCCGGCACCAGGCGACCTTCCTGCTGTGGGCGCAGGTGCAGTTCACCGAACCCGGACTGGCCGAGATCGGGCAGTGGAATCTCAACAGCTTCCAGGTCAACATCGCCGAACGGCTGGCGACGGCCGGAGCCCGTCCACCGAACCCCAACATCGTTCCGCTCGGCCTGCTCTCGGTGATCCAGTGGACCTACTTCGTGTCCCTGGTGCGCGCACCGGCGTTCAGCCGACGCCGCCTGGAACAGGCACTCGCCGGCACCCTGCACACCTATCTCTTCGCCAAGGACGGGGCCGCCGACCCGGTGCCACCGACCGCTCCGCAGATCGACGAGATGCCCCGCATCCCACTCGGCGACGCGATGGGCCTTCGCCGTCCGGTCACCGCGCGCGGCGTCGGGACCGTGCAGCGCATCCTGCTCGCGGCCGCCGACCGGTTCCGCGGCAGCGGCTACTACGGCACCAGCCTCACCGATATCGCCGCGGCCGCCGGCGTCAGCCACGGCAGCGTCTACACCTACTGGGCCGACCGCGAGGCGCTGTTCAGCACACTCGCCCAGGACGCCGTGGCCGGGGTGGAGGCCAGGGTGGCCGCGCTCGACGGCAGCCTGTCGACGCCGGACACGCTGGGCGGGTGGCTGGACGGCTGGATCTCGATGCTCGGTGTGCACGGCGCCGTGCTCTACGTCTGGACCCACGAGGTCGAGCTGCCGGCCATCTCCGAACTCACCACCAGGATGAACGCGGCGATCGACGAGGCTGCGATCGCCTTCGCCGACGCCTCATCGCCGGTCCTCGACCAGGAGGCGATGCTGATCCTGCTGCGGGCCGTGCTGACCGATGTGCCGTACGTGCTGTCGACGCAGTTGGGGATCCTGCCCAGGGAGACCACCCTGGCCTTCGTCACCGGCCTGCTCCGGGCCGGGGTCCGATCGCCCGCGCTCGACCCGTCCGATCGGTGACGGCACCCGCCGGCCAGGAGGGCGAGCTCGTCCGAGCGATCCGGGACGCGCTGACCCGGGCCGCCGATCCCGGCCGGGCACCGCAAATGCAGGCCTACATGAAATCGACGATGCCCTACCTCGGGGTCCGGCTGCCGGAGACCCGGCGAATCGCCAGGGCGGCCGCCGCCGAGTACCCGCCCGCTGACGTCGATGACCTCGTCGCCGGCGCGACCGATCTGTGGCGAACCGCCCAATACCGCGAGGAACGCTACGCCGCAACGGAACTCACTGGCCTGCGGATGGCGGTCGGGCGGATCGAGGTGTTGCCGCTCTGCCGGGAGATGATCGTGACCGGCGCGTGGTGGGACCACGTCGACGGGGTGTCGGAGCGGATCGGCCGGCTGCTGCTCGCCCACCGCGACGAGCTCGAAGCGACGATCCGGCAGTGGTCGACCGACCCCGACCGGTGGCTCCGGCGCAGCAGCATCATCAGCCAGCTGGCGCTCAAGGGTCGTACCGATGTCGATCTGCTCGCCGACGTGATCATCGTCAACCTGGCCGACCGGGAGTTCTTCGTCCGGAAGGCGATCGGCTGGGCCCTGCGCCAGTACGCCCGCACCGACCCGCAGTGGGTCCGCGACTTCGTGACGACACACCTGGACGCGCTGAGCCCGCTGTCCCGCCGGGAAGCGATGAAGCACCTCGGCTGAGCTCGACGGACTCCGATGGTCAGGGTGCGATGGCCGCGGCGCGATGGTCAAGGTACTTGACAATCTGGTCCCGGCGGGGGGAGGATCGCAGCAATCCGTCAAGCACCTTGACCAATGGAGGCAGCAATGCCCGTACTGAGCGCTCCGGCCGCACCGACCCACGCGTTGGACGGTGCCAGGTTCACCGCCCTGGCCACCCCGACCCGCGGCTCAACGGACACCAGCGTGTGGATCGTCGAGATCGATCCTGGTGCCCCGGCCCATCCCCATGAACTGACCAGGCAGGAGGTCTTCGTCGTGCTCTCCGGCCGGGCCGCCGCTCGGCTCGACGGTCACCTGCAGCAGGCGGAGCCGGGCGATGCGATCGTCGTCCCGGCCGGCGTCGGCTTCGAGCTGTCGGCGATCGGCGACGAGCCGCTCCGCGCCCTGTGTTGCCTCCCGGTGGGTGGCCGCGCCCGGCTGCTGGACGGCGGCGACGAGTTCGTCCCGCCGTGGGCGCTCTGAAACCCATGGCGGACGCGGGATCCGGCCCGGTTCCGCTGGCCCGCCTGCTGGCGATGAGCTTTCAACAGCTGATCGACGATCTGCACGTCCGGCTCGCCGTCCGCGGGTGGACCGATGTGCGTCCGGCATTCGGATTCGCGCTGTTGGCCCTGCGCGGCGGCTCGGTCTCGATGCGCGATCTCACCGCCGGGCTGGGGACGACGAAACAGGCGGTCTCCCAACTGGTCGACTCGCTGGTGGCCGCCGGCTACGCCGATCGGTGTGCCGATCCCGGCGACGCCCGGGCCAAGCGGGTGGAGCTCACCGGGCGCGGCCGCGACCTCCTGGCCGCTGTCGAACAGATCTACGCCGAACTCGAGGCGGGCTGGTCGAGCGTCCTGGGTGAAGGTCACCTCGACGCATTGCGCGGCGATCTGGAGACGGTGGTGCGCGCCGCCAACGGAGGTGTGCTGCCGTCGATCCGCCCCATCGGATGAGTCGTGTCGGCCCGATCAGTACCTCAGCCACGTGCGGTGGCGGTGGCCCCGCGGAGCAGCGAGGCTGGGACGAACACGTCCCGTTCGTCGCTCGTTCCCGGAGGATCCAGCATGCAGGTCGAACTACGCCACAGCCCTTCCTACGCGACCGCCAGATTGCATCTGGCCCCTGGCGAACAGTTCCAGGGTGAGGCCGGGGTGATGGTGATGCAGTCGTTCGGCGTCACCGTGCAGTCCCAGATGCAGGGCGGATTCATGAAGGCGCTGAAGCGATCCGCCCTCGGCGGGGAATCTTTCTTCGTGACCACCTTCAGTGGTTCGCCGCAGGCGCCGACCTGGGTGGACATCGCCCCCAAGCTGCCCGGTGACATCGCCGTGATCGACGTCGCGCCACATCGCGGTCTGGTGTTGACCAGGGGATCGTGGCTGGCCAGCGAGCCCAGCATCAACCTCGACTCCAAATGGGGCAGCGGGTCGCTGTTGATCGGCGGTGAGGGTGGTTTCATCGTGCACTGCACCGGACAGGGCAAGGTGATCGCCGGCTCGTTCGGCGCTCTGGATCTGATCGAGCTGCCGCCCGGCGGCGGCTTCACCATCGATACCGGTCACCTGGTCGCCTATGACGACGGCATGCAGGTCAACGTCCGGAAGGTGGCCAAAGGCTGGATCCAGTCGGGGAAGTCGGGCGAGGGGTTCGTGATGGACATCCAGGGTCCCGGCCGGGTGTGGACGCAGACCCGCAACGCCGGCGCGCTGGTCGACTGGCTGACCACGGTGCTGCCGTTCACCAGGGCCTGACCGTCCACCGAGCGCAAATGCGGCCGACGCCGTCGTCGCAGGCAACGGGGTGCGCCCGGTGATCGATTTCTCCTGGCACAATGCCGGACATGTCGCTTCGGCCGGGTGAGGTCTTCGCCGGCTACACGGTTGAGCGAGAGCTCGGCTCGGGCGGAATGGGATCGGTGTACCTCGCCCATCACCCACGGCTCCCGCGCTACGACGCGCTGAAACTGCTCCGCGCCGAACTCTGTGCCGACCCCGCCTTCGTCGGTCGTTTCGAGCGCGAGGCGGACACCGTCGCCCAGCTCGACCACCCGAACATCGTGCCGGTGCATGATCGCGGTTCCGCCGACGGGCAGCTGTGGATCAGCATGCGGTTCATCGACGGGACCAACGCGGAGAAGGCGCTCGCCGACCACCCGAACGGCATGCCGCCGGAGCGGGTGGTGCGGATCATCAGCAAGGTCGCCTCCGCCCTGGACTACGCCCACCGGCACCAGTTGCTGCACCGGGACGTCAAACCGGCGAACATCCTGCTCACCACCGGGCCCGAGGACGACGAGGAGACCGAACGCGTTTTCCTGTCGGACTTCGGGGTGGCCAAGGCGATCGGTGAAGCGGCAGAACGGATCTCCTCGCTGACCAGTACCGGCAGCGTCGTCGCCACCCTGGATTACGCCTCACCCGAGCAGATCAAGGGCCAGGTCCTCGACCACCGCTCGGACATCTACGCGCTCGGCTGCGTGCTCTACAAACTGCTGACCGGAACGGTCCCGTTCCCGGGTGACTCGGTCGCGGCCAGGGTGTACGGACACCTGAACAACCTTGCCCCCCCGCCGTCCAGCCTGGTCCCGACACTGCCGTCCGGGTTCGACGAGGTCACCCGCCGGGCCATGGCCAAGGACGCCGCCGACCGATACCCCAGCTGCCGTGCGATGGCCGCCGACTGCCGGGCCGCGCTCACCAGCCCGGTGCTCGGCCCACCCGGTCCGACCGGGGATCCCGACGACGGCTTCCCGACGATCATGACCACCGCACACCGGGCCGACGACCGGCCGGTCCAGCCGATGCCGCCGTGGTTGGGGTCCGCGCCGACCGGCACCAGGCCCGAACAGTTCGGGTCCGACTCCGGCGAGCACGGCTACCCGGCCTCCGGACCGCCCACCGGGCCACACGGCAACACCGGCCCACATGGCAACGGCGGAACCGGTCCGGGCAACACCGGTCAACAGGCCGGCCCCCCGACGGGACCTGGCAACGACGGACCGCCGACCGGCGAGCAGTCGCTGGGTGGCCGGCCACGCAGCCGGCGCAACATGATCATCGCGGCGAGCGTCGCCGCCGTGGTGCTGATCGCGTCGGTGTCGACCGCGCTTGCGCTCCGCGGCGACGTGCAGGGCACCGCGTCCCTGGGCACCGCCACCAGCGGGGCGCCATCGACGGACGGGTCGACAACCGCGAGCGAACCGATCACGTCGCCTGCCGACACCTCGTCGGAAACGCAGGCCAGCGGGTTGGCCAACAGCCCACCGGTGCCGGGTCTGCCGCACTCGACGCCGCTGCCCGAGTCGGTGCTGATCAGCTCGCGCACCGTCGCCGAGGTCACCAACCTGTACCAGATGGACGCCGCGACCGACACGGTCGGACCGCAGGTCACCACGTCCAACGCGGGGCTTTCCTTCGCGATCCTCTCGCCCGACCGGGGATCGATCATCTACACGCAGCTGAACGGCGACGGCGCCGCCGACGCTCCGCACCGCGGCCGTCGACGGCACCGGCGACCGGTTGCTGTTCCCGGCGATGCCGGCCGATTGTGAGAAGTTCTACCGTCCGGCCTGGAACCCGGTGGAGCAGACCGACATCGCGTTGCCGTGCGTCACCGCGGACGGCAGCGTGGACGTGCACCGGATGAACGTAGACGGCACCGACCTCGGCACCATCACCACCGGCCTGCCGATCGTCGACGACCTGACCTACTCACCGGACGGCTCGACACTGGCGTTCTGGGGCTCGGAGGCGCAGGGCACGCTGGAGACGATCTTCACCCAGCCGACGGACGGGAGCGCTCCTCCAAAGCGGCTGGTCGCCCAGGTCGAAGGCACCACCGACGCCGATCCCGCGTTCTCCCCCGACGGCAGCAAGATCGCTTTCCGCCGGTTGCTGCTGGATCCGGTCGGCGGAACCACCGGAGCCCAGCTGATCGTGGTCAACACCGACGGCACCGACCCACTCCCGATCACCGATGGCACCAGCGTGGACCAGGACCCGATCTGGTCGCCGGACGGCACCCAGATCGCGTTCAAGAGCAATCGGCTGAACGCGGCCGGCACCAGGGAGAACCAGGTCTGGGTGGTCGACGCCGACGGCGCCAATCTGACCCAGCTCGGCAAGGGCAGCCCGGGAACCGCTGAGGGAGCACCGGCCTGGGGTCACCGGTAGCCGGTGATCATCGGTTCGTCTACAGCAGCTCGATGATCGTGGCGTTGGCCTGGCCGCCGCCCTCGCACATGGTCTGCAGCCCGTAACGGATGCCCGCTGCCCGCATCTGGTGGACCAGGGTGGTCATCAACCGGGCGCCCGATCCGCCGAGCGGGTGGCCGAGCGCGATCGCGCCGCCGTTGGGGTTCAGCGACTTCTCCAACGCCGGGTCGCCCATCTCGGCCAGCCAGGCGAGCGGGACCGTCGCAAACGCCTCGTTGACCTCGAACACACCGATCTCGTCCAGCCGAAGACCGCTGCGCTGCAGCACCTTCCGGGTGGCCGGGATGGGCGCGGTCAGCATGATGACGGGGTCGTCGGCGGCCAGCACGGCGGTGTGGATCCGGGCCATCGGGGTCAGCCCGAGCTCCCGCGCCCGTTCCGAGGTCGTCATCAGCAGGGCGGCGGATCCGTCGGAGATCTGGCTGGCATTGCCGGCGGTGACCACGCCGTCCGCGGCGAACGCCGGACGCAGTGCGCCCATCGCAGCCACCGTGCCGCCCCGCCGGACACCCTCGTCCAGCGCAACGGCCTCGCCGCCGGTGAGAGCAGCCGGAACTGGAACGATCTGGCCGTCGAAGAGGCCCGCATCCTGTGCGGCCGCGGCCTTTTCGTGCGAGGCCAGGCTGTACTCGTCGAGTTGGGTGCGACTCAGGCCCCACCGCTTCGCCATCATCTCCGCGCCGACGCCCTGGTTCGGCATCACCTCGCCATAGCGGGTCGTCCAGCCCATGGCCGAGAACGGGTTGCCGGCCACCTGCAATGACGCACCCATCGGCACCCGGGACATCGACTCCACTCCGCCGGCCACCACCAGGTCGTACTGGCCGGCGATCAGGCCGGCCGCCGCGAAATGCACGGACTGCTGGGACGAACCACATTGCCGGTCCACACTGACCCCGGGCACCGATTCGGGCCAACCGGCGGCGAGCACCGCGTTGCGGGCGACGTCGAAGGTCTGCTCACCGACCTGGCCGACGCAGCCCCAGATCACGTCGTCGACCAGCCCCGGATCGATCCCGGAACGGTCGGCCAGCGAGCGGAGCACGTGAGCGGACAGATCCACCGCGTGTACCCCGGACAGGCCACCGTTCCGCCGGCCGATCGGGGTCCGGATCGCCTCGACGATCACCGCGTCGCGCATGGCTGGTCTCCTTCGATCGGCTGGCTGTGCCCCGCAGGTTTACTGCCGTTCACTGTACGAGCGTGCCCGGCGCTCCGGAACGACTGCCGCCAGACTGGGCCGATGACAGCTGGGTACTCCGGAACGCCGCTGCCGCGCAAGCTCGGGGTCACGCCGGCCTCCAGGGTGCTGGTGCTGAACGCTCCCGAGGGCTTCGACCCCGGAGCGCCGTTCCACCGCAGGGCGGGCCGCGAACCCTACGACGTCGTACTGCTCTTCTGCGCCGACATCGCCACGCTGGAGAGACATTTCGTCACCGCCGCCGCCCGGCACAGCACCGCCGGGATGATCTGGGTGTGTTGGCCGAAGAAGGCGTCCGGTGTACCGACCGACCTCACCGAGAACCATGTCCGCGAGTTCGGGCTGGCCAACGGCCAGGTCGATGTGAAGATCGCGGCCATCGACGCGACCTGGTCCGGGCTGAAGTTCGTCACCCGGCTGCAGGACCGCTGAGTTCTCCGCGGTTCGCCGGTCGTACAAGCGACCCCCCATTTGGAGTTGATCATGCGGAGCTGCCCGGTCTGAGCGAACATTTGTCCGAATTGCCGGGCAGTGCCGCATGATCATCGGGAGCGGCAGCTGACGGACGAACAACGACGTGACGGAGTGAGACATGACGATCGGAACCCGCGTGCGCGAGGTGATGTCCGCGCACATCGAAGCCGGTGACGTGCCCGGCGCGGTGTGGGAGGTCTCCGGCCCGGACGGCATCGACCGTGGCTGGGCCGGGACCTTCGCTCCGGACGGCGAGGGCCCGCCGGTGGGACCGGACACCGTGTTCCGGCTGTCATCGACCACCAAGCCGATCATCGCGGCGCTCGCGATGACCCTCGTCGACGACGGAACCCTTTCCCTGGATCAGCCTGTTGACGAGGTGCTGCCGGAGTTGGCGAACCGCCGGGTGATGGTCGACCCCAACGGCTCGTTGACCGACACGGTGCCCGCGGAACGGCCGATCACCGTCGCGGACGTGCTCGAATTCCGGCTGGGGATCGGCATGGATTTCACCGCGCCGTGGCCGAACCCGATCATGACGGCGGCCGAGGCGGCCGGCCTGGCGATGGGACCTCCTGCGCCGCAGAGCAATCCGGAGCCCGACGAGTGGATGCGCCGTCTCGGTACCCTGCCGTTGGTCTACCAACCGGGCGAGAAGTGGCTCTATCACACGGGTGCCAGCGTGCTGGGTGTGCTGATCGCCAGAGCTGCAGCACAGCCGCTTGCCGACGTGCTCAGCGAGCGTCTGCTGACCCCGTTGGGTATGACGGCGACCGGATTCGGCGTCCCGGCGCAGCAGCGCGGCAAGCTCGGTCCCCTGTGGATGCCGGCCGCCGAGGGTGAGGGAGCGCAGGTCATGGACCCGGCCGACGGTCAGTGGGCCTCGCCGCCTGCCTTCCCCGACGCCGGCGATGGTCTGGTCTCCACCGTCGGCGACGTCGCGGCCTTTGCCGCGATGCTCCGCGACGGTGGGACGGCGGGCGGGCAGCGGGTGCTCAGTGCCGAAGCGGTCCGGGCGATGACCACCTCCCGGGTCGGCCTGCTCGACCCCGAAGGAAGCGGTTGGGGCCTGGGAATCGGCGTCCGCGAACGGGATGAACCCGGCGGCCGGCACGCCGGCAGTTACGGGTGGGATGGCGGACTCGGCACCTCCTGGTGGACCGACCCGGTCTCCGCGGTGACGGCAATCCTGTTCACCAACCAGAGCTGGACCTCGCCGCAACCGCCGCCGGTGTTCACCGACTTCTGGTCGGCGGCATTCGGTGGGTAGGACCCGGAAGTGCGATTCCTCCGCACTTGATCATGCGGCACTGCCCGTTTTTCCTGGACATATGTCCGAATTGCCGGGCAGCGCCGCATGATCATCGAGAAATGTCGGGCCCGCCGGTTTGGCGGGCCCTCACTCTCGGGTCAGGCCGCCTTGTAGAGCACGTGGAAGTCCGACGCGCTGATCGATCCGTTGCCGGTCACCTTGAGCGTCAGCGTGTTGTTGGAGTTCAGGATGCTCTGGCCGAAATTCTCCTGGACCACCCGCTTCACGTTGTTGCCGAAGGTGCTGGTCAGCACGGTGGTGCCGTTGATCTTGACCTCGAGGGTCGGCGTCCCGCTTGTCGGATTGACCTGCAGGGACAGCACGCCGTTCTTGGAGACGTCCACCCCCGGCGTGGAGAACGCGACATCGGTGTCGATGTCACCGTTCGGCCTCGGCAGCGTGATGTCGTTGTCCGAGAATGTGCTGTAGTCGACTGGCATGGTGAGCTCCTTCGCCCCCCTCGGCCCCGCCCGATGCGGAACCTCGTGAACGCAAGGCTCCGCCGCCCCCGCTAATCCATCGCTAACCGGCCGGTCGGGCGGGTGCGTGCAGTGGTCCGGGCCCGGTCGGCCACGCTGGTAACATCGAGTGGTTGTCCGACTCCGGTTCGGACTCCGGCCCCAAGGTTTTCGCGCGGCTGCCTTGCCGTGTGCAACACCCTCCTGCCGCGGAAAGACCGCGGCCGACAAGCCCATAGGAGGTGCACGTGAGCGTTTCGACTGCTCCACGTCACTATGAGTTGCTGCTCATCCTCGATCCCAACCTCGACGAGCGCACGGTTGCGCCGTCGATCGACACGTTCCTGAACGTGATCCGCCAGGGTGGCGGAAGCGTCGAGAACGTCGACATCTGGGGCAAGCGTCGTCTTGCATTCGAGATCAGGAAGAACCCGGAAGGGATCTACGCCGTCATCAAGGTGACGTGCCCGTCTGCCGTGGTGACCGAGCTGGATCGTCAGTTGAACCTGAACGAATCCGTGCTGCGCACCAAGATCACCCGTCCCGACGCCAAGTAGGAGAGCGGATCATGGCCGGCGACACCATCATGACCGTGATCGGCAACCTCACCGCCGATCCCGAACTGCGGTTCACCGCCTCCGGTGCGGCCGTCGCGAACTTCACCGTCGCGTCGACGCCGCGCACCTTCGACCGTGCGTCGGGGGAGTGGAAGGACGGCGAGGCGCTGTTCCTGCGCTGCAACATCTGGCGTCAGCCGGCCGAGAACGTGGCCGAATCGCTGACCCGAGGCTCCCGGGTGATCGTGTCCGGGCGGCTCAAGCAGCGTTCCTTCGAGACGAAGGAAGGCGAGAAGCGCACCGTCATCGAGCTCGAGGTCGACGAGATCGGCCCGTCGCTGCGGTATGCGACCGCCAAGGTCAACCGCGCCCAGCGGTCCGACAGCGGCGGTGGTGGTGGCTACGGCGGTGGCTCGGGCAACAGCGGCAACAGCCGTCAGAGCGCCCCGGCCGACGATCCGTGGGGATCCGCGCCGCCCGCCGGTTCCGCCGGCGGCTACTCGGACGAACCGCCCTTCTAGTCGGCAGCCGCGACGGTCGTCAGGCCGTGCAGCGCCGAACAACCGACTCTCACCGAGTCACTTCCTGATTCTCATCACACCTTTTCGGAGACAACCCCATGCCCAAGCCCCCGGTCCGCAAGCCGAAGAAGAAGGTGTGCGCCTTCTGCAAGGAGAACGCACAGCCGATCGACTACAAGGACACCACCCTGCTCCGTCGTTTCATCTCCGATCGCGGCAAGATCCGCGCTCGTCGGGTGACCGGCAACTGCACCCAGCACCAGCGGGACATTGCCACCGCGGTCAAGAATGCCCGCGAGGTCGCCCTGCTGCCCTACACCTCGACCGCACGCTGATAGGGAGCGGAAAAGATGAAGCTCATCCTGACCACCGATGTGCCGGGTCTCGGCGCGCCCGGCGACATCGTCGAGGTGCGTGACGGCTACGGCCGGAACTTCCTGCTGCCGCAGGGCAAGGCCATCCCGTCCACCAAGGGCGCGGAGAAGCAGGTCGCGACGATCAAGCGGGCGCAGTTGGCCCGGGAGATCCGCGGCACCGAGCACGCCAACGAGGTGAAGCAGGCGCTGGAGAAGACCGCTGTCGTCATCACCGCCCGCACCACCGCCGACGGCACCAAGCTCTTCGGCTCGATCACCGCGGTCGATGTCGCTGACGCCATCAGGGCGGCCGGCGGCCCGACCGTCGACCGTCGCACCATCGACACCGGCGGGCACATCAAGACCGTCGGGTCGCACCCGGTGTCGGTCAAGCTGCACCCTGGCGTCACCGCCTCGCTGACGGTGACGGTCACCGGAGGCTGACCCTCCGCAGCTCGTCGAACCACAAGGCCCGGATCAGGGCGCCTCGTCTTCCGGGGCGAGCTCCTGATCCGGGCCTTCGTCGTCCACCGGCAGGATTTCCGGGGAGGTGGGCGTCGTCCAGATGGCCGGCCCGATCCGGCTGCGGCCCGCGTGCCAGGCCACGATGTCCAACGCCCGCAGCGGCGTGATCACCGGTCCGCTGGCCAGCGCCGCCACCTCGTCGAAGAAGTCGCCGCCGGTGTGCAGGTCGTCGATGATCGCCTGACCGAGCAACGGCAGGAAGGCCCGCCAGCCCCGCGTCCGGTCGACCGGGATCGGCGCGTTCTCGACGCCGCGGTAGCAGTAGTCGACGAATCGGTCGTACAGCGGGATGAAGGCAGGGCGCTTGCGATGCATGACCTTTGCCAGGATGGATCCGCGGGCCTTGACCGGCAGATCGTCGGAGTCCAGCACCGAGAACAGCTCGCCGAGCTGGTCCAGTTCGGCCTTCCCTGCCTCGGCCAGCCGGGCATCGAGCGGAACGCCGACCAGCCAGCGTTCGAGGTGCCGCCGGATGCCTTCCAGGGCGTAGAACGTCCGGGAATTCATCTCGGCGTTCAGCAGGACGGGCGCAACCAGGTCGGCGTCGCTGACCCGCCAGGGACCACCCTCCGAGCCGAAGGAGTCGTACGCGGGATATCCGAACCGGTCGCGGCGGCTCAGGTAGCTGCGGGCGGACTCGAGTGCGAGCTCGCGGTCGACCTCGATCCCGCCGATCCGAACCGGTTGTGGTGTTGGCATCAGACCAGTTTCTCAGTGGCCTCTTCCGCAGCTTCGACCGAGGGCACCACCACGACCGGCACCGGTGAATGCCGGACGATCTTGGTGGCCCGGGAACCCAGGAATACTCTGGCCAACGGGCCGATCGGCGAGGAGCCGATCACCAGGATCTCACCGTCATCCCACTCCAGATCCTCCAGCGCGTCGGTCCAGTTCGATCCGGCGCCGAAGGCGAGCGTGGTGTCCTTCGGCGTGATCGATGTGGCATCGAGCTCGGCCAGCGCCTCCTGCTGAGCTGTGGTGGCTTGCGAGCGCCATTCGGTCAGCACGACATCCTCGCTGTGCAGGCCGGTTTCCGGTGGGTACATGGTCTTGCCCCGCACCCCGAAGGTGGCGATCCGCAGTGCCGTGCCGAATCGGTTCGCCACCGCGGCCGCCAGCTGGAGCACCGCGGATGCGCCCGGCGTTGCCGCGTAGGAGCAGGTCACCCGACGGATGGCAACGCCTGCCTTCACCCGGTAGCCGCGCGGTGCGAGCACCACCGGAACCGGTGAGGAATGCAGCAGCCGGCTCGCTGTCGATCCGACCGCGATCCGCCCGTGCCTGCCGTCATCTGCCGACCCGATCACCAGCAGGTCGGCGCCGTGTTCCTCGAGCACCGTCACCAGCGTCCCCGGAACGGACTTACCGGCCGCTGAGACGGCGTCGGTGGTCAGGTCGCCCGCGATTGTCGCCAGGTAGGCCTTTGCCCGGGCGACGCTCTCCGCTCCCTGGGCACTGGCCCAGTCGGCGAACTCACCGTCGATCTTGGCCATGCTCGGTGTCGGCCATGGCCGGGGCACCACCGTCACGGCCAGCAGGGAATCGCCGGCCGCCCTGGCGAGCTGCACGCCGAGATCGAGGGCGGCGCGGCCGCCCTGGTCCACCGCGTAGCCCACCACGATGGTCATCTCAGTGCCCCTTCATCGTGTCGGGCAGGTCCGGGAGCGGCTGGTCAGGGTTGTTCAGCGCGGAGTGCCGGCGCCCGTAGAGCAGGTAGAACGAGATGACGATGACCAACCAGATGAGGAAGTAGACCCAGGTCTGCACCGGCAGGTTGTAGACCACCCACAGGCAGACCACCACGGTCAGGATCGGGGTCACCGGGTAGAGCGGAACCTTGAAGCCGCGCGGCATGTCGGGTTCGGTCCGGCGCAGCACCATCACCCCGATGGCGACCACCGTGAAGGCGCCGAGGGTGCCGATCGAGATCACGTCCCACAGGTAGCCCGACGGGACGAAGCCGGCGATCAGGGCCACCACGATCGCCACCACCCAGGTGTTGAACGTCGGGGTGAGGGTGCGCGGGTTCACCGCGGCGAAGCGCTTGGAGATCATCCCGTCGCGCCCCATCGCGAACAGGATGCGGGTCTGGCCGTACAGCGTCACCAGCGTGACCGAGAAGATCGAGATGACCGCGCCGAGGGCGAGAACCGTTCCGGCCCAGGTCGAACCGGTGATGTTGTCGAGGATCACCGCTAGGCCGGCCGACTGTTGTTCCTCGGCCTCGAATTCGCTGGCCGGTTGCGCGCCCACTCCGGCAACCGCCACCGCGACGTACACGGCGGTGACGATGAACAGCGCCAGCAGGATCGCCCGCGGCATCGTCTTCTGCGGGTTCTTGACCTCCTCACCGGCCGTCGCCACGGCGTCCAGGCCGATGAACGAGAAGAAGATGGTGCCGGCCGCCGCGCCGATGCCGGCGACGCCGGCGCCCATGAAATTCTCGAAGTTGTCGGCGTTGAAGGCGGTCAGGCCGATGACGACGAACATCAGCAGAACGGCGAGCTTGATCACCACCATGGTGGCGTTGACCTTGGCGGATTCACTGGCACCGCGGATCAACAGCAACGCGCACATGAAGACCAGCAGCACCGCGGGCAGGTTGATGAAGCCGACCGTGTTCCCCTCGTGCGGAATCGGCGCGTAGGAGAGCGCATCCGGAATGCCCGCCCCGAAAAGGTTCTCCAGCAACTTGTTCAGGTAGCCGCTCCACCCGACAGCGACCGCCGCCGTCGACACCCCGTACTCCAGCAGCACGCAGGCTGCCACCACCATGGCGACGAGCTCGCCGAGTGCCGCATAGGCGTAGGAGTACGTCGAACCCGAAACCGGGATGGCCGAGGCCATCTCGGCGTAGCACAGCGCCGAGAGCCCGGCCGCGACCCCGGCGAGGATGAACGACAGGATGACCGCAGGACCGGCATCCGGCACGGCTTCCTGCAACACGAAGAAGATGCCGGTGCCGACGGTGGCGCCCACCCCGAACATGGTCAGCTGGAAGGTTCCGATGGTCCGCTTCAGTTCGGGCCCCGCATGCCCACCGCCGGAGAGCATCCGGTTGATCGACTTCTTCCGCCACAACTGCCCACCGAAACTCTGTGGCGGCGCCTGTTCCGTTGTCATGAAGCAACTCCCGAAGATGCAGCCGCTGCCGATGACGCCGATCAGGGCGCCGCGGTGACACGGATGGGCGAAGCCGATCACGTTGACCCTGGCCCGTCAAGGTAATCGGTTGTCGCGACTTGCAGGCGTAACGCCTGGCAAGCGCCACCCATGTGCTCCACCCCTGAGCCAATTACTCAGTGTTACCATCACCCGGACGATGAATGTGCTTCACTCCCCGTGAGCAGGCGAGGTGCTCTGGGGCTATTTTCCGGATACTAGATGAATGTCCAGATAACGGCTCGATGACGGCGGGATGTCGATCAGCAATCGAGATGGTGGCCGCGACACGCCGAGGCACGCCACGCCGGGCGGGCGAAGAGAAAAGCTGTCCACAGCAGCAGTTGGTCGACGATGGCCCCTGACCTGCAGTTTTGTCACGACAACAGCGAGTTTTCCCCAGGTTGTACACATCGGGCGGTGCAGCATCGCAGCGTGCCGACCGCAGGTGTCCACAGCCTGTCCCCGGCTTGTGCACACTCGGGGTTTGGCGTCCGCTGCCCGACCGCTCTAGCGTTCCGATGTCGCCAGAAACGTCGGGTGACGGGCGGGTCTCGTTGTTCCGGTCTGTCACTATCCGTAGCGTTGTCGGTGCCCGCAGCTATAGAGAACATGTGTACGAACCGGGAGGCGATGCGGCAATGGCGGTGGTCGACGAACGATGGCCGAGTACCCCCGTGCGGTCGAATCCGCCGGCTACCTTCGATCGCCAACCGCCACAGGATCTGGCAGCCGAACAATCCGTTCTCGGCGGCATGCTGCTGTCCAAGGATGCCATCGCCGACGTGATGGAGTCGTTGAGCCTGAACGACTTCTACAAGCCGGCGCACTCACTGGTCTTCGACGCGATCATGGATCTCTACGCCCGGGGCGAGCCGGCCGACACCATCACCGTCGCGGCAGAGCTGGACAAGAACGGCACCCTCGGCCGGATTGGCGGAGCGGTCTATCTGCACACGCTGATGGCCACCGTGCCGACCGCGGCCAATGCCGCCTTCTACGCCCAGATCGTCGCGGAGAAGGCCATTCTGCGCCGCCTGGTAGAGGCGGGAACCCGGATCGTCCAGCTCGGGTACGGGGGCAACGAGGGCGATGCCGGCGGCGGCGAGGTCGACGAGATCGTCGATCGGGCGCAGGCCGAGATCTACGACGTCACCGAGCGCCGCACCACCGAGGATTACGTGATCCTCGAAGAGTTGCTGCAGCCGACCATGGACGAGATCGATGCGATCGCCCAGCAGGGCGGGCGGGCTGCCGGCGTGCCGACCGGGTTCGCCGACCTGGACAACCTGACGAACGGACTGCACCCCGGTCAGATGATCATCGTTGCCGCCCGGCCCGGCATCGGTAAGGCGCTTGCCCTCGACACCCCGTTGATCACCCCGTCCGGCTGGACGACCATGGGCGACGTTGCCGTCGGCGACGAACTGATCGGTGCCGACGGGCGGCCGACCACGGTGGTCGCGACGACCGAAATCATGGTCGACCGGCCGTGTTTCGAGGTCGAGTTCTCCGACGGTGAGGTGATCGTCGCCGATGCCGAGCACCAGTGGATGACCTTCGATGCCCGCACCCGGCACGGCCACGACCGATGGGACGAGGTGCCCGCCGGCGCGGCCCGTTGCCGCACCACGGCCGAGCTCGCCGCCGGCCTGTACGCCGGATCGAGCCTCAATCACGCCATCCCCACCTGTGCGGCGGTGCAGACGTCAGTCGCCGGCGTGCCGATCGACCCGTGGGCCCTGGGCTTCCTGCTCGGCGCCGGCGATCCGAACGGTGGCGGCCGGGTGCGCTGCGCGGCGGCGGACCGCGAGTGGGCGATGAAGGAATTCGATCGGCTCGGGTATCACGTGGTCGTCGGGGCGGACCCGACTGAATTCGTCGTGCAGGAGGTGCAGGCATCCTGGCGTGAACTGGGCCTGCATCGGGGACGGCACATTCCGCGGGTGTATCTGCGCGGATCGATCGAACAGCGGGCGGCCCTTGTTCAGGGGCTGATGGACAGTGACGGGGATGTGGACGCACATGGCAGGTACCTGTTCGGCACCAGGGACGTCGAGCTCGCGCGGGGGCTGCGAGAACTGTTGTCCACCTTGGGCTGTGCCTCCCGCCTGTATCGGAGGTATCTGAGCCATGAGGGTCATCCACGACCGCCGGTGTGGGAGGTCGTCGCTCGCTCTCGGGCCGGCCTGGCCAGGATGCCGCGCAAGGCCTGCTCGGTCGGTAGCGCCTGGCACCGCGACCACGAGAGCCACTACGTCGTCGATGTGCGACCAGTGCCGAGCGTGCCCGTCCGTTGCGTGCAGGTCAGCGGTGCGGATCATCTCTACCTCGCCGGGCGGTCGATGATCCCGACGCACAACTCCACCCTGGCGCTCGACGTGGCCAGGAACGCAGCGGTCAAGCACCACTTGGCATCGGTGATCTTCTCGCTGGAAATGAGCAAGACCGAGATCACCATGCGGCTGCTGTCCGCCGAGGCCGGCATCCGGTTGGGCCACATGCGGGCGGGCACGATGAGCGAGCAGGACTGGCAGAAGATCGTCCGGCGGATGACCGAGATCTCCGACGCGCCGTTGTTCATCGACGATTCGCCCAACATGACCATGATGGAGATCCGGGCGAAGGCGCGGCGGCTCAAGCAGCGCAACGACCTGAAGCTGATCGTCGTGGACTACCTGCAGCTGATGACGTCCGGCAAGCGCGTCGAGTCCCGGCAGCAGGAGGTCAGCGAGTTCTCCCGGCAGATGAAGCTGCTGGCCAAGGAACTCGAGGTGCCGGTGATCGCGCTCAGCCAGCTGAACCGTGGACCCGAGCAACGCACCGACAAGCGGCCGATGCTCTCCGACCTCCGTGAGTCCGGCTCGCTGGAGCAGGACGCCGACATGGTGATCCTGGTGCACCGACCCGATGCCTGGGAGGCCGACGACCCCCGGGCCGGTGAGGCCGACCTGATCATCGCCAAGCACCGCAACGGCCCGACCGCCACCGTCGCCGTCGCGCACCAACTCCACTACTCCCGCTTCGCCGACCTCGCCGGCTAGCACGCCGGTGCCAGCGGCGCGGGCGGGGGCGTGGGACGGGCTTGTCCGGCGGTCCCGCCACCCGAGCCCTTGCCGACCTCTGCACCCCTGCGACCCGGTGCATCTTCCGGCGGCCAGTGCCACTTTCCGGCGGCCACCCTGCGCCGTGCCCCACTGCGGGACGCGCACGCCACGCCCGGCGAGGTGCGGCTGTGGGGGCGTTGTGCGCGCTGATGGACCGTTGCGGTATCGCCATTCGTCACAATTCGGACACGTGTCTCCGAATGTCGGGTCCGCTGCCACAGCCCACCGCGCTCAAGATGTTTCCGCGATATCGCCTTTGGCACATTTCGGACACGCCTTCTCCGACTACGGCTGCCCCCGCGGCCGCCGGCGATCAAGATGTTTCCGCGATATCGCCTTTGGGCACATTTCGGACACGCTGCTCGCCGTCACGCCAGTGGCCGACCCGAGGTCGTCCGACCGGATCTTCGGCCAGAAGGCGGCATCGCCCGAATGGCACCATCGGCGCGCCCTTGGTACCCCGGCTTCCCGGCAGCTCCGGCCAAGGAGATTCACCGTGATTTGACTACCGATAGTCACTGAGGCGGCGCCGTTCATCCCGCGCTCGCCGGTACGGCGGAATTGTTACGGGCAGATGACACGATGCTGGTCACAGAATGCTCACCACCTGAGTCCGTCCGTGGAGCACCCCTCTGAGCTGGCCAAACGACGACACCCACGGTCGATTTTCAAGTCGCGAGAAATTTCGCCGGTGCTATCGTTCGAGGTGTTGGAAGCGCTCCCACAGGCGTCGAGCGGTCAAATTACCTAGACCGACGACCCCTCGCTGAGCCTGCTCCGACCACGGTTTGTTGACGGTCAGTCACCTCGACGAAGGTAGGTCGCACGGCATGTCGTCGTTCCGTTCTTCAGTGCGCGCTCATCAAGCCCGGCGACTGCTCGCCATCACCGTTGCAGCAGCACTTGCGGTGGCGACCGTCATCGGTCTCGGTGGTGCTGCCAGCGCCCAGCAGGCCGCGCCGGCCCAGGTTGCCGCCCCCGATTTCGGGCCCAACGTCACGGTGTTCGACCCGAGCATGCCGACCAGCCAGATCCAGGCGGCCGCCGACGCCATCTACGCCCAGCAGGTCGACAACGAGATGGGCACCGAGCGGAAGGCGCTGCTGTTCAAGCCGGGTACTTACGGCACCGGCGCCGAGCCGCTGATCATCAAAGTGGGGTACTACACCGAGGTGGCCGGGCTCGGCCGCAACCCCACCGACGTCACCATCAACGGGCATGTCGACGTGTACAACCGTTGCCTGCCGGTGCCACCCAACCATCCCGGTGACACCTATTGCGTTGCGCTGAACAACTTCTGGCGCTCGTTGTCGAATCTGACGATCAACGTGACGCACGCAGCGAACATGACCGACTGCCGTAAGACCGGCAACTTCTGGGCCGCATCACAGGCCTCCCCGATGCGCAGGGTGAACGTCAACGGCAATCTGACCTTGATGGATTACTGCACCGACCAGCCGCAGTGGGCCAGCGGCGGGTTCATCGCCGATTCCAAGACCGACAACGTGGTCAACGGATCCCAGCAGCAGTACCTGGTCCGCGACAGCAAGGTCGGCGCCTGGTCGAACGGCGTCTGGAATCAGGTGTTTGCCGGCGTGCAGGGCGCACCGGCCACCAACTTCGGCGACACGATCACCGATCCCAGCAACGGGCAGCCGATGCTCGGTACCTACACCAACCTGCCCAGCAACCCGGTGAGTCGCGAGAAGCCCTACCTCTACGTCGATTCCGCCGGCACCTACAACGTGATGGTGCCGGATGCCCGGTTCAATTCTTCGGGCACCAGCTGGCAGAACGGCCCGACCCCCGGCCGGTCGATTCCGTTGTCCGACTTCTACCTGGCCAAGCCATCCGACTCGGTCGCCGCCATCAACGCGCAACTGGCGGCCGGCAAGAACCTTCTGCTGACTCCGGGCGTCTACGACATCGGCCAGTCGCTGGCGGTCAACCGTGCCGACACGGTCGTTCTCGGTGTTGGTCTGCCGTCACTGAAGGCAGTGAACGGCTCTGTCCCGTTGCGGATCGCCGATGTGAAAGGCGTTGCCCTGGCGGGGATCATGGTCGATGCCGGAACTGTCAACTCGCCGGTGCTGGTGACGGTCGGCGACGAGGGCGCGTCGTGCGGCTGCACCGACCCGGCCGATCCGACCACCCTGAGCGATGTCTTCTTCCGGATCGGCGGGCCGCACGTCGGTAACACCACCCTCGGCATGGTCGTGAACAGTGACAACGTGCTGATGGACAACATCTGGTCCTGGCGTGCCGATCACGGCAATCCCGGCACCTTCGGTTGGGACGTCAGCGCGTCCGACACCGGACTCGTCGTCAAGGGCGACAACGTGAGCGCCACAGGTCTTTTCGTCGAACACTACAAGAAGTACAACGTGATCTGGGAGGGCGAGAAAGGGCGCACCATCTTCTTCCAGAACGAGATGCCCTACGACCCGCCGAATCAGAACGCCTGGCGCACCGGTCCCGTGCTCGGCTACGCGGGATACAAGGTGGCCGACACGGTGAAGACGCATGAACTCTGGGGCGGCGGCAGCTACATCTTCACCAACGTCGACCCGTCGATCCGGGCCAGCCGAGCTTTCGAGGTCCCGGTCACCCCGGGGGTGCGGCTGCACCACATGCTGACTGTGCAACTGCTCGCCGGCTTGATCAACCACGTCATCAACGACACCGGTGACGTCACACCGGGCCCAGTGGCGGCGCCCAGCATGGTGAAGCACTTCCCGGCGGACGGGCCCACCACACCACCCACCACAACCCCACCCACCACGACGCCGCCGACAACGACTCCTCCCACCACGACAACTCCCACCACACCGACGACACCCACCACTCCCCGACTCCCACCACACCCACGACGCCAACGACCCCGCCGGCCGGGGGAGACCCGGGCAATCTGCGAGGGACCACCACGACCAACAGTGCAACGCTCACCTGGTCCGGATCACCGACGACGACCTACGACATCCTGCGCGGCGAGAGCGGGGTGAAGATCGCAAGCGTCCGGGGCACCACGTTCACTGACGAGGGGTTGAACCTGAACACCCCGTACGTCTATGCGGTCCGTGGACCGGGCGGCACCACCGGCCAGATCACCCTGATACCAGGCACTGTGGCATCAACCCCGACATCGACGAGCACCACCTCGACGCCGCCACCGCCCGGTGGCGGAGCACCGGCCAACCTCCGGAAGTCGGCGCAGACCTCGAGCTCGATCACCCTGACGTGGGACGGTTCGCCGACCGGCAGCTACGACATCCTGCGCGGTGAGGACGGGGTCAAGATCGCCACCGTGACGGGGACGACCTTCACCGACATCGGGCTGCTGGCCAGGACGCCGTACGTGTACTCGGTGCGGGGCAGTGGGAGCACCAGCCAGCAGGTGACGCTCAGCATCACCTAGATTTTGGTATACCATTTTTGGCGTGACACCCACAGACCTCGACGAACGGCCCCTGCGGGCTGTCGCCCGCGACCGCATCAGGGAGCGGATCGTGAGCGGCAGCCTGGTGCCCGGCGACCGGTTGGTCGAGCGGAACCTGGCGACCGAATTGGGGGTGTCCCGGGTCCCCGTTCGCGAGGCGCTGCGCGACCTGGTCGCGGAGGGCTATGCGACAGACCGGGCAACCCGCGGGATCGCGGTACGGAACTACCCGGCGGACCAGGTCGCCGAGCTCTTCGAGATCCGTGAGGCCCTCGAGTCGGTCCTGGTGCGTCATGCGGTCGCCGGTTTGCCGGCCGACGGTGAGCTTCGGTTGCGGAACTGCCTGAAGACTGCGGCGGACGCCCTTGCTGTCGGCGACTCCGGTGCAGCGGTTGCGGCGAATGCGCGCTTTCACGAGGAACTGGTCGAGGTCGCGGCCGGCCCGATGTTGAAGGCCCAGCTGAACGGCGTCCGGGACCGCATGCGGTGGCTGCTGCGCCAGCACGGTGATCCCGCCGCCATCCACGAAGAGCACGAGCGGATGCTTGCCGCCATTCTCGACGGTGATCTAATGGGCGCGAAAGCGCTCTTCCAGCAGCACCTCTCGACCAGCCGCACGGCGCTGGAGCAACGAGCCGACGCGACCGGAGGCACCGGATGACGCGCCGCCCCTTAGCGGTCGTGTTCGCAGCGTTGGTGCTCGCCGGCTGCTCAGCGGAACCCTCCGCCGACTCCGCCGGCACGTCGACATCGCCAGCTGGAAGCAGCACGGCATCGCTACCCAACACCTCTTCTTCGTCAACTGCAACGCCGCCGGTCAGCGCCGCTGCGACCTTGCCGTCAGCCGACATCACACCGCCGACGACCACCCAGGAGGTACCACCGGTGTCGACCGTTCCCACTGCGCCGGTCCGCAATCCCGCGCTCGACCAGCAGCTGATCGATGCCGCCTGGGCGAATGACGTCGAACTGGCTCGGCAGCTGATTGCCGGCGGCGCGGACGTCAACGCCAAGGACGACACCGTGCAGAGCGCCTATCTGATCGCCACCAGCGAGGGCTATCTCGACCTGCTGGAGCTCACGCTGGCCAACGGCGCGGACCTGACCAGCCTGGATTCCTACAACGGGACCGGGTTGATCCGGGCGGCCGAGCGCGGCCACGCCGACATCGTCGGACGGTTGCTGCAGGCGGGCATCGAGGTCAACCACGTCAACCGGCCGGAATGGACCGCGCTGGACGAGGCGATCGTCTACGGAGACGGTGGACCGGGATACGTGGACACGGTTCGCGCGCTGGTCGCCGGTGGCGCTGACGTGACCCGGATAGCCGGTGACGGCCGCACCCCGCTCCAGCACGCCGAAGCCGGCGGCTTCCAGACCATCGCGTCCACACTGGCCGCCGCCGTCGAGTCATCGCCACTCACCGTCGAGCAGGCCAGCGGCCTGTTGCTGTCCGCCGCCGAGAACGGTGATGCAGATGCGGTTGTCGTCGCGCTCCGCGCCGGGGCGCCCATCGAATCGCGGGACGGCCGGGGACGCACCGCCCTTCTGCTGGCATCTGCTGCCGACCAGGTCGATGTGGCCCGGCTGCTCGTGGCGCTCGGGGCAGACCCGGACGCCCAGGACGACCAGCAGGACAGCGCCTGGTTGGTCACCGGAGTGACCGGAAGCGTGTCGATGCTCGAGACGTTGCTACCGGCAGACCCGGACCTGGCCCTGCGCAACCGTTTCGGTGGGGTGTCGGTGATCCCGGCCAGCGAGCGCGGACATGTCGACTACGTCCGACGGGTGGTCAGCACCGGCATCGACGTGAACCACGTCAACGACCTCGGCTGGACCGCGATGCTGGAGGCGATCGTCTTGGGCGACGGATCCACGCCCTACCAGGAGATCGTCGGGATCCTGCTCGATGCCGGCGCCGACCCGACCATCGCCGACTCCGACGGCGTGACGCCCCTGCAGCACGCGCAGAGCGGTGGCTACGGAGACATCGCCGCCCGCCTGCAGGCCGCCGGAGGCTGATCACCACAGCACCAAGATCACAGCCATGGAAGTGAAACGGTCACCGGATCACCCGAATCCTTCCGGGATCGTGATCTTCACCCGCGAGCTGAGCTAGCTGATCTCGTCCAGCCGCAGCATCACCACGTCGCGCAGCACGTCATCCGGCAGCTGATGCTCGGCGGTGAACCTGATGGTGCCCTTCGAGAGTTCGAATCCGTCGAGCCGGTCGGTCAACGCGTCGATGACGGCCGGGCTGAACGGGAACAGGCTCAGGTGCTTCTTCGCGGCGACGAACCCGACCAGCGGCCGCTTGTTGTACTTCAGCGCCGGCATCCCGTAGCTCTTGCCCTCTTCGGCTTGCGGCACAAGCTCTTTCACCACCCGGCGGATCCGCTCGAGGGCGGCGCGATCCGGTTCTGCGACGTCGGCGAGGTAGTCATCCATCTCGGACACCGACCCACCCTATCGCCGAAGCGATCAGGAATCCTTGCAGCCGCTACGTGGTACTCGTCAGATGGGCCAGCGCCTCGGCCGATTCGACGACGTCGGCGTACTTGGCGTCGAGATCCCGCAGGTTCGACCGGTGCAATTCGGCGGTCCGGTCGGCGCAGCCGTCGGACACCACCATGGGCCGGAAGCCGTGCTGCAGGGCATCTGTCGCGCTGGCCCTAATGCAGCCGGAGGTCGAGACGCCGGCGATGACCACGGTGTCGACGCCCATCGACACCAGCGTCGACGCGAGCGAGGTTCCGAAGAACGCCGATGCGTGCTGCTTGATGATCAGCACCTCGCCGGCGAGCGGGGTGACCTGCGGCATCGGCTCCCGCAGGCCACCCGGTTGATCGTCGGCCAGCAGCGCCAGTGCACCGACCTTGCGGATGAAGTGACCGGCATCGACCGCCCCGGCCCGGTAGTGCACCGCGGTGTGCACCACCGGTACCCCGTGCTCCCGGGCGGCAACCAGCAACTGTCCCGCGACCTCGGCAGCCGCGGTGGACCCGAGATCGAGTGGACTGCCCGGGGTGAAATAGGCGCGCATCAGGTCGATCAGGACCAGGGCCGGCCTGGTGCCCCAACCGATCCGTCCGCCGAACGCCGGTGCGGTCACTGCCAGACCGGTGCCTTCGGTGCTGGCAGGCCCGTCTCCTCCTCGCACCGCTCCAGCAGCAGGTCGAGACCGGGGCCCATGTCGAACACCGGCAGCTCACCGACCCGGCCCGAGCGGATCTCGGTGCGCAGGTCATCTGTTGCGGCGGTGTCCAGCGCGCCACCGGAGTCGACCACGACCCCGTACCGACGCGCACCGTCGGCGCTGACCAGGCCACGGCGCACCTCGAGGGCGACCAGCTCCGGGTCCCGCTCCAGCCCGTCGCCCCAGCCGCCACCGCCCCAGGTGACGAAGTGCAGCACATCATCCGGCCGCACCGGGATGTCGTGACACTTGCTGGGCAACACCTCGTGGCTGCCGTCCGCGCGGTCGAGCCACTTGGTGCCACGGGTTCCCGGCTCGCCGCCGTTGACCCCCCAGGGGTAGGTCAGCCAGCGATCGTCGTGGATGGCGATGGTGCCCGGCTCCAGGAACCGGTAGGCGACGTCGACCCCGTTGCCGCCACGATGCAGTCCGGATCCGCCGGTATCGGTGACGGTCTCCCACTTCTCGATCCGCAACGGGTAGTACGACTCGAGGAACTCGCACGGGATGTTGACGAAGCTGGGCCACAACGAGTGACCGTCCGGTCCGTCGCCGAGTGGCCGGCCCGGTATCCCGCCGAAGCCGATGGAATAGAGCTGGAACCATTCGCCCTTGCGGTCGCCGCCGGAGTAGTTGCCCGAATACATGAAGTGCGGCGACGAGGAGAAGCCGGCAGCGTTGAGCAGGGCCGGGTTGGTCTGCCCGAGCAGCCCGCCGAACAGGTCGAATACCCTTCCGATGCCATGGTTCCGGGCGTTCAGAGCGGCCGGGTGCTTCGGCTTCCAGAAGGACCCGTCCGGAATGGTGACGTCGACCAGCGGGTAGAACCCGTCGTTCCAGAGGATCTGCGGGTCGGCGACGGTGATCATGTAGATCCCGAAGAACATCCGGACCAGATTCTCGTTGATGTAGTAGTTGATCGGACCCTGGGCCTGCGGCGACGATCCGGTGAAGTCCAGGTGCACCTTGTCGCCGGTGCGGGTCAGCGACAGCTTCAACTCGTACGGCCCGAAACCCACGCCGTCGTCGCAGATGTAGTCGGTGAACGACAGGGTCTTGCCCTCGGCGAATACCAGGTGCAGCAACACCTTCATGGCGTCGTAGTTGCGCTGCAGCAAAGCGTCCAAGGCGGTCAGGTAGGTGGCGGTGCCGAATCGGGCGCACATCTCCTGGACCCGGCGACCGGCGGTGCGGCAGGCGGCGACCAGACCGTTCAGATCGGCCCGGTTCCAGTCCGGAACCCTGACCTGGTTCAGGATGATCCGCAGCGCGTCCTCGTTCACCGTGCCGGCGCTGTAGAGCTTGAAGGGCGGGATGACCACGCCCTCTTCGTAGATGGTTTTGGCGTCGGTCGGCATCGACGACGGCGTCTTCCCGCCGACGTCGGACATGTGCCCGAACATCGACGCCCAGCCCACCAGTCGACCCTCGACGAAAATCGGGGTGACCACCAGCCAATCGTTGGCGTGGCTGATCGCCGCCCCGCACGCATACGGATCGGAGGTGAGAAGCACGTCACCCTCGCCGATGTCGCCGTCGAACCCGTCGAGGAAGTCGGGAATGGACAGGCCAAACTGTCCGACCACCATTTTCCCGGACGGATCGGCGATCAACGGGAACTCGTCGTGCTGTTCGCGGATGCCCGGCGACAGAGCGGTGCGGAACAACACCTCGTCCATCTCGTAGCGGGCGTTACGCAGACCGTTCTCGATCAGGTCGAGAGTGACCGGATCGACGTCGACCACCTCGAGTTCGTCGGTGCTGGTCTGGACGATTCGTGCCATGGTCTCAGCCCTCGTTCTGGGTGTCGGGACGGATCAGCAGGCTGCCCGAGGAATGGGTGGTTGCGGCATGTCCTGGCAGAACCAGAGTGGTGGAGTCCATCTCGACCACGATGGCCGGTCCGGTGATCACGTCGCCGGCCCGGAGTCGGCCGCGGTCGTAGATGGCCGCGTCGGTGAAGTGGCCCTTGACGTAGACCCGGGTGGTACCGGTCTGGGCGGCCTTCGGGTCGCCGTCGCCCTCGGTCAACGGTGTGGCGGCGATCTCCGGTCGCGGTCCGCTCACCGAGGCCCTGGCGTTGACCAGCTCGTGGTCGGTGCTCAGCAGGAAGGAGAAGAGCCGCTCGTGCTCGGTGTCGAAGGCGGCCGACAGGTCCGGCAGGAAGGCATCCAGGTTCTCGAGCCAGGCCGCCGGAATGCTGATCGGGATCTCGAATCCCTGTCCGAAGTAGCGCACATCGACCTCGTAGTCGACATGATGCTCGTCTGCCTTCAATCCCTGCGCCACCAGCCGGGTGGAGGCGGCGTCCGACAGATCGGTGAGGATGTCACGGAGCTCGGCGCCGGTCAGGTCGGCGAAGCGGCGCAGGCAGGTACGAGCCGACTCGTCCCGCAGCGACGTGGTCGCATCGCCCAGCGCGCACAGCACGCCGGGTGACGGCGGCACGATCACCGGCCAGGCGCCGGTGAGCACCCCCATCGCATTCGCGTGCAGCGGACCCGCTCCGCCGAAGGCGACGAGCGCGAAGTCCCGGGGATCGAAGCCCTGCTGGACGCTGACCAGGCGCAGGCCGCCGAGCATGTTCTCGTTGACGATGTCGATGATGCCGGCGGCAGCGGCTTCCGCGCTGGGCAGGCCCATCGCATCGGCGATCTTCTGCACCGCGGCCCGGGACGCGTCGACGTCCAGGGTGATCTCGCCGCCGGCCAGCGAGGTCGGCAGATACCCGAGGACGACATTGGCATCGGTCACCGTCGGGTCGCTGCCACCCAGTCCGTAGCCGGCCGGTCCCGGTGCGGCGCCGGCGGATTGCGGACCGACCCGGAGCGCCTTGGTCAGCTCCGGAACGTGAGCGATCGATCCGCCGCCGGCACCGACCGTCCGCACGTCCACCGATGACGCCCGGACGGTCAGGTCACCGATCTTGGTCTCGCGTCCGGTCCGCGGCTTGAGGTTCTGCACCAGCGCGACATCCGTCGACGTGCCGCCCATGTCGAAGGTCAGCAGGTCACGGGCGCCGGTCTGCCCGGCCATCCAGACCGCACCGGTGACCCCGCCGGCCGGGCCCGACATCAGCATCGTCACCGGCGAATCGGCGGCGATCTGGGCGGCTGCCAGTCCGCCGTCACTGCGCAGGATCGACAACTCGGCCTGCAGACCCTCATCGGACAGCTGGCTCGCGAGATTGCCGACGTAGCGGGCGACCTGGGGTTGCACGTAGCTGTTGGCGACCGTGGTCAACGCCCGCTCGTACTCACGCATCTCGGGCAGCACCACGCTCGATCGGGAGATCGGGATGCCGGGCAGTTCCTCGGCGGCGATCTGCGCGATGCGGTCCTCGTGGTCGCCGTTGGCGAAGGCGTTGATCAACGAGATTGCCAGGGCCTGGATCCCGTTGCCGGCCAACAGGCGCAATCGTCGACGGGTCTCCTCCTCGTCCAGCGGGGTGATCACCGTACCGTCGCTGGCCACCCGCTCTGGGACCTCGATGGTGTTCTCCAGCGCCGCCAACGGCTCCGGCTTCGGCCAGATGATCCAGCCGGCCAGCCCACCCGGGACGAAAGACCTGGCGATCTGCAGGACCTGTCGGAAGCCCTGGGTGGTCACCAGCCCGACGACCGCGCCCTTGCCCTCGAGAATCGCATTGGTGCCGACAGTGGTGCCGTGCAGTACCTGTGCGATGTCGGTATGCGAGATGCCGGCGTCATCGCACACTTTGCCGATGCCCCGCAGCACCCCGACCGATTGGTCTGCGGGGGTGGATGCGGTCTTGGTGCGCCACGTCCGGCCGCTGTCGGAATCCACCAGCAACACATCGGTGAACGTTCCGCCGACATCGACGCCGAGTCGAAAACTCATCTGTCCTCCAAGGACTGGTCTCACATCACCGATTGGCTGGTGTATTGGGCGATCTCGTCGTTCGACAGGCCGAGCAGCCCCTGCCAGACCTCCACGTTGTGTTCGCCGAGGGCGGGACCCGCAGTCCGGACCCGGCCCGGGGTTCGGGAGAGCTGAGGGGTGACGTTCTGCATCGGCAGCTCACCCAGCTCCGGATGCACGACCCTGACGATGGCCTCGCGGGCGGCGAAGTGCGGGTCGGTGAACATATCCTTGGCCCGGAAGATCCGGCCCGCGGGGACACCGCCCCCGTGCAGCCGGTCCAACAGGTCGTCGGCGGTGAGCGTGCTGGTCCACTCCGCGATCAGGGTGTCCAGTTCGGTCATCGTCCGCCCGCGCGCCGAGTGGGTGGCGTACCGCTCGTCGGCGGCCAGCTCCGGCCGACCCATCACGTCGACGAGTCGCTTGAACACCGAGTCCTGATTGGCTGCGATCAGCACCAGATCGTCATCCTGGGTGGGATAGACGTTGGACGGCGAAACGTTCGGCAGTACCGCGCCGGTGCGTTCGCGCTGATAGCCGGCGATCGCCCACTCCGGCAGCAGCGACTCCATCATGGCCAGCACCGCCTCGTAGATCGCCGAGTCCACCACCTGCCCGCGGCCGGTGCGATGCCTGCTGTGCACCGCGACGAGCGTGCCGAGGCAGGCGAAAGTGGCCGCGAGCGAATCACCGAGCGAGATCCCCGCCCTGGCCGGTGGCTGGTCGGGATTACCGGTGACGTAACGGATTCCGCCCATCGCCTCACCGATCGATCCGAAGCCGGCACGCGGTGCGTACGGGCCGGTCTGGCCGTAGCCGGTGACCCTGGTGATGATCAGACCGGGATTTGTCGACCAGAGCTCCTCGGGCGAGAGCCCCCATCGCTCGAGAGTTCCCGGGCGGAAGTTCTCGACCAGGATGTCTGCCGTGTCGAGCAGCCTGCGCAGCAGTTGCTGACCCTGCGGCGAACGCAGATTGCAGGTGACGGACTTCTTGTTGCGTGCCACCACCGGCCACCACAGGGACTTTCCGTGCGGCTTCTCCCGGCCCCACTCGCGCATCGGATCACCCCGGCCCGGATCTTCGACCTTGATCACCTCGGCGCCGAAGTCGCCGAGCAGCTGCCCGCAGAACGGCCCGGCCAGCAGTTGCCCGAGCTCCACCACCCGAAGATCGGCCAGTGGCAGGTCGGCCGGCGGCGGATCGGCCGGTGCAGTGTCAGCGGGTGTGGTGTCGCTCAAGGGTTTCCCGTCGGAGGTGGGCGGCGGGCAACATGGTGGCCCTGGCGTTGTACAGGTGGGACCGCATGACACAGTTCGCCCACTCGGCGTTGCCGGCCCTGGCCGCCTCGACGATCTCGACGTGGTGGGCCAGGCTCCTGGCGAGCGCTTCCGGTGCGTAGTTGTGGAAGTTCTGGTTGACCACGGACGCGTGCGTGACCGCCAGCAGTGACGCCGCCAGCGCCGGGTTCGCGGCGCGGGCGATCAGCATCCCGTGGAATTGCCGGTTCAGGTGCACGATCCCGTCGAGATCCTGTGCGCGGCCGGGCTTTCCGAGCGACTGCATGCGCCGGGCGAGGGCCTGGAGTTCGTCCAGATCGGCGTTCGTCAACCGCGGGACGGCGAGGCCGACCGCGTAGGGCTCCAGTCGCAGACGCAGCTCGAAGATCTGCTCCAGATCGTGGTCCGACCACTTGGCCACCCTCGCGCCCCGGTTCGGCACGATCTCGACAAGGCCCTCTGCTGCCAAGCGGGACAACGCTTCTCGGACCGGCGTGCGACTGACGTCGAGACGGTTGGCGAGTTCGGTTTCGCCGAGTTTCGCGCCCGCCGCGAGCGAGCCGGCAAGGATCAGTTCGCGCAGCATGGCTGTCGTGTTCTTCGAAGCCGTAGCCACGGACCACCCTTCTACCGCTTGGATTGCATGCAATGCTGGCACGCCTTCGACGAGACAGCAAGAGAGAGTCCAAGGTCTGTCGATACGACAAGAATAGTTGTATACATGCCGAGTGGAGATTGTCGAAGTCGCACCACGCGACGGACTGCAGAACGAGGCGGCGGTGCTCTCGACCGCGGCGAAGCTGCGGCTGATTCAAGGGCTGGTCGACGCCGGCGCGCGCCGGATCGAGGCGACCAGCTTCGTCCATCCCAGGCTGGTCCCGCAGATGGCCGACGCCGAGGAGGTCGCCGCTGCGCTGCCCCGCGGCGAGGTCTCGTGGATCGGCCTGGTGCTGAACGATCGCGGTTTGGACCGGGCGATCGCGGCCGGGATGGACGAAGCCAACATCGTGGTGGTGGCCAGCGAGACCTTCAGCCGCCGGAACCAGGGAATGTCGATTGCCGATGCCATCGACTCGTGGCAGCGGTTGTCCCGGCGGGCAAGTTCGGCGGGGATGCGCACCACCCTGACCATCGCCGCCGCCTTCGGCTGTCCGTTCGAGGGCGAGGTCAGGCCGGAGTTCGTCGCCGATGTGCTGTCCCGCTGCCTGGAACAACCACCGGACGAGCTCGCCATCGCCGACACCATCGGCGTCGGGGTGCCTGTCCAGGTCGAGTCCCTCGCCGACGTGGCCGCAGCAGTGGCAGCACAGATCCCGTTGCGCTGGCACTTCCACAACACCCGAAACACCGGTTACGCCAACGCCATCACCGCCGCGCAGCGAGGTGCGTCGGCCCTGGACGCCAGTGCCGGCGGGATCGGCGGCTGCCCCTTCGCGCCGAACGCCACCGGCAACATCGCCACCGAGGACCTGCTCTACCTGCTGCACAGATCCGGGATCGACACCGGCATCGACCCCGAGCTGGTGATCCGGGTGCTGCCCGAGCTCGCCGACGAGATCGGGCACGCCGTCCCCGGACAGCTCAGCCGCGCCGGTATGTTCCCCGGGTGACGGACGAGCTCAGGACGGCCGGTGGCGTGCGGCTGCGTCGGCACACCCAACGGCCGGGTGACCTCAACTGGCTCTTCCTGCCGGGCGGACCGGGTATCGGGTCGGAGAGCCTGGTCGAACTGGTGGATGCGATCGAGGTGCCGGGCACGACCTGGTTGGTCGATCTGCCCGGTGACGGGTCGAATGTGGTCGACGTGCCGGACGATCCCTACAGCTCGTGGCCGGACATCCTGCTGGAGGCGGCAACGGTCGTTCCCCGACCGGTCTTCGTCGGGCACAGCACCGGTGGGATGTACCTGCTCTCGGTGCCGGCACTGGACGAGCTGCTCGCCGGGCTGGTGCTGATCAGCACCGCTCCGAACGCGCAGTGGCGGCCGGCGTTCGCACAGATGACCCTGGAGAATCCGCTGCCCGAGGTGCACGCCGCCGAGAATCTGCTGGACATGTGCGTGGCCTCCGCGCCATGGAACTTCACGTCGGGCTTCGTCGAGCAGGGACGCGAGTTTCTCGGCCGGATGCCCTACAACCCGGCCGCGGTGCAGTGGTCGGAGATCAACTTCGATGACGTCTACTCGGCGACGTGGTGGCCTGCCACGATCCCGACGCTCATCCTCAGCGGCGCCGAGGACCGCATCGTCATCCAGGATCTGTGGGCGGAGCCGACGTACACCGGAGCCAATGTGATCCGCCGGATCATCGACGGGGCAGCACATTTCCCGTGGATCGAACGTCCCGCCGAGGTTCGCTCGGCGTTCCGGGAACTCGTGACGTCCATTCAGAACACCCGGGATCCGGGCACACTGGCTCCATGAGCTCAGCTGACGCGCCCCTCAACGGCATCACCGTCATCGGATCCGGTTCCGCGACCGCTGCGGTCGATCGGGTCTCCATCGCCCTTGCGGTGGAGGTGGTCCGGGCCGAGCCCGGCGATGCCTTCGCCGATGCCGCTGCCACCGCCACCCGCCTGTTGGCCATTCTGGCCGATGCCGGGGTGGACTCCAGGTCGGTGCGCACCTCCGACCTGACCCTGGGCCCGCGCACCGAGTACGCCAACGGCAGGCAGCAGGTGCTGGGATACCAGGCGGGTCAACGGCTGACCCTGACCCTCGACGGTCTGCACGGGATCGAACGGCTGCTCGGTGATGTGGCGGCGCTGGGTGGGGAAGGTGTGCAGATCAACGGTGTCTCGCTGACACCCGGCCACCCCGAGCAGGCGCTGACCCTCGCCAGGGAGGTGGCGTTCGCCGATGCGACCGTCAAGGCCCAGCAGTTCGCCGACCTTGCCGGACGAACTCTCGGCCGCGTGCAGTGGATCGACGAACGGTCCGCCGGCGGCGGCCCCAGGCCGATGGCCTTCGCCAGAGCCGCCGTCGCCGAGTCGATGCCGGTCGCCACCGGCGACGCCGAGATCACCGCTACCGTCACGGTCAGCTGGGATTTCGCCGACTGACCACCCGCGATGCCGACCGTGCCGCGCTCAGCTCGACGGCAGGACGAGCAGCGCCCGTCCGGTGAAGGCGTCGAGGGTGAGCGCGAAGCTGTGCACGGCGTCGACGATGCCGACCTCGCTGCCGTCGAAGGCATCGATCACCCGGTCTCCGGGATTCAGGCTCGCGGAGTAGACGGTGCCGTCCACTGCATCGGCTCCGAAGTTCAGTGCGGTGATCTCCTGTGCGCCGTAACCGATATCGGTGACCATCACCAGCATGGAGGCGTGCGACACCTCCGGGACGTCCAGCAGCACACCGGAGGCAATGCCGTGCTGCTTGCGGACGGCCAAGATCTCGCTCAGCCGCCGGACGAAGGAATTCTCGTCCGCCAGCTGATCGGGGAGCGTGCCATACAGGCTGCGCGCCCTCGGCATTCCGGCGGCCGAGACGTCGGCGTGCGGGTTGACTCCCATCAGGTCGTGGGCGCCGCGATGGATCCACCGGGTGTCACCGCCGGAGATCAACGACCGCACCCGGTCCTTGTCGACCGTGACCATCCCGCAGAGATCCCAGCCGGACAGCGCGAAAACGCCTGGCTGCAGCGCGTTGTACATCGCCAGCAGCAGGTGCAGCTGCTTGATCTTCTCCACCTCGGCGTCGGTTGCCTGTTCCGGGGACGCGATCCCGAGCACGGCGGTGATGACCGTGGCGGTGGTGCAGGCGATCCCGTTCTGGGTGAAGACCAGGTTGTAGGGCGCGACGGTGCCGGTGATCTTGTCCCGCAGGGTCTGTCGGATCGTCTCCGCCAGTTCGATGCCCGGGACCTGCTCGCCGCCCAAGGTGAACAGGTCGTCCTTGTGCTTGGTCGCGAAATGCACCAACTCGTAGGTCAATTCGTCGTGGTTCTGCATCGCATGCACGAGGGAGGCCTGGTCGACGCCGACCCGCATGGCCTCCCGCATGGTGAGGCGGAGGAATTCGGTGTCTCCGGTGACCAGCGCGTGCTGATAGGCGGGGCGGGTGATGAAGTCGTACGACAGGTCGGGACCGACCTCGCCGGTGGCCTTGATGTCGTCGATGGTCAGGTTCAGTTCCTGGAAGGTGAAGCCGCCGACCTTGCGCACCATGCTGCCGATCAGCTGGTTGGCCGCCTCCGACAGCGGGTGCCCCTCCGACCAGGCGGGGCTCTCCTCGGCGCTCTTCTCCACGCCGAGAAACCCGTTGGCGTCCAACCGGAGTCCTCCGGAACCGAGGTCGACCAGGGAATGAATGGCATCACCCATCACCAGCCGCATCCCGGAGAAAGTGGGGTCCAGCCAGTTGATCGACGGCTGGCCGGCCTTGAAGTAGTGCAGGTAGACCCACCGACGGGTCTTGCCCCTGGTGTCGACCACCGCGCGGGTGGCGCTCCAGTTGGTCTCCTTCACGCCGGGCTCGTAGAAGATCACCCGCTGCAGCTGGCCGATGATGTAACCGGCGTCCTGCAAAGCCTTCTCGGTCTCGACGTCGATGTTGACCGAGTCCTCACCGGCGGGGACGTCCGGCAAAAGGTGCCAGTCGGCCTCCGGGATGTCGATCATGTGGTAGATGCCGGGGTAGTCGCGATGGTTCATCTCGGCGAGCCGGAAGTCGGCGCCCTTGCCGGTGTGCCCGGGAACGATGTCGTCGATGACGACGCCGCCGTGCGACGCGGCGACCTCGCACATCGTGCGGAACTGCTCCTCGGTGCCGAACAGCGGATCGATCGCCATGCTGATCCGGTCGAAGTGGCCGTCGACGCTTGGTGTCGGATCCCACCCGTTGAGCCCCCCGGCCCGCTTGACCGGCCCGGTGTGGATGGCCTCCACCCCGATCTGCTGGAACGCCTTCCAGAGGTCCTCGTCACCCAGTGCACCCAGAAAGGACTCACCAGGGGCGGTGATCAACGACAGCGGATAGGCGGTGAACCAGACCGAGGCCTTCTCCACCGCCGAACGGGGGTTCGGATAGGCGTAGGGGTTCTGCCACATCCCGGCCTGTCCGGAGAGCTGTCGGCCCATGGTGTTCGCGTCGCTGAGCATCGACATGTCCTCGAGCCATTCGACGTAGGCCTTGTTCCGGCCGTCGGCGGCAAACGGGGGAGCCGAATCCGGAGGGATGACCGGACGTCGACGGGCCCGCGGACCCAGCGCCCGCGGCCGGGCCGGATAGCGCTGTTCGTCATAGGTGATCTTGATGGCCTGGGTGTCCGATGCGTCGACCTTCGGAGCCGCGTCGCGGTTGGTTGCCGCAGCTGCGGCGGTGGCGGCGCTGTCGGGTGCTGGGGCGCTGTCCTGCACGGTCACGAATGCTCTCCTTCGCATGCACGATCATGGATCTTCCGGACTCGTCCAGACCTCCGCGACAGTAGACCTGGGTCACCCTGCCGACGTTCCCGCCTCAGGGCACAGGGGTGAGGGTTCCCCGTGACCGTTGCCGCCAACCCGGCCGGTGCGGTCAGGGCAGCTCCAGGTAGCCGTGCACCACCTGCCAGCGTTGCCCGCTCTCCAACCGTTCGAGGACGAGCCGCTGCAGCGACGACCGACGCGGCAACCGGTCGAGCCCGTCGAGACTCCGTTGTCCGAAGGTGAAATAGACCGCGTCCAACTGGTCGTCCCGCGGCTCGCCGAACGCGGTGAAGAGGCGCTGGAACGACACCATGTTGGACGACGGATCCAGGTGCCGACCCAGGTACGGATCGAGCAGCCACGACGCGCAGACCGCTGCCCGGACCGGACGGTCGGGAAAGTGCTCGCCGAAGAAGCGGACCGCCCGTCGCAGCGATGCGGCCACCGCCTCCGGGGTCAGCGGGCCGGCCTCGGGGATGTGGACGTCCAGCACCCACTCCCCGAACCCGGCCGGCAGCACCGACTCCAGCGGGTGCCGGCGTCGCAGGTCGAACTGCAGCCGGCCCAGTTGGTACAGGCTGCCGGACATCACCGCGAGCATCCAGACCGGCGCGTCGAACCCGGTCCGCCCGGTGTTGCGGTGTTCCAGTCGCAGGTGCCGCCCGACGTCGCCGAGGGTGGCCGCGATCGTGGGCTCGGGAATCCCGGCGGCCCGCATCCAGTCGGCGACAGCGGGAACGGCGCCGAGCACCGCCGACACCCACGCCGCCGCCGACCCGGGCGGAATCTCCTCGGGCCACGTGGAGGAGAACGATCCGAGCTCGGCCAGCAGAGCCTGCCTGATCGTCGCTGCGTCGCTCCGATCGGCATCGGTCATCCCGCCCAACAGGGCGTGGACCGCCGACCGGGTGTTCGGGTCGATGTCGGTCAGCTCGGCCAACCGGTCGTCGAGGATCACTGCGGCTCCTGGAACTCAACCCGATGCTGTTGCCCCGGGGAGGCAAAGGCCAGCAGTGACAGTGCTTCCCGCTCGATGTCGGAGGTCGTTGCCGGGGTGAGTCGATGGAACGGGCGGACCGTCAGGGTCTCGCTGCCCTCGGTCTGCACGGTTCGCCAGGTCGCCTCCACAAAGCCGTCGACCAGCACGGTGCCACCGATCTGACCGGCCCGGGTGAACACGAACGGCCGGTAGCCGTCGGCGATGATCCTGGTCCGGTCGGCGTGCGAGAGCAGGACGTTGTCGTATTCGGGCAGCAGTCGAACGGGAGCAGGCGTCTGCGGGTCGGGCAGGATGCCGCCGGGAATGTCGACGAGTGTTCGACCCCGGTCGTCCTCCAGCCTGATCAGTTCATCGCCCATCCGCTGAAGGACGGCGGTGACGCCCCGCAGGCCCGACCAGGTCGCGATGTCGGTGGCCGTCGCCGGGCCGAAGGCGGCCAGGTAGCGCCGGATCAGCGGGGCCGGGTCGGCAGCGGTCCCCTCGTCCCGACCGATCCAGGCCGTCGCCGGAACGTGCACCGTCGGAGCCTGGGTGCGCCACCGGCCGCGCGGTGGGATCTGCACCAGGACCATCCCGTTGCGGACGGCGATCGCGAGGGCACGCGGGTCGGCCCGCGGAAACTCGACGGCCAGCGCGGCACCGAGATCGGGCAACGTCAGCGGCCGCCGACAGCAGAGTTCCCGGCCACGGGCAACCACGGCCGTAGTGTCGACCCAGCGCAGCGACTTGAACGCCGGCACCTGCAGTTCCCGGTCCATGGCCGGCTGCACCACCGGGCGCAGTGCCAGCGCGTCGTTCGCGGTGAGCAGGTGAACCGTCGATCGCATGGCCGCAGCGCGGACCAGCGCGCGGCTCTCCAGCAACTCGTCGGTCTGTCGATGGTCGAGTCCGGCGATCCGGGACCACAGCCCGACATGCGGTGGGTCAGGACGCTGCGCCTGCAGGCCGACCAGATGCGAGACTGCCGGCTCGATCGGCATTCTCGCCCTGACCAGCAGCATCTGCCTGGCCAGCAACGCCCGGTTCAGGCCCCGCTGGGTCAACACGGGCGGACCGCCGCGCAGCCGGCGCATCGGCCGGTGAGGAGTCGGCTCATGGCAGGCGGGCTCATCATGCTCGGCGTCAGGACCGGGCAGTGGGCACTCGCGCGGCGAGGCCCTGGATCGCGGCGGTGAAGCAGTCCATCGGCGGGGTGACGAGCCCGGCACCGACCTGGCCGGTGCCCGCCACCCGGCCGGCCATGCCGGTGTTGATCTGCGGCAGGATGCCGGTGCGGAGCACCCGGGTGACGTCGACAGCTGTTGGTGCACCGCGGAACTCGAGGATGGGCACGGCAAACGCCGAATTTTCTGCCTCGGTGATCTCATACATCCGGCCGGTGACGGCCAGGGCGTCCGGTACCGAGCCGCCGACGAACCGGACGATGGCCGGAGCGGTTGCCATCACCATTCCGCCGATGCCCATCGTCTCGGCGATCGCCGAATCGCCGATGTCGGGGTTGGCGTCGTCCGGTCCGAATCCCGGCAGGAAGAGTCCGTCCGGATACAGCGCGGGGCCGGTGAACCATTCGTCATCGGTGCCGGACACCCGGATCCCGAAGTCGGTTCCGTTGCGGCACATGGCCGTCACCACGGTACTGCCGGGTATTCCGGCCGCGGCGTCGCCCATCAACTTTCCGGTCGGCATCACCAGATTGAGGAAGAAGTGGTCGTTCCCGGCGACGAATCTGGCAACCTCGGCCACGTCGGCCGCCGGAAGACCGGAGCCGATCAATGCCGGCAGGATCTCCCGGAGGAACATCAGGGTGCCGGCCCGATTCCGGTTGTGCCCCTCGTCGCCCATCTGCACCATCTGGCCGATGATCGCGGTGATGTCGATCGGTCCGGCCGCCCTGACGGCAATGCCGAGCGCGGGCCCGAGCACCTCCGCCATCCACCGCAGCCGGTCGATCACCTCGGGAGAAAAGGCGCCGTACCGCAACACCTTTCCCAAACCCTCGTTCAGCGAACAGAAGGACCGCGCACCCGTCGCTGGATCGGTGAGCTCGAACAACCACATGGACGGCGAGATCACCCCGGCCATCGGGCCGACCGCGTGCCGGTCATGGCACGGCTGCAGCGAGATGCCTTCCCCGGATTCCAGCTTCGCGATGGCCTGTGCCTCGTCGTCGGCCAGTCCCTCGAAGATCAGCGCGCCGATGAGTGCGCCACGCAGTGGTCCGGAGGCCCTGGCAAACGCGATCGGTGGCCCCGCGTGGCAGAACTCGCCGGGCCGCAGTCCAAGAGCCTCGTGGGCCGGCCGGACGTCGATCAGCTGGGCCCGGACGGCCATCATCCGCTCGGCCGCCAGGGTGTTGGCCGGCCCGCGCCTGCTGTCGGCGATCACTGAACGCAGTGCAGCCGGAACTGCGGCGGCATCCGCGGTGCCGAACACCGTCGGGTGGTAGTCGACGGCGACCACCTCGACCGCCTGAGACCGCAGCGCGTCGGCGAGCAGATCGATGCCCGCACAGATCACCGGGCCGGGAGCAGTCAACATCGTGGTGTCCGGGCCTGGCGTTGCCGACGGCAGGTCCGGTCCGGCCGACGCGGCCGGTCCCGGTGCCGGCCGCCCGGCTCCGGTGGGGCTCGGTTGGGCCGGGACCGTCCCGGTCAGACTGGCGGCCGCCCGGGCGGCGCTGGCATTGGAGGCGAACACCCAGGCACCGGCAGCGACGAGGGCCGCGGCCTGGGCCTCCCGGTCCTGCGGATCGTCGGCGGTGCCGCAGAGCGAGACGACAACGGACAGCTCGCGACCGGCCGCCGCGGCCACGTCGACCGCTGCGCTGATCGCCGGCGCCATCGACGCTGCCGGGTCGGGATCGGCCGCATGGCCGAGGACCAGATCGAGCAGCACCACGGCCACGTCGGGATCGGCGGCCTGAGCGGCAAGCAGTTCCAGCCGCAGGGTGGGATCGATCATCGGGTGCGGCCGGCCGACGGTGAACTCGTCGTCACCGAGATCGACGATCGCGTGACCCAGCCCGGCGAGCGACGGAAGAGCATGTCCAGCAACACTTTCCGGTAGGGTAAGAGCAGGCTCCAGCGGGATGTTCGACCGGATGCCGCCGAGATCCGCGCTGATCACCACCATCGCCTCGTCGGCCAGGGTGCCGCCGGAGAACAGGCCCCGAAGGGCTCCGCGACCTCGCCGCGCAGTGTCGGCGGGCTGCCAGCAACGCCAGCTGGGCACCGGCCGGCCGAGTTCGGCGAGCAGTTGCTCGACACTGTCGGTGATGTCGGGTTGATCGGCTCCGATGAACACCATCGTCACCGGGGTTCGCAATGTGCCGGCCAATGCCCGGACCCGGTCCGCGGTGGCCGGGTGCGGCGGCTTGGAGATCAGCACGATGTGGTCGGTTCCGGGGTCGGCGTCGAGCATGCCGAGGGCGGTGATCGCACTCCGGCCGCCGACGCGTTCGGACAGGTCACGACCGCCGACCCCGAGAACCTGGGAGACGGCAACCCCGGCCTCGTCCAACAGGCAGGTCAACTGCTGCGCACCGGTTCCGGAGGCGGCCACGACGCCGACCCGCGGGCCGGCGTCGGGTGTGTGCAGGACGTTGGCGAATCCCAGTCCGACGCCGCCGATGATGGCCGTCCCACAATCCGGTCCCAGCACCAGGACACCGGCCGCGGCGGCCGCGATCTTGAGGGTGAGCTCGTCCTCGATCGGCACATTGTCCGAAAAGATCATCACGTGCCGGCCCGCGTCAACCGCGTCCAGAGCCTCGCCGAGCACTGCTGCTCCCGGAACCGAGAGCAGCGTGATCGGTGCTTCCGGATGCGCCGCCGCGGCGGCCCGGACGGTGCGGGGTGCTGCGGAGGTGCCGGGGGAGCTGCTGCCGGCCGGGGCGGTCATGGCGGCGTCCACGGCGGCCAACGCTGCCGCGACAGCTCCGTCGTCCTGTCCGCGGATGGTGATCATCAGGTCATTCGGTCCGGCCCCGTCTGGACTCGAGAAGCCAAGGTCCGCAGCGAGTTCGCTGTTCAACGGGGTTGCCATCGCCACCTGGGCGGCAGTGATTCCCGGCACCGATGCGGCCGCCTGGGATATCCGGAGCAGGGTGACCGAATCGCGGTAGACGCCACGACGGACCGAGATGTGTTCGGTCATCGAACCTCCCGCCGTGTTGCGCCCACCCGCATCCCGATCGCCAGACCGGTCGCCAGATCCGCGCCGCTGGTGTGACCGACCGAGAGTAGCCGTTCGATCGGTCTTCTCAGCGGAGCCCGGGTGTGCACCGCTGCCAACAGGTGAAGGACTTCCACGCCGGCATGGCCGGCCGCCGCCAGCCGGATCAGGTCCGCCGACAGCGCCGTCGTGCGCTCATCGAGCCGCTCGACGCGACCCAACCGGCCGGCCAGGCCGGCGTGCCCGGTCGCGTGGAGGCCGGTGAGCATCCCGGCGACCACGTCGTCCCCGGCGGGCGTCAACCCCGGTCCGAGGCCGACCAATGCATCGATCGCCGACCGAGCCACATCCTCGGTGGTGGAATCGACGCAGTGCTCGAGTGCCTCCGTCAGTGCCGCGAGCTGACTCGCGGTAACGCCGCGCCGCGCTGCGGCGGCAGCCTCGGCCAGCTCTGTCGTGCCGGTCGGCGGGTCGATGGGGCGCACGGCACTCGACCAGCGGCGGACGATCGCGAGCTCCCATCCGACGATGCGGATCCGGCCCCCACCGACGACGACCTCGTCACCAGGACGGTGACCGTCCATCGAACGGATGCCGCCGAGCCGGACCCCGTTCGGAACGCCGGACGCCGCGGCGGAGAGCAGGCAGATCACCCGGGGATCCCGGACACCGGAGATCTGGATGATCACGGCCTGGCTCAGGACGCCGATCACCACACCGCTGCGGTCGGCGCCGTCGAGCAGCGGGGCAAGCCCGGTCGCGGCCGCCGCGACCAGGCGGGTCGACCCGAGCCTGCCGGCCGGGCGGGCACGCAACGGAGCGGTCACTGGCATCCCCTTCGACGACGCGACTGGCCGGCCTTCAGTTCACCACGTCAGACTGGAGCGATGCGCAGGATCATCATGTCCATGTCGATCTCGCTGGACGGCTACTTCGAAGGTCCGAATCGGGAGATCGACTGGCACCTGGTCGACGCAGAGCTGCACAGTCACTTCAACGAGGAACTGAAGGCCATGGGCGCCTTCCTGGACGGGCGGATCACCTATCAGCTGATGGCCGAGTACTGGCCGACCGCGGACCAGGATCCGGCGGCCACGGTGGAAGAGGCCGAGTTCGCCCGGATCTGGCGTGACATGCCCAAGATCGTCTTCTCCCGGACCCTGCGGCGGGCCGACTGGAACACCGAGGTCAGGCACGAGGTCGACCCGGTGGAGATCCGTGCGCTGCAGGCGCGGCCGGGCGGTGACATGGCCCTGGGCGGCGCAGAATTGGCCGCCACGTTCCGGCGACTGGATCTGATCGACGAGTACTGCCTGTATGTGCATCCCGTGCTGCTGGGTTCGGGTCATCGGCTGTTCGGGTCGGCCGCGTCGACCGTCCCGCTGCGGCTCGTCGAGTCCCGGCAGTTCGGCAACGGTGTTCAGCTGCTCCGCTACCAACCGGTGAGGACAGCGGGGTGATCGCGAGGCCCGAACCGTGGCCCCTGGCCCTACACCGCCGTCGGAACTAGGGAAAGATCGTGGGATGAAGCCGGCACCGTTCCACTGGCACGGACCTCGGTCCGTGCCAGAGGCGACGGCCGCGCTGGCCGAGCTCGGTCCGTCGGCGAAGGTGCTGGCCGGCGGACAGTCGCTGGTCCCGGTCCTGGCGATGCGGCTGGCCGCTCCGGCACATCTCGTCGACATCAACGGGCTCGGCGAGCTCGACACCGTCGTCGCCGACGCCGGCGGGGTGACGGTCGGCGCGCTGGCCAGGCACAGCCGGGTGGAGCACGACGCCGCAGCCAACCGAACCCAGCCCCTGCTCGCCCAGGCCTTGCGACTGGTGGCGCACCCGACGATCCGCAATCGAGGCACCACCGTCGGTTCCCTCGCGCACGCCGACCCGGCCGGTGAGATGACAACGGTGCTGGCGTTGTGCGGAGGGTCGGTGACCGCGGCCTCCACCGACGGCCGTCGGGTGATCGCCGCCGCCGACTTCTTCCTCGGCCCGCTGGAGTCGGCATTGCGGCCCGACGAACTGGCCACCCACGCGTACTTCCCGGCGCTGCCCCGGCGGTCGGGTAGCGCCTTCGTCGAGATCGCCAGGCGCAACGGCGATTACGCGCTCTGCGGGGTCGGCGCAATCGCCGAACTGGACGAACTCGGGGTCGTCCGTTCGCTGCGCTGCGGGTACCTGTCCGTCTCCGACACCCCGCTGGTACTCGATCTGACGCGAGAGTGGGAAGCAGGTGAGGGCACCGTCGCCACCCGCGCTCGCGACGGCGTCGATCCGCAGTCGGACCTGCACGCCACCGCGGACTACCGCCGGCATCTGGCCGGTGTGTTGACCGTTCGCGCGGCCCGACAGGCGATCTCGGCTGCGCGGCAGGCAGTGGGGGCGGCATGACGGAGCCGACCGAACAGCGCGAGTCGTTGCACGAGGTGAAACTCACGGTCAATGGGGGAACGCGGTCCGCCACCGTCACCGCCAGGCGCACGCTGTCGGATTTCCTGCGACATGATCTCGGGCTCACCGGGACCCACGTGGGATGTGAGCACGGGGTGTGCGGCGCCTGCACCGTGCTGCTGGACGATGCCCCCGTGCGATCCTGCCTGATCTTCGCGGTGTCGGTGTCCGGACAGCGGGTCACCACGGTGGAGGGGTTGGCCGGCGAGCCGGAAGCCGGCCGGCCGTCAGGTCTCTCGCCGGTGCAGCAGGCATTCCACGAGTGCCACGCGCTGCAGTGCGGTTTCTGCACGCCCGGCTTCCTGACCACGGTCACCGCGTGCCTGGCGGCCAATCCGGCACCCACCCGGGACCAGGCGGTCGAGATGATCGCGGGCAACCTGTGTCGATGCACCGGGTACCAGAACATCGTCGATGCCGTGCTGCGGGCAGCCGAACTGCAATCCGCCGAAGTGCAAGGGCGGCAAAAGTAATGGTCACCCGATACATCGGCGCACCCGTTCGCCGCGTGGAGGATCTCCGGTTGATCACCGGCAACGGCCGCTACACCGACGACATCGGAATCGGCACCGGCGCGCTGGAGGTGGCATTCGTCCGATCCCCGCATGCGCACGCCGACATCGGCGAGATCGACGTGACCCGGGCCTTGGACGTCCCCGGCGTGATGGCGATCTACACCCACGAGGACCTCGAGGATGCGGCCGCCGAGCCGCTTCCGGTGCTCATCCCGCACCCGAGCATGCACGCCCCCAGGACCGGGTACGCGCTGGCCAAGGACGTCGTCCATCACGTCGGCGAACCGATCGCCATGGTGGTCGCCGAAAGCCGTTCGCTGGCCGAGGATGCGGCCGCGCTGATCGACGTGGAGTACCGCCGGCTGCCGGCCGTGGTGGGGATCCCTGCCGCCAGGGCGGCCGACCATGCCGTGCACCGGGACATCCCGGACAACATCGCGGCCCACCTGGTGCAGCAGGTCGGCGACGTCGACGCCGGGATGGACGCTGCGCCGCACCGACTTTCCTTCGACCTGACCATCGAGCGCTCGTGTTCGATGCCGCTCGAGGGCAAGGCCGTGCACGCGCGCTGGGATCCCGACGACCGCAGCCTGCGGGTCTACTCCTCCACCCAGACAGCCACCTCCGTGCGAGCGGCGATCGCTGCCAAGCTGGGCCTGCCGCTGCCCAAGGTCGAGGTCATCGCCCCGGACGTCGGCGGCGGCTTCGGGGTGAAGATCATGCACCCATGGCCGGAGGAGATCCTGGTGCCGATGGCCGCGATGCGGCTCGGCCGGCCGGTCAAGTGGACCGAGGACAGGCGGGAGCACTTCATCTCGTCGGCCCACGAGCGCGGCCAGGAACACCACATCGATGTCGGTTTCGACGACGCCGGAAAGATTCTGGCCCTTGACGTCTCGTTCTGGCACGACAACGGCGCCTACACCCCGTACGGGATCATCTGCCCCATTGTCACCTCGACCCAGTTGCTCGGCCCGTACAAGCCGGGCGCCTACCGGGTGGAGTTCCATTCGGTCTATACGACCACCGTCATCGTCACCCCCTACCGCGGCGCCGGGCGGCCACAGGGTGTCTTCGCCATGGAACGGACCATGGACCGGATCGCCGAGACCCTCGGTCTCGACCGGGCCCAGGTCCGCGCCGTCAACTTCATCCAGCCCGACGAGTTCCCCTATGACCAGGGGCTGATCTTCCAGGACGGGCGCCCGCTGATCTACGACTCCGGCAACTATCCCGCGCAGCTGGACATGATCAAGGACATGATCGGTTGGGACGAGTTCCCCGCCCTCAAGGCCGAGGCGGCCCGGCAGGGTCGACGGATCGGGATCGGGCTGGGCTGTTACGTGGAGGGCACCGGTCCCGGACCGTACGAGGGCGCGCACATCCAGGTGCTGACCGACGGGTCGGTCGAGGTCGCCATCGGCCTCACTTCGCAAGGTCAGGGCCACCAAACGGTTTTCGCCCAGATCGTGGCGGATGAACTGGGCGTGCCCTTCGAGTCGGTGCGGGTCACCACCGGCGACACCCGCCGGTTCGGTTACGCGGTGGGCACCTTCGCGTCCCGCGCGGCGGTGATGTCCGGATCAGCGGTGGCGTTGGCCGCCCGTGCTGTCCGGGCAAAGGCGCTGCGGGTCGCCTCCGATGCGCTGGAATGTGCCGCGACCGATCTGGAGATCACAGCGGGAGTCGTTGCCGTCAAGGGCAATCCGACCGCGTCGATCCCGCTGGGTCAGGTGGCCGTGCTCTCCAATCCGTTGCGGTATGCCTTCGACGAAGCCGCAAAGGCGGCGACCCAGTTCGCCCGCCCGGCGGATCCGAGCACCTCACCTGTTGCGGAGGGTGAATCACCTGGGCTGGAATCGAGCGACTACTACTCGCCGCCGCGGTCCACCTTCGCCTCCGGCATGCACGCCGCCATCATCGAGATCGACGACGACACCAGCGAAATCACCATCAACCGGTACTGCGTGGTGCACGACTGCGGAACGCTGATCAACCCGATGATCGTGCGTGGGCAGGTGCACGGCGGTGTCGTGCAGGGAATCGCCGGCGCGCTGTACGAGACACTCGCCTACGACGAGCACGGGCAGCTGCTCAACGCCTCGTTCATGGATTTCCTCATGCCGTACGTCACCGAGGTACCGCCGCGGTTCGAGATCGGCCACCAGGAGACCCCGTCGCCGCTGAACCCGTTGGGCATCAAGGGAGCCGGCGAAGCGGGGGTGATCCCGGTCTCGGCGGTGATCGCGGCCGCCGTCGAGGATGCGATGGGTTTCCGTATCGACGCCATGCCGCTGAACCCGAGCCGGTTGTTCGACCTGCGTCGGGATTTCGACGCCGGCCGCCTCGAACCCCTGAAAGGACGGCCGGAATGAAGATCGCCGGTTCCTCGACCCTGCATGCTGCGCCGGAGCAGGTCTGGGCGGCGATCACCGACCCGGCGGTGCTGGCCGGCGTCATTCCGGGGTGCGACGAACTGACGCCGATCGAGCCGAACCGTTTCGCACTGACGGTTTCCCTCGGGGTCGCGTCCATCAAGGGCTCGTATTCCGGTGAGGTGGCTTTCTCCGATCTGCAGGAGCCGACGTCGTTGACCATGCGGGCCAAGGGATCCGGCGGACCGGGCACGATCGACACCACGGTTGCCGTTGCGCTGGCCGGGTTACCGGACGGCACCACCAGGGTCGATTACGACGCGGATGCCGTGGTGGGCGGCATGGTCGGCGGAGTCGGACAACGGGTGCTGGCGGGAGCGGCGAAGAAGACGGCCGGCCGATTCTTCCTGGCCATCGACGAGGTGCTCACCGGCGCCGTGCCGTCCACCGCTGTGCCGTCCGCCGCTGTGCCGTCCGCCGCTGTGTCGACCACGGCTGTGCCGACCACCGCTGTGGAACCGGGCGTACCGGCTGCCGCAATGCCGGCTCTTCAACCGCCGGCCGTTCCGTCACGCGGCGCCAGGCCCGGTGGCGCGTCGCTGATCGGCGCGGCCGCCTTCGGCGCGGTGTCGATGTTGGTCGGGGTACTCGTCGGCGCCGGTATCGCCCGGCGACGCCGGTAGCCCGCGGTCAGCTCTCCGCCGGCCCGGTCAGTCGTCCGACGACGAACTCGCAGTCGGGTTCGGCGATCGCCGATTGTGCCTCCACCAAGAGGATCTCGCGGGACCCGGCGGCATCGGTCGCGGCCAGGATGCCGTAGACCGACGAGGCAACCCTGGCCAGTGCCACCTCGATCCCGGCGGGCAGATGGGCCAGGAACAACGCCGCCGTCACATCGCCGGCGCCGTTCACCGTCAGTGGCAGCCGGGGTGTCCTGACCAGATAGGAGCCGGTGACATCGACTGCCACCATGGCGATCTCGTCGGCGCCGATGCCCAGACCCCGGCCTTCGACCGAGGTCACCAGCACGGTCTGTGGACCGAGCGCCCGGACGGCCGCGACAGCAGCCAGCAGGGTATCGATGCTGTCGATGGCCTCCACCGGAACACCGGCCAGGAATGCCAGTTCGAAAAGGTTGGGAGTGACCACGTCTGCGGTCGGCACGACGGTGTCCCGGATCAGTTCGGGCAGGCCGGGCAGCACGAACATCCCGCGCCCGACATCGCCCATCACCGGGTCACAGCAGTACACCGCGTCCGGATTCAGCTCGCGGACCCGGCGAACCGTCGACAGCACGACGTCCGCGACCCCTGGCGATCCCTGATAGCCGGTGAGGACCGCATCGACCAGCCCGAGCGCGCCGCGGTCGGCGATGCCCTCGATCACGTCCGCGATCACCGCCGGGTCGAGCACGATCCCGCGCCATTCCCCGTAACCAGTGTGATTGGAGAAATGCACGGTGATCACCGGCCAGACCTCGTGGCCGAGCCGTTGCAGCGGGAAGGTGGCCGCCGAGTTACCCACGTGCCCGTAGGCGACAGACGACTGGATGGACAGGATCCGCATCAGCAGGAGCTTAGTTGTGCCGCTTCCGATCACCCCAGTTCGCCGCGGCTTGCCCAGCGCCGCAGGAACGGTGCGTGCAAGGATGGCGCGGTGCGGAATCTGGACGACGAGCAGGTCCACCCGGCGCAGTTGTTGCCGCCCGAACAACTTTCCGGCCGCATCCAGCACACGCTGATCGGTCATGCCATCACCGAACGCCAGGTGCGGGCGCATGTTCGGGAGACGTTGGAGCACGGGTTCGATGCGGCGATCGTGCCGCCCTGCTGGGTCTGGGCCGCCCGGGAAGAGCTGCGCGGCACCGTCGCCCGAATCGGCTCGATCGTGGACTACCCCAACGGATCCGCTGTCACATCGGTCCGGGTGGCCGAGGTGAAGGCCTTGGTGGACAGCGGAGTCGACGAAATCGACGCCACCGTCAATGTGGGATACCTGCTCTCCGGCCGGGTGCAGGAGTTCGCCGCCGACATCGCCGCCGTCGTCACCGCGGCCGAGCCGGTCGGGGTGAAACTGATGCTCGAGTTGCCGTTGCTCGACGCCAGGCAACGGGAGCAGGCGGTCAACGCGGCCATCGATGCCGGGGCGGCGTTCGTCTCGATCGCCTCCCGCGGCTCGGTCGGAATCGCCGACCCGGCAACCATCGGCTACCTGCGTCGTTCGGTTCCGGCCTCGATCGGGGTGAAGGCATCGGGCGGGGTCTGGACCGTGCAACAGGTCAGGGCACTGCTGACCGCCGGCGCCGACCTGATCGGCACCTCGGCCGGGATCCACATCGTGACCGGAGTCGGAACGGTGCACGGGTCGCTGTATTCGTACTGACAAGTTTCGGTCGCTCGTTGCTGCGTGACCAGTTGCGGATCGACGTCCCGCCTGCTGGAACCGCTCTCACCCGACCGGTGGCGAGGCGGATGGGAACGCTCCCACCCGACTGGCCCAACGTCGCAGCGACACGTTTAGTGTTGTTTACATTGCCGATCGTGTGACGCAGCGACTTCGTTGGGGCACTTACCAAACTGTGACCTCTGTGCTGATTGACACGGCGAGTTGGGCTCAATAGTTTGTGTGACCACCGTACTAGTGCGTGTCGACCATGTGATCGGCAGGTAAATCGGCCCTCCATTCGGCAGGGCTGACTCCTCAGAGAGGGAAATGTTCATGCGCCTGAAGACCTCCGCAGTACTCGGCCTGGTGGCAGCTGGCTCGCTGCTGCTCGCAGCCTGTGGGTCCAGCTCCTCCACCAGCAGCAGCACGACGTCCGCCGCCGCGGCCTCGTCGGCGGCATCGAGCGCGCCGAGTTCGGCGGCAGCCTCCAGCAAGCCGGCCGCTTCCAGCAGTGCCGCGCCCGCCGCGCCCGCCGCCACCAGCGGCAAGATCGGCGTCATCCTGCCGGACACCAAGTCGTCCGCCCGCTGGGAGACCCAGGACCGGCCGAACCTGGAGGCCGCCTTCAAGGAGGCCGGCGTCGATTACGACATCCAGAACGCCAACGGCGACAAGGCCGCGATGGCCACGATTGCCGACCAGATGATCGCGAACGGTGTCACCGTGCTGGCGATCGTCAACCTGGACAGCGATTCCGGTGCCGCGATCGAGAAGAAGGCAGCGTCGCAGGGCGTCGCCACCATCGACTACGACCGGCTGACCCTCGGCGGCGCAGCGGATTACTACGTCTCGTTCAACAACACCACCGTCGGCGAGCTGCAGGGCAAGGGCCTGGCCGAGTGCCTGGGCTCCGGTGACAAGAAGATCGTCTACGTCAACGGTTCCCCGACCGACAACAACGCCACCCTGTTCTCGGCCGGCGCGCACTCGGTCCTCGACCCGATGACCAACTACAAGGTCGTCGCGGAGCAGGCCATCCCGGACTGGGACAACCAGGTCGGCGGCACCACCTACGAGCAGATGTACACCGCCGCCGGCGGCGCCATCGACGGTGTGCTCGCGGCCAACGACGGCCTGGGCAACGCGGTCATCGCGATCAACAAGAAGAACGGCGTGCAGATCCCGGTGACCGGGCAGGATGCCACCGTTCAGGGTCTGCAGAACATCCTGGCCGGCGATCAGTGCATGACCGTCTTCAAGGACACCACCCTGGAGGCCGCAGCACTGGCGAAGGTCGCGATTGCGCTGGCCAACGGTGAGAAGCCGGAGACCACCGGAACCGTCAACGACTCCACGGGTAACCGTGACGTTGCGGCGATCCTGGAGACCCCGCAGTCGATCACCAAGGCCAACGTCAAGGATGTCGTCGACGCCGGTGGCGTCACGGCCGCCGAGCTGTGCACCGCCGAGTACGCCGCGGCGTGCACCGAAGCGGGCATCAGCTGACCTCAGGCATCGTGTGCCGGGCCCGGTCGACTCCACTGTCGGCCGGGCCTCGGCGCTGATGATCCCCAGTTCTTCGTTCACCCCCATTGGCGCGGATGCAAGGAGCACTCGATGACACAGCCAACCGAACCGATCCTCCAGTTGCGGGGGGTGAACAAGAGTTTCGGTGCCGTGCAGGTGCTGCACGACGTCGATCTGAAGATTTATCCGGGTCAGGTGACCGCACTGGTCGGTGACAACGGCGCCGGCAAGTCCACCCTGGTGAAGTGCGTCGCCGGTATCTACGGCATCGACACCGGCGAGTACCTGTTCGAGGGAAAACCGGTGTCGGTCAGCGGTCCTCGTGACGCGGCCGCGCTGGGCATCGAGATCGTGTACCAGGACCTGGCGTTGTGCGACAACCTGGACATCGTGCAGAACATGTTCCTCGGCCGCGAACCGAAGTCCGGTGTCGTGCTGGACGAGGCCCAGATGGAGATCAAGGCACGGGACACCCTGGCGTCGCTGTCCGTGCGGACGGTGACCAGCGTGCGGCAACTGGTCGCGAGCCTGTCCGGTGGACAACGGCAGACGGTCGCCATCGCGAAGTCGGTGCTCTGGAACTCCAAGGTCGTCATGCTCGACGAGCCGACCGCCGCATTGGGTGTCGCGCAGACCCGGCAGGTTCTCGACCTGGTTCGCCGGCTCGCCGACAACGGACTCGGCGTCCTGCTGATCAGCCACAACATGAACGACGTCAAAGAGGTCAGCGACCGGATCAGCGCGCTCTACCTGGGCCGGATGGCGGCCGACGTCCCGGCGGCCGACGTGACCAGCCGCGAGATCATCGAACTGATCACCACCGGCCGGTCGGGCGATCACGGCCTGCCCCTAGCGGTTTCGCAGGAGTCGGCATGACCACCCCGGACATGAGCAAGGCCGTCAAACACGTCAGCGACGAGAATGCGCGTGGCATGTTCTCCGGCGACGCGGCCGGCCCCGTCTCGGTCGGCGAGTACTTCAACCAGTACCGGAACAAGCTGCGGGCCGGTGACGTCGGCTCCCTCCCGGCACTGCTGGGGCTGCTGCTGCTGATCATCATCTTCACCATCGCCGCCCCGTCGACCTTCCTGACGACGTTCAACCTGGCCAACCTGCTCACCCAGGCCGGCGCGATCTGCATCCTGGCCATGGGCATCGGGTTCGTCCTGCTGCTCGGCCACATCGACCTGTCGGCCGGCGTGATCGGCGGCGTGGGTGCCGCGGTGATGGCCATGTTGATGCTCAAGCAGGGCCTGCCCTGGTACCTCGCCGTGCTGGTCGCCCTGCTGGTCGGTGTCGCGATGGGCATCTTCACCGGTGTCATGGTGTCCGCCGTCGGTATCCCGTCGTTCGTGGTGACCCTGGCGACCTTCCTTGCCTACCAGGGTGTTCTGCTGTGGATCATCGGCACCGGCGGCACTGTCCCGATCAACGATCCGGTGATCTTCGGGCTGTCCAACGGAAACATGCCGGTGCTGTTCGGCTGGGTGGTCGTCATCGTGTCGGTGGCCCTGTACGCAGCGTTGAACCTGCTGGTCTACCAACGTCGACGCAGTGCGAATCTGGTGACCGCTCCGCTGGCGATCATCGTTTTGCGGATCGTGGTGATCGCGGTCGTGCTGCTGGGCGCGACGTTCCTGTTGAGCCAGAACCGCTCCAAGGGCGTCATCGTGCTGGAGGGCATCCCGTGGATCGCCCCGCTGGTGGGTGTACTGCTGGTGATCTGGACCTTCGTGCAGAACCGCACCGCATTCGGCCGGCATGTGTACGCCGTCGGCGGTAACGCCGAGGCCGCGCGCCGGGCCGGTATCCGGGTCGGTTACATCACCATCGCCTGCTTCGTGATCAGTTCTGCCATGGCCGTCATCTCCGGCATCGCCGCCGCATCCCGGCTCAGCTCGGTGGACCCGTCCTCCGGCGCCGGCAACACCCTGCTCTACGCGGTCGCCGCCGCCGTCATCGGTGGCACGTCGCTGTTCGGCGGCAAGGGCAAGGCGCGGGACGCGATCATCGGTGGTCTGGTCATCGCCGTCATCGACAACGGCCTCGGCCTCCTCGGGCTGCAGGCCTACATCAAGTTCATCATCACCGGCATCGTGCTGCTGCTCGCTGCCAGCGTCGACGCGCTGAGCCGCCGCCGCCGCGCCAGCGCCGGTCGCTGACCGCACCATCCTCCGGCCGAGCCGGTCGCCGCTGCGGGACAACAGGTCTCGCGCGGCGATCGGCCGGTACGCCCACCCCTGAACCCGAAAGGCTCGCCAGTGCCAATCGCCGTTCGGACCGCGGGTGGATCGACACCGGCCGATCAGGCAACGGTGCGCAGGATCAACCTCGCACTGCTGATGCGAAGTCTGTCCGACGGCGGACCCCGTTCCCGGGCCCGATTGGCCGATGACACCGGCCTGACCAAGGCCACCGTCTCCAGCCTGGTCACCGAACTGATCGACCGCAGCCTGGTGACCGAGGGCACCATCGATCGCACCGGCATGGGACGGCCCGGCCGGACCGTCGAGCTCGATCGGACGGCGGTGCGCTTCGTCGGGATCGAGCTGCAGGTCGACTACATCGCCGGGACGGTGCTGGATCTCGGCGGCCGGGTGCTGGCCCGCCGCCGGATCGGCCGCTCGATGGCCGAGCTCGGACCGGCCAGGGCGCTCGGTGTGGTCGCCGACGTCGCGCGCGACCTGATCGCCGATGCCCGCTGCACCCCGAATCAGGTGCAGAGCCTGCACATGGCTGTCCCCGGACTCGTCGACGCCGACGCCGGGATGCTTTCCTTCGCGCCGAACCTGCACTGGCGGGATGTCGACATCGTGCACACCCTGATGGGTCGCCTGCAGTGGAGCGACACCCGGATCGGCGTCGACAACGACGCCAACATGGGTGCGATGGCGCACTACGCGGTCGGCGAGGTCGCCGGAACCAGCAACCTGCTCTACCTGGCCGGAGCGGTCGGCGTCGGTGCCGGCATGATCGTCGACGGCCGGATCGTCAGGGGCGCAGACGGTTTCGCCGGCGAGGTGGGCCACATGACGGTCGGCCAACCGGACCGGCTCTGCGGTTGCGGCCGGAAGGGTTGCTGGGAGACGGAAGTCGGGCTCGCCGCCCTGCTGAACATGGTCGCCGGCACCGGGGAACCGTCGCCGGACGAACGGGTCGATCTCGGCGCGCAGCTGGTCGAGGTGACCAGGCTCGCGGCGGCCGGAGATCAGCGGGTGCTCGACGCCCTCGCCGAGCAGGCGAACTGGCTCGGCATCGGCATCGGCATCCTGGCCAACGTGCTCAACCCCGACACCATCGTGCTCGGCGGGCACTATCCCGCGGTCCGCGACTACCTGGAACGGACCGTCGTCACCGAACTCCGCTCGCGGGTACTGGCCCTGCCGGCGGCGATGTGCCGCGTGGTGTTCTCCGAGCTCGGCTTCGAGGCGGCGGCACTGGGCGCCGCCCATGTCGGCATCGAGCAGTTGATCTCAGATCCGACGCTGGCCAGATTGCAGGAGGCATCGTGAAGGACGTCCTGGTGGCCGGGATCGATTCGTCGACCCAGTCCACGAAGGTGTTGCTGGTCCGGGCTTCCGACGGGGTGATCGTCGATGAGGCTTCGGCGCCGCATCCACCCGGCACCGAGGTCGACCCGATGCTCTGGTGGGAGGCCTTGCAGCGCGCGGGCTCCGGGCTGCTCGACCGGGCGGACGCGATCGCCGTCGGCGGTCAGCAGCACGGCATGGTGGCGTTGGACTCCGACGGTCAGATCGTCCGGCCCGCCCTGTTGTGGAACGACCTGAGGTCGGCGCCGCAGATCAGTGAGGTGGTCGATCATCTGGGCGGTCCGCAGGCCTGCGCCGACGCGATCGGGTCGGTGCCGGCGGCCTCCTTCACGGTGACGAAGTTGCGCTGGATGGCGGAGAACGAACCGCAGAACGCAGCCCGGACGGCCGCGGTGCTGCTGCCACACGACTGGCTGACCTGGATGCTGGCGGGTGGGCCCGGATCCAGGGCGCCGATGACGACCGATCACGGCGACGCCTCCGGCACCGGCTACTACTCGACCACCCGCCGTGAATGGTTGCCCGAGGTGGCGAACTGGGCGCTCGGCCGCACCGGCGGCGACCGGGCAGTCGTCCTGCCGCGGCTGGCCGAGGGGTCGGAGGTGGTGGGCCGCAGCGCATCCGGCGCAGCACTCGGTGCCGGCACCGGCGACAACATGGCCGCCGCGGTCGGCCTCGGCATGGTCGAGGGCGATGTCGCCGTGTCGATCGGAACCTCCGGGACTGCCTTCAGCGTCACCGATGTCCCGGCCGCGGACCCGACCGGTTCGGTGGCCGGGTTCTGCGACGCGACCGGTCGCTACCTGCCCTTGGTGGCCACGGTGAATGCGGCCCGGGTGCTCGCGGTGGTCGGCAGCCTGCTGGGGGTCGATCACGCGGAGTTCGGCGAGCTCGCGCTCTCCGCGCCGTCCGGTGCCGGCGGGCTGACCCTGCTGCCGTACCTGGACGGCGAACGCACTCCCAACCGACCGGCCGCGACCGGAGTCCTGACCGGGCTGACCTCCGCGGTCACCCGGGCCGATCTGGCCAGAGCCGCGGTCGAAGCGTTGCTCTGTTCGCTGGCCGATGCCGTTGACGCGCTCGGTGTCTCACCGACCAGGGTGTTGATGATCGGCGGTGGGGCCAGGAATCCGGCGATCCAACAGCTGGCCCCGGCGATCCTCGGCGCGGACGTCCAGGTGCCCGAGCCCGCCGAATATGTTGCACTCGGCGCCGCCCGGCAGGCAGCCTGGGCGCTGCTCGGACAGGATCGGCCACCGGAGTGGCAGGCGGCGGGAACCGAGGTCTTCAGCGCCGCACCGACTCCCGCGGTGCGGCAGCAGTACGCGGTGTTGCGGGACGCCACCGCCACCTGGTGACCGGCGCCCGCTGAGTCGTCTGAGCATCGGCCCGGCGCCCGCTGAGCCGTCTGAGCATCAGGTCGCGTCACTGAGCTACGGCCCGGGGTGGTGCTCGGTGACACCGGCGGGGGCTCAGACGGTCGAAGACGCTAGTCGTCGTCCTCGGGTTGATCGGTCGGGATGATGATCACTTCCGGCACTTGGTCGAAGAGCACCTCGGCGGCGTGTGCGTCCAGCCGGTCGTCGGTCAGCAGTGTGGTCACGGCCCGCAGCGGTGCGATCTGCGCGAGCCCGACGACGCCCCACTTGGTGTGATCGGCCACCACCACCAGTCGCCGGGCCGACTCCACCAGTGCGCGGTTGGTCTCGGCCTCGAGCAGGTTCGGGGTGGTCAGCCCGGCGCGTTCGTCGATCCCGTGCACGCCCATGATCACCATATCCACGTGCAGGGAGCGGATGGCCTGCACCGCAACAGGTCCGACCAGACCGTCGGAGGGAGTTCGCAGGCCACCGGTGAGGACGACGGTCAGGTCCGGCCGCTGACGGGCGTGCAGTACCTCGGCGACCTTGAGCGAGTTGGTCACCACCGTGAGGTTCGCGATGTCGCCGAGATGCCGGGCCAGCGTCCAGGTGGTGCTGCCGGCGGTGATGGCGATGGCCATTCCCGGCCGGATCAACTGGGCGGCCCTGGCGGCGATCGCCTCCTTCTCGAAGATCTCCCGCTGACTGGTGATCTCGAACCCGGGTTCGATGGCGCTGGCGGTGTCCATCGCGGTTGCGCCGCCGTGCACTTTGGACAGCAGACCCTTGCGGTCGAGCATCTCCAGGTCCCGGCGCACCGTCATGTCGGAGACCCCGAGCAGGGCGGTCAACTGCGCGACCCTGGCGCCCCCGGTACGGCGGACCTCTTCCAGGATCCTGGCCTGGCGCATCGCGGCGAGCACAATGTCAGATGCTAGCCGCCGGCGGGACGGCCGGACGCGTGCTGCGCGACCGTGACAGGATCAGCTGCGTGTCCACCCTGAAACCCACCGGCGGGCGGCCCGTATCGGCAGCGGACATCGATGCGGCGGCCAGGCGGATCTCCGGCGTGGCATCGCTGACCCCGTTGGAGGAGTGTCAGCGGCTCAGCGCGGAGACCGATACCACCGTGCTGCTCAAGCGGGAGGACCTGCAGCTCGTCCGCTCCTACAAGCTGCGCGGGGCGTACAACCTGATGGCCCAGCTGACTCCGGAGGAGCGGGCCGCCGGTGTGGTGTGTGCCAGTGCCGGCAACCACGCCCAGGGAGTTGCCTTCGCCTGCCGGGCGCTGGACATCAAGGGGCGGATCTACCTGCCGAACACCACCCCGCGGCAGAAGCGGGATCGCATCCTGTCGCACGGCGGCGGCACCGTCGAGCTGAGCATGAGCGGCGACACGTTCGACGATGCCGCACTGGGCGCAGCGGCCTACGCCGTCGAGAGTGGGGCCATTCTGGTGCCGCCGTTCGACGACCGACGGACGATCGCGGGCCAGGGCACGGTGGTCCGGGAACTGCTGCAGCAGCTCGGTCACCCGCCCGATGTGATCGTGGTCCCGGTGGGCGGCGGTGGCCTGCTCGCCGGCATCGTCACCTACCTGAGCGAGCGCGCCCCGAGGGTGCGGATCATCGGTGCGGAACCGGCCGGGGCCGCCTCACTGACCGCCGCGATGGTCGCCGGCGGACCGGTGCGGTTGGAGCACATGGATCCGTTCGTCGACGGGGCGGCGGTGCGGCGGATCGGGGCACTGCCGTACGAGATCGTCGCGGCAGCCGGGGTGCAGGTGGTCAGCGTCGACGAGGGCGCCATCTGCACCGAGATGTTGCGGCTGTACCAGAACGAGGGGATCGTCGCCGAGCCCGCCGGCGCGCTGGCGGTCGCCGCGCTGCCGCAGCTCGACCTGGAGCCGGGCTGCACCGTGGTGGCCCTGGTCTCCGGCGGCAACAACGACGTGTCCCGCTACGGCGAGATCGTCGAGCGGTCGCTGGTGCAGCTCGGGCTGAAGCACTATTTTCTGGTTGACTTCCCGCAGGAGCCGGGTGCGCTGCGCCGGTTCCTGGACGAGGTGCTCGGGCCCGACGACGACATCACCCTGTTCGAATACGTGAAACGCAACAACAGAGAGACCGGGCCGGCCCTGGTTGGTGTCGAGATCGGTTCCGCCGACGGGCTTTCCGCGCTGTTGACCCGGATGGAGAAGTCACCGATGGAGGTCGAGCGGATCTTGCCCGGATCGGCCGCGTACCGCTACTTGACCTGATTCGGGTCGTCGGCAGGTGAACCGTCCGGCTCGGCGTGATTGGATCGCCGATCCGGCGCGGCCTGCGGTTCCTCGGTGGCCCGGTACTCGTCCTGGGCGTCCTGCTGTTCCTCGATCTTCTTCTTCACCCGGCCAAGACCCGGCACCGAACTGATGAGTTCGTTGAGTTCCTTGGAGACGTCCAGCAGGTCCCGCAGATCAGGCGCGACGGTCGCGAGGGTGTCCAGCACCGGCAGGATGTCGGCATCCAGTTTGTCCACGATGTTGGGCAGCGCGTCGATCAGGCCGACCATGGCGTCCACCTCGGCCGCGCTGGTGGTGTCGGCCAATCGGGCCAGGATCGGTTCCAGCTTGTCCAGGGTGGGCTCGAACCGGTCCAGCAACGGCTCGACCCGCCGGGTGAGATCGGCCGCCCGGCCCACCACCACCTCGGTGCTGCCCACCACCCGCTCCGATCGGTCGACGACCATTGCCGCCCGCTCCTGGGTGTCCTCGATCCGGGTGACCACCGTGGTCACCCGCTGCTGGGTGGCTTCGATCCCGGTGACGACCGCCTGCACCCTGACCATGATCGATTCCACCTCGGTGACCAGTGCCACCAACCGTGGGACAAGGCCGATGGCACGTTCGAGCGCGTCGTACCCCTGACCGGTGAGCTTGAGCAGGTCGGACGGCCCGGGGATGCGCATGGTCGCGACTGTACCGACGCCGCAACCGTGGCGCCCCGGACGTTACGGTGGCTCGGTGATCCGGACGGTGGCCGTGGAGAACTACCGGTCGCTGCGCCGGCTGATCCTGCCGCTGGACCGGCTGACGGTGATCACCGGCGCCAACGGCACCGGAAAGTCCAGCCTCTACCGGTCGTTGCGACTGCTGGCCGAATCCGCCAGGGACGGTGCCGTCGCTGCGCTCGCCGCAGAGGGCGGCCTGCCGTCGACCATCTGGGCCGGACCGGCAGCAGCGGGACGCGAGCGGGAGACCCGTCGCCGGCTGCCGACCGGCACCCTGCCGACCGGCCCGCGGGCGTTGCGGCTGGGCTTCGCCGGCGACGACCTCGGGTACGCCGTCGATTTCGGGCACCCGGTGACGGTGGGTTCCACCATGTTCGGGCTGGACCCGGAGATCAAACGGGAATGGGTGTGGGGTGGACCGGTGCCGCGGCCATCGGCGCAACTCGCCGACCGGCACAACAGCGTCGTCCGGCTCCGTGGTCCGGACGGGCAGTGGACGGTCGTCACCCAGGGCCTGCGCACCTTCGACAGCATGCTGACCGAGATCGCCGATCCACGCGCTGCTCCCGAGCTCTTCGTCGTCCGCGAGCAGCTGCGATCGTGGCGGTTCTACGACCATCTGCGGACCGACGCCGGTGCACCCGCGAGGGCCAGTCAGATCGGCACCAGAACACCGGTTCTCGCTCACGACGGCAGCGACCTCGCGGCGGCGGTGCAGACGATCAAGGAGATCGGCGACGTCGAAGCTCTCGATGCCGCGATCGATCTCGCCTTTCCCGGCGCCTCACTGCAGATCGATTCGCTCGCCGGACGTTTCGAGCTCACCATGCGGCAGGACGGACTGACCAGGCCGCTGCGCAGCGCCGAGCTGTCCGACGGAACCGTCCGTTACCTGCTGTGGGTGGCCGCCCTGCTCAGCCCGCGACCGCCGGAGCTGTTGGTGCTGAACGAACCGGAGACCAGCCTGCACAGCGAGTTGCTGGAGCCGTTGGCCGCGCTCGTCCTGGCCGCCGCGAAGCGTTGCCAGCTGGTCGTTGTCTCGCACTCCGCGGCCCTGATCGCGGCCATCGAACGGGACGGGTCGCAGGTCGCACCGTCGGTCATCGAACTGGTCAAGGATTCCGGCCAGACCCGACTGGTCGGCCAGAACCGGCTCGACGAGCCGGCGTGGACCTGGCCGTCCCGGTGACGACGGGGGATCATGACCGGGTGATTCGGATCGGGGTCGACACCGGTGGCACCTTCACCGACGTGGTGGCCGTCGACACCGGCTCCGGCCGGATCGTCACCACCAAGACGCCATCGACCCCGACGGATCCCGCTGAGGGCTTCCTGGCCGGGATCGACAAGATCCTCGGACTGATCGGAGCGCCGCCTTCGCAGATCTCCGGCATCCTGCACGGCACCACGGTCGCGACCAATCAGCTGTTGGAGGGCAAGGTCGGTGCTCTCGGCTTCATCACCACCACCGGTTACGAATCCATGCTGGAGATCGCCAGGCAGTCAGTTCCCGACGGCTACGGCAACTCCTACTTCTGGGTGAAGCCGGATCGGATCGTGCCCGCCGACCTGGTCCGAACCGTCGGCGGCCGGCTGGATCACCTGGGGCGGGAGATCAGGCCCTTCGACCCGCAGGCTGCACGAGAGGCCGTCGAGTTCTTCGCCGCCCGCGGGATCACCGCACTGGCAGTGTGTTTCCTGCATTCCTACGCGAACGCGGAGCACGAGCGCGAGATGGCGAAGGTGATCGCCGAACACCACCCGCGGGCGGTGTTCTCGCTGTCCAGCCAGGTGTTGCCGGAATATCGCGAGTACGAGCGCGCGATGACGACACTGATCGATGCCGCGGTGAAACCCACTGTGGCCTCTTATGTCTCGGGGATTGCGCGACGGCTGGAGGCACTGGACGGTGGGCGGCGGATCCCGTTCTCGATCATGCGCTCCAACGGCGGCGTGCTCTCCGCGGCCGGCGTGGTCGACCAGCCGATCAGCACCGTACTGTCCGGGCCGGCGGCCGGTGCGCTCGGCGCCGCGGTGATCGCCGACCGGGCCGGCTTCCGGTCGGTGGTCACCTGCGACGGTGGTGGCACGTCGACCGACGTCTCGGTGATCACCGATGCGCGACCGTCATTGACCACCGAGGGATCGGTCGGACCGTTTCCGGCAAAGATCCCGATGATCGACATCGTGACGGTCGGCGCCGGCGGTGGCTCGGTGGCCTGGCTGTCGGCGGAGGGCGCACTCAAGGTCGGACCGCGGTCGGCGGGGGCGGACCCGGGACCGGCCTGTTACCGGCGGGGCGGCAGCGAGCCGACGGTGACCGACGCGCATCTGGTGCTGGGACGCATCCCGGCGCACCTGCTCGGCGGCGAGATCCCGCTGGACGTCGAGGCGGCGACCGCGGCCATCGGTGAGGTGGCCGGTCCGCTCGGCCTGACGATCGAGGACTGCGCGGCCGGCATCCTGGAGATCTCGGCCTGGAACCAGGCCAACGCGCTGCGCCGGATCACCACCAAGCGTGGGCTGGATGTGCGCGATTTCCCGATGGTCACCTTCGGCGGGTCCGGTTCGCTGCTCGCCTGCCGGTTGATGGACATCCTGGAGATCGGCACCGTGCTGGTGCCGCCCAACCCGGGCAACGTATCGGCCAGCGGCCTGCTGACCGTCGACGTACGCGGCGACTACGTGCGCACCGCGGTGTGCCCCGATCGTCGACTGGACATCGGCGATCTGGCGGAGCTGTACCGGGCATTGACCGAGCAGGCCCGAGAAGCGTTGCGCAGGGAAGGCTTCGAATCCGGCCGGCAGATCATCGAGCGCTCGGCCGACCTGCGGTACGTCGGCCAGGCCTTCGAGGTGCGGGTGGACTGCCCCGACGGGGAGATCAGCCGCGACTGGGCCGACGCCGTGGTCGGCGCGTTCCACGATGCGCACCGGGCCCTCTACGGCTACGACTTCCGCGGAGTCGGTGAGCAGCACGTGGAGTGGGTGAACCTGCGGGTGACCGGGGTCGGCCCGATTCCGCGACCGCCGATCGACGAGATCGCGGTCGGCGACGGCTCCGTCGCCCGCGCGACGCTGGAGGGTCGACAAGCGCATTTCGACGGCTGGCTCGCAACTCTCGTCGTCGACCGGGAGCGGCTGGGAGCCGGTGACGTCGTGCAGGGTCCGGCCGTCGTCCAGGAATTCGGGTCCACCGTGCCGATTCCCCCGGGGTTCCGCGGAACGGTCGACCGGTTCGGCAACCTGCTGTTGACGAGAGTTGGTTCCTGATGGTGGATCCGATCCTGCTCGAGATCGTGGCGGGCACCCTGGCGTCGGTGGAGGCCGAGGTGGAGACCGCCATCGGCCGGACCGCCCGGTCGCCGATGATCCGCGATGCCCATGACTTCCGGGCCGGGATCCACGACGTGCAGATGCGGAAGCTGACCGGCAGGTCGTATTCGGCGTTGGTGCAGCCGGTGGTGCGCGACTATCCGATCGAGCAGATGCAGCCCGGCGACGTGTACTTCCACAACGACGTGTACCTGTCGGAAGGCGGGATCGGCCACCTGCCCGACCTGTGCGTCACCGTGCCGGTCTTCCACGACGGGCAGGTGGTGGCGTTCGTCCAGGCATTCGGCCATCACGACGACATCGGTGGCGCGGTACCGGGTTCCATGCCCTCGCACGCCACCAGCGTGTTCGAGGAGGGGCTGATGGTGCCGCCGATCAAGCTCTGGGCGGCCGGCGTGCCGAACGAGGCGGCGCTCAAGATCATGACCCGCAACTCGCGGATGCCGGAATCCCTTGCCGCCGATCTGGATGCCGAGTGCGCCGCGTGTTCGATGGGGGCACGGCGGCTGTCGGACCTGTTCCGCCGGTACGGCCGGGACGCGATCGACGCGGTGTTCGAGGAGATCCTGCAGTCGACCACGCGGACCTACCGTACCGAGCTGTTGTCCAAGATCCCCGACGGCGAGTACGTCTGGGAGGACTACGCGGAGCACGACGGGGTGGACGAGCCGCGGTTGCACGCGCAGCGGATCACCCTGACCAAGCTGTCGGCCGGCGACGGTGTCACCGACGGTCGGCTGATCCTGGATTTCACCGGCACCTCGCCGCAGGCCAAGGGCCCGATCAACCACTGCGCGGACTATGCGGACGGCGTGTTCCTGGCCAAATGGCTGGCGCCGATCCTGCGCAATCTCGCCGACTCACCCGAGCGGATGGCCGAACTGGAGGTCAACGAGGGGGTGGTTCCCCTGATCGAGATGCGTTTTCCACCAAAGGGAACGCTGCTCACGCCGATCTTCCCGGCGCCGACGAACGCCCGCACCTTCGTCATCCTCAGATTGCTGGGCGTGTTGGCCGGGGTCTTGGCCAAGGCCGTCGACGGTCGGATGCCCGCCGACCAGGAGACGATCCGCTACACCGGCGTGTACGGCCGCGACGCGGACGGGTCGCCGTACCTGATGCGGGAGGTGCTCGGTGGCGGCTCCGGCGGCCGGTACTACGCGGACGGCGAGGACACCATCCATGTCGTCCCCGATTCCCGGAACCTGCCGACGGAGTTCACCGAGGCGCGGTTCCCGTTCATCGTCGAGCGTCTCGGGCTGGCGATCGACTCGGGTGGTGCCGGCCGGCACCGCGGCGGACTCGGCTACGACAAGCACATCAGGATGCTGGTGGACGCGCATTTCATGTCGATCGCCGACCGGTCGATCCTGTCGTGCTGGGGCCTCGCCGGCGGGCGGGCCGGCAAACCGTTCTCGGTGACGATCGATCCCGGCGGTCCGAATGAACGTCGGGTCGACGCCCTCGCCGACGGCGAGCCGGTCGCGGCGGGTGAGGTGATCCGGATCCGCACCACCGGGGGCGGCGGTTGGGGTGACCCGCTGACCAGGCCGGCGGCTGAGGTGCTGCGAGATGTGCTCTGGCACAAGGTGTCCGTCGCGGGTGCCCTGACCGACTACGGCGTGGTGATCGAACCGACCGCCGACGGGTACGCGGTCGACGTCGAGGGCACCGAATCGGCAAGGGCGCTGATGGCGGCCGAGGTGCCGGCGGACCCGCCCTTCTTCGACCGCGGTCCCGGCTATGCCCGGCTGGCCGGCGGACGGGCCTTCTCCGAGCTGGACCGTCGCTGATGGCCAATGGTTCCGTCACCGCCGAGGATTTCGTCCGCGACCTGCGCCGGCATCAGTCCGACGAGGAACTGCGGAAGATCCGACGCTACTTCAAGGAAGGATCGGGGGACGACTTCATCGGCGTCCGGATGCAGCAGGTCTTCGCGCTGGCCAAGGACAGCGTCGACATGTCACCGGCCGAGATCTCCCGGCTGCTGGATTCGCCGGTGCACGAGGCCCGGGCCGGGGCGCTCAGCATCATGAGCAAGCAGGCGGTGAAGAAGTCGACGTCCGCCGCCCGCCGGAAGGAGCTCTACGACCTGTACCTGAGCCGCCACGACCGCATCGACAACTGGGACCTGGTCGACCTCGCGGCGCCGAATGTGGTCGGTGGCTACCTGCTGGACAAGCCGCGCGATGTGCTGTTCGAGCTGGCCCGATCGGCCGATCCCTGGCGACGGCGAACCGCGATCTTCAGCACGCTCGCCTTCGTCCGTCACGGTGAGGTCGACGACACCATCGCCATCGCAACGGTTCTACTCGACGACCCGCACGACCTGGTGCGCAAACCCACCGGCGGGATGCTGCGCGAAGCCGGCAAGAAGGACGGCGCCGCGCTGCTCGCATTTCTGGATGCCTACGCGGCACGACTGCCCCGGGTGACCCTCCGGTATGCCGTCGAACATCTCGACCCCGAGCAACGCAAGCACTACCTGGGCCTGGCGTCCGGCTGAAGGGTCCTGGAGCGGGCAGACACGCCCGACGTTGGGTTGCTTCTCTGGTACATCTACCGCTTCAGGGCCTCCGCAGCGCCCGATGAGCGGTAGTTCCACCCCATCAGTGCGCCGGGGCCGGGTGTGTCATGACCTGCTGGGGAAAGGGCCGCGCGCACCCATGACATCTGTCATTGCACGGTCGTGACGGCCGGCCCAGGGAGCCGACCGGCTCTGGCGACAGGCTTGAGCCATGACAGAGCAGAAGCAACGGCGAGCGGTCGACAACCCTCCGGTCGGCATCAACGATGCAGTCCACTCCCCTGACGGGGCCGCGGTCCGACTGACCGGAATCCACAAGAGTTTCGGCAAGGTGCAGGCCGTGCGCGGGGTCGATCTGCAGATCTCGCCGGGTGAGGTGGTGGCGTTCCTCGGGCCGAACGGCGCTGGCAAGTCCACCACCATCGACGTGCTGCTCGGTCTGATCCGGCCCGACTCCGGAACCGCCAGCCTCTTCGGGACCTCACCCCTGCAGGCGGTCCAGGCCGGCCGGGTGGGTGCGATGCTGCAGGGCGGCGGATTGCTCCCGGAGGTCGCGGTCGGTGAGTTGATCTCGATGTTCGCCGCGCTGCACCGGTCGCCGATGCCGGTCGCCGAGGCGATGGACCGGGCGGGAATCACCGACATCGCCAAGCAGCGGACCAGCAAGCTCTCCGGTGGGCAGGCCCAGCGGGTGCGGTACGCCCTGGCTCTCGTCCCGGATCCGGACCTGCTGGTGCTGGACGAACCGACCGTCGCCATGGACGTGGAGGTACGCAGGTCGTTCTGGGCATCGATGCGTGACTTCACCGGCAGCGGACGGACGGTGCTGTTCGCGACCCACTACCTCGACGAGGCCGACGCCTTCGCCGATCGGGTTGTGGTGCTGGCCGACGGCACGATCATCGCGGACGGTACCGGAGCCCAGATCAAGGCATCGGTGGCCGGCCGGACCATCTCGGCGGTGATCCCCGGTGCTCGGCCGGACGACCTGTCCCGACTGCAGGGAGTGGTCGCCGTCGAGCAGGAGGCCGGCCGGATGCTGATGCGCTGCAACGACTCCGACGCGGCTCTGCGGGCACTGCTGCAGACCGCGCCGGCCGCCCACGACATCGAGATCACCGCTGGCAACCTCGAGGACGCCTTCCTCGAACTCACCGCCGCCAATCGTCAGGAGAGCCACCGATGAGCACACTCACGTCAAGAGCGCCGGGAACGGTCGGGATGACCGCCCGGTACGCCCTGATGTCGACCCGCAACGTCTACCGCAACGTGCGCTTCCTGGTGCTGACCGTTGCGCTGCCGCTGTTGTTGTTCCTGTTGTACGTCAACCTGTACAAGGGTGAGGACACCGGCAACGGGATCAGTGTCGTTGCCTACCTGATGGTGTCGATGGCGTCGTTCGGCTGCATCGGAGCGGCCATCAACACCGGCGCCCGGATCGCGGTGGAACGGCAGACGGGCTGGAACCGGCAACTGCGCCTGACTGCGTTGCCCGCCAGGGGCTACCTGGTCGCCAAGGCCGTGGTGTCGATGCTGGTCACCCTGCCCGCCCTGGTGCTGGTGTTCATCGCCGGGGCAACCGTCGGTGACGTCTCGCTGTCGGCCGCCGGTTGGCTGACAACCGGCCTCGCCGTGTGGCTCGGCCTGATCCCGTTCGCGGTGCTCGGTCTGGTCATCGGGTTCGCCGGCACCGTCGACACCGTGCAGCCGATCTCGATGATCACCTACCTCGGCCTGTCCATTCTGGGCGGGCTGTGGTTCCCGGTCGAGCAGTTCCCCGCTTTCCTGCAGGACGTCGCGAAGGTGACCCCGTCCTACTGGCTGGCCGATCTGGGTCGCAGCGTGCTCGTCGGCGACGGCGTCCCCATCACCGCCGTACTTGTGCTGGCCGCCTGGACCGTCGTCCTCGGGCTGGTGGGCATCATGGCCTACCGACGCAGCGGCACGAGGATCTGACCGTGCGGGATGATGGCTCGGTGGTGGAGACCAGGGACCGGGTGAGCGGCCGGAACCGATGGATCGTCGGTGCCCTGGTCGCGCAACTCTTCATGGTTTCCGCCTTCGTCGCCGTCATCACCGCCGATGCGGAACCCGCGCTGATCGTGACGACATGCATTCTGCTGCTGATCTTCTCCGGGACCTACGTGTTCCTGGTCGGGCGGTTGCTGCAGGCATCGGTCGCCGCGCGGGCCGCCGTCGTCGGATTGCTCCTCCTGCTCACCCTGCCGGCTTTCCTGGTACTGGGTACCTCGACCACCTCGCTGTGGGTGTTCGTCGCCGTCGCCGGTGGAATGTTGTTCCCGTTCGGTGCCGCGATGGCGATCGGGGTGGTGCTGGCCGTCGCGATGCTCGTCATCGACGCGATCGCCGGTGATCCGCTGAGCTGGGAACTGGCTTTGACCCTGGTGGCGCTGACCGCCTTCATGGCCGGGTTCGCCGCCAACGTTCGGCTGAACATCGAGTTGCGGGAGACCCGGGAGGAGCTCGCGGTCGCCGCGGTCGCCGCCGAGCGCGAGCGGATCGGCCGCGATCTGCACGACATCCTCGGTCATTCGTTGACCGCGATCGCGGTCAAGGCCGGGCTGGCCCGCCGACTGCTGGCCAGTGATCCGGCGGCTGCCGGAACCGAGATCGGTGACGTGGAGCGGTTGGCCAGGGAAGCACTCAAGGATGTCCGGGCGACTGCGTCCGGCTATCGAGAGGTCTCGCTGACGGCCGAGCTGGGCGTTGCGGCCGGAGTGCTGCGGGCGGCCGGGATCCGGGCGGACCTGCCGGCGACGGCGGACGACGTGGACCCGGACGCGCGCGAGGCGTTGGGCTACGTCCTGCGGGAGGCCGTCACCAATGTCGTCCGGCATTCCGGGGCACGGACCTGCCGCGTCGTCCTGCACTCGCGCAGCATCGAGATCGTCGACGACGGAGACGGTGTCGACCGGAATCCGACCGCGGGAACCGGCGCCGGCCTGCAGAACCTGGCCGACCGGATGGGTGCGCAGGGCGGCAGCTGCGAAGCCGGGCCCGGTCCGGACGGTGGGTTCGTGATCCGCGCCGGCCTGCCGGCAGCCGTCCCGGGTCGCACCGGCATCGGCTCGGCCACCGCATGACAGATTCACCCGACGCGGCCACCGGTTCGGTCATCCGCATCCTGCTGGCCGACGACCAGGCCCTGATCAGAGGGGCGTTCGCTGCCCTGATCGGCCTGGAGCCGGATATGGCGGTGGTGGCCCAGATCGGCGACGGTGCCGAGATCGTCGCCGCCGCACTGCATTCCCGGCCGGACGTGGCATTGCTCGACGTACAGATGCCGGGCCTGGACGGACTGAGCGCGGCGGCGGCCCTCGGCCGGCAGCTACCCGGCTGCCGGGTGATCGTGCTGACCACCTTCGGCCGCCCTGGGTATCTGCGGCGGGCGATGGAGGCGAGGGCCTCCGGTTTCATGGTCAAGGATGCTCCGCCGGAGATGCTCATCGATGCGATCCGCCGGGTGCACGCCGGCCTTCGGGTGGTCGATCCGGCGCTGGCCGCGGAGAGTCTGAGCCTCGGCGAATCGCCGCTCACCGCCCGCGAGGCCGAAGTGCTGGTGGCGACGACGGACGGCGGCACCGTCGCCGAGATCGCCCACCGGCTGTTCCTTTCCGAGGGCACCGTGCGCAATCACCTGTCCTCGGTGATCGGCAAGACCGGCGCGCGGACCAGGGCTGACGCCGTCCGGATCGCCACCGAGCGCGGCTGGATCTGACCGCGTCGCGATATCAGGACCGAAGGTCGCGCCGCGTGCGTGCAGTGCGGCCGCGCCGCCCGCCGGCAGCATCAGCCAGAACGTGCACAACCGGTACACCAGCACGGCCGCGGCGGCGGGTGCCGGGTCCGCGCCTGCTGCGATCAGTCCGGCGAGCAGGGCCGCCTCGACGACGCCGATACCGCCCGGGGTCACCGGGAACTGACGCAACAGCTGCACACCCAGGTAGACGGTCGCCATGGCGACGACGTCCACGCTCGCGCCGACCGCCGCTGTCGCGCTGATCAGCACCCCGAAGTCGGCCGCCCATTTCACCGCGGCCCAGCCGGCCGATGACGACCAGGTACCGGCCGGAACGGTGCTGACCGCCGACAAGGCGGCGGTGACGGGTGCATGACGATGACGTCGACGGTCGTCGGCCGCCGGCCGAACGAAAGATCGTGGTCGAAGGATCGCCAACAGCAGCACGGCGCCGACGAGCAGCACCAGGGATCCCACCTGGTCCCGCCCGATGACGTCGGCCAGCTGATCGAGCAGCGTCGGCCCGGTCAGCAACAGGTACAACGCGACGAGCGTGCCGCTGAGCAACCCGGCGGAGGCGATCATCGACACCGCGATGTCGGCGTGGGTCAGGCCGGTGTGCCGCAGCCGACGAAACGTATAGCCCGCGCCGAACGCCGAACCTGCGGGCATCGCCATCGAGATCGCCCCGCTGGCCAGCGTCAGTTGCACCGATCCGCCGCGTGACAGCCGGCCGCCGAGGTCGACGACGAGCCGACGCTGGATCTCGGCGAAGGCGAACACGGACAGGCACTGGGCGACGAGAGCGACGATCACCCAGACGGGATCGATGGAGGCAAGCGACGCCGCGATCGCCGTCGGGGAGGGCAGCTGGTTCCACACCGCCAGCAGCCCGACGACGAGCGCAGCCACAGCGAGGACAGTGACCACCGACCGGCGGTGCGCCAAGGTCGTCACCGCCTGAATCATGATCATGATCCTGGCCGCGAACACCGGTCGGGTCGTCGTCCCGGTGCCGACACTTCCGGCTACCGCGCCGGTGGTAGCCGACCCTGAGAGATCAGTGATCCTGCCCGGGCCGGATCAACCCACTCTCGTAGGCGATGACGACGAGCTGGGCGCGGTCGCGTGCGCCGAGCTTGGTCATCGCCCGGTTCACATGGGTCTTCGCGGTGAGCGGACTGAGCACCAGATGCCGAGCCAACTCGTCATTGGACAACCCCATGCCGACCAGACCGACCACCTCCCGCTCCCGGGGGGTGAGCACCTGCAGACGCTCCGAGGCGCTGGCGTCGGAGCGTTGCGGCCGATCAAGGAAGGTGGTGATCAGGGCTCGGGTGGCCTGCGGCGAGAGCAATGAGTCGCCGCGCGCCACCAGCCGGATCGCATCCAGCAGTTCGTCCGGCCCGACGCCCTTGCCGAGGAAACCGCTCGCGCCCGAGCGCAACGCCGCGAAGACATACTCGTCCAGCTCGAAGGTGGTCAGCACCAGCACCTTCACGCCGGCCAGCCCGGGATCGGCGACGATGGCCCTGGTCGCGGCCAGGCCGTCCATCTCCGGCATCCGGATGTCCATCAGGACGACATCCACCCCGCCGGCCCTGACCCGGTCCAGCGCCTCGACGCCGGTGCTCGCCTCACCGACCACGGCGAGATCGTCGGCGGACTCGATCAGCACCCGGAAGCCGGCCCGGAGCAACGCCTGGTCGTCAACCAGCAGCACCCTGGTGACGCCGGGAGTCGGGGCGGTCATCGCTCGAGCGGCAGGGTCACGGCGGTGACGAAACCGCCGTCCGATGTCGGTGCCGCGGTGAGTCTGCCGCCGATACTGCCCACCCGCTCACGCATGCCGATCAACCCGAATCCGCCCTGGGTCGCCGATCCGCTCGGCGGCACGGCACCGGGCCCGGTCGGTTCGTTGGTCACCGTGACGGCGAAAACCTCCGGGCGGTAATCGAACTCGACGATCACCGGCGCCCGGCCGGCGTGTTTGCCGACATTGGTCAACGACTCCTGCACGGTCCGGTAGGCCACCAGGTCGACCGCGGCCGGCAATGGGGTCGGCGCTCCGCTGACCACGGTGTCGATCTGCAGCCCGAGGGAGCGGAAACGGTCGAGCAGATCATCGATCCGGTCCATGCCAGGCAGTGGCTCGGCGGGGTCGGCGGGTTCGGCGGGTTCGGCACCCGCATCCGGCTCGCGGAGCACCGAGACCACGGCCTGCATCTCCGAGAGCACCGACCGGGCCGCGGACCGGACATGGTCGAGCGCCTCGCGGGCCCGCTCCGGTTGCCGATCCATCAGATGTCCGGCGACGCCTGCCTGGACGTTGATCACCGCGATGTGATGCGCGAGCACGTCGTGCAGTTCCCTGGCGATCCGCAGCCGTTCGTCACTCACCCGGCGGCTCGCCTCCCGCTCCCGCGACTCCTCTGCGCGACGCGCCCGTTCCTCGACGGCGGCGACGTAGGCGCGGCGGTTGCGCACCGCATCGGCCACGGCGATCGACAGGGCGCACAGGGCGGCGACCGCGACCGGTCGTGGGTGTGACCAGTACTCGGCGTCCCGCACGGTCCCGATCGTCAACGCGCACAGCGTGATCACCACCGCGGCGATGATGGCCGGCCACCGCTGCCCGGCCAGCGTGATCGTCACCAACGCGGTGACCACCGCCAGGATCAACGGCGGTACGTCATGACTGAAGCCCTGCACCACCAGGTAGCCGACGGCGGTGACCACCAGTACCGGCCACGGGTGGCTGCGCCGGAACATCAACGCACCGCAGGCCACCGCACTGGTGACGTACGTCCACGGCGGTGGGATCGCATCGACACCCATTCGGTGCGCAGAGAGCAACCCGCCGACGGTGGCCAGGAAGATCAGGACGGCCAGTCCGGCGTCGAACCGATGCGGATGGTCGCGGGTGAACGTCGCCCACCACCCGCGTTTCGGGGTGGTGGTCGACGCCGCCGACGGTTCCATCTGTCCGAGCCTACGAGCGTCCGCTTCAGGCATCCCGGCGGCGGATCATGATGGCCGCACCGGCGAGCAGCACCACCAGCCAGCCGACGAACACCGCAGCGCCCGCGGCGGGTCCGAGCAGGGTGTCCGAGCCGGTGACGCTGGTGAACGCCGACCCGGCGCTGGACGGCAGGTAGGGCGTGATCGTGGTGTTCCAGTCCTCCGGAAGGACCAGTCGGGCCAGCCCGGGAACGATCAACAACGTCGCGACCACCACCGAGATGGCACCGGCGGTGTTCCGCAGCAGGGCACCGACCGCGACGCCCAGCACACCGATCCCGGCGAGATAGAGCCCGGACCCGAGTACCGCCCGCAGCACCCCGTCGGCGCCCAGGGTGGTGTTCTTCCCGTCTCCCAGGATCAGTTGACCGAGCAGGAAGGACGCCAGGCCGGCCACCACCATCAGCACCAGCAGTGATCCGGCCAGCACGATCACCTTCGCCCACAGCACCGGGAGCCGGCGCGGCACCGCCGCGAAGGTCGCCCGGATCATCCCGTTGGCGTACTCGTTGCTGATGAACAGCACGCCGAGCACCCCGACGATCAGCTGGGTGAGCGTCGTGCCGGAAAGGCTGATGGCCGTCGGATCGGTGGCGGCGAACGGTCCGCCGCCCGGTCGCGGGCCGCTCGTGGCGACCGCACCGGAGGCCACGGAGGCCGCCAGCGCTCCGAACGCGATCATCAGGAGGGCGGCGACAGCGGACATGATCGTCCACGAGCGGACGGATCGGAACTTGATCCACTCCGATCCGATCACCCGTCGTTGAGTGACGGCCAGCTGGGACGACGTTGCCGACGGACGCGGAGGGTCTGCCGCGGCGTGGCGTGGATTCGGGGTTCCGATCGACGATTCCGAGGTGACGGCCATCAGGCTGCGCTCCGATCCGTACGGGAGGTCGGGGCGGCGGGATGCGCGGGGTAGTCGACCGCATCGCGGGTGAGGTCCATGAAGGCCTGCTCGAGGGAAACGGTGCGCGGAGTCAACTCGTACAGCACGATCCCGGCCTCGGCAGCGCGGCGGCCGACGACCTCCGAGTCCAGTCCGGTGATCTCGATGACGTCGCGATCGGCCCCGGTCCGAACCGAGACGCCCTCAGCGCCGATCAGCGCCGCGAGTTGCTCGGCCTGCGGGGATCGGACATGCACGGCGCGCTGGGCAGCGCCGGCGCCGAGTTCGGACATCGGTATCTCGGCGATCAGCCGGCCGCGGCCGATGATCACCAGCTGCTCGGCGACCGCGCCCAGTTCGGTGATCAGGTGGGACGAGACGAACACGGTCCGGCCCTGGGCGGCCAGGTCGCCCAGCAGGCCGCGAACCCACAGGATGCCCTCGGGATCGAGGCCGTTGACCGGCTCGTCGAAGAGCAGGATCTGTGGGTCGGCCAGTAGCGCACCGGCGATCCCGAGCCGCTGCGACATGCCCAGGGAGAAGTCGCCTGCCCGCCGGCCGGCCGCGCCGGTCAGCCCGACCAGATCGAGCACCTCGTCGACCCGCTTCGCGGTGACCCCGGTCGTCGCGCCGATCGCCCGGAGATGATTGCGCGCGGATCTCGCCGGGTGCACCGCCTTCGCTTCCAGCAGGGCGCCCACCTCGTGGATCGGCGCCAGATGTTCGGCGTAGCGGCGGCCGTCGACGGTGACCTGGCCGGAATCCGGGCGATCCAGCCCGATGATCATCCGCATCGTGGTGGATTTGCCGGCGCCGTTCGGTCCGAGGAATCCGGTGACGACCCCGGGCTTCACGGTGAAGGTGAGGTCGTCGACGGCGATCTGTTCGCCGTATCGCTTGCTGAGGTGATCGATGACGATCATGACATTTCTCCTGCCGGACAGTTGTGATCGCCACACTGCCGCAGCCGGCGTCGTTCGTCGTCATCCCGGCGGTGGCAGTCGGCCGTACCACCACCGCCGTAGGCACCCTGACTGGCGAACCCTTCAGGAGAAGCCGCCGTCGTGCCACACCCCGGCCGCTGCTCCGGATGCCGCTGCCGAGTCGCCCTTGCCGGCGAACGCCCAGTTCCGCAGTTCGGTCAGCTGGATCCAGTTGAGCGGCTGTTTGCTGACGTACATCAGCCCGGTGCCCCTGCCGTGGGACAGCACCGTGTCGCTCACCGCCTGAAAATGCCCGGGCGCGATGGAGTAATGCCAGCCGGAGTCGTTGTCCCGCACCACCATGGTGCCCTGTAGCGATGAGAAGCTGTCTTCGAGCAGCTCTGTCAGTTCTTCCTTCGTGGGCATGTCCGTCCAGTCCTTTCCGAAATCTGTTGCCGTGGTTGGTGTTGTCAACTGCGCGACGATCTCGTGGGCGATCGCCACCTGCGATGCGTCGTAATTGCTGGATTCCGCTTCGTCGGCGAGCGGTTGCTGAACCCGGAGCACGTCGGCTGCGATCGGGTCCGACAGTTGCACCAGCACCCTGCGTGATCCGGTGGGGGTCTGTAGCGTGCCCGCGAACTGTGCATCGGTGGTGACCTGCAGTGCGGCCAGGAAGCGGCGGGCCGATACCGCGGGGTCCATGGTGCCGGCCATGTCTCCCCAGACGCCACCGACGTCCGACGAGATCTGTTGCAGCATCCCGGTGGAACGGCCGTTCGAGCCGACCGCGTCGTGCGGGATGTCCAGCGATCGCCGGAGTACGTTGCGAACGGCGTCGTCGACCCCGGCGGAGTGCGACGTGTTGGTGCCGTCGTTCGCAAGAATCAGGGCCCTGGACTCGGTCCAGATGGCGAAGGCCAGTCTCGACCGTTTGTCGGCGTCGTCGGTGGCCGCGAGCGCAGCACGCAGATTTCGCTCCTGCGTCGCCGTCAGCGCAACCATTTCTCCAGGGCCTCTCTCATCAGCTGGACCAGGTCATCGACGCTTGCGGTGGCGAGCCAGTCCGTGTCGCCACCGCCGGCCCACTCCCGGGCCCATGCCTGGACCTGAGCAAAGGGGTAGCCCTGTCCGACATCCCAGTGCGTGGTGCCGCCGATCGCCTGCGAGACATCCGCGTGCGGCCAGATTCTCGGCGCGATCGGCCCGAGACCCTGCTCGAACCTGCTCCGCGCCTGCGACAACTCGGCCAGCGAACCCCACTTCAAATCGTTCAGGTCCCAGCCCTGGTAGGCCCAGAAGAGACCGATGGCCTTGGACTGGTTGCGCACCGCCTCTGCGTTGTCCATCCATTCCTCGGCGCCCCATTCCGCGAAGCCGGTCACCTCCGCTCCCCACAGCATCGGATTGCCCTGGCCGCCGACGTGTGCGCCGAAGCGATCGGGACCGAGGACCTCCACCACCTGCCGGCGGTCCGACATCGTGTGCGGCGACAGCCCTTCGTTGGCCGTGTACGTACCCGGACCGGCGAGACCGGAGACGTCCGCGGTGCCGGCGCACTGCAGGCAGTGCACGGCGACGCCGTACGGACCGTGCTGCCAGGGACCGTAATCAGGTCCGGAACGGATGAACCGGGTCTGCCCGATGGTGTCCATCAGGCGGCCTTGTCGTCGTCGTCGGCCGGGTAGGTCGAGTACTGATCGGCCGGGATCGCATGGGAGTCGGGGTGCTCGGCCTGAAACCGTTCGAAGGCGCTCCAGTACTCCTCGTCGGGGATGGCCGCCGGATCGTCGTTGAGAGGCATCGTGTTTCCCCTGCTAGACGCGGGCCGGAGCGGCGCCCGCGACCGCCTGCGGGACACCGCCGGGGGTGTCCGCGTTCGGCACCAGGTAACCGACGGCGGCTTGCGTGAGCAGCCCGACCAACGCGATCGTCAAGGTGCTGTTCCACTCCCCGACGGACAGCCACGCCGTCACCAGCCCGGCGATTGCCGTCAGCTGGATGGCGATCCATTTTCTCGTCGGCAGTGAACTCTTCTGGGATCTGTCCTGGCCCTCCATGTGACCCTCCACAAGTTTTCCGGCGCCCGTTGCGACCGATGTGGAATGCAGATGTGGGGCACCCGCCGTCAGATACGAAAAGAATCGATGTGGGTCGGCCTTGTCCGGTTGGGATGATCATCGCCGCTAGGCTGCCGGATCGTGAAGATCGGCAGCGAGTCCGTGGTGGCCATCGCGATTGCGCTGCCGGTGGTGCTGTTGGCCGCGTACATCATCGGTCGAGTGGCCCGCCTGCTGCTGCGCGGCCGGGTGCAGGTGTCGTCGTCGACGACCACCGTGCTGTCGGTGCTGGGTATCTCCGGTGGCCTGTTGATCGCCGGTCTGGTGTCGGACGTGCGTCCGTGGAGCCCGCTGGCTCTGCTGCTGGCGCTGGGGGTGACGATGCTGCTGCTCAGCGTCTTCGCAGCGCTGGCCGCGAGGTTGCAGCACCCGGTTCCACGGGAGCCGGTGCTGGAGTTGATCCGACGCGGCGAGTCGGACCGGCTGGAGTTCAAATCGAGCGCCAGGTGGAATCTGCACACCCGATCCCGTGACGACCGTATCGAAATGGTCATCGCCAAAGCGATCGCCGGATTCTCGAACACCGAGGGTGGGACGCTGCTGATCGGCGTGAACGATGCGGGAGAAGTGGTTGGCCTGGCGAACGACTTCGCGGTGATGAAGGCACCCGATACCGACCGCTTCGAGCTGTGGTTACGCGATTTCCTCGCGACCACGCTCGGCCAGAACGCTGCGGCAGCTCCTGTCGTGGACTTCACCGAGGTGACCGTCGACAACGACGTGACGTATGTCTGCCGGGTGACCTGCCCGTCCTCGCCGCGCCCGGTCTTCATCCGGCCGGCGAAGGGAGCCGGCCAGTCCGAACTCTGGGTCCGGACCGGAAACTCCACCCGGCAGCTGAAACTGGACGAGGCGGTCGATTACGTGATGGTGCGCTGGCCGATGGGTCTCGGCCGTACGGCAGCAGCTCAGCTGCGGGCCGCATTCCGCGGCTCCGGCAGCTGAGCTGCGATCGAGCGAGGGTCAGTTCGCCGCGGCCTCGGCCTTGGCGGCCGCCGTGGACTCCTTGGTCGCACCATTGGTGGACAGCGAGCCGGACGCCGATTCGAGGTGCGCCCGGACGAACCAGTGGTACAGCTCGAGCTTGTGCAGGTGACCGATCAGCAGGTCGTTGCTGACTGCGTCGGTCTCCTCGATCGATTCGGCGGCTTCCCGGTAGTCGGAGATGACACCCTGGTAGACGAGGTCGAGTGCGCCGAGGTGAGCGATCGCGTCCGCCCGGCCGATGGAGTAGTCGTCCCAGGTGCGGGCCTTCACGAGCGCGCCCGGAGTGCCCACCGCCGACGACCCGAGGGTGGCGATCCGCTCTGCGAGCTCGTCGGCGTACTCCCGGGCGGTCTCGACCTGCGGGTCCAGCATCTCGTGGACGGCGATGAAGTGGGGTCCGACGACGTTCCAGTGGATGTGCTTGAGGGTCAGTGCGAGGTCGTTCAGGGCGTCCAGCCGACCCTGCAGGACTCCCGCAATCTCGGCGCCCTGCTCCGGCGTCAGCGACGGCACTGTGTACCGCGGCAGCGACTTGGCCATGTGATTCTCCCCGTTCGTTGAAGGTTCAGTACAGGGCGACCCACGTGGCTGAAGGCGCGCCCTGCTCTGTCCCTGTTCCCCGAACGGGAGGAAGTGACACCGCTTTCGGCGGTGTGTCGCGGTGGCGTTCGATGCTGACCGGCGTTACCGGGCGTCTTTCGGCAGGCCGGAGCTGCTCGCGATGGACTGTTCACCCGTCTGCTGGACGGGGGGCTGAGCGGCCGGCAACCGCTCCACGAACTTGATCGGCAACGGGCGCTTGACCGGCAGTTCCTGACCGTGGCCGCCCTCGGCGACGGCCTTGATCTTCGCCGTCTTGTGGATCGGCAGGACGAACAGCACGATCACCAACCAGAGCAGCTGAACGCTGCCGGCGAAGGCCAGCAGGGCGCCGCCGGCGTCGTAGTCGCCGTCCCGGACGTTGATCAGGCTTGCGGTGGGCATGCACCAGATCGCCAGACCGGTGGTCATCAGCACGCAGTAACCGACCATCCGAGCGATCCTCGCCTGCAGATTGCGGTCGGAGGACTCGTAGCCGCTGTTGTCGTCGGCGAGCGCACGGATCGAGGAGACCATCCGGATCGTCAGGATGACCATGGCGGGGAAGACCCAGACGATGTGGTGGACCCAGCTCACCGGGCTCACCAGCACACCGACCAGGCCCGCGATGGTCAGGCCGGCCAGTTCGTCACCGGCCATGGCCGCTCTGCGGGCACGCCAGAAACCCAACACCAGGACGATCGCGGCCAGCAGCAACCAGGGCAGCCGGCCGGGGGCGAACGGTGCGTCGAGCCGGGCCAGCAACCCGTTGATCGATTGATTGGTGGTGGTGTCCAGGAAGCCGACCCGGGAGGTCTCCCACATCAGCGAGGTGAAGTACTTCCAGGTCTCGGTGGGTGCGACCAGTGCGCTGAGCAGGTTGACCCCGACGACGGTCCCGATCGCGGTGATGGCCGCCCGCCACCTACCGACGACGAGCAGGTAGATGATGAAGATGCCGGGCGTCAACTTGATCGCGGTGGCCAGGCCGATCCCGACGCCGGTCCACTTGCTGCCGCGGCGCCCCAGCACGAGCAGGTCGACCAGGACAAGCAGGCCGAGGTAGATGTTGATCTGCCCGAAGGACAGGGTCTGCCGGAAGGGTTCCAGGGTGAACGCCGCCGCGGTGCAGACGCCGGCAAGTCCGAACAGCAGAGGCCTGGGCAGCCGGATCCGTTCCCGCAACACCAGGAAGACGAAGGCGCCTGCGGCGGCGATGATCGCGGCCAGCGAGATGACCAGCACGACCGGGTACGAGAGCAGCGCCATCGGCGACATCAGGAGGGCAGCCAGCGGCGGATAGGTGAACCCGAGCGAGACGTTCACCGGGTCGGGCTGGGCGTAGGAGTACAGGTCGTGACCGGACTGCCAGTAATTGATGGCGTCGTAGTAGAGCCGCAGGTCGAACTGGTGATGATGTTGGCCCACCACCTCGCCGAAGGCCCAGGCGGCCAGTGCCGCCATGGTCACCGGGAGCGCAACCATCACGATGCGGGTCGCCCGGGGCAGTGAATCCCACCAGCGGACCACCCGCATGGAGGTCACTGTCGGTTGATCGGCTTTGGTCACGAAATGATTGTGGCAGAAAAGATCATTTTACCGATACAGTTTTGACCATTTCTTTACAGTTTGTCGACGGATCTCCCGGCGGCCTTCACCCGGTTGCTCCAGTGAGATCCAGATCATACCGAGGCCGGTCAGATCGGCGTGGCTTTGAGCCGGCGCCTGTTGTTGATGTGCTGTTCCGCAACGAATTTCGCGTGCGACCGGGCCCGTTCGAGTGGCCGGCCGAGGTAAAGAAGTAGTCAATGAATGGCGCCCGCGGAAACGACCGGAAGTTATTGGCGACCATTTCACCCGGCCATTCGTGAGCGAACTCACGTCCCTGATCACCCTGCTGGTGACCGGGGTCCAGGGCCGATGCACGGTGAGGTGACCGCGGCCAGCTCGGCTGGGTGTTCCTGTCCTGTGCGGTGTTGGTCGGGGTGTTCGGCCCGGTGACGATGCGCAGGCACCGGGTCGAGAACTGAGCGCGCTGCGGGTCGGTACGGTCGTCGTACCCGCGACGAGAAGGAGTTCCCCGTGCCAGACGCCATCGAGGTCCGCAAGATCCCGCTGCACTCGGTTTCCGATGCGAGCGAGTTGGCGACGCTGATCGACGACGGCGTGCTGGAAGCGGATCGGATCGTCGCGGTGATCGGCAAGACCGAGGGCAACGGCGGGGTCAACGACTACACCCGGATCATCGCCGACCGCGCGTTCCGTGAGGTGATCGTCGCCAAGGGCAGCCGCAGCGTCGAGCAGGTGAAACAGATCCCGATCGTCTGGTCGGGCGGCACTGACGGCGTGCTCTCCCCGCACGCGACGGTGTTCGCCACGCTGCCGCCGGGTTCGGTCGAGCCGACGGACGAGCCGCGGCTGACGGTGGGATTCGCGATGAGTGAGGTGCTGCTACCCGAGGACATCGGCCGGGTGGCGATGATCAGCAAGGTGGCCGACGCGGTGCGAATCGCCATGGAGCGCGCCGGGATCACCGATGCCGCCGACGTGCACTACGTCCAGACCAAGACGCCGCTGTTGACGATCAACACCATCCGGGACGCCAAGGACCGCGGCAAGACCGTGTGGACCGAGCACACCCACGAGTCGATGGACCTGTCGAACGGCTGCACCGCCCTCGGCGTGGCGGTGGCGCTCGGTGAGATCGAGATGCCGACCGATGCCGATGTCATGCACGACCGGTCGCTCTACTCGGCGGTCGCCTCCTGCTCCTCCGGGGTCGAGCTGGACCAGGCGCAGGTCGTCGTCGTCGGCAACGCCCGCGGGGTCGGCGGTCGGTACCGCATCGGTCACTCGGTGATGAAGGACGCGCTGGACGCCGACGGCATCTGGGACGCCATCAAACAGGCCGGCCTCGATCTGCCGGAGCGGCCACGCACTGCCGACCTGGACGGCCGCCTGGTCAACGTCTTCCTCAAGTGCGAGGTCTCGCAGGACGGTGAGGTGCGCGGTCGACGCAACGCCATGCTCGACGACTCGGATGTGCACTGGCATCGCCAGATCAAGGCGTGTGTCGGCGGCGTCGCGGCGTCGGTGACAGGCGATCCGGCGGTGTTCGTGTCGGTGTCGGCGGCCCACCAGGGCCCGGACGGCGGCGGGCCGGTGGCGGCGATCGTCGACCTTGGCTGATCCCGGCGCGATCAGCGGCGGGTGAACTCGAGATCGAAGATTTCGTGCCCTGCCGCAAGACCGCGTCGTTCGAACCGGGTCCGCGGCCGGAACTCCGGTCGCGGCGCCCAGCCGGCGTGCACGTTGCGCAGGCCCTTGGTGGCCGTGCAGGCGGCGAGCATCCGCTCCGCGTAGGGCGCCCAGTCCGTGGCCAGCCGGAAGACACCGCCGCGGCACAACCTCGAGGCGACCAGGGCCGCGAACTCGGGGGTGACGAGGCGCCGCTTGAAGTGGCGCGTCTTCGGCCAGGGATCGGGGAAGAACAGCCACACCTCGGCGAGGGTGCCCGGTGCGACCAGTTCGGTCAGCACCTGAACCCCGTCGCCGCGCATCACCCGGACGTTGTCCACGCCGGCGCGATTGAGGTGGTGCAGGGTTTGCGCGACGCCCGGCTTGTAGACCTCGACCGCCAGCAGGTTGATCTCCGGACGGGCCACCGCCATCGCCACCGTCGACTCACCCATGCCGGACCCGATCTCCAGCACCAGGCCGGCGTGGCGGTCGAACAACGCCGCCGGGTCGAGCGGCCCTTCGAGCTCGGCCGCCTCCAGGTACCACTCGTCGGCGTGTGTTTCGAACGCCTTGCGCTGCACAGCGTTCAGCCGGCCGCCACGAGGATGGAAACTGACCACCCGGCGAAAGTGCGGAGGCAGCCCGTCACCCGGGACCACCGTGCGGATCCGTGAGTCCGGCATAGCGGGGAGGGTACGGGTGTCGGGGCCTCGGTACCGAATCCGAGACGCAGTTGTTGTGAACCGCGATTGTCCCGATCAGCGTGGTCAGGCATCCCGGCGCTGCAGCAGGACCAGCGCGACCAGCCACAGCACCAGGGCCCAGCCGGCGAACACCAGCAGCCCCTGAATCGGGGTCGGCCCGGTGTTGCTGCTCTGGAACAGGTCGCTGATGCTGCTGGACGGCGCGACCCACTTGTCCGCCGCGGCGAACGGCAGCCACGGCCCGACCTTCTCGCCGACGGTCGGGATCAGGGTGAACAGACTCTCGATCAACAGCGGCCAGAGCAGCAGGATCGCCACCGCACCCGCTGACTGCCGGACGATGGCGCCGACCGCGACCGCGATGATCCCGGCGATGGCGAACAGCGGGCCGTAGCCGAGCACCTGACGCCAGTCGTCACCGGAGTTCAGTTCCATCGGCACCAACGGCGACTGCGCCAAACCCTTGGCCAGGTAGAACGCGGCCAGCGCAACGATCGTGCCGACGACCAGACCGAGCACCGCGATCAGTACGGTCTTGGCCAGCAGCACCGTCGGCCTCCGGGGGGCGGCCAGGAAGGTGTTCCGGATGGTGCCGAACCGGTACTCGGTGGTGATCGACAGTGCCGCCAGCACCATGAAGATGCTCATTCCCAGACTGGTGCCGCGCAGCACCAGGTAGGTGATCGCCGCCCGGCCGCTCTCGATCAGTCCGAACAGCGTCGCGAAACCCAGCGCGGCAACCACGATCGCGATCAGGCACCAGTACGGCGAGCGGGTGGAGAACAGCTTGATCCGTTCGACATTGATCAATGTCATCGCGGGTCACCTCCGGTGGACGGCGAAGGGGTAGGGGCGCCGGGATTCTGGTACCCGCCGGGTGGGGCGCCGATCGCCGGCGGGTAACCCTGCGCGGCCGGGTAGCCCTGCGGGGCCGGATGACCCTGAGGTGGTGCAAAGCCCGGTGCTGGATAGCCCTGCGGCGCACCATATCCGGGGGGCGGATAGCCCTGGTTGGGACCGGGTGCCGGGACGGCACCGGCGCGTGAGGTGCCGTACTCCAGCGAATCTCCGGTCAGCTGGATGAAGGCCTCTTCGAGCGATCCCGCCTGGGCCGACAGTTCGTGCAGCGTCAGGCCCGCGTTGCCGGCGATGTCGCCGATCCGCTCGATCGGGGCCTCGGTCACCTCGAGCGCACCGTCCAGATCGGTGACGACAAGGCCGGCGTCGGTCAGCGCGGTGCGCAGCTCTGCCAGTTGGGGCGACCGGACCCGGACCGAGGTGCGGGTGGAACGAGCGATGAAGTCCGCGGTCGAGGAGTTCGCGATCAGCTTGCCGCGGCCGATGACGATCAGGTGATCGGCGGTCAGCGCCATCTCCGAGAGCAGGTGGGACGAGACGAGCACCGTTCTGCCCTGGGTGGCCAGGTTCTTCATGAAGGTGCGGATCCAGTAGATGCCCTCCGGGTCGAGCCCGTTCACCGGTTCGTCGAAGAGCAGCACCTGCGGGTCGCCGAGCAGTGCGCCGGCTAATCCCAGCCGCTGCTTCATGCCCAGCGAGAACTTTCCAGCGGCCTTGGTGGCCACACTGCTCAACCCGACGATGTCCAACACCTCGTCGACCCGCTTGACGCCGATCTTGTTCGAGGCGGCCATGAAGCGCAGATGTGATCGGGCGGACCGGTTCGGATGGATCCAGTTCGCGTCGAGCAGCGAACCGACCTTGGTCAGTGGTTTTGACAGGTGGGCATAGGGCTCCCCGAAGATCAACGCCTTGCCCCGGGTCGGGTTGTCGAGGCCGAGAATCATCCGCATCGTGGTCGACTTGCCGGCACCGTTCGGGCCGAGGAAGCCGGTGACGGTCCCTGGTGTCACTGTGAACGACAGATCGTCGACGGCTGTCGTGCTTCCGTACTGCTTGGTCAGACCGATCACTTCGATCAACGCGTTCTCCCCTGTTCGCGGTGGATCTTTCCCCCAGTAAACCGACTCCGTCCAGCGCGATGCGGCGCGGTACCCCGTTTCGAGGCACCGAAACGCGGTTCGACAAATTGCTCAGCCTGCTTACCATCGAGAGCATGACGACGCTCGACACACGCCCCGGAAGCAGAACCGACCGGTACGCGGGGACCGGTCGGCAGTGGCTCGTCCTCGCCGGATTGCTGGCCGCCTCGTTCCTGGTGGCCTACGTCGGCGGCCTGGCCAGCAGCAGTGGAGTCGACGGCTGGTACCTCGTTGCCGAGAAGCCGCCGTGGACGCCACCGAACTGGCTGTTCGGCCCGGTGTGGACCGTGCTGTACACCGCGATGGCCGTTGCGGCCTGGTTGGTCTGGCGACGCTGGGGATGGCGGGACGCCCGTGTCGCGCTGTCCCTCTACGCGGTACAGCTGGTGTTGAACGCCATCTGGACGCCGCTGTTCTTCGGCGCCGAGCAATGGTGGTGGGGGCTGGCCGTCATCGTCGGACTGGACGTCGTGCTCGCTTGCACGGTCGTCGCGTTCTACCGCAAGCACCGGATCGCCGGCACCCTGCTGGTGCCGTACCTGGCCTGGGTGCTCTACGCGACCAGCCTGAACGCCGGCGTCGCGGCGCTGAACTGATCGCCTCGTAGGCTGACCGGGTGCCACCGACGACGACACCACCGACCACTGGCCGGCGCCACAACGTCGATCCGGCCTTCGCCGATCTCCCGCTGCGCAATCTCGCCGACGCCGCGCTCGGCGCGGCGACCGCGGCGGGTGCGTCGTACGCCGACTTCCGTTTCGAACGACTGATGTCCGCCGATCTGACCATCCGCGACACCTTGCTGCAGTCGGCCACCGATGCGATCTCCACCGGATACGCGGTGCGGGTCATCGTCGACGGTTCGTGGGGATTCGCGTCGTCCGTCGTCGCCACCGCCGACGAGGCGGCCGCGACCGCTCGGCAGGCGGTGGCCGTGGCCAGGGCACTGGCCGGTGTGGTCGCCGAACGGGTCGAGCGGGCCGACGAGCCGATCTACCGGGACGCCACGTGGATCAGCGAGTACCACATCGACCCGTTCGCCGTCGCGGCCCAGGACAAGATCGCGCTGCTGCTCGACCGGTCCGAACGGTTGTTGGCCTCCGACGGGGTGGCGCACACCATGGCGGGGCTGTTCGAGGTGAAGGAGAACAAGTTCTACGCCGACACCGCGGGCACCACGACCACCCAACAGCGCGTCCGGCTGCAGCCGACGCTCACTGCCACCGCCGTCGACTCCGACACTGGTGAGTTCCAGACCATGTCCAGCCTCACCCCACCGGTCGGTCGCGGCTACGAGTACCTGACCGACGGCACCTGGGATTTCGACGGCGAGATCGGGGTGATCGCGGCGTCGCTGGCGGAAAAGGTGAAGTCACCCAGCATCGAGGCGGGCCGGTACGACCTGGTCATCGACCCGACCAACCTCTGGCTCACCATTCACGAGTCGATCGGCCACGCCACCGAGTACGACCGGGCCATCGGCTATGAGGCGGCCTACGCCGGAACGTCTTTCGCCACCCCGGATCAACTGGGCTCGTTGGTCTACGGCTCCGAGGTGATGACCGTGACCGGCGATCGGACGGTGCCGCACGGCTTGGCGACCATCGGCTACGACGACGACGGTGTCGCCGGGCAGTCCTGGGAACTGATCGGCCGCGGCATCCTCACCGGGTATCAGCTCGACCGGGTGTTCGCCCGCAAGCTGGGGCTGGATCGCTCGAACGGCTGCGCGCACGCCGACTCGCCCGCGCACATCCCGATCCAGCGAATGGCGAACGTCTCCCTACAACCCGATCCCGACGGCGGCAGCACGGCCGACCTGATCAGCGGCGTGCAGGACGGCATCTACGTCGTCGGTGACAAGTCGTGGTCGATCGACATGCAGCGCTACAACTTCCAGTTCACCGGGCAGCGGTTCTACCGGATCCGCAACGGCGAGCTCGCCGGCCAGGTCAAAGATGTTGCGTACCAGGCGACCACGACCGACTTCTGGGGCGCAATGGATGCCGTCGGCGGGCCGCAGACCTACCTGCTCGGTGGAGCCTTCAATTGCGGCAAAGGTCAGCCGGGTCAGGTCGCTGCGGTGTCCCACGGGTGCCCGTCGGCTCGCTTCCGTGGCATCTCGGTGCTGAACACCGTTGCGGAGGGTGCGGCATGAGTGATCGCGGCGTGAGTCAGGGTGGTGTGCTCGAACCGCAGCAGATCATCGACGCAGCACTGTCGGCCGCCTCCGCGGAGGGCTGCATCGTCGTGGTGCAGTCGGGCACCGAGGCCAATGTCCGCTGGGCCAACAACACGGTCACCACCAATGGCCTCGCCCGAACACTGTCGTGGTTCGTGGTGGCGTTCAGTGGCGGCGCGGCCGGTACCGTTGCCGCCTCGGCGGCGTCGGCGGACTCGGTGCAGTCGGTTGCCGAGGTCGTCCAGGCGGCGCAGCGGGCTGCAGATGCGGCGGCCCGGGCCGGACGGGCGCAGGACGAGCAGCCGCTGATGACGTCCACCTCCGGCGGCGACCTCGACTTCGACGAGCCCGCGGTGTCAACCACTTTCGACGTCTTCGGCGAACTGCTCGGCTCGCTGGCGAACGGGTTCGATGCCGCCAGGTCCGGCGACCGGATCCTGTACGGATTCGCCCGGCACGAGGTGACCACCACCTACCTGGGGTCCTCCACCGGTCTCCGACTGCGCTGGGTGCAGCCCACCGGACTGCTCGAGGTGAACGCCAAGTCCGCGGACCTCTCCCGCTCTGCGTGGGCCGGGCTGTCGACGGCGGACTTCGTTGGCGTGGACGTCGCCGCGGTCGATGCCACCCTGGCCGGTCGACTGGACTGGGCACGCCGCTCGATCGATCTCCCGCCGGGGCGTTACGACACCGTGCTGCCGCCGACCGCGGTTGCCGACTTCCTGATCTACCTGGCATGGAGTGCGGGCGCGAGGCCGGCTCACGAGGGTCGCTCCGCGTTCTCGGCGCCGGGCGGCGGAACCAGGCTCGGTGAGCGGTTGACCGACCGACCGTTCACCCTCTTCAGCGATCCGCGGGCCGCCGGGCTCGAGGCGGCGCCGTTCCTGGTGACCGCGCACTCCGGTGACGAGGTGTCGGTGTTCGACAACGGCGCGTCGATCGGCCGGGTCGACATCCTCGCCGACGGGGTCATCGCGAACCTGCTGCACACCCGCGGATCCGCCGCCGAGTACCACGAACCGTTCACGCCCTCCTGCGACAATCTGGTCCTGACCGGTGGCGATCAGGACCGCGGGATCGACGATCTGGTGGCGGGTGTCCGACGTGGGCTGCTGGTGACGTCGCAGTGGTATCTGCGGGACGTCGACCCGATGACGCTGCTGCTGACCGGCCTGACCCGGGACGGCGTCTTCCTCATCGAGAACGGCGAGATCGCCGGTGCGGTCAACAATTTCCGGTTCAACATGTCGCCGCTCGACCTGCTCAAGCAGGCGTCCGACGTCGGCCGCACAGAGCCGGCGCTGTCCCGCGAGTGGAGTGACTGGTTCACCCGCTCCGCGATGCCGCCGATAGTGGTCGAGGGCTTCAACATGTCGTCGGTCTCGAAGGCGCAGTAGCGCCGGAACGCCGATGCGGCGTCAGGTCGTCTGTTGGGCGCCCGCCCCCTGGGACGCGGCGGCGGTCGGTGAAAGGTCAGCGAGGGTCAGCGGATGTGCGGGAGGGTCCGGCAGCGGTCGGCTCGAGTCGACGTTCAAGTCGGCGTCGACGTGCACCAGTTCGCCGGGATCCAGCTCGCGCCAACCGATTTCGCCGTCCATCGGTTCGCTGGCGATCACCAGCGCAGGAGCGTCGCGCAGGTCGTCGGACTTGGCGTGGATCCGGGCGGTGCGCACCTCGAGCGGCTTCGGTGACTGGGTGCGGTCCAGCACATACAGCCCGTGGGTCGCCGGGTAGCGCAGCGCCCACAGCTCGTCGGGAGTCGCGACGATGAGGTTCAGCGCGAAAACCGGCACGGTGGCGGCAATCCAGGACACCGCCTCGGCGATGGCGGCACCGACATCCCCGCCGTTGCTCCTGGCGTGCGCGGTGATGAGCGCGAACATCCGCTCGCTATCGGTCTGACCCAGCACAAGATCGGCAACCCCCAGCTCCGTCAACCGGGCGTCGACGATGTCGAGGCCGCCGAAAGTGCCGTTGTGGGCGAACAACCGGCCGTCCTGGGTGAACGGGTGGGTGTTGGCAACGGTGTGCGCGCCGGTGCTGGCGTAGCGGACGTGGGCGACGAAGGTCCGGCTGCGGGCGACCGTGGCCTCCCTGCTGAACTCGTTGTCGGTGTACGCCGCGATCGGTTGTTTGTCCAGTACCGGTAGCCCGTCCGGGCCGAACGCCCCGATACCCGCACCGTCCGGCTCCCGGTGACTCTGCTCGCGCAGGCTGTCCGGCGCATCCAGCAACCAGAACGTGGCCGTGACGGGTTCTGCCCCGGCATGCAGTCCGAACAGTCGACACATGGCGCTGCCCCCTTTCCTCCCGCCGACTCGGCAACTGCCGTCGCGCGCTCTCACCGTGAGCGTGTCAGAACCCGTCGCCGAGCGCCCGGCGGATATGCCTTATTGTCATGACATAAGACGTTGTCACATGGGACGCAAACGCAATCGCAATAACCCTTGGTCAGATTCCAGGAATTGCCCGCCCATCTCGCCGGTGGATCACCATGGAACCGACAAGCAGAATTCTCGCAGGGGTGACGAAAACCCGTCCAAGATCGACACCAACGAGAAGTGCGCAGCTGACGGCATCTTCGCGCAACACCCACCGACAACACACAAGATCAAACATTCGTGGTGAAAACCACAGTCCCCAAACGGGTACTTTCTCGATTCTGTGGCGTGGACTACATCCAATTCACCGCCTGCAATCGCATATTGCTGACTAGTGTCGCCGGAATCGACACGGCACAACGGGGTGCCGACCACTTCTTCCCGGGCGAACCGCGTCGGTTGCTCCGGGTCCCCGCCATCGATCCCAGGAGCTGATGCATGTGACTTCGGTCATCGACCCGCCCGTCACGACCCCCAAGGCCACCCCGGACTCCGACGCACCCGCCCAGGCCCACGGCATTCGGATCATCGGCGCGCCATCGGGAACCGCCCCGGCACTGTTGTCCTGGGTACTCGAGGTGGCCGAGCTGGCGCAGCCCGATCGGGTGGTCTTCACCGACGGCTCCGACGAGGAATGGGTTCGGCTGACCGACGACCTGGTGGCAGCGGGTACTTTCACCCGGCTGAGTGCGAAGGAGAACTCCTTCTACACCGCTTCCGACCCGACCGACGTAGCTCGGGTCGAGGATAGGACCTTCATCTGTTCGGTGGATCCGGCTGACGCCGGCGCCACCAACAACTGGATGGAACCATCCGCGATGAAGGCGATCATGACCGGCCTCTACACCGGCTCGATGCGCGGCCGCACCATGTATGTCGTGCCGTTCTGCATGGGTCCCTACGATGCGGCGACTCCCAAGCTCGGCGTCGAGATCACCGACTCCGAATACGTTGTCGCCTCTATGCGGGTGATGACCAGGATGGGATCCCGCGCCCTCGAGCTGATCAACAGCGGGCTGCCGTGGGTGAAGGCGCTGCACTCGGTGGGCGCCCCGTTGACGCCCGGTCAGCAGGACGTCGCCTGGCCGTGCAACGACACGAAGTACATCGTGCAGTTCCCCGAGGAGCGGATGATCTGGTCGTTCGGGTCCGGCTACGGCGGAAATGCGTTGCTGGGCAAGAAGTGTTATTCGCTCCGGATCGCCTCGGTGATGGCGAGGGACGAGGGTTGGCTGGCCGAGCACATGCTGATCCTGAAGATCACCTCGCCCGAGCAGAAGGTGCACTACATCGCTGCCGCCTTCCCCAGCGCCTGCGGCAAGACGAATCTCGCCATGCTGGAGCCGACGATTCCCGGTTGGACCGTCGAGACGCTCGGCGATGACATCGCCTGGATGACCTTCGGCAAGGACGGTCGGCTCTACGCGGTCAACCCCGAGTACGGCCTGTTCGGTGTGGCGCCGGGGACCGGCTGGAAGACCAACCCCAATGCGATGCGCACCATCGCGCAGGGCAACTCGGTGTTCACCAATGTCGCGCTCACCGACGACGGCGACATCTGGTGGGAGGGCATGACGGACGAGCCGCCGGCCCACCTCACCGACTGGAAGGGCCGCGACTGGACCCCGAGCGGTCTGGATGGGCAGGGCAATCGGTTGGACTCGGCGGGCGAACCGTCGAGCCACCCGAACTCCCGGTTCTGCACCCCCATCACCCAGTGCCCGATCCTGGCCGACGAGTACTTCGCCGAGCCGCAGGGCGTGCCGATCTCGGCGATCCTGTTCGGTGGCCGGCGGAAGACCACCATTCCGTTGGTGACCCAGTCCAGGGACTGGCAGCACGGGGTGTTCATGGGGGCCACCCTCTCCAGCGAGACGACCGCCGCCGCCACCGGTGCGGTCGGCGTGGTCCGCCGGGACCCGATGGCCATGCTGCCGTTCATCGGCTACAACGCGGGTGACTACTTCGCCCATTGGATCGATGTGGGCAAGGGCGCCGACGCGAGCAAGCTGCCGCAGATCTTCTACGTCAACTGGTTCCGCCGGGACTCCGACGGCGGATTCCTCTGGCCGGGGTTCGGCGAGAACTCGCGGGTGCTCAAGTGGATCGTGCAGCGCCTCGAGGGTGAGGTCGGGGCGGTCGAGACACCGGTCGGTGCGGTGCCCGATGCCGGGGCGTTGGACGTCGACGGCCTGCAGATGACCGCCGAGCAGGTCACCGCCGCTCTGGACGTCGATCCGCAGGAATGGGCGGCCGAGATCCCACTGATCGAGGAATGGTTCGCGAAGATCGGCGACAGTGTGCCGACCTCACTGCGCGACGAGCTCGACGGCCTCAAGCTGCGGCTCGGACTCGACTGATCGCGCCCGCGCCGACCCTGGCGAGGGTCGGCGTGCCGCTGGGTGGGCCTGACGAACTCGCTAGCGCGGGTTGTTCGGACGATTCGTGATTACCTTGTCATCAACACATCCGCCGAAGGTGGTCGGATCGGGTCGCGGGTGGGATCCGGTTCGGCCGCCCGGGTGCAGGACCAGATGGCTGGGTTGGGGGGTTGGTCAGGTCGTGTCGACCACGGAGACCGACGGTGCCGACGTCAGTGGCGCCCCGAAGAACGGCGCCGGTCCACGCCATCCGGACAGCCGGCCGATCGACGCCGGCCTGAGCGGGTTCGAGGACGCGACGAGGCCCGTTCCATTGCCCGATGTGCCGCCGGCTGATGCCGTGACGGCTCCGGTCGTCCTGCCGGCTCCGGCGGAATACCGCGGTTCGCGGTACCGACGTGAGGCCACGCGCACCGACAAGGCGGTGATCATCGCCGATGCGATCGGGCCGTTCTGCGGCGTCGGCTCGATCATGTTCGCCCTGGTCGCGATCGCGCAGTTCATGTTCGACAGCACCCCCGGCGCCTGGGGGTCATCCCTGCTGGCCGCGATCACCTCGGGTGTGCTGGCGATCGGCTTCCTGCTCTTGCACGGCGGGCGGGGCGGCTGGATCCGAACCCGATCGCTGCCGTTCGGGATCGCGGTGGCCGCGCTGGTCGGCCTCAATCCGCTCTTCTACATCATCGGCACCCAGATCACCTACCCTGCGGTGGGCATGCTGCTGGTGATCGTCGGGGTCGGCGCGCTGTTGCACGACTGGTTCTGGGCGACCGTCGTGATCCTGGCACTGGACGTGGCCTGGATCCTGTGTGCGGCGGCGTACGGGATCCCGGTTCCGCCGGCGATCTTCGCCGCGCAGATGCTCAAGGCCAATGCGCTCGCCATCGTGCTCAACGTCGCCAGGACGCGAACGGTCCGGCGGTTCGAGCAGGCCAGGCTGGAGGTGCACCGGTTGGCCACCACCGACGAGCTCACCGGGCTGGCCAACCAACGCGGGCTGATGGAGGTGGCTCGCGAACTCGAGGCCACCGGCCGAACCAGGACCCATCACCTGGCGGTGGTCTACGTCGACGTCGACGGGTTGAAATCGGTGAACGACGCCCACGGGCACGCCGCCGGCGATGCGCTCATCCGTTCGGTGGCCGACGTGTTGCGCCGCGCCTTCCGGCCGGTCGACACCATCGCCAGGGTGGGCGGTGACGAGTTCGCCGTGCTGGTCGCCGGACCCGGTCCGGATGCGTTGGTCGCCAGGGTGCAGTTCCACCTCGCGGAGGCCGGTCTGTCGGCCAGCATCGGCACCGCCTTCGCCGATCCCGCGTCACCGACGATCGACGTCGCCGACCTGCTGGACCGGGCCGACGCCGCGATGTACGCGGTCAAGGTCGCCAGGAAGAACGGCGGCGGTTCCTAGCCGAGAGCGACCTCCCGCACCCGACAGGCGGTGCGTCAGTCGTCGTCTTCGGCAGTGGTATCGGTATCGACAGTGTCCTTCGGGTGCCTGCGGAACAGCTTGCTGACCAGGAACAAGGCGACGATGCCGGCCAGGATCGGCACCACCCGCTTGAGGATCGGCGTGGCGGTCGCCGACAACAGGTTCAGCTCGGCGGGGGCGGCCTGGGCGCCGGCCGGCCCGGTGGCGACGGCGGCCGTCACCGGGGCCGGCGCGACGTACTCCGCGGCGACCTCATCCGGATTCACCACGTCGATCAGCTCGGCACCGCCTGCCGTGTGCCCGCCGAGCTTGTTCGAGACACAGTCGGCGAACTGCCCGATCAGCTTGTTCCCGACATCGACCATGACACCGCGGCCGAACTGGGCGGGCCGACCGGTGAGCGAGAGGGTGGTCACCAAATCGACGGCCGTGCGGTTGGGCGCGAGCGCGGTCGCGGTGGCGGTGACCATCATCGCCGCCGTCGAAGTGGAGCCCCCGGCATTGCCGGTCGCCTCGATCCGGGCCTTGTGGGCGACCGGGTCCTTCTCGACGATCTTCGCCGAACCCTTGTAGGTCATCCGGATCGGCCCCAGCTTGATCTTCACCGAACCGCTGAACTCGTCACCGTCGACGTGGTCCAGGATCGCCCCCGGGAAGCACGGCCCGACCTGCTCCATGTCCAGCAAGGCTGTCCAGGCCTTCTCGACGCCGACCGGGACTTCGAACCGGTGCTCCAATTCCACGACAGACCTCCGGGAGTGTGTCCGGCCGGACCAGCTTCCGGCGGCAGCGACCTGATCGTATGCCGCACCTGCCGGCGCCGCCCCGGCACGGTAACGCCGCAGGTCCCGACCGTCGACCGTCCAACTGTCGGACGTGGCGGAAGTCGAGAAGCAGGACGCTTCGTGCCACTATCGGGGGTAGTCGACGTCGATCACCGTGGTGCGATCCATCACCTGGTTTGCGTGGGCAACCACCGTCACCGCCGACGGCCAACGGGCAGCCGATGCGCACCCGTCGATCGCCGGTGCCGAATCCCGGCGATCCTGGGATCGGGTCCGACCGAGTGAGGAGTTCGCATGGCAGGCCCACCAGTCCAGCCGTCAGATCCCTACCTTCCGACCACGGCCGGCGAGGCCGCCGCCCGCGGCGCCGCCGGGCTGCGCGGGCGGCCCACTCCGTCCGAGGTGATCGCCGGGCTCAGGGCGACCAGCCATGGCGAGGATCTGATCCAGCTGCTGTCGCCGGAGGGGACGCTGACCGGCAACGACGACTTCCCGATCGAGGTGACGGCGGACCTGCTGCGCGGCCTGTACCGGGACATGGTGCTGGTGCGCCGGTTCGATCGCGAGGGCAATGCCCTGCAGCGCCAGGGCCAACTCAGCATCTGGGTGCCGTTGCTCGGCCAGGAGGCCGCGCAGATCGGTGCCGGTCGCGCGATGCGACCTGCCGACATGGCGTTCCCGTCCTACCGCGAGCACGGCGTCGCCTGGTGCCGCGGCGTCGATCCCACTCAGTTGCTCGGCATCTTCCGCGGTACCGACCAGTGCGGCTGGGATCCGAAGGCCACCAGGTTCAACAGCTACACGATCGTCATCGGCAATCAGGTGCTCAATGCCACCGGGTATGCGATGGGTCAGCGGTTCGACGGAGTGATCGGGTCGGCGCCGGGTGCCGAGGACGCGGTGACGTCGGATGAAGCGACCATTGCCTTCTTCGGTGACGGAGCGACCAGTCAGGGCGACGTGCACGAGGGCATGGTGTTCGCCGCCGCCTTCGATGCGCCGATCGTCTTCTATTGCCAGAACAACCAGTGGGCGATTTCCGAGCCGGTGGCCAAACAGTCGCGCGTGCCGCTGTGGGAAAGGTCGACCGGGTACGGCTTCCCCGGCGTTCGGGTCGACGGCAATGACGTGCTGGCCTGCCTCGCGGTGACCCGGTGGGCGCTCGAGGAGTGCCGCTCCGGCAACGGCCCGGTGATGATCGAGGCCTTCACCTACCGGATGGATGCGCACACCACGTCCGACGACCCGACCCGCTACCGGATGGCGGCAGAGGAAGAACACTGGAAGTTGCTGGACCCGATCCAGCGGGTCAAGGCGCACCTGTCCCGGCAGGGTCTGGCGGATCAGGAGTTCTTCGAGCAGGTCGCCGGCGAGGCGGACGAGTTGGCGGCCAGATTCCGGGCCCACTGCATCGGCATGCCGAAGCCGCCACCGGAACGCATCTTCGCCAATGTCTACACCGAGCCGCACCACCAGCTCGAGCAGCAGCTGGCCGGCCACCTGGAATACCTGGCCGGCTTCGCCGAGCAGGACGGTGGTCGGTGATGGCCCCGATCACGACCACCCTGGCCAAGGCACTGAACACCGGTCTGCGGTCGGCGATGGAGGACGACCCGAAGGTCATCGTGATGGGCGAGGACGTCGGCCGGCTGGGTGGCGTCTTCCGGGTCACCGACGGCCTGCAGAAGGACTTCGGTGACAACCGGGTGCTGGACACCCCGCTGGCCGAATCCGGGATCATCGGCACCGCAGTGGGTCTGGCGATGCGCGGCTACCGTCCGGTGACCGAGATCCAGTTCGACGGCTTCGTTTTCCCCGGCTTCGACCAGATCATCTCGCAGGTCGCCAAGATCACCTACCGGACGCAGGGTGCCTGGTCGATGCCGATGGTGATCCGAATCCCGTTCGGGGGCGGCATCGGCGCCGTCGAGCATCACGCGGAATCGCCGGAGTCGTTCTTCTGCCACATCGGTGGGCTTCGCGTCGTCGCCTGCTCCAATCCGCAGGACGCCTACGACATGCTGCGCGCCGCCATCGCCTGCGAGGACCCGGTGGTCTTCTTCGAACCGAAGCGTCGTTATTGGGAGAAGGGCACTCTCGACCCCGAGCTGAACGCCGCATCATCGGGCGAGCGCCCGCCGCGCTGCTTCAGCAGCGTGCTGCGCCGGCCCGGCACCGATGTCACGGTCGTCTCGTACGGACCGAGCATGCCGGTGTTGATGGCCGCTGCGGACGCGGCGGCGACCGAGGGTCGATCACTGGAGATCATCGATCTGCGGACCCTGTCGCCGCTCGATCTCGATCCCGTTGTGGAATCCGTTCGTCGAACCGGCCGAATGGTGGTGGTGTCCGAGGCGCCGCTGGAATCGTCGATCACCTCCAACATCGCCGCCCGGGTCACCGAGGAGGCGTTCTACTCGTTGGCGGCGCCCGTCGTGCGGGTCGCGGGTTTCGACACCCCCTACCCACCGAGCCGGCTGGAGGACGAGTACCTGCCGGATCTGGACAAGGTCCTCGACGCCGTCGACCGGGTGATGGCGTGGTAGGCGCGCCCGGTCACCCGGAAATCCATTCCGGGCCGAAGGAGTCGTGACCATGACCGGAACATCGACAGGCACTCGACTGCAGGTCTTCTCGATGCCCGACGTCGGCGAGGGATTGACCGAGGCGGAGGTGCTCGGCTGGCGGGTCGCGGTCGGTGACACCGTCACCGTGAACCAGGTGCTGGTGGAGATCGAGACCGCGAAGGCGGCGGTCGAGCTCCCGTCACCGTTCGCCGGCCGGGTGCACGCGCTGCTCGTCGAACCCGGCGTCACCGTCGAGGTCGGAACGCCGATCATCAGCGTCGACACCGACCCCGGTGCCGGCGATCTGCCCGACAGCTCGCCGCCGGCCGCATCATCCGAACCCGCCGCCGCCCCGGCGAACGGGTCGACCGATGACGAGGGTTCGGGTACCACCACGAATGGCGAGGGCGCGAAGATCGGCGAGGTGACTGCCGACGGCCGGATCGCCACGTTGGTCGGTTATGTGTCCGCGGGCGCGTCTACTGCTCGGCGACCGCGACGCGGCAACGGAAGACCCGCCGACGTCGGGATTTCCACGGCCGGTCCGCAGCACGCCGTCGTCGAGCCTGCGCCGGCGTCGGCCGCGGCTCCGGCCGAGCATGCGCCGCTGGCCACCCCGCCGGTGCGCAAGCTCGCCAAGGACCTCGGCATCGACCTGGCGGCAGTGACCGCCACCCGGCAGGACGGGGTGATCAGCCGGGCGGATGTGGAGAATGCCGTTGCGGCAAAGGGTTCCGCCCCGAAGTCCGGACCGGGCGAGGCCTACGACCCGGCGACCCGGGAGCACCGCATCCCGGTCAAGGGCATCCGGAGGGCCACCGCGGCGGCCATGGTGGCCAGCGCCTTCAGTGCGCCGCACGTCACCGAGTTCCTCACGGTCGATGTGACCCCGATGATGGAGCTGCGGGACCGGCTGCGCGGGCGTCCGGAGTTCGCCGATCTCAAGCTCAGCCCACTGGCCTTCGCAGCTCGCGCCGTGTGTCTCGCGGCCCGCCGGACACCGGAGATCAACTCGATGTACCAGGGCGGCCCGGAGCCAGGTTCCGACGTGATCGTCGTGAAGCAGTACGTGAATCTCGGCATCGCCGCCGCCACCCCACGCGGTCTGGTGGTGCCGGTGATCCAGGACGCCGATCGTCTCGATCTGGCCGGCCTGGCTGCTGCGCTGCGGGACCTGGCCGCGACGGCCCGCGAAGGCCATACCAGCCCTGCGCAGATGTCCGGGGGCACCTTCACCATCACCAACGTGGGGGTGTTCGGCGTCGACACCGGGACCCCGATCATCAATCCCGGCGAGGCCGCGATCCTCGCGCTGGGATCGGTCAAGGATGCGCCCTGGGTGGTGGACGGTGCGCTGGCGGTGCGGAAGGTGTGCCAGCTGTCGCTCTCCTTCGACCACCGGGTCGTGGACGGGCAGCAGGGCTCGCAGTTCCTGGCCGACGTCGGTGCGCTGCTGGCCGACCCGGGGCTGGCGATCGCCTTCTGACGCTCGATCGGCCGACTCCGGAGTTCAGGTCAGCGCTTGAACTCCGGCCTGTCCAGCAGGCGCAGCCATGATCCGTCGGGCTGCCGGCGGACCACCTGGGCGCGGGCGCCCGCGTCGTCCTTCGGGGGCGTGGAGGTCAGTGCGAGATCGCCGCTGATCAGGGTGGGAAGCGGCTGCTCGAGTTCGAAATGGGGAGACTCGGCCAACACCGATGCCCAGAACTCGCGGATGGCGTCCCGGCCGACGGTGAACTGACCGGGCGGGAAGGCCATCACCGCGTCCGGTTCGTAGAGGGCCGCAACGCCGTCGGCGTCGCCGGCGTTCGATCGCTCGACGAACAACCGGGTGATGTCCTCCGGGGTCTTCGCGGTTTCGCGGTCTGCCATGGGTCGTCCTCTCTCGCTGCGTCGTGCTCGTTCGGTGGTGTTCGTGCTGTACCCAGCCTGCGGCGGCTCCGCGCAGAAGTCCAACAGCTGGATCTGATGATGGGCAGAAGTCCTGCAGATAGGTTCGGGTGATGGAGCTGCGTCAGTTGGAGTACCTGATGGCCGTTGTCGAGGAGGGCAGCTTCACTCGCGCTGCTGCCCGCGTGCACATCAGCCAGTCGGGGGTCAGCGCGCAGATTCGCCTGCTCGAGCGCGAACTCGGACAGACTTTGCTGGACCGCGCCGCGCGCACCGTACGGCCGACCGCCGCCGGCCTGGCGATTCTGCCGTCCGTTCGAGAAGCGCTGGCCGGCGTCGAGGGGGCCCGACGGGCCGCGGACGAGCTCGCCGGCATGGTCCGGGGCCGGGTGACGGTCGGCATGGTCACGGCCTGCACGGTGGAGGTGCTGTTCGACGCGCTCGCCCGGTTCCACCTGCGATATCCGCAGATCGAGATCTCGTTGCGGGAGGATTCGTCGGACCGGCTGATCGATGGCGTCCGGGCGGGCGTGCTGGATCTCGCGCTCGCCGGCACCTCCCAGGATTTGCCGTCCGGCGTGGAGTCCGATGTCGTCTCCGACGAACAACTGGTCGTCGCGATTCCCGCGGGGCACCCATTGGCAGAGCGTCGGCGGATCGGCCTGGAAGAGCTGATGGACTACCCGCTGATCACTCTGCCGCCCGGCGCCGGGGTCCGGAACTCGTTCGACAAGGCCTGCGGTGGAAGAGGATTGACCGCCCGGATCGGTTTGCAGGCGAGCGCACCCGACGTGGTGGCCGGGCTTGCCGAACGCGGCTTGGGGGTGGCGATCCTGACCGACACCATGGCCGCTGCCCGGGCTCGGACACTGCGGGCCGTGCCGATCGACGACCCGCCGCTACGGTCCCGGCTCGAGCTGGCCTGGCCCACGGGCGAGCGAGCAGGAACCGCGGCCAGGATCTGCCGCCAGGCCATCCGGGACGCCTTTGCCGCGTCCGTCACCGGCTGAGAAGCACGGCGTCGTCCTCGAGAATCAGCCGGCATCCGGTCACTGCCGCATATGCCGCGTCACCCAGCGCGACTGCCGGTGGTGTGCCGTTCGGGGCCGGTGCGGTCGAGGTCCAGGTGATGACCGTGATCTTCTGATCGGGTTCGTAGAACATGTACGAGTTGGTGCCCGGAACCTCGCCGATGTGCCCGTACTTCGACCCGATGCGGCCGATGCCGAGCCCGTAGCTCGTGTCGTTCGTAGGATCGTCGGGCTTCGTCGGGTTGAAGTCGGTCATCCGCTTCGCCTGGAGTTCGGGGCTGAGCAGGCCACCGCCGGCCAGCGCCTCGACGAAGTCGGCAAGATCCTCCGCAGTGGAGATAGCGGCTCCAGCGGTCCAGCCCCAGGAAGGATTCAGGTCGGTGGTATCGATCGGCTCCCGGGAGCCGTCCAGCGCTGCTGCCTGAACCTCCGGGGACATCACCGTGCTGTCGATGGTCCCGACATTCGTCCCCCACGTGTAGAAGGTCGGGTGCGGATCGGGCACGGTGGCATCGGTGATGGCAGGAAACGAGGTTTCGGTCAGGCCGAGCGGATCGAAGATCCGCTGTTGAAAGGCCTCGGCCACCGGCATTCCGGTGAGCTGCTCGATGATGACGCCCAACAGCACGGTGTTGGTGTTCGAGTAGTAATACCCCTGGCCCGGCGCAAACTGGACCGGTTGGGCATAACCCATGGCGAGCAATTCGTCGGGCGTCCAGGCCCGGCCGGGATTGTTGTCCATCTGCTCGTTGAGGTAGGGGTCGAGGGTGTAGTTGCCCAGGCCGCTGCTCATGTTCAACAGCTGGGTGATGGTGATGTTGTCGCCATTCGGGACGTCGGGCCGGTACTTGCTGACCGGGTCGTCGAGGCTGATCTTGCCCTCGTCCACCAGTTGCAGGATGACCGTCCCGGTCATCGGCTTGGTGTTGCTGCCGATTCTGATGTGGTCGGCGATGGTGACCGGGTCGGTGCCGTGCCAGGTGCGGGTCCCCATCGTCGTCGACCAGTCACCCTCGGGGGACCGGATGAGCACCCCGGCGCCGGTGATCGAGAGGTCCTTCATGAGTTGGTCCAGCTGCGGCTGCAGCGCTGCGACGTAGGCCGGTTCGCCGCTCGCCGGTGCAACACTTCCGGTCCCGGCGCTCGAGGGCCCCGCAGAAGAGGCGGCGGTCGAGCTGACCGCGGCGGCGGATGCCGGCACCGATGAGCCGGCCGCCGATGTCGAGGACGGTCCGGCTGTCGATGAGGAGCATGCCGTCACGACCAGCGTCGCTGCCGCGAGCACCACGACGAAGAGTGCGCGCGGCGAGGGGTGGCCAGGACGTTGCGTCATGATCAGCCTTTCGGGCCGTTGGATGCCACCGATGTGGATCACCGTCCACGCTGCCCCAGCGGCGACCTGCGGTCTATGGGTCTAGGTCCTCAGCACTGCTGACAATTTCCGGGCATCGAAATGCGGTGCGACGGTGAATCACGGAAACTCTGCGCATGTCGGCAACCCGAGCGCGCGCTGTCCCGTTGCTGATCATCACCTGCCTCGCCCTGATCGGCGCCTGCTCCGGCTCCGGGTCGCCGACTGCCACCAGCCCGCAACAGGTGTCGTCATCCGGGCCTACCGCATCTGGTTCGGCGGCGGGCGCGACCAGCAGCGCAGATTCCACCCAGAGTGCGTCGACAGACCCGGCCCAGGCCGCCGCCATCCTGGACCTGGTCGAGCAGGAGATGCAGACCGGCCACCTGCGGGCGGTGCTCGTCCGGGTGACCAGGGACGGGCAGGACATCGTCACCGCAGCGCGCGGCGAGTCGATGACCGGGGTTCCGGCGACGACCGACATGCACTTCCGTAACGGGGCCGTCGCCATCTCCTTCGTGGCGACGCTGCTGCTCCAGTTGGTCGATTCCGGGACGGTCAGCCTTGACGACAAGGTTTCCGAGTACCTCCCGGACGCCCCGCATGCCGACGAGGTCACGCTCGGTCAACTTGCCCAGATGACCAGTGGGATTCCCGACTACGTGCCGCAGCCCCAGTTCGTGACGGACCTGGTGAGCGATCCCTTCGCCGCCTGGACGCCGGAGCAACTGCTCGCCGAGATCGCGGATCTCCCGCTGCACTTCCCCCCGGGAACGAACTGGAACTACTCCCACTCCAACTACGTGATCCTCGGGCTGGTGCTGGAGAAGGTGACCGGCAAGCCCGTCGACGAACTGATGACCCAGAAGGTGCTCGGCCCGCTGGGGCTGGACAACACCGTGGACAACGCCACCGCGGTGATCCCGGAGCCCGCGCTGCACTCCTTCAGCTCGGAACGTCGGGAGCTCTTCGGGGTGCCGGCGGACCAACCGTTCTACGAGGAGTCGACGTTCTGGAACCCGTCGTGGACCATCACCCGTGGCGCCGTCCAGACCACGAACATCCACGACATGGCGGCCAGCATGGCAGCCATCGGCGAGGGCACCCTGCTCTCGCCGGCGTCCCACGCGGCCCAGGTGTCCACCGGCCTGCGCGGTTTCGGCACGACGCAGGAGGGCTGCTCCTGCTTCCCCCAACAGGAGGGATACGCCTACGGCATCGGCGTCGTCACCACCGGCAACTGGCTGCTGCAGAACCCGTTGTTCAGCGGGGAGGCCGGTGCATCGGCCTATCTGGCGTCGCAGAAGATCGCGATCGGCGTTGCGGTGACCTATCGGCCGGAGGCATTCGACGCGCAGGGCAACTACTCCAACCAGGCGGATGTGCTGTTCCGCAAGATCGGCGCGCTGATGGCACCCGACGATGCACCACCGGTGAAGAACTGATCACGACCGGTGAAGAATGTGGCGCGAGCGGCGGGCCGTGGCGGCGAATCGTAGGCATGTGGCGCGTCTCACCGACGAATCGGGCATCCCGGAGGGCGCTGCAGCGTCATACATAGTGCGGGTAAGAGCCGCGGCAACACAGCTGCATCACCCGCGCCAGAGAAGGGAACCATCATGAGTCGCATCAGCAAGGCAGTACGCAGTCACCGGGACAGTGCTCGGACCCGTCGCGAGATCAACCGGGCCATCGAGCGCGCAGCCACCCCAGGCGTCCGCAACGAGTTGCTCGCCATGGCGCAGATCCAGGGCCTCCCCCTGCGCTGATCTCGGCGCCCCCGGACGGTCGGCATGTCAGCGCCCGCCCGGGCGGCAGATCCGAGTGTTCTGCTTCACAACGAAGATTTCGTTCGGAAACGTGTAACGCTCACGGGCCGGACGTCGATATGCCCATTGACCCCGGACTGCTGCCGGACCCCCGACCTGGCAGCCGTCCGGGGTCACTTCGTACCCGGACCACATCGGGCCCGGCGGCTACGCTCGGCCGATGTCCGAAGCGCTGCTGGCCATTCAGATGCTCCACGACCGGATCCTGATCAAGGTGTCGGGCGCCGCAGGCGAACGCACCACCCGGGCGGGCATCCTGATCCCGGCCACCGCAGAGGTGGCCAAGCGACTGGTCTGGGGAGAGGTGGCCGGCGTCGGACAACACGTCCGCTCGGTCAAGCTGGGCGAACGGGTGTTGTTCAGCCCGGAGGACCAGTACGAGGTCGAGATCGGCGGCGAAACCTACCTGGTGCTGCGCGAGCGGGATCTGCAGGCGGTGGCCAGTGATCGCGCCCGGGGCGGTACGGGGCTTTACTTGTAGGTGTGCACCGCGATCTGCCGGCGCACCCGCCCCGTCACGCCTCCGGTGCGCCGGGCGAGCACCGTCCTTCACCCGCTGCCTGGGGAGCGAACCGACATGGACACCTACGACATGATCGTGATCGGTTCGGGACCGGCCGGCCAGAAGGCGGCCATCGCGGCCGCCAAGCTGGGTCGCCGGGCCGCCATTGTTGAGCGGGGCGACATGGTCGGCGGGGTGTGCATCAACACCGGCACGATCCCGTCCAAGACGTTGCGCGAGGCCGTGCTCTATCTGACCGGCCTGAACCAGCGCGAGCTGTACGGCCAGTCGTATCGGGTCAAGGACGACATCACCGTCACCGACCTGTCCGCCCGTACCCAGCACGTGGTCGGCCGGGAGATCGACGTCATCCGCAATCAGCTCGCCCGCAATCACGTACACCTGCTGATCGGCACCGCTCAGTTCATCGACGCCCACACCCTCGTCGTGGTCAACGAGAACGGCAACCACACCGAGATCGGTGCGGAAAAGATCGTTGTCGCGGTCGGCACGAAGCCGGCTCGGCCGGCCAGCGTGGAGTTCGACGGTGCCACCATCGTGGATTCCGACCAGATCCTCGGCCTGGACAAGGTGCCGTCGTCGATGGTCGTCGTCGGTGCCGGGGTGATCGGCATCGAATACGCCTCCATGTTCGCCGCACTCGGCACCAAGGTCACCGTGGTCGAGAAGCGGCCGTCGATGCTCGACTTCTGCGACAAGGAGATCATCGAGGCGCTGCAGTACCAGTTGCGCGATCTCGCCGTGACCTTCCGGTTCTCCGAATCTGTCCGGGAGGTCCAGAAGCATCCGGCCGGCACCCTGACCATCCTGGAGTCCGGGAAGAAGATCCCCGCCGACACCGTGCTGTACTCCGCCGGTCGGCAGGGCGTCACCGATGAACTCAACATCGCAGCGGCCGGCGTGCAGGCCAGCAACCGCGGACGGGTCGAGGTCAACGACAACTTCCAGACCGAGGTCGAACACATCTACGCCGTCGGCGACGTCATCGGCTTCCCCGCCCTCGCCGCCACCGCCATGGAACAGGGCCGCCGGGCCACCTACCACGCCTTCGGCGAACCGGTCGGCAACAAGCTCGGCGACCTGCAACCCATCGGGATCTACACCATTCCCGAGATCAGTTTCGTCGGCCGCACCGAGGAGGAGCTCACCAAGGAGAACGTGCCCTTCGAGGTGGGCATCTCCCGCTACCGGGAACTGGCCAGGGGCGCCATCCTCGGCGACTCCTACGGCATGCTGAAGATCCTGGTGCACGCCGAATCGCGAGAACTGCTTGGGCGTACACGTCTTCGGCACCAACGCCACCGAACTCGTGCACATCGGCCAGACCGTCATGGGCTGCGGCGGCACCGTCGACTACCTCGTCGACGCCGTCTTCAACTACCCCACCCTCGCCGAGTCGTACAAGGTCGCCGCCCTCGACGCGGTCAACAAGATGCGCGCCATCGCCAAGGTCACCCAGACCGGCATCTACCACCCGCTCCCTGAATAACCTCGCAGGGCGAGGGGGGCGGCGAAGCCGTCGACGCAGCTCTCCGCTGCGTTCTGTAGTCGTCTGATTACGTTGTGTACACGTCCGGTCCGGTGGAGTGATTTGTCGTATCGGGTGGGGGAGTGGGGACGCCAGCTGTTGTCCGGTCCGCCGTCGGTGCGTCAACCTGCGCTGACGACTTCGGGCTGCGGCGAGAGGACACTCGATGGGCTCCGCTTCGGTTTCCACGTTCACCACCCACCACCCACCTGGTGACAGCCGGCGGCCACTGCCGTCCGACAAGAACCCCGTCACGGTGTCACGACGTTCGTCCTGGATGCACGGTCCGGTCGTCGTCACCGGGGTGCTCGTGCTGGTGATCGCTGTGGTCGAACTGCTGGTGACTGTGGTGACCGGGAGCGATTCCGCGGTGGCGTCGTGGGTGAGCAATCTCGGTCAACTGGCCGTGGCGATCCTGGCTGCCGCGACGGCTGCGGTGACGGTCACCCGGCACACCGGACCGCAGCGGCGGGCGTGGTTGCTGGTGGCGCTGGCCGCCACCAGTTGGGCGGTCGGTCAACTGATCTGGTGCTACTTCGACATCGTCCGGCACGGAGACATCCCGCAGGTCTCGATCGCCGACCCGTTCTTCCTGGCGTTCACCGTGTTGATGGTGGTGGCGGTCTGGCCGTCCGACGGCCGGCACACCGATCGACTGCGGACCTCGTTGGACGCCTTCATCATCGGGATGTCGCTGTTCATCATCAGCTGGGTGACCACGCTCAACCACGTGACGTCGACCGCGGCCTCCAGCGCGGAGGAGCAGTCGCCGATCGAGCTGCTGGGCCTCTTCCTCAATCTCGCCTACCCCTGCGGCGACATCGCGGTGCTGACCATCGTGCTGCTCAGCGTCAGTCGCCGGATCAACCGCCGGTCCGGGTTGGCCGCCGTCGCCGCTGCGATGGCCCTGATCGCCATCTCCGACGGCTTCTACGCCTACGTGTCGGCCACCGGGCAGTTCGACGCCGGTTCGGTGGTGGGTCTGGGCTGGACGCTGGGATTCGGCCTGATCGCCTGTGCCGCGCTGGCCGCCGGTTTCGAGTCCCACCGCTCCGATCGCAGCGGGCCCACTTTTCTGAGCGATGCGCAGCCCCGCCCTGCTCGGGGTCAGAGCGCCAGCATGCTGCCGTACGTGCCGTTGGCCGTCGCGCTGATCGTCGTCGGCATCGACCGCTACCGGGACGGGGCGGATCGGGTCACCGGGGTCGTCCTGGTCGCGACGTTCATCGGGGTGCTGTTCCGGCAGTACCTGACCATCCGGGACAACCTCACGCTGACCAGGCACCTGGAGAACCGGGAGCGCGAGCTGCAGCAGCAGGCCTTCGCCGACCAGCTCACCGGTTTGCCCAACCGGGCGTTGTTCACCGATCGGGTCGTGCACGCCCTCGAGCAGCATCGCCGGAGCCTGCGTCCGCTGGCCCTGCTGTTCGTCGATCTGGACGATTTCAAGGCTGTCAACGACACCCTCGGCCACCCGGTCGGCGACGAACTGGTCATCCGGGTGGCCGAACGCTTCCGCGGCGCCATCCGATCCAGTGACACCGTGGCCAGGTTCGGCGGTGACGAGTTCGCCGTGCTGGTCGAGGGCGACAGCGACGCCATCGAGGTCGGCGCCCGGCTGGTCGAGGCGCTGCGCCCACCGTTCTCGCTCGGCGGCGAGCAGCTGGTCGTCGGCGCCAGCATCGGCATCGCGGAGGTGGGCGGTGAGCACCTGACGCCGTCGTTGGACGAGTTGTACTCGCGCGCGGACATCGCGATGTACGCGGCCAAGCGGTCCGGCAAGGGTCAGGTGTCCTTCTACGAGCCGTCGATGGTGTTGCCGGAGGCGGCCGATCTGCACTTCCGGCCAATGCTGATCGACGCCATCGGATCTGGCGGAATCGAGTGCGTGTTCCAGCCGATCATCGACCTGAACACCGGGCAGGTGCACTCCATGGAGGCGCTTGCCCGCTGGCAGGTCGCGGGCGAGCCGGTCGATCAGGAGTACTTCATCAAGCTCGCCGGGCGGCTGCGGCTGCTCCCGGCCCTGACCGATCTGATGCTCGACCGGGCATGTGCGCAGTTGGCCGACTGGTCGGAGCAGTTCGACGTGCCGGACCTGCAGGTGGGGGTGAACGTCCCGCCCGGCCTGATGACGGATCGGGATTTCCCCCGACGGGTGGTCGCCGCGCTGCGGCGACACGGGCTCGATCCGCACCGGCTGTTGCTGGAGATCACCGAGGAGGCACTGCTGGGTGACACCGCCGTTGTCGAACAGGTCGTCGGCCAGCTGCGCCAGCTCGGGATCTCCTTGTGGCTGGACGATTTCGGTACCGGCTACTCATCCCTGCTCAGTCTGCGGCAGATGGCCCTGCAGGCGGTCAAGATCGACATCGCCTTCGTCGCGCACATCCACTCCGACCCGTCGGCCAGGCGATTCCTGCGCGCATTGCTGGCATTGGGTCGCGACCTGGACCTGCTGGTCACCGCCGAAGGAGTGGAGAGTGTCGAGCAGGCGGCGATTCTGCGGTCGCTCGGCTGCCAATACGCCCAGGGGTACCTGTACGCGCGGCCGGCCCCGGCCCACGAGTTGGACCACCTGCTCCGGCCGGCCCGCTCACCCGGCGCTATCTCCGTCCCTGCGCCGACCCCGGTCTGACCCGCTGCCCGGGATCGATCGGTGGCGGGGGAACAAAGTTGCCGGGGGTGGTGTTGAAGGAGGTGGCCGGCCCTGGATGCGATGGTGGTTCTACTGCCGACAGACGGTGCGCCTCGCGCGCACGGCAGTCGAGCTTGGGCGATGCGGGAGGTTCGATTCCTCCCGACGGCACACATGTTGTAGGCGCCAGTTCGGGTGGCGCTCTGTTCTCGTGGTCAGCCGGATGATCAACTCGGGCGATCGCCCCATGCGCGCGCCAGTGCAACCGCATGACGCCAACTCGCCAGTTCCGCCGCCCGCCGTTGCGGGTCCGTCTGCGGGCGCCATTCCCCAGCACGTTGCCAATGCCGTCGCAGCACCTGCCGATCCGGCCAGTATCCGACGGCCAGTCCGGCGGCGTAGGCCGCGCCGAGGGCGACGGTCTCGGCCATCATCGGCCGGACCACCGGGATGTCCAGGGCATCGGCGACCAGTTGCATGAGCAGGTTGTCACCGGTCATGCCGCCGTCCACCGCGAGCGACTGGGCGGGGATGCCCGCATCGGCGTTCATCGCGTCCAGCACGTCCCGGGTCTGCCAGGCTGTCGCTTCCAACACCGCTCGGGCGATGTGCGCCTTCGTCACGTACGAGGTCAGCCCGACCAGGATCCCCTGCGCCCGGTTGTCCCAGTGCGGCGCGAACAATCCGGAGAACGCCGGAACCAGGTAGCAGCCGCCGTTGTCGGGCACACCGGCGGCCAGGGTCTCGATCTCGGCCGGTGACCGGATCAGGCCCAGGTTGTCCCGGCACCACTGGACCAAACCGCCGGCGACGGCGACCGATCCCTCCAGCGCGTAGAACGCGGGCTCGTCGGCCACCTTGTGCGCGACGGTGGTGATCAACCCGTGCCTCGATCGGACGATCTCGTGCCCGGTGTTGAGCAGCAGGAAGCTCCCGGTGCCGAACGTGCATTTCGCCTCGCCGGCATCGAAGGCGGTCTGTCCGAACAGCGATGCCTGCTGATCGCCGATCACCGCACCGATCGGAATGCCGGGCAACGGGTCGGAGGTGATCCCCAACCGGCCGATGCTCGGCCGGATCTCCGGCAGCATGGCGCGCGGGATGTCGAACGCAGCGAGCAGATCGTCGTCCCAGTCGAGGGTTTCCAGGTTCATCAACATCGTCCGGCTGGCATTGGTGACGTCGGTGACGTGTATCCCTTCCGAAGCGCCGGATCCCGTCCCCGGCCCACCGGTCAGGTTCCAGACGATCCAGCTGTCCATCGTGCCGAACAGCAGTTCGCCCCGTTCGGCCGCCGGCCGCAGCTGGGGGTCGCGGTCCAACATCCACTTCAGTTTGGCGCCGGAGAAGTACGTCGCCATCGGCAATCCGGTCCGTGCCAGAACGTCAGCAGGGTCGATGCCCGTCGACATCCCGGCCAGCAATTCGGCCGTCCTGGTGTCCTGCCAGACGATCGCCCGCCCGATCGGAAGCCCGGTCTGCCGGTTCCAGACGACCGTGGTCTCCCGCTGATTGGTGACGCCGAGCCCGACCACCTGCCCGGCGTCGACACCGGCGTCGACAAGTGCCTGCGGTACGACTCTCTTGACGATGGACCAGATCTCGGCGGGATCGTGCTCGACCCAACCTGGTCGTGGGAAGTACTGGTGGTGCTCGCGCTGGGCGATCGAGACCATCCGGCCCTGCCGGTCGAACAGCACGCACCTGGTGGACGTGGTGCCCTGATCGAGCGCGGCGACGTACTTCTCGGTCACAGGTCGCGCCCGTGGCCGAGTTCACGGGAGATCGAACGACCGGCCCGGACGACGTGCGAGATCAACGCGGGGCGCAGTCGGCGCCGGTCGTCACAGAGGCGCTCGACCGACCCCTCGATGCCGACGGCGGCCACCACGTAACCGCCCCGATCACGGATCGGCGCGGCTATCCCGGCGACGTCGGATTCGACCTCGCCGACCGACCCCGCCCAACCCAGGTCCCGGATCTCGGCGAGCTCGCGCTGCAGGACGATCCGATCGGTGATGGTGCCGGTGGTCAGCGCGGGCAACGGCTGGTTGGCGATGCTGCGCACCGCGCCGGGGTCGAACGCGAGCAGGACCTTGCCGAGCGCGCTCGCGTGCAGCGGGACCACCGAGCCGGTCACCAGCACCTGGGTGCCGCCGTCGGCCCGGAAGACATGGTGCGCAACCTCGGCCCGTCCGGCGTGAAAGGCGGCCACCCTGGCTGACTCTCCGGTCCGGGCGGCCAGGGCGTCGGTCCAGTTCAACGCCTTGGAGCGCAGTTCGTTCTGATCCAGTTTGGTCCAGCCGAGCCGGAAGACCTCGGTGGCGACCCGGTACGGTCCGCCTGCCTGATCCTGCTCCACGAAGCCGACGTCCTCCAGCGTGCGCAGGATGCCGTGGACGGTGCCCTTGGCAAGGCCCAACGCGGAGGTGATCTGGGCGAGGCCGATCGGCTCGTCCTCCTCGGCCAACAGGCGCAGGATCGCCGCCGCTCGCTCCACCGATTGCACGCTGCCTGGCACGGCCGGACCATACCGCTCCGTTCGACAATGCCGAACGACGGGTGTTGTGGCCCCGCCTGTCGGCTGGGTACGGTCGCGACCCGATGGGCACAGGGCCATGATGGGCAGGACTGCGAGGAGGCGGTGTGTTGGTGATCGGTGTCGTCGGATCGATCTCCGGGTACACCAAGGATCCACACCTGTTCGATGCAGGACCGCGATGCGGGTGACCGCCGTGCCCGGCGGTGACGCCCCCGTCCCCAGCCCAGTGAGTGAGGACCGCCGATGACCACCAGCCAGATCCGGGACCATCCCGTTCATCGAGACCTACCACGACGCCGAGCGTTCCACGCTGGTGAGGGCGCGTGAGGACGGACGGCCGGCGTCACTGCAGGACCGCACACCCGCATGACTTCATGACCACATCACCGCACCACACATACAGGGGCAGGGAGCAGGACGAATGAGTTTCACCACCACTGAGCTGAATCCCACCAGTCGGCAGGAAGCGCTGGAGTACATGGCGTCGAACGAACTCGACGTCTTGGTGATCGGTGCCGGCGTCGTCGGTGCCGGCGCCGCGTTGGACGCCGCGACCCGAGGCCTGAACGTCGGTCTGGTCGAGGCGCGTGACCTCGCGGCCGGCACCTCCAGCCGATCTTCGAAACTGGTCCACGGCGGCCTGCGGTACCTCAAGCAGCTGAACTTCTCGTTGGTCTTCGAGGCGCTGCGCGAACGGTCGCTGATCCTGGACACGCTGTGCCCGCACCTCGCCCGACCGGTGGAGTTCATCTACCCACTGGAGCGCAAGGGAATCGACCGCGGCTACGTCGGCCTGGGAATCGGTGTGTACGACGTGCTGGGCGCAGGCAAGGGCGTTCCGTCCCACCACAAGCACATGAGCAAGAAGAAGACCCTGGAGAGCTTCCCGGACGGCAAGAAGGGCCACATCCAGGGCGCCATCAAGTTCTACGAGGGGCAGCTCGACGATGCCCGGCACACCATGATGATCGCGCGGACCGCGGCCGCCTACGGCGCACACGTGGCGACCAGCTCCAGGGTGGTCGGATTGATCCGCGAGGGCGAGAGGGTCGTCGGCGCAACGGTCCGGGATCTGGAGAGCGGCAAGGAGATTCAGATCCGGGCGAAGCAGACGGTGAACGCCACCGGCGTCTGGACCGACGACATCCAGAAGATGATCGGCGGCAAGGGCCAGTTCCGGGTGCAGGCGTCCAAGGGTGTGCACATCGTGATTCCGCGGGACCGGATCAAGTCCAAGACCGGGCTGATCACCGAGACCGAGAAGAGCCTGCTGTTCATCATCCCGTGCCCGTGGAGCGACGACTTCTGGGTGATCGGTACCACCGACACCCCTTGGGATCTCGATCTCGCCCATCCGGCCGCCAGTCGCTCCGACATCGACTACATCCTCGAGCACGCCAATGCTCTGCTCGAGAAACCCCTGACCCGGGACGATGTCGTCGGTGTGTATGCAGGGCTGCGGCCGTTGCTGGCCGGTGAATCCGATCAGACCAGCAAGCTCTCCCGTGAGCATGCCTGCGTCTCACCGGTTCCCGGACTGGTCATCGTCGCGGGCGGCAAGTACACCACCTATCGGGTGATGGCCGAGGACGCCATCAACGAGGCGGTCAAGGGTTTGCCGGGCAACATCGAGAAGTCTTGCACGGACAAGGTTCCGCTGATCGGCGCCGACGGCTACAAGCCGTTGTGGAACACCAGGGCCACGCTGGCCGCTCGCACCGGGTTGGACGTCGCGCGGATCGAGCACCTGCTCGGCCGGTACGGCAGCGCGATCTACGAGCTGCTGGGCCTCACCGAGAGCGAACCCGAACTGCTGCAGCCGCTCTCGACCGCGCCGAAGTATCTCAAGGTGGAGGCCAAGTACGCGGTCACCCACGAGGGTGCCCTGCACCTGGACGACATCCTGGCCCGCCGGACCAGGATCTCCATCGACACCTGGGACCGCGGAGACGCGGCGGCCCAGGAGGTTGCGGAACTGGTGGCGCCGGTACTCGGCTGGGATGCCGCCGCGGTGGACAGGGAGGTGTCGCACTACCGGTCACGAGTGGCCGCGGAACGAGAGTCGCAGCAGATGCCGGACGATCAAACTGCCGACGCAGCACGGCTCGGGGCGGAAGATGTCCGGGTGGGGGCGGGCTGAGCCGGATGTCCTCGTTCCGACAAACAATGGGTCACATTGGTGTAACTCTCACGGATTTCCGTGACCGGCATCACGTTTAGGCGTAAGTTCTGCCCTGATCGGACTCATGATCAACTCGCTGTTCCCGGCACCGGTGCCGGCATCACTACAGGAGGAACCAGTTGGACATCTCGAACGGGACGATCTTCGTCTCGGAAGTAGCGGGCACAGCAATGCTGTTGCTCCTGGGCTGTGGCGTCGTTGCCACCGCGATCCTCAAAGGGAGTAAGGGCGAGGGCGGCGGGTGGCTGCTCATCAACTTCGGCTGGGGCCTGGCCGTCTTCATGGGCGTGTACGTCGCCTTCCAGAGCGGCGCCCACCTGAATCCTGCTGTCACCCTGGCGCTGACGATCACCGGTGACATCACCTTCTCCCAGTCGCTGGTCTACTACGCGGCGGAACTGATCGGTGCCTTCATCGGCGCGGTCCTGGCCTGGTTGGCGTTCAAGCAGCACTTCGACGCGGAAGAGGACCCCGGCAAGAAGCTCGGCGTGTTCTCCACCGGCCCGGCCATCCGCAATTACGGCTGGAACACCGTGACCGAGGTGCTCGGCACCTTCGTGCTGATCTTCCTCATCCTGGTGTCGGGCGGCACACCTTCCGGTCTCGGGCCGCTGTTCGTTGCGCTGGTCGTCGTCGGAATCGGTGCCTCTCTCGGTGGCCCCACCGGGTACGCCATCAACCCGGCTCGCGATCTCGGTCCGCGTATCGCGCACGCCATCCTGCCGATCAAGGGCAAGGGAAGTTCGGACTGGGGCTACGCCTGGGTGCCGATTGTCGGGCCGCTGATCGGGGGGGCCTTGGCCGCCTTCGCGTTCAAGGCACTTGACTGGGCTCAATATTTCCCGGTCTCCTGACCGGAGCACCGCCGAAGCCGGCGGCGGATCCCTCGGGTTTGGATCCGCCCGCCGGCCTCGAATCACCGGCGCCGGTCATGAACGTCGCGGCGCAATTTTCAGCATCAGTCCTCCAAAGATGAAGTGACGAAAGGGATGTAAGCGCAGATGAGTGAAAAGTTCGTAGCCGCGATTGACCAGGGAACCACGTCGACCCGGTGCATGGTGTTCAACCGTGAGGGGCGTGTCGTTTCGGTCGATCAGCGGGAACACGAACAGATCTTCCCGAAGGCGGGATGGGTCGAACACAACGCGAAAGAGATCTGGGAGAACACCAGGGCGGTCGCCGCAGCCGCGCTCAGCAAGGTCGACCTGACCGAGAAGGACATCGCTGCAGTCGGTATCACCAATCAGCGGGAAACCGCACTGGTCTGGGACAAGACCACCGGCGAGCCGATCTACAACGCGATCGTCTGGCAGGACACCCGCACCGACGGGATCTGTCACGACCTTGCCGATCTCGGCGGCGGTGTTGAACGGTACAAGGCCAAGGTCGGACTGCCGCTGGCCACCTACTTCTCCGGGCCCAAAGTCAAGTGGATTCTCGACAACGTCGAGGGCGCACGGGAAAAGGCCGAAGCCGGTGACCTGGTGTTCGGCAACATGGACACCTGGACGATCTGGAACATGACCGGCGGGGTCGACGGTGGGCTGCACTACACCGAGCCGACCAACGCCTCCCGGACCATGCTGATGGACCTGGAAACGTTGAGCTGGGACGCCGACATCGCCAAGGACATGGGCATTCCGCTGTCCATGCTGCCCGAGATCCGTTCGTCCTCCGAGGTCTACGGCGAAGGCCGGGCGAAGGGCTCATTCGCCGGGGTGCCGATCGCCGGCATCCTGGGTGACCAGCAGGCGGCGACCTTCGGCCAGGCCTGTCTGTCGCCGGGCGAAGCCAAGAACACCTACGGCACCGGCAACTTCATGCTGATCAACACCGGCACCGAGGTCGTCCCGTCGAAGAACGGCCTGCTGACCACCGTCTGCTACAAGATCGGCAACCAGCCGACCGTCTACGCGCTCGAGGGCTCGATCGCGGTGTCCGGCTCGCTGGTGCAGTGGCTCCGCGACAACATCGGCCTGATCGGTTCGGCGCCCGAGATCGAGACGCTGGCCGCAACGGTCGAGGACAACGGTGGCTGCTACTTCGTGCCCGCCTTCTCCGGTCTGTTCGCCCCGTATTGGCGCGACGATGCCCGCGGCGCGATCGTCGGGCTCACCCGGTACGTGAACAAGGGTCACATCGCCAGGGCCGTGCTGGAGGCAACCGCCTTCCAGACCAAGGAGGTCCTGGATGCGATGAACGCCGATTCCGGCGTCGACCTGACCGCGCTCAAGGTGGACGGCGGCATGGTCGTCAACGAGACCCTGATGCAGTTCCAGGCCGACATTCTCGGCGTCCCCGTCATCCGCCCGGTCGTCGCGGAGACCACCGCCCTCGGTGCCGCCTACGCCGCCGGCCTCGCCGTCGGGTTCTGGGAGTCCGAGGACGACATCCGCAACAACTGGGCCGAGTCCAAGCGCTGGGAACCGCAGATGGACGAGGCGACCAGGGCCAAGCTGTACAAGAAGTGGAAGAAGGCCGTCACCAAGACCTTCGACTGGGTGGACAGTGATGACTGATCCTGGCGGGGTCGACGACTGATCCTGGCGGGGTCGACGACTGATCCTGACGGGGTGGACTGCTGACCCCCTGACCAACCGGAACGCCCGGGCCCGCTTCGCGCAGGCCCGGGCGTTTGGCTTGTGCAGGCTGGGCATTGCGCGTGGTGCGGGCTCGTGAAGGAAGATTCGTGCGTCAGCCGGAATGTGCTTCACGATCGGGGCGATCCACCGGCCGCGATCCAGCCGCATCGGCCAGAGGCGCCGGGCGCCGCTCCGGCCGTCAGGTGCGCATCACCGCGGCGATCGCACTCACCTCGATCAACGCGCCCGGTACGCCCAAGCCGGCAACCCGTGCCGCGGTGACCAGCGGTGGAGCCCCGGCACCGGCCAGCCGCGGTGCGATCGCGCCGTAGGCGGCGCCGAGGTCGGCCTCGGTGGCGATCAGCACTGTCCACTGGATCACATCGGACAACGAGGCTCCGGCGGCCTCGAGCGCGATGGTCGCGTTGTCGATGGTCTTGGCCGCCTGCTCCGCAACATCGTCGGACACAGTCTTTCCGGACTCGTCAACGCCGTTCTGACCGCCAAGATAGATCGTCGTGGCGCCGGCCGGCACGATGGCGACGTGGCTGAATGCCGGGCTGGTGATCAGCCCTTCGGGTTGCAGCAGAGTGATTGTCATGTCCCCGATGGTGACAGGAGAGCAGGACAGATCCTGTCCGCCTCTCGCCCGCGGCCCGAATCCAGTGGCCGCGGGGAGACAGGCGGGTGGTCGTCAGTCGCGTGGGCGGTAGTTCAGGTACACCACGCCGTTCTGGTACGCCTCGGATCCGGCGAGGGTGAATTTGCCCGAGGGTGCCCCATCCTCGAACAACCGCGGGCCCGATCCCAGGTTCACGGGATAGACGAACAGGTGCAGCCCGTCGATCAGTCCGTCGGCGAGCATCGCCCGGACCAGCGTTCCGCTGCCGCTGACATAGAGATCACCGTCGACGGTGTCCTTCAACGTCCGGAGAGTGTTCGCGTCGTACGGGCCGACGACAGTCGAGTTCCGCCAGGTCGGATCGGTCAGCGTGCCGGACACGACGTACTTGGTGCTGTCGTTGAAGAACGGCGCTCCCGGGTCGTCCTCGACGGTCCGGGTCGACCAGGGCTCCTCGAACATCTCATAGGTCTTGCGGCCCAACAGGATGCTCCGGCACCGGCCGGTCACCGCGCCGAGGGTCTCGCCCATCTTCGGATCGAACCCGAATTCGAACGTCCAGGTCGGCGCGTCGATGACGCCGTCCAGGCTGATGAACTCGTGCACATGAATTTCTCCCACTGTTCCTCCTTGGTAGGTCCTTACTCCGACAACGAACGGCCGGCCCCTGCCAGGACACTGCCCGATCAAGAATTTCCGCGTCGCGTCAGGTGGTGCGCTAGTGCCCGGCTGCCAGTTCGGTGGCCCGCACCAGGACGGCATCGACCATGGCCGGAGTGAGCCGACCGGTGAAGGTGTTCTGCTGGCTGACGTGATAGCAGCCCAGGACCCACAGCCGACGGCCGTCGGGATGGTGCAGTTCGATTTCCGTGCCGTGCCCGAACACCGGACGCGGCCGGGGGATCAGCCAACCGCCCTCGGCCAGCGACCGCAGCAGCGCCTGCCAGCCGATCGCGCCCAGGGTGATGGCCACCCGGACCGTGCCGGCGAGCAGCTCGAGTTCGCGGGCCAGGTAGGCGGCGCAGGTGCGCAGCTCATCGGGAGTGGGCTTGTTGTCCGGCGGGGCGCAGTGCACCGGCGCGGTGACCCGCAGATCGGTGAGCTCGAGGCCGTCGCCAATCCGCACCGCCGTCGGCTGGGATGCATAACCGGCTCGATGCAGGGCGGCGAAGAGCACGTCACCACTGCGATCACCGGTGAACATCCGGCCCGTTCGATTGCCGCCGTGCGCGGCGGGCGCCAGGCCGACGATCAGCACCCGGGCGTCGGCCGGCCCGAATCCCGGAACCGGCCGACCCCAGTAGGTCTCGTCCTGATACGACAGTCGCTTGACTGCCGCCACGTGCTCTCGCCAGTCGACCAGGCGGGGGCACGCCCGACACCCGACGATCAGCGCGTCCAACTCCTCGACCGAGTCGACCGACGCCGCAACCCGGGCAGGTGAGCCGGTATCCGTCGTGCTGCTCTCGGTCACCGCGCCAGCCTAGGACTTCAGAAGCCGCCCTCCGGCACGTCCATCAACGAGCTGTCGGCGTTCTCGACGATGGCCCTGCGGGCCGCCAGTTCGGGCAGCACATTGCGGGCGAACCAGTGCGCCACCGCGATCTTGCCGGTGTAGAAATCGGTGTCCTTGGCGGACGCGCCGGCGTCGAGCGCCGCTTCTGCGACCTCGGCCTGACGTACCAGCAGATATCCGATCAACAGATCGCCGACGCTCATCAGCAGGCTCACGGCATGCTCGCCGACCTTGTAGATCGAATTCGGCTCCTGCATCGAGGCCATCGCGTAGCCGACAAGTGCACCGACCGTCGCCTGCACGTCCTTGAGCGCGGCGCCGAGCAACACCAATTCTTCCTTGTTGCGGCCGTCGGTGTTCTCCGACAGGGAGGTCTCGATGAAGGTGGAGATCTCACCGGCGATGACGCCGAGCGCGGCCCCGCCGTCCTTGACGATCTTGCGGAAGAAGAAGTCCTGCGCCTGGATCGCGGTGGTCCCCTCGTACAGGGTGTCGATCTTCGAGTCGCGCAGGTACTGCTCGATCGGGTAGTCCTGGGTGTAGCCGGAGCCGCCGAAGACCTGCAGCGACAGCGCCAGGTTCTCGTACGCCCGCTCCGAACCGACACCCTTGACGATCGGCAACAGCAGATCGTTGACGTGTTTGGCGGACTGCAATTCCGTGGGATCCAGTTCGCCGCCGGCGATCCGGTCCTGCCAGCTCGCCGTGTAGAGATAGACGGCGCGCAGGCCCTCGGCATAGGCCTTCTGCTTCATCAGGATCCGGCGTACGTCGGGATGGTGGATGATCGTCACCCGAGGAGCGGTCTTGTCGTTCGCCTTGGTCAGGTCCGCGCTCTGGACCCGCTGCTTGGCGTACTCCAGGGCGTTGAGGTATCCGGTCGACAGGGTGGCGATGGCCTTGGTGCCCACCATCATCCGGGCGTACTCGATCACCTGGAACATCTGGGCGATGCCGTCGTGCTTGTCCCCCAACAGGTATCCGACCGCAGGCGTGCCGTGGATGCCGAAGCTGAGCTCGCAGGTGGTGGAGACCTTCAGCCCCATCTTGTGTTCCAGGCCGGTCACGTAGACACCATTGCGCTCACCGAGCTCGCCGGTCGCCGGGTCGAAGAGGAACTTCGGCACCACGAACAGGCTCAGACCCTTGGTGCCGGGGCGGTTCTCGATGCCGGGTCCCTCGGGCCGGGCCAGCACCAGATGCACGATGTTGTCCACCATGTCCGACTCCGCGGAGGTGATGAACCGCTTCACGCCCTCCAGGTGCCAGGAGCCGTCGGGCTGCAGGATCGCTTTGGTCCGGCCCGCCCCGACATCGCTGCCGGCATCGGGCTCGGTCAGCACCATGGTCGAGCCCCAGTGCTTCTCGATCATGGTCTCGGCCATCTGCTGCTGCACCGGGGTGCCGTTGTGGTGCACGACGGCTGCGAAATTCGGTCCACCGGAATACATGAACAACGCCGGGTTGGCGCCCAACACCAGCTCGGCCGCCGCCCAGCGCATGCTGGGGGAAGCGCCGTAGCCACCGAGCTCGGTGGGCAGTTCCAGGCGGTACCACTCACCGTCGACCAGCGCCTTGTACGACTTCTTGAACGACTCGGGGAGGGTGACGCTGAAGGTCGCAGGGTCGTACAGCGGCGGGTTGCGGTCGGCATCGGCGAACGACGCGGCGACCGGCCCGGATGCGACCTTCTCCAGCTCGTGCAGGACTCCACGGGCGGTCTCGGCGTCCATTTCGGCGAACGGACCGACACCCATCCTCTCGCCGGCACCCAGTACCTCGAACAGGTTGAACTCGAGATCACGGACGTTCGAACGGTAGTGGCTCATGGCCGGTGCTCCTTGAACGGTGAAGGTGGACTACATGCGATCTGAGGGTGCGATCTACTGACGGAGCAGACAATCGACGGCGCCGGGTGGCCCAGAGGCCACTCGACGGTGTTAACCCAGGTTATTACTGGCCAGTAACTTACGCAAGGAGGAACGCTGATGCCCCCGCAGGCGAAGGTGGCCGAGCTGGTGCTGGTGACCGAGCGGCGGATCGCGGAGCTGTTCCCGGCCGGCGGAGCTGGTCGGATGGAGGCCAGCGGGGTGCTCGCCAACGAACAGGGGTTCCTGGTGATCTTCGACGATTCCCGGAACATCGGCGGCGTCGGAGCTGACCTCGCCGATCCCGCCGGCAATGTCGTGATCACCCCGTCCGGCGCCGCCGACTCGCCGGCCTGGGACGGCTACGAGGACATCGCGCGCGACCCGCTGACCGGCGATGACCACCTGCTGGTCGAGGCGGCCGAACATGCCGACGGCGAATGGATGGCCAAGGTGGAGCGGGTCGACGCCGGCTTCACCCGGATCTCGGCGTCCTGGCTGCCGTTCCGACTGCCTGACGCCGGCAAGGGCATGGAGGGACTGACCTGTGTGGTCCGCGACGGGGTGACCTAGCTGCTCGCCATCTGTGAGGGCAACCGCTGCGAGGGCGGCACGGCCGGCCGGCGACCCGGCGGCGGGCGGATCCAGGTCTTCACCCGGTCGCTGTCGCGACAAGCAGCAATCGGTGCACATCTTCGCACTGCCCGGTTGAAGCCCTCGCGAGTCAAAGCCACTGCGGGAACTCAGCGCTCGGTGTCGTGCCTGTCGTACGTGGCCTCGTCGACCTCGTCCACCGCATCGGGAGCGTTGGGGTCGACATCATGCCGGTCGAAGGTCGCCTCGTCCCGCTCCTGAACGGCGTCGGGTGCGGCGGTGTCGACGTCGTGCCGGTCGAAGGTCGCCTCGTCCCGCTCCTGCACGGCGTCGGGTGCGTTGACGTCGACGTCGTGACGGGAGAAGTCCGCCGAGTGCGCGGCCCCGGGCAGGGAATCGGGTGCCGGGTCGCGGTCGGGCGTCGGATGTGCGCCGGTGTCGGTCATGTGATCGAGCATGCCACGAGAAGCCCGTCGATGCGCGACATTGCGCTTCGCGCATCGATGATCACCGCGCGCACCGTTGACGTCGCCTTCTCCCGTTCACTTCGCCGCGTGACCAGGTGATCAGTGCACCGCGATCTCGCGCAACTGCGGATCGCCCTCGTCGGCGTGATAGTCCTTGCCCCTGGTGGCATCTCGACCGTCACGGACACCGGCCATCCGCAATGCGACGGTGACCACCACCGCCACCAGCAGGTTGGCCAGCAGCGCGACGATTCCGACATAGATCTGCACGGTGGATCCCTCGAACGGGTGCCAGCCGAAGATCGAGAGCTGCGAGAGGGTCAGCGCCGAACCGCCGAAATGCTCCTTGCCGATGGCCGGGTTCGGGATCGTCCAGAGCAGGTAGAGGCCCCAGGCCATGCCGACCACCCACCCGGCGATGAGTGCCTTGGAATGCAACCAGCGGGTGTAGAGGGCGATCGCGACGGCCGGCAGCGTCTGCAGGATGATCACCCCGCCGATCAGTTGCAGGTCGATCGAGAACTGCGGATCGATGAACAGGATGAACAGCACCGCGCCGAACTTGACCACCAGAGATGCCCACTTCGCCTGGGTGGCTTCCTGTTTCGGGGTGGCGTTCTTGACCAGGTACTCCTTGTAGATGTTGCGGGTCCACAGGTTGGCCGCAGCGATCGACATGATCGCCGCCGGGACCAGGGCGCCGATGCCGATGGCGGCGTAGGCCACCCCGGCGAACCAGTCGGGGAACTGGCTGTTGAACAGCTCGGGCACCAGCGTGTTGCTGTCCACCCGGCCGGTCGACTCGTTGGTGATCGGGTTCACGCCAGCGGCGATGGCGACGTAGCCGAGCAGGGCGAGAAGTCCGAGCAGGAAGGAGTAGGCGGGCAGCGCGATCATGTTCTTCTTGATCACGTTCCGCCCGCGGGAAGCGAGAATTCCAGTGGCCGAATGCGGGTAGAGGAACAGCGCCAGCGCGGAGCCGAGCGCCAGGGTGGCGTACTGCAGCTGGTTGTTGCCGGTGAGCAGGATGCCGTCCGCCGGCGACGGCGTCGCCTCGAACTTGTCAGAGGCCGCACCGAAGATCGCGCTCCAGCCGCCGAACTGGCTCGGCAGGTAGACCACCGCCGCGATGATCACGATGTAGATCAGGCCGTCCTTGACGAACGCGATCAGCGCCGGTGCCCGCAGGCCGGACTTGTAGGTGTAGAGCGCGAGGACAAGGAAGGCGATGAAGAGCGGCAGGTGACCCACGAAACCGGAGCCGTTGATCCCCATCGTGCGGAGCACGGCCTCCAGGCCGACGAGCTGCAGAGCGATGTACGGCATCGTGGCCACGATCCCGGTGATGGCGATGATCAGGGCCAGGGTCGGCGAGTCGTAGCGCCCGCGGACGAAATCGGCCGGAGTGACGTAGCCGTGCGACCGGGAGACCGACCAGAGCCGCAACACCGGCAGGAAGACGATGGGATACAAGACGACCGTGTAGGGCAGGGCGAAGAACCCGATGGCGCCGGCCCCGAACACCAGCGCCGGAACAGCGACGAAGGTGTAGGCGGTGTAGAGATCGCCGCCGACCAGGAACCAGGTGATCCAGCCGCCGAACTTGCGGCCACCCAGGCCCCACTCGTCGAGGTGATCCATGGTGTCGCCGGACTTCCAACGGGCGGCCATGAACCCCATCACGGCGACGAAGACGAAGAGCAGCGTGAAAACGGCGAGCTCGACGACGTTGACCCCGCTCATCGCTGCGTCCCCGTCCCGTCGACCGGACCGGATCCGGCGTGCGGGTCGACGCTGCGATGTCGGCGGTTCTTCGTGGTGGCGAACACGATTCCGACGCACGCCACTCCGACGAAGACGAAGGCGAACTGGTACCAGTAGAAGTACGGCATGCCGAACATTTCGGGTTCTTCGCTGTTGTACAGCGGAGTGATCAGCATGATCAGCGGCACCAGCAGCAGCAGGTTCCACCAACTGAACTGGATGGCGTTGCCCTCGTCCTGACCGGTGCCCTCGATCCGGTCGACCGGATTTCCGCTGTCCCAATCGGTCGGATCGCGACGCTCGCGATCGGCTCCGCCCGGCTCAACCATGGTGAACACCTCGGCCTTCCGCCCGGTCGGCAGCGCTGCATGCCGCCGACGATCCGAAGGCCCCTTTACCCCACGCCGCCCGGGGTCAAACCACCTATTTCGGGCTGCTGTTGACGGACTGTGATGGTGCTCCGATCGCTGCGCCCTTCACCTTGCGGGCCCGATAGGCCGCAACGGCCGCCCGGTTGCCGCATCCCCCGTCGCAGAACCGCTTGGACCTGTTCTTGGACAGGTCGATGACCACGTCATTGCAGGTGGGGAATTCGCAGGTCCGCAGTCGACCCAACTCACCGCTCCGGACGACGTCGATCATCGCCATGGCCGCCTCGACCGCCATCCGGGTGGCCAGCGGGGCATCGGGCGGGGTGGCGTGCAGGTGGTAGTTCCACTCGTCGTGCTTGACCAGTTGAGGAAGGGCACGGGCTTCGCGGAGCAGCTGGTTCAACTCCCCGACCAACTCGTCCTCGTCGAGCTCCCAGAGCCGCCGTAAGCGCGGGCGAAGTGCCCGGACGGCGTCGAGCTCGGCCCGGTCGCCGCGGCGTTCGCCGGTCCAGCCCCAGGTCCGGACGAATTCCTCGAGGGCGGCGACGTCGGGCAGGTCCTCGGTGTCGCCCTCGGCGTTCACCTGGGTGTTCACCAGCGCGACCATCCCGGCCAGGGACACCTCGGTGTCATGAGCAAAAAGCATGTTGACTCCTGTCGGTGCCCGGACGTAGTGTCATCATCGTAAGCACTTTTGACTGATGACACCACGTCGTGCGGATGCTGATCGCTACGGGAGGAACGGATGCTCGAGAAGAAGGCAGCACGGGCCGGACTGGGCCTCGCACTGCTGTCCAGTGCCGCGTTCGGCACCTCCGGCACCTTCGCCCGGGCCCTGATCGATGCCGGTTGGTCACCGGGAGCTGCCGTCACGGTGCGGATCAGCATCGCCGCGCTGATCCTGGCCATTCCCGGCATCCTCTCCCTCCGCGGACGCTGGCACGTGCTGCGCCGTAACCTCGGGATGATTGCGATCTACGGGTTGGTTGCGATCGCCGGTTGCCAGGTCTTCTACTTCAACGCCGTGCAGCACCTGTCGGTCGGGGTCGCGCTGCTGCTGGAGTACATGGGCATCATCTTGGTGGTCGGATGGCTGTGGTTCCGCAGTGGTCGGGCACCTCGACGGCTGACCATTGCCGGCTCGGTGGCGTCCGTGATCGGGCTGGTGCTGGTGCTCGACCTGGTCGGTGACACCCAGATCGACCTGGTGGGTGTGCTCTGGGGCCTTGGTGCCGCCGTCGGGCTGGCCGTGTTCTTCGTGCTGTCGGCCAGGAGCGACAGCGAGCTGCCGCCCCTGGCGATGGCCAGCGGCGGTATGACCATCGGGGCGGTGACGCTGATCGTGCTGGGCGCGGTCGGAGTGCTCCCGATGCAGGCCAACACCGACGATGTGGTGCTGGCCGGCCGCCAGGTGAGCTGGCTGGTACCGGTTCTCGGCCTTTCCGTTGTCGCCGCCGCGTTCGCCTACGTGGTCGGGATCTCTGCGGCCCGCAAGTTGGGCTCGAAGCTGGCGTCCTTCGTCGGGTTGACCGAGATCCTCTTCGCGGTGCTGTTCGCCTGGCTGTTCCTGGGTCAGTTGCCCACCGTCATCCAACTGCTGGGTGGCCTGCTGATCGTCGCGGGCGTCGCCCTTGTCCGGATCGACGAGCTGCGGGAGCCGGGCAGCGATGCCGATTTCCTGTCCGGTGAGGCGGCTCTGGGCGAGCCGGCCGGGGGTTCCCGAGCCGCGGCCGACGACGCTCCCGGCCGGTAGGATCCGGGTTCGAGCACCGGTTCGGCGTCAGCGCGACCGGCGACGGTGAGGGTGGTCCGATGGTCCAGCAGGTCGCTCGTCTCGGCGCTGAAACCGTCCCGCTGTCTGCCCGACCGTCCACCGGCCGGCTGCTTGGCTGTGGATTGATCGCCGGCCCGCTCTTCGTCCTGGTGACGGCGATCGAGATCGTCACCCGCTCGGGATTCGACCTGCGGCGCAACGGCATCAGCCAGCTGAGTCTGGGCGATCGAGGGTGGATCCAGGTCCTCAACTTCATCGTCGCCGGCCTGCTCACCATCGCCTTCGCCGTCGGTGTCCGGCGCGTGCTGCGACCTGGCATCGGTGCGACGGCGGCTCCGGTGTTGATCGTCGGCTATGGCCTCGGCCTGATCGCCACCGGCCTGTTCCTGGTCGACCCCGGAGTCGGTTTCCCGCCCGGGACCCCGGACAGCGTCCCCGAGCTGAGCTGGCACGGCCTGGTACATGCGTTCGCACCGCCGGCCTCTTTCCTGCTACTGGTGGGCGCCGGCGGCGTCTTCGCGTGGCGCTGCGCCGTTCGCCGGGAGTTCCTGCTCGCCGGCTACTGCATCCTCACCGGGCTGATGGCGGTGGGCCTGATCTGCTGGCCGGGTGGTGGCGGCAGCGTTCGGTCGGCGGTCGCCGTGGTGTTGACCTCGGTCTGGATGTCCGTCATCGCCTGGCGGTTGATCCGGGAGAACGATCGCCGGGCAGCGCCGTCCCGAACCTGAACCGGCCGCACCTGCGGACGCTGTTCATCCAGTGGGAAGTCACAGCCGTGGATCGGGCTCCGGTTCCGGCCGATCGCTAGCATCCTTTGCATGTCGACACCTGCCACCGACCCGACCAAGTGGTTCACCGATCTGATCAAGAGCCAGGACCCGATGGTGCTCTGGCCGGTCGGCGACGTTGCCGAGACCAGTGCGGCCATCGCTGCGGCTGCCGCGCCGTGGACCAAGGCGGTGGCCGACATCACCCAGTGGCAGCTGTCTGCCCTGCAGGCCTTCACCGCTCCGTTCACTGCCGCGATGCCGGGGCTGGAGTCGATCACGCCGCCCGTTGCGGACAGGCGTTTCGCCGGTGAGGCTTGGAGCAAGGATCCCCGCTACGACGCCGTCGCCCGCGCCTATGTCGCCCAGACCGACCTGATGCAGAAGGCACTGAACTCCGCGCCGCTTGACGAGCGCAGCAAGGCCCAGTGGGGTTTCGCGCTGCGGCAGATCGCCGACGCGCTCAGCCCGGCGAACAATCTGGCCACCAACCCCGAAGCCCAACAACTCGCCCTGGAGACCGGCGGCGCCAGCCTGATCGAGGGCCTGCGGCTGTTCACTGAGGATCTGGCCAAGGGCCGGATCTCGATGACCGACGACAAGGCCTTCGAGGTCGGGCGCAATGTGTGCACGACGCCCGGCACGGTGGTGTTCCAGAACGAGCTGATCCAGCTGATCCAGTACACCCCGACGACCGAGCAGGTCTACGAGCGGCCGCTGGTGATCGTGCCGCCGTGCATCAACAAGTACTACATCCTGGACCTGCAACCGGCGAATTCCTTTGTGGGACATGCGGTCGAGCAGGGACACACGGTGTTCCTGGTGTCCTGGCGGAACGCCGGCCAGGGTCAGCAGACGCTCACCTGGGACGACTATCTCTCGTCCGGAGTACTCACGGCGATCGACGTGGCGTCGAAGATCTCCGGCGCGGACCAAGTGAACACCCTCGGGTTCTGTGTCGGCGGCACGTTGCTCGCCAGCGCTGTGGCGATCCTCGCCGCCAAGGGTGAGCAGAAGGTGGCCAGCATGACGCTGCTGACCACGATGCTCGACTTCACCGACACCGGAGAGATCGGGCTGCTGGTCACCGATGACGGGGTCAAGCAGCGTGAGGCGGCGATCGGTGACGGTGGTTTGTTGAAAGGCAGTGAGCTGGCGCAGGTTTTCGCGTCGCTGCGGGCGAACGACCTGATCTGGCCGTATGTCGTGAAGGGGTACCTGAAGGGGCAGGCGCCGCCCGCCTTCGACCTGCTCTACTGGAACAGCGACGACACCAACCTGCCCGGGCCGATGTTCTGCTGGTACGTCCGGAACACCTACCTGGAGAACAAATTGCGCGAGCCAGGCGCCACCGTTCAACTCGGCGTCCCGGTGGACCTGAGCCGGATCGACGTCCCGGCATTCGTCTATGCCTCCAAAGAGGACCACATCGTGCCGTGGAAGACGGCGTACGAGAGCACCCAGCTGGTCTCCGGGGACACGACCTTCGTGCTCGGTGCGAGCGGCCACATCGCCGGGGTGATCAACCCGCCGGCGAAGATGAAGCGGAACTTCTGGGTCACCCCCGAGGGCGGGGCGCTGGAGGCCGACGCCGACGCCTGGTTCGACGGCGCCGAAAAGGTCCCGGGCAGCTGGTGGCCGACCTGGCACGAGTGGCTGGCCGAGCGAGCGGGTGAGCAGGTCGACGCTCCCGCATCGCCGGGCAACAAGGAGTTCTCGGCAATCGAGCCGGCCCCGGGCAGCTACGTCAAGGAAAAGGCCAGCTGACCCGACGGCGCCCCGCCCTCCTCGCCCTGCCCTCTCGCGTCCCACCGTGTCGAACCGCCCCCCGCCCGTCCCGCGGCGTTGCCCCCTCGAAAAGCGTTGTTGATCAAGCCGTTCGGCACCCTTGAACGCAAGATTTGGGTGCCAAAAGTGGTTGATCAACAACGTCTTTCGAAGGGTGGCCGTGGGACGGTCGCTGGCGGGTGAGCTCAGCGGCGGGCGACGCCGTCGAGGCGCAGGGTGGCGGACTCGTCCCGGTGCACACCGGTTGTCCCGACGTGCTTGTCGCCGATCTCGGCGCCGTTCTTGATCACCTGCACCAGCGCCATCGCGTGACCACGCCCGAGGTCGAAGTCCTGCTTCAACCAGTCGACGATCACTCCGGCCTTGGTACCGGTTGCGTCGTACCCGCGCTCCTTCGCCAGCGCGACGAATTCCCCTGGGGTCTTGCCGGTCTTGGTTTCGATGTTGTCCAGGTAGGCCTGAAACGACATGGGACTCTCCTTCAGCTCGGTGATCGATGGGCCGCTGCTGCCTCTACGTCGACTGGGCGAGACCGTTCTCGACACCGTTCCGACGAATTTTCTCGAGTTGTCCCGCGGGGCCGGCGCGCGGGTCCGGTCCGCTCGGCAAAGGCTGCCTCAGGCCGCGGCGATGGCGTCGAGCAGTTCCTGTACCGATCGCGCCGAGTGCCCCGAGACGAAGGTGTCGACGTGCGGCAGCGCGGCGGCCATCCCGCCGGTGAGTGGGGCGAAACCCGGGGCGGCCTTGCGCGGGTTGACCCAGATCACCCGGTGCGCGAGCCGCGACAACCTGGCCATCTGCTCGCCCAGCAGGACCGGATCGGCCCGCTCCCAGCCGTCCGAGACGACGACAACCACTGCGCCACGGGCGATTCCCCGGCGGCCGTCGGTGTCAAGGAAGGTCTTGACGGCGCCGCCGATCCGGGTTCCACCGGAGGCGTCGGGCGACGTCATCAGCGCCCTGGCGATGGCGTCCTCCCGCCGGCCTCGACCGAGGGTCCTGGTCACCGGGTGCAGCCGGGTGGCGAAGACGTAGGCGTGCGCCCGGGCACCGAGGACGGCACCCTGCAGCACCCGCAGATAGATCCGGGAGTACGCCTGCATCGACCCGGAGACGTCCGCCAGCATGACGATCTGCCGAGCGGTGCTGCCGCGGCGGCGGTGCCGCAGGTGCACCGGGTCGCCCCCGGTGCGGCACGCCGCCCGCAGCGTACGACGCAGGTCGATGGACCGTCCGCCGTTGCGGGACGGCTCCCAGCGTGACGGCCGCAGTGGCGCGACCACCTTCATCCGGTCGACGAGGGCGGCGATCATCGCCAGCTCCTCGTCGTCGCAGTCGGCGAAGTCCCTGTCACGCAACAGCTCCGTCTCCGACGCCAGTGCGAGCATGGTCGGCGTTGCGTCCTCGTCATCCTGCTCGCCGTCGTCGTCGGTATCGGCGGCGGCGGGCGCGGCCCGCGGCTGCTCGGCACCCGGTTGCTCGGCCGCTGGCGGCTCCTCTGCCTCCGGGTCCGTCATGCCCGACGGGGGACCGGGCTCGGTGTGCGGCGAGGGTTGGTTGCTCGCCTCGCCACGGAAATCGGCCACGTCCGTCAGGCCGCGGAACACCTGCCCGAAGACGGCGTCGAACACCTCGATCTGCTCCTGCCGGTCGATCAGGGTCACCCTGGCCAACCAGTAGAGCTCGCCGATCAACGCCGGTGACGCGTCCAGCGTTGCTCTTGCCCACCAGGCCACCCGCTCGACCGGAACGGGAACACCGGCGGACCGCAGCAGCTGCGCGAAGTGCACACAGAGCAGTGCGAGGTCGCTCGACTGCTCGGCCGGGGCGGTGCCGAACGGTCGATCACTCACCGACGACCCAACCCAGGCCGGCCGCCAGGGCCAGGTCGCGATCCTCCCGGTACTTCAGCACCGAGCCGATCGTCGTCTCGGCGGAAGCCGCGTCCAGGACGGGCAGCCCGAGCACGTGCAGCGCCTGCACCCAGTCGATGACCTCGGCGGTCCCTGGCGACTTCTGCAGATCCAGGGTGCGAAGCCGGCCGGTCGCCGCTGATACCTGGACGGCCAGCGCCTCGGTTGCGCCAGGGACCCGCTGTCGGACGATCGCGACCACCTGGTCGACCCGTGGGTGGTCGATCCAGTGGTACAGGCAGCGTCGTTTGAGTGCGTCGTGCAGGTCCCTGGTGCGGTTGGAGGTGAGTATCGCGATCGGCGGAACCCGTGCGGTGATGGTGCCGATCTCCGGCACGGTGATCGATCGCTCGGCCAGCAGTTCCAACAGGAACGCTTCGAAATGTTCGTCGGCGCGGTCGATCTCGTCGATCAGCAACACGGCGGGCAGCGGCCCGGGGTGCTCGACGGCGCGCAGCAACGGACGTTCGACCAGGTAGTCCCGGCGGAACAGGTCGTCGGCACCGAGCGGATCACCCTCGGCCTCGGCCAGCCGGATCGCCAGCAACTGGCGGGGATAGTTCCACTCGTAGGCGGCCTCGGCAATGTCGATGCCCTCGTAACACTGCAGGCGGATCAGCGGCGTCCCGAGCGCGGCGGCCAGCGATTTCGCGGCCGACGTCTTCCCGACGCCCGCCTCGCCCTCCAGCAGGATCGGTTGACCGAGCCGCAACGCACAGAACATGGCAGTTGCCAGGCCGTCGTCGGCGAGATAGCCGGTTCCGTCGAGCAGGGCGGAAAGCGCGGCAACGTCGGGGACGATCGTGGACAACTCGGCCGGCACGGTCACGATTCAGGGTAACCAGACGGGTTCGCGGAGTACGCCCGCAGACAGCCTGGGCCGCAGAAATATTGCCGACGGCCGCCCAGGTCCAGATGCAGGCTGGTCTCCACCGCGGCAACGGTCATGCCGCAGACCGGATCGATCACTGTCACGCTGCCCTCCTCCGCCACGGCTCCGGACGCCGTTCCGGCGACGTGGTGATCGAAGGCGGCCGGCGCCGCGGAATGCGGACGGGTGGCGACCACCTGCGCCAGAATCGACAGCGCGATCTCCGCCGCGGTTCGGGCGCCGATGTCCAGCCCGGCCGGGGTGTGCACCCTGCCGGGAGCGATCCGCGCCAGGTCCGGCCGCATCTCGGCCAACTCGGCGAGAACACCAGCGCCCCGGGTGCGGCTGGCAACCAGGCCGATGTAGGGCACCCCGGCGTCGAGAGCGGCTGCCAGCACTTCGACCTCATCGCGGCCGTGCGATGCCACCACCACCGCGAGCGCACTCCCGATCGCCTGCCGGTCGACGGCGGTGATCCGGTATTCCAGTTCCCCTGCGAGCCGGGTCAACGCCGTGGCGATCGGCCCGTCCCCGAGGACCTGGACCAACGGCGGCGGGACGACAGGGTCGAGAAAGATCTCCAGGGTGCCGCCGGACAGACAGGGGTTGTGCACGGTCAACGTGCCGTTCTGTTCCGCGATGCCGGGCTCCTCGGTGGGCGTGATCCGCAGCAGCAGTGGCTGTTTGGAGTCCAGCAGCATCAGACTCTGGGCCCGTACGGTGGTTTCGGCGCAGGTGCCACCGACGAACCCCTCGATGGAGCCGTCGGCGTGGATGATCGCCTCGTCACCGGGCTTGGCCGAGGTCGGCCGGTGCGCCATCACCACGCGCGCCCGGACGAACGGCACACCCTGATCCCGCAGGATGGTCGCTCGCACGTCGAGATCGGCCCGGCTCATCGGAGTCGCCGGGTCGTCGCGGCCGTCCGAACCGTCATGTGACCGCCAGGTCGGTCCGCATCGGAGTTCCCTGCATCGCCATCCACACATTGGCCGGGGTCAATGGCATGTCGGCGTGCCGGACGCCGTACGGCGTGAGAGCGTCGATCACCGAATTGACCACGGCGGGTGGTGAGCCGACGGTCGCCGACTCGCCGACGCCCTTGAGGCCCAGCGGGTGGTGCGGTGACGGCGTGACTGTCTCGCCGAGCTCCCAACTCGGGCACTCCATGGAGGTCGGCAGCAGGTAGTCCATGAACGACCCACCCACGCAGTTGCCGTCCTCGTCGAACGCGATCAGTTGCATCAGGGCCATCCCGATCCCGTCGGCCAGGCCGCCGTGCACCTGACCCTCGACGATCATCGGATTGATCCGGGGACCGCAATCGTCGACCGCGATGAACCGGCGCACCTTCACCGCACCGGTGCCGGCATCGACGTCGGTGACGCAGATGTACGCGCCGAACGGGTATGTCAGGTTCGGCGGGTCATAGACGACGGAGGCGTCGAGATGACCCTCGACGCCTTCGGGGAGGGTCAACGTGCCGTGGCTGAGCATGGCGATCTCGGCGACGGTGCGACCCTGTTCGGGGTCGCCCTTGACCTGCCAGCGCCCGTGATCCCACTCCAGGTCATCGGCCCCCACCTCCAGCGAGGCAGCGGCAATGATCTTGGCCTTCTGCCGGACCCGTTGCGCCACAATGGCTGCGGCCGCACCGGACACCGGCGTCGAACGGGATCCGTAGGTGCCCAGCCCGAACGGCGTGTTGTCGGTGTCACCGTGGATGACTTCGATGTCCTCCGGCGGGATGCCGAGCTCCTCGGACACGATCTGCGCGAACGTGGTCTCGTGACCCTGCCCCTGGGTCTGCACGGAAAGCCGCAGCTGGGCCTTGCCCGTCGGGTGCACCCGCAGCTCGCAGCCGTCGGCCATGCCGAGACCGAGGATGTCCATGTGCTTGCGCGGCCCGGCTCCGACACCTTCGGTGAAGAACGAGATGCCGATGCCCATCAGCTCGCCGCGGGCGCGCTTCTCGGCCTGTTCGCGGCGCAGTTCGTCGTACCCGGCGATCTCCATGGCCAGCTTCAGTGCGCGTGGGTACTCACCACTGTCGTATTCCCAGCCGGTCTTGGAGACGTACGGGAACTGCTCGGGCCGCAGCAGGTTTTTCAGTCGCAACTCGGCCGGATCGATCTTCAGCTCGGCGGCCAGAACGTCGACCATCCGCTCGACCAGATAGACGGCCTCGGTGATCCGGAACGAGCACGCATAGGCCACACCGCCCGGCGCCTTGTTGGTGTAGACGCCCTTCACCGTGCAATGCGCGGCCTGCAGGTCGTAGCTGCCGGTGAAGATGTGGAAGAAACCGGCCGGGAATTTGGTCGGCTGCGCGGTCCCGTTGAACGCGCCGTGGTCGGCCAGCACATCGACCTTGAGACCGAGGATCGTGCCGTCCCTGGTCGAGGCGATGCTACCGGTCATGTGATAGTCGCGGGCGAACGAGGTGGCCATCAGGTTCTCGCTGCGGTCCTCCATCCACTTCACCGGTTTTCCGGTGACGATCGACCCGACGACGGCCAGCACGTATCCCGGGTAGATGCCGACCTTGTTGCCGAATCCCCCGCCGATGTCCGGCGAGATGATCTGGATCTTGTGCTCGGGGATGCCGGCGACCAGCGCGTAGATGGTGCGGTGGGCGTGCGGCGCCTGATTCGTGGAGTAGACCAACAACTTTCCGGTCACCGGGTCCATCGACGCGACGGTGCCGCAGGTCTCCATCGGTGCGGGATGCACTCGGGGATAGAGCATCTCCTGGGTGACGACGACCTCGGCATCGGCGAAGACCCGCTCGGTCTCGACGGCGTCACCCGATTCCCAGTCGAAGATGTGGTTGTCGTTCTTGCCCTCGATGTCGTCCCTGATGACGGGGGCACCGGGCTCCAGCGCTCGCTTGGCGTCGATGACCGGGGTCAGCGGTTCGTAGTCGACCTCGATCAGCTCCAGGGCATCCCGGGCGATGTACTTGGTGTCGGCGACGACAAAGGCGACTTCCTGGTGTTGGAAGCGCACCTTGTCGGTGGCCAGCACGGCCTGCACGTCGGCACTGAGAGTCGGCATCCAGGCCAGGCCCAGGGTCGCCAATGTCTCGCCGGTGATGACTGCCTGCACCCCCGGCAACGCCGCCGCCGCCGTCGTGTCGATCGACCGGATCCGGGCGTGCGCATACGGACTGCGCAGGATCGCCGAGTGCAGCATGCCGGGCATGGTCACGTCGTCGACGTAGCGGCCCTGCCCGCGCAGGAACCGCGCATCCTCCTTGCGTGGCATCCGGCCGAACCCGATCGGGTTGCCCGCGGGGCTGATTCGCGGCGACTTCGGATGCGCTGCTTTCGTGGTCGGTTGATCGATCGTGCTGGTCATGCCGGCACCTCCTGGCTGGGCTCGGCAACCACCGTGCTGTCGCCGTCGGACGCGGGATCGGCCGCTGATCGACCGGAGGGCTGGGAGGGATGACCGGCCGCTGCGCGGACCGCGCGGACGATGTTCTCGTAACCGGTGCAACGGCAGATCTGACCCGAGATCGCCTGGCGGATGGTGCTTTCGTCCGGGTCGGGGTCATGGTCGAGCAGGTGACGGGCGGTCATCATCATCCCGGGCGTGCAGAATCCGCACTGCAGGCCGTGCTCGCTCATGAACCCCTCCTGCACGGGGTCGAGTTTGCCGGCCGTCGCCAGTCCCTCCACCGTGCGGACGCGGTGCCCGTCGGCCATCGCGGCGAGCACCGTGCAGGTCTTGACCGGCTCCTCGTCGAGCCACGCCACGCAGGTTCCGCACTGGGAAGTGTCGCAGCCCCAATGGGTTCCGGTCAGGCCAAGAGTGTCCCGGAGATAATGGACGAGCAACAGACGCGGCTCGATCTCGTCGGTGTGCATGGCACCGTTGACGGAGATGCTGACCTGCATGTCAGACCTTTCCCTTGGCCCTGGCGGCTGCCCGACGGAGCACGCGCTGGGTGAGTTCGTCGGCCAGGTGCCGTTTGTAGACGACCGGACCACGCTGATCGGCGCTGGGGCTGGTGCACGCGGCCGCGAGTCGTCCGGTCTCGGCGATGGTCTCGGCCGTGAGATCCCTTCCCCGCAGGTACTCCTCGGCGTCCGGGGCGCACCCGTGGTCGGCCCCGAGGGCCGCCAGACCGATCCCGACGTCGGTCACGGTGTCGCCGTCCAGTACCAGGTAGGCGCCGGCCGAGGCCACTGCCCAATCCCCGGCCCGGCGCTCCACCTTCTCGTAGGCGCTCCCCCCGCCCGGCCTGATCGGAATGCGCACCTCGACGAGCATCTCGGCATCCTCGAGCACCGTGTCGTACGGGCCGTCGGTGAATTCCCGTGCCGGGACGACTCGGCTGCCCGTGCGGGATTGCAGCACCAGCTCGGCCCGGAGGGCGGCCGCCACTGCGGAGAGGTCCTCGGCCGGATCCGCCTGGCACAGCGAGCCGCCGACGGTGCCGCGGTTGCGGACGATGGGGTCGGCGATCACCTTCTCTGCGTCGTGCAGGATCGGGTACAACTCACCGATCAGCTCCGACGACAACACCGAGCGGTGCCTGGTCATCGCCCCGATCGCGAGGTGGCTGCTGCCGTTCTCGCCGACCGACCGGATGTAGTCGAGGTCGGTCAGATCGTTGATGTCGATGACGCGTTCGGGCTGCGCGATCCGCAACCGCATCATCGGGATCAGGCTGTGCCCCCCGGCGATCAGCCGGGACTCCGGGCCGTATCGCTCCAACATCTCCAGGGCCTCTTCGACGCTGTGCGCCCTGGCGTAGTCGACGGGGGCTGGTGTCTGCATGCGCGACCTCTCTGAAGACGTTGCGGTCGCGTCGTTCTCGGGTCGTGGCGGCAACGGCCGAATCGATGACGGCGAAGTGACACTGCTTCGGCACGACCATTTCGGCTGGGTCTGCACGGCGGCGGGACGGACCTCGTTGTCAGTGTGCGCCCGTTTCACGATAGTCACAACGGCGACATCGACCATCAGTCAGGCGATACATGACAAATAGGACGGATGAGACACGTTAGGGGTCCAGTGTTTTCGCTGCGTGTTTTCTGCGCGACGTTTCATCGCCGAAGACCGATCATTCGGGATCGATCGTGCACCGCGCTGTCAACGACTATGCGCGCGCATAGTTCCCGTCAGTCATGATCGCAGGATGTTCGTCAGCCGGGCGGAACCGGTGGCGTCGATCGCGACGGGCGGGTCGTCGTCAGAACAAGGGCGACCAGCCAACCGGTGTTGACCAGCAACCAGCCGCGCTGCCACCACCCGGTGTCAGAGCCGCCGATCTGCAGGGCGAGAAGTACGGAGAGTGCGGCGATCGCAACAGTCAGCGCCGCGAGCGCCGGTCGGTGACGGGCGAACAGGCCGCCCGCGACGATCAGCATCGCCACGACGATCGCAATCTCGTAGGTCACCACCGCGTTGCCGTGGGTGAGCTGCGCGAGGTCGGCCGGTGGGTCGTTGCCTGCCGAACCGCAACCGGCGGCGCCGGCGGGGCAGTTGGTCCGGAACCCGGCGACGGTCAGACCGGCGAGACCGGCCAGCACCAACGGGACAGCGACGATCCCGCGGACCGCGAGAGCAGCAGCGAGATGCGCCGAGCCGAGCAGGGTCAGCGCGACGATCCCGATGACTGCGACGGACGAGCCGCGTCCGGCCAGACTGGAGATGTAATCCGCACGGATGGAATAGCCCTCCACGAGCGCACCCGCGACGAGGGTGCAGATCCAGAACGCGAAAACGCAACCGACCGCCACCAGGGCAGCGATTCGTTGACGTGACGTCATCGCCTCGACCTTGCGCACTGTTCGGGGTTCGCGTCGTCGGGCATCAGATGACTGTCCACTCCTCGAGCGTCCCGCACTTCTCGGGGTCCAGGGCGAGGCGTGGGTCGCCTCGGTCCGGCGGCGGACGTAGCGTGGAACCGGACCAACGGGAGGATGCGAGATGGCGGACGAGCAGAACGCGGACCGGGCGGCCGCGGTGGACTCTGATCAGCAGGCCGCGGGATCGGACGCCGCGATCGACGCCGAGCTCGTCGAGTCCGGACCTGACGGCGTCGGGACCGACGGTGCCGCGCCGGCCCAAGCGCCGGATGCTGCGGAAACCATCGTCCCCGGATCGACAGATGGTGTCGTTCCGGTCACCCGGGAAGAACTCAGTCCACTCGGGGTGGGCGGGCCGACGATCACCGCGCCCCCACCGGACTACAGCGCGGCCGGTGTGCCCAGCCTGGATTTCGTGCGGGACAAGATCGAGGGTAGGTACGCGCGATCGCTCGGCTCCACCGAACTGGCGGAGGAGACACCCGAGGCGCGGTCCTTCCAGGAACAGGCAGCCAAACGCGAGGAGGCCGCGCAGGAGAAATTGGCGGCCATCCGGCGGTCGCTGCGCGACGGGTCGTCGTCCTGACCCTGCTCGCGGTGGCGCCGCGATCGTTGGTTCCGGGCGGCTATTCAGTGCAGGAACTGACCGATGCCGGGTTGCCGGTCGGACCCACGGCCGCAGTGGACGGACCCGCAGAGCTGCTGGACCAGCTGGCCGCAGGTCACCGTTTGCTCTGGGACGCAACCTCTCTGACCTACCCCGCACTCGTCGGAGCCGGCATCCGGGTCGAGCGCTGTCACGACATCACGCTCACCGAGCGCATTCTGCTGGGTCGGCAGGGTGTGTTCGGGGCGCCCTGCTCGGCCCGCGCAGTCCATGCACGGGCGACGGGCACGCCGGTGCCGGACGACCCGGTACGTACGGAGGCTTCCGCCGAGCCGACCCTGTTCGAGCCGGGCGCGGCCGACGAACGCGCCGAGGCGGCGCCCGTCGATTCGATCGAGGTGATGCGCGTCGCGCTGGTCGATCAGTTGCGACGCATCGACCATGACCGGGCGCTCGGATTGCTGATCGCGGCCGAATCGGCGTCCGCCCTCGCCGCCGTGGAGATGGGCTCGACCGGGTTGCCGTGGCGCGCCGAGGTCCACCTCGGCCTGTTGGACTCCATGCTCGGCCCGAGGCCGCGGGCCGGTGAACGGCCGACGCGGTTGGCCCAGCTCGCGGCAGAGATCAACGACGCGTTCGGCTTTCCGGTCAATCCGGATTCGGCCGTCGATCTGCGCGCCGCGTTCCGACGGGTCGGCTTCGACATCGACACCACCCGGTCCTGGGTGATCAAGGATCTCGCACACCCGGCTGTTGCCCCGGTGCTGACCTATAAGGAACTCGCCCGGGTCCACACCGCGAACGGCTGGAACTGGCACGACGAATGGGCACGGGACGGCCGGTTCCGGCCCGAATACCTGCCCGGCGGTGTCGTTTCCGGCCGATGGGCCACCCGGGGTGGGGGAGCGCTGCAGATCCCGCGTGCGCTCCGCGCCGCGGTGGTCGCCGACCCCGGTCATCGCCTGGTGGTCGCCGACGCCGCGCAACTGGAGCCGCGCGTGTTGGCGGCGATCTCCAAAGATCCCGCGCTGCAGGCGGTGTCGGCCGATGCCGACCTGTACACCGCGCTCGCCGACGACGGCTTCGGCGGTGACCGGGCACACGCCAAGCTGGCGATGCTGGGTGCGATGTACGGCCAGACCTCCGGTGAGGCGGGACGGTTGCTCGACACCCTTCGGCGCCGCTACCCGGCAGCCATGCAGTGCGTCCAGGATGCCGCGCATCGGGGTGAGCGGGGCGAGGTGGTGCGCTCGGTGCTCGGCCGCGCCTGTCCACCGCCGAGCGACGGCTGGCGGGAGGTCGTCGAATGGGGATCGCGCCAGGACGCGACGGACCCGGAACGCAAGCGGGCCGACCTGTTCGCGCGCGACCGGGGACGGTTCACCCGGAATTTCGTCGTCCAGGCCTCGGCGGCCGACTGGGCGGCCGTCTGGTTGTCCGGACTGCGCCGGGACCTGACCCAGGTGCCCGGTGCCGAGCTGGTCTTCTTCCAGCACGATGAGTTGATCGTCCAGGTACCGATCGAGAGTGCTGAGCTGGTTGCTGATCTGAGTATCAGGGCGGCGCGGGCAGCGCGGGATCTGGTGTTCCCGGGATCTGTGGTCAGTACGCCGGTACGGCCGGTGATCGTCGATTGTTACGCGGACGCGAAATGAGTGGGCCGGTCGCACGGGTGGTAAGGGACGCCGTCGGTGCTCGACCTAGGGTGGTCCCATGGCACAGAACGAGGATCCGCAGTCGGCTCGAGTCGAGCCGGTGACCTGGAAGCAGGTCACCGACTACACCGACATCCGGTACGAACACAGCGCCGACGGGATCGCGAAGATCACCATCTGCCGGCCGGAGGTGCGCAATGCCTTCCGTCCGCAAACCCTGATCGAGATGTCCGAGGCCCTGATGGATGCCCGGGAGGATCCGTCGATCGGGGTGATCCTGCTGACCGGCGAGGGACCCGACGCGTTCTGCTCGGGCGGTGACCAGCGGGTCCGCGGCGACACCGGGTACCTGACCGAGCCGGGCAAGCAGGGCGCCGTCGGCCGGTTCCACGTCACCGATCTGCACATCCAGATCCGCCGGCTGCCCAAGCCGGTGGTGGCCATGGTCGCCGGCTATGCGATCGGCGGCGGTCACGTACTCCACCTGATCTGCGATCTCAGCATTGCCGCCGACAACGCCAGGTTCGGCCAGGTGGGGCCGAAGGTCGGTTCGTTCGACGGTGGATACGGCGCCAGCCTGTTGGCCGACCTGGTCGGGGTCAAGAAGGCCAAGGAGATCTGGTTCCTCTGCCGGCAGTACAACGCGCAGGAGGCCAGAGAAATGGGTCTGGTGAACACCGTCGTACCGTTGGCCGATTTGGAGACCGAGACGGTCGCCTGGTGCCGCGAGATGCTGCGGCTGTCGCCCTTCGCCCTGCGGTTGATGAAGGCCAGCTTCAACGCGGCCGAGGACGGGTACGCCGGAATCCAGCAACTGGCGCATGACGCCAACCTGCTCTTCTACGCCACCGACGAAGCCAAGGAGGGCAGGGAGGCCTACAAGGAGAAGCGACGGCCGGAGTTCGAACGGTTCCCCCGGCGGCCCTGACCGTGACCGTGGTGCAGGCGCCGTCACATCCCTGGCCGGACAACGGTTCGAGACAGGCGTGAGAACCCCGACCGCGGTGGCGCGAGAACGGTTCCTGGCGGCCCGGGTGGCCAGGCTGGCCACCGTCTCCGGTTCCGGCGAGCCACATCTGGTGCCGGTCACCTTCGCGGTCATTCCAGCGATGCCGTCCGGGACCGTCGAACCGACGGCCGCCGAGAGCACCGAACTGATCGTCTTCGCCATCGATCACAAGCCGAAGTCGACGACCGCGCTGCGGCGGCTGGACAACATCGCGGCGAACCCGCGGGTGGCGTTCCTGGTCGATGTCTATGACGACAACTGGGATCGACTCTGGTGGGTGCGGGCTGATGCGTCTGCCGGCGTCATGGACGGGAACAGCAGGGGCGACGCAGTTGTCGCGCTTCGGGCGAAGTATCCGCAGTACGACGACCGTCCACCGGACGGGGCCGTCGTGGGCGCGGCGGTGATCGGATGGTCGGGATGGCAGGCCGCGCCGTAGAGTCGGGCCGTTCTGATCGCTTCGGGTATTCGGGGTGCGCGCCTCGCCGATGAAACGGGGGAGCCGCGATGACCGGCCCGGCGACCACCGATCGCCGGCGACTCGTGCTGGTTGCGATGACGCTGGCCAACGCGATGATCCTGGTCGATCAGACGGCGGTTCCGCTGGCGCTGCCGGACATCATGCAGACGTTCGGGATCGGTACCGCCAGTGCGTTGGCCGGCATCGCGTTGATCCCGGCGACGGTGCCGATGGTGATCGTGGCGCCGTTGGCCGGGCGCTGGTATGACCGCACGGGCGGTCGGCCTCCCCTGGCCGCGGGTTTCGGATTCCTTGCGCTGTCCGGCGTGCTGCTGGCGATCGGTGTCGGGCACAACAGTTATCTCTGGTTGCTGCCCGGTCTGCTCGCCTACGGCATCGGACTGGCGATCGTGCTGACGGTCAACGACCCGGTGAGCCTGGACACGGTCCCGGATTCGGACAGCGGACAGGTCTCCGGGGTCTCGGCAACGGCCGAACAGGGTGGCGGGGCGATCGGAATCGCGCTGCTATACGCGCTGTTCCATTCCGCGTACATCTCGCGGCTGTACTCCGAGATCGAGTCGAAGAACCTCCCGCGGTTGGGCGAGGCCACCGGATCGGCGTTCCGGGACCAGATTCAGGCGGCGGAGCAGACCGGGCTGCGGCCGGGTTCGTTCGACCCGGCGCTCACCCAATACCTGGTGCCGGCCGAGGCGGCATCGGACTTCGGCTATACGGTCACGTTCCTCGCCGTCACCGTGTTGTCCCTGCTGGCCATGGGTGCGGTGGCCTGGCTCGTCCGCAAGCCACCGCCGGAGGCGTCGCCGGTCAGCACCGTTCCGGGCCTGCCGCTGCAGCGTCCGACATAGTCGGCAGCCTCGCGTCGTCGGCAGCGTGGCCGCAGTGCTGGCCACATTCCGAGTCCAGTTCGTCTCCACCGACGAGCCGATGGTGCGTCTGAGCACCGGGTCGTGTCACTGAGCAACTGGTCGGGCTGGTGCTCGGTGACGGCGGCGGATGCTCAGTGCGGTCCCCGCCTTCTCCAGGTGACCCAGCGGATCCGGCTTCGCGGCCGGCCGTCACTGCCCAGTTCACGACGGCCCGAAGGCGACCCGCGGCCGACGTAGGCTCGATGGTGTGAGCGTTGCCCCGGCCCCGACCATCACCCTGTCCCGCCGTTTCGCCGGCGAACTCGGCGAGATGACACTGCCGTCGAGGGCCGCCGCGGCCCCGGCACCGCACCTGCTGGTGCTGAACGAGCCACTGGCCGTCGAACTCGGCGTCGACCCCGACTGGCTGCGCAGCCCGGACGGACTGAACCTGCTGCTGGGCACGGCTGTCCCCGACGATGCGACGCCTGTCGCGCAGGCCTACGCCGGGCACCAGTTCGGCTACTACTCGCCGCGGCTGGGTGACGGCCGGGCCCTGCTGCTCGGTGAACTCGTCGACACCGCCGGAAACCTGCGCGATCTGCATCTGAAGGGCAGTGGACGGACGCCTTTCGCCCGCGGCGGGGACGGCCTGGCCGTTGTCGGTCCGATGCTGCGGGAGTACGTCATCAGCGAAGCGATGTTTGCGCTCGGCATCCCCACCACCCGCTCGCTGGCGGTCGTCGCGACCGGGGCGCCGGTCCAGCGGGAGACGCTGTTGCCGGGCGCGGTGCTGGCCAGGATTGCGAGCAGTCATCTGCGGGTGGGGAGTTTCCAGTACGCCCGGGCGACCGACGACCTCGATCTGCTGCGCCGGCTCACCGACCACGCGATCGCCCGTCATCACCCCGAGGCGGCGGAACGCCGACATCCCCGCCCTCGCACTGTTCCAGGCGGTGATCACGGCGCAGGCATCGCTGGTGGCGTCCTGGATGCTGGTGGGATTCATCCACGGGGTGATGAACACCGACAACATGACCATCTCCGGGGAGACCATCGACTACGGGCCGTGCGCCTTCATGGAAGCGTTCGACCCAGCCACGGTGTACAGCTCCATCGACACCGGCGGCCGATATGCCTATGGCAACCAGCCGGTGGTCGCGGAATGGAATCTGGCGCGGCTCGCGGAGTCACTTGCTGCCGCTGTTCGACCCCGACCAGGACACCGCGGTCAAGCTGGCGGTCGACGCCCTCGGTGCGTTCGGCCGGCAGTACAGCGAGGCCTGGTCGGCGGGCATGCGGGCCAAGCTCGGCCTCTCCGTCGACGTCGACCAGGCCGTCGTCTCGCCGCTGGTTTCCGAGTTGATCGAGCAGCTCCAGCAGAGCCATGTCGACTACACCTCGTTCTTCCGCAGCCTGGCAGCGGCGGCGCGCGGCGATGCCGAACCGGCCCGAGGCCTGTTCCTGGACATCGCGCGATTCGACGACTGGTCGGCTCGCTGGCTCGCCCTCGACCCGGATGCTGCCGCGATGGATCGGGTGAACCCGGTCTACATCCCGCGCAACCATCTCGTGGAGGAAGCCCTGGCAGCAGCCACCGACGGCGACCTGGATCCGTTGGGCCGACTGCTGGACGCCGTCACCTCGCCCTACGACGAGCGCGACGGATTCGAGCGTTACGCCGAAGGGGCACCCGTCGATTTCGGCGACTATCAGACGTTCTGCGGGACCTGAACGTCGCTCGCGACCCGGAGGGGACGTCCGACTTGCCGCGCGTTCGGGCGGCGGAGACCTGGTGGAGCGGGCGACGAGAATCGAACTCGCGCTATCAGCTTGGGAAGCTGAAGTTCTGCCACTGAACTACGCCCGCGTGGTTCGGCGACGACTATACCTGGGGCGTCCCGGCCGCCGACCCACCTCGCGGCGGGGTTGATCGACCGGTTCGCCGGGGGCCGCAGAATGACGGCCGCTCAGCTGAACGGATGCCGGGCCTCGTCGTGGCGGAGCGTGTGGTGCTCGAGGTCAGTGGTGTCGATGGTGGCGGTCAGGCTCGGCGAGCCGGGCGCCGTTCCGGCCTCGATGTGCAACTCGCAGTCGATCCCCTCGCCGCAGGTCGGGCACGCGACGGCGACGAAGGTCTGCGGTGCACGGTCCTCTGGGTCGGGCATCCAGACGCAATGGTGCCGTTCGTATCCCGATCTTCGCCCACGGAAGTAGGCCATCGGTAAACCGGCCGCCAGGCCGATGATCAGGAGTGCCTCGATCATGTCGGCTCCCTCGTTGTCCGCGTTGCTGTCTGCGCTGCAGGAGCGACGTCGCGGGTCGACGGATACGCCGCACCGATCGGTGAATGGTGGTGGCGGCCGCGTTGTCCCGGCAGTGTGCGCTGGTCGCGGCGGCGTCGGCGGGGTCAGCAGCACGAGTTGAGAGGGACGTGACGTTGCTGGTCTCAGCGTGACGCAGGCAGCGCCCGGGGACAACGCGATGTGCGTCACGCCGGCGATGGGGTCGCCGTTAGGCTTCCGGCCATGCTGCTGTCCGACCGTGACCTGCTGACGGAGATCGACGCCGGGTCGTTGGGTCTTGATCCCTTCGATCCGTCACTGATCCAGCCGTCCAGCATCGACGTGCGGCTGGACCGCTATTTCCGGGTCTTCAACAACTCCCGGTACACGCACATCGACCCGAAGGTCCAGCAGGACGACCTCACCACTTTGGTCGAGGTCGACGGCGAGGACGCCTTCGTCCTGCACCCCGGCGAGTTCGTCCTTGGCTCGACGTTCGAGAGCGTCACCCTCTCCGATTCGCTGGCCGGACGCCTGGAAGGCAAGTCGTCGCTGGGCCGGCTCGGTCTGCTCACCCACTCCACCGCCGGGTTCATCGACCCGGGGTTCAGCGGCCACATCACGCTCGAGCTCTCCAACGTCGCCAATCTGCCGATCACGCTGTGGCCCGGAATGAAGATCGGGCAGCTCTGCCTCTTCCGGCTGACTTCTCCCTCGCTGCATCCGTACGGCTCAGCCGAGTACGGGTCCCGGTATCAGGGGCAGCGCGGGCCCACCCCGTCCCGGGCTCATCTGAACTTCCGGCAGGACGACACCCGGCGGTAGCCCGCGACCTGATTTCCGGCGATCGGCGCGGCCTCAGCCGCCGCCCGCGCCGCCAGCCGAGCCATCTGCGCACGCGGCAAAACCTGATACTCCGCGACCGGACCCCGGGGATCCGGGTCCGGTCACGCGTCGACGGAGGCGTCTCCCATCCCGCAGCTCTCGACGAATCCGCCTGTTCCCGCAGTTCAGCACGTCCCACGAACACCCGGCCGGAGCCGTCGCGGCGGCTCGGGAAGATCTCACCCGAAATCGCCTGACCTGGAGCGGGTCACTGACAACCGCCGCATCCGATGCTGCTCGCAGAACCGCGAGAACCGCTGAGCGGCGATCGCTACCGCTGCGAATTGTCACGTGACGAGCTCTCTCGCGGTCGACCGGCACGCCGACAGCGGCACTATGGTTGCCGACTGCCCAGTAACAGTGGTCAGCCGGGTAGCCGACTTGTCTGACGGTCCCAAGAAATACGCTGCGGTCGGCCGGTCCGTGCATGCCCTGGACTCACTTCGAAAGGCGGCCCGAATGACCAAGGTTGAGAACGAGCGGCGCGCTGCGGCGAAGGCGGGGTATGAGTTCGGCTACGCGATGGTCGAGAACTACCGCACCCTGTACGCGCAGGCGGTCGACACCAACGACTCACGGTTTGTCGGCGGTTTCGGGGTGTACCGGTACTACTCCCAGCCGGCGCGACCGGAGAACACCGACATCGTCACCCCGAACAACGACACCCCTTACGCGTGGGCCTGGATCGACCTGCGGGCCGAGCCTTGGGTTGTCACCGTGCCGTCCATCGACCGCTACTACATCCTGCCGTTCCACGACCTCTACACGATCTACGCCGGCTACGTCGGCGCCGCGACCACCGGACCCGGCGCCGGCAGCTACCTGCTCGCTGGCCCGAGCTGGCAAGGGACGGCACCGGACGGGATCACCGGCGTGATCCACAGCGCCACCGACATCGTTGGAACACTGACCCGCACCGAACTGACTGACGAGGGAGTGGATTCCCTGCGCACAGTCCAGACCTCTTACCGGCTGCAGCCACTGTCGGCATTCACCAACCAAGAGGCACCGCCGCCCGCACCGACGGTCAGCTGGCCGCGGTGGGATGAGCACGCGTTCACCGCCACCCCACGCTTTTTCGAACTCATCGACTTCCTGCTGCAGTTCGCGCCGGTCCTGCCGGAGGACGCCGATGCCCGTGCCGCCCTGGCCACCCTCGGTGTCGACGGAAGCGGCACCTTCGTCCTAGACGGACTGGAGCCCGATGCGCTGGCCGACCTGCAGGCGGGTCTGGACGACGGCGTCGCCGCGTTGGCCGCAGCAGCCGCATCGTCGACGACCTCAATCGGACTCTTCGGCACCCACGCAGAGATGGCCGGCAAATACCTCAACCGCAACCTCGGTGCCATGAAAGGTATCTACGGGCTGCCCACCTCTGAGGCCTGGTACGGCGGCTGGCTACTCGACGCAGCGGGCAACCACCCGATTGGCGCTCATCCCCACACCGTCACCTTCACCGCCGACCAACTCCCCAAGGTCAAGTTCTTCTGGTCCATGACCATGTACCGGCTACCCGAACGACTGCTGGTCGACAACCCCATCGACAGATACTCCATCGGCGACCGCACCCCCGGGCTGCACTACGCCGCCGACGGCTCACTCACCATCACCATGTCCCACGACGAGCCTGTTGAGCCAGCCAACTGGCTACCCGCGCCGGACGGCCCGTTCACCGCCATCCTCCGCGGATACGGCGGCGACGAGTCAATGGTCACCGGCGCATACCAGCTCCCACCCCTCACACCGACCTGACCCAGCTGAGCCGATGGCCAATCAGGCAGATCAATTTCAGGCCCCCCGCACACCGCAACACGCAAGGCCGCCCATCTCCCGCAGTCGCTCGACGACGGCCTTGCCCGACCCCTTCGATCCGCCCGTGATGATCGCGATCGGCCTGGTGCGGGTCTCATCAGGATCCGTGGTTGGCGATGAGGAGTTCGGTGACGACGTCCTTCCAGAGCGTGAACCGGTAGTCGAGCTCGGCGACGCCGCCCGGGAAGGTTCCCTCGAGCCGCAGGGTCACCACCCAGTGGTCGTCGTCGATGCGGGCAGCACCGATCTGCTCGGTCGTGTACTCGAACTCGGAGCCGGCGTCCCGCAGGAACGCATGAATCTGCTCTCGGCCCCGGAAGGACTCGGCCTGGTCGACAGTCACCGCGTCCTCGGCGAAGAACAACGATGCCGTGTCGGCGTCGCGGACGACGTGAGCGGCGAGGAAACCGCGGACGGTGGCGGGGAGTGGGTCGGACCGGAGGTCGTTGTGGGGTGTCATGAGCCCACCGTGCGGCCTCGCGGTACAGGAGGGTCAAGCACTGGACTCTCCCCCTGGGGGAGCCTCCATACTGCGGGAGTGCTGACGATCGGGGAGTTCTCGCGCCTGACCCACTTGAGCGTGCGGACCCTGCGTCGGTACCACGAGGGCGCCCTGCTGGAACCCGCTGTCGTGGACGAGTCCTCCGGCTACCGCTACTACGCCGTCGAGCAGATCCCGACCGCCCAGGTCATCAACCGGCTCCGCGAACTCGACGTCCCCTTGGGCGACGTGCAGCGGATCCTGCGCTCCCCGGACCCCGGTGTCCGCGCGACCCTGGTTGCCGACCACCTCCAACGCCTGGAGGCCGAGCTCGACCGCACCCGAGCCGCGGTCGCGTCGCTGCGCCGCCTGCTCCGGCCCGACCCCGCGGCGATCGAGGTGGAGCTCCGTGCCGAGCCCGCCCGCACGGTCGCAGCGGTGTCGGCCGTGGTCGACGAGGGGGAGGTCGAAGCCTGGTTCGCGGGCGCAATGGCCGAGTTGGAGGTGGCCGTTGGCGACGCGGTGACCGGTCCACCGGGTGGCACCTACGACAACTCACTGTTCGAGCAGGGTCGCGGTCACGTGTTGGTCTACCTGCCGACGACCGCTCCACCTCGCACCGGGCGGGTGCACGCCGCGACCCTGCCCGCCGCGGAACTGGCAGTGGCCACCCACGTTGGCGAGCACGATGGCGTCGAGGTCACCTACGGCGAGCTCGGTACCTGGGTCGTGGAGAACGCGATGTCGGTGGCGGGGCCCGTGCGGGAGGTTTACCTCGTCGGACCGCGGGACACCAGCGATCCGGCCGCCTGGCGCACCGAGATTGGGTGGCCGGTGTTCCGAGTGACCTGAGTGGCCCATCACAAGTGGGATTCGTTCACAAGACGGTGTGCGAGTCAGGATCGACCGCTAGGACCCGAGCCCAGAGTTGTCAGCCGGTCTGCAGCGACGAGGCCCGGGCCAGGAAGAGTTCTTGTTCCTGCTGATTGCGGGTCAGCGACGCGGCCCGCTCGAACTCCGCCCTCGCCCCGGCGGTGTCGCCGAGCTTGGCCAGTAGGTCGCCGCGCACGGAGGCGAGTTGCGGATACCCGGTCAACTGCCCGGCGGCGATCAGTTCGTCGACGATGGCCAGACCGGCGGCGGGACCGTCCGCCATGCCCACCGCGACAGCCCGGTTGAGCTCGACGACCGGCGACGCCCACAGCTGTCCGAGCACCTCGTACAGGGCAGCGATCTGCTGCCAATCCGTGTCCTGCACCGTCGCAGCGCGAGCGTGACAGGCGGCGATCGCGGCCTGCACCGTGTACGGGCCGATCGGTGCGGTCAGCGACATGGCGCGATCGAGGGACTCCAACCCACGGCGGATCAGCAACCGGTCCCAGCGACGGCGATCCTGGTCGGGTAGCAGAACCGGTTCGCCATCAGGCCCGATCCGGGCCAGTGATCGGGACGCCTGGATCTCCATCAGCGCGAGCAGCCCGTGGACCTCGGGTTCGGCGGGGACCAACTGGGCGAGCACCCGACCGAGCCGCAACGCCTCGTCCGAGAGCGCGGGGCGCATCCAGTCGTCGCCGGAGGTCGCCGAATAGCCTTCGTTGAACACCAGATAGATGACCTGCAGGACCGACGAGAGCCGCTCGGCCATCTCCTGCGGTCCAGGCAGTTCGAACTGCACGTTGTTGACCGTCAACGCGCGCTTGGCCCGGACGATCCGTTGAGCGGCAGTCTTGTCCGGAATCAGGAAGGCGCGGGCGATCTCGTCCGTCGACAACCCGCCGAGGCAGCGCAGGGTGAGCGCGACCCTCGAGTCCAACGGGACGACGGGATGGGCCGCCGTGAAGATCAGCCGCAGCAGGTCGTCGCCGATGTGATCGTCGAGGGCGTCGTCGACATCGGTGGTCACGCTGATCTCCAGATTCCGGCCCAGTTCCTCGACCTTGCGCTGCTGCAGCGTTCGCCGTCGGTGCGCGTCGATTGCCCGGTTCTTGGCCGTGGTCATCAGCCACCCGGCCGGGTTGGGCGGGATGCCCGTCACCGGCCACTGCTCCAAAGCGACGACCAGGGCGTCCTGGGCCAGTTCCTCGGCGAGCCCGACGTCCCTGGTGACCCGGGCCAACCCGGCGATCAGGCGGCCGGACTCGATCCGCCAGACCGCCTCGACCGCGCGCCTTGCGGACGCCTCATCGGTGCCCTTCCCGGTCATGGAATGAATCCAACAGCATCTGCCCGGTACGGCACTGGACGCCTCCGATCGGAACTGGGCGCCTGCACAAGCCGGCGCCGAGTTCGGAGAAGAGGCGACCGGCGACGGACCGCCAGCATCTTCCAGAGACAGCTCAGCCCCCGAACCTGAGCTCGGGGGCGGCTGGGTTGTGCGGGTGCGACTACTGCTGGGGAGCGAAATCCTCGGGCCCGAAGACCTTGAGGACCTCACACTCGCCCTCCCAGTCGGGGACGAACTCCTGATGCAGGGTCATGAAGCGGGAGGCCCATTCGACCGCCTCCTCTTTCGACCGCACCTCGTACTGGGCGTAGCTGATGAACTCCTTGGCCTCGGCGAACGGGCCGTCGGTGACGCTGAGCCCACCCGCACCGAGTTGGATCCGGGCGTTGGACGCTCCCTGGGCCAGGCCGGCATTGTCGATCAGCGCGCCGGCCGCGGTGGCCTCTGCGCCGAGCTTCATGATCGCTTCGAACAGGGCGGGCGGCGGATCGGCGAGTTGCTGGGACTTGAGCAGAACGATGTAGCGCATGGTCTTACTCCTTCGTGATGGCGGGATCGAGGATCGCAGTACCGAGCGGGTTCGTGATGATCGGGGCCGTGTCAACGCGCCGGTGTCAGACGCGCCGGTACCGATTCACGGCGACCGCCGTCATCCAGGCCCAGACCAGCAACACGGCAGCGGTGAACAGGACGGTGGCCATCGTGCTGCCACCGGTGGACGCGATCATCGCGAAACCGGTCAGGAAGACCACGCCGGTCAGCACGGAGAACGCAGCCCAACCACGGCTGCCCTCGGCGGCGAAGCGGCGGCCCATCACGATGCAAGCGATCGCCAACGCGGTGAAGCCGACCCCACCGGCCGCGAAGTGCAGCAACCCGTGCCAGGAGATCGTCCCCGGACCCTCGGGTGTGCCGACCGGGAAACCAAGAGCCGGGTCAGCCCGGAACGCCCCGGCCGCGATCAGGCTGGCGCCGTAGACGGCGATCAGTCGCGGCGCCCACCGGGAACCCCGGCCGGACACCAGCGCCCGGCGCAGTCCCACCGCGAACGCGATCACCATCAGTCCGGTGATCACGAAGTTGGCGACCTGGATCCAGCCGGGACCGCCGTTGGCCAACATGCTCCACTGGTGCCGGCTCAGGTCGAAACCCTCCCGGGTGAACGCCTGGACCAGCGAGATCGTCACGTACACCGGCCCGGCGATGACGCCGTAACCCAGCAGGGAGCGGGTCACTCTGGAGGCTGGATCGCAGGTCACGGTGCGGGAGGGGGTGGTGATCGCTGACGTCGTCATGATCGATCCTTTCGATGCCGTCCGGAGGCCCTGTGCGCTCCGGTTCGTCATCACCTCCACGAACGGCGACATGACCGATCGACACGGCCGCCGAGAATCTTTTCAAGATTCTTTGGGGCCGAGGTTCCGGCTGTCTCAGCCGGTCAGCGGAGTCACCGAAACATTCACCGCGGTCGCCTTTCCACCGCCGGCGAAGAGCCCGACCTTGTCGTCACCGGCCGCCGGGAAGACCAGCGAGCTGATCACCACACGGCCGTCACCCGCGAAGACCTCGACCGAGGAACCGTCGACGACGATCCGCAACGGCAACTTGCCGTCGGTGAGCGCCACCGTGGCCGCCGCGCCGCCGGAGAATGCTCCGGAGAAGCCGGTGTTGCCCGAGGTTGTCCGGTCGACCTGCAGGATTCCGGTCTCCTTGACGTACTGGATCCGGGTGCCGCGTTGGCCGGTGGCGTTGCCGAGCACCGTCACCCCCGACACCGCGGCCTCGCCGGGAACCAGGGTCAGGCTGATGTCCAGGGCCGTTCCGCTGGCCGTGTCGTCCAGCTTGCGGCCACCGTTGGTGATGGTGACCTCGTCAGCGCTGAACGACGGACCGGCGGCCGCCAATGCTGCGGAGGCCTCGGTGGGGATGGTCTGCCGCAGACGAGGGACACCGTCGACCGTGGTCAGCGACAACTCCCGGGGCAGCGTCGCCTGGCCACGCCACGGCGAGGTGGGGACCGCTTCGGCGTAGTGCCAGTTGTTCATCCACGCAAGGGCGATCCGGCGACCGTCCGCGGTTCCCGCAAAGGTGGTCGCGCCGAAGAAGTCCGAGCCCCAGTCGACCCAGGAATGCATCTCACCCGGCTGAATCGCACCGACCCCGGCCGGTCCGAGCGGCTCCGGGGTGAAGGTGGTGCCGTTGAAGGAGCCCACGAAGTACTGGACACCGGAGCCGCCCGCCGCCGCGCCGGAGTTGGTGCTGACCAACAGCACCCACTTGGTGTTCGCCGGGTCGCCGTCCACCGCCAGCGGGAAGAGATCGGGGCTCTCCCAGAGACCGGCCTGCGCACCGACGCCGGAGACCTCGCTCAGCGAGGTCCAGTCGGTCAGGTTCTCCGATTTGAACAGCTGCACCTTGAAGGCATCGGTGACGGCTCCGACCATCACCCAGTAGCCGCCCGGCTCGTACCAGAACACCTTGGGATCGCGGAGCTTCTCGGCGGGATCGTCGGGCTCCAGGACCGGATTGCCGCCGTACTTCTGCCAGGTCTGGCCGCTGTCGGTGCTGTAGGCCAGCGACTGGCCCTGCCCGCCGGTGCCCACCGAGGTGTAGATGGCCACCAGCGGCGGTGCCTCGGTGGTGCCCAGACCGGAGGTGTTGTCGGTGTCGGCGACGATCGACCCGGTCAGCACCTGCTCGTCGGCCGTTCCGGCGATGGCGACCGGCTGTTCGGTCCAATTCACGAGGTCGGTACTGGTGGCGTGTGCCCAGTCGACGGCGCCGCTGGGGCTGTCGCCGTTGGGATTGTGTTGGTAGAAGGCGTGATACGTGCCGTTTTGGACGACAAGACCGCTGGGCACACCGGTCCAGCCGGTGCTCGCGGCGAGATGACCGGTGGGGAACCAGCGTTCCGCATCGGGCAACGGGGCGGCCGTGGTCTGCTCGGTCGTAGTGGTTTCCGGGGCAGTGCTTGATGCAGGTGGGGATGACAACGATGTCGACTGCGATGGTTCGGTGGCCGTGGTGACGGAGCCGGACGCGGCAGCGCTGCATCCGGCGACGAGGAGGGATGTCGAAACAACAAGCGCGCCAAAGGCACGAGAACGTTTGATCATGAGAGAGGGGATCGCTTCCGGTCGGCATGCGAGGCGACGAGCCTGATCGGAGAACTGGTGCTGTGATCAGCGCTCATCTCCGGTCCGGAGGACCGAGGCATGGGGGCTGTGAGCACCTCGAACTTTATCGGGGACGGATGACCACGAACTGCCGATCGAGTGATGCCTTCGTCACTCCACGTGGCTGACCAGGCAGGATGGAGCTCGTGGCGACGTCAGTGTGAGCAGCCGCACGTAGCTGTTCGCGCCCCGGCCGCCGCTTCGACGCCTAAGTTACCCGTGGGTAACCTGGACGTAGGGTTCGATCTCTGGTGTGCGACCGCCGTCCACACGAGACGAATGTGCCAGTCGAGGAAGAAGCGAGCCTGCTGATGTCGTGGTGGTCGTGGGTGCTGGGCGTGGTCGCGGTGGCTTTCATCGTGGTGGGTTTCACAATGCTCGGACGAGCCGGTTGGCGGATTTTCGGGCATGTGCGGTTGGGGGCGTCCGATCCGTTCCGCGCGGGTCCGGTGGCGGGGCGATCGATGACGTTGGTGAAGGAGTTCCTGGGGCATACCCGGATGTTGAAGTGGGGGTGGCAGGGGGCTGCGCATTGGTTCGTGATGGTGGGTTTCGGCGCCCTGGTGTTGACGTTGGTGCAGGCTGTGGGGCAGACGTTTGATCCGGCGTTCGAGATTCCGTGGCTGGGGCATCAGGCCTGGTACGGGTTGTTCGTCGAGTTGATCGCCTTGACCACGGTGCTGGGGATCGGCTATCTGATCGTGATCAGGCAGGTGAACAGTCCGCGGCGGTCGGGGCGGAAGTCGCGGTTCACCGGGTCGAATGCGGGTCAGGCGTATTTCGTCGAGGCGGTCATCCTGTCGATCGGGGTGTGCATTTTCCTGATCCGGGGTTTCGAGTCGTCGACCGGGTTGCTGCCGTTCCCGACGTGGGCGGCGCCGATCTCGACGTGGCTGGGCTCGTGGCTCCCTGCCTGGTGGTGGGCCATCTCGGTGGTCGCTCTGATCAAGGTGATCATCTCGATGGTGTGGGCGATCGTGATCGCCCGGAATCTGTCGATGGGGGTGGCGTGGCACCGGTTCCTGGCGTTCCCCAACATCTACTTCAAACGGGAAGACTCGGGTCGGACCGCGCTCGGTGCGCTGCGGCCGATGATGTCCGGCGGCGAGGTCCTGGATCTGGAGGAGGCCGACCCCGAGGTCGACACCTTCGGGGTGGGGAAGGTGGAGGACTTCTCCTGGAAGGGGTGGTTGGACTTCGCGACGTGCACCGAATGCGGGCGGTGTCAGTCGCAGTGCCCGGCGTGGAACACCGCGAAGCCGTTGTCCCCGAAGCTGGTGATGCTGGCGTTGCGGGACCACTCCTTCGCGAAGGCCCCGTACATCAAGGCCGGTGGCGGGATCGACCTGGCCACGGGTGAGGAGAAGCTCAGCGAGGCCGAGTTGGCGGCGTTCGCGCACGCCGATCCCCTCGCCATGCTCGAGGCCGGTCGGCCACTGATCGGACCCAGCGAACTGGACGAGCTGGGTCGTGAGGTGGGCGGGATCATCGACCCCGAGGTGCTGTGGGATTGCACGACGTGTGGGGCGTGTGTGGAGCAGTGCCCGGTGGACATCGAGCACGTGGATCACATCGTGGACATGCGCCGCTACCAGGTGATGATCGAATCCGAGTTCCCCAGCGAGTTGGGCGGGTTGTTCCGGAATCTGGAGAACAAGGGCAACCCGTGGGGGCAGAACCAGAAGGACCGCCTCGCCTGGGCGAAGGACCTGCCGTTCGACGTCCCGGTCGTCACCGACACGATTGATCCCGATCATGAGTACCTGTTCTGGGTGGGGTGCGCGGGGGCGTTCGAGGACCGGGCCAAGAAGACCACCGCCGCGGTGGCGGAGTTGATGGACATGGCGGCGGTCGGGTTCGCCGTGTTGGGGACGGGGGAGACCTGCACGGGTGACCCCGCGCGGCGGGCGGGGAACGAGTTCCTGTTCCAGATGCTCGCCCAAACCACGGTGGAGAACCTGAACACCGCGTTCGGGGAACGCACCACCCGGAAGATCGTGGTGACCTGCCCGCATTGCTTCAACACCCTGGGCAACGAATACGGGGCGCTGGGTGGGGATTACGAGGTGATCCACCACACCCAGCTGCTGAACCGCCTGGTGCGGGACCGCCGGTTGATCGTGAAGAAACCGGCGGGCAGCAGGGATGTGACGTATCACGATCCGTGTTACCTGGGCCGGCACAACAAGGTGTATTCCCCGCCCAGGGAGTTGATCGAGGCGTCGGGGGTGACGTTGAAGGAGATGCCCCGGAACAGTGCCCGGTCGTTGTGCTGTGGTGCGGGTGGGGCGCGGATGTGGATGGAGGAGAAGATCGGGAAACGGATCAACCTGGAACGCACCGACGAAGCACTCGCGACCGGTGCCGAGCAGATCGCGACCGGCTGCCCGTTCTGCAAGGTCATGCTCACCGATGGTCTCACCGCCCGGCAGGGCCAACCCACCGCCGAGATCACCCGCAATATCGACGACGTCGAAGTCCTCGACGTCGCCCAGATGCTCCTCGCCGGCGTCAAAGGCACCCACTGATATTCGCTCGAGCATGGCAGGGAGCGACTGTGGAGAACGACACGAATTCCGCGTTGGCGGAGTTCTCGCAGGCGATCGCCGGGGACATCCTGACGCTTCCGGAGTTGAGCGACCCGGAGTGGGACACCTACGCCATGGTGGCCGAGGTCACGGACTTCTCGGTGAAGATGGTGGCGTATCGGTACACCGCATCCGGACCGCCGGTTCCGACGGAGGGACCGGCTTCACGCCTGACCTACCGGACGAACCTGCTCCTGGGCACGGAGTCGGGGATTCGTTCAGCCTGATCGGTCAGAATGGTCAAAACCGATCTCGGTGTGCACAGCCCTTGCCGAATGCCGCTCGCGGAGGGCGATGATCGCGATCAGCAACGCCACTCCGGCCATCGCCGCGCCGATCTGCAGCGCGAGCCGGTAGCCGGCGGTGAGGGCCGCGAGGTCGTCGGCGCCGGCCACGAGGGTGGCGCCGGTACGAGCCGCTGCCAGCGAACTCAGCACGGCCAGCCCCAGCGCGCCGCCCAGTTGCTGGGTGGTGTTGAGCAACCCGGAGAGCAACCCGGAGTCCTGGGCCGACGCCGTCGACATCCCCAGCGTGGCGATGGCAGGCAGGGTGAGACCGCCCCCGGCACCCATCACCACCGTCGCCGGCAGGATGTCGACCGGGTAGCTGCCGTCGACCGGGATCCGGGACAGCAGTAGCAAACCGATCGCGACCAGACCCACTCCGGCCACCAGTACCCGCCGGCCTCCCCAGCGGACGATCGCCCGCGGGGTGAGCAACAACGAGAAGATTCCGATGACGACGGTGATCGGCAGGAACGCGAGACCGGTTGCGGCGGCGCCGAACCCGAGCACCAACTGCAGGTACAGGGCGAGTAGGAACTGGAACGCGAACAACGCTCCGACCAGCAGGAACTGGACCAGATTCGCGCTCCACACCCGGCGGTCGCCGAAAACCGACAACGGCAGCAACGGATGTCGCGCGAGCCGCTCCCGGATGAGGAAGCCGGTCAACAGCAGTACGCTCCCGATGCCGGAGACGATCGTCATCGCCGAATTCCAGCCCCGCGCCGGCAATTCCGTGACCGTGTAGACCGTCAGCATCAATCCGGTCGTCACCAGGACGGCTCCCGAGACGTCCCGTCCGGTTCCGGTCGGCGCGCTCATGTCCGCCGGCAGGAACCGCAGCGCAAGCCCGACGGTGATCAGCCCGATCGGCACATTGACCAGGAAAACCCAGTGCCAGCTGAGAGTTTCGGTCAGCACGCCGCCGGCGAGCAGGCCGATCGCGGCACCGGCCGCGCCGACGAAGCTGTAGATCCCGATCGCCCGGGCCCGGTCGGAGCCGTCCGGAAACAACCCGATCACCATGGCGAGGATGACTGCAGAGGCGACCGCGCCTGCTGCACCCTGCAGGAACCGAGCGCCGATGAGCATTGCCGGCGTGGTCGCGAGCCCGCACAGGCCCGACGCGATCGTGAAGGCGGCAACGCCGAGCAGGAAGACCCGGCGCCGTCCGGTGAGGTCGCCGATCCGGCCCGCCAACAGCAACACACCGCCGAACGGCACGAGATAGGCACTCACTACGACGCTCAGTTCGGTCGCCGAGAACCCAAGATCCTGCTGGATTGACGGCAGCGCAACGGTCACCACGGTGCCGTCGAGGATGATCATCAGCAAGCCCGCGCACAGCACCAGCAGGGCAACCCAACGTCGTCGAGTGGTCAGCGTGGTCGGTGCTGACGGCAACGCATGACGCGACGTTCGATCCATGAATACGACCGTATCAGATCGTCCGTGATCGGATGATCTGAAGACGGACAAATAGTGGCGACCCGCATCGGGTCAGCCTGAACGCCCACCCCGCCGGGCAGTGCGATCGACGTGCGACGGCGTCGCCAGGCTGGTTCCGACAACGGTGATCAGGCTGCGGAGGAACACTTCTCGGTCCGATTCCGGGAGCACCGCCAGGACCTTCGAATACATCCCGGCGACGATCCGCTGCGCCTTGCTGACGGCTCGCCGTCCACTGGCCGTGACGACGACGATCCGTGCCCGGCGGTCGGTGCTGGACAATCTCCGCTCCGCAAGTCCCGCCCGTTCCAGCTTGTCCAGAGTGCTCACCATCGTCGTCTTGTCCAGTGCTGAAAGTTCGGCCAGCTGAATCTGGGTCAGATCGCCCTTCATGCCGTGCGACAACACGCAGAACTCCCGCGGGCTGATCCCGACACCGGCCAGCGCAGTGGTCATCTCGGCCGTCAGGGCGAACGCCGCCTGGTTGACCAGGAACAACAGGTCGACATCGATCGGCGCAGGCGGGGTGATGCGGTCGAGGGCGGAATCAGTGGTCACGACACTCATCATAGATCGGATGATTTGTCAGCGGGATCATCCGGTTGCGGATCGATCACACCGGTGTCGAAGATCCTGCAGCCGGGTCCGAACCGGATGCCAAGCGATCCAGCAACTCCTGCTTGATGGCCGGTCGACTGCCGAACACCAGAAGAAAACCGGCCTCCCGGTACAGCCGTTGGGCGTGGTGATCGGCAAGCACCGAACGGCTCCCTGACTGCACCATCAGCATGGTCGCAGCCTGCACTGCCAGCAGGCTCGCCTGCGACCTGGCGGACGGGATGCCCGACGTCGGAGCCGTCAGCAATGTCGTCCGAACCGCGGAAAGCGACTGCTCCAAGGGGCTTTCGTCGATCATCCGGCTGCACCTGTCGGCGATGCCCAAGGCCAGGAAGCCGTTCAGCGAAGATCCGTAGCCGTCCACGCTCGCCCAGTCGTCATAGGTCTGTGTGTGGGTGAGCCGGTCGGCGGGGACGACATGACCGTCGAATCGCACGGTGACCGTGTTGCTGGCTTGGACCGCCATCAACCGGGTCGGCCCGACTGTCAGGGTCGGCGACTCGACGGCGTCGAGCAACAGGAAGTGAATCAGGCCATCGGCATCGCGGGCGGCCAGCTGCAGCGTGTCGATCAGTCCCCAACCCGTCACCCAGGAGGTTTCTCCGTCGACAACAAAACCACCCGGAACAGCGCGGACATGGATCTGAGCGGGGCCGGGTCGAACCCCGGCGAGCGCGATGCCGGCCCGACGCTCGCCGCGGGCCAGCGGCCCGAGCCAGGTCTGCCGGATCGCGGCCGACGGACTCGATGCCACGGCCATCATCGGACCCACATGTTGCAAACCGACGAACGTGGTGGTCAGGCACCCGCCGGCGAGTGCGGTGACCACATCGGCGATCGCCTCGTAGCCGCCCGCCCCGACGCCGCCCAGTTCCGGTGGCGCCGCCAGACCGTAGAAACCCGCCTCGGCGAGCCGGTCCAGGTTCTCGGCCGGAGTCCGCTCACCGCTATCGATTGCCGGTGCCGCTGGAAACAGGACCTCGTCGGCGATCCGCTGCGCCCGGGCACGCCACGTCTCGTCCTTCGCCACCGGTCAAGCCTGCCATCAAGACCCGAGGCGCGGCGACCGAGGTTCCGCTAGGTCGTCGGGTGGAGCTTCTGCAGGAGATCGGCCAGCGTCCGGCGCTCCGGCGTGTCCAGCGCACCGAAGATGCCGTCGCCGGCCCGTCGTCGAGCGTCTGCCATCCGGTCCTGCATGTCGCGACCGCGCTGGGTGAGGGTCACCAGCACCGCCCGGCGATTGTCCGGATCGACGGTGCGTTCGACCAGGCCGGCGTGTTCCAGTGCATCGACCAACCCGGTTGCCGAACGCGGCACGACGCCGAGGGTGGCGGCCAGCTCGCCCATCCTGATCGGGGAGTCGGCCTTGCTGATGACGCGCAACGTGCGGCTCTGTGCGGGAGTCAGGTCCAGCTCGGCCATGCTCGCCAGCGACGCACGCCTGATCAGATGCGCTATCCGCAGCAAACGCTCGGTGAGCTCGGCGGCACTGATCTCCCCGCCGTCGCTCTCAATGCCGTTCGACGGTGGTTCATCCGGACTCATCGCGCTCCTCGAGGTGTGACGGAGATCCCACGCCCAACTATTGTGAGGAAGCCTCACTATGAGGCATACTCAGCATATGCAAAACTAGACGAAAGGAGCGCCCATGACAACGTCCATGACGAAGCAGGCGCCCAATGCCTCGGCCCGGGGGTCGCGAACGACCTCCATCCCGACAGACTTCACCTCCTACGACCCCGCTCCGGTGACGATCCCCGCAGCGATGTCGTCCATTCCCGATCGCACTTCCACCCCATCGACGCAGGAACCAGCGACCGCCCGCAAGAGCGGAGATCGCAAGAACCGTGGTTCGGCCGGCGGCAAGGGCTCCGACAGCCCGCCCCGCGAGGGCAGGCCGGGGGAAGTGCGGCGGATCTTCGCCCTGTTCTCCGAACACAAGGCCCGGCTGCTCTTCGTAGCCGCGCTGATCATCGCCTCGTCGCTGATCTCGGTGGCGTCGCCCTTCCTCCTTCGCGAGGTTCTCGACGTCTCGCTGCCCACCAGGAACACCGCGCTCACCGCGATGTTGGCCGGTGGCATGGTGCTGATCGCGGTCGGCACCACTGTGCTCGACGTCATCCAGTCCCGGCAGTCGACGCTGGTCGGCCAGTCGGTGATGCACCGGCTGCGGACCTCCGTGTACTCGCACCTACAGCGGTTGTCGCTGGGCTTCTACACCCGGACCCGGACCGGTGAGATCCAGTCGCGGATCGCCGGCGACATCGGCTCCATGCAGGCGACCGTCACCAGCACTGTCACCAGTGTGGTCTCATCCGGAACCACCGTCATCGCAACACTTGTCGCGATGCTCGCGCTCGACTGGAAACTGACCCTGGTCTCGCTGGTGCTGGTCCCGATCTTCGTGATGATCTCCCGCAAGGTGGGCGGCATGCGTCGGCAGATCGCCACCACCCGTCAGGAACGGATGGCGGATCTGTCGAGCCAGGTCTCCGAATCCCTTTCCGTGTCAGGCATTCTGCTCACCAAGACCATGGGCCGCAGCACGGCCCTTGGCGACAAGTTCGCCGACACCTCGGCCGACCTCGCCGATCTGGAGGTGCGGTCGTCGATGACCGGCCGTTGGCGGCAGTCCAGCATCGGCATCATCGTGTCGATCCTGCCGGCCGCGATCTACCTGGCCGCCGCGTTCACTGTCGCCGGCACGACGGGTCCGGTGTCCATCGGCACCCTGGTGGCGTTCACCGCCCTGCAGGGCCAGCTGTTCCGGCCGATGGTCTCGCTGCTGCGCACCGGCGTCGACATGCAGACCTCGATGGCCATGTTCCGCCGGGTCTTCGACTACCTCGACCTGCCCATAGAGATCGACGAGCCGTCGGCGCCGAAGCCGCTACCGAAGGGCAAGGGCGAACTGCGTTTCGACCAGGTCACCTTCGCCTATCCCGGCTCCGACACGGCCACGCTCAAGAACATCGATCTGACGGTGACCGCCGGCAGTCACGTCGCGGTCGTCGGGTCGACCGGCTCCGGCAAGACCACGTTGGGATATCTGGCCGCCAGGCTGTACGACCCGACGAGCGGTTCGGTGCTGCTGGACGGGGTCGACATCCGCGATCTGGGCCTGCAGGACCTGGCATCGGTGGTCGGCATCGTGTCCCAGGAGGCGTACCTGCTGCACGCGTCGATCGCCGAGAACCTGCGGTTCGCCCGACCGGATGCGACCGATGAGGAGGTCGTTGCCGCAGCCAAGGCCGCCTCGATCCACGAGCTGATCTCGTCCCTGCCGCAGGGTTATCAGACCGTCGTCGGTGAGCGCGGATACCGGTTCTCCGGTGGCGAGAAGCAACGCCTGGCGATTGCCAGGATGATCCTGCGTAACCCGCCGGTGCTGGTGCTCGACGAAGCGACCAGCGCACTGGACACCAGGACCGAGGCGGCCGTCACCGCGGCTCTCGCCGAGCTCGCGGACGGTCGAACCACCCTGACCATTGCGCATCGGCTCTCCACCGTCAGGGACGCCGACCTGATCGTGGTGATGGACCACGGCGACATCGTCGAGACCGGTTCGCACGACGACCTGATGACGCTCGGCGGTCGATACGCCGCGCTGGTCCGCCGGGATGTATTGACCGGGACCGCCGCGACCGAGGTTCCGGCCGCAGCCTGACGCCCCGCGACCCCGCGACCCGGGTCCCCTCAGTGGGAACCCGGAGTCGCGGGGTTCGTGCGTCTGGGACAGTGGTAGCCGTGGAGATCGGAATCCTCGGACCGCTCGAGGTCCGCATCGACGGCCGGGCCGTCGGGATCGCCGGCTCCAGGCTGCGCACGCTGGTGACCCGGCTGGCGCTCGATGCTCCCGCTGTGGTGTCGACGGCCGAGTTGATCGATGCGTTGTGGCCACAGGATCCGCCGGCCGATCCGATCAATGCCCTGCAGTCGCTGATCTCCCGGGTGCGCAGAACACTGGGCGCGCCGGATTCGATCCAGCAGGTGGGCAACGGTTATCGGTTGAGTGTCGACCGCGGTTCGATCGACGCGGCCGCCTTCGCCGAGCTCGTTGCCACCGGCCGCCGGGAGATGGCGGACGGTTCGCTGAACTCGGCAAGGGACAGCCTCAATCGGGCGCTCGGGATGTGGCGGGGCACGCCACTGACCGATGCCGGGGATGCCGACTATGCACTCGCCCCCACTGCCCGGCTCGACGAACAACGACTCGACGCCCAGGCGGATCGGATCGAGATCGAATTGCGACTGGGCCATGCCGGCGACGTCGTCGGCGACCTGGAGGAACTCGTTGCGGCACATCCGCTTCGCGAGCGACTCGCCGCTCAGTTGATGCGCGCGCTCGCTGCGACCGGGCGGACTGCGGATGCGCTGGCGATCCACGAACAGATCCGGGCCAGGCTTGCCGACGACCTCGGCGTCGACCCGGGCGCTGAGCTCTCGGCAGTGCAATTGGCTGTGCTGCGCGGCGAGGTCGAGGCGGAGCAGCAACCCGCGCCGCCGCAGGGTCATCGTCGACGCAGCAACCTGCGATCCGCACTCACCAGTTTCATCGGCCGGGAGGCCGAGGTCGCCAGGGTGTCCGATCTGCTCGAGCGGGGCCGGTTGGTGACCGTCGTCGGCCCGGGGGGCGCCGGGAAGACCAGGCTGGCCAACGAGATCGCGCGGCAGTGGATCTCCCGCCGGGCCGACGGGGTGTGGCTGGTCGAACTGGCCCCGGTCACCGACGGTGCCGCGATTCCGCAGGCGATGCTGGGCGCGCTCGGCCTGCTGGACACCAGGTCGGTCGAATGGCGGGTCGAGCGTGCGACCAGGCAGGCGGTCGACCAACTGCTCGACGTCCTCGCCGACTCCGATTGTCTGCTGCTGGTCGACAACTGTGAGCACCTGATCGCTCCGGTCGCCTCCTTGATCGATCTGCTGCTGGCCAGCTGCCCGGATCTGCTGATTGTCGCCACCAGCCGGGAACCGCTCGGTATCGTCGGCGAATCGCTGTGCCTGCTGCCGCCCCTCGGCCTGCCACCGGTCGGGGTCACCGCCGCCGAAGCCATGCGCTTCCAGGCGGTTCGTCTCTTCGTCGAACGTGCGCAGGCGGTCAGCGCCGGTTTCGCCGTCGATCAGACCACCGTCGTCGACGTCATCGAGATCGTCCGACGACTGGACGGCCTGCCGCTCGCGATCGAGTTGGCCGCGGCACGGCTCCGGGTGATGCCGACCGCCGAAATCGCCGTCCGGCTCTCCGATCGCTTCCGACTGCTCACCGGCGGCAGCCGGACCGCGATGCCCCGGCACCGCACCCTGCGTGCGGTCGTGGAGTGGAGCTGGGAGCTGCTCGCCCCGGACGAAAGATTGCTCGCGGAAAGGCTTTCCGTCTTCCCGGCCGGTGCGACGGTGGAGACGGCGGCGGCAGTCTGCGCTGACGACCTGCTTCCGACGGCAGGTGTCGGTGATCTGTTGCTGGCGCTGGTGGACAAGTCGCTGTTGACGATGGTCGAGGGCCCGACCCTGCGCTTCCGGATGTTGGAGACCATCAGGGAGTACGGCGCCGAACGTCTGGCCGAGCGGGGTGAAGCGCTCGCGGCTCGCACCGCGCATGCCCGTTATTTCGCCGCGGTGGCCGCCGCCGCCGACCCGCTGTTGCGGACGGCCGATCAATTGCCGGCGATCCGGACCCTGCGGACCGAACGCGACAACATCCTGGCCAGCGTCAGATTCCTCGCCGAATCGATCGATCCGGCGGACCGGGCAGCATGTCTGGATCTGGTGCTCTCCCTGACCTGGCACTGGACCATGACCGGGGCGGACAGCGACACCGTCATCTGGCTCGATGTGGCGCTGGCGGCGACGGAGGATGTCGATCATCCCGGCCGGGTCTGGGCGCAGGCGGCCAAGTCGTTGTCCATGCTCTTTCTGGGCACCCGGGAACCGGCCACCGATCTGAGCGAGCTGCAGGCGGAGCTGCGGGAAATATCGCGGCAGCTCGATACCGCGCCACCGGCGCCGATTGCACCGTTGATGGTCATGAGGTCGATGTTGGCCTATTTCAGTGGCGACCTGGAGCGGGCCGAGGCGCAGATGGCGATCATGATGCAGTCACCCGACGGCTGGCTCCGTGCGGCCGCCATGGTCAACCGCGCGCTGTACTCGGAGAACGAGGGCGAGCTGGACCGGATGAGGGTCGACATCGAAGCCGCCCACGAGGAATTCGCCCGGATCGGCGACCGTTGGGGGCTCTCGTCGGTGCTGTCCGCGAGGGGTACGTTGCGGTCCCAGGACGGCGATCTGGCCGGCGCGATCGCTGACTACGAGGTGGCCCTGCAACTCGCCGGCGAGCTCGGCTCGACCGATGACGATTCGCTGATCAAGTTGCGGCTCGCCGGCCTGCGGCTGCGGACCGGCGATGTCGCCCTGGCCAGGAAGGCGATCGAGGAAGTGCGCGCCGAGGTCGACGGCCGCGCGGCCGGCCTCGAGCGCACACTGTTCGCCGACGGGGTCTTGCTGGCGGTCGTCCTGCAGGAGGGCGATCTGGCCGCCGCCACCGCGATGGCGGCGGACATGCGGCAGCGGGTGGCGGAGCATCCGCCGAATCATCTGCAGGCGCATGCCGCCGCGGTGGTGGGTGCGACGACAGCGATCATCGCGCTCAAGGTCGGCGACGTGCAGTTGGCGACGGCCGACCTGATCGGAAACTATCCCCTGGCCCTGACCACCGGCGACATGCCGATCATCGCGGCTGTCGGGGTCAGCGTCGGCTGGTTGGCCTCCGCCCTGGGTCGCACCGCGGATGCGGCGAGCATTCTCGGCGCAGCTGCCAGGCTGCGGGGCAGTGAGGACCACACGGAGCCGCACATCGCGGAACTGACCCGCGACCTCCGAGCATCGCTCGGCCCACAGTTCGACGAATTGTTCGACTGCGCAAGGGCTCTCGACCGGGCATCGGCGATCGCCCGGATCGACCCTTCTTTGCTCATCGCGGCGCCGGTGCAGGGCGTCGAGCTGAGCAGCGGTTCATTGCCATCAGAGCAGGGTGAACCGGCCCGGTAAGGCGTTCTGACCCTGCTGTGATGGCACTCGACCCCTGCTGTGATGGCACTCGACGCTGTAGGCCGGCCGCAATCGTCAGCCCATTCCCGCCGCGGTGAACAGCGCCGCCACCGCGGCTCCGTAGTCGTCGGGCTGCGGCCTTCCGGACAGGGCGCTCTGCACGACGAAGCCCTGAACCAGCGAGATGAAGACCGGCGTGAGCTGGTCGGCCGGGATGCTCAGCTGCCCACCGGCCGCCTCCCACCGCTGCAACATGCCGTTGATCACCTCGCGCAGCCCGCCGAGGATGCGGTCGGCAGTGTCGACGAGGCCGGGATTGCGGGTGGCCTCGCTCCAGACCGCCAGCAGCAGCGGATACAGATCGGCCGGTGCCGCCTCCCGCGCCAGCACCGGCTGCCGGATCAGGAATGCGGCGATCTCCGCCGGGCTCGGCGGGGGGCGATGGTCGGCGAACTGCAGCAGCCGACCCTCGATGCCGCCGAACACCTGGGTCGCCACCGCGACGATGATGTCGTCCTTCGAGCGGAAGTAGAGGTAGACCGCGCCTGCCGACAGACCCGCCTCGGCGATCACGTCCGCCATTGATGTGCTGTGGAATCCGTTGCGGGAGAAACACTTCCACGCCGCAACGAGGATCTGCTCGCGACGTGACTCGCGGTGTGCGTCGGTGACCTTGGGCATGGGCCACATAGTAAACCGAATATTCGTTCTTGACGAACCGACGCACAGGGTGCATTCTCTACAAAACGAACGATCCTTCTTGGAAAGGAAGACACCATGACACTCTCCGACATCGGTCACGGCGCCGGCCCGGGCGTCGACGACGCTCAGTCCGGCCCTGCTAGCGGGACACCGACAACCGGTGACCCGCACCCGAAGTCCGCCCGTCACGCACTCTCGGAGGGCCACAAGGCAATCGCCCTGGTTCTCGCCCTCACCGCCGGACTCTCCTTGGTGCTGGCTCTTTTCGTCAGTATCGCGGTCAACTCCGGCCCGAACGGCGTCCGGCTGGCCGTCGCCGGTCCACCGCCGGCGGTGGAACAGATCACCGCCGGGCTGGCCCAGGCCGGGGGGACCGATGCCTTTGAGGTCACCGTCGTCGCCGACGAAGCGGCTGCCCGCGTGGCCCTGCTGGACCGGAGCGTCGACGGCGCGATCGTCATCGGCCCGAACGGGCCCATGTTGCTGACCGCATCGGCCGGGTCACCGGCGATCTCGCAGCTGTTGACGGCGGCGGCCGGTCACCTCGCGAACCCGACGGCAACCGGTCCGCCGGTGACCGATGTTGTCCCGCTGCCGGCCGATGACGCCCGTGGTGTCGGCCTCGCCGCCGGATCGTTCCCGATGATCATCGCCGGGTTGGCCCTCGGTGTTGCGGCGGCGCTCGCCCTGCGCAGTCGCTGGATCGTGCTGGGCGCCGTCGTCGGTGGCGCCGTCGTGATCGCGGTGTCCTTCGCCGGAATCCTTGCCTGGCTGGGTGTCTCGGCCGGAAACTTCTGGGCCGAGACGGCGGCCATCTCGGTGATCATTGCCACCTCGGCGCTGGTGGTGGCCGGGTCGGTGCGGGTACTGGGCGCCGCCGGCGCGGGGCTCGGCGCGCTGCTGCTGGTCATCATCGGCAACCCGTTGTCCGGGATCGCCACCTCGCCGCGGCTGTTGCCCGGACCCTGGGGCGAGTTCGGTCAGTGGCTCCCAACCGGTGCCGGTGGCACGCTGCTTCGGACGGTCTCGTACTTCCCGGAGGCGTCCATCGCCTGGCCGCTCACCGTGTTGCTGATCTGGGCCGCGCTCGGTGTCGCCGGAGTGATCTTCGGACGGGCCAAGGTCGGCCACACCGCAGCGCAGACCCCCGCGGTAGCGGCCTGATCTCCATGGAATGAGCGGATCACAGACAATGGCCCGGACCGTCGTGACGACGGTCCGGGCCACTGTGTTTCCAGGGACTGTGGGACGAGATCAGGTGCGCTTGCGGTAGGCGCGGAGCGCCAGCGGCACGAAGACGATCAGCAGGATGGCCATCCAGACCAACGTCCACATCAGGCTTTCCTGAACAGGGCCGCCGATCATCAGCCCCCGCATGGTGGTCACCAGCTGGGAGATCGGATTGATCTTGACGAAGGTCTGCAGCCATTCCGGCATGGTTTCCGGGTTGACGAAGGTGTTGCTGGCGAAGGACAGCGGCAGCACGATCAGGAACATGATGCCCTGGACCGCGCCGGAGGTCCTGACCTTCATCCCGACGAACACGGATATCCAGCAGAAGCACAACGCGAAGGCAATCGAGATGCCGATGCCGGCAGTTGCGGCCAGCGCATTGGTTTCGATCCGGAAACCCATGATCATGCCGAAGCCGAGGGTGACCACACAGAGGATCAGATACCGTCCGATGTCCGCGATGACGGCGCCGACCAGCGGCACGGAGCGGCCGATCGGCAGCGAGCGGAATCGATCGAAGACACCCTTCTCGATGTCGGCGTTCAGATTCTGGCCCAGCGCCACCCCGGCCTGTGCGATCGACTGGGCGAGCAGACCGGGCAGCAGGAATTGCAGGTAATCGGCCGAGGAGCCGCCGATGGCGCCGCCGAAGATGTAGGTGAACAGCAGCAGGAAGATGATCGGCTGCAGGGTGACGTCGATCAGCGCTTCCGGGGTTCGCACCATCTTGATCAGGCTGCGTTTGGCGATCGCGATGATGTGCCGGAGATAACCGCCGCTGGCGGCGCCGGTCACGGCGGCCTGCGGGACCGGGCGTCGCGCAGGTTGGGTGGTTGCAGTGGTGGTCATGCCGCCACCTCCTTACTGAGAGTCGTGGTTCCGTCACTGGCAACCCGCTCGCCGGTGAGCGTCATGAAGACTTCGTCCAGCGACGGCAGATGCAGGGACAGTTCGGTGACGGCGATGCCGTCTGCGGCCAGTCGGCCGACGGTTGCGGCGAGGGCGTCCTCGCCGTTGACGGCGACCGTCAACTCGTCACGGCCGGAAGCCTGCGGTTCGTTGCCGCCGATTTCCGCAAGGATGCGATGCACATCCTCCATCCGGGCCCGGTCGGTCGGCTTGACCCGGATCCGTTGCCCGCCGATCTGGCGTTTGAGCCCATCCGGGGTGTCGTGCGCGATGACCTTGCCGTGATCGATGACGCTGATCTCGTCGGCCAGCGCGTCTGCCTCCTCCAGGTACTGGGTGGTCAGCAGGACGGTGGAGCCGTCGGTGACCAACCGCCGCAGGACCTCCCACATGTCCTGCCGCTTGGCCGGGTCGAGGCCCGTCGTCGGCTCGTCGAGGAAGATCACCCGCGGTCGGCCGACCAGGCTGGCGGCGAGGTCGAGCCGGCGCCGCATGCCGCCGGAGTACGTCTTGGCCCGGCGCTGGGCGGCATCGGCGAGGCCGAACCATTCCAGCAGTTCGACCGCGCGCGCCTTGGCGTCGCGACCGCTCAGGTTGAGCAGGTTGCCGATCAGCACGAGGTTCTGGATGCCGGTCAGGTCCTCGTCCACTGACGCGTACTGACCGGTCAGACCGATGGTGCGGCGGACCTTGCCGGCGTCCTTGACGACGTCATAGCCGTCGATCGTCGCGCGTCCCGAATCGGCCTGCAGCAACGTGGCCAGGATCCGTACCGCGGTGGTCTTTCCGGCCCCGTTGGGGCCCAGGATGCCGAGGACGGTGCCCTCGCCGGCCGCGAGGTCGACCCCGTCAAGGGCTTGGGTGGTACCGAAACGCTTCTTCAGCCCTTCGGCTTCGATGATGTTGCTCATGGCTGTCTCCTCGAGATTGTTCTCCGGCAAACAGTGCACCCGGGCGCTGACAGCACGCGCACACGGCGCTGAGATGCCGTGTCAGTCGATCGCGCGCCAGCGGGAAATCAGCGGTGGTTCTCCGTCTGCTGTACCTGTTCGGCCAGGTCATCCGGTGCGAGGTGGGCTCGGCCGAAGGCATCGCTCAGCGGCAGGGACAGGTGCAGGTCCGAGCCGAGGCAGATCTCCAGGGTCCCGCGGCGGCACAGGAAGTCGAGAACGTGACCACCCTGCTCCCGCGCGCTGTCGATGAAATGCACGTGGCCACCGGGAACCCCGATACCCAGCTCGTAGAGCGGCGTCCGGAAACCGGCGACGATCCCCTCGACGTCGTCGAATCGGATCACCGGTTCGTTTCTGGTCGCTTCTCGCAGCGGCGGGTACGGCTGCTGCTGGCGGGCGGCCGTCCTGGTGCTGACCCAGGCGAATTCACCGGTGACCCGGATCGCATACAGGTAGTTCTCGGAGCTGATCGTCTCGCCGATGATGGCGGCGACCTGTTCGCGGGACGAGTCGGCGGGCAGGTCGACGCGGTGCATCGGGATGAAATCGGTGACGACAGCGAAGGGCGTCAGCGCCTTTGCGTCCGCGATCCGGGCCCGGCCGCCGTCGTGCAGCTGATAGCAAACGCCTTCCAGCACCACCATTTCCCCGTCGAGCGCGTTGAACGTGCCCAGGCCGAAGTCGCCGTGCTCGAGCAGCTGGGCCACCGACAGGTCGCCGTCGTACACCCCGTCCAGCAGCGCGCTCATCAGGCTGGTCTGGAAGATCCCGTGTCGCACAGGCTGATTCGCCGCACCCGGTGTCTGGCCGCCCATGAGTGCTCATCCTGCCGGGTCGACACTGGGTCCGCGATCCGCAACGCACGTCAAGGTCGGCTCAACCGGAACGGACGCGACGGACAGCAATGGCCGCAGCGGTGGCGATGACCGCGGCGCAAGCTCCGACCAGGATCCGTCCCGTCGGCAGCGCATCGGTCAGGGTGCCGGTCAGCTCGCGGGCCGATCCGAAGCGGACGGCATGGCTGCCGGTCAGCAGTCGGCCGAGACGGCTTCCGGTGACCCGTCCCAGCCGGACCAGCAGGTCGCCGTCCGGGCCGCGGACGTCCACCGTGATCCCGGCGGTATCCAGCACTGTCGCCATTCGACCCAGACCCCGTGACTGCTGGGCAACTCCGGCCGCCTCCGGCAACGAGACCCGCCTCAGCGACGCCGCCAAGGCCAGCGGCTGGTCGAGGTGCAGCACCAGAGAACTGCCGTCGCCGACCAGATGTGCCCGGTGCCCGCCGGTCTCCATGCGCAGATCGGCGAACACCGCCGTCGTCCGCGCCGCGCTGGATGATCCTGGCTCGGACGGCCGGGGCGTCATGCCGCCGTTGGCACGTCCGACGTGGTGATCCGCAGCGTGCCGTTCAGCTTCCACACCGCTCGTTCGGAGTTCGCACCGGTCTCCCTCGGTACCTCGACCGACATGTCCACGAACTCGTAATTGATCGCGGCTCCACGATCGGTCAGGTACGACCAGAGCTCTTTTGCCACATCGGCAAAACTCGACTGGTTCTGCGGCACAACATGCAATTCGGTCATGGTCGGCTCCCTGGGGGATGAGTGCCTGTCCGGACGTCGCCCGAAGATCAGACAGCACAAGTACGCGCAAACCCTGCCCGGTGGATGCGTTCGAACGTATTCACCTCCCGGTCGACCGAGGAGTGCATGACGGACCCCGGTCACCGGCAGCGAAAATCGCAGCCGGCAGCGGCCTTTCGTGGCCGACCGCGCCGCGCCGGCGCCGGTTTGACCGGTGCCGCGTCCTCGTCGGCTGCCGCGCAGGTGGATTCGGCGGGTGCAGCTGTTCTGAACCGCAGGCACAGGGGGTCGGGTGGGTCCGCGCAGCGAACGGTCAGGTGGTCCGCGCGGGGTCGACGCTGCGGCCGAGCGCCACCCGCCACAACCGGTCCCATTCGATCCGGGTCTTGGCCGGCGGCACCCCGGGTCGATCGCGCGGTAGCCACACCCGCAGGGCTCTCGGCCGGATCGTGCACTGCACCGGCGTCGGCAGGACCAGGGCCTCACCGTCGACGCCGACCGGAATCTCGGCCGCGTCCGCCTCGATGACCGCGCTGGTCCCGATCAACACCCGCACCGACCGGCTTCGCGTCCGGCGCAGGATGTCGATGGCACCGCCGACGGTGGCGAGCCGGCCGGCCACCACGCCGAGCACGCCCTGATCAAGTGTGTTGCGTCGGCCAAGGTCGATCAACCGGCCGGAGCCATACGGATTGTTGCTGACCAGGATTGCCTGGCGTCCGTCGATCGAGGTGTTGCCGACCCGCACCGTCAGCGCCGCGCCCTCCTCGGTGAGCAGGTCCGGCAGCATCGAGAGGATGGTGCCCTCCTTGTGGTCCCGGTATTCCGCACCGTGGGTTCGCGCTCAGGCACCGGCCGACCGTAGGACACCGTCAGATCGCAGCCAACGGCCGGGATGCCCTCACTGCGGGCCTCGGTGCGGAAAGACGCTCCCGCGAGCGGTCAGAAACGGCCACCGCCACCGCTGCGGCTGCCGCCCCCGCCGGAGGAGCCACCGCCACCGAATCCACCGCCACCGAACCCGCCGCCGAAGCCGCCGCCGCCCCAGCCGCCACCCCCACGACCGCTGCGACCGGAGTTCAGTACCGAGCTGAGGATGATGCCGCCCAGGACGGCGCCGTTCAGCCCGCCGCCCTGTTGACCGCCACCGCCGAACCCGCCGACGTCACGCTGCGCCAGCGACGCGGCATCACGGGCCAACGAGCTCGCCTGCTGTGCCTCGGCAAGCGCTGCCGGCGCGTTCGTCGGAGCGGTCGCTTCCGCATTGGCCAGGTGCCGTTTCGCCTCTGCGAGTCTGGTTCGGGCCTGGCTGCCGACGGCGCCGCGCCGGGTCCCGATGAAATCCTCGGCGGAGGCGATCTCGGCCCGCGCTGCGGACAGAGCTGATGCCAGCCCGGCCTGCGCGCGCTGCTCCACCTGCTGGGCATCGCGGGTGGCGGCCAGAATGCTGTCCAGCGCAACGTCCGCCTCCTCCAGCTTGTGCAGGGCGGTCAGCGGGTCGGCTGCTCCCTGCGGCGACCGGGCGACGCCCAGGATGGCCTGGATCTGGTCGAGCTGCGCCCGCAGCCCGGGTTCGGCGCTTCCGGCGGCGCCGGACGTCAGCGCGTTGCGGGTGGCCGAGAGTTCGGCGTCGACCGCGGTCGCGGCAGCCGTCAGCTGCCCGACCGCAGCACCGAGGTCCGCATCGGTGTGCTCGATCGCATCGAGCAGGGTCTGCGCCTGACCGACCGCCTCCTGGGCGGCGCCCGCGGCCAGAACGGATGGCGCACCAGGGTTTTGCTGACCGGCGACCGGCGGGGAGACGGCTGCTCCGGCGTCGAGTGAGGCGACCGCACCAGGGCCTGGAACGGCGGGCAGGGTGCTGCTGGCCCCCGCAGACGCACCGGGGAGGGCCAGTTGCTCAGCCTGTCGCAGGCTGCTGCGGGCAAAATCCAGGCGTTTCGTGGCCTCGTCGACATTGGCGCTCACCGAGGTCAACGCGGTAGGAGCGTAGCGCTGCTGCAGTCGCTGCAGAGTCGCGCCGACGGCCCCGATCCGCGCCTGCTGGGCCTCGATCTGCCCGGGCAGTTCGGCCAGCACCTGCGGCAACCGGGAGCGCAGGTCCCGCAGGTCGTCGAAGCGGTCGCTCTCCGCATCCAGCTTGTCGGCCGCGTCTGCGCACCGGGCCAGGATCTCCTCCATCATGGCGCGCTTGGTCTGATCGTCCTCCGGGACGTCGTCGTCGATCTGCTGGCGGATCTCGAAGGCCCTGGTGAGCGATTCCCGGGCGGCGTCGAAGGCCGCGCGGAACTCACCGACGGCCTCCCGGCCGAACTCGGTCTCGGCTGCGCTGAGTTCGAATTCGCTGGCCCGGACGGCATTGTCGGTGTCGATCAGGGTCTGCACGCTGCGGGCCGAGAGTTGATCGAGGGGCTCAGGCGGGGGCAACGGCTTGCCGTCCGGCCCGACCTGGGGCTGTCCGTCCGGTTGCTGGTCGGTCTTGCGCCGGGACCGGCGATAGATCAGGTACCCACCGCCACCGACGACGACGATCCCGCCGGCCACCCACCACCAGGTCGATGACGATCCACCGAGGGCGTCGCGGTAGCCGTTCGCCGCGGCGATGGCGGCCCCGGCCCAATCGCCGTCGACGAGTTGCGGCCGGATCTCGTTCTGCGCGATCTGGTTCAGTTGGCTGTCGCTGAGCGAGAAGTCCGACGGCACCCGGACGCTGTAGTCACCGCCGCCGATGGCGACCGACATCAGCACGTCCTGACTGCCGAAGCCGGAGAGCTGGTAGGTCTGTTCGCCCCATTCCTGACCGCCGTTGGGGTTGTCGAAGGTGTCGACGTAGACGACGAACATGTTGACGCCGGCATCGGTGGAGAGCTGGTCGAAGGCCGCCTGGATCTGCGCCCGGTCGTCACCGCTCAACGCCTCGGCGTTGTCGGTGATCTGGCTCGGCACCCGGAAGGGCGGCTCGGCCCGCGCGACGCCCCCGGGCAGCAGGGTGGCGCCGAGCACGGCGCCGACGGCGAGCAGACGCCACCAACGATGTCGCCGGGCGCCATCGACCCGCGTGCCCGCTCGCCCCGCTCGAGTTCTGGCCATGGCTGTCCCCTTCGGTCGGTCGAGGGAACCATACCCAGGGTCACCGGCGGGGGCTGGAAGCTCGCCCGCTGCCGGGCGGATGATCACGCCTGCCGGTTGGCCGGTGCGAAACCGTAGGACCGGGAACGCTCCTCCGCCCGGATCACGTGGGTGACGGCGTTGATCAAGGCCAGGTGGGTGAACGCCTGCGGGAAGTTGCCCAGGTGCCGTCCGGACACCGGGTCGAGTTCCTCCGCGTACAGCCCGAGGGTGGAAGCGTGCGACAGCAACCGCTCGCACAACGCCCGTGCCCGCTCCTCCTCGCCGATCTCGACGAGTGCGGAGACCAACCAGAACGAGCAGATGGTGAAGGTGCCCTCCTCGCCGGCGAGCCCGTCATCGGTCTCCTCGACCCGGTACCGCAGCACCAGTCCGTCGTGGGTGAGTTCGTCGGCGATGGCGAGCACCGTCGCCCGGATCCTGGGGTCGTCCGGTGGCAGGAAACGGACCAGCGGCGCCAGCAGCAGCGAGGCGTCCAGGGCGGGTGCACCGTAGCGCTGCACCAGAACGCCGCGCTCGTCGACGCCGTGCTCGAGGATGTCGGCGTGCACCTCGTCGGCGATCGCCTCCCACTTGTCGGCGATGTCGTGCGAGTCGTGCAGCCTGGCGAGCCGCACGCCGCGGTCCATCGCCACCCAGCACATGATCTTGGACGCGGTGAAGTGCTGCGGTTCACCGCGCACCTCCCAGATCCCGCGGTCGGGCGCCTGCCAATGGGCCGCTGCCTGCTCGACCTGGGCGATCACGATCGGCCAGAGCTCCTCGGGCATCTGCTCCCGTGAGCGGGTGTGCAGGTAGATCGAGTCGAGCAGCGCACCCCAGACGTCGTGTTGCTGCTGGTTGTAGGCGCCGTTGCCGGTCCGGACCGGCCGGGCGTCGTCGTAGCCGGTGAGGTGATCGAGAGTGCCCTCTTCGAGCCGTCGCTCACCACCGACGCCGTACATGATCTGCAGATCGTTGGGGTTGTCCCGGCAGACGTCGTGGATGAAGAAGAAGAAGTCGTTGGCCTCGCGGTCGAAGCCCAGGGTGTACAGACCCCACAGGGCGAAGGTGGAATCCCGGATCCAGGTGTAGCGGTAGTCCCAGTTCCGTTCCCCGCCAGGGGTTTCCGGCAGGGACGTGGTCGCAGCGGCGAGCAGGGCTCCGGTCGGCGCGTAGCTCAGCCCCTTCAGGGCCAACGCGGAGGACTGCAGATACGCGCGCCAGGGATGGTCGGGGAAGGTGCCCTGGCTGAGCCATTGCCGCCAGTACTCCTGGGTCCGCCACATCCATTCCTCGGCCTCGTCGATGTCCACCGGCGCCGGCAGGTCGGAGAACGCGAGGGCGACGTAGTGCAGATCGCCGCGCTTCATCTTGGTGCGGGCCATCGCGGTGCGGCCCTCGAGGCCGATCCGCAGTGAACTGGACAGTCGGAGCGTCGGCTGCCCTTTGGCGCTGGCGATCACCTCGGAGTAATCCGAGTTCGGGTAGTTCCATTTGGCACCCTTGCGGGCGTAGTCGAAGACCGGCTCGCAGCTCATCTGCAGGTCGACGTTGCCGTAGATGCACTTGATGCTGCGCAGCAGCACATGCGCGGCGTCATAGTCGGTGGGGGACCGGCGGTGGGTCTTGGACCGCTGGTCGGTGTTGTGCCAGGGCGCCATGATCAAGGCGTCGCGCACCACCAGCCAGCCGGTCGGGGTCTGCCAGGTGGTCTCCAGCACGAGGGTGCCCGGCAGGTACCGACGGGCGGCCGGTACCGCAACACCGAACGGAGCCACCCGGAACGATCCGCCCGCACGGTCCAGCAGCGCGGTGAAGACACTGGGCGAGTCCGGCCGCGGCACGCACATCCATTCGATCGCACCGGACGGTGCGATCAGGCAGTTGGACTCGCAGTCGGAGAGGAACGCGTAGTCGCCGATGCCGGGGAAGTTGCCGGAGCTGTGATGTGCGCTGTGGGGGACACCCAGCACGTCGCCTCCAGGGTCGATCGAGGAGTCGGATTCTGTCTCGACGGCAACGTCAGCGGTGTCGGTCACAGGGGTCATTCTCGGGCATCGGGGCGCTCCGCGTGTGGCGAGCGGATCACGAGATGATGACGTCCGGGTGGCCGTCAGGCAGGTCGGTGGTCGACTCCCGCGGAACAAGTCGCCCCTGCGTCACGGGCCGGTGGTGATCGATGCGGTCGACGGCTCCTGTTCGACGAGGCCGAGAACTGAGCCGGTCGAACCGGTTTCGGGCTGGGGATCGAGGAGTGGTGCACCGCTGGTTGGAACCGCCCGGCTCCCGGTCGTGTTCGGAACAGTGCCCGGCGAATCGGTGGCGATCGAGGTGGCCGGCCCGTCCCGACCAGCTCCTGTCGATCCGGTGGACGGCAGCGGGTCGATGGTCGGTGGCGAGGCCGGCGAGGGCACGGACGAGGTCCCGTCGGAGTCGCGACCGTCGGGCACCGTCAGCGCCGCCGGCCCGGACGTCGCGCCGTAGCAGCCCAGCAGGGTGTCGTCGGCGGTGGTGGTACTGATGCCGAACGTGCAGATGGAGTTGTAGCCCGGGCTCAATCTGACAACCCGGGAGAAGCCGTGTTGTCCGGTGATACCCAGTGCCGCATTGACGTCCGGCCGTGGATCGTTCGCGGTGAATGCCGAGCTGCCGCCGGGGGTCACCGAGATGCGCACCGGGATCGAGTCCTGCGGCGTGGTGGGATCGTAGGCCCAGCCGCTCACCGTTGCGCTCGTCCCCGTGACGTCGATGGAATCGATCGTCCCGACCGGTGAGTACGGGATCCTGACGGTGCGGCAGCCGATCAACGGGTTGGTCTGCGGCGGCAGCACGTTGACCGCGAACGCACAGACCTGGTTGTCGCCCGAACCCATGTTGGGGACCTCCGCCGAGAATCCGGTGTTGTTGCCCGCCCAGGGGACCGCTCGCCCGACATCCGGCCGGTAGACCCCGGTCGTGATGGCGGTGCCGTTCGTGGCCTTCGGGGCGAAGACGTAGATGTGGACATCGGCCCGCACGCCGGGCGAGGCCGGATCCGCCGCCCAACCGCCGACGGCGATCTGGCCGGAAGCCGTCTTGGCAGCCCGGTCCAGGGAGCCGGTCGGTTCGGGGACGGTGACAGTGCGGCACCCCAGTGACTGGTTGCCGGTTCCGCGGCCGATGTTGATCGCCGTGAGGCAGATTTCATGGGGGCCTGGTCCGGTCCAGGGCACCGTGAAGTCGTATCCGAAGTTGCCCATGAAGTTGAAGGCCCGTGCGACATCGGGTCGGGACTGGTTGGCGAGTCCTGCGGTGTGCCAGACGATGCCCCAGCGGCTGTTGTCGGATGCGTAGATCGCGACCACGCCGTTGATTGCGTCGCGATCGATGGCCCAGCCGGCGATGTGGGTCTGGTTGCCACGCAATTCGAGCAGATCGATGGTTCCGATCGGGTTGCGACCGGCCTCCCCGAGACGCGGGTCGCTGGGAACGCTGGTGCAGGCAAGGGCGCCACCGCCGCCACCGGGGTACCAGGGCAGGTCGATGGCCGGCGAGCTGTCGTGCAGAGCCTGGATCTTCTGCCGGGCCAGGTCCTCCCATTTCGCGTAGAGATCGCCCTGGGTGCTGCCCTGCACGGCCTCGGCGGCATCGGTCAGCGCCATCGATTCCCAGCCCGCGATGTCGAGCAGCCCGGAGTTGTTCGAGGCGCTGCGATTCCCGCCGAAGAAGGCCATCGACTCCCAGCGGGGATCGAGCAGTCGTTGGACAACACCCTCCGGGTCGGTGCGGCCGGTGCTGTTGCCGTAGTCGCCCCATCCCCACGCCGGCCGCTGCTGGTACAGCCCGATCGAGTCGGTGTCGTGGGCCCCGTCCAGCGACCCGAACATGTCGTGCGGGTACTTCAACGACAACCTGGTCACGCTCAGCCAGTAATCGCGGCCCGGTGCGGGAAACGACTGCGACGGGCTGGAGCCGTCGTTCGCCAGGTTGCGGATGGACGATTCCTGCAGCATCACCATCACGGCGATGATCTCGCCGCCGTAGGGCACCTGCATGGTCTTGGCGACACCGATCATGGTCCGGATGGCCGCGTCGCCCCTGGATGGGGTCGGCACCGCCGCACCGCTCTGCCCCGGCGTGCAGGCCGCGGCCGCTGTGCCGGCGGCCATTGACGGAGCCGCTCCGGATGTCGGCGCCTGCACGGTCAGCAGGACGACCATCGCTGCGGCCGCCCCGAACCCGGTCAGCAGCCGATGGCGAAGGGGATGACGGGGGGTGCGACGGATGCTGACGATCGCCACAGGATGACCTCGATCTCTCGCCGGACCCGATGGCTGGTCGTCGAAGCGACAGCAACCACCACTCAGTGTCACTGATCATTGCGCTCTGTGCATGGCGACCCGGGGCGACATCGTGGCCACCGGCGACCGCGCACCGCGCGTGGTGACCTCGCAGCGTCTGCAGATGTTGCGCTGTCCATGCAGCGGTTGCGGTGACCTGCGCCGCCGCTCACCACCGGTGCCGGCGACAACAACGATCTGCAGAAATATCGCCGGGTCGGGGAATGATCCTGGCCGGCCTGCGGTTGGAACAATCAGCAAAGTTGAGCGTCATCGACTCAGGTCAATTGACAGTGTCGGAACACGCAGGCATTGTGGTTGTCAGAACAGTGAGTTGTGCCCGTTCGGCCGGCTCGGGCCTGCAAGCCCCAGTCGGCCGGACCTTGCGCGTGGACCATCCCGGCCACGCGAGAAACCGAAGACCCGCCCCGAGATTCCCGGGCGGGCGTTCAGCAGGAGGATTGCATGTCGCGTGCCGTCGGTATCGATCTCGGTACCACCAACTCGGTCGTCTCTGTACTCGAAGGCGGCGAGCCGACCGTCATCGCCAACGCCGAGGGTGCTCGTACGACCCCGTCCATCGTTGCCTTCGCCAAGAACGGCGAGGTGCTGGTCGGTGAGGTCGCCAAGCGCCAGGCCGTCACCAACGTCGACCGGACCATCCGTTCGGTCAAGCGCCACATCGGCACCAACTGGTCCGTCGACATCGACGGGAAGTCCTACACCGCGCAGGAGATCAGTGCCCGCGTGCTCGGCAAGCTCAAGCGCGACGCGGAGTCGTACCTGGGCGAGCCCGTCGTCGATGCCGTGATCACCGTCCCGGCGTACTTCAACGACTCGCAGCGCCAGGCCACCAAGGAGGCCGGCGAGATCGCGGGTCTGAACGTGCTCCGGATCGTCAACGAGCCGACCGCCGCCGCGCTGGCCTACGGCCTGGACAAGGGCGAGAAGGAACAGACCATCCTGGTCTTCGACCTCGGTGGTGGCACGTTCGACGTGTCGCTGCTGGAGATCGGCGACGGCGTGGTCGAGGTCAAGGCGACCGCCGGTGACAACAAGCTCGGCGGCGACGACTGGGACGAGCGGGTCGTGAAGTGGCTCGTCGACAAGTTCAAGCTGGCCAACGGCATCGACCTGACCAAGGACAAGATGGCGATGCAGCGGATCAGGGAGGCCTCGGAGAAGGCCAAGATCGAGCTGTCTTCCTCGCAGCAGACCTCGATCAACCTGCCGTACATCACCGTCGACAGCGAGAAGAACCCGCTGTTCCTGGACGAGTCGCTGTCCCGCGCCGAGTTCCAGAAGATCACCTCCGATCTGCTGGACCGCACCCGTAACCCGTTCCACCAGGTGATCAAGGACGCCGGCGTCAAGGTCGGCGACATCGACCATGTGGTGATGGTCGGCGGTTCCACCCGGATGCCCGCCGTGACCGATCTGGTCAAGGAACTGACCGGTGGCAAGGAGCCCAACAAGGGCGTCAACCCGGACGAGGTCGTCGCCGTCGGCGCCGCCCTGCAGGCCGGCGTGCTCCGCGGCGAGGTCAAGGATGTGCTGCTGCTCGACGTCACCCCGCTGTCCCTGGGTATCGAGACCAAGGGCGGGATCATGACCAAGCTGATCGAGCGCAACACCACCATCCCGACCAAGCGCTCGGAGATCTTCACCACTGCCGAGGACAACCAGCCCTCCGTGCAGATCCAGGTCTTCCAGGGTGAGCGGGAGATCGCTGCCTACAACAAGAAGCTCGGCATGTTCGAGCTGACCGGGCTGCCGCCGGCACCGCGCAACGTGCCGCAGATCGAGGTCACCTTCGACATCGACGCGAACGGCATCGTGCACGTGTCCGCCAAGGACATGGGGACCGGCAAGACCCAGTCGATGACGATCACCGGCGGCTCCGCGCTGCCCAAGGACGACATCGACCGGATGATGCGCGAGGCCGAGGCACACGCCGAGGACGACAAGGCGCGTCGCGAGGAGGCCGAGGTCCGCAACCAGGCCGAGGCGCTGGTCTACCAGACCGAGAAGTTCATCAAGGACAACGACGAGAAGCTCCCCGAGGACCCGAAGGAGCGCACGAACGCGGCGCTGGCCAAGGTCAACGAGGCGCTCAAGGGCACCGACGTCGCGGCGATCAAGTCCGCGGTCGAGGAGCTGGCCAACGAGTCGCAGCAGCTCGGTTCTGCGCTGTACGCGCAGACCCAGGCCGACGCGGCGGCCGCCGGCGGTGACGGTTCGGCTTCCGGTAACGGTGCCGCCGACGGTTCCTCTTCGCAGGAAGAGGAGATCGTCGACGCGGAGATCGTGGACGAGGCTGAGAAGAAGTGACCGGATACGGCGCCGATGGCGCGCATGCCGAGGAGCCGGAACCCGTGATCAGGGACAAGCGTCGGATCGATCCGCAGACCGGGCAGGTGCGGGAACCGGGCGCGGGCGCGGCCGGTTCGTCGAACCCGTTCCCGGGCAGGCATTCGGCTCCCGATCCGGCCAACCCGAGCGATGCCTCGCAGCCGCTCCGGGTCGACCTGAGTGCGGCCGAGCTGGACATCGCCCGGCAGGAGGCGGCCGAACGGACCGCCGACCTGCAGCGGGTGACGGCCGAGTACGCCAACTACCGCAAGCGGGTCGACCGCGACCGGGACGCCGTGGTCAATTCGGCCAAGGCGTCGGTCGTGCTCGAACTGCTGACGGTGCTCGACGACCTGGATCGGGCGCGGGCGCACGGTGACCTGGTCGGCTCGTTCGGCGCTGTCGCCGACAAGCTGACCGGTGCGCTGAGCAAGCTCGGGCTCAAGCCGGTCGGTGCGGTCGGGGATCATTTCGATCCGGCCGTGCACGAGGCGGTGCAGTTCGGCACGTCCACCGAGGTGACAGAGCCGACCGTGACCGCGGTCTTCCGCAGCGGTTATTTGCTGGGTGACAAGTTGGTCCGGCCGGCGGTTGTCGTGGTGACCGGGCCGGAGCACGAGAGTGCAGAACCGGCGTCGTCGGAGCCGATCGTGGCCGCCGAGGCGTTCGGATCGGCCTCGGCAGGGCAGGCACCGGATCAGCAGGCTGCCGGTTCCGCCGGCAGTGGCAACGAACGCCCGGTCTGAGCACAGTGGCCGGAGGTGCCCAGGTATGACGACGTCGTACCTGGGCACCGCGCTATCGGACGGCCGGCCCTACCGGCCCGTTCGAGAGCTGGAACCGGTGAGACAGCAAAGGACGTTATCCATATGACGATGAAGGGAGGTTCCGGGTGAGTGCCAAGGACTACTACGAGAAGGACTTCTACAAGGAACTCGGCGTCACGAAGACCGCTGACAGTGCCGAGATCAAGAAGGCCTATCGCAAGCTCGCCCGGGATCTGCATCCCGACAAGAACCCCGGCAACAAGCGTGCCGAGGACAAGTTCAAGGCCGTGTCGGAGGCCTATGACGTGCTCTCCGACGACACCAAACGCAAGGAGTACGACGAGGCCCGGAACCTGATGTCGTCCGGCGCGTTCCGCGGCTTCGGCGCGCCCGCCGGTGGCGGCGGGGCCGGCGCCGGCGGGTTCGACATGAACGACATCTTCCGCAACGCGGGCGGTGCCGGTGGAGCCGGCGGAGCGGGCGGATTCGGCGACCTTTTCGGTGGCCTGTTCAACCGGACCGCCCAGGGAGGCAGCGCCAGGCCGCCCCGGTCGCGGCGTGGCTCCGATGTCGAGACCGAGGTGCGGATCGGCTTCGCCGACGCGGTCACCGGGGTGACGGTGCCGCTCGGCATCACCGAGCGGACCACCTGCCCGACCTGTCACGGCGTCGGTGCCCGGCCCGGTACCAGCCCGCGAGACTGCCCGGTGTGCAACGGAACCGGGCTCACCACCCGCAACCAGGGATCGTTCGCCTTCTCCGAACCCTGCTCGAACTGCCACGGCACCGGGTCGTTGATCGACGACCCGTGCCCGACATGTCACGGCGAGCGCACGGTCGTGCACAACCGCCGGTTGACCACCCGCATCCCGGCAGGGGTGGCCGATGGTCAGCGGATCAAGTTGGCGGGCAAGGGCGAACCCGGACCCGGTGGCGGCCCCGCCGGCGATCTCTTTGTGGTGGTGCATGTGTCAGGACACGAGTTGTTCGGTCGCAGCGGCGACAACCTCACGCTGAGCGTTCCGGTGACGTTCACCGAGTTGGCGCTCGGCACCACGCTCACCGTGCCGACGTTGACCAGTTCGGTCAGCCTGCGGGTCCCGCCGGGCACCACCAACGGACGAAAGTTCCGGGTGAAGGGTGCCGGTGTGCAACGCAAGGACGTGCCGGGCGATCTGATCGTGACGGTGGAAATCTCGGTACCGCAGAAGCTCTCGTCCGAGGCCAGGACCGCGCTCGAGGCGTTTGCCAACGCACAGCAGGCGGATCCGCGTGAGGCCATCACCAAGGCGTTGCGGTCCCGGAGCGGGACCTCGACGGCCGGAGCGGCGGCGTCATGACCGGGCCGCGATCGGGCGGCAGCGGAAAGTCGGAGCGACCGGGCCAACCGGCCGGCGGCACCCCGACGGCCGGCCCGGTCGGCTCCCGCGGATTCGAGATGGATGCCCCACTCTTCGTGATCTCGGTGGCCGCCCAGCTGGCCGGGATGCACGCGCAGACGCTGCGTTCCTACGACCGGGAGGGCCTGGTCTCTCCCGGCCGGACGACCGGCGGCGGCCGGCGCTACTCGCAGCGGGACATCGAGCTGCTCCGCGAGGTGCAGAAGCTCAGCCAGGACGAGGGCGTCAACCGCGCCGGTATCCGCCGGATCATCGAACTCGAATCGCAGGTCGATGCGCTCCGCGAGCGGCTCGCCGAAATGGTCACCGAAGTGGCCCTGCTCCGCGAGGAACTGGCCGAATCCCGCCTGGACGCAGCCAATGCCGCGGCCAACGCGGTCGCCGGGTTGCGGCGGGATGTGGTGCCCTGGCAGGAGTCGAGCACCGCGCTGGTCGCCTGGCGTCGGCCCCGTCGCTAGTCCTTCGGCTTGGGTGCAGCGGCTCGAGTGTCACGGGATCGGGGTATTCGGCTCGATGCTGGACTGCTTTCCCCGCTCTGATGGCACTCGGCGAAAGCCGATTCGGCGATCCGCTTCCGGTCGGGGTCAGGCCGCGAGCAGCACCGGGCCGGTCGGCCTGGCTGACGCGGAGCTCAGGGCACCGGCGCATCGGCGGGCGAATTCCCCCAGGCTCAACCCCAGCGAGCCGCACGCGGCGGCCAGCATCTCCGACGATGCCTCCTTCCGCCCCCGCTCCAGCTCCGACAGATACTGGACCGACATCCCGGCACGCTCCGCGATCTGCGCGAGAGTTCTTTGCTGCCGCTGCCTTTCCTCCCGCAGGACCGCACCGGCGACATCTCGCCACAGCGGCTCGGGCCTAGCGCCGATGCGGCCCGGGGACGGAGCCGCAGATCGGATGGCCGGCGAAGCGGTGCTCGGGCCGACATTCGGAACGGTCGCCGGCGGGGCGGGCCGCCTCGACGACCGACGTGGCGCAAACGCGATGACCTCGCCCATGGCGAATCCTCCCTGCCGTTTGCGCCGACTCTAGGGACGAACCGGCGCCGACCGCAGGGTTGTTCGCGACGGGCGGAAACGCACGCCAGGTGTTAAAGCCCCCGCTGGCCGCCCGTTCGTGATCGACTGCACCCTCAGCAGGCAAAAGCGGTCTGCAGAGCCGGTTTGAGCTGCAGAAGGTGCAGTCGATCCGTCCGCGGGGCCCTGGACGACTTGTACCGCTTGTCCGGAAGCTTTCAGGCCGGCCGGGCGACCGCGATGGTCCGGTTCCTGATGATCGTGTCCGCCAGACCGTAAGCCACCGCCTGCTCTGCGGTGAAGATCTTGTCCCGGTCGGTGTCCGCGCGCAGGGTCGCGATGTCCTGCCCGGTGTGCGCGCTGAGCACCTCCTCCATCTGCGAGCGCACCCGCAACAGTTCGTTGGCCTGCAGCGACAGGTCGGAGATGGTGCCCTGGCCACCGGCCGACGGTTGATGCAGGAGCACCCGGGTGTGCGGCAGGAGCGCCCGTCGTCCGGGGGCGCCCGCCGCCAACAACACCGCCGCCGCCGACGCGGCCTGGCCGACACAGGTGGTGGCCACCGGTGCGCGCACGAACTGCATGGTGTCGTAGACGGCCGTCATCGCCGACATCGATCCGCCGGGCGAGTTGATATACAGGCCGATCTCCCGGTCCGGGTTGTCCGACTCCAGGTAGAGCAGTTGCGCAACAATGACATTCGCGACGTCATCGTCGATTTCGGTGCCCAGGTAGATGATCCGGTCGGTGAGCAGCCGGCTGTAGACATCGACAACCCGCTCGCCGGACGGGGTCTTCTCGACGACGGTCGGGACGGTGTAGTGACCCATGTCAGCTCAACCCGATCCGCTGCCGGTCGACCGTCGGCCGGATGTCGGAAACGGTCTGCAGGACCCGGTCGACGAACCCGTACTCGAGCGCCTGGGCCGCGGTGAACCAGCGGTCACGGTCGGCGTCCCTGGCGATCGTCTCCAGTGCCTGGCCGGTGTGCTCGGAGATCAGGCGGTTCATCAAAGCCTTGGTGTACTCGAGGTTCTCGGCCTGGATCTGGACGTCGACGGCGGTCCCGCGAATTCCGGCAGAGCCCTGATGCATCAGGATCCGGGCGTGCGGCAGGGCATATCGCTTGCCGTGGGTTCCGGCCGAGAGCAGAAACTGGCCCATGCTGGCGGCCGTTCCCATGGCCAACGTGCTGACGTCGTTCGGGATCAGTCGCATCGTGTCGTAGATGGCCAGTCCGGCGGACACCGAACCGCCGGGAGAGTTGATGTAGAGACTGATGTCCCGTCGCTGGTCCTCGGCGGAGAGCAGCAGCAGCTGGGCGCAGATCCGATTGGCGATCGGGTCATCCACCTCCTGACCGAGGACGATGATCCGCTGGTGCAGCAGCCTGGTGGCCAGCTGATCGTCGAACGGTCCGGAAGGTGTCACCTCCGCCGCCATCACCGCCGATGAAGTACTGAACATGAGCATCCCCTTCGGTAGACCGGCACACCGTGCGGTGCCTGCTGTCCACCATGAACGCGCCGGGGGCCGGGAGCTCGCGGATCAACCGGCAGCGGATCTGCTGTCGGCAGAGCCGACACCGAGAGAGCGCACGTCTCGTTCGAGGCGCTCCAGTAGGTCTTCCGTCGGCTCGTCGGCGAGCCGCGGCCATGATCGATGGTCGACCTGCGCCCGGGCACGGGCGATGGCCCGCTCCAGTGCCGGCGGCGAGCGGTAGTCGACCCTGGCGAGCAGCTCCAGCGCGCCGGCCAGCGCCGGTGCTGCGTCGTCGTGACCGATGGCGGCCAACGTGCAGCCGACCCCCAACAGGGTTTCGGCACTGTGTCGATCGGCACTGTGTCGATCGGCGGGGCCCTGATCGACCGGTTTCCGGGTCGGGGGAGGGATCGCGTCGACGAAACAGCGCAGCGCCCGGGAGAAGTGGCCGGCGCCGAGGCAGGCCCAGCCGAGGGTGAGCCGGAACCTGGCCGGCGGCGGGCTCGCCGCGGGTGGAATGTCGACGCCGTCGAGCAGATCGACGGCATCCTGGAATCGTTCGAGGTTGACCAGGGCGAGGGCGATGGCCCCGGCCGCCACCACACCCTCCGGTGTCGTGGCCCTGCCCCGCAGGCAACCGACGGCCTCGTCGACCGCTGCAGTTGCCCGGTCCGGGACGCCGACCACCGCGTAGATCACCGCCTGGTCACCCAGGGCATTGGCCAGTTCATCCGCCGTCCGGCTCCTGGCGATCCGCACCGCGTGCTGGGCGTGTTCGATCGCCTCGGTCAGCCGGCCCTGGGCCAGGAGTTCCAGTGCCCGTACCGACACTGCGGTGACGGTGAAGGCGGAGTGACCGGTGGATTCGAGCAGCGGGATCGCGGCCGCGGTATCGGCCAGGACCAACGCCGGATCGTGATTCAGGGCGAGAGCCGCCCGTTGGGCCATCACCCTGGCCCGGTCGGCGGTGCCGAGAATGTCGCTGTCGAGCACGGTGCCGATCCACCGCAGCCCGGTGGCCTGCCCGCCGGCGAATCGCCAGAACTCGGTCAGGGTGACGGTCAGATCGGCCAGCGCGACGTCGTCGTCATCGGCCAGCGCCGACCGCAGGGCATCCAGATAATCGTCGAGATGCGCGCGGACATCAGGGATCAGCTCGCTACCGGTGGACCGCCACCGGTCGGCATGCCACCGCCGGTGCAGGACCCGGGTCGCTGCCAGCTCGTCGGGTTCCATGTCCTCGAGGGCGAGTTCGCGCACCGTTCGGAGCAGCCGGAACGTCAATCGCGACGAACTGGTCCGGTCGACGTGGATCAGGGCATCCCTGGCCAGAGCGCGCACCGTCGAGCCGGGGTCTTCGGCGGCGGGACCGACGACTGCGATCGCGGCTGCCATGTCGAAGCGACCGGCGAACACCGCCAGCCGGCGCAACACTCGCCGATGCCCGGGTTCCAGCCGGCTCAGGCTCCATTCCAGCGTGTCCCGCAACGTTCGGTGCCGGGCGTTCCGTGTTCGCTGGGCGGCCGGCACATCCAGCGGCGACCGGACGAGCTCGGCCAGCTCAGACAGGCTCCGACCGGTCGCCTGACCGGCAGCGAGTTCGAGAGCGAGTGGCAGCCCGTCGACCCGACCGGCGATCGAGGCGAGCAGATCGGCCGATCCGGGGTCGGAGCCAACCTGCACAGCCCGATCCGCCAGCCGCTGGACCAGGAACTGGACCGCGGGCGCCGATCTGATGTCGTCCAGCGTGGCGCCATCGTCCGGCAGACCGAGCGGGTCGAGGACGATCAGCGCTTCATCGTGCAGATCGATGGGAAGCCTCGAGGTGATGACGATCTGGACACCGGGACAGCGATCGAGGATCTCCCCGGCCACCGACCCGACAGCGTCGATCACCCACTCCGCCTCGTCGAGCAGTAAGAGGCGTCGGCCGGTCGCCAGTGCCTGGACGATGGCATCGACCGGCTCATGCCGGGTCAGCCGGATCCCGAGGCCCACCGCGATCGCTTCTGCCAGCTCCCCGGGTCCGATCTGCGCAAGACCCGAAAGCTCCGTGTAGAGCAGCTCTTTCGAGCCGGCGAGCCGCGCGCCGAGCTCGATCATCAGCCGGCTCTTGCCCACCCCGCCCGGGCCGATGAGGGTGATCAACCGCCGGCCGGCGGTCACCGCGTCGATCAGCCTGGCCAGCTCCACATCTCGTCCGATCAACGGGCTGACCGGGGCGGGCAGGCCGGATGCTCCGCCGCCGGTCGACGTTCGGGACGGAAGTGGCTCCATTGCAGGTGGTTTCAGGTCCTGCCTCAGGATCCTGGTGTAGAGCTCCGCGCTGGACCTGCTCGGCTCGATGCCGAGTTCGTCGCGCAGTTGCCGGCGCAGTGCCTGGTAGGTGTGCACTGCGTCGGCCTGACGATTGCACCGGGCGGCGGCCAACATCGTCAATTGATAGGCCTTCTCGCGCAACGGCTGTCGGGCGATCAGCCCGCTGCCCAGCAGGTAGGCAGCCGCCGGGTCACCGATCTCCGGGTCGGCGAGCAGTAGGTCGGCGAGTTCCTCGATTGCCGTTGCCCGCAACTCGGCGAGCCTGGCCCGGTCGGTGTCGACCAGATCCGCGCGGACATCTTCGAACGCTTCGTCACCGTGCCAACAGCTCAGTGCCTCGCGGAATGCGGTCGCGGCCCCGGGCGGATCGCCTCCGACCAGCAGGCCTCGCGCTTGGCCGACCAGGTCGACGAAGGTGTCCTCATCGGTCGAGACCCGAGCGTCGATCAGGTAACCGGCGTCCTGCGAGGTGATCGAGTCGGCACCCAGCTGACGCCGCAGGCGGGCAACCACGGTGTGCACGGCGGCAACGGTGAGGGTGCCGGACGGCAGCGTCCACACCAGGTCGAGCAACACCTCGGCCGGGACGGGCCGCCCCCGCCGTTGCAACAACACGGCGAAGAGATCGCGCAACCGTTGCCCGCGGAGCGCCACATCAGGCCCGTCCCGCCGCACGGTCAGCGGACCGAGCACTCCCACGTGCATGCGGACATGCAACCACAGACCGACCTCGCCCGGGTCACGATTTCCTGGCAACCGTACTGGTCGGCGACACCACCGGCCGATCGTGCGGACCGTTGCCGCATGTGGCGAAAGATGCTGACTGGTAGGCGTTTCGATGCGATCGGAGGAGCTGCGTCATCGTCGGCGCTGTCGCGGGAGCTGCGGTGCTGGTGGCTCCAACGATCGGAGCAGAGCGCCGACGTGCAACCGCACCAGGCTGCGATCGTCCGGGTCGACGACGCCGCCGTGGGCAATGGCTCTGGCTCGGAGCTCGGAGTTTCCCGGCGAGAGGTACCCGACGAAGTGTTCGATGCCGGCGGCGACCGCGGATCGAGCGGCGCGGCGGATCAGCTCGCGACCGATGCCGGTGCGCTGAACGGCGTCTATCACCTCGACGGCCAGTTCGGCGTCCCGGCGGTCGTTCTCGAACCGGATCCAGCGGACCAACCCGACGGGTCTGCCCGCCAGCACCGCGACGTGCGCAATGTGCTGATCGGGCCGGATGTCGGCCAATCCGCGCTGCATCCGGATCGGCAGGGTGGCGCGGCCGGCATGAAACCGCAGGTAGCGCGACCGGCCGGACAACCCGTCGAACACCCGCCGGACGGTCGCCGTGTCGCCGGCCCGCAGGGCGGTGATCTGCAGCCGGCGGTAGTTCTTCGGAGCAAGTGCTCTCCGAGCTGGGGCCGCAGAAGTCACCGGGGCGCCGGGGATCGCGACAGGAAGTGGATTCAGGACGATCGAAGGCTCCGACGGCGCGGATACGCCGTCGGTGGTGCAGGTCGAGCACGGCATCGGTGTCCCCCAAGGGATTGCTGGGTTGCCGTGCCAGCGTGGCCGGGGGACCTTTCATCGACCTGTCACCGATCTGTCGACCCCGCCCGGGGAGTCCCTCGGCGTCTCTCACACCCACCAATTCCGCTGTTGATCAACCACTATCGAACGCTTGTACGGCCTGAAAGCATGCGCAAGTGGTTGATCAACAGGGGTTGGGCGGAGGGATGGGGGTCGACGCTGCGACGTGGGAGCGGAGGCTGCTACCAGCGGGGGTGGATCGCCGCCCGGAGCCGGTTGTCGTAGGTCGTGCGCACAGCCGTGGCGAACGCGTCCGGAACAGCGGGCAGCAGTCCAGCTGCGGCGTTGCCCCGCGCCTGTTCGGGATTGCGGGCACCGGGGATCACGGTGGTCACGCCCGGTTGATCGATGATCCAGCGGAGCGCTGTCTGCGGCAGTGTCGCGCCCTCGGGAACCTCGGCGACCAGATCGGCAACCGCGGCCAGTCCGGTCTCGAAGTCCACGCCAGAGAAAGTCTCGCCGACGTCGAACGCGGCGCCACCGCGGTTGTAGTTGCGGTGATCGTCGGCGGCGAAGGTGGTGGATCGGCTGTACCGACCGGACAGCAACCCGCTGGCGAGCGGCACTCTGGCGATGATGCCGACGCCGGCGGCTGCTGCTGCGGGCAGCACTTCATCGAGGGGCTTGAGCCGGAAGGCGTTGAGGATGATCTGCACGCTTGCCACCCCCGGACGCGCGATGGCGGTGAGCGCTTCCGCGCAGGTCTCGACGGAGACCCCGTACCCGGCGATCACGCCTTCGTCGACCAGTGCTGCCAACACGTCGAAGACCGCGTCGTCGGAGAACACCGGCGTCGGCGGGCAGTGCAGCTGGACAAGATCGAGGGTGTCGACGCCGAGGTTGCGCCTCGACCGATCGATCCACGACCGGAGGTTGTCCGCGGTATAGGTCTCGGCGACGAACGGGTCGGCGCGACGGCCGACCTTGGTTGCCACCATGATCTCGGTGGCGGCGGAACTGCGGCCGGCGAGGAATCGACCGATCAGTTGTTCACTCCTGCCGTCCCCGTAGACGTCGGCGGTGTCGAAGAAGGTGACTCCGGCGTCGGCAGCGGCCGCCAGCACCGACAACGCGTCGTCCTCGCTGACCGCGCCCCAATCCGCGCCGAGTTGCCAACACCCCAGACCCACCACCGAGGCGGCGGCATGCGCCGCTCCAGTGGCGGCGAGGCGGGGAAACGGGCGTTGTTCCAACAGGTCGTGCTGATCGGTGGTCACGTCAGCACCGTACCGACCGGAGGGTGGTGCTCACGCAGGCGTGCGCAATGGGCCGGGACCTCGATGCACAGCGCGTCCGGGCGAGGTGGCGTCCGGCGCCATCGAGGTGCACCGGGCACTTCGGAAAATGAGCCGCAACCCGCCCTGCCCCCGGGCGGCGGATGCGGATAGGGTCCAAGACGTTCCCGGCAGCTGCAAACAGTCCGGCTGTCAGAAGGCCCCGAGGAGCAACGCGAATGGTCACAGGTCACGCACAGTCCAACGCTCTCGGCGATGCCGCGGCCCGGAATCTCGCCGATGTCACCAAGACCGTCCCGCAGATGGCGACCATCACGCCGAGGTGGTTGGTGCACCTGCTGGCCTGGGTCCCGGTGGAGGCGGGCATCTATCGGGTGAACAAGGTGAAGCACCCGGAAGAGGTGGACGTCGTCTGCAGCAACTACGACGAGTCCCCGCTGCCGACGACGTTCGTCGACTACGAGGAGAACCCTCGCGAGTACGTGCTGAACTCGGTGTCGACCATTCTGGATGTGCACACCCGGGTCTCCGATCTGTATTCGAGCCCGCACGACCAGATCAAGGAGCAGCTCCGGCTCACCATCGAGGCCATCAAGGAGCACCAGGAAGGCGAGCTGATCAACAGCCCCAACTACGGGCTGATCGCCAACTGCGCTGCCTCGCAACGGATCCCGACACTGGGCGGACCCCCGACGCCCGACGATCTGGACAACCTGATCGCGCTGGTGTGGAAGGAGCCCGCGTTCTTCCTGACCCATCCGATCGCGATCGCCGCCTTCGGCAGGGAATGCACCCGGCGGGGGGTGCCGCCGCCAACGGTGAGCCTGTTCGGGTCGCAGTTCGTCACCTGGCGGGGCCTGCCGATCGTTCCGTGCGACAAGGTTCCGCTGGTCGACGGGAAGACGAAGGTGCTGTTGATGCGGACCGGGGCGGCCCGGCAGGGCGTGGTCGGGCTGTATCAGCCGGGCCTGGCCGGGGAGCAGGGACCGGGATTATCGGTGCGTTTCATGGGCATCGATCGCAGCGCGATCGCCTCGTACCTGGTGTCGTTGTACTGCTCGATGGCCGTGCTGACCGACGACGCGCTCGCCGTGCTGGACGATGTCGCGGTCGACAAGTTCCATGACTACGCCCCGACCTACCGCTGATCTGGTGACGTCACCGCCGGACCTGACCGGGGCTCCGGACCTGCCGGACTGGCTGCCCGACGAAGCGACGTTGAACCGGTTGGCCGGCGAGTTCTTCGCCGCGCTGCCCGGTTCGTCGCCCGCCGGGGTCCCGTCGCCCGGTGCCTCGGCACTGGGCGCGCCCACCGCGGGCGGGTCTGCGACCACGCCGACCGGAGGTGCCGATCCCGGCGTCGGACGGGAAGTCGAGCATGCGCCGCGGGTGGACGTGCCCGCGAGATCCACCGAGATCTCCCGCGTTCCGGGCGACGACAATCCCGCCGCATCCTCGCCGATTGCCCCGTCATCTGCGGGCTCATCGTTGCCGGTCGACGGCCGAGCCGTGACCGGTGAAGTTCCCGACCCGCCCGGTGTTGCCGCCACCGAGCCGGCCGCCGGCTCCGGGTATTCGCCGGGCCGGTCGATCCCCGACCTGACCGAGCTCACCTCGGGACTGCTGGGCGCGGAGGGTCTCGGTCCAGTGCTTCCGGAGGGTCCGATCGTTCCTGGACTGACCGGCCTGCAGCTGGCCGATCCCGGGGACCTCACTCCTGCGATCCCCGGCAGCACGGCGCCGCGACCCGACGAGCCGGTCCCCGGGCTGCCCGCTTCCGATCAGCTGGTCGGCGCCGGCGGGTTACCCAACGGTCCGCCGGACGTGACAGCGCCCTTGTCTGCAGGCGGCCTCTCTCCCTCGGCGGGACCGCCGGAAGGTGTCGGGTCGGTTCCGTTCAGTACCGCCGGCGGCCTCGCCGTTCCGTCCGCACCCGGTGGCGAGCAGATCCCACCGCTGCAGGGCCTCGCCGGCCCGCTGCCGAGCGCCGGCGTTCCGGGCGTGCCGGCCAGCGATCAGCTGCTCGGCGGCCTCGGTGCGCCCAGCGGTCCGCCCGACCTCACCGCCGGATCCGGTGCAGCGACGACCGGCGCCGGCCTCGGAGCGCCGTCGCCGGCCGCCGATCAGCACCGCACGCCGTTCGAAATCCCCTCCGGTCCGACAACGCCGACCATGCCAGGGGTGCCCGGAGTGCCGGGCCCGACCGGAGCGACCGGGGCACTGCCGGTGGCGCCGGACGCGAGCGATCCGATGTCGACCGACCTGCCGACCGGAGCAGCAGGATCGCCAGCCGACCTCGAGACCGGCGACCTGGTGGCGGATCCCACCGCCGCACCGATGCCGGCGACGCCACAGCCGCCGATCGCCGTTCCCGATGCGCCCGCGCCGGTGCCGACGCCATCGACCCCGTACTACTTCGTCGCCGAGACGAGCCCCTACCGCGGCGCTGCCGAGCCGGGTCTGGACACCCTGGTGTCGGCCGCACTGAGCCCGTCGCAGGTCGACCCGCCAACCGTCGACACCCTGCCGGGAGCGACCGGCACGCTCCCGAAGCAGCAGAACCTTCCGGACCAGCCGCAGACCCTGTCGTCGCCGGCGTTCTACTTCGCCGATCGCACGCCGGCCTCGCAGGCACCGGGCGGTGCGGCTGTGGGGTTCCCGGACCCGCATCCACCGTTCGACGTTGCGCTCGTCCGGCGGGATTTCCCCATCCTGGCCGAACGGGTCAACGGAAAGCCGTTGGTATGGCTGGATAATGCGGCGACGACGCAAAAGCCACAGGCCGTCCTCGATCGGCTCGCGCACTTCTACCGCGCACGAGAACTCCAACATCCATCGCGCCGCCCACGAGCTGGCGGCGCGGGCGACCGACGCCTACGAGGGCGCGCGGAAAACGGTCGCCCGGTTCATCGGTGCCGGATCGGAAAAGGACATCGTCTTCGTCCGCGGCGCGACAGAGGCGATCAACCTGGTGGCAAAGAGTTGGGGGCGCAAGAACATCCACCGGGGTGACGAGATCATCATCTCGCACCTGGAACACCACGCGAACATCGTGCCGTGGCAGCAACTGATCTCCGAGACCGGCGCGAAACTGCGGGTGATCCCGGTGGACAGTTCCGGCCAGATCCTGCTCGGCGAATACGCAAAGTTGCTCTGTGACAAGACGAAACTCGTCTCGGTGACACAGGTGTCGAATGCGCTCGGCACCGTCACCCCGATCCGGCAGATCATCGAGATGGGGCACCGGTCGGGCGCCTGCGTGCTGGTCGACGGGGCGCAGTCGGTGCCGCACCTGCGGGTGAACCTGCAGACGCTCGGGGCCGACTTCTTCGTCTTCTCCGGACACAAGATCTTCGGCCCGACCGGGATCGGTGTGCTCTACGGCAAGCCCGAGGTGCTGGAGTCCATGCCGCCGTGGGAGGGCGGCGGCAACATGATCGCCGACGTGACCTTCGAAAAGACCGTGTACCAGCATCCGCCGAACCGGTTCGAGGCCGGCACCGGCAACATCGCAGACGCCGTCGGCCTCGGCGCCGCGCTCGATTACGTGACCCGGATCGGACCGGAGCGGATCGCCGACTACGAGCACTCGCTGCTGGAGTACGCGACGCCGCGGATGCGCGCCGTTCGCGGTCTGCGGATGATCGGCACCGCTACCGACAAGGCCAGCGTGCTGTCTTTCGTCCTCGACGGCTATCGCACCGAGGAGGTCGGCGCCGCGCTGAACCAGGAGGGGATCGCCGTCCGGTCGGGGCATCACTGCGCACAGCCGATCCTGCGTCGCTTCGGGGTCGAGGCGACCGTGCGACCCTCTCTCGCCTTCTACAACACCACGCAGGAGATCGACCTGCTGGTCAGCGTGCTGCACCGGCTCGCCGCGAATCGAGGTCGACGGTGACCACCCGCGGGACCGCACTCGACTGATCCGAAAGCACGGAAGTGGCAACGCATCCAGCCGTTGACGCAGCGCTCAGGCTTGCCTACGGTGAGTGTTCTCGGCGAGGGAATCCTGCAGGCGAAACGTTCCGGGGAGAGGCGTGATCGATGGCGGTGTACCTGTTCCGGTGCCAGAATTGCGGGCCGTTCGACGCCGCCTTCCCGATCGGCACAGCGCCGGCCAGGTCGGCATGTCCGGACTGCGCCGCGCTCGGCGCCAGAGTGATCACCGCCCCGCTGATCGGGCACGGCGCCAACGGATATCGCACGGCGATCGAGCGCTCGGCGGCCAGCGCCGACAGCCCCCAGGTGATCACCGGGCGCATTCCGGGACCGTCCCCAACGGGGCCGATCATCACCCGAAACCCGTTGCACGCCAAGTTACCCCGTCCCTGACGCGGATCGGTCCCAGCGCACTCGAACAGTTGCCGCCCATCCCAGCAGAACTGGAGCCACCATGCCAGAGGTGATCTTCCCACTCGACTCGACGAAGAAGTTCGAGGATCAGGTCAAGGTCGGACACAACCGATGGCATCCGGAGATCCCGCCGGTGGCGACCGTCAAACCGGGGGACAGTTTCCGGGTGCGATTGCCGTGAGTGGTTCGACGGCGCCATCGTCAACGACGATTCGGCCGACGACATCCTGAATGCGCCGCTGAAGACGGTGCACAAGCTCAGCGGGCCGTTCCGGGTCGAGGGTGCGAAGCCGGGTGACCTGCTGATCGTCGACATCCTGGACGTCGGTCCGATTCCCCAGGAGGACTCCGGTCCACTGGCGGGTCAGGGTTGGGGGTACACCGGCATCTTCGCCAAGAGCAACGGCGGCGGATTCCTGACCGATGTGTTCCCGGACGCGTACAAGGCGATCTGGGATTTCCAGCGGGCAGATCGCGACATCGCGTCACATTCCCGGGGTTTCGTTCGCCGGATTGATCCATCCTGGTCTGATGGGGACGGCGCCATCGGCAGAGTTGTTGGCCCGCTGGAACTCACGTGAGCAGGCGCTGATCGATACCGACCCGAACCGGGTGCCACCGCTGGCGTTGCCGCCGGAACCGGAGTTCGCGGTGCTCGGGTCGTTGCCCGAGTCGGAGTACGCCCGGGTGGCCGGCGAGGCGGCGCGGACCGCGCCGCCGCGGGAGAACGGCGGGAACCAGGACATCAAGAACCTGTCCAAGGGCACGCCGGGTGTTCTATCCGGTGTTCGTCGACGGCGCCAATCTGTCCCTTGGTGACCTGCACTTCTCCCAGGGCGACGGGGAGATCACGTTCTGCGGCGCGATCGAGATGGGCGGCTTCATCGATCTGCACGTCGACCTGATCAAGGGCGGGATGGAGACCTACGGGGTCGCCGAGAACGCGATCTTCATGCCAGGCACGGTCGACCCGAGATTCAGTGAGTGGATTGCCTTCTCGGGGACCTCGGTGACGCTGGACGGAGAGCAGCGGTACCTGGATTCGCACCTGTCCTATCAGCGGGCGTGCCTGCACGCCATCGACTACCTGACGAAGTTCGGGTACAGCCCGGAACAGGCCTACCTGATCCTCGGGGCGGCGCCGATCGAGGGACGGCTGTCCGGTGTCGTCGACATCCCGAATGCCTGCGCCACGGTCTACATCCCGACCGCGATCTTCGATTTCGACGTCGAGCCGACGGCTGCCGGGCCAACCAGAATCGATCCCGGGATGGGCGCTCCACACTCGGCCCCGTGATCGTCGGTGATCTGGAGCGGGTTCAACGACTGAGCACCGCGACCAGATCACCGTCCTCGACCCGGTCCCAGACGTCGGAGAATTCGTCGAAGGCACCCTGCGCGATGGCCTGTTCGAACGCATGCAGCCGGCCGAAGATGAAACCGGCTGCGCCGTCCGTCTTCTCCTCCAGGGCCAGGGCGGCGAGCAGGGAGGCGGCATACCCGGCGTCCTGGAATTCGCCCAGTGTCTCCTGGATCTCCTCCATGGCGGAGGCAAGGACCACCGCGTCGGAACCGAGTGCGCCGATCGCGGCTTCGGTGGCGTACCGAAGGGTCTTCGCCAACTTGCGGACCCGGTGCACCAGTTCGAGGTTCTCCGGGTCGCCGAGCGCGTCATCGGCCTGCTGCCGGAGCAGCTCCCACGAGGTGGCGATCAAGGCCGGCAACTCGTTGCCCGCCGCACGATGCCCGTTCTTGGACAGGGTCGGATGCGCGAGCAGCTCGTCCATGCCGCGCAGCATCTGCAGGTAGTCGTCCGAGTCGATCAGTTCCCGCGCCTCGGCCCGGGCGACGGCGAGCCGGCGATCGCAGGCGTCGTCCAGGCGGGCTCGGGTGGATCTGACGTACTCGTCGGGCTCCTCGACGAGCTGGGCGAGCAGTCGCCGATGCGCCACGTCGAGATCACGTGCGACCCCGAGGACGCTGCCGAACCCGCGCAACGCAGCCTTCACACGGTCGATCCGTCCGTCGTCGAACAGCGGTCCGTACACGGTGAGTACGGCCCGGATCCGCCGGGCGGCGGATCTCGCGTCGTGCAGCGCCCCGTCGACACCGTCCCGCAGTCCGCGATCGGCAACGATCAACAGGTCACGCTGGCGTCCCAGCGCGGTGACGACGGCGACCCCCGCGGACTTGCTGCGCGGCGCTGCAGGCGGCGAATAGCGCAGTGCCCGAGCCAGTTTGGACGCCGATGACGCCTTGCTCGCGCCGGCCGAGAGCAGCACGTCGACTGTCGCGGCCAGCTGGTCGCGGGTGCCGTCGATGATCTCGGCCTCCAGTTCGCGCCACTGCGACGGCTTGGCCGACCCGGCCAGCAGCGGGGTGGCGGTGACGTGGTCGTCCGCCACCTCGATCATGGTGCTGCCGTGTTCGTCGAGCAGGTGACGGACCGTTCGGCGGTTCTCCAGCCGGGCGACCGGCACCAGCGGCCGACCCCGCGCCGCGCCGCGCACCAGCCCGACGAACTCGGCCGGGACGTCACCCGGTTCGCCGGACGCCAGCGGCAGCCCCACCTCGGTCCTGGCGCCCTGCACCGCAGGGAGTTTCAGGTGCCACCCGGCGTCGGTGCCGCCCGTTCGCCGGCGCAACGTCATCTTCGAGCGCAGCAGGTCGAGGTGCTCGGTGTCGTAGTACGTGGCGTCCAGGTCGTAGGTCTTCGGGTCCTCGACGCCGGCGATCCCGACGGCCGCCAACCGGCGGCGCTTACCGAGTGACGGCAGTTTGACGTCCGGCTCGATCTCGAGCTTGGTCTCGATCTCCGCCTGTCGGGTGGCCGAGCCGGCCGGCTGGGCCTGTTGCGTCAGTGCTTTCGGGTCCGCCGATGTCGCAGCGCCGGGCTGCGACGAGCCCGCGCCGTCGGTGCTCGGCGAGGGCTTCTTGTTGCGGGCGGGCATATCGTCGTTGGTACCCGCTCGGGTGGCCTTCAGACAACGGGGCTCGCCGTCGGGTGCGCGGCTACCTGACGGTGCAGTGGTTTCGGGTCACCCCGGCTGGGTGTCGTCGACGAGCCGTTCCGCCGCAGTCGAATCGTTTCTTCCGGATCGCGCCAGAACTGGGTGATCAGCTCGACCAGTTCCGGGCGGAGCACCGGCCCGATGTGTCCGTTGCCGGGGGTGATGACCAGTGCACCGTTGGGCAGCTGATCGGCAGCCGATTGTGCAGCCGCAATCGTCCAGCCCGGGTCGTCCGCTCCTGTCGTGATCAGGGTCGGACGGTCGATCCGGTGCAGTTGCGGGATCAGGTCGGGACGACGCAGGCTCAGCCAGCGGATGGCGTCGAACATGCCGAGTCGTCCGGCGCGGCGAAAAGCAGCCGTCACCAGCGCCGTGCCGTCCGGATCCTGCGACCGGGTCGCGCCGCCGATGAGGGCGTCCACCAGCAACCTGGACACCGGACGCGGCCCCCCGATCAGGTACAGCGCGGCAAGTAGTCGGATCTGCCGTCGTTCGGCAGCTGGCAGCGCGTGAACCGGGGCGCCGACGGCCATCAGCGATCGGCAGCGTTCGGGGTGATCGGCGGCGAACAGGATGCCGAGATGGCCGCCCCAGGCATTGCCCAGCCAGTCCACCGGCTCGTGGATGTCGAGGTGATCGAGCACGTCGATGGCCGCCCCGAGGCAGTCGTTGATGGTGAAAGCCGGTTTCCGGCGGGCATTCCCGCCGTGATTGGGCCCGTCGATCACGACGAGCCGCCGCTCCGCGGAAAGGCCGGGGAGCAACCGATCCCAGGTGGTCGAGTCGACGAAGAGGCTGTGCCAGAGCACGGCCGGCGGCCCGGATCCCAGCTCTCGCACTTGCAGGGGACCCAGCCTGGTGATGATCGACGACGAGTCGTGCTTGGCCATGAGTGCCTCCACGGAATGCTTCGGACACCGAAGCTTCGGTCTCCGAAGTATGCTGCCGAACCGTGCCGACGTCAAGGGATCTGCCAGCCGACCGCTTGGCGATCGGTCAGCTCCTGGGCCGGCTACTGCGGGAATTCCGGGTCGAACTGTTCGCACCGGCGGACGAGCACGGGTACCCCGACATCCGCGAACCGCACCTGCACATCTTCGGCAACGTCGGCGTCGATGGTGTCCGGTTGACCGAGCTGGCGACCAGGGCGCAATTGAGCCTGGGCACCACCTCGGAGCTGGTGAGCGATCTCCAACAACTCGGCTATCTGGAACGCCGACCGGATCCCGCCGACGGTCGGGCGAAGTTGATCTTTCCGACAGCGCGCGGAAGACAGGCTCTCAGCGACGCCGGCGATCGGGTCGCCGAGATCGAGCAGCATTGGCGAACAACCTTGGGCGGAAAGCATTTCGACGACATGTGCGGGGCGATGCAGCGCCTGCTGGACGAACTCGCGCAGAGCGGAGACCCGACGAACTGAATCCGGCGATCGCAGGTCCTGCTGGCGAGCGGCGCGGCCAGGTCGCTCCCGGCTGGGTCGGTGCCGGTGCCCCGGTCCGATCCGTTCGAAGACGCTACGCGAGCCGGAAGCGGGTCTGGGTGAAGGGATTCTTGCCGAACGCGAGGACCTTGTCCGCGTCGATCCCGAAGACCAGACCATCCCGGCCGGCGCCGTCCCGGAAGGCACCGTCACCCACCTCGAACGGCCAATCCAGCTTCGAGAGCCAGAGTGCCGCCAGCTCCTCGAGCGACTGGTGATCGGTGACCCGGACCGCGGTGCCCTCCACCACGACGTCCAATCCGTCCCGCAGGGTGTTCGTCCCGGTGGTCAGTACGCAGCGCGGGTCGGCCAGCAGGTTCTTCGCCTTCTGTTCGTGTGCGCCGGTGCAGATGTGCAGCCGGTCGGCATGCCAGACGGCGGGCAACGGGGTGACGTGCGGTCGACCATCGGCCCGCACGGTCGACAACCAGAACATCTCCGACGTGGCCAGCACGTCGACCACATCGCTCCACGGACGCGGCTGCGCGTCGGGCTGGCTGAAGGACTCGTTGAGTTCGGGAATCGGATCGATTGGGCTCATCGTCGGTGGACCCGGTCGAGGCAGCGAACTCATCGATGCGGGCAAGCGCCTACCGATCGGGCGAGTTGACCGGCGGCAGCACCGCGCCACCTTTGAGCCGCACCAGTCGTCGGGCCAACAGAATTCCGAGCCAAGTCAGAGTTGAGCGGAATAGACTCAACTTTAGTGCGTTGCACCTTGTGGACATGTGCGTAAGCTCGTGGTGCCTGTGGATCGCCGACGGTGGATCGCCAGTGCCTTCGGGCTCCGTCCGTACATGCCGACCAGCCACCAGGCCAGAACCAGTCGCACAGAAAGGGCATCCGACCCGCCGTGAATCTCGAGAACCTGACCACCAAGAGCCGCGAAGTGGTGAACGCGGCCATCACCGCAGCCACGTCGATGGGCCATTCCTCCGTGGAACCGGCGCACCTGCTCGGCGCTCTCCTGGTCACCCAGGGATCGACGGCGCCGGGGCTGCTGCGCGCGGTCGGTGCCGATCCGACCACCGTCAAGAGCCGCACCGAAGCGATCCTGGCCCGCATGCCGCGGGTGAGCGGCAGCACCGTTGCCCAGCCGAGCTTCGCCAGGGCAACCGCCAACGTCCTGACCGGCGCCGAGCAGATCATGCGGTCGGCCGGCGACGAGTACCTGTCCACCGAACACCTGCTCGCCGCGCTCGGCAGGCCGGGCACCGATGTCGGTGACCTGCTGGTCGGCCTCGGTGCCACCACGGACGCCCTGGTGGAGGCCTTCCCGGTGGTCCGCGGCGGTGACCGGAAGGTCACCTCGCAGGATCCGGAAGGCAGCTACAAGGCGCTGGAGAAGTACGGCGTCGACCTGACCGAACGGGCGCGCGAAGGCAAGATCGACCCCGTCATCGGTCGTGACTCCGAGATCAGGCGGGTCGTCCAGGTGCTGTCCCGCCGGACGAAGAACAATCCGGTGTTGATCGGTGAGCCGGGTGTCGGCAAGACCGCGGTGGTCGAGGGTCTCGCGCAGCGGATGGTCGCCGGCGACGTCCCGGAATCGCTCCGGAACAAGCGGCTGATCTCGCTCGACCTCGGCTCGATGATCGCCGGCGCCAAATACCGCGGCGAGTTCGAGGAGCGGCTGAAGGCCGTCCTCGAAGAGATCAAGGATTCCAACGGCCAGGTCGTCACCTTCATCGACGAGCTGCACACCGTGGTCGGCGCCGGAGCCACCGGCGAGGGCGCGATGGATGCGTCCAACATGCTCAAGCCGATGCTCGCCCGCGGTGAGCTGCGGATGGTCGGCGCCACCACTCTGGACGAGTACCGCGAGCACATCGAGAAGGATGCGGCGCTGGAGCGCCGGTTCCAGCAGGTCCTGGTCGGCGAGCCCAGCGTGGAGGACACCGTCGGCATCCTGCGCGGGATCAAGGAGCGGTACGAGGCGCATCACGGCGTCCGGATCGCCGATTCGGCGCTCGTTGCCGCGGCCACCCTGTCCGATCGGTACATCACCAGCCGGTTCCTGCCGGACAAGGCCATCGACCTGATCGACGAGGCGGCGTCCCGGCTGCGGATGGAGATCGACTCCCGACCGGTGGAGATCGACGAGCTGCAACGGCAGGTCGACCGGCTGACGATGGAAGAGCTTGCGCTGCAGAAGGAGTCGGACGCGGCATCGGTCGAGCGGCTTGGCCGGCTGCGCCGGGACCTGGCCGACCGGAGCGAGCAGCTCTCGTCCCTCACCGCCCGGTGGGAGCAGGAGAAGTCCGGGCTGAACCGGGTCGGCGAGCTGAAGAAGGAGCTCGACGAGCTGCGGATGCAGGCCGAGCGGGCCCAGCGCGAAGGTGACCTGGCCAAGGCATCGGAGCTGCTGTACGCGCGCATCCCGGCGCTGGAACGCGAGTTGTCCCAGGCCGTCTCGGCAGAGGACGAGGTCGACGCCGTCGAGGCACCGATGGTCAGCGAGGAGGTGGGGCCGGACGACATCGCCACCGTGATCGCGGCCTGGACCGGGATCCCGGCCGGTCGCATGCTGGAGGGCGAGACCGCCAAGCTGCTGCGGATGGAGGACGAGTTGGCCAGGCATGTCGTGGGTCAGCGGGACGCTGTCCGGGTGGTCAGTGACGCCGTCCGGCGCGCGCGGGCCGGTATCTCCGATCCCGACCGACCGACCGGGTCGTTCCTGTTCGTCGGTCCGACCGGCGTCGGCAAGACCGAGCTGGCCAAGGCGCTTGCCGACTTCCTGTTCGACGATCCGCGGGCGATGGTTCGCATCGACATGAGTGAGTATTCGGAGAAGCATTCCGTGGCAAGGCTTGTCGGTGCACCACCTGGATACGTCGGATATGACGAGGGCGGCCAGCTGACGGAGGCGGTGCGCCGCCGGCCGTACTCGGTGATCCTGCTCGACGAGGTCGAGAAGGCCCATCCGGACGTCTTCGACATCCTGCTGCAGGTGTTGGACGACGGTCGGTTGACCGACGGCCAGGGACGGACGGTGGACTTCCGCAACACGCTGCTGATCCTCACCTCGAACCTGGGCAGCCAATCGCTGATGAACCAGGAGCTCTCCGAGGAGCAGCGCAAGGAGGCCGTCATGTCGGTCGTCCGGGTGGCGTTCAAGCCGGAGTTCATCAACCGGCTCGACGACATCGTGTTCTTCCATGCCCTTGACGTCGAGCAGCTCGGTGCCATCGTGGACATCCAGATCGAGGTGCTGAGCCACCGACTCGCGGCGCGGCGGTTGACCCTCGAGGTCACCCGGGAGGCCAGGGACTGGCTGGCCATCGGCGGGTTCGACCCGCTCTACGGCGCGCGACCGCTGCGCCGGCTGATCCAGTCGGCCATCGGCGACCAGCTGGCCAAGGAGTTGCTCGCCGGACGCATCCGGGACGGCCAGACCGTCGAGGTCGACGTGAACGACGACGATCCCGGCGCACTGGTGGTCCGCCCGGCGGAGTCCTCGGTGTCCGGCCAGGCGGCGCTGACCGTCTGACCACGACCCGGCTCCGACCGGAAGACTGACCTGTGAACTCGGCGCCTGCATCTGCAGGCGCCGAGTTCGCGTTCGGGGCGACGACCTCCGGTTCGAGGCCACCCACCCGGGTAGCGCCATGCCCGCGCAGCGCTACATCTCCAGCGCCTCGAAGATCTCGACCGTGCCACCAGCGGTGAGCTGAGGGCAGCCCTTGGCCTTGGTGGTGGCGTCGTCGAGGGAATCGGCGGAGATCACCGTGTAGCCGTTGACCCCGGAAACCGGGCTCGACGCACTTCCGCCGGTCGACAACGCCGCCGACGCGCCGAACGGGTTGCCCGGTTCGACGATGGCAGCACCGAGTTCGCCGAACCAGGAGGTCCACTCCTGCATCACCTTCGCCTGCGCTTCCGGGGTCTCGGCCATGCCGCCACCGGTGTAGAGGTACACGTACTTCGCCATCGTCGGTGCTCCTTTGTGCTCTGCCGGCCTCGGATTGGCCGGTCGGTGTCGAACACCTCCCAGACGGACGAGCCGGCCGGCAATCGACAGGTCCGCAGAATTTCTTCCTCCCGTCATTCGGGGCGACGGCCTGCAGTCCCATCGGCGGACAGCGGCCCTCATAGGATCCAGCGGTCATCACCACGACCGGCCGATCCACTCAGGAAACAGATCCAGCCAGGAGAACCAGTCATGCCTACAGGGACCGGCGCTGCCGACGGGCCGACCGGTGGTGTTCGGGCACTGATCGTCGATCCGCGCTACAACGGCCCGGTCGGCTGGGCCAACGGCGGCTACGCCTGCGGTCTGATCGCCGACGCGGTGGGCCGTGAGCTGCCGGACGATCGCACGATCCAGGTCACGCTGCGCCGCCCGGTGCCACTGGGAGCGCCGCTGCGGGTCGAACAAGCAGTTGGCGAGCCGGGCGGCCGCGTCTGGCACGGCGACGAGCTTGTCGCGTCCGCTGAGCCGACCGCGCTCCGGTCATCACTGCCGCCGGTTTCACCCGACATCTCGACCGCCCGACGGGCCGGCGACCGGCATCCGGGCTGGCCGACCGACGGTCCCCTCGCCGACTGTTTCGTCTGTAGCCGACGCCGACCGGACGGGCTGCAGGTGGTTGCCGGTCCGCTCGACGAACCCCCGACCATCACGGCGACGCCATTCGAACCGGCTCGGTGTTCAACCGTCATCGCCGACGACGGGCTCGTCCGGCCGGAGATCATCTGGGCGGCGCTCGACTGTCCGAGCTTCCCGGTCGGCGCGCTACTCACCGGCCGAATCTGCCTGCTGGGCACCTTTTCGGTCCGCCGCAACCGGGAGATCGGGCTCGACGAGCCCCTGGTGGTGGTCGGCTGGGTCCGGGAACAGGAGCGCCGGGTATCCCGAACGGCCAGTGCCATGCTCGACGCCGCAGGCACGGTCGTCGCGGAGGCGCGGGCCACCTGGATCGAACTCAAGGACCAACCGCTGCCGGCCTGACCGACGTCGATCCGCCAGGTTTCATCCGTGCCGGATGACGTGATGGGTTCGGGTGTCGACGAAGAATGACGGACAGGGGGATGATCATGGGTGACGAAACCGACAGTGTTAAGACGGGCAGAGGAGTTGTCATGGGCACACATGCGGACGCCCCGCGGCTGCAGAAGTCCTCGCTCGGCGTGGTCACCGTGTCGTCGTCGGACCGCGGAACCGTGTCCGGCGACAGCCTCACCGTGTCGTCGACCGACGGTGGGACGGTGTCCTCGTCCGACGCCGGGACGATGACGCCGGACAATGTGACTGTGTCCTCGTCCGACGGCGCCACGGTGTCAGCGCAGAGCGAATCCGACCTGCTCGGTAAGACGATCCACCTCGCGCTCGGCACCGCATGGTGGGCGACCGGGCCCATCAGGTTCGGTGGCCGGCTGGCCGCCCGGACCGCGGAAGCCGTCGTCGCCGATGCCCGCAAGCGCAGCCCCTGGCTGCACCGGCAGACGCAGGGCGGCGGTGCCGACGCCCGTGGTGCCACCGAACAACTGATCCAGTCGCTGCTGCGCCCGGTGATCACCAGGGTCGTCGACGCCGCATTGGCCGAACTCGACCTGACCGAACTGATCCTGGAGAACGTCGATCTGGACGCCGTCGCCGCCAAGCTGGACGTCGAGGCAGTGATCAAGCGCGTCGACCTGGACGGCGTGGTGGCCACGGTCGACCTGAACGCGGCGGTCGAGCGGGTCGACCTCGATCGGATCGTGAACCGGATCGACATCGACGGCGTGGTCGCCGGGGTCGACATCGGTGCGGTGATCGACCGGGTGGACGTCGATGCGATCGTCCGTCGGGTCGACCTGGACGGTGCGGTGGCGCTGGTCGACCTGGATGCCGTGGTGAAGCGCCTGGACCTGAACGAGATCGCCGACGGTCTCGACCTGGATCCACTGGTTGCCAAGGTCAATCTGGACGCCGTCGTCGATCGGCTCGACATCGCTGCCGTGGTGGCCAGAGTCGATCCTGACCCGGTCGTCGCGAAGGTGAACTTCGACGCCGCGATGGCGCAGATCGACCTGATCGGGATCGCGCAGAAGATCGTGGACGGGATCGACCTGCCCGGCATCATCCGTGATTCCACCGGTTCGCTGGCCTCGGAAGCGGTGCACGGGGTACGGGTGCAGGGGCAGCAGGCGGATGACGCCGTCGGCCAACTGGTCGGCCGGGTATTCCGGCGACGGGCCGCAGTGGATGGGCTGCATCCCTAGTGGTGCAAGCCAATCAGCAGCCGATCGGTCGGGGATCGGAGCACCGGCCCGCCGGCATCGTCACCCGGGTGGCAGCGATGGGCGTCGACATGGCGGTGGTCATCGTCCTCGGTTCGCTGGTGTACGTCACCGTCGCCGGGGCCAGGCTGGTGTGGTCGCCGGCGAGCTTCACGTGGCCCGACGTCTCGTTCTTCGTGACGTTGGTCGTGGAGTTCACCATCGCAGTGCTCTATCTGACGGCATCCTGGGCGATGACCGGTCGGAGCTACGGTGCGTCGCTGCTGGGCCTGCGTGTCCTGTCCCACCGTGGATCGATTCCGGGCTGGCCGCTTGCCTTCATCAGAGCGGTGTTCTGCGTGTTCTTCCCGGTGGGCCTGGCCTGGGTGATCCTGAGTCCGGAGCGACGGTCGGTGCAGGATGTCGTGCTGCGAACCGTGGTCGTCTACGACTGGCGTGGCGCCGACTCGCCGACCGCGAAGGACTGACCTGCCCCGTCCTGCCCTCGGGAACCTGTTGCCGTCCAACGATTATCAATGCTGAGCACGACATGCTGCAGGAGTAGCCCACTGTCCCGCAGCTGTTCGAGGAGCCGGCTGACCTCGCCGGGTTCCGCGCTGCCGGAGAGCAGTGTCCGGCGGCAGTCCGGCTCGCTGGTCAGTTCGGGCAGTGCCGAGCGCACCACGGGCCCGATCAGTCCTGTGACGTGGAACTCGTAGATGTCAGCCATGTCGTCCGATCCTCTCGTTCCCCGGCGGGCCGGATCGTGCATCGGGTCCGCTGCTTGTTACTCCGGCTGTCCCTCGGCCTGTTCGGCGAGCCGTCGGACCTCGATCAGATCGAGGCCGAGCCGCTGGAGCCGGTTGATGATTCCGTGCAACGCCGCCTGGTCGACGACGGGACCGCGCAGCACGGTCTGCACCGGCTCGACGATCACCTGGACGCCCTCGATCTCGGCCAGGACGGAATCCGGTACCAGGCCGGAAACCCTGATCTCGTATTCGGTGCTCATGTCGACATCTCCTTCGTCGCGCCGGCTCGCAGTCGCCGCGGGCGGTGCTGTCACCCTTTCTGTTTCCCGACGACGGCGCGTCACCCCACCCGGATAATCGACCGGTTCTCTGGGTGATCGCTCGATTCGCCCGAAAAGTCCGGTCTGTGGTGCATCGAGGCCTGCGTCCGGGAAGTACGCTGCTGATAGCCGGCGAGCGGAAGCCCCGTCATCCGGAATGCGGTAGCCGAACTGTCGGCAGCCGTCGGGGCCGTACGTCGAGGGGTCTGCACGGTGCCCGAGGGTCTGCAGTCGTTGACCGTGCTCAAATCCCAGCCCCCTGTCGTGCCGGCGGGTCTGGTCCGTCGGCGCCGCCTTGAAGATCGGTTGACCGAGGGCACGTCGAAGCAGTTCACCCTGGTCTGCGCTGGGCCCGGCGCAGGAAAGACGCTGACAGTTGCCGCCTGGTCCACCGACGGTACGCCGCCCGGGCCCGTCGCCTGGGTGAGTCTCGACGCCACCGACAACGATCCCCAGACGTTCTGGTCGGATCTGCTCGGCGCGGTGGTGGGCTCAGGCGCCGTACCGCCGGAAAACGGCCTGCGGGACATCATTCCCGGTCCGGGGTTCGCCGATCAGCAGGCGCGTGAGGTCAGAGTGCGGCTGGCAGAGCTCCCCGGCCCGGTCATCGTCGTGCTCGACGATTTCCACGAGATCACCAGCGACGCGGTGCTGGAACCCTTCGGTCAGCTGGTCGACCATCTGCCGGCGCCGGTGCGGCTGGTCGTCCTCAGTCGATCCGATCCACCGCTCCGGCTGCATCGACTGCGGGTCGGTGGCCAGCTCACCGAGATCCGCACCGGCGATCTCGCCTTCGACGAGCGGGAAGCGGCCGCGCTGTTCGATCTGCACGGGATGCAGTTGACTTCCGACCAGGTCAATGTGCTGTGGATGCGAACCCAGGGCTGGTCGGCCGGCCTGCAACTGGCCGCGATGTCGCTGGATCCGGCAGATATCGACGACGGCATCGCCCGCTTCTCCGGCAACGACCGGTCGGTCGCCGATTACCTGATCGGCGAGGTGGTCGATCGATTGGCACCCGGCGACCGTGACTTCCTGCTCCGCACCAGCATCACCGAACGGCTGACCGGCGATCTTGCCGACCGGCTGACCGGGCGAACTGACAGCCAACTGGTGTTGGAGAAGCTGGCCGGCGCCAATGCCTTCGTGATGGGTCTCGGGGTCCAGCAGGACTGGTACAGCTACCACCCGCTGTTGCGGGAGCTGTTGGCCCACCGGTTGGGACTCGAACACCCGCGGCTGGTCCCCGAGCTGCACCGGCGAGCTGCCGACTGGATGGCCGACAACGGTGAACCGATCGAGGCGGTGCGCCAGTCGACCCTGGCCGGTGACCTCGACACAGCCGGACGACGGTTGCTGGCGGTGATCCCGCTCATCCTTTCGGTGGAGAGGCCGGTGCTGGCTGCCGCGATCGAACCGTTGGCCCTGACCTCGGCGCAGCGCCCCACGCTGAGCTCACTGCTGGCATCGGCGGCCGTGCACTACTACCGGCTCGATATGGGTCCCATGCTGCAGGACGCCCGGGAGGCCCGCGAGTTCCTCGACGAAGCGCCGGAGGATGTCCGGACCTCGGCCGAGGCGGTCATCCTGCTCTTCGAGATGGCGGCTGCCAGGTCCCAGGGCGATCAGGCCGGGGTACTCCGGCTGTCGAACGATGTGCTCGATCTGTTGGACCGTTCGTCCAGGCGCTCCGTTCCGTCCGGCCGGCACTTCCGGGCCGTTGCGGCCGTGAACGTCGGTGGTGCGCAGATCTGGGCCGACAACTTCGCCGAGGCCGAACAACAGCTGGCAGCGTCCGCGCCGGAGGCCCTCGAACTGGGACTTGCCCTGGTCAACCTCAATGCGATCGGGCACCTTGCGCTGCTGGACGCCCTGCAGGGTCGTTTCCGCCGGGCAGCCCACCGAGCGGCCGACTCACTGCGGATCGTCGAGCGCCGGGGCTGGGACTCGGAGCCGCAGGCGCTCGGAACCTTCCTGACCCTGGCACTGGTCGAACTCTCCCGGTGCCATCCTGCAGCGGCGGCCGGATATGTCAGCCGTGGGCTCGCCTCCAGCACCGCGCAGACCGACCGGCCGACCCGGCTGGCCCTGGCGATCGCTGCCGTGGGAGTCGCAGTGATGAAAGGCGATGCGAATGCGGCGCTCACCGCGGATGCCCGGTTGCGCAGTGGGCTGGCCAGAACGCCGGATGCCGCGGAGATGCTCGTCCGGTGGGGCGCCGTTGTGGGTGCCGACGCCCTGATACTTGCCGGGAAGCCGGCCGAGGCGCTGCATCGGATCGGCGAACCCGGAGTGGGTGACGGCTTCGCCGCTTCCTGGGAACGCGTCACGTCGGCGCGCGCGCATCTTCTCCTTGGGCAGTACGCCCCGATCGACGCGTTGCTCGAACCGCTGCTCGTTCCCGGTGCGGCGCAGCGGGAACCGGCGGTTCAGGCCCGGCTCATCCAGGCGCTCGTGGCCGATCACCAGCACCGCGACACTGCCGCGATGGCGGCGGTCGGCGCCGCGGTGGAGCTGGCCCAACCCGAAGGAATCCGGCGACCGTTCCTCGCCCTCGGCGGTCGGTTGGCACCGTTGCTGCGCCGTTACCGCAATCTGGACGGTCGTCATCAGGAGTTCGTCGCCGGCGTGGTCGAGGACATCTCGCCGTCCTCCGGCGCTGCCTCCGACGGGTCGGCGGTGCTGGTCGAGCACCTGACCGAGCGTGAACTGATCGTTCTGCACTACCTGCCGACGATGCTCAAGGCGGGCGAGATCGCATCGGACCTCTTCGTCTCGGTGAACACGGTCAAGGCGCACCTGCGATCGATCTATCGCAAGCTCGGGGTGAGCAATCGCCGGGAGGCCGTCGAACGGGCAAGGACCATCGGCCTGATGTGACCGGGTTGTCGGCCACCTCGCTCACTCCTGGTCGAGGTGCATGGCGGACGTCGAAAACGACGGCGCCGCAGCCGGATCCATCGCTTGGATCAGCGTCTTCAAGGTACGGCGGAACTGTGGCACGTCGACATCCGCGGCCGTCAGGATGTCGTCGGTGAGCCGCTCACCCGTCTCGAACATCTCGGCCAGCAGGGTCGCGCCCGATTCCGTGAGTTGAACGACGCGCCGGCGTCGATCCGTGGGATCCGAGCTGCGGGCGACATGACCGGTCGACTCCAGGTGGGCGATCGTCCGTCCGATGGTCTGTTCGGTGACGTGCTGATCGTCGGCGAGACCCCGCTGGCTCACCGGGCCGCGGGCGAGGGTGGAGAGCACGATCAGACCGGCATGACTGACCCCGTGTTCGCGCAGCCGGACGTTCCACGAGTGCTCGACCAGCCGGGCAGCGGTCCCGAGCAGCCGTCCGGTCACCCATTCGTCCCGCTGCTGGTCGGCTGCCATCGTCATCCTCTCGCCGCGTCAGGAGTCGACCTGCACGAACGTACCTGTGGCACGATAAGCAGATTACTCAGCCTGCTGAGCATCCGAGAGGTGGCTGTGCCCGGTAGGTCTTGATGTACACCGCCTCAGGCACCGCAACCGCAACGTCTCCCGTCGCCGCAACAGAATGGAACTCGTCATGCCCACCGGGTCACACGAGACAACCGAGAACACCTCCGATTCCACCGCTCCGGCAGCACCGCATGCCAAGCGCAACGCGGTCCTGCGCGGCGTCGCGCTGATCGGTGTGGTGATCGCCTGGCTGGCGATCGCCGGGCTGGGCGGGCCGGCCATCGGTTCGCTCTCGTCGGTGCAGTCGAACGACCAGGAGTCCTTTCTGCCCAGCGGGGCCGAGTCCGTGCTGGCCGCGAATGCGGCGGCGAAGTTCGACGACTCCGGTGCCTTGCCGGCTTTCGTCATCTTCGAGACTTCCGGCGCGGCAGCAACTCCCGAGCAGCTGGCCGGATGGCAGGGATTCACCGAGTCGTTGCCGAGCCAGCCTGTCGATCCGGCAAAGCCGGAGCTCGGCGTGATCGGCGACTACCTGGTCCCCAGCCCGGTTCCCGGTCAGCCGGTCCCCATTCCCGTCGTGCCCTCGCAGGACGGCCAGGCAGCACTGGTGTTGGTCCCGCTGTCCGCGGACAAGGTCACCACCGTCGACGCCGACGGCAAGGATCCGCTGTCCGACGTCATCGACGGTATCCGGACAGCCGCCGAGGCGGCGGCAGGCGGAGCCGAAGTGCACATCGCCGGTCCGGCCGGTCTGATCGCCGACCTCGGGGCCGCCTTCGCCGGCATCGACGGGCTGTTGCTGCTGGTGGCGTTGTCCGCCGTGCTGGTCATCCTGTTCCTGGTCTACCGGGCGGTGGCGTTGCCGTTCGTGGTGCTGTTCACCTCGATCAGCGCGTTGGCATTGGCCGGCGGGGTGGTCTACCTGCTGGCGAAGAACGACGTCATCCCACTGAACGGCCAGAGCCAGGGCATCCTGTTCATCCTGGTGGTCGGGGCGGCCACCGACTACGGGTTGTTGCTGGTCTCCCGCTACCGGGAAGAACTGACCAAGGTCGAGTCGAAGTGGACCGCGATCAAGCGCGCCTGGCGGGCCTGCGTCGAGCCGATCGCGGCCAGCGCCGGCACGGTGATCATCGGGCTGCTCTGCCTGTTGCTGTCCGACCTGAACTCCAACCGCTCCCTCGGGCCGGTCGGCGCCATCGGCATTGCCTCGGCGTTCGTCGCCGCCACCACGCTGCTGCCGGCTCTGCTCATGGCCGGGCGCTGGCTCTTCTGGCCGCGGATCCCGCGGGTGGTCGAGCACGAAGGCGGCGCGCACGCGATCACCCATCGCGGCAAGCCGAGCATCTGGGAGAAGGTGTCGGTCGCCGTGGCACGGCACCCGCGGCGGATCTGGATGATCACCGCCGCCGCGCTGGCGATCGCCTGCCTGTTCGTGCCGACCTTGAAGGCATCCGGGACGGCGCAGACCGACGTATTCCTCACCGAGGTCGACTCGATCGCCGGTCAGCAGGCGTTGTCCGATCATTTCCCGGGTGGGTCGGGAAATCCGGTGGTGATCATCGCCCCGCAGGCGTCGGCGGACCAGGTGATCGACGCCGTTGCCGGGGTCGACGGGATCAGTGGCGAACCCACCCTCGTGACGGCCGCGGGCGCCGGACCGCGGGCTGCCGGCACCCCGCCGCTGGTGGTCGACGGCGAGGTGCAGATCCAGGCGACGCTCGCCGCCGCTTCCGACTCCGAGGAGGCGGAGAACACCGTTCGTGCCGTACGGGATGCGGTGCACGGGCTCGACCAGGACGGCGGGGCCATTCTGGTCGGCGGCAACACAGCCATCCAGATCGACACCGTCGACACCTCGGCCAGGGACCTGCGGGTGATCATCCCGGCGATCCTGCTGGCCGTGTTGATCGTGTTGATCGTCCTGTTGCGATCGCTGATCGCGGCGTTGCTGCTGGTGTTCGCCACGGTGCTGTCGTTCGGCGCCGCGCTCGGGGTGTCGGCCCTGGTGTTCAATCACGTCTTCGGCTTCCCGGGCGCCGACCCGGCGGTACCGCTGTTCGCCTTCGTCTTCCTGGTGGCGCTCGGGATCGACTATTCGATCTTCCTGATGACCAGGGCCCGGGAAGAGGTGGCTTTCCACGGGCCGCACGACGGGGTGATGCGCGGGCTGCGTTTGACCGGAGGGGTGATCACCAGCGCCGGGATCGTGCTCGCAGCGACCTTTGCCGCGCTGGCGGTGATCCCGATCCTGTTCCTCGCGCAGATCGCCTTCATCGTCGCGTTCGGCGTCCTGATGGACACCTTCATCGTGCGCACCCTGCTGGTCCCCGGGCTGGCGATCGACATGGGCTGGTTCACCTGGTGGCCGGTCAAGCCCAAGCCCAGCAAGCACCAACTCGCGCAGCGTGGCCCGGCCAAGATCCCCACCCCGGTGTAACCCGGCGCAGACCGGCGTCGCGTGCCCTCGGGTTCGCGCCGATCAACGAGCTCGGCGCGGCCGAAGTCGTCGCGTCCCACCAGTCCCAGAACCGCAACGATGATCAGCGCGGACGCAGCTGATCGGCGCGAACACGGGTCGGGGCGGACCGGTTAGTTCACTGCCGGGCTGCGGCGCTCGAGCAGGACGACGTCCCGCCAGCGGTCCTGCTGCCGGCCGATCCGCTCCCGGACGCCCACCACCCGGAAGCCGGCCCGATCGTGCAGGGCCAGGCTGGCTGCGTTCTCCGGGAACACCCCCGACTGGATGGTCCAGATTCCTGCGGCGTCGCACGAGGCGATCAATGCCTGCAACAGGGCCCGTCCGACCCCACGTCCGGCGGCTTCGGGGCGGACGTAGACGGAGTGCTCGACCACCCCCCGATACACGGCGCGGTCGGACACCGGGCTGACCGCGATCCAGCCGAGAACGCTGCCTCCGTCCGGGTCGTGGGCCACGAAGCGGTGGTCGGGCAGCTTCGACCGATCGAAGTGCTCCCAGTCCGGCGGTGCACTCTCGAAGGTGGCGTCGCCGGCGTCGATTCCGGCGGCGTAGATCGCGCGCACCTCCGGCCAATCGGCCCCGGCCATCGGTCTGATCCGCACGGCATCCGACGACGAGTCCACCTGCGGGAGGTCCGGCATCGATCCATCCTGCCGCCCACCGGATCGGCGAGGAACTCACCCGGGCGATGGACCGAGGGATCAGTCGGTGGGCTACTCTCACGGCCGACGCGGGGTGCCGCTGCACCGGATGCAGCTGCTGAGAACAGACCCGTTGCACCTGATCTAGCTCGCACTAGCGAAGGGAACGTCGCAGATGCCCTCTGCCGCCCGCACGATCCGCCCGGATGATTGCGCCGAAGCCTTGACCGCCGTTCGCGAGCAGGTGCCGTTGGTCCAGTGCCTGACCAACATCGTCGTTGCCCAGTGGACGGCGAATGTGCTGCTGGCCGTCGGAATGGCTCCGGCGATGGTGGACAACCCTGAAGAGGCAGGCGCTTTCGCGGCGATCGCCGGGGGAGTACTGGTGAATCTCGGCACCCCGCAGGTCGAGACGGTGATAGCGATGGAGCGCGCCGTTGCCGCTGCGAACGGGGCCGGGACGCCGTGGGTACTGGACCCGGTCGCGGCCGGCGCCCTCGGTTGGCGGACCGAGATCGCCCGCAAACTGCTGTCCGAGGCACCGACGGTGTTGCGCGGCAACGCCTCCGAAGTGCTGGCGCTCACCGGTGGGGCGGGCGGCAAGGGGGTCGAATCGGTCGATTCACCGGAGGCCGCATTACCCGCCGCAAGGGAGTTGGCGGTTCTGCACGGCACCGTCGTGGCGGTGAGCGGGCCGATCGACCATCTCACCGATGGGGACCGGGTGGTCCGGATCGCCAACGGACACCCGCTGTTGACCAGGGTGACCGGTGTCGGGTGCGCACTCGGCGCCATGATGGCCGGCTTCGCCGCGGTGGTGGGCGATCCGCTGCTCGCCGCCGTCGCGGCCACCGCAACCCTGACGGTGTGCGGCGCCCGGGCGGCGGCCCGCGCACCGCATCCCGGGTCGTTCGCGGTGGCGCTGCTGGACGAGCTGTCCGCCCTGAAACCGGTCGACCTGGCGGCATCCGTCGCGATGTCCTGACCGTGCCGAACCGATCGTGTGATCTGTCGGTGTACCTGGTGACCGACACCCGGCTGTGCGGCGAGTTCGGCGTCGCCGCAACGGTTGCGGCCGCGGTGGCCGCCGGCGTCACCGTGGTCCAGCTGCGTGATCCCGAGATCGACGACCACGGGTTCGTCTTGATCGGGCGGGCGGTCGCGGCGGCGCTGGCCGGGACCGGAGTGCCGCTGATCGTCAACGATCGGGTGCACCTCGTGACGGCGATCGGTGCCGACGGCGCCCACGTGGGTCAAGCTGACCTGCGACCCGACAATGTGCGCCGGGTGATCGGACCAACTGCGCTGCTGGGGCTTTCGATACAGACGGTCGAGCAGGTGCGGGCCGCGGAAGAGCTCGGTGCGGGGGTGATCGACTACCTCGGGGTCGGTCCGGTGTGGCCGCAGGCGACGAAGCCGGACGCCGCAGAGCCGTCAGGATTGCGTCGGCTCCGGTCGATCGTCGACGTGAGCCCGTGGCCGTGCGTCGCGATCGGCGGGGTGGACGCCGATCGCGCGGCGCTGGTTCGCCGCACGGGCGCGGCCGGTGTCGCCGTCGTCAGCGCCATCTGCGGGCAGCCGGACGTGGCAGCCGCGACCAGCCGGATCAGGTCGAGCTGGGACTCCGCCGTCGACGGATCGGGGCGCCGGCAAGCGGAGTCGCGATGAGAATGGCGACAACAAACGCGGTCAGTGACGCCGACAGCCAGGTGTGGCCAGTCGCGTGCAGCCAGCCGCCGAGGCTCGTCCAGGCGTCGGACCAACCGGGGATGGTTCCGGGGTTGATCAGCTGGTAGGCAACGAATCCCGCGATCCAGGCCACCATCATGGCGGGACGCGAGGGTGCATCCGGTGCCGTGTTCCATCCGCGTCCACGGGTCCGCACCCAGGCACCGATCAGGGCACCCGACAGCGGGATGAAGACGGCGCCGATCAGGTACAGGAAATTGGTGTACTGGCTGATGTCGATGGCCAGACCCGCGACGACCGCCACCGCGCCGATGCCGATCGACAACACCCGACGATCCCAGCGGGGCGCCATGTTCTGGATCGAGACCGCCGTCGAATACACGTTCGCGAAGCTCTGATCGGTCTCCCGGAGCACCAGCACGGCAAAGGCCGCGGTGCCGAGCGGCACCGCAAGGAACAGGTCGAAGACCCGCTCCGGGTCCTGCTGCACCTGGCTCAGGGCAACGACTCCCAGGAGCAGGCAGGCGATCTGGGCGGCGCTGAACCCGAGGAACCCGCCGAGGAAGGCGGCCCGCGGGCTCCTGGAATGACGCGAGTAGTCGGCGCCCAGGGGCACCCAGGAGATGGTCAGAGCCACCCCCGCATCGACCGCGAGCCAGAATCCGCTCCACGAGCCTTGGATCGGCGGGATCGGGTTGCGCAGCACCCCGACGGTCAACACCACCATGGCGATGACGACCAGCACAGAGACATACCGGCGGATCACCCGGATCGCACCCAACGGCCAGACGGTCAGCGCCGTGGTGACCACTCCCGCCGCCAGCACGCACACCCAGCGCGGGGCGGCCCCACCGGTCAATGCCTGCAGCCCGGCGGCGATGACCAGTAGCTCGAAGACCGCCCAGCCAAGGCACTGGGCGATGTTCAACGCGGTGGGCAGGAACGAGGCCTTGGCCCCCAGCAATCCGCGTAGCAGCACCATCGCCGGCGCGCCGGTTGTCGCCCCGAGCACCAGCGAGATGCCCAGGATCAGCGCACCGAGCAGCGATCCCACCACGATGGCGGTGACCGCTGCCGGCAGGTTGAGCGGCTCGGCACCGTACGGGAGCAGGATCGACAACGCGCCGGCGAAGCCGAGCAGGCTGACGCCCAGATTCCCCCAGAACCCCAGCTGATCCAAGAGCCCCAGGGTGCGTGGCGCAGGCTCGGCAAGCGTCCTGGGAACCTCTGTTCCCCGCCCCGAACTTCCTTCGCCCGAACGGGTCTCGTGCGATGTGGAGCCGTGGTGAGTGAACACGGGAGCTGATCCGGTCGGGATCGCCGGGGTGGATTGAGCATCGGTGCGCCGCATGGCGGACCACCTCTCCCTTCGCCGGTACGAGCCGGATCAGGTTCAAGCGGTCGGCGACCAGGACCGGAGCGACACGAGCTGCCGCCAACGATCAATCGCCCTCTCAGCCCGTTCGGTCGGGCTCCCGCGGGGACCGCGCCAGGCTAACGCCCGTTCCACGTCAACGGGTCGTCGACCGTTCCGACACGCCCGGCGCGGACGCACTTGCCGGGCGAATCTCCCGCTCGCGGGCAGCTGCAGCACGTCAGCAGCGACCACTGCGTCCGCCAAGGCGACGCGGTACGGGTGTGTCGCTTCCGCGACTGCGGGCCAATCTGGCCCCAAGATCCGGTCAGCGAGCGCGGTCCGCCGGGCGTCGCTCGACTTTGGCCAGGATGCGGTCGCCGGCATCCCGCAGGCCCCGCATCTGGTCCGGGGTCAAGGCATCGAACACCAGCGATCTGACGGCGGCGACGTGTCCCGGGGCGCTGGCCACGACGGCCGCCAGCCCGGTCTCGGTCAACTCCGCGTTGGTGTACCGGCCGTCGGTCGGGTCGGGTGCGCGCCGCAGGTACCCCTGACCCTCCAGCCGCTTGGCGACATGGGAGAGCCGGCTCAGGGACGAGTTGATGGTGGCGGCAAGCTCGCTCATCCGGAGACGTCGCTCCGGCTGCTCGGAAAGCATGGCGAGCACCATGTACTCGATGTAGCTCATGTCGGAGTCGCGCTGCAGCTGGGCGTCGAGGGCAGCGGGCAATTTCACCATCACCCCGACCAGGCTGAGCCAGGCCGCCCGCTCCTGCGCGCTCAACCACTCCGGCTCGGCCGAAGTCGCCGCGCGGTCCTCGTCCCGGTCGGGTCGGGGGGCGTTCATCACAGTGCACGATCGATTAGTTGACGGTTCATGTTTCTGTCCCTATGGTGTGACTTGAAGGTTCAAATCATACGCTGCGCGGCAGATCGTCGCTGTTCGGCATCTGGAGAGGCAGATCACCATGTCCATCGTCGTCACCGGAGCAACCGGCCACCTTGGCCGGCTCATCGTCGAAACGTTGCTGGACAACGGGATTCCAGCGGAGGACATCGTCGCCACGGGCCGGGCGGTCGACCGGCTCGACGATCTTGCTGCCCGCGGCGTGGTGATCCGAAGGGCCGACTATTCCGACCCCGCCGGCCTTGCATCGGCCTTCGCGGGCGCCGACAAGGTGATGCTGGTGTCCGGCAGCGAGGTCGGCAGTCGTCGGCAGCAACACCGCAATGCCGTGGACGCCGCGGTCGCGGCGGGTGCCGGCTTGATCGTCTACACCAGCATCCCCGGCGCCGATCACACCAAACTGCTGCTGGCGGACGAACACCGGGCCACCGAGGCGATGATCCGCGACTCCGGTGTGCCGTTCGTCTTCCTCCGCAACGGTTGGTATTTCGAGACCTATACGGCGCAGATCGATGGGGCGCTCGACAACGGAGTGATCATCGGAGCGGCCGGCGACGGGCTGATCAGCGGTGCCAGCCGAGCCGACTACGCGGCGGCGGCTGCGGCAGCGCTGGTCGGGGACGGCGAAACCGGGGTGAGCTACGAACTGGGTGGCGACGTGCCGTTCACCATGACGGAGTACGCCGCAGAACTCTCCCGGCAGAGCGGCCGACCGGTCAGCTACCAGAATCTCTCGACCGCCGAGTACACCTCGGCGTTGATCGGTTTCGGGGTACCCGAGCAGGCAGCCTCGGTGTACGCGGACGCCGACGCCGGGGTGGCGAGGGGCGAACTGCACGTGACGTCAGGCGATCTCTCCAAGCTGATCGGCCGCCCGACCACGCCGTTGCGGGACGCCATCGCGGTTGCGCTGGCCGGCTGAGATCCGACCGGCTCTCACCGGCCGCGCCGGTCGAAAGAGAAGAAACGCACCCCCGGCTGAGCCGGGGGTGCGTTTACTGCACCATCGTGATCCCGATCGACGTACCCCTCGCCGTCTTCGCGAACACGGCGCGTTCTGGCGGCCCGGAGGGGGTCGCCGTGCCGTCAGAACAGAGAGATCCAGACAACAGACCACTCGGTAGTTGATTCGTGACGCAGCGTGGGGCGGATGGGTGTCAATTTCGTAGATCTATCCGGGCCAGTTCGCCGCCCCGGATCCGAACCTGTTGACGGGCAGATCCGTCGGGATCGAGCACCCAATAGGTGCCTTCCAGCAGTTCGGCGAACACCGCGGTGGTCGCCTCGTCGTCGCCCGATCCCCGGTGCCACACGCCGGTGTGGATGTCGATCGGCGGCTGGTGCTCCGATCGGAGGTGCAGCTCCGTGCCCGCCGTGTCCGGATCCATCATGGCGATCAGCGCGCCCACGTCTCCGCCGATGTCGAGCACCGTCGGACCACCGCGAACGTGCGGGTACGACTCCGGCGCGTGCGGACGGTGATGATCGTGACCGGCCGGGTGCGGGTGCGGGTGGTGGGCCGTCGTCATGACGCCGCCGGGACCGACAGCGGGACCACGTCATATCCGCTGACGGGGTGGTCGAGATACGGGAAGCGGTCCAGGTAGCTGACGCTGGCCGGTGGTTGATTCAGCGAATCGGGATCATCGGCCGATGCGTCCCCGCTGACCACGTCGTAGAGCAGGCCCGATGCGCCGTCCGGGGTGAACGTCTTGTCCACCAGCGGGTACAGGGCGCCGGCGATGGCCCGCAACTCGATGGCCACGACGTTGTCGTAGACCCGCCGACCGTTCGGGAAGCCGGCCAGATCGCCGCCGATGATGCCGTTGATCTTGGGGTCGGCCGCCGGCGGGACGGCAACGTTCAGCCGCAGCATGTCCGCCTGGGTCGGGCCGGTGTAGTTCTGGAACCCGGGGATCAGCCCCGACGGGATGCCGGTCAGCAGGATGGCCAACAGGTCGGCCCGGTCGGCCTTCAACGCGGCGAGCTGGGGGAAGACGCCCGGGTAGAGCACCGGGAGCAGCTTGGCCAGTTCCGGCTGGGCGACGTACTTGGCGAACTCGGAGTCGCGGCGCGGCTCGATCCGGTTCCACTTGTCCTTCAGGCTCATCGGCACGATGACCTCGTTGAACAGCGGGTTGCCCAGCCGGGAGACCTGGGTGAAGGGCCCGACACCCCAGGTCCGGTTCTCGTCGTGGTAGCGGCCCTTCTGCCGTGAGGCCGATGCCCACACCCCGATGACCGACTTGGCGTCGTCGACCTTCTTGGGCACCGATCCGTCCCGGGTGAGCTGCTTGATCGGGACCTGGATGGCGATGGTGTGCACGTTGAACGAGCGGACGGCGTTGACCGGCTCACCGGCCGGAGTGGGGATCAGGTGCAGATTCTGGAACGGCCGCAGGACCGCCAGGTCGAACACGGCGCCCAGATCGACGTAGAACCCGTCCAGGCGCTGGCCGGCAAACACCTTGACCCCGTCGCCGACGGTGGCGATCGTCGAATCAGCGAGGGCCGGGTAGTTCGGTGTCGAACGGGGGCCGATGTTGCACGGCGGGGAGGCCAGGTCCTTGCCCAACACCTTGCGCTTGTTGCCGCGAACCTCGGTGACGGTGTACGTCTGCGGCCGGTTGAACGTGTCGCTGCCGACCGAGGTGATCGGGCCGGTGTTGTAGAGGAAGGTGTCCTTCTTGCGGATCTTGGTGGTGAACCGGAACTCGTAGGCGACGTCCGCGCGGCCGTCACCGGTGTTGTCGACATTGATCCGGTAGAGCACGTCGTCACCGAACTCGAAGAAGTTCGGTCCGCCGGCCGGGTCCTCCAGCGGGATGTAGTTGCTGATGATGGTGACGGTGTCCGGCCGGTCCGGGCTGACGAAGGCGTAGGTGTCGGTGTTGTCGGCGACGGGGTCCTTGGAGATTTCGGGCGCTTCGCGATGCGATGACATGTCCCGTCCCCCTCAGACCCGTGCCGAGCCGGCGGCGGTCAGGATGCGGGACACCAGTTGACGGTCCCGGACGATCACCTCGGTGGTGCCGTGCAGGATCGAGACCTCACCGGCCTCGGCGTCGTGGATGCAGAACATCACCGGTTCGTCGGCGGTCAGGCCGCCGGTGTAGTCCGCGTTGTCGGGGGTGATCCTGGGAGTACCTGCCGAGGCGATCGAGCTGCCGAGTGCCGCCATCGGTACCGCGACCGCGGCTCCGGCCGACACTCGCAACAAACTTCGGCGAGACCATTCCGTCATGAGCCAACCCTCATCTCTGCTGGTGGCCGGGTCTTCCGGCCGCTCAACGAAGGTTCGTGCCCACGGACCACTCGGATGGGTGACATCCGGGGTTCCGGAGAGTGATCAACTCCGGAACCGGCCGGTCGGCCGTGCCTAGTAAGGCGCGGCGCCCCAGACGTAGACGGCGTCGCCCACCGAAAGGGTGTCGAAGAAGGTCTCGGAGGCGTCCCACGAGAGATGGACGCAGCCGTTGGACTGGTCGGCGAGGCTCCCCTGGTGGAACGCGATGCCGCCGTCGAAGAACACCGAGTTCGGCATCGGCGCGTTGTTGAAGATGCTGGACTTGTGGTTCTTGTCCCGCCAGAACACCGAGAACATGCCGGCGTTGGTCCGGGAACCCGCGGCGCCCGAGGTGATCGGCACCGGACCGTAGGTGATCTGCCCGCCGGTCTGCAGCCAGGCCTGTTCGTTCGACAGGTCGACGCAGGCGGAGGCGGCCGCGGGGCAGGGATTGCCGGCCTGGGCCGCGGCGGCGCCGGCGGCGTTGGGATTGACCACCGGCTCCTTCACGGTGAGGGTGGCGGCGCCGTTGGTGGCTTCGAACCGAATGTCACCGGCGTAGCTGACCGCGACGGCATGGTCGCCGGCGGTGATGGCGCTGACGGTGCCGCTGATCTTCCCGTTGGCATCGACCGGGCCGTTCGCGATCTGGTTGCCGTCGTAGGTCACCGTGACGGTGCCGGTCGGGCTGTCCGGCGTACCGACCACATCGACGGTGATGGTGGCGTCGGCTCCCGGGAGCAGGCCGTCGGTCCAGCCGATCGAGATGTCTGCATCGGTCTGGGTGGTCTGCACCACGAACTCGGCGGTCGACGCATCGACCGCGGCGGTGCCCGACCAGCTCGCGAGGTAGGTCTTCGGACCGGGGTTCGCGCGGTTGTAGATGCTCAACGAGGCGGTGCCCGCCGGGTCGGTCTCACCCTCGGCGATGACCTCGGTGCCGTCCAGCACGGTGACGTGCCCGGTCAGGTCGGTGCCGGCGGGCGCACCGGACGCCTGGATGGCGATCTCGAAGGTCTCCTGGTCGCCGTAGCGGATGGAGTCCTTACCGGCGGACGCGGTGATCGACGAACCGGCCTTGGCGGCGGAGAAGGTGGCGGTGGCGCCCGCGGAGGTGAGCAGCGCGGGGTTGTCGGGGACGAAGTCGGCGGTGACCGTGTGGTCACCGACCGGTAATCCGGTGGGGATGACAACCGAAGCCTGGCCGGACGCCACCGGCACCGCGCCGAGGGGGGTCCCGTCGACCGCGAAGGTCACCGTCCCCGCGGCCGAAGCTCCGCCGGAGGCGCTCACCGAGGCGGTTGCGGTGGTGCCGGACGGATCCGGCGTCACCGACAGGGCAACGGTGGCGGTGGCGGCAACGGGTGCCGCGGAACCGGCTGCTGAGGTCGACGACGACGGGGCGGACGACGGACTCGGGGTCGAGGTCTGGACCGCCGCGGCCGGGTCGGGTGTGCCGACCGACGACAACGAGCCCGAACCACTGACGGCGGGTCCGCATGCGGCCAGCAGGACGCACAGTCCACCCGCTGCAACGACTCTCGCTCTTGTGCTCCATCGTGAACCGGACATCGGCTGCCCCCATCGTCAGGTCTGCTGCCGGGCGCTCCCCGGTCAGGCCCGCTACCGGGCGTACCCGGAGCTGTCGATCTGGACGTCCGGCCCGCCCGGAGGTTGCACCGGATGGCTCGCCGACGTCCCGTTGGGCGTGCACGCTACCTGCTGATCGCGAGGGTCCATTACCACACGGGGTATGCCGGGGTCAGGATTTGCCGACCGGATCGGCGCCTGCGGTGACGGCGAACTCAGCGAATTCCCCCAGCACGCCCGGCCATCCCTGGCCGTATTCCTCGGCAGCTGCGGCCGGCTGCGCATGCCGCTCCCAGCCCTGGTGGGTGATGGTGACCAGCGTTCCGGCGTCCTGTGGCAGGAACGTCACCAGCACATCGGTGGCCCGCGTCGGGTCCGACCCCGGATGCCAGTCCAGCCGAAGGCTCGTCGGTGGGTCCCAGCCGGTGACCTCGGCCCAGACCGATGACCTGTCTCCCGAACGCTCGATGAGTTCGGATCCCTCGAAGGCGACGGTGCCGTCACCGAAGACGCTGTAGGTGGCCAGTGGCCACCAGCTGCCGAGGTGCCCGGTGAACAGCTCGAAGGTGCGGTGTGGCGGTGCGGCGACCAGGATCTCCCGGTGCAGGGCGGCGAGCGTCATCCTTCGCTCCTTGATTCGGTGGTGGGTTCGACTGTGGATTCAGCGGTGGATTCGACTGGGGATTCGGCCGTAGCGACGTACTCGGCGAAGGACTGCAGGGTGACGTCCCACAGTCCGATCAGGTACTGCTGCAGCTCGCGCAGCCCGTCCGGGGCGAGCGAGTAGAGGTTGCGAGTCCCGCGAGAGCTGTGCTCCACCAGTCCGGCGTTCTGCAGGACCTTGAGGTGTTTGCTGACCGCAGGCCGACCGACGGGCAGTTGATCGGCGAGCTCACCGACGGGGCGCGGACCGGTGCGCAGCCGTTCCAGGATGCGGCGGCGGGTCGGATCGCCGAGCGCATCCAGCATGACGTCAGCTGCCAGTTGGTTACTCATGAGCAACCGTTACTCTAGAGCAACCGTTACCACAGGGCAACCGTCCTAGAGGGCGACCGTTGAATGCGGCGAGCCGGATTCAGTGCTTGATCCCCAACCGGTCGTGCAGCCGCCGCAGCGGCGCCGGGGCCCACCAGTTCCACTCGCCCAGCAGGGTCATGGTGGCCGGCACCAGCAGGCAGCGGACAAGGGTGGCATCGATCGCGACGGCGACTGCCAGCGCGACGCCGGTCTGCTTGATCACCAGCAGTTCCCCGGCGACGAACCCGGAGAAAACCAGCACCACGATCAGGGCCGCGGAGGTGATGATCCGGCCGGAGCGCTGCAGCCCGGCGACCACGGCCTCGTTGTTCTCCATTCCCCGGTCACGGAACTCTTTGATCCGGCTGAGCAGGAAGACCTCGTAGTCCATCGCCAACCCGAAACCGAGGGCGACCACCAGGATCGGGATGATCGTTTCGATGCCACCGGTGGACTTGAACCCGAGCAGGTCCTCGCCGTGGCCGTCCTGGAACACCCAGACCAGCACGCCCAGCGAGGCGCCGAGGGACACCACGTTGATCAGCAGTGCCTTGATCGGGATCAGGATCGAACCGGTCAACAGAAAGAGCAGCACGAACGTGGCCAGGACGACGATGGCGATGGCGAGCGGCGCCCGAGCGGCCAGGGCGTCGGTGAAGTCGATCAGTGCGGCGGTCTGCCCGGTGACCCAGATCGGATAGTCCGGCCGGTTGTCCCGCACCTGTGTGACGACCGACTTCGCGGCGGCGCTGCCGGCGTCCGGATCCGTCATGTAGACGTTGACCACCGAGTATTCGGCGTCGACCGCCCGTGGTGGCGGAACGAGTTCGACGCCGTCCATCGCAGCGATCGACGTCGCCAGCGGGGTCATCTGCTCCGGCGTCGCCTGGCCGACAACCTGGATCGCCGGGATCCCGGACGCCGGGTACTCCTTCGCCAGGGTGTCGAAGAACTGCCGCTCCGGGGCGGACGGCGGCAGCAGTTGGGCGCCGGAGCTCCGCAGCTCCATCCGGAGCGCGGGAGCGGCGAGAATGCCGAGGATCAGCAACACCCCGCCGACCACCAGCCACGGCCGGCGCTGGGTCCAGCGCGCCAACCGGGAGAAGAAGCCCTCGTCCGGAGCGACATCGCCGAACCGATCGGTCAGCCGCCGCACGCCCGGGATCTTGCTCAGCATGCCCGGCCGGATCATCCGTTGACCCGCCAGGGCCAACAACGCGGGCACCAGGGTGAGCGCGACCAGCAACGCGACCACCACCACGCTGACCCCGGCCGCGCCCACCGCACGCAGGATCTTGGCCTGGAACACCAGCAGCCCGGACAGGCTGATGGCGACCGTGACACCGGAGAACAGCACCGTCCGCCCGGCGGTGGTCATGGTCGAGACCAGGGCGGCTGTCCTGGCGGCGCGGGTGGAGCGGGTGGTGGCCGCGGCCAGTTGCGCGCGGAGTTCCTCGCGGTACCGGGAGACGATCAGCAGCCCGTAATCGATGCACAGGCCGAGGCCGAGCACCGTCACCACGTTGACCACGGCGGCGTCGAGATCGATCAGGTAGGAAAAGGCCAACAGCGAAGCCAATGCGCCGCCGATGGACGCGATCGCCCCGAGGATCGGCATTCCGGCCGCGAGGAAGCCGCCGAAGACCAACACCATCACCAGCAGGCTGACCGGCAGGGCGATCAGCTCGCCGGCGACCAGATCCTTCTCCACCTGGCCGGTGATCGCGTCGAACAGCAGAGTGCCACCGCCGACCTGGCTGGTGGCACCCGGCACCAGCTGCTCGATCTCGGTGCCGAGTTCGGTCAGCCGGACCTGCGCCGCGGTCGTCGACGAGTCCTGCTCGGCTCCCGGCAGGTCGGCTTCCAGGATCGCGGTGACCAGGAAGCCGTTGCCGTCCCGCGCGATCAACCCCGCCGCGGCCGCCGCCTGCAGTCCGCCAGGTACGGCGAGTGGGTCGACGACACTCGCCATCCCGGGAATCGCTTCCAGATCCTCCCGCGCGGCCGTCAGCGGTGCGACCAGGACCGGGTCCGCCGGGTCGGCGTTCTGCACCATCAGGCTCACCGAAGGTCCTGTGGTGCTCGCGGAGTTGAGAATCGCGCGGCCCTCGCTGGACTCGCTGGAGACCGTCGGCTCGCCGGCCGCGAGACGGGCGAACAGGCCCTCGCCGAGAACGCCGGTCGCAGCCGCGAAACCGGCGATCGTCGCCAGCAGCCAGATCACCACGATCAGACCGGGTCGGCGGGCGATACCACGGCCCAGGGCGGCTAGCACCCGCAGATCGTGACAGTCGCGGCGCCGAGTCGGTCGGGCAGGGCGGTGCGAGCGATCAGATCTTCATCTTGCTGGCCTGCTGGGACCGTGCTCGCTGCTCGTCCATCTTCGCGTCGAATTCTTCCCGCCACTGCGGGCTGAGGGCGATCCCCGCCGATTTCGCGCCCTCGGTGCTGAGCTCGACCGGGAACCCGAAGGTGTCGTACAGGGTGAACAACTCGCTGCCGGTGACGCCACCGGCGGAGTACGACTTCAACTGCTTGATGCCCTTGCGCAGGGTCTGCCGGAACGCCTTCTCCTCCTTGACCATCACCGCGATCACCTCGTCGCCGCGCTCGACGACCTCGGGGTAGTCGTCCGCGTACATGGCCGCGATGGTCGGGATGATCTGCGGGAAGAAGTTCTGTTCCAGACCGAGGTCGAAGGCGTACCGAACGGCTCTGCGGATCAGCCGGCGCATCACGTAACCCTGGGTCTTGTTGCTGGGCCGCACGCCGTCGACGGCCAGGAAGGCGGCGCCGCGGAGGTGATCGGCGATCACCCGCATCGGCACCGTCTCGTTCTCGTACGACTTGCCCGACAGCTCTTCGAGTTTCTCGATGATCGGCCACAGCAGGTTGACCCGGAACACGTCGGGACTGTCCATCGACGCGGCCGAGATCCGCGCCAGACCGCCGCCGTAGTCGACGTTCTTGCGAGGGAGCGGCTCGAAACCGTCCGCGGTCCGCTTGTATTCCATGAACACCGAATTGCCGAGTTCCATGTAACGACCGCAATCGCAGTTCTGATGACACTTCGCGCCGTAGGCGGGGTCGTGCTCGATCTGCGGGTACAGGTAGAAGACCTCGGAATCGGGGCCGCCGGGCTCGCCGATCGGCATGTCCTCGGCCTTGCCGCCGCGGCACCACCAGTTCTTCTTGTCGTAGAACGCGATCCTCGCGCCATCGTTGCCGACCTCGGCGCCGTGCTCCTCCGAACCGAGTTCCACCTGATCGGCCGAAACCCCTGCCGCGGTGAACAACTCGGTCCAGATGGCCGCTGATTCGAGATCCTTGGGGATGTGGTGGGTCTCGTCACCCAGATAACAGGTGACGTAGATGCGATTCGGATCCAGCCCGACCTTCTCCGTCAGGAATTCCCAGAACTGGTGCAGTTGCTGGTCTTTGAAATAGTCGCCGAGGCTCCAGTTGCCGAGCATCTCGAAGAAGGTCGTGTGCCGGTTGTCGCCCACGTCCTCGATGTCCTGCACCCGCAGGCAGGTCTGGCTGTCGGCGAGTCGATGCCCGGCAGGGTGCTCGGCCCCCAGCAGGTAGGGCAACAACGGCTGCATGCCGCTACCGGTGAACAGGGTGGTGGGGTCGTCCTTGGGGATCAACGGTGCGCGCGGAATGACCACGTGCCCCTGCTCGACCATGAATTCGAGGTAGATCCTGCGGATCTCATCGGCGTCCATGGGCACATGATCGCAGCCGCGACCCGGTTCGGCATGGCTGGGGTGAACCGGCAGAAAGTTTGCGGCCGGAAGGAATGGAATCCCGTCGGCCGCACTTGGTAGTGGGGAACGCCCCGTTCTGCTGTGACATCCGCCGGTATCCGGCCGAACCCGAGAAGGACCGTCGATGACGACTACTGCCGATCGCACCATCGCCGCACTGCGCAGCGGCCACGACGCCCTTGCCGGTGCGCTCGATGAACTGACTCCGACGCAGCTGGCCGGTCCTTCCGGTGCCTCCGAATGGAGCATCGCCCAGGTGCTCAGCCACCTCGGCAGCGGTGCCGAGATCGGGCTTGCCGCCCTCGAAGCGGCCCTGAACGGCGAGCCGCGACCGGGTGGCGAGTTCAACCAGTCGGTGTGGGATCGCTGGAACGCGATGGATGCGGTGGAGCAGGCCGAGTCGTTCGTCAAGGCGGACGAGGCGCTGGTCACCCGCTACGAAGGCCTCGACGAGGGGCAGCGGACCGACCTGCGGGTCGACCTGGGCTACCTTCCCGCCCCGGTCGACGTGGCGACCGTTGCCGGCTTCCGGCTGAACGAGTTCACGCTGCACACCTGGGATGTCGCGGTGGCGTTCGACCCGACAGCAGTGCTGGCTCCGGACGCCGTCGAACTGCTGCTGGACATCGCGCCGAAAATGTTCGGCTGGCTGGGACGACCCGGTGAGATCCTCGACGGCAGGACGGTCAAGGTTGCGGTCGAGATCACTGATCCGACAGGAGCTTTTGGCTTGGTGATCGCAGACGGTGCGACGTTGAGCGAAACCCCGGACAACGCCGATGGAACCTTGAACCTGCCGGCGGAAAGCTGGCTGCGACTGGTCTCCGGGCGGTTGGCCGAGCCGAACACGCCATCCGGAGTCGTCGCAACCGGTGCGGTCTCCCTTCCCCAGCTGCGCCAGATCTTCCCGGGCTACTGATTCCCTCCGACTGATCGTTCCCGGCCGCTGATCCCTTCCGGGTCAGTGCGTCCCGGCGCAGTCAAGGACAACGGGTGCGGCGCGGCGCAGTCGCCGAAAGAGGCGTGCGCCGCCCTCCGGGTCGCCGACCTGCGTGTACCGCACGTGCACGACGCTGCGGGCCCGCAACTGGCTCGGCAGCAGGTCGGAGGCCGGCAGCGAGCGCCTGGCGATCGTCGTCGTCGCGCCCGACGGCAGGTCCGTGGTCAGGTTTTGCCAGTGGTGCAGCACGGTGAGCGCATCGTCGGCGTCGAACCAGATCCCGCCCGCGTACACCTGATCGGTCGGGACCAGTCCGATCGTCATCGAGGTGACCAGACCGAACTCCGGTCGGCGGCGCAGCTGCGCGCGGAAGGCGGTCGGGTCGGTCGTGCGCTCGAGAACGATCTGGACCCCCCGCGGGGTGACCACCTCGAGCCGGTGGATGTGATCGGGCGAGAACCCGGCTCCGGCCCCCACCCGCCGCTCGCCGCGGTGGTCGCCGAGCGCGCCGGTTCCGGGAACCGGCCCGCTCACCGCCGTCAATCCGAACTCCGCGGCGGCCTGCTGGACCTGCCGCCAGGACGCCCCGGCGCCGACCCGGGCCGTGCGGCTCGACGGCTCGATCCGCACCTTGGCCAACAGTCGGGTGACGATGAGCACGATCGGAGAACCGACCGCTGCGGCCGGTCCGGTCAGACCGCCCGCGGCTTGCATGACCACCCGTCGTCCGGCCCGGTTGGCCAACCGGACGGTCGCCGCGACATCCCCGGCGACGGCGGCGATGACCACGACCTCCGGTTGGGCACCGCTCGGATCGATGCCGAAAGCGGCTGCCGGGAAACTGGCGTCATCGCGGGTCAGCACATCACCGCGGCATTCCGCACGGAAGGCCACGGCCAGCTCCCTGCCGCTGATCGGGACGGCGGTGGTGGCGGCGGGGCGGATCAGGCTTGCGGTGCTCATCGGATCTCCAGTCGGCAGCGGTTTCGGCGACCGGCACATCACATCGGTGCGCACTGAAAGCCGACTGAAAATCCACTGAACCGCGCAGGTCCGGGCCCGATCAGGCCGCGGACTCCAATGTCAGCAGGGACCGCTTGGCCTCCTCGCCGCCCCGGTACTGCCCGTAGCTGCCATCGGAACGAACCACCCGGTGACAGGGCACGACGACGGGCAGCGGGTTGGTGGCGCAGGCGCTGCCGACCGCGCGGACCGCCCGCGGATTGCCGGTCGCGGCAGCCACCTGGGCATAGCTCTCGGTCTGTCCGTAGGCGATCTCCGGCAGGTGCGCCAGCACGCTGCGGCGAAAGCCACTGGAGAGCCGGAAGTCCAGCGGCACGTCGAAGCTCTTTCGCTGCCCCGCGAAGTACTCGGACAGTTGACGGGCGACCCCGTCCAACCTCGCCGGCGACAGCAGGATGCGGGGGCTGATGCTCTGCGCCAACGCAACCAGGACGAGGTCGTGATCCTCCCGGTCGAAGGCCACCCGGACCAGCCCCTGCTCGGTGCTCGCCAGCAACAGCGAACCGATCGGGGTGTCCAGCGTGCGGTAGGCGATGTCCAGCAGGCCCGCGTCGGCGGCTGCGCCGACCAGCGAATCACGAAGCCGGGACAGGGTGGCCGGATCGGTGTCGTAGAGCGGGGCCAGCACGTCGGCTGTAGTCGGATCGATGTCGATCATGATCGAACTCCATTCTCCTCGCGCGCACGGATGCGGAGGTTCTTGATTCCGTCGGCGGCCGCACGGCGGGCGGCATCTGTTGTCCCGCCGATGATCTCGGCGACGTCTCGGTGCGGTAGGCCGGCCAGGTAGTGGTAGGCGACGGCTTGTCGCTGGCGGGTAGGCAGGTCGGCGACATCGGCCCAGATCTGCTGCTGCCCTGGAATTCCGACGGTGGATGCACCTTCGGGTGGGTCGTCGACCGGGATCGGTGACCGCGTTCTCTTCCTGGTGATGTCGATGGCCTTGCGGTGGGCGATGGTGACCAGCCAGGCCTCGATGTTCGCCCCATCGGGTAACTCCGGATAACCGCGCAGGGCCGCCAGAAACGTTTCCGACCAGGCATCCTGTGCCTCGTGCGGATCCAGGATGGCGCGACAGACCCGCAGTACGGTGGCACCGTGCCGGGTGACGATGTGGTCGAACGGAGCTTTGGTCACATCAGGTAGACGCCGCCGGGAGTCGGAACGTGAGACGGAGCATCCGATCGGCATGTCCTGCCGTGGAACGCACCGACGGTCGGTAAGAACCACGCCGGTGCGCGGGAGGTAGCGGACAGAAACTGACCGTTGCCGTCCCTAACATCTGTGCCATGACGACAGGACACCATGACGACGGACATGAACCGAAGGCGGAGCCGATGACCAGCACCGAAGCACCAGCTCTCTCGCCGGAGCGGGCCGATCTGCTCGAGGCCCTCTCCAAGCAGCGGTATTTCCTGCGGTACACGCTGCGTGGCCTCTCCGACGAGCAGGCAGCGCTGGCGCCGACGGCCAGTGAACTCTGCCTGGGCGGGCTGATCAAGCATGTCGCCGAGATCGAGGAGATGTGGATGAACTTCGCCGTCGGCGGACCAGAGGCGATGAGCAACGGTGACTGGAACCAGGATTCGTGGAACACCCGGTTCCAGATGACGGAGACCGAAACGCTGGCATCGCTGCTCGCCGAATACGACCGGGTCGCGGCGCGCACCGACGAACTGGTGGCCTCGCTGCCGGATCTGGATGCCGCACATCCGCTGCCGGAGGCGCCGTGGTTCGAGGCGGGCGCCAGCTGGTCGGTTCGCCGGTCCATCCTGCACGTCATCGCCGAGACCGCACAGCACAGCGGGCATGCCGACGTCATTCGGGAGACGATCGACGGCGCAAAGAGCATGGGCTGATTCATCAGTCGCGGAATCGATCGAATCGAGTCGCCGGTCCGTGACAGCGTCAGGACACGGCATCGATCGTCAACTCGATGCTGTGGGTGTCGCCGGGTTGCAGGTCGACCAGGTCGATCCCGGAGTTGAACGCGTCCGGTGGGCAGCTCATCGGTTCCACGGCGAGCGCCTGCCGGTGCAGCCGGGGACGGAGCGGTCCGGGGATGCACAACTGAAGCCACCGGCACCGGTCGTCCCAGCGCATCCGCACGCCGCTTCCTGCCTCGTCGACCAGGGTCAGCTCGGCCGAGCCGCCGCTGTCGAAGGCGATGTCGGTGAAGGCGTGGTCGACCTCGACACCGCGGAGCGACGTCGGCCGGCGGAAGTCGAAGCCGGCATCGCACGGCACGACCTCGCGCGGCAACAGCCGCTCCGGGTCCACGGTCAGGTAACTCGCGGCCGGTGAGGTGACCGTCCAGCCGTCGACGTCGCCGGATCCGGCGACGAGATAGGGGTGGAAAGAACCGCCGTAGGGTGCCGGGACGTCGCCGGCATTCGTCGCGGCCAACCGGTAGGTCAACCCGTCGGCGTCGAGCCGGTAGGTCACCTCGAGGTCGAGCAGGAACGGATATCCCGGATGTGGCCACAACCGGTGGGTCAGCCGGACGGCGGCCGGGTCGACGGTGTCGACCGTCCAGGGCGAGAAGATCACCAACCCGTGCAGGGCGTTGTGCCGGTCCGGTTCGGTCAGCGCCAGCTGAAACGACGTCCCGTCGTAGTCGTAGCGGCCGTCCGCGATGCGGTTGGGCCACGGGGCGAGCACCGTGCCCTGGTAGGCGACCGGCAACTCCTCCTCCCCGAAACCGAGGACCAGCGGCCGGGTGCGCCAGGACAGCTCCCGCAGGGAGGCACCGAGTTCGGTCACGACGGCGCGGTAGTCGCCGTGCTCGAGGGTGATCTGCCGGCCGGTCGGGATCATGTGGGCTCCTTCGTTGCGGCCGCCGGCTGCCGGCGTGTCCGGGTCAGTCCAGATAGTCCCAGAACTGCAGCCAGGTGATCGACGCGAAGATCGTCAGGGTGACGGCGTAGACGGCGACGACCACAGCAGCACCGGTCAGGCTGATCCGGGCACCGGCTCCGTCCACCGGGTCCAGCCAGCGGTGGAACCAGCCGGTGACCACCGGCATCAGGAACCAGGTCATCGCCCCGACGCTGACGATCTGACTGAGCCACATCGACAACCACGGCTCGGCGCCCAGATCGTCCAGCACCGGGCCGAGGAAGCGGGACAGGGTCATCACTGTCGGGTAGAGCACCAGCAGCACCAGCATCGCCGTCTTCCACTGCGGCGTGACCCGGGTGGCTCCGTCCTGGACGCGCAGGATCGACCCGAACGGCGTGCTCCTGGTGACGACGGCGAACTCCCGGACGAGATCGGCGCGCAGCTGCGGCAGGGCCGCCAATCGCGCCGACGAGCCCATCCACTCGTCGAGCTGCCGGTCGGTGCGGAACTGCTGCACCGACATCCATTCATCGGACGGATCGGCTGGTCGGATCAGGGTGGCGCCCTCGAATCCCGAGAAGTGCGCGCTGAGGCCGACCAGCCGCGCCTGGGTGTCGACGAAGTCCGTCTCTCGCCCTACTGCCACGTGATGCCGGAAGATCCCGACGCCGGTCACCGTCGGGTCACCGTCCACCACGACGATGTCGGCGCTCTTGCGCTGGTGGCCCAGTTGCGCGCCCTCGGCCAGCAGCCGGGCCCGCGCCGGGCTGTCCAACCACTGGTGAAGGTGCTGTGCCGAATCGAACGTCAGCGCTGTCGCCGGGTCGAAACCGGCCCAGCTGTCGGTGCTCGGCTCGAGGCCGGACCCGGTTGCGGCAGCGCCTGTCTCGGAGATCCGGCTGTCGAGAAACCCGGGCTCCGAACGGGCCGCGGCACCGACCCGGTCGGCCCAGGCCACGAAGTCCGATCGACTGCCGACCCGGTGGAACAACGAGACCGCCGTCGCTGCACGTTCAGACATACTGCCTCTCAAGGGGTTGCGCACTGAGCCGGCGGTTTCAGTGATCGTCGATCCGTCGTCCCTGGACGTACACCTGTGAGATGGCCGGTTCGCGCATGGACATCAGCAACGCGAACAGGGTCTGGTGCGTGGCCAGATCGGGATCGGATGAGCGGGTCCCCCGATCGATCGCCCCGGACAGCGGTGACCAACCCGCCGGGTCGATGACCAGGAAGTCGGCTTCCCGGCCGGCATCGAGATTGCCGATCCGGTCCTCCATGTCGAGGGCGCGGGCACCGCCGACGGTGCCCATGAACAACAGCTCGGCCGGGTGGAGCGACACACCATCGTCACCGGCCTCAGAGATGTGCACCTTGAACGAGTCGGCGAGAACCTGTGGGATCAACCACTCGTCGCCACCACCGAAGTCGGTGCCGATCGAGATGTTGACCCCGGAGGCGACCGTGCGCTTCCACGGCATGGTGCCGGAGCCGAGGAACTGCTGCGACGTCGGGCAGTGAGAGATGGAGGTTCCGGTCTCGGCCATCCTCGCGAGTTCGGCGTCGGTGCAGTGCACGCAATGGGCCAGGATGCTCCGCGGACCGAGCAGGCTCTTGCCGCCGACCTCGGAGCCGGCGAGGAACTTCCCGTCATAAGTGTCGAGGTAGGAATCGACCTCGTACACGGCCTTGGTGGTGTCGACTTCGCCGGTGCCGGGTCGGTTGTTCTCGTTCAGGTGGGTGTGGAAGTACACGCCGCGATCCCGGACCGAGTCGTAGAGCTCGCCGAGTTTCTCGAGGGTCTGCCTGGTGACCGACAGGGAGAAGCGCGGAACCACCGCCACGTGCAACAGGGCCGTTGCCGGGTCGCCGGTGTCGGCGGCATGCCACTTCTCGATCTCCTCCCGGGTCAGCCGGATGGCGTCTTCCTCGCTGGTGATCAGAGCCGACGCCGAGTCGGGTCCGACGGTCTGGATTCCTCGGCCGCTGACGATTCGCAGCCCGCGGCGCCTGGTCTCGGTGAACAGCGCGTCCTGGGCGTGCGGGAAGGCCGACCCGAAGACCACGGCAGCGGTGGTGCCGGCCCGGATGCGGCGGTCGCAGAAGTCGGCGGCTGCCGCCGTGGCGAAATCCGCGTCGGCGAAACGGGATTCGGACGGGAAGATGCAGGAGTTCAGCCACTCCAGCAGTTGTCCGCCGCCGTAGGAGTCGCCGCTGTAGGTCTGCGGGAAGTGCACGTGGGTGTCGATGAAGCCGGGGAGCAGGAATCCTGGCCGGTGATCCACCGTCGCCGCGCCGCTCAACTCGGCCGGCAGGTCGCCGATCGGGCCGCTGAAGACGATTCGTCCGCCGTCGTCGACTGCCAGCGCGCCATCGGGCAGCGAGACCAGCGCCTGCGGGCTGTCGCTCACCGTCGGTTTGCCCGTGAGATGGATCAGGTGACCCCGGTGAACCTGCATCGTGGTGTTCTCCCCATGGTCGGTGCCGCTCGTCGTCGCCCGCCACATCGTTGTCGCTGCGGTGCTGCGGTGCTGCGGTATCGAGCCAAGCACACGCCGTGCTCCGCCATGCCGGGGTTCCCCCGGACGGAGCGCTTTTCCACTGATCGGGTGGAATCGCCATCCCTGCGGACGTGCGCAGTGACGCTCGGTGCTGGCAGCATCTGCAGGCATGTTGCCGATGATCATTCCGACCCCGACCCGGGCTGATTCGCGGCCGGGCGGCTTCGTGATCCGACCCGACACCGTGCTCGTGGCTGCCGGCGACGCCGTCGGACCGGCGACGGTGCTGCGCGAATTGCTCGGCCCGGCAACCGGTCTGGACCTGCGGATCACCGAGCGGGAGTCGGGTGGCGGCAACGAGATCGTGCTGTCCGTCGACCGGAGCAGCACCCAACTCGGCTCTGAGGGCTACCGGCTGGGCGTCGATGACGATGGTGTGCGGGTTGTTGCCGCCGAACCGGCGGGGCTGTGCTGGGCAGTGCAGACGGTGCGGCAATTGCTGCCTCCGGCGATCTACGCGTCCGCGGTCGTCGACGGAGTCCGATGGCGCATCCCCGCCGCCGAAATACTCGACATCCCGCGATTTTCCTGGCGCGGATTGATGATCGACCTGGCCCGATGGTTCCGGCCGGTGGCCGAGGTGCGGCGGCTGATCGAGCTCGCAGCCATGCACAAAGTGAACGTCCTGCACCTGCACCTGACCGACGATCAGGGGTGGCGGTTCGAGTGCCGGCGTTACCCGCGGTTGACCGAGATCGGCGCCTGGCGCTCGCGATCGATGGTCGGTCCGGCCGACGATGGCGTTTTCGACGACCGGCCACACGGGGGCTTCTACACCCAGGCGGAGCTGCGGGAACTGGTCGGTGTCGCGGCCCGGCTCGGGGTCACCCTGGTGCCGGAGATCGACGTGCCGGGCCACATGACCGCCGCGATCGCGGCTTATCCGGAGCTCGGCAACGACCCGAACCGCCGGCTGTCGGTGGGTGACCGTTGGGGCATCATCGAGGAGGTGCTGAACGTCGAGGAAGAAACCGTCGAGTTCATCACCAACGTGCTCGACGAGGTGATGGAGGTGTTTCCCAGCAGCTACATCCACATCGGCGGTGACGAGTGTCCCCGGGTCGAGTGGGCGGCCTCGGCGCGGGCGCAGCAGCGCAAGCGTGAGCTGGGGTTGTCGTCCGACGACGAACTCCAGGCCTGGTTCATTGCCCGGCTGGCGGAACATCTTTCGGCCAACGGCCGCAAGTTGATCGGCTGGGACGAGATCCTGGACGGCGGCATTGCCGATGACGCCACGGTGATGTCCTGGCGGGGCGAGGACGGTGGGATCAGGGCCGCCCGGGCCGGACACGATGTGGTGATGACGCCGGAACAGGAGGTGTACCTCGACTACTACCAGGGTGACCCGGCCACCGAGCCGTGGGCGCCGCGGGGGATGAACACGCTGGCCGGGATTCTGGATTTCGAGCCGGTTCCGGCGGTGCTGACGGCAGAGCAGGCAACGCACGTGCTGGGCACTCAGGCCAACCTGTGGGTGGAGTACATCCCGACCCGGAAGCAGCTGGACTACATGCTCTTTCCGCGGCTGTGCGCGGTGAGCGAGGTGGCGTGGGGATCTCCCGTCCGGAGCCCGGAGGTCTTCCGCCGGCGACTGCCGGAGCACCTGCGCCGGCTCGACCAGCTGGGCGTCGGCTACCGGCCCCCCGGGCCGCAGGACGGCTGATCCAGCACGTCGACGCGCGACCCCCTTCGCTGACACGCCCGGTGGGAGATTGCTTGTCGGGTTGATTGACCACTGTCGGGCCTCCGCAGCACCCGACGTGCGGCAGTTGCACCCGGGTAGTGCTCGGGGGCCGGGCGCGTCGTGTCCGGATTGTGCCGAATGGCGATATCGCGGAAACGTTTCTGAGCGCGGTGTCGGGTGCAGGGCGACACCGTCAGGGCAACCATCGGCAGCTGCGGTCGTTGACAACCCGCCCGGGCTGCCGGGATTCGGTCAGGAACTGACGGCGCCGGCCGACTCCTTCCGATCAGTGAGGGCGGCCTTGGCGGCGGCTTCCTCCTCGGCGAAGGCGAGCGCTTCGGCATTTGCCTTGTAGTCGGTGATCTCCTTCTGCATCAGCCGGTGCACCTTCGGCTGCTGGGCAAGGGCAGCAGCGACGATCGTCAACAGGATCCACATGAAGGCGCTGGACACGATGATGATGATGGCCGGCAACAGCGCCGAACCCAGCCGGTTGGCCAGATCCTGCGCGGCGAAGATCCGCCACACCAGCATGCCGTTGACCAGGTAGCCGATGAGGTACGACACCACGAACGCGATGAGGAACTGCTTGAGGCTGCCGGATTCCTTGCGCTTCTTGATCGGTTCGTCCCGCGACGGCAGCGCGACCGACAGCACATTGCCGACTCCGAGCCACAGCAGGATCATGCAGATCATCAGCGCGCAGCCCTTGTAGAACGCGTAGATGTCGCCGGCCCGCCAGGCGAGCAAACCGCAGAGCAGGAAGCCGATCGGGGCAACCAGACACGCCAACGCAAGGTTTTTGATGATCAGCAGATGCCAGAGGCGGGCCCCGCTGTCCAGCGCTGCCCGGACCCGCATCGCGTCGAAACTCATGGCGTTGACACAGACGCTGCCGCCCATCACCACGCCGATCGCCCACAGACCGAGATAGGGCAGCCATTTCTGATCGGTATCCCACTCGAACAGCCGGATCCAGCCCAGATAGAGCAGGCCCATCGCCAACCCGATGGCAAGGCTCTTGATCACCGATCGGGGCTTGCGGGTCAGGATGTACTTGATCTCGCCGGTCACGCCGTGCGCCAGCGCTGGTCCGTGCCGGCTCACCGCATTCCGGCCGTGCAACGGCACGTGCCCGTCGACTGTTGCGGCGTCGGGGTCGTCCTCGCCGGCGTCGATCCGGGCCAGTCGGGCCTGGACGACGGCCAGCATCGCATCGGTCATGGCGATCCGGGCGAATCCGACCGCGGCCACGGCATCCCGCTCGGCCTGGGCCGCCGCCGCATGACTCAGCCGGCGGGTGGCGGGTGTCTGCTCGGCGACGTGCGGCTCGGTGACGTGCGGTTCATCGACGTCCGGATCGTCGCCCGGCCGCTCACCTGGAAGGAATTCCTGTTCGCCCAGGTCGAGGTAGTCCTGGCGCAGGGAAACCCACCTCGACGACAGCATCGAACCGTCGGTGTTCTTGCTCAGTTCGTCACGCTGTTCGGCGGCTGTCTTACGAACCCTGCGCAACATCTTCTCGACGTCCGGCCGGTCTTTCCACTTCGACGCGAGTGCAAGGCGTTCGGCAGCGGCCGCTCTTTCGACCAGCTCGGTCAGGTCGTCAATTGCCGGCATGGGTCCTCGTTCCGTCGCTGTGCACCCAGGTTGCTATCGGCACGGGTAAATCGTCACCCGGCACGGGGGGCCGCCGCATCGTCCGGACTGTAGTACCCGGAATGGTTACCTGGGTTACGGTCGCTGCCATGCCGACTGCACTGGTCACCGGAGCCACCTCAGGAATCGGTCATGCCTTCGCCCGACATCTGGCGGGCGCCGGCTACCGCCTCGTCATCGTGGCCAGGGATGCCGCGCGATTGGAAGAGCGCCGGCTGTCGCTGCTGGCGCTCGGCGCGCCCGACGTCCAGGTGATCGCTGCCGACCTGAGTGAGGAGCCGGACCGTGAGCGCGTCGCAGACCGGCTGCGCTCCGAGCAGGAACCGATAGACCTGTTGGTGAACAACGCCGGGAGCACGCTCGGGGTGGAGTTCCTGGCGGCGGACGCGGCGGATCTGATCCGCCAGGTCGATCTCAACTCGGTGGCCGTGATGGTGCTGACCCACGCGGCGCTTCCCGGAATGATCGCGCGGGGGCACGGTGGGGTGATCAATGTGGCTTCAACAGCGGGACTGGTGCCGGGACGCGGGTCGACCTATGGGGCGACCAAGGCTTTCGTGGTGTCCCTCAGCGAGGGGCTGGCGATGTCGCTGCGCGGAACGGGCGTTCGCGTCCAGGCGCTGTGCCCCGGTTTCGTGCGAACCGAATTCCATCAGCGCGCCGGGATCGACATGTCGACCACGCCGGGTTGGGCCTATGTCGACGACGACGCGCTGGTCGCCGCCTCCATGGCGGATCTGCGGGCGAACCGCCCACTGTCCATTCCCGGGGTTCTGTACAAATCGATCTATCTGGTCACCAAGCTCGCGCCGCGTTCACTGGTCCGACGCGGCGCCGCCAAGGTCAAGGCGAAGGGCCGGACCTGAGCCGGCGGGAAGGCCAGAACGCCGTCACCCACCCGACCTGTGGTGCTGGTCGGGTGGGTGACGGCGTCTGAAGTGCGGGTCAGCGGCCGAAGACGTCCTTGGCGGCGTCCTTTGCGCTGTCACCAGCCTGCTTCACATCTGCTTCGGCCTGCTCCGCCTGGCCACGGGCCTCGAGCGACTCGTTGCCGGTCACCTTGCCGGTCGCTTCCTTGACCTTGCCGACTGCTTCTTCGCCGGTGTGCTTGATCTTGTCGCCCATGCTCATGGTGATTCCTTTCGTTGACGTCTGCCGGAGGCCCGTGGGTAACGCGGACCGCCACTCGATGAAGTGCCCGCGCCCGGCGGAATCAAACAAACTCGAGACCTGCAAGTGCCACGTCGTCATGAGGTGCATCGTTGATGCGGGCCGAGGGGAAGGGCAAGATCTGGCACGCGGCGATCGACGGTTTCGTGCACCGCTGGTCCGGGCCACGTCGCCGTCGCCGGCTGTCCGATTGGCGTCCGGCTCGTCGTCCGGGCATCCGTCGGAGCGGCGTGAGGGGTCCATCCGTGATGTGTCACTCTTGTTCGCGTGAGTGACGCGGGCCCTCCCCAGCACGAAACCCTTCCCACTTTCGACCACCTCTCTCCTGACGCACCACCGGTTCCCGATGCCGCGGCGAAGGCCCGGCTCGCTGAGCTGGTGAACGAACTGGCCGTGGTGCACGGCCGCGTCGTGCTGTCGTCCGGCCGGGAAGCCGACTACTACGTCGATCTGCGTCGTGCCACCCTGCACCACGAGGCCGGCCCGTTGATCGGGATCCTGCTGCGGCAGTTGACCGCCGACTGGGACTTCGAGGCGGTCGGCGGGCTGACGCTCGGAGCGGACCCGGTAGCGACCGCGATGATGCACTCGCCGGGAGAGCCGCTGAACGCCTTCGTCGTCCGCAAAGAGGCAAAGGCACACGGGATGCAGCGACAGATCGAGGGGCCGGACGTCGTCGGCCGCCGGGTGCTGGTGGTCGAGGACACCACCACGACCGGGGCGTCGCCGCTCAAGGCCGTCGAGGCCCTGCGGGCGGTTGGCGCCGACGTGGTCGGAGTCGCCACCATTGTCGACCGCGGCACCGGAGCGGACCGGGTACTGGCCGAGGCGGGCCTGACCTATCGCTATCTGCTGGGACTGGACGACCTCGGCCTGCCACCGATGTGAGCGGTCCGGAGCAGTCGGACAGGCCGCACGATCCGTCCGCAGAGCCCGGTCCCGGCCCGACCGAATGGCCGTCGGCCGGGGTGCCGGTGGGGGTGGGCCCGCACCCGTTGCCGTGGCCGGCTGATCCGCGCCTGGATCCTGATCTGCTCGCGAGCGGCGACACCCGCAACGTCATCGACCGGTACCGGTATTGGCGCCGCGAGGCCATCGTCGCCGACCTCGACACCCGGCGTCATCCCTTGCACGTCGCGATCGAGAACTTCGGTCACGACATGAACATCGGCACCGTGGTGCGGACGGCGAACGCGTTCGCGGTGGCGGCCGTCCACATCGTCGGGCGCAAGCGCTGGAACCGCCGCGGCGCGATGGTCACCGACCGGTATCAGCATCTCGCGCACCACCCTGACGTCGCCTCCGTCACCACCTTTGCCGCCGCCGCCGGCCTCAGCGTGGTGGCCGTGGACAACCTGCCGGGCTCTGTGCCCATCGAGACCACGACGTTGCCGCGCCAGTGCCTGCTGCTGTTCGGGCAGGAATCGACCGGGCTGACCGACGCGGCGCGGGCGAACGCCGCGTTGACGGTGTCGATCGCCCAGTTCGGATCGACCCGGTCGATCAACGCCGGGGTGGCGGCCGGAATCGCGATGCACACCTGGATCAGGCAGCACGCCGATCTCGGCGCGGCTTGGCAGATCGGCGAACCGTCGCAGGATTGAAAATCTTGCCGCAGCAAGCTGTTCGATCGCTGTGAGGAACCACTCGGGAGCCAACCGTTCGGCGGCGGCGACGTCTGCCCGGTGAAGCACCCACCGGGCGCGGTTCCCACCCGGTGGTCCTGCGACACCCGAGGAGTACCAGAAATGACCAGCACCGATATGACGAGCACCGATATCACCGGCACCGACATGACGAGCACCGATGTGCGCAGTGCCGATCCGAGCCGGACCGATCCGACCAGCAGGCGCATCGCCATGGTCGCCCACGACAACAAGAAGGTGGACCTGCTCACCTGGGCGGAGTTCAACAAGGACACACTGCGCGATCACCAGCTGTTCGCGACAGGCACGACCGGCACTCTGCTGGAGTACGAACTGGGCCTGCGGGTGCACCGCTTCCTGTCCGGCCCCCTGGGCGGCGATCAGCAGATCGGCGCCAAGATCGCCGAGGGGGAGATCGACATGCTGATCTTCTTCTGGGATCCGCTGGAGCCGCAGCCGCACGACCCGGACGTCAAGGCGCTGCTGCGGTTGGCCGCGTTGTGGAACATTCCGGTGGCCAACAACGTCGCCACCGCGGACATGATCATCTCCTCGCCGCTGCTGAGCAACGAGTACATCGCCGTCCGGCCGGTCATCGAACGACCGGCCACCGGCGAGTCGCCGCTGACGGCAGGCGAGTTGACCGCGGCGTAGTCGCGTGCTGTCCGAACCGGATGTGTCGACGAACGGCGCCCGGCTCGCCTCAGGCGGGCCGGGCGACGTCGTCGCAACCGATAGATTTGCCGGCGTGGACGTCGGATTGAACACCATCCAGAGCACCGCTCCCTGGGTTCTGCTGGGCATCGGTGTCGTCGGGGTCGTCGCCGCGATCGTGATCAAGAAGGTGGTCGGCAAGATCATCGCGCTGGTGCTGGCGGCAGTGCTGATCTTCATCGGCTGGCAGCAACGCCAGCACGTCATCGACTACGCCAACAGCGTCAAGGACGAGACGTGCGCGATGTCGACCACCTTTGTCGGGATCGACGTCTCACTGCCCGAATCCTGGTGCACGCCTGCCTGAGCGACAGCTGGCGGTCAGACGTTGCTCTTTCGGCCCGTTGCCCGTCGCGTCGCCGACGTGCGGTTATTCCGCCGCCTTCTCGCCCGCCACGTCGGTGGCGGCGTCCTCGGAGGCTCGACGGGCCTGCCGGCGGCTGTGCATCCAGTGGGCGATGGCCGGGAACGCGCTGGCGCAGATCACGATCACCACGGCCGCGATCACGATGTAGTCGAGGTTCTCCCGGATGAAGTCGATCTGGCCGAGGTAGTAGCCGGCGACGGTGACCGAGGTGATCCAGAGCACGCCGCCGATCGCGGAGTAGAGCGTGTAGATCTTCAGGTTCATTCGCGATGCGCCGGCCATCACCGTGGCGACCGTCCGGACCACCGGGACGAACCGCGCCAGCACCACGGTGATCTTGCCGTACTTGGCGAAGAACGCCTCGGACTTCTCGATGTACTCGTGCTTGAGCAGCTTCGCGTTGGGTCGGTTGAACACCGGCGGACCGATCGTGTAGCCGATGGCGTAGCCGACCATGTTGCCGACGAAGGCGGCCAACGACACGATCGCGATGAACAGCCAGAGGTTGATGTCGATCGCGCCGCTCGCGATGAACAGACCGGAGACGAAGAGCAGCGTGTCGCCGGGCAGGAAGAAGCCCAACAGAATGCCGCATTCGGCGAAGATGATCAGGACGATGCCCAGCACTGCCCACGGGCCCAAGTTCTCGATCAGGGTCTCCGGGCTCAGCCAACCGGGTAGCAAGGCGAGATTCGTGGTCACGACTACCAAGGGTAACGGTTGCCGACCCGCTCACCGGTGTGATCGATCGCGAGTGAGACGGTACTAACCCGGGCGCAACCTCGGGCGTCGGTGGCATCGCGGTCGCTGGAACAGCGCAGCTACCGTGGAGACATGCAGGTGGCAACGACGACCGACGAACCTCGCCGACCGGGATCGACCGTGATCGAGCCGAGCGGCGTGGAGCACGATCAGCTGCTGACGGCTCTGCGAGCCGCCGTCGGAGCGGCGAATGTCGCGGTCGATCCGGACGTGACGGTCGCCTACAGCCGGGACATGATGCCGCTGGCGCCGTCGGGCACGCCGCTCGCCGTGGTGTTTCCCACCGACACCGACCAGGTGGCGGCCGTCGTCCGCGCCTGCGCCGCGGCCGGCGTGTCGATCGTGCCGCGCGGCGCCGGGTCAGGATTGACCGGTGCGGCCAACGGAGTCGCCGGTGCGGTGTCCGTGGTGATGACGAAGATGAACCGCATCCTGGAGATCGACGAGGGCAACCGACTCGCGGTCGTCCAGCCCGGTGTGGTCAACCTGGACTTCCGGACGGAGGTCGAGTCGCGTGGCCTTTTCTATGCGCCCGATCCGTCGTCCTACGACTGGTGCACCCTCGGCGGCAATCTGTCCACCAACGCCGGCGGCCTGTGTTGCGTGAAGTATGGCGTCACCACCGACGCCGTGCTGGGCCTGCAGGTCGTGCTGGCCTCCGGTGAGGTGCTGCGGACCGGCCGGCGCACGGTCAAAGGGGTGGCCGGTTACGACCTGACCAAGCTGATCGTCGGCTCCGAGGGGACCCTGGCGATCATCACCGAGGCGACATTGGCGCTCCGCCCCAAGCCGTCGGCGCCCTGCACGATGGTGGCCGCCTTCGCCAGTACCGAGGACGCCGGAGTGGCGGTCTCCGGGGCGATCGTGGCCGGGCTGGTGCCGTCGCTGATGGAGATCATGGACCGCACCTGCATCGAAGCCGTGCAGGCGTACACCGGATCGAGCATCCTGGGCGACACCGAGACTCCCGCGGCGATCCTGATCGGCCAGTCCGACTCCGGCGGCGCCGTCGGGCGCGACGAGATGGATCGACTCGAACGGGTGTGCGTCGATTCCGGGGCGGTCTTCAGCTACGTCACCGACGATCTCGAGGAAGGCCGCATGCTGCTGCAGGCCCGACGGGTGGTGTTGACCTCGCTCGAGGTCCTGGGCACCTGGCTCACGGACGACGTCAGTGTGCCCAGAACCGAGATGGCCGCCCTCATCTCCGCGTGCGAGCGGATCTCGGCCGACGTCGGGCTGACGATCGGAGTGGTCGGCCACGCCGGTGACGGCAACATGCACCCCACCATCGTGTTCGACAGCGCGGACGCCTCGCAGCGGGCCGCGGCGAACGACGCGTTCGGACGCATCCTGCAGGCCGGCCGCGAGTTGGGCGGGACGGTCACCGGCGAGCACGGCATCGGCCGGGTCAAGCAGGACTTCCTCGCGGACGAGATCGGTCCGGTCGGTCTCGAGGTGCATCGCGCGCTGAAACGCGCACTCGATCCGGCGGGACTGTTCAACCCGGGGTCGATGTTCTCGGCGGGCTGAAGGTGGCTTCCCGGTCGACCGATGCGGATCAATGGTGGCGAGCGGCGGTCATCTACGAGGTCTACCCGCGAAGCTTCTGCGACGCGAACGGCGATGGAGAGGGTGATCTGGCCGGCCTGCGGCAGCACCTGTGGTACCTGAAAGAACTCCGCACTGGGACATCGACGAGGTGCGCGACGTCTTCCGCCGCTGGCGCCAGGAACTGGGTCTTCCGACCGACGATCTTCCCGGAAGGGAGTCTCCGGGATCCCGTCTTTCTGCGAACCACGGCGCAGTTCCACGCGACACGGCGGTTTGGCTGGGCCGCCGCCATGAAGTCGCCGTCCCTTCGGGGTTCACAGCATGAGAGAGAAGAACCCGGCGCCGATGCCGATCAACAAGCCGACGATCGCAGCGAGCAGGATGAGCTGACTGGTATTGAATCGCCTGGTCGAACGGATCCCATCCGTTTCGGCGGTCGGAGACTTGCCTCCTCCGGCCATCACTCGCAAGGCTTGGGAAAGCACCTGCTCGGCACGCGAGTCCTCGGCCCCGCCTTTGCCGGGGGGCCGAGGATCGGCGGGATCGGTCACGAGTGCGACTCCCGCATGATGTCGCCCAGTTTCGCCACCGCTCTGCTCGCCGTCGACTTCACGGTGCCCTTCGACAGCCCGGTCGTCTCGGCAATCTCGGCTTCGGACAGACCGCCGTAATAGCGGAGCACCAACACTTCCCGTTGTCGGGGTGCGAGGTCACCGAGCGCGGAGACCACGGCTTGGTGCTCGGAGGAGAGCATCGCCAACGACTCCGCCGATCGGGCGGTACCCGGATCTGGCGGGACGTAGGCTCGCGCGGTCCGCCTACGGCGCAACATTGATCGCGATCCGTTCACCACGGCTGTCCGCAGGTACCCGATTGCTGCATTGCGATCCCGCAGCCCGCCCCAGTTGCGGTACAGGCCCGCAAACGCTTCCTGGACGACGTCCTCCGCGCTGGCCAGGTCGTCGACCAGCAGAATCGCCAGGCGGACCATCTGCATCCGATGGGTCCGATAGAGGTCGTCGATGGTGATCGGCGCCGCGGGCGGCGCAGTGTGGTCGAGCGCATACGCCGGGTTGAGGCTCGCCAGGGTGCCCAGGGTGCGCTCGACCTCTGATTCCGGCTCGACCCGTTCGGTCATCGGTGTGTGTGCCGCCTGTCTTTTGGCCCTGGTTGATCCTTGACCACGATCCTGGCACGAGCAACAGCGTTCGAGTTGCTCGGGCATCTTGAAGCCGTACCGGGCTCTTCGAATCACCGGTTCCGGTGCCGTGTCCGCCCATTCGGCCTAGCCCGCTACGGGTGGGAAGTCGCTGTGATTTGGTGGTGAATCGGGTTACTGAATCGTTACGCGCAAAACCCTGTTCTCGACTTGCGCGAGACCGTTGAAAACGTTTTCATGCTCAGTGGTGTGTGAGCGCCCTCACACGCTCCTTCACATCCTGAGGAAACGGAGGTCGGCCGAGTGACCCACAGACCGACGAAGAGAATTACGGCGACCATCGCCGGCATCGGCGCTGTAGCGCTGGTGCTGTCCGCATGCAGTAGCAGTTCGACCAGCAGCAGCAGCAGCTCCACCGCCGCGGCCACCAGCGCGGCAGAAACCAGTGCGGCAGGCAGAGCGGAAGTGCCGCGGGCGCCCCAGCAGACGCCGCGAGCGACGACTTCTGTGCCCAGCGATCAAGGAAAACTTCGCCGGGCACCGAAGGCGCCAGCGTGAACGTCTACACGGGCATCGTCGGGGATGAGGCGGCTAATTACGAGAAGTCCCTCCAGCCGTTCAAAGACTGCACCGGGGCGAGCGTCACCTGGGAGGGCTCGAAGGAGTTCGAAGCGCAGATCGGGGTCCGGGTGTCCAGCGGCAACCCGCCCGACATCGCGATCTTCCCGCAGCCGGCCTTACTCCAGCAGGTTGTGGAAGCCAGCGGCGCGGTGCTGAAGGTTCCGGATGCGACTGCCGCGAATGTCGAAAAGTGGTATCCGAAAGGCATCAAGGACTACGGAACGGTCAACGACCTCTACTTCGGGGTGCCGAACAGTACCAACTTCAAGTCTCTGGTCTGGTACTCGCCGAAATTCTTCAAGGAGAAGGGTTACACGGTACCGACGACCTATGACGAGATGATCGCGCTGTCGGACAAGATTGTGGCTGACGGTGGCAAGCCCTGGTGCGCGGGCATCCTCTCCGGCGAGGCGACTGGTTGGCCGCTGACCGACTGGCTGGAGGACTACGTTCTGCGGACAGCCGGACCGGATGTCTATGACCAGTGGGTCGCTCACAAGGTGAAGTTCTCCGACGCGCCAATCGCTAATGCGCTGGCGGAAATGGGCAAGGTCATCAAGAACCCGGATTACGTCAACGCTGGAATCGGGGACGTCAAGTCAATTGCGTCGACCGATCAAAAGGATGGTGGCCTGCCGATCGCAAAGGGTGAGTGCTTCTTCCACCGCCAGGCGACCTTCTATGAAGCGAACTGGCCAGCGGGTACAACCATCGGGCCGGACGGCGACGTCAATGCGTTCTACTTCCCGAGCATCGACGAAAAGTTCGGAAAGCCCGTGCTGGTCGGCGGCGAGACCGTCGCGGCGTTCAAGGACGCGCCGGCGGTGCAGGCACTCCAGTACTACTTCACCACCCCCGAGTTCTCCAACACGCGGGCAAAGCTGGGCGGATGGCTCTCGGCGAACAAGGGTCTGGATGAGGCGAGCGTCCCGAGCGCGGTCCAGAAGGTCTCTCTGGCGGCGTTGGTCGATCCGGCAACCGTGGTGCGGTTCGATGCGTCCGACCTGATGCCGGCGCCGGTTGGCTCTGATGCGGAATGGAAGCAGTTCACGGCGTGGATCACCGGTCAGGACGACGCGACGACACTGGCGAATATCGATGCGGCCTGGCCAACGAGCTGATCCGATGAGCTCGCGTACGTAAGCGGTGGCCCCGCTTGGCCGATCACGGTCGAGCGGGGCCACTGGTTCGTCCCAAACTCCCCGGCATTTGAGAAAGGAGTGTCTCATGGACTGGTTTCTCAATCCCACCTCGGTGAGCGACAAGCTGATCGTGATGGTGATCGCCATCGTCTTGTTCGTCGCGATCATGGGTTTGATCTTGTGGCTGATCGACCGTCCGAACGTTCCCAACTGGTTGGTGGTCGTCGGATTTCTCGGACCGGTGACCATTGCGATGGTCATCGGTCTCTTGTATCCAGCACTGGGCACGGTCTACCGCTCGTTCCAGGTCTCGCAGGCGGCCGTGGGGCCCGACGGTAAACCGGTCATCAACCCGAACACGGGCCAGAAAACGTCAGAGTTGGCATTCAGCCTTGCGAACTACGACAAGGTGTTCACCGACCCGGCGTTCCAGAAGGTCCTCCTCAACACCGTGTGGTGGGTCATTCTGGTGCCCGTGGTGGCAACCGCATTCGGCCTCGTTTATGCGGTGCTGGTCGACCGGACCCGGGGTGAGAAGCTGGCGAAGGCGCTGGTCTTCCTGCCGATGGCGATCTCGATGGTGGGGGCATCCATCATCTGGAAATTCATGTACGAGTACCGCCAGGCCGACGCTCCGCAGATCGGCCTGCTCAACCAGGTTTTGGTTTGGCTCGGAATGGAGCCTTACCAGTTCATCATCACCGAACCCTGGAACACCTTCTTCCTCATCATCGTGATGATCTGGATTCAGGCGGGTTTCGCGATGACCGTGCTGTCGGCCGCCATCAAGTCCGTACCGGATGACATCGTCGAGGCCGCGCAGATTGACGGCGCGACCGGGTTCAAACTCTTCCGCAAGGTGACGGTGCCGACAATTCGCCCGGCGGTAGTGGTGGTCATCACCACCATCGCCATGGGTTCGTTGAAAGCCTTCGACATCGTCAGGACCATGACCGGCGGTAACTTCGGGACCTCGGTGGTGGCGAACGAGTTCTATACCCAGACATTCCGTCAGGGGGAGCAGGGTGTTGGTATCGGTGCGGCGCTTGCGGTGATTCTGTTCATCATCATCATCCCGGTCATTGTCTACAACGTCCGGCAGATGCGGCTTGCGGAGGAAATGCGATGAGCATGTCTGGCTCGGCAGTCGAACTGCCCATCACCACCGATGCAACCGGCGCCGAGGCGCCGTTGACTTCACGTCAGTTGAAGAAACAGTTGCGCCTGCAGGATGCCAAGACCAAGCTCTCCTCTCCGTGGGCCTCCGGTATTGCGATCCTGCTGGCGATCCTCTGGACGATTCCGACTCTCGGACTCTTCGTGACGTCGTTCCGACCACCGGCGGACATCACCAGCAGCGGCTGGTGGACGTTCTTCGCCAATCCCGGAATCACCTTGGAGAACTACCAGAACGCCTGGTCCGGCAACGGCGGATTGAGTGCCTTCTTCCTGAACTCCTTCGTGATCACGCTGCCGGCTGTGCTGATTCCGATCAGCTTGGCGCTGCTGGCTGCTTACGCGTTTGCCTGGATCGACTTCAAGGGTCGTGACATCCTGTTCGTGGCCGTGTTCGCCCTGCAGATCGTGCCGATCCAGGTCACCCTGATCCCGTTGCAGACCATCTTCGTGAACTTCGGGCTGCAGAACTCATTCTGGCCGGTGTGGATCTCGCACACGATCTTCGGCCTGCCGCTGGCCATCTTCTTGTTGCACAACTTCATGAAGGAAGTCCCGAGATCGATCGTGGAAGCGGCTAGGGTCGACGGCTGCGGTCACGTGAAGATCTTCTTCGTCGTGCTCCTGCCGTTGCTGGTGCCGGCCATCGCGGCATTCGCGATCTTCCAGTTCCTCTGGGTCTGGAACGACCTACTGGTCGCCATCGTCTTCGCGCCGAGCCCGAACCTCAAGCCCATCACGGCTGCCATCGCGGAACTATCCGGAACGCGGGGCAGTCAATGGGAGTTGTTGTCGGCTGGGGCGTTCATCGCGATCGTCGTGCCGCTTGCCGTGTTCCTCGGGCTGCAACGCTACTTTGTTCGTGGCCTGCTCGCCGGGGGCGTCAAGGGCTAAGAGCCCAGGATCGGAAGAGCCGAGCATGTCCGGTCCGACTTTTGAACCCGCTGGCATCGTCGAAGTGGCGGCGCTGTCGGGTTTCTCACCCGCAACCGTGTCGCGGGCGCTCCGGGGTCTCCCCGGAGTGTCCGCGACAACCCGGGTGGCAGTCGAACAGGCGGCCAGCCAACTCGGGTATTTCCCGTCGCCGTCCGCCGCCGCACTGACGACCGGGAAGACGAACGCCATTGGCATCATCGCGCCGTGGGTTTCTCGCTGGTTCTTTTCTGCGGTGGTCGAGGGTGCCCAGGAGGTATTGCAGCAGCAGGGTTATGACCTGTTGCTCTATCCGATCGGCGCTGCCGGAGGTCGCCGGCAGGGTGGGTTGGACACCAGGTCGCTGACCAAGAGAGTCGACGGCCTGCTCGCCCTCAACGTCCCGCTGGCGGACAAGTCCGTGGTGTCCCTCCGCGATCTCCGGGTTCCGGTGGTGACCGTCGGAACTGCGGTCGAAGGAATGTCCGGGGTTCTGGTCGACAACATCGAAGTGGGCCGCCAGGCAACGCAACATCTGCTCGACCTCGGTCACCGGAGAATCGGCTTCTTCGGTGACGATCTGGACGAGATGCACGGATTCACCGCAGCCATTGATCGCCACCGCGGATACGACTTGACGCTGCGGGCAGCAGGTCTGGAACCGGATCCAGGCTTGAGTCAACGCACCGGATTCTCGATGGACGGTGGCGAGGCGGCCCTGCACCGCGCCTTCAGCAAGGGGTCGCCGGCCCGCGATCTCCCGACAGCAGTGTTCGCCGTGAGCGACGAAGTCGCTATGGGCGTTCTCTACGCGGCCAGGGAGCGTGGACTGAAAGTTCCTGGCGACCTGTCGATTGTCGGCGTGGACGGGCACGACTTCGCCTATCTCTTTCATCTCACGACGATCAGTCAGCCGGTCCGCGACCAGGGTCGCATCGCGGCACGCTTGCTCCTGGAACAGGTCAACAGTCAACAACCCCGCCCGCCGTCGGTGGTGTCGGTCGGCTGCGAACTGATCAGAAGGTCGACCACGGGTCCCGTGCTGACCCCACGGATCGATTCGGACACCAAACCGTCCGAGCGCAAGCAGAAGCGGACGGATCGAAAGGTGAAAGTCGCCGCCCCAGTCCAAACGGATATCGGCGACACCTCACTGACCGATGTCCTCAGCTGATTGCGTCAATCGCACATCAAGCCGTCGTGGTTGTGATCGGCGTTGTCACGGACGACAGCGAAATGTCAATCAGCGAAAGGAATGGGGCGCTCACCGAGTCCCACCACGGTGTCATCGAGTTCCCGCCCCGCGCTCGAGAGATAGCAGAGCACACTGACCGGTCTTACCGCCGATCTGAAGGAGATCCGCTCCGGCGAGGTCTTGATGACAAGGGCACCCCCGCCCGTGGGGTCGCTGCGCCTCATCACGAGCGCGGCGAGCTGCTCACACGAAGAAGTGAGCTGTTCGCTTGTTACGGCGGATATGTCGTCGATGCGCCCGGCTGATATCAGTTCGGCAGAATGGTGCCTGCTGCAATCGAGCATGCGGGCGGCAGCGCTGACCTGCGGGGAATTCCAACAGGTCCCGAACGACGCGGGCAGAGATCGGCCCGAATAGGCGTCGGCGAGCCGTCCGGCGTACTCTTCGCCGGCGTTCGGCGAGGCGACGCACGCGCTCCAGGTCCGGCCGGCCGACACCAGGCGCTGAGTCGGAAGGACCCACCGGTTGCCCGTGTTGATGGAGAAATTCCATTTCACGGGATCCGCATCTGGTTGGTCCCGCAACTCGTAGCGTTTGTCTGCCGGCACCAGGCCTGCATACTCCAGGGCCGGCGAACGGCAGTCGACGCCCGGCGGCGGCAGCGGATGAGCCTTCAGGCGATGGTGCGAAGTAGTCACCACGGCGACAACTTCGCCCAGCACCGGCCGACCGGTGCAGGCCCCGACCTCGACCGGGATGGCGCTTCGGGCTGCGGACCGTGATCCATCGGTCGATGCAGGCAGTGCGGTCAACTCACCCACCACATCGGGTGATCCGGGCGACGACTCCAGAACGCAATCACCTACCCGCGGATCGGCTGGCAGTGCAATTGTCTGGGCGTGGCCGGAAATTCGTCGACCGCTCAGTGCAGGGAGCGCGGCGGCCGTCACGGCGACCGCGACGACCAACAACGCTCCGATGAGCCGCCGGTCCATACCGAATCCTAGTCCCGGGCAGCCGTCGCCGGCGGCCAACGGATCGAAATCGACAGAGCAGTGGTCACGCCTCGCAGCGGAAATCTGCGATCGACTCATCCTGACCTTCGGGTTCTCGCCCGATGCGGAATACTGAGCCGCGGACCGCCCGAGAAGACCCTGCTCCGCCGCACGGCGGCAGGCACCACCGATCGACGACTGACCCACCTGCCCGGCCAGCGGCCGGGCGCCGTCAAGCAAGTGGAAGGACCCACACCATGCCCCTCGCAACTCCGGAGACCTACGCCGCGATGCTCGATCGCGCGAAGGACGGCGGCTTCGCCTACCCGGCCATCAACGTCACGTCGTCGATCACCGTCAACGCGGCCCTGCGAGGATTCGCCGAAGCCGGCAGCGACGGCATCCTCCAGGCCTCGACCGGCGGTGCCGAATTCGCCTCCGGCACCAAGGTCAAGGACATGGTGACCGGCGCAGTCGCCCTTGCGGAATTCACCAAGGTGGTTGCCGACAAGTACGGCATCACCGTCGCCCTGCACACCGACCACTGCCCCAAGGACAAGCTCGACACCTACGTCAAGCCGTTGATCGCGATCTCGACCGAGCGGGTCAAGGCCGGTGGCCTGCCGTTGTTCCAGTCGCACATGTGGGATGGCTCCGCGGTCCCGTTGGACGAGAACCTCGACATCGCCAAGGAACTGCTGCAACTGACCAAGGCAGCCAACATCATCCTGGAGATCGAGGTCGGCGTCGTCGGCGGTGAGGAAGACGGTGTGGTCGCCGAGATCAACGAGAAGCTCTACACGTCACCGGATGATTTCATCGCCACTCTCGACGCGTTGGGTCTGCCGGAGGGCAACTCCTACATCGTGGCCGCGACCTTCGGCAACGTGCACGGCGTCTACAAGCCGGGCGGGGTGAAGCTGCGCCCGTCGGTGTTGCGCGAAGGACAGGATGCGCTCGTCGCCAAGCTCGGCCTGCCGGCCGGCTCGAAGCCGTTCTCCCTGGTCTTCCACGGTGGCTCCGGCTCGTCGGCGGAGGAGATCGCGGAGGCGGTGTCGTACGGCGTGATCAAGATGAACATCGACACCGACACCCAGTACGCCTTCACCCGGCCGCTGGCGGATCACTTCTTCCGCAACTACGACGGGGTGCTCAAGGTCGACGGCGAGGTGGGCAACAAGAAGGCCTACGACCCCCGCGGCTACAACAAGCTGGGTGAGATCGCCATGGGCGACCGGATCGTCGAGGCCTGCCAGCAGCTGGGTTCGGCCGGGAAGTCGCTCTCGGCCTGACCCGTCGCCGCAGCCGCAAACCTTATAGATCAACCACTCTCGCACCGATCACGCCGTCGGCGTCGGGTGCGGGAGTGGTTGATCGATCAGGTGTCGCGGAGTTGTTCTTCGGTGCCCGACGGCGCTGCGCCACCCGCCGAACCGGCGGTGATGACCGAGGCGTCCTCGGCGACGATGTCCGGATCCTTCTTGTCGGCGCGGCGCCGGCGCACCTTCGCTGTGGCCAGGATCGACCCGACGATCACCAACGGGAAGCCGATCGCCATGCCGAGGGTGAACGGTTCGTTCAACAGCAGGACGCCCAGGGTGATCGCGACGGCCGGATTGATGTAGGTGATCACCGTCGCCCTGGCCGGCCCCGCCTCGGCGATCAGCGCGAAGAACACCAGGAAGGCGGCCGCGGTGCAGATCACCGCGAGACCCACGATCGACCAGGCGGCCGGCGCGGTGATCCGTTCCGGCCACAGCCAGACCGAGAACGGCGCGTAGAGCACGGTTGCCATGATCAACGACACGGTGATCACACCCATCGGCGGCAGGTCGGACAGCCGGCGATTGATGATGATCGGGCCGATCGCATAGCCGATCGCCACCAGCATCACCGCGCCGACCGCCGTGAGATCGCCGAACTGGATGTCGAATCCGACCAGGCAGCCGACCCCGGCGAAGCCGATCACCAACCCGAGAACGCGGCGGGCGTCGAACCGATCGTGGCCGGTGGCGGTCAGGATGATCGCTGCGATCATCGGCACCACGGCCAGCAGCAGTCCGGCCGTCGAACTGTTCAACGTCAGCTCCGCGTGGCCGAGCAGCAGCCATGGTCCGCTGATCTCCACCACCGTGTAGACGAGCAGGACCCTCCAGCGCCGGAACACCGGGATCAGCGCCCGCTGATAGAGGGCGATCGGCAGCAACAGCAGCGCCGCGACAAGGGTTCGTCCGAACGCCACGATCAACGGATCGACGTCCGCGACGGCAATCTTGATCAGCAGGTACGGGATACCCCAGATCAGGCTGAGGGCGCCGAACAGCACCCACCCGCGTCGCGTCATCGCTCTCCTATCCGTGCGGCCACCGCCAAGCCTTGCACGCCATTTCCTGTCCGCTGCCCCGTGAACGATAAGACTTTGCGTTGCGCACCATCCAGCAACGCTGTCGAAAGGTGATCGGGTGACGGACCGCAGATGTGATCACCCGCAGCGCGACGGGCCCTGCCCGGGACGGCGTGCAGGCGTGCCCGAGGGCCCACCCCTTCGGGTGATGTCCGGTGCCGACGTCGGCGTGTCGGCCGCGCGTCCGGACGAGGTGCTGGTAACACTGGGTTTGCTGGGACTCTTGTGACTCGTGTGACTGGTGAACTACGGTAAGTGCGGACCGCGTCCATCGTGGTCCGCCAGACGGCGTGGCTCCCCGCTCCGCACTCGTCAGGCGTCGGGCAACCGAGAAATGGTCGAGCGGGGCGCAAACGGCAGCGGTGTCGTGCAAGGGGAAGAGGCACCGCAGCGGTTCCGGGTCCGGCGTTGCCGGCTGCCCGGCGGATGGTGTGCCCCGGTGCACCTGGTAGGCGGAAGCGACCGGGAAAGGGCGCCCGTGAGGCGTGCTCTCGCTTTGGCGACGACCATCGCAGCCGTCATCGCCTCGGCAGTCTTTCTCGGCTCCGGGTCGGCGTCTGCCGATCCGTCCGCCGATGACTGGTATCAGCTGAGGATGTGCGAATCCACCAACCGCTACGACATCAACACCGGCAACGGGTATTACGGCGCCTACCAATTCGACCTTCCGACCTGGCAGTCGGTGGGTGGTTCCGGTCGACCGGACCAGGCGAGCGCAGCCGAGCAGGACTACCGCGCCTTGATCCTCTACCGCAATCGCGGCTGGAACCCTTGGGTCTGCGCGCGCCTGGTCGGGCTGAGCGAGGACTCCGACGCCAGGACCAAGGTCGCCCCGCCGGTCGGCGGCAACCAGAGTTCAGGCGGCAGCGGATCGAGCGAGGGCTCGAGTTCGGCCTCGACCTCTGGCGCACCGGAATGGCCAGGTCGGCAGTACTCGGAGGGCGACTACTCCGACGATCTCAAGGCCTGGCAGAAGCAGATGGGTACCCGCGGGTACGACCTGGTCGGCACCGGCTACTTCGGGCCGAAGACCAAGGCCGCGGTGCTGGATCTGCAGAGCAAGGCCGGCTTGAACGTGGTCGGTTTCATCGGACCGAAAACCTGGGCGGCGGCCTGGAGTGGTGCAAGCGCGGCCCCGGCCGCTGCGGCGCCGGCGGCGTCGACGTTCACACCGGCGACGAACGAATCCTGCGGTGTCGGTGGCTCGACCGCGCCGACCTGGCCGGGCAAGCAGTTCGTCGAAGGCGACACCGATCGTGACCTGCAGTGTTTCCAGCGCCAGCTGGGCAGCCGCGGGTACGGCCTCACCGGCACCGGCCACTATGGGTCTGCCACCAAAGCCGCGGTGATCGCCCTTCAACAGCGCAACGGAATCAACCCGTCCGGCATTCTCGGTCCCAAGACCTGGGCCGCGGCATGGGAGGGGAGCTGACCCGTTCGGCCTCGATCGAGTGAGTGAACATAACGCTTTGTCAAAGTCGATCTAGATCTGTAACACGTTTGTACGTGTCGACGACGTTGTCGGTAGGAAGGCTCACACAGCATTCCGCCGACGCCCGTCCTGCACGACGCTCGTGTGGGACGGTGCACAGAGAGGCCCGGGGCACGCCGCCACGGGCCTCTCTGCATGTCCGGACATCGCGAGATGCGGGTGCAGTTACCGGCGCTCCAGCCAGACCGCAGTGCAACCCGCCAGCGTCCCGTCAATCGGATCACCGCTCGACAGGATCAGGTCCGCATCCGCCAGGCCCGAGGGCAGCTCGATCGGGTGATCGTTGTAGTTGACGACGCAGACGAATCCCGGCTCCCGGGAGAACGCCAGGACGCCCTCCGGCGCATCGATCCAGCTCATCACGCCGTCGCCGAGGGCCGAACTCTCCCGTCGGGCGTGCAGCGCGCGGCGGTAGAACGCCAGCGTCGAGTCGGGGTCGTCCTGCTGGCGTTGCACCGTCAACTCTTCCCACGCCGCTGGCTGCGGCAGCCAGGGCGTTCCGCTCGGACCGAAGTCGAACGGCGCCTGCGAGCCGCCCCAGGGCAGTGGAACCCGGCAGCCGTCCCGGCCGACGCGCTCGCCGAACGTGCGCGCGAAGATCGGGTCCTGACGCAGATCGGCCGGGATGTCCAGGACCTCTTCCAGGCCGAGTTCCTCGCCCTGGTAGACGTACGCGCCGCCGGGCAGCGCGAGGGACAACAGGGTCGCGGCCCTGGCTCGGCGCAAACCTGCCGCACCGCCACCGAAGCGGGTGGGGTGCCGGGTGACGTCATGGTTCGACAGCACCCAGGTCGCCGGCGCTCCGACATCGCGGAGCTCGGCCAGCGTGCGGTCGATCACCCCGCGCACCGTCACCGCGTCCCACACCGCGTCCAGGTAGTTGAAGTTGAACGCGGTGTGCAGCTCATCGGCGCGCAGGTACTGGGCGAACCGGTCCGGGTTGGGCACCCAGGCCTCCGCCACGAAGACCCGGTCGTCGGCGTATTCGTCGATGACGGCACGCCAACCCCGGTAGACCTCGTGCACCTCGTCGCGATCCCAGTGCGGGTGCTCGTTGGTATGGGCCGCCGTCAGCAGGTGTCCCTCGGCGCCGTTCGGCACGTCGGCGAGCGCCGGATCCTTGGCCAAGCCGTGGGCCACGTCGATCCGGAATCCGTCCACGCCGAGATCGAGCCAGAAGCGCAGGATCGCCTTGAACTCGTCCACCACTTCCTGATTCGTCCAGTCCAGGTCCGGCTGCTCCGGGGCGAACAGGTGCAGGTACCACTGACCGTCAGGAACCCTGGTCCACGCCGGACCGCCGAAGTTCGAGACCCAGTTGTTCGGCGGCAGGTCGCCCTCTGGGCCACGACCCTCGCGGAAGATGTAGCGGGCGCGCTCGGTGCTGCCGGGTCCGGCGGCCAGCGCCGCCTGGAACCAGGCGTGCCGGTCGGAGGTGTGGTTGGGCACCAGGTCGACAACGATCCGCAGGCCGTGCTCATGGGATTCGGTGATCAATGCCTTCGCGTCGTCCAAGGTGCCGAAAACCGGGTCGACGTCGCAGTAGTCGGAGACGTCATAGCCGGCGTCGGCCTGCGGGGACGGGTAGAACGGGCTGAGCCAGATCGCGTCAACACCGAGGTCGGCGAGATACGGCAGCTTGGACCGCACCCCGTTCAGATCGCCGATGCCGTCGCCGTTCGCGTCCGCAAAGCTCCGCGGATAGATCTGGTAGATCACCGCGGACCGCCACCAGGCGGCGCTGACGGCTGCTCGGTCGGCGGGGATGTCGAGCTGGATGGACAAGGCTCCTACTTTCGGGATCGATGCGGGCGGGTCTCCGATGGCCGGTTTGCTGGCCGGCGGGGTTGTCGGTCATTTAACCGGTTCAACCTCCCACCTCGCAAGGGGTGATGCCACGTACGGCCTGTGGCCTCGTTCACAGCAGTGAGATCCCGAGGTTGCCAGGCGATCGATTGCGGCCAGCTGTTTAACAGTTAATGCTAAAATCGCGGCATGGTTCGTCGTACAGATCGCCGGCCGTCGCTGGCGACCGTGGCCGAGAAGGTCGGGGTGTCCAAGGCGACGGTCTCGAACAGCTTCAACCGACCCGAGATGGTGTCGGCGCAGGTGCTCGCCCGCGTGCTGGCGGAGGCGGAGCGGCAGAATTTCGCCGGTCCCGATCCGGCCGCGCGGCAGTTGAGCAGGGGTCGGACCGACACCCTCGGACTGCTGTTCACCGATGAACTGTCGGTCGCGTTCACCGATCCGGCGGCGGTCGCCTTCATCAAGGGCCTGGCCATGAGTTGCCAGAGCGCGGGCCTGAACATGTTGTTGGTCTCCACTGAGTCGACCGGTGATCGGAGCAGTGCGGTGGGCAACGCGGTCGTCGACGGCTTCGTCGTGTACTCCGTGCCCGTGGACGACCCGCATCTGCAGCGGGTGCTCGATCGACGACTTCCCGACCGTGGTCGTCGACTCACCGCCGGCCGTTCCCGGGGTCGACTGGGTGGGTCCGGACGACCGGGCAGGTGCACGCGCCCTGGGCTCGATGCTGGTCGGCCTCGGGCACCGCCGGATCGGCGTGATCATCGGCACCGGTCGGGACTACTCGGGCCGGACGGACGTGGCGACGATCGACAACGAGCCCGCGTCCGTGCATCGCAGTCGGATACTCGGCCTACGGGACGCACTGGCGGAGGCGGGACTCGAGGATCTACCGATCGAGGTACGTCCGGAGAACTCCGCGGACGCCGGTGCCGATGCGCTGCACGCACTGCTCGACCGTCGGCCCGACCTGACCGCCGTGTGTGCCCTGATGGACCTGCTCGCACTCGGCGCGCTGCGGGCCGCCGAGCGAGCGGGGTCTTTCGGTACCGGGGCAGCTGACAGTCACCGGTTACGACGACATCCCGGAAGCCGCGGTGGCCGGGCTCACCACCGTCAGCCAACCGTTGATCGACAAGGGCCGGATCGCCGGCGAGCTGTACCTCAGTCATCGGCCGGGCGACGCCCCCCGTCACCGGATCCTGCCGACGCATGTCCAGGTCCGCGGGACCAGCGGACCACCGCAGGCCTGACGTCAGAGCGGCTCAGCCGGCCGCCGCGAACACCGGCGGCAGCACCAGCAGCATCGTCATCGACCAGGTGCAGTGCGTCAGGATCGGCCCGAGAATGCCGCCACTTGCCCGGCGCTGCAGACCGAGCAGCACACCGAGCAGCGCCGCCGAGAAGACCAGCATGACGTTGCCGGTGGCCACCGTGGTCAGTGTGTAGATCACGGTGGAGATCGCCACCGGATGCCAGGTCCCGATGGCTGCGAACAGCGCACCGCGGAAGAAGATCTCCTCGGCGATTCCGTTCATCAACGTGATGATCGCGACCAGCGGGAGCGACCCGTAGCGGGCGAAGGCAAGGATGTTCTCGGTGATGTTCCGCAGCGGCTCGATGTTCCGCACCACGACCGCGCCCAGGATGAAGACGGCGGCGAGCGCGAGACCGAGCAGGATCGGGGTGATGATCGGTCTGCGCAGCTCGCCGCGGAAGTTGATCCGGCCCAGATGCAGCGGGCCGGAGGCGAAGCCGCCGATCACCCAGGTCGCCGCCAGCCCGATGGTCAGCGGGTAGAAGATCGCGCTGTCCGGTGGAACGTTCAACGAGATGCCGAGCAGCGTGGCCCCGATCGCCAGGGTGATGCCGACGACGATCCTGCGGCGCAGGAACTCGCGGTCGCTCTGCCGGTGATCACGCTCGACCTTGTCGATCAGCGCAGGCCGCAGCGCATTTCCCAGGCGTCCGGGCCAGGTCTTCATCGAGAACTCCGTTGCGCAAGGGCCGGGCGTCAGCGCGCGGCAGAATCCTGATCAGGATGAATTGATTGTTCGCCCGTTCGCCCGCTCGCGATGGGCTCTCCGGAAGAGTCGGCGACCTGGCCCGAATTCCCCGCTTCTTCGTTGGGCCGGTCCTCCTTCTGGTTCTCCCGTTCTTCCGCTGCCCGTTCGTCGAGGGCCAGTCGAACCGCGTCGTCGTAGCCCATCAACTCGCCGGGCAACAGCCGGGTGATGGTGTCGTCCTGGACGATCACCTCGTTGTTCATCGAGTCCACCAGATTGCGTGCCGTTGCCTGGTCGACGTCGGTGACCAGAGCCAGCCACATGGACGACAACCGCGGCGTGAGCAGCGGAATCGGGACGATCGGAGGGGTCCGGTGATTCTGGATCACCGCCGCCCGCCGCATCATGTCGACGTACCGCAGGACCTCGGGTCCGCCGACCTCGAACACCTTTCCGAGAGCCTCCGGCAGATCCAGCACACCAACCAGATAGCGGACGATGTCGGGCGCTGCGATGGGCTGGGTCCGGGTGTTCACCCACCGCGGGGTGATCATGGCCGGCAGGTGATCGACGAGTTGCCGGGTGATCTCCCACGAGATACCGCCGTGGCCGACGACGACCGCCGCCCGCAGCACGGTGACCGGCACCCCGCCAAGGGCCAGTAACTGTTCGACGTCGCGGCGGGAGCGCAGGTGTGCTGACAGGTTGTCGTCGAGATCGCCCAGGCCGCCGAGATAGATGATCTGTCCGACGCCGGCGTCGGCCGCGGCGTGGCCGAACTCCGTGGCCGCCTCCGCGTCGCGCTGCTCGAAATCCTCCGAGTCCAGCGAGTGGACAAGGTAGTACGCGGCACGGGTCCCGCGGAGCGCCGCGCGCAGGCTTTCCTGGTCGGCGACATCGCCGTACACCGCCTCGCCGCCGCCTTCGTAGGTATCCGGATGGCGGGTCATCGCCCGGACCTGGACGCCCTTGTCGAGCAGGGCGGGAACCAACCGGGATCCGACGAATCCGGAGGCGCCGGTGACGAGCACGGGGGAGGTCATGATGTTCCTACCGTTCGTCCGTGTCGGTCAGATGCCGCTGCGCACCGTGGGCTGGGTCACCGAAGCTCCGGTGACCGGAGCCGCTGTCACGAAAGCCCCGGTCACCGGGGGCGCTGTCGGCGAGGGCTCTGTCGCCGCGTTCGTGCGGGGCGCGCAGGTCAGCGATCGGCGGTGGGTTCATCTCCTGATCATTCCCGTAGAACGGCAGGTCCAAGCGGCTGCCGGCGGATTCACCGCTTCCGCCTGACTGGTCGACGGTGATTGCGCGCTACGCGTCCACGGTGGCGACGCCGCACTGACCCTGCGGAATTGTTCCGGTGTCCAAATTTGCTGCACGTACCAGGCGATCCCCGACCGGGGTTGCGCGCGCCCGCGACATCATCTCGATGGATCCGGCACGGGGCCACCGTGCCGGGCCTGACAGGAGGGGAACGTCATGAGCGGTCTACACATCGACACGCAACGGATCGGCAGCGCCGGTGTGGGGGTGTCCGACGTCGGTGCATCGCTGGCCCGCGAGATCGCCACCATGCACGACCTGCTGGGCCAGATCCGGAGCGGGTGGCAATCCAGCGAAGCCGCGCCGCGCTTCGCGGCCGCCATGGAGGGACACCTGGTGGACGCTGCTGCGCTCAAGGACGCCCTGCTGGCCCAGGGAACTGCGCTGACCACGGCGGCACAGCAATTCGCCGCCACCGAGGACGCGGTTGCCGACGCGATTCCGGCGGTCGCGTGATGGCCTCGATCGCAGTCAACTACGCGGCGCTGTCCAGCGGGCACGACGGGCTCCTTGCCACCTGGGGGCGGATCGAGAGTCATCTCGCGGAACTCGATTCACACGTCTCCGCCACAGCGGACATGACCGCGGACACCCTGCTCAGCTATCGCGCGCTCAAGGCCCGCTGGGATGCCTCCGCCGACCAGCGCCAGGGTGTTCTGCAGGCGCTGGCCACCCTGGTCGGCCGGGCGGGCGAACAATACCGGCAGGTGGACGCCACGATGGCGGCGCAATTCGGCTGAGCATCGTCGGCGTTCGGGTCGACGCAGCCGGTCGGCCACAGAGGGTGGCAGGATCGGCGGATGAGCCAATCCAATCTGCTCGGCCCGCCGCCCGTTCACCTTCCTGTCGACCCGGCCGCGGCCGAGCTGGCAGCGGGCGAATCGGCCGAGAGTGTGGTGCGCCGGCGTCCGGTCTCGTCCCTTGCCTGGGCCGTGTTGGCCGAGCAGGCGCTGGACCGCGGGGACGACGTCGCGGGTTATGCCTATGCCCGGGTCGGCTACCACCGCGGTCTGGACATGTTGCGCCGCAACGGTTGGAAGGGTGCCGGCCCGGTGCCGTGGACCCACGAGCCGAACCAGGGCTTCCTGCGTGCGCTGTCCGCGCTCGGTCAGGCCGCTGCGTTGTTCGAGGAGGCCGACGAGGTGGCCAGGGTGCAGGCGTTCCTGATCGATGCCGATCCGCAGATCCCGGCCGAACTGCTGCCCTGATCGGTGACCCTGGCCCCGCCGGCCGAGCCTCGCACATCCGACCAGGCAGGGCAGGGCTGCGGGTCGGTCCGCATGGCGGACCGGTCGGTCCGGCGGGCTGGTCAGCGGGCGGCCCGGTCAGCGAGGCGGGCGGACCAACAGCAGTGGCTCGGTGTGCTTGTAGAAGGTCCAGCGGTCCATCGGCCGCGGGTAGGGCACCCCGTCCCGGATGACGGTGGTCGGCTCGGTACCGATCTGGACGGCCCTGCCCAACGTCGTCCGCCGGCCCCGCGGCAGGCCGGCGAAAGTCTTCGCGGTCACCGTCACGGCGAGGCCCTTGGCCGGGTCGGGCTGGACCAGAAGTCGGTGGGCCCGGCCACCGACCACCCGGTGTTCGTCGACGTAGACAGTGCCGGCCAGCGGCCCGAGTTCGCCCGCCCCGACCAGCACACCCCCCACGTCGTCCCGCACCAACGGCACCGGCTGTGCGGCGCCGGTGGCGGCAAGCTCGACGGCGCGGACGCCGACCGGCAACCCCCACAACTCGCTCACCGCCGACCGACCGGCCGCGGCGTAGGCGACCTCCACCGTGCCGAGCAAGCTCTTGCGCATCAGCCGGCGGGCGATGGCCGCGAGGTCGGCGTCGTCGCCGATCACCAGGATCCGGCCGACCAGCAGGCTGTCGATCTCCTTTCCCGGCCGTCGCCCGACCCGATGCAGGTCCCGGTCACCACAGGCCCGGACCATCGCCTCGATGGTCGCGGCCACCTTCGGCTGGTCCTGCTCGTCCTGCGGGTGGGCGACTGTCGATTCCTCGCCGGGTCGGCTGTCCCCGGCCGGTCGTTGCACGGCAACGCCGGGTCGACAACACAGCACGGTCATCCGTACGGGATCTGTGACCGGGGGACCGGACAACGACTACCCTTCCCCTCTGGCGCGTCAGTCCCGGTGGAACCTCCGGGACGAGAGAACGCGCCGCGGTCGCTGCCGGGTCGGCACGCCGTCGACGATGGGAGTGTGCCATGTCGGTGATGGTGCTCATCGGTGCCCAGTGGGGCGACGAGGGGAAGGGCAAGGCCACCGACCTGTACGGCGAGCGGGTGCAGTGGGTGGTGCGCTATCAGGGCGGCAACAACGCCGGCCACACCGTGGTGCTGCCCGACGGGCAGAAGTTCGCCCTGCACCTGATTCCGTCGGGGATCCTCACGCCCGGCGTCACGAACGTCATCGGGAACGGCGTCGTCATCGACCCAGGAGTCCTGCTCACCGAACTGGGCGGACTGGACGAGCGCGGCATCGACACCAGCCGGCTGCTCATCTCCCACGACGCGCACCTGATCATGCCGTACCACGTAGCCATCGACCGGGTGTCCGAGCGCTACCTCGGCAAGGCCAAGATCGGCACCACCGGGCGCGGTATCGGGCCCGCCTACGGGGACAAGGTGGCGCGGCTCGGGGTCCGGGTTCAGGACCTGCTCGACCCGTCGATCCTGGCGCAGAAGGTCGAGGCCGCGCTGGACATCAAGAACCAGATGCTGGTGAAGATCTACAACCGCAAGGCGTTGGACTGCGAGCGGATCGTCGACGAGGTCCTCGAGCAGGCCGAGGGTTTCAAGCACCGGATCGCCGACACCCGACTCGAACTCGGCAAGGCGGTGGAGCGCGGCGACAACATCCTGCTGGAAGGTTCGCAGGGCACGCTGCTGGACGTCGACCACGGCACCTACCCCTACGTCACCTCCTCGAACCCGACGGCCGGTGGCGCCGCGGTGGGCGCCGGGATCGGGCCGACCGCGATCACCTCGGTGTTGGGCATCCTCAAGGCGTACACCACCAGGGTCGGATCAGGCCCGTTCCCCACCGAGCTGGAGGACGAGTGGGGGGAGTACCTGCGCAAGACCGGTGGGGAGGTCGGCGTCACCACCGGCCGGCTGCGTCGATGCGGCTGGTTCGACGCCGTGATCGCCAGGTATGCCTCGCGGGTCAACGGCATCACCGACATCTTCCTGACCAAACTGGATGTGCTGTCCTCGCTGGAGCAGGTGCCGATCTGTGTCGCCTACGAGGTGGACGGCCAACGGTTCGACGAGATGCCGCCCACCCAAACGGGTTTCCACCATTCGAAGCCCATCTACGAGATGCTCCCCGGGTGGTTCGAGGACATCTCCGGTTGCCGGACGTTCGACGAGCTGCCGGCGAATGCGCAGTCCTACGTCCGCCGGCTCGAGGAACTCTCCGGGGCGAGGATCTCCTCCATCGGTGTCGGTCCCGGCCGCGATCAGACGATCGTGCTGCACGACGTGTTGGACGAGGCCGCCGGCCGACCGGCGACCGGACAATAGTCAGCGGAGGAGAGCACGTGGCCGACTGGGACGGCGCCGGATACGAGCAGATCAGCGATCTGCAGCGACACCTGGCCGAGCGGACGCTGTCCGGGCTGCAGTTCCGTGGTGACGAGCGGCTGCTCGATGTCGGGTGCGGCGACGGGTTCATCACCAGGTCGATCGCAGCACGTCTGCCCGATGGCTCCGTCGTCGGGATCGACGGCTCACCGCGGATGATCCAGGCCGCGCTGGCCAAGCCGGATCCCGCGGGCGCACCGCTGCGATTCCTGGTCGCCGATGTGCTCGCTCTTCCGTTCACCGACGAGTTCGACGTCGCGGTCTCGTTCAACGTCTTGCATTGGCTGGTCGACCAACGAGCCGCACTCGCCTCGATCGCCGCGGCGGTCCACCCGACCGGACGGGTCATCGTCCAGCAGGTGTGCGCGGGCGAGCGGAAGAGCCTGGAAGACCTGGCGATGGACGTGTGCCGGCGTCCCGCCTGGCGTGCCGCCTTCGCCGGCTTCGACGCACCGTTCGTGCACGTCGACCCGGTCGGCTACCCGCAGCTCGCGGAGGACGCCGGACTACGAGTGACCGACCTGCAGGTCGAGGATGTCGACTGGGACTTCGGTTCGAGAGCCGCCTTCACCGACTGGTGCACGGTCGGCTTCGCCGACTGGACGGCCCGATTGACGAAGGAGCAGATTCCCGTCTGGGTCGAGGAGGTGGTCACCGAGTACCAGCAGCTCGTCGGGCGCCCGGGGTTGTTCCGGTTCATGCAGATGCGCGCCGAACTGACCCCGACCGGATCCGGCGATCAGGACCAGGCCACGCGGACCTGATCCCGCCAGTGCCCGAGCGCGTCGACGGTGCCGTTCTCGGCGATGTCGTCCCCGCGGTTCCACAGCCCCAGGTACAGGGCGGCCGCTGTCCCGGTGATCATCGCCTGGGTGTCATCGTCGACGCCGAGGGTGACCACCGGCGGTTGGTCGGAGACCGCGATGGTCCAGGCAGCGGTGGCGTCGGTCGGGGCGATCGTCATCCGGAACGGCTCGTCGGTGCGCAGCCGGCTGCTCCTGCGCGGGACGAAACCGTTGACCAATTCGTCGATCCCGTCCAACGCGACGGCGGTGGAGATCCCGGCCTCCGCGGTCGTCGGCATCCGACCGAGCCGGGCCGCGAGTGCGTCGATCCGATGGATGGTCGTCTCGTGGGTCTCGCGACGTGCCCAGAAGGTCCGGGCCGGCGGCGCGCTCTTGAGAAAGACGAAGGCCCGCAGATCGTCCGGCGCCACGCGTAGCGTCTCGATGAGTCGATCGGCGCCCTCCTGGAACCACGGCAGCAGTTCGCCGGGGTCGGCCGGTGCGGCGAAAGTCGTATCGAACAACGACTCGTCAGGTGACTGCAGCAGACCTTCGGAGATGATCATGGTGGCCCAGCGGTGGACGCCGCCGAGGTGTTCGACGAGCTGACGGACCGTCCAATCCGGGCAGGTCGGCACCGGATCGGACAGCAATACCCGCTCGGCTTCGTCGGCCAGCTTTCTCGACTCGGACGCCGAGATGATCAACAAATCGTCGACAGTGAGTGGTGCGAACATAGGCCAAGGGTGTCATCCGGTTCTCGGCCGATGTCCGTCGGGGCACGCCGTTCGGATGAACGTCGGCGGCCTCGGCCCGGTCGGCCGAACGCTGGGGTCCGGCCGGCCGACGGCTACGGTTACGCTCCCGACGTGCGCATTCTGGTGATCGGTTCCGGCGCTCGCGAGCACGCCCTGCTCCGGGCGTTGCGACGCGACCCGGGTGTCGACGACCTGCACATCGGACCCGGCAACGCGGGAACGTCTTCCCTGGCCACGTCCCATCCGGTTGATGCCACCGATCCTGCCGCCATCGCCGAACTCGCGGCATCGATCTCGCCCGATCTGGTCGTGATCGGACCCGAGGTTCCGCTGGTCAACGGGGCCGCCGACGCGTTGCGCTCGAGAGGTTTCGCGGTCTTCGGTCCGGGCGCCGCGGCCGCCCGGATCGAGGGTTCGAAGGCGTTCGCCAAGGACGTGATGGCTGCGGCCGGGGTGCCGACCGCCGACGCGGTCGGGGTCACCTCCGAGGCGGAGATCGAAGGCGCCCTGACCCGCTGCGGCGCACCGTATGTCGTCAAGGACGACGGCTTGGCGGCCGGCAAGGGCGTGGTGGTCACCAATGACCGGGCGGAGGCCCACGCCCACGCGGTTGCCGTCCTGGCGTCCGGGCACCCGGTGCTGGTCGAGCAGTACCTGGCCGGTCCCGAGGTCTCGCTGTTCGCGGTGTGCGACGGCGTCACTGCGGTCCCGCTGCTGCCCGCACAGGATTTCAAGCGGGTGGGCGAGGGTGACACCGGTCCGAACACCGGCGGCATGGGGGCCTACGCGCCGTTGCCGTGGGCTCCGGCCGGGCTTGTCGATCAGGTGCAAAAGACGGTGCTGGATCCGGTGCTGGCCGAGATGGCCCGCCGTGGAACGCCGTTCTCCGGCCTGCTCTACGCCGGCCTGGTGCTGACCGCGGCCGGCCCGAAGGTGATCGAGTTCAACTGCCGGTTCGGCGACCCGGAAACCCAGGTCGTGCTGGAGCTTCTCGACACCCCGCTCGGTGCGCTGCTGGCCGCCGCGGCGGCTGGTGACCTGGGGTCGGTTGGCCCGTTGGCCTGGCGCGGCGCGGCGGCCGTCACCGTCGTCATCGCCGCTGAGAACTATCCCGGCCCGCCGGTCACCGGAGATGTGATCACCGGAGCGGACCTGGACGGCATCCTGCACGCCGGCACGGCGGTGGCCGCCGACGGGTCGGTGTTGTCGGCCGGCGGCCGGGTGCTGTCCGCCGTCGCCACCGGCTACGACCTCGCAGCCGCAAGAGCCGCCGCCTACGAGCTGGTGGCCCGGGTTCACCTGCGTGGTTCGCACCATCGGACCGACATCGCCGAGGCGGCCGCGGAGGGCCGGGTACTGGTCCCCGGAATGGCCTGACCGTGTCCGACGCCGCTTTCGGGCCATCACGGCGGTCCGCCGTCGCTCCGTTCTATGTGATGCGTGTGCTGGCCGCCGCGGCCCGGCGTGCCGAACGCGGGGAGCCCTTGTTCAACCTGGCCGCAGGCCAGCCCTCGACGCCGGCCCCGGCCCCGGTGCTGGCTGCCGCGCATGCGGCTCTGGACGGACAGATCCTCGGCTACACCGAAACTCCGGGGATCGCGCCGTTGCGCGAGGCCATCGCCGGGCACTACCGCCGCCGTTACGACCTCGACGTCGACTCGGCGGATGTGGTGGTGACGACCGGGTCGTCCGGTGGTTTCCTGCTGGCTTTCCTGTCCGCGTTCGACACCGGCAGCCGGGTCGGTCTCGCCCGCCCCGGCTACCCGGCCTACCGGAACATCCTGCACGCCTTGGGGTGTGAGGTGGTCGACCTGCCCTGCGGGCCGGAGACGCGCTACCAGCCGACGGCGGACATGATCGACGGCCTCGACCTCGACGGTCTGGTGGTCGCCAGCCCGGCGAACCCCACCGGAACGATGCTCGACCCGGGCGAGTTGGCCCACCTGGCGACGCACTGCGCCGACACCGGTGTCCGCCTGATCTCCGACGAGATCTACCACGGCATCACGTACTCGGGGCAGACCACCTGCAGTTGGCAGACCGATCGCAGTGGCTTCGTGGTCAATTCGTTCAGCAAGTACTTCTCGATGACGGGATGGCGGATCGGCTGGCTGTTGGTCCCGCGTGATCTGGCCGAGGTGGTCGATGCGTTGGGCGGAAACCTGGCGATCTGCCCGCCGGCGCCGGCCCAGTACGCGGCGTTGGGCGCGTTCGACGCCTACGACGAATGCGACGGCCACGTCGTCCGGTACGCCGAGAACCGGAAGCTGTTGCTCAACGGGCTGCGACGTCTGGGCATCGATCGGCTCGCGCCCGCCGACGGCGCGTTCTACGTGTATGCCGACATCTCCCATCTGACCGACGATTCCGCCGCCTTCGGTGCCGAGTTGCTCGACCGGACGGGCATCGCCGCGGCGCCGGGGATCGATTTCGACCAGGTGGACGGACACCGGTTCCTGCGGTTCTCGTTCGCGGGCTCGACGCGGACCGTCACCGGCGCACTGACCGCGCTCGAGGAGTTCCTCGCGCACCGGTGACCTGCCCGTGCGGCCGACGACTGAGATCCGGCGGCCGAAGTTTCCGGTCCGCGCCGGTCGAAAGCCCTCGGGAACGCCGCGACCGTGCGGCACGTTGAACAGATGGCCGAGTACGGCGCCCCAACGCCCACCCGGGACCGGGGGGAACCCCTACCGGGAAATCAGGGTCTACACCCGAGGCGTCGGGCTCCGGCCAAGAGGACAGTAGTGAGTACAGCAGTAGTGAGTACAGCAGTCAGACAGCAGTAGTCACCAGCACAGCCGGTCGGCCGGAGGTGCACCGAACAACATCAGCGCAACAGCTGGAGGAGACAGACATGGACAAGTTCCTGAAGATCGTCGGCATCGTGGTGGTCGCGTGGATCGCCCTGAGCTTGATCGGGTGGGTGATCGGAGCGGTCTTCTCCGGTCTCTTCTGGATCGCCCTCATCGCCGGTGGCATCTGGGCGGTGGCCGCGATCTCGAACAAGCGCAAGCAGGATCAGGTCGGCTATCGCCGGTGATCGCCGGCGGTCGAGCCTGATCGGCACGGCCGCAGCACGCTGACCGCTTCCGACCGGCGAACCACAACGGCGGGACCGCATCGCACAGTCGATGCGGTCCCGCCGTTTGCGCGTTCCGGGCCGTTCGGCGACCGTGGAGCAACCCAGCCGTACTCGGCCGGTGACAGACATGCCGGTGACAGACATGACTGTCACCGATTTGGAACCGGGAGAACGGCGGCGGTGTAGAGACGGTGTCCGACCGGACGCCCGCCGGGAACCGGCGGGCCGGCGCGCGAGTGGGGTGACGGATCAGCCACGACGTCGGCGAGGCAGAGATCCTGGCCTCGGTCAGAGCCGGCGAACGCTCGGCGTTCGCCGATCTGGTGCGCCGTTACACGCCGATTGCGCACCGCACGGCGGTGTTGCTGGGCGCGGGTGCGGACGCCGATGACGTCGTTCAGGAGGCATTCGTGAAGGCCTACCGGGCCCTTGGCAGCCTCCGCGACGGGGCACCGTTTCGACCTTGGCTGCTGCGCATCGTGGCCAACGAGACCAAGAACCTGCACCGTTCCACCGGACGCCGGCTGAACCGAGAACGCCGGGCAGACGACCGGCGAGCGGCTTTCCCTGCGGTGCACGGCACCGTCGACCCGGCCGAGCTGGCGATCAGCCAGCAGGAGCAGGACCACCTGCGGGACGAGTTGCTGAACCTGCCGCAACCGCAACGGCTGGTGGTGATCTGCCGGTACCTGCTGGACCTCGACGAGGCCGAGACCGCCGCGCTGTTGGGTATCGCGCGGGGAACGGTGAAATCCCGGAGCTCGCGTGGGCTCGATCGGCTGCGTGCGTCGTTGTCCGCCCACCCGGCCCGGTCGGAGGTGGGCCATGAGTGAGCTCTCGCCGGCCCGCGCCGAGATGGCGGCACAGGTTCGCGTACTTGGTCGGAGCCTGGTGATCCCGCCCCCGGCCGACGACACCGTGGACGTGGTGATGGCGCGGCTGGCGCACGAACCGGCACCGGCCGGCTCGTCCTGGAAACGATTGTTCGCCACGATCAGCGACACCGGACGTCGGCTCCTGGCACGGTGGCGACTCGCCACAGCGGTGCTGGTCGCCGTGCTGGTGGCGTTCTTCGTGGCCAGCCCGGCGGGCGCGGGAATCCGCGAGTGGCTGGGCTTCGGCGCAGTGGTCGTCGTCCAGGACGAGTCTCCGGACACGGCTGCCGACCCGTCCGCCGGGCCCTCGGTCCCAGCGGGATTACCTGCCGGAACCACCGAGGTGTCACTGTCGCAGGCGCGCTCGATGGTGACCTTCGGCGTGGGAGTTCCCGCGGCGCTGGGCGACCCGGATCGGGTCGGGGTGTCCGACGATCAACGGGTGGTCGTCCTGCAGTGGCAGGACGTGGGGTCGGCCGGGGGTGGTGTGGCGTCGCCATTGGTCCAGCTGGATCAGATCGCCGGCTCGCCGGATCCGTACTACGTCAAGAAGGTCTTCGATGACGTGCAATTCACCACGGTGAACGGACGCGAGGCGGTGTGGCTCGAGAAGCCTCACCCGATCGTGGTGGTCGACCCGTCGGGTGTCGAACTGACGCAGACCGCGCGGCAGTCCGGACCGTCACTGATCTGGCAACGATCCGGGGTGACGCTGCGACTCGAGGGTGTCCCCGATCTGGAACAGGCGGTCGCCATCGCCCAGTCGGTGCAGTGATCCGTTGATCCCGGGATCCGGCCGGTCCCGCAGAAAACATCGGAACCGGATGTCGTGCGGCGGTGTCGTAAGGGTGAGAGCGGCGCGCGATCCGCTCCTGAGGAGGCTTGGCGATGTCGTCCGCACCGATGATCCGCGCGGCACGTCTGGGTGCCGTTTTCGCAGTGATGTGTGTCGGCGTGTTGCTGTCCGCGATGCCGGCACATGCCGGCGGACCGACCAGCGCCCTGCTGGTGGCCCCCAGCACCGGGCACACCGCATCGATCTACTACTCGGACCCGGAATACGACCGGCTCTTCACCGAATTGGGCGGCTATGACGTCGCGCCCGATCCGACGCTCGTTCAGCCGCCGGGTTCGGATGTCCTGGCGCCGGGCGCCGCCTATGTCACCGTCACCTGGTTGATCCATGATGTCTCGGTCTGGCGGATCGACCGGATCTTCCTGGCCGCCGACGGACCGTTGATCGTCACCCAGACGTCGGACGAGATGGGGGAGGTCAGTGCCGTCGGCATGTACCCGGGAGAGACCGGCAACGGCTCCGCCGTGTGGCACCGACCGCCCGATCCGACGGAGTTGCAGGCGGTGCTGGCCGCCTTGGGTCTGCTGGAGCCGGACCAGAATGCGGTGCAGGTGGGCGGTTCCGACGCAGTCGACGGTGCGAACGGCGCCGGGAATGCTGCCGGTACGGAGCGGATCACGGCGTCCGACATCGAGACGACAGCTGCCGCATCTCCTGTCGTCGATCCCGCCGATCGCGCCGGCGTGATCTGGTGGTGGGCGCTGGGTGGGCTGGTGGCCGGAATCGTGCTCACCGCGGCGGTGGTCAGGCTCGTGCCGTCCGTGCGCCGGCGGGTGGTCAGCCGGGACGACGTCGACCAGCCGGTCCGGATGGTCGAGATACCGATCTGAGGGTGCGCGGTGCGGTGTGGTCGCACCCTGAACAGCAAGAACCCGGCCTCGGAGCTGTCCGAGGCCGGGTTCTGTGTTGCTCAGGCGCCGCCGGTGGCGTCCGGGTCTTCCTCAGGCTCGAAGGTGTCCGGTTCGGAATCGGCGCCGATGCCCACACCCGTCGAGGGATTCGGGATCTCGTCCCTTCCCTCGGTGCCGAGGTCCGGACGGGTGACGTCGTTGGATTGGCTCATCGTTGGGCTCCTTCGCTGGTCGGTGTGAGGTCCGAGCCATCCGCCGGAGTTCTCATGTGCCGGTGGGTGGTTTGCCCTCAGTGATGGGCAAGTGCCCCGATCGAATCGTCGGCAAACCCCCGGCTCGATTCGACGGTGCTCTCCTGGCGTCGGTGGCTCAGGAAGAACCGCACCATCTCGCTGGATGCGTCCGGCCCGAGCGGATCGGTGTAGCTGCCGACCGGATTTCCGCCGAACCAGGCGTGACCTCCGCCCTGCACCAGCCAGCTCTCGGCGACGATCCCGGCGGTCGAATCCGAGTGCACCGTCCGGGTGTACGGCCTGGAATCGCCCGATCCGGAGTGGCGTGAGCTGCTGCTCTGCACCCGGTCACCCGCCGGTCGGCCGGCCAGCGTTGCACCGATCACTCTCTGCGCGTTGACCGGCGCAACGGTGGAATCACTCTCGCCATGGAAGACGATCGTCGGGAGACCCGAGGCGGCAACGGGATCGCCGCCGGTCCGCATTGCCGCGAACGCCCCCGGGATGTCCCTGGCCGACCGGTGCGCGAGACCGGAATGGACTCCGGCCGCGGTGTAGAGGTCTGGATGGGTGGTTGCCATCACCGCGGCCATCGCGCCGCCGGCGGAGAGCCCGGCCACATAGATCGCTCCAGGGTCGATGACGTTGTCTCGCATGACCTCCCGGGTGATGGCCGCGATGATCGCGGGTTCGCCGGCGGCGGCATGCTGATCCTCCGGACGGAACCAGTTCCAGTAGCCGCTGGGGTTGGCGGAGCGGGATTGCTCCGGGTAGGCCACCAGGAACGTGTGTTGTTCGGCCAGCGCATTCATTCCGGTACCGGCGGCGAAGTCGGCCGCCGACTGGGTGCCACCGTGCAGCATGACCACCAGTGGCACCGGCTCGCCGGTGTATCCGGTGGGGATGTACAGGTCGTAGGTGCGGCTGCCGTGCGGGCCGCTGTGGCTCAGGTGACGAATCTCGCCGCCCGGCGCGGCGGCTGCAGCGGCGGCCGCCGGGTTCGGGGTGCGCGCACCTCCTGCAAGGCCGGGCAACTGCTGTCCCAGCAGGCCACTCGGCAATCCCTCCGGCAGCGAGATGTTCTGCGGCGAAGGAAGTTTGCGCAGCAAGCTGGCAATTCGGCCTTTCACGCCGCCGCCGACCTCGTCACGGGTGACCGCCGATGGTGCGGCCGTCGAGGGCGCGGTGATACCGAGTCGGGCGAGAATTCCCGTGGGGTCGGGCAGTTGTTGCAGGTCCGGAAGATCAACCGCGACAGTCGATGTCGACCCGGGACCGCCGACGAACCGGCCGGCCGGGGCCGCACCGGGCGACGACAGGCCAACCGACGCCAGGGTTTCGGTGATCAGCCGCATGGCACGATCGACGTCGGCTGTCGGCGAGCCGGCATCTGTTGCGCCGGTTTCCGGTGCGGTGTCATCGACTGTCGAGCCGTTGTAGGAAAGGTCAGAAGACATGATTGTTCCCCAAAGGTGTTGTGGTGAAGGATGATCGAGGGCAGGAGCCGACGACTGAAGGCACGCGCGGGGCAGCGGCCGGGCGCGGTGGTGTGCAACGCAGATGATGTGCAGAGCGCGGCCGGGTCGGCCGGGATGTCGCTGCTGCGCCGTCGCGGGTGAATACGGGCTAGTGCGGGTGGTGCGGGTTTGCTCAGGTGGTGCGGTTTTCTCAGGTGGTGCGGTCGGCGAGGGCTGTTTTGACGGCGCGGGAAGCCCGGAATGAACCGAGCACCTCGACGGATTCGATGGTGGCGAGGGCGAGCTCCGGGGAGACATCGGCGGCGATGCTCCCCAGACCGAGAACGCGAAGGTGCACCGTGCGACCGGCCGCCTTCAGTTCCTCCAGTTGCGCTTTGTCGTATTGCACGGACCCCAGTTGCAGGGTCCGCCGCTCGACACTGTCTTTCACTGCGGCAGAACGGGTTTCCAGTTGACGACGGATTGCGGTGCGGATGAAGTCGGTGCGGTTGGCGAAGAAGCCCTCGTCAACCAGGAGGTCGATCTCGCCGAGATCGACCAGCCCGATGTTGATGGTGATCTTTTCTGCCCGTTCGATTTCTGCCATGGCCACCCTCATCTCTCGCCGTCTCCATCACCGTACACCATCCCGTGGGATGGTGCAGGGATGGCGTACAGGGTGATGAGGTGACGACGGGTCTCCGGGTCAGCTCTTCCGGGCGCGGCGGGCCCGCGCCCGCAGTTGGAGAATCCGCACGGTCCCGAGGAGGCCCGCGGTCAGCGCGCCGAGGACGGCGGCGAACATCATGGCCACACCCAGTGACATGGTCCAGTCGAAGCCGAAGTACTGGACCTGGACCGGTCCGGAGTTCTGCATGATGAAAACGAGCAGGAAGATGAAGACGATGGCGGCGACGATCAACGCAACCCAGGCCGCGCCGGTTCTGGAGTGCTTGGGTCTGGGAGCGCCGGCCACCGCTGGGGTACCGGCTGGCTCGGGGGTCGGAGCGGGCGGAACGGCGCCCTGATCCGGGGCGCCGAGGTTCGGCTGATCGGCCGGCAGGGCCACCGTCTGCGCCTGCGGGTCGACCGGCTGGCCGTAGCCACTGCCGGGGACGAAGTTCGTGCTGGGTGGCGCCGGCGGATAGCCGGCATCCGGATACCCGCCCGGCTGATCGGCGGGGAAGTCGGGTCGACTCATGGCCGGCTCCCGGAACTCTCGCGGTGCCCGATATCGGCACGGTCATGATCGACCGAATGTGGCTTGCTCATCTGACAGCTCCTCGGCCTGCTGGGTCATGTTCGGGACCGGGTGGTTCGGAACCACAACCGGCTTCGGTTGGCCGACCCCCACCGAGTCTCCACCTGCGGATTCCCCGCGGCGGGCGTGCTCAAACCGGGCCCGGGAGCTGAGCCTCGAGGCGCGGGGACCGTCCTGCCGTGGTGATTCGGCCGTGTCGCGCCGGGGTACTGAACGCCGTGCAGGAAGCGGGCCGTTGCCGACCCCATCGAGCGGGAGGACGTCATGACGATTCCAGATCCGACAGGACCCGGCGGATTGCCCCAGCCCGGCGCTCCCGAACCCGGTGTTCCGCAACCGGTGGATCCCTCGCCGGTTGAGCCCGACCGTCCACCGGTACCTCTCGAGCCACCACCGACCCCGGAACCCGGACCGGTGAGTCCGGATCCAGGGCAGCCGTTTCCGGGTCCCGGGCCGGCGACGCCCGACCCGACCGCCCCGACGCCGTCCCCGCCGGAGCCCGCCGCTCCGGATCCGGTGACACCCGGTCCGCCGCTGCAGATCTGACCGCCGCCCGCACGCTGACCCGCGCGGTCCGCCGGGGTGGCTGAACGGAGTCAGCCCACACCCCGGCCGCCACGCAGTGACAAGTCAGGTCCAGGCCTCCTGCCCCCGGCCCGACGCAGTGGCCGTCAGCAATCGACATACGCGGTCTCGCGCTGCTCTCCGGGCACATCTGCCGCTCACCACCGACTGCATCACGCGGCAAGCGGTAGTTCCACCCCCGGAGCGTGTCGAGTTCGGGCGAGTCGTGTCTGGTGGTCCCACATGCGCTATCACGAAGCTCTCCGTGCCACACCGACCAGGTACGACTGGTCTCTGACCGTCCACAGCAAGCCGGCCCGGTGTTGGTGCGGCCGCGCGGGATCGGCGTGGGGCGGCGTATCGGGCTGGGCCGCCCGGCGACGCCCCCGCCGCGCGGACACGCCCGACCATTCCGAGGTCCTGGGTCAGATCGACCGCTCGAGGGCGACTGCAGCACCTGTTCAGCGCAAGAACTGCCGCATCAGCACCGCAAGTCCCGGCGTGTCACTCGACGTACCGACGTCGAACGCATCGGTGGTCGACGACCGTGCCGGTGACCGTGCAGATGGCCCGATCCGACACCTCAACAAGCCCGTAGCGGCCCGCGGGTGTTTCGTCACAGGCAATGCTGGGCATTGTCCCCGGGTCAGTCGACGTCATCTCCACCATCGGCGCAGTGTCTTCGGCGCAGTGTCTCGGGCGCAGTGTCCTGGTCGGGATCCACTCCGACGGTTGCCCTCGAGCGCAGCCGCTTCCGGGAGGGAGGCAAGCAATGACAGGCAACCTCCGCGAATGGTGCTCCGGCGGTATGTTTCTGGCCTGCTTCCTCCAGATCGCCGGGTGCGACAGGATGAGGCTGCGATGAGCAGGATGGACCACAGATCCGGCCTTTTCGTCGGGCATTCTCTTGACGGGCCAATAGGGCGGGCGATGGCGACCACGGTGCGCGACGTCATGCGGGCTCCGCTGCCCGGCGTCGAGAGCACCGATCCCGTCGTCGCGGCCGCCCGCCGGTTGCGAGCGCACGCGGTGGCGGCCGTGCCGGTCTGCGCCGCCGGCGGCGAGTTCCTCGGGATGCTGACCTCGGCAGACATCATCGACCGGTGCGTGGCCGACGGTCAGGATCCACGCACGATGCAGTGCGGTTCGCTGATCGAGGGAACGCCGGTGGTCGTCGCGCCGGACGAGGAGTTCGGCTCCAGAGTGCTCGGGCTCGTCCTCGCCCAGCCGGTCCCGCTGCTGCCGGTGGTCGCCGCCGACGGTCGGCTGGTCGGGATGCTCACCGTCGACGACATCGCCGGACATCTGCTCGAGGGCGACCAGGCCGACGAGAGCTCCTTCGAGCCCGACGACCGGTTGCAGCCCGACGAATGGTTGCAGTCCGACGACCGGTTGCAGACCGAGGACAGGTGGCATCCCGACGGCGGGTAGCGGCACTGCGACGCTACGCAACGCTCCTGGATCCGGTTGGCGGGACGACACCGCGGTGACCGAAGATTGAGCGGTACGTTCCGCATTCGATCGCCGCTGGAGAATGACCGTCATGACATCGGCAGAATCACCCGGGGTGGATTTCGCCGGCCCGGGAGACGTGCGAGCGCATCTGCGCTCGTTGGACTGGTCCCGCACCGGTCTCGGTCCTCCGCAGTCGTGGTCGCCCGTCCTCCGGCAGATGGTCGATGTCTGCCTCGACTCCGGGTTCCCCATCCTGATCAACTGGGGGCCGGAGCTCGTCGCCATCTACAACGACGCGTTCGCCCGGACCCTGGGTGGCAAACACCCCGGTGCCCTCGGTCGATCGGCACGTGACACCTGGCCGGAATCCTGGGACGCCATCGGCCACCGGCTGCACGAGGTGATTCAGGACGGCACGACCCTGACCTGGGAGAACGAGCGCCAGATTCTCGAGCGGAACGGGTACCCCGAGGAGTGCTTCTTCACCTTCTCGCACAGCCCCATCCGGGAGCTCGACGGCACCATCGCCGGCATGTTCACCGCGTCCATCGAGACCACTGCCAAGATGATCGGCGAGCGGCGGATGCGGGTCGTCCGCCAGCTCGGCGGGATGTCCGTCACCGATGCCGGCAGCACGGTCGACTGCTGCCGGGCGGCGCTGAACATCCTGCGGAGGACCAGGGAGAGCGTGCCCTTTGCTGCCGCAGTCCTGACGGCCGACGCCGACAGCGCAGACGCGGCGGTCGACGACTGGGAACCGGTCGGCGGTTACGGACTTGCCGCCGACGCCGACGTCTCGGACTTCCTGCGGGCCGTCGACAGCAGGGACGGCGTTCTGCAGCGAGTGCTGAAGACGGCCGACGCCGAGGCGGTCATCGGACTGCGCGACCAGTTGCCGGACGTTCTCCCGGCCGGCCCGCTCGGTCCGCTCCGACCCGACGCGGCCGTAGTCCTGCCGCTGACCGTCAGCGGCCGATCCGAGCCGATCGGCGCCCTCGTCCTGGGCGTCAACCCGTACCGTCCGCTGGACGACGATTTCTGGGCCTTCGCCAAGCTGATCGGCAGACAGATCCGGGTGGCGCTGACCGACACCATCGCCTACGAACTGGAACGGCAGCGGGTCCAGGTGCTGGCCGATCTGGATCGGGCGAAGATGGAGTTCTTCCAGAACGTCAGTCATGAGCTGCGGACCCCGTTGACGCTGCTGCTGTCCCCGCTGCGTGACCTGTTGCAGTCTCCCGGCCGATTGACTCCGGCCGAGGAGCGGGAGGATCTGGAAGCGGCTGTGCGTGCCGCGGAACGGCTCCAGCTGATGGTCGAGGCGTTGTTGGATTTCTCCGGCGCGGAGGCCAGGACATTGAAGCCCGCTCTGCAGCCCACCGACCTGGTGGCACTGACGGGGGAGGTGGCCAGCATGTTCCGGGCGACCGCAGAACACGCCGGGCTCAGATTCGAGGTGGCCGCGCCGGCGGATCCGGTGACGGCCCTGGTCGATCGCGGGATGTGGTCGACCATCGTGACCAATCTGCTGTCGAACGCCATGAAATTCACGCCCAGCGGCGGGGTCGAGGTCGCCCTGGCCGCCGCCGGTGCGACGGTGACCTTGACGGTGACCGACACCGGGGTGGGGATCCCGGCGGCGCAGCAACAGTTGGTGTTCGACCGGTTCTACCGGGCGACCGGTGGCGAACAGGACCACGGGGCCGGGATCGGACTCGCGCTGGTGTCGGATCTGGCCCGCGCCCACAAGGGGACCGTCCAACTGCGCAGCGAACCGGGCAGCGGTAGCACCTTCACCGTCGTGCTGCCCACCCGGATCGTCGGCTGGGCACCCGGCCAGGAGGTGGTCGAGCCGTCGAACGCAGAGCATTCCAAGCAGGCCTGGCTGATCGAGGACGACGCCGACCTGCGGACCTATGTCACCCGCCTGCTGACCGACAACGAATGGACGACAAGGGTCTTCGGCGATGCGGAGTCCGCCATCGAGGCACTCACCAGTGGAACGGTCGATCCGCCCGATCTGGTGGTCACCGACGTCATGTTGCCCGGCCGCAGCGGCCTGGACCTGGTCCGGGAGCTGCGGGCGCAGGAGCACGTTGCCCGGGTCCCGGTGATCGTGCTCACCGCGCGCAGCGGCACCGACGCCACCGCAGAGGGTTTCGAGGCCGGGGCGGACGACTACGTGACCAAGCCGTTCTCCGCCCAGGAACTGCTGTCCAGGGTTCAGGCCAATTACGGCCTGCAGCGGTTCCGTGAGGAGGCGGTCGACGCGGCCGAGACCCGCGCCGACCAGATCCGGCAGGCGTTGGACAGCAACCGGATGATCGGAACCGCCGTCGGCATCCTGATGGCGGGCTACCGGCTGTCCGCGACGGATGCCTTCCAGTTGTTGGTCGCGTCCAGTCAGCAGGTGAACCTGAAACTCAGGGAACTGTCGAACCAGGTCGTCGAGACCGGCAAGCTGCCGTTCCGTCCCACCATCATCGACGATTTGGTCATTCGGGTGTCCGGTCGGTCCAACGGGCGGTCACGCACGGACAAGGCGCGGTGATCAGGTTCGCCTGAAGGTGACACGGCCGGGTGAACCGGAAGGATCTGCAGGGAGTTGATGGTGCGTACCGGATTCTGATCGGGTAGCAGATCTTCCGGCTGCAGCGGACGAAATGGCTGGCCACCGGGATCGCCAAGATCGAGGCACGGTACTACCGCAAACACCTTCGGTCCTTCGTTGCGCGGTGCGCGAAGAATTGGCCAGGCGATCGGCCGATCTTCACCGACCCGGCGCTGGTGCCGATGTTCGAGGCAGAGTTCGATGCAGCCTTTGCGGAGGGCGGGGTCGGTGCGGCCCGGCGTCGGTCACTATGGCGTCTACGGCCGGTGGGAAGAGTTCCTCGGCGCGCTGATTCGACATCCGCAGGCGGCCACCGAGACCTGATCACCCGGTGCCGGGCCGGGCGGCCAGGCCGGCTGGGTTCTCAACCGGCTTGGCCTTGGGCACCCGCGCCGTCCCGGGACCGTGGGCGTGCGCCCGTACTTGGTGTTACCGGTGGACCGGTTCTGAATCAAAAACTTGTGGACTGTCCAGTTTCGCGTCCCGTTCCGCCGGGTATCTCGGCTCACAGGAGTCGGCGCTGGATGAGGTCTGCCCGGAATTGCGGGCACGCGGGCCGCGCAGAGCGCACAACGAGAGCGGCACCGAGTCAGATCGGCACCGAGCGGGGAGGCCTGGGCGATGCCGAGGCTTCGGCGCACCAATCCCGGTCAGCCCGGCATCACCCGTCGTCGACGCGGGCGCGGGTTCACCTATCACGATGCCAAGGGCCGGGTCGTCGACGATCCGGAGATCCGAAGTCGCATCGATGATCTGGTGATTCCGCCTGCCTGGCAACAGGTGTGGATCACGCCGTACGCGAACGGCCACCTGCAGGCGGTGGGCACCGATGTGGCCGGTCGTCGGCAGTACATGTACCACCTCGACTGGCAACGCAACCAGGGCAATCTCAAGCACGGACGCGTGTTGCAACTCGGGGCGGCGCTGCCCAAGGCGCGCAGCGTGGTGGCCGAGCACCTGGACCAGTCCGGTCTGACCAGGGAGCGGGTGCTGGCGACGGCGTTCAGGCTGCTGGATTGCGGACACTTCCGGATCGGCGGCGAGGTGTACGCCGAGACCAACGGCTCGTTCGGACTGTCCACGCTGCGTCGCGAGCACGTGCATCGACAGGGCGACGAGTTGGTTTTCGAGTACATTGCCAAGTCCGGGCTGACCAGGGTGGAACGGATCGACGACGAGATCCTGCTGGATGTGGTGTCATCACTGCGCCGGCGGCGGGGCGGCGACGTCGACGAGTTGCTCGTCTACCGGGACGGGAAACAGTGGCACCGGGCAACCAGTGCCGAGATCAACGCGTACGTGAAGGACGTCCTCGGACTGCAGATCTCGGCCAAGGACTTTCGCACCTGGCACGGCACCGTGCTCGGCGCCGTCGCCGTCGCCGACGAGTCGCTGCGGCATCCGAAGGACACCGTTTGGAGCAAAACGGCTCAGGACAAGGCCATCCGGCGTGCGGTGGTCGCGGTCGCCGAGAATCTCGGTAACACGCCCACGGTGTGCCGTGGCTCCTACATCAATCCGCGGGTGATCGAGCTGTTCCGGGAGGGCGTCACCATCGATCGGGCGGTTTCCCGGCTGCAACGAGACCGGGCCGGCGGCAAGGAACCCGATCAACTGGACCGGGACTCGCTGGTCACGATCGGCCGGGCACCGACGGTGGAACGGGCCGTGCTGAAAATGCTCGACGACTGAATGTCCGTCTCAGCCGCGCCATCTGTACTCAGTCGTGGAGCCAGGTGTCCTTCGAGCCACCGCCTCGCGAGGAGTTCACCAACAGACCGTCGGATTCCAGGGCGACCCTGCTCAGTGCGACGTCGGGGACGGTGACCGACCCGTCCCGGCCGGCCAGCGCGAAAACCCGCAGGTCGACATGGCGGGGTGCCAGCCCTTCCGCGGTCAGGGTCGGATGCGAGGAGAACCGGATCACCTCCTGCGCGATGAACAGATGCGGTGCGGCCTCGACTTCGGCCCGCATCGCGGCGATCTCGGCCTCGTCGAGGTCAGGGCCGATCATCACCCCGGCGCCCCCGGACCCGTCGACCGGTTTCACCACCAGTTCGTGCAGCCGGTCCCGAACGCCCTCGTACTGGTCGGGATCAGCGAGCACCCAGGTTCCGACATCACCGATCAGCGGTTCCTCACCGAGGTAGTAGTGGATCATCGTGTGGACGAACGCATACATCGCCTTGTCGTCGGCCACTCCGTTGCCGGGGGTGTTGACCACCGCGAGGGTGCCCGCGCGGGACGCCGCCACCAGTAACGCATTTGCCGACTTCGAGACGGCGGGGCCGTCGATCAGCTCGTCATCGCCGAGCCGCCGGTACAGCACGTCGAGCGGGACAGAGCGGCCGTCGATCTGTGCCGTCACGCCTTCCGGGCCGCCGCGCAGATCGTCGGGTGTCACCACTGGGACGTCCATCGCATCGGCGAGCAACTGGTGCTCGTACCAGGCGGAATTGTCCGGACCGTCGGAGAGCACCGCGACCGTCGGGGTGGAACGGGCGCAGTTCGGCGGCGTCGACTGCTGCAGGGCCGACAGCAGTGCGGCCCCGACACTTTCCGGGGAGCGCAGTCCGGGCCAGGGATGCAGCATCGGCAGCGCCGCGGCGGCGGTGCGCCGGTTGGACACGGCGTATCCCAAGCCCGATGGCACCCGAAGATTGTCCTCGAGGACCACCCACCGACCGGACGGAGCGTGCAGCAGATCGAAGCCGAGGACGGTGGCACGCGGCCGCCCGCCCGGCGCGAGATCCCGCGCAGCGGGGAGGAAACCGGGGCAGTTGTGGATCACCGACGCCGGAATGACGCCGTCCCTCACTATCTCGGCCGGCCCGTAGACGTCGTCGAGAAAGGCGTTCAACACCCTGGTGCGTTGGCGCAACCCGGCACTGATCTCCGTCCAGTCGGCACTGGACAGGACGCGGGGGACGGGGTCGAGCGGGAACGGCTGCTCCTGCAACTCGCCGTCGATGTCGGCGATGAAGGTGATGCCCTCGGTCTTTCGTACCTGGTTGAGATTCGCGGCCGCCGCCCGCAATCCGTCGATGCCGGTGGCCTCGAGCCGGGCGATGATGTTGGTGTAGCCGGGCCGCACCCGGCCGTCCGGGTCGACGGCCTCGTCCAGCGGACCCGGCAGGTACCCGGCCAGCACGGTCGGCGGCTGCGTCCCGGTCACAGCAGTGACCTGGCGTGCCAGTCGACGATCAGCCGGGTCGAGGCGAGCCGGCCGTCGTGGCCGACGATGGTGTGGCCCTCGCCGGGCAGCAGCAGGATCTCCGTGCCGACGCCTGCGGCCCGCATCGCCGCGTACGCCCTGACCGACTCGCCGACCGGGACGTTGGTATCCATCTCACCGTGCACCAGCAGGGTCGGCGCGAGCACCCTGCCCAGTTGTCCGAGCGGCGAAAGAGACTGCAGCAGAGCACTATCGCTCACCGGATCGCCGTACTCGGTGACCGACGCGGCGGCCATCCAGGTCTCGGTCTCGGCGAAGAAGTGTCCGAGGTCGGACATCCCGGCGTGGCTGGATCCGGATGCGAACATCTCCGGCCAGCGGGTGAGAGCCACCAGGGCCAGGTACCCACCGTAGGACCAACCATGCACACCGATCCGCCCGGATTCGGAACGGCCTGATTCGATCAGGAAGCGCACCGTCGCCGGAACGTCCTGGAAGGAGGACTCCCGCCGACCCAGGTCGTCCATCCGCATGAAGGTGAGGCCGTACCCGGTCGAGCCCCGGACGTTGGGGGCGAACACGCCGATCCCGGCCGTCGTCAGCGACTGGATCAGGATCGAGAAGGCGGGCCGCTCCTGGCTTTCCGGGCCACCGTGCAACAACATCACGGTCGGCACCGGCCCCGTGGTGCCGTGCGGCCGGTACCACAGACCGGACAGCTCGATCCCGTCCGGCGACGGGTACGAGACGGTCTGCGGGACGGTGAGCCGATCCTGCGGCAGCTCGGGAACCGGCAAACCCCGGATCCGCCGCGGAGGTGCCGATTCCTGGCCGGGCACATGCGGATCGACCAGATCGACGTGGTAAAGGCTGCGCGGGGCAACGGGTTCGGTGAGTTCCAGGATCCCCGACCGGCCGTCGGCGTGCACCGACCAGCCCGGCATCACCCGTGTCCCGATGTCGATGGTGTAGCCGTTCCCGCTGGACAGGTCACGCACCTCGATGGTGCTGATCCCGTCGACGTTCCACACCAGCAGAGCGCTCTGGCCGCCGGCCAGGATGGCGTACGACTCCAGATCGGCGTCCGGTCGGGCGGCCAGCAGCCGGAGCCGTCCCGGCGTGCCGTGGTCGTCCAGCTGCACCAACCCGAGGGCGTACCGCTCGCGGCCGGCGACCGTCCGCAGGTAGACCGCGCCCCCGTCCGGGGTGAATCGGCCGTCCTCCGCGAGATCGGTGCCCTCGTCGGGGAAGTCAGCGGCCAACAGCCGACGCGGCGTTGCCGGCGGAGCTGTCGGGTCGTCCGGGATCTCGGCGATGACCAGATGCCGGCGGCCGCGTGATCCGCGCCTGGCGATCAGCCGGCGACCGTCCCGGGACACCGAGGTCACCGCCAGGAATCCGCCGGTGGCGACATGCCGCACCAGGCCGGTGCCGACGTCGACCAGGCAGACGTCGGCATCCGGACCCCGCCCATCGGCCAGGGTGAAGGCGTAGGTCTGCGGCAGCGCCGTCCAGCAGCCGGCCAGAATCGTTGTCAGGTCGTCGGTCCCGGCCAGTGCGTGGGCCTCGGTGCCGTCGGGACGAACGACGTGCAGCTCGGCCCGGATCAGCCCGTTCGGTGACACCAGATAGGCGAGCCACAGTCCGTCGGGTGACCAGGCGACGGAAACGACCTCCTGATCGGCCGGCGACACCGTGGCCGGCACCACGTCGGCCCGGTCGCCGGCGGCGGTCAGGTGCGCGACCTCCAGGCGCGGCAGGCCCGAACGGTCGGTGATGTACGCGATCCGGCGACCGTCGGGCGAGAGCGAGGGGCACCAGGCGCCCACCACCCCCGCGATCCGGTGGATGGCCTCGATGACCTCCGGCGCCAGTACCCGGGCGTCGGCAGGTCCCGGGTGGTGGGAGTCGGAACGACCTGCGGCCGTCCGGGTCACCTCTCCTGCGCCACCGTGCATCGTCGGGTCAGCCGATCCCGTGACCCTGCAACCACATTTCCAGCAGGCCGAGCTGCCACAGCTGGTTGGAGCCGAGGGTGGTGCGGTTCTTGTTGGGATCCTCGAACAGCATCTCGACGTACTCCGGACGGAACAGATCCCGGTTCCTGGCGGCGGGCGAGTGCAGGGCCTCTCGCACCCGGTCGAGATACAAACCCTCCAGGTTGATGATCGCCGGGACCGGAAAACTGCCCTTCTTCCGGTCGATGACGGCCGCCGGGAGGACCTTGCGCGAGGCCTCTTTCAGCACACCCTTGCCGTTCTGGGCGAGTTTCAGTTCCGGCGGGCAGGCGGCGGCGAGTTCGGCGAACTCGTGGTCGAGGAACGGCGTCCTCGCCTCCAGCCCCCAGGCCATCGTCATGTTGTCCACCCGCTTGACCGGGTCGTCGACCAGCATGATCTGCGAGTCGAGGCGCAGTGCCTTGTCCAGGGCTGCCGTGGCGTCGGGCCGCCCGAAGTGCGCGCGGACGAAATCCCGGCTGGGATCGTCCTGCGTCATCCACTGCGGCTGCAGGATCTTGCCGAGTACCTGATGATTGCGGTCGAAGAAATGCGCCGCGTAGACGTCCAGCGCCTGGTCCGCGGAGGCATCGGCCAGTGGCGGGTACCAGTCGTAACCGGCGAGCAGTTCGTCGGCGCCCTGTCCCGACTGGACAACGGTGACGTGCTGGGAGACCGCTTCGGACAGCAGGTAGAAGGCAATGCAGTCATGGCTGACCATCGGCTCGCTCATCGCCTGCACCGCGCCGTCCAGTCCGTCCAGGACGGTGGTCGACGGCATCATCAGCTGGTGATGATCGGTGTCGAACTCCTTGGCGATCAGGTCGGAGAATTCGAACTCGTCACCCTCCCGGTCGCCGACCCGCTCGAAACCGATGCTGAAGGTCTGCAGCCCGTGCTGGCCGGCCTTGGCCAGCAGCGCGACGATCACGCTCGAGTCGATCCCGCCGGAGAGCAGCACGCCGACCGGGACGTCGGCCACCATGCGACGCTCGACCGCCGTCTGAAGCGTGTCGAGAATCAGGTCCTCCCAGTCGTTCTCGGTCAGGCCCGCATACTTCTCCTGCCGGGTGTGCGGCGGCGCCCAGTAGGTCAGGTCGGTGAACCGGCCGTCCGGTTCGATCGTCCGAACTGTCGCCGGCGGCAGTTTCCGTACACCGGACAGGATCGTCATCGGCGCCGGTACCACCGCGTGGAAGCTCATGTAGTGGTTCAGCGCGATCGGGTCGATCGAGGTGTCGACACCGCCACCGGCCAGCAAGGCGGGCAACGACGAGGCGAAGCGCAGCCGGTCCGTGGTCTGGGTCAGGTACAGCGGTTTGATGCCCAGTCGGTCACGGCCCAGTACCAGTCGCCCGGTGTCCTGCTCCAGCAGCGCGAAGGCGAACATCCCGAAGAAATGATCGACGCAGTGCACACCCCAGCGGTGGTAGGACTTGGCGATGACCTCGGTGTCGGAGGTGGAGAAGAACCGGTAGCCGTAACCCTGCAGCTCCACCCGCAACTGCTGGTAGTTGTAGATGCAGCCGTTGAAGACCGTCACCAACCGCAACTGCGCATCCACCATCGGCTGCGCGCCGGTCTCGGAGAGATCGATGATGGCGAGCCGACGGTGGGCCAGTGCCACTGGACCCTCGTGCCAGAGGCCGTGGCCGTCCGGCCCGCGAGGCTCCATCACCGCCGAGATCCGGTCGACTGCTGCCACGTCGGCGGCGTGACCGTCGAATCTGAACTCACCGCTCAGTCCGCACACTTGGCCTCGGCCTCCCGGAACTCGATGTGACCGCCGTGGTCCGGCCGTACGGCACGGCCCCTGGATGCACCGAAGCTACACGCCGGATGTTTCGTGGTCGGGTCACGACCGGACAGTCGGGCGGTTCTCCGGCGGCCGGCGTCGGCGCCGCCGGCTGAGGGTGTTGTCAAGGTCTGACGACTAGGTCGCAGACGACTAAGTTACGGGAATGATCGTCGGACGGGCGGAGGCGTGTGGGCGCATCGATGCGCTGACGTCCGACCTCCGGCGCGGCGAGGGTGGCGCGCTGATGTTGTCCGGTCCGGCCGGAATCGGTAAATCGATCCTGCTGGACTACGCCGCAGATCGCGGCGAGGGGATGCGGGTGATCCGCGCGAAGGGTGCCCCGGACGAGGCGGGACTCACCTACGCCGGGTTGTCCCAGGTGATGACGCCACTGCTGGAGTTCCTGCCGTCGTTGGTCGCCACCCAGGCCGCCGCGATCGAAGCGGCGCTGGCCATCGGTCCGGCGGTCGGTGCGGATTCCTTCCCGGTGTACGCCGGCACCCTGGGGCTGTTCGTCGCCGCAGCCGCTGTCGGTCCGATCGTCGTCCTCGTCGACGACTGCCAATGGCTGGACACCGCCTCGATGCGGGCACTGCTGTTCGCGCAGCGGCGACTTCAGCACGAACGGGTGCTCTTCCTGCTCGCCTCCCGCACCGACGGCGCGCAGCCGCCGGTGCCGGTCGGCGGCGATCTGCCGACCCTCGCACTACCGGGCTTGGAGCTCGGGTCGGCGGCGGAACTGGTGGAGCAGCGCGGTCTCCGGGTCAACGACGAAGTGCTGGGCTGGCTCGTCCGGGCGACCGGCGGCAACCCGCTGGCCCTGCTGGATCTGCCCACCTACCTCCCGGCCGAGGAGCTGGCCGTGTTGGCCATCCGCTCCGAACCGGCACCCGTGGGGCCGGCCCTCTCGGCGGCCTACATCAGGGCCGTGGCCGACATGGCGTCGACAGCCAAGGACGCGTTGTTGATCACCGCGATGCTGGACGAGAGTGGCGTGGCCGTCGTGGCGCGGGCGCTGCGGTCCGTCGGGCTCACCCTCTCGGCCCTGGAAGCGGCCGAGGAGGCCGGATTGGTGAACCTGGACAACGGTCTGGCAAGGATGCGCCATCCGTTGGCCAGGTCCGCCGTGATCCAATCGGCGTCCGCCAAGGCCAGGCGCGCGGCGCATCTGGCCTGCGCGGAGGGTCTTCGCGAATCAACCCGAACCGTCGACGACGAGGCCAGGGTCTGGCATCTCGCCGACGCCGCCGTCGGCACCGACGAATCGATCGCCGAGTTGCTGGAGGCCCACGCACGATCCGCCATGGCGCGAACCGGTTACGGCGCATCATGTCTGATCAACCAGCGGGCGGCCGAACTCAGCCCGACCGGTCCGGCCCGGACCCGGCGGCTGCTGGCCGCGGCCGAGGCCGGGCTCGCCGCCGGGCTACCGCATCAGAGCCAGAAACTGCTCGGTCTGCTCGAGGGTGACGATTCGACGTCAGATGACTGCTCGGCGGCGATCGTCCACCTCCGGGGAAGGTTGCAGAGCGCCGCCGGCGACCCGCCCGGGGCGGCGGTGGTGCTCCAGCGCGAGGCCGAGCGAATCCGGGACAGCAACCCGGCCCTGGCCATCCAGATCTCGCTCGACGCCGCGTTCGCCACCGTGCTGGCCGGCGACATGGATCGGGCGGCCGATGCCGCACAGTTGGTGGCGAGCATCGGGCGGACGCTCGGACCGGGTGCCGTTGCGGCGGGCGACCTGATGGTCGGGACGGTGCAGGCGATGAGCGGGGCCGGTGAGGACGCGCGCCCCCGGCTGGAGGCCTTCCGCGCAGCCGTCGACCAGCCCGATCCGTCGGTCGAGCTGCTCCAACAGCTGGTGTACCTCGGCACCGCCTACCTGATGATCAACTCGCTGGACGAGGCACGGACGGTGCTGGACCGGACGGTCGCCGCCGCCAGGCAGTGCGGCGCCGTCGGTGCGTTGCCCTTCGCGCTCGCGATGTCGGCGGCAACGAACTACCGGCTCGGAGCATGGGAGCAGGGATACGCACAGGCTTCGGAGGCCACCATCCTGGCCGACGACATCGGTCAGGCACCCATTCGACCGAATTCCCAGGTGATGCTGGCCCAGATCGATGCGGCCCGCGGCTGCGAACAAGGACGTTCCCACGCCCTGACGGTGATTCGCGAGGCCAGGGCCATGGGCGCCACCTTCATCGAGGCACAGGGCCTGAGCATGCTGGGCCTGCTGGAACTCGGCACCGGCAACCCCGCAGCCGCGGTGGAACCCCTGGAATCGTGCGGGCGGCTGTCCCGGCAGTTCGGCGTGTTCGAGTTGGGCCACCTGCAGTGGGCGGCCGAACTCATCGAGGCGCAGGTGCGGTGCGGCCGTCGTGCCGCGACGTCCTCGACGCTGGAGGTGATGCGCGGCGCCGCCCACGGTGGGACGACCCGGCTCGACCAGGCGGTGCTCGCGCGGTGCGAAGGAATGGTCTCGACGGATGCCGGCTGGGAGGAGCACTTCCGCCGCGCCATCGAGTTGCACGCCGGACGCAACATGCGCCCGTTCGAGATCGCCAGGACAGAGCTCTGTTTCGGCGAGCGACTCCGCCGGCAGCGCAGGCGCAAGGACGCCCGGCAGCACCTCACCCAGGCGTGGGAGAGATTTGCCGGCCTCGGTGCCGCCACCTGGGCGCTGCGAGCATCCCAGGAGATCGCAGCCCTCGGCGGCACAGCGCCGGGACCCGTGTCGCATGCCGTCGATCTGTTGACACCGCAGGAATTCCAGGTCGCGATGGCGGTCACCGGGGGCGCCACGAACAAGGAAGTGGCGAACAGTCTTTTCCTCAGTCCGAAGACAGTGGAATTCCACCTCAGCGCCATCTACCGACGCCTCGGATTGAGCTCCCGTGCCGAGCTCGCGAACGCGCTCGGTGAGCGCCTGCAGGCGGGTCTGACGCCGAACGGCTGAGCCCGGGTAGCCGCCGGCGCTGTGAACGTCGGATATCGGCGACAGCCGAACGTCGGGTCGGCATCCGGGGTGAGTGCTGACCAGGGTCCATCCCTGATGCGCGCGGCCCACCGGGGGTGAACTACTGCGACGTGCGACCCGAGAGCCGACCGCCCCTTTGGTGGTGGGAAATCGGTCGTTCGTCGCCCGGGGGAGCCGACGCCGTGGCCGTTGAGGGGTGGACACGGGCGTGGCTCGGCGGCGCAACCGCCAATGCCCGGCTCTGGTGAAGGCCGCGGCGGGTGACGGCCGGCGCCGTGATCACGGCGGCGGCACTGGCCATGCTCAGTCGGGACATAGCTTCGGTCCATAGACACGACGCATGGATGTCTCACCACCTCAGCAGTGCCCCAAGAAGCGCCGGGTCCGGCGGGCGATCATCGCCTCTGCGCTCGCGCTGACCGTCACCGCGGGCGGCGGCACCGCTTGGGCGCTTGACCGTTTCGTCATCGACCATGTCGAGATCGCCGATGTCTCGGCCTATGAGGCGGGTGTCACCGGTTCCTCGACGTCGACGACGTCGGGCACGTCGTCCTCGTCCGGGAGCGCGACCGGCGAAACCCCCGCCGCTGCATCCGACATCGCCGCCGTCGTCACGGACACCTCCTACACGTCGCAGGACACCGGGATCACGATCTCGACGGTGGTCACCGGCAGCGGGGATTCCACCGTGACCTACTACGTCGCCGATGTCGTGGTCAGTGACGCCACCCAGGTCCGGTCGGCGTTCGCGGAGGACAGCTTCGGCGAGAACATCATCGAGAACACCTCGGATATCGCAGCCGACAACGATGCGGTGCTGGCCATCAACGGCGATTACTACGGTTTCCGGGACACCGGGATCGTCATCCGCAACGGCGTGGTGTTCCGCGACGTGGGCGCCCGGCAGGGGCTCGCGTTCTATCGGGACGGCACGGTCGAGGTTTACGACGAGACCGCAACCACTGCAGACCAATTGGTCGCCGACGGGGTGTGGAACACCCTGTCGTTCGGGCCGGCGTTGCTGGAGAACGGCGAGATCGTCTCCGGCATTGACGATGTCGAGGTCGACACGAACTTCGGCAATCACTCGATACAGGGCGAGCAACCGCGCACCGCGGTCGGCATCATCGCTGCGAACCATGACGTGTTCGTGGTCGTCGACGGGCGCAGCCCCGGCTACAGCGCGGGCGTGACGATGAGCGGACTGGCCGAGATCATGCAGGGGCTGGGCGCGACCACCGCGTACAACATCGACGGCGGCGGCTCGTCGACGATGTATTTCAACGGCGAAGTGGTCAACAACCCGCTGGGTAAGGGCGAGGAACGCGGTACCTCCGACATCCTCTACGTCGGCGCATGACGGCGCATTCATGATCATCCTGATACCGGCCTACCAGCCGGACCGCAAGCTGATCGACCTGGTGTCCTCGATCGACGCCGCCGCCCCCGGGGTGGTCGTGCTGGTCGTCGACGACGGCAGCGGGCCCGACTACCGATCCGTCTTCGCGGCGGTGCACCGTCGGGGACATCGAGTTGTCGGCTACGACACCAACCAGGGCAAGGGTTTTGCGCTCAAGACCGGCTTCGCGCTCATCGCGCGGGATTTCCCGGGCCAGGACGTGGTCTGCGCCGACTGCGACGGTCAGCACGCCGTCGGCGACATTCTCCGGGTGGTGCAGCGGGTGCGGACCGGCGGCGCGGCAATGGTGTTGGGGACCAGGAGCTTCACCGGTCAAGTCCCGGCGCGCAGCAGATTCGGCAACACGATGACCCGGTGGTTGTTCCGGCTGAGTACCGGCCGGCGGATCGACGACACGCAGACCGGGCTACGCGGCTACCCGTCATCGATGCTCGGTTGGCTCGGGACGATCGGTGGTAACCGGTACGAGTACGAGCTGAACATCCTGCTGGAGGCCTGCCAGACCGGTCGGGCGATCGAGACCGAGGAGATCGCGACCATCTACCTGGCGGCGAATGCCTCCTCGCATTTCCGTCCGCTGGCCGACTCGGTGCGGATCTACGCGCCGCTGCTGAAGTTCATCCTGTCGTCGCTTGGCCGCGTTCGTCATCGACGCCGTCGCGCTGCTGGTGCTGACCGGCATCACCGGGTCGTTGTTGTTCTCCGTCATCGGGGCCAGGGTGCTCAGTTCGGGTACGAATTTTCTGGTCAATCGCAGGGCGGTGTTCGTGCACGGACGGGACCGGCCGGTGGGTGTCGCAGCCCTCGGGTACTTCACCCTGGTGATCATCCTGGTGGCGGTGAACTACCTGTCGCTGTTGTTGCTGACGACTCTCCAGGTACCGCTACTGCCGGCGAAGGTGATCACCGAGGTGACCCTGTTCGTGGTGGGGTACGCCGTCCAATCCCGTTTCCTGTTCGCCGGGCGAAAGGCTGCACCGGCATCGGGTTCGGTGGCGACCGGCGGCGTCCGGACCGGGGAATCGACCGGGGCGGGAACCCGCTGAGGCAGAGCAGTTCTCGCACCTGGGAAACGCGGCCGGGCCGCCGACGGAAGGTTCCGTCGACGGCCCGGGTCGTTGGTGCCGGTGGTGCGCCGGTGATCAGGCAGCCGGCGGCATCAGCACGGTGTCGATCAGGTACACGGTGGCGTTCTTGGTCTTGACGCCGCCGCAGATCACGGTCGCGCCGTTGACCTTGAGGTTGTCACCGGATCCGGTGACCTCGAGGGTGGCTCCATTGGCGGTCGGGTGAACGCCGACGACCGCGGTCGGCGACAGCTGGCCGGGCACCACGTGGTAGGTGAGGATCCCGCTCAGCAGCGGCGCGTCGGTGGTCAGGGTGGTCATCGTGGCGGCATCGATCTTGGCGAAGGCCGTGTCGACCGGTGCGAAGACGGTGAACTCGCCGTTGTTCAGGGTGTTCACCAGGTCGACGCCGGGGTTGACCTTGCCGGAGACCGCGGCGACCAGGGTGGTCAGCAGCGGGTTGTTGGAGGCGGCAGTGGCGACCGGATCGAGGGCCATGCCCTCGACCGAGCCGGCGCCGGTCGGCACGGCAGCGGCGTAGTCGGCACAGCCGGCGCCGACCAGGGTGGCCGGCTCCATGGCGCCGGAAGCCATGGACTCGGAGCCCATCGCACCGGACTCCATGGCGTCGGAGGTCATGGCACCGGAGGTCATGGCACCGGAGGTCATGGCTTCGGAGGTCATGGCTTCGGAGGTCATGGCCTCGGACGTCATCGCGGCCGAGGAACCGCCGGCGGCGGCCGAGGTGCTGCTGGTGGCGGTGGTGGAGCTCGAGCCACAGGCGGCCAGGGTGAGGGCCAGGGCCGCCCCGGCGACCAGGGTGAGGGCGCGTTTCATCATCATTTCTGCTCCTTGAAAGGGTCGGTGCCGGGAAGCGGCGCCGGGAAGGGTGAGCGGAAGCTCGAAAGTCGGTGCACCGGAAGCGATGCGGGCTGGTACTGGTGACTACCGGGTGGCCGGGCCGTATGGATGCGCCCGGAGGAGTGGTTGCGTTACGCGGTGACGGTCACAGAACGTGAATCCCACCCCGTCGATCCGTCCGGCATCACCCCCTGGATCTGCTCGATCTGCACCGCTCCGGTGCCGTCGATCGCACGGCACCGAATCGTGTGCTGGCCGGTCTCGGTGGCGTCCCACCGGTACATCCATTGCCGCCAGGTGTCGGCGCTGACCTCACCCGACAGGGTGGCGTCCTGCCAGTCACCGTCGTCGACCTGTACCTGCACGCCCTGGATCCCGCGGTGCTGGGCCCAAGCCACACCGGCGATCGCGACAGTGCCCTTCGAGACCTGCTCGAAGCTCTTGGGCACGTCGATCCGGGAGGAGGTCTTGATCGGAGCCTGGGCCGACCAACCGCGGTCGGTCCAGTAGGCGGTCTGCTCGGCGAAGGTCGAGACGTTGAGGTCGACGACCCACTTGGTCGCTGACACGTAGCCGTACAACCCGGGCACGACCATCCGCACCGGGAAACCGTGCTCGACCGGCAGCGGCTCGCCGTTCATGCCGAAGGCGAACAGGGCGTCGCGGTCGTCGGTCAGTGCCTCGATGGGGGTGGTCACGGTGAAGCCGTCGTAGCTCGTCGAGAGCACGCAGTCGGCACCGGCCTGTGGGCCCGCCATCTTCAGCACCTCGGCGATGCGGACGCCCTGCCACATGGCATTTCCGGCCAGGTCGCCACCGACCTCGTTGGAGACGCAGGTCAGGGTGACCATTCGTTCGATGGACGGCATGGCGGTCAGATCGGCATAGCTGAGCGTGATCTCGTTGTCGACCATGCCGTGGATCCGCAGTTCCCAGATGTCGGTGGTCACCCGTGGCACCACGAAGGCGGTGTCGACGCGGTAGAAGTCGGCGTTGTCGGTGACGAACGGGCTGATGCCCGGGACGTCAAGGCTGGTGCCACCCGGAATCGTCTGCACATCGGCCGGTGCCGGCAGGGCGACGTTGCTGCGGCTGGCTGCGACCTCGGCGGTGCTGGGGATCCATTTGGCCAGTGCGCCGGCTGCAACGGCCACCACGGCACCGATGCCCGCGATCTTGAAGAACTGCCGTCTGGTCGCCGCGTTCGAGGCGGCGGTGGCCGGTCGCGCCATCGGATGCGCCGCTCCCGACGAGCCGGCCTTGGGGTTCTCCGCGGTGGACCATGCCGATGATGAACTGTCTGCGAGACCGGTGGTGTCGTCAACGGGTGCCGCTTCGACCGGATCCGTGACGCCGGGAACCAGCTGCCGGCGGAAGACAGCGACCAGGAAGTAGATGCCGGCCAGGCCGCCCAACAGGATCGGCAGCAGATCGAGCACCGTGGCGCCGGTCCGCGAGTAGATGGCGCCGGCGGTGATCAGGATCAGGACTGCGGTGATCCCGACCGCGATCCGTGGGCTGACCCGACCGACGATCCCGATGACGGCCGCCACGATCAGCAGCGTGATCCCCATGCCCGCCGTCAACGCGAGTTTGTCGTTCTCGCCGAAGGTCCGGATGGCGAATTCCTTCAGCCACTCGGGAGTGAACTGGATGAACGTCTGACCGAGCGAGGACAGCGGGGAGGCAGGTGTGTTGAACAACCCGATCCACTCGCCGAATCCGGCGAGCAGTTCGGCAACGCCGATGGCGATGCCCATCGCGATCACGCCGACCAGTCCGGCGACGGCCACGCCGGGCCGCCAGGGCGCGGGGCCCTGTGGTGGCAACTGGCCGGCAGTGGTGGCCGGGCGCTCGCTGGTGGTCATGCCTTGGGTTCGGGCTGCACTGCCATCTGGATGGGCCGAACGGGCAGAAATGTTTTCGGGGTGTCGCTGCGTAGGCTCGGTCACCTGTCCATCGTCCGCTGTTCGAGCACCGATGTGTGGTGATGTCACCGATCCGTAAGGTCCGCTGACGATCGCGGGCGGGCCGAACCTCGTATCCAGCAGTGCGGCAGGCCGGTTCGACCGCAGAAATCTCCGTGCGGCCCGGCCATCCGGTTATTCGGCGGTGCCGAATGACGCTTGATCGACTACCCCGCGCAGCCTCCAGCACCTGGAGCCACCGGGACGAAAGGATGTGCACATGCCTCCTCCCCCGGATTCGTCGGGGCCGCCTCCCCAGGCTGCCCGGCGCCCGTTGTCCGCAGTGCCGGACGCGCCACCCGAGCAGGTCCGCCCGGAAGAACTGATGCGGCTGACCGCATTGGGCCAGGAAGCAGCCTTCGAGAAGCTGTACGACGCGTTCGCCGCGCGGGTTTTCGGCCTGGCCCGGCGGATCGTTCGCGATCCCAGCCAGGCCGAGGAGGTCGCCCAGGAGGTGTTCCTGGAGATCTGGCGTCGGGCAAGCCGTTTCGATGCCGGCAAGGGGTCTGCGACCTCGTGGATCATGACGTTGACGCACGCCAGGTCGGTCGACCGGGTTCGTTCCGCGCAGGCCGCGACCGATCGCGATCTCAAGGTCGCGCAGGCGTCGACCGAGCGGGACGTCGACAGTGTGGTCGAGGCCGTCGAGTCGGCGTTCGAACGCAAGGCTGTGCAGCGCTGCCTGGGCACGCTCACCGAGCTGCAGCGGGAGTCGATTACTTTGGCCTATTACTCGGGCTACACCTATCGGGAGGTCGCAGAACTGCTGACCGCCCCCTTACCAACGATCAAGACCCGGCTCCGGGACGGCCTCATCCGGCTCCGCGACTGCCTGGGGGTGGCCACATGAGTACCGCCGACCTGCACCTGGATACCGGTGCCATGGCGCTCGGCGCGCTGCCCGACGACGAGTCGGAAGCCGTCCAGGCCCACCTGCAGACCTGCGAATCCTGCACGGCCGAGCTGGCCGGGTTCCGGGAAACCGTCGCCATGCTGGCCGCGGTGTCCGCAGAGGTCCCACCTACCTCGCTGCGGCGGGCGGTGATGGCCCGGATCGCGGTGACCCCACAGTTGCCGCCGCTGATGGTGCCGCCGGTGTCGCAGCCCGAACGTCCGGCCGATCTCACCGCTCCCGCGGCACCCGCCGGAGCGCCCGCTGAACCGCCGGCCGATCTGCCGGACAACGTGGTTCCGCTGCGGCGTTGGTACCGCAGACCTGGTGCGCTGGTGGCGGCCGCGGTCGCCGCCCTGGTGCTCGGTGCCGGCGCGGTGTTCGGGATCAACCAGGCGAACCAGAGTAACGAGGTCGCCCAGACCCCGGAGCAATGTGTCGCCCAGGCCGCCGACAAGCAGACAACCAGCCCGGTCGACGGTCAGGGCTCTGTGGTCTACGCGCCGTCCTGCGCTGCCGTGACGATCGACGTCACCGGACTGCCGGACCTGCCTGACGACCAGACCTACCAGCTGTGGGCGCTGGCCGGCGAGCAGCCGCGATCGCTCGATGTACTGCCGGATGCCAGTGCCGGTCAACCACAGTTGGTGACCAAGTCGACCCAGCCGGGGGAGAACGCGGTGGCGATCACCGTGGAACCCGCCGGGGGCTCGGCCGCACCGACGCTGCCGATCATCTGGCAGGCCAAGCTCGGCGCCTGAGCGGGAGCAAACCCCCCCGCGATCTGCTCAGGCGTCCGACGATCCCCGGCTCTGCGTCGGCGGGCTTTCCGCCCGTCGTCGCGGGGCTGGGGTTTCGCCGTTTCCGGGGCAGCTCTCCGGCAAGTGCGCACCCGCTGACCTCGCTCGGCATGCAACCATCCATCGGGGGTCGTCCGTCTACCTGATGCAGCTGGAGGCTTGGTGGGTCCGGAGGAGGAGGCGAAGTTCTCCGTGTACGTCACCTCACGCCGTGACCAGGTCCGGCGCACCGCCTACCTGATCTGCGGTGACTGGCACCGGGCCGACGACCTGACCCAGATCGCCTTCGTGAAGTTGTACGGCGCCTGGGAACAGATCCGTGATCACGCCGCGCTGGATGCCTTTGTCCGCCGCTGCCTGATGCGGGTTGCGGTCGACGAGTCCCGTCGGCCGTGGCGGCGGGAACGCGCCGTCGAGGTGTTGCCGGAGGTCGCCGATCGTTCGGGGATCGCCGCGGACATCGCCACCGGGGTGGTCGACCGGGAGTTCGTCCGGCTGGCGATGGCCGAGGTGCCGGCGGGGCAGCGAGCGGTGCTGGTGTTGCGGTATTACGAAGGAATGGACGTGTCCGCCACTGCGGCCGCGCTGGAGTGTTCGGAGGGCAACGTGAAGTCGCAGACCGCTCGTGGTCTCGCGGCTTTGAAGGCTGCCCTGGCCCGCCAGTCCCCGGCGGGAGGTGACTCCCGATGAGCGACATCGACGATGATCTCGACCCGCAACCGGAGCTGGCCGAACTGCTCGCCCGACTGGCCGACGATCCCGATGCCCCGCCGAGCAGCGTCAGTGCGTTGTCGGTGATCGCGGCTGCGAGGGCGGAAGCGCGCACTGCCGCAACAGATGCGATGGGTGCGTCGTCGAGCGACAAGCTGCCGACGCAGCCGGGCACTGGTTCGACATCCGGACGGAACCGGCCGGGTCGTCGTCGGCTCTTCATCGGCGGGCTGGTGGCCGCAGCGTCGCTGGCGGCCATTGCGGCAGTTGTCGTCCCGGTCACCATGTCGGGGAACTCGTCCAACACCTCGGCCGACTCGGCGCGGGTCGCGACGGCGGCAAACCCGCCGGCGGCCGAGCAGAGCGCAGCCGCGTTGGCGCCCGCGCCCGGCAGCGCCGGCAGTTCTGGTGGCGCCGGGCGCCACTGGTAGTCAGGAGGCCGCCGGCGCGGCCGACACGCCAGCAGATGCTTCCGTCGCCGGTGCTGCCGCGGCGGCAACCGGTTGCTGGCCGGAGCTGACCGAGGCGGCATCGAACGCCCTGCTGGCCGCCCTTCCACCGGGAGAATTCGAAGGCCCGATCCCGCTGACTGCCGACTGCGGCCCTGCTCCCGTCGGTGGGGCAGTGTTGACCGGAACCGAGCCGGGAACGGTCCTGGTGGTTCGCGTTTCAGCCGCCGAGCCCGGCGCCTGCCTGGCCGACATCGCCGAGCCGTGTGCTCTGCAGAGCGGGGACGTCTATCTGGCCGTCGATGCCGGCCGGAGCCGACACCGCGTTCGTTTACGGCAACGGCTTCGAGGTGGCGGTCGGAGGCTGGCCGGCTGTCGGCGACAGTGTCGCGATCGGGTCCGGGTTGACCACCGACGAGTTGGTGGCCGCGGCCCAGGCCGTGCTCGGCACCCTCGGCTAGTCGTCTCCTGGCCACCACGAAACTTCGACCCGCTGGAACGAGCGATCATCCGTGTCAGAGGACGAGCCGGCCACCACGAAACTTCGACCCGCTGGGAACGAGCCGATCATCCGTGGTCCCGCCGAATGATCCCCGCCTCGGCACCGGGCAGGATGACTTCATGACGTCGTCGCCCGCTCCGCAATTGATCAGCGTCAACGTCGGGCAACCGCGCCTGCTCGTGGCCGGACGACGGACCATCAGCACCGCCATCTGGAAAAGCCCGGTGCAGGGTTCCGTCCGGGTCCGGGGCATCAACCTGGACGGTGACCTGCAGGCGGATCGATCGGTACACGGCGGTCCCGACAAGGCGGTCTATGCCTACGCGCTCGAGGAGACCCGCATCTGGGAGACCGAACTCGGCCGTGACCTCGATGTGCCCGCCTTCGGCGAGAATCTCACCACCAGCGGCGTTGACGTCTCGGGCGCCGTGGTGGGTGAACTCTGGCGCGTCGGCAGCACCCTGCTGGAGGTGGCCCAGCCCCGGCTCCCGTGCTTCAAGCTGGCGTTGCGGATGAACGACCCCACGTTCATCAGACGCTTCGCCGGAGCGTCCCGCCCGGGCGCCTACCTGCGCATCATCGAGGAAGGCGAGCTTGCTGCGGGGGACATCGTCACCGTGACCGACCGGCCCGACCACGGGGTCACCGTGCGCATGGTGTCCGATGCCCTGCTGCGGGACCCGAGCCTGATTCCGCGGGTGCTGAAGGCCGAGCAATTGCCGGGCCGGCTCCGCGAGTCGATGGCCGCCAGGGTCTGATCTGTTCCGCCAGAGCTGTCCAGGTGACAGTCGTGCGGGAGCCGTCCGTCCGCCGATGCGCGACGATGGGTCGGTGACGACACTGACCAACTGGTCCGGCAACTACACCTACCGCGCTCCTCGGCTGCACCGACCCGACTCGGTCGAGCAACTTCAGGAGATCGTGGCCGGCGCCGAGCGGGTGAAGGCCCTTGGCAGCAGGCATTGCTTCAACGACATCGCCGACACTTCCGGGGATCTCGTCGATATGAGCGGGCTCCCCGATGATGTGGCCGTGGACGGCGCAACGGTCACCGTCAGCGCCGGGATGAAGTACGGCACGCTGGCCTCCGCGCTGCAGGAGCACTCTCTGGCCCTGGCGAATCTGGCGTCGCTGCCGCACATCAGCATTGCCGGGGCGGTCGCCACCGGGACCCACGGGTCCGGAGTCGGCAATCAGGGTTTGGCGGCGGCAGTCGCCGCGATGGAGATCGTCCAGGGTGACGGCGAACTGCGGCGAGTGGCCAGGGGCGACGACGACTTCGCCGGTGCGGTGGTCAGTCTCGGCGCGATCGGCGTGATCGTCCGGATGACCCTGGACGTGGTGCCCACCTTCGAGGTGCGGCAGGACGTGTTCGAGAACCTGCTCTGGGCCGAGCTCGAGGACAACTTCGCGGACGTGGTGTCCGGCGCCTACAGCGTCAGTCTGTTCACCGACTATCTCGGTGACGGAGTGTCGCAGGTCTGGTGCAAGAGCCGGATCGATTCGCCCGCAACGCCATCGGCGGCGTTCGACGACGATGGTCGGGTCCGATCGTCCTTCTTCGGGGCCACCCCGGCCACCGTCGAACGGCACCCGCTGCCCGGGCTCGGCGGCGAGGTGTGCACGCCGCAACTCGGTGTTCCCGGTGCCTGGTACGAACGGCTGCCCCACTTCCAACTGGCCTTCACCCCCAGCAACGGCGAGGAACTGCAGACCGAATACCTCGTGCCACGCGAGCAAGCGCTCGAGGTGATCGCCGTCCTTCGTGAGCTGGCGCCCCGCATCGCGCCGCTGCTGCAGGTCAGCGAGATCAGAACCGTTGCCCCGGATGATCTCTGGCTCAGCCCGGCGTATCAGCGGGACAGCGTGGCATTTCATTTCACCTGGGTGCGGGATCAGCCGGCGGTGGAGGTCCTGCTGCGCGAGGTGGAGGCGGCCATCAGTGCCTTCGACCCGCGTCCGCACTGGGGAAAGCTGTTCGCCGCCGACTCGGCAGCCCTCGAGGTTGCCTACCCGGAGCTGCCGCGGTTCCGGCGACTCGCGCAACGACTCGACCCGGACGGTGTGTTCCGAAACGCCTACCTGGATAGGTACGTCTACCCGGTCTGACACGTCACACCGGGCTGACCCGTCACAGCGGTCTGACCCGTCACAGCGCCAGCCGCATCAGCACGCGTGGAAACCCGCCGGACACCGACCGGGTCTCCGCGGCCATGGTGAAACCGGCGCGCTCGAACAGCGTGCGGGTACCCACGTACGCCATCGTGAGATCGACCTTCTCGCCCTTGTTGTCCACCGGATAGCCCTCGACGGCGGGGGCGCCCTCGGTGCGCGCGTACTTCACCGCTCCGTCGAGCAGACGCTGGGAGATGCCCTTGCCGCGGTGACCGGGACGCACGCGGATGCACCACACCGACCAGACCGGCAGGTCGTCGACATGCGGGATCTTCGTCGATCGTTCGAACGGCAGATCGGCGCGTGGAGCCAGCGCTGCCCAGCCGACGACGTCGTCACCGTCATAGGCCAGCACGCCCGGCGCGACCTTGCGGCGGCAGAGCTTCCTCACGTACTCGCCCCTCGCCGGTCCGACCAGTTCGCGGTTGGTCTTCGAGTCGATGCGGTGGCTCAGGCACCAGCAGACCGACGAGTCCGGATTCTTCGGTCCGAGCATGATGGCGACGTCATCGAACCTGGCGATGGTGGCCGGTGCGACCGTGATCGACATACAGCACGCTAACCCGGCTCGGGCCGTGAGAGCCTGTGAAACATGCAACGACCCATTCTGGTGACCGGCGGCACCGGGACGCTCGGCCGGACGCTGGTCCGGGCCCTGCTCGACAGCGGCCGGAAGCCAAGGGTTCTCAGTCGCCGCGCCCGCAATTCCGGCGACCCGGACGGAGTCCAGTGGGTCACCGCGGATCTGCTCACCGGTCCCGAGGTCGCCGACGCCGTCGCCGATGTCGATGCGATCGTGCACTGCGCGACCAACTATCGGCACCCCGAGGACGACGTCCGCGCCACTCGCCGGTTGATCGAGACGGCGCTGCGCGGCGGCTCACCGCACCTGATCTACGTCTCGATCGTCGGGGTCGACAAGATTCCGCTGAAGATGTACCGGATCAAGAACGGCATCGAGGGCATCGTCGAACGCAGCGGCCTGCCCTGGACGATCCAACGCGCCACCCAGTTCCACGACCTGGTCGCTACCATCCTGCGGACCGCCGCGAGGCTGCCGGCGATGCCGTTGCCGGCCGGCACCAGCTTCCAGCCCATCGACACCGCAGATGTGTCAAGGCGTCTCGTGGAACTTGCCAACGGCAGAGCCGCAACAGCGGGCCACCGACATCGGCGGACCGCTGGTCCAGACCATCGAGGACCTGGCGCAGGAATACCTCCGCGCCGCCGGTAAACGGCGGAAGGTGCTGGCCGTGCCAGCGCCGGGTGCGGTGGCCCGCGGCTACCGGGAGGGCCATCATCTGGCTGCGGACCATCCCGTTCGGCACGGTCACCTTCGAGCAGTACCTGGAAAGGACGATCATCCGGAAATAGCCACGTCACGCGCTGAGCAGCAGGGCCGCGGTCAGCGCCAGAATGACTGCGCTGGAGAGCAATCCGGTGATCAACCGGCCCGTTCGTCCGGTGAGCACCCGACCCAGCGCCACCCCGCCGGCCACCAGGACCAGTTGCCAGCTGGCCGAGGCGACGAACGCGGCCACCACGAAGACGGCGGATTCGGCCGGTCCGCCGAGGCCGTTCGCCTGGCTGCCGAGGACCAGTGCGCTGAAGTAGAGCACCGTGACCGGGTTCAGCAGGGTGATCCCGAGTAGCGACGCGAAGGCCCGACCGGCGGTGGTCGACGTCTCGGCGGTCGCTGCCAGTTCCCCCGACCGGTGATCGCGGATCGCGGTCCAGGCGATCCGGCCGGCGAGCGCGATCAGCACGACGGCCGACACCCAGCGCAGTGGCGTGGCAACGGCGGCGATGAGTCCGGTCAGCGCGGCACCGCCGATCACGGCTGTTGCCGCGTACAGGCCGTCCGCGCCGGCCACCCCCAGGGCGCCGGCCGCGCCGACCCTGGCCGAGGTCCTGGCGGTCAGGGTGACCAGATAGGTCGCCACCGCGCCGACCGGCATGGCGATCCCGTAGCCGGCGAGCAGGCCCGCCAGCAGCGCGGCCGTCACGTGCGGCGGCGAGCAGAGCCGACCGGGCCACAGTCCTGCTGCCGCGTCGTTGCCGGGCCGGCAGCGATGCGGGACAGGAGGGGCGTCGCGGTCGTCATGACCCAGATCCTGACCTGTCCCGCCCCCGGCGGGCAACCGTGATTTCCGCCCGCCGGTCACCTGCTGGGACAATCGGCCGGTGAGCAAACGCGCTGTCGAGAATGTGCTGGCCCAGCGGTATGCGTCCCCGGAGATGGTGGCCATCTGGTCGCCCGAGGACAAGATCATCGCCGAACGCCGGCTCTGGCTGGCCGTCATGCGGGCGCAGCGCGACCTCGGGATCGAGGTGCCGGCGGGTGCCGTCGAGGATTACGAGGCGGTCATCGATCAGGTCGACCTGGCCTCGATCGCCGCCCGGGAACGGATCACCCGGCACGACGTCAAGGCCAGGATCGAGGAGTTCAACGCGCTGGCCGGCCACGAGCAGGTGCACAAGGGGATGACCAGCCGCGACCTGACCGAGAACATCGAGCAGACGCAGATCCTCACCTCGCTCCGGTTGGTCCGGGATCGCTGCGTGGCAGTGCTGGATCAGTTGGGCCGACGGGCGGAGGAGTTCTCCGATCTGGTGATGGCCGGCCGGTCGCACAACGTCCCGGCGCAGGCCACCACCCTGGGCAAGCGATTCGCCTCGGCCGCGGAGGAGGTGCTGCAGGCCTATCACCGGGTGTCGGACCTGTTGGACCGGTATCCGATGCGCGGGATCAAGGGACCGGTCGGCACGTCCCAGGACCTGCTCGACCTGCTCGGCTCGGCCGATGCCGTGGCGACCCTGGAATCCTCGGTGGTGCAGGAGGTGTCCGGGACGACGAACCTGTTCGAGAGTGTCGGACAGGTCTATCCCAGATCGCTGGATTACGAGGTGATCTCCGCGCTCGTGCAGCTGGCGGCCGGCCCGGCGTCGTTGGCCACCACCATCCGGTTGATGGCCGGCGCCGAACTGGCCACCGAGGGTTTCCAGCCCGGGCAGGTCGGATCCTCCGCGATGCCGCACAAGATGAATGCCCGCTCCTGCGAACGGGTCTGCGGATTGGCGGTGGTCCTGCGCGGCTATGCCTCGATGACGGGCGAACTGGCCGGCGCGCAGTGGAACGAGGGTGACGTCTTCTGCTCGGTGGTCCGGCGAGTCGCGCTGCCGGATGCCTTCTACGCAATCGACGGGCTGTTCGAGACGTTCCTGACGGTGCTCGACGACTTCGGTGCCTACCCGGCCGTCATCGACCGCGAACTCGAGCGGTATCTGCCGTTCCTGGCGACCACGAAGGTGCTGATCGCTGCGGTCCGGGCCGGCGTCGGGCGAGAGACCGCCCACGAGGCCATCAAGGAGCACGCCGTCGCGGTCGCCCTGGCGATGCGGGAGAAGGGTCAGACCGAGAACGACCTGCTGGACCGGCTCGCCGCCGACGAGCGGCTGCCACTGGACCGGGTCGATCTGGAAGCCCTGCTGTCGCAGCGGTTGTCGTTCACCGGCCTGGCCGAGCAGCAGATCGCGGCGGTTCTCGACCGGATCGCGGCGGTGACCTCCGAGCATCCGGCGGCGGCCGGCTACCGCCCCGGCGCGATCCTCTGACCGTCGTCACACCGGTTGAATTTGCAGGCCGCGATCTCCGCTGCGGCCCTTCTGTCACCGAGCCGGATGATGGGCTCGAGGATGAGGGTCAATCCGTTCAGGGCCATCTCGAACAGCCGGTCGGGATCGTGAGGAGACACCTGCGCCTGTTGAATGCGGGTCAACGCCGGGAAACGTTCTGCCGGTAGGGATTGCTGGGCTTCGCGGTGTTCGGTTTCGCCACCGTCGACGTCACCGCCCGGCGGTCGGCCGGCCTCGGCGAGCACGTGTCCGACGATGAGCCGGCCGGCGCAGTCGAAACCGTCGGCGGATTGCTCTTCGGAAAAGCCTGCGTCGAGCAAGATCGTGGTGATCGCCTCGAGCAGTGCGAACGCCGGTTCGGTGACCGGCGGCCTTGTGCCGAGCAGCGAGACGACATGCGGATGGTTCAGCAGCGTCGTCCGGGCGGCGCGTGCCACCGCGCCGAAGTCCTCGACCCATTGGCCGGTGGGCACGGGTAGCTCGATGTCGGCGAGGACGTATTCGATGAGTCCGTCGAAGAGTGCTGCCTTGTCCGGGATGTGGCCGTAGATGGCCATCGGGTCGACGCCGAGTTCCGCGCCGAGCCGGCGCATGGTCAGCCGCTCGAGGCCGTCCCGGTCGACGAGGCGCAGTGCCGTGGTCAGGATCTGGTCCCGGGTGACCCGCGGAGGTCGTCCGCGTCGCCGAGGGGTGGCGCCGCCCGTCATGCTGAATTACTCTACGCCGTAGTTTAATGACGCGATCGCCATCACACCGAAGGGACCGGACATGAAACTGTTCTTCGACGACGAGAATTTCGACGGTCAGTTGCAGCGCAGCATCGGCAAGGCCGACGCCGGAATGGCCAACGTTGGGGAGTGCCTGACGATCGCCACCCAGATCACCGGCGGCGACCGGGACAGCTGGTACCAGGCATGGTCGACCTTCGGGCTCGGCCTCGTCGAGCAGGCCGACGCCGCCCTGGCGGCGGGCCACCCGGTCAGCGCCCGCAGCGCGTACCTGCGAGCGGCGGAATACCTTCGGCAGGCGTTCTTCTTCCACCGGGAGAACCTGGACGGAAAGGAACTCCGGCTGGCCTACGCCGCCAGCGTGAGTGCTTTTCAAAAGGCGTTGCCGCTGCTGGACCACCCGGGGCAGGTCCTGACCGGAGCTTTGACTGGCTATCTGTTCTCGCCCGCCGGTGCCAGTGGGCCGCTGCCGACTCTGTTGCACATCGACGGTTACGACGGCACCGCCGAGGAGTTGTATGCCTCGGTGTACCCGGCGCTGGAACGCGGCTACGCCTTCGCGGCGATCGACGGGCCCGGTCAGGGCGCCGTCCTGTACGAGCAGCGGATCCCGATGCGTCCGGACTGGGAGAACGTGGTCCCGGGAATGGTCGACGCCCTGGTGACCCATCCCGAGGTCGACCCTGAGCGGATTATCCTGGTCGGGCGCTCCTTCGGCGGCATCATCGCGCCCCGCGGTGCCTCCGCCGAGCGCCGTCTCGCCGCAATGATCGTCGACCCAGGGCAGTACGACATTGGAGCAGGCGTCGTCGGTCGGCTGGGACCGCTGGCCGAGCGGCTCGATGACCCGACTGCAGACTCGGTGTTCCAGGGCATGCTCGCCAACCCGGCGATGGCGTCGCTGCTGCAGCCCCGAATGGTGACCAACGGAACGCCCACTGTCCGCGGGTACTTCAACGACATGACCAGGTATCACAATCGCGACACCGCACCGAAGATCACCTGTCCGACCTATGTCACCGACAACGAGACCGACCTCGTCTCCACGGGGCAGGGTCAAGTGCTGTACGACCACCTCACCTGCCCCAAGGAATTCCGGCGAGTTCACCCTCGCCGAGGGCGCGGCCGGGCACTGCGAGGGCATGGCGCCCATCGTGTTCTGGACCGCGGCCCTGAACTGGCTCGACGACCTGCTGGCCAAGGCCTGACCCGGAGCCGGCGTCCGCAACCGGAGTGCCGGTGGCCCGGATGATGCCCGGCTCCCGCGATGTCGGGACCGGGCGAACCCGTCACTGAGTGGGCGCCCGGTCGCTGTTGTCATCGCCCGCCGAGGCGCCCTCTGTACTCGGTCGCATTGACTTCTGACGATACGTAACATGTAATATATTGCATGCCGGTACCGAAGAATGCAGCGCACGCACCTCGCGAGTTGCTCCGCGACGATGTGTATCGGCGACTCCGGGATTCGATCGTCGACGGCACCTTCGCGCCGGGCGAGCAACTGCGGGACGCGGAACTGGCCGAATGGCTCGGGGTCAGTCGGACACCGATCAGGGAAGCGCTGCTGAGGCTGGCCCAGGGTGGCCTGGTCGTCGCGCACCCGGGGCGCTCGACCACGGTGGCCGGCCTGGATCTTCGCGCCACCCGCAACGCCCAGTCAGTGGTCGCCGCCATGCACCGACTGGCCGTCCTGGAGGCCGTCGGCCAATTCACCGCCGATGATTTCGCCCGGATGCGCGCCGCCAACAAGCGGTTCGCGGCAGCGCTCCGCAAGGGTGACGTCGATCTGGCGCTGGCTGCCGATGACGAGTTGCACGCGATCCCGGTGGCGGCGGCCGGGAACGCCGCCGCCGCCTCCGTGCTCGAACAGTTCACCCCACTGCTGCGCAGGGTGGAGCGGCTGCGCTTCTCCTCGGTGACCGGCCGCGGATCGGTTGCCCTGCACGACAAGCTGATCAGCCTCTGCGAGTCGGGAATGACCCAGCAGGCCGCCGACGTCTCGTGGGAGACCTGGCAGACCCTCGAACCGTTGCTCGATACCGCCGCGGACGATCCGCATTCCTAGCCCGGCCCCGCAGACCCGCCCGCCACTCGACCATCGGAGACCACATGTCGCTGCAGGACTTTCCCCGCTACCCGTTGACCTTCGGCCCCAGTCCGGTGCACCCGCTCGAGCGGCTGAGTGAACATCTTGGCGGGGCGAAGATCTGGGCCAAGCGTGAAGACGTGAATTCCGGGCTTGCCTACGGCGGCAACAAGACCCGCAAGCTCGAATACCTGATCCCGGACGCCCTTGCCCAGGGGGCCGACACTCTGGTGTCGATCGGCGGCGTGCAGTCCAATCACACCCGGCAGGTCGCCGCCGTGGCGGCCAAGTTGGGGTTGAAGGCCGTCCTGGTGCAGGAGCGCTGGGTGGACTGGCCCGACTCGGTGAATGACAAGGTGGGCAACATCCTGCTGTCCCGGATCATGGGCGCGGACGTTCGGCTGGACCCCTCCGGGTTCGGGATCGAGTTCAAGGACAGCTGGCAGCAGGCACTCGAGGACGTCCGGCGATCGGGCGGTACTCCGTATGCCATCCCGGCCGGCGCCTCCGACCATCGGTTGGGCGGTCTCGGCTTCGCCAACTGGGCCTACGAACTGCAGGAACAGGAACGGCAGCTCGGCGTGCATTTCGACACCATCGTCGTCTGCAGCGTCACCGGTTCATCGCACGCCGGCATCATCGCCGGCTGCGCGGGTCTGGAAAAGCCCCGCCGGGTGATCGGCATCGACGCGTCCGCGAAGATCGACGCCACCAGGGAACAGGTGGAGCGCATCGCCCGGAACACCGCGTCGCTGATCGGCCTGCCCCGCGAACTGCGCGACGACGAGATCACCGTTCTCGAGGGGTGGGCGGGGGAGCTGTACGGCATCCCCGTGCAGTCGACGGTGGACGCGATCACGCTGACCGGCCGGCTGGAGGGGATGATCATCGACCCGGTGTACGAGGGCAAGTCGATGGCCGGCCTGATCGACCTGGTGACCAGCGGGGAGATCGGGAAGAAATCCACCGTCCTCTACGTCCACCTCGGCGGCCAACCGGCACTCAACGCCTACAGCGGCATCTTCCACTGATCCTGTCGGCGCCCGGGAGTGCTCAGTCGGTGGAGGAGTCCGGGCCGCCGGTCGGGATGTTGCGTTCGATGTCCGCGAGCCAGACAGCCGCGTTGCCGTCGGATGGTGCCCGCCAGTCCCCGCGCGGGCTCAACGAACCACCGGCGGACACCTTGGGCCCATTGGGCATCGCCGAACGCTTGAACTGGCTGAACCCGAAGAACCGCTTGACGAAGACCTCGAGCCAGCTGCGGATCGCAGGCAGGTCGTAGGCCCGGCGGCGCTCCGGTGGGAAGCCGATCGGCCATTTCCCGGCGTCAACCGCTCCCCACGCGTGGATCGCCAGGAACGCGATCTTCGACGGCCGGAAGCCGTAGCGCAGGGTGTAGAAGAGGTTGAAATCCTGGAGTTCGTAAGGGCCGATGGACTTCTCGGTGCTCTGTGGCACCTCGCCCTCCTTCACCGGGATCAGCTCGGGCGAGATCTCGGTGTTCAGGATCGACAGCAGGATGTCGTCGACCTGGTCGGAGAAGTCCGGCAGTCCGCTGACCCAGCGGATCAGATGTTGGATGAGTGTTTTGGGGACACCGGCGTTGACGTTGTAGTGCGACATCTGGTCGCCGACCCCGTACGTGCTCCAGCCGAGGGCGAGTTCGGAAAGGTCGCCCGTTCCCAACACGATCCCGTGATGATGGTTGGCCAGCCGGAACAGATAGTCGGTCCGCAGTCCGGCCTGGACGTTCTCGAAGGTGACGTCGTACACCTCCTCGCCGTCGGCGAACGGATGCTCGAGGTCGCTCAACATCTGCCGGGCGGCCGGGCGGATGTCGAGTTCTGCGGCGGTCACCTCCAGCGCCCGCATCAGGGCCCAGGCGTTGGCCTTCGTCGACACACCGGTCGCGAACCCGGGCATGGTGAACGCCAAAATGTTGGTGCGCGGCAAGCCCAGCAGGTCCATCGCCCTGGACGCCACGATCAGGGCATGAGTGGAATCGAGACCCCCGGAAACCCCGATCACCACCTTGTCCGTGTTGATCGCGCGGAGTCGTTGCACCAGGCCGTCGACCTGGATGTTGTAGGCCTCGAAGCAGTCCCTCTCCAGCCGCAGGGGGTCTGCCGGGACGAACGGGAACCGCTCCAGGGTGCGCAGCAGCCCGAAGTCCTTGTCCGGCGGCTCGAGGGTGAAAGGGACCGAGCGATAGGCGACGTCGGTGTCGACCACGCGGCGGTTGTCCTCGAAGGTGCCCTGCCGGGCGCGCTCCTGGCGGAGCAGGTCGAGATCGATGTCGGCCATGGTGACCTGGGGATCATCGGCGAATCTTGCGCCCTCGGCCAGCAGGTTTCCGTTCTCGAAGATACTGGTCTGGCCGTCCCAACTCAGATCGGTGGTCGATTCACCCTGGCCGGCCGCCGCATACAGGTAGGCCGCGAGACACCGCATCGACTGGCTCCGGCAGAGCAGGCTGCGGGTCTCGGCGCGGCCGATGGTGATCGGGCTGCCCGAAAGATTGGTCAACACGGTCGCCCCGGCCAGCGCCAGACCGCTGGACGGCGGCACCGGCACGAACATGTCCTCGCAGATCTCCACGCCGATGGTCAGTCCGGGCACATCCGAGGCGTCGAAGAGCAGATCGATGCCGAACGGCGCGGATTGACCGGCCACCGAGATCTCCAGCCCGGTGATCCCACGGCCCGAGGCGAACTGGCGTCGCTCATAGAACTCGCGGTAGTTCGGCAGATGCAGTTTGGGCACGACACCCAGCACCCTGCCCCGGTGGATCACCACTGCGGTGTTGAACAGCCGCGCCCGATGCCGAAGCGGCGCGCCGACAATCAGCACCGGGAACAACACGGTCGATGCCTGCACGATGACCGCGAGACCGTCGTGCACGGCATCCAACACGGCGTCCTGGCCGAGGAGATCGTCGATCGCATAACCGGTCAGCGACAGCTCCGGGAACAGGGCAACGGCGACACCCGCCGCCGAACAGCGGCGGGCGACCTCGACGATGCTCTCCGCCGTGCGGGTGGGGTCGGCGATCCAGACATCCGCCGTGCACGCGGCCACCCGGGCCATGCCGTGCCCGTACAACGAGTGGAAATCCATCCGCCCATCCTCCCGACCGACCGGGTCGGTCGACATAGGCAGGGTAGACACAAGGCCGTCAGAGAGTGCAGCGCGGCGATCGGTGGTGGCACTGCCCGACCGCCTCGGGCCGACCGCAAGCGGGCGCGCGTGTGCTTACGACCAGGGCAGTCCGAGCACCGAGGAGATCGTCCGGACGACGCCGTTCTCCAGATTGGACGGGGCGAGATAGCCCGCCCGCTCCCGCAGTTCGGGATGCGCGTTGTCCATCGCGAAGGAGAAGGTCGCCGCGTCCATCATCTCCAGGTCGTTGAGGAAGTCGCCGAAGACCATGGTCTGGTCAGGACCGATGCCGACGCTCTGCTGCAGATGACGGATCGCCCGCCCCTTGTTGGCCGTGCTGCTGGTGACATCCACCCAGTGCTCGCCGGAAACCCGCACCGTGTGGCTGTCGCGAAAACCGGTGAGCAACGGTGCAGTGGTGTCCTCGGCAGCCCCGAAGTCGTAGATCGAGACCTTCAGGAATTCGTCATCGACGTCGAGCAGATCATCGACCACCGTCAGCTCTGCGTAGTACGGAACGACGCTCTCCAGGAATGCGGCGTCCGACCGTTCGATGTAGGCCGAACGCTTCCCGCAGAGCACCACACCGGCGTCGAGACCGCAGGCGATGCTCACCCGCATCGCGTCGATCAACCGCACCGCATCCGCCGCCAGCAGGCCGTCGGAGCTGACCTCCAAGCCATGACGCACGACGTAGCTGCCGTTCTCGGCGATGAACACCAGGTCGTCGGCGATGTCGGCGAACTGCTCCCGCAGGGTGAAATATTGCCGGCCGCTCGCCGGGCAGAACAGGATGCCCTGGCGATGCAGCTCGGTCACCAACGGCCAGAAGTGCTCGTGGACCCGGTTGTTCCCGTCGAGCAGGGTGCCGTCCATGTCGGCGACGATCAATCGGATGTCGGGGCGTTGGTCGAAGACCATCGGGCGGATCGGAGTGCTGACTCCGCTGTGCATGTCGAATCGCTTTCGTCGAAGGTGGCGGCTCTTGCGGGTGCAGCGTCGATCGCTGCGCGGCTGCTCGCGCCACTGACAGCTCACCCAGGGGTGATGCGGGCGTTCGCGGTTGCGAGTTCTCACCCGGCTGTCGGACGCATCGCAGCCCACCGGCGTTCCGGTGAGACCGGCATCTTCGGCCCGAAGTGACGCACGTCTCGCTGTCGATATCGGCGCTGCACCAGGTCTTTGCGGCGCGCCGCAGCAGATCCCTGTGGCTGACAACGATGTCGGATCTTCCCAACCGTGCTCACCGCTTGTAGCCTGTGCATGACGTTCCGCTGTTGGTGACGATGGCGAACGTCCATCGGAATTCGAGCGCGGAGAACGTGTGCGGGGGCACGCGTCGTTGACTGCGAACCAGCAGCCGTCTCCACCACCACCGATGACCGAACGTCGACGACAGGTGCGGCGGGACATCCGTACGGCCAGGGGAGAACATGAGCGAGCCGGGTCCGGTCTTCACGGCCGTCCAGGAAGATGCCACTGCCTTTTGCATGGATTGGCCGGTGCAGACCGAGAGCGCCATTGACAGTTCCTTCAACGGAACGGTTTTCGTCCTGGACAGCCAGGGTTGCCGGGTCTGCGACACCCGATTGCCGGCAGCCAGCAATCGTGCCGCCGACGAAGCACTCAACCGGATCGGGTGGACCAGGTGTGGCGCCTGGCATCGGGACTCCTTCGGCCGCCCCGCGGCCAGGGTGATTGCCGTCGGAGCATCGGCGGCTGCGGATCTGGCCGACACCGGCAGCACCTCTCCGGCGCGCATCGGTTCGCTGGCCGAAGAAGCCGCGCTTCATCTGGCTTGAGGGGCGCTCTTTCGGCAACACTGATGAGGTGGCAGCACACCCGACCGGGCAAACACCCGTCCGCATCTCGGCGGTGCTTCGATGACGGCCGAACGCGATCCCGCGAAGGCGTCATCCGACGAGTCTGGCGTCGACATGCAGCGGCACGAGACGCCGTTGGAACGGTTGGACCGCAATTGGGTCGACCTGCTGCAGGAACTGCGGGTGATTCAGACCGGCGTTCAGTTGCTCACCGGATTCCTGCTGATCCTGCCGTTCCAGTCCAGGTTCGAGCAGTTGACGCAGTCGCAGCAGTACATCTATCTGGCCACATTGGCGGCCGCGGTGTTGGCCACCGGGTTCCTGATCGCCCCGGTCAGCCTGCACCGCTTCCTGTTCCGGCGGCACGCCCGGCGGGTCACGGTGGATGTCGCCCATCGGCTCGCCCAGATCGGATTGTCGATCCTCGGTCTGGCGATCGTCGGGGTGGTGTTGTTGATCTTCAACGTGGTACTCGGCCCGACGGCCGGATACGTGGCGGCCGGAGTGGTTTTCGTCGTGTTGCTGGGCCTGTGGGTGGTGCTGCCGCTGGTCATCCGGGAGCGGAAGGACGCCGACGAGGGGTAGCGGTCGGCCTGTCCGTTGTGGGCCGCGGGAGAGCGGCAGAAGGGGTGGGCGGCCGTTGGCCACCCACCCCTCCGGTCCAGACATCCGATGCGGGAACAGATCCCGAGCCGGAATTACTTCAGCAGGTCGTGCGCCTGGCTGACCGATGCGTCGACCAGCTCGTTGACGGCCTTGGCGTTGCGGCGGGTCAGGTCGCTGACCGCGTCGTTCTTCAGGGTGTCGACGAACTCGACGGTCAGCTCGAGGTAGCGAGCGACGGCCTTCTGGTAGGTGTCGACGGACTGCGCGGTGGCCTTCTTGACCTCGGCGGCGAACGCCTCCGACCACTCCTTGGTCTTGACTTCGGCCTTCTTGACCTCGGCAGCGAAGGCCTCGGCGAGCTCCTGGCTCTTGGCTTCGGCCTTCTTGACCTCGGCGGTGAACGCCTCGGCGATCTCCTGGCTCTTGGCCTCGGCCTTCTTGTACTCGGCGGTGAGGGTCTCGGTCAGCTCGACGCCCTTGGCCTCGGCCTTCTTGACCTCGGCGGCGAACGCCTCGGTGAGCTCCTGCGTCTTGGCCTCGGCGGACTTGACGACGGGGGCGATGGCATCGGTGGTGCGGGTGACGAGATCCTTCGCCGCGGCGGTGGCCTTGGCAACGGTATCGGTGACCTGGGCGACCGCGGCTTCGGTCGCGGCGGTGCCGCTCTTCGCGGCCTTGGTGGCGGTAGCCATGAGGCACTCCTTCAGGGTGGGTGACACCACGAAACCGTGGCGCTGTTAGCAAGATTAGCTGAGTGCTCTGCTAATTGGCTAACACCCTGAGTGTGACGGTCGCCACGATGTGTTTATCTGTGGTGACAACGGGAGAGACGCGAACGCAGCACGACGCGGTATCGGAGGACCGGATCGATCGATCACGGCCGGGCGGCACCTTTGTTGTCCCGCTCCGCTCGGTCAGTTCACCTGGCTCCGGTCGGCCGGACCCGGCGCAGTACCGCGAGGGCCGTTGTCGACCCCGTGGCCAGGAGCGACGCAAGAGCCGCCGGCCGATTGGACAGTCGGTTGCCGATCACGTGGTCGACCGACAGCCGGCCCGGGCCGGCCAGCGCCAGGGCGGATGCAGCGACACCGAGCACCGCGGGGATCAGGAAGTCGCCGGCCTCCGCCTGTTCCTTGTCCTTCATCGCCGTTGCGGTCAGCGCCATGCTGCTGGCCGCTGCGGCACCGGTGCCCGGGGTCGCGATACCGAGGATGAGCATCACCCCGCCCACCGCCTCACTGACACCGGCGACCAATCCCACCGTGCGAGCCGGCGGCGTCGCGGGCTCGCCGGGTGCGGCGATGACCTGCCGACCCTCCCGCGCCCGGTACCAGGCCTGGATCTTCTGGTAGCCGTCGAATGCCAGCACTCCGCCGACCCCCGCCCTGACGGCCAGACGGGCGAGATCACTGGGAATCGAGGCCATGATGCGGCTCCTCTTGGTCGGCGGTGGTGGTCACCGTATGACGTGCTGGTACTTCCCGCTTCCCCGGCCATCCGACCAAGATCGGAATCGAGGACGCAAATGTCGTGAAACTGTGATTTCCCGACCGAAAGGCGCTTCAAACAAGAATCTTTCACTATTGATTCAATTGCCGCACCGGGTGCTTACCCCAACGGATGCAACGGTTCTCAACTCGTCGCGCCTACGGTCGGCATCGTGACCTCCCGACCCGAAGGACCGGACAGGGGCGGCGATCGATCGATCGAACACAAAGGCGCCGAACAGAAGCCGTCGGCAGGCTGACCGGTGCCGTGGCCCCATGCTCCCGAAGCAGCGGGGTGTTGATGAAGCTGGTGGACGTCGATCGGAGTTCTCGACACTCTGTCTTTCGCGGACCGGATTTCCGCTCGGCGGGAATCGTGAGATTGCCGACAGGCTCCGCAACCGTCACCGGTCGGTCATGACGCCGGGTATGGGCGGTCAGCAGCGTGGCTCTGAGTGGGTCGGAAGCACACGCGTCAGGGATCTACCTGCCGATGATGAATTGCTCGAGCAATCCACCGATTCGGGCTCCTTGGGGTGGAAAGTCCCCCGATGAAGCGCCATGTCGTCGGGAATGCCTTTCCCGCAAAACTTCTCGGACGGCTGAGCGTTCCGATCGATCATGCCTTGGACGGGTTCACCATCCTCGGCGGCGGATGAAGGTGTTCACCACCGGCGTCGAGTCGCCGGCTGCGCGCCCGATATCGCCATCGCCGCCGGTGACCACCGGTCATCCGCCATTTCTCCGGAACCGCAAAGTCCCGGTCCGTGCGGCGATTCCCACGGTGTGGCGGGTCCAGGTTGCGGTGTCGCACAACAGGAATTGTCGATAACGTGATCGCTACCAGTTCATGTGTGGCCACTCGCCGGAATGGCGCCGATCGGAAGGAACGTCATGTCCTCGCCCCAGGAACAGTTCGCGGCAGCGGTGCGCTCGACACAGGCCCAGGCCGTTGATGCGGTCGAGACTTGGACCAAGATCACCCAGGACGCGTTCGGCAAGTTCGGCGATGCGCCGAAGTCGGCGCCGAACCCCGATCAGGTGATCGACCAGGTTTTCGATTTCGCCGAGAAGATGCTCGAAGGCCAGCGCGATTTCGCCAAAAAGATGCTCGGTGTCAGTGAACGGGTCGGCGAAGCCGCCCGCGACGAACTGGAATCGGCCGGCGAGAAGGTCCGGGGTCAGGTCGAGGCGGGCACCGAGGCGGCCCGCAAGCAGGCCGAAACCATTCGCGGTCAGGTCGAGGCGGGCACCGACGCTGCCCGCAAGCAGGCGGAGGCCGTTCGCGAACAGCTCGAGGCCCGGACCGAGGCGGCGCGCAAGCAGGCCGAGCAGATCATCGAAGCCGCCCGCGAACGCGCGGAAGCGGCGAGCAAGGCCGCTCGTGAGCAGGCCGAATCGCTGTTGCAGGTGGCCCGCCAGCAGGCGGAGGCCATCCTGGAAGCGGCGCGCAAGCAGGCCAAGACGCTCAGCGCACCGTTGGCCGACGTGGCGGCGTCGATGACCAAGTCAGGCGAGGCAGCCGTTCAAGCAGCCACGACCGCGGCCGCCGAGGCGGCTCCGACCCCGCAGGCCACCCCCGCCGCCGAAGCAGCACCGAAGGACGAGCCGAAGGCTGCCCCGAAGCCCAGGCGCAAGGCCGCCAAGAGCGCCGCCAGCTACGACGACTGGAGCAAGCCTCAACTGCAGGAGGAACTGGTCAAGCGCGGCCTGCCGAAGTCGGGCAACGTCCCGGAGCTCCGCGAGCGGCTCACCGCCAACGACTGACCATCACCAACAGCGAGCCCGTCGACCGCATCCTGGTCGACGGGCTTTCTGCTGCCCCGCTCCTGGGGATCATCAGCGTTCTTGAGGGGGATCAGGGGCCGCTGCCGAGCACCGAATCGCCCAACCGCTGTTGATCAACCCCTCCGGCACCCATCCCGGCGATCCAATGGTGCCAACCTGGTTGATCAACAGGGGTTTTAGCGGGTTCGGTGGATAAGCCGATGACGCGTGGGGACAAGCCGACGGCGAACCAGTGGCTGGCGGGCACGATGCCGCGATGCCTGCTCATCGACAACACCTGGCCTACCGCGGTGATGGTCCTGCGTTCACTGTCGCTCAAGGTCTCTCGGCAGGGGTCGGCCGGAGCAGGATGCGGGGTTCGGATCTGAGCCGGCCGTTCCGCGGGGTACGTGTCATCCAGGCAGATGGAGCGGACAGCGCCCCGGTCGAAACACTGCCCAAGGCCGAGTGGGGTTCCGACGAATGGACTCGCCATTGCACCGCTCTGTTGGTCGCGCTTCCCGAGCACTCCTGCTTCAGCCATCTGACCGCCGCTCGGATCTGGCCGCTCCCGCTTCCGCGCTCGTCAGCCGAAGAATCTGTCCACGTCTGTGTGACCAGACCTTCCCGGCCACCGCGTCGGACGGGAGTTGTCGGTCATGAACTGTCCGATCCGCTCGCTCGTGCCGCGGTTCGACGCGGTCTGCCGGTCATCGACCCTGCGACCTTGTTCTGCCAACTTGCTGCATCCCTGACGTTGGCCGACCTGGTCGCCGTGGGCGATGCTCTCATCCTGGAACCGGTCGTCCCGAGCTCCATCGACGACCAACCATGGGTGTCGCTGAGGGAACTCACGGAAAGGGTCGAGAGGTTCCGCGGCCGCGGGAAACGCACGGCGGCATCGGCCGTGTCGCTCGTACGACCCGGCGCGGAATCGCGACCCGAGACGTTGCTCAGGCTGGCGATCCGAGCCGCCGGCCTGCCTGAACCCGAGGTCAACGTCGACGTCTTCGATTCTGTCGGCCGGTTCATCGGCCGAGGAGACCTGGTCTATCGACAATGGCGGGTGATCGTCGAATATGACGGCGAGCAGCATCGAACTGACACCTGGCAATTCGATCGGGACATTCGTCGCCTGGAGGATCTCGCCGGCAGCGGTTGGCGGGTGGTGCGCCTGACAGTGCGCTCGTTCTTTCAGAATCGGTATGCGGCCATGCAGCGCATCACCCAGGCATTGCAGGACGGCGGATGGCGCCCCTGAGCCGATCGACTCGCCAGTTGAGCACCCTTGAACTCACGGGATACGTGCCGAAGGGGTTGATCACCAGCGTTGGGGAGAGGGGGGCCGGGTCGAGCGCGGCGGTCAGGGGCCGCTGCCGGCGGTGCCGTCCGTTGCCTGGCCGGTCGGCTCGGGGGTCGGGGTGGGGGGCGTCGTGGGGGTGGGGGGCGTCGTGGGGGTGGTCGGCGTCGTCGGCGCGGTGGTCGGTGTTGTCGGGGTGGTGGGTGTTGTCGGGCGTGGTGGGCGTCGTGGGCGTGGTTTCCGTCGTCGGGGCGGTCGTCGGCTCGGTGGTCTCGGTCGTCCGCTCCGTGGTGGTGACGACCGACGGCGGGGCCGAACTGCTCGCCACGGGTGGGGTGGTGTTCACCGGATTGTTGGTGCCCCTGTTGCTCTGGATGAGATAGACGATTCCCACGATGACGGCGGCCGTCACCGCCAGCACCAGCAGGGTGATCGCGAAGGTTCGTCCGGCACTCGTCGTCTTGGGTGGCCCCGGCGGCGGCGGAATCACCGGCACCGGCTGCGGAACGGTGGCCGTGGCCGGCGGTGCCGCGGCAATCGTGCCCCGGCCGGTCAACGTGGCCTCGACCTGCGCGGCGGTCGGTCGCCGTGCGGGATCGGACTGGGTCATCGCCCGCAGCAGGGTGGGCCAGGAACCGGGCAGGTTGTCGGGCACCAGGGGGTCGCGCAAGAGTCTGGCGACAGCGGATTCGACGGCCTGGCCCGGATACTCGCGACGACCGGTGAGGCTCTCCAGCAGCACCAGCCCCAGGGCGTACACATCGGTCGGCGGCCCGACATCGGCGCCGCGAGCCTGTTCCGGGCTCAGGTAGGCCGCAGTTCCGATGACATCTGCTGCGGCGGTGAGTCTTTCGGCCTCCAACTCACGCGCGATACCGAAATCGCTGAGCTTCACGTCGCCGGAGGTGGAGATCAGGATGTTGGCCGGCTTGATATCCCGGTGCACCAGTCCGTAACTGTGTACCGCGGCCAGGGCGCCGGCGACGGCCGCCCCGACCCGCGCCACATCGACCGGCGGCATGCCGGTCGGGGTGATCCGGTTGGCCAGCGTTCCGCCGTGGACGAGTTCCATCACCAGGTAGGTCAGATCTGCATCATCCGGGCCGTGATTCGGTCCGCCGCCATCAGGCTCGACCCCGAGTTTGGCGTCGTACACGGTGACCAGGTTGGGATGGTGCAACTTCGCGAGGACCTGCATCTCGGTCCGCTGCCGGGCGACGGTGGTGGCGTCCCCAATACCGCGGTGGAAGACCTTGACCGCGATGGCCCGGCCGAGCAGCTCGTCGGTACCGCGGTAGACCTCGGCGGTGGCGCCGCGACCGAGCAACTCCTCCAGCCGGTATCTGTTGTCCAACACGATCCCGGGAATCACGCCGGGTGTCGGGTCCTGCGGGACGTGTGGCTGGGTCGGGTCCAGCCTGCTGCCGGTCGTCGATTCGACGTTCGGTGCGGGATCTCGTTGGTCACCATCGGGTCCGTCGAGCGGAAATCGGGAGGTTTCGCCTGGTTCGTCGTCGGCTCCCACATCGGTCAGCGTAGTGGGTTCGCCCGGATCGGCCGGGTGAAGCGACGGCCCTGCCGCCGGTTCGGAGAACTCTCCTCGGAACCGGACTTGCCAACCGCGGTGGGCGTAGGTTAGCCTAACCTCGTTCGACAGGAGCGATGCCTCGTCGGATCACCACCGGTCATGTCCCGCGGCGGGGACTGAGCCCAGCTCCTGGTGGCGATTCGGCAAGGGGGATCCGGACCGCAAAGGTGCCGCCTGTCGATGGCCGGCCCGCTCGCCCTTCGGGGTGGGCGGGCCGGCCCTTTTCTTTCCCGGGCTCCCGGGTCCGTCCACCGTCTCGTCGCCTCCCGCTCCGGCCAGGCCCGGCTGCGGTCTGTGATGGACTTGGTCATCCGGCCCGAAGGAGATCGATGTCCAGCAGTTCGATGCCCCCTGACGTTGCACGTCAGCCGATCGACGTGGCGCCGCCCGCCGAGCCACAGACCGAATCGGCGCCAGGACCGAACCCGTTCTTCGCAAAGTCGGGGTTGCCGTTCGAGCTGCCGCCCTTCGGCGAGATCGCGGCCGAGCATTACGCACCGGCATTCGACGCGGGGATGGCGCAGCACCGGGCCGAGGTGGATGCGATCATCGCCAACCCCGAACCGCCCACCCTCGAGAACACCGTCGTGGCGCTGGAGCGGGCCGGTCAGTTGCTGAACCGGACGTCGATCGTCTTCTTCAATCTGACCGGCACCAACTCGACGCCGGCGTTGCGGGCCATCGAATCCGAATACGCGCCGAAGCTGACCGCACACTCCGATGCGATCAGACTGGATCCGCGGCTGTTCGCCAGGATCGATGCCGTGCACTCCGCACTGCAGGCGGTTCCCGACTCGACGGACAGCGTCGCCGAGGACGAGATGCTGGTGCGTCGCTATCATCTCGACTTCGTGCTGGCCGGCGCCGCTCTCGACGACGTCGGCCGGGCCAGGTTGGCCGAGCTGAACCAACGGTTGTCGACGCTCTCCACAGCCTTCCAGCAGAACCTGCTGCAGGCGAGTGAGGACGCCGTGCTGCTGCTGGATTCGGCGGCGGAGCTCGACGGGTTGAGCGCAGAGGCCGTCAACACGGCCGCCGACGCGGCGGCCGCCAGGGGACACGCCGGCAAGTTCGCGATCACCCTGATCCTGCCCTCGGGTCAACCGCAGCTGAAGCACCTGCGCAACCGTGACGTCCGGCGTCGGCTGTTCGAGGCCTCGACGACCCGCGCGAGTGCGGGTGATCACGACAACCGGCCGTTGATCGTGGAGATGGCCCACCTGCGGGCCGACCGAGCGGCGTTGCTGGGCTTCGCGACCCATGCCGATGCCAAGGTGGCCGATCAGACCGTGCGGACCAGCGCGGCGATCGACGAATTCCTCGGTCGGTTGGTCGGACCCGCCATGGCCAACGCCGACGCCGAGGCGGCCGTGCTGGCCGAGCTCGCCGCGCGGGACGGTGTCGACCTGGCGCCGTGGGACTGGGCGTTCTACTCCGAGCGGGTCAGGGCCGAGCGGTACGACGTCGACACCGCCGCCCTGCGGCCCTATTTCGACCTCGAGCGGGTGCTGCACGACGGGGTGTTCTTCGCGGCATCGCAGCTCTACGGCATCGAGATGGTGCCCCGGCCCGACCTCGTCGGCTATCAGCAGGACGTCCGGGTGTGGGAGGTGCGAGGCGCCGACGGCAACCCGATCGGGTTATTCCTGGGTGACTACTTCGCCAGGGAGGGCAAGCGCGGCGGCGCTTGGATGAGCAATTTCGTCGACCAGTCGTTCCTGTCCGAGTCGTCTCCGGTGGTGTTCAACGTGTTGAACCTGCCTCGACCGGCCGCCGGCGAGCACGCTCTGCTCGAACTGGACGAGGTCCGCACGCTGTTCCACGAGTTCGGCCACGCGCTGCACGGCTTGTTCTCCAAGGTCACCTACCCGCGGTTGTCCGGTACCGATGTGCCGCGTGACTTCGTCGAGTTCCCGAGCCAGGTCAACGAGATGTGGATCCTCTGGCCGGAGGTCCTGGAGAACTACGCCAGGCACTTCGATACCGGTGAACCGCTTGCCCGGGCCGTCATCGATGCCATTCGGGCCGCCGAACAGTGGGGCGAGGGTTTCGGTACCACCGAGTATCTCGCCGCGACCCTGCTGGACCAGGCCTGGCATCGCATCCGGCCAGGAACCTCGATCAGCGATGTTGCCGAGTTCGAGCGGGAGGCCTTGCGGGCGGCCGGCATCGATCATCCGCTGATCCCGCCGCGCTACCGGTCGACCTATTTCCAGCACATTTTCGCCGGTGGTTATTCGGCGGGCTACTACTCCTACATCTGGTCCGAGGTCTTGGACGCCGAGACGGTCGAGTGGTTCAAGGAGAACGGCGGGCTGCGTCGGGAGAACGGAGATGTCTTCCGCGACAAGCTGTTGTCCGTCGGAGGATCGGTCGACTCGATGGAGGCCTTCCGATCGGTCCGCGGCCGGGCGGCCGAAATCGGGCCGCTGCTGCGGCGGCGGGGACTGGACCGGTCGGCGTGACCGCTCGGCTCACGGCATTCGCCACGGCGGACCGCCTGCCAGTACCCTGCCGGGCGTGACAACCCTTGCCGACTACCGGCATCTGGCCAGCGGCAAGGTCCGCGAACTGTACGAGGTCGACGACGAACTGCTGCTGATGGTGGCGTCGGACCGGATCAGCGCCTACGACCACATCCTGCCGAACCCGATCCCGGACAAGGGCCGGGTACTGACCGCGATGAGCGTGTTCTGGTTCGAGCTGCTGACCGACCTGGTGCCGAGCCATGTCGTGGCCTACGACGACCCACGCATTCCCGGCGAGGTCCGGGGACGCGCCCTGCTGGTACGGCGGCTGGAGATGCTGCCGGTCGAATGTGTGGCTCGCGGCTACCTCACCGGCTCCGGCCTGGTGGACTACCGGCGAACCGGCGCGGTGTGTGGCATCGGGTTGCCGCCCGGCCTGGTGGAAGCCTCGAAATTGCCGGAGCCGATCTTCACCCCTGCCTCCAAGGCCGATCTCGGCCAGCACGACGAAAACGTCACCTTCGATGCGGTGGTGGCGGCCGTCGGCGCGCAGCGCGCCGAGCAGTTGCGCGCCCTGACGTTGGCGCTCTACTCCAGGGCAGTCGAGCACGCTGCCACCAGAGGCCTGTTGCTGGCCGACACCAAGGTCGAGTTCGGGACCCTGGGTCACGCACTTGTCCTGGGCGATGAGGTGCTGACCCCGGACTCGTCGCGGTTCTGGCCGGCGGACGGCTACCGGGAGGGCGCGGTGCAGCCGTCATTCGACAAGCAGTACGTCCGGGACTGGTTGACCGGTCCGGATTCCGGGTGGGATCGCGCTGCCGACGGGCCGCCGCCATCGATGCCCGATGACGTCGTGGCGGCGACCCGCGCGCGGTATGTGGAGGCCTACGAACGAATCTCGGGCCGTTCGTTCGACGATTGGCTCTCCTGAGCGTTGTCGCTGATCTGGGATTCCCTGGGGTCCAACACCTCCCGGAGGGCTGACGCCACCTGCCCCCGCGGGTCGGCACGGCCCTCGGAGACCGCGCCGACCGCCGTGCCGTCCACCAATGAGACGAGAGCGTCGGTGCTGAAACGACTTCGGGTCCCGGTGGCGGACAGCACCTCGGCGATCAAACCGCGTAGCACTGGTCGCAGATCGGCCATGGCCGCCGCCGACACCGGATGTCCGGCGGCCGCCAGTAGGTGTTCGTAACGGTGACGCACCGCGCCCGGCGGGCCGGGCGGCAGCAGTGCGTCGGTGATGGCGCAGGCGGCAGCGTCGACCCCGGTGCCGTGCACGGCGGCCACCACCCTGCTGCCGTGATCGATCCACTGCTGCAGGACGACCTCGACCGCCGCGCCCAGTAGGTCGTCCAACCTGGGGAAGTAGTAGCTGACGGCGGCCAACGGCAACTGTGCCCGGGTGGCAACGGATCTGGCGGAGAAGCCCGCCGGTCCGTGCTCGGACACCACGTCGACGGCGGCCGCCAGCAGCGCGTCCCGACGGTCGGCGCCGCGTTGTTGCCGCGGCACCCTGGCGGTCATCAGTGACCGGCGCCGGCCAGCTGCAGGCCGACGACACCGGCGATGATCAGCACGATCGAGCCGATGGTCACGATGTTCACCGGATCCTTGAAGGCCACCATTCCGACCACCGCGGTGAGGACGGCGCCGATGCCCACCCACACCGCGTACGCGGGACCGACCGGCAGCGTCTTGAGGGCGAACATCAGTCCCGCCATCGACAAGGCCAGCAACACGAAGAACGCCACTGACGGCCACAGCTTCGACAACCCGTCCGACGCCTTGAGACTGAGCGCCCACCCCGCCTCGAGCACGCCCGAGATGATCAACACGATCCACGCCACAACAGCCGCCTTTCGCAAGCCTACCAATTAACTGGTACGAGCGTACCAATAAACTGGTACGCGCGTATCAGTTCGCCGTGGTGCTTCCGGTCACCCGGTGAAGTCACTGGTGTCCGGAGCGGCCGGCGTTCACAACGGATCGTCAGCGGGCCAGCGGCTGGGAGGTTGCGACAGAGACCAGCTTGTCGGGATTGCGCACGAAATACAGCGCGGTGATCTGGTCGCCCACGATGTCGAAGGTGGCCACGGTGTCCAGCACTCCGTCGATGGAGAGCAGGATCCCGGGACGTCCGTTGACATTCGCGGTCCGAACTTCCACCTCGGGTAGGGCCGACACCACGCCGATCATGAACCTGGCCACCCGATCAGCGGTGATGACGGGTCGCAGCGCCGCCTTGACCTTCCCGCCGCCATCATTGAGCAGCACGACATCCGGCGCCAGCACATCCATCAGGGACTGCAGGTCGCCGGTCGCCGCCGCACTCATGAACCGCTCGATCACCACGCCTGCCGCGGCTTCGTCGACCGGGAAGCGCGGGCGATGCGCCTGCACGTGCGAGCGGGCCCGGTGCGCGATCTGCCGGACGTTGCCCACCGATTTGCCGATGGCATCGGCGATCTCGTCGTAGGCGAATCCGAACACCTCGTGCAGCACGAACACCGCCCGCTCGTCGGGCGAGAGGCTCTCCACCACCAGCATCATCGCCATCGACACCGATTCGGCCAGCACCACATCGTCGGCGACGTCCGGGGCGGTGATCAGCGGCTCCGGCAACCAGGGGCCGACGTAATCCTCGCGCCGACGAGATCTGCTGCGCAGCCGATTGAGCGCCTGCCTGGTCGCGATGCTCGCCAGATAGGCCCTGGTGTTCCGGATCTGCGCGCGGTCATCGTCACCGACCTCGGTCCATCGCAGGTAGCTCTCCTGGACGACGTCCTCGGCATCGGCGGCCGAGCCAGTGATCTCGTAGGCCACCGTGAACAGCAGATCCCGGTTGTCGGCGAAATCGGTGAGTGCGTCGGACATCTCGCCGCCCGGTTCAGGAATGGTCCGGGACCCGGCAGGATTCGGAGAAACCCTGCGAGGCCAACCCGAGGGCCGCGTTGAACCGGGACCGGAGATTCTCCACACCGACCATCATGGTCAGCTCGACAAGTCCGGCGTCACCGAGGTCGGCCCGCAGTGCCTCGGTCATCTCGTCGGTGACCTCCGGCGGAGTCGCGGTCATCGCCTCCGCATACTCGAGTACCCGACGTTCGGTACCGGAGAAGACATCCGACGTGCGCCAACCCGAGACCGCGGCGATCTTCGCGGTGTCCACCCCGTTGGAGTGCGCATCGTAGTAACCGAAGTCCAGGCACCAGCTGCACTCGATCTGGGTGGCCGTCGCCATCACCGCGAGCGCCTTCAGCTGCGGATCGAGCTTGTTCCAGCGGGCGACGGACATCTCGAAGCGGGCGTCGCTGACCAACACCCGGCGGTTGTGGGCAAGGGCCAGCACGTTGTCCAGCTGCTGGCCGAACTTGCGGGTCGCGTAGAAGTTCATCGCCCGCTCGACCAGGCCGGTGGGCTTGGTCAACGGGACCCGGGCGCGTCCGGCACGCTCGGTGTCGGGCACGGCGGGGGCGGGAATGACGGGGACGGAGCGGGTCATGGTGTCTCCTGGATCGTGGTCGGCCGCACCGGGTTGTGGTGCGGCCCGACGAGCCGAAGTGCTCGTCATCCACGTGACACCGGCCGGTCCTGGAATGTGACACCTGCCGGAAAGATTCTTCCCGGGCCGTCAGACCGAGACCAGCCCCTTGCGGGGAGCGAGCAGGAAGGCGATCAGGTACAGCGCCGCCACCAGCAGCAACAGGTTCCGGTAGCCGGTCAACAGCGCGAGGTACTCCAACGTCCCGCCGAGCATCGCGCCCAACAGGTTGAGCCCAAAGGCCGACCTGGAGTCGTCGGAGGCACCGAAGCGTTTGGAGAAGGCAACGTTGGCCAGGTAGATCGGCACGAATGCCAACAGGATCGCCACGATCAACCGGGGGAAGAACGGCAGCGTCAACAGCAGATCAGGCTGGATGAAGTAGCTGACGGCCAATGCGAGCGCTATCCCGACGAACACCACCGGTAAGGGTGGCGTCCGGAATCTTCGGGTCGTTTCGACGGCCGCCAGCACGATCACCAGCACGCCGGCGAAGACCAGGGCGTTGACCAGCCAGGTGGTGCCGAAGAGCAACGCGAAGGTGGCGATGTTCTTCGTTTCCAGCAGCAGGAAGGCAGCGCCCATGAAGAACAGGTCGGCATATGGCCGCATGGCCTTGAACGGGCCGCCGAGGATCCGGACGCCGATCAGCGAGATGAGCAGGATGCCGCCGAGCGTCCACAGGTACAGGGCAGGGATGGAGCCGCCCTGGTAGTAGAGGAACGGCCGGTCGTCGGTCGCCGGCTCGATGACTGCGCCGGCCGGGGTGTACTGGGTGCCGCAGGACTGGTTGGCCTCGTTCAGCGCGGCGGTGACGACGGCCTGTCCGCCGCCGGGGAGGTCGACGCACGGCTCGTGGCCGAAGGCGGCAGCCGCGGTGCCGGCCAGCCGATCGATCAGCCAATCCTCGCGGTAGTAGTTGTACATCGCGAACGAGCCCTCGTCGGTGAGATGCTCGCGGGCCGCCTCCAGCGCCTGCTCGGTGAACAGGAAGCTCTCCAGACGGATCTGCGAGGCGCCGGTGACCAGGGCGAGCGAGTCGGGCAGCGCGAACAGGATCAGGTCGTACTTGTTGTCCGTCGTCTCCAGGAACGCCCGGCCGTCGTTGACGTACCGGGTCACCCGGGGGTCGTCATAGGGATGGTTGGGGTTCTTCTCGACACCCAGTTCCATGATCCTTGGATCGATGTCGACCGCGTCGATGTGCTTGGCGCCCTTCGACAACGCGATCGCCACGTCCGAGCCCGACCCCGCGCCGATGATCAGCACGTTGTTCAGCGGGTTGCCCGCGGTGCGCTCGTACGGGAACCCGTATTGCGGCTCCTCCAGCAGTCGCTGCTGGGCGTCCCGCATGATCTGGTGCGGCACGCCGTTCACCGAGATGTCGGTCAACGAGGTGCCGCCGACGATCCGGTCGTCGGTGTGGATCTTGTAGTACGGCGACCAGGAAATACCGGGGGAGAGCGTCTCGACCAGCAGTACACCGATCATCGCGAGACCCGCGGCTCCGGCCAGGTATCGCTGCCACTTGCCGATCAGCACCACGAAGCCGATCGTGACGAGGATGCCCCAGACCACGGACGGCGCCCGCAGGAACGACATCAGGGTGAACAGGCCGATTCCCAGCAGCGAGCCGACCAGGTCCCAGCGGTAGGCGGTGAGCGGGCGCAGGTGCGCGAAGCACCGGCCGACCACCTCGGCGGGCCCGGCCAGGCAGGCCGCGACCAGCACGAAGATCAAGGGCAACACCAACCAGGCGGGCGGGCCGGTGGTGCTCAGCGAGGTGAAGTAGATGACCTCGTCGCCGGCCCGGTCGATGGTCACCGGAGCCAGGAAGGTGGCGATGACCAGACACGACAGGATGACCGGGGCCGCCGGCAGCACCGACCAGCCGCGCCGGGAGATCAGGAAGCCGAGGCCGATGCCGAGAAACGAACCGAGCAGCACGAAGTTGGAGAAGTAGCTCAGGTGCACGACGTTGGCACCGAGCCAGCGGATCAGCGCCAGCTCCAGGAACAGCATCAGCGCGCTGCCCAGGATCAACCGGCGGACGACAGCACCGTCCGGTTTCTCGGCTTCCCGTTCCACCGGCAACCGCCAGGGGCGCCGGGTCTTCGTCTGGGCGCTCGCCGCCGATGAATCGGTGGTGGGCTGTCCGGTGCCGTCCGGCATGTTCTACCTCCGCCGGGCCGGGGGATGGCCGGCTCGTCTCTGGTGATGTGGCCTGGTGATCTGCTGGGTGATCTTGCTGGAGTGTTCGCGCTGTACTGAGGTGTCTTCTGCGGTGCTGCGGTACTCGGGTGAATCGGACGTCACGATCGGAACCACCCGCTGATCATCGTTCACGCCGGGCCGCGACGGTGAATTCGAGCAGGAGCGTCACAGGATTTCGAAGTGCCCGTCGTCCAGGTTCAGCCAACGGGCGGTCGACGGACCGAGCTTGGTGAGCATCCCGTAGACCATCGCCGGATTTGCCATCACCTTCTCGTGGATCGGGATCGCGATGGCCGGGTCGACGGCACGGAAGTACTCGACCGCCTCCTTGACCGCCATCCAGGGTGCCGATGTCGGCAGCGCAAGGATCTCCACCTTCTGCGGGATGACCGTGAGGCTGTCGCCGGGATGCAGCAGCCGACCGCTGACGAAGTAGCACGCATTGGAGATGGCCGGTAGGTCGGCGTGGATGGTGGCGTGGCTGCCGGCGAAGACCTCCACCCGGGTGCCGACGTCGAGCACGTCGCCGGTGGCGACCGTGGTCGCGGTGATCCCGGCCCCCGACAGCACCTCGGCAGAATCGCCGTCTGCGTACAAGGTCGCGTCCGGGTTGGCGCGGAGCAGGCCGGTCAGCCGCTGCTGATCGACGTGGTCGGCATGCTGGTGGGTGATCAGCACCGCCGTCAGACCGGACAACGTCTCGAAACCCTGGGAGAACGAACCCGGGTCGATCAGGATGCTCGCCGAGCCGTCGACGACGTGCAGGCAGGAATGGCCGTACTTGGTGATCTTCAAGGCGTTGCTCTTTCGTGAATGAGACGAACGGGCCTGGGTCAGGCTACGTCGCGATTCCCCTGAAGCCGCATCCGGCGCTCGCCGAGGCCGGTCGGCACCGCCCTTCACTGGAGCAATAACCACGCAGCGAAGAATCCCAGCGAGTTGGTCGCCCAGTGCAACAGCATGGTCGTCTTGATGCCCTTGCCGAGGCGGGCCAGCAGGCACAGGGCGACCCCGGCCACCGTCATCGCCAGCACAGCCAGGCTCGTGGTGAGCCACACGTTGTGTCCCAGTGCGCTGCCGACGGCGGCGTTGGCGTCGTCGATGCCGATGGACGGCAGGATGTGCCAGAGGCCGAACAGCACCGATGCGCCGAGCACCGGGCCCCAGCGCCAGCGGATGGCCGGGGACGCGCCCATCAACGCGGGCAGCACGCCGCGGAACGCGACCTCCTCCAGCACCACGGTGCCGAGCGGGATCTGGATCAACACCACCCACAGCATCTGCGCGACGTCGGCGTTCCCGATCCGCGAGTCGATGAACGCGGCCTGGGTCGTCGGCAGCGCCATCCCGAGCGCGAACAGCAATGCCGTCCCGCCGGCCAACAGCAGCCCCACCCCGACCGGCCGGTGCCAGTGCCGGATCCCGAGGCCGACCGCGACCGGACCGGCCCCGCCCCGGTAGGCGATGCCCAACAGCACGAAGGCCATCGCCAGGTTCCAGGGGACGTACGCCCAGGAGGGCAGGATGCGATTGGACATCACGTTGCTGATCGTCAAAGCCCCGATGGCCGCGGTCAGTGCCCACAATCGTCGCCGACGAGCGCGGTGGCTGACTGCGGGTCGGACCTGAAGTGCGGATCCCATCCTTCTATCGTGGACCCGCAGGCCGGGGGGCACCATGGAAGTGGTGGTGTTCTCCTCGGGAGAGGGCGGAAGGAGGCTCGCATGGCGACTGTTGCCAAGCGTGCCGAGCGGAATCCGTACGCCGATTTCCTGCGGGCCTTCTCGCTCTTGGTGGTGATCCTCTGGCACTGGTGCTTCACCATCCTGGTCTGGGGCGATCAGGGCCCGTACGCCACCAGTCCGCTCGGCTTCACCTCCGGTTTGTGGATCGTCACCTGGCTGCTGCAGGTGATGCCGCTGTTCTTCTACATCGGCGCGTACGTGCACCTGAAGTCCTGGGAGCGGGCGTCGGCGCGAGGCGAGCGGATCTGGCATTTCGCGCTCCGGCAGGCCAAGTCGCTGGCCATCCCGTCCGCCGCGCTGCTGGTGACCTGGGTGATCCTCGGCGTCATCGTCGGGATCGTGTTCGACGTCAGCTGGATGGGCCAGGCCGTGCTGATGGTGGTCTCGCCGCTGTGGTTCGTCGGGGCGTACCTGCTGTTCGTCTGCCTGATGCCGATCACCGTCTGGCTGCACCGGCGGTACGACGCGTTGGTGCTGGTCGTCATGGGCGGGATGGCCGTCATCGTCGACATCCTCGGGTTCCGCTACGAGGTGCCGGGCGTCGAGTGGGCCAACATGATCTTCGTCTGGGGTTTTGCGTTCCAGATGGGGTATTTCCACGGCCGGATCTCTGGCGCCGACTCGGCGCCGCGTTACTCGGACGGCCGGATCGACTGGGCCTACCAGTCACCGCGGGCGCGGCAGCAGGCCAGGATCATGACGCTGGCCGGCCTCTTCGGGTTGATCGGCCTGGTGTTCTCCGGCCTGTACCCGGGATCGATGGTCGGCGTGCCGGGCGAGAACTCCAACATGGCGCCGCCGACGCTGTGCATCATCGCGTTGACCATCTTCCAGGTCGGCGTTGCCGAGCTGATCCGGCCGACCGTCCTGCACGGACTCGCGCGCGGCGGACTCTTTTCCCGGATGACCACGGTGTTCACCCGGTTCGCGCTGCCACTCTTCCTGTTCCATACCACCGGCATGGCGTTGTCCAGGGCGGTGGAATGGTCGATCTTCGGGACCCAGGTGGAGGCGGTGACCCCCACCATCACCTGGTGGGTGCTGCGTCCGGTGGCGATCATCGGGCCGCTCCTGGCCACCCTGCCGGTGATCTACCTCTTCGGCCGCCGCTGGGAGACCCAGACGGTCGCGCCCCCGCCCCGGATCCTGCCGATCGAGGACGAAGAGGTCGGCGACGGCGGTGACCCCCCGCTGATCCGCCGCCCCGAGCGCCGGCCGGTGCTGCGGAACGGGCGTACGGACCGTGGGCGCGACTCCGGCGCGGGCTGAGCTCTCGTCTCCCGCTGCCAGGACCGGATGATCAAAGGTTGGGAAGATTGAGAGCTATTGGGTGACGTCGATCCTTCCGGAGTGTTGATCTTGGGGTCATCTGGCGCGTTGTAGAGCCCGCCGGACGTCCCGGATGACCTCGGCCTGCCGCGTGGTCAGGTCGAGCCAGGTGAACCGCAACACGGTCCAGCCGGCCTGAGTCATCTCGTTCTGCTTGCGCCGGTCGCGGGCGAAACGGTCGGGGGCGGAATGCCAGGCCCAACCGTCGATCTCGATGGCCAGCCGTTCCCGGACGAAAGCGATGTCGACCGTGGTGCTGGAGTCCATGGGTTTCCAGGGGTAGTTCACCCGGAAGCCACGTATCCCGGCGTCCTTCAGCAGACGGATGAACAGTCTTTCGCTGGCTGCAGCCGAATGGTCCGCCGCCGCCCGCAGGAGGTCGCCCGCTCGAGTGGAGCCCCGGATGCCGAGCGTTCGGTAGTGAGCCGCCCGGACGGCGGCGAAGCTGACCCGTGTCTGGAGTGCCCTGTCGAGAACGGGCGCTCCCTTGTCGCCGAGGGCCACGGCACCGAAGAGCGCTGACAGGGCGAGGCCGGTGACGCCGGCCGACCGCACGGTGGCTCTATCGGCGGCCACCAGGTCACGACGAACAACCCTGATGCCGGGTCGCGGCGCCGGATTCCTTCGACGTGGCACGACGACCTCGACGACTGTCGGCTCCACGGTCGTCAAACCCCACCACCAAGCCGCCGCGTGGCCGGAGAGAACGGCCTCTTCGCCGGCCCAGAGCACCACGGATCGGAGGCGGGCGGCCGTGCAGGGCTCATGCTGCATCGACCTGAAGACTGATGGCTGAACGCGCTGCCAACTACCGGTCGCCACCTGGTGGCGGATCTGCGCCGGAGACATTCCCAGTTCCTGAGCCTGGCGCCGCGCGATGACGCCGTCCTGCCGAGCGATGATCGCCGCAACACCGTTCCGGCTCCCGTTCATCCACGGATCATCGGCAGCGGGCACGCATTCGGACCCCGGTTGTCCACAGCCAGGCCCCGGCAATCCGGAAGATCAAATTCTCGGAACTGAACCCGTCACCAGGTAGCAGCTTTCCTTCCCAGGATTTGATCTTCCGGTCGAGGCGAGGCGAGGCGAGGCGAGGCGAGGGTGGGGTGGGAGGGGCGGCTAGGTGGGGCGGTGGCCGGTGTGGCCGGGGGCTCCTGCCGCCCGCGATAGGCTTGCGGACGGTCGGATGCACCGGAGCATTCTGTGGACGACGAGGCGCCGAGCAGTCGCTGCCGCCTCGACAGGTGAGCAGGCTCGGCGCCCACCAGCACGCGAAACAGGCCCGACCGGAGCACGAACCAGCCCTGACCGCACCTGAACCCACTGGGAGCACCGCCGTGGCGCGCGTGGCAGTCGATGTCGTCATCAAGCCCGAAATCCTCGATCCGCAGGGCAAGGCCATCCTGGCCGCGCTGGCCAGGACCGGGCACCCGGGCGTGAGCTCGGTCCGTCAGGGCAAGCATTTCGACCTCGAGGTCGACGATTCGGTGTCGGACGACGACCTGGAGCAGATCGCCGGAACGCTGCTGGCCAACCCGGTGATCGAGACCTGGACGGTGACCCGTCTCGGTGGCAACAACCATCACTCGGAGCCGGCGTTGGCCGCGCCCGAGGCCGCCCTGTGACCACGTCGGCCACCCCCGCCGTGCCCGAGGCGACGAACGCCAGGATCGGCGTCATCACCTTCCCCGGAACCCTGGACGACGTGGACGCCGCCCGGGCGGTGCGGTACTCGGGAGCCGAGGCCGTCCCGCTGTGGCACGCCGACGCCGACCTGAAGCGGGTCGACGCAGTGGTGGTGCCCGGCGGCTTCTCGTACGGCGACTATCTGCGCGCCGGGGCGATCGCGGCACAGGCCCCGGTGATGCGGTCGGTCATCGAGGCAGCGCGCGGCGGCATGCCGGTGCTGGGCATCTGCAACGGTTTCCAGATCCTCTGCGAAGCGGGCCTGTTGCCCGGCGTGCTGATCCGCAACGCCAGCCTGCGGTTCATCTGCCGCGACCAGTGGCTGCGAGTGGAGAACACCTCGTCGGTCTGGACCGCCCGATTCGAGCCCGGCGCCGAGATCCTGATCCCGATGAAGAACGCCGAGGGCTGCTTCGTCGCCGGCGAGGACGTCCTGGACGAGCTGGAAGGGGAGGGCCGGGTGCTCTTCCGCTACGTCGGCGATGCGCCGACCCAGGGCAATCCCAACGGCGCGCTGCGCGACATCGCCGGTATCTGCAGTGCGGACGGCCGGATCGCCGGCCTGATGCCGCACCCCGAACACGCCATCGACCCGCTGACCGGGCCGACCGACGACGGACTCGGACTCTTCTTCTCGGTGCAGGATTTCATCGGCTCGCTGCAGACGGCGGGGGTCTGACGTGACCGACCAGATCGCCCACCCGACCGCGGCCGACCTGCTCGACGTCACCGATCCCGTCGGGGCGGTGGATCTCGTGGACCTGGACGCCGTCCTCGACACGGTCAAGCACGCGGCGGCCACGCCGGACGTCCAACAGCCGTACTCCGAGCTCGGACTCAAGGACGACGAGTACGCCCGGATCAGGGAGATCCTCGGTCGCCGGCCGACCGCCGCCGAGCTGGCGATGTACTCGGTGATGTGGTCGGAGCACTGCTCATACAAGTCGTCCAAGGTGCACCTGGCCTACTTCGGCGCCACCACCACCGACGAGATGCGCAGCAAGATGCTGGCCGGGATCGGGGAGAACGCCGGCGTCGTCGACATCGGTGATGGCTGGGCCGTGACGTTCAAGATCGAGTCGCACAACCACCCCTCATTCGTCGAGCCGTACCAGGGCGCGGCCACCGGGGTCGGCGGCATCGTCCGCGACATCCTGGCCATGGGCGCGCGCCCGGTCGCCGTGATGGATCAGCTGCGTTTCGGACCGGCAGAGGCCGCCGACTCGCAGCGGGTTGTACCCGGCGTCGTCGCCGGCGTCTCCGGCTACGGCAACTCGCTGGGTCTGCCCAACATCGGCGGCGAGGTGATCTTCGACGCGTCGTACGCGGGCAACCCGCTGGTGAACGCGGCCTGCATCGGGGTGCTGCGCAGCGCGGATCTGCACACCGCCCACGCATCGGGCGCCGGCAACAAGGTCATCCTCTACGGCTCGCGGACCGGGCTCGACGGGATCGGCGGGGTGTCGGTGCTGGCGTCGGCGACCTTCGCCGGTGACGACGAGAACGGCGGCCAGGGTGGGTCGCGGCGCAAGCTGCCGTCGGTGCAGGTCGGCGACCCGTTCGCGGAGAAGGTGCTGATCGAGTGCACGCTCGAGGTCTTCGCCGCCGGCCTGGTGGTCGGTATCCAGGACCTCGGCGGAGCCGGATTGTCCTGCGCCACCTCGGAACTCGCGTCCGCCGGTGACGGCGGGATGCACATCGTGCTGGACAACGTGCCGTTGCGGGCGGAAGGCATGACCCCTGCCGAGATCCTGTCCAGCGAATCGCAGGAACGGATGTGCGCCGTCGTCACACCCGACAAGGTGGACGCGTTCCTGGCCGTCTGCGCGAAGTGGGAGGTGCAGGCGGACGTCATCGGCGAGGTCACCGACGGCGACCGGCTGACCATCGAGTTCCAGGGCGAGACCGTGCTTGACGTGCCGCCGCGGTCGGTGGCACACGACGGCCCCGTCTACCAGCGGCCGGTTGCCCGCCCGGTGGAGCAGGACGCGTTGCAGGCCAACACTTCTGCTGATCTGAAAAGGCCGGAGGCGAGTGAGCTGGGGGACCTGCTGCTGCGGATGATTGCTTCGCCGAACCTGTGTTCTCGCGGCTGGGTCACCGACCAGTACGACCGGTATGTTCGCGGCAATACGGTGCTCGCGCAGCCCGCCGACGCCGGCATCGTCCGGGTCGGCGAGAGCAGCGACATCAGCGACGGGCGCCCCATCGAGCGGGGTCTGGCGATGGCCACCGACTGCAACGGTCGGTACACGATGCTCGATCCCTACGCCGGGGCCCAGCTGGCGCTGGCGGAGGCGTATCGCAACGTAGTCACCACCGGTGCCGTTCCGCTGGCCGTCACCGACTGCCTGAACTTCGGTTCCCCGGAGGATCCCGGTGTGATGTGGCAGCTGGAGCAGGCCATCCACGGCATCGCGGACGGCTGCGCCCAGCTCGGGATCCCGGTCACCGGCGGCAATGTCAGCCTGTACAACCAGACAGCCGGGGTGAACATCCTGCCGACGCCGGTGATCGGCGTGCTCGGGGTCATCGACGATGTCCGCCGCCGCACCATCCCGGGCATCGGTCAGGACACCGGCGAGACGCTGTTGCTGCTCGGCGTCACCAGGGACGAATTCGACGGCTCGGCCTGGGCCGACGTGGTGCACGGGCACCTGGGCGGTCTGCCGCCGACGGTGGACCTGGAGGCGGAGCGCACACTCGGCGCGGTACTGATCGCCGGGTCGCGGGACGGCATGATCTCGGCCGCCCACGATCTCTCCGAGGGTGGGCTCGCCCAGGCCGTCGTGGAGATGTGCCTGGCCGGCGAGACCGGCGCCCGGATCGTTCTGCCCCCGGACGCCGACCCGTTCGTCTGGCTGTTCTCCGAATCGGCCGCCCGGGTGCTGGTGGCTGTGCCGCGCACCGAAGAGCTGCGGTTCACCGAGATGTGCACGGTGCGACGGCAGCCCTGGGTCAAGATCGGCGTTGTCGATGCCGGTGACACCGGTGCGGCCGACGAGCAGGCGCTGGACATCCAGGGCATCGCAAGGCTGTCGCTGGCCGAGCTGCGCGCCGCCTGGGCCGGCACGCTGCCCGCACTCTTCGGCTGAGACAGCACCGCGAAACGAGAGGCATCAAGGGCCGACCTCACTCCCAACGGTCTGCCCGGGTCAGCCGCCGCGGTGGTGAGCGCCCTGCACCGCCCCGTGCCCCGGCATGCTCGGGATCGCATCGTGCGGGGTCGACCGGTCCGACCAGCGCAGCAAGGCGCCGATCCCGTCGGACAACGCCCGGTCGTCCGGATCGAGCAACGTCACCCCCGCGTCCGTGCTGAGCACGGTCCACACCAGGGCCGTGTCCGCCCGCACCTTGACGGCATCGGCCGCACCGATCGAGCGCACCTCTTCCTCGGTGGTGCCGAGTTCACCGGCGCCGGGTCCTAGCCAGAGGGTGTGCGTGGACGACGGGTCGTCATGCAGCAGCAACTCGCCGATCTGTGCGCGCCGGGCGGCATCGACCACCGATTCGAGGCCCTGGACGGCCGCTTCCTGACGCCCTTCCTCGGTGCCGAAGCGGTCCATCAACGCGGCGTTCGCCGAGCGCCGCTGTCCGACCAGCACCCCCGCGATCTCGGCGTCCCGGGACTTGGTGGACGCTCCGCTGCCCCGCCCGCCGTACTTCAGCCGGACCGCCAGCTCCTTGAGCCGGCCGCTCGCGGCATCCAGCAGGTGCGACACGGCGACGGCATCGCCGTCCAGCAGCACCACGGCCGGGTGGTGCCGGGAGATCAACTCCTCCAACTCCCGGGCCACTTCCGCCGCGTTGCGCTCCCACGAGTCCTCGGCCCTGGCCTGGATCCGGCGGCCGGACATCTGCCCGCCGGCCACCTTGTGCACGACGTCATGGCTGCCCTGCACCTCGACCGTGTCGACGCTTGCCCCGAGCGCGTCCACCACGGTGATGTCCGCTCCCGTCCGGTCGATCGATGCGAGCAGGTACGGCACTGTCTCGGCGAGCGCCCGGAACGCCGGCAACACGTGCGGTGCCGGCCCGTAGAACGCCTCGTTGCGGGTCGGGCGAGCGGGCAGCACCAGGTTCAGCGCGATGCCGTCGCGATCGGCGATGACGAGCCGCCCTTGGTGACCCGGTTCTCCGGTGGGTTCGACCACCACTTCACCGATCCGGCTCAGCACTTCAGCCGGTGCGCCTGCCGACGTCAGCTTGCGTTCCAGGTCCTGCCAGCGGACCTGTACCTCGCTGACCGCTCGCTCGTCGTTGCGCGATACATCCATGCTCACCGAAACGAACGGGCCGACGTGGGTTGTCAGTTGCTGCAACGCTGGTATCTGCATGACGATCCAGTTCCCAGGTTCGCGGCCTGGCAAAACCGCTCGAAAGATTCAGCGCAGGCGAGGGTCGAGGGCCTTCGACTCCCGCGGCGACTCCGGCAGAGATTCGCTCGACGGCGACGAGACCTGGTTCGCGACGGCGGATGCGACCTCCGGCTGCTCGACGAACTCGCGGAGGAATTTCTCCGATCCGGAGATGTACGCGGTGGCGAGGCGGCCCATCACGTGCACGTCGGTGGGGTGTTCGCCGGTGGCCTCGGCCGTCCGATCGACCGCCTTGCGGGTCTGCTCCTCGACCACGGCCGGAACCGGTGCCTTGCCGGGAGTGCGGTGCAGCTTGACGACGGCCTGCACCGGTTCACCGGTGCGGACGGCATCGTCGAGCTGGCGGAGTAGCTCCGGATCGGTCTGTTGGAGCGTCATCCGCCACCTTTCTCGAGGCTGCTGGGTGCCGGACCATCTGGTGGCCCAGCCGGACGTACACGTGCTGACGCAATGCTAGACCGCGATGGTGGCGACACCGAGGTTGTGCACAGAGCGACAACTCCCACGCGGTGCCTCCGCCCGGACGGGCCAACCGGAGCAACGAGCAGGAAGTAGGAAGAGCCTTGGCTACGGTGACCGGATGATCCGACAGTTGGCGTGGGTGACCACCCGGGAGGCCAGGGGGCAGGACGAGGACGAGCCGCTTGCACTGGCCGCGCTGCAGCGCGCCGGGGTGCCGGTGGAGGTGCTCGATTGGGACGACCCGACAGTGGACTGGTCGCGCTTCGACCGGGTCGTGCTGCGATCGGCCTGGGACTACCCGCAGCGGCTGCCGGAGTTCCTGGCCTGGCTCGAGAAGGTCGCCGGGCTCAGCGATCTGGTGAATCCGCTGGACACCGTCCGGTGGAACCTGGACAAGCAGTATCTGGCCGAACTGGCCGATGCCGGAGTCCCGATCACGCCCACCGTCTTCCTGCCACCCGGCACCGCAGCCACCTTCCCGGCCGGTGACTTCGTGGTCAAACCGGCGGTCGGTGCCGGCAGTCGGGACGCCGCGTCCTATGGCGCGGACCAGCGCGAGACCGCGGTGGCGCATGTCGACCGACTGCACGCGACCGGTCAGACCGTCCTGGTGCAACCGTTCCTGACATCCGTTGCGACGGAAGGTGAATGGCCGTTGATGTTCTTCGACGGTCGGTACAGTCACGCCGCCAGCAAGCGGGTCGCGCTGCCGCGGGCCGGGCTGGTCGAGGAGCTGTTCGCCGCCGAAACCAACGCAGCGCACGAGGCGACTACCGATCAGATCGAGGTCGCCCGGGCCGCCGTCGACCTGGTCTCGTCCCGGCTCGGGACGCCGACCTACGCCCGGGTGGACCTGGTTCGCGACGATGCCGGGCAGTTCTGCGTCCTCGAGGTGGAACTGATCGAGCCGTCGCTGTTCCTGCCGTACGCCGACTCCGCAGCGGCGGACAGGTTCGTCGCGGCCCTCGTCGGCTAGGCCCTCCCGACCCGAAAGGCCAGGGTGCTAACCGCAGGCGATGACCGAGCTCGGCGAGGTGGTGTTGTCGAGCCACTTGCCGTAGGCGCCGCTACCGGCTGCCCGGACCGCCGCACACACCGCTCCCTGGTCGGTGCCGGCCACCCGGTACACCGCGTAGATCGGGTTGCCGTCAGCCGTCGCCTGGCTCAACGAGCTGCAGGCCTGGTCGGTGCGCAGGTAGGACGAGCCGGGATTCGCCTCCAGCCCGGCCTGGATCTCTGCCGCGTAGGCACCCGGTGTGACGGATGCCAGCAGCAGCACGATGCCCGTCCCGTCGCAGGCGGGCCGGGAGATCGGGACCGTCAGCCCGAGATCACCGGACCCGGCCGCCGATGCACCCGCGGTTGGAGCGCCGGTGGCCGTAGCGGTCCCGGAAGCCCCGACGGTGAAGTAGATGTCGGTGTCCGACAGGGCGCACTGGCCCGGCTCGGACCCGGCGGGCAACCGGCAGATCCAGTCACCCTGCCTGGTCTCGGTCCCGCCGGTGGCGGTGAAGCTGCGCCACTGGGCGATCATCGCCGCGCAGGTCGGGAAGGCCGCCGGTCGGGACACCGTGAACGTCAGATCACCGTCGACGCACCCGCCGGCGTCCGACGGACCCGCCGCAGAGGTGGTCGGCGCAGCGGTCGTCACGGCAGGACCGCCCACCGGGGTGGGCAGCGAGGCCCAGCGGGTCACCGCGATGTCGGCGATCAACCCGCCGCCGGGATTGCTGAGCCGGGTCCAGTTCTGCAGATCAGTGCTGGCGTAAACCGCATGATCGGTGGCGGCGCCGGTCATCCCGCCCTTCAGTCCGCCGCGGGCGAACCACTGGCCGTCGCCGGCCCAGGCCAGGTTGTCCAGGTAGGTGTCGACCAGCTGAACCGGCTGCACCATCCAGTCGGTGCCTGCGGCACTGGTGCCGGACTGTCCGAGCATGCTGCCGATGTCGGCGGTGACGTCGTCGATCGTGTAGCCGACCGTCGCCCACTGATCTGCAGCGAAGGCGAGGTCGAACGACACGGGCTGCATGGAATAGCCGGCGGGGATGCTCCCCGCAGCCACCACCGGTTGCCAGCTCTGACCGTCGTCGGTGCTGGCCACCACCCCCAATTCGCCGAAACCGCGCCCGTCGGTGTCGCGCGCGAGGTAGGTGATCTGCCAACGGCCCTGGCCGAAGGCGATCGACCCGACCTGGATGCTGGATGCCGCGGTGATCCCGGTGCTGCCCGGAAGCTTCGACCAGACCGCGGCATCCGGGCTGGTGTACACCACGGCCACCGCACCGCTGGTTGCGTCCTTCTCGGTGCCGACGGCCATCCACTGGCCGTTTCCGTAAGCCACCTTCTGCAGCACCGTGGGCACCGCGACCGGGTCGGCCCACTGTGTCCCGTCCCGGCTGCTCCGAACGGTGCCGCCGGTCGCGTCGTCACCGCCGACGACGACGGTGACTCCTTCGCCATGTCCGACCCCGGACAGCGAACCCTGAGTGGTGAGCAGGGTGACCCAGTTCAGGCCGTCAGTGCTCGCCGAGACGAGGCCGGTGACGGCGCCGGATCCGTCCTGTCCGGAGTCGACGACGACGATGGTGGGCGGACCGTCGGCGGTCGGTGCGACGCCGGGCTCCTTGGTCGGCTGGATGGCAGCGCCGGCCGGCCGTTCGAAGGCGGTGCCGTCGGCAAGATCAACGAGAGTGAACGACGGGACGGCCGTGCTCGAGGTGACGCGCAGTACCTGGCCGGGAACGAATCCCGTCCACCGTGCACCGAGGAATTCTGCCGACGGCAACCCGATCACGGTCGGTGCGGACAGCGGATTACCGCACGCGCAGCGGACGACAGGGAGACCGGACGGGTCGACCAACACGGCGGTTCCGGCCTGCAGGACGGACTGCCGCGGGGTCGCGACGCCACCCGCGAAGCCGTAGTTCGTCACTGCGGTGTCCTGCAGCAAGGAAACCGGAGTCAGCGTCTGCAGGTAAGTACGGATGCCCGCCGGTTCGATCCCGTGCACCGTTGCCCAGGCAGCGGCCTTCGCCGCATTGCCCTCGAGGAAATCGGCGAGTTGTTCGACGTCGCAGACGGTCTGCTCGCCGCTGCCGCCGTACAGCGCAGGGGTGGCGGCCTGCCGGCCGCCGTAGAGCTCGGCGGTGGTGCCGGGTGCGGCCAGGGTGCCGATGCCGGTGTCCGTCGGCAGGGAGGTGCGGAATTCGGTGGCCACCGCGATCACGCTGTCCGGGAAGACCGGGACCTCGGTGATGCCCGTTGCCGCCAGAAACGGGTCGGTGCCCGCGTCGGCCGCAGCCTCCAGGGTCACCGCTGTCGGTGTCGGTGTCGGAGCCGCGGCGGAGTCGTCCCGGTTGAACACCGTCACCGCGATGACGACGCCGCCGAGCACCAACACGATCGCGATCACAGCGGCGATGATCAGCGCCGGGTTCCGGGCCGTCCGATGGCTCGGCGGGGCCGGAGGTGGCGGCGGAACGGGGTACCCACGGGTGGGATCGGTCACGGCGGAACCTCGTTCGTCGGGCCGACACGCTCGGCGGAAGGCTCCCGTGCAAGGGAGTTGTTAGCTGAGCGTAAACAACAACCTTCAGGAGTGGTGCAGAACCACTCTTATGGGCAGCGAACGCCAGCCAGGTATCACTCAGGGTGTTCTCCTGCGTTCGGACCGTGACACATCAGGGCGCTACGGCCGCCAGCGCCCGCAGGCCGTCCACCGCTCCGCGGTTGACCCGCTCGAGGTCCATCGTGCCGCGCTGCGCCGAGCTGAAGATGGCCCGTTCCAGTGTGAACACCGTGAGTTCCGGCTTGGCCTCGAGCAGCAGCGCAGCAAGGCCGGCGACATGCGGGGTCGCCATCGACGAACCGGACAGCGTGCGCCAGCCGCCACCCGGGCGTGCGGAGACCACGTCGACGCCGGGAGCGACCAGGTCAGGCGCTAGTGGTTGGCTGCGCCGCTTGAACCGCTGGCTGGAGGAGAAGTCGGCGACCGCGCCGTCGATGCCGTACGCACCCACCGACAACGCCTTGGGGTAATTGCCGGGCGACCGACTGGTGCCGGGGCCCTCATTGCCGACGGCGATCACCGGCAGCACACCGTTGTCCCGCAGGATGTCGACGATGTCCAGGAAGTCGGCGACCAGGCCGCGAATGCCCAGCGACATCGACAGGATCCGGACGCCCTGACCGACCGCCCAGTCCATCCCGCCGAGAATCCGGGCCACGGCATCGCCGCCCTCGATCACCATCGCCGAGTAGAGCTCGGCACCTGGTGCGACGCCGACGTGCCGATCCCGCACCGCGCGCCCGGCGATGGTGGCCGCGGTGTGCGTGCCATGGCCATCTCGTTGATCGGAATCGGTGGCCACCACTCCGGGGATGATCCGTCCGGCCAGATCGAACTGCGCGAACTCCGCGATCGCCCCGTCCAGTGCCGGATGCTCACCGTCGACGCCGGTGTCCAGGTGGGCGACCTTCACCCCGGCACCGGTCAGCCCCTTGGCCCAGACCTCCGGGACGTGCATCGCCTCCAGGCCCCACGTGTGCTGTCCCACCAAGGTGCTCTCCGCGCCCGACACCGGCCGGATCAGACTGAACGGGTTGGCGGCGTTGACCTTTCGTACTGCAGGGTCCTCCTTCAACGCGGCCAGCCCGGAGGCGTCGACGGTGCCGTAGACGATGCCCAGGTTCGGGTACACCCGTACCTGCGCCGGGTCGACGTCCTGCGCGCCGGCCAGCCGGGCGGCCACCAGGGACGCACCGCCCAACGGCGAACCCGCCTGGGCGGAGAAGTTCGACCGCAACGAGCGGATCTCGGACTTCTGCTCCTTGTGCAGGATCGCGATGACCGGCGCGAATCCGATGGCGGACATGTTCTGCGCGATCGACGTCATGGCGAACGCCTCCTTGGCTTGCCGTTTCGAGGTCAGAGCACGAATCTCGCCCGAGCGATACCGATCGTGCGATCAGATCAGCAGTACGGCACCCATCGCGGCCCAACAGGCAGCGACCGCGACCCGGTGGCGGCTCTGCGTGATCCGGTCGGTCAACGAGACGGCGGTGATCAGGGCCATCAGCAGCAGGCTCGACGGCAGGGCCAGCATGGCCAGCATCGGCAACCCGCAGAGCCGCACTCCGCGGCAGGCACTCAGGATGCCGAACCGCGAGCAGTCGACGTCGGCGTCGAACCCGTTGGCGCGCAACCTGATCGGCCGGTCGCAGGACCGTGCCAGATCATCGCGGCGCGGGTCGAATTCGGCCACAGCACACAGCAGCAGCACGACGCCGGCCGCCGTTGCCGGTGCGCCGAGCAGCCCGCCCAGGGTTTCGGCGAACGGGGCCAGCACGATGGCGATCACCGTCCAGGTCAGGATGAACCCGGCGAAGAACCAGAGCGCGGCGCGGCGCGCGCGCCACCACAGGCTGGTGAAGGCGACCGTGCGCACGCCGGGTATCGCGAGCGGCGCCATCATGGCCGTCGTCATCAGGGCGAGCATGGCCATCCCGGACGGGGTGAAGACACCGCCGTGACCCGTATGCCCGACATCGGCCGGGTCGGCCCCGCGCAGCATCCACCACCCCAGCGGAGAGATCGCCAGCAGTGCGACCCAGGCGAAAGCGGTGGCGGCAAGGGGGACGGCCTCCGGACGCCTGGCGAGTCGGCCGGGGGATGCCGGCGTCCTCGCCCGCGCGACACCCGGCGCAGCCCGCACCTGGCTCACCCCTGATACAGACTGAAAGTGCCGACCCTGACCGGGGTTTGCGCGCCCGCGGCGACGGGTTCCGGTTCCGGCTCCAGCTCGTCCGACGCGGGCAGCAACGAGACGGACAACCGATCCGGCTCCCATGCGCCGGCCGCTCGCAGCCGGTCGACGAGTTCGGTGACGTCGAAGCTGTACCGCATCCCGTGGCCGCCTCCCCGGGTGGCCGGCCCGGTCTGTTCGATCCCGAAGAACGACACCAACCCGGCCAGATGGTCTGCGCGGGTGACCGACCCGGCGTCGGCCGGCAGGTTCAGGTAGACCCCGTAGACGATGCCCGGATTGCGGTCGCCCTCGATGTCGGCGACGTTCAGGTACAGCCGGCTCGGATCCGCAGCGGCCGCCAGCGGTTCGGGCAACGGCGTGACGGCGATCGAGGTGCTCGCGCCGGCGCGGCTGACCTCGACCGGGTCGGCATTGGTGCCGATCAACAGTGGTTGTGGCTTCTTCGGGGGCACCGTCCGCCCGCCTCCCGCTGCGCCGGCCCGGACCGGCAGCGACTCGTAGGTGTAGTCCAGCCCGCCGACGGTGTCCAGCACATCGCGGGTCTTCATCCGCGCCGAGCTGCGGTCCGCGGCACGCAGCCGGAAGGAGCGGTCCAGCCAGACCTTCAGCACCGGGTTGGTGCCGCCGTTGATGGTCCACACCTCCCAGAGCCGATCGATGTTGGCGTGGTGCAGCCAGAAGATCGGATCCTGGGCCGCGGTGTCCGGATCGGTCATCAACCCGGTGTTGCCGCCGACGATCACGTGGATCGGTCCGTGCGGCTGTGCCTCCAGCTCACCGAAGGCCGGACCCTGGTGCGCGAAACCCGTTCGCGGGCCGCCGAAGCCGGGATCACCGCCCAGCGGTGCGGCGGTGAACGAGGTCTTGGCCAGGGCGGATGCCGTGCTGGTGACGACGTCGGGCAGTGCGGCACCGGCGTTGACCGCGGCCCGACGTTGCGGGACGAACAGCGGGTTCGGCGAGCCGTCGGGCATGGTGGGCACCCGGAACGCCACCGGGAGTGCGTTGCCCGGGGCGCCGCTGCTGTAGTCCCAGAACGGAAGCGCGAAGTCGGCCCTGCGCTGCGTCGGGAGCAGGGATCGCAGGATGTTCTCGAAGTGAAACAGGTACATCCGGTGCCAGGGCAGGAAGTACCAGGTCGCGTGCTGACACTCGTTCCACGGGGCACCGGCCGGCTTGTCCGGTTGGTGCGTGCCGTGGATGGCGGCCTGATAGGCCCAGCTGCGCGAGTCGGTGATCGGCAGTTGTTGCATGGCCCGTACGCCGAGCGCATAGGAGAGGGTGATCGGGTGCCAGGGGTCCTGGGCTGTTCCCAGGTGCCAGATGTTGCGGCGAACCGACGTCATTGCCCCTCGCGATTCCTGCGGATCCGGGGCGCCGGTCAGGGCGCCGTCGGGTGGATCTCAGGAGTACCACCAAAGGGACAATTCGGCATCCGGATACCGGCGGCGGTCAGGTCCGCGCGTTGGGCGGCTCTGCAGGAGAACGGACAGTCTGCTGACGGCGGTCCTGCTGGTCCCGGGCGGTGGCGAGCACGGAGCGCACCCCGTCCACGGTGAGCGCGTGCCACTGCCGGAGGTACCGCAGCATGGTGTGCCCACCGCCTTCGATGATCGTCGAGGTGACGATCGCGCCGGCGGCCCGGGCCTTGGCCAGCCAACGGCGGGTCGACGGTTCGGGCACGACCTTGTCGTGGGTGCCCTGCACGATCGCCAGCCCGATCCCGTCAAGGAACGTCACCGGGTCGCTCTCCTCGACCCATGGGGCGAGCCCGACCGCTCCCACCACCCGGGAGTCGGGGGTCACCTGGGTACCGGCCACGGCCATCGCCACCCGGCCGCCCAGGGAGTGGCCGACTACCACGATCGGCAGGCCAGGATGCCGGCCGGCGATGTCCGCCAACGCCTGATGGGCGTCCGCGAGGACGTCCGTGCCGAGGCCGTTCCAGCCCCGGACGCCGAACCGGAGTCGGTAGACGGCGACGGACGGTTCCGCGCGGGCAATCGCCCTGGCCACCGGGATCAGCCTGAGGACGGCAGGGCTGAACCGGGAGACCGGCGCGGTGGAATCGGCGGCACCGCCGTGGAACACCAGCACTGCAGCCGTCGGCTGGGCAGGGCAGGAGGTGGTCGACAACCGGGCGCCGTGACGTTGGGTACTCACACCATGAGTATCCGTACTCGAACGCGCAGCGGATGGGTACGGCATGGGCAGCACACCCGCATCTACGCTCTTGCGTCATGGCCCGACGCATCGTCACCCGCGATCAGGTGGTCGAGGCGATCGCCCTCGCCAGGGATGCCGTCGACCCGCTCGATGCCGCCGGCACCCGAACTGCTGTGCGCGCCACCCTGGGCTGGATCGCCCAGGTCCATCCCGGCAGGTCGGTGGAGATCAGGGTGCCGCCGCAGGGCGCCGTGCAGGCCATCGAAGGGCCGCGGCACACCAGGGGCACGCCACCGAACGTGGTGGAGATGAACGCAGCAACCTGGCTGTCGCTGGTCACCGGCGAGCTGGCATGGGCACAGGCGGTCGCCGACGGGCGGGTGCGGGCCAGTGGATCCCGGGCCGACCTGTCCGGGGTGCTGCCGCTGCAACTGCCGGCCGAGAACCAGGACGAGGGATGACGGTGCCACCGCCGGATCCACCGAACGCCTCGCCTCCACCGGCATCGGCCGGCTCCGACCGGCCGCCGGCGGAAACCCGCGCGGCACCGGTCCGGATCGGGCCGGTCGGGCGGGCGCCGACCGAGCGGTGGCTGCGGACCAACGGACTGCCGGCCTGCGTGCAGGGGCACAGTCGACCGCGGTCGGTGTTGTCCCGGCCGCTCGCCCTGATCGCCTGCGCTGCCGTCATTCTCGGGCTCGCGCTCGACCTGGTGTTGGTCACCGACCTGTCGTTCGGCACCGGCGCCGCGTTCATCGGTGGTGCGGTGATCGTCGCCGTCGTCGGTGCCTATCTGATGACGGCGGTCGGGATCCCGGAGATGGCGGTGTTCACCGTCGGCTGGTTCGCCAGGACGGTGTGGCGCAGCGGCTCCGGGATGATGCACGTCCTGCCGTTGCTGCTGGTTGCGGTGACGTTCTTCTTCCTCACCGGGGAGACCTGGATGTCCATCGGCCGGCTGTCCGGGCTGCCGTTGGTGCTGACGATGGTGTTGGTCGGGACGGTGGCCGTGCTGGCGTTGCTGCGCAAGGACGGCGTCGACTGGCATCAGCACCGGATCGAGCCCGACGCAGCGTGGTTCCGCCGGCTGGTGCCGCGGCAGCTGATGCCGGCCGGGCCGATCCGCTACGCCGACCCGGTCCCGACGTTCGGCGAGCGGCTGAACCTGCGGCTGCTGTCAGTGTTGGGACGGGCCTTGGTCGCCGCCGTGGTCGGGCTGTTCGTGATGGTGTTCTTCCTGCTGTTCGGCATCCTCACCGTCGATCTCTCGGTGGCCGCCAGTTGGTCCGCGGCAGAGCCGAAGGTCTGGTGGGACGTGACTGTGGCGAATCACACGTACGTGCTGACCGCAGAGCATTTCCGGGTGGCCAGCTTCCTCGGGGTGTTCGCGGCGCTCTACTTCATCGTCTCGTCGTCGGCGGACAAGGAACTGGCGTCTGCGCTCAGCGACGACACCGCCGCCCACCTGCACAGGGCCCTCGCCGTGCGGGCCCTGTACCGGGCGCAGTTGGAGCCGTCGTCGGCCCTGGTCGCCGCCGATGACGAGCCGGTGCAGACGCCGGCGTGACGGTCGCGCAGCGGCCGGGTGCGTCACCATCAGGCGAGCTGAACAAGCGTTGTCGGCTCAGGGATTCCCGCGCCGAGCAGGTACAGTGGGGTACCGCTGATCCCCTGGTATGACTCGCTCGCAGAGGAGCACGGTTTCGTGGTCATTGGTCCGTTGTCCGGCGCGACCCAATCCCCTCCGACGTCCCTGCCGATGCCCACCGTCCGTGGCGGCGGTGACCAGGGTGCGGCGCTTTCATCCGCGCACCCCTTCGACGACTCCGCCGATCCGTCTCCCCGCGAGGAATGCGGTGTCTTCGGTGTCTGGGCTCCCGGCGAAGAGGTCGCCAAGCTCAGCTATTACGGCCTGTACGCCCTGCAGCACCGCGGCCAGGAGGCCGCCGGCATCGCGGTCGCCGACGGTTCGCAGATCGTGGTGTTCAAGGACCTCGGCCTGGTCTCGCAGGTCTTCGACGAGCAGACGCTGTCCTCGCTGAACGGGCACATCGCCGTCGGCCACTGCCGGTACTCCACCACCGGCTCCGGGACCTGGGAGAACGCCCAGCCCACCTTTGCCATCACCGACGTCGGCTCGGGTATCGCGCTCGGCCACAACGGCAACCTGGTCAACACCAGCGAGCTGTTCGCCCAGGCCGCCGCGCTTCCCGGCAAGGCCGGGCGCAGCAAGTGCTCCACCGATTCCGATGTGATCACCCGCCTGCTGGCCGCGCGTTCCGCCGACTCCGGCCTCGAGCAGGCGGCGATGGAACTGCTGCCCACCCTCAAGGGCGCGTTCTGCCTGGTGTTCTGCGACGAGCACACGCTGTATGCGGCCAGGGACAAGCACGGCGTGCACCCGCTGGTGCTCGGCCGGCTGGACCGGGGGTGGGTCGTCGCCTCGGAGACCGCCGCCCTGGACATCGTCGGCGCGTCCTTCGTCCGTGAGGTCGAACCGGGTGAGCTGCTGGCGATCGATGCCGACGGTCTGCGCAGCGAGCACTTCGCACCGCCGGAGCCCAAGGGTTGCGTCTTCGAATACGTCTACCTGGCCCGTCCGGACACCACCATCTCGGGCCGCGGCGTCCAGGCGACCCGGGTGGAGATCGGACGCCGGCTCGCCGCCGAGGCGCCGGTCGAGGCCGACCTGGTCATCCCCACTCCGGAGTCCGGGACGCCGGCGGCGATCGGTTTCGCCGAGGCGTCCGGGATCCCCTACGGCCAGGGGCTGGTCAAGAACGCCTATGTCGGGCGCACCTTCATCCAGCCGTCGCAGACCATCCGGCAGCTCGGCATCCGGCTCAAACTGAACCCGCTGCGGGACGTCATCCGCGGCAAGCGGCTCGTGGTCGTCGACGATTCGATCGTCCGCGGGAACACCCAGCGTGCGCTGGTGCGGATGCTGCGGGAGGCCGGCGCCGTCGAGGTGCACGTCCGGATCGCCTCGCCGCCGGTGCGCTGGCCGTGCTTCTACGGCATCGACTTCGCCTCCCGCGCCGAACTGATCGCCAACGCCGGTGACGTCGACGCTGTCCGCCGGTCCATCGGTGCCGACAGCCTGGGGTACGCCTCCATGGACGCCCTGATCGGCGCCTCGGAGCAGCCCCGGAACCGGCTCTGCACCGCGTGTTTCACCGGCGAGTACCCGATCCCGATCCCCGATCAGATGGGCAAGCACGTGCTCGAGGGCATCGCCCGTGGGGTCGCCGAATCCCACGTGCGTGGTGTCGCCGGGGACGCAACGCCCGTCTCTGCCGCCAGTTACGGGGCAGCGGACGCTCTGAGCCGACCGTGACGCCGACGCCGATGCCGGCGCAGCAGTCGACCCACCACGTGCAGATGATCTGCCCGGAAGAATCAGGCGGCTCGCGATGAGCGCACGTCATCCCATCGGTTCCGGCGCCACCTACGCGGGTTCCGGTGTCTCGATCGCGGCCGGCGAGGCCGCCGTCGACCTGATGAAGCCCTATACCCGCAAGACCCATCGGGCCGAGGTGATCGGCGGGATCGGCGGGTTCGCCTCGCTGTTCCGGTTGCCCCTGCACCGGTACCGGGAACCGGTGCTGGCCTCGTCCACCGATGGCGTCGGCACCAAGTCGGCCATCGCCCAGGCCATGGACGTGCACGGCACGATCGGCATCGACCTGGTCGCCATGGTCGTCGACGACCTGGTCGCCTGCGGCGCGGAGCCGCTGTTCATGCAGGACTACATCGCCTGCGGGAAGCTCGACCCGGAGCGGATCGCCGGAATCGTGTCGGGGATCGCCGAGGGCTGTGTGCTGGCCGGTTGCGCGCTCGTCGGGGGCGAGACCGCCGAGCACCCCGGGCTGATGGCCGCGGACGACTACGACCTGGCGGCCACCGCCGTCGGCGTGGTGGAGGCCGATTCGATCCTCGGGCCGGAGCGGGTGCGTCCCGGTGACGTCGTGCTCGGCATGGGCTCGTCGGGCATCCACTCCAACGGGTACTCGCTGGTCCGCCATGTGCTGCTGGACATCGCCAGGCTGCCGCTGGACGGTCATGTCGAGGAGTTCGGCCGCACCCTCGGCGAGGAACTGCTCGAGCCATGCCGGATCTACGCCCTCGACTGCCTGGCGCTGACCCGGGAAACCGACATCCACGCCTACGCCCACATCACCGGCGGCGGGCTGGCCAGCAACCTGGCCCGGGTCATCCCGGACGGCCTGACCGCTGCGCTCGACCGCCGGGCCTGGAATCCGCTGCCGGTCTTCGGCTACATCTCCTCGCACGGCCGAGTCGCCCGTGAGGAGATGGAGAAGGCGTTCAACATGGGCATCGGGATGGTGGCGGTGCTGCCGGCCGACGACGTCGATCGGGCGATGGCGATGCTGACCGCCCGGCACCTGTGGTCGGTGGTGCTCGGCACCGTGGAGAACTCCGGCGACCGGACCGAACGGGTCACCCTGTGCGGAGATCATCCGAGGTTCTGAGCAGTTGCGGACGGTTCCTGTCCGCAACCCGGTGGAAACTACCGGTATGGCCCCAGCCGAACCACTCGCCGCAACCGCCTTCGCGATGGATCAGCGGTTGGTCAATCAGGCGCTGCGGCAGCCGACCCGGCCCGAGATCGCGGGTGTGCTCGGCGATTTCGTCGGCATGCAGGCCCAGGAATTCCAGTACGCGTTGTGGTCCTTTCCGCAGCGGATGGCCGGGGGTGCCGCGGTCAGCAGGACCGATACCCAGCGGGCGTTCGACGACGGACTGATCCTGCGCACCCATGTGTTGCGGCCGACCTGGCACTTCGCCCTGCCGCGGGACATCCGCTGGATGCTCCGGCTGACGGCGCCGAAGCTGCGCCGGATCATGGGCTCCTACACCCGCCAGGCGGGTCTCGATCGCGCCGAACTGAACCGCACCCAGGACGTGCTCGCCGGCGCTGTTCAGAACGGGAAGCATTGCACCAGAAAGGATCTCATTGCCGCGTTGGAAGCGGCGGGGATCGCGGCCGGCGGTGGCCGACTGACTTTCATCCTGATGCACGCCGAGTACGACGAGGTGTTGATCAGCGGGGCCATGCAGGGTAAGCAGCAGACCTATGCCGCGTTCGACGAGCGGGTACCCGCCGGCCCGACCTACACCGAGGACGAGGCGTTGGCCGAGCTGGCCCGGCGCTACGTCGCGTCCCGGGCGCCGGTGACCGCCAAGGACCTGGCCGTGTGGGCCAGCCTGACCCTGGCCCAGGCGAACCGTGGTCTGGCCGCCATCGAGTCGGAGTGCTCGGTGACCGAGCTCGACGGGATGACGATGTGGTCGATGCCGGACGGGCGCAAACCTGCCGCGGCCGATCCCGACCGGCCGATCGTCGACCTCATCCAGGGCTACGACGAACTGGTCATGTCGTATTCGGAGAGCCGGCGGTTGCTGGCGCCCGCAGGGGTGCTGCCGGTCCCGGACCGCGCTCTCTATTTGCATGCCATCCTGATCGACGGCCGGTTCACCGGGCACTGGCGGCATCAACTGACCGGCGCACGCGCGACCGTCGAAACGCAGCTGTACCGCCTGTTGACCACGCCGGAGCAGGAAGCGCTGGCCGCCGCCGTGCAGCGGTACGGCGACTACCTCGGCGTACCCACCGCACTCGCCCCGTCCGTCCTGCTCGGCTGAGCGGATGCGGCCGGGGTCCGGCGGGCAGCGACCCGGTAGAGGGTGTTGATCAGCCGGTCCTTCATCCGATCGGAGGCGAACCGGGCCATCAACATCGCCGGTTTGGCGCCGGCGCCGATGGCATACCGGGTCCGCGGGCGGCGTGCGGTCACGGCCTTGGCGATCGCGTCCGCAACCACCTCGGGCGAGGACGCCGATCCCTCGGCCGCCCCGAGCACCTTGGTGGTCAGCGCGGCTCGTTCCGCGTAGGGGCCGCTGCCCGAGGTGGCCATCAGGTTCTCCGCAGCGATGCCGCCCCACTCGGTGGCGATGGCGCCCGGCTCGATGATCACCACGTGGATGCCGAACGGAGCCAGCTCCGGCCGGATCGAGTCGCTGAGCCCTTCCACGGCGTACTTGGTGGCGTGGTACCAGCTGCCCAGCGGCTCGCCGAACTTGCCGCCCATCGAAGAGATGTTGACGATGTAGCCGCTGTGCTGCGCCCGCATGTGCGGCAGGGCCAACTGGGTCAGCCGGGCCAGGGCGAAGAGGTTGATCTCGACCTGCCGCCGCGCCTCGTCCATCGGCACGTCTTCGAGGGAGCCGTAGGAGCCGTAGCCGGCGTTGTTCACCAGCACGTCGATCCGGCCGGTATCGGCGATGATCTTCTCGATCAACCCCACTGCGGCGGCGTCGTCGGTGAGGTCCGCGGGCAGTGTCCGGACGCCGAGTTCGGCCAGCCCGCTCATCCGGTCCACTCGCCGGGCGGCTGCGTAGACGGTGTACCCCATCGAGTGCAGTCGGCGGGCGGTGGCCTCGCCGATGCCGGACGACGCACCGGTGACGAGGGCGACTGTTGTGCTCATGGCATCTCCTAGAATCCAACTGGTTGGTTGGACGTAAGAATAGGCATGCCGAGTCGGCCATGTCAACAAACTAGTTGGTTGGACGCTAGACTTGGCGTTGTGATCCGTGACGCCACCGCCACCAAGGCCCGCATTCTCGAGGCCGCGACCACCGAATTCGCCGCGCACGGGCTCGCCGGGGCGCGGGTCGATCGGCTCGCGACCCGGGCCGGCGCGAACAAGGAACGGATCTACGCCTACTACGGCAGCAAGGAGGGCCTGTTCGACGCGGCGATCGAGTCGAACATCGAACAGCTCCTGGACGCAGTGCCCTTCACCGCAGAGGATCTGCCGGGGTACGCGGAAGCGTTGTTCTCGTTCAACCTCGCTCATCCGGAGTTCACCAGACTGGCTCTGTGGCACATGCTGGAGCGCCCGGGAGTGATGGCCAGGTTGCCGCAAACCGCGGCGTCGACCGTCCGCAAGATCGAAGCGGTGGGTCGAGCCCAGCGGGCCGGGTTGGTGGACGACTCGCTGCCGCCGGACCAGATGGTCGAGCTGGTGCTCGCCGTGGTGCACAGCGGCCTGATCCTGCCGCCGGGCGGCGACCCCGACGACATCGCTGCCAGGCAGAAGGCGCTACGAACGGCTATCCAACGGCTCGCGGCGCCGTCGAACTAGACCGCAAATGCGCGGGCCGGGCCGCGTGCTTCGGTATCCGTCGCGCACCGTCCCGCATCCGACTGGTGGCCAGCGTCGATGCGACGAGGCAGCAGGCAGCGACGACGACGATCGCCAGGGACGGGCCGAACCGGTCGGCGAGTGGGCCGGCGATCAGCGATCCGACCGCGATGGCGCCGACGTTGAGCTGGTCGTACACGCCGAACACCCGGGCCGCCTGTTCCTCCCCGGCGCCGCGCTGCAGCAGGGTGACGGACATGACCTCGGCGATCAACGTGGTCGCGCCTGCGACGGTCACCAGGCCGACCGTCAGCGGAACCCAGGGCGACACCCCGACGAGGCCGGTCGCGGCGGCGAACACCGTCATCACCGCGAACAACACCGGAGCCGGTTTGCGGTGCCCGGAGAGCCGGTTGACCACCAGCATCGCCGCGATCGCGCCGACCGACAGGCCCGCGTTGAGCCAGCCGATCGCCTCGGCGCCGCCGAGCAGTCGATCCGCCAACAACACCATCGCGACAACCAGGTAGCCGTACAGGAAGTTGTCGATCACCGCGACGGTCATCGGCCGGCGAACCGATCCGCCGGCTGACGACGATGCGCAGTCCTTCCCACAGTTCTGACCCGCCCACTTCCGACCCGGCCACGTCGGCGCCGGTGGCTCTTGCCGGAGGAAGCAGCCGGACCCGTGCGGCCAGACATCCGGCCGCCACGAACAACCCGGCCGAGATCGTCGTCGCCATGGTGGGTCCGCTCCCGGAGAGCAGGATCAGGCCGAGCACGCCGGGGCCGGCCATCCAGGTCACGTTCTCCACCCCGGTGACCAGGGCGTTGGCGGCGGGCAGCTGCTCGTCGGGCACGGTTTCCAGGGTCGCCGCGGCCAGCGCAGGGTACGACGGCGTGGCCAGCACAGCAGCGACGGCGGCGACACCGACCAACAACGGCACCGGCCAGTGCAGCAGCAGGCCGGCGGCCAGCACTGCGCCGCAGCCGGCCCGGCTGACGAACGACCAGGTGAGCATCGAACTGCGCGACCACCGGTCGGCCAACAACCCGGCGTACCCGGAGAAGATCACGTACGGCGCGAACCCGAGCGCCACGGTGACCGACACCCACAGGCTCGACGAGGTCCGCTCGAGCACCTCGATGCCGACCGCCAGGGTCATCACCAACTGCGCCACCGTGCCGACCCCGTGACCGGCCAGCAACAGCCGGAAGTCCCGTTCCCGCAGGGCGGATCGGAATGTCGGGCCGGACGTCGAGGCCGATCGGCTCATCGGTATTCCTCGCGCAATGGTGCGAACCCGTTGAATCCGACCGAGGAGTAGCTGGCCGTATAGGCCCCGGCCGACAGGAACCGGAGGCGATCGCCCGGCCGCAGGTCGAGCGGGAGCCGGTAGCGGTACCGCTCGTAGAGGATGTCCAGGCTGTCGCAGGTCGGCCCGGCGAGGACGATCTCGCCGTCCGGACCGGTCAGCGGCCGGCCGTCGCGGTGGACCTCGATGCGGTATCTGATGCTCTCGCCATAGGCCTCCACCAGCCCGCTGAACAGCCCGACATCCAGGTAGACCCAGCGGACGCCGTCCCGCTGCGAGACCAGCACGACCTCGGTCTCCAGCACTCCCGCGTCGGCGACCAGGGAACGCCCGGGTTCGGCCATCAGCGCCGGCGGCCGCGGGCCGAGCCGCCGCTGGATCGCCTCGGCAATGGCTGCGCCGTAAGCGGTGTCGTCGGGGGTATCGCCGAGCATCGCCGCCGGGAACCCGCCACCGATGTCGACCACCGCGAGGTCGGTGCGTTGTCGCAACAGCCCGGCGCGGAGCCTTGCGGTCAGCGCCAGTGGCGCGTCCCAGGCCTGCGGATCCCGCTGTTGGCTGCCGACGTGGAAGGCCACGCCGACCGCGTGCCCGAGATCATGTGCGGCGTCGAGCAGGTCGGCCGCTTCCTTCGCGGAGCAGCCGAACTTGCGGCCGAGCGACCAATCGGCGCCCTCGCCGCTGGTGTTCAGCCGGACCAGCACCGTGGAACCGGGGGCGTAGGCGTTGACCTTCGCCAGCTCGCCGACGCTGTCCAGGGTGAACCGGCGCACGCCGCGGGCGTAGGCGTAGCCGATGTCGGCCGACTTCTTGATCGTGTTGCCGTACGACAGGTGGGCCGGATCGCCGCCCGCGGCCAGCACTGCGTCGATTTCGCCCGGGCTGGCGACGTCCCACCGACACCCGAGTGCGGCGAGCGCCCGCAGCACCGGCGGCGCCGGATTGGCCTTGACCGCAAAATGCAGATGGACGCCGGGCAGCGCCGCGCTCAGCGATCGGTATCGCTGACCGACCACCGCGGTGTCCACCAGCAGCACCGGTGTTTCGTGCAGCGGTGCGACCAGCTCGTCAGTGGCTTGATCAGGGATTTCCGGGAACGGGATCGACGAGGGGTCGGATGCGGGCTGCGCAATGACGACGGTCGGACCCATGGTTCTCCCCGGTTCAGTTTGGCGGTATGGCAACGCGAAACGCTGGGCGGTCGTGAAGCGGAGGGCGCAGGGCGGCGCGCTGATACGCCTCGCCGCGACAGCCGACGCACACTGGACCTGGATCGGCACCCCGATCCGGGTGCGGCAGTGGAGGTCGACATGGACGTCAGGTTTGTCTGGACTGCTCGCAATGCGGACAAGGGCAAGATCTCGCTGGTCAGCAGGCACACCGTGGAGGACATCCCCAACCTGCTCGCCCGGACCGACGGATTGGTCTGGGTCGACATCCCGAGCTGGGACGACGAGGCGAAGCGGGTGCTGACCGACGTCTTCTGCTTCCACCCGCTGGCCGTCCGGGACTGCATGGAGCGCAATCAGGTGCCCAAGGTGCACGTCTATCCGGGCCACGTCTTCCTGGTGATGCATGCACCGTTCGGTGGCAAGGCCGGCCACGTGCACTACATCGAGCTCGACCAGTTCGTCGGCGAGAACTTCCTGGTCACGGTGCACGGCCCGCTGAACCCGGCAGTGGACCCGGAGGTCGCCAGGGTGGAGGTCTTGTCATTGCTGCACCGGCTCGAGGAGGGGCGGCTGCGCCCGAAGGCCGCCTTCGAGCTGTCCCACGGCATGGTGTCCGCGCTCACCGGGCGGCTGCGGAGCTACACGGCGCACCTGACCCAGGACGTCTGGAAACTCGAACAGACCGTCACCGGCGGGCATCTCGGTGATCCGGAGAAGTTCCTGGACGAACTGTTCCGGGCCAGGCACGGGTTGCTGACGATCGAGACGATGGCGTCGCTGAGCCGGGAGGTCTACGCGCGGATGGCCAAGATCGAGGCGTTCGGACCGGGGCACGGCGAGTTCCTGATCGAGGACATCGTCGATCAGTTCGCCCGGCTGCGGGCGATGGCGCACGGCCAGAAGGAGTACCTGGTCGGGACCATCGAGTTCTACCAGGCGCGAACCAACACCAAGATGACCATCGCCGCCGAGCGGCTCGCGGTGATCGCGGCCGTGACGCTGCCGATCACCGCGCTGTCCTCGATCCTCGGCATGAACGTCATCGTCAACGACGAGACCCACTACGGGCAGCTGGCCGTCGCACTGAGCATCATGTTGATCATGTCGGTGATGCTGCTGATCTGGTCGAAGCGCAAGGGCTGGTGGTGATCCCGCGTCTGCCCGCGACCGGATCAGCGGTCCGCTTCGTCCGGACCGGACGACGCGCAGCTGCCCATCGAGACATGCGCGCCGGCCGGCGGATCAAAAATTCGGCGCGCCAACGTCGCTCGGATCCGGCCGGGTCGTCGAAGTCCCACAGCTCGTCGAGCCGCCCAGGGTTGAACCAGGTCGGGGCATTCGATGACCCGGCGTCCGGGTCGGTCAGCGCTCAGCGGCGACGAGAGGGAGTCGCCGGCTCGTCGTCGTCTTCCTCCACGTACTTGGAGTACAGGGAGTAAGGATCCTCGTCGTCGTCGTCATCGTCGACGACCGGAGGTGGCGGGGGTTGATAGACCGCCCCGCCGGTCAACTCGCGCTGCAAGGCGTTGACGTCGATCGACGAAGAGTGGTACTTCAGCTCCCGAGCGACCTTCGTTTGTTTAGCCTTCTGCCGGCCGCGCCCCATGGCGGACCCCCTTGCAGTAAGAAGCGGGGCGGCCGATAACGGCGGCCCCGGAATCAGGTGTGTTTCGTGGTATCAACAGTACAGGCTCAGCCGGGCGCTTCCCACACCAACCCGGCGTTCTCGCGGGCGCCCGGCGAGCTGCACGCGACACTTCAGAACAGGCCGGGAGCGGCCTCGACGGTGCCGACCGGTTTGCCCGCGCCGAGCACGATTCCGGTCCCCAGTTCGTCCAGCAGCGCGGTCGCCTCGGCGTCGCCATCGCCCACGCCCAGCGAGCGCAACGCTCCGACCAGCACCGGCATCCTGGCCCGGTCGCCGCCATCGGTGATCTTGACCGCGACGCAGCTACCGTCCGGCAGGGCGGCGCAGTGCACGCCCTCGGCCCCGCCCTTCACCAGCAGACCCGGGATCGCCTGCATCAACCTGGTGTCCTCGCGTCCGGTGCCACCGACCATCTCCGGGTGCGTCCGCATGGCATCGGCCACCTGCCGCTCCAACGTCCCCTCGGGCGCGGCGTTGACCGCGCCGAAGCCCCGGGCCAGGGCGATCAACGAAATGGCGTAGAGCGGAGCGCCGCAGCCGTCGATCCCGACCGCGGACGGTGCCTCACCGGACAACCGGGCGATCTCGTCGGAGACCCGGAGTTGCAACGGATGGTCCGGGGACAGGTATCCGACCGTCGGCCAGTCGTGGGCGACGCAGGCGGTCAGCATGCCGGCGTGCTTGCCGGAGCAGTTCATGTAGATCCGCCGCGGGCCGCCGCCCGCCGCGAGCACGGCCAACCTGTCGACCTCGTTCATCGGCAGCGCCGGCGGGCAGCCGAGGTCGTCCTCGGTCACCTCGGCACGGGCGAGCATGGCCAGCGCCCGCTCCACGTGCATCGGCTCACCGGAGTGCGAGGCCGACGCCAGAGCCAGGTCCGCGCCGACCAGATCGGCGCCGCTGGACAGCATCGCGATCGCCTGGAACGGCTTGCTGGAGGACCGCGGGAAGACGGCTGCCGATCCGTTCCCGCGCTCGTACAGCACTGAGCCGTCGGGGCCGGTGATGACGACCGCGCCGTAGTGCGATCCCTCGTGGAACCCGGATCGGTAGACCCGGACCAACTCGGTGGGGGTGGCGGACACGCTGGTACTCCTTCGTGCGCAGTGCGGCGGGTGCTCCCGCAGATTCCGATCGGGGTGGAACGGCCAGTCTGCCGGTCAGCCGATCTGCCACCGCGATCGGGCGGCCCGACCCTCCAGCGGAGCCCGGCCGGCGATCCTGGCCAGGCCACTCGCCCTGGCCACCAGCGCGGCGTCGTCCCGGCCCCGGGGCCTCGGATCGCCGCGCAGGTCGTTGGACGGCGGCTCCAGCGGGGTCTGCGACGTGCCGACCCGGACGTGGGCCCCGACCGCAAGGGCGGCGAACAACACCGGCAGCGCCGCGGAACCGCGGCCGCCGAGGCTGACCTCGCCGTCGTTCTCCCGCGCGATCCGGGCCACTTCGGCCACCAGGTCCAGGTCCGACGGACCTTCGTCCAGCACGATCTCGGCCAGATCCGACGGCAATCGGTCGACCAGATCGGCACCCGGATGATCATGGTCGGCGGTGATCACCAATCCGGTCTGCCGACGCAGGCCGGCCACCACCGCGATGAAATCCGGCTGGTCGGACGCCAGGTGGATGCGGCTGGCACCCACCTGCTCGGCGTCGATCGCCGCCCTGAGCAGATGACCGAGCGGACCGGCGGCCGGCGCCAGCGTGATCAGCGTGCCGCCGGGCGTCGTCACGGCGTCGAGGTGGTCAGGCATCGGCCAGCAGGGCCCGCAGCACGGCCGGGTCGATGTTGCCGCCGGAGAGCACGGCCACCGTCTTCCCGCCGGGCAACTGGTCACCGTGATGCAGGAACCCGGCGGCCGCCACTGCCCCGCTGGGCTCGGCGACCAGCCTGGCCTGCAGGAGGAGTCGGCGGGTGGCGTCGGCGATCTCGTCCTCGGTGACGGTGATGATGTCGTGCACCTGGGTGCTGATGTGCGCCCACGGCAGCTCGCCGACACTGAACGTCCGCAGGCCGTCGGCCATGGTTCGCGCGGTCTGCGCAGGGGTCCACGGGATCCGGCGACCGGCCCGGAACGATTCCGCCGCGTCGCCGGCCAACTCGGGTTCGACGCCGACGACCTTGGCGTTCGGCAACAGTGCGGTGATGGCGGCAGCCACGCCCGATATCAGGCCGCCGCCGGAGACGGGGACCAGGACGGTGGCGACGTCCGGCAGATCGGCGGCGATCTCCAGCCCGATGGTGCCCTGACCGGAGATCACATCCGGGTGGTCGAACGGCGGGATCATCGCCTTGCCGGTTTCTTCGGCGAGTTCCAGCGGTCGGCTGAACCGCTGCTCCACCGGAACCAGCTCCACCGTCGCGCCGAGGTCGACGGTGGCCTGGATCTTGCGGGCCGGTGCGTTGTCGGGGATCACGATGTGGGCGCCGACGCCGAAGATCGCGGCAGCGAAGGCCACCGCCTGCGCATGGTTGCCGGACGAGTGCGCCAGCACGCCCCTGGCCCGCACCTCCGGGTCGAGCCGCGAGATGGCCGTCACCGCGCCGCGGATCTTGAAGGCACCGATCGGCTGCAGGTTCTCCGGCTTGAGCCAGAGCCCGGGCCAAGGCGAGGCCAGCAGCGGTGTTCGCACCGCATACGGCCGGATCAATTCCGCGGCGTCGCGGATCAGGTCGATGTCGACCAGTTGCAATGCCACCTGATCAGCTCCGCCGCAACTGGCTGAACGCACGCCGGTCGATGGCCGACACCGGGGTCGCCCGGTCCGTGTCGGAGGGCGCATCCATTGGGTCGATCGCGGCATCGACGCCCCCGACCAGCAGCGGAGTTGCGGCTCCCACACTGCGCTTGATCAGGGCCAGCGCGATCGGGCCGTCCTCGTGGTGTTGCGCGACGGCACCCAGCCGACCGACGACGCGACCGTCGGCCGTGGTGACCGGATCACCGGTCTCGGGGAGCGAACCGGCCGACCCGTCCAGGTTCAGCAACACCAGACGTCGCGGCGGACGACCGAGGTTGTGCACCCGGGCGACGGTCTCCTGGCCCCGGTAGCAACCCTTGTCCAGATGAACCGCGGTCTCCAGCCACTGCACCTCGTTCGGAATGGTCCTGTCGTCGGTGTCGACGCCCCAGCGAGGACGGTGGGTCGGTATCCGCAACGCCTCGGCGGCCCAGCTCCCGGCCGCCACCGCGCCACCGGCGATCAACGCCGAGGCGATTGCGGCGAGCTCCCCGCGGGGGACCAGCAGGTCGATGCCCGACTCGGTGTGCCGCACCAGCCCGCCGTCGGGCAGGGCGACGGCACGACCTCTTCCGGGGACCGCAGGAGTCAGGGTGCGCTCGAGAATGTCCTGCGACCGGGGGCCGGCGAGCGTCAGCAGCGCGAACTCGGCGGACGCGTCGCTCACCTCCACCTTCGACCAGAACCGCATGCCGTCCAGATAGCCGAGCAGTGCCGGGCCGCCCCCGGGCTCGGTGTCCAGGTAGCTGGTTCCGCCGAGTTCGGTGACCACGAAGTCGTGCTCGACATGACCCTGCGGGGACAACACCAACGCCTCGGTGACCTGACCGTCGGCCAGTTCGGACAGGTGCTGGCTGGTCAATGTGTGCAGCCAGCTGAGCCGGTCGGCCCCGGTCACGGTCAGGATCGACCGGTTCGATCGGTCGAACAGGGCGGCTGCACGTTCGGCAGCCCGTTGCTCGGCGATCGGGTCACCGTAGTGCCAGGCGGTGCCGGCGTCGATGCCGGTGGCATCGACAGCGCCGGGGAGGCCGAGCAGGGGGGAGTGGTACGCGAGAGGGTGCTGCGGTGCTGCCATGCGCTCCATCGTAGGGCGGCCCGGGCGGCGAAGGTCGCGGCGCTATGTCCGGTTTTGTCCCCCGGTGAGTCGCAGGTCACACACCTGGAGGGTCCCTGAGTGGGTGCCGCGGTCGACATCAGCGGCAGAATTGCCCCTCATGGCTGGTGACGGCGAGGTCCCGGTTGCCGCAGCGGTGGCCGAACTGTTCGGCCGTCGTGGCGCTCCGGTGTTCAACGGGCACGGGGTGACCCCGTTCGTCGAACTCGACCGGTCCGCCTGGGCGGCATTGGCTGCGTCAACTCCGCTGCCGTTGTCGATCGATGAGGTCGAGCGGCTGCGCGGCCTTGGTGATCCCATCGATCTGGCCGAGGTCGAGACGATCTACCTGCCGCTCTCCCGGCTGCTGAACATGTATGTCGGCGGGATCGGTGCGCTGCACCAGGTGACAACCACCTTCCTCGGCGAGCGCAACGAGCGGACCCCGTTCGTCATCGGGGTGGCCGGTTCCGTTGCCGTCGGAAAGTCGACCACCGCCAGGGTGCTGCGCGAGATGCTGGCCCGGTGGCCGGACACGCCCCGGGTCGAATTGGTCACCACCGACGGTTTCCTCTACCCGAATGCCGTCCTGAACGAACGAAACCTGATGCATCGCAAGGGTTTCCCTGAGTCCTACGATCGTAGGGCGCTGCTCCGCTTCGTCGCCGAGGTCAAGTCGGGGGCGACCGAGGTCAGGGCGCCGCGGTACAGCCATTTGACCTACGACATCCTGCCCGGGGACGAGATCGTGGTGCACCGTCCGGACGTGCTCATCGTCGAGGGCCTCAACGTGCTGCAGCCCGCGCATCCGGACGAGGACGGCCGGAGCGCGCTCGCGCTGTCCGACTTCTTCGACTTCTCGATCTATGTCGATGCCGACCCGCTGGATGTGCGTCGCTGGTACGTCGAGCGGTTCCTGCGGTTGCGGGAAACGGCGTTCACCGATCCGAACTCCTACTTCCATCGGTATGCCGACCTGACCGACTTCGAGGCGGTGGACACCGCCAACCAGATCTGGGCGTCGATCAACGAGCCGAATCTGGTCGCCAACATCCTGCCGACCAGGGGCCGGGCAACGCTGGTGATGACCAAGGGATCCGATCACGCGGTGAGCCGCATCCGGCTCCGCAAGCTCTGATCCGGAGATCTGGCGGCCGTCTTAGGGTGTCTGCTGTGACGGATCACTCGGCTGTGGCAACTGCCCATCACACCCAGGCGCCCCTGGTGGCGTTGCTCGACGGCTCGCTGCCCCAGCCCGGATCGCCATTGCTGCGCCCGGACGACCTCGGCGTGCTCCGGGGCGAAGGGGTGTTCGAGACCACCTTGGTCGTCGACGGCGTTCCCCGCGATCTCGACGACCACCTGGCCAGGCTCGCCATCTCGGCGGAGATGACCGGCCTGGTCGTGCCACCGCCCTCGGCCTGGCGCCGGGGGATCGACGGGCTGGTCGGCGCGTGGTCAGGTGACCGGCAGATGGTGATGCGGCTGGTGGCCAGCCGTGGGCCGCAGGACGCGACCGAACCCGTCAGTTACATCCTGGGTTCGGCGCTGTCGCCGGTCAGCATCCGGCAACGCTCGACCGGCGTCCGGGTGCTGCTGCTGGACCGGGGTTTCACTGCGCAGTCCGCCAAGGACGCGCCGTGGTTGCTGGCCGGCGCCAAAACCCTGTCGTACGGGGTGAACATGGCCGCGCTGCGCTACGCCGGCGAACACGGCGCCGACGACGTGATCTTTCTCGGCTCGGACGGGGCAGTGCTGGAGGCGCCGACCGCCTCCGTGGTGGTCGCGCTCGACCGCACCCTGATCACGCCACCACAGGACGGCATCCTCGATGGCATCACCGTTCGCCGGTTGCTCCGCGCGGCCGGCGAGGCCGGCTGGTCGACCGGGACGGCCGTGCTGACCCGCGATCAGCTGATGGCCTCGGACGGCGTGTGGCTGGCGTCCAGTGCACGGTTGCTCGCACCCGTGACCGCCATCGACGACGAGAAGCTCGCCGGCACCGACCTGACCGGTGAACTCGCTGCGCTGCTGGAAGTTCCGGTTTGATCCGGCTCGAGAACGTTGCCGCGGTTCAGGCGAGCAGCAATCCGAAGCCGAGGGTGACGACTCCGGCGGCCAGTGACGCCGCGCCGGCGAAGATCAGCCCGATGAAACGGTTCGGGGTGGTCCGTCCGGTCCCCATCGCCGAGAAGAAGAATCCGGCGGACATCAGGATCGCCGCGATCAGCACTCCGGTGCCGGCGAGCCAGGCCCAGAAACCGGTCAGGCCGGTTGCGCCGGTCAGCACCAGGCAGAGCAATCCGAGGATCACCAGGACCCCGGCGTGCGCGTGCCCGGCGCGGAAGAACGAGCGCTGGAAATCGGTGAAACCAGGGTTCGAGCGGGCGGTGCGGAGCAGGAACAACCCGCCCGACTCGATCCCGACGATGGTCAGCATCACGATGCCTGCGGTGATCCTGGCGTCTGTGGCGAGCACCAACACGTCCGGGCCTCCCCTCTTCCATGGTTTGTAACTGTGTTACCGAACACTGTTATAGAACATTGTTACCAATGAGTTGTCAATGATTTAAGCTGCTCTCATGCCGCCACCGAAGCTTCACGACGCCACTCTGCGCACGGCGTTGCTGGTGCAGACGTCACGATTGGTGGCCGAGCACGGCCCGGAAGCGGTCAGCGTCCGGGCGGCAGCAGCAGCCGCCGGAACCTCGACCTCCGCGGTGTATGCGCTGTTCGGAAGCCGGGAAGTGTTGCTGTCGGCGGTCGCGCAGGAGGCGACCGCCCGGTTCGCCGCTCACCTGGAGGCGGTCGCCTCCAGCGATGACCCGGTCGGCGACCTGCTGGCGCTCGGTCTGGCGTACCGGGACAGCGCGCTGGACGATCCGCATTTCTATCGGGTGATGTTCGATGCCGGTCCCGCCCGCCTGGACAGACTCGGCCGCGACGAGCCGACATTCGGGGTGTTACGCAGTGCCGTGCAGCGCTGCATCGATGACGGCGCCACTGCCGATGACGATGCGGAACGGCTGGCGACAACGCTGTGGGCGCTGGTCCACGGTCTGGTGCAGCTGGAGCTGGCGGGCCTGCTGGGCGATGACGAAGATTCCCGCAGTACCGGCTATCAGCTTGCGCTGCAGGACATGTGGCTGGGCCTGGCGGTCCGCGAGCAGTAGAACTCATGCGGCCGCCCCTTGCCCAGGGGGTGGGGCTCAGCGCTGCAGGCGGTCCAGGGCATCCCGGGTCCGACGCTGCCGGATCTCCGCCCGCCGCAATCCGATGCGCGCCTCGTCGACCTCTTTCCGCGCCTGCGCCACCTGCTCCTCGAGCACCCGCAGGCGCTCCACCTTGGTCTGTTCCTCGTCGCCGGCCAGGATCGCCGCCTCCTCGGCGTCCTCCGCCGCCTGGATCGCTTCGTCCACCCTCGCCTGCTTGGCGGCCTCGGCGGCAGCCTTCGCATTGGCCTTCTCCTCGGCCTCTGCCTCCGCTGCTTCCTTGCGGGCCTGGGCCGCTTCCTCCTTGGACGCACCCTTGCGGATGGCCGGACGTTTCGGCGGCGCGGACCGGGCCGGCGCCGAGTGCACCAGGGTCAGATCGGCTCCTCCGCCGAAGCCGAAGCCCTCCCATTTCGCCGGTTTGACCAATGTGCCGTCGGCGACCTGGTCCGCCACGTCGTCGTCGGCAAGGGCTGCGGTGAGCGTGGAGACCACCTCGTCGCGGAGCGCTGAGCTGGGGGAGCGCTCCTCGACGACCTCGAATGCTCGCTTGGTCAGCTCGTCCACCAGCCGGCGACGTCGACCGGTCAGCTCGCGGATCTGCTTGGCATCGACGGACTTCTCCGCATCCCGGAGCTGACTGCCCAGGTCGAGGAGCTCCGCGACCGCGTCCGGATCATCCCGGGCGAGCCGGTTGACGGTGTAGGCGGAGCGGGTTGGCTTGCGCAGGGCGCCGATCTTCTTCGCGGTAGCGGCATCGCCCGACTTCTTGACCTCGGCCGACAACTCCGTGCGACGTTGCATGAAGTCATCCGGGTCCACGGAGTACAGCTCGTCAGCCGCCGCCTGCAGCGCGTCCTCGTCCCCTGCCATCGCCCCATCCTGACGTACGGGCCGTCGCGCGGGGTGCCGGACTCCGCCCATCGGGGCGTCAGACGGTGCTGCTCGAAAAGACGTCTCCGCGATATCGGCAATCCGGACCGCCGCCTCGGTCCCGGTGGTCGCCGGGCGTGCCCTTCAGGCTCGCGGCGTTCGTCACACCCGGCGCGACCATCCACGTCAACGGCACCGGGCGCTGGGGTGTCACCCGGGTATGCGCTGGGGTGTCAGTCGGGAATGTAGGGCGGGGCGACACCCCAACCCCACCGGGGGACTGGTGCGTGTTCGGCCACTTCGGCATCGGTCTGCGAATTGGAGACGGCGAGCCGGGTGCCCCATTCCAGATACCCGACCAGCGCCGCGCGGAACTCCGGATCGTCCGGCAACGTCGCGTCGTCCGCGGCCCGGCTCATCAGCGTGGCGAACCGGAACCGCTGTTCGGCGGTGATCTGCAGACCGCGGTGGTGTGCCAGCATTCGTTCGTACCCGCCGAGTTCCGCGGTGTAGTCCGCCGGTCCGCCGAAGACCTCGATCCACCAGGTCGCGACGTTCGCCCGATGCTCCTGGCTCACGCCACCGGGGAACAGCGGGCTCAGCAGGTCGTCCGATTCGACGCGGTCGTAGAACGCATTGATCATGGCGCGGAACGCTTCCGACCCGCCGGCCCATTCGTACAGGGTGGGCGGCGCGTCCTCGGCTTGCGCTCGCTGGGGACCCGCATCCTCGACACGCGCCTGCTCGGACATCAACAGTTCGGACACCGGTTCCTCGGCCACGGCCGAACAGTAATCCTCGCCCGACAGCCCTCGAGCGGCGCCCATCAGCGGTGCGGAAAGGCGCGGTCAGCGGTTGGCGTCGCCGCCGATCAGCCCGCGTTGGTGGGCAACCGACACCGCCTCGGCCCGCCCGCTGACGCCGAGCTTGGCCAGCACGTTGGACATGTGCACGCTGACGGTCTTCGCGCTGATGAAGAGCCGCTCGCCGACCTGCCGGTTGGTCAACCCCTTGGCCACCAGCCGCAGCACCTCGTCCTCGCGGTCGGTCAGCACTCCGATCGGTTGCCGGGTGCCGGGCAGGTCGAGCCGTGCGCGCCGGGCGAAGGCCACGATGGCCTCGCTCAACGGCCGCGCACCCATCTCGGTCGCCTCGGCCAGCGCCGCGGCCGCTTCGGTCCGGGCAGCTGCCGGATCACCGGCGCCCTGCAGCGCCCCGGCCAACCGCCAGCGACTCCGGGCGACCTCGTAGCGGTAGCCCTTGCCGCGGTGTTCGAAGCTGAACTCCTCGATCGCCTCCCGCCACAGCGCGGGGTCGTCCCGGTCGATCAACCTGCCGTACTCGGCCCGTGCCCTTGCCATCCAGCCGCGACCCTCCGGACCCAACTTCCCGCCCCTCGGTCGACCGCGACGGGCCGTCTCCACGGTCCGCTCGAGCAGGGTGGCGCCGAGTGCCAGGTCGGCCGAGAGGTCGCCACCGGTCAGCCTTGTCTGCTCCGCGCGATCCGCCAACGCGGCGAGACCCAAGGCGCTGAGCCAAATCCCACCCAGGAAGTAGTCGTTCCAGGCACTGTCCAAAAACGCGATGACCTGCAGCGTGAGGTCGGCCGCGTCCTGATGACGGCCGGCCCAGGTCAGCGCGTCGATGCTGCAACCACCCGACACCAGCGCCATCATCGGGTCCCGTTTCCAGTCGACCTCGATCGACCGGCCGCGCTCGATCACGTCGGTGTCCCCGCGGGCGACCGCCGCATAGAGGTCGACCACCGACAACGTCCAGGTGGCCGACTCGGGTACCCAGTCGACCGGGGGCGGCGCCGGCGTCAGATCGCCGGTGACGTAGCGGATCAACTCGCGGTAGATGAGCATGCCGACGCCGTAGCCCATCCAGAGCACCCCGGTGGACCTCGCCCGAACGATGCCTGCCTCGCAGACCAACCGGGCCTCCTCCAGCTCACCGGCGTAGTACCGGTTGCCCGCGAGGTTGTGGGTGCCGCGCAGCTCGGTCAACAGGTCCCCGGATTCCCGCGCCCTGGCCACCGACGCGCCCAGCAGCTCGGCGGCCCGGTCGGCGTCGTTCACCTCGAGGACGGCCAGTGAGGTCAATGCGTCGGCCTCGGCGTCGGCCACTCCGAGTTGCCGGGCCTCGACCACCGCGCGCTCTGCGGTCACCATCGCCTCGTCGTCGCGGTCGCTGTTCAGCGCCGACCGGGCGTGTGCGGCCAGCAGCCGGGCGCGATCGGCGGATGGACCCTCGCCGTCCAGCACGCCCAGCGCCTTCTCCGCGAGAACCAACGCATCCTCCGGACGGCCGTCCTCGATCAGGTAGGACGCGGTCGCCGGCGTCAATCGGGCAGCCCGGATCGCATCGGAGAGCTCGACCGCCGACATCGCAAGAGCCACGGCGCGACCTGGCTGACCGGCGCGGCTGGCCGCACCCGCCGCTGCCATCGCCACGTCGATCTGGTCGACGCCGATGCGGGTCGTCGCATCCGGCACCGCATCCCAGAGCTGCAGGACGGTTTCCAGCCGTCGCAGCTCCTCCGCCGGCGCCAGCACTTCGGCCGCTTCCCGGGATGCCGCATAGGACGCGGCCAGGGCGGCGGGCAATTCGTGGCTGAGCAGGGCGTGCCGGGCGAGTTCGGCCTGGGATCCGAGGGCGGGGTTCGCCGTCAACTGCTGGAGGTAGGTGCGGTGCATGCCGGCGAGTTCGCCGGGCAACAGGTCGGCGTACACCGCCTCGGCGAGCAGTGCGTGCCGGAAGGCGATCCAGTCGGCGTCCTCGGTCCCCAGCACGTGGTGGGTGACGGCCTCCCGCAGCGCAGCGTCGAAGGTCAGGTGGTCGGCGAACCGGGGGTCCTGGGAGGCGACGGCCCACAACAACGGCTCTGACACCCGGCGCCCGGATACCGACGCGATGCGGGCCAGGACCTGCACCGAGGGATCGAGCCGTTCGAGGCGGGAGTGCAGGACATCCGACAGCGATCCCGGCAGAGCTGCTGCGTCCGGCCCTCCCTCGATCAACTCCTGGGCGAAATAGGCGTTGCCTTCCGAGCGGGCGAGCACCCGCTGCAGGGCGGCCTCCGGCAGCACCCGGCCGGTGATCGCCTCGCTGAACTCGGCCAACTCGTCGTGGGTGAAGGGCGACAGCTCGATGTGCTCGATCTTCGGGTGCCGCAACAGCTCGGCCAGCACCGGTCGGAGCGGATGACGCCGGTGCAGATCGTCGGTGCGGTAGGTGCCGACCACCAGCAGGTGCTCACCCCGTAACCGGGCCAGCAGGAACCGCAGGACGTCGCGGCTGGACGGATCGGCCCAGTGCAGGTCCTCGATCATCAGCACCAACGGGCTTTCCGCCGTCCCGCACCCGCCGAGGACGGCAGCGATCCCGTCGAACAACTGCAGCCGCGCCGCCTGGTCCTCGGCTGCGCCATGCGGTGCCACCAGGCCGACGTCGAGCAGTCTGCCCAGTGACGGTCGAGCTGCGATCGCCGGTTCGACGGTGTCGGTCACGGACCGCAACTGGGTCAGTGCCTCGGCGAACGGTAGATACGGCAACCCCACATCGCCGAGATCGATGCAATGACTGACCACGACCAGTGCGCCGGCTGCATCGGCGAACTCGGCCATTCTGGTCAACAGGCGGGTCTTGCCGACCCCGGCGTCACCGGACACCAGGATCGCGCCCGGTTCGCCGCGGCGGGCACGGTCGAGCGCGAGCTGGAATCTCTCCAACTCGGCCGTGCGCGCCACGAACGGCGATCCAGCCGCGGATCTGGCCATGCTCCCCATACTGTCAGCAGGCACCGACAGCGCCGTGCTCATCTTCCGGTCGAGTGTCCGATCCGGAACGGGCGTCTCTCAGGCAACGTGTGCATGCTCCCGGTCCTGATCCACGGTGACGGACTCCACCTGCCGGGCCGGCTGAGCCGGAATGTGTGCCGGCTCCCGCCGGCTCGAGCGCACCGAGGTCAAATCGGTCAGCGAAGTGGCAGCCGCAGGGCGGGCCTTGCGGTGTGGGCGCCGGATCATCGGCCGGTGAAAAGCGCTGTGCAGCTGCTGGTGCCGGTAGTTGACCTCGGCATCGAGTGCCGGTCCCCAGGCGATGCTCATGATGGTCTCCCTTGCGAATGCCGGCGAACCTGCTGCTCGTCGTCTGCAGTCGAGATTTGCCGTAAGGAGCCACCGACGGCATTGGTCGTTCGCGTCGGCTTTCGGCCTCCGAGCCTCAGACCGCACCTCAGATCCGGTCTAAGGCACCTCAGAGGGCACTGAGGCGACAACGGAGGAGCCCTGGCGTCCATCCCGATTCGGGGCGGGCCCGCCGCCGTTTGCGGCCGGGTAGGAGATGAGAATCAGTGCGGGACAGCGCATATCGAGGCGGTCGAAGCAGCGAATGCCCTCCGACCGCCGCACCCGCCACTGCGGGTCGAGGTGGCCGACTGTCAGTTCCCGGCGCCCTGACCGGCCAGCAGCCCACGGACGTAGTCGGCGCTGGTCCGGACGTCGGAGACCGGACCTTCACCCCGCGGCTCCTCGGTCAGGATCGTGTCCTGCTCCAGCACGTACCACCCGGCATATCCGTTGGCGGACAGCGTGTTGACGATGTCCGCGACATCGACGTCGCCGGATCCCAGCGGGCGGTACATACCCTGCGCGACCGCCTCGGTGTACGTGAGCCGGCCGGCCCTGACCTTGCCGGCGACCTGGTTGTCGACGTCCTTGAGGTGGGTGTGCGCAACCCGGTCCGGCGCCTGGCGGGTGAGCGCCGCCGGATCGGTGCCGCCGATCAACAGGTGGCCGGTATCCAAGCAGAGCGAGATCGACGAACCCTCGAGCACCCGCTGCACCTCGTCGCCGTTCTCGACCATCGTCCCGACATGGGGATGCAGGACGGCCCGGACGTTGTGCTCGGCGGCCACGCCGGAGATGCGATCCAGGTTGTCCAGCAACCGCTTCCAGCCATCGTTGTCAAGTTCGGGGCGGCTGTCGTAGCCATCCATCCCGGAGACTGCCGACAGCACCAGAACGTCGGCAGCGGTGGCGTCGTAACTGGCCAGGATCCGGTTGATCTCGGGCAGCGGATCGTGGTCGGCCACGTGCATCAGCACCGGGGTGAATCCGCCGACGGCGGTCAGGTGATGGTTGTCCAGCACGCTCGCCATCTGCTGCGCATCGGCCGGCAGGAAGCCGTCCGGGCCGAATTCGGTGGCCGACAGCCCCACGTCCTGCATCTCGGCGAGCACCCGGTCCGGGGTGAGCTGATAGCCCCAGCCCGGGACCTCGCAGACACCCCAGGAAATGGGTGCGCCGGCGATCCGCTGCCGGGCGGCAGGGGCAGCGGGCGTGGTGGCATCGTTCATGTCGCTTCGACCTCGGCGATCTGCACCTGGCGGTGCTGTTGACGGGAAAGGTATTCGGTAAAGGTTGCTGGTGGAGCTGTTCGGGGCGCCGGGGCGTGAACGACGGGTCCGATCACGGGTGCCGGAAGCAGTCATCAGATTGGCGGGTGCAGAGGTCGCTGTCAACCTCATCGAGCCGTCATCGTTCCGTCAGGGAGACCAACGCCCTGGCATTTGAACCTCGTGGCTCGCCACTTGCCTCGCCATCATTTACCCATCAGACTCCAGGGGTGTCCCATCCCTATCCGATCCGCGAGATCGCGCAGCAGGCAGGCGTCAGTGAGGCAACCGTCGACCGGGTGCTGAACAGCCGGCCAGGCGTGCGGTCCAGTACGACGGCAAACGTGCACCAGGCGATCCTCGATTTGGATCGGCAACGCAGCCAGCTGCGGCTCAACGGCCGGACCTTCATCGTCGACGTGGTGATGCAGACGCCTGATCGTTTCTCCGAGGCCGTCAAGGTGGCGTTGGAGACGGAACTTCCGGCGCTGCGACCCGCGGCGGTGCGTTCCCGGTTCACCTTTCGGGAGAAGGCCAAGCCGGCCGAGCTGGTCAAGGTGCTCGAGGACATCCGGCACCGCAAGTCGATGGGCGTGATCCTGAAGGCCCCGGACGTGCCGGAGATCAGCGAACAGGTCGCCCGGCTGACGGCCGACGGTGTCCCGGTGGTCACCTTCGTCACCGACATCCCGCTGAGCAGGCGGCTCGCCTACGTCGGCATCGACAACCGGGCGGCCGGGGCCACCGCTGCCTATCTCATCGACAGGTGGTTGGACGGCACCCCGGGTGACGTGTTGATCGCATTGAGCCGCAGCGTCTTTCGCGGTGAGGAGGAACGGGAGATCGGATTCCGGGCGACCATGCGGCAATTGTCGGAGAGCCGGACGCTGGTGGAGGCGACGGACACCGACGGGATCGACGCCTCGGTGCGGGACCTGACGATCGCCCTCCTGCGCGAACACCCCGGCATCTGCGCCGTGTATTCGATCGGCGGAGGGAACCGGGCGATCATCGAGGCCTTCGACGCTGTGCAGCGGCCCTGCAAGGTGTTCATCGGCCACGACCTGGATCGGGACAACCGGGAGTTGCTCAGGGAACAGCGGGTCGCGGCGGTCCTGCACCACGACCTCGGCAGTGACATGCGACGCGCCTGCCAGATCATCATGCAGGCGCACGGAGCCATCGAGGGGCCGATCGCATCGATCCCCTCCCAGATCCACGTGGTGACGCCGTACAACGTGCCGGTGATCCCCACGAGCTGACCCCGGGCGACACCGATCGCGCCGGATCGAACCGGCGGCCGCGGTTCCGTTCCGGATCGCGACGGATGGAACCGGCGGGTCAGCCGGCGACTGCGGTCCCGTACCGGACGGCAGCCCTTGCCCGCGCCTTGGCGGCCTCGGTCTCCCGGTCCTTCGGCGGCGCGTTCGTCACCAGGTCCTCGAGCAGATGCCTGGTGATGTGGGCGATCTCGTGCACCGCCCGGTCGAAGGCGTCCTGGTTGGCCGCTGACGGTTTGGTCGTCCCGCTGACCTTGCGGACGTACTGCAGGGCAGCGGCGTGCACCTCGTCGTTCGTCGCCGGCGGGTCGAAGTTGTGCAGGGTTCGAATGTTGCGACACATGTCTCCAGGGTGGCACAACCGCCCGGCCGGTCCCACCCGCGGACTCCGGCCGCGCGACGTGGTTAACCTCGCTATCGGACGGCACGCCGAACCCGCCGCCAGGAGGCACTCATGAAAATCGGACTGCACATCGCGGACTTCACCTACCCGAACGGTCCGGCAGGTTTGCGTGACGACCTGACCAGGATCGTCACCACCGCCGAGGAGAGCGGCTTCGACAAGGTCAGCGTGATGGACCATCTTTGGCAGATCGGCGTGGTCGGTCCGCCGGAACACGAGATGCTCGAGGCATACACGACTCTCGGTTACCTCGCGGCCCGCACGTCGACGGTCGAATTGGTGTCCTGGGTGACGGCGGTGACCTACCGGCAGCCCGGGATGCTTGCCAAGCTGGTCAGCACCCTGGATGTGTTGTCGGGCGGCCGGGCCTGGTTGGGTATCGGCGCTGCCTGGAACGAGCACGAGGCGCGCGGCCTCGGACTGCACTTCCCGCCGACCGCCGAGCGGTTCGAGCGGCTGGAGGAGACCCTGCAGATCTGCCTGCAGATGTGGAGCGATGACGACGGCCCCTACGAGGGCAAGCACTACCAGTTGGCCAGGACGCTGAATTCGCCCCAGGTGCTCACCAAGCCGCACCCGCCGATCCTGATCGGCGGCGGCGGCGAGAAGAAGACGCTGCGTTTGGTGGCCAAGTACGCCCAGGCCTGCAATCTGTTCCCGACACCGGAACTCGAGCACAAACTGGACGTCCTGCGCGAGCACTGCGAGCGGCAGGGCAGGGACTACGACGACATCCAGAAGACCGTGATGATGGGGCTCGACCCGGGCGCCGACGGTGAGAAGGTGCCGGGCCTGCTCGACCAGCTCAAGGGCATGTCGGAGCTGGGGATCTCGCACGTGCACGGCATCGTGCCGGATGTCTGGAAGCTGGAGCCGCTGGCCGTGCTCGGCCGGGAGGTGGTTCCGGTGATCGCCGATTGGTGACGGCGCCGGAGCGGGTACGGGTCGCCGGGACCCGCCGTCCCCCGTGATGCCGACGGAGTCCGAGTCCGGTTCAATGACGTCATGGATCCACGCGCAGGACAGCCTGCTCAGGCCAGCGATCTCATCGACGTCGACGCCGTTCTCTCGGCCTACGAGGACTTGCATCCCGACGTCTCCATCCCCGATCAACGGGTCGTCTTCGGCACCTCCGGCCACCGTGGGTCCAGCCTGGACACCGCCTTCAACCGGGACCACATCCTGGCCATCACCCAGGCCATCTGCGAGTACCGCGCCGAACAGGGCACCGATGGTCCGATGTTCATCGGGGCGGACAGCCATGCGTTGTCCGGACCGGCCACGGCGACCGCGCTGGAGGTGTTCGCCGCCAACAACGTCACCGTGATGCTGGATTCCGCGGACGGTTACACCCCGACTCCCGCTGTCTCGCACGCGATCCTCAAGGCCAACCGCAATCGCACCAGCAAACTTGCGGACGGCATCTGCGTCACACCCAGCCACAACCCGCCGCGGGACGGTGGCTTCAAGTACAACCCGCCGAACGGTGGCCCGGCCGACAGCGACGCCACCTCGGTGATCGCCGCCAGGGCGAACGACATCCTGGCCGGCGGGCTGAAGGACGTGAAGCGGGTCAGCTACGAAGAGGCCAAGAACGCCGACACCACCGGTTACTACGACTTCATCTCCGGCTACGTGGGCGACCTGGAGAATGTGCTGGACATCGACGCCATCCGGGATGCGGGCGTGCACATCGGCGCGGATCCGCTCGGCGGCGCCTCGGTGGCCTACTGGGCGGCGATCGCCGACCGGCTGAAGCTCGATCTGACCGTGCTGAACAAGGCCACAGATCCCCAGTTCTCGTTCATGACGCTGGACTGGGACGGCAAGATCCGGATGGACTGCTCGTCCCCGAACGTGATGGCCTCCGTCGTTGCCAAGGCGGCCGACTACGACATCGCGACCGGTAACGACGCCGACGCCGACCGGCACGGCATCGTGACGCCCGATGCGGGCCTGATGAACCCCAATCACTACCTGGCCGTTGCCATCGACTACCTCTACAGCCACCGCCCGGAGTGGGGCGCGGACATGGGTGTCGGCAAGACCCTGGTCTCGTCGTCGATGATCGACCGGGTGGTCGAGCAGCTGGGCCGCACGCTGGTCGAGGTGCCCGTGGGGTTCAAGTGGTTCGTTCCCGGCCTGATCGACGGCTCGATCGGGTTCGGCGGCGAGGAGTCGGCCGGTGCCTCGTTCCTGCGCAAGCGCGGCACGGTGTGGACCACGGACAAGGACGGCATCCTGCTGGCCCTGCTGGCCTCTGAGATCAAGGCCGTCACCGGCAAATCGCCGAGCGAGCGGTACAAGGAGCTGACCGGTCAGTTCGGCAACCCGGCCTACGCCCGGGTCGACGCACCGGCGTCCAAGGCCGAAAAGGCCAAGTTGGCCAAGTTGGCTCCCGAGGACGTCAAGGCCGACTCCCTGGCCGGCGAGAAGATCACCGCCCGCCTGGTCACCGCTCCCGGCAATGGTGCCGCCATCGGCGGACTCAAGGTCACCACCGAGAACGCCTGGTTCGCGGCCCGGCCGTCCGGCACCGAGGACGTCTACAAGATCTACGCCGAGTCGTTCAAGGGACCGGAACACCTCAAGCAGGTCCAGGAAGAGGCCCGCGAGGTGGTCAGCGCAGCCCTCAGCGGCTGACGACACGATCGATCCGCCAGAGTCGCACCCGACCGCGCCCGGAAGGGTGCGACTCCGGCGGATCGACCTCCTTCGGAAGGCCCGGTAGCGTCAGGCCGGTGACGGTCACCGTGTAGGTGAAGTCCGGCCCAGTGGGCCCATCCTGTAGCGGCTGTGAAGATCTTCGCCAGCAAGCTGACCGACGATCCGCACGGTGTGCGTTCCTACCGGCAGCGCGTCGACGAACGCGGCCAGCGTGATGATCTTGTTGACCCTCGCCGCCGTTGTAGGGTCGTAATCGTAGAGATGTGTCACCCGATCGGCCCCACGAGATAATCCGGAGTGAGCGTCGGTCGCCACTCCGTCGACGATCACGCGGTAATTCTCTCCCACCGACCTGAGACTGGGTCGAAGAAGTACGGCACTGCACCGTTACGATCGGGAAAGTGTTCCGATGACCGGGGCCGAATCATCGACACTTTGCACCGGAACGTAGAATTGCGTGCCCTGAGGAACGGTGAAGGAATTGCGCTCCGCTGAACGTGACTCCGCAAGCTGTCAACGATACTACGTCCGGTGGCGGCTCAGCGACCGCTCGACTTCCGTCGTAGTACAGAATCTGCAGTCGAGTGTGCGGAAAGTAGTCGCGGCTCGTTGCCGTGAGCGAAGTGAATGCTGCGATCTTCCTCGCCATGTCTCGCAGGGAGTACCCCAGCGGCTGCGCATCCGGCGGCAGCACCCCGCCGGTGCTGGGTTCCGCAGCTTTGACCATGGGTGCTCCGGATATGAGCAGCACCCCGACCAGGGTAGCCACCAGCCCGAACATTCCCGATCTCTTGCGTCGTGCGATCGCCATTGATCCACCCTCCACGGAATTACTCGGCCGCGAGTAATCGCAAGGACGCCCCATCAATTCGCCCCCCGCGCTCCCCGCGCTGTTCGCACACAGTCCTGCACGTCGAGGCGAATGTCCAGAACAACAATGGCGGAATTTGCTCATTAGAAAGGCTAGGTAATCGTCGCCGCGGAGGAGCTTTCATTCGTTGTGCCGAGCCTGGCATCCGCTGCGCGGGTGACGACTCTGCCAATCACCCGTACGCCGCAGGGATATCGGCCGAGGAATGCGCTGATCGGGTCCCCAAACGACCGATTGGCTAGCCCAACATATTTGTCGAGGGCGACGACAGCGAGGCGTTCGGGGCGCAATCTCGTCGATTCGCCATACCGTGAACCAGATTTTGGTTGACGACCGAAAACCCCTTCACGATGTGGGGCTGGGCCGGGGCAGGCCGGGGCTGGGCAGGCCGGGGCAGGCTGGCCGGGCTGGCCGGGGTTGGCCGGGGGTGGTCAGGCTGGGCGGGGGTGTCCGGGCTGGCCAGTCAAGCCGAAGGCGGCGCTACCCGCCGCAGGAACCGTTGGGTGCGCGGATCCTGCGGGTTGCCCAACACCTGCTCGGGTGACCCAGCCTCGACGATGGCGCCGCTCTCCAGGAACACCACCTGATCGGCAACCTCGCGGGCGAACGCCATCTCGTGGGTCGCGACCAGCATTGTCATGCCATCGTTCTTGAGCTGCGTGAGCAACGCCAGCACCTCACCGACCAGCTCCGGATGCAGCGCGCTGGTCACTTCGTCGAACAGCATCAGCACCGGCTTGTTCACCAGAGCTCGCGCAATCGCCACCCGCTGCTGCTGGCCGCCGGACAGGTCGTCCGGGCGGGCAGTTGCCTTGTCCGCCAACCCCACTCGCTTCAACATGGCCAGGGCGTCGCGCACGGCCTCGGCCTTGGCGACACCGTGCACCCGGCGCGGAGCGAGGGTGATGTTGTCCAGCACGCTCAGATGCGGAAACAGGTTGAACGACTGGAACACCATGCCGATCCGCGCCCGGACCTCGTCGGCGTGCAGATCGCTGACCACCGGGTCGGTGATGTCCCGACCTTCCAGGGTGATCACCCCGTCGTCGACGATCTCGAGCAGATTCACGCAGCGCAGCAGCGTCGACTTCCCGGAACCCGACGCACCGATCAGGGCGACGCACTGGTGCTCGTCGACCGACAACGACAGATCGTGCAGCACGACGTTGTCGCCGTAGGACTTTCGTACTCCCACGAGTTCCAGCAGCCCCGGTCTTGCCGTGTTCATACGGTGCCGCCGCCGATCCAGCCCTGACGCTTTGCGACCCAGTCCGTGAGCCGGGTCATCGGCACGGTGACGAAGACGAACAGCAGGCCGGCGACCACATAGGGGGTGTAGTTGAAGCTCTGTGCGGTGTTGATCTTGGCCACCAGCACCGCGTCGTAGACGACGCCCAGGATCGAGATCAGGCCGGTGTCCTTCTGCAGCGACACCAGATCGTTCATCAGGGCGGGTAAGACCCGCCGGAACGCTTGCGGCACAACGACAAAGCGCATGGTCTTGGCATGCGACAGGCCCAGTGACCTGGATGCAGCGCGCTGCGAGGGATGGACGGAGTTGATGCCGGCCCGCAGCACCTCGGCCACGTAGGCGCCGTACACCAGCACCAGAGAAGCGCATCCCCAGAACAGCGCCGACGATGGAATCCAGTCCAGTCGCAGGCTGGGCATGCCGAACCCGAGCAGCAACAACACCAGGATCAGCGGTAGTCCGCGGAAGATGTCCACGTACACGGTTGCCGCCGCACGCAGTGGAAAGAACACCGGCCCGCGCAGCGATCTGATCAGCGCCACGCCCAGCGCCAAGACCAGGATCAGGATCTCGCAGACCACCATCAACCGCAGGTTCAGCCAGAGACCGGCGGCGATCTCGGGCAACACCTGCCAGCCGTAGCCCACATCGAAGAAGGTGCTGCGCAACCGCGGCCATCCGGGTGCGTTCACCAGCAGCACCGCGAGCACGGCGATGACGACAACGGTCGAGATGATCGCCAGCGCGGCCGACCGTCGCGCCCGACGCCGGCGGAATGCCGTGCGCTGCACCGCGATGGGAGATGGCTGCCAGCTGTCCCTGCCCTGCTCTGTCATCGCGCGGACCGGCGGCCCGGTCAGCCGAGCACAGGTGCGGTGCTGCTACCGGCCAGCCACTCGGTCTCCAGTGAGGCCAACGTGCCGTCTGCACTCAGTGCGTCCACAGCGCTGGTCACGCAGGCCGTCAAGGCCGAATCCTTGGCCAGCAGTAGACCGAGTTGCTCGGCGTCGCCACTCGGCGCCTTCAACTGGCCGATCACCTTGCCGTTGTCCAGCTGGGCGCCGGTCATATAAAACGCCGTCGGCAGATCGACGACGAGACCGTCCACCTGGCCGTTCTGCAGTGCCTGCGCGGCGAGGCTGTTGTCATCGAACACCTGCGGCGGGGTCGCCGGGTCGATCGAGGCGGTGATCGCCTGCAGGCCGATGGTGCCGTTCATGGCACCCAATTTGGCGTCCTTGAGCTCGGCCAGTGACGTCGCTCCGCTGATCGGCGAACCATCAACGGTGATCACGGTCTGGGCGACCGTGTAATACCCGGACGAGAAGTCGACGACCTTCTTGCGGTCGTCGGTGATGGTGAACTGGTTGATGTCGAAGTCGAAGCCCCCGGGTTTGGCAATGGCCTCGTCGAAGCCGACCCGGGTCCAGGTCACCTTGTCGGCCGGGAAGCCGAGTTGTTCGGCCACCGCATAGGCGACCGCGGACTCGAACCCTTTGCCGTTGCTCGGGTCGTTGTCGACCATCCACGGTTCGAACGCCGGCTCGCTGGTGGCGATCGTCAGGGTGCCGGCCGCCAGAGTCGGGAGCGTGTCAGGACCGCAGTCGGCCGACGCCCCTCCCGAAGCTGCCGCAGAACCTGAGGCAGATGGACCCGCCGAGCCTGAGGCCGACGCACCCGCCGAGCCCGTGGCGGCTGCGGAGGTGCTGCCGGCGGTGCCGCTGCTCGACCCGCAGGACGACAGCACCGCAACAGCTGCGGCAGCGGCAACGATCAGTTCGATGCGACGGAGATTCCCCGGGAATTCCCTTCAGGTCGTGTCAATTGGTTTGCTGTTTTCAGCCCGCCAACCGCTCGGTCCGCCAACCGTTCAGCCGATCAGACGCTCCAGGGCCGCCGAGGCGTGCGGGGCAAGTTCGCTGTCGGTGTGCGCTCGCTCTTCGACGTAGGCCAGCCGACCGTCAGGGGTGATGCCGTAGAGCCTGGTCGCGCCGACGACCGGGATCGCGGTCGGGGTGCGGACCACCGCATCGGTGGACAACGCCCAGCTGGCCACCGAGCGCGAACGACCGTAGAAGAGCTCGATCCGGCCCTCGGAGTGCGCCACCATCAGCTCGACCGAACCGTCGGCCTGCGGCCGCCAGAAGCCCACCTCCCGGGCCCCTGGCCCAGTGACCGCACCGTCGGGCCCGAGCAGCCAGCTCACCGATTCGTAGGTGAGGAACGGTCGCCCGTCATGGGCGATGGTGATCTGCTGGCCGAACTGCGGGTCCTTGGCGTCCGGATCGTTGCCGAACAGCCCGGTGCCGCGCCACACACCCACCAGGGGCAGCAGCGACAGGCAGGCCGGATTGACCTCCGGCCCGGACCGGACGTTGGCCGTGTCGGCCGGGATGGGCAGCGGTGGGACGTCGGAGAGATTCCGTCCGCGGGTGATGGCGGCACGCTGCTCGGCTGCGACGATCGCGGCATCCCCGCTGGTCAGCACGGTGTCGGCATCGGGAACCTGGGTCGCGTCGGGAACCGGGACGTATTCACCGGCTGTCCGCTCGGCGCCGACCAGACCCGCGATTTCCTCGGCGGTCGCGCCGTTGTGCTTGCCGTTGCTGGTCGGTTCGGTCACTTGTCTTCGTGCACCAGCCGGTACACCACGTAGATGGCGAACCACGTGATCAACAACGCCACTGCGACCAACAGGCCGGTAAAGAAGATCTCCACCCCGGCAGCCTAGCGTGCGCTTCGCCGGGAACCGGTGTGTCGGGCAGCACGTCGGTCGAGCATCACAGGCCGGTGGTCAGGATGTCGCGTGCCGGTCGCGCCCACGCGAAAACCCCGGCCCGGCGCCTGGATCTCCTGTCAACTGAACAGGAGATCCGGCGCCCCACCGGGGTTGGCGACCGCGTCGATCAGGTGCGCGAGATCAGACCAGCACGATGTCGAGCTGGTTGATGCCCAGTTCGACCTTTCCGCTGGCCTCACCGTTGCCGGCCCTGGACAGTGCGCGGACGGTCCAGGAGCCGGGGGCGGCGTAGAACCGGAAATCGCCGGCCGGCGAGGTCACCACCTCGGCGGTGAATTCGCCGGTCGAGTCGAGCAGACGGACGAAGGCGCCCGCCACCGGTTCGGCGCCGACACACACCTTCCCCTGGACGACGGACTGCTCGGCGATGTCGACGCCGGCAGGCAACTCTGAGCCCTGTTCGGGTGCAGCACAAGACATGGACGTTCCTCTCGTTCAGGAAGGCGATGGTTCAGACGGAAAGCGGATGCCGGAACGCCTACGCGCCGACCTCGACCGGCACGCCGACCAGCGAGCCGTACTCGGTCCACGAACCGTCGTAGTTCTTGACGTTCTTCTTGCCGAGGATCTCGGTCAGCACGAACCAGGTGTGGCTGGAGCGCTCACCGATCCGGCAATAGGCGATGGTGTCCTTGTCGTCCTGCAGCCCGACCGAGGAGTACAGCTCGGTCAGCTCGGCGTCGGACTTGAAGGTGCCGTCCTCGTTCGCCGCCTTCGACCACGGGACGTTCAATGCGGTGGGGATGTGGCCGGCGCGCTGCGCGGCCTCCTGCGGCAGGTGCGCGGGGGCGAACAGCTTGCCGGAGAACTCGTCGGGCGAACGGACGTCGACCAGGTTCTGGACGCCGATGGCCGACACGACCTCGTCCCGCAGCGCGCGGATCGAGAGGTCCTGATCCGTTGCGCTGTAGGTGGTCTCGACTCGGTCGGGAACATCGGTCACCAGTGCGCGACCGTCCAGCTCCCATTTCTTGCGGCCACCGTCGATCAACTTGACGTCCTGGTGCCCGTACAGCTTGAAGTACCAGTAGGCGTAGGCCGCGAACCAATTGTTGTTGCCGCCGTACAGCACCACGGTGTCGTCGTTGGAGATCCCCTTGACGGACAGCAGCTTCTCGAAACCGGCGCGGTCGACGAAGTCGCGACGCACCGCGTCCTGCAGTTCGGTCTTCCAGTTGATCTTCACGGCGCCGGGGATGTGTCCGGTGTCGTAGGCCGCGGTGTCTTCGTCGACCTCGACGAAAACCAGGCCGGGGGTGGACAGGTTCTGCTCTGCCCAATCGGTGGTGACGAGGGAGTCCTCGCGGCTCATGCTCTGCTCCTTGCGGGGGATGACGACTTCGCCGGGACGGCGATCGACGGGACGGAAAGTTGTACTGCACTGGGTGCCGTGACCGGTCAGGATGCGGTCGGTGCGGGATTCGCGACCCGGCGCATGGTGGCGCACGGGGTCGGGAGAAGGTGGCGCTGCTGCCGGATCAGGTCAGCAGGGACACGGGCACCCAGGGGCAGCGCAACAGAGGGCGCTGCCGACGCGGACGAGGTCGACGGCACGCCGACTCGTCAGCAAGGGACCCATGAAGACAACGGTAGCAGCCGGGCGGCATCGGGCGGACCAATCGCCGACTCCCAGCATCGCGGCAAAGCGGACGATCTCCCCGGGGAATACTCCCCACTTTGTTCGGCTCGGAGAAACCGCTGTTCGGCACCGAGGTGCCGCTCATTCCTCCGTCGGGACGATCACCACCGGCGTCCGGACCCGGCGCAGCAGGCCGATGGCCACCGAACCGACCACCAGGGTGGCCAGCCCGCCGCTGAACAGTCCGCCGCCGAACGACCGACGGTGTTCCGGAGTGCCGATCACCACCATGTCCGCGTCCTCGGCCAGCTCGGCGAGCACTTCCACAGGTGTACCGAGCTGCACCACGGTGTCGATCGGCACTGCGGGAAACTCCGCGCGCAGCGCGCAGGCGAGCTCGTCGAGCGCGGCGGCGGCACCCTCCTCCAGGATGGTCGCTGCTTCCGGCGAGGTTGCCCTGGTGTCCCTCGGGTACTGCCAGGTGGTGACGATCAGTACTCTCGCTCCGGTCTGTGCGGCCTGCCTGACGGCAAAACGTGCTGCAGCAGAGCCGGTCTCGGACTCATGGCCGACCAGGACCCGGCCGGCAGCAGGTTCCCGGATCTCCCTGACGACACACACCGCGGCGCGGGTGCGGATGGCCAGTTGGCCTGCGACGGACGTCGTGAAGTGCCGGCGCCAGCCCTTGTATCCGTGACCACCGACCACCAGCAGATCGACCCGGTCGGAGACCCCGAGCAGCACCTCGGTGGGGTTCCCCTCGAGCGACCGGACGGTGACCGGTGCGCCTTGGGCCGTCTCGGCGATCGTCCGGCTCACCTGCGCCAGGTGCTGCTCGATCTCGGCGGTCCGGGCCGCGAGCTCCGCGGGCGATTCCCGGGAGGGGTCGGATGTAGGCGGACGGGCGATGACCGCGGTCAGTTCGGCTCCGTGCACCTCGGCAAGACGAAGCGCCCATCGCAACGCCACCACGCTCGGCCCAGAGCCGTCGACACCCACAGCAATGACGTTCGGCATCGCCCCTCCCGATGGCCGGTTCGGGAAGGCTATGCGACCGGCCCGATCTGCGATACGGCCCAATGGGTTGCACCCCGGCGGGTCGGCCGGGCCGACGTCACTGCAGGTCGGAAAGCATCACCGGACCGGTGGTCGCGCTGATCACCACGTCGCCGCCGACGACCGACACGTCGGCCTGGGTGACCGAGAACGGCAGACCGGACAGCGGGAACGAGCGGGAGAGCCCGCCGGCCAGGCTGTTTGCGGCTGCGGTGATCACCGGCGTGAGATCGACCCCGGCGGCGGAGAGTGAACCGACGGACAGCGTCAGGGTGTCATTGGCGACGGTGATGTTCGCCGTCCCGGTCAGCGGGATCTGCTGGCCGAGCACCGACACCGAGGTGGTCACCGCAAGGCTGCCGTCGGGCGCCGCCGACAGCGTCAGGTTGCTCTGACCCAATGCCGCGGACAACGAGGTCAGCGGAACCAGTACCTGGAGCACCGTGGACTGGGCGGTCAGTTGGGAGGTGTTCCCGGACACCGCGTCGCGCAGCGGCAGGGTGACCTGGGACAGGGTCAGGACGGCGCGAATGCCCGGGAGCGGGCCGTTGTCGATGTTCGACGAGGTCATGATGACCTGCGGGTATTCGCCCCGAACCGCGTGATAGAGGAACGGGAATCCCTCGATCGAGACATCCGGGGCCGCGGTCAGGCTGAGTTGGGCCTGGACCGCGTCGGCCGTCCGGGACTCGGCGTAGGCGCGAGCTCCGAAGTCCGCCGCCAGCAGCAACGCTGCCAGCACGATCAGAGCGATGAGGAACTTGCGCACCCGGTCAGTCTGTCAGGACGGATCGACGGCCGGTCCGGCTCCGGCCGACCAGGCGGCGATCCGATCGACCAGATCCGACGTGGTCGCCGTCTCGCCGTGCCCCATTCCGGGTTCGATCCACACCTCGGCATCCGTTGAGGCGCGCTGCAGGGTCAGCACGTGGCCCGGGTGGAAGTACGCGTCAGCCGTGCCGTGAACGAGCAGGGTCGGACTGGAGATCACCCCGATCGCCTCGACCGGGCTTGCCGGCAGATCGAACCAGGGCTCACCCAGCCGCACTCCCAACCCACGACCCACCAATGGACCGAACGGGCTCTCCAACAGCCACTGGACGCGCCGCATCGGCGCGCTCTCCCGGATGTACCAGCGGGACGGCGAGGACACCGAAACCACCGCATCGCCAGGAGAAGAACCCACGGCGGCGTGCCGCAGCGCGACCGCCGCTCCCATCGAGAACCCGACGACCACCACCAGGCGGTACCCCTGGCCGCGGGTCCAGTGCACCACCGCATCCAAATCCAACGTCTCGTCCCGTCCGACCGATGAACGGCCGCCGGAACGGCCGTGCCCGCGGAAATCCGCGGCTGCCACCCCACCGTGCCGGGCGAATTCAGCCAGCACGGCCCTGGTTGCCGGTTCGCGAAGACCGTGGGTGAACCCGTGACCGATGACGAACGCAGGGCGGTTTCGCGGCCCCGGTAGATGGACGCCAGCGAGGACCACCCCGTCCGCGGTGCGGCAGCGCAGGGCGGTGCCGCGCAACCCCGGGCCGAGCTGCGGCGTCTGTTCGTCGGAAGGTGCCCGTCGGCGCGCGCCGATCCGGGGACGACGCATGGTCCGATTCGATCCGGTCTGGCCGCTAACGTTGTCACCTGTCTTGATCGGGTCGCTGTGACTTCGATGGCGAGCCGCCGCTGCGGACACGCCGCTGTTACCCATGCGTCACATCCACCTGGTAATTCCCAAGGTTAGTTGCACTTTCATGTCCGCCCGCCACAGGAAGAGCCGTGCCCCCACGCTTCGCCCCGCGCCGCCGCCCGACTTAGACTCGGGCGTCGATGACCTGCAGATGAGGAGGAGATGAATGGAGCTCCTGCTGCTGACCACCGACCCGACGCCGGCGTCGGTCCTTCCCGCCGTCGATCTGCTTCCGGTTCGCATTCGTTCTGCGGCACCGGAGGCAGCATCGCTGGTCACCTCGGGTCCTTATGACCTACTCCTGCTCGACGCCCGGCACGATCTTGCGGCGGCCCGCACGCTGTGCCGGTTGCTCGGTGCGGACGGCCTTGCCGTGTCGATCCTGGCCATCGTGACCGAGGGCGGCATGGTCGCGATCGGGCCCGAATGGGGTGTCTCGGATGTGGTGCTCTCCTCGGCGGGACCGGCCGAGGTCCATGCCCGGCTCCGGCTGCTGGCCGCCAGGACGACGAGCTCGGCGAACTCCGGCCTGATCAGCCTGGGTGATCTCACCATCGAGGAGGACACCTACACGGCGCGACTGCGGGGCCGGCCGCTCGAGCTGACCTACAAGGAGTTCGAGCTGCTGAAATTCCTGGCGCAGCACCCGGGACGGGTCTTCACCAGGGAGCAGCTGGTGACCGAGGTCTGGGGCTACGACTTCTTCGGCGGCACCAGGACCGTCGACGTGCACGTCCGGCGGTTGCGCGCCAAGCTCGGCGCCGAGCACGAGGCGTTGATCGGCACCGTCCGCAACGTCGGCTACAAGATGGTCCCGCCGTCCAGAACCGTGCTCCGGGACGAGTCCGCCGGCACCCCGGCGTGAGTTCGCGGCCCCTCGACGGTGGCGGGCCGACCGGGGCCTGGCAGACCGCTGCGCCTGGCGATCTGGCCGACATCACGAATCTGGTTTCCGCTGCGGCCGGCGTGGACGGGGTCACCGCGGTGTCCGGGCACGTTTTGGACGCACTCACCGCAGGCGGCGCCGAGGTGCTCACCATCTCCGAAGCCGACGACCGGATTCGCGCAGTGGCGGTCGCCGTTGCCGATGATCCGGCCGAGGTGGTCGTCCACCCCGCGGATCGTCGTCATGGGCTGGGATCGACGCTGGTCGCCGCCGCCCTCGATCGTCAGGGCGCGGTGTGGGCCTACGGGGACCTACCCGCTGCCGCCGCGGTCGCCGATCGCCTCGAACTGGTCCGCGGGCGAGTACTGCTGCAGATGCGACGGACGACACCTCCGGGGCAGGACGTGCCCGCACCGGAGGGCCACCTGCCGCCGGGGGTGCGGCTGCGCACCTTCGTGCCGGGTCAGGACGAGGAGGCGTTTCTCGCCGTCAACGCCAGGGCGTTCGCCTGGCACCCCGAACAGGGTCGGCTCGATCTGGCCGGCCTGCAGGGCGAGATGGCCCAGGAATGGTTCGATCCGGCCGGCTTCTTCCTCGCCGTCACGACCGACGACGAACCCGAGCGGGTGCTGGGGTTCCACTGGACCAAGGTCCATCCTGCCGACCCCAATCCCGGGCGCGACGGGGCAGCAGGACCGATCGGCGAGATCTACGTGCTGGGTGTCGATCCCGAGGCCGGGATCCGGGGCCTCGGTACTCCGCTCACCGAAATCGGGCTGGATCACCTTCGCCGGCGCGGCCTTGAGACCGTGATGCTCTACGTCGAGGGTGACAACGATCGGGCCCGACGACTGTACGAACGGTTCGGCTTCACCACCTTCCTGAGCAACGTCGTCTACGCGCGGGCGGAGCCGGTCGCCCGGTGAGCGCGGCGAAGCCGTCGGCCCATCCGCCGCCCGGTCGTGAACTGGCCGCGGTGCTCGGGGTGATTGCGCTCGGTGGCGCGATCGGGTCGCTGCTGCGGTACCAGGCGACGCTGATCTGGCCCAACCCGGTCGGTACCTTTCCGACCACGGTGCTGCTGGTCAACGTGGTCGGCTGCCTGGTGATCGGTGCCTTCATGGTGATCATCACCGAGCTGCGAACCACCCACCACCTCATCCGACCATTCGTCGGAACCGGTGTCCTGGGCGGCTTCACCACGTTCTCGACCTACAGCCTGGACATTCTGCAGCTGGTCCGGACCGGCCACCCGGGTCAGGCGATCGGCTATCTCTCGTTCACCGCGGTCGGCGCGATGGTGGCGGTTTTCGCGGGCATGCTGGGGATGCGCCGGCTGGCCATTGCGTTCAGCTGGGAACGCTGATGGCCGTCGATTATCTGCTGGTGGTGGCCGGCGCCGTCGTCGGAGCGCCACTGCGCTACCTGGCCGACCGGTGGGCCAGGCTGCACCTGGCCTCCCGTTTCCCGTGGGGAATCTTCACGGTGAACGTCGCCGGTTCAGCGATCATCGGACTGCTGGCCGGTGCGGCGATGGTCGGAGCCGACTCGACCCCGGTCGGCGTGCTGCTCGGGACGGGCCTGTGCGGTGCACTGACCACCTACTCCACGCTCTCCTACGAGACGGCGCAGTTGGCCGAACGCCGGGCCTTCGTCGCTGCCGGAGCCAACCTGGTCGGCAGCGTGGCCGCCGGGATTGCCGCGGTGACGGTGGGATATCTGCTGGCCGCCGGTCTCACCGGTTGATCGGTTGGCGGTGCAACATCATCACCGGTCGTCAGATTCGGCCAGGCGCCGTCCAGGCCCCGCCGGATGGGGGTGGTCAAGGCCGCCGGTGTCACCGGCCTATCGATCTCCAGCTGCTCGATCACCAGCCGACCGATTCGGCCGGGTGCCGTCCAGGCCCGGTCGGATGAGGTGGTCAGGGCCGCCCGCGACGCCTGGCACCTTCGGTCCGCGGTCGTAGACTTGACCCGACCAGCCGGCAGGGCCGGGCAGCCGATCCACCAACGAATGTGGCTCGGCGTTGCTCGGGGAGCCTGCACCAGGGCTGCCTCGACGATGTGGTCACGGAGCGTGCAGCGATGGGACTGTTCCGCCGCCGAAGCCGACCGCCGTCCCCGCCGCGGATCGCCATCAGCCTGCCGGATCCGGTCGAGCAGATCGTGATGCTGCGGACGATGATCGACCGGCTGACCGACGTCGTGCTCAGCCTGTGCGGCGATGTCCGCACGTTGCGCGTCGATCTCGCGGTGCTGCGGCCCGAGACCGCCGGAAACGCGGCGGCACTGCTGCATCCGGCGGCCGTCGCACCGCCTGCCCGCATCGCCGATGTCATCGGCGAAGCGACCGAGTTGCAGCGGGTTTTCGACAAGCTGCACGAGCAATCCGACGCGCTCTGGTTCGAGAAGCAGTGGCTACAGGCGCAGATCTCAGTGGCCTGGTCCGGAGTGCCGTTGCCGGGGCATCCCAGCGTCACCTGAATCAGCAGGCATATTCCGTGAGCCATAGTCCGACACCTGCTGTGCGTGACCCGCCAGCGGTGGTCCGTCGCCTTTAGTGCGTGACCCGCCAGCCGTAGTTCATCGCCTGTAGTGCGTGACCCGCCAGCGGTGGTCCGTCGCCTGTAGTGCGTGACCCGTCAGCCGTGGTCCGTCGCGTGTAGGGCGTGATCTGGTCGGCCTCAAGCTCACGGCACCGCCAGGTGAGACGGCTGCCGGAGCCGTCGCGGTCAACGCGTGACCCAGTGCCCGGTGATATCGGCCTATTGCACCGACGGGTGAGACGGCTGGCGGAGCGGTCGCGGTCAACACGGGCGCACCTGTCGGCCAGGTGACGCCATCGGCCTATTGCCGCAGTGGGTGGTGATGGTGGTTTCGCCGGGGTTGTTGGTGGGGGTCGATCCATGGTGGAGGAATGAACTCGGGTCGGCCGTCGGGTCCGATCCGGATCGTCCATTCTGTCGAATGTGCTTGTTGGTGGTGGTACAGGCAGAGGAGGACGCCGTTGGCGAGTGAGGTGGGTCCGCCGTCGAGCCAGCTGGTGATGTGGTGGGCTTGGGTCATGCCTGCGGGTCGGTCGCAGCCGGGCCAGGCGCAGCCGCCGTCGCGTAGGACGAGTGCGTCCCGGAGGTGGGGTGGGAAGAGCCGCTGGCTTCGTCCGAGGTCCAGGATGGTGGAGGCGCCGTTGAGGACGGCGGGCAGGATTCGGGCGTCGCACAGGATCCGGCGGGCCATCCCGACGCTGACGGGACCGCCATGGCTCAGGGTCGCATCGCTGAGTTGCCGGGTGATGGTGTCGAAGTTGATCGTCATCGTGACGTGCGGGACGTGCCCGCCGACGCTGGATCCAGCGCCTTGGTCGAGGTAGGCGCGGAGCACGTCGAGGTGTGCTTGGGCGAGCCGGTTCGCCGGTGACCGCGGATCCTTCACGCCGTTGTCGTCGGTGACTGGTTTCGCGAGGGCGAAGGTGGCTTGCCGGAAGATCTCCACGCCTTCGTCGGTGAAGGTGCCGGCGAAGGGGGTGAGCCCGGTGTGGGCGTTCCGGGTGCCGATCCGGAATTCGGTTCTGGATGCGGGGTCCCGTTCGTCGGGTGCGTGTCCGTCGGGGTTCATGATGTCGTCGAGTCGTTGCGCGACTTTGTTGAGTTGCCCGGGGTCGATCTCTTGGGCTTGGTCGACGAGGAGTTGTTCGACTTGGTCGGCGGTGTTCTGGTCGACGGTGCGGGGCCATCCGGTGAAGGCTTTGGTGATGACCGCGACGTGTGCCTGACCGATGTCGCCGGCGTCGAGGGCGGCGCCGACGATGGGTAGCTGTGGGGGGATTTCACCGCCGCTGATGGGTTCCCGTTGCTGGGTCATCTTCGCTGCCCGGACCCGGTCGGCGGCGTCACCGGAACTGATGCGCAAGACGTCTCGTAGCAGTACCCGGGTCGAGGAGCAGGACAGTTCGGCGGCGACACCGCTGTCTTCGACTTCGCCGACCCACCGGACCTGCGCGGCGTACAGGGCGCGGCTCAGTGATTCCAGGAGCCGTCCGGTTTCCAGGAGGTCGTCGCGGCTGAATTTGTAGTAGGGCGCGTCCCGGAGCAGCCGCATCCCGGACATCATTGCTTCTGCGACGACTTTCGCCTGTTCCGCGGAGGCAATCGAACTGATGTCCACACCAAGAACGCTATCAGCGAGCACCGACAGCCGACCCACTTATCCACAGCCCCTTTAACCGCAGCCAGTCCTCGTCTCCGCGCACGTTCCAGCCCGCACTGTCTCGGCGGCCGTTCCGGCCCGCACTGTCTCGGCGGCCGTTCCGGCCCGCACTGTCTCGGCGGCCGTTCCGGCCCGCACTGTCTCCGCGGCCGTTCCGGCCCGCACTGCCCCCGCTTCCGTTCCGGCCCGCAGTGCCGCCGCAGCCGTTCCGCCCGCACCCGCGCGGCGGCCCCCGCGCGTATGACAACCCGTTTCACCGCCTGATGGTTCGTCACCGCAGATCTCCGCGGCTCAGGAAATTTCCCACCCCGACAGGACGAACTGCAGTCGCCCCTCGCAAGCTTCAACTCAGCTCCCGGGTGGTGACGTGACTGGCTCGAACCATCACGGTCACCGCCGGCCGAGGCTCCGTATCGACGCGAGGAACCGGCGCAGAGACATCGATCCGGCCATCACCGGGTACCCCGACTGGCCATCAACCGGGACTTTTTCGTGGCCACGGACATGCCCGAGCCTCAGGCCGCACAACCAAACACCCCGATCGCGACCCCGCTGCCGGATGAACACCGGACGTGCGTCGATCTACAAAGGTTCGTCCGGTTTGTTCACTCTCTGTTCACCTTGCGCCGTTACGTTGCGTTGGCCGTCAGCGCTGACGATGGGCGTGAACGGGTCTCCGCCGCGTCCCACTTCGAACGAAAAGCGACACACCCATGTCGACCACCCTGTTCATCGTGTCGATCGTGATCATCACGGCACTGTTCTTCGACTTCACCAACGGTTTTCACGACAGTGCCAACGCGATGGCGACCTCCGTGGCGACGGGTGCGTTGAAACCCAAGGTCGCCGTGCTGGTCGCGGCCATCCTGAACGTGGCCGGCGCGTTCCTGTCGACGGAAGTGGCCAAGACCATCTCCGGTGGCATCGTGAACGACGCCCTGGTGACTCCGACGATGATCTTCGCGGGCCTGGTCGGCGCCATCCTGTGGAACCTGATGACCTGGCTGTTCGGGCTGCCGTCCAGCTCATCGCACGCATTGTTCGGCGGGCTGATCGGCGCCGTGCTGATCGGCGCCGGCGTCTCCGGAGTGAACTTCTCGGTGGTGGTCTCGAAGATTCTGCTGCCCGCTGTGATGGCACCGCTGGTCGCCGGTCTGGCCGCGGGCCTGGCCACCTTCCTGCTCTACAAGATGATCAAGCGGGCGGATCAGGAACCCGGCTCCGGGTGGTTCCGGCGCGCCCAAACGGTATCGGCGTCGATGGTCGCGCTCGCCCACGGCACCTCCGACGGGCAGAAGACCATGGGCGTGATCACCCTCGTGCTGATCACGGCCGGCTATCAGGAGTCCGGCACCGGTCCACAGTTCTGGGTGGTCGCCGCAGCCGGGATCGCGATCGGCCTCGGTACCTACTCCGGTGGCTGGCGGATCATGCGAACGATGGGCAAGGGCCTCGTCGACATCAAGGCACCGCAGGGCTTTGCCGCCGAGACCACCTCCGCAGCAGCCATTCTCGCCTCGTCACACATGGGCTTCGGGCTCTCGACGACGCAGGTCTGCTCCGGTTCGATCCTGGGTTCAGGGGTGGGCAAGCGGCTGGCAAAGGTCCGCTGGAACACCGCTCGCAAGATGCTCTACGGGTGGCTGCTCACCCTGCCGGCCGCCGCCCTGGTCGGCGGCGCCGCCGCGGCCATCGCATTGACCGGAACCCTCGGCGTCATCATTGTTTTCGCCGCCCTACTCGCGGGCGCCGGGGCCATCTACGCGGTGTCCAAGCGCGCCCCGGTGTCGAGTGAGAACGTGAACGACTCGGCCGAGGTCACCATCAATCCCGAGAAGGCGACGATCCCCGCATGACCGGCCATCGCCTGCACACCGGCACCCCGTGCCCCGCCGATACCCCGCGCCCCGCCGATACCCCGCGCCGCCGACCCCGCGCCGCGCCGATACCCCGCGCCCCGCCGACACCCCGCGCCCCGTCGGCGCCTTGCGCCCCGCCGCCACCCAAGACATTGCGCACGAAGGGTCAACCCGATGACGATCAACTGGAACGCCCTGCTGCTGGTGGCGGTCACCACTGTGGTCGCCGCACTGGCGATCGTCGGAGTGTTCTCACTCGGAGTCGCCGCCCTGACATCCGGCGAGGCGCGGACCGCGGGCGGGCGGCCGTCGGCCGGCGCCAGGCTGGCCGGATATGCCTGCATCGGGGTCTCCGGCCTGCTGGTGCTGTACGGGCTCTACCTGATCATCCCCCAGTTCCACTAGCGGGCAGTTCACCGTGACTTCATCGGGTGCATGGATGAGCCACCATGAAGTGGTGAGTCCTCCCTCCGTACGCCAGGAATGTGTCGGGGAGACACGGCCGACCCGAGGGGTGACCGCCCGATGACCGACGATCACTTCGAGGTCGCCGCCATGGGAGTTCCCGGGGCGATGCCGATCGGGCCGAACCAGCCGGACAGTGCCGACCAGATCGATCCGCCGGGATCGAGGACGCCGGACGGTCGCCCGGAGGCCGGGGTGTCCGGACGCTCGGAGCGGATCGGCGACAAGGTGTTCAAGGCGCTCGCCGCCGGGTCGGGTGGACTGCTCCTGGTGGTGATGGCGGCGATCGCGATCTTCCTGATCTGGAAGGCGATTCCGGCGTTCACCGGCAACTCCGGCAATCTGTTCACCACCCAGACCTGGAATCCGCAGGGCAGCCCGCCGGTGTTCGGAATGGCGGCGGTGTTCTTCGGCACCGTGGTTGCCGCCTTCATCGCGATGATCATCGCCGTGCCGATCGCGATCGGTATCGCGCTGTTCATCTCGCATTACGCGAGCCGGCGGGCGGCGACCGCGCTGGGTGCAACGGTCGACCTGCTCGCGGCGGTGCCGTCCCTGGTGTTCGGCATGTGGGGGCTGTATTTCCTGATCCCGCAGACCCAGGGTTTCCAGCAGTGGTTGTCGGAGTACTTCGGCTGGATCCCGATCTTCGACAATCCCACCGCGACCTCGGCCGGTCAGTTCGGGAAATCGTTGCTGATCGCCGGCTTCGTGCTGGCGATCATGATCATCCCGATCGTGTCGGCGGTGTGCCGGGAGGTGTTCCTGCAGGTCCCGCAGGAGACCGTGGACGCTGCCTGGGCCCTGGGTGCGACGAAGTGGGAGATGATCCGGACCGCGGTGCTGCCGTTCGGCCGGGCCGGGATGATCTCGGCGGCGATGCTGGGTCTGGGCCGAGCGCTCGGCGAGACGATCGCGGTGGCCCTGGTGTTGAACTCCGGGTTCCGGATCAACTGGCACCTCACCGAACCCGGTGGTGACACCTTTGCGTCCACCATCGCGCTGAAGTTCGGCGAGGCGAGCGGATCGCCGGTGGCGATCGCGGCGTTGATCGCCGCCGGCCTCTTCCTGTTCCTGATCACCCTGGCCGTGAATTCGATCGCGCGCATCGTGATCGCCCGCCGAAAGGAGTTCACGGCATGAGCCGCCCCTCGACTGCCACGACCGCTGCCCGCACGCCCGGTGTCCCGAACAAGAAATCCGACCTGATCGGGGCCCGATTGCCGAAATGGGCTCCGTACGGAGCCGGTGTCGGCGCCGTCGTGCTGGCCCTCGGCCTGCGGTCTCTGCTCGACTGGACCGGTTGGTACACCGCGTTCTTCACCGCTGCGGTGCTGTTCATCGTGATCCTGACCGCATGGTCGTTCTCGGTCGAAGGTCGTCGCCGGGCGAAGGACCGGTTCGCCACGACGCTGGTCTGTTCGTCGTTCGTCGCGGCGATCGTGCCGCTGGTGCTGATCCTGGGATACATCGGGATCAAGGGGATCTCGGTGTTCAGCGCCGACTTCTTCCTCAAGTCGATGAACGGGGTGACCAGCCGGCAGGACGGTGGTGGTCTGTACCACGCCCTGGTCGGCACCCTGGAGTTGGTGTTGATCGCGGCGGTCATCGCGTTGCCGATCGGGATCCTCACCGCGATCTATCTGGTGGAGTACGGGCGGGGAAAGTTCGCCAAGGCGGTGACCTTCTTCGTCGACGTGATGACCGGCGTGCCCTCGATCGTGGCCGGTTTGTTCGTCTACACGTTCCTGTTGCTCGGGTTCGGGATGCGCCCGTTCGGGGCGGCCGGAGCGATCGCATTGGCGATCCTGATGGTCCCGGTGTCGGTGCGGGCGTCGGAGGAGATGCTCAAGCTGGTGCCGCGGGACCTGCGGGAGGCGTCCTACGCGCTCGGTGTGCCGAAATGGCGGACGATCGTGAAAGTCGTTCTGCCGACGGCGATGTCGGGGCTGATTACGTCGTCGTTGCTGGCGATCGCCCGGGTGGCGGGGGAGACCGCGCCGTTGATCCTGCTGGTCGGCTACACCGCGCGGATCAATTTCAACCCGTTCTCCGGCGATCAGGCAACGCTGCCGATGATGGTGTGGGATCAGCTGGGCAAACGGTCCGGCACCACCTCGAACGACCTCACCGAAGCCCGCGCCTGGGGCGCCGCGCTGACCCTGGTGCTGCTGGTGCTCATCCTCAACGTCGGCGCCAGGTTGCTGGCCCGGCTGGCCCGTCCGAAGACCAGCTGACTCCGATCCCCGCCAGTTCCTGCTCCCGCCGGACAACAGAAGGTTCTGAACCGATATGGCCAAGCGCATCGACGTCGAAGACGTCAACGTCTACTACAGCGATTTCCTCGCGGTCGAGGGCGCCTCGATCAACATCGCGCCGTTGTCCGTCACCGCATTCATCGGACCGTCCGGATGCGGCAAGTCGACGTTCCTGCGGATCCTGAACCGGATGCACGAGGTCATTCCCGGTGGCCGGGTCAGTGGCAAGGTGCTGCTCGACGGTGAGGACCTGTACGGCCCGGGCGTGGACCCGGTGAACGTCCGTCGCACCGTCGGCATGGTCTTCCAAAAGGCGAACCCGTTCCCGACGATGTCCATCTACGACAACGTGATCGCCGGCTACAAGATCGCCGGCAGCAAGAAGAACAAGAGCCAGCTGGACGACATCGTCGAACGATCGCTGCGGGGTTCGAACCTGTGGGAAGAAGTCAAACAGCGACTGAACCGGCCCGGCGCGAGCCTGTCCGGCGGGCAGCAGCAACGCCTCTGCATCGCCAGGGCGATCGCCGTCGAACCCTCGGTGCTGCTGATGGACGAACCCTGCTCGGCGCTCGACCCGATCTCCACCCTGGCCATCGAGGACCTGATTGCCGAACTCAAGGCCAGCTACACCATCGTGATCGTCACCCACAACATGCAACAGGCCGCTCGCGTCTCCGACCGGACCGCGTTCTTCAACCTCGCGGGTGTCGGCCAGCCGGGAAAGCTGGTCGAGTACGACGAGACCGCCAAGATCTTCTCCAATCCCACCCAGAGGGCGACCGAGGACTACATCTCCGGTCGCTTCGGCTGATCCACCAGCAGCGCTGACGGCGCCGGATCCCGCAACGGGTCCGGCGCCTTTTGCTGTGCGGACCCAAATGCTGTGCGGACCAATTGCTGCGCCGGATCAACTTTCTATCCGGATCAACCTGCCGTGCCGGACCAATTTTCAGCGCCGGATTAGCGCTCGATTAACACGTCTCCGGGATGGTCGTTCCAACGACCTCAGGGGATCGCGAATCACGGGAGTGCTGGGCCGATCGACCAGCTTCGTCCGTGATGCTCGCGCTCCTCGACGGGGCGTCCGGGAACCGGAGTCGGGCTTTGGCCGCACTCGACGAATTCTGGTTGCCGCACCCATCCACGAATCTTCGAAAGAAAGGTCCTGCCATGAGTACCGAAACGAGAACCGGACCGATCGTCGTACGGATCCCACCGCAGCTGGGCCTCACCGACGCTCAAGTCCACACCCTGGAGTCCAAGTGGGCCGGCGATCTGCAGGCCGCCGTTGCGGGCAGCGGCGCCAAGATCAAGTGGTCCATCGAGATCAAGATCAAGATCGGCAACGAGTAACCGTGGGCTGCAGAATCGCTGACCCACGAAACATTTCGAGTCATATCGACGAGGAGAATTCCATGCACACAAGATCTTTCAAGCGCACGGCGGGACTGTTCTCCGCCGGGCTGTTCGGCATGGCCATCCTGGGCGCGGTCATCGCCCAGCCGGCCGCGGCCTCCTCGGCTGCCGTCCTCACCTGCAACGGGCTGGTGGTGACCCTCAACCAGTCGGTCGTCGTCCCGACCGACAGTCCAGGAGTGGACGTCATCCTGGGCACCTCGGGAGCCGACTCCATCCAGGCAGGCAACGGCAACGACGTGATCTGCGGCGGGGGCGGCAACGACGTGATCACCGGCGGGAACGGCGCGGATTGGGTCTCCGGTGGTGACGGCAGCGACATTCTCACCGGCGGCGGCTCGATCGACACCCTCTACGGAGACGAGGGCGCCGACCAGCTCTACGGCGGCGACGCCAACGACACCCTGGAGGGCGGCAACGGCAACGACGCCCTCCGCGGCGAGGCCGGCGACGACAGCCTGCGCTGCGGGGCGGGTGTCGACAACGCCAACGGAGGCTCGCAGGTAGTCGCCGACGTCCTGCTCCCCGGTGACGGGTGCGAAGTAGTGGTCGGACTCCCGTAACCCGCGATGAACCCTGTTGTCCCTGACGTTCCCGGCTGGCGGGGGCGTCGGGGACAACGGCATGTCCGGGGCAGGAACTCTCGGCCAGCCCCACCGGCCGCTCGGCGTCGGCGGTTGCTCCCGTGTTCGGGGAGCTCTGTTCAGGGGGAGCTCAGCGTTCGGGGGAGCTCAGCGCAGGCGTGGTGTCGCCGCCGACGTTCTCCCCGGTGACCAGGAAGACCACCCGGCGGGCAATGGCGACCGCGTGGTCGGCAAACCGCTCGTAGAACCTGGCGAGCAGGGCGATGTCGACGGCGGGACCGACACCGTGCCGCCAACCCGGCGCCAGCAGGGCGGCGAAGAGCTCGCGCTGCAGGTCGTCCATCAGGTCGTCCTCGACCTCGAGCTGGCGCGCCAGGTCGACGTCGCGTTCACGCAGCACGATCCCGGCCTGATCGGCCAGATGGACGCCGACCCGGCCCATCCGCTCGACGATCGGCCGCACGTCGGCGGGGATCACGTGCGCCGGATGGCGCCGTCGGGCGGCCTTGGCGACATGGATCGCCAGGGCCCCCATCCGCTGCATGTCCGCCACGATCCACATCGCCGAAACCACTGTCCGTAGGTCGGAGGCGACCGGTGCCTCCAGGGCGAGCAACTCGAGGGCGACGTTCTCGGCATTCGAGCGCATCTCGTCGAGCCGCACGTCGGACGCGATGACCTGCTCGGCCAGGCTGAGATCGGCATCGAGCAGGGCTCTGGTGGCGTCACGGAGGGCGTCGCTGGCGACCTGGCACATCAGTGCACCGTGTTCACCCAGGTCGGCGAGCCGGGTTTGGTAGGCCTGTCGCATCACTCAACAATAGAACCTTCGACCGGCCGAAACCGCCCTTCAGTATGAACACGGGGTGAACGGGCGGCGGAGGTTTGCCATTCCGGGGTGGCAACCCGTCGGAACTTCTCGTTCCGGTCAGGCGCAGAGCGCCTCGCCGGCGTTCACCGACTCCAGCTCGCCCGAGCTCAGGCTCGCCGTTGTCGACGCGCCCGTCGGGGAGCCGCTGCTCGGTTCGGCCACCGTGCCGGTCACGGTCGATCCGACCGGGACGGACTGAACGGTCCCGTCGAAGGACGCCCCGAGCAGCAGTTGAATCTGGCTACCCAGACCGTCGGTCGGCACCAGCGTCGCACCGGGAACCGCGGCAGCGACGGTCAGCGCAGCGGTCAGGTTGGCCGGGTCCGCGGGGTCGTAGGCGACAGTGATGCCGTCCTGGTTGTCCTGTTCAGGGGCGAGCAGGTCGTCCTCGGTGACTGCGAAGCCGACGCCGTTCAATTTCTCCATCGTGTCCGTGGCCACACCGGTGCGGCCGCTGACATTCAGGATCGCCAGGTCGATGGTGCTCGGGTCGATCGTCACGGCGCTGTCCGGCGCGCTCTGCGACGTGCTCGGTGACGGGGCGACGGGAGTGCTGGGGGTTTCCGTGGCCGCAGGCTCACCGGGCAGCGGTTGGTCGTTGACCAAGGCATCGAAGACCGCCTGCGCCTTGTCCTGGTCGACGTCGAGCGCGTCCGGGTCGCTGCTGCTCGGCACCGTCGGGAGGGTGAAGAAGGTGACCCGGCTGGGATCCAGGGTGCCGAACGACTGCGCCAGGGTGACCAGGTCGTCGATGGTGACGTTGTCGGTGAAAGTGTTCTGCACGAACGCCTGCAGGAACGCGTCCAGGGTCGCCGGGTTCAGCAGGGTCCCGGCGCTGGTGACCTGTTGCAGGATCGAGGACAGCACAATCTGCTGACGGCGGATCCGGGCCAGGTCGGAGTCGGTGTCGCCCTGCACCTTGCGGGCGCGGACCAGGTCGAGGGCCTGCTGGCCGCCGATGACCTGGACGCCGCCCTGTGCCATCACGGTGTTCAGCTCGGCGTCGATGATCGGTCCACAGGCGTTCACCGTGATGCCGCCAAGGGCGTCGACCATGTTCTGGAATCCGGCGAAATCGATGCCGATCACCCGGTCGATCTTGAGGCCGGTGAGGTCCTGGATCGCCCGGACCGAGCACTGCGGCCCACCGACGGAATAGGCGGAATTGATGTGCCAGCGGTCGCCCGGACTGACCGGATACACCGAATCGGAGAGCTGGCCGGTCGCCGCGTCCCATTCGTTGCAGGTGGGCGCGTCGATCATCGTGTCGCGGGGGATGGACAGCACCGTGACGTGCTGCCGGTCGGCACTGATGTGCGCGATCATCTGGGTGTCCGAGTTGGCGACGCCGTCATTGGTCGAGGCGTCGGTGTTGCCCTCGTTCCCGTTGTCGCCCGATCTGGTGTCGGACCCGAGCAGCAGGATGTTCTCCGGCGCGTAGGAGCCGGGCGGTGCGACGGTTCCGGTCGCGGTGGCGATATTCGTGTCGTCGGTGACGATGGCCTGAACACTGCGCGAGATGATCCCGGCGTCCGCGCGGGACTTGATCACCCATTCCCAGCCGGTGGCGGCGAGCACGATCACGGCCACCAGAGCGACGGCGATCCGGCCGGCGATGAGCAACTGATGCCGACCGGAGCCCGCCCGGTGCGCGGGTGACGAGCGCTCCGTCGCCGGGCCCGCCGGCTGGGGGGTAGGGGTCGCACCGGACGAGGGTTCGGTCTGGTCGCGCGGCTCGTCGCTCACGCGACCTCCTTCGTGGTGTCTCGAACTCTCGTATTGGGGCGGTGTGTCAGTGGGGTGATCTTGTCGTCCCCTGAATCGGCGCGCCATTCGGCGTGTCGCTACCGACGCTTCGCGATTCCTGATGGTACGGACAGTCGCGGTTAACCGACGGTGTGGGCCAAGAGATTGACGAGGGTGCTCGAACGGGGTGCTGCTCCGCTCGTCAGTTCAACCGGACCACTCGAATGACGCATCAACCACATGGCCGTTCACCCCACGCACAGGGGTGTGAGGTAGGCCTCACCCTGTTGGACGCCGAAGTGCAGGGTGGTCAGGTCGGTTCCGGTGACCCGGTCACCGGTGTAGATCCGCACCAGGCTGGGCAACGCGTACACCGTCCCGGTCAGCGGCCCACTGGGTGCCGTCCAGCCGGGGACGGCCCGTAGATCGCGGTAGACCGGTTCGAAGAGCAGCGTGCTGGTCGCGGTCGGGCACTGATCGAGGGTCGAGGCAAGCGCGGGATCGACGACCGCCGACAGCGCGGACCGTTGGTCACCCACCGCACCGCGCGCGGTGGCGTTCACGCCGTCGATGGTCCGGCGGATCGCCGCTTCGTCCTCGGCTGGAACGGCCGATCCTGGCGACGCCTGACCTGCGGTCGCGGCCGTCGCTGCGCGGTCCGCAGATGGGACGTCTGAAGTGCACGCGGAGAGGGCGGAGGCCAACAGGGCGAGCGCGAGGATTCCGGCCGTGGCCCGGCGAGGGCCGGTCATCGGCTATCCGCCGCCGTCATCGAGTTCGGCACCTTCCGGAACGATCTCGGATTCGGGATCGTCCAACCAGCCGTGCGGCAGCGCGACGCGTCGCTGGGGCGACCCCTGGCGTCCGCGTGGACCGTCACCGGCCGTCGGGAAGGGCTGGTCGAGATCAAGCCCAGCGAGCAGGGTGTCGAGTTCATCCAGGGTCGACACCATGCCGAGCAGTCGTCGTGGCTCGGACCCCGCGGCGAACCCCTTGAGGTACCACGCGATGTGTTTGCGCAGGTCGCGCATTCCCCGATCGGGACCCATCTCGGCGCAGAGCAATTCGGCATGCCGGCGCAGGATCCCAGCCACCGCCCGGAGGTCCGGTGGGGTCGGGGCCGGACGACCCTCGAACGCGGCCGCCAGTTCTGCGAACAGCCACGGCCTGCCCTGGCAACCGCGCCCGACCACAACGCCGTCGCAGCCGGTCTGGGCGATCATCTCCAGCGCATCGGAAGCGGCGAAGATGTCGCCGTTGCCGAGGACCGGAACGCTGGTCACCAGTTGTTTCAAGGTGCCGATGGCGTCCCAATCGGCCGTGCCGGAGTAGTGCTGAATCGCGGTGCGACCGTGCAGGGCGACGGCGGCGACTCCGCAGTCCTCGGCGATCCGACCGGCGTCGGTGTAGGTGATGTGTTCGGGGTCGATGCCGATGCGCATCTTGACCGTCACCGGGATGTGGGCCTCGGCCGCGACCTCGACGGCTGTGCGGACGATGGATTCGAACAGCCGCCGCTTGTAGGGCAGGGCCGACCCGCCGCCCTTGCGGGTGACCTTGGGAACGGGGCAGCCGAAGTTCAGATCGATGTGATCGGCGAGGTCCTCCTCGACCACGATGCGAACCGCCTGCCCGACGACGACCGGGTCGACGCCGTAGAGCTGGACCGATCGCGGCGACTCCTCAGGACCGAACCGGATCATCTCCCTGGTCTTCGGATCGCCGGCCACCAGCGCGCGGGTGGTGATCATCTCGCAGACGTACAAACCGGCACCGAACTCCCGGCACAGCGACCGGAACGACGAATTGGTGATCCCCGCCATCGGTGCCAGCACCACCGGTGGCCACACCGGGTACTGGCCGATCTTCAGGGAGGTACTCACCGCACCATTGTCCCGGACGGTTGCCCCTCGGCCGAATCGCTGCGCCGGCATCGTCAGCCAGGCATCCTGCGGGGGCCACAGACACAGGCAAGGCAGCGGGCCCGGGCGGTCTCTGGACCGATCAGCCGGGTCCGTTCCCCCGGCGGACGGGATGCTGGCATGGTGACGGCATGACAGAGCAGCTGACGCTGGGCAGCCTGGCAACCGAGAAGGCGCTGGACCGACCTGATCTGCTGGCCCTGCCGGTGGTCACCGCCCTCGAGGGATTCGACGGTGCGGACCAGGTCTACGTCGCGCCGATCGATGCCGAGCTCGCGGACACAGCGGCGTTCTGCGCGGCCTATGACGTCGGCCTGGACGTGTCGGCGAACTGCGTCGTGGTGTCCGGCAAGCGGGCCGGCGAGCAACGGTGGGCCGCCGCGGTCGTCCTGGCCACCACTCGCGCCGACGTCAACGGGGTGGTGCGACGCCGGATGGATGTTCGCAAGGTGTCGTTCGCGGCAATGGCCGATGCCGTCGAGGCGACCGGAATGGAGTACGGCGGGATCACCCCGATCGGGCTGCCACAGGGCTGGCCCGTGCTGATCGATGCTGCCGTCGCGGCCGCGGGACCGGTGGTCATCGGATCCGGAATCCGCGGCTCGAAGATCGTCATCGACGGCGCGGCGTTGGGCATACTGCCGGGCGCCGAGGTGATCGAGGGTCTGGCCAACCCGATCTGACCCTCAGGTCACTGCTCCCGGACGGCAGGCAGCACCTGTGCTCCGAGCAGTGCGATGTGATCGAGGTCGGCAAGATCCAGCACCTGCAGGTAGCACCGCTGGACGCCGCCGGCCGCCCACCTGCCCATGTTGTCGACGACCTCATCGACCGTGCCGGCGAACGGGCTCGATCGCAGTTCGGACGGCTCCCGGCCGATGTTGGACGCCCGCCGCCGGAACTCCGCCTCGTCCGCGCCGACGCAGACCACATTCGCGACCGAGTAGACCAACGAGCCTGGATCCCGGTCAGCGGTCTCGCAGGCGGCCCTGACCCGGCCGAGTTGGGTGGTGCTGACGTCGTAGTCGGAGAATCCGACGTTGAACTCGTCGGCGAAACGTGCGGCCAGTGCCGGGGTTCGGCGCGGCCCATGACCTCCGATGATGATCGGCACTCGCGGAGTACCGGTGGCATCCGTCTGGATCGGTTTGGGCAGCCCAGGCGCGCCGGTCAGCGCGTAGTGCTCGCCGGCGTGGTCGAAGTGCTCGCCGATCGGCGTCGCCCAGAGCCCGGTGATGATCTCGAGTTGCTCGGTCAGCCGGTCGAAGCGCTCGCCGAAGCTCGACCCGAAGTCCAGGCCGTAGGCGCGGTGCTCCGCTTCATACCAGCCGCTGCCGATGCCGAGTTCCATTCGGCCGCCGGAGATGTCGTCCACCTGGGCGACGGCGATGGCGGTCATCGATGGGTGCCGGAAGGTGGCCGATGTGACGAGCGTGCCCAGCCGGATGTCGGGCACCTGGGCCGCGATCGCGCCGAGGTTGACGAAGGACTCCGACGGGCCGGGCAGCCCGGAGCGATCACCCATCGACAACACGTGGTCGGAGCGGAAAAAGGCCGAGAAGCCGCCGTCGCGGGTAGCCCTGGCGACGGCCAGCAGATCTGCGTGGGAGGCGCCCTGCTGGGGTTCGGTGAAGATGCGAAGGTCCATGACCAGGCAGGGTAATCAGGGCGCCGGCCCGCCGTGTGGCAGGCTGCTGCATCGTGAAGGCCCTGCGCTCGATTCCCTGGCGGCAGGGTTGGTGGCTGAACCGGCCGCCGCATGTCGGCATCTCCCAGGGCCGATTGGTCCTCACCGCGGCCAGCGGTAGCGATGCCTGGCGGACGACGTCGTACGGCTTCGTCCGGGACGGCGCGCACGCATTGTTGAGCGACCTGCCCGACGGCTGGGCCGTCGAGGTGTCGTTCATCGCAGATTTCGACCAGCAGTTCGACCAGGCCGGAATCATGGTGCGGATCGACGAGACCCGTTGGACCAAGGCCGGTGTCGAGTTCTCCGACGGTGCCCTCCAGGCGTCGGCCGTGGTCACCGACGGCATGTCGGACTGGTCTGTCGGGCCGGTCCCGCAGTGGGCGGGCACCGAGGTCACGGTGCGGGCCAGTCGTACCGGGACGGCGTTGACCATTCGGATCAGGACCGCCGAAGACCCGTGGCGACTGCTACGCCTGGCGCCGATCGACCCGGCCGCCGTCGCCTTCGCCGGTCCCTTCTGCTGTGCTCCCGAGCGGGACGGGCTCATGGTCACCTTCACCAGATGGGCCGCCGGGCCGGCCGACACGGCCCTGCACGCCGACTGAATTCCTGATCCGAAGGACGATCCGATGACCCAGCAGCACGACACGAACGCACTGCTCGACCTGGCGCTCCGAGGCGCCAGGGCCGCCGGTGTCGAACTGATGGCCCGCTACGGCCATATCGAGGGACTGAACAGCAAGACATCGGTCAACGACCCGGTGTCGGACGCGGATCGCGCGGCCGAGCGGATCCTGGTCGACCTGATCACCGACGAACGACCGGCCGACGGCCTGCTCGGCGAGGAGGGCGCCGCGAGGGAATCGACATCCGGGCTGCGCTGGGTGATCGACCCGCTGGACGGGACGGTCAACTACCTCTATCAGCTCGACAACTTCTCGGTCAGCGTCGCTGTGGAGGACGCCGAGGGTGTCCTGGTGGGGGTGGTGCACAACCCGACCAACGGACGCACCTACCGGGCGATCCGCGGCTCCGGCGCGGCGTTGGACGGCCATCCGCTGCGGGTCAACGACCCCGTCCCGATGGATCGGGCGCTGCTCGCGACCGGGTTCGGCTACGAGGTCGAGCGGCGCCGCAATCAGGGCGCGCTGATGGCCACCCTGCTGCCGCGGGTCCGGGACATCCGCCGGATCGGCTCCGCCGCCCTGGATCTCTGCGCCGTCGCAGCCGGGTCGGTGGACGGCTACTTCGAAGAAGGAGTCCAGGCCTGGGATGTCGCCGCCGGCGGGTTGATCGCCCGGGAGGCAGGTGCCTCCTTCGCCACCGTCACCCCGACCGGTGCCCCCACGGGCTGCCTCGCGGCCGGACCGGCCCTGTTCGGCGAACTGACCAAATTCCTTGATCACTACCCGGGCCGGGTCGGCCGTTCGGCAGAATGAAACCGGCAATACGGATGTAACGGATAGTTCTGAAAGGTGACTGGACGTTCACCTCCTGCTCGCTTACGTTCACACGATCCACACATGCTGCTGGCCGCGGAATGGTCCACTCACGCGGAGCCAGCTGTCGTGGCGTCCGACCGGGTGAACGGAGACTCTGACGTGGGTACGTTGCGCAACAAGGTGATCGGGTCGATCGGGGTCGCAGCCCTGGTAGCGGGCTCGCTGATAGCGGCGCCGATCGCCGCACACGGCGCCGACCCACAGACCATCCAGGTCCTCGGCATCAATGACTTTCATGGACGGATCCAGGCGAATACGACCGAGGCGGGCGCGGCGGTGCTGGCGGGCGCGGTCGATCAGCTCAGAACCCAGTACCCGCAGACCGTGTTCGCCGCCGCCGGCGACCTGATCGGCGCGTCGACGTTCGAGTCGTTCATCGCCAAGGACAAGCCGACCATCGACGCACTCAACGAGGCCGGCCTGGAGGTATCTGCTGTCGGCAACCACGAGTTCGATCAGGGCTACGACGACCTGGTCAACCGAGTGATGGCGCCCGAGAGCGCGACTAACCCCTACGGCGGCGCCCAATGGGCGTATCTGGGCGCCAACGTCAGGCACACCGCAGACAATTCGCCTGCCCTGCCGGAAACATGGACCGAAGATTTCAACGGCACGACGGTCGGGTTCGTCGGAGCCGTGACCGATCACCTCGACGAACTGGTGTCCCCTGGCGGGATCGCCGGTCTGACCATCGAAGAGCCGGTGGTGGCGGCCAACCGCGAGGCCGACAAGCTCAAGGCGGCCGGTGCCGACATCGTCGTGCTGTTGGTCCATGAGGGTGCCACCACTACTGCGCTGTCATCGGCCACCGATCCGGCGTCCGACTTCGGCGAGATCGTCAACAACGCCGATGCCAACATCGACGCGATCATCTCTGGCCACACGCACCTGGCCTACAACCATTCGATTCCGGTGCAGCAATGGATCGATCAGGGGCGGGCCGTCACCAACCGACCCGTCGTCTCGGCCGGTCAGTACGGCTACAACCTCAACCAGCTGTTGTTTTCCGTCGACCCGGATACAAGCTCTCTTCTCGGGGTGCAGCAGAACCTACTCCCGCTGGTCACCACCAACCCAACGACGCCCCCGACGTATACGGCGAACTACCCGGCCGACCCGGCGACAGCAAGCATCGTCGCGACCGCCGTGACGACGTCGGACGTGTCTCGGTGCCGTGCCTCTCGGCGAGATCGACGGGCCCGTTCAACCGGGCGAAACTGGCCAACGGCACCTCCGAGAACCGCGGCGGTGAATCGACTCTCGGCAACCTGGTCGCGGAAGTGCAGCGCGAGCAAGCCGACGACACAGCGGAATTCGACTCGCAGATCGCGTTCATGAATCCCGGTGGTCTGCGTCAGGACATGATGGGCAATCCAGGTACCTCCGCCACCTATCCGGCTCCGCTGACCTACAGCAGGCGGCCGTCGTGCAGCCGTTCGCCAACACGCTGGTCAACATGGAGCTGACCGGCGCCCAGATCAAGACGGCGCTGGAACAGCAGTGGCAACCGACCGGCGCCGCCCGGCCGTTCCTGCGACTGGGCATCTCCGAAGGGTTCACCTACACCTACGACCCGGCCGCCGCTGCAGGCTCCCGCATCACCCAGATGTGGCTGGACGGCGCAGCCATCGATCCGGCCGCCAGCTACTCCGTGACGGTCAACTCGTTCCTGGCCTCCGGCGGCGACAACTTCGGAGCCTTCGCCACCGGCACTGACAAGCGGGACACCGGACAGGTCGACCTCCAGGCGATGGTCGACTACATGGCCGACAACACCCCGGTTGCCGTCGACTACACCCAACGATCGGTGGGCGTCAGCTTCCCGGCCGGTGCTCCTGCGGAGTACCTGACCGGCGAGACGGTGGCGTTCAACCTGTCGTCGCTCGCCTTCTCGACGGCAGCGGACCAGAAGGACACCTCGGTCTCGGTCAAGGTCGGCAATGTGGCGGTGGGACGATTTCGCGGTCGACAACACCATCGGCACGGACATCTTCGACGAGTACGGCAAGGCCTCGGTGTCAGTTCGTCCTCCCCGCTGCGGTGTCAGGGTGGATCGCAAGACGGTGACGATCACCGGTAACACCACCGGCACGCGTCCGATCACGGTTCCGCTGCCGGTACTGACCACGACCGTCAGCCTCGACCGCGTCCGCAGCGAGCCAGATCTACGGCTCGCCCAACACGCTGACGCTGACCGCAACCGTCACCTCGTCCAGCAGTGCGCCGGTGACCGGAACCGTCGATTTCGTCAGCGGGTCGCAGACGCTGGGGTCGGCACCGGTCAGCAACGGCCAGGCCACCTTCACGTTGCCGTCGGACACCCCGGCCGGGGACTACAGCGTGGTGGCGAAGTACTCGGGGTCGAGCGAGACCCCGGCTGCGGATTCGGCCGCGGTCGCGGTGACCGTGAACAAGGCGACCGCTACCGCCATTCTGCTGGCGACCAAGACGCAGTACCGACAGAACCCGTTCCTGCCGGCCCTGCTGTTCGGCGCGGTGGTGCTCAACAATGGCCAGCCGGCCAAGGGCAACGTGCTGATCAAGCAGGACGGTGTCGTGGTGAAGACCGTTCCACTCACCAGCGGCATCTTCATCTGGGTCGTCCCGCGCAACCTGCCCAAGGACACCTACGAGTTCGTCGCAACGTACGACCCGGCCGACGACAACAACGTGTCCGGCGTCGACAGCAACGGGATCTTCATTCAGGTGCGTTGACACCGGCGCGCCGGATCAGGTCGCGGTAGTGCGCGAAGGACGCCCTCGGCTCCCGGCCGAGGGTGTCCTCATTCACCCGAACCAGGCCGAAGTGCCGGCTGAAACCCTCCGCCCACTCCCATGAGTCGAGCAGCGACCAGTGGAAGTACCCACGGACGTCGCAGCCCTGTTCAACGGCTGCGGCGACGGCATCGAGATGATCATCGAGAAAGGTGATCCGGTCGGTGTCGGGTTGCACCGCACCGGCATCGCTCCGGTCATCGAACGCTGCGCCGGCGCCGGTAACGAAGACCGGCGGCAACGCGGGGTACCGGCGGTGCAGGTCGACCAGAACAGCGGTCAGCGAGGGCGGGTGGACCGGCCAGCCGGCGTCGGTGAGCGCAGCTCCGGCGGGTACCTCCAGGGAGAACGGAATCGACGCGTTGGCCGGTACTGCCGCAATCACCGTGGGATGGGCATAGGTGACCCCGTAGAAATCCAAGGGGGCCGAAATGACCGACAGGTCGCCGTCCCGAATGACGTCGATGGCCGCACCCGGCATTGTCAGAATGGTCGCCGGGTAATGCCCGGAAAGAATGGGATCGGTGAATTGCCGGTTGTGATAGCTGTCGTAGAACCGGGCAGCTGCCCGATCGGCGGCCGAGCGTCCGGCAGGTGACACGGCGGTGTGGTGGTTGACGATGCCGACCGATCCGCGGGTCCGCTCCCGGAGAACCTCGACTGCCCGACCGTGGGCGAGCAGCTGATGGTGGGCCGCCTGGAACGCCCCGCCCAGCAGCGTCAGCCCGGGGGCGTCGATGCCCAACGCGTATCCGTACGCGGTCTGCACCAGCGGATCGGTCAGCGTCGCCCACGAATCGACCCGATCTCCGTAGGCGTCCGCGGCCAGTGCCGCGTACTCGGCGAACGCATCGGCGGTGTCCCTGGCCAGCCATCCACCGCGCTCCATCACCTCCAGCGGCATGTCCCAGTGATGCAGCCCGACGAACGGCGCGATTCCGAACTCGAGCAGGCGGTCGATCACCCGGTCGTAGAACGCCAGTCCCGACGGATTGGCCGGCCCGGCTCCGGTCGGCTGGATCCGCGACCAGGACAGCGACATCCGGTGGGCACCGACCCCGAGATCGGCGAGCAGCGCGAGGTCCGATTCCCAGCGGTGGTAATGGTCGACGGCGACGTCTGCGGTGCTGCCGTCCACGATGCGACCGGGAAGCGCGCCGAAGACGTCCCACATCGACGGCGTCCGACCGTCGACCCCGGCCGCACCCTCCACCTGGTAGGCCGAACCGGCCGTGCCGAACACGAACCCCTTGGGCGGGAGACGCTTCGTCACCGATCGGGATGACGAACGGTGACCAGACCCGCACCGCGTTCGGGCAGCTGCATCCAGGTCGCGTCGGTGTTCAGCACCGCCAGCGCAGATGCCGAGAAGGATCGCAGGGACTGCAGTTCGGGGTTCGGCGTCGGCTCGACCTCGTCGGTATCCGGCCCGCTCCGTCCGTCGGCGGCCAGGTCGGCAACGGTGGCCAACTCGTAGGCGACGGAGGGGATGCCCGGGGCGTGTCCGACCACCAGCACCGTCCGTGCCGATTCCGGGAGCAGCGCGACCTGGCCGAGGATGTCGTCGACGTCGCCGCCGTAGAGCTCGTCGGCAAAGGTGGTCGGTGCCTGGATCCCGGTGGCGGCCAGCGTCTGCCTGGTCCGCACCGCTGTCGAGCACAGCACGGCATCCACCGATCCGACGTTGTGGCGGATCCAGTCGCCGGCCGCCGACGCGTCCCGTTTCCCGCCGTCGGTCAACGGGCGGTCATGATCGCGCGGTGCGTTCCCGGCGGCCGCATGCCGCAGCAGGATCAACGTTCGAGTGTTGGCCATGTGACGTCTCCGGTTCGGCCGGCATTGCCGGCTGGTGGGTGGTAACGACGGGCTCGACGCAGCCCCCGAGTCCCCGGATCCCAGGATGCCGGTTGCTCGGCGACGCTGACATCATCGCGGACATCACATCGCTGCACACGCTGCGTGGTACTCCAGAGCTGCTTCCCGGCGATCATCGTCGAATTGGTCACGTGGCGTCACCATGACGCCGAACAACCGCGATCGGCCGTAAATTCCCATTCGGTTTCATTTGAAACCCACTGCCCGGTGTGATGTTATGGAGATCTGGTCCAGCAGAGGCGCCAGGAAAGCACCTGATTTTTCGGGGAGATTCCTGTGCCATCTGATGACATTGATTCTGCTGGTATTCCGACGCAGACAGCGGTGCTCCCGCGACAGCGTCCCGCCTCCAGCCCGACTATCGCAGCAGCCCCCACCGGTGAGCGTGCGCTGCGGGTACGCGATCTTCTCGAGCGCACGGCCAGTTGCCGCGAGCCGGCCGAGCAGCAGCGTCTGCGCAGGCAGGTCGTCACCGAATACCTGCCCGTCGCGCGGTCGTTGGCCGGACGCTATTCCGGGCGCGGCGTCGAGCGCTGCGATCTGGAGCAACTGGCTTTCCTCGGCCTGGTCAAGGCCGTCCGGCGCTGGCAGCCGGGGCTCAGCGAAGACTTCCTGCAGTTCGCCGTGCCGACCGTGGTCGGGGAGATCAAGCGGTACTTCCGCGACCACTCCTGGTTGGTCCGGCCGCCGCGTCGCATCCAGGAACTGCGCGCCGCGATCAACGAGGCAGAGCAGACCTATCGACACCGCGACGGCACCGGTCCCACCGATGCCGAGTTGGCCGATGTCACCGGGGCCAGCACCCGGGACATCGACGAAGCCAGGACGGCCGGTGCCTGCTGCCGCCCGCGCTCGCTCGACGAGGGACAAGGTCTCGGCCTGGCGCTTGCGCTCGGGTGGGGCGAGGACGATCCGGAGCTGCGGCACGTCGAGGACAAGGTGACCGTGCAGCGGCTGCTCGCGACCCTGACCGATCGCGAGCGCGAAGTGGTTCGGATGCGGTTCGAGGAGGGCTGGTCGCAGGCTCGGATCGGTTCCGAGATCGGGGTCAGCCAGATGCAGGTCTCCCGGTGGCTACGGACGATTGCCGACAAACTGCGCAATTCCATCGAGCGCTGAACTGAAGTACGACGAGCTGTAGCGGGGTCAGCCGGCGATCGTCGGGTCGTCAGATGTCGGCGCCGGAATGGGTCCGGCGGGCAGTTTGCCCGTCCGGATCAATTCGCCGGCGACCTCGTGAAGCTTGATGTTGTGCTGCTGTGAGTAACGACGCAGGACCGAGAAGGCCTTCTCCGGGCCGAGTTTGAATCTCTCCATGAGAATGCCCTGCGCCTGGCCGATCAGGTGTCGGGAGTCGATGGCCCGCCACAGGTCCCGCTCCGACCTGAGCTTGGCCAGTGCGACCGAAGCATGTGCAGCAACCACTTTGGCCACCTCGACCTCGTCCGGGGTGAAGTCGTCGCGGGCCTCGTAATAAAGGTTCAGGGCGCCGAGGATCCGGTGGTCCGTGAACAGGTGGATGCTCAGGACGCTGTTGAGGCCGAGGTTGGCCACGTCAGGTCCCCAGACCGGAAACCTCGGATCGGTGCGGGTGTCCAGGATCAGGAAGGCACCGCCGTCCTCGGCAGCCCGTAGGCACGGTCCCTCGTCGTAGGCGTACTGCAGATCGTCGGCCTTCGCGATCAAGTTGCTGGACGTCGCCGTCGATTCGGCCCCACCGTTGGCGCCGACCAGGGTGACGCTGGCGCCCTCACAACCGCAATTGGCCATCGCCAGGTCGACCACGGCCTGCAGGGCGAGTTTGACCTCGGGGTTGTCGGCGACCTTCCTTGCCGCCTCAGCCAGGGCCGATTCGGACATGGCTACCGCATCCGGCGCATTGTCGACGGGGTCGGAGGAACCGCGTCCGTTGTCCGCAGAAGTCACGCTGCCGTCGGTCGTATGACCGAGGTCGTTCTTCGCGTCGGCGTCGAAAGTGGTCATACGGACCTCCTCAAGTGAAGTCGGCGGCGGCACCATCATGCCCTGTCAGAACAAGTGATCACCACCTTTGACAACGAGGGGGCATTGTGTCAACGTATGAACACATATTCATACGTTGGTGGGTGGGGATGGCCGTGGGGACCAGATTTCAGGCGATCGAACGTCAGGTACTGCCCGGAACGGGCTCGATGTCGACCGGGCCGGTCGATCCAGGTGACCCCGGCGTCGAACGGGTGGCGGACATGTTCAAGTTGCTCGGCGATCCGACCCGGTGCCGCATCCTGTTCGCCCTACTGGAATCGCCGGACCTCCGCGTGTTCGACATCGCCACGGCGACCGCGACCACCCAGACAACGGTGTCGGCCGCCCTCCGACTGCTGCGGACGGCTGGGGTGGTGGTCGGCCGCCGCGACGGCCGCACCGTGCACTACCGGGTGGCCGACGAGCACGTCGCCAAGTTGCTGACAGTCTCCTGGCAGCACAGCAGCCATCCCGGTCTGGACGACGAGGAGGCCGCCGACGAGGGTGTGGCGTCGGGTGCTCCCGCGGTGGTGTCCCGGTGATCGGCCACAACCACGGTGGCGGTGGCGGTCAATCGCACGGCGCCGACGGGGCCGGTGGGTCCAGCGCCGATCAGGTCGCCGCCAAGCCCGGATCACACGGATTTCGGGGCCGCCTCGCCATCACCTTCGGCCTGACTGCGGCCTTCTTCGTCGTCGAGCTGGTAGTCGGTCTGCTCTCCGGCTCGCTGGCACTTGTCGCGGACGCCGGGCACATGGCGACCGACGTGTTGGCGCTCGGTGCATCGCTGGTGGCGACACAGATCGCCGGTCGACCGGACGGTTCGGGTCGGCGGACCTACGGCCGCTACCGCTCGGAGGTGTTCGCTGCCGGTTTCGCGGTGCTGCTGATGGTCGGGGTAGGGGCCTTCATCGTGTACGAGGCCATTTCCCGGATGGGCACTGATCCGGACGTGTCATCCACCCCGATGGTGATCGTCGGCCTGATCGGGCTCGCGGTGAACGCCGTCGGTCTGGTGCTGCTGCGGACCGGGTCCAAGCAGTCGATCAACATCCGCGGGGCCTACCTCGAGGTGTTGGGCGACGCTGCGGGGTCGGTCGGCGTGCTGATCGCCGGCCTGCTGATCAGCTGGACCGGATCCTCGGTCTGGGACGTCGTCGTCGCGGTGATCATCGGGGTGTTCGTGCTGATCCGGGCGTTCGGGCTCGGTCGCTCGGTGCTGCGGGTACTCGGCCAGCACGCTCCCGAAGGCGTCGACCCGGCCGCCGTCGAGGCCGATCTCGCCGCCGTGCCGGGGGTGATCGAGGTGCACGACCTGCACCTGTGGGCACTGACCTCCGGGATGAACGTTGCCACAGCGCACCTGGTGTCAGCACCGGACGCGGACAACCATGCCGTTCTCGATGCCGCCACCAAGGTGCTGGCCAGCTCGCACCACATCGACCACGCCACCCTGCAGGTGGAGCCCGCCGATCACAGCTCCTGTGGTGAGACCGCCTGGTAACAGGCACTTCTCGGCAGTCTTAGGCACCCGGCGGGCGATACGGGTGGTGGTGCGGGTTCGACCGGGGCTGAGCTCGGGCTGATTCGACCGGGTTGCGTTCAGCTGGGCGGCAGGCTGGACCGGTCGCCCAGCACGGCCGTGTCGGTCACCTGCGGTCGCCGGTTGCGCGACCGGGCGCTGCCCGGGTCAGGGTTGTCGGCGTTCGCCTTGATCACCACGATCTTGTCTCCCGGCTGGAAGACCTTCACCCCACCGGAATCGAACCGGTGGGCGACCCCGTTGCGGATCACGGTCAGCACGATCTCGCCGCGGGCGGTGAGCCGGGCGGGGGAGAGCCCGACGTCCTCCGGCCGTACTTCTCGTTCGGAGATCTGCAGGCCGGCGATCGGCTCCAGCAGGTCCTCGATCACCTCGCCGGCGTTCGGCGCGATGATCGACAGGCCCAACAGGCGCCCCGCCGATTCAGCGGTGGGGATGACCACATCCGCGCCGCCCTGCCGCAACACTGCGATGTTCTGTTCCTCCCTGGCCGCCGCCGCGATGGTCGCGGTGGGCGCGAGTCGACGGCAGGTCAGGGTGACCAGCACGCTGGTGTCGTCGCGATCCGCGGCGACGATGATCCGGTGCGCGTTGGGTACAGCGGCCTGACGCAGCACCTCTTCGCGCCGCGCATCGCCGAGCACTCCGACGCAGCCGTCACCGGTCGCGGCCTTGATGTTGCCGCCGTCGGGATCCACCACGACGATGTGGTCGGCCGGATAGCCCTGGTCGATCAATGCGGATACCGCGGAACGGCCTTTCATGCCGTACCCGATCACGACGGTGTGCTTCTTCACGCGCTTCCTCCAGCGGTTGGTGCGGAATTGCTGGCGGCTTCGTTCGGTGAGCACCTCGATGGTCGTGCCGACCAGCACGATCAGGAACACGAAGCGCAACGGCGTGATGATCAGGATGTTGGTCAGTCGCGCCGAGTCGGACACCGGCGTGATGTCGCCGTAGCCGGTTGTCGAGAGCGTGACGGTCGCGTAATACAGAGCGTCGAGCCAGGAATCGATGGTTCCCTCGAGGTCCCGGTAGTCGGCCCGTTCCAGGTAGACCACCGTCGTCGTGATCACCACGCACATCACGGCGACGAAAACGCGGGTGCCGATCGCGCGGATCGGCCCGTGCTCCTTCACCGGGAGCATCAGGCGCGGGTTCTCGTTCACCACAAGGCGGCACCCTACGCCGGGAAAGCACCCGAACGATCACAACGCGGTGCTATGGAGCGGTGCGCCCGCATGTGACGGCGTTGCCGGTCCGGCAGACGCCGATGCCGCGCTGATGCCGTCCAGCGCGAGCTGGGCCGCACCGACGTCGCAGTTCCACCGAAACCCGCTGCGCCATCATGCGTCCGGGCTCCCTCCAGCTCAACTGCCCGGGCGTTCCCGATCGGCGAGGAAGGCCTCGAACTGGGCACCCAGCTCATCGGCTGTCGGCAGCGGTGCCGATTGGGCCAGCAGGCCACGACCGGTGGCCGAGACGTAGGCGTCGTACTGCTGCTCCAGGGCCTGGACGATCTCGGCCACCTCGGAGTTCTCGGCCACCTGCTTGGCCAGCTCTTCGCGAACGGTGGCGGCGGCGGAGTCCAGACCGCTGGTCGGCAGCAGGAGACCGGTGGCATCCGCGGTCGCCTGGATCAGGGTGCGGGCGGTTTCCGGGTAGTCGGATCGCGCGATGTAGTGCGGCACGTGGGCCGCGAAACCGATGGTGTCCCGCCCCGCCTGCCCGAAGCGGTACTCCAGCAGGCCGACGGCATGCCCCGGGACCTGAATGGTGCCGAGCCAGTCCTCCTGCTCGGGAAGCAACCCCTTGCGGGTGGCGTGCGAGGACATCCCGGTCGGCCGGGTGTGCGGGACCCCCATCGGTATCGCCATCAAACCCACGGTCAGCCGGACCGCAAACCGGTCGGCGACCTGACCGACGGCCGCCACGAAGCGCTCCCACTGGCTGTCGGGCTCGGGGCCGGAGAGCAGCAGGAACGAGGTGCCGTCGGTGTCGGTCAGTTGGTGAACCAGCAGCTCAGGCGCCTGGTAGTCGGTGAAGGCATTCGACTGGAAGGTCAGGGTGGGCCGGCGGGCACGGTAGTCGATCAGCTGGTCGACGTCGAAGGTGCCGACGACGGTGTGTTCCAGGCTGGACAACAGGTGGTCGACGGCGAGCTTGACGCCCGAACCGGCGTCGATGTACCCGTCGAGGGCGATGATCAGGACCGGTTCGGCGAGCAGCTCGATCTCACCCCGCTCCAGGTGCAACTCGTACAGCTCGCCCGGTTCGCCGGTCATGGTTGTCCATCCTGTGAGTCTGGAGAACCGAGGCCATGCGGATGGTGCCCGCAGGAAGCGCCCCGGAACCTCGATGTGTCCGTGCCCGACAGTGTCCGTGCCCGATCAGGGTATTTCGCCGTGCAGGGTTCCTCTCATGGTCACCCCCTGCACCACTGCTGGCAACGTGACGAGCTCGACGGGCATTCCCGATCGTCGACTCGAGTGACGGGAGTCGTCGCTGCGCGGGGTGGGGGATCGGACCGTGTCACCCGTGTCACCCTTGCGGAGTCAGGCGAACACGATCGTGCGAAGTCCGTCCCGCAACACCCTGTTCTGCAGGTGGTAGCTCAATCCCTTGGCCAGCACGGCCTTCTCGATGTCCCGGCCGAGACGAACCATGTGACCTGGGGAGTCGGCGTGATCGACCCGGATGACGTCCTGCTCGATGATCGGTCCGGCGTCCAGTTCGGCGCTGACGTAGTGGCAGGTCGCGCCGATCATCTTGACCCCGCGAACGAACGCCTGGTGGTAGGGCCGGGCGCCCCGGAACGACGGCAGGAAGCCGTGGTGGATGTTGATCAGTCGGCCCTCCCACGCGCGGCACAGCTCGGGCGGGATCACCTGCATGTACCGGGCCAGCACGATCGCATCCGGATCATGGGCGTCCACCTCCCGCCTGACCTCCTCGAAGGCGGCGGCTTTGCCGGCATCGTCGCGCGGCACCGGGATGTGCCGGAACGGCAGTCCGAAGAGCCTGGCGACGGGTTCGAGTTCGGTGTGGTTGCCGATCACCACCCCGATGTCTGCCGCCATCTCGCCGGAGTGCCAGCGGGAGAGCAGTTCGTACAGGCAGTGCCCCTCCTTCGACACCAGCAGGACCACCGTCTTGCGGTCGGTGGTGTCGTTGACCTGCCAGGAATCGGCGTCGAGATCTCCGGCGATGACGGCGAACCGTCGACGCAGCTCGGCCGCATCGAAGTCCACCGAGTCGGCCCGGATCTCCTGCCGGGTGAAGAACCGGCCGGATTCGTCGTCGGAGTGGTACGCGGCTTCGGTGATCCAGCCGCCGATGTCGGCCAGGAACGTGGTGATCCGCGCGACGATGCCGGTGCTGTCCGGGCAGCTCAGCGTCAGCACATAACGGTGGTCATCAGGCACGGTGGTCTGGGCTCAGACCAACTTGGAGCGGGTGTAGGTCTCCTCGCTCGTCAGCAGCGCACCGATCTGCTCGGCGATCACGGCTTCGATCTTGGAACCGAACAGCGGGATCGGAACGGCCGCCTGGCCGTCGACGACGAGGGTCGACCCCTCACCGGCGGGCGACAGGGTCATGGTGCCCTTGATGGTGGCCGGCGCACCCTTGACGATCACCGAGAAGTCGGCGACGTAGCTGTCCCCGTCGACCCGCCAGTCCTCGGTGCGCTCGGTGGCCGGGTCGCCCTGGATCATCGAGGCCACCATCGACGGCAGCACGGATGCCGGGATCGACTGCCGGGTGACGATCTTGACGCCGTCGGCCGAACTGTCGACCGTCATCACCTTGGCATCGGGTGCGCCGGAGTCCTCGAGTCGGCCGGCGATGAAATCCGGATCGTTGAACAACGCAAAGACGGCGGACGCCGGGGAGTCGTACTGCTGGGTCACGGTCAACGGCTTGGGCACCGACTGCTCTCCTGAAGGTTGGTCCGGCGGGATGGGTGACGGCGTTCGCCGGCGGGAATGTCCCCGCGACAAGAGCGCCCTACCGGGCGACGCCCCTCCCGACGATCATCACCGGCGGCACCGCCGGACGCAAGCACCGGGGGCGGGACAACACGTGTTGCGCCTGATGCCGATACGTCCGGGAAACGCTACGGTCGTCACGATCGGATCACCGGTGATCCTGCGCCGGGCCGGCCGCCAAACGACCACAGCATCTGCGTCCCGAGGAGTTCGTACGTGACCCGTCATCCACTCGACTCGCTCAGCACCGAGGAGTTCACCCGGACGACCGCCGCACTGCGGGCATCGGGCGACCTGATTCCTTCCCGCAGATTTGCTTCGATCGCCCTCGACGAGCCGACCAAGGAAACGGTGCTCGCCTGGCGTGAAGGCGACCCGATCAGCCGGCGGTCGCTGTCGGTGCTGTGGGACCGGGCCGACAACAAGGCGTACGAGGCGCTCGTCGACCTCGCCGAGGACGGTGTTGATTCCGGCGGTGTCGACACAGTGGTGTCGTTCGACCACGTTCCGGGCGTCACGCCCAACTTCACGGTCGACGAGTGGCATGACTGCGATGTCGCGATGAAGGCGGACCCCCGGGTGGTGGCAGCGCTGGCCGAGCGCGGGCTGACCGACCTCGACCTGGTGTGCATCGATGTCTGGACCTACGGCGCCGCGGTGATGCCGGAGAAGTACAAGGACAAGCGTCTTGGCTGGGCGGACATCTGGGTGCGCTCCACGCCCACCGGCAATCCCTACGCCAACCCGGTCTCCGGCATGAAGTTGATCGTCGACATGAACACGATGGAACTGCTGGAGATCGACCGGGCCGATTCGGTGGCGGCGCCCGCACCGGTGATGGGCGAGTACGAGCCGGATCTGGTTCCGGGTCAAACTCTGCGCACCGACATCAAGCCGCTCGAGATCACCCAGCCCGACGGCCCGTCGTTCGAGGTCGACGGCAACGTGATCCGTTGGCAGAACTGGTCTTTCCGGCTGGCGTTCAACTACCGGGAAGGCCCGGTGATCCATCAGGTCAAGTACAACGACCACGGCACGGAGCGGGACATCGCCTACCGCATGTCGTTCGCCGAGATGATCGTGCCCTACCGGGATCCCAGCTTCGACCACTACCGCCGGACGGCCTACGACATCGGCGAGTGGGGCCTTGGGTACATGACGACATCGCTGGCCCTCGGCTGCGACTGTCTGGGCGAGATCCGTTACCTGGACGCTGTTCTGCCGGACAGTCACGGTGAACCGTCGACCATCGCCAATGCGATCTGCCTGCACGAGGAAGACAACGCCGTGCTGTGGAAGCACGTCGACTCGTTGAACGGCAGGGCCGAGATCCGCAGGGCCCGAAGGATGGTCGTCTCGATCCACGCCACGGTCGCCAACTACGAGTACCTGGTGTACTGGCGCTTCTACCAGGACGGCAACATCGAGTGCGAGGTGCGAGCCACCGGGATCATGGTCACCACCCCGATCGCCGAGGGCGCAGCCACCCCGCCGACCGGCACCCTCGTCGATCAGCGCACCTACGCACCGTTCCATCAGCACTTCCTGGTCGCGCGGCTGGACATGGACGTCGACGGCCAGAACAACACGGTGCTGGAGATCGACTCGAAGGCACTGCCTGTCGGGCCGGACAACCCGTACGGACTTGCCGTGGTGACCGAGGCGACGCCGATCGCCTCGGAGGCGGAATCGGGTCGGGACTTCAACTGGGACACCCAGCGGGGCTGGAAAGTCGTCAACCCGGACAAGCTCAACGGCATCGGCACCCCCGTCGGTTACAAGCTCGTCCCAGGTGCGGCCTTTCCGGTGATGATGGATCCGTCGGCAGCGCAGTTCGTCAGGGCGCCGGTGATGGGCCACACGCTGTGGGTCACCCGCAACCACGACGACGAGAAGTGGCCCTGTGGAAACTATCCCACCCAGAGCCTGACCGACGACGGGCTGACGAAGTGGATCGCCGACGACGAGTCGTTGATCAACACCGATGTCGTGCTCTGGTATGTCTTCGGCCTGCATCACATCACCCGGCCGGAGGAGTGGCCGATCATGCCGGTGGACACGGTGTCGTTCTGGCTCAAGCCCTTCGGCTTCTTCGACCGCAATCCCTCGCTCGATGTGCCGCCGCAGCCGGGGCACGGCGGCACCGCCGGTCCGGCAACCGTTGGCCACGGCGACCATGGAACGGCCGGAAAGGGACCCAGCTGCCACTGACCCAGCCGCATGTGGCTGAGCCTCGCGGCGTGTGACCCGTCACATCCGTCAAGGCTGTCTTGACACCCGTGCGATGTCAAGACAGCCTTGACAGCATGAACAGAGACTTCGCCTGCCCCAAGTCCCCTTTTCGAATGAGGTCGCCTCGCATCCCGGCAGCGGCTGTGAGTTCTGCCGCCACGCTCCCCGACACGACCTCCACCGACGCCCGACTACGCGATGCCATGCTCGCCGACGCCCCGTACTGCGACCCCGCCCCCGGGGCCACTCCTACAGCAGCTCTTCCGGTCGCCGGAGAGGTATCGAGTGCCGTTGGAGCAGGGTCTTTTGGCTCCACAACCAGGAATTTCCCTGCTCCGGTGGCACTCGATTGCCGGACCTCCCGGCACCTCGAGGCCGCGGTCGATGGGGCCGCGCTGGACCGGACCGCGGTGGACTGGGCCGCGGTGGACTGGGCCGCGGTGGACTGGGCCGCGGTGGATTGGGCGGCAGTCGACTGGCCCGCGGTCGACTGGGCGGCAGTCGACTGGGCGGTAGACGGCTCCGCGGGGCCGTGCGCCCATCCAGACACCCGGCCGGCGCGGAACACCTCCGACGTGTCGAACACTCCGGCCCCCGCACAGCTGCGCATCCCGATCACCGTGCATGCAATCAACGAACCGACCCCCGGCCCCCGGTGGAAGGCGCTGTTCGACGAGACCTGGCCGGCCTACCGGGCGTGGTACCTGGCCGAGCCGCACCCGAGTTCGGCGGCCGCCGCCATCGCCAGACCGGACCTGGAGACGGCGACAGCGATGCTGGCCGAGCACATGCCGCAACTGGTGCCGACCTACGAGAGGCTGGTCGACTTGGCCGGCGATGACGAGGTGGCAGCGCGCATGTTGACCCTCTGGAACGCCCCGGCCTTCCTGCCTGCATGCTCGCAGGCGGTGTTGACCGGACCGGTGCCGACGCTGAGCCGGAACTACGACTACAGCCCCGATCTCTGGGAGCGGACGATCTACACCAGCGCCTTCACCGGTCGCAGGGTCATCGGCACCGGCGACTGCTTGTGGGGGCTGCTGGACGGGATGAACGACGCCGGGCTCGCGGTGTCGTTGACCTTCGGCGGCCGGCCGGGTGTCGGTGAAGGATTCGCGATCCCGCTTGTCGTTCGCTACCTCCTGGAGGTTGCCGGTACCGCGGGCGAGGCAAAGGAACTCCTGCGTGGGTTGCCCATTGCCATGTCGTACAACCTGACAGTCGTCGACGCGGAGGGTGGTTCGTTCACCGCGTTCGTCGCACCCGGGCAGGAGCCCGAGTTCAGCGACGCACCCGCGGCGACCAACCACCGCGGCCTCGTGCCGGAGTATCCGGAACGCGCTGCGTCGCTGCGCAGTGTGGCCCGCCTGGATCGGCTGACCGAACTGGTCGCCACCCAACCCACGTCGGACGAACTGATCGCAGATTTCGGCCGCGCGCCGCTCTACAACACCGAGTACTCCCGCGCCTTCGGCACTCTCTACACCGTCGCGTACCTGCCGACGGACCAGGCCGTCGAGTACCGCTGGCCGGACATGATCTGGCGCCGCACTTTCGACGACCCGGACGACACCCGAACGGTCACCCTCATCGGCAGCTGAGGCTCACCCGACCGCGACCCGTCTCCCCGTCCTCCCCGGAATCCCGCGCCGATCATCTCGCTCCGCGCGGCCGAAGTCGTCGACTTCTGTCACACCGAGCACATTTTCAGCGAGTTGATCAGCGCGGGTGAAGATGATCGGCGCGGGGGATCGGGCTGGTTGATCAGGGCGGGCAAAGCTGATCGGCGCGGGACGTCTGGCTGTCCCGAAGGGTGCATCTTTGCCTAAGCGCATAGACTCAGCACCGCGGAGGTGAGTTCCATGGCCAAGGTGCCGACTGTTTACGACGTCGCAGAGCGGGCGGGTGTGTCGATCGCGACGGTGTCTTTCGCGTTCCGGAAGCCGGACAAGGTCAAGGACTCGACCCGGGAACTCGTGCTGGCCGCCGCTCGTCAGCTGGGGTACGTGCCGAGCGCCAGTGCCCGTGGACTCGCGCACGGCCGGACCAGCGCACTCGGACTGCTGGCCTTCGACTACCTGTTGGAAGCGGATGAAACCCCGCTGTCCACCGGCGAAGCGGTCATCGTCGACGACCCCGACCATCCTGCCGACTTCGATCCCAACGCGAATTTCCGGATGTTCCCGCTGTATGTCGACGAGGTGCAACGGGGAGTCGAACTCGAGTGTTGGCGGCAGGGTTATGCGCTGATGATCGGTGGTCGGGGCCAGGCCACCACCGAGACCGTGCTCGCCGACATCGCCGGCCGGGTGGACGGGCTCGCGGTTTTCCCCGCCACGGTGCCGGCGGATGCATTGCAGCGCATCGCCTGGCGGATCCCGGTGGTGGAACTGTCCGAACCCGATCATGACGACCAGCTCAGCCACGTCACGGTCGACAACGTCGCCGGGATGCGGGCGATCACCGAGCACCTGATCGCCGTCCACCGGCTGGAATCGCTGGTCTTCGTCGGCGATACAACGGGTTCGGACCAGCAGGCGCGGTTCCAGGGATTCCGGTCCGCCCTGCGTGCGGCCGGACTGCGCGTTCCCCGGAAATCGCTGTCCGGTCCGGGTGGCGTGATCAACAACGCTGCAGCGGTCGTCACTGAGCTGCGGACCCGCGGACCCTTGCCGCAGGCGGCAGTCTGCGCCACCGACCAGGAGGCGTTGGCGTTGATGGATGCGCTGCAGGCCGCCGGATTGACGGTGCCCGCCGATATGGCTGTCACCGGCTTCGATGGCATCGCTGCCGGGATGATCGCCCGCCCACCGTTGACCACCGTTCGCCAACCGATGGAGCAGATGGGCCGCGCCGTGGTCGACATCCTGATCGACCGGATCGCCAATCCGGACGGACCGCGACGCAACCGGCAACTGCCGGTGCGAGTCGTGCTGCGGGAAAGTTGCGGCTGCCGGCCGTAGCAGGTCCCACAAGCCGGCGAGGCCGCGAAAAGTACCACCCACCACGCTAAAAAGTGTTGCCATCCATCAAAGATGTTACGGCAGAGGCTCTGCCGGTTGAGCCGGATGCAGTGGACCGCTGTCGGCCGACGTGCTCGGCAGGGCCGCGCTGCCGACCCCGTCTTGCCGGGTTCCTGAGACAAAACTGGCTCGAGCTCTTGCCTTCCGCGAGTCAATGCGCTTAACTTGTGCCGAGTTGCTATGCGCTTAGATCAGTTGGTTCGACTGGGAGCCAACGCAGCGACAAGTTCAGCCTGCCCGGCAAGCGGTTCCCGCAGGGCAGCACAATGTCCTGGAAGGGAACATCGATGTTCCGAAAGCGAACAGTTCTGGCGGCCGGCCTGATGGCGGCCGCGCTCGCGCTCACCGCCTGTGGTCGCAGCAGCGACACCGGCTCCGCCACTGAGAGTTCCGCGCCCGCGGCGACAATTTCGTCCGGTCCCGCCACCGGCAACCTGACCATGTGGGCGCAGGGGGCAGAGGCCGAGAAGCTGCCCGAGTTGCTGAAGGAGTTCGAGGCCGCCAATCCAGGGGTGACCGTCGAGGTGACGCCCATCCCTTGGGACGCAGCGCACAACAAGTATCAGACGGCCATCGCTGGTGGTCAGACCCCCGACATCGCCCAGATGGGCACCACCTGGATGGGCGACTTCGCCGATGCCTTCGATCCGGCTCCCGCGGAGTTCGCCGACGCCGGCTTCTTCGAAGGCTCGATGAAGTCCTCCGAGGTGAACGGTGCCAGCGTGGGCGTGCCGTGGTACGTCGACACCCGAGTCCTCTTCTACCGCAAGGATCTCGCGGAGCAGGCCGGCTACACCACTCCGCCGGCCAACTACGACGACCTCAAGGCGATGGCCAAGGCCATGCAGGAGAAGGCCGGCGCGAAGTGGGGCATCCAGCTCCTGGCCGGCGCTGAGGGCTCGTTCTTCGACTTCCTGCCGTTCGGCTGGTCCGCCGGTGCGGAATTGATGAACGCCGACAACACGGCATGGACCCTGGACTCGCCCGAGTGGATCGAGGCCATGACGTACTACCAGAGTTACTTCACCGACGGGATCGCCAACCCGGCGCCGACGACCGGTGCGGGCGTTGCAGAATCGATGTTCATCGATGGTTCCGGCCCGATGATGGTCACCGGTCCGTACATGATCGGGAATCTCGAGAAGGCCGGTGGCGCCGAGTTCGCCGACAAGTATGCGGTGAGCACCCTGCCGAAGAACAAGTCCGCCACGTCGCTGGTCGGCGGATCGAACCTGGCGGTGTTCAAGAACAGCGAGAACCGGGATGCCGCCTGGAAACTGGCGAAGTGGCTCTCGCAGCCCGACGTCCAGGTCAAGTGGTACGAAGCGACGGGTGACCTGCCGTCCGTCGAGAACGCTTGGGACGACCCGTCATTGAAGGACGACGAGAAGCTCGCGGTGTTCGGCGAGCAGCTGAAGGACACCAATTCCCCACCGTCGGTGCCCACCTGGACCCAGATCACCGCCCAGGGGGATTCTCAGCTCGAGCAGATCGTCAAGACCGGCAAGGACCCGGCCCAGGGGATGAAGGATCTGCAGGCCGAGGCCACCTCGATCGGCATCGGTAGCTGACCGTGGCTGCCACCACCGTGCCCGCCGGTGCCGTCATCGGTGCCGGCGGGAAGCGGGTCGATCCGGGGGTGTCCCGCCGCCGGCGGCAGACCATGATCGCCTGGCTGTTCGCCCTGCCGTTCGTCCTGGTGTTCGGCGTGTTCATGCTCTTCCCGCTGGTGTCGTCGTTCCTGATGTCGTTCACGGATTTCACCAATCGGGACGTCAGTACCCCGCTGGCCGTCGGCTTCGTCGGAATCGACCAGTACGTCGACCTTTTCGGCAATCCGCAGTTCATCAAGTCGATGGTCAACACCGGCTATTTCGTGATCGTCGGCATTCCGCTGACGATGATCGTCGCGCTGACCCTGGCCGTCGCACTGAACAGCGGCATCGAGAAGTTCCGCACGGTGTTCCGGGTCGGCTTCTACACCCCGGTGGTGACCAGCATCGTCGCCGTGGCAGTCGTCTGGAAGTTCATCCTGCAGCAGGACGGGTTGCTGAACACCGTGCTGAGCTGGGTCGGCATCTCCGGACCTGACTGGCTCAACAGCACCACCTGGGCCATGCCGGCGCTGATTCTGATGGCTGTGTGGCGGAACATGGGCACGCTGATGATCATTTTCCTGGCCGGACTGCAGACCATTCCGGAGGACGTGAAGGAGGCCGCCGCGATCGACGGCGCCAACGCCTGGCAGCGGTTCATCAGGATCACCCTGCCGCTGATGCGTCCGACCCTGCTGCTCGGAGCGGTGCTGCTGTCCGTGGGGTACCTGCAGTTCTTCGAGGAACCGTATGTGATGACCAAGGGCGGACCCCTCGACGCGACCCTGTCGATCAGCTATTTCACCTTCAACCAGTTCGGGTTCGGTAAGTACGGGTACGCCTCCGCCGCCAGCTATGTGCTGTTCGTGGTCATCGCCCTGCTGAGCCTGGTTCAGTTCCGAGCCCTGCGATCCAAGGACTGAGGAACCATTCATGACGCTGTCCGAAGACACTCCCGTCGCCCTGGAACCGGGCGGGCGACCCGCCCCGAACAAGAATCCACGTGTACGGCCCTCGCGCGGGCGGCTGATCACCTACGTGCTGTTGGTGGTGGCAGTCGCAGTCACCTTGTTGCCGTTCTTCTGGATGTTGCTCGGCTCGGTCAAGACCGATGGCGAGATCCTGCGCAATCCCTCGGGATTCCTGCCGGAGGATCCGACCCTGGCCAATTACGCGACCTGGTTCACCGACCTGAACATCAGCATGTTCTTCGTCAACAGCCTGATCGTCGCGGTGTTCACCGTGCTGGGCAACCTGGTGTTCTGCTCCATGATCGGCTACGCGCTGGCCAAGATGGATTTCATCGGCAAGCGGGTGCTCTTCCTGCTGGTGATGCTGACCCTGATGGTTCCGGGCGTCGTCACGTTCGTTCCGCTGTTCGTCCTGGTGACCAAGATGGGATTGCTGAACACCTATCCGGCGCTCATCCTCCCGTTCCTGACCTCGCCGCTCGGCGTCTTCCTGATGCGGCAGTTCATGATGGGAATTCCCGACTCACTGATCGAGGCGGCGCGGATCGACGGAGCGGGTGAGTTCCGGATCTTCGCCAGAGTGGTGATGCCGCTGTGCGGGCCGCCGTTGGCCACCCTCGGGATCCTGACCTTCCTCGGTTCCTGGAACAACTTCCTGTGGCCACTCGTCGCCGCTCAGAGCGAGGAGATGTACACCCTTCCGGTGATGCTGGCGTTGTACTCCACCGGGGAGAGCGCCACGAAGTACGGTCTGCTGCTCGCCGGCTCGGTGCTGGTGATCACTCCGATCGTCCTGTTGTTCGTTCTGCTGCAGCGGTACTTCATCCAGAGCGTTGCCACCGCCGGCGTGAAATGAGCTGACCGGCCGGCCATCTCGGCTGGGTGCCAGCACTCGTCATCGACGAAAGTGAGAACTGCCGTGTCCGAAGCTGCTTCCGCGCGCTTTCCGAGGGATTTTCTGTGGGGCGCTGCCACCGCGGCACACCAGATCGAGGGCAACAACGTCAACAGCGACTGGTGGGTGCGTGAGCACACCGAAGGCAGCGGCATCCCAGAGCCCAGCGGTGACGCCTGCGACAGCTATCACCGGTACCGGGAGGACATGGCGTTGCTGGCCGACGCCGGGCTCGACACCTACCGATTCAGCGTGGAGTGGAGCCGGATCGAACCGGAACCCGGCTTCGTCTCCCACGCCGAGATCGATCACTACCGGCGGATGGTGGAGGCCTGCCACGAATTCGGTCTGACCCCGATGGTGACGCTCCTGCACTTCACGGTCCCGAGGTGGATGGCCGACCAGGGTGGGTGGCGTCACCCGGATGCGGTCGATCTCTTCGCCAGGTACACCGAGAGCGCGTTGCCCGTCATCAGTGACGGTGTGCAGTGGGTCTGCACGATCAACGAGCCCAACATCATGTCGATGATCCACGGCAAGCGGGAAACGGACCTGGTTGCCGCCGCCCTACCGGCGCCGGACCAGCAGATCTCGGATGTCCTGGCACAGGCCCATTCCCGCTGCCGGGAAGTGCTCGCGGGCATCCAGGGCATCCGGTCCGGATGGTCCGTCGCCACCCAGGCGTTCCACGCCGAACCGGGGTACGAAACCCAGACCCGTGACTATGCCTACCCCCGGGAGGAGTTCTTTTTGGAAGCCGCCCGCGGCGATGACTGGGTCGGAGTGCAGGCCTACACCCGGACCTTCGTCGGACCCGACGGACCACTTCCGGTGCCGGACGGTGCCAGGACCACGCTGACCGGCTGGGAGTACTTCCCACCCGCGCTGGGGATCGGTGTCCGCAACGCCTGGCAGGTCAGCGGCGGAGTACCGATCTTCGTCACCGAGAACGGTGTGGCCACCGAGGATGACGATCTGCGGGTCGACTACACCGAGGGCGCACTGACCGGCCTGCGGGAGGCGATGGATGACGGGGTGCAGGTCATCGGATATCTGCACTGGTCGGCGCTGGACAACTACGAATGGGGCTCCTACCGGCCGACGTTCGGACTGATCGCAGTGGATCGGGAGACCTTCGTCAGGACACCCAAGCCCAGCCTGAAATGGCTGGGTGCAAAAGCGATGTCCGGCAAATCAGAGGAGAACGCACGATGACCGAGATCACCCGGCGCAACCTGCTCAGGGGCGGTGCCGCGGCCGCGGCGACCGGGATCATCGGCGGAGCAGGCGCGTTCGCCGGCACCGCGAATGCCGCCGGTTCGGCGCTGGCACTGCCACCACCGTCGCGCACCGAGATCCGCCGCTGGGCAACCGATACCTGGGCGTCGCTGGTGGCGATGACCGACGAACGAACCGGCCTGACCGCCGACAACATCGACGGCCCACTCGCCAATCCCCATCGCAGCGGGTACACCTCACCGACCAACATCGGTGGCTACCTGTGGAGTGCCATCGTGGCAAGGGATCTCGGCCTGATCTCGCGCGCGGAATGCAGCGGACGGCTGGACAAGACGCTGCGTACCTTGCTGACCATGCGCCACCACGAGCCGAGCGGCATGTACTACAACTGGTACGACGAGGCCACCGGCGAGCCGCTGACCACCTGGCCGACCGACGGCAATACCATCTATCCCTTCCTGTCCAGCGTCGACAACGGCTGGCTGGCAGCCGGTCTGATGGTGGTCCAGGAACTCCGATCGGGCGACAGCGAGTCTGGCGCAACAGGTTGTCGGATCGAATGAACTTCAAGATGTACTACAACGAGGATGTCCGGCCGGACCTGCCCGTAGGTCTGTTGCGCGGAGGTTTCTGGGACGGCGCCACCCCACCGACCGATCCTGGCCAGCAGGGACCCGTCGAGGGCAACTACCTCGGGGTCGGGCCGAACGTCTTCTACACCCTCAATCACTACGACACCACGGTGTCCGAGACCCGCATCGCGTCCTACATCGCCATTGCCCGCGGCCAGATCCCGGCCGCGCACTACTTCGGCACCTGGCGCACGTTCCCTGACGTCAACTGCGATTGGTCGTGGCAGGAGCAGCAGCCGATCGGACAGACCCGGAACTACCTTGGCGTCGACGTCTTCGAAGGTGCGTACACCTATCGCGGCATGCGGATCGTTCCCGGTTGGGGTGGCTCGATGTTCGAGGCGATGATGCCGGCGATGTTCGTCCCGGAGGAGAAGTGGGCGCCGCGGTCCTGGGGTGTCAACCACCGGCTGACGGTGCGCGCCCATCGGGAGCACGGCCTCGACGATGCCGGGTACGGGTACTGGGGGTTCTCGCCGGCGAGTCAACCCGGCGGCGGCTACCGCGAGTACGGCGTCGACGCCATCGGTCTGAACCCGGACGGCTACCTCTCGGACGTGGAGGGCACGAAGTATGACGCCGGGTACGGGACCTGCCGCCCCGCGAAGAACCCGAACCCCACCTACGGCGACGGTGTCGTCACGCCGCATGCGCTGTTCCTGGCGATGCACGTGGAATCGCGGGAGGCCTACGACAACCTGCGCAAGCTCGAGCGCGAGCTGGATGCCTACGGCGAGGGCGGCTTCTACGACGCGATCGCGGTGCGATCGGGCACGGTCGCAAAACGCTACCTGTCGTTGGACCAGTCGATGGTGATGGGCTCGATCGGTAATGTGTTCGGCGGCGACGTGATCCGCCGTGCCTTCGCCACCGGTGAGGTGCGTCGACGGATCAAGCCGCTGATCGCCATGGAGCAGTTCGGGGCAGGCGTCATCTGAGTCCGACCGTCGGCGATCTCTCGACGCCCCGAAATGTCCGCTGACCTCGTGATCTGCCAGCCGAAGGGATCTTTCCATGGGCGCGCCAACCGACCTGTCGGTCCAGCTCTACTCCGTGCGGACGCCGCTGGCGTCGGACTTCGCCGGCACCCTGTCACGCCTGCGGCAGATCGGTTTCACCAGGGTGGAGCCGTTCGGAATGCTCGATTTCGCAGCCCAGCTGAAAGCCGGTTTGGCCGATAACGGCTTCTCGGCTCCCACCACCCATCAGTCGCTGGTCGACGTGGACCTCGATCGGGTGTTTTCCGCTGCGGCCGAGCTGGGGATCGGCACGGTCATCCATCCGTTCACCCCGCCGGATCAGTGGACCTCCCGGCAGGACGTCGAACGGGTCGCCGCGCTGTTGAACACCGCGGCCGGGAAGGCCGCCGAGCACGGCGTCCGGGTGGCGTATCACAACCATGACTGGGAGCTCCGGCTGATGCTCGACGGCACCACCTCGCTCGAGGTGCTCGCCGGGCTCGTCGATCCGGCGGTGGTGCTGGAGGTCGACACGTACTGGGCAGCAGTCGGCGGGCAGGACGTTCCGGAGTTGCTCGGCAGGTTGGGTGACCGGGTGATTGCCCTGCACCTCAAGGACGGCCCGTTGACCGGGGTCACCGCGGACCAGCTCCCGCTGGGCAGTGGCGACCTGCCCGCCGCCGAGATCCTCGCTGCCGCAACGGCGTTGGAGGTGCCGGTGATCGAGTTCGACCAGTACGCCGGCGACATCTTCCAGGGCGTGGCCGCCGCCTACGAGTACGCCACCGGAACGCTCGGATTCGCTCGATGAGTGCGGCTCGTTCCGGCCCGGTCGGTGTCGGGGTGATCGGCGCCGGAAAGATCAGCGAGCAATATCTGGCCAACATGAAGACCTATCCGGATCTCGACGTTCGGTTTGTCGCGGACCTGGTGCCGGAACGGGCGCGGGCTGTCGCCGATGAGTACGCCGTCCCCGGATCCGGCAGTACCCAGCAGGCCCTGGATCGGGACGACGTCGAGATCATCGTCAACCTGACGATTCCGATCGCGCACGCCGAGGTCGGCGCCGCGATCCTGGCTGCAGGCAAACATGTCTGGAACGAGAAGCCGCTCACCGTCGACCTGGAGTCGGCGCGGTCCCTGCTGGCCCAAGCCGATGCCTCCGGGTTGATCGTCGGCAGCGCGCCGGACACCTTCCTCGGACCTGGGCTGCAGAACGCCCGGCGGATGATCGAACGCGGGGACATCGGCCGGCCGTTGACCGCCTCGGTGGTCTTCCAGACGCCTGGCCCACACCTGTGGCATCCCAACCCGGATTTCCTCTATCAACCTGGCGGGGGACCGCTGTTCGACATGGCCCCCTACTACCTGACGGCATTGGCCCAGATCTTCGGCCCGCTGGCCGGTGTCGCCGCGCTCGGCTCGACGGCCGCGCCGACCAGGACGATCGGTCAGGGTCCCCGGGCCGGTGAAGTCTTCGATGTCACCGTTGCCACCTATGTGACGGCAATCTACGACTTCCGTTCCGGAGCCGTCGCGGCCGCGACGTTCAGCTTCGATTCGGCACTGGCCAGGGTCGGGGTGCTGGAGATCGCCGGCACCGAGGCAACTCTCGCAACGCCCGATCCGAATCGCTTCAACGGTGACATCAAGATCATCAGAGCCGGCGCCGAAGAGTGGGAAACCGTCGGGGACGGCGGGGTCGAGATGGGCCGGGGGATCGGGGTCGTCGACATGGCCAGGGCGTTGCGGAACGGCGGTTCGCATCGCGCGACCGGCGAGCTCGGCATGCATGTGCTGGCCGGGATGCTGGCGTCGGCCGAGTCGGTGGAGAGCCGCTCGTTCGTCGGCGTCGAGTCGACCTTCACGCCGGTACCGGCGCTCCCCGAGGACTGGGATCCGACCCAACGCGTGGTGTAGATGAATTCTCGCCGTGTTCGAGGTCCGACGTCGGTGAACATCTGGCCGCTGATCCACACCGAGCGGGCTGCCCTGGCGGCCGACCTGATCGATCTCCCCGACGGCCGATGGGAAACTCCATCCCTGTGCGGTGGTCTCACAGTGCGTGAGGTGCTCGCGCACCTGACGGCCGGGGCCAGTCTGAACCCCGTTCGGTGGATGGCGGGCGTCATCCGGTGTCGCTTCGACTTCGACAAACAGGTCGCCATGCGGCTCGCCGAACACCTGGGACCGACGCCGGCCGACACCCTCGCCGGGTTCGAGCGGGTGATCACCAGCACCACCGCACCGCCGCTGCCGCGGCTGGCAATTCTCGGCGAGACGATCGTGCACGGCGAGGACATCCGACAACCGTTGGGGATTCGACGGAAGCATCCGATCGACGTGGTGACCCGGGTGGCCGAGTACTACCGGGGCACCGACCAGGTGGTGCTGGCGAAGGGCCGGATCGGTGGCCTACGGCTGATCGCGACCGACGGTCCGTTCGTCACCGGTGCGGGCGCCGAGGTCTCCGGGCCCACGGTCGCACTGGTCATGGCGATGACGGGTCGCGGCAGTTGTTGCGACGACCTGACCGGGGACGGCGTGCCCATTCTCCGGGAGCGCTGTCGACGATGAGACCGCGATGGCGGCGACGAGTGGGCTGGCGAGTGGGGTGATCCGACACCGTGTTGACGTCCGCCGACCGGGCAGGACAGGGTGGAGAACGTGACTCACGAGGACAGTGCAGGCGCGGAGACCGTCCAGCGACCGGGCGCGACGCCGGCCGAGCTGGAAGAGGCAGCGCGGTCGGCGATCAACCAACTGGCCGAAATCCCCGATTCCGAGGCCTTCGAGGCATTGCTCCGGCTCAGCGCGCTGGCCGGTGAATGCCTCGGCGTGAACGCGAGGGCGCTGGCCACCAGCGGCTCCTGGGCGACTGTCGCCCAGGTTGCCGGCACCACCCGGCAGGCCGCCTGGTCCCGCTGGAGTTCCTGACCCGCGCCGAGCTCGCGACGTGGGCGAGGCTGCCGCCCGTCGTCCTGCCCACCCGGGTGCACCCAGGTCAGATGCCCTTGTCGGCGTCGCTCTTGACGCTGAGATCCTCGGTGCCCTCGACGGCGTCGAGCTGATCGGCCAGTGACGGATTCGAACCGGGCAGGACCACCGGTGCCCGGCCCTTCTTCCGGTTTTCGTCGAGCTCGACCATCGTCCGTTCGAAGGTGATGATCCGATGCCCACGGTTGTTGGAGAACCAGATCGCCCGGCCCCAGGTGTAGAGCGTGCCCAGCCGGTTGCCCCAGCCGACCAGGTACAGCACGTGGATGAAGCCCCACATGATGTAGGCGATGATCCCGGTGAACATCTTGCCGAACGCATCGGCCACGGCCACCTTGTGCCCGATGGTGGCCATGCTGCCCTTGTCGAAGTACTTGAACGGCTTGGGCGCCGGCATCCCGCTGACCTTGGACTTGATCAACTTGCCGACGTACTTGCCCTCCTGCATCGCAGGCTGCGCGACGCCGGGCAGCTTGTTCAGCAGCACCATGTCGCCGATGGCGAAGACCTCGGGGTGCCCCGGCAGGCTGCAGTCCGGGTTGACCGAGACCCGTCCGGCCCGGTCGGTCTCGGCACCGGTCTTCTCGGCGAGCATCTTCGCCAGCGGCGAGGCCTGCACGCCGGCGGCCCAGATCCGACTGCGGCACCGAATGGTCTCGATGCCGTTCGGCCCCTTGACCGTGATGGATTCGTGGTCCATGTCGATGGCCAGGGTGTTCAGCCTGATCTCGACACCCATTTTCTCCAGCTGCTCCTGGGTGTACTTCTGCAGTTTCGGTTTGAACGGCGGCAGCACCGATGGGGCGCCTTCGAGCATGATGATCCGCGCCTCGCGGGTGTTGATCGAGCGGAAATCCCTCGGCAGCACCTTGTGCGCCAATTCGGCCAACTGACCGGCGAGCTCGACACCGGTCGGGCCGGCCCCGATCACGACGAACGTCAGCCACTCGGCCCGTTCCTTCGGATCGGTGGTCATCTCGGCCATCTCGTACTTCGACAGGATGCCGTCCCTGATGTACCTGGCGTCCTCGATGGTCTTCATACCCGGCGCGAACTCGGCGAACTCGTCCTTGCCGAAGTAGGAGTGCGAGGCGCCGGCCGCCACCACCAGGGAGTCGTAGGGCAGGTCGAGCGCCCGCCCGTCCGGGCCGAGCGCCTTGACCACCTTGTTCTCCAGGTCGAGGTCCTTGACCTCGGCGAGCAGGGCCCGCGCGTTCTGTTGCTTCTTGATGGTGCTGCGGATCGCCGGCGCGATCAGCCCGGGCGCCATGATCCCGGCCGCCACCTGATAGAGCAGAGGCTGGAAGAGGTGGTGGTTGGTGCGATCGACGATCGTCACATCCACCTCGCTCTTGGCCAGAGCATGCGCAACGTTCAGGCCGCCGAAGCCGCCGCCTACGACCACTACCCGGTGTCGCCCTGTCGCCATGGGTTTCCTCCTCGTATCAAAGGGTCATCATCCCTGGCGGAGGACCCGCTCGGCTTCCCCTAGCCTCAGATCTTGCACTCAGTGGCAACAGCTTGCAGCGGCGAGGTGCCATTCGCGCGGTGAGCAGTTGAAGCGAGTTAGCGGAGGAGAGCCCGTGAGCACTGCGTTTCCGCATGTCGGGGTCGTATCGGGTGACGGGTTGGTGGCCCGGTTCGGCGATCTCGTCGTTGTCCTCGGCCGCCCTGCCGATCTCCAGCCGACCGGGGCCGTTGCCGGGGATGCAGAGGTGGTGCCGGCTCTGCTGCGCGAGCTGGAGCGCTGGTCAGGGAGCCAACATCCCTCACCGGACGAGGTTTGCTGGACGTTGGCGGCACAGCTGGTTGCCCGTCGCCCGGTGCTGCCGTCGTTCGGAGCAGCAGTTCGGGTGCCCGGCGGCTTCCGGGTGTTCTTGCACGGACCTGCCCGGGCGGTGATCACCGGGCCCGATGGTGCCCGGGAGCTGATCGGTACCAGCGCCGCGACCTGGGTCGACGTTCTGGTCGAGGAGCCGCTGACCTCGCTCTGCCTCACCATGGGCGGTCCCGGGATGATCCGGGTCCAGCCGCATTCCGATCTGCGCGGCGGCCAGGTGAACGGCGGCGGGGTGGTTCTCACCCTGCGTCCGTCGACCGTCGCCGCGAGCAGCGATCCGGTGGAAACGGCCCGGCAGACCGGGCACCCCCTGCCGGCGCAGGCCGATCGGGACCCGAGAGTCGACGACGTGCGGCCACCGCCGGCTCGGGCGATTCCGGCGACCGCGGAGACCTTGGTGGTGCGGTCCACCGACGCTGTCCTGCTCGCCGACGACGGGACTCGCACGGTGCTGGACCGGGACTATGTGCTCGGGCGGGATCCGCAGCGCGATGCTTTGGTGACCCGTGGGGCAGCGTCGCCGGTCGCCGTCCGGGATCCGGACAACCTGATCTCCCGGGCCCAGGTGTACGTCGAGGTGCGTGCGGGCGTCGTCACGGTCCGCGACAACCGATCGACGAACGGCACGTTCATCGCGGCGGCCGGCGCGGCAGAGTGGCAGCGCGTCGGCGGCGTTCCGACCCCGCTGCCGCCGGGTTGGAGCATGCGGATCGGCCGGCGGGTGTTCACCCATGTCGAGAACGAGGATTCCGGCTGAGGCCCGCTGGCGTGGCGCGACATTCCGGCAGCCGGTTGATCAGATTCCGGCCGGCACCCGGCTCGTGGGCTTGAGCGACCGCCAGTCCCCGGCACGCAGTGCGGCGCGCGCGGCTGCATCGAGCTGCAACTGCTTCTTCACGGCAGCGGTTGCGGCAGCAAGGTCCTCGGGGTGGTGTCCGATGATCAGTGCGCCGACCACCACCCCGTTCGACAGGATCAGCCGACGGTAGGACGATCGGCGTGCGTCCTCGACGACGATCAATTCGTCGCCGGTCTCGGGCTCCACCCGGCCGATCGAGGACAGTTCCAGACCAACGCCTTTCAGGATGGTTGCCGGGATCTCCGCACTGAGCCGCTCGTCGCCGCCGAGAGCGTTGAGCGCGGCGACTTCGCCCTGCTTGGCCGCGATCGGCCACAGCCCGAGGACCCGGCCGTCGTGTTCGGCGACGTCGCCCGCGGCGTAGATCCCGGGCGCGCTGGTCTGCATCCGGTCATCGACGACGATTCCGCGTTTGACCGTGATGCCCGCCGCGTCGGCCAGGTCGGTGTTCGAGCTGATTCCGACGCAGGCGAGGAAGACGTCGCAGCGCAGGGTCCGGCCATCCGTCAGCGTCAACGACTCGACCCGGCCGTGGTCGCCCAGGCCGAGCGCGGCGGACTCGGCACGGTACAGCACGCGGATCCCGAGGCGATCGAAGTGTCCCTGCACGAGTTCGCTGCCGCGCTGGTCGATCTGCTTGGCCAGCAGGCGGCGACCGCGTTCCAGCACGGTGACGTCAAGACCCAGCTCGTACATCGCGTACGCGGCCTCGAGACCCAGCAGGCCGCCGCCCGCCACCACCGCCTGGCGGCACCCGTGAAGTTGGCTGTAACGGCGGATCTCCAACGCATCGGCGGCCGATCGCAACACGTAGCTGCCGTCCGCCCCGAAGCCGACCACCCGCGGTGCCACTCCACTGCTGCCCATCGCCAGGATCAGCCGGTCGTAGGCGAGAACGTCGCCGGTGCCCAACAACACCCGGCGGGCGGCCGGGTCGATCCGGGTGGCAATGGTGTTGAGCCACATGGTGATCGACTTGTCGGAATACCACTGCTCGTCGAGCAGGAACAGTCCGGTCATCGCCGAACGGCCGTGGACGAGCCGGGAGATGCCCATCCGGTTGTAGAGCACGTGCGATTCCATCCCGACCAGATGCACCTCACAATCGGGATGCCCGCGCCGGACGAAATCGGCCGCCGTCACCCCGGCGATTCCGTTGCCCAGGACCACCACGCTGGTGATCGAGCGGTCGAAGTTCTCGGGTCGCTCGCCGGCTGTGCCGGTGCCGGGCTCCGGGGTGAGATTGACCTGAACGCCGGCGGTCTGCACCCGCGCGCAGCAGGCCATCCTGGTCGAGGGTGCCAACCCGAGTCTGCGTAGCGTGGTCAGCTCCTCGTCCTCGGGAGCCGACAGACAGTCCATCCCGGCCACTACGGCAACCGGGTCGGCGCCGCAGACCCCCATCCGGCAGCCCGCCTCGATCGAAAGTCCTTCCCGCTCGGCGATTTCCAGCAGACTGGCGCCGACCTCGGCGGTGACCGCGCTGTCCTGCGGCAGGAAGCGGACCTCTGTCAGTTTCGACGCACCTTCTGCCGCAGGCTGTTTTGGTGCGGACGGCGGTCTGCCCGGCAGCAGCGTGAGCGGTGTCGGCGTCGTGGCGGGCACGCTCTCGGCGAGGTAGGCACGCTCGGTCCAGTAGGTCCGCGAGATCCAGACGACGGTCAGCATCGCGACCAGACCGCTGATCGGCCAACGGATCCAGGCCACCTCGAGGCCGGTGATCGTCTGCGCGGAGCCGGCCAGGACCACCCCGGCGAACCAGTAGAAGGTGTTCAACGCCGCCGCTGCGTACAGGGCGGTCATCAGGGCCGGGGTCAGCGCGAGCACCGCGTCCAGCACGTAGAACGAGGCGATGCTGCCCGCGACGTACAGCGCAAGTTGTCCGTACACCGCCAGACCGGCTGTGCCGGCCACGTTGACCAGGGTGAAGAACCCGAGCACGAATCCGGGCAAGGCGGCGACGAAGAGCTTGCGCGGTGCGCTCCAGTGCGGGTCGGGGTCGTGCAGGTCGGCCTGATAGGCGGGCTGCGGCTTGAAGTCGTAGCAATTCTTCGTGCACGCCACGCACGGGGTGCAATGACTGTTCGGGACAACGACGAAAGGGGTCTGGCCGTACACCCGCTGGAGTGGCAGCAACGGGCAGATGCTGCTGCACCAACCGCTTTTTCCCTTGAAGACGACCCCACCGACGAAGGCACTGGCGATGACGACCGACAGCAGCACCCCGGTCGCCCTGGCGCTCTGGTTGAACAGCACCAGCCGGGCGCCGGCAATGCCGAAGAACAGCGTCATGCCGATCAGATAGCCGCCGCGGCGCAGCCAGGCCGGCGGGGTCAGTGCTCGGCTGAAGCCCAGGACTCTCGGCGTCTGGTTCGTCGCGGCCAGCGGACAGATGTTGCGCCACAACCCGGGTGCCACGAAGAACAGGATCGGCAGCAGCGGGACGATCACCTGGAAGAACGTGAACATCGCGCCGACCGGCGCCACGAACATCGCCACACACAGCGCCAGATACGACAGCACGCTGACCACCCGCACGGCCTTCCAAGCGGCCGGTGGTATCCGTCTCGGCAGCTCCAGGAAGTTCCGGAAGGTCGGGACATCGGGTGGTACCGGCGCACCCCGGAAGATGGCGCGCACCAGTTGAGAGACCTTCCCGGGCTGCTCCACCACGGGGCGGGCGGCCGGCGGCGCGGGAAGTGTCAGATCGCTGACGAACGCTGCCGGCGGTGGGTCGAGCGGGCGCGTCGTTCGAGGACGCACGACGATGACCTCGGTGCGGCCCAGCCGAATGACATCGCCCGGTTCCAGGGTGATCCGGCCGTTCAACGCGACACCGTTCACCAGGGTGCCGTTGCGGCTGGCGAGGTCGACCACCGACAAACCCAGCGGGCTGGGCAGCAGCTTGAGATGGCGGCGGGACGCCCCGAGGTCGGTGATGACCACGCCGTCGCAGTCCCGGCCGACTTCCATGGTGCGGTCGACACGCACCCGGCGGACCGGGAAGCCCGGCTCCCGGATCTCGATCAGCGGAGGCTCGGCCACATCTTCTGCTCTCCCGAGAACGACCGGCACACCAGCGCGGATCGCTTTGCATGATCGCACCCCGGCGCGCACGGCGCGTGGGCAGGCGGCGGTGCATATCCGCCCGACTCGGAGCGGCTGATCCTGTCGAGATCTGCTACAGCGCGGTCATCCGGGGTCCGGCCGGCTCAACGGGGTGTTGTCCAGGTCGTCGATGAGTTCGGTCAACGAGTCGTACACCTGGACGGCGCCGGCCGCGGTGAGTTCTTCGATGGAGAAGCCACCGGTACGCAGCGCGAGCGTGGCGACGTCGATCTTGCCGGCGGCCTTGGCGTCGTAGGTCGAATCCCCGACCATCACCCCACCGACGCCGTCGACCCGGTCGAGGGCCGCCTGCACGATGTCCGGTGCGGGCTTGCTGGTCTCGGCGTCCTCCGAGGTGGTCCAGGCATCGGCCAACTCCTTGCCGCCGAACAGGTCCAGGAAGGTCTCGACATGCTTCGCCTTCCCGGAACTGGCCAGCACCACCCGGAAGCCGCGGCGTCTCACTTCGGTGAGCAGGTCCCGCACACCGTCGAACGGCTGGATCTCGTCGATCATCTCGTCGAATTCCTCGACCCAGGCATCGCGAAGGGCGTCACCGTGCTCGCGTTCGACGTCCTCACCCGCGAGGTTGGCGACATAGAGGTCGCCGCCCATGCCGATCCCGCGGTGCAGTCGCCACAACGGCAGAGTGATGTCGTAACGACGGAACGCCCGGAACCAGGCAAGGGCGTGCTGATAGTTGCTGTCGACGAGGGTCCCGTCGACATCGAAGATCGCTGTATCGGCCACGCGGATCTAGTTACCCGGAACCCGCCCGGCGAACCGGGCAAATGCCGTGCCCGTCGGGGCTGGTCGATCGGTCGCGGGTTGCCGATCTAGGCTGCGGTCGTGTCGGTTCAATGGGAACAGGTCGTCGTCGATTGTGCCGATCCGCTGCGGCTCGCCCGCTGGTGGGCGGACGCGCTGGGGTGGTCCTATTGGGACGCGGATGACGAGGTGGTGGAGATCCGCCCCACCGAAGACCGGTTGCCGGGCTTGTTCTTCCTGCCGGTGCCGGAGTCGAAGACGATCAAGAATCGGTTGCATCTCGATCTGCGGCCGGACAATCAGAACGCCGAGGTGGAGCGGTTCCTGGCCCTTGGCGCCACCCGCGCCGATGTCGGGCAGCGGAGTCAGTCATGGGTGGTGCTGGCGGATCCGGAGGGCAACGAGTTCTGCATCCTGGGTTCGCGCCGCCCTGCGGACGGCTGAAGCCGAAGATCCTTCAGCTGCCCGCTGGGACCGCGACTCGTTGTTTCCCCGTCGCAAAGGCGTCGGCACCCACGGTCGGTGCTCCCACCACGGCCTCTGTGACAGTGCCACCCGCCCTCGGCTGACGCTGCACCTGCCACATCCCGCAGCTGCAGCGCAGGTAGCTGAGCCGGCCCTGGCTGGTGGCGTGCGCTGAGACCAGGGCGAACCGGTGGCCGTCGTGATCGGGTTCGAGGTTCTCGGTGGTGACCATGAATTCAGCATGATGTAATGCTCTTATGCACTTCAACCCTTACGGTGAGCGCGCCGTGCTGTTGGCGGTCGATCTGCTCCGTGATCTGCCGCACACTGGTGCCGGCCTGCAAAGTCGTTGCGAGGAGGCCGGTCTGACGGTGGACATGCCGGGCACCGACGCGGACGTCGCCGAAGTGGCCGAATTCCTGGAGCAGTGGATCGCCGTGGTGGATGCAGGTACGGAGCAGGAGCGGGCGGATGCGTTGAACGTGTTGCTCGAATCGTCGTCGACCAGACCGCGGTTGACCGACCATGCCGGCGACGGCTGGCACCTGCATTACCGCGAGACGGGTCTGCGGCTCAGTGAACAACTCAGATCGCTGATCAGCGTCGGCACCGCGTTGCATCTGGTAGGCCGGGGGATGCAACGGCTCGGGCGGTGCGCGTCACCGGAATGCGGGCGGCCCTACGCCGACGTCACCCGGAACGGCCGGCAGCGGTACTGCAGCCATCCGTGTGCCAACCGGGATGCGGTCCGCCGTCACCGAGCGAAATCGGCTTCCGCCCCGACGGTTTGAGAACACGGCCGAACAGGGGACATCCGGTGTGAGCCCCGACCGGCCCGGGAACGCTCCGGCGGAACAACGTGTCCGCCAGTCACGGTCGGCGCGCAGTCGTTGGGGAGGGGACCAGATGAATGTCGGTACCAGGTTGACCGCGTGCGGGTTCGGGGCCATCGCGCTGATCATGCTCGCCGGGTGTGCCAGCGGCACCGGATCCGCGGGATCAGAAGCCGCCGCCGCGGCAACCAGTGGCGAGACGCCCGAACCATCGGTGACGTCGGTCCTGGGTGTGAGTGATTCCCCCGGATCGCCATCCTCGTCGGCCGACGGTCGCGCGTCCCTGGTGGCGAAGGCCGATCTGCGCGACCCGTCCGGAACCGAGATCGGCACCGTCGATTTCGCCGTCGACGGGACGATCGTCACGATCACCGCGGAGGTGGAGGGCCTGCCGGCCGGGTTCAAGGGATTCCACATCCATGCCATCGGCAAGTGTGAGCCGAACAGCGCCAACCCGACGGATCCGAGCAAGGTCGGCGACTTCCTTTCTGCCGGTGGTCATCTGGGCGCCGGGAGTGCAGCTCATCCGGGACATGAGGGCGATCTGACCTCGCTGCAGGTTCGCGAGGACGGATCCGCTGAGTTGGTGACAACGACCGACGCCTTCGACATGGCCGCGGTTCTCGACGCCGACGGCAGCGCCGTCATGGTGCATGCCGGACCGGACAACTTCGGCAACATTCCCAGTCGCTACGCCTCCGGCGGGCCCGATGCCGACACCCAGGCAACCGGTGACTCCGGTGGACGAGCGGCCTGCGGGGTGGTCGAGGAGGTCAACGGCTGATCGTCGTGCCGCACTGTTCTCGGGCGCTGCTTGCCGGTGAGCTGTGCCTGCTCGATGTGGGCGAGCCCTACAACTGGTTCACCACGAGGATGAACTGCTCGTCGCTGATGTCGGCGGCCAGCAATTCGGCGGCAGCCGCGTCAGGGGCGTTGCCCAATGCCGCGCCGTGCAGGAGTGATCGAATGGTGAGTTCCCGCATACCGGTGCGTGACGAGAGCGATCGCAGCTCAGCGACCCAGCGGGCGGTATCCGGGTGGGCATGCCGACGGCCGAGAGTGCATTGCGCATCGAGGATGTAGCCGTCGAGCCAGACGTACGGGTCGGCGTGCCGGTTGGACCGCAACCGCGCATCGGCCAGTGTGCGGAACGCAGTGTCGCTGTCCCCCAACGCATCGGCGACGAGTGCGAGGCCACGGGCGGAGATGCCCTCCCAACAAGGATCGCCCAGCTGACAGGCGCGGGCGAACGACTGCTGGAAGTACTCCGAGGCGCCGGCGATGTCCCGTCTGCTCAGCTGGACCTCACCACGCAACGCCTGTGGCCACGGCAGAAAGGCCAGCCAATGATCTCGTTCGGCCAGTTCGATGGACGTGTCGAGCGTGGTCGCGGCGGCGTCCAGGTCGCCCAGGAACAGGTGCACCCGCCCCAGCATCGACAACGCGTAGATCTCCATCCGCAGGTCGCCGCCGGAGCGGGACAGGTCGATCGCCCGGGTGAGCAGTTCGATGGCACGCGAATAATCAGCCTGGTCGCTGGCCACCGCACCCAGATACGTTGTTGCCTTGGCGCTGGTCGTCATGCTGGCCGCGGCAGCAGGCGGCAGGCGCAGGGTGTCGGTGAGCCTGACGAAGGCCCTGTCGTACCGGGCACGGAGAAAATCCACGTAGCCGATCTCCGCGCGGATCCTCGACAGGGCACCGAGAAGATCGTTGTCCAGGGCGATCTGGTCCGCCTCGTAGAGTTCGGCCAGCCCCTCTTCGTCATAACCGCGGAGGGAATGCACCAGCGCCTCGGCCAGGGTGATCCTGGATTCCACTCGCAGCGCTGCGATATCGGCCTCGTCGGCGAGCCTGACCGCGGTGCGCAGGGACTGGACTCCCGGTTGCACGGCGCCGGCGGCAACCGCCGTCGAACCGGCCTCGATCAGTGCCTCGACGGTGGCCCGGTCGGCGGTCCCGGAGGGGGGCGACCGGACCTCCTGGAGCGCGGCCAGGACGGCGGGTCCCGGCGCCACACCCAGTTCGCGATCCAGGATCTCGGTGCAGGCGGCGAACTGCTTGGCCGCGCGAGCGTCGTCGCCGGCCATTCGGTAGAGCCGGATCAGCAACGCGTGGTGGTGCTCGTCCAACGGGTTCATCCCGATTGCACGGACTGCCAACCCGATGGCCGCGTCGACATCGCCCCTGGACATCGAGCCAAGCGCACCCTCGTGCAGCAACGCCTCGGAGGCGGCGGCGATTCGGCGCTGCGCCGACAGCAGCCAGATGGCGAACGAGTCGGCGCCGGGAAAACCGATGCCCTCCAACAGGTCTGCGCCCAGCTCTGGCAACTCGATTGCTCTTCGCCAGCCGCCCCGCAGGATGATGTCGATGTCGGTGGAGACCGACTGCGACAGGGTCAACACGACGGGCTCGCCGTCGACGGAACCGTCCTCACCGAGCCCCCGACGGATCTCGGCCAGACACCAGCGCAACGCGCGGCCCGGATCGTCGGCCTCGCTGAACAGCAAGGCCGCGAGCCGGGCCCGCGTCGGTGGGCGCTCGCCCAGCATGAGGTAGGCCAGAACGGCCCAGCTCTTACGGCTCCGGAACTGATACGCCGGACCGGAGGGGCGCGTCAGTTGCGGGCGTCCCAGGAGCTGTACGGCCAGATTCATAGCCGGGCTATTGTCCACCTTTTCCGTGCGTTGTTACGAGAATTCTTTGACCGGGTAGATCTCGTCTGCCACCAGGCCGTGCGCTTCCCGATGCACGGTATTGGCGGTCTCGGCGTCCGGAGCCTCGACCAGGCAGAAGATCTTCCCGGCCTCCTCGTCGACCCAGTAGCGCTGGTAGTCGACCAGGTGCGCGGCCTGGTGCTCGAGGTCGGCGGCGTGGGCACCCGCGACGGCGTCAACCGTCACGCCACCTGCGATGTTGTGTACGTCCATGAACAGCATGGTTCTCCTCCTGAGAGACCCTGGTCCCGGCATCCGATACGCCGAAACGCTTGGTACAGGTAGAAAACCGCGGCGGTGTTTGATCGAGCGTTTGACGATGAAAGTCCGAGCCAAAATTTCTGCCGGCGGGATTCAGAGGACCTGCGGCCAAGCGGGCGAGTGCTCCGAGTGGCAGGACCGGCAGCCGGGACTTCGCTGACCCTGGCCGCTACGTAGTTGCAGCTGCGGATCCTCGCGACACGCCCGGACCGGCAGTCGAACCGTCGGACACTATGGCTGCGCGCAGTTGCAGCTCCAGACCCTCACGACACGCCCGGACCGGCGTCACTCACAGTGCCGATCTGAATGCCTGCTCCATTCACCCCGGTGCGGTAGATCTGCCCCAGGAGCGCGAGCTCCCCGGGCGTGTCGGGGCCCGGTGCAGATGGCTGCGACCCGCACCCGGCCGCGATCTCGCCCGGCGCAATCCTTTGCGGGGCCGGGTAGTTGCCGGCTCGTATCCCCGCGCAGTGCTGCCACCCGGGGCCGCGTCTCGTCGGCCCGCATTCCCGCGCGCAGTGCTGCCAGCCCGCGGCGCGTCTCGTCGGCTCGCGTTTTCGCCGCAGACTGGGCTGCCACCCGGCGCCACTGACCTCACGCCACTCGCCCGACGCCATGTCCCGACAACCCTCGCTCGCCGGGCGCTCCTCCAGCCCTGCCCGTGCTCCTACAGCTTGATGCCGACGTACTTGGTCTCCAGGTACTCCTCGATGCCCTCGGTGCCACCCTCGCGGCCCAGCCCGGAAGATTTCACGCCACCGAACGGCGCGGCGGGGTTGGACACGATGCCCTGGTTGATGCCGACCATGCCGGTCTGCAGCTTCTCCGCGACGGTGAGGGCGCGGGTCAGGTTCTCGGTGAAGGCGTAGGCGACCAGGCCGTATTCGGTGTCGTTGGCCTTGTCGATGCCGTCCTGGTCGCTGCTGAAGGTGATCACCGGGGCGACCGGTCCGAAAATTTCCTCGCGGAACACCTTGGCGGTGGTCGGGACTCCGGTGAGCACGGTGGGTGGGTAGAAATGGCCGGGGCCGTCGATGGCCTGCCCGCCCGTCAGCACGGTGGCGCCCTTGTCGACTGCGTCCGCGACCAGTTCGGTGACCTTGTCGATCGCGGCGTTGTCGACCAGCGGCCCGACCGTGACGCCGTCGTCGATGCCACGGCCGATCGTCATGGCGCCCATCCGCTGGGCGAGTCGCCGGGAGAACTCGTCGGCCACGGACTCGTGCACGATGAACCGGTTCGCCGCGGTGCAGGCCTCGCCGATGTTGCGCATCTTGGCCAGCATCGCGCCGTCGACGGCCTTGTCCAGGTCGGCATCACCGAACACGACGAACGGGGCGTTCCCGCCGAGTTCCATGCTGACCTTCAGCACGTTCTGCGCCGACTGTTCGATCAGCTTCTGGCCGACACCGGTGGAGCCGGTGAAGGTCAGTTTCCGCAACCGCGGGTCGGCGATGATCGGTGCGCTGACCTTCCCGGACCGGGAGGTGGTGATCACGTTGAGCACGCCGTCCGGCAGGCCGGCCTCGATCAGCACAGCCGCCAGGGCCAGCGTGGTCAGCGGGGTCTGCGCGGCGGGCTTGATCACGACAGTGCAGCCGGCAGCCAGCGCGGGTCCGATCTTGCGGGTGCCCATCGCGAGCGGGAAGTTCCACGGCGTGATCGCGAAGACCGGTCCGACGGGTTGCTTCATGGTCAGCAACCGGGTGCCGCCGGAGGGGGCGACCGAGTAACGGCCGGCGATCCGGACCGCCTCCTCGGAGAACCAGCGGAAGAACTCGGCGCCATAGGTCACCTCACCGCGGGCCTCGGCCAGCGGCTTCCCCATTTCCAGGGTCATCAGCAGGGCGATGTCCTCGGATCGCTCGACGAGCAGATCGAAGGCTTTTCGCAGGATCTCGCCGCGTTCCCGCGGATCGGTCGCGGCCCAGTCGGCCGACGCCGCAACCGCGGCATCGAGCGCCTCGATGCCCTGCTCGGGCGAAGCGTCCGCCACCGAGGCGATGACCTTGCCCGTCGACGGATCCTCGACATCGACCGCTCCGTCGGTGGTGATCCACTTCCCGCCGATCAGCAGCCCCTTCGGCACCGCACCCAGAACCCGCGAAACCTGCTCGTCCGTCACACCCATGATGTATTCCTCTCCTGGACCAACGACCCGTCGGGGCCGGTCATGATGCGTTGAATCGGTTGTCGTGTGCGGGTTCTCAGGAAGCGAGGGTGTCGACCGCGTGCTCCAGCACATCCAGCCCCTCGGACAGCAATGCCTGCGGGATGACCAGCGGGGGCAGGAACCGCAACACGTTTCCATAGGTTCCCGCGGTCAGCACGACGACACCCTCGGCGTGGCAGGCCTTGGCGATCGCGCCGGCCAGGGCCGGGTTCGGCTCCGTGGTGCCGGGCTTGACCAGTTCCATGGCGATCATGCCGCCGCGACCGCGGATGTCGCCGATCACGTCGTGCCTGGCCTGCATGGCCGCCAGCCGGGTCTTCATGGTGGTCTCGATCGCCTTTGCGGCGGCGACCAGGTCAAGCTCGCGCATCGTGCGGATCGCGCCGAGCGCGGCCGCGCAGGCGATCGGGTTGCCGCCGTAGGTGCCGCCGAGGCCACCCGGGTGGACGGAGTCCATGATCTCTGCGCGCCCGGTGACGGCGGCCAGCGGCAGACCACCGGCGATGCCCTTGGCCAATGTGATCAGGTCCGGGACGACACCCTCGTGGTCGGAGGCGAACCAGTCGCCGGTGCGGCAGAAGCCGGTCTGGATCTCGTCGGCGATCAGCAGCGCGCCGTTCTCCTTGGTCCAGGCCGCGATCGCCGGCAGGAATCCCTCGGCGGGCGCGATGAAACCGCCCTCGCCCTGGATCGGCTCGATCAGCACAGCCGCGACGTTGGCGGCGCCGACCTGGGTGGTGATGATGTCGATGGCGCGGGCTGCGGCCTGGGCGCCGTTGATCCCACCGTCGCGGTAGGGGTACGACATCGGGACCCGGTACACCTCGGGGGCGAACGGGCCGAAGCCCTCCTTGTAGGGCATGTTCTTCGCGGTCAACGCCATCGTCAGGTTGGTGCGCCCGTGATAGGCGTGGTCGAAGACGACGATCGCGGTGCGGCCGGTGGCGTGCCGGGCGATCTTGACCGCGTTCTCGACGGCCTCGGAGCCGGAATTGAACAGTGCAGACTTCTTGGCGTGGGTGCCGGGAGTGAGCTCGGCCAGTTCCTCGCAGACCTCGACGTACCCCTCGTACGGCGTGATCATGAAACAGGTGTGGGTGAACGCCGCGACCTGATCGGTGACGGCGTCGACGACGTGCGGGGCGGAGTTGCCGACGCTGACAACGGCGATGCCCGAACCGAGATCGATCAGCGAGTTGCCGTCGACGTCGACCAGCACGCCACCACCCGCGCGTTCGATGAACACCGGAAAGGTGGTGCCGATCCCGTTGGAGACCGCGGACTGCTTGCGGGCGAACAGCTCCTTGGATCGTGGCCCGGGCAGTTCGGTGACCAAACGGCGTTCCTGAACCAGATCCTGCATCGCGACGGTCATAGCTGTTGCGGCTCCTCTCGGGGTAGATCTTCAGCTTCCTCGGTGGGGCGGTGTCGACGTAATGGCACAATTGGAGCACTGTGCTACTGGTTCTTGGACAGACTGGCACTCCGCGTCAGGAACATGGCATCGCTCGTTGTCGATCGACCGATCTGTGCAGTAGCTCTGGACAGGCGACGGAGGTTAAGGAATGCCGCTGACGCTTCGTGATCTGGTTTCTACTCCTGATCTGGGTTTACGGCTGGTCGCGACCTTCGAGGTCGACGCCGTCCACGGTAGCGCCGACGGTAGCGCCGAAACCTCGGCCGACGATGCGGCTGCCGAGCCAGCCGGTCCTGAGTCGGCCTTCGAAACCTCGGCCGACGATGCGGCTACCGAGCCAGCCGGTTCTGAGTCGGCCTTCGAAACCTCGGCCGACGATGCGGCTGCCGAACCAACCGGTGCTGAGTCGGCCTTCGAAACCTCGGCCGACGATGCGGTTGCCGAGCCAGCCGGTCCCGAGTCGGCCTTCGAAACCTCGGCCGACGATGCGGCTGCCGAACCGACCGGTGCTGAGCCGGCCGTCGATCGCCGGGCGGCCCTGGACCCCGTCGCCCACGAGAACGACCCATTGGGACGGGCGATCACCTGGGTCCACGTCAGCGAACTCATCGACCCGACTCCGTTCCTCAGTGGTGGCGAGCTGCTGTTGACCACCGGGATCGCGTTCGATGCGACGACGGACACCGACGAATACGTGCGGCGGTTGGCCGAGGCTGCCGTCGTGGGGGTGGGGTTCGGCACCGGATTGAGCCATGTGAATGTGCCCGCCGAGTTGATCAGGGCTGCACGTCTGCACGGATTGCCGATCGTCGAAGTACCCAGACGCACACCGTTCATCGCCATCAGCCGCGCTGTCTCGCGCGCAATCGCCGCCGACGAATACGCCGCCGTCACAAAGACCTTCACCGCTCAGCAAGCATTGACCAAGGCGGCGTTGGCACCCGCGGGGCCGGGCCGGCTGGTGCGGTTGCTGGCCCAGCAGATCGGCGGCTGGGTCGTGCTGCTGGACCCGGGTGGGGCACCTCTGGAGGCCTACCCGGACGGTGATGGCGGCAGGGACGAGGCGTTGGCCGCCGAGATGACGGTGCTGACCGGCCATCGGGGATCGGTCAGTTCGGGCTTTCCGCTCGGCGACGACACGGTGAGCCTGCAGTCGGTCGGTACCGGCCAGCGTGGTCGCGCCTTTCTGGCGGTCGGTACGGCAGGTCCGTTGAGTCCGGCGGATCGGCATCTGGTCAACGCCGCCGTGATGCTGCTGACGATTCGGCTGGAACAGTCGTCGGCCGGGCGGGTCGGGCTGGGGCCGCTGCGGAGCGCGATTCTGCGGTTGCTGTTGGACGGCCAGGTGGAGGTCGCCCGGCAGGTTGCCGATCAGTCCGGGGTGGTCCTGCCCCCCGAGCCGGTCCGCTGGGCGGTGGGTTCGGGTGCCGCCAGGTCCGGGCTCGAGCGATGGGAACCGCTGCCTGGCAAGGGCTCTCGTCCGCCTGCTGGCTTCGTCGTCGGTGAGCTGGACGACCTTGGTGTCGCTCTGCTGATCGATGATGCGGGTTTGGTCGACGCCATCGGCGCTGTGCTCGACTCGGAAAGCCCCGCTGCCCGGGGTTCGATCGAGAACCGGCCGGAGCAGGGCTGGGTCGGCATCTCCGAGCCGGCGACCTACGCGGAGTTGGCCACTGCGCACCGACAGGCGCTGCAGGCCATGGAGTTCGGACGACGCAACAACCGCCTGGTGACGGCATTCGCGGAGATCGCCATGCCGGGACTTTCTGGTCTGCTTGCTCCGGACACGGCGCAGGCTTTCGCCGATGCGCTGCTTGCTCCGTTGCTCGAGCATGATCGAACCGGTCGAGGAGATCTGGTCAATTCGCTGCGGGAGTGGCTCGCACATCACGGTCAATGGGACCCATCGTCAACCGCCCTCGGAGTGCACCGTCATACCCTGCGGCATCGGATGCGCACCGTGGAGGAGTTGCTCGGGCGGAGCCTTGACTCTCCCGGCACCCGCAGCGAGCTGTGGCTTGCCCTGGAGATCCGGAACCAAGGCTGACCCACCGAAGTACGGGATCCTGTGACCGACCAGATTCGCGACCGAACCAGCTCCGCTTCGCGTCGACCTGAGGAGCACCACCTTTCAGTAAGTCCGGTATGTCTCCGGTCCTGCATTCGGCCGGGCTACCCCTCGATGAAGCCCCGCATTGCGGGTCCAACTACGGCGTCCAACGCGCGCGCCGGCTCACCCCGCCGCGCTACTGGCTTACTGCGCCGCCGCCCACTGGCTGCTGCGCTCATTGCGCGATTTCGTAGACGACCTGAACCACGACTTTGAGCTCCTGGCTTCCGGCCTCGATCGGCACCGCCCCCGCCGCCATCGTTGCGTCGCTCGCTGCCCGGTATTCGACCGGGGTCGAGGACGGTGACTCGGTGATCGCGTGAATCGGGCCAAGGGCGACCCCTGCCGCATCAGCCATCTGTTGCGCCTGAGCCTGCGCGCGGGTGACCGCATCAGCTCGGGCGGCGGCACGCAGGCCGCTGTCGTCATCGATCGAGAAGCTCAGCTGCTGGACTCGAACCGCATCGCCGGCAGCCTTCCCGACGGCGTCGATCATGGTTCCCGCCTTCGTGATGTCTCGCATCTTGGCGGTGACCATGTTCGTGACCTGATAACCCGTGACGGTGTTCTTGTCGTCGTAGGTGGGATTGACCGAGAGCTGGCTGGTCTGAAGATCTTCCGCAGCGACTCCGTTGTCCTTGAGGACCGTGATCACATCGGCCGCGAGCCGGTTGTTCTCCTCCAACGCAGCCTGGGCCGAGTCGGATCTCGTCTCCACGCCGAGACTCACGGTGACCACATCCGGAGTTCCGGTCACCGTTCCGATCGCCTGAGCGGTGATCAACCGGGTGCCGGTTTCGGCGGCCACGGTGAGACCCGCTGCCGAGGCGACTGACGCCGCTGGGGCGATTGGCTGCGAAGTCTTGGACGTCGAGGAGTCGGTTGCTCCGGAACAGCCGGCCACAGCCAGCACGCCTGCGATGCCGATGGCCACCACGGACAAAGATCTCTTCATTTCTCCTCCTGGAGCTGCCTGTTGCAGGAAGGACGGCAGTAGCACTCCGCTGGGTTGCACGGCGGCCGGAAACGTTCACGAAGTTGCGAGGACCGGAGCCACGAGAGAATCGAGTCGGACACAGCCCCGCCGACCAGACGACCTGCCGCGCTCCGCTGGACAGGTAAGACACTCCGCTGGGTTCATAGACACTCCGCTGGGGTTCATAGACATGCCGGTGGGCTGCTGAGAGGAGCGACGGGATCCAGCATGTTGGCCAGCCGGGGTGGCAGCCCGAAGAAGGCATGGGATGTGCCGCCAGATGAGCCGGTGCTGGGCCGTCGCCGATGTAGCGTTGCGCTCGCTGGAGGGTGGTCGGCGCCGCAGAGGTTGGACGTGAGGGGCACGAATTGTCGGCGTCCATTTTGAAATGGACGGCAGCGGTCGAACCCGGGTGCATCGGTTTGAGCGAAACGGGTATGCATTCGGTGTGGCGGCCGAGCAAGTACTTCTCGTCACCAGGTCTGTTGCCGGATCATCCATAGCGCCAGCGACATCCCTAGAAGGGAGGTTCCTCGGGAAGTTCGGTCGGCGCATCGATGTCACCGTCCGCTTCATCCTCGGTGCCGCCGTCATCAGTTTCGGCTTGGCCGTTGTCGGTTTCGTCGACGTTCCAGCAATTCGGGTCCGGCTGATATTCCAGCGGAGCTTCATTTCGGTGCAGGAGCATGGTGGTGAGGAGTTCTTCTGCGCGGCTGGGGGCCTCACCGTTGTCGGTGTTCATCATGGCGAGCAGATCGAGCCTCTCGGCAATAGCGGTACCAGCCGTCGCGACGTTCAGATGGGCGAGAAGCTGCGGGCGCGTGGCCGACACGTAGTTGTGCCCGGTCGGACTCGTCCAGTCCAGAGTGAAATTCTTTGGATTCGGCCTGAAACGCCATTCGGCATTATGTTTCAGTAAGTGATGACGCCGACAAAATGGCCCTGTGTTGTCCCGGTCCGTGGGACCACCATTGGCAGGGTTGTCGTGGTCGAAGGGATCGCGATGATCGATATCGCAGCGCCAGACCGGTTGTCGGCAGGACGGAAATTGGCAGGTCTGATTCATCGCGGCGATGCGGTCACGTAGTTGCTGAGTGGGGCGATAGGTGAGGTCTCCGGCATCGGTGGCGACGCCGGTGTTGGGATCGGTGACGAGGGCGGTGACCGTTCCGGCGGAATTGGCGATTGCCCGACCCAGGCAGGCTGGAATAGCGCCGAATCCGGCCAGCAGCGCGGGGAGCTGATCGAGACCGGCCAAGGTACCCAGGCCGATGGTGACCGATAGGTGCGGTCGTCGACCTTGGCGGCTCATAGCCCGACGCGACGGCGTGCGATTGGACGGATCTGCGGCGGATTCTGTTGGCCCTGCAGGATCTGCCTGGTCGACGATCCGGTCGGTGTCCTCTGCATCGGGTGATGCAGCGCCCGTATGGGCGTCGTGGTCTGAGTCGACTGGCTCGGAAGATTGGGCCGGATCGGCAGATTCAGCATTTGCCGCGAACTCGGCTTCGACTGGATCGGATGGTTCCGTCGGACACGCTTCGGAGTCGGAGTGACCCGATGCGGCAACCGGATCGGATGATTGGTCAGAGTTCTGTGTCCCGCCTGAACCGGCTTGGGTGGTCCCGGGTTGTGGGTGTCGGGCGAATCGGCTGGGTGATCCGGGTTGTGGGTGTCGGGCGAATCGGCCGAGTGGTCCGGTTGATGGGTGTCTGCCGGTCGGGTTCGGTCTGTGCGGGGGTCCCGAGTGCTGTCCGGCAACGCGGTGTCGAGGTAGTAGCCCAGGTCGAGGTGTCCGTGGGTGAGCAGCTGATCGGCGATGTCGACCAGAGCGTCGATACGTCGGGCGCCGATCCCTCGAGTGTCACCGGGCGCAGCAGCGGTGCTGGTTGCCAGGAGGTCGCTGATCTGAAAGATCTTCACCGCGCCGTCCGCCGGCAGGAATGCACTGAGGGTGGCCATGGCATCCTCATTGGCGCGGAGCGTGAGTTCGCGGCGAGCCGCAGCCGCGTGATGCCGCTCCTCTGCACCATCGGGATCGATGGCGATGACTGCCTGGCCGGTCAACTCCCGCAGCTCACTGGTGGTCAAGCGGCCTGCCTCAGGCAACACAACGTCCTGTAGGTCCGCGGTGTGTTGTGACGAAAGTGGTTGGCAATATTGACTGATGACTCGAGCCTTACCCCGGTCGAGCAATCCTTGTTCCAGTGCTTGCAAGGTGGGCGCGAGAACGGTCGTCATGGTTGCGGCCTCACGAACACGGATGCCGGCCGTAACCGGCGAAATGCGCAGCGCAGCGCCGATCTCGGCGGCCGCCAAGCACGTCGCCGCCTCCGGAACGCACATCTCGGTCCGCTCTGTCGAGTCTTCCTTGATCATCGCGTTCTTGCGAGCAATCCGGGCGGCCAGTCGCATGGGGTCGCCTGCGACGAAAGGAACTGCGAGTGCGGCCATCAACCGCATCTGCACCGCCGCCAACAACGACAGGGCCTTTTCGCTGGTGACGATTGCGTCCACAAGATCAGGACCTGACAGCTTCGCGGGATCAACACCGGCAACGGCAGTCAGCGACTCGGCGGTCGCGCCCAAGGCGGCGCGACCGCTCCATGAGACAGCGTCGGCGGCGGCCGCGGAGGTCTCGGTCATCGGCACGAACTTTGAGACTTGACAGTCGAACACATGTACGAATAATAGCGGTAGAGGAAGCACGATGCAAGGCTTCAAGGAGCGGGTATGAACAGAACTGCTGGCGACTACCCGAGTGGTCGGCCCGGGGGCTTCCCGGCGCAGTCGCCGACGACCGTTCAGTACAATTTGGGTGGGTCGGCGCGACAGGTGCCAGGGTTAGCAATCCAGAGGCGAGCGGTCAGGCCGCTTCGTCCAATCGTTGGCGGAACTCGTCGGGCAGCGTCGTTCCGACACCCTCACACGGCATTCCGTGGCGCAACGCGATGTCGAGTTGCTCGATTTTGCTGCCACCCAGGATGGGTCGGATCGACGGCGAGCGACCCACCAGCCACGCGAGCTTCACTTGGCTTCGGCTCATGCCCAACGCCGCGGACACCTCATGGAGAGCAGCCAGACGCCGAGTGGAGCCAGGATGATCGAATACTTCAGGGAACTGCTTGTCCCGGTTGTCGTACGCACCACTCAGCAGCAGTGTGTATGCCCACAACTCGATGTCGTTCTCCGCAGCAAGGTCCACGTGCTCGTCATCGAGCACGCCGAAACGATGAACGTTGCCAGGCGGCAGCGTGCCGGGTCGCGGTCGCAGATAGGAGGTACTGAGCTGGAGCGCATCGATCGGGCAGGTACCGCTGTTGATGGCGTGCTGACGGGCGCGCTCAATTCTCCAGGCGGGATGATTCGAGGCGCCAACGCGATCAACCGTCCCCATCGCGACGAAATCCGAGATGGCGTCCACGGTCTCCTCGATCGGTACCGACCGGTCCTCCTGATGAAGCCAGAGCAGGTCGACCGAATCCACGCCGAGTCGGTCGAGGCTGCCGGCGAGTGCGGTCCGGACCGCGGCCGCCGAGAGTCCCTGTCGCTGCTCGGGCCAGCCACCGACGACAGTCGGCTCCGCGCCCAGCTTCGTGGCGATTTTCACCCGATCGCGGACACCTTGCCTGGTTGCCGGCCATCGACCGAGCAGCGTTTCACTCTGCCCGCCGTGCCCGGTATCGCTGGCCCAGAACGTAGAAGCAATCTGCCGTATCGATCCATTCGCCGCCGGCCTCGACGAACCGGTCCAGGAGTGCAAAGGAAGTCGATTCGTCGATGCGCGTGCCGAACATCATCGCGCCGAGTACCAACGGGGTGGATGTAGGCGTCATGAGTTCACTCTGCGTCCTGGAGTGGGATCCGGGTCAAGTGGAAGGTGGTGTACGGCCGTGCGACCTGAAATGCGTTCCAGGACAGGCGGAGGGTCGAGTGCGGCTGTGCGACCTGAAATGCGTTCCAGGTCAGTGAAAGGTGGTGGACGGCAGCGCCACCTGGAGTGCGCTCAGGGTCAATTGGAGTCCGTTCCAGACCAAGTGGAAGGGTGTTCGGCGCGGATGGGCAATTCATCCAGGCGGCCGGACGCGCGGGTCTCGTGCTCGTCAGCCGATCTTGCGAGGTCCGCTACGGGAACTGCCACCTCACTCTCCGTCCGCTCGAGGCACTGGTGGGGCCTTGGGCCGGAGTCGGAGACCGGCCATTCCGCCGTCCACGGCAATCCACGTTCCGGTCGTCGCAGATGCCGTCGGTGCAGCGAGATGGACGATCGCTGACGCCACTTCGTCCGGCGACACCAACCGTCCGCTGGGCTGCCTGCCTTCCAGCGCGGCCCGCTCCGCGATCGGGTCGTCCGCCGAGGCGAGCAGACGGGCGACCCAAGGGGTGTCCGCGGTACCGGGGTTGACCGCGTTCACTCGGATTCCGTCGGCGACGCCATCCGCAGCCATCGACAGGGTCAGCGCCAGCACGGCGCCCTTGCTCGCCGAATACACGGCGCGCTGGGGAAGTCCCGCGGTGGCGGCGATCGACGACACGTTCACGATGCTGCCGATGGCCGAATCGCGCAGGTACGGCCACGCGGCTCGACTCACACGTGCAGTCCCGATGACGTTCACCTCGAGTACGCGGTGCCAATCCTCGTCGGTGGCGGCCTCGACTGTGCCCTGCGCACCGATGCCCGCATTGTTGACCAGGATGTCGAGGCCACCCATGTGCTCAACGACCTCCTGGACGGCTGAATCGATCTGCGTCGAGCTGGCGAGATCTGCACACACGTACCAACAGTGCTCGGGCAGAACGGGGTCGGGTTCCCGATCGAGGACCGTCACCGTTGCGCCCTCGGCAAGGAATTGGCGGACCACGGCCAGCCCGATGCCGGAGGCGCCGCCGGTGATCAGCGTCCTCGCTCCGTCCAAACGTCCGCTCACAGATCGACCATGAGTGTGCGGGTCGCCCGATGTGCCGGGTGACAGGAGCGGCACAGTCGTCGGCCGCGTGCGGTGGCGGCGCCCGAGTGGGGCAACCGCTGGATCGCCTTGTCGAGCTGGATCGCTGCCGAGAGAGGCGACCTGACCGTGACGTGCCGAGCCGAAGTAGTGGCACCGGTCGGTGGCGGGGGATCGAGAGCGGCGGCTGGGTTGCCGGTCTGGGGCGCCGGGGAATCGTCTGTGGCGCTGGCTGTATCCAGGATGTTTGCCTCCGTTGAGTGTTGTGGTGCGGAGTGCCGCGTCGCCGCAGCGGTCACTCTGCCCGTGGTGCCACACGGCGGCAGCAGGTGACACCAAGTTCCCACTTCAACTGCCTTCCGTTCGCCGACGCCAGATCGCACCTGGACAGAATTCCACCACGGAGTCAGCGATGGAGCTTGGGCGAGCTCTGCTCAGCGGCCGCGGGTCGATGCCAGCAGCGCCCAGAACGACATAGCCACGCCCGATTCCGACAGAGTTGATCCAGAATTGGGCCGACGCCACCGGTGGATCACGGCATGTCGAAATGCATGATGTCCTTGTGGACGGCCCAGTCGCCACCCCAGGTGAAACCGGCCGATTTCATTGCCTGCACAACCTCTTTGGGCAGGTTGAGAATGCCCTCCCGAGCATATTTCCGGAGCGTGTGCTCGTCCCGTTTCTTGGTGTTGTCCTTCAGCGACTTACGGTTCTTCGCCACTACCGCCTTCGCCTTGGCCAATGCCGCGGACTTGGCGGTCAGATCCTTCTGCAGAGCGGCGATCTCGGCCTTGGGCTTCTTGTCCTTCTTCGCCTGGGCGAGCAGTTCCTTGGCGGAATCCCGCAATGCCGTCATGGTGGTGATGTCGGCCGTTGCGGTGGCGATTCCGGTCTCGGCTGCGGTGATGGACGACACCGTCGCGTCGAACGCCTTCTGTTCGCGAGTGAATTTCTTCAGTTCGGCGGCGATCCGATCCGCGCGCTCCGTCATCGACTTGATCTCGGTGGCCTTGCGCCCCAGCTGTTTCTTGAGATCCGCCTGTTGTTTGTCGATCTCCTTCAGGTCGAGCACCGCCTGCTGCTTGATCGTCGCCCGCTCGGCCGCCACCTTGGTGAGTTTGAGCGCAGCATCACGATCCTTGGTGATCTGCTGTCGTTGCGCTTTCAGTCCGGTGGCACTGACATTCATCGCGTCCCGCTGACCGACCAGCGCGGCCTTATCGGCGGTCAGCGCCGCCGATCGCGAGGTGAGCCCGGCTTCGTTGTAGACGGCGGAGAATCGGTTGCTGGCCATCTTGACCGAGTCGTACACGTCGAATCCGAATCCGGCCGCCCCACCGGTGTCACCGGGGTTGCGTGCCTCGATGTCGAACCCGGTCATTTCCGTGATGACGGCTCGATGCTCCTTGTTGTCCAGATGCGGATTGGTATCCGGGTCGAGATCGATGGCGCGCCCGTCGGCATGGTTGCTCCAGGTGTTCTTACTGGTCGTGCGGACATTCAGCGCCCAGGGCAGCTGCCGGAACGGCGACGAGGTGAATCGTGTATTGCCTTTGTCGTCCTTCAACGCACGCAATGCCTTCTCGGCCGCAGCGAGCATTGCCTGCATGCCCGTGTGGGCGGGTGTGCTGTGGCCGAAGAACGTCGTACTCGGACTGATCGAATTTTTCAGATACTCCAGTGGGCGGGCGATCCCACGGGCCTTGTACAGCGGGCACATAATTTTGTACCGGTCCTCGGGAGTTCCGGTGGGCCGGCTGGTCTCGTTGAAGTATTTCCTGGCACCGGCGAACTGCGGGTCGGTCCAATCGGAGGTCCACTGGGCGAGGTCCGGGTTGGCACCGGGAGGGTCGACGCGCTGCACCGGCAGCGGCGAGCGCTGAACAGGTTGCAGCAGAATGTGTTCGCGCATGAGGGTGACTGAAGCGGGGGTCGCCGCGGAAATGCGCTGCGCCGCAGCGGATGAGCCCGGATGGGCGGTGAGTAGGCGTTGCGCGGTGGTGGGCGAACCCGGCGCGGCTGTGGATGACCCCGGATGGGCGGTGAGTAGGCGTTGCGCGGTGGTGGGCGAACCCGGCGCGGCTGTGGATGACCCCGGATGGGCGGTGAGTAGGCGTTGCGCGGTGGTGGGCGAACCCGGCGCGGCTGTGGATGACCCCGGATGGGCGGTGAGTAGGCGTTGCGCGGTGGTGGGCGAACCCGGCGCGGCTGTGGATGACCCCGGATGGGCGGTGAGTAGGCGTTGCGCGGTGGTGGGCGAACCCGGCGCGGCTGTGGATGACCCCGGATGGGCGGCGAGTAGGCGCTGGGCGGTGGTGGGCGAACCCGGCGCGTTAGCGGACAAACCCGGGGCGGCAGCGGGGGAGCCCGGAGTGGTGGTAGCCGGGCTCAAGGAAGCCGCGAGCTTCTGCAGGGGCAACGCCGACAGGGCTTCTTTGACTTTGCCTTGGCCCATGACCTTCTCGTGGCCGACCGGCACCTTCTGGATACTGTTGACGTAGTTGTCCTCGAGGGCCTTGATCTGCCCGGCGGTCAGGGTCAATCCCGCCGTCGCCGCACGCCGGCGGGTGGCGGCCTTCGGCGCAGCCTTGGCGATCTCGGATTTCAGAACTGCCGCAACATTGTTCTTCAGGTCGGTATAGGTCTTGGCGTACCCCGAACTGTAGTAGCCGCGGAAACGAACCAGCCTGTTCGTCAGATACTCATCGCGTTTGGTGTCCGGCAATGCCGCCAGCTCCCGCAGATCCCGGCGGATGTTGGCGGTCAGCCAGGTCTCGACGTTCTTGCGCTGACGGGGTGAGTTCAACGCGTCGAACAGCACCACTTCGGCCAGGTTCTTCGGAAGCCCGGCAGCCTCCTGTTCGGCACCACTTTTCAGTTGACCCCGTTCATCGACGGCCTTCCCGAGCAGTGGTGTCAGCGTCCCGCCGGCGCCGCTGTGACCGGCGAGCACCGCTCTGCCGCGTTTCACCCCGGTGAGCGCCGGAACCTTGCCGAACGCCTTGTCGAGAAAGGCTTCGCTGAGAAACGCCGCCCCGAATTGCGGGCCGAGTTGAGCTGTGTAGCGGCCCTGCGGCATCACCGCGACCATCGGTCGTCCGCCACCGGCTGTGGCAGCTGCATTAACCGCGTCCAGCTGCTCCTCCATGTGGTCGACCTCGATGTCGCGGACGGTCCCGGATTCCATACCAGCTTCGTCGACCATCTTCGGCTTGTCCTTGGTCCCGACGTTCTGCTGCCGGGTGTGCACCCGCTGTCGATAGCCGATGCCGTAACCGTGCAGGTAGATCATCACGTCGACGCACTTGATCGACTTGTCGAAGGGCTCGGGGACCAGCACCAGCGCCTTGCCGATCGCCTTTTCCTTGGTGATCTTGTCCACTCTCCCCTCGCCGCCCCATTCACCGCCTTCCTTGGCGTCGTCCTGGACGTTGCCGACGCCCGGGCTGGTGCCGCTCTTGCTGTCGTCGACGTCGAGACCCTCGACGTTGATCCGGCGGATTTTCCCGATGACGATGTCCTGGGCGTTCCAATTGCCGCTCGCCGGGGGCTTGACGGAAGTGTTGGTCGTGGCACCTCCCGCCTTGGCGTCCGACCAGCCGCGTTGCGCGGTGATCGAGCGCTGGGCGGTGACCGAAATGGAGCCGGCGGCGGCACGGCGGAGAAATTGGCCGGCGGCCCGGTTCCCGGCCGTGTGCTGGACGTCGAGAAGGCGCTGGACGTCGAGAAGGCGCTGGATGTCGAGAAGGCGCTGTGCATCCAGGAGGCGCTGGGCATCGAAGGGGCTGGGCGCGGGAAGTGGCAACCGATCATCGCGATCGGAGGTCGGCACGGGCGGCCGAGCGCGACGGACGGGCGCGCGAGGGACTCGGACGGCCGGTTGCGTGGCATCGCCGCGCACCTGAATTCGACCGCCCATGAGTATTTGATTTTAGTCGTCGGAAGTCGGCTATATCGATTCCGAGAGAGCTCTTCTGCCCGAAAGTGCCAGCAATGCTGCCCCGGGACTGCGCAGCGGTCGGAACGGGTGAGGATGACAACCTTGCGGTCAGGACGGGTTGAGCACCACGTCAAAGGTGCCGTCCGGGTCGTCGAAGGTCCGTCGCCACTGCCGGTCCGGCCAATGCAGTTCGACCGCGCCGCTCGCCGGGCGGTAGAGAGCCGTGTAGACGGTGCCGAAAGCGCGCCAGTAATGCCTCGAATGCAGCGGTGATTCGAGGAATGCTGCGACGAGCTCCTCCGGCGACGGATCGGTGGCGATCAATTCGGCCAGGCAATCCCGCCGTTCGACACTGGCGTATCGCTCGGCATGTTCGATGCTGTCGGGGATCTCGCCGCGGTGGTTGGTCGCGATCGGTGAGGCGCTGAATTCCGCGGCCCGCCCCGGGGCGACGAAGGCGGTCATCACTTTGCGGGCGGCGTCGACGATGGTCAGGTTGTAGGCCATCGCGACCGGCACCCGGCCCAGGATCTCGCGCACTTCCTCGATGCTGCTTGCCACCTCGAGCAGATAGCGAACCACCAGTGACACGGCGAATCCGGGACCTGAGCCGCGGCGTCCGCCGAAACTGAGTGAGACCACGAGCCCGTCGGAATTCATCCCGTCGATCAGACCCCAGAGGCAGTCGTTGTTGCCGATCACCCGACGGCCGGTGAAGCGGCTGGAGAACAGCACCCGCTCCCACAACTCGGGGGAGTAGTCGTAGTTCCGGCACACCGCGATCTCCGGATCCGTCACCACCGCCTGGGAACACCCGGGCAGGAAGCGGGGCGGGTCCCAGAGGGTCAGCATCCGGGCAGCCACGTCGTCGTCGTCACCATCGGCGGCGCGGATGGCCGCTCGCGCCAACTCGACCATCCGCTGGTAGGTCGGCAGCAGTTCGGGCATGTGGGTCCCCAACATGTCCTGCGCCAGGTCAAGAGACGGGCGGGCCCGAACGTCCCGCTGCAGGTACCAGCGGCGATAACCCGCCCAGGTCGCCGCGAAGAGGCCCTGCCAACGGGGGCCCGGCGTCGGCTCGTTGATCCCGAAGACGGTGAGCGGAATCGGTGCGTCGGCATCGAACGGCGGACGTCGGGGGAACACGTCCAACGCGCGCCGTCGGCCACCACCCTGGGTCATGGTCGCCGGCCGTCCTTCCTGATCATGCAAAGAGCCCCGCCGAGCAGAGGTGTTGTCCGCACGAGTAGCCGGTGCCGAGCTGCGATGGCAGGCACTTGGGACGTTCGGACAACGTTCACGGATCGTATGCTGTGCCGGCGGCGGCTGTTCGGGACAGCGGCGATGCGCGGCGGCGCAACTCGAGAACCACGGGCCGGCAGGTCAAGTCGTGGTGCCGTCGGACATCCGATGTCGGCCGAGTGCCAGGGTCTCGACCGGCGAACCAGACAGTTGGCGCCGTCGGCAGCAATGCTCGGGTGTCCGATCCGGAACGTTCGGGCCGTTTCAGCGGTTTGCCATCGGTGTCCGCTGTTGCCCGCGATCAAGGCGTGAGGAATGCTCAACCCACCGGTCTCCCACTCCTTCCGGCCGGTCTACGCGCGGAGGATCGATGGTCGAGCAGCACGCATCCGGTGGTTCCCAGGGCGCAGGACGGCGGCCGCTGCGCGGTATCGCCGAGATCCGGCACTTCTTCCGGACGAACACCACTCCGATCTTCTTCCTCGGTGCGACCCCGTTCAACCTGCTCGGGCTCGACCGGTGGGTCCGCAACTTCGACTACATCACCTACTACGACGCCTGGGACGGTGCGCATCCACGGGTGTTCACCCCGAAGGACAAGCCGTACATCGAGTTCGAGAGCGGCGAGGAGATCAACAACTACCTGCTGCAGCACGACGAGGTGAAGGCCTACATGCAACGCGGCGGCGGCCGACCCAAGGTGGCCATGGTCTTCTTCGACGAGGAAACCGAGAAGATCTGCACGGAACTGGGTTACGACCTGATCCTGCCGTCGGCCGCGCTGCGGGAGCACCTGGATTCCAAGATCGTCACCACCCGGCTCGGCGACGAGGCCGGTGCGCCCAGCGTGCCGAACATCTTGACCTCGGTGAATTCCTGGGACGAGCTGGTCCAGGAGACCACCGCTGCCGGGCTGGGCACCGATGTCGTGCTGCAGACGCCCTACGGGGACAGCGGGAAGACCACGTTCTTCCTCACCAAGCAGGAGGACTGGGACAAGAACGCCGACGACATCGTCGGCCAGCAGCAGAAGATCATGAAGCGGATCAACAACCGCGGCATTGCGGTCGAGGCGGTGCTGACCCGACACGGCACACTCGTCGGTCCGTTCATGACCGAACTCATCGGGCACCCCGAACTCACCCCGTACAAGGGCGGCTGGTGCGGCAACGAGATGTACCCCGACGCGCTCTCCGGGCAGAGCCGGGTGAAGGCGAATCAGTTGGTGCGCCGGCTCGGCGACCGGTTGGCCGGCGAGGGTTACAAGGGTTTCTTCGAAGTGGACGTGCTGATCGACACCGACACCGGTGACGTGTATCTCGGCGAATTGAACCCGCGGATCAGCGGCGCCTCCTCCATCACCAACGTGACGGCCGGCGCGTACTCAGACATGCCGCTGTTCCTGTTCCATCTGCTCGAGTTCATGGGTGTGGAGTACGAGCTCGACGTCGACGAGATCAACCGCCGCTGGGAGGATCTGGCTTCCGTCGACCTGTGGAGTCAGATGATCATCAAGGAGACCTCGTCGATCGTCGAGCAGCTGACCGTCGTGCCGAGAACTGGGCAGTGGTATCTCGACGACGCGGGCGAACTGCGGTTCCGCCGGGCGGCGCTGGACTGGCACCAACTGCAGAACGAGAACGAGTGCTTCTTCCTGCGGATCTACAATCCGGGCGATTACCGTTGGAAGGGTTCGGATCTCGGCGTGCTGGTGACGAAGGGCCGGCTGCAGACCGAGGATCCCGAGGTCGGCGAAGAAGACCCGGCACTGGAAGCGGCGCTGGCCATCGTGCCGGATCTCGCCGTGGTCGGTGGCGATGATCTGGCCCCCGACCTGATCGACCACAGCGAGTCCGATGCGGCACCGGTGAACGAACCGGCGCCCACCGACGAGCAGCCGCTCGCGGTGCTGGCGGGCAAGTCCCGGTTGACGGCCCGCGGCAAGGCCTTGATCGACGCGATTCGCGGGCAGTACGCCGGCATCCCGGTGGGAGCCGAGTTCACCGCGCCGGCCACCACAGTGGGGGTCAAGTCCGGCGGCTGAGCGCGCAGGAGGCCCCGGCAGCGCGGGCTCAGGGTTGTCGGGTGGTACAGAGGCCCGTCCGGGGCGCAGCGATGTCGGGAGGGTGTCGGGGAGCGCGCGTCCTGGAGCGCAGCGCTGTCGGGCCGTCGTGAGAGGGTGGCCGCATGCGGCGGCGGTGGACGAGAACTCCGGCCGGTGACGGTCCGGACGCTCCGGGGTACCCCCGGGGTGGGAACACTGCAGTCAGCACCACCGTGCAGGCACACGGACGCGCTCCGCGCATGACCGTGCCCGCCCAGCAGGGACAGGTCGGCCACCGCCGTCGCAGCTCGGGCCGCAACCTCGAGTCAGGCAGGCCTGCACCTGGGACGGGTTCTCGTTGACCGGTCCCGCAGACCGGCTCGCGGTGGCGTTGGCCGATGCCATGCTCGCCGGTCCGTGGGAGGAGGCATCGATCCTGGATCGGACCAGGCAGGTGATCGCCAGGCGGCCACCGTGGTTGACGTCGATGGTCCGGGAAGTGCTCACCGCCTATCACCGACCGCCGGCCGATCGGCCGCGGGAGTTGGCCGTCTTCGTCCTGCAGAGCGCCGCCATGCGCACCGCCCGGCGCTCGCCACCCCGACTGCCGGTGCCGGTCGTCCGGTTCAGCAGCCCCACCCAGATGGTCCGCCGACCCTTCCCTGTTCCGGTGCTGAACCACATCGGCGACCTGGCCGACCACCTCGGGATCAGTACGGACGAGTTGGATGTCTATGCCGATACCCGGCTCAGGGCTCGCCGGGCACACCGAGATCGCATTGCTCACTATCGCTATCAGTGGTTGACCCGGTCCGGTGGCGCGAGGCTGTTGGAGGCGCCGAAGCCGGCACTACGCGTTCTGCAGCGTCGCGTGCTGGACGGCCTGCTCTCGCCGATTCCGCCGCATCCTGCCGTGCACGGGTTCGTCGCCGGCAGATCGGCGATCACCGGTGCGGCCGAACACATCGGTTCCGACATCGTGATCAGCCTCGACCTCGAGCACTTTTTCTCCTCCATCACCGCCGGCCGGGTGTGGGGTGTGCTGCGGGCGGCCGGCTACCCAGAGCCGGTCGCGCACCTGCTCGTCGGCCTGACCACCCATGCCTCGCCGGTCTCGGCGCTGTCGTCGATGCCCGTCGGCCCGGATGCCGGCCGAGACTTCCGGCTCCGCCGACGGTTGTCGGCACCGCACCTACCGCAGGGTGCGCCGACGTCACCGGCGCTCGCCAACCTCGTGGTCTTCGGCCTCGACCGCAGGTTGGAGTCGTACGCGCGGGCGATGGGCGCCCGATACACGCGGTACGCCGACGACCTCACGTTTTCCGGCGGGGCCGACCTCGCCCGGCGATCGTCCGGCCTGGTGTCGGCCGTCGAACGGATGGTCCGGCAGGAGGGCTTCAGCCTGCACCCCGGCAAGACCCGGGAGCGCCACCGGAGTCGACGGCAGGTGGTGACCGGAATTGTGGTGAACGAGAGGACCAATGTCTCCCGGTCGGAGTTCGACCGGCTCAAGGCGGTGCTGCACGATTGCCGCCGCAGCGGTCCCGAGGTGGCGAACCGACACGCGCATCCCGACTTCCGGTCACACCTGCTCGGCCGAATCTCCTGGGTGAGCGCGCTCCATCACGATCGCGGCGCTCGGCTCCGGGCGGTGTTCGACGAGATCGACTGGGCGGTATGACATCCCACCGGCAGCCGGGCTTCCGCCCGGGGACCGGGCCGGATGCAGTGCCGGTCAGCTCAAGGTGAGCTGGAAGCCGATCATGTCGATCGCGGCGATGGTGTCGAGCAGCTTGGCCACATCCTGCGGCAACGGCCAGGACGACAGTTTGACCACCACCAGACGGCGGGCCGGTTCGATCCAGATCATCTGGCCGTGGATGCCGAGACAGAGCAAGACCTCGCGCCCGTTGCCCGGCAGCCAGAACTGGTTGCGGTACGCGCCTCCCGGTAGCCAGGTCGCGTTTCCCGAGGCCGCGAACTTCTCCCGGGAATCGGCGCCACCGGCCAGACTGTCGGCGATCCACCCGGCCGGCACCACCTGCTCGCCACCGACCGCGCCACCGTCGAGCAGCATCTGCCCGAAGCGACCGAGATCGCGCAGGGTCGCCGCCAGGCCGCCGTCGTGGAAGACGGCGCCGGCCGGGTCCACGGCGGCGTCCATGTCCTGCTCGGCGCCGATCCGCGACCAGATCAGGGTCGACAACAGCTCCGGCATCCTGATCCCGCTGGCCCGTTCGCAGACCCAGCCCAGAATGTCGGTCTCGCAGGACCGGTACTCGAAGGCGGTGCCGTGCGGGCGGTTGGCCTGCAGCGTGGCCAGGTATTCGTACATCGACGTTGGCAGGACGAGCTGTTCCCGGGGCGCCCAACCGATGACCTGTTCCAGCAGCCGCACCTCAGCGTCGGGCTTCAGGTATTCCTCGGAGAACGAGATGCCCGACCGCATGTCGAGGACGTCCTGGATGGTCGCGCCGCGGTATCCGGCGAGCGCGAGCTCCGGGATGTAGTAGTCCACCGCTGCCGTGACGTCCAGAGCGCCGCTTCCCGCGAGCATCCCGACGACGCATCCCACGACCGACTTCGAGACCGACATCATCACGTGCGTCCGGTCGGGGGACATCCCCGACGGATAGTGCTCGGTGACCAGCTTGCCGTCGTGCAGCACCAGGAAGCCGTCGGTGAAGGTGTCGGCCAGCACCTCGGCGACCGTGCCCGAGCTGCCGTCGAACCGCCAGACGACCTGCTGCTCGTCGAGCGGCGAAGCCACCGGGAACGGTTGCGCCACGGTGGATCCGCGGCCCACCCGCGCCGTGGGAACAACCTCGCGCAGGTGCTGGAAAGCCCAGCGGTTGTGCGGGGCGTTCTGCCAGTTCGCGAGCGACCAGCGGTCGTCCAACGCCGGCGGGAAGCCGATCATGGTCATCGTGGTTCGCTCCAGCGTGGTGCGAGCCGTGGCCCGGCTCCGAATGTGCTCTTGTGCAGTCCGACAGGCACGTTACCCCGCAGCTCGACCCGCCAATCACGGGTTGCCGGGTGAGATATCCCGCTCATGGGTGAGTGCCGTCGGGCCGGGCGGTACGGCCGCGACGCCGATCTCCCACGGGAACTGCGCCGTCCGCGGGCCGCCGGTGAGCGTCGTAAAGTTCAGCACCATGAGTGAGGATGCCGGCACCGCCGCCGAACACGAGCCGAAGCAGCACCGCAAGCCGCACAGTTACATCGTCACCGACGGCATCGAGCGGGCCGCTGCCCGCGGCATGCTGCGGGCCGTCGGGATGGGCGACGACGACTGGCGCAAGCCCCAGATCGGCGTCGCCAGTTCCTGGAACGAGATCACCCCCTGCAACCTCTCGCTGGATCGGCTGGCCAAGGCCGCCAAGCAGGGCGTGCACGAGGCCGACGGTTACCCCCTGGAATTCGGCACCATCTCGGTTTCCGACGGCATCTCGATGGGCCACGGCGGCATGCACTACTCACTGGTGAGCCGCGAGATCATCGCCGACTCGGTGGAGACGGTGTTCCGCGCCGAGCAGCTGGACGGCGGTGTGTTGTTGGCGGGCTGCGACAAGTCACTCCCCGGGATGTTGATGGCCGCGGCCAGGCTCGACGTGTCAGCGGTCTTCCTGTACGCCGGCTCGACCCTGCCCGGGACGCTGGACGGCGAGCTGGTGACGATCATCGACGCCTTCGAGGGCACCGGCGCCTGTCTTGCCGGCAAGATCAGCCGGGACCGGCTGACCGAGATCGAGAAAGCCATCTGCCCGGGGGAGGGTGCCTGCGGCGGGATGTACACCGCGAACACCATGGCCAGCGCCGCCGAGGCGCTGGGGATGTCGTTGCCGGGCAGTGCCGCGCCGCCGGCGCCGGATGCCCGCCGCGACTCGTTCGCGGTGCGCAGCGGCGAGGCGGCCGTTGCGCTCGTCGACGCCGGGATCACCGCGCGCGACATCCTGACCAAGGACGCCTTCGAGAACGCGATCACCGTGGTGATGGCGCTCGGTGGTTCCACCAACGCCGTGCTGCACCTGCTGGCCATCGCCCACGAGGCCGGGGTCGACCTCGGACTCGAGGACTTCAACCGGGTCAGCGAGCGCACCCCGCACCTGGCCGACGTCAAACCGTTCGGCCGCTATGTGATGACCGACATCGACCGCATCGGCGGGATCCCGGTGGTGATGAAGGCCCTGCTCGATGCCGGTCTGTTGCATGGTGACGCGCTGACCGTCACCGGTAAGACGCTGGCCGAGAACCTGGCCGAGCTGAACCCGCCGGCCCTGGACGGCGACGTCCTGCACACGCTGGCCAATCCCATCCACCGCACCGGCGGGATCGCGGTGCTGCAGGGCACCCTGGCCCCCGAGGGTGCCGTGGTGAAGAGCGCCGGCTTCGACGCCGAGGTCTGGGAGGGGCCGGCCAGGGTTTTCGACGGCGAGAAGGGCGCGATGGACGCGGTCGCCGACGGCAGCCTGAAACCGAATGATGTCGTCGTGATCCGCTGGGAAGGCCCGAAGGGCGGTCCCGGGATGCGCGAGATGCTGGCCGTCACCGGCGCGATCAAGGGCGCCGGCCTCGGCAAGGATGTGTTGCTGCTGACCGACGGCCGGTTCTCCGGCGGCACCACCGGACTGTGCATCGGGCATGTGGCGCCGGAGGCCGCCAACGGTGGGCCCATCGGTCTCGTGCAGGACGGCGACATCATCCGCCTGGACATGGCATCGAAGAAGCTGGACCTGTTGGTCGACGAGGCCGAACTGTCCAAGCGCCGGGACGCCTGGATCCCGCACCCGCAGAACCTCAATCACGGCGTGCTCGGCAAGTACGCGAAATTGGTCGGTTCCGCGGCCAAGGGAGCTGTGTGTTTCTGATCAGCAGGAATGCAGCAGACCTCGCGAGGAGGTAGTGGCGGCTGCTGGTCTCAGTGGGCGTGAATGCCCTGCATCGGTTCTCGTGGGCGGGGCAGATCGGTCGCGCTCGCCGGAGCTGCGTTCGGGGCGGGAGCGGCCGCGAAGTCGTCTGCAGTACCTTCGACCGACCGTGCGGCCATCCGGAGCCCTCGTCGGCCTCTCGCCAGCGTGCTTCGTTGTTGTGCTGTGCCGGCGGTCCGGTGCCGAGCGGTTGCCGCTGCCTTCGCGGCCAACGGGTGGGCCTTGCCGTACTGCTCGGCAACCTGATCGAGCACCCCGTCCAGGAATTCCTCGACCCGCGCGTGAGTGACGGACCGGAAGTTCTGCAGAGCAGCTGATTCCCGGTCGATCTCCTGCTGCGCCAGGTCGGCGCTCAGGGTGAGCCGGGTGAGCCGCGCGGTGGCGTTCTGTTCCTGGGTGGCCGCGCGGCGATCCGCCTCCTCGGTGTGCTGCTTCGCCTTCCGTTCGGCATCCCGCTGCAGGGCGGTGGCTTGCGCTCTGGCCCGGTCGACGCGGTCGTTGGCCTCGTCACGCGCCCTTTCCAGCTCTTGATTGGCCTGGGAGAGAATCGCCTCAGCCGTCTGTTGCGCGGTCGTCAGCACGTTGACCGCATGATCGACCGCGGCTGCGGAGCTCTCCTGGTCGACTCGGGCACGAAGAGTGGCGATCTCGGCCCGGGCGGCGGCCAACTCGGCGGTGAGATGTTCGATCCCGGCGGCGCACCTGGAGACGACCTCGTCGACCTCGTGCTGGTCGTAACCGCGACCGAAACCCTTGGCCGGCGCGAAGCGAACTGCGCGAAGTTCTTCTGCAGTCAGACCGCCGACCCCTGGCATCGCTGTCACCGTATCCGCCATGTGTCCCCCTACCGCCCCGGTGGTGCACGCATCGCTACTCATCATCACTGATCGTGTCCGTCACGTCCAGAAGTTTGGTGCGATCCGGTGGCCCGACCGGGTGAACAGGTTGTTGCGTCACGGTCCGATGCCGAGAGTGCCCAACGATGGGGGCCGGGAAACCTCAGGCGAAGTCCGAGGACGGCAGCTCCCGTTCGTCATCTGCGATGGCCCGGACGATTCGCCTGGCCACCCCCTGCGGGTTGGCGCCGGCCGGAAGACGCGGTGGAACGCCGGCGATCGGTCGTTCGGCAAGACCGGTCTCGGTGTGCACGGGGCGGATGTCCAACACCCTGATCTGCCGGCGCCGGAGTTCCGCTGCGGCCGCGGCGTCGAAGGCGGTCAGTCCGCCCTTGGTGGCGCTGTAAGCCGCCATCCCTTTCATCGGGTGCTCGGCAACGACGGCGCTGATGCTGGCCAGGAACCCACCGGCGGGAAGGAGCCCGATTGCGGCGCGTGCGATCCGGATCGGGGCCATCAGGTTGACCAGCATCAACTGATCCAGGACGTCGTCGTCGAGGTCGACGATCTCGCCGAACGCGACCACCCCGGCCGCAAACACCACCCCGTCCAGGACTCCCTGTGCGTCGTGGGCGTTGCGGACAATGATCCCCGGCATGTCCGGTGCGGTCAGGTCGCCGGCCTCGATCCCGACGACCCGCTCGCCCAGTTCGTTGCGGATGGCCTCGAGCCGTGCGGTCGATCGCCCGGAGAGGGTCAATCGCGCGCCGGATCCCGCCAGCTCGCGGCTGATCGCCGCACCGAGGCCGCCCGTCGCTCCGATGACCAGGATGTGCGCCCCCGCGAGTGTCGTCATGATCACCACCATGCCAGTGCGCGAACATGGTTCGGTGCTGCCGACCATCTCCGCCCAGCAACGCCGGGCGCGCCTGGGGGTCCGGCATCACCTGGCACACCGCCCGGATGCTGCGACGCCGGCCGATCTGGCCACCGACCTGGTGGCACTGCACGCCACCGATCCGGCGTCGGTGTACCTGTCGGTGGCGGCCAGGTCGCCCCTGCTGACCGCCGAGGATGTCACCCGCGCCCTGTACGACGACCGGACCATCGTCCGGATGCTCGGCATGCGACGGACGATGTTCGTCGTACCGACACCGCTGGTGCCGATCGTGCAACGGTCGTCCAGTGCAGCCATCGCAGCGCGGCTTCGGCGGGCGCTGGTCAAGGAGCTTGCTGCCGTCGTCGACGATCCGGACGAGTGGCTGACCGAGGTCTCGGACGCGGTCGTCGCCCGTCTGCAGCAGTCGGGCGGCGCAACCGGCCTTGCCCTGTCGCGCGCCGACCCGAGACTGCGGACCAAGCTGATGTTCGCCGAGGGCAAGGCCTACGGCGGCCCCGCCTCGATCAACACTCGGGTGCTGAACATCCTCTCGGCGCAGGGCCGCATCGTCCGTGGACGTCCGGGCGGGGCGTGGACCGGCAGTCAGTACGAGTGGGTGTCGATCGAGACCTGGCTGCCTACCGGATCTTTCGAGATCGACGTCGAGCCGGCACGAACAGAACTGGTGCGGCGTTGGCTGGCTCGGTTCGGTCCGGCCACCATGGCGGACATCAGCTGGTGGACCGGATGGAATCTCGGCGACACCCGGCGTGCGACGGCCGGGCTGCCGACGACCGTCGTCGATCTCGACGGGGTCGAGGGGCTCGTGCTGGCCGACGATGTCGATCCCGTCGAGGATCCCGAGCCGTGGATCGCGTTGTTGCCGGCGCTGGATCCCACTCCGATGGGTTGGTACGGCCGGGACTGGTACATCTCGGCGCAACGTCGACAGGCTCTGTTCGACCGCACCGGCAACATCGGACCGACGGTGTGGTGCGACGGCCGGGTGGTGGGCGGCTGGGCCCAGCGGCCGGACGGCGAGGTGGTCTTCCGGCTGCTCGAGGACATCGGCCGGCAGCAATCCGATGCGGTGGAGCAGGAGGCCGCACGACTCACCGGGTGGCTCGAGGGCGTGACGGTGATCCCGAAGTTCCGCACCCCGCTGGAACGTGAACTCGCCGCGGGCTGAGCGGGACGGTTCGGGCGCGACACCGTTCGCTGGCAAGTGCGAGAGCGACCCGCACAATCCGCGCCCGGGCCGAATCCGGCAGCGGCATCGGGCACGATGACCCGATGCAGCAGATCGCTACCGGACCCCGGGTGGAGTCGCTCCTGTCCGACCTGGTTTCCCGGGCCGGTCGTGATGATCCGTACCCGGTCTATGCGGCGCTGCGTCGCGAGGCGCCGATCGCCCGCTCCCCGGAGGGTTCGCTGCTGCTCACCCGATACGCCGACTGTTCGGCGGCGCTGCGCGATCCGAACATCGGGCACGGCGACCCCACCGACGAGCAGGACGTCGCCGGACTGACCGACTGGCGGGAGCACCTGTCGCTGCGTCAGTTCCGCACCAGCATGCTCAGCATCGACCCGCCGTCCCACACCAGATTGCGCCGGCTGGTCAGCGGCGCGTTCACCCCGCGCCGGGTAGCCGGGCTGCAGCCGTTCATCGCGACATCGACCGAGCAGTTGCTCGACGAGATGGCTCCGGAGTGCGACTTCATCGCGACCTTCGCGTTCCCGCTGCCGATCGCGGTGATCGGCGAACTGCTGGGGGTCCCGCGCGCCGACCAGAGTCAGTTCCAGCACCTGGCGCGTGACTGGACCCAGGTGCTGGACGTGACGACGCCGCGCATCCTGGCCAGGGCTGATGTCGCCGCCGGTCACATCAGGGAATATCTCGCGGAGCTCGCGAAGGAGCGGCGTCAACGGCCTCGGGAGGACCTGCTCAGCGCCATGCAGGGCAGCGACGGTCAGGACCCGATGAACGACGACGAACTGCTCACGATGGCCGCGTTGTTGTTCGCCGCCGGTTTCGAAACAGCGACCCATCTGCTGGGCAACGGATTGGTGGCGCTGCTGAACCATCCCGATCAGCGGGACCTGTTGGCCGCAAAGCCCGACCTGGCTGCGGGCGCTGCCGACGAACTGCTCCGGTTCGACAGCTCCGTGCAGATCGCCCGGCGGAAAGTGTTGCGGGACACCATCATCGGCGGCGTCAAGGTATCGGCCGGGGAGCGGTTGATCGTCTGTCTCGGTGCGGCCAATCACGATCCGGACCGGTTCACCGATCCCGGTCGGCTCGACCTGAACCGCGCCGACGGCGGCGCGATGTCGTTCGGCGGCGGGATCCACTACTGCCTCGGCGCGCCGCTGGCCCGATTGGAGGCGCAAGTGGCCTTTCCGGCCGTCATCCGCCGCTATCCGGAATTGAGAGTCGGGGCTCCGCTGCACCGCCGGGTCAGCCTCACCCTCCGCGGTTTCCTGCGGCTGCCGGTGATGACTTGACCGGCCCGGACGGTGTCGGGAGAGCCGAGGAGATGACAACTGAAGGAGGAAGCACCGCCGTGAACAGCCCGCTGGAGCGCATCCTGCAGTCGGGACGAACGTTGACCGCCGACGGAACCGGCGAGATCGACGTGCACTCCGCTGTTTCCCGGCTGGAAGGGGTCTTCCTACAATCCATCGTCCGCAATCTCGATCCCACGAAGTCGCTGGAAATCGGGCTGGCCTACGGAGTCTCGGCGCTGTTCATCTGCGAGGCGCTGCGGGTCCGGGATGGCACCGAACACGTCATGATCGATCCGCAACAGCACGGGCCCAGCTGGCGGGGGATCGGGCTGGCAAATGTGCTGCGCGCCGGGTACGGCCACTTCACCCGGCTGATCGAGGAACCGTCCTACCGCGCCCTGCCGGAGCTGGAAAGATCCGGCCAGCACATCGATTTCGCGTTCATCGACGGCTGGCACACCTTCGATTTCGGGCTGGTCGACTTCTTCTACATCGACCGCATGCTGAACGTGGGCGGGGTGGTGGCCTTCGACGATGCGAACTGGCCGGCCATACGCAAGCTCTGCCGATTCGTGAACACCAACCTGAGCTACTCGTTGCTCAGGGTGGTCGAGGAGGGACCCGAACCGAGCACGATCGGGCGAAAACTGGGCCGCACCCTCTCCGCGATTCCGATGGTCAGGGAGGGCCTCCGGCCGGAGGTCCTGCACCCCGATCGGCAGACCGGGCTGGTCGGGTCGTGCATGGCGTTCCGCAAGATCGCCGACGATCGGCGCCGCTGGGATCATTTCGTGGATTTCTGAGCGACTCAGGCAGACGCGGATCGCGGTGTCGGCCTCGCGACGGAACGATGCTTGCTCGGTGACGCGGGGCGGACGCTCTCGCAGGTCAACACACCGGCCCCGAACGCGTCGGCGCCGCCACACCCCTCGGGTATGTGGCGGCGCCAGGAAACACGCTGCAGAACTGACCTGCCGGCCAGGATCAGCCGGTGAAACCGTGGTAGTGCATGACGTGCTTGATTCGTGTGTAGTCCTCGAACCCGTACATCGACAAGTCCTTGCCGTACCCCGACTTCTTGAATCCACCGTGCGGCATCTCCGCGATGAGCGGGATGTGGGTGTTGATCCAGACGCAGCCGAAGTCCAGCTGAGCGGTCATCCGGGCAGCCGTGTCGACGTTGGACGTCCACACCGAGGAGGCGAGGCCGTACTCCGTTCCGTTGGCACACTCCAACGCCTCGGCCTCGGTGGTGAACTTCTGCACGGTGATCACCGGGCCGAACACCTCGGTCTGAACGATCTCGTCGTCCTGGTTGACGCCCGCGACGACGGTCGGCGGGTAGTAGTAGCCGGGCCGGTCCAGCGCGTGACCACCGGTCGTCACGTCGGCGTGCTTGGCCGCCCGGTCGACGAGGCCGGCGATGTGCGCCAGCTGATTGGCGTTGTTGATGGACCCGTACAACACGTCGTCGTTCGGTGATCCGGTCTTGATCTCCTTGGCCTTGGCGGTCAGCGCTGCGACGAAGTCGTCGTAGATACCCGCCTGCGCGATCACCCGGGTGGCCGCGGTGCAGTCCTGGCCGCCGTTGAAGTAGCCGGCCGTCGAGACTCCTTCGACCGCCGCCTCGATCGAGGCATCGTCGAAGACGATGACCGGCGCCTTACCGCCGAGTTCCAGGTGGGCCCGGGTGACGTTCTTCGCGGCTGCGGTGGCGACAGCGATGCCGGCGCCGGTCGAACCGGTGATCGACACCAGCGCCGGTGCGCGGTGCGAGGTCAGCGCAGCGCCGGTGTCCCGGTCACCGCAGATCACGTTGACCACACCCGGGGGATAGAACTCCTGCAGCGCCTTGCCCATCCACACCGAACTGGCCGGCGTGGTGTCGGACGGCTTGAGGACAACCGCGCAGCCGGCCGCCAGGGCGGGCGCGATCTTCCAGATCGACATCATCATCGGGTAGTTCCACGGCGCGACCTGGCCCACGACGCCGACCGGCTCGCGGCGGATCGAGGAGGTGTGGCCCTTCATGTACTCGCCCTGCGAGCGTCCCTCGAGAACCCTTGCCGCACCGGCGAAGAAGCGGATCTGATCGACCATCGGGCCGATCTCCTCCGACAGGGTCAACGTGGTCGGCTTACCGGTGTCCTGGACTTCGACCTGGACCAGCTCATCGGCATTGGCCTCGATGTGGTCGGCGAACTTGAGCAGGGCGAGCTGCCGTTCTCCGGGGCTGGACCAACGCCAGCTCTTGAACGCGGCAGTTGCCGCCGCGTAGGCGTTGTCGACGTCCTGCTGGCCGGACAGCGGCGACGTCGCATACACGGCACCGGTACTCGGATCGATGATGTCCATCGTCGCGCCCTCGACGGACGGGACCGACTCTCCGTTGATGATGTTCTGCAGCACGGTCTTGTCACTCATGGCCCTGGAGACACCCTTTCCTCGCGTGTGCTGTGGACGATAACCCCGGATCGGTCAAACCGCCTCAGGCGTCGGACGGGATCGGTCAGGAGTGCACAACACCTGCCGACAACAAGAACGCCTGAGCTGCGCGGGGGTGGGACGGCGATAGTGTGAGCCGCGCAGCGCGGACCCGGAATACGAAGGCACCGGGGTCAGCATCCTCGGAGCCGGAGCCGGAGCCGGAGCCGGAGCCGGAGCCGGAGCCGGAGTGGTGCTGGTGCTCGGGCTGATTCTGGTCGGGGCCTTGGTGATGTTGATCATCCGCATCCGGCAGCCGGCCTCTTCCGCGGCGAGACGCTGCGTCGGGACACACCCGCTACCGATCATCCCGGAATTGACGGGCTCGTCCCGGAATAGGTGGGCAAGGGTAGGGACTGCCGGGTCACTACCCTGGGCTGGTGCCGAGTCCCGTCCTGCTCTCCGACCTGACCACGCTGCGGTTGGGCGGTCCGGCCCCGGACCTGACGACGGCGCTGACGGCACAGGACGTTGCCGACGCGGTCGGCGCGGCCGACCGGCAGGGCAACGGTGTGCTCGTGCTGGGCGGTGGGTCGAACCTGGTCGTCGCCGACGAGGGCATCGACGTGCCGATCGTGCGGATCGGGATCCGTGGCATCCGGATCGAGCGGTCCGATGACGACGGCGCCGCACTGGTCACGATCGGAGCCGGTGAGAGTTGGGACGACGTGGTCGCCGAGCTGACGGCGGCGGGGTTCGCCGAACTCGCCACGCTGTCCGGGATTCCGGGTTCGACCGGCGCCACTCCGGTGCAGAACGTCGGCGCCTACGGCACCGAGATCGCCGAGGTGCTGCACTCCGTCACCGCCTACGACCGGAAGAACGGCGTCCTGCGGAGCATTCCGGCCGCAGAACTGGCATTGAGCTACCGCAACTCGGTGCTCCGCGGCACCGATGCGGCCGTGATCACCGACATCACCCTGCGGCTCAGCGATCGCCCGGTCGCCCTGCGCTACGGCGAACTCACCAGAGTGCTGGGGGTGGAGCCCGGCGGGACGGCGCCGCCGGCCGACGTTCGGCAGGCCGTGCTCGGTCTGCGCCGCGGCAAGGGCATGGTGCTCGACCCGACGGACACCGACACCTTCAGCGCCGGTTCGTTCTTCACCAATCCGATCCTGGACGCCGATCACGCCGAGCGGGTCGACCGCACGATCCGGAGCCGACTCGGCGCGGACGCCGGCTATCCCCGGTACCCGGTCACCCCGCCGGCCCCCGCCGGGGCAATCAAATTGTCCGCAGCGTGGCTGATCGAACGGGCCGGTTTCCCGAAGGGCTACCCAGGTCCTGGCGGCCGCGTCGCCGTGTCCAGCAAACACACCCTCGCGCTGACCAACCGCGGCGGCACGACGGCCGACCTGATCGCATTGGCCGCCGAGATCCGGGACGGAGTGCGCGCCGCATTCGGGGTGACGCTGCACCCGGAGCCACTGCTCATCGGCGTGCGGCTGGACTGAGGCAAGGATGCTGAGGCCGGGATGCTGAGGCAGTGCGTTCGTGCGACAACTGCCACCGACACCCAGCCGTCACCGGAACCTCACGTCCGCGGCCTACGGTGGTGGCAAACGGACAACACTGTGCGTCTGACGTGAATTGACCTGTGCGTCTGAAGAGAATTGACCTGTGCGTCTGAAGGGAAATGTGACTGTGCGACGAACGCCCATCGGGGGAATGCGGGGCCGGACCGCCGCCCTGATCGCCCTGTTCACGACGTTCCTGCTGGTCCTCGCCGGATGTGGCGGTTCGCAGGAGGACGTGGTCGTGACGGTGACGTCGACGGCAGCGCCGGCCGTGACGGTGTCCGGTCTGGACGCCTCCGCAGCGCCGGAAAGCACCTCCGAGGCGCTGAACAGCAAGGTCAGGGTCAGCTCAAAGCCCAAGTTCGGCAGCGTCGACATCCCCCCGAACGACCCGGTCACGGTCACCGTGTTCTCCGCCAAGATCAAGTCGTTGACGGTGACCGGGGATGACGGCACCAACGTCACCGGCGACATCTCCGAGGATCAGGCGACCTGGTCACTCAACCAACGGCTCCTCTACAACACGACCTACACCTTCGACGGCATCGCGGTGGACGCCGACGGCGTGGAATCCCCGTTCACCGGAACGCTGGCGACCATCAAGCCGGACAAGACCATCCGCGCCTACTACCAGATCCCGACCGGGGCGACGGTGGGCGTCGCGGCACCGATCCGGATCACCTTCGACGAGCCCGTGGAGGACAAGGCGGCCGCCCAGGCCACGTTCAAGGTCACCACCGACAAGGGTGAGATCACCGGGTCCTGGGGCTGGCTGCAGGACGAGGACACCCAGGGCACCGGCGTCAAGCAGTCGATCGTGCACTTCCGCCCGGAGGCCTTCTGGCCCGCTTACACCAACGTGCACGTGGAGGCGAAGCTGTCGGGCGTCAACCTCGGCAGCGGCTGGGGTCAGGAGGACCTGTACACCGACTTCACCGTCGGCCGGGAGCAGATAGTGCAGGCCGACGTGAACACCTTCCGGATGGTGGTCTTCGTCGACGGGAAGGTGACCAAGAACTACCCGGTCTCCTACGGCAAGGAATCGGTCCCCGGCCGGGCGACGGTCAGCGGGATCCACGTGGTCACCGAGCGGTACCCCGAGTTCGAGATGTGCAACCCGGAGTTCGACTACTGCAACCTGACGGAGAAATGGGCCGTCCGGATCAACAACAACGGTGAGTTCATCCACGAGAATGCCTTGACCACGCCCTATCTGGGCAAGGAGAACGTCTCGCACGGGTGTATCAACATGGGGGTCGGCGACGCGGAGGATTACTACAACTCTGCCCTCTACGGCGACCCCGTTGTGGTGTCGAACACCGGCACCCCGATGACCCCGGCGGACTACATCTACGACTGGATCTACTCCTACGCGGATTGGCAGAAGCTCTCCGCTCTGTAGCCGGGCGCGGGTCCCGGATCGCCGGAGGTACGTTGGCGTCGATCATGGGAAAACACTCGGCCCCGGACAACGGGAATTCCGAATCCGACGGGCGGTCCGCAAACGGCAGGCCGGCCGCCGGAATCCGGCGACTGGCCGCCATCTCGCTCCACACGTCGCCGATGTCCCAGCCGGGCACCGGTGACGCGGGCGGGATGAACGTCTACATCGACCAGACGGCCCGGCGGCTGGCCGCCAGGGGCGTCGAGGTGGAGATCTTCACCAGGGCGACCTCGTCGGATCAGCCGCCGGTCGCCGAGCTGACACCCGGCGTCCTGGTCCGGCACATCGTGGCCGGGCCGTTCGAGGGGTTGGACAAGCAGGAGCTCCCTGGCCAGCTGTGCTCGTTCGCGGCCGGGGTGATGCGGGCAGAGGCACGCAGCGCGCCCGGCCATTACGACCTCGTGCACTCCCATTACTGGCTCTCGGGTCAGGTCGGATACCTGGCCAAGGACCGCTGGGGAGTGCCGATGGTGCACTCGGCGCACACGCTCGCCAAGGTCAAGAACGCGCTGATGGCCGACGACGACGAACCGGAGCCCCGCGGCAGGCTGATCGGTGAGGAGCAGGTGGTCGCCGAGGCGGATCGGTTGATCGCGAACACCGGTGCGGAGGCGCGGGATCTGATCGACCTCTACGGCGCGGAGCCGGACCGCATCGATGTGGTCCCACCGGGGGTGGACACCGACGTGTTCAGCCCCGGCAGCAAGGAGCTTGCCCGGAAGGCGTTGCAGATCGGCCAGGACGACGGAGTCATCGTGTTCGCCGGCCGGATCCAGCCGCTGAAGGGCCCGGAGGTCGTGGTCAAGGCCATGCGACACCTCGCGGCGGAACGGCCGGACACCAGATGGCGACTGGTCGTCGTCGGCGGCGAATCGGGGACGGGCCGGCGTTCGGGTCACCGACTCGACGAGCTTGCAGCCCGGCTGGGGGTGTCCGAATTCGTCGACTTCCGACCGCCGATGCCCGCGGCCGAGCTGGTCGAGATCTATCGCGCGGCGGACGTCGTGGCCGTCCCCAGTTACAACGAGTCGTTCGGTCTGGTCGCGCTCGAGGCCCAGGCCGCGGGCACGCCGGTGGTCGCCGCAGCGGTCGGCGGCCTGACGGTGGCGGTGTCCGGCGGGGTCAGCGGACTGCTGGTGGATGGACACGACCCGCAGACCTGGGCCGATGCGTTGGCCTCTGTCGTGCTGGATCCGGGTCGACGGGATTCGATGGCGCAGGCTGCGTCGCTGCACGCCGCCCAGTTCTCCTGGGACGTCACCGTCGACGGGCTCCTGGGCAGCTACGCCCGGGCCCTGCTGGAGAGCCGGGAAGCCGCCTCGCCGCCGGTGCTCGGCGCGGTCGCCCGGTGACCCCGGACGAGCTCGCCGGGATGCTGACCGAACTGGGCGTCGACGCCGTTCGGGAAGGCGACGACGCGTTCCTGGTGACGCTCGCTGGCGAGCGACGGCACCGCACCCTGGTCTGGCTGGTCGTCGGAGCCCACCATGTGTTGATCGAATCGTTCGTCTGCCGGGCGCCGGACGAGAATGCCGAGGGCGTCTACCGTTTCCTGCTGCAACGCAATGCGCGGTTGCGCTCGGTCGCGTACGCGCTGGACGCGGTCGGGGACATCCATCTGGTCGGAAGACTCGGCAGAGCCCAGCTGACGGCGGCCGAACTGGACACCGTGCTGGGGGTGGTGCTCAGCACGTCCGACGCGGACTTCAACCCGATCCTGGAGCGGGGATTCGCGGCGGCGATCAGGCGGGAATGGGCCTGGCGGACCTCCCGCGGCGACTCGGTCAAGAATCTGACCGCCTTCCGCCACCTGATCGCCCAGGAATGATCGGCAACCTGGTCGACTGGTGGGTGCCGCCGTTCGGGACGGGTTCCGCAGCAAAGGCTGTTTATCCATCGCTTCGATGACAATGCGTGAAAACTTCACCCGTCCGTGCGGCGATTTGGGGCCGCATCACACCTTCAGGGGAAAGACGTTGACACTGAACGTGACTAGGGTCTAGATCACACGGCGGGGCTGGGTCGGGTATCGTCGGACCGGCATAACTGGAAGTTCCCAGGCGGCCGGCAACATTCTGGGGGATTGCCCGTGGGCGGGCTGCGAGACGGTGGACGGTTGGCACACGTCCGCGCCGTCATGTCGGCGCGCGCCGACAGAATTGCGGTCCGGGGGGGCCAGGACCAGCCGGTGTCCATGCTGCGCCGGGTGCTTTTCGTGGCGACCGCCGTCGCCGTTGTCGTCACCCTCACCACCGGTGGAATGGCCGCCGCCGACCCCGTTGCACCGATCACGCCGATCGTCCCGGCAGCCGCCGCTGTTGCGCCGGTCCTGCCCACCTGCCTGCCAGGGCAGGAAGCGACCAGCCAGGCCGGATCCGGCACACCCGCGCCGCTGGGCAACCTGCAGGGTCTGCCCGACGAGTTGAAGAACGGCGGCAGCTTCGCCGACATCGCGCTGGACGCCGGCCAGGTCGAGATGGCGGCCACCGTGATCGCGGTCGGCAAGCAGATGGGCATCACCCGGCGCGGCATCGAGATCGGCATCTCGGTCGCCACCGAGCAGTCGAGCCTACGACCGGAGGCCGTCAACAAGGATTGGCTGGGGCTGTTCCAGCAGAACCCGGTCACCTACACCCAGTACCGGCGCACCGAACCCGGTGGCGCGTCCTGGATGTTCTACGACCAACTGGTCAAGCAGGTACCGGGATACGACACCGATCCGCGGCCCAACTACGAGATCGGCGATGTCGTCCAGAAGACGACGACGGGCGAGCGTTTCGCCGAGTATCAGGACATGGCAACGGCTCTGGCCGACCAGCTGCTGGACAAGGTCTCGCTGCAGCAGGATGACGTGACCTGTGCACCCGCGCCGGCCGAGCAGGCGACCACCGGCACCGCCTTCGACCCGGGCAACATCATTTCGGACGCGGTCTTCTACAACACCGCGTCGATGACGGTCGAACAGATCAGGGAATTCCTGCGGTCCGAGGGTGAGGCCTGCGTCGGCAGCTATTGCCTGAAGAATCTGGCGCTGACCACGCCTGACCAGCCGGCCGACCGGTACTGCGCCGCGTACCAGGGCGGCACCAACGAGGACGCCGCGACGGTGATCTCGAAGTTCTCCACCGCCTGTGGGATCAGCCCGCAGGTCATGCTGGTGACCCTGCAGAAGGAATCCGGCCTGCTGTCCCGGACGGACACCAGCGCGGGCAGCTACAACGCTGCCTGGGGCTGGCACTGCCCGGACACCGGTCCCGGAGGCAGCGCGAACTGCGACCCGGCCTACGCCGGCTTCTTCAACCAGGGCTACGGGATGGCCAAGCAGTGGTCCCGCTACCGGCTCGACCCGGAGAAGTACAACTACCGCGCCGGTCAGACGGTCGACATCCTCTGGAACGTTGTCGAATCCGGCTGCGGCTCGGCCCCCGTCACGATCCAGAACACCGCGACCGCGTCGTTGTACATCTACACGCCGTACCAGCCGAATGCCGCCTCGCTGGCCGCCTACCCCGGCACCGGCGACGCCTGCTCCGCCTACGGAAACCGCAACTTCTTCTACATGTTCCGCAAGTACTTCGGTTCCACCGGTGGCGGCAGCCTCGACCACCGCCACGTCGGTGCTGTCGACCGGGACCACGGTCAAGATCCCGGCCAACCCGTACGTCTCGGCCGCCCTCGCCGGACAGACCATCACCGCCCCCAACGCCGCTGTCGCCGCCGGCCTCGCCGCCGGGTTCACCGCACTGGGCATGCCCTACGTCTGGGGCGGCGGTGGCTCGGGAGCCGGCCCGAACAACGGCTGCACCCGCGGTGGCGGGGACTTCAACAGCTGCGGCAGCACCATCGGATTCGACTGCTCCGGGCTGACCGCGTACGTGCTCGGCATGGCCGGCTACCAGGCCCCCGGTGATTCCGGCTCGCAACGATCGAGCGGTACCTCCATCAGTTGGGCGGAGGCGCTGCCCGGCGACATCGTCGGCTTCCCCGGCCACGTCGCGATCTACCTGGGCACCTTCGGCGGCATCCCCTACATCCTCGAAGCGTCCTGGGTCGGCACCCCGATCCACATCGTTCCGCTGACCCGGACGGACGTCGACGACCGGGTGCATCGCTACTGGACCGGCCCCGCGGTGCGGGCACCCGGGGTGGCCGACTTCGGTGCCGTCGTCCGTGGCTACACCCCGTTGATGACCGGGAACTCCGGGACGTCGATCTACTCCGGCTGGACCGGGGCGGGTAGTTCGTCCGGCAGCACCCCGCAGCGCATCTACTCGTCGACCATCCCGCGCCTCCAGCCCCGCCCGTGGCCGGCACCGGTCATGCAGACGCCTCCGGCCCCGGTGGTACAGGCCCCGGTAGTGCAAGTTCCGGTCGAGACCTCGCCGGTGGCAACGGTGACCCAGGCCCCGGCGACCAAGCCGACCACGAGGCCGACGACGCCGAAGCCAACGACCACGACGCCGAAGCCGACCACTACGACGCCGAAGCCGACCACTACGGTGACAAGTCCGCCAGCGACCACGACGGCAACACCCACCTCGGCCAGCCCGACGACCACCGCGAGCCCGACGCCCAGCTCATCCGTGACACCGCCGTCGAGCGTGCCGCCGTTGACGGGTTCAACCGTGACGTCCAGTGCTCCCGCGACGTCGAGCGCGCCGGTCACGACCAGCGCGACTTCGAGCGCTCCGCCGGCCGAGGTGCCTTCACCGTCCGACACCGGCGCACCGGCCCCGGAGGCAACACCCACCGAACCCGCCGAGACCACAGCGACCACGACGACGACGGCTACCACAACCCCGGCCGCGCCGCCGTCTGCCGAGCCATCGGTCACCGACCCGAGCGAGACCGATTCGACCGCCGTCGATCCGGACCCGAATCAGCCCAAGGACCCGAACGCGCCGGTGATCATCGAGGCGACATTGCCGTCCGCCGCCGGTCGGACGTCATCGGGTCAGCGCGCTCCGGAGCCGGAAGAGAAGGACTAGCACCGAGCCGAACCACGCTCGGGGCGGACCATCGTCTGTCCTGCGCCGCGCCGTGGCCCAATCGTGACCTTTCCGCGTGCATCCTGCCGCGGCCTCCCCTCCGTCCTCAGTATCAGGCGGAGCGCATCAGCCTTCGCGGCGGGCACGGGAGGGTGGACCATGCGGATATCGACAGGTCGAACGAGAGTCATTGCGGCCCCTACAGTTTCGGATCACTCCAGGCCCGGGTGGCGCATCGTCGCGGGAGTGGCGGCCATCGGCGCTGCGGTCGCGCTGACGCTCGCCGCCTGCTCGGCGGGTTCGGCATCGTCCAACACCGACTCCGGCGGCGCGGCGGCAATCGGCTCGGCAGCCGCCATGGCCACCGCCGGCGCAGCTCCTGCCCAGGACGCGGCCGGCGCCCCGGCGTACGCCACCGAGCAGGCTGCCGGCGAGATGGCAGGGGCCGCAGGAGATCCCGCCGCCGCGCCGACTCCTGGTCAGCTCGCCGGGAGCACCCTGGATGTCGGCAAGGTGATCAAGACCGCCGACCTGTCCCTGACGTTGACCGTCGAGCCGGTACCCGTCACCGACGACACCGCCGCCGATCGTGAGGCCAACATCGCCGCCCGCGCCGCGGCGATCAACCAGGCCGCCGTCAGCGTGCGCGGGATCGCAACGGCCGCAGGTGGGTTTCAGTCCAGCGCCGACGGTGGCGGCTCCAGCATCAACATCGGCCTGCGGGTGCCCGCGGACCAGTACGACGCGGTGATGGACAAGCTCGGCGCACTGGGTGAGGTGAACAACCGCACCGAGAGCAGTCGGGACGTGACGGCCGAGGTCGTCGACGTCAACAGCCGGGTGGAGAGCATGACGGCCAGCGTTGCCCGGGTACGGGCGCTGCTCGCGGAGGCAACGGACATCGCCGACGTCATCTCCATCGAGTCGGAGCTGGCGTCACGGGAGGCCGATCTCGAGTCACTGCAACAGCAGCAGGCAGCGTTGACCGGTCAGGTCGCGCTCTCCACCATCACCTTGTCGATGACCGCGGTCACCGACAGCGGGACCACCATCGAGCCGGTGACCTCACAGCAGAACGAGTTCATGGCGGGCCTGACGGCGGGCTGGAACGCGCTGCTCGATTTCCTGAGCTGGATCGGTGGTCTGGCCGGCGCCCTGCTGCCGTTCCTGCCGCTGTTCGCGGTGGTCGGGCTGGCGATCTGGTGGCTGGTGCGCCGCATCCGGCGGCGGTCCCGTGGCGGTCCTGGCGGCCCCGCGCCGACCACACCGGGGCTGAGCGAGCCGACGCCGGATCCGCGGCCGGCCGACGACCGCGAGAACGAGCTGACCCCGGCGAGCTGAGCCCCCACCAACGTTGTTGATCAACCATGTTGGCACGCAGATCCGCGCGGGAAGCGTGCCCAACGGGTTGATCAACAGCGTTGGGAAGAGTGTGTGCTCGTCGAGGGTTCCGCGCGGGAAGCGTGCCCAACGGGTTGATCAACAGCGTTGGGGGAGTGTGTGCTCGTCGAGGGTTCCGCGCGGAAGGCGTGCCCAACGGGTTGATCAACAGCGTTGTGGAGTGGGTGGCGCTTGCACAGACCGTCCGGTGACCTGCATGGACTGCGCCGGCCCGGTCGTTCCGACCCCACCCGGTGGGTTGGGCCGTGCTGCGGAACAATGTCCGCCATGACCTCAACCTTGATCCTGCTGCGGCACGGCGAAAGCACCTGGAACGCACTCAACCAGTTCACCGGCTGGGTGGATGTACCCCTGTCGGAGAAGGGCACCGCAGAGGCGATCCGCGGCGGTGCCCTGCTCACCGAGGCGGGCGTGCTGCCCGATGTGCTGCACACCTCGCTACTGCGCCGCGCGATCACCACGGCCAATCTCGCGCTCGACGCTGCCGACCGGCATTGGATACCGGTGCGGCGCACCTGGCGGCTCAACGAGCGGCACTACGGCGACCTGCAGGGCAAGGACAAGAAGCAGACCCTGCAGACCTACGGCGAAGAGCAGTTCATGCTGTGGCGTCGGTCCTACGACACCCCGCCGCCGCCGATCAGCGACACCAACGAGTTCTCCCAGGCCGACGACCCGCGGTACGCAGAACTCGGTGACGACGCCCCCAAGACCGAGTGTCTGGCCGATGTGGTGACCAGGATGGAGCCGTACCTGAACGGCCCGATCTTCGACGACCTGCGGGCCGGCCACACCGTGCTGGTGGCGGCGCACGGCAACTCACTGCGGGCCGTGGTGAAGCTGCTCGACGGCATCAGCGACGAGGGCATCGCCAAGGTCAACCTGCCGACCGGCATCCCGCTCCAGTACGACCTGGACGCCGACATGCGGCCGATCAAGGCCGGCGGCACCTACCTTGACCCGGAAGCGGCGGCCGCGGCCATCACCGCAGTGGCCAACCAGGGCAGGTAGCAGCGGCACCAGCCGTCGACTGCACCGTGTGCAGGCAAATCGTCGCGATTCCGGCGGTTCTTGGCTGCACACGGTGCAGTGGGCTCAGTTGCCGAACTCGAAGGCCCATAGAACAACCTCGCTAGCCGGTTGTTCGGTCACCGAGCCGGTCGTAGCGCAGACACCACCAACGCACCGGCAAGGAATGCTCCACCGAACGCCAGGATTGACCCACCTAGTAAGCCGACAAAGATGTTCGTTGCGTTGAACACGATCAGCACGCCCAGAAGCGTGAACAAACTTCCGACGGCCACCAGGGTCACCCATTGAACGGTGCCCTGTCGGGTCTCCGAGGCAACCGCGTTCGCTCGAACCTGGTCGACCTTCTTCGGTGGCCTGTAGCCGGGCTTCTGAGTCGGCGGCGGGTGGTCCGGTTCGCTCATCACACAACCCCTTTGAGCGGCGTCAGCCGCAATCGTCCCCTTACCCGGTCTGTCGGCAGATACTTCTGTGCTCGACGGGATCCGTGGCCCCCTCCAGGGCAGACCAAACGTTACTCGCCCCCCTTGGCCTCTCAATTCGGGCGAAATCCTGGAGTCTGCGTCATCGGTTCGGGACGAAGATCCTGTTCAGAACGGCGAGCCTCTCCGCGCCCCATATCGACTGCACCGTGTGCAGGCGAATGGTGGGGAATCCGGCCGCTTCTGCCTGCACACCGCGCAGTGGACGGGTCGGGCGGTCGCCGGTCGCGAGCGCTGGAGCGAGTCCAGGGTGCCCGGGGCCGCCCCTCCGGCCGTCCGCAGGGTGGACCGCGGGTGAACGTTTGGTGAACTGCACGCTGGTGGACGGCAATTCGGGTCACACCCTGGGCCGGACGGCCGAATCGAGGCTTCGGCAGACCTACCATCACGGATGTGTCGACCGTTGGCTATCTGGCGGCCGCCCTGGGCGGTGTGCTCCTGGGGTGGCTGGCGTGCTACCTGGTCAGCCGCCGGGCAACTCCCGATAAGGATGAATCCGGGAACGGTGGACCGCGGCTGGAGCCCGAGGTGCTCCGCCGTTCCACCACCGGATATCTGGTGATCGACCAGTTGGGGCGGCCGTTGCTCAGCAATGCCAGGGCCTCCGAGCTGGGGGTGCTGCATTCCGGCATCGTCGACCCGCAGATCGTCGCCGCGGCGGCCAGGACCGCAGTGTCGGGTGAACCGATCGACGTCGAACTGCATCCGACGAGCCCGACAGCCTCGCTGACGGCGACCCGGACCTCACCGACCGCCGTGCTGGCCGTGGTGCGCTCCATCGACGACGGCCGGATCCTGGTTTCGGTCACCGACGAATCGGCGGCCCAGCGGATGGAGGCAGCCCGCCGGGATTTCGTGGCCAACGTCTCGCACGAGCTCAAGACACCGGTCGCAGCCATGGGCCTGTTGGCCGAGGCCACGGTCGATGCGGCGGACGACCCGGTGGCCGTCCGCCGGTTTGCGGGGAAGTTACAGTCCGAGTCGGTCCGGCTCGGTGCGCTGGTCAACGAGCTGATCGCGCTGAGCCGGCTGCAGGGTGCAGAAGCGCTGCCCGACCTCGCTGTGGTCGAGATCGATGCGGTGGTGCAGGAGACGATCGCCAGGGTGGCGACGGCGGCCGAGAACGCGGGAATCGTCGTCACCTCGGACGAGCCGTCGGGACTGCTGGTCCGCGGTGACCGCTCCCTGCTGGTCACCGCAATGACCAATCTGGTGGACAACGCGATCAACTACTCACCGGCCGGTACCCAGGTCTCGTTGAGTCGGGCCCTGCGCGACGGTCAGGTACAGGTCTCGGTCACCGACCGGGGCGTCGGCATCGCCCCGGAGTACGCCGAGCGGGTCTTCGAACGGTTCTTCCGGATCGACCCGGCCCGTTCCAGGGCCACCGGCGGCACCGGCCTCGGGCTGGCCATCGTCAAGCACGTCGCGGCCAATCACGGCGGCACCGCGACGGTCTGGAGCCGTCCTGGCACCGGCTCGACCTTCACCCTGCGCTTGCCCGTCCTGCCCGCCGCCGATCCGCTCGCGCCCGATGCATCACCCATCGTCGAACCAGCCCGCCGAGGAGTTTCATGACCAAGGTTCTGATCGTCGAGGACGAGGAGTCGATGGCCGACCCGCTGGCCTTCCTGTTGCGCCGCGAGGGCTTCAGCACCGAGGTCGTCGGCAACGGTCCCGAGGCCCTGATGGAGTTCGACCGGAACGGCGCCGACATCGTGCTGCTCGATGTGATGCTGCCCGGGATGAGCGGCACCGAGGTGTGCAAACAGTTGCGCAGCCGCGGCCCGGTGCCGGTGATCATGGTGACGGCGCGGGACAGCGAGATCGACAAGGTGGTCGGCCTGGAACTCGGCGCCGACGACTACATCACCAAGCCGTACTCGACGCGGGAACTGATCGCCCGGATCAGGGCCGTCCTGCGCCGGGGGAGCGACACCGAGGACCCGGCATCGCCGATCCTGCAGGCCGGTCCGGTACGGATGGACGTGGATCGGCATGTGGTCAGCGTGCACGGCGAACAGGCCTCGCTGCCGCTCAAGGAATTCGACCTGTTGGAATACCTCATCCGCAACGCCGGCCGGGTGCTGACCCGGGGCCAGTTGATCGACCGGGTCTGGGGCTCGGACTATGTCGGCGACACGAAGACTCTCGACGTCCACGTGAAAAGGCTGCGGGCGAAGATCGAACCGGACCCCGCCGCACCGCGGTACCTGATCACGGTTCGCGGCCTCGGCTACAAGCTGGAGGCTTGAGGCGGTTCGTCGCGCCGGTAGCGTGGTGCTCCGGACAACGGTGACGCAACCGCGAAAGGCAGGGCCGTGACGGAAGGTCGGGAGGCGGCCGGGACGCACCATCCGGTGATTCGCATCCCCCCGGTCAAGGTCGGGATGTCGACCGCCGCGGTGTACCCGGAGGGCACCGCAGCCGCATTCGCACTGGCCGCCGAACTCGGCTACGACGGCGTCGAGGTCATGGTGCAAACCGAGCCGTTGAGTCAGGATGCGGAACTCTTGGCCGACCTGATGGACGAATACCAGATTCCGGTGTTGTCGGTCCATTCACCGTGCCTGTTGGTCACCGCGCGGGTCTGGTCGACCGACCCATTGGTCAAATTGTCGCGTTCGATCGACATGGCCCAGCGATTGGGCGCCGAAACCGTCGTCGTTCATCCGCCATTCCTGTGGCAGCGTGCCGCCGCGGCAATCTTCGCTCCGTCAATTGCCGAGCTCCAGGAACGAACTCCGATCCGCATAGCGGTGGAGAACATGTTTCCGGTCAAGGTTCGCGGCGCCGTGGTCAACAGCTATCGGCCGCATTGGAATCCGGTGTCCGCGGGGCATCGCTGGTTCACCCTGGATCTCTCGCACACCGCGACCTCGGGCACCGACGCCGTGGAGTTGGCCGCGACGATGGGCTCGCGACTGGGGCACCTGCATCTGGCTGACGGATCCGGGTCGGCCAAGGACGAACACCTGGTTCCGGGGCGTGGTAATCAGCCGTGCGCCGAAATACTGGAATCGCTGGCACGTAACGGTTTTCGTGGTTCGGTGGTGATCGAGATATCGACCCGCGGAGTCGACAGGGAGGAGCGCGAGGTCGATCTCGCCGAGGCGCTGTCCTTTGCCCGACTGCATCTGGCTGCGGCGATCTGACGTCGAATCGCGAACTTTCGATCGGTCCAGCGCGAATGCGCCGACGATGGCCGTCAGGTCAGGCGGCAGGAATTCGACGTCAGAATGGTAATACCTGACGTCGAATGCCATGTTCGTGTTCACGAGGGACTACGCTGGGCGGCGCCGGATCTCGAAACGCATCCCCGGCCGATCTGACTGCACCGTGATGCGCGGCACCCCGGGTGCCCTGTGTCGCAGTGGGTCCGGCGGCGTGGGTGCGCCGAATCGGATCAGGCAATTCCCCGATGGCGACAGTCGGGACCATCATCAGAAAGGCACCAGGAACATGGCACAGCAGACGACAGTGACGCTCACCGACGATCTCGACGGCGGAAAGGCCGCCGAGACGGTGACCTTCGGGCTCGACGGTCGGATCTACGAGATCGATCTGAGCAAGAAGAACGCCACAGCACTTCGTAAGGTATTGGGAGAATTCACCGGTTCTGCTCGTCGTGTCCGTTCCGGCCGACCGGCGGCCACCGCGCGGGCGAGCCGATCCTCGGATCGGGTCGATGCCAAGGCGGTCCGGGAATGGGCACAGGCACAGGGAATTGCGGTCTCGGCCCGCGGCCGGGTACCGGCGGAGATCGTCGAGCAATACCAGGCTGCCGCGGACTGAATTACCGCGCGATTTCTCGACCTGTCGGCCGGGTACGTCAGATGGCGGCCTTCTTCGTTTCGGCGTCACCGGTATCGCCTTCAGGAACAGATTACGACCGTAAAGGATTCGTCATCACCATTCACAGCGACAGTGCGGTCGCGATGAACAGCCGCGCTCATTCCGACACCGAGGCCGAGGAAACCTGGTGGAAGAAGGCGGTCGTCTATCAGATCTATCCTCGCAGTTTCGCCGATTCCGACGGCGACGGAGTCGGCGACCTACGGGGGATCATCAGCAAGCTCGATCACCTGTCGACGCTGGGCGTCGACGTCATCTGGCTGTCGCCGGTGTATCCGTCGCCGCAGGACGACAACGGCTACGACATCAGTGATTACCAGGACATCGAACCGACCTTCGGAACGCTGGATGATTTCGACGAGTTATTGGCGGGCGTGCATTCCCGTGGCATGAGACTCGTGATGGACCTGGTGGTGAACCACACCTCCGACGAACACCCCTGGTTCGTGCAGTCTCGATCGTCGGTCGACGACCCGAAACGCGACTGGTACTGGTGGCGACCCGCCCGGGAGGGAATGGCCCCGGGAACTCCGGGAGCCGAGCCGACCAACTGGGCGTCGTTCTTCGGCGGATCCACCTGGAAATTCGACGAATCGACCGGCGAATACTATCTACACCTTTTTTCTACCAAGCAGCCCGACCTGAATTGGGAGAATCCCGAGGTGCGCGGCGCCGTCTACGAGATGATGCGCTGGTGGCTCGACCGTGGCGTCGACGGTTTCCGAATGGACGTCATCAACATGATTTCCAAGGACACCTCGCTGCCCGATGGGTCGGTCCTGCACGGAGGACTGTTCGGCGACGGCTCGCCGTATTTCCTGTGCGGCCCCCGCATTCATGAGTTCCTGCAGGAGATGAATGCCGAAGTCTTCGCCGGCCGCCCGGACGTGATGCTCACCGTCGGCGAGATGCCGGGGGTCACGGTCGAGGATGCCGTCCTTTTCACCGACCCCGCCCGCCGCGAGGTGGACATGGTGTTCCAATTCGAGCACGTCTCGTTGGATGCGGGTCCCGGCGGGAAATGGGATATCAGGCCGTTGGATCTGCTGGACCTGAAGGCGAGTCTGGGTCGCTGGCAGGCGGGTCTGGCCGAAAGCGGCTGGAACAGCCTGTATTGGGACAACCACGACCAGCCGCGGGCGGTGTCCCGGTTCGGCGACGACGGTGAATTCCGGGTGGAATCGGCGAAACTGCTCGCCACGGTCCTGCATCTGCACCGTGGAACGCCCTACGTCTACCAGGGCGAGGAATTGGGCATGACCAATGCGCCCTTCGCCGATGCCTCTGATTTCCGGGACATCGAATCGGTGAACCATTTTGCCGAGGCGGTGGCCTCGGGGGACGATCCTGACCGCATTCTGGCCGGGCTTCGACTGCGAAGCCGTGACAACGCGAGAACACCGATGCAGTGGGATGCGGGCAACGCCGCCGGTTTCACCACGGGCAATCCGTGGATCGCCGTCAACCCCAATTACCTGCAGATCAATGCGACGCAGCAGGTGGACGACCCGGAATCGGTGTTCGCGCATTTCCAGGCGCTCATCGATCTGCGGCACCGCGATCCGGTCGTCGCCCACGGCGATTTCACCATGTTGCTGCCGATGGACCGCCAGATCTATGCGTTCACCCGCAACTACCGCGGTCAGTCGTTGCTGGTGGTCGCCAACTTCTCCGCGACCCAGGTGCGCGCCAACGTGCCCGACGAGGATCGCTGGGCCAGGAGCGAACTGGTCCTGGGAAATTACCCGGCCGCGACCGGGCGGTCGAATGTGCCGGACGATCAAATCCTGCTGCGACCGTGGGAGGCGCGAATCTACCGCGACCACCCGTGACGGCGATCCGGGTCGGACCGTCGGAGGGCTGCCGGGCCCGTACCATCGTCGGGTGAGCCTGCACCTGTACGACACCGCCACACGGTCAGTGCGGCCGTTCGAGCCTCGGCGACCCGGTGTGGTGTCCCTCTACAACTGCGGCGCGACGGTGCAGTGGCATCCGCACATCGGGCACCTTCGGGGCGCCGGAATCGTCTACGACGTGCTGCGACGATGGCTGGAATTCAACGGCTTCGAAGTGCAGCACGTGCGCAATGTGACCGATATCGACGACAAGATCCTGACCAAGGCCGCCGAAGCGGGCCGCCCCTGGTGGGAATGGGCCACCACCCACGAACGCAGTTTCTCCGATGCGTACGACTCGCTCGGCTGCCTTCGTCCCTCGATCGAACCGAGGGCGACCGGACACATCCCGCAGATCGTGGAAATGATCGCGGAATTGATTGCGTCCGGCCATGCCTATTCGGCCGCCGGCGACGTCTATTTCGCGGTACGAACCCAACCCGACTACGGATTCCTGTCGGGACAGAAGATCGACGAAATGGTGCAGGGCGAGACGGAAGCCGGCGGGAAGCGGGATTCGGCCGACTTCACCATGTGGAAAGGGGCGAAACCGGGGGAGCCCTCCTGGCCGTCGCCCTGGGGTCCCGGCCGGCCCGGCTGGCACATCGAGTGCTCGGCCATGGCCCGCACCTACCTGGGCAGCGAATTCGACATCCACGGTGGCGGTTTGGATCTCATCTTCCCCCACCACGAGAACGAAGCAGCGCAATCGCATGGCGTCGGTGACCCGTTCGCCCGCTACTGGATGCACTCGCACTGGGTCACCATGTCTGGCGAGAAGATGTCCAAGTCGCTGGGGAACATCCTGTCGGTGCCGGCGATCACCGAACACACCAGACCGATTGCGCTGCGGTACTACCTGATCAGCGTGCACTACCGCTCGTCGATCGAATACTCCCGCGAAGCCCTGGACGACGCGTCGAAGGCCTTCGAGCGGATCGAGTCGTTCCTGCACCGGGCGTCCGATCGGGAAGCCGGCGGCGCGGTGGCGATCGGCACGGTGCCGGACAGTTTCCGGCAGGCCATGGACGACGACCTCGGGGTGCCGCGGGCGCTGGCCGTCATCCACGAGCGGGTACGGGCCGGGAACGCTGCGCTGTCCGCGGGCGATCACGACGCGGCAGTCGAGATCGCCGAGGCGGTCCGCGCGATGGTCGCCGTGCTGGGCATCGACCCGTGGGCGGCGCCGTGGGCGACGGGCGGCGAGGACCACCGGTTGATCGATGCCACCGGGCACCTCATCGAGGCACTGCTGGTCGAGCGGTCGACGGCTCGCGCCGAACGTGACTTCGCCAGGGCCGACGCCATCCGGGTGCGGCTGGCGGAGGCCGGATTCGCGATCGAGGACACCAAGGACGGACCGGTCTGGTCGGTCGCCGACCGAGCCTCGAGCGGTGCCGCGGCCGGCCGGCACTGACGCTGGGCGTTGCGTCGGCAGTTCCGCAATTCAGATGCAGGTGAAGGTCAGTGGAGGCGTGATGGCGGGTAATTCCCAGCGGCGGGGCGCGATGCGCAAGCCGGGCACCAAGAAGGGCGCCGTCGTCGGCACGGGCGGGCAGTCCAGGCGCGGCGTTCAGGGCCGGGGTCCGACACCTCCGGCGGAGGCACGCAAGGGCCACCCTGCGGCTCGACGCGCGGCAGCTGCGGCAAAGCGGGACAGCAAGGCCGGATCCGGGGCGCCGGGACGCCCGGCACGGGGGAAGGCCGAGCTGCCGGAGACCGTGGTCGGGCGGAACCCGGTCGTCGAGGCGCTCCGGGCCGGAGTGCCGGCCACCGCGTTGTATGTCGCCGGCGGGCTGGCGTCCGACGAACGGGTGACCGAGGCAGTCTCCGAGGCCGGCGAGCGTGGCATCGCCCTGCTCGAGGTGTCCCGGCCGGAGCTCGACCGGTTGACCGGCAACGCCATCCATCAGGGCCTTGCCCTTGTCGTTCCGCCGTACCAGTACGCCCATCCGGAGGACCTGCTGGCCAGGGCCAAGGATTCCGGCCGGGCCGCCTTGATCGTCGCGGTCGACGGCGTCACCGACCCGCGCAACCTCGGGGCCATCGTCCGGTCGGCCGCCGCGTTCGGCGCCCATGGTGTCGTGGTCCCGGAGCGGCGCAGCGCCGGCATGACGGCATCGGCATGGCGCACGTCGGCCGGTACCGCGGCCCGGATCCGGGTCGCCAGGTGCACCAATCTGGTCCGCACGTTGAAGGACTACGCCGCCAAGGGGCTGATGATCGCCGGGCTGGACGCGGACGGGACGACCGACACCGACTCCTTCGAGCTGGCCACCTCGCCGCTGGTGATCGTGGTCGGTTCCGAGGGCAGGGGTCTGGCCAGGCTCACCCTGACCGTCTGCGACGTCACCGTGTCCATCCCGATGGCGCGCGCGGTGGAGTCGCTCAACGCCTCCGTGGCGGCCGGCGTGGTGCTCGCCGAGGTCGCCCGCCGCCGCCGGGTGGAAGCTGCCGGCTGAGACGGGCCGGCGGACCGATCCCTCTTCAGGCCGCCGCCGACAAGACGGGTTGCCGGCGCGAATCACTGCTGCGCGGCTGTGATCGCCTCAGGCGGTCGTTCCCCGGTGCTTGCGGCCGGGCGAAATCACGCCGACCGAGGCGGCCCGTGCGCTAGCATGTTGAGAGCGATTATCAACTTCAACATGACTGACGTCGGAGCGACATGAGAACTGTCCTTGGTAGGACCACCGTGATCGGCCTGGTCGCTGTGGCCGCGCTCGCCCTGTCGGGCTGCGGGTCCAGCGCGGGCGGCACCGGTCCGTCAGGGTCCGATACCGGTCCGGTCCCGGTGGTGACGTCCACCAATGTCTGGAGTGACGTGGTCGCCCAGATCGGCGGGGAGCAGGTGGTCGTCACGGCCCTGATCAGCGATCCGGCCGCGGATCCGCATTCCTTCGAGCCGAACGCGCAGGCGCAACTCGCCCTGTCCAAGGCTGCGCTCGTCGTCGAGAACGGCGGCGGCTACGACGACTTCGTGCAGACCATGCTGGCCTCCGCGGGCACAACGGCGCGGGTGATCACCGCCGTGGACGTCTCCGGGTTGGCGAACGATCCGGACTCCGCGCAGCAGGGCAGCGGCGCCGACACGAGTCACAGCACGGCGGCGAACGGCGGCGCCGATGGCCACGATCACGGCGAGTTCAACGAACACGTCTGGTACGACCTGCCCGCCGTCGATCGGGTGGCGAGCGCCGTGGCCGACCAACTCGCCGCGATCAGGCCGGACCAGGCGGATTATTTCCGGGCCAACCTGGCAACGTTCCAGGACAAAATCGCCGGGCTGACCGGCAAGATCGATGCGATCAAGGCAGCGCACGACGGTGCAAAGGTCGCGATCACCGAACCGGTGCCGCTGTACCTGACCGAGGCGGCCGGGCTGGTGAACCTGACCCCCGACGAGTTCAGCGAGGCGATCGAACAGGGCACGGACGTCCCGCCGACCGTCCTGGCGATGACACTCGCCCTGCTGACCGACCAACAAGTTGTCGTGCTCGTGTACAACGAACAGACTTCGTCGCCCGAAACCGAGCAGATGTTGACAGCGGCGAAGGACAATGGCATCGCCGTGGTCGCGGTGACCGAAACGCTGCCAGAGGGTAAGGACTACCTGAGCTGGATGGACACGAACATCTCCGCGCTGGCGGACGCACTCGGCCGATGAGTGCGACCGTGACCGGCGGGGTGGTGACGACCCCCGACCATGTCGGCCCCGGCGCTGCCGCCACCCAGGTACCCGCCGTGCGGACCCGCGGCGCCGCGCTCGCGTTCGGCGACCGGGTGTTGTGGGAGGGGCTGGACCTGGACATCGCACCCGGCCAGTTCGTCGCGATCCTGGGTTCGAACGGGTCCGGGAAGACGAGTCTGCTCAAGGTGCTGCTCGGTGAGCAGCCGCTGACCCACGGCCAGGCCTGGATCGGCGGCGAGCCGGTCCGACGCGGCAGCACGGCCGTCGGGTACGTACCGCAGCGGATCGCGATCGACGAGGGCACCATGCTCAAGGCACGGGACCTGGTGCGGATGGGCCTCGACGGACACCGGTGGGGATTCCCGTTCGGCTCCGGCCGCTCCCGGCAGGCCGTCCGCAGTGGGATCGACGAGCTGCTGGCGTCGGTCGGCGCGGACGGATTCGGTGACGCTCCGGTCTCGATGCTGTCCGGCGGCGAGCTGCAACGGGTCCGGATCGCGGCAGCGCTGGCCGCCGATCCCTCGATCCTGCTGTGTGACGAGCCGCTGGCCGCGTTGGATCTGCGTCATCAACAGGAGGTCGCCGCCCTGCTCGACCGCCGCAGGCGGCAACACGGCACCGCGGTGCTGTTCGTCACGCACGACATCAACGCCGTGCTCGACTACGTCGACCAGGTGCTCTACCTCGCGGCCGGTCAGTTCCGGCTCGGGCCGCCGTCGGAGGTGCTCACCTCCACCAGCCTCAGCGAGCTGTACGGTGCGCCGGTCGATGTGCTGCATGCCCAGGGGAGGGTCATCGTCGTCGCATCGAATGACCCGAGCACCGTCTATCACCTCTCCGAGGACGACAACTGCGCGGTGGACCACGGGCAGCCGGATTTCCGGGAGCTCGAGCCGTGAGACAGCGCGACCAGGGGCAGCGCGGGACCGGAGTCGGCCGGTGAGTATCTGGGATCGGATGTTCAACTTCGACAACTACGGCGAACTCCTGCAACTGCTGCAGAACTCGATCATCGCCGGGGCGCTGCTCGGTCTGATCGGCGGGTTGATCGGCGTCTTCGTGATGATGCGCGATCTGACCTTCGCGGTGCACGGGATCAGTGAGCTCTCGTTCGCCGGGGCGTCGTTCGCGCTGCTGGTCGGCTTCAACGTGGTGATCGGGTCGATCCTCGGGTCACTGATCGCGGCTCTGGTGATCGGGGTGCTCGGGGTGCGGGCGCGGGAGCGCTCGTCGATCATCGGCGTGCTGATGCCGTTCGGTCTCGGGCTCGGGGTGCTGTTCCTCGCGTTGTACCCGGGACGATCGGCGAACAAGTTCGGTCTGCTCACCGGCCAGATCGTGGCCGTCGACGACCCGCAGCTGCTCTGGATGCTGGGGGTCAGCGTCGTCGTGCTGGCGGCGTTGGCGATCATGTGGCGGCCGTTGATGTTCGCCACGGTCGATCCCGACATCGCCGCGGCGCGCGGGGTGCCCGTGCGGGCGTTGTCGCCGATCTTCATGATCGTGCTCGGGCTGACGGTGGCGATGGCCGTGCAGGTCGTCGGCGCGTTGCTGGTGCTCGCGCTGCTCGTCACGCCCGCTGCGGCCGCGATGCGGGTGAGCGCGTCGGCGCTGTGGGTGCCGGTGCTGTCGGTGGTGTTCGGCACGGTGTCCGTGGTCGGCGGAATCCTGATCGCCCTTGGCGGCAGCCTGCCGATCAGCCCCTACGTCACCACGATCTCGTTCGCGATCTACGTGATCTGCCGGATCGCCGGCAACCGCAGGATGCGCCGCGGCTGGGTGCCACGACGCCGGCTCCCCGTGAATCAGGACGCCGCGAATCAGGACGCCGGGAAACAGGACGCCGGGAAACAGCAGAACGGCCGGACCACGCCCGTCGAAACAGGCGTGGTCCGGCCGTCCTGACCGGTCCGACCTCGGTCAGCTCTTGCCGAGATCGATCGTCGACGGGGCCGCCAGGGAGGCATCCGCGGGCACGGCGCGGGAAGCCTTGAGCCGAAGCCCGGACGTCGGATCGAAGATGTGGCAGTGATCGGCGTCGGTCGGCATGGCGTGCACGACGGAACCCGGTGACGGGTGGATCCGGGCATCCGCCCGGATCACCAGGCGGTCGCCGTCCGGAGTGTGCCCGTGCACGAAGGAGTCGGCGCCGAGTTCTTCCACCAGGTCGATGGTGACCGGTACGCCCTTGTCGGACAGCGTGATGTTCTCCGGACGGACACCGAAGGTGACCTCCTTGAGACCCATTCCGGAAGCCTCGGCCAGCAGCTCACGCGGCAGCGGGAAGACCGTGTCACCGAGCTTGGCGCCCTCCGCGACCAACGGCACGGTCAGCAGGTTCATCGCGGGCGAGCCCATGAACCCGGCGACGAAGACGTTGACCGGCTTGTCGTACAGGGTCCTCGGGGTGTCGCACTGGTTCAGGATGCCGTCCTTGAGGACGGCGACCCGGTCGCCCATCGTCATGGCCTCGACCTGGTCGTGGGTCACGTAGACGGTGGTGGTGCCCAACCGGTGCTGCAGGTCGGCGATGTTCGCGCGGGTCTCCACCCGGAGCTTGGCGTCCAGGTTCGACAACGGCTCGTCCATCAGGAAGACGGACGGCTCGCGGACGATGGCGCGGCCCATGGCGACCCGCTGCCGCTGGCCACCGGAGAGTGCCTTGGGCTTGCGATCGAGGTATTTCTCCAGGTCGAGCAGGCCGGCGGCCTCGCGGACCTTGCTGGCGATCTCGGTCTTGTTGACCCCGCGCAGCTTGAGCGCGAAGCCCATGTTCTCGGCGACGGTCATGTGCGGGTACAGCGCGTAGGACTGGAACACCATGGCGATGTCGCGGTTCTTCGGCGGCACGTTGGTGACGTCACGGCCACCGATGATGATCCGGCCCTCGTTGATGTCCTCGAGCCCGGCGAGCATCCGCAGCGCGGTGGACTTCCCGGAGCCGGACGGGCCGACAAGGACGAGGAATTCGCCGTCGGGGATATCCAGATTGAGGGTGTCCACGGCGCGAACCGGGGGGCTGCCGGGATAGATCCGAGAGGCTCCGTCGTACTTGACGTCGGCCATTGCCACGTCCTTTCCGTCGAGTTCTGCGCCGGGCCGCACGGTCGTACGACCCGGAGTCGGGTGGCTGATCGTCTGAACCCTAAACGAGGATCGCCGCGATAGGAAGAGTCCGGGAAAACGTTTTCCCGAACCCGGGGATCCTCGCTGGTGAGCGCCGCGGCGGAGCTGAATCGCGGGTGGTGGTGGCGGCCACACCCACTGATGACCACACCGGTACTGAACCGATACCGTGTCAAGGGTGGATCGACCCCCCAGGACGAGGCCGCCGGCGACCCTGGCGTCGCTGGCCGCCGAGTTGGGCATCTCTCGGACCACCGTCTCCAACGCTTACAACCGGCCGGATCAGCTGTCCCCGCAGCTGCGGTCCAGGGTGATGGAGGCCGCCCGCCGGATGGGCTATCCCGGCCCCGATCCGGTGGCGCGATCACTGCGCACCCGCAAGGCGGGTGCGGTGGGGCTGTTGCTCACCGAGCAGGTGTCGTACGCCTTCCGCGACCCGGGCGCGGTCGCCTTCCTCGAGGGTTTGACGTTGGAGTGCGACGAGGCGCGGGTGGGCCTGCTGCTGGTGCCGGCCCGGCCGGAGTCGGAAGACGTGCTCGGGGTGGCGGGCGCGGCCGTCGACGGTTTCGTGGTCTATTCGATGCCGGACGACGATCCGCACCTGGCGGCCGCACTGGCCCGGCCGGTGCCTTCGGTGATCTGTGACCAACCGGGATTCCCCGGGGCCGACCTGGTCGGCATCGACGATTCGGCGGCAATCCGTGACGTCGCGGCCCATCTGATCGAGCTGGGTCACCGCCGGATCGGCGTGATCTGCATGCGGCTCGGTCGGGCGCGGCTCGACGGACCGGTGACGATCGTCCGACAGAACTCCGCGCACTACCACGTGCAGCGGAACCGGCTCACCGGTCTGCGCGAGGCCTTCACCGCCGCCGGGGTCGCCTGGGACCGGATCCCCGTCGTCGAGCGGTTCGAGCATTCGGTGGAAGCGGGTGCCTCGGCCGCGGCCGAGGTGCTGGCGCTGGATCCCGGCATCACCGCACTGGTTGCGACTTCGGACGTGCTGGCTCTCGGCGCGATCGAGGAGCTCACCCGTCGACACCAGCGGGTCCCGGAGGACGTTTCGGTCACCGGCTTCGACGGGATTCGCGGGGCGATCGACGCCCACCTCACCACGGTGGTGCAACCGGTGGTGGAGAAGGGTCGGCAGGCCGGCCGGATGCTGCTCAATCCGGCTCGTCGGACGCAGGGCCGCCGAGTGGTGTTGCCGACGACGTTCCTGCCCGGTCGCACCACGGCGCCGCCGCGGGTGTGACGCAGGAGGGGGTTGATCCTCCCGGCCGGCTCGGTCTACTGCGGCGCGGCAGGTATGCCGGTCTCAGGCGGACAGCCCGGTGATCCCCTTGCCGATCAGCAACACGCCGATGACCAGGATCAGCACGCCCATCACCGCGGAGTTGTTGGCATCCAGCCACGCCCGAAGCCGGTCCAGCGGCCCGCGCATCTTCTCCGACGCCACCAGGTAGGCGATCACCGGGACGGCCACGGTCGAGGCGGCGAGCGCCGTGAACACCGCGATCGTCCCGACCTCGCTGCCCACGCTGAGCCCGGCGGACCCGATGATCACGCCGGCACCGGCGGCCATGATCAGGTTCTTCGGGTTGATCGCGGAGAGCAGGAAGCCAAGCCCGAGCGCCTTGACCAGATTGAAGTCGTCGATCGCGGCCATCCATTTCGGCGTCGTGTGGGGCCCCTTGCGTTTCGCCCACTGCCGCCAGCCGACGGACAGCAACAGGGCGCCGAGCCCGATCTTCATCCACGAGGAGCCGGACGACGGGGCGCCACCTGACTGCAGTGTTCCGGCGATCGCGGTGAAAATGCCGGTGGCGACGATGATCCCGAGCAACCACCCGATCAGGAACCCGACACTGGTGCTGCCCGCCCGCTTCGAGAACAACATCAGGATCACGGCGATGATCGGGACGGGTGAGATCGCGATGCCGAGGGCGAACGGCAGAATCTCGCCGATCACCGCACCCATCAGAAGGCACCCATCAGAAAGCACCCATCAGGAAGCCACCTCGGCAAACGACTCCCGGTACCGAACGGTTCGTCATCCGGCTCCAGTCCTGGTGCAACTCGTACCCATGGGTGCAACATCTCAAGTGGGCGAATAAGACCCGCTGCGGATCACGCTAGCGCAGCGTCTCGCCGTGACGGTGCGCCACCCTTCGCCCCGCGAAGGAATTTATCTAGTGGTGTCCGGAACGAACTTGAAGGGGTAGTCGATCTCCCGGTAATTTCCGGCGCGCTGTCGCCGCGGCAGCTTCACCGGGGTGGTCGGCGCGGGCTGGTACGGAATCTGGCTCAGCAGGTGGGTGATGATGTTCAGTCGACCCCGCTTCTTGTCGTCGGTGTGTGCCAGAAACCATGGAGCCCATGGTGTGTCGGTCGCCAGGATCATCGCGTCGCGGGCCCGCGAGTAGTCGAACCAGCGGGCGTAGGACTTCAGGTCCATCGGCGAGAGTTTCCATGTCTTGCGGCCATCGTTGATCCGGTTCTTCAGCCGCCGGGTCTGTTCGTCCGGGCCGACCTCAAGCCAGTACTTCAGCAGGATGATCCCGGAATTCACCATCGCCTTTTCCACGTCTGGCGTGAGACCGAGAAAGTATTCCGTTTCTTCGGGTGTGCAGAATCCCATCACCCGCTCCACGCCGGCCCGGTTGTACCAACTGCGGTCGAAGATGACCACTTCGCCGGCAGCGGGGAAATGAGACACGTACCGCTGCACGTACATCTGGCTCTTCTCGCGATCGGTGGGTGCCGGCAGTGCCACCACCCGGAACACCCGAGGGCTGACCCGTTCGGTGATGGCCTTGATGGTGCCGCCCTTGCCGGCCGTGTCCCGGCCCTCGAAGACGATGCAGACCTTGGCGCCGGTGCGCTTCACCCATTCCTGCATTTGCACCAGCTCGACGTGCAGGTCACGGAGCTCGCGCTGGTACGGCTTTTCCTTGAGCTTCTTCGGCTTGTCCTTGAGCTGCTTCGACGCGGTGGTCGCCGGCTGATGCTTTTTCTTTCCCATTTCCGACATACTGCCCACCGATGTCCGTTTCGGCCAGCCGGAGCGGTCGGGTTGACCGGTGGCCGCCGAAGTTTTGGCGTCAGATGCCGGGTGCTCCGTCGCCCCGATCCGGTCCGGTCACCCGGGATGCACCAGACTCGCTAGTCATGACGGACGAGCCCGTAGCCCCCACCACCCCAGCCGCAGCGATCGAGTCCCAGGACGGCCCCGACGATCCGCCCGGCCGGATCCGTTCGTCGGCGCGCTACGACGTGCCGAGGGGTCTGATCATCATGCTCGGGCTGGCGTCGATCGTGGTGGCGGTCGCGGGGATGCGGGCCATTCCGAACATCATCGGTCCGATCTTCCTGGCCCTGGTGCTGACCATCACCGTGAATCCGATTCGCTGGTGGCTGATCGGGCGCGGTGCGTCCCGCGCGATTGCCTCCCTTGCGGTCTTCCTCACCGTGTTGGCGATCGTCGTCGGACTGTTCGCGGCCGCGATCATCGGGATCATCCAACTGGCGACGCTGATGCCGCAGTACGCCGATCAGGTCCAGCAGCAGCTTGCCGGCGTCCAATCCTGGCTCGAGGGAATGGGTGTCACCCAGGCGGACATCCAGTCGATCTTCAGCAACATCGACCCGAGTCAGATCGCGTCCTTCGCCGAGGGATTGCTCTCCAGCATCTCGGGCATCTTCACGTTCGTCCTGCTGATGGTGGTCGTGTTGATCTTCCTGGCCGTCGACGGCACCGTGTTCGACCAGCGCATGGCGAAGGTCCGCGCGGGCCGGGAACCCGTCCTCGACGCCCTCGGGGTGTTCGCGAAGGGCACCCGGAAGTACTTCGGGGTCGCCACCATCTTCGGCGGCATCGTCGCCGTGCTGGATGGCGCGGCGCTGCTGATCCTGGGAATCCCGGCTGCCGGGCTCTGGGCACTGCTGGCGTTCGTCACCAACTACATCCCGAACATCGGCTTCATCATCGGCCTGATCCCGCCGGCCATCTTGGGATTGTTGGTCGGCGGGCCGACTTTGGCCATCTCGGTCATCGTGGTCTATTGCGTGCTGAACTTCATCATCCAATCCGTGCTGCAGCCGAAATTCGTCGGTGACGCAGTCGGTCTGACCACCACGATCAGCTTTCTCTCGCTGATCGTCTGGGCGTACATCCTCGGCCCGATCGGCGCGATTCTGGCCATTCCGGCGAGCCTGCTGGTGAAGGCCCTGATGGTGGACATGGACCCGGACGCGCAGTGGCTCGGACTGTTCCTCGGTGACAAGCCGGTGTTCAAGGACAAGCCGCCGAGGGCCGATCGGCGGAAAATTCCTGGCCCGAAGGCAGCGCCGCCGGATGCGACGGATGAGGCCGTGGTCGATCAGAAATGAGCGCGACGGCCGGCAGGAACTGGCCGGTGTTCGGCTCGCTCCAGGGTTACCGACGCGCCTGGATCCGGGCCGATGTCGTTGCCGGGCTGACGGTCTGGGCCGTCCTGGTCCCAGAAGCCCTGGCCTACGCGACGATCGCCGGGGTTCCTCCGGTGGTCGGCCTGTATGCGGCGATCCCGTCGTTGGTGCTCTATGCGGCCGCTGGGAGTTCTCGACACCTCGTCGTCGGCCCGATGTCGGCGACCGCAGCCCTGTCGGCAGCGACCGTCGCCCCGTTCGCCGGTGGCGACTCCGCGTTGTACGTGGCGCTCACCGCCGCCCTTGCCGTCGTCACCGGGATCGCCGGTCTGCTGGCCGGTCTGCTGCGGCTGGGCTTCATCGCCTCGTTCATCTCCGAGCCGGTGCTGAAGGGTTTCATCGTCGGGCTGGCGCTGACGATCATGATCGGGCAGGTGCCGAAGTTCTTCGGCGTCCCGAAGTCCGAGGGTGACTTCTTCGAGCAGACCTGGGGACTGATCACGCATCTCGGCGACACCCAGACACTGACCCTGCTGGTCGGCGCGGCGAGTCTGGCCTTGGTGCTGGCCTGCAAGAAATGGTTCCCACTCGTGCCCGGTTCGTTGCTCGCGGTGTTGTTGGGGACGGCAGCGTCGGTGATGTTCGGGCTGCAGGACCGGGGGGTCGAGATCGTCGGCGAGATCGATTCCGGTCTGCCGGATTTCGGTTTGCCGGACGCCGGTGGGCTCTCGTCCTACATCGATCTCGCCGGCCCGGCGGTCGCTGTGCTGATCGTGGGGTTCGCCGAGGGACTCGGTGCGGCGAAAACCTATGCAGCCAAGGCCGGGTACCAGATCTCGGCCAACCGGGAGCTGGTCGGCCTCGGCGCCGCCAACCTGGGATCGGGGCTGTGCGCCGGGATGGTGGTCAACGGAAGCCTGTCCAAGACCGCGGTGAACGGTGCCGCCGGAGCCCGGTCCCAGGTCAGTGGGCTGGTGGTGGCAGTACTGACGTTGATCACCCTGCTGTTTCTCACCGGCCTTTTCCAGGAGTTGCCGGAAGCGACCTTGTCGGCGGTGGTGATCGCGGCCGTGATCGAGCTCGTCGACTTCCCGGCGCTGCGCCGGCTCTACCGGGTGTGGACCGATCGACTGGGCAGCATCTACGGTTTCGCCGCCCGGGCCGATTTCGCCGCCGCGATCGCCGCGATGCTCGGCGTGCTGATCTTCGACACCCTCCCCGGACTGGTGATCGGTATCGGCGTGTCGATGTTGCTGTTGCTGTACCGGGTCTCCCGTCCACACGTGGCCGGTCTGGCCAAGCGGGACGGGGCCTGGCTCGACGTGGAACGGCACGAGGACCTCGACGCCGACCCGACCAGGTTGGTGGTCCGGGTCGAATCGGGATTGTTCTTCGCCAACAGCGACCATGTGCGGGAACGGATCGAAGCCCTGCGGACGCCGCAGACCCGGATCGTCGTGCTCGACGCGGAAACCAGCCCGTTCATCGACATCAGCGCTGCCGAGATGCTGGCCCAGCTGGCCAGTTCGCTGGCCCGGGACGGCATCGAGCTGCGAATCGCCAGGGACATCGGACAGTTCCGGGACGTCATGCGGAGCGCGGTTCCCGAAGCGTTCCACCACGACGTTTTCCGGACCATCGACGAGGCGCTCAACGCCCCGCCGGATCAATCTCCCGAATAGGGTTCAGGTCATCTGCCACGGGGTCGGTCAGCCGCGCCCACCGGAGAGCCGGCGTTGCCGTTGCTCCACACCGAGCTCGCCGTAGGGATAGTCGCCGACCGGGAGCCGGCTTGCGGTGTCCAGGGCGTCCAGTTCGTCGCCCTGCAACCGCAGTCCGGCCGATCCCAGATTGTCGGTCAACTGGTCGAGGGTCCTGGCGCCGAGGATCGTCGAGGTGACGGCCGGCCGGTTGGTCACCCAGGCCAGCGCGACCTGGGCCATCGAAACCCCGCGACCCTCCGCGATCAACTGCACCGCCTCGATGACGTCCCAGGTGCGCTGCAGCTGGTTGCGCTTGCCGAACGCCTCCATGCCGCGGCCCGGGTCTTCACCCAGCCGGGTGCTGCCGGTGGGCCGTTCGTTGCGCCGGTACTTGCCGGAGAGCCAACCGCCGCCCAACGGTGACCACGGCAGCAGCCCGAGGTCGGCGTCCAGGGCAGCCGGCACGATCTCCCATTCGATCTCCCGAACCAGCAGGTTGTACTGCGGCTGCAGGGTGATCGGTTCCGCCAGGTTCATCGTCCTGGCCAGCTGAACCGCTTTCGTCAGCTGCCAACCGGTGAAGTTCGACAGACCGTAATAGCGGATCTTGCCGGCCCGGATGAAGCCGTCGAAGGTGCGGAGGGTCTCCTCCAGCGGGGTGTGCGGGTCGAAGGCGTGGGCCTGGTAGAGGTCGACCGCATCGACCCCGAGTCGTTGCAGTGAAGCGTCCAGAGCTCTGGTCAGGTGACGGGCGGAGAGTCCGACACCGTTCGGCTCGTCCGCCATCGGGAAGCGCCCCTTCGTGGCCAGCACCACCCGGTCCGTCACATCCTGCGGACGGTCGGCAAGCCACCGGCCGATGATCTCCTCGGAGGCGCCCGCGGAGTACACATCGGCCGTGTCCACCAGCGTTCCGCCGGCTTCGATGAACGTGTCGAGTTGGGCATGCGCTGCCTCCGCATCCGCCTCCGCGCCAAATGTCATCGTTCCGAGTGCCAGAGTTGAGACAGCGCAGCCGCTGTTGCCCAGAGTTCGGTAGTCCATGGACCCGAGGGTATGCGTGCCGGACGGTCGAGCAGGCCGGCGGAGGGGGCTGGTACGCGACGCGCCCGGGACAAGTCCGCTGGTGGGGCTCATTGTGCGCTGATCGGGTGCCGCAGTCGCCCTCATGCGGGTGAAGAGCCCGACAAGTCCGTCCGGGACCAGCGTGTCGCGTGCTCGCCAACGGTGCCTGTCAGATTCGGCCTGCTGCAGGGCTTTCGGTGGCGCCTTGTCCGGCACCGGCGCCGTGTCGGGGCTGTCTCGCGCTGATTGTCGGCGTCGGGTGACAGGGTGGGCGAATGATCGACCACATCAGCCTGCAGACCGACGACTTCGCCGCCGCGACAGCGTGGTACGACGCCGTGCTGGCGCCGCTGGGGTACGCGAGGGTGATGAACTTCGGCGGTGTCGCCGGGTACGGCCCGGTCGATGGGATCCCCGCGTTCTGGCTCGGTACGGCGAGCGATCCCGGCGGCCGGCAGACGCACATCGCCTTCAGCGCCGCGGATCGGGACGCGGTGCTGGCCTTCCACCGGGTTGCGGCCGAACTCGGCGGCGAGGTGCTGCACGCGCCACGGGTCTGGCCGGAGTACCACCCGGACTACTTCGGTGCTTTCGTCCGAGACCCGGACGGAAACAATGTCGAGGCCGTTTGCCACCGGCCGGCCGAATGACCGGCACCGTCACGGTTCCGACCCGCAGGGCCCGACGCCGCCGGCGGGCGGCGCCGCAACCACTGGCCACACCCGCGGGCGAACGGCTGTGGTTCCTCGATCCGCCGTTCCGAACGCCACTACCCGGTGCCCGCTACGACCGCGTCCGCAAAGCCTGGACCTACGCCGGCCCGGAGCTGCCGGTCGAGCTGGCTCCGTTCGCGGCCCGCCCTTACAGCCGGCTCCGCTGGTGGGAGGATGAGGCCAACTCGTCGGCGGGTGCAGCGCTCAGCGGGGTGGCGCCCAAGGTCCCGCGCCAGATGCAGCTCACCGGTGCCGCGGCCATCGACACGGCCGCCGCCGACGGCTGGCGGGCGTTCCTGCTCTGCGATGACGTCGGGACCGGCAAGACGATCACCCTCTGGCTCGGCGCGTTGGCGATCGCGGATCGGATCTGTGCCCGCCGCGCCGACCCCTGCCGGATCCTGGTGCTGGTCGACCGTCCGGCCGCGATCACCATTCCGCACTGGCGAAACACCATCGCCGCAGTCGGGGACGGTGGCCATCGGATTCTGATCTCGTCGCCCGACCAACTGCCGAAGCTGTTGTCGCGCAACGGCCGTCCCTGGGTGCATTGGGACATCGTGATCGCCGACGAGTGTCACCTCTACCGCAACACCAGCACTCGTCGAACCGAGGTTTTCCAGCGGGTCGCGCGGTTCGACGACCCACCGGCCAAGGCACCGTTCCTGCTGCTGGCGAGCGCCACGCCTGGTCAGCACCCGGCAGAACTCACCTACCTCGGACCGGTGGTCGCACAGTTGCGCGGCGAGCGGCCGGCTGAGTGGTCCGACTTCGGGGACCGGCTGGCCGGGGTCGGACTGCCCATCGTCAAGGGGACCTTCGGAAAATGGGGGTGGAACGAACGAGCGGCGGCCGATCCGCTGATGCAGCAGGAGGCCACCGAGCAGGTCAGGGGTTGGTTGGCGGACAACGACCCGCCGCTGACGCTGCATCGGGCGGCCCCGTGGGGTCCACCACCGGTGGAGCTGATGCCGGTGGAACTGGATCCGGCCGAGCAGGACGCGTACCGAACTCTGTGGCGGCACTTTCAGCAGGCGATCGCCGCGCTGTTGGCGGAAGCGGCCGAGGGGGTTGAGCCGCGGACCCGACCGCCCGGAGTCGGGTGGAGTCGAGGAGTTGCGCCGACCTCACGTGCGGTGCGCGAAGGCCGGACAGCGGTGTTGCGGTTCCGGCAGAAGGCGTCCCTGCTGCGCGCGGCCGCGACGGTGGAATGGGTGCAAGCCCAGGTGCAGGCCGGCTACCAGGTGGCGGTCTCCTGTGAGTTTCTCGGCGCGGCGGCCATCCCCATCGGAGATCAGCTGCAGGCCAAGGGGATTGACGTGGCTCGGATCCACGGCGGGATCGACCGCGCCCCGGGTGATCTGGAACAAGAACGGATGCGGTTCCAATCGGGTGCGGCCGCGGCGGTGGTGTTCACGCCGTCCGCCTCGTTGTCCCTACAGGCGAGCGAACAACTCGCCGACGGACGCACGGCCACCTCGACGCCGCGCATCGGACTGATGCACAACGTGCGCTATTCCGGATTGGCCGGACGGCAGATCCTCGGAAGGACTCATCGCGATCATCAGGTGAGCCCGTGGTGGGTGTCGTACGCCGAGGGGACCGTCGAGGAACGCATCGCCAAGACGATGATCGAACGTTTCAAGGGCAGCGCGGACACCGCCGGCGCCGATGCGTCGGCCCTGGAACGGGTCGCCGAGTTGCTCGGCGTGTCCTGGTTGCCTGGAGATGCCCTGTCCGCCAGGGAATGACGGTGAACGCCAAGGAATGACGGTGAGCAGGGGAGGTGCCGGCACTCACGCGCTCGCCCCGGAGATGATCGATGCGCAGAGGCGGGCTCGAGTCGCGGTGCCCACGGCGGAAAGCCCCAATGAAGCAGCAGTGTGGATCGGCAGTTGAGGCGGGGGCGTCCGCGGGCCCGCGTCGCAGTGATCGAGCAGCTGGGTCGGCAACCGACTCGACCCACCCCCGACAGCGGGTCGAAGCCGGCTCTCAGCATGCCAACGGGTTGACAATTCCATTAGTTTAGCGGCCGAAACGGATTCAAGCGACATTTGCCGAGAAACCCCGAACCTCTGTCCCAACGTTTCTGGTCGGCGGGCAGCCAGGTGGACAGCACGGACCCGTTCGAGGCGCGACACGCCCGTCCCGCCCGCGCTTGTCGGGCTCATCTACCGCTGGTGCACGACTGCAGCACCCCAGATGCGGGCAATCAGCCCGACATGCCCACGGAGACCGGGAGTGTCGCCGCCAACGCGGGCGCCAGGGCACCAGATCACCGGCTCGACACGCCCGTCCCGCCCGCGCTTGCCCGGCTCATCTACCGCTGGTACACGACTGCAGCACCCCGGACGCGGTAATCAGTCCGACATGCCCACGGAGACCGGGCGCGTCGCAGCGAAACAGTGCGCGACGCGAACCCCGGTGCGCTGGCGTTGGCGTGGCGGCGGGTGCGCCGCCTGGGCCGTTGCGAGATTCAGAGTCCCGCGGTTTGGGCCTTTGCTACCGGCCCGGAGGTCCCCGCCGCATGTTGAGAGCGGCGCTTCTGCGCCCGACGGCGGTTGTCGGCGAGGACGTGCAGGACGTCGGCGACGCGGCTCGGGTCGGCGATCCGCACGTCGGCGGCAGTGCGTCCCGAGCCCACTTTGATCCCGACGTCGTCGCCGGAGAGCACCCCGAAGGCATTTTCGTCGGTGATGTCGTCACCGATGAAAACCGTTGCCGTGCAATGGTTGGCCTTCATCAGGGCCTTCAGAGCCCGGCCCTTGTTGGTGGTCACCACGGTCAGTTCGAGGACCATTTTGCCGCGCAGCAGGTGCACCCCCGGCCAGGTCGCCGGGTTCTCCTCGATCTGCGTGGTGATGGCGGCAGCGTCCGACGGGTGCATTCCGCGCAGGTGCACGGCGATCCCGGTGGGCTTGAGTTCCAGTCGGACGCCGCGGTACTCGGCGGTGATCTGCTGCAGCTCCAGTCGCAGCCGGCCGAGCCGCCGGGCGTCCTCGGTCGACAGCACGGCGGCGTCTTCCCGGTCCTCGGCGGAGGTCTCCGCGCCGTGGCTGCCGACCAGGTGCACGCGCTCGACTGGACCGAGCAGATTCGACAGGTCGGCGAGCCCGCGACCGGAGACCACGGCGACGACGGTGCCGGGGGTGACGGTCAGCGCGCGCAACGCCTCCATCGACTCGGGAAGTGCGCGGGCGGTCGCCGGATCGTCGACGATCGGCGCCAGGCAGCCGTCGAAGTCGGTGGCCACCAGCAGTCGTTCGGTCTCGCTGACTTCGGCGATCGCGGCAGTGACGTCCGCAGGCAGCCGCGATATCGCGTCGGCAAGGTGGTCCCTGGTGTGTTCGAGCGCGGACAGGAAGGCCGCCGCCCAGCGGTCGACGTCATGGGTGAGGACCTGCCGTCGCAACGACCGCATCCGGCGGCGGGCCTCGACGGCGGGCATGTTCAGCGCGGCCCGCAGGCCGTCCTTGACACCGTCGGTGTCGTATGGGTTGACCAGCAGTCCCGCTCGCATTTCCTTTGCGGCGCCGGTGAACTCGGACAGCAGCAGCACGCCGCCACCGTCCACCCGGCAGGCGACGTATTCCTTGGCGACCAGGTTCATGCCGTCCCGCAGTGGCGTCACGGTCATCACGTCGGCGGCGACGTAGAACGCGGCCAGTTCTTCCCGGGGGAGCGATTGGTGCAGGTAGTGCACGGCCGGCCGGCCGATTCGGCCATAGTCGCCGTTCAGCGAGCCGACCTGCTGCTCGATGGCCTCACGCATCCGCCGGTAGGACCCCAGCCGTTCCCGGCTCGGGGTGGCGATCTGCACCATCACCGCGTTCTCGACCGCCGGGTCGCCCTCGGCCAGCAGCTCACCGAACGCCCGCAACCGGACGTCGATGCCCTTGGTGTAGTCCAGCCGGTCGACCCCCAGGATGATCTTGCTCGGATGGCCGAGGTCGTCCCGGAGCTGCTTGGCGGCGTCGTGGATCCGCGGGGTGGCGGCCAGCGCGGACTGTTCGGCCGAGTCGATCGAGATCGGGTAGGCGGCCGCCCGGATGGTGCGCCCGTCGTACTCGATGGACCCACCGGTGGTCGCGGCCCCGGCCAGCGACTTGGCCAGCCTGCTGAAGTTCCGAGCGCCGCCGGGGAGCTGGAAACCGATCAGGTCCGCGCCCAGCAGTCCCTGGATGATCTGGGTTCGCCAAGGCAGCCGCATGAACAGCTCGACGGGCGGGAACGGAATGTGCAGGAAGAACCCGATCCGCACGTCGGGACGCAACCGGCGGAGCAATTGCGGGACGAGCTGCAGTTGATAGTCGTGCACCCAGACGGTCGCTCCCGGTGCGGCAAGATCGGCGGCCGCCTCCGCGAACTTCGCGTTGACCTGCAGGTAGGCCTCCCACCATTCGCGGTGGAACTGCGATTCGACGACGGCATCGTGATACAGCGGCCACAGGGTCTCGTTCGAGAAGCCCTCGTAGTAGTCGTCGACCTCTTTGCTGGTCAGCGTGACGGGATGAAGGCTCAAGCCGTCCGTCGAGGTCGGCTCGACGGTGACGTCAGGCGATCCCGGCCAGCCGATCCAGGCACCCTGCCGCCGAGACAGGATCGGCGCCAACGCGGTGACCAGGCCGCCGGGTGCCTGCCGGGCCTTGGTGCTGCCGTCCGGCAGCTTCTCCATGTCGAACGGCAGCCGGTTGGCAACGACGACCATCTGCGCCTGGGCGGAGCCGGCCGAGTCGTCCCCGGACGAGTCCCCACCGGGTGTCGGCTCGTCCTGCCGGGAGGCCCCGGCGGGCCGGCCGTTCGGCCGGCTGGTGCCGTTGCGCTCGGCGTTCTGCGAGGTGGTTGCTGTGCTCACGCGTCGGGTCCGATGGGTGCTGGGGCGGGAAAATTTCGGTCGGTGGTGTCAGGGCTCGAAGTCGTTACGTTGTCGGTCAACACTCCTTTACCCTATCGGCCGTCCGGTCACACCTGATCTGCGCAGCGTGACAACCTTGTCGACTTCGTCACTCTGCCGCGGCCGCCGTCGTCAGCGCTGAGCTGCGCAAACAGTTCCGGCGAGGCTCGGAGGCCGAGCAGCCGGGTGCCGGCGCCGCGGACGCTCCTAGTGCCCGAACGGGTCGGGATCACGCCCCGGCAGCCAGGTCAATCCGGGGACTCCCCACCCGTGCTGCTTGACGGCTTTCCTGGCATTGCGCGCGTTCTTGCCGATCAACCGGTCCAGGTACAGGTAGCCGTCCAGATGGTCGGTCTCGTGCTGCAGACAGCGGGCGAAGAATCCCTTGCCCTCCACCTCGACGGGTTCTCCGGCGGAATCCACCCCGGTGACCTTGGCCCAGTCCGCTCGGCCGGTGGCGAAATTTTCCCCGGGTACGGACAGGCAACCCTCTGAATCGTCGTCCGGATCGGGCATGTTCGTGGGGATCACCGAGGTCTCGATCGTCGGGTTGATGACGTACCCGCGCCGCCTGGTGCCGTTGTCGGGGCAGTCGTAGACGAATATCCGACGGTCGTCGCCGACCTGGTTGGCAGCCAGGCCCGCCCCGTGGGCGGCGTCGTTGGTGTCGAACAGATCGGCGATGAATTGGTCGAGTTCCGCGGTGGAGAACTCGGTCACCGGCCGGGTGGGCCGGTGCAGAACCGGCTCTCCGCAGATGACGATGGGTCGGATGGTCATCGGAACAGGGTACGGAACCGTTCGCACCCGCTCGTTCATCGCCGGGTCGGGCTTCCGATGGGCAGGATGGCGCGAATCACTGTTCTCCGAACCATGAACTCGGATGTATCGTTCGCCCCAAGGTCAGGCTAACCAAACAGCGAACGACTCCGGTCCGCCGGACATCGCGCGGGGCAACGGAGCAGGAGGCGCGCATGCTGGCGACATTCGTCATCGGTCTGCGCGAAGGGCTGGAAGCCGCTCTGATCGTCGGCATCATCGCCGCCTTTCTGAAGCAGAGTAACCGCACGGATGCGCTGCGTAAGGTGTGGATCGGCGTCGGGGCGGCCATCGTCCTGTGCCTGGCTGTCGGCTTCACGTTGCAGGCCTTGAGCGCCTCGCTGCCGCAACGCGAGCAGGAGATGCTCGAGTGCGTGGTCGCGGCCATCGCCGTGCTGATGGTCAGTTACATGGTGCTGTGGATGCGGGCGCACTCCCGGGATCTGCGCTCGGATCTGCAGGGTGCGGCGGGAAGTGCCCTGGCCAATGGTTCGGCCGGTGCGCTGATCGCGATGTCGTTCCTCGCGGTGATCCGGGAGGGCTTCGAAACCGCCGTCTTCCTGCTTGCCGCGTTCCAGTCGGCGCTCTCTCCGGTGCAGGCAGCGATCGGCGTGATCCTCGGCGTCGCGGTGGCCGTTGCCCTGGGATACCTGGTCTACCGCGGCGGCATCAAGCTCAACCTCTCCCGCTTCTTCCGGATCACCGGTGTGGTGCTGGTGTTGGTGGCGGCCGGTCTGGTGATGAGCACCCTGCGGGCCGCCTACGAAGCCGGTTGGCTGACGGTCGGTCAGCAGACCGCGCTGGACCTCTCCGCCATCGCCCGGCCGGGATCGGTGCAGGAGTCGTTGCTCACCGGCATGCTGGGCATCCGCTCCAGCCTTCCGGTCGTCGAGGTGATCGCCTACGTGCTGTACGCGGTGCCGATGTTGCTGGTCGTGTTGTGGCCGCCGCGCCGGACACCGGCCAGGGCGGTGCTGGGTCGCATTCTGGTCGGCACCGCCGCCATCGCCCTGGTCGTTGCCGGCCTGCTCGCTGCGCTCGGACCGGGCGCTCCGGTTGCCGTCACCGGCACTCAGGGCCCGTTCGTCCAGCAGGGCACCAGCTCGGGCGGCACGGACCCGGCGACCGGAACTCCGGTCAGCGGCGGTGTGGTCACCGGGACCGCAGTGGTGACCATGCTCGAGGGCGCAGGTTCGGCCGACATCAACTCGGAGTCCGCGGGTGCGACGGTGTCCGGCAACAGCTCGCTCACAGCCACCGGTCACGCCGACATCCAGGGACCGGCCGGCGTCTTGCCGGTCTCCGCAACCGTGTTGAGCGGCACGCCGCTCTCCGGGAGCGTGGACGCGGCCGCTGCCGGACTCCCGGCAACGCTGACCGCGGATCAGATCGCGGATCTGAACAACGGGCGGCTACCGGTCGGTGTGCGGTCGGGTGCGTCGACGCGGCCGTTCGACGTGTCCTACATCGACACGCTGACCCCGACGATCAGCGCGGACACCGACACCGCCGTCGTCCTCGGGCTGTCCCTGCACCTGGTCCGCACGGTGCAGGTGGACGTGCCGGATCGGGGTTCGGTGTCCGTCGGCACCGTGCTGGACGTCACCACCACGGCCACGCCGGCCAGCGTCGTCTCGGGTCTGGCAACGGCCGCCGAGATCGCCGCGCAACGCACCGCACACCAGCTCCGCGCGCAGGTCATTCCGGGGCTGCTCGTGGTGTTCGCGCTGGTGCTGCTGGCGTTCGGAATCCCCAAGCTCGTCCGCCGTCGTCCGAAGGCGCCGCCCACCGATTCCCCGACCGCCGGATCGCCGAGAGGTCAGCAGCTGGCCGAAGCCGGAGTGGTGAAACAACCCGGCGGCTGAGCGATCCGACTTCACTGTCGCCCCTCGCCCGGGTCGTAGCGGTCCGGGCAGTCCCACTGTCTCGAAAGAAGCACTGGGTCGAAAGAAGCACTGTGTCGCAGGCACTGAGTCCGCATGTCCTCGAGCGAAGAAAAATGGAGTAGAAGATGGCGATTCGACGATCCCGGTACCTGCCGGCGGTCCTGCTCACCATCGGAGCACTGGCCCTTGCAGGGTGCGGTTCGTCATCGACGACCGCCACCTCGTCTGCGGGTGCGGCCAGTTCCAGCCCGGCCCCGAGTGCGGCGCCGTCCGGATCGGCCTCCACGGGTGCGCCCGGCGAGATCGCCGTAACGGTGACCGAGGCCGACGGCTGCGTCGCCACCCCCGACACGGTGCCGGCCGGGCAGGTCACCTTCGTGATCACCAACGTCGACGCCCTCGGTGTGACGGAGGTCGAGCTCGTCTCCGACCAGCGCATCGTCGGCGAGCGGGAGAACCTCGCCCCCGGTTTCGACAGCACCTTCTCCGCCCGGCTCGACGGCGGGACCTACGAGGTCTTCTGCCCCGGGGCGAGCACCGAGCGCAAGCCGTTCACCGTCACCGGTGAGGCCGCTGCGCAGTCCGCCGATCTGACCGCGCTGCTCGACCAGGCAACCGTCGACTACGGCACCTATGTCGACGACCAGATCACCTTCCTGCTGGTCCCGGTGCAGGAACTGGCCGACGCGATCAAGGCCGGCGATCTCGCAGCCGCCCAGGCCGCCTACGTCAAGGCCCGGCCCTTCTACGAGCGCATCGAGCCGGTTGCCGAGTCGTTCCCGGACCTCGACCCGGCCATCGACCTGCGGGTCGGCGACGTCGAAGCGGGCACCACTTGGACCGGGTTCCACCCCATCGAACAGGCATTGTTCGAGAAGAAAACCACCGAGGGCCTCAGCGAACTCGCCGACCGGCTGGTGACCGACATCAAGAGCCTGCAGACCGAGGCGGCCAAGCTCTCCGCCGCCACTGACGCCGGTCAGGAGGGTGGCTACCAGGCCTTCGAGATCGCCAACGGATCGGCCACCCTGCTGGACGAGGTGCTCGCCTCCAAGATCACCGGCGAGGAAGAGGCCTACTCCCGCATCGACCTGCTCGACTTCGAGGCCAACGTGGAGGGCTCGTTGCAGGCCTTCGCCACCCTCAAGCCGGCCCTCGACCAGATCGACCCGACGCTGGTCCCGCAGATCGCGACGGCCTTCGACGCACTGGTCGCCGAGCTGAACACCTATCGTGATGAGAGCGGACTCGGCGGCTGGACGCCGTACGACCAGCTCACCGCCGAGGACAAGAAGGCACTGACCGACGCGCTGCTGGTGGTCCAGGAACCGCTGTCGGCGATCTCCGCGAAGATCACCAACTAGTGGGTCTGCCTGCGCCCGAACGACGGAGTCGCAGGCGGAAACGTGCACGAAACGAATCGCGGGCGCCAACGTTCGCCGGCGACGAGGGAAGGTCATGACCGAACAGCAGGGCACATCACGGCGGCGGTTCCTCGGTGGAGCCGCCGCCGCTGGTGTCGGGCTGGCGGCCGGCGTCGGCGTTGCGGCGGGTTACGGCCTGCGTTCGGCCAACGAGCCCGAACAGGCGACCGCGGATCCCTACCAGGCGTCCACCGATCCGGATGCCAGGGCGAACGCTGTCGTTCCGTTCTATGGGGCGCAGCAGGCCGGCGTCACCACCACCCAGCAGGAGCGGCTGATGTTCGCCGCCCTCGACGTCACCACGACCGACGTCGAACAACTGCAGCGGATGCTCGGCCGGTGGGCCGCGATCGCCGCCCGGCTGACCGCCGGCAAGCAGGTCAGCGACTCCCCGGTGCGCGACGAGCAGCCGCCGTTCGACACCGGCGAATCCATGGATCTCGGCCCGCATTCGCTGACCATCACCGTCGGGTTCGGTCCGAGCCTGTTCGACGACAGGTTCGGGCTGACGTCGAAGATGCCTGCCGAACTGGCCCCGTTCGGCACCATCCCCGGTGACGCCGTGATGAAACCTGCGCTGTCCGACGGCGATCTGTGCATCCAGGCCTGCGCCGACGATCCGCAGGTCGTGTTCCACGCCGTCCGGAACCTGGTCAGGGCGGCCCGGGGAACCGCGGTGCTGAAGTGGTCGCAACTCGGCTTCGGCCGGGCATCGGCCACCGGCGCCGGCCAGACGACGCCGCGCAATTTGATGGGGTTCAAGGACGGCACCCGCAACATCCACGCGGACGACACCGTGGCGCTGCAGGAACAGGTCTGGGTACCCGGCAGTCCCGAGTCCTGGATGGCGAACGGCACCTACCTGGTCGCGCGCAAGATCCGGATGGAGATCGAATCCTGGGACACCGATCCACTGACCGATCAGGAGCGGATCTTCGCCCGGAACAAGGTGACCGGGGCGCCGATCACCGGCGGCGACGAATTCAGTCCCGTCGACTACGCAAAGACCGACGACGCCGGCGACCTTGTCGTCGACATCAATGCCCACATCCGGCTGTCCTCGCCCGAGCAGAACGGCGGCATCAAGCTGCTCCGCCGCGGCTACAACTACACCGACGGCCAGGATCCCGACACCGGCAAGCTCGCGGCGGGCCTGTTCTTCATCGCTTTCCAACGGGACCCGCACGCCCAGTTCAAGGTGTTGCAGACCAGGCTCGGGAAGTCCGATCTGCTCAACGAGTACATCGCACACATCGGCGGCGGCCTGTGGGCCTGTCCCCCGGGAGTGAGCGGGCCCGGTGACTGGTTCGGCAAGACCTTGTTCTCCGGCTGACGCTGCGTAGAGTGCCCCAACGGAGTCGTTGCTCACGGTCGAGTGAATGCCCCGCCAACAAATGCACGGGTTACCCGGCCAGATTGCGCAGTTGTTGCCACGATCAGGCCATTGTGTTTCACCCAATGGGCCAAAAGGGTGTAATGGTGGTTACTCTGTGGTAGAAATGGCTTGGCAGGAAGGTGCGGTATTGAATGTATCGCCCGTTTGGGTTTATTTCTCACCGATGACGTAGTCACTCTTACCCAGAGTAATCGGACTCCTTCCGGCCGGCGAGCGGTATCAAGCCGATCGTCCCGTTCGACGACAGGGGAATTTCGTGTCGCAGGCTTACGACGCACGGTCGCAGCAGGCGTTCGCCGCTGCCGTGTGCCGCGTGATGCGTGAGTCGCGGCGCAGGCAGAAGCTGACCCAGGCGGAAGTCGCCCAACGAACCGGTGGTCTGGTCAGCAAGGCCGCACTGGCGAACTACGAGACCGGGCACCGATCCCTGCGGGTCGACGTCCTGTGGGTCATCGCCGGCGCACTCGGCGAGGATCTCGGCACCCTGCTGGGGGCCGCAGAACGCGGCGTCGCGCTGCGTCCCGCCGCCGGCGCCAGCGGTGCGATCACCGTCGACGTCGCCGAGGTGATGGCCACCAACGACCCGCGGCTCGCTCCGGTCAAGCGCTGGTTCGAACTGCGCACCCACGGCGGGTCCGCCGCGATGACCCTGGACGACGGGGCGATCGCCGCCCTCGCCTCGCTGATGAATGTCAGCGCGATGGAATGCCGGCGCATCCTCATCTCGACGATTCGCGGCGTCCGGCCGGCTCCGGCCGGCGCCCCCTACGCTCGCTGAGCCCAGCAGCTCGAAGCCCCGTTGAAATCGTCCCCGCCGGTCGCGGTCCGCGCCGGCCGGTGGTTCTGTGAGCCGATACCCGGTCGAACGTTAGCGGTGCTGATGACTGCTGCGTACGGGTGATCCTGAGCACGTCGGCGTTCCCTGTCCTGATCCCGTGCGTCCATGAGACCGTGGGCCGGTCGGGGAAGATGATCCCGGCCGTGCACGGTGGTGCTCGGACGTCTGGGACGGGACTGGTGTGAAGGATTCGACTGGCATGCAAGGTTCAGGATCGACGGGTTCGGGCCCGGGTTCGGCCGATGCGGTGAATACGGATGCGTTGAATGCCGGAGGCGTGACCGAGCGGATCGCGGTCGCCGAACTCGCAGCGTCCGGTGTCGACGACGCGGACGACCGCAGCTCCGCCGAGGACACCCAGGTCATCGACACCGCCGACGGGACAACGACAACGGCCGGCGGTCGGTCGCCAGGACTGATCGCGGCCATCGTCGGCGGGGCAGTCCTGCTCGTCCTCGCGGTGGTCTACCTCGTCGATCTGCTGAGCACGAGCGGCGAGATCGAGCGGAACACCACGATCGCCGGTGTCGAGGTCGGTGGCATGACGCCCGAACAGGCGACCGCAGCCCTGACCGCCGGAGCGGTGCCGGCCTACCAACAGCCGATGACCATCGACGTGCACGGCATCCCGACCCCGCTGGATCCGGTCGCGGCCGGGCTGACCCCGGACGTCTCCGCGACCGTGCAGGCTGTCGGCACCCGATCGGCGAACCCGTTCGTCCGGTTGTCCTCGTACTTCACCGACACCGAGGTCCCCTTGTCGGTGCAGGTCGACGACGTGGTCCTGAACGGTTACCTGAGCAGCATTGCCACCCAGACCGATGTGCAGCCGGTCGAGGGCCAGGTCGCCCTCGACGGCGTCACCGTCACCAGCGTGCAGCCGGTGATCGGGCGCAGCCTCGACCTTTCGGCGTCCGAATCGGCCGTGTCGCAGGCCTGGATCGGTGGCGGTCCGACCGCGCTGGCCGGGCTGGTGCTGCCGGTGAACGACGCGCCGGTCCGGGCAGCACCCGACAAGGTGCAGGCCGCTGTCGCCGAGGCGACCACCATCCTGTCCGCTCCGCTGCGGATCAACGGTGAGGGCGCCGGGATCGACGTTCCGGTCGCCGACATCGCTGCCGCCACCTCGATCACCGCCGATGCGGCCGACGGCTTCGTGGTCACCGTCGATGCCACCGCGGTGCGTGGTCCGTTCACCGACGCGATCATCGCGACCGAGGCGGGACCGGTCGACGCCGGCGTCCGGATCGTGGACGGCGCCTCGGTGATCTCGCCGAGCACCCAGGGCCGCACCGTGGACTGGGCGGCCACCGATGCCGCCATCAACCCGGCGCTGCGGACCGCCGAGCACCAGGCGGCGGTGGTCTACACATACTCGGACCCGAGCATGACCACCGAGAAGCTGCAGGCACTGGGCATCAAGGAGGTGATCGGCGAGTTCACCACCGGCGGGTTCGCCGCCGCCTCCGGCGAGAACATCCGGGTCGTCGCGGAGAAGGTGAACGGCGCAATCATCCAGCCAGGTGCCGACCTTCGGGTTGAACGAGTTCACCGGGACCCGGGGCACCGAGCAGGGCTACGTCCCGGCCGCGATCATCCAGGAGGGTGCGTTGTCGACCGCGGTCGGCGGCGGGATCAGTCAGTTCGCCACCACGCTCTACAACGCCGCCTACTTCGCCGGGATGGGCGACGTCACGCACACGCCGCACTCGTTCTACATCAGCCGCTACCCGCCCGGGCGGGAGGCGACGGTGTTCGACGGTGAGATCGAGTTGGCGTTCTCCAACGACTACCCGACCGGCGTGCTGATCGAGACGATCTGGACCGACAGCGACATCACCGTCCGGCTGTGGGGGACCAAGCACGTCGACGTCGAGTCCATCACCTCCGACCGGTTCGACTACACGTCGCCGCAGGTCGTGGTGAAGCCCTACGGGACGTCCTGCAGTCCGTCCGGCGGCAGCAGCGGCTTCACCGTGGTCAACACCAGGGTCATCCGCGACCTGACCGGCGCCGAGCAGCGGCGGGAGGACTTCACCACCGTCTACAACGGTCAGCAGAACGTGGTCTGCCAGCCGGCACCGACCCCTGATCCGGCGCCGACGACGGCCGCCGACCCGGCCGCCGGTGCGGCCGTCACCCCCGACCCGGCTCCTGGGGGCTGAGCGGAGCCAGCACCCGGAGTCGGGCAGCAGGTCGGGAGGCCGGTTCGACGGGGAAGAGCCGGCCCCATCGGTCCGGCTACGCTGTTCGGGCCGGGCGTTGCCCGGTTCCGGCCGGACTCCGGCCGTGCCGCCGTGGCGCAATTGGTAGCGCACCCGACTTGTAATCGGGCGGTTAGGGGTTCAAGTCCCCTCGGCGGCTCCGGGTTCTTGGCTCAGGGTTCTGATTCTGGAGTTCTGATTCTGCCGGGTTCCGGCTTACCGTGGTGGCGAGCGGAAGGGCCATCAGGGTGACTCAGTTCGACGGCGCGCAGGTCGAGGGTGACACCGGCCTCGAACGAGCCACCGTGGTCCATCAGGACGGCACCCCGGCCCTGCACGACGTCACCCTGCTGGCCGGTCCCGGTGAGCTACTGGCGGTCCTCGGCCCGTCGGGCAGCGGGAAGTCGTCGCTGTTGCGGGCGATAGCCGGGTTGATGAAGGTGCAGAGCGGTCGGGTGCTGATCCGCGGTGAGGCGACCACAGCGCCGACCCCCGCCCGCAACGTGGCCATGGTGTTCGAGAACGCCCAGCTGGTGCCGTTCCTGGACGTCGCCCGGAACATGGGATTCGGTCTCGAGACCCGGAAGGTCCCGCAACACGAGGTGACCCGTCAGGTCGAGGCACAGTCCCGCAGGCTTCGGGTGAGCCGGTTGCTGCATCGCATGCCCACCGAGATCTCGGCCGGTCAACGTGGCCAGGTCGGCATCGGCCGGGCGTTGGTGCGGACGCCCCGGGCGTTCCTGCTGGACGAACCGCTCGCCCATGTCGATGTGCACGAGCGCGCCCGGATGCGGCGGGTGATCGCCGAGACCGTTCGTGCCACGAAGGTCAGCACGCTCTACGTCACCCACGACCAGAGTGATGCGATGGCCATCGGCGACCGGATCGCCGTGCTCAACGAAGGCGCCGTGGCGCAGATCGGGACGGCCCGGGAGATCTACGACCGTCCGGCCACCCTGTTCGTCGCCGACTTCGTCGGTGAGGTGCCGATCGGCCAGCTGGAAGGCCGGATCGTCGAGTCGGCCGGTGTGTTGGGTTTCCAGGTCGGCTACCGGACCCTGCCGACCTGGTTGCCGGTGCCGCCGGAACTGGCCGGAGCAGTCGGCCGCCCGGTGACGCTCGGCCTGCGCGGTGAGGACGTCCGCGATGCCGGGGATCGGCCCGATCCCGATCATGCGGTGGTGTTCGGCCGAGTCCGGGGCGTCGACCGCAACGGCCGGGATGCCCATGCCAAGGTGCAGGTCGGTGAGCATCTCCTGATGGCACGCTTCCCCGGCCGGACAGCCCTCCGGATCGGCGACGAGGTCAATCTCGCGGTGGACGCGGCCCGGGCCCACGTCTTCGATCCGGTCACCGGCGTGGCCCTGTACCACCCGCCGACCTAGAACCCGGGGCGATCACGGGTTGCCTTCGCCTGATCACTGACCACGACCGGGCGCTCCGGGGTGCCTCGCGCTGTGTGACGTGGTCGGCCGAATTCGTGCTGAGCCCGTCGGTTTCGCGGTGATTCGTGCTCGATCATGCCTTCTTGCGGACGAAGTCACGTCGCCGACGCAGGAAGTTAACCCGGCGCGGCTTGCTGCGGAGCCGACCGCGGTGATTAGCTTCCTCGTGGGTCACGAACCAGCATCCGGCACCGCGATGAACCACATCGAACGGCGGCCGGTCGGCAAGATTTCGGCCCTTCACCGCATCAAGGTCCAGGCTCCTGAACTCCTCAGAGCAGCCGGCCGGCGGAGATCCTCCCACCGAACACCGGCTCCGTCCGGCGCCACTCCGGCGTCGGAATTCCCGGGCCGTTACCTCCACCCTCAAGGATGACCAATGAGCGCCCCCGTACCCGCCACCAGAGCGGGAAATTGTGATTGTTGCTCCGCCGCCTATCGCGCCGGCACCCCGATCGTCTGGGACTCCGTCGTCGCCGGCTGGGTCCTGGCCGGCCACCGCAGCGCCGGGAGCCGCCGCTAGCCCGCTCGAGGGCCATGACTGCTGACCGGCTCCAGGCCACCCGCCGGGCGGCTGACCGGCCGGCGAGCCGGGTCACGTCGCCGGGCGATGACCGATGAAGATCTGCCGGGCCGGCCGATCCTCGGTGGTCTCCTCCCAGCGGTCGGACGCCTCGAAACCAGAGCCGGTCAGGACCTCGATCCACACGTCCCGGTGGAAGATCCCGGTCCGGTGCGACTCGTGCACCGCCCGCACCGAACCGTCGTCGTCCCGCAGCAGGAAGCTGTACTCGGTCTGCACCCAACTGTCGGTCGGGTCCGGATCCCAGGTCCACTCGAGATAGCGGACACCGCGGACCAGCGGCAATCCCTCGTCGTCGATACCGTCCCGCCCGCCGTGGTCGGTGGACTCCTCGAAGGTCTCCGCAGTGGCGTCGGGGACGAACACGGCAACCCCGCCGGGTCGGCAGTGCTCGAAGGCGGTCCCTACGGCGTGCTGAAGGTCCTCACGGTTCGTCATGTAGTCCACCGCGTCGTGGACGAAGACGGCGTCGAAGGTCCGACCGAGGCGCACCGTCCGCATGTCGCCCTGCTGGTGCTCGCAGTCCGGGTTGAGCCGGCGCGAGACGTCCAGCATCTCCTCCGACAGGTCGACCAGCGTCATCGTGAAGTGCTGCTTGAGGTGCACAGCGTTGTGCCCGCCGCCGCTGCCGAGCTCCAGGACGTCGTGGACGTCCGTTCCTGCCGTGCCGAGCACGCCGGCGACGAACCCGGCCTCCTCGAGGTATTCCTCGGGCGGTGAGATGAGCGGCCACCAGGTCGCCAGTTCGCCGTAGAAGCGGTACTCCGGGTCGGGTGGCTCGTCGGACATGCCGACCATCCTGGCAGTGCCGCTGCCCGGGCCGGGCCGGATTCCGGTCTTGGGGGCAACCAGCTACCAAGTGGCGTTGCGCGATTGTCGATGACGCCGGTCTGACACAGTGAACCGATGAGGCGCCGGTCGAACGCTGCGGCCCTGGGGTGCCTGATCCTGCTCGGCATGTCGTCGACGGCCTGTGCGAACACGGGTGGCACCGCGACCGCCGCCACCTGGGAGTCCTCCGCCGCTTTCGGGGTACTGGGCAGCATCGCCGCGACTGCCGATTCCCGGTTCTCGGTGAGTCTGGTCGACGTCACGGTTCTCAATCTGGTCGACCGGGCGGCCGAGCAACCGTTGTCGACCACCGCCGAGGCCCCGTCGGACCGTCCGCCCGCGGAATCGGCATGGTCGCGGTATGCGCTGTCGGCCGCCTCGTGCACGGGGCTGGTGGAATCCGCGCCCTTCAGTTCCAGCTCTCCGGTACGCACCGGTCCGCTCGAGGAGACAGTGAACGTGGGCTTCGGCGACTTCGACGCGCCGGCCCTGCTGAGCGTGTGCCAGGGGCCGATCGACCCGGCGCAGCTGTCAAGCGTGCTCGAGGACGGATGGACGCCGCAGACCGTCGCCGGTGTGCCCGGAATGGCGACCGAGCAGTTCTGGGTCGGCTACCAGGCGGGTGGTCCCCGCACCACCATGGTCGGCGACGACGTGCCGGCCGCGACGGCCGATGCGGTGCTGACCGGCTCCTCGGTCCCGGACTCGCTGGCCGCCGACCCGGGGGTGCGGGCCGTGGTGGCGGCGGCGCCGCGGGCGGCCACGATCGAGATGGGTACCTTCCTCCTCGGCTTCGGATCCGTCGCCACCGCAGACGACGAGGTGCTGGCCGCCATCGGCGCGGCCCAGGAGAAGGTCGGGGGCACGCTCCCGGCGCCTACCTTCGCCGGGTTCGGCTGGACCCCTGGCGTCGGACTGGACGGAACCGCCACCTTCGTCACGACCTACGGGTCCGAGGCCGAGGCCGGCTCTGCGGCCGCGGTGTTGGCCGACACCTGGCCGAGGTTGCACACCTCCGACGGGCCTCTCGCAGCAGCGACCACATCGGCGACCGGCACGGTCGTCGTCACGGAGGTCGCCGATGTTCCGCCCGATGAGTTCGATCTGCGGACCCTGCGACTGGCCGATTACCCCGGGTGGGGCGCGGGCTGAGGCGGCCGTTGGGGCAGTCCGAATCTCGGGAAGAGATCGGTGTCCAGGAAATAGGTGATCTTGGAGATCCGTCCCTTGCTGAGTTCCAGGACCTGGATGCCGAAGGGCTCCAACCCGTCCGGCCCCGGCCGGTAGTGCGCGTAGCCCGGCGAGCCGTTGACCTCGATCGGAACCAGGGTCGAATGCTCGCAGGTGCTGCCCGGCCCGATGTGCCACTTGCCGATGTCGTCCCTACCCTGCAGCCAGAGCGGAAAGGGCGGCATCGACGCGGTCGCGTCCTCCTGCAACAGCGAGACCAACGCGTCGATGTCGTAGGCGGTGAAGGCGTTGACGTATCGGGCCAGCAGCCCCTTCTGCTCGTCGTCCATCGGCTCGAACCGGTCCTCGGAACCGGGATCCGCCGCGGCCAGCGTCGCCCTGGCCCGCTGGAGCGCGCTGTTCACCGATGCCACAGTGGTATCCAGCAGGTCCGCCACCTCGAGCGCGCTCCAGCGCAGCACCTCGCGCAGGATCAGCACGGCTCGCTGCCGCGGCGGCAGGTGCTGCAGCGCGGCGATGAAGGCCAGCCGGATGGTGTCCCGACCGACGGCCAGTTCGGCGGGGTCCGCCGTCGCCGTCAGGACCCCCGAATCCGGCATCGGCTGGATCCACGCCGACTCGGCCATCGGTTGCCCGAGCGAGGACGCGATGGGCGGTGACGCCGGCCCGAAATCCATCGGCAGCGCACGCCGCTTCCGACCGTTCAACAGGTCAAGACAAACGTTCGTGGCGATCCGATAGAGCCAGGTCCGCAGCGACGACCTGCCGTCGAAGCGGTCGAGCGCCCGCCATGCGCGGACCATCGTTTCCTGCACCGCATCATCTGTCTCGAAGGTCGAGCCGAGCATGCGATAGCAGTACCCGGCCAGCTCGCGGCGGTGGGTTTCCAATTGCCGTTCGAGCTCCGAGTTCCCGGCTCGCGACGCCGACGGGTCGGAAGCAAGCTCGGTCACTGGCACTCCTTTGGCTGCGCGGACAAACGGCTGCGGAAACGGGGGCGGTCATTCACGGTGCCCACCGCCGACTACCTCACACCATAGGACGGCGCGCCGACAGCGGTGTGTCCGGCGGATGTTCAGCGAGGCCGCCAGGCCTTTGCCAGGAATCAGGCCGGGTCAACTGTCGGACGGCTGGACTGCCACTTCTCGTCGGGACCGGCGCCAACCGGTCAGCATCGGGAAATAGAGCGCCCAGGCGAGCCAGCCGACCAGCAGCACGCCCCAGATCACTCCGGTGAATGCCAGGACGCCACGTGCAGTACTGCTCTGTGGGAGCAGGGGTCCGGTGGTGAAGGTGAACCGGGCGACCGCCTCTCGCAGGATCTCCGGCAGGTTCCCGACCGGCTGGAACTGCTCCCGTACCGCCCAGATCGCCACCGAGGTGACGGCCGCGAAGACCACCATGATCACCGCGAGGACGGCGAGCGGCCGGAGCGCCGATCGGTCGGTGCGCCATGGCCAGGCGTTGTGGTTCCAGAGCAGCACCCCCAACACGATCAGCGCGCAGACAACGTCGCCAGTGCGGGGGACCACCGGTGTGTTGGCCAGTGAGTTGACCGCGATCGCGGCAACGCCGACGACCGCCACCCACCAGGCAAGTGCCTGCGGTCGGGGGAGTGCGCCGGCGATCAGCAGCGAGATCACCAGCTCGAGAATGATCAGCCACAACGCCCGGACCTGCGTGACTCCGACGCCCGGTCCGATGATGCCGCCGACGCCCGGGTACAGCGCGTCGACGACGTTCGAGATGGCGAACGCGCCCGCGATCAGCGCCGTCAGCATCCTGGTCTCGGCCGGCCCGGTCCGCTTCTCGGCCGGGCGTCCGGTGCGGGCCAGGATGGCCTTTCGTGCCAGCCACGGCCCGATCAGCAGACCGGTAACCCAGGCGACGAAGTGCTCCAGGTCCCACAGCAGCCCGGATTTGATCACCATGACGGCCAGGAAGGCGGTGCCGAGCACCCGCAACCGGCCGCGCCACGGCGGCGTCAGCAACGCGGTCGCTGCTGCGGCCACCCCGAATCCGCCGGCCGAGAGTCCGGCATCGAGTTCGTCGGCCAGGGTCGCGGCCCAGGCCCAGCCACTACCCGCAAACGGCAATAGCAGCACCGCAGGCAGCACGATGCCGACCGAGTGACAGACGATCAGCGCAACGGCCGCGCGCAGCGAACCGACCCGCCGCTCGTACAGACCGAGCCCGATGGCCAGCATCGCGCCGACGAAGAAGTAGAACTCCGGCTCGACGAAGGTGACGGCGCCGGTGAACAGCGTCCAGATCCGACCCTCGCGGAAGGCGGGCAGACCGAACTCCAGCGCGGTGATCGTCGAATCGGTCTCGCTGGCCGGTGCGAACAGCGTGCCGGTCAGGGCGCCGGTCAGCAGCAGCAGTCCGACAGTGGTGAGAGTGACCGGGATGCTCACCAGGAATCTCGGAGTCGCGCGGACCCGGTCGCCGAAAGTCCGCTTCCGGCGTCCGGTCGCAATGGCCGCTGAACCCACTGAGGGTTGCTCCGTTGCGGATCCTGCCACCGGTGACTCCGGCAGGACCGGTGACTCCGGCACGACCGGTTCGGCCGGCGCCGGTTCGGGTGGCAACTCCGGCCCGGCCACGGTGGGAAGCGCTCAGACCTGCGGTGAGTCGACGATCGCGTTGCCGACCTTGCGGACGAAAAAGCTGGCGAAGATGAACACGATGCCGGCCATGATCGCCCAGATGCCGACCAGCCACAGGATCGCCAGGATGCCGGACGCCGGGCTGACCAGCAGTGCGATGCCGAAGGCCGCGGCCAGCACGCCCCAGGCCAGGAACCAGCCCCAGCCGGAGCCCGGCACCTGCTTCATCCGGAACCCGGCCGCGATCCCGCCGATGCCGGCCAGGATGGCCCAGATACCGACGATGAACATCAGGATCTTGCCGATCGTGTCCGGCCAGGCGAGCAACGCGATCGCGAAGGCGATGGCCAGCACGCCCTGGGTGAACTGCCAGCCGGAGGGCCGGCCGGCCTTCCGTTCGGAGAACCCCTGGAAGATCGCCATCACGCCGTCGACCAGGAGATATGCGGCGAACAGAACCACGAACACCCAGAGCGTGGCCTTCGGCCAGACGAACATCGCAATGCCCAGCAGGATCAGGATGATGCCGCGAACGAGCAGTACCCACCAGTACTTCGCCGCGATGGTCCCCATGCCTCGAACCGTCGTCATGACGCCATCCCTTCGCGGAGTGTCTCAATTGCGGTCAGATGCCCGTTGTCGCAGCAGTTGTCCCGCTAGCGCGCACGGTATCAGCCGCGCAGTTACCGACTCCTGACGCTCAGAGTCGTGTCGGGAACCCATCTTTGCCATTTCTAGCGGGGGAGTCACCTATGACGGTCATTCTCGGCGGCTCGCCTGCCGTTCCGAACGTGGTGGCCCATGGCCGTCGGATCAGGATGATCGATCGTCGGGTGACGTCCACCTCGGTCGCAACCGTGACACTGCTGTCCCTGCTGCCTGGTCGGCGCCGGGCGTCCATGCCGTCGAGCATGCCGCCGACGATGACCTCTGCCCGCGCCGTCGGGCAGCTCACCGGTCGGCCGCCGGCCGGGTCGTCGGTCTTGGGCCAAGCCTGCAACTGCGCGTACTGCTGATCGAAGGTTCGGCGTCGGACGCGGGACGACTTGATCGGACGGGCGAGTCAGGACAACGTCACTGTGGTCGGGGCAACGTCTCGGGTGTTGTCCCGAAGCTTCAAGTGTTGTCTGGATGCGCATCGCCACGCTTGACTCTCCGCACTAGGGCCCGAGTTCCAGATCTGCGCCGTCCTCGATGTCATCGGCGTCGAGCGACCCGACGCCCATCAGGCTTGAATCAAGGAAAGCCTTCTCGTCCGGCTTGTAGCGCAGGATGTCCTCCAGATACGAACTGGTGGCCTGTTCCATCGAGACCTCATGCCCGGCGGCCTGCGAGAGGAACCACCGGTGCTCCAGCACCTCGTGGAAAACCTCGGCCGGCTCTAGCTTCTCGGCCAGTTCGCGCGGCACCGCCTCGAGTACCGGGTCGTACACATCGGTGACGTAGTGGTGCGCGACGGTGTCCTCGTCGACCTCGGTCTGCGGCATGACAGCCTGTGAACGGTAGGTGTCCATGTCGTTGAGGATGCGACGGGCCTGGTTCTCCTGGACATCGATGCCGGTGAGCGAGAACAACCGCCGGCGATGATGTCCGGCGTCGACCACCTGGGTCTGCACCATGACCCGCGGGTCGCCGTCCTTCTCGTTGATCTGGATCTGTGCGACGTCGAACCCCAGTTCGTTCAGCTTGCGCAGCCGTTGCTCGATCCGCCACCACTCGTCCTCGCCCATGGTCTGGGGTGCGGTCAACAGCTCCCAGAGCCGCTCGTAACGCTCGATCACCGAGATGGCTGTTTCCAGCGGATCGACGTTCTCCGAGAGCAGTCCCGACATCTGCAGGTCCAACAGTTCCCCGGCGACATTGGTCTCGACGATGTCGAGATCCTGCAGGCGTTGTCCTTTCGACAGGCTCTCCCGCATCTCTCCGGTCTCGGCGTCCACCAGATAGGCCGCCAGCGCTCCTGCGTCCCGGCGGAACAGCGTGTTCGACAGCGAGCAGTCCTTCCAGGCGAAGCCGACGAGGTGCAACCGGACCAGGAGTTCGGCCAGCGCGTCGAGCAGCTTGGTCTCCAGATGGGGATCCATCCGCCGGGAGAACAGGGCGCGGTAGGGCAGGGAGAATCGCAGGTGCTTGGTGACCAGGGCCGCGTCGAGGGGTTCGCCCTCCGGGGTCATCCGGTTGGCGACCACCCCGATCGCCTGCACCACCGGGATTCCCGACTTGGCAAGTTCGCGAAGCTGCTCATATTCGTGTTCCGCCAGGCCCTGGCTGATTTCCTTGATGGCATAGACGATTCCGCCGATCCGCACGAACCTCACGACGTGTCGGGAAATGCCGCGGGGCAGCGAAACCAGATCTTCCTTCGGCCACTCCGCCAGCGGTGTCGACCAGGGCAGCATCAGCAGGTCGGTCGGGTCTGGTCCGGTGGCGAATTGCATGCGCACGAGCGTCAGCCTCGCACAGGGCGACGGTGCACACCGGATGACGCGATCACCGTCGCGGGCAACGGCGACGCCCGCAGCACTGATGGCTGCTCCGGCTCACCTGCCTGCGTCCAGCTGCGAGCTGATCATGCTGCGGTCGATCCGGTCGACGGAGCCTGCGCCGACCGATGCCATCGCCTGGCGCAGCTGGGCCGTCATGGTGCCGATCACCTCGTCGACTCCCTGCGCTCCGTTCGCAGCCAGCCCCCAAACCACCGGCCGACCGACGCCGACCGCCTTGGCCCCCATGGCCAATGCCCGCAGCACATCCACGCCGCTGCGGATCCCGCCGTCGACGGTGACCAGCGCGGCGTCGCCGACCGCGTCGACGATGGACGGCAGGGACAGGGCCGTCGGCAGGACGCCGTCGACCTGGCGGCGACCGTGATTCGAGACCACGATCCCCGTCGCCCCGGCATCGACGGCGATGGCTGCATCAGTTGCGTGCAAAACCCCCTTCACCTGGATCGGCAGGCCGGTTCTGTCGGCGAGTTCGCCGATCACGTCCGGCGTCAGAGCGGGGTCGATGGCTGCCGACATCTCCGGCCAGGTCCATCCCGGGTAGTTGCCAGGGGTGGCCGCCAGACGCCGGCTGGTCGCTGCGCGGAACGACGGGCTGGCGGACGTGCCCGGGTAGTCGACGGTGAGGACGATCGCCCGCGCGCCGGCCGCGACGCACCGGTCGAGATAGTCGTAGGTCCGTCCGCGGTCACGCAGGACGTAGACCTGCGCCCACCACGGACATCTCGCCGCAGCTCCGAACTCGGTGACCTCGACGGCGGCGGAGTTCGAATACACCATCAGTGCGCCCTGCGCCGCCGCTCCGGCCGCGGTGGCCATCTCCGCATCCGGATGTGCCAGCCGGTGGGCTGCCGTCGCCGACACGACCACGGGAGTGGCGAGCTCGGCACCTCCGAGGACCACCGACGTGTCGACACCGGTCATCCCCTGCAACACCCTCGGTACCACCGGAATCGACTGCCAGGTCAACACATCGAGGTCGGGCGACCCTGCGGTTCCCTGCAGGTACTCCCAGGCTTCCGGGCTCATCGCCTCCCGGGCGGCCTTCTGCATCTGCGCCAACTGTGCCGTCAGCTGTGTCTGCGGCGTCATCTGGCACCGGCCGCGGCCACCAAGGCGTCGAACAGTTGACGATCGGTCCGGGTCTCCGGGTGCCACTGCACGGCCAGCCGGAAACGTTCGCCGGGGGACTCGATCGCCTCCAGCACGCCGTCGGCAGCATGCGCCGACGCGACGTAGTCGGGATGTTCGTCGACGGCCTGATGATGGTGGCAGGAGACAATCACCTCAGGTCCGATGATCGATGCGAGCCGCGACCCCACGGTGGTGTGCACGGTGATGGTCCCGTACGAATCCGGGCCGGGCGAGTGCTCGTCATGACCGACGGAATCCGGGACATGTTGCAGCAGCGTCCCTCCCGTGGTCACTGCCATCATCTGCATGCCCCGGCAGATCCCGAGGACCGGGAGTCCCGCGTCATCCGCGGCGTGCAGCAACGCCATCTCGGAGACGTCCCTGTCGTCCCGCCAGCCGGTGGTCGCCGGATGCGGCTCCGCGCTGTAGCGGGACGGATTGACGTCGGCGCCGCCGGCCAGCACGAGACCGTCCAGTCGCGCAACGATCTGCGCCGGATCGTCACCCGGCCCTAGCGGCGGGATCAGTAGCGGAGTGCCCCCGCCGGCGCGGACCGACTCGACGTACGCGGCCGGCAGCACGTGGGCGTCCGTCCGCCACGTCCCCCAGGCCGCGAACTCGCGGTAGGTGGTGATGCCGATCAGTGGGCGGGCCATGGACGACCATCCTGCCCTGACCCGATGCGCTCTAGTGTCTGCACCATGCCGAGCGTCGCCGACCTTCGCCTACCGGCGAGTCCGCTGGCCGATCCGCTGAGTTACCCGGGGCACAGCATCGACGGCAACTACCTGTGGTTGGACACCTGGCTGTACGACCTGCACCTGCGCGGCGACTCCGTCGGTGCCGCCCTGGACGATCGCACCGGGCCCGGCCGGTGGCGGGTCGGGGTCGATGGCGGCCCGCTGACCTCGGCCGGGACGACGGCGGGAACGGCGACGGGGCTGGACGATGCTCTCGCGCAGCTGGGTGCATCGGCACCGGCCGACCGTCACCCGGTCCTGGCCTTCGGCTCCAACGGATCCCCCGCTCAACTGCAGGCGAAGTTCGCCTCGTTGGACCGGGCGCATCGGGTGGTTCCGGTGCTGCGCGGCTCGATCGACGGCCTTGCCCTGTCGCATTCCCCGCACGTCAGCCCGGCCGGCTACGTGCCGTGGGTGTTGGTGCGCTCCGATCGATCGACGGCCCTGCGGGTCTTCGTGCTGTGGCTGGACGACGTGCAACTCGAGGTGCTGAACCGCACCGAGCCGAATTACACCCTCTCTGTCGTCGAGGGGTACCCGGTCACCGTCGAATCCGGCGTGACGGTCCCCCGGTATCGGGCCTACCGCGGCAACTGGGGTGCGCTGCGCTGGAATCCCGGGACCGAGCCGGTGGCAGCGGCAACCCAGCGGCAGGTCTTCGAGATGCTCTGCCGTGCGCCGTGGTTTGCTCGATTGGTCGGCGACGGTGGGCCGGCCGCGGTGGTCGGGCGACTGTGCAACGATCCCGAACTGCGGCGCCGGGTCCGTGATGAGCTGGCGGCCAGGGGTTTCGCCGTCGATGACGGGTTGGGTGCTGCAGAAATGACGCGGCCGTGACGATCCCGGATCGCACTGCGTACTGGCTGCGGCGAGACCTGTTGGTGTGGAACATTCGTGACGACGACGCCCGCGATGGATCAACCTACCGGCTGCATCACCGGGCATCCGGTGGGCTGGTCGACCTCGACGGTGGCATCGACGATGATTCGTCGATCGACCTGACTGTCGTCGACGGTCCGCTGCCAACAGAGATCACCGACCGGTGGCCGCATCTGGCGCACTACGCCGGTCTACGGCTGCCGTTCGAGATCGCCGCCGACCGCGACCTTCTGGCCGAGATACTGTGCGGCCAGGTCGTTGTCGCATACCATGACGAGACCGGGGGAGTGATCCGGCCGGCCGGTGTGCAATTGCCTGGTGTGTTGGATGACCTGTACGACGCGACCGGTCGCAGCCTGGGGGTCACCTGGGACGGCCGGATCCCGACGGTATCCGTCTGGGCGCCGACCGCCGTTGCGGTCACCTTGCTGCTCACCGAGATCGCCGAGCGGACCGCCGGCCGCGGCGATCACGTGCCGATGTCGCGGACGTCGGACGGGGTGTGGTCGGCCACCGGTGACGAGAGTTGGTTGGGCGCCGAATATCTGTTCCGGGTGCAGGTCTACGACGCCGAGACCGACTCCGTCCGCCCGAACGATGTCACCGACCCGTACAGCGTCGCCTTGACCACCAATTCCGCGCGCTCTGTCATCGCCGATCTACGGTCGGCCGAACTGCAACCGGATGGCTGGCCGGACCTCATCCCGCCGGCACCACAGCATCCGGTGGACTCGAGCATTTACGAACTGCATGTCCGGGATTTCTCTCTCTCGGATCCCACCGTGCCCGAGCCACACCGTGGTGGCTATCTGGCATTCACCCATCACGACAGTGCCGGCATGCGACATCTCGCAGACCTGGCTGCGGCCGGGTTGAACACCCTGCATCTGTTGCCCACCTTCGACTTCAGCACAGTCGACGATCGGCGGGACAACCATCGGGCGCCGCCCTGCGACCTGCCCGCGCTCACCGCTGCCGACCCGGCCGGCGAGGCCCAGCAGAACTGTGTGCGGGCTGCTGGGAGGCGACGGCTTCAACTGGGGGTACGACCCGTGGCACTACTCGGTGCCCGAGGGCTCGTACGCCACCGACCCGCAGGGCGCCACACGCGCCCTGGAGTTCCGTCGGATGGTCGCGGTGCTCGCCGGGATCGGGCTCCGGGTGGTGCTGGATGTCGTCTACAACCACACCGTCGCCGCCGGCCAAGACCGGCATTCCGTGCTGGACCGCATCGTTCCCGGCTACTACCACCGTCTTTCGGCCGACGGTCGGCTGGAGAACTCCACCTGCTGCCCGAACACCGCCGCCGAGCACGCCATGATGCAGAAGCTGATCGTCGACTCGGTGGTGCTCTGGGCGCGGCAGTACAAGGTCGGCGGCTTCAGGTTCGACCTGATGGGCCACCACCCGCGATCCACCATGCTGGCGGTTCGGTCGGCGTTGGACGCGCTGACCGTCGCCGACGACGGCGTCGACGGTGCCGCGATGTATGTGTACGGCGAGGGATGGAACTTCGGAGAGGTCGCCGACAATGCCCGCTTCGTCCAGGCAACCCAGGTGCAGATGGCGGGCACCGGCATCGGCACCTTCAACGACCGACTGCGGGACGCCGTCCGCGGTGGTGGGCCGTTCGACGACGACCCGCGCGTCCAGGGTTTCGGCACCGGTTTGTTCACCGACCCGAACGGCCGGCACGCCGGGGCGCCGGTCGTCCAACGCGACGACCTGCTGGCAGCGCAGGATGCGATCAAGGTTGGGCTGACCGGGAATCTCGCCGGCTTCCGGTTGGTCGACCGGTTCGGTGAAGACCGGGCGGGGTCAGAGATCTGGTTCCGTGGTGCGCAGGCGGGGTACACGGCCGAGCCTTCGGAGGTGGTCTCCTACGTCGACGCGCACGACAACGAGACGCTCTATGACGCGCTGGCTCTCAAGTTGCCAATGGCGACGTCTATGGCCGATCGGGTGCGGATGAACACCGTGTGCCTGGCGACCGTTGCGCTCGGTCAGGGTCCGATGTTCTGGCATGCCGGCAGCGACCTGCTGCGGTCGAAGTCGTTGGACCGCAACTCCTTCAATTCTGGTGACTGGTTCAACCGGATCGATTGGACCGGCCGTACCAACGCCTTCGGCTCGGGGTTGCCGCCGGCGCCGGACAACGAGGCGAAATGGCCTTTCTACCGACCACTGCTGGCTGAACCCGGGCTCCGTCCGCAGCCCGCGGACATGGCAGCGGCCAGAGCGGCGGCACACGACCTGCTGCGCCTGCGCTACTCCTCGCCCCTGTTCCGGCTCCGGTCGGCGGAGGTGATCGACCGATGCGTCACCTTCCCGATCGGCGGCCCGGATCAGATCCCCGGCGTCATTCTGATGGTGCTCACCGCCGATTCCGTTGGGACAGACCGGGACCGGATCGTGGTGATCTTCAACGCCACCCCGCGGTGGCAGGTTATTCCGGTCGACGGGGCGGCGACCCTGACGCTGCATTCGATACAGATGGCCGGCCGCGATCCGATCGTCCGGCTGACCTCGGTCGGCAATGATCAGGTCACCGTGCCGCCCCGCACGGTCGCGGTGCTGCAGTCCTGAACCTGTTGCAGCGGCCTTCTGAACCGCCCCGGAGTGTCCCGATATTTCCAACTCTCCCGGCTCGAACTGTCCGGAGGTCCAAGGCCTTACCTACCCGGTCTTAGACAGTGAAATGTCGCCGGCTGAGGCCGGTAATACTGAGGCCGGTAATGCGATCGCCACTCCGAATCGCCGTGTGACCTGAAGGTTTCGACTGTTGCTGCTACCGCAGGCCGCTGTGAGATCGATCCGACGTGGCCGGGTTCATTGGTTTACCAGACTTGATAAAGCCACACCGGGGGTGTGACCAGCTCTCCGTTGGCGGTCCATTGGTAGTGCCGGTCGCTGCCGTTACCGGAATAGCCGCGTAGGTAGGAAGTCATCGATGTCCGGTCGGTGACACCGGCGGACCCGATCGCGGTGAGGACGATCGTGGTCAGTTCGTAGCTTTCCACGGCGTACGCGCCGGGGTCGCGCGCATAGGCGTGGTGATAGGCAGTCAGGAACGGTTCCCTGGGGTCCTGGAAGGTGCCCCCGGTAATCGTTCCTCGTGCTGCCGGGCCGGCTCGTTGCAGGAACTCGTCATCGTAGACCCGTTCCCACCCGAAGAAGACTGCTCGAACGCCAGCGTTCCTCAGCTGCAAGAGCAAATCAGATGCGCGGGGTGGGTCCCCGACGAAGTACACCGCATCCGGTGCCGCCTGTTTGATCGCCGTGACGATACGGGGGAAGTCGAATTCGTTCGCGAACAGCGATTCACTGCATGCGGGGTCGACAAGTGAAGCCATCCCGGCGGTTGCCGAGGACCATGCCTCCGTGGTGTCCGGGTAGCTCAAGGAGACAGCGCACACCTTGGTGAAACCGCCGGCAATGTAACGACCCGTCGCTGCTGGGGCGTCATCGTCGTTGGCGACACCGCGAAAGTAGGTTGACCAGCCCTGCTGTGTCAGATCTGGTCGGGTCGTGAGCGACAGCAAGGGCAGCCCTGCCGTGGATAGATCGGCTCCCATCCGCTGCGCGTCGCTGGAGAAGACCGGTCCGATGACGGCCAGCAGGGTGGGGTCAGCGGCGAGCTGGGCGATACTCTTCTGCACCTGTTCGGGGGTCTTACCGGTGTCGAGCCGTTGCAGAGTGATGGGGCATCCCGGATTCTTGGCAATGAACTGGGTGACAGCCAGCTCGGTGCCGTTGAAAACCGGTTCGGCAAAGGCGGTGTAAGAACCGGACAGCTGCCCTGCGACCGCGATTGTGGTACCGATCGGACAGCTCCCGGAACCGTCACCCTCCGGGGAAGGGACCGTTGAGGGTGCTGGGCGCGTCATCGGCTGCCCGTCAGGTCCAAGACTGGACATCAGATGAAAGCCCAATTCAGCCGAACCACCGGCGGCCTTCACCGCTTCTCCCACCTGCAATGTGCCTGGCCAGGGCTCACCCCATACCGTTCTCAGCACGCCGAAGCCCAGCAGCGCCACGGCCGCCGCGGCCAACCACAATCTGACGCCAGGACCACGACGATCAGTCAGCACCATCGCGTCACCACCACCCCGTCACAGCAGAGGACAGAGCACCGAACCCAACAATGCATCTCACCGGATGGACAGGCAACCGCTGACCGGGTCAGGCGGACGGTGTTGTCCACGATCAGCGCGGACAACACCCGAAAAGGAGTTGTGACAATGCCGAGCACGGGGAGCTGAGCTATCAGGCGCAGTTTCATCCCTTACCCCATGGTTTTCTGAGGCCACGAAGCAACATCATTTGTTCGGTCGTTCCCGACGGCATGAGGCGGCCTTGGTCAGCCAGATGGGGGCGCGGTCGAGTTCGGGTGGGTCCAGCTTGTTGGCAGCAACCAACTGAGGTTGGTCATGGCCGTGGTGTGGACGGAAGCGCCGCGCCGTTCCACAAGGTCGCCGCCTCTGCATCGCTGGCAAAGCATTCGACCGGTGAGCTGGCATTGGTGCCAGGGGGTCCCAGCAAATCACGTCGAAACGGCCGTCGCCCCACCCGTCGGTCATCCCCGCCGCGGACCATCCCGATCGCGGCGACGCCGGGACCACCGGGGCCGACGAACATCGCGCCGATCGGCAGGTCGGGTTTGCTGGCCGACTTTTTGATCACGGCAAGGTTGATTTGTTCGCCGCCCAGATCCGACCAGTCCAACGGCACCGGCACACTGGCACATTCCAGCCGATCACCGCTCGAGGCCCAGTCGATTCCGGTGGCGGCTCCGGAACCCGGAGCACGAGAGGCCGCCGAACCAACTCGCGGCGAGCAAGGCCGGCACGGTCGCTGCAGCGACAGCTGTCGTACGCCCCCGGCTCAGCGCTGAAGGGGTCATGGTGGTTTGCGTCGAAAGTGCGGCCCATGCGATGTGGTCACCCGGTGGTTGTCGGCGCAGCAATATCAGCTGCAGTTATTGCGAGTGGAGACTCCACCATGATCTGGTCCAGGACTTTGAGCATCAGCGTGTTGGCGGTCTGTCGCTCTGTGTCGACGTCGACGGTCATGTTGGTCCAAATCACCAGGGTCACGTCATTGGTGGTTTCGACACCGATTTTCGAGTTGTAGCCAGCGGTCTCACCACCATGAAAGATCAAGTTGTTGGATCCCCATTTCAGCCTGGAGATGCCGTATCCGTAATACTGGCCGCCGGGCTTTGCGGGATCCTGAACCTGTGGGCTGTCGAGCCACAGCTTCTGGTACTCGCTGTCGAGGACCTTGCCGCCTACCAACGCCTTCATCCAGGTGACCATGTCGGTTGTGGTGGAAATGACATCGCCGGCCCCGAAGGCGAAGGAGTGGTTGACGTCCGTGTAATCGGTGGGCTGCCAGGAACCGTCCTTGGCCGCCGCAATCTGTTCGGGTGTGTAATCCGGTTCACCGTAGAGGGCAACGGACGAGCTGCCGTAGAGGTATCCGTGCGTAAAGGGGTCGGGAATGGTGTACGTCGGGCCGGGGGGCAGTTCCGTGTTCGTCATACCCAGGGGTCCGAACAACCGGTCCTGGAATGCGGTAGCGAGTGGTTTGCCGTCGACCTTTTCGATGATCATGCCCAGCAGGGCGTAGTTCGTATTGCTGTACTCGAATTCCGCGTCGGGGGCGAAATTGGCGGGCTGGGCGAAGGCGATGTCCAGCAGCTCCTGCGGTTTCCACTCCCTGGTGGGGTCGTCATCCAGGCTGGTCGCCATCTGCTGGGAGTTGGTGTAGTTGTACAGACCGGTTCGCATCTTCAGCAGTTCCTCGACGGTAATGTTGTCTCCGTCAGGCACCCCCGAGACGTACTTCGACACCGGATCACTCAGTGCGAGCTTGCCCTCCTGGGCCAGTTGCAGGACCACCGCCGAGGTCATCGTCTTGGTGTTCGAGGCGATCCGGAAATGGGTGTCCGCGTCCGGCGGGCTCTGCACCCCGAGTTCGGTGGTGCCGGACGCGACGGTGAAGTCGCCCTGCGGTGTGCTGAGCATAACGACCGCTCCGGGGATCAGCTGCTCCTTGATGGAGCTGTCCACCAGCGCTTGCAACGCGCTCTGGTCGATCGTCTTCAGGCCGGATCCCGGCGCAGCGGTGGATGTTGCCGCAGATGCCGACGATGCCGACGATGCCGACGCAGCGGACGATGTCGAAGCCACTGCTGACGACGTGGCAACCGGGGCAGCGGCCGACGTGGTCGGCGTCGATGAGGACGAATTCGACGAACTGCTGCATCCCGCGGCGACCAGCGAGAGCGCCGCTGCGGCGGCCATGAGCGCTCTTCGCGGGCGTCGGCTCATCGAGCTGCTGGCGGTCATCTTCAGCGTTGTCGTCATCGCGATCCCTGTTTCGACGGTGGGGATGGGTGGGCAGGGTGGATCGATGGGGCAGAGTTGGCCGGGTGGTCATCACTGACCTGGTCAGGCCGCAATCGCCGGGCATACCGGCCCCGGATCGACGGCGACAGGGTCGAATCGTTCACTCCCTTGAGGCGTTCCACGCGACGGAACAATTTGTTCCACGGAATCCTCGGACACCCATCGACGCATCACATTCGGGGAACAATGAGCCCCTCCAACTGTTCGCGCCGATCAACAACCTCGGCGCGGACCAACGTGCCGATTCTGAGGCTGCTGTGACGGGAGTCGACGACTTCGTCCGCGCCGCCGACGATGATCGGCGCGGGGTCAGACGGCGCGGAGGTGGGGAGTTGCGCGGGGCTCAGTCCAGGGGCGTGACGTAGGCGCCGGAAATGCCGCCGTCCACCATGAACTGGGACGCGGTGATGAAGCTGGATTCGTCTGAGGCCAGAAACAGTGCTGCGTTGGCGATCTCGTCGGGCTCGGCGAAGCGGCCGACGGGGATGTGCACCAGCCGGCGGGCGGCTCGTTCCGGGTCCTTGGCGAAGAGTTCCTGCAGCAGCGGGGTGTTCACCGGCCCAGGGCAGAGCGCGTTGACCCGGACGCCGCGCCTGGCGAACTGCACACCCAGCTCGCGGGACATGGCCAGCACGCCACCCTTCGAGGCGGTGTAGGAGATCTGCGACGTGGCCGCACCCATCACCGCGACGAACGACGCGGTGTTGATGATCGACCCGCGCCCCTGCTCCAGCATGTAGGGCAGGGCGGCCTGGCAGCACAGATACACGCTGGTCAGATTGACCTCCTGGACCCGTCGCCAGGCCTCGAGGCTGGTGGTCAGGATGGAATCGTCGTCCGGGGGCGAGATCCCGGCGTTGTTGAAGGCGATATCGACCGAACCGTAGGAACTCTGGGCCAGCGCGAACAGCGCTGCGACGTCGGCCTGGTCGGTGACGTCGGTGCGCAGGAACACCCCGCCCAACGCCGCCGCGATGTCCGGCCCCCGGGAGTCGTCGAGATCACCGATGACCAGTCGAGCGCCTTCCGAGGCGAACCGGCGGGCAGTGGCCAGGCCGATCCCCGAGCAGCCTCCGGTGATCACCGCCGACTTGGCGTCCAGTCGTCCCGGCATCGTCTGCTCATCTCCTCAGGTAATGATCGGGCAGGGTGGCGCCGTTCGAGAGCACCAGCGCAGAGCTCACAGCCGCTCGAAGCCACGCCTCCGTTCCCAATCTGTCACAGCGGCGTCGAAGGCAGCGATCTCGGTATCGGCGGCGTGCACGTAATGGTCGACAACCTCGTCACCGAATGCCGATCTGGCGATCGTCGATCCGGCGAACGCATGCCGGGCCTCGCGCAGGGTGCGGGGCACCCGCTCACCGTCGGACTCGTAGGCGTTGCCGATCAGCTCGTCCGGGAGATCGAGGTGCTTCTCGATGCCGTGCAGTCCGCCGGCGATCATTCCGGCCAACGCGAGATACGGATTGACATCCCCGCCTGGGACCCGGTTCTCCATCCTGGCCGAAGCGCCGTGGCCGACCAGCCGCACCGCGCAGGTCCGGTTGTCGTTGCCCCAGGCGATGGTCGTCGGTGCGAACGAGCCATCGGCGAATCGCTTGTAGGAGTTGATGTTCGGCGCGTAGAGCAGGGTGAATTCGCGCATCGTCGCCAGCACGCCGGCGACGAAGTGGTCGTAAACGGCCGTTCTGCTCGCCGAACCCTCGTCCCAGAACGCCAGCGAGCCGTCCCGTCCCCGCAGCGAGAGATGGATGTGGCAGGAATTGCCCTCCCGCTCGTCGAACTTGGCCATGAAAGTCAGTGAGCGGCCGTGCGCCTCGGCGATCTCCTTGGCGCTGTTGCGGTAGACCGTGTGATTGTCCGCGGTGGTCAACGCTTCTGCGTAGCGGAAGGCGATCTCGTGCTGGCCGAAGTTGCACTCGCCCTTGGCGGATTCGACGGTCATGCCGGCGGAATGCATGGTGTTGCGAATGTCTCGGAGCAGCGGTTCGACCCGGGTGGTGCCCAGGATCGAGTAGTCGACGTTGTACTGGTTGGCCGGGGTCAGGTTGCGGTAGTCGGCGTCCCAGGCCTGTTCGTAGGTGTCGCCGAAGACGATGAACTCGAGCTCGGTGCCGGCCAGCGCGGTGTACCCGGCCACCGCTGCCCGATCCACCTGACGCCGCAGGATCGAGCGCGGTGACTGGCTGACCTCGCTGCCGTCGAGCCAGGCCAGGTCGCACTGCACCATGGCCGTTCCGGGCAGGTGTGGCAGCAGCCGCATCGTGTCGGTGTCCAGCACGAACAGCATGTCCCCGTAGCCGGCCTCCCAGGACGAGATGGCGTAGCCGGGGACAGTGGACATCTCGACATCGACGGCCAGCAGGTAGTTGCAGCCCTCGGTGCCGTGCGCGAGCACCTCATCCAGGAAGTACTCGGCGTGCAGCCGTTTGCCCTGCAGCCGGCCCTGCATGTCGGTGAACGCAACGATGACGGTATCGATGTCGCCGGCGGCGATCATCACCGTCAGCGTTGCCTCGTCCAACAGTCGCGGATTGCGTGCGAGCGGTGCCGGTGAGGTGCTCATCGACTTATCCTTGCCGATCGCCCGCGCACCCGCGCCGGTGGCCGGAAGCGCGAGAAGGCTGCGCGCGATGTGAGCAGGTACGGATCAGGAGGGTCGGCGAGCCGGCGGGCCCGGCCGTGGGCGGCTGCCCGGGTGCCCGGCGATCCGCAGCCGCCCGGTCTCCACTGCGGAGTCGCCGCGCGGCGTGCGGGCGGACCGCCCGGCGGTGGCCCGCCCGATCGGCAGCCGGTGCGGCCCGGTCTGGTCCGCCGGGATCTCCCGACGACCAGGCGCGCGCCGCGCCGCGGTACCCGCCTTGCCGGCACCGGGCCTGGGGGGCCGCGGAGGGTGCAGCAGGTGGTGCGCCGACTTGATGATCTCCAGCGGGTCCACCTTCGGCGAGACGGTCGGCACGACATTCCGGCGGGACTGACCGGAGAGGTCGAGGTCGCGCAGCACCCGCTCGACCGTCTGCCGGACCGGCTCGCTGAGTTCCCAGCCGCCGTCGGTGCCGGCGTCGATGAGTTGCAGGTCGTCGATCCGGTCGCGCGCCTCGCGCAGCGTGTCGAGCGCGACCTTCAGGGCGTCCTCGGTATCGCCGACGTGGTCGGTGCCCTCGGCCAGGGCCAGATCACCGAACGCCTGGACGGCGGCCGCCACGTCGCCGAGCAACGTGGAAAAGACCAGCCGCAGGTCCTCGCCCTTGGTGGGATCGGGGGTCGGGTCGTCCCGAACACCGTCCAGGATCGAGCGGAACATGCTGCGGACGGCGACGTTCGTGTGCTCGAGGGCGTCCAGGTCGGAGCGCAGCGAGCTGTTGGTGTCGGCGACCACCAGGGCACGGGGGTTCAGGCGGCGGCTGTCCTCGGCATGCGCCAGGGCCTTGTCGATGGCGGGGACGTGCCGGCTCAGCGCACGGGCGTCCTCCATCCACCGGGTGGCCTGGGCCTGGGTGATCGGGTCACGCAGATCGGTGGCGGCAGCGTCGAGCAGCTTGGCCAGTTCCGAGGCATAGCGGTGCACGGCCTCGGCTGCAGTGCTCGCCCTGACCGCGGGCGGAAACACCAGGTTGACCGCGACACCGACGGCGGCGCCCAGCAGGGTTTCGGCGATCCGGTCGGTGGCGGCGGCCTCGGCCCCGCCGACGGCGAGCACCAGCATGGCGCTGATCGGCACCTCGATCAGATGCGGCCCGAGCCGCAACAACTGGCCGACCAGGATCGCGACGGCGACCAGCACGCCGAGGCTCCACCAGGTCAGCCCGACGATGCTGGAGAAGCCGACTGCCAGCAGGACGCCCGCGGTCACGCTCGCGACCCGCTGGAGGCCGCTGGTCAGGATGTCCTTCAGGGTCACCTCGACGACCAGCAGAGCGGTGAGCGGGGCCAGGATCGGCACCGTGTCCGGGAACACCGCGAGGGCGACGACGAAGGCAGCTACGGCCGCGCCGGTCAACCGCATGGTGCGGGCCATCGCGGCCCGGCTGCGCAACCGGAAGCGGAGCATTCCGGCCGTGGCGAATCGTTCGATGGCGGCGATCATGATCGGGCCTGCTCCCTTCCTCGGGTCGGCGACCTGTGGGCTGGTTGCCCGTTCGGCCGATGGCCGGGTGCCTGTCTCTGTGTCTTGTGTCCTGATGTGGACGTCGCGGCTCGGGAAAGGGTGCGTCCCAGCGGTGTGATGTGCATTGCCCGGGAACGGGAATGATCCCGATTGCCGAGGTGTCGATCCGGCTGGGACGGGGAACTGGGCGCAAGAAATCGTTGGTGCTCATCGGGTCCGAGTCGAGCCCGATCAATCGGGCGCGAACGCATCCGATTGCCGCGCAACGGCGGTAGCACCAGCAACCACTCGGAAGGAAGCACACCGTGCCCGAAACACCCTCTGATGTACAGAAACTCGCCGGTCTGGCCAAGGAAATCCGGATCGGGATGTTGACCACCGTCGATTCCGACGGCCACTTCACCAGCCGCCCGATGGCGCAGCAGGAGGTCGAGTTCGACGGCGACCTGTGGTTCTTCGCCGAACGGGGCTCACGCAAGGTCGCACACATCGCCGCCAACCCGCACGTCGGACTCACGCTGACCTCGGGGGACACCTGGATCTCGATCGACGGGGAGGCCGAGATCGTCGACGACAACGCCAAGGCGAGGGAACTGTGGAATGCCTGGGTGGAGGCCTGGCTGCCACAGGGTCCGGACGACCCGAGCATCGTTCTGATCAAGCTGAACGGACATTCGGCGGAATACTGGGACACCCCCGGCGGCCGGATCGCCTCGGTGATCAGCTTCGTCAAGGCCAAGGTCACCGGGGAGCGCTACGAGGGCGGCGACAACGAGAAGGTGACCCTGTGATCAACGTCGAACGGACGTTCTCGGTCAGCCGGCCGCCGGACGTGGTGGTGAACTACCTGAAGGATTTCGCCAACGCCGAACAGTGGGACCCCGGCACCAAGTCCTGCACCCAGGTGACCGCCGGTCCGGTCGTGGTGGGCACCACCTGGCACAACGTGTCCGAGGTCAAGGGCCGAGAGACCGAACTCAGCTACCGGTTGGCGACCCTGGACGGCGGCCACATCGTCTTCGTCGGGGAAAACAAGACCGCAACCTCGACCGACGACATCACCGTGACGCCGTCCGATCACGGTTCCACGATCACCTATCACGCCCAGATCGAGTTCCACGGCATCGCAAAACTGGCGACGCCGTTCCTGCAGTCGGAGTTCGAGGGACTCGGCGACAAGACCGCGGCCCAGATCACCGAGCAGATCGAGGCACTCTGAGCCAGGTTCGACGGACGCTCGGGCAGCGCTCCGCGACGCGCCACCCGTCCACCCGGGCCGGTGGCGCGTGTCGAAGTGGTGATCGGTGATGTCGCGTCACCGACTCCCGGAGTTCGGCAGCTACCCGGCGGGTGGCGGTCGAAGGCCCGCACCTGAGGGGCGATGCCGTCAATGAGCACGCCTGGGCCGCGGGCTCGATGCAGCGGTGACCCCGGCACCGCGATGACCGCTTGACAGGGAAAGCTCGTCCCAGCAGCCTGTGACCCGGCGCAGAGCCACCGTCTGAGCGTCAACCCGACGGCGTGATCACAGAGCTAGGACTCCCCACCGATATGGATCTTCATCCCGCTCTCCGGCAACTGGCCGACGCCTACGGCATCGCGACCGAGTTCTGGGACTGGCAGCAACAACATGTCGAGGTTGCCGCGGACACGGTGGTCAAGGTCCTGGCGGCGCTGGACGTCGATGCCTCGAGCCCGGAGTCGGCGCAGGCAGCGGTGGCCGCGCTCGAGGACGTGCGGTGGCGACGGATGCTGCCGCCGTCCCTGGTGATGCGCGAGGGCCGGACGCCGACGGTCGAGGTCCATGTCCGACACGGCGAGCCGGTCTCGCTCTGGATCGACCTGGAAACCGGTGGCACCCGCCCGGAGCTGCAGCAGCTGGACATCTGGACCGAGCCCCGCCAGCTCGGCGACCGGTTGGTCGGCCGGGCGAGCTTCCAGCTCCCCGGCGATCTGCCGCTCGGCTATCACACCCTGCGGGCATGGTCCTCCGGTGACGAGGCATCGATGGCGTTGATCGTCACTCCGGCCTGGGTCGGCCTGCCGGATCGGATGGGTGACCGCCGGTTGTGGGGGATTGCGACCCAGCTCTACAGCGTCCGATCGGCCAGGTCGTGGGGCGTCGGCGACGTCGGTGACCTGGAGGATCTCGCGGTGTGGGGTGGGGCCGAACTGGGCGCCGGCTTCGTGCTGGTCAATCCCCTGCACGCCGCCGAGCCGGCGTCCCCGATGGAGCCGTCGCCCTACCTGCCGACGACCCGCCGATTTCAGAACCCGCTGTACCTGCGGGTCGAGCGCATCCCGGAGTTCGCCGATCTCGACGCCGCCGCGCGGCGCTCCGTGGAGTCCCTCCGCGCCGCGGTGCACGCCGAACTGGACGATCTCGACCGCATCGACCGGGACGTGGCCTGGGACGCGAAACGCCGTGCGCTCGAACTGATCCACCGGGTGCCGCGCACCGCCGGCCGGGAGATCGCCTACCAGGCCTATCGGCTGCGGGAGGGTCAGGGTCTGGACGACTACGCGACCTGGTGCGCGCTGTTCGAGGTGGAAGGTCCGGACTGGCACGAATGGCCGGCCGATCTTCGACACCCGGCGTCGCCGGCCGTCGCCCGGTTCCGCGACGCGAACTCCGACGCCGTCGACTTCCACCGCTGGTTGCAGTGGGTGCTGGACGAGCAGTTGTCGACCACCCAGGCCGCCGCGACCAGGGCCGGGATGGCACTGGGGGTGATGCACGACCTGGCGGTCGGGGTCCACCCCGAGGGTTCGGATTCCTGGGCGCTGCAGGACATCTTCGCCGCCGGTGTCTCGGTCGGTGCGCCACCTGATGCCTACAACCAGAACGGGCAGGACTGGGCGCAGCCCCCGTGGCGGCCGGACCGGTTGGCCGAGCAGGCCTACGGGCCGTTCCGGGACATGGTGTCGACCGTGCTGCGGTCGGCCGGCGGTGTTCGGGTCGACCACATCATCGGCCTGTTCCGCCTGTGGTGGATCCCGGAGGGCAACGGACCCACCCAGGGCACGTATCTCCGCTATGACCACGAGGCGCTGGTCGGCATCCTGGCGCTGGAGGCCAAACGCGCCCGCGCCGTCGTGGTCGGTGAGGACCTGGGGACGGTCGAACCATGGGTGCGCGACTATCTGCGTGAGCGCGGGATTCTCGGGACCTCGATTCTCTGGTTCGAGTTCGAGTTCCATGGCAGCGGCGCGCCGCTGCGGCCCGAGTGGTGGCGGGAGTACTGCCTGGCCTCGGTGACCACCCATGACCTGCCCCCGACGGCCGGGTATCTGGCCGGAGACCATGTGCGGCTGCGGGATTCGCTGGGCCTGTTGACCCGCTCGCTGGACGACGAGCTGGCCGCTGACGATGCCGAACGCGGCGCGTGGCTGGAGGAATTGCGTCGGCGCGGTGCTCTCGACCCGCAGGTGGTCGCGGCCGCAGAGGCAGCACTCGACCCGTCCGCGCCGGACGCCGCCGACTCCGAGGTGCAGGCCACTGTGCTTGCCCTGCATCGTTATCTGATGTGGACACCGTCGAAACTGATCAGCGTGGCGTTGTCCGACCTGGTCGGTGACCGGCGCACGCAGAACCAGCCCGGCACCGTCGACGAGTATCCGAACTGGCGGGTGCCGTTGACCGGCCCGGACGGTGTTCTGCTGCCCCTGGAGGAGGTCATGTCCAGCCCCCGGGCCCGCGCGCTCGCCGCGGTGGTCAGCGCGGGCTGACGACGGATCGGCGCGGCGCTGGGTGATCGCATCGGCGCCGGGGGCGTCTAGCGCTGCCGGCTGAATGGCCAGAGATGTTGCCACGGGTGCACTTTGGCGCCGGTGGTCGGCGGTTCGGGATCGGGGGTGGGCTGCTCGAGGAAGAACCGCACCAGCTCCGCCGATGCGTCGGGACCCAGCGGATCCGTGTGCCCGGCCCGGGGGTCGCCGCCGAACCACGTGTGACCCCCACCGTGCACGATCACCGACTCGGCGACGACCTGGCCGCTGGGCAGGATGTGCGCCGTGCGGGTGTGCGGTCGGTTGCCGGGCGACTCGTCACCGGTACTGGTGACAATGCGCAGCTCGACCTGGTCGGTCGAGGCCTGATGAATCGAGGCCTGATGAATCGAGGCGTTGTGCGTGGCAAGCCGGGCATCGATCAGCCGATCGGCGTTGCTCACCACCACGGTGGTGTCCCGGTCGCCATGCAGCACGATCAGCGGTGCCGGCCCGGCAGCGGCATCGGAATCGCGTCCGATGGACATGGCCGCGAAGGCCGAGCCGACGTCGCGTGCGGCCTGGTAGGGGAGACCGGAGTGGACACCGGCCGCGGTGTAGAGCTGCGGATGGGTGGCGGTCATGACTGCGGCCATCGCGCCGCCGGCGGACAGCCCGGCAATCCAGACCCGGTCCGGATCGATCGTCCACTCGGCCATGATCTGGCGGGTGATTCCGGCAATGATGGACGGCTCGCCGCCATCCGCCTGTTGGTCCTCGGGACGGAACCAATTCCAGTATCCGCTGGCGTTCGCCTCCCGGGATTGTTCGGGGTAAGCGACAAGAAATCCGTGCCGGTCGGCGAAATCATTCATTCTGCTCGCCACGGCGAATTCGGCGGCGTCCATCTGACCGCCGTGCAACATCACCAGCAGGGCCGGACGTCCGGTGAGACCGACGGGCACATAGAGGTCGAACTCCCGGGAGCCGGCGGAGTTGGAGAACGACAGTCGACGGGTGCCGGTGACAACGGCCGCGGCCATGCTCATCGCTCGAACCGGGTCATGGCCGGTCAGCTCGCGATGGCAGTGACCGGCGATCCGCAGGTCTCGATGATGCTGCCGGCCACGACCTTCATCGGCGCACGGGTATCCATGGCGGACTTCTGGATCCACCGATAAGCCTGGGGTTCGGTCATGCCGTGCGCGGACATCAGGATCTGCTTGGCCGCATCGATGATCTCCCGGCGGGCATCGGCGTCAGTGTTGTGGACCGAGGCCGATGGCAGGACGGGATGGCGAACAGTCGTGGCTGCGTCGACAGGAGCCGTGAGGCAATCCTGCGCCGTGGTCGTCATGACTGTTCTCCATCCGGTCTCGCGGGAATGAAGCTGGCAAAATATGGGCGTCGCTGATTTCTTTGAAATGGGTCAACTGCTCAGATGGCGCATATGTGGTGATGCTCTTGTTTTCAGGATCGTTTGCCTGGTGATGCTGGGAAATCCTCAGTACCACCCGGTGGCCAGAGAATTTCCGGCCACCGGGTGGACCTGATCAGGAAGCGGGCGTCGCTGCGGCGAAGAAGCGCTCGACGTAGGCCTTGTGGTTGGCGACCAGCTTCTCGGTGATGTCGAAGTACGCGGCCGAGATCTCTTCGGCGGTCGGGAAGTCGTTGGCCGGCAGCGCGGGCGCGTTCTTGGCTGCGTCCGGCAGGTTGGCGGTGAAGGTGGAGACGGCCTCGAGGGACGCGTCCTGCAGCTTGCTGACGGCGGAGAGGTACTGCTCGGCGGCTTCGGAGGCCTGGGCGGGGAAAGTTGACATGGGGCGTTCCTCTCGGTCTGGGTGGGGTCTCGCTGACTGACTATGCGTAGCCTGCCACGCATTGCGCGGTCGGTCAAGCAGTCTTGCGTTGTCTACCACGCATTCACTCGAACGGGGGGTCGGGGCGGATCGGGTGTCTCGGCATGTGCTCCTGCCACCTTCCCGTCGGGCCTAGTGCTCTTGAGGTGGAGCAGTCGCTCGAGGGGGTCGAGGCGGGGGACACGCCCGGGGTCGAGCCGCTGGTGGGTCGCATCTCCAGCGGTCGCACGACTGCTGCACCCCCAGAGCGACCACTGCGCCCGGGAAGCACGCACTCGCCGGGCGTGTCGTGGCACGCCAGGCATATCGGCAGAGGATGCACGTCGGCCGGGTCCCGACACGCCCGAGGTGCGGCGAAGAGGTTTCCGCGATATCGCCATTCGGCACGAATCGGACACTCGCGCTCGGAGTCGTCGTGACCTCGGGGCGGGGTGATCGCTGCGCTTGGCGCCGCTGACGCCAACTATAGACACTGTGACGTCACAGTGACACCATTCGATCCACACTTGACACCACTTCGTCAGAAGGTAGATAGTCATCACATGACTAGTCCTGCGGCGCGTGCGAAACGATCCGCCGCCGTCCGGCCGAGCCCGTTGATGCTGATGGTGTTGGTGCTGCTGGCCGAGGCGCCGATGCATCCCTACGAGATGCAGCGCCTGATGCAATGGCGCGGCAAGGATCAGGTCGTCCGGGTGCAACGTGGGTCGCTGTATCCGGCCGTCGAGCGGTTGATGAAGGCCGGGTTGGTCAGGCCGTTGGAAACCGGGCGCGAGGGTAGGCGGCCGGAGCGCACCGTCTACGAATTGACCGACGAGGGCCGCGATACCGCGGAGACCTGGCTGTCGACCATGGTGCGGACGGTCCGCAACGAATTCGCGGAGTTCCCGGCCGCGTTGTCGTTCCTTCCGATGCTGTCCGCGGAAGACGCTCGCTCGCAGTTGACGGCCAGGCTGCTCGGATTGCGCAAGGAGATCGCCGCCATGAAGTCGATCTCTGCCGATCTTCACGACCAGTACCAGCTGCCAAGGCTTTTCGCGATCGAGGACGAGTACCGGCTGGCCATGCTCGAGGCCGAACATCGCTGGGTCAGTGCGGTGCTCGACGATCTGGCGAGCGGCGAACTGTATTGGGACCGCGAGACGATCCGGCAGTGGGCCGACGGTCTCACCGACCGGATGGGCTCGTTCCCAGGCATTCCGCGGCCGGCGACCGCGGACGATCTGCCCCCGTAAACGACAGATTTCCTGGGGCCGGTGGCGTGCTGCGAACACACCACCGACCCGGCTCCGGCATCAGCCGGCGCCGCACCGCGTCAGCGGAAATGTCCGGGAACGGCTGTTCGGCCGGACCCGTCGAAGCCATCACCACCTCACCGTGCAAGGAGATGTTCCCATGCCAGAACCCAGTCAGCGCCGAGCACAGCCCGGCGACCGGACACCCATCAACAGTCCCGCCGTCAACCAGGCGGATCGGAAAGACAGTGTCTCGGACACGACCGGACCTGATCAAGCAGCGCTGACAACCGACCCGCACCCGGCCGGCATGTTCACCGTGACCGGCGTACCGATCCGGGGTCACCGACCCGTGCGGCCGGTGCTGGTGATCACGGTGTTCTGCCTCGGCCTGTTCATGACCCTGCTCGACATCACGATCGTCAACATCGCGATCCCCGATCTGGTCACCGACCTGAACGCCACTCTGGAAACCGTGCTCTGGGTGGGCTCGGCCTATTCGCTGACCTACACCGTGCTGTTGATCACCGCCGGTAGACTCGGCGACATCTACGGCCCACGAAGGCTTTTCCTCATCGGCCTTTCCGTCTTCACGGTGGCCAGCCTGGCCTCCGGACTTTCCCAATCACCGGGACAACTGATCGCGTTCCGGGCGCTGCAGGGGGTCGGTGCCGCGCTGCTCGCGCCACAGGGCTTGCCGATCATCACCTCGATCCTGCCGGCGGCCAAGCGCGGTCCGGCCTTCGCCGCCACCGGGATCATGTCCGGGCTGGGTGTGCTGCTCGGCCCGACCCTGGGCGGTTTCATCGTCACCAACGTCGGCTGGCGGTGGATCTTCTTCCTGAACATCCCGATCGGCGTGATCGCCATTGCGCTGGCGTTCGTCTACATGCCGGACGTCCGCCCGGGGGTCCGGCATCGGCTCGACATCCCCGGAGTCGCACTGCTCACCGCCGGCCTGCTCGGCGTCGTCTTCGGACTGATCGAGGGGGAACGGTACGACTGGGGGACCATCGTCGGCTTCCTGACCATTCCGATGGTGATCGGCGCGGGAGCGATCTTGCTGGGGCTGTTCCTCTGGCGCCAGTTCCGCACCCAGGACGCCGAACCGCTGCTGCCGTTCGCCGTATTCACCGACCGGACCTTCACCGTGATGACGCTGGTGTTGCTGGCCATGGGCTTCGCGATGGTCGGGGTGTTCCTGCCGATGACCATCTACTACCAGTCCGTGCTCGGGTTGACCGCGGTGGCCGCCGGGCTGGTGATCGGAACCCAGTCGCTGGCCATGATGATCACGTCCGGTGTGGTCGGCGGGCTCTCCGGCTCCGGCCGGATCAGCATGAAATGGGTGCTGGTCGGCGGGCTGCTGCTGTTCGCCGCCGGGATGATCTACGTCGTGCTCGTTGCCGAACCCGATTCCGGGCAATGGGCATTCGTCCCGGGTCTGATCGCCGCCGGGATCGGGCTCGGCTGCGTGTGGGTCCCGGTGTTCGGTCTGGCGACCCGCGACATGCCGCCGTCCCGGGCCGGGGTCGGGGCCGGCGTGCTGGACACCCTGCAGGAGTTCGGATCGGTGCTGGCCACCGCCATCCTCGGCGCCGTGTTGGCCAATCGGCTGACGGCCGCGATGACGGTGCAGGCGCAGGCCGCCGCTGCCGACCTGCCTGCCCAGGCGCAGGCGCCGTTCATCGAGGGGATGAGCACCGCCGGCTCCGGCGGCATCGAGGTGGGTGCCGGTCAGGCGTCTGGAATGTCGTTGCCGGACGGCATTCCGGCGTCGGTGGCCGAGCAGATCCACGCCGCGGCGCAGCACGCGTTCGCGGCGGCCTTCACCGATGCGATGATCCCGACGATGGTGGTGCCGATCGCGGTGATCCTGCTGGCGGCGGGTGCGGTGCTGTTCGTCAGGTCGAAACCGCTGTCCGACAGTGCTGACGGTGAGCCTGCGGAGCAATTTCCCGCCGACGCCACGTCTGGCACGGCCGCGACGGCGCCGCTGGCATGACCGGTGGCCGGCAGGCGACGCTACTGCCTGCCGGTCACTGTTCTGTGCCGCCGCGGTGCGTGCTGGTGTGGTCAGGTCGGCGTGTGCACGGCAGCACAGTCGCTTCGCGCGCTGACCGGCTACGGTCGGAGCCGGTAACCAGCGGAGGTGGCGATGACCGACGAGCTCTACTACCGATCCGCGACGGAGCTCGCGGCATTGCTGCGTTCCAAGCAGGTCAGCGCGCGCGAGGTGGTGACGGCCCATCTGGACCGGATCGCCGCGGTGAACCCGGCGGTGAATGCGGTTGTCACACTCACCGCCGAGCGGGCGCTGGAGCGTGCGGCGCAGCAGGACGACATCGCAGCCGGTGGAACCTTTGTCGGGCCGTTGCACGGAATTCCGGTGGCACACAAGGACAACCACCTCACGGCCGGCATCAGGACCACCTTCGGCTCGCAGGCCCGCGCCGACTTCATCCCGGACACCGACGATCTGGTCATCGAGCGGATGAAGGCGGCCGGGGTGATCAGTCTGGGGAAGACGAACATTCCCGAGTTCGCCGCCGGTGGGCACACTTTCAACGACGTCTTCGGCGTCACGCGCAACCCCTACGATCTCTCGGTCACGGCCGGCGGTTCGTCGGGTGGCGCCGCCGCGGCGCTGGCGGCCGGAATGCACCCGATCGCGGACGGCAACGACCTGGGCGGCTCGCTGCGGCTGCCAGCCGGCTACTGCAACGTCATCGGCTTGCGGCCGTCGGCCGGCAGGGTGCCCGTCTACCCCGCCGCCGACGGCCATCTCGGCCTGTCGGTCCAGGGTCCGATGGCCCGGACGGTCGACGATGTCGCCCTGCTGCTGTCGGTGATGGCCGGTCCCGACCGACGGTCTCCGCTGTCCCTGGAGGAACCGGGTGAGCAGTTTGCGCAGGTGGGTCCCGGATCGCTGGCCGGCCTGCGGATCGCGTTCTCACCCGACCTCGGCGGTCAGATCGAGGTCGAGGACGAGGTAGCCGCAACCGTCTGGGCGGCGGCGGCGACCTGCGAAACCCATGGCGGGATGGTCGAACAGGCGAGTCCGGATTTCACCGGCGCGGACGAATGCTTCCGGATCCTGCGCGCCTGGACCTTCGAGGCCACCCTCGGCGAGACGTTGGACGAGCACGCACCGATCGTCCGTCCCAGCCTGTACGCGAACATGCTGGCGGGCCGTGAATTCACCGGGCCGGACATCGGACGGGCCGCGGTGCTGCGAACCATGCTGTTCCACCGGATGCGCACCTTCCTGGAGACGTTCGACGCACTGCTGCTACCGGTCGCCCCGCTACCGGCATTTCCCACCGATCTGCAGTACCCCACCTCGGTGGCCGGTGTCGCACAGCCCGACTACCTGGGCTGGATGCGAACGGCCACTTATCTGACGGTCACCGGACATCCGGTGATCTCCATGCCGGCCGGGTTCAGCTCTGCCGGGACTCCGCTGGGGGTGCAGATCGTCGGCCGGCACCGGGCAGAGCGGGCGCTGCTGTCGATCGCCAAGGGTTTCGAGAACGTCACTGGTTTCGCCGCACGCCGCCCCGCGCTGGGCTGAGTCGGACGGGCCGGACGTTGCTCGGCTGTGACAACCCGCACCGTTCCTGAACGCCGGCCGGTGGGCCCGCGTCTTCTCATCTGCAGGTGCGACCGGTCTATGGCCGGTGGCATCGACGACCACATCATTGACGACCACAGCGCCACCGACGAGAAACGAAGAGATGACTGCCCCGCCCAGCGCCACCCGCAAGCACACCAATCCGAACATCGACACGCTCGATCCCACTGTTCTCCTCGAGCAATCCGGCCAGCGCTCCGAGGATCCGAAATTCACCCTGTCCGCGACCCAGGTGGCGGCCAGCGTTGCGGCCGCGGTCACCGCCGCGGTGGTCGGTTCCAGGCTCGGCGTCGCCGGAACGGTGATCGGCGCCGGACTCGCCTCGGTGATCTCCGTCGTCGGCGGCGCGATTTTCGGCCACTCGATCCTGTTCACCCGCAAGCAGGTGAAGCGTGCCGTCCTGCAGGTCCGGGGGACTGGAACTGGGACTGCGACGGTGCCGGCATCACCGGACGACGACCGCACCGTGGTGATCCCTCGCGCGGTGATCCCGGCCGTCAACGCGGCAGACCTGACGATGGCGGGTTCGCGTCCGGGGCCGGAACGCACAGAGCCGGGCCGGCCGCGACCGACCCGTCGCCGGGTCGGCACCGGTCTGGTCCTTGCGGTGACCGCCGCTACCGCCGTCTTTGCGTCCTCCCTCGGAGCGGTGACCCTGATCGAGGCGGTCAAGGGATCACCGCTGGCCGGCGGAGATTCCGGCGGCCTCTCGGTGCTGGGCGGCAACGGCGGGACGTCGGTGCAGGAGACGACGGACACCGGCACCCCGTCGGCCGATCCGACAACCGTCACCCAGACCGTCACCTCGGAAGTGGTCAGCACCGCGACCACCACCGAGCCGGCACCGTCCAGCAGCGCCGCGACCCCGTCCGGTGCCGAACAAGCCAGCACCCCGACGCCAACAAGTCGGACCACGGAACCTGCCCCGACGACCCCGTCGCCCTCCGATGCGGCCGGGACTGGCTCTGCCGGAGTGCTCAGCGGCAGCGCGGGCTCGGGAGCGGCTCCCCGGTGACCGCACATCAGCCGGCATCCGACAATCACCGACGGCGCAAGGACCACCATCCGGTCGGCTCGACCCGCCGCCGTGACTACCCGGCTGATGTGACACCGGCTGATGTGACACCGGCTGATGTGACACCGGCTGATGTGACACCAGGTGCTGCGACACCCGCCGATGCGCTGGACCCGGGGTGCCGACCGTGCTGAGATGAGGGCGGAATGACAGGCGTGTGATTTGTTCGCGCGCCCGCCTGCGATTGCTGTGCGGCCTCACGCTGCTCCGCAGAGTGGAAGGACCTCGATGGATAGCGCTGCCACCGCATCTGACAACACCGCATCTGACAACACCGCACCGAAGAACACTGCTGCCGGTGCCGAGGTGCCCGGCGGTTCCGCGTTGTCCCGCCGGGACAAGGACATCCTGGCCTTCGAGCGCCAGTGGTGGCAGTACGCCGGCGCCAAGGAGCAGGCGATCAAGGAAATGTTCAGCCTGTCGCCGACCAGGTATTACCAGGTCCTCAACGAGGTGATCGACAACCCCGCGGCACTCGCCGAGGATCCGCTGCTGGTGCGCCGGCTCCGCCGGCTGCGGACCAGTCGGCAGAAGGCACGTTCCGCGCGCCGACTCGGCTTCGAGGTCTGAAGCAGCGACCACTTCGGGTCAGTTCATACCCTCGAACGCCGCCATCGTCTCGCGCTCCAGGAGTTCCACCAACTGCGCGGCCGGAATCGCCCTGGCCATTGGTGCCCCTTGCCCCGCCAGCCGCGGTGGTTCGGTGAGAAACAACCGCGGCAATGGATAGTCGGGCGGCCGGATCCCGGACGCCTCCAGCCGGCGGACCTCTGCCGAGCGCACCGCTCTCGCCGGGCGACCGGTCAGCACGGCGGTCACCGACGTCGGTTCACCCAACGCCTGCCGGAAGCCGGGGTCGATTCCGGCCTCGTCAGTGGCCAGGAAGGCCGTGCCGAGCTGGACGCCCTGCGCCCCGAGCGCCCTTGCTGCGGCAATGCCCCGGCCGTCCATGATGCCGCCGGATGCGATCACCGGAATCGACACCGCATCGACCATCTGCGGCACCAGTGACATCGTGCCGATGAGTGATGCGGCGAGTTCGTCGGCGTTCAGCGGGGCCTGGAAGGTGCCGCGGTGGCCGCCGGCCTCATACCCCTGCGCCACCACCGCGTCGACGCCCGCCGCGGCCAGGGCGACGGCCTCCCCGACGGTCGTCGCGGTGCCGATGACGAACCCGGTGAACCCCGCGGTGGACGGGACGCCGAACGTGAAGCTGAGGACCGGCACCCTCTCGTCGCTGACAACGGACAGTTGATCGGCGAAACCGAAGGTGCGAGCGGTGGGGGTCGGTGCGGGCACACCGTGCAGTGCCGCCCAGTCGGGCAGCCCGACCTCCCTCGGTTCCGGGAGCGGCGCAAAGAGATTGACCGCGAATGGTTGGCCCGTCAGGGAGCGGATCTGCCGAATCTGATCCCGCAGCGCATCGGGACCGAGCATCGCCCCGGCCAGCGACCCCAGGCCGCCGGCCTCGCTGACCGTGGCAACCAGGCGGGGTGGCGTCCAACCGCCTGCCATCGGCGCCTGCACAATTGGCAGCCTGATGCCCAGCCGGCGGGTCAGGTGTGTCTGCGACCAGCTCACATCGCCGTCCCTTTCCGCCATCCATGCCACGAGTCGACAACCACCCAGCCGTTGACCCGCTCCTTGTCACGGACCGCGTACGGATGCCCGGTGTAATGGATCGAGAGACGGTCGATGCCGGACAACTCCGGGTCGGTTCCGAGGTCGGTCATCCGGCCCTGGACGCTCACGTGGATGTACCAGTCCTTGGCAAGAATGGTCAGGCTGACCCGCGGATCCGCCTCCAGGTAGCTGAGCCGTCGGCGCCGGCGGTCCATGTTGACCAGGATGCGCCCGTCGTCCTCGAGCAGATACCAGGTGGCGACCGAGACCGGCTGCCCGTCCGGTCGGTTGGAGGCGATGACGCAGGGGTTGGCGGCCCGCAGGAACTCCAGAACGTCCGGCGGCAACGGCGATTTCGGCATGGAGCTTCAGGTTCTCCTCAATTGGACGGCGGCAAGATTTCAGGCCCGACCCCCCGGGTTATTCGGCGCGCCGCCGGCCGGCCGATCGCGGCCGGCCCTGCCGGTCGATACCGAGTCGACGTGGGGACGGCATCGGCGACCCGTCGGGCATCCGGCCCGCCACGCGCTGCCGGCGCGGAATCCGCATCCGCACCCGACGACTGGACCGCCTGGTGCGCACCCCGCCGCTGGTTCGCCAGAGCTCCGGATGGTTCTTCAGGTGGTTGTACTTCCATCCGGCGTACGGGATGTGCAGCAGGTAGACGACCATCCCGATGACCGTCACGATCTCCGGCTCCAGGAACAGCAGGTACACGCCGACCAGCAGCAGGATCAGTGCGGGCACGATCAACTGCTGCGGCAGCCGCACGGACTTCAGCGCGATGGTCGGCACCCGGGACACCATCAGCAGCCCGATCAACACCATCCACAGCGAGACGACCCACGGCTCGGCCCAGAAGGTGTCGTACCCCAACCGGTTCGACAGCAGCAGCGGGGCGGTGACCATCAGGCCACCCGCCGGCGTGGGCACCCCGGTGAAGAATCCCTTCGCCCATGGCTTCGGTTCGTCGTCGTCGAGCAGTGAATTGAAGCGGGCGAGCCGGAGCGCGGCGCAGACCGCGAAGATCAGGCAGACCAGCCAGCCGTACCCGCGCGCCTCGTCGCGCAGCAGCCAGACGTACATGACGAGGGCGGGAGCCACCCCGAAGGAGATGCAGTCGGACAGCGAATCGAGTTCCGCGCCGACCCGACTGGTGGAACGAAGCCAACGAGCAGCGGGACCGTCAAGTGAATCGAGAATGGCGGCGGCACCGATCGCGCCGACGGCCAACCGCCAGGCGGCCGGGTCACCCCGCACCCCGCTCATCGCGAAAGCCACCGAGGTCAGCCCAGCGCACAGGGCGAGCACGGTGATCGCGTTGGGCAGGAAACGTACCCCCGGCACGCCGCCCATCAGCCGCCGTCACCCCACCCGGCGACGTCGAGGACGGCCAGTACGGTCTCGCCACCGATCGTGCGTTGCCCCTTGCGCACGACGATGGGGGTGCCGGCAGGCAGATAGGTGTCGACCCGGGAGCCGAACCGGATCAGGCCGTAGGTGTCACCGGCGAGTACGGGGGCACCCAGCACCGCGTCGGACACGATCCGCCTGGCGATCAACCCGGCGATCTGGGTGACCACGATCTGCCCGCCGATCGTCGGCTCGATGACCAGTGAATTCCGTTCGTTGTCCGTCGAGGCCTTGTCCAGGTCGGCCGACAGGAACGCACCCGGCCGGTAGGCCATCCCGGTGATCAATCCGTCGATCGGGATCCGCTGGACGTGGACGTCGAAGATCGACAGGAAGATCGAGATCCGCGGACGCGGTGTCGGGTCGAGCCCGAGCTCCTCCGGCGGGGAGGCCTCCTCGATCAGCGAGACCAGACCGTCCGCCGGAGCGATGACCGCACCGTCGGTGAGCGGGCGTACCCGGATCGGGGCCCGGAAGAAAGCCGCGCTGGCGCCGGCCGCTGCCAGACCGATCCGGCCGACGGTGCGGCCGGTTCGCTTGAGTCCCAGGGTGCGGAGCACCAGGCGTGCCCCCAACGCACCGGCGGCCGTTCCCAGAACGATGGGTCGGCCGCCGGGGTGGATCGGCGGGATCGTCGAGCGGATCAGCCCGGCCAGGTGGGAGCCGGGTTGGTGGTCGGCCATCTTTCGCAGCTCGCCTGCCCTTTCGCCGGTCGGCGACGGGCAAGTTGCCCTCGCCCCGGGCCGCCTACCGTGGCCGGCCCCAGATTCCTCAACGGTAGCCGAGCCCCGGGATCTGATGGGAGGGCGCGCGGGAATGTGGACGAAAGGCGCAGGTGAGCCGGGTCAGAAGGTCCGGATGGCGATCTCGGCCGGGGCGGCGAGGAGTCGCTCGATCTCTTCGTCCAGCTTGACCAGGGTCAGCGACGCGCCGGCCATGTCCAGTGAGGTGCAGTACTCACCGACGTAGCTGCGGCCGACGGTGATCCCGAGGTCGACCAGCTGCTGGTGCGCCCGGCCGTAGAGCAGGTAGAGCTCGCTGATCGGGGTGCCGCCGAGCCCGTTGATCATCAGCGCCACCCGGTCTCCGGACTGGTAGGGCAGGTCGGAGACGACGGCCTCGAGGAGTTCGTCGACGATGTCGTTGGCCGGCTTCATCGCGGCCCGTCGGCGGCCAGGTTCGCCGTGGATCCCGACCCCCATCTCGATCTCGTCATCGCCGAGCTCGAAGAGCGGCGAACCCTTGGCCGGTGGGGTGCAGGCGGTCAACGCCATGCCCATCGTGCGGGTCACGCTGTTCACCTTTTCGCCGATCCGCACCACCTCGTCGAGGTCGGCGCCTTCCTCGGCGGCGGCGCCGACCGCCTTCATCACGAAGAAGTTCCCGGCAACGCCGCGGCGGCCGACCGTGTAGGTGGAGTTCTGCACCGAGACGTCGTCATCGATGAACAGCGTGCGGACCAGGATGTCCTCGGCCTCGGCCATCTCCTGCGCCATCTCGAAGGCCATCCGGTCACCGGTGTAGTTGTTCACCAGCAGCAGCACGCCCTTCGGCGATGCGACGAGCTTGGTGGTCTCCAGCACGTAGTCCATCGGCGGGGCGGCGAAGACGTCGCCCGGACACGCGGCATCCAGCATGCCCTTGCCCACCACCATCACGTGCGCCGGCTCGTGGCCGGATCCGGAGCCCTGGACGATCGACACCTTGTTCTCGTTCGGGGCGTCGGCCCGCATGATCAGGTTGTACTCCGGGACGTACTTCAACGTGTCCGGGTTGGCCAGGGCGATGCCCTGCAGCATCTCCGGTACGAACTGCTGCGGGTTGTTGACGAACTTCTTCACGATGGCTTCTTTCCACTGCGTTGTGGGATGGGACGGGACGGTTGCGTTGCCGGCGTACCGGCGACCTCAGAGGTGAGACATCATTCGGTGGGCCAATTCTGAGCAATTTTCTCGGTGATGACGGCCAGCGCCATGGCGCCGGCATCGACAGAGCCGATGCTGCGCTCGCCGGTGTAGCTGGCCCGGCCGCGTTTTGCCTCCAGTTGCTTGGTGGCCTCGGCCGCCTGCAGCGTGGTGTCGGCGGCTGCCCTGGCGATCTCGGCAGGCGACTTGCCCTGCGCCACAGCCTCTTCGATGGTGTCGGTCGCCGGGATCAGGGCGTCGAGCAGGGTCTTCTCACCCAGCACGGCCTTGCCCCTGGCATGGATGCCGTCGGCGGCTGCCCGCAGCATCTCGACGACGTCTGCACCCGACAACTCATTCTTGCCGGCGGCTTTCGCCCCGGCCCGGAGGAAGGCGGTGCCCCAGATCGGGCCGGAGGTGCCACCGATCCGGGAGGTGATCACCACCGCGATCTTCTTCAGGAAGGTGCCGATGTCGCTGCGGTCGTAGCTGTCCCAATCGTTCAGGACGATCTCGAATCCCCTGGCCAGCGAGTAGCCGAAGTCGCCGTCACCGACGACCGCATCGAGATCGCCGAACTCCTTCTCGTTGTCCACGGCGGTTTGCGCAATGGTGCGCACGACGTACTCGACCTGATCAAAACTGCTGGTGGTCATGGCTTCTCCAGATTCCGGCTCAGCAACGCGGCCAGGTCGTCGAGGCTGACGAACCCTTCCGGATGCACGTCATGGGGATCGGCGAGCACCACGGTCCGCTCGCCGTCCGGGTCGCCCAGGCTCGAGACCACCAGCGCGGCACCGGAAAAGTCCTCGTCGACGGTGTAGGTCGACACCGTCACCACGCAGCGCAGGCCGGCCCCGAGCGCGGCGCGCAGCCCGTTCGCGCTGTCCTCCACCACGATCACCTGGTCGGGTTGCACCCCGAGGGATTCCACCGCCAGCTGGTAGATGGCCGGATCGGGCTTCTTGGCCGGCACGATGTCCCCGGCGAAGACGGCGAAATCGGCAGCCAGTTCGCTGCCGACGGCGTGATCGAGCACTGCCCGCACCGATGGTTCGGCGGAGGTCGACGCGACGGCGAGCTGCCAGCCGGCGGCGGCAGCCTCGCCGACCACCCTGGCGATACCCGGCCGGCCCGGCATCGCGCCGGCCGCCACCAGATCGGTGTAGGCGGCGGTTTTGTACCGGTGCCACTGTGCCAACATGTCCCTGCGTCCCGCCTCGTCGGCCGGCAGGTTGTTGGCTGCGACGAACTCCGGGGTCAACAGCGAGGCCATTCGCTCCTTGCCGCCGCCGATCAGCACCTTTCTGGCGTACTCCTCGTCCGACCATTGCACCGGAATTCCGAAGGCGGCAAAGGTCTGGTTGAAGGCCGGCAGGTGGCCGTACCGCTCGGTATCGGCGAGCACGCCGTCACAGTCGAAGATCAGGGCAGGCACCGGGCCGGTCACCCGGCCTTGCCGGCACTGCCGAAGGTGCGCATCAGCTCGGCGGTCAGCGCAACGGTGTCCGCCTGGACGGCCTTGAAGAGCGATGGCGGATCCCACTTGTCGCGCTGCTCGGCGTCCCGCAGGAACGCCAGGTTGGACTGCATGAACTGCCGTTTGAGCGCCGTGGAGATGTTCACCTTGGCGCAGCCGCGGGCGATCAGATCGGCGAACTGCTCGTCGGTCAACCCGCTGCCGCCGTGCAGCGCACACGGGATCCCGGTGGCTTCCAGCACGTCGGTGACGCGTTGGGCGTCCAGCGTCGGGGCGGAGGAATAGACGCCGTGCGCATTGCCGATCGACGGTGCGAACACGTCGATCCCGGTCTCCCGGATGTAGGCCACCGAGACGTCCAACGATTGCCGCGCGGCCTCGGTGTCGGACCCGATCCCGTCCTCGACACCGGTGATCGACTCGATCTCGCCTTCGACCTGGGCGCCGTACTGCCGCGCCTGGGCAACGACTTCCACTGTCTGCCGCTGGTTCTCGGCCACCGGCAGCTGGGACGCGTCGAACAGCACCGAATTCCATCCGACTTCGAGGCATTCGGTGATGACATCCCGGTCAGGGCAATGGTCCAGATGCAGGGACACCGGCACCTCGATGCCGGCCGTCATGGAGGTCCACATCGCATACAACACCCGGCTGCCGATGGACCGGACCGTCTTGACAGAGGTCTGGACGATCAACGGCGAGCGTTCCTGGACGGCGGCCAGCAGCACCCCCTCGAGGGTGAGGTCGTTGAGAATGTTGATCGCCGGGACGCCGTACCGCTGTTCCAGCGCGGGATCGACGATTTCCTTCAGGGACACGACTGGCACAGAGAGCTCCTCGCGCTGCCGATCTCTGGATCCGCCCGGAGTGGGACGGTCGACGCGGCGGCGAATCGACGACGCCTTCGAACCTATGCAGTCGTCGGCGATCATGAATCGGGAGCTTCCCCCGTAGCGGGGTAGGGAAATCCCTACCCCGCATTGTCACCGGCGACAACCGGGATCGAGTCTGCTGCGATGAACCGCGTTGCTGATGACGGGCAGTCGATCAGGACTGACTGCCCGTGACCGAGGCACTTTCGGCCAGGAAGTAGTCCTTCATGGCGGGGTAGTAGTCGTCGAACGACGGCAGGGGCCGGTCTTCCCGGCTGGCCACCAGATTGTCCAGGTAGTACTCCCAGCCGGGGCCGATCTCGGCAACGCCCTCGGTGTCCTCCCGATGCTGCACGAACGTCAGTTCGGTGTGCTCGCCGCGTTCGGCCAGCCGGATCTCGAGGTGCCAGCTGCCGCCCTCGTCCGAGGTGGTGATCTCGAGTCGGCTCGGCGGGTCGCAGGACTCGATCCGCGCCGTCGACCAGGCATCGCCCTCCTCGAAGCCCATCTGCACGCGAATGGTGTGGCCGGCTCCCGGTTCACCCTCCCAGCGCCCGAACCAGCGGGCGGTGCGCTCGCTCTCGGTGACGCTCGCCCAGACATCCTCCACCGAACCCCTGATCAGCCGGGTGAGTACCAGATCGACGCCGTCGGCGGTGGGCACGAGTCGTCCGGTCGGGGTGGGGCTCATGCGATCTCCTCGTTGTCGGACGGCTGCGGGTCGTCACCGAGCGCATGCCCGGGGCCGCTCCGGGTGCGGCGGCGATCGCCGCGGGTGCGGGCGACTTCGGTCTCCAGGGCGTCGAAACGCTGTTCCCACCCGGCCGGCACGGTGAATTGCTTGATCCAGTCGGCGATTTCCTGCAGTGGTAACGGGTCGAGCGTGTAGACCCGCCGCCGTCCGGTCACCGTGTCATGTACCAACCCGCACTCCCGCAGCACGCGCAGATGACGGCTGATGGCGGGACGGCTGATGGCGAACCGGCCGGCGATCTCGCCGGCGGCGGCCGGATGTCGATGCAACATCTCCAGGATTTCGCGGCGCACCGGGTCGGTGATCGCTGCGGCCGCCTGCATGAGCAGAAGCGTAACGCATCGGTTACGCGATTGAAAGGTGACGTCGGCCCGGCGTCAGGTCGTTGCATCGACGGGAGGACCGCCGTACTTCTGCTGCGCCGCCTGCGCCGCCGGGCAATGGCCGAGAGTTCGTTCGCACGCCTCCAGGTCGCACAGTCGACAGATCCAGGCGCCGCCGTCCTTGACCCGGACGGCATTGGCCATCACCCGACTCATCAGGCGGTGCAGGGTTTCCCGGTCCTGATCGGTCATCCCGGCCAACATCTCGTCGAGTACTTTCGCCCGGGCCGTGGTGATCTCCGACGCGAGCTCACGGCCCCTTTCGGTCAACGTCACCGACCTGGACCTGCCGTCGGTGCCGGGGCCGCGGGACACCAGACCGGCGTCGGCGAGCCGGTCGACCAGTCGGACCGCGCCGGAAGGGGTCAGCCCGAGGACCTTCCGCAGTTGATCGACAGTGGGTCGATCGAGGAACTCGGCCAACGCCGAGAGGGCCGCCGCCGCGGTCGGCGACTGTCCGGTGGCGCCGGCGATCGCCGCCAACGACTGGTCGGTGATCACCTGGGACAGTGCGCCGAGGACGTTCCCGGCGGCGGGGGAATTCACCCGAGGTCGTAGCGCAGCGTCAGCGGCATAGAGGGGTAGTCGTCGTGGGTGGAGCGGCTGGTCACCGTCCCGGTGAGGCCGGCCAACTCGCCCGTGCCGCTGCCCGGCAGCACGGTGGATTCGCCGGTGGCCGCGGTGCCGTCGTAGGCGCCGGTGCCCTGCAGGACGAAAGAGCCGGACCGCCCGTCCAGGGTCGCGGTGATCTGCATCAGCGAGACGTAGCTGCTGGTGCCATCCGGGCGGTAGTACATCAACGCCTCGAAGGTGGCTTCCTCGATGCCGTCGGCCGGCCCGAGCTTCACCTCGGCACGGGTGAACTTCCGGCCGTCATCGGATTCCCGGTACGGGTTCTCGTCCCAGGACTTGATCTCCAGCTTCGTTTCCAGTGTCTTGGTCATGCGGTTCATTATATGTGTGACGCAGTCACATATCAAGGGTTGCGAGGGTTGCAGCCGCGGCGAACACACCTGGGACGGCAGGAGCGCTTGGTCCTGAGCCCTCGACGGAACGCCCTGCCCGCGACACAATCAGTGTCATGGTGAACCCGACCGACACCTCCGGCCGTCCCGACCTACCGGCCGACCTCCAGCGCGCGGTACCGGATCGGGACGGTGAGCCGGCGATCGCCGATACCCTCTATGCCGCAACGGAGGAGCTGGAACACGCGGCACCGGAGTTGCGGGCGAGCGCGGATTCGGTGGCGGACATCGTCGGGCCGTTGGTACACGTGACCGACGCGTCGGTGCTCGACATCGACGATCCCGACCCGGCCGCGCTGCTACCGGACGACCGCGCCGAACAACTCGCTGCGATCCTCACCGAAACAGCCGAACGGGCCAATGATCTCGCCGCGGTGCTGACCGAAGCAGCGGAGCAGGCCGAAGGTCTGGCGGCGGTGCTGACCGACGATCACACGGAATCTCACGACGACTGACCTGACGGCATCTGACGAGCGCTGACCCCAGGTCAGGTCCGAGCCGGGTGATTCGCTCGGTCAGCCTGCCTGGTCGAAGAAGGCCCGCATGTGCTTGACCAGCCCGGCCGGATCGTCGGAGATCGGCACGTGGTTCGCGCCGGGCAGCATCCGCAGCCGCGCGTGCGGGATCAGCGGCAGGTAGCGGAGGACCTGCGCCGTCAACGGATCCGCCGTGCCCTGGATGAACATCACGGGACCGGAGATGGTGTGCAGCGACAGCGCGACGTCGAACATGCCGAACCAGTTCGCGGCGTCGTAGCCAGGAGCAACGGCATAGCCGGTCAGTAGTTGGCGGGCGTCCTTCGCGCTCAATTGCCATGGGCGGCTGCGGTTCCCGACGAAGAAGGCCATCCGGCCGACCGGCGACCGGCTGAGCTCGCCGGCGGCGGGCGCCAGCGCCATCGCCATTCCGCGTCCTGCGGCCAGGCTCAGGTAGCCACCGAGGCGCTCCAAGGGGGTGCCGAGGCCGTCGGGCCCGATCGCTACCACGGCGCGCGCCCGCGGCGAGCTGCCCAGCTGCAACGCGACCCGGGCGCCCAGGGAGTACCCGGCGATCAGATAGTCGTCGACACCCAGCTGATCGAGCGTCGACTCGACGGCGACGGCCAGATTGGCGGCTGTCGGCGCGACACCGGGCGGAAGCGGGCGGGAACGGCCGAATCCGGGGAGGTCGATCGCGATGACATCGAAATCCCGTGCCAGGTCACCGATCACCGGACGCCACCCGATATGTGACTCGCCCATCCCGTGTAGCAACACCAACGGTGTACCGGTGCCGACCCGATGGACGAACAGTCCGGGGCCGTCGGTATCGGGCGCCGGATGGCCGGGTGCGGGCGTTGTCGAAGGTGCGGCTGTCACAGAGATTCTCCCGACTGACGGTGGACGTGGGCGCCGGCCGCGTGGCGCTACGACCTGATGACGCGAGCCAGCTGGCCCGCGAAGAATGGTGCGGCGAACAAGGAAAGCGAGAACGCCGGCACCGGAGGGTCATCCGGCACCGGCGTTCTGGGTGATTGCTCGTGCGTTCCCGAATCGGCGCAACAGCGCGTCATCGAGTCAGCGGGTCATGCTCAGCGCTGACTACTCGCTGTCGGCGCTCACCAGACGCTCGATGAGCTCCTCGACGGTGCCCGACTTGGGCAGCCCGCGCTCGGCCAGCTGATCGGACAGCTCGGCCTTGGTCAGCTCCTCGTACGGCTCGCGCGCCTTGGCGTGGGCTTCCTTGGCAGCGGCCCGCTCGGCCTGCTTGGCCAACCGTGCCTGCTCCTTCTCGGCCTTCTCGGCGAGCTCGGCCTGATCCTGCGCGACCTCTTCGCCCTTCTTGGCCTGAGCGGTGGCGATATCGGCAACCGCGTCGGCGGCGGACTCGGTCTGCTCCTTGACGACACTGCTGACCTTCTCAGCGCTCTCGCGCAGCGAGCCGGTCATCGAGGTGACGAGCTCGGCCCAGCGGGTCGCCAGATCGCGGTTGAGGTCGACCGACTTCTGCACGTACTCGAAGTAACGCTCGACCGGCTCCACCATGTTCAGGGTGGGCAGGCTCGAGACGAAGTCGACCCGGTCGGTCAGGGTCTTCGCGCCCTGCTTCCAGACCTCGACCGACTTCTCGGTGGCCTGGCGTGCCTGAGAGGCAGCTGCGGTGTAGGACTCGGTGCTGGTCATTGCTTCTCCTTCGTGGAGTTGTGACGCCAATGCCGGCGTCGGATGTCTGGCCGTCGTGGCCGGGGATGGCCGCACGTGGCCTGCAGGCGTGAGTTGGTTCCCCCCAGCGCCATTAGCGACGTTAGCTGTACAAGGTGCTAACGAGCTAACTATTCGGGTGTGACGATCGTTCCGAAATTGGCCTGTTTGAGGCCGGTTTCGAGGGGAATCCGGTGGGATCCGGGTGTGCGACCCAGGCTGCCAGCGTTCGTTCCTGTTCGAGAACGACCACAGCAACAAGGGTCCACGCGTGCGCAACGTTGCGCTTCTCGGTGAGTACCCGGGATCGGTGACCTCACACATCATCGTGACGTTCGCCGCATTGTCGGACGCAGTGCTCGCCGATATCTGCACATGGGCAAGAGTGAGCCAATGTCCCAGAGCCCGCCGATGGTCCGCACCGTCACCGCCGATATCGACCTGGACGTCATCGAACCGGGCCGGGTGGTCTTCCAGGTGGCCGTCGCCCGGGCTCCTGGGCTGAAGGTGGTGGAGTCGTTCGATCTCACGGTCGATGGCCGACCGGTCACCGTCGCTGAGGTGATCGGCGTGACCGGCTCGCGATTCCACCTCGTCGAACCACCGCGCGGCAAGATGCTGTTGTCCTACCGGGCCACCGTCACCGGTCGGGCCGACCCGCCGCCGCTGATCGACCATGAGCTCATCGAGTACCTACGCCCGAGTCGCTACGCCGAGTCCGACAAGCTGGCCCGCATCGCGCAGGGGGAGTTCGGGCACCTCACCGCCCCGGACGACCTGCTGGCCGGTGTTGCCGCCTGGGTGGGCGGCCACCTGAGCTATGTCTCCGGCAGCAGTGATCCGATCGACGGTTCGGTGGACACCTACCTGCTCGGCCAGGGCGTGTGCCGGGACTACGCGCACCTGGTCTGTGCGTTCCTGCGGGCTCGGAACGTGCCGGCCCGGCTGGTCGCGGTGTACGCACCCGGCCTGTCGCCGATGGATTTCCACGCAGTGGCCGAGGCCTTCGTCGAAGGCGTGTGGCGGGTGGTCGACGGAACATTGCTTGCCCCACGATCAACTCTGTTGCGGATCGCCACCGGACGGGACGCCGCCGACACTGCCTTCCTGGAGAACTTCGGCGGTTCCATCGCTTTCAACTACGCCACCGTCACCGCGACGGTCGACGGGATGTTGCCCGGTGACGACCCGCGCAACCTGGTGACCCTCGGCTGACCTGCACGGATCGTCGGGGTGGATCTTGATCGGTCGGCGCGTGGTCGAGACAGGCCGCTGCGGCGGTTGGCGTACGCAGTTGTTACAGCGAGGTGAAGCTTGGTCCCAGCGCCGGCGCTCGTGTCCAGAAGTGGGCGAAACGGAATCTATTCTTTGTGTGCTGTCCGGAAGCCCGGGCGGTGCTCGATCTGAAAGCCCGACTCATAGATGGAACGATTGTGACGATTCGCATACAGCAGAAGCCCCAGACCACCAAGATCCAGTTCGTGCTGCCGGACGACGTGCATGACGGCGCCGTGTCCGCGGTGGGGTCGTTCAACGACTGGGTGCCCGGCGTGCACCGCCTGGTGCGCCGCAGCAACGGCACCCGCAGCGTGAGCATCGACGTGCCGCGGGGCGAGGAGGTGCGTTTCCGCTACCTCGGGTCGGGTGGCGTGTGGTTCGACGATCCCGATGCCCACGAGATCACGCCCGAAGGGTCACTGGTCCGGGCCTGAGAGGTTCTCGGTAGGCCAACGGCCGGCCGGTGGGACCTCGAGCACGGTTCGTCACGAGCTCCGTCCGGCCATCCCGGCCAGTTCCGTGCGATTGCGCGCGCCGCTCTTCCGCAGCGCCGATCCGACGTGCTTCTCCACGGTCTTCACCGAGATGTGCAACTGCTCGGCGATCAGCTTGTCCGGCAGACCCTGACTCACCAGGTCGCGGACCTGCAGTTCGCGGGGGGTCAGCAGCGGCGAAGCAATGGTCGGCGCTGCCGGGGATCGGCTGTAGAGGCCTTGCAGGATCTCGTCGGTGAACAGTGCGTCCCCGCGTGCCGCGGCTCCGATCGCTCTGGTGAAGGCGCTCACGTCGGCGTCGATCATCACTGCTGCGCGGGCGCCGGCCTGCACCGTTTCCCGCAGTCGGACATCACCGGACGACGCGCTGTCACCGATGGCCACGACGGCGGCCGCGTGATCGTGACGGCGGAGCGTGGCGGTGACCTGCCCGGCACCTCCTGGTAGCGCGACGTCGATCAGGACGACGTCCGGGTCCAGCAGTCGGTAGGCGTGCAGGACGTCGTCGGCCGAATCGATCTCGCCGACCACCTGGACCAGATCTGCCTGTTGCCCGAGCAGCGCGACCAGTCCCGCCCGGACCAGCGGCCGGTGCTCCACCACCAGGACGGTCGACCGGTGGTCGGGCAGTGCTGCCTCGTGCGCGTACGGAATCGCGGCGCGAATCGTGGTGCCCCACCCGGGCGTCGCGTCGATGTGCAGGGTTCCGCCGAGGCGTTCTGCGCCGCGGGCCATGTCTGCCAGCTCGGGCGGCCCGCTGCGAGGCTGTCCCGTTCGGGAACCGTCCGGCCTGGGCAGCTGAGTGGAGTCGAACCCGACGCCGTCGTCCTGGATGAGTAGCACCACGTCGGTTGCGCTGTAGACCAAACCGACCCTGGCCGTGCGGGCGTCAGCGTGCGCCACGATGCTGGTGATCGCCTGGTGGGCCACCCCGAACAACACGTCGACCACCGCGACCGGCAGCGACCGCGGCGGTCCGGCGACCACCAGCCGGATGTCCAGCCCGGTGCTCCTGGCCCAGTCGACCTGGGGCGCGATGGCCTGCTCGATGGTCGGCGCCTGTGCCAGCGCGGGACGGACACCCAGCACCGTGCGCCTGGTCTCGGTCAGCGCGCTGAGCGCGGCCCGACGAGCGAGGCCGACCCGATCGCGGGACTCGATGGGGGAGACATCGGGACCAGGTGCGTCAGCGTCCTCGCCTCTGCCGATTCCCGACGGGTAGATATCGGCGCCGCCGATCGCCTCGTCGCCGGTTGCACGTTCTCCGTCAGCGCCACCTCCATCAGCGCTACTTCCCTCGGCGCTACTTCGTTCGGCGCTACTTCCCTCGGCGCTACTTCCCTCGGCGCCACCTCCATCAGCACCACCGTTTCCCAGGTGCAGCACCACCGAGGCCAGCGCCCGTGACACCGAATCGTGGACGTCGCGCACGATGCGCTCGCGCTCCCGGCCGGTGGCCTCCGCCCTGGCCAGCTCGGCGGCCTGCGCGTGCATCCGGGCGTTCACCATCGCGAGCCCGGCGTGGCCGGCGAAGAGCTCCAGCAGGGTGACGTCCGAGGCTTCGAACGTCCGGCCCGGATCGCGGCTGAAAACGATGCAGGCCCCGATCACCGCACCCGCCCAGCGGATCGGCACGCCGATGGTCGCGTGCAGGTCCACCCGGTCGTCCGGGTCGATGTGGCCGCCCCGGACGTCGGAATACTCGGCGAACGTCACCGGGCCACCAGCTCGCAGGATCTCGCCGGTGACACCCTCGGTCAGCGGGAACTCCCGGCCGGACCGGCAGGCGACCCCGAGGTCGACCTCCTTGCGGTAGGTACCTGCCGGCTCGTCGACGATGCAGATGGAGCCGCTGGAACAGCCGAGCAGGCCGGCGGCGTGCCGCAGAATCCGGACCAGCAGCGGACGCAGCTCGAACTGACCCGCCAGATCCTCCACGACACCGGACAATGCGTCGAGCTGGTCCCGATCCACTCCAGGTGTGTCGGATGCTGCGCGGGGTCGGCCGAGCGACGTCTGCCGACGGCCGGCGTCTGCGTCGGGTACGGGTTCGGCCGGGGCGGCCCGCCCGTCGGAATGCTGCCCGACCGGGTCGGTGGCGTGGCTTTCGGTGGCATAGCTCAGAGTCATCCGGGTTGCGTCCTCCACCGGCAACGGTGCCGTGCAGTGTCCTGCCAAAGGGTACGCGGGATGCCCGGATTGCCTCCGTGGTCGTCGAAACGCGAAGTTTCTCCTGGCCGCTGCGACGGTCTCGGTCCGGCGAGGGTGCCGCGCTCGGATACCTTGACCTGCATGACTGACGCGGCCGGTGCACCACGTCCGACCCCCGAGGTGGGTGCCGGCATCGTGATGCCCATCGGTGGAGCCGAGGACAAGATCGGCCGGATGACCGTCCTGCGAGAGGTCGCCAGGCTTGCCGGTGGGTCGTCGGCGCGGATGGTGGTCATCTCGACGGCCTCATCGCTGGGTGACGAGATCACCCACGCCTACCTGCAGTTGTTCTCCTCCCTCGGGTTGACCGATGTGGTCGGGATCCGTCCGGAGAGCCGTTCCCAGTCGGCTGCCCCGGACCTTGTCGCCGCGGTCGATCGGGCCACCGCGGTGTTCATGACCGGCGGCAACCAGGTCAAGCTCGCGACGCTGGTGGTCGGCACCGCCCTCGGGGAGGCGATTCTCGCCGCCCACCGGCGGGGGGCGCTGATCGCCGGCACGTCGGCCGGAGCGAGCATCCTCTCCGCGCACATGGTCTCGTTCGGCAGCGGTGGGGCGACGCCGAAGTTCCGGGTGGGCCAGGTGTCGCAGGGACTCGGCCTGCTCGACGACGTCATCGTCGACCAGCACTTCACCCAACGGAACCGGTTCGGCCGGCTGCTGGCCCTGATCGCATCGAACCCGGCCCAGCTCGGGGTGGGAATCGACGAGGACACCGCCGCGATCATCCGGCCCAGCGGGTTGATGGAGGTGAAGGGCCGGGGGGTGGTGACGGTCGTCGACGGGTCCGACGTCCTGACCACGTCGTACACCGCAACCGGCACCCAGCCGTTGATGATGTCCGGCGTCAAGCTGCACACTCTGCCGCGCGGGGTGATTTTCGACCTGACCGCGCGCCGGTTGGTCTCCGCCCCGGGATTGCCGGACACCGGCACCCCGCCCACGGTTGCCTCGCCGGCCGACGTGCCCGCCGGCACCCGGCCACGGACCCGGCGGATCGCCGCCGAGGGCGCCCATGAGACGACGTCGGAACTGCGACGCCGACCCGCGTCGTCCTGAGATGGTGCCGGAGACGCCGGCGGCCCCCGTCGCAGCTCGTTTGACCTCGATCCGATCCGGGAACTGCGCGTGCTGCAGCGCAATGGATTGCGTTGGAAGCACTGCGGCGCTCGCACATCGGGGTGCGGGCCGACAGCTGGGGGTGGACCTTGGGTCTTCGTGAGGCCGACTCCGTCGTCGCGTTGTGCGACATCACCAGCTCGGTGAACCGTCGCAGCGTCAGGCGCGGCGACCAGGGCGTCATCCTGAAGCAAAGCGGTTGGCATCCGGTGACTTTCAAGGTGCGGTTCACGGTCGAGGAGACCACCGTCATCCTGGACGGCGTCACCGATCGACAGATCGAGCGGATCGGCGGGTCGCTGGGCGACCCCTATGAGGGTCGTGACCGCCCCGGGGAGAAGCGCGGCAACGCCACCGATCCGCAGTGGACAGCACGAGACCCGTTCGCCGAAAGCCGGCCCAGTCCCGGACCGTGAGCTCAGCGAACAGCGCGAGACCCGTTCGCCGACGGCCGGCCCAGTCCCGGACCGTGATCTCAGTGGACAGCGCGAGACCCGTTCGCCGACGGCCGGCCCCGATCCGGACCGTGACCGCAGCGAACCGCGCGAGACCCTTCGCCGACGGCCGGCCCAGTCCCGGACCGTGATCTCAGCGGACAGCACGAGACCCGTTCGCCGATGGCCGGCCCCGATCCGGACAGTGAGCTCAGCGGACAGCGCGAGACCCGTTCGCCGAAAGCCGGCCCAGTCCCGGACCGTAATCTCAGCGGGTACGGCGTGCCCTGCTACTCGAAGCCGAACAACCTGGCCGGGGTCTCCCACAACACCTTTCGACGATCGTCCGCATCGGGGATGAGCTGTTCGGTCAGGGCCAGGATGGTGCCGTAGTCGATCCGCTCCGGAGCCCGGAGAAACGGCCAATCGGATCCCCACATGCAGCGGTCCGGGCTGAAGGCCTCGAGCAGTGCGTGCACGTACGGCCAGGAATCGGCCCAGGGATAGCGCTGCGCCGAGCACTTGACCAGGCCGGAGATCTTGACGAAATATCTGCCGGACGAGCCGAGTTCGAGCAACGTCCGGAACCCTGGTTGGTCCAGTCCCGCTGCGGGATCCGGGCGTCCGCAGTGGTCGATCAGCACCCGGACCCCGGACGGTTCGAGCAGCGGCGCCATCTCCACCAGCAGGTCGGCCTCGACCTGGACGTCGGCGAACATGCCGAGATCGGCGAGGTCGTTCAGTAGTCGACCGGTGTCCCGGAAATGGTCGACGCCGAGCAGCGAGGTCTGCATCGTGGTCCCGACGATGCCGCGGTCCCGCAGCTTCTCCAGTTCCGCGCGGGGAATGTCGTTGTCCACCACGGCGACGCCCTTGAACCGGCCGGCGCCCCTGTCCAGAAGGTCGAGCAGGCAACGATTGTCGGTGTCGTAACCGGAGTTCGGTCCCACGATGACGGCGTGCTGCGCGCCGTAGGTGTCGAACAGCGTGGTCAGCTGACCGGCGCTGCCCTGCTCGTTCTCCACCGGGTGGTACCAGGCCTGCGGCGCGTACGGGAACCCGATCGGGTCGAGCAGGTGGTTGTGGCAATCGATCTTCGGCTCGTCGGAAATGCTCACAGCGGCCAGTGTCGAGCATGGCTGGTCTTGCTCACCTCGGGAAACGGCAGATTCCGATGAGCGGGAGCCGTCCCGGTTTCCTTATGTACGTAACAGTGACGTGGCTCTGCGTGACCGGCATGGTGAGCGAGCGATCGAGGCCGGTCACATCACCCAAGTCACACACGCACGCAGATCACGCAGGCACCGCACGCGGCCACACCACTCATTGGAGAGCGAATGACGACAACGCAGTCCCCCACCCCACCGGATCCGCAGGCTGAGGTTCCGGTGAAGCGGAAGAAGGTCAGTACGCATTGGTTGTATGTGGCGGTGATCGTCGCGGTGGTCGCTGGTATCGCGGTGGGCCTGATCTTCGGGAAGCAGGCCGCGGGGTTGGCGGTGATCGGTACCGCGTTCGTGAACCTGATCAAGATGATGATCGGGCCGATCATCTTCTGCACCATCGTGTTGGGCATCGGGTCGGTGCGTAAGGCCTCCCAGGTCGGCAAGGTCGGTGGCCTTGCCCTGTTGTATTTCATCGTGATGTCCACGTTCGCCCTGTTCCTGGGGTTGCTGGTGGGGAACCTGATCACCCCGGGTGATGCGCTCAAGACCGCGGCGTCGACCGCGACGTACACGGTGCCCGAGGTGGAAACCTCCGGGAACTTCCTGATCGACATCATCCCGACCACCCTGGTGTCGGCGTTGACGTCCGGGTCGGTGCTGGAAGCCCTGTTCGTGGCGTTGCTGGTCGGGTTCGCGGTGCAGGCCCTTGGTGCCAAGGGGCAGCCGGTGCTGAACGCGGTCACCGTGCTGCAGCGGCTGGTGTTCAAGATCCTGGCCGGGATCATGTGGCTCGCCCCGATCGGCGCGTTCGGCGCGATCGCCGGCGTCGTCGGGAACGCCGGGTGGGCCGCGATCGGCGCGCTGGGGTTGTTCGTGCTGACGTTCTACGCCACCTGCCTGGTGTTCATCGTGGTCATCCTGGGTGGGTTGTTGAAGGTCACCACCGGGTTCAGCATCTTCAAGGTGTTGTACTACCTGCGGCAGGAATACCTGCTGATCGTCGCGACGTCCTCCTCGGAGACCGCGCTGCCGCGGTTGATCGCGAAGCTGGAACACCTCGGGGTGTCCCGCCCGGTCGTCGGGATCGTCGTCCCGACCGGGTACTCGTTCAACCTGGACGGCACCGCGATGTACTTGACGATGGCGTCGTTGTTCATCAGCAACGCCCTGGGCATGCCGCTGTCCTGGTCCGAGCAGCTGTCCCTGCTGGTGTTCATGATCGTCGCGTCCAAGGGCGCGGCCGGGGTCACCGGCGCCGGCCTGGCCGTCCTCGGCGGCGGGTTGGCCTCCCACGCCCCGGCCCTGGTCCCCGGTGTCGGGTTGGTGGTCGCGGTCGACCGGTTCATGTCCGAGGCCCGGGCGTTGACCAACTTCTCCGGTAACGCCGTCGCGACCCTGGTCATCGGGCACTGGGTCAAAGAGATCGACCGGCCCCAGGCCAACCGCGTGTTCACCGGGGAAGACCCCTTCGACGACACCGACATGCTCGACGAACACTCCGCCGAAGAACACCGCGCCGACGCCACCGCCTACAAGAAGACCAAAGAAATCTCCGCCACCCACTGAGGGTACGAGTCGCCTTCGCGCCTCTGTTCCTACGTGGTCCGGAGCGAGTAGATCTGTTGCAGCAGAACGCTTCAACAACCATGGCCCCTCCGGGTGCGGGTTGATAGAGAACCCGCGCCCGGAGGAACCTGCACCCCGGCGCGCGCCACGGTTTCAGCGAACCGGTGGCCCGCCTTGTCCAGTAGGTCCAGACTTCTTCCTGGCGTGGCAACACTCCCGACGAAAGGCATGACATGAGCGACGGCCCGTACGAACTGGTTTCCACCGCCGGCGGCGTGGTGGCGCACATTCACTCCAGGGGGAGCGCCGTGCTCGCGGCGCCGACGATCAATCGGGGGACGGCGTTCACGCTGGCCGAGAGAGAGGCGTTGGGACTCACCGGATTGCTCCCGACCGGGGTGTCCACTCTGGAAGGACAACTGCGCCGGGTCTACGCCCAGTACCTCGAGCAGGCCAACGACCTTCGCAAGTGGGTGTATCTGGCCAATCTCCGGGATCGCAACGAGGTGTTGTTCTACCGGCTCCTCACCGAGCACATCTCCGAGATGCTCCCCGTGGTCTACACCCCGACCGTTGGCCTGGCGATCGAACGATTCAGTCAGGAGTTCCGCCGCACCCGCGGGGTGTACCTGTCGGTGGATCATCCGGAGGACGTCGAAACCGCTCTGCGGAACACCGGTCTCGGGCCGGACGATGTTGACCTGCTGGTCGCCACAGACTCCGAGGGGATCCTGGGGATCGGCGATCAGGGTGTCGGCGGGATCGAGATCTCGATCGGGAAGCTCGCGGTCTACACGGCGGCGGCGGGGGTGCACCCGCGGCGGGTGTTGCCGGTGGTGCTGGACATGGGCACCGACAACCTGAAGCTGCTGAACGACGATATGTACCTGGGCGCCCGGCATGCCAGGGTGCGCGATCAGCGGTACGACAATCTGATCGACGCCTATGTGACGGCCGTGAGCAAGATGTTCCCGAACGCGATGTTGCACTGGGAGGATTTCGGGGCGACGAACGCCCGCCGGATCCTCAACAAGTACGCCGACCAGGTCTGCACGTTCAACGACGACATGCAAGGCACCGCCGCGACGGTGATGGCAGCGGTGTTCTCCGCGTTGCGCGCGACCGGGACCCGGATGCGGGATCAGCGGATCGTGATTCACGGTGCCGGTACCGCGGGGCTGGGGATCGCGGACATGATGCGGGATCAGATGATCCGGGAGGGCTTATCGCCCCAGGAGGCGACCCGTCGGTTCTACCCGCTGTCCCGGACCGGGTTGCTGATGGGTGATGCACCGGGATTGTTGGATTTCCAGGTGCCGTATGCCCGGTCCCGGGACGAGGTCGCCGACTGGGCGCCTGCGTCGGGTCCGATCGGATTGGCCCAGGTCGTGGCGCACGCGCATCCGACGATCTTGATCGGCACGTCGACCCAGGCGGGTGCGTTCACGGAGCCGATCGTGAAGGACATGGCAAGCCACGTCGACCGCCCGATCATCATGCCGCTGTCGAATCCGACGTCCAAGGCAGAGGCGTTGCCGGCGGATCTGATCGCGTGGACCAACGGGCGGGTGCTGACCGCAACCGGGAGCCCGTTCGGTCCGGTGACGCATGAGGACCGGACGTATCAGATCGCGCAGGCCAACAATGCGCTGGTGTTCCCCGGTTTGGGCTTGGGGGTGGCGGTGGTCAAGGCCACCCGGATCAGTGATCGGATGATCGCGGCCGCGGCCGATGCGGTGGCGCGGCTGTCGGACCCGACCAAGCCCGGTGCCTCCCTGCTGCCGCCGATGACCGACCTGCGGGCCGTGTCCGCCGCGGTCGCGATCGCGGTCGCGACCACCGCAGTAGAGGAAGGTCTCGCGCAGGTCGACCTGCACGACCCGATCCAACAGGTCCACGACGCCATGTGGCGACCGGAGTACCCCCGCATCGAATTCGACAGCTAGCGCGAGAAATACTGAACGGTAGGCCGTCTGACCGGCGCAACGGCCTGTGTGGTCGCTGGCCGGTTGGGGCTCACCGGTCGCGCAGGGCCGGCTCGCCCGGTCGCGCAGGGCCGGCTCGTCAGGTCTTGCAGGGCCGGTTCGTCAGGTCTTGCAGGGCCGGCTTCGCCAGGTCTTGCAGGGCCGGTTCGCCAGGTCTTGCAGGGCCGGCTCGCCAGGTCTTGCAGGGCCGGTTCGCCAGGTCTTGCAGGGCCGGCTCGCCAGGTCTTGCAGGGCCGGCTCGCCGGGGTCGTATGGGACGTCGGTAGGGCAAGCAGCGAGCGCCGCTCCCGACGGCGTCCCTCGGTCGCTGATGCCGATCGTGCCGGCTCAGGAATCCTTCATCCACCACTGACATCTTCATCCACCACTGACAAGGGAGCGAGATGGCCGACACCCAACGACTGCCGGTGCCACTGATCGAGGTGTGGGAATGGCAGGGCGCGGCTGCCTGCCGGGGAATGGACTCAGCAACGTTCTTCCACCCGCCGGCAGAACGAAATGCCGCTCGGGAGAACCGGATCGAGCGAGCGAAGCAGATCTGCCGACAGTGCCCGGCGTTGCTCGCCTGCCGGGATCACGCGCTACGGGTGCGGGAACCGTACGGCATCTGGGGCGGATTGTCGGAGGACGAGCGCGCCGAGCTGCTCGGGGTGCAATCGCTGCGATATCCGGCGCGCACCAGGGATTTCGCTGCTGCCGCGCAGATCGTTGCTGGTGCTGGTGCTGGTGCTGGTGCTGGTGCTGGTGCTGGTGCTGGTGCGGTCGTGCTGGTGCCGTGTCAGTTGCCGGTGCCGGTGCCGGTGCCGGTGCGAGTGCCGGTGCCGTGTCAGTTGCCGGTGTCGCGCCTTCCGGTGCCGTGTCAGTTTCCGGTGCTAGTGCTAGTGCGAGCGCCGGTGCCGCGCCTTCCGGTGCGGGAGTGGTTCCGGCGCTGTAGCAACGCCGGGCCGCGCCTTCCGGTGCCGTGTCAGTTTCCGGTGCTCGAGTGCGAGCGCCGGTGCCGCGCCTTCCGGTGCGGGAGTGGTTCCGGCGCTGTAGCAACGCCGGGCCGCGCCGTCCTGTGGGAAGTGGTTCCGAAGTTGAAAGCTGTCGCAATCGAGCCGATCACCGTATTGTGCCGAGGGTCTGATGCTGAGTTCTGAATTCCTCAATATCGTCCGGGATGACTTCATCAGAATGGCGGGAGATCGTTGTCGGAACCAGCCGTTGTCATCGAGAGTTTCGCTGGGAGTGGGACTCTCATGCGAGCTGTTCGAGAGTGACCTCATCAGAAGGGTGGGAGTTCGTCGTCGGGATCGGATTCGCCATTGCGAGCGTCGGCGGGGATTGAACTCTCGTGCGGGCCGGATGTCTCGTTGGTGTGTGCGCTCGTGCGTGCCTCGAACTGCCCGGTGAAGCGCGGACTCTCGCGCGAGCCGAGGGTACCGGGAGCAGCACTCGCACCCGACTCAAGACTCTCGTCGGTGGGTTCACCGTCGCCATCGGAGTTTTCGGTCGGCAGCGGCAGGAGCATGGGTTCGTCGTCGGTCTCGGTTGGCCACTGCCGAGGTTGCGTTTCATAAATGCGCCCGGTCGGACTCGTCCAGATAACCGTGCCGTCTCCTTGTTGTTCCGTATCCCACAATCCGCCCGTCTTCAGGCCATGGTGGAACTGGCACAAGCAGACCAAATTGCAGGGGCAGGTGACGCCGCCGTCGGATTTGCCCGGACAGAATTCATTCGAATGGTCAAGCTGGCAGCGTCGGGCCGGCTGACGGCAACCGACAAATCGACAGGTCTGATCGCGGGTCGTGACATGATCGCGTTGCGCGAGACGAGGTCGATAGCTGGTGCGGCCGAGATCCAGTCCGGTGCCGCAGGAAGGGTCAATGGCGATCGCCGTGATCGTCTCAGCGCTCGTCGCGATGGCCCGGGCGAGATCGGCCGGAACTGCTCCGTGTCCTTCGAGCTCGCCCGGTCGATCGTCATCGCCGAACAGCGTGCTGCGTGCGATGGTCACATTGAGATGCGTCAATCGCCCATGATGTGTCCCCCAAGCGGTTTCGGACCATTCATTCGGCGGGCGGCACCCGCAAACGTGTTCGTGCCGGACCGGATGAGAATGAGCCTGAGTACCGTCTTGCTGTCGATCTGTGGTGTTGTCGACTCCCAGGTCATGGGGACTCGTAATCGAGAACTGTTGCAGAGAAATGGACTCCGAGCGCCTGGCCGAACCTGGAGCAGCTTGTATACCCGGAAACTCGCCGTGAAAAGAGTCGGTGTCGTTGCCGAGTGCGGCATCGTCGATGGGATCAAACCCTGCGTCCGAAACCGGTATGTTCGGAGTGTCGGCGGTCTCTTGCGGCGCCGAATCTGTTGCGGGCTCGGCGTCTGCATCAGGATAGGAACCGGCCGTCCCTTGGTTGGTCGGGCCCGTCGGTGAAGCTTGCTGCTCGAGCGGAGTGCCGGCTTGCGCACGGGGTTGCTCGCTTGACGGCTGACGCGATGAATTCGCACCCTCCGAGTTCGCCCGGCATTGCAACGTCCTTCGGATCGTCACGGTTCCAGTCGTGGCCAACTGGTCGAAAAGATCGCCGAACACATCGGCGCGAAGTGCGCCGATACCCCGCGTGTCCGAAGCCTGGGCGCGGTTCTGCTTCAGCTGATGGGCGAGTTGGTCGATGACACCGAAGGCAACTTGCGCTCGATCGGCGGCGAGATGGGCTTGGAAGATTCCTATGCCATCCTCGCCCGGTCGACAACCCACATTTCTCTCGCCGAGAGCATGTTCATGGCGCTTCTTCGCCGCCTCCGGATCGACGGAGATCACGGCCCTGTCCACGATCCCGCGCAATTGACCGGGGGTCCGGGTGGCCGCCTTCGGAAGAACGGCTCGCTCCACCCGCCGCCGAAGTTCGGTCGGGAGGTTCTGAGTCCGTTCAGCGATCGTCAACGAGCGGGCTCGATCTATCGTTCCGGCTTCAAGCGCGCGAAGAGTGGCGGGCAATTCGATGGCGAAGTCGACTGCCTGGCAGACTCGCCGGCTGGCCGCGATTGGTGAGAGCCGAAGCGCCGCACCAACCTCGGCCGCCGCAACTTTGATCGCAACCTCTTCCAGCACCGTATCGATGTCAGGATCGCCGTGGATCGCCGATCCTGAACAGGTCAGATCGCTTGAACCGTCGGGCCGGTCGAGTCCGCCCTCCGCTGCGCTCTCGTGGAGCGGTTGCCCGGGCTGGCTCGCGTACTCCTGGAGTGCACCCGTCGAGGCGGCAACGCCCGGACAGGCGAAGGCCGCCAACCACCGATGCTGTTGTGCTTGTACCCACGAAGCGAGTTTCTCCGTCGCGGAGATGACGGACACCATTGACCGCGGAGCCAAGCACGCAGGGTTCAGCACGGCGATCAACGCCGCCGTCCTCGGACCAGGATCGAGGGATCCCAGCACGATGACGGCCTCGTCCGCGCCTCGCTCGAGAACGTCGGCGGCGAATTCCTCGTCAGTGGGTGGCGGTGTCGGCCCGTCGTTGGTGACCTCGGGTAACTGAGCGAAGTACTCCATCATGTGTGCCGAGAGGAAGTCATCGTCAGAACCCAGATCGTCAGCCGGGTCTGGTGGCAGGTGTCGATCAGGATCGTCAATGCCGTCCCAACAACTGTCGGCGGCCGACCAAGGATCGTTCGGCTCAGCGCGCAACTCTTGTTGCACTCCTGCTGACGGATCTGAGTTCATCTTTGCCCTCCTGACTCGATGATGCTATCGTACACACGTTCGAATAAGTAGTCCAGGGCACCAGGAGTGGTAACGCGATGGACAACAGAAGGTGTTTGAGTCTCAACGTTCGGGAGGCAAAGGCCGTCGGCGCCCGAGGCCGGCCCGCTCGCGTCTGTACGACCTCTGCAGAGACCCCTACTTGCTGGAGCACCCCGTGACCTTGACAAGCACTTCCGGTCGGGGGGTGTCGGTCTCCCTACTGATCACGAGCGGGCGCCGATGCAACTCGGCCTGCTCGACAGGTCCGGTAGCGCGCCCGTCGGGCCTGGGGGGCAGAATGCCAACACCGGACAGGAGTTGGAAAGGCGCCTACATGACGGAGTCGACAGCAGCATCCGCGCCGACGGGTGCGCCCGAGGGCAAGCCTGACATCACCATCCGGGAAACCCGCGTTTACCGCGGGCCGAACTACTACTCCTACGAACCAGCTGTCCACATGGTGGTCGATATCGGCCGACTGGAGGAGTTCCCGACAGACACCCTGCCCGGCTTCACCGAGTCGCTCGTCGCACTGCTTCCTGGTTTGCACGACCACCAATGCTCTCGGGGCCGTGACGGCGGTTTCGTCGAACGATTGTTGGAGGGCACCTGGGCCGGACACGTGGTCGAGCACGTCGCCCTGGAGCTCGAGCGCACCGCAGGCCATGAGATCACTCGCGGCAAGACGCGATCCACCGGTGAGAACGGCGTCTACAACGTCATTTACGGCTATCTCGACGAGACGGTGGGAACCCTGGCCGGCCGGCTCGCGGTCCGGTTGGTCAATCATCTGGTGCCGGGAAACTCCATCGTCGACGACGATTTCGACTTCGACACCGAGCACGAAGAATATCTGCGCACCTGTCAGCGTGCCGCATTCGGCCCGTCGACCCAGGCCATCCTGGACGAGGCGATCGCGCGTGACATTCCCTGGCAACGTTTGAATTCGGGCTCTTTGGTGCAGTTGGGTCACGGCGTCAACCAGCAACGGATCAGAGCGACGATGACGTCGCTGACGTCGTCGCTGGCGGTCGACATCGCCTCCGACAAGGAATTGACCAACCGGCTGCTTGCGGCTGCCGGCCTACCGGTACCCACATCGGAGGTCGTCCGGCGCTCCGACGATGCCGTCCGGATGGCTCGCCGGATCGGCTATCCCGTGGTCCTCAAGCCATTGGACGGCAATCACGGTCGTGGTGTGGCGATCAACTTGAACACCGAGGAGGAGGTCCGAGCCGCGTTCGAGGAGGCATACGACCAGTCCCGCCGGGGATACGTCCTGGTCGAGTCATTCATCACCGGCAAGGACTACCGGGTGCTGGTCGTCGGTGGCCACATGATCGCCATCGCGGAGCGAGTGCCTGCACACGTCATCGGCGATGGGGTGAAGTCGGTCGCCGAGCTGGTGGAGGTCACCAACGCCGACCCTCGGCGCGGGGTCGGCCACGAGAAGGTGCTCACCCGCATCGACGTCACCCCCGGCGCGATCGACCTCGTCCGTGAACAGGGCTATCAGATGACCGACGTCCCGCCGAGAGGCGAGATGGTCAAGCTGGCACTGACCGGCAACATGTCGACAGGCGGCATCTCGATCGACCGGACCTTCGAGGCCCATCCGGACAACATCGACATCGCAGAAGAAGCCGCCCGTGTCGTCGGCTTGGACATCGCCGGCATCGACTTTCTGTGCCCCGACATCACCCAACCGGTTCGCGAGACCGGCGGGGCCATTTGCGAGGTCAATGCCGCGCCGGGTTTCCGGATGCATTCGCATCCGACGATCGGCGACCCGCAGTATGTCGCAAAACCAGTGGTGGACCTGATGTTTCCGCCGGGGACCTCGCCACGAATCCCGATCGTGGCGGTCACCGGCACCAATGGAAAGACCACCTGTAGCCGGATGATCGGTCACATCTTCAAGGGGATGGGCCGCAAGGTGGGCATGACCTCGACCGACGGCATCGTCATCGACGACCGTTTGGTGATCAAGTCCGATGCCTCGGGACCGCGATCGGCCCGCATGGTGTTGCAGAATCCACGCGTTGATTTCGCAGTCTTCGAGGTCGCCCGTGGCGGCATTCTCCGCGAAGGCCTCGGGTACTCCCGCAATGACGTCGCGGTCGTGCTCAACGTCCAGCCGGACCATCTCGGTCTGCGGGGAATCAACACCGTCGAGCAACTGGCCCAGGTCAAACAGGTGATCGTCGAGGCGGTACCGAAGAACGGTGCTGCCGTGCTGAACGCCGACGACCCGTTGGTGGCGGGTATGCGTCGTGCGTCGTCCGGTGAAGTCGTCTGGTTCTCGATTGTGCCGGACAACCGGATGATCTCCGACCACTGCCGCCGCGGTGGTAAGGCTGTGATTCTCGAACCGAGCGAGCTGGGCGATCTGATCGTGCTCGTCCATGGGCGCCGGCGGATGCCTATCGCCTACACCCACCTGTTGCCGGCGACATTCGGCGGCAAGGCGATGTTCAACGTGCAGAACGCGATGGCAGCCGCAGGTGCCGCCTATTGCGCCGGAGCACATCTCGGGGACATCCGGGGTGGACTGCGCTCGTTCACGCCGTCGTACTACTCCGCGCCCGGCCGAATGAACATGACCGAGGTCAAGGGCGTCAAGGTCATCGTCGACTACTGCCACAACGCTCCGGCAATGATTGCGCTGGGCGGATTCGTCGACCGATTCTTCGAGGACAGTGCGTCGTGGGAGCGGCCGCAGCGCATCGGTGTCATCGCCACCGCAGGCGACCGACGCGATCAGGACATGATCGATCTCGGGCTCGAGTCAGCCAAGCACTTCGACAGGATCATCGTTCGGGAGGACGTGCGGTTACGCGGGCGGGCCCCGGGTGAGACAGCGGGGCTGATTGTGCAGGGCGCAAAGGAAGCTCAGGCAGATGGTGCCAGGGTCAAGCAGATCGAGGTCGTGCTGGACGAGATCGAGGCCACCAAAGCCGGAGTCGAATGGGCCAATCCCGGAGACCTGGTGGTGGTCTGCGTCGACCAGGCCCGAGCGGTGTGGGATGAGCTTCAGGTGATCGGGCAACGTGCCCAGGCCGGATCGGCGGACGACTTCGACGACCGCTGAGGCAATCTCGATCGCAATGGGCAAACCCGACGACATCGCCAGGACAGCGCTCAGAGCTGCACCGATCGCAGCGACTCGGTGCTCCGTGGCCGACGTTGACACTGATTGCCGCCTCGGCGGCGGCATCGGACCACGACGGAGAAGCTCGGCTATCGGCGTGTTGCCCGACGACGAGCGACCCACCGGTGAGCGGCCGGCCCACCGGCGAGCGATCCACCGCGAGTGATCCACCGCGAGTGATCCACCGACGAGCGACCCACCGGTGAGCGGCCGGCCCACCGGCGAGTGATCCTCCGCGAGTGATCCACCGACGAGCGACCCACCGGTGAGCGGCCGGCCCACCGGCGAGTGATCCACCGCGAGTGATCCACCGACGAGCGACCCACCGGTGAGCGGCCGGCCCACCGGCGAGTGATCCACCGGCGAGCGGCCGATGGTGATCATCGGCCAAGATGCAGGGATGCAGGAGGTGGGTACCGAGGCGCTGTATCAGCGCATTGCTACGCGATTCGGGGATCTGCTGGCGCACTGTCCCGCCGACAGATGGTCCTCGCCGTCGCCGTGTGACGGCTGGACCGCGTGGGATGTCGCGGCGCACGTGATTCGCAACCACCGCCGAGCTCTGGCCGGTCTTGACAAATCCTCTTTCTCGGCACCGGTGCCGGGCGACGATCTCCACACAGCTTGGCGTGCGGCGACTGGTGGGGTGCGCAGCGCTCTGCGCGATCCAACGTTGGCAACCATTCAATTGGGCGACGAGTTCGGCTCGCTGTCGTTCGAAGCGTTTGTGAAGCGCATGGCATGCGCCGACACACTGATCCACACCTGGGACTTCGCAAGAGCCACCGGACAGGACGAAGCGCTCGATCCTGAAGCGGTGACCCTGGCAACGGCGATGCTGATGCCGGAAGACAACGACATCCGAATGCCACAGGCGTTCGGCATCAAGGTGCCGGCATCGGATGGCGCGGATGCGCAGACCCGCCTGTTGAACTTTCTCGGCCGGCGGGTCTGACGTGCATCCGCGGGCCCGGGTGGATTGGTCGGTCGGTCGGTAGGTGTGCGGTCGCCGGCCGGATCTGCAGACCGGCAAGCTGGGTTGGTGCTGGCCGATCCGCGAGCTGGGTTCTGCTGGCCGATCCACGAGTGAGCTGATGCTGACCGACCTGCGAGCTGGGTTCTGCTGGCCGATCCACGAGTGAGCTGATGCTGCCCGACCTGCGAGCTGGGTTCTGCTGGCCGATCCACGAGTGTGCTGATGCTGCACCGACCTGCGAGCTGGGTTGGTGCTGGCAGGCCGAGCTCGGTTGAGGTGGCAAACCTGCAAGCTGGGTTGGTGCAGGCGGATCGGGTTGCTGTCGCAGGTCTGCAGATCCGGGAGTGCTGAGATCGTGAGCCGGCAGATTGGCGGGTGATCCACAGTGTCGCGCCAGGTTGACGATAGAGCGCAATCAGACGCCGGCGCGCACCGCCGTCGAGGCGATCTCGGCAAGCTGGTGCCGGTCGGGGCCGTCGGTGAAAGGTGGTCGCCATCCGGTGCGATACACCGCTCGTGCGTGGGGTTCGACGGCGTCCAGGCTCGACGGCAGGGCCAACATCCCCAGGTAGGGCCCGATGACGGCGCCGATCGATGGGTCCTTCGCCGTTGCGGCCATGATCAGGTCCGATGGAAGCCGACCCTTGTCCATGACGACGTCCTCCCCGCCCCACCGCCGGGCGAGCGCATCGTCCATCTGGACGTGGTCCTGCACCCAGGGTCGCATGTTGACCGCGCACCATGCGTCGAACGCCTCACCGATCGACTCTCCGTCGGCGCCATGCCGATCGATGAGTGAGAGCAATTCACCGGCCTGCAGATAGCTGGTGGCGATGCCGCGACCGAAATTCGGCGTTGTCGTGCACACCGCGTCGCCGACGAAGACGAGTCCGGGCAGCGCCAGTTCGCCGTCGGCCCGACGCTGGTCCCGGTAGACATTGAGCAGCGGCCCGCCGGGCAGCACGTCGGTCAGCGGTCGCGACACCGAGGGGTCCGTCCACGCCGCAAGCCCTGGGATGGCCCGCGCCGCCGCTTCGAAGGACTCGTTGTGCCGCAACGGAACAAGCGATCGGTCGCTGGTCGGACGAATGATCAGCGCCGAGAAGGCACCACGTTCGTGCAGGAAGATGATCACCTGATAGCCGTCGTAGTCCCCCTGCCAGGCAATGGGATTGAGCAGCGGCGGCATCGGGACACCGTCGAGCAGTTGGTACTGCCGATCCACGTAGGCGATTCCGCACGGACCGCCGATCGGCAGCGATGTCCGGAGTGACCTGGTCACCCGGCTCGACCGGCCCGACGCATCCAGCACCAGATCGGCATCGATCTCCTGCCCGTCGACAAGAATCCCGGACGCCCGACCTCGCCGAACGATCACCCCATCGACGTGGCCGGTCCTGATCGTCAAGCCGGATTGGGTGACTGCGGCTGACCGGAGTGCCGTCTCGAAAGTCACCCGCCGGGAACGAGCGCCGACCGGGACGACCATTCCGTCGGGCAGGGCCATCTCCACCGGTTCTGCACCCGCGGCGAGCCAGTTCTGCCAGCCCATCGGCGCTTCCGACCGGACGAGGTCGACGATCTGCTGTCGGAAGGAATGGGCGTGATGGAACTGCATGACCCCCCGGCGTTGCCAGCTGCCGTCCGCCGATGGACCGGGATCGCGGTCGACCGCGACGACCCGATGGCCCCGTCGTGCCAAACCGATCCCCATGATCAGGCCGGTCGGGCCGGCGCCGATGATCGCGACCTCCACCCTGATCACCTCATTCGTGTTACCATCGGTGTAGTCAATACAGAGCATGAGCGCGAAAGCGCTCGCGGTCAAGCCTTTTCCGGAGCCGGAGTGACCTCAGCGACCAAGCGGAGCTACGAATCGCCGCGGCGGGACGATCAGGCGCGGGCGACCCGTCGGGCCATCGTGAGTGCGGCAACCCAACTCTTCCTCGAGCGCGGATATGCGGGCACCACGATGGAGGCAATCGCCGCGGCGGCCAACGTGAGCCGCAAGACCGTCTTCACCGCAGGCGGCAGTAAATTCACCCTGCTGAAAGATGCCTTCGACTGGTCGCTCGTCGGTGATGACGAGCCGGTCGCCATGGCGGACCGGGCGCCAGTGCAGCAGATTCTCGCCACCGACGACCCGGTGGAGGCAGTTCGACTGTGGGCCAAGATGATCACTGAAACGGCGATCCGGGCAGTGCCGATCGGTGCCGTTCTCACCGCCGCCGCGTACGTCGACCCGGAAGCGGCAGCCTTGCTGCGTACGTCCGATCGTCACCGGCACGAAGGGGCCGAAGCGTTCGTCCAACATCTCGCCGCCATCGGCACCCTGCGCGAAGGTCTGACCAGGGACACCGCCGCGGATCTCTGCTGGCTGGCGATGGATGCCGGGCCGTATGTTCGGCTGGTGCTGGAACGGGGTTGGTCGGTGGATCGCTATCAACGCTGGCTGGCGGCGGCCGTGAGAACGGCGTTGCTCGATGACTGAGAGCGAGCCGGGCAGGGTTGACACCGAGGGTGTCCAGCCTGGCCGGCTCTTCGCGCCCGAGCCGATCGAACCACCGCCGGTCGGATTCGAGGAGCCTGACGTCGGAGGCGACCCGGCCTGCTGGGCTCCGCGGGTGTGCCCGGACTGCGGGTTGTTCGTGCCGGGGGAACCGCCCATCCGGTGTCCTCGGTGCGGCGCCATGGTCGGCGTCGACTGACCGGCACCGACCGAGACCGAGACCGAGCCCGCCCAGACCGTACAGAGGACGAGAATCCCATCAGCTGACTGCGATGACGACCTTGCCTCTGATATCCCCGGCCTCCATGCGGCGCATGGCTTCCGGGACCTCGGCCAGCGGGTGACTCCGGTCGATACTCGGCCGAACCGCGCCGGATTCGACCAACTCCGCCAACAGGACAAGATCACTGGCCCGCTCCTTCGAAGCAGTCGACGTCAATCGCTGGCCGACGAACGGCGAGAGCAGCAGCGCCCGTAGTTGGCGTTCGAATCCGCCGGTCAGGTTTCCCTTGCTCTCACCTCCGACGATGACCAGGGTTCCGTGTGGGGTGAGCGCGCGGCGGAGCCGGAACAGTGGCGAGTTGCCGGCGATGTCGATGATCAGGTCGTACCGGTGCGTTCCGTCGGCGAAGTCCTCGCGGGTGTAGTCGATCGCCCGATCGGCACCAAGAGATTTGACCAGATCGAGCTTCTGCGTGCTGCACACGGCAGTGACGGTGGCGCCGAACGCCTTCGCGATCTGGACGGCGTAGCTGCCGACTCCACCGGATGCGCCGATGATGAGCACGTCCTGTCCGGCCTCGACCCGACCCGAGTAGGTGAGGGCCTGGTAGGCGGTCAATGCTGAGATACCGACCACTGCTGCCTCCTCGAGCGTGCAGGCTGCCGGCGCCGTGGCCAGTTTGTCCTCGCGGGCGGCGGCATACTCGGCGAACGAACCGCGCGCAATACCGAACACCTTGTCTCCCAAGGCAAACCTGGTGACGGCGGATCCAACGGCCACCACCGTACCCGCGACATCAAGGCCAGGAACCCGATTCTTCGGTCGCCGGAGGCCGAAGCCGATGACGCGCATCAGGTAGGGCCGGCCGGTCATGAGATGCCAGGTGCCGCGATCCAGCCCGGCTGCCGCCACCTGCAGCAACACCTCGTCGTCGGCGATCATCGGGCGGGGGATTCGCGCCTCGTGGAACACGTCCGAGGTTCCGTAGCTGTCCTGCACGATGGCGCGCATCGCGGCGTGGGTCCCGACCGCATCGCTTGTTGGCCCTTGCTGAACGTGAGAGCTCATGACGGTCCTTCCAGTTGTGACGAGGTCAGTCCCTCGTACTTAGTACGAAGCGTATCGTACTTAGTACGAATCGGCTAGTGTTCTCCAGCATGACGGTCGAATCACTGGATGGACGCCCGCCGCCGCAGCGAGTCCCGCTCAGCAGAGAACGGGTGTTGCTCGGGGCCGTCGCCGTTGCCGATGCGGGTGGTCTCGGCGGGCTGACGATCAGGTCGCTGGCGCAGGAACTGGGCGTCAAACCGATGACGGTCTACCACTACGTCGCGAACAAGGATGAAATCCTCGACGGCATCGTCGATCTCGTCTACGGGGAGGTCGAGCTCCCCGAGCCGGGTGCGGACTGGCGAACGGCGATGCGACTGCGGGCGTCGTCGGCGAGGGAGGTGCTGGTCCGCCATCCCTGGGGGATCGCTCTTGTCCAGTCGCGGCTCAATCCTGGGCCCGCGACGCTGCGCCACCACAATGCGGTGATCGGGTCGCTGCGGCAGGCAGACTTCTCGATCCCGTTGACCGCGCACGCATTCGCCCTGATCGACAGCTACGTGCACGGATTCGCTCTGTCCGAGGTCGCCCTGCCCATCAACGGTCCCGACTCCGTCGCCGATGTCGCCGGATCCATGATGGCGCAACACTTCGATGCGGCTTCGTACCCGCACCTGCTCGAATTCACCCTGGAACACGTCGTCAAGCCCGGGTACGACTACGGCAAGGAATTCGACTACGGGCTCGAGCTGATCCTGGACGGTCTGGCACAGAAGCTGGCCCACGAGCAGTCGCAGTGAATCGACCCGCACCCAGCGCCTGACGCTGCCGCTGACGCTGACGCTGACACAGTCTCGATCCGCACCCAGCGCCGGACGCTGACGCCGACACAGACTTGATCCGCACCCGGCGCTTGACCCTGACACGGTGTGAGGCCCTAGAAAGAAGCCATCATGTTCAGCATCGGAGAGTTCGCCAGACACGGCCGGGTATCGGTTCGCATGCTGCGGCACTACGACGCGGTCGGGTTGTTACGGCCGGCACACGTCGATCCGCTCACCGCGTACCGGTCGTACGAGGCCGGCCAGTTCGCGCGCCTCAATCGAATTGTCGCGCTCAAGGACCTGGGATTCACGCTGCTGCAGGTGCAGTCGATCCTCGACGACAAGGTCAGCACCCAGCAACTGCAGGGAATGTTGCGCCTGCGGGAGGCGGAACTCCACTCGCAGGTGGCAGAAGACACCGCGAGATTGGCCCAGGTCAAAGCCAGGCTGGCCATCATCGAAAAGGAGGGTTTCATGCCGATCGAAGACATTGTCATCAAGAGCATCACCGCCGTCCGGGTCGCCGAACTCCGTGGCACAGCAGCCGGATTCGAACCGGCTGCCATCGGACCTGTCGTCGGACCACTGTTCGACGATCTGTGTCTGCGCCTCGATCGATTGGGTGTGCCGTTGGTCGGTCCGGGCATCGCGTACTACGAGAGCCGTTCCGACGGTGAGGTTGTTGTTCATGCGGCGATGCCGGTCAACGTGGAAGAGACTGCCGATGCGGACATCTCGATCGTCGACCTGCCGGCAGTCGAGCGGGCCGCAACCATCGTGCACCGGGGTTCGATGGACGAGGTGATGACGTCCTTCCAGACGATGGCAGGCTGGATCGACGGCAACGGCGAACGCCCGCTCGGCCCCAGCCGGGAGGTCTACCTGGTGGTCGATGCCGATCCGGCGAACTGGGTCACGGAGCTACAGGAGCCGCTGCATGGACGCCGTTGACTTCAATGGGAGCGCAACCGAAGCTGCGAAGCTATTGCAGCACAAAGTGATCTCATCCCGTGAGTTGACCGCCGCGCTGTTCGACCGCATCGACGCGGCGAATCCGCCGATCAACGCCGTCGTGGAGGTTCGACGCGAGCAGGCGATGGCCGATGCGCTCGCCGCCGACGAGGCCATTGCCGGCGGGACCGAAATGGGTCCACTGCACGGTGTTCCGATGACGATCAAGGACAGTTTCGATGTCGCGGGCCTGCACACGACGTGGGGCAACCCTGTCTTCTCCGATTTCATCGCAGACCAGGATGCGACCGTGGTGCGCCGATTGCGGGAGGCCGGCGCGATCGTGATCGGAAAGACCAACGTGCACTCCATGTTGTCCGACTACGGGCAGACCGCGAACGAGGTCTACGGCGTCACCAACAATCCGTGGGATCTTGATCGCACGCCAGGCGGGTCGACCGGCGGTGGCGCCGCCGCGCTCGCCGCCGGGTTGAGTTACCTGGAGTACGGTTCCGACCTCGTCGGATCCATTCGCATCCCGGCGTCCTACTGCGGCGTGTACGGGCTCAAACCCACCGCGGAGATCGTCCCGCTGACCGGTTTTCAGCCGCCCGGCCCACCCGCAGGGGCCAGCCGGTTCCGCTACCAATCGTCGGTGGGACCACTCGCACGGTCGGCAGCGGACCTGCGCACCGCTCTGATCGCGACGGCCGGTCCGGAGGCTCCGGACTCCGCGGCCTACACCTGGCGGCTGGCGCCACCTCGTCACCGACGACCGGCCGATTTCCGGATCGGTGTCGTCCTGGACCACCCGCGTGCGCCGGTGACCAGTGACGTGCTGGCCGTGCTGTCGGACGTCACAGACTCGCTGAGGACCACGGGCGCAACGATTGTCGAAGGCTGGCCCGACGGCGTCGACCCCGTTGCCGACTACGAGTCGTTCGGATTTCAGGTCGGGCTGTTCTTCGCCTTCCAGGACCCGGAGCAGGAGTTCGCGCCGTTCAGCGCGATCGCGGCTCAGGAATCGCGGCGCCAACGCTCGATTGCCGCCTGGAACAGCTATTTCGACGATGTGGACGTCTTCCTCTGCCCGGCAACGTTCACGACGGCGTTCCGGCACGACGATCGCCCCTTCGCCGAACGGACGATCGCCACCGTCGACGGGGAGCGTCCATACGACGATCAGCCGTTCTGGATCTCGCATGCCTCATTGGCCGGGCTGCCCGCGGTGGTCGCGCCGGTCGGGATCACCGCCGTCGGCCTACCGGTCGGCCTGCAGATCATCGGACCTCGATTCGAGGACGACACCGCGATCACGTTCGCCGAGTTGCTCGGGGACCTGGTCGGCGGGTATCGGGCTCCGCCGGACCTGACACCAGCCTGATCGGTGGCGGCGGGTGTCGCACCACGCCTACATGCTCTGCCTACTGCGCCGTCGGTGCTGCAGACTCCGCCCGTCCCGAACTGCTTCTCGCGACGAGCCCACCTGCCACCGTCGAGATCGCCACGGTGACAAGGGCTCCGAGAATCAGTGCCGGTGCTTCCCCAGGGGCGAGCAGGTTGAGCTGGGTCGCGAGGGTGGCGGCGGCGATCGGAACGCCCAACTGCGCGCAGGCGATGGCGCCGATGGCGACCGGTTGGCCCGTCGCCCGCATCGCCACGTGCGCGACAAGGGCGCCGACGCCGAGCAACACACCCAACACGATCAGCGAGGGGTGATCGGCGAGATCGCGCACGTCGAGCGAAGCACCCAGCCAGATGAAGAACAACGGTGCGAGGAAGCCTTCGGTCAGCGCGAACAATTGTTTGGCCAGTCGACGAGGCTCTCCGATCGCGGCGATGACCAGCCCGAAAGCAAAGCCCGCCAACATGATCGACACGTGACCGGCGACCGCGATCGCGGCCAGCCCGAACACGATCAACAGGCTGATCCTCAGTTCGAGCGCGAACTTGCGTCGCTCCGAGAGCCGGTGTAACCGCAGCCGGAGTCCGGAGCGCTCCAGTTTGCGAAGGATGAAGAACAACGCCACCGCGCAGGCGCTCACCGCGCAGACGCCGATCGCCGCCCGGCCGGCGTGTGCCGGGTCGATCATCAACGGCAGTGCGATGATGCAGGCGGCGTCGGCAATGGCCACCTGCGGCAGCAACTGCAGGACCGCCGGGCCGCCGAGGCCCAGTGAGTCCACCATCGGCAGGATGAGCGCTGCCGACGACGACGCCATCAGGACCGCGTACAGCGGTGCGTTCCCGGTTCCGAAGAGCGACGCCAATCCGATGCCCAACCCGGTGGCGATCACGCCGACCGCGGCCGCCCGCAGCGCCCCGCGTCCGATGCCTTTGCGCAATACCGGGTCGCGCACGGGAACATGGGTGGCTGCGACGAACATCACCAGCGCGAAGCCGATGTCGGCCATGAACATGAAGGTGGGATCGTCGGAGTCGAGCACTCCGAACCCGGTCTTGCCCAGGACGATCCCGGCGAGGAGTTCGCCCAGGACGATCGGCAGATTCCAGCCCGACCGCAGGGCCAGCAGTGGCCCGATCAGGCCTGCTGCGGCGATGATCGCCAGCGTTCCGAAGCCCATGCCGCGGCCCCCATCCCGAATCTGCCGGCGCGTACCGCCCGGCGCAGACTATGCCGATGGAACTCGCCATTGCGCTGTCATTCGTCGCGTCGCACAGTCGGACCGTGCTGGCCACTCGACGTCGGGACGGTAGACCTCAGCTCTCGCCGGTGAATTCCGGACTGGTGGACGGCCAGATCTGCATTTCCAGCAGGGAACCGTTGGCGAAGGTGCACAACATCAGACGGGACCCGGAGGTGTCCGTGCTGATCATGAACGAGAAGTTCTACGGGTCGTGGGTGCAGATCGACGGTCGGGCCGAGATCGTCGATCAGCCGGAGGCGCTGGAATTGCTGGACACCGTCTACCGGGCGATCAGCGGCGAGCACCCGGATTGGGACGACTACCGGCGAGCGATGATTCGCGATCGGCGAGTGGTGATCCGCATCCGACCGGAACGGGCGTCCGGAATGGTGTGAGTGGTCATGCCGGGACGTCGTCTCTCACCGGCTCGCGCCGCCAGACGGCGGCCGCTCCGCCGGCCGCGAAGTTCGCGGCATCGTTGGAGGACAACCGCCAGGGACTGAGCCGCAGCACGCCGGCAACGGGATCCGTCGGACCCTTCGGGAAGATCGACGACGGATCCCAGCCGACCGGCGGCGGTGCGGACGCGATCAAGCGCCACACCCGGGCGCGCTCGTCGGGATCGGTCTCCCATTCCGCCGCGCACTCCGCCACCGCGACGTCGTGTGCCGGATCCCAGTAGGAGCAGGACACGAACGGAGAATGACGCAGGCTCGACCGTTTGAGCGGCGTCGGTCTGGTGACCACCCACCCGGTCAGCCCGTTCTCGGTCCGCTCCCAGTACGGGTGCATGACCCGGCTCCGCGGACGACCCTTGGTGTCCACCGTTGCCACGGTGCACCAGACGATGCGATGAGCGATGTCGACGAATTTTTCCACAATCATGGTTGTGGAATGTACTGCACAACTGTGGTTGGGTAAAGGGGTGAATGGCAGAGCGAACGGAACAGGGTGATGAGCGACCGCAGCGATGGTGCCGGGCACGGCGCCGGCCCGACGTCGGGCACCGTCGAGCTCGACACCTTGGACGTCACTCTGCTGGCGCTGTTCGCCGGGTGGGCCGCGGCCGAGGATGTCCGGCAGCGCCTGGAGAGCCGGGGATTCGAGGGCATCCGGTTCGGTGACGGGCTGATCTTCCAGCACCTGGTCGGGGTGGACCGGACCATCAGCGAGCTGGCTACCCGGATGGAGGTGACCCAGCAGGCGGCGTCCAAGGCGGTGGCGGATCTGCAGCGCCGCGGATGGATCTCGCTGAGGGTCGACCCCGCCGACGCCAGGGCGCGAAGGGTGGCACTCAGCGAGCGCGGCATCGCCGCCGTCGAGGCCTCGAGGATCGTCCGGGCGGAGCTGGTCGCCGAATTGGCCGCCGAATGCGGGAGCACCGACCTGGCGGCAGCACGGCGGGTGCTGGGCACGATGATCGGCAGGGTGGGTGGGGAGATCGCCGTCCGGAGCCGCCGGGTGATGCCGCCCGCCTGACTGGGCCGGGCCGGACTTTCGCTGCCTGAATGTCCCTGCTTGAATGTCCCTGCTTGAATGTCCCTGCTTGAATGTCCCTGCTTGAATGTCCCAGCCTGAATGTCCCTGCCTGAATGTCCCAGCCCTGGTCGCTCAGGCCCACGTCACGAACCGGCCGCGTGCATGAAATTACTTGTTGACCGATCTCCGGGTCACCAGGTTGATCACGAGCAGCAATCCCAACGCACCCAGGCACGCGACGCCGAAACTGGCCCAGTCCCAGCCGAAATTCCAGGGCACGCCGGTGGCCCAGCGGTAGATGAAACCGGCCAGCACGGCGCCCAGGATGCCGGTGATCATGTTGGTGATGCACCCACGTTGCTTGTCCCGCAACACCAGTGAGGCCACCCAGCCGGCGAGTGCTCCGAAGAAGATCCAGGACAGCCAGCTCATGACGCGGCTCCGGCCTTGCCGCCCACCGCGGTGTCCGGCTCGGCTGCCGGGACCAGCGCGGTCAGCGACGCGAGTGCCTGTGACGCGTCAGCGCCCCGACCGACCGCCACCCCCACCAGATAGCAGGTCAGCGGACCGGCGATCCGGGCCACGCCGTGCGCGACGTCCCGGGTGAGGTCGAGCAGTTCGTCCCGAAGGTCGTTCGTCATCGAATCGGCAGGAAGGTCAAGGGAACCGGATGCCTGCGCGATCCAGTCGTCAAGAGTGCTCATGGCATCGACGGTAATGGGGCCGTAGAGCGGCCGGCATCAGGGTTCCCCCGGAGCTGGGGTCAAGCCGGCCCGCTCTCAGGAGCCTGCGGCCCGGTCCGCGTCCGGGTGGTTGCGGAGCGATCCGGCGTGCGCCTTGGTGTCCGGGTCCCGCTTGCTCTTGATCAGGCTGGCCACCGTCGTGACGGTGAGCACCACCACGATCACGATCAGCGAGAGGTTGGTGCTGATCTCCGGCGTCCCGGGCCAGATGCCGTGCGCCCAGTGCAGGATCAGCTTCACCCCGATGAAGCCGAGGATGATCGCCAGCCCGGTCGACAGATACACGAGCCGGTCGAGCAATCCCTTGACCAGGAAGAACAACGCGCGCAGACCGAGCAGCGCGAAGGCGTTCGCGACGAAGACGATGTACGGCTCGGCCGTCACCCCGAACACCGCGGGGATCGAGTCGAGCGCGAACAGGATGTCGGTGCTGCCGATCGCGATCAGCACGATGAACAGCGGGGTGGCGAACCGCTTGCCGTCGATCCGGGTGAACAGGTTGCCGCCGTCGTACTCGTCGGTCACCGGGATGGCCTTACGGGTCAGCTTCACGAAGGCGTTGTCATCGATATCCGGGTCCTGGTCACGATGCCGGTACAGCTGGATCGCCGTGTAGATCAACAGGATGCCGAAGAGCAGGAACATCACCGCGAACAGCTCGAGCAGTGCCGCACCGAGCACGATGAAGATCGCCCGCAGGATCAGCGCGATGATGATGCCGAAGGTCAGCACCTTGTGCTGATGCTCCTCGGGCACGGCGAACGTGGTCATGATGATCACGAAGACGAACAGGTTGTCGACCGAGAGGCTCTTCTCGACGATGTACCCGGCGAAGTACTGCGTCCCGAAATCGCTGCCGGCGAAGTACCAGAAGACAAAGCCGAACGCGATCGCCACGGCGACGTAGAAGATCGACCAGGCGATCGCCTCCTTGAACCCCACGGCATGCGGTTTGGCGGCGGCCAGGATCAGATCGAGCGCGAGCAGGCCGATGATGACGGCGATCGTCACGATCCAGCCGAGGGTGCTGATCTCGAGCACTGGGGCTTCTCCATCGTCGTGGTCGGGTGGTGCGTCGGCCGGAGCGAGTCAGATGGCACCTGTGCGCCAGGAGATGGAGATCAAGGACTGCCCCAGCCTGCTAACTGCCGAGTGCGGCCAGCAGTTCCTGCTCCCGGCGTGCGGTCAGTCCGGCGGGTCGATCCCGGTCCAGACCCTGGTCGCGTTCCCAGTCGAGCAGGTCGGTGAGCAGGTCGACCCGCGGCCGATGACGCAACCCGGCGGCCGTCGCGGCAGCGCCGGAACGGGTGAGGTGATCGGGCCCGGGAATCCACAGTGGCAACGAGTCCCGGCCGGCCCACGGGGAGACTCCGTGTTCGAGCAGCCAGGCAGGGGCCGCGGGAATGGTCGGCCCGGTGTGCCCACCGACCTGCCGGCTCGACGCGATCCACTCGGCGAGCGTGATTGAAGGACCGACAGCGTCGAAGGTGCCGACTGTGCCGGCGTGTGACGCCGCCAGCAGCCACCCGGCCAGATCACGGGCATCGACCACCTGGGTGGACTGCTCCGGAGAGTCCGGCACCAGCATCGGCGCCTGTCGATCACGGGCGGCCCGGGCCACCCAGTAACCGGTCCGGCCGGTGTGATCACCGGGCCCGCCGATCAGGCCGGCCCGGGCTATCAACAAGCGATCGCCCACCTGCTGCCCGGAGCTGATCTCGCAGGCCACCTTGGCTTCGCCGTACTGCTCCCGGGTGACCGCGAGAAGGTCGGTGGTTGGCAGCAGGCCCGCGGACTCGTCCCGTGCCGCGTCATCCGAGGAGTAGACGCTGATCGAGGACACGTAGGTCCAGTGCCGGGCGCGATCTGCGAGCGCCGACAGTGCTGCTCGGACGAAACCCGGCTGCCAGGAGACCTCGACGACGCTGTCCCAGTCGGTCAGCACCTCGGCGTAGGCATCGGGATCGAGCCGATCGGCGACGACCAACGTCGCGCCTTCCGGGACCGACCCGCTCGCACCGCGGGCCAGGCAGGTGACGTCATGTCCGGCAGCCATTGCCTGACCGGCGATCTCGCGACCCAGCCAGGCTGTGCCGCCCAGGATCAAGATCTTCATCGGGTGGTCGCCGCTCAGGTGTGGTCCTCGCGTTCGCCCTGCAGGTGGTGGTCGTGCTCGGTGTAGGTGTTGACGTCGTCCGGTCCGGCCGGTCGCGACCAGCTCACCGGCTGGGTCGGGTACCGCAGGGTCGCGGGGTCCGGCAGGGTGCCCGGCCGGGTGGCCGCCACTCCGGCCTGCGCACGCTTCTTGCTGGCCAGCGCGCCGAGGGTTTCGAGGACCACCCGGTGGGCGTTGTTCACGGTGTTCTCGGAAAGGTCGTAGGGCGGCGAGACCTCGACCACGTCCAGCGCGACCAGCGGGGTCTCCAACGCGATCGACCGCACCGCGCGCAGCAGGTCGGCCGGGTTCATCCCGCCCGGTTCCGGGGTGCCGGTCCCGGGCGCGAACCCGGGATCCAGGACGTCGATGTCGACGGAGAGGTAGAGCCAGTCGCAGCCGTCACCGGCTCGCGCGATCGCGTCGGCGATCACCGGTCGCATGCCGCGGTCCCAGACGTCGTTCATCAGGTGCCAGGTCATCTCCCGTTCGCGCATCCAGTCGAACACCGCGGGCGGCGGCCAGTACCCACGGAGGCCGACCTGGACAAAGTTGCGGCCGCGGATCGCACCGGACTCGATCAGCCGGCGCATCGGGGTGCCGTGCGAGTGCAGGTTCCCCTCGATGCTGTCGGCGGCGTCGGCGTGCGCGTCGAAGTGCAGCAGCCCGACCTTGCCCCAGCCGTACTTCCGCGCCACCGCCGTCGCGGAGGGGTAGGTGATCGAGTGGTCACCGCCGATGACGACCGGGAAGGCATCGGCCTTCAGGACGTCGGTGACCTTGGATTCGATGTTGCTGTGCGAGCGGGCCGACTGTCCGTGCGGGCAGTACGCGTCGCCGGCGTCGACCACGTCGAGCCACTCGAAGATGTCAAGGCCGAGGTCGAGATGGTAGGTGCCGGGGTCGTACGCGGCGGATCGCAGGGCGCGCGGACCGAACCGGGCGCCCGGCCGGTAGGTGGTGTTGATGTCGAACGGGGCACCCACGATGGCGACGTCAGGTCGCCGCTCCGCAAGCGCCTCGGCCGACGCGACCCAGTCCCGGGAACTGAAGGTGGGCAGGCCCTGGTTGTCGTTGTCGGCATTGTGTCCGCCCGCCACCGGTTCGGGACCTGCGGGACGATCTGCCTTCGCCACTGCGTTCTCCTGGGATCGGGGCTCTCCTGGGATCGGACCACATCGGTGCTGCCCGCCACCCGCGGAAGGTGGCACGGCCACGCTACCGCCGGTGCCGGACTCCGGCGATGGAGGACTCTTCGCGGTCGGCGGGCAACCCGATACCCCTCTCGGACGTCCCTACCCGGTGACCTCCAGAACAATGCCCATGCCACGGATCTCCGACGGTCCGGTTGTTCCCGCACCCCTGGGGGCGTCGTTCACCGGCGCTGCCGACCCGGCAGCGCATGGGCAGTTCGGAGCACCCAAGAGCCAGTTCGGCTCCCAGCGACCGACGACGGATCCGCGCCGCCCGCGCCGCTCCTTCAAGGGTCTGTTGATCGCCGTGCTGGCGCTGTCCGTGACCGCCGGCATCCTGCTCGCCCCGTCGATCCCGTCGTGGGACGGGATGGGGACGGCGTGGACCAGCTTTCTGCCGTGGACCGCGGTGCTGCTGGTGCTACTCGCCGCGATCGCCGCCGTCCGGCGGGCCTGGTGGGGACTGTCCGCGGTGATCGTGTCGCTCATGGTGTGGTCGGTGGTCTTCGTCCCGCAACTGATGCCCGCCAATGCAGCGGGAGCGGCCGAGCTGACGGTCGCGACGCAGAACATCGGCGCGGCGAACACCGACCCGGTCGCCTCCGCGAACACGCTGGCCACCAGTGGCGCCGGAATCGTCGCTGTCCAGGAGATCGTCGCGTCCTCCGCCGGCGCGACGGCAGTGCTGGACGCCACCTATGCCCACCACGCGCGGGTCAGCACCGTCGGGCTCTGGTCGGTGTGGGCGATGGACGAGCCGCAGGAGCTCCAGTTGGGGATGAGCTGGGCCAGGGCGTTCCGGGTCGTCGTGCATCACGACGCCGGTGACATCGCGGTCTACGCCGTCCACCTGCCCTCGGTGCGGCCCGGGGACACCGCGGATCGGGATGCCGCCGTCAACGAGCTCGCCGCCCTGGTCGCCGCCGACCCGGTGGGCCGGGTGCTGGTGATGGGCGATCTGAACACCGCCGGCACCGACCCGACGCTGTCTGCGCTGACGGCAGAGCTGGCCGACTCGCGGGAGACCGTCAAAGGCGGCTTCGGCTTCACCTGGCCGGCGTCATTCCCGCTGACCCGACCGGACCACGTACTCGGCCGCGGGCTGACCCCGGTCGCCGACCAGGTACTGATGTCCGGTGGCAGCGATCACCGCGCTGTCGTGGTCGGTCTGGATCTGGCGGGCTGAGCCGGTGAGGCGCGGGAGCCCTGTCTCAGCGCCTTTTGCGCCACCGAGCACCATGACGCGCTACGGAGCACCATCCCGGGGTGGTGCTCGGTGACGCCGGCGGTCGCTCAGTTCGGCGGCCGGCCCGGATTCGGAGCTCCACAACCCATTTGCGACCCGGCCTGCTCGTGACCGGTCGGCGGCCCGACCATAGGATCCGCGTCATGGGTGCCGATCAGGAGAAGAAGTCCGCGGCCGAGGCGGCCGCGCTGCTCGTCGAGGACGGGATGCTGGTCGGGCTCGGGACCGGTTCGACGGTCGCGTTCCTGCTGCCGGCCATCGCCCGGCGAGGGGTCACGGTGCGTTGTGTCGCAACATCTCCACGCACGGAGGAGGCGGCCCGGGCGCTCGGCCTGCAGGTCGAGTCGTTCGGCGACATCGACCGGTTCGACATCGCCATCGACGGCGCCGATGAGGTCACCCCGGACGGCTGGCTGATCAAGGGCGGCGGGGCTGCGCACACCCGGGAGAAGGTCGTCGCCACCGCCGCGGACCGATTCGTGGTCATCGCCGATTCGAGCAAGGCGGTGCCGAGGCTGCACGGTCCGGTGCCGGTCGAGATGCTGGAGTTCGGTCTGGCGGCCACCATGCGGCTGATCTCGCCGGTGACGTTGCGGGATGTGCCGCGCAGCCCGGACGGCGGCGTCATCGGCGACTACCAGGGATCGATCGACGATCCAGGTGCCCTGGCCGCGATGCTCGGCGCGGCGGCCGGCGTGGTCGACCACGGGATCTTTCCGCCCGACCTGACCGCCGACGTCTTCGTCGCCACCGGAGATCAGGTCGAGCATCGGGTGTTGCGCTCCGGGCGGTGACGTCGGCGGTCTGGCATGTCCGGACAGTTGCGCAGCGGCCGCGTCAGCCCAACAGGCTGTCGTCGCGAACCGCGGTCAGCGGACCCCCTGCGCTGCCGGTGTTGACCACCCCGGCCGGCTCGATCAGCATCGCCAGCACTTCGCCGTCGGCGATCGGGCAGTGTTCGACGCCGCGCGGCACCACGAACAACTGACCGGGGCGGAGCGTCACATCCCCGTCGCGCAATTGGATGGTGAGCGTCCCCTCGACGATCAGGAAGAGCTCGTCGGTGTCGTCATGGGTGTGCCAGACGAACTCGCCCTTGATCCGGGCGAGCTTGATCTCGTAGTCGTTGAGCGTGGCGACGACCTTGGGCGACCAGTGCTCGGAGAAGAGCGAGAACTTCTCGGCGATGTCGACGACCCGGTTGTCCATCGGACCAGTGTGACAGCGCGCCGGATCGAGTCGCGGAGACCAACTCGGACGAACAGCAACGGCCGCTCTCGCTGATCAGGTTGCCTGACAGGTCGGGCACCAGAACAGGTTCCTGGTGGCCATCGTCTCCGTCCGGATCTCGGTGCCGCAGATCCGGCACGGCTCGCCCGTCCGCCGGTAGACGTAGAACGAATCCTCCCTCCGGGGACGACCACGGCGCGGTCGGTCCTCCGGCCGGGTGGTGACGATGCGGCCGGCCCGCACGCCGCTGCGCAGCAGGGTGCACAGGTCGTCCCACATTCCCATCCACTCGTCGTGATCGACCTCGCGGCCGGGCCGGTGCGGGTCGATCCCGGCTCGGAACAGCACCTCGGCGCGGTACACGTTGCCGATCCCGGACAACACGTCCTGGGACATCAGCAACGCGCCGATCGGCATCTTCGACCGGGAGATCCTGGCCCAGGCCGGAGCCGGGTCGGCATCCGGTCGCAGTGGGTCGGGGCCAAGGCGCGCCAGGATGGTGTCGCGCTGTTCGGGGGTGATCAGCTCGCACGCCGTCGGTCCGCGCAGGTCAGCCCAGTTGTCCTGGTTCTGTAGCCGCAGTCGCAGGGCGCCGCCGGGCTCCGGCGGCGGCGCGGATGCGATCGGGAACTTCCCGTACAGCCCCAGGTGGATGTGCACCAACCGGTCCGCCGGCCGCACCGCCCGGAAGAACAGGAACAGGTGCTTGCCGTGCGCGTCGGTGCGGGTGAGCGTCGACCCGTTGAGCTGGGCGGCGCCGGCGGCGAAACGGTCCTGCAGCGTCGATGCCAGCACAGGGCGACGGCCGAAGGCGCGCATCAGATCACGGGACAGCCGGTGGATGGTGTGGCCCTCGGGCACGCGGGTGGGTCTCCTCGGTCAGCGGGTCGCGGGGTCGGTGTGAGCTGCAGGGTGCATGTGGGCTGTGGGGTGGCAGTACCCCGTCAGCTCAGCAACCAGACCTCGACCTCGTCACCGGCGTCGAGATGGTCGACGTCCTCGGGGACGACGAACATGCAGTCGGCCCCGGCCAGCCAGGCCAGCAGATGCGATCCGGGTCCTCCCCAGGGAGCCACCGTCCCGGCAACGGTGTCCACGTGTCCGCGGCGGAACTGGCGCTTTCCGACCGGTGAGGTCAACGCCGTGGTCAGGGGTGCGGTGATGGTCGGCCGGGTGATGTCCGGATGTCCCATGGCGGCGCGAATGGCCGGGCGCAGGAAGACCTCGAACGACACGTACGAGCTGACCGGATTACCGGGCAGGGTGACGATCGGCACCGATCGATCGCCGACCGCGTACCGCCCCGCACCCTGCGGCATCCCCGGCTGCATCGCGACCTTGGCGAATTCGATGCCGTGCCCGGTCAGCGCGTCCTTGACCACCTCGTAGGCACCTGCCGAAACGCCACCGGAGGTCACCACGAGATCGTGCTCGGCGGCCGCCTGGGCGAGCACGGCCCGCAGCGCGTCGACGTCATCGGCAACGAAATGCTCGACCGTCACGTGCGCACCGATCGCCGACATCCCGGCCGCCAGCATGGGGGCATTGGATTCGTAGATCTGCCCAGGTCCCAGCGGCTTTCCCGGTTCGACGAGCTCACTCCCGGTGGAGAGCACCAGCACCCGCAGCGGTCGTCGCAGGGACAGTTCCGCGAAGCCGAGGGCGGCGGCCACCCCGATCTGCTGTGGTCCGATCACCGTTCCCGCGCGGAGTACCACCGATCCGGAGGTGACGTCCTCACCCCTTGTCCTCACGTGCACCCCGGCCGCGGGTGCGCTGTCGATGCGTACCCTCTCGGCGCCGCCGTCGGTGCGCTCGACCTGGACGATGACGTCCGCGCCGTCAGGTAGGGGGCGCCGGTCATGATGCGTGCCGCGGTTCCGGCGGCGAGCGGCGCGGTGTCGGTGCGCCCGGCCGGGATGTCCTGCGACACCGGCAACGTGACGGGCAGGTTCGCGACGTCGACGGATCGCACCGCGTAGCCGTCCATCGCCGAGTTCGCGAACGGCGGTAGATCGATGTTCGCCACGAGATCGTCGGCCAGCACCAACCCATCAGCTGCGGCCAACGGAATCAGTGCGGCCGGCGTCGGACCGAGCAGTGCGGCAATGACACGAGCGTGTTCCTCGACGGTGCGCATGGTCGCCATCCTGCCTGCTGGTGGCGGCGGCGAACGCGCAGGTCGAGGTCCGCGCGACCGGCATTGCCTCGGTCGCCGCGGTCCCCGTCGGCCAGGATGGGACACCTCGAATGAACTGACGACCAGGTCAACCCGGTCGGCGGTAGCCAATGCGTAGTGACATCGACGGGGTTCCCGGCGTTACGCAAATCGGGTGGGATTTAACGGTTCTCGGGGTCGCATTCGTCCAGACCTGCGGTACGGTCTGTTCGGCGCCGGCGGAGTCGCTCGTCGCGCCTCTGGGGAGGATTGCTGATGAGTTCTCTGCACTATTCACTGTGCAGTACCGCCGGCCTTCAGGCGATGACCGACACGCCGGACAGTGCGGCGGCCGTCCTGGTGCGTCACCTTTCCGAGGTCGGCTGTCTTGGCGCGGTGGACTGGGAGATCTCCGGTCCGCAGGGACGCGTCCACCAAGGTCGGTTCGAACCGCCGTCCGGACTCCCCGCGTCTGTCGCGGTCGCCGACCATGTCGACGCCGTTCACGGGCAGTTGCTGCGAGATGCCGCCCGGCTGATGACGGCGGGCGTGTCCCGGCGGTAATCGGGCTCACCACTTGCCGTCGCCCGCCGCGCGCGCACGATCGGGAATCGCAGCGGTGCCGGATCAGGGAGTACGAGTCACCCGAGCTGCGACTTCGTCCGGCGTCATCTCGGCACCGCCTCGGCGCTGGATCTCGGCGACCATTTCCTCGCGCTGTTCCAGCGCGCACACGGCGATCGCCGAACCATCGGGCAGCCGTGGATCCGCGTCCAGGAGCCGGGTCAGTCCTGACTGTTCGTCGATGGATTCGTCGACCTGGACAACCCCGGCCTCCGCGGCACCAGCGCGCCAGATCTCCTCCATCTCTCCCGGTTCGCGCCCTCGTAGGTACTTGACCCGACCGGCGACGACCAGCCGGTCGGCCGCCTGCGCGGCCATCGCTCCCATCGCGTGGATGGCTTCGTCGGTCCGATCGCCGGCGGTCCCGAGCACCACCGCCAGCTCGCCACCGGGCGCTCGCATGGCGCCCGCGACATCGAGCAAGGACTCCAGGGATGCCTCGTTGTGGGCGAGATCGAGCAGGATCGCGATGCTGTTCAACAGGTAGACGTTCAGCCGCCCCGCGTTGTGTTCGGCGCCGGCCGTGAAGCTCCGCAGACCGGTGCGGACTGCTTCCAGCGGCACCCCGATCGCGATCGCGGCAGCGGTCGCCGCCAGCACGTTGGAGACGTTCACCCGGGACGCGCCGGCCAGGGTCAACGGGACGTCGGCGACGTCGATGACGAAGGTCGGGTCGTTGCCGCGGCCGAGGACGGCGATCCGGCCGTCGATCACCGTGATCGCCCGCCCGCCGGCTTCCAACGCCTCGTCCAGGTGGGGGTTCTCCGGGTCGGGCGAGTAGAACCACGGCCTGGCTCTCGACACCGATCGCATCGCCCTGACCAGCGGATCATCGGCGTTCAGCACGGTCCACCCATGCGGCTTGGTGATCCGGACGATGACCGATTTGGCCTCGGCGAGCTGCTCGACGGTGTGCACCCCCAACAGCCCCAGGTGATCGGCGCTGATGTTCGTCACCACCGAGACGTCATTGACCGCGGTTCCCACCCCGCGGAGCAGGATGCCGCCGCGGGCCGTCTCGGTCACCGCAACTTGCACCCGCTCGTCCTCGAGGACCCGTGCGGCGCCGCCCGGGCCCGACCAGTCGCCGGTTTCCACCTCCTCACCGTCGATGTAGATGCCGTCCGTCGACGACCATCCAGGCGTTCGACCGCCGGCCTTGACCAGATGGGCGATCAACCGGGTGGTGGTGGTCTTGCCGTTGGTTCCGGTGACCGCGATGACCGGGATGGACGGCCGCAGCGGCCGCACCGTCTCGCCGGGGTCGTGGCCGGCCATGGTGCCCGGTACCTCCCCGAGGGCGAAGACCGGGTCGATCCCGTGCGCGGTGATTCCGGCGAACGCCCTGGCGACTGCTGCACCGAACAGCTCAGCGGTGCCGCGGTGCCGGAACGGGTAGGCCACCACCACCGTCTCGTCGTCCCCGGGTCTGGCAACCGCGGCGACCCGGGTGCTCAGCGTGCCCGCCGAGCGCCGGACGACGGCGGCGGCGAGCTCGGCGGCCGCCTGCATCCGGGTCGGCGAATGCGGTAACCCGACCGTCGGATGACGGACCCGGAGCGCGCGTTGCCAGGCCACCACCGCTGCGGGTTCGGCGTTCAGTACCCCGGCCGCATCAAGGGTGAGCTTGACCGCGGGCCGCGGGAAATACAGGTTCGGCCCGGTGAGCACCCGGAGTTCGACGGGGTGACCAAGGTCAGGCGCGAGCGGCTGCATTTGATGAGGATAGGGAGGCCGGTCCGAACGGGTGAGTTGAGGCGAGTTCTGGCTCGCCGGGCCGCCCTGAGCGGCCGATTTCCCGACTCGACTGCCGGCTGCGCAGTCGCGGGCGGCCAGGTCAGAGGGGGTGGAGTGCGCGTCGTTACCCGAGATGACCGGTTTCGGCCGCTAGCGTCCGCCGTGTGCCGGCCGATCTCGCCGCAAGGGACCTCGATGGTGTGGTCATCGGGAGATACCGGCTGCGTCAGGTCATCGGCCGGGGCGGGTCGAGCGCCGTCTACCGGGCGATCAACGACGACCGACCCGACCTGCCGTCGGTGGTCGCGATCAAGGTCGCCGATGACGAGCAGTGCCGGGAACCGGATTTCCGCCGACAGTTCCACGCGCAGTCCAGGGTCTCGGCCGCCGTCGACCATCCCAGCGTGCTGCCCGTTCTCGATTCCGGCGAACACCTGGGCCGCCCGTTCCTGGTCATGCCCTATATCCAGGGCGCCGACCTGGCCCGGCAGTTGAACGCGCAGGCACTCACCGTCGGTCGGGTGCTGGTGTTGCTCCGGCAGGTGGCGGACGGGCTCGACGCCATGCATCGCGCCGGGGTCCTGCACCTGGACGTCAAACCGGCCAACGTCCTGGTCGGTCGGGTGCATCCGGGCGAGGACAGCCCGAGCCGAACGGACACCTGCCCTGACGCCGCCTACCTGACCGACCTCGGACTCTGCCGCTTCCTGTCGGAGGGGTCGGGAACGTCCGGCGGTGTGGTGGATTTCGTCGGATCGCCCCGCTATTCCTCGCCCGAGCACCTGCGCGGTCGACCGGTGCGGCCGTCATCGGATGTCTACTCGATGGCCTGCATGCTGTTCGCGTGTCTGGCCGGACACCCGCCCTACGTCGGCGACGTCCCGGCCGTCGTCACCGGGCATCTCTCCGGCCGGGTGCCGTCGCTGGCGGACCTCACCGCGCTGCCCCGCTGCCTGGACCGGGTGGTGCGGCGTGGCATGCACCCGGATCCGGCGTCCCGCTTCGGCAGCTGCCAGGAGTTGATCACCAGGGCACGGCTGGCGATCGTCGACGGCGCCGGCTGAGGCGACTGTCCGAAGGGTGGTCGGCCGGGCTGCCGGCTCCTTGCACTCTCCCTCGCAGAGTGCTAAACCTGAGTTGGCACTCGGGACTCCTGAGTGCCAGGTCGGTGCGGTGAGAATCCGCCAGGTCCGGGCCACCGATTGGTCGCGGGCCTTGCGGTTCGTCCGTCGCGGGCACCTCCGCCGGCCAGCTCCATCCCCAAAGCTGACGACCGATCCACGGGGCCACAGCGCCCGTGGACTGGCGAATCTGGAGGATCAACACCTCATGTCCAAGCTGATCGCTTTCGATGAGGAAGCGCGTCGCGGGCTCGAGCGCGGGATGAACATCCTCGCCGACGCCGTCAGGGTGACCTTGGGGCCGCGCGGCCGCAACGTCGTCCTGGAGAAGAAGTGGGGCGCGCCCACCATCACCAACGATGGTGTGTCCATCGCCAAGGAAATCGAGCTCGAGGACCCGTACGAGAAGATCGGGGCCGAGCTCGTCAAGGAAGTTGCCAAGAAGACCGACGATGTTGCCGGTGACGGCACCACCACGGCCACCGTGCTGGCTCAGGCCCTGGTCCGCGAAGGGCTGCGCAACGTCGCCGCCGGCGCGAACCCGATGGCGCTGAAGAAGGGCATCGAGAAGGCCGTGGCGGCCATCTCCGCCCAGCTGCTCGAGGACGCCAAGGAGGTCGAGACCAAGGAGCAGATCGCTGCCACCGCCTCGATTTCCGCCGCTGACCCGGCCATCGGCGAGCTCATCGCCGAGGCCATGGACAAGGTCGGCAAGGAAGGCGTCATCACCGTCGAGGAGAGCAACACCTTCGGCCTCGAGCTGGAGCTCACCGAGGGCATGCGCTTCGACAAGGGCTACGTGTCGCTGTACTTCGCGACCGACCAGGAGCGTCAGGAGGCCGTCCTCGAGGATCCCTACATCCTGCTGTTCGGCTCGAAGATCTCCACCGTCAAGGACCTGCTGCCGCTGCTCGAGAAGATCATCCAGTCGGGCAAGCCGCTGCTGATCATCGCCGAGGACGTCGACGGCGAAGCGCTGGCGACCCTGGTCGTCAACAAGATCCGTGGCACCTTCAAGTCGGTTGCCGTCAAGGCTCCCGGCTTCGGCGATCGCCGCAAGGCCATGCTGCAGGACATCGCGATCCTGACCGGCGGCACCGTGATCACCGAGGACGTCGGCCTCAAGCTCGAGAACACCGACATCTCGCTGCTGGGCACCGCCCGCAAGGTCGTTGTCACCAAGGACGAGACCACCATCGTCGACGGTGGCGGCGACGCCGACCAGATCGCCGGCCGCGTCGGCCAGATCCGGTCCGAGATCGACAAGTCCGATTCGGACTACGACCGGGAGAAGCTGCAGGAGCGGCTGGCCAAGCTGGCCGGCGGCGTTGCGGTGATCAAGGCCGGAGCTGCCACCGAGGTGGAGCTCAAGGAGCGCAAGCACCGCATCGAAGATGCCGTGCGCAACGCCAAGGCTGCGGTCGAAGAGGGCATCGTCGCGGGCGGTGGCGTCGGGCTGCTGCAGGCCGGCACCAAGGCTCTCGCGGGCCTGGAGCTGACCGGTGACGAGGCCACCGGCGCCAACATCGTGCGGGTTGCGATCGAGGCTCCGTTGAAGCAGATCGCCGTCAACGCCGGTCTCGAAGGCGGCGTCGTCGCCGAGCGCGTCCGGAACCTGCCTGCGGGCGAGGGTCTGGATGCGGCCACCGGTGAGTACAAGGACCTGATCAAGGCCGGGATCATCGATCCCGCCAAGGTCACCCGGTCCGCGCTGCAGAACGCCGCCTCCATCGCGGCGCTCTTCCTCACCACTGAGGCAGTTGTCGCCGACAAGCCGGAGAAGGCTCCGGCCGGCGGTGGCGGAATGCCCGGCGGCGGGGACATGGACTTCTAAGTCCTGCTTGTCAGGGACGACGCGGTCGATACTGAGCGAAGTCTTCCCAGCGCCACCTGATTCATCCGCGAGGGCGGTCCCACTTCGGTGGGGCCGCCCTTGCGGCGTTTCTGGAGGCGGGGGCTCGCGCGGAATGGGGGCAGGGCGAGCTGGGCGGTCTCCGGGTCTGAGGACCCGCGATCGACTGACGTCTCTGCAGGGAAAAACGGTGCCCGGCCGCCCGATTTCCGTGCACATCCGTCACTCGACGCGCCCACCGGGGCGAACAGTGGGCGGCAGCTGAACCCTTCGTGCGCGTGATGCGAATGGGGGGCACGTGCTGGCCGGCCTCTGGGGCAGCGCAAGCAGGGGGCCGTTCGGGCGGCGGGTGCCGGTGCGTCCCGCCGCGACACGCGCGGGAGCGCGCGGCTGTTGGGGTTCTTCTGGCGCTGGAGGGCGACTGCAGCACCGGGTGAGCGGCTGTTGTGCCCGGGAAGTGGGCCCGGGTCGGGCGTGGCGTGTTGCTCACCGGACGCCTCGCCCGTTGGCCCGCCGACCCCCGCTCTGCGCCGTGTTGCAGTGCCGATCAGTGGGCGGTGCCCCGCCGGGGCGGGCATGGTCGACCGTGCCGGAGGGTAGGGCAGACGTGGTCCGTCGCCTGCCGAACCGTCCGGCAGGATCTGCCCCGCCCGACGGCCGGGCAGACCGGTCCGCGCATCACTGCTTCGGCATGATCGCCCAGGCCAGCAGGTACGCGAGCAGGCCGCCGCCGAAGCAGAGGGCGAGCACCACCGCGATCACCCGCACCAGGGTCGCGTCGATGCCGAAGTACTCGGCGATGCCGCCGCAGACGCCGCTGATCTTGCGATCCGTGGCGGACAGGGTGAGGCGGCGCACCGGGGCGGAAGGGATGGGGGATGACGGGATGTTTGACATTCTTCGAGTCTGGCGGCCGGCGGGATCCGGCACACCAGGGTGGATCCCTGACCGAACCCGGTCTGGCGTCCCCCACTTGGTCAGGGGCGGCCCGGAGCCGACGAACACGGGCCTGCTCGTCGGGCGGTGGCGATCGGTGTCGGCGACCCAGCCAACGACCGTCCAGCCGGAAGTTCGCGTCGGACGGGTCCTACGAAACCGCACTGCGCAGTGCCGATCAGGGCACGTAGTCCTCGATGTCCGCGGCGCCTTCGGGCCAGGTCAGCGGGGTCAGGCCGGACGGCGCGGCCGGACTTGCCGTGGACATCGCCGACACCCTGGTCGCCGGCAACGCGGACAACACCGGCGCCGACGGGTCGCTCGGGCCGAAGAGGGAATCAACCGACGCCGCACCGACGGTCGTGGTGGCCGTCGTGATCGCATTGCGGGTCAGGGTGCGGTCGGTGCAGACCTGGGTGAGCAGCCGCGCCCAACTCTGCCCGGTGGCGTACCCGTCGAACAGCCTCGCACCCGGAGCGACCAGCCCGGCGGCGGCGGCCCGGGACGCGACCGCGACGGCGGCCGGGTAATCCGAGCCGTAGGCGGGGGCCGCGGTGCTGACCAGGACGCGTCCGGCGGTCGCCGCGTCGAGGGCCGCCGTCGACCACGAGGTCGGGTCGTAGCTGTCGATCATGGTCACCACCGTCAGGTCCGCTGGCGTGGCGGCAACGAGCTCACCCGTGGTCGCGGCATCGGCGAGAGCCAGCACATGGGTGGCCGGACCCCAATCCGTGAGCCGGTCGGATCCGGTGATGTCCGCCGGATCGGCGTCCCGTTCGACGGTCCGGACGTCGAGGGTGATGCCGCGTTGGCCCGCCCACCAGGCCGCGCCGGCCAGACCGTTGTCCGCGACGGCCGAACCGTCGGTCAACACGCCGATGGTGGCGCCCTCCTCGACCCGGCCCGAGCGTTCCAGGTAGTCCAGCGCGTTGATCGACAGGATGTCCTGGGTCGGCCCGATCACGACCGGCCGGGACGGACCCAATTGTGCTGCCGTGCCCGCCGGGGTCAGCGCGGGGATCTGGTCGGCGGAGATCCGGGAGTTCAGCGCGACCGCCTCGGACGGTGGCGCCAGGGTGATCAGACCGACGACCCCGCGACCGATGGTGTCGTAGGCCTGGACGACATCGGTCGGCACATCGGTGGATCCGTTCCGGATCAGCTCCAGCGAGCGGCCGCACAGCCCACCGGAGGTGTTCACCGCCTGCTGCCACAGCTCGATCCCGGCGGCGAAACCGCGGTCGCGGTCCGGGTCGACCAGCACACCCAACATGATCGAGTCATCCGTCACCCCCGGACCACTGAGCAGCCCGTCCGGGGTGACCGGGGTGATCTCGACGGTGGTCGTCGTCGGTGCGGTGGTCGCCGCCGCGCTGCCGGTCGGGACGGACGGCCGATCCAGTGCGGAATCACAGCCCGCCGCCAGTGCGAGGACGACGACGAGCAGGGCCGATGTGGTGCGCACACGCGTCCTGACCGACCGGGGTGGACGTGAAGATCCGGCCGAGCGCGCCAACGCTTGCTGGTTCCCCCGACTGCCGGGGATCCGTCGGTGGCGCATCTCGACAGCTTCCCACGCGGAAAAATGCGGTCGCCCGGATTTCCGGAACGAGCCCTCCAACCAGCAAGCTGTGCGGGTGATGAGCTCGCTGCGCCTGCCCGGTCCGGTTGCCGGGTACCGCGGCCTTGGCGTCGGGCTTCGCCCGCACGATGCACACTGCGGTCCCGCTCGTGCCGCCCGCCGGCCGGCCATCGTCGGCGCTGCTGTCGTGGCGGCCGTTCTGCTGAGCATCCTCGCCCCGGCCGTCTCGATCGCCGCTGAGCCCACGTCCCGCAGCGCCACCTGCCAGCTCGCACCTGCCCAGCAGTCGATCCCGGCGCCGACCGGCAGTCCCTGGTACGCCACCCGGATGGGCCTCGACCACATCGCCGGCCTGAGCCAGGGGCAGGGTCAGCTGATCGCCGTGGTGGACACCGGGGTGGCGCCGGTCGCTCCGCTGGCCGGGGCGGTGCGTGACGGGCTCGACCTCGCCGCATCCGCCGACTCATCTGCCGCACCAGCCGGCGCGGCGGCACCATCCGGCACAGCATCATCTGCAACGGCAGCGCCAGAGGCGGAAGGGTCCGGTTCGGCGTCCGACTGCGATGGCCGAGGCACGGTGCTGGCCGGTTTGATCGCCGCCCGACGGGGCGCAGCGCCGGAGGTCCGCGGGTTCGCGCGGGCTGCGGAGATCCTGCCGATCCGGGTGGTCACCCGCGCCTCCGACCTACCCGGTCCGGCCCTACTGGGCTCGGCGATCACCGCAGCCGTCGACGCCGGTGCACAGGTGGTGCTGGTCGGCGCAGCGGTGCGGGACGACCCGGCGCTCAGCGCGGCCACGGCTGCGGCGCTGAAGTCGGGGGTGTCGGTGGTGGCCGCGGCCGGCGACGGCGACGATCCCGCATTGGCGTTCCCCGCGTCCTACGACGGGGTGATCGCGGTGTCTGCCACGGATGACATGGATGCCGTGCGCCCGGTGAATGCGTTGGGCCGCGTCACGGTCGGCGCACCAGGTGTGGACATGGTCGGCATCGGGTTGGACGGCGGGTACGTCGGCGCCCAGCAGGGATCGGCTCTCGCCGCCGCCATCGTCGCCGCCACGGTCGCGGATCTCCGGGTCACGTTTCCGGAGCTGACGCCGGCGCAACTGCGGGAAAGGCTGGCCGGCACGGCGGATCGGCCCGGCATCGCGGTGCCCGATGCGGCACTCGGCTGGGGGGTGGTCAATCCGGTCACCGCGTTGACGGCGCCGATCGGGGTGCCTGGCACCCTGGCGGCGGACAGCGGGACATCCACCACACAGACCGGGGCTGCGGCGACCGGAGCCGCGGCGACCGGAGCCGGGGCAGTACCAGTCGCAGGTTCGAGCATTCCCGCTCCAGCGGTGCAGGTCACCCTGCCGCCGGAACCGGCGGACAACCGGTGGGCCCTGGTGGTGGCCGGCGCCCTCCTGATTCTGGCCGCCGCTGCGGCAGCACTGGTGGTCGGTGTCCGCCGGGCCCGGGCCCGGAAGTGGCGACCGGCCGGCGTCCCCGCCCCCGATCCGGCGCCGTCGGGCGGAGCCGCACGCGGACCAGCACCGGAACCGGTCGAATCCGTTGCAGATCAGCCCTCGACGGATGTTGTGCCGGCTGAATCTTCGGCAGCGACGGCGGAAATTCCGGTCTCTGGAACGGGCAGCCCGAACTGATTGTCAATTGCTCGTGACGGTGCGCAACATTTCGCTCCGGGAATGGAATTTCTGAGCCCGCGTCGGACATGAAACCCCAACGGACGCATGGTTTCCTCGCTCAGGCGTCGCTACGGTTGCACAGAGTGCGAATGAATGTCCGAATGGATGGCATCATTGAATACCGCGGGTGCGGTGAGTAATGAGTCATGCCGAGCCGGGTCCACGGAGCCATGGAGGGCGGACGGTGCGAGTTGAGCTGCGTTCGGGCTCGCCGCGCAGCACCCGCTTCAGAACAATCCTGGCGCTGCTGTGCACGGCGGTCGGGGTGGCGGCGTTGGTGATCGTCTGGCAGCAACCCGGCTTCCCCGAGGTGCCGCCCCAGCCGGTCGACCGTTCGGTCTGGGTGGTCAACGACAACGAGCTGCTCGTCGGCCGGGTGAACACCGGCATCGGCGAACTCGACTCCGCGGCGCTGCTGCGCAGCACGTCGGACATTCTGCAGGACCCGCTGGCTCCCACCGGTGGAACGGTGTTGGTCGTCGATCAGACCAAGCACGAACTGCAGGTGCTGGACACCGCGACGGTCACCCTCGGGGCCAGGGTCGCGATTCCCGACGACGCCCTTGTCTCGCTGCGCGGCGGAACGGTTGCCGTCGCCGATCGTCAGGACGGCCGACTGTGGGTCGGGAACGCGACCGACATCGGCTCCGTCGACGCCCGCGTCGTCGATCCGATCGCCACCCTCGGCGCGCTTCCGGTTGTCGCCATTTCCACCCGCGGAACCGTCTACGCCACGTCGGCCGGCGCGGAGGCGGTGTTGCGCGCCGTGCCCGGGGACGAGCCGACCAGCACCGACCTTGCCGACGGGCCGCTGTCGCTCGGCGGCACGGCCGGCGGCGTCGGCGCCGACCCGGCCACCGATCTGCAGATCACCACGGTGGGGGAGACGGCCGTCGTCCTGGATCGCGCCGACACCTCGATCCGCATCGACGGACGGCGCGTCACGCTGCCGTCCATGCCGGGTGCGCTGCTGCAGCTGCCCGGACCGGATGCCGCGGAGGTGCTGATCGCGACGTCGGACGGCCTGGCCGGGGTCTCGGTGTCCGACGGCGCCGTCCGCACCATCACCGACGCGTCGGGCGACCCGACGGCACCGGTGGTCAACGGGAACTGCCGGTATGCCGGCTGGCTACCGAACAGTCGGTCATCGGGGTCGGCGGTGACAGCGGTCGCCTTCTGCGGCACCGATGCAGCGGTACCCACCGAGCTGGCCGGATCCGGCGCCGTTTCCGACCTGCGCTTCCGGCAGCGGGGCACGGCCGTGGTGCTCACCGAGGCCGCGAACGGGCGCTCCTGGATCGCCGATGACGGCTACCGCCTGGTCGAGAACTGGGAGGATGTCAAGCCCCCGGAATCGCTGTCCGACGAAACGACGACCGAGGACGACAAGACCGCCGACACCGACCTGCCAAGACTGCCGCCCGATTGCACGACGGTCGATGTCGGCCCACCCCAGGCGGCCGATGACGAGTACGGCGTGCGGGCCGGCCGGGCCACGGTGCTGCGGGTGATGGACAACGATCCGAGCGTCGATTGCACGTCCGTTGTCATCGACAAGGTCTCCGCGCTACCCGGCAAGCTCGGCTCGGTGGCCATCGTGGCCGGCGGCAGCGCCATCCAGGTGACCGTCTCCGAGGACGCGACCGGTGTCCTGCCGCCCATCGAGTACGAGGTCGGCAACGGTGCCGGCGGCGTGGCGACCGCATCGGTGAGCGTCACTGTCAAGCCTGAGACGGTGAACAAGGAACCCATGCGGATCCGCAGGTCGGCGGCCACCGTCGAAGTGAACGGCACCATCTCCTACAACGTGTTGGACGACTACTACTCACCGGTCGGTGACGACCTCTTCCTGGTGTCGGCGAGCACCGACTCGGCGGACGAGGTGTCGTTCCGAGCGGACGGCACCATCACCTACCGCAACACAGGTCTGGGTGAGGGCACCGACGCCGGTGTCGATTTCGTCGTCTCGGACGGCGTGAAGCAGACCGCCGGAACGCTGACCGTGGCCATCGCGCCGGCGGATTCGACGACTCCGGTGGTCTACCCGTTGTTCACCAGGGCCGTGGTCGGCGTCGAGGCCGTCGCGTCCCCGCTGCGCAGCGTGGTCAGCGCGGCCGTCGCGCCGGTGACGATCAGCACGGTTCGGCCGGAACCGGGCAGCGAGGGAGCCACCGCCAGGCTGGACCCGTTGACCGGGTCGATCGCCGTGACCGCCCGCCAGCCGGGCAGCTACTACCTGACCTACGAGGCGGCGACCGGCGGACGCGCGGTCACCGGAGTGCTGCGGGCCGACTTCGTGGACAAGAACGAGGCCAATCAGACCGTCGTGCCGATGACCGACGTCGCCTACCTGCCGCCGGGTGGGCAGACCGTGCTTGACCCACTGGCCAACGACACCGACCCGGACGGTGAGGGGTTGGCCGTGCGCGAGGTGGATGTGGATCCGAACGCACCGATCACCGCGGCGGTGACCGACCTGCACCTGGTCCAGGTGAGCGCAGCGAGAACGCCGCGCGGAACCGTCTCCTTCGGATACTCGGTGTTCGACGGCGCCACCACCAAGGTGGGGCAGATCCGGATCGTCCCGGTGCCGGCACCGAAGCGGATCCCGCCGCCGCTCGCCGCACCGATCACCGCGACCGTCCGCGCCGGTGACGCCGTCACGATCCCGATCTCCGGGTACGCCACCAGCCAGGACGGCACCCCGGTGACCGCCGAACTGGATCCGGCGCAGGTCGCCGACCTGCCGGGACGGGCTTTCAGCACCGGCGAGACCATCCGCTACCTCGCGCCGGCGAACGCGACGCCCGGACAGGTGACCTTCGGGTACACCGCGGTCGCCGGGTCGAGCACGCCGCTGCAACCGGTGCAGACGGTCAGCACCGTGACGATCACGGTGACCGACCCCGACCCCGCCAGGAACACTGCCCCGAACGTGCCGACCCCGGTCACGGCAAGGGTTTTCGCCGGGGGCGCGATCAGCATCGCGGTGCCGCTGGCCGGCGTCGATCCGGACGGCGACTGGGTTGTGCTGCAGTCGCTGGTGCCGCCGGAGGCGCCGCTCGGCGACACAGCGCTCGCCGGCGCCAACACCTTGTCGTACAAGGCGTTCGACGTCCCGGGGGTGGATCGGATCGAGTACGTGGCCACCGATCCGGCCGGTCTCACCGTCACCGGGGAGATCACCGTGCTGGTGGTCGCACCCGCCACGACGGCGCGGCCGCCGGATGCTCCGGACATCGCCGTTGCGGTCCGGCCCGGATCCAGCATCCGAATCGACCCGCTGTCCCTGGTCACCGATCCGGGCGGTCGACCGGTCGAACTGGCGACGCCGGCGTTCACCGCGTCCGCCGAACTGGAGGTGGAGCAGGACGGCCAGAGCCTGATCGTCACCGCGCCGCCCGAACCGACGGTGGCGAGCCTGAGCTACACCGTGATCAACAGCCAGCAGCAGCGGGCAACCGGATCGGTGAAGGTGACGGTCTCGCCGGACGCCCCGACCCCGGCGCCGGTCGCGGCCGACGTCTTCGTTCGTCCTGCCGACCTCGCCGTGGACAAGCAGACCGTCGACGTCGACGTCAGCAACTACATCACCAACCGCAGCGGCAGGCGTGACCAATTGACCGTCTCGGTCGACGAGCTGTCGGCCGCACAGGCCGTCAAGGTCGGTGCGCAGGTGATCCGGGTCTCGACCACCCCCGTCCGGCAGATCGTGGCCTATCAGGTCACTGACTCCTATGGCTCCACGGCGAGCGGGTTCATCGTGGTCCCACCGCAGCAGCAACTCGTCGGGCCGCAGCTGATCGCCGGGGCCGGCGCCATCCGGTTGGATGCCGGACAGAGCGTCGACGTGCAGATCGCCGACTACGTCGCCGTCGGCGGCGGCGGGACGCCCAGCATCGCGACCAGTCCGGAACCGCGGATCACCCAGGGCACCGTCGTGCGGACGACGCCGACCACCCTCACTCTCACCGCGCCGTCGTCCGCCGGCGGTCAGGCCGCGCTCTACGTGCCGATCGACGACGGGACCGGGCCGGTGGTGGTGCTGACCATCGGGGTGGAGATCAAACCCAGGCTGGTGCCGCCGCCACGGCTGGATTCCACCCAGCTGGAGGTGGAGGCAGGTACTTCGGCCGTCGTCGACCTGGCGCCGCTGACCACCACCGCCGACCAGCAACAGGCGGATTCCATCAGCTACGCCGTCGGCGCCGGACCCGGCGGAATCACGGCGACCCAGGACGGCTCGTCGGTCACCGTGTCGGTGCAGCCGGACGTGCCCCGCGGCACCGAGGTCGTGCTGCCCGTCCAGGTCGTCGACGGTGAGGGGCGCGACGGCAAGGCGACCGTGACCGTGACGGTGACCGGTTCCCGCAAGCCGCTGCCGACCGTCGTCGATCAGCAGATCGCCCAGGGCCGGGCCGGGGTGCAGGTGTCCGCCGACCTGCTCACCGGCAGTATCGACCCGGTCGGGCTGGGCCTGAGGATCACCTCGGTCTCGGTTGTCGAGGGCAACGCCGGCGTCGCGGCCGGTCCGACGTTGACCGGCTCCACCGTCCAGCTGACCCCGGCCGCCGGCTTCGTCGGGGACATCGTCGTGGCCGCCGAGGTTCTCGACGGCACGAAGGATCCGGAACGGGTGGTGACGGCGAAGCTGCAGGTCTCGATCCAGGACCGCCCGTCCACTCCCGGCACGCCGGCTGTCGTCGACGGCACGCTGACGGCGGACAGCGTGCAACTGGCCTGGTCGCCCGCGGATGCCAACGGCGCGGCGATCGAGGGCTACTCGGTCGTCGGGAGCGGGATCCGGCAGGACTGTGCGGGCTCCGGAAGTGCTTGTGTGATCGGTGGTCTCACGCCCGGACTGCCGTATGTCTTCGTCGTCACCGCGCGCAACTCGGTCGGCGAGTCCGATCCCTCCGCGCCGTCCGCGGTGATCGTTCCGGACGCGGTGCCGTCGACGCCGGCAGCTCCGACCGTGCAGTACGTCGCCGGTGGTCAGGTCACGGTCAGCTGGACGGTGCCGCAGGGCGCCTTCACCCCGGTGACCGGGATGTCCGTGCAGGTGCTCCGCGGTGACACCTCGGAGATCCGCGACAACGTCAGCAGCCCGCTGAGTCTCAGCGGACTCGATCTCGGCTCCAGCTACCGGTTCCAGGTGAGGGCGAGCAATCAACAGGGCAGCACCGACTGGTCGGCGCCCAGTGAGCCGATCGTGCCGTCGGACAAGCCCGGCGAACCGTCGAACCTGAACGCCCAGTTCGTCTACTCCACCGGGCAACGCGGAATCGCGGTGTCCTGGGGACCGCCGGCGAATCTCGGTGGCGAGGCCGTGCAGAGTTACCAGGTGCTGCTGAACAACAGCGAGTACGCGACCGTCGGCGGAGATGTCCAGTCGACGTTCATCGACTACCCGGGGGTGGCGCCGGCGTCGATCTCGGTGATCGCCCGGAACAGCCGCGGGGCAGGCCCGGCCGCGACCACGACCGTGGCCCCCTTCGAACGGCCCAACCAGGTGACCGGCCTGGTGCTGGCGGCCGGGGACCGCTCGCTGCAGGCATCGTGGGACTCGGCCAGCTCACCGGGCAGTTCGATCGCGAACTACGACTACCGGATCAACGGCGGCCAGTGGGGGGACCTGGGCGTCGGGGCCGGCACCTCGGCTCCGATCGCTCCCCTCGTCAACGGGACGACCTATCAGATCGAGGTGCGGGCCTGTAACAGCACCAGCGGATTCGGCGACGACGTGCGTTGCGGCGAGCCGAGTGCTGCGGTGTCCGGCACGCCGTTCGGCCCGCTGACCCCACCCGACGTCGCGGCCGAGCTGGTCGGCGAGAACGACCAGCAGGTGAAGGTCGATTGGACGTTCCCGGACGGCAACGGCCGGGAGATCGTCTCGCAGACGGTGACGCTGTCCGGTGCGGTCAGCGACGAGCTGGATCCGAAGTCGAAGACCTGGACGTCGAAAGCCCTTGGTCTCGGCAAGAAGGTCACCGTCACCGTCAGCTACTGCGTGAAGGACGGGACCTGCAGTGACACGGTGACCCGGGACGCCACCACCCCCTCCTCGCTGTCGCTGGCCACCGTCGCGGTCGGGGCGCTGGCCGGGACCTGCGGCACCAACCGGCAACTCGACGGGGAGTGGGCGGCCGACAAGGCGGCCTGCGGCAACGGGACCTGGGTGCCGGCACCGCGGCCGGTCGAGGTGAAATGCCAGGCCACCGGCACCGCGTACCCGTCGGCGCCGGCCGCGACCACGACCGACAACCGCTGGTACCGATCGGTCGATAATGCCTGGTACCGCTACCCCTCGTTCGTGACCACCGACATCGTCATCCCTGAGTGCTGAGTAAGGACCGACCGTGCAGACCTTGGACACCACCGGCGCGCCGCTGCTGGAGGCCCCCGCAGCCGCCCAGTTCGCCGGCCGGTTCGATGCGGTCGTCGACACCATCGGCCGGGCGCTGGTCGGCAAGCCGGACGCGATCCGGCTCTCGCTGATCTGCCTGCTCTCCGAAGGTCACCTGCTGCTCGAGGACGTGCCCGGGACCGGTAAGACCACCCTGGCCAAGGCGCTCGCCGCGACCATCCACGGCACCACCTCGAGAATCCAGTTCACCCCTGATCTGCTGCCGTCCGACGTCACCGGGGTGACCATCTTCGACCAGTCGGTGGGTGCCTTCGAGTTCCATCCCGGGCCGATCTTCGCCTCCATCGTGCTGGCCGACGAGATCAACCGCGCCTCCCCGAAGACGCAGTCGGCGCTGCTCGAGGTGATGGAGGAATCAGCGGTCACGGTCGACGGAGTGACCCGGCCGGTCGGCGCGCCGTTCATGGTGATCGGCACCCAGAACCCGATCGAGCAGGCCGGCACCTACCGGTTGCCGGAGGCCCAGCTCGACCGGTTCCTGCTCCGCACCGGGATCGGCCATCCCGACACCGATGCCGCCCTGGCGATTCTGGGGGCCGTGGGGACGCGGGCCAGCCGGGCCCAGGTGGAGCCGATGCTGACCACCGAGGACGTCGGTGACCTGGTCGACCAGGCCTCCCGGGTGTATGTCGACCCCTCGATCCTGCGGTACATCACCGGGATTGTCGAAGCCACCCGCACGGCCACCGGCGTCGGTCTCGGCGTCTCCCAGCGCGGGGCCATCGCTTTGCTGCGGACGGCGAAGACCCTGGCGGCGTCCCGCGGGCGGCACTACGTGATCCCGGACGACGTGAAGGCTCTGGCCGAACCCGCACTGGCGCACCGGATCTCGGTGCTGCCGGAGGCCGAGTTCAACGGCCTGACCGCCGCCGACGTGGTGGCGGCGGTGCTGCGCGACGTGCCACCCCCGCGGAGCTCCGCCTGATGGCCGGATTGCCCGAACCCGGGGCGCCGGTCGACACCGTTGACGACCTCGACCCCATCGAACCGGTGGACAACATCGACACCGCGCCGGACGAACCGGCGACGTCGTCGCGGGCCAGGGCCGGCTGGCGGGCGGTGACCACCCGCGGCCGGATGACGGCGCTGGTGGCCGTGATCGCGCTGGCGGTGGGTCTCGCTGCCGGCTGGCGGGAGTGGCTCGGGGTAGCCGCTGCGCTCGGCTTCCTGCTGCTGGCCGCTGGCGTCATGTCGGTCGGCCGGTCGTCCTGCGCGGTGGACCTCGACCTGCCGCAGAACCGGTTCGTCGTCGGCGAACCAGGGGTCGCCTCGATGCTGGTGCGCAACACGTCTCATCGCCGGATGCTGCCGTTGCGGATGGAGCTCGAGGTCGCGGGGCTGGCCGTCAGCGTGCCGATCCCGTCGCTGCACGGCGGGGCCGGTCACCTCGTCGAGGTGCCGCTGCCGACCCGGCGGCGGGCCGTCATCGATCTCGGTCCGTTGCGCGCGGTGCGCGGCGATGTGTTCGGGTTGATCCGACGGGTGGTGCAGTGGCCCGTGCACCGGCAGGTCTTCGTGCACCCGCGCACCGTCCGACCGTCCAGCTCGCTGCCCGGCTACGTGCACGATCTGGAGGGCGAGGAGTCGACCAAGCGCACTGCCAGCGACCTGTCGTTCCACACGCTGCGGGAGTACGTCCCGGGCGACGACCGCCGGTTCATCCATTGGAAGTCCACTGCGCGCAACGGCACCCTGCAGGTGCGGGAGTTCCTGCAGACGCACCGCTCGCAGGTCGGTGTCGTGTTGTCCGGCAACAGTTTTGACTATTACTGGCCGGGCGGCCGGGATGTGGACCTGGACCGCGCCCCGGACGGACGCGATGACGGCGCAGCCGCAGAGCAGGCTCCCGAAGGTGTCGACGATGGCCCCGCGGAGCAATCCGGTCAGGACCGGGACGCCGGCCAGCCGGGCGCCGAGGACGAGTTCGAGATCGCCGTCGGCTGCGCGGCGTCGATGGTCGCCGAACTCGTCCGGCAACGACGCGACGTGGTGACCGACGCCGCCGGTAGCGAGATCCGTGGAGTGAGTGCCGACAGCGTTCTCGACCAGTTCTGTCCGGTGAACCCTGCCGTCGACGCGCCCGACCTGATCTTCCAGACCAGGCGGCTGGTGCGCCGGCATCCGAGAGTCTCGCTGGTCGTCCTGATCTTCGGATCCAGCGTCGGAGCGGCCCAGATCAGGGCGGCCGTTCGCTCCTGCCCGTCGGGCGCCAGCGTGCTGGCGCTGCGCACCAGGTCGACCGGATCGCCGCATCCGGCACGGCTGACCGGCTCCGACGCCGCTCGCGTGCTGACCCTCGCCGACGTCGACGATCTGCCCCCGGCGCTGCGAGCGGCCGGATGAGCGGACGGGTCCGCGGACCGGGCCGCGCGCGCACCACGGAGAGCGACGTCGCGCCGTGGTGGCGCGCCGCCGACCTCGGCCTGCTTGCCCTGCTGGTGATCGCCGGATCGGCGCTGCTGGTGCCGACCTACGGCGGCACCGCACCGATGATCGCCACCGCCGTCGGTTCGGGGGTGGCGGTCGCCGCTTTGTTGCTGACCGATCGGTTCCGGATCCCCGGCGTGCTGGCCGCACTCGGAATCGTCGTCGGCGTGGTCATCCTCGGATCCCTGGTGGTCGCACCCCGGCTGTCGATCGGCCCGCTGCCCTCGTTGTCCGGAATGTCGGTGATGCTGCGCGGCGCCGTCACCGGATGGCGGGAGCTGCTCACGGTCGCCACCCCGACCGGCAACGCCGGTGCGTTGCTGGTTCCACCGTTGATCGTCGGGGCGGTGGCGACCGGACTTGCCGGCGTCCTCGCTCGCTCCACCCGTCCGGTGACGGCGTTGCTGGCGCCTGCAGCAGCGATGGTGTTGTGCGCCCTGTTGGGCAGCCGGCAGGTGGACCCGATGACGGTGGCCGTGCTCGCCGGGCTGTCGGTCGTCGTCGGGATGAGCTGGGCGGTGTGGGTCGGTTCCCGTCTGCGGCGACGGACCATCGCGCAGAGCATCGAGGGCAACCCGATGAGCAGCCGCGCGGCGTCCACCGCCGCGGTGACCCGGCAGGCGATCGCCGTCCGGCGGGTGGCGATCTCGGTGCTGGTGCTGGCCGTCGCGGTGCTGGTCGGGGCCCTCACCGCCACCGCCGGAACCGCGGATCGGCTCGCGCTGCGGGACGCCGTCGAGCGGGCGGTCGACCCGGCGGCCTTCACCAGTCCGTTGAGCGTGTTCCGGAACTACACCAAGGAACAGGCCGATGTGGTCCAGCTGATCGCCACCGGCATGCCGGACGGTGCGCGACTCCGGCTGGCCGCGTTGGACTCCTATGACGGCCGGCAGTTCACGGTCAGCGACGGCGAGGGACCGTTCGTCCGGATCGGGCCGGAACGGGACGTCCCGACGGTCGGCGTGCCGACCACGGTGACGGTGAACATCAGGAACTACGCCGGTTCGTTCCTGCCCCTCCCCGGACCGATCATCGCGCTGGAATTCACCGGTGAACGGGCGGCGCAGCTGACCCAGGATCTGCGGTATTCGGATGCCGCGGCGACCGGTCTGATGCCAGGCGGCTGGCACACCGGCGACGAATACGTGGTGACCTCCGCCGTCGCGGGCCGGCCGTCAACCGACCAGCTGCAGGGCGCTGTCCCGTCGGTGGTGCCGTTCCCGAGCACGGCCGCGTTGCCGGACCTGTTGCGCTCCAAGGCGACTTCGTACATCAGCGGGGTGAGCGGGGCAGCAGCGCAGGTCGAGGCGATCCGCGCCGGGCTGGCCGACGAGGGCATCTTCAACCACGGCGACGACCCTGATCAGCCGTCGGCCGCCGGGCACGGCCTGGACCGGATGACCGGCATGATCAGCAACCCGCCGATGGAGGGTGACCAGGAGCAGTTCGCCACCCTGATGGCGTTGATGGTCCGCTCCATCGGACTGCCCGCCCGGGTGGCGGTGGGCTTCGTGCCGCCGTCCGACCAGACGGCCGGAGATGCGGCCGACCCGGATTCGGTGGTGCTGCGCGGGCGGGACATCTCGGCCTGGGTGGAGGTGCCGTTCGACGGCTACGGCTGGGTCGCCTTCGATCCGTCACCGCCGCCGAACAAGCCCGACCCGGAGACCGACCAGAGCAATCTGACCCAACGACGGGCCGTCACCGTGGAGGTACCGCCGGCGCTTCCCCAGGCGCAGCCGGATTCCGTCGACGCGGCGAGCGCCAATCAGCGGCCCGAGGTCGACGACCAGGACAGCACCGACGCCGAGGACGACTCCTCGCTCCTCAGCCTGCTGCTCGCGATTCTCGGCTGGTTGGCGCTGCTGCTCGTGGTGCTGGCGCTGCCGGTGCTGGTGATCCTGGCGATCAAGGCCGCCCGCCGGCGCCGCCGGCGGCGGGCCGAGGCACCCGCTGCCCAGATCGCCGGCGGCTGGGCCGAGTTGCTCGACTCGGCGGTCGACGCCGGCTATCGCCCCGTTCCCTGGCACACCCGGACCGAGACGGCGACCGACCTCCAGACCGCGGGTGTGCTCACCGTCGACTGGTTGGCGCCGGCCGCCGACGCCGCGGAATTCTCGCCCGGACCGGTGAGCCCGGACCGGGCCGCCGGCTATTGGCGGGAGGTCGACGACCGCAGCGCCGAACTGCTGGCCGGCCTGCCGCTCTGGCGACGTTGGCGGGCAAGGTTGTCGCTGGCCTCGATGCGGCGCGCGGACCGCAGACCACGCTGAGCCTGGTATTTCCTGGCCCCGCCCACTGCGCGGCCGAATGACCGCCGGCCGAGCGGCGGTCCGTCGGGGCGGATCCGGCACTGGTGACCGGGTCAGTGTGCAGCGGGCGTTTCCTCCGGTGACGGTTCGCCGCTGTAGAAGGCGGTGGTTCTGCCGGCCGCCGCCGCGGCCGCCACCGGATCGGTGCCCGCGCCGATGCTGGCCTCGCACCAGCGATCGCTGCTGCCGGCGAAGAAGCCCCGACCCTCGTCGGAGGCCGACCAGGCTTCGATGTCCTGTCCCTCCTTGGATGCACCGGTCGACAGGTGCTGCGCGAGGCCGAGCAGCGTCAGGTCCCATCCCACGCCCACCGCGCCAGGGCCGTACTGCGCCCATCGCTCGTCGTCGACGTGTGCCGTGTGCTCGAGCAAGAGGCGGGTGCCGTCGGGCGTGCTCGACAATGCGACGTCGATCCAGCTGACCTCTCCGCCGAATTCCCAGGTGGCGGCGAAACCGGCTGGTGGGTCACAACGTTCGACAACACCACTGGCGTTGCCCTCGATCTGGTACCGGCCGCCGGGCCGTAGGTCACCACTGACCGGCATGAACCATCTCGGCAGTCGCTCCGAGTTCGTGCAGGCGTCCCAGACGTCCTCGACGGTGGCGCCGTAGGTCTGGCTGATGCGCAGCACGCGTGCCTCACCCGCCTCGAGCACGCGTGAGCCGATGGTGCGCTGGACGGCACTGAGCTGGTGGCTGACGTCGATCATCGCTGAACTCCTCGCTGGGCAGGTGCCGGATTCTTGAATACCAGGCACAGCTTATATAAGAGGAAACCTATCAAGTCTCGAGCTCGGCCGCCAGCAGATCCATCAACAAACCGTCGTGCCAGGTGTCGGCGTCGACGTCGCGCTCGTAGTTCCGCATGATGCCGACCGGGCGAAAGCCGACGGCGGCGTAACACCGGATGGCGGCGGCATTGTCGGCAGCGGGGTCGATGACCAACCGATGGTGGCCGCGGTCCTCGATCAGATGACGGGCCAGTACCCGTACCGCGTCGCGGCCGATGTGCCGGCCGTGCGCAGCCGGGTCGAGGAAGATGTCGATCGACGCATGACGGTAGGCCGGTTCGTCCTCCTCGCCGTACTGGATCATGCCGACGATCTGCTCGGCATCGGCTTCGCCGGCGGAGTGATCCGGCGTCATCACCGCGAACCGGACGGACGACGGATCGTCGAACGGCCACTGCGCCGACGCCGCCTCGTCACCCCACCGCCCGCGAACCTCCGGTGTCGCCAGGATGTCGCGCAGTCGTGGGACGTGGTCCGCGGTGACCGTTCGGAGGGTGACCTGCCCACCGCGGAGTTCGAGTGTGCCGTCGGTGTCGTCGCTGCCGTGGGTGTCGCAGCCGTCGCTCATCGGGCCATTCTCGGGCTCGGGCAGCGCCGCTGTCGCCGGGATTGCGCGGATCGCGTCGAAGGCCGTGTCAGGGCGCGGTGTCAGGGCGCGCGGTTTCAGCGCTGCGTCAGGGCGCCGGCAGGGCGGCGGCCACCGGGTCCAACAGTGGCCCCTGGGGCAACAGTCCGACCAGTGCGGCCGGAAGCTGCGCGACGCTGACCCCGGCCAGCCCGAGCTGATCCAGGGCCTGCTGGCCGGCGACCGGGTAGCGGACCCCGGTATCGGTGACGAGGTAGACGGTCGTGCCGGGGGTGTCGGGATTGGGACGGGCCGCCACCAGAGCGCCGGAGCCGGTGTCGAGCTGCACCAGGCCGGTCGCCCGGATCGCATCCGGATCGGCCGGCCCGAGAACGATGTCGGGCAACTGCTTGTCGGTGTACCGCACGCACATCTGCTGGGCGCCAGGAGGCAGCTCGGCCAGCGCCGGCGCCTGCTCGGGCGCCTGCTGACCGAGTCCCAACTCGGGCAACGGCACCAGGACGGCATCGGTCACCTGGGCCTGGCTGATCGGCAGTGGGGAGGGATTGCCGCCGCCGTACGCCGCGCGCAGTCGCTGGTCGGCCAGCAGCAGATCGGCCTGCAGCGGGGTGAGCGCGGCCAATCCGTCCTGCGTCATCACGTAGAACGAATTGACCCGGTCGGCGTAGATCGAACCCACCGGTACCGGATCCACCGAACCCGGCAGTGGCGGGCCGCTCTGCCCGAGTCCCGGTAGCTCGGCCGGCGCGAGCTGCTGACCCGCGGGCAACGAGGCGACGAAGTCGTCACCGACCGGCAGCGCGTCGGCGTCCTTGTATTTCAACGCTTCGAGCCACTGCTCACCGACCTCGTAGGCATGGTCGGACCAGATCAGGAAGGTCCGCCCGCTGGTGGTGCGCACCAGGTATCCGTCCTCGGTCCCGATCGGGTCGCCGGCTACGGCGGTCCCGGGGAAGATCGCGGTCCGCAACTGCTCGCCGTCCGCGACGTTGCCGATCGCGCACACCGACCAGTCGGTCCCGACGATGTGCGCGGCATCCGGCAGCGAATCGGGCGCCATCGGGATCCCGATCTCAGCGCCGTGCGGTGCCGACTCCAGCGACCGGACCGACACCGTGACCACGTGCAACCGGTCGCCGAGCAGCAGCTTGGCCGAGGAGTAGTTGAGCACCGGGTGCAGCACCCCGTCGAGGTAGACGTAGCGGGCGCCGGTCTCCTCCTCGACGATGAACGCCCCTGGCTCCGTCCAGGCGGTCGATCCGCCGGGTTTGAGCACCCCGATGATCCCGAAGACGGCCAGCAGGGCGATGGTGACGAAGATGCCGGCATAGGTGCCGGTGCCGATCCGGGCCAGCGGCCGGGTGTTGGACTCGGCATCGCCTTCGAGCAGGGCGGCCCGCACCCGGCGGTTCATGAAGCGATGGGCCTGCAGGTTGTCCTTGGTGTTGGTGGCCATCAGCGGCTATCCGCCGAGTCCCCGGATGAATCCGAACAGACCGAGCACTCCGGCCACCAGCGGCACCACGGCGATGGCGATCACCAGCTCGATGATCTCCGCCGTTCTGGTCAGCGCGGGTGACACCCGGCGACGGCGGGTGGCGAGCATCAGCGCGACGATCACCCCGGCCAGCGCGGGGACCGCCACCGCCACCATGATCGTCGGGCCGTCGAACTCGGTCATCAATCCGAGCAGCACCGCGGCGATCGACCCGATGCCGGCGATCAGCAACGGCAGTCGCTGGCCGATGGTGATGAACAGCCGGGCCCGCAACAGCAACCCGACGCCGACGATGCCGGCCAGGATCTGCGCAGTGATGTCCTGGGTGAACGCCAACACGATGCACCCGACGAACGCGGGCCAGGTCAGTCCCTGGATGAGCGCGGTGAGGTAACCGACGGCCTGCCGGGTACGGGTCCGGACGGCCGGGGTGTCGACCGTCTCGTGATCGGCGTAGACCTCGTCGGCGGTGGTCGGCAGCGGTTCCAGCTCGAACCGGGCCAGCCGCAGGGACAGGTTGGGGACGACCGGCATCAGCGCCACCGCGAGCCCGACCACGATGGCGGCGCATCCGGCCGCGGGCAGGTCGAAGATCACCCCGCAGCCGAGCGCGATGCACAGCAGCAGGGCGCCGGTGATGATCGCCGCGAACGGGACCCGGACCGTTCCCACGACCAGGGCCGAGATGGTCGCGAAAACAACGGCAGCGGCCGCGCCCAACAACAGTTGGGGGGCGCCGATCCCCGACAACGGCAGGGTCCCGGCCGTCGCGACCGTGGCTGCGGCGGTGCCGGCCAGGACCGAGAGCAGGGCCGCCACCGTCGCAACACCAGCGTCACCCACCCCTCGGGACAGCAGGCCGGCAGCGACCAGGGCGAGCACGGCAATGGAGCCGAGGGTGATCGCGATGGCGGTCCACGGCGGACCGGCCCACAGCAGGGACAGGCAGCTGATGGCGGCGAACAGTCCGGCGGCACCGAGCGCGACTGTCCGGCCGCCACCTGCCGGCCAGGAGGACGGATCGTTGGTCACGGTGTCGGCGACCGCATCGGCGACGTCGTCGTAGACGGCCGCGGTGTCCGACGCGTCGATGCCGGTCAGGAACAGGGTGGCGCCGTCGACGATTCCCTGGTCGAGCAGGGTGCTGGAACCCGGGATCGCCTCACCGGCCGCGGTTCGCAGGATCCAGCCGCCGTGGGCGATCGCCTGTTCGCGCAGCGAGCGGGGCGCCAGTTCGAGCACTGTTTCCAGCGTCTCGGCGATGGTCGTCCGGTCGGGCAGCACCAGGTCGATACGAGAGGACAGCGTCCGGATGCTGACCCGGACCACCTGGCTGACCGGCCCGAACGATGCCTCGCCGGGCACCACCGCACCGCTGCCGCTCACCGTTCCGGCGAGCACCGATGGGGTCGCCGGCGGGGTGACGATCGCCGGCGTGGAACCAGCCGGCGACGCGCTGCTGCCCGGCTGCTGGGTGGCCGGCGACAGCACCGACGGCGGCGCGAACCCGGATGGCCGGGTGCCGGCGGGGTCCATCAGCAGCGGTCGTCGCGCCTCCTGACGGTTGCCGGGCGCGGGCTCGAGGGGTTCCATCACCATTCCTGCGGATCGAGTGTTGCCTGCATGAGTACTTCCGGTCCGCGTCGCGGAACCCAGATTCCCCGGCCCGGTGGGCGGTCGGTCACCCTGGTCCGCCCGTAGATGGTGCCTTCGGTATCGGGCGCGGACAGCACGAGCGCGGGTGTCCCGACGTCCTTCAGTGTGGCGTACACAGTGTCGAACACCGCACGCGATGCGCCCCGCGCCTGGCGGGCGACGATCACGTGCAACGCGATGTCCGAGGCGTGGTTGATCAGCGGGATCAACGGCGTCAACGGCGAGCTGCCGGAGAGCCGTTCGTAGTTGTCGATGATCAGGAAGATGTCGGCGGGCGACCCCCACCAGGCACGGCGGGCGATGTCCTCGCGGCTCATCGACGCCGCCGGGAGCCGGCTCTGCAGCCGGTCGAGGTTGGCGCTGATCACGCCCGCCGCGTCCCGACCGTTCGTCGCGGAGGCGATCAGCTGATTCGGCAGGTAGGGCAGATCGAGGAGCCCACGGGTGGCGTCGAAGACGATGAACCTGGCTTCGTCCAGGCCGTGCCGGGCGGAGATCTGCCCGATCAGCTGCCGCAGCACCGTCGAGCGGCCGGATTGCTCGGAGCCGAAGATCACCAGGTGCTGATCGGTCTGCGGGTTCCAGAAGATCGGCTCCAGGTCCTCGTCCAGGCCGAGCGGGTAGCCCAGGTCAGGATCCGGATCGGCCGGCAGGTCAGCGGGCCGGACGATCGTCGGCAGCAGCTTCACCCGCGGGGCCGGAGCTCCGGCCCATCTGGCGGAGACGGTGCGGACCAGCTCGGCCGTCGCTGCGGTGAGCCCCTCGCTGCTGCCGATGCCGTCGATCCTGGGCACCGCGGTCAGCAGGTGCAGCCGGTCCCGGGACAGGCCGCGGCCCGGCCGGTTCTCCGGGACACCGGCGGCGATCTTCGAGTTGATCTCGGAATCCAGCGGGTCCCCGAGCCGCAGCTCGATCCGGGAACCGATCAGATCCTTGAGGGCAGGACGGATCTCCGGCCACCGGCCGGCCGCGATCACCAGATGGATGCCGTAGTTCAGACCCCGCGCGGCCATCGAGGTGAGTTGCGCCTCGAAGGGTTCGAAGAACTCCTTCATCGCGCCCCAGCCGTCGATCACCAGGATGACGTCACCGAAGCCGTCGCCGGCGACGGCACCTGCGCCGACCCGCTCCCGCCATTCCGCGAGCGATCCGACCCCGGCGAGGGTGAACGCTTCCTCGCGCCTGGTCAGGACCCGGTTGACCATGGCAACCGTGCGGCGCACCAGCTCCGGCTGCAACCGGCCGGCGACCACGCCGACATGCGGAAGCCCGGCCACACTGCTCAATGACCCGCCGCCGAAGTCCAGGCAGTACACCTGGACCTCCTCGGGAGTGTGGGTCAGGGCGAGCGCGCACACCAGGCTGCGTACCGCCGTCGATTTCCCGCTCTGCGGCGCCCCGACGATCGCGACATGCCCGGCAGCGCCGGACATGTCGATGGTCAGCAGGCCCCTGGTCTGCTCGAAGGGCTTGTCCACCCAGCCGAGCGGCACCTGTAGGAACGCCGTCGCCGGCGCCGGAACGCCGTCCGTCCCGAGGGCACCGCGGACCGAACCCTTGGGCAGCAACAGATCGAGCGACGGAGGCTCGTCCAGCGGCGGCAACCACACCTCGTGCGCAGGCACACCCGACCCGGCGAGCCGGGAGACGGCGACGTCGAGCAGGGTCTGGGCGGAGCCGGTCGCGTGCTCGTCCCGTGCGGCGTCGGGGCTGCCCGTTTCCGTGGACTGAGCCGGAGCGCCGTCGCTGGTCCCTGGCGACAACTCCGGTGCGTGCCGCGCCGGTTGCACTGCCGGCTCGGCCACCAGCCGGAAGGCCTGCGGATCCACCCAGCCGAGGTCGTCCGCGCCGACCCTGGGGTCGCGCACCGGTCCGGACACGTAGGCGCCCTTGAACCGCACCAGTCCGGTGGTGTCGAACTTGAGATAGCCGTTGCCGGGTGCGGTGGGCAGCTCGAAGGCGTCCGGTGCGCCCAGCACGATCCGGGATTCGGCGACCGAGAAGGTCTTCAGCCCGATCCGGTACGACAGGTAAGTGTCCAAACCCCGCAGCCGACCCTCCTCCAGCCGCTGGGAAGCGAGCAGCAGGTGCACCCCCAACGACCGGCCGACCCGGCCGATGGTGATGAAGAGGTCGAGGAAGTCGGGCTTCGCGGTCAGCAGCTCGCTGAACTCGTCGACGACGATCAGCAGCGTGGGAATCGCCGGCAGATCGGTGCCGAGCGCCCTGGCCTGGTCGTAGTCGCGCAGGGAGGCGAAGGTGCCGGCCGACCTGAGGAGTTCCATCCGGCGGTTCAGCTCGCCGTTGATGGCGTCCTTCATCCGGTCGACGAGCCCCAGCTCGTCCGACAGGTTGGTGATCACCGCCGAGGTGTGCGGCAGCGCATCGAGCTTGTTGAAGGTCGCTCCACCCTTGAAGTCCACCAGAACGAAGTTCAGGTAATCGGGTGGATGGGTGATGGCCAGGCCCAGCACCAGAGTGCGCAGCAGCTCCGACTTGCCAGAGCCGGTCGCACCGACAACGAGCCCGTGCGGGCCCATGCCACCCTGGGCGGCCTCCTTGATGTCCAGCTCGACGGCCTGACCGGTGGTGCCGACGCCGATCGCGACCCGGAGTCGATCCCGCGCCGGGCGGGGACGCCAGGAGGTGCTGGGAGTCAGTGTCCTGATGTTCGCGACGCCGATCAGGTCGGTCAGTCCGGTGGACGTGGTCAACGGCTGATCGGCATCCGCGTCGTCGGGCATCCGGACCGCCGCCACTGCACGGCAGATCGCAGCCGCTTCCGTGCTGCCGACCCGATCGGGGGTGCCGATGTGCGAGAGCACCTCCTGACCGACCCGGTCGACGCTGACCCCAAGGACATCGTCCTCGGTCACCCGCAACCGCAACCCACGGGACGTCGGCTGATCGGTCAGCGCACCGGAGAGGTCGAGAACGGTGACGCCCTGGAGTCCGTGCGCCTCGGCCAGCTGCCCACCGTCGCCGACGGCGCCGCCGTCGATGATCACCAGGATGTGGCTGCGGTCCACCAACGGATCGGTGGTCGCCGATGCCCAGGGCCGGCCGGCCAGCTCGTCGGAAAGGGCATCCTCGAGCCCGGTCAGCGTGGTGGAGACGGTGAATCGGGGGAGGTCGGTGGGTGGGACGGACGGGTCCGACAGGTGGGGTGCCCACTTGAGCCAGTCCCAGGCCCGCATTCCGTCGCCATCGACGCACAGCGCGATCCGGAATTCGGTGGGGGCGTGCCAGGTGATCGCCTGCAGGACCATGGCGGTGGCCATCTGCCGGCAGGCGACCGGGTTGCCCTCCAACCGCACCCGGGCGAACGACCGCAGCGACAGCGCGACCGGCAACGTCCGGACGGTGCCGTGGGTGCGCAGGAATCGGCGCAGCGCCACCGCCGAAACGATGTCCACGTCCTCGATCGGTTTGGTCTCGCCGAGTTGCAGATCGAGGGCGAGCGCCTGGTCGCCGAGACCAAGGCGCACCGTCGCGAAATCGGAATCGGCCGGCCGGCGCTCCCAGAGTCGGCTGGTCCGGATGAGCGACTGCAGTCCGCGGGGGTCCGGATGCAACCAGAACAACGCCTCGGCCTGGTCCGACGCGGCGGACCTGGCCTTGCGCCGGATCTGGGCGAGGTGCCGGAGGTAGTCCCGCCGTTCGCCGGCGATTCGGCGGGTCCGGTCACCGCCGACCCTGGCGAGCTGGCCGCCGGCCATGGCGAGCGTCGACACCCCGAACATCACCCCGGCCGCAACGTGCGTACCGGTGCCGCCGGCGGAGAAGATCAGGGCCATTGCGCCCAGCCCACCGAGCGCGGGCAGCACCATCAGCCAGGTGGAGATGCCGCCGGACTGCCGTTCCGGAAGCGGTGGCGGTGGATGGACGTCGACCTGTCGAATCACCATCGGCGGGGGTTCGCGGCGGGCCGGGCGCCGGAACAGAACGACCGCCACTAGAGTTTCCCCGCTCCTGCTACCGCGCCGCGTTGGCTCGGTGATTGTCGACGACCAGGTCCGCACCACGTCGGTGACGCCTGATCGGCGTCAGGCGATCCGCGCGGTCATGTTCGTCCCCGCCGGGTCGTTCACCCGCACCGAAATGCTGCGACCAGCGTACGGTGCGGGCGCGGAAGATCGTTCCGCCGAAAGGACCCGCCGAACAGCCGGCCGGGATCGTCAGCTGAAGGCCGCGACGATCCTGCGCTGCGCACCGGCGTAGTCGGTATTGGTGGTGTTGAGACCGGTCACGATGGCCGACAACATGATGGCCAGGTCGTCGGCGGCCTGTTCCCACTGCTTCTTCTGGATCAGATAGGCGGCCTGCGCGTCACCGGTCCAGGTGTGCACCAGCGGCTGGAGTTCGGTTTCCAACTGCTCCAACCGGGCACGCAGGGTCGAAAGATTGCCGGCCAGCTGGGATTCGGCGGTTTGCAGGGCACCGAAACTCAGGGCGATGGAGCCGTCGGGAGTGTTCATCGAAGATCCTTCGCTACATGTTTGCTGCGGGAAACGAACGGCGCTGGGGGAATTGGCGACTGACGGCAGATCAGATGGAGTTGGCGATCGCCTGGTACTGATCCACCTGGGCCTGCTCGGTCTTCGCGTAGGTCACGTCGGTGGCCGAAAGCTTCTCGTGCATCGTCTGCAGTGCGTTGTTGATCAGTGCACCGCGTTCCGCCCACTTGGTGTGGACCTGCGTGAACGCGAAGTTCGACCGCGCGCGCCAGGTGGTGGCGAGCGCATCGACCTCACCCTGGATGGTGCCCAGCAGGGTGCGGACCTCCGCGGTGGCTCCGTCGATCGCGGCCAGTCCCTTGGCCATCGCCGCCGGGTCGTAACCCAGTTCGCCGCCGCCGCCACTCGGTTCCGGACTGTCCACGGCTGCCTCCCCTGTGAGATTGAGAACTGTCAATGATCCGGCCGAAGATACCACTGGAAAAAGGGCCCAAAGAATTGTGGATTTTCGGTGTGGACAACTCTTGACGACACCTGTTCGCCGCCGTTGAGCGGGGGATCAGCGACAACTTCGGACTGTGGACGATTGACTGACGATGCCGTCCGGCCCGAGGTTCACCTGCCAGGGGAGCGCACGTCACTCGGCCGGGTCAGCTGTCGTCGGATCGTCTGTACGGCGCGCCCGTTCGGGTCAGTCGGGCGACCCGGCGCGTGCCCGGTCGTTCGATCCCGATCATCCTGGGCAGCCGTAGGCGGTCGGGTTTGTCCCGCCGTCGGCATCGTTGCCGCCCCCAGGGGTCAGCGGGGTGAAGCCGGTCGAGGCGTCGAGCGCCACCTGCCCCAGGTACTGGGTCTCGTCGAGAACCTCTGCCGCCCAACCGACCTGCCAGTGCAGGCAGTTCTGGTCGGTCAGCTGGAACACCGGCGTCGGGCCGGGTTCGGTGGCCTGGAGTTGACGCAGGGCGTCGGCGGCCCAGGTCTTGATCGTCGCCGGATCGGCGTCCCGGTAGCTCAGGTCCGAGCAGAGGTCGAACAGCGGAGGCCAGTCGACGGCGGACGAACCGGGCGCTCTGCCCGGCATCTCCACCACGCACCGGACGTTGGTCAGGGTGCCGTCGTTGTTCTCCATCGTCGTCACACCGGATCGGTAGGTCCGGCTGTCGCCGGCCACCGTGTAGGACCTGTTCGTCACCCATTCATTGAACGCAGAAAAGGCGATCTCGCCGGTCGCCTCCGGTGCGGTCTGCAGGATCGCCGCGGCCTGGGAGTGCAACGAAACCCGGTCCGGGGCACCGATGATCGGCGCCCGCAGCTGCTCCGGAGTCGGTACATGAGCCGGTTGCCCGTTGTCGGTCAGGGCCGGGTCCAGGGGTGCCGCGGTACCGGTCGACGCGGTTGCTGTCGGCGTGCTCGACGGTGCCGTCGCGGGCGACGCCGTCGACGAGCCGAGTGACGACGACGGTGAGGTGGGAGGCCCGGCTGCCGGGGGGAGTGCACACCCGGCGAGGGAGGCCGCCAGGGTGATGGCCACCAGCAGGATTCGGACCGAGGGCCGACCGTCCCGGTGGTGACTGGCCGTCATGTGCCCCTGTCTTCGGCTTGTGGACAAGGGCGTGGAGCGCCCGGAATTGGCCTTACCATCATGCCTGGGCCGGACGGGGAGGTGGCAATGGGCGACGGCGTGAAGGTGAACCCGCAGCGACTTGCCGAACTCGCGCAGCATCTGTCGGACTATGCCGAACAGGTGGTCGAGCACGGCCGGGCACTGACGGTGCTGGGCCGTCCGGACCTCGGCGGCACCGAACCGTCCTACGAGTTGGTCGACGGTGCGACGACGAACATCTCGTCGACCGCGACCTGGGTGATGACCTCGGGTTCTGCGTTGCGCGCGCTCGCCCAGGCTGCGTCGGCCGCGGCCGAGGCGTACCGGGCGACCGAGGAAGAAGCCGCGCAACGGTTCGCCGCGATGACGGCGGCCTTCGACACGTTCGACGACATGTACGGCTTGATGACGGACCCCGAGAACCGCGTCCCGGCACCCGATCCCTACCCGCCTCACTACCCATCGACGGCACCGGATCCGCGATGAACGACTACCTCGGGGCGAGCCACGAGGCCATCTACGGCATGGTCAAGAAAGGTCAGCCGGCGCAGGCGCGGGCCTGGGCCGGCAAGGTGTCGGCCGTCAGTCGCAAGATCGGGGTGTCGGTCGCCGACCTGCGTCAACAGCTGGCGGAACTCCCCGACACGTGGGCGGACGGCAGCGGTTCGGTCCTGCTGACGGCGGACCTCGGCGCCGTCATCGACTACCTGGAGACGCTGTCCGAGTACCTCGCCGGACAGCCCGGGTCTTACGCCGATCTGGTGGCGGAGGCATCCGCCGATCTGGCCGCCTCCCAGCCCCCCGCGGTGCTGCCGCCGCCGCCGGTGGTCACGAACACCGATTACTACTCGGATCGGGCGTTGGTGTCGCGGGCGGTCGAGGACCCGATGATCAAGAACGAGGCCCTGGCGGCGATCGATCAACAGATCGCCCAGAACAACGCCGACCGATTGCAGGCGGGCGAGACCGCAACGAATCTGGACAATCAGTACCGCACGGCGATCGCCCGGTTGACGCCGCCGCCGGCACCGCCGCCGATCGTGCTGGACGCCGGGTCGGCGGGCGGTGTCGAACCGGTGACCGCCGTGGCACCCGTTGACGAGCAGGGTGTTTCGAGGCCCGGCGTCGGACCCGGTCCGCGCGTGGTCGCCGGCTGGTCGGCGCCCTCCGCACCGGGCAGCACCGATGCCTACCCGGGCGCCGGCGTGTACCCGAGCACCGGTGGGTACGTCCCGGCCGCACCTGCGGTCGGCGGAGCGCTTCCGGGTTCCGGTCTCTCGCCGATCGACTGGGGCGGCAACGGCAATTCTCCCGGAACGGATCCGGGGACGACGGGCTCGGGTCTGCCCGGCGTAGGGGTCCGACCGTTCGACTCCGCTTCCGTCGATCCGGCTGTCTGGGATCGGGCGCCGCATGCCGGTGTGGTCAATGTGGACGGCCCCGGGTCCGCGAATCCCGACGCCGTCGGCGATTCCTACCTCGGCCATGCGCCCGCAACGGTCGGCCGGGCGTTCGACCCGGTGACGGGCAGCGTCGTCACTGCCGGCCCGGCCATGTTCGGTGCTGCCGGCACCGACGGCGGAGCGGGCTGGGGCACCGCGGCAGGTGTCGCCGGGATCGGCGCGCTGGCCGCCGGCGCCGCCTACCTCTCGAGATCGGGTGGCATCGGTCTGACCTCCCCGGCGGGTGCCGGCGGGATCGGCGGGGCTGGAGTCGGACCTGCCGGGATCAATGGCATCACCGCAGGCGGGAACCCGGGAGTGGCCGGGCCGGGTGGCGGCTCCGGCTCTGGGACGGGTGGCTATGGCCCGGGATCTGCCGGCGCCAGGGGGATGGTGCCCGGCGCCGCCAATGGCGCGGCCAACGGGATGGTGCAGAACGGGCAGATCGGCCAGGCCGGTCGAGCGGTCGGCGGCACTGGCGCGGCCGGGGTCGGGCGTCCGATGGCACCCGGCTCGGTGATCGGCGGCGGCGAGACCGGCGGCTACCGGGTGACCTGGTTGGTGGAGGACCGGGACCTCTACCGGACCGGCCCGACGGTGCGGCCCGTGATCGACGGAACGGACGCTGATCAGCCCACCGCCCACCTGCCGACACCATCGGTCCAGGAGCGGCCCGAGGTCAACGAACCAGGACAAGAGAACGGCTGACCGCGCGGGCCGCAGCCGGATCCGGCAGCGGCCCGCGCGGGACAGACCCGGTCAGGCTGCCTTGACCTGCCCGGTGGTGTTGTGCGGGTCGAGGACGAACTTGCGGGCCACCCCGGAATCGAAGTCGGCGTAACCCTGGGGTGCGTCCTGAAGGCCGATGACGGTCGCGTTGACCGCGTCACCGATGTGCACCTTGTCGGCCAGGATCGCGTTCATCAATCCCCGGTGGTACCGCATCACCGGGCACTGACCGGTGGTGAACGAGTGCGACTTCGCCCACCCGAGCCCGAGCCGGATCGACAGCGAGCCGACCTTGGCCGCCTCGTCGCCGGCACCGGGGTCGCCGGTGACGTACAGGCCGGGGATACCGAGCGCACCACCGGCCGCGGTGAGGTCCATCAGCGAGTTCAGCACGGTGGCCGGGGCCTCCCGTCCGGAGTCCTTGCCGTGCCCGTGGGCCTCGAAACCCACTGCGTCCACGCCACAGTCGACCTCGGGTACGCCCAGGATCTGTTCGATCTGGTCGCGCGGATCGCCCTTGGAGACATCGACCGTCTCGCAGCCGATCTTGCGGGCCTGAGCCAGCCGTTCCTCGTTCAGGTCGCCCACGATGACGACCGAGGCACCGAGCAGTTGGGCGGAGACAGCGGCGGCGATCCCGACGGGACCGGCGCCGGCCACGTAGACGGTCGAGCCGGTCTTGGTGCCTGCTGTGTACGCGCCGTGGAAGCCGGTCGGGAAGATGTCCGACAGCATGGTCAGGTCGGTGATCTTCTCCAGCGCCTGGTCCCTGTCCGGGAACACCAACAGGTTCCAGTCGGCGTACGGCACCAGCACGTAGTCGGCCTGACCGCCGACCCAGCCGCCCATGTCGACGTAGCCGTAGGCCGAGCCCGGCCGGTCCGGATTGACGTTCAGGCAGATCCCGGTCTTGCCCTCCTTGCAGTTGCGGCAGCGACCGCAGGCGATGTTGAACGGCACCGAGCAGATGTCGCCGACCTTGACGAACTCCACGCCGGGGCCGACCTCGACGACCTCGCCGGTGATCTCGTGTCCGAGGACGAGCCCCTCCGGGGCGGTGGTGCGACCGCGGACCATGTGCTGATCGGAACCGCAGATGTTGGTGGTGACGACCTTGAGAATGGCGCCGTGCGGGACCTTTCGGCCAACGTTCGCCGGGTTGACCCCGGGTCCGTCCTTGAGCTCGAAGGTCGGGTAGTCGATGTTCTCGACCTCCACCTTCATCGGCCCCTGGTAGGTGACGGCGCGATTGTCGGTCATGCGAACTCCTCGTCATTGAGGGTGATCCGCACCGGACGGAGCGGATCGGGGCAGTCGACCTGGTGGGCCGGGGTACCCTGGCTTTCAGTTCCCACTCGTCACCGGTTCACACATTGATCCATCGGAACATGCTGCGGTGCAACCCTTTAGCCTCGGGAACTCGGCAAATGCCGCGCCGACATCGACTGCAGGACTCAGCCGCGCAGCGCGTGGACGGCCATCTCGACGTCCTGCTCCGTCGAGAACAGGTGGAAGGCCATCCGCACCCGACCGGCCCGGATGCCGAACCGCACACCCGACGCCGACAATCTCCCGATCGCCGCAGCGTCGGCCGGCACGCTGACGATGGCCGAGTTCGACGGTGGCTGACCCATCGCGGCGAGGAACTCGTTGGCCAGCGCCACGTTGTGTTCGCCGATCGTGGTCTGCCCCACCGACGCCAGTACCTGCAGGGCCGGCGCGGTGCCCATCCAACAGTGCCAGGCAGGAGAGATGTCGAACCGCCGGGCGTCGGATGCCAGCCGGAGCGGCAGACCGTAGTACGAGTCGTGCACGTCCTGGCCGGCGAACCAGCCCGCGGCAAGGGGTTGGTAGCGATCGGCGAAGGTGGGGTGCCGCTCCGACAGCGACCGGTGATGGACCAGGAAGGACGTGCCCCGCGGGCAGCACAGCCATTTGTAGGCGGCGCAGACCAGGAGGTCGGCGGCATCCGGATCGATCTCCAGCCAACCGGTGGCCTGGGTGGAGTCGATGACCGTCAGCGCCCCGTGCCGGCGGGCCGCTGCGGTGATCGCAGCGATGTCGGCCACCTCGCCGGTCGCGGACTGAACGGCGGAGTACACGACCACATCCACGTCCGGCCCGATGGCCGCCGCCAACTCACCGAGCGGCACGGACCGCACCCGGACCCCGCGGTCGACATGGACGGCGAACGGGAAGACGTCGGAGGTGAACTCGATGTCGGCAGTCAGCACCGTGGCACCGTCCGGGACGGCGACTGCCACCGGCGCCAACAGCTGCGACACCGTCGCGCCGGTCGTCACCCGAGCGGGATCCGCTCCGACCAGTCCGGCGAACCGTTCCCGGGACAGTTGTACGGAGTCCGCCCACGGCTCCCAGCTGGTCCGTCCGTAACGCCATTGTTCGAGACCGAGTTGCATCGCGTCCCAGCCGGGACGAGGCGGCGGTCCGTAGGACGAGCTGTTCAGGTAGCCGGGCTCGACGTCCCAGAGTGCGGCCGCCTGGGCGACGGTCAAGTGGGTCTCGCTGTCTTCGGTCTGGGGGTCCGCCATGAGAACGAGTCAAGCACCGCCGGTGGGGTGGTCGGTAGCACCGGCCATCGGCACCGGTTTGGCCCAAACTGCGACTGCGTTGACCACCTGGTGCGCTGCCCGAGGTGCGGTCGTCCGGTGCTGCGCTTCACACTGCTGCAGGTGAGCGAATCCCTGAAACCCTTCCCCGACGACTGGTCCACCGCGCTCTGCATCGCGGCTCACCCGGATGACCTGGAGTACGGCACCGCTGGTGCCGTCGCCGCCTGGACCGCCGCCGGGAAGACCGTGACCTACGTCCTGGTCACCTCCGGCGAGGCGGGCATCGACTCTCTCGATCCCGCCGAATGCGGCCCGCTCCGGGAGGCCGAGGAGCGGGCCGGCGCCGCCGAGGTCGGCGTGCACGAGGTCGAGTTCCTCGGCTACCAGGACGGCGTCGTCGAATACGGCCTTCCGCTTCGCCGGGATCTCGCCCGGGTGATCCGTCGTCGACGGCCGGATCTGGTCGTGATGTCCAGCCCCGAAGTTCGACCGCTGTGGGGTGGGGTCGACCAGGCCGACCACCGCGCGGTGAGCCTGGCGGCCGTCGATGCCAGCCGGGATGCAGGCAACCGCTGGGTGTTCCGGGAGCTGGTCGAGGAGGGGTTCGAGCCGTGGAACGTCACCTACACCGCACTCGGCAATTCCGGCCGGCCCACCCACGCCGTCGACGTCACCGACAGCATCGAGCGTTCGGTGGCCTCGCTGCGGGCGCACCAGCGGTACCTCGAGGGTCTCGGCGACTCCGCCCCCGACCCGGACGAGATGCTCCGCGGCTTCGCCGCCATGTCCGGCGAGCGTTTCGGCGGCAAGCTCGCGGTGACCTACGAGCTGCTGGGCTGAGAGGTGCGCGTCTTCGGAGTCCCTGCGCCACAGTTCGCCGCAGCTGGGAAACTTTCACGGCCTGCGACCGTGAAACGTTCCCAGCTGATGAATTCTGAGGCTCTGCCTGGGCTCAGCTTTGGGCCCGGGCAACGCAGCGCTGACCACAGGGCTTCAGCACCCCGTTCCAGCCGCGAAGCCGGAGGATCGTGGTGACCTGCGCCGCGACACCGCAGGGGTTTACGACAACGTCCCGCCAGCCGTACCTGAGGACGGTGTCGCCGGATGCCGCCGCCAGGTTGTCCCGGCGGAAGTCCCGGAAAGCCAATTCAGTCGGGTGCGCTTCCAGGCCGTCGAGTTCCACGACGGTGCTCCAGGCCGCGTAACGAACATCCCGATACCAGTTGCCACCAGAAGGGTGTCGCTCCTGCATGTTCCGTCGTCCCGTGGGGAGCCCGTGAGGGCGTTCCACTTGGCGCAGATAGCGAAGCTCGAGCGGAGAGGCAATCCCTTGCGTCGCCTCGTCGAGGACCTCGAGCAACAGCTTCCGCCAACGGTGGCGCGGCGTTGACGCCAGGGTGGAGCGGATCCGGCTCGCGGTGGTCTGGCGCCGCTGAATGGCCTTCAACACCAGGTCGATCGCGAAGTCGTCACTGCCGGACGCTGCTTGTTCCAACAGCGAGATCTCCGTCCTGACCCGAGGCGGCCGGGCAGCGGGGTGCAACAGAACGTGCGGCCGAAGGTCCAGCGCGCTCATCCGGTGGATCAGCAGCCCGCGCTGGGAACGCACCCGCCGGGCGTGGCCGACGCCGATGTGAAGAGGTCGCGGCAGATCGGCCAACACACCGGCGAGCCAGAGTGCCGTCGAGTGACTGGCCGCTGCACCGTCGCCGGCATAGAGCACCGCCGCCCACACCAGGGCCATCGGCTCCACCGGCCCGGTGAAAGTGGCGTAGACGCCGGGCAGCAGATTGCGCCAACGGCCGTTGGTGACGTTCTGCTGGGCCTGCGACTGCGAGTACCCCAACCCCAGCAACTGCTGCCGACTCACAACGCCGTGCTGCTCCTCGGCGATCGGTCGCCACAGCGGACTCGACTGGAGGAGGGCGGCCGGCACCGTTGTACGGTGACCGATTCCGCGCCGGCGGTGGGGTCGTCAAGCAGTAATGGGGACAGGTTCGACCCGATGCCCACGAATGTGGATTACGGCCGCCGCCCCTCCGAACCACAGGAGGCCCAGCCGGGAACATTTCTCGGTCCGGGATCGAGAAATGTTCCCCATTGCTGGGGACCCCGTCGGCCATCCCCCGAACCCGAAGCCGCAGGCCTAGTCCGCAGAGCCCGGTACCGCGGGCCCGAGCAGATCGTCGGCGTCGATGATCCGGTAGGCGTAACCCTGCTCGGCCAGGAACCGCTGGCGGTGGGCGGCGTAGTCGGTGTCCAGGGTGTCCCGCGACACCACGGAGTAGAAGTGCGCCTGCCGTCCGTCGTCCTTCGGTCGCAGGATCCGGCCGAGTCGCTGCGCCTCCTCCTGCCGCGAGCCGAAGGTGCCGGACACCTGGATCGCCACCGTGGCATCAGGCAGGTCGATGGAGAAGTTCGCCACCTTGGACACCACGAGCACCGAAACCTCACCGGCCCGGAAGGCGTCGTAGAGCCGCTCGCGCTCGGCGTTGCGGGTGGAGCCCTGAATGATCGGCGCCTGGAGTTCCTCGCCGAGCTCCTCCAGTTGCTCCAGGTAGGCGCCGATCACCAGGGTCGGCTCACCGGGATGGTTGTCCAGGATCGAGCGGACCACCGGCATCTTGGTGCGCGCGGTGGAGGCGATCTTGTACCGCTCCTCGGGTTCGGCCGTTGCGTACGACAGCCGCTCGGCATCGGTCAGCGTCACCCGCACCTCGGTGCACTCCGCCGGTGCGATCCAACCCTGTGACTCGATGTCCTTCCAGGGCGCGTCATACCGCTTGGGTCCGATCAACGAGAAGACGTCACCCTCCCGGCCGTCCTCGCGGACCAGGGTGGCGGTGAGGCCCAGCCGCCGCCGGGACTGCAGGTCGGCTGTCATCCGGAAGACCGGCGCCGGCAGCAGGTGCACCTCGTCGTAGATCACCAGACCCCAGTCGTGGGAGTCGAAGACGTCGAGGTGCTTGTAGACGCCGCCGGACTTGCGGGTCATCACCTGGTACGTGGCGATCGTGACCGGCCGGATCTCCTTGCGCTCGCCGGAGTACTCGCCGATCTCCTCCTCGGTGAGCGACGTCCGGTGCAACAGCTCGCGTCGCCACTGCCGACCGGACACGGTGTTGGTCACCAGGATCAGGGTGGTGGCGCCGGCCCTGGCCATCGCCGCCGCACCGACCAGGGTCTTGCCGGCGCCACAGGGCAGCACCACGACTCCCGAACCACCCGCCCAGAACCCCTCGACGGCCTGCTCCTGGTACGAGCGCAGATGCCAGTCGCTGGTGTCCAGGGTGATCGGGTGTGCCTTGCCGTCGACGTATCCGGCCTCGTCCTCGGCCGGCCAGCCGACCTTGAGCAGCGCCTGCTTGAGATGCCCGCGCTGGGACGGGTGCACGATCACCGTGTCCTGGTCGATCCTGGTGCCCAGCATCGGGGCGATCTTCTTGTGCCGCAGGATCTCCTCGAGCACGGCGCGATCCCGGGAGACCATGATCAACCCGTGCGCGGGGTGCGTCTGCAGCACCAGCCGGCCGTAGCGGCCCATGGTGTCGACGACGTCCACCAGCAGCGCCTGCGGCACCGGGAAGCGGGACCACCGGACCAGGGCGTCGACCACCTGCTCGGCGTCGTGCCCGGCGGCTCTCGCGTTCCAGAGCGCCAGCGGGGTGATCCGGTAGGTGTGGATGTGTTCGGGGGAGCGCTCGAGTTCGGCGAACGGTGCGATGTTGGCACGGGCCGCCGGAGCATCGGGGTGGGAGATCTCCAGGAGCAGCGTCTTGTCGGACTGGACGATCAACGGGCCGTCGGTCACGGGGATCCTTCGCATCTGGTGGCGCAACCCGCGCGACTGCGCAGGGATGCCCGCTCGTGTGCGGGGCAACCTGTCCAGTGTCCCCCAGTCGGGCGTCGGCCCCGATCGGACCGCTGCATCGTCAGCTGAATGACGGTTCGTGCCGCCCGAGCGATCCGGCCGGCACCGCGTACGACGGCTCGATGCCCTCGATCCTGCCCGGTACCCGCACCTGCTGGGCCGGCCCCCACTCGGTGTCCACCGCCTCGAACACCTCGGCCGGCCAGCTGAGGTCGCCGGCCCGGGCCGTGGGCGTTGGCAGGTCGAGCAGTTGGTTGGCCGTCGCGACGAGGGAGGTCCGGATGTCGGTCGGAACGCCGGTGAGAACGAGGCCGGTCAACGCCCGGCAGACGGCGGCCGCCAGCAGGTACCCGGTCGCGTGGTCCAGCGCCTGCACGGGGAGCGGGGACGGCGGGGAGTCGGCGTCCAGGAAAGCGATGCCGGTGCTCATCTGCACCAGGCTGTCGAAACCGCGGCGACCCGACCACGGCCCGTCCCAGCCGTACGCGTTCATCCGTGCGATGACCAGCCCAGGGTTTTCCGCCCGCAGCCTCGCCGGCCCGAGCCCGAGACCCTGCAGTGCACCGTCCCGATAGCCGCCGACCACGACATGTGCCTGTCGGACCAGATCCAGAAACTTCGCCCGGTCCGCTTCCAGGCGCAGATCCAGTGCAGTGCAGTGCTTGCCGGGCGTGACCTCGGGTAGCAGGGCGGGAACCTCGGCGAAACCCGGTGGGTCGATGCGCAGCACGTCGGCGCCGTAGGCGGCCAGGAAACGGGTGGCGACCGGTCCGGCGATGACCCGGGTCAGGTCCAGCACCCGGACGTCCTGCAGCGGTCGTTCGGCCGGTGCGAGAGTGACCGTCGACGACGGTCCAGGCGCTTCCCACAGCCGCTGCTCCCGGGCTGCGCGGCCCGCAGGCAGCTCGGACCAGCTCTCTGGGCCATGGAGAACAGCTGCCGGACCACCCTGGGCCACCACGGCGGCTTCGAGTTCGTCCGCACCGCGCAGGATCGCGGCCGCGCCGACGTCGTCCCGGGAATCGCAGTCGGCAGGCAGGTCGAGCGCACGCAGTACGGCGACCCGGTGGTGCGCGTAGTTGGTGTGCAGCCGGATCCATCCGTCGCCGGTCCGGTAGTCACCGGCGATCGGGTCCCACGCCGGGGGCAGCTGCCAGCCGTCCGGGGCGAACAACCGCTCGCCGGCAAAGGCGGCACAGGCCGCGATCCGATCCACCCGCACTGCCCGACGAGGTTCTCCGGTGCGGGCGGCCAGCAGGTCCGCCACTGCCAGCGTCGCCTGCGCGACGGACTCGGCGGCCAGCGTGGTGACGTCGTACCGGGATACGAGAACGACCGCCGGGCCGATGATCTCGACCCTGGGGTCACCGATCGTGGAGTCCCTGGCCGGCATGCTCAGGTCCGGATGTCGGACGAGCGTCTGGCGGCCGCCGCCCGCAGCAGGCCGATCGCCCAGACCGCGAATCCGACCAGGATGAACACCGCGATCATGATGCCGACCCAGCGCCAGAAGCTGGCCGCAGCCGGATCGAGGAACGGGTAGAGCGGCTCCCCGGACGGTTTGCGCACGTTGTAGTAGACCGCGAGATAGCAGATCGGCAGGATCAGCCAGCTCAGGGCGGTCCACCACTGCTGCCGGATCCGGCCGGGACCGAAGATCACCCAGTCGATCACCGCCAGGGCCGGCACCACCGCGTGTTCCAGCAGGCTCGAGGTCGCGTCCAGGTTGCCGCTGAGCAGCACCTGATAGATCACCGCCGTCACCACGGCGTAGGTGGTCGAGGCGCCGCGGCACCAGGCCAGGATGCGGTCCCAGCGCGGCGAACGGACGGCGAACGTCAGCACCGATGCGGTCGCGGTGAGGGCCACGGTCAGCGTGGTGACCTGAGAGAAGTACCGCAGCTGACTGATGTCGCCGTGCAGGGCAGCCAGCAGGCCCCACCAGGCCAGCGCTGCGATGGCCGTGCGCCAGGCCAGCACGATCGGCGCGGGACCCGTCTGCACCGGCAGGTCCGTGGTGGAAGCTCGGCTCATCGGTGTCACCGTCCCGGTTGTGATGGTCGCGGTGATCCTATCGATGCGCTACCCACGGGGTCGGAATGTCGGAATGTCGGACCCGGCATGACGGCGACGAACCCGGTACCGGCCGGAGCCGGTGCCGGGTTCGCCTTGTCGGGAGCCGACAGGCCGGGGGTCCGGTCGGCTCCAGATCTGTGGTCCCGGGTCAATCCCGGGCGGTCCGAACGGGCACTGAGGTGGCCGGACGCGAAGTGACTTCGGACCCGATGACGGCCGTGGATGTGTCGGCCGATGACCTGATGAAGGCGGCATATCCGACGCAGGCAAAGGATCCGATGACGGCCACGGTGGCGGACGCGGCAACAACCAGACACACGATCAACAACAGGCCGCGCAACAGGGTGGGGTCGCCGCCGAGGGTGGCCACCACCGACCACCAGCCTGCCCCGGCGATCAGCAACTGCAGCAGCACGATCCCGGGTCGGGCGATCGCGAGCACCTCCGGTCGGTCGGCGACCCGGTACCGCGAGCCTGCTGGCACAGTCGGCCCGTCGGCCGCTCGACCGGTGTCAGAGTCGCGAGGGTCGTCGGCAGGTCGTTCCATCTGGACAAACGGTGCCGTCATGGGACCGTCACCGCCCTTTCCGTTCTGGTGTCACGCCGGGCGGCACCGCTGTCGGTGCCGTCCAGTTCACCGTGCCGGATCGGGGATCTCGCCGGCATCGGTCATCCGGCGGACCGGCCGGGGGTCCCTGGGTCCACCGATCGGCGGACTGCGGCGGCGCCGTCATGACAAGCTGATCCGGTGACCCTCGCCGATCTCGTGCCCGCCCACGATGGCGAGAGCGCGTGGGATGCCGCGTTGGGATCGGTCATGCCTCTGGGCCATACCGGGCACGACGCGGACCCGGGCGAGTTGTTCGACCTGTTCTCCGCCTGGGCGAGTGAGCGGGGCCTGCCGCTGTATCCGCATCAGGAGGAGTCGCTGCTGGAGATCGTCGGCGAGGCGAACGTCATCGTCGGCACGCCGACGGGCTCGGGTAAGAGCCTGATCGCGACGGCCGCGTTGTTCAACGGACTGGCCACCGGACGACGGTCGTACTACACGGCGCCGATCAAGGCCCTGGTGTCGGAGAAGTTCTTCGACCTGGTGGACATCTTCGGCGCCTCCGCGGTCGGCATGATCACCGGTGATTCGGCGGTCAATGCCGCAGCACCGATCATCTGCTGCACCGCCGAGATCCTCGCCGGGGTCGCGCTGCGCGGCGGCGCCGACGCCGATGCCGGTGTGGTGGTGATGGACGAGTTCCACTACTACGGCGATTCGCAGCGGGGCTGGGCGTGGCAGGTCCCGCTGCTGGAGTTGAACCGGGCGCAGTTCGTGCTGATGTCGGCGACCCTGGGCGACATGCGGTTCTTCGCCGAAGATCTGACCAAGCGGACCGGCCGCGAGACGGCGGTGATCGCCGACGTGCAACGTCCGGTGCCGCTGCACTTCTCGTACACGCTGGTGCCGCTGACCGAGACGTTGCAAGATCTGCTGTCCACCAACCGGGCGCCGGTCTACATCGTGCATTTCACCCAGGCGGCGGCGCTGGAGCGGGCCCAGGCGCTGTCCAGCCTGACGGTCGCAACCAGGGCCGAGCGGGACCAGATCGCCGAGGTGATCGCCGATTTCCGGTTCTCACCGGGCTTCGGGCGCACGCTCTCCCGGCTGGTCCGGCACGGCATCGGGGTGCACCACGCCGGCATGCTGCCCAAGTACCGCCGGCTGGTGGAAAAGCTCGCCCAGTCCGGGCTGCTCAAGGTGATCTGCGGGACGGACACCCTGGGGGTCGGGATCAACGTGCCGATCCGGACCGTGCTGATGACGGCACTGTCGAAATACGATGGGCACCGCACCCGGCTGCTGTCGGCCAGGGAGTTCCACCAGATCGCCGGTCGCGCGGGTCGCGCCGGGTTCGACGTTGCCGGTGACGTCGTGGTTCTCGCGCCCGAGCACGTGATCGAGAACGAACGAGCGGTGGCCAAGGCAGGTGATGATCCCGCCAAGAAGCGGAAGGTGATCCGGCGTCGGCCGCCGGAGGGTTTCGTCAGCTGGTCGGAGACGACGTTCGACAAGCTCGTTGCGGCCCAGCCGGAACCGTTGACGTCCCACTTCCGGGTGTCCCACGCGATGGTGCTCGGTGTGGTGTCCAGGCCGGGCGACGCGTTCACCTCCATGCGTCGGCTGATCGAGGACAGTCACGAGCCGCGGCCCCGGCAACTGCGACATGCCTTGCGGGCCATCGCGATCGGCAAGGCGTTGATCGCAGCCGGGATCGTCGAGCGGCTGGACGAGCCGGACGAGACCGGTCGCCGGTACCGGCTCACCATGGATCTACAGCTGGATTTCGCGCTCGATCAGCCGTTGTCGCCGTTGGCTCTGGCGGCGCTGGACATTCTCGATCAGCAGGCGGATACCTATGCGCTGGATGCCATCTCGCTGATCGAGGCGACCCTGGAGGGGCCGCGACCGGTGCTGTCGGCGCAACGGTTCAAGGCTCGCGGCGAGGCGGTGGCCGCGATGAAGGCCGAGGGCCTGGAGTACGAGGAACGGATGGCGTTGCTGGAGGACGTCGATTATCCGAAGCCACTGGGCGACCTGATCGAGGTGGCCTACGAGGCGTACCGCAAGGGCGCGCCGTGGATCGCCGAGTACCAACCTGAACCGAAGTCCGTCATCCGGGACATGTACGAGCGGGCCATGACCTTCTCCGAGTACGTCGCTTTCTACGGCCTCACCCGCTCCGAGGGGGTGGTGTTGCGGTACTTCGCCGACGCCTACCGGGCGTTGCGCCGGACCGTGCCGACGTCGGCCCGCACCGAGGACCTGACCGACATCACTTCCTGGCTCGGCGAACTCGTCCGCGGGGTCGATTCCAGCCTGCTGGACGAATGGGAGGCGTTGGCCCACCCGGAGCCCGATGAGCTGGGCATCGCGACCGGTACCGAGGTCCGTCCGCCGGTGGCCGCCCGCGGCGTCTCGGCCAACGAGCGCGCCTTCACGGTCATGGTCCGCAACGCGATGTTCCGTCGCGTCGAACTGGTCGCACTGCAGCACTACGCGGAACTGGGTGAACTGCACGGCGGCCAGGGCTGGCGGGCGGACGCCTGGGCCGACGCGATGGCCGATTACTGGGACGAATATCCCGACCTCGGGATCGGTGCCGCGGCCCGGGCCGCCGGGCTGATCATGATCGCCCGGACGGCCGACACCTGGACGGTGCGGCAGACCTTCGACGACCCGGCCGGGGATCGAGATTGGGGAATCAGCGCCGATGTCGACCTCGCCGCCTCCGACGAGGCCGGCGAGCCGGTCCTGATGATCACCGACGTCGGCCCGCTGACCGGCTGACAACGAGCCCGCGCGACAGCGAAGACCGACCCCCCGCAGATGGCGCCGGGGCTGTGTTGACCTTCCCCCAACGGGAAGGTGCAGGCTTGCCGGCATGCAGAACCTGGTCACCATCGGTGAGTTCTCCCGGTTGTCCCACCTGACCGCGAAGGCGCTCCGGCACTATCACGAAGTCGGCCTGCTGGTGCCGGACCGGATCGACTCGTCGGGATACCGGCGCTATTCGACCGCGCAGGTGCCGCAGGCCCAACTGGTTCGTCGGTTGCGTGAGCTGGACATGCCGGTTCCCGACGTCAAGGCGGTGCTGTCCGCGCCGGACGAGCAGTCCCGGGACCGGGCGATCGCCGAGCACCTGCAGCGAATGGAGGAGAGTCTCGGCCGAACCGCGCAGCTGGTCGCCTCGCTGCGCACCTTGCTCCGGCCCGAGGAGGAGCCGATCGACGTCGAGTACCGGACCGTCACCGACACCACGGTGTTCGGCATCGGCGCGAAGGTCGGTAAGGGCGAGATCGAGAGCTGGTGTGGCGAAGCCTTTCCCCGGCTGTACGAGGCGCTGGCGGCAACAGGCACCGACCCGGCCGGTCCCGGCGCCGCCTGCTACGGCGAGGACTTCTTCTCCGACGAGCTGGGTGACGTCCTCGCCTACGTCCCGATCGCCGTCCCCGCACCCGACCGGAACGGCGCGGCGACGGCGACGCTGCCGGCCGGCCGGTTCGCGGTCGCCGTGCACCGCGGCGGCTATCACGACATCGACCGCACCTATGGCCGGCTCGGCAGTCACGTCGCCGAGAACGACAACGCCCTGCCGTTGCCGATCAGGGAGCACTACCTGATCGGCCCGAACCACACCGCGGACAGCAACGAGTTCCGCACCGAGGTCTGGTGGCCGATCCGCCCGACCGCAACTGCCCCGAATTCCCCCACCCCGACTTCCACTGCATCGACACCCGCTACGGACCAACCCACTTCATCACTGGAGGCATGACATGTCAGTCACCGTCGAACACATCGTCTTCGATGCGGCCAACGCACAGCGGCTGGCGACGTTCTGGGCCGAGATCCTCGGCCGGGACGTCGATCCGGAGGCCAGCGAGTACTTCGCCACGGTCGGCCGTTCGGGATCGGCAGCGCTGCAGCCGGTGTTCATGTTCCTCCAGGTGCCGGAGGAGCGGGCCGGCAAGAACCGGCTGCATGTGGACCTGGCATCCGAGGATCGCCGGGCCGAGGTCGAAAGAGCAGTCGGCGCCGGCGCGACACACGTCGGCGACTTCGACGAGTACGGCACCGTCTGGACCACCCTGCGTGATCCGGAGGGCAATGTCTTCGACATCGCGCAGGCGCACGCCGGCTGAGAAGCGCTCGCCGGCTGAGAAGCGCACACCGGCCGAGAAGTGCTCACCGGCTGAGAACACCTCACCAGCAGCGGATCTCACCCTGCGTCGGGACGCTTGGACTTCGGCAACCGGCCGACGATGTCGGTGTAGGAGTAGTCGATGGCTTCCTTGAGCTCGGCGTCGGAGATCCTGCCGCCGATCACGAAGGTGTTCCAGCCGTACCGGCCGATGTAGGCCGTGACGGTGACCTCGTCGGGGAATTCGTCGCGCCACTCCCGCGCCTCGTCCGAGGACTTGCCGCACTTGAGCCCGACGGTGGTGCCGTCGGCGGACCCGAAGAACGCGAAGATCTTGTCGGCCACCTTGATCACCTGGTCGCCCTCCCAGGGTTCGTCCACCCAGGCACCCGGCTTGCGCAGGCAGTAGTCGAACAGGGTCTTCCGGCTCATGGCAGATCTCCCTCCAGGGCGGCCATCTCGGTCGGCGGTCGATCCGGTTCGGTCCGACCGGACCGGCCGTTCGGCGTGTCGGCGTCGAGCTCGGCATCGCTGACCGGCCGGATCCCGGTGATCCGGTGCAGGACGAAGGTGCGCACCGCCCCGCGCAGCCGGTCGTAGGCGACCAGGGCGCCGCCGGACATCGCCACCGGCTCGATCATCCGGTGCGATGTCCCACCTTCGGCATCGACATAGCCGACCCACAAGGGCTTCCGGTGATCCACCGCGTCCTTCAGGACGGCCATCGTGTCACCGGCCAGGACGCCGTCGTTGTGCGAGTACAGCGAGCCGGTGCGATCCGCGCTGCGCATCCGGCTGATCAACGACTCGAGTTGTTCCTGACTGGGCAATGGGGGTTCGCGCCAGTGTTGGTACTGCGGGACGGCCTGTTTGGTGCGCTGCGGGCGGGGCCGCAGGTCGAGCACGGCGCCGCTGGCATCCTCCGCGGCCGGCACCAGGCCGCTGCTCCGCAACTGGGTCATCAGCTCCTGGGTCGGGACGGTGGAGATCGCGACGGTGGGCGCCAGCTTGCGCAGCGGGATTCCCAGCGCTGACGCTTCCGCTACGGCCTGGTCGATCAGTGCCGGGTCGTCGCTGCGCAGGTACGTGCTGGCAGCGCCCAACCGGAGCACCCCGTACCGGCGGCCGACGTCGTCGATCAGGTAGCTCAACGCCTGCGGGATCCCGGTCGCCGAGTGCCTCGCGAACAGCTGGTGCAGATCGGTGGTGGTGACTCCCGCGTCCAGCGCCCGGCGAATGGACTGCGGCGTCACCCGGTAGACGGTGGCGCTCCCGGCGGATTCCACGTCCGCCACTTGGCCGAGGCGGTGGGCGAGCTGCGGAACCAACCGACCGGGGGCGACGACGGTCAGATCGGCCTGCACCATCACCGTGTCCACCGGATCGGGCAGAGCCCGTTCCAACGCGGCCTCGGCGCCAGCGACCGACCCCGCGAGCAATTCCCGCCCGGCGCTGGTGAGCGCGGTGAAGGCGACGATCCCGAGGGTGGTGGCTTCGGCGATGGTCGCGGCCAGTACGGCCTCTCGCTGCTCGGCCGGCCGCAACGGTGACCGCCAGGCCAGCCGGCTCGACAACGCATCGGCATCGAGCCCTGACCCGGGCGGCAGCTCGGCCAGGGCACCCAGCACGAACCGGCGTTCCGCGGGTCCCCGGATCCAGGACAGCTCGGGCGACAGTGCGTTCTGCACCTTGTCCGCCGCATCCCGGGTGCCGATCCGTGACGGGTTGCGCCGCAGATCCAGCCAGACCGCGCCGATCTGGGACCAGGCGGACTCGTCCGGTCCGTCCAGGAAGTCGTCGGCCTCCCGGGTCGGGGTCCAGGACTCGGTGACCCGGCCGCGGGAATCGGCGGCCGCGATCAACCCGCTCGCCGCCAGGATCTCCACGTCCAGCGCGGTCGCCTGCTCGTCGCTGCCCATCGACTTGGCCAGCCGGCGCAGTTCACGGATGCCGAGGCCGCCTGACTTCAGAGCGGGCGGCGGGGTCTGCCCGATCAGGTCCAGCAGCCTGCCGAGTCGGTCGACCGTCGCGAGAGCCTGACCGCCGCCGGTGCCGTCCACGGTCCGGACACCGTGTTCGCGGACAGTGTCGGACGCCGGCCTGACCCGGATCGGGCCGAGCGGCTCAGCGCCGCGCAGCGCCATCCCGACCTCTCGGGGAAGCTCGACCGTGTCCGGGTCGACCCGGCGCAGCAGGCCGGCCTTGATCAGGCCGGTCACCGCGCGGGAGATCGAGGATTTCGCGTCCGTCGTCCCGCGGGGGATGCCGGTGGTCAGCCGGTCCAGGATGCCGCGCGAGGTCTTGTCCAGTTCCTCGATCGCCGACCGGGCCTGCTCCACCGAGACGGTGCCCGGCGATCCGAGCCCGGCCGGATACGGGCCGAGGACGGCCAGCACCGCGGACGGCATGTGGATCTGCTCGGCGCCGCGGATCAGCGCCAGCCCCTCCAGCACACCGAGCGCCTGATCGAGGTCGGCGACCGGTACCGGTTCGCCGAGCAGGGCGTGCAGATCGGAGTGGGCCACCGCCCGCTTGTCGGCGCCGAGCACTGCGAGCGCCTGCAGCACCTGGATGTGGAACTGGTTGAGCGACTCCATCGCCCGCCAGACCGAGGGCCCGGTGTTCAGCCTGCCCGCCAGCACCGTCAGGTCGCCAGGGGCGGGCACCGTCAGGTCCGGCCGGGCGCGCAACAACGCCACGAGGGCGTTGTCGTCCCGCGCGCGTAACCAGTCCAGGGTCGAGGGCATCACATCCACCGTAGTGATCGGCAGCGCGTGGCGTGACCCCTCGTCCGGCTCAGCCAACCGTGCTGTTGAGCGGATCGGTACGAATGCGCCAGAATGGTGACGGGCGGACGGTCTGCCCGTCCGTCGTCCCGGCGCTCTCGACCGGGACCGGGGCACCACGGGTAGCGGTCGTCAGCCGCCGTCCGTGATCGCGAGGAGGACCTGTGGCCGACGAACGCAGCAAGGGTGTCGACCCCAGCTGGCCCGAGCTTCCCGACGGGGAGCACCCGGTGACCGAGCTGAGCACCCACGTCCAGGGCGCGTTGTCGCCCTACGGCGAGGTCGAGTTCCCGCTGGCATCGGTGCCGTACATCCACCCCGTGACGATCATCAACCGCTGATCGATCAACCGCAGACCGCGGCAACGGTTCGGCCCGGCATCGCCGGGCTGCTGCTCGCAGCCGGCTCCGGCCGGCGGTTCGGGATGCCGAAGGCGTTGGCGGACAGCGGATCCGGCCCCTGGGTCCGGCTTGCTCTCGACGCACTGCAGGACTGCGTGCCCAGGGTCGTGGTAGTCGGGGCGGCCCGTGACGAGGTGCTCGCGCTCCTGCCCGATGCGGTGCTGGCGGTCGATAACCCCGACCATGACGCAGGAATGGGGTCGAGCCTGCGGGTCGGGCTGAGGGCGCTGCTCGATCCCGAAACTGCACATCCACCGCCCGATGCGGTACTTGTCATGCTGGTCGACCTCCCCGGAGTGGGCCTCGAGGTCGTCCGACGGGTCTGCGCCGCGGTGGGCGACAGATCGCCCGCGGATGTGCTGGCCAGGGCGGCGTTCGACGGGGTCCCCGGGCACCCGGTGCTGCTCGGCCGCCGGCACTGGCCCGGGGTGATCGACTCCGCGTCCGGCGACAGCGGAGCCCGGCTCTATCTGGCCGAGCACCGGCCGATTCTCGTCGAGTGCGCGGACATCGGGTCGGGGATCGACGTCGACACCCCCGGCCGGCTGGAACGTTGAGCCTCCCAGGAGACGGGATGGCCGCGGGAGACCGGTGATCTTCCGTGCGGTTTACGATGCGGGCGCGGTGTGGGGCCGACCCGTGCGTTCGTCGCTGCGCGACGATCCCGCGGGTTGCGGCCGCTGACGCCGTTCACGACGAGCAAGATCCGCAACGAGCAAGGAGTCCACCCCGATGGCAGTGCCCGGTCCCGGTTACTCGATCACCATGCGGATCGCGGCGCCCCCGTCGGCGACGGCGGCCGGCGACCTGACGACGGCGGTCGGCCGGGCCGGCGGCGTGATCACCGGTTTCGACGTCGTCGAGTCGACCGCGGGCCTGATGGTTGTCGACCTGTCCGCCAACGCCCAGTCCCAGTCCCATGCCGATGAACTCACCGACGCGGTCAACGAACTGGACGGCGTCGAGGTCCGCAAGGTCTCCGACCGGACGTTCCTGGTGCACATCGGCGGCAAGATCGAGGTCACCTCCAAGGTGCCGCTGCGGAACCGGGACGACCTCTCCCGTGCCTACACGCCGGGTGTCGCCCGGGTGTGCGAGGCGATCGCGAAGAACCCGTCCGACGCCAGGCGGTTGACCATCAAACGCAACACCGTTGCGGTGGTCACCGACGGGACGGCCGTGCTGGGTCTCGGCAACATCGGGCCGGCCGCGGCGCTACCGGTGATGGAGGGAAAGGCCGCGCTGTTCAAGAAGTTTGCCGGGGTCGACGCCTGGCCGGTGTGTCTGGACACCACCGACACCGAGGAGATCATCCGCACGGTGCAGCTGATCGCCCCGGTCTACGGCGGGATCAATCTCGAGGACATCGCCGCGCCGAGATGTTTCGAGATCGAGGCACGGCTGCGAGAGCTGTTGGACATCCCGGTCTTCCACGACGACCAGCACGGCACGGCGATCGTGGTGGTGGCCGCGCTGCGCAATGCGCTCCGGGTGGTGGGCAAGGACATCACCGATTGCCGGATCGTGGTCTCCGGTGTCGGTGCGGCCGGCAACGCGATCATCCGGCTGCTGCTCCTGCAGCAACCGGCCGACATCGTCGCCTGCGACATCGCCGGCATCGTGCACAGCGCGCGCGAGGGAATGGATCCCAGCCTGTCAGCCGTTGCCGGATCCACCAACGTGCGCAAGCTGACCGGTTCGATCCACGACGCGATCGTCGGCGCCGACGTCTTCATCGGGGTCTCAGCGCCGAACGTCATCGACGGCTCCGACGTCGCCAGGATGAATCCCGGCGCCGTGGTCTTCGCGCTGGCCAACCCCGACCCGGAGATCGATCCGCTGGAGGCCCAGGCGCACGCCGCCGTGGTGGCCACCGGCCGATCCGACTTCCCGAACCAGATCAACAACGTGCTGGCGTTCCCCGGGGTCTTCCGCGGACTGCTGGACGCGCAGGCGACCGAGATCACCGACGAGATGCTGATCGCCGCCGCCGAGGCGATCGCGAACGTGGTGTCACCGGAACAGCTGAACGCGTCGTACATCGTGCCGAGCGTGTTCGACGAGAACGTCAGCAAGGCGGTTGCCCGCGCCATCGTCGGGGCCGCGAACGTGCGCGCCCGGATGGGCGGCGGCGCCAAGGAGTCGGTGCTGCCGTGAGCGGGGCCCAGTTCTCACAGTCACCCCCGCCCGTGCCGGATCCAGCACCGGCACTGACCCACGTCGATGCCAGCGGAGCAGCCCGGATGGTCGACGTCTCCGGCAAGCAACCGACCACCAGGACGGCGCTGGCCACCGGCGTGCTGCGCACCACGGCCGAGGTGGTGCGGTTGTTGCAGCAGGGCAACCTGCCGAAGGGCGACGCGCTGGCCACCGCCCGGATCGCCGGGATCATGGCGGCCAAACGCACGCCGGACCTGGTGCCGCTGTGCCATCCGCTATCCCTCTCCGCGGTGTCGGTCGACCTCGAGGTGCGCGCGGCGGAGGTGTTGATCTCGGCCACCGTGCGGACCACCGATCGGACCGGGGTGGAGATGGAGGCGTTGACCGCGGTGGCCGTCGCCGGGCTCACCCTGCACGACATGATCAAGGCCGTCGACCCGGCCGCGGTGTTGGACGCGGTGCGGGTGGAGCGCAAGGACGGCGGCAAGACCGGCACCTGGACCAGGCCGGTGGACCGATGACCGCCGACCGGACAGCGGTGGTGATCATCGCCTCGACCAGGGCGGCCACCGGCGTCTACCCGGACCGGACCGGCCCGGTGATCGCACAGTGGCTCATCTCCCGCGGGTTCACCGTCCGCGGGCCGGTCGTCTGCGCCGACGGTCCGGACGTGATCCGGGCGTTGCGCGACGGGGTCGGGGAGGGTCCCGGTTCGACCGCCGCGGACCTGGTGATCACCTCGGGTGGCACCGGCATCTCGCCGACCGACCGGACCCCGCAGGCCACCTCGATGATCCTGGACTACGACATCCCCGGGCTGGCCGCGGCCATTCGGGCCGAAGGCTCCGACAAGGTGCCCACCGCCGTGCTCTCCAGGGGACTGGCCGGGGTGTCCGGACGGACCCTGGTGGTCAACCTCCCGGGTTCGACCGGCGGGGTGCGGGACGGCTTGGCCGTGCTCGACCGGGTGCTCGACCACGCGCTCGACCAGCTGCACGGCGGCGACCATGCCGCCGGGGCGCAGTGATGACGGGTCGGGTCGGGCTGAGTCAGGTCACCGACGACGTCCTCGACATGGCGGCACATCTCGCCGCGGTCGACGACGCGACGGCGGGGGCCACGGTGTCGTTCTCCGGGGTCGTCCGCGATCACGACGGCGGCCGGACGGTGGCCGAGCTCGAGTATCACCAGCACCCGACCGCCGCGGCGATCGTGGCCGAGGTGGCTGCGGAGATCGCCGCCCGGCAAGGCGTGATCGCGGTCGCCGTTTCCCACCGGACCGGCCTGCTCGCAGTGGGTGACGTGGCGCTGGCCGCCGCCGTCTCTGCGGCCCACCGCGGGGAGGCGTTCAGCGCCTGCATCGATCTGGTCGACCAGGTCAAGCACCGGATCCCGGTGTGGAAGCGGCAGGTCTTCGCCGACGGCACCGACGAGTGGGTCGGCTCGGCCTGAGTCGGCGACGCGGGCCACCCGTCGGCAGTCGCTGGGTGAGTGGGTGGCAGGATCGCGCGGGAACGAGTTGGCCGGTGACGAAGGGCGGGTTGTCGATGAGCGAAGCAGCTGACGCGGAAGAGGTCTCGGTCCGTGAGGCACCCGCCAAGCACCGGTTCGAGATCTGGGTGGGCGACACGCTTGCCGGGTTCACCGTCTACCGGGCTGCCGGTGATCGGTACACCTTCGTGCACACCGAGATCGACGACGCGTTCGGCGGCCGCGGGCTGGCGTCGGTGTTGATCAAGGACACGTTGGACGACATGCGATCCCGCGGCATCTCAGTACTGCCGCAGTGCCCGTTCGTCCGGCGCTATGTGTCCCGGCATCCGGAGTACCTGGACCTCGTCCCGGCCGCCGACCGGGCCACCTACGATCTCCCGGCCGCAACCTGACCGTCGGTTCGCCGACCCGCAGCAGGCCGACGACCACCCACGCCGATCGCGACCTCAGAGAAGCTGCCGCGCAATGAGTTCCGCGAACGGTCCTGGCGTGTTCGAGAGATCGTCGAACGGGCCGTCCTGCACGACCCGACCACCGGCGATGACGATCACCCGGTCCGCCGCGGCGATGGTGGACAGGCGGTGCGCGATCACCACCCGGGTGATCGGCAGCTCGCTGACCGTGCGGGAGACCACGGACTGGGTCAGGTTGTCCAGCGCGCTGGTCGCCTCGTCCAGGAACATCAACCGGGGGTTGGACGCGAGTGCGCGGGCGATCTGCAGCCGCTGTCGCTGGCCGCCGGACAGCACGCCGACGCCCTCGCCGACCTCGGTGTCCATCCCGTCGGGCAAACGGTCGATGTCCCGGTCCAGGGCTGCGTTGCGGGCGGCGGCCCAGACCTGCTCCGGCGTCAGATCCGCCGATCCGGCGATGTTCTGGTAGATCGTCCCGGGCAGCAGATCCGTCTTCTGCAGGACAACGCCCAACTGTTGCCGGAGCGCGTCGACGTCCAGCGCGGCAAGCTCCTTGCCGTCGTAGAAGATCGATCCGGCGTCCGGAACGTCGAAGCCCAGCAGCAGGCGCAACAGCGACGACTTGCCCGATCCCGACGGTCCGACCACGGCGACGAACTCGCCCGGATCGATGGTCAGCGACAGGTCCTCGAACAGGTTGCGCGGCGCGTCCGGATAGCGGAAACGCACATTGCGGACCTCGATCCGCCCGCTCAGCGGTCCGGGATGCTCCTTCGGGTCGTCCGACTCGGTGGGCGTGTCCAGGATGGGCCGGCACTGTTCGAGGGTCGGTCGGGCCTCCAGGATCGTCGCGAACGAGGAAGAGATCTGGAAGAACGAGAACAGCAACTGGCCGAAGGCCACGTAGAAACCCATGAACTCGGCGGGCGGCACCGCCTCTCGCCCGATGAAGTAGATCGCGATGAACACGAAGAGCACGGCGCAGGTGCGGAAGGACGCCTGGAAGACGACCCGCACGTTGTCGATCCGGAAGGTGTTCAGCGCCCGCACATTCTGCTGTGCGTAGTGCTGAGCCCAGCGGGAGAACACCTTTCGTTCTGAGCCCGAGGTGCGGATCTTCACGATGCCGGTGAAGTACTGGAGGATTTCCGCGGAGATCTCGCGGTTGCCGTCGAGCATCTCCACCCACGGCTTCGACCCGGCGCGCCGGGTCAGGAAGAGCGCCAGCGCACCGACCCCGCACAGCAGCAGGCCGACCACCGCCAGTTGTGGGCTGATGATGATCATCGCGACGAGGTTGAACAGTCCGAAGACGCCGCCGATCAGGGCGAGCACCACGACATCGGTGACCTGCTCGTTGACCGCGTTGACCACCAGGCTGCGCTCGGCGAGGTCACCCACCTGATACCTGCGGAAGAAGCTCGCCGGTAGCCGCAGCATCCGGTCCCACAGAGCCATCTGCAGCGCGTTGCCCACCCGAACCCGGGCCCGCAGCAGCGCTATCCCGCGGGCGATCTCGAACAACGCGGCGGCGATGGCGATGCCGATCAAGCCGGCAACCAGCGCCACCAACCTGGCCTGGTCGCCCTCCGGGACGATCTCCCCGAACACCGTCTGGGTGGCCAGCGGGGGGATCAGGGCGAGCACACCCAGGACGGTCGCGAACACCAGCGTGGTGGCGACATCGCGGTGGGCGCCACGCAGTGCAAACCCGAAAATCGACCGAAAGCCGATGCCGCGCTCGGGAAGTGGCCGGATCATCGCGATGGCGACCGGCCGCAGCAGGTCGGCCTCCGCCGCCGTGACCGGGGTGGATCGCCCGCTGACCGGGTCGATCATCTGGTAACCCCGGCGCCGCCGGAACGGCAGTAGTGCCACATGGCCGCCGCCGATCAACTCGCCGACCAACGGCTCGCCTTCCCTTCGCCACCAGCCGCCGGCCAGACCGACCCGGCGGAAGCGGATCTTCGACGCCCGGGCGATCGCGGTCAGCGGGTCCGACCGGAGCAGGTCCTCCGCGGCCGCCGGCCGGATGGTGATTCCCAGTCGATCACCGACGATGCGGCAGGCGTCGACCAGGTCGTCCTGCCGGTCGACCAGCCGCGAGGACAGGAACCGGCGCCAGTCGAAGACGCTGGCCAAGGCATCGACGGCGGACTCGGTCGCCGATTCGACCTGCGCCTCGGCGGCGACGATCCGGGCCGCGTCGCGCTCGCGCCGGCGCCCACCCTCCTCGGTCTCCGCGACCGCGGCGCGGTGCGCGTGGTCTCGTAGCCAGGCCGCCGGATCTGCCGAAACCAGCAAGTCTGCCGCCGACGCGTGATCGACACCCGTGCGGTCCAGCCAGCGTTGCAGGCGATCGCGCATCGGGGAGTCGGCCGGCCGCGCCTGCGACACGATCGCGGCGATATCGACGGTGCTGATCTCGGCCTGCGCAATTCCGACGACGAACCAACGACGGCCGACGGCGCGCGCATCCACCCCGAACAGCAGGTCGCCCTCGTCCGCCTCGAGGACGAGCTGTCGTGCCCCCGGGACGGTCGCGCCGTCCCCGTCCGCACCGGGATGCTGCGGGGCGGGATCCTGCGGGCCGGGGCGGCGCCGGGGCAGGTCGGAGGCGAACACCAGGACCCGTCCCGCCGAGACGATCCAGGCTCGGCCCGGATCGTCCAGCGACACCGAGACGTTGCCGCTGATCTCGACGGCGTCCGCCGAGGCGGCGGCGACGTCGCTCATTGCGCCATGTCCCCGACGAGCCGGGCATAGGCACCTTCGGCCGCCAGCAAGACCTCGTGGGTGCCGCGCTCGACCACCCGCCCCCGGTCGAGCACCACGATCTCGTCGCAGTCCCGAATGGTCGACAGCCGGTGCGCGACAATCAGACAGGTGCACCCGCGGCGCCGCAGGTTGGCATCGACGATGCCCTCGGTCACCGAGTCCAGTGCGCTGGTCGCCTCGTCGAGCACGAGCAGCCGCGGATTGCCGGCCAACGCCCTGGCGATCTCGATCCGCTGCCGTTGACCGCCGGAAAGGTTGCGGCCGCCCTCGAGCAGATGGGCCGAATAGCCGCCGGGAAACGCACTGATCTCATCGTGGATGCAGGCGTCCCGGGCGGCGCGCACGACGTCGGACTCGGGCACCGTCGGATCCCACAGGGTGAGGTTCTCCGACACCGTGCCGTCGAACAGATAGACCTCCTGCTGGACGAAGGCGATGGAGTGCGCAAGTACCGCCGGCGGGTGGGCATGCCGCGGCTGCCCGTCGAACAGGATCTGGCCGGCCCATGGCTCGAGCTGTCCGGTGACCAGCCGGGCGACCGTCGACTTCCCGCTCCCGCTGCCGCCGACCAGGGCGACCCTGGTGCCCGGTTCGAGCCGTAGGTCGAGATCGGCGATCAGGCTCGGCCCGCCCGGTTGGTAGCCGAACGTCAGGCCGCGCACCTCGAGCGCACCCGCCAGCTTCGCGGGTGCCGCGGTCGGCGTCAGGACTTCGGACGCCGCGATGCCCGCGTCGATCGGGAGCCGGTCGGTTTCGTCGAGCTTGCGGCTGTCGCTGATCACCTTGCGCAGCAGGGCGGCCGAGCTGAGAACCGACGAGGTCGCGGCGAGGAACGGCACCAGCAGGGACTGGAATCCGACCAGGTCGCCCAGCGTGATGGCGCCGGAGATGACCTGCGCACCACCGACACCGATGACCGCAGTGGTCATCAGCAGGATCGACAGGTTCGGAATGGCGTTGACCGAGGAGTTGACCACCCCCATCCGCTGGTCGAGTTCCAGTGTGCGGGTGTAACTGTCGGCCCAGTGGGTGAACAGCGACTCCTCGGCGCCGTTGGCCTTCAACGACTCGATCGAGGAGATACCGCCGGTGGCGGTGCCGGACATCGCCGCCTGGGCGGTGGTCAGGTCGCGGCCGATCGGCGCGAGCTTGCGCGACATCAGTTGCACGGCAATGAAGGAGACGGCGGTCAACCCGAGCACGATCAGGGTGAGCCAGACGCTGAACCGGACCAGGAACGCGCCGGTGATCAACCCGATGACGACGCTCATCAGCGCCATCGCCAACCGTCGGCCGAGCGACGTCGCCGACTTGTCGTTCAGCGTCATCAGGAAGCCCAGGTCGCCCGCCGGCCGGGCGACGAAGTGGGAGATGGGCAGCCGGAGCAGATGCCACAGGTAGTCGGCCGACATGGTGATCGACATCTTGCGACTGGTGCGGGTCATCGCGGTCTGCTGCAGCGCGCTCAGCCCGACCTGCAGCACCGCTGCCAGTAGGAAGGCGATCAGCACGGCGTCCAGCCACTGCACGGAACCGTCGATCAGGTATTTGTTGACGAACGTCTTCGCCAGCCCGGCGACCAGCACACTGGGCAACGCCAGCAGCACTCCCGCCGCGATGGCCAGCAGCAGCCCGGACCGCGCGACCCGCAGTCGCCGGCCGAGAACCGCGGTCGTGCCGATGGCCGCTTCGGCCCGGATGAACTCCCGGCCGGGTTCGAAGGTGATCACCGGAAACGACGGCACGTTCGGCGCGATGGGTCGCTCCGAGTGGGATCCGACGCCGACCGGTTGGTCGCCGAGGATCGCGACGAACGGGGTGCTGATCGTCGTTAGCTCGTCGTTCGTGCACTCCCGGACCGCGGTGTTCAGTCCGAACGACGCCGCGACGGCCTGCACCCCGACGATGGGCGGGTCGGCAGCGAAGCCACCGGCCAGCCGGGCCAGCTCGGCGGTTGCCTCGTCGCGACCGAAGGCGGCGAGCACCGGCACCAGGGCGCGACCGATGCCGATCGCGCGTTCCGGCAACCAGTCCAGGGTCGCCGGATCTCCGGCGTCGTTGGCGTCGGTGGTGGCCCGTTCGGTCATCTAGCGGCCCAGGATCTGCTGGAACGGGCTGCCCTCGTCGATGACGACGGATCCGTCGACCAGGGTGCCGCTGGTGATCGGGAAATTCGGCCCGTTGCTGGCCGTCCAGGCGAAACCACTGGGAGTGTCGGCCCTTTCGAGTGTCACCACGACCTCGAGCGCGGGACCGCGGTCGAGCAAGGCGCCGATCAGCGGGCTGTTGCGGCCGAGGCTGACGCCGAGTTGCTCGGCGCTGACGGTGAGCGAGGACACCTCCGTCACCGTCCCCTTCATCGTGCCGTACTGCGATGACGGAGTGGTGCTGGGCGCGATGAACGCCGTCATGCCGGGCAGGATCTGTTTGCCATCGGCCGCCCCGACGTACAGCACCACCTGGAGGTCCGAGCCCACCGGTTCGATGGTGGCCACCGGTGCACCGGCATCCACGAAACTCCCCAGTTTGACCAGCAGCGCGACGATGGTGCCATCGATCGCGCTGCGCACCTGCTCGACCTCGCCGTCCGGTTGGAGGAGCCAGGCCACGGTCCCGCCCGCGCTGATCGGATCCCCGTTGTGGATGTTGATCCCCTGCACGGTGCCGGCGCTGGGTGCCGCCAGGTCGTAGAGGCCCTCGCTGGGGAGCATCACCCCGATCCCGGTGACCTGGTCGGCAGCTCGGCCCAGCACACCCCAGACCACGCCCGCCGCAATGAGAATCACGAAACCGACCAGCGCCAACCACATCCGCGGCGATGTCACCTGCAGCCGGTGCTCGACCCGTTCCGCCGGCGTGACGGCACGGGCGCGTCCGGCGGAACCTGGCTCGTCGGCGACCGGATCGTCGATCGCCAGGGCCTCGGTTGAATCCAGACCCGCTACCGGATCGGCCATTCCGCCTCCCAGGCACGGTGGTGGCGGTAGCTTAAATCCTCGACCCCGTAGCCGCGACGGCACATCCGGCCTGATCGGCGCGGGTGCTGCCGGTCCAGATCGAAGTGCGAACCCCGGTAGATGTGGATCTTCGGCGGACTCATGGCCACATCTGGCAGCGCCGCGGTGCGGCGGGGGTCGGCCGTCGGGTCCGGGCTCGGACTCGGCCACATCAGGCAGCGCCGCGGCACCGCCATCGATCGAACGCCCGGCAGATGATCGCTTCTCGGGTTCATTGACCGCTGGTCGACTTCCGCAGCACCCCTCTTGCGGTAGATGGACCCCTGGGGCGAGCCGAGCCGCGCGCGTCATCTCGAGCCGGTGTCCGGTTTGTTCCGAATGGCGATATCGCGGAAACATTTCTGACTCCGCTGTTGGAACAGCAGCAGCTCGCGCCGGCGGGGTGGTGACGATGGCTTCGGTGCCGTGGGCTTCGCTCGATGTTGCCGTGCGGTGCCGTGCGGTCCTGGTCCTGGTGCTGGCGCGGTGCGTGTGCGGTTTTCAGCCTGAGCTCGCGATGACCGTTCGCCCCCGCCCCGCACGCTTGTTCCGGCCGCCGCAGGCACGGCCATTCCTCCCTCGGCGCAATCGATGGGGAAGCACTCCGCGTGCGCGCATTGTTGTGATGCACGACGAGAGTCCTGCAGGACGGAGGCATGCCCATGACCCGACCCGGTGGCATGGCCGGCGCGAGCACCTGGCGAATGAGGTACCAGGACAGCTCGGTGAAGAACAAGAAGCTGGCGGCCGGCACGCTGCGCAGGGTGGTGTCGTTCGCGACCCCGTACCGCAAGGAGCTCGGCGTTTTCCTGCTGTTGACCGTCGTGTCGTCGGTGATCGGCGTCGCCACCCCGCTGCTCGCCGGCGACGTGATCAACGAGATCAGCGCCGGCGGCTCCGTGGCCGTCGTGGTGCGACTGGCACTGGTGATCGGCGGACTGGCCGTCCTGGACGCGCTGCTGTCCCTCGGCACCCGCTGGTTCTCGTCCCGGATCGGCGAGGGCCTGATCTTCGACATGCGCACCAAGGTGTTCGGGCACGTGCAGCAGATGTCGCTGGCGTTCTTCACCCGCACCCAGACCGGCGCCCTGGTCAGCCGACTCAACAACGACGTCATCGGTGCGCAGCAGGCCTTCACTTCGACCCTGTCCGGCGTCATCGCCAATTCCATCGGACTCGCTCTGACCGCGGTGGTGATGTTCAGCCTGTCCTGGCAGGTCACCGTGCTCTCGCTGATCCTGCTGCCGATCTTCGTTCTCCCGGCCCGGTGGTTCGGGCGCAAGCTGCAGGCCCTCACTCGCGAAAGCTACGGGCTGAACGCCTCGATGAACACCACCACGACCGAACGGTTCAACGTGTCGGGCGCGTTGCTGGTGACGCTGTTCGGTCGGCCGCGCGATGAGGTGCAGTCGTTCGACGAGCGGGCCGGCCGGGTTCGCGACATCGGGATCACGACGGCGATGTACGGGCGGGTGTTCATCGTTGCGCTGAGCCTGGTGGCCGCGCTCGCGCAGGCCCTCACCTATGGTCTCGGCGGCGCGCTGGCGTTGAACGGCTCGCTCGAGCCCGGCGCCGTCGTCTCGCTGGCATTGCTGCTGAGCCGGTTGTACGGACCACTGATGGCGCTGTCGAACGTCCGGGTCGACGTGATGAGCGCTCTCGTCTCGTTCGAACGGGTCTTCGAGGTGCTCGATCTGAAGCCGCTGATCGTCGAACGCCCGGACGCCCGACCGGCTCCCGCCGGCGAACAGTCGGTCGAATTCGATGACGTGCACTTCGCCTATCCCGGCGCCGACGAGGTGTCGCTGGCCTCGCTGGAGGACATCGCGGTGCCCGATCACGGCCCGCGACACCCGGTGCTGCACGGGGTGAGCTTCCGCGCCGACGCCGGGCAGCTGGTCGCGCTGGTCGGCCCGTCCGGGGCCGGCAAAACCACCATCTCGCAACTGGTTCCGCGGGTCTACGACGCCGATTCGGGGTCGATCCGGATCGGTGGTGTCGATGTCCGAGACCTGACCCTGCAGTCGCTGCGGGACGCGATCGGCGTCGTCGCCCAGGACGCCCACCTGTTCCACGACAGCATCAGGGCCAACCTGCTGTACGCGCGGCCCGACGCCACCGAGGAGGAGTTGATCGAGGCCCTTCGGGCGGCGCAGATCTGGGATCTGGTGAGCTCGATGCCGCAGGGCATGGACACCGTCGTCGGCGACCGCGGGCACCGACTGTCCGGCGGGGAAAAGCAACGCATCGCGATCGCCAGGGTGCTGCTCAAGGCGCCGGCGATCGTCATCCTCGACGAGGCCACCGCACACCTGGACAGCGAATCGGAGCTGGCGGTGCAACGAGCGCTGGCAGCCGCTCTGGCCGGCCGCACCTCTCTGGTGATCGCGCACCGGTTGTCGACCATCCGCAGCGCCGATCAGATCCTGGTCGTCGACGGCGGCCGGATCGTCCAGTCCGGTACCCACACCTCGCTGATCGCCGCCGGTGGGCTCTATGCCGAGCTCTACCACACCCAGTTCGAGCGGCAGGCGAGCCCGGCGCTGACCGCGTCCGTGACGGCCGGACCCGACTGATCCCAGCGCGGCGACCGCCAAGGTTCAAGACGGCGGCAACTGTCTCCTGATCAGCGGTTACTCACGGCAATGTTGGCCGGATGGTCGACTCAACTGGCCCAACCGACGTCGGCGTTATAGTCTCTTCATCACTCATTGTCTCGAATGTCGGGGTCAGGAATCTTCGAGCGCATCTCGCGAGGGGCGTTCCATGCACCGACTCCGTCGAACCATCGCCATCACCGCATCGACCGTCGTTGCCCTGGCAATGGTGATCCCGATGAGCCCGGCCGCTGCCGCGGACCCACCGTGGCAGGTGGTGGCCAGCGGGCTGGACAGCCCGAGGCACCTGACCTACGCCTCCGGAGACCTCTATGTCGTCGAGGCGGGCCGGGGCGGGAGCGGACCATGCGCAACCCACCCGTTGGGCGTTTTCTGTCTGGGGATGACCGGTGCGGTGACCAGGGTTGGCGGCGGCCGGGTGGTGACGGGGCTACCGTCGATCACCGACGGGGCAGAAACCCTCGGGCCTTCCGATATCGAGTTCACCGGAACCCGGAAATACGTGCTGAGCATTGGCATCGGTGGCAGTCCTGAGTTCCGCGCCGCATTCGGTGATGCGGGCACACTGCTGGGCACCTTGGTGACCGGCAAGCTCGACAAGCCCGGCTACAGCCTCTTCGCGGACGTATTGCAGAACGAGGCGGACGCCAACCCGGACGGGACAGACATCGACAGCAACCCGGTCGGCATCCTTCGGCAGGGCAGTGCCTACCAGGTGGCCGACGCCGGAGGTAATTCGTTGGTCCGGGCGGCTCACCAGGGGACGTTCACGACGACGGCTGTGCTCGATCCGGTACCGATGTTGGCGCCGCCATTCCTCGGCCTGCCCCCGGGAACGATGATCCCGGCCGACGCCGTGCCGACCGCGGTCGTCGAGGGTCCTGATCACGCCTTGTACGTCAGTCAATTGACGGGTTTCCCGTTCGAGAAGGGGGCCGCCAGCATCTGGCGGGTCGTCCCAGGTCAGAAGCCCGTGAAGTACGCGTGGGGGCTGACGAACATGACCGACCTGGCGTTCGGCAAGGACGGTTCGCTGTATGCGGTGCAGATCTCGAATAACGGCCTGGCGAGCGGTGATCCGGAGGCTCTCCCTCTCGGTTCGCTGGTCAAGATCACCCCCGGTGCAGCCGTCCACCAGACCATCGCCGGCGATCTGCCCGCGCCTTATGGGGTGGCCCTGGTGAAAGACACTGCCTACGTGAGTGTCTGCTCGGTCTGTGCCGGAGCGGGTCAGGTCATCAAGATCCCCCTGACCTGATGACGAGGATTTGACGGCGAGCCCGCTTCCCGCCTGGCTGGTCTGACACGCCCGGGGTGCGCGCGCTGGTGGGGTCGAACTGGCGCTGGGTGGTGACTGCAGCATGTGGTGAGCGGGAGTTGTGCCCCATGAGCCGGGACGCGTCCGGCGTGGCGTGGCCTTTGACCGGCCAGCCCGCTTCCCGCCTGGTCGGGCGTGGCGCGGCTCGGCTCGCGGGTGCCGGCCGCTCGTGGGGCAGGGGACCGCTACGACCCGCCCGGGGTGCGGGCGCTTGTGGGGTCGAACTGGCGCTGTGCGATGACTGCAGCAGGTGGTGAGCGGTAGAAGCGCCCCAAGGGCCGGGCCCGGTCGGGCGTGGCGTGGCTCTGACGGCGACCCCGCCTCCCACGCCGGTTCTGCGCGGACCCATGGCGCCCCCGCCCCGGCCGATGACGCAGTTTCGCTTACTAAAGAAGCCGCTTGCGCACCCCGAACGTGCATGGGTACATTAGTCAAGTAACGAACCACTGAACCAGAGAACCTGGCGGGGGAGGCGAGATGCTGGACGAGGGTTCACCGCTCTTCCTGCAGATCGCCGACCAGCTGGTCTCCGACATCGTGGACGGCACCTTGGCCGAGGGTGACCGGGTCCCGTCGACCAACGAGTTCGCGGCCTTCCACCGGATCAATCCGGCGACGGCGGCCAAGGGCATCAACCTGCTGGTCGACGACGGCATCCTGGAAAAGCGCAGGGGGATTGGCATGTTCGTCGTCACCGGCGCCCGGGACCGGCTGATCGACCTGCGGCGCAAGGAGTTCGCCGAGCAGTACGTCGATCCACTGGTCACCGAGGCCAGACGGATCGGCATCGACACCGAGCTGCTGATCGAGATGATCCGGCATCCACCCGACCGGACCAGATCCGCGCCCTCACCGCACACCATCCACCCATCGGAAGAAGGCGAGGCGTCATGACTCCGATCGTTGTCATCGACCACGTCAGCCGTCATTACCGCGGCGGCACCACCGCCCTGGACGACGTCAGCACCGCGCTGCAGACCGACACCATCACCGGGCTGCTCGGGCGCAACGGAGCCGGCAAGTCGACCTTGATGCGCATCATCACCGGCCAGGAATTCGTCAGCTCGGGCTCGGTCCGGGTCGACGGGCAGAACCCGTTGGAGAACGACGCCGTGCTCGGCCGGATGATGTTCGTCAAGGAGAGCCAGGTCTATCCCGACATCAAGGTCAAGCGCGCGTTGGAAGCCGCCTCCTGGTTCTACCCGGGGTGGGATGCCGAACTGGCCGATCAGCTGATGAAGGACTTCGACCTCCCGGCGAACCGGGCGCTGAAGAAGCTCTCGCGCGGCATGCATTCCGCGGTCGGGATCGTCATCGGGCTGGCCGCCCGGGCCGAGATCACCCTGTTCGACGAGCCCTACCTGGGGCTGGATGCCGTTGCCCGGCAGATCTTCTACGACCGGCTGCTCGCCGATTACGCCGAACACCCGCGAACCATCCTGCTGTCCACCCACCTGATCGACGAGGTGGCGAACCTGCTGGAGCACGTGATCGTCATCGACCGGGGCCGCATCGTCGTCGATGCCAACGCGGACGACCTCCGCGGCCGCGCGGTCATTGTCAGCGGGCGGGCGTCGGCCGTCGACGAGTTCATCGCGCACCGGGACGTGCTGGTCCGGCAGGGCCTCGGCTCCATGGCGACGGCGACGATCAACGGTCCGTTGGACGACCTCGCCCGAGCTCGCGCCCGAGAGATGAACCTGGACCTCGGCCCGGTGTCGCTGCAGGAATTCGTCGTCCGCTCGTCGGGCGACCAGCGGGAAAGGATCAGCGCATGAGCGCCGCCAACCTGGTCAAGGTCGCGAGACTGCATCTGGTGGACCGGTTCTCCTACACCTGGATGGTGTGGGGTCTGATGGCCTTCATCTTCGCCATCAACGTCGCGATCTTCGCGGTGATCCCGTTGACCCAGCCGGCCGGCGACTTCACCGGTGCCCTCATCTCGATCTACATCTTCATGGCCGTGATCGGGGTGCAGGCCGCGACGAAGTTCCTGCCCTTCGCCTTCACGCTCGGGGTCAGTCGGCGCACCTACTACCTCGGGACGGTGTTGCTGGTCGTCGGCCTGTGCTTGGTCTATGCGGTGGTCCTGACCGTGCTGTGGTGGGTCGAGGGGCTGACCGGCGGCTGGTGGATGCAGCTGCACTTCTTCCGGGTGCCGTGGATCCTGGACGGACCCTGGTACCAGGTGCTGATCACGAACTTCGTGCTGATGACGCTGGTCTTCGTGTTCGGGCTGTGGGCGGGTTTGATCTATCGGCGCTTCGCCCTGATCGGTTCCGTGATCTTCTTCGGATGCCTGTCGCTGATCGTCGTCCTCGGGGTCATGGTCATCACCTGGCGGGGGGCATGGGTGGCGTTCGGTTCGTTCGTGGCGAACCTGGACATCCTGGCGGCCAGCAGTCTGGTAGCGGTGCTGGCGGTGCTTGCCGGTCTCGGCGGATATCTCACCATCCGACGAATCACGGTGTGACGCAGCAGGTTCAGCCGTGCTGGGTCACCTTGCGGTGACACCGTGATGCAGAAAGAACAGTGGCCGCGATCCGATTTCGGATCGCGGCCACTGTCATGTTCGACGAGCAGGTGTCAGGCGGGACCTGGCACCTTGAACGGGAGCTTGGCGCCCGAGGACTGCGCCGCGAGCGCGGCGAAGTAGGTCAACGCCAGCGTCGAGATCAGCGCAAGCCAGACGCCGAAGCTCGGCCCGGCGGAGGCGCTGCTGCCGAGATCACTGGTGGAACCGCTCTTCGCGAAGGTGTGGATCAACACCCCGATCATCAGGATGAACGAGGCCGCCGCACCGTAGGCGAGCCACTCCGGCTTGACCTGCCCGGGCTTCATCATGCCGAACTGAACGAGTGCGTAGATGACACCCACCGCGACGGCCAGCAGCACCGGAATCCACCACCACAAACTCCAGCCGTTGAGACCGACGGTGACCGTGATGAATCCGGTCACCGAACCGGACCAGAAGTAGAAGAAGCTGGCGATCAGGGTGACCAGCGATGCCCCCATCACTCCCCAGCCGGCGATGGTGATCTTGGACATGTCGAACGACGGTTTCGCCGCCGCCCCACCCGCCGGGGAATAGGCGCCGGGCGGTTGCCCGTAGGCACCCTGCGCGGCCGGTGGTCCGTAACCGCCCGGAGCGCCAGGCGGCGGGCCGTACCCCTGGGGTGGCTGTTGTCCGTACCCGGGCGGCGGACCGCCCTGGCCCTGCTGCGGGTAACCGGGGGCCTGACCGTAACCGGCAGGGGGCGGTGGATATCCGCCCTGCGGCTGGCCTGGCTGACCCTGGTAGCCGGGCGGCGGGCCCTGCTGGTAACCGGGTGGTGGGCCCTGCTGATAGCCCGGCGGTGGTTGCTGATATCCGGGCGGCGGACCCGAGGGCGCCGGCGGCGGGTAGCCACCCTGTGCGGAGCCCTGACCGGGGGCGGCGGGCGGCTGGCCGGGCTGCGATCCCGGTTGACCCTGATACGTCGGGGTCTGGCCGGTCGTCGGTGGCGGGTAGGCACCGGGCGGCGGAGGTGCCGCGGGGTACTGGGGGCCGGACGGCGGGCCACCGGATCCTGAAGGACCCGGAGCAGTCCCTGGATCGGACGAATCATCCGGAGGGGCGGACCCCTCGGAAGGTGGTTGGGACACTGCGGTACCTCCTGGTCGCTGGCGAAAGCTCTGCTTTCCCGCGAACCGCGGGCAGCAGACAGTTCAAACGGTAGCTCCGCTGAAGTGGCATCGGTAGCGGACACGCGCACGCACGGCCGATCACCGAGGGTGATCGAGGTCCTGCGATTGATCCAAGGGCGACCACGTGCGGCCTCGCTGCGTCAACTGCGGGGCGCTCCACCGGGGATGACTCCGCAGCAGGAGCTCAACCGCCGGCAAATGGCGGCAGGACGTCCAGCACCTGACCGTCCCGAATCGGGGTGCCCAGACCGTGCACCGCCCGCTCGTCCAGCAGGAAGCTGCAGCGGTCGAGCACCGTGCGCAGCGCGGCACCGTGGCGGGCGGTCGCGACCTCCAGCACGTCACCGACGGTGCATCCGGTGTCAGGAACGGGCAGGTCGAGCTGCTCCTCCGTCACCCCTGCCGCCGCCCTGGCGGCCGCGAAGTACCGCACGCCGACACGAAGCGCTGTGGGGCGGGTATCGCTCGCCAACTGCCGGTCAGGCGCCGACGCCACCTCAGCCACCGATCGCGCTCATCGGCCGATCGGGCTGCAGGAACGACGGGTCGTCGATGCCGTGACCCGGCAACTTTCCCCAGGTCGTGGTCCGCCAGGCGGCCGCGATCTCTTCGTCGTCGGCCCCACCGCGGAGCATGGCCCGCAGGTCGGTCTCCTGACGGGCGAACAGGCAGGTCCGTACCTGGCCGTCCGCGGTGAGCCGGGTGCGGTCGCAGTCCCCGCAGAACGGGCGGGTCACCGAGGCGATGATGCCGACGGTGCCCGGTCCGCCGTCGACGGTGAACAGTTCGGCGGGCGAGCCGAGCCGGGCGCCCGGGTGCGGGGTCAGGGTGAACCGGGTGGCGAGCGATGCCTGGATCTCGTCGGCGGTGACCATCCGCTCCCTGGTCCACGAATGCCCGGCGTCCAGCGGCATCTGCTCGATGAACCGCAGCCGGTACCCGCGCTCCAGGCTGAACTGCAACAGGTCGGCCGCCTCGTGGTCGTTGATCCCGCGCATCAACACGGTGTTGATCTTCACCGGACTCAGCCCGACGTCGACCGCAGCGGCAAGGGCATCGAGGACGTCGGTCAACCGGTTCCGCCGGGTCAACGTCTGGAAGGTGGCCGGGTCGAGTGAATCCAGCGAGATGTTGATCCGGTCGAGGCCGGCCGCGACGAAGTCCGCAGCGCGCCGGGCGAACCCGATCCCGTTGGTGGTCAACGACATCTCCGGACGCGGCGAGAGCTGCCCGACCCGGCTCATCAGCTCGACGATGCCCTTGCGCAGCAACGGCTCTCCACCGGTGAAGCGGATCTCCTCGATGCCGAGGCGGGAAACGGCAAGGTCGATCAGCCGGACCAGTTCGTCGTCGGTCAGCAACTCGCCACCGGGCAGCCAGTCCAGCCCCTCGGCCGGCATGCAGTACGTGCAGCGAAGGTTGCACTTGTCGGTGAGCGAGACCCGTAGATCACGCGCACGACGTCCGTGGGTGTCCAACAGATAGGGGGAGGCGGGGCGAGCCTCGGTCGGCACCGACGGTGCCCCGATCGCGGCTGAACCAGGCACCGACAGGCCGACCCGCGGGATCCCGAGGGCGACTGCGGTCATCAACCCACAGTAGCTGCGAGGGGACCGCTGCAGCGAATGCGCCGAGCAGTGATGATGAGCAGGAGCGGGGCCGCCCTCATCGCCACCAACGGCGTCAGCACCCACCGTTCGGCGCAGAACGCGCCGCCGGAGAGTAAACAGTGGAGGTACGACCGGTTCCGGTCCCAGCGCGAGGAGCGTTCGCAGGGTCACCGGCGCCGAGGCAATTCGCTGTTCGTCGATATCGCGGCCGGAGTCCAAAGCGGTCGTCGAAGGAGGTCGCCGTGCGTGAGGTGCTGGCCGATCTGCTGCGCTGGTGGGAGGCCGGAGAGACCGTCGGCGTCGGAACGGTCACCGGCACGTTCCGATCGGCGCCGCGCCCCCCCGGTGCGGCCATGTTGGTCGGCCCCGACGGCACAGCGGTGGGGTCGGTGTCCGGTGGATGCGTCGAAGGCGCGGTGTACGAACTGGCGGGCACGGTGATGACGGGCGAGCCGCCGGTACTCCAGCGGTACGGCGTCTCCGACGACGACGCCTTCACCGTGGGACTCACCTGCGGCGGCATCATCGACATCTTCGTGGAGGCCGTGTCCGCTTCGACCTTTCCCGAGTTCGGTGCGTTGGCCGCCTCGATCGAGGCCGGTGAGCCGGTCGCGCTGGCCACGGTCACAGCCGGCCGGCCCGACCAGCTCGGCCGGCACCTGGTGATCTGGACCGTCGACACCGCGGGCGGGCTCGGCAGCGAGCGCCTGGATGACGCCGTCCGGGACGATGCCAGAGGTCTGCTGGCCACCGGCCGCACCGCGACCCTGCATTACGGCCCGGACGGCCAGCGCCGTGGCGAGGGATTGTCGGTGTTCGTCTCCTGTTTCGCCCCCGCGCCGCGGATGCTGGTGTTCGGGGCGATCGACTTCGCCGCGGCGGTGGCCAGGGTCGGATCGTTCCTCGGGTACCGGGTGACGGTGTGCGATGCCCGGCCCGTCTTCGCGACCGGCAAGCGGTTCCCGGAGGCCGACGAGGTTGTCGTCGACTGGCCCCACCGGTACCTGCGGTCGCAGGTGGATGCGGGTGCGCTGGACGGTCGCACGGTGATCTGCGTGCTGACCCATGATCCGAAGTTCGACGTACCGGTGCTGTCGGAGGCGCTGCGGTTGCCGGTCGCCTTCGTCGGGGCGATGGGATCCCGCGACACCCACACCGATCGGCTGGCCCGGCTCGCCGAGGCCGGCCTGAGCCACGCCGAACTCAGTCGGCTGTCGTCCCCGATCGGCTTGGACCTCGGCGCGAGAACGCCGGAGGAGACGGCGATCTCCATTGCCGCCGAGATCATTGCCCGGCGCTGGGACGGGGCGGGGCGGCCGTTGTCCGAAACCGACGGTGCGATCCACCGGCAACCGGTGGCCGAACCGCACAACCCAGCCCCATCGCACAGCGCGGCCCCACCGCAGAGCGTCTCCACCGGATGATCTGATGGCACCCGCCGAGAAATCCGACACCGTCCAGTGGCGATGAATCCGGCGCCATCGAAAGGCAACCGTCAATGACGTCGACCGCCTACGTTCCGGGAACGGCGGCGGACGGGCGGTCGCGATGTTCGAGGCCGGCCAGCAGCACCTGCGGTCCAGCCTGGTCGAAACGGGCTGACGGCCCGCAGCCAGCTCAAACCCCTTCCCTCGCCGACACTCTCCCGTCGGTCACCGCCTGCCGCAACGCCGCGTGATCACGATCGTTGCGCGCCGCGTAGTGCACCGAGAAATCCGCGACGGCCTCGTCGAAGGTGGTCGAACCGCCGAGGTAACCGGCGATCGCCTCCCGGTCGCCCGACCGGGCATGTGCCCTGGCCAGGGTCCTGCCGCACAGTTGAGCGTAGAAAGCCAGCCCGGCCGGATTCATCCGCTCGACGACGATCGAACCCTTGCCGTCTCGCAGTTGCCGGACGTAGAAGTCCCGGGTCACCCCGTCGACACCCTCGATCCGCTGCCAGCCGAGGAAGATGTCGCTGGTCATCTGGGTCAGCCGCTGCCCGTGCACCACCCGTTCGCCCTGGTTGGGGTAATCGGTGGCCGGCCGGACGTAGTCGGCCAGCACCGACCGCTGGGCCTCCTTGGCCTGCAGGAACAACGGGTCGGCGGCGTCGGCGCCGTCCATCAGGGCGATCCACGCCCGGGTACCGACACTGCCGACACCGACGACCTTGAACCCGAGCTGGACGAACCGGAACTGGTCGAGGAGCTGCCGGCGGTCGCTCTGCAGGGTGCGTCGGTAAGCGGCGATCATGGTGCCGATCTGGTCGTACCAGGCCTGCACCGGCAACCCCCAGGCCCGTAGCAACTCCTCGCCGGGCATGATCAGCGGCGGGTCGTTCTTGATCTGCACCTGACCGTCGACCGTGACGCAGAGCTTGCGGAGGGCATCGGTACTGTCCCGGAATCGGGCCTTGGCGAGGTTGGCACCGAACTGCTGCTCCGTCGCCGGTCCGGCCTGCTTGCGGATCTGCTTGAGTAGGTCGCCCATGTCCTGGTGGGAGTACCAGACCGCGAGGTTGCCCATCGGGGCCAACCGGCGTATCTCCGTCCGGTAGGCGGCCGCTGCCGCGAGTGCTGCCGCCCTGGCCTTCTTCCGCGGGAACCCACCGACCAGCCCGACCACCGCGACGCTGGCCGCGAGCCGCTTGACGTCCCATTCGAACGGTCCGGGGTAGGTCTCGTCGAAATCGTTGATGTCGAAGGTCTGCTGGCGTTCCGGTGTCGCGTACACGCCGAAGTTGCTCAGGTGCGCATCCCCGCACAGCTGCACCATCAAACCCGAGTGTGGCAACGCGCCGAGATCGGCCGCCATCAGCAGCGCTGCACCGCGGTAGAAGGTGAACGGGGTGGCCAGCATCCGGCCGTACCTGATCGGCACCAGCTGCGGAATCCGTGACGCGGCTTGGGTTTCCAGCAGATCGACGGGGTCGCGGCGCTGCCCCCGGCCGATCTCTGCGTGATCGACAAGCGGCACCACCCGGCGAGCCAGCTTCCCCGCCGCGGCGCGTTCGGCACGGGTGACCGCGCCCGCCCGCACCCGAACGGAATGCTCCGAGACCGTCGGCGGTCCCGCCGGGATCCGCGTCCCGCTGTGTGTTGCATCGGGCGGTTCTCGCGGCCTGGTTGCCGTCATCGACGTTCTCCCGCTGCGCCGGGTGGGAGCACCGCGGCGGGTCCGGCGCTGCACCGACCTGCGGATCGCGCCATGTTCCCATGCGGCCCCGAACGCCGCCCGAATCGGCGGAACGACGACCTGCGATTCGGCCCACCGGCGAGAAGATCACTCGTCAGAGGGTGGGAAATCGCCGGATTCGAGGCTGCCTGCCCCATTCGTCACCTTAGAATTCCGTGGTGATGGACACCGGATCCTGGGCGCGTCCGACGCGCCTGGAAGCTGTGCCGGACTGGCCGCATCGACGGCCGGGCACGTCATCCCCCACCTCGCGCTTCGCCCCGCCGGCCGTGCGCGACGACATGGTGTTCCGCGATCGTGTGCTCGCCGGACTGGCCGACAGCCGCACGCCGGTGATCTGCCTGCGGGCGCCGGCCGGCTACGGCAAGAGCACCGTGATCAGCCAGTGGGCGTCCCGCGACGGGCGGCCGTTCGCCTGGATTCCGCTGGATCCCACCCACGATGACGCAGTGTTGCTCGGCAGTTTGTTGACCGCCGCGATCGCCGCCGTCGAACCCAGCAGCACGACCTTCCACCCGGTGGTGACCGGGCAGGAACCGAGCCTGTCGAACGTCGTGCTGCCGGCGCTGGGGCAACAGCTCGGTGCGGCGTCCACTCCGTTCGTCATGATCCTGGACGACCTGCAGGTGATCACCGAACCAGGCGCACTGCGGATGCTGCGGCTGGTGCTCACCTCCGTCCCGGACGGTTCGCAGATCGTGGTGATCTCCCGCACCGAACCGCCCATCGGGCTCGATCGGCTGCGCGCCGCGGGGCGGGTGACCGACATCGGCGCCGACGAACTGGCGATGGATCGCGGCGAGGCCAGGATCCTGCTGGCCGGGACGGGACTCTCGACCGAGCTGACCGAAGCGGTGATCGCGCAGTCCGAGGGCTGGCCGGTCGGTGTGTACCTGGCCGGGATGGCCGCGCGTTCGAGGGGCATGGGCGGCGCGGTCGATCGGCAGCCCGACCGGATGGTCAGCGGCCGGGAACGGACGGTGGTCGACTACCTCCGCGCCGAGCTGTGGTCCGGCATCGATGACGAGACCCTGCGGTTCCTGAGCAGGACCTCGATCCTCACCGAGCTCACCGGGCCGATGTGCGATGCCGTCCTGTGTTCCCGCGGATCCGGCTCGATGCTGCGAGACCTCCGTGCCAGCAACATGTTGGTGATTCCGCTTGACTCGCAGGATCACCGGTTTCGCTACCATCACCTGCTGCTCGATGCCCTGCGGGACGAACTGGAGCGTCGGGAATCGGACCTGATCCCGGAGCTGCACGATCGGGCCGGCCGCTGGTTCGAGGTGGCCGGCGACATCGAGTCGGCGATCCGGCACGCCAAGCTCAGCGGTCGCCCCGAGCGCATCTCGGAGCTGATCTGGTCCCACATCAGCCTGTCACTGGGCAACGGGCCGTTGGACCTGTTGTTCCGTTGGCTGGACGGCATCGGACCGAGAGCGATTGCCGCCTCACCCGAGCTGGTCTCGGCATCGGCGTGGGCGGCGTTGCTGGATTGCGACATCGCCGCGATGCAGTACTGGATCGAAGTCTCCGACGGCCACCTCGGACGCCTGCGGGAAACGGCCGATGCCGCCGCCGACGACGGGGTGCTGAGCGAGGTGATCGCGAGCATGAATCTGCTGCGCGCGCTGCGCGGTGACGCGGGGTTCGGCGGTATCGGTGAGCTCGCCGGGAACGCCCTCGAGCATTTGACCCCGCTCAGTGCATGGCGACCGCTGGCCAGGTTCATGATGGGCATCGGCCAGATCCTGACCGGTGACCCCGGGGACGCCGTCCAACATTTCCGCGAAGGTGCCGCCCTGGCGGCCGGAATCGGCGGTCACCTGGTCCGGGCCGATTGTCTTGTCACGCTGGGATTCCTGGCGATCGAGACGGGACAGTGGGAGGAAGGCGCGGCGCTCGTCGGCGCCGGCCACGAGGTGATCGTGGCGAACCGAATGTCCGAGCTCTCGACGTCGGCGTACTCGATGAGCGTGGTGGCGATGGTGCAGGCGCGCAGCGGCAACAACGCGGTCGCGCGGGCGACGCTGGCCCATGCCCGCCGGTTGACCGGCGAGGTCTCCGCTCTCGCCCCTTGGTTCCAGGTGCTGGGCCGGACCCTGCAGGCAACGGCGAGCACCCACCTCGGTGACGTTCCCACTGCCCGGCTGCTGACCAGGGAAGCCCGCCAGCTGCTCGACGCCGGTGCGCCCTCGCTCTTTCTGAGCAGGATGGTCGAGCGCAGCGAGCAGTCGCTGCTGGATCTGCCGGCGGATCCGCTGACCGGCGTCTCGCCGCTGACCACCGCGGAGCTGCGGGTGCTGCAGTACCTGCCCACCCAGCTCTCGTTCCCGGAGATCGCCGGATCGCTGTTCGTGTCCAGGCACACCATCAAGACCCAGGCACTGGCGATCTATCACAAGCTCGGTGTGTCCTCCCGGACGGCAGCTGTCGACCGGGCTCGGACACTCGGCCTGCTCCCGGAACTCCCCGTCGTCACGCGTTGATCATCGGCCGGGCTTTCCGGCGCAGGCTCCGGTACTGCCCGCAGAGACGCCGACAGCCGGTCGCCACCTGGGGTGACGACCGGCTGCGGTTCGTACTAACGAGGTGCGGCGATCAGGAAGTGGTGGGCGCCGCGTCACCGAGCTCGTGCGCCAGCTCCTTCTCGTCCTCTTCGGACAGCGAGGTCTTGAGCAGGTTGCCGCCGTAGGCCTTCATCCGGTCGGCGAACTTGTCCTCGGTGATCTTGGAGGCCATGATCACGATCGCCGCCTTGCCCGGGGTCAGCATCGTGTTCACCTGGGAACGGAACTCGTCGTTGATCCCCGACTTGCCGAGTTTGCCGAACAGGGCGCCCATCAGGCCACCGATGGCCAGCCCGACGAACGGCACGAAGAACAGCAGGCCGAGCAGCATGCCCCACAGGGCACCGGAGGCCGCGCTCATGCCCACGATCTTCTGCGGCGTCTCGACGTGGCTCTTGCCCTCGGTGTCGACCGTGACGATCGCCAAGCCCTGCAGCTCGACGACGAAATCGCCCTGCAGCGTGAGCACTTCGTTGTAGGCCGCGGTGGCCTTGTCGTGATCGTCGTAGCCGATGACGATGAGTTCGGACATGCATTCCTCCTGTGACGCGCGGATGAGCCGGGCACTGCGACTGGACCGATGGGCGTCATCGCGGGTCCGGCAGCAATGCCTGGCGACGTCCGATCGTTCCGACCGATTCGTCTCACGCGCTACCGAACCGGGACGGCAGAGCACCCTGGCGGCACTGTCGATCTAAGCACAGGCCATGGCAACGGTGTCGGTCGTCACGGACTCCGCCCGCCGGGCTGACGACGATCGGCGCGCGCCATCTCATCCACATCGGAGGATGCCGGTCCGGGGCGAGGACGATGAGATCGGTGGCACATCGACCTCGGCCGCCCGCATCCGTGGGCGCGAAGACGGTCGGAGACAATCGGATGGCCCGACCGGCCGCCTGCAGACACTGGAGCGTGCGTGCAATGGACATCGGACCCGTCGACATCCTCGAGGTCGCCTTTCCCGGCAACGAGTTCAACGGGGCGATCCTGCCGGCGTTGGAGAACCTGATCTCGTCCGGAACGATCCGGGTGCTCGATCTGCTCTTCGCTTACAGGACCGCCGACGGAGAGGTCGGGTCGATCGAGCTGGCCGGGCTGACGGCGCAGTACGGGCCGCTGTTCGCCAGCGTCGACGGTGACGTCCCGGGTGGATTCCTGGATGCCGAGGACGTCGCCGAGCTCACCGATGTGCTCGAGCCGAACTCCTCGATCGCCGTGATCTGCTGGGAGAACACCTGGGCCGCACCGTTCCTCAGTGCGCTGGAGGGCTCCGGTGCGGTCCTCATCGATCAGGCGAGAGTTCCGCGGGATGTCGTGTTGTCGGCGCTGGAACTGGCAGAGGGCTGAGGATCCGGTCATGGGACTGTTGGGAATGATGGCCCGCACCGCTGTGGTCGCGGGCACGGCAACCGCGGTGTCGGGGCGCGTCGCTCGGCGGCAGCAGAACAAGTACCAGCAAAAGGAGGATGCACAGGCGTACCAGGAACAGGAACAGCAGGCCGCTCCCGCACAGCAGCAGGCTCCGCCGCAGCAATACCAACAGGCGCCGCCGCAATATCAGCAACCGCCACCGCAGTACGCCCAGCCGCAGTATCAGCAACCACCGCCCGCCCCGGCCGCGCCGGCGGCAGGATCGACGGATCTGGTCGGCGAGATCCAACGACTGGCCGACCTCAAGGAGCAGGGCATCCTGTCGGATGCCGAGTTCACGGCGGCCAAGAGCAAACTGCTCGGCATCTGACGGATCGCTGGGGTTGGCCGGCCCGGCTGCTGCGTGCCCGGGAATGACGTCGGTCAGGTCAGGGCCGGGATCACCTGCTGCTCGAAGAGTTCCAGACCCGAAGTGTCGTAGGCGAGCTCGGGGAAGTAGGTGATGGCGTAGCCGAGACCGTCCGCCTTGAGCTTGGTGAGCTTCTCGACGATCTGCTCCGGGGTGCCGACCCCGGGCAAACCTTCGTAGGCCGACATCTGCCTGGCGGCCTTCTCGGCGCCGATCAGCTTCGTCTGGTGGTCCCGGATCCAATCGAGTCGGTCCTTGACCTCCCTCTCGTCCCGGCCGATCGCGATGTTGTAGTTGGCCGAGCGGGTGATCGCGTCGAAATCGCGGCCGAGTCGCCGGCAATGGCCGGCCAGGACCTCCGACTTGTGCCGGAAGCTCTCCGGGGTGCCGTCGAAGTTGGTGTACTGCGCGTATTGCGCGGCGATCCGCAGCGTGACCTTCTCGCCGCCGCCGGCGATCCAGAACGGGATCCCGCCGGGCTGCAGCGGCAGTGGTCGGACGATCGCGCCGTCGACCTGATAGACCTTGCCCTGCAACGTGGCCGAGCCGGTCGTCCACGCCTGGTGCATGATCTGCACACCCTCGTCGAGGGCGCGGAGCCGCTCCGGCGCCGGCGGGAATCCGTAGCCGTAGGCCCGCCATTCATGCTCGTACCAGCCCGCGCCGATGCCCATCTCCAGCCGGCCGCCGGAGATGATGTCGACAGTGGCTGCGACCTTGGCCAGGTAGGCCGGGTTGCGGTAGGCGATGCAGGTGCACATCTGGCCGAGCCGGATCCGGCTGGTCGACGCCGCGAAGGCGGCCATCAACGTCCAGGCCTCATGCGTCGCCTCCGTGGTCGGGGTGGGTGTGGTGTGGAAGTGGTCGTAGACCCAGAGCGATTCCCACGGCCCGGCCTCGGCGCGCTGCGCCAGCCTGGACATCGTGTCCCACTGATCTGCCGGGTCGATGCCGACCAGGCTCATGCGCCAACCCTGTGGGATGAAGACCCCGAATCTCATCGTCATGGCGTCAACCTACGTCCGGCTCACACGGCCCGTCCGGTGACCCGCGTGCGCGCCGACGGCTCCGACCGACAATCATGGGTCGGGTGACCGAACCTGTCTTCGTGCCGCCGGTGAACTGGTCCTATCTGATGGACATGGACGGGGTGCTGGTCCACGAGGAACACATCATCCCGGGGGCGGATGCGTTCATCGACGAACTGACCGCCCGCGGGACCAACTTCGTGGTGGTGACCAACAACCCGATCTACACCCGACGCGACCTGCGGGCCCGGCTGCTCGCCACCGGGCTGGACATCCCGGAGGAACGGATCTGGACCTCGGCCCTGGCCACCGCCAAGTTCCTGCATTCGCAGCGACCCGGCGGCAGTGCGTTCGTCATCGGTGAGGTGGGGTTGACCACGGCCATGCACGAGGCGGGTTACGTGTTGACCGACCGGAATCCCGATTATGTCGTGCTCGGGGAGACCCGCACCTATTCCTTCGAGGCCATCACCACCGCTATTCGGCTGATCGAGGCGGGCGCCCGGTTCGTCGCCACCAACCCCGACGCCACCGGCCCGAGTCGGGCCGGTCTGTTGCCGGCCGCCGGCGCCATCGCCGCCCTGATCGAAAAGGCAACCGGCCGGACGCCGTACTTCCTGGGCAAGCCGAATCCGCTGATGATGCGCTCGGCGTTGCGGTCGATCGGTGCGCATTCGGCATCGACGCTGATGATCGGCGACCGGATGGACACCGACGTCATCGCGGGCCTGGAGGCCGGCCTGGCGACGATCCTGGTGCTCACCGGGATCTCCACCCGGGCCACGGTGGAGCAGTACCCGTTCCGGCCCAGCCTGGTGGTCGACTCCGTCGCCGACCTGATCGGTCGTACCGTGGATCCGTTTGCCGGGCTGCACGTCGACCCGGTGATCTGAGGCGGCTTGATCATGCTCCGGGGCCCGCCGTCCTGCACCAGGTGGAAGCCGGGGTTGCCTCGCCGCTGGACATCGAATACCGCCGGGCCGTCGAGTGCCATCATCGGCTGCCGGCCGGGCTGCGCAATGTCAGCGAGGATGGACCCAACGGCCGATCCTGGTACCGCGAGACCTGGTGGGGGACGTCCGCGGCGACCTTGCAGCGTGGCCGCCAGGTCGGGCCGTCCTCGCTGAACGGTTGAGCCGGCCGTCCGCGGCGCTGCAGCGAGACCTGAGCCGTGGATCGCGAGAGCATTCCGGCCTCCGCCAGCGTCACGCCCCGGCCAGCCACATCCGCCCTCAGCGGAACATCCGGTTGCTCCAACCAACCGAACCTTCCGGCCTCCTCCAGCGTCACGCCCCGGCCAGCGCACCATCCGCCCTCGAGCGGAACATCCGGCTTGCTCCAACCAACCGAATCTTCCGCCAGCGTCACGCCCCGGCCAACGCGACGCAGGGACCTGGGATCTGGGATGAGGAACTGGATCCGGGGCCGGGATCAGGCGTCGGCCGGCACCGTGCCGGTGCTCGAGATCACCGACGGCTCGACCGCGGCGTCGCGCCGCCGGCTCCGGCGCCTGGCCACCCGTAGCACCAGCAGTGCGCACACATACCCGATGAGCGCGCCGAGCCCGTTCGCGATGACGTCACGCGGGGTGCCGACCCGCTCGACCAACCGCGCGGACTGGAAGACCTCGATCGCGATCGAAGCGGCAACGGCAATCGGCACTATCAGCCAGCTGTGCCGGACGAGAACGAGGGCGCCGAACAGGCCGATCGGAACGAACATCACGATGTTGGCGGCGAACTCGACGCGGCCGAAGGTGATCCACGTCGGTAGGCCGTGGGAGTAGGAGCGGAGCAGGAATTCCCGCAGGGCCCGTTGCCCGTCGGGGTCCGGCGGACCTGGCCAGAGGGTGATCACCGTGACGATCAGCCCGAAGGCGATCAGCAACACGAGCGCGGTGATCCGGAGCCCACGCAGACCGCTGCCGGACTGCAGTGGGTCGCGGGACGGCCGGGCCATTGATCAATGGTAGGGGTCGGGACCACCGGAAATGACGCGGGAGGCCGGCGAGCGGAGCCCCTCGGGGTGACGGAGCGTCCGTCATCCGCGTGATCGTCATCACGCGCTGCGTAACATCTCGATCACTGTCCGGCCTCAGGCTGGACCGAGGGACTCGACGATCCGGATCGGCCGCTTACTCTCATCCAGTGAGTTTCACCGTCGGCTTCGACCTCGACATGACCTTGATCGATCCCCGCGCGGGGATCGTCGAGGTCTTCGACGTCCTGGCCGCCGAGTCCGGAATACCGCTGGACGGCAGGGCATTCGTCACCCGGTTGGGCCCGCCGCTGCGGCACGAGTTCGTCCGATACGACCTCGACGACACCACCATCGAGCAGCTGATCGCCCGCTATCGCGCGCTGACGCCGAGCATGGTGATTCCCCGCACCGTTGCCATGCCGGGTGCTGCGGAATCGGTCAGGGCTGTCACCGATCGCGGCGGACGCGCGGTCGTCGTCACCGCCAAGTACGCGCCGAACGCCATCGCCCACCTCGAGCAGTTGGGCATCGAGGTGTCGGCGGTGATCGGCGATCTGTGGAGCACAGCCAAGGCCGCGGCGCTGCAGGAGCAGGGCGCCGAGGTCTACGTCGGCGATCACCTGGGTGACATCACCGGGGCGCGCGCCGCGGACGCGCTGGCGGTCGGAGTGGCCACCGGACCGATCAGTGCCGACGACCTGAAGGCGGCCGGCGCCGACGTGGTGCTGGCCGATCTCACCCGGTTCCCGGCGTGGCTGGAGTCGTACCTGCTGGCAACGGTGCACTGACCTGTCATTCCGACCGCATCGGCGTTGAGTCGGGAGCGACTCGTCAGCGGTGGCCGACCAACCCGACCAGGTTCCCCTCGGAATCCCGGATGAAGGCCTGGCTCTCCACCTGCCATTTTCCGCCGAATACGCCCTCGGTGTCGGTGAAGATGTCGTGCGGCTCGGCGACCACGTCGACGCCCGCGGCGCGTAATTCCTCCACTCGGGCCGGCAGGTCCTCGACCTCGAGGTAGATCATCGCCGGCGGAGCCTCGTGTTCCAGCAGCAGCCGGGTGCCGCCGAGGTCGACGAACACCAACGGGCCGAACCTGGCGATCAGCGGCAGACCCAGCGTCGTGGTGTAGAACTCCGTGGCCCGCTCGAGGTCGTCGGCATGCTGCGCGACCTGCACCACACCTGCACCTTCGTTGCCGGTCATCCGGTCACGGTCGGGCTCGAGGCTTCGGCCGTTGTCGCCGCGGCGTTTCGGCGGGCCGCGCCCGCCCTGCGAGCCGCTCTTGCCTCGGAGTACACCCCGAGCAGGCCGAGGCCGAAACCGACGGGCGCGAGCATCGCCAGCAGGTTCACCCACAGCGGCAGTTCGGTGGTGCCGGTGGCGAACAGGACCAGGATGACGGCGACCGCCACCAGACCGATCACGAACAACACCATGCCGAGCCGGGCGAGGCCGGAGACCTGACGTCGCCGCGTTGCCGGGTGGGGATTCGACACCGATGTGGGCTGTTCGGACACGCAACCAGCGTAGTCGCCCCGACGGGTCGCGCCGAGTGAGATGAGCGGTATTCGGGCCGCACCGAGATGGCAAAGAGCAGCGCGCGGACGCCGGTAAACTGGCGAGCCGGGGTGGACCGGTCGGACAGCGGCCGAGGAGCCCGGGTGGGAATTCCCGCCATGATCAGGACAAGGTGAATCAGGTGCCGAGCGGCAAGATCAAGTGGTACGACGCGGACAAGGGTTTCGGCTTCATCGCCCAGGACGGCGGCGGCGATGACGTGCATGTGCGTTCGTCCGCGCTGCCGACGGGTCTGGCCACCCTCAAGCCCGGGCAGAAAGTGGAGTTCGGGGTCGCCGACGGCCGACGCGGCCCGCAGGCGTTGCAGGTGAAGGTGCTCGATGCGCCGCCATCGATGGTTGCCGCCACCCGCCGCCCGGCCGAGGAATTGCACGGCCTGGTCGACGACATGATCAAGCTGCTGGAATCCAAGGCGCTGCCCGAACTGCGTCGTGGGCGTTATCCCGACCGGGCGCTCGGTGGCCGGATCGCTGCCGTGCTGCGCGCGGTGGCCAACGAGCTGGACGCCTGAGCAGGGCCGACCGACCGGAATCAGCCTGCGGCGGACGTCTGGGGACTGGGTTCCTCCGGGTCGATCAGCAGTCCCCAGCTGTGGGTGGCGGCGAAATCGACGCCGCTGTCCTGACCACCCATCAGGATGAAGCCGCTCCGTACCTCGACCAAGACCAGCTGATCCTGCTCGTCGAACGTCCGCAGGGTGTAGGCCAGCTGTCCGTCGGTGAAGATCTCGCTCCGACCGTCCTGCAGGTCACCGCCCGCATCGAGGTAGCGGAAGTACACCGCCCACGGGGTGTCACCGATCGCGCTCGGGACGTTGATCTGCACGCTCTGACCGGGTCGCAGGGACAACCGCTCGACGTCCTGTTCGGCCGTCTCGACGCAGTTCACCTGCTCGGCGGTGACGTCGACATCGCACCATCTGGTGGGTCCGGTCTCGACGGCCGTGCGGTTGCCGTAGAACGTGACGTCAGGTCGGGGCGCCTCACACCCGGCGAGAAGCAGGCTGCCGGCGACCACTGCCGCCACCACCCCCACGCGCCGCCGGATGCGTCCAGGTGGCTTGCCGATCAACAGATCTCCTGACGTCGCGTCACTTTCCCCTGGTCCATTTCCGCCGGCTGCCGGCGTCCCGGGGCGGTGGGTGCGGCTGCTGTTGCGGGGGCTGCCCTGGTCCGGAGGAGGGCGTAGGGCCTCCCGGCGCCTGGTAACCCGGTGGCGGATATCCGGGCGGCGGTCCCTGCGCGGGCTGCGCTCCCGTCGGCGGACCGTATCCGGCCGGGGGGTAGGACCATCCGCCGGTGGGCGGCGCGTTCTGCCAGGCCTGCCCGGAGCCGCCGGGTTGCCAGGGCAACTGGGTAGTCGGGGGCTGGGCCGTCGGCGGCTGCGTGGTCGGGGGCTGATTCCATGAGCCGGAGGCGGGCCGGCCGGCGTCCCGTGCCTGCGGCACCGCGGAGGTCGGTCCGGCCGCACCCTTCCCCGAGCGCCGGAAGTGCTTGGTCAACTTGGAGTAGTCGAGCCAGGGGAACAGGGAGCGCCCGGATCGGACCAACCAGCTCTGGATCAATCCGATCACCAGCAGCACGGTGATCACCGCGAAGCCGATCGAGAAGACGCTGTCCAGTCCGAACGTCCAGACTCCGCCGATCAGCAGGCCGATGACGCCGCCGAACACCCAGGAGAGCTGCAGCACGGTCTCGCTCAGGCCGAAGGCCGACGCCCGGCTGGCTTCCGGCAGCTCGTGCTGGATCACCGAATCGAGGCACACCTTCGCCAGGGACGACGCGGTTGAGCCGACCAGTCCGACCAGTGCCGCCGTGGCCAGGCTGGGGATGAGCACCGCGATCAGGGTGCTCGTGGCGGTCGCGGCCAGCGCCCAGATGGACACCGTCTCCGGTTTGCTCAGCGCCAGTTTCGCGCCGAGACCGTTGCCGATGAAACCGCCGATGCCGGCCGCCACCCCGACGACCCCGAGCAACAACAGCTGGGTGAAGGCGCTGGCCTCGGTGTACTCACGCTTGATCACGAAGGCGACGAACAGAGCGAGGAACCCCGTTTCCACCCGGATCGTGCCGTTCGCCCACAACGTGGTGGTGACCGAGAGCGGAAACGCCCGCTTGGCCTTCGGGCCGACCCCGTCGACCGGGATCTCGCCGGCCGTCGATTCGACCCAGGACGGGATGCGCAGGCACAGCAGACCGCCGACCACGCTGAGCAGACCGGTCAGGATCAACGCTCCCGTGGAGCCGAAGGCCCAGGAGAGGCCGGCTGCGAGCGCCCCGGCGACGCCGCCGGCCATCAGCCCGAACACCGTCAGCCGGGAATTCGTCTTCACCAGCGTGATGTCGGGAGGCAGCACCCGCGGGGTGATCGCCGCCTTGAGCACGCTGAACGACTTGGAGAGCACCAACATTCCGAGCGCGCAGGGATAGAGCACCCACGAGTCGAAGTTCAACGCCATCACCACGGCCAGGACCGCGCGGGCGAAACTGGATGCGCCGAGCGCGATCCGCCGGCCGTGCTGCAGCTTGTCCAGCGCCGGACCGATCAGCGGGGCGATGACCGCGAACGGCGCAACCGTGATCAGCAGGTAGAGCAGGACCTTGCCGGTCGACTCGGCGGTCGCGGCGGCGAAGAACAGCGTGTTGGCCAGCGCCACGGCGAGTGCGGCGTCGACCGCGTAGTTGCCCATCACGGCGTAGGTGAGGGCGGTCAGTCCGGAGCGATCGGCACCATCGGCCGTCGCGGCGGCGTGGAAGATCTGCACACCCCGGGTGGTCAGCTCGCGGCTGCGGAACGCGGCCACCCTGGTGACGGTCAGCTTTCGCGGGCCGGTCCGTGGGGCCGTCGGCGGATCGGTCGGGCCGCCGCCGGCGGCACCCGGTGCGCCTGCGGGTGGTTGGCCCGCGGGGGTGCCGAACGGTTCGCTGTAGGGCGGCAGGTGGCTGCCGCGTGGCTGCGGTTGGTACTTCTGGGTCGACGTCGGCGGGGGATCGGCCGGCGGGGCCGGGCCTGGCTGGTACGAATCGGCCGCCGAGGGGCCCTGGGCCGGAGGGAAAGAGGCCGGCGGGACCTGCGTCTGTGGTGGCGTCGGCGCAGGGGACCACGAGGCGGCTGCTTCAGCCGCGCTGGATGACGGAGGCGGAGCAGGAGCCGGATAGGGAAACCGGCCGGCGTCGGTGTTGCGGGGCAGCTGGGTGGTCCGTTGTTCGCCGGGCGGAGGTGTCCAGGTGGGCGGTGTCCACGGCTGGTCACTGCGGGGCTGCTCGGTCCAGGCCGGCGCCGGTGGCGGCGTCGGCCAGGGCTCTGTTCCGGCGGAATCGTCCGTCCATTCCGGTTTGCCGACCCCGGCCACGCCCTGATCGGCGGACCGTTCCGGGTCCGCACGTGGCGGGCGCCGGGGATCGCCGGCAGGGCCGGGATCAGGAACGGAGGAATGCACTCATCCATCCTGCCCCACCGGATCCGGGTCGTAACCACCCGTCGCACGACCCGGCGCGCCGTCGATCGGCGTCCGGTGCGGCATCATGGCTCCTGTGAGTTTTCCCGCCGCCGGCGCTGACCAGTCCGTGAGCGGTCGCGACGACCCGGAAGCCGTCAGCGGGTCCGGACATTCCGGCACTGCGACGGCCGACGAGGACGTCGCTGCGCTCGACCCCGTATCCGACGAAACCGTTCCCCGCGACACCGATTCGACCGGTGTCTCGGACAGCGACCCAGCTCCGGATCCCAACGCCGTACCGGTACCAGCCGCGGCCGAGCCCGCAGTTCCCGAGCCGGCCGCCCGGCCGGTTCCCACGTCGCTGCCCGACGACGTCGTGGAACTGGCCCGCGTGGCTGCGGTGGAGGAGGCCGGCAGCGGGGGACAGGTCGGCGACTATCTCGGTGCGGTCCAGGAGGATCCCGTCGCCGTCACGGCCTCCTTCGCGGCCGCCGACCGCGGCTACCGCGGGTGGTACTGGTCGGTCACCGTGGCGCTGGTCGAGCCCGGCTACCAGACGATCAGCGAGGTCGTCCTGCTGCCGGGCGAGCAGGCCTTGCTGGCCCCGTCATGGGTGCCCTGGGACGAGCGGATCCGCAAGGGTGATGTCGGCCCGGGCGATCTCCTGCCCACCGCCCCCGACGATCCGCGCCTGGTACCCGGCTACCTCGATTCCGCCGACCCCGCCGTGAAAGAGGTGTCCTACGAATTCGGTTTCGGCCGGGTGCGCGTACTCAGTCGGGAGGGCCGGGACGATGCGGCCGAGCGCTGGCACGACGGACCATTCGGACCCGGTGACGTGGTCGCAACGCAGGCCCAGGCGAACTGTGTGACTTGCGGTTTCTTCACCCCACTTGCCGGACTGCTCGGCATGGCGTTCGGGGCCTGCACCAACGAGTACTCGCCGGCGGACGGCCGGGTGGTGGACGCCGGTTACGGCTGCGGCGCGCACTCGGAGACGGTGATCGACGCTCCGCTGATCTCCGCCAGCACGGCAACGGTGGTCGACGAGCTGACGCTGGAGGTGCACCCGCGACGACCGGCGGCCGGATCAGCTGCCACCGAGGCGCAGGCCGAGCCGGAAGCCGAGCCGGAAGCCGAGTCGGAGACCGGCACAGATGAGGTTGTCCAGGGGCCGGTGGACGCCCTGGACGAAGGCGAGAGCGATCCCGGCGCCGATCATCCAGAGTCGGGCCACTGATCGGCCCCGATCCGTTCGGCACCGCGGCCCTGCGTCGGGTGGTGCTCGACGCCTGGGCGGCGTCCCCGGCCAGGTTCCGGGAGGACGCCAACGCGGAAGAGGCGCTGGCCGTCGTCGGCTACGTGGGCCGGGTGTTGATCGAGCTCGCCTCGAACGCCGCCGACGCGGCCCGTGAACTCGGTGTCCCTGCGCGCATCCGGGTGCGGCTGGACCGGGACGAGTTGCGGTTCGCCAACACCGGCCGCCCACTCACCGCCGACGGAGTGGCCGCGCTGGCGTCACTGCGGGCCTCGGCCAAGCGGGACACCCACGATTCGGTCGGTCACTTCGGGGTCGGCTTCACCGCGGTGCTCACCTGGTCGAGCGCGCCCGCGGTGATTTCGGAGACCGGCGGGGTCCGGTTCAGCGCGAGCGACACGGCCACCGAGATCGCGGCTCTCGGCAGCATCGCCCTCGACCGTGAAGTCGACCGTCGGGGTGGGCAGGTGCCGGTACTTCGCCTGCCATGGCCGACCGACCCCGCCGCAAAGCCGCCGACGGGCTACGCCACCGAGGTGCGGTTGCCGCTGCTGCCAGGCGTCAGAGCCGAAATCGAACGAATGCTCGCCGTCGATGGCACCGCGGAGGATCTGTTCTGGGCGCTCTACCGGGGCGATTCCGGTGACCTGACCGAGATCGATCTGCCGGATCGCATCGTCCGATGCGGGACGGATCAGGACGGACTTGTGGTCGTGGACGAGGGTGCATCTCGCCGGCGATACCGAACAGCCGAACTGACCGGTGCGATCCCGGCGGCGCTGTTGGCCGACCGCCCGGTGGAGGAACGTCGCCGGGCGGCCTGGCGGGTGACCTGGGCGTTGCCGGTCACCGAGATCGCCGGGCCCGACGGTCAGCCGGATGACCCGTTCGCGGACCTCGTCACGCAGACCGCCGAGCGTCCGCAGACCATGATCGGCGCGCCGACCCCGACCGACGAGCCGCTCACCCTGCCCGCCCGGCTGATCGGGACGTTCCCGGTCGACGACACCCGCCGCCGGCTCGCGCCCGGCCCGCTGACCGACCATCTGCTCGATCGTGCGGCGGACGCCTACCTCCGGCTGATCGCCGATGTGCCACCGCCGCAGCGGCCGAACCTGTTGCCGGTCATCGGGTTTCCCGCCGGACCGGTCGACGGCTTGTTGCGGGCGGCGATCCTGGAACGCGTCCGGCGCACCCCGCTGTTCGTCACCGCCGTCGGTGATCTGGTCACTTCGGACGCCGCCTGCCTGCTCCCAGGGTTGGGTGCGGTGGGCACCGAACTGCTCGGCCAGGCGATCCCGGGCCTGCTGCCGCCGGTCGATCACGCTGCCGCAACAGCGCTTCGCGCCGTCGGGATGCAGACCATCAGCTGGTCGCAGGCCAGTTCGGCGCTGGCCGGCATCGAGCGGGACGCCTCGTTCTGGTGGCAGGTCTACGAGGCGCTGTCCACGGCCGAGCGGCCGCCAGAGTCCGAGGACCTCGCCGACATCCCGGTGCCACTGACCAACGGGCGGCGGTCGATCGGGGCGCGGGGTTGCCTGCTGCCGGCCCCGGGCGACCCAGCGGAGGTCGACGGCCAACCTTCGGTGGCGGGCCGGTCGACCCCGGGGGCCGGCGATCGGATCACCGCGGAGCTGGCCCGACGGGCCGGCGCGGTCGTCCCCGAACTCCGGATCATCGATCCGCAGGCCGCCCATCCGCTGCTCGAACGTCTCGGTGCCCGGCCCGCCGATGCCGACACCCTGCTGGCTGATCCCGGTCTCACGGCTGCGATGGACCGAATGCGCATCGAACTCGATGACGCAGATCCGGACCCCGACGAGGTCGAGGAACTGGCCGTCGTCGTGTTGGATCTGCTCGCGGCGGGCGGCCGGGCCGGCCGCGCGGCCGCCGATGCCCTCGGCGAGGCGGCGACCCATCAGGCCCTGATCGGTGAACTGGTGCTCACCGATGACGACGGTCAACCGTGGCCGGCCGTCGAATTGCTGGTGCCCGAGGCGGCGCTGGCCTCGGTGCTGGTCGCCGACGCCGACCGGCCGGTTGTCGGTCGGGGCTGGGTCGAGCGGTATCCCACCGACGTGCTGGTGGCGGCCGGGGTGCGTTCGGGCTTCGCGATCGTCCAGGTCGCGGATCCCGATGACGAATCGGTGGTGCTGCCGGATCTCGATGACTGGCTCGATCTCGTCGGCGCGACCGGCGGTGCCGTCGGCGGGAACCTCGCGCCGTTCGCCGCGCTGGCCGACCTCGACCTGGTCGACCCGGATCGGTGGTTGCCGGCACTGCAGCTGATCGGGACCGACCGGGAGGCCAGGGCCTGCCTCGCCCCGACGGAGGCCGGCCCGTCCTACACCGGCTGGTGGTTGTCCCGGCACGCGCTGATCGGCGGCTACGCACCGGTGCACTGGCGGCTACCGGATGCCTCGGAGCTGGTCGGTCTCTACGACGTCCTGCCGGTCGACCTCGATCCGCTGTTGGCACGGTCGATCGGGGTCCGGTCGGACCTGGCCGAGACGGCGGCCGACGACCCGGAGGATCTGCTGGACCGGTTGGCCGACCCTGCTCGCCCGGTGCCGTTCGGTCTTGTTCCGGCGGCCACCGACGCGGTCGTCGGGGCGTTGGCCGGCCGGGACATCGACCTGCCGCCCGGAGTGCGCACCGTGACCGGCGAGGTGATCGACGCGGATGATGCCGCGGTGCTCGACCGGCCGTGGTTGATCCAGCTGCTGGCCCCGTCCCAGGTGGTCCCGGGCGGCAATGACCCTGCTCTGGTGAGCCGGGTGCTCGACCTGCCGCTCGCCTCGGAGCAGGTGGCGGCGACGGTGCTGACAACCGGCCGACGGAGCGGGGGAACCGATGTGGGCCGGGCCGCGCTCGAACGGGCCGCCGCCGCGGTCGGGCTACGGCTGGCCGACTGCAACATCGAAGTGCGGTCGACACTGCGGGTCGCTGCGCCAGGAGCCGAGCCGGTCCCGGTGCACTGGTGGGCGGCGGGGGAGCGGCTGTGGACGGATGGTTCCCCGCCGGGGACCGGGCGGGCCGTCGCCTGGGCTGCCGGTCGCTGGGATCTCCGGCACCGCGCCATCGCTGCCGCGGCTGCCGACTGGTCCGCGCTGGCCGAGGACGGCATCGGCTGATCGGTCAGATCGTCTCGTCCAGCGCCATCTGATTCGCGCTTCGCCGGCCCAGCCGGGCCGCTCGGCGCTGCAAGGCGTAGACCGACAGGCCCATCAGGCCGAGGACGAACCCGGCCAGACAGGTCCACAGCCAGATCATCGCGTCGTTCGCCTGCAGTTGCGGGATGAAGAACAGCAGGACGATGAAGCCGGCCAGCCAGATGACGGTTCCCGGAACGGCGATGTGCCAGAGGCCGGTGGTGACGGGCGGCAGAGCGGGCGGAATGTAACCGCCCACCTCCGCGGTTGCGCCCGTTTCGCTCACGCCTTCAGGGTAATGGCGGCCGACGGCCGCTCGCCCCGCTCCGCTGCCCGGTGACGAAGATGATGCTTCCGGGCGGGCTCTGGTGCCGCCAAGCGTGTGTGCCCGTCACCCAACTGGCGCCAACCTGTCCGAATAATCCTTTTGAATATCTTTCGTCACCCAAAATGCGCTAGCCTTTGGGGATGTCCGATATTGCCCCGCTGGCCAGTGAGTTGCGGCTCGCTGTGCATCGGCTGACCCGTCGGCTGCGGCAGCAGACCCCGTCGGGCGGGCTGACCCTCACCCAGCTCTCGGCGCTCACCGTGATCTGGCGCGAGGGGCCGCTGACCGCCGGTGATCTGGCGACCAAGGAGCAGGTCCGGCCGCCCTCGATCACCCGGGTGTTGACCGGGCTGGAGGCGCTCGACCTGGTCGAACGGCTGGAGAACCCGCGGGACGGCCGGCAGGTGCTGGTGCAGGTCACGCCCCTGGGCAGTCAACGGATGTCGGAGTTCGTCAGGGCACGCGAGCGGTGGCTGGAGCAGGAACTGGCCGCGCTCCCGGATGAGGACCTGGACCTGTTGAGCAAGGCGACGGTGCTGTTGGACCGGCTGGCCGCGCACTCGGCGCCCGACGCCGACAGCTGATACCGACACGCGACGCCGGCAGCTGACGCCCGGCCGCGTCACCATCGGCCGGGCACCCGTCCTCGCGGACGGTGCGGCTACATGTCCATGCCGCCGTTGACGCCCCACACCTGACCGGTGATGTAGCCGGCGGCGTCGGATGCCAGGAAGTGCACCACCCGGGCGATCTCCTCGGGCCTGGCGAACCGGCGCACGGGGATCTGGTCGGTGATCCGCTTGATCACCTTCTCCGGGACGGTGTCGATCATCTCGGTCTCCACGAAGCCCGGGGTGACGGTGTTGACCGTGATGCCGATCGGGTTGTCGTGCAGCTTGTCGGCCCGCTGCAGCATGAAGGCCGCTTCCTTGGCCAACGTCTTGGTCAGGCCGAACAGCCCCGACTTGGACGCGGCGTAGTTCGCCTGCCCGATGTTGCCGACCTCGCCGATGATCGACGAGACGTTCACGATCCGGCCGGTGCCGCGCTCGATCATGTGCGCGAGAGCGGCCTGCGACAGGAAGAACGCTCCGGACAGGTTGACCGCGAGCACCTTGTCCCAGTCGGAGTCGTTGAGGTTGAGCACGGTCTTGTCGATCGTGATGCCGGCGTTGTTGATCAGGATGTCCAGCGAACCGTGCTCGGCGATCACCTCGGCGACCACCCGACGGCAGTCGTCACCGACGCCGATGTTGCCCTGGTGGATCGACCCCTTGACGCCCTCGGCCTTGATCTCGGCCAGGAACTGTTCGGCATGCTCCTTGTCCCGGCCGTAACCGGCCGCGACCGTTGCTCCCTGGTTGGCCAGGCTCCGGCTGATGGCGGCGCCGATGCCGCGCGTCCCGCCGGTGACCAGCGCAACCCGCCCGGCCAGCTTGCTGTTGAAGCCCGCGGTTCCCGCGCGATCGGCCTCTGATGAGGTCATGACGTGTCCTCCAAGACGGTGGGTTTCGCCTTCGACTGCGCTTCCGCGCTCGTCCGGCCCGCCCGATTCTGCCGCAGTTCGGGTGAGTTCGCCTCAGACGCCCGGTCGATCGCGGGTGACGGCAAACACCAGGGGTGGAGGAGCGCCCTGCCGATGGTTGCGGGAGGATGGATGGCGAACCAAGGCGACTCACCGACCCGGCCGAGCGCAGTGATGTTGGTACGAGGCGCCGGCTCGTTGTCGGTGATCGTCGTGGGCGACCAGGAAATCTCGCGACAAAGGAGTCTGGCATGCAGCCGTTCGTCATCAATCGCCACGATCGGTTGGTCTTTCCCTCCAACTTCCTGCCCGACCTCGATTTCTCGGTCATCGAGACCGAGGAACAGCTGGATCAGGTGATCCGGCGGGACTTCGAGACCAAGGCACCGTCCGGCACCGAGATCGGCAACCGGATCGAGAAGGGGGCCTATCCCGACCGGGTGGCGCTGATGCGGGACGTCGCGCTCAACCTGTTCTGGGTCAACCGGTTCGCCATGACCATGTACGAAAAGGTCCCGACCCGCTGGCGCGACGTGCCGCGCACCCGCGGCGATGTGTTCCTGCCGGTGGTCCAGCCCTGGCTGGACAAGGAGAGCAAGGTCGCCGCGGTCGAGCAGGCCTTCGCCTCGCTCCCGTCGGCCGGTGACGCGGCGACCGAGGAGCGCATCTGGGAGGTGCTGTTCGACCCGTTCCGGCACCGCAAGCACCATGCCAGCGCGCTGGAGGCGATCCGTCCGACGGTTGCCCAGGCCCTGGAGGATCCGACCCAGCTCACCTTCCAGCTCGGCACCTACGACCCCGACTACCCGGTCTTCAGCTACACCGACATCGTCGACTGCCAGGAGGATGTCGCCGAGTTGGAGGCGCTGCACCGCTGGGCGATGGTGCTGCACAACCAGTACCCGTGGGACCGCGCCGATGTGCAGCTCACCGCGGTCGGGGAGCTGCAGCCGGACGACATCGTGGTGTTGTTCAAGCCGAAGAACCCGGAGGTCACGCGCTTCCTGGACAAGGTCACCAAGGGCGCGCCGCGGGCGTCCACCGGCACCAGGGTGGCCTCCTTCGCACCCGAGGTCGTCACCAAGCAGCCGATCCGGCCTTACCCGGCCGTCGACATCCGCAAGCAGTTCAAGGTGCTGCCGAAGATCGAGGCGCTGGCCGTCGTCCGGGGTGAGATCCTCTGTTCGAACGACGATCTCATCCGAAATACTGCCTACTGCTGGTCGCCGATGACGGCCGACGAGATCAGCGACAAGACCGGCATCGAGACCCGGATGTACACCTCACGGGGGCTCGACGAGATGGCGCTGGACGCGGCAGCTGCTGCGCTGAAGCAGTCGGGCCGGGGCGCGGAGGAGATCGGCGCGGTCATCTTCTGCTCGTGCACGAACCACCGGTCGATGCCGTCCATGGCGACCTGGCTCTCCGGGCAGTTGGGGATGTTCCAGACGCACATGTCGGCCGACATCACCGCGGCGTGCGCCGGCCTGCCCTACGGGCTCTCCGAGGCGATCCGGTTGCTGCAGGAGGTGAATCGTCCGGTGTTGCTGGTCTGCGGGGAGAAGTTCTCGGACAAGATCGGCACCGTGCGGCCGTCCCGGATGATCTTCGGCGACGGTGCCGCGGCGTTTGTGCTGGCGCCGGCCGCCGAGGGCGAGGATTCCGACATCGACCTGATGCAGACGTACGCCGGCGGACCGGTCAGTCAGGTGAACTCGATCATCTGGCCGAACGCCGCCTTCGACAACAACATCACGGTCTTCGGGCCGGAGGTCAAGGCGCTCGCCGGGCGGTACCTGGAGCAGATGATCGCCGAGCTGGCGGTCGAGCCGGATCCCAACGGGGAGAAGGACTCCGCGTGGGACACCGTGGAACTGGTGGTGCCGCATCAGGCCAACAAGACGATGGTGATCGGGCTGGCCGAAAAGGCGGGACTGTCCGCCGATCTCATCTACTTCAACATCGAGAGGGCGGGCAACACCTCAGCGGCCAGCATCCCGATCGCCATCGCGGACGCGGTGGCCGACGGGGTGATCGATCGGCCGATGAAGATCTTCGCGCCCGGGTTCGGCGCCGGCTCCGTCGGCGGTTACACGATCATGACGATCGACCCGAGCGTCGTGGTCACCGATTCGACCCCGCACCAGGAGGTCGTCGTCGACGACGGTCAGGCGACCGGCCAAACCGGCTCGGAAGGGATCTCCACCGCCTTCGGCAACTGACGCTTTTTGCATTGGTGTTGATCATGACGTTAGCTGTCGGTTTTTCGGCGTGTCGTCGGCGTGTCGAGCAGCTAACGTCATGATCAACATCCGGTTGGGCCGGCGTTGTCGGGGTAGTGGGTGGAACATCCGACAAGGGAGTCGTCATGTCTGCTGAGGTCATTTCCCTGATCGTGCTGGTGCTGGTGTTCCTCGTCGCCAGCGTCAGATCTGTCAACATGGGTGCGCTGGCCCTGGTGGCCGCCGCCATCGTCGGCGCCACCGTCTACGACGTCGGACCGGCGGAAGTGCTCGCCGGTTTTCCGGGCAATCTGTTCGTGATCCTGGTCGGCGTCACCTACCTGTTCGCGCTGGCCAAGAACAACGGCACCGTCGACTGGATCGTGCATGCCTCGGTCCGAGCGGTCGGCGGCCGAGTGGCGTTGATCCCCTGGGCGATGTTCGCGGTCTGCGCGGCCATCACCGCCATCGGGGCGATCACCCCGGCCGCCGTGGCCATCGTTGCCCCCGTGGCACTGGGCTTCGCCAGACGAATGCAGATCAATCCGGTGCTGATCGGCATTCTGGTGGTGATGGGTGCCACCGCCGGAAGCTTCTCGCCCATCGGCATTTTCGGCGCGATCACCAACGGCGTCGTCGAGGACAACCAGTTGCCGGGCAGTCCGCTCTTCCTGTTCATCGGCTGCTTCGTGGCCGCGCTGCTGATCTCGATCGTGGTGTTCTTCGCGTTCGGCGGACGAGAGCTGCTGCGGCGCAAGGAGACCGCGGAGGAAGAACTGGCGACGCGGGAATATGTCGACAAGACCGCCGGTAAAGCTGCCCGTACCGCGACCAGGGCGACCGTGACCGGAACGCCGCAGTCCGCGATCGAGTCCACCGGTCGCGCCGGCAGCCGGTCCGCACTCGGCGGCGGTGGTGGCGGTGCAACGGCACGTGGATCGAGCAGCGATCTCGATGACGATCAGCGGCTGAATCCGGAGCGGATCCTGACCCTGATCGGACTGGTGGGCCTGGCCGTCGGCGCCTTCGCCTTCAATCTCGACGTCGGATTCATGGCGCTCGGGGTCGCCGTCACGCTCACCCTGATCTATCCCAGGGCGGCCAAGGGAGCGGTTGACAAGATCAGCTGGGGGACCGTGCTGCTGATCGGCGGGATCGTCACCTACGTCTCGCTGCTCGAGGACCAGGGCACCGTCGGCTGGCTCGGCGACCAGGTCGCCGGCGTCGGGGTGCCGTTGCTCGCGGCCTTCCTGATCTGCCTGATCGGCGCCGTGGTGTCGGCATTCGCTTCCACCACCGGCATTCTCGGTGCGCTCATCCCGCTGGCCGTGCCGTTCCTGCAGACCGGTGCGGTCGGCGCGATCGGTCTGGTGACGGCGTTGGCCATCTCCAGTTCGATGGTGGACTGCAGCCCGTTCTCGACCAACGGCGCGTTGATCGTCGCCAACGCGGAGGAGAAGGACCGGGAGATGGTCTTCCGCCGGCTGATGCAGTGGGGGATGTCGATCGTGATCGTCGCGCCGGTGGTCAGTTGGGCCGTCCTGGTCCTGCCGGGCTGGTGAAGGACATCATGACGACCATGCTGCCGACCGCCCGCGTGGGTGCCCGCGAGATCATCGAGCACTTCCTGGACGGAGGCACCTTCCGCAGCTGGGACACCCCGCCCATCGACGTGCCGATGTCGCCGGAGTACGCGGAGATGCTGGCCGGCGCGCGGGCCAGGACCGGGCTCGACGAATCCGTGATCACCGGCGAGGGCCGGTTGCAGGGCCGGCGGGTGGCGGTGGTTGCGGGTGAGTTCGCCTTCCTCGGTGGATCTATCGGGGTGGCAGCCGCCGAGCGGCTGGTGCTGGCCGTCGAACGGGCCACCTCCGAGGGCATTCCGCTGCTGGCCTCGCCGGTGTCCGGCGGCACCCGGATGCAGGAGGGCACGGTGGCGTTCCTGCAGATGGTGAAGATCGCCGGCGCAGTGGCCGCCCACAAAGCCGCCGGCCTTCCGTATCTGGTCTACCTGCGGAGCCCGACCACCGGAGGAGTGCTGGCGTCCTGGGGATCCCTTGGACATCTGACGGTGGCCGAACCCGGTGCGCTGGTGGGATTCCTTGGACCCCGGGTGTACCAGGCCCTGTACGGTGAGCCGTTTCCCGAGGGCGTCCAGACCGCGGAGAACCTCTACGCCCATGGTCTTCTCGACGCTGTGCTGCCGGCGTCGGAGTTGCCGGCGATCGTGCATCGGGTGCTGAACGTGTTGCTGGCACCCCGGTATCGCCCGCCGCGGGCACCCGACCTGCCGGCCGATGTCGACGAACAGCACAGCGAGGACGTCGCCTGGACGTCGATCGTCAACTCCCGCCGGCCCGATCGACCGGGCATTCGCAAGCTGCTGCGGATCGCCGCCACGGACGTCACCCCGCTGAACGGGACCGGTACCGGCGAGGTCGATCCCGGCATCCTGTTGGCCCTCGCCCGGTTCGACGGTGCGCCGTGCGTGCTGCTCGGACAGGACCGGATCGGTCAGACGTCCGACCTGCCGCTCGGGCCGGCGGCGCTGCGGGAGGCCCGCCGCGGCATGCGGTTGGCCGCCGAACTGCAGCTGCCGTTGGTCACCGTCATCGACACGCCGGGGGCCGCGTTGTCGAAGGAAGCGGAGGAGGGTGGACTGGCGGGTGAGATCGCCCGCTGCCTGGCCGATCTCGTCACCATCGACGCACCGACGGTCTCGGTGCTGCTCGGCCAGGGCACCGGCGGCGGTGCACTCGCCCTGGTGCCTGCCGACCGGGTGATCGCCGCCCGGCACGGCTGGCTGTCACCACTGCCGCCCGAGGGCGCCAGCGCGATCGTGCACCGGGACACCTCGCATGCCGCCGAGATGGCCGCCGAACAGGGCGTCCGGTCGGTCGATCTGCTCGCCGCCGGGATCGTGGATCGCATCGTGGACGAACGACCCGATGCGGCCGACGAGCCCACGGCGTTCTGCCGACGGTTGGGCGCCATCCTGGCCGACGAGCTCTACCAGTTGATGCCGGTACCGCCGGCCGAGCGCAGCAGACGTCGTCACCAGCGCTACCGCCGGCTGGGTCTGTCGGGGCAGCAATGAGTTTCGACGCGCATGACGTCACGACGTCGATGAACGAGCACAACGCGGCGGTCCGGAGGCAGTTCGCGTTGCAGGCCAGCACCTTCACCGACACTGGTTTCGCGGCAAAAGGTCTGGATTGGATCGTCGATGAGGTGAACCCGTCGTCGACCGACCTGATGGTCGACGTCGCCGCCGGCGCAGCACATCTGGGTCGCGCGTTCGCGTCCCGGGTCGCGCACGTCAGTGCTCTCGACCTGACACCCGAGATGCTGGAGCAGGGCCGGGCTCTGGCGCAGGCGGCAGGTCTGGGAAACATCGCCTACCTGCGCGGTGACGCGATTTCCCTGCCCTGGATCAGCGACCAGTTCGACCTCGCCGCCTGCCGGCTGACCCTGCACCAGGTCGCCGACCCAGCGCTGGTGGTCTGCGAAATGGTCAGGGTGACCCGGCCGGGAGGCCGGGTGGCCGTCATCGATCTGACCGCACCCGACAGCCCGCCGACCGCCGCGGAGATGAACCGGATCGAACGACTGCGTGATCCGAGCCACGGCCGAACCCTGACCCTGAATGAAACCCGTTCGCTGCTCACCGATGTCGGGGCCGAGGTGGTCCTCGTCTCGCAGCACGACCAGCCGGTCGACGTCGAGGACTGGATGGCTCGGACCGCGACTCCGACCGCTGTGCGGGAGACGATTCGCCGCCGATTCGACGACGAGCTCGGCGGTGGCCCGGCGACCGGCCTGCGGCCTGCCCGGGACGGCGAGGGCGTCCTGACGCTGACCCACATCTGGACGCTGACCATCGCGGTGGTGGGGGAGTCGAGTGCGGAAAGTCGATAGCAGCGCTCGTTGGAGTGGAACAGAAGAACGCCCACCCCGGCTGGTGCCGGGATGGGCGCTCTGGTTCGGGGTGGGGCTCACATGTCGTGGCCGCCGTTGACGTCGAGCAGGTGACCGGTGATGAAGGCTGCGTCGTCGGAGCAGAGGAAGGCGACCGCGCCGGCGATGTCGGCGGGCTGGCCGGCCCGGCCGAGCGGGTTGGCGGTCATCACGGCCTGCGCGGAGGCGGGCATCGCGGCGGTCATCGGGGTCTCGATGAACCCGGGGCGGATCCCGTTGACCGTGGTGCCGAACCGGGCCAGCTCGGTGGCTCCCGAGCGCACCAGGCCGACCACGCCGGCCTTGGCCGCGATGTAGTTCATCTGGCCCAGGTTGCCCATCTTGGCCACGATCGAGGAGATCAGCACGACGCGGCCGGGTCCCTCGGTGCGCAGGTAGGGGGCGGAGGCCTGGATCCCGGCGAACACCCCGGTCAGGTTGACCGAGATCACCGCGTCCCAGTCCTCGTCGGTCAGCTTGTGGAACATCTTGTCCCGGGTGATACCCGCGTTGCCGATGTAGGTGTCGAGGCCCCCCATCGCGGTGGCGGCCTCTTCGAACACCCGGTGCACCTGGGGGCGATCGGCGACGTTACAGGCGAAACCGTAAGCGGCGTTGCCGGTGTCGGCGGTGATCTTCTCCGCGGCGTCCTTGGCCCCGCCCTCGTTGATGTCGAGAACGCTGACCGTCAGCCCCTCGGACGAGAGTCGGTGCGCGATGGCGAATCCGATGCCTTGGGCGCCGCCGGTGATGACGGCCTTGGAGACGGAGAATTCAGACATTGTTGACCCCTGACATATTGATGGTTGTCCGACGGATGTGGCTGGTGGTGCTGGTGGGACGGATGTTGCGAAGAGGTTGACGCGGCGACGGGCAGGTTGGCCGGTCGGCTCAGGTGCCGAAGACGTAGGTACCGGGCGCGTCACCCAGTACCGGGTGGGCGTCGCTGCCCATGGTCGGCGGCTTGATCTTCTTGCCGGCCCGCGGCTCGATCCAGGTTGCCCAGTCCTCCCACCAGGTGGTGGGGATCATGGTGGAGTTCGCCAGCCACTCGTCCGGGTTCTCCGGCAGTTCGGTGGCATCCGAGATGTAGTGCCGGGACTTGGGATTCGGAGGGTTGACGATGCCGGCGATGTGGCCGGAGTTCGACAGCACGAATCGGACGTCGCCGGAGGGCAGTCGGGCTCCGGTGTAGGAGCTCTTCCACGGCGCAATATGATCCTGCTCGGCAGCCAGGAAATACAGGTCCTGATCGACCGATTTGATATTGAGGGTTTCGCCTGCGATCTCCATGACGCCGCGGGCGAGCTGGTTCTCCAGATAACAGCTGCGCAGATAGAACGAATGCATTTCGGCCGGCATCCGGGTGGAGTCGGCGTTCCAGGTCAGCAGGTCGAATGCCGGCGGAACCTCGCCCTTCATCCAGTTGTTGACAACGTAATTCCAGATCAGGTCGTTGCCGCGCATCATGTTGAAGGTCTTCGCCATGTTGTCGGCCGGCAGGAACCCGGTCTTCGCCATGGTGACCTCGAGCTTGGCGACACTGGCCTCGTCGGTGAACACCCCGAGCGCGCCCGGCACGTTGAAGTCGGTCAGCGTGTTGAGGAAGGTCGCGCTGTTGATCCGCTCCTTGCCGATGGCGTCCAGGTAGGTGAGGGTGATCATGCTCAGCGTGCCGCCCAGGCACAGGCCCAGCAGGTTGACCTTCTCCTGGCCGGTGATGTCCTTGATCACGTCGAGCGCAGTGATCGGGCCGGACAGCAGATAGTCGTCCATTCCGACGGACCGCATCGACTCGTCCGGGTTGCGGTAGCTGATCAGGAACACGGTGTGCCCGTGATCCACCGCCCACTGCACCAGGCTCCGGTCCGGCGCGAGATCCATGACGTAGTACTTGTTGATCCACGGCGGGCTGAACAGCAGCGGGATCTCGTGCACCGTCTTGGTTGTCGGGGAGTACTGGATCAGTTCCATCAGGTCGTTGCGGAAGACGACCTTGCCCGGGGTGACCGCCATGTTGCGGCCGACCTCGTACACGCCGGTGGCGAACTGCTGCGGCTGGCCGCCGTTGTTCACCAGGTCGTCGAGGAAGTTCTGGGTGCCACGCGCCACCGAGAGACCGCCGGTCTCCACCGCCCTGCGCATGGCCGCCGGATTGGTCAGGAAGGAGTTGGTCGGCGACAGCGAGTCCACCATCGCCTGGGTGAGGAAGCCGACCTTGATCCGGATCTTCTCGTCGACCGGCGCGACCTCCACCAGTTCCTGCATCGCCCGCTCCCACACCAGGAACTCCTGGCGCAACAACCAGAATGCGGCGTTGTCCGACCAGGTGGGATCGGCGAACCGCTTGTCCTTACCGGCGTCGACCGGACCGTCCACCTTGCCACCGACCGCGCGCGCACCGGCGGCCATGAACGCCCGCATCATCCCGGTTGCGAACTTGGTGCCGACCTGCAGCGGCAGGGTCGGGTCGGAGGCGAGGGCGGCAGCCGTCCGGGAGAAAGCCGGAATTGCGGCAAGCGCGTCCATTCGGCCCAGACTGCTGCTGGCCAAATGGTTCTCGGCCAAGGTGAGGGCCTCGGAGATCCGTCCCCGCACGCGGCGGTCCAGTTCCTCCCACGAGGTGAGCTCGGGGCGCGGCTCCGGCTCTTCCCGGGGACCGACTTCCTCCCAGGTGATGTCGATCGGGGTGCTCTCGGTGGCAGTCATGACGATCTCCTCAGTCAACGCTGGCAGTTGGAGCGTCGGATGACGGGGCGCCGTTGCGGCGGCCCTTCAGGCGGCGGCGTTCGATGGTGACCTCGCGGAAGGCCACATAGGACTCCTCGAGGGCCTTACGTTGTTGTGCGCTCAAATCCGGGTCGGCGCGTACCGCCGCCACGACAGCGGACGGCGCTGCGTCGGGGTCCGGCGCCGGCACCGGCGGGCGCAGCGAATCGGCCGACATCTGCAGCGAATCCGCGATCGCATTCAACACCTGGTCGGACGGGTCGCGAAGGCCGCGTTCGATCTGTGACAAATACGGATTGGAAATACCGGACATGGCGGCCAATTGCCGCATAGGGAGTGAGGCCAATTCTCGCTGACGGCGAATCATCTCGCCGAGCGACAACGACTCGGACCATGTCCTGCTCATGAAATCCAGCTTATGGTGTGCGCGAGTGGAAACGCGTCGATCACCGATCCGGTGGCGTTCACGCGCCCAGCATGTCGCGAGCGGCGGCGGAGTAATTCGTGGCGAAATCGGCAAAGATCCGGGCGTTGTTCTCGGCGAGTTCGACCGCCCAGTCCGCGCGCCCGGCGGCCGCAACGCTGGTGGCGTAGTCCACATAGGCCGCGACGCTCGCGTCATAGGCGTCCAGCGACAAGCCGGCGATCGTCCTCGACGCGTCGAGCCAGATCTGGCCGCTATGCCTGACCATCTGACCTGCGGTTTCGGCTGCCGGCCTGACCGACGACACGGCATCGACGGCAGCCTTGCCGGCCGCTCGGGAAGCGCCGGTGAGGGACTGCAGGGCGGCCTCGGTGGCCGCGCCATTGGTGGCGGTGCTCATTGCTGTCCTCATCTCCGAGGTGGGCCGTTTCCGAAGCGACCTGCGGTGACTGGTGGTTAACCGTCCTGTTAGCAAATTAGCAGCCACGTTGCTAATCTGCTAACCTTCCCACGCTGGTGTGACGGCCGTCACAAAATCGGTTACTTGCCGGTAGGAAATGACCTGACATGACCCGTTCCGTTCAGCGGAAGCTGTTCCTCGGCAGTGACTTTGGGTTTCGACGCAGCTGGAGAGCGGAATCGAGCTGCCCGTTCCGGTCCACGGCCTCGCCGCGACGTCGTCGTGGGAACCCTCACACCGTCGCGCTGTTGTCGCCCCTGGTGACCTGGCGGAGCCGGACGTGGTCGACAGTGCGGTTCGATGGGCCGATGAGCAACGGCGTGGTGCAGGTGCCTGACGTCCGCGGGTCTGCCCCCGTGTCGGCGAACCGATCGTGGCTGGCCGCGAACGAGCAGGCGGCATGGCGGGCCTGGCTGGACATGTACCGCCTGCTGTTGCCTACCTTCGATCGCCAGCTGCAATCCGAATCACGGGCCTCCTTCACCGATTTCGAGGTTCTGGTGCACCTGTCGGAGGCGCCTGACCGACGGCTGCGGATGAGCGAGATCGCTGACCGGACGATCTCCACCCGCAGCGCGATCACCCGCACCGTCGACCGTTTGGCCGCGCGGGAATGGGTGCGGAGGGTGCGGTCGACGGCAGATCAACGCGGCTACTACGCGGAGCTGACCGATCTGGGCGCCGACGTACTCGCGGAGATCGCCCCGGGCCACGTCGCGGTCGTCCGTGAATGCCTGATCGATCTGCTGTCCGATGCCGAACTGACGGCCCTGCAGGACATCGGCGACAAGGTCCGACGGCACCTTGCGAACCATGCGTCCGCGACGCCGTGAGCGAGACGATCCGGATCACCGATCCACGAGATCCTCGGCTCGACGACTTCCGCGACCTGAGCCGCGCGGATCGCCGGCCGGATCGCCCCGGTGGGCGTGGGCTGGTGATCGCCGAGGGCGCCGTGGTCGTGCGCCGGCTGGTCCTCTCGCCCTACCCGGTCCGAGCGCTGCTCGGGGTCGACCGCCGGTACGAAGAGCTGGCCGCGGACCTCGAGCAGGAAGTCGCCCCTTATTACAAGGTCAGCGCCGAGCTGATGGCGGAGGTCGTCGGGTTCCATCTGAACCGCGGGGTGCTCGCCACCGCCGACCGGGTCGAATTCCCGGCGGCCGCCGAGCTGCTGGACGAGGTGCGATCGGTCGCGGTGCTGGAGGGCGTCGGAGATCACGAGAACCTCGGTGGCATCTTTCGGAACGCGGCGGCGCTGGGCGTCGGCGCCGTTCTGCTGGCCGATGGCTGCGCGGATCCGCTCTACCGCCGCAGCGTCCGGGTGTCGATGGGCACGGTGCTCGCGGTCCCTTTCACCACCGTCGATTGGCTGGATGCGGGGATGTCCCTGTTGCGTCGCAAGGGATTTCGTATCGTTGCACTGTCGCCGAGCGGATCGACGACGTTGCGCGAAGCGGCGCTGGACGGAAAGGTCGCGCTGCTCGTCGGCTCCGAAGGTCCCGGTTTGACGGCCCAGGCGTTGGCGGCCGCTGACGTGCGGGTGCGGATCCCGATGGCCGCCGGGGTCGATTCACTCAATGTCGCCACCGCGGCCGCGATCGCCTTCGCGGCACTCCCCGGCTGACAGATCACCGGAGCCGCCCGGTCGCCGGGTGCTGCACACTGTTGCGGTGAGCGCGCGATCAGAACGGCGAACCACCGTGCCGGGGCCGTCATGACTGATGACCGGGACGACGAGCAGGCGGATTCCGCCCGCGCGGAGAGCGCCACCGACAACGGCTCCGGCAACGACGCGGCGCCCGCGGACGCCCCGGTGCCATTCATCGCCGCCCGCCGAATGCCCGAGGGAGAGCGTCGGGGAGCCGAGCGCCGTGGGAACGTCTACCTGCTGCCAGGCGCGACCACACCGCCCGACGTGGCGGCCCCGGAACACGCCGACGCCGGGACGGCCGCGGAACGACGCCGACCCCGGCGCCGGGACGGCCGCGGAACATGCCGGGGCCGCCGGGCCGGAATCGTCGACCGACGGCGACGGTGCCGAGCGGGAGGACTGGGCGTGGGTGCGGGAGTGGCGGGACGGCGGTGAACCGACCCCCTGGTCCACCGGCGTGGTGCTCGCTGTCTTCGCCGCGCTGTTGACCGGGGTGGCGGTGTGGGTGCTCTCCGCGGGGTTGTCGGATCGGCCGATCGTGGCCGTCCTGGTCAACCTGCTGGTGGCCGCCGGGCTGGCGCCGGCGATCTGGCTGTCCCGGGGATTGCCGGTGTTGCGCTGGATCGCGGCCGGAGCGGCCGTCGGCATCGTCGTCGGCTGGACCTCCGCGGTGCTGATGTTGCCGCTCCCGGCACCCTGACCGGGCGTTCCCACAGAGGCCTCGACCAAGGCGGCCCTCGACTACCGGGGGCTTTGCCCCAGGACATCGACCACCGCGGCCCTGCGCTCAGACCAGCGAGTCCCGCCACGCGGAGTGCAGCGTCGCGTAGGCGCCGTCACCGCCGATCAGATCGTCGGGCGCGCCGTCCTCGACGATCCGGCCGTGCTCCATCACCAGTACCCGGTCGGCGATCGCCACCGTGGACAACCGGTGCGCGATGATCACCGCGGTCCGATCGGCCAACACCGTGCGCAGCGCGCGCTGCACCGCCCGTTCGGCCGGGATGTCCAGTGACGCGGTGGCCTCGTCCAGGATCAGCACCGCCGGATCGGCCAGGAACGCCCTCGCGAACGCGACGAGCTGACGTTGACCGGCCGACAGCCGGCCGCCGCGTTTGCGCACGTCGGTGTCGAACCCCTGCGGCAGCGCCCTGATGAACACCCCGGCCCCGATCGCGTCCGCGGCAGCCTCGATCTCCGCCCGGTCCGCCTTCGGCCGGCCGAGTGCGATGTTGTCGGCGACCGAGCCGGAGAACAGGAACGATTCCTGGGTCACCATCACCACGCCGCGGCGCAGTTCCGTCGTGCCGACCGTCGCCACGTCGGTGCCGTCCAGCAGCACCCGGCCACGGGTCGGATCGTAGAAGCGGGCCAGCAACTTGGCCATCGTCGACTTACCGGCTCCGGTGGCACCCACGACGGCCACCGTCTGGCCGCCCGGGATGTGCAGGTCGAGTTCCGGGAGCACCGGCACGGCCGGGTTGTAGGCGAACGACACCGCCTCGAACCGGACGTCGCCGGCGATCGGCCCGCCGCCGTTCAGCGCGACCGGGCCCGCAGGTTCCGGAACGGCTGGCGTCTCCTCGAGCAGCCCGCTCAGCTTCTCCAGTGCTGCGGCCGCCGACTGATAGGTGTTGTAGAACATCGCCAGTTCGTCCAACGGGTCGTACATCCGCCGGACGTACAGCAGGAAAGCGGTGAGCACCCCGACCTCGAGGTTTCCGTCGATCACCTGGACGGCGCCGACGACCATCGTGGCGACCAGGCTCAGGTTGCCGAACAGTCGGACCAGCGGGGTGTAGACCGCCAACGCCACCAGCCCGTCGCCGTTCGCCCTGGCGTTCTCCTCGTTGAAGGAGGCGAAGATGGTGCGGTTGCGCTCCTCCCGCCGGAACGACAGCACCGCCCGCAGGCCGTTCATCGTCTCGGTGAACTGCACGATCACCGACGCGATCGCCGATCGGGTGCGGCGGTAGATCCGCCGCGACCGGTGTTGGAACCACCTGGTGGCCAACGAGATCGGGATGAAGGCCGAGAGCGCGATCAGCCCGAGCGGGACGTCGAGCAGCAGCAGGGTGACGCTGATCGCAATCACCGAGAGCAGGCCGGAGATCAGCCCCTCCAGTCCCTCCTGGGCGAGATCGCCCAGGGTGTCCAGGTCGCTGGTCATCCGGGAGATCACCCGGCCCGAGGTGTAGCGCTCGTGGAACGAGATGCTCAGCGCCTGGGAGTGGTCGAACACCCGGCCGCGCAGGTCCAACAGAACAGCCTGCGAGACCTTCGCAGCGAGGCGGACGAAGAGCGCCTTGCCCGCGGCGTTGGCGATCCCCGCAGCCAGGTAGGCCAGGGTCGCGTAGACCAATGGTCCGGAATCCCCGGCCATCAGCGCGGGGACCGCGGTGTCGATGCCGTAGGCCACCGCCAACGGCCCGACCAGATAGGCCAACTCGCTGAGCACCACCACCGTCGAGGCAAGCAGGGCCCACCAGCGATGCGGTCGGATCAGCGACCGGAGCAGCCGCCGGGACCTCGCCTGGAGCTTGACGCCGACGTGACCGGAGATGTCGTCGGAGTCCTCGGCCGCAACGCCGCGCCAGGCGTCGTCCGCCTCCGGCTCCAGGATCACCGGGGTGTTCGTCCCGGAGGCGGTCACGACGACACCTCCTCGTCGCTGCGGCCGGCCTCGCGCACGGAAGTGGTGTCGGACCGGCTGGCCAGCAGGTCCCGGTAACCGGGCTCTTCGGCCATCAGCTGCGAATGCGTACCGACGGCGGTGATCCGACCGTCCACCAGGAGGGCGACCCGATCGGCGAGTTGCACCGTGGATGCCCGGTGCGCCACCACCAGCGCCGTGGTCTGCGCCAGCACCGACCGCAGAGCCCGCTCCACCTGGGCCTCGGTGTGGATGTCGAGCGCCGAGAGCGGGTCGTCGAGCACCAGAACTGCGGGTCGACCGACCACCGCTCGAGCCAGGGCGAGTCGCTGGCGCTGGCCACCGGACAACGAGAGGCCTTGTTCGCCGATCCGGGTGTCCAGTCCCCAGGGCAGGTCCAGCACGAAGTCGGCCTGCGCCACCGAGAGCGCCCGCAGCACCTCGTCGTCGGAGCCGGCCGGCCGGCCCAGCAGCACGTTCTCCCGGATCGACGCCGAGAACAGGGTCGGCTCCTCGAAGGCGACGGCGACCCGGCCGCGGAGGTCGGCCAGGTCCAGCTCGCGGATGTCGACGCCATCCAGGGTGATGGACCCGGCGGTGACGTCGTACAGCCGGTTGACCAGCGAGGTGAGCGTCGTCTTCCCGGATCCGGTCGCACCGACCAGGGCGACCGTCTCACCCGGCGCGAGCGTCAGGTCGACGCCGCGCAGCAGGTCGGCCGTCGTCGACGGGGTGTCGGCGAACCGGAACCGGGCACCACGGAACTCCACCCGGCCGCCGGCGTCGGCCGCCGGGCGAGGCCGCTCCGGCGAACTCACGGTGATCGGTGCGTCCATCACCTCGAAGTACCGCTGTGCGGCACTCGCCGCGTCGTTGGACATCGCCAGCAGCCAGCCGATCGAGTCGATCGGCCACCGCAGGCCGAGCGCGACGCCGAAGAACGCCACCAGGGCGCCGGCGGTCAACCGGCCGTCGGCCACCTGGATGATCCCGAGGAACAACGTCAGCCCGAACGCCACCTCGGGAAGCGCGATGATCACCGCCCACAACTTGGAGATCACCTTGGCCTTGCCGATCTCGGTGCCGCGCAGACCGCGTGCCTCGACCAGGAACCGCCGGCCGAAGTACCGGCTACGGCCGAACGCCTTGAGGATGCGGATGCCGAGCACCGACTCCTCGACGATGGTGGCCAGATCCCCTACCTGATCCTGCGATCGACGGGCGAGCACCTGGTACTTGGTCTCGTACAGCGCGCACAGGGCGATCAGCGGGATCGCCAGCGCCGCAACGATCAGCCCCAGCTGCCAGGAGAGGGTCAGCAGGATGACCACCCCGACCACGAAAGTGGTCAGGTTGACGATCAGGAAGACGAGCCCGAAGGCCAGGAACCGGCGGATGGTCGTCAGGTCGGCAACCGCCCGCGACATCAGTTGACCCGCCGGCCAGCGGTCGTGGAAGGCGACCGGGAGCTTCTGTAGATGGTCGTAGATCGCCGCCCGCATGGACGCCTCGACGGCCATCGTCGGCCTGGCCGACAGCATCCGCCGCACCCAGAACAGTCCGGCCTCGACAACCCCGAGGGCGAGCAGCAGGGCCGCCAGCGGCCACAGCGCCGACAGGTCCTGCTGGGCGATCGGTCCGTCGATCACCCACTGGATCACCAACGGAAAGGCCAATCCGCACATCATCGCGACGGTGGCCGTGATCGCGCTGCCGATCAGTGCGGGCAACGCCGGCCTGGCGTAGGGCAACAGCCGCCGCAGTGTTCGGATCGTCGGTGCGTGCGCGGCATCGCCCGGCATCGGATCGGGGATCGGGACGTCGGTGGCAGGCGGAGCGCCGGCGGGCGCGGTGGTACTGGTCGTCATGGCGTGGCCAGGCTACGTCCGACCTCCGACAGACTCGACCGGGTTTCGCCTCGACCGGGTTCGCGCACCCTGACCAGAACGTGGTTAGCATCCGGCAGATGCTGGACGCCGCAGTTGCCCGCGACATCGCCGACGCCTTCGGGCTCGGGTCCGCCGCGGTGCTCTCGGCCGGTCCCGTCGCCAGGGGCAAACAGGGGCACGTCTGGCGGTTGGACACCGCGGACGGCAGCTGGGCGATCAAGCAGCCGTTCTTCGCCACGGCAGAGGCCGACATCGGGCAGGCCGCGCGGTTCCAGGAGTTGGCCGGTGCCGCTGGGTTGCCGACACCCCGGATCGTCCGGACCGCAGACGGTTCGGTGCTCGCGGACATCGGTCGGGGGCAGGTGCGGGTTTACGAGTGGGTCGACCTGCTGGGTCCGGACATCGGGTTGGACCCGGTTGCGGTCGGCAGTGCCGTCGCAGCCGCGCACCGGGTGCATTCCACGGACGGTGACGAGCTGGATCTCTGGTACCGCGATCCGGTCGGCGCAGCCGCCTGGGATGCGCTGATCGCGGACCTGAATAGGGCCGACGCGCCGTTCGCCGGTCGGCTGATGGCGGTCCGGGACGAATTGATCGCGCTGGAGACCTGGATGACGCCACCCGAGGCACTGCAGGTCTGTCATCGCGACCTCTGGGCGGACAACCTGCTACCGACGGCCGCCGGCGGGGTCTGCGTGATCGACTTCGAGAACAGCGGCCTGGCCGATCCCAACCAGGAGTTGGCCTGCGTGCTGTACGAGTTCGCGGGCGGGCGCCCCGACCGCGCGAAGCTGCTGTACGACGCCTACCGCGACAACGGCGGCCCAGGGCGCGTCGAGCGGCGGGGAGACTTCACGATGTTGATCGCCCAGCTGGGGCACATCGGCGAACGGGCGTGCCTGGACTGGTTGGAGCCGAACCGGCGCTCGCCCGATCGCAGCGACAGTGCCGCCTGGTTCGCCGAGTTCGTCGACCGCCCGCACCACCGGGTGGTGCTGCAGGAGATCCTCGATGCCATCGGCTGACCCCGCAGACCATCACCTGGCGGTCCCAAAGCTGGTCGTCAGTCCCGGCGGGCGCCCTGCGCCGGAGCGACGATTCTGCACACCGGTGACCCATATCCGGCCGCCTGGAAGGCCTCCGCCACCGCTTCGGAGGCATCCGCGACCCGCTCGGCGGGCAGCAGTGCGATCACCGAACCGCCGAAACCACCGCCGGTCATCCGGGCACCGGAGGCGCCGGCCCCCAGCACCGATTGCACGGCGAGATCCAATTCGGCGCAGGAGACCTCGTAATCGTCCCGAAGCGAGGCGTGCGACGCTGTCAGCAGCGGCCCGATGTCGCCGATCCGCTCGTCCCTGAGCAACTCGACAGTCCTTCGGACCCGGTCGTTCTCGGTGACGACATGCCGCAGTCGACGGCGCAGCTCGGCCGAGTCCAGCGCGGCCAACGCGTGGGGCAGATCGTCGACGGCGACGTCCCGCAGCCACCGCACGCCGAGGGTCCGGGTCAGCTCTTCGGTCGACGCGCGGCGCCGGGCATACTCCCCATCCGCCAGCGAGTGCGCGACCCTGGTATCGATCACCAGGATCTGCAGGCCGTGGCCGGCGGGATCGAACGGAATGTGTTCGACGGCGCCCGTTCTGGTGTCGAAAAGCAGCACGGAGCCGGCCTTTGCGGCGGCGGACGCCGTTTGATCCATCGGTCCGCACGGCACACCGACAAAGTCGTTCTCCGCCTGCTGGGCGTACCGGGCGATCTGCATGACGTCCAGGTCGATGCCGGACAATGCCGACACCGCAAGGACTGTCGCGGTCTCCACTGCTGCGGACGAGGACAGTCCGGCACCGGCCGGAACCGCCGAATCGAGGGCCAGGTCGAATCCGCCGATCGGATACCCGGCTTCGCGCAATGCCCAGACGGAGCCGAACAGGTAACCGGCCCAGCCTGCGGCGGCCGCCGCGACCGGCCCGATGTCCTGCAGTGACAATGATCTCGACTCGCCGGGACGCTGCGCCGACACCACCCGGAGCACGTCATTCCCGGTGCGAGCGGCCGCGAGCCGGGCCCGGGCGTCGATGGCGAACGGCAGCACCAGGCCGCCGCTGTAGTCGGTGTGCTCGCCGATCAGGTTCACCCGGCCCGGCGCCGAGAAGACGCCGTCGGGATCGCGGGAGAAGTGTTGCTGGAAAAGACCTGTCGCGCTCAAGCCGAGCTTCCCGCGGTGTTCGCGAACTCCCAGGCATCGGCGATCATGTCGGCCAGGCCGAGCTCAGGGGTCCAACCGAGCCGTCGGCCTGCCCGTTCGGCCGACGCGACCAGGCGGGTGGGATCGCCTGCGCGCCGTGGCCCTATCGTCACCGGCACCTCCCGCCCGGTGACCTCGGCAATGGTGGCCAGCACCTCGCGGACGCTGTAGCCGCTGCCGTTGCCCAGATTGCAGACCAGGTGCTCGCCGGGTTCGGCGGCGGTCAACGCCAGCACGTGGGCCCGCGCCAGGTCCGCGACGTGCACGTAGTCCCGGATGGGCGTGCCGTCCGGGGTCGGCCAGTCGTCGCCGTAGATCGTGAGAGCGGTGCGACGTCCGGCCAGCGCGTCCAGCGCGATCGGAATCAGGTGGGTCTCGACGCCGTGCCGCTCGCCCGCGCCGAAGGCCGCCCCGGCGACGTTGAAGTACCGCAACGACACCGCGGCGAGCGGGGTGGCCGCACATTCGCCGGTGATCATCATGTCGACCGCGAGCTTGGTGGCGCCGTAGGTGTTGGTCGGCCGGGTGGGGGCGTCCTCGGTGATCGGAATCGACACGGGCTCGCCGTAGGTCGCCGCCGTCGAGGAGAAGACCAGCCGGTGCACCCCGTGCTCGGCCATCGCGTCCAAGAGCACCCTGGTGCCGTACACGTTGGTCCGCCAGTAGATCGACGGTTTGGCCACGGACTCACCGACGAGGGACTTCGCGGCGAAGTGCAGGACGGCGTCGAATCCGCCGTCGCGCAACACATCGGCGACCTCGGTGATGTCCCGCTGCTGGAGTTCCACACCGTCCGGCACCGAGTCGGCGTGGCCGGTGGAGCAATCGTCCAGCACGACGACCTGGTGCCCCTGCTCGACCAGCAGACGGGTGACGACGGAGCCGATGTATCCCGCGCCGCCGACGACGAGCGCCTTCATCGGGCCACCGGCACAACGTCGCGCAGCCGCTGGGCCGCGGTTTCCGGACTGATGTCGTTCACAAAGGCTCCCATTGCCGATTCCGAACCTGCCAGGTACTTCAATTTCCCCACCGCCCGACGGATCGAGAAGACCTCCAGGTGCAGCCAGAAATCTTCGCTCGCCGCATGCACGGGCGCCTGATGTACGCCGGTGATCGCGGGCAGGGTGTCGTCGAACATGCCCTCCATCCGCCGGATGACTTCCAGGTAGACCTCGGCGAGCGCCGAGCGCTCGGTGTCCGCGAGCTCGGTCAGGTCGCGCAGCCGGCGCCGGGGGTAGAGATGGACCTCGACCGGCCACCTGGCGGCGAACGGCACGAACGCCACCCAGTGTTCGTTCTGGGTGACGACGCGTGACCCGTCGGCGAGCTCACCGGTGAGGATGTCGCCGAACAGGCTGGTTCCGAAGCGTGCGCGGTGCGCCTGGGCCGCGTGGATCGCCGTCGCCGTCTTCGGGGTGACGAAGGGATAGCCGTAGATCTGGCCGTGTGGATGGGCAAGCGTGACACCGATCTCCACCCCGCGGTTCTCGAAGCAGAAGACCTGCTCGACACCCGGCAGCGCCGACAGCGCAGCGGTGCGGTCGGCCCAGGCCTCGATGACGGTCCGCATCCGGGACACCGGGAGACAGGACAGGGTGGTGTGGTGATCGGCGGTGAAACAGACCACTTCACAGCGTCCGTTGCCCGACCGGCTGTCGAAAAGGCCGCCGTCGGACGCCGTCTCCCCGGCGCCGGCGAACGACGGAAAGCGGTTCTCGAAGACCACGACATCGTAGCTGGGCGAGGGGATCTCACTCAGATTCGTCGGGCTCGACGGGCACAGGGGACAGGCATCGGCCGGCGGATGGTAGATCCGGCTCTGCCGGTGCCCGGCGATCCCGACCCACTCGCCGGTCAGCGGGTCGTAGCGGACCTGGGAAGCCGGGATCACCGGCGGCAGGTCTCGCGAATCAATGAGAACCCGATCCGCGTGGGGCTTCTCGTCGAAATAGAAGATCTGGCGACCGTCGGCCATCCGCGCGGCGCTGCGGGTGACCGCGGCGTCGGTGCCGGTCGAACTGGATGTCACGGTTCTCCTGTGGATCGGGGCACCGGCGGGAAAGATCAGCCCGGCAGGTGCACCCGCGGCTGGGGTTGAGTCTGCCGGACGAAGCATTCATTGTCAACAACTTCCAACAAAAAGGACCACTCCGCCTGTTGGAAGTTGTTGAGTTTGGCCGATCGAAGTCCGATGACCCGACCGTGACTAACCGCTCATGATGTCGGCGAGCCCGCGCCGCTCCATCCACCGCTGCTCCAGCGGACGCTGCACGTCCGCCTCTACCAGGGTCGGGTAGGAGGTCAGGTCGGTGAACTGCAGCCGGCCCGACTGGAATCCGATCATCGCGCTGGCCCGTGCGCCGGATTCCAGTTGCTCGGAGAGGAACTCCACACAGCGTGCAGTCAGCCGGGTGGCCTGGATGCGGTCGAACGGCGACGGATCGCCACCCTCCTGCACGTGGCCGAGGATGGCCTGGCGGGCATCGAAGAGGTCGCCGCCCTCCTTCTCGAACAGCGACATGATGAAACCGGTGTTGTAGACCGGGTCGGCATTCTCGCTGCGGATGATCAGCCCGAGTCGCTTGCCCGAGCGGAAACCGGCCGCCAGCGAATGCACGTCCGCGGTGAGATCGTCCAGCGTGATGCCCTCCTCCGGCAGGTAGACCCGCTCAGCGCCGGTCGCCAACCCGCTGAACAACGCCAGATAGCCGCAGTCGCGTCCCATCACCTCGACCACGAAGACCCGTCGGGACGCCACCGCCGACTGCCGGATCTTGTCGACGTCCGACACGATGCTGTTCAGGGCCGTGTCGCTGCCGATGCTCAGCTCCGTGCCCGGGACGTCGTTGTTGATCGTCATCGGCATGCAGACGATCGGGATGTCCAACGCCGCGTACTTCTCCCGGTTCCGGTGCAATTCGTACGCCGCCTGATAGCCGGTCCAGCCACCGGCCATCAGCAGTCCGTCGATGCGATGCGCGGCAATCTGTTTCGCGATCTGGGCAATGGCGGGGCCGGTCGGCATGTAGCGGTTGGTGCCGATCTCCGCGCCGCCGTCGGACACCCATCCGCTGACGTCCATCCAGCCCATCTCCCGGATGTCACCGTCGTGCAGGCCGAGAAATCCGTTCTGCACCGCCAACGGCGTGTACCCGCGATCCAGGCAGAGGCGGACGGCGGTCCGCACCGAGTTGTTCATCCCCGGCGCCGGCCCGCCGCCGTGCACCACCGCGATGCGGAACCGCCGCCGACCGGCCGGTGTCGGTCGCGGTGCGGCCTGCTGCATGGTTCGCAGAATCTGATGGGAATCCCGAAAACTGCCGCCGCGCAACAACATCGCACCGTCAAAGTCCTGCGCCTTGATCCGTTCGGCCACCGCCTGGGTCTGCTCGACACAGTCCATCAAAGGTGAGTTCACCACCCGGTTACCACGGATGCCGACCAGCTGCGCCGGGGCGGTCGGGTCGTCGGTCAGCAGCCGTTCGACCGCGGCGTGGCCGAGCAGGGTGCTCAGATAGCGATCGAACGCGCTGGGCGCACCACCGCGCTGGACGTGCCCGAGGATGGTGATCCTCGCGTCCTCACCCAACTGCTCCTCGAGCAGCGTCTTGATCTGGTGAGCCGTGATCGGATTGCCGGCCAGATCCTGCGCGCCCTCGGCCACGATCACCACGCTCTGCCGACGGCCGCTCTCCCGTCCGGCCTTGACCGACTGGCACATCTGCTGTTCCCAGTCCAGACCGGGAGGCTGCTCCGGGATCATCAGCCAGTTCGCCGCGCTGGCCAACGACGCCATCAACGCCAGATACCCGCAGTGCCGCCCCATCACCTCGACCACGAAGGTCCGCTGATGGCTGGAGGCGGTGCTGCGCAGGGCATCCAGCGCCTCGACGATCCGGTGCAACGCGGTGTCTGCGCCGATTGTCATGTCGGTGCCGGACATGTCGTTGTCGATCGAGCCGACCAGCCCGACCAATCGCAGGAACGGATGAGCGTCCGCGGCCTCCTGCGACAACTCGCCGGATTCGACGAGTTCGCCGAGCAGGTCCTGCCATTCCTGGCGGAACAGGTTGGCGCCGGTCAGACTCCCGTCGCCGCCGATCACCACCAGCGAGTCGATGCCGCGGTCCACCAGGTTCTTCGCGGCCCGGCGACGACCATCCCGGGTGCGAAAGGCCTTGGACCTGGCGGTGCCGATCGACGTGCCGCCGCGTTGCAGGATGCCGGCGACATCCGCCGACTCCATCCGCCGGATCAGGTCCCCACCCTCGGTCAGCCCCTGATAGCCCTCGTAGATCGAGTAGACATCGATGCCGTGGTGCAAAGCGGTGCGCACGACCGCACGGACCGCCGGATTCATTCCGGGAGCATCGCCGCCGCTGGTGAGGACGCCGATGCTCGAGGGCGCTGTGCCTGTCGGGATCATGGTGAGAGTCAAGGCGTGTCGCGGTCCGTTTGCAAGCTGAGCGTCGACGGCCGACGACAACACCGTGCGAACAGCAGTCGACCAACCGGGGTCAGGGATGGAAAGCGCTGGTGGACTAAGCGTTCGGGGTCTGTCCGCCACCCAGCAGGACATCTTCCCAACCCGGCATCACCGGTCGCTGGCCCTTGCGCTGTCCGCGTCCGGAGGGGTGATCGGTGCCGGTCCGCGCGGTCTGGGTCTTCGCCGGCGCGGGCGGCTGGTAACCGGCGCGATCGTCCAGCACGGTCTGCTCGACCATGTGTTCCTCGTCGAGGCGATCGGCGAGTGCTCGCCTGCTGCCGGCGGGGTGCCGGGAGGCCGCCGTCGGCACAACCCTGCTGCTGGTCGCCTCTTCGAACGTGCCGCCGATGGCGGCGCCCGGCCCGGCCAGTGGTTCTGCCGGTCCCAATGCGGCGTCACCGCTGCGAACCGCAGTCTGCGCGAAGGGCTGGGCAGCCGGATCTGCCGGGGCGATGGTGCGCAGTGGTCGGCGCGAGGGATCCATCAGTTCCCGCGCGGCGTCGTCCTTGGGGTGCAGCGTGGTCGTCCGTTGCGCGGCATGGATCTGCCAGTGCGCGCTGTTTTCGCTGCGGCCGGCCTGCCAGCGCACTGCGACCACCCAGCCGTCGTCATCCCGGTAGGCGTCCCACTCCACGTTGCCGTCCTGGCCGCGATCGGCGAGGGTGGCGAGCACCAGTTCCTCGAGGTTCTTCCTGGTCGGGTTCCCGTCGACCATCGGGTGCGCGAGCCGCGCCTTCTCGGCCGTCGTGGACCGTTCGAGCAGCACCGGGTAGGCGTACCGCTCGATCCGGCCGACACTGGTGTTGGCCGCGGTGGCGACCTGGGCGATCGTCGCACCGGCCCGGATCCTGGCCTGGATCTCCCGTGGCCGCAGTTGCGGTTCCAGCTCGATCTGCAACTGGCCGAGCCGGCTCAGATCCCCACGGGTGGCGGCTCGCAGTCGCTCGTCGGCAGGAAGGGTGAACAATTCGCCCGACGTGCCGTCCTCGCAGACCAGGTTCTCGCCGTCCTCGGCAAGACCTAGGACACGCAGCGCGCGCATGGCGTTCTCCTCCCGAATTGCGGACGTCGTCCGCAGGACCAAGCTCTGCCAGCGACGCTATCGCGACGGCTGGTCGCGCCTGCCCAGGCGCGCCGTCCGAGGGAGGGACGCGGTGCCCCGCTACCGCAACCGGGTCGGGGCCGGTCAGCCCAACCGTTGCACGACGTAATCGATGCACTCGGTCAAGGCCGAGACGTCCGCCGGCTCGACCGCCGGGAACATGCCGATCCGCAGCTGGTTGCGGCCCAACTTCCGGTACGGCTCGGTATCCACGATCCCGTTGGCGCGCAGGGTCTTCGCCACCGCGGCGGCATCGACGGAGTCGGCGAAGTCGATCGTCCCGACCACCTGCGAGCGCAGCTCCGGGCGGGCCACGAACGGCGTGGCGAACTCGCTGGCCATGGCCCAGTCGTACAACCGGCCGGACGAGTCCGCGGTGCGCTTGGTGGCCCATTCCAGGCCGCCGTTGCCCAGCAGCCAGTCGAGCTGGTCGGCCAGCAGGAACAGGGTTGCCACCGCCGGGGTGTTGAGCGTCTGGTCCTTGACGGTGTTGTCCAGCGCGGTCGCGATCGACAGGAACTCGGGGATCCACCGGTCGCTCGCGGCGATCTCGCCGATGCGGTCGAGAGCAGCCGGAGAGGCCAGCGCGATCCACAGGCCGCCGTCGGACCCGAAGACCTTCTGCGGCGCGAAGTAATAGACATCGGTCTCGCTGATGTCGACCGGCAACCCGCCGGCACCGGACGTCGCGTCGACGAGAACCAACTGATCGGCCGTCGCACCGGCCGGCCGGCGCACCGGGACGGCGACGCCGGTCGAGGTCTCGTTGTGGGCCCAGGCGTAGACGTCGACATCGGCGGCGGCCACTGGCTCCGGCGCATCACCCGGGTCGGCGGAGATCACCTGCGGATCGGCCAGGAACGGAGCCTTGCCGGTGACGCCGGCGAACTTGGCCGAGAACTCGCCGAACGTCAGGTGCTGCGAGCGGTTCCGTACGAGGCCGAGAGCGGCCGCATCCCAGAACGCCGTCGTCCCGCCGTTGCCCATGATCACCTGGTAGCCGTCGGGCAGGGAGAAGAGCGTGCTCATCCCCTCCCGGACACGCCTTACCAGCGACTTCACCGGCGCCTGCCGGTGCGAGGTACCCAGCACCGAGGCCCCGGAGCCGGCCAGCGCGGCCAGCGCCTCCGGGCGGACCTTCGACGGGCCGCAACCGAACCGACCGTCGGTCGGGATCAATGCGGGAGGAAGGACCAGGCTTGTTGCATCGGCCATGACGGCGCGTTCTCCTCGGCAGTGCCGCCGCGGCGGCGAGCGCCACGACACGAACGAAATCCTGGGCGGCAACCCAGGTCAGGACGGCCCAATCCTGCCACCGTCCGCGAGGCCGGAGAGACGCTCCGGCGATGCGGACGGCGTCCACCCGACACCGGCAGACCCGTCGCAAGGGCGAACCATGAAGCGGACGTGAGCCGGATCACTCAGACGGCGACAGCGAGATCCTCGAAGCCGGCCACCAGTTCGGGTTTGCGCGGCGGGTGTCCGTCGTAGATCGCGGACGGTCGGACGATCCGGCCGAGCCGCTTCTGCTCCAGGATGTGGGCGCTCCAGCCGGCCGTGCGGGCACAGGTGAACATGGCAGGCATCATCGCGGCCGGCACCCCGGCGAAGTCCAGGATCACCGCCGCCCAGAACTCGACGTTGGTTTCGATCGCGCGGTCCGGTCGACGTTCGCGCAGGATCGCCAGCGCGGCCTGCTCCAGGGCGGCCGCCGCTTCGTAGCGCGGGGCGTTCAGTTCCCGGCAGGTGCGGCGCAGCACCCTGGCCCGCGGGTCCTCCGCGCGGTAGACCCGATGGCCGAAGCCCATCAGCCGTTCCTTGCGGTCGAGGATGCCGGAGACCAATCCGAACGGGTCGCCGTTGGCCTCCACCTCCTTGACCATGGGCAGCACCCGGGCCGGCGCGCCGCCGTGCAGCGGTCCCGACATCGAACCGATGGCGCCGGTGATGCAGGCGGGCACATCCGCGGCCGTGGAGGCGACGACCCGCGCCGTGAACGTGGAGGCGTTCATCCCGTGTTCGGCGGCGGACACCCAGTAGGCGTCGATCGCCTGCACCTGTTCGGGGCTGGGCTCGCCCAGCCAGCAGGTCATGAATCGTTCGACCACTGTCGAGCAGGCCTCGAGCCGCTTCGTGGACACCGCCGGGCGGTCGCCGCGCGCCGAGTGGGCGGCGTAGGAGAGCACCGCAGCGGTGGTCTGCGCGAGATGGTCACGGGCCTGCTCGTCGGTGATGTCCAGCAAGGGCCCGAATCCGCGCGCCGGGGCCAGCAGCGGCAGCGAGGCCTGCACATCGACCCGGACATCGCCGGAGGAGAAGGCGGGTCCGGAGGTGTCGATCGGCAATTGCGCGCCGAACTCGTCGTCGACCAGCAGCGCCCAGACGTCCTCGAAGCCGACGTTGCCGACCAGGTCGTCGATGTCGACACCGCGGTACCGCAGTGACCCGCCGTCCCGATCGGGTTCGGCGATCGCGGTGTGGAACGCGACCACACCCTCCAACCCCGGTACGAAGTCTGCGCCGTTCGCGGGTGTTGTCGTCATCTCCGATGACCTCCACATTGAGGATGGGAACTGCGGATGGGAACTGCGGGGTGGGGACTGGGGATCGGGAATTGCGGGTGGGGAACTGCAGGGGTGCAACGAGATCCGGCATCGAGCGGTGGCATTCGACGGGGTTGGTCGGATGCGGTGGCGGTCAATTGCTGGCGACGACCTACTGGGACACGAGCTGCTGCGGCACGTTTTACCGACCCGTGATCTGGGCAGTTCCTTCACAATGCCTCGCGATCGACCCGGGGGCCAGAGCCAAGAAGGTGTTGTAGGTCACTCGACCGGCATCCGGCGCTCACCCTGAGCAAGCCGACGGAACTCCGGCGTAGCGTTCTGAAATGGTGAGCCGGCCGAACTTCCGCCGGTGAGGATGGAGCGGAGGAGGCACATGTCCGGTCAGCATCGGGCCGCACGGGACTTTCCTGATATGGCGGCCATGCGGGAGAGCTACTCGTTGGCGGGCCTCGCCGAAGGCGATCTGGCCGACAACTGGGTGACCCAGTTCCAGACCTGGCTGGCAGACTCGGTGGCCGCCGGCCTACCCGAACCCAATGCCATGGTGGTGGCCACCGCGTCACCCGATGGGATCGTGGCCAGCCGATCGGTGCTGTGCAAGGGCGTCGACGAGGCCGGGATCGTCTTCTACACCAACCTGAATTCCGACAAGAGTCGTGACCTGGCCGCCAATCCCCGTGCGGCGGTGACCTTCCCGTGGATCGGTCTGCAGCGCCAGGTGCACGTGCGCGGCCCGGTGGTCCGGGTCGATGACGAGACGGCGCAGCAGTACTGGGCCAGCCGCCCCCGCGGCTCCCGCCTCGGTGCCTGGGCCAGCCCGCAGTCCAGCGTGCTGCCGGACCGGGCCGCCCTGGAGGCGCTGCAGCTGGCGGCAGAGGAGAGGTTCGCCGACGCCGGCGAGGCGATCCCGCTGCCGCCGTTCTGGGGCGGCTGGCGCATCCAACCGGAAACCGTTGAATTCTGGCAGGGCAGGTACGCCAGGCTGCACGATCGGCTGCGCTACCGGGCGGTCGGATCGGGGAACTGGGTCGTCGAACGGCTCGCTCCATGAGGGGCCGGTGACGGCGGGCGGGCCGACCGGCTCGACCGACCCGGAGGATCGGACAACGAAGGCGGCAGGTTCGCCGGTCGCCGACGACCGCTCCCGGCTGCGCCGGCTCGGTCCGGACACCCGCCCGCTGTCGATCCCCGCCTACCGCCGGTTGTTCCTCGGCCAGGTGACAACGGTGATCGGCGGGGTACTGGCCGCAGTGGCCGTGCAGCAGCAGATCTACGACATCACCGGCAGTTCGGCCTGGGTCGGCTTCGCCTCGTTCGTGGCGCTGGTCCCGCTGGTGGTGTTCGGGCTGCTCGGCGGCGCCATCGCCGACACCTACGACCGCCGGAAGCTGTTGATGATCACTTCGGTGGGCATCGCGGCGACCAGCATCGGACTGTGGATCGCGGCCCTCGTCGGGTCGCAGTCGGTGTGGCTGGTGCTGGCACTGCTCGCCGTTCAGCAGGGCTTCTTCGCCGTCAACCAACCGACCCGCAGCGCGATCATCCCGCGGATCGTGCCGATCGAGATGGTGCCGGCGGCGAACGCGCTGAGCATGACGGTGTTCAGCATCGGAGTGATCGTCGGGCCGCTGCTGGTCGGGGTGCTGATCCCGGTGGTCGGGCTCGCCTGGCTCTACTTCATCGACGCGCTGACCCTGGTCGCGATCCTCTACGCGGTGATCAAGCTGCCGCCGATCCCGCCGCTGGGGGAGCACCGGGGGCGGGCGAAGGTGCTGGATGGGCTGTCCTACCTGCGGGTCCGGCCGCTGCTGCTGATGACGTTCGTGGTGGACATCATCGCGATGGTCTGCGGCATGCCGCGGGCGTTGTTCCCGCAGATGGCTCAGGAAACCTTCGGCGGCCCGGTGGGCGGCGGGATCGCGCTCGGGATGCTGAACGCCGGGCTGGCAATCGGCTCGCTGATCGGTGGGCTGACCGGCGGCTGGATCCATCGGATCCACCGGCAGGGCATCGCGATCATCGCGGCGATCCTGCTCTGGGGAGTGTCGATGGCCCTATTCGGCACCACATCGGTGCTCTGGCTCGCCGTGCTGTACCTGGCGATCGGCGGTTGGTCCGACCTGGTCAGTGCGGTGTACCGGTCGACGATCCTGCAGGTGACGGCGACCGACGAGATGCGCGGCCGGATCCAGGGTGTGTTCACCGTGGTGGTGGCCGGTGGTCCGCGACTGGCCGACCTGGTGCACGGCCTGGTCGCCGACGCGACGTCGACGGCGTTTGCGGTCACCGCGGGCGGCATCGCGACGATCGTGCTCACCCTGGTGGCCGCCGCGCTCGGGCGATCCCTCTGGCGTTACGACGCCCGGCATCCGACCGGTCCGTAGCGTCCTACCATCAGGTCGCGACCGCGTGGCGATGCCAGCGCGGGTTCGCCCGCCCGAGGAGGCTCGCGTCATGTCCCACCCGCGCCGGCACGTGCCGCAGGACTGGGCGCCTTACCCCAGGCTGGAGGACGCGGTCCGGGCCTACATCAGGGATGCCGATGCGGCGCTGGAGGCACTCGGTGGGGTGCTCGACACCTCGGCGGATCTGGCCTTCACCTGTGAGCGGGTCGCCTCCACCCAGGATTGGGGCGACTCGCTGTGGCAGGAGGTCGCGGTCACCGACGGCCGACGGCTGGTGCTGTGGCACGGCGACGACGAGGCCGACGATGCCGGGTCCGCATCGCTGATGTTCTCCTCGTCGGTCCGCACCATTCCACTGTCGGCGATCGTGGATCAGGGGCTGCGCAACAGATTCCGAACCGAGCCCGACGGCTCCCGGACGATGCACGCGGTGATGCTGTATCTCTCGACCCAGACACCGGAGCGCTCGATGACCGAGCTGACCGAGGCGAACGAGACCCGAACGGTGCAGTATGTCGAGACCTACCGCTTCTCGAAATCCGTCACCGATGGAGGACTTGCCCAGATGCAACGGCTGCTGCAGTTCGGACGCGCGTTGTCGAAGCTGACCGGAACCTCCCGGTGAGCGAGCGTGCGAGCGAATCATCGTGCCAGGCCGTCCCGACCCCGCGGAGCGGGGTCGGACGGTGAGCGGCACCCGCCCGGCGACCGGGCACCAGCACGAAATCCGACGCGGCGCGATGACCGCCCGGGTCGGCGAGGTGGCCGCGGTGCTCCGTGAGTTCAGCGTGGACGGAACACATTTCACCGAGGTCTGGGATGACGACTGGGTGCCGCCGATGGGCTGCGGCATCGTGCTGGTTCCCTGGCCGAACCGGATCAAGGACGCCACCTGGATCTACCAGGACAAGCCGCAGAAGCTCGACATCACCGATCTCTCGCTGGGCCACGCGACCCACGGCCTGCTGCGGAATACCGCCTACCAGGTCATCTCACAGGCCGAGGCCTCGGTGACCCTGGCCGCGTCGGTGTACCCGCAGCACGGGTATCCGTTCACCCTGGACACCTCCGTCACCTACGCCCTGCACGACGACGGTTTGCGCATCACCCACTACCTACAGAACGTGGGCGAGGCGGCGGCGCCGTTCGGCGTCGGCGCCCACCCGTACCTGCGGGTCGGCGAGCACCCGGTGGCCGATCTGACGATCACCCTGTCCGGTACGGATTACGCGCGGGTCGACGAACGGTTGATACCCGTTGCGGTGGAACCGGTCGAGGGCACGGCGAATGACCTCCGTGCCGGTGTGCTGCTGTCCGACCTGGACGCCGACGTTGCGCTGACCGGATTCGCCGTCAGCGACGGCCGGGTCGAACACCGGCTGGCCGCGCCGGACGGAACCGGCCTGGTGATCTGGGCCGACCCGGACTTCGGCTGGGCCCAGGTCTTCTCGCCGTCGATCTTCCCCGGCCCCGGGAAACCGGATCAGCGCAAGGCCGTGGCCATCGAGCCGATGACCTGCGCGGTCAACGCCTTCAACACCGGGATCGGCCTGCGCTGGCTGGATCCGGGCGAGAGCTGGACCGCCTCCTGGGGTCTGCGTCCGGAGGGCTTGTTCCGGTAGAGGGGCGTCCCGGTAGCGGTGTGTCACCCGCCGGCACCGGACGAGGCGGCCGACGGGGCCGAGGTTGCACCGGGCGCGGCCGCGGGGTCGCCAGGAACGACGGCGTTCGGGTAGAAGATCGGGATCAAGCCCTTCGAGGATGGCCAATGCCGAGCCCTCGCCGCCCGGCACGGTTGCCAGGTTGGTGCCGATGACGATGGTGAGTCCGGTGTCGGGATCGTGGCCCATGAACGTCATGAAGCCGGGAATCTGGCCGTCGTGCCCGTACAGCGTGTCGAACTTGGCGATGCCCAGGCCGTACCCCGAGGTGGGCATGGCCGGGTCCATCGCTTGGATGCTGTCCATCCTGGTCTTCTGCATCTGCGCGTCGAGCAGTCCACCGTCGACCAGCGCCTCGACGTAGGTTTTCATGTCCGCCACGGTCGAGATCGCACCGCCGGCGGTCCATGCCCAGGACGGATTGGCCATGGTTTCGTTGTTGGGCAGCAACGTTCCGGCCAGCGCCCGCTTTTCGTCCTCCGCCGACAGGGCGTAGGTGTCGATGGTGGAAGTGTTGCTGCCGAACGAATACCCCTGCGGGTGCGGATTGGGAATGGCTGAATCCGGCGGCAGCGGCAGCGAGGTGTCCTGCAGGCCGAGCGGGGTGAAGATCCGCTCCTGGAACGCCTGCGAAGCGGTTGTCCCGGTGAGCTTCTCGATGACCATGCCGAGCAGGATGATGTTGGTGTTGCTGTAGTTGAACTCCTCACCGGGCCCGGAGTTGACGGGGTGCGAGAAGGCAATATCGATGAGCTCCTGGGGCGTCCAGATTTTCTGCGGCTGCTGGTCCAACGTGTTGTTGACCGTGGTGTCGAAGGAATAGCTGAACAGGCCGCTTCGCATTTCCGACAGATTCCTGATGGTGATCTTGTCACCGTTCGGCACCCCGGGGATGTAGGTGTCGATCGGGTCATCGAGCGAGAGCTTGCCCTCCTGGGCCAGTTGCAGGATCACTGTCGAGGTCAGCGTCTTGGTGTTGCTGCCGATTCGGAAATGGTCTCCCGCCTGCATGGGTTCTTCCGTACCCCAGGTGCGGGTGCCGAACGTCCCCGTCCATTCCCCCTGGTCCGGCGCTGAGATCAACACGACTGCCCCGGGGATGACGTTCTCCTGCATGACCTTTCGGACTGCATCGCTGGCCTTGTCGACATAGGCAGGCTCGGCATCCGGTGCCGGGGATGCGCTTGCTGCGGCAGCAGCGGTGTTGGGGGCGCTCGTCGACTGGGTGGGGTTGGACGGGTTGGAGTTGGCCGGGGTGGAGCTTGAGGTGCAGCCGGCCAGGCCGACCGTCCCGGCGATCAGCAGCGCGGTCGCCGCCGTGGAGCGCTTCATCGTGATCCATTTCTCCGAGAAGTCGTCAGCCGACGCTGAACAATGGGTGAGCAGAACAGTCGCCGCCAGAAGGCGGATCGGCCCGATGAAAACGTCATGGGATCAGGCACTCTCGATGCGAACCAGCAGTTCGGCCTGGTGCTGATCCAGCCACTGCCCCATCCATCGCAGGCTGGCGTACCAGATGCCCCCGGCGTAAAGGACTGCTGCCGGCACCGCGAGGAACAACCACCCGGCGCCCAGCGCCGCCGGCAGTGCGGCAGCCGCGAAAACCGGCGCGACAGCAAGAATCCAGACCGCCATTGCGGTCAGGTTCAGCAGCGGGCTCGGCTTGTTCTGCCCGGCGGCGGTGTCCTTCGAGCGGGGCTCCCCGCGGGCCATCTTGATATTGAAGACCCGTAGTCCCGCATAGGCGGCCGCCAGGCTCGCCGCCCCAAAACACAGGGCCGGCAGCACATAGCTCCATTCGCCCCGGTCGATCGCGATCGCCGCCAGTGCGATCAACAACACGGGTACGTCGATGAGCGCGCTCGCCAGGTCACGGCCGATCAGGTCATTTGACGCCCGGCCGCGGGCCACCACGTTCATCCACAGTGCCGAGGAGTGGATTCCGATCTCGTTCAGCCGGTGCCCGACCGCGATGAACGACACCGCGCAGACCCCGAACACCGCCATGCCCGCCGTGCCGAGATCAAACAGCGCTGCCGCAATGATGGTGAAGACGCCGCCGAACACCACCGTGGAGATGATCACCCCCGGCAGCCGGGCGGGTTCGCGCCACAACAACCGCAGTTCCAACGCCGCGACAGCCCCGCGCCGATTCCCGGGGAGCCACCGGGCGAATCGTGCGAACGGATCACCGGTACCGCTGGCCCGGATGGTCGAGCTGTCCTGCGCGAGCATGGCTCGGGAGATGATCGCGGTCCAGAGCCACACGCCAAGGCCGATGACGAAAAGCGAGCCGCCCAGCGCCGCCAGCGCGGTGCCCGCCTGCCCCTGCCCGGCCGCCGCCATGGCAACACCTGGCCAGGCCGGCGGCACCCAGGCGAAGAAGGCTGCCAGTCCTGCTCCACCGGTGGGGTCGGCATATTGGCTGCGCAGCAGGAAGAACATCACCACCGGCACGGCCGTCAGGAGGAGGGTGAGCAGCACCATCAGGTCCCGCGCGTGCCGTTGCCGACCGAGCAGATCGGCCCCGGTCGAGACGACTTGTCCCGCAATGACGCACATCAGCACCAGAACCAGACCGGACAGCGCCAGCAGCGGCAGGTTTCCGGCCGCGTCCGGGAAGCCGGCCGCCAGTACCGCGGCGACCGCCGCCGTCAGCCATACTCCCGGCGAAAGAATGAAGGTGCTGGCCAGACCGACCGCCAGGACGATCGGACGCACCGGAAGCAGCTGGAACTTCCGGACGTCGAGATCGCGTCCGCCGCCGTAGGCCAACGGCAGCACGATCCACAGAAAGACGATGGAGAAACTCAGCTGGGCGAAGATCGGACCGGGATCGGGCAGCGCTCCGGACAGCGAAACACTCTCGTAGACAGCCCCGCCGTATCTGTAGACGAAGTATCCGAGGACCAGGACCGCGACGACCGCCGATTGCCCCCGCTTCGGATCGCGCTGCAGGGCGGCCAGTCGGTTCTTGAGCAGCTGGAACTTCAGCCTCAGGAGGATCCCAACCACGACAGGCCCTCCGTGTCCTGGGCCTGTTCGCCGATGAGGGCCAGGAAGGCGTCCTCGAGCCTGGCGCCGGAACGCACCTCGTCGACGGTGCCGGACGTCTTGATCTGGCCGAGGTCGATCACCACCACCCGGTCGCAGAGCCGCTCGACGACATCGAGGACATGGCTGGAGAAGACGACCGTGCCGCCGTCTTTGACGTGGCGGTGCAGCACGGCTTCGATCGAGCGGGTGGAGACGGGGTCGATGGCCTCGAACGGCTCGTCCAGGAACAACACCTGCGGGCCGTGCAGCAGGGCCGCGGCCAGCGCGACCTTCTTCGTCATGCCGTGGCTGTAGTCGACAACCAGCCGGCTCGCGGCGTCATCCAGGCCCAGCACGTGCAGGAGTTGGCGCGATCGCTCCACGACCAGGCTGCGGTCCATTCCGCGGATCAAGCCGTTGTACAAGAGCATTTCGGCGCCGGTGAGCCGGTCGAACAGAGCCATCGTCTCCGGGAGGACACCGAACTGCTCCTTGGCGGCGACGGGGTTTTCCCACACGTCGATACCCATCACCGACACTCGCCCGGCCGTCGGTGGCAGCAGCGCGGTGCACATCTTCATCGTGGTGGTCTTGCCAGCGCCGTTGCGTCCGACGACGCCGACGAAGGCGCCTCGGGGCAGCGTGATGCTGATTCCGTCGACGGCGGTGTGGTCGCCGAACCGTTTGGTCAGGCCGTCGAGAACCACGGCGGGACCTGGCATTCCGCTGGTCATGTGTTCTTGCGCCGGCCGAAGAACGACCGCTTGGGATCCACGGCGATTGCGACCAGCAGGATTGCGACGCCGACGAAGATCAGCCACTGCATATCTCTGACGAAGCCGAAGATCCCGAGCGCCACGGCAATGACCAGCAGCACCCAATAGGCGATTTTCATGCGTCCTCCTGTCAGTGGCCTCGACGCGAGGCCGCGGAATCCGGCAATCGGGATGCGAGTGCCGGTCATGCCTGGAGCAATCGCTGTGAACCACCCGTGCGGCCCATCAACCTCAGGTGATTAGTGTGCATAAGTGACAAACAGGTGTCAAGTCGGATTCACCGGTCAAGATGACCGGATGGCGAAGTTGTCGGGGTACGGTGGCGGTTATGTCGGAGGAGATGGAGAACCTGCATTCAGAACTGTTCGCGGCCGCCGGTCTCAGTCGGCGAATTGGCGAGACCTACGCGGCGCGCGCGGGCCAGACGCAGGCGCGTTGGCAGGCGCTATGGACGATGAATGTTTTCCCGATGACGGTTCCGCAGGTGGCGCGACGTCTAGGGGTCAGTCGTCAGCACATCCTTCGCCTCACCACCGAGATGGTGGAGGAGGGTCTGGTGGAATTGCGGCCGAACCCGGATCACAAGACCTCGCCGCTGATCCATCTCACCACGGCCGGTCGCTCGACCCTGGTTGCGATCAACGAGGCGGCCAGAATTTCCAACAACGAGGTCAGGGAGGCCTTCGGCGCGTCGAACGTCGATCAGTTACGGAAGCTGCTGCAACGCTTCGTCGAGATCATCGAGGCTTACCATGCGCCGCAACCGACTGCCTCGAAACCGACGACGTCGGGCTAGTTCACTCAAAACCCCGGCAGCGCAACAAATCGAGTGCGCAGACCTTCATGCTCCCCCCTGTCATGGCCGGTACTTCTCCAGTGGCGGATCCGCCCGGTGATGCGGATCAGCGCGGCCGGTTCTCCCAGCGCCGCAACGACTCTGCTCGCTCAGTCGAGTGCTCGACGATCGGCACCGGGTAGCCGGCAGGTGTCTCGTCCAGTTCCCACGGGCGGTGCACCGCCTTGCCGGCGATCCCGCGCAACTCCGGCACGAAAGTGCGGACGTAATCGCCTTGGGGATCGAACTTCTCGGCTTGTAATTGCGGATTGAAGATCCGGAAGAACGGGGTGGCCTGCGGACCCGAGCCGGCCACCCACTGCCAACCATGGTTGTTGGAGGCGTAGTCGCCGTCCACCAGATGATCGAGGAAATGCCTGGCACCCCACTGCCAGGGCAGGTGCAGATCCTTGATGAGGAACGACGCAACGCCCATCCGCACCCGGTTGTGCATCCAGCCTTCGGCCAGCAGTTGCCGCATCCCGGCGTCGATGTAGGGAAAGCCGGTCTTGCCCTCCTTCCACGCGGTGAAATGGTCATCGGCGTCCTTGCCGTCGTCCCATTCCAGCTTGTCGATGACGGGGTCGACCGACTCCCAGATCGACCGCGGAAGGTGATGCACCACATCGGCGTAGAACTCCCGCCAGGCCAGCTCCCGACGGTGGGCGCCGGCACCCCTCGATGTCTTACCGGCCAGGTCGGCCAGCAGCGTGCGCGGGTGCACACACCCCCACTTCAGGTAGGGCGAGATCCGGCTGGTGCCAGCGTGATCGGGCCGATCCCGGTCACTGTCGTACTTGTCGACAGCGCCGTCCAAGAAGGTGCTCCAAGTCCGCAGGGCGGCCGCTTCGCCGGGCTCCGGCAGGGTCATCGATGACGGAACCTTCCGCCCGAGTTCGGCAGGATCGTGCCGAACCGGGCCATCGACGTCAGCCGGGTCGATCCACCGTACGGCGGGCGCCTTCCCACCGCCGGCCGGCTGCCGCCAGCCATGGCTGGTCCAGCCGCGGTAGTACGGAGTGAAGACGGAGTAGCGACCGCCGTCGGGCTTGCGAACCCGCCCTGGTGCCACCGCATACGGCGAGCCCGTCGCGACGAAGTCGATGCCCCTGTCCTGCAGCGACTTCGCGACGGCGCCATCGCGTTGGTGGCCGTAGGGACCGTAGTCCGCGGACACATGAACGGCGCCGGCGCCAACAGCGGCGGCGACCTGCGGGATCACCCGGGCCGGGCGGCCGTGCACGATCAACAGCCGCCCGCCCATGCTCTCGGACAGGTCGGCCAGACAGCCGGCCAGAAATGCCCGCCGGGGCGCGCCGGACGGCTGAAGTACGGCATCGTCGGCGACGAAAACGCCGAGCACATGGGCATTCTCGGCTGCTGCAGCCAGCAGCGCAGGATGATCCGCGAGTCGTAGGTCGCGCCGAAACCAGAGCACAGTCGGGGACGTCATACCCCGATCATGCCCGGACCGGGGCTACGTCAAACCCCGGCGGACGCCGCGCTCAGCGGGCGTCGAGAGCCAGGTAATCCCGCTCGGTGTAGCCGGTGTAGACCTGCCGGGGGCGGCCGATCTTGGTCGCCGGATCGTTGATCATCTCGCGCCACTGGGCGATCCACCCCGGCAACCGGCCGAGGGCGAACAGCACGGTGAACATCCGCTCCGGGAAGCCCATCGCCTTGTAGATCAGGCCGGTGTAGAAGTCGACATTCGGGTAGAGCTTGCGCGAGATGAAGTAGTCGTCGGAGAGGGCGACCTCTTCGAGCTGCTTGGCCAGATCCAGCAGCTCGTCGTTCGCGCCCAGGTCGGCAAGCACCTCGTCGGCGGTGGCCTTGACCAGCGCGGCCCGCGGGTCGTAGTTCTTGTAGACCCGATGCCCGAAGCCCATCAGCTTGACGCCGGGCTCCTTGTTCTTGACCCGCTTGACGAAGGCGTCGACCCCGCCACCCTCCCGGCGCATCTTCTCCAGCATCTCCAGCACCGCCTGGTTGGCGCCGCCGTGCAGCGGGCCGAACAGGGCGTTGATACCGGCGGACACCGAGGCGAAGAGATTCGCGTTCGACGACCCGACCAGCCGGACCGTGGAGGTGGAGCAGTTCTGTTCGTGATCGGCGTGCAGGATCAGCAGCTGGTCGAGGGCCTTGGCCAGCTTCGGGTTGACCTCGTACGGCTCAGCCGGGAAGCCGAACGACATCCGCAGGAAGTTCTCCACCAACCCCAGCGAGTTGTCCGGGTACAGCAGCGGCTGCCCGACGGACTTCTTGTAGGCGTACGCGGCAATCGTCGGCAGCTTGGCCAGCAGCCGGATGGTGGAGAGCTCCACCTGCTCGGGATTGAACGGGTCGAGAGCGTCCTGGTAGAAGGTCGACAGGGCGCTGACCGCGCTGGACAGCACCGGCATCGGGTGCGCGTCCCGCGGGAAACCGTCGAAGAACCGCTTGAGGTCCTCGTGCAGCATGGTGTGCCGGCTGATCCTGCTGGTGAAGGCAGCGAGTTCGGTCTCGCTGGGCAGTTCGCCGTTGATCAGCAGGTAGCTGGTCTCCAGGAAGGTCGAGGACTTGGCCAGCTGCTCGATCGGATAGCCGCGGTACCGCAGGATGCCGGCGTCACCGTCGATGTAGGTGACCTTGGAGGTCGTCGAGCCGGTGTTGGTGAACCCCGGGTCCAGCGTGATCACCCCGAGCGTGGTCAGCAGCTTCGAGATCTCGATCCCGGAGGAACCCTCGGTGGCCGGGATGACCTTCATCTCCAGCTCCTGCCCGTCATACTCGAGGGTCGCGGTCGCGGGGGTATCGACGGTCGGAGCTGCCGGTGGCGGGAACTGCACCGCCCCGGTCTGCTCAGCGGTGCCAGGACCGACCACGGGCAGCGGGGCAGGGGTTTCGGTGACCTCTGGCATGGATTCTCGCCTCTCGTTCATGACCTGACAGATCGACGACCTCGCCGAGCGCCTATTGGGCCGATGACGATCCCCGGACCGGGCGGCGTCGACGTGGCGCCGGTGACCTCCGAGGTTACTGGGGTATCCAGGACGCTTTTGCCGCGGGAGGGTTGCGCAGGCGAGTTCACAGGACGCAGATCACATCCGGCGGGGGCTGTTAACCGCGCAGTAACCTACAGGTAGCACACGGACCAACGGCGGCCCGAAGCGCCTGGAGTGCACCTGTCGGGGCGGGATTTCCCGCCGTCGGTCCAGGTGCCACCCACCCGCAGCCCGCGACCCCCGGAGTGCATCTGCCATGAGCCTGACCCTGGCCGCCATCCTCGCCGAATCCGCCAATCGTCACCCGGATCGGGACGCGGTGGTGATCGGACCGCAGCGCATCTCCTACCGGCAGTTGTGGCACGAGACAAGGCAGTACGCCGCGGTGCTGCAGGAGGCGGGAATCGGGCCCGGCGACCGGGTCGCCATCCTGATGCCCAACGTGCCCGACTTCCCCCGGGTCTATTACGCCATCCTGTCGCTGGGCGGCGTCGTGGTGCCGGTGCACGCACTGCTGGTGGCCAGGGAGATCGGTTTCGTGCTGACCGACTCCCGGGCGAAGCTGCTGATCGCCGCGGCACCGCTGTTGGCGCAGGGTGCACCCGCAGCCGAGCAGGCCGGCGTGCCGCTGCTCGCGGTGATGGGCGGTGACGGGGTCGACCGGCTCGACGAGCGCGCCGCCCGGATGGAACCGATCGACACCTACGTCACCCGCGATTCCGACGACGAAGCCGTCATCCTCTACACCTCGGGAACCACCGGCGCTCCCAAGGGCGCCGTGCTCACCCAACTGAACATGACGCTGAACGCGATCATCTCCTCGACGTCGGTGCTGTTCCTGACCCCGGACGACGTGATCCTCGGCTGCCTGCCGCTCTTCCACTCGTTCGGCCAGACCTGCGCGATGAACGCGGGCTTCTACGCCGGTTCGACCCTGGTCCTGCTGCCGCGGTTCGACGGCGCAGCCGCTCTCGACCTGATTGCCGCCGAGAGCGTCAACGTGTTCATGGGTGTCCCCACCATGTACATCGGGCTGCTGGCCGCGGCGAGGGCCGATGATCGACGACCCACGCTGCGGATTGCCGTGTCCGGCGGCGCCAGCCTGCCGGTTGCCGTGATCGACACCTTCGCGGAGGTCTTCAAGGCCGACATCTACGAGGGTTACGGACTCTCCGAGACCTCGCCGGTGGCGACCTTCAACCAACCTGTCTTCGGACGCAAGGCGGGAACCGTCGGTCGGGCGATCTGGGGCACCGACGCCGGGGTCGCTGCCGCCGAGATCGAGGATCGGATCGAGTTGCTGCCCCAGGGCGAGGTCGGCGAGGTGGTGTTGCGCGGGCACAACGTGTTCGCCGGATACCTCAACAACCCGGAGGCAACCGCCGCTGTGCTGATCGACGGATGGTTCCGCACCGGTGATCTCGGCGTGATGGACGCCGACGGGTTCCTCTCGATCGTCGACCGGAAGAAGGATCTGATCATCAGGGGCGGCTTCAACGTGTACCCCCGTGAGGTCGAGGAGGTCCTTGCCGGACACCCCGGCGTTGCGCAGGTCGCGGTGGTGGCGGTGGCGGACGAGACCCACGGTGAGGAGATCTGCGCGGTCGTCGTCAGGTCGCCGGAGGGCGCCGATCTCGACCAGGAAACCCTGGTGAAATGGTCGAAGGAGCGCCTCGGCCAGCACAAGTATCCGCGCCGGGTGGAGTTCTTCGAGGCGTTGCCCCTCGGGCCCAGCGGCAAGATCCTCAAACGGGAGCTGATCAAGGACCTGTGACCCGGGAGAGTGGTCTGCCCGTGATCACCACCCGGTATCGACGAATGATCTTGACGTCCGGGAACCCGATCACGGAGAGTTATCGCAGTCCCGGGAGGAAGTCATGCGATTGCCGTCCAGCTCAGGTCCCAGCGCGCCGATCGTGCCCAGATCCGTCGCCGTCCGGACGGCGTTTGTCGTAGCCGTGCTGCTCGGCGTGAGCGCGTGTGCCGGTGGCGTCAGTGGCACCCCAGCGGTCGGCACCGGCATCGTGAGCAATTCCAGCAGCGTCCCGACGACCGATGACAGCGTGGTTGCTTCGACCGTTGACAGCAGCACGCTGGCCAGTGGGGTCACCATCGATGAACTGGTCGACGACATCGCCTCGGCGGAGCAGGTGGTCGACGGCTACTGGGCCACCCACTGGGGCGACTTCTTCACCGGCACCTACCAGCCGCCGACCGTCAAGGGTCTGTACGACGGAACGGACCCGGCGACGATTCCGACCTGCGACGGCGAACCGCTCGAGGCGTACAACGCGTTGTACTGCGTCTCCGAGGATTACGTCGCCTGGGACAGCGGCCTGCTGCTGGACGGTGCCGACCAGATCGGTGACACCTGGGTCTACCTGGTGATCGCGCACGAATGGGGGCACGCCATCCAGGCGCGGCTGGACACCGGACTGGTCGCGGTGGCCGACGAGCTGCAGGCCGACTGCCTGGGAGCGGCCGCGTTGTTCGGCGCGGTCGCCGACGGCACCCTGGAGTTGGAAGAGGGCGACGAACGGGAGATGATCAGTTCGTTGAACGTCCTCGCCGACGACATGGCATGGACGATGACCAGCGACCACGGCGACTCCTTCCAACGGGTGGAATGGTTCACCATCGGCCGCAACGGTGGTGTGCAGGCCTGCTTCGATGCGGCCGGGATCCAGCAGTCCGGTGCGCCGGAGAGCGGCTCCGCCCCACCCACCAGCTGATCGGTCCTCACCGCCCGGCGGTGGCGGTGATCCGGCGTCGTCGATTCCCGTAGGACACCCGCCCGGATCTGCCGGGACTGGGCGAACCCTCATGGCACCCTGGGTTCCGGGCGTCCCTGATGGCAACCACGTCGGGTCCGAGGCGTCCTGTGCAGGGCACTGAGGCATTTGCGCAGGACACTCATCAGCCGCTCGGTCGCCGAGCACAGGACGACTGCACCACGTGAAACGAGGGATGAATGCAATCGCGCTACCTGGTCACCGGACTGGTCGTGGTCCTTGCCGCGGTCACCGGGGTCCTGATCTACCAGGGCAACCAGACGCAATCGGCGAGCACGTCCGACGTCACCGTGACCGAGACCAGCTCGGCGGCAGGGACGGCAACGTCGGATCCCTATGGTCGGGACACCGAGGCACCCAGCGAGAGCGCCACCCCGGCTGCCTCGAGCGGCGACCGTCCCGCGACGAACATCCCGATGACCAAGCTGGCGCCCGGGGAGAAACCGCCGCAGTTCATCATCTTCTCGTTCGACGGCGCAGGTTCGCACCAGCGATGGGGCGAGTTCATGGCGGCCGCGGACGAGACCAATTCACGGTTCACCGGGTTCCTCTCGGGCATCTACCTGATCGGCGATTCCGGGAAGGACGCGGGCGCCTACACCGGCCCGGGTCACGCCACCGGCAAGGCGTCCATCGGGTACGGCGGTCCGGAATCCGAGATCGTCACCGAGGTCAACGACCTGAACCTGGCCTACTCCAAGGGCCATGAGATCGGCACCCACTACAACGGGCACTTCTGCGACGACAACCCGCCGGGTGGCAACCAGTGGAACACCGCGGACTGGGAGAACGAGCTCGGCCAGTTCTTCACCTTCATGACGGACTGGAAGACCCTCAACGGCTACACCGATGCGCCTGACCTGCAGGTCCCGATCGATTCGATCAAGGGTGGCCGGACGCCGTGCCTGACCGGGTCGCTGGATGCGCTCATCCCGGCCTGGAAGAAGTACAACCTGACCTACGACTCCTCGATGCCCGCCCCGTACACCGGCATCGCGTGGCCCGAGAACGTCGACGGGATCTGGGAGTTCTACATGCCCACCGTCTATTCGCCGGGCTTCGAGAGCACCACGATGGCGATGGACTACAACTTCTGGTTCAAGTTCAACCAGGGCCGCGAGGAGCCCGAGACGGCGCCGGAACTGCGGGACATCGTCAAGAAGACCTACGACTACATGTACGACCAGGCCTACAACGGCAACCGCGCGCCGGTGCTGATCGCCAACCACTTCAACAAGTGGAACGGCGACTCGTTCAACCCGCCGGCGATGGACTTCATGAAGGAGAAGTGCGGCCAGCCGGACACGTACTGCGCCACCTACCAGGACGTCATCGCCTGGATGCAGCTGCAGGATCCGGCGGTTCTCGCGGAACTCCAGGCCCAGGCGCCGGTGGCCGGAACGGCGCCGTAGCCCGGCCGTCACCCCTTCCCCGCAGCACCGAGCGGTTCGGCCGCGCCGATCAACTACCTCGGCGCGGCCGAACTCGTCGACTCGCGTCACACCAGTCCCCAAAGGCGGACGTTGATCAGCGCCGACCTTCTTGATCCGCGCGGATCCTCAGGACTGAGCCGCCTCGGCGCGATCGGCGTTGGCGTTGATCGCGTCCCGCAACCACACCGCGAGTCCCGGTGCGACGTCGTTGTACGTCTTGGCGAATCGCTCGTCGGCGACGTACATCTCACCCAGATTGCGGTGCATGCCGTGGCTGCAGTCGTAGAACGTCTCGATCGCGCGACGGTGCTCTTCGGCCAGTTCCATGGCCTGCGGGCTGTCCGGCGCGGCGCCGCCGTTCATCGCGGCAGCCAACCGACGGTTCAGGTCGTCGCCGGCCTCCTTCATCTCGATCCACTGCTGCTTGCTGAATGTGGCGGTCCGGGCCTGGGACTGCTTCCAGGCATCCGTGTTGCCCCAACGCTGCTCGGCCTCGGTCTCGTAGTCCTCGCTGTAGGACGGCCCGAAGATCTCGAACTTCTCCTCAGGGGTCAGTTGGATCCCCATCGTGTATGCCTCCAATTCTTTGTCGACGGCCTCGACCATCACCCGCAGGCGGGAGATCCGGTTGTTCAACAGCTCTCGCTGCCGCCGCAGGTGGGAACCACTGTTGGCGCCGGGATCGCTCAGGATGGTCGAGATCTCGTCCAGGGGGAATCCGAGTTCGCGGTAGAACAGGATGTGCTGCAGCCGCTGCAGGTCGTCATCGGAGTACCGGCGATAGCCGGCGCCCGTTCGATCCAGCGGTTCCAACAGGCCGATCTGGCCGTAGTGGTGCAACGTCCGGACCGTCACACCTGCCAGCTCGGCGACCTGCCCTACCGAGTAACTCATGCTGCCTCTCCCTGGTCGAGTGTCCGGACCGGGTGGCCCGGACACATCGAGGATGCAGCCTGACGTTACGTCAGGGTCAAGGCCGTTTCCGCAGGAGTTTTCAGTTGGTCGACGGAACGACGCGGCCCGCCGTCAGTTGACCTTGCGCCAGCAACCGGCGCTGCCGAACGCCCGGAATCCGAGTGCCTCATTGACGTCCAGCATGTGCCGGTTCTCCTCGGCGTTGAACGTGGTGACCATCGGCGGCAGCGGCGACAGGGCATGCAGATCGACCAGGTTGGCGAGCTTGAGCAGCATCCCCAACCGGTGGCCGCGGTGTTCGGACAGCACCAGGGTGTCGCACTGCTGGGCAGGCCGGGAGCGATCGGCCGGGATGCTCAGCTCGCTGAATCCCACCAGCTGCCCGGTGCGGTCGTCCCGTGCCGCCACCGTCATCCTGATCCGCCCATCGGCCGACGACGTCCGGTCGTCGTGGGCGATACGCGCTGCATCCCAGGGCTCCTCGTCGACGTCCAACCCGGCATACGGGGCGTCGGTGCTCATCCTGGTCCGCAGCACGGCGATGTCCGGGACCCACTGCTGCGGGGTTCCACCGGTCCACGACACCAGCGAGTAGGACCCGTCCACCGACGCGAGGGCCGCACCGAGGGCCTGCTCGGTGGCCTCCCGATCCATCGGGAGGGTCACCATGCTCGCCCGCTCGATCTGTTCGAGGCGATAGCCGCGGTGGGTCAGGAACTGCACTCCCGGGTCCGCTGCCGGCAGGTCTCCGAAGCCGGTGGGGGAGGGCAGCCGCTCGCCGCCGGCGGTCGTGGTGTGCATGGCCTCCACCTGGAGGGTTGGCCTGCCGGAGGCGGCCGCGAGCTCCTCCACCGTCGCGAACAGGGCCGAACCGATTCCCCGCCGGCGGAATTCCTCGAGCACCTCGGTCACCAGCCAGGTCGAGGTGGTGCCTTCGGCAATCGACCATTCCATGATGGAGCGCCCGACCGTCCGGCCGTCGACCTTGGCCACGAAGATCCGCTTCGGCTCGAACTCGGCAGACTGGTACACCGGCAACAGTTCGGCGGGTGTGCAGGCCAACGCGTCGCTACCCAGCAGACCGGCCTCGATGGCATTGCGAACCGCCACCATCTCGATGAAGTCGGCCGCGGACGGCTCGTCGAGCGTCGCCGGAATGGACAGCTCTTCGATGCTCAACCTCGTGGCCAACACGGCATTCTCCTGGCAGGTGTGAAAATGGGGCAGTTCGGGCCATTGCATCGGACAACGCGGGTCGGGGGCAATTGGTTTACCGCACGACAGCCCGGTGCGATGGCGCCGCCGGAGTGATTCAGGACGATGCCGACGGGCTCTCCGACGTCGGGATGCCGGCAGCATCCCGACCAGAACGGCCGCGGATGGGGAACCCGAATCCGGCCGCCAGGAAGTACATCAGGACGCCGTACACCCCGGCCGGCAACGACATCTCGACGCTCCCGATCACCGTCTGGGCGATGACGATGGCGAGAGTGGCGTTGTGGATGCCGATCTCGAACGACGACGCGACCGACTGGCTGCGACTGACCGCCAGGGTGCGGGGCAGCAGGTAGCCGGGCGCCAGGCTGCACAGGCAGAACACCACGGTGTTCAGACTCAACTGCCCGAAATTCTCATGCAGCGGACGAAAGTAGGCCGGTGTCAATGCCCGCGGTGATTCAGCCGGGGGGATCGCGGACCGAATCGCGGTTTGCGAAAGCCGCTCGATTCGATGAGCCGGACGACGTGATGCCGATGTCCGGGCCATTGCGACAGCAGTTCGAGCATGCCGTCGTCATCGACCGGTTCGCCGATCAACGCCCAGCCGACCAGAGCCGCAAGGTGATAATCGCCGACGCTGACCGTGTCCGGGTCGCCGTGGGCGCGTTGCACCGTCTCGGCGGCGGTCCAGACCCCGATACCCGGCACCGTGCGCAGGGCCGAGGTGACGGCGGGGCCGCCGCGTCCGGCATGCACCGTTCGTTGGAGTCCGTCGGCAACCCGGGTTGCGGCAATGATCGTTGCGGCCCGACCAGGGTCGACGCCGGCCAGATGCCATTCCCAGGAAGGTATCCGGCTCCACTCCCCGGCCGACGGGCACACCCGTAAGCCGTCCGGCGCCGGCCCTGGGGCGGAGTTGCCGAACTTGGTGACGAGTTGGAACCAGGAGCGTCGGGCGTCCGCCCCCACCACCCGTTGTTCCAGGATCGCCGGTACCAGCGACTCGAAAACCAGTGTGGTGCGGGGGGTTCGCAGCCCGGGTACGGCACGTCGGGTGCGGTCCAACAGCGGATGCGCCGAGCAGTCCAGGTCGGTCCAGTCGTCGCCGGACCCGAGCAGTTCGGGTAGCTGGTCGATGGCCCAGTCGGCGCCGCTGCCCCAGGCGCGGGCGTCGACAGACCCCCGGATCGGCACGGTCAGCAGCAGGGTGGCCGGACCGTCCGGCGTCAGGCAGGTCCGCCAGAGGCCGTCGTCATCCACCCGCATGGTGGGATCCAGGCCGCCTCGGCGCAGCGGCCACAGAGTGCGTCGCAGATCGACGGGGTGGCCGGGAGTCCAGGTGGTGCTGACCGCTGTTGCGGTCGCCGGTTTCACCTCGGTCACGTCACCCCCTGGTTGTCAAAGCCTGGAACACCGCCCGTGGCACGGTCAGGCAGGCCCGCGGGTGGTGCCGCCTGTGCCGGTCTCAGCTTAGGTCTTTTCGGGAGAAGGACAGGGGGCAGCGGAAACTGGCGAACGACCCGAGGCTATGGCCGCGTGTGTCATGGCCGGCCGAGCTCTGTCGACGGATTCTCCGCTGGGGCGCTCGATAGTCTTGCCGCGCGGGCACCCTCGAGGAATGAGGACTTCTCAGGTATGGCGACGATGAAAAGGCACCCCGTCAAGCGTCGATTTCTGTGGTTGATCGACCACACCCTCAATCGAGCGACCACGCGCCTGGCTCGCACCGGCCACGGCCCGTTCTCCCTCGTTCGTCACGTCGGCCGCAAGACGGGCACGGTCTACGAGACGCCGATCATCGTTGCCCGCGACGCGGAAGGATTCGTTGCCGAACTCACCTACGGTCCGGAAGTCTCCTGGTACCGCAACATCGTCACAGCCGGCAGCTGCGTGATCGTCTTCAAGGGGGCCGACCATCAGATCGACCGGATCGAATCCTGTTCTGTCGAAAGGGGTCTGGACGCCTTCGGCAATCCTCGCAAGCAGATCCTCAAACTCCTGCGCCGCCGTGATTTCCGGTTCCTGCACCAGGCACTGCCTGAAGAGCCATCGGCCGAGGGCTGAGTGCCGTTGCTGATGCCGCCTCAGCGGATCGTGCCGCCGACCTGCTCGATGAGTCTTGCTCCGGCGTGATCGGCAGGTGTTCCGTTCGGCAGCTCGACGGTGAAGGTTGTCCGACCGGGGCTGCTGATCACCGACACCGCACCGCCGTGGGCGCCGACCACCGCCGCCACGATGGCCAGGCCCAGCCCGGTCGACCCGGCGGCCCTGGACCGCGACGAGTCGCCGCGGACGAACCGGTTGAAGATCTCCGGCTGCAGATCGGCAGGGATGCCCGGCCCGTTGTCGGTCACCGTGATCACCGATCGGCCCGGCTCGGTCCGCAGACCGCACCACACCGTCGTCCCTGCGGGGGTGTGGGTGCGGGCGTTGGCCAACAGATTGGCCAGCACCTGATGTAGCCGAGCCGGGTCCCCGATGGTCGTCACCGGCTCCTCGGGGAGATCGAGCTGCCAGCGGTGGCTGGGCCCGGCGACCTGGGCGTCGGACACCGCGTCCATCAGCACTACTGTCAGGTCGACATCTTCGGCGGAGAGCGGTCTGCCGGAATCGAGCCTGGCCAGCAGCAGCAGATCGTCCACCAGTGACGTCATCCGGTGCGACTCGGATTCCACCCGGCGCAGCGCATGCGCAACCGCCTCGGTGTCGTCCTCCTCGCGCCTGGCCAACTCGGCGTAGCCGCGGATCGCGGCCAATGGAGTCCGCAGTTCGTGTGAGGCGTCCGCGACGAACTGCCGTACCCGGGTCTCCGAGGCCTGCCGGGCGACCAGCGCACCTGAGACATGGCCGAGCATCTGGTTCAGCGCCGCTCCGACCTGGCCGATCTCCGTGCGGGTGTCGGTGTCCTTCTCCGGGACCCGAACACCGAGGTCGACCTCGCCGCGATCCAGTGGCAGGGTGCTGACCGCGCGCGCGGTCTGCACCACCCGATCCAACGGCCGCAACGACCGTCGGACGATCCAGTAGACCGCGAAAGCGCCGACCAGCAAAGCGATCCCGGCGACGATGCCCATGATGATGCCCAATTGAACGAGCGAGGCCTGAACGCCGCCCAACGGCTGCCCGCTGATCAGGACGGTGCCGTCACCGAGCACGGTGGCTGCGGCCCGGTAATCCCCGTAGCCGTCGATCGTCACCGTCTGCGGTCGCCCGTCCGTCGGGAGCGCAAGAAGCTCTGCCGTGGACGAAGCGGGTACTTCGGCGCAGCCGGGGTTTCCGTACGACAGGGTCACGATGCCGGAGGAGACGACCACGCCGTTCTGAACGACCATCGACATGCTCTTGGGTGACTGTCCGCCCCTGGGGAAATTGCCTTGGCAGGTCAGGTCATCGACATTGCCGATGAACATCTGGACGTGCGGACCGGGACCGTTACCCGGCCCCATCTCGCTGACCTGGTTGTCGACCTGCTTGATCAGATAACGGCTGAGGAAGATCTCCGTGGTCACCCCGATCACGGCGCAGACCGCGGTGATCAACGCGACGATTCCGACGATGAGCTTGGTGCGCAGGGTCATCGGGCCCCGTGTGCGCCGTCTCGCGGTGGTGTTTCCGGCCGTCCCGACCGGCTGGGTATCTGCTGATCCGACCGCGTCAGGTGGCGGGCTTGAGGACATAACCGAATCCCCTCATGGTGTGGATCATCGGCTCCCGCCCGGCGTCGATCTTCTTGCGAAGGTAGGAGATGTACAGCTCGACGATATTGGCCTGCCCGCCGAAGTCGTAGTTCCACACCCGATCCAGGATCTGCGCCTTGGACATCACCCGCTTGGGATTGCGCATCAGGAAGCGCAGCAGTTCGAACTCGGTCGCGGTCAGGCTGATCAGCCCATCACCACGACGGACCTCCCGGGAGTCCTCGTCCAGCACCAGGTCGCCGACCACGATGGTCGCGGAGTCGGTGGTCAGGGCGAGGTGCGAACGGCGCAACAGAGCGCGCAGCCGGAGCACGAGTTCCTCGATGGAGAACGGCTTGGTGACGTAGTCGTCACCGCCGGCGGTGAGCCCGGCAATCCGGTCGGTGACGTCATCGCGGGCGGTCAGGAACAGCACGGGCATCCGCTCGATGTCGGCGCGAAGCCGGCGGAGCACCTCCAGCCCGTCGATATCGGGCAACATCACGTCCAGCACCACAAGGTCGGGGCGGAAGTCCCGGGCCGCGGCGATCGCGGACATCCCGTCGGCGGCCGTGCGAACCTCCCAGCCCTCATACCGCAGGGCCAGCCCGACCAGTTCGGACAATGTCTGCTCGTCGTCGACGACCAGAACACGGATCGGTCGGCCGTCGGGACCGCGAAGCGTTGCTCGGTCAACGGGGGCCCCGGCGCTGGACAGCGGGCTGCTGATGCTCATGGAATTGATCCTGGGCGCTGCCTGTGTGCTGCGTCTAGGTCTCACCTGTGCGGTTCCTGTGCACGTCCGGGTGAGATCAGGTGGCGTAGACCTGTCCGCCGGCGACCGTGACGGCGACGGCGGGCAGGGGCTGCAGCGCCGGCCCGTTCTCGACGTCCCCGGTGGCGATGTTGAACCGGGACCCGTGGCACGGGCACGCGCCGCTGGCGGCGATGGTGCAGCCCTGGTGGGTGCAGACGGCGGAGTGGCCGACGACCGTCCCGTCTGCGGCGGCCAGGATCACCGCACCGGACGGGCCGTCAACGATGACGGCACCGGCCGACTCGACATCGGCCAACGAGGCCAGCGGTGTGCCGGCCGGCGCCGCCGCGGTCTCGGCTGCCGCGGTGGTCGGGTCGGCGGCGGTGGTGGGATCGGCCGTCGTCGGATCCGCAGTGGTAGGGGCGACCGTGGCGGCCGCGGCAGAAGACGCAGCGGCTGATGACGACGGCGCAGCCGAGGTGGCCGCCGCTGTCGACGACGAGCTCGTCGTCGGGGTGGAACTCGTCGAGCTGCAGGCGGCAGCGGCTGCGAGCACCGCTGTTCCGGAGGCGGCCAGGACGGTGCGGCGGGGCAGATTGCGGGTCGCAGGGGTCACGGTGATCCTCCAGGTCTGGTCGACCGGCTCGGCGACCGATCGTCACATGAACACTCCACACTGTTACTCGTCGTGAGTAGCCCGGAGGTTCGATGAAAGGGCGGGATTTTACCCAGCCGACACAGTGATCGGATTTCTGTCCTTTCTGCACGAATTGCCCCCGTAGCAAAAAGGATGAATCGAGCAAACACGCCGCTGGTGTGGCCGTCGATCACCACGTCAACAACAGTGTGGCGATGAACAAGCTGCTGATTCTCGCCGGATGTGTTGCCGGGGTCGCTGCGAGCGCCGTTTCCGGCGCACTGGTCACTGACCCCGAGTCCAGGTATTACCGAACGTTGGTCAAGCCCAGCTGGCAGCCCCCGCCCCCGGTGTACGGAATCGTCTGGACCCCGCTGTACGCCGACATCGCGCTCAGCTCGGGACATGCCATCTCCGAACTCGGACAGCAGGGCCGGATGACGGAGCGGAGACGGCTGGTCGCCGCGCTCGGGGCCAACCTCGTGCTGAACACGACCTGGTCCTGGCTGTTCTTCCGGGTGCACCGCCCATGGTTGGCCGCCGCCGAATGCGCCGTACTCACGGCGAGCTCGGTGGATCTGGTGCGACGGGTCGCCGCTGCCGACCGGCGGGCCGGATTCGCACTCTCGCCGTACCCGGCGTGGTGTGCCTTCGCGACCGCGCTGACCGTCGCGGTTGCCCGGTTGAATCCCCGGTCCCAGATCGACGCGCGGCTGAAATAGCCGAAGTTCGCGATACGTCATCCCGGACAACAAATCCATCGAATCGTGACATTCGCCGGCCGTGCCGGGCAAGCGTGCGCAGGTTAAGGTTCGTTCACAAACTTCTGACAGTCATGACAACGCCGTCGACCAGGAGGCGGACATGCCGCGTCCCCGCACTGCGCGCCTCCAGTCGCGCATCGTGCACGGACATCGACGCGCGTTCGTCATGGCCGGCAAGGGTCCCGCCTTGTTGCTGTTGCACGGGCTCGGGTGCGATCACACCACCTGGTCTCCGGTGATCGATCAACTGTCGCGGCGATTCACCGTCATTGCGCCCGATCTGCTCGGCCACGGCGCTTCGGACAAACCCCGGGCCGACTACACCCTCGGTGGGTTCGCGAACGGGATGCGAGATCTGCTGGCTCTGCTCGGGATCGACCGGGTGACGGTGGTGGGACACAGCTTCGGCGGCGGGGTCGCCATGCAGTTCGCCTACCAGTTCCCCCAGTACACCGAACGATTGATGCTTGTTGCCCCAGGCGGTCTCGGCCGCGGAGTCAATCCGCTGTTGCGCGGTCTGACCCTGCCCGGCGCCGGTACGGTGCTGGCTGCGGCAGCGTCGCCGCCGGTTCTGGCGGCCGCCCGGTTCTTCGGTGAGCGGGCACACGCCGCCCACCTGCCAGGCTCCACCGACATTCCCGGCGCGCTGTCCGTGCTCGCCGGCAAGCACAATCCGCAGGAGCGCAGCGCCTTTCTGCACGTGTTGCGCGCAGTTGTCGACTGGCGGGGTCAGGTGGTCACCATGACCGACCGTGCGTATCTCGCGCTGAACATGCCGACCTGCGTGATGTGGGGCAGCAAGGACACGGTGCTCCCCGTCGCCCAGGTGGAGGTCGCCCGCCGTTCCATTCCGGGTGCCCGCATCGAGATCATCGACGGCGCCGGCCATTTCCCGCACGAGGAAGTCCCGGACCGGTTCGTGACGGCGCTGACCGATTTCGTCGGCAGCACCTCGCCGTCGGTTCATGACCAGAAGCGTTGGCGGGCAATGCTCCGGCGCGGGCCGGAGATTCACCGCGCCCGTCGTCCGGCCCCGGACATCCTCGCCTCGGCCGCGCCGGCCTGATCTACGCCCGCGCCGGGGTCGGCGCCCCGAAATGGCCTATTGTGAGGCACATTTCGACCATGAACCGAAAACTGTTTCACAGTAGAGGGTTTGATTTCTCGCAAGGCTTGTCGGTGGGTGTTCGGGCCGCGTCAGCGTCTGCACCTGGTCATTCGCCGGCGTCCGCCGGCGGTGGCACACACAGCACCGGGCGGCTGGACCAGTGCAACAGTTTGTGCGGGGTCGACCCGAGCATGGCTCCGCGCAGCGGACTTTCGCCGTAGGTACCCACCACGATCAGCCGGGCGTCGTGCTGGTCGGCGACGTCGAGCAGGGCCTGTGCCGGTTTCTCGTCGACCAGTTCCACGGTGGCCGCCACCCCGGCCGCGGTCGCGGTCTCGACCGCCTGGTCGAGGGCCGCCCGGCCGCGTTCTGCGACAGCCTTGAAATGCTCGGCGAGTTCGTCGCCCATCCGGCCGGGCGGCTCCGCGCCGTACACGATCACCAGGGTGTCGCCCAGCAGCTTCGCGAGGTCGACCGCATAGCCGAGTGCTCGTCGCGCCCCGGGTGATTCGTCGTAGCCCAGCACGATCGTCATCGCGCCACCTCGTTCCCGTCGGCATCCCGGTGCCCGCCGGCAGCCAGCACCGGATCCGCAACGCTCGTCTTCTCCTGCCAGTACCTGCCGTCCTTGATCCGCCAGAAGATCATGAAGACCACTCCGACGACGAAGACTCCGACGCCGATCACCAACGGCGGTCCGACACCGAGCCAGGCGACCCCGGTGTAGGAGTTCTCCGGGTCGGACATGTCGATGATCGACTCGATGAGCAACCAGAACAGCAGGAGAGCGCCGACGATCGGTCCGACGCCGATCAGGATGAAGTTCTTGGCACTCTTGGTCAACTCGTGGCGGTAGAAGATGGCGCAGGCGATACCGGTCAGTCCGTAGTAGAACGCGATCAACAGTGAGAGCGCCGTCAGTGAGTCGTACAAGGCGTTCTCACTGACGTAGTCGACGACGAGGTACCAGACGATCGCGATGACGGCGACCGTCCAGGTGGAGACGTCCGGGGTGCGGAATCGTGGGTTGATGTGACCCATGGCCTTGGGCAACGCGGCCCGCCGGGCCATCGAAAGGCCCGTCCTGGACGCCGGGATGATCGTAGTCTGGGTGGAGGCGATCGCCGAGGTGGAGACGGCCAGCAGGACGACCCATGACCAACCACCCATCACCTCGTCGGCCAACACCCCGAAGATCGCCTCTTCTTCCTCGGCGTTCTCGGTCAGGAAATCGACACCCGCGTAGGCGACCACCGACACCGCAACGGCGACGTAGGTCACCAGCAGCACGACGGTCGATGCGATCGCGGCCCGGCCTGGCGTCGACGACGCTCCCTCGGTCTCCTCGTTGAGGTTGACCGCCGATTCCCATCCCCAATAGGCGAACACCCCCAGCAGCAGGGCGCCGGTCAGCGCCGCACCGCCGGCACCGAACGGGTTGAGCCAGGAGAATTCCGGCGTGATCGAGCCGAGTTCGCTGGTCCCGGCGAAGGCGCCGTACAAAGCCGTTGCGGCGAAGGCGATCAGGGCAAGCACCTGAGCGATGATCAAGACGTCCTGGAAATGGGCCGACAGTTCGGTGCCGATCACGCAGATCGCGGTCATCACGATGATCAACGCCACCGTCAATCCGTTGACCACCCATCCGTTCTCGACCAGATCGTCGGCCCCGAACGCCAGCAGGGCGTAGGTCACCCCGACATTGGCCAACGAGCCAACGACGAGCACCCCGGTCATCCCGATCGCCCACCCGCCGAGCCATCCGAACCACGGTCCCATCGCCCGGGTGACCCAGGAGAACGTCGTTCCGCAATCGGAATCGACCCGATTGAGGTAATAGAAGGCCGATGCAATCAACAGCATGGGGATGAATGAGGCCAACAAAGCCCCCGGAGCGTAAATACCGACGAGGGCGACCATCGGGCCGATGATGGCGGCCAAGGAATATGCCGGCGAGGTCGATGCGAGCCCGATGACCATCGAACTGATGAAGCCGATCGCCCCGGGTTTGAGCGTTGCTTCCGGTTGTGCCCCATCCGATTGCGTCGCCATGATGCCTCCTGGCCGGGCCCCGACGGGCCGCTGGGTGGTGCGGGCGGATCGACGCGCCGTTGCGCATCACCGACCGCAATCGGGTTTCCTCCTCCCGGGCTGTCATCCCGGTCGGGGCTCATACTGTCACTCAACCGACCCATTTGCGCCAGTCGGTGTGGCTTTCAGTGAAATCTCCGGCGAAAGGGTGCGTCCATGCGAGTGTTGCTTGTCGGTGCGGGTGGAGTGGGCGGGTCGATCGCGCTGATCGCGGCGCGTCGGGGCTTCTTCGAGGCGATGGTGGTGGCGGACTACGACGCCGCCAGAGCCGCCGAGGTGGTTGCCTCGACGAACGATCCACGATTCGTTGCGGCACAGGTCGACGCGTCCGACGTCGAGGCGGTGTCGGCTCTGCTGACCGAACACCGGTGCGACGCCCTGATGAACGCCACCGACCCACGTTTCGTGATGCCGCTGTTCCGAGCCGCCCTCGCCGCCGAGGCGAATTACCTCGACATGGCGATGTCCCTGTCCAAGCCGCACCCGACCGATCCGCACCATCGGACCGGGGTCAAGCTCGGTGACGAGCAGTTCGAACTCGCCGGTGACTGGGAGAGTGCGGGTCGACTTGCGCTGGTCGGCATCGGAATCGAACCCGGCATGGCCGATGTCTTCGCCCGGTACGCCGCTGATGAGCTCTTCGCCGAGATCGAGGAACTCGGCGTTCGCGACGGCGCCAGTCTCACCGTTGCCGGCTACGACTTCGCACCGAGCTTCTCCATCTGGACGACGATCGAGGAGTGCCTGAACCCGCCGGTGATCTACGAGCGGGATCGGGGTTGGTTCACCACTCCGCCGTTCAGCGAGGCCGAGCTGTTCGAATTCCCGGACGGCATCGGTCCGGTCGAATGTGTCAACGTCGAGCACGAGGAGGTACTCCTCATGCCCCGATGGATCGACGCCGGCCGGGTCACCTTCAAGTACGGGCTGGGCGAAGAGTTCATCACCGTGCTCAAGGTCCTGCACAAGCTGGGGCTGGACAGCACCACTCCGGTCAAGGTCGGCGGCGTCGAGGTCTCACCCCGTGACGTCGTGGCCGCGGTATTGCCGAACCCGGCACAATTGGGCGACAAAATGTCGGGAAAAACCTGCGCAGGATTATGGGTGAAAGGCACTGGAAAGGATGGCGCGCCGCGCGAGGTCTACCTTTACCACGTGGTCGACAATGAATGGTCGATGCGGGAGTACGGGGCGCAGGCTGTGGTCTGGCAGACCGCACTCAACCCAGTCGTCGCGCTCGAACTGATGGCATCTGGCGAGTGGGCGGGTGTCGGAGTCCTTGGTCCGGAAGCATTGCCACCCAAGCCCTTCCTTGATCTCGTCAACGCCTACGGATCCCCGTGGGGGCTCCGCGAAGGAGGCTGAACACGGCACCTGTCTGCAGTGGAAGACGCCTGGGTGGTGCCCGGGTTGCGTGGCCGGATGAGAATTTTCCGTCATACTCGGAGTCCGTGTTCCGGAACGCCGGAGAATAAATTCTGAGGTCCGTCACATTGGTGACCTTCGGCGTATCAACGACCATTGTTCGCACTCTTGTGCCGCATGACATTCGCCTTTTTAGTCCATCCACGGGTGGCCCTTCGGGAAGACATGGCTCGCATCTGGCGGCCCCTGGGCGTGATCCCGAACCAGGTCTACGACCGGGCGCTTCGCCGGCTGCCACTGCCGCCGGTGACGTTCGCGCAGGTGCAGTTGACCGGACAGCGGGTCGGCGAAGTAATCATGGTGCCGTTCGGCGCCGCCCACCTGCTGGCGGATCGGCGGACGGGGGGTCGCAAGGTCGCGGAGGCCGTCGACCTCGCAGTCCGTCGCGGGGCGGATCTGGTCGGGCTCGGCGGATTGACCGCGCCGGTCACCAACGGGGGAATGGTGCTGCGCCGACGCACCGACGTCGGCGTCACCAACGGAAACGCCTTCACCGCCGCAACCGTCTACCGGCAGGTTGAGGAGTTGCTCGGTCGCGCTCCGCACGGTCGGGTGGCAGTGGTCGGGGCGACCGGGAGTGTGGGATCGGCCGTCAGCATGCTGATCGCCCGCGGCGGAGACGCCGCCGAGCTCCTCCTGGTGGCCAGGGATGCCACCCGGCTCGCGTCGCTCGCCGGCCGGATCGGTGGCTCGATTCCGGTGCGGACCACCCGGCAGATCGCCGAGATCGTGGACTGCGACATCGTGGTGTTGTTGACCGCGTCTGCCGAGACCGTTGTCAGGGCAGAGCATCTGGCGATCGGGGCGGTCGTCCTTGATGCCACCCAGCCGCGCAATACCAGCCCGGAGCTGGTCCGGCTGCGACCGGACGTCCTGCTCCTCGATGGCGGCGTCGTCGAGGTCCCCGGACTCCGGCTGCAGGGCGGTTCGATCGGCCTGCCCGACGGTTTGACGTACGCCTGCCTGGCCGAGACGTTGCTGTTGTCGATCAGTGGACATCGCGGGCACTTCACTCTTGGCCGCCCCACGCTCGACAAGGTCGATGAGATCACCGCCATCGCCGATCGCCACAGTGCTCTGGGGTTTCGGCCGGCCGCACCGATGTCGTTCGGGTCTCGCATCGCTGTGGTCACGACGTCCGGCGTGGTGGCGGCATGACCGGCGGCCCGACCAGGGTGGTGATGATCGGCGGCGGGTACGCAACCCTGCACGCCTGCCGCGCCCTGCTGCGCCGGAGAACCGGGGCGGAGGTGCAGGTCACGGTTGTCTCCGCCGACGACTGTCACAACTTCCATGGTTTCACCGGCGAGGTCGTGGCGGGTTTGCTGCCGCACGAGATCACCCGTACCCCGTTGACCGATGTTCTCGGACGAGCAGTGCTCATCCACGGCGAGGTGATCAGCGTGGATCCTGCGCTCCGAACGGTGCTGGTCCGACCGATGAGAGCTGCAGCACCGCAACTTGTTCCGTATGACGAACTGGTGGTGGCCAGTGGTGCGCGGGAGCCCGTCGATGCGGTGCCGGGGATGGCCGAGCACGGCTTCACCTTGCGTGCTCCCGGCCAGTTCGGCCGCTTCCTCAACCGCCTCTCGCTGGTTGCCGAGTCGAGTTCCACCCGGTCGCCGCGGAGCAGCTCCGTGCGGGGTTGCTCGGTGACCACCGGGGACACCGCGGCGTCGGTGGTGATCACCGGCGGCGGGATGGCCGGCGTCGAACTCGCGGCAGCCGTCGCGGACCGGTTGCACAGCACCGGCGCGTTGAATCCTGTTGTCCTGGTGCAGTCCGGTGAGACCGTGTTGTCGGAGTTGCGACGGCACCGCCCGCGGGTCGCCGCGCAGGCCGATCGTGAACTGTGTCGGCTCGGTGTTCGGGTGCTGACCGGGGAGCGGGTGACTGCCGTGCACGCGGACGGCGTCACCCTTTCCGACGGCAGCCGGCTGACCACCGCCGCGGTGCTGGCGACCACCGGCCAACGACCGAATGCCTTGCCCGGTCTGGAATCGCTGGCGCACGATCGGTTCGGACGTTTGGTCACCGATGGCAGCCTGCGAGTGGCGCCCGGAATCTGGGCAGCGGGCGACGTCGCTCGGGTCGCCCACCCGACCACCGGAGATCCGGTACCGGCCAACGCCCTGTGGGCGATCAAGGCGGGCGACCATCTCGGGCGGAATCTCTCCCGGGTCAGTGACAACCGCCGACCACGCGACTTCAGCTACCGCGGGCTGGGTCAGGCCATGGGTTTCGGCATCGGGCGATCGGCGACGGAGCTCTACGGGGTGCCGATCAACGGAGCTGCGGGTTGGATTCTGCGGCTCGCGTTCTTCCTGCGGTTCATGCCGTCGCGACGCCGGGCGGTCGGGGTGGTCCTCGCGTTGTTGTCGTTGCCGGTTCGTGGTCGGTTCGTCGAGTACGGCACCGACATCGCCGGCAGGTCCGGTGCATCGGTGCGCGGTGCTCGGCCGTCCGTGCGGTCGAGTAGTGCGGCCTGACGTACTGCCGCCGAGCAGCGAATGACAATCCTCACGCCGACGGGCCACCCCCCGACTGCCCGGCGTTGCGGGCGGCGCTGCTCGCTGCCGCCACATGGGTGGCGCCGCTCATCGCTGCCCGCCGCCACGGTGGCATTCCTTCGATCTCGATCTCCAGCGAGAAGCTCAGAACCGTTCTGATGATGACGATCAGGCCCAGCACCGCGACGTTTTCGAGCGTCGGTTCGATGGCGACCGTGTGCACCAGATCCGCTGCGACCAGGACCTCCAGCCCCAGCAGCAGCACGCCACCGATGGAGCGCCTGAGCATCGAGTACGCCTGAGCACCGCTCTTCGTGCGTTGCCAGATCCTGAGCGACAGCACGCCGGCCCAGATCAGCCCGACCACCAGCACGAGGGCACCGACGACCTCGAAACTGCGCGCCACCACCTCCATCGCCTCGACGAAGTGCACGGCTCAGCACCGCCCAGCACACGGGGCGACTGGCACGCGTGGTTCGCGATCGGGTTCCGGCGTCCGGCCGGTGGGAAATGACATTCGCCCATACTGACCTGAATCCGGCGAAATAGCGTGCCGGGTCTGCCGGGCGGGTCGTGCGGGATGATGCCCCGGTGAAGGTCATCGTGTTCGGCGCAACGGGGATGGTCGGCCAGGCCGTACTGGCCCAATGCCTGACCGACCCCGGCGTATCCGCCGTCGTGGTGGTGGGTCGCACGTCCGTGGGTCGATCACATTCCAAGATGCGGGAGGTGCTGCATCGGGACTTCTTCGACTTCGGTGTGCTGACCGATGAGTTCGTCGGCGCGGACGCGTGCCTGTTCTGCCTCGGGGTGTCGTCGGTCGGGAAGAAGGAGCCCGAGTACCGCCGGATCACCGTGGACATCACCCTCGCCGCGGCGGAGGTGATCGCCCGGGCGTCGCCTTCAGTGGTGTTCGAATACATCTCCGGTCGTGGCACCGACAGCACCGAGCACGGCCGGGTGATGTGGGCAAGAGTGAAAGGCGAAACCGAGAATGCCCTACTGGCAATGCCTTTTCGCGGGTATGCGATTCGACCGGGCTTCATCCAGGCGACCGGCGGCGAGCAGACGAAGACCACCTTCTACCGGGCGGCCTATCGCGTGACGGGCTGGTTGTACCCGGTCCTCCGCCGGTTCGCCCCGGACTATGTCATCCGTTCGGACGAACTCGCCAAGGCGATGATCGAGGTCGTCCGACAGCGACCGGAGAAGCGGGTCCTGGAAAGCGCCGATCTTCTTCACCTGTTGCCGCCGATGTCCGGCCCGTCGTCCGGGACGCCCTGAGCTGCGCGCCTAGACTCGGCGCTCGTGTCGTCATCCGTGTCCCGCCGCGTGCTGCTGGCCGGCGGGCTCGGCCTGGTGTTGGCCGGATGCACAGGAAAGGCCGTCACCCGCGATCCAGCTGGGGCCACCGTCGATTCAATCCCGCAGAGCACCGCGGCGACAACTGTCCGGACCGTCGGCCCCAGGTCCATCCCACCCACGACCGCAGCCGGCATCAGTTCGCCGGAGGATGACCTGACGACCTCCCAGCCCGTGCCGACGACCAGGCCGGCGGCCGGCCCTGCGGCCGAGATCGGTACCGGCCCGCCAGGAAAGCCTATGGTGGCGTTGACATTTCACGGCGGTGACGACCCGTCGACGGCACGCGCCATTCTCGCCGTCTGCGCCGAGCGGAGCGCCCGGGTCACAGTCCTGGCAATCGGTACCTGGCTGGCCTCGAATCCGTCGATGGCCGCCGAGATCCTGGGCGGCGGGCACGATCTGGGCAATCACACCTGGAGCCACCAGGTGCTCGCCGATCTCGGAGAGGCGGAGGTGCGCGACGAGATCGTCAGATGCCGTGATCTGCTCGTCGCGCAGACAGGTTCGCCGGGTGCGTTCTTCCGGACGTCGAGCGGGCAGCACGCGTCGCCGCTGATTCTTCGCGAGGCCGGTCTTGCCGGGTATCCGATCTGCCTGTCCTACGACGTCGATCCCGAGGATTGGACCGACCCCGGCGCCGAAGCCGTTCGGTCCGGGGTTGCCCAAGCCACCGCCGGGTCGATCGTCAGCCTGCACTTCGGGCACCCCGGAACCGTCGACGCGCTACCGGGAATTCTCGACGATCTGGCTGCCAGGGGCCTTCAGCCGGTGACGGCCGGCACCCTGTTGCGCTAGCCGGGCCACCGTCTCTTCGCTTTCAGGGCGCTGGTGGTTCACCGGGCAGCGGCGAGCAGTGCCTGACGTTCCAGGAGCGCGTCCACAGATTCGGGTGACAGCACGGACTGGATCACCATCGCGCTGGCTCCTCTGACACCTGCCCGAGAACCGGTGTGGCTCGGTGAGATCCGCAGATGCTGGGTGGCCAGTGGAGGGGAGCGGTGATAGACCACCTCGCGTACTCCCGCCAACAGATGCTCGCCGGCATCGGCCAATCTGCCGCCGATCACGATCACCGACGGATTGAGCAGGTTCACGCAGGTGGCCAACACGCCGCCGATCTCCCGACCTGCCTGCCGCACTTCCTGCAGTGCGGCGGAGTTCCCGGCGCGGACGAGATCGACCACGTCGGCGGTGGAATGAGCCTCCAACCCGCGGGCCCGCAGCCTGGCCGCGATGGCCGGTCCGGCGGCGACCGCCTCGAGGCAGCCGACATTCCCGCAGGTGCATTCGGTCTGCGAGTTGCCCAGTGACCTGACGTGGCCGAGATCGCCGGCGGAACCCTGGGCACCCCGATTGAGCCGGCCGTCGGCGACGATCCCGGCGCCGATACCGGTCGCGATCTTGACGAACAGCAGGTGCCGTTCATCGCGCCAGCCTTCGTCGAACTCACCGAGCGCCATCAGATTGACGTCGTTGTCGACCAGTACCGGAGCGCTGACGTACTCACCGATGAAAGCGGGGATGTCGAAGCCATCCCAGCCCGGCATGATCGGCGGGTTGCGGGGTTGACCGGTCGCAAACTCGACGGGACCCGGAACACCGATCCCCACACCGGCGACCTCGTCGACCCGTCGCCCCGCGCCGTCGAGCATGGTCGACCAGATCTCGTGCAGCCGGGTCAGCACCTTCTTCGGCCCGTCGGCGATCTCGATCGGCTCAGTGACTTCACCGATCGACTGCGCGCCGAGATCGGTGATCGCGACGGTCGCGTGGGTCGCCCCGAGATCGGCGGCCAACACCACCCGGGAATGTGGGTCGAACGCAAACCGGGTCGGCGGGCGTCCACCGGACGAGCGAGCCTCGCCGGCCGAGCTGACGAGTCCCAAGGCGATCAATTCATCCACCCGGGTGGCGATGGTCGAACGAGCGAGCCCGGTCAGTTCCGCGAGTTCGGAACGTGTTCGGCCGCCACCGTCGCGCAGAAGTTGAAAAAGATCTCCCGACGCAAGAATCCCCGGACGTGACGCCGTCATTTCGACAGTGAACCACAGACTTCGGCGACGGGTCCGGACAACTTGTCAGTCACGGTTAACGACTTTTGCTTGACCAACATACGAAACTGTGTCTACGGTCACCGCATGGCCAAGGTCGAGGAAGACCACACCGGCGTCCCCCTGCTGGAGATGCGGGGGATCGTCAAGGTTTTCCCTGGGGTGCGCGCGCTGGACGGCGTCGATCTGCAGGTGCGGGCTGGTGAGGTGCACTGTCTACTCGGGCAGAACGGGGCAGGTAAATCCACCCTGATCAAGGTGCTCGCCGGCGCCCACACCATCGACGAGGGAGAGGTGCTCTGGCAGGGACAGCCTGCATCGCTCAGCTCCCCGGTCGCGGCGTTGAAGCAAGGTATCGCCACCATCTATCAGGAGCTCGACCTGGTCGACTGGCTGTCGGTCGGGGAGAACATCTTCCTGGGTCACGAGCTCTCCCGCGGCGGTTTCTCGCAGCGCGCGACAACCCGTCGACGCGCCCGAGAACTCCTGGTACGACTCGGCCATCCCGAGATCTCACCCAGTCGTGAGGTCGGCACGCTGTCCGCCGCGGGCAAGCAGATCGTGTCCATGGCCAGAGCGTTGTCCCGCGATGCGCGGCTGATCGTGATGGATGAGCCCTCAGCGGTGCTGGACGGTGAGGAGGTCGAGAACCTCTTCACCGTCGTCACCGACCTGGCGGCCTCGGGTGTTGCGGTGGTGTACATCTCGCACCGGCTGGAGGAAATCCGCCGGATCGGTGATCGCATCACCGTGTTGAAGGACGGCCGGACGGCGGCCACCGGTCTCGACGCCAGAAGCACACCGACAGTTCAGTTGATCAAATTGATGACCGGCCGATCCATCGAATACGTGTTCCCACCGCGTTCGATCACCCCGCCGCCACCGCAGACCCCACCGCTGTTGTCGGTCGACAAGCTCTCCCGTCGCGGCGAATTCGAGGATGTGACATTCGATGTCCGGCCCGGCGAGATCGTCGGTATGGCAGGCCTTGTCGGTGCCGGCCGCAGCGAGATCATCGAGACGATCTTCGGTGCGCGGCGCAGCGACAGTGGGTCTGTGCAGGTCCGGGGCACGGCACTGCGCAACGGGTCGGTGCGGGCAGCGGTCGCGGCCGGTGTCGGATTGTGCCCGGAGGAACGCAAATCGCAGGGTCTCATCCTCGATCAGGCTGTCTATCAAAACATTTCGATGGCAACCATGGGCCGCTTCTCCGCAGCCGGATTCATCCGAGACTCCGCCGAGCGTTCCGCGGCCATGAAGGTCGCCGCGACGGTGGATGTCCGGCCCGCCGACCCGGACCGTATCGTTCGCACCCTGTCCGGCGGCAACCAGCAGAAGATCGTGCTTGCCAGGTGGCTGCTGCGGCAGTGCCGGGTGCTGCTGCTCGACGAGCCGACCCGCGGTGTCGATGTCGGTGCGCGCAGCGAGATCTATCTATTGATCAGGAATCTCGCTGACTCCGGAGTGGCGGTGGTGGTGGTCTCCAGCGAGGTCGAGGAGGTGCTCGGGTTGGCCGACCGGGTGCTGGTGGTAGGAGCCGGCCGGGTGTTGCACGACGGTCCGGCAGCAGACATCGACGAGAACCAGGTCCTCGACCTGATCATGGCAGGAGCCGCGGCATGACCGAGAAGAGTGCTGACGGCGCCCAACTGGATTCCGGGGATGTCAATCTGCCGGCCAGGGCGGTGCCCGCGGAAATCGCGCCGACGGTCACCGGCGGCGGCTCGCCGCGGCGCTCGGTGCCGCCCGGACTGATGCGCAACCTGGGGTTGATCATCGCGCTGGCGGTGCTCTGCGTGGTGGGTGTCATCACCGCGGGCGATCGTTTCGCCAGCACCGACAACCTCTTGACCATCCTGCGTCTCGCCTCCGTGATCGGCGTGGTGTCGATCGGCATGACGTTCGTGATCACGGCCGGTGGCATCGACCTCTCGGTCGGCGCCGTGGTCGGTCTGGCTTCGGTGTGGGCCACCACGACCGGCACCCAGCTGTTGGCGCAGGACGTGCATTGGGTGATCATGGTCAGCACGGCGCTGCTGGTCGGGACGGCGGCCGGATTGCTGAACGGCCTGATGGTCGCCTACGGCCGGATAGTGCCGTTCATCGCCACGCTGGCGATGATGGCGGCCGCCCGCGGATTGGCCGAGATCATTGCGAATCGGCAGACCCAGATCATCAGGGTGCGGGAGTTCCTCGACGTCTTCACCAGCGACCTGCTGGGCATCCCGGTCATCGTCTGGATCTTCGCGCTGGTCGCGGTGGCCGGCTGGGTGCTGTTGAACCGCACGACCTTCGGCCGGCGGACTTTCGCCATCGGCGGCAATCCGGAGGCCGCACGACTGGCGGGGATCCGGGTGAAGCGGCAGACGATGCTGCTCTACGGACTTGTCGGGCTCTCGGCCGGGATCGCCGCCGTGATGATCATGGCACGCACCACGGCGGGCTCCTCGACGCACGGCACACTCTACGAACTCGATGCGATTGCGGCCGTGGTCATCGGCGGCACCTTGCTCTCGGGTGGTCGGGGGACCATTGTCGGCACCGTCTTCGGGGTGCTGATCTTCACCACGTTGACCAACGTCTTCACCCTGAACAACCTGTCGATCTCCGCGCAGGCGATTGCCAAGGGATTGATCATCGTTGCCGCCGTGCTCCTGCAGCAGCGGGTGGCGGCGCGGGCCCGAGGTGGCTGAGCCCGTTCGGTTGCCGCAGCACGCGGATTGATCCGCAGGAGAAGCTTTCTCGTCCGTCCGATCCGAGGCGTGTCACTGGGTCGGAGTTCTCCATCCCCGATGTCCCATCCCCCGAACCACCATCACGACGAAGTGAAGGAGCACCACATGTCCCGCCGATCCCTCGCCCGCACCGCTTCCCAACCACCCCGAACAACGTCCCGGCGAACACTGCCGATGCTGCGCACCATCACTGTGGTCGGTGCGGCCGCCCTGGTGCTGTCGGCATGCACCAACTCCTCCAGCTCATCCTCGAGCTCGACATCGGCAGCAGCAGCGACGTCCGCTGCGGCCGAGACCAGTGCCGGCGGCGGATCCGCGGCGGCAACCTCTGCCGCAGCCACCGGCGAGAAGATCAAGATCGGCTTCTCGGCACCGGCCGCTGACCATGGCTGGATGGGTTCGATCACCAAATCGGCTGTGGCCGAAGCCGAATCACTCGGCGATGTCGACCTGGTCGTGGCCGAGGGCACCAACGACGTGAATCTGCAGATCAGCCAGGTGGAGACCTTCATCAACGACGGCGTCGACGCCATCGTTCTGCTTCCCTTCGACGGTGCCGCGATGACCGACGTCGCGACCAAGGCGATGGACGCCGGTATTCCGGTGATCAACGTCGACCGGGAGTTCGCCAGCCCGTTCGCCGCGCGTTCGACCATTCTCGGTGACAACTACGGCATGGGTGTCTCGGCGGGGACCTACATCTGCGAACAGCTCGGCGATAAGCCGGACGCAGTGGTCGCCGAGATCGCCGGCATCGACTCCCTCCCGTTGACCCAGGACCGGTCGAAGGGATTCGCCGATTCGCTGGCGGATTGCGGGCTCAAGGTCTCGAACCGGGTGGCCGCGGAGTTCACGGTCGAATCGGGTGAGGCCGCTGCCTCCAACCTGTTGCAGGCCGCGCCCAAGATCGATGCGCTGTGGAACCATGACGACGACCAGGGTGTCGGCGTGATGGCAGCCATCAACAATGCCGGGCGCAACGAGTTCATCATGGTCGGCGGTGCCGGATCGGCGAACGTGATGCGTGACATCCAGGCGGACAACACCGTGCTGAAGGCGACCGTCATCTACCCGTCGACCCAGGCCGCCGACGGCATCCGGCTGGCCCGGCTGCTGGTGAAGGGCGAGGCAATGGGCGACCTGGTCGAGGTCGAGGTTCCTCGCGAGGTCAAGCTCTACGCACCGGTTGTCACCAAGGAGAACGTGGCGCAGTACCTGCCTTCGGCATTCGAGTCCTGACCGGTAGCCAGTTCAACCGAAGGTGCCATCGGGTTGCCGTCACCGCGCAGGCTCAGCGCGGTGACGGCTACGGTGGCTCCCCGCCGGCATGTCGACGAAGGGTCCCATCATGACCAGTAGTGCCGCGCCCGCCCTTCGGGTCGCGATGATCGGCTACGCCTTCATGGGTGCCGCGCATTCCCAGGCCTGGCGCACCGCGGGCCACGTAGCCGATCTGCCGCTGCGGCCCGAGATGGCGGTGGTGGTCGGCAGGAACCCGGAATCGGTGGCCTCCGCCGCGGCCCGGCTGGGTTGGCAGGACAGCGATGTCGACTGGCGCAGGGTCATCGCGCGCGACGACATCGACCTGATCGACATCTGCACGCCCGGCGACACCCACGCCGAGATCGCCCTCGCCGCGCTGGCCGCTGGCAAGCACGTGCTGTGCGAGAAGCCGTTGGCCAACTCGGTGGCCGAGGCCGAGACGATGGTGGCCGCGGCCGCTGCTGCGCCCGGGCGGCAGGCGATGGTGGGCTTCACCTACCGGCGCACACCTGCAGTCGCGTTGGCCAGGGAGATGGTCGCCGACGGCACGATCGGCACGGTCCGTCAGGTCAGGGCGCAGTACCTACAGGACTGGCTCTCGGACGAGAACGCGCCGCTCACCTGGCGAATGGACAAGGAGAAGGCAGGCTCCGGAGCTCTCGGCGACATCGGTGCCCACATCATCGACGCCATCGAATTCGTCACCGATCAGCGGTTGACGGGAGTCTCCGGACGTTTGGAGACGTTCGTCAGCAAACGCCCGCTCGCGGCCGAGGGCGGCGGGGGCACCGGTTTGGGTGGCGCCGCCGGCAGCGGATTCGGACCGGTCACCGTCGACGACGCGGCCGTGTTCTTCGGAACCCTGGATTCCGGCGCTCTTGCCTCGTTCGAGGCCTCCCGGTTCGCGCTGGGACGCAAGAACGCCATGCGGTTCGAGATCAACGGCAGCAAGGGCAGTCTCGCGTTCGATTTCGAGAGCATGAATGTGTTGGAGCACTACGACGGCAGGCTGCCGGCCACCGGGGCGGGGTTCACCCGCATTATGGTCACCGAACCGACGCACCCGTATCTGTCGTCCTGGTGGCCGCCCGGGCACGGACTGGGCTACGAGCACGGCTTCACCCATCAGGTGATCGACCTGGTCCGGGCCATCGCGTCCGACGGCGTCGCCCGACCAACCTTTGCCGACGGCCTGCATGTACAACAGGTGCTGGCAGCCGTCGAGACCAGCTCGGCGGCCGGTAGCAGCTGGCAGACCATTCCCGACGCAACGTGAACCTGCGCGACATTCGGCACGGATCAGCAGCGAAGAAAGGGCGGGAACCCTCATGACACGACCCATCACCCTGTTCACCGGACAGTGGGCCGATCTGCCGTTCGAGGAGGTGGCCCGGCTGGCCGCCGGCTGGGGCTACGAGGGCCTGGAGATCGCCTGCTGGGGCGATCATCTCGATGTATGGCGGGGCGCAGAGGACGATGCGTACCTGGACAGCCGCAGGGAGATCCTGGATCGGTACGGACTCAAGGTCTTTGCCATCTCCAACCATCTCAAGGGCCAGGCTGTGTGCGACGATCCGATCGACGCCCGGCACCGCGACATCCTGCCGGACCGGATCTGGGGCGACGGCGATCCCGAGGGTGTGCGGCAACGCGCGGCGGAGGAGATGAAGATGACGGCGCGGACGGCGGCCCGGTTGGGCGTCGACACCGTCGTGGGGTTCACCGGTTCCTCGGTGTGGAAGTACGTCGCGATGTTCCCGCCCGCATCGCAGGAGATGATCGACGCCGGGTATCAGGATTTCGCGGACCGGTGGAATCCGATCCTGGACGTGTTCGACGAGGTCGGCGTCCGGTTCGCGCACGAGGTCCATCCCAGCGAGATCGCCTACGACTACTACACCACCGAGCGCACACTCGAGGCGATCGGCCATCGACCGGCCTTCGGGCTGAACTGGGATCCCAGCCACTTCGTCTGGCAGGGCCTCGACCCGGTGATGTTCCTCTGGGATTTCCGGGACATCATCTACCACGTCGACTGCAAGGACGCGAAGCTCCGGACCGGGAACGGCCGGCGCGGCGTGCTCGGCTCCCACCTGCAGTGGGCCGATCCGCGGCGCGGCTGGGATTTCGTGTCGACCGGCCACGGCGATGTGCCCTGGGAGGACTGCTTCCGGATGCTGAACACCATTGACTACAGCGGACCGCTGTCGATCGAATGGGAGGACGCCGGGATGGATCGGCTGGTCGGTGCGCCGGAGGCACTCGAGTTCGTCAAGCGCCTCGCCTTCGCGCCGCCGACCGCAGCCTTCGACGCGGCATTCTCCAGCTCAGGTCAGTAGGGCCCGGCGATGGCTCGTGCTCGCGCGGTCGGCTGGGCGTCTGCCAGAGTCCGCCGACCCGCATGGTGCTCGACGCTCCCGCTGACCCTGCCGCTCCGCGCTCGGCGCCCGCGCCTTCGACACGCCCGGACGGGCGCGCTTGTCGGGCACTTCACCCGCATGGGGGCAGCTGCAGCAGTGGCGAGCGGTAGATGCGCCCGTGAAGCGGGTCGGGTCCGGGCGTGTTGGTGGCGAACTCGCGTCGGGTAGATCCGGCGCGAGGCGCCGTGTCCGATTTGTCGATATCGCGGCAACTTTTCCGCAACTGGCTCAGGCGGTCGATCCCGCGAGCGCGCGCGCCAGGGCGTGGACCAGAGCTGACCGTGGTCGACCCGTCCGGCTCGCCGTGCTCGGGATTGTGTTCGACGAATGTCATTGCTGCGCAACGCCGATCGTTCACCAAGGCGCCTAACAGCGGCACCAGTTGGGCGAGGGTGAGCCCGCGGCCGTAATTCGGCACGTCCGCCGCGGGGGTGTCGAGGAAATCGAGGACATCCACATCGACGTGCACGACGAAGGACGCCGCCGCTGCGGTGACGGCCTCGATTGCGGCGGACGCGGTGCCGATCGGGTCGACCGCCGTGACCGATGCCGGGAACCTGGCACTGGGCACCAGTCCGTGAATGTCCTCCTCCTCGTCGGCGAAACCGACGAAGGCCAATCGCGAAGGGGTGAGCAGCGGCCGGCGGGGACCGACCCCGGCGATCTCGTCCACCACCCCCGGGAGATCGAGCAGATGCGCGACTCCCATCCCATCCAGGATCGGCTCGCTCGGATGATCCCGGGGAATCATCAGGTCCTGCCCGCCGTCGACATAGATCAGACCGGTGTCGACGCCTCGACGGGCCAAGGCGCTCATCACACCGACCACGACGGTGCATTCGCCGCCCAACAGCAGCGGCCGGTGACCGTCGTTGAATATCGCGCAGACTGCGCTGTCGATCTCCCGAAGGCCCTCCGCGACCCGAGTGGAATCGTTCGGCCGCTGGTCCGGGCGATGCGACCGCCAGCGGGCCACTGGCAGATCACCGTGGTCGGTCACCGAGATGCCCTCGGCACGAAGCACGTCCAAGATCCCGGCCGCTCGCAACGCTGCCGGCGCCTTCTCGATTCCCGGCCAATGAGCTGCCGCGCTCGATGGCACACCGAGCAGTCCCCACACCGGCGCGACTGCCGAATCCACCCGTCCGGCGGTCATGGTGGGTCGACCTCGTTCAGTGGCTGCCGAGTATGGCGTCGTCGGTCGTTTCCTCGAGGCGGGGAGCGACCGGCTGGCTCGGGATCAGTGTCGACGTGCTCGGCAGAGGTCCGCTGCGATCGTCCGGGAAGGTCGGTTGGACGGGCAGGCTGCAGAAGACGCAGACCCGGCGTTGCCGTCGAGCTGTCTCGAACCGGTTCGCAACATGGAAATTGACGCACCGGAACTTGGGGTTGAGCAACCAGCTCTCGGGAACCTCGCCGACCATCGGTCCATCGTCGGCCCGCGCCAGCGCGGTCAGTCTCACGCGGAGCTCGCGGTCCTCCGATGTCTGCTTTGGCATGCTCATGATGTTAACGGGTGTTTCTTCCACGTTGTCCTATGGGTTTTGACACCGACGGGTGAATCAAGGCGCGGCCGCTCCTCCCCATGAAGATCCACGAGAACTGCCGTCAGCCGAGCACCGCAGTACCCGAAATCCGGGAATCCGGATCCGGGTATTGGCGCAAGCTGACGGATGTCCCTGCGGTCATGGTGCGACCGACGCAAGGGCCCTCAGATGACAGGGTCGATGGAATCCTGGTGAGGTCACCTGGCCGCAGCTGGTTGTCGGCGTGGGCAGATTCTTCGGCGTCGCAGTCAGTCTCCGACGTTGACGGTCGTCCGTCGTGCGAAGCGGGCACCCAGCGGGTACCGCGCCGACTGCGACATCGTGATGGCAGCAGGCCGGAGCTCGGCTCGCTCTGCGGCGGTTCGGCGCGGAAAGCGAGCTCCGACCGGGAACATCGGAACGAGGTGAGTGTGCGCGGGCTGGTCTGCCAGAGCGTCCAACTGCTGGTCAGTCCAGTGCGGAAACTTGGCACCGATCGGTGCAACTCGGGGATCGATGCGGGCGGACCTGGGCGGAGATGGCAGTGCCGGCAGATTGTCGGTCCGACTCTCGAGCGGCGATTCATGGTGGAGATCAATGACTTCGATGACGGTGGACATGATTGATTCCTTCCGGTGCGGCGGACGTTCCGCGCGACACCACAACGTTCGCAGCGTGCGTCCCGTAGCACCGTCAGCCGATTGGCCGGTCGATGAGCTGTTCTCCATGTCCCCCAGTTGGAGGGCAGCCTGGCGTGACGACAGGAGTTGGGCAGACTTATCGCGCGCCATATCGCCTCGATCGCGGTATTTCTCGCCCCAACTCTCCGGTTAGCGGCCCGCCGCTCGCCGACCGTTGCAGCCGCTGCTTCCGCTCGGTCTTCGGCGAGACGCCCCACCGCTACCTGCAGCTACGGCGGATCGATCGCTCGATATTCCTGCTGCGTGAGACCGACCGCAGCGTCACCGACATCTGCTTCGTGGTCGGCTTTGTCGGCCTGGGGGACTTCAGTCGCACTTCAGGACGATCGTCGGTGAGACCCGTGTAGCTACCGGGCGGGACACGGCCCGGTGGTGGCCCACTGTGTGCAGCTCGCTGCGATGCGTCCGCAGCGCGCTACTCGAGCTCTTGATCAAACGAGCAGTTGTGGAGAAGCACCCCCGTTGACACCTCCGTAGGGTCGGGGGCATCGTCGGACCGATCAGGAGAGAAGCGTCATGATCAGCAGACTCAACGTCGCCACCATCTATGTGCTCGACAAGGACGAGGCGCTCGACTTCTACGTCAACAAGCTCGGTCTGGAAAAGGGCAACGACGTTCAACAGGGCGACTATCGCTGGGTGACGGTGCGGGCGCCGGGAGATCAGCCCACCGAGATCTCGCTGGAGCAGCCGGGTCCACCACTGCACGACGAGGCCACGGGCAATCAGCTTCGCGAGCTGATCACCAAGGGTGCGCTCGGTGGCCTTGTCTTCATCACCACTGATGCCCGCGCCTACTACGACGAACTCCGCGAACGCGGCGTCACCGACTTCACCCAAGAGCCGACAGAGCACTTCTACGGCACCGACATGGGCGTGCGGGACCCGTTCGGCAACCACATTCGAATTCTTCAGCAGGGCAACGCCGGCGACTCCTCCTCCGTCTGACGCCGGATCCCGGGCGCTTTTCTCACCTTGTCCCTTTCGGGAGGCGCCGTTCGTGGTTCTGATGAGCGCCGGCAAGACGTCGGCGACGGACGCTGAGGAGAACCCCTGTCTTCGACCGTGCTGGCCTGGGTCTGGTGGGCCAGTCGGGGGTCCACTTCGATGGATACCCGGCCGTCGATGTGTCCGGTGGCTTGGAAGATGTCGGTAAACAGGTCGAGCGTCTCGGCTACTCACCAGACCTGACCGCCCAGTGCAAGGCACGGGCGGTCAGGTCTGCGTTGACCGGTTAACCAGACCGGTCGACCCGGCCTCACGATTGTTTCCGGGGTGAGTGTTCGGGAGCCGTTGGGTGCTACGGCTGGTGCTGTTGGGTGTGGCTCGCGACGCCGGCCTCTTCCAGCTCGCCCTCGATGACCTCGCGGTCATGCAATCCGACGGTGGCGCGCTGGGTCTTGCTGCCGGTTTCCGGGAGGGTGAAGTAGACGAGCAGGCAGAGGAAGACGATGACGATCATGTAGATGGCGACCCACATGGGGTGGCCGGCGGCGACGAAGGCGGCGGCGACGAGGGGGGCGGTGCCACCGAAGATCGCGATGACGAGTTGGTGGGAGAAGCCGATGCCCGATACCCGAACCGAGGCCGGGAACAGTTCGGCCTGGATGGTCGGGTAAATGGACTGCCAGATGCCCAGGACAAGCCATCCGGATGCTGCGACAACGACGTAGACCCAGAATCCTTCCTGGTTCAGCAGCAGCATCAGCGGGTAGAACAGCACGATCATGCCGATGGCGCCGACGATGGGGAAGATCTTGCGGCGACCGAGTCGATCGGACAGCGCGCCGCAGATCGGCACGGTGATGACGAGCAGAACGAGCCCGATGACGCTTCCGGTGAGGGTGGAGGCCGTGTTCCGGCCGGTGGTGAGGCTGGCGTAGGTGGGCAGGAAGGTGGCCCAGGTGTAGTAGGCCACGGCAGGTGCGGACAGCGCCGCGGTCTGCAGCAGGGCTTTGGGGTGTTCTTTGATCATGGCCTTCAGTCGCGCCGGTGCGGACTTTTTGTCAACGATGGAGGCTGCTTCGAATTCGGGGGTTTCGTCGGAGTTGCGCCGAAGGAAAAGTCCGACCAGGCCGAGGATGCCGCCGATGAGGAAGGGGATGCGCCATCCCCAGTCGGCGAGCGTGTCCGGAGCGAGGAGTGCTGTCACGAGGGCCGCGGAACCGGTTGCGGCGAGGGTGGCGAGGCCGCTGGCCATGTTGGTGAAGGATCCGAACAGGCCTCTGCGGTTCGGGGGGGCGTGTTCGACCATGAAGGTGATGGCGCTTTGCTGTTCGCTGCCGGCCGAGATGCCCTGCAGGATGCGGGCGATGACGAACAGGATCGGCGCCAGGTATCCGATCGTGACGAATCCGGGGGTCAGGGCGATGATCAGTGAGCCGAGCGCCATCCCGGAGACGGTGAGTGTCAGGACGATCTTTCGGCCGTAGCGGTCGGCCAGTGGCGAGATGATGATTCCGCTGAAGGGTCGGACGATGAACCCGATGGAGTAGGTGAGTAGCGCTGCCATGCAGGGATGCGAAAGGTGAGTGGCTGGGGAAGATCTGCCCCGCGAACACCACTGCCAGTAGGCCGTAGATGTACCAGTCGTACCACTCCACGAAGTGGCCGATCGTGCCGGCAATGCATGTTGATGGGCCGGTTTTTTCGATGAAGTACTGCTTCGAGCACCTCCGGGTTCGAGGTGATGAACTCATCTTTCGGGTTCGACATTGAACGCTCCTTACGGTGATGTCTTACTCGGGTGGGTGCCGTGTCCCTGGCAGGGGGTACCGATTCAGTTCGTTGGGGCGGTAACCGTTGTGCTGGACGGGGGTTTCATGTCCCGAACCCACTTCTGCTGGCGCCTGTTGCCGGCCGTGGCGCTGGGTGATGCGGTGCGGTGGTTCAGGCTGGTTGCTGCACCTTGTTCGTGGCGTGGCTTGCCCATTGCCGGCCTTCCTGTTCGTGGGTGGGCAGCCCCGCGGAGGTGAGGATCCGGTCGAGCAGCTTCTGGGTGGCGACGGCGTCCCGCCCGCTGGTCAGCGGCGGCCGGCGATCTTTGATGCGGTCGAGGAAGTGGTGGACGGCTTCGGCGAAGCCGAGGGTTTCGGTGGCGGTGGCCCAGCCGAACGCCTCGGAGCTGAGGTTGCGGGTGGTGGTGACACCGTCGATGGTGATCGAGACCGATTCCGGTGCCTGGACTTCGGCGGACCGTCCGGCACCGTAGGCGTCGAGTTTTTCGTTCCAGGCGCCGGCGGTGCGGGCCGCCACCAGGACGCCGGTGTTGCCGGTGTCGAAGCGGATGATCGCGGTGGTCCCGTCCTCCTGCCACGGGTCTTCGCCCGCGCTGTGCGCGGTGACATCGACGGCGTCCCCGCCGCAGTACCAGCGCAGCAGGTCGACCATGTGGATGGCGTTCTCGAAGGTGGCCCGGTATTCCGACCCGGGCCGGTTCTTCTGGGCCACGCAGAAGGTGGCGCCGGCCGACCCGAAGGCCGCCCTGCCGGCGACATACACCGGTGCGTAGCGGCGGTTGAAGTCGACCATCAGGATGCGGCCACGCTGATCGGCGAGATCGGCGAGGTGTTCGGCCTCCTCGACGGACGGCGCCAGCGGTTTCTCGCAGAACACATCCACATCCCGCCGCAGGCACGCGTCGACAGCGTGCGCATGCTCCGAACGGGGAGTGAGCACGAACACCGAGTCCAGATCCTCCGAACTCAGCATGTCCTCGACCGTCTGGTAGGCGGCGCCGAAGCCCCACCGCCGCATCAGCGGCACCGGGTCAGGCCGGCGCGATACCAGAGCCACCAGGTCCACGTCGTCCCGCTTGACCAGGGTCGGCAGCTGCGCGATGGCGGCGATATTCCCTGCGCCGACGATGCCGACACGGGTCCTGCTCTGCGCGGTCACAGCGCGCTCGCCGCGCTGACCGGCTGGCTGAGCAGAGCCCGAAGGGCCTTGGCGCCGCGGGCGAAGCCGACCGAAGGTTCGGGCAGATCCTGCGGGTGCCAACGGTATTCGTACTCCAGGGTGAGCACGTCGTCGTAACCGAGCGTTGACAGGGCGGCGAGGATGCCGCCCCAGGGGACGATGCCGTCGCCGACGACGCGGGACCGCACCGCGCGTTCCGACGCCGCGACCCGGGCTGTTTCGGCGGCCTGGAACGGCGCGTCCGGGTCGGTGAACACGAGGTCTTTGACGTGCACGTGCCCGATCAGGTCGCCCTGGATTGCCAGCGCCTGCTCGTAGGGTTCGTCGTGGGTGAAGGTCAGGTTGGCCTGGTCGTACAGGACCCGCACCGCGGGGTGGTCGACCTCACGCACCAGCCGGGCCGTGTCGACCGCTGTCTGGGTCATGGTGCCGAAATGGTTCTCCACACACAGGCGTATCCCGGCGTCGGCGGCCTCCGGGGCCAGTGTGCGCAGGGCCGCGACCAGCTGGTTCCAGTGCGCCGCGTGGTCTGGGCTGGTCTGGTTGCCAGGACCCGGCGTAGACGCGGAGCCGGTCGGCGCCGACGACCTGCGCGATCTCGATGGCGCCGCGGAATTCGTCGACCGCGGCCCGCCACTCACCCTCGTCCAGCGCGTTGATCGCGGTTGTGTAGGGGGTCATCCCCACGATCGGCAGACCCAGGTCGTCCGACACCCGCCGGGCCTGCTGCGCCGAGCGCCGGTCACGCAGCGGCAACCCGGAGCGGTAGCCGTCCTGGTAGATCAGCTCGGCGGCGTCGAGCCCGGCGCCGGCGAACAACGCGAGCGCCTCCGGGACGGTTTGTTCCGGGGTACCGAGGGTGTGGCCTGCGATACGCATGGTCACTGCTCCGTTCTGGTCTGGTGAGATCGGTTGCTGAGATCGGTTGCTGAGATCGGTTGCATTGACCATAGGGAAGGTGAGAGAGTCTGTCAATCACAAGTTTTCCGACCCGAAGGGACCTACATGTTCACCAAGCTCACGACACTGCGCACGATCGAGGAATCCGGCGCCGTGCTGATCATCCGACTACCGGATGCCGACACCGCGGAGCGCGTCGCGCACGCCGCGATCGAGGGCGGGTTCCGCGCGCTGGAGATCACCCTGTCCATCCCGGGAGCCGTCGATCTGATCCGCCGTCTGGCTGCGCAGTACACCTCGCAGGGTGTCGCGGTGGGGGCGGGGACCGTGCTCGATGGCCACGCCGCGTATGAGTGCATCCGCGCCGGGGCAACGTTCCTGGTCAGCCCGCAACTCAATCCCGAGATGATCCGGGTCGCGAACCGCTACCAGGTGCCCACCATCAGCGGGGCGTTCACCCCGACCGAGATCCTCGAGACGGCCGAGGCCGGCGCCGACATCGTGAAGCTGTTCCCGACCGAGAACGCCGGCATCCCTTACACCAAGGCCGTACTCGCGCCGCTGGCGCATCTGCCGATCATGCCCGCCGGCGGGGTGACGACGGATAACGTGGGGGAGTGGTTCGCCGCGGGTGTCGCCGGCGTCGGTGTGGGCAGCGCTGTGACCAAGGCGTGGCAACCGGACGGTGACTACACCCGGGTCACCGCCGCTGCCAAGGAATTCCTGGGAGCGGTGCAGGACGCCCGCCGATGACCGCACCTATCCTGCGGATCGTCATCGGCACGGCGGGTTCGGGCAAGTCGACGATCGCCCAGCGGCTGGCCCGCGAGCACGACGCGGCCTATCTCGACAAGGACGCGATGAGCGCCCGGTTCGTCGAGGCCGCCCTCGCGGCGGCCGGCTACGACCCCGGCGACCGCGAGTCGAACGCGTTCTACCTCGAACGCATCCTGCCCATGGAATACGACTCGCTCCTCGATGTCGCCGGGACCAACCTGCGCATCGGCCGCCCGGTGGTGATCGACGCGCCGTTCAGCCCGTACCTTGCCGATCCGCACTTCATCAGCACCGCGGCGCAACGCTTCGACTGGCCGCCTGTCGACGTCGAGGTGGTCCTCGTCCGCGTCTCCCCAGAGACGCTTCGGCAGCGCTTACGGAAACGAGGCCTCGAACGGGACCGCGTCAAGCTCGCCAACTGGGACGAGTACTGGGCCGAGCACGGAGGGCGACCCTGCGCATGGATAGGGGTCCGTCAGACAGAAATCTTGAACGACGAACCCGAACACGTGGCCTGATCTTCGCTGACCGCAAAGCCGAGCCACACCACGGACCTGGTCGCTCTTTGGGCGAGAACCCCATCGCATCACCAACGGAGGAGACACGATGATCAGCGGAACAACCGAACTTATCGCGCACATGGGATACCCCACCTACACGTTCAAGTCGCCGCTGATCTACAACCCGTGGTTCGAGAGGACCGGTGTCGATGCGGTTGTCGTCCCGATGGGGGTGAAACCCGAGGATTACCCGGCTTTTTTCCGGTCGGTGTTCACCCTGACCAATATTCGCGGTGCACTGGTCACCATGCCGCACAAGGTGACCACGATGGAGCTGGTCGACGAGGTCAGCCCGATCGCCGAAATCGCCGGCGCGACCAACGCCGTTGTGCTCCGCGAGGACGGGTCACTTCTGGCCGATCAGTTCGACGGCGCCGGCTTCGTCCGCGGTGTGTTGCGCAAGGGATTCGACCCGGCCGGGAAACGTGCGCTGGTGGTCGGCAACGGCGGCGTCGGTTCACCGATCGCTGCGTCGCTGGCAGGCATCGGGCTGGCCGGGATCGGACTGTTCGACCCGAACACGGCCGCTTCCGAGGCGCTTGCCCAACGCATCGAAAAGCACTACCCCGATGTGGATCTCGCCGTGGGATCGAAAGATCCCGAGGGCTACGACCTGGTCGTCAACGCCACTCCGATCGGAATGCGGGACGGCGACCCACTGCCGGTTGACGTCGAGCGGATCGCACCGGGGTCCTACGTCGGGGACGTGGTCCTCAAAGCCGACGTCACGCCCTTCCTACAAGCCGCCAAGGACAAGGGTTGCACCATTCAGGTGGGCACCGACATGCTGTTCGAGATGGTCCCCGCCGTTCTGGAATTCTTGGGCTACGGCACCGCCACACCCGACGAACTCCGCGCCACCGCGCAGTTGCCCTGAATCGTCGGAAAGGATTCGACGACGGAGACGTTCGTTTCCTTCCGGCTCTCGATCCAATCCGGGCGATGGGTGCGTGCGCCCTTCCACGTCCGGACCGGCAAATGCATGCCCGGCGGAGTCACCGAAGCCGACATCGAACTCCACCGGCCACCCCGGCTGCTGTTCGCCGGCCACAGCGCAGCACTCCCGGAAGCCAACCTCATCCGATTCCGGCTCGGACACACCGATGGCCTCACCATGTCATTGCAAGCGAAAGCCCCTGGCGTGCAAACGGTCACCCAACCTGTCGATCTCAACGTCGACTTCGCTGCCGCCCTCGGACACCGGCAAGAAGCCTACGAACGATTGCTCGACGACGCCTGGACGGCCGACGACACCGATTGACCCCGCGAGGACACCATCGAAGAGGAATGGCGCATCGGCGAACCGATCCCCGACCACATCGACCGGCCCTCGCCCTACTACAAGGGCACCCGGGGACCCTCCGGCGTCGACGTCCTCACCGGAGGATGGCACGACGTGTCAATCCAGTCACCAGCCAGCTGACTACATTGCCTTCTGGGACTCGTCGCTGTCATTGACTTTTGTGTGCCAGTCGGCGGGGCCGACAAGCGCCGGCGGGTGGGCGACCCTGGAGCGGTCGACGATCTCCATCAGTAGTCCCCACGGGGTGAGGAAGTAGGTCCACCTGTTGCCCGCGACCCGGGGGCTGTCGCCCGCGACCTCCTTGCGGTCACCGAGTACTCGCACGCCCGGGATGGAGCGAAGCACGGCGACCGCCTCGTCCACGTCGTCCACCACGAAGCACAGGTGGTGGCCGCCGGCGTCGCTGTGCCGGGGATGTTCGGTGCGGCGGTCCGAGCTGTTCCACTCGAACAGCTCCACGTTCAGGTTCGGCGGCATCCGCAGCATGACCAGCGTGAGCCGCGCATCGCTTGGCACATCGAAGTTCTCGGGCATGAACTGCGCATCCGGTCCTCTGCTGGAGCGATACAGCTCCTGCGCCCCCAACGCCTGGACGAAGAACCGAACAGCCTCCTCCAGGTCGGGCACGGTGAAGGCAACGTGGTCGGCGTGGCGGACGCCCGGGATGCGGGGCAGTTCTTCGGTCATGCGCGTGGTCCGGCGGTGGAGGCGCGCACCAGCAGTTGCGGGGTCAGGACGACGTGGTTGACCGATCCGTCGGCGGCCTTCTTCTCCGCGAGGTCGATCGCGATGTGGCCCATGTCGGCGATCGGCTGGCAGATGGTTGTCAGTGCGGGATTGAAGCGCGCTCCCAGGGTGAGCCCGTCGAACCCGATCACCGAGACGTCCGTCGGGACGTGCACACCCTGGGCGGCGAGCGCAGAGATTACCGCGAACGCGGTCATGTCGTTCGCGGCAATGATCGCGGTCGGCCGGTCGGTCATCGCGATGAACTGTGCGGCGGCGCGCTCACCGGCCTCGGTGTCGGTGCCGCTGTCCAGCACGATGGGGGCGCCCTCGACGAGGTCGGTGTAGGCGTCCATGCGGTCCTGGGCGGTGTGCGTGCCTGAGATGCCGGAGATGTAACCGATGCGGCGGTGGCCCAACGACCGTAGGTGCTCGAAGGCCAGCTCGATGCCTTGGCGGCTGTCCACTGTCACGCTCGGCACGGTTGAGTGCTCGTCGACGCGGTCGATGACGACGACGCGGTCTCCGAAGTCGAACTTCGTCAGCGTGTCGATGTCGACGCGGGTGGATGGCGCGATGATGCCGAACGGCGCGTAGAGCGACTGCATGGCGGTCAGGTAACCGGTCGTCTTTTGTATGTCGCGGTTGGTAATGCAGAGCAGCAGCTGGTAGCCGCGGTCGCCGGCGGCTTCGGTCATTGTCTTGGCGAGCTCGGCGTAGAACGGGTTGGTGATGTCCGGCACGATCAGCGGGATGAATGCGCTGGTCTTGGTGCGCAGCGCCTGGGCCAACGGGCTCATGGTGTACCCGAGTTCCTCCGCGACGCGCAGAATCAGCTCCCGGGTTTCTGCCTTGACCGCCTCAGGGCGGGAAAAGGCCCTGGACACTGTCGAGCGGTGAACACCCGCTGCCTTCGCGACCACGTCGATATTCAGATCAGCCATGATCGTAGCCCCTCTCGGTCGGCCTCGTAGGCACGCCAGATGATTCGCATAGCATCCTCCAGCTCGCCCAGAGTAGGCATGCCCTGGAAGCCCGTGCTGAGCGTCATCGCGACCTGCCTCACGAACGGGTCATACAGCGGATCGCTGTCCACGTTGATGACGGCCCGCTCGGTGCGGCCATCGACAGCGGTGAACATCGCCGACCCGTCCGTGTCGATGGACGCGAAACCAGCATGGCCCGCCGACGAGTAGCTGCAGTAACGCTTCAATTCCGACTGCGGGAACGCGTATCCCACCTCGACGATGGCCTCCCGGCCGTCCGGCGTGGTCAGGACCAGGGTCGCGTGGTCTTCGATCGCCGCGGTGTGCAGGGTGGTCGACAGCCTCGCCGCGACGTCGGCGGTCGTATTGCCGCTGCGCTGCAGGAAGAGGTCGATGAAATGCGGACCAAGGTTGGCCAGGCAGCCACCACCGGCCCGCTCGGGATCGAAGCATCCAGGGGTTGCCGTTGCGGTTGTACCGCTGCGGTGGGCCGGCGGTGAACGAGAGCCGTTGGTACACCGGTCGTCCGGCCTTCGCGAGCCAACTATCCGCGGGACCGCCCCGCTGGATGAGCGGCACGGTGGCCGGTACCCCTGCTTCCTCGGCGGCTTGCCGCACGGCCTGCAACTCCTCGAGCGAGGTGCCCAGCGGTTTCTCCACCACGAACGGGATGCGCCTCTCGATCAGCTCATGGCAGGTCTGCGCCATCTGATCGTGTGGGCCGAAAACATACGCCAGCTCGACGTCCGGTGATTGCAGCAACTCGCGCCAATCCGTCTCAACCGGTACGCCCCACAGCTCGGCGAGATCACGCACTCTTTCGGGATCCTCATCCGAGACACCAACGACACGGTGCACCTCGGCGATAGCCGCCGCATACAGCGGCACGTGCCAGTGCGAGGCACCAACCACGATGGTGCGTGCGCGGTTCAAGATGAAACCTCCACATCGGCCCGATCTGTGTCGAAGAGCCTGCTAGCCACAGTGGTCGCAAGCAGCGTCTGAACAAAACCAACCCGGCAAGATCGGCAAGAGAAACAAGGTTCATCGTTGGCCCGCCCCATTCGGGGATCCATCGCCTTGCCTCCTGCAGAGATCGGTTGCTGAGATCGATTGCATCGACCATAAGAGAAGGCACGTGAGTCTGTCAATCAAGCCGATCAGCAGCCGCCCCGAACCCGTCAATCTGTCGTCGGTCGCGGTATCGATCAACCCGATGCGTCGGCCCTGTCGGAAGATGCTCGCTGTGACAATGGTGGGCAGCATCATCGCGGGACGAGAAGGTCGACCGTTCAGCGCACCGGTCGATGACCAGACAGCGCGTCCCTGACGACCCGCTCTGTTGGTCGTGCTGGAACGACTCGACGGGGGGAAGTGATCAGGCTTCGTTCTGGCTGGCGAAGAACCCGATGTGTTCGGTGAACTCCTCGACCGAGTCCACGAAATAGGTTGGGTCGAAGATGATTTCGGTGGCGCCGCCGGCCCGCATGCCGTCGATGTCGGCGGTCAATTGATCGAGGTTGCCATGAAACACGGGCCGGTCTCCGGTGATCGGTTCCGCTGTCACCCGGAATTCTGCCCGTACGACGACCTGTGCGGATGAGGGGTCGCGACCGGTGTCCTCGAGGAGCCCGCGGTACCGGCGGGTCAGGTCTGCCAGTTCGGTGGCCGTGGGGTTGGCCGGGTGAATTCCGCAGTTCAATCGGACCGCACGGTGCAGTGCCGCGTCGCTGTTCACGGCGAGCAGCAGCGGAGGGTGGGGGTGTTGCGCGGGTTTAGGCAGGATGGAAGATTCCGGTAGCTGGAAAAATTCCCCGTCGAAGGACACCGGGTTGTGGGTCCATACCGCCTGCAGGGCACGGAGAAACTCATCGGCCCGCCGTCCTCTGGAGCGCATGTCGACACCGGCGGCGGTGAACTCGTCGGGGTGCCAGCCGATGCCCACGCCGAGGGCCAACCGGCCCCCGGAGATGACATCGATGGTGGTCAGTGTCCGCCCCGCCATAAATGGGTTGTGGTAGTTGATGTTCAGAATGCTGGTGCCCAGGGTGATCCGGGAGGTGGATGCGGCCACGAAGGCCAGTGTGGCCAACGGGTCCAGGCTGGATCGGTACGCATCGGGGTAGACGCCGTCAGGTGATCCGCGGAACGGGACGCTGGGTTTGGTGGGCATGAGCAACCGGTCGGTGACCCAGATCGAGTTCAAGCCAAGATGCTCTGCCTGCCGAGCGACTTGGACGAGGTTGTCCGGGGTTGCGGCAGGTCCCAGGTTGGGGAGGAAGAAGCCGGTTTTCATGGGTGCTCCGTCAGTTGGTGCTCTCGGTGGGATGAACGGTGGCGTGACTCAGAGAAGGTCTGGGTTCTTGCCCGGGTGTCGACATCTGATGACTGCGGCGTCGGCACCCTATTCAGGCGGAGGATCCTTCGGCGCCGGTCCGGTAGTCGAAACTCGCGGTCAGTCCGCCGTCGGCGGTGACGGTGGTGGCGAACAGGGCGGAGGCTTGTTCGGTGAGCAGGAACAGCGCGGTGCACACCACCGCGCACACGATCCGGCCGCCGCTCGAGATCATCAAGACGGCTCCCGGGACGAAAGTCGTCTCCAGTGTCTTCCTCATGTGCCTGCCGGATGAGGTGCTGGTCTACGGGGACTGTGCGGTCAATCCCGACCCGACGGCGCTGCAGTTGGCCGACATCGCGATCTCCTCGGCGGCCGAGGCAGCACAATTCGGGATCGAGCCGCGAATCGCCATGCTGTCATACTCGACAGGCACATCCGGGAGCGGATCTGACGTGGAAAAAGTCCGTGCAGCAACCCATTTCGTCCACTCGTTGCGGCCCGACATTCTGGTCGCCGGCCCCATTCAGTACGACGCCGCGGTGGATCCGCGTGTTGCCGCGACCAAGTTGCCGGATTCGCAGGTGGCCGGCCGGGCGACAGTGTTGATCTTTCCCGACCTGAACACCGGTAACAACACCTACAAGGCCGTACAGCGCAGCGCCAACGCGGTGGCAATCGGGCCGGTTCTGCAGGGCCTGAACAGGCCCGTCAACGATCTGTTCCGCGGCGCCCTGGTGGCCGACATCGTCAACACCGTTGCCGCCACCGCAGTGCAGGCACAGGGCTCCGTGTATCGGCGCAACCGTCGGGCTCGGGAGCGAAAGGTTCTGCATCGTGACGAGTTGCGCGCTGCGGACCAACTCCGGTCGCAGATGAACACCAGATGGGCCGATTGAGTTCGGAGATCAGCGATCAAGTGATCGTCGAGCGGCGGAATTGCCGGGCACCGGCGGGCGCCGCGCGACTGCCGCCCAAATAGGGTGAGTCTCGGCTCCATGTGCTCTCGAAGGCGTGGCGAGTTGGTCGCAGGCGACACCAGAGGCGATGACATCAGATGGGGAGGTGTGATTGCGGTGGGAGCAGGACGCCGGATGGTGCCCACATTCCGGGCCGCGGCCGGATTGCTGACACTCGTCACGATCCTTGCAGTCGCGCTCGTGCTGATCAGATCTGCCGACGCTGCAGTTGACATCGCCCGCCCGCCGGCACTCCTCGCCAAGACCACGCCCTCGGCGGCCGAGCTAACCAACAGTTCCGCGGGCCGGCAGAGCACCATCGGATCGTCGGTGAACTCTTCGGCGGAAGGCTCTTCCTCCGCAGGTGCGCTCAGCGCATCGAATCCGGCGGGATCAGCCAGCACCGCCCTGACTACAGATGGCACGTCCGCGAGCAGTGAGTCGACGAATTCGACATCCACCAACCCGAGCAGCACAGAGCCCAGCAGCATTGAGTCAAACACCTCATCAAGTTCCCCAAACCCTGCGCGAACTTCGGTCGGTGCGACGGTGGCGCCGGCGACACCGCCCGCGGCCGCGCAATCGGAGATCGGCCGCGGGACCCTGCTGATCGCCATCGGCGTGCTGGTGATCGCGACCGCAATGATGATCCTCGCCCTCGTACTCACCCTGAACCGCCGGCGGCCGAGAACTGCGACTGCCGCTGCTCGGGAGGCGACAGGCCGCGGTCCACCGATCCCGATCGTGCCGGTCAGCACGGAGCATCAGGACGGCTGGTCGTCACCTGTCGACGGTTCGTCATTGACTGACGTGATGGCAATGTTGGTCGAGCTGGGCGACACCATGATCGATTCCGGTGATCCCGTCACCCATGTTCGGGACACCCTCCAGCGGTTAGCTGAGATCAACGGAATCGCGGCGCCCGAGATCATCGTGCTACCGACTGCATTGATCATCACGCTGCCCGGCATGGAAGAAATGCGAACCGAGGTAGCATCCACCGGCGAATCCACATTGCGACTGGACCAGGTCGAGGCAATATTCACTGTCGCCGATGCCGCAGAACGCGGCGAGATCGGACCACGAGTCGCACTCGTCGAAATACGGTCGGCACGGAATCTGCCGCCCTCGTTCGGACCAGCCGTGATCATGGGCGGACACGCTGTCATCGCCATGGGACTCGCCCTGATCCTCTCCGGCGGATGGACGGAAGTGGGTGTTGCCGCTGTGCTCGGCGCCGGGGTGGGCGTCATCAAGCAGTGGGCGGCCCGCCGGCCGTTGGCGGTTCAGGTGTTCCTGCCCTTCTCCTGCGCATTCCTGGTCGCGGTCGCGGTTTCCCTGTTGGCGCGGACCGAACTCGATCCCGCCGTGCTTCCGCCGATCCTCGGTGCCCTGGTGACCTTCATCCCGGGGGGACTGTTGACGACGGCGGTCATCGAACTCGCGACAGGGCAGATGATCTCCGGCGCCAGTCGGTTCGTCTACGGCAGCCTGCAACTGGTCCTGCTGTCTCTTGGCATCGTCGGCGGCCTGCAATTGGTCGGTATCCCGGCCATCACGATTGCCGAATCCGATTCGTCGCTGATCGGCGCTGTCGTCCCCTGGATCGGAGTCTTGGTCTTCGGGCTGGGTGTGCTGCTGAGCTATTCGGGTCGGCCCGGCTCATTCGGCTGGATGCTCCTGGTGTTGTACGTCGCATACGCCGGTCAGGTCGTCGGCGGACTGCTGTTCGGCAGTTCCCTGTCGGCCTTCGTCGGTGCGGCCGTGATGACCCCGTTCGCGGTGTTCGTGGCCGCCCAGCGTTCCGGACCGCCCACGTTGGTCACCTTCCTGCCGGCGTTCTGGCTCCTGGTTCCCGGGGCGATCGCCTTGGTCGGAGTCACTCAGGTGATGGGCGAAGCGACGGTCGACGGGGTGTCCGCGATCCTCGGTGCCGGCGTGACCATCGTGTCGATTGCGCTAGGTGTGGTGCTGGGCCTCAGCGTTGGCCAGTGGGCAATGAATTGGATCCGCAAGCAACATCGGTCGCGGGTGTCCAGGTGACCGCAGCTGGTGCACCGCGGCGCGGAGTACCTCAAAGCCTCTGTGGTCGTCGCCGCCCTGGCCGAATGGGCCTGTGCCTTGAGGAGTGAACCGGCAAATGCTTTACGTCGTCTGCGATGTCGGCTGCTAATCGGCGACTCCAGACGATGCGAAACCCCTCATCGCCGAGAACTACACGGTCGCCGACGGTCTCGGAGCGTGGGTGTCTGATACCGAATAACACAGTGAAAGGTAATTGTGGCCAGCGTCGAGAAGTACTCAACCAAGTCCGGACCGCGCTACATGGTGCGGTTCCGCGATGCCGACCGCCATCAGTCGACCAAGCGCGGGTTTCACAGCCTGCGCGATGCGCGGCGGTTCGCGTCGAGCGTCGAGACCAAGGTTGTGTCCGGTGACTACATCCGACCATCAGCCGGGAAGATGACGGTTGGTGAGCTGACCGGCGAGTACCTCTCCGGCCGCAGTCATCTCAAGCCGAAGAGCCGGGAATCGTTGCGGTCGTTGCTGGACTCGCGGGTGTTGCCGCGCTGGCGGGATGTGCCGATCAACACGATCACGCCGAGTGCCGTGCAGAGCTAGGTGAGCGGGCTCAGCGCGTCGGGGTTGTCGTCGTCTCGGGTCCGGCAGTCCGCGCACTGGTTCAAGAGCATTCTGTCCGTCGCGGTCCGGGACCGGCGGCTACTCGCCAACCCGGCGGCGGAGATCGACCTGCCCAAGCTGGTCACGGTTCGCGGACATCGCTACCTGACCGCAGAGGAGTTGCACCGGCTGGCCGAAGAGTCGGGTGACTGGGGCGACCTGGTGTGCTTGTTGGGGTCGTCCGGGTTGCGCTGGGGTGAGGTCGTCGCGTTGCGGGTCGGCTCGATCCATTTCCTGCGAAAGCGGATCGAAGTGGTCGAGTCGACGGTCGAGGTCGGTGGCCATCTCCTACACCCGTTTCGAGATCAGCGATGTGGCCGCGACGGTGACGGGTTCAGTGGTCGAGAGTGATTTGACTGTCGATGTCACCGGGCGGGTGACCAACACGGGTGACGTTGCCGGCGCTGAGGTCGTCCAGGTTTACGTCGGAGATCTGAATTCCACAGTGGCCCGACCTGTTCGAGAACTGAAGGGCTTCACCAAGGTCTTCCTGGCGCCCGGTGAAACCCGGCAGGTGACCCTCACCTTGGATCAGCGGGCATTTGCGTTCTGGTCGGTGGTAACCGACGGCTGGGTAGTCGAGGCGGGGCGTTTCGAAATTGCTGTTGGCTCTTCGTCGCGTGATCTGGCGGAAAAGGTGATCATTCACATCGATGCGCCATCGGTGGCAGCCCCGCTCGGCGCCGGATCCACTCTGGAGGAGTGGCTTTCCGATGAGAGGGCTCAAACCGTGCTTGCCGCGTTGGGGGAAGAAGCCTTGCTGCGCGACCCCGAGTTGGTCAAAGTTATCGGGAGCATGCCGATGTCGACGCTAGCGGCATTCCCGGGTTTTGGTTTCAACCACAACACGCTGGACTCGCTCATCGAACAGCTTCACGGACGGTCCTGATCCGGTGCCTGACGGATGCTGGCTGATCCAGGTCCCAGCTCACGGCTCGCCTCGTCGTCAAAGGGCCAATGTCCTGCTTTACCCGGAGTTCCGGCCGCAGTCGTACCTGACACCGAGCTACATGCTGTCTGCCAAAGGCGGGCAGACAACATGTCTGTATTGAATGGCGCCCGACTCGTACCTCGCGAGCGACCAGCCAGGCGCCCACGTTGACCGAGCAAGCCGACGCAGGCGCCCCCGCGGGTACTGAGCCAGCGGGACCTCAACCGTGCGCTGCTGGCCCGGCAGATGCTGCTGGTGCGGGCCCGAATGCCAGCATCAACCAGCTCCAGACCATCACCCCCGACGCCGTCCACGCCGCCAGACAGATCCTCGTAATCGGCTCCCAGTGAGCCAAATAGCGCGACCAAAGTGAGCCAAATAAATCGACCATTCACAGACGTGGCCGCCCAACAGGAAGGGGGTCCCGAGCGCAATCGGTGCGGCGACAAAGGTACGACGTCGCATTGGTTCTCGTTCCTCAGGCTTCGGGGATGACCCGGCCGAAGGTCTCCAGGGTGATGACCTCGGGTTCAGGTCCCCCTCGCATGCCGGTATCCAGGGCGTCGATGCCGCCGAGCTGCTCAGTTGTCAGCTCGAAGTCGAAGACGTCAAGGTTCTCGGCGAGCCGGACCGACTTGACGGACTTCGGAATGACCGAGCGGCCGCGCTGTAGATGCCAGCGGAGCATCACCTGAGCAGCTGTTTTGCCGTGCTGACCGGCGATCTCCAGCAGCGTCGGGTCCTCGAACGTGCTCCTCTCGGCGTCCCGGTAGGAGGTGATACCGCCGATCGGGGACCACGCCTGGGTGAGAATGCCGTGCTCGGCGTCCACCTCCTGCAGCGTGGTCTGCTGGAAGTACGGGTGCAGCTCGATCTGGTTGACGGCAGGCACAACGGTGGTCTCGGCCAGCAGCCGGTCCAGGTGCTCGGGCATGAAGTTGCTGACGCCGATCGCACGGACCTTGCCGTCGGCCAGAAGTGTTTCCAGCGCCTTGTAGGCGCCGATGGTGCGGTCGAAGGCCGACGGCAGCGCTTGGTGCAAGATGAACAGGTCGAGCTGGTCGACGCCGAGTTTGGTGGCGCTCTTGTCGAAAGCGTGCAGGGTTTCGTCGTAGCCGTAGTCGCTGATCCAGACCTTGGTCTCGATGAACACGTCCTCGCGGTCGACGCCGGAGCGGCGCAGGCCCTCGCCGACTTCCCGTTCGTTGCCGTAGGCGGCGGCGGTGTCGATGTGCCGGTACCCGAGCCGCAATGCTTCCTCGACGACGGAGGTGGTCACGTCGGGTGGTGTTTGAAACACCCCCAATCCCAGGGCCGGCATGTTCACTCCATTGTTCAAGGTGAAGACGTTGGGCATTGCTGTTCCTTTCTGAGTGCGCGCGGCGAGGGTCCTGCCAGCACGGTCACAAACGGGGAGGCTCTGGCTGGTTCAGTGGTTTCGCCGTCGGGCGGCGGGGGTGAGCTCGGCTTCTCCGTAGCTGTTGTCGTCGGGGTTGACGGTGACGCCGGGCGCTATGAGTTCGTCTATCCGGTTGAGGATGTCGGCGTTCAGAGGGATGTCGGCGCCGGTGAGCTGCGATTCGAGCTGGTCCATGGTGCGGGGCCCGATGATCGCAGCGGTGACGGCCGGGTGGTTGATGACGAAGGCGATGGCCAGGTCGATCAGGCTGATGCCTTCCTGCTCCGCCAGTTGCGCCAGGTTCTCGGCGATGTTGAGTTTGCGTTGGTTGGCTTCGACGGTCATGTCGAAGCGTGCCTTGGGTCGGGCAGCGGAGGTCGGGGCCGCGGCGTTGTCTTTGCGCCACCGGCCGGAAAGCCAGCCGCCGCCGAGCGGGCTGTACGTCAGGATGCCCATACCGTGTCGGCGGGCGGTGGGCAGCACGTCTGCCTCGATGCCGCGCACCATGATCGAGTAGGGCGGTTGCTCGGTGACGAACCGTTCCAGCCGGCGGTCCCGGGCGACCCATTGCGCCTCGACGATCTGGCTGGCGGCGTAGGACGACGAGCCGATGTACCGGACCTTGCCCTGTCGCACCAGATCAGTGAGGGCGCCGAGGGTTTCCTCGACGTCGGTGTCCTGGCTGGGTCGGTGGACCTGGTACAGGTCGATGTAGTCGGTTCCCAGTCGGCGGAGTGAGTCCTCGACCGACCGCATGATCCAGCGGCGCGATCCGCCTCGGTGGTTCGGTTCGTCGCCCATCGGCATGAAGAACTTTGTGGCCAGTACGACGTCATCGCGGCGCCCGGCCAGAGCCTTACCGACGATGCGTTCGGACTCACCGGCGGAGTAGACGTCGGCGGTGTCAACGAAGTTGATGCCGGCATCCAGCGCCCGGTGGATGATGCGGATCGAATCGGATTCGTCGGCGTTGCCCCACGGGCCGAACATCATTGTGCCCAGGCACAGCGGGCTGACCGATACGCCGGTCCGGCCGAGAATTCTGTTCTGCATACTGAACCCAATCCCTTCGAGAGTGGTTGCCAACCAATCGATTTGCAATCTCGACCGGTGGAGGTGCTGATCGGGCGTGCGTGTTACGGCTTGATCATGACCTTGAGGGCTTCGCGGGCGTCCATGGCGGCGTAACCCAGCGAGGTGTCCTCGATCGACACGGTGCGGTCGAAGACCTTTCCGGGGTTGACGCGGCCGTCGAGCACACCGGGCAGTAGCTGCTCGATGTAGGCCCGCACCGGTGCCGGCCCACCGGTCAGTGTGGTGTTCTTGCCGAAGAACGACCAGCCGATCGGGCCGTCCTCGTACTGCGGGACACCGACGCGGGAAATGACCCCTCCGGGGCGGACGACGCCAACAGCCTGCTCATAAGCGGGCAGGTGGCCGACGGCCTCCAGAACCTTGCCGGCGCCGCCCTTGGTGAGCTCCAGGACGATGTTGATGCCGTCCTGACCTCGCTCGGCGACCACGTCGGTGGCTCCGTACTCGCGGCCCAGGTCGGTGCGGGTCTGGTGACGGCCCATCAAGATGATGCGTTCCGCGCCGAGCTGCTTGGCCGACAGCACCGCCAACAGACCCACCGCGCCGTCGCCGATCACCGCGACGGTGTCACCAGTGGTGACGCCCGCCTGGTAGGCGGCATGCCAGCCGGTGCCGTAGACGTCGGACAGGGTCAGCAGTGAGGCCAGCAGGCTCTCGTCGGCCGTTGTCGGGTCGACGCCGGGCACCTTGACCAGGGTGCCGTCGGCCAAGGGCACGCGGACGGCTTCGGCCTGGCACCCGGCGGTCCCCAGGTTGGCGTCATTCCAAAATCCGCCGTTCGCGCAGGAGGTCTGCAGACCGGCCCGGCAGAACTCGCACACACCGCAGGAGATCGCGAACGGGGCGATCACGAAGTCGCCCTTCTTCAGTGTCTTCACTTCTGCGCCGGTGTCGGTGATGACCCCGATGAGTTCGTGGCCGATGCTGGTGCCGCCGGGTGTTTGCGGGGCTGAGTGGTACGGGTGCAGGTCGCTACCGCAGACGCAGGCGCGGGTGACCTGCACCAGCGCGTCAGTGGGTTCGACGATCGTGGGGTCGGGTGCGTCGGCGACGCGGATGTCGCCGGCGGCGTAGATGTAGGTGGCGCGCATGATGTTCCTTCTCGGGTTTGGTGGGTTTAGTTGGTGATGTCGTTGATGGCGGTGAGGGCGTTCAGTGTTCGGGGGTAGCCGATGAACGGCACCAGCAAAGTCAGTACGGCCAGCAGCCTCGAGCGGGTGTTGCCGACGTTGATGTTCCCGGCGACATGTCCGCGGAGTTGCGGGTCGGCTCCGCCGATCGCGGCGAGCATCGCGAAAGTCAGCAGCTCCCGGGTGGGCAGATCGAGACCGCCGCGGGCGACGGTGTCGCCGAAGCAGTTGCCGGTCAGGTAACGCTGAAAGTGTTTGCAGTCCTCAAGTGCGTCGTCGTGCATCTTCTCGACGCCGCCGATGCCGACGATGCGTTCCTGCACCTGTTTGCCGCGCTGATGCCGGGTCTGAGGGTTGCTGGTGGCCCGCCCGGGTAGCGGCAGCTCGACTCCGGCGGCAGTCAGGATGTCGTTGGCTGCGTGCAGGTAGTCGAACACGCGGGCCATCCCGACGTAGGGCACGGCTTGATACACAAGCTCTTTGAGTTCGACCGGGCCGACGCCGGCGTTGGCCAGGGCAGCGGTGGCGAGTACCCGGAACTCGGTCAGCCCGCCGGCCGCCAGGGTCGCGGCCAACTGAACCAGTAACCGCGTCCGCAGGTCGACGTTGTCATCCAGCTGCTCGGCGTCGGTGAGTACCTCGTCGAAGGCGAAGTTGTCGAAGTAGTCGACCAACTCCGGGTCGCTGTGGGCGAGGGTGGAGGCCCGGCCGCCGAACAGTTGATCGTGGTTTGTCCTCGCAGCGTCGCTGATCGTCATGAGTCAGACCTGCGCCGCGGCGTGAGCTGCGGTGTACTGCTGGTCGGTGACCGGTTCGAGCCAGGTCGTCGCTTCGGCGTCGCCGGCGGCGTCCAGGATCGCGTAGTGACACATCATGTTGTCGGCGGTGCCGCCGTGGAAGTGTTCCTCACCCGCCGGGGTCCACACGCTTTCCCCGGCCCGTAGGACCACGGTCTGCCCGTCGCGGGTGCCGACCAGCCCGACGCCGTCGGTGCATACCAGCAGCTGTCCGTTGGCGTGACGATGCCAGTTGGTGCGGGCACCGGGGGTGAACCGGACCAGTCCAACGGTCAGCTGGGAGGCGCCGTCGCCGCTGAACACGAGGTTCATCCAGACGTCGCCGGTGAAGTTCGCTGCCGGTGTCTTGACTGTCGTGGTGGCGCTGTTCTTGATCATGTTTTCCATTACTCCAAGGGATCTGATTGCACCGCAGTAGTTGCGATGGGCTCATGGTGTGGTGGTCGCCGCCTACGCGCCACCATGGTCAGCACTATGAGGAGTGCGATGGACAGCAGCACCGCGCTGCCCGTGAGTGCGGCAATGACCGTCTCGGTGAACCGGGCCCCGGGATCGGTAGCGGTGGACCTGTCGGCTGCAGCGGCGGCGAGGGTGACGGTCACGCCCAGGCCGAGTGCTCCGCCGAGTTGGTGGAAGGCGTTGACCACCCCAGAGGCCGCGCCGGCGTCGGCGGCCTGTGCTCCGCTGATCCCGGCGGCGGTGAGCGGCGCGAAGAGCAGGCCCTGACCAGCGCCGATCAGCATGCCTGGGATGGCAATGCCGAGCCAGAAGCTCGTGTCCGGGTGCAGGGTGGTCAGGGCGATCATGCCGGCCAGGCCGAGAACCAGTCCTGCGACCATCATCCGGGCCCCGCCCATTTTGACGCTGAGTCGGGGGACCGCGATCGCGACGATGAAGTTGACGATGGTCATGGGGAGGAACGCCAGACCGGCCTGCAGCGCTGTCCAACCCTGCACATTCTGCAGATACTGGGAGACGAACAGGAAGTAGGTGATCATTGCCCCGATGAAGCAGAACCGGGCGAGATAGGCGCCGGTACGCACCCGGTCTGCGAACAGGGACAGCGGCATGATCGGGTTCTTCGCGCGCTGCTCCACCAGTAGGAACACAACCAGCAGGGCAAGTCCGGCGGTGACGGCGGCGATGGTCACCGGGTCGGTCCACCCGGTGTCGGCGGATCGGACGATGCCGTACACCAGGGAAGTCATGGCGGCGGTCGAGGTGAGGGCTCCGGGTAGGTCGAGTCGGCCTGTCCGGCCGTTGTCCGGTGGTAGGTACCGGACGGCCAAAATGATCAAGAGCACGCCGATCGGCAGGTTGATTGCGAACGCGATTCGCCATGACCACACGTCGGCAACGAGCCCGCCGAGAACGAGACCGAAGGCGGTGCCGATACCGGCGACTGATCCGTAGGCGGCGACGGCGCGGCTACGTTCAGGTCCCTCGGCGAACGCCGCCGTCAGCAGGGCCAGGGTGGATGGTGCAAGTACTGCTGCGCCCATACCTTGAAGAACTCGCGCCGCGATCAGCACACCGCCAGAGGGGGCGGTGCCGACCAGCAGAGAGGCGGCGGTGAACAGCACCAGTCCGACTATCAGGACCCGCCGCCGCCCGTACAGATCGCCGGCGCGGGCACCCAGCAGTAGCAGGCCGCCGAAAGCCAGCAGGTAGGCGTTCTGTACCCAGGACAGGCCGGTCGAGGTCAGCGCGAGGTCGGCCTGGATGTCGGGCAGGCCGGTGATCACGACCGAGGTGTCCACGATGATCATCAGGTAGGTGGCGAGCACCAGCACCAGCACCGCCGTCGGATGCTCGACGGGCCGTTGCTGGCTCGTGGGGTTGCTGGTGTCGGCGGGTGCCGCGGTCACGGAATGTCCCTTCGGGAAATGGCGGTAGACGATCCGGTCGGCGTTGTCCGGGTGGTGCTGCCTCCAGGCAACCGCATCTCGGCCTGCTGGGGGAGATCCTGTCGAGACAGGTACTGGCAGTACCCCCAACAGCAGGGCCTGCCACAGCAGCTATTGACGACTTACGGTGGCGTCATGGATACCCGCGACGAAATCCGTGACTTCCTTGCATCCCGGCGCGCGAAGATCACCCCGCAGCGGGCTGGACTACCCGTTTACGGCGGAGCGCACCGCCGGGTGCCCGGCTTGCGCCGGGAAGAGGTCGCCATGCTGGCCGGAGTTTCCGTCGACTACTACGTGCGCCTCGAGCGGGGTGACCTGGCCGGGGTGTCCGAAGAGGTTCTCGACGCACTGGCCGGAGCACTCCAACTGGACGAGGCCGAACGTGGGCACCTGTACGACCTGGCCCGGGCGGCCGCGGACCGCCCCGCCCGGCGCCGGCGGCGCGCCCAGTCGGACACGGTGCCGGCCAGTGTGCAGGTCATGCTCGACGCCATGACCGGTGCGCCCGCGGTGGTCCGGAACGAACGGCTGGACATCCTGGCCACCAACCCCCTGGGGCGCGCCCTGTACGACCCGCTGTACCGGGACCGGACCAAGCCGGCCAATCACGCGCGGTTCGCATTCCTCGACCCTGCGGCGCAAGACTTCTGGGTCAATTGGGAGCGCGCAGCGGATGACACCGTAGGAATATTGCGCACTCTCGCCGGTCGCAACCCGCATGACAGGGCACTGCACGACTTGGTTGGTGAACTGTCCACCCGCAGCGAAGATTTCCGTAGCCGCTGGGCGAAACACAATGTGCACGAACATATCGGTGGCAGCAAGAAGATCAACCACCCCATCGTTGGGCAACTAGAGCTGATGTACGACACCCTCCCTATTGCCCAGGCACCCGGCCTGACGATGGTCGTCTACACCGCCGCGCCGACCACGCCGACCGCCGACGCTCTGCAACTGTTGGCCAGCTGGGCCGCCACCCAAACTCGAACCCACATCGAATCGGAACTGCCGCGCGGATGAGAACGACCGGGATCAAGGCGTCGAAAAGCGGTGTCGTTCCGCATATAGGAAAACATTTCTCCAGAGCAACAGCTGGTCCGAGTTCACAAATTTCCTTCAACAACCCATCTCATGCCAAGCGCCAACAGGAGGACGACACCAAATGACAACCTGGATCCAGGACGAGCTTCGCAAGATCGACGGAGCCACCGAGCTTCGGGTGGCAACGCAGCGGACCGACGGGACGCTGCGCCCGTATGTCACGATCTGGCACACAACCGTCGGCGACGCCCTCTTCATCCGTTCGGCCCACGGACCCGAAAACGGTTGGTTCAGAAGGGCTCTGCAGGCCGGGATTGGCCGCATCGACGCCGGCGGCGTCAGCAAAGCCGTCACGTTCGAGCTTGCCAGCCCCGCGGTCCGCAGCGACTTGGATACGGCGCTGCACAATAAATACGACCGGTACGGTCCAGGACCGGTCGGCGCGATAACCGGCGACGACGTGCTCGAAACCACCCTGAAAGTGCTACCCACGGAGTAGGAAGACTGTAGGTGCAGCTGCGGACGCGTCTGACAATTGGGCTCCCCGCCGGGCAAGGCTGTCATTGCGGGTGCGATGCCGAACTGCTAATTCTGCTAACGCGGGTGGCTGGGTAGCGCAAAAGCACTGTGCTGCATGCTGTTTGAGTTGCGGCTGACGGCTCCGAAGAATCGGGACCGAGTTGCTGAGACGATGCCGAAGCCATGCCCTGCGCCGCCGGGAAATCCAAATCGGCGCCTCGCCATGCGCTCGCTGTCAGAATGACGCCGGGTGGCTCGGATCAGGAGTCGAGCCGGACGAAGGCGTCGTACTCGGGGCTGCCCTGCTCGGCGTGGTAGGTCATCATCGTCAAGCCGCCCTCGCCCTCGATCCGCAGGACTTGGTACTCGATGGTGAGCTCACCGACCTGGGGATGCAGCAGCGTCTGCGAGCCCGTGACGTAGAGGTCGACGTCGTACCGGTCCCACAGCCGCTGGAAGTCAGGGCTCTTCTGGCGCATCTCGGCCACCAGCGCGGCGACGTCGACGGCGTTGGGCTCGGTGGAAGTGAGCCGTCGCAGCGCCGACACCAGCCCGGTCACCTGGGTCTCCCAGTCGACGTACAGGCCGCGCGCCGCCGGGTGCAGGAAGCCGAACCGGGCGGCGTTTCGCTGGGCTTCGGGCCAGTCGGACAGGCCGGCGAGCAGGCGTAGGCCGGACGGATTCCAGGCCAGGAAGTTGCCGATGCGGTTGGTCACGAACGCCGGCAACGGGCGAAGGGCCTCGAGCATGCGCACAACGCCGACGGGGACATCGGACCCGGTCGCAACGTTGTCCGCGAGGTCCACCCGATCGACCTGTTGAGCCAACTCGTGCAGGTGATTGCGCTCGGCATCGTCGAGTTGAAGGGCCCGCGCCAGCGCCTCGACGACCGCCGGGCTGGGGCGCCGTTCTTTACCGCGCTCGAGGCGGATGTAGTAGTCGTTGCTGATCCCGGCCACCGCGGCGAGTTCCTCGCGCCGCAAACCGGGAGTGCGCCGTATCCCGACCCCTTCGGTCAGGCCGGCCTGCTTCGGGGCGAGGCTGTTGCGGCGGGCCTTGAGGAAGACGCCCAGCGGCGATTCGGTGCTCGAGCGTGGGGGCATGCCCGTCATTGTCGCCCGGGTGAGGGGGTGCGCCGTTCCCCCTAACAGCTCGGTCTTCCTCGGGCATGCGCGCGGCAGCAATCTGGACTCATGAGGTCTGAAGCATGAGTGATACCGCCACCGAAAAGCTCGGCCTCCTCCCAACGCAACACCCCACTCACACGCACCAAGGAGATATCTCATGACTGACACCGTTGCCGTCCTCATCGGCACCGGCAGCATCGGCGTTGCCGTAGCGCGCCGGGCCGCCATAGGCCACACGCTGCTGCTGGCCGACTACAACGAGGCCCAGCTGGGCGCCGTGGCCGACCAACTCCAGGGCGAGGGTTACGACGTCGAGACCCGCGTTGTCGACGTGTCCGACCGTGCCTCCGTCGTTGCGCTCGCCGCCGCCGCCGCCTCGCTGGGCGACGTCATGCGCGTCATCCACGCCGCTGGCGTCTCGCCGACCCAGGCCTCGCCGGAGCGGATCGTGCACGTCGACCTGCTCGGGACCGCGTACGTGCTCGACGCGTTCGCCGAGGTGATCGCCGAGGGTGGTTCGGGGGTCGTGATCGCCAGCCAGGCCGGCCACATGGGCGGCGGCTTTCCCGCGGAGCTGGAGCAGCAGCTCGCCTATGCGCCGATCGACGACCTGGTGGCTCTGCCCGAGCTGGCCGATGGCGCCATCGACGGGTCAGGACCGGCGTACGTCCTCGCCAAGCGCGCCAACGCCCTGCGCGTACAGGCCGCCGCACTGTCCTGGGGAGCGCGCGGCGCCCGCATCAACTGCCTCTCGCCAGGCATCATCTCCACACCACTCGCGCGCGACGAGATGACCGGCCCCAACGCCGCAGGGTATGCCCGGATGATCGAGGTCTCCGCCGCGCGCCGCATGGGCACTCCGTCCGACGTCGCCGAGCTCGCCGCCCTGCTGCTCGACGACCGGGGCTCGTTCATCACCGGGTCCGACTTCTTGATCGACGGCGGGGTCATCGCCGCGATGCGCGGGGGTGCCCTGTGAGATCGCCCACCTCCACTACACGTACACGCGGGGCCACCGCGGCGTTCGTCGCCGCAGTCTTGCTCTGCGCTGCTCGGGTTCCTGTTGCTGGTGCTGGCCTTCCGCAGTCTGTTGATCGCGTTGGTCGGAGCGATCAGCAATATCGCGACCATCCTGGTTGGGCTCGGCGTGCTCACCGCGATCTTCCAGTTCGGGTGGGGAACAGCACTACTTGGTCGGCCACGTCGCCGGCGACGGCCGAGCATCGTCCACGGGCTCACCGCTCACTCGGTAGTACACGGCGGAGAGATACCCGCCGGTACTTGGCTCTTGCAGTAGGCGTGCAAGGACGTCCCAGCAATGGAATGTAGATCAACTAAATGGCTTCTGACCTGCGTAAAGTGCCCCCAGCAGGATTCGAACCTGCGACACACGGTTTAGGAAACCGATGCTCTATCCCCTGAGCTATGAGGGCTGAACCGCGTCAACACTGTAGATGACGATCCTTCGTGTTCTTCCCGCACGCCATCGACGCAGGCGCAGCGGTCAGCATGAGGGCCGTGGTGAGGATACGCGGCATCCGCTCAGGGCGGCTCCGCGACGCATGACGTCGGCGCCGTCCTTCGGCCGAGTACCCAGCACGAACCAATCCCGGACCTCAGCGAGATTGCTGCCCGACCCACACCGACATCCCTGCTGCACTCTCTGACATTGTCAACAACCGCGTCAGCTTTGATCTTCGTGATAGGACGCACCTGCTGGCGCTGGCGCCCAACACGTAAGGATCAAGCACGCATGGCTCACCACACCGCTTCGATCACCCCCTTCTCCGAGAACCCGGACTTCGACTACGAGATCCGCGGCATCCTGGGCCAGGCCGTCGGCGGCGCGGCCGATGTGGGCGAGGTTCTGGCTGCCACGGCAGGCATCGGCAAGCGCGATCATGACGGCTGGTTCCACGCCTGGCATGAGCTCGGTCAGCGCACGGCCGAGGCCGCGCAGGCCTCGGCGGCGGCCGGTCACCGGGTCAGTGCCGCCGGTGCGTTCTTGCGGGCGTCTGCCTATTTCGGTGTCGCGGTCAACGCGGTCAGCTCGTTGCCGGATTCGTCCGAATTGATTCCGACGTTCCGTGAGCAGCAGGACGCGTGGGATTCGTTCATCACGAACACGCCGATGAACGTGCGGCGGCTCGACATCCCTTACGAAAAGTCCTCGATGCCGGGCTGGTTCGTCCGGCCCGCTCACGCCCCGGCAAGCGCATCCACCATCGTCCTGGTCAACGGCAGCGACGGATCGCTCGCCGCACTCTGGGGTTCGACCGGTGCGGCCGCGCTTGAACGCGGATACAACGTGCTGCTCTTCGACGGTCCCGGGCAGCAATCCCAGCTCTTCGAGCACGATGTGCCGTTCCGCCCTGACTGGGAGCACGTGCTGACGCCCGTCTTCGACCTCGTCGCCGGACTCGACGGCGTGGACCCCACACGCATCGCCGTGTACGGAATCAGTCAGGGCGGCTACTGGGTCGCGCGTGCGCTTGCCTTCGAACACCGATTCGCCGCTGCGATCACCGACCCCGGCGTCGTCGACGTCAGTGCCTCGTGGACCGTCTCAGCTCCCCAAGAGCATGAACAAGCTGCTCGACGAGCGGCAGAACGCGAAATTCGACAAGGAGATGAGCTTCGGCATGAAGTTCTCACCGGAGACCGGGCGCACCTGGCAGTTCCGGGCCCGCCCCTACGGCACCACCGGTTTCGCCGAGACCATCGAGGCGGTCCGCGGCTACAACATGGCGGATGTCGCGGACAAGATCACGACACCCCTGCTGATCACGAGCCCGGAGGGTGAACAGTTCTGGCCCGGACAGTCCGAACAGCTCGCCTCGTTGACCGCCGGAGTCTCCACGATCGTGCGATTCACGGCCGTTGAGGGCGCGAACGAACACTGCCAGCCGCTGGCCCGCACCCTCACCGCTCAGCGCATGTTCGACTGGCTCGACGATCGCATCGTGGTGTCGAAGGAAGCCTGAGAGCAGGTGCTCGATACCGGGGTCAGTCTGGTATCGGCCCGTTTGACCGATTTCGATGTCCGTTGCACAGCTCATCAAGGAGGTGGTCGTCGCACCCGGCCAGATCACCGCTCTTTCGGCGATGCCGGGCGGTGACCACATCGTGATCGGGGACGGGGACGGTGGGGTGCAGGGCCTCGACTACGCCCTCAGCTCGGCAGGCCCGCGGGTCCAACTCGACGGCGCAGTGAGCGCGGTGGCTGCCGGCCCGGGAGGCACCGCCGTTGCTCTGCTCGACGACAAGACCTACGTCGTTGTCGATCTCGACGAAGGCAGCACGATCGGACGAGGCGAACTGACCATGGAGCCGACCGCGGCTGCGCTCTCGCCGGATGGCGGCCGACTGGCCGTGGGCGGTTCGGCCGGCGAGGTCGGCCTGCTGGACCTGGATTCGGGGGAATGGATAGCGGCAACTCACCCGGCCCACCGGCAATTCGTCGACGGGATCGCGTTTTCGGCGGACGGTCAGATGCTGGTCACATCCTCCTTCGACGCCGGTGTGCGGATGTGGAACGGAGTCTCGGGTGAGCCGATCGCCGGCGTGCAGGTTGGCCAGAACCCGTCAGCTGCGGTCTCGACGGTGACGCCCGACGGGACCGGCGTCATCGTGGCCACCCGGGACGGCGCGGTGTATCGACTGGACACCCGGTTCGAACAATGGACCGACTTTGCCTGCGCGGTTGCCGCCCGCAACTTCACCCCGCAGGAATGGGTCACCTATTTCGGTGACCAGCCCTACCGCGAGACCTGCTCAGGATGAAGTGATCTCGTTATTCGGCAGTCGAAAGTTCCGCTGACGAGGCGAGTTCGAAGGCAGGCAATGAATCACTTGTCACACAGCGTTCTCGGCCAGCGCGATATCGAGAATTTCCAGCCCGGAATCCAGTTCGCTCTGACTGACGGTCAACGGCGGCGCGATGCGGAAGATCCCGCCCATCCCCGGCAGTTGAACAATGTTCATGTGCAGGCCGTGGGCCAGGCAGGATTCGGTCACCGCCTGGCCGAGCTTGTCGGCCGGCTCCTTGCTGGCCCGGTCGGTGACCAACTCGATGCCCTGCATCAGACCACGGCCGCGGACATCACCGATGACGTCGTAGCGGGATTGCAGGTCCAGCAACCCGTTTCGCAATCGTCGACCCAGCAGTTCGGCGCGCGCGACAAGTCCGTCCCGCTCGATGACCCGCAGTACCGTGCCGGCAACGGCGGCGGCCAGCGGATCGGACACGTGGGTGGTGAAGAACAGATAACCGCCGGCGTGACAACGCTCCTCGATCTCACTGCTGGTCACCACGGCGGCAACCGGCAGGCCCGCTCCGAGGGTCTTCGACAGGGTCAGGATGTCCGGGGTAACGCCGTCCCGCTCGAACGCATACATGGTGCCGGTCCGGCCGAGACCGGTTTGCGCCTCGTCCAGGATCAGCAGCATTCCGCGTTCGACGCACTTGTCCCGCAACGCCGCGAGGTACCCGAGCGGCAGGTCGATGATGCCGCCGCTGGACAGGATGGGTTCGATGATGCAGGCGGCCAGCGACCCGACGGACTGCGCGTCCACCATCGCGAAGCCGTAGTCGAGTTCGGCCCGCCAGTCGTAGCCGCCGTCGGGCAGGCGAAATGGTGACCGGTAGGCGTTCGGCGTCGGCAGGCTCAGGTTGCCGGGGATGGCCGGCCCGTAGCCGCGCCGACCGGAGCTGTAGGTGGCGCCCGACGCACCCGATGTCATGCCGTGCCAGGACCGGTCGAAGGACACCACCTCGAAGTTGCCCGGTGTAGAGCTTGGCCAGTTTCAACGCGGCCTCGTTCGACTCGGCCCCGGTGGAGAGCAGCAGGACCTTCGCCAGCGGCTCCGGGAGGGTGGCAGCCAATGCGGTCGCAGCGTCGACCACCGGACGGCTCAACATGCCGCTGTACAGATGATCCAGGGATCGGACCGATTCGGAGACGGTCGAGACGATGTCGGGGTGACCGTGCCCGAGCACCGCACTCATCTGCCCGGAGGTGAAGTCGAGGATGGCCCGGCCCTGCTCGTCGTAGACGTACGAACCCTGCGCCCTGGCAATGATCCTCGGGCTGAAGGTGGCTCCGTATCGAATGAGGTGGCGATCGGCGGCCGCCCAGAATGTCGCGTCGGTCATGGCCCAGAGATTAGCGGGAGCCCCCGCCCAGCCCGGAACGTTGGTACCAACCGAGCTGACTGGTCAGTTTTCGAGAAGCCACAGCCTGCGGGGCTCCATAGCATCGAATCATCCCGAGCAGCATTCACCGAGAGGACATTGAAGATGGCGGCGACCAAGAAGACCACCGAGCGCAGCACCTCGACCGCGAAGTCGTACGACGGGTTCACCGAGGACGAACGCGCGGCGATGAAAGAGCGCGGTCAGGAGCTCAAGAAGGCGGCCCGCCGTGGCTCGGGTACCGCCGGAAAGGACGGGGAGAGCGACGTTCTCGCCAAGATCAGCGAGATGGACGGACCGGATCGCGAGATGGCCGAGCGGATCCACGCCATCGTCACGGCCAGCGCTCCCGACCTCACCCCCAAGACCTGGTACGGAATGCCCGCCTACGCCAAGGATGGCAAGGTCGTCTGCTTCTTCCAGGACGCCAAGAAGTTCAAGGCGAGGTACGCCACGCTGGGCTTCAACGACGCGGCGAACCTCGACGACGGCACCATGTGGCCGACCGCCTTTGCGCTGACGACGTTGACCGCAGCCGACGAGAAGAGGATCGGTGAGCTGGTGAAGAAGGCCGCGGGCTGAGCGACGGCCGGCCGTCCCGGACTACCCGAGTTCGGCCCGTCTACGACTCCGGCCGGACGATCGCCCAGCCCTGCGCACCCACGACCGCGCCGGTTCCGTCCGGACCATCATGGGTCTGGTCCTGGTCGTGGCCGTCCAGCAGCAGTTGGAAACCGCCCTCGAGCGGGAACTCGAACTCGTCGTCGGAGCTGTTGAGCAGCACGACGAGTTGGTGACCCCCGTCGTCGAACGCACGAAAGGAGAGTTGCTGGTTGGCCAGGGTGATGGTCTCGATCTTGGCGGTGGACAGCCAGGTTTCGCGCCGCCGCAGCCCGATCAGGTCCTGATGCAACCGGTAGATCGGCCGACCGACGTCGGCGAGGCCGGACGGGTCGGCGGGGAAGGCGGGCCGGATCACGTCATCACCGCCCTCCCGGTCCTGCTTCTCGCCACGGAAGGCCTGCTCGTCGCCGTAGTAGATGCTCGGCACCCCCGGCACGGTGAACAGCACCACCAGGGCGAGTGGGAGCAGCCGCGGGTCGGTGAGTTGGCTGGCGATCCGGGTGACGTCGTGATTGCCGATGAAGGTCATCGGCACGAACACCTGGCAGAACTCCAGGTGCCGCTTCAACGTCCAGTCCAGCTCGAAGAAGTTGCCGTCGTTCAACGAACTCCAGGTCGACTTCCACAGCTCGTACTGCGTGACGGAGTCGAGTCCACCCTGCTCGACGAACTCCGGGAAATCGCCGTGGATGACCTCTCCGACGAACCAGGCGTCGGGATACTTTTCCCGCACCCGATCGGTGACCCTGCGCCAGAATTCCAGCGGCACCGCATAGGCAGCGTCCAGTCGCCAGCCGTCGATGCCTCGGTCGAGCCAGTGCAGCATGACCGACTCGACATAGTCGGCGACCGCCGGCAGATCATGGTTCAGCGCAACGAGTCCGCCGTGACCTTCGAAGCTCCGGTAGCCGAAACCGTCGTACCCGTCGGCATCCCAGTCGATGTGGAACCACTGCGCCCAGGCCGACTTCTCCCGTTGCTCGAGCACATCGGCGAAGCCGGGGAACGCCCGCCCCACGTGGTTGAACACCCCGTCGAACAGCACCCGCACACCGCGCTGGTGGCACGCCGCGATGAGGGCGTCGATGTCCGCGTCGTCACCCAACCTGGAGTCGACAGCGAAATGATCGACGATGTCGTAGCCGTGGGTTTCTGCCGCGAAGATCGGGTTGAGCGCCAGGCCGTTGCAACCCAACTCGATGAGGTAGTCGAGCCACTCGATCAACTGGGGCAGGCGATGGGTCACCGGCGCATCCGCCGGCAGCGCCGACTTCTCGGCATCGGTGAAACCCAGTGGAAAGACCTGCCACCAGATCACCGAATCAGTCCAGGTAGGCATCGAACCGGCTTTCGTCGTCATCGGCGGACCCGCCGCTGGAGCCTACGCCGGGACCGACGTTCTCACCGGAAGTGACGACAGCTCACCGGAGGTGACAACAGCCAGTCGACTGCATCCACCGGACCCGTGCGGCCGGTACTTACACGCCGCCTCATCCCGACCGGTGCGGCTGGTCTGCGGTCCGACCTGGCCGGATCGACCGGCCGGCTCTGTGGCGGGCTTGCCCACGCACCGACAGCCGCCGGAACCGAATCGAGAGAACCCATGGCTCTGCAATCCGCGCTCTCCAGAGTTCGCGACGCGCCCTTCCTGCTCGATGCCGTCCGGGCCGCCGACGATCTGACCACGGCCGCAGGTCAGGACGGCGGTCCGCATGCGGTCAAGGTGCTCGTCGGTGCGATCGCCCCCGATGAGGACCAGGTGCTGTCGATCGCCGCGGTCCACGCCCTCGGCGCGGTCTTCGACGACTCGGCGGCCGATGTCCTGTCCGATCTGCTGTCAGCTCCGCAGCTCTACCTGCGCGAACACGCCGCCTGGGCGCTGGGCTCGCGGAACCCGAGGTTCGATGCGGTGGTCCGGTTGCTGGCCGGGGTCGTCGGGGGTGGCTTCTCGACCGTGATCAACCAACGGGCCCTCCGGCGGTGGGCGCAGGGGTCGCCGGAGCACATCGCGCTCGCGGTCGAGGGAGCATTGCTCGCCCAGGACAACCCTGCGGCCCGGGCCCGGCTGGTGGAAACCCTGGGTCTGGTGCCAGGCGCAGTGGCAACGCGCGCCTTGGTGCGGGCCGCGAACGACGCAACGGAGCCGGTGCCGGTCCGGATGGCGGCGATCTCGGCTCTCGGCGACCGCGGGGCGGATCCGGAGATCGTCGACATGGTGCGGCGACTGGCGACGGCCGGCGGCGAGTTGGCGGGGGTGGCGCGGTTGGCCGAGTTCGATCTCGCCGCTACCCGGCCCGTCGACACTCGTGAACAACGGCCAGGGCTGACCATCGCGCAGTTGTTCCTGCACGCGGACCTGGACCGCGAACTGAGCCGAGCGGGCGCCGGTGACAACGGCGGCATCGCCACCATGCTGGTGCGGCTGGGAGATGCGTTGGTGAACGAAGCGGGAATCGATCGCGTGCTGACGATGTCCCGGGGTTCCGTGGGAAGTGCTGTCGATGCCCTGTCACATCCGGCGGCCGGGCACGTGTTGTGCCCGATACCGCTGCTGTCCGAGCCGATCGACGCGGCCAACGCCTGGCCGCTCTCGGTCGCTGCCGAACGCGGGATTCGGCGGGTGCTGACCGCGAACGGCCGGGTGGACGTGCTCCACCTGAGAATGGCCGACGTCGGATCGATGGCCGCCGCGGCCGTTGCCACCCGGCTCGGCATCCCGACGGTGTTCACCCTCGCCCCCGACCCGCATGCGGTGCTCTACGCGCTGGACATGACCGGTGCGCTGACCCGGACCAACTTCGGCGTCCTGGACGAGCGTGAGCATTACTGGTTCCGCACGGGTCTGGTCCGCCGACTGGCCGCCGGGGCGCACCACAATGTGCTCTTTCCCCGACCGAAGCTGCGCGACCAGCTGCGGGATCTGCTGGGCGTCGACATCGAGCAGGAACCGGACCGCTATACCGTCGTTCCGGAGGGGATCGACGTCTCCGTGACGGCGGCCGCGGCCCGGGACGTGCGGCACGGTGCGCATCCGGCACTGACCGAGCTGACATCGTTGGTCGCCGCACTGCCCGCGGAGCGTCGACGTCTGCCGATCGTGATGACTGTCGGCCGGTTGCATCGGGTGAAGGGGATGGCCACCGTGGTGGAGGCCTGGGCGGCCGAACCCGGGCTGCGCGAACGCTGCAATCTCCTGGTGGTGGGCGGCGACCTGGAGCACCCGTCGATCGACGAGCGGGGTCAACTCGAGCTGATTGCCGGCCTCCTTGCCGACAATCCGGCGGCTGTCGCAGGGCTGATCCTTCCCGGACATCGACCCAATGACGTCGTCGCGCGGTGGATGGCTGCGATCCGGACCGGGTTCGGACCGACGATCGCTCCGGGCGGCGTCTACGTCTGCGGCAGTCTGAAGGAGGAGTTCGGACTTGCGCTGGTCGAGGCCCTCGCGGCAGGTCTGGTCGTCGTCGGACCCGACGGCGGTGGACCGGCCACCTACATCGAAGAGGGCAGCACCGGGTTCCTGGTCGACACCCGCTCTGTTGTTGCGGTCAGGGGCGGCATCACCTCCGCGTTGGACCTGGCCGGCCGATCCGATGACGACGACCGGGTGCGAAGGTCGCAGCAACTGGTCGCCGAGCGGTTCACCGTGCAGGCAATGGCGCGGGCCCTGGCCGGCGTGTACGGCGCCGTCGTCGCTCCGTCCGCGAGGGTGACGGCGTCATGACGCTGTTGGTGATCAGCCCGGATTACGCCTCTCATCTACTGCCGCTGGCCACCCTGGCCACCGCCTGGCGGGATGCCGGTGAACGGGTGGTGGTGGCCAGCGGTCGGGCGACCGAGACGATCACCGCCGATTTCGGCTTCGAGCGGGCCGAGCTCAGTCTCGGCCGCGGCTCCAATCCGGGCGTGATTCGAGCCGAGAACCAGGTGGCAGGCGAGGATCTCGCACTCCGCGGTTTTTTCGCCGCGACCGAGCGCGGGATGGTCGACACCTTGATGTACCAGGCGGAAGCGCGGCGGGCCGACCTGCTGTGGGATCCGATCGGCACCGCGCGCCGGGTACTCGCAGTCGTGCACGAGGTCCGACCGGATCAGATCATCGTCGATCACCTGGCCTTCACGGCACGGCTCGCGCTGTTGGCCGAGCAGATACCGCATGCCGATGTCGTTCTCGGGCACCCCAGTGCCCTTCCCGTGGGCGACGAGGTCTATGGCTACCCGCCCGCGTGGCCGGCGGCATTCGAGCCGGATCCGGAAGCGCTGGCCGCCCTGCTGGAACGCTGCCGGAAGGTCCGGGACGATTTCACCGACGAATGGAATGCGGCCCTGGAAGTTCTCGCCCCGCAGGCTGTTCCGTCCACCGACGCGTTCACCGAGCACGCAGATCCGGTGCTGCTCAACTATCCCGCGCAGCTGCACGACCCGGATCGGACAGGCCTTCTCGGTCCACACGCCTTTCTGGGTTCCTCGGTGCGGAGCCAGCAGCTCCCGACGGATCTCGCCCGGTGGTGCGATGCAGATCCGGGTATTCCGTTGGTCTACATCAGTTTCGGCAGTTTCCTGTCTGTTCGCGCCGATGTGCTGGCCAAGGTGGTCGATGCGTTGCGGCCGCTGCCTGTGCGGGTGGCGTTGGCCATCGGTTCGGCGGACCCGGCCGTGGTCGGTGACGTGCCGAGCAGCTGGCTGGTTCGCGAGTTCCTGCCGCAGGTCGCCCTGCTCGAACGGGCTGCGCTGGCCGTGACCCACGGCGGCAACAACAGCGTCACCGAGTCGTTGACCTGCGGTGTGCCGATGTTGGTGTTGCCGTTCTCCACCGACCAGTTCGCCGGCGCGGCCGCGGTCGAGCACGCCGGAGTGGGTGAGGTTCTGGATCCCAACGCCGTGACGGTTGCCGAATTGCGATCGACGCTCAACTCGATCCTGCAGGGCAATCACGGGGTCCTGGCCGCCGAGATCGGGGCCGCACTGCGCGCTCGTCCCGGACGCGAGGTCGCCAAGGAATCCATGGTGTTGGCCAGGGCGTGACCTACCGGAGGATGATCCCGGACCGGCTGCCGAGATGGAGCCATCGCGCCCGCAGCCGGCCGGGATCCCGACGATTGGTCCGGCGCGAGGGTGCGATGTCCGCGAGCTGATCCGTATGTCAGGGTGCTCTCATGACGACGTGGCTGGTGGACGCAATCCTGTTCGACCTGGACGGGACCCTGGTGGATTCGACCGCCAGTGTCGAGCGGAGTTGGCGTCAGCTGGCCGACAAGATCGGCCGGCCGTTCCCGGAGATCGAGCCGTACATCCACGGGATCCCGGTGGCGCAGGTGATGGCCATGCTGGAGCCGGAAATGAGTGCCGAGCGGGTCGACGAGCTGCGCGTTTTCATGGTCGAGTCGGAATCCGCCGACACGGTCGATGTTGTCGCGCAGCCGGGGGCTCACGAGGTGTTGGCGGCCCTGCCCAGGGACCGGGTGGCGATCGTCACCAGCGGAGGGGTGAAGCTGTCCAGCGCCCGGATCGCGGCGGCCGGACTCGGTCGTCCGGACCTCGTGGTGACGGCCGACGACGTGACGATCGGCAAGCCCGACCCGGCGCCCTACCTGATGGGCGCGAAGCTGCTCGGGTTCCCGCCGGAACGGTGTCTGGTGGTCGAGGACGCGCCGCCTGGGGTCGAGAGCGCCCGAGCCGCCGGGTGTCCGGTCGTTGGCGTGCTGACCACCCACGCATCGTTGGATGCACCGAGCGTGCGCTCGCTGGCCGATGTGCAATTCACCCCCGTCGACGGCGGGATCGAGGTCAGCATTCCAGACCGGACCGGTTGACCGGCAGCCTGGCTCGCTGATCGCGCCGGCCGCCCCACTCGACCAGGAACATCGCGCCGAGCAGCAGTAATCCGCCGATGACGATGCGCAGACCGAATTCACCGCCGAGAGCGGCAGCGGTCAGTGCGGCGATCGCCGGCTCGAGGGTGAGAATCACCGCTGCCCGGGTGGCGCTCATCCGGGCCTGACCCCAGCTCAGCAACACCATGGCCCCGGCGGTGGCGATCAGCGAGAGAAAGAGCACGGACAGCCAGGTGGCCCCGTCGGCCGGTAGTTCGGGCATCGGTGAGGTTCCGTTGACGGCACCGCCGACGGCTACGGCGATCAGCGCCAACGCGCACACCGTTGCGGTCTGAACGCCGGCCAGCTCGATCGCGAACTCCGGCTCCGCCCACCTGGCCAGCAGCACCAGATGGACGGCCCAGCAACAGGCGGCGGCCAGTGTGAGGAATTCGCCGGGACCGAAACCCGCTCCTCGCAGGCTCAGCGCCGCCAGGCCGGCGGCCGCCACCCCGACGGCAGGCAGGGTCATCGGTAGCGGCCGGTCGCGAAACAGCAGCCATCCGGCAGCCGGGGCGATCACCACCAGCATGCCGGTGAGAAAGGCCGACATCGTTGCGTCGGTGTACGTGATCGCCCACGTCTGCAGCAGGAACCCCGATCCCAGGGCCCCGCCCAGCACCACCCCTCGGCGGCGCAGAGCCGACGTCAACCGTCGACCACGGCGCCGGAAGATCAGCAGGGCACCGGCACCGAGCCCGAACCGCCAGGCCACCAGGTCCGCGGGCGGCATCGAACCTCCGGAGGTGCCCGGCACAGCGGAGTCGACGACCGAGAAGGTGACGCCCCAGACAATCGCCACCCCGGCGAGAGCCACCGTCGGGAGGTGGTGTAGTGGTTGTCGCGCAACGCTGATCGCCGATCGTCGGCGACCATGGCGACGAATGCGGTGCTGCCCGCCGCGATCTCGGCGTCGGGTGGGTAGGTCGATGGCCATGGAGGACTCTCGGCAGGTGTCGGACGCGCCGGCAGCTTTGCCGGACTGCAGTCAGAGTCCGATCCACACCGATAAGTACAACTTTTTCGACCGCCCAGCCTTGTCCTGGTCCGACGACGAAGAACCGACTCACCCGATCCGCCGTTGTCGGTACTGCGCCGGCGGCGGGACCTTGCGGCCGTGGCCGCCTTGTGTCAGAAGGCGTCGCGGGAACGACTCAGCTGAACTCGCCGCGAATCAGGCTGATCCCGGAGTGGGCCGGGTTGCCGTCCGGAGCCTCGTCGGACACGTCGACCACCCGGTACTCACGGGTGTCGATACCCTGCGGCACGGTGAACGATCCGTCGCGGTCGTCGAGGGTTCCGAGTGAGACCATCCGCCCGTCGTCACCGAACAACCAGACCTCGTAGGCGTTCGGCGAGGCGGGCAGTTGGTCGGCGCTGACCCGCACCTGCTGCCGGTTCCCCTCGGCGATCAACTCGGCTTCGCCCAGGGTTCCGGTGTCGGCGCCGAGCGGGCCGTCGGCAACCGGCTTGAGCGGGGCGATCGCTTCCACCGTCACGTTGTCGGATCGACTTTGGGCCAGCACGACCGCACCGGCGCCGATCGCGATGCCGACGACGGCGGCGGCCAGTGGCGCCACCCACCGGGACCAACGCGCCGGTGGGGTGCCGCCGCCGGCTGCCCCGCCTGAGGTCGGAGCGTCGGGCGGCAGGTCAGCACCAGCGGCCCGATCCGCGCTCGCGACATCCGGCGTCAGGGCAGGGCCCGCGGGCGTCGGTGGCACCGAACGCAGGTGTGGCGGCGCTGAGCCGTTCCGGGTGCTCGGGGCGCCCTGCGGCGCTTCCGTCGTTGTCGGCGGCTCCGGGCCGGGATGCGGACCGACCTGGTCGGCGGCTGCCGCACCACCCGTAGCCTGGGTTTGCCCGGGCTGATCGAGGGTGGCGACGGAAGATCGCCCGGTGTCGGCGAAACCGAGTTCAGCTGCGATCGCCTGCCAGACGTGTTCGCCCGGCGCCGGCGCGTCCTCGCCGAAATTGCTCAGCTCGGCCAGACCGACCGTCGTGCGGAGGGTGTCGACCTCGCGGCTGCAGGCCTGGCAGTCGGCGACATGGGCGTCGACGGCGCTGCCCAGGCTCTCGCCGAGGGCGAGGAGCGCAAGGTCGTCAGGATCAGGATGTTGCACCGTCCACCTCCCAGCGCTTCCGCAGATGTATGAGCGCCCGTCGGATGTGGCTCTTCACCGTCCCGATGGGAATACCTGTCTTGGCGGCGATCTCCGAGTGACTCAGATCCCCGTAGAACGCCAGTCGTAGGACCATTCGTTGTTCGTCGGGTAAACGATTGACTTCGTTGCCGACCACCACCCGATCGACGACGCGATCGGCCGACTTGGTGTCGGTATCGGACGGAGCAATGCTCTCCGCGGCCGAAACCACCTTGCGATCCCGATCGAGTGAGGCATACCGGTCTGCGATCAACCGGCGGGAGATTCCGAGCAACCATGCGCCGAGCGAGCCTTTGGACGGATCGAACCCGTCGCGACCCTTCCAGGCCCTGACGAACACCTGTTGGACGAGTTCCTCTGCGTCGTGATGGTTTCCGAGCCGGAGGATCCCGACCCGTTGAACCATCCCGGCATATCGGTCGAAGGCCTGACGAAGTGCGAGGTTGTCGCCCGCTTTGAACCTCGCTGCCCATTCCTCGTCCAGCGCCGGTTCCGCCGTCCGACCCATCGCGTCCCGCCCGGCGGGTGGGAGAAGTGGACTGGACACAAGCAGAGCGTAGGTCATCACATGATGGGCACGGCGGTAATGGCGATGTTGTCGTCGTAACCGAGGGTGGAGCTGTTGAACGATCCGCCGCAGGTGATCAACACCAGTCGGGGGCTCCCACCGCGATCGAACAGCCGGTCAAGCGGAACCTCACCCTTGGACCACTCCTCGCGCGACAGGACCGTGAAGCGCCGGGTCGACCCGTTCTGATCGGTCACCCTGATCTCGTCGGACGGGCCGAGGTCGCCGATTTTGGCGAAGACGCCCTGACCCTGTTGGTAGTCGTCCACATGGCCGGACAGCACGGCCGATCCGGCGGCTGCGCCGGGGACGGGACCGAAGCGGTACCAGCCGACGGTGTCGACGTCCTGCGGAATTTCCATCAGTCCCTCGCTGTCCACGCCGACCGGGGCCACCTCGGCGTCGACGCCCAGCGCGGGCAGTTCGATGCGGATCGGTGCCGTCGGCTCCGGGGCGGTTGCCGGTACCGATGTCGGTGGAGCAGGTGCCGGGACAATCTCGGACGACGCTGCCGGAGCAACGGACGGATCGACCGCCACTGATGCCGACGGCTCCGAATTCGACGGCGGCGTCGTCATCGACGGCATTTCTTGCGAACTGGGGCTCGCCGCCCCCGATTCCCCCGAGGTCACCGGGGGCGGCCAGGCCAGTTCGGCAGCTGCCGATGCGTTGACGGAAGAGACCGTCTGCCCGGCGGGTTCTGGCTGGGTGGCCCACCAGATCACCGGTGCGGCCACGATCAAGGCAAGCCCCGTCGCCAGGCCGGTGGCGGCCCGGCGACGGGACATCTTGGTCCGCGCGTCGGCGCGGTGCCCGAACGGCTCGGTCAGAGCGAGCGGTCCAGGTACAGCCGACGACCACCGATGGCGGCCAATGCCACTCCTGCGGTCAACAGCACGATCAGGGCAACGCCCGGCAGTGAGCTGTCGGCGGGTCCGGTTCCGGCGGGGACACCGCCGGGAGCGGAATGCAGGCCCGGAATCACAAAGCTGACCAGCGCCAGGGTGCCGTCAGCTGCGCTACCGACGGCATGCACGAATGTCGCGCTACCCTCCGCCAGATTCAGACTTGCCGGCCCGAGCGCAACGGTCGTGGTCCCGGCGAGCACCACATCTGCCGACACGGTTCCGGCCGGGATGTTCAGCACGCCTTCCTGGGGATTGGTCACACCGGCGAGGACGACGGTGCCACCGGCGCGGACGTCGACCGCGGGGGCGGCGGCATCATGCCGGACGACGAGGCGGGTTTGCCCGGCCGAGATGGTGGAGATGTCGTTGGCGTAGGGCGTGACCGTCGGATTGCCGTCGGCGTCCAGGTGCGCGACCAGCGAGTAGCTGTTTCCCGCGGCGACATCGGCTGTGGCGGTGAGCACCGGGGCGGACGCATCGGCGGCATCGGCTGCCGTGATGGCGATCTCGTAGCTGCCGGCGGGCAGATCCAGTGGACCGGCAACGGTTTCGGGCTGGAAGTCGTCCAGCGTGAGCGCACCGTTGACGTAGACGTCAACCGGCAAGCCTGGAATGCCGTGGACTACGTACACCTCGGCGGGATCAGCCGCCGAAGCCGGGAGCGCGCCGAACAGTGCGGCGGCCACGGCGAGCGAGCCGGCCGCGGTCGCGGCGATGAGACGTCTCATGGATCCTCCTCGTAAGAGTGGAAGTGCTGACGAGAAGGGTTACCGCGCGTCGCCCTGGATCGGATGCACCCGATCGGAAGACGCTGCTCGGCGCCAGGTTTCACCGGTCCGCTTCGAACGGCCGGCGGTTCGGTCGGCCGGTCGACACCAAGCGGACGACTCAGCGGCGGAACGTGCCGAGGTTCTCCTGGTTCCAGAACTCGACGGTCAGGGCGGACGCGGTGTCGCCGCTGAGTTCGAAGCTCACCTCCGAGACGCTACCGTCCGGAGCGTTCTCGCCGGTCGGCACCATGGTGAAAATCGAACCGTCCCAATGTGTCAACGGGAACTGCTGATAGTTCGGCCCGGCCGTCAGCACCAGTTCCGATCCGGATTCGGTGATGGTCACCGGACCCCAGAAGTCGTTCTGGTAGGTCCCGACGAAAGCTGCGTTCGGCGCAGCCGGTGTCGGATTCGCCGGTGGGGTCTGGCCGGCCAACTCCCCGGCGGGATCGTCGACTCCGGAGAGCGCCGCCCGGTAGCCGGCCAACCAGTCGATCTGCTCGGTGCCGAACTCGGCAACATCGGCGAACGAGTTGGCGACGCCCTCGGCGGTCCCGTTGGCAGTCGCATTGGTCAACACCACGATGCCCAGGTCGAGATTCGGAATTGCCAGGTACGTGGTGCCGGTGCCCTGATAGAAAGCGCCGGAGTGACTGAGCCGAACGCGACCGGTGCTGTCGTTGCCGACGCCGACGCCGTATCCGTAGAAGCCGGCGCGCAGGGCGCTGTCGTTGGGCACCGGGCTCCCGTCGACAGACCGGATCACCGGGGTGAGCGCGGCACGCAACGCCTCGGGGTCGACGACCTGCGTGCCGTCGGCCGCCTTGCCCTCGTTCAGCACCATCGCCAGCCAGGTGGCCACGTCGGTGACCGAGGCGCTGACTCCGCCCGCGGGGGTCTGCGCGTCCGGATCCCGGACGTACTTGGCCTGATAACCACCGTCGACGAGAACATGCCCGGAAGCATGGTTCGGGGCGGCCTGGAAGTCGCTGAACCGGGAACTGGTGGCGGACATACCCAATGGTTCGTAGATGGCCTGGTCGGACAGGGTCGGCCAGTCGGTCCCGGCTGCCGCCGCCACCGATTCGGCGCCCATCGTCATGCCGAAGTTCGTGTAGTTGTAGACCGCGCGGAACGGGTTGAGCGGCAACAGCTTCATCCGCTCGAAGATTTGTGCCTGGTCATAGCCCAGGTCTTCCAGGCGATCGCCGGCATGACCGGGCAGACCTGAGCGGTGGGAGTACATGTCGGCGATGGTGACGTTCTGCGTGACGTAGGGATCCGACAGCGCCAGTGTCGGCAGGTGCGCGATGACCGGGGTGTCCCAGGTGACGACGCCGTCGCCGACCTCCTTGGCGATGACCGTGGCCCCGATCGACTTGGACACCGAGGCAAGCTGGAAAACCGTGTCCGCATCGACCTTGTCCGGCTTTCCGACCTCTCGGACGCCGTAGCCCTTGGCGAAGACCACTTCGCCGTCGTGGACCACGGCGACGGCCATTCCGGGGATCCCGGTCTCGTTGAAGGCTTCCTGCGCCAGGTCGTCGATCTGGTCGATCGCCGCGGCGACGTCATCCTCGTTGGTCGGCACGCCGGGCACCCCATTGGGATTCTGCGGTGCCGCGTTGTCCGGCTCTGTTGCCGGGCTCTCGGACCCCGGCGTTGCGGCCGAACTGGATGCTTCCGATGACGTGGACGATGGCGCAAGTGTTGTCGCCGAGACTGTCCCGGCTGGCGCTGACAACGATGCTTCGGGTGCGACGCGCGGGCCGGCGTTCACCCCGGTACACGCTGCCAACAGGGTCACGATCATGGCGGCACCGATCGCCGGCGGCAAACGTCGTTTCATCACAGGCGACCTTCCCATCGGATGCTTGGGGAGATCGTACGGTTTGGCGCTGTTGCGCACCCGACTTCGCTGTTGACCAACCCGTTCGCATCCGGCCGGTTTCAGGCGCGCATGCGACCGACGATTCCGGTGTCGTACTGCCCGGAGGCGAACTCCGCGTTGTCGAGCAGTTCGGCGAAGAACGGGAGGTTGTTCTTCGGTCCGGAGATGCTGAATTCGGCCACCGCGACCCTGGCCCGGTCGAGAGCCTGCTGCCGGTCGTCGCCGTAGACGACCAATTTGGCCATCAGCGAGTCGTAGGTGGGGGTCACCGTGTTCCCGGCGGTGAACCCGGCGTCGACCCGGATCCCCGGACCGGTCGGTTCCTGCCAGACGGTGATGTCGCCGGGTCCGGGGAAGAAGCGCTTCGGATCCTCCGCGTTGATCCGGAACTCCAGGGCATGCCCGGTGGTGGTCACGTGATCGGGATCGAAGGTGACGTCCTGGCCGGCCGCGATCAACAGTTGCTGCTCCACCAGGTCGATACCCGTGGTCAGCTCGGTGATCGGGTGTTCGACCTGCAGCCGGGTGTTCATCTCCAGGAAGACGAACGTCTGAGCTGCCGCGTCCACCAGGCACTCGACGGTGCCGGCGTTCCGGTAACCGACCGCCTCGCCGGCGCGCACCGCGGCCTCGAGCATCTGCCGACGGAGTTCCGGAGTCAGTGCGGGGGAAGGGGTCTCCTCGGCCACCTTCTGATTGCGGCGTTGCACCGAGCAGTCCCGTTCACCGAGGGCGACGACCCGGCCGTCGGCCAGCCCGAGGATCTGGACTTCGACGTGCCGGGCGACCGGCAGGAAGCGTTCCATCAGGACGGCCGGATCACCGAACGTCCGCTCGGCGAAGGCGGCGATGCGGTCGAATTCCTTGGTGGCCTGTTCGGCGTCGTGGGCGACACTCATCCCCATGCCGCCGCCACCGGCCGCGGCCTTGATCATGATCGGGAAACCGATGCGGGCTGCAGCGTCGGCCACCTCCGCCGGATCCGTGATCGGTTCCCGGGTGCCCGGGGCGACCGGGACACCGGCGTCCTGCATCAGGTTCCTGGCGTTGATCTTGTCGCCCATGATGTCGATGACCTCCGGCGATGGCCCGACCCAGATCAACCCCGCGTCCTGCACGGCGCGGGCGAACTCGGCGTTCTCGGACAGGAAGCCGTACCCGGGGTGGATCGCCTCTGCGCCGGTCTCCGCGGCCGCCTTCAGGATGCGTTCGATGTTGCGGTACGACTCGGCCGGCGCGGCCGGACCGAGCAGCACCGCGATGTCCGCTTCCAGGACGAAGGGCAGCTCCGCGTCGACGTCGGAGTGCACGGCGACGGTGCGGATCCCCATCACCTTTGCCGTGCGGATGATCCGGCGGGCGATCTCCCCGCGGTTGGCGACCAGCATGGTGCTGAACATGACGTGCCTTTCGATGTGGTGGACGGCGGTCAATCTCCCATGACGACCGCACATGGGCCAGCGACGGCGCCGGCCGGCAGGGTGTGCCGGCCCGGCTCCGGTGGCGTCAGCCGGTGTGGTCGGCTCCGCTGTGCGCGAGCAGTTCCTCGACCTCGTCCGGCTGCGGGTCCCGGCCGAGGGCGAGCCCGACCAGGGTCACCGCGGCGCACACGGCCAGGTAGAGGGCGATCGGCACCCAGTTGCCCGAGGTGCCCAGCAGGGCGGTGAAGATCAGCGGGGCAACGGCGCCGCCGACCAGTCCGGCCAGCGTGTAGGCCAGCGAGCTGCCGGCGTAGCGCAGCCGCAGATCGAACTGTTCGGTGATGTACGCCGCCTGCGGCCCGTACATCAGTGCATGGAAGGCAAGGCCAACGATGACGCCCATGGTGAGCAGCAGCACCGAGGCGCTGGCGCCCGCTTCCGGGGTGCCCAGCATCAGGAAGAAGACCGGTACCCAGATGGCCGACCCGATCGCTGCGATGGCGTAGAGCAGCCGCCGGTTGATCCGGTCGCTGAGCGCGCCGGCCAAGGGGATCAGGGCGAGCTGGCAGGCGGAACCGATCAGCACCGCGGTCAGCACCTGGCTGCGGGACATGCCGAGCCGGGTGGTGGCGTAGGTGGTGACGAATACGGTGAACAGCGCGTAGAGCACGTCCGGTCCGACCCTGGCCAGGCCGGCCGCGAACAGCGAGCGCTTCTGCGTCGCGAAGACCTCCTTGATCGGCGCCTTCGGGCGTTCGCCGCTGTCCTTGATCGCGAGGAAGACCGGGGTGTCCTCGAGCTTGAGCCGGATCCACAGACCGAACGCCACCAGCAGGGCGGAGATCAGGAACGCGACCCGCCAGCCCCACGACAGGAACTGATCCTCGGTGAGAACGGCGGCCAGCACGGCCAGAGCGCCGTTGGCCATCAGGGTTCCGGCCGGCGGGCCGATCTGGGCAGCTGACGCCCAGAAGCCGCGCTTGGTCGGGTCGCCGTACTCGCTGGACAGCAACACGGCGCCGCCCCACTCGCCGCCGACGCCGACACCCTGCGCAAAACGCAGCAGCACCAACATGATCGGGGCGGCGACGCCGATCGTGGCGTAACCGGGAAGCAGACCGATCAGCAGGGTGGCGACACCGATCATCACCAGGGTGCTGACCAGAACGCTCTTGCGGCCGACCTTGTCGCCGAGCCGGCCGAAGACGACGCCGCCGATCGGCCTGGCCAGGAAGCCGACCGCATAGGTGGAGAACGACAGCAGGGTCCCGGTCAGCGGGTCCTCACCGGGGAAGAACAACTGGGGGAAGACCAACGCGGCGGCGACCGAGTAGATCGCGAAATCGTAGTACTCCAAGGCCGTTCCGGTCAGGCTGGCGGCGTAGGCCTTGATCAGCGGGCCGCGGCCCGGGGTCGGGACGTGATGCTCGCTCGGTGCGGGGTGTACGGGTGTGGTCATGTGGCGTCCTCGGGTGGCGGTCCGGACGTTGGAGGGCCGGACCTGGTGGGGGAGCGCGGGCAATAGCGGGAGGTGCTGACCGACTGCGCGAGGGGAGAACGTGAGCCGGTCAGGGGTCGGCGACGGGGACGAACCGGAGTCGCTGGCCGGGTCGGAGCTGTGCGGCGGCATCGATGTCGGCGTCGATGACCACAGCGATGACCGGGTAGCCGCCGGTGATGGGGTGATCGGCGAGGAAGAGCACGGGTTGACCACTCGGCGGGACCTGAATGGCCCCCAGCGCGACGCCCTCGCTCGGCAGCTCACGGGACTGCTTGCGCTGCAGGGCGGGTGGGGTTGCATCGTCGGTGTCGGGTCGGTCCAGCCGTAAGCCGACCCGGTTGCTCTGCGCCGATACCAGCCACTCGCCGGTGGTCAGCTCGTCCCGGTTGTCGAACCAGTCGTCGCGTGGGCCGAAGATCACCCGCAGATCGGTCAATGACGCGCCGATCTCGGTGCCGGATGGATCGGTTCGGGAATCGGCTGCGGGATGCGAGGTCTCGGGTCCGACCGGCAGTCGATCATTCTTGGCCACCGGCTCCGGGCCGAGCCCGGACAGCGTGTCGGTGCTGCGCGAACCCAGAACCGGATCCACCGCGATGCCGCCTTCGACGGCCAGGTAGCTGCGCAGGCCGGCACGAGGAGTGCGCAGCCGCAGGGTCTTTCCGCTCGCCAGCCGGATCCGGGTGGCATGGGTGACGGCCTCGCCGTCGATGTCGGCCGGCGCCGGGGCGCCGGTCAGGGCGACAACCAGGTCGTCCTCGGCGCGAACGGACAGGCCACCGAGGGTGCATTCCAGGACGGCCGCGTCGGCGCGATTGCCGACCAGCGCATTGGCCTGCGCTGCCGACCGTCGGTCGGCGGCTCCGGATCGCCCGACACCGTCCGCCGCATGACCGACCCGTCCAGCATCCTGAACGAGGCACAGTGGCCCGGTTCGCAGCACGGTCAACGAGCGGTTCACGATGCGCCTCCGGTCTCTGCGGCGGTTTCGGCAACCGAGCCGACCGCTGCGTCGTTGACGGCTGAAGCGGCATCTGCGTCGGCATCGACAAATCGCACCCAACCGCCGGGTTGGATCGCGGCCGGTGGTTCGGCGGCGACATCCCACAGCGTTGCCGAGGTGGTGCCGATCAGCTGCCAGCCGCCGGGGGACCGGCGCGGGTAGACGGCCGAGAACTGACCGGCGAGCGCGACCGAACCGGCGGGCACACTCGTCCGCGATTCGGTCCGTCGCGGAACCTGTAGGCGCTCGTCACCGCCGGCCAGGTAGGCGAAGCCAGGGGCGAACCCGACAAATGCTGCACGCCAGACGGTCCCGGTATGCGCGGTGATCACCTCGGCGATGCTGAGGCCCGTCGCCCGGCCGACGTCCGACAGGTCCGGGCCGTCATAGTGAACCGGGATGACCAACGGATCATCGGTCGCCCCGCCCACCGTTTCGATGTCGTTTCCAGTGATCAGTTCCAGAATGCGGTCACCGAGCCCGGTGAGTTCGGTGCCGTCGGTGACGCGCACCAGGACGGTTTCGGCCGCCGGGATCAGGTCCTCCACCTGCGGCAGCCGCGCCTGCCGCAGCAGAGCCGCCACCGTCAGCGTGGACTCGAGATCATCGGCCTGCACCAGCAGTGCGCGATCGCCCGCACTCAGGATCCGGGGCGTCATGCGAAGGTCCTCACCGTGATGCCGGCGTCTTGCAGTGCCTGCCGCACACCGGCGGCCATCTCGACGGCACCGGGGCTGTCCCCGTGGACACAGATGCTCTCGGCGGACACCCGGATCTGTGTCCCGTCGACGGCAGTGAGCACTCCGTCGGTCACCAGCTGAACCATCCGGGCAGCGACCTCGACCGGATCGTGCAGTAGCGCACCCGGTTCGCTCCGGGGCACCAGCGTGCCCTCTGGGGTGTATCCGCGGTCGGCGAACGCCTCCGGCACCGCGCGCAGACCCGCGGCGCGGACCTCGTCCAGCAGTACCGACCCGGGCAGGCCGAGCACCGGCAGACCGGCGTCGACCGCCCGCACTGCTTCGACGACGGCGAGCGCCTGCCGCCGATGATGAACGATGGCGTTGTACAACGCGCCGTGCGGCTTGACGTAGCGGACGGAGGTCCCTTCGACGGCGGCCAGCGCCTGCAGCGCACCGATCTGGTAGATGACGTCGTCGGTCAACTCGGCGGGATCCATCTCGATGAATCGGCGGCCGAAACCGGCCAGGTCCCGGTAGCCGACCTGCGCACCGACGGTCACGCCGGCCGCGGCGGCGAGCGCGCAGGTGCGGCGAAGTGTGCTCGGGTCTCCGGCGTGAAATCCGCAGGCGACGTTCACGCTGGTCACCGACGGCATCAGCGCGGCGTCGTCGCCGAGGACCCAGCGGCCGAACGACTCGCCGACATCACTGTTCAGGTCGATTTCGGGCATCTGGTGCACGCTCCCAACGGTCGGTACTGGAACTCGGTACTGGAACTCGGTACTGGAACTCGGTACTGGAAATCGGTACTGGAACTCGGTACTGGAACTCGGTACTGGAACTCGGTACTGGAACTCGAAACTGCTCGGCACTGGAGCTGCTGAGCTCAATCTGCTCGGCACTGGAGCTTCTGAGCTCTTGAATCTGCTCATCGCTGGAGCTGATCAGTGCGGCACGGACAAGCGAAGGTGTTGGGAGAACCCTCTCGCACATCCGAGGATTGTTCAACGATTCTCAGATCACAATGTGGTAAAGTTCCCCTGTGTCGACGCAACCGCCGCCGTCTCCGCCGGCCCTGCCGATCACCGATGCGATCCGCGCACTCAGCGACGCCCGGGTCCGCGTCGTGCAGGTCCCGACGGCCGCCCGAGTGGCGGATGCCCTGCGGGAGCAGGTGAGCGAGGGCCACTTCCGGCCGGGCTCGCGGATGCCGGAGGAAGCCATCGGGCAGGCGTTGGGCGTTTCCCGCAACACTGTCCGGGAGGCCTTCGTCGAACTCACCGGGGAGCGCCTGCTGGTCCGTGAGCCGAACCGGGGCGTCTTCGTCGCCGTGCCGGATGCTGCCGCGGTCACCGACATCTATCGCGCCCGCAGGGTGCTGGAGATCGGGGCCGTGCGCGCGGGCGGCCCGGCCGAGGTCGTGGCGCAGGCCCGACGGGCGGTCGACGAGGGGATGGCGGCACGCGAGGCAGGCGACGGCGCCGGGGTCGGCACCGCGAACCAACACTTCCATCGGGCCCTGGTCGATCTGGCCGGCAGTACCCGGCTGAACCGCCTGATGGGCCAGATGCTGGCCGAGATCCGACTGGTCTTCCAAACCGGAAACCTGCTCCGGGACTTCTATCTCGCCTACCTGGACGACAATGCGGCGCTGTGCACGTTGCTCGAGGCCGGCGACTTCACCGGTGCGGCCGATGCCCTGGACGACTACCTTCGTCGATCCGAAGATCAGGTACTGCAGGCCATGTCGGCCGGACGCGGGTAGTCCCGAACCGCTCGGAAACGGTGACGCCGCCGTCCGGTGGACCGTGGTCACTCGACGTCGCTCAGTCGTCCACTCCACGGGCGATCAGCGCATCGCCCATCGCATCCGCGCTGCGCAGTGCCCTGACGACGGCGGGCGCGGCCAGGGCTCGTAGCGAAAACCCCGCTCCTCTGGCCTTTCTCGCCTCGGACACCTCGCGAACGATGCCGACCAGCAGCGGGATCGACCGGATGGTCAGGGCCAACACCAACCCGGCCCGGTCCGGGTCGACCCCGAACCGCCGCAGTGGACGGAGCAGGCGCTGACACACGTCCAGCATCTCGGTGACTCTGGTGGTGAGCGTGACGACCGCAGCGATACCCACCGTGAGCAGCAGGCTGCCGCACACCATCACCGCTCGCTCCCACCCGGTGAAGATCACCTGGAAGACGGCCACGAACAGCAGGAACCACCGCATCGGCCAGAGTTGCGCCACCGCGAGTGCGGCCGGGATCCGGGCGAGGGCGAACACCGCGGCGAGCGCCACCGCGGCGACGCCCAGCTGCCACGGCGATGTCAGCAGCACGACGCCGATGATCGCGAGCAGCATGCCCAGAATTTTCCATCCGGCCGGGACGCGATGCAGCACAGAGCGTCCGGGGTGGTAGAGCCCGATCACCGACATGGCGCCCCGCTCATGCCAGTAGTCCGGTGTAGGTGCGCACGGCGTCCGCCGGTGTCCCGTCGGCGACCACCCGGCCGCCATCCAGAACGACGACCCGGTCGAAGCCGGCCAGCAGGTCCAGGTGATGGGTGACCAGCACGACCTGTTCGTCCAGACCGGCGAGCAGGTCGTTGACCATCCTGGCGTTGCGCAGGTCCAGCAGCGTCGTCGGCTCGTCGGCGACGATCACGTCCGGGCCGGTGATCAGCACGGCGGCCAACGCCAGCAGTTGTTTCTGTCCACCGGAGAGCAGGTGGGTCGGATGATCGGCGTGTCCGGCGAGGTCGAACCGTTGCAGCGCAGCGGATACCCGCTCCGCGACCTCGGCCTTGGACAATCCCGATCGGCGCAGCGAGAACGCCACGTCCTCGGCGACGGTGGGCATCACGATCTGGTTGTCCGGGTCGGTGAACACGAACCCGACCCGCCGCCGGACGTCGCGTCCCTTGCTGGTGGTGTCCTGACCGTCGACCGTCACGGTCCCCGAGGTGGGCGAGACCAGGCCGTTGATCATCCGGGCCATGGTGGATTTGCCGGAGCCGTTGGCGCCGACAATCCCCACCCGTCGTTCGCTGATCGTCAGGTCGATGCCGTCCAGCACCACTCGCGAGCCGAAGCGGTGATGTACTGCGGTGTAACGGATCTCGGCCACTGGGCTCAGTGCTCCGGGCGTTCGAGCAACATCGCGAGGCCCTGGCCGCCACCGATGGCACAGGCGGCGAGGCCCAGCCTCGGACCGCCGTCGCGGAGCATCCGGGACGCCAGCCGGATCGCCAGGATGGTGCCGGACGCGCCCCAGGGATGACCCAGCCCGATCGCGCCGCCCTCGGCGCAGACCAGTTCCTCGTCGATGCCGAGGTCGTCGATCACCGCGAGAACGACCGACGCGAAGGCTTCGGTGATTTCGACGGCGCCGATGTCGGCCAGCGAAATCCCTCGGGTGGTGACGGCCGGGCGGTTCAGCAGCCGCCGGACCGCCGGCGCCGGGCCGAGGCCCGGCAGGTCCGATCGCGCGGCGGCGACGGCGGTGGCGACGATCCTCAGGTAGGGCAGACCGGCACCGGCCGCGGCGGACCGGGTGGTCACGGCGACCGCTGCGGCGCCGTCGGAGATGCCACAGGAGTTGCCGGCGGTCGCGGTTCCGGCGGGTCCGAACGACGGGCGCAGCCGGGCCAGCCGTTCCTCGTGCATCCCGGACCGCGGTCGTTCGTCCTGGGAGATGTCCTTGACCGCAACGATTTCCGCCTCGTAGCGCGCCGGCTTGCCTGGCCCGGAAGGTCAGCGCGTGCGAGCGTGCCGCATAGCGGTCCTGGCGTTGCCGGGTCACCCCGCGGAGCCGGGCCAGCTCGTCGGCGGCCTCGCCCATTCCGGGATCCGGGTAACCGGCGGGGGCGAACGGAGCGCGGGTGTATCGCACCGGGTCCGCCGTGCCGACCGGTGGCCAGTACCGCCACGGCGCGGTGCTGGCCGACTCGGCGCCGCCGGCGAGGATCAACGCATCGTCACCGGCCCTGATCCGCGAGGCGGCCTGCGCGATCGCCTCCAACCCGGATCCGCACTGGCGGTCCACCGTGACCCCGGGGACGGAGTCGCCGAGACCGGCCGCCAGCGCCGACACCCTGGCGATGTTGCCGCCGGGACCAAGGCAGTTGCCGATGATCACGTCGTCGATCGGCAGAGCCAATGCTTCAACCTGTTCGGCCACCGCAGTCAGCACGGGAGAAGTCAGTTCGATGACGTCACAGTGGGCGAAGGCGTGACCCGCAGTGCCGATGGCGGTCCGCCGTCCGCCGACCAGCACCGGCGCGCCGGGGTCGGACGGATCACTGGTCACGGACACCTACGCTAGCGGCCGCAATGCCGGCGGACCCACCCAGCGCTCGCCGTTCGCATGAGCGGCCGCGGCCTGCCGGACCAGGTCCCTGGCGATCTTCCCGCCGGGGGTGCGCGGCAGCCGATCAGCGATCAGCCAGCGACGGGGGAGTGACGGCCCGCGCAGCAACTCCCGAGCCGCCCCTCGCAACTCCGTCAGTTCGGCGTCGGTTGCCGGTTCTATGACGGCGGTGACGACCTCTCCGTATCGGCGGTGCGGGAGGCCGATGACGGCGACCGCTCCGACACCGGGCAGCCGGGACAGCGCGGACTCGATGTCCTCGGCGATCACCGTTGCGCCGCCGGTGGTGATCGCCGCATCACCGCGGCCGCGGATCGTCAACCCGCCGTCGTCGTTCCGGTTCGCCAGGTCGCCGACGGTCGCGTAACCGTTGTCGTCGCGACGCAGTGGACCGTCGACCCCGGCCGGATACCCGATGGCCAGGTAGGGCGAGCGGACCCAGAGCGTGCCGGGGGAGCCGGCCTTTCCGGAACTGCCGCGCAGTTCCGACTCCGTCGCCGGGACGGCGGGGCGGATGTCGACCTCGGCACCGGAAAACGGCCGCAGCGGGGCCGGGTATCGCCGGGCGGCGACAAAGGACAGTTCGGCGGCGCCGTAGTACTCGCTGACCGTGATCCCGCGCGCGAGTGCCCGATCCCCGATCTCCGTGCTGAGTGTGGATCCCGCGACGACGGCCGTCCGCAACGGAGCGGTCGCGGGCAGCGTGGTGAGCAGATCGGACAGCACGGCCGGAACCGCGTGGACCGCGGTGGCGCGTTCGGGCCACTGCGTCAGTTCGGCGCCCATCGCCAGGGTGTGGACCGCAGCGAACAGATGCAGGGTGGCGTGCAGCGGTCCGGTGAGCAGGACCCGGTCGTCAGGACTCAGCCCGGCCAGCTCGGTCAACGGCGCGAAGGACGCGGTCCAGGACTCGGCGGTCCGGAGCACCGGTCTTGGTCGGCCGGATGTGCCGGACGTGACCACTATCAGGAACGTGCCTTCAGGCACCGCAACCGGGGTCGGCGCCGGCCCGGCCGGATCGGCCAGCAGTACCGGTATCCCATCGGCCGCGCCGGCGAAGATCATCGCCAGGGCCGTGGGAATCGGTTGCCCGCCGGCGAGCAGCAGGGGTTCGCGGACGCCGCCCTGAGAGACGGCGGAGCGCTGTTCGTGCACCAGCTCTGCCAACTGCCGGTAGGACCACGTCCCGTCCAGCAGGCTCAGCGCCGGGCGATCGTCCACCGCACCCAGGCGCAGCGCCGGTGCGTTGACCGCCGGTACGCCGGACGCGTCGGTCAGGACGACACCTTTGCCGTCGGCGGCGAGGCGGCGGCGGTGCCCTCGATCAGGCCGGGATAGGACCGGTGCACCTGCTTGACGACGAGCGCAGCGACGACGGCCTTGAGCAGGTCCCCCGGCAGGAAGGGCAACGCACCGGTGAATGCGGCGCCGAGCCCGATCCGGAAGGCCAGCCAGGTGACCCCGAAGAGGTAGATCACCAGTGCCCCACCGATCAGGTTGACGCAAATGCCCTGCCACAGCGGATATCGCGGCAGGATGCGTGCCGTCAACCAGCCGACGACGGCCGCTCCGGCCAGGAAGCCGACCAGGTAGCCGGCGGACGGCGCGGCCCAGATGGCCAGTCCGCCGCGGCCTCCGGCCAGCAGCGGTAGGCCGGCGGTGGTCAGAACGAGGAACACCAGCACCGAAAGGAAGCCCTTCCGGGCGCCGAGAATGCCGCCGGCCAGCATCACACCGAGGGTCTGCAGGGTGATCGGCACGCCGGTCGGGCCCACCGTGATGGTGCCCGGTAGCCCGAGGGCCGCGATCAACGCGGCGAAGATCGCGATCTGGGCCAGGTCCCGGGCGGTGCTCCGACGGTTCGCCATGGTGATGCTCCTTCGCGGGCGGACAGTGCGCAGTGAGCATAGGGGACCAGCGCACACGTCGATTCGCTGCTTCTCGACAAATCAGACAGCGTGCGATCGGCGGTCGGATCCCGGGTGCGGATGACGACCGGTCAGGTCGATAGGCTGACTCGACCCCGGCCCGCGACGAGCGCGGACTGCTGGGTACGAGCATTTCTTGAGCACCAGGAGGCGTTTCGCGTGTCCACGAGCATGCATGCCGGTCGGGCCCTGATCGTGTCGATCACCGATCACACCCTGCACGGCGAGGACGACGGCGGCGCCGGTGCTCTGGTCACCGAACTGCTGGTCGAAGCCGGTTTCGTCGTCGATGGCTCGGTGGCGGTGCCGTCCGACGAGGTGGCCATCCGCACCGCGCTGAACACCGCTGTGATCGGCGGCGTCGACCTTGTGGTGACTGTCGGCGGCACCGGGGTGTCCCCCCGGGACGTGACTCCGGACGTCACCGCCGAGGTGATCGATCGCGAGCTGCCCGGTATCGCCCAGGCCCTGCGCTGGTCGGGCATGGCGGCCGGGGTGATGGATGCCATCGTGTCCCGGGGAATGGTGGGAGTGTCCGGATCGACGCTGGTGGCCAACCTCGCCGGCTCCCGGGCGGCGATCCGGGACGGCATGGCGACACTGAACCCATTGGCAGTGCACGTGATCGAGATGCTGTCGGACCCTGAGGTCTGACGGGGGAGTCGGCTCAGGGAGTCGGGCCCGTGTCGCCCGTTCCTGGGTCGCCGGTCTCGACCGGGGAGGTTCCCGAGGCTCCGAAGATCTTCTCCTTCAGTTCGCCCACGGTTCCGGCGACGACGAACGACACTGTCCCGGCGACGGCCTTGGACCTCTCGATGGCCGGTCCCGCGGCTCCGGCGGCCTTGACCACCACATCGCCGGCGACGTCCTTGGTCTTGTCCCACACCGGTCCAGCTGCGCCGACAGCCATCCCGGCAACGCCCCCGGCCGCCGATCTGGTCTTCTCCAGCGCGGGTCCGGCGGCTCCGGCGGCCTTGACCACCACGTCGCCGGCGACGTCCTTGGTCTTGTCCCACACCGGGCCCGCGGCCTGGCTCGCCCTGACGACGACATCGCCGGCCACGTCCACCGCCTTGTCGGTGACAGAGTCCGCGACGCCCTTGGCCTTGTCGATCATTCCCATGGTTCTGCCCTCCGGTACGACGCGGTCCCGTCCTCGTCAACTCCGACAATCGTCAACTCCGACAATCACGGACGAGTGGGAAGCTACCGGATGAACTTACCGGGAGGTGATGACATGGGGGACGACACCGACCACGCCCCAGACGAAACCGCTGATCAGGTGGCCGCCGCCCGACGGGCAGCTCGTCGCCGGATGCTCGACGACGTCTTCGGTGAGGTGCTTCCCGAGGTGACCCGCGACGAGATCGACGACGGGCAGAGCCGGGCCGTTGACCTGGACCAGTGGTATCGGGACAACCGGCCGCCGCACCACGACTGAGATGGGCCTCGGTCCGTTCAGGGACCGGCCGGCGGGTCGAGCTTTCCGGCGAGGGTTTCGGTCTGCTCGATGGTGTTCACGTTGCCGGCGGCGAGCAGGTCGCGGATCTCCTTGAGGAGCTCCACCTCGGTCGGGTCGGCCTTGATCGGCTGCTTCTTGGCCGCGGCCCTTGCGGCGGCGATGTCCAGCATCTTCTTCATCGGCGCGACGAAGACGAAGTAGACGACAGCGGCGGTGATCAGGAACGTCAGTACGGCCGTGACCATCACGCCGATGTTGACGAACGTGTCTTCCTGCCCGGGCTTGATGTAGAAGCCCCAACCACCGGCGTCGACGCCACCGAAGGAGTTCAGCACCGGCGTGATCAGGTTGCTGGTGATCGCGGTGACCAGCGCGGTGAACGCCGCACCGATGACAACGGCGACCGCGAGATCGATGACGTTCCCGCGAAGAATGAAGTCCTTGAACCCCTTGAGCATGATGGCGTCTCCCCTGAGCGACGTCGGAAGTGATCGTTCCAGGGCGCCGGTGGGATCCCGGGAACAACAGAACGGCGCAGACCTTACCCGGCCGAAGATTCCATCAGGTGAACCGGAGCCCGATCGTTCCCGACAACGCAGCGGCGACCAACTGATCCGCGGATTCCGCTGGGACGGCCAGCACGATCGGCCGCTCGGTGGTACCTCGATCGGGCCGCTCCGGCACCACCAGGACGACGGCATCGGCGGCGAGGACCGCGGGTTCACCGGACTCTCCCACCAGGACAACGGCGACGTGCATGCCGGGATCGAGCAGGTCGGCAATGGCCGGATCGGCCGGTCGCACGGGGACCGCCACCCGACCTGGTCCCGGGTCGGGGCCGGCCGCCTGAGCCAGTCGGACATCGGTGATCACCTCACCCCGCCTCGCCTGCCCGGCCAGCACCCGGCCGAGCAATTGCGACGGGTCGGTCACCGCGCCGTCCGGGACCTGCTGCGCCTGGTCGATCTGCACGTCGTCGGCGGCGAGTCGGGCGCCGATGGGCAGATCCCTGGTCAGCGTCACCACCGGCTGACCGGGTGCTGCGCGCGGCGGGGACAGGGCGATCACGCCTGCGGCGAGCATCAGGGCGATCGCCACCATCCGGCGGACGGTGCGGGGAAATCGACCACCTCGCCGACGATCCGCCAACGGCTGGCGCAGACGCTGGTACCACCGGGCCTGCAGTCCCGGTGCCTTCCGTCTCGCTCCCCACCTACTCATTGCTGCGACCGTAGGGGCCGGTCAGCTTCCGGTGCGCGACCGCGCAGAATTTGTGGACAACGCAGAATTTGTCGACAACAAGGCGTCAGGCGCTGTGGACAACACCGCCACTTTCCCCGGCAGTGGACCTCCGCCCGGTTGTGTGCTGCTGTTCAGCTGCTTTCGATGCGCAGGATCCGATCGTCCCCGTCGCGGACGTCACCGCGTCCGTCGGTGTTGGACGTGGTCACCCAGAGACTGCCGTCCGGGGCGACGGCGACCGTCCGCAGCCGGCCGTAGGCGTCAGTCAGCTGGGCAATAGGTTCGCCGGTCGGCGTCGCAGCGTCGCCGTCGACGATCGGTATCTGCCAGAGGCGCTCGCCGCGCAATCCCGCCATCCAGATCGAGCCCTGCCAGTACGCGATGCCGCTGGGCGACGCATCGCCGGTCGACCAGACCCGCTCGGGTTCGACGAACCCGTCGCCCGGCTGCTGTCCTTCGACCTCCGGCCAGCCGTAGTTGCCACCCGGGGTGATGAGATTTAGCTCGTCCCAGGTGTTCTGACCGAACTCCGCGGCCCACAACCGACCCTGGTCGTCGAAGGCGAGACCCTGCACATTCCGATGGCCATAGGAATAGACGTACGGCGCATCGGGAAGGGGATTACCCGGAGCCGGTGATCCGTCCGGCGAGAGCCGCAGGATCTTGCCGCCGAGCGAACCGGTGTCCTGCGCGTTCGGCCGTTCTCCGGCATCGCCGGTTCCGACGTAGAGCAGGCCGTCCGGGCCGAACAGCAGCCGTCCACCGTTGTGGATCCCGGCGCTGGGAATGCCGTCCAGCAGCAGCCGTTGATCGTCGATGGCGCCGTCGCCGAGCCGGACGGTGTCGATCTGATTGCCGTTGGCCCCCGTGAAGTAGACGTAGAGCAGACCGTCCTGGGCGAAGGCGGGTGACACCGCGATGCCGAGCAGGCCGCCCTCGCCGCCGTGCTCGACCCCCTCGACGGTGCCGATCCGGGTCACTGCGCCTGTGGCCGCATCCAGCGTGCTGATCGACCCGTCATCGCGGCCGGAGATCACCGCCGTGCCGTCCGGCAGGAAGGCCAGCCCCCAGGGCACCGCGAGGCCTGTGGTGACCGTGCTGACGGTCAGTTCGCCAGCGGCTGTGGGTGCGATGGTCGGAACGTCTGTCGACGGCGCGGATTCGCCGGGGCTGGCGGATGCTGCCGAGGAGGCGGCGGCGCTGGAACCGTTGGTGCTGGTCGAGGTCGTGCTCGACGGGGCCGTCGATTGCTGCAGCGAGGCCGAGATCGTGGTCTCGGCCGGTGGAGTGGCGGTGCCGGAGCACCCGGTCACGACGACGCTCAGGCAGGCGACCAGTCCGATTGCGGCACGGTGTCGTCGAGGCACGACATCCAGTATTGCCGAGGCCGAGCCGGCCGCGGTGGCGCTGCTGGAGCTCCCCTGGTCTGGTGCGGGACCTGCTCAGGTCAGCTCGCGGCAGCCTTGCTGCCGACGAGACCGGCCGACCGCGACCCGGCCGGGGTGCTGCAGGCGCCGCTAACGGTCATCGCGACTCACCTGAATTGCTTCCCTACTGGTTGGGGTGCTTGACCAGGACTGCCCGGGTGTAGAGCAGGTCGAATCCGCGACGCTGGGAGTTCTGCTGAGACTTCGAGCCCGGTTGGGTGACGATGACCGCGATGTCACAGCCGGCGGCAGCTGCTGCGTCGAGGCGCGCGTTCAACAGAGCGGTCTGAATGCCGTGACGGCGATGCTGCAGGGCGGTGGCAGCGCCTGCGAACTGCGCGATGCCGTCCGTCATGCGGAGTTCCGCGCCGCCTGCCAATGTGCCGTTGCGAAGAGCGGCGTAACGCTGCACACCGGCCCCGAACGAGTCACGTTGGGCGAGCTCATAGATTTCCATCGGGAAGTCCTCGTGCATGGGCACACCCTCAGTGTCCGGGTCGGCCGCGGCGTCGGCGACGACCCGCAGCCACGCCTCGAACTCCTCGTCCCCGCTGCGGCGAACCGCGATGCCAGGCGGCGGCGGCGGCATCTGCGGGGAGCCAACGATGCTGCGGCCCAATACGTTTTCGAACGACTCCAGGCGGTACCCGCGCCTGGTCAGCAGGATGCCGAGCTCCGGGTCGGCGAGATGCGACAACTCGATCTGGGTGACTGCGCCACGATCGGCAAAAGCCCGTTCGATCGCCCCGAGCTCATCCTCACCGGGGACACCAGCAAAGCCGAGACCGGCGACCTTGTTGTAGGGCGAACCGTCGTCGGCGAAGCTCGCGACCCCGCCCGCTATCGACACCAGAAAGCCTGCTCCTTTGCCACGCCTGCGGTGCGCAGCCCGGCTGTGCGCGGAAATGAGATCGACCTCAGCGAGCTCAATACGCCCGGCAAGCGCCGTGCTGCAGAACAGGGACTCACGGTCGCTGGGCATGGGTGAGGCTCCTTCCAAGGCAAAGGGTAGTGGGGCAGCACCAACGCGGAACCGCCCCGCCCCAGGCGGAAACCGTCCCGCCCAGGCCGGGCGGCACCTTCATACTCGACCACCACCCGGGTCAGAACTGGATCGCAACTGCAGCGGGCGAGGTTCGCCGACCACTGGTGGGTACGGAGGGAGACGCACAACGGTTCTCGAGGACCGCCGTTGCAGGAGCAGCTGGTCTTTCGATGGCGCGATCACCGTCTCCAGGATCACGGAGCTCACAACCGCATCTCATTCGAACTCGAACCGAGCACGGATGAGCAAGGGCCACGGGATGAGGCGGCCGAGGCGCTGACGGATCGCCTCCGTCAGGTCAGGAGCTGATCAGGTCAGCTCGCGGCAGCCTTGCTGCCGCCGGAGGAACTGCTTCCTGAGGAACCGCTGCCGGACGAACTGCCGGCACCGGACTTCGCTGCCGACGAGGAGGACGACGAGTCCGACGAACTCGCGGCTGCCGCCTTTTTCTCGCCGCCGGCCTTGTCGCCACCGGACTTCTCACCGCTCTTCTCGCCGGAACCGGACTTCTCCGATCCGGACGGCGCCGGGCTGACGGCACCCGACCGGGAATCTGTCCGGTAGAAGCCACTGCCCTTGAACACCACGCCGACCGACCCGTAGACCTTGCGCAACGAGCCGCCGCATTCCGGACACACGGTGAGCGAGTCGTCGGTGAAGGCCTGAACCGCCTCGAAGCGGTGGTTGCACGCGGTGCAGGCGTATTGGTAGGTGGGCACGAGGTCCTCCGGAAGGCGGTCCGGCGGTGATCTCGAGATCGCCGCCGGCCGGGTCGTGGATGCTGCAGATCAGCCGTTTGGCACTCGAACCTGCTGACTGCCAGATTCGATGATGCTCCCGATCGCTGGGGTGGCGCAAATGTCGCCACTGGATGGCAGCGCACACGGGTGGCCGGAGCCCGGTCAGCCGATCGTGCGGTATCCGGCCGACGGAGTCACCGTCGCATGGACCAGCTGGTCGAGATCGTCATACGGCACCGATTCCAGTAGCTCGTCGTCATACAACACGGCGATCCGCACGGCTGACCGATCGATTGCTGGGCTCCTGTCGGCGGCCGACAACCGGCCCTGAAGCTCGAGGGTTCGGTCGTAGTGCCCGCCGCCGCGGCCCAGCCGGTGCCCGGCCGGATCGACCGCCAGCGCCGGCACCAGAACGGCGTCCGCCTGCGCGATTGCGTTCGGTCCCAGCGATGGACCGACGGGCTCGTCGATGCCCAGCGCACCGCGCCGCGATTCGACCGGGTAGGCGCACCAGTCGAGCGGCGCGGCGCCCACCACCAGCGGCACCAGCACCCGGCACCGGAGTGCCAACTGGTCCAACAGGTCTGCGGCCAGCGGTTCGGTCGGTAGCGGTAGGTAGGCCGCGATGCAGCCCAGCGTGCTGAGCCGGGCGAAAAGGTGGTCCGAGTTCGCGGTGCGGGCTGCCTGTCGGTCCTCCTCACCGCGCGCCCGCCGGGTGGCGCTGAGTCGTTGCCGCAGGTTGTTCTTGGCCTCCGGTATTGACAGGTCGTCGGGCTGCACCGGGTCACGGTATGCCGCGCTCGACGGCCGCTGTACGGGTGCTGTGCATCGTGCCCGCGCCGTGTCACTTCCGGTGTCGCACGGGTGCCCACCGGCTCAGGCACTACGGTTGGCGACCATGGACACTCCTGCCGCGTCCGAGCCGGCGACGCCGCGCCACGGTGGCGGCACCGCTCTGCCGCGCGTTGACGAGCGTCGAGATCGCGCGGGACGCCCGGATTCGAGGTCCGTCCAGCTCGGAATGAATCCTCGTGCGGTCCTCGTCGGCCGGTCCGGTGGGTCGGTCGGATGAGGTCGGTCGCCGAGCAGTTGGAACGGGTGCTGGCGGTCGCGGTGACCCCGGCGCCGGTGCGGGTGGCGATCTCGGAGGCGCAGGGCCTGTTGTGCGCCGAGGAGGTCGTCGCGTCGGCTGCGTTGCCGGCGTTCGACCAGGCAGCCGTCGACGGCTACGCCGTTCGATCGGTCGACGTCGCGATCGCCGCACCAGGACATCCGGTGGTGCTCCCGGTGGTGGGGGAGATCGAGGCCGGGGCCAGGACACCGCATCGGCTGCAGCCGGCCCAGACGGTCTACGTCGCCACCGGTGCGGCCCTGCCGACGGTGGCCGACGCGGTGGTTCCGCGCTCGCACACCCAGGGCGGCGGCGCCCGGGTCTCGGTGATCAAGCCGGTGGAATCCGGCCAGTACGTCCGCCGGACCGGTGAGGACGTGCAGCCCGGTGACGTCGCGGTCCGGCTGGGTGCGTTCATCGGATCCGCGCAGGTGGGGCTACTGGCCGCCGTCGGACGGGACAAGGTGCTGGTGCATCCCCGTCCCCGGCTGTCGATCGTCTCGGTCGGTGACGAACTCGTCGACGTGGCCCGCACGCCCGGACCCGGCCAGGTGTATGACGTCAACTCCTTCTCGCTGGCCGCGGCCGCGCGGGACGCCGGTGCCGAAGCGAACCGGGTCGGCATCGGGCCGGCCGATCCCCGCCGGCTGCGGGAGCTGATCGAGGCCAGACTGCTGGTCTCCGAAGTCGTGGTGATCGCCGGGGCGGCCGGTGGGCACAACGCCGAACTGGTCGTCGAAATACTTGCCGAACTCGGCGAGATGGACCTGTCCAGGGTCGCCATGCAGCCGGGGTCGGCGCAGGGGTTCGGGCTGCTCGGACCGGACAAAGTGCCGACTTTCCTGTTGCCGGCCAACCCGGTGTCGGCGCTGGTCGTGTTCGAGGTGATCGTCCGGCCGCTGCTGCGGGTGATGCTCGGCCGCCGAAACCCCTACCGCCGCACGGTGATGGCCCGCACTCTCGAGCCGATCACCTCGCCGGAGGGTCGTCGGCAGTTCCTGCGCGGACAGCTGATGCGGGACGACGAGGACGACTACCTCGTCCACATCCTCGGCGGTAGCGGCACCCACCTGCTGGCCTCGCTGGCCGAGGCGAACTGCCTGGTGCTGATCGACGAGGACACCATCGACGTGCCGGCGGGCAGCGAGGTCCCGGTCTCCTTCCTGGCCCAGCGGGCCTAGCGATGTCACCGGCTGGAATCCTGGCCGGTGGCATCACGGGGGTGCACCCCGGTTGGCCCACCCGGCTCGGACCACTGGAGACCGCGATCGGCCGCGTCGAGTGCCGGCCACTGCGTCGGTCCGACTGGCCCGCCTGGCACAACGCCCGGGTCCAGGACGAGGCACTGATCGCGCCGTGGGACGCCACCAGCGACCTCACCTGGGAGCAGCGGCACTCCAGGGCGATGTGGTACTCGCACCGATCGTTGCTGCGGTCGGGTGCCCGGCGGGGCGAGGTGGTGCCGTTCGCCATCGCGGTCGGCGGGAAGTTCGCCGGGCAGGTCACCCTGGGCGGCATCCAGCGCGGTGCCCTGCGCTCCGGCTGGGTGGGGTACTGGGTGGATTCGACGTTCCACGGAAAAGGGGTGGCAACGGCGGCAGTTGCCATGACCGTTGCGCACGGCTTCGGGCCGGTCGGGCTGCACCGGATCGAGGCGACCATCGCCCCGGAGAACCTGGCGTCCCGAGCAGTGGTGTCGCACTTGGGTTTTCGCCAGGAGGGGCACCTGGTCAGGTACCTCGACATCGCCGGTGCGTGGCGTGATCACCTGCTGTACGCGTTGACCGCGGAAGAAGTGCCACACGGCCTGCCGCAACTGTTGCAGCGCTGGCAGGACGGTGGCCCCCGCCCGACCCGGTGATCACGCGCCCGACCCGGTGATCACCCACCCGACCCGGTGATCACCCGCCCGACCGGTGACCACCCCGGCCCGCCCGGTGACCCTGATCCTCCGAGGTAGGGACATCCCAGGGTGTGTCCCTCCCCCGTCGTGGCCCTCGAACTGGCTAGCGTGATCTTGACCGATCGGTCCGTCGTCGCGTGCCCAGCGGCGACCTGAACGAGGGGAGGGCCCCGCATGAGCATTCCCACATCCCTGATCGTGGTGCTGCTGGTGGTGGCCTGGCTCGTTGTGCTGGTGCCGATGGTCGCCCGCCGACGCGAGAAGGTGCCGCAGGCCGAACCGGCGGGCTCGAACTTCCGGGTGTTGCGACGCGCTTCGGCGTCATTGCGCCGGCGACCCGGTCGCGGCGCGAAAGGACGAACTGTGACCGAGATGGACCGGCAGGGCGACACTGCTCCGGAGACTTCCACCGAAGTGCTGGTGACAGTCGGTGCCGAGCAGCGGGACGAGCCGATGGACGCCGCCGACGAGTGGGCCGCCGCGCAGGCCGCCCACGCCGGCCGGGTGGCTCCGCAGCAGTCGCCGCGAGATACCGCCCCGACCGATGGGTTTGCCGATACCGTCGACGATCGGGACGACGATCAGGTTGCGCTCTGGTCCGACGAGATCGACGGCCTCGCCGCGGTGGACGAGGGTTCATCGGTCGACGAATTGGGTCGGCGAATGGACGACGCGGAGGGCGACGTCGTGCAGCCGTCGCAATTCCGCGGTGATGGCCCTGGAGTCGCAGCCCACGACGACGCGCGCCCGTCAGCGCCGGTGATCGCCGACGAGGTGGACGAAGACGAATGGGCCGCGCATGCGGCGGCAGCTCCGGCCGGAACGTATGCCGAGGTCGATGACGAGCAACTTCGGCCGGTTCCGCATCGGCCGGGTCGCGGCGGATTCGACCCGGAGGCGGCCGAGGCCACCCGGGCCTACCGCTACCAGCAGCGCCGCCGGGTGACGATGATCCTGACCATTGCGACCGTCGCCTTCACCGTGACTGCTGCCCTGCTGCTCAACTGGCTGTGGATCGGCGCCGCACTCAGCTTCGCCTTGCTGATCGGCTATCTCGCGTATCTGCGTCGTCAGGTCAGGATCGAGGCGACCATCCGGCAGAAGCGGATGGAGCGGCTGCAGCGGGCAAGGCAGATCCGGCCCGAGTACGCCAGGGCGCCCCGCCGGACCAGGTCGGGGATGTCCGCGGTCGCGCCAGGCCGCACGGTGGTCGATCTGGACGACGACGATCCCGGGTTCGACGATCTCGAGGAATACGAGCAGCCGATGACCTACCGGCGAGCCGCAGGCCAGTGAGTCGGCGGGGGCACCGTCGCCCCGAGATTGCTCGCCCCGGAGCTGCTTGCCTCCGAGCTGCTTGCCCCGGAACTGCGTGCTTCCGAACTGCGTGTCTCCCCACTGCAGGGTGCACCGGGGAGCTGGTGTCCGTCGCGAGGTGTGGCCGGTGACGGCCTCGGCGAAGCCGTCCGGTGCGTCCGTGGATCCGTACGGCCAGTCCGGCTTCGGCGTCCGTTTCGACTGGGGACTGCAGGGCGCCATCTCGATCGCAACCGGCGCGGCCGCTGTTGTGGTGGTCGACGTACTGTCTTTCTGCACCACCTTGTCGGTGGCGTTGGACGCCGGTATCCAGGTGTTTCCCTACCGCTTCCGCGACGCCTCCGCTGCCGCATTCGCGGCGACCAGGGGAGCCGTCCTGGCGGTCGGACGCCGGGAAGCCGGGCCGACCGGAGTCAGTCTGTCGCCGGTGTCGGTGCGGCGGGCGACGGAGCCTGGCGGTCCACTGGCGGTGACGTCCAAGCTCGTGCTGCCCTCGCCCAACGGCGCGGCCATCTGCCGTCAACTCGGCGAGGCGAACGCGTTGGTGGTGGGCGCCAGCTTGCGCAATGCCTCCGCCTGCGCGGAGTGGGTGGTGAAGGCGGTCCGTGGCCCGGTCGCCGTCGTCGCAGCGGGGGAGCGCTGGCCGGGGGATGCATTGCGGCCGGCCGTCGAGGATCTCTGGGGTGCCGGCTTGGTCATCGAGGCGCTGGCCGCCGCCGGGGCCGGCCCCGTGTCGCCAGAGGCCGCGTCGGCTCGGGCCGCTTATAGGTCTCTCGGGCGGACACCCGGCATGGCCCTGGCCGCCTGTGCATCCGGCCGGGAACTGTTCGAGGACGGCTACGGCGAAGAGATCGCCGTGGCGGCCGAGATCGACAGTTCCCGCAGGGTTCCGGTGCTGGCCGGCGAAGCCTTCCGGGACGGCTGACCGGTGGTCGCGAGTGGTCGGGAGCGGTTTGCGCACGGTCGTTGGGCTCCTGCAGATGCACGAATCACCAGCGCCACCAGCCGCCGAAGGGGTGGCCATCCAGGGTTCGACCCGCTGCTATTGTTGTCGACGGCTCGCGGTGAATACCGCGACCAGGGGCTGTAGCGCAGTTGGTAGCGCGCTTCGTTCGCATCGAAGAGGTCCGGGGTTCGATTCCCCGCAGCTCCACCACGTCAAATACCCGGATTCGAACAGCTGAAGCCGGGCCTTACTGCTGCAGGCACCAAAAGGGCACCGCTGCGGCATCAATCGGCATCGTCCAGGGCCCGAAGGATGCGGTAGGCGTCGTCGGTTCGCCGGGTGTAGAGGTCTAGCGTGGTCGACGCCCGTTCGTGCCCCATTACCCGTTGCACCATGTTCGGCGGTACCCATCGTCGACCAGCCAGGTCGCATACGAGTGCCGTAAGTCGTGATAGCGCAATCCGCCGGCCTGCTGTCGGGCGACCTGACCGACGGCGACGTTTTCGGTCGCGCATCGGACCTGATGTCGCTTGGCGTCCACGTCGGTCCAGGTGCCGACCCATTGGGTGGCGTTCTGTGTCACCGAGCCCAGCAGTCCGGCTCTTACCAGCGACGGCCGCCATTGCCGAGCTCGGAACAGGGTCCGCCGGTGGGTGCCACCGACTCCATTGGCGAAGAGCAGGTCGGCTGCGCCGCACCCGTACAGCTCGACATGGGTGCGGAGTAACTCGACCAACCAGCCGGGCAGAGGGATGGTGCGTCGGCCGGCGGTCGACTTGGGGTAGCCCTTGAACTGGGTGTGGCCGGCGACCTCGACCACGGTGCGGATCACCCGTAGCCGGCTGGCATCCAGATCAACGGCGTCGGCGTACAGTCCGGCCGCCTCGCCCCAACGCAGGCCGGCGCCGCCGGCGACGGCGACCAAGCCGCGGTAGCGGTCGGGCACGGCGGGCAGGAGCCTACGTCTGAACACGTCGCGCGCGATGACCTGCTCGTCGGTGTCCTGCCTGCGTCGCTTCGGGACCCGTGTGTCGTCGCACGGGTTGTATGCGATCAACCGATTCCGGACTGCGGACCGCAACACCGCAGCGGTCAGACGTCGGCACTCTGCAACGGTCGCGGGTGACAGCCGCTGGCTCAAGCCGGTGATCCAGGTCTGGATCGCCAGGTGATCGATCTTGGACAGTTCGACCGAGACCGGGCTTGAGGACCTCCTGCTGGGCGCTCCAGGCTTCTAAGACGACGAGGCGGACAGCTACGTCCGGGGCGTGCTCAGGCACCCTCGGCTCTGAACCCCAAGATCAGCCGGCCGTGAGCAGGGTGCTGAGGAGGCGCCTCAGCTGGGCGTGTCCTTGGGGCCCGAGGATCTGGTCGATTCGTTCCTCGATGCCTTGGATCGTGGCGATGCCCGCGGCGATGCACTCGTGGCCTCGCGAGGTGAGAACGATCAGTTTCGCGCGGCGGTCGGTCGGATCCGGTCGACGCTCGACGTAACCCAGTGTCTCCAGCTCATCGACCAACTCGCCCATCGCCTGGGGTGTCATGTTCGCCCCGCGAGCCAGCTCGGTGAGCCGGCTTCCCTCCGCCCTGATCTGGGCGAACACCGCCGAGTGCGACGGCTTCTGCGGGAACCCCGCACCCACCACTCCGTCGACGATCCGGAACCCAAGCAGGCTGTAGGCACGGCCGAGCATCGCGATCGTGTTGTCCGCTGGTCCAGGGGGGTCTTGCGCCATCCCACATCCTTAAGGTATACCTGAGTATCAGGTATACCTTAGTAGATGCAGGACACAGTGGATGGAGGCGCGCCGATGTCGACCGAAGCCCGTTCCGCCGCCCCGGCACGGACCGAGGAAATGGCCGTGATCCATCGAATCTTCCGGCGTGGGTTCCCGATGATGGCCGAGCTGGTTCGGCAGGCTCCGGTCGGCGCCACCGCGCGCTCGCAGCCGATTGCCGCACATCTCGACTTCCTGCTCAACGGCCTCCACAACCACCACAGTGGCGAGGACGAAAACGTCTGGCCGCTGCTGCTGGAGCGCGCGGCACTCCAGACCGAACTGATCACCCGCATGGAGCAGCAGCACAAGGTGGTCGCGGAGCGCTCGGAGCGGGTGCGCTCGCTGTTGGAGACTTGGCGACGGACCCCTGTCGAGAGCGAGGCACTGGCGACAGCGCTCGATGAGTTCACCGCCGCCCTCGTTGTGCATCTCGACGACGAGGAAGCGCACGTGGTGCCTCTGCTTCGGATCCACATCACTGCCGAGGAGTGGACGCGGTTCGGTCGGGAGACGTTCGAGAAGTTCACCAACGCCGAGAAGCTCGTTGCGACCGGCACGTTGGAGGATGTCGCGACGCCTGAGGAGGCCACCTGGTTCATCGGTGACCTCCCGCTCCCGATCAAGCTGATGTGGCGAGTTTCTGGTCGGCGCCAGTACGCCCGATACATGCGGCGAGTTCTGGGCACAGCCGCATGACGACGCGCGACCTGCCGGCCACCTCCACCCTTGTACAGGCCTCGGGACAGCCCGCAGTTCGAGCCGCCGCCGCGTTGTGCTGGGTCAACACGGTCGGGTTCGGCGTGTTCACGATCCCCGCCATCGCGAGAGTGCGGGTCGGCAAGGACCTTCCGATCGTGATGGGCTTCCCGGCCTACGGTCGAGGTCCGTTCGAGGCTCACGGCGTCAAGTCGACGGTCCCGTTGCTTGCCGGCTTCCTCGTGGTGTGCATCGTCGAAGGCGTCGCAGGTTGGCTGCTGTGGCGCGGTCGTCGCAGTGGCGCCATCGTTGCCATCGGAGTCCTTCCGGCAGGCGCTGTCTACTGGTGGGGTTTTGCGTTGCCGATCCCACCGGTGTTCGCCGTCGTCCGCACGGCGCTGATCGTCTCGAGGTGGGCCAAGCTTCGCTGAACCCATGACGAACTCCTCACGCCAGGTCATGCCCTGAGCAGCCAAAAAGATAAGGGCTCAAACAGACAGACGAACCAGAGATGAGCGGTGCCGATGAATACAGTGATGAAGCGGACGATGCGAGCAGCCAATGGGATGGCGGTCACCCTGTACCGCCGAACCAACGGCCGAATCGGCGGCAAGGCCAAAGGCCTCCCAGTGCTGCTGTTGACCGTCGCCGGTCGTCGGACGGGTACCCCGTTCACCGTCCCAGTGGTCTATTTCCCGCATGAAGGCGACTACGTTGTCATGGGATCGGCGGGCGGCATGAAGGACGATCCGCAATGGATCAGGAACCTCAAGGCAGCTGGCCAGGCGCACATCCAGATTGGCCCCGAGATCTATGTCGCGGACGGCCGTGTCGCCGACAGTACGGAGCGCGACGAGCTTTGGCAGAGTGTGGTGCTTGCTCGAGCCCCCCTCGCTGCGAAGTACGCGGAGAAGTCTGGTCGCCGCATACCCATCGCCAGGTTGACGCCAAGCCCCCGCTGAACCGAGCTCGTGGGCCGAGCAGGGCGCTCGCCGCCGCTGCCGTTGGGACAGGATTCGGCAGCCCAGGCGTCTTCGGCCTGAGTCACCGAAGCCGGACAACGCGTGACAACGCAGATAACCAGCAATGGAAAGGGAGGCACCTCTATGAACCGATCACGGACAGCCGGGTTGGTGACCTGGGCATATGCCGCCATGTTCGGCGTCCCGGCTGTGCCTGTCGCGATCTTCCTCGCCGAGAAGGGCAGACTTCCCTCGCTGTGGAGCCTTTTCGACATGTACGCCGGTCCCTGGTCCTCCGGGTTCGCTTAGCTGCCATGTGGTCTCAGTTTTGGTCTCAGTTGTGTCCGTTCGGCGTCGTCCTTGTCGATCCGGCTCATGATATTTCACCCGGTTAGAGACCATGACGACCTCCGGCGAACATGCGTTCGCGGACTTGGAAAATGTGTTGTTTTCGCACGTCGGCACGACCCGAGTGGTGTCCGCTTGCTTCGTGAAATCCTTACCGCGCCTGAAATGTCACTGCCGACCCACCCGATGGCTGCTATCGAACATCGGTGTGGCCAGTCGACGTTCCGCCCCTTACGCGATCTTGTGGCCAGATTTGTGGCCGGAACGCTCTGAATCACGCCGATTCGGCTTCGAAGTACTGAGACGGCCGGAGAACTATTGGGCCAGATCAGGGAACGTCTGTAGAGCACTTGTGCGATGGCCTGAATCGACAAGCGCCCGACTCATAACCCCGAGGTCGCACGCCGGTGCGAGTCCTTTCCCAGCACAACCAACAACCTCGAGGACTGGTCGCTACCGGGATTCTTGCAGGGACTACGGCGGGCACTAATGTGGACGCTGCCGGTGCAAACTGAGCACAGATCGGCTGTCGCACCATTGCCTTGTTACTGCTGAGCTGCGAGAACGTCCTTGGCGCTCTACTGGAGGTCAAGGAGTCGCGGGTTCAAAGCCTGCCATCCCGACGTGGCGGCTTCCTGACTTAACTAATCTGTAACCCTTCTCCTGGTGCCGAGCCGCAAACCGTAATTGGTCACCGCCTTGGTTAATTGCCGTCGAGCAGGGTCGCAAGACGTGGTTATGTTTGATGGGAACCGGTCTTTAGTGGGACATCGACCGGTTGCTTGTGTCGGCACTTCCATCAGGTTAATGGTGGCGGAGAAACACCTTTGAGGTTCGTGGCATGAGCTGTTGCCGCGATGCCTGCCGGCGGTGCAGCCCGTCGCCATATGAGGACGAATAGGAGAACGACCACGATGCCGACGGTATTCAGGATCGTGATCGACACCGTGACCAGTGGGTCAGCGCCGAAGGGGAAGATCATCATCAGCAGCATCGGGGCGATGTTGCGGACCGCCGTGGTGATTTCGGTTGCGTGCCTGGTTCCGAAGTCTTTGACCCGGAGACCGGAAACGAGAAGGTAGGCACACCCAAGGCCGATGAACGGGCCGGCGATGGCTGCGATGTAGCTTGCGGTGCCCCATGTCTGCACGAATAGATCCCAATACGCAACCAGGGTGAAGTTGAGGTTGAACAGAAGACACAAGATTGCGACCCGGACCACCCACTTGGCCAGCGGCGCAGTCAGGTCAGGCCAACCGATCCTGAAGCAACACCCCAGAGCTAGCGGCAGGACCAGGAACAGAAGCAGCGGCCAGGCAACGTCCCAGAATGAGGTCGTCAGTTGCGCGTCAACCGCATCGACGGCCAGCGGCAATCCGATCGGCAGCGCGATGACAGTGGCCACGGTCATGACCACCAACAGCGTGGTGGCAATGCTGACATTGGCCTTGGCCAACTTGGCGAGAATCGGAGCAAAGGGCATGCCGGCGCACAGCGCAGCGACACAGAACCCGACCTTGATCTCGCCAGGGATCGACGAGGCAACCGTCAGCAGATAGCCGATGAACAGCACCGGGATCAGAACGAAATTCACGACCAACGCCCACACGACGATCTTCCAGTGGGCTGCTGCCTCACCGAGTATTTTGCCGATCGGGAGCCGCAGGCCCAAACCGAACGCGTTCAGGATGACGAAGAGCACCCCGAACCCGTTGATCAGGACGATCTCACCGGACTGACTCGGCATCAGTACCCTCCGCAACGTCATGGACGATCGAGCTCGGACCGCCACACTGGTCGGCGCAGCCAGGGCAGGCCGCGGGGTGCGATCACCAGAGTGCCCCGTTTCGCGAACGTGACGAATCACCCGAGGCGGGTGGTTCCTCACGGCTACTTGGTGCGGACCTTGCTGTCCATTGCGGGCACCATCTCGTCCACGTCAGTTCGACCCCACCGCTCGGCCGCGGCTGCCATCAGCGGGCGGCGCTCGGCCGGGTCTGTCACCACGCGTGCGGTCGCGGGGATGTCCACCGCCATGTGCTGCTTCAGGTGCACAACGACCTGCGGGTCAGCCGTAATGTTGTGGATCCAGTCGCGCGTCCGATCGGCCCGTGGCATGCCGCTGATGAAGAGCAGGCCGTCCTTGTCGTGGAGGAAGATTTCGATCGTCCTGGGGTGGCCGGTCCGGCGCCCGGTGGTCGTCAGGTCGATCACCTGGCTGTGATGGAGCGCGTTGAAGGTGTTCTCGTCCATGTTCGCCTCCGGCGCAAGGGCGCATCGTCGGTGGGACGACGGTGCGTTCGCGATATCACTGTCAAGTCGTTCTCGCTTCGGGATCTTCCCGGAACCGCGTCTTTGCCCGCTCGCATCTGGGTAAGGCTTGGGCACCGCAAAGGCACCTTGATCAGCGTCGGCCGCCGAGCGTAGGCAGCGGCTCGTAACCGTGCCACCTACGAATATGGTGCGATCCGTCTGCACCAGTTGGCATGTATCTGCATTCGCATCGAAGAGGTCCGGGGTTCGATTCCCGGCAGCTCCACCCAGGTCGAAGGCCCGGATTCGAACATACGAGTCCGGGTCTTTTCGTCCGGCGAGAGGTGAGTCGGGCACGGTGATCCGCCATCGCGACCGGCACTTCGACAACTGTCGGCACTAACCGCCATCACCTTCGCCGGATCGCCGACGCTCGACCCAGCCGTGACGAACTCTTCACTTGGTCAGCTCGTCGTCAGACCTCAGAAGTCATCAGGCCTCAGAAGTCGTCAGACATCAGGTAGCGCCGCGGCCAAGGCCTTCTGCACGGCCGGCGCAGGTTCGAGTCATTTCTCAGTGGCAGCGGGATGGCTGCCTACCCGGGTGTGGTCAGGGGTGGGCGCGCCGCCTTCGAGGCCCGGGTCGGGAACGCGGTGGTCGGGAACGCGGTGGTCGGGAACGCGGTGGTCGGGAACGCGGTGGTCGGGAACGCGGTGGTCGGGAACGCGGTGGTCGGGAACGCGGTGGTCGGGAACGCGGTGGTCGGGAACGCGGTGGTCGGGAACGCGGTGGTCGGGAACGCGGTGGTCGGGAACTCGGCGGTCGGGAAACTTGCGGTCGGACTTGCGGTCGGGAAACTTGCGGTCGGAAAACTTGCGGTCGGAAAACTTGCGGTCGGAAAAAGGCTTGTGGCAGTTCGGATCGAGCTATGTCAGGGTTCCTTCGCAGGGGGTTCTGGCGCCGGCTCGGGACGGAGGTCGCTGCCGGGATCGCCCGGGGGTCTGGACGGGATCTCTCGGCGCCGGTCACGACCGAGATGCTCGTTGATGACACCGAAAACCCCTGCCTAGTAACGGGCCTGGCCCACACTCGAGGTCCCTTGCCACGGATAGGTCACCGGTCTCGACGGCGATAACGCTGTAGCCAACAGACCTCTCACGCATGCCGTCGTTGCACCCGATCCCGGATCGGCTTATTGCTGGAGTGGGTGATGGTGATGGTGGTTTCGGCGGGGTCGTTGATGCGGGTCGATCCAGCGGGGTGCGATGAAGTCGGGGCGGCCGTCGGCGGCGATGGCGATGGTCCATTCGGTGGAATGGGCTTGTTGGTGGTGGTACAGGCAAAGGAGAACCCCGTTGTCGAGGGAGGTTGGTCCGCCGTCGAGCCAACTGGTGATGTGGTGGGCTTGGGTCATTCCGGGTGGGCGGTCGCAACCGGGCCAGGCGCAACCTTTGTCGCGGAGGGTGAGGGCTGCGCGAAGGTGGGGTGGGTAGAGGCGTTGGCTGCGACCGAGATCGAGGATTCTGGAGGCGCCGTTGAGGACAGCGGGCAGGATTCGGGCGTCGCAAAGAATCCTGCGGGCTTGTCCTGTGGTGATCGGTCCGCCGTGGGCGAGGGTGGCGTTGGCCAGTTGCCCGGTGAGGGTGTCGTAGTCGACGGTCATGGTGACGTGCGGAACCTGACCACCGACGCTGGGGCCGGCGCCGGTGTCGAGGAACGCGCGGATCACTTCGAGGTGGGCGTGCGCGAGCCGGGCCGCGGGCGACCGCGGGTCATCAGTGTTCGCCGGGTCGGGCGCGGCCAGAGCGGCGGTGGCCTGCCGAAACATCTCCACCGCTTCGTCGGTGAGGGTGCCGGTGAACGGGGTGAGCCGGGTGCGGGGGTTGCGGTTCCCGAGCCTCAGCTCCATCCGACCGGTGGGGTCGGGTTCGTCGGGTGCAGGGCCATCGGGGTCGAGGATGCCCTCGAGGCGTTGCGCGGTTCTCGCGAGCTGTCCGGGGTCGACCTGCTGAGCTTCGGCGACCAGGAGTTGTTCGGCGGAGTCGAAGGTGTCGGGGTCGAGATGCTGAGGCCAGCTGCTGACGGCTTTGGTGATGACGGCGACGTGCCCGGCGCCGATGTCGGCGTTGTCCAGGGAGGCGCCCACCAGCGGGATTCGGGGCGGGATGTTGCCGCCGCTGAGGGGTTCGCGGGGTTGGGTGAGTTTCGCGGCGCGGATCCGGTCGGCGGCGTCGCCGGAGCTGATCCGCAGGGTGTCTCGGAGCAATGCTCTGGTGGAGGAGCAGGACAGTTGGTTGGCGGTCCCGGTGTCCTCGATCTCGCCGACCCACCGTATTTGCGCGGCGTAGAGGGCGCGACCGAGGGTTTCCAGGTGTCTTCCGGCGTCGAGGAGATCATCGCGGCCGAATTTGTAGAACGGGGTGTCGCGGAGCATCCGGAGTCCGGACATCAGGGTGCCGACAACGTGTTCCACCTCTTGCGGGGTTGTTATCGAACTGATGTCCACAACAAGGACACTATCAAGGAGCACCGACAGCGGACCGGTCGATCCACATCTTCTGTTCAAAGGCGGGTGCATTCTGATCGGGGCGGGAGATTTGGGGTGCGACACCGTTGGTTGTCACGGTCACGGTCACACACGGCTGTCAGATGTGGCAGTTGGCGATGGTGCGATGGAAGGACAGTGATGAACGAATGGCGCCCGAAGTACCTGGGATGCCGCAGATTCCTGGTATTTGATGGTCGATCCGACGATCCGCCATCTGGTCGCGATGTTGTCGTGGGCGCCGGTGGTACGTCGCGATCACCCGGCCGCCCGGCGCCACAGTCGAGGTTTGGCCCGTCATCGAGGCGGGTTCGGGGGCATCTCGGTGATTGAAGGCAGGCTTGTCCTGCGCGAGCCTGATTTCCTGCACTACAGTCCGGCACATGTCCGAGCTGAGGGAAAAATACGGCAGCGCAAAGCATCCCGAACGACCGGTCGCCAAGACCCGGGCGCCGGGCCTGGACGATACGACGGTCGAGGCGCTCGGAAAATTGTCGGAGGCGCTCGAAGTGGTGGAGAACGCCCGCGGCCATCTCTACGAATTCCACCGGATGTCCGGGATGGCCGATCTGACGTTGCAGGAGGCCGTCCGACAGTTGCGCACCGCGGGCCATGGTGAACTCGCGGACGACATCGACGAGGTTCTCGTCGGCCGCGACGTCGTCCCCGGAATGTGGACGTTTCAGCTCGTCGAGACCTACGACGACCAGTACTGGTCGGTGTTTCGAGGCGTCGAACAGGTCGCGCGAGAACAACTCGCCGACGGCACCCGCCACGTCTTCGAGGCCGAGATGAAACGCGACGAACAGACGCGGCACCGGACCCCGGCCGAAGACTGATCCACCGCAACGTGTTTCGGGCGAGGGGACCAGACCTGGCCGCACCCGGCCAACGGCCAGGCTGGTGCGGCCGCGGTCGGCCCTTGTGCGATCCGCCGACGCCGACGCCGACCTGCTCAGCACAGGACAGTGCGGCCGCGGTCGGCCCTTGTGCGATCAGCCGACGCCGACGCCGACCTGCTCAGCACAGGACAGTGCGGCCGGCGGTCGGCCCTTGTGCGATCAGCCGAAGCCGACGCCGACCTGCTCAGCACAGGACAGTGCGGCCGCAGTCGGCCCTTGTGCGATCAGCCGAAGCCGACGCCGACCCTGCTCAGGACAGGTCAATGCCCCTGCGGCCGGTGGCTTGGCGGCCTGTCAGCCCCCGGACCCGACCTGAAACCGTCAGGAGAGATGCTCCGGCTGCGGGTGGCTCTTGTGCGACCAGTCGGCCCCGACCTCATCCTGGTCGTTCGCCGGTTCTCCGGACCAGGTCCCCGCCGGCGGCGAACCGGCAGCCTTCAACGACACGATGATCGACTTCGACGTCGGGCAGTTGCTCTGGAGCGCAGTGGAGTCCAGCGGCACCAACGGGTTCGTCTCGGGGTAGTAGGCAGCGGCCGATCCCCGCGGCGTGTCGTATTCGACGATCCGGAAGCTCTTCGCGCACCTGACCCGGTCGTCCTCGGTCCAGCGCGTGCTGATGTCCACGTAGTCGCCGTTGCGGAACCCGAGGTGCGCGATGTCGTCGCGGTGCAGGAAGATCACCCGCCGGCCACCCTCGATCCCGCGGTACCGGTCGCTGAGCCCGTAGATGGTGGTGTTGAACTGATCGTGGCTCCGCAAGGTCTGCAGCACCAGGTGACCCTCGGGCACCTGGAGAACCTCCATCGGGGACGTGACGAACTCTGCCCGGCCCGACTTCGTACCGAACGTCCGGGAATCCCTCGGGGGATGAGGCAACACGAAACCGCCGGGCCGGTGCACGTTCACCTCGTAGGACTCGCAGCCAGGCACCACCCTGGAGATGTGCGTGCGGATGACGCTGTAGTTGTCCCGCATCGCCTGCCAGGCGATCCCATGCCGGTCTCCGATGGTGGCTTCGGCGATCCGGCAGACGATCTCGACCTCTGACTTCAGGTACGGGCTCGCCGGTTCCAGCGGACCACGCGAGGAATGCACCGAGCAGGTCGAGTCCTCGACCGAGATCCATTGCGGCCCTGAGGCTTGGATGTCCTTCTCCGTGCGTCCCCTGGTGGGCAGGATCAGCGCCGTCTCGCCGCAGACCAGGTGCGACCTGTTCACCTTGGTGGAGATCTGCACCGTCAGCCTGGCCTTGCGCATGGCCTCGACGACGACGTCGGTATCCGAAACGGCCTGGACGAAGTTGCCCCCGAGACCGATGAAGACGTGGGCCTTTCCGTCCCGCAGGGCGCGGATCGAGTCGACCGTGTCCAGACCGTGCGGCCGCGGCGGGTCGAAGCCGAACTCCTTCTGCAGCGCGTCCAGGAAATGGGCCGGTGGTCGCTCCCAGATCCCCATCGTCCGGTCGCCCTGGACGTTGGAGTGCCCACGAACCGGGAACAGGCCGGCGCCGGGTTTGCCGATGTTGCCCTGAGCCAGGGCAACATTCGTGACTTCCTTGATGGTGGCCACCGCGTTCCGATGCTGGGTCAACCCCATCGCCCAACAGAACACGGTCGCGTCGGAGTCGCGGAGCATCTCTGCGAGCGTGGTGATCTGTTCTCGCGACAGCCCGGTGGTCTCGGTGACCAGATCCCAATCGACCGCCGCAACATGCGATCGCCAGTTCTCGAAACCGGTGGTGTACCTGTCGATGAAATCGTGGTCCAGACAATCCCATTGCACCAGCAGCGATCCGAGCGCCTGGAACAGCGCCAGATCGCCGTTCAGCTTGATCGGCAGGTGATAGTCGGAGAGCGCTGTTCCCTTGCCCACCAAACCCTTCGGCTCCTGGGGATTCTTGAATCTGACCAGCCCGGCTTCCCGCAGCGGATTGATCGAGACGATCTTGGCGCCGTTCTTCTTCGCGATCTCGAGCGCCGACAACATGCGGGGATGGTTGGTGCCGGGATTCTGACCGGCCAGGATGATCAGCTTCGCCTGATAGACGTCCTCGATGCTGACGCTGGCCTTCCCGATGCCGATCGACTCCTGCAGGGCGATGCTCGTCGACTCATGACACATGTTCGAGCAGTCGGGCATGTTGTTGGTGCCGAACGCGCGCGCAAACAGCTGATACGCGAAGGCCGACTCGTTGGATGCCCGGCCCGACGTGTAGAAGATCGCCTCGTTCGGACTGCCGAGGTTCTTCAGCTCGGTGCCGATCACCTCGAACGCTTCATCCCAGGCGATCGGTCGGTAGTGGGTTGCGCCGGGACGTTTGATCATCGGGTGGGTGATCCGGCCCTGCTGCCCCAGCCAATGCTCGGACTGCCGGTCGAGTGCGGCAATGCTGTTCGTGGCAAAGAAGTCCGGCGTAGCGCGGGCCTTTGTCGCTTCTTCCGCCACCGCCTTGGCGCCGTTCTCGCAGAACTCGGCGACGTGCCGGTGTCCGACCTCTGGGTCGGGCCAGGCGCAGCTCATGCAGTCGAAGCCCTCGGCCTGGTTCAGCTTGAGCAGCGTCTGCGCAGTCCGCTTCGGGCCCATCTGGGTCAGGGCACGCTTCATCGACACGGCAACCGCCGTCGGCCCGGCTGCATGGTCCTTCGGATGCTCGACCGTCAGATCGGCCTCCGAGTAGCTGCCCCGGTCGGTGCTGCGTGCCATCGCCTTGTCCTCCGTACGTCAGCGCAGGGTCTTGGTCTTACCCCGGCCGATGAACCCGGCCACGATGCCGGCAATCAGGAACACGGCCGCGACGATGAGCAACCACTTCAGTGCGGTGAACAACAGCCCACCGAGACCCAACAGAATCGCCAGGACGATCAAGACAATTGCCAGCACCATGGGAGTGCCTCTCTCGCGAAGCGGAACCCAGGCGTCACTGCGGAGTGCAGTGGCCACAGTGGTCCCAGACAACACCAGAAATTCCCCCTTCTGTTGACCTCCAAACATTCACCGCGCCAGCTCCTCCGCCCTGCCTCGACCGCCGTTTCGCACCCACCCCCCGTCGCTCGAACACCACCCGTGCGGCGTCGTCGGCCGGCCGCGTTGTGGCTCAGTGCCGGCGACCTGGACGTCGGCCGAACAGCCCGAAGGCAAGTCCTGCGGCGAGCAGTAACGCGGCGACGGTCAGCAGCCCGCCGACCGCCACACCGGTGGACGACAACCCCGAACCTGCCGACCCGCCGCTGCCCGGCTGCGGAGCAGACAGCGTCGTCGGCGCGGGTGTCGGATCCGTGCTGGTTCCGCTCGCTGTCGACGTGCTCGCCGAACTCGTCTCGGTGGGTGACAAGGAACTGGTCGTCACGCCCGATCCCGAAGGTTGCTCCGACGTGCCGCCGGGCGGTTCGGTATCGACCAGGCCGCTCACCACCGAGGAATTGTCGGCCTGGTCCGACTCGGTCCCGGCCGCAACGATCGACGCCGCATTGAGGATCGTGGCGCCGTCGACGGCGGAATCAGCGACGAGGAAGGTGATCTCGACCTGACCGGAGCCGCCGGGACCCAGCGGGTCGACCGCGCAGGTGACGAAGACCGGGCCGGCACCGACCAGGGAACATCCCGGGGCCGCACTGAACTCGAGACCATCCGGGATCTGGTCGGCGAGGACGATGTCGGTGGCGGTCGAGGGCCCGTCGTTCCGGTAGGCCAGCGTGTAAGTCGCCGACCGGCCCGGAACGAGCACCGCAGGTCCGGTCTTGGTCACGCTCGTCGACACCGCAGCGGTGATGGTCGACTGCACCCCGGCGACGTTGTCGGCGGTTTCGGGGTCGAGCGCACCTGATCCCACCGAGGCCTCATTGGCCAGGACGCCACTCGCACCAGGATCGAGACGGATGGTCAGCACGGCCTCTGCGGAGGCACCCGGCGCCACCGCACCGACATCGCAGGAGACGACGGTGACGCCTTCCTGCTGGTCCACCTGACAGCCACCGGCTGCCGTGGCGGAGACGAAAGTGGTTCCGATGGGCAGGGTGTCGCTGTGACCGGGCCGGCGGGCCGGCCAGGGTCTGTGACGACGACAGGGTCCGCGGTGAAAGCAGGGTCCGTGACGACGACAGGGTCCGCGGTGAAAGCAGGGTCCGTGATGGAATGGTCAACTGACGCTGGTCGAGGAAGTCGGGAGAGTCGATGAGCTTCACACCTGCCGCCGGGCTGGCTCCGCAGCAGGTGGCGGCGGGAATTCGGGCGACCTACGCGGCATTCATCGCGTCCGGGTTCGCGTTCGCCAGCTGGGCTTCGCGCATTCCACAGGTTCGCGATCAACTCGAATTGAGCCCGGCCGACCTCGGACTCGTGTTGCTGGCAATCGCGGCGGGATCGCTGGTCGCGCTGCCGTTGGCCGGGATCATCGTTCATCGCTTCAACTCGCGCCGCACGGTCGCCTACATGTCCGTGCTGCTGGCCGTCGGCCTCGCCGTGGTGGCGGGCGGGTACCTGATCGGCGTGCTGCCGGTGGTGCTCGGCCTGTTCCTGGTCGGGTTCGCCAACGGTGCCTGGGACGTCGCGATGAACGTGCAGGGTGCGACCGTGGAGCGTCATCTGGGCCGGGCGATCATGCCGCGCTTCCACGCCGGCTACAGCGCCGGCACCGTGGCGGGCGCGCTGGTCGGCGTCCTGATGGTGGCGCTGAACGTCTCCGTGACCATTCACCTGATGGTGCTCGCCGTTCTGGTCGCGGTGCTGGTGCCGTTCGCCGTCCGCGGGTTCGTCGCCGACGAGGACCCCTCGCCGGAACCCGACAACTCCGCTGATGCTGCGGCGCCCGGGTACGACCTCCCCGACGACGGACCCAAGGTCGGCGGCGCCCGGGCCGCGCTCGCCCGCTGGCGAGAACCCCGGACGTTGATCATCGGCGTCATCGTGTTGGCGTTCGCGTTCTCCGAGGGCAGCGGCAACGATTGGATCAGCGTGGCGCTGATCGACGGCTACGGGACCCCGGCCGCGGTCGGCACGCTCGGGTTCGCCGCGTTCCTCACCGCGATGACCGCGGTCCGCTGGTTCGGGACCGGTCTGCTCGATCGCTACGGCCGGGTGCTGGTGTTGCGTGGCCTCGCCGCGGTCGCGATCGCCGGCATCCTGCTGTTCGTCTTCAGTCCGCCGTACACACCGCTGGCGTTTGTCGGCGTGCTGCTGTGGGGTGCCGGGGCGTCACTCGGATTTCCGGTCGGGATGAGTGCTGCCGCCGACGATCCGAAGGCGGCCGCCAGCCGGGTGAGCGTGGTCGCGTCCATCGGCTATTGCGCGTTCCTGGGTGGGCCACCGTTGATCGGCTTCCTCGGCGAGCACGTCACCGTGCTGCGGGCGTTGCTGGTGGTGGCCGTGCTGCTGGCCCTGGCCACCCTGCTGATCAACGCCGTCCGGCCGATCGCGCCCGTCGAGAAGGACGCGTCGGCTGCGGGAGAATGAGCCCGCAACACCCGACGCGGCGAGGAGTGGCGATGGCGGCGATCGACGGCCTGTCCGAAGTGGCGGGTCGGGCCGCCCAGGCCGAGGGCACTGCCCGCTCGGTGAAATGGCAGGACCGTACGGCCATCGACGCTGCCGCGCTCAAGGTCGACCGATCGCTGGCCAAGGATCGGATCGCGCTGGCCGCGCCGGGACTGTCGGCGGTTTCGCCGTCGCCGACCTGGCAACGACGGCTGGCCCAGTTGGTCGCCGCCGATCGTGACGTGACGACCGACCGGCCGCCGAGCGATCCGGTCGAAGCGGCGGCGCAGGCCGAGGCCGACGCGGATGCGGCCGTCGCGGTGGCCGGGTTGTCGCTGATCGAGGCGCATCGGGCGGTGCTGCAGGCGCGGAGCGCCGCCCTGCTGGCCGGCGACTCGGAGACCGTCGACGCCGCCGTCAAGGGCTACCGGATCCTGCCGCCGGGCAACACCGCCGTGCGGCACGGCGTCGAACTCGGGAACGGGGTCAGCACCGAATTCGGCAACGTGCTGCACCGCAAACCCCGGTCCATCCTGGTCAAGCTGGCCATCGGGTTCGGGCTTGGCCTGGCCTATCTGGCCTTCCTGCGGATCTTCCAATGGGAGCAGAAATCCGAGCTGCTGCCGTACCTGGCCATCTACGCACTGTCCGGGGTGATCGGCGGCGTGGTGTGCACCAACGCCCTGAGCTGGGACGCCGGGCGGGTGCGCGGTGAACTGACCACCGGCCGGCGACTGTGGCACTTGCTGCTCTCGAAGAACGTCACGATGTTCCTGCTGGTCGGTGCCGTCGGTGTGGTGCTCAGCGTGCTGTTGGCATGGCGCGCAGCGGACTTCGGTGCGTTGCTGCTGGCGCTCGGCGAACTCGTGACGATGATGTTGATCTGGCTGGGCATCGGCAACGTGCTGTCCGTGCTGTCGCCGTTGCGGGTCGAACCGCTCAAGGAGCGACTGCACGACGGCACGCTCAAGCCGTTCCTGTTCTCGTTCGCGGTGTCCTATGTCGTCGGTCTCGGGGTGAACCTGATGCTGACCTGGCGGGTCTGGGCGAAGCGCTCGATGATCGAGGAACTGGGCGGGGTGTGGGTGCCCGTGCTGATGTTGATCACCAGCGCGTTCGTGCTGTACCTGCTGCTCACCGTGCTGGCGGTCAGCCTCGCCGATCTGCCCCGCGTGCGACGGACCCTGTTGCGGGAGATGATCGACTACAAGGCGGCCAAGGCCGCGTCGGAGCTTCGGCAGGACGCAGCACCGACGGTGCCAGGGCAGATCACGACCGGGCCGGTCGACGGCTGACCGCTCACCGCCGAGGTCGGCCGGCCGTCAGTACCAGCAGATGCTGCCCACCGCCCTGTTCGACCGTCGTACTGATCGCCAACCCGGGTGCGAGTCGGGACAGCCTGTCCGCCAACCACTCCGCGCTCTGTGCGGCGTCCGCGGCCCTCGGACACCGACCGACCACCTCCCGTCCACCCTTGCGTTCGAGTCGGTCGACGGTGGTCAGCAGGACGGCCGGGTCGGACACGAAAAGCCGGTCGGGCCAACGGATCACCGGGGTGACGGCACCCTTCTTGGTGTTGCACGATCGGTGGGCCAGTCGCTCGATCCCACCCTTGCCCTTTGCGGACTTGCCGGCCGTGAAGTAGCTGTCGATGCTGGGGCCGCGGGCATCGTTCACCGACTTGTCGGGGTCGACCTTCTCGTCGCAGATCCAGCACCGCCAGCCGTCGCGTGCACCCACCTCGTCGAGTCCGCTCACCGCTCGACGCTAGCAGTGCGGCCGAGGTGCACCTCCGACCGGAGTATCGGCCAGACTGCAACCATGACTGTTCGTCTCGAGCTTCCGTTCACGATCACCACCTGGGATGTCATCGCAGACACCGAGCCGACCGACGAGGGTGCCCCGGACACCGGCCGGGTGGTGCTCGCCAAGACCTACGCCGGTGACGACCTGAACGGCACGGCGACCGGCCACGCCCTGATGACGCGCGGGGACAAGGGGGCGTCCTACGTCGCACAAGAGCGCATCGTCGGCAGCCTGCGTGGGCACTGGGGGAGCTTCGTGCTGGAACACGGCGCGTCGATGGGGGAGGGGCAGGAGACCGTGATGCGGGCTTCGATCGTCGCCGGGTCGGGCACCGGCGCGCTGGCCGGGATCACCGGGTCGGGCATCGTGGAGCACGAGCTGCTCACCCTCGAGGTGGCTCTTCCTGACTGGTGAGGTGTTCCGACCTGTCGTGGGCGTCGGGGTGACGAGACAAAACAGCGGCGGCGCGAAGTGCTCGCGCCGCCGCCTGTCGTCAGGAGGTCAGTTGTTGAATTCTTTGCCCTTTGCGGCAACCTGATCGACGATGTTGTCGACGTTGTCCGGGGTCTTGGACTTGATCGCGTCGGCAACCTGATCGATGCGTTCGTCTGTCAGCAACTCCTTGGCCTTGTCGATCAGACCGGCCGACTGATTGGCATCGGCCGCCGCCGCTTCGGTGTTGCCGGCGGCCGCGTTGTCCGCAGCGTCCTTTGCCTTTTCTTCGCCCTGTCCGAGCAGATCCTTGGCCTTGTTGACCAGATCGTCGAGACCCATCAGCGTTCCCCTCCGTTGGGTGAGCGTCTACAACTCACATACCCGATGCTTTGTGCGTCGGAACCGGAGCGTAAGCCGCACCCTGGTTGATGGCAATAGGAACCGCAATCGCGTCCTCACCCGCTGCGAGCGGCAAGTCCAGGTCATGTCCGTGCGGGCTGCAGATCTCTTCCCGACGAACCGATGTCGGGTGTGGACGGCATCAATGCAGGTGTCGCTTCCAATCCTGCGGCACCCGGTCGGCCGGTCCGGGCACGGCCTGATCGAGCGGGTGATGTTCCGGCGGAGCCAGCGACGGTCCCTCGTAGAACTCGTCGGTGGCGGAGCTCCAGAACCAGGATTCACCCGGCTCATAACTGGTGATGAACGGGTGCCCCGCTTCCCGGGAGTGCGCGCTGGCGTGCTGGGACGGTGAGGAATCACAGCACCCGATGTGACCGCATTCGGCGCACCTGCGCAGGTGGAACCACCAGCCGCCGTTGGCATCACACTCCACGCAACCCGGCCCGCTGGGTGGCACCTGCGGGTTGATCCCGGCAATCTCAGACATCGTGCGGCTCCTCGTCCAGGGCTGAGTCCAGCAGTTCCGCTTGCGGGACGGTCAGCGGCAGGCGCACCTTGAAACGGGTGTCACCGGGCACCGACGTCACGGTCAGGTCACCGTGATGCTTGTTCACCACGATGCGCCAGGAGATGTCCAGCCCGAGCCCGGTGCCCTCACCGACCGGCTTCGTGGTGAAGAACTGGTCGAAGATCCGACCCTGGATATCGGGCGCGATACCCGTTCCGGTGTCGCAGATCTCGACGATCAGGCTGTCGTCCGAGCGAGAGGTGCGGACGGTCAACGTGCCGTGTCCGTCCATGGCCGATACCGCGTTGTCGATCAGATTGGTCCACACCTGGTTCAGTTCCGCTGCATAGGCCGGAATGGTCGGCAGCGAGTGGTCGTACTCCTTGACAACGGTGACGGCGCCGATCTTCCCGCTCAGCATTGTCAAGGTGCTGTCGAGAAGTTCGTGCACGTCGACGGTCTGGAACGGAGCCCGGTCCATCTGTGAATACTGTTTGGCCGCGCCCACCAACGTCGAGATACGGGTGGTGGCGTCGTGGATCTCGTTCATCAGCAGCTCGGTCTCGACGGTGTAGTTCAGCCACCTGATCGCACCCTCGAGAATTCCGTCCGGGACGGTATCGGCCACCAGGTCGAGCCACTCGTCGTCGAAACCCGCCTGGACGAAGTTCGGTGCGATGTCCCAGCCGCCCTGGATCTGGTGGTCCTCCAACCATTCTCCGATGGCGTCCTCGCGATCGCTGGCCTCCATCGGGGTCAGAATGGGTGCTTTCGCCACCCGCTCGGCCGCGTTCTCCTGCAATTGCACCAGCGGCTCCATCGCCGAGATGGGGAATTTGCCGGCGACCATCATGCCCAACTTGTGCCGCATCCCGGCGACCCGGTCCCGCAGTGCGGACGTCGCCCGGACCGCCGCCGACGCGGGGTTGTTCAACTCGTGGGTGAGCCCGGCGGAGAGCTGGCCCAACGCCAGCAACCGTTCTCGCTGGCCGATCACCTCATTGCTGTTCTTGATGCCGTAGAACAATCCCTCCAACAGATGCAGTGCCATCGGGAACCAGTCGGCCATCAACTTCGCGAACGTCGTTGCGTCCAGCACGAAGAAGCGCGATGCTTCGGTCACCCGCATGCTGCCGTTGTAGGAATCGGACACGTTCTTGCCGAGGTAGGCCCGCATCGCGCCGGAATAAACCCCCCGCTGGGAGGTCCGGGTGGTCTCGACGTCGTCGACGCCGACCCGGCGGGAGAGCACCAGGGTGCCGTCGAGCAGCACATAGAAACAGGTCGCGGGATCGCCTTCGGTGTACACCGGGCCCGGCTCGAAATACTCGATGTGGCCCTCCTTGCACAGCCAGTCGAGTTGTTCGTCGGTGAGCTTCTCGAACAGGAACAGCGTTCGGAGCTCGTCGACGCTGCAGGTCTTCGGCCGATCGGTGGGCGTGAGCTGCGTGCCGCTGCTGCTCGAAATGCCGTCAGATGCTTGTGTTGTCATCGCTTCTCCAGATATCGGTGCACCAGCGTGACGGCCATGGCTCCTTCGCCGACCGCGCTGGCCACTCGTTTGACGGAGTCCGCCCGGACGTCGCCGGCGACGAAGACCCCGGGAATGCTGGTCTCCAGGTGATAGGGATCCCGGTCCAGCGGCCAGTCGGGCGGTCGCTGCCCGTCGGCCACCAGGTCGGGACCTGCGACGACAAAACCGTTCTTGTCCCGCACGGTGGCGCCGTCGAGCCATTCGGTGCGGGGTGCTGCACCGATGAAGCAGAACAACAGGCCGGTGTCGACCTTCTCCTCGTCACCTGAGGCGTTGTCGCGCAACGTCAGTCCCTCGAGGTGCTCATCGCCGTGGCCGCAGACGATCTCGGTGCCGGTGCGGACATGGATGTTCTCGATGTCGCTGATCTGCTGAATCAGGTAGTACGACATCGACGCAGCCAGCGACGGACCGCGCACCAGCATGGTCACCGAGCGGGCGTACCGGGAGAAGTACACAGCCGCCTGGCCCGCCGAATTCGCCCCGCCGACGATGTAGACGTCCTGGCCCTTGCAGGCCGGAGCCTCTGAGAGGGCGGAGCCGTAGAACACGCCCCGGCCGGCGAGATCGTCCAGTCCGGGCGCCGACAGCTGCCGGTACGACACCCCGGTCGCCAGGATCACCGAATGCGCGTCGATCGATCCGCCGTCGGCGAACCGCACCGTGCGAGCCGATCCGTTGACCTCGACGGCGACCACGTCCCGGGTGGTGATCATCTCGGCGCCGAACTTGAGGGCCTGCCGGCGCGCCCGCTCGGTGAGCTGCGCTCCGGAGACGCCGTCCGGGAAGCCGAGATAGTTCTCGATCCGGGAGCTCTGTCCCGCCTGACCGCCGGTGGCCGTGCGTTCGACGAGCACGGTCCGCAGGCCCTCCGACGCCCCGTAGACGGCGGCGCCGAGACCCGCTGGCCCCGCGCCGATCACCACGATGTCGTAGAAATCCTCAGCTGGCGTGGTGTTCAGTCCGACCTTGGCGGCGAGTTCGGTGTCGGTGGGTTCGACCAGCACCTCGCCGTCCGCGGTGATCACCACGGGCAACCGCGTGTCGTCGACACCGGCTGCGGTCAGCAGTCTCCCGCCCTCCGGCTCGTCCGACAGGTACGAGACGTACGGCACCTGATTGCGGGCCAGGAAGTCCTTGACCTGACTCGACCTGGCCGACCAGCGGTGACCGATCAGTTTGGTCTGGGTCGTTGCCCGATGATCCGTGCGGCGCCAGGAGTCCAACTGGAGATCGATGATCGGATAGAACTTCTCCTCCGGCGGATCCCAGGGCTTGAGCAGGTAGTAATCCAGATCAACCACGTTGATCGCGGTGATCGCGGCGTCGGTGTCGGCATAGGCGGTGAGCAGCACCCGTTTCGCCGTGGGGTAGATGTCCATGGCCTTTTCCAGGAACTGGATCCCGTCCATCTGCGGCATCCGGTGATCGGCCAACAGCACGGCAACCGGATCGCCGCGGAGCTTCATCTCGTTGAGCGCCTCCAGCGCCTGCATGCCCGACTCCGCGCGGACGATCCGATGATCCTTGCCGTAGCGGCGGCGCAGATCGCGGGCGACGGCGCGGGAGACACCCGGATCGTCGTCGACGGTCAGGATCGCCGGCTTGGACTCGGACGCCGACCTGCCCTCCGTCGTGGCGGGGGTACGAACTGATGGGGGAACCTGTGGGTCTGCGGTCATCACACATCCTTCCCGGAAGATCGTAACCATGGCGTCGGCCGTCCGGGGTTGGTGTCCGCCGACGGCGCAACAGTGGCGTGTCAGCCGCCCGTCCCCGGTGCGCGCAGGACGTCCCGGACCAGCGCAAGGGGTGGCCAGACGGACTGGCCGCGGCGGCTCACCGCGAACGCCCGGAGGATCACCTCGGGCCCGGTCAGCCGGACCACCGTGACGTCGGGAACGGGTGGCTGAGCGAGCGGCAGCAGGCCCACCCCCAGTCCGGCACGAATCAGGTCCACCACCAGATCGAGGCTGTCGGCGTGGTGGACGATGTTCGGTTCGAATCCGGCCATCGAGCCGATGGTGCGAACGACGATCTCGTCGGCCGTGTTGCGGGAGTTGACGATCCAGTCGCGCGACCGGAATTCTTCGAAGATCGCGACGGCGTCATCGACGCCGGGCCCGTCGGCAGAGGGCACGCCCAGTCCCCACCCTGCCTGCCACATCGGGACCGCGTCGACGGACCGATCGAAGGTGACCGGGGCCAGGTTGTAGTCGTAGACGAGTGCCAGATCGACGTCGTCGTCGGCCAGCAGGGCCAGCGCCTCGGCCGGCTCGTGCTCGTGGATCAGCAACCGCACCTTCGGGTGTCGATCGGTGAGATCGCCGAACAGCGGCAGTAGTGAGCGGCGGACAGCCGTCGCGAATCCGGCGACGCGCAGCGTGCCTGCCGGCTCGGCGTCCGGATCGAGATCCAATCGCGCGGCGTCCACCGCCGCGAGGATTGTCACCGCGTGGTCGGCGACCCGCCGGCCCGCCGGGGTCAGCCGGACCCGCCGGCCGTCGGGCTCGATCAGCGCCGCACCGAGATCCGCGCCGAGGGCGGCGATCTGTTGCGACACGGTCGATGTAGTGACAGCGAGCTCGTCGGCGACCTCCCGCATCGAACCGAGCCGGGCCAGTTCGCGGAGGAACAGCAGTCGCCGGGTATCCATGTCTTGATTGTTCAGGATTGCCGAACGGTATGTGCAAGATACTCACGTGGACATGGACGGTGTTCCGCTGGTGATATTGCCGAGTGCTCACCTCACCTCGCGCCGGAGCCGGCATGGCCGTTGCCGCCATGCTGTGTGTCCAGCTGGGATTGGCGGCCTCCGTCGGACTGTTCGACCGGATCGGCCCGGAGGGCGCAGCCTGGTTGCGGCTGGCCTGGGCCGGGGTCCTGCTGCTCGTGCTGGTCCGGCCGCGACCGTCGGCGTTCACCCGGTCGAGCCTGCTCGCCTGCGTCGCTCTGGGCGTCGTCACCGCCGGATTGACGATGTTCTTCATGGCCGCGGTCGCCAGATTGCCACTCGGCACCGCCAGCGCGCTGGAGTTCCTTGGTCCGCTGGGTGTTGCGGTGGCCCGGGGTCGGCGTCACACACTGATCTGGCCGGTGTTGGCCGCTGTCGGAGTGGTGCTGCTCACCGAGCCGTGGCACGGCACCGCAGATCCGGTCGGCATCGTGTTCGCGCTGTCCGCCGGTGCCTGCTGGGCCGCCTACATCCTGCTGACCCAGCGCGTCGGTGACGACGTGGCGGGCATCAAGGGTCTTGCCGTCTCGATGCCGGTGGCCGGCATTGTCGCGACGCTCGTCGCCGGTCCGTCGATCTTCGGCCAGCTGACCTGGGAACTGCTGGTCATCGGACTGGGCCTGGCGGTGCTGCTGCCGGTGATCCCGTTCAGCCTGGAGTTGTTGGCACTACGGCGGCTGACCACCGCGGCCTTCGGCACGCTGATGTGCCTGGAGCCGGCGATCGCACTGGTCATCGGGCTGATCGTGTTGCATCAGGTGCCGGGTCCGCTGCCCGTGCTGGGAATCGTCTTCGTGGTGGTGGCCGGGGTCGGCGCGGAGCGTGCGGGACGCCGCACTGCGACCGACCTGCCGGTTTCGTCGTCGCCCGCCCAGTAGCCCACTCGTCGGTCGCGGTCTTGGTGGTCGCCGTGGCTAGGTCGCCGTCGCTAGGTCGGCGTTGCCCGTGCGGTAGTAGCTTTCGACGATGGCGATCCCCTCCGCCGATGAGTGCCTTTCCCGGGTCCGCGCGCTGTGTCTGGCGTTGCCCGGTGCCAGTGAGCGGCTGAGCCACGGCGAGGCGGCATTCTTCGTGAAGAAACAGTTCCTGACCATGGCGGACCATCATCACGACGAGCGGTACGGGTTCTGGGCCGCTGCACCGGATGGGGCGCAGGAGCGGTGGCTCGGCACCGACGGTGAGCGGTTCTTCCGGCCGCCCTACGTGGGCGGGCGAGGGTGGATCGGGGTCTACCTGGACGTCGAACAGGACTGGGACGACATCGCCGAGATCATCGAGAGGGCGCACGCCGTGGTCACGCCGCCGTCCCGCTCGCGGTGATGCTGTTTCCGCGGTGAGAAGTCGTCGCCGTGCCCCTTCGGGCAACCGTTCGGACCTGATCGCCGCCCGTTCGGCACTGGGCCGAAAGGGGCTCGTCGATCAGGCTGAGGGGACCCGGGTCAGGCCCGTGGACAGCAGAGCGGACTTCCTCGGTGACGACCTTCGAGCCCGACGGCAAGGCGGCAGAATCGTCGACCCGTGCCGCCGGTCCGGCCCGCACCCCTGCTGCCAATGGGACGTCCGCGATGCCCCCCGGGCCGTCGTCTGCCTCGTCTCCCGGAAAGGCGATGGGACCGGCCGCCGTGCTCGCCCTGCAGCGCGCCGCCGGCAACGCCGCGGTCGGCCGGGCGCTCGGTGCTGCCGCGCGGATTCCTTCCGGCGCGCCGATCGTGCAGCGGGCGCCGGCCAAGGCCGTCGGTCCGATCAGCGTCAACAACACCCGGATCTCGGTGCCCGTTCCGGGTGGCGCGTCATTGCAGGCCTCGGTGCCGGCGGGACAACCGGTGAACTGGTCGCTGGCTGCCGACACGGCGGCGATCGACGCGGGTACCAGCATCGACGCCACCGGTCTTGTCACCCTCGGCGGCACCCAGGCAGGAGGGCGGATCACGGTGAAGGCGGACGATTCCGGTGGTTCCGGATCGTCGGCCACGCGGCCGGTCGGGTTGCTCAAGGCACCCGGCAGCATCGCCTCGACCAAGATCACCGGGGCCGCCGGCGGCAAGACCTACGGCGCGAAGTTCCGGCACACCTTCGCGGCGGTCGGCGGTGGCAAGGGCTCGGAATGCGAAGGCGTCCGGGTGAACGAAATGTTCGCCGGAATCCCGACCCCGATGGCCACCTCGCATGCGATGACCACCCCGTTCGGGTCGTTCACGCTGAACACCAACGACCCGGCGGGGACGGCAGCCGGGTGGGTGATCAACAGTTCCGGCGAGATGGGGGGCGACGACCACGTCACCATCGGCAACGGCGTGGACATCAGGCCGTTGATCAAGAACACGTCCAACCCGACCCCGGCCAGCACGCTGCCGGCCTCGTTCAGCGCGACGCAGAGCCTTCGATCGCTGGAGGTTCCGACAAACACCTTCCGGGCGGCCTTCGCCACGCCGGCCCACGTCCGCGGGCTGCGCGAACCCAGTGCCGGCGCGCCGGAGTTCTTCGTCAGTGCCAATGGCACCGAGCACGTGGACAAATACGTCGGCAAACCGGCGGTCCGCAACGCAAAGGCGGCCTCGCCGACGGTTGTCGCCTCGGAGCCGCCGCCACCGAAGCCGAAGAAGGGCGCCCCGGCGCCGCCCGCCGTTGTGCCGACAACGGTGCAGATCACCGCCGAATCGACGCCCACCGGTGCGCCGCTGAAATTCAGCATCCAGGGCGAGAAACTCGGCTGCAAGATCGATGCGAAGTCCGGCCTGCTGACCATCGGCGTCACCGCCGGGTCGGTGACGGTGCGAGCGGCCGAGGCCGAGGGCAGGAGTTACGACGAAGTGGTCGTCACCATCACCGCCAGGCCCGTCCCGACGCCCACCACCCCACCCGGCACCCCCGCGGCGCCCGGGGCGGGGGGAAAGAAAGCTGAGCTCGGCGAGGAATTCGCAGACCCCGATTCTGAACCTGAGGAAGCCTTCGCCTGAGCGCGCGACGCGCCCAGCACGGTCGCGCTGTTGGGGTTTTGTGGTCGCTGGTGGATAGCTGCAGTCGCCCTGGTGCGCCAGTTGTACCCGAGAAGCGCGCCGGGGTCGGGCGTGTCGAGCTTGGCCGAGCCTCCGGTCGGCTGAGGGGGCATGTCGCACGCCGCCCTGCCTCGCACTGATCGGTGGGGGCCGTGCATAGCGAGCCTTGATGTCCGGATTGTCGCTATCGCGGAAACTTCATGGCGCGGTGTCGGTGTCGGTGTCGGGTCGGAGTCGGCGTCGCGCTCGGCGTCAGCGTCGGCGTTTGCGTCATCACCCGCACCGAGTGCGATGACGGTGTCGAGGGTGTCGACCTCGTCAAGGGTCTTGTCCGAGCGGTAGCCGATCACCCTGGCAAACCGGAGCGCGATCCCGCCGGGGTAGCGGGTCGATGCCTGAATGCCGTCGATGGCGATTTCTGCCACGAGAGGGGGATCGACATACACGGTGGTCTTGGTGCGGCGCGACTCCCTGGCCAGGAATTGTTCGGTCTGCCAGGTCAGCACCGCGTCGGTCAGGCCCTTGAAGGTCTTGCCCAGCATCACCAACTCTCCTGTACGGGAGTCGCGGGCGGCGAGATGCAGATTCGACAACCACCCCTCGCGGCGGCCGTAGCCCCATTCCGCGGCGATCACCGCCAGATCAAACGTGTGGCGCGGCTTGAGTTTCACCCAGCCGGAGTCGCGCCTGCCCGCGGCGTACGGGGCGGCCAGCTTCTTGACCACCACCCCCTCGAAGCCGTCGGCGACCGCGTCGGCGAACACCTCGACGGCCTCGTCGGCCGTTTCCACGACGCGTCGGCGGACCAGCAGCTGAGCCGGCAGGACCGCATCCATCACCGCAATCCGTTCGGCAAGCGGTTCGTCGAGCAGGTCCCGATCACCGACCGCGCAGCAGATCGAAACAGAAGAGCGACAACGGGGTTCGGGCCTGGCCGGCGTCGGTGTCGAGCTTGGTCATCGTCCTGGAGGCGATCACCTGGAAGGTCAGCGGACGGCCGTCCGGACCCACCGACAGCACCTCGCCGTCCAGCACGATCCGGTCGATCGGCAGCGCGCGGACCACCGCAACGATCTCCGGTACCCGGCCGGTGATGTCGTCCAGACTTCGCGTGTAGACGGAGATCTCGTCGCCGTTGCGATGCACCTGGACCCGGATGCCGTCCAACTTGGTGTCCACCACCGCGGGCAAACCGGTCTTGGCGACGGCACCGGCGACGTCCGGCGCGCTCGCGGCGAGCATCGGCCGGACCGGCTGCCCGACGGACAGCGTCACAGCCGTCAGTCCGTCCAGACCGGAACCTGCAAGGACCTGAGCGGCGGCCGCGGTGGAACCGAGCAGCATCGCGGCCCGCTGCACGGCCTTGGCCGGGACGCCGAACGCCTCCGCAAGGCCGTCCTGCACCAGGGAATCCAGCGCGCCCTGCCGGATCTCGTCGAACACCAGACCTCGGAGCAGACGTTGCTCCGGCTCGGTCGCCCGGCCGAACAACGACTCGACGGCGGCCGAACGCAGTGCGGCCGACCCGGTACCGCCCAAACCGGAGATCGCCTCGAAGGCGGTGTCCACATCGGTCACGGTGAGCTCGGCCTGGGGCGCCGGCGCCGGCAGCGAACTGAGCGACGCCCAGCCCACTCCGGTCCGGCGTTGCCGCAGGGATCCCGACAAGTAGGTCACCACCAGCGCCACCTCGGCGGTGTCGACCTGGTCGGTGGGAATGGCCGGCACCGCCTGCCGGATGGCGGCGGCGATCAACGCACGTTTGGCGAGCCGGGACCTGGTGGCGGCGACATCGGCGGACGTGGCGGCGAGGGTGGCGAACAGCACTCCCACATCCTCACCCGCGACACCGACAGGCACGCCCTGCCGCCCTACCGCCACGCATGGTGCGCGATGGCGGGCAGGCAGTAGTTACAGCGGACCGAGGGTGAAGGTCGCGATCTTCCCGTCGACGAACCGGGCCTCCGCCGCTCCGATCCGGAAACCACCGTTCTCCGCGGCCGGCACCCTGACCCGCCAGCGCACCCGGTCACCGGACATCTGCTTGCGGGTCAGATCGACCGAGACGCTGTTACTCAAGGCATCGGTGACGAACTCCCGGACGCTCTCCGGATCCTGCCCGGCGGTTCTGGCGGTGAACGGGGGAGCCGACGAGATCTGCGCCTCGTCCGCGAAGTACGACTCGACCGCTTCCTGGTCGCCGGAGCGCCAGGCCCGCTCGAAACTCATGGCGTCGACGAAGATCGCACCGCGCTGCCGGCCCTGGGTGATCAGCTCGGACAGGAAGGCCGGATCGCGGTTGATCTTGGACGCCTCACCCAACCGTTGGGACTGGGTGGACCGGGACATTTCGATGATCCGGATGGTGATCGGCTTGTAGCCGCCGCCGACCAGATGTCCGTCCTCGATCAGGGAGTCGATCCGTTCGATGAAGTGCAGCTCCTGATACAGCGAGAGATTGCCGGAGAGTTCGTTCCGCCGATCGGCGATCTCCACCATGGTGCGCGGCTCGACTGCCGTCTTCTGCGCATTGATCTGGATGACCCAGATCTCGTCCGGCTCGGTGTCCAGCAATTCGCGGACCGGCGGGTTCTGCGAGAAGAGCCCGTCCCAGTAGACGCCGCCGGCGGCGTGGATCGAGCGAAACAATGTCGGGATCGCCGCTGACGCCAGGACGGCCTCCGGGGTGATCTCGCCGTGCCGGCTGTCGAAGGCCTTGAATTCCCCGGACATCACGTCGACGGCACCGAGCAGCAACTTGGGGGCCTCGGGATCGTCGGCGATCGCCCCGAAGCTGGAGAAGTCCACCGACTTCGACAGCAGTCCGCGCAGGTGATCGAGGGCGAATTCGGCGGCCGGGTTGTCGTAGGGGCTGACCGCCGGCGCAGCCAGGAAGTTGGCCAGTTGACTGGCCCAGATCATCCAGCTGTTCATCAGCGACTCGGCGGGGCTCGAGGCCGAGTTGCTCTTCCAGAACGCATCGAGCATCCGGCCGGCACTTCTCGGCTCACCACCGGTGAGCGCCGACCACGCGATCAGGGCGCAGATCGCCCCACCCGAAGTGCCGCTCAGACCGACCACCCGGTAGCGGCTCAGCACGTCATCGCTGAACAGCCTGCCCAGCACGCCGGCGGTGAAGGCGGTGTGGCTGCCGCCGCCCTGGCAGGCGATCGCCACCCGGGGACGGGTGTCTTGCGCGGTCATGGAACTCCTCTGATCCGGGATGTCGATCACGTCCGGCGAGCACATCCTCGACGACCACGCCACCACCCTGTCGCCGACGCGACTCTCAACCGAGAGTAAGTGGCTCGGCGATCGGGGCCGCGCGCCGCCCCCCTCGCTGCCCGGCGATGACGCAGAGCGCGGCGCTGATGCACAGCGCCGGAACCACGAGGAACGCGAACTGCACCCCGATCCGGTCGGCCAGCGCGCCCAGCACGAACGGCCCCAACCCGGAGGCGAATCCGACGCCGATGCTCATCACCGCGATGGCCCGATCCGGTTGCCCGCCGGACAGCGCCATCACCATCGCTGCGCCCAGCGGGTACTGACCGGCGACGCCGAGCCCGACGACCAACAACCCGACGACCGCGGCCACCGCAGAAGTGGTGAGCCACACCAGGACCCAGCCGCCTGCGGTCACCCCGACGCCGATCAGGAACAGACCGAGAGGTGCCCGGTGGCGGGCGAGACCGCCGATCAGCAGCCGGCCCAACGCCATCCCGCCGACCACCGCGGAAACGGCGCCGCTGGCGGTACCTGGACTCATCCCGGTCCGGGTGGTGAGCAGATCCGGCGTCCAGGTGATCATGCAGAACTCGATCGCCACGGCGCTGACCACGCCGAGACTGGCAAACCAGTACGAGCGCGGTAGACCGCGCAGGGTGAACCGGGCGTGACCGACAGGGCGAGCTGCATACGCCGCGTCAGTGCGATGCCGGGTGATCAGCAGGTACGCCACGACGGCGATCGGCGCGATCACCACCAGGGCCGCCCGCCAGGTCCAGCCGAGGGCGGTTGCGGCACCGACCGCGAGCGGTGTCACCAGCCCGACACCAGCGGCCGCGGCATTCCCGAGGCTCAGCATCGCCGGGCCGTAGACGCCGTTGTGCTCCTGCAGCACGGTGGTGGACACGTTCAGGGCAAGCCCGCCGCCGAGCCCGACAAGCAGCATGGCCGGCAGCGTCACGACGAGCTCGGCACCGGTCAACAGCGAGCCACCGGTGAACAGCAGCGCCGCGACCGTCATCGTGACGACGCCGCGCCGGGCGACGCCGTAGCGGTGCCACCGACGAGCCAGCCCGACTCCGAGGAATCCGGCGATCACGATGCCCGCCGCGAGCATCAGGCTGTGCAGGCCGGCCACCGCACTGGTGGTGCCCAGCTCGTCCCGGAACAGTGGTAGCGACGGGCCGATCCCGTACAGGAACCAGGTGTAGGTGCAGAGGGTGAAGAACGCCGCAACCGAAGTGGCATCCGGTACGGCGCCGCCGGTCGACGGCTCGACGTCGGCTGGTTCCGGATCGCTCACCGGTTCAGAGTGTCAGACGTTCGCGGCGGCGATGTCCAGCTGATGAGATGTCCAGCCGATGACCAGGGGACTGTCGACTCGAGGAGCTGGTGAATCAACAAAGAGCGGTGAGTCAACGAGCCGGAGTCAGCGGCTGCGGATCGGGACCGCGCCACGACCGCGACCAGGAGACCTCGGCGGCGGTCAGCGGTTCACCGCAGTTCGAGCAACGGTCGGCGGAGGTCGATTCTGCGCCGCAGGTCCGGTGGACGATCCCCATGTGCGCGCCGGGTTGCGGTGCGCTGGTGTGCTTCTCGCCCCAGATCAGCAGTGCATTGAGGACCGGCAACAGGTCGGCGCCGGCTTCGGTGATCACGTACTCGTGATGGGTGCGTCGTTCGCCCCGGTATTGCACCTTGTCCAGCAGTCCGGCGTCGACCATGGCCGGCAGCCGCTTGCTCAACACGTTGTCGGCCACCTGCAGCGCCGACCGGAAGTCCTCGTAGCGCCGAACCCCGAGCAAGGACTGACGCAGGATCAACAGCATCCACGGGTCGCCGATCACATCGAGCGAGCGCGCGATCGGACAGGTTGCCGCCGACCAATCCGACCGAAGTGGCACGTGAAGATTCGCCTCCCAAGCTGACTTGCTTGAAGGGAGCTTACCCGGCTAGCCTGCAGGACACCAGAACCACTCGCACCGAGGCAGTGACTTCAAGGGCAGTGACTTCTAGCGCAGCGACCTTCTGGCGCAGCGACTTTTAGTGCAGTGACTTCAAGGGCAGACTTCAAGGGCAGGGAACTCGTGACGACTCCAGGTGCGCCGCCCACCGGTTCCGCGCCATTGGACACTGCCTCGACGGCGCGCCCGAAGGTCACCACCGTCAAGCACCACCGCATCCATCCGGCCTGGATCGTCGCCGCCGTCTCCCTGGTCGCGCTGATCGGAGCGGCCGGGTTCCGGTCGGCGCCGGGCGTCCTGATGGTTCCGTTGCAGGACGAATTCGGCTGGTCCCGCGGGCTGCTGTCGATCGCTGTCGGGGTGAACCTGATCCTGTACGGCCTCACCGCACCGTTCGCCGCCGCCTTGATGGACCGCTTCGGGATCCGGAAGGTGACCAGCTGCGCGCTGGTTTTGGTGGCGCTGGGGAGCGGGCTGACCGTGTTCGTCACCACCGGCTGGCAGCTGGTGCTGACGTGGGGCGTGCTGATCGGCCTGGGAACCGGATCGATGGCGCTGGTCTTCGCCGCGACCATCGCCAACCGATGGTTCGTCAAACGCCGAGGGCTGGTGATGGGCGTGCTCACGGCCGGCGGCGCGGCGGGCCAATTGGTGTTCCTGCCATTGATGGCCTGGCTCTCCGAGCAATACGGCTGGCGGTCCGCGTCGCTGCTGGTGTCCGGGTGTGCGCTTGCGGTGGTGCCGCTGGTGTTGCTGTTCGTCCGGAACTACCCGGCCGATCTCGGTGTCGAGCCCTACGGCGCCGAGGCCGGCACCACAGAGCTGAGCGCACCGGAAGCGGACCCCACAGATCCGGCTCCCGAGGTGCCGCCGGGACAGCTGGCCGGCGGTGATCAGGGTGAGCTGGCGGTGGTCCGGTCGGGCGCCGTCCGACGGACCTTCCGGACCCTCGCCGACGCGGCCAGGACGCGAACCTTCTGGGCGCTGGCCATCGGCTTCGCGATCTGCGGGGCCAGCACGAACGGGCTGATCGGCACACATTTCGTGCCGGCTGCGCACGACCACGGGATGCCGACGACGACGGCGGCCGGCCTGCTTGCCCTGGTCGGAATCTTCGACGTGGTCGGCACCATCGCGTCCGGGGCGCTCACCGACCGGGTCAATCCGAGGATCCTGCTGGCGTTCTACTACACGTTCCGCGGCGTCGGGCTGCTGATGCTGCCGGCGCTGCTGTCGGACTCCGTGCACCCCAGCATCCTGGCGTTCGTCATCGTCTACGGCCTGGACTGGGTGGCGACAGTGCCGCCCACCGCGGCACTCTGCGTCGAGGTCTTCGGTGAGGCAGGCACCATCGTCTTCGGGTGGGTGTTCGCGGCGCACCAGGTGGGGGCGGCGCTCGCATCGGTTGGCGCCGGTTACATCAGGGATCTGACCAGCGACTACACGATGGCCTGGTTGAGCGCGGCCGGGCTGTGCCTGGTGGCGGCGTTGATGTCGCTGGGCATCCGGAAGGTGCCGCGGATCCCGGTCGCTGCCGAGGAAAGTTTGGACAATCGTCCAGTTTGACCCAGTTGGCATGGTGGCCGGTGCCGAACTCTGCCAAGCTCCATGACGGTGGGCCGATGGTGGGCCCGGTGGCAAAGGAGCCCCAGGGATGACCCGGTATGTCTTCGATTTCACTCAGGGCGACAAGGACCAGAAGGATCTGCTGGGAGGCAAGGGCGCCAATCTCGCCGAGATGACGAAGCTCGGTCTCCCCGTCCCGCCCGGCTTCACGATCACCACTGAGGCCTGTCGGGAGTACCTGGCACTGGGCGAGGAGCCCAGCGAACTGCGGGTCGAGGTGACGATGGCGTTGCGTCATCTGGAGGACAACATCGGCCGCCGTCTCGGTGACCGGCACGACCCGCTGCTGGTGAGTGTCCGTTCCGGGGCGAAGTTCTCGATGCCCGGGATGATGGAGACGGTGCTGAACATCGGGTTGAACGATGCCAGCGTCAAGGGTTTGGCCGAGGAATCCGGTGACGAGCGGTTCGCCTGGGATTCCTACCGGCGGTTGCTGCAGATGTTCGGCAAGACCGTGCTGGAGATGCCGGGTGAGGTGTTCGCCGATGCGCTGGACAAGGCGAAGTCGGCCAAGGGGGTCAGCAACGACCTGGAACTGGATGTCGACGACCTCAAGTCGTTGGTGACCATCTTCAAGGACGGCATCCGGGAACACTCCGGACGCGACTTCCCGCAGCACCCCCGGGAACAGCTGGACATGGCGATCAACGCCGTCTTCGACTCCTGGAACACCGATCGCGCGCGGCTCTACCGGCGCCGGGAACGGATCCCGCAGAACCTGGGCACCGCCGTCAACATCTGCACGATGGTGTTCGGCAATCTCGGCGAGACCAGCGGCACCGGCGTGGCTTTCACCCGGGACCCGGCGTCCGGCCAGACCGGTGCGTACGGTGATTACCTGTCCAACGCGCAGGGCGAGGACGTTGTCGCCGGCATCCGGAACACCCTCTCGCTCGACGATCTCCGCGAACTGGACCCGGCCTCCCACAAGCAGTTGACCAAGGTGATGCGCCGGCTGGAGACGCACTACCGGGACCTGTGCGACATCGAGTTCACCATCGAGCGCGGCAAGCTGTGGATGCTGCAGACCCGGGTCGGCAAGCGCACCGCCGCCGCCGCGTTCAGGATCGCCGGTCAGCTGGTCGACGAGCAGTTGATCACCATGGACGAGGCGTTGTCCCGGGTGTCGGGATCCCAACTGGCGCAACTGATGTTTCCGCAGTTCGACCGCTCGGTCGGCCGGGAACTGTTGATCAAGGGCATGGCCGCATCGCCGGGTGCGGCCGTCGGCCGGGTGGTCTTCGATTCGCCCACCGCCAAGGCCTGGGCCGCGCGGGGTGAGCAGGTGGTGTTGGTGCGCAAGGAGACCAACCCCGATGACCTGGAAGGGATGATCGCCGCCAACGGCATTCTCACCGCCCGCGGCGGGAAGACCAGCCACGCAGCGGTTGTCGCCCGCGGCATGGGCAAGACCTGCGTCTGCGGCGCCGAGGGACTTGACGTCGATTCGTCGGCCAAGACGGCCAGGGTCGGGTCGACCGTGATCGGCGAGGGCGACGAGATCAGCATCGACGGCTCGACCGGGGAGGTCTTCCTGGGCTCCATGCCCGTCGTTCCGTCGCCGGTCGAGACCTACATCGAGGACGGCTTGACCGCAGCCCTCGACGGCGCGGACGACGAAACTGCCGCCCTGGTCAAGGCGGTCGATCGACTGCTCACCCACGCAGACCTCAGGCGGCGGTTGGCAATCCGGGCCAACGCCGACACCGCCGAGGACGCCGAACGTGCGCGCAAGCTCGGTGCCGAGGGCATCGGGTTGTGCCGCACCGAGCACATGTTCCTGGGTGACCGTCGCACGTTGATCGAGCGGGTCATCCTGGCCGGGACGGCCGACGAGCGGGACGCGGCGCTGGAGGCGCTGCTGCCGATGCAGCGGCAGGACTTCACCGAGCTGCTGGACGCGATGGACGGTTTGCCGGTGAACATCCGGCTGCTCGACCCGCCGTTGCACGAGTTCCTGCCCGACCGCACCGAGCTCTCGGTGAAGGTCGCCTTGGCCGAGGCGAACGGCACTGCCACCGAGGCCGATCGCAAGCTGCTTGCTGCGGTGGACCGGCTGCACGAATCGAACCCGATGCTGGGTCTGCGCGGCGTCCGGCTCGGGCTGACCACGCCTGGCCTGTTCTCCTTGCAGGTCAGGGCCATCACCGAGGCCGCGATCGCCCAGGTCAAGGCCGGCAAGAAGCCGAAGGTGGAGATCATGGTCCCGCTGGTCGGGTCGGTGATGGAGCTACATCTGGTGCGCGACGAATCCGACGAGTTGATCAAGGAGATGGTCGCCGAGGCCGGCGTCGATCTGCAGGTGCCGATCGGCACGATGATCGAGTTGCCGCGGGCCGCGCTGACCGCGCACCGGATCGCCGATGCCGCCGATTTCTTCTCCTTCGGCACCAACGATCTGACCCAGACCACCTGGGGCTTCTCCCGGGACGACGTCGAATCGTCGGTCTTCGCCTCGTATCTCGACAAGGGCGTGTTCACCGTGTCGCCGTTCGAGACCATCGACGCGGACGGGGTCGGCCGGCTGGTGCAGATCGCCGCAGAGGAGGGCCGAAAGACCAAGCCAGGCCTGAAACTCGGCGTCTGCGGCGAGCACGGCGGTGATCCGGAGTCAATCCATTTCTTCCACACCGTCGGACTCGACTATGTGTCCTGCTCGCCGTTCCGGGTGCCGGTCGCCAGGCTCGAGGCCGGCCGGGCTGCGGTGAGCTGACTCGAGGAGAAATTCTTGCATTGCAGCGCGATTCACGACCGATGGACTCTTTCGCGCTGGCATCGGGCCGGTGCCACCGGCGGTCGTCGCCGCTGGTGAGCTGGCTGCGACCGTGCCCGGCGTGGTGCACATCGATCTCCACACCGCCGGCTTGATTCCGGATCCCTTCCTGGACCGGAACGAGGCGACGGTCGGGTGGATCGGGCGCACCGAGTGGATCTATTCGACGGTGCTCGCGACCGGGCCTGCGATGCCGGGGGAGCGCCGGAACCTGGTGTTCGACGGATTGGACACGGTCGCGACAGTCGAGCTCGACGGGGTCGTGCTCGGGCAGACCGAGAACCAGCACCGCGGCCACAGGTTCGACGTCACCGAGTTGCTCGGCGAGGGCGATCATCGGCTGATCGTGCGGTTCGCCGCCCAGCTGGACGAGGCGGAACGACGATCGCTGGAGATCGGACCGCTACCGCACGTCAACACCCACCCGTACAACGCAATCCGGAAGATGGCCTGCAACTTCGGCTGGGACTGGGGTCCCGACCTGGTGACGGCGGGCATCTGGCGCCCAGTACGACTGGAAACCTGGAGCGTGGCAAGGATCTCCGCGGTGCGGCCGCTGGTCGCCGTGGACGGTGGCCGGGGCATCGCCTCCGTCCAGGTACGGCTGGACCGGGATCCCGCCGCTCAGAACTACCCGCTCACCGTCTCGGTCGAGGTGGGAAGTGCGGTGGAAACGGTTGCCGTCCAAACCGACGAGGTCGACATCGCCATTCAGGTCACCGTCGACGACGTCGAACTCTGGTGGCCCCTCGGATACGGGTCGCAGCCGCTGTACCCGGTGCGGGTGGTCCTCTCCGTTGCTGGCGGTGGCCGGCTCGACGAGTGGAACGGCCGGATCGGTTTTCGCACCGTCGCCCTGGATACCACCGCCGACGACGCCGGCACTCCGTTCCGGCTGATCGTCAACCGACGGCCGGTTTTCGTCCGCGGGGTCAATTGGATTCCGGACGACCCATTCCCGAGCCGGATCACCCGAGAGCGGTACGAGCGCCGGCTGGGCCAGGCGGTGGATGCCGGGGTCAACCTGATCCGGGTGTGGGGCGGTGGAATCTACGAGGCGGACGCCTTCTACGACAGTGCCGATGAGAAGGGGCTTATGGTCTGGCAGGATTTCCTGTTCGCCTGTGCCTGTTACACCGAGGACGAGCCCCTGTGCTCGGAGGTGCTGGCCGAGGCGGCGGAGGCGGTGACCAGGTTGAGCCCGCACCCCAGCCTGGTGGTGTGGAACGGGGGCAATGAGAACCTCTGGGGCTACCAGGATTGGGGCTGGAAGGCCGAGGTCGGGACGCGAACCTGGGGTGACGGTTACTACCGGGACTTGTTGCCTGCGGTTCTCGCCGAGCTCGACCCGACCCGCGCCTACTGCCCCGGCAGCCCGTTCTCGCCGCATCCGGACGTGCATCCGAACGATCCGGCCCACGGCACAGTGCACATCTGGGACGTCTGGAACCAACTGGACCACACCGCCTACCGCGAGTACTGGCCGCGGTTCGTCAGTGAGTTCGGATTCCAAGCCCCGCCTGCCTTCTCGACGTTGACCCGCGCCGTCCACGACGACCCGCTGCGACCGGACGGGCCGGACCTGTTGAGCCATCAGAAGGCAGAGGACGGCAACGACAAGCTCGTTCGCGGGTTGGTCGGACACCTTCCGGCACCGTCGAATTTCGACGACTGGCACTGGCTGACCTCGCTGAACCAGGCCAGGGCGATCACGCTTGGCGTCGAACGCTTCCGCTCGTTGGCTCCGCTGTGCTCCGGCACCATCTGGTGGCAGCTGAACGACTGCTGGCCGGTGGTGTCGTGGGCGGTCGTCGACGGTGATGAACGACGCAAGCCGTCCTGGTATGCGTTGCGCGCCAGCTATGCCGACCGGCTGATCACAATCCAGCCGGGCGGTGGCGGGCTCGACGTCGCTGCCGTGAATGATTCCGACCATCCGTGGGCAGGCAGTCTGCGACTGACCAGACTGGCCTGGGGCGGACAGTTGTTGACCCAGAAGACGCTGACCGTACGGGCCGCCCCCCGTTCGGTGTGGCGGGCTGCAGTACCGATCACCCTGCGCACCCCGGCCGATCCGGCGCGCGAGCTGATCGTCGCCGAACTGCCCGGCGCCGCAAGGGCATTCTGGTTCTTCGCCGAGGATGTCGATCGGTGGGACGACGAGCGGAATTCAGCCGACCGGCCGGGGTTTCGGGCCAAGGTCAGCCGGGTGGACGATGGTTATCGGGTCGCGATCACCGCCGCGACCGTGTTGCGGGATCTCGCGTTGCTCGCCGACCGCGTACACCCCGACGCCGTGGTGGACGACATGCTCATCACGCTGCTGCCGGGCGAATCCACCGCGGTCATGGTGCAGTGCCCGGTGCTGGACGACCCCGGAGTACTCATCCGAACGCCCGTGCTGCGGTACGCAGGGGATCTCCTGCGACCGCACTGAACACCGGCTCTAGCTGCCGTGCTGCTGCAGCACAGCGGTCGAGAGCCTGGGCCACACGTCGGCGGCCCAGGGTCCGAATGCGGTGTCCGCCAACGAGACACAGGCCAGGTCGGCCACCGGGTCGACCCACAGGAAGCTGCCCGACTGACCGAAGTGACCGAACGTCCGTTCGGAGTTGTCCGGTGATGTCCAGTGCGGGCTCTTGTGGTCGCGGATCTCGCAGCCAAGGCCCCAATCGTTGTCCTGCTGCCGCCCAAACCCGGGGAGCACCCCGCTCAAACCCGGGAATGCGACCGTAGAGGCGAGCTCAACGACGTTGGGCAGCAACAGGTTCGGCCGCAGCAGCTCTGCCGCAAGGGCGGCAAGATCAGTGATCGGGCCGCGCGCCCCGTGCGCCGGCACACCGACCAGCTCGGTGCCGTCCATGCTCAACAGGTCCAGCACCCGCTCCGACAACTCGGCCGAGAACGGCCGCCCGGTACGACCTTCCAGGTGCTCGGCGGCCAGATCGATCCCGCGGTTGGAATACACCCGCCGGGTGCCGGGCCGGCCAAGCACCTTGTCGGAATCGGCGGACAGCCCGGAGGCGTGCGAGAGCAGGTGGCGCACGGTCGATTCCGGCGGACCCGCAGGGTCGTCCAGGGAGATGACGCCCTCGAAGGTGGCGTCCAGCACGGTCAACGCGCTGATCACCTTGGTCACCGAGGCCCAGGGATGGGCAAGGCCGTCGTCGACCAAATCCAGGATTCCACCGGGTCCGATCACCGCCACCGATGCCGACCCGACCGGCCAGTCGGCGATCTCGGCGCGCAGGTCCATGGGCAGAGTGTGCCAGCATCGTCGTCGTGGTCGACAGACGCGTCCCGGACGGCATCACCGTGGTCGACGACACCGACCAGAGCCGGGACCCGCTACTGGACAGCGCGCTCGGGCCGGCCCTGCTCGCCCGGGTCGCCGAGGGCGGTGGTCCCGAGCTGCTCCGGCTGTACCGGCCACGCCCGACGCTGGCGTTCAGCGGCCGCGATTGTGCCAGCCCCGGCATCGCCGCCGCTGCTGCCGCCGCGCGGGCGGCAGGTTTCGTCCCGATCCGCCGCGGTCCGGGCGGCCGCGCCGCCGCCTACCACCGAGGCGCGCTGTGTCTTGATCACCTCGGTCCGGATCCGGACGGCATCGCCACCATCCGCTCCAGGTTCGCCGGCTACGGCGAACTCCTGGTCGGTGCGCTGCGGGATCTCGGGGTGGACGCCGAGCTGGGACCGGTGCCGGGGGAGTACTGCCCCGGTGAGTTCAGCATCAACGACGGGCACGGGCACAAGCTGGTCGGCACGGCGCAGCGACTGGTCCGCGGCGCGTGGTTGTTCGGCACCGTGATCCTGGTCGCCGACCCGGAGCCGGTGCGGGAGGTGCTGATCGAGGTGTACGACGCCCTGCGACTGGACTGGGACCCGGCCACCGTGGGTGCGGTGCAGTCGACGGTGCCCGGGGTGCGGATCGAGGACGTCCGGGCGGCGGTGCGTCAGGCCTACGGGCAATTGGCAACCCTGCGGCCGGCGTCCCTGGACGATGCCGCGGTCGAGCTGGCCCTCGGCAGGGTGGATCGGCACCGGGTGCCGGAGTGAGCGGGTCGATCGGGCGTTTCCGTCCGTCCGACCGACTTATCGTTACCGGGTGAGAAAGACCATCGGCATCGACCCGGACGACTTGGCGCGCTGTCTGCAGGTGATCGCCCAGGCCGAGAGCCTGCCGCCGGAACATCCCGACGCGGTGGCGGTGCGGCGGGCGACGGCCAGGATTTTCAAGAGCGTGAAGAACGCCCGGCGCGCGGCGAAGCGGGACGCGATCAGCGCCGCCGACCGTGCGGTGGTCGCGGCGACAGCCACCGGCTCGCCGGGGCGGATCGACGACGAGACCGAGGGCATTCCGCTGGTGTCCAACGCCACCGGCGCGTTGGCCGGGGTGTTCGTCCGGCCGCGACCCTGCTACATCTGCAAGCAGGATTACGTCGAGGTCGACGCGTTCTACCACCAGCTGTGTCCGGATTGCGCTGCCGTCAACCGGAGCCGCCGGGACGCCCGCACCGACCTGAACGGCCGCCGGGCACTGCTCACCGGCGGGCGCGCCAAGATCGGCATGTACATCGCCCTGCGGCTGCTCCGGGACGGCGCGCACACCACCATCACCACCCGGTTCCCCGGCGATGCGGTCCGCCGCTTCACGGCCATGCCGGACAGCGCGGACTGGCTGCACCGGCTGCGGATCGTCGGGATCGACCTGCGTGATCCGGCGCAGGTGGTCGCGCTCGCCGACTCGGTCGTCGAGGCCGGCCCGCTGGACATCCTGATCAACAACGCCGCGCAGACCGTCCGCCGTTCACCCGGCGCCTACGCCCCGCTGGCCGCGGCCGAGTCCGATCCGCTGCCCGACGGTCCGCTGCCGGAGCTGCTGACCTTCGATCACATCTCCGATGCCCACCCGCACGCGCTGGCCGGGTCGCTCTCCGAGCATCCGCTGCCACACCTGCCCGACGGGTTCGCCGGCGCGGAGCTCAGCCGGCTGGCGCTGATCGCCGGGTCGGCGTCATCCGAGCTGGTGCAGGCGGGCCGGGCAATCGATGCCGGGGGACTCGTGCCGGACCTGCATCGCATCAACAGCTGGACGCAGCGGGTGAACGAGGTCGACCCACTGGAGTTGCTCGAGGTTCAGCTGTGCAACATGACAGCGCCGTTCATCCTGGTCAGCAGGTTGCGGGCGGCGTTGGCGGCCAGCCCCGCCCGACGCAAGTACATCGTCAACGTCTCGGCCATGGAGGGCGTCTTCGGGCGGGGTTACAAGGGTCCGGGTCACCCGCACACCAACATGGCCAAGGCGGCGCTGAACATGCTGACCAGGACGAGCGCGCCGGAGATGCTCGGCGACGGGATCCTGATGACGGCAGTGGACACCGGTTGGATCACCGACGAACGGCCGCACTTCACCAAGGCGCGGCTGGCCGAAGAGGGCTTCCACGCGCCGCTCGACCTCGTCGACGGTGCGGCCCGGGTGTACGACCCGATCGTCCAGGGCGAGGCCGGCGTCGATCTCTACGGATGCTTCCTGAAGGACTACCGGCCGGCGCAGTGGTGAGCGCGGGATGGTGCCGGGCCGGAGTTCGATTACCGTGAGCACCGGGTACCCCCTCCAGTCGACGTCGGCGACGGCCTCCGGACACGCCCAGGTGATCTTGCCGTCAGCGGATCGCTATTCGCCAGACGGCAAGGAAGGGCTCCACATGCGTGGCAATTCACTCCATCGATTCGCGAACACCTCGGTGTTGGCGGTGTGCGCGATCGACGCACCGGTGGTCGTCACCTCGGCGGAGATGGACGACCGGCTGGCGCCGGTGTACCGCCGGGTCGGCCTTCGTCCGGGCATGATGCAGCGGCTGGCCGGCATCCACGAGCGCAGGTGGTGGAACGACGGGACCAGCTTCGCCGACGGCGCGGCGATGGCGGGCGCGAAGGCCATGGCGGACGCCGGTGTGCAACCCCGGGACGTCGGCCTGCTGGTGAACACCTCGGTCAGCCGGGCCCACCTCGAGCCGTCCACCGCCGTCGCCGTGCACCACGCGCTGGGCCTGCCGAGCTCGTGCCAGAACTTCGACGTCACCAACGCCTGCCTCGGCTTCGTCAACGGCATGCAGCTCGCCGCCGCCATGCTGGAGAGCCGGCAGATCGACTACGCGCTGGTGGTCAACGGCGAGGACGCCCGCGGCATCCACAACGCCACCATCGGCCGGCTGCGGAGCGGCGACGGTGACGCCAAGGAAGTCTTCGCCGAGTTCGCCTCGCTCACCCTTGGTTCGGGCGCGGCGGCAATGGTGCTCGGCCGCTCCGATGCCCATCCCGAGGGGCATCGCTTCCTGGGCGGGGCGACCAGGACCGCCAGCGAGCATCACCTGCTATGCGTCGGCGACAACGACTACATGCACACCGACAGCACCGGGCTGATGAACGCCGGGCTGGCGTTGTCGGTCGATCTGTGGACGGAATCGGCCGCCGACTTCGGCTGGGACAGGGAGTCTGCGGGCCGGGCCGGACTGCGGGACATCGACCGGTACGTCATGCATCAGGTGAGTTCGGTCCACACCAAGGCGATCTCGAAGGCGCTGGACATCGACCTGGACCGGGCGCCGACCAGCTTCCCGACGAGAGGGAACCTCGGCCCGGCCGCGATCCCGTTCACCCTCGCCGGCATCGCCGACGAATTGTCCGAGGGTGAGCGCGTGTTGCTGATGGGCATCGGCTCTGGACTGAACGCATCGGTGTCGGAGATCGTCTGGTGAGTCGGGCCAGCCGCACCGCCGCCGGGCCGGCGACCCTGCCCCCGGCCGGCATGCCCGGACTCGACCCAGCCTGGTCCCGGCTGGTGCAGATCACCGATTCGGACGGGTATCCCCGCACCTTCCACGTCCTGGACACGCACAACCCGGACTCGTTCGACCCGTCGAGCGGGGAGCAGCCCGAGCCGGCGGGCACCCTGCTCTGCGTTCACGGCAACCCGACCTGGAGCTATCTCTGGCGGCGGCTGCTTGCCGCACCTCCGCCCGGCTGGCGGGTGATCGCGCCGGATCATCTCGGCATGGGGTACTCCGAGCGCACCGGCACCCCGCGGGTGCTCGAGCAGCGGGTCGACGACCTCGGACGGCTGACCGACGCGCTGGGTGTGACCGGTTCCGGTCTGACCGGCCCGGTGGTGACGGTGGCCCACGACTGGGGCGGCATCATCTCGTTGGGCTGGGCCGCCGAGCACCGCGACCAGCTGCGGGGCGTGGTGCTGACCAACACCGCGGTCCACCAACCGGAGGATTCCAAGGGCCCTATCCTGATCCGGCTGGCGCACATCGGGGCGGTCAACCGGGTCGTCTGCCGGTGGACCCCGTTGTTCGTCAGGGCCACCACCTCGCTGACCTGGCCGCTGCTGCCCGCCGACGTCCGGGACGCGTTCGCCGCCCCCTACGGCAGCATCGGGCGGCGGGCGGCCGTCGGCGATTTCGTTGCCGACATCCCTTTTGCCGCCAGCCATCCCAGCCGGCCGGCGCTCGATGTGATCACCGACGGCATCGCCGGGCTCGCGGTGCCGGCGTTGCTGCTCTGGGGCCCCCGCGACCCGGTCTTCCTCGAGGAGCACCTGCGGGACCTGCAGGACCGGCTGCCGCAGGCAGTGCTGCACCGTTACGAGGGCGCGAGTCACCTGTTGCCCGAGGACGCCCCGGGTTACGCCGCCGCGGTGGTCGACTGGGTGGGCGGATTGGCTACGCCGATCACATCTGGGACGCCGCAACCCCAGGCATCGGGCGATGACGGCCCGACCGAACTGGCCGCGCTCGCGGCCCGGGCGGACGACCACGGTGACGCGGTGGTGGAGGTGAGCGGCCGCAGCATCAGCTGGGCCGAGCTGCACGAGCGGGTCAGGGACACCGCGGCCGGCCTTGCTGCGGCCGGGGTGCGGCCTGGTGACCGGGTCGCCCTGCTGGTCCCGCCGTCGATCGAGCTGACCGTCGCGCTGTACTCCGTCTGGCAGTGCGGGGCGGTGATCGTCGTGGTGGACAAGGGTCTGGGACTGCGCGGGATGGGCCGGGCGTTGCGCTCGGCCCGGGTCGACCATGTGATCGCAGAGACCGCGGGTCTGCTCGCCGCCGGCCCGATGCGGGTGCCAGGCAGCCGCATCGCGGCAGTCGACGTGCCCTGGGCGGTGCGCCGCGCGGCGCGGGTCGCCCACACGATTCCCGAGCTCGTCCGGACGGGTCGCGACCTGCCCAGTCCGGCAGAAGCCCGTCCGGACGACGAGGCGGCCGTCATCTTCACCTCGGGAGCCACCGGACCGGCCAAGGGCGTGCTCTACCGGCACCGCCAGGTCCGGGCTCAGCTCACCCTGATCCGGGACGCCTACGGCATCACCGGCGCGGATCGGATCGTGGCCGCCTTCGCCCCGTTCGCGCTCTACGGACCGGCATTGGGTGTGCCGTCGGCGGTACCGGCCACCGACGTCACGCGGCCGGGCGCGCTGACCGCCGCCGCGCTGGCCGACGCCGCGGCAGCCGTCGACGCCACCGTCGTCTTCGCCTCGCCGGCGGCCTTGACCAACGTGCTCGCCACCGCCGATCGGCTGACCGGTGAGCAACGGGCCGCGCTGGCCCGGGTGCGGTTGCTGATGAGTGCGGGGGCGCCTGTCCCGGCCGCCTTGTTGCGCCGGCTGACCGCGGTGCTGCCGAAAGCCGCCATGCACACCCCGTACGGGATGACCGAAGGGCTGCCGCTCACGGATATCTCGCTGCCGGAGATCGAGGCGGCCGGTGACGGGGACGGGGTTTGCGTTGGACGGCCGCTTGCCGGGGTCGAGCTGCGGATCGGGCCGTTCGACGAGGCCGGGATTCCCGGTACCGAGTTGACCGCCCGTCCCGGAGTCAGTGGCGAGATCTGGGTTCGCGCAGCGCATCTCAAGGATCGTTACGACTCCCGGTGGGTGCTCGAAAACACCGCGGCCGCAAACCCGGGCTGGCACCGCACCGGTGATGTCGGAATGCTGGACGCGGCCGGTCGACTGTGGGTGCAGGGCCGCACGGTGCACGTCATCACCACCGCGGACGGCCCGGTGACCCCGGTCGGCATCGAACAACGGGTGCAGGCGGGCCTCGGCAGAAGCGGCGCCCAGCCGACCCGGGCGGCCGTGGTCGGGGTCGGCCCGGCCGGTACCCAGCAGGTGGTCGTAGTGCTGACCGGCATCGATGGGCCACTGGCCGCACCCGCGCTGGCCACCGCGGCCCGCGCGGCCGCCGGGCAGGACCTGGCTGCTGTGTTGGTCCGCAAGTCGCTGCCGGTCGACATCCGGCACAACTCGAAGATCGACCGGGTTGCGGTCGGTGAGTGGGCATCGGAGTTGTTGTCCGGCAAGGCCGCCCGGTGAAGGTGTTGATCACCGGCGCGAGCGGGATGACCGGTCGCGCGGTGGCGCTGGCGCTGATCGAACGCGGGGATGACGTGACCGTCCTGCAACGCCGGACCGCGGGTCTGGACACCGCCGAGGTGCTGGGTGATGTCGCCGACCGGGAGCTGGTCCGCGCCGCGGCGACCGGCCAGGACGCGGTGCTGCACCTCGCGGCCAAGGTCGACGTGGTCGGCCCGTGGAACGACTATCAGCGGGCGAATGTCGATGGCACCAGTTCGGTGATCAACGCCTGCCGCTGGGCCGGCGTCGGCCGACTGATCAACATCTCGTCGCCGTCGGTCGCGCATGCCGGGACTGCGCTGATCGGCGCCGGGCCGCAGCCGGCGGACCCGGATTCGGCCCGCAGCAACTACTCCCGATCCAAGGCCGTCGCCGAACAACTCGCGCTGGCTGCGGACAGCCCGGACCTGGCCGTGCTGAGCCTGCGCCCGCACCTGATCTGGGGGCCGGGGGACACCCAGCTGATTGCGCCGGTGGTCGACCGGGCCCGTGCCGGCCGGCTGCCACTGATCGGCGGCGGAACCGCGTTGATCGACACGACATACGTCGACAACGCGGTGGACGCGATCGTGGCGGCGCTCGACGTCTGCGGTTCGGAGCACGGGCAAGCCCTGGTGGTCACCAACGCCGAGCCCCGTCCGGTGGCCGAGATCCTTCGTCTGGTCTGCGAGGCCGCAGGGGTACCCGGTCCTCGCGGCCGGGTCCCGTTGCCCGTCGCCCGCGCCGCCGGCTCCGTCGTGGAGGCCGGCTGGCGAATTGCCCGGCGGCCGGGGGTGCCGCCGCTGACCCGATTCCTGGCCGAGCAACTCGGGACCGCGCACTGGTTCGACCAGCGGATCACCAGGAAGGTCCTCGGGTGGACGCCGCGGATTTCGCTGGACGAGGGATTCGACCGCTTGCGCCGCAGCATGATCGGCTGATCAGCCGGCGCCGAAGCAGAGGAATCCGGCCGCGCCGATGCGATCGGCCAGTACGCCGGTATCGGCCTGCTCCTGCTGGGCCATGGCCAGCGCCGCCGCCGGTCGGAGGCCGCTGTCGAGCAGGTGATGGAAACGCAGCATCAGCGGCCGGCCCGACTCATCGGGAACCTGGGCGAGCGCCGCCACCAGGCTCTGCGTGCCCTGCGCCAGCAGGGCCGCGGCAAAGCCCAGCAGTTCGTCACCGGTGGGGCCGGCCGACATCCCGGAGTCGCACGCGGACAGCACGACGTGCCGGGGCGGGCGGTCCAGCCGCAGCAGGTCGTGCACGATCAACGGACCGTCAGCCAACTGCAGTGTCGAGAACTGCGGATTGTCGTCGCGAAACCGACCGTGTGCGGCGATGTGCCCGAGCTCGGCACCGTCCAGCGCCGCGGTCACCGCGTCCACCGCGGCCGCATGGCCGGTGAGCTGCTCCGCATCGGGATACAGGCCCGCCAGCTCCGACACCTCGGCCGCGGCGTGCGGCAGACCGGGGCCGGCCACCACCACCCGTCGGTGATCCTCCGAGGGTGCGGCCGTGGCCGCCCCATGCCACAGGGTCGCCGACGGTGCCACCGAGATCGGATGGCCGAGGCAGCTGGGCAGCAACGACCACGGCAGGCCCTGCAGTGGTCCGGTCGGCACCACCACCAGCTGGCGGTCCCCGACACGTCCGATCAGCGGCCGGAGTACCAGCCGGTCGAGCCGATCCACCGCCCGGTCGAGCTGCATCACGAGGGAAGGCGTTTCCACGCCGTAGATCCCGCGGCGACAGCAGAAGGTCACCGCGGTCAGCGCGCGATCGACGTCCGCGATCGGACCGAGTTCGTGCAATGACGCCGAGCCGTCGACCACCACCACCGCTCTCAGTTGGCCGTCGAGAACCAGGTATTCGATCAATGCCGAGCTGCCGAGCGAGGCCGACAGGGCGGCCAACCCGGGCGGCCCATTGGTCGATGTGCCGGCGACCCCGGCGACGCGGCGGGTGCGATCCCGGATCTGCTGCTCCAGGCCGGCCTGTCGTCGGATCAACGGACGCGGATCCTCGCCCCTGGCCACCGCACCCTGCACATCGAGGGCAAGCTGCCGCAGTCGGGTCAGATCCAGCGCCTGCTGGTCGTCGTCGGGTGGTCGCACGGGCGGCAGCCGCAGGGCCCAGCCGCGTTGGTGCTCCGCCCACCGGAGCACCCGATCCGCGCTGCCCGATTCGACCGCGAGCCGGACCCCCAGGTCGGCCAGCTCCCGCGCGTGCCCGGCAGCCGAGGCCCGGAGCTCAGTGGCTCCCAGCGCCGCGCTGAAGCCGTCCAGGATCCGGATGCCGGCTCGAAGAGCGGCGTCGGCGCCGCGTCGGTCACCGTCGTCGAGCCGCAGCAGCGCGGTGGCGTGCCAGGCTCGGGCCCTTCCGTCCGCGGCGCCGGTGCGACGGGCAGCGGCGGCGGCGTTCAGGGCGGCGCGTGCCTGCTTGCGGCGGCCGAGCGACAGGGCGATCCGGGCCACGATCACCCGGGCGTCATTGACCGGCCCGACCCAGCCTGCCGTTTCCAGGGCGGCGATGGCTCGCTGTCCGGCCCGCAGCGTCGACACCGAGTGCTCGCCGTCGACCCACCTGGCCCGCAGCGCGAGGTAGCTTGCCATCGCGGCCCAGCCGCGGCGGCCCTGTCGGATCGCCGAACGACGGGCTCGCTCGATTTCCGTTGTTGCCGTTGGGGTGTCGTTCTCGGCAATGGCGACCCTGGCCAGCAGCAACCTGGCCTGCACCAGGTCGACCGCGTTGTCCCGGCGGGTGTACTCGGCAACGGCCGCGGTCGCGGCGATGCGCGCCTCGGCCAGCAGCCGAACGGACAGCAGTGCCTCGGCCCGTTCGATCGGCAATAGACCGGGATCGCTGCCGGCGGCCTGGTAGCGGGCCGCCGCCTCGTCGAAAGCTGCCAGTGCGGCCGGGATGTCACCGTGCACGGTGGCCGCGAGTCCGCGATTCTGGTACACCATCGCCGTCCGGCCGGGGTGCCCGTTGGCGACGAACATTTCCTCGGCCCGCAGCAGATCGCTTTCGGCGCCGCGCCAATCGCCGCGCCGGGCCAGCACGATGCTCCGGTTGTTGCGGATGGACGCCTCGATCAGCGGGTCCCCGCCGACCTGCTGCAGGGCACGCAACGCCGCCGCGAAATCGGCGGCGGCATCGTCGAAGCGGCTGATCTCGGTGTAGACGAGACCGCGCTGCATGCGCAGCCGGGCGGCCGCGACCCCGGTGACGTCCGGCAACGCCAACGCCATCTGTCGCAGCGCGTCCGTGCTGCGGCCGGTCATGGTCAGCAGATAGCCGAGGACGCCGCGTGCCTCCGCGGCAAAGCCTTTGGTCCCCGGGCGGTCGGCGATCCGAATCGCCTGCTGCAGATGCGCTTCCGCCTCGGTCAACTGCCCGGTCGCCAACCCCACCAGGCCCAAAGCCTGCTGGGCCACCGAAGTCGAAGCGGGATCGGCCGATTCGGCCGCCAGCACCGACTCGGCCAGCCGCCTGGCGCCGGCCGGATCGGAGAACGCGAGGTCAGCGGCCTGGTTCGCCAGCTCGAGTGCCGTCATCGCGCTCCCCGGTTGGCGGTTGTATCTGAATGGGGTGGCTGAGCATCGTCACTGTGGTTATGTCTGATCCTGCCCGAAAGGACCCATCCCATGACATCTCAGCACCTGCCGTCCGCCGCGTCGCGCGACGTCGTCTCGGCGAGCCATCGGCGCCTGGTACCCGCACGGATCGTCCGCGAGGCGGATTGCCCCCGTGACTTCGTCTTCGATGTGCACGTCATTGACGGCCCGATGGACCCAACTGGACCGGATGTCGGCATCATCGACACCGGCGTCGTGGTTGGCGGATCTGGTCTGCACGACTTCCTGCGAAATCGCGTCACCTTTCACGACACGGATATCGATGAAGCTACCCGCGCTGACCCCGGAAACTCCTACGGGCACGGCACCTTCGTGGCAGGTGTGATCGGTGTGGAATCACGGTCCTCCAGGCTGCAGATGAAAGGCTGTCATCGATCGGGAGTCCGGAAAGTGGGAGGACGAAGCCGTCGCCAACGCCATCCGCGAATTCTCGACCGATGTGCAGCTGATCAATCTGTCCTTCTCTGGGGACGCCGACGAGGGCCTGGCCCCGGAAGTCATCGTGAGGGCGCTGGAGGGCCTGGGAGCCGAGCGGGTTGTTGTGGCGGCCGCCGGCAACGGCGGACCCGATGCGACGCCGGCATTTCCGGCCGCTGTTGACCTTCGTGGCTCGCAGGATCCGCTGATCGTGTCGGTCGGTGCCGTCGAATTCGGCGCGCCCGGGGAAACGCCGACGATCGCCGAGTTCAGCGCTCAAGGCGACTGGGTGCGCGTCTACGCCAACGGTCGTCACATCAGCGGCCCTTACCGGTCGGCCGGATGGACGAAGTGGACCGGGACATCGTTCGCGTGCGCGATCGTGACCGGTCGCATCGCTGCCGCGATGGCTAACAACGCTGCGTTGACCGCGAGGGCCGCGGCCGAGCAGGTCATTGCCGATGCTGCCGGAACGGTTATGGATCAGTTCGGGAACGAACGGCCTTACCTCGGGTTCAAGGAAACGACCAGCCCTGTTCAGGGGTGAAACCATCCGGTGATGGCCACCCGGGTCTGGGTGGTCAGCCGGACCCGTAGGGCTCCGGTGGGGATCGGGGTGAGCACGAACCACCCCTCGTCGTCCACCGTGACGTCCCGTGACTGTGTCGCACTCTCGACCGCCACGTCGATCCGGAGGTCGCCGGCGACCCCGGAGACAAAGCCGCGCAACGCCTTCTGCTCCCCGTCACCCTCGACCTGGAGCTCGAGCGACACCGTGTCGGTGGCGAACGACAGCACCCTCGTTCGATCACCCGCGGCCCGCAGCCGGCCGGCCTCCACCAGCTCGGAGTCCATCAGCAACTCCGCCAGTTCTTCGTCGAGCCGTCGGGTCGAGAGGGCGGCGTAGCCGGACCGGGTCACCAGCTCCGGTACCGGATCGACGGTGGCGGCGATCCCGCCGAGCCGGGCGAGCAGGACATCGTCGTCGCCGAGATCGTCGCTCGGAATATTGCCGTCCTCGTTCATGTCCGGTTCTCCGTCCATCCGCGACCCAGGACCTCGCCCTCGCCGGCGACCACCCTGCGCAGCCGCTCCAGGCAGCGTTGGCGCGACGGTCCGATGCTGCCGACCGGCATGTCGAGCGCGGCGGCGACCGCGCCGTAGGCCGGCGGCGGGCTCGCCATCAGGATGCGCAACAGCCGCTGACATCGATCGGACAGTGCGGTCAACGCGCGCCACAACGCCGCGTCCCGCTCGTCGACCAGCAACGCGTGGTCGATCGGTGGAGCGGGATCGACAACCTGCTCCCACTCGTCGCCGTTGGTGGTGCTGATCCGTCCGCTGCGGCGAAACAGTTGCAGGCATTCCCGCCTGACCGTTGTCCCGAGCCAGCCGGCCAGCGCCTCCGCATCCCGCAGCGAGCCGAGGTGCTCCACCAGCCTGAGCCAGGTCGTCTGGATGACGTCCTGGGCATCGGAATCGGAGAGTCGGTAGCTGCGGACGACGGACCACAACAGGCTCTGGTAGCGGTCGACGATGCTGTTCCAGGCCGACTGGTCGCCCTGCGCCGCCGCCCCCAGCAGGGCCGTCGTGTCCATGTCGCCTCCGCCTTTATCGCCGGCCGGAGCGTATCGCAGGTGTCGTCCGGCACGCCGTCCACCAGCAGGATTGCCGGTTCACGGGTGACATCCAGATGCCGCCACGGCCGCGCTGATACATCCGCAGCGCGACCAACTCCATGCGTGGGAATGGAAATGACCGGAAGGATGTTGACCCGGGCAGAACAAGTTGAAGTTTCAACTACTACGGCTCGAAGTCCTAGTCTGAGGAGTGCGTCATGCAGTTCGGAATCTTCACCGTCGGCGATGTGACCACCGATCCCACCACGGGTCGGACGCCCACCGAGGCCGAGCGGATCAAGGCGATGGTCACCATCGCGCAAAAGGCCGAGGAAGTCGGGCTCGACGTGTTCGCCACCGGCGAGCATCACAACCCACCCTTCGTGCCGTCGTCGCCGACCACCATGCTCGGCTACATCGCCGCCAAGACGGACAGGTTGATCCTGTCCACCTCGACCACGCTGATCACCACCAACGACCCGGTGAAGATCGCCGAGGATTTCGCGATGCTGCAACACCTGGCCGACGGTCGGGTCGATCTGATGATGGGCCGGGGCAACACCGGACCGGTGTACCCGTGGTTCGGGCAGGACATCACCAAGGGCGTCGAACTGGCCGTGGAGAACTACGCGTTGCTGCGCCGGCTCTGGCGCGAGGACGTCGTCGACTGGCAGGGCAAGTTCCGGACGCCGCTGCGCGGTTTCACCTCGACCCCGCGCCCGCTCGACGACGTGCCGCCGTTCGTCTGGCACGGGTCGATCCGCACGCCGGAGATCGCCGAGCAGGCGGCGTATTACGGCGACGGCTTCTTCGCCAATCACATCTTCTGGCCGCAGTCCCATTTCCAGCGGCTGATCGCGCTGTACCGCAACAGGTTCGAGCACTACGGCCACGGCTCGGCCGATCAGGCGATCGTCGGGCTCGGCGGCCAGGTCTTCATGCGGAAGAACTCGCAGGACGCCGTCCGGGAGTTCCGGCCGTACTTCGACAACGCGCCGGTCTACGGGCACGGACCGTCGCTGGAGGACTTCACCGAGATGACCCCGCTGACGGTCGGCAGCCCGGCCCAGGTGATCGAGAAGACCCTCAAGTTCCGCGACACCTTCGGCGACTACCAGCGTCAGCTGTTCCTGATGGACCATGCCGGCCTGCCGTTGAAGACGGTGCTGGAGCAGCTCGATCTGCTGGGTGAGGAAGTGGTTCCGGTGCTGCGCAAGGAGTTCGACGCGCTTCGGCCGGCGCACGTCCCGGCGGCGCCGACCCATCAGAGCCTCAAGGCCGCAGCCGAGCTGGCGCGGTCCGAGCAGGCGATCGAGCTGACAGGTGCCGGGAGCCGGTCATGACGACGTTCTCCGTGGCGGTGATCTCGGCCGGCCTGAGCCAGCCGTCGTCGACCAGACTGCTGGCCGACCGGCTCGCCCGGGCCACCCGCGGGGCGGTCGACGCACGCGGTGACCGGGTCGAGTTCGTCGACATCGAACTTCGAGAGTTGGCGCACGAGATCACCAACAACCTGCTGACCGGCTTCCCCGGCCCGGCACTGCAGTCCGCGATCGACGCCGTCACCTCGGCCGACGCGGTGATCGCCGTGACGCCGGTGTTCAGCGCGTCCTACAGCGGGCTGTTCAAGTCGTTCTTCGATGTGCTCGATCCGCAGGCACTGGTCGGCACCCCGGTGCTGATGGCGGCGACCGGTGGTTCGGCCAGGCATTCGCTGGTGCTGGACTTCGCGTTGCGCCCGCTGTTCAGCTATCTCAAGGCGGCCCCGGTTCCCACCGGGGTTTTCGCGGCGACCGCGGATTTCGGTGCCGACGATGCCGGCCGGTCGTTGTCGGGGCGGGTGCAACAGGCGGGGCGTGAACTCGCGGCAATGCTGACCGCGGGCGGCGGACGCGACCCGCTCGAGAAGGAATTCGACCTCGCCCCGGCGCCGTCCCGAGTCGCGGGGCGAGCGGTTCGTGAATCGGATCCGTTCGACGCATTGGTGCCGTTCGAGGAGCTGCTCGCCCGCTGACGGGCGGGTCAGCGGCCCTGACGAGCCGAGTCCACCCGACGGCAGATCGCGGTCGGGTGGATCAGGCGTCGAGGTGCTGGTCCAGCGCCCGCGGCAGGTCGCGCATCCGGCGCAACGGACTGAGCAGCACCGGCAACACCGACAGGGTCATGCCGGCGAAACTCACCCACAACGCGGTCACCGCGCCGTAGGCACCACCGATCACGCCGCCGAGAAGTGCTCCGATCGGCATGCTGCCCCACACGATGAACCGCACCGACGCATTCATCCGCCCCAGCAGCGGTCGTGGGCAGAGCCGCTGCCGGAACGACACCTGGGCGACGTTGTAGACGACAACAGCGAATCCGAAGAACACCATGGAGATGCTGAGCATCGCGATCGCCGTGGCTTCGGAACGGCCGGCCGCCAACGGCACCAGTGCCGAGGTGACGACCGTCGGCAACATCGAGTAGGCGATCGTCCGGCCTTCACCGATCAGTCGGATGATCGCCTCTGAGGTGAAGGCGCCGATCAATCCGCCGACCGCTCCGATACTGAGTGCGATGCCGAGCCCGGCCTCCCCGATACCCAGGTCGCGGATGGCGAACAACACCAGCATCGCCTGACCCACGGTGTTGAACAGATTGCCGATCGACGTCGTTGCCACCACCCTGCGCAGCAGCGGTTGTCGGACGACGAACGACAGTCCCTCGCCGATCTCGGTGAACAGTGGCCGCCGGTTCTGCCTGGACGCGGGCTCCTCCCGATGCCGGATTCGTAGCAGGAACAGCGCCGACCCGAAGAACGACACGGCGTCGATCAGGATCACCAGCGGTGCGCCCATCAGCCGGATCAGAAATCCGCCGACCGCCGGCCCGATCACCTGGGCGCCGGACTGGGAGACCTGCAGTTTCGCGTTCCCCTCACTGATCCGTGAGGACGGCACCAAAGACGGCAGATAGCTCTGGTACGCGACATCGAAGAACACTGTCGCCACCCCCACCACGGCCGCGACCACCAGCAGCAGGGGGAAGCTCAGCAGATCCAGCAGATACGCGGCGGGCAGCGTCAACAGGGCGATGCCGCGCACCAGATCGCCGGCGATGAGCACCGAGCGCTTGCGCATCCGATCCACCCAGGCGCCGGCCGGCAGGCCGACCAGCAAAAAGGCGATCGTCTCGAAGGCGACGAGCATGCCCATCTGGAACTCATCGGCCTGCAGCACCGTCACCGCCAGCAGTGGCAGCGCTATCACCCCGATCTGGGTGCCGAGCTGGCTGACGGTGTCGCCGGCCCAGAGCTGCCGGAAGTCCCGGCCATCGGGGTGGCCGAGCAGACTGCGCCGATAGCGGTGCCGCTGACCGGCTTCCAGGTCGGCCTCCTCCTCTGCCATGTTTCGATGGTGAGCCAGTGATTGGGAAAAGTCAATCACTTGGTTCGACAATCCGTTAAGGTCGGATCCCGTGACGTCAGGTGAACCGGTCAGGCGGCAGGCGACCGACGCAGAGGCCAAGGCGCTGGCGTCGTCCCTGCGGCTGCGGATCCTGCGGATGTGCCTGGACGAACCGCTGACCAATGCGCAGATCGCGGCCAGGCTGGGCCGCGACCCGGCGACCGTTCTGCACCACGTTCGGACGCTGACCGGGACCGGGTTCCTCGAGGCGCTGCCCGCGCAGAAGGGGAATCGCGGCGCCCGCAGCGTGCCGTACCGGGCGACCGGGAAGTCCTGGCGGATGGAGAACCCGCACTCGAGCCGGCCGATGATCGAGGCGTTCCTGGAGTCGGCCGCGACCCTGAGCGACGAGGACCTGGACGTGACGCGGTTGGGCCTGCGTTTGGACGAGCAGGGGCATGCGGAGCTGACCGCCCGGTTGGATCAGCTGATGCAGGAATTCGCCGCCCGCCCGCGGGACCCGGGAGGTCGCCCGTGGTCGGTGTTCATGGCGGTGCATCCCGACCCCGACCGCGACTGACCCCCGCGCCCCAACCCACAGCACGCGCAAAACCGTTGTTGATCAACCCCTTGGGCACGCTTCCCGCGCGAATCCGGGTGCGAACCTGGTTGATCAACATCGTTGGGGAGGTCTGCGGGGGTGACAGCAGAGCGCCAAGGGTGGGCCGACGGGTGAGCGCCTGATGATCAGCCCAGTGCGGCAACGAATCCCGTGACGATCTCATCGACCTGCTGATCGGTGATCACGAACGCCGGCGAGATCTGGATGCCACCGGCGCCCACCGCCCTGGTGGCCACCCCGTGCGTCCGCAGCGTCTTCGCCAGGCCGAGGGCGGCTGCCGGATCGACGAGTTGTACCGCGGCGACAGCCCCTGTCCCGCTGCGGACCTCGGCGACTGCAGGATGATCGGCCAGCCCGGCCAACTTTTCGTGCAGAGTCGCCTCCAACCGGGCCGATGCCGTGAGCAGGTCCTCCCGCTCGATGATGTCCAGGTTGGCCATCGCAGCGGCCGCGGCGGCCGCGTGCCCGCCGTAGGTGTAACCGTGCCGCCACCAGACCCCGGCGGACGGGTCGAAGAACGGCTCGGCCACCCGCGGCGCGACGAACATGGCGCCCATCGGCACATAGCCCGAGGTCAGGCCCTTCGCGGTTGTCATGATGTCGGGCTCCAGGTCGAACCTGCCGGAGGCGAACCAATCACCGCCGATCCGGCCGAAACCGGTGATCACCTCGTCGGCGACGAACAGGATGTCGTTGTCCCGGCAGATCTGTCGGACCTCGGCCAGATATCCGGCGGGCGGGGGATAGATGCCGCCGGCCCCGATCACCGGCTCGCAGAAGAAGGCCGCGATCTGATCGGCGCCGAGTTCCTCGATGAGCTCCAGCAGCCCTTTGCCGGTATCCCAGGCAACGGTGCGGACGTCGGCCATCAGCTCGCCGTAGCCGTCGTGATTGCCGGGGATGCCGGCCAGTGCTGTGCCTGCCACATGCATTCCGTGGTAAGCCTTTTCCCGGCCGATGACGATCTTCTTGGTGTCGTGACCGGTTTCCCGCCAGAATCTGCGGGCCAGTTTCACCGCCGAGTCGACCGAGTCGGATCCGCCCGAGGTGAAGAAGATCTTGCTGCCCGGCACCGGGGCGATCGCCGAGAGCCGGTCGGCCAGCGCCACCGTGGTGTCGACCGCGTAGTCGCCGAAGGTGGAATACGCGGCGATCCGACCCAGCTGCGTGGCCACCGCGTCGGCGACCTCCTGTCGGCCATGGCCGATGTTGGTGAACCACAGGCCCGCGGTGGCATCGACGTACCGCCGGCCGTCGGCGTCCCAGACGTCGGCACCCTCCCCGCGGCTGATGACGAATTCGCCGTCGCGCGCCACGATTCCCATGTCGGCGAAACCGTGCCAGAGAGCCTGCTGCTGTTGGGTGCCCACGCGTCTACCCCCGTCGTCGTCCGGTGATTGTTCTCCGCCAGACGGTACCGGCGTCGGATCCACGCGATGCGCACCGCGATCGACGGGCCGTTCTGTCGCACGGGCGTGTCGTTATCGTTGTCAGGGGGCACGAATCACCCAGCAGGGCAGATCCGTCGCGACTTTGCCGCGTCCCGCCGGTCGAACTGAAGGGAAATCTCCATGACGGCAGCGACAGTTTCCGAGCAGGTCCTCGCCGACTTGCGGTCGGCAGTCACCGGACCGGTGCTGACACCCACCGACGCCGACTACCGGCCGGAGGTCTCCGGGTTCGACCTCTCGCTGCAGCACTCGCCGCCAGTCGTCGTCTGTGCCGCGGCCGTGGACGACGTGTGCGCAACCGTTCGGGTGGCCGCCGCCAACGGGTTGCCGATCGCCGTGCTCGGCTCCGGGCACGGCGATTTCCCTGCCGTCACCGAGGGGATCATGCTCTCCACCCGCCGGCTTGCCGCCGTCGAGGTCGACACCGACGGCCGGACAGCGCATGTCGGCGCGGGCGCCACCTGGCATGACGTGATGGCGCAGACGGCAGGGCTGGGGCTCGCGCCGCTGTGCGGGTCGGCGCCGGCGGTGGGGATCGGCGGGTTCCTGCTCGGTGGCGGGCTCGGGCCGATCAGCCGGACGTACGGGTTCAGCTCCGATCATGTCGTCTCGTTCGACATCGTCGATGCTTCCGGTGAGGCGCGGAAGGTATCGGCATCGCAGGAACCGGACCTCTTCTGGGCGTTGCGGGGCGGTAAGGGCGGGTTCGGCGTGGTCACCGCCGCGACCATCCGGCTGCTCGAGCTGACCGCGGTCTACGGCGGCGGCGAGTACTACGAGGCCGCCGACATCCCGGGTCTGCTGCGGGCGTACCAGGCGTTCGTCGATGCCGGCGTCCCCGACGAGCTGAGTACCTCGATCGCCATCCTGCGGCTACCCGACCTGCCGATGCTGCCGCCGCCGCTGCGCGGCCGGACCGTCATCCAGCTGCGAGTGGGTTACGTGGGCGGTGGACCCGACCGCGGCGCGGAGGCCGAACTACTCCTCGCGCCGCTGCGGGCCGCGTCCGGGAGCCCGCTGCTGGGCAAGGTCGGCGAGCTGCCCTACGCCGAGATCGGCACCATTCACAACGATCCCACCGTCCCGTCCGCGCATGCGACCGGCGGAACCCTGCTGCACCGGCTTGCTCCGGAAACCGTGGACGCGATCCTGGCAGTCGCCGGACCCGACGTCGCGTCGCCGCTGGCGATCGTCGAGATCCGGCACTTCGGTGGCGCCATCGGGCCGGTCAAGGGCCCGCGCGACGCGGTCAGTGGCAGGGAGGCGGCGTTCGGGATGTGGGTCTCAGGCGTGTTTCCCCCGGGATCCGACCAGGCGGCGATCTCGGCGACCCGGGCCGCGGTGCGCGGCGTGATCGACGCGGTGGCGCCGTGGTCCACCGGGTCCGTGCAGATCAACTTCTGCGGGTCGGTGAACACCGCCCCCGAGGCGGCGCTCGCCTGGCCGGCGGAGGTGTCCGACCGGCTCGCCGTGCTGCGGCAGCGGTACGACCCGCACCAGGTGTTTCCCTACGTGGCGGGGAGTTCCCGGCCGACGGCGACCAGCTGAGGGCGCCCGACGGCGGGGCCGGCGACTATGCCGGCCCGCCTGCCACCGAGTTCGACCAGCACCATGGCCGAGATCAGCAGAGCCCCACCGATGATCGTCCGGGGGCCCAGTTCGGCGCCGAGAACAACGGCCGTCGCGGCCGCGGCCGCCGGTTCGAGGGCGAGGATGATCGCCGCCTTCGATGCGTTGACGCGGGCCTGTGCCCAGCTCAGCGCGACCATCGCGACCGCCGTTGCAGGCAGCGCGAGAAACGCGATCGAGAGCCAGGTCTCGGTATCCGCTGGCACAGCGGGCAGCAGGCGCCCGCCATCCCGAAGTCCGCCGATGACGACGACCAGCATCGCCAGGGCGGTGACGGTCGTGGTCTGCACCGTGGCCAGTTCGAGAGCATGGGAGGCTCGCCCCCAACGCGCCAACAACACCAGGTGCAGCGCCCAGAAGCCGGCCGCCAGCACGGTGAGCGCTTCGCCCTTGCCGAACCCTGCACCGTGCAGGCTGAGCATCGCCAGGCCCGCGGTGGCGATCACGGCGCCGAGCCAGACCGCCCTGGTCGGACGTTCCCGGAAGAACAGCCAACTGATCATCGGGGCCATCACCACCAGCGTGCCGATCAGGAACCCCGCCATCACGGCGTCCGTGTCGGTCATCGCCCAGGCCTGCAGCAGGAATCCGGCACCCAGCAGGCCGCCCAGCACCATCGCGCGCAGCCGTAACGCGCCGGGCAGTGGTGGACGGCCCGGTCGCCTGATCAGCAGCAGGACCACAGTGGCCACCCCGAACCGCCACGCCACCAGGTCGGCCGCTGAGAGGTGTTGTGCGGCATCGTCGACCACCGTGAAGGTGATGCCCCAGGTGATGGCGACACCGACCAGGGCGAGGACCGGAAGTGCGGCTCCGAACCGTCCTGCGGGAATGCGCATCATGCCTGGCCTGCCTTGTCGCGGTGACTGTTACCCAGGGGTACGAACGATTCGCCGGATTGGGTTCTGATCAGTTCTGCGGGCGCCTGGGCGTTCACATCCGCGGTCATGGTCAGTCGAACCACGCGGCCGCTGCTGTCGGCGAGCCGCACGGTCGGCAGGTGCCAGCCGAGCCAGGCGATTGCGCCGGGCCCGCTGCGGTAGACGCCGTGGTAGACCACGGTGCTGCGGGCCGGTATCGCCCGGCCGCCGTGCAGGAGCTCGCCGTCCACCAGCCAGGTGCCCTCACCCGGACCGCGATGAACGGCAATGCTCTGATACGTCAGCCGTTCCGCGATGGGTCGGCCGAGCGCTCCCGCGGCAACGGACATCTGAAAGGCCAGCCCACCGGTGTCGGTGACCAGGAGGGCACCGCCGTCGGATCGCGCGGTCAGCTGGTGTCGGCGGAGATTGCCGCCGATCCTGCAGCGCACCGGATGACCCGGGGCGATGGTCCATCGCCCCGGGGCCGGTGTCTCCTGACCGCCGGTGATGCGGATCAGTGTGGTCATCAGTGCCGTCGTCAGTTCTCGAAGGGCCGGGGGAATGGTCCCGGCTTCAGGTCGGTGAACTTCGGGTCGGTGGGAATCGGCTGGGTCGGGTCGTCCTCGACGTGCACATTGACGTCCGGACCCAGCGCGATGGCCCTGGCCTGCAGGGTGTCTGCGGCGCTGACGTGCTTCCACGACCCGGTCCGCACCCGGTCGGTGATGGCGCCGAACGCGGCGAGCATCTCGGCCGGGGTGAAGGCGCAGTGGAATGCCCGCTCGGTGAAAGCCTGTCGAAGCAGGCTGCGATTGCCGGCGCCGCGGACGGTGGCGGCGTAGGCATTTTCCTGTTCGACGACGACCTGCTGATCGCCTGCGGTGTGCAGGGTGAGCATCGGGTCCGAGAAATCACCGGTGAAGGTGCTGAAGGAGGCCAACTCCGCCCGAGCAGCCGGGTCCGCTGCGATGCGGTCGGCCTTGGCCAGCACGGCCAGGTCCTGCTTCAGGTTCAACCCCGCCTGTGCATACAGCCCCTTGACCTCATCCCGGCCGTTGGAGTGGCGCAGGAGCTTGGCGTAATCGACATCGATGTTGGTGGAAGGGTTGCCGCCGACCTTGCCGTCGATGTCGGCGCCGAGGGCGAGTCCGAAGAATGCAATCTCCATCATGTGCTCGAATTGCGCCGCCTGCTGGGTTTCCAGGTCGTCGGGGGCGGGCCGGGGGTTGTCGGCGTGCGCCCATCCCGGGAAGTCGCCGATGGCTGCGGCCAGGGCAATTCGGGCCCGGCCCTCTTCCGTCGCCTGGGCCGCCTCCAGCGCGGCCTGCAACACGCCGATCTGGTCGAAGAGCGAATCGCCCAGGTGAACCAGCGAAACATCAGGTGCAAGAAGGGTTTTCAGGGCGAACAAAGTGTCGAGGTAGGAGTCCATCAGGCCGACGCCACCGGCCAGCGGGCCGCACATGGAAAGCCCGCCGTCGACCAGCTCCGGGTGACGCTCCAGCAGCCCCGCGGTGACCATGCCACCGAGCGAGGTGCCCCAGGCGATGGTCGTGTCCGGGATGGCCACCTGGTTGCGAAAGACGTCGACGAGTTCTGCCTGGTCGTCGATCGCTTCCTTGAGGGCGAAACCCGTGGTGGCGTAGGACGATCCCGCCAATGCATAGCCGTGTTCCAACAGGAAGTCACCGGTGATGTCATCGGGTGCGTCCAGGGCCGGATTGTCCTCGCCCGGCGCGACCATGCCGTGGCCGTACAAGACCAGGGTGCCGTTGAAGTCGGCCGGCTTCTCGATCAGCCAGGTCGCACCGTCCGGGAGGGTGCCGGTGAGCTCGGTGACCGGTGCGCCGGGGCCGGAAGCGGCTGGGAAGGCGGGGTCGCCGGCCGGAGCCGCCGGGTACGCGGCGACGGTCGGGGCATAGGCCAGGCCGGCCACTCCCGCGATCGCCAGGGCCGCGGCGATGGTGGTGGCCGCGGCACGTCGGCTGACGGATCTGGCGGCCGCTCTGGTGGTGATGCTGTTGGTCATGGTGCCTCTTTCGATGGTGTGGTGGGTCCGTCAACCATCGGATTTCGGCGCTGCCGGAACCACCGTGCCTGCCGCCGAGTTCGTCGTGCGGCGCAGCAGGGGGTGGGGGTGAGGCTGTCCTCACCGTCACCGGTGGGGCATGCAACGTGGACAGCCGACGTCACCTGGCGCACGATTTGTCGGTGAAGACCATCTCCCCCCACCGGCTGCGGGCAGCGGTGACCTGGTCGTCGGTCACCTGGGCTCTGGCAATGCTTTGTGCAGCAGCCGGTCTCGTCCTCGGGCTGTTGGCGGGGGCGGCGCCGGATGCGGTCAATCCGACCCCGCGCGGCTTCGTCATCCTGTTCGCGATCTGCTTTGCGCTGGCCGCAAGTGTCGGCGCGGTGATCGTCAGGAGAGCGGACGGACACCCCGTCGGAGTGCTCGTCCTGGCGGCGGGCACGGCCTATGCCGCAGGTCTTGCCGCCGAGGGATACGCCAAGCTGCGGGCAGCGGATGGCGAGCTCGATCTGGGCACCGCGCTTGCCTCGTGGCTGGATCTGACCGCGTGGCGGCTCGCAGCCGTGCTGTTGGCCATCGCCCTTGCGCTGTTCCCGGAGCGCCGACCGACTTCCATCGTGAGCAGAGTGCTGGTGGTCGGTCTCGTCGCGGACGGTGTCGTCGTCGTCGGGGTGACGGCGCTGACTCCCGGACCATTGGACGCCGGCAGCTATCAGGACAATCCCTTCGGGGTGTCGTGGTTGGACGTCGCGACCTGGGGTCCGCCGGCCGAAACGATGTCCTGGGTGCTGACCGCACTCGCGGTCGCCTCCGTGGTGCTGCGGTACTTCCGCGCGCCGGCCGGTGCACGTCGGCAACTGCGCTGGCCGGCGGCGGCAGCCGCCCTGCTACTGGTCGGGCTGGTGGTCGCGTTCCTGGGCTTCAACGGCGGAATCGTGCTCCAGGTGGTGCCCTTCGTGATCAGCGTGGTGGCCCTGCCGGCGGCGATGGCCGCCGCCATCCTGGCCGACCACCTCTACGACATCGACGTCATCATCAACCGGCTCGTGGTCTACCTGCTGTTGGCCGGCACCATCACGATCGCCTACGTCGCCACCGTCGTTGCCGTGCAACTGCTGTTCCTCGGCGAGGAGCCACCGTCCTCGCTGGTCACCGTTTCCGCTCTGGTGTTGGTCAGTCTCATTGCGCTGCCGGCCCGAGATCGGTTGCAGCGGTTGGCGGATCGGATCGTCTTCGGCCGGCGCTCGACGCCGTATCACGCGCTGGCCACCTTCGCGGAGATGTCGGCGGGTGCGTGGAGCCTGCAGGACACCGCGCCGCGACTGGCCGGGCTGTTGGCAGATGCCACCGGCGCTTCGAGTGCCGTCGTCTACGTCCGGGCGGACGACCAGCTGCTGCCGGTGAGCCGTGAACCGGGCCCGCCGACCGGCCTCGCGCCGGTGGAGGTGAGGGATTTGGATACGGCACTGGCCGGGTTCGACCTGTCGACCAGGGTGGAGCGCGGCGGTGAACTGCTCGGCGCGATGGCGATCACCTTGCCGCCCGGTCGGCCGGTCCGGCCGGCCGAGCGTCGGTTGATCGGCCAGCTGGCGGCGCAGGCTGCGCTGGTTTTCGAAACCCTGCGGCTGACCTCGGAGCTGACCCGTCATGCCGAAGCACTGGCCGAGCAGGCCGTTGACCTGCGACGTTCGCGGCTCCGGCTGGTCAGGGCGCAGGACGCGGAACGCAACCGGATCGGCCGGGACCTGCACGACGGCTCACAGCAGCATCTGGTGGCCATCATCGCCAAGGCCGGGTTGGCCCGAAGCCAACTCAACCGTGATCCACAGTTGGCCGATGGCACACTGGCCGGGTTGCAACAGGACACGAAGGCGGCGCTCACCGAGATCCGCGAACTCGTCCACGGAGTCTTTCCGCCGATCCTGGCGGACCGGGGGTTGGTGGTGGCGGTCGAGCAACGCTCCGCGCGACTGCCGATCCCGGTGCGGGTCGACACGCAGCGTGCCGATGTCGGGCTGCGGATGGACCCCTCGGTGGAGAGCGCGGCCTGGTTTGTCATCAGCGAGGCGTTGACCAACGCGATCAAGCATTCCGAGGCCGAGTTGATCACCGTGCGGATCCGGACCGGTGACCGGTTGACCGTGCAGGTGAGCGACAACGGAGTCGGCATGGCCGGCCCGACAACCGGTCACGGCGTGACCGGCATGCGGGATCGGGTGGCGACCCTCGGCGGTGAGCTGACCTTCGGAGCGGGTCCCGGCGGCGGGACCGTGGTGGACTTCTGGATCCCGCTGCCTGCCGCCGAGCCGGCAGTCGGCGAGCCCGCCGACCTCGTGCTGGTTGATCAGGCCGTGGTTGATCAGGCCGTGGTTGATCAGGCCGTGCCACATCAGGAGGAGGTCGACCCGCCGGCGGTCGTCCGGGCTTCGGGTGCGTTGTGACGGCGACCGGTACCGCGAGAATTGTCCTCGCTGAGGACAACTACCTGGTTCGCGAGGGCACCAGGGCGCTGCTGGAGGACAGCGGCCGGGTGACAGTGGTCGCCGCGGTGCCGGACGCCACTGCGCTGCGGCGGGCGGTCGACGAATTCCGGCCGGACGCCGTGATCACCGACATCCGGATGCCGCCGGACAACCAGCTTGACGGGATCGTCGCGGCCCACGACATCCGAGCCGCGCACCCGACGATCGGGGTGGTGGTGCTGTCCCAGCACCTGGAGGACGACTACGCGCTCGAACTCTTCCGGCACGGCACCAGCGGATTGGCGTATCTGCTCAAGGAACGGATCGGCGATCTCACCCAGGTGCTGCATGCGGTGGACGAGGTTTGCGCGGGCCGGTCCGTGCTCGATCCAGATGTCGTCGACGCGTTGATCGCGACCCGGATGCCTGGCCGGCCGGCGGATCATGGCCTGACGCCCCGCGAACTCGAGGTGCTGCACCACATGGCACAGGGCAAGACCAACGCCGCGATTGCCGGCGATCTCTATCTGTCGGATTCGGCGATCGAGAAACACATCAACTCGATCTTCGCCAAGCTCGGGTTGCGGGAGGAGCCGCTGGCGCACCACCGGGTGAAGGCCGTCCTGGCGTACCTGGAACTGCGCCGTTGATCGGCGATCGGAGGCTCGAGATCAGCCGCCAAGCAGTTGGTCCAGGCTGATCGGCGGGTGCCCGGTGATCCGCGCGACATCGTCGGTCACGCCGTCCAGTTCGCCGGTCGCAATCGCGGTGTAGGTGCTGACCCACGCGTCGAGCTGCCAGCCGGGGGCCCCGAAACCGGCGCGCGACGCGTAGGCCTGCTCGACGGTTTCCGGCTCGTAGCGAATCCGACGACCGGTGACCTTGGTGATGATCTCGGCGACCTCGTCCAGGTTCAGCGACTCCGGACCGGTCAATCGGTAGGTCATTCCGTCGTGCTCGGTCGAGGCCGGCGACAACGCCGCGGCCTGCAGCACCTCAACGGCCACGTCGATGACGTCCGCCCTGGCGACGGCGGCCACTCGGCCGTCACCGGCCGGCCCGCGGAGCACCCCCTCCGGCCCGGCGAAGTCGAGGAACTGGTCCGCGTAGAGGTTGTCGCGCAGAAACGTGAAGTGCAGCCCCAGATCCCGGATCCGCTGTTCGGTGTACCAGTGATCCCGGGCGAGCAGGAACGTCGAATCCGGACCGGCTCCGAAGAACGAGGTGTAGACGACCCGTCGGACACCCGCGGTGGCCGCGGCATCGACGAACGTGAGGTGATCGGCGCGCCGTCGCGGATCCTCGGCGCCGGACACCATGAACACCGTGTCGACTCCGGTCAGGGCGTCCCTCGCGGCTGCCGCGTCCCCGTACGACGCCACGGCAACCTGCGCGCCGGGCAGGGCCGGGGTTCGACCGGGGGAGCGGACGAGCAGTCGTTGGTCGATGCCGGCGGTGGCCAGACGGCGTGCGACACCGCCGCCGACAACTCCCGTTGCGCCGGTGACGGCGACCAACGGGCGACTGTGGTCGCTCTTCTGAACAGTTGTCACGACAGAAGTTTCGCACCGGTCCGGCGCGCCTCCTGCGCGGGCACCCTCATCGACCGGGTGAAACTCCTACCATCGGCCCATGTGGATCATCGGGGGTCTCTCGTCATGAACGGCCAGGTCATCGGTCGAATCCTGCGGCTGCTGATGGCCGCGGCGGTGGTGGCCGCCATCATCACCCAGCTGAGCAACACCATCGGGAACGGCCACAGCGTCGTCAACTTCTTCAGCTTCTTCACCATCCAGTCCAACATCATCGGTGTCGTCGCCATTACCATCGCCGCGTTCGCGGGACCGCGGGCCAGGAGCAGCGTCTGGCTCAGCCAGCTCCGCGGCGCGGCAACCCTTTACATGGCCATCACCGGGATGATCTTCAGTTTGTTGCTCAGCGGCGCGGACGTTCAGACGCCGATCCCCTGGGTGAACTCCACGCTGCACTACGTCTTCCCGCTGTTCATCGTCATCGATTGGCTGGTCGACCGTTCTGTGCGCCCGTTGTCGTTCAAACAGGGGCTGATCTTCCTGTCGTATCCGGTCGCCTACGGCATCTACAGCCTGATCCGGGGTCCGATCGTCGACTGGTACCCGTACCCGTTCCTCGATCCGCGGACGAACGGCTACACCTTTGTCGCCGTGATGATGGTCGTCGTCGCGATCGTCGGATTGGCTCTGGCCTGGCTGCTCTGCTGGGCATCCCGGTGGGACCTCGGCCGGCAGGAGCAGCCAACCGCGCAGGTCGCCGCCGGTCGCTGAACCAGCCCGCCGCGCTGGCGTGACACCCGAGTTCTCGGCTGCGGGAATCCGGTGGGCCGGGTGGACCGTCCCGGATCCACTGGCAGGCCCGAAGAGCAGTAATGTCGCGTCGTGATCAGCGATTCCGAGCACGCGGCTGGCGGGACGACATCGTTCGCCGAACGGTTGGCCGCCGGGCCGGTGGTGCTCGACGGTGGGCTGGCCACGCTGCTCGAGGCACACGGTCACGACCTGTCGTCGGAGTTGTGGTCGGCCAGGCTGCTGGCCGAGCAACCGGACGCGATCACCGCCGCCCATCGGGAGTACTTCGAGGCAGGCGCCCAGGTCGCAATCACCGCGTCGTATCAGGCCTCGTTCGAGGGATTCGCCCGGCTCGGACTCGATCGCAGCCAATCGGCCGAGTTACTCCGCCGGTCCGTCCGGTTGGCCAGGCTGGCCGCAACAGAAGCGGCGCCGGTCGGCGCATCCACGCCGACGCAGCGTTGGGTGGCGGCTTCGGTCGGGCCTTACGGCGCCGCGCTCGCCGACGGGTCGGAATACCGCGGTGACTACGGCCTCTCGGTGGCCGAGCTCCGGGCCTGGCACCGCCCGCGGTTGGAGATCCTGGCCGATGCCGGCGCCGATCTCTTCGCCGTCGAGACGATCCCGTGCCTCGCGGAGGTCGAGGCGCTGGCGATCGAACTGGCCGACCTCGGTGTACCGGCGTGGCTGTCGATGACCTGCGCCGGCGGGCGGACCAGGGCCGGCGAATCCGCGGAGGAGGGCTTCGCCATGGCCGGCGGCGTCGATGCCGTGGTCGCGGTCGGGATCAACTGCGTCGATTCGGTCGAAGCCAGCGATCTGGTGACCGCCGCCGTCGAATCCTCCGACAAACCGGCGGTGGTCTACCCGAACAGTGGCGAGAGCTGGAACGCGGTCGACCGCACCTGGGCGGGCACCGCGACCTTCGGTCCGGAGCATGCCGCGGTCTGGGTCGCCGCAGGCGCGCGGTTGGTCGGCGGCTGCTGCCGGGTGGGTCCGTCGGCGATCAGAGCGCTGGCGCGGTCCGCGCCGGGTTGGCCGGTGGGTGAGCCGGGTTCCGTCTCGTCGAGGTGAGCGCCCAGATGCCGAGCGCTATCACCGCCAGTACCTCACAGATCACCAGGCCCCGTTCGATCAGCCCCAACGGCACGGCGCGGTACCACGGCGTCTGCGTGATCGGCGACAGCAGCATCGCCCCCACCAGTGGGGAGAACCAGGCAAGGGACAGCACGGCCAGCCAGAATGCGGACCGCGCAGCGACCGGATGAGCCTGCGCCGCGGTCGAACCGGCCCCTGAGCGCCGCCGGGTCAGCAGCATCACGGCCATCGGTAGGCACAGGAAGGCGACGATGCTGGCCACCCGGTGGATCTGTCCGTTGGTGCTCGGCCCGACCGCCCAGTTGTGTTTGGGGAACAGCACGATCACCAGCAGCGCGGCTGCCCACAGCACGCCCAGCAACGATCCCATCGACCACCGGTCCGCGTGACCGGCACTGACCAGGGCGGCGAAGACGGCGAGGGAACCAAAGGCCAGGGCGATCACGCCGAGGTTGAACGCCCAGCCCGAACCGGTCAGGGCGTACTCGCTGATCGTCCGGCTGATCGGTGAGATGTCGGCCGTGCCGGGCAACAGATGCAGCGCACCGACGAACGCGGCGGCGATCAGTGCGCCTCCGATGCCCGCCGCGGCCAGCAGCCGAGCGCGCCCCCACTCACGGTCGGACTCGACGGTCGGAGCGATTGCGGACCGGACCGCGACCTCGGTGGCTGGTTCCTGCATGCGGCGGGCGTCCTCGAATTCGGCAGGGCCAACGCGCAGTTGGCAGTGGCAGCGTTGTCGGCAGTTCTTCTGTCCAGGGTACGGATCGAAGCTGTGGACCGGCAGCCGTTCGTGGTCGATGCGGTCACCGCCCGACCTCCGGCGCTGCGCCAATCGGGTCGGGCCAGGTTACGGAAGGGTGACGTTCCCGGAGACGCAGCCAAATGTGTTCGGCGGCGGTCGCGGCGCCCGGCACACTGGGTGAACGCGGGGGCGTGATATAGCAGGATTCATCGGGTTTCAGGAGGCGCGGCGATGTCGACCGGACGATCTGCATCGTGGGGGTGGGGCGCCGATTCTGGACGTTCGCGCGGTCGGAACAGGGTGGTTCGGCGGACCCTGTTGCCACTGCTCCTGGTGACAGTGGGGGTGCTGTCCGGCTGCTCGACGACGACTACCGGCGGTTCCGCGCTGAGTTCACTGGCCGCCCCGGACACCTCGACCGCGGCGCCGGTTGCCGACCCGACCACCAGTTCGGTTGACTCCGACGACAACGACCGCTCCGCGGCCGACGACGTCGTCGAGCACACCCGCGCCACCGCCTCCACCGCCGCCCGCTTCGGTGTCGGCCACCCCTGCCGACGGCGCCGAAGGCGTCGATCCGTTGGCGCCGATCGGGGTGAGTGTGGCCGGCGGAACACTGGTCGGCGTGTCGCTGACCAACCCGGACGGTGAGCAGATCCCGCTCGACGGCACCTGGGGAGCGGATGCGCTGTCCTGGACGTCAAGCGCCCCCGAGTTGGGGTACGGCAAGACGTACACGATCACCACCGCGACAAAGAACGTCGCCGGAGTGGACAACCAGACGCAGACGACGTTCACCACAGTCGTCCCCGACAACCGGACCGCCGCCAGCTCGTTCCCGACGAACGGGATGACAGTGGGTGTCGCGCAACCGATCGCAATCGTCTTCGACGAGCCGATCGCCGACCGGAAGGCGGCCGAGCAGGCGATCACGGTGACCACCACGCCCGCGCAGACCGGCGGATTCCGCTGGATCACCGACCAGGAGGTGCGCTGGCGGCCGCAGAACTACTGGCAGAGCGGCACTCTGGTGAACGTCAACGTCGACATCTACGGCAAGAACCTCGGCGACGGCGTCTACGGCCAGCAGGATCTGTACTTCGGGTTCTACATCGGCCGGGCGATGATCGCCGAGATCGACGACAACACCAAAACAATGGTGGTCTCCCAGGACGGTCAGGTGATCAACTCGATCCCGGTCTCGTTGGGCAGCAACCAGTACCCGACCTACAACGGCGTGCACGTGGTGGCCGAGAAGTACGAGAGCAAGATCATGGACAGCTCCACCTGGGGGCTGGTCGGGACCGGTGCCTACCGCACCAAAGTGGACTGGGCGACGCGCATCTCGTCATCGGGCGAGTTCGTGCACTCGGCACCGTGGTCGGTCTGGGCCCAGGGCTCGGAGAACGTCTCGCACGGGTGCGTGAACGTGGCTCCGGACGCCGCCATCTGGTTCTACAACACCTTCATCCCCGGCGACCCGGTCGTCATCAAGAACACCGCCGGACCGAATCTCGAGGTCTGGGACGGCTACGGCGACTTCCAGCTGAGCTTCGAGGAATACATCGCGGCAACCTGATCGGCGGTGAAACAGGCCCGGTGCGATCGGACCAGCGACTGTTCGACCCGCGACGCGAGACCGTGTCCCTGGGAGCACTTTTCGGCCGCCCAGGGATCCGATGAGCCTGCTCAGTCCTGGTAGAGCGCGTCCAGTTCGGCCATGTACTTCTTCTCGACCACCTTGCGTCGGACCTTCATCGAAGGCGTCATCTCGCCGTTCTCGATGGTCAGGTCGTTCGGCAGGATGACGAACTTCTTGATCGTCTCCCAGCGCTCGAGTTGCGAGTTCAGGCTGTCGACGTGCTCCTTGATCAGGTCGTAGACCGCCGGCTCCTTGGCCAGTTCCTCCACCGATTTGCCGGCCAGCCCGTGCTCGCCGGCCCACTCGGTGATCATCTCCGGATCGAGGGTGATCAGCGCCGAGACGAACTTGCGCCCCTCGCCGTGCACCACGATGTGGCCGGCCCACGGGCACTCGGCGCTGAAGATGACCTCGACCTTCTGCGGGGCAACGTATTTGCCGCCGGACGTCTTGATCAGGTCCTTCTTGCGGTCGGTGACCCGGAGGTAGCCGTCGGACAGTTCACCGATGTCGCCGGTGTGGAACCAACCGTCCTCGGTGATGACCTCGGCGGTCGCCTCCGGGTTGTTGTGATAACCACGCATGACGCCGCCGCCGCGCAACAGGATCTCGCCGTCGTCGGCGATCCGGAACTCGGAGCCGGGCAAAGCCGGGCCGACGGTACCGATCCTGGTGTCACCCGGCAGGTTGACCGCCGCCGCCGCGCTCGACTCGGTGAGGCCGTAGCCCTCCAGGATCGTCATCCCGACCGCGTCGAACCACTCGGCGACCTCCTTGGACAGCGCTGCCGATCCGGAGACGAAGAACCGGATGTGGCCACCGAGCCGCTCCCGGACCGTGCTGAACACCAGCTTGTCGGCAATGCCGAGCTTGATTGCCAACAATCCCGATGGCTGCTTGTGTTTCTGCCGCAGCCGGGAGCCCTCCACACCGACGCCGATGGCCCAGTCGAAGATCTTCGCCTTCAGCCCGCCGTGCCCCTGCGCGGTGAGAGTGACCTTGGCGCGCACCTTCTCGAAGATCCGCGGCGCACCGCCCATGAACGTCGGCTTGATCACGCCCAGGTTCTCCACGATCTTGGTCAGATCGCCGTCAACCGCCGTGCTGAAGCCGAACTCCAGCTGCACCGCGGAGAGCACCTTGCCCAGGACGTGGGACATCGGCAACCACAGGTACTGCACATCGTCGGGGCCCAGGATGCCGAGCGCCGCGACGGCCTTACCCTCGTAGGTCCAGTTGTCGTGCACCAACCGGACCCCCTTGGGTCGACCCGTGGTCCCGGAGGTGTAGATCAGGGTGGCCAGATCCTCCGGACCGCAGTCTGCAATCCGCTTGTCGACGACGTCCGGCTCCTTGGCCAGCAGGGCGGCGCCTCGGGCGGTCAGTTCGTCCAGGGTGAGAATCGTGACCTGCTCGGTGCTCTCGACCGTGCCGTCGAACAGCACGATGGCCGTCAGTCGCGGGAGATCCCCCTCGAGCACCTTGTTCGCCTGATCCGGGTTCTCCGCGAACACCACCACCGATTCGGAATCGCCGAGGATGTAGGCGACATCGGAAGCGGCCGTCGTCGGGTACACCGTGGTGGTCGCGGCGCCGGCGCAGAGAATCGCGAGATCGGAGAGGATCCACTCGATCCGGGTGGTCGCCGCGATCGCGACGCGCTGCTGCGGCGCGACACCGAGATCGACCAGCCCGGCGGCCAGGTTGAACACCCGTTCCTTGGTCTGCGCCCAGCTCAGCGACTTCCACTCGTCGCCGACCCGATAGCGGTAGGCCTCGCCCTTGGGGGTCTTGTCGACCCGGTCCACGAAAAGATGCCCGAACGACTGGGCTCGCTCGGTCAACATGGCGGTCATGACTCGTCCTCCTTGACGGCCCGGGCAACACTGCCGATGCCGCCCGTTCGGGGGCGTTTTGTGCGGTCCGGTTGGCGATGACTTTACGTGGGGAAACTCACTTGCGTCCCCTTCCGGGCGCCCCGGACGGGAGATCGGCACGGGATCACCGTCTTCGCAACAGCTTTTGCGCCCGAGAACAATTTTGCTCGTAGTCCCAGAGTCGGGTCCGAGCGCGGCAGTGGCGCCCGGCCGGTAATGACACAGCCCGCTAGTGACACAGCCCGGTCATGACACCGCCCGCTGGTGACACCAGCCCGGCTGGTGACACAGCCCGCTGGTGACACGGCCCGGTAGTGACACAGCCCGGTAATGACACCGCCCGGTAATGACACAGCGCGGATCGACCACGACCGGAGATCCGAGCGGTCCGGCTGGCCCGCGCCGGCTCAGCGGAGCCGGGTGACCCGGACGGTGACCTCGTTGCCGGTGGCATCCGGGCCGGCGTACACACCCTTCACCGGCGGCACGTCTCCGTAATCCCGGCCGCGGCCGACCACGACATGTGCCTGGCCGGGCGCCGTGAGGTTCGTCGGGTCGAAGCGGCTCCAGCTGTGGTCGAACCATTCGATCCAGGCGTGCGATTCGCCGGTGACGGCCTTGCCGATCTCGATGTCTCCGCCGGGATGCAGGTATCCGGAGACGTACCGGGTCGGCACACCCATCGACCGCAGCATTCCGATCGCCAGGTGCGAGAGGTCCTGGCAGACCCCGCGTCGGGCCAGGTAGGCCTCCACCGCGGAGGTGTGCACCCCGGTAGCACCGGCCTCGTAGGTGAGGGTCTTGTGCACCCAGTCACAGACAGTCCGGGCGGCCTCCGACGGGCCGCTCGAGGCGTCCTTGATCTCGGCGGCGATTCCACCCAGTTCGTCGTCGAGGGCGGTCAGCGGCGTCGCCGTCAGGTACTCCTCGAAGATGTCGTCGCAGTTGGAGGCGGCCAGCTCGTCCCAATTCATCGGAGTGCTGGTCGGCGCGAACCCGACTGACCCACCCGGCACCGTGCCCGGCCAGCTCTCGGTGGGGGGGAACGTCTCCACGGTGGTGGTCGCGGTGACGGCCAGGTGCCGGTGCGGGCGGTGGATGTCGAACGCCGACACCCGGGTCCCGAAGTAGTCGATGTAGGGCAGCACGCCTTCGAACGGGTCGATCTCCAGGCGGGCCGACAGCACGGCCTGGCCCGGTTCGTCGGAGGGTTGCATCCGGACCTCGTTGTACGAGGTGGTCACCGTGTCCGGGTAGCTCAATACCGTCCGGTGCACGATGAGCAGCCGCCAGATCTCCGGCATCGGCGAATACGTCTCAGGTGTGGTCGTCATGCCGCGCCCCCATCTGCGCCGATGTTTGCCCAGGTCACGGCGTCCTCTCGACGGAAGAAGGAACTCATCACCGCGGTGTGGGCACTGGAAACCGTGCGCTGCAAGGTGTTCAGCAGGTTCTCCCGGTCGGCGACCAGTTCGGTCCCGGTCCGGTAGTCGAGACTGGTCCTGGTCCGGCCGACGATCCTGCGCGCCGACGACGGGTCACGGCGGGGATCCATGTACTGGGTGGCGCCGAGAGCCTCGAGTTCCGCGAGGCAGTGTTCTGCCGTGGTGAGCGATCGCAACACCGAGCGCGGGAACTGCCGATCGAGCATGACGAACTCGGTGGCGCTCCGCTGGCCGATGGTCCCCCCGTGCGAGCGGACATACGGTTCCCACCCACCGCAGGCGCTGACCAGGGCCCGCCAGGGCGGCACGGAGCCGGTCTCGGATTCGGCGGCGGCCAGCAACCGGATCGTCATGTCGGCGCGTTCCAGGGACCGCCCGACGACCAGGAACCGGTAGCCCTCGTCGTGGCTCATCACCTCGTTCACCAGACCGTTGGCGATCGCACACCGCTCACCGACCCAACGCAGGAACACATGTGGACCGGCGCCGTGCGCCTCCCGGGTCCGCAGGCCGTGCCAGGTGACGTTGAGGCATTCCCACACGTCGAGTGGGAGCGCGTCGCGTACGCCCCGCGCGTTCTCCCGGGCCGCGGTCAGCGCGCCTGCCACGGACGACGCGCGCTCGCTGTCGAACACCAATGCGCGGACCAACTGTCCGGAGTCGGCCTGACTTCCCGCACCGACCGTGTCGTCGTCCGCCAACCCCATCGAGTCGAGCAGCGAACGGATGACCTGATGATCGGCCTGCCAGGATCCGGCCGGCAGCAGGTGCAGGTAGGTGTCCAGGATCCGCGCCGTGCAGTCGGCCCGTTCGACGTGCCGCCCGAGCCAATACAGCGACTCGGCGATCCGGCTCAGCATGCGGATTCCTCTCCTCGTCCATCGAGGCCGACGCCCGTCGGCTGCTGTTGCACCGATGCCGCTGCCGGCGGCCCCTGTTGTTGCTGGCCCTGCTGACTGCGGAAACCGAAGGCGCCGTTGGCCTCCGGGCTCGGTGACTGCTCGAAGCTCAGGTCGTTCATCGACACCACCTGGGTCTGATCGGCCGCAGGTTCGGGCTCCGGTTCGGCGTCATGGTTGCCGAACAACACCCAGGTGTCCTTCGACCCGCCGCCCTGCGAGGAGTTCACCACCAGCTCGCCCTCCGGCAACGCCACCCGGGTCAGCCCGCCCGGTAGCACCCAGACAGCGTTGCCGTTGTTCACCGCGAACGGTCGCAGGTCGACGTGCCGCGGACGCATCTTGTCGCCGATCAGCGTCGGCACCGTCGACAGGGCGATCTCCCGTTGGGCGATCCAGCCACGCGGGTTCTCCAGGATGGTGGCCCTGGCCTTTGCCAGCGTCAGCGAATCCGCCTGTGAGCCGATGACGATGCCCTTGCCGCCCGATCCGTCGACCGGTTTGAGCACCAGTTCGGCCAGGTGCTCCAGCGCATATTCCTGGTGTTCGGGCAGCTCCATCCGGTAGGTGTCGACATTCAGCAGGATCGGTTCCTCGTTGAGGTAGTACCTGATGATGTCGGGAACGTAGGTGTAGACGAGCTTGTCGTCGGCGATGCCGTTGCCGACCGCATTGGCGATGGTCAGATTGCCGGCCCTGGCCGCATTGATCAGGCCGGGCGAGCCGAGCAGCGAATCGGCGCGGAACTGCATCGGGTCCAGGAATTCGTCGTCGACCCGGCGGTAGATCACGTTCACCGGCATCTCGCTGGACGTGGTCCGCAGGAACACCCGGTTGTTCCGGCAGATCAGGTCGCGGCCCTCGACCAGCTCGACGCCCATCTCCCGGGCCAGCAGCGTGTGCTCGAAATATGCCGAGTTGTAGACACCGGGGGTCAGCACGACCACGTTGGGGTCGGTGACGTTCCACGGCGCAACCGCGCGGAGCGCCGCCAGCAGCCGGCCCGGATACTCCGAGATCGGCCGCACCTGCTGGTCGGCGCCGGCCTCGGACAGCACCTGGGTCACCGCCTGCCGGTTCTCCAGCACGTACGACACCCCGGACGGGATCCGGACGTTGTCCTCGAGCACCCGGAACTCGCCGTTCTCGTCCCGGATCAGGTCGACGCCGGAGATGACCACCCGGGCGCCGTCCTGCGCGCCCATCCCCATGACCTGGCGGTGGAAATGCGGTGACGTGGTGACCAACCGTCGCGGAACGACGCCGTCGGAGAAGATCCGGCCCTGTCCGTAGACGTCCGCAAGGAACATCTCCAGCGCACGAACGCGCTGCGGGACGCCACGTTCGACCGTCCGCCATTCCTGTGCCGTGACGATCCGCGGAATCAGGTCGAGGGGAAATGGTCGCTCGACGCCGCCCAGCGCGAAGGTGATGCCCTGGTCCAGGAAAGTGCGGCCCATGATGTCCGCTCGCGCCTTCAGGTCGGCCGCGTCGAGGGTCTGTAGTGCGGCGAAGACCGACTCGTACGCGGGCCTGATCTGACCCGGCGCCGAGAACATCTCGTCCCAAGCCCGAGCGAACGGGTACTCCTCGAACAGATCCGCCATGGGTGCGACCGTAGGACCGCCATGTTGCGAGGGCATGAACACGATTGTGTCCGACCGGCCCTGCCCCGGCTCGACGGGGTGCCGACGGGTACCGGCTCTCCTGGCAATGGGCATCCCACCGCCCTGATCTGGCCCGGGTCGGCCGCCCGGACATCGTCAGTGGCGATGGCGGCGGTGTCACGTCTCCGTCGATGACGGGGGAGAATCAGCCCCGACCCGGCGTCCACCGGCACCGGTCACCTCGACGCTGCCGGCAGCGGCCGAGGTGGTGAGTTCAGGCGAGGGAGACCCCAGATGAGCACTTCCGGAGGCACCAGGGCGATCATTGCCGCGTTGCTGGCCAACCTCGGGATCGCGGTGACGAAGTTCATCGCCTACCTGCTGTCCGGTTCGTCATCGATGCTGGCCGAGTCGGTGCACTCGCTGGCCGACTCGGGCAATCAGGTGTTGCTGCTGATCGGCGGCAAGCGGGCCAGTCGGGAGGCGACGCCCGAACATCCCTTCGGCTACGGGCGCGAGCGGTACGTCTACGCCTTTCTCGTCTCCATCATCCTGTTCAGCGTGGGCGGGGTGTTCTCCATCTACGAGGGTGTGCACAAGATCGAGCACCCGGAGCCGATCAACCTGCCCTGGATCCCGATCGGCGTCCTGCTCATCGCGATCGTCCTGGAATCCTTCTCGCTGCGCACCGCCTTGAAGGAGTCCGCGCCCGACCGTCGGGGAATCTCGGTGCTGCAGTTCGTCCGCCGGGCGAAGGCACCGGAGCTGCCGGTGGTCGTGATGGAGGACATCGCTGCCCTGGTCGGACTGATGCTCGCGTTGATCGGTGTTTCGGTCGCGGTGATCACCGGCAACGGCATCTACGACGGGATCGGCACCATCTTCATCGGGCTGCTGCTGATCATCGTGGCGGTGATCCTCGGCATCGAGACCAAGAGCCTACTGATCGGTGAAGGCGCAAGCGCTGCCGACGCAGAGGCGATCCGGGCAGCCGCGACCAACGGACCCGAGGTGGAGAGCATCATCCACATGAAGACGCTCTACCTGGGTCCGGACGAGATTCTCGTCGGGATGAAGGTGGCGGTGTCGGCCACCGAGTCGGCGAGCTCGATCGCCGCGGCGATCAACGCGGTCGAATCGCGGGTTCGGGCTGCGGTACCGGCGGCCCGGGTGCTGTACATCGAACCTGACATCTTCGACCCCACGCTCGTCGACGCCCCCTCGAAGTCCGGCCCGGGGCATGCGGCCGCGGGGCACGTCGAACCCGGTCCTGACGCCGAAACTGAATCCGCCGCGCACCAGTAGCCCGCGGACCCTGCTCTGTACGACTGACCTCCGTCGCGCCTGGAGTTCGTCGCGCTGGTAGCCCGGTGAATCTGTCCGGCGGGGAAGTCGGCGCCGGGTGCAAGTACAGCCCGCCAGGCTCGGGGAGTCTGCGCGCCGTTCGTGCGCAGATGTGATGAGGTCGACAGAATCGCGGTAGGGCTCTGCCGAACCGTTGAGCCCGTCCAGTTGGAGGTGCCCGGTGGCCAAGTCGAAGAAGAAGTCCGGAAAGTCGAAGGACGACAAGAAGGACGAGAAGAAGAAGGCGCGCAAGGCGGCGGCCAAGAAGGCAGCCGCGAAAAAGGAAGCAGCCAAGAAAGCCGCGCTGAAGAAGGCTGCCAGCAAGAAGGCTGACGCCAAGAAGGCGGCTGCGAAGAAGGCGGCTGCGAAGAAAACGGCAGCGAAGAAGGCGGACGTGAAGTCACCGTCTGCCAAAACCGCAGTGAAGAAGGTCGGCGCACAGCAGCCTGTTTCGAAAGCGCCGAGTGCGCCTGCGGCGGCAAGCAAGGAACCGACGTCGATGGAGATACCGAACCTCGCGGTTCCTCCGGCGCCAGAGCCCGCTGCCCCGCCGCCCCGTCGGACCCCGCGGCCGCGACCGGCGCCCCGCCGTAGCGCCGAGCCGGCCGCACCGGCGGAGTCCGCGGCCGGCGCTGCGCCGACGGAGGAGTCGTTGGCGCCGCCCGCGGCCGACGTGGGGCTGCTGGTCGATGCGGCCGAGGAAGCCGTTCCGGCCGGCGCGCCCGCAGCTGCTCCGGCGGCCCCGGCCGGCGATCAGTCCCGAGCCGCGCTCTACCGGGAAGCTCAACGCCTCGACATTCCCGGCCGCACGAAGATGACCAAAGACGAACTTGCGGCGGCGATCGCCAAGGCCTGAGCGAGCCGTCTCGTTCTGCTGCCTTCCGGCGGTGGGCCGGACGTTCCGATCTCGCCCGTGACGCCCCGTCGTTTAGCAACCGCAAAACTGGTCAGGACACCGGCGGCACGTCCTCGCCGACCAGGCCGTCGGTGGCCTCCCGGAAGAGGTCGACGTGCCCGACGTGTCGTGCGTATTCGTCGTGCAGATCGACCAGGATCCGGCGGGCGTTGGGCAGCTCGCTCGGATCGAAGGTGAACTTCACCGGCCGATCGAGACCGCCGTCGGCGAGGACGTCTGCGACCGCGGCGCGGCACCGTTCACCGGCCTCCCGCCAGAGCCGGTAGAGCTCCTCGGGGGAATCGTCGGCGGCCGAATGCCAGGGCCAGTCGCCATCGTTGTCCCAGTCGACGGAGCGCCACGGCTCGGGCATCGGCGTGGCAGCCAGTCGTACCGCCGTCCAGTCGTCGACGAACGCCAGGTGCTTGACGATCCCGGCGATGGTCATCGCTGACGGTGGGTGGGCCCGGTGGAGCGCTTCGTCGTCCAAACCCCCGGTCTTCCAGGCGAACTGCGCCCGCGACCGATCGAGGGCGAACAACAGCATCTCGGCCTCGCCGGCCGTGTACGAGGGTTCGCGGAGGGTGGCGTACAGATCGTTGCTTTCGTTCATAGTGCGCCATGCTAAGACCGGTTCCGGACGTTCCGCTTCCGGATCATCGGGGGATAATCGGGAATTGTGCGACTGGACGCGAGCCCAACAGCCAGGGCACTGCTGGCCCTCGAACTGGTGCAGAACACCCCGGGCATCACGGCGGAGCGGCTCGCCGAGAAGCTCGAAGTCTCCGAGCGTGCCGCGCGAAGGTACGTCGGGATCCTCCGGGAATCCGGAATTCCGATCGAGTCGATCCGTGGCCCTTACGGCGGGTACCGACTCGGGCGTGGAGCCCGTTTGCCACCGCTGATGTTCACCCCTGCGGAGGCGCTGGGGCTGGTCATGGCAGCGCTCGACGGGCATCACCAGGTCAGCGATCCGTCCGACCCGGTCGGTAGCGCGATCGGCAAGATCGTCCGCGCGCTGCCGGAGTCGGTGGGCGCCCAGGTCGAGGCGGTTCGCCGGACGACCGCACCGGCACCCGACCGGGCCGCCGCCCGGCCCGACCCGAGGATCACGACGGACCTGGTGCACGCCTGCACGCATCAGCTCCGGATCCGGATCGACTACCGATCGGAGGCCGGGACGCAGTGGAGCAGCGAGGTCGAGCCCTGGGCAGTGGTCGTGCGTCACGGCCGTTGGTACCTGCTGTGCCGGTCGGTGTCGGCTGACGCCGGGCGGGCCTACCGGGTTGATCGGGTCCTCTCGGTCGAGGTGCTGCCCGAGACCTTCAGCCCGCCGGCCGATCTCGACCCGGTCGCGGCGCTCGAAGAGCATCTGGCGGTCGGCTGGGAGTACGAGGTGGATGTCGTGATCGACGCGTCGATCGACGACGTGGCCTCTCGGCTCTCACCCGCATTGGGTCGGCTCGAACCGGTCGACGAGCACAGGACCCGGTTGATCGGCAGCACCGGCAACCCGTGGTGGTACGCCGAACAGCTGATTCCGATCCCGGTCCCGTACCGGATCGTCGGGTGTCCAGAGCTTCAGCAGACCGCCCGCGTGCTGGCTCAGCGGATGCTCGACGCCTCCACGCCCAGCTCGGGTTGACGCCCCCGGTGTGACGCTCCTTCCCTGTGGCGCCCGGAGTGGGCGGCTGGCACTCACCCGGTCGTCACCTGCCCGGAGGCGAAGACCGCCCGGTCCGCCGCGGCGGCGCCGGCGTGCCAACCGCGGGCATCGACGCTCCTCGACCTCATCTCCCGGGTCTCCGGGAACAGCCGATCGAACGTGGCGTCGACGGCTTCGGCCCGCTTGGCCAACACCGGGACCAGTTCCGCGCCATGGCTCGAGCTCGCCGCCGCGCCGGCCCTGGCGCCGGACTCCTCGAGTCGTTCGCCGATCCGGTTCGCATACGAGTACAGAAATGCCCGGCGGAAGGACGGCGACCTGTTCGGGCGGCCAGACCGGTAGCCGGGCTCGTCCCGCCGGATGTTGCCGGCCTCGGTGAGCGCGCGGGTGGCCTGCACCAGCAGCGAGGTGAACAGCATCTCCACCAGCTGGAGGTCGATGGCCATGCCGACGGCGGTCGCCATGCCGTGGTGGTCGTCCCAGATCACCCGCACCCGGTTGACGGCGCCGACAGTGCTGAGCAGCTGGGCCTTCGCCTGCGCGTAAGGGTTCTCGACGTGGATGCGGATGGTGTCGACCTCACGATGACCGTCGGCGTCGTCGAGCAGCGCCTCGTCGATCGCGTAACGCGTCATCAGATCCTGGGCCTTCTCGGTGAAGGCGTCCGCCTCCTCGCTGAAGGTGGTTGCCTCGGCCTTCGACAGCAGGGCGCGGATCTTCCCCAACATGCGCGGGTCGTGTCCGAGTCGGTCACGGGCGTCCGTCGGGCCAACCCTGGCGGTGGTACGTGGCCTTTGCGGGCGTTGCGGCGACGGTCGGTCCCAGGCCGACGGTGGCGGAACCAGTGGGGTCAACCTGTGCAGCGACTGGAGTTGGCCGATCAGCCGGAGCACGTCCGTCCAGCCGTCCCACGGTCCGATGCGCTGGCCGAACTGCCAGCGGGTGACGAGCCACCCCTCGCTGGAGCGACCGGAATCCGCACCTGTTGCGAGACCGCCCGGCTCCAACGACTGCAGTTGGGCCAACCAGTCGTCCGGGGCCCGGTCGCCGAACCGTTCCCGCCTCGCCTGTTCCAGGATGACCGCGATCACCAGGGCAACACTCCGGGTGCTCTGATGCCGCCGCACGATGTGAACGAGATCCAAAGGTTGCCAGCCGTTCTCCCACAACAGGCCGATCAGCTTCAGCAGTCTGTCGGTCGCGAACCGGTCGGCCCGAAGGGGGTGGTCGGCATCGATGACCGATCGCGCCACCAGGGCCTCGACGACCTTGTCGGCATCCGGCTCGTAGGCGTGCTCCCCGAAGGCCAGTACCGCTCCCCCCGCCAGCAGCTTCGCGATCTCGACCTCCGGATCCACCTGCTCGGCCCGTTCCTGCGCGCCGGCATCGTTCGTCATCCGATCCGAGACACGTTGGTGTCGATGGTGTGTCCGCCCGTCATCCGGCGGATGGCCGGGATGGGGGGATCCCGGACCGGTCAGGTCCTCGGCGCCGTCCGGGCCGTCCCGGCCCTCCGACGGCCGGCCATGGGTAGGCGCAACCGGTCGGCTCGCCGCTCGTCGGCGACGCTTCGCGGCCCGTCGTTGCTGATTGTTCTTCCCCATGTCGGAAGTATGTCGATGATGTCCGACAGTCCTGACCGCCGCGGGGGATCGGCGACCGGGAGCCGCACCGGCGCCGGATGAACCCAGATGGTTACGGTGGACCGATGTTGATCGCATTCTCGGTGGCACCGGCCGGCACCGGTGAGCTGTCCTCGGGCGACGGGTCGGCGTCGGTCTCCGACGCGGTCGCGGAGGCGATCAGGGTTGTCCGTGAATCCGGCCTACCGAACCGGACCGACTCGATGTTCACCACCATCGAAGGTGAATGGGACGAGTGCATGGCTGTCGTCAAGAGTGCTTGCGACGTCGTCGGTCGATATGGCAGCCGGGTGTCGCTGGTACTCAAGGCCGACATCAGGCCCGGCTACACCGGGGAGATCGACGCCAAGATCGACCGGGTGGAGAAAGCGTTGGTCGACCCCGAGACCCGGGCGGCGGACTCCGCGACCGCTTCGCCATGACCGGGGTGTCGTGACCGCCCGGATCCGGGTCGGGCTGTCGGGCTGGACCTACCCGCACTGGCGCTCGGTGTTCTATCCGCGCGGGTTGGTGCAGCGGCGCGAGCTGGAATTCGCCTCGCGGGCGTTCGACACCCTGGAGATCAACGGCTCGTTCTACTCCCTGCAGCGCCCGAGCAGCTACCGGCGCTGGCGGGAGGCCACACCCGACGGCTTCCAGTTCGCGGTCAAGGGTGGCCGGTTCATCACGCACATGAAAAAGCTCGGCGACGTCGAGCAGGCGTTGGCCAACTTCCTGGCCTCCGGAGTGCTGGCGCTCGGCCCGAAGCTCGGCCCGATCCTGTGGCAGCTGCCGCCCGGCCTGGCCTACCGCGAGGATCGGATGGCGAGGTTCTTCGCGATGTTGCCGGACACCACGCAGCGGGCCGGAGTGATCGCGGCGGGCTGCGACGACAGGATCAAGACCAAGTTCGGGGAGGATCCGGTCATCGCGCCCGAAGGTCCCAGTGCCGTGCTGCGGCACGCGGTGGAGGTTCGGCACGACTCCTTTGCCACCGGGGCCTTCGCCCAACTCTGCCGCGAGCACGGAGTCGCCCTCGTGGTGGCGGACACCGCCGGTCGGTTCACCTGGGTCGACGAGGTCACCAGCGACCTGGTGTACGTCAGGTTGCACGGTGATCAGGAGCTGTATACGAGCCGGTATTCCGATCAGGGCATCGAGTGGTGGGCCGCCCGGGTGCAGGGCTGGGCCGACACCGAAGGGGTGCGCGAGGTCCAGGTGTATTTCGACAACGACGGTCACGCCCACGCGCCGTTCGACGCCCGCCGGCTCGCCGAACGTCTCGGAGTCGCTACCGAACCGCCCGAACCGCTGCCGCCGTGGCAACCGCTGCCGTCGCTGCGCGGCCGGGTCAGCCCCTGATCGGCGAGCCGGCCGGTCACGCGCGCCCCGCAGACCGGTGTCGACCACCCATGCAGAAAGTCCCCGGCCAATGGCCGGGGACTTTCTGAACCGCTGTCCGATGCTGTCGTCTACAGGACGATCAGACCGCCGGTGTTCGCGCGGGCCGCATTGAACCGAGCCGTCGCGTCAGCCCAGTTGACGATGTTCCACCACGACTTGACGTAGTCGGCCTTGACGTTCTTGTACTGCAGATAGAAGGCGTGCTCCCACATGTCCAACAGCACGATCGGAATCTGCGCCGCCGGCAGGTTCCCCTGCTGATCGAACAGCTGCATGATGTTCAGCCGCTGACCGAGGGTGTCCCAGACCAGCATCGACCAGCCGGAGCCCTGGATGGCGTTGGCGTTGGCGGTGAACTGCCGATTGAACCCGTCGAACGACCCGAAGAACTCGTCGATCGCGGCACCCAGTTCGCCGTCCGGCTTGTCCCCACCTTCGGGCGAGAGGTTGGGCCAGAACACCGAGTGGTTGATGTGCCCGCCGAGGTGGAACGCGAGGGACTTCTCGAGGCCGTTGATCGACCCGAACGAGTCTTTGTCCCGCGCCTCGGCCAACTGGTCGAGCGTGTTGTTGGCTCCGGTGACATATGCCGCATGGTGCTTGCTGTGATGCAGCTCCATGATTTGTCCCGAGATATGAGGCTCCAGTGCCCCGTAGTCGTAGGGCAGGTCCGGCAGCGTGTATTGAGCCATGATTTCTCCTTCGACCGGTGTGTTCTCTGACGTTCGATCGACCCTATACCTGCCCCGCGAGGCAGGTCCGGGCCACCATCGGACGTGATACCCGGCGGCATCGACCGCCAAACCCAGAGCCGCCGGCGGTGTCCGACCCGGCTTGCGCGCGATCGGAATCACCCCCAGGACGGCAGCCAGATCTCCATGGTCAGGCGCGTCGACGAGATGGCATCACCGTTGAGGATGGGCCAGAGCCAGATGAAGTTGGCGACCACCAATCCGACGTAGATGGCGACCACCGCCACCGACGTGAGCCGTCGTTCCACCCCGACCCCGGCTCGGCCCAGCACGTCCCCGAGTACCAGGGTGATGCCGATGATCAGGAACGGGGCCAACGGGGTGGCGTAGAAGAAGTACATCTGCCGGTCGAGGTTGGTGAACCACGGCAGGTAGCCGGCGCCGTAGGCGACCAGCACCGCCGCATATCGCCAGTCCATTCGGCCGATGGCCTTCCACAACGCCCAGGCCAGCACGAAGAGCGCGATCCACCACAGCGCGGGGGTGCCGATCAGGAAGATCCGGCGCACGCAGTCGGTGGGTCCGGCCGAGCAGCCCTCGCCGTCGGGGGGCGAGTAGTACAGCACCGGTCGGGTGCCCAGCGGCCAGGTCCACGGTTTGGACTCCCAGGGATGCCGCTTGGCGGGATCGGTCGGCGTGAGCAGATGCGAGTGGAAGTCGAGCATCTTCCACGTCCACTGCCACAGGCTGTTCGACCAGGTGGCGGCGATGTCGTAGAGCGTCCCGCTCTTCCAATCACCCCGGTTGCTCTGCACCGCGACGAGGTCGTGCCGCGGCCAGACGGTTTCCGAGGCGAACCACGCCCACCAACTCGCGACGTAGGTCAACACCGGCACGACGGCGAGCGACCAGATGTCCGGGACCAGGTCGCGCCGGACCACCGCCCGGACCGGCCGACGGATACCGGCCTCCCGCCGGGCGGTGATGTCCCAGATCACGGTGAGCACGCCGAAGGCCACGATCCAGTACGCGCCGGACCACTTCACCGCCGTCGTCAGGCCGAGCAGCACGCCGGCCCCGAACCGCCACCACCGGGCACCCAGCGCGATCCCGGCCTTGTGGGTGGCGATCGAACCGTCCGCCACCGCGGCCGCGAGCCTGGCCCTGACCTGGTCCCGGTCGGCCACCACGCAGGCGAAGGCAGCCAACACGAACACGGCCTGGAAGATGTCCAGCAACGCCGAGCGGGATTGGACGTGGCTGACGCCGTCGCAGATCAGCAGAACGCCGGCGATCCCACCGAGCAGGGTCGACCTGGTCATCCTGCGGACGACCCGGACGATCAGCAGCACGCTGACGATGCCGGCCACCGCCGAGGCGAACCGCCAGCCGAACGGGGTGTAGCCGAACATCCACTCGCCGATGGCGATGAGTTGCTTACCGAACGGCGGATGCACCACCACGCCGAAGCCCTGATTGTCCTCGACCCCACCGTTGCGCAGGATTTCCTGAGCCTGGATGGCGTAGTACTTCTCGTCGAACAGCGGTGTGCCGACGTCGGTCCGGTCGCCGAGTCCGACCAATCTGACGACGGCAGCGATCCCGGTCAGGATCAGGGTGACGGCCCAGCCGCGGGCGCGGTCGGTGGGCATCGGTGGCAGCACCAGCCGGCGTGGCCGTTTCGGGGTCGTCAGCGCCGGGGTGTCGCCGATCGCGACCACGGACTTCGCCGGATCCGGCCGCAGCTCATCGGTACCCGGCGACCCGGCATTCTCGGCCACCTCGATCTCTTCGACGGTCGACCGATCGCGCTCGTCGATGTCGTCACCGGTACGGCCGACGACTGATGGCGGAGCGGGCATGCGGTCGATCGTAAGGTGACCGGGTGACAGCGGATGTGAAGCCCGGTCGGCTCGTGCTCGCCGGCACTCCGCTCGGCCGGGTTTCCGACGCTTCCGAGGGCTTGCGTTCTGCGCTGACCGGGGCCGATGTGATCGCCGCCGAGGACACCCGACGGTTGCTCCGCCTGGTGGCCGACCTCGGGGTGACCATCTCCGCCCCGGTGGTGTCGTACTACGAATCGGTGGAGCAGGCCAGGATCCCGGCGTTGCTCGAACGGATGCAGACGGGGCAGACGGTCGTCCTGGTCACCGACGCGGGCATGCCCTCGGTGTCCGATCCGGGATACCGGCTGGTTGCCGCAGCGGCGGCCGCCGGGCTTCTGGTCACCTCGGTGCCGGGTCCCTCAGCGGTCATCACCGCGCTGGCGCTCTCCGGGCTGCCGTCCGACCGCTTCTGCTTCGAGGGCTTCCTGCCGCGAAAATCGGGGGAGCGCTCGCGGGCGCTGGCCGAGTTGGCCGGTGAGCGCCGGACGATGGTGTTCTTCGAATCGGTGCACCGACTGACCGAGGCGCTGACCGCGATGGCGACCGCGTTCGGAGCCGACCGGCCGGCGGTGCTCTGCCGGGAGCTGACGAAAACATACGAGGAGGTGCGGCGCGGCTCCCTGGCCGACCTGGTCGAGATGGCCACCGCCGGCGTTCGCGGCGAGGTCACGCTGGTGGTGGCCGGCGCGACCGAGACGGTCGAGGCGGTGACCGACGAGGCGTTGGCGGCAGCGGTGGCCGAACTCGTCGCCGCCGGCAGCACCCGCCGGGACGCCGTCGATGTGGTGGCGGCCCGGCACGGCATCGCGCGCCGGATCGTCTACGCGGCGGCCACCCGCAAGTAAGCGGTCGAGTGCTGGCGCAAGCGTTGCGTTCCGGGGGAGCCTCGGCGCTCGGGTTCCGGGCTTGCGGGGGAAGAAAGTCGTTCTCAAGGCGATTTTGTTTCCCAGCTTGTTTGTTTCCCAGCATGGGTCGGCCGACAGGATCAGACCCCGGCCAGTTGCTTGCCGAAGCCGTCGACGAGCCGGTGATAGCTCTCGTCCAGGTCCAGCGGCATGGCGAACCCGCCGGCCGCCTCCAGCGAGACGAAGCCGTGCATCAGCGCCCGCAGCCCGCGGATCGCGTGCACCATGTCGTCACCGGTGAGTCCGAATCCGCTCAGCACCGCCGCCACCGTTCGCAGCACCGATTCGCCGACCTGCTCGTACTCGGTGTCCCCGCGGGTCGGCGCCATCACGGAGGCGGCGTACCGCCCCGGATGCTTCTTGGCGAAGGTGCGGTAGGCCTGCGCCATCGAGAACAGGGCGTCTCGCCCGGACTTGCCGACCGCGGCCGTGGCGAGTTCGTCGCCCAGCTCGCGGCCGGCCAGCACGCTGACGTCCCTGCGCAGCTCCGACAGCCCGGCCACGTGCTTGTAGAGGCTGGGTTGCCGAACCCCGAACCGTGCGGCAACCGCGGCGAGAGTGAGCTGCTCCCAGCCGATCTCGTCGACCAGCTCGGCGGCGTCGGCGGCGATCACGGTGCGGGACAGTCCGGCCCTAGGCATCCTGCTGGATGCCCTTGATGCCCAGCGCGAATCGGACGATTTCCGGGGTGGTGAGCTCGGGGAACTCGTTCTGCGGATAGTGACCGGCCCCGGGGATCATCGCGATGCGTCCGCCGAGGTGTCCCGTGATGAATTCCGCCTCGGCCTGTTGATCCGGGAAATCCGGATCCTTGGTGCCCATCACCACCAGCACCTCGGTGTGCACCTGGTCGAGCACGGCCTCCGCGGGCTCGTGCGACAGCCGGGTCGTGGCGCGGAACGCCCGCAGGTGGCCCGGGCGGGCAAGTCCGGCGGCAACGGCTGCCCGGTGTTCGGTGTAGTTGGCGTCCCGACGGGTGGGGTAGAAGGTCGGGAAATAGGCCATCCACACCCGCCGTGCCCACGGCCCGGCCATTGCGGCCCGCATCAGCAGGCGCTGCCAAGCAGGACCCTGCGGGTTGCGGACGAAGGGCCCGACGAGGGCGAGGCCGGCGATCAGTTCCGGGTGCTGCGCCGCCGCGATCACCGCGGACGCAGCTCCCATCGAATTGCCGACCATGATCGCGGGGCCGCCCAGATGCTCGACCAACGCGGCGATGTCGGTCGCGGCGGCGACGTCGTCGTAGCTGCTGAAGGTCGTGTCGCTGTCGCCGTGACCGCGCAGATCCATGCTGGCGACCCGGAAGCCGGCCTCTACCAGCGCCGGGATCAGCTGCCGCCAGGTGCTGCGCAGGTCGGCCATCCCTGGGACACAGAGCACCAGCGGACCGGAGCCCGCGATGTCATAGGCGATACGACCTTCGCCGCGATCGAGGTACTGGGTGGGGGAAGTCGTGGTCATGGCTGGAGCTCCGTCCAGTTGGCTGTTTGTCATAGCCCTAAAGCTAATAGCATTAGCTTTGACTGTCAAGCGTCTTCCTGGAACTGTCGTCAATCGGATCGCGAGGGCAGGTCGGTGGAAACCATCGCCGGGTCGCGCGGCCTTGACGAGAAGAGATGAGCACAACGATGACGGAGACCAGCGGTACGACCGCCACTCTCAAGGCCCGGCTGCGCGCGGACCTGACCACCGCGATGAAGGCCCGTGACAGCCTCACCACCGGCACCATCCGGATGGCACTGGCGGCCATCACCAACGCCGAGGTTTCCGGCACCACGGCCAAGGAACTCACCGACGCCGAGGTGGCCGCCGTCCTCGGCAAGGAGATCCGCAAGCGCAACGAGGCCGCGGAAGCGTTCGCCGGAGCCGGTCGGGCGGAACAATCCGCCAAGGAGCAGGCCGAGGCCACGGTGCTGCAGTCCTACCTGCCCACCCCGCTCACCGACGACGAAGTGGCGGGATTGGTGGCCTCAGCGATCGACGGCGTTGCCGCCAGCACTGGTACGCCGGTGACCATGCGACAGATGGGTCTGGTCATCAAGCAGGTGCAGGCCGACGCAGCCGGCCGGGCCGACGGTGCCCGGATCTCGTCGGCGGTCAAGGCCGCGCTGGCTTCCTGACCCCGCCGTGCGCCGCGGATGCCGGTGCGGAAGGCTGAGGACTCGTCCGCACCGTCTTCCCCGCGATCCGGAGGCTTCTTCATGAGTGACACTGCACCAAAGGCCGATATCGGCGTGACCGGTCTTGCTGTGATGGGGTCGAATCTGGCCCGTAATTTCGCCCGTAACGGGTTCGTGACGGCGGTGCACAACCGGACGCAGGCGAAGACGACGGCGTTGATCGATGAACATGGCTGGTGACGGCACGTTTGTGCCGTCGGAGTCGTCGGCGGATTTCGTGGCGTCGTTGGCGGTGCCGCGGAAGATCCTGATCATGGTGAAGGCCGGTGGGCCGACGGACGCGGTGATCGACGAGTTGGCGGAGTTGGTGGAGCCGGGCGACATCATCATCGATGGTGGGAACGCGAAGTTCGAGGACACCCGGCGGCGGCAGGCGGCGTTGCAGGACAAGGGCATCCACTTCGTCGGGTGCGGGGTGTCCGGTGGTGAGGAAGGCGCGTTGAACGGGCCGTCGATCATGCCGGGTGGTTCGGCGAAGTCGTATGAGTCGTTGGGTCCGATCCTGGAGAAGATCTCCGCGCATGTCGACGGGGCGCCGTGTTGCACGCACATCGGCACCGACGGTGCCGGGCATTTCGTGAAGATGGTGCACAACGGCATCGAGTACGCCGACATGCAGTTGATCGCGGAGGCCTACGACCTGTTGCGCCGGGGTGCGGGGTTGTCGCCGGCGGAGATCGGGGAGATCTTCGGGGAGTGGAACAAGGGGGATCTGGATTCGTTCCTGATCGAGATCACCGCGCAGGTGCTGGCCCAGGTGGACGCGAGCACGGGTGGGCCGTTGATCGATGTGATCCTGGACGCGGCGGGGATGAAGGGCACCGGGACCTGGACGGTGCAGACCGCGTTGGATCTGGGGATCCCGGTGTCCGGGATCGCGGAGGCGGTGTTCGCCCGCGGGTTGTCGTCCTCGACCGTGCAGCGGGCCGCGGCGGCCGGGAAACTGCCGGGTCCGAACGGGGCCTGGGAGGTGAAGGACCAGGCGGGGTTCATCGAGGACGTGCGGATCGCGTTGTATGCGTCGAAGATCGTGGCGTATGCGCAGGGGTTGGACGAGATCTTCGCGGGTGCGGCGGAGTACGGGTGGGACATCAACGTGGGTGCGGTGGCCCGGATCTGGCGGGGTGGCTGCATCATCCGGGCGAAGTTCCTGAACCGGATCACCGAGGCCTATGACGTGTCCAGTGGGGTGGAGATCCCGGCGTCGCTGTTGTTGGCGCCGTATTTCACCGATGCGATCACCACCGCGCAGGATTCCTGGCGGCGGGTCGTCGCCGGGGCGGCGCAGTCCGGGATCCCGACCCCGGGGTTCGCGGCGGCGTTGTCCTATTACGACGGGTTGCGTTCCGAGCGGCTGCCCGCGGCGTTGATCCAGGGGCAGCGGGACTTCTTCGGCGCCCACACGTACAAGCGGATCGACAAGGACGGCACCTTCCACACCCTGTGGTCCGGTGACCGCACCGAAATCCAAACCGCCTGACCGGCACCCGACTCTCACACCGACTCTGACGCCGACGCTGAGCCGAAGCCCGACGATGCCCGAAACCCCGCGCCGATCAACAACCCCGGCGCGGACCACATCGACGACTCCCGTCACACCAGTCCCAGAACCGCAGCCTGCATCAGCGCCGGGGACGACGATCAGCGCGGACGGTGGGCGGGACTGCGACCTGGTGCTCTTCGGGGCAACCGGGTTCGTCGGCCGCCTGGTGGCCAGGAGGCTGGCCGAACTCGAGCTGGGTGAGCTCCGGGTCGGGTTGGCCGGCCGGACTCCCGCCAAGTTGCAGGCGCTGTCGGACGAGCTCGGCGTGGACTGGCCGTTGATCGTTGCCGACTCCTCCGACGCCGGGTCGCTGGCCGAGCTGGCGCGCAGGTCCCGGGTCGTGGTCACGACGGTGGGCCCGTACGCCCGCGATGGACTGCCGCTGGTCCGGGCCTGTGCCGAAGCCGGAACCCACTACGCGGACCTGACCGGGGAGCCGAGGTTCGTCCGGGACAGCATCGACGCCAACCAGGACACGGCCACGCGGACCGGCGCAAAGATCGTGCATGCCTGCGGGTTCGATTCGGTGCCATCCGATCTCGGCATGTTGGCGTTGGCCGATCGGGTCAGCAGCGATGGTGCGGGCGAGCTGACAACGGCGACGCTGCTGGTGATCTCCTTCAAGGGTGGGCTGAGCGGCGGCACGATCGATTCGATGCGGGTGGGGATCGACGACGTTCGGGACGATCCCTCCTTGGCCCGCAAGCTCTCCGACCCGTACCTGCTCAGCCCCGATAGAGGGGACGAACCCGACCTCGGCCGGCAGTCCAATACCTTCCTCGCGCAGAAGCTCGACGACGGCAGCTGGGTGGCCCCGTTCATCATGGCGTCGTTCAACGCGCAGATCGTCCGGCGCAGCAATGCATTGCTGGGGCACCGATACGGTCGGGAACTGCGTTACCGCGAGGTGGTGCGCACCGGATCGTCGCTACTCGCCCCGGTGGTGGCCGGGGGAATCGCGCTGGGCGCGGGAGCCCTGGCGCTGGGCATGCAGAACAGATTCAGCAGACCATTATTGGACCGACTGCTGCCCGACCCCGGTCAGGGTCCGAGTGAGAAGGTCCAACGCAACGGTCGATTCCGGTTGGACATCCGCGGCATCACCACCACCGGCGCCACCTACACCGCCACCGTCGCGGCCGACGGCGATCCCGGATACGCGGCGACCTCGGTGATGCTGAGCCAAGCCGGACTCTGCCTGGCCTCTGACGATCTCCCGGCCGGTGGCGGCGTGCTCACCCCGGCCGTGGCCATGGGTGACGCACTGACCGCCCGACTGCGAGCAAAGGGTTTCACCCTCGACGTGCGCCGGACGTCCTGACCGCACTGCCCGGCTCGCCGACTGCGCGCGGCCCACTAACCTGATCGGAATGAGCACGCCCGTACTGACAGCAGTCGCCTGGCCCTATGCGAACGGCCCCCGGCACATCGGCCACGTCTCCGGATTCGGGGTTCCGGCCGACGTCTTCTCCCGCTACCAACGCATGGTCGGCAATGACGTGCTGATGGTCTCCGGCACCGATGAGCACGGCACCCCGATCCTGGTGCAGGCCGATGCCGAGGGCGTTTCCGCGCGGGAGCTGGCGGATCGCTACAACCGGGTGATCGTCGGCGATCTGCAGGGCCTCGGGCTCAGCTACGACCTGTTCACCCGGACGTCCACCCGCAATCACTACGCGGTGGTGCAAGAGCTTTTTCGCACGGTGCATCGCAACGGCTATTTCGTGCCCAAGACCACCATGTCGGCCATCTCCCCGTCGACCGGCCGGACGCTGCCCGACCGCTACATCGAGGGCACCTGCCCGATCTGCGGGTACGACGGGGCTCGCGGCGACCAGTGCGACAACTGCGGCAACCAGCTCGATCCGGTCGACCTGATCAACCCGCACTCCAGGATCAACGGCGAGACACCGAAGTTCGTCGAGTCCGAGCACTTCTTCCTCGACCTGCCGGCCCTCGCCGGTGCTCTCGGCTCGTGGCTGCAGACCAGGACCGACTGGCGGCCGAACGTGCTGCGGTTCTCGCTGAACCTGCTCGACGATCTCCGTCCCCGCGCGATGACCCGCGACATCGACTGGGGCATCCCGGTTCCGCTCGACGGCTGGCGCGATCGGCCGGACAAGAAGCTCTACGTCTGGTTCGACGCCGTCATCGGTTACCTGTCCGCGTCGATCGAGTGGGCCCGCCGCTATGGCGCGAACGGCAAGCCCGATCCGGAGGCCTGGCAGCGCTGGTGGCAGGGGGATGAGGCCCGGTCGTACTACTTCATGGGGAAGGACAACATCACCTTCCACTCGCAGATCTGGCCGGCCGAGCTGCTCGCCTACGACGGCAAGGGGGAGCGGGGTGGCGGCCCGGGCACCCTCGGTGGGCTCAATCTGCCGACCGAGGTGGTGTCCAGCGAGTTCCTCACCATGAGCGGATCCAAGTTCTCCACCTCTCGCAAGACGGTGATCTATGTCGGCGATTTCCTGCGCGAGTACGGTCCCGACGCGCTGCGGTACTTCATCGCCGCTGCCGGGCCGGAGAACCAGGACGCCGACTTCACCTGGGAAGAGTTCGTGCGGCGCACCAACTTCGAGTTGGCCAACGAATGGGGCAACCTGGTCAACAGGTCGATCTCGATGGCACACAAGAACTTCGGCCAGATCCCCGAGCCGGCGACCTTGACGGACCTGGATGCCGAACTGCTCCGGGCCTCCGAGCAGGCCTTTACGACGGTCGGAGACCTGTTGTCCCGCAGCCGGTTCAAGGCCGCGTCCGGTGAGGCGATGCGGGTCGCCGGCCTGGCGAACAAGTACATCTCCGAATCCGAGCCGTGGAAACTCGGCGGCGACCCGGAACGGCAGGCCACCGTCCTGCACACGGCGCTGCAGGTGGTGGACGACGCGAAGACGATGCTGACACCGTTCCTGCCGCACTCGTCGCAACAGGTCTTCGCGGCACTCGGCGGTCAGGGCGTGTGGGCGGCCCAACCGGAGATCCGCGAGGTCACCGATTTCGATGACGACGTCGAGGGCGCCGGCGTGCCGGACGTGGTGCAGTACCCGGTGATCACCGGTGACTACGCCGCGGAGCAGGCGACCTGGACGCGGCGGCCGATCGAGGTCGGCCGACCGCTGACCAAGCCGACGCCGCTTTTCACCAAGCTCGACCCCAAGCTGGGGGAGACCGGTCCGTCCTGGGCACCCATCGCCTGAACCTGCACGGAACTGCCAACTGCCCCACTCCCGATGTTGATCATGACGTTAGCTGCTCGACACGCCGACGACACGCCGAAATCGAGGCAGCTAACGTCATGATCAACAAGGCATATTGCTGTTTGAGGAGCAGGAATGACGGGTGAGCCGCACCCTGCGGTGGCGCAGCGGCCGATGGTGCCGCCCCCGGAGCCGCTGACGGTCCCGGTGATCGATGCGCACACCCATCTGGATGCCTGCGGCTGTGTCGACCGCGACGACGTCATCGCGGCGATGGACAGGGCGGCAGCGGTGGGGGTCAACCGCGTCGTGACGGTTGCCGACGATCTCGCCTCCGCCCGCTGGGTAGCGGCGGCCATCGACTGGCACCCGGATCTGTATGGGGCGATCGCACTGCACCCCACCAGGGCGGACAAGCTCGACGAGGCGGCCCGCCTGGAACTGGCCGAGCTGGCAGCCCATCCGCGGGTGGTCGCCATCGGCGAGACCGGCCTGGATCACTACTGGGACGCGGCTCCGCATCCGGTCCAGGCCGAAGCGTTCGCCTGGCACATCGACCTGGCCAAGCGGCTGGGCAAGCCATTGATGATCCACGACCGAGACGCCCATGACGACGTGCTGGCCATCCTGCAGAGCGAGGGGCCGCCCGACTCGGTGATCTTCCACTGCTTCTCCGGCGGTCCGCAGATGGCGCGAACCTGCGTCGAGGCGGGTTATCACCTCTCGTTTGCCGGCCCGGTGAGTTTCCGCAACGCCCGCGAGCTGGCGGAGGCGGCCCGGGATGTGCCGTCGGGCCAGTTGATGGTGGAAACGGATGCGCCGTTCCTGACGCCGCACCCGCATCGGGGCAAGCGCAATGAGCCTTACGCGCTGCCGTACACGGTTCGGGCGCTGGCCGCCGTTCGGTCCCAGGACCTCGACGAACTCTGCGCTGGCGTGAGCTTGACCACACGCAGTGTGTTCGGTTTGCCCGATTCGTAGTTCCTGCACAGCAGGTGGGGAGTGCTGGCCACCCGATCGGACGCAGTGACTTGACCGTCTCTTTGGTTGCCAGTTCGTGCTCGCGCCGTTACCCTCCCGTGATAACAGCTGGGATGGGGAAGTCCCGGATGCGATGGGGCAGGACTTATCGGTGACGAGCCGGGTCGAGGGTTTTCGATCGGCGGGTCAGGGATAGGCCCTGTTTTTTTGTGCCCTGACAACGCTGTCAGGCTGCGCGATCCCCGCCGCTTCCCACCGCCTGCCCAGGCACGACAAGGTTCGGATGTGACGTGGCCTCGAGCAACGATCTCAGCAGCAGCAACGGCGGTGGCGACGAAACGGATCCAGACGTCGTCCTCGGCCGGCTCGGGGCGGGCACCGGCGGTGCCCTCTTCACCCACGACGCCATGCCTGACCATGACGCGGCCGGATCACTGTCCGCGGATGAAACCACCCGGGCCTCGTCGGTCGCCACCCTGGACGCTGAGCAAGACCTCGATGACGAGGACTCGTTCGATGACGTCCCGCCGATCGAGCCCCGCCAGAAGCGCAACGGCTGGCGCAAGCCGGCGTTGATCGGTGCGGCCGTCCTGGTCTGTGCGCTCGCCATCGCGGGCGGCACCGTTGCCGCCCTGAACAAGACCGTCACCATCTCCGTCGACGGCGTCCCGCAAGAGGTCACCACGATGTCCGGCTCGGTGGACGGTGCCCTGGATGCGGCCGGCCTGACCGTCGCCGAACACGACACTCTCGCCCCGGCCGCCGACGCCGAGATCTCGGATGGCTCGCAGATCGTGCTGGAACGCGGGCGGCTGCTCACCCTGACCATCGACGGGCAGACCCGCGAGGTCTGGACAACGGCGACGACGGTCGAGGAGGCGCTGGCCGAGCTGGGTCAGGATCCTGCGGCGTTCAAGTTGTCCGCCAACCGTTCTCGGTCGATCCCGCTGGACGGGCTGGCCGTCACGGCGGACACTCTGCACACGGTCACCGTGACCGTCGACGGCGCGCAGACCCAGTACACCTCGGCCGGCAAGACCGTCGGTGAGTTCCTGGCGGGCATCGGCGTCACGCTCGGTGCCGACCAGCGCGTCTCACCCGAGGCCGGCGCAGCACTGGCCGACGGTGCGACGATCACGATCGTCACGCTGCCGACCATCACGCTGACCGTTGGCACAGATCCGGCCACGAGCACGGTGTCCGAGGCGGCAACCGTCGCCGACGTCTTGACGGCAAGCGGGGTGACCCTGGGCGCCGACGACACGGTGAACCCGGCGCTCACCACTCCGGTCAGCAACGGTCTGCAGATCGCGGTCACCCGGATCAGCTATCTGACCGAGACCGAGAACCAGCCGATCGAACAGCCGGCGGAGCAGCGGGAGAACGACAGCTCACTGGCTGTCGGCGCCACTGCGGTGGAACAGCAGGGTCAGGCCGGAGTCGCCGAGGTGACCTTCCGGACCACGGTCACCAACGGTCAGAACGGCGCCCGCGAAGAGATCTCCCGACGGACGGTCACCGAGGCGACGCCGACGATCATCAAGGTCGGCACCCGACAGGCAGCACCGGTCGCGGCCGCCCCGCCGGCTCAGCAGCCGGCCCCCGCCGCAGCAGCAGCCGCGCCGGAACCAGAGCCGGCACCGGCGCCCGCCGCGGCACCGGCGCCCGCCGCGGCACCGGCTCCAGCGCCGAGTTCGGGCAGCTCCGGCGTTGATTGGGACCGGATCGCGAGATGCGAATCCACCAACAACTGGTCGATCAACACCGGCAACGGGTACTACGGCGGGTTGCAGTTCGACATCGGGACCTGGCTCGCGAACGGCGGCGGGCAATACGCGCCGCGCGCCGATCTGGCCACCAGGGAGCAGCAGATCGCGGTGGCCGAGACCACGTATGCCTCTCGCGGGATGTCGCCCTGGGCCTGCAAGTAGGCCCGGACACTCCGCGGGCGGAGCCCGCCGAGGCCCAAATGCGAACCGCAACGTCAGAGCCCCGATCCGCGCCTGGATCGGGGCTCTGTTCGCGATCCGGCACCTCGAAACTGTCATCGTCCGCAGAATTCGCCAGCACGGAACCGATGGCGGCGAAGCACATCACCGACCAATATGACGTGGCCCAACAGTGCGGACCGGGCCAGAAAGTGCACGTAGCTAGACGGTCTGGATAACGCGGAGGTAACGGTCGTGCACGGGATGCTTCGCGCCTCGAAAGTTGTGGCCCACGCCACAAATTCGCGCAGATCAAGACCCCGGGAAGTGCTACCGGTCACACCGCACGCCGTTTCGAGGACCGAAAAGTGGCGCGGGGCACACTTTGGTCGATCAAGCCAGTGTCAGGTACGCCACAGTTTGCGCAAAGGTAGTGTCAAAACGTTGCACATACTTTATCGTTTCGTGATAGCAGCTGGGATGGGAAATCCTCAAGCGAGTCGCATCAGGTCGTAGGGCAAGTAATTTACCGGGTCTTTATCAAAGAATGAAACACCCGCCGCCCGCACAGACTACCTGCGATGTATCCGGGCAATGACCTTGATGCACAACGACGCGTTTCGAGCCCTGCCCGGACACTTCAGACCTATGGGATGTAAATACATTGGCTTCCAACGACGACCTCTACACCGACACCACCGGTGACCTCAACGGTACCGCCACCGACACCCTCGAGCCGACTGCCGGCGAGGACGAGACCCGCCAGCCGACCCACGCCAAGACCGGACGGAACCTGCGCAAGCCGGTCCTCGTCGGTGTCGCCGCGCTGGTCGTCGCACTGGTCGCCGGTGGCGGAATCGTCGCCGCCGCCCACAAGACCGTTTCGGTCACCGTCGACGGACAGGTCCAGGAGGTGGGCACCCTCTCCGGTTCGGTGGAGGGCGCTCTCGACTCCGCCGGCCTGACCATCTCCGAGCACGACACCGTCGCGCCGGCCGTCGACACCGCCATCTCCGACGGATCGCAGATCGTCGTCGAACGCGGACGGCTGCTGACCCTGACCATCGACGGGCAGACCCGTGAGGTCTGGACCACCGCGACCACCGTCGAAGAGGCGCTCGCCGAGCTGGGTCAGAACCCGGCCGCCTTCCAGCTCTCCGCCGACCGGTCCCGCGAGATCTCACTGGACGGCCTTGCGCTCTCCGCCGAGACCCTCTACAGCGCATCGGTTTCCGATGGCGGTGCGGCTGCCACCTCGGTGACCTCCGCTGCCGACACGGTTGGCGAATTCCTGACCGCGCAGGGCATCACGCTCGGCGCGCTCGACACCGTCAGCCCCGACGCATCCACCGCACTGTCCAACGGCCTGGTCATCACGGTCACCCGCGTTGCCAAGACCTCCGTCGTCGAAGAGGCCGAGGTTGCGCAGCCCGCCGACCAGCAGGTCGAGGATTCGTCGCTCGAGGCCGGTTCCACCACGGTCACCCAGCAGGGTTCCGCCGGCAAGGACCAGGTCACCTACGAGGTGACCACCACGAACGGTGCAGAAACCGCGAAGACCGAGGTCTCCCGCACCGCGCTGAGCCCGGCCCAGGCGACCGTCATCGCCGTCGGCACCAAGGCCGCTCCGGTGGCCGCTGCCAGCTCCTCCTCGAGCAGCAACGCCTCGAGCAGCAACTCCTCGAGCAGCAGCTCCGCCGGTTCCAGCGAGTCGGCCTCGACCGGCAGTGGATCCAGCTCGGCGCCGGTCTCCTCCGGGTCCAGTGGCGTCAACTGGGATGGCATCGCCAATTGCGAGTCCACCAACAACTGGTCGATCAACACCGGTAACGGTTACTACGGTGGCCTGCAATTCGACATTTCGACCTGGAACAGCGCCGGCGGTTCTGCCTATGCCTCGCGTCCGGACCTCGCGAGCCGTGAACAGCAGATTGCCGTTGCGGAGAATCTCTACGCCGACCGCGGCACCTCCCCGTGGGCCTGTGGCGGCGCCGGCTGATTTCAGCCACGCTCGACAATGATGTGAGATGTGCTTCACGCAAGGGCCCCGATTCGCTCGTCGAATCGGGGCCCTTGTGCTTTGACGATTTCTTTACTATGCGCACGCATGGACCAGTTCAGTGGGTGTTTCGGCAGGTCTGGGGCATTTTCCCGAAAATGCCACCACGCGTTGTGACCGAAGCAACGCTTGAAATACCACGCATGGTGGTTGCGGAAAGGTAGCCACGCCGTTACTGTTTTGTGATAGAAGCCGGGATGGAAAAACACCCCCGGGGTAAACGCAGGGCAGGCAATTCGAGCGCCAAATCCGGGTTCAGTCGATCGACTCCCGTGTGCTCGTCACGTGGCCTTCCCGATGTGGTTGTGAACGACCATCTCACATCGCGCGGCCGCCCCGATGCCCCCTGCCCGGGAACCACGAGATCCATGGGATGTGACGTGAACAAGCACCCCGACAACGTTGACGGCGAACAGCTGCCGACGTCCGACGAATTGATTTCAGCGGCATCGACGGCCGACCAGGCCGATAGCACCGATAGCACCGACAGCACCCCGGTCGACAGCAACCAGGTCACCCGCACCGGCCGGACCGGATTGCGCCGCAAGGCGGTCCTGGTGGCCGCAGCGGCGACCATCGGCCTGCTGGCCGTCGGCGGCGGCACGGCCGCCTCCCTGGCGAAGAGTGTGACCATCACGGTCGACGGCGAGCAGCGCCAGGTGACCACCCTGGCCGGTTCGGTCGAGGGTGCGCTGTCCTCCGCCGGGCTGCAGGCGGGCGATCACGACATCCTGGCTCCCGCGGCCGGCACCCAGATCGAGGACGGCTCGCAGATCGCCCTCGAGCGCGGGCGCCTGCTCAGCCTCACCATCAACGGTGCCGAGCGCGACGTGTGGACCACCGCGGACACCGTGAACGACGCCCTGATGCAGCTCGGGCAGGACCCGTCGGCACTTGATCTGTCCGCCGACCGCTCGCGCGAGATCCCGCTCGACGGACTGGCCGTGACGGCAAACGCCTTGCGGACCGTCTCGCTGTCGGTGGCCGGCGCCGCCGCATCATCGGTGCAGACCGGTGCCCTCACCGTGGCCGACGTCCTGGCCGACCAGAACGTCGTCCTCGCCCCGACCGACACGGTCACCCCGGCGCTCACCGACGCCGTCACCGATGGTCTGCAGATCGTGGTGACGTCGGTTGCCGTAACCACCTCGACCGAGACCGTCGACGTGGCGCCGACCGACCAGCTCGTCGACGATCCCGACCTGAACAAGGGCACCACCGTGGTGGCCGCCGCCGGCACGCCCGGCAAGCAGGAGGTCGTCACCGAGGTGACCACCACCAACGGCGTCGAGACCGCTCGTCGCGAGGTTTCCCGGGTGACGGTTGCCGAGCCGACCCCGAATCAGGTGCATGTCGGTTCCAAGGCCAGCTACGAGGTCCGCGGCAGCCGGGTGTTCTTCAACGACACCGAGTTCGGCGTCAACTGGGACGGCCTGGCGTTCTGCGAGTCCACCAACAACCCGAACGCGGTGAACAACCCCTCCGGTTTCCTGTCGACCTATGGGCTGTTCCAGTTCGACCTACCTACCTGGGCCTCCGTCGGCGGCTCCGGGAACCCGGGCGACGCGTCGCCCGAGGAGCAGCTGGTGCGCGCCAAGCTGCTGTACCAGTCCCGCGGCCTGGAGCCGTGGCTGTGCGGCTACGCGGCCAGCGGACCGCCGCCCGCCTGACCCGGGCACCCGCCTGGTCGCCCCGCTGGGGTGTCCGGTAGCTGATCGCCCTGGCAACTGCTTCACCCGGCAGCCCCCGACCAACACAGGTCGGGGGCTGTTCGGCTTTTTCCGAACTCTGCCAGCGGCCCGTCCCGTCACGACGGGAGTGCAGGGTGGGCGTCGCGACACGGTCGCGGCGTGATCGACCCGTGAAGCGGCGTCATCGCCGGGCCACGGATCGTGTGAGGATGATCAGGTGACCGAACGCCCGCCGGTGAGCCTGCTCGGTGCTGCGGAGATCCGTCGGCTCGCCGATGAACTCGACCTCCGCCCGACGAAGACGTTGGGTCAGAATTTCGTCCACGACGGAAACACCGTGCGCCGGATCGTGGCCGCCGCCGACCTGCGGTCCACCGACCATGTCCTGGAGATCGGGCCGGGTCTCGGGTCGTTGACCCTCGGTCTGCTGGATGCCGTCGCAGCGGTCACCGCCGTCGAGATCGACCCCCGACTCGCCGGGTTGCTCGACCGGACAGTTGCCCAGCACGCGCCGCGCCGGCTGGCCGCACTGCAGGTGATCACCGCGGACGCGCTGCACGTCACTGCGGATCGGCTCCGGCTGCACAACCCGGAGGTCGCGGCGCCCGCCGACCCGACCGCGCTGGTGGCCAATCTGCCGTACAACGTCGCCGTGCCGGTGCTGCTGCACCTGCTGGCCGAGGTACCAACCCTGCGCAGCGTGCTGGTCATGGTGCAGGCCGAGGTCGCCGATCGGCTGGTCGCCGGGCCGGGCACGAAGATCTACGGGTCGCCGAGCGTGAAGACCGCCTGGTACGGCTCCGCCCATCGGGCCGGCTCGATCGGCCGGACGGTGTTCTGGCCGGAACCCGGCGTCGACTCCGCGCTGGTGGCGTTCGAGCGTCGCGAGCACCCACGCACGGGCGACCGGGCGGCCGTGTTCGCGGTCATCGACGCCGCTTTCGCCCAGCGCCGCAAGACGCTTCGCTCGGCGTTGTCGGGTTGGGCTGGGTCGGCTGCTTACGCCGAGACGGTGCTGAGGCGGGCCAGAGTCGATCCCAGCGCCCGCGGCGAGGTGCTCACCGTCGACGATTTTGCCAGGATCGCCGCTGCCCTCGAAGCCATCGACGCGGTCGAGCACGAATGACATCCCAGCAACCCACCCGCGAGTCGCGCACGGTCGTGCGGGTCCGGGCCCCGGCGAAGATCAATCTCTTCCTCTCGGTCGGCGATCTGCGTCCGGACGGCTACCACGACCTGGTGACGGTGTTCCACGCGGTCGACCTGGCCGACGAGCTGACCATCGAGTCGGCGACCAGGCACTCGGTCCGGACCACCCCGGCGGACGGTGTGCCCGCCGGCTCCCGGAACCTGGCCGGCGTCGCCGCCCGGATCCTGGCCAAGCGCACCGGGGCCGGCGGTCCGGTCGCCATCGAGATCGCCAAACAGATCCCGGTTGCCGGCGGCATGGCCGGCGGAAGCGCCGACGCGGCAGCAACTCTCGTCGGTTGTGCGGCGCTGTGGGGGCTGGACATGGCGCGCGGCGATCTCGCCCAGATCGGGGCCGAGATCGGCGCCGACGTTCCTTTCGCGTTGACCGGGGGGACCGCGGTCGGCACCGGTCGGGGGGATCTGCTCTCCCCGGTGCTGGCCCGGACGCCGCTGCACTGGGTGCTGGCGCTGGCCGACGGGGGCCTGTCCACCCCGGAGGTGTTCGCCGAACTCGACCGGCTCCGGGACCAACGAAAGTCCGGCCCGGCGGAACCGCAGCGGGTCGGTGTCGTCACCGACATGCTCGCCGCGCTGGCCAGTGGCGATCCGGCGGCGGTGGCTGCTGCGCTCGGCAATGACCTGCAGCCGGCGGCCTTTTCGCTGCAGCCTGGACTGCGTCGCACCCTGCGGGCCGGGCTGTCCGCCGGGGCGCTCGCCGGCGTGGTGTCCGGCTCCGGCCCGACGATCGCGCTGCTCTGTGCCGATGCCGAGGCGGCCGGCGGGGTCGCCGCCGAGTTGGCCGGTTCCGGCACCTGCCGAACGGTTCGGGTCGCCTCCGGTCCGGCACCAGGTGCCCGGGTGGTCGGCGCCGGGTCCGGGGTCAGGCACTGATGGCCAACCTCGTCAACATCGAGGCCGCCAGCGTCACCCACGGCATCCGCACCGTGCTGGACCGGGTCTCGCTGGGCGTCCAGACCGGCGACCGGATCGGGGTTCTCGGCCTGAACGGGTCGGGCAAGACGACGTTGCTGCGATTGCTCGCCGGCCTGGACGCTCCGGACACCGGTCGCGTGTCCAGCCAGCGTGGCACGACCGTGGCGTTCGTCTCGCAGAGCACCGATCTGCCCCCGGAGAGCACGGTCAAGGATGCCGTGCTGCACACCTTCGGCGATGCCGAACACTCCTGGGCGTCGGACAGTGCGGTGCGCGCGGTCCTGACCGGACTCGGCCTGCGGGACATCGGCTTGGATTCGGCCGTCGGCACGCTGTCCGGCGGCGAGCAGCGGCGGGTGGCGCTCGGCGCTGCATTGGTCACCGACGCGGATCTGCTGCTGCTGGACGAACCGACCAACCATCTCGACATCGAGGCCGTGGCCTGGCTGGCGGCGTACCTGCGGGATCGATCGGGCGCGGTGGTCGCCGTGACCCACGACCGGTGGTTCCTCGATGCTGTTGCCACCACCACCTGGGAGGTGGTCGACGGTTCGGTCTTCGGTCGTGAAGGTGGTTACTCGGACTGGGTTTTCGCCAGGGCGGAGCGGCTGCGGCTGGACCAGGCGGCCGAGGAGAGACGAAAGAACCTGGCGCGCAAGGAGTTGGCCTGGTTGCGCCGCGGACCACCGGCGCGCACGTCCAAGCCCCGCTATCGGATCGAGGCCGCGGAGGCGATCATCGCCGGCGAACCGGAGCCGCGGAACACCGTGGAGCTGCACGCCTTCGCCCGGCGACGGCTCGGCAAGGACGTCCTCGAGCTGAAGGACGTCACGGCGACCGTGACATCACAGGCCGGGGACGAGCGCACACTGCTCGATGACGTCACCTGGCTGGTCGGTCCGGGTGACCGGATCGGCGTCGTCGGGATCAACGGTTCGGGCAAGTCCACCCTGCTGCGCACGCTGGTCGGCGAACGGCCGCCCGCCGCCGGCCAGGTCAGGATCGGATCGACGGTCCGGCTCGGCTATCTCTCGCAAGAGGTGGCCGAACTGCCCGGTGACCTGCGCCTGTTGGAGGCGGTCAGCCAGATCGCCGGCGTCGTCGAGCTGGGCGGCAAGCAGCTGACCGCCGGCCAACTCGCCGAACGGTTCGGGTTCACCAACAATCACCAGTGGACCCGGGTTGCCGAGTTGTCCGGCGGTGAACGTCGCCGGCTGCAGTTGCTCAGGATCCTGATGGCCGAGCCCAACGTCCTGGTGCTCGACGAGCCGACCAACGATCTGGACACCGACACCCTGGCCGCGCTGGAGGATCTGCTCGACTCGTGGCCGGGCACGCTGCTGGTGGTCAGCCACGATCGCTACCTCGTGGAGCGGGTCGCCGACACCGTGGTGGCTTTGTTCGGCGACGGCCGGATCACCCATCTACCAGGCGGTGTCGAGGAATACCTGCGCCGACGTGCCGCCGACCAACAGGCCGCGGCGCTCCCGGCGGCCAGGCAGGCAGCCGCGGCCAAGGCGGTTTCGGGCAATCAGGTGGCGGGCAGACAGGCGGCCGGCAAACAGCTGGGCGGCAATGGCGAGGCGTCCGAAGCGCCGGTTGCGACCGCCGACCCGACCCGGCAGCGGGCCCTGCGCAAGGATCTGCAGCGGCTGGAACGCCGACTGGAGTCCCTGCACCGCAAGGAATCCGACCTGCACAACAGACTCGCCGAGGTGGGTGCGGACTATGCCACCGCCGCCGAGTTGTCCGCCGCGCTCAAGGGGTTGCGCGTCGAGATCGGGAACGCCGAGGACGAATGGATGGGCGTCGCAGAGGATCTCGAGAACGGCTGATCAGAGCCAGGCGTGCAGCCGTACCGTGGTGCCGCCGGCACTTGATCGCACCTGGACCAGGTCGCACAGTTCGTTGGCCAACCGGATCCCGCGCTCCCTGGACGGCGCGGCAAAGCCGTTGCGGCGACCGATCAGCGCATCGTCGACGACACCGGTGTCGCCGACCTCGCACACCAGCGCGGCCTTTTCCCGCCACATCCGGACGCTGACCGCCGATTCCGGGCAGCCCGCGGCGACGATCTCGGCGACCGCTGTGGCCAACCTGGTCGAGCGTTGCGCCGGCAGTCCGGCGGCGGCCGCACCGCGCAGCACATCGGTTGCGAGAGTGGCCGGATCGGTCGCCGGTAGCTGGGTCGGCAGGCCCGTCGGCGTCGGCAGAGCCTCTTCGAACAGCGTCCGGAAGTGATCGTCGCCGCCGTAGTCGATCCGGTCGATCGCGGCCGGTGCCGACTCACTGCGACCGCTGTCCCGGCTGCTCCGACTGACGACCGGATGGCTGCGCCACGCCTCGTCGATGATCGTCTGGTCCAGCGCGCTGATGTCGTAGGGGCAGAGCAGCCACAGCGGGGTGTCTTGGTCGACGGAGCTGTTCAACAGTGCTTCGTGCAACTGGCCTTCCGCGATTTCTTCGTCCCGGCGTCCCGCCCAGATGGGTTCACCGACCCCGCGCATCGACCGGCCCGCCGAGCGCTCGACGAATTCGCGCCACGCCGGGATGATCCTTGCCGGGTTGTGGCCCAACTCGGCCATGTCGACGAAGTCGACCCGCTCGGCGTCCGGACCCAGCGCCTCCCGCACTGCGCTGAGCCGCGGCTCGACGACCGCCACCATCATTGCCTGGTCCAGCTCGAGACCCGCCCGCAGGAACGGGACCACCATCGCGAGGAACTCGTCGATGCCGTCGTAGAAGACGCATTCATGCCGGTAAGGGGCCGCCGCGCTGTCGTCCGCGGTCGCGACCTGCCCGTCCGGGCTTGACCTGGTCGAACCGGACCGGCGAAATCGTGCGGCGGCGAGGGTGACGACCGCCGGAAGATCGTCCGCGGTCACGGTAGGGGTCGTCGCAGCGACGTCCAACTGACCGTCGAGATCCTCGGACCGATCATCAGAGCGGACCAGCACGGCCCCATCGTTACCGGCGCCCTCGCCGACCAGCCGCAAGTGCCCCCGACCGCGCTGCGGGACGAAGCTGTGGGTGGTCGCCACCACCAGCTCGACCAGCGCCATCGGCGGCTTGACCAGCCCATGGTCCATCGCGGCGTGGGCCATGACCTGGTCCAGCACGCTCTGGTCGTCCGCCCCGGTGAAGACCTGATCGCAGCCGGGGATGACGTCCTGGCAGGCAAATCTCTTCATTGCCGCCCCCTGTCCCTCCGCTGTCCGGGCCTGGAAAGGGCCACCCGGGGTCACCCCCTGCGCCCCCGGCCGTCCACCAGTCTGCCCGAAAGTGAATCGGGGGCGGTCCCTAGTGGCAAAGCGTGAGCCGTTCGCGGCAGTGGAGGGGCAAATGGAGTAACAGGCAAATCGGAGTATTGGCCCTAATGGGCGACAAACGGCATGACCAGCGCTGCGAACCCCGCCGGATCGCTCGAATGACCCCGCTTCGTTCCGGCCAGGTCCGCGCGGTCGGCCCCCGGAATGGCGCCGGCCAGCAGGTCGAGCAGCGCCCGGTCACCGGCGTCGGTCGAACCGCCGATCACCAGTGTCGGAGCACTGATCTGGGCGAGGGATGCCCACCACCGCGGATCTGCCTGGGCCAGTTGGTCGAGCACGGCCTTGGCTCTGGTGAAACCGGCCATGTTCTGCTTGATCCGGCCCCGCCGCAGGGTGGTCAGCGCGCCGTTGATCGCCATGCCCGGCGCCATCCGGCTGCTGACCGGCGGACCGGAACGAGGCGGTAACAGCGGGCCCTCCAGCACCAACCGACGCACCAGATGGGGGTCCTTCGCCGCAACGCTGGCAGCGAGGTAGCCGCCGAATCCGCAGCCGACGAGATCGATCGGTGCGGTGCCGAGTTGTTCGATGAGCCGCTGGACGTGCTCGACGAAGGCGGCGAGGTCGGAACCGCGGACCGGATCACAGTGCCCGGTTCCCGGCAGATCGGCCGCGACCAGCTGGCGACCCTGCTCGCAGACCGCACCGGTCAGCGATTCCCAGGTGGCGGCGGATGATCCGAGGTCGGGCAGCATGAGCACCGGATCCCCGGTGCCGTTGGAATAGATTCTGACGTCGCGTTCGTCGATGATCACGTCGTAGATCGCACTGAAAGCCATCGGGGCATCGTCTCATTTCACCGGGTCTGATTTCACCGGGTCTGATTTCACTGGGTCTGATTTCACTGGGTCTGGTCCACCGGCTACCCAAGGACCCGAGGCCCTACCGGTCGGACCGGGTGACGACTCGATCGATATCGATCCGCATAGGTGCGGAGACCCCGGCGCCACGTCGGGTGGTCGCCAACGCGCCGGCCGCACAGGCCCTGCGCAGGGAGGTCTGCGGATCCACCCCGGCCGCCCAGGCGACGGCCAGCGCTCCAGCGAAAGCGTCACCGGCGCCAGTGGTGTCGATCGGCTGCACCGGCGGGGGCAGCGCCGACGCGACCACCCCGTCCGGCCCCCGATAGCTGGCCCCTGCAGCACCGAGGGTCGTCACCAGGTGTGGAACGGCGCTCAGCGATTCCTCTCCGAGAGTCGCGGCCTCACCCTCGTTGACCACCAGGACGGTGACCGCGGCCAGCAGATCCGGCGGCAGCGGGCGCACCGGCGAGGGGTTGAGCAGCACCGGCACACCCGCCGAAGCAGCGATTGTCGCCGCCGCCGTGACGGTCTCGAGGGGAACCTCGAGTTGCATCACCAGGAACGACGCGCCGCGGATGGCCTGCTCGTCGTCATCGGTGAGCGGCGCGAGCAGTGCATTGGCTCCGGAAGCGACAACGATGGTGTTCTCGGCGCCGTCGTCGACGGTGATCACCGCGATCCCGCTCGGCCCGTCGAGCCGGCGCAGCAGCGCCGTCTCGACGCCGTTGTCGGCCAACGTGGCCGCGAGGTCGTCGCCGAACGCGTCGGTGCCGATGGCGCCGATCATCGCCACTCGCCCACCGGCGCGCGCGGCGGCGATCGCCTGGTTCGCCCCCTTGCCACCCTGCGAGGTCGCAAAACCGCCGCCCAGTACCGTTTCACCGGGGCGCGGGAGGTGGGGCGTGCGGATGACCAGGTCCATGTTGAGACTGCCCAGGACGACCAGCGGTCGGCCCTCCGAGGGCGTCGGTGTCGTCGTTCCCGGGCCATGTTGCACGGGCAGAGGCTACTCACCCACACTCCGATCGGCCTCACCAGAGGTCGCGGATCCACGGAACCGACGGCCCGTGCAATACGGTGTCTGGGATGAGCGCCTTCACTGACGCCCTGCGCAGCGCCGCGCAGGGCGATGCCGGAATGACGACCGGTGAGCCGCACGAACCCGTCCGCACCACCTGGGCGCAGGTGCATGCCGCCGCATGCGCCGGGGCCCGGGTGCTGGCCGCCAACGGGGTCCGACCCGGTGACGCGGTTGCGGTGCTCGCCGCGAAGCCGTTCGAGGTGGCGCCGGTCGCGCAGGCCGCCTGGCTGGCCGGGGCGTCGGTCACCATGCTGCATCAGCCGACCGCGCGGACGAACCTGGCGACGTACGCGGCCGACACCGCCGCCGTGCTCTCGTTGATCGATGCCAAGGCCGCGGTGCTGGGCGATCCGTTCACCGATTTCGTGGAGATGCTCGACGACTCGGGTGTGCGGGCCTTCACCGTCGACCAGTTGGTGGACGAGCCCGGCGGCCCGGCACCGGATATCGAGATCGGCGAGGACTCACCCGCGCTGTTGCAACTCACCTCTGGCTCGACCTCGACCCCCAAGGCGGTGTTGATCACCCACCGGAACCTGTGGGCGAACATCGAATCGATGTGCGAGAGCGCGAGCATCAAACCGGGCGAGGTGATGGTCTCCTGGTTGCCGTTGTTCCACGACATGGGCATGGTCGGATTCCTCACCCAACCGATGTGCCAGGGCATCGAGCTGGTCACCGTCACCCCGTCGGATTTCCTGTCCGCACCGCTGCTCTGGCCGACGTTGATCAGCAAATACGCCGGAACCATCACCGCTGCACCGAATTTCGCTTACGCGTTGACCGCGAGGGTGCTGTCCCGCGCCGAAGATCTCGACCTGTCCAGTCTGCGGTTCGCGCTGAACGGTGCCGAGCCGATCGACGTCACCGCGGTGCGGGCATTTCTCGATGCCGGCGCCCGCTTCGGTCTGCCGAGTACCGCAATGGTGTGCGCCTACGGGATGGCCGAGGCCACGCTGGCGGTGTCGTTCCACCGGTGGGGAACGCCGTTGAAGGTGGACACCGTCCTGGCGAAGGAACTGGAGCACGATCAACGCGCTGTTCCCGTCGACGGCGCACCGTCGACCGGTGGTTCGACAGCCGCCGGCGACCGGGATGCGTTGGACACCAGGACCTTTCCGATCCTGGGTCCGCCGCTGGGTGGGATCGAGGTGGCCGTCGTCGGTGAGGGTGGACGGCGGTTGGCCGAACGAGAGGTGGGCGTGCTGCACCTGCGCGGTCAGGCGGTGACCGACCGCTACCTGACCGTCGACGGACCCGTTGCCACCAAGGGCGAGGACGGCTGGCTGGACACCGGTGATCTCGGCTACCTGGTCGACGGCGAGGTGGTGATCTGCGGCCGGGTCAAGGACGTGATCATCATGGGCGGCCGCAACATCTATCCGACCGATGTGGAGCGGGTCGCGGAAACCGTCGAGGGTGTCCGGGCCGGCAACGCGGTTGCGGTGCGCTGGCAGACCCCGGGCGGACGGGAGTCGTTCGCGCTGGCGGTGGAATCCCGGCAGGCGGGCGACAGTGCTGTGGCCGAACGGATTTCCGCCGACGTCCGTTCCGCAGTGACCGCGGCGATCGGGGTACGGCCGGCGGTGGTCACCGTGCTGCCGGTCGGCAGCCTGCCGAAGACGCCATCGGGCAAACTCAAGCGCACCGCAGCGGCCGCGCTGATCGGCTGACAAGAAGTCGCGGCCGAACCGGGATCAGGCGCCGTGCAACTGGTTCTGGGTCGCCTCGAGGCCGAACTCGATCAACAGCTCGACGGCATCGGCGGCATGTTCCAGGTCGACGCCGAGCTCCTTGCGCTCGGCGGCCGAGAAGTCCCGCAGCACGAAGTCTGCCGGGTCCTGCCTGCCAGGCGGTCGGCCCACGCCGAACCGGACCCGCAAGTAGTCCTTGGTGCCCAGCGAGCCGGAGATCGAGCGCAACCCGTTGTGGCCACCCTCGCCGCCACCGGACTTCACCCGGATCGTGCCCGCCGGCAGATCCAGTTCGTCGTGCACGGCGATGACGTTGCCCGGTTCGATACCGAAGAACCGGGCCAGTGTCGCCGTCGGCCCACCCGAGAGGTTCATGTACGACCGGGGTTTGGCCAGCACCACCCGCGATGAGGCAAAGCGGGTCTCGACGATGTCGGCCACCGCCTTGTGGTTCTTGAACCGGCCGTTGACCCGGCCGGCCAGAACGTCGGCCACCATCGCGCCGACGTTGTGCCGGTTGCCCGCGTACTGCTTTCCCGGATTGCCCAGACCGACGACGAGGAACGTCTCGGCCGCCATGATCAGCTTTCGGGCTGCTCGGTGGGCTGGTCGCGCTCGACGCCCGCCTCGGCCTCGGCCTGCTCGGTCTCGGCCTCGACCTCTTCCGCGGTCGGGGCGAGCTGCACGGCAACGACAAGGGATTCGGGATCGGTGATCAGCACGGCACCGTCCGGCAACGTCACGTCGCCGGCCAGGAACTGGGTGCCGGCCTCGGCGCCCTCGATGTCGACGGTCAGGCTTTCCGGGATGCTCATGGCCTCGACCTCGACCGAGAGGGTGTTGGCATCGGTCAGCACCAGGGTGCCGGGAGCAGCTTCGCCGGTGATGACGACCTGGATGTCGACGGTGACCTTCTCGCCGCGACGGATCAGCAGCAGATCGACGTGCTCGACGTAATCCTTCAGCGGGTGCTTGACGACAGACTTCGGCAGGGCGAGCTCGTCGCCGTCCGGAAACTGCAGGGTCAGCACGGTGTTGGCGCCGCCCTTGAGCGCGTGCGAGAAATCGCGCGCCGGCAGCGAAAGGTGACGCGGATCGGTGCCGTGGCCGTACAGCACCGCGGGGATCTTTCCGGCGCGACGGGTACGACGGGCACCGCCCTTACCGAACTCGGTGCGGATCTCGGCGAGCAGGCGAACCTCAGACACTACGGACTCCTCGAAACGATCGTCGACGACCTCGGGTCGTTCGACGTAGTGGTGCATGGGCGGTGGGTGGATGCTCACCCCGGCGCACGACACGGGGGCAGAAGCGACCCACCGCGCCGATTACGGCAGATCCAGCGGCTCGCACCGCTCCGGATCGCCCTCGCCGAGGCAACCGGTCCATCTTACGTGCCGCCCGGCATTCCCCCAAACCAACCGCGGGGCCGGCGGAGATCGGACATGGACGCCGTCGTGGTGCTGGTACCCACCGAACCAAGGTGCGCCGACCGGTCCCGGCCCGCGATCAGCGTCCGACCAGGGTCACCGAGAACTGGTAGAGGCTGGGCCGATAGAGATGCCGACCGAATTCCACGGCTCGCCCGGTGTCGTCATGCGTCGTCCGCTCCATCGTCAGCAGCGGGCTGTCGGTCACCTCGTCGAGCAACCTGCACTCCGCCGCCGTCCCGTCACGGGCGCCGATGCGCTGCTGGGCGACCTTCAGCCGCACCCCGGCATCCCGCAGCACCTGATACAGGCCCTTGCGGGTGAGGTCGACGGAAGACACGTCCACCAGTCGGTGCGGCAGGTAGTTCTCCAGAATCGCCAGCGGGTTGTCGCGGGTATAGCGCACTCGTCGCAGGTGCAGCACCGGCTGTCGGCGGGGGAGTTTGAGTGCTGCCGCGACGTCATCCGCGGCGGGGATCACCTCGAGCGTCAACACGCTGGTCCGTGGTTGCTGGTCTGCCCTGCTCAGATCGTCGTGCAGGCTGGTCAATTGGACCGACCGGGTGATCGGCCCTTGCACGACCTGGGTGCCGACGCCGCGTTTACGGACCAGAACCCCTCTTTCGACCAGTTCTTCGATGGCCCGACGCATGGTGGGCCGGGACAGACCGAATTTGCGGGCCAGGGCGATCTCGTTGCCGAGCATGGTGCCCGGCGCCATCGTGCCGGCGCGGATGGCACGGTGGATCTGCTCGGCCATCTGGTGATAGAGCGGGACGGCGCTCGACCGGTCGAGGTCGGCCTCGAAGTCGGCGATTCGGGAGTCCGCACTCCGCGTCGGCACAGGCATGACGTCATTATGTCAGAATGTCCTGACATATGGAAGATAACGCTCGATGTTGGGAACAAGAGCGCAGTCGAACCGGGCATGAACGAGCGGGGCGTGCCGGCCAGCCTCTGCGCGAGAGGCCAGGATGGTGCGCCCAAAGGCCAGAGTTGTTGCGCGAGAGGAAGAACGACAGCGGGCGTCAGCCGGCCGGGGGTGCCTCGGCGAGCCAGCTCAATACTTCGTCCGTGTGCTGACCCAGCGTCGGGGGAGCGGTGTGCGTGCGGTGCCATTCCTGGCCGGCGGATTCGAAGAAGCGCAGTGGTGGGCCGGGCAGCTGGATCGGTCCGAGCACCGGATGCTCGACGTCGATCAACAAGCCCTGCGAGCGGGTCTGATCCCAGTCGTAGACCTGCTGCAGGTTCTTGACCTCGCCACTGGGCACGCCGATGGCGGACAGCTTCGCGAGCAGGTCGGGCGTCGAGTAGTGGGCGAAGGCCTGTTCGACGGCGGCCCTGACCACGGCGGAATTCCGGACCCGGTCGGGGTTGGTGGAGAATTCCGGTCCCTGCAAAGGGATGTCGAAGGCCGGCGCGAACCGGGACCACAGGCCTTCGGAACCGACCGCGATCTGGACGATCCCGTCGGCCGAATGGAACAGACCGTAGGGGCAGATCGACGGATGGTGCGGACCTTCGGCCTGCGGGATTTCGCCGGCCACGGTCCAGCGGGTGCCCTGGTAGGCGTGCACACCGACAACGCTTGCCAGCAGCGAGGTCCGGACCAGGCCACCGCGGCCGGTGCGGGACCGTTCGTGCAGTTTGGCCACCACGCCGTAGGCGCCGTACATCCCGGCCAGCAGATCCGAGATCGGCACGCCGACCTTGGACGGGGTCTGCGGGTCCGGACCGGTCATCGACATCAGTCCGGCTTCACCCTGCGCGATCTGGTCGTACCCGGCCCGGCCACCCTCGGGTCCGTCATGGCCGAAGCCGGAGATCGACAACACCACCAGAGCCGGGTTGAGTTCGGTCAACCGTTCCATGGTGAAGCCCAGCCGGTCGAGCACGCCGGGCCGGAAGTTCTCCAGCAGCACGTCGCTGCGCCGGACGAGCTCGGTCAGGGCGTCCCGCCCGTCCTGGCTCTTCAGATCGAGCACGATCGACTGCTTGTTGCGGTTGCAGGACAGGAAATAGGTGGAGATCGTCTGGCCGGCATCGGCACCAGAGTCACCGGCCGTCGCCTCATCGGACGGAGGTCCGACGAAAGGTGGCCCCCAGCCCCGGGTGTCGTCGCCGCCACCGGGAGTCTCGACCTTGATCACCCGGGCGCCGAGGTCGGCGAGCATCATGGCCGCATGTGGCCCGGCAAGCGCTCGGGTCAGATCGACGACGGTGATGTCGGCCAGCGGTCCGCCATTCACGGGTGCCTCCAGGGGCGTCTCGGCTGCGCAGCCATTGCGCAGAGGTCAGCGTGGCAGACCGGCCGCGGTGACGCTGCGGCCGGTCGGCAAACTGTCAGAGGAGTCGCCGGCCGGGAATCCGACCGGCGACCGGCCACCGCTACTTGATCTTGACGTTGATCTGCTTGATCTGGGTGAACGATTCCAGGGCGCCTTCGATGGAGAACTCGCGTCCGATGCCGCTGGTCTTGTAGCCACCGTAGGACTGGCCGATGACCTGCCCACCGCCCTGGTTGACCTGGATCCACCCGGATTCGATGCGGTGCGCGGTGTCCAGCGCGTCGGTCAGGTTGTTGGACCAGATGTAGGCGCCGAGCCCGTAGTGGGAGTCGTTGGCCATCTTGATGACCTCGTCCCGGTCGGTCCAGGGGATCGCGACCAGGACCGGCCCGAAGATCTCCTCCTGGGCGATCCGCCAGGTGTTGTCCACCCCGGCGAAGATCGTCGGTCCCGGTGTAGTACCCGTCCAGTCCCTCGACCGCTGAATTCGGTGCCGTCCAGCGGGACGGACACGCCGGGCTGGGCCTTGCCGTCGTTGATGTAACCGAGCACCGATTCGTACTGCTTCTGGTTGATGATCGAGCCCATGTCGGTGTCCTCGTCGAGCGGGTCACCGACCTTCAGGCCGCGGACCTTCTCGACCAGCACGGCCAGGAATTCGTCGTAGACGTCGGCGTGCACGAACAACCGGGATCCGGCGGTGCAGGACTGTCCCTGCCGGGTGAACCGCATCGCGGTGAGCACCCCGTCGGCGGTGGCCTGGATGTTCTCCGGGGTCGCCGCGTCGGCGAACACGATGTTCGGGCTCTTGCCGCCCAGTTCCAGGGAGACGTGCGCGAGCCGTTTCCCGGCCTCTTCGGCGACGTGCATCCCGACCCCGGTGGACCCGGTGAACGAGACCTTGTCCACGTCGGGGTGCACCAGGAGCGCCTCGCCGATGACCGATCCCTTGCCGGTGACCACGTTCAGCACCCCGGGCGGAAGGAATTCCGACGCGATCTCGGCCATCTTCAGGATGGTCAGCGGCGCTTCCTGTGCCGTCTTGAGCACCAGGGTGTTTCCGGCCGCGAGCGATGCCGGGGTCTTCATCCCGGCGATCATCAACGGGGAGTTCCACGGCAGGATCCCGGCGACCACACCGAGGGGCTCGCGGCGGGTGTACTGCAACTGGTCGTCCCCGGCGGGCAGCACGGTGCCCTTGAACTCACCGGCCACGCCGCCGAAGTAGCGGAACAGGTTGACCAGGGTCTGCGATTCCGGACGGGCCTGGGTGCGCAACGCATTGCCGGTGTCCGCCGCGGTCAGCAGCGCCAGTTCCTCGGCCCGCTCCTCCAGCGCATCGGCGATCTTCAACAAGATCTTCTGCCGGTCCTTGAAATGCAGGGCCGCCCACGCCGGGAACGCCGCCCGTGCCGCGGCGACCGCGCGATCCGCGTCCGCCACCCCACCAACCGGGACCCTGGCCAACACGGTGCCACGGCGACCCGGTGAGGCCACCTCACTCCAACTGCCATCCAGCGCCGGTACCCACTCGCCACCGATCAACATCGGCTGATCAGGGATGACCGTCGCATTCGCGTCCGGTGTCGTGAGCGTCGTTGCCACGTATTCCTCCATCGTCGCGCCCGTTTCCGGGCCAATTATCCGGCCCGAACCGGGCCCGCTGGTTGTCAACTCAAGGCGGGCAGTGCCGGTGGGCAGCGTACTCGCGTCGTCGAGAATGAAGCCTACTTTGTCAGGACATTCTGTCAATAGCCCAGAAGGCCTCGAGACGCGTTCATCCGATCACACTGTGCACAGCGGCCGGTGGGTCGGGAGGTCGGGACCGGTCAGTGGTCGACGAGCGTGACCTCGAACGAGTACTGGCTCGCCCGGTAACAGTGCCGACCCCACTCCACCGGCCGGCCGGAATCGTCGTGCGCTGCCCGTTCCATGGTCAGCACCGGACTGCCGCGCTTCTCGCCCAGCAGCGTGCACTCCTCCGGCGTTCCGGTCCGCGCGCCGATCCGCTGCTTCGCGACCCGGATGTTGACGCCCTTCGCGCGCATCAATTGGTACAGGCCACGCGCCTCGAGATCCATCGAGCCGATGCCGAGCAGGTCCTCGGGGAGGAAGTTCTCCATGATGGCAAGCGGCTCGCCGTGCGCGTAGCGCAACCGACGCAGGTGCAGTACCCGGGTGGTGCTCGCCACGGCCAACATCACCGCCACTTCGTCGGTCGGCGCGATGATCTCGTTGGTCAGCACAACGGTGGTCGGGGTCTGGTGATGGTTCGCCAGATCGTCGAACAGACTGGTCAATTCGACCGGTCGGGTGACCTGACCATGCACCACCTGGGTACCGACGCCGCGCTTGCGGACCAGCAGTCCCTTGTCGACCAGTTCCTGGATCGCCCGGCGCATGGTGGGTCGGGAGAGGCCGAATTGCTCGGCGAGACTGATCTCGTTGTCCAGTCGGTCGCCCGGGGCAAGTTCGCCCTCGTTGATGGCATGTTCGATCTGTTGCGCGACCTGAAAGTACAGCGGCACCGGGCTCGACCGGTCGAGGTCGACGAAAAGCTGCGTCACCGATCCTCCCGCCCTATCGTTGGGGGTGATGGTAGTACACGTCAGCCGGTCATGAATATGACTGTATGTCCTATCAAAGTCTTGACAGATCCCTGCTGAGTTGCCAGAGTTCACTTTCGTCACGGCGACGCCGCCGTCCGGACCGGTTCCAGATGGCGTTGCGCGACCTGACGACAAGTCGGTAAGCCCGGTGGACCAGACGGAAGGACCCGCAGTGGCAGAACATTTCGAGGTGCTGACCATGGGGAGGGTCGGCGTCGACCTCTATCCCCTGCAGGACAATGTCGGACTGGAGGACGTCGACACGTTCAGCAAGTCCGTCGGTGGTAGCGCCGGCAACGTCGCCATTGCGGCTGCGAAGCACGGCCGCCGTGCGGCCCTCATCTCCCGGACCGGGCCCGATGCCTTCGGCCGGTTCGTTCACAAGGCGCTGCGCGAGATGAACGTCGACGACCGGTTCATCACCGAGGTCAGCGACCTGCTGACCCCGGTCACGTTCTGCGAGATGTATCCGCCGGACCACTTCCCGTTGCTGTTCTACCGGTTGCCCACTGCCCCGGACATGGTGATCCGGCCCGAGGAACTCGATCTCGCGGCGATCGCCGACGCGGGCATCTTCTGGACCACGGTCACCGGCCTGTCCCAGGAGCCGAGCCGCTCGGCGCAGCACGCCGCCTACGAGGCCAGGGCGAAGCGCCCGCTGACCATCCTCGACCTGGACTACCGGGAGGTCTTCTGGTCCGATCCGGCCGAGGCATCCCGCCAGGTCCGGGCGGCACTGCCGCACGTCACGATCGCGATCGGCAACAAGGAGGAGTGCGAGATCGCGGTCGGCGAGACCGAGCCGATGCGCGCCGGAAAGGCTTTGCTGGACGCCGGTGTCGAGCTGGCCATCGTGAAGCAGGGCCCCAAGGGTGTGCTCGGGATGACCAAGGATCAGGTGGTCGAGGTGCCGCCGACGCCGGTCTCGGTGATCAACGGGCTCGGCGCGGGGGACAGCTTCGGTGGCGCGGTGTGCCACGGCCTGCTCTCCGGCTGGGACCTGGAGACCATCCTGCGTTTCGGTAATGCCGCCGGTGCGATTGTCGCCACCCGGCGCGAGTGTTCCACCGCCATGCCGACGACCGACGAGGTCCAGGCGCTGCTGCGAGAGGTCGAGCATGTCTGATCTGGCCACGTCTTCGAAGAACCCTGTCACTGCCACTCCCACCGAGAACGGGACATCGCCTGCGCTACCGGCGGTCTCGGGAGCAACCAATCGGGAGCGGTATGCCGCGCTGACCGACATCCGGGTGCACGACCCGGAGGCGATCCGGCGCGCCGCCGATGCCAGGACCAAGCGGACGCTGTCCGGCGAGGACGGCCGGCTGATGATCATCGCCGCCGACCACCCCGCGCGGGGCGCCAACGGGGTCGGCGATCGACCCCTGGTGATGGGCAACCGGATCAGCCTGCTCGAGCGGCTCGAGGCCGCGCTCGCCAGGCCCGGTGTCGACGGCCTGTTGGCCAGTCCGGACATCCTGGAGGATCTGCTGCTGCTCGGTGCGCTCGAGGGCAAGGTGGCGGTCGGCTCGATGAACCGAGGTGGCCTGCAGGGCGCGAGCTTCGAACTGGACGACCAGTTCACCGGCTACGACGCCCAGGCCTGCCTGGACATGGGTCTCAACGGCGGCAAGACGCTCACCCGGATCGCGCTGGACGACCCCGGAACACTGAACACCATGACCGCGACCGCCAAGGCGGTCAACGAGCTGGCCGATCGCAAGCTGATGGCCATGGTCGAGCCGTTCTGGTCGTCGAGGGTGGACGGCAAGGTCCGTAACGACCTGTCCGCCGACGCGGTGATCAAGTCCGTCGGCGTGTGCTCGGCCCTCGGCCGGACCTCCGCCTACACCTGGATGAAGCTCCCGGTGGTCGACGAGATGGAACGCGTGATGGAGTCCACCACGCTGCCCACCCTGTTGCTCGGCGGCGACCCCGACACCAGCCCGGAGGAGACCTTCGCCTCCTGGCGGGCGGCCCTTGCGCTGCCGTCGGTGCGCGGCCTGGTGGTCGGACGGACCCTGCTCTACCCGGCCAACGACGACGTCGCAGCAGCGGTCGACACCGCCGTCTCGATGGTGCGGTGAGCGCGGTGTCGTTGCCGACCGAAACCCCTTCCGGCACAGATCATTCCCGGCTCTATCTGCCGGCAGGGACGACGGCAGAGGGTCAGTTCGATCTCGTCATCACCCCGGAATCCGCCGGATGGGGCTACTCCAGCCTGCGGGTGGTGACCCTCGCGCCCGGTCAGTCGATCGAATTCGACACCGGTTCCGACGAGATGATCGTTCTCCCGCTCACCGGCGGGGCCGAGGTCGCGATCGGCGAGACGACCTTCCGGCTGGCCGGCCGGGAGAGCGTCTTCACCGGGGTCACCGACACTGCGTACCTGCCGATCGACAGCCACGTCCGGCTGAGCAGCGCCGGTGGCGGCACCATCGCGTTGCCCGGGTCTCGGGCCGACCGGGCGTTGCCGTTCCGCTTCCAGCCGGCGTCCGCGGTGGACGTCGCGTTGCGCGGCAGCGGATCTGCGACCCGGCAGGTGAACAACTTCGGGATGGGCACCGGCATGGAGTGCGTGAAGATGCTCGCCACCGAGGTGCTCACCCCGGCCTCCAACTGGTCGTCCTACCCGCCGCACAAGCACGACGAGAACGTCGGCGAGGAGACCGAACTGGAAGAGATCTACTACTACCTGTTCGCCTCCGCGGCTCCGGCCGACAACGAGCGAGCACGCAATGCCAAGTCCGTTGGCTATCAACGGGTCTACGGCACCGATCAGCGGCCGATCGAGGTGCTGGAGGAGGTACACGACGGGGACACCGTGCTGGTGCCGCACGGCTGGCACGGGCCGTGCATCGCCTCGCCGTCGCACCACATGTACTACCTGAACGTGATGGCCGGTCCGGGCGCCGGCCGGTCGTGGGGGATCAGTGACGACCCCGACCACGGCTGGGTACGCGCGACCTGGGCCGACCAGCCAACCGACCCCCGGTTGCCGTTCTACACGGCGCCCGACTCCACCGACTGATCCACCGCAGCAACAGTTCTCATGACCATTGGCACAACAGCAGAAGGAGAGCTCTGGTGAAGAGCGCGAGCAACGAGGCCGGCTCGGCCCCTGGCGAGGTCATCCGGTTGACCGTCGCACAGGCCGTGGTGAAATTCCTCGGACAGCAGTACTCGGAGCGGGACGGCGTGCAGCGCAAGTTCTTCGCCGGCTGCTTCGGCATCTTCGGTCACGGCAATGTCGCCGGCCTCGGCCAGGCACTGCTGCAGTCCGAACTGCAGACACCCGGAGAACTGCCGTATCACCAGGGCCGCAACGAGCAGGCGATGGTGCACATCGCCGTCGGCTATGCCCGTCAGCTCGACCGGTTGCAGGCCTTCGCCGTCACGGCCTCGGTCGGACCGGGCGCCAGCAACATGCTGACCGGTGCCGCGCTGGCCACCATCAACCGGCTTCCGGTGCTGTTGCTGCCCAGTGACATCTTCGCCACCAGGGTCTCCTCGCCGGTGCTGCAGGAGCTGGAACAGCCCTACGGCTATGACGTCTCGGTCAACGACGCCTTTCGTCCGGTGTCCAGGTTCTTCGACCGGGTCTGGCGGGCCGAGCAGCTGCCGGCCGCCCTGCTCGGTGCCATGCGGGTGCTCACCGACCCTGCTGAAACAGGCGCGGCGACGGTGGCCTTACCGGAGGACGTCCAGGCCGAGGCGCACGACTGGCCGGTCGACCTGTTCCGCAAGCGGGTCTGGCGGATCAGCCGGCCGGTCCCCGAGCCCGAGGTGCTCGAGGCGGTCGCGGAGGTGATCCGATCGGCGAGCAAGCCGGTCATCGTCTCCGGCGGCGGAGTGACCTACGCCGAGGCCAACGATGCGCTGCGCGAGTTCGTCGAGGCCACCGGCATTCCGATCTCCGAGACCCAGGCGGGCAAGGGCTCGCTGCCGTTCGACCACCCGCTGAACCTCGGAGCCGTCGGCGCCACCGGCAACCCGGCAGCGAACCTGTTCGCCCGGCAGGCCGACGTGGTGATCGGGATCGGCACCCGCTACTCGGATTTCACCACCGCCTCCAGGACCATCTTCCAGAACCCGGACGTCAGGTTCATCAACATCAACGTCGCCTCGATCGACGCGGTCAAGCACGCCGGCCTGCCGGTGCAGGCCGATGCGAAGCGGACGTTGGAGGCCCTGACCGCCGCTGCTGGCCGGCTACTCGACCAGTGCCGAGTACCAGCAGGAGGCGCAGGCCAAGGCCAAGTTGTGGGACGACGAGGTGGTCGCGTCCTTCCACTCCGGGTACGGGGAGGAACACGGGATCCTCGCCCAGGCCGAGGTACTCGGTGCGGTCGACGAGGTGATGGATGCCCGGGACGTCGTCGTGTGCGCGGCCGGCTCGCTGCCGGGTGACCTGCACGGCATGTGGCGCACCAGGGATCGCAAGGGCTACCACGTCGAATACGGCTTCTCCTGCATGGGATACGAGATACCGGGCGGCATCGGCATCCGGATGGCCGCCCCGGATCGGGACGTCTTCGTCACCATCGGCGACGGTTCCTACCTGATGATGCCCACCGAGCTGGTCACCGCGGTCCAGGAGGGCATCAAGATCATCGTGGTGCTGCTGCAGAACCACGGCTACGCCTCGATCGGTTCGCTCGCCGAATCCCTTGGCGTGCAGAGGTTCGGCACCAAGTACCGCTACCGGAACACCGAATCCGGCCGGCTCGACGGCGACATCCTGCCGGTCGATCTGGCGGCCAATGCGGCCAGTCTCGGCGTCAAGGTGCTCAAGGCCTCGACGCTGGTGGAGCTCAAGGACGCCCTGGCCAAGGCCAAGGCCAGCGAGACCGCCGTGCTGGTGCACGTCGACACCGATCTGGAGTACCAGTCGCCCGGTGGCGACGGTTGGTGGGACGTGCCGGTCGCCGAGATCTCCGAGCTCGACTTCACCCAGGACGCCAGGGAGACCTACGACGGCTTCAAGGCTCTCCAGCGTCCGCTGCTCTAGGGATCCTGCGCAGGGATCCCGCTCCAGGGCGCTGATCCCGCGCCGATCAAGTTCGTCGGCGCGGGTCACCGTCGCCTTTGTGTGACAGCAGTGACTGCAGTCAACTACTTCATCAGCGCCGGCGACGTTGATCGGCGCGGACTCCGGGAGGAGACCAGAACAATGACCACCATCACCGATCCAGAGGCTCTGCCGAGCGCAGACGCCGACGCCGCTCCGGGCGAGTTGCCCACGGTTCCGCATTGGAAGGGCGGCGCCCCGTTCGCGGGGGAGAGCACCCGCACGTCCGACGTGTTCGACCCGGCGACCGGGCGGGTGACCAAGAAGCTCGTGCTGGCCTCGCCGGCGGACGCGGACGCGGTGATCGCCGCCGCGTCCGAAGCCTGGCCCGCGTGGCGGGACATGTCGCTGGCCCGCCGGACGCAGGTGCTGTTCCGCTTCCGTGAACTGCTCAACGAGCGCAAGCACGAGGCCGCCGAGCTGATCACCAGTGAGCACGGCAAGGTGCTCTCCGACGCGCTGGGCGAGGTGACCCGCGGCCAGGAGGTGGTGGAGTTCGCCTGTGGTCTGGCGCATCTGCTCAAGGGCAGCCTGACCGAGAACGCCTCCACCAAGGTCGATGTCTCCTCGCTCCGGCAGCCGCTCGGGGTGGTGGGCGTGATCTCGCCGTTCAACTTCCCGGCCATGGTGCCGATGTGGTTCTTCCCGATCGCGATCGCCGCCGGCAACTGCGTGATCCTCAAGCCGAGCGAGAAGGACCCGTCGACGGCGAACTGGCTGGGTGCGCTGTGGAAGGAAGCGGGCCTGCCCGACGGGGTGTTCAACGTGCTGCACGGCGACAAGGTCGCGGTGGATGCGCTGCTGGAAGACCCACGGGTGAAGGCGATCTCGTTTGTCGGATCGACCCCGATCGCGCGGTACGTGTACGAGACCGGCACCAGGAACGGCAAGCGGGTACAGGCCCTCGGCGGGGCGAAGAACCACATGGTGGTGCTGCCGGACGCCGATCTGGACCTGGCCGCGGACGCCGCGGTGAACGCCGGGTTCGGCTCCGCCGGCGAGCGCTGCATGGCGATCAGCGCGCTGGTCGCGGTGGACGTCATCGCGGACGAGTTGATCGCCAAGATCATCCGAGCGAATGGGCACGCTGCGCACCGGTGACGGCAAGCGTGGCTGCGACATGGGCCCGCTGGTCACCGGGGTGCACCGGGACAAGGTCCAGGGGTATGTCGATGCCGGGGTCGAGGCCGGCGCCGAGCTCGTGGTCGACGGGCGGAACCCGGTGGTGGACGGCGAGTCCGGTGGTTTCTGGCTGGGCCCGACCCTGTTCGACAAGGTCACCACCGACATGTCGATCTACACCGACGAGATCTTCGGTCCGGTCCTCTCTGTCGTCCGGGTGGACAGCTACGACGACGCGTTGACCCTGGTCAACAGCAACCCGTACGGCAACGGAACGGCGATCTTCACCAACGACGGTGGCGCCGCCCGCAGGTACCAGAACGAGGTCGAGGTCGGCATGGTCGGCATCAACGTCCCGGTCCCGGTCCCGGTGGGCTATTACTCCTTCGGCGGCTGGAAGGCCTCCCTGTTCGGCGACACCCACGCCCACGGCACCGAGGGCTTCAGCTTCTACACCCGGAACAAGGTCATCACCACCCGGTGGCTCGACCCCAGCCACGGCGGGCTCAACCTGGGCTTTCCGCAAAACGAGTAGGGCCGGGCAGCAGTTACCGGTCGCTCCGCCGGGGCATTCTGAGCCCGGCACGAGCCCGCGCCGGTCTGCCGCGCAATCCCAGCGGCCTAAACCGGTGCGGGACGGTATGCGGCCGACAGTTCGAAAGGCGTAGCACGGTGTCGGGTTTCGCGTTTTTCGCGCAGTTCTGGCCACGGAGCGCGAAGGTCAGATCACAAGACGGTCAAGACGTAAGAATGTCAGTACAAAGTATTGACATCACATGTGGCGCGGGCCACTCTTAACCGAGCCGGGCACACCGGCTGCGAACGGAGGCACGAATGGGCGCCAATGGTGACGCCGGGATGCGCAGCGGGCTCGACGGTGGCCCGGCAGGTCACCGATTCCGGGACCTGGAACAGCTGCTGAACCTCAACCCGACGCGTCCGAACCGGCTCGATGACATCGAGGCCGCTCCGACCAGTTTCCGGTAACCACTCCTGCACCCGTACCACCCCGTATTACCAACCTCCCCTGGGACATGTTGTCCCGCAACGAAAGGACCCGAATCGATGACGATTCGCAAGAAGGCCCTCGGGCTGACCGCGGTTGCCGTGGCCGCAGCTCTGGCTCTGGCCGGCTGCAGCAGCACCGGTGGCGCGGCCGCGAATTCCACCACCGAGGCCGCCCCGGGCTCCGCTGGGGCACCGGCCGGCGGTGGCGCAGTAGCCGACACCGCTCCGCTGACCATCGCCATGGTCACTCACGAGACGCCGGGCGACACCTTCTGGGACAAGATCCGTTCCGGCGCGCAGGCCGCGGCCGCCAAGGACAACATCACGTTGAAGTACTCGAACGATCCGGCAGCGGTCGGCCAGGCCACCCTGATCCAGAATGCGGTCGACAGCAAGGTCGACGGCATCGCTTCCACCCTGGTGACGCCCGACGCGCTCGCCGCTGCGGTCAAGACCGCCACCGACGCAGGCATCCCGGTGGTCGGGTTCAACTCCGGCATCGACGCATGGAAGGAACTGGGCGCGCTGACCTACTTCGGCTCGGACGAGAACCTTGCCGGCAACGCTGTCGGTGAGCGGATCACCAAAGCGGGCGCCAAGCACCCGTTGTGCGTGATCCAGGCCGAGGGCTCGGTCGCGTTGGAGGCTCGTTGCGCCGGCGTCCTGGCGAAGGCATCTGGCACGGAGAACCTGCAGGTCAACGGTGCAGACATCGCCGCTGTGACCTCGACCATTCAGGCCAAGCTGCAGCAGGACCCGTCCATCGACTACATCGTCACCCTGGGCGCTCCGATCGCATTGGCCGCCGTCCAGGCAGCGTCTGACGGTGGCAGCAAGGCCAAGGTCGTCACCTTCGACCTGAACGCCGACGTCGCCGCCGACATCAAGGCCGGCACCATCGGGTTCTCCGTCGATCAGCAGCCGTACCTACAGGGTTATGAGGCTGTCGATCAACTGTGGCTGTACCTGACCAACGGGAATGTCCTCGGCGGTGGCCTTCCGGTTTTGACAGGGCCATCCTTCGTTGATGAGACCAACATCGATCTGGTCCTCAAGGGTGCCGAGGCCGGCACCCGCTAGTCACGAGAGCCCTGGGGAGCGATCGAGTTCGCTCCCCAGGGCACCACTTCCGAACCATTCACTCCAGCTAGGGAGAACGTCATGAGTCAATCTCTCAGCAAGACCCCGTCGGGAGCAGAGTCGCCGGGCGCCTCATCATCGTCGGGTGCCGCGGCCCCGCCGCCGAAGCCGTCGAATTCGTTCTTGACGAAGGCGTTGGCTCGTCCGGAGATCGGTGCGTTCCTCGCGGCGGTCGTGATCTACATCTTCTTCTTCATTGTGGCGCCCCCGTTCCGGGATGCTGCATCGTTCTCCACGGTGTTGTACGCGTCTTCGCAGGTCGGGATTGTCGCGGTCGCGGTCGGCGCGCTGATGATCGGTGGGGAGTTCGATCTCTCGGCTGGTGTCGCCTCGATCACCTACGGGTTGACGGCTGCGTTGATGTGTTACCAGTTGTCGGTCAACATGTGGCTCGGTGTGATCGTTTCGCTGGTGTTGGCGTTGTTCATCGGGTTCATCAACGGGTATCTGGTGCAACGCACCGGGATTCCCAGTTTCTTGATCACGTTGGGCACGTTCTTCATCTTGCAGGGCTGCAACCTTGGTGTGACGAAGCTGCTCACCGGGTCGGTCGCCACGAAGAACGTGTCCGATATCGAGGGTTTCGACAGTGCGAAGTCGATCTTCGCGTCGTCGTTCGACATCGGCAGTGTTTCGGTGAAGATCACCGTGGTGTGGTGGCTGTTGTTCGTGGCCATCGCTTCCTGGATCCTGACCCGTACCCGGATCGGTAACTGGATTTTCGCCGTCGGCGGGAATGCCGCGTCGGCCCGGGCGGTCGGTGTGCCGGTGAACAAGGTGAAGATCGGCCTGTTCATGGGCGTCGGGTTCATGGCCTGGTTCTACGGCATGCATCTGCTGTTCGCGTTCAACACCATCCAGGCCGGTCAGGGCGTCGGTCAGGAATTCATCTACATCATCGCCGCGGTCGTCGGTGGCACCCTGTTGACGGGTGGTTTCGGCTCCGCGATCGGTACCGCGATCGGCGCATTCATCTTCGGCATGGTGACCCAGGGCATCGTCTACGCAGGCTGGGACCCGAACTGGTTCAAGGCCTTCCTGGGTGTCATGTTGCTGCTCGCGGTCGCGGTGAACCTGTACGTGAAGAAGCTCTCCAGCACCCGGAAAGCATAAGGAGACAGACCAATGACGGATACTCTGAACGAACACGCGGACCCGACCCTGGAAAAGGGTGAGCCGCTGATCCAGATGGACAACGTGGGTAAGGCGTACGGGGCGATCCGGGCGTTGTCCGGGATCAACCTGTCCGTGGGTGCCGGTGAGGTGACCTGCGTGTTGGGTGACAACGGTGCCGGGAAATCCACGTTGATCAAGATCATGTCGGGGTTGCACGGGCACACCGAGGGCACCCTGAAGGTGGACGGGGAGGAGGTCCACTTCGGTTCTCCCCGTGAGGCTTTGGACCACGGCATCGCGACCGTGTACCAGGACCTGGCGGTCGTCGGGTTGATGGAGGTGTGGCGGAACTTCTTCCTGGGCAGTGAGTTGACGTCCGGGAAGTATCCGCTGGCGCCGATGAAGATCAAGGAAATGCGGGAGATCGCCGATACCGAGCTGAAGAAGATGGGTATCACGGTCAAGGACATCAACCAGCCGATCGGCACGCTGTCCGGTGGTCAGCGGCAGTGCGTGGCGATCGCCCGGGCGGTGTACTTCGGTGCCCGGGTGTTGATCCTGGACGAACCGACCGCCGCCCTCGGGGTGAAGCAGTCCGGTGTGGTGCTCAAGTACACCGCCGCCGCGCGGGATGCCGGTCTCGGGGTGGTGTTCATCACCCACAACCCGCACCACGCCTACCTTGTCGGGAACCACTTCATCATCCTCAAACTCGGTCGCCGGGTGCTGGACAAGAAGCGGTCCGAGGTCACCCTGGAAGAACTCACCGCCGAGATGGCCGGTGGCCGGGAACTCGCCGAGCTGTCCCACGAGCTGCAATCCACCCAGCGCTGACCCAGCCGGTCAGTCAGGGCCGCTCCACCCTCCCCGTCTGCGACCCATGCCGGGTCGCAGGCGGGGAGTCCATCGTCGGATTTCCCAGAAGCAGGAGGCAGTTCAGGTGACAGTTCGCGTCGGAGTCATCGGCGTCGGGATGATCGGCAAGGACCACATCCGCCGATTGACAACGGTTCTCGCCGGGGCCGCTGTCACAGCGGTCACCGACGTCAATCTGGACGAGGCCAAGCGGGTCGCCGACGGGATCGCCGGTGCCCAGGCCTACTCGACGGGTCAGGACCTGATCAACGCCGGCGACGTCGATGCCGTCCTCGTTTGCTCCTGGGGTCCGACGCACGAGGAGTACGTCCTTGCCTCGATCGAGGCCGGCAAGCCGGTGTTCTGCGAGAAACCGTTGGCCACCAGCCAGGAAGCGTGTCGCCGGATCATCGACGCCGAGGTGGCCTTCGGCCGCCGGTTGGTCCAGGTCGGTTACATGCGCCGGTACGACGCCGCCTACCGGGCGCTCAAGGCCGTGGTCGACAGCGGCGACATCGGTGCCCCACTGATGATGCACGCGACCCATCGAAACCCCAGCGTCCCCGGTCATTACACCCGGGAGATGGCCATCACCGATACCGCCGTTCACGACATCGATCTCACTCGCTGGATGTTCGGCGAGGAAATCGTTGCCGCGACCGTGCTCAAGCCCCGCAGGAACAGCAACGGCGGTGAACTCGAGGATCCGTTGCTGTTGATCTTCGAGACCAGCAGTGGTGCCCTGGTCGACGTCGAGACGAACGTCAACATCCGTTACGGGTACGACATCCGCGGCGAGGTGGTCGGCGAGAACGGGACGGTCGCGCTCCGCGATTCCGGCCCGATCACCGTGCGGTTGAACAACTCGCAGTCCAGCCGGGTCCCGGAGGACTGGCGTGAGCGGTTCATCGCCGCCTACGACGTCGAATTCCAGGAATGGATCGACGGCGTCCGGGATGGCGGGACCTACGGTCCGAGCTCGTGGGACGGATATGCCGCCGCCGCGGTGTCCGATGCCGCTGTCGAAGCGTTGCACTCCGGGCAGCGGATCACCGTCGACCTCGGCGAGAAGCCGGCGCTCTACTCATAGGACAGCACCAACGATGTGCCGGGGGATCGATCGTGTGGGGAGGGGTTACTCATGACCCCTCCCCACCGCCCGTCTCACCTTGATCGCCACCGACCAGCCGTTTCATCCGACCATCTCCCGACCCCGCTGAGGAACTGACCCATGGTGAAGATCGCACTGGATCCGGCGATGTACCACGCCGACCTGTCCGTGGCCGACGAGGTCCGTAAGGCGGCAGACCTGGGGTACGAGTACCTGGAGCTGTCGCCTCGGCCGGACTTCTTCTTCTGGCACCGTTACCCCAAGGCTGATGACGCCGCCATCGCCGACGTCAAGAAGGCCTGCAAGGAAACGGGTGTCAGCCTGATCGACCTGGTGCCGGTGTTCAACTGGTCATCGCCGGACGAGCAGGAGCGGCAGGCCCAGGTCCGCAACTGGCGTCGGCTGCTGCAGATCGCTGCCGAACTGGAATGCCCGGTGGTGATGTCGGAGCTGTCCGGGAATCCGAACGATCCGTTGCGGTCCGAGCACTCCTTCTACAAGTCGATGGAGGAGCTCAGCCCGGATTTCGAGAAATACGGCATCGCCCTGCACCTCGAGGCGCATCCCTATGACTTCTCGGAGACCAACGACGACGCGGTACAGATCGTTCGTGGGCTCAACAAGTCGTGGGTGAAGTACGTCTTCTGCGCACCGCACGCCTTCCACCTGTCCGATGGTGCGGGTGATGTGAACCGGATGATGCGCTACGCCGGTGACAAGCTCGCCCACGTGCACATCGCCGACTGCTTCAACCACCGGGCAAATGTCGGGAACCGGTACATCATCAACCCGCCGGGGGTGGATGCGCGGGTGCACCAGCACAACGAGATCGGTAACGGCGACGTCAATTGGGACGAGTTCTTCTCCACTCTGCGCGACGTCGACTTCGACGGCATCGCCACGGTGTGCGTCTTCGGCTGGGAAGAAAATGCCGACGACATCCACCGCCGGATGCTGGAGCGGGTGACCGCCGAGCTGACCGGTCGCTGAAACCGCGCCGGGGCAGTGCCACCGGCACCGGGTGATCATGCTCACCAGGGCGGCACGAATCCCGGCGACGGGACGTCTCACCTGTACGACAACCACAACAGGTGAGAAGGAATCATGTTCAAGCAGTTGACCAGGACCATGCAAGACGGCCGGAGAGCCGGCCGGATCTACCGAAGGGCCATCGACCGTTCGATCGGGCTCGACGAAGCCAGGGCTCGCGTTTTGGTGGACAACGCCTTTCGGTCGCCGAACAAGTAGCGCGCCCAGCGCGCCCACACTCCAGGAGAGCACCCGTGACCACTGCCGCCACCGACCTGTCCCGGCTGACCCTGGGCACAGCGCCTGACTCCTGGGGTGTTTGGTTCCCCCGGGACGATCACCAGGTGGGGTGGAAGCAGTACCTCGACGACGTGCAGAACGCCGGCTACGTGTGGACCGAACTGGGTCCGCAGGGCTTCCTGCCGCAGGATCCACAGCAGCTCCGTGACGAACTGGACCAGCGTGGTCTGAAGGTCTGTGGCGGGACGGTGTTCGCCGGGCTTCACCAGGGAAAAGAGGCCCTGGACAAGGCGATTGCCGAGTTCGGGCAGGAGGCCAAGCTGCTCAGCGCGGTCGGCGGAAAGTTCCTGATCCATCTTCCCGAGCAGTACACCGACATGCACACGGGCGAGGCCACCCAGTCCGGTGACATCGATCCCGAACAGTGGGCGAACCTGGTCTCCGGGACGAACGAGCTCGGCCGGATCCTCTTCGAGGAGTACGGCGTGGCGTTGGTGTCGCACCCGCACGCCGACACCCATCTGGACATCCAGGAGCGTATCGAGCAGTTTCTGGTCGAGACCGACCCACAGTATGTGAACCTCTGCCTGGACACCGGTCACGTGGCGTATTGCGGCGGGGACAACCTGCAGATCATCGAGCGCTTCCCGGAGCGGATCAACTACCTGCACATCAAGTTGGTCGATCCCAAGATCCGTGAGCGGGTGCGTGCCGAGGGCCTGTCGCTGGCCGAGGCGGTTCCGCTGGGAATCATGGTCGAGCCTCCCTACGGAGAGCCGGACGTGCCGTCATTGCTCTCCGCACTGGCCGCACTCGACCGGGACATGTTCGCCGTGATCGAGCAGGACCTGTACCCGATCCCCTCGCACATGCCGTTGGCGATCCAGGCCAGGGCCGCGGGATACTTCACCGCCCTCGGGCTGGGCCCGGTCCGTCGCTGGCCCTACTGATCGCGGCCCGGACGCTCGAGCCCGCAGGCGATCTGCGTCCGCCGACCGGGCTGCCTTGCTGCCGGGAGCCAGGGGACGCAGAATCGGGGAACGATGACGGGCCGACGGATTCGCATACTGCTGATCGGGTTGCTGGTGGGATCCCTCGCTGTCGTCGCTGCCGCTTTCCTATGGGTCCCGGCAGCACCGTCGTTGTACAAGCTGCCGTGGTCGGCCGGCGAGCGATACTCCGTCCTGCAGGGCAACTCCCAGTTCGACGGTGCCCAGAACTGCGTCAGCGGGTGTTCCACCCACGATGACGACGCAATGCGGTTCGCCTGGGACTTCGCACTGCCCGAGGGAACCGAGGTGGTGGCCGCCCGCGGGGGCACCGTCGCGCTCGCGAACGGGAGTTGGCGGCCCGATCACTGTGGCGCGGTCTCGGCCACGGGCGCCGGCGGAATCGTCAGCCCGTTGATCGGCAACGAGGCCAATTTCGTCGAGATCGACCACGGTGACGGAACGTCCGCGTTGTATCTGCACCTGAGCCAGGTCGCTCCGGAGATCGAACGCAAGGTGAAGACCGGGGAACCGGTGCTCCAGGGCGAACTGTTGGGGTTGTCCGGGAAAACCGGCTTCACCCAGTGCCTTCCGCACCTGCACTTCCAGGTTGAGAACAGTGTTCGGGCCGACTGGTTCACCACTTCGGTTCCGATCTCCTTCGCGGATCGGGATGTGGTCTCCCGCAATCCACAGGGCATTCCGGTCGAGGGTGAGTCCTACGTCTCGGAGAATTCCGCCCCCTCGCCCGACTCCCCATGACGACCCCACTGCGCCCGACCCCTTGGAGAACACATGTCCGACTTCCCCTCCGCACTCCCGATCGCTCGTACCCCGGACCCGCTGGCGGCACCGGCACTGCGGTGGGGGGTGATCGGGCCGGGATGGATCGCGCAGCGGTTCATCGGGGCGTTGCGGCAGGGCACCCGGCAGCAGGTTCTCGCGGTCGGCTCCCGAGATCTCGCACGGTCACAGGCTTTCGCCACCGACCACGGAATCGAGCGGACCTACGGATCGTACGCCGACCTGCTGGCCGATCCTGAGATCGACGTCGTCTACATCGCAACCCCGCACAATGCCCACCATCCCTGTGCTGTGCAGTCGTTGCGGGCCGGCAAGCACACGCTGGTCGAGAAGCCGATGGCCCTGAATGCGCAGCAGGCCACCGATCTCACCGAACTGGCTGCCGCCCAGGGGGTCTTCTTCATGGAGGCGCTCTGGACGATGTTCCTGCCGAAGTTCGACGTCATCCGGCAGTTGCTGACTTCCGGCGCGCTGGGCGAGATCAGGACGGTGATCGCCGATCACGGCGAATACTTCGCCGACGGCCATCGGATCCTGCGGCACGATCTGGCCGGTGGGCCGCTGCTGGATCTCGGCACCTATCCGATCTCCTTCGCCAGCTGGATTCTCGGTGAGCCGTCGGCCGTGTCGGCTGCCGGCCAGCCGCATCCCGCCGGCGTCAACGGCCAGGTGTCCGCGGTGCTGTCCGACGGTCGGCAAAATCAGGCGCTGGTCAACACGACGATCTTCAGCAACACCCCGACCACGGCCGTGGTCGCCGGATCCGAGGCCACCCTGACCATCGCCGGTCCGTTCTACCAACCGGGTCCGATGACGCTCACGGCTCATTCCGGTGCGGCGCTCCACTACGACGAGCCGCAGGTCGCCCATGGGGCGCTGCACTTCCAGGCGGCCGAGGTCGCCCGCTGCATCTCCTCGGGCCTCACCCAGTCACCGTTGCGGACCTGGGACGAATCGATCGCCACCTTGCGCGTGGTCGACGAGATCCGCCGGCAGATCGGGGTGGTGTTCAACGAAGAGCAGTGACTCGCGGCTCTGCTGTGATCGCTGCGTCTCGCTGCCTTGAGTTCCGGTGCCGGCGTTCGCGTGCGGCCCGAAGATCCCGCTCCCTGGAACATCGATCGGTGGGGCTTGTTCTGCCGCCTGATGCTGGCATTCTGACGTTGCCCTGCATCGCTGGAAGACCTTCGGCCGTTGGGGGACTTCCGTGAGCAGTGACGACGAATCGAGGATACGGCATGACCGAGACGACGGCCATCACCCCGGCGCAGGTCGCCGAGATCCTGATCGGCGGTGAGCGGGATCGTCGCGAGGTGCCGCAGATCAGTGAGTCACACGGCGATCTCGACCAGTCGGCGGCCTATGCCGCCCAGCAGCTTTTCGTGCAGTCCAAGCTGGACGCCGGAGACCGCCTGGTGGGGTACAAGCTCGGCCTGACCAGCCGCAACAAGCAGCGCGCGATGGGGGTGGATTCGCCGTTGTACGGGCGGGTGACCGGCTCGATGCTCTCGACCTACGGCGAGCCAGTTCGGTTCGACCGGTTCATCCACCCGAGGGTGGAGTCAGAGATCGCCTTCCTGATCGGTCGGGAAATAGCGGCGCCGGCGACGGTGACGTCGGTGCTCGCTGCGACCGACCTGGTCTACGGCGCTGTCGACGTGCTGGATTCGCGGTACCAGGGATTCAAGTTCACTCTCTCGGATGTGGTGGCCGACAACGCCAGCGCCGGCGCGTTCTATCTGGGCCCGATCGCCCTCCCGCCGGCCGCACTCGAGCTACACACGCTGGGCTGCGTCGTCCGGGTCGACGGCGAGGTGGTGATGACCGCGGCCGGCGCCGCCGTGATGGGACATCCCGCCGCGTCCGTCGCCTGGCTGGTCAATCGGCTCGCCGAGCAGGGGGAGAGCCTGCAGCCGGGGCAACTGATCTTCTCCGGCGGGGTGACCGCACCGGTTCCGCTGGTCGCCGGTGGCAGTGTCACGTTCGAGTTCGATGGCCTCGGTGTGATCGAGGTCTACGGCGAGTGAGCCGGCTCGTCGGATTCTGATGTCGCAGAGCCCGCCCGAGAGTCGCAGAGCCCGCCCGAGAGAAGGAGCAGCGCGTGGAGATCGTGCACACCGCCGACGCCCCGGCACACGTCGGGCCGGTGCCGCAGGCCGTCGTCGCCGGCGGCTGGATCTTCGTCTCGGCATTGTTCGGCGCCGATCCCGTCGACCACGCCATTCCCGAGGACGTCACCGCGGAGGGTGAGCAGATCTTCGACAACCTGGAGGCCATACTCGCCGCCGCCGGCGCATCGTTGACCGACGTCGTGCGGGTCGGCATCGTCATGCGCGACCTGCAACGGGATCGGCCGGCCTTCAACAAGGTCTGGGCGGAGCGATTCGGCGCCCACCGCCCCGCCCGGTCGGCGATCCAGTCGGCGGCGTTCGGCCGGTCGGGGGAGAACCCCCGGATCATGATCGAAGTGACCGCCTACCGCGGTTGACGCCACGAGGGTGGACCGGGTCACGCCTTCGAGTCGTCGCGCCTACTCGGTCGGTGGTACCGACCGTTGGCAACCCTCGCGTGGAAGCCCTGCGGCTGCAGCCCGCCCTGAGGGTCGGGCTGCAACCGCTTCAGGATCGTGAATGTGCTAGTTGGCCAGCGCGGCGTCGGCCTCGATGAGTACCGCGGCGGCGACTTCGAGTCCTTCGATGCGGCCGAGTTCGGTGTCCTCGTGCTCGATGTTGACCAGCATGCCGGGGTCGACTTCCTGCAGGGCACGAAGGAACTCGGTCCAGAACGCGACGTCATGTCCCTTGCCGAGGGCGACGAAGTCCCAGGCCGAGTTCTTCGGCCATTCGTTGGCCCATTCGTCGCCGCCGAGGTTGACCCGGTCCTCGTCCGGCGAGAGCCGGCGGAAGCTGTTGTCCAGCACGCCGTACAGCTTCGCGTTCTCGGTGTTGATCCGGACGTCCTTGGCGGCGGCCTGGAACACCAGCGGTCCGAGGGCGCGGACCACCGCGACCGGGTCCATCTGCTGCCAGAACAGGTGCGAGGCATCCAGTTCGACGCCGACGTGGGTGGCGCCGGTGAGTTCGATCAGCTTGAACACGTCGGCGGTGTTGAACACCAGGTTCTGCGGGTGCAGCTCGAGGGCGACCTTGACGTCGTTCTCGGCGGCGAGGGCGTCGATGTCCTTCCAGAACGCGGCCGCGACTCCCCACTGGTAGTCCAGGACGTCCAGGGCGGCAGAGTTCCAGGCGTTGACGATCCAGTTCGGGTGGCTGGCGCCGGCCTCGCTCCCCGGCAGCCCGGACATGGTGACGACCCGGTTCTGTCCGAGCCTGTTCGCCAGCCTGATCGAGCGGCGGATGTCTTCGGCGTGCTTGTCACCGATGATCTTGTTGGGGTGCAGCGGGTTTCCGTTGCAGTTCAGGCCGGCGATGGAGACGCCGGTGCCTTCGAAAAGGCCGAGGTAGTCGTCGCGGGCGGTGTCGCTGACCAGGATGTCGTCGAAGGTCGGGATGTGCGTCGGCGGCAGGAAGCCGCCGGAGTTGACCTCGATGCCGGTGAGGCCGAGACCGGCGATCACCGTCAACGCCTCGGGCAGGGAACGGTCGTGCAGCGGTGCGTTGTAGACGCCGAGCTTCACAGCGAGACCTTCTTTCCGTTGTCAGCTGCCGAGCTGGCGACCGCGGCGAGCAGTTCCATGTTGTGTACGCCCTCGTCGAAGGTGGCGCAGCGCGGCAGTGAGGATGCTTCGTCGATCCCGGCGACCTCTTCCAGGAACGCCCGCGCCTGGTAGGCGAACGCGTCGTTCTGTCCGAAACCGACGCTCGGGGCGTCCATCGCCAGGCCGCCGGCCAGGTACGGGTGTTCCGGTCCGAGGATGACCTGCCGGTAACCGTTCTGCGCGGACTTGCCCTCGCGCAGCAGCAACTGGATCTCCGACGGGCGACGCTGGTCGAAGGTGGCCGCCCCGTTCTCGCAGAACACCTCGAAGATCAGGCTGTTGGCGTGACCGGCGGCGACCCGGGACACCTCGATGGCACCCGCGCCGTTCTCGAAGGTCGCCGAGAACGCGGCGTAGTCGTCGTTGGTGACCGGCTCGAACACGTCGCTGACCTCTGCGTGGTCGTGACCCATGACCGCGCCGAGCGGCAACGGACGTTCGGTGATCACGGTGCTGAGCTGCCCGCCGCTGACCGAGGTCATGTCGCCGCAGAGGAACTCGGAGACATAGGCCATGTGGCTGCCGACGTCGGCGAGCGCACCCGATCCGGCCGGGCCCTTGAAGCGCCAGCTCATCGGGCCGTGCGGGTCGCAACCGTAGTCGGTCCAGTAACGGCCGCTGAAGTGCAGCACCTTGCCGAGATCGCCGGACTGGATCAGCTCCCGGATGTAGGCGATGCCAGGGGTGCGGCGGTAGGTGAAACCGACCTTCGCGACGATGTCGCTACGGGCGGCTGTGTTGGCTGCCGAGGCCATCGCGCGGGCGTCTTCCAGGGTGTCGCTCAACGGCTTTTCGCAGAGCACGTGCTTGCCGGCGGCGAGCAGACCCTCCACCACCTCACGGTGCAGCGAATTGGCGATGACGACGCTGACCACGTCGATGTCGTCGGCCTCGGCGATCGCCTGCCACGAGGTGTCGTTCCGCTCGTACCCGAAGCGCCGAGCGGCGAGTGAGCCGAACTCGGCGTTCACATCGCCGATGGAGACAAGGCGGACAGGGGGCAACACCGGGCTGTACAACGCGGACGCGGTGCGATAGGCCGCAGCATGCGCCCTGCCCGCCATTCCGGCGCCGATGACGGCGACCCCGAGGCCTTCGGCCATGTCTTCTCCTTTGAAGTCGATCGAAACGGTTTCTCGGCCGTTCTCGAGATGTTGGAGCGCTCCAAAGTGGAGCGCTCCAATAGATTGACATACACTCCAGACGCTGTCAACGGATTCGTTCGGTCAGATCCGCGTTTGTTGCAAAGGTGCTGGTGCCAAGAGAGGGGAGTTCGCGATGGCCATGCCTGACGGCGCCGGTCAGCGGCCGACGATCTATGACGTCGCGTCTCTTGCCGGTGTCTCCAAATCACTGGTGTCGCTGGTCCTGCAAGGGTCGAGCCGGGTCAGCGAGCCGCGTCGGGCAGCGGTGCTGGCCGCGATCGCCGAACTGGGCTACCGGCCGAGCCGGGCGGCCACCATGCTGGCCAGCCATCGCACCAAGAATGTCGAAGTGGTGATCGACGACTACCGGAACCTCTCGTTCGTCGGGCTGCTGGTCGGCCTGCGATCGGAACTGACCAGCCACGGCTACCACCTGACGGTCACCGATCGGGCGCTGAACGCAACGCCGGGCGGCCCGTCGGCGCCGGTGGGGGTGGGCACCGGGCTGTCGACGAACCTGGACGGCTTGATCATCGCCGCAGAACCCGACGACGCACTGCTGGTCGGCTGGACCGGACCCACCGTCATCGCCGGCTGGCGTGCGACGCTGCCGGCCGGTGCCGACCTGGTCGCCAATGACGACGAACTGGGTGGCCGGATGGCCGTCGACCACCTGCTGCAGCTGGGCCACCGCCGGATCGGGCACCTCACCGGGGCGAGTGGCCCGGCGGCCCATCGCCGGGCGGGCTTCATCGACCGGATGCTGTCGGCCGGACTGCAGCCGACGGTGAGCGGCGACCTCGGCGGGACCGCCGAGGAGGACGGCTATCGGACCGCGTCGGACCTGCTCGACGAGAATCCCGACATCACCGCCATTTTCGCCGCCAACGACACCATGGCGCTGGGCGCACTGGCGGCCATCCGCGCGCGCGGTCGGAGCGTGCCGGCCGACATCTCGGTCATCGGCTACGACAACTCCCCGCTCGCGCAGTCCCGATACCTGGAGATCACCTCGATCGACGATCGCAGCGAGCTGGTCGGCGCGGCCGCCGGCAAGGCGTTGCTCGCCCGGTTCGACGATCCGGCGCTGGAGCCGCAGCGCACCCTGCTCGAGCCCACCCTGGTGGTCCGAGCCACCACGGCGCCAGCTGCCGGCTGACCTACTCCGAGGTCTCAGGTTCGGCCGGTGGTTCGCCGGATTGCGGCTTGGCGGGGCGGTGTCGTTTGACGGCGAGTTGGTGCGCCCCGACCAACAGATCCTTGGCCTGCTGGTCGAGCTGGTTCGGATTCACGATCGACACCCAGGCATGGGTGGCATAGGCGGGGTGCGGGAGGAGCACATCGGCTGCGGCGTAGTCGAACTCGTCATGATGTTGAGCGTGCGCGGACGGCCCAAAGCCCAGCAGTTCTTCGAATTTCCGCCGGCCGACGGCGATGTTGAAACGGAACACGTTGGGCCGGTTCAGGTTCGAGAAGGTGTCGAAACCCTCGTAATCACTGACCACGATGGTGGCGAACGGGAATCGCCGATCCTCCTCGACGTCGTCAGGGTCGTAGAAGATGAACGAATCCCCCCAGGCCGACTCCGGCGCCCCGGTTTCGGCACTCGCCGTCATCACATGAACCCCGGGCAATGTCCTCGCGAACTCGATGATGTCGTCCTCGGTCACGAGGCTCCATCCTTCCAGACAGTCCAGCTGTCTGACGTTCATGAGTCAATTTGCGGGCAGACAACCCTCGACCCGACGGCTGCTGGGAGCGCAACCATTCACTGTGCGTAAATAGTCATGGGCCGTGAACGAGCGTTTCTTGAATGCCAACCTGGCACGTTCCGATTGGCGGATCGGTATCGAAAAGTCCTGTCCGGCAGGCTTCCTGATCACCGTCAAATGCGCCGGGCACGAATTTCGATGATTGCGGCCTCCCGGCGGAAATTGACCTGTGATCAACTCCGAAACCAATGCGGCGTTGGTAACGCAGCGACAGAGAGTGACGGCAAAACGGACTACCGAACGGGGGTGCAGGGCCCGAGTAGCACGAACGGGCTAACAATTTTTGTCGTTTGAGCCACATACCGCTACGCTGCTGCCAGCATCCGTTGACGCCACGAGGAGCCGACCTGTGACGAGTCCGACGCCGACCATCTATCAAGCGCTGGGCGCCGAAGATGGGATCACCAACGCGGTGAATCAGTTCTACGAGCGTGTCGTCGCCGATCCTGATCTGGCTCCGTACTTCAGCGAAGTCGACATGATTTCATTACGCCGTCATCAGACGGCAATGCTGATTGCCGCCACAGGCGGACCGCAAAAGTACGCCGGACAGGACATGGCAGAAGCACACCACGGTCTGGATATCACCGACGCCGCCTTCGACAAGGTCGTTGGGCATCTCGGCGACACGTTGCAGGCGGTTGGCGCGGATGCGAAGACCATCGGTGACGTTGTCGAGGCGTTGTCGCCACTCCGTCCCGCAATCGTGAGTGCCTGAGGTCTGTCGTGGCGCTCGACACTCAAGCACTCAAGAACAACTTCGCGACCGTTGCGGCACATGGCGGGGATGACGTTGCCCTTTACTTCTACAGTTACCTGTTTCTGAAGTACCCAGAAACCAGGGACATGTTCCCACCGTCGATGACCCGACAACGCGACCGACTGGTTGGCGCACTGGTCAGGATCGTCACCAACGTCGACAATGTGGGCGAACTGGTCCCATATCTCGAGGACCTGGGTCGTGACCACCGCAAGTTCGGCGCCTTGACGGCCCACTATCCGGCAGTCGGGGAGGCGCTGGTGGCGACGTTGCGGCATTTCAGCGGCGACGACTGGACCGATGAGCTGCAGGAGAACTGGGCGACCGCCTACGGAGTGGTGGCCGGCGCGATGTCCGGTGCCGCCGAAAAGGTTGCGGAGACGGAACCACCCTGGTGGGACGCCGATGTGATCGAGGTCGATCATCGATCCTTCGACATCGCAGTACTCAAGGTGCGAACCGAGACAGCTCATCCCTACGTCGCCGGGCAGTCCTTGGCGGTGGAGCCGACCACGCTCCGCCCCCGGGAGTGGCGCTTCTACACTCCCGCCAACGCGCCCGGGGGTTTGGAGATCGAGCTTCACGCTCGGCTTGTCGATGGCGGCCCGGTCTCGACAGCACTGGTGCGAGGGGCTTCGGCAGGGGACAGGCTTCGGTTGGGCCCGCCTTTCGGCCGGATGAAGCTCGATCACGAATCGAATCGGGACCTGTTGCTGGTGGCCGGAAGCACTGGCCTCGCCCCGATGAAGGCGATCATCGACCAGGTGGCCCGGGATGGCGGCCGGCGTACCCACTTGTATTTCGGCGCCCGCTCGATCCGAGAGATCTACGACCGTAAGGACCTCGAGGCGATGGCGAATCGCTACCCCTGGCTGACCGTCGTGATCGTTATCTCCGACGACATCCGCTGGAAAGGTCCTCGTGGCATGGTCGGTTCGTATGCGGCTGACGCCGGCGACTGGTCGCAGCACGATGTCTTCGTCTGCGGCTCCCCGGCAATGGTGGAGTCGACGGTGAAAGAGCTTGTCGGCACTGGGGTGCCTGAGGGTCAGATCAAGTTCGAAGAATTCAGCGCGGCGTAGCAGTGACTACCCAAAGGGAGACCTCCATGACGGAAGCGACGACCGACCTCCGTGATGCGGCCACGGTGACCGGAGCCGACCTTCAGAACGTCGCGTTCACCTCATCGAAGGGCTTCGGTCGTGGCTACGACCAGGTCGAGGTGGACGCGTTCGTCGCGCGTTGCGCGGACCAGATCGACCGCCTGCGAAGTGAGCTCCGTGACAGAGATGCCACGGTGATCGGTCTGCAGGTTCAGATCGACACCCTCCAAGAGCGGATCGACCGCGACAGTCGAAGCCAGGAAGTTGCCAACGCGATCAGCGTCCTGACCACAGCTCAGCAGACTGCCGACAAGACCGTTGCGCAAGCAGATGACTACAGCGCAAGAGTGATGGCCGAGGCCAGAGACCTGTATGAGGACGCACGGCGCAATGCAGCGACGCTCGAACAGGAAACCGAAGCCAAGGCTCGGGACGTCTACGAGGTGGCGCTCGGACGCGCAGAAGCGCTGGAACGCGAGACGACCGAAAAAATGGCTCAGCTGACGCTGTCCGCAACAACCGCGCAGAAGGAACTCGAGTCGCAGACGGCGTACCTGAAAACGCTGCGGGACACCACCAAAACCCAGATGGAAGCGTTCCTGGAAGGACTGCTCGATCACGTCACCGACGCGTACGGGCGGGCTCATCCGATGGCGGCAGAGGCGGCGAGCGCAACGACGCCACGAAATGTTCGACGTTCGAACAGGCTGGCCGGCAGAGTCGGGAGCGGACCTGCCCGGGCAACCGCGGTTACCGCAAGAGTGGCCGGCGTGGGGACGCGCCGGGTAGCAGAGCCGATTCCGTCCCCGAAGTCGTCGCCATTGGCAGATGATCTTGGGTTCCGCCGCGTCGACGGGTTCCTGCGAAACCAGGATTGAGCTGGCTCAAATACGTTCAGGAATGTGAGTACGTCCGCTCGAGCTCAGATCTGATCGCTGCGGTGAAGGCGTCGACGTCTGCCGGCGTGGTGTCGAAGGCGCACATCCAGCGCACTTCACCGGTTGCCGGGTTCCAGTCGTAGAACCGGAACGTCTGCCGGAGCCGGTCCGCCACGACCGGATCGATGATCGCGAAGACGGCGTTCGCCTGCACCGGCTGGGTGATCTTGATTCCGGGTAGGTCCACAACAGCGGCGGCGAGCCTGGCGGCCATCGCGTTGGCGTGCCGGGCCGATTCGAGCCACAGGTCGCCCTCGAGCAGGGCGATCAGTTGCGCCGAGACGAATCGCATCTTCGACGCGAGCTGCATGTTCATCTTCCGCAGGTACGTCAGCCCCTCCGATGCCTCGGGGCGCAGCACGACGACTGCCTCACCGAAGAGCAGGCCGTTCTTGGTGCCACCGAACGACACCAGGTCAACGCCGGCGTCCGTCGTGAAGGCGCGCAGCGGCAGGTCGAGACTGGCTGCCGCATTGGCGATCCGGGCGCCGTCGAGATGCAGGCGCATGCCCAATGGGTGGATGTGGTCGGCGATGGCACGGATCTCGTCGGGGGTGTACGCGGTGCCGAGTTCCGTGGTCTGGGTGATCGAGACGGCGAGCGGCTGCGCCCGATGCTCGTCACCCCAGCCGTAGGCCTGCCGGTCGATCAGTTCGGGGGTGAGCTTGCCGTTCGGGGTCGGGACCGTCAGCAGCTTCAGCCCACCGACCCGTTCGGGTGCGCCGTTCTCGTCGCTGTGGATGTGGGCCGTTTCGGTGCAGATCACCGCACCCCAACGCGGAAGCATCGACTGGAGCGAGAGCACGTTCGCACCGGTTCCGTTGAACACCGGAAAGACCTGGACGTCCGGACCCAGGTGCGCGGCCATCACGTCGTGCAGTCGAGCCGTGTACACGTCCTCGCCGTAGGAGATCTGGTGGCCACCGTTGGCCTCGGCCAACGCGGCGATGATCTCCGGGTGCGCGCCCGCGTAGTTGTCCGAGGCGAATCCGCGACTGTCGACGTCGTGCAGAGTGCTCACGTTCTCAAGGTCTTTCGTTCAGAGTGGTCGGCGGTGTGCGCCGGATGCAACCGGGCCTCGTCGGGCTCAGGTGTCGAGCGGGATTCGGGCGCCGTTGATCTCGGAAGCACGGGACGACCATAGCCCGACGATCCGCGTCGCAAGGTCGTCGACGTCGGTGAACCCGGGGAACTTGCGGTCCGGCGACTCGGCCCGCATCTTGGCATCGACAAGAGCTTTGATCACGAAGATGGTGGCCGCCGAGGTCTGCTCGACCGGGTTCTCCGACCGCCCGGATTGACCGCGGCGCAGCGAGTCCGCCAGCGCCAGCATCCACGCTTCGGCGGCCGCTTTTGCGGCCGAGTAGTTGGCCGACCCGGCTGACGGCGCCTGCGCGCCCTTCGCGGAGACGATGACCGCCCGACCGGCGGTCGACGCCAGTAGATCGTCGTGAAAAGCGAGCGTGACATGCCGGAGGGTGTCGATCAGTCCCGACGACAGGAAGCGCCAGTCCTCGTCGGTGTTCGCATCGAATGTCGCGCCACCTCGATACCCACCCACCAGGTGCACGAGACCGTCTACGGCGCCATGGTTCTCGTGCACCCGCACGGCGAGATCGGTCACTGATGAGGCGTCACTCAGGTCGGTGACCTCGACCGAGATGCCGGGGATCGCCGCCGCCAGCGCCGACAATCGCGCCGGTGAGTGGCCAACGGCAACGACTCTGGCACCGGCCGCGATCAGCGCCCGGCACGCCGCCGAACCGGCCGGCCCGGCAGCGCCCGTCACCAGCACGAGCGAACCCTGAGGAGGACTCATCCGGTGATGCCGGCAGTCGATGTCACCACGGGCGCGAGTTTACGGCTCAGCGCTTCGTAGAACATCGACAGCGGGAATTCGTCGGGGAGCACCGCATCGGTCAGTCCCTTCGGCGGACCGGACACCGGAAGCTCCGCAGCACCCTTCGCCCAGACCGACGCCGGGTGCGGGTCGAGGGTGCTGGAGACCAGCTGGTACGCGGCCAGCCAATGGTTGACCTTCGGCCGGTCGATGGAGCGCCAGTACAGCGACTCGATCTGTTCACCCAACTCCAGCACGGCGTCGGTCACCCGGTCCCACTCGATGGAGAGCCGGTTGTCCGTCCAGTGCAGTACCCGGTGCTGGTGCAGCCAGGCGAAGAGCAGTTGTCCACCCAGGCCGTCGTAGTTGCGCACCCGGTTGCCGGTGATCGCGAACCGGAAGATGCGGTCGAAGATGACCGCGTACTGCACGAGCCGGGCGTGCGCGACGCCCTGAGCCTCGAGGGCAACAGATTCCCGGAATGCCGTCAGGTCGCAGCGCAGTTCTTCGAGCGAATACAGGAAGTAGGGCATCCGCTGCTTGATCATGAAGGGGTCGAAGGGCAGGTCGCCGTGCATGTGGGTCCGGTCGTGGATCAGGTCCCACATCACGAAAGTCTCTTCGGTCAGTTGCTGGTCCTCGAGCAGTCTCGCGGCATCCGGCGGCAGCGCCAGCTTCGTGGTCTCGGCAGCAGCCGAGATCACTGTGCGGAATCGAGCTGCCTCCCGATCGGCGAAAATCGCACCCCAGGTGAACTTCGGTACCTCGCGCATGGCAACGGTTTCCGGGAAGAGCACCGCGGAGTTCGTGTCGTAGCCGGGGGTGAAATCAAGGAATCGGATCGGCACGAACAGCTTGTTCGAGTAGCCGCCGGCTTCCAGCTCGCCGATGAACTCCGGCCAGATCACCTGCACCAGAACGGCTTCCACATGTCGATCTGGGCTGCCGTTCTGGGTGTACATCGGGAAGACCACGAGGTGCTCACGGCCGTCGACCCGATCGGCCTCGGGGTGGAACGCGACGAGTGAGTCGAGGAAGTCGGGGACCGCAAAGCCACCGTCCGCCCAGCGGGTGAAATCCTTGACCAGTGCCGCGAGGTAGTCGCTGTCGTGCGGGAAGCGTGGAGCGATGTCGGTGACGGCGGCGATGATGCTCTGCACCGTGGAACTGGCCGCGGAATGATCAGCTTCCTGCGGCACCGAACCGTCCGTCGCCTGAAGGGTCTGCAGCTCCGTCACCGCCATCTTCAACTGCTGCCAGGCGGGATCGGAGGGAGTGGTGGAGCGCGCGGCCTCGCGGCGGTGCCGCAGGTGGCCGGCGGCGTAAGTCACCGCGTTGAAGAACAAGGCGTCCGCGTCAGGCGTGGGGGCGATCGCCAGCACGACGACCCGGCCGGCATCGACATTCGTGACCGCTGCGACGACGTTTCCAGGCCGGCCGTTCAGTCCGGCCGAGCGGAGCAGGGCAGCCGCTGGGGACTCGGTGCGGAGTGCTCCACTTCCCTGCAGGCGCTGCGGGTGGACCCTCGCCAACAGGTCGAGGTCGGTGACCTCGGCGGTCTCGTCAGGCACCGCGGTTGTCCCCCCATGCGCGGCGGCGGAAACACCGGCACCGGGTGTGCGCTCGAACTCGATCCCGGCCCCCGCGAGCAGATTGCTCAGGGCTGCTGACCCGAGGTCGCCGCGGCCGGCATCGCCGGAGAGAACGACCAGTCCGGCACCTTCGCGGACGGCGGAAACGATCGCGTCCGTGAGCGAGCTCGACGCATCGAGGACCAAGACATCTGCCGGCTCACCCGGCGAAGTGACGTTGTATCCGTGGGACGTGATCACGGCAGCGAGTCGGTCGGCGTGCAGTAGGCCATCGGCGATGGCCACCCGTGGAAAGACTGTCATGATCAACCCCTTTGCATAGAGAATCTCCTGTCAACCAGGGTATAGAACGGATGAATTTCGGTCAATGCGCGCAAGCCGGTAGTGATCTTCCTGACGTCGACTGTTGGTACGCCGATCGACTCCAGGGTGACTGATGCCGCGAATTCGTCGCCGGCTGCTAGAACCTTGGAATGAAAGAACGGGGCCGCATGACAGGCCATCGAGTTCACGGCGCGGGCACGTCGGTGACGAGCGTGCCCAGAGGACTGAAGCGCATTGGTCGCGGCGTCCGGAACCGACTGGCGCGGCTGAACAACGAGCGAGTTGTCCGAGGGCAGCGCTTGTACAACTACGCGCCAACTCCTTCTTTGGTGACTGATGCCACACCCGTCCATCGGGCCTCGGTACCGGCGATCGACGTTCACAACCACCTCGGCTACTGGCTCAATGGCGGGAGATGGATGGTTCCCGATGTTCCCGCCCTGTTGGGGACGATGGACGAACTCGGCGTAGCGGCGATGGTCAACCTCGACGGCCGATGGGGTACCGAACTTCAACAGAATCTCGATCGTTACGACCGCGCCCATCCAGGACGCTTCGCGACGTTTGCGCACCTTGACTGGACTCTGCTGGCAGTACCCGGCGGCGCTGATCGACTCCCCGGGATGCTGGAGTCGGCGAAGGCGGCCGGCGTAGCCGGTGTCAAGGTGTGGAAAGACCTCGGCCTGGCCGTACGGGACGAGAAGGACGTACTCGTCCTACCTGATGATCCACGCCTCGCTCCGGTCTGGGAGACCGCCGGCGTGCTCGAGCTGCCGGTCCTGATCCACACCGCCGATCCGGTGGCATTCTGGTCACCGGTCGACCGCCACAACGAGCGGTTCGAAGAACTTGCGCGACATCCCGATTGGCAGTACGGATCGAAGAGTGTGCCGTCTCATTCGCGCTTGATGGAAGCGCTGGAACACGTCGTCGCAGATCATTCTGGAACGACGTTCATCGGTGCGCATGTGGCGGGCCATGCCGAGAACCTCCGGGAAGTCGACCGCTTGCTGGCGACCTATCCGAACTTGTCGATCGACCTCGCCGCACGGGAATCCGAATTGGGGCGGCAACCTCGGGCGACGCGAGCGTTGATCGAGGCACATCCCGACCGGGTGATGTTCGGGACTGATTGCTTCCCCGTCGATGCGAAGCAGTATCGCCTGTGGTTCAGGCTGCTGGAGACAGCCGACGAGTACTTTCCGTATTCCGTTCACGAACCACCCGAGCGTGGCAGATGGTCGGTGTCAGGTCTGAATCTCGGCCAAGAAAGTCTGACGTCGATCTATTCGAAGAACGCCCGTCGAGCCATTCCTGCGCTGGCCACCGCCGGCCCGAAAGGGTGATCTCCTCAGGCCTCGAGAACCAGGAGCCAGTCGTCGTCCCCGACGCTGTTCGCGCCGGGAGTACTGAATTCAGCAAGACCATCATTGCCCAGAGGTGATCCGTCGATGGAGGAGTACGCCCCATTGGTGGGGTCATACCACTGCGCGGTCACCGCACCCTTCATCCGGCTGAGATCGACCCCGACGGTTCGCTTGCTGGGGATGTACGCCATCGCCAGGCTGCCATCGGCAGCCCTTCCAACAGTCACGTAGTCCTGCTCCCCGAACGTGCCGTACCCCTCGACGACGACTTGATGGTCCTGGTCAGGTGTCAGCGTCCACCACGGTCGAGCCTGGAATGCCTTTGCAACAAAGCCTTGCTGGGTGGCTCCAGGAATCTCCAACGTCTGCTGCCAGGTGCGGATTGCGTCGGGGCTGTCATTGTTCATGTAGTAGGTGCTGTTGGCGCCGTAGGTGAACCCGAGCCCGCCCGCGAGAAGCATGTAGTAGGACTGCATGCGCGAAGTTCGGGCGGTGAGAGCGTCCGGGTTGGCATCCGTGGGATGTGGCCCTTCGTAACCGGCCTCGATCATCAGGGCAGGTTTGGTGGGCTTCAGGTTGTAGTCGTTCAGAACGAGTTCGTAGGTCGACGAGACGTTGTCGAAGTTGAAGTTCCAGTACGAACTGTTGAAGTCGACCCACTGATCGTCGGCGTAACAGGTCGACGTGGAGAGCCCATAGCCCGGGTGGTAAGTCATCAGGTGGTTCGGATCGGCAGTCTTTATTCCATTGGCCATCGCTCGGATCTCTTGTTGTCTGGGGCACAGACCCTCATTCTGCGCACTGCCGTAGTCGCCTCCGACCGCCCAGATGATGTTCGGGTACGAGCGGTAGCGGTTACCTACGTACGCACCGAAACTGGCCGCATTCTCCGGAGTGAACGTCGGATCCCGGTTCGCATGTTGCAACCACAAAGGCACAACTATCAACTGCATTCCTCTGGCTTGTGCCTTACCGACGACGATATCGACGTTGTTGAAGAATGCGTCGTTCGGTTCCGCAATGCTGTTGTTCTTGAACAGGTGGTCACCGGCCAGATTCACCGTCTCCTGCACGCCGCCGGATGTGGGATCGACCAGAGACGCCGCGACGGTGTTGAACCCGAGCCGTTGACGCGCTTCGAGATACTGGTCCACCTCACCGGCGGTGAGCTGACTGAAGATGGACCAGGCTGTATCTGCGGCCATCAACCAGGGAGCTCCGGCCGCATCGACCAGGTAACGATCGTCGTCACTCACCCGCAGCGACGCACCGGTGGCGGTGGTGGTTTCGTCGTTCCGAGTCAACAGAACGATCCCCACCCCTGCTCCGAGGCACAGCACGATGCCGACGACGATCAACAACCACCTTCGCCCGGCAAATTTCATCGGCAGCGATCCGGACGAATGGTGCTTCGTCGGCTCCGGCATCTCTGCGACCTTGCTTTCGAACAATGGTGTGATCTGGTCCAAGCGAGCACTACTCGATCTCGCCATGGTGTCGAATGCCCCGAGGCACAAGAATGTGACGCTTGCAAGACCCCCGAAGTCGACATGGCAAATGATGACGGGCCCGCCAACTGGCTCAGCATCAGTGTGCAGAGCCGATCAGGATCACGCAACGTCACGAGTTCTCGAGAGCCTTTCCCTCACCCATTCGTGTGGACCTGCGGGGTTAGTGAGCCGAAGGCAGCGGAGAGTGGGCAAAATGGTCTTGACAGGCGATAGTGTTGAGGCACGGGGGTTAGTGCTGGTTCCGGCGGTGACGTTTCGTTATCTGCGGGTGGGTCCGAATCAAAGCGAGTAACTATGCGTAGTACAGATGCAACGGGGGTCGTCCACCGGACGGTGAGGGCACTGCGGGTCATGGAGTCAGCGGCTCTGGGGGACATCGCAATGCAGACCGTCGGGGGTGCTCCGGAGAACACTCCCGGACCAACTCGCCTTCCCCTTCGGGTCCTGATGTTGCAGGACCATCTGCTGGAGAACGGTGGATTGCGGGTCGTGCACGACCTGGCTCAGCGCCTGCAGGACGAGACGGTGACGGCCGAGATGTTCGTCCTGCAGGGAACCTTGAGCGGTCCCTCCTTGACGCCGTCTCCCAATGTTCCGGTGATCTTCGGCGTCGAAGGGGACAAGCCGCTGCGTTGGGCTCTACCGATCGGGTTCTGGCGTTTGCTCCGGGAATGCCGCCGGCAGGACGTCATCGTGGCGGGGTCCGAGGTCGGATTCACCCTGCTGCTCGGTTGGTTCGCCGCCACAATGACGGGAAAGCCATTTGTGTCGATGATCCAGTCGCCGCTGGCCGACGCGATCACCACCTGGGTGCCGAGGCCACTCCACGGTCTCACCCGATGGGTCAGTTCTCGAGTCAGCGCGGCAGTGTGCGTGTCGCCCGAGCTGATGCAGGGTGTCGTGGACTTCGGCCTGCCCCCAGATCGGGTGATTGCGGTCCCGGTAGGCGTTGACGCCGAACGGATCCGATCGATGGCCCTTGAGCCTTCGCCGGTGAAGCTTCCACGCGGTCGGTATCTGATCGCAGCGGGACGCCTGTCGGCTCAAAAGGGGTTTGACCTGTTGATCCGGGCTCACGCAACGGCTCTGCGCGCCGGACAGCAGCATTCGCTGGTCATCGTCGGTGAAGGAGACGAACGCGCCGCACTCGAGCAGCTGACCCGCGACTTGGGAGTGGATGACTCAGTACACCTGGTCGGCTTTGTCGAGAACCCGCATCCGCTCCTCTCAGCTGCCGATGCGTTCGTCCTGTCCTCCAGGCGTGAGGGAATGGGCGGCCTGGTGCTGCTGGAAGCAATGGCGCTCGGCACTCCGGTGATTGCCGCGGATTGTCCAACCGGTCCAAGAGAGCTGCTGAACGGCGGCGCCCTCGGCGCAATCGTCGCAGCAGAAGACGCAGAAGCACTTGCCGGCGCGATTGTCGACTACTTGGCTGATCCGGCTCCACTTCGTGCGAAGGCCAGGGGCGGCCCGGCAAGAGTTGAGGATTTCGACCCGACGATGGCGGCGAAGAGGTTCGTCAACGTGCTGAATCGCATCTCCGGACGTCAGCAGCAAATGCGAATCGAGCGGCCTCGCACTCGAGCAGGAGAATTCACCTAGCGGCGTAGCTCGTTTGACGAACTGTTGATTTTCGAACGAACGACATCGTCAGGTGCGCCAAGATCGGTCCTGGAGTAGCTCCGGCAACACCCACGCTGGGGAGGTCAGGCACGTGTACCTCAGCGAACGCCCCCAGCCGGACAAAGAAGAGAAGACCGGGCCAAAGGGCGGTCGCGTCGCGCGGACGGTCGTATTGCTCGGGTTCGTCAGTCTGCTCACCGACGTGTCGTAAGATGCCGATGTCCCGACGTACTTCGGCCGCGCTCGGGCAGCTGTACTGTCTGCCATCGCCGAACTGGGTTACCGGCCGAGCCGGGCCACCACCATGCTGGCCAGCCACCGGACCAAGAACGTCGAAGTGGTCATCGACCGCTACCGGAACCTCTCGTTCGTGGGGCTGTTGGTCGGCTGCGATCTGAACTCACCGGTCGCCGCTAGCACCTGACGGCTACCGACCGCGCGCTGAACCCAAAGCCGGGCGCCGAGCGCGACGCATCGGCGGCGGGGAGAACAGCGCTGTCGACGAACCTGGATGGCCCCATCATCGCCGCCGAACCAGACGACGCGTTGCTGGTCGGCTAAACCGGGCCAACGGTCATCGCCGGCTGTCGTGCCATTCTTCCTCCTGGTGCCGACCTGGTCGCCAGTACCCGGTGCGCTCATGCTGGGTTGCGGTAGATGCATCGACCAGATATTCACACGGACCGCAACCACTCACTCTGCGTAAATGTGCGCCGTTCTTGAATGATGATTCCAGTTGCATCGTGAACGTCCATTCCAACAGAAGGCTCTGAACGGGCCATGAATGGCGGGTGGGTATCGAAAAGCGCTGTCAGGCAGGCGTCCTGATCGACCGACAGTTCACTGGGTTGCAAATTGCTAATTGCGGCCTGACTCGGGAGGTGGGCCGGGTGTTGACTTTCGAGCCAGTTGGTCCACTGGCGACGAAGCGACAGAGAGTAATGACAACACAGACCCTCGAACGACAGCGCGGGGCCATGTGTAGCACGAACGGGCTAACGATTTTTGTCGTTCGAGGCACATACCGCTACGCTGCTGCCAGCATCCGTTGACGCCACGAGGAGCCGACCTGTGACGAGTCCGCGCCGACCATCTATCAAGCGCTGGGCGCGAGGATGGCATCACGGATGCGGTGAACGCCTTCTACGAGCGGGTGGTTGCTGATCCGGACCTGGCGCCGTATTTCGAGCGGTGTCGACATGATTTCACTCCGCCGTCATCAGACCGACATGCTGGTCACCGCGACGGGCGGACCCCAGCAATACACCGGGCAGGACATGGCCGAGGCACACCACGGGCTGAACATCACCGACGCCGCCTTCGACAAGGTCGTCGGTCATCTCGGCGCCACCCTGGAGGCCGCTGGCGCGGATGCGCGGACTCATCGGCGCCGTGGTCGCCGCGCTGTCGCCATTCCGTCCGTCCATCGTGAGCGCGTGAGGTAGCTGCCGTGGGGGCTCGACACTCAAGCGCTCAAGAGCAACTTCGCCGACCGTCGCGGCGAACGGCGGCGACGACGTCGCGCTGTACTTCTACAGCTACCTGTTCCTGAAGTACCCGGAGACCAGGGACATGTTCCCGCCCGCGATGACCAAACAACGCGACCGTCTGGTCGGCGCACTGGTCCGGATCGTCACCAATGTCGACAATGTCGGCGAACTGGTGCCCTATCTGGAGGACCTGGGTCGCGACCACCGCAAGTTCGGCGCGCTCAGCGGCGCACTACCCGGCGGTCGGTGAGGCACTGCTGGCCACGCTGCGGCACTTCAGCGGCGACGCCTGGACCGATGAGCTGCAGGAGAACTGGGCGACCGCCTACGGGGTCGTCGCCGGCGCCATGTCAGGTGCCGCGGAGAAGGTCGCCGAATCCGAACCGCCGTGGTGGGACGCCGATGTCATCGAGGTGGACCTGCGGACCTTCGACATCGCGGTGCTCAAGGTGCGGACCGAGACCGTTCACCCTTACGTCGCCGGTCAGTCGGTTTCGGTCGAGCCGACCACGCTGCGGCCGCGGGAGTGGCGGTTCTACACCCCGGCGAATGCGCCGGGCGGCCTGGAGATCGAACTGCACGCTCGGCTGATCGACGGCGGCCCGGTGTCCACCGCTCTGGTGCGCAGCGCGTCCGCCGGCGACAAGCTGCGCCTGGGACCACCTTTCGGCCGGATGACGCTCGACCGGCAATCGAGGCGGGAGTCTGCTGCTGATCGCCGGCAGCACCGGATTGGCGCCGCTGAAGGCGATCATCGACCAGTCGGCCGGGACGGCGGACGGCCGACACACCTGTACTTCGGGGCGCGGTCGGTCCGGGAGATCTACGACCGGAAGGACCTCGAGGCGCTGGCCGATCGCTACCCCTGGCTGACCGTCGTCATCGTTATTTCCGACGACATCCGGTGGAAGGGCCCGCGCGGCTGGTCGGGCACGGTGGCCGCGGCGGCCGGTGACTGGTCACAGCACGACGTCTTCGTCTGCGGGTCTCCGGCGATGGTGGAGTCCACGGTGAAGGAACTCGTGGCGAGCCGGGGTACCTGAGGATCAGATCAGGTTCGAGGAATTCGGCGAGGCTAGCGGTGATTCCGACCAGAGGGAGAATTCATGACGGACGCGACGTCCGATTTCCGCGATGCAGATGCGGTGACCGGTCCGGACCTGCAAGAACGGTCACCTTCGCCCATTCCAAAGGCTTTGGTCGTGGCTACGACCAATGGAGGTCGACGCGTTCGTCGTGCGCTGCGCCGAGGTGGTCGACCGGCTGCGCGGCCAACTCCATGATCGCGACGCGACCATCCTCGATCTGCAGGTGGAGGTTGACACCCTGCAGGAGCGCATCGACCAGGACAGCCGCAGCAACGAGGTCGGCCCATGCGATCAGTGTGTTAACCATCGCCCAGCAGACGGCCGACAAGACGGTCCAGCAGGCGGACGGCTACAGCGCCAGGGTGATGTCGGAGGCCAGGGGCCTGTACGAGGACGCGCGACGCGATGCGGCGACCCTCGAGCAGGAGACCGAGGACAAGGCCCGGCACGTGTACGAGGAGGCGCTTGGCCGTGCCGAGGCACTCGAGCGCGAGACGAACGAGAAGCTGACCCAGCTGACCCTTTCCGCCGCTGTCGCGCAGCAGGAACTGGAGTCCCAGACGGCGTACCTGCGGACATTGCGGGATTCCACCAGGACCCAGATGGAGGCCTTCCTGGAGGGCCTGCTCGATCACGTCACCGACGCCTACGGACAGGCGCACCCGATGGCGGCAGAGGCGGCAAGTGCGCACAATCCACGAAATGTGCGGCGCAGCAACAGGAGCGCCAGCCGGTTCAACGGATCGACCCGGGCAGCGTCCACTCTTCGCGTGGCGGGGGTGGGCACTCGCCGGATCACCGATCAGATTCCGTCGCCGAAATCTGCGCCGCCCGCGGATAACTGGGATGCCCACCAGTAGCCGGATACTCGGTCAACCGTAGCGCAGTTCTGCACGCTCCAAATGGGCGACTTCGCCGAAAGCGGACCGACGCTTGCGGCTGGCAATAGCATGCATGCCGAGTCTGCCTCGACGACGCTCGCGAAAATCGATGTCTTCCGGGTTGTCGAACGCGACATTCCAGCGGACCGCGGCGGTCCCTGCACATCGACGACCAGCCATTTAAGGTCTCGGGCGCAACTCGATGCGCGGCATCCCCTGCCGAGCCGGCGACAACCCTGCCCCCGAGGGGTTTGACGGACAAATGCGCTCGTCGGCGCGCACGACTGGCGACGATATGGCTGAGTCAAAGGTGGATACCTAAGCTAAGTGTGCTGAGACGACAAGTGGAACTGACGGGGGTAGCACTTCATATCGCCAACCGAGCCCACATCGCTGTCGAGCGCGTTATTGCCGGGTTGGTGCATCGTTACGTTGATTGGTGGGTCGTGCGGGGGATTCGATAGCACCGTATCCGGATTTGCACCTAGCACCAGTGCGAAGAGGCTACGGGCTCAACGGGTTCCTCCAGACCAGCAATCCGAGTTGACAAGTCAGCGGTGCGCTGACTTCCGCAAGCGATTGCCGGCGAACAGCATCGCAAGCCCCGCAACGAGCACAACCGCGCCGATGATCAGGGCAGTGGTCACACTGAATCCCGCTCCGGTGCTCGCTAGCGCGGTGCTCTGGCCATGGGCGACCGCCGGTTCAACAACCGGAGTCCAGGCTGCTGTTCCCGGCGTGACAGGTGGGGCGGGATAGGGCGGGGTGGTGGTTGCCGATGCAAGCACTGGCACGGCGAGCAGTCCGGCGATGATCAACGAAAGGGTGAAGGCGATTCTGCGGTACATGAAAGTGACCCATCTCGAAGAGTGAAGTGATCTTATGCCGAACGGGGCTCAGATCACTCTGTTGGGCCAAGTGTAGCGGAGTCCTGACTACTTTAAGTAGGAGTTGTCAGCGCGAACGGACCGGATCACTCGTTAGGAGCTGTTGACGTGGGGATGGGGTGGCAGACTCGGCCCAACAAGCCGTCAAATCGCCACAATCAGGCGTGACTTGGTGCGCAGGCACTACGCGAACGACTTACGCGGCAACGCGCAATGGGTGCAAAGCGCGCGGTATGTTCACGCGCGCCCACTATTCCTGCAGCCGTAAGCGGCTTGCTCGCTGGCGCGTTGGGACCATCAAGCATCCCTCGCCGACGACAACCTTGCCGCACCTCGAAGGGCGGCGTATCGGAGTCAAGCAAAGCCACCCTGAGCATCGACGCCGATACGCGACAAAGTCGTGGCCCGACTGGGCCACACCTCCTGCATTCGGCACGTGCAGGTCAGGCGGCCTCCGGACCTTGAGGGTGTTCAGCTCGGATGTGCGCTTGCCGTGGTCGTGGTGCTCACGAGACCTGGCAACTACACCATTCGAGTGGTCATCAGCGGATCGCTCGGAAGAAGGTGACCCAGAGTCACACTAGTGCCGTAGGATGAGGCGCAACCGAGGTCATGGTGTGTGTGCAGAATTCCGGGGGATCACACGTTGCGAAATTCTTCGAGGTTCTGGCTCGCGTTCGCCACGTCCGCGCTGGCGCTGTTCTTGACGATTGGCGTGGTGGTCGTTGTGCCAGGAGTGGCACACGCTGAATCAACCGCCACGGTTGATGATGCGGTGACGGCGGGGACGAACAAGTTCGTGTACACGGGGTCGTCGTGGCAGAACTGTGGCGGGTGTAATGGGTCCGCGTATCAGGGGGCTTATCACTACGGGTACACCACTGGTGACAAGGTCGTGTTCACCTTCTCTGGTACGCAGGCCACGTTGTACGGGTTCAAGGAACCGCCCGGTGGTATCGGGTCGTTTGCTGTCGATGGAGGCGCGGCCGTTGATGTCGATTTCTACGCTGCGACTCAGTCGTTGAGTGCGGTGTTCACCACTCCGGTGTTGGTATCGGGTACGCATACGGTGACGTTGACGGTGACCGGTCGTAGGGCCAGTGGTGTGAGTCCGACGGTGAACGTTGATAAGGCGGATGTGTCGGGTGGCAGTGGCACCACCACGACACCGACCACGCCGACCACCACGACGCCGACAAGCACGACGCCGACGAGCACGACGCCGACGAGCACGACGCCAACGACAACGACCCCAACACCAACGACCACGACCGCAACGACGCCGACGGCACCGACGTCGACGGCACCGACTACGACGGCACCGACTACGACGGCACCGACTACGACCACTCCGCCGGTGGGCGGTCCCGGCACGGTCACGGTTGATGATGCGGTGACGGCGGGGACGAACAAGTTCGTGTACACGGGGTCGTCGTGGCAGAACTGTGGCGGGTGTAATGGGTCCGCGTATCAGGGGGCTTATCACTACGGGTACACCACTGGTGACAAGGTCGTGTTCACCTTCTCTGGTACGCAGGCCACGTTGTACGGGTTCAAGGAACCGCCCGGTGGTATCGGGTCGTTTGCTGTCGATGGAGGCGCGGCCGTTGATGTCGATTTCTACGCTGCGACTCAGTCGTTGAGTGCGGTGTTCACCACTCCGGTGTTGGTATCGGGTACGCATACGGTGACGTTGACGGTGACCGGTCGTAGGGCCAGTGGTGTGAGTCCGACGGTGAACGTTGATAAGGCGGATGTGTCGGGTGGCAGTGGCACCACCACGACACCGACCACGCCGACCACCACGACGCCGACAAGCACGACGCCGACGAGCACGACGCCGACGAGCACGACGCCAACGACAACGACGCCAACACCAACGACCACGACCGCAACGACGCCGACGGCACCGACGTCGACGGCACCGACTACGACGGCACCGACTACGACGGCACCGACTACGACCACTCCGCCGGTGGGCGGTCCCGGCACGGTCACGGTTGATGATGCGGTGACGGCGGGGACGAACAAGTTCGTGTACACGGGGTCGTCGTGGCAGAACTGTGGCGGGTGTAATGGGTCCGCGTATCAGGGGGCTTATCACTACGGGTACACCACTGGTGACAAGGTCGTGTTCACCTTCTCTGGTACGCAGGCCACGTTGTACGGGTTCAAGGAACCGCCCGGTGGTATCGGGTCGTTTGCTGTCGATGGAGGCGCGGCCGTTGATGTCGATTTCTACGCTGCGACTCAGTCGTTGAGTGCGGTGTTCACCACTCCGGTGTTGGTATCGGGTACGCATACGGTGACGTTGACGGTGACCGGTCGTAGGGCCAATGGTGTGAGTCCGACGGTGAACGTTGATAAGGCGGATGTGTCGGGTGGCAGTGGCACCACCACGACACCGACCACGCCGACCACCACGACGCCGACAAGCACGACGCCGACGAGCACGACGCCGACGAGCACGACGCCGGACGACGCCGACGAGCACGACGCCGACGAGCACGAACCCAACGACCACGACCACAACACCAACGAATAAAACTGGAATGGCGAGCATCACGTTCGACGACGGCACCATCGGCCAGTACAACTATGGCCGCCCTGCCTTGAATCAGCACAACCTTAAAGCCACTTTCTACATCGTCTCCGATGCGCTCTCTTGGGGATCGACCAATATGTCAGCGACCCAGGCAAAACAGCTGATCGCAGAGGGTGATGAAATCGGAAACCACACTAGGGATCATTCCAACCTCGCGACTCTCACCAGTGCTCAGATCACAGCAGAATTTTCTGACTCGCAGGCAGCGATACAGTCCCAACTCGGCGTTACACCAACCAACTGCGCTTATCCCTACGGCAGTCACAACTCGACTGTCGAGACAATTGCGGCGCAGTTCTTCAAGGCTTGCCGCGGAACGTCCGGTGGAACAAACGGCAGCGACCTGAGCCCATACAATCTGGTGAATTTTTACGTGATGCAGACCACAACTCCAGCCGATATTCGGGCGGCGGTCGAGCGCGCGAAAGCTGAGGGCTCCTGGGTCATTTTCACCTATCATGGTGTGGACCCGAGCGGCTCGGGAAGCGAGGACGTCACCCCAGCCAATCTGTCGGCACAATTGGACCAAGTGGTCGCTTCGGGAATACCGGTCAAAACGGTCAACGCCGCACTGATGTCGCTGGGCCGATGAGAATGGGCACCGGAATAGCTCGGATCGGGCGTCCATTGACCGGGCTCATCTTCGGGTATTCTTCTTGCGTTACTCGCCGGATTTATTGTTTTTGCCGCCCGGGAGGTAGGCGTATCCGTGGGCTCGCCGACACGGTCTCCACTTTCGCCGCCGACGGACGAGTGGCAGCCGGGTGCCGCCGGTGCTGGTGTCGCCAGCGGCGAGTTCGGCGCCTGGCGCAATTCGCCCGTCACAGTCGCCGGTTCGTGGTCCGACGTCGATGCTGATAGCCAGCTGTCCCTGACCCAGTTGGACCCCGGCGGTGAATTTGACAATTGGACGGGTTCGCTCGATCTGGCGGTCGGTGCGATCTTCGAGGATGCTGGCGAAACTTGGTCGGCCGCGGCTGACGGCGCCTACGACGAGCGCTGGCGAGAGTTGTTGACCAATCTCGAGGAAAAATGGACGAAAAAGGATCGCGGCACGCTCTTTATCCGTTTTGCCCACGAATGGAACGGTGATTGGTCATTATGGACCGTCGATGCGGCGAACTTGCACCAGTTCGTCACCGCGTGGCGTAGGTTCTATGATCTGAAGCAGTCCCTCATGCCGGAGGCAAAGCTGGTCTTCAACACCAACGGTGACACCACCGGGCAAGAATATGATTGGCGTGATGGCTGGCCCGGCGACAGCTATGTTGACGTCTACTCGACGGACTGGTATTCGAATCACTATCTCGAGGGAACGAAACTCGACGCGTATGGTGGGCCGGTCGGCTTGGAGCAGCACCGACTATTCGCAGAAGCGCATCATAAGCCGTTCGCGATCTCGGAGTGGGGCGTGAATTTTGAATCCGGCGGAGATCAGCCTCGGTACGTGCAGTTCATGCACGACTTTGCCCAAGAAAATGGTGGCAACGGGCCGGGTCAGCTCCTCTATGATGTCTATTTCAATGTGATTTGGACACCAAACCAGTTTGGCATCTTTCCGCAGAGCGAGACTTTGGTGCCTGAGTCGGCGGCCAAATACCAGCAACTCTACTAGCCATTCGAGGTGCACGCGTCTGCGAATCAGGTGGTCCGGTCAGCGGTCCAATTGGAGCGCGCTGCGTGCGTTGGGCTCGGTTGGCGAGCTAGCCCCATGAATCATCCGGACCGGAGTTCCATCGTGACTGCGGCGGCGAAGATGTCGATGTCCTCCGGGGTGGTATCGAAAGCGCACATGCGGACCTCGCCGGTGGCCGGATTCCAGTCGTAGAACCGGAACTTGCGGCGCAGCCGCTCGACAATCACCGGGTCGCCGAGGTCTGCGGCACCGGGTCCTCCCTGCGCGCGGATTGAGTGCGGCGCAGCGAGTCGGCCAGTGCGAGCATTTATGCCTCCGCCGCGGCCTTTGCGGCCGCGTAATTGGCCGAACCCGGCCGATGGGAGGCAGCTGCTGCCGTCGAGACGATGGCAGCGTGACCTGCCGATGACCGGGCCAGTGTCGTTCATGGAAGGCGAGCGTGACGTGTCGGAGCGTGTCGATGAGCGCCGAGGACAGAAAGCGCCAATCCGGCTCTACGCAACCAAGCTGGGTCGGCGGGTTCTGATCCGTGTCGTTTGTTGATCTTCGCGGATGATTCCGTGGTTGAGAAGTAGTCGCAGACGGTAATTGTCGAATGATCGGTAGCCGCGGGCGACGCGTTTGGTGTTCTTGATCTTCAGGTTGAGGTTTTCGGTCGGGCCCGTTGGACACCTCGGGGTGGTCGAACCGGGCGAGGAACTCGGTCCGCCACACGGTGAGAGTTCGTCCCAGCCGGGCGATCTCGGGTACCGGGCAGGTCTTGGCCATGGTGATGACCTGCTCGGCGGCGGCCCGACCGGCGATGCGGTCGGGGTTGGCGTAGGCCTGCATCAGGCGTTGCGCGACGAGCCAGGCCGCGGAGATCTCATCGTTCGGGTCGCCGGCGTGGAGCGCGGCCTGCAGCTCGGTTCCATTGCCTGGGGTGAGCCGGTCGTGCGCGGCGGCGCAGGATCCGCCGGGCCCGGTACAGCGGGTCACCGGCCAGCCCGCGGTGCCCGAGGGTGTCCTGCTGCACCCGGCGGCGGACCTCGTCCACGCAGGGCAGGCGCCAGTTTCACCAGGTGGAACGGGTCGAGGACCCGGATCGCGGCCGGCAGGTGGCTGGTCAGCGCGGTGGCGTAGCCACGGAACGGGTCCAACGACGCGGTCGCGATCCCTGCTCGCCACGGTTGGTCTCGGGCGGCGAGCCAGTCGCCCAGCACGGGCCGGACCGGCCCTGGGTGACATCCAGCAGCCGCGGTGTCCGGCCGGCGGTGAGATCGGCGATACCGGTGGCGTACAGCGTCGGGTGCGTGCCGGTGGCCCGCAGGAACGCGGTCTCGTCGACCCCGATCGCCGACACCCCGCCGAGCCGGTCCGGGTCCTCGACCAGCGGTTTCCCGCGGTCGCTGACCTGGGTCATGATGGTGTGCCAGGCCACGCCGAGCTGGGCGGCGACCGCGCGAGACGGCCCGGTCATGGAAGCCGACCTGCTCGAACGCCCACTGCCGGGCCCGTTCGGTCAGCACCGCCCGCGGCGCGATCGCGTCGTGCTGCTCGGTCCAGGTCTTGTTCTCGCACAACGCGTATCGGCATTGGAAGATCCGCTTGCGCCACCGCAGGATCACCGGCATCCCGCCGATCGGCAGGTCCCGCACGGTCACCGTCCGGCGGTCCTTCACCTTGGCGACCGCGCCGCACACCGGGCAACCCACCAGCTCCCGCGGCGTCTGCACGACCGAGATGCCATTCACCGTCGACCATCTCGGCTCGACCAGCACCGGAATCCGGGCAGCACGAACAGGGCGGTAATGTCGTCGTTCACCTGGGGCTCCTCGCTCGTGATCACTTGGCCGTGAACACGGATCGTGAGGGCCCCAGGCCCCACATCAGCGCAACTCAGCCCCGGCGTGTCGCCCAGGGATCAAACCCAACACCCAGCATCAATGCGAAGAGCCGCCAATCCTCGTCGGTGTTGCCTGCGAAGCTCGCACCGCCGCGATACCCGCCGACGAGATGGATGACCCCTCGACGGACCCGGGTCGTTCCCGCACCCGGGGAGCGAGCGGTCCAGCTGCCGCGTGCTCGCTCAGGTCGGCGACCTCGGCGAAGACACCGGGCTGGGCGTCGGCCAGAGCCGACAGTCGCGCCGCTGAGTGGCCAACGGCGACGACCGTCGCACCGGGAGCCTGCCATGCCCGGGTGGTCGCAGTCCCGGCGGCACCCGTGGCGCCGGTGACCACCACGACCCGCCCCGCGGGGGCCAGTCATGCCGCGATCCTGCGCTCGTGCCTCGTGCCTCGTGCCTCGCGCATTGCCGGCACCTGGCCCACTGTTCGCTCGCTCATCCGGTCATTCCGGCGGTGGATCGGACGACGGGAGAGAGTTTGCGGCTCAACGCTTCGAGAACATCGAGAGCGGGAACTCATCGGGCAGAACGGCATCCGTCAGACCCTTCGGTGGACCGGAAACGGGCAGCGCTGCAGCACCTTTCGCCCGGGTCGGCGCAGGGTAGCGCTCCAGGGTGCTAGAGATCAGTTGGTACGCAGCGAGCCAGTGGCTGACCTTGGGGCGGTCGATGGAACGCCAATAGAGCGTCTCGATCTGCTCGCCGAGTTCGAGAACGGCGCCGGTGACCCGGTCCCATTCGATGGACAGCCGGTTGTCCGTCCAGTGCAACACCCGGTGCTGGTGCAGCCAGGCGAACAGCAGTTGTCCACCGAGGCCGTCGTAGTTGCGGACCCGGCTGCCGGTGATGGCGAACTGATGGGGACGGACCGGAGGAGCGGGGCAGCCGGGGACTGGGTGAGCAGGGCCCCTGTCACCGTGAGCCGATCGGGATGAACCCGAGCCAACAGATCGAGATCGGTGAGTTCCAAGGTCGCCTCGCGGGCGGCCATGGCAGCACCCATCGACGACTCCGCAACGAGTTCGATGCCGGTCTCTGCGAGCACCGTTTGCAGGATTTCGGCGGAATCGTGCCCGGCGGCGGACTGGGCAGCGACGTTCGAGGCAGCAGCGTTGTCAGGTTGGCGGCAGCGCTGTCGTTCGCGGTGGGATCGACCAGGACCACGAGTCCGGCGCCCGCGTGCACGTCCGGAATCGTGCTCTCCAGGATCGGGGCCGAGGCGTCGACCACGAACACGTCCGGGCGCTGCCCCCGGTCGCGGACGTGTTGCCATGCGAGGTGTTCACGGCGACGAGGTGATCAGCGTTCGGCACGTCCGCCTCGATGCTTACCTGTGGAAATACTGTCATAGATCAACCCTTGGCATAGAAACTCTCCTGTACACGAGGCTATCGGCCGAAAGTCTTTCGGTCAACGAGAGGAAGAGGGTCGGGTGGCTGGTGTGAGGCGACTCATCCGTTGGACTGAGCCACTTTCAGGGGCGACCCAACGCTCGATATGACCACCCTGCTGCGCGCCACGTCTTCGGGTCGAGAGCGTTGCGTCCGTCCAGCATTCGCTTGTGGGCGACGATCTCGCCGAACCGATGCGGGTCCAGTGCCTTGTACTGGTCCCATTCGGTCAGCAGCAGCACCAGATCCACACCCTCGGCCGCTTCCTCCGGGCTCTCTGCGAAGCGGAGGTCGGGCCACTTGCGCTGCGCGTTTTCGACCGCTTGCGGATCGGTAACGACGACGGATGCGCCTTGAAGCTGCATCTGGGCCGCGACATTCAGGGCCGGCGAATCCCGGATGTCGTCGCTGTTCGGCTTGAAGGCCAAACCCAGCACCGCGATCCGTCGTCCGGCGATCGAGCCGCCGCAGACCTCGCGCGCAAGGTCGACCATGCGGACCCGGCGCCGCATGTTGATCGAGTCGATCTCGCGGAGGAACGCCAGCGCCTGGTCCGCACCGAGTTCACCGGCTCGTGCCATGAAGGCGCGGATGTCTTTCGGCAGGCAACCGCCGCCGAATCCGAGTCCCGCGTTCAGGAAACGACGACCGATCCGGGCGTCATGACCGATCGCATCAGCAAGTTGGACCACATCGGCGCCGCTGGCCTCGCAGACCTCGGCCATCGCATTGATGAACGAGATCTTGGTCGCCAGAAAGGAATTGGCCGCTGCCTTCACCAACTCGGCGGTGGCGTAGTCCGTCACCACCAGCGGCACTCCAGCAGCGATTGGCGCCGCGTACACCTCGTCGAGCAACAGTTTGGCCTGATTCTGGCCTTCACCTGCGGGAAGGCCGTACACCAACCGGTCCGGGTGCAGTGTGTCTTGCACAGCGAATCCCTCGCGGAGGAATTCGGGATTCCATGCGAGCAGCGCGGCTGGCTCGGTGGTGTTGACCAATTCCGCGAGTCGCAAAGCGGTACCGACGGGGACGGTCGACTTCCCGACGACGAGGTCACCGGGTGAGAGGTGCGGCGCCAGTGCGGTGACTGCCGCATCGACATACGCCATGTCGGCGGCGTACTCATTGCGCTTTTGCGGAGTGCCGACGCACACGAAATGAACCGGTCTTCCGCGTGCCGACGCCATGTCCGATGAGAATTTGAGTCGACCGCTCGCCAGAGCCTCTTGCAGGACCTCTTCAAAGCCGGGTTCGAAGAACGGTGCCCGACCCGCGGACAGGAGTTCGATCTTGGGGGCATCGACGTCGATGCCGAGGACGTCATGACCCAGCTGGGCCATACACGCAGCGTGAACGGCTCCCAGGTAGCCACAGCCGATCACCGTCAACTTCATCACGGCGATGGCACCCCAAGATGGTAGTGCGGCCCAGTGAGTGCGCCCATCAGCGTTGATCCTCCCATGCTCGTCGCCGACTTACCCGGTGTTGCGCATCCCTGCAGCGACACCGTTGATGGTGAGCAGCATCGCCCGTTGCAGCTCGGGTTCGACAGTTGCGGACTTGGTCCATCGAGCGGATCCGGTTCAGCAGATCGACCTGGAGGTAGGAGATCGGTGCCAGGTACGGCTCGCGGACATCCAGGGTTCGTTTGAGTTCGGCCTGGCTGTCCAGCAACTCGTGCTCGCTGGTGACTCGGAGCACCTCGGCCACCGTCAGTTCGTGCTCCACGCGGATCACGTCGAACAGGTGCTGAAGGTGGTCCGGCACGAGTGAATCCACGTAGAGCGTGGCAATCTCCATGTCGGTCTTCGCCAGAGTCATCTCGACGTTGGAGATGAAGGTGCGGAAGAAGTGCCAGTGCTCGTGCATCTCTGCGAGCACCGCTGCGCCGCCGGCCTCCCGGGCCGCCTTGAGACCCGAGCCAACACCGAACCAACCGGGCACGATCTGCCGCGACTGGGTCCAGCCGAACACCCATGGGATGGCGCGGAGCCCGGCAATGCCGCCTCCGGAGTCCGGCCGGCGGGCCGGCCGGGAACCGATGTTCAGTGAGCCGAGCTGTTCGACCGGCGTGGAGGCCAGGAAATAGGCGGGGAGGTCCGGGTGGTCGATCAGTCTGCAGTAGGCGGTGTAGGCAGCGTCGCTGATGGTCTCCATCCACCGGTCCCAGTCGAGAAGCTCATCCGCCGTCTGCCGGGATTCCTGGTGTAGGGCCGTGGCTCGAAGTGTTGCGGCAAGCGGTGAGTTCCAGATTCTCCTTGGCCAGGTCGGGCAGGGCGTACTTGTCGCTGATCACCTCGCCCTGCTCGGTGAACTTGATGGAGCCGGTGATGACGCCGTGTGGCTGGGCCAGGATCGAGTCGTAGGTCGGGCCACCGCCACGGCCGACGGTCCCGCCGCGGCCGTGGAACAGCGTGAGTGAGACACCGTGCCGAGCAGCCAGATCGCGAAGCAGCCGCTCCGTCTTGTGGATCTCCCACTGACTGGTGGTGATGCCCGACTGCTTGTTGGAATCGGAGTAGCCCAGCATCACCTCCTGGACATTCCCGCGCAGGCGCACGATCTCCCGATAGGTCGGGTCACTGAGCAACTCGTCGACCACCTCGGCGGATTTCCGCAGCTCATCCACAGTTTCCAGCAGCGGTGCGAAGCCGATGTTGGCGAACGGTCCGCGCCCCGCGTCGCCCGGGGTGCCGTAGATGTCGAGCAGGCCGGCCTCCCTGGCCAGCACGGCAGCAGCCAGGATGTCGTCCGATCCCATCGTCATCGAGGTGATGTAGGTGACGATCACCTCTGGCCCGTACGTCGCCTGCGCGTCCTTGATCTCGGAGAAGACCGAGAACGTCTTGGTGCCGGCGGCATCCAGCGGCGCCGGCAGCGACGTGAGCGGTCGGTGCGAGGTGAGCTCGGCCGACAGCAGGTCCCGACGCTGTTCGCGCGGTCAGGTCGTTGTAGGCGCCGTCGTGCTCGCCCAGCCGGTCGATCAACTGCGCCAGCACCTGATGGTGGGCCTCGGAATGCTCGCGAATGTCCATGTAGGCGGTGTTCAGACCGCTGACAGCGAGGGTTCGCTGCACCGTGGCGAGCATCCCGTTCGCGGCCAGCTCGCCACCGTTGGCCAGCAGCGACCGCCGAAGATGGCCAGGTCGGCGAGCAGCTCATTGCGCGCGGAATAGTCCCGACCGGGTTCGTGTGGCCGGTTGTTGGTCACCCGGGCGCGGGTGTTGATCAGCTTGGCCTTGATGCAGGTCAGTTTGAGCCGTACCGGCTCCTCTCTGTTGAGTTCCTTCACCCGGGGGTCCAGCAGCGGCAGATGTTCCAGATCGACCGCAATCGATTCGAGCAGCTCGTCGGATACTCCGACGATCGCGGTGGAGCTGGACAGCGCCATCAGCAGGTCGTCGATCTTGTTGATGGCGATCTTGATCGCGGTCGAGGTGCTGCAACTGCAGCACCTCATGGGTGATCGCGGCGGTGACGTTGGGGTTGCCGTCGCGATCCCCGCCGATCCAGCTGCCCAGCAGCAGCGGGGTTGCCTCCGGCGAGAGTTCGACCCCGTGCACGGCCATGGCGACCGCGAGATCGTCGGTCAGCTCCGGAATGGTGTCCGCGACGATCGGCTCGAGGTAGAACAGCGCGTTGCGCGCCTCGTCGACCGGCGTCGGACGCACCTGACGGAGTTCGTCGGTCTGCCAGATGAGGTCGATGATCTCGGCCAGCTTCCGGTCCTGGCGTGCCCGTGCGGCTGACTCCGCCGGCGTCCGCACGGCCAGGATGTCGGTCAGCGCACGCAGTTTCAGCAACACCGACCGGCGACTGGCCTCGGTCGGATGCGCGGTGAACACCGGTTGCACCGCGAGGGCTTCGATGGCCGCGGCGAGGGCCTCCGGTCCGAGGGTGTGCGGCGATCTCGGACACCACGCTCGGCCAGGTGGCCCTCCGCGGCCGGCCGAGTGCGCAGCTCCCGGACGCGGTGGACTTGTTCGGCGCCGTTGGCCAGCTGGAAATAGGTGGCGAATGCGCGAACCAGGTCTGTCGCCGTGGCGATCGGCAGATCGGCCAGAATCTGCCGCACCTGCTCCGTCGCGGACTGTCGTTCGCTCTTCGACCTCGGACTCGCGCGCCTGCTTCGTCAGCGACCGAACCCGCTCGACCAGCGCAAACAGCTCCGGGCCCTCCTGGCGGACCAGGGTGTCGCCGAGCAACGAACCCACCCGACGCACGTCGGCGCGCAGGTCGACTCCCTGGTCGATCCGCACCGGCTCCTGGGCGCCGTTGATCTCTGGGTGGGATTCGGCGATGACGTTGTCGGCCGGGTGGGTCGTCGCGGAGGTCAGCGTGGTATCAGCAGCCATGGCAGGAATCCTTCCTCACTTCTATGACGCGCACGTGACGCGCCGGTCCCTCGCCGCCGTGCGGATGGAGCCGACCACGTCTGTGCGGTCCGGATCAGGAAATGAGGTAGCCGGAGACGTCGGCGATGAGTTGGACGGTGCCGGCTGAGCTGTTGTGCAGGGTGATTTGTCCGTCGGGTCCGACGGGGACGATGACGAGGTTGGCGACGGTGCTTTGGGTGGTGAAGTTCAGGCTGGATGTGGTGGGTGTGGTGCCTGATGGCACTGCGGCGATGTAGCCGCCGGTGCTGGGTTGGGTCACGGTGAGGTTGAGGACGACGGCTCCGACGCCGGTGGTGGGGATGCCGCCGTTGCCGGTGATCGGGATGGTGATGCTGCTCATCGCGTTCACGGGCCCTGCGGCACCTTGACTGATTCGGCTGTCCAGGATGCGGGCCGGATTGACGGGAGCCAATGCTCCTGGGGTGGTGGGGGTGCCGGATCGGATATAGCCGGAGACGTCGGCGATGAGTTGGACGGTGCCGGCTGATCTGTTGTGCAGGGTGATTTGTCCGTCGGGTCCGACGGGGACGATGACGAGGTTGGCGACGGTGCTTTGGGTGGTGAAGTTCAGGCTGGATGTGGTGGGTGTGGTGCCTGATGGCACTGCGGCGATGTAGCCGCCGGTGCTGGGTTGGGTCACGGTGAGGTTGAGGACGACGGCTCCGACGCCGGTGGTGGGGATGCCGCCGTTGCCGGTGATCGGGATGGTGATGCTGCTCATCGCGTTCACGGGCCCTGCGGCACCTTGACTGATTCGGCTGTCCAGGATGCGGGCCGGATTGACGGGAGCCAATGCTCCTGGGGTGGTGGGGGTGCCGGATCGGATATAGCCGGAGACGTCGGCGATGAGTTGGACGGTGCCGGCTGATCTGTTGTGCAGGGTGATTTGTCCGTCGGGTCCGACGGGGACGATGACGAGGTTGGCGACGGTGCTTTGGGTGGTGAAGTTCAGGCTGGATGTGGTGGGTGTGGTGCCTGATGGCACTGCGGCGATGTAGCCGCCGGTGCTGGGTTGGGTCACGGTGAGGTTGAGGACGACGGCTCCGACGCCGGTGGTGGGGATGCCGCCGTTGCCGGTGATCGGGATGGTGATGCTGCTCATCGCGTTCACGGGCCCTGCGGCACCTTGACTGATTCGGCTGTCCAGGATGCGAGTCGCGGGCACGGCGATGATGCTGCCGGGCAAGCCGAGCGGTGGGGGTGAGCCACCGTCATCCGGAGTGCGAAATACCGCGTCACCGGATACAGCCAAATTGCCTGCGGCATCGCGAGACTTGACCCGGTAGTGGTACGTCGTCGCTGCGTCCAGCCCGCTGACCACCGAGGAATGTGCTGTCACCAGCGAAGTATTCACCGCGGTCGACTGTCCATATGAGGCCGTTGTGCCGTACTCAATTTGGGAATCGGCCGGTTCGTCGGTGGTCCAGGTGATGCTTCCACCATTCTGGTTGATATCGGACGCACCCACAGCGGAGATCATCGGTGCTGTTCGATCGGTCGGTCCATCGATCGAAACGTTGTCGAAAGTGTCGGTCGTCAGCACATCGTTGTTGTGACTTGTGGAGGCAAGCCCGACGTAGACCGTGTTGCTCATCGAGATGCGGGAAGTGCCTGATGGGGTCCAAGTCGATCCATCGGCGGAGCGGTAGGCCGTGAAGACGTCGCCGGTTCGCGAAAGCCGCACCCAGATCGGGGCTGACCCGTCACCGCCATCCGAATATTCGCTGAGCTCGCCGGTCACGGTGCGCCGAGTGAAGGATAGGCCGTGATCCGGAGTCACTCCAAAAAATGCATGGCGCGCGTCATCTTGGAGGGTCTCACGAATCATCGCGCCGGCCAGGGCCCATTCGTCGGTGCCGCCCTGGCTGACAACTCGGGCGGTGATCTGTCCATCCCCGGTCAGCGGTTGGTGCAGAAAATGAAAAGAGTCCGCCTGATTCCAGATGTCCACACCGCTGGCGCTGATCGAGAACGAACCGTCGATGCCAGTCGCGGATCCGGGCAATCCGACCTGCCCGATGTCACTGCTTTGCCAGGGAGCTGGCAGGTCGGGGCCCGGCGCGGTGACGGTGACGGTGGACGAAGAACTCCTACTGGTCGCACCCGTGTTGTCTGTCGCCACGGCGGTCACCACGAATGTTCCTGCTCCGACGGTCGACCATGTGTAGCTGTAGGGCGCCGACGTACTGGTCGACAGCAGGGTGTTCCCGTTGAAGAACTGCACGGAGCTGACGGTGCCATCCGGATCGGAAGCTGCAGCCGACAATGTGATGTCGGAGCCGGCAGGGTAGGACGTGCCGTTCTCCGGGCCGGTCAAGGACACGTTCGGCGGTGAATTCCCCGGCTCGCTGATGCCGGAGAGCACTTGAACCGCCGTTCCGGAGTCGTGCCGGATTCGCATCACCCCGGTTGCGGAATCGTAGGTCCAGCCCTCCCGGTCGAGGGCGGAATTCCTGGTCAACGTCCGTCCATCGACGACAACGGACTGCGGAGCGAAATTCAGCCGCAGCGAGTCGGTGGCCGCCGGATCCGCCGTCGATGTAGGAAACTGCGCCGGCAGCGTACGTGATGTTCTTGACCAGCGACGTCGAGCCGGTCAAATGGGTTTGGCCACTGGGCGCCCATTCCGGGAACGCCTGCATGCTGGTCAGGAAATGCCGGATGTAGTCCCCGTATCCGTCGGTGAACCATTGATTGTTCACCTGCGGGCCGTCGATGACAACGCCGTTGCGGCGGGCCATATAGGTGGACCAGTTGAGCGAATAATACGCCTCAGTCTTCGCCGACGTATTGCCAGTCATCTGAGCGTACAGCGCGTTGACCGAGGCATATCGAGACGTGTGGCTGCCCATGGGATAGAAGAATGCGTTTTGCTCCCGGATCGTGGTGGCACCGCTATCGGTTACCCCGAAATTGTTGTCGACCCAGGAAATAAGACCCTCGACATGGGTGCGCCAGTTCGGATCTGTTTCCGGATGCATCAATAGATATCGGGCCGTCATCATCGGTATCAGCTGGTTCGTATTCGAAAGATCCGTCTTGACTGGTACATCTTCGAAGTAGTTCGACCAATTGTTGTTTCTCATCGGGTAGGCCATCAGCCAGTCCCAGGCCGTGCGACGGGCACTGCGGTAGGCCTCTGTGTTCCCGATGCCCATTTCGATGAGCGCGTCGAAAAGTTGGATCGGGTCGATGACGTTGGCGCTGTACTGTTCCCGAACCGCCCCGGTCGCGGCGTTGACCCGAAACGGCCACGGCGACTGCGTGCTGTCTCCAGTTCTGACATGGCTGGCCAAGGCGTCGGCGGAATCGATCGCCGCATCTCGATAGGCTTCATTTCCGTCGAATTTGTACAGCTGGGCCCATGCATATCCCATCGCGCCGACCTTGTCGGGCTGCAAGAACCCGACTCCGTCGCCGACTCCCGTCTGGTCGCCGTAGCTCGCACCCTGATAAGTGAGTGAGCCGGCATCACCACTCGAATATGGAACGTTCGCCCAATTGTCGGTGGACCTTGTCATGCCGTTGGACAACTGCCAGCTTGCCACCTGCTTGGCCAGGTTCACCGATTCAAGTTTCCCGGAATAAGCGTAGTATTTCAATGCCGATTCCACGAGCATCGAGTAGAGCCCCGCGGGGTTGTGTGGCCAGCCTACCGGCTGCTGGGTATCGGGATTGATATAACTGTGACTGAAATACGCTGGCTTGCGATTGCCGGCATCGTTCGGAACGCTCGTCAGAAGATAAGTCCAGGCACTGTCGATGACGGTGCCATAGCCGTCGCCCGGGTTCGCCGTCCAGGGAACAATTTTTCCGGCACCGTCCAGAACCACTGTGTGCCCATTGAGAGTGGTCGCACCAGTTGCTTCGGTGACGGGCAGAAGGAGGGAAACGACCATGAGCAAGCTCATCCCGGCAGCAATCGACCGCAGCCTCATAGCGAGGTACTCCCCTTATTGATCAACGATGGCCGCCTGACGTCAGTCGGGCTCGTGCAAAATATTCTGACGATTGCGCCTCGGGGGAGGTTACCATCCGCCACTGCGACGAGGCAGCAGTACCTTCGGGTGCAGGCTTTAACTCGAACGTGGAGGTTTCAGCGCGTAATCGGGGGATTGATGGGCTGGACCACGACCATTTGGGTGAATCTCATCAACGAGCAAGGGAAATTGTGAGCGATGGCTGACCAGTCCATTTGATCGGCGGAATATTTGTGTGGAAGCCCGTGCAATAGAGAGTCGTGACGTCAGTCGTCGAACAGCGAGGTGACCGACCCGTCCTCGAAGACCTCGTGAATGGCCTTGGCGATCAGCGGTGCGATCGACAGCACGGTGAGTTGCTCGAACTGGTGGGACGGGGGGATGGCCAGCGTGTTGGTGAGGACCACCTCGCAGGCCCCGCTTGCCGCGAGCCGTTCCGCGGCCGGGTCGGACAACACGCCATGGGTGGCCGCGACGACGACTTTCTTGGCGCCGGCCTCGAGAACCTGCTTGACCGCTTTGGCGATGGTGCCGCCGGTGTCGATCATGTCGTCGACGATGATGCAGGTCCGGTCGTTCACGTCACCGACCACCCGGTTGGCGACCACCTGGTTCGGCCGAGTCGGATCCCTGGTCTTGTGAATGAACGCAATCGGTGCGCCGCCGAGACGGTCAGCCCAGCGCTCCGCGGTCCGCACCCGGCCGGAGTCGGGCGAGACGACCGTCAAGGTCGTCCTCGCTGTACTTCTTGCCGATGTACCCGCCCAGGAGCGGCTGAGCGAACAGGTGGTCAACCGGCCCGTCGAAGAAGCCCTGGATCTGATCGGTGTGCAGGTCGACGGTCATCAGGCGCTGGGCGCCGGCCGTCTTGAGCAGGTCGGCGATCAGGCGCGCGGAGATCGGTTCCCGGCCACGGTGTTTCTTGTCCTGTCGGGCGTACGGGTAGAACGGCAGGACCACCGTGATCCGCTTGGCGGACGCTCGTTTCAGCGCGTCGATCATGATCAGGGTTTCCATCACCCAGGTGTTGATCGGCACGCCGCAGGACTGGATCAGGAATGCGTCCGACCCCCGCACCGACTCCTCGAACCGCACAAAGATCTCGCCGTTCGCGAAGTCGTAGGCCGACTGCGGGGTCACGGTCACGTCGAGGTACTTACCCACCTCGTCGGCGAGTTCCGGGTACGCCCTGCCGGAGAACAGCATGAGGCTCTTGCGGGTGGTGATCGAGAGGGAGCTCACGCCGGACGATCTCCTTGGGCCGAGGTGTCGATGCTCGGCGGATTGCCGGCAGGAAGGTGGATGGGCTCGTCGGCCGTGGCAGCCTGGGCAGCGAGCGCGGCCTTGGTGCCGATCCTCTTGCGCATCACCCAGCCGGGTGCGGAATGCTGCCGGCCGCGGGCGATACCCAGGTCACCGGGACCGAGGTCGTCGGTGATGGTCGAACCGGCCGCGACGTAGGCGCCGTCATGAATGGTGACCGGCGCGACGAGTGTGGAGTCACTGCCGACGAAGGCGTGATCGCCGATGACGGTGGCGTACTTGTGATCACCGTCGTAGTTGGCGGTGATCGTTCCGGCGCCGATGTTGCTCCCGGCGCCGATGGTGGTGTCGCCGATGTAGGAAAGGTGCGGCACTTTGGACTTCTCGCCGACCGTCGAGTTCTTGATCTCGACGAAGGCTCCGGCCTTGCTGTCCGCCTGCAGGACGGCATCGGGTCGAAGGTAGGTGAATGGTCCGACCGACGCATGCTTGCCGATGATCGCGCCCTGGCAGTGCGACCGGACGATCGTCGCGTCGTCCTCGACCGTGCAGGCGATCAGCGTGGTGTCCGGGCCGATGGAACAGCCGCTGCCGATGCTCGTTCCGGCCTGCAGCTGGGTGCCCGGCAGGATCTCGGTGTCCGGGCCGATCGTGACGTCGGCGTGGATCCAGGTCGTCGCCGGATCGTGCACCGTGACGCCGGCGAGTTGCGCCTTGCGGACCAGCCGCGCGTTGAGCACCCGGGCCATGTCGGCCAGTTGCACCCGGTCGTTGACCCCCTCGGTCTCGACCGCATCGGCGGCGACCACCGAGCCGACCCGGCGGCCGTCGGCGCGGGCGATACCGACGACGTCGGTCAGGTACCGCTCACCGGCCGCGTTGGCGTCGGAAAGTCGACCCAGCGCGTCGGTCAGCATCGCGCCGTCGAAGGCATAGACGCCGGAATTGACCTCATGGATCGCGCGCTGATCCGGGTCGGCGTCCTTCTGCTCGACGATCCCGGCCACCTCGCCCGAGTCGTCGCGGATGATCCGGCCGTAGCCGGTCGGGTCGGGCAGGATCGCGGTCAGCACCGTGACTGCGTTACCGCTGGCCAGGTGCTCGTCGGACCAGTGCGGTGAGGGTCTCGGTGCGGCAGCAGGGGCACGTCGCCGTAGGTGACCAGGACCGTCCCGGTCAGCTCGCCGGTGACGTCCAGCGCGCAGGCACAGGCATGGCCGGTGCCGAGTTGCTGGTCCTGAATGGCGGTGATCACCGGCGGCAGGTCGATCGCATCGGAGAGGAACTCGACGACCTGTTCGCGTCCGTGGCCGAGCACGGCGACGAGCCGGGAGGGCGACAAGCCCGGCGGCGGAGCGCAGCGCATGCCAGAGCATCGGTTTGCCGGCAAGGTCGTGCAGGACCTTGGGCCGGCTGGACTTCATCCGGGTGCCGGCACCTGCGGCCAGCACGATCACCGCGGAGATGCGTGGCCGATGGGCCGGCGACGGTCGGGATGTCAGCATTCTGGTCGGATGACGCGAGGGGCACAGCTGATCCCTCCTGCGAATGCGCTTCGCGGGGTTCTGGCGGGCTCGTCAACAACGACTCCGATGGTGCCCGGCCGCGACAGCGGAAGGCTCCGCCGATGGTAGTCCGCGGGCGGGAGACCTCCGGAACGGGCGGTCCCGGGACACTCGCCGCCACCTGGTAGGCGCAATCCGCTCCGCCGCCAGGATTCGAACCTGAACCATTGGAACCAAAATCCAAGGTGCTGCCGTTACACCACGGCGGATTGCACGGGCATTGTCTCACGATGCGGTGGGCCCGAAGCTCGACACCGGATCGGTCGCGGTCACGTCGGTTGTCCGCACGACGCGGATCGTTCCGGCCGCGTAGGCTCGTCGAGGTCAACCCCTCGTCGCCTCGGCGGGGGGTTTCTGGCGTGGGTCGCATGTGTCGAGGGAGTGCTGACAGGTGAGTTCCGGTGCGCTGCGAGGCTTGCTGACTGCGGCGTTGGCCGATCCGTTCTTCGCCTCGATGCGCGGCGGCGAGCGGCGCCATCACCCACCGGGTCACCGGTCCACCGTCGATCCGGCCCTTCGTGGCCTCCGCGCTGGCCGCGTGGGTTCCCGGAATCCGACCGGTGGCGTGCCGGTGCTGCTGGTCACCGCAACCGGCCGGGAGGCCGAGGCCGCCGCCGCCGCGATCGGGGATCTGATCGGCGACGACAACGTGGTCGCTGTTCCCGTCCTGGGAGACGCTGCCGCACGAGCGACTGTCGCCGCGGGCCGACACCGTCGGTCGTCGGCTGGCGACCCTGCGCCGGATCGCGCACCCCGAACTGCGATCCGGCCGGTTACCCGGCCGTCGTCGTCGCGACGGTGCGTTCGATGATCCAGCCGATGGCGCCGCATCTCGGCGAGATGGCCCCGGTGACCCTGCGGCTCGGGCGAGGAGGGGACCTGATCGAGCTGGTCGAGCAACTGGTCTCGCTGGCCTACACCCGGGTCGACATGGTCGAGAAGCGCGGCGAGATCGCTGTGCGGGGCGGGATTCTCGACATCTTCCCGCCCACCGATCGACCACCCGGTGCGGGTGGAGTTCTGGGGTGACGAGGTCACCGACATCCGGACCTTCGGGGTCACCGACCAGCGGTCGCTGGCCGCGGTCGACGAAGTGATCGCACCGCCGTGCCGGGAGATCCTGCTGACCGCCGAGGTGCGGGCCGCGCCGCGGCGCTGTCGGCCCAGCAGACCGGCGACCCGACGCTGGCGCAGATGCTGGACAACCTCGCCAACGGGATCAGCGTCGAGGGCATGGAATCGCTGATTCCCGGTGCTGGTCGGTGACGAGTTGGAACTGCTGCCCAACCTGGTCCGGCCGGGCACCCATGTGGTGCTGGCTGATCCGGAACGGATCCGGACCCGGGCCGCCGACCTGGTTCGCACCGGCAACGAGTTCCTGGCGGCCTCCTGGATGGCCGCCGCCACCGGCGGTCGGGCGCCGATCGACCTGGGGTCCTCGGCCTACCGCAGCCTCGAGGAGACCCTCGACGTGGTGCGGGACGCCGAGCTGCCGATCTGGCGGATCGCGCCGTTCGACACCGGGGACGCCGTGGCCGACGGCGATGCTGCCGGCGGCGGGCGAACAGCCGCCGGTGAGCGCTGCCCCCGCCTACCGCGGCGAGTTGGCCGTCGCCATCGAGGATGCGCGTGACGCGGCAGACCGCTGGTGGTTCGACCGTGCTGGTGGTGGCCGGCGCCGGAACAGCTGCCCGAGCCGGGGAGCGGCTCGCCGAAGCCGACATCGGTGTGGTCGTCGCCGGCGAGGGCATGATCGAGCCGCCCCGCACGGACGTCGTCACCGTCGCCTGCGGCCGGCTCGAGAACGGGTTCGTGCTCCGCGGACTCCGGGCTGGCCATCCTCACCGAGGCCGATCTCACCGGCACCCGGGGCGTCAACCCGGAGGCGGCCGCAGCGCGCCTGCCGACCCGCCGGCGCAATGCCGTCGACCCGGTGTCGCTGAAGCCCGGCGACTACGTCGTGCATGCGCAGCACGGCATCGGCAAGTACGTCGACATGGTGCAACGCACCTCGGGCGGCGCCACCCGCGAATACCTGGTGGTGGAGTACGCGCCCAGCAAGCGTGGCCACCCAGGCGACCGGCTGTTCGTCCCCACCGATGCCCTCGACCTGTTGTCCCGCTACGTCGGCGGCGAGGTCCCGACCCTGAACAAGCTCGGCGGCGCGGACTGGGCCAAGACCAAGGGCCGGGCGCGCAAGGCCGTCCGGCAGATCGCCGCGAAACTGGTGCAGCTGTATGCGGCGAGGGCGTCCGCACCGGGTCATGCCTTCAGCGCGGACACGCCCTGGCAGCGCGAACTCGAAGATGCCTTTCCCTATACCGAGACCCGTGACCAGATGGCTGCAATCGACGAGGTCAAGGCGGACATGGAAAAGCCGGTTCCGATGGATCGGGTGATCTCCGGCGACGTGGGTTACGGCAAGACGGAAATAGCGGTGCGCGCAGCCTTCAAGGCGGTGCAGGACGGCAAGCAGGTGGTCATCCTGGTGCCAACGACGTTGTTGGCCCAGCAACATCTGTCCACGTTCTCCGACCGGATGCAGGCGTTCCCGGTCACGGTGCGCGGGCTATCGCGCTTCACGTCGAACACCGAGGCCGCCCAGACGATCAAGGGACTGGCGGACGGCAGCGTCGACATCGTGATCGGCACCCACCGATTGCTGCAGCCGTCCATCCGCTGGAAGGACCTGGGGCTGGTCGTCGTCGACGAGGAACAGCGGTTCGGCGTCGAACACAAGGAGCACATCACGGCTCTTCGGGCGCACGTCGACATGCTGACCATGTCGGCGACCCCGATCCCGCGGACCCTGGAGATGAGCCTGGCCGGGATCCGGGAGATGTCGACCATCACCACGCCGCCCGAGGAGCGGCACCCGATCCTCACCTATGTCGGTGCCTACGACGACAAGCTCGTCGCCGCGGCAATCCGGCGGGAACTGCTCCGCGAGGGTCAGGTGTTCTACGTGCACAACCGGGTGGCGGACATCGAGTCGGTGGCAAGACGGATCCGGGAGGCCGTCCCCGAGGCGCGGATCGCGGTGGCCCATGGACAGATGAACGAGGACCGACTCGAGAAGATCATCGACGGGTTCTGGGCGCGGGAGTGGGACGTCCTGCTCTGCACCACGATCGTCGAGACCGGGCTGGACATCTCCAACGCGAACACGCTGATCGTCGACCACGCCGAGGTGCTCGGGTTGTCCCAGATGCACCAGCTGCGTGGCCGGGTCGGCCGAGGCCGGGAACGCGGATACGCCTACTTCCTGTACCCCGGGGAGAAGCCGTTGACCGAGACGGCGCACGACCGGCTGGCCACCATCGCGCAGAACTCCGATCTCGGGGCCGGGATGGCAGTGGCGATGAAGGACCTGGAGATCCGCGGTGCCGGGTCGATCCTGGGTGCCGAGCAGAGCGGGCACATCGCCGGCGTCGGCTTCGACCTCTACATCCGACTGGTCGGGGAAGCGGTGACGGCTTTCAAGAAGGCTGCATCGGCCGCAGGCGGCGACGCGGCAATCGAGGACGAGCCTGCCGAGATCAGGGTCGATTTGCCGGTCGACGCCAACATCCCGCACGAGTACATCCCCGTCGAGCGACTGCGATTGGATGCCTACCGGCGAATCGCCGGGGCGCTGTCGGCCGACGACGTGGCCGCGGTGCGCGATGAGCTGGTCGATCGGTATGGCCCGTTGGGGGAGCAGGTGGAAAACCTGCTCGCCGTTGCGGCGTTCCGCCAGCTGTGCCGGACGATGGGGGTGACCGAGGTGGCGATGGGACCGCAGGGCCTGCGGATGTCACCGATCCGGTTGCCCGAATCGGGCCAGATGCGGCTCGCCCGGCTCTACCCGGGCTCGAAATACCGGGAAATCACCTCGACGCTGACGCTGCAGCCGCCGACGGACGGTGGCCGGATCGGTGGCGCGGCCCTGCGGGATCGGGAACTGCTCGAGTACTGCACGAGGGCCCTGGAGGATGTGTTGCCGGCACCAGTCGCTCTGGGTCGTTAGCCCCTCGCCGTATCCGAGTGTCGCGGGTCGCTCGCGCCTGGGACGAGGCCGGAAGCCCAATGCGGAGGCACAGAGCGTGTGTGGCCATGGACGCCAGACACGCTCTGATTGGCCGACCGGGCCCGTGGTGAGGGACCGGTCGGGCCCGATCGGTTCAGTGACGGGCGCCCTTGCTGGTGACGAGCCGAGTGCCAATCATGGTGAGAGCGACGCCGAGGACCAGGACAACCGCGCCGATTCCCAGCCACACGCCGATGTCCATGCCGGCGCCGGTACTGGCCAGCGGCGAGCTGGGAACGGTGGCCTGCTGGGCGGCGGAACGACATCAAGAACTGTTGACACCGGGTCGGCCGGGGTGACCGGCGGTGCTTCATACGGCGGGCTGCTCGCCGTAGCGACGGCCGGTGCCAGTAGCAGAGCCATCACCGCCATCGTCAGAGCTACGTATGCCTTGCGGATCATCCTCATGTGTACCCCCACCAAAAGTGAAACTGAGCGCTCGTTCGGCGCAACAGCAAGACCATGCGCATCAGACGCTAGCACTGTGTGTGACTATCGAGCGATAAAAGTGGCGTTAGGGCTCAATAGATCACTCGAACGTGGCTAGTTTGGTGAGCCCAGGCGGGGCTCGAGCAGTACGACTGGCTTCGGTGTGTTGAACCTCGGCAATCCCATCCGGTGGTGAGTTGACTTCGGGTCTGCGGATGATTCAGAGCCGATCTCGATGCTGTGTGACACAGGGTGAATGCCCGGTCGCAGTTAGGTTGCACGGCGACACATTTTGAACGATGGGATGTTGTGATGTCAGTCG
>CAVOIF010000002.1:0-417259 GCA_963696065.1 uncultured Actinomycetota bacterium
GTGCTGCAACACACCGACAGGATCTGGACCAGCGACTGCATCGACGCCTTGGAACGGCAGACCATTCAGCGCTACACGGGGCTCATGGTGCCACCCGAATTGATGGGCGCCCACGTCGGTTCCGACCGCTCGCACACCACAGGTCGCCGGCACGACCTGTCTTTCCGCGGCGGCACCGCTCTGTTCGGGCACATGGGCATCGAAGCCGACCTGTCGAAGATGTTTGTCGAGGAACGCCACGAACTGCCGCCTGGGTCTCGTTGCACCGGCGGATGAGGCCACTCCTGCACTCCGGGAACATCGTTCGATTCGACCATGTCGACCCCTCGTTGGTGGTCCACGCCGTCGTCACCGACGACAGGACAGAGGCAGTCGTCAGTGTCGCCAGCATCCGAACCTCGGATAGCGCAACCACCGGCAGGCTCGTGCTACCAGGATTGAATCCCGACGCCGTATATGACGTTTCACTGCTGCCACCCGGAGACATCGTACCGTGGGAACAACCATCAACTGCCCCCCTGGATCACCAGCGGGATCCGCCTCAACGGAGCCGCTTTGATCGAGGCAGGGGTGCAATTGCCGGACCTCTTCCCAGAACAAGTCATCCTGCTGCACGTCGTGCAAGCGGTCTGACCAACACCATGCAGACACAGGTCGAGTCGCAGCGTGTGGGTCTCGCGGTCACCGCCCAACCGGAGGCGCGCCAATCGCTCCGGCTTCCTCTCTTGCCGGGTGAACATTGGTGGGGCGGGGCAGTCGCGGATGGTCAGCACATGCCATTCGGTGATCGGACGCACCGACGCGACCTCGGCCGCTCAGCGGGAATCACCGGCGATCCCCGATCCGGCAACAATCAGTCGGCACCCCTGCTGGTGTCCAACCGTGGTCGTTTCATCTGGTCGGAATGGCCCTTCGAGTTCGCCATCGCCGATGACGCCATCCGCATCACCGGTCGACAGCTGAGTCACGGTCGTGCCGGCAACAACCTTCGGGACGCCTACCGGACCGCATCGGTCGCCTTTTTCCCGTCGGCCGGTCGGACACCCGCACCGCCGATGCTGAATGCACCGCAGTACAACACCTGGATCGAGATGCCTTACCGGCCCACACAAGACGGCGTCCTTGGCTACGCAAAAGAGATGCTGACATCCGGTTTTCCACCCGGGGTGCTCATGATCGATGACCGATGGTCAATCGACTACGGCACCTGGACCTTTGACCCCACGACATTCCCGGATCCGAGTTCCATGATCGCCCAACTGCACTCCTGGGGCTTCTCCGTCATGCTCTGGCTGGTTCCCTTCGTCGAACCGAGCAGCCAGACCTTCCAAGAACTCTGGGCCGGAGACCTGCTGATTCGCGAACCCGACGGGACCCCGGCGATTCGCCAGTGGTGGAACGGACGCAGCGGCGTCCTGGACATGACCAACCCCCGGGCCGTCATGTGGTTGCACGATTGTCTCGACACGTTGATCACCGAGAACGGTGTCGACGGTTTCAAATTCGACGGCGGCGACCTCTACAGCTACGCCGACGATGACCTGATTGCGGGGAACACCAACCCAGCGGGCCAGTGCGAAGCATGGGCCGAAATCGGGCAACGGTACTCGTTCAACGAATACCGAGCCTGCTGGAAGATGGGCGGTCAGCCTCTGGTTCAGCGACTCCACGACAAGCCACCCACCTGGGGCACCGGTGGACTCGCATCCCTCATCCCCGAAGGCATCGCGCAAGGACTGATAGGCCACGCCTTCATCTGCCCCGACATGATCGGCGGCGGCGACCTCGATGCCATCAAAGTCGGTGTCGACCAGGAACTCTTCGTCAGATACGCGCAATGCGCCGCCCTTTCCCCATGATGCAGTTCTCCCTGTCACCCACCAGGGTCCTGGACGACGAGCACCTCAACGCCACGCTGGCAGCAGTCACCCTGCATCAGCAACTCGTGCCAGAGATCCGCGCGCTGGCCGAGACGGCGGCACAGTCTGGTGAGCCGATCCTGCGGCCCATGGCCTACCACTACGACAACATGGACGAGATCGTCGATCAATTCCTTCTGGGTGAAGACATCCTCGCCGCACCCGTTCTCGACCCGAACGCAGCGATTCGCAGGGTAGTGCTGCCGGCCGGCACCTGGCTGGATCCGGACCAGCAACGATACGATGGTCCGGCAAGTATCAACGTCGAGGTGACGATCAACTCCATTCCCGTTTTCCGGCGGGACACGACGCGTGACGCTACCGGACGCTCTGCCGGGAAGCCGAGACCCACCAGACGTGGAACTATTCGTCGACAGCAATAACCGGGTCTCGTCACAGGGTCAACCCCAGGGCAGCGGTTTGTCGCCTATACCGATCAGCGAACTAATCAGGCGTCCCTGGTTCACGACGCTCACCGCGCATGTCAATCGACCACCGGATCCGGAGGAGCCGCGATTGGACAAGTCATGGCTCACCGCGCCCAGGGAGCTTCTGTGTACCGTCGTTGTAGAGGTGCTGTATTAGTCGTTGTAGAGGTGCTCGATGGTCTCGGCCGCGGCTCGGTCGGTCAGCGGCAGGACGTGGCTGTAGATCTTCAGGGTGGTGGCCGCGTCACGGTGACCCAGTCGGTATTGGGCCTGAAGGATGTCGCCCCTGGAGACCAGTTCGGTCGCCACGGTGTGCCTGAGCCGATGCAGAGTCACATCGGGATATCCGGCGTCCCGGGCCAGTACGGCGAACCAGCGCCCGAGGCAGGACGTCGTGAGGCGCGTGGTGTGCTCGAAATCTGCAGCGAACAGCCAAGGGCCAAAAAAGCTATCGGCTGCTGCGCGGTGCTGCCAGCGGTCGACCATGTCGTGCCACAGTGCCACCGAGGTGGGGCCGAGGGTGAGCCTTCTGATCCGGCCGGTCTTGGTGGGGCCGATGATGTCGTTGGAGGCACCACGGGAGATGGTCATGACACTCCCGTCGAGGTCACCGATCTGCAGTGCGGCGAGCTCGCCCCGGCGAGCGCCGGAATCAGCTGCGAGCCTGGCCAGAAGCAGCACCTGCTCGGCCCTGTGCAACCGCTGCTCCGCCAGCCGGCCGAGCTGGCCGGCGGCGCTCTCCTTTTCCACCCGTTCGGTGGCGCAGGCAAGGATCGCTTTGACCTGGTCGACGGGTGCATGAAGGCGGACCCCGGTTTGGGGTGGGCCGCGCATCCCGTCCAGAGGATGCCGATCCAGGATCCTGGCGGCGTAGGCCCAGCCGAGGGCGGAGCGAATGACCCGGACCCGGGCCCAGATGGTCGGGTCCGGCCAGCCGGCGGACCGCCACTGCGAGCACGCCGCGGTCAGCACCCTGGGGCTGACGTCAACGGCCCGCCTGACGCCGATCGCGGAGTCGGCGATCAACCCGACAGCCGATCGGTACCCCGCCATCGTGGACGGTCGCCATCCGTGATCGTCTTCGAGCCATTCCACCAACAATGCAGCGAGGGTGATCCCCGGCCTGGCGCGGCCCGCGGACCGCACGAGTTCCGCGGCAGCCGCCCAGTGCTGCTTCGCCGCTTGCGCTGCCTGATGGTCGCCATGAACGGTGCGGGAACGGACCCGGCTACGACCACTGACCGGATCCGGACCGAGCGCGACCCGAACCTCCCACACCCCTGGTGTCCGCTCCCGCAGGGAACCGCAACCTCGTCGAGTAGCCATCCCCCACGGTAGGGCTCTTGGCCTCGGGCGAGCCCGTCGAGCAGGCGTGGACAGCGCTCGAGCCGTTGTTGGGATAGTTGTTGGGATGCGATCATGAGAACAATCGCGCTCAGAAGCGACACAGTCAGTGCTGCAATCGATTTGGTGGTGCGCCTGGAGGGATTCGAACCCCCAACCTTCTGATCCGTAGTCAGATGCTCTATCCGTTGAGCTACAGGCGCTTGTTCAGTTGTCCCGATCGGGCTGTCGCCGTGATCGACTGTCGTGCTCCCGCTCGCCGGAGCGAACGGGCCGTGCCACCGGTCCCCGGAAACCGAGGTCCAGCGCGGAAGCGGAGGGATTTGAACCCTCGGTGCCCTTGCGAGCACAACACATTAGCAGTGTGTCCCATTCGGCCGCTCTGGCACGCTTCCCAGGGCCACCCTGGGGTGGCCACCGGCGGCCAACCCTACCTGGCGTGACCGGGCGCGGGCAAAACGCCAGGTGCCGCGTCAACCGAGCAACCATCGCCATCGCGCCGAGCCCGGCAAACCTCAGCCGAAGTAGCCGGTCACGTCGACGATCACCCCACTCGTCCCGGCGGCGTTGTAGATGGACGATGCCCGGCCAGTGCCCGGCCACAGCACCGCGGCGTTCGCCCTGGGCGCCCCGACTGACGGGTTCAGATCACTCGTGTACGGCCGGGGTTGGCCGGCGGCCCAGGCCGTGAAGAAGGTGGTCTGGGTGGCGTCCACGCTGGTCAGCGTCGCCATCACCGACGCCGCGGAGCCGGGGATCGGGCCGACGCCGGTGACCGGGACGTTGGTGGTCGAGTTCGCGCCCAGCGGCCCGGACACCGCGGTCCCCGTGCGGGAATCGACGATCCGGGTCGGCGTGACCGAGGTGTACTTGGCACCGGACCCCTGGCCGGTGAAGTACCCGACGACGTCGACGATGACCGCCGCCGTGCCGCCCTGGTACCGGACGGTCAGTTGACCGTTCTCGGCGCCGGTGAACACCCGGTTGGCCGCCACCCCGCCGACCCGCGCGTTCGCCGAGGAGGTCCCGGTTGAGGGCTGAGTGCCCGGGCTGAGCTCCACATACCCCGGCGCGGAGGCCCCTGCAATGGTCACGTTCGCGACCACCCCAGCTAGCGCCGATGGCTGCACACCGAGGGACTGGGCCAGGGAGAGGGTCTTCGACTGACCCCCGGACATCGGGGTGGCCCAGCCGTCGAGAACCCGGACCGGGGTGGTGCTGCGCAGCGTGTTGCCACCGGTCGCCGGGAAATACCCGACGACATCGACCACCAGGTGTGACGACCCGTTGGAGTTGTAGACGGTCACGCTGCCGTCGGCACCCACCGGCGCGACGACCAGGCCCGGGACGACGTCGCCAGGCCCGACGTTCAACGACGAGGTGAACGGCTGCGGGCTCCCCGCCGCCCAGGCGGTGAAGAAGGTCTGCTCGGTTGCACACACCGACGTCACATTCAGCGCGACGCCCTGCACCCCGGTCGCTGGCACCTGGCCCGCGCCGACCACCTTGATGTTGCGGGTACTCGCCGCTGCCAACGGCTGGGCGTTCCCGTTCCGGCTGTCACTGACCCGGACCGGAGTGATCGGGATGAAACCGGCAGCGCTGATCCCGCTCGCGGTGGTTGCCCCGGCGGCTCGTTCGGTGGGCGGCACGACCTCGACCTGACCGGTTGCCTGACCGCCGTTCGTCGCGGCGAGTCGCCAGCTGTAGTTGCCGCCGCGGACGTATTGCCCGGAGTCGTCGCGCAGATCCCACCCGAGCTGCAGGGTGCCGCGCTCGGTGAAGCCGATGAACCGGCGCACCGTCCGGCCCGTGCACAGCTCCGTCACGGTGAACTCGTAGTACGTCGAGGCCGGGATGAACGCGCTGATCGACGCGGCGGAACCGGCATAGCTCTTCCGTTGATTCACCGGGTTCACCGCCGTGATGCCGGTGTAGGTCTGTTGGGCGACGCCGGCGGCGATCTGCCGGATCTGCGGCAATCTGTCGTAAAGGAACTGCCCGGGGCACAACGTGTTCCCGGGATCGCGGTGGCCGCTGATGACGTTGAAGGTGACGGAGACTCCGGCCGGATACTTGCTGGTGCCACCTCCCGCGCTGACCAGGGTGTCGCGGCCGTAGACATCCCTGGCGTACATACCCAGCTTCCAGCCGAGCACCTGGGCGATGGAATTGACCATCCCGTCCGGCGCACCGACCTCCTCGTAGTTGCCGAGGGCGGAAACTGCGAATGTGTCGGTGTTGAAGCCGCCGGTGTGGGCGCCATGGACCGGCCGGTCAACGCCGCCCCAGCGACCCTCGAAGATCCGTCCGTACTTGTCGACCAGGAAGTTGTAGCCGAAGTCGCACCAGCCGAAACCCTGGATGTGGTAGGCGTAAATTGCTCTGAGCTGCTCGAAAGCTGTTGTCGCCGTGTAGTTGTTGGTCGATGCGGTGTGGTGCACGAAGCCGATCTTGATGGTGTTGTCGTAATCCGGGGTCACACACTCGGGATCTGAGGTGCGCAGGTTCTCGTCGGCGCCCCAGCCGGCGCGGCTGATGATTTTCGGTGCGGGATAAGGGAAGTCGACGGATGGCGCCGGAGCAGCCGCCTGGGCGGTCGCGCCGACCTGGGCGTCGGCGGCGGAGGTTCCCGGATCGATGACGAGAGCTCCGAATCCCTCCGGGACCTGTCCATCGGTCGGCGTCACGCGGACCGTGAAGGCGTCGGCGCGGCTGGTCAGCAGCGGCTCGGTGGTCACCCTCGCGCTGTGGGCGGCGGCCCGGCGGCCCTCTGCGGAATCCTCGTCCGGACCACCGTCCGGTTCGGCGACGGGTTCCCACTCGCTCCAGACGCCGTTCTCCCGGACCTTCACCTCGATGCCAGGAGCGGCGTCCGTCGGTTGGTAACGGAAGCCGACGGCGGAGAACGATCCGTCGACCTCGTGCTCGATGACGATGGGTTCCGGGACGGACGGCGCGACCGACGGCATTGTCGGGACCGGAGCGGCGGACGTCACATCCGGAACGGCTCGCTGCACCGAAGGCGGCTCGGCCGGCGCCAACCGCGCGGCGGATATCAGCTCCAGCGGTATCTCGGTAGTCGTCGGGGTGACCGGCGCGGGCACGACTGCGCTCGATGCCGATGCCGACTGCACCCCCGCGACACCCATCGACAGGATCATCATTGCGACGACCGTCATTTTTGTTACCCGCACGAAGAGTCCTCCCCAGCAAGCGATGGCAACCGCATCGACAGCTTTCGCGGCCTCCGGCACCCTATCGGGCTACTGCCGGCTCCGGTCGGTCCACAGCAGTAAACGTCCCGGCGCGCCTCCTCATCGTCGCGGCTCCCCTGCGAATTCGGTGATCGACAACGGCGACGAATCCCAGCGCACGCCATCCGGCCGCAACAGCAACCCACCGGGTTTGGCCCACCCCGAGTTTCAGTGCAGTTGATTGATCAACGCGGTGCACAACGATCGGCGGCACTCCGCTCATCGGCGCGACAGCCCTCGAATACTGGCTGGTGGTCAGCAAAGTCACTCCCGGGCCGAGCAGGTCGAGGGTCGATATTCGGCCCTGCGGTCTATCGAGCCAGTGGTGAGCCAACCGCCCGCCCAGATCGAACCCCTACTCATCCCGGGGGTCCCGTCGAGCGCCCATCGGATCGAGGGATCGGATCAGGTTGTGCTCGGCAACGGGTCGCCGTTCCGACTCGTAGGAATCCACAAGAGCATCGCCGGCCCACCCGTTCACCGCCATGCCAGCTTCCACCCCAGATTGAAGCCGTCGGCGATGGCGCTGTTCATCCCGGTTCCACCGCGGGGTGTCACCCGGTGGGCGGCGTCGCCGACGAGGAAAGCGTCACCGATGCGGAATCTCTCGGCGATCGCGGCGGAGAAACTGAAGTGGTTCGTTGCGACAATGCGGACCGGCAGATCCGGGACACTGGCGCTCCGATCGGATCCGGGCGAGCAGCAGATCGTCTGCGGCCGGTGGCTCCGCCCCCTCGCTCGGCTCCCAGTTGAAGGCAAAGACCCACCGGTGGGGCGTCCGGCCGGCAAGAAGGTGGCCGGCCCGGACTGCTCCGTCACGTAGATCCCGTACCGCCGATCGGCCACCACGTCCCACAGCGGGGCATGCAGCAGCACGGAAAACGCGCCGGTTTGCTTCTCGGTGGCGAACACTGTGCGTCCCAGTCGTTCTCGCACGATGCTGCGCGACCCGTCGGCTCCGATCAGATACCGGCCGCGGACGAACGTGCGAAATCCGCTCTGCAGCCGATGCAGCTGGAGTGGTGACTGCCCGGCTCCTGACTGATGTCCTCGACCTCGATGCCGGTGACCGAGCGTGCCGCCGGAAGCTCCTTCAGATGCGCCGTCAGCACCGCTTCCAGATGGTCCTGCGGTACGCAGGCCGGTCGGGTCGGGCTGAGCAAGGCACTTTCGGCCACGCTCGGATAGCCGACCTGCACCGGGACTCCCACGGTCGCCTCGGACATCGTGGTCGTCACGAGCATCAGCCACTCCACCTCGTGGCCGCCCGCGGTGATGGCGTCCGCCAGCCCCCAGGACCGGAACAGCTCCATACTCCGCAGGCTGATCACCGTCGCGCGTGGATGTTCGGCAGGGCGGGTCCTCTTGTTGAGCACCAGGCAGCGGATTCCCGCACGCGCCAACGAGATCGCGGCAACCAGACCGGCCGGGCCGGCGCCGACGACAAGCTTCGACACCTTCGACAGCGAGCGCGGGAAGTCGGTCGATGAAACGATTGAGCTGATCGTCGACACCGCGGAACGAGCAGTTTGCCGCCCAGGCGAGTGAGTTGGATGACCAGCGATCGACGCCGGTTCAGGGCAGGAACAGATGCCCACGGATACTGCCGTGCGCCGTCCGAATCGCCACGACGGTCCAGGCCGCCAGCAGGCAGAGATAGCTCAGGACGGCGGCGGCCGCGAGTTCCCAGGAGCCGGTGCTCACGCTCAGCGCGGTGATCCCGGTGACGCAGGTACCGATCGGAAAGGTGAAGGACCACCAGGTCAGTGAGAACGGCAGGCCTTCCCGGGCGGTGCGGATGGTGATCGTGCCGGCCAACGCCGCCCAGAGCAGCGCGAGGCCGAGAGTGGCGATCCCATAGCGGATCCCAAAGGCGTGCAGGGCTCCGGCGGTCGACGCGGGGAGCGCGAGATGTGCGACTCCACCGAGCAGGTTGGCCGCCGTGATCGACTGGCCCAGAGGTCCGAGCACGATCCACAACGTCGGCACCATCTTTGCCGGACCGACGTCGCCCGCTGAACAGCCGCCTGCAGATCATGGCGATCACCACGGACGACGCGATCAGGCTGGCCGCGAACATCGCATAGCACGCGATCATCATCCCCGTTCGGAGATCTCCGGCGGGCAGGTGAGGGATCAGCAAGGCTCCGGTCGAAGCCGACACCATCGGCGGCACCACGGGCATCAGCCAGCCACCGAAGGCACTCCGCGCGGTCACCCGTCGCCGGGACATCATCTGATAGGGCACCACGACAGCACAGGTCAACCCGGCGATCGTGCCAGCAGTCCACAGCGTCCAGTCGATGGCCAACGCAATCGATGGACCGAGGACGTCGCTGCCGAGCAACAATGTTCCGGCGCCGACCGTCATCATCGCCATCGGCGGCGCTCCGTAGAAGAAGCCCATCACCGGGTTCCGCAGGTGTCCACGGGCCACCGTCGGGTGTTGATGCCAATGAGCTGCCGTTGCCACGGTCAGGCCGACCAACAGGATTGCCGCGAGTGCCCAGACAACCGTTGCGAACGCCCGCAGTCCGGCGAACTGCAGGGGCAGTGACGCCGCGGCCACCGCAACGATCCCGGTACCCATGACGGACGCGTACCAGTTGGGGGTGATGTTGGCCAGCACTTGCTGGGGGCTCTCGAGGTCACGCAGCAGCATGCGTCCGCGGACGGCGGTGGCAGCCGCCGACCTCGGTGCACTGGACTGCAGGACACTCGCCGAACTGGTCATGGCTTCACCCTGCCGTCCGCGGGCGGACACCGGTAGCGGGGCGCTGGTTGTAGGGTAACAAGCGCAGGTTGTATCTGCGGACTATGGTCGAGGAATGTCGCTGAGCACGCGAATGCCCGATCTTGCAGCACTGCAGGTGTTTCTGGCAGTCGCCCATGCGGGCAGCCTGAATGCGGCCGCTCGGGAGATCGGGGTCAGCCAGCAAGCGGTATCCGCACGCATCGCCTCCATCGAGGCACAGACCGGGGTGCAGCTGGTGTCCAGAACGGCACGCGGCTCCACTCTGACGCCGGCCGGTACCAGCGTTGCCGAGTGGGCGGACCGGTTGCTGCACAGCGCAGCAGAGCTGGACGCCGGGTTGGCCGCGCTCCGGGGAGACCAGCAGACCCGCCTCCGGGTCAGCGCGAGCCTGACCATTGCCGAGCAACTGCTGCCCCGCTGGCTGGTGTCGATGCACGCCGCCGGACGTGGGACGGGCCGGGACTCGGCGGAGGTCACGCTGACCGCGACGAACAGCGACCGGGTCATCGAGCAGGTCCGAGCAGGAGAGGCCGATCTCGGCTTCATCGAAGGGCCTCGGGTGCCGAAGGACTTACACAGCAGGGTTGTCGCGCACGATCAGCTGCTGGTGGTCGTCCGGCCGGATCACCCGTGGGTCCGGCGCAGACGACCGGTGGATGCCGCCGAGCTGAACGACACCCCGCTGATCAGCAGGGAGGAGGGCTCAGGCACCAAAGACGCGCTCGCTCAGGCCTTGCGGCGCGCGCTCGGGCCTCAGGTGCGGCAGTCGGCTCCGATCATGTCGCTGTCAACCACCTCGGCCGTCCGTGCCGGCGTGCTTGCCGGTGCCGGGCCGGCGGTGTTGAGCGAGCTCGCGGTGACCGACGACGTGGCGAGCGGAAGACTGACAGCGATTCCGGTGATCGGCATCGACCTGCGTCGCGCGCTGCGGGCGGTCTGGGTCGGCCCTCGCACTCCCCCGGCGGGTGCGGTTCGGGATCTACTCAGCCACATCCTCGCTGCGCGCCACTGACACACTTCTCCGGTCAGCCCGACCCGGTCGCTCACAGCGCGTCAACCGGCACCTCGTGAGTCGATTTGCGATACACGGCAACGGCTCTACGGGTGTCCTCGGCGATCAGGTCCGCATTGACGGCTGTTGCTGCGACCATCCCCGCAGCAGCGGCGCCGATCACCCCGGCCGAAAGATCCGCGACATTGCCGGCGACCCAGACCCCGGCAACTGCGGTCAGGCCGAAGGCATCGGACTCGATGAACTCGCCCAGCCCCATCGGGTGCGGCACCGACTGCAGGCCAAGCGAAGTCAACACCCCGGACCTGGCCACCATCCTCGGGGCAACAACCACCGACTGGCGCGCCACGACGTCGCCATCGGCCATTCTGACGCCGGCAAGGTGACCGTCCACGATCTCGAGCGAGTCGATCTGCCCGATCACGACCCTGATCCCACGAGCTGCGAGCTGTTCTTCCTCCTCCGCCGTCAGGTCGGGCGCACTGTGCAGGAACAGCACCAGGTCGGACACCCACTGCCGGAACATCAACGCCTGGTGCACGGCCCGAGGACCACTGCCGATCACGCCGACCGCCCGGCCGTCCAGTTCCCAGCCATGGCAGTACGGGCAGTGGTGTACATCGCGTCCCCACAACTCGCGCACACCCGGGATGTCCGGGAGTTCGTCGGTCAGCCCGGTGGTGACCATCAGCCGCCGGGCGGTGATCGCCCGACCGTCGTCAATGGTGACGGCGAAGTTCTCACCCGACCGGCTCGCGGTGACGGCGGTGCCGTCGATGAAGCGCCCGCCGTACGACTCGACCTCCTGACGGCCGATGCCGGTGAGGTCCGCAGGGGAGATTCCGTCTCTGGTCAGGAACATGTGGACGCCCGCGGAGGGGGCATTGCGCGGTGCGCCGGAATCGATGACGACTGTGCTGCGCCGCGCCCGCCCGAGCGTGACCGCCGCGGTGAGACCCGCTGCACCGCCACCGATCACCACCACATCGACATCCGGGGCCACCTGATCATTGCCGTTTCTGCTCATGAGATCACTCTGCAGTTACGTATGCTGAAGACGCAAGGCTTGTTGCCGGTATGGCAAGCTCGCAGTCATGGATGACGAGGTGGATTCGGTGCTGACCGCCGTCGGCCCGCGGTTGCGGGCGCTGCGTCAGCAGCATCGGACGACTTTGGCGGACCTTTCAACGGCGACGGGCATCTCGGTCAGCACCCTGTCCCGACTCGAATCCGGCCAGCGGCGGCCCACCCTGGAATTGCTGTTGCCTCTGGCCCGCACGCACGGCGTGCCGATCGACGAACTGGTCGGCGCGCCGGAGACCGGGGATCCGCGAGTACACCTGCGCCCGGTCGTCCGAGGCGACATGACAATGGTTCCGCTGACCCGCAGGGCCGGCGGCGTGCAGGCGTTCAAGATGATCATCCCCGGCACTCGTATTCGAAGCCCGCACGGCCAGAAAACCCACGAGGGCTACGAATGGCTGTACGTGCTCAGCGGCCGACTGCGACTACTGCTGGGCGATAAGGATCTGGTGCTGGTCCCCGGCGAGGCGGCGGAGTTCGACACCCGGGTTGCGCACTGGTTCGGCAGCGCCGACGAGCAACCCGTCGAGGTGCTCTGCCTGTTCGGCCGGCAGGGCGAGCGCGCCCACCTGCGGGCGAAGACCGGCGCGAAGAGCTGATCAGTCGGCAGTTGCACTGCACACCAGTATCTCCGCCGCGACCCTCACCGCACAGCAGGTCCAGGTGCTGCTGGCACGACGCTGACCGAGCGCAGAGTCTGATCACCACCAGGACGGTCGGACGACGATGGTGGTGGTGTTCGTTCCGCTGATGTCCAGTGCTTCGTCAGCATTGATTCCGTTTGTTGTGATAAGGATTGTGTGGGTGCCGACCGCATTGGATTGATCTGTGCGACCCAACCATGGCCGACCGATTGACCAGTCGGTTCCCGTCTTTGCATCCAGGATATTGTCCTCGGGCATCACGACGTTCAGCAACGGCGTCTCTACTTCTTGCAACCTCAGATCGGCGACCGTCGACGGTGACGATGGGCTCTTTCACTTTTGCATCTGCAGACGCGCACAGGCTCGCAGCTCGGCTCTTCGTCTGTCACCGTAGTAAGGACCGCTCCTCCAGGGTGCTGCACTCCGATGTCCAAGCAGTCACGAAGATCTTGGTTGCCAATGGCACCTCGCACGTGATCGTCGAGCCTGCCGCGGAGAACGGAACGGTCGTCCGACGAGCACCGCGTTGGTCCAGCTCGACACAGGGATCGCCCTGGTCGAAAGGATTTTCATCGGCAGGCAGCTCGAGGACGGTCGTCCAGAGCTCACCCAGAGTCTTACCGAACCTGCCCTGGGTCCCTGTCCCCGCCGACGCGGTCGGTGCGACGAAGATCGTCACCAATAGGGCGATCAGCAGTACCCGGCCAACCCGCACCATGAATAACCTCCACGAGCAATTCTCTGGGCAGAATGACATGGAATTCAAACGATGGACCCGAGCAAAGGCACTACGCGAAATGGTCAGCCGGAATAGGCAACCGTAAAGGTCGCCTTAAGCAACTGCACCGGTTTCCCCGGCCGGCACCCCCTTGCGCCCCAAGAGCGAAGACCTGTTCGGATTACGCACTCAACTCCCCTCGGATTGCGGTGTCAATAGTGGTTCAGTTTCGTACCCATTCGCACCAGCGAAGGCGAAATTCAAACGCGCTCGTCAAGGTGATCATGCCAAGACGCGCCCACGGACGAATGAGTCCGACCGGGCTGCACTCCCTTCAGATTGGCCGTCACCTAGCGCGTGCATCCGAGCACAATGAGTGGTTTACTCCAGCCTGACCACTTCGTTAGTTTTGGCTGGTTAGTGCGATCCGGCCAACTGCGACCGCCACCACTCGAGGGATCGGAGGACGTGATGAGGTCATCGTCACGCCGTACACGTTGGACCATTCTCGTTGCGACGGTGGTCGCCGTTGTATTCGCCGGGAGCTTCGTCGTCGTGGCTTCGGCGGCGGACAGCAGTCCGTCGTCGTTCGTGGCGACATCTCCGCTTCGAGTGCTCGACACCCGCCCGTCCGCGAGCCTGGGCCCCAACGAGACCCGGACTCTTTCGCTGGCGGCCAATGTTCCCGTCGATGCCACCGCCGTGGCGATCAACGTGACCGTGACCGGCGGCACGACAACGTCGTGGCTGACCGTGTTCCCGACGAGGCTCGCCGTTGCCGTTCGCGAGCAGCCTCAACTGGAGCGACTCGGGATCACACCCCAATGCGATCAACGTCCAACTGGGTACCGGATCGCTCGATCAGCATTCACAACGCGGCCGGCCGGGTCCACGTCATCGTCGACCTGAACGGCTACTTCGTGTCCGACGGCTCCCCCGGCGGCCGTTCCTTCGGAGGGGAACTGGGGCGTGAACAATCGCAACACCTCGGGGTCACCGGTCGCCGACCTCCGTTCCGGGCCTCTCGCATCCGCCGGTGGGCGACGGGAGCCTGAACCTGTCGGTCGCAACGGGCGAGAAGGTGACCTACGGCAACGAGCAGGACTTCGCCAACACCCCGTTCGCACGTCACCGCGGTCGGCTTCTACGTCTTCAACGTCACCGAGAACATCGACAACGGCCCGGACAACATGCCGCAGATCGCGTTCGAGATCGATCCCAACCTCGCGGCGTTCCCGACCGACAACTTCTCGACACTGGTATTCTTTCCACCGGTCTCGTTGCCTGGCTGGAGCAACTACATCGACGGCACCACGACCGGGCTGTGGGGTCTCAGCGGCAGTGAGTTCGACGGCGTGCCGTGTGGTTTGAACAGCTCATTGTGCTCCTGGACTGACCTCCAGACCTTCCTGAACGACGGCGGGGACGCGCCGACCCTGCTGTCCGTGTCGGTCACCAAAGGGAGTGACTGGGAGTGGCACGGGGCTGTCGACGGGCTTCGGATCAACGACACCGTCTACGACTTCGAGGAGCACGGCGTCGCCATCACGACGCCGTAGCTCGTCATTCTGGGAACATCCCGCCCGGGCCGGCAGCGGACGTCAGGACAGGCACTGCTCCGGCGAGACGGCGCCGGTGGAGGTCGGGGCGGAGCCATCGGCCGTGCAGCCGAGCACCGCATACCGGTCACCACCCCAGGTGTAGAGCATCCACACCGCGGCGCCGTCGCCCTGATCCTGAACAGCAATACCCAGTTCACCGCCGAGATCGACGACGGCCGCCCGTTCGGTGGCCGACGGGAAGGCATCGTCGCCGGAGATGTCCCGCCAGGCGCCGGAGGAGGTCAACTCGAAGGCGGACAGGATCGCCCGGCCGTCGGACTGTCGACCGACCACCACACACCGCGCCTGCGCGCAGGCCAGCACGCCGCCGTCGGGCGCGGAGAAGGCCGCCCCGTAGGGCACTCCGACGACCCCACTGACCTGACCATCGGGACCGACCGAGAGCAGGATCGCTCGGCTGGACGGGGTGGCGACCAGGGCCGCTGACAGGTCTCCGGTGACATCGCGATGGGTCGCGAGAACCGTGCAGCCGTCGCAGTTGGCCAACGAGACATTCAGTCCCTCGCCGGCGGGTGCGGCGGGCTCCGGTTCCACCGCAGGCGCAGGTTCAGGTGCTGCTGGCTCTTGAGCCGGTGGCTCCGTCTCGGCCGGGGGTTCGGGGTCGGCAGCCGGCTCCTCGCTGCTCTCCTCGGCAGGTGCCGTGGTCGGAGCAACAGTCGGCTCTTGCACCGACGTGCTCGCCGTTGCCGGCTCGGGCGCCGGTGCCGCGGTCGTCTCTTCGGCCGGCAGCAGTTCGGGCACCGTCACGATCAGGGTCGGTCCGGTCGGCGGCGTGGTCGACACCGACGCAGCGCTCGAGACCGACGGCGTCGATTCGGAGGTGGCCAGCGAACCGGTTGCGCAACCGGTGAGCAACACCAGAGGGACGACGAGACCGGGCACCCACCACTTCGGCCCGGTGCTCATCAAGCGTCGGCTCATCGAGACCCCGCAGCCGCCAGAGCGTCCCGGGCGGTGGCCAGAAACGCATCGAATCCGGCGGGGTCGGCCAGCGCATCGCGTGAAACGGCGTCGTCGACGGGCGAACCGGCGAGAATACGTTTGACCGGCACCTCGCATTTCTTGCCGTTGAGCGTCCGCGGAATCGCCGGCACCGCAACGATCTGCCCCGGAACATGCCTCGGCGACAGTTCGCGCCGGATCAGTGTCCGCAGTGAGGTCGCGACGGCGGCGGTGTCGGCGGCCGGATCGAGGACGACGAACAGCAGCAGATCTCCTTCGCCGGACGCCGTCGAGGTGTCCACGACGAGCGAATCCGTGACCTCGGCCACCGACTCGACCACCCGATAGAACTCGGCGGTGCCCATCCGGACCCCGCCGCGGTTCAGGGTGGCGTCCGAGCGGCCCTCGATCACGCACGACCCGCGGGAGGTGATGCGGATCCAGTCGCCGTGCCGCCACACACCCGGATAGTCGGCGAAGTAGGAATCGTGCAGGCGGGAGCCGTCGTCGTCCCCCCAGAAGAACACCGGCATCGACGGCATCGGGGCGGTGATCACCAGCTCGCCCACCTCGTCGACCAGCGATTCGCCGCTGGGCGAGAACGCTTCGACCTTGGCACCGAGCGCCCGGCAGGAGATCTCCCCCATCCACACCGGGACGGTCGGTGCACCGCCGACGATGCCGGTGCAGATGTCGGTGCCGCCGGAGAAGGAGGCGATCTGGATGTCGCCACCGACCTGATCGTGAATCCAGCGGAAACCACTGGTGGACAACGGTGATCCGGTCGAACCGATCGCGCCGATCGCCGTCAGGTCGAGTTCGGATGACGGCCGAAGACCGTCCTTCTCACAAGCAGCGACGTAGGGCGCGGACATCCCGAACAGTGTCACCCGGTGACGTTCGGCCAACCGCCACAACGACATCAGGTCGGGATGGCCGGGGCTGCCGTCGTAGAGGATGACGGTGGACCCGACGAGAAGGCCGCCGATCAGGAAGTTCCACATCATCCAGCCGGTGGTGGTGAACCACAGGAACCGATCGCCCGGACCGAGATCCCAGTGCAGGCGAAGGGATTTCAGGTGTTCCAGCAGGATGCCGCCCACCGATTGGACGATTGGCTTGGGCAGACCGGTGGTTCCCGACGAGTACAGCACCCAGAGTGGTGCGGAGAACGGTACGGGCGTGAATTCGGGTTCGGTCGCAACCGATGTCAGCTCGTCCCAGCCGATCATGCCGTCAGGGGCAACGGTGTCGAGGGCGGCGATGTGCACGGCGCCGGCCAGTGACGGGAGTGCCTCCCGGATCTTCTGCACCGTTGCGGCGACCGGGAACTCGCGCCCCCCGTAGCGGTAGCCGTCGACCGCGATCAACACCGTGGGCGAGATCTGGGTGAACCGGTCGATCACCGAGGGCGCACCGAAATCCGGCGAGCAGGACGACCACACCGCGCCCAACGCCGCGGTCGCCAGGAACCCGACCAGCGCGTGCACCGCATTCGGCACCAGGGCCACCACCCGGTCGCCGGCTCCGACACCCAGCCGGCGCAAACCGGCCTGCGCTGCGCCGACTGCAGCGGTCAACTCCCGCAGGGACAGCAGTTGTTCGGTGCCGTCCTCGGCGACGGCGATCACCGCGGGGTCGTCAGCCGGTCCCCGACCCATCCCGGCGAGCGCGTGCTCGGCGTAGTTCAGCGTGCCGCCGGGAAACCAGTCGGCTCCCGGCATCACCGCCGCCGGCAGCACGTCGCCGGGTCGGTCGTGCCACTGAATGCCGAAGTAGTCGGCGATCGCGGACCAGAAGCCGGTCAGGTCGGTCGTCGAGTAGTCCCACAGCGCGGCGTAATCCGTCAGGTCCCGTCCGGTTCGCTCGCCGACGAATGCCGCGAAGTCGGTGATGGCCGCTCTGGACGCCCGTTCCGGCGTCGGTTTCCAGAGCACCTCGGGGACGACGTCGTTCGGGTTCATGTGTTTTTCCTACACCGTGGTCCGCCGACGGCCGCGATGACGTTCCGGAGCCATTCGGTGACATCGCCCATCGCGCGGCCCTGGACACCGGACGGTCGGCCCGCTGCGGGCACTATGGTCGAACTCGCGCGCCGGCCTCGCGATCCGTCGATCGCCGAGCTGGATCGCCGGACGACACACTCTGTACCCGCGACCGACCCAGCCCAGGAGATCCACCAATGACGGTGCGCACCCGGACCGCGCTCGACACCCTGCCCGCCTACGCCCCCGGCCGGTCCGTGCCGGGAGCGATCAAGCTGGCCTCGAACGAGCTGTCCTTCCCGACCCTGCCGGCGGTGGCAGAAGCCATCTCCGAAGCGGTCGCCCACCAGTCGGCGGGGATCAACCGGTATCCCGACAACGGTGCGCAGGCCCTGGTGCGCAAGCTCGCCGAACACACCGGAGCGCCGGAGGCGAACATCATCGCGGGGTGTGGATCCGTGGCCCTGTGCCAGCAGTTGGTGCAGGCGACCGCCGAGCACGGCGACGAGGTGATCTTCGGGTGGCGCTCGTTCGAGGCCTACCCGATCGTCACTCAGATCACCGGTGCAACCCCGATACGGGTCCCGGTCACCGCCGCCCACGAGCTCGACCTCCCTGCAATGGCGGCGGCGATCACGCCATCGACGCGGCTGATCTTCGTCTGCACACCCAACAATCCGACCGGGACCGCGATCAGCCGGGATGACCTCGTGACGTTCCTGGATGCCGTGCCCGACGACGTCCTGGTCGTCGTCGACGAGGCCTACCGGGAATTCGACACCGCCGACAGTTCCCCGGACGGGCTGGAGTTCGCGCTGAGCCGGCCGAATGTGTTGACCCTGCGCACACTGTCGAAGGCCTACGGGTTGGCGGGGCTGCGGGTCGGCTACGCGGTCGGCGACCAGCAGGTGATCAAGTCGCTGTCGAAGGTGGCGATTCCGTTCGCCCTGAACTCGCTGGCCCAGGTCGCCGCGGTGGCGGCACTGTCGGTCAAGGCGGATCTGGCGCCACGCTGGCGGCAGGTCGTCGACGAGCGGGACCGGGTGACAGCTGCCCTGCGCGCCGGAGGTTTCGAGGTTCCGCCATCACAGGCCAACTTCGTCTGGCTGCCGCTGCGCGAGCGGGCCACCGCATTCGCGGCCCACTGTGAGGAGCACAAGGTGATCGTCCGATCCTTTCCCGATGCCTCCGGTGGCGTCCGGGTGACGATCGGCAGCCCGGCGGAGAACGACGTCTTCCTGGCCGCGGCCGGTAGCTTCCCGCGCTGATCGGACAGGCCCGTCGGCGGCCGTCCTCGTCACATCCGGCGGCGGGCCTGACAGTTCCGTCCCACACTGGGATTCGTGTGGGTGCTGCATATCGACATGGACCAGTTCATCGCTGCCGTCGAACTGCTGCGCCGTCCAGAACTGGCCGGCCGCCCTGTCGTGGTCGGCGGGGCAGGCGATCCGACCCAACGGTCGGTGGTCGCGACCGCTTCGTACGAGGCAAGGGCGTTCGGCGTGCATTCCGGGATGCCGATGAAGGTGGCGCTCCGCAAGTGCCCGGACGCCGTCTTCCTGCCGGCGGACAACGCCGCCTACGACCGGGCGTCGGCCGAGATCCAGTCCGTCCTGCGCAGTTTCGATGTCGTGGTTGAGGTATTGGGCTGGGACGAGGCCTTTCTCGGTGCCGAGGTCGAGGATCCTGAGTCACTCGCCAGGCAGATCCAGGCCGCTGTGCTTTCCGAGACCCGGCTGCACTGCTCGATCGGCATCGGGGACAACACCCTGCGGGCCAAGCTCGCCACCGAGTTCGCCAAGCCGGCCGGCGTCTTCCGGTTAACTGCCCAGAACTGGGAGGCCGTGATGTTCGACCGGTCCACCCGCGAGCTGTGGGGGATCGGCGCCAAGACGTCACGCAAGCTGGCCGAACTCGGCTATGCGACGGTGCGCGAGCTGGCCGGGGCCGATCCCGCGGTGGTGGCCGCGCGGCTCGGGCCGACGATCGGGCCGTGGATGGTGCAGCTCGGGCGGGGCAATGGCCGCCGCACCGTGATCGGAACGCCCTGGGTCGCGAAATCGCACAGCCGGGAGACAACCTTTCAGCAGAACATCGAGGATTGGCAGGTGGTCCGCCGCGAACTTGCCGGGCTGGTCGCCAGGGTGCACAAAGACGTGTTGGACGACGGACGAGAGGTCGGCCGGGTCGCCGTGAAGGTGCGTTTCGCACCCTTCTTCACCTCCACCCGGAGCGCCAAGCTGAAGCAGCCGACTGCCGAACTCGCCGCCCTGGAAACGGCAGTGCTCGAGGTCCTCGAGCGATTCGACCACGAGCGGGCAGTCCGGCTGCTCGGGGTACGGGCCGAGTTCACCGATCCCCCTGAGCCGCCCACAGCACAGCAACATCCGACAGCACAACAACAGCCGACAGCACAACAACAGTCGGGATCAGACGGCCATCAACCGCCACAACGCGATGAGGCCGAGCACCACGATGCAGGCGCGTAACGCCACCGGCGAGAGCCGCCGGCCGAAATGCGCGCCGACAAAGCCGCCGATGAGCGAGCCGGCAGCAATCAGTCCGGCGGCCGCCCAGCTGATCCGGTCGAACGCCACCAACGAGTAGGCGGTTGCCGCGACCGTGTTCACCACCAGGGTCAACAGGTTCTTGGCGGCGTTCATCCGCTGCATCGTCTCGGGCAGCAGCGCGCCCATCACGCCGATGAGCAGGATGCCTTGGGCGGCAGCGAAGTAGCCGCCGTAGATGCCCACCAGAAAGGTGCCGACGATCAATACCGTGAACCGGCCGCGACCGAGGACATCCTGGTCGCGGCCGGCCGCCTCGGCCCGCCGCCGGATCCAGATCTGCAGCCGGGGCTGGATGACGACCAGGATCAGCGCGACGATCAGCAGGACCGGAACCACCTGTTTGAAGACCGTCTCCGGTAGGTGCAGCAGCAGCCAGGCACCGACGATCGCGCCGGCGAACGATGCCGGTATCTGCCAGCGGAGCCGCGGCCCCTGGCCCTCGAGTTCGCGCCGGTACCCCCAGGTACCGGAGGCGCTGCCAGGCACCAGACCGATCGCGTTCGACATGGTGGCCGTCACCGGTGGGAACCCGAAGGCCACCAGCGTCGGGAACGTCACCAGGGTGCCTGACCCGACGACCGCATTGATCGTGCCCGCGCCGACTCCGGCCAGGAAGATGACCACGATCTCGACCGTGGTCACCGGCCGCCGCCGGTTCCGGCACGCGCGTGATGCAGCGGGCGCTTGCTGGTCGTCGTCGGCCGGGAACTCACTCCGGCACCCTACGGCCGACCGCCGGTGACGACAGGTGCGCCGGTGCGGCACCGGCAGTCAAAACGCCTGAGCGCAGTACACCTGAGCAGGCGACAATGTCCTCGGGTGTCGGCAACGTCACCCGTACCCGATTGGAAATGGTTGTCCATCGTGATCCCTGAGAAGACCGGGCCCGCCTCGGCGCACCAGCAGGTGCTGGATCGGGTGGTGGACGCGCTGCTGGAGCAGGCTCGATCGCCGGTCCACCTGGTTCGTGCGCCGTGGCCGCTGTCGTCGGATGACCCGGGCATCGGCGACGACGTTCACCGGGCTCTGCTGGCCGACGACTGGGCCGACTCCGGCATGCGTGCCAATCAGCTGAAGAAGTTGATCGAGGTGCAGGTCGTGGCGCGGAAACGGCAGTACAGCGCCGAGCACTCGGGCGGCAGGGACGTCGGGATCCAGGTCGATGGCGACGTGGTCGGCCGGTTGCTACTGGACCTCGACGACGACACCGTTCCCGCGGAATCCGCCCCGATCACCCTGGTCGACATCGCCGTTCATCCGCAGCGGCAGCGGCAGGGCATCGGCGGGGAGGTCTTACGCGCGTTGCTCGCCACTGCGGCCGCGACGGACCGTTCGGTCGAGCTGTCTGCGCTGTTCGGCACACCGGCGCTGCGGTGGTACCAGGGCATGGGATTCGTCGACGTCGGCGGGGACGCCTTGTATCGGCGACTGGCATGGAAGGCCTGAGCCTGGTTTGCGCCCACCAAAACGGACCGACCCGGCGCTATCGACGCCGGGCCAGTGCTGGCGGAGGCGGAGGGATTCGAACCCCCGAGGCTTTTGACACCTGGCCGCTTTCAAGGCGGCTTCCTTCGGCCACTCGGACACGCCTCCGCGTCGGAGTGTAATGCGCTGACCGCGAGGTTCAGCGCAGCATCCTGGGCTCGATGACCGTCTCGACTGCCCGGCCGTCCGCCCCACGTTGCACCCGGTACGCCGCGCAGTCCGGGCGATCGGCCACCGCCTCGACCATCTCGGTCCCGCGGTACACCAACCCCACGCCGTCGTCGGTGGCATAACCATCGGTGAGGGTGCCGTCCGCAATCAGCCGGTGGAACAGCGGCCGGCGCTGCCGTTCCGAGTCGTAGTGGACGCCGTTGGAATACGGCAGCCAGCCCAATCCGTTGGTGACCGGCCGCAGGGTCGGCCCGAACGAGTCGGTGGTGCCGCCGTTGTGCCAGCAGATCGAGCCGGCGGACACACCGCCGAGCACGACTCCCGCCTCCCAGGCCTGCTTCAGGTAGCCGTCCCAGCCGTGCAGCCGCCAGAGCGCCAGCAGGTTGGCCACCGAACCGCCACCGACCCAGATCACGTCCTGGGCGAGCAGGTGGCCGAGCACGTCGTCGACGTTGGGCATGGTGAACAGCTCGAGATGGCTCGGCCGGAACCGGTCGGCGAGCGCCGAGTACACCCCGGCGATGCGGGCGGCATCGTCGCCGGTCGCCGTTCCGAGGAAGCAGATCTTCGGTGTCCCGACGGCACCGGACAGCTCCGCGGCCAGGTCGAACACCGGGCCGGCGTTCCAGTCGAACCGGTCCCGGCCGCGGGAATCGAAGCCGATGGAGGTGGCGATGATCGTGGGTTGTTCGGCAGGCATGTCGGTGACGATAGGTCCCCGGTTCGGACCCTACGCGCGCCATCCGACAATCGATCGCGTCAAGCGTGATCTGATTGGCCCCGGGCAGCGGTAGAGACAGCAGCCGTCAACGTCGTCGGCGCACCGGACAGCGATCTCGCCACACCGCACTGACCAACCATCGCGGGGGCGGGTTCCGAATGACCAGCACTGACCTGATCGGCGCGTCGGACACGAGACCCGTGACCGGCCGCGACAGTCGGATGTCACCGCGTTCGAGGCGAACCTGCCTCGGAACGCCTGGACCCATGAAGGAGCAGCACTGATGACCCCGAGCCAGCCTCGACCGACCGTTGCCGTGATCGGCAGCGGGGTGGCCGGACTGACCGCCGCCCACCTGCTGCAACGGCAGTTCGACGTGCACCTGTTCGAGGCCGACGATCGGCTGGGTGGCCATGCCCACACTCACGATGTGGCCATGACCAACGGTCAGATCGCGGGACTGGATTCTGCTTTCCTGGTGCACAACGACCGCACCTATCCGAACCTGCTGCGGCTGTTCGCGGAGCTCGGGGTCGCCACCCAGGATTCCGAGATGTCGATGAGCGTGCACTGTGACGGCTGCGGCCTGGAGTACGCCGGGTCGAAGGGTTTCGGCGGGCTGTTCGCGCACCGCTCGAACGTCCTGCGCCCGCGCTACTTGGCCATGCTGGCGCAGGTCAAGTACTTCCACCGTCGGGCGAGGGCGGTACTGGAAAGCGACGACGACCAGTTGACCCTGCAGGAGTTCCTGACGGCCGGCCGCTTCACCACCTACTTCACCAACCACTTCATGCTGCCGCTGGTGGCGGCCGTGTGGTCGTGCGGCTTCGACGGTGCGCGGGGCTATCCCGCCCGGTACCTGTTCACCTTCCTGGACAATCACGGGATGCTCACCGTGACCGGGTCACCGCAGTGGCGGACGGTGGTCGGAGGGTCCAGGAATTACGTCGACCGGGCCGCAAAGAACCTCTCCGCGGTCAACACCGCGACCCCGATCCGATCGATCAGCCGGCACATCGACGGCGTCGAGATCAGGGACGAGTCGGATCAGCTGCATCGGATGGACCGGGTGGTGGTCGCGGCCCACCCTGACCAGGCGCTGCAACTGCTGGCCGACCCGACGGCCGACGAGACCCGGCTGCTGTCGGCCTTCGAGTACCTCCCGTCCACCACCGTCCTGCACACCGACGGTTCCCTACTGCCCCGCAACCCGGCCGCGCGGTCGTCGTGGAACTACCGGATGGATCGCTGCGAATCCGACGACAAGCGGGTCAAGATCAGCTACGACCTGAAGCTGTTGCAGCGGATCACCGACGACGCCGACTACGTGGTCACCCTGAACGCCGACGGCGGGATCGACCCGGATGCGGTGCTCGCCGAAATGATCTACGCGCACCCCACCTACACCCGGACGTCGGTCGCTGCGCAGCGCGAGCTCCCGTCGCTCAACGACGGCCGGACGGCGTTCGCCGGCGCTTGGCAGGGCTGGGGATTCCACGAGGACGGCTGTGCCTCCGGGGTGCGGGCCGCCGAATCGCTCGGGTCCGGTTGGTGAGCCGATGACCGCCCTCGACCCGACCCCAAGGGCGGCAGCCCCGGTCCAGGCAGCAGCGGGTGCTGCCGCATCCCGCGCGGGCAGATTCGGTGGCCCCGCGGGACGACAACCGGCCAGTCGCGCCGACCCTGGCATCCCCGCACCTCGGATCTACTTCGCGTCGACCGGTCACCGCCGGAACAGCAACGCACCGGGCGCCGTGACCAGGACGTTCAGCTACTCGACCTGTTACTGGCTGGTGGACCTGGACGATCTGCCGTCGCTACCGGCGATGTTGCGACCGTTCACCCGGTTCGCCGCCGCCGACCACCTCGGCGACGCCGACTCGACACTTGCCCAGAACGCACGGGCGACCCTCGCCGAGAACGGACTGGCCGCGGATCGCATCCTGCTGCTGACCTGCCCCCGGGTCGCCGGGCACGTGTTCAACCCGCTGTCGGTCTTCTACTGCTTCGCGACATCGACCACGGACGGCGAGCCGGCGGAATTGGTGGCTGTGATCGCCGAGGTGCACAACACCTACGGCGGCCGGCACGTCTACCTGCTGCGGCCCGACGAATCCGGCCGGGACACGGTCGGCAAGGAGTTCTACGTCTCGCCGTTCCTGCCGATGGGCGGGACGTACCTGATGCGCACCCCGCTACCCGGCGACAACCTGTCCGTCTCGATCGCGCTGCGCCAGGGTGGGCAGACGCCGTTCGTCGCGACGCTGACCGGTCACGGCCGGCCGATCAGCACCCGCTCGGCCGTGTCCGCCCTGCTGCGCTGGCCACTGCTGACCCTGCGCACCGCGGCATTGATCCGTTGGCAGGGAATCCGGCTCTGGCTGCGCAAGGTGCCGGTGCAGCCACGCCCGGCGGACGCCACCGCCGACGAGCGCGGTCGCTGACCGTCGATCGGCCGAAAACCCGGTTCGGGCCGCCACTTTCCGGCCCTCTTTCGCGGGGCCGGAAGCGGCATCGACCTACTTATTTCTGGTGACGACCACCCGTTGCGGAGGACGGACCGGCGGCGGCCAGCGCTTCCTCGATGACCTTGCGCCCGTCGACGGCGTCCGCACTGTGCGCGCCGATCCCGTGCGCGCCGTTCGAGGCGCCTGCCGATCCGTTCGTGGCGACCGCAGGTTCCCGGCCCTGCTCATCGGATTGGGTGGATTCCTGACCGGCGGATTCCTGAACGGCATCTGTACCGGCCGCGGCCCGCAGTGAGGCGAGCAGTTTCTCTCCCTCGATGTCGACGTTCGGCAATGCCTTGTCCAACCAGCGCGGCAGGTACCAGGCGGCCTTACCCAGCAGCGTCATCACCGCAGGCGTCAACGTCATCCGCACCACGAACGCGTCGACCAGCACACCGATCGCCAGCGCGAAGCCGATCGAGGCGATGATCGTGTCCGGCGCCAGGATGAACCCGGCAAACACCGACGCCATGATGATGCCGGCCGCCGTCACCACCCGTGAACCGGCCGTGAACCCGCTCACCACAGCACGTTTCGCGTCGGCGCCGTGCACGTACGACTCGCGCATGCCGGACACCATGAACACCTGGTAGTCCATCGCGAGCCCGAACAGCACACCGATCAGCAGGATCGGCAGGAAGCTGATGATCGGTGCCGGGGTGTCGACACCGAAGATCCCGCTGAGCCAACCCCACTGGTACACGGCGACGACCGCACCGAACGAGACACCGATCGACAGCAGGAATCCGAGCGCGGCGACGACCGGCACGACCACCGACCGGAAGATCAACAAGAGCAGTACGAGAGCAAGGCCGACCACGATCAGCAGGTAGATCGGCAAGGCGTCGGCCAGCTTGTCCGAGACGTCGATCGCCGCCGCGGTCAATCCGGTGACGGCCAGCGTCGCGCCGACCTGTTGCCCAAGGGCGGGCGCGCCGTCGCGCAGGCTGTGCACCAGTTCCTGGGTGGCCTCATCGGAGGGCCCGGACTTGGGAACGACCGTGACAATGCCGAAGGTGCCGTCGGTGCTGACCTGCCCGGGCAACGCCAGCATGACGTCGTCGCTGCCGGCCTGGATGGCCTGCGCGGTCGCCGGGAGGGCGCTCGCCATGTCGGACGGATCGTCGACCGACACGGTGATCAGCAACGGGCCGTTGATGCCCGGCCCGAACGACCCGGAGATCAGGTCGTAGGCTTCACGCTTGGTGGTGTCCGGTGCGGCGGTGCCGTCGTCGGGCAGCCCGAGGTACAGCGACAGCGTCGGGATCGCGATGATCCCGAGGCCCAGCACCCCGACGATCAACACCAGCGCCGGCCGCTTGGTGATCATCCGGATCCAGCGGTTCGGCGAATCTGCGTGATCGAGCATCCCGTGCGGTCCGGTGGAGTCCGCCCGCAGCGCCGCGGCCTCCGCCCGATCCTTCTTGCGCAGCACCTTCTCCCCGGCGAACCCGAGCAACGCCGGGAGCAGGGTGATGGCGATCAACACCGAGATGCCGACCGTTCCCGCCGCGGCCAGACCCATCACGGTGAGGAACGGGATGCCGACGACCGACAGGCCGGCCAGCGCGATGAGCACGGTGAGACCGGCGAACACCACGGCGGTGCCGGCGGTGCCGTTCGCCCTGGCGATCGACTCGTCGATGTCCATCCCGGCCTTGGTCTGCGCACGGTGCCGGGACACGATGAACAGCGCGTAGTCGATGCCGACCGCCAACCCCAGCATCAACGCCAGGATCGGTGCGGTGTTGGACATCTCGATGACGTTGGAGGCCCAGAGAATCCCGGCCATCCCGGTACCCACGCCGATCAGCGCGGTCAACATCGGCAGTCCGGCGGCGACGATCGAGCCGAACGTGATCAGCAGCACCACCATGGCCACGATGACGCCGATGCCCTCGGTGGACCCGATGGCCGGGGCCTGCGCGACGGCGCCGCCGCCCAGCTCGATCTGCAGCCCGTCGACCTCGTTCGCCGTCGCGATGGTGGCCAACTCGGCCTGGGTGGCCTCCGGGATCTCGGTGATCTGTCCCTGGAAGAAGGCCTGCGCGAAGGCGACCCGCTGATCCGGTGAGACCGTTCGTCCGGTGGCCGGATCGATGACGTTGGTGACGCCGGGCAGCTCCTTGGCCTCGGCGACGACGTTGCCGATGGCCTGCTGGTAGGCGGGCTCAGCCAGCGTGCTGCCCTCTGGCGCCGCGAAAACGATCCGACCGGTGGCGTCACCGGCGCCGGGGATCTTCTCCCCGAGCTGGTCGAGGGCGGCCTGCGCCTGGGTGCCGGGAATGGTGAACGACGAGGTCATGGTGCCGGAGAACGCGGCGGCGGCGCCGCCCAGTCCGATGAGCAGGGCCAGCCAGACGATCAACACCGCCCATCGGCGGCGGGTGGCGAAGTGTCCGAGTCGGTAGAGCAGCGTGGCCATGAGATCTCCTGGCTATCGGTCGCCGGACGGATCGCGGCGTTGAAGGTCTGGGGTGGTGACAGTGAGACGGAGTGTGGGCAGGTGGTCGGTCAGGAGTCGGCGACGACCCTCGGAGCGCCGAGCGCTGCCAGATCGATGATCGAGAAGGCCAGCTCCAGTTGGGTCTGGAAACTCAGTGCCCCGTCGGGTCTTCCGCGGAGCACCCAGTCCTCCAGGCATGTTCGGCCGGCCGAACAGCCGAACGTTGCGAGCATCCGCACCCGGATGTCGTCAGCGGCCATCCCCAACCGGGGTGCGATGACGACGGCCAGCTCGGCACAACTCTGCTCGTCCATCGCGTCGGCCATCGCCTTCAATTCCGGTTCGTCGTGGAACAGTCCGTAGAACCTGTCCCAGCGCTCCGGCAGGTCGGCGGCGAAGCGGGAGAGCGCGTCGAAGAGCAACGTCTCCAGCCGGCTGTCGGCCGGCGCCCAGCGGATCGTGTCGACGATGTCGTCGAACCAGCCCTCGATGACGGCCGCGACGCATTCGGCCTTGCCGGCGAAGTAGTTCGAAAAGGTGCGCCGGGAAACCCCCACCGCGTCGGTGATGTCGGCGATCGTCACGGCCGCGTAGCCCCGGGCCACCGCGAGATCCAGGGCAGCCTCGGCGAGCGCTCGCCTGGTCGCGTCCTTCTTCCGCTCCCGCAGGCCGACGCGCGCGGTCTCGGAATCGCCGATTGCTCGCCCGGCACCGATGGACGCAGCACTGCCCACGGTCCCTGTCGCAACACTCATGCCCCGTACTGTAGACCACAACTTGCACATTGCGCAATCTTTCTCACATGGCAACATCGCAGCGGCTCCCTCATGCCCGGCCCGCCCATCGATCGCGGGGCCGCCGTGCGGCGCATTCCGCTCCCGCACGCTTACAGTGATTCCGGGTTCCCGTCCCGGTGCCCCGAGCGTTCGAGTTCGCGGGGGTTCAACGATGAAGTTCAATCCCAACGCCCGTCTGGACACCTCCCAGGTGCAGGACAGACGCAGCGGGGGCGGCGGCGGCGGCATGTCCGGCGGCGGGCTCGGCCGTATGCCCGGCGGCAAGGGCGGCCTGGCCATCGGCGGTGGCGGTCTCGGTCTGCTGATCGTCGCCGCCCTGTTTCTGTTCAATGCCTTCAGCGGCAGCGGTTCGACCAGCAGCAGCACGGCCGGCTTGCTCGAGGGCACCACCGGCAACGCCACGGTGGACAACGGTCAGTTGGCGGCCCAGTGCCAAACCGGCGCCGACGCCAACAGCAACGAGGACTGCGCCGTTGTCGCCGTCATCAACTCCGTGCAGGGATTCTGGACGGACGCCTTCGCCGGCTCCGGGACCACCTACCGGGAGGCCGACACGGTGTTCTTCAACGGGTCCACCCGCACCGGTTGCGGAACCGGGTCGGCCGGAATGGGACCGTTCTACTGTCCGCCCGACCAGATGGTCTACATCGACCTCTCGTTCTGGGACGACCTGAAAACCAAATTCGGCGCCAACGACGCCCCGTTCACCCAGGCCTACGTGCTGGCCCACGAATACGGCCACCATGTGCAGAACCTGCTGGGCACCAGCGACCGGGTGGGCGCCGCGACCGGCGCCACATCGGGTTCCGTGCGTCTGGAACTGCAGGCGGACTGCTACGCGGGTGTCTGGGCCAATCACGCGACCACCGTGCCCGACGCCAGCGGGCAGGTGCTGATCACCGAGATCACCGACGCCGACATTCGCAATGCGATCGAAACCGCCGGCGCGATCGGCGACGACTACATCCAGACCAACCTCGCCGGGCAACGGGTCGATCCCTCGCAGTTCAGCCACGGATCGTCCGCGCAGCGGCAGAAGTGGTTGCTCACCGGGTACCAGTCGGGCGACGCCAACGCCTGCAACACCTTCGACGTCAACGACCTCGGCTGATCCTTCCGCTGTACGACCCGGTCCTGCGCAACGGCGGTGGAGTCAGGTCGGGATCGGCGGGATCGGGCCGTCCTGCACCGGTGGTGCCGGGGCGGCCGGCCGGCGCTGCGCCGACAGCACGATGGCGCCGCAGATCAGCCCCATCCCGAGCACCTCGACGATGGTCGGCAGCTGGGACAGCAACACCACCCCGATCAGGGTCGCCGTCACCGGGAGCAGCGCGAGCAGGATCGCGAACCTGGCCGCGCTGACCCGCCGCAGCACCACCTGTTCCAACGCGTACGGGATGACCGAGCTGAGCACCGCGATCCCCACCACCGCCGCCATCAGCGCGGCGTCGGTGACGATCGGACCGACGGCGCCGATGGCCAGCGGTGAATAGAGCAGTGCGCCGGCCGTCATCCCGACGGCGAGCGCGCTGATCCCGTCACGTTTCACGGCCAACCGTCGGCCCAGCAGGATGTAGCCGGCCCAGGCCGCGGCCGACCCGAGAATGGCAGCCAGACCGATGACGACGTCGCTGGTCAACCCGCCCTCGAGTTGGACGCCGGCCAGCAGCACGACACCGACTGCGGCCAGGGCGATGCCGACCCGGTCCCGCCAGCCCCGCCCGGTTGCGGCCGCGACCGCGACCGGACCGAGGAATTCGATGGCCACCGCCGTGCCCAACGGCAGGTACTCGATCGCGATATAGAAGACGACGTTCATGGTGGCGAGCACGGCGCCGAACAGGGCCGGCTGCGGCCAGTTCCCGCCTGGTCCACGACTGTCGCCACGGCCGCCGCCAGGCGAGCAGCACGATCGCCGAGACCGCCAGCCGCCACCAGGCGACCGAAGCGGCCGGAATGACCGCGAACAGTCCGATGGCCAACGCGGCACCGCAGTACTGGGTCAGGCCGGAGGCGAGGAACAGCGCCGGCGCCGGAACCCGGTCGGCGACGGACCGATGGCCGGACTCCGGAGACCGCGGGGTCGACGCCACGGGCCGAGTCTGTCACCCGGCGACGGCCCTTCGTGTCTTCATGCCGACCCGACGCCGGCCCCACGTTCAGGCCCCGCGGTCAAGGCCCGAAGAACGCCCGGCAGGCGGGCAGCCCACGGACCTGCACCGCCCAGTCGGATCGGCGGAACTGCGAGGGATCGACGGTCAGCCGCTGTTCGACCGCGCGCTCGCCTGGTCGACGTTGCAGCACGGCCGTGCCGTCCGGTCGGTAGCCCAGCTTCTCCGACACCCGCAACGACGCCGGGTTGTCAAGGAAGGCACCACTGTTGGCGCGTTCTGCCTTGAGGTGGTCGAAAGCGAACTGCAGCACGGCCTCGCGCATCTCGGTGCCGATGCCGCTGCCCTGGTGCGCGGCGCCCAGCCACGACCCGGTGGACACCGTCTTGATGATCGAGAAGTCCTTGCCGGCGAGATCCTGCATTCCCACCAACACGCCGGACCGCCGCACCACGAAGGGGACCGTCCAGGCGGCGGCCGTCCAGCCGGCCCGCGAGCTCCAGTAGTAGCGCAGGGTGTTGGCGATCAACTCGTCCCGCGGGGCGTCGGTCCAGGGCGTCTTGAACGGCATCCGTCCGGAATCGTGGATGCCCGCCAGGATCAGATCGAGCGTCTCGACCAGGTCGTCGTCCTGCAGCGGGGTCAGGACGAGACGCGGCGTCGCCAACTGCAGGCCGAAGATCGGCCAGTACTCGGCCAGGCTGCGCGCGACGGCATCGCGCTCGGGATGGGTCACCCGCAGTAGCCTGCCCGCCGCCGGTGCTCCGGACAACCGGACGAGTCGGACCGGCCGAGTGGGTGTCGGCCACCGCAGCTAACCTCAATGCCCATGTGGGCCGTGACGATCGAGCAGCCGGGGTCGCCGGCGACCCTGGGTTGGGCAGAACAACCGGATCCGGTTCCGGGCCCGGGCGAGGTGTTGATCGATGTCGCAGCCAGTGCGGTGAACCGCGCGGATCTGCTGCAGGCGGCCGGTCATTACCCACCACCGCCGGGTGCCTCACCGATCCTGGGCATGGAGTGTTCCGGCGTGGTCGCCGAACTCGGACGAGGTGTCATCGACTGGCGGGTCGGGGACGAGGTGTGCGCGCTGCTGGCCGGCGGCGGGTACGCCACCCGGGTCGTGGTGCCGGCAAGCCAGGTACTGCCGGTGCCGGCAGGCGTGGATCTGGTCAGCGCCGCCGCTCTCCCCGAGGTCACCTGCACGGTGTGGTCGAACCTGGTGATGACGGCCGGCCTGTCGGCCCGGCAGACGGTGTTGATCCATGGCGGCAGCTCCGGCATCGGGACGATGGCCATCCAGGTCGCCCGACAGGAGGGCGCGACGGTGGCGGTCACCGCTTCCCGCGCTGCCGGGTTGGATGCCTGCCGCGAACTCGGCGCGAACCTGACCATCGACTACACCCGGCAGGACTTCGTCGAGGAGATCAAGGCCGCGACCGACGGTCGCGGAGTGGACATCATCCTCGACGTGGTCGGCGCCAAGTACCTGGAACGCAACGTCGCCGCACTCGCCGACGGCGGACGCCTGATCATCATCGGGATGCAGGGTGGCACCACTGCCGAGCTGAACATCAACACCCTGCTGCGCAAGCGCGGCGGCATCATCGCCACCGCACTGCGCAGCCGGCCGGTGTCCGGCCCGGGTTCGAAGGCCGAGATCGTCGACGACGTCCGCCGCCGGCTGTGGCCGATGATCGAGGCCGGCGACATCCGCCCGATTGTCGACTCGGTCGTCGAGATGCCGGACGCCGGGGAAGCACATCGCAGGATGTCCGAGGGTGGGCATGTCGGCAAGATCGTGTTGCGGGCGCCCGCGGTGGGCACTGCCGTGACGAAAGCGTGAAACACAGCGGACCGCAGCAACAGATCGGGAGCGAACAATGACCGAATCCCCCAGCCATCGGGTCGTGGTGATCGGACCGGACGGGCAGCCAGTTGGCTTCGCCGACGTGCCGAACGGATCGAGTGCCGGCGAGGAAGGCTCGACCGACGGCGAGGAGAAGGACGGTCAGTTCGACCCGGCCGATGCGATCGGCGAGCCGGCCAAGGTGATGCGGATCGGCACGATGATCAAGCAGTTGCTGGAGGAGGTGCGTGCGGCCCCGCTGGACGATGCCAGCCGCGCCCGGCTCCGGGAAATCCATGAGAGATCGATCAAGGAGCTGGAAACCGGCCTGACGCCTGACCTGCGCGACGAACTCGAACGTCTCTCGCTGCCGTTCACCGAGGACACGATTCCTTCCGACGGTGAGCTGCGGATCGCCCAGGCCCAGCTCGTCGGCTGGTTGGAGGGCGTGTTCCACGGCCTGCAGGCCGCGCTGGTGGCCCAGCAGATGGCAGCTCGAGTGCAACTCGAACAGATGCGTCGCGGCCTTCCGCCCGGCCAATCGGCGGAGTCGCCGGGTGGCCCGCTCGGCTCGAACACCGGTCACGGTCAATACCTGTAGCCGGGTATGACCGCAGCGGCACCGCTCGACCCGGCCGTCGGCCCGGCTCGCCGGGTGAGCGTGCTGCTGACCAAGCTTGTCGTCCGGGCGACCGAGATCGCTTTGATCCTGGTCGGTCTCGGGTTCATCCTGATCGCCGAGGACGACGAATTGGCGTATCTGGCGATCTGGGATCTGCTGGCGATCGGCTATGTCGGGGTCGGCGCCGTCGTGTTGCGGCGCACCAGGAAACTGCCGGCGCGGCAGACGGCCCCTCCTCCGAGGGGTGACCGGTTCCGGTTCAACTTCGCGTTCGCCATCGTCTCCAGCCTGATCGGCTTCTTCGTCGCGCTCGACATCGCCACCTCCGACAATCCCGAGGAATACGCGTTCCTGCTGCACGTCTTGGGTGTGGTGGCGATGGTGCTGTCCTGGATGTTGCTGCAGGCCGGCTACGCCCGTCGGTACTCATCGATCTTCCGATCGGCAGGCGGCGGGCTGACCTTTCCGAGCACCGAATTCCCGTCACCGGTGGACTTTCTCTACTTCGCGGTGACCATCGGCACCGCCTTCTCGGTATCCGACGTGCTGGTCACCAACTCCCGGATGCGCTGGCACGTGATGGTGCACTCCGCCATGAGCTTCTTCTACAACGCCGCCGTCGTCGCCTTCGCGCTCAGCCTCTTCGCCGGCCGGTAGCGGCGGGCCGGGTCAGAGCGAGCGTTCGTGGTCGCGACTGTCGGCCATCGACTCAGCCGCGATCTGCGTGTCCTGCGCGGCGCCGTCGCCGGCGGCAGGGGCGGTTTCGGCGACCCGGCCGGCCATCATCGGGGTCGAGTCGTCCCACCTGGTGCCGGCGAGCTCGTCCGCCCGGCGCCGGGCGATTCCGGAGAGTGTCTCCAGCACAACACGATTGGCCAGCATTGCGGTGATGTCGGCGTGGTCGTACGGCGGCGCGACCTCGACGATCTCCATCCCGACCAGCGGCACATCCCGGCCGATCCGGCGGACGGCGTCGAGCAGTTCCCGCGCCGTGAAGCCACCCGGCTCGGGGGTGCCGGTGCCGGGCGCCGCTGCCGGGTCGACGACGTCGATGTCCACCGAGAGGAAGACACCGTCGGTGTCGTCGACCGCAATCGCCATCGCCTCGGTCAGCACCTCGTCGAGGCCGCGTCGCCCGATCTCGGCCATCTCGTAGCACCGCATGCCCTGCTCGGCCATCCACAGCAACTCCGGCGGTTCCGGCCAGTAGCCACGCAGCCCGATCTGCAGGAACCGATCGCCGCGGACCGCTCCTGATTCGATCACCCGGCGCATCGGCAGACCGTGCCCGTAGAGCGACCCGAACTGCACGTCACCGGTGTCGGCGTGCGCATCGAAATGGATCACCGAGATCCTGCCGTAGCCGAAATGCTCTGCCAGGCCGGTGATGTCGGCCATCGCCACGGTGTGGTCGCCGCCGAGGACGACGGGGATCTTGCCGGCCGACGCGATCTGCAGCACCGCCGCCTGCAGGTTGTCCAGCGCCTGCTTGGTCTCCGTCGGCGCCATCAGCACGTCACCCGCGTCCACCACGCCCAGGTCGAGCAGCGGGTCGACCCGGAGGGAGAGATGCGGCCGGGACCCGGTGTGTTCGGAGTAGTCACAGGTCCGGATCGCCAGCGGGCCCATCCGGGCACCGGAACGGTACGACGTGCCGGAGTCGTACGGTGCCCCGAGGATCACGGCGGCCGCGTCGGCATCACTCGACAGATCGGCGAGATCGCAGCGCGGGACGCCGGTGAACGTCACGTCCGGCCCGTACATCGCGCCCAATCTCGCCATCCGGCAATTCTCCTCTCCTCGGCCGCGTCGTAGGCCGCCGATCCTGGTACCGAGCCGTTGATCCGCCGTCCATGGACCTGATACTGCACACCCTTCCCGAGCGAACCGACCCTGGACGTGCGACACGCGAGCCGACCCGGCGGCAACGGATCCAGTTGTGCAATCGCCGATCAACAACGGAATCACTTGCGTCAAAGCCACTGAACTGGGCATGATGGCGCGGTGCCGCAGCGCTCCGCGTCCCTCAGCCCGGTCGTCCCGACCGCTGTCGGGCGTCCGCTGCTCGACGAGGTGTCGAAACGGATCGTCGAACAACTTCAGGATGACGGTCGTCGTCCGTACGCGAGCATTGCCGCATCGGTCGGCCTGTCCGAGGCGGCAGTGCGGCAGCGCGTCGGCCGGTTGATCAAGTCCGGAGTCGTGCAGATCGTCGCGGTGACCAATCCGCTGCAACTCGGCTTCACCCGGCAGGCCATGATCGGCGTGCGGGTCGACGGTCAGCTCGATCCGGTCGTCGACGCGATCTCCGCACTCGACGAGGTGTCCTATGTCGTGGTCACCGCCGGCTCCTTCGACGTCATGGTCGAGGTGGTCTGCGAGGACGACGAGCACCTGCTGCGGGTACTCAACGACCGCATCCGCACCATCGACGGCGTCCGTTCCACCGAAACCTTCGTCTATCTCACCCTTGCCAAGCAGTCCTACACCTGGGGAACCCGATGACCGACACACTGCCAGCCACCGACACCGCCGCGAACGGTGCCGGATCCGCCACCGACCACCTGTGGCTGCACTTCACCCGGATGTCGACCTACGACACCAACCCGGTACCGATCATCGACCGCGGCGAGGGTTGCTACATCTGGGACAGCAACGGCAAGAAGTACCTGGATGCGTTGTCCGGCCTGTTCGTGGTGCAGGTCGGGCACGGCCGAGAGGAGCTCGCGGCCGCGGCCGCGGCACAGGCGAGGAAGTTGGCGTTCTTCCCCATCTGGTCGTACGCACACCCGACCGCAATCGAGCTCGCCGACCGGATCGCCGCCGCGGCGCCGGGCGATCTGAACAAGGTCTTCTTCTCCTCGGGCGGCGGCGAATCCGTCGAGACGGCCTGGAAGCTGGCCAAGCACTACTTCAAACTCACCGGCAAACCCACGAAGTACAAGGTCATCAGCCGGGCGATCGCGTACCACGGCACCACCCAGGGCGCGTTGTCCATCACCGGCGTTCCGGCCTTCAAGCAGGCCTTCGAACCCCTGGTGCCAGGCTCGATCCGGGTGCCCAACACGAACTTCTACCGCGCTCCGTCATTCGTCGCGGACGACGAGAAGGCCTTCGGTCGTTGGGCGGCCGATCAGATCGAGGAAGCCATCCTGATGGAAGGGCCGGACACCGTGGCCGCGGTGTTCGTCGAACCGGTGCAGAACGCCGGGGGCTGTTTCCCACCACCGCCCGGCTACTTCGAGCGCCTGCGGGAGATCTGCGACACCCACGATGTGCTGCTCGTGTCGGACGAGGTGATCTGCGCCTACGGGCGGCTGGGGACCATGTTCGGCGCGCAGAAGTTCGGCTACCAACCCGACATCATCACCTCGGCAAAGGGTCTCACCTCCGGATACTCGCCGCTCGGCGCTGCGATCATCTCCGACCGGATCTTCGAGCCGTTCAGCAAGGGCACCGCGTCCTTCCCGCACGGCTACACGTTCGGTGGGCACCCGGTGTCGTGCGCAGTGGCGCTGGCGAATCTGGATGTCTTCGAGTCAGAGGATCTGCTCGGCAACGTGCTGCGCAACGAGAACGCTTTCCGCTCAACCCTCGAGCGACTGCTCGATCTGCCGATCGTCGGTGACGTCCGGGGTGACGGCTATTTCTTCGGGATCGAGATGGTCAAGGACAAGGCGACGAAGGCGACCTTCGATGCGCAGGAGAGCGAGCGCATTTTGCGGAACTTCGTCTCCCCCACGCTGTTCGAACGTGGCCTCTACTGCCGCGCCGACGACCGCGGGGATACCGTGGTGCAGGTTGCCCCGCCGTTGATCAGCGGTCAGCGGGAGTTCGACGAGATCGAGTCCATCCTGCGCTCGGTGTTCACCGACGCCTGGGACCTGCTCTGACGACGCGACTCTGCTTGCCGCGCATCGGGATGCCCTCGATTGCAACGCCGGTGCTCCCGGAGATCAGGCGCTGACCCGTTCGTCCCAGTCGATCCGGTACCGCTGCTCTGCGCCGAGAGTCCGCTCGGGACTGAGGAAGGTCCGGGTCGCCAGCGGCATCATCATCCGCATCATCCGGATGGCCGTCGGGCCCAACGCCTTGCTGTTGTTGGTCTTTGCAGCTCGCTTCGCCACTTTCTCCACCCGCGGCCGGCGGAGCCGTTCGTAGGTGGCGAACGCGGACTCGACATCGGGCAGGTCCCGGAGGCAGCGAGCCAGCTGAACAGCGCTCTCCACGGCCAACGACGCGCCCTGGCCGGAACTGGAGGAAGGCGCGTGCGCGGCGTCACCGACCAGCACCATCCGTCCGCGGTGCCAGTGCGGCACCGCCGGCATGATCTCCATCGACCCGAACACCGACAGCTGGTCGGGTCTGGTGTGCTGCACGATCTCTCGACCCGGTGAATCGTCGGAGTACAGCTCGCGCAGTTCCGCCATCCAGTCCGCGACCGGCCGGCTCCGCGCCTGCGAGATCGTCATCGGCTCGGCGTGCGGGACGTTGGCGAACCAGGACGTCCGGCCGTCCGGCTGTACCCAGTACCCGAGAAACGCCCGTTTGCCGAACACGAAGTACATCGCGTCGGGATCGGCCGGCACCGAGATCTCCGACGCGGCACCGAAGTTCAGCAACGGAACATGCTCCGGTCCCGGAGCGTCCGGATCGATGAGTGTTCTGACGGTCGAGTGGATCCCATCCGCACCGACCACCACGTCGCCGATCGCCGTTGTCCCATCTGCGAAGCGGACGGCGACCCCTCGTCCGGCCTCATCGACCCCGACAAGTTTCTTGCCGAGGACGATCTCGATACCCCGATCGGCCGCTTTTCGGTGCAGCGCCCGGTAGAGATCGGACCGCCACAGTGCCTGGCTCGGTGCCAATCCGGCGAGCCCGGAAAATTCGCCGATCGCCCGGCCGGCACCGTCGGCCATCACCGTGCGATCGATCGGCTGACCCACCGCTCGGACAGCATCGGCCGCGCCGATGATCTCCAGGGCGGCGAGCCCGTTCGGTGCGACGGTCAGCTGCCCGCCGAGCCCGTCGGCCGTGGTGGCGTACGCCTCGTACACGGTTGCCTCGATGCCGGCGTTGCGCAGCGCCATGGCCGTCACCGGGCCGGCGATGCCGCTGCCGATGATCACTGCCTTGCGGACGTCTGTCATTTCTCCTGTCCTCCGAAACTCTTCTGCCCCATGGTTTCTTGCCATTGCTGGAGGTGGTCCGGGTCCCGCAGAGCGGTGATCAGGCCGGCCACGAAACGACTCTCGGCCGCGAGCAGCGTAAGCCGGTAGTCGTCCTCGATCTGGAACACCCAGGCCAACCCGCCGGCCGTCGCATCGGCCATCGCGCTTCGGGTGGCGTCGATCTCGGCATCCAGAACTGATCGGCGACGGGTCAGCAACTCCGCGGCCTCGAGTGGTGCCAACACGCTCAGCAACGACAGCGCGACCCCGAAATGCGGGTACTCATGCCGCGGCTCGGCGACCAATTCGCGCATCCAGTCGTACAGCTCCGAACGGCCGGCGTCGGTCAGTGCGTAGACCGTGCGTTCCGGTCGCTGGGTGTCCCGCACGGTCTGCTGGGCTGCGATGAACCCGGCCTTGGCCAGCTGCTCCATCACCATGTACAACGAACTGCGGTTGTACTTGATCTGCTTGTCCTGGCCGGTCTCCTGCAGACGGCGGCCCAGTTCGTACGGATGCATCGGCTCCATCACCAGCCAGGCCAGGACGGCCAATGCCAGCGGGTTGGCCACCTTGCGTCGTTTCGCCATCTCGCTCCTTAGTCAATATCGACTATTCAGTATCGTCTAGTCGATGTCAACTACTTTGGTGGAATCGGAACGACAGCGGCCCCGACCGGCCACGGCTCGTGGCACGCTGTGCCGGTGATCGAACGCAATGTGCTGGGTGACGAACTCGAACCCTGCGGGATCGACCCGGTGACCGGCTTCTTCCGGGACGGAATGTGTGCCACCGGTCCCGAGGACGCCGGGCGGCACGTGGTGTGCGCCGTCGTCAGCGCGGAGTTCCTGGAGCACCAACGTCAGGTCGGCAACGACCTGATCACGCCGCGGCCGGAGTACCGCTTCCCCGGACTGGTGCCGGGTGATCGTTGGTGCGTGGTGGCTGTCCGCTGGCAGCAGGCGGTCGCCGACGGCGTCGCCGCGCCGGTGGTGCTGGCCGCCACCCACGAACGGGCGCTGGACATCGTCAGCCTGGACGACCTGCAGCGGCACGCGGTCGACGTCCCACCGGATCTGCGGTCGTTGACCTGACCGAGCGGACGCGTTTCCGATCCCGGCCGGATCAGAACCAGCGCTCGAGGATCTGCGCCACGCCGTCCTCGTGGTGATGCGCACCGACCTCGCTCGCGATGGCGACCACGTCGGGATGGGCGTTTCCCATGGCGACCCCGAACCCGGCCCAGTTCAACATCTCGAGGTCGTTGGGCATGTCGCCGAAGGCGATGACGTCCCTCGGGTCGATCCCCCAGCGGCCGGCCAGGCCGGCCAGCGTGCTGCCTTTGTTGACCCCGGCCGCGGCCACCTCGATCAACCCGTCGTCGGTCGAGTAGGTGATGTGCACGGCATCGGCCCCCGCCGATCGGGCGGCCAGCGCGAGAGACCGGGAGTCCCCGGTGCCGCGCACCAGCAACTTGGCCGCCGGCTCGGCGAGCAGCGTTGCCCGATCGGCCCGCTGGAAGTAGCCGAAGGCCCACGGATGGTCGTAGTGCTCCTCGGCGATGCACGCCTGGATGTCCACGCCCAGCCGCTCGACCGCGAGCGCGTACTCGTCCGTCTCCCGGTCCAGCGCGCCGACAAAGTTCTGCATGGTGAGCGGGCTCAGTGGCGATGAAGCAATGATTTCGCCGGCCGCGATGTCGTAGACGACCGCGCCGTTCATGCACACCGCGGTTCCGGTGAATCCGGCCTCGATGACCGGGCCGAGCCACCAGACCGGCCGTCCGGTGGCGACCACCACCCGGGCACCCGCCTCGCCCGCCCGGCGCAGGGCGTCGATGTTGCGCTGGCTCACCTTGCTGCCCGACTCGTCGAGCAGGGTGCCGTCCATGTCGGTGACCACCATCGCCGGAGCCGGCCCCGGGTTCACCGGGCGACGCCCACCGGCCGACGGCAGCGACCGTACCGCGGAGTGCAGCCCGGCGCTGTCGGGTTCACCGGTGGGTGCGGTGTTGGGCACGATCGAGGGAACAGTCACCCGCCCATTGTCGCCCGGATGACCGACAGTTCCGGCCATCGGGCCATCCGCCCAGGTCAGAGCCTGGGCTTGCACCGGTCAGGACTTGCCCGCGTCGGGTCCCCACGCGGTCAGCACGGCGGCTTCCACGATGGTCGCCACCGCGTACAGGATGATCGAGCTCATCACGGCGAACACCACGATGGTCCACACGCCGCCGTAGTTGCCGGCGCCCTTGTAGCCGCTGAGCACACCTCCCATGCCGTCGAAGCCGACCAGCCACTCCGCCAACATCGCTCCGACGATCGACCCTGGCACAGAGATCCGGACGGAGGCGAAGAACTGCGGCAGGGCTGATGGGACGCGCACCTTGACCAGTTCGGTGACCGCGGATCCGCCGTTGACCCGGATCACGTCAAGGGCCTGCGGTGACGCGCTGCGCAGGCCGAGCACGATGTTCACCAGAGCCGGAAACAGCACCACGATGGCGGCGATCACCGCGATGCCGAGGTTGCCCTGACCGAACATCAACAGCAACACCGGCGCCATGGCGACCAGCGGGACCGATCGCAGCAGCATCGCGATCGGCATGAAGGCGAATTCGAACGGTTGGTACAGGACGAAGAGCACCGCGATCAGGGTGGCCGTGACCATGCCCGCGACAAAGCCGATCCCGGCGTCGATCAGCGTCGTCCCCAACGCCGAGAACGCTTCCGAGCGAGCCTCTTCCGCAGTCAGTGACGCAGGCCGGACGCCCTTCGGCGGGTCGCTGGAGAACAGGTAGTTCCAGACGTCCAGCGGGGTCTTGCCGACGAACGTGGAGACGTCGAACACCCGCAACAACAAGGCCCAGAGCAGCACCAGCACGACGAGCGCCACCACCACGGTGGTGACAGCGGTGACCGCCCGTCTGGCGACCAACGATCGCCCGGATCCCGCGGTCAGTTCGGCGGGGGCAGGTGCTGCGGCGGGTTCCGTTCGCAGGGTGGTCATGCCGACCCTCCCGGTGAGTCGGCGCCGGTGGTCCACGGGGTGACGAACCTGGCGATGACGCCGACCAGGAAATACCCGAGACCCGCGATGCCGCCGACCGGCACACACCGGGCGGACACCCACGACGGGTACCGGACGCAAGCAAACGAACGGCCGATCCTTGACCCGTCGGCGGTTGCCCAGAGTGACACGGGAGTCGCGGTCGAGTCAGTACGGGTGAATCTGAGGACGATGATGATGCCGGGGATAACCGCAAGGTTACGAAGTCGTTGCGGCCGAAACTGTTTGATCCCAGACCGCAGACCGCCAGGCTGCGCCGATCGAACCGACCGGCGATGACGCCGCCGACATCCCGAGATGCCGGGCGATCGTGCCCGGTCCGTCGAGCTCGAACCTGTTGCCGGTCAACATCTCCGGATCCGCCGGCGCGCGGGTGCCGAGCAGCGCGAGGCTGTCCACCACCCGTGCCGCACCGATCACCCCCGGCAAACCGCGGTGGGCACCGAGCTCGAGGTCCTCCAGCAGCAGTGTCGCGCCGGCGATGCCGACCGACATCCTCGACCGGACCGTGCCACCGGTTTCACCGGTCCGACCGAGCACGAGGGTCTCGCGCAAGCACGCGACAGCCCCTTCGGCAAGCTCAATGCTGGTGCTGCGCCGCACGTTGGCTCCCTGCGCGACGACGAACGGCTCACCGAGCCAGATCAGCACGGCGTTCTCCGCCAGCTGCGCGCGGACCGTCCAGGAGGAGGCGACGCCACCGGCGTCGTAGGCCACCGTGCCAGCGGTCTCGACGATTTCCAGCCAGGCACCCGGCCCGACGCTGATGTCGATCTCGAGGTGGTCGCCGCCGAGCAGCAGTGCCACGGTCGCGACCAACCCGACCCGGGCGCCGCTGTCGGTGACCTGCAGTACCCGTGGGCTGATCGGGCCCTGCGTCAGGTCCAGCTTGGCTCGACCGGGAGCGGCCCGCACCCCGATCCGCGTCACGCGGCCCCGGCCGGACCGTGAACGTGGTCCTCGTCGCCGCCGGCGTGCCGGTGAACGTGGGCCGCCCCGCCTGCCTCGGCATGACTGTGCGGCGCCATCGGACCCGGGTCGACGGCCACGTGGCCGCCGGACCGGAACGAGGTCAGCACGCCCCGGACCCAACCGGTGAGCTGATCGATCGAGGCCCGATCGAGCCGGGACAGCCCGATCACCGGACGCCCGTCCCGGGCGGCTCTTCCGTCGGCGACCATCTGCGGGACGTCGACACCGACGTACGGACCGAGATCTGTCTTGTTCACCACCAACAGATCCGCTCGGCCGATCCCGGGCCCGCCCTTGCGTGCGACGTCACCACCACCAGCCACATCGAGGACGAAGATCTGCGCGTCGACAAGCGCCGGCGAGAACGTTGCGGTCAGGTTGTCGCCGCCGGACTCCACCAGCACGACATCCAGTGGCGCGAAATCTGCCTCCAGGTCCTCGACGGCCAGCAGGTTGGCCGTGACGTCGTCACGGATCGCCGTGTGCGGGCAGGCGCCGGTCTCCACCGCGCGGATCCGTTCCGGATCGAGCACCCCCGCGGACCGCAGGAACCGGGCGTCCTCGTCGGTGTAGATGTCGTTGGTGATCACCCCGAGACTGAGCTCATCGGCCAGCTCCCGGCAGATCAGCGCGATCAGCGACGACTTCCCGGTGCCGACCGGGCCGGCCACCCCGAGCCGCAGAGTGCGGCGGGCACCGTCGTCACCCGCCGCCTGCGTGATGGTGCTGGAAGCCGGCAGGGATTCGGTCACGGAATCAGGCACGGAACAACCTCTGGCTCGTCACGGAATGGATCTCGGCCCACTGCTCGATCTGGGGCGCACCGAACGCCGGGATCTCGTCCAGGGCGGTCAGCTGCGCCAGGTTGCCGACCATACGCTCGATCTCGTCCGCGGCGGCGACCACCCAACCCGTCGCGACCACCGGATCGAGCGGTTCGATCTTGAGGGTGGCCGCGGCGACGGTCTGCACGTCGTCGTACGCCACCAGGCGGACGAGTTGCTCGGCCGTCAGGCCGGCGAGAGCTGCGGCCACTCCGACCGCGACCGCGCGACCGGGGCGCCGGATGGCCGCCACGGCAGTCGCGCCCGCTGATCCCGGCCACAGCCGGCTGATCAACCGGAGGTATCCCCGGCCGAGCAGGACCGACGTCTCGCGGAGCGCCGGGCTGACCGTCCTGGCCACCCAGGCAGCGTCCACCTCGGACAGTGCCGATGCCAGATCAGCCACCGCCAGATCGGCCGCCGCCTGGTCGCCCCCCGTGCGGGCTGCCGCATCCAGAGTGCGATGCCGGGCGACCACTGCCGCACCGGCCTCGACGGCTGTCACGGTCAGCAGCCTGGCCCGAATGTAGGAGGGAACGTCGGCGGGCGGCATTCCGGCCCGCAGCGCCGCCTCCAGCCCGGCGGATTGGGTGTGCGCGCCGGTCGGCAGCCGGGCGTCGGCGAGCAGCATCACCATCACCTCGGCCGACATGGGTGAACCCTACGGCCAGTCCGCACCCAGGTTCGCCCACCACTGGATCGACTGCGGGGCGATCATCGGGGCAATCACGTTCCAGAATGTGGCCCGACGTTTGTCCGGGTCAGGGTAACCTCACGTCGTTCGCAACGATGTCGATCCGACATCCGTTGCGGGAATGGGCAGGAATGACACTTGTTGTCGTTCAGGCGATCTGGCAGGGTCCGAACGACGGGCGCAACGCCCGGTCGGCAACCACACGGTGAGGAAACCACGATGACCGGACCAGACGGCGCTCTGCGACCGCCCAAGGTCCGGCGACCCGAGCCACCGCCTCGCGTGCCGAGCCCGTTGATCAGCCGATTCGCGGCGACCCTGGCGCTGGCGCCGGCGAATCGCAGGGCGGCAAAGATCCAGGCCTTCTGGGCGCACGCCGCCGCCCGGGGCACACCGCTGATCGAGCCGGCCGGAGACGATGCGCAACATATCGTCACCTTCGTCTGGCGCGCGACGGACGACCGAGTGCCTGCCGTCTACCTATCGGTGAATCGGCTCACGGATGAACGAGATCTCGCGCGCAGCTTGATGTCCCACGTGTCCGGCACCGACATCTGGCACCTGAGCTACCAACTCGACACCGATTGGCAGGCGAGCTATTGCTTCTGCCCGGTGAGCGCCGATGGCGTCGCGCAGGTCTCGACCCAGGACGATCAGGTCGACACCCGACGCCGGCTCGATTCCGACGTCCCCGACCCGCTGAACCCCGCCCGCGTCCGCGGCAGCGACGGCCGCGACCTGTCGATGATCAGCCTGGTCACGACTGTGCCTGGTGGCAAGGCAGTTTAGCCGGTTCGCTGATTCGCTCGCTGGGCAGACCGGCTGCGGCCCTCGAACCTGCTCAGAACATCGTGTAGAGCTGCGCCAGCGGCAGCCATTCCGCCGGCGCCGGCACGACAACCTCGCCGTCGATGGAGATCTCGAAAGTCTCCGGCTTGATGACGATGTCCGGGGTGGCATCGTTGTTGATCATCTGTGCCTTGCCGACATCACGGGTCGGCTTGACCGCAGACAGCTTGCGGCGCAAGCCGAGCCGATCTGCCAGCCCGTCGTCGACCGCAAACGGGGAGACGAACGAGAGCGACAGCTCGGCGCCGATGGTGTCAGTCAGTGCCGGCCGCATCAACACCGGCTGCGGAGTGGGGATGGACGCGTTGGGGTCACCCAATGCACCCCAGACCAGCCCACCACCCTTGAGTACGACAGCCGGCCGGATGCCGAAGAACTTCGGCTCCCACAGCACCAGGTCGGCCAGCTTGCCCGCTTCCACGGAACCGATCTCGTGATCGATGCCGTGCGCTATGGCCGCGTTGATCGTGTACTTGGCGACGTACCGCTTCGCCCGGAGGTTGTCGGCCGGCTGGCCCCCGCCGATATCGCCGCGCCGGGCCTTCATCACGTGGGCGACCTGCCAGGTCCGGCAGATCACCTCGCCGATCCGTCCCATCGCCTGCGCGTCCGAGGAAGTCAGTGAGATCGCACCCATGTCGTGCAGGATGTCTTCCGCGGCAATGGTGGTCGCTCTGATCCGGGATTCGGCGAAGGCGAGATCCTCTGGCACGGATGGGTTCAGGTGATGGCAGACCATCAACATGTCCAGATGTTCGGCGACGGTGTTGACGGTGTGCGGCAGGGTGGGATTGGTCGAACCCGGGATCACGTTCGGCAGTCCGGCCAGCGTCAGGATGTCGGGCGAGTGCCCACCGCCCGCGCCCTCGACATGGAACGCGCTGATCGAGCGTCCGGCGATCGCCGCGATGGTCGATGCCACGTAGCCGGCCTCGTTGAGCGAGTCGGAGTGCAGAGCTACCTGCAGGCCCCACTCGTCGGCTCCGCGCAACGCCGCATCGATCGCCGCCGGCGTCGAACCCCAGTCCTCGTGCACCTTGTACCCACCGGCCCCGGCCAGCGCCTGTTCCTTCAGACCCGCCATCGACACGGTGTTGCCCTTGCCGAGCAGCAGCAGGTTGATCGGGTACGGATCGATGGAGCGGTGGATCTTCTCCAGATGCCACGCGCCCGGCGTCACGGTGGTGGCCTTGGTGCCCTCACTCGGACCGGTGCCGCCGCCGCCGAGGGTGGTCAGGCCGGTGGCCAGCGCCTCGACGATCTGCGAAGGCGAGATCAGGTGGACGTGGGTGTCGATGCCGCCGGCGGTGAGGATCTTGCCCTCACCGGAGATCACATCGGTCGACGGGCCGATCTCCAGCAATGGGTGCACGCCGTCGGCGACGTCCGGATTTCCCGCCCTGCCGATCGCGACGATCCGGCCGTCCCGGATGCCGACGTCGGCCCGCACGATGCCCCAGTGATCGAGCACGATGGCATTGGTGATCACCGTGTCCGGTGCGCCGTCAGCCCTTGTCGTGCTGCCCTGCGCCATCGATTCGCGGATCGACTTGCCGCCGCCGAAAACGGCTTCCTCGCCGCCCGCTGTGAGGTCCTGCTCGACCTCGATCCACAGATCGGTGTCGCCCAAGCGGATCTGATCGCCGACTGTCGGACCGTAGAGCGCGGCGTACTCCGAACGCGGTATCTGCACCATCTAGAGCTCCTGCTCGGATTCGGGCTTGATCTGTAGACCTGGGATGCGCCGCCTGCCCTGGAAAGCGACCGCGGCGACCTGCCTCGACGCGCCGGGCTCGAACCGGCGGGACGTGCCGGATGGGATGTCCAGTCGGAACCCGTGCGCCGCCACCCGGTCGAACTCCAGTGCGCTGTTGGCGTCAGGCAGGTGCAGGTGCGAGCCGATCTGGACCGGCCGGTCACCGGTGTTGACGATCTCCAGCTCGATCCGCTCGGCGGCCGTCCGGTTCGCGTTCAGTTCGATGGTGCCGTCAGCGGTGCGGATGGCGCCCGGTCCGGAAGCCGATGTCGATGCCATGGTGGTTGTCCCTACGCGATGGGCTGATGGATGGTGACCAGCTTGCGGCCGTCCGGGAAGGTGGCCTCGACCTGCACGTCCGGCAGCATCTCGGCGACGCCGTCCATCACCTGGTCACGGGTCAGCACCTCACGGCCCTCGACCATCAGATCGGCGACCCGGCGGCCGTCCCTCGCCCGTTCGATCACCCAGGTGGTCAGCAGCGCAACGGTTTCCGGATAGTTCAGCTTGACGCCCCGGGCCAGCCTGTCCCTGGCCACCATGCCGGCGACCGCCAGCAGCAGCTTTTCGGTGTCGGCGGGGGTCAGATGCACCGTTGCCTCCTCGTTGTGCCGGCGGAGCCGTCGGCCCGCCCGCGATTGTGCAGCAGGCATGTGTCCACCGCGTGACAGGGGTGTTGACGGGCGGCGCTGCGCAGGCCCGTGACGACGGCGTTCAGGGCAACAGCTCGTAGGCCGGAATCGTCAGAAAATCGACGAACCGGTCCTTGGTGCACAGGTCGAACATCAAATTCCTGGCATCGGCCAGCAACTCCCGCCCGCCGGGACGCTCCGACCAGGTGTCCGCCAGGATCTCGGTCGCCTCGTCCAGCAGCCAGACGATCATCTCGGTGGTGACCTGCCGGTCGATGTCCAACACCACCCGGTTGCGGCGCCACTGCCAGACCTGGCATCGGGAGATCTCCGCGGTGGCGGCGTCTTCCATCAGGTTGTTGATACCGACCGCACCGTTGCCGGCCAACCAGTTCACGATGTACTCCAGGGCGACAACGACGTTGTCCTGCAGGCCCTTCGCGGTGACGGTGAGCGGCAACGACCGGATGTCCAGCAGATCCTTGGCGCTGACCTCGACGGCCGGCAGCTCCCTGTCCAACTGATTGACCGCAGCGCCGAGTGCCGCGTCGAAGATCTCCCGGCAAACGGGCACCAGGTCGGGATGCGCCACCCACGAGCCCTCGTACCCGGCATCGGCTTCCCGGGTCTTGTCGGCCCGGACCTTGGCGAAGGCGGCGGCGTTGATCTCCGGATCGCGGCGGGACGGGATGAACGCGGCCATCCCGCCGATCGCATACGCACCGCGTCGATGGCAGGTGGACACCAGCAGGTCCGAATAGGCCTTCATGAACGGTGCGGCCATGGTGATCGCATCGCGGTCGGGCAGGACGTAATCGTTGCCGGCGTCCCGGAAGGTCTTCACGATCGAGAACAGGTAGTCCCACCGGCCCGCGTTCAGTCCGGCGGCGTAATTCCTGAGTTCGTACAGGATCTCGTCCATCTCGAAGGCCGCCCAGATCGTCTCGATCAACACGGTCGCCCGAGTGGTGCCGGCCGCCAGCCCGAGTGCGGACTCCGCCCACGCGAAAACGTCGGCCCAGAGCCGGGCCTCGAGGTGGGACTCCAGCTTCGGCAGGTAGAAGGCCGGACCGGCGCCACGGTCAAGGAGTTCGGTGGCGTTGTGGAAGAAGTAGAGACCGAAGTCCACCAGCGCACCGACCAGTGGCCGGCCGTCGATCGTCAGGTGCTTCTCCGGTAGATGCCAACCACGGGGGCGGGTGACGATCACCGCCAGATCGCCGTCGTCCAGGCGGTAGGACTTGCCACCCTGATCGAGAGTGATGTTCCGGCGGATCGCGTCACGGAGGTTCACCTGGCCGGAAATCACGTTGCCCCATGACGGGGTGTTCGCATCCTCCAGGTCGGCGAGCCAGATCTTCGCACCGGAATTCAGGGCGTTGATCGTCATCTTGCGATCCGTCGGGCCGGTGATCTCCACCCGACGGTCGGCGAGATAGTCCGGTATCGCAGCCACGGTCCACGAGGCGGAACGGATGTCGGCGGTCTCGACGAGGAAGTCCATCGGTTCGCCGACCGCGACCGCATCCCGGCGGCACTGCCGACGCGCGAGCAGCTCGTTCCGCCGCTCCGCGAACCCGTCGTGCAGTCCGGCGAGGAAGTCGAGCGCCCCCGGAGTCAGGATCTCCTCCGAGCGCTCCACCGTAGGCCCGGACACGACAATCCGACTGCTCACGTCGTTCCTCTCGTTCGGCCCGACTGTGATGGGTGACGCGGGGACGAGAACCCCCGCGCCACCCATCCTGGCGCAACCCTCGCGGTCGATCGTTGTCGATCGCGAGCAGTCGTCACTTCGGAATGTGAGCGGCTTCGCCGCGCGGCTCCACCTGTGGATTCTCCCGGACCGCGTCGTGCGCGGACACCCCGGCAGCCTCTTCGGCCTCGTATTTCGCGCGCTGCTTGTCGGAATTCAGCAGCAGGTTGAGCAGAATGGCGACAATGGCGCCGGCGCTGATTCCCGAGTGGAAGATCGTCTGGAACCAGGACGGGAAGGCGTTGTAGAAATCGTCGCGCACCACCGGGATCATCGCGATGCCGACCGAAAGAGCGACGACCAGAATGTTCCGGTTGTTGAATTTGACGGTCGACAGTGTCCGCACGCCGCTGGCCGCCACCATGCCGAACAGCGCGATACCCGCGCCGCCCAGCACCGGCTGCGGGATGCCTTCGACGATGGCCCCCATCTTCGGGGTGAGGCCGAGCAGGATCAGCACTCCGCCGGCGAAGGTCGCAACGTACCGGCTCCGGACCCCGGTGATCGACACCAGGCCGACGTTCTGCGCAAAGGCCGTGTACGGGAACGTGTTGAAGACGCCGCCGAGAACGGTGGAGAGCCCGTCCGCCCGCAGACCGTCGGCCAACCGACGCTGGTCGACCTTGACGTCGACGATCTGACCGATGGCCAGGATGTCGCCGGTGGTCTCGGTCATGATCACCAGGCCGACAATGCACATCGAGACGATGGCCGAGATCTCGAAGATCGGGAAGCCGAAGTAGAACGGTGTGGTGACGCCCACCCAATTCGCATTCGGCACCTTGTCCCAGTGCACCATCCCCATCGGAATGGCGACGAGGGTGCCGATCAGGATGCCCAGCAGGATCGAGATGCGTGCCAGCGCAGGTGGTCCGAACCGCTCGATCAGGACGATCAGCAGCAGGGTGCCGGCCGCCAGCGCGACGTTCTTCATCGGCGCGCCGTCCTCGGTGATCGAGCCACCACCGACCCAGTTGGCGGCAACACCGAACAGCGACAGCCCGATGATGAGGATGACGGTGCCGGTGACCAGTGGCGGGAAGAACCGGACCAGTTTCGCGAAGAACGGGGCGAGCACCATCATGAAGATGCCGCAGGCGATGACCGATCCGTAGATGGCCCCGACGCCGTACTGCGATCCGATGACGATCATCGGCGAGACCGCGGCGAACGTACAGCCCTGCATCAGCGGCATCCGCACGCCGAACCATTTGAAGCCGATCGACTGGATCAAGGTCGCGATGCCGGCCACGAAAAGGTCCGCCGTCACGAGGTAGCCCAGATCGTCAGGGTTCAATTTGCCCATTGCGATCAGCGCGCCGCCGACCACCAAGGGGACGGCAACGGCACCGGCATACAGCGCCAGCACGTGCTGCAATCCCAGCGGAATCAGTTGCCGCCACGGTGGCAGCTCATCGACCGATTCGAAAGGCTTACCTTCCGCATCGAGCTTGGGGCGAAATCCCATCAGAGCCTCCGGCGAGTGCGAGTACGAGCCTGATCCGCTCGAGAGCAGGAAATGTCCTGCGAAATGTCGCCCCGCGACGTTGCCGTCGTGAACGCAGCCGGTAAACGAGGTGTTAAGGGTGTGCGGGGACCCGCCTGGCGGCGGTCGAACGGGCACAAACAGCGCAAACCCCGCGCGCCGCTCCACGAAGGAGGGTGCGCGGGGCCCGCTTGGTCGTGCTCGGCGATCAGAACCAGCTGTGATCGCGCCGTGCAATCGTGATCAGTTCGGCCCGCAGGCGCGGCTCGGCCCGGCGCAGGACGCGCTCGAACTCGGCCCGCTGCCGGCGGGTGGTCAGGTGACTGCGGAACTTCGTCATGGTCGACATCGGTTGCCCTTTCTTCTTCGAAGGTGGATTTCTTCTTCGGTGGTGGATCTTCTTCGGTCGGTCAGAGCCAGCGCAGCGCTCGCGCGGTGGCAGACCTGGGCGCTGACGTGCGTTCGTTTCGCAGGGCCCGCCGATGGTGGGCCAGCAGCATCCGATCGATCTCGGCCGCGCGGTGACGCAGCACCGTCGCCGGGTCGTAGTGGTGGTACATGGCTGTTCTCCTCTCAGTCCATCGGTGGGTACGTTCGGATCGGCTATTCGGTTCTCGCTGTTGTTGTAGTGATCGTGCTCGTGCCGGGCCGCCCGAACATCGGTAGTCACCACCTACTTAGGTGGCCGGGATACCCAGTTCGGTCAGGCAGACGCTTGTTCGGTCAGGCACAGCCGAAGGACACGCGGGTGCTCAGAGCGGGTCGATGGCCGGGCTGATACACCGGTCGATCCGAAGAGGTACCGAGAATTCCGGGAGCGACTCGTGCGCCCGGTGTTGCCGGGTCACGCCCGGGTCAAGAGCAGTCGGTCAGGCCAGCTCTGCGGCCAATGCTGCGCCTTCGGCAGTGAGCAGCGGCACCGCGCGCTCCACCGTCTCGGGCGACATCCGACCGGCCGGGCCGGACACCGACAACGCCAGGTGGGCGCGCACCCCGGGAACCGCAACGGCGACGCAGCGCACGCCGAGTTCCTGTTCGCCGTCGTCGATCGCATAGCCGTGATCGGCCGACCAGCGCAGCTGCTCGGCGAAGGCGTCCGGGTCGGTGATGGTGTGCTCGGTGTGCCTGGGCATTCCGGTGCGCTGCAACAGATCCCGGACCTCAGCCGGCGGCATCCCGGCCATGATCGCCTTGCCGACCGCGGTGCAGTGCGGTAGCACCCTGCGGCCGACCTCGGTGAACATCCGCATCGAATGCCGAGAGGGCACCTGCGAGATGTAGACGATCTGATCACCGTCCAGCGAGGCGAGATTGGCTGTCTCACCGAGTTCGTCGACGAGCCTGGTCAGGTGAGGTCGCGCGACGACGCTGAGCATGGTGGACGAGCTCTCCGCCAGCAGCAGGATGCGCGGCCCGAGGGCGTACTGCCGGGAGGGTTCCTGCCGGAGGTAGCCGAGATCGACCAGGGTGCGCGCCAACCGGTGGATGGTGGGCAGTGGCAGCTTGGATTCGGCCGCCAACGCGGACAAGCCCATCACCCCGCCGTTCCCGGCCAACGCTTCCAGAATCGTGAACGCCCGCTCGATCGACTGCACCCCGCCGGCCGAACGTTTGGTGTCCTCCACCGCAGGCTCGGTGATTTCAGGCTGGGTGACTTCATCGGCGACAGCCATGACGAGAAACCCCCTCCTGCAGGCGCCGACAGAGCGGCGTTTTCCGTATGTCGGAATCATACGGTCGCCAGGCGGGCATTGGTCACACCGCCGTCTCTTGACTTCCGCAGAGTGGACACTAGTATCCACTATACAGAATTGTTATTCCGTCAGGTAGAAGTTGGAGATGACATGGCGAGCACCAGTCCTGGCTACTCGATCACCGTGCGGGTGGAGGCACCGGCCACCGTCGGCGCGACCGCCGATCTCGCCGGAGCGGTGATGAGTGCGGGCGGCGCACTGACCGCCCTGGACGTCGTGGAGTCCAAACCCGGCGGCATCGTCGTCGACGTCACCTGCAACGCCTCGGACGCCGAGCATGCCGACCGGGTCAGCGAATCGATCGCCCAACTTCCTGGCGTGACCGTCCGAAAGGTCAGCGACCGGACCTTCCTGTTGCACCTCGGCGGAAAGATCGAAGTGGTGTCCAAGGTGCCGCTCAAGCATCGTGACGATCTCTCCCGCGCCTACACCCCGGGCGTCGCGAGGGTCTGCCTGGCGATCGCCGACAATCCCGCCGACGCCCGCCGGCTCACCATCAAGCGCAACACCGTCGCGGTCGTCACCGACGGCACTGCCGTTCTCGGCCTCGGCGACATCGGGCCCGCCGCGGCCATGCCCGTCATGGAGGGCAAAGCGGCGCTGTTCAAGCACTTCGGCGGCGTCGACGCCTGGCCGGTGGTGCTCGACACCAAGGACACCGACATGATCGTGGAGATCGTCAGGTGCATCGCACCCGGCTACGGCGGGATCAATCTCGAGGACATCTCCGCCCCGCGCTGCTTCGAGATCGAGCGCCGACTGCGCGACCTGCTGGACATCCCGGTGTTCCACGACGACCAACACGGCACCGCGATCGTGGTGCTCGCCGCCCTGACCAACGCGCTCCGGGTGGTGAAGAAAAAGCCCGCGGACGTCAAGGTCGTGGTCAGCGGGGTCGGCGCAGCGGGCCACGCGATCATCAGACTGCTGGCCGCGCAGGGATACACCGACATCATCGGCTGCGACCGGCATGGCGCCATCGACCCCGGCAACCCGAACCTGGACGAGTTCCGCCGGTGGATCGCAGACAACACCAATCCGCGCGGGAAGCAGGGCACCCTGGCAGAGGTGCTCGACGGCACAGATGTCTTCATCGGCGTGTCGGCACCCAATCTGCTGACCGGGCAGGACATCTCGAAGATGGCCTCGGATGCGGTGGTCTTTGCGCTGGCCAATCCCGACCCGGAGGTCGACCCGTTCGCGGCGGCCGAGCATGCGGCGATCGTGGCCACCGGACGGTCGGACTACCCCAACCAGATCAACAATGTGCTGGCCTTCCCCGGCTTCTTCCGCGGCATGCTCGACTCCGGTGCACACCAGATCACCGAAGAGATCATGATCGCCGCGGCAACCGCGATCGCCGACTGCGTCGATGCCGATGAGCTCAACGCCAACTACATCGTCCCCTCCGTGTTCGACCTCGCCGTCGCGCCGGCCGTTGCCGCCGCCGTCCGGGAGGCGACCGTTCCCGGTTCCTGGTGACCATCCAGCCCACAGCATCCCTCGCGTCATCACACGCGACCCGGCTGTCAATCCTCCTGCCCCCGAAAGGTTGTCGGACTTCGTGACCCCCACCCACTCCTCCACCACTGCAAGCACGCTGACCGTCAGCAACGGAGTCGTCGACCCCGACGGCGCCGCGCTGATCCTCACTCCGGAGGCGTTGGCCTTCGTCGCCGAACTCCAGGAAAAGTTCGGCGCCCGCCGGAACGAGTTGCTGGTGCTCCGCGGGCAACGGCGCGACGAGGTCTCGCGCACCCATCGGCTCGATTTCCTTGCCGAGACGGCGAATGTGCGAGCGGCGGACTGGTCGGTGGCCCCCGCACCCGCCGATCTGCTGGATCGGCGGGTCGAGATGACCGGGCCGACGGACCGGAAGATGACCATCAACGCGCTGAACTCCGGCGCGAAGGTCTGGCTCGCCGACATGGAGGACGCCAGCACGCCGCACTGGCACAACGTCGTCGGTGGACAGGTCAATCTGTACGACGCCATCCGCCGCACCATCACCTTCGATGCCGGCGACGGCCGGAGCTACCGACTCCGGGACGACGCGCCGCTCTCCACCATCGTGATGCGGCCCCGGGGCTGGCATTTCGACGAACAACACCTGCTGCTCGACGGCACCCCGGTGGTCGGGGCACTCGTCGACTTCGGCCTCTACTTCTTCCACAATGCCGCAGAACTCATCGCGCGCGGCTCCGGGCCGTACTTCTATCTGCCGAAGATGGAGAGCCACCTGGAAGCCCGGCTGTGGAACGAGATCTTCACTTTCGCCCAGCAGCGACTGGGCATCCCGCACGGCACAATTCGGGCCACCGTCCTGATCGAGACCATCCCGGCCGCCTTCGAGATGGACGAGATCCTCTACGAACTGCGCGATCACGCGTCGGGACTGAACGCCGGCCGCTGGGACTACCTGTTCAGCATCATCAAGTACTTCCGCGATTCCGGGCCGGCATTCGTGCTGCCGGACCGCAACGCCGTCAAGATGACCGCGCCGTTCATGCGCGCGTACGCCCAACTGCTGGTCAAGACCTGCCACCGGCGAGGAGCCTTCGCCATCGGCGGGATGTCGGCCTTCATCCCGAGCCGCCGCGATCCCGAGGTCAACAAGGTGGCCTTCGCGCAGGTCAGGGCCGACAAGGAGCGCGAGGCCGGCGATGGCTTCGACGGCTCCTGGGTGGCGCATCCTGACCTGGTCCCGGTGTGTCGCGAGGTGTTCGACGCGGTGCTCGGCGACCGGCCCAACCAGCTGGACCGCCAGCGGCCGGACGTGCACGTCACGGCCGATGACCTGCTCGACATCACCTCGACACCGGGTGAGATCACCGCCGCCGGACTGGCCGGCAACGTCAACGTCGCCCTGTTGTACCTGGCGTCCTGGCTGCGCGGCGGTGGCGCCGTCGCCATCAACAACCTGATGGAAGACGCTGCGACCGCTGAGATCTCGCGCTCGCAGATCTGGCAGTGGGTGCACAACGGGTCGCAGCTGGACGACGGCACCACGGTGACCGCCGAACTGGTCCGGCACGTCGTCGCCGACGAACTGGCCGAGATCCGGTCCGGCATCGGCGACGACGCCTTCAACGCGGGCATGTTCGGCGAGGCCGGCACCCTGTTCGAGGCGGTCGCGTTGGACGACAGCTACGCCGAGTTCCTCACGCTTCCGGCCTACGAGGTGATCCGCTGATGCCGGAACAACGCGTCGCTGCAAAGGTGATCCGGTGAGCTTCTACGAGGACATCGCGAACAGGATGGACGACCGACTGGCATCGGCCGACGAGCGGCTGGCCGAGCTGTACCCCGGCGATCGAGGGGTGCGCCAACCCGTACACACGGTGTACGTCCCGGCCGACAAGTTCACCCCGGACCTCGCCCAGGGCTGGGGCCGGCAGGCCAGGGCGGCGCTCGACGCGGACGGCGGGACCGCGGACGAATTGGCCGCCGCGATCGGGGCCGATCCGGCAGATGTGCAGGCGGTCTACGCCCGGGTGGTCGAGAAACTCGAGACCGAGCCGATCGAGGACCTGCGCATCGACTTCGAGGACGGTTACGGACCCCGGCCGGACGACGAGGAGGACGCGGCCGCGGTGACCGCCGCCCGCGACCTCCGACAGGCCGTCGAGTCGGGGACCGCCCCGCCGTTCTTCGGGATCCGGTTCAAGAATCTGGAGCGGCCCACCCGACGCCGGGGCCTGCGGACGCTGGACCTGTTCATCGGCGAACTGGCCGGCACGGGCGGGTTGCCCGACGGTTTCGTGCTGACCCTGCCCAAGGTGACCTCGATCGACCAGGTCGAGGCGATGGTCGAGATCGCGAGCGGACTCGAAGCGGCCCATGGTCTTTCGGCCGGCAGCGTGAAGTTCGAGATCCAGATCGAGACACCGCAGTCGATCCTCGGACCGGACGGCCGGGCCCTCGTCGCGCCGATGATCCATGCCGCCGCCCCGCGGGTGACCGGTCTGCATTACGGCACCTACGACTACTCCGCGTCCTGCGGGATCGCGGCGGAATACCAGAGCATGGAGCATCCGGCCGCCGACCATGCCAAGGCGGTGATGCAGGTGGCGGCCGCCGGTACCGGCGTGCATGTCAGCGATGGCTCGACGAACGTGCTGCCGGTGGGCGATCGGGCGGCCGTTCAGGCCGCCTGGCGGCTGCACGCCAGGCTCGTTCGACGTTCCCTGGAACGCGGGATCTATCAGGGCTGGGACATGCACCCGGCCCAGCTGCCAACTCGCTACACCGCGGTGTACCTGTTCTACCGCAACGGTTTGCCGTCGGCGATCAACCGACTGCGGGCCTACGTGCAGCGCACCGACTCCGGGTATATGGACGAGCCGGCGACGGCGGTCGCGCTGGCCGGCTTCATCGTCAGGGCCATCGAGTGCGGAGCGATCGAGCAGACCGACATCACCGCGCAGACCGGCCTGGACCGTGCGCAGCTCGACGTGCTTGCCCGCCGCAAGGCATCCGCACCATCGGGCACCGGCGGCTGACCATCGATCTCGATCACGCCGGGTCCTGCAGTGCAGGGCCCGGCGTAACCTTTGACCGTGCGTCTTGTCGCAGAGTTCACCACCGAGCCCTACCGCGGTGAGGGCACGCCGCCCGCGCATGCCCAGCGGGCGTGGGATGTGGTGCAGGACGCCGGTTTGGAGGGTGAGTTCGGCCCCCTCGGCACCCAGTTCGCCGGGCCGGTCGACGAGGTACTGGACACCCTGCGCGCCGTCCTCGGCGCCGCGATCGACGCCGGTGCGACCCGGGTGACGATCCAACTGACCCCGGAGGGTTGATCCCGGTGGAGCCCACGCACCCCGTGCTGCGGGCGGTCCAGCCGCTGGTCAACCGGATCGGGGCCGCCGTCGTTGCGCCCACCGACATCCGCGACGGCGACGTCCCTCTCGAGTGGGAGGGCCGATTGCTCGCCGGGATCCGGCTGCCAGCAGCATCTCTCCCCGGCGCCGACGCGGTGACACCCGCGGGCGAAGCGGATGCTTCCCAAAGCCAGAACCGTGCCGTGGACGCGGAATCCGCCGGCCTGGACGGCATCATCGAGGACGTCGAACGCTACTTCGACGGTCCGCTGACCGGGCTCAGCCGGGAACGCAAGCAACAGGCGGTGCGGATGTTCGAGGAGGCCGGGGCCTTCTCCTACCGCAAGTCGGTCGAGACCGTGGCGACGGCGCTGGGGGTCAGCCGGTTCACCGTCTACAACTACCTGAACCGCGACCGCGACTAGCGGTCGATCCCGACCTCGACACCGACCCCAGCCGCAGCCCTCGCCGCAGGGTCAACCTGGGCGTAGCGGGGAAACTCCATCGGCGCAGGGTCGACAAAGTTTCCCCGGAGAGCACCGCACCGGCGCAGCACGTCGGCCCGCGCAGCACACCGGCCCCGCGCAGCACCTCGACCCGCGCAGCACGTCGGCCCGCCCAGCACCCCGGCCCGCCCAGCACCCGGCCCGCCCAGCACGCCGACCCCGCGCAGCACCCCGGCCCGCGCAGCACCCGGCCCCGCGCAGCACCCCGACCGGCGCACCCGCCGCTGCTCCGTGGCCGCGCTCGATCTGACCTTGCGGGGAAACTTCATCGGCGCAGGGTCGACAAAGTTTCCCCGCAGAGCACAGCACGAGCGCAGCACCTCGGCCCGCGCAGCACCTCGACCGGCGCAGCGGCCCGCTGCCCTGCCTTCGCCCACCGGTTTCGCCTGGCGAGATCTACTCAAATCAGACTTCAACAAACTGTTGACGTGGGCCACGTCACCCTCTATATTTCGATCTGCGGAAGAAAGATTCCGAAAAGGATCGGCTCAATGGAGAGCAGGTGTACATGTCGTCACGGCCTCGCGCCCGGACAACCGTCCTCACCCCGACGCCCACCGGAATCGTGATCGGATCCGTCGAATGGTCTGTCCCGTCAGTGATCTCACTGGAAGGACAGGTCGCCCGATGAGTGCCATCACCACCCACGTGCTGGACGCCGCGCTCGGCCGGCCGGCCGCCGGAGTGCCGGTCCAGCTCGAGCAACTGGTCCTCCGCGGCGCCGATACCGGTGCAGTCGAGGGCGTCGCATCGACCGCCACGGGAGTCACCAACTCCGACGGCCGGGTCGGCTCGCTCGGCCCCGATCACCTCGAACGGGGCGACTACCGGCTCACGTTCGACACGGCGGCCTATTTCCGCCAGACCGGTCAGACCGGCTTCTACCCCACCATCACCGTGACCTTCACGGTGACCGACCCTGCTCGGCACCACCACGTCCCGGTGCTGCTGAGCCCCTACGCCTACTCGACCTACCAAGGGAGCTGACGAGAATGACCATCGTCCTGGGTGACAACCAGTACGGAAAAGCCGAGAACCGCCTGGTTCGCGTCTACCGAGACACCGCACGTCATGAGATCCGCGACTTGAACGTGTCCTCCGCCCTGCGCGGCGACTTCCTGGATGCGCACACCACCGGTGACCAGGCCGCGATCCTGCCGACCGACACCCAGAAGAACACGGTGTTCGCGTTCGCCAAGGAGAAGGGCGTGCGGTCCATCGAGGAGTTCGCCCTCACCCTCGGCGACCACTTCATCCATCAGACCCCGAAGGCCACCGGCGCCCGGGTCGAGATCGAGGAGTATTTCTGGGATCGCATCTCGATCGACGGCTCCCCGCACGACCACTCCTTCGTCCGCAACGGCGCCGAGACCCGCACCACCGTGGTCACTGTCGAGGGCCGCGGCGACGACCGCAAGGCCTGGGTCGTCTCCGGCCTGAAGGATCTGGTGGTCGCCAAGACCACCGGCTCGGAGTTCTGGGGCTACCTGAAGGACGAATACACCACCCTCAAGGAGACCACCGACCGCATCCTGGCCACCTCCCTGGTCGCCCGGTGGCGGTACGACACCCTCGAGGTCGACTTCGACAAGTCCTACGAGCAGATCCGGGCCATGCTGCTCAAGCGGTTCGCCGAGGTGCACAGCTACGCGCTGCAGCAGACGCTGTACGCCATGGGCCAGTCCGTTCTCGAGGAGTTCCCGGAGGTCGCGCAGATCAAGTTCAGTGCCCCCAACAAGCACCACTTCCTGGTGGACCTCTCGCCGTTCAACATCGAGAACCCCGGCGAGGTGTTCATCGCGGCTGATCGCCCCTATGGGCTGATCGAGGCGACCGTCGAGCGTGACGACGCCACCGCGCCCGGTTCCGCCTGGGACACCGTCCCCGGCTTCTGCTGACACACCGATGATGCGAGTCGCCCGGCTTTTGGGTCATCCGGGACACTGACCGCAGCCGTTCGCCGGCACGAAGCGCCGGCGACGAGACCCGTACCGCCGCACGACCCTGCCACGGCAGCGCACCATTCCGCAGTCAACGAAGACGGCCGTTCGGACCCAGTGCCGAACCCCGCGGACCAAAGGGGTCATCCATGACGTCTCCCACCAAATCTCCCACCAGCCGGAAGAAGTCGATCAAGCATCCGGTCGACCAGATGCTGCCGATCCCCAAGCTCGGCGTCTACGGGCTGCAGCACGTGCTGGCGTTCTACGCCGGCGCGGTCGTGGTGCCGATCCTGCTGGCCGGGGCCATCGGGCTCACCCAGGAACAGTTGATCCACCTGATCAACGCCGACCTCTTCACCTGCGGCATCGCCTCGATCATCCAGTCCATCGGATTCTGGAAGATCGGCGTCAAACTGCCGCTGCTGCAGGGCGTCACGTTCACCGCGGTGTCGCCGATGATCGCCATCGCGCTGGCCAACGGTGGCGGCACCGAGGGCCTGCTCTACATCTACGGGGCGGTGATCATCGCCGGTCTGTTCACCTTCTTCATCGCGCCGTACTTCGCCAAGTTGATCCGGTTCTTCCCACCGGTCGTCACCGGCACCGTGATCACCATCATCGGTATCGCGCTGCTCCCTGTCGCCGCACTCGACGCGGTCGGCGGCGGGGCCAACCCGGACCCCACCAGCAGCAAGAACCTTGCCTACGCCATGGGCACGCTGGCCGTGATCGTGATCATCCAGCGGGTCTTCAAGGGCTTCATGGCCACCGTCGCGGTGCTGGCCGGTCTGGTGATCGGCACCGGGGTGGCCTTCTTCCTGGGTGATGCCACGTTCGACAGCGTTGGCACCTCCGAGTGGTTCGGCGTCACCACGCCGTTCTTCTTCGGCATCCCCAAGTTCTCTGCGGCGGCGATCATCTCGATGATCGTGGTCATGCTGATCACCGCGGTGGAGACCACCGGTGACGTCTTCGCCACCGGCGAGATCGTCGAGAAGCGGGTCGGCGCAGAGGATGTCTCCAAGGCTCTGCGCGCCGACGGCCTGTCCACCTTCATCGGCGGCGTGCTGAACTCCTTCCCCTACACCTGTTTCGCCGAGAACGTCGGCCTGGTCCGGCTGACCAGGGTGAAGAGCCGCTACGTGGTCGCTGCGGCCGGTGTGTTCATGATCCTGATCGGGCTGATCCCCAAGGCCGGCGCGCTGGTCGCCAGCGTCCCGCCGCCGGTGCTCGGCGGTGCGGCCATCGCGATGTTCGCGACGGTGGCCGTGGTCGGTATCCAGACCCTGGCCCGGGTCGATTTCCACGATCACCGCAACGTCGTGATCGTCGGCACCAGTCTCGGTCTTGCCGTGTTCGTCACGGTGCAACCCGATGTGGCCAAGGCGGTTCCGGAGTGGGCGCAGATCATCTTCGGCAGCGGGATCACCCTGGGCAGCCTGACCGCCATCCTGCTCAACCTGATCTTCCACCACGTCGGCAAGAACTTCGGACCGGCCGTCGCCGGCACGCCCGGAACCGGTGTCATCCGGCTGGACCAGGTCAACAACATGAGCCGCGAGAATTTCGTGGAGACCTTCGGCCGGCTGTTCCAGGGCCCGTCCTGGGTGGTGGAGCGCGCCTACGACCAGCGCCCGTTCACCGACACCCATGACCTGCGGATGGCCTTCCAGGAGTCGCTGTTCTCGGCCGACCGGACCGAACAGCGGGACCTGCTGTCGTTCTACCCGGATCTGGGCAGTGACGCCGTCGAAGGCGAGACCCGCAGCGAGGAATCGGAGCGCGACCAGGGTTCCGTCGGGCTGACCATGCTGAACGACGAGGACCACGAAGAGTTCGCGCACCTCACCGAGGCTTACCGGGACCGCTTCGGCATCCCGCTGATCGTCTCCGTGCGGGATGTGGACAAGCGGGACGAGATCCTCAAGACCGGCTGGGAGCGCATGCAGAACGCCCCGACCCAGGAGCACGCCGCCGCCATCATCGAGGTGGCCAAGATCGCCAACCACCGGTTCGACGACCTGGTCGCCGACGCCAGCCCGATCCTGGGTGCGAGGGCCGTCCGGATGGAGGCAGCGCCGCTGACCGCTGCCGAACCGGCGCGGCACGCGGCCGCCAGCGATCGCCCCAGCGCCGGTCTGGAGCAGTTCAACCAGCAGTCGGAGGCCGACGCCCGGGCAACCCTGCAGTCCTGCCTCGATGTGCCCCGATGGGTCGACGAGGTCCTGAGCGGTCGCCCGTACGACTCGGCTCCGGTGGTGCTGCACAAGGCACGAGCCGCAGCTGCCTCGTTCACCGACGAGGAGATCGACGCAGCGCTGTCCCGGCACCCCAGAATCGGCGAGCAGGCCGGCGCGGGACACGATGCGGAATTCTCCGCCAAGGAGCAGTCGGCCGTCGGGGACGCCGACCCGACCGTCACCGAGGCCATCAGGGCCGGAAACGCGGAGTACGAGAACCGCTTCGACCGGGTGTTCCTCATCAGGGCCGCCGGCCGACCGGCGACTGAGATCCTGGCCGAACTGCGTCGCCGGCTGAACAACACCCCCGACGCAGAGCGTGCCGAGGTGGTCACCCAATTGCGGGAGATCGCGCTCACCCGGTTGGAAAAGGTGCTGGCCTGATGAACAACGGACCGAGCGGTTCCGTGGTGCTCGACGGCGCGTACGTCGTCACCATGGACGCCGACCGATCGGAGTACCCCGGCGGCCACGTGGTGATCACCGATAACAAGATCACCACCGTGGCCCCCGGGCCGGCACCGCGGGACATTCCGGGCGCCGAGTACCTGGATGCCACCGGCTGTCTGGTCACCCCCGGCCTGGTGAACACCCACCATCACCTCTACCAATGGATCACCCGCGGTCAGGCCGTCGACGACACCCTGTTCGGCTGGCTGACCACGCTGTACCCGGTGTGGGGTCGGATCGATGCCGACCTGGTGCACACCGCGGCGACCGGCGGCCTCGCCTGGCTCGCCGGCACCGGCTGCACCACCACCACCGACCACCACTACGTCTTCCCGCACGACGGTGGAGACGTGCTGCACGCGGAGATCAGTGCCGCGGCGCGGGTCGGGCTGCGGTTCCACCCGACCCGCGGGTCGATGGACCTGGGCCAGAGCAAGGGCGGCCTGCCGCCGGACAACGTGGTCGAGGACATCGACGCCATCCTGACCGCAACCGAAGCGGCGATCGACAAGTACCACGACACGTCGTTCGACTCGATGCTGCGGATCGGGGTGGCGCCCTGCTCCCCGTTCTCGGTCACCGGTGACCTGCTCAAGCAGGCTGCCGAACTGTCCAGGCTCAAGGGTGTGCGGATGCATACCCACCTCTGCGAGACGCTCGACGAGGAGGAGTTCTGCCAGCAGAAGTTCGGCTGCTCGCCGGTGGAGTACGTCGAATCACTCGGCTGGTTGGGCCCGGACGTCTGGCTGGCCCATGCGGTACACCTGTCCGACGCGGCGATCGCGAAGCTGGCCGCCACCGGCACGTCGGTCGCGCACTGCCCGACCTCCAACGCTCGGTTGGGGGCGGGTATCGCGAGGGCCCGTGATCTGCGGGACGCCGGCGTCGCGGTCGGTCTGGGAGTCGACGGCGCCGCCTCCAACGAGGCCTGTTCTCTGCTGGAGGAGGTCCGGCACGCGCTGCTGTTCGCCAGGGCGAAGGGTGGTCCGCGTGCGCTGACCGTGCGTGACTCGCTGGAGATGGCGACCATGGGCGGCGCCCGCGTCCTCGGACGGGAGCGCGAGATCGGCTCGCTGGAGGTGGGCAAGCTGGCCGACCTGGCGGTGTGGCGACTGGACACGTTGGCGCACATCGACATCGCGGACCCGGTTGCCGCACTGGTACTCGGCGCGCCGCCGCCGCTGGAACGGCTGATCGTCAACGGCCGGACCGTCGTCCAGCAGGACCGACTGCTGACCGTCGACGAGGACGCCCTCACCCAAGAGGTCGCCGGTGCTGGCAGGACCTTGCTGGCCAGAGCAGGATGACGGTGGGGGTCGGCGCCGCCCGATCCCTACCCGACGTTCGCGTCGGTGGACGAATCGTCAGATCCATTGAAGTGACCAGTGACAGATCGCAAAGACCATAGATGTGCATCAGCAAAAAGGAAGGGAGTTCGTGAACGTGGAGCCTCAACTGAAGGTCAACGGAACGGCTCACGAGCTCGGCGACGTCGGCGGTCATGTGACCCTGCTCGACTGGCTGCGCGGAAGCGGCTTCACCGGCAGCAAGGAAGGCTGCGCGGAAGGCGAATGCGGGGCCTGCGCCGTGCTGGTCTCCCGGCCCGACGGTGACGGCAGCTCCCGATGGACCGCGATCAACGCCTGCCTGGTGCCGGCCGCCGGTCTGGACAACCAGGAGGTGATCACCGCGGAGGGGCTCGGCTCCCCGGATGCGCTGCACCCGGTGCAGCGCGAGATGGCCGACCGTGGCGGATCCCAGTGCGGTTACTGCACACCGGGTTTCATCTGCTCGATGGCCTCGGAGTTCTACCGCCCGGGTCGCTCCGGCAGCACCGCCGCCGATGTGCCCAGCAACGGCGAGGTGGCCGGCAGCGTCACCGCCGGGCGCCCGGCTGCGTCCGGCCCGAGCGGCACCGAGCGGGTTGCCGAGGTGGAGCCGGACGGCAGCGGGCCGGCGGCGCAGCGATCGCTCGGACCGGCCGGCGCCGACCCGACAGCACCGGGACACGCCCCCGATCACGAGCACGGACCGAACGGGTTCGACCTGCACTCGCTCTCCGGAAACTTGTGCCGCTGCACCGGATACCGACCCATCCGGGACGCCGCCTACGCCCTCGGCGAGCCGTCCGCGGACGACCCGCTGTTCACCCGTCTCGCACAGCCGGCGCCCGCGGCGGCCACCACCAGGATCACCAGTGACGACGGCACCTACATCCGGCCCGGCACGCTGGCGGAGGCGCTGCAGTTGCTCGCCGAGACCCCGACAGCACTACTCGTCGCCGGCTCCACCGACTGGGGCGTCGAGCTGAACATCCGGCACTCCCGGACAGCCGTCACGATCGGCATCGACCGGCTCTCCGAACTGCGTCAGTTGGTCGTCGGCGATGACTCGATCGACATCGGTGCGGCGCTCACCCTCACCGAGATCGAGCGCGGACTCGCCGGTCGGATTCCGCTGCTCGCACAGATGTTGCCGCAGTTCGCATCCCGGTTGATCCGCAACGGTGCCACCCTTGGCGGCAACCTGGGAACAGGTTCCCCGATCGGCGACAGTCCGCCGGCGTTGCTCGCGCTCAACGCTTCCCTGGTGCTCGCCTCGAGTGAGGGTGAGCGCGAGGTGCCGCTGGCCGACTACTTCACCGGATACCGGAAGTCGGTGCGGCGGCCCGGCGAGCTGATCAAGGTCATCCGGATCCCGGCGCCGGTGGCGCCGATCAGTGCCTTCCACAAGATCGCCAAGCGCCGCTTCGACGACATCTCCAGCGTTGCCCTCGGTTTCGCTCTCCGGCTGGAGGACGGCCGGGGCTCCGACGGTCCGGTGGTCGGTGAGATCACCATCGGGCTCGGCGGGGTGGCCGCGACACCCCTGCGAGCCAGGGACACCGAGGCCGCGCTGATCGGTCGACCATGGACCCGCGAGGTGGTCGACGCGGCGGCCGACATCCTGGCCGGCGAAGGCACTCCGATCAGTGATCACCGGGCCAGCGCGGCCTACCGGGCGGCCATGCTGCGCGAATCCCTGCGCAAGTTCCACGCCCAGAATCCGGCACCCCCCAACCCAGTACCACAGCTCCAGGAGGCGGGACAGCGATGAGCAAGGCACACGGCCCGTTGGCCGATCGACCCAACAATCCCAAGGTCGGCTTGGAGATCCCGCACGAGAGCGCCCCGTTGCATGTCACCGGAAAGGCCCTGTACACCGACGATCTGGTGGCAAGGACGAAAGACGTGCTGTACGCGTGGCCGCTGCAGGCCCCACATGCCCACGCCCTGGTGACCCGGCTGAACGTCGAGCCCGCCTACGCGGTAACGGGTGTCGTCCGGGTGCTGACCGCGGCCGACGTGCCGGGGGTGAACGACGCCGGGATCAAGCACGACGAACCGCTTTTTCCCAGCGAGGTGATGTTCTACGGCCACGCCGTGGTGTGGGTGCTCGGCGAGAGCACCGACGCGGCCCGGCAGGGCGCCGATGCGATCGAGGTCGAGTATCAGCAACTCCCTTCACTTCTCACGCTGACCGAAGCCATCGAGGCGGAGAGTTTCCAGGGCACCCCACGCACGGTGTCCCGCGGTGACGTCGATGCCGGGTTCGCCGCGGCCGCCCAGACATTCAGCGGCGAGTTCGAGTTCGGTGGGCAGGAGCACTTCTACCTGGAGACCAACGCCGCCCTGGCCCTGGTGGACGAGAACGGACAGATCTTCGTCCAGTCGAGCACCCAGCACCCTTCGGAGACGCAGGAGATCGTCTCGCACGTGCTGGGCCTGTCCAGTCACCACGTCACGGTGCAGTGTCTGCGGATGGGTGGCGGGTTCGGCGGCAAGGAGATGCAGCCGCACGGCTTCGCGGCCATCGCCGCCCTGGGTGCGATCCTCACCGGACGACCGGTCCTGTTGCGGCTCAACCGCACCCAGGACATCACGATGACCGGCAAGCGCCACCCGTTCCACGCCGAATGGAAGGTCGGCTTCGATGCCGACAACCGGCTCTGCGCGCTGACCGCCACTCTGACCAGTGACGGCGGCTGGAGCCTCGACCTGTCCGAACCGGTGCTGGCCCGCGCCCTGTGCCACATCGACAACTCCTACTGGGTGCCGAACATCCTGGTGCACGGCCGGATCGGGAAGACCAACAAGACCTCGCAGACCGCGTTCCGCGGGTTCGGCGGGCCGCAGGGCATGATCGTGATGGAGGACATCCTTGGCCGGTGCGCCCCGCTGCTGGGAATCCCGGCGGACGAACTGCGTCGGCGCAACTTCTATGAGCCGGGACAGGCAACCCCCTACGGGCAGCCGGTGCGGCACGCCGAGCGGCTGGCCGACATCTGGTCGATCCTCTCCGACCGCAGCGACTTCGCCCGCCGGCAGGCAGAGGTCGCCGCGTTCAACGACACCCACCCCGACACCAAGCGGGCGCTGGCCATGACCCCGGTGAAGTTCGGCATCTCGTTCAACCTGACCGCCTTCAACCAGGCCGGTGCGCTCGTGCACGTTTACAAGGACGGCTCGGTGCTGATCAATCACGGCGGCGCCGAGATGGGACAGGGCCTGCACACCAAGATGATCCAGGTGGCGGCCACCGCGCTCGGGGTGCCGCTGAACTTCGTCCGGCTGGCCCCGACCCGCACCGACAAGGTGCCGAACACGTCGGCCACCGCGGCCAGCTCGGGCGCGGACATCAACGGCGGCGCCATCAAGAACGCGTGCGACCAGATCCGCCAGCGGCTCAACATCGTCGCGGCCGGCAAGTTGGGCATCCACCCGGACGACGTCCGGTACGTCGACGGGGTGATCACCGGGATCGGCTTCCACGACAAGCAGATCCCGTGGGCCGACCTGGTGCACGACGCCTACTTCCAGCGGGTGCAGCTGTGGGCCGCCGGCTTCTATCGGACAGCGGGTCTGCATTGGGACGCTGCGCGGATGCAGGGAGAACCGTTCAAGTACTTCGCCTACGGCGCCTCGTTGTCCGAGGTCGAGGTGGACGGCTTCACCGGTGCCTACCGGCTGCTGCGGGCCGACATCGTGCACGACGTCGGCGACAGCCTGTCGCCGCTGATCGACATCGGCCAGATCGAGGGCGGTTTCGTCCAGGGGGCCGGCTGGCTGACGCTGGAGGAACTGCGCTGGGACACCAGTGACGGCCCGAATCGCGGGCGGCTGAGCACCCAGGCGGCCAGCACGTACAAGATTCCCAGCTTCTCGGAGATGCCCGAGGAGTTCAACGTGCACCTGTACGACCGGGCCACCGAATCCGGCGTGGTGTACGGCTCGAAGGCGGTCGGCGAACCACCGCTGATGCACGCCTTCAGCGTCCGGGAGGCGTTGCGGCAGGCGGCCGCGGCCTTCGGGCCGCCCGGCCTTTCGGTCGATCTGGGCTGCCCGTCGACCCCGGAGGCGGTGTACTGGGCGGTCCGGACCGCCAAGGACGCGTTGGCCGCTGATCCCCGCGCCAACGGCGGTCACGTCACCAGTTCACCGACATCACCTGTGCTGACGGGGGTGTGAGCGGTGGACTGGCTCAGCGCCGTCGAACAGCTGCGCCGGGACGGGCTCCCCGGGGTGCTGGTGACGGTGATCAACGTCCGCGGTCACGCGCCGCGGGATGCCGGCGCGAAGATGGTCGTCGGTGCCGATCACAGCTGGGGCAGCGTCGGCGGCGGGAATCTGGAGGAGGCCGCCGTTCGCCGGGCCCGTGAGCTGATCGATTCCGGTGCAACGGTTCCGGAGACGCAGGAATCGAGACTGAACGAGCATGCCCGCAATCGACACGGCCGGCAGTGCTGCGGCGGCGAGGTGACGCTGCTGCTCGAACCGCTGCCGGCGCGTCCGGTTGTCGCGGTCTTCGGTATCGGGCACGTCGGCTACGAGCTGGCGAGAATCCTGTCCCGGCTGGAGATTGCGCTGCATCTGGTCGATTCCCGCGCCGACCAGGTCGATGAGTTCCGGCTGGCCGGCGTCACCGACGGCATCGCGGATGTCACGGTGCACCACGCCCTGCTCGGCGAGCAGGTACTGGAACGGCTGCCGCGGGGCGCCCACGTGCTGATCCTGACGCATGACCACGCCGAGGATTTCGCGTTGTGCGACACCGCTTTGCGGCTGCCGCAGCTGGGCAGCATCGGGCTGATCGGCTCGAGCTCCAAATGGACCGGCTTCCGAAGACGGCTGCGGGAAGCAGGACACACCGATGCGGTCATCGGCCGGATCACCTCACCGATCGGCCTGCCCGGGATCATCGGCAAGGAGCCCGCGGTGATCGCGGTCAGCGTCTCCGCTGCCCTGGTGCTGCTCCTGCAGCAGCAGGCCGCGGCGCGAGATGCCGAGCAGGGCACCATGTCCACCGCCGCCGAAAACACCGCCGCCGAAAACACCGCCGCCGACGACGTCACCGTCCCCCGCTGACGGACTCCCGGCGGCGGGCCAACCGCCGCCACGACGGCCGTCGCCGGTCGGCTGAACCAGCTCGGACTGCGCTTCCCGCACCGAGTACCCGAACATCAGGACATCCTCATGACACTGTTCCGCGCCACCATTTTGGACACCCCGGGAAATCCCTTCACCGGCGACCCCGTCGACGCATTGTCCGTCGACCAGGACGGCGGACTGCTGGTCCATGACGGACTCATTGTCGCCCGTGGCTCCTTTGCCACCCTGCGAGCCGCGCATCCCCGGGAGTCGGTGACCGAGCTGACCGGTGGGCTGCTGTTGCCGGGATTCGTGGATACCCACGTTCACTACCCACAGATCCGGGCAATCGGTGGGTTGGGCATGCCGCTGCTCGACTGGCTGGAGCGGTGCGCACTGCCCGAGGAGAGCCGACTCGCCGACGTCCAATATGCCCGCGGGGTGGCCGATGAGTTCCTTGGCGGACTGCTGGCCTGCGGAACCACCAGTGCGCTGGTCTTCGGCTCACATTTCTCCGCTGCGATGGAGGTGCTGTTCGAGGGGGCCGCGCAGCGCGGGATGAACATCACCACCGGGCTGGTGCTCAGCGACCGGATCCTGCGCCCGGATCTGTTGTGCTCCCCGGCGGACGGGCTTGCGAACAGTCGGGACCTGATCGACCGGTGGCACGGCCGTGGCCGGCTGAGCTATGCGGTGACTCCGCGGTTCTCGCTCTCGGCGTCGGACGACATGTTGGCCGCCTGCGGTGATCTCCTGCAGCACGCCGAGGTCATGTTCACCTCGCACATCAACGAGAACCTGGCCGAGGTCGCTTCGGTCGCCGACCTCTTCCCGGGCAGCCGCGACTACCTGGACACCTACGACAAGCACGGACTGATCACCGACCGCAGCGTGCTGGCCCACAACGTGCACGCCACGGACGCGGAACTGGCGGTGCTCGGCGCGAACGGTGCCTTCGTCGCGCACTGCCCGACCAGCAACTCCGCCCTGGGTAGTGGGCTGTTTCCGTTGCGCCGGCACATCGAACACGGCGTGGGCATCTCGTTGGGGTCGGACGTCGGCGCCGGCACCGGTCTCTTCCTGCCGAAGGAGGGCCTGCAGGCGTACTTCATGCAGCAGCTGCTCGCCGCCGACGGCCTGCCGCTGACCCCGATCCACCTGCTGTACCTGGCGACGGCCGCCGGTGCCGCCGCCCTCGGAATCGACGATCGGGTCGGCGATTTCACTCCCGGCAAGGAATTCGACGCGGTCTGGGTGAAGCCGGTGTCGGGGAGCACCTACGCGGTCAATCTCGAGCATGCCGCCGACGCCGGTGACGCATTGGCACGCACGTTCGCCCTGGCAACTCCTGCCGACGTCGGAGCCGTCTGGTTGCGCGGCGAACGAGTGGCGGCACCTGCAACGGGGTGACCGGATCCGCTCTTGACCCAACATGTCGTAGGCCGTTAGTATCTTCCATACAGCAGAACAAGTCTTCCACGATACGAAACTAGCTAAGCCCGAACGGAGAGTTTCACCCATGAGCCACTCGCTGCCTTACGAGGTCAACTGCTCGATCCTGTTCACCGAGCTGCCATTGCTGGAGCGCCCGGCGGCGGCGAAGGCGGCGGGCTTCGACGCCGTGGAGTATTGGTGGCCGTTCGCGGTGGCCGAACCCAGCGACGCCGATGTGGACGCCTTCGTCAGCGCGATCCAGGACGCTGGGGTGTCGCTGGTCGGGTTGAACTTCTTCGCTGGTGACATGCCGGGCGGTGACCGTGGCCTTGTCTCCTGGCCGGCTCGCTCTGCGGAATTCCGGGCGAACATCCCGGTTGTTGCCTCAATCGGAGAGCGCCTGGGCTGCAGAGCCTTCAATGCCCTCTACGGCAACCGGGTGGACGACACGTCTGCTGCCGAGATGGACGAGCTGGGTGCCGAGAATCTGGCATTGGCCGCCGAAGGGGTAGCCGGCATCGGCGGCACCGTACTGGTCGAGCCGGTCAGCGGATCCCCCCGTTACCCGCTGCTCACGGCGGCCGACGTGGCAACCGTGATCGGCCGGGTCACCGCCGACGGTGGACCGGGGAACATCGGCCTGCTCGCGGATCTGTACCACCTCGCCGTCAACGGTGACGACGTGGACAAGGTCATCGCCGATTACACCGGCGCGCCGAACGGCATCGCCCATGTCCAGATCGCCGACTCCCCCGGACGCGGCGAGCCAGGCACCGGCGAGCTTCCCCTTGATCGCCAGCTCACCGACCTGCAGACCCGCGGGTACCAGGGTTGGGTCGGCCTCGAGTACAAGGCATCCCCGGCAAACGCCGACACGGCAGCCAGTTTCGAGTGGCTGCCGCGGTCACGTCGGTCGACCGACGCCACCGCCGCCCGCTGACCCTCCACCCGTCGCGAACCCCACCCCGCCTTCGAAACAGGAGCCTCGAATGACTTCCATCGCCTTCATCGGTCTCGGCATCATGGGCAGCCCGATGGCCGTCCACCTGGCCAAGGCCGGCCACGACGTCGTCGGCTACAACCGTTCCCCGGAGAAGACCAAGCCGCTGGTCGACGCCGGTGGCCGCGCCGCCGCCTCAGTGGCCGAGGCCGTCTCCGGTGCCGAGGTCGTCGCGGTGATGGTGCCAGATTCCCCCGACGTCCGTGACGTCCTCGCCGGTGACGGCGGTGTTTTCGCCAACGGCAAGCCCGGCGCCCTGATCATCGACTTCTCCAGCATCCGACCCGATGTCACTGTCGAGCTCGCCGAACAGGCCGTCGCCCAAGGGTTCCGGTTGATCGATGCGCCGGTTTCCGGTGGCGAGGCCGGGGCGATCAACGCAGCGCTCTCGATCATGGTGGGCGGCACCGCGGAGGATTTCGCCGAGGCCGAGCCCATCCTGCAGGCCGTCGGCAAGACCATCGTGCACGTCGGACCCAACGGGTCGGGGCAGACGGTCAAGGCGGCCAATCAGCTCATCGTGGCCGCGAACATCCAGGTACTCGCCGAGGCGGTGATCTTCCTCGAGGCGTACGGCGTCGACACCACCGCTGCGCTCAAGGTCCTCGGTGGCGGGCTCGCCGGCTCCAAGGTGCTCGACCAGAAGGGCGAGAAGATGCTCACCCGGTCGTTCGACCCCGGTTTCCGGATCGATTTGCACCACAAGGATCTCGGCATCGTCACCTCCGCTGCCCGGGAGGCCGGCGTGATCATCCCGGTCGGCGCCCTGCTGACTCAGCTGATGGGCTCCGCGCGGGCCGTCGGCGACGGCGGCCTCGACCACTCCGGTTTGCTGCGGGGCGTGGAACGCCTCTCCGGCCGCTAGACACCACAGCGCGCCAGACCCTATTTCTGATCTGACCCGAAAGGCCAACTGCCATGCCACGTATGACCGCAGCCCGCGCAGCGGTGGAGATTCTCCGCCTGGAGGGCATCACCAACGTCTTCGGGTTGCCCGGAGCCGCCATCAATCCGGTGTACCGCGCGATGCGGGACCAGGGCGAGATCTCCCACACCCTGGCCCGCCACGTCGAGGGTGCCTCGCACATGGCCGAGGGATACACCCGCGCCGCCGCCGGAAACATCGGGGTGTGCATCGGCACGTCCGGCCCGGCCGGCACCGACATGATCACCGGGTTGTACTCGGCATCGGCCGACTCGATCCCGATCCTGTGCATCACCGGGCAGGCTCCTGTCGCCCGGTTGCACAAGGAGGACTTCCAGGCCGTCGACATCGCCTCCATCGCGAAGCCTCTCACCAAGATGGCGATGACCGTTCTGGAGCCCGCACAGGTGCCCGGCGCCTTCCAGCAGGCGTTCCACCTGATGCGTTCCGGCCGACCGGGCCCGGTGCTGATCGACCTGCCGATGGACGTTCAGATGACTGAGATCGAATTCGATCCGGCCACCTACCAGCCGCTTCCGGTCTACAAGCCGGCCGCCAGCCGGGCCCAGATCGAGAAGGCGTTGGATCTACTGGCGGCCAGCGAGCGTCCGCTGATCGTCGCCGGCGGCGGGATCATCAACGCCGACGCCGCCGACCTGCTGGTCGAGTTCGCGGAACTGACCGGGGTGCCGGTCATCCCCACGCTGATGGGCTGGGGTGTCATCCGGGACGACCACCCGCTGATGGCCGGCATGGTCGGCCTGCAGACCTCGCACCGCTACGGCAACGCCACCATGCTCGAGTCGGACTTCGTGCTGGGAATCGGGAACCGTTGGGCCAACCGGCATACCGGCGCCCTCGACGTCTACACCAAGGGTCGCAAGTTCGTCCACGTCGACATCGAGCCGACCCAGATCGGTCGCGTCTTCGCTCCCGACTTCGGCATCGTCTCGGACGCCAAGGCCGCCCTGGAGCTGTTCGTGCAGGTGGCCCGCGAGCGCAACGAGGCCCGCGACCTGCCCGACTACGGGGTGTGGGCCAAGGAATGTCAGGTCCGTAAGAGCACTCTGCAGCGTCGCACCCACTTCGAGAACGTGCCGATCAAGCCGCAGCGGGTCTACGAGGAGATGAACAAGGCGTTCGACGAGAACACCCGCTACGTCAGCACCATCGGCCTGTCCCAGATCGCCGGAGCCCAGTTCCTGCACGTCTTCCAGCCGCGGAACTGGATCAACTGCGGTCAGGCCGGCCCGCTGGGCTGGACCCTGCCGGCCGCCCTGGGTGTCGCCACCGCCGATCCCGACGCGACCATTGTGGCGCTGTCCGGCGACTACGACTTCCAGTTCATGATCGAGGAGCTGGCCGTCGGCGCGCAATTCCAGCGGCCCTACATCCATGTCGTGGTGAACAACGCCTACCTGGGCCTGATCCGGCAGTCGCAGCGCGGCTTCGAGATGGACTTCCAGGTCCAGCTGTCGTTCGAGAACATCAACTCCCCTGAGCTGGGCGGTTACGGCGTCGACCACGTGAAGGTGGCAGAGGGCCTGGGCTGCAAGGCGATCCGGGTGTTCGAACCGGATCAGATCGCGCCCGCGCTGGAGAAGGCCAAGGCGATGATGCACGAGTTCCGGGTGCCGGTGATCGTCGAGGTCATCCTGGAACGCGTCACCAACATCTCCATGGGCGGCGCCGACATCGCCAACGTCGTGGAGTTCGAGGAACTGGCCGAGCGCGGCGAGGATGCGCCCACCGCGATCTCGATGCTGGACTGAGCCTGATCCGATGACGTCAGTCCCAGTCGCTCGCAACGTTGCGGCGCAGCCCACCGATCAGAGCAGCACGCGCCCGCCGGCTCCCGGCGGACACGTGTTGATCGCCTCGGACAAGTTCAAGGGATCGCTCACCGCGGCGGAGGTCGGCGCTGCCGTCGGTGCCGGACTGCGGCGGGTGGTGCCGGACCTCGACGTCGTGGTGGTACCGGTCGCCGACGGCGGTGACGGGACCCTGGCCGCCGCGTTTGCGGCCGGCTACTCGCGGATTCCGGTCGCTGCGGCCGGCCCGACCGGCGAGCCCGTCGACACCTGTTACGCCAGGCTCGGTGACGTCGCCGTGGTCGAACTGGCTGACGTCTCAGGGCTCTCGCAACTACCCGGTGGGCGTCTGGCACCGCTGACGGCCGGTTCGAGGGGTACCGGCGAAGTCATTGCCGCGGCCCTCGACGCCGGCTGCCGGCGGATTGTGGTCGGCATCGGCGGCAGCGCCGGCACCGACGGTGGCGCGGGCATGGCCCGCGCTCTCGGCGCCAGGTTGTACGCCGCCGACGGCACGGAGATCGTCGACGGTGGAGCGGCCCTTGCCGGACTCGACCGGATCGACCTGACCGGGCTGCACCCCCGACTCGTCGACGCCGAGATCGTGGTGGCCTGCGATGTGGACAACCCGCTGACCGGGCCCAAGGGTGCCGCCGCGGTGTACGGGCCGCAAAAGGGCGCGGGACCAGCGGATGTCGAGCAGTTGGACGCCGCTGTCGGCCACTGGGCCGATGCCGTCGCTGCCGCAACCGGCGCCGATCTGCGTGATTCACCCGGCGCCGGCGCGGCAGGTGGCGTCGGGTTCGCCGCTCTTGCGCTGCTCGGCGCGACGCTCCGACCGGGGATCGACCTGATCCTCGATCTGGTCGACTTCCACGATCAGCTCGTCGGAGCGACGCTGGTCATCACCGGCGAGGGGTCGCTGGACGAACAGACTCTGCACGGCAAGGCACCCGCCGGGGTTTCCTCCGCCGCGGTTGCCGCGGGCATTCCGGTGGTGGCCGTCTGCGGGCGAAATCTGCTGTCGGACGGGCAACTTCGGGCCTCCGGCATCGTCGCCGCCTACAGCCTGCTGGAGATCGAGCCTGACCCGGCCCGCTGCATGGCCGATGCCGGCCGGTTGCTGGAACGGCTCGCCGAAACAATTGCCGCCGATCAGTTGGCGGCATCGAGAAGGGTTGGACAACGATGACCGACACCTACGACCTGGTGATCCACGCCGCGAAAGCCGTCGTGGGCGGTGCCGAGATCGGCTGCACCGTGGGCGTCCGGGGCGGCACGATCGTCGCCGTCGAACCGTATGGCGCCGACCTGGCCGGCAAGCAGGAATTGCGGCTGGCCGATGACGAGGTGCTGCTGCCCGGCCTGGTCGACACCCATGTGCACGTCAACGATCCCGGTCGCACCGAATGGGAGGGCTTCGTCAGCGCGACGAGGGCCGCTGCCGCCGGCGGTGTCACCACCATCATCGACATGCCGTTGAACAGCCTGCCACCGACCGTCGACGTGGCAGCGCTCGACGTGAAACGCAAGGCAGCGCAGGACAACTGCTTCATCGACGTCGGCTTCTGGGGCGGCGCCATCCCCGGCAACGTCAGCGACCTGCGTCCGCTGCACGACGAAGGTGTCTTCGGCTTCAAGTGTTTCTTGGCCGATTCCGGCGTGGAGGAGTTCCCGCAACTGGAATCCGACCAGTTCGTCGCGGCGCTGCGCGAGGTGGCGACCTTCGACGGGCTGATGATCGTGCACGCCGAGGACGGCCACGCGCTGGAGCATGCACCCGCCGCGTCCGGCCGCGAGTACGGCGGCTTCCTCGCCTCCCGGCCCCGGGGTGTGGAGAACCTGGCCATCGCCGAGGCGATCGAGGCAGCTCGCTGGACCGGGTGCCGGCTGCACATCCTGCATCTGTCGTCGGCGGATGCGATGCCGATGATCCGGTCCGCCCGACGGGACGGACTCCGGCTGACAGTCGAGGTGTGCCCGCACTACCTGATCTTCGCGGCCGAGGAGATCCCCGACGGGGCAACCCAGTTCAAATGCTGCCCGCCCATTCGGGAGGGCGCCAACCGGGATGAGCTGTGGGCCGCGGTGGCGGACGGAACCATCGACTGCATCGTGTCCGATCACTCCCCCTGCACCCCCGAGCTCAAGCGGCTCGACCTGGGAGATTTCGGCGAGGCATGGGGCGGGATCTCGTCCCTGCAGCTCGGTCTGCCGGCGATCTGGACGGAGGCCCGCCAACGTGGACACCGGTTGTCCGACGTCATTCGCTGGATGGCCGAACATCCCGCCGCCCAGGCAGGTCTGCAGCGCAAGGGTGCGATCGCGGTCGGGAACGATGCCGATTTCGCGGTCTTCGCTCCCGACGAGACGATGGTGGTCGACCCGAATCTGCTCTATCACAAGAACGCCGTGACGCCGTACGCCGGCCGAACCCTCACGGGGCAGGTGCGCAGTACCTGGCTCGGTGGAACCGACATCAGCGGCGATGTCGAATCGAACGGAGACCGTCGCGGGCGTCTCCTCAGACGTGGAGAGGCATGACCCACGGGCCGCGGTGCTGAGCCCGTGTTCTCCCGGCTCAGCACCGGCGGTCGGTGCTGAGCCCGTCTGTTCCGGGCGTGGCCCCGGCGGCCGAGGGTCCCCGGGCATTGGGCTGCCGGCGCGCCGTTGTGGGGTTGATCGACGGCTCCGCATGTGCTTCGAGGTCACCTCACGCCAGCGTGCTGTGGAACCTCAACGGTGAAAGGCGACACGCCCGAACGTCGCCGGCTACCCGGGCAACACTCCTGGCACCGGCACGACTGCAGTCCCCCTCGAGCGGGAGATCGACCCCATCAGTGAGACCACTCCGGGCGTTTCGCACAGGCGGAGCAGCCAAACGTGCCATCTAGAGCCGGCGGCGCGTGTCCGAATTGTCGCTATCGCGGAAACTTCGCCTGGAGCGCCCTGGCACAGATTCGCGGGCGCTGCCCAGGCAATGAGCAGTACGTCAAAGGGGCGGTACCCAGGTACTGAGCATTCGGAGGGCCGACACAGCCGGGTTTGAAGTGCTGCTCGGTCAGATCATCCGCATGCGGGCAGCTTCAGCATTCCCTCAGCGGCAACTGAACCCCATGAGCGGGGCCGCGCCGGGCGTGTCGCGGTTGTTTGCGTCGTCGCTCGGGTCGAGTGGGTGCAGGTCGTGTGAGCAGGTCGCACGTGAAGCACGGCGTCACACGGCAGACGAAGCACGGCATCGCGAAGCAGGTGAAGCACGGCATCGCGAAGCAGGTGAAGCATGGCGTCACGCGGCACGGCATGGCGTCGCACAGCAGTTTCGAGCACTGGACGCGCCGGATTGTTCCCATGCCCCGACCTGTCCACATTCGGTGAAGCTTCAGCGCGCCCGATCGGTGCGAGGACGATCGTCTCTTGCATGGACCCGACGCCGGTGGGCATGCCCATCCCGATTCTTCGCCGCAGCGCCTTGCGCGCCGGCTACTCCGACAACGAGATCCGTCGGCTTCGGCGCAACGGAACCTGGACGTCGATCCGACGGGGCGGCTATCTGCAGATGGACGGTGGGCGATCGATGGACGGCAGGCTTCGGCATGAGCTGTTGATTCGCTCAACGGTTCCGGGCCTTCGATTGCCGGCCGTGGTCAGCCATACGTCAGCTGCGGTGCTGCTCGGAATTCCGCTGTGGTCGACCCACCTCGGCATCGTGCATGTGACCAGACCCCGACCGGCCGCCGGCGGCCGGTCGGGCTCGCTGCTCTGCCATACCGCCGCCATCTCCGAGAGTGAGGTGATGGCGCACGGTGATCTGGAAATCACCACGCCGGCACGGACAATCACCGATCTGGCCAGGACGCTGCCGTTCGAACAGGCCGTAGTCGCGGCCGACGGCGCTCTCCACCAAGGCCTGCTCACGCCGGACGACCTGACCGCCGCCGCCAACGCTGTGGCTGGGGCACCCGGAAGTCGAGCTGCGCAGCGGGTGGCGCGGTTCGCGAATGGACTGAGTGAGAGTGTCGGTGAGTCACGTAGCCGGGTGATGATGCACCGCGCCGGTCTCCCCGCGCCCGAGCTGCAAGTAGAAGTGACAGCTGCCGACGGGCGCGCCCTCGGAAGATCCGACTTCGGTTGGCATCGAGGACAGCTGCTCGGAGAATTCGACGGACGGCTCAAGTACGGTCGGCTGCTCAAGCCGGGCGAGACGCCCGGAGATGCTGTCTTCGACGAGAAGGCCCGCGAAGATGCACTGCGGGACGGCGGCTCTCGGGTTGTTCGCTGGACCTGGGCCGAGCTTGCCGAACCCACCATCGTGGTGGAGCGGATCCGTCGGGCGATCGCCTCGATCCGGACGGAGATCCACGTTGATTGATCGACACCGCCGATTGAATGACACCGCCTTGCAGCCCCCGTCGCGTCGAGATGCGGTCACCGTGCCATGTGCGGCAGGCTTGAGTGATGAGCGAACCTCACGACGCGGTTCAGCCGCAGATCGTCGATCGGCTCGAGACTCCGTACCTGGGAGTGCGCCGATCCATCACGATGGAGCAGTTCGATCAGGTCGCCGACCGGATCCCGGAGATCATGGCCTTCCTCGGTGAGCGGCACATTGCCCCCGCCGGCCCGCCGTTCTTCCGCTACAACGTGATCGACATGGATGGCGAGCTCGACGTCGAGGTGGGAGTTCCGCTGGCCGACCCCATCGGTGGACACGATGAGATGAATCCCGGGATCCTGCCCGCCGGGCGATACGCGACCCTGACCCACGTCGGCCATCCGGACCAGTTGATCGACGTCACTGCCCAGCTCCTCGCGTGGGGCGAGAGTCAGTCGTTCGATTGGGACGTCGATGCGTCCGGGAGACGCTGGGGTGCCCGACTCGAGTTCCACCTCACCGATCCGACCGAACAGCCGGACATGAACAAGTGGGCGACCGAACTTGCTGTTCGCCTGGCGGACTAGATCGATCAGCGGAGCGGCAGACCCTGCGCCCAGCAACAGCTTTCAGGTTGAGGTAACTGTGGCACCGGCCCGAACTCAGATGAATGCCGCGATACCTTCCCACACACCCGGAGCAATGGGCGCATCGTCCCGGATGATGGCGGCCTCGATCAGGCCGTAGGGCCGATCGGCCGCGTAGAAGACCTGGTTCGGGTTGTCCAGGTTCCATTTGCCGAGGTCGACCAGGAAATGATGCTTGTTGGGCAGGGAAAGGCGGATCTCGGCGATTTCCGGGACCGCCTCCAGTGCGCCCTTGCCCATCGCGTAGAGCGTTTGCTGCAGGGACAGGCTGTGCGTGTTGGCGAATTCCTCGAGCAGGGCGTTGCGCACCGCCGTGAACGACTTGTCCCAGTCGATGTCGCTGCTGGTGTAGAGCCACCTTGCGCTGACGGCGGTGGCCAGAATCCGATCATCGGTCTCGACCAGTGAGGTGTACTCCACGTCCGGGAAGCCCCAGAACTCGCTTCCCGTCGACTTCAGGACGACCAGACCGGTCAACCCGGAGATCACGGTCTCGGCCGCGCCGTCCTTGCGGACAACGGTCGTTCGAGACTCCGCGGTGCCCTTGGAGAAGGCGTGGTCGTGCGGGCCGGCTGCGGTGGTGATCCGATCCCAGAAATACTGCTCGACCGCCATCCGGGCCCCGGTGACCTGGTCGTACTTGTCGACATAGTTGCGGGCCAACCGTAGGGCGAACTCCTCCGGCGAGGTGATCCCGCCGGTGCGGGCCATGGCGTAGACGGTGTTCTTCTGGGTGTCGGTCGCAATCACCAGATCGTTCGCGCCGGTGAGGTGGGTATCGGTGAAGTCACCGATCAGCTGGCTGGTCACGTTGACGTCGGTGACCTGGTGGACCGGGGTGGTCCGGTCGACATACACCATCCGGACCTCGGCCTTGCCGTATTGATTTGCGCCCAGGACGATCGCCATGCCCGTCAACTCCTCAGGTCGTCATTTCGATCACACCGTCATCAGCATTCGGCCACATGTTGACAAAGCAATGTGTCGGACGGGTTTCTCCCAGCCGACAACCTCGTGCCGGTCTGCGATTGTCACCCCGCACGTCGTCGAGGCCGACCGAGTCCGGCCGATCCCATCGAGCGGAGATCAGCTGCCGAGGTAGGTGGAGTACGAGTACGTGCTCGCCAGCACGGCGATGTGGTAGTGCGCACGGTCACCGGACAGCAGGAACTGCACGGTGATCGCCGGATAGAAGACAGCGGCCTGGTTGTCGTTGAAATACCCGCCGGTGACCAGTACCAGTCGGTACTCCCCCGGTGCCAGGTTCACCGAGTTCAGTTGAATGATCCGACCGTCGGTATCGGTCGTCCCGTGTCCCACCTCGGTCGACGTCCCGTCCGGTGCGATGTGTTCCAGCACAGCCGGTATCCCGGCAGCCGGTCGACCCAACGTGGTGTCCAGGACGTGCGTGCTCAGTCGTCCGATCGCCGCCGGTGCCGAGGTCATGCCACCACCGCCTTTGACAGTCGCAGCAACGCAATCTTCTGCAATTCGTGCATGACCACTTCTCGCTCCTGCTCGTCGTCATGGGTGAGGCGTTCTCGCAGCGCAGCCAGCATCTGCTCGCCGGTCAGTCCGGACGCGCAGATCAGGTAGATGTATCCGAAGCGTTGTTCGTACGCCAGGTTCCCGGCTGCGAGTTCGGCCGCATCCGAGTCGGTTACTCCCGACTGCTCGGCGGCCGAGAGTGCCGCATCGGCCGGCTCACCCGATGCCTTCTCACCGATCCGCGGGTGACGCAACAGGGCACCGGCGACCTCGGCCCAGGTGATGTCGGCAGCGCTGGCCGAGGCCTTGTCCTGCAGGGACTCTCGATCGGCATACGGCCGCTCGAACACGACCTCCGATACCCACCGCTCGATGTCCAGGCAGGCGCCCAGCAGCGCACGGGCGGTATCGGGATCGGCAGCATTGAACTCGTCGAGCGTCAGCGGCCGATTGCCGGCAATGACCGGTGCAGCCATCGGCCCGCCTTTCGAACTCACGTCGAGCACGGCACCCGCCGACTCGCAGGAGAGCCTAACGCGGCCGAGCCGGCGGCCGTGGGTCGCTCCAGGCGAACACCGCGCTGCCGGGAGGAAGTGCGGCGATCGACTCCTCGAGGTGTCGATGGTGCGCTGCCGAGACGGTCGCAAGCCGCTCGCCGTCCCGTGCGAGGAAGGCGTCCAGCATGTCCCGATGCTCGGCGTGCAACGCAGCACGTTCGGTATCCGGGATCTGAGCCATCGGGCGACACGGTTCGGTCAGATTCCAGGCCGATTCCAACATTCGGAGCAGGCGCTGGGTGCGAGCAGGCGCCAGGAGCGCCAGGTGAAATCGACGGCTCTCCCGGTGGTAACCCCGGTGGTCCGCACCCGCCTGCGCCAGGCCGAGGGCGTCATAGGCCTCCTGAACCGCATGATCGTCATCGACCGACGCCGCGAGCACCGCCGCCTTCACCGCCGCCTGTTCGAGAACGCCGCGCAACACGTAGATCTCGTGCAGTTCGGCCAGCGTCAACTGCGCGACGGTGTACCCGGAACGGGGCCGGTGGTCGACCAGGCCCTCACCGACCAGGGTCTTCAGCACCTCGCGGACCGGAATGCGACTCACCCCGAACAGCTCGGCCACCTCGTCGACCGGGATGGCCGTGCCGGGCAGCACGTCGCCGTCCAGGATCACCCGACGGAGCTGGTCGAGGATGGCCTGTTGCCCGCTTCCGGTCGGCTCGTCGCCGAGATCACCTCGCAGACGGGCGATCAACAGTGATCGCCGCGGTGTTCCGGCCACGGTCTACCTCGGTCTCTGCACTGCGATGGTCCACATGGTCAGGTCAGGGCGAAGTCGCTCAGCAACCCGTGCACGTCCTTCGCCCGGGGTGCAGCGAACTCGCAGCGGGTACTGGTCGACAGGCCCATGGACACCAGCGACTGAACCATCGTGGTCGCGGCCGCGACACCGTCGACGACCGGCACGCCGATCTGCGCACTGATATACCTGGTCAGATCGGCCATTCCGGCGCAACCGAGAACGATGACATCGCAGTCGTCCTCCGCAACCGCCCGAGCACACTCGGCGGTGATCACCTCGCGGGCGGCTGATCCGGGAACATCCAGCTCGAGCACCGGAATCTCGCAGGCCCGAACGTTGCGACACGAGTCCTTGACGCCGTAGTGCGCCGCGAGATCCCAGGCTCTGCCAACGGTCCGTTCGAGGGTCGTCACCACGGTGAATCCGCGTCCGAGGTAGGTGGCCACCTTCATCCCGGCCTCGGCAATGGCGACGACCGGCCCACCGGCCAACTCCCGTGCGGCGTCCAAACCCGGATCACCGAAACAGGCGAGCACATAACCGTCGACACCGTCGCGCTCACCCTTGGCGATCTCGTCGAGGACACCCGGCACCGACAACGCCTCGTCGTAATGACTTTCGATCGAGGCCGGTCCCATCGTCGGGCTGACCGCGTCGATGATCGTTCCGGCTGCGGCCACCGATCGCGCGCAGTCGCCGATCTTCTCGGTCATCGCCCAGGTGGTGTTCGGATTGATCACCTTGATCAACATCGGGCGTCGGCGCTCCTCGCGTGGTCGTCATCGCTGCGTTGAAAACCTGCCGCTGTTGAACGAAGAAGGCGCCGGTGCCGCGGACCCGTCCGGACCCGCGGCATCGGCCGTCTGACGTGCAGTGATGCGATCAGCCGAGAACGGCGGTCTCGCTGGCGTCCGGGTAGTTGGCCTTGACCGCGAACAACCGGCTGCCGATCATGTACAGGGCGAAGGCCAGCCCGGCGCCGATGAACCAGGTGTAGGTCGCCGCCTCGGCGGAGCCGAAGAACACCACGACCATCCCCGCGATGGCGGAGAACGCGGTCACCACAACGGCAACAGGGTTGTAGCCCTTCTTGTAGTGGTACTTCCCGTTGGGATCCAAGGGTGTACAGGGCGTCCACGTTCACCTGACGACGCTTCACCAGGTAGTAGTCGGCGATCAGCACGCCGTACAGCGGGCCGATGAACGCGCCCAACGTGTCCAGCGTGTAGTGGATCGTCTCCGGGCTGTTGTACAGGTTCCACGGGGTGATCAGCACCGAACCGACCGCGGCGATCATGCCGCCCATCCGCCAGGAGATCTTCTGCGGGTTCACGTTCGAGAAATCGAAAGCGGGCGAGACGAAGTTCGCCACGATGTTGATCCCGACGGTGGCGATCATGAACGTCAGCGCGCCCAGGATGACGGCGTACACGTTGTCCAGCTTCGCGACGGTGTGCACCGGGTCGATGATCAACTCACCGAACACCGGGCGGGTGGCCGCAGCGGTGACCACGACGAGCAGCGAGAACACCAGGAAGTTCACCGGCAGACCGAGGAAGTTGCCCTTCTTGACCGCACCGAAACTCTTGCCGTAGCGGGCGAAGTCGCCGTAGTTCAGCATCGGACCGGAGAAGTAGGACACCACCAGGGCGATCGCGGACAGCAGCACCGGCAGCACCGCCCACCCGGTCAGCGTGATCCCACCCTCGGCGAGGTTGAAATCGATGTTCTCCCAACCGGCCTCGATGACGAGGTAGCCGGCGAGCAGGAACATCACCACGTACACCGCGGGACCACAGAAGTCGATGAACTTGCGGATCGACTCCATCCCCCGCCAGAACACGATGGCCTGGGCGATCCACATGATCCCGAAACCGATCCAACCCAAGAGCGACAATCCGGCGAACCCGTACTGCGCGACCTCCGCGTAGGGGGCGAGTCCCGGCCAGAGCTTGATCGCCAACAACACCAGCGCCACCGACGCCAGATACGTCTGGATCCCGTACCAGGCCACCGCGATCAGCCCGCGGATGATGGCCGGGATGTTCGCGCCGAGCACGCCGAACGAGATCCGTGATGCGACGGGATACGGCGTCCCGGTGGCCTGGGACGGACGAGCCACCAGGTTGCACAGGAAGTACACGATGGTGATGCCGACCAGCAGGGCGATCAGCACCTGCCAGGCCGCGAGACCGAGTGCGAACAGGCTGCCCGCGGTGACATAGCCCCCGACGCTGTGCACATCGGACATCCAGAACGCGAAGAAGTTGTACGACCCCCACGTCTGCTTCTTCAGCGGTGCGAGGTCCTCGTTGGTCAATCTCGGTGCGTAACCCGGCTTGATCACCCCCGCGCCGGCCAGGTGTTCGTGGGACTCCATGACTCCGGTGGGTCCGGTCGGCGGGGCGCCGCCAGGGTCGGAAGAGGTAGTGGTGTCGGTCATTGCGGACTCCTGAAGTGAGCTGGGACCGGAGAACTGCGGGTGGTTCGGGTGCAACTCGGCGAGGGACCGTTGCCCGACGTTGGGGAACGCGGCCGGCGAAAGATGCCGAACCGCGTCACCGGCGCCGGGCAGGAACTGCTCACGGGCTGCGGGTGCCTCGTTGCGCTCGCTGAACTCTCGACGAACGAACGGTAACCACGGGATGTTGCGGCGTCGTGACGCAGCGGATATATCTGCTCGGCCGACCAGGCTCATCGGCGCGTCCCAGCCACGCTCGCGCCGATCATCAAGCCCCGCGCGGACGAACGTGTCGGTTTTGTGAAGAATGTGCAGCGAGTCGACGACTTCGTCCGCGCCGACGACGACGATCGGCGCCAAAGTGGGGTTCAGCCAGGGTTCAGCGGGGGTTGAAAGGTTCGGGGGACCTACCAGGCGAGGCTGAGCAACTGCTTGTCGGTGAGCTCCCGCACCGGGGTACCGCCGAGGCCGGCGTCGAGCAGCACTCTTGTCGATGCCTGGGCAGGCAACCGGAGCAGCCACTGCGAGATGGCGGCCGACAATGCCTGCGGCGACAGCTGACCCAACAGGTGCAGGCGGGAGAAGCCACCGTCCGGGTACACGTCGACCCGGACCGCCGTCACCTCTTCGTCGTCCTGCAGCCGGAACCGGTTCCGGCTGTCCGGCGACACCTGCCGTTCGGCGAGGATCTCGTGCCACGGTTCGTTGTCGGCGGCCCTGGCCGAGATCCGCACCCGACCGGGGGCGTTGCCCAGGAAGTACCCGGTGTCGAGGGTGACGAACGACAGCCGGGCCGGACCGGCCAGGGTGACCACCAGGTAGTCGTTACCGGCCGTGCGCCGGCGGGCGGTCTCCCAGCCGTCCGCCATCGTCCGGGCGATTCCCGGATAGAGCACATGCCTGGCATCGGAATAGAACATGTCGGAACACTCGGCGATGTCCCCGCCGTGATGAATGGCGGCCAGGTCGATCCGGTCGCCGAGCACGCGCGGATCCGGCACGGCCGAGCCCAGCACCCGGAGCCGGGCCACGCCGCCGTCGGGATAGATGTTGAGCCGAACATGGGTGAAAGCCTGGCTGTTGTAGACCCGATAGGTGTTCGCGGTGTCACCTCGAGCGGCGGAGTTCGGCACGACGGTGATCCAGTCGGCACGGTCCAACGCCGCCCGATCAGGCGAGCCGTCGACCCAGGTCGCCTCGACGGAGACCTCAGGCGGGTAGTTCCCGCGGAAGAAGGATGTGTCTACGACGATCTCGTGCAGCACCCCCGGCACGCCCAGGGCGACCACCGCCCAGTCGTACCCCGGGGACCGGCGGCGCCGGGTCTCCCAGCCGTCGTAGATCTTCCCGTGCGGCCCGAACGAGGACGTGTCGTGGATCGCCGGACCCGGCATCAGCAGCGCTTCGCAGGCGGCGAAGAACTCGTCGCTGACATAGCGGACGGACCCGCCCAGCGCACGGCTGGCCAGATCGAGGTCGGTGCGTTTCATCTCGCCGCTCACCTTCTGTCGCGCCATCAGGTTGCGCCGCGGGCGGGATGGCCCGCCGCGACAGCAGGAATCAGGTCACCGTTCCGGCGAGCACGTCCCGGCTGAGCAACCGACCGGCGACCATGTCGTCGGTCAGTTCCGATCCGCGCAACCACCGGGCCTTGACGACACCGGCGAGTTCTTTCCCGAGGTAGGGCGTGATCGGATACCGGTGCCGGATGAGATCCTCGGTGACGACGAAGGTCTCGTTCTCCGCCAGCGCCACGAGATCGGCGTCGGCGCCGATCTCGATGCGCCCCTTGTGCTCCAGCCCGGCCAACTCGGCAGGTCCGTACGACATCCATTCGATGACGGTGGCCAGTGGGATGCCGCGTCGGCGGGCTTCGGCCCAGACCGCGGCAAAGCCGAATTGCAGAGAGGCGATGCCACCCCAGGCCAAGCCGAGATCGCCGACCTCGATCAGTTTCAGTTCCGGCGTGCTCGGCGAGTGGTCCGTCACCACGATGTCGATGGTGCCGTCCGCCAAGCCTTCCCAGAGCGCCTCCTGGTCGGCCCTGCCCCGGATCGGCGGGCAGCACTTGTACTGCGGGGCGCCGTCGGGGATGGTCTCGGCGGCGAGAGTCAGGTAGTGCGGACAGGTTTCGGCTGTGATCGGCACACCGTCGGCCTTCGCCCGGCGGATCAACGCCACCCCGCCGGCACTGGACAGGTGCACGATGTGCACCCGGCACCTGGTCACCGCCGCCGCCTCGATGCAGGCGGCGATGGCGCCGGTCTCCGCCTCAGCGGGCCGGGAATCGACGAACGCCGCATAACTCGGTCCTTGCGGCACGGGGGCGGTGTGCAGCACACCCGGATCCTCGGCGTGCACCAACAACAACCCACCGACCCCGGCGATCACCCGCATCGCGGCCCGCATCTCACCGGTGGTGAGCGGCGGGAACTCCGGGACCCCGGAGTCCTGCAGGAAGCACTTGACGCCGAAGACACCGGCCGCGAACAACTCCGGCAGGTCGTCCAGATTCGTCGGAACGCTGCCGCCCCAGAACCCGACGTCCACCCGGCACCGGCCGCGCGCCGCGACCCGCTTGGCGGCAAGGGCCTGCGCCGTCAGCGTCGGTGGCAACGAGTTCAGCGGCATGTCGATCAGCGTCGTCACCCCGGCGGCCGCGGCCGCCCTGGTCGCCGTGTCGAATCCCTCCCATTCGGTGCGGCCGGGTTCGTTGATGTGCACATGGGTGTCGACCAGACCCGGGATCAGGACCTCGTCGGGTTGCAGGGTGGCCACGTACTTGCTGGGCGGCGACGCCCCCAGCGGCTCGATGCCGACGATCCGGCCCATCCGCACCAGGACGGTCGCACCCTGCTCCTGCCCGTCGATGATCGCCCGCGGGGCGTGGATGACCAGATCGACCGGGCGGGCCCCGGAACCGGCTGTCGAGGCGGCACCCATCTGGCCGTTCTCCGCGACCTCGATGGCCGGCGTCACGCAGCCTTCCTACGAACGATCAACGGCTCTGTCACGGCACGGCGAGCGGGACTCATGTCGTCGAGGGTATTCCGCACCCGGTGCGTTCCACACGGCGATCAGGTGACACCGGTGTTACAAGTGGTCACAGCTCGACGAACCGGGAGATTCCCGGCATCGGGGTCGGTCAAAGGGGTTGTCGTGGGTCAGATCTGGTTGGACCTCGTGATCGTGCTGGTACTCCTGATCATCGGCGGGCTGTTCACCGCGACCGAGCTGGCCCTGGTGTCGCTGCGGGCGGGTCAGCTGCAGGCCATCGGCGAACGGGGCAAGCGGGGACGAAGGGTCGTCACCCTCGCCGGCGAGCCGACGAGATATCTTGCGGCCGTTCAGATCGGGTCGATCGTCGCCGGATTCTTCGCCGCCGCGTTCGGGGCGGCCGCCCTGGCCGAACCACTCGCCGGCCAGTTGGCGTCGTGGGGAATGGGGAACTACGCCGCCGAGAGCCTCGGCGTGGTACTGGTGACGCTGCTGGTCACCTTCATCGCCCTGGTGGTCAGTGAACTCACCCCGCGTCGGTACGCCATGCAGCGATCCGAGGGCGTCGCGATGCTGCTCGGACCGACGTTGGACCGGCTGGCGACCCTGTTCCGGCCGGTGATCTGGGTGTTGTCCAAGTCAACGAATCTGCTGCTACGGCTGCTGGGAGCCGACCCGACGGCTTTTCGCGATGAGATCAGCACCGAGGAACTCCGCGAACTGGTGATGAGTCACGAGGGCCTGCCCGACCAGGAACGGCACATCGTTCGTGAGGTCTTCGCGGCCGGCGACCGACAGGTGCGGGACGCGATGCTCCCCAGGGCGCAGATCGACTTCCTGGACGCCGATCTCCCGGTGCGGGACGCGGTTCGTCAGGCCTGGGAGCACGCGCACTCGCGGTACCCGGTGACGGACGGATCGCCGGACAAGGTGATCGGCTTCGTGCACGTCCGGGACATGCTCGACCCGGCGCACACCGGAGCGGAAGTCCGGGTCCGCGATCTGGTCCGCAGCGTGATGGTGCTGCCGGCGACCAAACCTCTGCTGCCCAGCCTGAGCGCGCTCCAGGGCGCCGGGGCGCACATGGCCATGGTGGTCGACGAGTACGGCAGCATCGTCGGCATCGTGACCCTGGAGAACCTGGTGGAGAAGCTCGTCGGGGACATCTACGACGAGTACGACATCGTCCCGACACCGACCCACGGGACGGTGCCCAGCCTGGGCGAGGTCGACGGGCTGTTGAGCCTGAACGACTTTCGGGACCGCACCGGGGTCGAGCTCCCGGCAGGGCCCTACGACACCGTCGGCGGGCTGATCGTCACCCTGCTCGGTCACGTCCCGGGTGTCGGCGACGAGGTGGAGGTGGCCGGGCACACCCTCGCGGTCAGCGCGGTCGACGGCTGGCGAGTGCATCGGGTGATCGTCTCGAAGCCGACCGCTGTCTGACTGGCGCGGCTATGTAGGTTGCGAACCTATCTAGTTAGCGATACCGTCTCAGCATGAGTTCAACGACCCGCCCGGAGGTACTGACGGAGCCCAACTGGCCGCCGTCGTGGACCAGGGCCGCCCTCGAACTCTGCGTATTGAGCGTTGTCGGCGCCGACGGCGCCACCCACGGCTACGACATCGCCCGACGACTGCAGGACGGCGGTCTTGGCGACATCAAGGGCGGCACCCTCTATCCCGTGCTCGCCCGCCTGGAGGAACAGGGCCTGACCAGGTCGTGGTGGGTTCAGGGAGCCGGCGGCCCCGGCCGCAAGATGATCGAGATCACCCCCCGTGGATCGGACGTGCTCACCGAACGGTTCACGCAATGGCGGGACTGGAGCGGGCGGGTGGACGCGTTGCTGGACGGGCGGAGTAGACCCGCCGGCAGCGCACGTCCTTCAGGAATGGGCACTGCGGAGTAGGCACCGTCAGCGGCAGGCCGATGGCCCGATGAAGCGCCTCACACACGTCAGATGATCAGGAGGAATGAGATGACGACCCGAACCGACGACCAGCGTTACCTGAACGAACTGACCTACGCGCTGCAACTGCAGAAGCTGTCCGGAGCCCGGATCGGCGAGATCCTGGCCGAGGTCGAGGTGCACGTCGCCCAGAGCGGCGAAAGCGCACGGAATGCCTTCGGCGACCCCCAGGACTACGCCAGGCAGTTCGCCCTGGCGCCGGCGGACAACGCCGGCCGCGCCTACGGCGGCAACCGCTACCGGGGCGGTGCCTGGATCGGGATCGTCACCGCCGCGATCGGCGGCTGGCTGCTGGCCTCCGGCACCATCGCCGGGATGACCGGGGAGACCGAGATCGGGCTGCCCGGCTGGTGGGCGGCCGCGCTCGGCGCGGCGATCATGATCGGCACCTTCGCGCTCGTACCGATCAACGCGATCATCGACCCGCGACGGCCGGACGCCCGGCGTTACGGCCGCCGCTGGCTGCTCAGCTGGGTGATCGGGGCGATCGTCGTCATCGTCTTGGTGTTGGTCGCGATCATGCTGATCTTCGCCTAGTCGCCCGCACTGTGCGGCGACGATTCAGCCGACCGGTTCGAGGATTTCCCGCCCGCCGAGGCCGGGCTGCAGGGCCTTGGGGACCCGGACGGAGCCATCGGCCTGCTGGTGGTTCTCCAGGATGGCGACCAGCCAGCGGGTGGTGGCCAGCGTGCCGTTGAGGGTGGCGGCCACCTGCGGCCGGCCGTCCTCGTCGCGGTACCTGACCCCCAGCCGACGGGCCTGGAAGGTCGTGCAGTTGGACGTCGAGGTCAGCTCGCGGTAAGCCTGCTGGGTGGGCACCCATGCCTCGCAGTCGAACTTCCTGGCCGCCGAACTGCCGAGGTCGCCGGCCGCGACATCGATCACCCGGTAGGGGATCTCCATCTCGGCCAGCATCTCCTCCTCGAACTCCAGCAACCGCTGGTGCTCCACCTCCGCGTCCTGCGGGCGGCAGTAGGAGAACATCTCCACCTTCTCGAACTGGTGCACCCGCAGGATCCCCCTGGTGTCCCTGCCGTAGGAGCCGGCCTCCCGGCGGAAGCAGGACGACCACCCGACATACCGCGCGGGACCGGTTGCCAGGTCGAGGATCTCGTTCGAGTGGTACGCGGCGAGCGGGACCTCGGAGGTACCGACCAGATAGAGGTCGTCGGCGGCCAACCGGTACACCTCGTCGGCATGTTCGCCCAGAAACCCGGTGCCCTCCATGGACTCCGGCTTGACCAGCACCGGTGGGATCATCGGGATGAACCCGTTGGCGATCGCCTTGTTCACCGCGAGAGTGAGCATGGCCCACTGCAACTGCGCGCCGACTCCTCGCAGGAAGTAGAACCGGGCACCGGAAACCTTTGCGCCACGCTCCATGTCGATCGCAGCGAGCGACTCGCCGAGTTCGAGATGATCCTTGGGTGCGAAGTCGAGCTCGGCCGGCTCACCGACATGCTTGATCACCTTGAAGTCCTGCTCACCGCCGGGCGGGGCACCGGCGATGATGTTCGGCAGGGCGAGCTGGGCGGCGGCCAGTTCCTGGTTGGCCACCGACTCGGCCGCCTCGGCCGTCCGGACAGCGGCGGCCATCTCCTTGCCGCGCTCCAGCAACGCGGGCCGATCCGCCGGGGAGGCCTTGCCGATGGTCCGGCCGAACGCCTTCTGCTCGGCGCGCAGGGAATCGCCGGCGGCAACGGCCGAGCGCCGCTCGACATCGGCGGCGAGCAACCGGTCGACGGCCCCCGGGTCGGCGCCACGCGCCTCCTGCGAGGCGCGGACCAGGTCCGGGTCGTCACGAAGTATGCGCAGGTCGATCACGCCCTGAGCCTAACCGGACGTCGGGGTGCCCGGTTCGCTCGTCCCGCCGGGCAGAATGGTCACATGCCTGTGGTGATGTCCCAACCCGAGTTCGAGGAACTGGTGGCGGAGGCTCTCGACCTGATCCCGGCGGAATTCACCAGGGCGATGGACAACGTCGTCATTCTGGTCGAGGACCGCCATCCCACCCAGAACCTGTACGGCCTGTACCACGGGGTGGCGTTGACCTCCCGGACGTCCAGCTATTCCGGACACCTGCCCGACACCATCACCATCTACCGCCAACCGATCCTGGCCCACGCACACGACGCGGCCTCGGCCCGCGAACAGGTCGCGACCACCGTGATCCACGAAGTGGCACACCATTTCGGCATCGACGACGACAGGTTGGACGAGCTCGGCTGGGGCTGACCCGACGACCGGCCGCACCCCGTTTCCGAGCCTTTCCGGATGCACTTCGATCGGCCCGACCATCTGCGGACCACTACGCTCCTGGGGCCGTCACCGTCGCCCGAGGAGCCGCCCATGCCCACCATCGCCGTCGTCGGTGAGGTCGTCGCCGATGCCGTCCTGCCACCCGACGGCATCGTCGACGGTGCCGCCCACCTGACGGTCCACCCGGGCGGCGGCCCGGCCAACACGGCGGTGGCGCTCTCCCGGCTGGGCACGACTGCGCGCTTCGCCGGGCGGCTGTCGGGTGGCGCACTCGGCGCATTGTGCCGGGCCAAACTCGAGGAATCCCTGGTCGACCTGAGCGCTTCGGAGAACGCCGTCGAACCCGCGACGCTGGCCATCGCCCGGCTCGACGCCGCAGGCGCGGCGTCCTACGAGTTCTACACCGACGGAACCGCGGACTGGGCCTGGACCGATGCCTCGCTCGCGCCGCTGATCGACGGCCCCTTTCCGGCGTATCCGCCGCCGGTGGCGATCCACACCGGCACCCTGGCGCTGGCTCTGCAGCCGTCCGGCCGGGTCATCGAGAACCTGCTGGCCAGGGCAAGGGCAAGAATGACCGTGTCGATCGACCCGAACCTGCGGACCCTGCTGGTGCCGGTCGCGTCCTATCGACTGTGGATCGACCGGTGGGCCGGGCTCGCCGACATCGTCCGGCTGTCCGAGGACGACCTCGATCAGCTTTGGCCTGGATGGACGCCCGAACAGGCCGCCGTCCACCTGCACGCCTGCGGTGTGCCGCTGGCGGTGGTGAGTCTGGGTGGTGCCGGCGCGTTCGCCTCACTCCGCGGCCAGCAGGTGCGGGTGCCGATCGCGCCGACCACCCTGGTCGACACCGTGGGCGCCGGTGATTCGTTCCATGGCGGACTGCTGCACCACCTGGCCGAGTCCGGCCACCTCGGCGGCCGGCTGGACAGCCTCACGGTCGACGGCCTGCTCGACGCGTTGACCTTCGCGTCGCGCGTTTCGGCGATCACCTGTTCCCGGGCCGGGGCCAACCCGCCGTGGGCGACCGAACTGACCGGTTGATCGTCCGGCGCGCGATCCCCTGAGCGCGATCCCGCTCGCCGCGGTGCCGGACACCGATTCGATACCGAGTTGTCACCGTTCGCAACAGCGTGTTGACACCCGGCGCAATCTGTCCGGCCTAGCGTCCCGGACGACCGCGGCCGCGGCGGCGGCTGGTGATGGCTGCGCTCCCGCGCGGAAAGGAGTACCCGATGGCATTCGGATGGAAGCTCGTCGGTGACGGCAAGCCGCTCCCGCTCGGCGCGGTGGTTCGACCGGACGAACGATTGTCCTGGCCGAAGACCATCGGCGTCGGCGCCCAGCACGTCGTCGCGATGTTCGGCGCGACGTTCGTCTTCCCGCTGATCATGGGCCTCGACCCCAACCTGGCGATCATGATGTCGGGCGTCTGCACGATCCTGTTCCTGCTGGTCGTCGCCAACAAGATCCCGTCCTACCTCGGCACCTCCGCGTCGTTCGTCGGCGCGGTGGTCGCCATCCGGGCGACCGGCGGGACCACGGCCGACGTCACCGGCGCCATCCTGGTCGCCGGCCTGACCCTGGCACTGGTCGGCCTGCTGGTGCATTTCGTCGGCGGACGGGCCCTGCGCAAGGTGCTGCCACCGGTGGTCAGCGGCGCCGTCGTCATGCTCATCGGGTTCAACCTGGCGCCGGTGGTCGCCGGGGTCTACTGGCCGCAGGATCCCTGGGTCGCGTTCATCGTGATGCTGTTCACCATCATCGCCACCGTGGCCTTCCGCGGCTTCTGGTCGCGGATCGCCATCTTCCTGGCGCTGATCTTCGGCTTCCTGCTGTCCTGGGTGCTGGACAAGACGCTCGGCGAGATCACCGCCCCCACCGGCGCCGGCGAGGTCACCACCCATTTCCGGGTCGACCTGAGCGGAGTCTCGGACGCGGCGTGGTTCGGGCTGCCGACCCTGCATGCACCCGCATTCCAACTCAGCTTCATCCTGCTGGCGCTGCCGGGGGTGATCGCACTGATCGCCGAGAACACCGGCCACGTCAGGGCTGTCGCCGAGATGACGGAAACCGACCTGGATCCGTACATGGGGCGGGCGTTGTTCGCGGACGGATTCGGCACGGCGTTGTCGTCATCGATCGGCGGTTCGCCGACCACCACGTACGCGGAGAACATCGGGGTGATGGCCGCGACCAGGGTCTACTCGACGGCCGCCTACTACGTGGCCGCGATCGTGGCCATCCTGCTGGGCCTGGTGCCGAAGTTCGGTGCCGTCGTCAGTGCGACACCGGGCGGCGTGCTGGGCGGTATCACGGTGGTGCTCTACGGCATGATCGGCCTGCTCGGCGCGAAGATCTGGATCGAGAACAAGGTCAACTTCGCCAATCCGGTCAACCTGGTGCCGATCGCCGCGGGCATCATCATCGGGGTCGGAAATGTGGCGATGTCCTTCGGCGACGACTTCGAGCTCTCCGGAATCGCGCTCGGCTCGATCGTCGCCATCGTCGCCTATCACCTGGCCCGCCTGCTTGCTCCGCACCAGCTACGGGAACCGTTGATCGAGGACCGCGCCTACGTCGGCGGGGCGGCGATCTCGGCCGGCACCGTCGTCACCCCGGAGGGTGAGAAACCGCCGTTCCGGGAGAAGGAATGAGCGCGGTCAGAGGTCGTTCCGGGTCTGTCAACGGGTCCGGAACGGCCCGCGGAGCGCCGCCCACTGCAACAGCACCGACGTTGATCCGGCCGACTCGGCGCTGCAGCGGCTGGTGGCTGCCGGAGTCAGGGTGATCGAAGCCCGTTGACCGCGCATGGGTGAAGCACGAGATCGAGGCTCTCGATCAGAACCAGTGCGAGAGCATGCCCTGTCGCGGGTGGCGGATCGTCACCGAGCCACCCTTTTTGGTCCCGGTCAGCACCAACGTCATGCCGTTGGTGCCGTTCACCGGCGGCACCTTGTTGTTGATGTTGCCGCCGCGCATCTGCAGGCCGTCCACCCGCACCGCACTCCCCGGCGGCACCACGAGTTCGGCGGCGCCACCGTAGTTCCCGTGGAATTCCACCGTCACGGTCGGCGAGACGAGCTGCGCGGTGGTGAAGTCCAGCCTGGTGCTGGCGCCGGTGCCGCCGATGACGATCAGCGGCGGTGCGGTCCAGTAGCCCTTGAATGTGCGCGACCCCCAGCCGGTCAGCTCCAGTACCCCCTGGTCGCCGCGGCCGACGGCGCCGGAGAATCCAGGCGCCACCCGAGCCGGTGGCGCTGTCGCATGCTGGGCACCCTCGACCGTCCGGCCGCCGATCTCCAGTCCCGGCAGGTCGAGCAGCACCGCGTTGAGGTCGCCGCGGGTGCGGGCCGAGATGACCCGGGCGCTGCGCTCGGTGTATTCGCCCAGGTCGATCAGCCCTCGACCGGTCGCCTTCTCCAAGAGGGCAAGCACATGCGATCGCTCGTCGTCGGACACCCGGAGATCTCGGGGATCGATCGGCGAACCTGGCATGTCTCAAAGGATAGTCAGCGACCCGCCGGCGTGACATCGGATCCGGTGGGGTCGACCCTGGGATCGACACCGCCGGCCGGACCGTCCTCCACGCCGTCGTCGAGTTGCGTGCCGCCGAGCGCCTGTCCTGCCCAGCTGACCACCTCCCACCCGCCGTTCGTGGTGGAGTCGAGCACGATCATCCCGGTGTTGTGCAGGGTGTGCGTCCGGCCCATGGTGTCGTCGACCGTGGCCAGATCGGTGCCCCGGACGGTCGCCCACACCCGAAGCATCGCGCCGTGGGCGAACAGCACGGCGGCGCCGTCGTCCCCGACGTCCCGACGCAGGCCGTCGACCACCTCGGACACCACGGCGTCGAAACGGGCGACCACCTCGCTCCCGGCCGGTCCGTTCGGCATCCGTTCGTCGAGCCGGCCGGCCATCCACAGCCGAATGGTCCGCTGATACGTGCGGATGGAATCCTCGTCGCCCCGCATCTCCAGATCGCCGGCGCTGACCTCACAGAGGCCTTCCCGGATGTTGATCGGCAGACCCCGCCTGGCGGCCAGCGGCTGGGCCGTCAGCTGGGCGCGGGGTTGCGCGGAGGCGTAGATGGCATCGATCCGGTCGTCGGCCAGCGTCTCGGGCAATGCGGCCGCCTGCGCATGGCCGAGGTCGGTCAGGCCGGGACCCGGGATGGCGGTATCCAGCAAACCGAGCACGTTCGACGGGGTCTGTCCATGCCTGATCAGCAACAACCGCATCAGGACCATTCCCCTGCGGTCCACCGGGCAACCTGATCCGAGGCCTGGTGATAGGCCGCGGCCGACGCGAAGTCGGGAAGCGGGACGTTCGTTCCCTCGATCCGTGGATAGGACCCGAGCAGCCGCAGCAGGGCGGATCGCCGCACCAGGGTGCTCAACACCTCGGCCATCGCCGGTTCGGCGAGGTGCCCGTCGGCGTCGACCAGGAACACGTACACCCCGAGCTTGGACCGCGCCGGCCGGGACTCGAGCCGGGTCAGGTTGATCCCCCGGGACGCGAACTCGCCGAGTACGGCCAGCAGCGAACCGGGATGGTTGCCGACGGACAGCACCAGCGACGTCCGGTCGTTCCCGGTCGGCGGCGGCGGCGGCCCTGGCCTGCGCAGCAGCACGAAACGGGTGACGGCATCGCGGATCTCGCCGATGTCGGCGGCCAGGCTGACCAGCCCGTACCGCGGCCCGGCGACCGGAGCCGCGGCGGCGGCGTCCAGCTCACCCGCACCGACCGACTCGGCCGCGGCGGCGTTGGACGAGGACATGACCGCCTCGGCGTGGGGGAGGTTCATCGCCAACCACTCGCGGATCTGCGCGTGCCCGTGCGGGTGCGCGCCGACGGTGGAGATCGAGGTCAGCTCCGTGCCGGGCCGAACCAGCAGGTCGAAGGTGATCGGGACGTAGGCCTCCGCGGTGATCATCAGCGGGTCGCCGTGGGTGAGCTCGTCCTGAGTCAGCGGGACGGCCCCCTCCACCGAACTCTCCAGCGCGACGCACGCCGCGTGCGCCGTGCCGCGACGCACCGCGTTCAGTGCGGTCGACACCCCGGCAACCGGCTCCAGTTCGATGTCACCACCCGCGATGTCACTGTCCGCACCGCCGAGACGGTCGGCGAGCATACGGGCAGCCTGTTCGGTGAAGGTTCCCTGTGGGCCGAGATAGGTCCACCGCTCGGATCCCCCACCCACGTCGGTCACAACGGCCACCCTAACGAGCGGGAATTCGGTGCTCGGGACCGGTCAGGAATCGAGAAGCGTCAGCCGGCGGGGCGCCGTTAGCGTGATTCATGTGAACAGCCCCGTTCACCACCACGACCAAGGAGTGATCATGACCGACTCGACCATCCTGGGAATCCAGACGGTGCTGCATCCCGTCTCCGACCTGAAGGCCGCCACCGCGCTCTACTCCGCCCTGCTCGGCCAGGCACCGCAAGCGGATTCCGAGTACTACGTCGGCTTCGACGTCGCCGGCCAGCAGATCGGACTCGTGCCGGGCGGCGGTCCGCAGGGCATGAAGTCACCGGTCGCCTATTGGCACGTCACGGACATCGAGGCGAAGATCGCCGAGGTGACCGCCGCCGGGGCGACGGTCAACGAGCCCGCGCACGACGTAGGCGGTGGTCGTCTGGTGGCCACCGTCGTCGACCTGGACGGCAACGTGCTCGGACTGCTCCAGGACCGATGAGCGGTGGTCCCCGATCCGGTGCGGAGCGGCGCCGTGATCGGTTCGCCGCCCGGACCGGTTTCGATCCCCGCGCTCTGACCACGTCCTACCGGTGGTTCCGCGTCACACCGCAACGCATCCAGGCCTGGCGGGAGGCCGATGAACTGTCCGGCCGCGAGCTGATGCGCGACGGTCGCTGGTCGTCCTGACGAAACTGGTTAGATCGATTCCGGCCACCGGGATCGACCTCGCCGATGAGCCCGCGACGCGCCCCGCCCGACAGAAATGAGACGCGATGAGCACGGCCACCAGGACGAAATCCCACCCGCCGGCGACGCATGGTGCCGACAGCCACGACGTGATCCGCGTGCAGGGCGCGCGCGAGAACAACCTCAAGGACGTCAGCATCGAACTGCCGAAGCGGCGGCTGACCGTGTTCACCGGGGTCTCCGGATCCGGAAAGAGCTCGCTGGTGTTCGCCACCATCGCGGCCGAGTCCCAGCGGATGATCAACGAGACCTACAGCGCCTTCGTGCAGGGCTTCATGCCGACGCTGGCCCGCCCGGACGTTGACCTGCTGGAGGGCCTGACGACGGCCATCATCGTGGACCAGGAACGGATGGGCGCCAACTCCCGGTCCACGCTTGGCACCGTCACCGACGCGAACGCGATGCTGCGGATCGTCTTCAGCCGGCTCGGGCAGCCGCATGTCGGCTCGCCGCAGGCCTTCTCGTTCAACGTGGCGTCCATCAGCGGCGCCGGAGCGGTCACCTTCGAACGCGGCGGCACCACGACCAAGGAACGCCGGAGCTTCAGCATCACCGGTGGCATGTGCCCGCGGTGTGAGGGCATGGGCCGGGTGAGCGACTTCGACCTGTCCGCGCTCTACGACAGCAGCAAGTCGCTCAACGAGGGCGCGATCTCCATTCCCGGTTACAGCATGGAGGGTTGGTACGGACGGATCTTTCGGGGCTGCGGCTATTTCGACCCGGACAAGCCGATCGCCAAGTTCACCAAGAAGGAACTCAACGACCTGCTGCACCGGGAACCGACCAAGATCAAGGTCGAGGGCATCAACCTGACCTACTCCGGCCTGATCCCGCAGATCCAGAAATCGTTCCTGTCCAAGGACGTGGATGCCCTCCAGCCGCACATCCGCGCCTTCGTCGACCGCGCGGTGGTCTTCGCCAGCTGCCCGGAATGCGGCGGCACCAGGCTGAACGAGGGTGCCCGCTCGTCGAAGATCAACGGGGTCAGCATCGCCGACGTCTGCTCGATGCAGATCAGCGATCTGGCCGACTGGGTACGCGGGCTGGACGAGCCGTCGGTGGGGCCGCTGCTGACCTCACTGGGCGAAACCCTGGACTCGTTCGTCGACATCGGGCTGGGCTACCTCTCCCTCGACCGGCCCTCGGGAACGCTGTCCGGCGGTGAGGCGCAACGGACGAAGATGATCCGTCATCTGGGTTCCTCGCTCACCGACATCACCTACGTGTTCGACGAACCCACCATCGGCCTGCACCCGCACGACATCCAGCGGATGAACGACCTGCTGCTGCAGCTGCGCGACAAGGGCAACACCGTGCTGGTCGTCGAGCACAAGCCCGAGGCGATCGCCATCGCCGACCACGTCGTCGACCTGGGTCCGGGCGCCGGCACCGGCGGCGGCGAGGTGGTGTTCGAGGGCACCGTCGACGGGCTCAGGGCCAGCGGCACTCTCACCGGCCGGCACCTGGACGACCGGGCCGCCCTGAAACCGACGGTCCGCACTCCCAAGGGTGTGATGGAGGTGCGCGGCGCCGACATGCACAACCTGCAGGACGTCGACCTCGACATCCCGTTGGGCGCCCTTGTGGTGGTGACCGGCGTCGCCGGCTCGGGAAAGAGTTCGCTGATCCACGGCTCGGTGTCGGACCGGGACGGGGTGGTGACGGTCGACCAGGGTGCGATCCGCGGATCACGACGGAGCAATCCGGCGACCTACACCGGCCTGCTGGAACCGATCCGTAAGGCCTTCGCGAAGGTCAACGGAGTGAAACCGGCACTGTTCAGCGCCAACTCGGAAGGTGCCTGTCCCACCTGCAACGGCGCCGGGGTCATCTACACGGACCTGGGCATGATGGCGACCGTCGCCACCACCTGCGAGGAGTGCGAGGGCAAACGGTTCCAGGCGGCGGTGCTCGAGTACCACCTCGGCGGCCGCAACATCAGCGAGGTGCTCGCGATGTCGGTGACCGAGGCGGAGGAGTTCTTCCGCACCGGAGAGGCCGCTGTGCCCGCCGCGCACCGGATCCTGGAACGGCTTGCCGACGTCGGCCTCGGTTACCTGGCGATCGGTCAGCCGCTGACCACGCTGTCCGGTGGTGAGCGCCAGCGGCTCAAGCTGGCCACCCAGATGGGCGACAAGGGCGGCATCTACGTCCTCGACGAGCCCACCACCGGACTGCACCTTGCGGACGTCGAACAACTCCTCGGCCTCCTGGACCGGCTTGTCGATTCCGGCAAGTCGGTGATCGTCATCGAGCACCATCAGGCCGTGATGGCGCACGCCGACTGGATCATCGACCTCGGACCCGGCGCCGGTCACGACGGCGGAAAGGTCGTCTTCGAGGGAACACCCGCCGACCTGGTCGCCGGGAAGTCCACCCTCACCGGCGAACACCTCGCGGCCTATGTCGGCGGCTGACGGCGGCGGCTGACCCGGTGAGCGCCGATCAGCCGGCGGAACCGGTCTCCGGCGGCTGGGCCTGCAGCTGCGCGAGCCGCGCCGGATCCTGCACGGCCATCCAGGCCAACGCGTCCTGGAACGGCACGCACTGCACCTCGGGCTGCCCGCACTTCTCCAGCACGAAGCTGGTCAGCGCGTTCTCGTAGGCGTTGTTGTTCCACTCGTTGAAGTGGTTGCCCAACACCAGCGGTGCGCGGTTGCCGTTGAAGGTGGCGTTGAACATGTCGTCGTAGGTCGCCTTGACCTGGGCGGCGTCGGCGTCGGACTGCTCCTGGGTGACGCCGGTGCTGGAGGCCTGCCGCTGGGTGTAATAGAAGTTGTAGTCCATGGTGATCTGCTGCTTGCCGGTGCCGTTGATCGGGAAGGTGGCCATCCCGAACTGCCAGATCTTGTACTGCGGCGACTGCGTCGGCCAGGAGATGCCGGTCTTGGTGAACGACGAGTCGTAGGTCATGTTGTGCGCGGTCAGCGCCGGGAACAGGTCCTCGGCGTGGCCCTCCAGGCACGGCGTCCGCTCACCCTTGACCACTGAACCGTCGAAGACGAGGTCGGGCATGGTGACGTTGGGATTGTTCGCCTTGACGTTCTTGATCAGCGAGAAGAACTGATCGAGCTCGTTGTTCCAGTCGTCGGTGGTCCAGGCGTTGCCGCTGGGGTCGGCGCCCTCGCAGAAGTGGCCGTTGAAGTGCGAGCCGATCTCGTTACCGGCCTGGTAGGCCTGGTTCAGGTCAGCGATCTCGGTCGGCAGGTCGGCGGCCGTGTTCCAGTTGATCGACGACTTGCCGGCGCTGTGCCCCGGTCCCTGGTAGAGCATCTTGGTCTCGTCGGAGAGCATGTAGGTGCCTGACAGGAAGCCGGTGAAGCGGAACGGCACCTTGGTGCCGACGTCGAACCAGTGCTGCCACTTCTCGTGCCAGCCGACGCCGTCGAAGCTGACGATGATGAACTGCGGCGGCTTCTCGCCCGGCTGGAGCTTCTTCGGGACATAGCCGTCCGCCAGGGCGACCCCGTCCTGCGGCGCGGCGTTGGGATCGCCGGCGGGTGCGGCACTGGACGCCGGTGCCGACGGGCTCGGCGACGGGCTGGGGCTAGGGCTCGGCGTCGGCGACTCCGAAGGGCTGGGCGAGGTTGCCGGCTCCGAACTGGGCGCCGGCGACGCCGGTGGGCCGGCGGTGACGAAGCTCGTCACCGTCTCGTCGGCGACCTGACTCGGTGTCCCACAGGCGGCCAGCAGGGCTAATCCCGCCATCGCAACGGCGACCTTCCGGGCACGTCGTAACCGCATCAATCCTCCACGCTCACCATCTGTCTGCATGCGTTGGCGACAATTTCGCCACCCTTAGTTACCTGAGCGTACTGTCCGGCATCGGCTGTGCGGTCACCGTGAAGGCCACCCCGGCCTGGTGCGGCGGTCGCAATGCCCGGCTCCGATGGCCACTGCGCCGGCCGGGGCAAGCACTCGCGGGCGGCACATCCCGTTGGCAGATGTGCCGCCTACGCTGCACGTCCATGACCAGCGCATCGGTGCCACCTGTCGCTGCCGGCGATCCCGACGGACCAGGTTACCCGGTCCCGCGGCCCTATTCGGCGCGATCGATCAGGGTCGAACTGATCGTCGTGTTCCTGGTCACTCTCGGGATGAGCGGGCTGTTCTCCCTGGTGAATCTGGTGGACGCGCTGTTGGCACCGGTACCGCTGGCCTCACAGACGGTGTCCATCCTGGTGCCGCAGGCGCAGGCATCTTTCCTGGATCTGATCAAGCAGCTGCTGACGATCCTGCGCGGCTTCGCCTGGGGCACGCTCGGCCTCTACCTGCTGTGGCGCAGCGGGGTCAACCTGCGTGATCGGCTGGGTCTCGACTTTCGCAAGCCGCTGGCCGATGTGGGGGTGGGGATCGCGCTGGCCGCGATCATCGGCCTGCCGGGTCTGGCGTTCTACCTGTTGGCCGTCCAGCTGGGGATCAATCTCACTGTCGCGCCGACCACGCTGAACGACGTCTGGTGGCGACTGCCGGTGCTGATCCTGGCTGCCGTCGAGAACGGCTTCCTGGAAGAGGTGCTGGTCGTCGGCTACCTGCTGACCAGGCTCGACCAGCTCAAGGTGCCACCCGCGATCGCGATCGGCATCAGTGCGGTCCTGCGCGGCTCGTACCACCTGTACCAGGGTTTCGGCGGGTTCCTCGGGAACGCGGTGATGGGCGTGGTCTTCGCCTGGTGGTTCCGCCGGACCCGGCGGCTGTGGCCGCTGGTGATCGCGCACTCGCTGCTCGACATCACCGTCTTCGTCGGGTACTCGATGCTGTCCGGCGTGGTGAGCTGGCTGCCCTGACTCCTGTGACCCCGGTCGGACCGGGTTGCTCAGCGCAGGGTGAACTGGCGACCGAGGATTCCATCCCTGGCGCGTCGTTCGGCATCGCTGAGCGGAGCCGGCGAGCCAAGGGCCGCGTCCAGTCGCTCGGCGAAGGCCAGGGTGGGCGCGTCCCATTCGCTGGGGTGGGCGTCCCGGTCCAGGTCCCACACCGGCACCAGGCGGCCGTGCGCGCGGAACGATCCGACATACCGGGAGCCTTCACCCAAGTCCAGCTCGTCGGCGACCGCGAGCCTGGCCAGTGCGGCCATCAGCGGTTGCTCGTCCTCCGGCCGGACCCAGCGCAGGTGCGCGCGGTCGCCCGCGTCCACCCAGTACGCCCCCGTCAGCCCGGCCACCCTGGCGGTCGGCATGATCGCTGCGTTCGCCCGTTCCAGGGACAGCGCGACCTCGCCGCCGGCTTCCGGCTCTTCCTCGAGCCACCAGGAGAAGTCCGGGTGCACGGTGACCTCGATGGGTTCGTCGACGATCAGGTCGGCGTACCGGGGACCGGTGCTGGCCCGACCGACGACGGACAGCACGGAGGACGGCTCCGCGGTCAGCGCCCACTCCAGCGCAGCCGCCAGATCGCGGGACAGGTCACCGCTGTGCGTCTGCACCTGCATGCCCAGTAGCACCGAACCGTCCGCCCTGGTCAGCGCTGCCGCAGCACCGGGAAGCACGCTGGCCAGCGTCACCGACGGAGCGTCGTCGCCGGCCTCGATCAGCGTCAGTGGAGCGCTGGCGGACGGCACGAACTCACGCAGCGCGATCAGTTCGGTCTCCGCGGCCAGTCCCTCGAAGGGCCTGGTGATGATCATGTCGGCGGCGTCGGCGGCACCATGGCAGGCCTTGTACCGGCGGCCGGAACCACACGGGCAAGGACGACGCGGGTTCTCGGCGGCGAGACGGTCGGTGGTGGTCGGCGCGGCCGAACCGGAGGAACGACGCTGGGTCTTCTTGGACACCCGGCCACGGTAGCCGACGGCGGTACCGGGTCGGACCGGCAACGCAATGAGGCTGGGTCCGGGCCTGGAACTGGGTCAGGCCGGCCGGGTGGGCTCCGGAGGTTGGACCACCCAGCTGTCGAACTCGGACGGCCGATCGGTGAGCAAACCGGCGAACCGGAACGCGATGACCGCACCCAACCCGGCCACGACCGCGGCAACCAGGTCGACAGCGATGTGCAGCTCGACGGTGTCGGCGATGGCCTGCAGGCTGCCGCCGAGCCCGCGCACCAGGGCAGCCGCGATCAGGCCGGCCGAGATTATCCAGCTGATCCACCAGAGGATGGTGAGCGTCGAGGCGTGCGCTGCCTGTCGTCGGACGGCCCGCGGCGACACCGGGTTGGCCGCATCGATCTCGCCCTCTTCGTCCTGCGCCGCCACCCGCAGCTGGTCCAGGGTGCGGTCGATCTCGGTGACGATCTGTCCGGCGCCGTAGACGTTCCAGCCGGGTACCAGCAGCCGGAGCACGATGTCCCGCGGCCGCCGCGAGGGTGCCCGGCCGATTCGGCGGGCCGCTGCGGCGTGGGTCCGGACCAGGGTGGGGATCGCCAGCATGGCGGTCAACAGGGCAAGCGCGCCCACCGCCAGCGCGGTGATGGCCACCAGCACATCGCTGGCCCGGACGACCGCACCCGAGAGGACCAGGGTTCGGCCCTGGATCATCAGGCTGAACCGCCAGATCTCGGCCCCGGCCGCCACCAGTGCGGCGACCGCGGTGACCGCCGCGACCCAGCCCACCCAGCGCAGGGCGTTCGCCGGATCGTCACCGCGATCGGCGTCGCCGGCCGGTGGGATCTCGTGCCAGACCATGGGTCCGAACGACCATTGGGGATGGCCTCCGCGGTAGGCGGGCGGACCGAGGTAGCGCTGCTCCGGTGGGCGGGTGCGGGTCACGGGCGCGGTGGGGCCGCCGGGCGGCGGGTGCGCCACCCACCGCTGCAGCGGCGCCCCGCACGCCACGCACCGGTACTGGCCGGCCGGCGACGGCGGTTGCAGGACGTTGCACCGTGCGCACCGCACATACCCGGGCCGCCGGCGGTCGGTCGGCGGCGCGAAGCCGCGGTCGATCGTCATCGGCGAACCTGTTCGACGGTCGGGGGCGCGGGCGGGGCGGGCAACATGGCGAGGATCAGATGACTTCTGGGGTGGCGTCGCCCTCGGCGACCATCGGTCGGCCGGAAGCCGCCCAGGCTCCCATGCCACCCGCGACGTTCACCGAATCCCACCCCTGCTGGTTCAGGTAGGCGGTGACCCTGGCCGAACGACCGCCGGACCGGCAGATCACATAGACCGGATCCCCCTCGGGTACCTCGTCCAGTCGCTGGGCGATCTCGGTCATCGGGACGTGCACCGCTCCCGGTGCCCGGCCGGCGGCCCATTCGTCGTTCTCGCGGACGTCCAGCAACACGGCGTCTGCGGGAACATCGGCGACCGCGACCTCAGGAATTGGAGTACTCACGCCCACCATCCTTCCACCGCGCGGGTCGGCGCCTCGTCGCAGCGACGTCGCGCAGTGTTAACACGGCGGATGCATGCTGTCGAAGCAGGTCGTCGACGATGACGGCAAGCCGACGGCCACCCGGGCTCTACCGGCGCGCGACCGCTTCCGCCAGACCCGCCGACGAGGCACCGAAAGAGAGTTTCCACATGGACACCTACGACTTGGTTGTCATCGGCTCGGGACCGGCGGGCCAGAAGGCGGCCATCGCCGCCTCGAAGCTCGGTTATCGCGCCGCGATCGTGGACCGCGGGAACATGATGGGCGGGGTCTGCATCAACACCGGCACCATCCCGTCGAAGACGCTGCGGGAAGCCGTGTTGTACCTGACCGGCTTGAGCCAGCGCGAGCTGTACGGGCAGGCCTACCGGGTCAAGCAGGACATCACCATCTCCGACGTGTCGTCCCGGATCGCGCACGTGGTCAACCGGGAGATCGACGTCATCCGCAATCAGCTCGCCCGCAACCACGTGGCGATGCTGGTCGGCACCGCGAAGTTCGTCGACGACCACACGATCAGCGTCACCACGGATCAGGGCACCAGCACACTGATCGGCGGCGACAAGTTCGTCATCGGGGTCGGCACCAAGCCGGCCCGGCCGGCAACCGTCGAATTCGACGGCGAGACGATCGTGGATTCCGACCAGATCCTGGGGATGGACAAGGTTCCGTCCTCGATGGTGGTGGTCGGCGCCGGGGTGATCGGCATCGAGTACGCATCCATGTTTGCCGCGCTGGGCACCAAGGTCACCGTGGTGGAGGCCCGCCCGAACATGCTGGGCTTCTGCGACGACGAGATCGTCGGCGCTCTGCTCTACCAGTTGCGCGATCTGGCGGTGACCTTCCGGTTCTCCGAGACGGTGCGGTCCGTGGAGAAGCATCCGGCCGGCACCCTGACCACTCTCGAGTCGGGCAAGAAAATCCCCGCCGACACCGTGCTGTATTCGGCCGGCCGGCAGGGCGTCACCGATGAACTCAACGTGGCGGCAGCGGGCATCTCGGCCAGCAACCGCGGACGGGTCGAGGTCAATGAACACTTCCAGACCGAGGTCGAACACATCTACGCCGTCGGCGACGTCATCGGCTTCCCCGCCCTCGCCGCCACCGCCATGGAACAGGGCCGCCGGGCCACCTACCACGCCTTCGGCGAGCCGGTCGGCAACAAGCTCGGCGACCTGCAGCCCATCGGCATCTACACCATCCCCGAGGTGTCCTATGTCGGCCGGACAGAGGCCGAGCTGACCAGCGAGAAGGTGCCCTTCGAGGTCGGGGTGTCCCGCTACCGGGAACTGGCCAGGGGCGCCATCCTCGGCGACTCCTACGGCATGCTGAAGATCCTGGTGCACGCCGAATCGCGAGAACTGCTGGGCGTACACGTCTTCGGCACCAACGCCACCGAACTCGTGCACATCGGCCAGACCGTCATGGGCTGCGGCGGCACCGTCGACTACCTCGTCGACGCCGTCTTCAACTACCCCACCCTCGCCGAGTCCTACAAGGTCGCCGCGCTCGACGCCGTCAACAAGATGCGCGCCATCGCCAAGGTCACCCAGACCGGGATCTACCACCCCCTGCCCGAGTAACGCCCGTCCATCCCGCGCCGATCATGTTCGTCGGCGCGGATCAACTCGTCGACTCGCGCCACTTCGGTCCCAGTTCCGCGACGTTCATCCGCGCGGGGGAAGATGGTCGGCGCGGCCAACCGGTCGACGACGGGAGCGGCCGGCATTCGGCGACGGCCGCTGACCAGCGGGCAGTGAAGGGAATGGCAGCGTGACGGCATTTCGGGTCCTGTTCGTCTGCACCGCCAACCACTGCCGCTCCCCGATTGCCGAGCAGTTGCTCGCCCACGACGCCGCCGAGCTCTTCGGTACCTCCGACGCCTGGCAGGTGTCCTCGGCGGGGACCAACATCCCCGGACCCTGGCCGCTGCATGAGCACGCGGTCACCGTTCTGTCGCAACGCCTTCCGGTGGTGACCGAGCACCGGTCGGTCGCGCTGACGCCGTCGGCGATCAGCACCGCCGACCTGATTCTGACCGCGTCCCGTCGGCACCGGAGCATCACGGTCAGCACCGTTCCCGCAGCGGTGGGCCGGACCTTCACGATCCTGCAGTTCGCCCGACTCTGCGATCAGGTCCAGCCGATCACCGGAACGGACAGTGGCGGGCTCGGCAGGGAACTGGTGGTGCAGGCCAAGCTCGCCCGCTCGTCGTTGCAGCCGGTGCCAGGCGAGCAGGACGACCTGCCCGACCCGATGGGACGTGGACTTGCCGAGTTCACCGTCTGCGCTGATCGACTGCAGGACGCGATCAGCCGGATGCTGCGGCCGCTCCAACTCCGCCGACCGACTACTTGACCAACCGCGAGCGTCGACGGTCGGCGAGGAGTCGACCGCCGGTCTGACAGGTCGGGCAGTACTGGAACGACCGATCGGCGAACGAGACCTCGGCCACGACGTCGCCACAGACCGGGCACGGCAGCCCGGTGCGGGCGTGCACCCGTAGGCCGGTGCGTTTCTCGCCCTTGAGCCGCGCCGCCTCACCGCCGACCGACCTGCTCACCGCGGCGTTCAACACTCCGTTCATCGCCTCGAACAGCCGATCCAGCTCGTCCTGCGACAACTTCGATGCCGTGGCGAACGGCGAAAGCTTGGCGGTGTGCAGGATCTCGTCGGAATAAGCGTTCCCGATCCCGGCCATCACGGTCTGGTCGGTGATCACGTTCTTGAGCCGGCCGCCCTGTTTGCGCAGGATTTCCGCCAGCGAACTTCTGTCCAGCGACAGGGCGTCAGGTCCGAGCCGGGCAACCCCTGGGACCGCATTCGGGTCGACGACGATCGCGGCCGCCACCGATTTCTTGGTGCCGGCCTCGGTGATGTCGAATCCGCCGGCGGTCAGCCTGATCCGCAGGGCGATCGGCCCACCCATCTTCGGTGGAACGGCGGAAATCGCATCGGACCAGCGCAGCCACCCGGCGCGCGCCAGGTGAACGAGCAGGTGCAGTTCCGGCGGCGCTCCGGCCGGAGTGTCCGGACCGGGTCCGGTCACCAGATCGAGGAACTTGCCGTGCCGGCCGGCACCGGTGACGATCCGGCCCACCAGCGCCGTCGCGGGCGGGTCGTAGGTGGACATCACGTTGAGCGAGGCGACGGAGACAGCGACGATCTGCTGTCCGGCGGCGTGTTCGGTCAGAAAGGCGGCGAGCGCTGTGACCTCGGGCAGCTCCGGCATGCGATCAGTGTGCACGCCGGGAGGTCACGGTGCCGGGACAGGTACTCCCCGCCGATCGCGCGGGCCGCGCAGGCGGTGGGGTGTTCGCGCCCGTTCGCTGTGGACAACCGGTCCAGCAGCCAGGCCGCGCGTTCTACGGTCGAGGAATGCCGGCAGATCAGGCGCCTCCCGGCGTGCACGCGGACCGCCACCTGCTCGCACTGCACGCCCTGCATCACCGTCAGCTGCTGTCTGCCTTTCTGCACGGGGGGCACCGATCCTGGCGCGATCGGAGACGGGTGTGGCCGGCGGTGGCGACCGGTCTGGTGATCATCGCGCTGCTGCTGGCCGCGTTCAGTGTGCTGGCCGCGTTCACCCAGCAACAACGGCTCGACGCAACCACGTCGTCGGCACAGCTGCTACTGCCCTGAAAGGCATCTCACGCTGCATCGGTGACCGAGCCGACCCACTCGAACAGGCCGAGCACACCGGCAACCAGCACGACGGCCGCGACCACCAGGACCAGTTCGGCGCCGTTCAACAGTCGGCTGATACGCGCCCTGACGACCGGCGTCATCCCCGGCAACGCGCCTGCAAGCAGGGCGCCCGCCCCGAGCACGACGACGGGCACCACGAACAGCACACCACCGGGCACCTGCGAGCCGGCGACGCCGAACCAGAGCACCAGCAGGACAACGACGCCGGCAATGCGCGGCGCCACGACATGCGGCACCTGCGAGTAGACGCGTGACCTGAGCAGCAGCCCCGCGCCGATGGCGCCGGCCAGCAACAGCTGCCAACGGTTCGCCGACAATGCGGCCGGGACCGCAGCGAGGACGGCCACCGCACTCAGACCGGTGATCATTCCGATCAACAGTCGATCGGAGCGCAGCATCCGGTTGTCCAGCCGAGGCAAAGGCGTCTCGCCACCCGCAGCGCTGAGGCCACCGAGCGCCAATCCGAATCGTGGGACGACGCCGATCGCCAACACGGCAGCCAGGGCTGTCGCGGCCGAGATATCCACCAACGGAGCATGAGTCGCGCTCATGGCGGCGACGGCGAGCGCAGATCCGGCGACGGTCGCGGCGACCGTCAGGTGGATCAGCGCGGCGGGGTAACCGATCATGGACGCCGCTGCCAGTAGTCCGGCAAGTCCCGCACCGAGCGCGATCCCACCCGGCACCTGGGCCAGGACCGGTGTGGTGATGGCGGGAACGCCGGCCTGCATCCACACCGGCGCATCGGTCAACCAGGCCCAGCCGGCCAGCACCGCCCACAGACATCCGATTCCGAGGCCCACTGCGGCCTCCCCGGCCGAGCGCCGTGCCTGCACGACTGCCAGCAGTCCGAGCACGATCGCCACCATCGCGCACGACAGCACGACCGTGGGTCCGGCCGCGCGCATCGCCGGGATGATCATCACCGCTCCGATGGCCGATGCCAGCCAGCCGGTGAACCGTGCGGTGGTGTCTGCTGTCCAGATCTGGCCGGTTCCGGCGACGATGTCCTCGACCCGGTCACGCATCGATCCACCGGTTGGTCGCTGGAGTTCGACCGGATCGCGAGATCGAAAGAACAACACATCGCCGTGCAGAACCCCTGCTGCACCGAGGCTCTCGGCTGCGGGGATCACCGCCCCGCCGACCCGGCACAATTCCCACCGCTCCGTCGGCGGCCGGCCGCCACCGACAGCCAGCAGCCTGAACAGGCTCGGCAGCAGGTCTCCGCTCGGCACGCTCGCGGGCAGGGCGATGTCCACCCGAGCGCCGCCGGACACCACCGTGACGCCGCAGTAGTCTGCCTCGATCCTCGAGTCGGACCCGTCCATCTCCACCTCCGGCAACCGTCGGGTTTTGCACCTTGTGGACAACTCGATCCCCCCAGGCGGCCGGAATCGTAGCTTCAGCGAACTGAGCCGGACGGGTCTTGTCCCCAACGCGGCTGGAGTGGTGTGGGAAGCGATCAGGGGCGCAGATGACGACAGCGGAGATTCGACCGGCCGATCACGCCGGCCCGTGCACGGTGACGTTCGGACGGCCGGTTCGCACCGAACCGCCGCATCCTGCGGCTGCGGTGATCGCACTGGCAGCGCCGCCGCGGCAGTCCGAGTCGCCGGCGATGTCGGGCTCGATGGGCATGATCCTGGTTCCCGCCGCATCCGGAGTCGGCGCGGCACTGCTGGCCGTGACCCATCAGGACCGGCCGCTGATGGCCGCCGCAGGGCTGCTCGTGCTCGCCGCCTCGATCGCGGTCGGACTGGGCATGCTGATCGGATCGCGAACGGGAGCCCGGCGCCGCACCCGAGAACACCGTGAGCGCTACCTCGACTATCTCGAACAGGTTCGGCTGACCTTGCGCGAGTCCGCGGACCGGCAAAGATCGGCGAACCTGCGGTTGCATCCGGATCCCATCGACGCCGCCGGTCTGGCGTTCGCCCGGGCGCGCCGATGGGAGAGGAGGCCGGGCGATCCGGATTTCCTGCAGGTACGCGTCGGTCGAGGCCCTGCGCCGCGGCTTCGCACGGTCGACCTGTCCGTCGATGGAAACGATCCGCTGGTCAACTACGAGCCGGTCTGCCTGGCTGCTGCCCGAGAACTCGTCAACAACTGCGGCCGGCTCGAGAACCAACCGGTCTGCCTGCCATTGGCGATCGACGCGGTGACCAGTGTGACCGGGTGCCCGGCGGACGTCCTGGGCGCCGCGAGAGCCCTGCTCGCGCAGGTGGTGTGGGCGCACAGCCCGTCGGAGGTGGCGGTCCTGGTCTGCAGTCGATCCGCCGCCGCCACCTGGGACTGGGTCAAGTGGTTGCCGCACACCCACTCTGCCCTTCAGCGGGACGGACCGCTGCCCTTTCGGCTGGTCGCCGGTAGCGCAGACCAAGCGCAGGAGATGCTCCGCCGGGAGCAGCTTGCACCCTCTGATGGCCACGGCCGACGGCTGGTGGTCATCGTCGATCTGTTGACCGGACCCCCGCTGACCGCACATCAGGAGGCGGCGTGGTCGACCCCCGCCGTCCGTGGGGCCCACCTGGTCTACCTGGTGCGCAGCGGCTCCGACGAGCCGGAACTGGTGCACACCCGGGTGGTGATCGGGGAGACCGTCGCGCTCGATGTGGACGACGGAAACGATGTGATCGAGCAGTACCCGGCCGGCCGATCGGACTCGGCGGCAGGAAACGGCGCCCCCGGATCGATCGCACGCGGATCGAACTCACCACAGGCACCTGCCTCCTTGCGGTGCCGCCTCGATCGCATGGACGCGGCACAGGCCCTGACGGTGGCCAGATCCTTCGCCCCGCTGCGGCCGGTCGACGAGGGTGGCCAGACCGCCGCGGACAGCACCGGCGCGCCATCGGATCGACGACCGGTCGGGGATCCGGCTGCAATCGACCCGGCGCGCGACTGGCGACATCGTCACATCAGCGACCTGCTGCGGGTTCCGATCGGCACCGGCACCGACGGCTCCCCGATCGTCCTTGATCTCAAGGAGTCCGCCGCCGGCGGCGTGGGTCCGCACGGGCTGATCGTCGGGGCCACCGGCTCGGGCAAATCCGAGTTGCTGCGCACGCTGGTGACCGCGCTGGCGGTCAGGCATTCTCCCGAGGTGCTGGCGTTGTTGCTCGTGGACTTCAAGGGCGGAGCCACCTTTGCACCCTTCTCGGCCTTACCGCACCTGACCGGAATGGTGACCAACCTCGAGGACGACAGGGGCTACATCGATCGCTTTCGGCACGCCCTGGGCGGCGAGTTGCTGCGACGGCAGGAGCTGCTCGCCGCGGCCGGCCGGGTCACCTCGATCGCCGCCTACCGCGACCTCCGCCATCACCGACCCGAGCTCGAAGCAGTACCAAATCTGCTGGTGATCATCGACGAGTTCTCCGAGCTACTCGGCGCGCGCCCTGACCTCGCCGAACTGTTCGTCACCGTCGGCCGGATCGGCAGATCGATCGGCATCCATCTCCTGCTGTCCACCCAGCGACTGGACGCCGGACGGATCCGCGGGCTGGAATCGCATCTCTCCTACCGGATCTGCCTGCGCACGTTTTCGGAGGCCGAATCCCGGGAGGCGATGGGCGGCCCGGATGCCCACCGCCTGCCCGCCGAGCCGGGTTGGGGCTACCTGGTCGGCGACGGGCCGCAATCCCGGCTGTTCCGGGTCGCGATGGTCTCCGCCACGCCGCAGGACCGTCACGGCTACCCGCCGCTGGGCACCGCGCTGCCACTCGAGGTCCTCAACGGTGTCGGCGCGCGATCGGCGGAACTGCATCGGCGGCTGACCGGGCTCGCGCCGGCCAACACCGCCACCGACGGAGCTGCCCCCGACCGGGGTTCCGGTCCGTCGACGATCGATCTCGTCGTCCGCCGAGTGATGGTCGGTGCCCGCACGCTGGCGGCGGGACGGGCGGCGCGGCGAATCTGGTTGGAGCCGCTGCCCGACCGGTTGACCCTCGCCGATCTGCAAGCGCCCGATCACGGCGCCGACCGGATGACTGCTGCGCTCGGCCTCGTCGACCTGCCGGAGCAGCAACGGCAGCAGCTGCTGGAGTGGGACATCACCGACGGCAACACGAATCTGCTCATCGTCGGTGCGGGCCGCAGCGGCAAGTCAACGGCTGTGCAGGCTGTGGCCGCCGCGCTGTGTCAGCGATACCCGCCTGGCGTGGTCGAGCTGTTGGCGATCGACCACGGAGGTCAGCTGCTGATCCCGCTGCGCGCCCTCCCGCACATTGCCGCCATCGGCTCCAGGGCCGATCCTGACCTGACCCGGCTGATCTTCACCCGGATCTCGGCGATCCTGGTCGAACGCGAACAGCTGTTCCGGCGACACCAGTTCAACGGGCCTGCCGACCTTCGCGCCGCCCGACGCGAGGGCACGGTCGACCCGTCGGTCTCCGGAGACGTGGTGTTGCTGATCGACGACTGGGCATCGGTTCGCGGCGCTGCCGAAGAACTCGAGTCCGTTCTCTACGACGTCCTCGTCCGCGGGCCCGGTCTGGGCGTGCACACGGTGCTGACAGCCGCTGCGGCACATCATCTGCGGGCCAGGATCGCCGGCACCTTCGGCACCCGGATCGAGCTGCGGCTCGCGGACAGCTTCGACTCCGCCATCGATCGCGCCAAGGCCAAGGCCATTCCACCGAACGTGCCGGGGCGCGCGTTGGTCAGCGGCGGCCACTTCGCGCAGGTCGGGCTGCCCTTCTCGGGTCCACGCCCTTCCACGACCGCAGACAGCAGCGCACCGGGCACCTCGACGACCGGCTCGATCGCGGACACGGTCGCCGAGATCCGGCGGCGTTGGCCGCATCCACCGATCCCTCGCATCGGTACTCTGCCGACCGCGGTGACCCTCGCACAGCTTGCCGAGGAGGCCGACCGTGGTGGCGCAGGGCGGACAGGCCGCCCGGGGCTGCTTCTCGGCCTGTCGGAGGACGACATGCGCCCGGTGCTGTGGGATCCGGTTGTCGGCGAACCGCACCTGGTGGCCTACGGCGATGCACGCTCGGGAAAGACGAATCTGCTGCGGTCAGTCCTGGCGCAACTGGCCGGGACCCCGCCGTCGATCGGGATCGATGCGCAGCAGGCTGCGGGCACGCCCGACGTCGATCGGGAGGGCGAGGTGGTCGTCATCGACTTCCGGCGCCGACTGGCGGGGGCGCAGGCGGCCGGTCGCTGGTCCTTCGCCGGATCGGCACCCGCCGCCGCGAAACTGTGTATGTCGCTGGCCGAGCGGCTGACCCGGGACACCGAAGATCGAGCGACCCGGCCGAGCTACCTGATCGTGGACGACTACGACCTCGTCGCGACGGCGACGGGAAATCCGCTGCAGGTCCTGCTGCCGTTGCTGCCGCGGTCCGCGGATCTCAATGTGCACCTGATCCTGACCCGTCGGGTCGGCGGCGCGGCCCGGGCACAATTCGAACCGGTGCTGCAGGCGTTGTCCGACCTGGGGACGCCGGTCCTGCTCTTCTCCGGGCCGGGTGTCGAAGGGCGGCTGGCACACGGCGTGGCACCTCGGCCGCTACCACCTGGTCGCGCCCTGCTCACCACCAGAGACCGTGTGCCGCAACTGGTTCAGACTCCGGTGATGTGAGTCGATCGGCCGCGGCCGCGCCCCGTCGCATGACAGCTGTCGGACGACCGGGGATGCGATGGGCGGCGGCGTGTTACAGACTCCAACCCATGAGAAACCTCGCTGTTGCTGCGCGCCGGCTCGGCTCGGTGCGCGATCGGCTCGGATCGGTGCGCGGTCGATGAGCCGGCGTCAGCCACAGGTCGCCGTCATCGGTGCCGGATCATGGGGAACCGCGGTCGCCTCGATCGTCGCCCGGCACTCCCCCACCGTGATGTGGGCGCGGTCCGCCGAGGTCGCCGAACAGGTCAACGAGAAACACACCAACGACCGGTACCTCCCCGACTTCCCGCTGCCGCCGTCGCTGACCGCGACCTCCGATCTCCAGCGGGCCGTCGAGCCGTCCGACATCATCATCATGGGGGTGCCCTCGCACGGGTTTCGCGGCGCGTTGAACGACCTGGCACCTTTCCTGCGGCCGTGGACGCCCGTGGTGAGCCTGGTGAAGGGCCTCGAGCAGGTGACCCATCGGCGGATGACCGAGATCATCGACGAGGTGCTGCCCGGCCATCCGGCGGGAGTGTTGGCCGGACCGAACATCGCCCGGGAGGTGGTGGCCGGCTACGCCGCGGCGGCGGTGATCGCGATGCCTGACCGACATCTCGCTGCGCAGCTCGGAGAGCTGTTCCGCACCAAACTCTTTCGGATCTACTCGACAACGGACGTGGTCGGCGTCGAGATCGCCGGGGCATTGAAGAACGTGTTCGCCATCGCCGTGGGTATGGGCGACGGCCTCGGCAGCGGGGACAACACCAGAGCCATGGTGATCACCCGATCGCTGCGGGAGATGACCAGACTCGGTATCCGGCTGGGTGCGGAGAGCGACACCTTCACCGGTCTGGCGGGGATGGGTGATCTCGTCGTCACCTGCACCAGCCCGCACAGCCGCAACCGGCATGTCGGCGAGCAACTCGGCCGGGGTATCCCGATGCCGGAGATCCTGGCCGGGATGAAACAGGTCGCGGAGGGGGTCAAGGCCACCTCGGCTGTGATGAAGTTGGCTGCAGACGCCGGAATCGAGATGCCGATCGCCCGTGAGGTCGACGCCGTGGTCAACCACGGATCGACCCCGATGCAGGCCTACCGCGGACTGATCAACACCGTGCCCGGTCATGAAGTGCACGGCGACAGCCCCTGATTCCCGAGCGCCGGGAGAGAACTCAGTGCCGATCCTGCCCGACCAGCACGGCTGCAACGGTTCTCGCGATGATGGTGAGATCACCGACCGCCGACCAGCTGCCGATGTAGGCGAAACTCTCCTGGGCGTCGCCGAGTCGGTCCTGGTCGACGGGCGCGCCCCGACCAGGCGACGGTATCGAGATGTCCTGCGCGACAGCGAATTTCGCCTGCTCGGCCTCCTCGAGCCGCCATGGACCGGTGAGACCGGGCTTGACCGTGACCGGGAGCTTCGCCGGCTCGCCGGCAGGCCTTGGCCTCGGCCCGACCAGACTCGCCTGCCCGGTCAGGACCGCGAACAGCTGCGGCGCGCATTCCAGCCCGGTCCGCCGGAGCACAGCTCCGACCCGGGTGGTGTCGATGTGGTACGTGGGATACGGACGATCGGCTCGGCCGCGATCGCCGGCAACCACCGACTCGGTCGTCAACCGCGCCTTCGGTCGACGCGGGGTGCACCGGAAACTCCACACCCGGACAACCCGTCCGCCGGTGCCCTGCCATTCCCGCGGCGTCAGGGCCGGCCCGCCATCGGCGAGCACCACCAGCAAGGCGGCCAGCAGCAGGAACGGGCTCAACAGCGCGACCGCCACCGCCGAAATGGCAACATCCATGACGGCCTTGACGAGCCGTCCTCCCGGGCGCAACTCGACTCCGGACACAGCGACCAGCGGCAGGCCGGGGACCAGATCGCGGGTATCGGCACCGACGGTACCCAGCATCGACCGGTCGACCGTCAGGCGAACCCCGGCCGTGCGCAGCCGCCAGGACAGCTCTGGTAGGCAATCCGCGGTCTGGGCGCCGGACGCGGTGACGGCAACCATCTCTGCCCCGTGCTCGACGGCGGTCGCCGGAACGGTGCTCCAGCGAACGGTCCCGGCGGCACCATCGAGGCCCGTGGTACACCGGTCGCCTGGATTCACGGTGTTGATCACGTGCGTGTCCGTCAACCGCTCATCGAGCGGCGATTCGCCGACCAACCGGTAGCCGGCCTCGGGTTGGTCGCGCACGACGGCGCGCAGCCGCGCTGTCGCAGCCGGATCACCGACCACCAGCAGAGTCCGAAAGTGACTACCCGTTCGTCGCTGACGACTCAGTCCGCGCCGCCACCACCGGTGTCCGGCCAGTAGACCGCCGACACCGAACGGCACTCCGACGATCAGGTAACCGCGGAAGAGGTCCGCCCCGCTGACCGCGGCAACGATCCCGATGACCGCCAGCAGCAACAGCGATGCGGATACCACTCCCCGATATTCCGTCCGCCCGACCCCGAGCGACGCCGAGTCCCACGCCCTGTTCGTCGCCAACAGCAGCAGCCAGGAAGCGATGACCGCAGCGGAGAACAGCCATTCGTGGGTGACGTCGACCGGTCCGAACGAGAGTGCGAACTCCGGGTCGAACCGACTCAGTTGGCCGATCAGCACACAGCCGACGACAACCGCGACGTCCAGGCCGATGACGTGGCGCTGGTAGTCCGCCAACCACTCGGGCATGCGTCCTCGACGGACTGCGGCCGGTTCCGCGGGCGCCTCGAAGGTCGGCTTCACCGCGGGCACCGTCCCCAGAGCCGCGAACGGTGGTGCGGCGGACGACGTCTGGTGATGTCGTTGAGGCTGGTGCGGGATGCCCTTGATTCCGGAAGATCCCCGGCGGCTTGTCCGCGCAGGCGTCGGGACGAAGCCGGGCAGTCCCAAGGCTGCCACCCCTCTCGCCCAGTTGACCCGCATTACCGGATCGCAATACTGACGGTATGTCAATACGAATATTTTGACAATGAGGTAATACCCGAATGGGCTGAAGCCAATTTTCCGCCGCGTCCGCGGATCCCGGAAACACGATTCCCGCAACGCTGCCACGCCGCTCAGGGCACGGACAATTGACGACGAACTCACCCGAATTAGAGTTCATCCTCGACCTGCGGAACTCCCGAGCCGGTTCGGCGCGCCGAGCACTGAAATGTTTCCGCGGTCCAAAAGATGGCGTCACGAAGAGCATTCGACATGAGGAGCAATCGCTGCGGGGCATCAAACCCGACGTCAGCCGACAGAGGGTGTGCAGCCCTGGAAATCTTCGACCGAGGTCACCCAGGGGTTCACTCCCGGAGTCAGGATCAACGACGGCGGTACGTCACCGGGGCCGCCGACGGAACCGGTCGGTCCGACAACCGTGAAGGTCAACTCCGTCGAATCCCCGGGCAGCAGTTCGATCGTCGCCGTTCCCACCTCACGGTCGTGATCCTGACCGCGGCCGATCGGCAACGCGGCACCGTCCCGGGTCGCTTCGACCACACCGCCGCCGACCGGGGCGAAGGCCAACACGTTGGTGCGCAGCAGGTAAGGCTGGCCCGGTTCCTTGGCGCCGCTGACATAGTCGGGCAGACCCTCGGACGGGGCGTCGTAATTCACCACGACGCGAACCTGCATCTCGCGTCGTCCGTCGGCGCGGCAACCGCCGTCGGTGACATGGACCTCGTTGCGCAGGTAGTAGTCCATCTTCGCGCCGGTGCCGTCGTTGAGGAAAACCCCGATCGAGGGCCGCTCGGCCTGGGTGTCCAGCGAGCCGGCCAGCCCCGTCTTGGCGATGTCGGCCTGCTCGTCGGCGTGCGAGCTGAAAACCAGTACCCGGCGTTCGTCGGCCGCCTTGCGGAGCCCGTCGATGATCGCCCGCGGATCACCCTTGCCGGACATGACGTTGGAGAAGACGGTGCTGGTGGCATTGTCCAGGTACGCGTCGCGCTCGTCCTGGTCCTCGACGTCCGCGAACTGCTGATACGCGGTGGACAGCAGGGTCGACACGAGGTTGTCCGACGTCAGCGTCTGACCGCCGCCGATGTCGACCCCGGGCGCTCCCTCCAAGGTGTACGAGAGCGCGACCGGATCGAGCGCCAACACCCCGTCGACAGTGGTGGAGGTCCGAACCCGGTACATCTCGGCGAACAATTCGGCCGCGGTCGGATAGTCGGGGGTGAAGTTGACGTCCATCGGATATTGCGCCATCTGCGTTCCGTAGAGCGACAGTTCGTTGGGCGGCAATTCGGCAACAGGTGGCTCGAAGAAGCCCAAGGTCCGGGACGAGGCCCCCTGATCGACAATGGTGATCTTGCCGTTGTCGGCGGTCACCAGCGCGTACGACCCGAAGATGCCGCCGGTCGCGCGCAACTCCGCCGGATTCTGGAAGACCACCAGATACTGACGGGTACCGTTTGCGCCGAGCATGGGCGGCAGCAATCGAGCCGTTCGCGCACCCGGCCCGGTGACGTGGGCGGCCGCATCGAGTTTGTCCGACAGTGTCCCGACGGCGTCGCCGATCGGTTGCACCAGTTGCGACCGGTCGATGGTGCCGAGGGTGACGATTGCCTCGTTCACGGCGACGTCGGCGGACTGCAGCAGCGGTGAGATCCGTTCGATCGGCGCCAGATCGATGGCCCCGTCCTTGGGTGCCAGCTCCGATGGCTGCAGGGTGTTGGCGATCTCGACCAGCGACGGCATCACATCGGTCGCCAGCGAATCGACCGTGAGCGTCACTTCGCGGATGGCATCGAGGTTGGGACCGACGAACGGCAGACCGGTGGCTGCCCGGAACAGCGGATCATCGACCGCCGACCTGGCCGAGGACGCCTCTGCCTGCAGGTCGCCGACGGTTCCGGCGGTCGCTGTGGGGTCCGACGTCGTGATGTCCCTGAGCTCTTCCTGCAGTTCGGTGACGTTCTGCGAGGCGGCCTGCAGATGGTCGTATGCCTGGTAGGTGCGCCAGCCCACCCAGGCGGTGCCGAGGAGGATGACCGCGCCGGCCCCGAGGAGGGTCCAGCCGAGGATGCGCTTTCTGGTGGACCTCTTCGCGGGGCCCGAAGTGCTCGACCTCGAGCGGCCTGCGGTCGACGATTTCTTGGTTCGCGACCGCCGTCGTTTCGGCTCGGGAGAGGTCGGTGGTGACTTGGTGGCCGATCGGTGCGGTGGTCGATGCCCGCCGGCCGGATCGACCACTCGGCGCAGGGTGTGCGGCGGGGCAACAGGACCCCTGATCGGCGCCTCCCGACCGGCGACCGCGGGCTTCGCCTCCGGCTGGTGCTCCGGCGCCGTCCACTGGGGCTGACCGACACCGGAGCCGGGAGACGTCCGCGCAGCCGGAAGAGCAGGCCCTGCTGCACTCGCCGGGGCAGCGTGCCTGCCAGCACCACCCCCGGAGGCGCGAGACAACGGTGCGGTTCGCCCCAGGGGCCCGGAGACCGCCTGCAGCCAGATGTCCATCGGATCCACCGCTCGAAGACCAGACTCCGGCGAAGCGTGCGCGGGGCCGGCCTCGGCGGCGGTCGGTTCCCCGCTCGTCCCGGCGAGTCGACGCCTGCTCATCGAGCTGTTGGGGATCGTCAGCGAGGTCAGGGTCGGCGTCGCCGCCGGCGTGGCCTCTGCGGTCGTCCGGCTGCGGCGGGCCGGACCGGGCCGCCTGGCCGCCGCGGCGAGCGAGGAAGCGGACCTGACCGGGTCCTTCCTGCCGCGGTTGTGGACGCGGGCACGTCCGACCGCGAAAATGCCCTGCGACGACATGCCCCTCCTCAGCGCACAGTCGAACCGGCCCCCCCGGCTCCGAGACTGGTGCAATCAAGCATCGACGACCTGGGAGACGTCGCGAATGGGTTCAAGCATCGCATGGAGAATCTGCCTCAAAGTCACCGATCGAGCGATCCATAGCGCTCTGTCACCCAATTGACACTTTGGAGTGACAGTTTATCCGGATCTTTGCTCACTCTCAGCCGCGGCTGAGTCCGATCTGCAGATCATCCAGGTAATCGGCTGCGAACCCGGCCTCGGAATAGGCCAGGTAGAAGTTCCACATCCGGACGAATGTCTCGTCGAAGCCTAATGCCCGGATCTCCGGCAACCGGTCATTGAAGTTGTGCCGCCACTGCTGCAGCGTCGGCACGTAGGACAGGCCGAGCCGGCGGGTTTCCTGGATGCGCAGCGACGTGTGCGCGGTGACGACCTGATCGATGGCCGTCATAGAGGGCAGCGTGCCGCCCGGGAACACGTACTTGTGCACCCAGGTGTAGCCGTTCCGCGTCGCCAGTAGTCGTTCGTGGGCCATGGTGATCGCCTGCAGGCTCATCCGGCCGCCTTCGGCCAGCATCCGATCGACGGCGCCGAAGTAGTCCGGCCAGTAGCGTTCGCCAACCGCCTCGATCATCTCGACGCTGACGATCGCGTCGTACGTGCCGACCTCGCGCGCGGCATGGTGCCGGTAGTCCTCCAGCAGCACGTCGATCCGGTGACTCAGCCCGACCTCGGCGATCCGACGCTCGGCCAGTTCCTTCTGCGCTTCCGACAGCGTCAGGGTGGTGACGTGGACGTCCCGCTCCTGCACGGCGCGGATGGCGAGCCCACCCCAGCCGGAGCCGATCTCCAGCACCCGTTGGCCGGGTTGAACGCGAGCCAGGTCGAGAATGCCGTCGATCTTGCGGTTCTGGGCGGTGAGCAGGTCGTCGCCCGGCTCGAACCAGGCCGCCGAATAGGTCAGGCTCGGATCGAGGAACAGCTCGAACAGCTCGTTGGACAGGTCGTAGTGCCGATGGATGTTCTCCCTGGCACCGGTCGGGGTGTTCTCCTCGGTGGCGGGCGGCCGGTTCTGCCAGGTGTGGCGCAGCGTCTGTAGCGGCCTCGGGACCAGCACCGACATCCGGCGGCACAGCACTCCGAGAACAGCGGCGAGCTCATCGGTGGCGGCATTGGCCAACGCGGAGTCGATGCTCGAATCCGCCAGGTCGGGTCGCGGCGCGCTCGCCCCGGTCGCATGCCAGCCGCCGGTGGTCATGTCACCGGTCATCCATGCCTCGCCGAAGCCGATCAATCCGTCGGCGCCGAGCCGGGCGAAGAACGACTCCGGCCGGACCAGCTCCAGGCGGGGGCCGCCAGCGCCCCACTGCGTGCCGTCCGGAAAGGCGAGGGTGATCGGCAGGTTTTTGACCGCCGCCTTCGCGAGTCGACGGGCGATGGCCGCGTGTACCGGCACTTTCGGGATGTCGAACAACCCGGGCCAGACCCCGGCCGAAGGCCGCGGAATGGCTCGTGGGCGAGTCGGGCTGAGCAAGGCCATGGTGATGCTTCCCCTCTGGTCAACGCTGGAATTCCTCATGCGGTGATGAATCGTGCGGTGGTGAATCGTGCGGTGGTGAATCGTGCGGTGCCGAATCGTGCGGGTGAATGCTGCTGTCAACGGTCATTCGGAACAACGAGCGGAACGGCTGGCTCGATGAGGTCGGGATCGATTGTTCCCGTTGCGCAGCAGTTCGCACCACGGCCCGTTGTGTGCAAGGAGCGAAATCAGGTCATGACGTTACATACCGTCCAACAGGTCCCCCCGGATGAGCCGAAGTTCACCCGCCGGAGGCCGACAGCAGCGTCCGATCGGCGCCGCGGTCGGCCTCGTACGCTGGTCCGATGGGCATCTTCACCCGCAGGACAGAGCTCCCGACCGCCGAAACGGCCGCGTCCGGCAGTGACCTGCCGGTGCACATCGACGGCACCCACACCGTGCTCGGCACCAGCATGGTGTCCCCGTGGCCGGCCGGTTCCGCCGTGGCGATCTTCGGGATGGGCTGCTTCTGGGGCATCGAGCGGTTGTTCTGGCGACTGCCCGGGGTGTACACGACCGCGGCCGGGTATGCGGGGGGCTACTCCACGAACCCGTCCTACGAGCAGGTCTGCAGCGGCCGGACCGGGCACGCCGAGGTGGTGCTGGTGGTCTTCGACCCGAAGGTGATCAGCTACCGGCAGTTGCTGCGGGCGTTCTGGGAGAACCATGATCCGACCCAGGGCATGCGGCAGCACAACGACAGGGGCAGTCAGTACCGATCGGCGATCTACACCACCACCGATGAGCAGGCCACCCTGGCCGCGGGCAGTCGGGACAGTTACGGCGCCGCGCTCGCCGCTGCCGGTCACCGTCCGATCACCACCGAGATCGCGCCGCTGTCCTCCTTCTACTACGCGGAGGACTACCACCAGCAGTACCTGGACAAGAATCCGCGCGGCTACTGCAACATGCACGGCACCGGTGTCGCCTGCTCGATCACCGGCACCACCGGTCTCGGCATCGCCACCCACTGATCCGGCCGCCGATCCCAACGGCAATCCCGGACGACCGGGCCGCAGCCCGCTCGGCGCAACAATTCGCTCCGGAATTCGGGCTGTCGGCACGTCGCCGCCGGGTTCCGGCCCGCCGTCCTGGTAAACCACCTTTAGCGACATATCGGCTCGTCAGGGGCGACACGGGGAGACGATCCCCGTCGCCGGCGAAGGGCCGATCGGTCCCTGCCGATGAGCCACGACGAGAAGGACCTCGATGAGTCGTCACCTGTACGCGAACCGCTATCAGGCCAGCGCCGTGATCGGGTCCGGACGGACCTCCGAGGTTCACCGCGGCCAGGACAGGCTGGTGGGTCGGGACGTGGTGATCAAGGTGCTGCGCGCGGACCTGTCGCAGGATCCGTCGTTCCAGGTCCGGTTCCGCCGGGAGGCGAAGAACGCGGCGGCGCTCAACCACCCGGCCATCCTCGCGGTCTACGACAGCGGCGAGCGGGAGACCGCGGCCGGGCCGGTGCCCTACATCGTGATGGAGTACGTCGACGGTCGGACGCTGCAGGAGGTGCTCGCCGACGATGGGACGGTGCCGCCGCAACGAGCCCTGCAGATCGCGGCGGAGATCTGCGCGGCTCTGGACTTCTCCCACCGGCACGGGATGGTGCACCGGGACATCAAGCCCGCCAATGTGATGCTCGGTCGGAACGGCTCGGTCAAGGTGATGGACTTCGGTATCGCGAGGGCGGTCGCCGACGGTCCCGGAAGCACCACCGCGACCACCGTCATCGGTTCGGCGCAGTATCTCTCGCCGGAGCAGGCCCGCGGCGAGACCGGTGACACCCGGTCCGACCTCTATGCGACCGGCTGCGTGCTGTACGAGATGCTCACTGGCACACCACCTTTCACTGGCCGGTCGCCGATCGCCGTGGCGTCCAGGCACATCCGTGAGGCACCGCGGCCACCCAGTGAGATCAACCGCGCGCTGCCCAAGGAACTCGACGCCATCGTGCTCAAGGCGCTGAACAAGAACCCCGCCAACCGCTATCAAACGGCCAAGGAGATGCGCACCGACCTGGCCAGGGCCCTGGCCGGTCGATCGGTGCAGGCCACTCCGGTGATGACCGCGGCAGAGCGGGCCGCCCTGATCGAGGAAGCGCCGCCCGCCGCGGTCGGAGCGGCGACTGCGGGGGAGGCAGTCGCTCGAGAGGGCGGCGGGATTCCGCACGGACCCGTGCTGTTGGCGCCGGTCGTCACCCTGAGCCCACCGACCCCCGGTGACGGCATCGACCCGGATGCCGCCGCTCGCAACCGGCGCCGGTGGCGGATGGTCGCTCTCGGCGCTGTCGGCGTCGCGGTCGTGGTCGCGCTCTGGTTGACCCTGATGGTGATCCTCGCCCCGCCGCCACCGGCGGCGGTCGCAGTGCCGGACCTGACCGGGATGACCCTGGAGCAGGCGGTCGGCAAACTCTCCGACAAGCAGCTGACCCTCGGCACCGTGACCAAGGTCGACACCCCGGACGGCGAGGCCGGCACGGTGGTCAACCAGCGACCGTCGTGGCAGACCCAGGTCGACCAGAACACCCCGGTGAACGTGGAGATCGAGCAGCCCTAGGCAACCGTCCAGCCGGCCGCAGCCTTTTCAAAACCTCACAACCCGAGGGAAGCCGCCACCCCGCGCACCTCGTTGGCCGATCGCTTCAGCAGCTCGAGCTCCTGCTCGGACATCGGAACGTCCAGCATCGCCGCCACCCCGGACTTGTTGACCAGCGACGGCAACGACAGGCAAACGTCGGACAACCCGTAGCGGCCGTCGATCAGCGAGCTGACCGGCAGCACGCTGTTCTCGTCCCGCAGGATCGCCTCGATCACCCGGGTGGCCGCCAGGCCGACCGCATAGTTGGTGGCGCCCTTGCCGCGGATGATCCGTTCGGCAGCGGTGACGACCTCCTTGGCGATCCGCTCCTCGGTCGGCACGTCGAGCCGGGCACCGTCCGGCATCTCGAACTTCCCGACGGGCACCGATCCGACGGAGGCGCTGCTCCACAGCGGGAACTCCGAATCGCCGTGCTCACCGGCGATCCAGGCGTGCACACTCTGCGAGGCGACGCCGAGGTTGCGGGCGATCAGGTCCCTGAGCCGCGCCGAGTCCAGCACCGTGCCGCTGCCGAGCACCCGGTTCTTCGGCAGTCCGGAGAACTTCAGCGCGGCCAAGGTGAGCACATCGACCGGGTTGGTGACCATCAGCAGAACGGCGTCCGGCGCGACCTCCAGCAGCTTGGGGATCAACGCCCGGCAGATCTCGACGTTCGTCGCGGCCAGGTCCAGCCGGGTCTGGCCCGGCTTCTGCTTGGCGCCGGCGGTGATCGCGATGACGTCGGCCCCGGCGCAGACCGCCACGTCATCGGAACCGTCGACATCTGCCGACGGGACGAACAGCAGACCGTGCCGCAGGTCGAGCACCTCGGCCTGCACCTTGTCGGCGTTCATGTCGTAGAGCACGACGTCGTGCGCGACGCCGCGAATCAGGCTGGCATAGGCGAGCGTCGCACCGACCGATCCTGCGCCGACGATCGCGATCTTGTTCCGACGAAGAGGGTTCTCGCTCATGGTGTTGACCGTATCGACCGGCACCGGTTGTGGCCGGGCCGCCCGGCCTATCCGGGTAGCTGGTGCGGGTAGGCCACCGAGGTCGCCGCGACGAAGGTCTCCTTGATCGACCGGGGTGACGTCCAGCGCATCAGGTTCGCCGCGGAGCCGGCCTTGTCGTTGGTGCCGGAGGCCCGCGCCCCGCCGAAGGGTTGCTGGCCGACCACGGCACCGGTGCACTTGTCGTTGATGTAGAAATTGCCGGCGGTGAACCGGAGGGCATCGGCCGCCTTCGCCACAGCCATCCGGTCCCGCGCGATGATCGAGCCGGTCAGCGCATACGGGGAGGCGCCGTCGACCTCGGTCAGCACGGAGGCGAACTCGTCGTCGGGATAGACGTGCACGGACAGAATCGGACCGAAGTACTCGTTGCAGAAGATGTCGTCGCGCGGGTCGGTGCCCAGCAGCAGGGTGGGCCGGACGAAGTAGCCGGCCGAGTCGTCATAGGTTCCGCCGGCGATCACCTGGATGCTGTCCGTCGCGTGCGCCCGGTCGATCGCGGCCGACAACCGGCCGAACGATCGGTCGTCGATCACCGCACTGGTGAAGTTGCCGAAGTCCTCGACGGACCCGATGGTCAGCGCCTCGGTCTCGGCGATCAGGCCGTCCTTCAGAGCGGGCCACAACGACGCCGGAACGTACGACCGGGATGCCGCCGAGCACTTCTGTCCCGAGTACTCGAACGCCCCGCGGACCAGCGCCGTCCGCAGCACGTCGACGTCGGCGGAGGCGTGGGCGACGATGAAGTCCTTGCCGCCGGTCTCCCCGACCAGTCGCGGGTACGACCGGTAGCCGGCGATGTTCTCGCCGACCCCGGACCACAGTTGCTGGAACACCCGGGTGGAACCGGTGAAGTGGATCCCGGCCAGCTCCGGGTGGGCCAACACCACCTCGGAGATCTCCGGTCCGTGCCCCGGCAACATGTTGATCACCCCGGGCGGCAGCCCGGCCTCCTGCAGCAGGTCCATGATCAGCGACGCAGCCAGTTGCTGGGTGATCGACGGCTTCCAGACGACGACGTTGCCCATCAGCGCCGGCGCGGTCGGCAGGTTGCCGGCGATGGCGGTGAAGTTGAACGGGGTGACCGCGTAGACGAAGCCCTCCAGCGGCCGGTGGTCGGTGCGGTTCCAGATTCCCTTCGAGTTGGCGATCGGCTGCTCGTGCAGGATCTGCCGGGCGAAGTGCACGTTGAACCGCCAGAAGTCGGCCAGCTCGCAGGCCGAGTCGATCTCGGCCTGGTACGCGGTCTTCGCCTGGCCCAGCATGGTCGCGGCGTTCACTCTGGCCCGCCACGGACCGGTCAACAGTTCGGCCGCGCGGAGCAGGATCGCCGCCCTGGAGTCGAAGTCCAGTGCGCGCCAGTCCTCGGCGGCGTCCAGCGCCGCCTGGATCGCCTCGGCGGCATCGGCCTGGGTGGAGTTGGCGGACGTCGCCAGGATCCGCCGGTGATCGAAGGGCGCGACGACCTGGAACGGCTCCCCGGACGGTCGACGGGACACCCCGCCGATCACCGCACCGAGCTCGGCGGGTTCGGTCACCGCGGCCAGCGCCGCTGTCAGGTCGGCCCTTTCCGCGGAACCGGGCGCGTAGTCGAGAACCGGTTCGTTGACCGGTGTGGGCGGGTGGGTGACGGCATCCATCAGCGGATCTCCAGACGAAGCGACTCGGGTGCGGAATTCAGGGTCGGCAGGATCAGGATCCCGGGGTCAGCCGCGGCCGGCCAACGATCGGAGGAAGAAGGTCAGATTGGCGGGTCGCTCGGCCAGCCGGCGGGTGAAGTAGCCGTACCAGTCGGCCCCGTAGGGCACGTAGACCCGCATGGTCTTGCCCTCCTTGACCAGCCGTTCCTGCTCGTCGGTGCGGATCCCGTAGAGCATCTGGTGCTCCCAGCGATCGGGGGTCCGACCGGCGTCGGAGGCCAGCTTCGCAGCGATCGCGACCATTCGCGGATCGTGTGAGCCGATCATCGGATATCCCCTGCCGTACATCAGATATTTCATCGCCCTGACGTAGGCCAGGTCGACCTGGTCCGGATCGGTGAACGCGACGTCGGCCTGCTCGTTGTAGGCGCCCTTGACCAGTCGCACCCGGGACCCGGGGCCGGTGAGTTCAGCGAGGTCCTTGGGCGTCCGGAGCAACATCGCCTGGATCGCGACCCCGACGTCCGGATGGGTGCGACGCAGTTCGAACAACACCTCGAGGGTCTGGTCGACCGTGGTGTTGTCCTCCATGTCCAGGTTCACCCGCGCGCCCGCGGCGTAGGCCGCATCGGCGATCCGCCGGGCGCCGGCGAGCGCGTAGGCATTGCCCCCGTCCGGCAGTTCGGGGGACGCGAGCAGGGCCTGACCGACCGCCGACAGCTTGACCGACACCTCCGCCCCGGACACCTGGCCCGCGGCCGAGAGGGCGTCGATCAGCTCCAGGTAGGCGGCGACCGTGGCGTCGGCGGTCGCCCGGTCGGCATGGTCCTCACCGAGATGGTCGAGGGTGACCTGCAGGCCCTTGGCCCGCAGCGCCACGACAGCGGCCACCGCATCGGCAGTGGTCTCCCCCGGAACGAAACGGTCCACCACGGACCGGGTGATCGGTGCCTTCGAGATCGCACCCCGGACCACTGCACTGTCGGAGATCGCCAGAATCGGCTTGCGCAACAGGAACATGAACACCCCTTCGCAGCCGGTCAACCGCCCCCGCCGCAACCTGAAAGACAGCCGTAGTGGCCAGCTTCACCGGCCGGGAGGCTGACGTCAACCGCACCGGCCGGCCGCGCCGGCCGGTGGCACCTCCACCTGCCGTGCACGGCCGGCGTGGCTACTGTCGTCAACCATGCAGATCAACGGATGCTCCGCCGTCGTGACGGGTGCGGCGTCGGGGCTAGGCGCGGCGACAGCGGCGGCATTGTCCGATGCCGGGGCGCAGGTCGTCGGAATCGACCTGGCCACCGGCTGGGAACGGGCCGGTGCCCCACCGACCGGGGTCACCCCGGTCGGCGGTGACGTGACCAGTGCCGCGGACGTGGGCGCTGCGCTGGGGATTGCGTCCGGACTGGCCCCCCTGCGGTTGGCGGTGAACTGCGCCGGGATAGGGACGGCCGGACGGGTGCTGTCGCGCAAGGGGCCGCACGACCTGGACGCGTTCACCCGGACGATCTCGGTCAACCTGGTCGGCACGTTCAACGTGCTGCGGCTCGCGGCCGAGGCGATCGCCGCCACCGAGCCGGTCGACGACCAGGGTCAGCGCGGAGTGATCGTGAACACCGCCTCGATCGCCGCCTTCGACGGGCAGATAGGCCAGATCGCCTACTCCGCGTCCAAGGGCGGCGTCGTCGGGATGACCCTGCCCGCCGCCCGCGATCTGGCGCAGTTCGGGATCCGGGTGATGACGATCGCCCCGGGCATCCTCGACACCCCGATGATGGCCGGGGTCGCCGAGGAGTTCAGGGTCGCGCTGGCCGCGAACATCCCGTTCCCGCAGCGCTTCGGACGCCCGGAGGAATACGCCGGACTGGTGTTGTCCATCGCCGCCCAGGACTACCTCAACGGCGAGGTCATCCGGCTGGACGGGTCGCTGCGAATGCCGCCCCGCTGAGCCCCTCGAGATCGGCGACGGTCGGCAATCGGGTCAGTCGGTCGCTGAGCCACCGGCGCAGGGCGAGAGTCGCCTGCACATCGTCCTCGTTGTAGCGCAACAGACGCTGCGCCATCGGGTTGTCCGGCGCCGGACGCTGCTCGGTCGACCCGCCGTCGTCGGCGCCGATCGCTGCGCGGTACCAGGCGAGCGAGTTCTCGCCACCGGGTTCCGGATCCCGCCAGGCGAACCCGATCTCCCCCGCCAGCTCCTTGAGCCGCAGCGACCCCGGCAGCACGAACTGCCGGCGGATCTCGAGCAGCAGATCGATCCACTGGGCGGACGCACAGAAGGTGGCCACCGCACGCTCGGCGGCCACCCCGGCCGTTCCGGCGTACCGCCGCGCAAGGCCCAGCATCCAGCGCTCCTCGGCGGCCTTGCCGAAGCAGAAGACCGCGAAACTGAGCCCGCGGGCCGCCGCCGCCGCCCTGACCTGCATCAGGTGGTCGAAGAACGCACCGAAGACGGCGCCCTGTGCGGGTGACGGGAGCCGATCCCAGGTGACGAACGATCGGTAGCCGGGCGTCACGCCCACCTCCGCGCCCGACAGCAGAGCGCCCCACAGGTATGCACCGTCCTCGCCGTAGGACTCCGCATCGACATCGATCTCCACGTCGGCCCGGCGGATCGACGTCCGATCGTCCACCCGCACCAGCGGGATCCCCGCTTGCCAGGCGCGAGCGCGGACCTGCACGTGGGCGGGCTGGGCGAGCACGCGGGTCAATTCGAGCAGATCGACGGGCGGCAGGTCGGCGAGGGTCCGGATCGAGCCGACGCCGGCCGCCCGGGCGACCTGCACGTCATCGCCGGCGAGCAACAGCGAGATGTCCCCGGCAGCACGGAGTTCGGCCGAACACCTGGTCCACCACTGACATCGGCGGCATTCGCCGATCCGGGACGGAAAAGCCAGCGGCGGTCGTCCCGCGGCTGCGGCCCTGGCAACTGCCAGCCGGTCGTCGAACCGCCGGTCGTAGTCCGGCAGTGCAGCGGAGCCGCCGGCATCGAGCGGATGCCAGACGATCACCGCAGCGTCGTCCTCCGGGCCGTCCGCAGCTTGCGTCGGGCCGGCTCCGTCGTTCCGACTGCCGCGCCCGATCACCCCGCCGATCGCCCTGGTCGACGCACGGCCCAGGTCCGTCAGTTGACGATAGTGGTGTGCCAGGGCGAGCCGATCGGACCGGTGACGACGGGCACTGTGGTGCGGGTCCGGCCGCACGGAAAGCGGGTCGGCCAGCGGCGCGAACCGCGCTCCCTTGCCGGCGTCCCGGGTCCGGTGTGCCCTGATGATCACCGGCAGGTACCCGTCCCCGGCCCAGACCAGGAGATCGGGGGCACCGGCCCGAACTCCGGCCGGCATCGACGGCGACACCACGATCTGCTCCTGACGGGTTCGCCAACTGTCGTCAGCGCTCGCCGCGGCCGGAACGGCGTGCCCGGCGCGGATCTTTTGCAGCACCATGTCCCGATGCTCGGCCAGCTCGTCCATCGCTCTCAGCGCAGAGGCGGCGATGGTTCGCTGCTCGGTCGATGCCGCATCCAGATGGACCCGGCGGCGGCAGCGTGCGGCCGCGGCCGGGCCGAGGCGCACGCGAAGCGGGTCCGGCGCGCCCGGCCCTGCCGGCCCGGCGGCGGAACCTGGTGCGGCGGAGGACGCCGCGGCGCGGGGTACAGGTTGAGCCATCGCGGATAAGGGTAGGCGCGCCGTCGCCTCCCGCGTGCGGGTTCGTGCGCGGCCGCTCTACGCTGGAGCCGAACCGGCTTTCGCCGGCCGGAGGAGGGAGCAGCGTGGCACTGCGTCGCAAGGCACGCAAGAAGTCCTCGAGCGCATCGACGACCTCGAAATCGCCGAAGTCCGCATCGAAGTCGACGGGCACCTCTCGATCGTCAGGGGTGGTTGCCTCGCTCAGCGACCCGAAGACGCTGCGCCGCCTGTTGCTGGCCGCCAAGATCGTCGGTCCGGTGGTCGCGGCCAGTGCGATGAAGGCCTCCACCGGCGTTCGCGGTGCTCTCGACGATCGCCGGGCTCGTCAGCTCGGTGTCCCCGTCGATGACGTCGCCGCCTACAAGGGACCGAGCGGGACGGCCCAGGCCAGGATCGCCGGTCTGCAGAAGGCAATCAACGAGCTGCGTTCCCGTCGTGGCACCGACCCGAAGGTGACGCGATTCGTCGAGTCGTCGTCGGCCCGGCTCGCGGAACTGTCGGCGGCCACCTTCGCGACCGCCTCGATGCCGGCGTCCACCCAGCGGTCTGCGCTGCGGGCCGTCTCGGCGGATCTGGATCACCTCGACGCGGAGCTGATGACCTTCCTGGTGGGACCACCCACGTCCTGACCAGCGCCTTCACCCGGTACCGTCGCTGACGTGCCCGACCCGACGACCACCCGCTGGCGGCTGCTTCGCGGCACCGTGTTCGCGCTGCTCGCCGGTCAACTCGCCGCCATCGGCCACCTCCTCGGCGGCGGCGCATTACCTGACCCGGCCGTTCTGATCACGGTCACCGTTTTTCTGGGCGGCGCAGTGTCCTCGCTCGCCCGTCGGCGTCGCACCGGGCCACAGATCCTGGGCATGCTGGTACTCAGCCAGGTCGTCTTCCACGCCGTCTTCCTGCTCACCGCGGGTCACGCCGTGCACCCCGGCCGGCCGGAAGACTCGATTTCGGTGGGTGCCGCCCAGATGGTCGCGTTCCACCTGATCGCGGCACTCGCGACGTCCTGGCTGCTCACCAGCGGCGAGGGCACGCTGTTCCGGCTTGTCGGCGCTTTGCGGCGGGTGTTGGCCGCCGGCCGGCCGATCCTGGTCGTGCCGCCGCTGCCCGGCTGGACGGTGTCGGCCGGCGACGGAGGCGGCGCGGTCAGGCTGCGGGCCGGAGAGCTGTCGCTGATCTCGAGGCGCGGACCGCCCGGCCGCAGCTGACCGGTTCGGCGCGGCACTGTGCCGCGCGGCCGGTACTCGACATCACCCCTTGGCCGAACGCGCTGCCGTCTGGCAACCGTTCGCGCCCATTCCCAGCCTTGAAGGACAACCCATGCAGCAGTACTCACGCGCGCCGCGATGGCGTCGCGGCCTCACCCTGATCTCCCTGACCGCGGTCGGCCTGCTGGCCGGCGCCGGCGTCGCGTCGGCGCACGTCACCGTCAACCCGTCGGAGGCGGCCGCCGGCGGCTTCACCAAACTCACCTTCCGGGTGCCGAACGAATCCCCCACCGCGGGGACGGTCGCCGTCACCGTCGACCTGCCGGCGGATCATCCGTTCGCCTACGTCTCGGTCAAGCAGGTCCCGGGCTGGTCGGTGGTTCCGACCACCAGCACGCTGCCCGCCCCGGTCACCGAGGGTGACGTGACCATCAAGGAAGCGGTCACCTCGGTGACCTGGACCGCGGATCCGGGCACCATGATCGGGCCGGGCGAGTTCGCCGAGTTCGACATCTCCGCGGGCCCGGTCCCCGACACCGAAACGTTGGTCTTCCCCACGACCCAGACCTACAACGACGGCGAGGTGGTCCAGTGGGATGAGCCGACCCCAGCGTCCGGCGAGGAACCGGAACACCCTGCACCCACCCTGACCGTGGGTCCGGTGGCGACAACCACCCCGGCAACCGAGCCGTCCGTGGCGGCCGTCGCGGCCACCACGTCCAGCGGTTCCGACTCCACCGCAACGATTCTCGCTGCCGTGAGCCTGGTGATCGCGGCGGCGGCGCTGGTGGTCGCCGCGGTGGCGTTGCGGCGGCGGCCCGAAAATCGGGAGGGATGACGATGACCGGATCCGTCGGCAGGAATGACCGGCTCGACCGGATGCGGCGAGGTGTGGCCAGGTTCGCCGTCCTGCTGGCGGTCGGCCTCTTCGCGGGTATCGGCCTCGCCGGGCCGGCCGCCGCGCACAACGTGCTGATCGCCAGCGATCCAGCAGAGGGAGCGGTGCTGCAGCAGCCGCCGACCGTGATCAGCTTGACCTTCGACCAACCGGTCCAGGACTTCCAGCCGGTGGTCACGGTGCTGGGCGCCGACGGCCAGCGGTACGAATCCGGCACGCCGTCGGTCGACAGCACGGTGGTGACCCAGTCGGTCACCACGCTGAGCGCACCGGGTCCGTACTCGATCGCCTATCGGGTGGTCTCCGCGGATGGTCATCCCGTGCAGGGCGAGGTGCGTTTCGAACTGGCGGCAGCACCGGCCCCGGCGAGCTCGGTCGCGTCGAGCCCACCAACATCGTCTTCGGCGTCGGCATCAACGCCGCCGAGCACACCGGGATCCACATCGGTGGCCTCGTCACCGGTTCCGCCGGCGACCACCACCGCGGCGCCGGTCGCCCCGGTCGGATCCTCGTCGGGCCTCTCGGGTTGGGTGTGGGCGGCGATCGCCGTCGCGGCCGCCCTGGTGGTGACGGCGATCGTGGTCATCGTCCGGCGTCCGCGACAGTCGGCCGGCGGCGCCGACCCCGAATGATGACGCGGGCGGTCGCCGGCGACTGTCGGCGACCACCCGCGCCGGCCCGTCGCCCCTGGTCCTGCCCCGCGGGTCAACCCATGATCAGGCAGGTCGAGGTCGCGGTGGCCAGCACCCGGCCCTCCGCGTCCCGCAGGTCGCCCTCGGCGAAGGCCACCCGGCGGCCGGGCTTGCTGACCCAGCCGTGCGCGACCAGGCCGACGCCGCCGTGGATCGGGCGCAGGTAGTTGACCTTGATCTCCAACGACGTGTAGCCGACCCCGGCCGGGAGCGTGCTGTGCACGGCGCAACCCGCCACCGTGTCCAGCAGCACGCAGGCCGTCCCGCCGTGCACCACGCCGATCGGGTTGTAGGTCGACTCGTCCGGGCGGCAGGTGAACACCACGTCACCGGGTTCGACGGCCTCGATCCCGAAGCCGAACAGCTCGGCGATCGGCGGGGCCGGCAGTTCGCGGGCGGCGAGCTTGCGAAGGAAGTCCAGCCCGCTCATGGTCCGGCCGATCGCGGCGAGGGCCAGTGGATCGTGCCAGCTGACGGTCTTGGACCGCTCCGGGATGGCCAGGTTGCCTGCATCCGAGGTACGAGGATCACGTGCGTTGGAGTCGGTAGAACTGTCCGAATCGGTCATGACGGCCAGGTTAGGCGCCGTTCACGGGGTGACCGGATGCGGCTCCACCCCGGTCAACCTGATCGACTCGGCCCAGAGCCAGCCCGCGGCAACCGGGTCGGTGGCGGCGGCCGTCAGCGGAACCGCACGCGGCGTGCCCCGGACGAGCATCCGTGGCCCGATCAACTCACCGCCCGACACGTCCGGCGCGGTCGCCGCGTACACCTGGGGCCGCGCACCGGCCCGCGGTGAGGCGCCGAAGATCGCGGTCGTCCGGCGGCCGATCCGGACCGAGAGACCGGGATGGTCATCGGGGCGCTGCACCGCGGTGGCCGACCACCCGGGATGCGCCAGCACCGAGGTGGCGGTGGACCCGGTGGCCCGCAGCCGGCGATCGAGTTCCTCGGCGAACAGCGCGACCGCGAGTTTGGACTGGCTGTAGGCGCGCATCGGGCTGTAGGCGCCGACCAGTCCCATCCCGTGGTCGAGCGATCGGGAACGCCTGGCGGCGATCGAGGTCACCGACACCACCCGTCCGGCCGGTGCCTGCAGCAACGCGGGGAGCAACCCGGCGGTGAGTGCGAAATGGCCGAGATGGTTGACGCCCATCTGCATCTCGAAGCCGTCCCGGGTCAGCTCCCGGCGCGGGACCAGCATCAAGCCGGCGTTGTTCACCAGCAGATCCAGTGGTCCCGTCGCTGCCTCGGATTCGGCGAAGTCGCGGACCGAGGCCAGATCCGCCAGGTCCAGATGGATGACCCGGAGTTTGGCGTCCTCGATCTGCTGCCTGATCGACTGGGCGGCGGCCTGACCGCGGTCCAGGTCGCGCACCGCCATCACGACGTCGGCGCCGGCACTGGCCAACGCCAGGCTGGTCTGGTATCCGAGGCCGGTGTTCGCGCCGGTGACGACCACCCGCCGGCCGAACTGGTCGGCGACCCCGATGCTGCGCCAGGCGTTCACGATCGCTCCTGCATGGGCATGATGACTTCGCGGACGATGAGCATGATCGCTGCAGCGACCGGCACCGCCAGGATCGCACCGGTGACCCCGAGCAGGGCAGCACCGATCAGGATGGCCACCACCACGGCGCCGGTGGAGATGTCGACGGTCCGGCGCATCACCCTGGGATAGAGCCAGTACGCCTCGAACATGTGCTGCGCCAGGTAGAAGACGCCGGCGATGATGCCGATGGCCAAACCCTGGGTGAACCCGATCAACGTCATCCCCACGCCGACCATGATCGGCCCGACCACCGGGATGAAGTCGAGGACCGCCGCCGCGAGGCCGATCGCCCACGGATACGGCAGTCCGACGATGGCCGCGAAGACCCCGGCCACCAGGCCGGCCTGGATCGCGATGATGGTGGCACCGGACAGGTAGCCGCCCATCTGCTTGAGCACCCGGTCGCCGAGGTCGGTCACCCGCATCCGCCGGGACGCCGGGACGAGTCGGTAGGCGGCGGCCTTGATCTTCGGGAAACCGGAGAGCAGATACAGCGTCAGCACCAGGATGATCAACAGGTCGACGAAGATCGCGGCCACGGTCGCCGTCGCGGTGAGCAATCCGGTGGCGGCGCCGCTGCCCAGGGTCTGCACGATGTTGGAGTTCCGGATCGCGTTGAGGATCCCGAACCTGGTGTCCAGGTCCCGGATCGACTCGTTGTTCTGCAGGTTGTTGACCAGGTCGGGAATGGACGCTGCGAACGAACCGACCTCGTTGACGATGGGCGGGATGATCGCGTAGATCGCGGCACCGATGACGACCAGCAGGCCGAGGAAGACCAACGCCACCCCCGATCCGCGCCGCATCCCCCGTTTGGTGATCATGTTGACCAGCGGATCGAGTCCGATGGCCAGCAGCATGGCGATGGCGATCAGGATCAGGGTGTCCCGGATGGTATCCAGGACCAGGTAGCTGACGTAGGCGATCAGCACTCCGAAGCCGCCGAAGAAGCCCATGTGGAACGCGGACCGGCGATGCGATTCCTGCGCCTCGGCCTGGCCGGTGGCGGCGGCCTTGGCCGCCTCGGCGCTGGCCAGGGACGCCGCGGCGGCCGCCTCGCTGGCCCGCACCGCACGCTCGGACATCATCCGATTGGTCATCGAGGTGACCGCTGCGCGCAACCGGCTGCGGTGCTGTTCGGCGGTGGCGCCGGCGTCGCCGTTCGGCGTACCGCCGGCGTCGCCGGCCGCGCCGTTGCCGAGGTCGAACTCGTTCAGGGCGTGGTCGAGAGCGGCATCCCATTCGGCTCCGGCCACAGAATCGCCGGCATCCGATCCCCCCGCCGGCTCGGAAGCCGGGTGCTGCCGGACACGGTCATCCGGCGGCGGCGTGGCCACCGGATCAGTGCGGCCCGGCGGCTCGGCGGGTTCGCCCGAGCCACCCCGGGCCGGTCCGGTCATGCGGTGTCGACGAGATCTTCGTAGCCGGGCTGGTACTCGTAGATCCACCAGGACACGTACGGGCAGGTCGGGATGACCTTGACGCCCTCGGCCCTCGCCGCATCCAGCACGCCCCTGACCAGGTCGGAGGCGACACCGTAACCGCGGGAGGCCGGATCGGTGTAGGTGTGCACGATGTTCCACTTGCCGGGCAACTTGCGATAGTCCAGAACCGCGACCTCGCGGCCGTCGATCAACAGCCGGAACCTGCCGTGGCCGGCCAGGTGCTCGATCTGATGGGTACGGGTCGGACCCGCGCCGAGCGGTTCCAGCGAGGTCAGGTCCGAGTCGGCGGACTGCGTGCTCTGATCGGTCATTCCCGATCCCTTCTACGGTCGTGTGGCATCGGTTGGTGCGCGGAGCGCGCGTCGAACACTGTGCGGCCCCGCGAATCGTGGCACACCTGACGGCGATGTGTGGGGCGAGGGTCGAGCTCCGCGACCCGGCCGACGGCTGCGGGGGCCACGACCATCATGCGCCTTTCTCCGGAAACGGCTCTTGGTCCATCGGCGACCTGATGCGGGCGCCTCAACGACCTGAGGTGGTGGTGCGACCGATCGCGGTTCCCGACCGGCCCGTCGCCTGCCAGGCCAGCTCCGGGCGGGTGAGGCTCCATTCCGGATCCGACCAGACGGCCAGTGGCTCGTCGGACTCGTCCGTGCCCGGATCGGTGGGTCCTTCCCCCACTGTCGGCCCGTTGGGCAAGGTCGGCACGGTCGGCAGCGTGACGGTGAACGGCGGCCGGGCGGCCTTGGCCCGATAGAGGGCGGCATCGGCCCGATGGATCAGCGTCAACGCGTCGTACGCGCGGTCGTTGGTTGCTGCCGCGCCGATCGAGACGCCGACCAGGATCGAGCGATCGTGCACCTGGATCGGCCGGGCGACAGCGGTTCTGATCCGGTCACCGACCTCCTCGATGCTCCGCTGCGGGACACCGCCGGCCAGCAGCACGGCGAACTCGTCACCGCCGTACCGGGCGACCAGGTCGGCGGATCGGGTGGATTCCTCGAGCCGCCGCGCGATCTCCACGAGCACCCGGTCCCCGGCGAGGTGGCCGAAGTCGTCGTTGATCTCCTTGAACCTGTCCAAATCGACCAGCAACAAGGTCACCGCGTCGTCAGGCCCACGCAACTGCGACAACCGGCTGCGCAGATGGGCCAGCAGGGTCGCCCGGTTCGCAACCGAGGTCAGCGGATCGGCGCCGGCCAACGCGGTCCGGTTGGACACCGCGATCATCCCGGACTGGGCGGCCACCATGGCCAGGGCGAGTAGCGGCAGCAGGGATGGTTGGTTCGCCGCGATCACCGCCGGGATCGGGGCGGTCAGGGCGAGCGCGGCGATCGCGATCTGCCGACGCCAATCGACGAAGTACTCGCGGTAGCTACTGGCCCTGGCCAGCTTGTGCGAGGTGGCGACCAGCACGACGTTGGTCGATTCGACGACGAACGCCAGCACGACGGTGTAGGCCAGCATCAGGGCTGACGACATCGTCTCGTCCCAGGTGAACGACCCGGTGATCAGCGCCAGCACTCCGGCGGCCGCCGCACCCTGGATCCCGCAGAGCGCCACGTTGAGCAGCACCCGCCACCATCGACGTCCCAGTGCGACGGTCATCGCCGCGCCCGCGACGATGAAGACGGCCGCCGCGTGCGGGCCGAACACCAGCAGCGCAGCGATCGACAGCGGCGTCGACAGGATGAACTCGTCGAACAGGTAGGACTTCCGCATCCACGGCAGGCTCGGATAGACGTCGGCCAGGATGACCAGCGCCAGCAGGATCAGTGCGCCCGGCTCACGCAGGACCTGGGCCAGGTCGGGTCCTGGCGCCCAGAGGTACAGCGCCGCATAGCTGGCGATCAACGCGGCCACACAGCCGGCCAACCACCAGCGGAACGCCGGCGGGGTGCGCCGCAGAGGCACCGACATCGGGTTGACGGCCTCGTTCACACCAGACCGCCGTCGATCGGCACCGAACCGGCGCGGCCGAGCGCGCCGGCGCCGTCCGAACCCGGTGTGGTCGACAGCCGGACACCGGGCCACCCATCGGACGGCGCGGTCGCCGACCCCTGCACCGTCACGCTCCACAGCGGCGGCCGGATCGCCACCGACCGCCCGCCACCCCCCGCGCCATCCCGATGTCGGCCGTCGGCCGGGGCCCGGTCCAGGTCGGTGACCCGTTGCCCGCGCTTCGTCCGGTACATGTCCCGGTCGGCCGCCTCCACCAGGCCCAACACGTCGGCCCCGGGATCGGTCGCCTCCGCCATCCCGACCGAGCCGCCGACCACCACCTGGATCTCGCCGACGTTGACCGGCTGGGAGAGCGAATACCGGAAGGCATCGGCGGCCGTCCGTGCGTGATCCGCGTCGACGCCGGGACCGAGGACGACAGCGAACTCGTCGCCGCCGTATCTGGCGACGAGATCGGCGGGTGATGCCACGGCCCGCAGCCGGTCGGCCACCTCGATCAACACCTCGTCGCCGACCAGGTGCCCGTAGGTGTCGTTGACGTCCTTGAATCGGTTGAGGTCTATCAGCAGCAGGGTCACGGAGCGGTCGGCGCCCAATCGGGCAATGCGGGCGGACAGTCGCCTGGTCAGCGTTGCGCGGTTGGCCAGGCCGGTGAGGCCGTCGGTGCGGGACGCGGCCGTGCTGCGGAACATCGTCGTGCTCATCTGGTTGAGCGACACGATCACCACCGCCATCGAGAGCAGCGCCCACGGGCCGTCGACGGCCAGCACCGCCAACATCGGCGCGGCGATCAGGCTGATCCCCCAGATCCGGACGCTCTTACCGAACCGCTCGCGCTGAGCCCGCCAGGTGGAGACCCGAAGCCGGGTCAGTGCCAGCGCCATCAACAGCGAATACAGCACGACGACGACGACGGCCAGTGCCAGTCCCCAGATGGTCAACCGCCACGCGCCCGGCGGCATCAGCGGGTCGAAGGTGTCGGAGATCCCGGACAGCAACGCAACGGCCAACCCGATCACCCCGAACACCACGGTGTTCAGCAGGGTCTGCCACCACGGTCCGCTGCGCCTTGACAGGGCCGCGGTCAGTCCGCTGAGCAGGAACAGCAGGGACGCACTTGGTCCATAGACCAGCACCGCGGCCAATGAGATCGCCGCGGACCAGGCAAAGGTGACCTTCGCCCGGACGTCCTTCATGGACGGAACGAGCGGGTACAGGTCCGCCAGCAGCACCAAGGCCGCCAGCAGCAGGAATCCGATTTCGGTGACGATCTGGGCGGGCGGCGGTCCGAGCGAAAGGCTCAGCAGCAGGCCATATCCCACGACGACGACCAGCACACCGGCGCCGAGCAGCGCACGGAACGCCGGCGGCGTCGTGCGAAGCGTGGTGCTGAGGGGTTGGCGATCCGACTGCAAGATCTTCCGCCCTCCCCTGCGTCATCTGCTGGGAAAATGTTACCGGCGCGAACCCGGGCAATGCCTGACCCAACGGGTGATATCTGTGGCCATCCGACCACTGTGAGTGAGCTGCCATCGCTCGAGCGGGCATGTCGGCGTCAGGCGCTCGACCGCTCGATCAAGGGTCGCCGGACCATTGGCACGGTGAGTCATCACCGCTGTGGCCGGTCATCGGGGTGGCAGCCGGCGTTCCGGCCGGCTGCCTGCGACGGCGGCGACTGTGGCAGGGTCAGACCATGGCGGACGCAGACATCATCGTCGTAGGTGCCGGGCTTGCCGGACTGGTCGCGGCGGCCGAAGCCGCCGACGCCGGGCGCAGCGTCATCGTGCTGGACCAGGAAGGCCCGGCCAGCCTCGGCGGCCAGGCCTGGTGGTCGCTCGGCGGCCTGTTCCTGGTCAACTCCCCTGAACAGCGTCACCTCGGGGTGAAGGATTCCGTCGACCTCGCGCTGGCCGACTGGATGGGCTCCGCGGGCTTCGACCGCCCGGAGGACCATTGGCCGCGGCAATGGGCGAGGGCGTACGTCGAATGGGCGGCCGGCGAGAAACGCAGCTGGCTCAAGCAGCAGGGAATTTCGTTCTTCCCGATCCCCGGTTGGGCCGAGCGCGGTGGCTACGAGGTCGGCGGGCACGGCAATTCGGTGCCCCGGTTCCACCTGGTCTGGGGTTCCGGCCCGGGGGTGCTGACGCCGTTCGTCCGGCGGGTCACCGAGCATGCCCGCGCCGGCCGGATTCGGATGCTCTACCGGCACCGGGTCACCTCGCTCGTCCGCGACGACGAGCACGTCACCGGGGTGAGCGGCGAACTGCTCGAGCCAAGCGACGTCGAGCGCGGCGCACCGTCCTCCCGCGCGGTGGTCGGTGACTTCAACCTGGGCTGTTCCGCGGTCATCGTGACCTCCGGCGGGGTCGGCGGCAACCACGACCTGGTGCGGCGCAATTGGCCTGGTGGACCGGACGCAGCACCGGCCGAGATGCTCTGCGGTGTCCCGGATTCGACGGACGGTCTGATGCTCGGCGTCACCGAACGGGCCGGTGGCCGGGTGATCAACCCGGACCGGATGTGGCACTACCCGGAGGGCGTCGTCAACCACTCACCGGTGTGGTCGGCGCACGGCATCCGCATCCTGTCCGGGCCGAGCCCTCTGTGGTTGGACGCCTTCGGCCGCCGACTGCCCACCCCGCTGTTTCCCGGGTTCGACGCCCTCGGCGCGCTGCAGCACATCCAGTCCACCGGCCGATCACATTCCTGGTTCCTGCTGGACCAGCAGACGATCGGTCCGGAGTTCAGCCTGTCCGGGTCCGAGCAGAATCCCGACTTCGCACAGAAGTCGGTCAAGCTGCTGCTGACCACCAGGGCGGGCGGCAAGATCACGCCGCCGGTGCAGGCCTTCCTGGACAAGGGGGTCGATTTCCTGACGGCTCCCACCGTGGCCGAGTTGGTGGACAAGATGAACGACCTGGTCGGCGAGCCACTGATCGACGCCGAGGCAGTGGCGACGATGGTGGCGTTGCGCGACGGGCAGGTCAGGGCCGGGCTGGGCAAGGACCCGCAGATCATTGCGGTCAACGCGGCGCGAAAGTACTTCGGCGACAAGCGAATGCGCACCGCAACGCCACACGAGATGCTCGACCCGGCCGCCGGTCCGCTGATCGCCGTACGACTGCACATCCTGACCAGGAAAACTCTCGGTGGGCTGGAGACCGACCTGTCGTCGCGAGTGCTCTCCCTCGGCGGCACACCGGTCGGCGGCCTCTACGCGGCCGGCGAGGTGGCCGGATTCGGCGGCGGCGGCATGCACGGCTACCGCGCCCTCGAGGGATCGTTCCTCGGTGGGTGCCTGTTCTCCGGGCGGATCGCCGGCCGGGCCGCGGCGGCCGCCGTCTGACCCCCGCGGCTGCCGCCGACTCGTCCGCGGCTGTAGTCCGACCTCCGTGAGTCAGGCCAGCAACTGGTGCTCGGCCAGTTCCAGGTACAGCGGACTGCTCCGCAGCAGCTCGCGGTGGGTCCCGACGGCCTGCAGCCGGCCGTCCTCCAGCACCAGGATCTGGTCGGCATCGACCACGGTGGCCAGTCGATGCGCGACCAGGATCAACGTGTGGTCGTGCGAGATGGCGTCGATCGCGTCCCGCAAAGCCTGTTCGTTCCGGCCGTCCAGGCTCGCCGTCGGCTCGTCCAGCAGCAACACCTCCGGCCGGGACAGCAATGCGCGGGCGATCGCCAACCGCTGCCGCTCACCACCGGAGAGCAGGATGCCGTCCTCCCCGACCTGGGCACTCAATCCCGCGGGGTCCCGGCGCAGCACGCCGTCCAGGTTGACCGCCGCCAGCACGGCCTCGCACTCCTCGTCCGTGGCCAGCGGGGCACCGAGTATCAGGTTCTCCCTGATCGTCCCGGCCAGCACCGGCGAGTCCTGCTCCACATACCCGAGAGCCGCCCTCGTCCTGGTCCTGCTCATCTCGCGAACGTCGACGCCACCGAGCCGGATCACCCCGTTCGACGGATCGTAGAAGCGCTCGATCAGGGCGAGGATGGTCGACTTGCCCGCTCCCGACGGTCCGACGATCGCGGTCTTGGTGCCGGTCGGGACGGTGAAACTCACCTCGCTGAGCACTCGGTGGTCGCCGTAACCGAAGCTGACGTCAGCGAAACTCAGCGCAGGTACGGGCTCCGGGCCGACCACGACCTGCTCCGGCCCCGCCAGGCTCGGCTGCGACCGGACCGCCTCGTCCTCCTCCGGCAGCGAGGTGATCTCCCGGATCCGGATCACCGCACCGAGCGCGTTCTGGGTCGCGGTGTAGGCCTGGAACACCCGACCCAGCGGCATGATCATCATGAACAGATAGAGGATGAACGCAACCAGTTGGGCGACCTGCATCGAACCGTCGGCGACCAGGTACCCGCCGACCCCGAGCACGGCGATGAACGCGCCCTGCATGGCGATGCCGATGATCGGCGCGATCAAAGCCATCACTTTGGCCAGTCGGATTCCGGTGCCATAGGCATCGCCGGCGAGCACGGAGAGTTCGTCGATCTCCCGGTCGGTGGCACCGGCCGCCCGGATGGTCCGGACCCCGGGAATCGCCCTGGCAACTCCGGCGGCCAGTGCTCCGACCTGGGTCTGCGCGGTCAGGGTGAGCTTCTGGATCCGTCCGCCGAGACCCACCACCGTGACGATCGCAACGGCCACCACCACCAGGGTCAGCCCCAGCAGCGGCAGGCTGATCAACGCCATGGCGATCACCGATCCGACGAAGACCAGCGCACCGGATACCGCATCCACCAGCCCGGAGGTCACCACCGACCGCAGCAGCGTGGTGTCCGAACCGACCCGGGACACCAGGTCACCCGTGCGCCTGGTGTCGAATTCCTCGATCGGCAACCGCAGCATCCGGCCAACCAGCAACCGACGGGTGTCCAGCACCACGCCCTCGGCGGTTCGCTGCAGGAGATACTGCTGGATTCCGTTGATCATCGCGGTGATCAGCACCAACGCCACCAGGCCGATGACGATCCCGGTCAGCGGCAGTGATTGCTGCACCGACCCGATCACCAGTCCCACCATCGCCGGTTGGGCCACCGACAGCAGCGCACCGACGATCGAGATGGCGGTGACCAGCAGCAAGACCCGACGGTGCGGACGCAGGTACGGCCACAGCAGCGACAACCGCGCCCGCGGGGCGGCGGCGTCGTCGCGCTGGACGACGATCACCTGCCCATCGGCGGCGGTTGCCGTCACCGGATCGGGATCGGTGCGCGTCGCATTGCTCACCTGCGCCAACGTAATCAACGACCGGCGGGCCGCCCGGGACTTTCTCGGCAGGCGTAACGGCGCCGACAGGCCCGCACGGTTGGTCCGGGGCAGTTGGGGAACGATGAACCCCATGAGCACAACTGATCGCAAGATCCGCCTCGGCATCCAACTCCAGCCCCAGCACGCCGACTACCGGCAGATCCGGGATGCCGTGCTGCGGGCCGAGGATTCCGGCGTCGACATCGTCTTCAACTGGGACCACTTCTTCCCGTTGAACGGCGATCCGGACGGCAAGCACTACGAGTGCTGGACCATGCTCGGAGCCTGGGCCGAGCAGACCGAGCGGGTCGAGATCGGCGCCCTGGTCACCGGCGGCGGATACCGCAATCCCGACCTGCTGGCCGACATGGCCAGAACGGTGGACAACATCTCGGACGGGCGGCTGATCCTGGGCATCGGCGGTGGGTGGTTCGAGAAGGACTACGACCAGTACGGCTACGAGTTCGGCACCCCTGGCACCCGGCTGAACCTGCTGGGCGAATACCTGCCCAGGATCGCAGCACGGCTCGACGTGCTGAACCCACCGCCCGTCCGGCCGATCCCGGTGCTGATCGGCGGCGGCGGCGAACGGAAGACCCTGCGGTACGTCGCCCGGCACGCGAGCATCTGGCACGCGTTCGGCGACCTCTCCGTCATGCAGCGGAAGTCGGCCATCCTCACCGAACACTGCGCGTCGATCGGCCGCGATCCCGCTGAGATCGAACACTCCACGTCGGCGCCACGGGGCGGCACCGGTGCCGGTGATCAACTCGTCGACGCAGGAGTCACCCTGTTCACGATCGGTGTCTCCGGACCCGACTACGACCTCTCCGCCGTTGCCCAGTGGGTGGCCTGGCGGGACGCACGCAACTCGGATCGAGGCTGAAGCCGCCCTCTCGTTCGCATCTTGTTCATCCGCCGTTCGGGCAATCGTCACCCGGCCGGTCACTGGTTGTCATCGAGATCGGCGGTCGACGACGCGTCATCGGGCGTCACCGAATTGTCACATCACAGATCGGTCTCGAAAGCGGTGCGAGAGGCCTCGGAACGACATATAACTGCTGTGTGAGTCATGCGCGCTCCAGCGCAAGCCTCCGGGGGATGTACATCTTGTCGGTTCCGGGACGCGAATGGGTCACCAGCGATGCGCAGCGGACAGATGTAGCGCAGCCACACCAAGGGCTGCCGCAACCAGGTGAGCAACAACAAGGGACACCCATGACGGTAGTACGCGAGTCTCGTATCCAGCCGGAGCTGTTCGACGACGACGATGTCCTGTTGCCGCTCGCCGAGCATGCCCCGCACGGTGCGCTGCGCCTGCCGGACGGCCGGGCGATGGCCTGGGCCGAGTACGGCAGTGCCCGCGGCCTGCCGTGCGTGCTGATCCCGGACACCGGGTCCTCCCGGCTCGCTCCGGGATGGTTGCTGCACGACAGTGCGCTGCCATCGGCCATCAGGTTGTTGGCCATCGACCGGCCCGGGATCGGCGTCTCAGACCCGATCGGTTTCGGCGGCACCGAACAGCCGGCCGAGGATCTGCGCCGGATGGTCGAGACCCTGGCCGTCGGACGGGTCGCGATGATCGGCATCGGTCAGGGGGCGGACGACGCCTTCGCGTTCGCCGCCCGGTACCCGGCCCTGGTGACCTCGGTGTCCGCGATCTCCGTGCGGCTGCCCGACGCAGGCACCGAACGCCGCGGGATCATGCATCCCTTCGCCCGCCGGCACCGCAAGACCTGGGCGGGTCCGCTCTCGTCGTGGATCCAGACCGCCGGCAAGGACGCCGACCTGACCCAGGAGGCGACCTGGTCCCGGATGCTGGATCGGCTCGACGTCGTCTCGGCCCAGGTGCTCGGCGACCGGTGGCGGGAATCCGACTTCCGCGAGGCCGTCGCGGCCGATGCGGCGCAGATCAACCCGTCCTGGACGGCGCCGGCCCGCCCGGCCGGCCCCGCGCAGTGGGTGCTGGACCCGGAGGCCGTCCGGGTACCGGTCGAGCTCTGGCACGGCAAGCACGAGACCGGGACCACCCTGCAGGGTGCCCAGTCGTTCTCCCAGGACCTGCCGCTCTGGACGGTGCATCCGGCGGCCGGAAGCTCGGCCATCCTCGGCGCCTGGGACTCGATCCTGGACAACGCCACGCACTCGTTCCCCGGCGTCCCGGACGCCTGACCTCCCGGCCCGGGCTCAGCCCGTCGCAGCCGGAGCACCGGCGGCGTCCACCGCCGGCAACTGCCTGGTCCTGATCAGTTCCGCGTACCAGCGGGCCGAGTCCTTGACCGTGCGTTGCAGCGACTCGTAGTCGACCCGGATGATGCCGAACCGCCGATCGAATCCCCAGGCCCACTCGAAGTTGTCCAGCAGCGACCAGAGGAAGTAGCCACGCACGTCGACGCCGGCGTCGATGGCCTGCCCGACGGCGTCGATGTGGTCGTGCAGGTACGACACCCGGTCGGCGTCGTGCACCCGACCGTCCTCGGAGACGACATCGTAGAAGGCGGCGCCGTTCTCGGTGACCATCAATGGTAGATCCGGGTAGCGGGAGCCGATGTCGGTGAGCAGCTCGGTCATCCCCGACGGATCGATGTTCCAGCCCATCGCGGTGTACGGACCAGGTTGCGGGAGGAACTCCACGTCGTCGGCACCCACCCAGGAGCTGTGCTCCGACGCCTGGTGCCCGTCGGCTTGGATCTTCGGCGCCTCGCCGGTGTAGTGCCGGGCCCGGGACGTCGAGTAGTAGTTGATCCCCAGCACGGTCAGCGGCACCGCGATGGTGGCCTCGTCGCCGTCCTTCACGAACGACCAGTCAGTGATGGACGCGGTGTCCTGCAACAGGTCGGCCGGGTAGGCGCCGTCCAGCATCGGGCCGAGGAAGACCCGGTTCCCCACGGCGTCCAGCTGCCGGATCGCGTCCAGGTCGGCCGCCGAGTCCGGGTCGACCGGCCGGGTCACATGCAGGTTCAGCGTCACCGAGACCGCGGTGTCCTCGCCGAGGACGGATCGGATCGCCCGGCCCGCCAGCCCGTGCCCGAGGTTCAGGTGGTGCGCGGCCTGCAGCGCCGCCAGTGGTTCGGTCCGGCCGGGGGCGTGCACGCCGGAGGCGTAGCCCAGGTAGGCCGAACACCAGGGCTCGTTCAGCGTGGTCCACACGGTGATTCGGTCACCGAGCTTGCCGGCGACATGCTCGGCGTAGTCTGCGAACCGCAGGGCGGTCTCCCGGTTCGCCCAGCCGCCGGCGTCCTCCAATTCCTGCGGCAGGTCCCAGTGGTACAGGGTCGTGACCGGCTGCACGCCGGCCTCGAGCAGGGCGTCGACCAGTCGGGAGTACCAGGCGATGCCCTTGGGGTTGAATGCCCCCGAGCCACCCGGCTGGATCCGCGGCCAGGCGAGCGAGAACCGGTAGGCCTGCAGCCCCAGGTCCTTGATCAGTCCGACGTCCTCGGCCCACCGGTGGTAGTGGTCGTCGGCGACATCGCCGGTGTCGCCGTTCAGCACCTTGCCGGGGGTGCGGACGTAGGTGTCCCAGATCGAGGGTGTCCGGCCGTCCTCGTCGAAGGCGCCTTCGATCTGGTAGGACGCCGTTGCCGACCCCCAGAGGAAGTCCTCCGGGAAACTGCGCTGCGGGCTGGTCATCGGGTGAGATCCTCCAGAGACGGGTACGGGTTTCTCAGGGTAATGGTGACGGTGTCGTTGGAAGCTCGCAGCATGAGGCCGCTCCCAGCCCGATCCGGAACGGTCTCGGCACCGTCGACGGCGTTGATGTCAACACCGGCCGGGAGCACGACGGACCACGGGCGGTCGCCATCGAGGCGCCGGGCGACGATCGAGTTGCCGTCCCGGTACACGGCGAAGGTGCTGCCGGGCCCGCCACCCAGCGCCGGCACCCGCACCGTCGCCGAGTCCAACGCGTCGATACCGAACAGGTGCAGTGCAACTGCGTCCGGGTAGTCGTAGTCCGGCCGGTCGTCCCGGGCCCCGATCGGAATGACCGAACCGGGACGGGCCAGCAGAGGTAGCGAGTCGAAGCCGTGTCGTCCGCTCACCCAACGCGGACCGACCACCGTGCTGCCGTCCAACAGATCTGTCCAGCGACCCTCCGGCACGTAATACCGGACGGCGCCGTCGGCAGTGAAAACCGGTGCCACCAGGAGGGAATCACCGAGCATGTACTGCGCATCGAGGTGCTCGGTGGCCGGGTCGTCCGGGAACTCCAGGACCATCGGCCGGATCATCGGCGTTCCACTGTCCTGCACCTGACGGGCTGCGCCGGCCAGGTAGGGCATCAACGACATTTTCAGTCGGGTGAATCGCCGGGTGATCTGCACGGCCTCCTCGTCGAACGCCCACGGCACCCGGTAGGAAGCGGAGCCGTGCAGCCGGCTGTGGCTGGACAGCAGCCCGAATGCCAGCCACCGTTTGAACACCCCCGTGTCGGGCGTGCCCTCGAAACCACCGATGTCGTGCGACCAGTAGCCGAAACCGCTGGCGGCCAACGACAACCCGCCGCGGAGGGTCTCGGCCATCGATGCGTAGGTGGAATCACAGTCGCCACCCCAGTGCACCGGGTACTGCTGCCCGCCGGCGGTGGCGGACCGGGCGAACAGCACCGCCTCACCCTTGCCCCGTCGTCGTTCGAGCAGATCGAAGACCGTCCGGTTGTACAGATGCGTGTAGTAGTTGTGCATCCGATCCGGGTCAGAACCGTCGAACCAGCTCACGTCGGTCGGGATGCGTTCGCCGAAGTCGGTCTTGAATGCGTCGACCCCCTGATCGAGCAGCCGCTCCAGGTGGGAGGCGAACCATTGCGCCGCAGCCGGATTGGTGAAGTCGACCAGCGCCATTCCGGCCTGCCACTTGTCCCACTGCCAGACGCTGCCGTCGGCCCTGGTGACCAGGTACCCCCTCGACCGACCCTCCTCGAACAGCGCCGAGCGTTGCGCGATGTACGGGTTGATCCAGACACAGATCCGCAGTCCCTTGGCCTTCAGCCGGGCCAGCATCGCCTCCGGCTCAGGAAAGGTGACCGGATCCCATTCGAAGTCGCACCAGCGGAATTCGCGCATCCAGAAGCAGTCGAAATGAAAGACACTGAGCGGAATCTCACGCTCTGCCATGCCGTCGATGAAGCTGCTGACGGTCTTCTCGTCGTAATCGGTGGTGAACGAGGTCGAGAGCCAGAGCCCGAACGACCACTCCGGCACCCGGGGCGGTCGCCCGGTCAGCTCGGTGTACCTGGCCAGGATCTGCTTGGGCGTCGGCCCATGGATGACCAGATACTCCAGATGCTCACCAGGAACTGAGAACTGGCTGCGGGAAACGGCTTCCGAGCCTATCTCGAAGGAGACCCGCTCGGCGTGGTTGACGAACACTCCGTAGCCCTTGGTGGACCAGAAGAACGGCACGTTCTTGTACGCCTGATCGCTGCTGGTCCCGCCGTCGGCCTGCCAGATGTCGACCGGCTGGCCGTTCTTGACCACCGGCCCGAACCGCTCCCCCAGCCCGTAGATCTTCTCCCCGACGTCCAGCGAGAGCTGTTGGTAGACATACCGCGCACCGTCCGGCCCGGTGGCCAGACCGATCGTCTTCGGCAGGCTGGAGGTGAGAACCCTTCCATCGGCGCTGAACTCGAGCAGCCAGGTCTGACCGCGGAGGATGCGGACGGTCAGCCCGCCCGATGTCAGACTGGCCTCGTCGTCGGTGATCTCGATGGTCGGATCCGGTTCGTTCGCCCCGGGTAGCGCGAACCGCGGGCCAGGATCGCGGACCCCGGCGTGGTGCTCGATCCGCACCCTGATCACGTCGGCCAGCGGGGTCGACATGGTCACGGTGGCGGTCGGCCGGTTCAGGGTGTCGCCGCGGCCGGTGATCACCCTGGTCGGTGCCAGCACACTGAGCGTGCGCCCATCGGTGTCGACGTCCCTGACCTGGGCCGGGTGCTGGACATCGAAGCCCTCGCGCACCATCCAGTATCCGTCACTGAACTTCATCTGCGTGACCTCATCTGCATGTCCTCACTGTCTCACGTCATGGTTGATCCGGAAATCCTCTGTTGATCAACCACTTTCGGCTGTTTCCCGAGCCGGGAGGCATGCCGAAGTGGTGGATCAACAGCCGGGTGGGGGCTGGAAATTTTCTTGATCGGCCGGGGCTATTTGACCGCGCCGGCGGTGACCCCGCGAGTCAGGGTCCGCTGGAAGATGAAGAAGAAGATGACCGCGGGGATCAGGCTGATCAGCGCGCCCGCGTTGGTGGTGGGCGCGTCCATCAGGCGGTCCCCCTGCAGCGAGGCGAGCGCGACCGGAATGGTTTGGGTGGCGTTGTCGATGAGCATGACCAGCGGGATGAAGAATTCGTTCCACGTCCAGATGAAGAAGAAGATCAACAACACCGACAGGGTCGGCCGCACGATCGGGAAGACGATCTTCCAGAGGATCTGCCAGCGAGTCGCTCCGTCGAGCGCGGCAGCCTCCAACAACGCCTTCGGGAAGGTGCCGAGCACGGACGCCAACAGATAGGTGCCGAACGCGCTCTGAATCACCGTGAAGATGATGATCACCACCAGCTTGGTGTTGTAGAGCCCGACCTCCTTGGCGAAGAAGTACAGCGGGTAGACCAATGCCTCCTGCGGAATCATGTTGCCCAGCAGGAACAGTGCGACAATCCACAGCCGACCCTTCACCCGCCCGACGCCGATCGCGTAGGCGTTCAGCAGTGAGATCAACACCGCGGCGACGGCCACCGTGCCGGCGATCACCGTCGAGTTCCACAGCTTTTCTGGGTAGTTCACCTGGTTCCAGTAGGTGACAAGCCCCTTGGTGTAGAACTCGGTCGGCCAACTCAGCGGGCCGTTCGTCGAGTAGTCGGCCGGCGACTTGAACGCGTTGAGCAGCATCAGGATGAACGGCACCAGCATCAGCAGCGCGGCCGCCGCGACCGCGATCAGTACCACCCAGCGGGCGGTCCCGCGGTGAAACCGATCCCTCGAACGGGACGCGCGCTCGTCGGCGCGACGCTGGGCGGCGGAGATTGTGGTGGCGACGGTTTCCGTCGGGCCCGTGCGGTCGACAGCGGGGATGCTCATGCTGCTTCCTTCTTTTCCGAGTTCGCCTGCCACCGCATGATGGCGACGGCGACCAGGACGATGATCAGGGTGAGCACGGTGGCGATGGCCGCCCCGTATCCGACGTTGAGCTTCTTGAAGAACGTGAAGTAGGCGAAGTACGACGGCACATTGGTCGCGTTCTCCGGGCCGCCCCTGGTCAGGGCATAGATCGGCCCGAACACCTTGAGCGCGGCGATGGTGCAGGTCAGCGCGACCACGAAGGTTTCCGGCTTGATCTGCGGGATGGTGATCGCCCGGAAACGCGCCCAGTAGCCGGCGCCGTCGATCTCGGCGGCCTCGTAGATCTCCGGGTCGACCCGCTGCAGAGCCGACATGAAGATGACCACCGGGTAGCCGATCTGAACCCACACCATGACCAGCATCACCATCGGCAGTGCGGTGTTCGGGTCGCCGAGCCAATCCCGGGTGAAGCCCTGCAGACCGATGGCGTCGAGGAAGGCGTTGAACGCACCGTCCGGCCGGAGGATCCAGCCCCAGACGATTCCCGCCACCACCACCGGCAGCACCTGCGGCAGGTAGAACACCGCGCGGAGCACACTGACGCTGGATCCGCCGAAACGCTTGCCCAGGTAGTCGAACAGCACCGAGGCCAGCAGCAGTCCGATCAGTGTCGGGATCACCACCATGGCGATGATCATCGCCACCGAGTTCTTGAACGACTCCCAGAAGACGCTGTCCGACAGGAGTTTCAGGTAGTTGTCGAATCCGATGAACTTCGGCTGGCCCACGCCGGACCATTTGGTCAACGAGAGATACACGTTGTAGACCAACGGGCCCAGGATGACGACCACGAAGAGCAGTCCGCCGGGGATCAGGTACAGCCAGTACGGCCGCGAGCTGAACCCGACCGATTTGTTGGTGCGGCCTCGTTCTGCGGCCGGCGCTCCGTGGCCACCCCGCACGGTGGCCTTCGCCCCGGAGCGTTCCGTGACTCCGGCGTCGGCGACCTGTGCAATGTCTGACATGTTCTCTCCCTCGGCGGATCTGGCGATTCGGGCGGGTGGTGGCGTCCTTGCCGGGACTGCCACCACCCGCCCGTCGGTTCGCTGGGTGGGTCAGCCGGCCTGGATGGCGTCGACGCCCTCTTGGTACGGACCGGAGATCTGGTCGAGTACCTCGGCCGGCGACTTGGACTGGTTGATCAGTGACTGGTAGCCGGAGACGAGCACGTCGTAGTAACCGGGTACGGGCCAGTCGGGGTAGAACGCCAGGCCGTCAGCTGCGGTGACCTTGTTGAAGTTCGCGATCAGTTCCTGGTTCTTCGGATCGGTGATCTTCGCCGGGTCCGCCGCGACCGGGATGCCGCCGCTGTTGCCGAGCAGTTCCTGGACCTCGGGGCTCATCGTGATGTCGATGAAGTCGTAGGCCAGTTCCTTGTTCTTGGAGGCCTCGGGGACGACCCAGAGGTTGCCGGACGAACCGAGACTCAGCTTGGTGCCGGGGAACAGGAAGGTGCCCCAGTCGAATCCGGTGATCTCCTCGGAGAACCGGCCGTACCACCAGCTACCGGAGACGATCATCGCGCACTTGCCGCCGATGAAGCCGGTGCCCATGTCCTCCGCCTTCAGGGACGCCGATTCCTGCGAGATGTAGCCCTTCTTGACCCACTGGTCGAAGGTCTCCGCGCCGTACTTCAGCGGATCGGCCTGGAAGTCGACCGGGTTCTTGTAGAGCTGGTAATCGTCGACGAACGACCGGTCGGCCTTGGTCAGTGCCAGCTGGTAGGCGAGCTGGCCGGCGGGGTACTCGGCACCGGCCATGCAGATCGGCGTGGTTCCGGCCGCGACCAGGGTGTCCATGGCTGCGGTGAACTCGTCGAGCGTCGTCGGCACCTCGATGCCGTTGGCCGCGAAGACATCCTTGTTGTAATAGACCATCACATACTCGCCATAGTTCGGGACGCCGTACCAGTTGCCGGAGCCCATGACGCCCCGCTCGTCGTACTTGGCGGTCGTCTGCAGGCTGGACGGCAAGGTGGTGTCCCAGCCCCGGGCAGTGGCCTCGGCGCTCAGATCGGTGAGCAGTCCCTGGGAGGCCAGCAGCCCGGCGGTGGCATTGCCCTTGTTGTACTCCATGATGTCCGGCCCCTCGTCGGAGCTGATGATCATGCCGCCGTTCTGCTGGATCTGTTCGAACGCCTTGCGCTCGAAATCGACCGTCACGCCGGGGTGTTCGGTCTTGAAGATCTCGATCGCCTTGTCCCAGGCGATGCCCATGGCACCGTTGGCACTCTCGTAATGCCAGAGCTTCAGGCTGCCACCGTCCTCGCTCGCGGAGCCGGTGCTGGCGGTGTCCGATGAACCCGAGCACGCGGCCAGGGTCAGGGACAGCGCTGCAAGTCCGGCGATCATGCCGGCCTTGAGGCGGGAGTTTTTCATGCGGTTCCTCCTGGGTTGACCGGCGATGTGGCCGGTCGGCGCTGGGCCGAGGGTGGTGATGCGGGGTAGTGCTGGGGTTCCGATACTCGGGTGGGGCATTGGTCGAGCCGGGCCGGACGAGGGTGCGCGGCATCGACGCGGCGGCCGGCGGCCGTCTCGGGATGCGTTGCGGGGGTGTGGTTGTGATCAGGCTGTGGTGCTGTCGACCGGGCGGGTCGGTCGGCGCCAGCACGGCGCCGGTCGGGGGTGAGGGGGTGTCAGCGGTGCCGGAACGGGTCCGGCGAGACCGGCCCTGTACTGAGGCCGGCCTCCCATCTGCAGGGCAGCAATACCGGTCCACCGACCGGATCGCGACCGTCGAGCTGGTCGAGCAGGGATTGCACTCCGAGCCGGCCGAGCGCGGCGCCGGGTGAGTGCAGGGTGGTCAGAGTCGGTTCCACCATCTCCGCCACCAACGGCGAGGAGACGATGGACAGCACGGAGAAGTCCTGCGGCACCGTCAATCCACGCTGAGTCAGCGCGCCGACCGCACCGATCACGGCGTTCTCGTTCATGGCAACGAGGGCAGTGATCTCGGGCGCTCGGTTCAGCAGTGCCGCCATGGTTGCTCGGCCGGCAGCCGGGGATTCGTCGCTCCACACAGTCGTACCGGCCAACCCACGACGCGACATGGCGGCGTGGAAGCCGCTGTCCACGCGGAGCGTCGGGCCGTAGCCGTGGTCGCGACTGGCGGCGGAGTGGTTCAGCAGCGCGATGTTGCGATGTCCGAGCGAAGCGAGGTGAGCCACGGCATCTTCGGTCGTGGAGTCGAAATCGATGTCCACGCAGCGGCTGTCATTGGTGTCGTCGGCGCGGCCGATCATCGTCAGCGGGATGCCGGCGGCGTCCAGCACACGTACCCGCGGGTCGTCGCGACGCACCTCCATGATGATCACGCCGTCGGTCAGGCCGTCCCGACTCATCTCCCGCATCTCCGCTGCCTGGGACGGCGCGTACGGCCAGACCACCAGGTGGTAGTTGCGAGCCCGGGCGGCTTCGGCGGCGCTGGTGACGAATTCCATCACCGTGCTGCCGAGGCCGTTCTCGATCCCGGGAAAGGTCAGGGCCACGATGCGGCTGCGCTTGCTGGCGAGGCTGCGGGCGATGGCGTTGGGCCGGAAGTTCAATTCGGCCATCGCGGCATCGATCCGCTGCCGGGTGGCGGCGGAGATCGGCCTGGTGTTGTTGATGGCGTAGGAGACCGTGCTCAGCGAGACGTGGGCCAGGGTGGCGACATCCTGCATGGTGGCCATGTCCCGTCCCTTCGTCGTCGATGACTTGATGATCTCCCACTCGGGAGTTTGTTGTTGCGTCGAAGCGCTTCGATGATGTGCTTGCCTCTGCTGCTTCTTGGTGGAGATCAGGATTTCCGCGGCACCACCGTCGATCTCGATGCCTGCTCGTGTCACTTCGACTATTTCAGTGCCGTTCACGTCGAAGCGCTTCGATGGTTTGAGTATTGGGCAAACAAATGCTGGGAGTCAAGTGTGTCACGTCACGAATCGGTAACGACAGGGCGGATCACCTGATTGGCGGAGTGTGACGAGGCTCCGTAGATCGGACGCCGAACACTGCCTCAGCCCGGAGCAGGTGGTGCCTGCCCAAACACGGGCGACGCGGTCCGCCACCGATGGTGGACGGCGCGATCTGGCGGACCGCGCGCTGGACACCTCGTCCGACGACGTCGTTGGCACCGACGCGGTTGCTTCCGCCCGAACCCCTCCTGGCGCAGAGCCTGCCGCCAGCCACATCCACGCTGTACCGAATCCACGCTGTACCGAATCCACGCTGTACCGAATCCACGCTGTACCGAATCCACGCTGCTATCGACTCCACCGCGACGCCAACGGGTCCCAGCGCTTCCGCGATATCGCCATTCGGCGCGAAGCGGACTCGACGCGCCCGACCGCTGCATGCTGTTGGGCCACTTCTGCCGCTTCTCGGGTACTGCTGCTGCCCACCAGCGACAGATAAGCCCGACAAGCGCTCCCCTGTCGGGCGTGTCGACCGTCGAGCGCGGAGCCTGGAGCGGAAACCGACCCTCCCTCCACGACCGGTGGGGTGGGCCGTCGCGCGCCGATGAGGATGCACCGAGATGTTTCCGCGATATCGCCATTCGGGCATAAATCGGACAGGACTCACCCGGCCTCCACCTACTGTCGGGGCACAACTGCCGCTCATCGAACGCTGCTGCCGTCCACTGGCGGCAGATGAGCCCGACAAGCGCTCCCCTGTCGGGCGTGTCGACCGACGAGCGCCGCTAGAGGTGGTGGCCGACGGCGATGGGGCCGATGGTGAGGTCCGGTGTGCCTTCCAGGATCGCCGCCGTTCGCTCGACCTGGTGCTCCAACTGCACGTGCTGCCGGGAGGTCAGGTCGCCGAACGGTTCGACCGTGATCCGCAGTCGCTTCCCGGAACGCCGCATGCGCCAGACGCCGGCCACTTCGCCATTCACCAGGAGCACCGGCATGGTTCCGGCCTGCCCGGTTCGGGACAGCGCCCGCCGACCCGCGACTCCTGGAAACAGCCTTGCCCTGGGGTGGCTGCCCACGATGTAGCTGTCGAAATACGGCAGCAACCGGACGCCGCTCGGGCGCCCGGTCGGTGGAGTGTGATCGGCCGCCAGCACCCAGGCCTCCGTCCCGGCCAAATCAACCACGATCAGCTCGTCGGACAGTGATTCGAAAGTCTGTGCCGCCCAGGCGACCGGTGCCGCGAGCCACTGCGCGAACTGCGCCGGTGTAGCCGGTCCGAAGGCGGCCAGGTAGCGACGCACCAACTCCCGCAACGAATCCGCCGACCCTCCCGGACGAAAGCCGGGAACCAGCGCGGACGGTCGGCGGTAGGTGACGGTTCGTCCGCGTCCGGCACCGAAGCACAACACTCCCTGATGCGCGGCAGCCGGGATCGCCTGCCGCCATCGGGGCCAGAATCCGCCGAAAGCCGGCATCACCGGATCAGCGGCCCATGGCCCGACAGCATCGAGCACCAGAGGTTCCAGTTCCTCGAGCGTCAGTTCCTCATCACCGGCCAGCGCCTGCGTCATTGCCGCGACCACCTCGTCGGTCTGCTCAAGGGTCATCCGAAAGTCGGTCGGCGAACCCGACGCCACCGGAACCGACGGCGGAACGGCTGACAGCGCCGCAGTCCACATCGGCAGGTCGACGGCGGCCAGTAGGTGCACGGTGCCACGCGGACCGAAGGTCTTGATCAAAGTGCCACCCGGCAACAGCGCCTGACGGACTTCCGATCTGGTGACGTCCTTGCAGCGGAGCGCTATGGACAGTTCCGCCGCGGACATCACCTGGGCGTGGGCACCGCAGATCACCGAGACGACCTCGGCGCATGTCCCCGCGGCCGGCCGGCCGGAGAGCCGGTGCCGATCCAGGCGTCGCGCCCTGACCTGCGGCCAGCTCCACCTCTCCACGATCGACCTCCTGTCCCGAACAGCCGGCGCCGGGACGGACCGACCGATGAGATGCGGCGCTACTGTTGAAGATTGTGGCAGCCGACGTCGTGGTGATCGGGGCCGGACCGGCCGGGCTCGCGGTGGCGTCGTCCCTGCACCGCCGAAGAATCCCGTACACAGTGTTGGAACGCTCGACGAGCATCGGTTCGAGTTGGCAATCGCGCTACGACAGGCTCCAACTGCACACCGTTCGCTGGCTCTCGGGTCTGCCGCATTCGAGTATTCCGCGAAGCTACGGTCGGTGGGTCGCCCGTGACGACTTCGTCCGCTACCTGCGCGACTACGCCCGCCGGTTCGACATCCGACCCGAGTTCGGGGTCGACATCCGGCGGATCGACCGGGTCGACGGTGGGTGGCAACTGCAGACCTCTGCCGGAGAACGGACTGCCGGCGCGGTTGTCGTCGCAACCGGATACACCAACGTCCCCATCACCCCGGTGTGGCCGGGGGCGTCCACATTCACCGGAGAGTTGTTGCACTCGAACGAGTATCGCGAACCGACCGCATACTCCGGACAGCGGGTGCTGGTGGTCGGCGCCGGGAACTCCGCTGCCGAGATCGCGGTACAACTCGCGGACTGCAAGGTCGAGGTCGCACTGTCCGTGCGAACCCCACCGAACATCGTCCGGCGCGACACTCTTGGTGTGCCCAGTCAGCTGTTCGGCATCGCCTTACGGAGGTTTCCGGAACCCGCGATCAACACGGTGCTCCGCCTACTGCGTCGGATCAGCGTCCCGGACCTGTCCGGCTACGGACTTCCCGCACCGGCCAACGACGGGTACAGCCAGTTCCTGCGAACAGGCACCGTCCCGGTTCTCGATCACGGATTCGTGAAAAGCGTTCGGGAGCACCGGATTTCGATCGTAACGGCCATCGACCACTTCGACGGAGACAGGGTTGTGCTGACCGACGGATCCCTATGGCGACCGGACACGATCATCTGCGCCACCGGATTCCGCCCGGGCCTCGACGACATGCTCGGCCACCTGGGTGTTCTCGATGCGTCCGGGGTACCGAGAGTGCACGGCGCGGACTCCCTGCCGCAAGCGCCGGGTCTGTACTTCGTCGGGATCGATGTCCGACTCGCCGGGCTGCTGCGCGACATCGGGATCGAGGCCCGTGGCGTCGGCCAGGCGCTGGCCGAACAGGCGCCCGAGCGCCGTTCCGGCTGAGCGTCAGGCACAACGAAAGGGCCGGCCATCGGACGACATTCCGATGACCGGCCCTGCGCACAGCAACCGGTCAGGCGGCAACCACGACGACGTTGCTCTCCCGGCTGACCGCCACCGGCAGCTGCGGGGTCAGCGTGATGACGGCACGGATCTCGTCGTCGTCGTTGCCCCCGTTGCTGTCCTTGTTCAGGTTCGCGAACGGCAGCGTCGTGGTCTTGGTGCGGTGCGTGACTGCCGCCCCGTTGGAGCTGATCGGGATCAGGAAGACGAACCTGGTCAGCGAGACGGGATCGTCGCCGAGCGGCAGGTTGTCGCCATCCTGGTCGGTGTCGTCCTCGATCAGCCGGAAGGTGTCGAGGTAGGGCAGGTTGGTCAACTGGTCGAAGTTGCTCCAGTTGATGTCGTAGTCGATGGTGACCTCCGCGTTGGCCACGTCCCGCACGACCGTCAACACGATGTTGCTGACACTTGCCATGACTGCATCCCCTTGGGTGGGAGCCGCGCGACGTCCCGTGACGTGGCTGTTGTCCGGCTCATCAGGGGTTACGGAACAGGCAGGGAAACGGTTCTCGCCCACGCGCCGACGGGGTCGACGCGTGGGCGGGGCTGATTGTCAGCGGCCACCGAGAGCGTGCTCGATCGCCAGCTGGTTCAGGTGGACGAAGGCAAAGGAGTGCTCGGCCGCCTTGTTCGCGTCGTAGCCCTCGAACGCGGAATCGTCGGCCAGGAAATCGGCGACGGACTCACCGGAACCGAGCGTCGGCTGCCCGAGCTCCGCGATCCCGGACGCAGCCATGGCTTCCTGCACCTCGGGGTCGGCGCGGAACGCCAGCGCCCGCTCCTTGAGCAACAGGTACATCGCCATGTTCGCCCTGACCGAGGCCCACACCCCGTCGAAACCCTCGGTGCGCGAGGGCTTGTAGTCGAAGTGCCGGGGGCCGGTGTACCGGGGTCCGCCGTTCGGGAAGCCGTTCTCCAGCAGGTCGACAGTGAAAAACGCCGACAGCAGATCGCCGTGACCGAACACCAGGTCCTGGTCGTACTTGATCGAGCGCTGACCGTTCAGGTCGATATGGAACAGCTTGTCGGCCCACAGCGCCTGCGCGATCCCGTGGGTGTAGTTCAGCCCGGCCATCTGCTCGTGGCCGGTCTCCGGGTTCAGACCGACGATGTCGCCGTGTTCCAGCTGGGCGATGAAGCCGAGCGCGTGGCCGACCGTCGGCAGCAGGATGTCGCCGCGGGGCTCGTTCGGCTTCGGCTCGAGCGCGATCTTGATGTCGTAGCCCTTGTCCTTGATGTAGCCGGCCACCGTGTCGACGCCCTCGCGGTACCGGTCGAACGCGGAGTTCAGGTCCTTCGAGCCGTCGTACTCGCTGCCCTCCCGACCGCCCCACATGACGAACGTCTGAGCGCCGAGTTCGGCGGTCAGGTCGACGTTCCGCAGGACCTTGCGCAGCGCGAAGCGGCGCACCGAACGGTCGTTGGAGGTGAAGCCGCCGTCCTTGAAGACCGGGTGGGTGAACAGGTTGGTGGTGACCATCTCGACGGTGATGTTGTTGCTGGCGCAGGCGTCCTTGAACCCCGCGATCAGCGCATCACGAGTGGCGGCGTCAGAGCCGAACGGGATCAGGTCGTCGTCGTGGAAGGTGATGCCCCAGACGCCGGCCTCGGCCAGCTTCTCGACGGCCTCGATCGGGTCCAGCGCGGGCCGGGTGGCATCGCCGAACGGGTCGCGACCCTGCCATGACACCGTCCACAGTCCGAACGAGAAGTGATCCTCCGGGGTGGGTGACGCAACCATTTCCTGACTCCTTCGTCGATGGTCGTTCTATTTGTTATTTGATTGAACTTATCGCATCCACGGTCTAGGGTCAACACATGACATCGCGCCGATCGACTCCGCTCGGCGCCTCCGCCATCCGGCAGGCCAACCTGCGCGAACACAATCTCGGATTGGTGCTGCGGCTCATCATCGACGCTCCGGTACCCGTTTCGCGCGCCGACATCGCGGTGGCGACGGGATTGACCAGGGCAACCGTCTCGTCGCTGGCCGATCGGCTGATCGTGGCTGGCCTGGTCACCGAGCTTCCTCCGGTGATGTCCCAGCGAGCCGGGCGACCAGCGGTACCGCTGATCCCGGCGGCCGGCACACTGGCCGCCGTCGGCATGGAGATCAACGTGGACTACCTGGGTGTCCGGGTGATCGACCTGTCGGGCGCCGTGCTCGGTGAACACGTCGAGTCGGCCGACTTCCGCGGCAGCGACCCGGGGACGGTGATCGCCCGGCTGTCCGAGCTCTACTGCGCGGTCACCGGGCAGCTCGATGCCGACATCAGGATGGCCGGTAGCGCGCTGGCGATTCCCGGCCTGGTGGACCGGATGTTCGGCCCGGTCAGACTGGCACCCAACCTCGGGTGGCGGGAGATCGACGTCGTGAAGGAGTTCCGCTCGCACCCGGCAACGGCCGACGTCGCCATCAGGTTGGACAACGAGGCCACCCTGGGCGCCCGGGCCGAGGCGGATGCCTTGCGCCGCGCCGGCGTGCTCTCATTCCTCTATCTGTCCGGCGAGGTCGGCGTCGGCGGCGCACTGGTGATCGACGGTGTGGTGTTCGGTGGGCGACACGGGTGGAGCGGCGAGATCGGCCACACGGTCGTCGATCCCAGCGGCCCGTTGTGCCGATGCGGGGCCTTGGGCTGCCTCGAGCAGTACGCGGGCAAGGACGCGTTGATGCGCGCGGCATCACTGGACCTGGACCTGCCGGTGGAGGCTTTGATGTCCGCCGCGCAGTCTGGCGACACGGATGCCCTGGCCTCGATGGCCGGTGCCGCAAAGGCATTGGGCACGGCGCTGGCCAACGCGGTCAACCTGATCGATGTCGAAAACGTCGTGCTGGGCGGCATCTATGCCCCGCTCTCGCCTTTCCTGATTCCGGGCATCGACGACGTGCTGCAGTCCCGCGTGCTGTCGGCGCCCTGGTCCAGGCTGCAGGTGGTGTCCGCCGAGGTCCGCGATTACGCCGCGCTGAACGGTGCCGCGTCGGCCGTGTTGGCCGACGTGATCGACGACCCCAGCGCCTGGCTGGACTCCTGACGCTGCCATGTCTTAATCAGTGGTTGCCCTGGTACCTGCGTCGGGAGTACCGGGCGGCCAACAGGGCAGCTGAACCGGCAGCGAACAGCAACAGGGCGATCCGCAGGAACCAGGCGACGTCGACCCCGGTATTCGGCAGATAGGAGCTGCCACCGCCCGCACCGTAGCCGCCACCGGGGTAGGCGCTGACCGTCGTGGTGACGATGGTTCCGGACGAGCCCGTCGATCCTGTCGGTGCCGACGATCCCGTCGTTGCTGTCGTGTCCGTTGGGCCGGTGGTTCCGGTCGGGTCGGTGGTTCCGGTCGGATCGGTCGGTGTTGTCGGCTCGCCGGTCACCGTGGGATCGGTGGGCTCCGTCGTCGGCGGTTCTTCGTCCGGGACAGTGTTGGTGATGATCACGTTCACCGGCAGGCCGGTGACGTCGTCGACCGGGATGGTCGCCTGTTTGGCGGTGGCCCGATCGGCTGCGTCACTGATGAGTCCGCCCGGTTCAGGCTCCCAGACAGCACACTGTGCCCGCGCCGGAATGCCCGTGACGTCAAGGGTCTGCCCCGCAGTGAGCTGGGCGCTACCGGCTGCGGCGATCACCGGATCGGCCGCGGGGTCGCCGACGGCGACCTCCGGCGTGACGAGGCACTCGTACTCGAAGCCGTACGGACCGGCCTGCTCCGGCGTCGGTTCACCGACGACTGCCTTGGTCAGGCTGAGCCCGCCGTACACCAGGGCCACCCCGGTCTTGATCGGCTCGGTTTGCGGAAGTTGCACGATGGAGCCGTTGTCGAGGAAGAAGTCGGTGTGCGCGAAGGAGTTCCACGCGATCTCGTTCTGCTCGGGGTTCGTCGGCGCGGGCGGCGCGGCCATCCTGAATCGCAGCGCGGTGCTGTCCCCCGGGCCGAGCAGATCAGCGGCCGGGAAGGTCACGAAGGCACGGAAGGCGGTCGCTGCCGGGTCGTAGTCGGCGGACCAGTCCGCGCCGTCGCAGGCGGACGGCTGGGCGGCCAGGTCGTCGGTGCACACCGGCGGAGCGGCCGTGGTGTACGACCCGGCCAACTCACCGGTGCCGGCCAACACGACCGGCCCGAGCAGGGTGGGCGCCTGCTCCCACTCGGTGCCGCGCTCATCGTCGACGAACACACCGCGGTCGCCGGGTGCCGGGAAGACATCGACCAACCGAACCTCGGTGGCCGGGTTGGTCCCGGAGTTCGTCAGCCGCAGGTAGAAGTCGAAGCCCTGTCCCGGTGCCACCCTGGCCACGCAGGGGTAGCGGGTGAACAGTTGGCCGTCCACATCCAGCCGCGGGCATCCGGGATCTTCGAGCGGCAGCAGTTCCTTGGTGATGCTGTTCATCCAGCCCAGCGAATCGTCGCCGGAGACCCACTTCTCGGTCCGGAACGCGTTGCCCGACTCGGTGCCGACCACTGCGGCGGAGGTGCAGTAGGTGCCGGGACCGTAGGCGTCGTCATCGGTCACCGTGCCGGCCGCGGATCCACCGGGCGAGCACGCCAGATCGGGGCGGGCTCCGGTTGCGCCGGCCCGGTTCTCGATCTTGTCGCCGACCTGGGCGCCGGGAGCGAGCTTGAACTCCACGCCGACAGTCACGACCGCACCCGGTACGAAATCCCAGCCGGGGAATTCCCAGCGGAGCGAGACGACCTTGCCGGCGTCGTCGTAGACCGGGGTGTAGACGACCTCGGGTGGTTCGGGCGCCCCGGCCGGCAGCGTGTAGCTGATCGTGTACGGGTTGTCGGGATTGGTCGGACTGAATTCCAGCTTGGTCGGGACCGGGTCGACGATCTGCAGATCCGGGATCACCCCGGTGCCGGAGTTCGTGGCGGTGAGGGTGATCGGGATCAGGGTGCCGGGTGCGACGTCGATGTCGTCGCCCTTGTCGAACAGCAGCGCTGCCGTGCCAGTGGTCAGGGAATGGGTGGCCGATGTGTCGGGAATCGGGGCCAATTGCCCGCCCTGGGCAGTTGTCTCGTAACCGCCGGTCGCGGTGTCGGTCAACTCGTCCGGAACCGGGGTCCCGGGCGCGGAGCGAAGTTCCGCGCGGGGCGAGACGTTCAGGCAGATGCTCGCGCCGGTGCACAACCCGGTTGCCGGGAAGTTGGTTCCCGGCTTGATCGTGAAGCTGCCGTCGGCGGTGAGAAAGGTGACCCGGATTCCGCGGACATCGGCGGCGGCGATGGGCAGCGGCGGTGACTGGCTCGCGGTCGGTGTGCCGGTGACGAAGTCCGCCGGTCCGCACGCTCCGGTGCAGGCGTCGACCCGGACCCGGTTGGCGCTCGGCGGGAAATTCACCCGGATCGGATCGCTGGCGCGCACGTCGACGGAGTCGAAGAATGCCGCGTCCGTGTCCTGCACCACCAACTGCCTGAGCCAGAGCGTGCCGGTGTTCTGGGCCGCGAACTTCACCTGGATGTTCTGCCCCGGCAGCCCGGGCTGTGGGCGGACCGAACTGGCCGGGACGATCGACTTCTGGATGGCTGCGCCGTCGGACTGCGCCAGCACGGTGGTCCGCGGCGCGCAGAACGAGGTCAGCGGCTGGGAGTCCGACCCGATGCCGGCGCAGTTCTGCAGGGTGGTGCCATCGGCGATTCCGTCACGCAGGAACACCTGGGCACTCAGGGCGTAGTTCTGGGCCGGTGCGATCGAAGCCACGGTGACCCGGAATCCCACGGCCCGCTCCAGCAGCGCTGCGTCGCCGGCGTCGTAGGGGACGTACGCGCCGGCAGCTCTGTCGTACACCTCAGCGGTGGCCGCCGGAGAGGCCGGCAGCGTCAGCGACCCGAGCCGGATGGTCAAGAACGGGTTGCTCGGGCTGGTCGGGTCTGCCGGGTCGGCCAGCACGACACCGGTGGCGGGGATGGTGCCGTTGTTCTTGAACGACAGGTCGAAGCGCCGCGGCAGACCCGGCAGGATGGTCGGCAGCTCGCCCCGCTTGATGCCGTTCAGCTGCGCGAAGGCCGGCTGGACGGCGACGTTCGCGCACGCGTTGCCGGCCGCGGACCCGATCCCGTTCCCGGTGCTGGTCGCCGTCCCGCTTGCGCAGTTCGAGACCCCGCCGTTGTTGACGTCGTCATCGGTCACCAGGTCGTTGAGCCGCCCCTGGATTCCGAGGGTGGCGGTGGCGTTCTGCGCGATCTTGCCCTCACCGTTGACGTCGGTGCCGGTGAACGTGACCGTGATGCTCTGGTAATCGCCGTCAGGGCACGGGGTGGGGATGTCGACCGTGGTCGGCGGAGCGGTGAAGGTCAAGGTGCGGATGTCGGTGTCGGAACAGGTGATGACAGCCGCGGCGTCGTCGGCGCCGGCCGGGAAGACGATCCGGGAGCGGCTGACGTCGACCTTGTCGAACTCACTGACCGAGGTCGCGCTCGGCTCGGTGATGGTCATCGTGCCGACCGGGAACGGCGAGGTGTTGGTGGAGGTGATCAACCCGGAGACCAACGAGTTCAGACCGATGACGGCCTGGCCGTCTGCGGAGTAGTTGCCGTCGGTGTCGGAGAAGTAGGACTTGTTCATCGCGATGGTGGCCTGCGCCGGCTGGACCGAGTACGTCGAACAGGCCTGGGTCGCGGAGACCTCGCCCTGCACCTCGTCGATCGCTGCCGGGGTCGCGCAGTTGGCGATGTCCTCGCGAACGGTGGGGCTGTAGTCGTCACCGCTGCTGCGCAACGTGTCCCGGAGCACCGTGCCGATCTGCACCGAGCCGCCGGTCGGGTCGACGGGCAACACCGATCCTGCCGAGGAGCTGAAGATGAACCGCAGACCGGTCACATCCGCGGCGTCGACACCGGCCGGCAGGCTCAGTGCCGGGCCGGACTGCGGGGTGCCGGTGCCGAAGGCAGCGTCATCGCAGACGCTCTGCACGACCGTGCAGGCCAACACGGTGACCTGATCGGCGCCCGCCGGGAACGTCACCGGACCGACCGAAGTCACGTCGAAGCGCTCGAACACCTCCGGCGTCGAATCCTCCACGATCAGTTCGGTGACCTCGGCGCTGGTCGACGAGCCGTTGCGCACACCCAGAGTGATCGTCCCGGTTTCACCGGAACCGGCGACCGCGCTGCCATCACTCCAGGACTTGGTCGCGATCGGCGTGACCACCCGCGGGACCGACACCGTGACGTTGGCCGTGCTGGTGACCGGGGTCGCGTTGTCGGCGGTCATCGTTCCGGTGTTCGGGAAGACCGTCCCGTCCGGCACCGGACTGTTCGCCGGAACCCGGACACCCAGCACGACGTTGAGCGGCGAGCCGTCGGGCAGCCCCACCGACCCGGGCGGATTCGGCGCGAGCAGCGGGATGATGAATTTGACGGTCAAGGTGCGGGTGGCGGCGTCGTAGTCGACGGTCCGCTGGTTGTTGCTGGCCGGTAATGAGGTCACTTCGACCTCGGGCGGCAGGACGTCGGTGACGGTGGCGTTGACGCAGGACTCGGTCAGGCTCGAGCAGCTGGCGACCATGGTGTAGTTGAACGCGGTCCCCGGGGTGACCGGGGCGGTGGGTCCGGTCTTCTGCAGTCCCAGGCTTGCCGCGGCATAGGCAGGTCCGGCAAGCACGACGGACATCGTCAATGCCAGCGCAGCGCTCAGCGACAGCACCAGCCATCGCTGCAACCGCCGCGGCGACGCCGGCAGGGGGTGTGCTGAATGCAGCGAAATGCGACGCATGAAGACCCCGATCACTCACCGGATCGACCTGGGAATTGCGCCGTTCCGATTCATTCCAGCGATGACTGCAACGGACTATAGATCAGTCCTTCGACTGGCGAACTTTTGGCGCAGTTCGTACTGAATGCGTGACGACCCGATCCGCATTGCCACAGGTGGTGGCGTCGGAGTGGGTGTGACTTCGTTGTCGCAGAGTGAGGTGGACCAGCTCGGCCCGAATTCGGCTGCATTTGCGCTGCCATTGTCTGCACGCCGGCGGAACATTCCGCAGCGGCCGGATCGATCCTGCCGGTGCGCTGCGGCCTTTCAGCCGACGGAGATCGGCAACACCAGCCGGCCGCCGCGTCGTCCGGCCTCGATCCGCTCAGCGGACACCTCGCCGTACAGGGTCGTGCGTTGCCTGGCGGGGCGACCGGCGGCCGCTGCAATTGCCTCGAGTTCGGCCACCGATTTGGCAGAGCCGTACTGGGACCCGGCCATCCGGGAGATGGTCTCCTCCATCAACGTGCCGCCGAGGTCGTTCACCCCACCCTGCAACACGGCGCGGCAGCCTTCGGGACCGAGCTTGACCCAGGAGGTCTGGATGTTGTCGATCCGTCCGTGCAGCAGCAGCCGGGCCATCGCGTGCACCGCCCGGTTGTCCCGCAGGCTCGGCCCCGCCGACGCGACACCGGCCAGGTAGATCGGCGAGTTCTGGTGCACGAACGGCAGTGCGACGAACTCGGTGAATCCCCCTGTCTGATCCTGAATTCTCGCGAGCACCTTCAGGTGCGCGACCCAGTGGGCCGGGGTGTCGACGTGCCCGTACATCATCGTCGAGCTCGATCGCAGCCCGACGTCGTGGGCGGTGCTGATCACCTCGATCCAGCTGGCCGTCGGCAGCTTGCCCTTGGTCAGGATCCACCTGACGTCGTCGTCGAGAATCTCGGCGGCGGTGCCAGGGATGGAATCCAGACCGGATTCCCGAGCCTTGACCAGCCAATCGCGAATCGACAGCCCGGTCCTGGACGCGCCGTTGACGATCTCCATCGGCGAGAAGGCGTGGATGTGCAGATCCGGCTGGCGGCGACGGATCTCGGCGGCGATGTCGAAGTAGGCGGTGCCGGGCAGGTCGGGATGGATACCACCCTGCAGGCAGACCTCCGTGGCGCCGGCCGTCCAGGCCTCGTCCGCGCGCTTGCCGACCTCGTCCAACGACAGCGTGAACGCGTCCGCATCGGTGCGTCGCTGGGCGAAGGCGCAGAACCGGCAGCCGGTGTAACAGACGTTGGTGAAGTTGATGTTCCGGTTCACCACGTAGGTCACGTCATCGCCCACCACGTCCCGGCGGATGTCGTCGGCCAGCTCGCACAGCGCATCGAGCTCGACGCCGTCGGCCTGCATCAGGGCCAGCGCCTGGCTGTCGGAGAGGCCCGCCGGGTCGCGTTCCGCGGCCCGCAACGCCGCGCTCACCTCGGCGTCGAGCGCGGCCGGGAGGGTTCGGGACGGTCGGGCCCGCACCTGCTCGCGCAACACCTCCCAATCACCGTAGGCGGCATCGAAATCGCTGCGGGTGTCGGTCAGCCGGCCCTGGGTGTCGATCGCGGTGTGCAGATCGAGCCGGCCGGCGCTCCCCCAGTCCGGGTCCGGCTCCTGCCACGGCAGTCCCTGCGGGACAACATCTTCGGCGGCCAACCCGGTCACCGGGTCGGCCAACGCGGTGACGTGTGGCAGGACGCGGGGATCGAGCCATGGCTCACCGGTCAGCACATAGGACGGGTGCGCGGTGAGCCGCTCCCGCAGGGTGAAGCCGGCCGCCGCGGTGAGCTCGGCCAGGCTGTCCAGATGTGGCCACGGCCGCTCCGGGTTCACGTGATCGGGCGTCAGCGGCGACACACCGCCCCAGTCGTCCACACCGGCGGCGAGCAGCCCGGCCAGCTGGTCGGGATCGGACAGGTTCGGCGGCGCCTGGATGCACATCTTCGGACCGAGCACGATCCTGGCCACCGCGATGGTGGCGAGGTATTCCTCCCGGCCCGCGTCGGGCGCCCGCCGCATCGCGGTGTCCGGCTTGGCCAGGAAGTTCTGCACGATCACCTCCTGGATCGCGCCGTACTGTCGCGCGATCCGCCGGATCGCGAACAACGACTCGGCGCGGTCCGCGATCGTCTCGCCGATGCCGACGAGAATGCCGGTGGTGAACGGGATCGTGCTGCGGCCGGCGTCCTCCAGCACTCGCAGCCGAACAGCCGGGTCCTTGTCCGGCGATCCGAAATGCGCGCCCGGACGGCTCCGTGTAGATGGCGGTGGAGGTGGTTTCGAGCATCATGCCCATCGACGGCGCGACCGGCTTGAGCCGCTGCAACTCCTGCCAGCTCATCACACCGGGATTCAGGTGCGGCAGCAGACCCGTTTCCTCCAACACCCGGATGGCCATCGCCCGCAGGTAGGCCAGGGTGCTGTCGTACCCGTGGCTGTCCAGCCATTCCCGCGCCTGCGGCCAGCGGTCCTCCGGCCGGTCGCCGAGCGTGAACAACGCCTCCTTGCAGCCGAGAGCGGCGCCCTGCCGCGCGATCTCCAGGATCTCGTCCGGGGACAGGTACGCGGCCGGCAACCGACCCGGCACCGTGACAAAGGTGCAGTAATGGCAACGGTCCCGGCACAACCTGGTCAGCGGGATGAACACCTTGCGGGAGTAGGTGACCACCCCCGCACGTCCCGCAGTGGCCAGTCCCGCGTCGCGTACCCGAGCGGCGCTCGCGCACAGATCGGTCAGGTCCGCGCCGGTGGCCCGCAACAGGACGCCGGCTTCGGTCGCATCCAGTGCCACTCCGTCGCGGGCACGGCGCAATGCTCTGCGCATCGCCGAGGGCGTAGGTGTTTCGACCGAGCTGTCCGGCATGCTGCTCCTCGCGCTGGATTCGGCCGACGCAGCCGTCTTCCGTCGTGGACGTGTCCACCTTCACGTGGACACGGCCCCAGGGTAGGCGTCGCTCAGTGGCTGGCCGCGACCGGTTGCTCCTCGGTCTTCGAACCCGGCTGCTGCTGATCGAATTGCGTGCGGTACAGCTCCTCGTACCGGCCACCCTGCGCCAACAGATCCGCGTGGGTGCCGCGCTGCACGATCTCACCGTCCTCCACCACCAGGATCTGATCGGCGGCCCGCACCGTGGACAGCCGGTGCGCGATGACGATCGACGTCCGGCCGGCCAGTGCCTCCGTCAACGCCGCCTGCACCGAGGCCTCGGAGGTGGAGTCCAGGTGTGCGGTTGCCTCGTCCAGGATCACCACCCGTGGATGTGCGAGCAGCAGCCGGGCGATGGTCAGGCGTTGCCGTTCACCACCGGAGAGCCGGTACCCGCGCTCTCCCACCACGGTGTCCAGGCCATCGGGCAACGAGGTGACCAGCTCCCGCAGCCGGGCCCGGTCCAGCACTTCCCACAGCTCCGCCTCGGTGGCTTCCGGCCGGGCCAACAGCAGGTTGGCCCGCACGGACTCGTGGAACAGGTGACCGTCCTGGGTGACCATGCCGATCGTTGCGCGGACCGAATCGGTGCTCAGGTCACGGATGTCGGATCCGGCGATCCGGACCTCGCCCTGGTCGGCATCGTAGAGCCGCGGGACCAGTTGCGCGATGGTCGATTTCCCCGCACCAGACGTGCCAACCAACGCCACCATCTCACCGGGTTCGGCGCGGAACGAGATGCCGTGCAGCACCTCTACCCCGCCGCGGGTGTCCAGCGTCGACACTTCTTCCAGCGAGGCGAGCGACACCTTGTCGGCCGACGGGTACGCGAAGCGGACATCATCGAACTCGACCGCGACCGGGCCGTCCGGCACCGGAACGGCGTCCTTCTTCTCCTGGATCAGTGGTGTGAGGTCGAGGATCTCGAAAACCCGTTCAAAGCTCACCAGGGCGCTCATCACCTCGACCCGGGCGCTGGCCAACGAGGTCAGCGGCGCATACAACCGGGTGAGCAGCAGGGCCAGCGAGACGACGGCGCCGGCGTCCAGCACGCCGGCCAGCGCGTAGACCCCACCCAGTCCGTAGACCAGCGCCAGGGCCAGCGCGGAAACCAGGGTCAGCGCCGTGATGAAGATCCACTGCACCATGGCGGTCCGGACCCCGATGTCGCGAACCCGGTTGGCCCTGGCCGCGAACTCCTCGGATTCCTGCGCCGGCCGGCCGAAGAGCTTGACCAGGGTCGCGCCGGGCGCGGAGAACCGTTCGGTCATCTGGGTGCTCATCGACGAGTTGAGGTTCGCCGCTTCCCGTTCCAGCCGCGCGAGCTTGGTCCCCATCCGGCGCGCAGGCAGGACGAAGACCGGCAGCAGCAGCAGCGAGAGCAGGGTGATCTGCCAGGAGATCCCGATCATCACCACGAGCGTCAGCACCAGGGTGACCAGGTTGCCGACCACACCGGACAGGGTGTCGCTGAACGCGCGTTGGGCGCCGATCACGTCGTTGTTCAGCCGGCTCACCAACGCGCCCGTCCGGGTGCGGGTGAAGAACGCGATCGGCATCTTCTGCACGTGGTCGAAGACCGCTCGGCGCAGGTCGAGGATCAACCCCTCGCCGATACTCGCCGACAGCCACCTGTTCCACAGCCCGAGCCCGGCCTCGACCACCGCGATCACCGCGATCAGGCAGGCGATGAGCACCACCACCGATGGCTCGGAGCCACCGACGATGGCGTCAACCACCCGGCCGGCCAACAGTGGTGTCGCAACGGCAAGCGCCGCCGTGATGACACTGAGCACCAGGAACCAACCGAGTTGACCGCGATGCGGATGGGCGAAGCCGGCGATCCGCCGCAACGTCGCTCTCGAGATCGGCCGTCGTTCCTCCTGCGCGGTCATCGTGGTGTACAGCGAATTCCAGGCGGTGACCTCCATGTCCATGGCGATGGTTCCTGTCTTGAGAGGTGATCTGCTCGGACGCTAGACCGAGGGTCCGACAACGGGTCCGGGATGGCTCGGATCAAGAGCAGACCGGGCCGACGGCGCCGACTCATCGAAACGCTAGGAGCTCAACCACGGTTCAGGTCAAGGCCGACCGCCGGCCACCACGCCGATAAGACGGGTCAGACAGGCTCGGCGAACCACCCGGACGGCGCCAGTGCCGACCCGGCGCCGATCCGCGGCGCGTACTGGTCGTAGAACACCCGCGCGATGAGCTCGCGACGGCTGCGGACGCCGACCTTGCCGAAGACCGACTTCAGATGGTCCTGCACGGTGTAGGTCGACAGGTGCAGGGTGCGGGAGATCTCCGCGGTGTCGATGCCCTGCAACACGAGTTGCACGACGTCCCGTTCGCGCGAGGTCAACCCGAAGGCGGCGACCACCAACGGGACGATCTCCGGCGGCCTGGCTTCCTCGATGGTCACCACCACGTCTGTGGAGCCACCGTCCCGTCCGACGAGCGGTGACGCGTGCGCGACCATCCACTGACCGGAGCGGGTGCGCAGCCGCATTCGTGGCACAAGTGGGTTGTGGCCGGCCGCGAACTGCCGGGCCGAGCCGATCAACGATCGCAACGCCAGCGGTAGTTCGTCGTGCGCTGTGGCGTCTCCGTCGAGATCGGCGAGCCGCGCGGCCGCGCCGATGCTGGCCTGCGCCACCTCACCGTTCCGGTCGATCACCAGGACGGCCGGACCGTCGACCGCGGTCAGCGGTGCCGTTGCCAGGCCGACGAGCAGGCCTGCCCGCAGGCCGGTGGCGAAGGCGGCGCCGACCCCGGCGATGAACTGGTGCTCGAGGGTGGTGAAAGGAGTCCGGTCATCCTCCCGGTAGAGGGTGAAGAAGCCCCAGGTGGTGCCGTCCACGCGGACCGCAGCGCGCAGTTCGTCGGTGAAGCCGAACGTCGGTCGCAGGTGCTCGACAAAGCGCGGGGACCGCTCCGGATGTCCGTCGGTCTCGGCGTACAACGACGTCACACCGCTGGGCAGCCGGGCCACCGACCGGTGGTCGTACAGGTCAGGGACCTCGTACTCGAAGTGCGCCCAGAGTTCGTCGGAGGCGCCGACCACGGAACCCGTCTTCACCGCCCCGGTGAGCAGTTCGGTCGCCGGGTCGGCCGTCGCGATGCAGGCGGCGGTGAACGGCACGGCGCGGTTCAGCGTGTTCAGCGCGGTGGTGGCGAACGAGAAGACGTCGAAGCCCGTGGTCGAGAGGGCCTCGATCTGGGCGCGGACGCGGTCCGCCGGCACGCTCGCCATCCGCCCAGTGTGACTTGGCACCGGACAAACCGGAACCCCAGCTTTCTGGGGGTGGAACGACCCAGATTGCGGGGATGGTTCCCCGTCGACCGCGGCGGCAGCATTTCCCGGCATGACAACCACTGCACCGGCGCCATCCGCCGGCATCACCAGAATCAATCCGACCACCTGGAACGCCGGCTTCGCGTTCGACCATGGTCAGGTTCGAACCGCACCCACCACAATCCTCACCGTTGCCGGACAGGGACCGGTCGACGAGGACGGGCAGCTGCTGCACGAAGGGGACGCGGCTGCCCAGATCGCCCTGGCGATGACCAATGTCGAGGCCGTACTCCATGCCGGGGGCATGGACTTTCGAGATGTCCTGCGGATGACGATCTATGCCGTCGACGTGGACGCGATCCTTGCGAATTACGGCGTTCTCATCGAGCGTTTGACGGTATCAGCAGCCACCCCACCGACCTCCTTGGTCGGCGTCAGCAGGCTGGCGATCCCGGGGATGCTCCTCGAGGTCGAGGTCACCGCCGGGCGCTGAAAGCCATCCCGATCAAACCTTTGACCGACCCCACAGTGCTCCAGCCACAACCCGTCTCACCCGGCACGAATACACCCACCCCAGAAAAGGACTGCAATGACCGTCGTCTCACCTGAACAAGACACCGTCCGACCGAATCTCGCCGAGCTTGCTGCCCAGGTGGCCGGGCCGGTGCTGACGCCGGCCGACCCCGGTTTCGCCGCTGAGATCATGGGGTTCAACGTCGCCAACGTGCCCAGCCCGGACCTCGCGGTCGGCGCGACGGATGCCGAGGATGTCGCTGCTGCCGTGCGCTGGGCAGCGGCGAATGGGTTGACGGTCACCGTGCAGTCGACCGGGCACGGGTCGATCACGTCGATGGCGGGCGGGCTGCTCGTGAACACCCGGCGAATGACCGATGTGGTGATTGATCCCGTCGCCGGTACCGCCACGGTGGGTGCCGGGACGCGGTGGTCCCAGGTGATCACCGCCGCCGCTCCTCACGGGCTGGCTCCGTTGAACGGATCGTCCTCGCAGGTCGGCGTCGTCGGCTACAGCCTTGGCGGTGGGCTCGGTCCCCTCGGCCGCCGCTACGGCTTCGCCGCCGACCACATCCGGTCCCTGCAACTTGTCACCGCGTACGGAGAGATCCGTGAGGTCACCGCGGGGAACGACCCCGACCTTTTCTGGGCGATCCGCGGCGGCAAGGGCAATTTCGGCATCGTCACCGCCCTGGAATTCTCCCTGGTGCCGGTTGCTCGCCTCTACGGTGGCGGCATCTTCTTCCCCGTCGCGGCCGCACCGGACGTGCTCACCCGGTGGCGGGAGTGGTCCACCAACCTCTCCGAGGAGTCGTCGACTTCTGTTGCACTGTTGCAGCTGCCGCCCGACCCGGCGTTGCCGGAACCACTGCGTGGTCAACGCGTCGTCCATCTGCGCTTCGTCCATCTCGGCTCGGCCGACGAGGGCGCCGCCGTGCTTGCCCCGATGCGTGCGGTTGCTGCCGCCCTGCTGGACGGCGTCAGCGAGATTCCCTATGCGGCAATTGACTCCGTGCACATGGACCCGGTCGTCCCGATGCCGTCGTTGGAGCGCGGCGTCGCCCTGCGCGAGCTGCCACTCGAGGCGATCGACGCCGTGCTCGCTCAGGTGGGCGCCGACGTGATGACACCGCTGGTGGTGGTCGAGATCCGGCAGCTCGGCGGCGCGCTGGCCAGGCAGCCCGCGGTCCCCAACGCGGTCGCGGGACGGGACAGCGCCTTCACCCTGTTCGCCGTCGGTGTTCTGGCCGGGCCGGTTGCCGACCTGGTCCCGGATGCGTTGCAGTCATTGATGGATACTGCCCAGCCATGGTCGACTGGTTCCCTGCTCAACTTCCAGGGACCAGCCGCCCCCGCGCAGGTCGGTGCGTTGTGGAACGACGCCGACCGGGCCCGACTGCTCGCCGTCAAGAACAGGTTGGATCCGGCCGGCCTATTCCGGCCCACCCAGATCATCGGCTGAGCCGGTCGAATCCGCATCGGCGTAACGTGCGCTGGCGTGAGTGAAGCGCCTGATCGGACCCCCGAACTCTTCGCCGACGCCGCCCGGTCGGCCGCCGCCTTCCGCGCCGGACTCAGCGAGCGTCGAGTCGCCCCGACCGTCGATCTGGACTCTTTGCGGACCGCTTTCGGTGGGCCCCTGCTGGCGGAAGGCACACCGGCCGCGGAGGTGCTGCAGGAGCTGATCGCTGCCGCCGAGCCCGGGTTGGTCGCCACCGCCGGCCCCCGGTTCTTCGGCTTCGTCATCGGCGGCGCACTGCCCTCCGCGACGGCCGCGGACATCATCGCCGCCGGCTGGGACCAGGTGGCCTTCAACGCCGCGACGTCACCGTCGGCCGCGATCGCCGAGGAGGTGGCCGGTGGCTGGCTCAAGGAGTTGCTCGGACTCCCGGCCCGCGCGAGCGTCGGTTTCGTCACCGGCGCACAGGCCGCCAACACGGTTGGCCTGGCCGTCGGGCGCCATCACGTGCTGGCGGGGGCCGGATGGGATGTCGAGGAGGACGGCCTGCTCGGCGCGCCGCCGGTTCGGGTGGTCGCCGGAGCCGAGCGGCACGCCACCATCGACCGGTCGCTGCGGCTGCTCGGCTTCGGCAACCGGGTGGTCGAGCCCGTCGCCGCCGACCCGAACGGTGCCATCGACGTCCACGATCTGCGCAGGGTCCTGTCATCGGGGGCGCCTGGCCCCATCCTGGTCTGCCTGCAGGCCGGGAACGTGAACACCGGGGCTTGCGACGATCTCCGCTCGGCCATCGACGTGGTCCGCGAGCACGGCGGCTGGGTACACGTGGATGGTGCCTTCGGGCTCTGGGCCGCCGCCTCCCCATCGACCCGCCATCTGATCGACGGGATCGAAGGTGCCGATTCCTGGTCGTGCGACGGCCACAAGTGGCTGAACGTCCCCTACGACTCCGGTTTCGTCTTCTGCGCACATCCCGCCGAGCACGCGGCCGCTGCGTCGTACACAGCGTCCTACCTCGTCGGCTCCGGGACCGTGCTCTCCCCCTCCGACTTCGTCCTCGAATCGTCCCGTCGTGCAAGGGGTTTCGCGGTGTGGGCGGCGCTGCGTGAGTTGGGGGGCGATGGGGTCACCGAGCTCGTCGACCGGTGCTGCCGGCACGCCCGCCGGTTCGCCGAACGGTTGACCGCCGGCGGCGCCGAGGTGGTGAACGACGTGGTGCTCAATCAGGTGCTGGTCGGTTTCGGGTCCGACGCCCGCACCGATGCGGTCATCCATGGAGTGCAACAGGACGGAACCTGCTGGCTCGGCGGCACTACCTGGCGCGGTCGACGGTTGATGCGGATTGCGGTGTCCAACTACTCGACCACGACCGATGACGTCGATCGCTCCGTCGATGCCATCCTGCGAGTCGCCGGCCGATGACAGCGTGAGCGCCCGAGACCCCGGGTCCCCGGTGAGCCCGACGCCCGGCCTGAATGCCCAGATCCTGAAACTGGCCGTTCCGGCGCTCGGAGCCCTGCTGGCGGAACCAACCTTCCTGCTGGTGGACGCGGCGATCGTCGGACACCTGGGAACCGAGCAACTGGCCGGGGTGGGTATCGCCTCGGTGATTCTCGGGACGCTGGTGGGCCTTTCGGTCTTTCTGGCCTACGGAACGACGGCGCAGGTCGCCCGTTCGCTCGGCGCCGGGCAGCCGGACCGGGCGCTCAGTTTCGGTATCGCCGGGGTCTATCTGGCGTTGATCATCGGCGTCGCCGTCCTGCTGGTCGGCTGGCCGCTGGCGCCACAGCTGGTGGACTGGTTCGGCGGCAACCCGGCGGTCTCCGAGTTCGGCATCACCTTCCTGAGATGGTCGCTGGTCGGGATGCCCGCGATGTTGACGGTGCTGGCGACCACCGGCGTGCTGCGCGGACTGCAGGACACCCGCACGCCGCTGTTCGTCGCCGTCGTCGGGGCCGCGGTCAACGTCGGGTTGAATCTGTTGCTGGTCGTCGTCCTGGAGTTCGGCGTGGCCGGTTCGGCGATCGGCACGGTGATCACCCAGACCGCCATGGCGCTGGTGCTGATCGCGGTCGTCGTCCGGGCCGCCCACCGACACGGTGCACCGCTGGCGCCGCACGCCGGTCACATCCGGGGCGCCGGACGGGCCGGGATTCCGTTGTTCATCCGCACCCTGACGCTGCGGTTGGCGATCATCGTCACCACCGTCGTCGCCACCAGGCAGGGGGTGGTGGCGTTGGCCGCCCAACAGGTGGTGCTCTCGATCTGGAACTTCCTGGCCCTCGGGCTCGATGCGCTGGCGATCGCCGCGCAGGCCCTGACCGGCAAGGCCCTCGGCGCGGGCGACGGTCCGGCGGCCCGGGAGCTGACCAGGTCGATGTTGCGCTGGGGGGTGTGGGCCGGCGTCGTCATCGGTGCCGTTGTTCTGTTGATCCACGCGATCGCCGGATCGGCGTTCTCCCCCGACCCCGAGGTCAGGGCTGCCGTCGCGGCCGCGCTGATCGTGGTGGCGCTGTCACAACCCATCTCGGGTTATGTCTTCGTCCTGGACGGTGTGCTGATCGGCGCGGGTGACGGCGTCTATCTGGCGGGTGCCGGGGTGATCACCCTGGTGGCCTATCTCCCGGCCGCTGCGGCGGTGGGGATCTGGGCGCCCGGCGGGGTGGCCGGCCTGGTCTGGCTCTGGATCGCCTTCAGCGTGGTCTTCATGGGTGCAAGGGCGGTCACTCTCGGCCTGCGGTATCGCGGGGACAACTGGTTGATCACCGGAGCGAGCCGCTGATCAGATCAGTTCGATCCCCTCAGCGCTGGCCACCGGCGGCCGGCGACACCTGGCCAAGGAACGCGGGGTGGATCGCCGCTCGATCATGTTCTCCGGGTACTGGAAGCTCGGGCAATCCCGCAACTGACCCTGACCGGCGTACGGTTCGGCCGACGCATGGCTCGACCGGACGGAGAGACGCGATGACGGGCAAGACGGTCAGCGTGGACCCGGTCGGCGCCGGCCTGGCAGCACTGCCGACCTGGGCAAGGCACCGCGGAATCATCCTGTACGCGGTGGCGCCGGCCCAGCGACTGATGGACTTCCACGACGGCTTGCAGAAGACCGAGCAGCGTGAGTACAGCCGCTCTTGGCGGCCTGTGCTGGAGTCGATCTGGTCCTATGCGGCCGGCAATGACGCTGCCTGGTACCCGATCTCGCACGCCATCGGCCACTACTTGCTGAGTCCACAGAATCACATCGAAGGCCAGGATGGCCCCAATGATGCCGACTCACGACGAGGTGGCCGCCACCATCTTCGCGGCCAACGCCGTGCTCCACGGTCTCGTCGGGTTTGCCGAGCTCGCCGCCGGCCGGGCAACTGACGCGATCGACAACCGTTGGTACGGCATCGACGACGACCGGCTGGCCACGCGAGCTCGAACTCGAGACCCGCCGCCAGCAGCGCGCACTCGATCTGATCACCGCCGCGAGCGGGGATCGCCGGGCGTGGAGTTCGGGTGCGCCGGCGACCCTGCTCACCGCGCTACGTGATCAGTAGGACTCCTGGATGCTGGCGACGACAGCCCCGACGTCATCGTTGGCGGCGAAGACCCCTTCGATGTCGGCAAAGACACTGTTGGTCGCCATCACGGCGAACGCGAAGTGCCGGCCGCTCGCGGTGTCGATGTAGCCGCCCAACGCCTTGGTGGGGAGTCGGTACCTCGGGCCCGGGTTGAAGGCGTCGACTGCCAGCAGCGTTCCGGTTTTGCCGACGACCTTGCCCTTGGCGGGACTGTTCGCCTGGACGGTGGTCAGCGATCCGTCGACCCCGAGGATCGGCAGGGTCGCTCGCCAGGCAGCGGCGTCCGGTCGCTTCGCCATGATGGTCTGCAGCTGCACCTGGTTGTCCGCGGTGACGAAGTTGCCGATCAGCCCGGAGCCGTCGATCAACGATGCGCCCTTGGTGTCCAGGCCCGCCGCGGCCCAGATCTGCCCGGCCCTGGCCATCCCGGGCTCGCACTTGGGGCTGCCGGCGGCGACGGCCAGCCGGCAGATCAGCGTCTCGGCACCCCGGTTGTAACTGATCTTGTTGACGTATGTCGTTTCCTGATCGAGCGGCAGGGAGGTCAGCTCCGCGACCGAGGTCAAGGAGTCGACGGTATCCGCGGCCGGCAGGGCGGCATCGGGGTTGGTCGCCACTGGATCCGCTGTGACGGTCACCCCGGCCCGGCCGAGGGCCTCGATGAACGCGGTGCGGGCAAACGTTGCCGGATCCTTGAACGCGTAGACCTTCAGCACCGGGTCGCTGTCAGCAGTGATGGTGCCGGTCAGGACGATCTTGCCGTCGGCGGGCGAGGTCACCTTGAATCCGGTGTCCTTCGTGCCGGCGGCAACCGTCTGCACCTGGGTGTCCACGGTCCACGGCGCCACCACCGGCCAGATCGCTGTGGTCGCCGGCTGGCCCTCGGCCCCTGGCGTGATGGTCAGGTCGATGACGTTCTGATTGATGATGATCGGGGTGATCGGCTCCTCAGCCAGGGTGTGCGGGGCCCACAGCCGGTTGTCGACGATCACGTCACCGGAAACGGTGTTGATGCCGGCGGCCTTGACCTGCGCGGCCAGCTCGTTCAGTCCGGTCAGCGGATCTTCCGTGGTCAGCGTGGCACCGGGGATGCCGTTGGCGTCGTTGTGGTCGAGGTTGGTGAAGTCCACCGTGCCATCGGGCTTCGTTCGGCCGCCCATCGTCAGGTCCCCCTGACCGACCAGCACCAGGTCGCCGGTCAAGGTGCCGTCGACAACCTCACCGGTGCGCTTCACCGGGGTGACGACCGTCGAGTCCGGACCGAATTCCTGCCAGGCGGCTCCGGTGCTGTAGGTCTTCACCACCGAACCGGGCTCGAACAGCAGGTCGTTGTTGTACGCGATGATCTGCTCGCCGGTGTCGATGTCCTTGACCGCGATCGCCCACTGGCCGTTGGCGTAGACGGGCTTGTTCATCACGTCGATCGCGGATTGGTCCAGGCCCGGGATCGATGCGATCCGAGCACCGGCCGGCGCCGTCGCACCGGCCGAACTGCTCGCGGTGGTCGACCCGGCCGAGCTGCTGGCGGCGGTTGCCCCGCTCGCCGACGAGGCCGTCGACGAGGCCGCGGTATCGGCTCCCGACGTACAGGCGGCGAGACCGAGTGACACCACGGCGGCGCCGATGGCGAATCCGTACAGCCGTCGCACGATCATGTCGTCCCTCTTGTCTGCTACCGGCGGTTTCGCGGACGCGCGAAGCCGACGGATTGCCGATGTAGGAATCGGACACTACGGACCTTATCGCTGCTCAGTACATAGACCTGAGTCCCCAACGGGCGGGTTCTACGATCGTTGGAGACATCGACCCCACCCGACGAGGGAGCCGACATGGCCTACGACAAGGACCCCCGGGTCGACACCTACATCGACAAGCTGCCCGACTGGCAGCAGGAGATCTGCCAACAGGTCCGGGATCTCGTGCATGCCGCCGATCCCGAGGTGGTCGAGACGATCAAGCGGACCGTTCAGCCGTATTTCGTGTTGGACGGCAACATCGCCGCGCTGCTGGCGGCCAAGGATCACGTCAACGTGTTCCTCTACGACGGCGCGATCGTTCCCGACCCGGAGGGCATCATCACCGGCGGACAGCAGAACAGCACGGCCCGAACGGTCGCTGTTCGCAAAGGTGAGCAGATCAACGCCCCGGCGCTGGGTGAGATGTTCCGGCAGATCATCGCGAACAACCGGGCGGGTGGGTGGCGCAAGCTCAAGCAGCAGAGCTGATCTCAGGTCGGTGGAACCAGATCGTCGACCGACTTGTCCGGACGCAGCCCGCGCCAGCTGGTCGCCCGCAACCGGCGTTCAGGGGTCCACTCGACGTACTTCACTTCACCCACCAGCGAAGGCTGCACCCAGACCGCGTCGACGGCCTCGGCCCGGGGCACCGAGGAGGCCACCGCAGAGTTGCTGGTGCGCAACGGCTTCAGTGCCGCCATCAGTTGGTCGAGGATCACATCGGTGAATCCGGTACCGACCTTGCCGGCGTACTGCAGGTCGCCGCTCTCATCCGGAACCGCCAGCAACAGCGACCCCAGGCTTCCCTCCCGGCGACCCGCGCCGGGTTTCCAGCCGACGATGACGACCTCCAGATCCCGGAAGTTCTTCATCTTGATCCAGCTGTGCGACCGCTTGCCCGACAGATAGGTCGAGTCGGCCCGCTTGGCGACGATGCCCTCCCAGCCGCGATCCATGCTGCCCTGCAACGCCTCCTGCACCGTGCCGGGCAACTGGTCTGGGACGACGCAGATGTCACCGGAGATGGGTAGTGCCTGCAGGATCTGTCGACGCACGTCGTACCGCTTGCGCAGCAACGACACTCCGTCAAGGTGTAGGACGTCGAACAACCAGAACTGCACCGACACCGACTTCCGCACCCGGGCGACATCCCTGGCGGCAGCCAGGTTCATCCGTTGCTGGAGCAGCGAGAAGCTGGTCTTCCCCGTCGCGTCCAACGCAACGATCTCGCCGTCCAGCACGCCGCTGTGTCCGTCCAGGAGGGCGGCCAGTTCTTCCAGTTCCGGGTAGGCGTGGGTGAAGTCGTTACCGGCCCGGCTGTGCAGCCGCAGACCGTTCGGGCCGAGCGTCGCCAGCGCGCGGATGCCGTCCCACTTGCCCTCGAACCGCCAGGATCCGTCATCGGAGATGTCGTGTGGCGTACCGGCCGTCGCCATCATCGGTTTCAGGTCGGTCGGCGGAGCGGCTACCCGTTGGCGCACTTCGGTGTGCTCGTCGGCCGTTTGATTTTCGGTGGTGACAGGTCGGAGTGGCGCCTTGTCGACGGAGTGCGGGCCGTAGGTCTTGCCCGGCGGTCCCTGATCCTTCATCCGGTGCAGCAGCCAGTTGCTGCCCTCGGTGCGGATCAGCACGTACCTGCCGCGTGCCTTCTGCCCGTCAAGGACCACGATCACCTCGTTGTCGCGCCACTTCTCGGTGACGTAGGTGCCGGCGTCCCAGATGGTGACGGTGCCGCCGCCGTATTCGCCGCGGGGAATGATCCCGGCGAAATCGGCGTAGTCCAACGGATGGTCCTCGGTCTGCACCGCCAACCGGTTCTGCCCGGCCTCCGGCGGGATGCCCTTGGGCACTGCCCAGGACACCAGCACCCCGCCCCGCTCGAGACGAAAGTCGTAGTGCAGCCGCCGGGCGTGATGCTCCTGCACGACGAAGGTGTCGTCGTTGCCGTGCGGGAGGTAGCCGGGTTCGGGGACGGGTTCCGGAGTCCGATTCGCGGACCGCATCGACCGGTACTTGTCGAGTTTGGCGTCGGCCTCGCCTGTTTCAGCCTTCCCGTTCGGGGGTGCAGCAGATTTCGCCGGCCCTGAGCTGGGTTTGGCGGCGGCGCGCCGGCGGCGCGGCTTGCCGCTTCCGCGATGCTCGGCGCCGGAGTTGTCGCCGGTCTCCAGCCCCTGCATGGGATCGGGATACTCCGCGAGCAAGGCGATCACCTCGGTGTACTGCAGATGCCGCAGGTCGGGATCGTCCAGTTCGTCCCAGGTTCGCGGCGCCGCGACGGTGGGCTGATCCCTGCCGCGCAACGAGTACGGCGCGATCGTGGTCTTGGAACCGTTGTTCTGCGACCAATCGATGAACACCTTCTTGGCCCGCAACACCTTCGCCATCCGGGACACCACCAGATCGGGCAGGTCCTGCTCAATGGCCTCGGCGATTTCCCTCGCCAGGAGCGATGCCTCATCGGAGGTGAGCGAACCGTCGAGCCGGCTGTAGAGGTGAATCCCCTTGGAACCACTGGTCACCGGGACGATGACCGCATCGGTCATCCTGGCCCGGACCGCGCGGGCGACCTCCGCGCATTCGATCAGCCCGACACCCGGCCCCGGGTCGAGGTCGAAGACCAGTCGATCGGGACGGGCGACGCCGAAAGTGGTTTCGTTCGCGGTGTCTTCGGGATCGGCACCGAACGTCCATTGCGGCACATGCAGTTCCAGCGCGGCGATCTGTCCCAGCCAGGCCAGCGTCGCCGGTGAATCCACGATCGGGTACGCCTTGGGCCCGTCCGAATGCTGGATCACCCGCCGGCTCACCCAGGTCGGCGTGCCTTTCGGCAGGTCCTTGTGGAAGAACGGTGTGGTGGTCACTCCGTCCGGCCAGCGCTTCCGGGTGACCGGGCGATCGGCCACGTGCGGGATCAGGGCGTGGGCGACCTCGGCGAAGTAGCCGATGATGTCGGACTTGGTGGTGCCGGTGGCCGGGTAGAGAACCTTCCGCAGGTGGGTCAGGGCGAGCCGGTGCCCATCGAGTTCGATCGTCGCCGAATCGCCCGCTGCCATGTCCCACCCCTTCCACCGCATCACCGCATCACCGCATCACCGCATCACCGCATCACCGCATCACCGCATCGATCGTCGCTCCGTGATCTTGAACGATGATTCCGCCGACCGCCGGGCGTCTACCTCGGTGCTCACTCGCTCACCGAAGTCGGAAGGTCCATCATGGTCAACATGAGATCGATCTGGAAGGGCTCCGTGGCGTTCGGGCTGGTGAACGTGCCGGTCAAGGTCTACGCGGCGACCGAGGAAAAAGACGTGCGGTTCCACCAGGTGCACGCCGAGGACGGCGGCCGGATCCGGTACAAGCGGACCTGTGAACTCGACGGCAAGGTCGTCGAGTACGCCGACATCGCCAAGGCCTACGAGAGTGACGACGGCCGGACGGTGATCCTCACCGACGAGGACTTCGCGCAGCTGCCGTCCAGCACCAGCCGCGAGATCGAGGTCTCCAGTTTCGTGCCGGCCGACCAGATCGACCCACTGTTCTACGACAAGAGCTACTACCTCGAGCCGGCGTCGACCTCCACCAAGGCATACATGCTGCTGCTCCGCACCCTCGAGCAGACGGACCGGATCGCGATCGTCAACTTCGCGCTGCGGCAGAAGACCCGGCTGGCCGCGTTGCGGGTGAAGGACGACGTGCTGGTGGTGCAGACCCTGTTGTGGCCCGACGAGGTCAGGGCCGCGGAGTTCCCGTCACTCGATGAGAGTGTCACGATCAAGCCGGCAGAGCTGAAGATGGCCTCCATGTTGGTGGACAGCTTCGCCGACGACTTCCGGCCGGAGGACTACACCGACGACTACCGGGAGGAACTGCAGCAGCTGATCGACGCCAAGCTGGAGGGTGAGGAGGCGTTCCCGACTCCGGAGGTGGAGGAGGAGGGCGAGGACGCCGAGGTGGTCGACCTGCTGGCCGCACTGCAACGAAGTGTGGAGCGGCACAAGGGCACCGACTCGAAGTCCGGCGGTGACAGCAAGTCCGGGAGCTCACGGTCCACCAGTTCCAGGTCGAGCAGTTCCAGGTCCAGCAGCTCGAAATCCGGCGGCAGCACCACGTCCTCGTCGGACAGCGACAGCAAGTCCGCACCGGCCAAGCGCACCCGGAAGCCCGCGGCGCAGAAGAAGACCGGCTGACCGCCGCCCGACACCACCCGCCAGCTGAAACGCGCGGTCCCTGTCGGCGCCGATCAAACAGCTCCGCGCGGATGAACGTGGCGGTTTTGGGACGCCTGTGGCAGGAGTCGACGACTTCGTCCGCGCCGGCCGAGATGATCGGCGCCGAGACGGGGGGCGTTATTCGAGGGTGCGCTGGGCGGCGTTCTGCACCACGTCGGAGAGCAGCCCGCGGCGGGCGAACTCGGCGCGTTGCAGGTCGGCGCCGGTCCCGGTCCGGCGCAGGCGGGCGATGGCCTCCAGGACGAAGTCCAGATCGCCGTTGGCCCGAAGCGCCGTCAGCACGTGTTCGACCAGGGCGTCGACCATCGCCCAGGCGGGCACGAGTTCGCGCGACCGATGGTCCAGCAGGTCGCCGGCCAGCCCGAAACGGGCCGCCCGCCAGGTCGCTCCCCGCAACACCTCGATCCTGATCGGGTCGGGCTGGCGACCGTGATGCCAGTCGGTGGCCGCGGTGTCGACCAGGGCCCTGGCCAGTGCGGCGATCAGGGCCGAATCACCGACATCGGTGCACACGTCGGGCACCCGGATCTCCAGGGTCGGATAGCTGGCCGACAGCCGGGCGTCGAAATAGATCATCCCGTCGTCCATCGCAGCACCGGTTTCCAGCAGACCCTTGATCGCCCCGTGGTAACCGTCGATGTCGCCGAACGCCTCTGTCGGGCCGGCGGTCGGCCACTGACCCCAGGCAATGGTCCGGTAGCTGGCGTAACCGGTGTCCTGCCCCTGCCAGTACGGCGAGTTCGCCGAGATCGCGGTGAGCAGCGGCAACCAGGGCCGAATCCGGTCGAGCGCCGCAACTCCCTCGTCCGGCGAGCCGACCGACACATGGATGTGCTGCCCGCAGGTCAGCTGTTGGCGGGCGATGATGCCGAACATGTCGAGCATCCGGGAATAGCGCTCGTCGATGGTGGCCGTCGGCCGCACCTTGAACGGGCTGGTGGCCACCGCAACCACATGCACGCCGGTGCTGCCGGCGGCGGCCGCGACTGCTCGACGCAGATTCAGCAGCTCGCTGCGCAACGCCCGGATGTCGGTGGTCGGTGAGGAGCCGATCTCGGTCTGCTCCATCTTGAATTCCTTCTCGACCTGGTGGTCCGCGCCCGCACCAAGCCACTCCTGTGCCGCTTCCAGCACGGAGTCACCCGCCGATGCCGGACGGCCGTCGACCGGGTCGACCAACATCAGTTCTTCTTCCACCCCAACGGTGCGCAGCGCCACCGGCCTAGTCTGCGCCATCGTTGTTACGCGTTTGTGCCGCAGGTCGTCGGGTAACCCTGACTGCACAGCGCGATCCATGCGGCGCGAAGGTAGGGATTGTCGATGGCAGCGGCGAAAGATGCAGGATCGGGGTCGAAGGGCGAATTCGTCCGGGACGAGCGGTACCTCACCACCAGGATCACTCGCGACGGCCGGGACGGGTTTCCCGTCGAGCCGGGACGGTATCGACTGGTGGTCGCCCGCGCCTGCCCCTGGGCCAATCGCGCGACCATCGTCCGCCGGCTGCTGGGTCTCGAGCAGGCGATCTCGCTCGGCGTCTGTGGCCCGACCCATGACGAGCGGAGCTGGACCTTCGATCTCGATCCGGGCCAGGTGGACCCGGTGCTGGGGATCAAGCGTCTACAGCAGGCATTCCTGGCCCGTGATCCCGACTACCCCCTCGGGATCACCGTTCCTGCCATGGTCGACGTGCCGACCGGTCAGGTGGTGACCAACGACTACGCACAGCTGACCCTCGACCTGTCCACCGAGTGGGCCGAGTTCCACCGCGAGGGCGCGCCCCAGCTCTACCCGGAGGCGTTGCGGGCCGAGATCGACCAGGTCAATGACGTCGTGTTCCGGGACGTCAACAACGGCGTCTACCGCTGCGGTTTCGCCGGCAGTCAGCAGGCGTACGACGCCGCCTTCGACCGGTTGTTCACTCGCTTGGACTGGCTGACCGACCGGCTGACCACCCGTCGCTATCTCGTCGGCGACACCATCACCGAAGCCGACGTCCGCTTGTTCACCACCCTGGCCAGGTTCGATGCGGTCTACCACGGTCACTTCAAGTGCAATCGCAACAAGCTGACCGAGCTGCCGGTTCTGTGGGCGTATGCCCGAGACCTGTTTCAGACCCCCGGTTTCGGGGACACCATCGATTTCGTCCAGATCAAGCAGCACTACTACCTGGTGCACACCACCATCAACCCGTCGCAGATCGTGCCGGACGGGCCCGACCTCGCCGGCTGGTTCGAACCGCACAACCGTGCCGAACTGGGCGGCCGCCCGTTCGGCGACGGAACCCCGCCGCACTCACCACCTGTCGACGAGATGCTGACCGCCTCCTGGTCGTCCACCGGCGACAGACCGGGCGGCCCAGAAGGCGGGCCCGGCGTCGAACTGGACTGAGAAGCTGGACTGAAAAGCTGGCAGAACTCAGCGCATCTCCAGCGGCTGAGCGGTGGATTCCAGCACGCTCAACCAGAGGTCGCCGTCGGGCGCGACCTCGTTCCTGGCCGAGACGACGATGTCGATCGGCACGTGCACGAACCGGTTGTGCCTGCGGCCGACCACCATGTCGGTGCGGCCCGCCATTCCGGCATGCGCGGCCGCCTGGGCCAGTCGCACGCAATACACCGAATCATGGGCCTTGGCCGGAACGGAGCGGATCGAGTAGCCGGGTTTGAGGTACTTGAGCGTCAACTCGCGATTGATCGAGGAGTAGTGCTCGATGATGGCGGCCTCGAGAAAACGGCCGATGTCACCGAGTTTGCGATTGCCGGAGGCGTCCGTCCCGGTTTGCTCGTCGGTCATCAGGTCCTGGCCGGCACCCTCTGCCACGACCACCACCGCACTGCCCCGGTCGGCGACGCGCCGTTCGAGGGCCGCCAGGAACCCTGACTCACCGTCCAGCGCGAACGGTACTTCCGGGATGAGGACGAAGTCGGCGTGATGGTTGGCCAACGCCGCGTAGCAGGCGATGAAGCCAGCGTGCCTGCCCATCAGCTTCACCAGGCCGACGCCGTTGATCGCCGATTGCGCTTCGACCTGGGCGGCCGCAATCGATTGCGCGGCAACGGTGAACGCGGTCTGGAAACCGAAACTCTGTCCGATGAAAGGGATGTCGTTGTCGATGGTCTTGGGGATGCCGATCACCCCGATCGGTAACCCACGCCGGCGGGCCACGGCGGCGATCTTGCCGGCGCCGCGGATCGACCCGTCACCGCCGATCACGAAGAGGATGTCGATGCCGAGTTCCACCAGCCGGTCGACCATCACCTCGGGATCCTGAGCACCCCTTGATGTTCCGAGAATCGTCCCGCCCTGCATGTTGATCTTGCTGACCCGCTCGGTTGTCAGGTCGACCGGCTCGTGGCCAAGGGCCGCCACCAGGCCGGCGAAGCCGTTGCGGAACCCGATGACATCTTTTACGCCGTAATGGGTTCCGAGTTCCATCACCAGTCCCCGAATCACATCGTTCAGGCCGGGACAGAGGCCGCCGCAGGTGACGATGCCAGCCCTGGTCGCGCCGGGCGCATGAAACACCTTGCGCCGCGGGCCACCCGGCTCCAGGGTCGGGATCTGGTCGAGCGGGAGTCCGTGCGACTCGAGGAGCGCAATGGTGTCGTCGAACAACACCCGGTCGTGCTCCTCGACATAGTGATCGTTCGTCCGGCGACCGCCGACATACTTCGCGAGCGCTGATTCGTGACGGCATTCACCCAGCTGCCGGACCTGCAGGTCGTCGAGCGTCACCATGCGACAAGCGTCCAGGGGCGGTATGTCCGGCGTGTGTCGGTGACGGAAATTTCGTCAGGCGATCAGTCCTGCTCGTCGGTGATCCTGGTGACCACCCGGACCAGCGCCGGTTCCTCGGGGGTCGAGGCGAAGCCGAAACGCACCGGCGGCGTCACCGGTCGCAGATCTCCCAGGTCGACCCCGTCCAGCCGGGCGCTGACCGAGGTGATGTGCTGCATGTCCTGGGCCGAATACCACTCCCGCCGGCCGCCGCCGGCGCTGCCGCGGGTTCGCACACCTTTCTTCACCACGCGGGCGACCGGATCGACGGCGGTCGCCCACCAGCGTGCCCGGGCGAGGCGCCGCGGCAGGACGAGCAGTAGCAGTCCCAGCGGCGGACGACCGCCGAGCTCGAAGGTCAGCGCGAGTTCGTCGGTACTGACCATCCACTTCTTGTTGCCGTCCCGCATCCGCAACACCGGCGTGACCCGGACCTCGTCGAACTCATAGGTGCCGGCGATGAAATCGGCCAACTCCTGGGTGGGGGCGAGCAGGATCCGGTGGCCGTCAGCACGTTCGATCATCACGTCGGTGACGGACCCGTACGGCGACAGCGGCCACATGCCCACCACCAGGCGGGTCCCCGATGCGGTGCCCATCCCCGCAATGGCGCCGTCGAACGTCAGCATGCCCACCACGGTAGGCGAGTGGCGTCCGCCGAAGTAGTCGCCGGGCCCATCCCGGTCAGGTCAGCGACTGACCCGACCGGGCGAACAGGGCGATCGCGACGATCGCCGCGACGATCACGATGACGAACAACGCCCGGCTCTTCGGTCGACGGATCCCGATGAGCACGCCGGCGCCCACCAACAGCACCAGGCCGACCGCCACCACCCATCGCCACCACTGCGTGCCCTGGCCGGCGACGGCGGTACCGGCCAGGATGGTCAGCGAGGCAACGCCCAGCAACATGGGGCAGGCGACCGCCGTGACCCGCGTGCCGAGCCGCTGGGGCAGGCCACGGACGCCGGACTGCAGATCGTCGTCCAGGTCGGGCAGCACGTTCGCCAGGTGGGCCGCAACACCGAACAACGCGCCGGCGATCATCGCCCACGGGGCCGGCCAGGCCGGCACCGGCAATGCCAGCGTCGCGACGGCCGGCAAGATGCCGAAGGCGATGGCATACGGCACGAACGAGAACGCAGTTGCCTTCAGCCCGAGGTTGTAGAGCCACCCACAGGCGACAACGGTGAGCGCCGCCAAACCGGGCAGGATGCCCAACAGCAGAGACAGCACGATTGCGACCACGAGCGCCACGCCGGCAGCGACACCGACCACCCGGGGTGTGACGGCACCCAGTGCGACCGGTTTGTCAGTGCGTGAGCTGGCCCGGTCCCGAGCGGCGTCGATGGCATCGTTGGACCACCCGATCGACAGCTGACCGGCGAACACCGCCGCGATCAGCAGTGCCGCCCGGCCGATCGACAACCCGGCCAGGGCCGCGAGACCGGCGCTGATCGCGGTGACGGCGACGGTCGGCAACGGGTGGCAGGACAGCACCAGCGCCCGGCCGACACCGCCCTGGCCGCGCCCGGTGGTTTCAGCCGAGTTGGGCCCGCTGACCGACATGGGTGAATCCTCCACCGGGCATTCGTGATCAAAGGCGACATCTGTGCTCGGGCCGGCCATCAACCGGGTCGGCCCACCGTCCGAAAGCCGAGCCGGCGCCCCCGACAAGCACCGATCGTCACCGTACTGTGACCGGCATGACCTGCCTTGCTTCCGTGCATGCGGTTCTACCCCCACACCGGTACCCGCAGGACAAGATCACCGAGGCATTCGCCGAGCATGTGCTGGGCGATGGCGGGAGCCACGAGGTGCTGCGGCGGATCCACACCAACACCAGGGTGAGCAGCCGCTACCTGGCGTTGCCGCTTGATCGCTACCGGCAGCTGACCGACTTCACCGAGGCCAACAATGCCTACCTGGAGGTCGCTGTCGACCTGGGCGTCGCGGCGGTGAACGGTGCGCTGGAAGCCGCCGGGCTGGCCGCGGATCAGGTCGACGTGATCTTCTCCACCACCATCACCGGCCTGGCGGTTCCGTCGCTCGAAGCCAGGATCCACGCCGAGGTCGGCTTCCGCGAAGACATCAAACGGGTGCCGCTGTTCGGCCTGGGCTGCGTCGCCGGCGCAGCCGGGATCGCCCGGTTGCACGACTACCTCCGCGGCTGGCCCGACGACGTCGGCATCCTGCTGTCGGTGGAACTGTGCTCCCTGACGGTGCAGCGTCACGACACCTCGATGGCCAACCTGGTGGCCAGCGGGTTGTTCGGCGACGGGGCGGCTGCCGTCGTGGCGGTGGGTGCCGACCGGGCCGATCGGTGCGACGTCGTCGGACCGAGGGTGATCGCGACCCGCAGCCATCTCTACCCGAACACCCAGGGGGTGATGGGGTGGGACATCGGCCGCAACGGTTTCGGGATCGTGCTCACCGCCGAAGTTCCCGATCTGGTGCACCGATATCTCGGACCGGACATCCGGAGCATGTTGGCCGAGCACGGGCTCGGCGTTGCCGACGTCGGCGCCTGGGTCTCGCACCCCGGCGGGCCCAAGATCATCGAGGCGATCGAGGCCGAGTTGGACGCCGGCCCGGAAGCGCTGGAGATGACCTGGCGCTCGCTCGGCGAGGTGGGCAATCTGTCCTCCGCGTCCGTGTTGCACGTGCTGCGGGACACCCTCCGGGACCGCCCGCCGCCCGCCGGGTCGCCGGGCATGCTGATGGCAATGGGTCCTGGCTTTTCCTCCGAGCTCGTCCTGCTCCGCTGGTGACCTCGATGAACGACACCCTGCGGAACGCTGTCATCGGGAGGTCACTGCCGTGATCGCGTACACCCTGTTCGTCCTCGCGGTCGGTGCCGAGCGACTGGTCGAGCTCGCCGTGTCCAAGCGCAACCTGGCCTGGGCGTTCCGACACGGCGGGCGGGAGTACGGCCGCGGGCACTACCCGGCCATGGTGCTGCTGCACTTCGGGCTCCTGGTCGGCTGCGTCGTCGAGGTGTGGGCGTTCGACCGCCCGTTCCTGCCCGTACTCGGCTGGATCATGGTCGCAACGGTGCTCGCCACCCAGGCGTTGCGGTGGTGGTGCATCAGCACGCTCGGCCGCCGGTGGAACACCTTGATCGTGGTGATCCCCGGTTTGCCGCTCGTCGACCGCGGTCCCTACCGCTGGCTGCGCCACCCGAACTACGTTGCGGTGGTGATCGAGGGCATCGCGTTGCCGATGGTGCACACCGCATGGATCACCGCGATCACGTTCACGGTCTTGAACGCATTCCTGCTCCGGGTGCGGATCCGGGCCGAGGAGGACGCCCTGACCGCGGCGGCCGCCGCTCGAACCGCCTCGTCTACCACCGCCTCATCGACCGCCGGGTCCGGTTCCACCGGTTCCGGCTCTGTCGGTACCAGCTCGACCGGGCCATGATCGATCTGCTGATCGCCGGCGCCGGACCCGCCGGTCTGGCGACGGCGTTGTACGCCGAGCGGGCCGGCCTGACGGTGACCGTCGTCGACCCGAGAGCGCTGGCCGGCGAGCACGCCCGGCCGATCGACAAGGCCTGCGGTGAAGGCCTGATGCCCGGCGCGGTCCGGGACCTCGCCGACCTCGGGGTTGACCCGCCGGGACACCCGCTGCAGGGGATCGGCTACCTCTCCGCCGGTCGTCGGGTGGAGGCGTCGTTCAAGGCCGGACCGGGCCGGGGGGTGCGGCGGACGGACCTGCAATCCGCGCTCCACCTCGCCGTGCGCAAGGCGGGAGTGCCCGTCCTGCCGCTGGCGGTGTCGGCCGTGTCGCAGGACGAGAACAGCGTCACCGCTGCCGGCATCACCGCCAGATACCTGGTTGCCGCCGACGGCCTGCATTCTCCGATCAGCCGCTCTCTCGGCCTTGATCGGCCGATTCGAGGTGATCGTCACCGATGGGGATTGCGGCGCCATTTCGCCGTCGAGCCGTGGTCGGATTTCGTCGAGGTGCACTGGTCCGAAAGATCCGAGGCCTATCTCACCCCGGTCGGCCCGCAGTTGGTCGGGGTGGCCGTGTTGAGCAGCGACCGCGGCAGCTTCGACGAGCAAATGGCGGCGTTCCCGGAGCTCGCCTCCCGCCTGGCCGGCGCCGAGTCCGGATCGGTTCGCGGCGCCGGCCCGTTGCGTCGGCGGACCATCCGTCGCGCCGCGGGCCGGGTGCTGCTGGTGGGCGACGCAGCGGGCTACGTCGATGCCCTGACCGGTGAGGGCATTGCGGTATCACTCGCCTGCGCCCAGTCGCTGGTGGATTGTGTGGTGGCGGGTGACCCGGCCGGTTACGAGCGGCGCTGGCGTCGTGACACCCGGCGGTATCGCTCGATCACATCGAGCCTGCTCTGGGTCAGTCATCGCTCGCCCCTTCGTCGGGCGATCGTGCCGGCGGCGCAGCGATTACCGCGGGTGTTCTCGGCGGCGGTCGGTCAGCTGGCTCGCTGATCCGGCTCGGCACCCGGCAGGTTGCGACCCTGGTAGAGCGGCATCGAGGCCAGATCCTGATCCGGCCTGCCGAGTGGCAGCGGGCCGAGCCTGCGCTGGGTCTCGGCGGAGAGCGCGTTCGCGTACAACGCCAACCCGGCCAGCACGACGATCCCCAGCACCAGCGTCACCCAGTGGAGCACCCCGTCGACCACGGTGCTGAGCAGGATCAGCGCGGCTCCCACGAGGGCGATGCCGATCAGCCGCCCGGCGAACTTCGCCAGCCGACGGCCGAACCCGGTCGACCTGGATTTTCGTTCCTCCGACGTGGTCGCAGATTTCTCTGTTGTTGCCATAAGCCATTGTTTCATGATTGGTGGGGACCGCCATTATGTAAGGTTCCGCCACTCGTTCCGGAATACGGCACTTGACGATCTGGATTCACAAGAATTCACCAGTTGAAGCGTGTTCGGCAGTTATTTGTTCACTATTCGCAATCCGGGATGGCGTAGATGCGCAGCTCAGTGCCTTGTCGGTGCTGTCGGCTACGGTGGGCGAACATTAGAAGTCAGTTGCTGAACGGGTCGGAATCGGAGGATGAAATGGACATGAAGCTCGAATTGATTGCGATTCCGGTCTCCGATGTGGATCGCGCCAAAGCGTTCTACGTCCGGGCCGGATTCAATGCCGATCAGGACCACCGGGTGTCCGACGATATTCGCTTCGTCCAACTCACCCCGCCCGGCTCGGCCTGTTCCATCTCGCTCGGCACCGGCATCACCGACGCCGAGCCCGGATCGGTGAAGGGTCTGCAGGTCGTCGTTGCCGACATCGACGAGGCACGCAGCGACCTGCTCGGCCGCGGCATCCAGGTCAGCGAGGTACAGAACTTTCCGTGGGGAGCGTTCGTCTTCTTCGCCGATCCGGACGGGAACAGCTGGGCGGTGCAGCAGATCACCAACCGCGGATAGCCGAGCACGGTCGGCCGTCACCCTCCGGCAACCGAGGAGGGGATGCTCAGCTGCGTCCCTCGTGGAACAGCCCCACCGACTTGGCGATCCGGCGCTCCCGGGTCTCCGCGGTCTTGGCCCCGTCGATCGCCAGCACGTGCCGCAGCTTGTTGCTGTACGACAGTTTGTCGAAGAAGGTGCGCGCGGTCGGGTCGGCGTCGAGAGCGGCAGACAGGTCGGCCGGCACGGTCACCTCACGTGGCTCGGTGTCGAGTTCCAGCTCGACCTCGACCTCGTCTCCAGCTGAGATTCCGGCTCCGGCGCGATGTTCGGCGCTCACCGGCAGCATGTAGGTGCCGCCCATCGAGGCGACACTGCTGCGATAGCGGTAGCGACCGTCGATGGTCACCGCAACCGCGGGCTTCTTGCTGGGGCCGAGATCGGCGACGACGGTGGCCGGCACCTCGATGCCCGTTGCGGTGCGGCCCGACTGCATCAGGACGGCGCGAAATTTCATGCCCAGGAGTATGCCGGTCACGACCGGGCCGTACGGGTGGACCCCGTCGACGCCCGGTCTGCCAAACTCGGCGAATGGCAGGCGCTGCAGGCATTCCGCCCACCGACCCGTCGCCGGCCGCACTTCGCCGATGGCGCCGGCGCCTGGCCGACGAACGGGAAGAAGCCAAGGTCTACCGGAGTCTGGCGAGCCGCCGCACCGGGGACGAGCGGGAGATCCTGCTCGAACTGGCCGACGCCGAGGAGCGGCACGCCGCCCACTGGTCAACCCTGCTCGGCGACGACGTCGGGCCGCCGCACCGCGGTGACGTCCGGATGCGGATACTCGCGTGGCTGGCCCGTCATTTCGGCTCGGTCTTCGTCCTGGCACTGGCCCAGCGGGCCGAGAACCGGTCGTCCTACGACACCGACCTGGATGCGACAAGGGCGATGGCCGCCGACGAGCGGGTGCACGAGGAAGTGGTGAGAGGCCTGGCCGCGAGAGGCCGGGCCCGGGTCTCCGGCACGTTTCGCGCGGCAGTGTTCGGCGCCAATGACGGTCTGGTCAGCAACCTCGCCCTGGTCCTCGGGGTCAGCGGCGGCGGTGTCTCGTCGCAGGCCGTGCTGCTGACCGGTCTCGCCGGCCTGCTGGCCGGCGCGTTGTCGATGGGTGCCGGCGAGTACGTCTCCGTGCGGTCGCAGCGCGAACTCCTGGAGGCCTCCGCGCCCGACCCTTCGGCGCACACGGTCGTCCCGCACCTGGACGTCGATGCCAACGAGCTGGCGCTGGTCTACCGGGCTCGCGGGATGTCGTCGGAGGATGCCGAACGGCAGGCCGCGGATCTGCTCGCGCACTATCCCCGGTCGCTCGATCCCCCCGGGGTCGCCGACCCCGACCACGACGTCGTCGGCACCGGCATCGGCGCGGCACTGTCCAGCTTCTGTTTCTTCGCCACCGGCGCCGCGATTCCGGTGCTGCCCTTCCTGTTCGGCCTCACCGGCACCACCGCGCTGGTCATTGCCTGCGTCCTGGTCGGCCTCGCCCTGTTGCTCACCGGCGCCGTGGTCGGCGTGCTGTCCGGCGGCCCACCGTTGCGCCGGGGATTGCGGCAGTTGACGATCGGGCTGGCCGCAGCCGCGGTGACCTACCTGCTCGGATTGCTGTTCGGCGCATCGCTCGGTTGATCGGGCACCCGCAACGGCGCTCGCGAGTTGCGTCGACTGTCCTGGCACCCGCCGGTGTCACCGAGCACCACCCCGGGCAGTAGCTCACTGACGTGGGATGTTGCTAGGACCCCTTAGCCAGAGGCGGGCTTTGCTCGGAAGTCGGGTGACACTGGTGCAGTGACCGGACAAACAGCCAAGCCCGCATCCACCGACAGCAAGCCCGATGGGAGGCGCCGCTCACCGCTGGCGGCGACCCTGGTGACCGTCGGCGGCGCCGCGACGGCCTTGGTGGCGTTCAGTGGTCTCGGCCGCGACATCCGCGGGCTACCGGCCGCCATCGGCGCCGGCCGCTCGGAGATCCTGCCCACCGCTGCCCGATCGCCGCACTTCACCGACGCCGGTTTCCACAACACCGAGCCGTCCCACGTGATCGTCGGGAAGGACATGCTCGGCCTGATCCCGGAATTCGTCACCAGGGGCGACCGCGGTCACCCCAAGGGCGCGATACCGCTGGTCACCGCTGTCCCGGCAGCGCAGGCTGCGGAACTGGGCGTCACCTGGCTCGGGCACGCGACAGCGTTGATCGAGCTGGACGGTCACTACGTACTGGCCGATCCGGTCTGGGGGAACCGGGTGTCGCCGTCCGAGCTGGTCGGCCCGGCGCGGATGCATCCGGTGCCGATTTCGCTGACCGACCTGCCAACCCTCGACGCCATCGTCATCTCCCATGATCACTACGACCATCTCGACCTGCCCACCGTCCGTCAGCTGCTGCACGCCCAGTCCGCTCCCTTCGTCGTCCCGCTCGGCATCGGCGCCCACCTGCGCGGTTGGGGCGTCCCCGAGGGAAGGATCATCGAGCTGGACTGGGACGAGCAGACCCAGCTCGGCGAGCTGACGTTGACCTGCACCGAATCCCGGCACTTCTCCGGGCGGGGGCTGCGCCGGAACACCACGCTCTGGTGCTCGTGGGCAATGGCCGGGCCGCGACACCGGGTGTACTTCGGCGGCGACACCGGTTACACCAGCGCCTTCACCGGGATCGGCGCCAGGCATGGGCCCTTCGACGTGACGATCCTGCCCATCGGCGCCTACGGCGATCAGTGGCCGGACATCCACCTCAACCCCGAAGAGGCCGTCGCGGCGCACTCCGACCTCGGCGGTGGGTTGTTCCTGCCGATCCACTGGGCGACGTTCGACCTGGCCATGCACAGTTGGGCGGAGCCGGTGGAGCGGCTGCTTGCTGCCGCGGACGGCATCACCGTCGCGATCCCCCGCCCGGGTGAGCGGATCGACGGGACGACCGCCGCAGTCCCGGACGGCTGGTGGCAACGGCTCGGCTGATCCGCCAACCCGGTCCTCCGAACCTCGCGGGTCACCGATCCGACAACCAGGTGACCGTGTGTGCGCCGACCGTCACCTGCAGTGCGACAATGAGTGCGGTCGGGCGCGGCAGTGATGTGGGCTACCGGGATTCCTCTGGATTCACCGTGTTCCCACCGAGGGGAACGCCGGTCGACAGCGAGGCGGTGAAGCGAGTGACGGCGATCAGCGAGTTCGTCGCTGCGCCGCTCCGCGTCCGGATCTGGATGATCGCTGTTGTGCCGTTGGCGGTGGTGCTGTCCCTCGTGTTGTCCACCTGGCCCACCCCGGTGATCAGCAGGCCGGACCTGATCGTCGCGGCCGCGCTGGTGCTGGGCAGCGTGATCAACGTCGAGATCGGCCGGCTCTTCGAGGGCGGCACCGTGCGCACACAACGGCCGCACAAGGCGTTGTCGGCGTGGCCGATGGCGGCGACCATCCTGCTGCCATCGTTCTACCTGGTGCCGGTGGTGGCCCTGGTCTATGCCCACGCCAGGTGGCGCGGCGTGCGGGTCACGCTGTGGAAATGGATCGCATCGGCCTGTTTCCTGGTCTGCGCCGGCGCGATCTCCGGCGTGCTGATCGCGCAGGGCAACGCCGGCGAACCGCCGACGCTGTCCTCCGGACTGCCCGGTCTGCTGATCACGATCGGAGCCATCCTCACCTTCCTGCTCGTCGAATCGGCGATGCTCGGGGTGACCGCCATGCTGAACACCGCCGAGGACGACGCCTGGCTGCGCCGCACCTTGACCGATCCGGCCTTCTACGTCGCCGAGGCCGGTGTGCTGGCCATCGGCAGCCTGACCGGCCTGCTCGGCGCGAACGCACCCTGGTTCGTGCTGTTGCTGATCCCGGCCTACGGCTTCCTGCAGCAGTCGGTGCTGCACCGTCCCATGCAGGAGCGGGCCACCCGCGACCCGAAGACCGGTCTGCTGCACTTCAATGCCTGGCAGCGCCTGGCCAGCGAGGAGATCCGCCGATTGAACGCGGCCGGCCGGCCCTGGGCCGTGCTGTTCGCCGACATCGACAACTTCCGCTTCTACAACCAGCGGCACGGCCACCTGGGCGGCGACCACGCCCTCGAACTGGTCGCCCGGATCATCACCACCTACGTCCGCCCGAAGGACATCATCGCCAGGTTCGGTGGTGAGGAGTTCTGCATGCTTCTGCCGGACACCGTCAGCAGCGCCGCGTCACAGGTCGCCGAGCGGGTCAGGGTGGCGGTCGGCAACGAGACCGGGATCCTGCCCGAGGCGGTGACGGTCAGCGTCGGGGTGGCCGCGGTCGAGGGCAGCCGGACCCCGATGGAGTTGGCCGTCGTGCTGGCGCTGGCCGACCAGGCGCTCTACCGGGCCAAGCTGGAGGGCCGGAACACGGTGCGCGTCCAGGGCGCGCCGACCGAGACGGAACGCCAGGTCGTCGATACCGAGCGGCTGGCGGTCGACCCGGCCCAATCTCACCAGGACTTGAGATAGGCCCGCCGATACTCTCGACAACCATGATGCAGGGTCGGGAGAGTCGGTGATGGCGCAGCACTCGGAGGAGGAGGCCGCCGTCACCCGCCGGCTCGTGCTGGCCGCCCATTTCGACGACGCCGTGATGTCCTGTTGGCGGGCGATCACCGATGGCGGCGATGACGTCCAGGTCACCGTGGCGACGGTCTTCGCCGGGCCGCCGCCGGCCGGCTGCACGCTGGGCGAATGGGATCGGGCAACCGGTGCGACCGATCCGGAGTCGGCCTGGCAGAACCGGGTGGCCGAAGATGCGCGGGCGTTGAGTGGGACCGGGGTGCGGGCGGTGCACCTGTCTTTCCTCGACGGCCAGTACCGCACCGGCCGGGAAGCTCGGGACACGATCGCCGAAGCCTTGGCCGGGCTGATCGAAGCAGCCGACGAGATCTTCATTCCGGCGGGCATCGGCGCACATCCGGATCATGTCCAGGTCGCCGAGATCGCCCTGTCGCTCGTCGCCGGTCGGCGCAGCTACCTCTTCGCCGATCTGCCCTACGCGGCGCGGCCCGAGTGGGCGGCGTTGGTGCAGGCGGCCCAGCGGGGAACCCATGACGCCGAGTCCCTGCAGGCGCAACTGCGGTGCTCGACGTTGCTCCCGGCGTTGACCGTGCCGCTGGTTGTCGAACTGTCGGCGGACGAGCAGGTGGCGAAGCGACGCGCGGTGCTGGAGTACGGGAGCCAACTCGATCCGCTCAGCGCCGCATTCGGCCGATGGTTCGACGACCCTCCGACGGCCAGGTACGAGCTGCACTGGCCGGCCCAGGTCGACCTGCCGGTCGCCGACCGCCGGCGCGATCACGAACTGTTGGCGGAGCTGTTCCAGCACGTGTCGGACAACGAGGAGGGACGTGACCGGATGCGTCAGGACCAGGAAACGACCGTGAGCGACTTGCAGGAGGCGCACCAGCGTGAACTCGCCGCGGTCCGCGAACAGCATGCCGCCGAGCTGACGTCCGCCGTTGCGCACAACACCCGGACGTTCGAGGAATCGACCAGCTGGCGGCTCACCGCACCGGTCCGGGCACTGGGTCGGCTGCGGATCCGGTTGGCGGAGCGGCGTCATGCTTCGGCCCTGCAGGCTGCCGCCGTCAGCGACCCGACCCCGCCGGCCATCGAGGAGGAGCCCTCGGCCGGAGCCGCCCTGAAGCCGCCGCCGGACCCCGGAGTGCAGACCTGGCCCGCCGACGGGTTCAACGAGCTGTACGAGCAGAGCTCCGATCCCTGGGGCTACTCATCGCGCTGGTACGAGCAGCGAAAGTACGGCATCACCATCGCGAGCTTGCCGCTCCGCCGGTACCGCCGCGCGTTCGAGCCGGGCTGTTCCGTCGGTGTGCTCTCCGAGCTGCTGGCTCCGCGCGTCGACTCGATGATCTCCGCGGATTTCGCCGCGCCTGCCCTGGTGCACGCCAAACAACGGCTGGCGCGTTTCCCGCAGGTCGACGTCCGGCTGATCGCGGTCCCCACCGAGTGGCCGGAGGGCAGCTTCGACCTGATCGTGATCAGCGAAATGGCGACCTACCTCAGCGACGACGACCTGAACGTCCTGGTCGACCGGACGGTCGGTTCGCTGGATCCCGAGGGTGCGCTCGTCCTGGTGCACTACCGGCCGAACACCGGAACACCGCACAACGCCGCCGAGGTGCACGACAGGTTCCGCCAGCACCCGCAGCTCGGCCAGTTCGCGTCCCATGAAGAGGAGGCCTTCCTGCTGGACGTGTTCCAGCGGACGTCCTGACCCAGGCTCTACCGGCGGGTCGACCGCACTGCCGTCACCAGATTCGCACCCGATCCGCGGGATCGAGCCAGAGCCCGTCGCCCTCCCGGACCTCGAACGCGGCGTGGAATTCCGGCATGTTCCGCACCACCTGGTTGCAGCGGAACTCCGCCGGCGAGTGCGGGTCGATGGCCAGCAGCCGGAGCATCTCGGCGTCCCGCATCTTCATCTGCCACGCAGCCGCCCAGGAAAGGAAGAACCGCTGCTCGCCGGTCAGGCCGTCGATGACCGGCGCCTGCTCGCCGTTCAGCGAGATCTGCCACGCCTGATAGGCGATGCCGAGACCGCCGAGGTCACCGATGTTCTCGCCGACGGTCAGTGCCCCGTTCACCCGGTGCCCCGGCACCTGCGCCGGCTCGAGCACCGCGTACTGGTCGATCAACCGCCGGGTCAGGACGTCGAACGCGGCCCTGTCCTCCTCGGTCCACCAGTCGGTCAACGCGCCGCGTCCGTCGTACTTCGAGCCCTGGTCGTCGAATCCGTGCCCGATCTCGTGGCCGATCACGGCGCCGATCGCGCCGTAGTTGACCGCGTCATCGGCCTCGGGATCGAAGAACGGTGGCTGCAGAATTGCTGCCGGGAAGACGATCTCGTTCATCCCGGGGTTGTAGTAGGCGTTCACCGTCTGCGGTGACATGAACCATTCCAGCCGATCGACCGGACTGCCGATCTTGGCCAGCTGCCGGTCCAGCTCGAAGGCCGCCGCCCGTCGGGCGTTACCGGCCAGGTCGTCCGGGCGCACCACCAGGGCCCGGTAATCACGCCACTGGTCCGGGTAGCCGATCTTCGGGGTGAACGCCGCCAGCTTGTCCAGCGCCCGCGCCTTGGTGCCCTCGCTCATCCAGGACAGCTCGCTGATGTTCCGGCGGTACGCCTCGAGCAGGTTCGCGACCAGCGCGTCCATCTGCTGCTTCGCCGCCGGCGGGAAGTGCCGTTCCACGTACAGCCGACCGAGCGCCTCGCCTGCGGCCATCTCGACGATCGACACCCCGCGCTTCCATCGTTCGCGCAGCTGCGGCGTCCCCGACAGGGTGCGACCGTAGAAGTCGAAGTTCCGTTCCACCAACGCATCCGGGCCGAGCGGAGCGGCGGACCGGATGATCTGCCAGGTCAACCACTGCTTCCAGGCCGGGATCCGGTCCGGCGTCACCAGGCCGGCCAGGGTGGTCAGGAAGTCCGGCTGCCGGACGATCACCCGTTCCAGCAGCGCGGGATCGGCGCCGAGGCCGGCCAGCCAGGCGTCCCACCATGCGGCCGGCAGATACTCGTCCAGCTCCGCCCTGGTTTTCGGATTGAACGTCTGCGAGCTGTCCCGCGACCTGACCCGATCCCAGTGCCCGGAGGCCAGGTGCGATTCGATGGCGATGGCGTCCTGCGCCGCGGACAACACATCGGCGACCTGCGCCAGCTCGAACATCAGCGGCACGTGCTCGGTGTAGGCGGCAAGGATCGCCGCATGCTGCTCGCTCGAGTAGTACGACTCGTCCGGCAGACCCAACCCACCCTGATAGATGTTCAGCACGTACTGGTCCGGATCCGCCGGGTCGCTGTCGACGTCGATCACGAACGGCCCGCTCACCCCCTCCCGGCGCAGCCGGCCGAGCACCGTGAACAGGCTCTCCGCATCGGTGATCAGATCGAGCGCGGCCAACTGGTCGGCGATCGGCGTCAGGCCGACCCGGTTCACCGTCTCGGTGTCCATGAAGCTGCGGTACAGATCGCCGATCAGCTGTTCCGGGCTGCCCGGCTCCGCTCCTGCAGCCGCCAGCTCGGCGGCCTCCTCCACGATCGCCCGGCCGTCGGCCTCTGCAGCGTCGCGCAGCCGGTAGAACGAGCCGTCCATCGATCTGTCAGCAGGGATCTCGGCGGTGGCCAGCCATTCGCCGTGCACGTGCCGGAAGAGATCGTCCTGGACGCGGACCTGACCGGGTTCGGTTGATCCGGTCCGGTCGGTGTCGGGGGCAGCAGTCACGCAGCAACAACTCCTTCGTGGGTTCCTCGCGGAAAACGCTACCCGTCCGTCACGACGAACCGTCCCGAAGCCATCCCTACTGAGCAGGCTTCTTCGGCGGATCCGGGGGCAGGCGTGGGTTCAGCAGATGCGCGACGAGGGCGGTCCAGCCGGTCTGATGGGTCGCGCCGAGGCCCTCGCCGGTGTCTCCGTCGAAGTACTCGCTGAACGTCGGATGCTCGCTCCAGAGCGGATTGTCGGAGGCCTCGATCCGCTCGCCGTCCGCCGGCCGCTTGCCGTCGACCGGACGGAACAACGCCGTCAGGCCGTTGTCGATGGTGTCGGCCGCCTGCTCCAGATTGCGCAGATTGCCCGAACCGGTGGGGATCTCGATCTGGAACGAATCACCGAAATGCCGCCCATAGGTGCGCAGCTTGTCGGCCAGCAGCACATTGACCGGGAACCAGATCGGGCCGCGCCAGTTGGAATTTCCACCGAACATGCCGGTCCGAGATTCGCCCGGTTCGTACTCGATCGACACGTGCTGCCCACCGACCTCCGCGGTGACGGTCTCCCGGGCGGCGGCCGACAGCGAGCGGATGCCGAACGAGGAGAGGAACTCCTCGGAGTCGAACAGCCGCTCCAGGATCCGGCGCAACCGTTCCGGGTCCAGCAGCGACAGCAGCATCCGCCGTCCGCCGGGGCCGGACCGGGACAGCAAGGGGCCCACCAGTTCCGGCCGTCGGCGCTGCAACCAGCGCAGCCGCGAGGTGACGTCCGGAACGTCGGTGGCGATCCACGCCGGCACCTCGGTGGCGCCCAGGATGGGCAGCAACCCGACCATCGACCGCACCCGCATGTGCTGGGCCTTGCCGTCCGGGTTCACCAGCACGTCGTAGAAGAATCCGTCGTCCTCGTGCCACAACGACATGTCGTGCGAGCCGAAGGTGTTCATCGCCTTGGCGATCGACAGGAAGTGCTCCAGGAACTTGGTGGCCATCTCGTCCCAGGCCTGGTCGTGCCGAGACAGCTCGAGGGCGATCTTGAACATCTGCTGGCAGTAGAAGGCCATCCAGCTGGTGGCGTCGGACTGTTCCAGCCGATAACCGGGCGGCAGTTTGGCCGAGCGGTTGAACAGGCCGATGTTGTCCATCCCGAGAAAGCCACCCTCGAAGACGTTCGACCCGTCGGCGTCCTTGCGGTTGATCCACCAGGAGAAGTTGAGCAGCAGCTTGGTGAACACCCGAATCAGGAAGTCCCGGTCGCGGTAGCCGTCGATCCGGTAGACGTGCCAGGCCGCCCAGGCGTGGACGGGCGGATTGACATCACCGAACTCCCACTCGTAGGCCGGCAACTGGCCGTTGGGGTGCATCGACCATTCCCGGCACATCAGCACCAGCTGTTCCTTGGCGAAGTCGGGGTCGACATGCGCCAGCGGAATCGCGTGGAAGGCCAGGTCCCAGGCGGCGAACCAGGGGTATTCCCACTCGTCCGGCATGGAGATGACGTCGGCGAGGGCGAGTTGGCCCCAGTGCCGGTTCCGGGCGCTGCTGCCCTTGCGGGAGTCCGGCGCCGGTGACTCGGTCGGGTCGCCGTGGATCCATTCGTCGACGTTGTAGCGATAGAGCTGCTTGCCCCACAGCAGACCGGCGTACGCGCGGCGGGCGATGTGCCGGTCGGAGGCCGATAGCGCCGGGTGGATCACCGTGGCGTAGAACTCGTCGGCCTCCCGTTTCCGCTCGTCGAACACACCCTCGAAGCCAGGGCCGAAGGTGTCCGTGTCCGGCGCGGTATGCGAGAGCCGGAGCCGCACCTCGACGGTCTCACCGGGGTCGACCAGGCCGAGGTCGTACCAGAAGGCCGCCTTGGTGCCGGAGTTCGCCGGGTTGACCGCCTTGGTGTCGCCCTTGACGACCCGGTTGTTGATGCCGTCCTTGGTGTACTTCGAGGTGTTCTTGGCAGCGCCGAAGAGTTCGACGGCGTTGGTCTCGTTATCGCAGAACAGCACCTCCGGCGTGCCCTCCGCGGCCAGGTAGTAGTAGCCCAGCAGGCCGTGCTTGCACTCGACCGCTTCCAGGCCCCCGACCGACAGGGTGGGTGGCAGCAGTTGGTGCAGGGTGCTGCGGCGGCGGTCCCGACCCCACGCCCAGGTGTTGCGCAGCCAGATCTGCGGCAGCAAGTGCAGCGGCGCCGCCTGTGGGCCGTGGTTGGTCGCAGCGACGGTGATGCACAAGTCCTCCGGCCCCTGCTTCGCGTAGGTCACCATGACGTCGAAGAATTTGTCGTCGTCCAGGACCCCGGTGTCGCCGAGCTCGTACTCGCGCTCGTCACGGCCACGATTGCGGTTCTCCTCGCGCAACCGGGCGTAGGGGAACTCCTCGTGCGGGTACCGGTAGAGCCATTGCATCCAACTGTGCGACGGCGTCCCGTCGACGGCCCACCAGTACTCCTTGACGTCCTCGCCGTGATTGCCCTCGCCGTTGGTCAGCCCGAACAGCCGCTCCTTGAGCACCGGGTCCTTGCCGTTCCACAGGGCTACCCCGAAGTTGATGAAGCCGTGCCGGTCGCTGATCCCGCCGAGACCGTCCTCACCCCAGCGGTAGGCCCTGGCATGGGATTGATCGAACGGGAATGACGACCAGGCGTCACCTTCGGCCGAGTAGTCCTCCCGGACGGTGCCCCACTGTCGGCCGGCGAGGTACGGGCCCCAGATCCGCCAGGGGCTGTCCGGGGTGCGGGACTCTGCCAACCTGGCGTGCTCGGCGGACGGCGGCACCGGCCCGGGCGAAGGCTCGGACACCGGTTCGGTGGCCGACGGCTCGCTCGCGGTGGGTCCCTGGTCCGTCACCGGCCAAGCTTGCCACCACCGTCGTTTCGGTTGCATTACCGGACTGTTCGCCGCGGTCGACGCTCGGCGAGGGGGCGCACCCCACGACAGGAGTAGGGACAGCCCTACCCGACCGGAGGGCTGACCTGCTCCCGGACGATCGCGTCGAGGGCCACGATCAACACCAACGAACAAGCAATCGGACACGCCTTCACCAGCAGCGACACGGCCGCCGACGCCCGGCAGCCGGCCGGTACGGGCTTCGATGATTGCCGGAGAACCGGTCAGGCAACCGATGCCAGGACGCCGACCGCAGCGCGATGAGCAGCGGATTTGGGAGCCAGACCGGTCGACGCCCGGCCGCCGTCGACCCCGGTGATCTCCAACACACGCATTGGTGCAATAGTTGCAAGGTTGCTAGCTTTACTCGGTGACGATCACCAAACCGGCCGATGTGCTGGACGCCCTCGAGGTGTTGCTGGGTCGGATCCACTGCGCAGCGCAGAATGCGGGCTTCGACACCCTGATCGATGTTGACCTGTCGTTCTCCCAGCTCAAGACCCTGCTGGTGCTGTCCCAGTCCACCGAGTCGTTGCCGATCCATGAGATCGCCGACAGCCTGCGGCTGTCGGTGGGCGCGGCCGGCCGGAACATCGACCGACTGGTCCGTGAGGGCCTGGTCGACCGGCTGGAGGACAGCGCCGACCGGCGGATCAAGCGAATCTCGTTGACCGAACGTGGTCGGGATCTGATCACCGGCTTCCAGGCCCAGCGCCGACAGCATGCCCTCGATTTCGTTCAGTCCATGGACGAAGTCGACCGGTGCCGCCTGCTCGGTGCCCTTCGTCCCATTGTCGCCCGGTTCTCCGGGCCGACCCCGAACCCGTCGGAATCGCACTCCGCGTTTCCGGCCCAGTCTCCGACCAGAGCACAGGAGCAGCACGTATGACCTCACCAGCAACCCCATCCGCCCCTCCGGGCGCGGGGGACAAACTCGACGCCCGGGTGATGAAGATCGCCAGCGTCGTCGTCCTCGGGGCGATCATGTCGATCCTCGACACCACCGTGGTCAGCGTCGCGCTGCCCACCTTCCAGACCGTCTTCGACGCGACCTACGCGCAGGTCGCCTGGACGATGACGGGTTACACCCTGGCCCTGGCCACGGTCATCCCGCTGACCGGCTGGGCCGCCGACCGGTTCGGCACCAAGCGCCTCTACATGCTGGCGTTGACCCTGTTCATCCTCGGATCGATCGCCTGTGGCCTGGCCTGGAACATCCAGTCGCTGATCACCTTCCGGATCCTGCAGGGCTTCGGCGGCGGCATGCTGATGCCGCTGGGCATGACGATCATGACCAGGGCCGCGGGCCCGGCCCGGATCGGCCGCGTGATGGCCGTTCTCGGTGTCCCGATGCTGCTCGGCCCGATCGCCGGCCCGATCCTGGGTGGCTGGCTGATCGACATCGCGAGCTGGCACTGGATCTTCTTCATCAACCTGCCGATCGGCATCGTTGCCCTGATCGTCGCCGCCCGGGTGCTGGAAAAGGACAAGCCGGTTCCGTCGGAGAGGTTCGACTTCCTCGGAATGCTGCTGCTGTCCCCCGGCCTCGCGTTGTTCCTCTACGGGGTCTCGAGCATTCCCAGTGAGGGCACTGTCGCCTCGGCGCAGGTCATCATCCCGGCCGTCATCGGCGTGCTGCTGATCGCCGCGTTCGTGTTCCACGCGCTGCGTAAGGATCACCCGCTGATCGACCTGCACCTGTTCAAGCGCAAGCAGCTCTCGGTCTCGATCATCACGCTGTCGTTGTTCGCGATCGCGTTCTTCGGCGCCATGCTGCTGTTCCCGACGTACTTCATCACCGTCCGTGGGGAAACAACGCTGGCCGCCGGCCTGCTCCTGGCGCCACAGGGTCTCGGTGCCATGCTGACGATGCCGATCGCCGGACGCCTGACCGACAAGATGGGCCCGGGCAAGTTCGTGCTCGGCGGCATCGCGTTGATCGCAGTCGGCATGGGCGTCTTCACGCAGATCACCGACACCACGTCCTACGGGTTGATCCTCGGCGCCCTGTTTGTGATGGGCATGGGCATGGGCATGACGATGATGCCGATCATGACCGCAGCGCTGGCGTCGTTGAGCAACCAGGAAGTCGCCCGGGGCTCGACATTGATGAACATCGTCCAGCAGACCGCTGCATCGATCGGTACCGCGGTCATGTCGGTCATCCTCACCGACCAGCTGCTGAACAAGCCGGCTGTCCAGGCGGGCAAGGCCGTCCAGGCGGACCCGTCGCAGGCGGCGAACTTCCCGCCGGAACTACTGGGCCAGATCCCGGCACAGATGTCCGAGGCGTTCGCGTTCACCTTCTGGGTGGCCCTCGTGCTCATCCTGCTGACGTTCATCCCTGCCGCGTTGCTGCCCCGCAAGGCCGCGATCCGCGCCACCACCGAAGCCGGCGAGCCGGCCGCACCGGTAATCGTGCACTGATCGTTCGGCGGCTCACCGCCCACCGGCACACTGCTGCCGGTTGACGCTCGGACAACGGCCGGGACCCTGCACAGGGTCCCGGCCTGTTCTGTCCCTGTGCCGTACCTGCGCTGCCGAGGGTGTGCTGACCTAGCGCGGTGTCGGCGTCGCGCCGAGCGACCTGGCCACCGTGGCCGGCAACGGCGGCACGTCCATCGCAGGGACGACCGCCCGCACCACGGTCAACCGATCCGGATGCCGCTGCGCATCGGCCAGTGTGTCGGCGAGTTCGGCGACGGTGCCGACCCGCCGGCCCACCGCTGATTCGCCGGCACCGAAGAATGCCGGCGCGCTGGTCCAGTTCCACCGGGCGATGTCCGACATACAGCCGCTTTCACCATGCCTGGCCGGCGATGAATCCCGCGAATGCGAGCAGTCGGAACAGCATGACAACGACACCGACCACCGACACCACGACCACGGTCGTGCAGCGATTCTTCGAGAGCTACCAGAACCAGGACCGTTCCGCCGCGGAGGCGATCGCCGGCGACGAGTTCGTTTTCACCAGCCCGCAGGACGACCACATCGACCGGGCAACCTGGTTCGAGAAGTGCTTCCCCACCGTGGGCCGGGTGAAGACTCAGGAGATCCTCTACCTGGTCGCAGTCTCGGATGAGGACGTCTTCCTGATGTACGAGTACGAGCTGAAGGATGGCGGGACCTATCGCAACACCGAGTTGATCACGGTCCGCGGCGGTCAGGTCGTCGAGTCGCAGGTCTTCTTCGGCGGCGCCGTCGCCGGCTGACACGCCCGGCCGGACCGCGCTCACCGGGCACAGCTACCGCACCAGGGCGGCTGCAGCACCCGGCGAGCGGGCAATCGGCCCGACAAGTGCGCCGCTGGCGGGCGTGTCGCCCCCGCCCACCTCCTACTCGGGACGGCGGTCTGCGCCAACGGTCCAGCGTCAGCTCGACGTGGTCCGGGCTTCGAGCAGTTTGAGCCAGATCTCGCTCAGCGTGGGGTAGGACGGCACGACGTGCCAGAGCTGCTCCACAGTGACCCCGCCGATCACGGCCACAGTGGCGGCGTGCACCAGTTCCGCGACGTCGGCGCCGACAAACGTTGCACCCAGCAGGGTGTCGGAGCCGCGATCGACGACGAGCTTGGCCCGACCGACATAACCGTCCCGCAGCAGCGAGCTCCCGGCGTAGCCGGCCATGTCGTGCTCGATGATCTCGACATCGACACCGTCGGCCCTGGCCTGCTTCTCGCTGATCCCGACGGATGCCACCTGCGGGTCGGTGAAGGTCACCTGCGGCACCTTGCCGTCGTCGGCGACGTCGGTGAACCGCGGGCCGTCGATCGGCTCACCGGTCGCGCGGGCAGCGATGACCGCCCCGCAGATCCGCGCCTGGTACTTGCCCATGTGGGTGAGCAGCGCCCGTCCGGTGATGTCGCCCACCGCGTACAGCCAGTCGCCCGGCACACCGATGACGGCGAGGTGATCGTCGGTCTTCACGAAGCCGCGGTTGCCGGCGGCGTCCACTCCCACCACGTCCAGACCGATGTCGCTGCTGGAGGGCGTCCGTCCGGTTGCCACCACGATCTCGTCGACGGTGATCGAGCGGTCGCCGAAGCTGACGGTCACCTCGCCGCCGTGCACCCTGCCTTCACCGGTCGCCTTCGGATCGACCCGCTGCACCGCGTCGACGCTGGTGCTCAGCTCGACCCGCACCCCGTTGGCCCGGAAGGCGTCGGCCACCAGTTCACCGGCGAACGGCTCGTTCCGCGCGAGCAGCAACGGCGCCGAGCCGATGATCGTCAACTCGTCCACGCCGAGCCCGTCCAGCCAGCACGCCGATTCGCAGGCGACCACGCCGCCGCCGACAACGGCCATCCGGCGCGGTATCTCATGGATGTTGGTGACGTCGCGGGACGTCCAGGGCAACGCGTCCCGCAGTCCCGGGATGTCCGGCACGGTCGCGGTCGTCCCGGTGGCCAGCACGACGGCATGCCGGGCGGTCAGCGTTCTGATGAATCCGTCGGCGCTGGTGACCTCGACGGATTTCACCCCGGCCAACCGGCCGTGACCCTTGAGCACATCGATTCCCGTGTCGTGCGCCCACTGCACCTGGCCGGATTCGTCGTGATCGCTGGTGAACGAGTCCCGCCGTTGCAGCACGGCCTGCGCGTCGAGGCTGTGGTCGCCCACGATGCTCTTCACTCCGGGCATGTGCCGCGCCGCCTCGAGAACCTCGATCGGGCGCAGCAACGCCTTGCTCGGCATGCAGGCCCAGTACGAACACTCCCCGCCGAGTAGTTCGTGTTCGACGATCACCGCAGTCCGGTCGCTGCCCTGGATCGCGTACTGGGCGGCGATCTCGCCGGGGGGACCGCCACCGATCACGATGACGTCATAGGTGTCGCGTTCCGGGGTGATCGGTGATGTCGCGGCTGCTGCTGTCTCGGCCATGGTCGCAACGGTAGTCGCGGCGATTCGGCGCAGCCCGTCGCATCCGTCCTCCGCGCACGCTCGTGTTGGATGGCGGGGTGACGGTGCACATCGTGGTCCGGCAGGAGATGCCCGCCAGTGCCGAACGCACCTTCGACCTGATCCATGACTACGCCCGCAGGCTGTCCTGGGACACCATGCTGCGCAGCGCGTACATCGACGGCGGCGGCCCGCCGGGCAAGGGCGCCGTTGCGGTGTGCACGGCCCGGCGGATGCTCGGCGGCTACTCGTTCCGGACCAGGTACGTGACGTTCCACCGGCCGCAGGTGGCGGCGATCAAGCTGGAGGGTCGTCCGCCGTTCTTCGCGTCCTGGGCGGCGTCGATCCGTCACGAACCGCTGGGTCCGGAGCGGTCCCTTGCGACCTACACGATGACCTTCACCTGCAAGCCGTCCTGGGCCGCGAGGGTCATCGAGCCGGCCGCGCGCTGGGGTTTCCGCCGGGAGACCGCCCGCCGACTTGCCGCACTGTCCGCGGCCCTCGAACGCCAGGTATCGACCCCCTGACCGGCTCGTCGGCTCAGCCGGTGGTGCGGGTGGCCGCCGCCAACGCGTCCGTCATCGCCGGCGCGGTCAGGCTCGGGCCGTAGGCGGGGTGGCCGGGTTCGAAGCGCCAACTGTCGGCCAGTGACCCGGCGTCGACCACGTCGTACCCGAAGCTGTCCAGCAGATCGGTCACCGTCTTCTTGGCGTCGAGATCATCACCGGCGATCGCCAACGCCCGACGATCGGGGGATCCACTCGGCCGGCCGTCGACCGACAGCTCACCGGATCGGATGTGGTTGAACGCCTTGACCACGCTCGATTGCGGCAGGTGCGCCTGCAACAGCCCCGCACTGGTCGCGGTCCCGTCATCGATACCGGCGACATTGCCGTCCCGCTGCGGGTAGTAGTTGTTCGTGTCGATCACCACCTTGCCGGCCAGTGGCGCCACCGGTACCGAGCGATACGCCCGGAACGGGATGGTCACCACCACGATGTCGCCGCGCTCGGCCGCTTCCTCCGCGGTTCCCGCCGATGCCTTCGGTCCGAGGCCGGCGATCACCTCGCTGAGCGTTTCCGGGCCGCGGGAATTGCTGAGCACCACGTCGTGGCCGGCCGCGATCGCCAGTCCCGCCACTGCCGTACCGATGTTGCCGCTGCCGATGAATCCGATTGTCGTCACGCTGCTGCACAACCGGGCCGGCCTCCGGAATGTTCCGGGGGCCTTTCTGTCTCGCCGCGGTCGACACGGCGTCGGGCCTGGTCGGCCGATCGCCACCGACCGCCGGAGTAGCCTGTTCTGTCCGGTCATTTGCATCGGGAGGCAGCACCAGGGTCAGTCGACGGAAGGGCAGGCGTGGCGGAAACCGAGAGTCACCGTGCCCGTGGGGTGATCGCAGACGACGCGGCGGGCGCCGACCCGACCGAGAAGGCCATGCTCGAGGAACAGGAACACCTGTCCCTGCTCTACCGACGGCTGGATGACCTGCGGGTCGAGCGGATCGGGCTGCGCGACCGGTACATCCGGCACAGCGACAACACTCCTGGCGGCCGGGTCGAGCGTGATCTGTCGTATGCGATGCACGCGGCCGCCGTCCAGACCCTCAACGCCGCCGAGGACCGGCTCTGCTTCGGCCGCCTCGACTCGTCCGACGGGGAGTCGATGCACATCGGCCGGATGGGGATCTTCGACGACACCGGCGATCACCGCCAGTTGCTGATGGATTGGCGGGCTCCGTCGTCCCGGCCGTTCTACGTCGCCACCGCGGCCAACCCGTTGGGTGTGCGACGACGCCGGTACATCCGCACCCGTCGGCGACAGGTCGAATCCGTCGCCGACGAATACCTGGACCTGACCGACCCGGACATGGCGGCCGCCGCGGCGAGCTCCTCGGTCGGGCCCGCCGGCGAGGCGGCGTTGCTGGCCGCTGTCCGGGCGCCGCGGACCGGCCGGATGGCCGACATCGTGGCCACCATCCAGTCCGAACAGGACCGGATCATCCGTGCCGACCAAGCCGGGATCATGGTGGTCCAGGGCGGGCCCGGCACCGGCAAGACGGCCGTCGCCCTGCACCGGGCGGCCTACCTGCTCTACAACCACCGCGCCCAGCTGGAGCAGCGCGGCGTGCTGATCATCGGCCCGAACCCGACCTTCCTCGGCTACATCAGCCAGGTGCTGCCGTCGCTGGGCGAGAACGCCGTCGTGCTGTCCACCATCGCCGACCTCTTCCCCGGGGTGTCCGCGCAGACCGCCGAGGAGCCCGCCGTCGCCCGCGTGAAAGGCCGTACCGCGATGACGACCGTGATCGCGAACGCGGTACTGCACCGGCAGGCGATCCCGCCCGGATCGATCAAGGTGCGTTTCGACGGTGCCCGGGACGGTTCGTTGATCATCGACCGCAAGCTGCTGATCGCCGCCCGGGACCGGGCCTGGGGCTCGCGCCGACCACACAACAGGGCGCGCGGGATCTTCATCCGCCGGATCATCGACGCCCTCGTGACCCAGGTCGGCAATCGCATGGGCCGCGGGCCAGATGGTGAGAACCTTGCCACCGCAGATGATCTCGCTGCGATCCGGCAGGATCTACGCGAGCACGAGGGCCTCGCGCGAGCATTGCGCGGCGTGTGGCCGATCCTCACCCCGCAGCGGTTGCTGGCCGATCTGTATGCCTCGCCCGAGCGGCTCGCCTTCGCCGCCGACAACCTCTCGGCCGGCGAACGGGCCCTGCTGGCCCGGCCGGATGCCCCCACGAACTGGACCGTCGCCGATGTCCCGCTGCTGGACGAGGCGGCGGAGATTCTCGGTCCGATCGATCAGTCCCCCGGGTCGGTCGCAGAGGCCGCCGACCTGGACTATGCCTCCGAGGTGCTGGATCTGATGGGCGGCGGGGAGTCGGCCGACGAGAGCCATTCCGACGAGGTCGGTCTGGTCAGCATGCTCAGTGCGGCGAACCTGGCGGACCTGCACACCGAGGTGGCCGACTGGACGTCCACCGCGGAAAGGGCCGCGCTCGACCGGGAATGGACCTATGGTCACGTGATCGTCGATGAGGCGCAGGAACTCTCGGCGATGGCCTGGCGGATGGTGATGCGACGTTGCCCGATGCGCTCGATGACCCTGGTCGGCGACCTGGCCCAGACCTCGGACCCGGCGGGCGCTTCGTCCTGGGCCAGGGTGCTCCGGCCCTATGCGCGTCAGGGTTTCAAGGTCGAGGAGCTCACGGTCAACTACCGCACCCCGGCAGAGATCATGACGGTTGCCGAACCGGTGCTGACCGCCATCGATCCCGCCCTCACCGCACCGAGATCGGTCCGGGACGCAGGAGTTTCGCCCACCCATCAGCGGACCGACGTCGCCGGGTTGCCGGCCCAGGTGGCCGCGGCGGTGGTCGAGGACGAGCTCGTCGACAACCGCGGGACGCTCGCCGTGATCGTCTCCCGCTCCCGACGCGACGAGGTCGAGGCAGCGGTGTCGAACTCGGAGGCAGCGCGCGCGGCGGCCGTTCCGGTGATCGATCCGGACGAGCCGCCGGGCCTGTTCGGGATCGATGAGCGCGGCGAGTACGACACCGAAGGCCATCACGGCAAGGAGCTCCGCCGGCATGTTGTGGTGCTGACGGTCCCCGAGGTGAAGGGTCTGGAGTTCGACAGCGTCATCGTCGCCGACCCCGGCGGGATCATCGCCGAGTCCGAACGTGGACTGTCCGACCTCTACGTCGCGCTGACCCGGAGCACTCAACGCCTCACCGTCGTACACACCGGCGAACTACCGGTCGTCCTGCGCCGACTCCAGGACACCGCCGCCTGAGTCTGCGCCGGACACCGGGCATTACTCTCGGCAGGTGCCCCAGACTGCGGACTCCGGCTTCCCGGCAGGCGTCGCCGCGCCCGCCGTTCGCGCACTCCGAGCCGCGGGCTTCACCACCCTCGACGACCTGATCGATGTCCCGGTCGCCGAGCTGCGGGCACTGCACGGAATGGGACCGAAAGCATTGCGGTTGTTGCAGGAAGCGCTGCAGGCTCGCGACCGGTCACTGGGTTGATCGTCGCGGCACCGTCAGCACCTGCTCGGCCGACACAACGGAGGTCCTGACATGGCATTCACCGGGTTCAGTCCGGCCGAACGATCGTTCCTCGCCGGCCAACGGTTGGGCCGGCTCGCCACGGTGTCGCCCGGCGGTGTTGTCGGGAACGCGCCGGTGACGTTCTTCCTGCGCAGCGACGACACCGTCGACATCGGCGGCAACCGGATGGGCGAGACGAAGAAGTTCCGCAACGTGGCAAAGGGGTCGCGGGTGGCGTTCGTGGTCGACGACCTGGCACCTGGGGGCGGATGGAATCCCCGCTACCTGGAGATCAGGGGGACCGCCGAGGCGCTGACCGACGTGGAACCGCCGCGATCCGGGTTCTCCCGCGAGCTGATCAAGATCCACCCGGACTGGGTGCGCTCGTTCGGCCTGCCCGACCCCGACTGACCGTCGCGTGCCAGGTTTCTCGGCGGCCGCGCGACTCGTCAGCAGGACACGCGTTCAGCGCTTCCCGCCGCCCATTCCCGGCACGGACGCGACCTGCGTCATCCACGCTGAAATCTGGTCGGCGTCGAGGTCGTCGACCGACTCGAGCTCCACACCTCGTGTCGACTTGCCCATCCCCACCGGCGTCACCGGCGGTACCGGCTCGAGCGCCGCGCCGTTGATGAACATGAGCTTGACGTGCCCTTCGAAGCCGCCGCTACTGAAGCACCAACCGTCGCCGACTCCGTAGTACGCCATGCCCCACTTCACGGAACGCTGAAGGTTGGGCAGCGTCTTGGCCGCCAGCGCATCGACAGCTTCGGCGATGCCGCGTTGCGGTTGCGGCAGGCCGGCGATGTAGGCGAAGACCGGCTTGTCGCCGACGGCTGCCTTCGCGGGGCTTGCCCTGCCCGTCATGGCTTTCGGCAGCGTGCTGGTGACGCCACCCTGTGCCGAAGTACGAGTGGCCGGTTTCGGCGCTTCGTTCTTGCCGTGGGGACTGGAACTCATGATTGCTCCCGTGTCGGGCCGGCTGGGCTGTTCCACCTGTAGACGCAGAAAGGCAGGAGTATTCATCGGTCCTGACAAGGCGGAGTCAGGGCCTGAATTTGTTCAGGCGTCCCTGCGGCTGATGGCGAACCATCCGGCCAGCACCGCCGCGCCGACCCAGAGCGCGGTCACGCCCAGCCCGGCCCAGGGCCCGATCGGACCCTGCGGGTCTTGCTGCGCCAGCAATTGGCCCGCTCTGTTCGGCAGGTACTTCCCGACTCCGGAAGCGAGGTCGGTGAAGATGAACGGCACCAGGAGCAGGAACGGGATCAGCACGCCCAGCACCGCAACTCCGCTGCGTAGCAGCGCCGTGAGGCCGGCCGCGAAGAGTGCCATCAACGCCAGGTAGATGCCGCTGCCGACGGCGGCGCGGAGTGCTCCGGTGTCCGTGATGCCGATGCCGGCTTCGCCGATCAACGCCTGACCGAGCAGCAGTGTGGTGAACCCCGACAGCAGTCCGACAGCCAGGACGACGCTTCCGGTCATCGCCATTTTGCTCCCATAGAGCACACCTCGGCGAGGCACCGCCGAGAGCCACACCCGCAACCCGGAGTGGTGGAACTCCTGCGAGAACACCAGTGTTCCAAAGCTGATGGCCGCCACTTGGCCGAAAGTGAGTCCATAGAAGGAGAGTTCGAGCGGGTCGAAGTCCGGGGACTCGATCTTGGCCGGCTTGACGAAGAAGCAGACCAGCGCGCTGAGCCCTACCGTGAGCAGAGGTATTGCGACCAGCGAACCGACCGTGGATCGCAGGGACCGCATCTTGATCCACTCGGAATGAACGACGGTGAGTGATGGCATGGTTCAGGCCCTGCTTCCCGCGATCGGCGACCCGGCCGTGAATTCCGCCTCGTCAGCGGTGAGGTCGAGGTAGGCCCGTTCCAGTGACACCTGCTGGTCGGCGAGTTCGAGGAGGGGAATGCCTTCCTGGGCCGCGATCCCGCCGATCACATCGGCCTTGGCTCCTTCGACGGTTAGCGTTTGATGGTCACCGTCACCCGCATCGTCGACGACGAAACCGCGCGCGGCCAGCTCGGTACGCAGCCGCCCCGGTTCGGTGCTGCGGACCCGGACCCGCGGTGTGCTGCGGGAATCGATGAATTCGCGCATCGGCTGGTCGACCAGCAGCCGGCCTCTGCCGAGGATCACCAGATGATCGACGGTCACCGCGGTTTCGCTCATCAAATGGCTGGAAACCAGCATCGTACGGCCCTGCCGAGCGAACTCGCGCAGCATCTCGCGGAGCCAGTTGACGCCCTCCGGGTCCAACCCGTTGGTCGGCTCATCGAGCAGCAGGACGGCCGGGTCGCCCAACAAGGCAGCGGCGATGCCCAATCGCTGCCGCATACCGAGCGAGAACGATCTGACCCGCTGATTCCCGGCCGCCGCGATGCCGGTCTGCTCCAACATCTGCCCGACCCGCGATGCCGGAAGGCCATTGCTCACCGCGAGGGCCAGCAGATGGTTGCGGGCCGTGCGACCGCCGTGGGGGGCCTGCGGATCCAGTAACGCACCGACCTGCCGCAGCGGCGTCTCGGAGGACGCGAAAGGCCTGCCGTCGATGGTCGCGGAGCCGGCGGTCGGCCGGTCCAGGCCGAGAACCAGCCGCATGGTGGTGGACTTCCCAGCGCCGTTCGGTCCCAGAAAGCCGGTCACCCGGCCGGGATGCACGTCGAAGGTCAACTCGTCGACGGCGCGGGTCTTGCTGTAGTCCTTGGTGAGTCCTCGAATCTCGATGATCGACATGGCCCCACAGTGGCCGCCGCCCACCGTTGCATCGCCCCCCGCAGGTGGGCACCGCCTCCCCCGGGCGGGGGAACCGTTGTTCGCAGGTGGCTGACACGATGACGGGGTGCCCAGATTGCTGCGATCGCTCGGCCGCGCGGTCACCTATACCCGGTGGTTGCACCTGTGCATACCGCTGGCCATCGTGGCGATCTGGCTGTTCATCGACCGCGACGAGCCGTACCTCCTCGCGGTGCTGATCCTTCCGTTTGGCTTCATTCCGGCGATGCGCAGCGCGGAAGGCTTGCAGGCCCTGTTTCTGCTGACACCCGACGAGCGCGGCCGGGCCGATGCCTCCATCGCCACCGCACCGGCTGTCACCTGGACGGACCGCTGGCGCACCGTTGCATGGCTCGAATTACGTCTGCTGCTGGCCGGGGCGGCTCTCGTACTGACCATCTGGCTGCCGATGCTGACGGTGGATCTGATCATGCTGGCCGGGGGCGGCCGTGCCGCGAACTTTCTTCGTCTGGTCGAGCCGCACTGGTGGTTCGGGCTCCTGGTGCCGGTGGCGATCTGCATCGTGCTGGTCGGCATTGTCGGCCTCGGGGAACTGGTCACCTTTCTCGCCCGCCTGCTACTGAGTCCGTCCCCGGCGGAGCGCCTGGCCGCGTTGGAGGCCCGCAACGAGCAGCTGCTGGAACGGACCCGCATCGCCAGGGAGTTGCACGACGCGATCGGCCACGCACTGACCATCACGGTCATGCAGGCCGGCGCAGCACGCGCGGCCGACGATCCGGTCTTCACCGAACAGGCCCTGTCCGCCATCGAAGACACCGGCCGCGCAGCGCTGGAGGATCTGGACCGGGCCCTGCTGATATTGCGCGAATCCTCGGGACAGGCGTCCGGCCGACCCACGTTGACCGAACTCGACCGGCTGCTCGAGTCCGCCCGCACCTCCGGTGCGACGATCACCACGGATGTCCAAGGCAGCTTGGAGCAGGTCCCGGTCGCGGTGTCCCAGGAGGGGTATCGGATCCTCCAAGAGGCTGTGACGAACGCCCTCCGGCACGGTGGGGCGGCCCCGGTGCACGTCCGGATCGCCGTCCACGGCGGGCAACTCGAGCTTGCCGTGACCAACTCGTTGATCGAACCGATGCCCCGGCCGAAGCCGGGCGCGGGTCTGCGCGGTATCCGCGAGCGTGCGGCATCGATCGGCGGCCAGGCGCAGACGGGACCGACCGGCACCGACTGGACCGTGGCGGCCCAACTCCCGATGCGGCTGACCGTCCGGTGATCAGCGTCCTGCTCGTCGACGACGAACCGCTGGTCCGCGCGGGACTGCGGGCGATTCTCGAATCACAACCGGACATCACCGTCGTCGGCGAGGCCGCTGACGGCGCCGCGGTTGTCCCCCTGGTCCGCAAACTACGGCCCGACGTCGTCGCCATGGACGTCAGGATGCCGCTGCTGGACGGCATCGAAGCGACCCGAACGGTGCTCCGGGTCGTTGACAATCCGCCCAAGATCCTGGTCATCACCACGTTCGAGAACGACGAGTACGTCTATCAGGCGCTGCGAGCCGGCGCGAACGGCTTTCTGCTCAAGCGATCTCGCCCATCCGAGATCGTGCATGCGGTCCGACTGGTGATATCGGGTGAATCCCTGCTGTTCCCCGTAGCCTTGCGCGCGCTCGCCAACGAGTACGGAAACAAGGCGGCTCGGCAGGCGATGGCACGAGCCCTGCTCACCGAACGCGAAGCCGCCATCCTTCGGCTGATGGCACGCGGAATGTCCAACGCCGATATCGCCGGGGAGCTGGTCATCGGCGGCGAGACCGTCAAATCCCACGTCAGTTCGATCCTGGGAAAATTGGGCGCGAGGGACCGCACCCAGGCGGTCATCGCCGCCTATGAATCTGGATTCGTCACACCGGCCGACACCTGACCCGATCGCGACGGGGCCGCACACCGCCATCCGCGTCGGCCAGGAACCGGGTCGACCAGCAGGCGACAATCGATCAAGGGGCGACAACCCGCGCCGGGCGCGCTCAGCCGGTGGGTCGCGGACGCGGACGCAGCCGTACGCCGGGCATCTCGGGTGCCGGCAGCGGCTTGCCGGGATAGCCTTCGACCCGGCCGAAGGCGGTCGTTGCCGGCCCGCCCGCGCTGAAGGCGGCCACCTCGGCCTGCCATTGCCGGCGGTACTCGACGATCTCGTCGTGCGACCTGCCGATGAAGTTCCACCACATCAGGATGTCCTCGTCCAGCGGAACTCCGCCGAGCAGCACCACCCGCGCCACCCCGGCGCCGGCCACCATCGACAGCGAGCGGGTGCCGGCCGGCAGATAGGCCATCGCCGCGCGCGGGACGGGCCGACCGCCGACCGTGACGTCGCCGGTGTCCACCAACACCCCGTGTTCGAACTCCGGATCCAACGGCAGGTCCACCGCAGTACCCGGCTGCAGACTCAGTTCCGCGCCGAGCAGCGGGGTGTGCACCGTGGCGGCGGAGGTCTGCCCCAGCCACGACCCGATGAACACCTTCACCGCGAGGTCCCCGTCGACGGCCTCGGTCGGGACGACGTGCTGGAAGGCCGGCGCGACCTTCCGCGCCCGTTCCGGCAGCGCCACCCACAGCTGCACTCCGTGCAGTACCGAGGTCTGCGCGGTGGAGACCTCGGAGTGCGAGATCCCGGCGCCGGCCGTCATCAGATTCAATTCGCCGGGCCGCACCATGGCATGCGATCCGATGCTGTCGCGATGTTCGATCTCGCCGTCGAAGAGCCAACTGACGGTCTGCAGGCCGGTGTGCGGGTGCGGGGCAACCCGCATGCCGCCGGTGTCGGCCACCCGTTCGGGCCCGTAATGATCGGCGAAGCACCAGGCGCCGATCAGCGACCTGGATTTCAGCGGGAGTGTCCGACGCACGGTCATCGCTCGCAGCCCGCCCAGCGGCACGTCCCGGGGCTCCAGAACTTCCGGCAATGGCCGATCGTCGGTTCCGCTCGGGTCGGCAGATCGTGATCGGCTGCGACAGAGGACTTCGGCGGGGTCCACCTCGATGTTGGTCACCGGAACAACGGTAGTCGCGGCCGCGCTCGCGTGGACGTCAGCCGATCTCGACGCCGACGTCGAGCATCGTCACCCGGAGCAGCAACGCCGCTTCCGGGCCGACGATCCCATCGACCAGCTCCAGCAGTCGCCCGACAAATGCTCCCCCGTGAGGGATCTCGATGTCGTCGGCAAGGTGATGCGCCAGCTCGTGCAGGATCACCAGCTCCCGCAACGCCCAGCCCGACCCGGCGCGGTAGCCGGGTACGGCCATCACCGACCCGACCCGCTGATAGTGGGCCTGCGCCGCGCCGGCCCGCTCCCGGACGACGACGGCATCGGCAGCCCTCGGCCAGGTCCGGCCCACCCACTCCAGCGCCAAGACCCCGTCGACATACCGCTGAACGGCGTCGATCGAACCGAATTTCCGCTCGACCGGCAGCGTGATCCGCGACCCCACCACCTCGATCACCGGGAACTCGGCCGACCTGTCGAAGATCCGGTGCACCAGGTGTTCTGCGTCGTACACCCGGGACCGCTGGGCATCCCGCGGGGTGCTCACCGAGGGGCGATGGATCGGGTCATCCAGCCTCGATCCGCGCCCGCTGCCCGCCGATCGCCTGTTCGGCGCCCAGCCGGGCGAGCCGACCCGCCCGATCCCCGGCCCGGCGCGACCGCTCGGAGTACCCGGACGTGGCCCTGTTGCCGCCCCACGATCCCCTGGCCGTCGAGTTCGACTTGTAGTGGTTGGTCAACTCGAGTTCCTTGTCCCGCAACACCAGGGCGACGCCGGAGCGTTCCGCTTCCGGGGTGTGCTCGACGGCCTGTTTCTCTGCTTCCTGCCGTGCGGCCGTCAGGCGTTCACCGATCCGCTCGGCGAAGGCCTGCTGGAAGTTGATCCGCGCGGTCGTGGCGTGCACCGGCCGATCCACCAACTCGTAGTCGGGCTGATAACGCCCGGACCGGACCAGCGGGACCCGCCGGGTGACCAACTCGCGCGCATAGTCGCCCGACTTGATGTAGGCGTCCGATGCCCGCACCATCTGCACCACCAGCGAGGCGTAGAGGGTTTGCACCATCTCGATGTCGGTCTCGAAACCGAAGGCGTAGACGCGGGAGGAATCACGGGCGATGTCGCAGGTGAGGTTGTTGGCCCTGCCGATCGCCAGGAAGAGCTGGACGTACGTGCGGAGCCCCCGCTTGCCGGATTCGCCGATCACGATGGACCGCTGGGTCGGGATCGCGCGGCGTTCCTTCCGGTCGGTGTGCGCTCTGGCCACGGCCAGATCGACCGAGGCCAAGGTGGCAAGTCGCTGGGCGGCCTGCAGGTAGGCGTCGGCCTCGTGTTCGTTGTCGGTGCCCTCCGCCTTGCGCAGCAGCGCCGCGATCCGCGTCAGGTCTTTGTCGCTCATGAAATGGCCCCCAGGCATTGGTCGTCCCGAACCGCAGTGTCGGCAGCTCGGTGCGTCTTGGCCGTCCGATCCGTCACCGGTCGCGCCGACGCTCCATCATTGCTCGCCGCAGGATGACACCTCACACCGACAGGCCTCTGCCGCCACCGTTCGGCTGCGACCGTCGCATGGTGGATGCATCGGCACCGCAGTCCGAAGCCGTTGCCGGCCAGGGTCATTCGCAGGACTGCCTATCCGACCGTCTCTCCGGTCGCCGCCAGGCAGGTCTCCCAGAGGTGTCGCCTGGCGGCCGGGTCGTCATGCTGCCACGGCAGGTAGTGCGTCGGTCTCGGACGTCGGTCGCACCAGAACCGCCCGGAGCGCTGCGCCGCTTCGGGCGAGGACGACAGCCAAACAATGGTGTCGGCACCGAGTGCCGGGCTGCGAAGGATCGGTTTGGCAACCTTCTCGAATCCCGGGATCGAATCACTGACGCCGGGGGTGGCCACCCACCCGGGATGCATGCTGTGGACCACCGGGTCATCCGGCGCGGAGAAGGCCTCCGCCGAGTTGCTCGGTGAGCACCACCTGCATCCGCTTGGTCCGCGCGTACGCCCGGACACCCTTGTATTCGCCCTCGGTGTACTCGAGATCGGTCTCCAGGCCGGCGGTGTACATCCCGCCGGACGAGACGAACACCACCCTGGCGTCGCCGTCCGCCTGCATCAGCGGCCGCAACCCGATCGTCAGCAGCAGCGGGCCGAGAACGTGGGTGGCAAAAGCCATCTCGTGGCCCTGCGGGGTTTCCTTGCGTTCCGGCGGCATCACCCCGGCGCAGTGCACCAGGCCATGCAGCGATCCCAACTCGGTGGTCAATTTCTCGGTCAGCCGGCGCACGTCGTCCAGATCGGAGATGTCGGCCTGATGCACGACCAGCTCGGCGTCCGGTTGCTGCAGCCTGATCTTGGACGCCGACACCTGCAGGGTGTCCGCTTTGCGACCCACCAGATGCACGGTGGCGCCCAGTGCCGCAAGCCCGGTGGCGGTTGCCGCGCCGATCCCCGAGCTGCCGCCGGTGACAACGATGTCCGTCTGCCCGGTGAACGGACCCGAGTCGGCCGGCCACCAGTTCTTGCGTAGCCAGGGACCGATCGAGCTGTACCCGGGAATCACCAGCTTGTCGAGCAGCCCGTCGGCGACGGCGGTAATCGGATTGGTCTTCGTTCTCACGACGGTGTCGGTACCCATGACCGCCGATGGTAAGCGTGCTGGGTACCGACGCCGTGCCGGCTACCGCGAAGGCGAGGCAGATCCTCAGTCGGCACTGTGCCGCATCGACCGGATCCCGACGGTCAAACCGGCCGCGACGGTCAGCAGGGCCGCGACCCAACCCCACAGGGTGTCCAGGGTCCCGACCTCGCCGGAGAACAGGGCACGCTCGGCATTGACCAGATAGGTCAACGGGTTGAAATGGGACGCGACCTGCATCCAGCCCGGCCCGGATTCCAGGGGCAGCAACATCCCGGACAGGATCATCAGCGGGAAGATCAGTGTCTGCTGCACCACCCAGAACATCCACTCCTGCTTGCGGACCGCGATCGCCAGCGCGTAGCTGAACGACCCGAGGCCGACCCCGAAGACCGCCAGCAGCAGGAAGCCGATCACCGCGCCGGCCGGGTACAGCACGAAGCCGAAGGGGATCATCACCACCACGATGATCACCGCCTGCGCGGCCAGCGGAACCATCTCTTTCAGCGCCCGCCCGATGAGCAGCGACGGCCGGGACAGCGGGGTGACCAGCATCCGTTCGTGGGCTCCGGTCTGGAACTCGAACAACAGGTTGGCGCCGACGGTCGAGGTCCCGAACAGGGCGGTCATCACCAGGATCGACGGCACGAACCACTGCCAGACGCTGCCGCCGAGGGCGCTGTCGGCCTGCCCGCCGAGCGAACCCACCAGCAGCGGGCCGAAGAGTGCCAGGAAGACCAGCGGCTGGATCATCCCGAAGACCAGCGAGAACGGGTCGTGCAGGACGGGTCGCAGTTCGCGGGTCATCACCAGATGGGTGTCCCGCAGCAGGTTGCTGGTGATCGGGCGGCGGGTGGCTGGGGAGGTCTGTACGGCGGTGCTCATGCTGCGTCCTTCCGTCCGGCTGGGGCGGTCTGCTCCTGAGTGTTGGACTCGGCCTCGCGCAGGCTCCGCCCGGTGAGAGTGAGGAAGACATCGTCGAGAGTCGGCCGGTGGACCTGCGCGGTGCCGACCGTGATGCCCGCCTGATGGGCGGCCCGCAGCAGCTCGGGCAGCGCTCGTGGACCTTCGGCCACCCGACCGGTCACCTCGGCGCCGTCGACAGTGACATCGCGGCCACCCGGCAGGTTGCCGACCATGACGGCGAGCTCCGCGGCCCGGCCGACCGACTCCGGTTCGATGCCGACCACGATCCGGTCGCCGGCCAGATCCGACTTCAACGCCTCTGCGGTGTCGTCGGCGATCACCTCGCCGTTGTCGACCACCACCACCCGGCCGGCCATCGAGTCGGCCTCGTCGAGGTAGTGCGTGGTCAGCATGATCGTCATCGGCGTGGCGGCCGACGCCCGCATCTGCAGGATGTGCTCCCAGAGATTCGCCCGGTTCTGCGGGTCGAGACCGGTAGACGGCTCGTCCAGGAACAGCAGTGACGGCGCGTGCACCAGACCCATCGCCACGTCCAACCGACGACGCTGGCCGCCGGACAGGCTGGACACCTTGCGGCCACCCAGTGACGCGAGATCGAGCGCCTCCAGCAGCTCTGACGCCCGCTGCCTTGCCGCCCGCCGGTCGAGCCCGTAGATCAGGCCCTGGCTGTACAGCTCGTCCCCGGCGCGCTGGGTGTGCCCGGCGCCGTTGCCCTGGCCGACATAGCCGATCAGCCGTCTGACCTGCGCGGACTCGGTGACCACATCGTGGCCCGCGACGGTCGCCGTGCCGCTGGTCGGGGTGAGCAACGTGGTGAGCATCCGGATGGTCGTCGACTTGCCGGCGCCGTTCGGCCCGAGCACCGCGACGAGTTCACCGGGTTCGATGTCCAACGTGACGCCCCGGACGGCGTGCACCGTGTTGGTTCTGCCGACCACGAAATCCTTGGTGAGCGATCGGGTACGAATCACTGGCTGTCTCCTTCTCGCTGGTTCCGTTCACCTTGCTCCACTCGTCATAGTTCTCCGCGTAGCGGACAGCTCCTGTCCGCTACCTGAGGCAATCTGACTGTCATGACCGAGATTCCCGGGACGTCAGGACGGCTGCTCACCCTGCTCTCGCTGCTGCAGGCCCGCCGGGACTGGCCGGGCGATGCCCTCGCCGAACGCCTGGCAGTGAGCCCACGCACGGTGCGGCGTGACGTCGATCGGTTGCGGGACCTCGGCTATCCGGTCCGCGCCACCAAAGGCCCCGACGGTGGCTACCGGCTCGACGCCGGCGCCGACCTGCCGCCACTGCTGTTCGACGACGAGCAGGCGGTGGCCGTGGCCGTCGCCCTCCAGACGGCGACCACCAGCGTCGCCGGCATCGAAGAAGGTGCACTGCGCGCGCTGGCCACGGTGCGTCAGGTGATGCCGGCACGGCTGCGGTCGCGGGTCGACGCGCTGCGGGTGACGGCTGTGCCTCGCGACGGTGCGGAACACCCGAAGGTGGACACCGAACACCTGATCGCGATCGGCTCCGCCGTCCGAGCGCAGGAGGTGCTGCGGTTCGACTATGACGCCCCGAACTGGACCGGCGAGGAACGGCCGTGGCAACCGCCGCGAAAGGTGGAGCCACACCACCTGATCACCTGGAGCGGCCGGTGGTACCTGATCTCGTGGGATCTCGACCGCGCCGATTGGCGAACCTTCCGGGTCGACCGGATGACGCCGAGAACACCGACCGGACCACGTTTCTCGCCCAGGGAGCTGCCCGGCGGGGACGTCGCAGGCTACATCGCCGCCTCGTTCCGCGGCGGCGAATGGCCGTGCCGCGGTGAGTTCGTGCTGCACGCGCCCGCCGCCGAGATCTCCGCCTGGGTCAGGCGTCAGGCCGTCGTCGAGGAACTCGGGCCGGACAGGTGCCGGGTGCTTGCCGGCTCCTGGTCGTGGGACCGACTGGCCGCCTGGGTGGGGATGTTCGACGTCGACATCGAGGTGGTCGGGCCGGTCGAACTCAAGGAGGCCGCAGCCCGGCTCAGCCGCCGTTATTCAGCGGCGGCGGGGGCGTGATCGCGCGATCAGGGCGACTGCCGGCGAGCACCCAGTCGGTGAACGACGAAGGCCCCGCGGCTGTGGATGCCTGCGGGGCCTTCATCGTCTGTCTCAACCAGAGTGGGCGAGGGGGGAGTTGAACCCCCACCCCGTTTCCAGGACACGGACCTGAACCGTGCGCGTCTGCCATTTCGCCACTCGCCCATGCGACGCCGAAAAGGTTAACACGCAGATCCGGCCAACTTCGACCGCTCGGAATCGGTCAACCACCACCTCAAAGCTGCTCCGATGCGCAACCGTGACGCAACGATCGAGCAACCGGCACCACCCCGCGGCGTCCCCACTACGATCATTCGTTGAGGGTGCGTCGATGCTTCGCGCCCGAAAGTACGGTTCCAACGACCGGGGAGGTGACGATGCGCGTCATCCAGAGCTTCGAACGTCGCCTGCAGGGCGCGGTCGGCAACACCTTCGCGCGGCTCTTCGGTGGAAAGGTGCAGCCGGCCGAGGTCGCCGATGCGCTCCAGCAGGAGGCCGCCGAGCACGTCCAGCATCAGGGGAATGTGGCCATCGCCCCGAACCTGTATCGGGTACGTCTCGGTCCGACCGACCGTCAGGGTCTGGGTACCGACGAAGTGAGTGTCGCCTCGGCGTTGTCGGACATGATCCGGGAGTATCTGGACGAGCAGGGATGGCAGACGTTCGGCGATGTTGCCGTCAGCCTCGAACAGTCCGAGTCCCTGCACACCGGGCAGTTCCGCGTCAGCTCGATCGTCGATCCCGACGTCGGTCGACGTTCACCGCAGCACCAGGATTTCGCACCGAGGGCAGGAGTGGGACGCATGACCCAGCAGCCAGGCGACGCCGGCCGATCCGATCAACGCCAGGATCAGCCGAGGAGCGGCCAGGATCCACAGGGGCGTTACGACCAACGACCGGGCGACCAGGGCCAGCAGTACGGTCCGCCCGGGTACGGCCAGTACGGACCACCCGATCAGGGCGGATACCCACAAGGTGGCTCCCCGCAGGGCGGCTACCCGCCCGCATCTGGTCCGCCGCAGCCCAACCCCGGTTATCCCCCGCAGCCGTACGACGCGCCCGGCTACGGCCAGCGGGTCTGGGATCAGCAGGGCCAGCACTGGGAGCAGCAGTACGGCCAGCAGCAACCGCCGCAGGGTTACCCGCCGCAGCAGCCGCCCTACCAGCAGGGCCAGCCGCAGGGATGGGAACAGCAGGGCTACGGACAGCAGCAGGGCGGTCAGTACGGCGGACAGCAGTACCCGCCACAGAACTACGGCCAGAACTACGGCGTGCCGGCGGCACCCCCGCAGGAAATCACCGCGACCCTGTCGATCGACGACGGGTCGGGCCGCAGCTACCAGTTGCAGCGCGGCTCCAACGTCATCGGCCGCGGGCAGGACGCCTCGTTCCGGCTGGCCGACACGTCGGTGTCCCGCCGGCACGTCGATGTCTACTTCGACGGCCAGGCCGCGGTGCTGCACGATCTCGGTTCGACCAACGGCACCACGGTGAACGGCTCATCCGTCCAGACCTGGCAACTGGCGGACGGTGACGTGATCCATATCGGCCATTCGACGGTCGTGTTCGCCAGCCGCTACTGATTCGGTCAGGAACAGGACACCACGTGCCCGCACTCATCCTCCAGCTGACCAGGATCGGTTTTCTGCTCCTGCTCTGCCTGTTTGTGCTGGCCGCGATGCGCGTGGTGCGTTCCGATCTGAGGTATGCCGCCGACCCGCGCGGTGACAGCGGCGGCCGGGTCCGGGGCCGCTCCGCCGACCAACGTCAGGCTCCGGCCGGCCGCCTGCACCCGTCGATACTGGTGGTCACCGCCGGGTCGCTGTCCGGTACCCGCCTGCGGCTGGGACCGGGACCGATCCTGATCGGTCGGGCCGAGGATTCGACGCTGGTGCTGGACGACGACTACGCGTCCACCCGGCACGCGCGACTCACCCAGCAGGGCCAGGAGTATTTCCTGGAGGACCTCGGCTCCACCAACGGCACCTACCTGGACCGCGCCAGGGTCACCACCCCGACGCCGGTGCCGATCGGTGTGCCGATCCGGATCGGCCGCACGGTCATCGAGTTGCGTCCATGACGCATCAACTCGCCTACGCGGCGCGCAGCGACCGGGGGTTGATCCGGTCCAGCAACCAGGATTCGGTGTACGCCGGCAACAACATGCTCGTGGTCGCGGACGGTATGGGCGGGCACGCGGCCGGCGATATGGCCTCCCGGCTGGTGGTGGCTGCCTTCGTCCCACTGGACGATCGGGACGCCGGCGGCGACCTGCTGCGTGCGCTGGCCAAGGCAACCCGGGAAGGCAACGCCGCGATCGCGGAGGTCGTGCACGAGAATCCCGAGCTCGACGGCATGGGTACGACCTTGACCGCCTTGTTGTTCGACGGTGGCCGACTGGCCATGGCGCACGTGGGCGATTCCCGGGCGTACCTGTTCCGCGGCGGTGTGCTGCATCAACTCACCCATGACGACACCTTCGTCCAGTCGTTGATCGACGACGGCCGGATCACCCAGGAGGAGGCCGCCCATCATCCGCAGCGGTCGCTGCTGCTGCGGGCACTGAACGGCACCGAGGTCGATCCGTCGCTGACCATCCGCGAGGTCACCGTCGGCGACCGCTACCTGATCTGCTCCGACGGGCTACCCGGCGTGGTGTCGGCAGAGGCGATCGCCGAGGCGTTGGCCAATCCGGACCCGGGCGCGACAGCGGACGCGTTGATCCAGCTGGCCCTGGTCGGTGGCGGGCCGGACAACATCACCGTCATCGTCGCCGATGTCGTGGACACCGGGGTCGGCAGCGGTCCGACAGAGGCGGACGCCGAACCGGATCCGGATGCCACCGGCCCGATCGGTATGCCGGCATCGATCCGGATGACCGCCGAGATGCCCAGGGTGCCGTTGCCGGCGATCCCCGAGGACGTCCCGGCCAGGGCCGAATACGTCCCGGCCGATGAGGGCACCGAACCGGGGGCCGCCGCCGACGGACGGGAGATGACCGGGCCGGACGAACGCTCGAACTCCCGCCGCCGCGGCGCCTGGATCGTGTTGGGTGTCGTCGTCGTGATCGGCATCGCTGCCGTGATCGGCTCGATCTTCTGGGTCCGCAGCCAGTACTTCGTCGGAGCCGATGCCGGCCAGGTGGTGGTGTACCGGGGGGTCGACGGATCCGTCCTCGGGCTGCAGCTGTCCAGCGTGCAGGAGGGCTCCTGCGAACCCGGTCTGAACGGCTGCATGCCGTTGCTGGTGGACGATCTCGTCCCATCTGCCCGCGATCAGGTGCTGGCCGGCATCACGGCGGGCACCCTGGACGATGCCCGTGGGGTGATCACCCGGCTGGCCGGTCAGATGCTGCCGCCGTGCCCGTCCGCAGGAAACCAGTCCTCGCCACCAGCCGGCCCCCAGACCAGCCCGCAGATTCAGCCACCGTCCTCGGCCGGACCGTCGGGTTCCGCCGCCGGCGCGCCCGCCCCGTCCGGCACCGTGACGGTGACCGCCGTGACCCCGGTTCCGCCGACGTCGCCGGCCACCGCGTTGTCGCCGGGTAGCGCGGGCGGTGCCCTGCTGCCCGGTTCGCCGCCGGTCAGCACGTTGGCCAACGGCAGCGTCGTCACCGCCCAGAACGCACCCGTCCCCGGTACGGCGTCGAGCATCGTCGGTTCCGGCACCGCCGCGTCCGGTACCGCGCTGTCGTCGCCGGTCGCCACCGGGACCCCGCTGTCCACCCGGGCGCCGGAGCCGGGAGTGACCTGCCGGGTGGTCAAGTGAGCCACCAGGCCGACCCGGCTGGTGCGGTGCCGGCCGGCCCCGCCCCGAAGCAGCGCACCGGGCGCCGGGCCGAGCTGATGATGCTGATCTTCGCCGCGGTCATCGTGACCTCGGCGCTGGTGATCGTCGAGCTCAACCAGAACCGGACGCTGAGCTGGACGCTGGCGTACTACGGCGGCGGCTACCTCGCGGCGCTGGCCATCGCGCACCTGCTGATCCGCCGGTACGCGCCGTATGCCGACCCGCTGTTGCTGCCGATCGTCGCCCTGCTCAACGGGATCGGGCTGGTGATGATCTACCGGCTCGACCTGGCAAGGGAGATCGCGGCGGTCAACCGCGGCGAGGAGGTGCCCACCGCCCAGGCGTCGCTCCAGCTGGTGTGGACCGGCGTTGCCCTGGTCTTTTTCCTGGTCGTGCTGCTGGTGGTCCGCGACCACACCGTCCTGCAGTCCTACGCCTACACCCTGGCCCTGGTCGGGGTGTTGTTCCTGGCCGTCCCGGCGGTGCTGCCGGCCAGCCTGTCGGAGGTCAACGGGGCACAGATCTGGATCAAGGTGCCCGGCCTGTTCTCCATCCAGCCTGCCGAGTTCGCGAAGATCGCGCTGATCATCTTCGCCGCGGCGTTCCTGGTGTCCAAGCGCACCGTGCTGTCCACCGCCGGCAAGAAGATCTTCGGTCTGGTGCTGCCGCGGGCCCGCGACCTGGGGCCGCTCATCGTCGCCCTGCTACTGGCCCTGCTCGTGCTGGTCCGCGGGAAGGACCTGGGCACCGCACTACTGCTGTTCGGCACCCTGCTGGCGATGATCTACGTCGCCACCGGGCGGGTGTCCTGGCTGATCATCGGGGTGCTGGGGTTCGCCGGCGGGGCCTACCTGGCGTACCGGCTGTTCAGTCATGTGCGGGTACGGGTGGACATCTGGCTCGATCCCTTCGGCGACCCGCTGGGCGCGGGGTACCAGCTCGTCCAGTCACTGTTCGGGCTCGGCACGGGCGGAATATTCGGCACCGGTCTGGGTGCGGGCAGACCTGACATCGTGCCGTTCGCCTCCACCGACTTCATCATGGCCGCGCTCGGCGAGGAGCTCGGGCTGGTCGGGGTGACGGCCATCCTGCTGTGCTACCTGCTGCTCACCGCACGCGGGATCCGCACCGGGCTGGCCGCCAAGGACGGATTCGGCACACTGCTGGCCGGTGGGCTGGCGTTCTCGCTGGCCCTGCAGACGTTCATCGTCGTCGGCGGAGTCACCAGACTCATCCCGCTGACCGGGCTGACCACACCGTTCCTGTCCTACGGTGGTTCGTCCCTGTTGGCGAACTACGTGATCTTGGCCCTGCTGGTGCGGATTTCCGACTCGTCAAGGCGGCCGCCCGAACCGCGGGCTCCGCGGCCGGTCAAGCCGACCCCACTGGCCGAGGCGCACACCGAGATGGTGCCGCTGCTCAGCGCATCCAGCTCGGCCGGCGGCGAGTCGCCCGCCGCGAAGGCCACCGGTGAGCCCGCGTGAAGCGTCCGCTGCGCCGGTTGGGCACCGCCGTGATCGTGATGATCGGGCTGCTGCTGGCCAACATCGCGTACACCCAGGTGATCAAGGCCGACGACTACCGGGCCGATCCGAACAACAAGCGGACTCTGGTGGCCGAGTACAGCCGGCAACGGGGGCAGATCACCGCGGCGGGTGGGGTGGTGCTGGCCAGGTCGGACCCGATCGACGACCAGTACCGCTACCAGCGGGTGTATCCCGGCGCGGACGTGTACGCCGCACTCACCGGCTACTACTCGATGCGGTACGGCCCTACCGGCCTGGAACGCACCCAGAACGAGATCCTGTCCGGTGAGGCTCCCGAACTCATCGCCGGCCAGCTCTCGGACCTGATCACCGGGCGCGACCCCCGCGGCGGCAACGTCGAGCTCACGGTTCAGCCGGCCGTCCAACAGGCGGCCTATACCGCGATGAAGGACAAGAACTACACCGGCGCCGTGGTGGCGATCAAGCCCGATACCGGCGAGATCCTGGCGATGGTCTCGACGCCGTCCTACGACCCGAATCCGCTGGCCAGCCACTCCGACGCGGTCCAACGGCAGGCCTACAACGACCTGGTCAGCGCGGATCCCAGCCCGCTGCTGAACCGGGCGATCTCGGCCGTCTATCCGCCCGGCTCCACCTTCAAGTTGGTGATCGCCTCGGCGGCCCTGCAGCAGGGCTACACCCCGGAGACGCTGGTCACCGGCGAATCCACCATCACCCTGCCGGACACCGGCGGCGCGACCCTGTCCAACTATGCGGGCGAGACCTGCGCGAACGGCGGCGGCAGCGACGTCCCCTTGGTCGACGCTCTCGCCTTCTCCTGCAACACCGCATTCGCCGAGGTCGCGATGAGCCTGGGCGCAGTGCCGGTCCGCAAGCAGGCAGAGGCGCTGCGGGTGGACGGCAAGCCGGTCGACATCGGGCTGGACGTCGTCGGTTCCCGGCTCGGCGACATCCCGGACACGGCGGCGCTGGCCCAGACCGGGATCGGCCAGCGGGACGTCGCCATGACGCCGTTCCAGATGGCCTGGATCACCTCGACGATCGCCAACGGCGGCGATCTGATGGCACCGCATCTGATCGCGAAAACGACGAAGCCGGACCTGACGGTGATCTCGCAGACCACGCCCGAGTCGCTGGGCCAGGCGATCCCGGTCGCCGTCGCAGACCAGCTGCGCACCATGATGATCGAGTCGGAGAAGGAGACGCCCGGATCCGGTGGCATTGCAGACCTGGTGATCGCGTCGAAGACCGGCACCGCCGAGCACGGCACCGACCCGAAGAACACCCCGCCGCACGCCTGGTACGTGGCATTCGCGCCGGCCGACGACCCGCAGGTGGCCGTCGCCGTCATGGTGGAGAACGGCGGCGATCTCGGCTTGGACGCCACCGGCGCCAAGGTCGCCGGCCCGATCGGGCGCACCGTGATCGCCGCTGCGCTCGCCGGAGGTCCGTGATGTCGGCCCCCGGCATGCTGCTCTCCGGTCGCTACCGCCTCGGCAACCGGATCGCCGTCGGCGGTATGGGCGAGGTGTGGTCCGCGGACGACATCCGGCTGGCCCGGATCGTGGCGTTGAAGATCCTGCGGCCGGAGCTGACCGGCGACCCGGAATTCGTCGAGCGATTCCGGGCAGAGGCCCGGATCACCGCCTCCTTGAACCACCCCGGCATCGCCGCGGTGTACGACTACGGCGAGGTCACCGGCGGCACCGGGCCGTACCTCACCGGCACCGCCTACCTGGTGATGGAGTTGATCGCCGGGGAATCGCTCTCGGCGGTGCTGTCCCGCACCGGCCGGCTGTCGGTGCCGCGGACGTTGGACGTGCTGGACCAGACCGGCCGGGCTCTGCAACAGGCCCACGCCCGATCGCTGGTGCACCGGGACATCAAGCCCGGCAACCTGCTGATCACCCCCGGCGGGCAGGTGAAGATCACCGACTTCGGCATCGCGAAGGTGGTCAACCAGGCCCCGGTGACCCGAATGGGAATGGTGATGGGCACCGCCCAGTACATCTCCCCGGAGCAGGCCGCGGGCCAGGAGGCGGTGCCGGCATCCGACATCTACTCCCTTGGCATCGTCGCGTACGAATGCCTGTCGGGATCGTTGCCGTTCCCCAACGAGAACGCGGTGGCGATGGCGCTGGCCCATGTGCGCGACGCACCACGCCCCCTGCCGCCGGACATCCCGCCCGCTGTCGCCGCGCTCGTCATGCAGATGCTGGTCAAGGACCCGGCGGCCCGCTTCCCGAACGGCGCGGCGGTGTCCCAGGCCGTCGGTCGGTTGCGTGCCGGAGGAGGGGCAACCGGTGCGCCCGCGACGCAGCCGCCGCGGACCAGGGCAGTACCCGTCCAGCCGTCCAGGACTCCACCGCCGGGTCATCAGTACCCACCTCCGATCACCCGCGCCCAGCCGCCGCAGTCGGCCGCGATTCCCCGGCCGACCGGCCGACCGGTCAACGGTCCCGGCACGGCGACCAGGAACCGACCGGTCCAGCAGGGACCGGTCGGTGGGATGCCTCCGCGCCCGCCGGGACGAGCAGCCGGGCGGCGCACCGGACTCTCCGTGCTGCTGGCCGTCATGGTGCTGATCCTGGCCGGCCTGGTGCTGCTGCTGGTCAATCAGGTGGTGGGCGAGATGTCGGCCGGCCCGGCACCGACCGTCGAGCCGGGCACCCCGTCGACCACCACCCTGAACACACCCGCTCCAGCAGCTGGTCCGGTGCGTGCCGCATGATCGTCACCGGCAATGCGCGGACGATCTCGATCAATCCGCGTCGGCACGCAACCCGCAGGGCCCGGTCCGCATCCTCCGTAGAGGCCTCCTGCGCCTCGCGAACGGTCACCGCCTCAGGGGACCGGAACTGTGGGGAGCAGAACTGTGGTGACCGGAACGGCGCACGGCCGGCAGAACCAAGCAAGTGGCAACGATGACAGGCAACAAGGGACGGCAATGACGGCATACCTGTTCGGCGATCGCTACCAAGTCGGGGACACCCTCGGCTTCGGCGGCATGTCCGAGGTGCACCGTGGCCGTGACCTTCGCCTGGGCCGGGACGTGGCGATCAAGGTGCTCCGCGCCGACCTCGCCCGCGACCCCTCCTTCCAGGCCCGGTTCCGCCGCGAAGCCCAGAACGCCGCCTCCCTGAACCACCCCGCCATCGTCGCCGTCTACGACACCGGAGAAACCCAGGGCGAATCCGGCACCATCCCCTACATCGTCATGGAATACGTCGACGGCGACACCCTGCGCGACGTCCTGAAAAAAGAAGGTCCACTGCCCCCCAAACGGGCGATGGAAATCGTCGCCGACATCTGCGCCGCCCTCGACTTCTCCCACCGCCATGGCATCGTCCACCGCGACATCAAACCCGCCAACGTCATGCTCAACCGCGCCGGCGCCGTCAAAGTCATGGACTTCGGCATCGCCCGCGCCGTCGCCGACGGCCAAGCCACCATGACCGCCACCGCCGCCGTCATCGGCACCGCCCAATACCTCTCTCCCGAACAGGCCCGCGGGGAAGCCGTCGACGCCCGCTCCGACGTCTACTCCACCGGCTGCGTCCTCTACGAACTGCTCTGCGGCGCCCCACCCTTCACCGGCGACTCCCCCGTCGCTGTCGCCTATCAACACGTCCGCGAAGCACCCCGACCACCCAGCGACACCAAACCAGGCCTGCCCAAAGAGATGGACGCCATCGTCCTCAAAGCCCTCAACAAGAACCCCCTCAACCGCTACCAAACCGCCGCCGAAATGCGCTCCGACCTCGTCCGCGCGCTCTCCGGGCAGGCCGTCCAGGCAACCCCGCTGATGAGCGACGACGAACGCACCGAGTTGATGCGCGCCGCCCCGGCCAGGGTCGGCGGCGCGTCCGCACCACTGCTCGCACCGCCCACCAGGGCGGTCGCCGAGGAGGACTGGGAGCCCGAAGAGTCCGACCGGTCCAAGAAGGTGTGGGGCTTCGTCGGCATCGGGGTGCTCTGTGTCGCGCTGCTGGCCGGTGCCATCTGGCTCACCCTGCGGGTGATCAGCGCGCCGCCGCCGGCCGCTCTGGTCGCCGTCCCGGACCTGTCCGGGATGTCGCTCGAGCAGGCCACCGCCCAGTTGCGGGACAGCAGGCTCACCCTCGGCACGGTCAACAACGTCGAGTCCACCGAGGACAACAAGGACAAGGTGGTCAACCAGCGACCCTCCAGCCAGACCCAGGTGGCGCAGGATTCCGCGGTCAACCTGGAGATCGGCAAGGGGGTGAGCCTGATCAGCGTCCCCAACGTGGTCAGCTACACCCCGCAGGAAGCGCAGCGGGTGCTCAACGAGGCGAACCTGCAGTACGAGGAAGTGCCACAGGCCTCGTCGGACGCCGACAAGGGCAAGGCCCTGGCCCAGGACCCGGCGCCGCAGACCCAGGTGACGCCCGGGACCACGATCAAGGTCACCGTCGGCACCGGACTGGAGACCGTGCAGGTGCCGGACGGCCTGGTCGGCAAGTCGTTGGAGGAGGCGACCGCGATCCTGACCGGCGCGAAGTTGCAGGTCGTCTCCCAGGAGGCGGACGCCACCGAGCCGCTGAACCAGGTGACCCAGCAGGATCCGGCCGCCGGCCAGCGGGTCCAGGAGGGCGAGGTCGTCACGCTGACGGTGTCGAACAACAGCCTGATGGTGATGCCGAACCTGCGGAACAACACCCCGGGGGACGCGGCCGCAATCCTGCAGGAACGCGGTTGGGCCGGTGACGCCAGCACCCTGAGCCAGTCCACCCAGCCGGTGCCGAACCTGGCCCTGGTCGGCGCGATCCTGAACCAGACCCCGGCCGCCGACTCGGTGGTGCCCAAGATCGGCACCGCCGTGCGGATCACCGTCGGCGTCCCCGGTCAGGTCGACATCCCCAACGTCGTCGGCAAGCCGGAGGCGGAGGCAAGAGCACTGATGGCGGGTGTGCCCGGCGTCAGTTGGGCGATCGTCGGCGGCACCCCGGCCGGCGCCGCCGGGACGGTCCAGGGCCAGACAGCCGCCGGGCTGGTGAACATCGGCACGGGCGTGACGGTCAACGTCTACGGTCCGGAGGCCGCCCCAGCACCCCCAGCACCCCCGGCTTCGCCCCCGGCGTCCGCCGCACCACCCGCGTCGTCGGCACCACCGGGCGGTTAGCCATCATCTGCACGCTGTGGTCCGGAGCATTCGGCGAATTCACAGATGCCTGCCAGGCTTTCACCGGTGGGGTCCAATCGGCCCTCACCGATTCCACAACCAGCTACGTCACGGTGTGAACCATGAGCCAGGACATGACCCCCCGCCCCGGCGATCTGCCAGCCGAGCCCGCGCGCCCGAACCAGACCGCCAACTCCTCGAACTACTCGGCCCCGTCGCCGGCCGACCGACCCACGGCCCTGCCGCCCGGCGGCCAGGCCTGGAGCCAGGACATGGCGCGCGACACCGGACCGGTGCCGACCCAGAACCCCAACGCCGACAAGGCCTGGTGGGAACCGCGGCCGAGCGGCGCCTGGGCCGCACCCGGTTGGAATGCGAACAACCCCGGCGGTGCCCAGCCCGGCCAGGCCGGAGCTCCTGGCACTGCAGGCGGACACGGCACCCGGACCTTTCCGGCTGCCGGCGCCGGCTTCGGCGCCCCCGGCTACCCGAGCAACGGATACAACACCGGTTACGGCAACACCGCCACCGCGGTCCGGCCGCCGGCCGAACAGCCCGCCAAGGGCCGTCGCACATCGGTCATCGTGGCGACCGCCGCCGCGGTGGCCCTGCTCGCCGGGTTCGGCGGAGGGCTCGTCGGCGCCCAGGTCGGTTCCAGCTCCGGAAACTCCGTCGACAGCTCGCTGTCCCAGCTCAACACCAGCGCCGCCGTCGCAGATCGCACGCCGGCACCGGCCGGTTCCGTGCAGGAGGTGGCCAGCAAGGTGCTGCCGTCCACGGTCTCGGTGCTCGCCAGCTCCAACCAGAGCAGCGGTGAGGGCTCCGGCATCATCCTGAGCGCTGACGGGCTCATCCTGACCAACAACCACGTCATCGAGGGCGCGACCGCGATCGAGGTCCGGTTCAATGACGGCACCACCGCCACGGCCACCGTGGTCGGCAGCACCGCCACGGACGATCTCGCCGTCTTGCGCGCCGACGGAGTCTCCGGCCTGACGCCCGCCACACTGGGCAGCTCCGCCGCTCTTGCCGTGGGCCAGCCAGTTGTCGCGATCGGCTCGCCGCTGGGGCTTTCCGCCACCGTCACCTCCGGCATCGTCTCGGCCCTCAACCGCCCGGTGCGTACCGCCTCGTCCGAGCCGTCCGCCACCGGCCAGTCGCAGGACACCGTGATCAACGCCGTGCAGACCGATGCAGCGATCAACCCGGGCAACTCCGGTGGCGCGCTGGTGGACATGACCGGCGCCGTCATCGGCATCAACTCGGCGATCGCATCGCTGTCCGACACCTCCAACGGCAGCCAGGCCGGCTCGATCGGCGTCGGGTTCGCCATCCCGATCGATCAGGCCAAGCGGATCGCCCAGGAGATCATCGACACCGGCAAGGCCACCCACGCGGTGCTCGGCGCCTCGGTCGGCGACGCTGCCGACAAGTCCAGCCAGATCCCCACCGGCGCCCAGGTCGCCGACGTCACGGCAGGTGGCGGTGCGCAGGCCGCCGGACTCAAAGCCGGCGACGTGATCACCAGCATCGGCGGCCAGCCCGTCGAGAGCGCCGACGCCCTGATCGCGGCCGTCCGCTCGGCCACCCCGAACGGCACGACGGACGTCACGTTCACCCGCGACGGCCAGAGCCAGACGGTCTCGGTGACCCTCGGGTCCGCCAGCGCCAACTGAGCCGAACATCCGGCGCCCGCGCCGCAGAAGACCAGCAGCCCCGAACCGCTTCCGGTTCGGGGCTGCTGTCTTGTGTCTGGGAAGTCATCTCCGGGGCCCGTGTTGATCATGACGTTAGCTGCACGACACGCCGACGACACGCCGATTTCGCGACAGCTAACGTCATGATCAACGACCAGGGTGGGTCAGACGGCGCTGAGCCGGAGCCGTTCGACGTCGTCCTCCAGCGGCGGCACCAGGTCCGCGGCGCCGGCGTCACCGCAGGCGGCGAGCCAGTTGCCCAGCATCCGGTGACCGCCCTGGGTGAGCACGGACTCGGGGTGGAACTGCACGCCTTCGATCGCGAACTCCCGATGCCGAAGACCCATGATCACGCCGCCGACGGTGCGGGCTGTGACCTCGAGCTCGTCCGGGACGGTGCCGTTGACCACGGCCAGCGAGTGGTACCTGGTTGCGGTGAACGGGTCGGGCAGCCCGGTGAACACCCCCTGGCCGGCGTGCTGGACCAGGGACGTGCGGCCGTGCAGCAGCTCCTCGGCGCGATCGACGGTGGCGCCGTACACCTCGGCGATCGCCTGATGCCCGAGGCAGACCCCGAAGACCGGCAGTCGGCCGGCCGCCCAACGGACCATCTCCTCCGTCACACCGGCGTCAGCCGGGGTACCGGGGCCGGGCGACAGCAGGATCCCGTCGACCCCGAGGTCGGGCACCTCGTCGGTGCTGACGGCGTCGTTGCGGCGCACGATGCAGTCCGCCCCGAGCTGTTCGAGGTACTGAACCAGGTTGAACACGAAGGAGTCGTAGTTGTCCACGACGAGGATGGTCGTCACGGGATCAAGGGTCGCACAGTGTCCGTCGGAGTGAGTCCGACAATGGCCGGCCGGGGCACTCCCCGTTTGTCGGGGCGGCGGGCGCCGTCGCGACCGGCAGTGCGCCCTGGGTGACCCGGTCGAACGGCAGGTACGGCTCCAGCCACGGGAAGATCACGAAGAACAGCAGGGCAACGACGATCAGGAACAGCAGTAACGCCTGCGCCGCCCTGGCCGCGGTCGGGCCGGGCAGATGACGCCAGATCCAGGTGTACACGGCTCAGCCCTCGCCGAGTTCGGGTGGCAGGAAGCCGGGTGACTTCGCGTAGCTCTTCACCAGCACCCCGTGGATGATCATCCGTTCGGCATCGGAGAACTGCGGGTGGCAGGTGGTCAGCGTGATCAACCGTTCCGCGTCGGCGGGCACCGCGGTGGAGTTCACGTGCGGGACGGGCAGTACCTGCGCGTAGTCCGACGGCACGGTGATCTCCCGGCCGTAGACCCCGTCGTAGGCGCCGGTTTGCACACCGACCCCGTCGCAGTGCGCCCGCGGCGTGTCCGCCCAGGTCGCGGTCTCCTCGGCCATCGGCAGCACCCGGTAGACGAACCAGTCGTCCTGGGTCTCCACCACGATGGCATCGCAGGAGGCGAGCAGCCCGAGATCGTTGAACGGGGCGCCCTTGGAGACCCGGTGGCCGGCGACGGCGAAGTTGCCCTGCTGGCCCGGCAATTGGGTGTCGGTGTAGTGGCCGGGGCCGATGTACAGGTCGTCCGGATCGGTGCCCTCGATGATGGTGAAGACGTAGTCGGCACCGAAAGCCGGCACGTACATCTTGGCGAAACCCTGACCGAGCGAGGCCTCGTAGTTCGGGGTGCGTTGCCGCGGGTCGGTGACCAGCTGATCCGGGTTCTGCACCACCACGGTGTCGGTCTGCTCCGATTCGGCGCTGGCCCACACCTGGTCGATCGCGGAGGTCGCCTCTGCCTGCTTCTGCGCACCGAAGAGATCGGTGACGTAGACCTCGTAGACGACGAACAGCAACACGACGACGCCGAGGGTGATCAGCGTCTGTCCGACACCGCGCAGCACGGTCCGCGCCACGTCACCGCCGGTTCGCTTCTGCGGCGGCGCGCTCGGCGGCTCCATGCTCGGCGGCTGGGCACTCGGCGTCTCGGTGGTCACGGTCCCTCCCGGGCCGATGCCAGCCGGACCGGGCGGTCGTAGGCCGGCAGGGTCACCGAATCCAGCACCGACACCTCATACCCCAACTTGTACTTGTCGACGTACTGCAGCAGCAGCCGGACGCCGGGTTCGGCATCCAGTGCGGCGGACATCCTGGCGGCGTCGCCGATGGCGGTGACCACGAAGGGCGGCGAATACGTCCTGCCCTGCAGGAGCAAGGTGTTGCCGATACAGCGGACCGCGGAGGTGGTCAGCACGCGCTGATCCATGATCATCATCGCCTCGGCGCCGCCCGCCCACATCGCGTTCACCACCGACTGCACGTCCTGTTGGTGGACCACCAGGTCGTCCGGGTCGACGCCGTCGGGATAGTTGCCGTCCGCATCCCGGGGCGCGTCCTGCATCGACACCGACAACCCGGGACCGACCACCGGGATGAGACCGGCGGCGGGTTCCAGCGCGGCCACCCCTGCCCTGGCGGATTCGACCTGCGGGGAGATGTCACCATCCGCGGCGGCGTCGATCTGCGCCTGCAGTTCGGCCGCCTGCGCGTCCGCCACCTGCACCCGCTGCTCGGCATCCTGGACGACTGCGGACAGGTCGACCGAGCGGTTGCTGATGTCCTTGCCCTGGGAGTAGGTCCGTGCGGTGGCCAGCAACATGCCAGCGATCAGGCAGACCAGCACGACGCCGAACTGCCATCGGGTGAACTTCCACCGCGACCGACGGCGCCTCACCGGGGCCTGCGCGGCATCGTCAGACGGCTGCATTCGTGCTCACCCCCATCACAACACCGTAGGCTAATAGCTCAGGCGTACGGTCCCGGTGATCCGGGGCGGGCGCAGTCGAGCCCGATCCGCCCGCACGGGCGGTCGAGCCGGTCAGTTTCGTGAGCGTGGAGGAATGCCGTGCCCAAGTCGAAGGTCCGCAAGAAGGTCGCGACCACGACCGCCCAGATGTCGGCCGAGCAGAACTCGGCGGCTGCTGCCGCCGCCCGGGCTCACGTCGCGGCGCCCTCGTCGCCGATCTACATCGGCATCATGCTCGGCCTGATGGTGGTCGGCCTGCTCTGGCTGGTCGTCTACTACCTGTGGGGCGCGAACATCCCGTTCATCGCCAACCTGGGCAACTGGAACTTCGCCATCGGTTTCACCCTGATGATCGCCGGCCTGCTGATGACCATGCGGTGGCGCTGACCGTCGTCATTCGCACCTGGCGGTCGACGAACAACACCGGTGTGATTCATCCCCAATGTGGACAGGTCCTGTGGACAGCGTCCTCGGGGGACGACGGATGATCCTCGGCTCCGACTTCCCCGGGCCCGGCTCACGGACCTGGCGCCCCTCTCCCGTCCTGATCGCCCTCGGCGTCGTTGCGGCCTGCGCCGCCGTGGTCTGGGTGGTGTTCACCAGCAACCCGATGGACCTGGTCGTCGGCGTGGTGATCGCAGTGGTGCTGGCGGTGGCGTCGGTGACCGGCTCGCGGCGCCGACTGACCGCCGGCCCGCGGGGACTGCTGGTGACCAGGTTCGGCGGGCAGCGACTGGTGCCGTGGTCGCAGGTCCACGCGATTCGCAGCGCGACCTCCAGCCGGCTGGGCCTTGCCAACACCACCCTCGAGATCGACCTGGTGGACGAGGATCTGCTGGTCTTCGGCCGCACCGACCTGGGCGCCGACCCGACCGAGGTGCTGGCGGCGCTCCGCGAGTGGTCGCCCAAGGCCTGACGGGCACTGACCGGTGCAGCGACTCAGTGCGCGGGCACGCACCCGCCGCTGCCGTCGGCGTTGTAGACGCAGAACCATTCACCGATCTGGGAGTTGCGGAAGATCAACAGGGCGGCCAACACCACCAGCACACCGACGACGGTCCCCCAGAGCCAGACGGTCCGGGTGCGCTGCGGCGGGTAGACCATGGCCGCGGCGACAATCGCGCCGACCACCAGTCCGCCGAAGTGGCCCTGCCAGGAGATGCCCGGCACCGCGAACGTGACGTAGACGTTCAGCGCCACGACCACCAGTAGTTGACGGAGGTCGAAACCGAACCGCTTGAACGTGACGACCAGGGCACCCATCAGGCCGTACACCGCGCCGGAAGCGCCGATCGTCGGCCCGAACTCGTAGCTGAACAGCATGACGCTGACCGAAGAGCCGAGCAGGCTCAGCAGGTAGACGGTCGCGAAGCGCCACCGGCCGAGCATCCGCTCCAGCGGCAGCCCCAGGATGTACAGCGAGATCATGTTCGTGGCGATGTGGATCAAGGTGCCGTGCAGGAACCCGGAGGTCAGCAGCCGGTAGTAGTCCCCCGACGACACCTCCGCGGGAATCAGACTGCCCTGGATGTAGAGCCTGGACGGGGACAGGTTCATCGCCGACCGCGCCTGCAGCGCCGTCACCAGGAAGAACGCCAGGTTGATGCCGATCAGCACCATCGTGACGATGGGCCGCTGCCCGACCTTCGCGCCGGCCACGGTCCGCGGTACGCGCTGGCCCGCCTGGGCTTCGGCGACGCAGGCGCGACAGTGGAATCCCACGCTGGCGGGAGCCAGGCACTCCGGGCACGCCGGACGGCCGCATCGGGTGCAGCTCAGCGCCGTTTCGCGGTCGGGGTGCCACACACAGGTGGACGCCGGCGGCGGCGGTTGGCCGACCGGACCCCCGGACGGATACTGCGGTGGGGTGCTCATCGGCCTTCCGGTCGGACGTCCCGATCGTTCGACTGCGGGTTCTCGATCAGGCGGACGGCGCCGCGGCTGATTCGTCCCCGGTCTCCTCGATGCTGATCGAGTTGATCACCACGTCATCGGACGGACGATCGAAGCGATCGGTGCTGGTCGAGTCGATGGCGTCGACGACGTCACGGGATGCCTGGTCGGCGACCTCGCCGAAGATGGTGTGCTTGCGGTTCAGGTGCGGCTGCGGGCCGACCGTGATGAAGAACTGCGAGCCGTTGGTTCCCGGGCCGGCGTTCGCCATCGCCAGCAGGTACGGCTTGTTGAAGGCCAGTTCCGGGTGGAACTCGTCCGCGAAGGTGTAGCCGGGGCCGCCACGGCCGGTGCCGGTCGGATCGCCGCCCTGCAACATGAAGCCGGAGATCACCCGGTGGAAGATCGCTCCGTCGTAGAACGGGCCGGTGGTCTCGCCGGAGGCGTTCTTGGTCGTGTACTTGGCCGTTCCCTTGGCCAGACCGACGAAGTTGTTCACCGTCTTGGGCGCCTGGAAGGGGAAAAGCTCGATCCGGATGTCGCCGCGATTGGTGTGCAGGGTCGCGTAGAGGTTGCTCACGGTGAACCATCCTGCCACGGCGAGCTGTGGGGTCCGGTCTGACCCGCGTGCCGCCGGCTACAGCCCGAGGTTGCCCACGGCAGTGATCACCATCTGCCGGCCCTTGATCGACTGTTGCTGGTTGGACTCGGCGACCACGGCGATCGTGCCCTTGGACACCGCGTAGATGGAACCGGTGTCGGTGACCATCGAGCCGCCGGACCAGCCGGGCGGCTGGCTGGCCGGGTCGGAGCCGTCGATCGGGACGTGGGCGTCGACCGCGGCCACCGCGGCTTCCGGGGTGTCCGCCTGGATGATCCGGATCGACGCGAGCGGATCGCCGTCGGAGCGGGTGAAGATGCAGATCGGGTACGGCGCTACGTCGATGATCTGGGTGGTGCCGGTGTGCTGCCCGTTGATGTCGGCCACCGCGTCATTCGCCAGGTAAGGGCAGTCGCCGTCCACCGGTGCCGGCTCCGCCGTGGGTGGCGGCGGCGAGGCCAGCACGGTGCCGCCACCGGCCGTGGACGTGACGGTGTTGGTCACCTGGCTGGTGATGGTGCCCGCTGTGACGGTGGAAACGGTGGAAATGGTGGCGGACGGTGTGGTTGTCCCACTCCCGCTCGCACAACCAGAGAGCAACGCGAACGCAATGGACGCCACCAGGACCGCGCTGCCACGTCGATGAGGGTGGCGTCGTCGGGGGTGGTCGGCCGGCATGACGATCACCGTAGCGGCGCCGACCAGCCGGGTACCCTCGCCTGTGCACCCGGATGCACTGGAAAGAGAACCGATGGTCGTCACTCAGCGCCGCAACACCACTCAGCGGACGGCCATCCTCGCGGTCCTGGCCGGGACCGACGAGTTCGTCTCCGCCCAGGAGTTGCACAGCGCGCTGCGCGCTTCGGGATCGACCATCGGCCTGGCCACCGTGTACCGGGCGCTGCAGGACATGGCGGGCGGCGGTGACCTGGACACGGTGCGCAACCAGTCCGGCGAGGTGCTGTACCGGCAGTGCGAACAGCCCCGCCACCACCATCATCTGGTGTGCCGGCAGTGCGGACGCACCCAGGAGATCGAGGCGCCCAGTGTCGAGCGCTGGGCCCGTACGGTGGCGGCCGAGTACGGCTACAGCGACATCAACCACGAGCTCGAGCTGTTCGGCGTGTGTGCCGACTGCACGGCCGCCCGCCTGTCAACAGACGTCTGACGCCTGACGGCGGATCAGGGAACCAGCGCCTGCTCGTCCGGCGCGGACAGGCTCAGCGTGCAGTCCACCACCGCCGGGGATTCCCGGATCCTGGCCTCCAGCGCGCGCAATCGGATCGCCAGGTTGGGTTCGCGGTCATCACCGGTCAGGTCGACGTCGGCGACCAGGTAGACCTGCCGCGGCCCGATGAACTCCAGCCGCAGGGCGGTGACCCGATCCACGTCCGCCAGATCCAGCAACGCCGTCAGGGCCGCCGACCGGGCCGCCGGGCTGACCTCCTGACCGACCAGGAACTGCCGGTTCCGATTGATCAACACCACCGCGACGACCCCCAGCAGCACGCCGACCAGGATCGAGCCGATCGCATCCGGTGTCGCCGAGCCCGTGATCTGGTGCAGGCCCAGACCGGTGGCGGCGATGATCAACCCGGTCAGCGCGGCGGCGTCCTCGGCGAACACGGCCCGCAGGGTGGGATCCGAGGTCGCCAGCACGTGGTCGATCAGGTCCCGACGCAGCGCTCGAGCCTCTCGGCGGGCCTGCCGCACGGACTGCAGGAACGAGAATCCCTCCAGCAGGAACGACACCGCCAGCACGATGTACCCGATGACGAAGTCGCTGGCCGGCTCCGGATCGACGAGTTCGTGGATGCCGTGGGTGATCGACACCGCGGCACCGGCGACGAACAGCCCCAGCGCCGCGAACAGCGACCAGACGTAGGCCTCCCGCCCGAAGCCGAGCGGGTGGCGATCGTCGGCGGGTCGGCTGGATCGCTTGTTGGCGATCATCAGGAAGATCTCGTTGCCGGTGTCGGCCCAGGAGTGTGCGGCCTCGGCGACCATCGAGGCGGAGCCGGTCAGCGCAGCCGCCCAGCTCTTGGCCACCGCGACCAGGAAGTTGGCGCCGAAGGCGATCAGGACGGTCAGCGTGCTCTCCGAGCCCGACGACGGGGCCGATTCGCTCGAGCCGAGGGTGACGATCGGCGGCGTCGCGTCCTGCGTCATGGGCCGATCGTGACACGCGACGAACCCGCCACATTGCCCGACCGGCCGCGCGTGGTCGACGATGGCCCACATGAAGGGTGGGGTCATGACGGGTGAGGTGCGGTGAAGCGCAGTGCCGGCATGCTGTTGCACCGGCGGCGCGACGATGCCCTACAGGTGATGCTCGTGCACATGGGTGGCCCGTTCTGGGCGCGTAAGGACGAGCACGCCTGGTCGATCCCGAAGGGCGAGTACGGACCAGGCACCGACACCCCGCTCGACGACCCGAAAGCCGTGGCCGCCAAGGAGTTCGCCGAAGAACTCGGCTCCCCGTTGCCGGACGGACCCGACCTGGAGTTGGGGTCGATCGCGCAGAGCGGCAAGACGGTGATCGCCTTCGCCAGGGCGGCCGACTTCGATGCGGCGAGCTGCCGGAGCAACACCTTCGAGGTCGAGTGGCCGCCGAGATCCGGCCGGCTGCAGTCGTTCCCGGAGGTCGACCGGGCAGAGTGGTTCGACGTCGACACAGCCCGCAGCAAACTGGTCAAGGGTCAGGTGGCATTCCTCGACCGACTGCTGGCCGCACTCGATCGGTAGGGCGACCAATCCGGGAACGCCGGAAACCCACCACCCGGGCGGACCAGGGTGGTGGGTCTGGGTGCGGATCGACTACTTCACCTCACGTCGCAGGCTGCGCACCACCCCGATGGTGGTCGGCAGGATCACCCACAGGGTGATCGCGACCAGGGTCTGCGGCAGGTCGGTGAGCGGGGTGTCAGAGGACAGCCGGGCGTAGGCGCTGAACACGTCCAGCCACTGGGCGTTCTCGCCGAACAACAGCGGACCGACAGCGGTCCACACCATCGGCGCGACCAGGAAGGCGCCCACCGCCACGGCGGTCTGTGCGGCCAGCGCGCCGAACCCGGCAGCCATGGTGACCTGCAGGGCCAGCATGATGATCAGGCCGCGCACATCGGATCCCAGGTATTCGAACGAAGGAGTCTCGCCGTTGATCAGACCGCCGAGCGCGGTGGCCCCGATGGTCAGACCCACCACCACGGCCGTGACGACCATCGACATGGCGAACGACGCCAGGAACTTCATCGCCAGCACCCGACCGCGACGCGGCGAGAGGGTGAAGGTGGTCAGCGCGGTTCGTTGGGTCCACTCCGCGGTCATCGCGAACAATCCGATCAGCGGGATCGTGAGGCTCAGCACCGGCATGAACGGGCTGTAGGCACGCCACGACTGATCGGAGCCGGTGCCCTTGATCAGCAGCCAGGTCAGCGCGATCAGCGGGATGGCGACGCCGATCCCGACGATCGCCTTTCCGCTGCGGGTGTCGGTCAGCTTGCGGAGCTCGACGAGGAACACCGTGGAGAGCCGCTGTGGCCGGATCGCGGTGGCGGCCGTGGTCGGGGTGGGAGGGGTGGCGTGACTGCTGGTCAGGGCGGTGCTCATGACGGTCCTTCGTTCTTCGGCTGCGGTGGACGGTTCGGTCGAGGTGGATGCGGGGCGGGTCATGCGGCTTGCCCCTGCGGTTGGGCGGCCGAGCTGGTGAGCGAGAAGAACAGGTCCTCCAGTCCGCCGGCGCCGCCGTCCCGGAGTTCGAGCAGCACCTGCCCGGCGGACGCGGCGATCCGTCCGACCTGTTCGCTGGTGGCGTCGGCGGTCAGCGCGCCGCCCTCCGTGCGGACCTGGTGACCGGCGGCCCGCAACGCGCCGGCCAAGGTGTCGTTGTCCAGCCCGCGCACGACGGTTCGTCCGCCGGTCAGCAGTTCGGCGAGCGAGCCGTCGGCCACGATCCGGCCGGACCCGATGACCACCAGCCGATCGACGGTCGCCTGCACCTCACCCAGCAGATGGCTGGACAGCAATACGGTGCCCCCGCGGGACGCGAAGTCCCGCAGCAGCTCCCGCATCCAGCGGATGCCTTCCGGATCCATGCCGTTGGCCGGCTCGTCGAGCACCAGGATGGCCGGGTCGCCGATCAGCGCGCTCGCGATGCCGAGTCGCTGCCGCATACCCAGCGAGTAGTCGCCCACCCGACGCTTGCCGGCGGCGGCCAACCCGACCCGCTCGAGCATCTCCGGAGCCTTGGACCGCGGCAGGTCCAGGAGTTGGGTGGTGATCTTCAAGGTCTCCAGTCCGGTGCGGCCCGGGTGTTGGGCAGCCGCGTCCAGCATCACCCCGATCAGCCTGCCCGGGTTGGGCAAGTCGGCATAGGAGCGGCCGTCGATCCGCACCCGACCTGACGTCGGCGGGGTGAGTCCGGTGAGCATTCGAAGGGTGGTCGACTTGCCGGCCCCGTTCGGCCCGAGGAAACCGGTGACGGTTCCGGGCGCGCAGGTGAAGGACACGTCGTCGACGGCAACGTGTTGCTGGTAACGCTTGGTCAGGTTCTCGGCTGTGATCATGGCAATGACTCTGCCCGGCAAGGGGTATGGCTCACATCGGCCGTCGGGTCAGCAGCACCCCCGACGAAAGTCGGTGGTTCCCCCGCAATCGGTCGACTTTCGTCACCGCCATCGGCGGCACACCGCCCATAGGCTTGACCGATGACGGACGGGCGGTGGCGGCGCACTTGGGCACGGCGATGGGGACCGCGTACCCGTGACGTCACGATCATCGTCCTGTGCGTGGTCGACGTCATCCTGCAGGCCGGTGCCTGGTTCGAAACCGGCCCGAGCAGCTGGGTGCTGGTGATCATCCCGGGCATCGTCGCGACCGCCGCAATGTGGTGGCGGCGGCAATACCCGGTGACGGTGTTCGCCATCGCCGCCCTGTGCTACCTGGCCGGGGAAGTGCTGCTACCACTGGGTTTCGCCCTGCTGACGGTCGCCGTGCGCCGTCGCGACCGGGCGCTGGTGCTCTGCACGGTGGCCACCGTCGGCTGCCTGCTGCTGCCGGGGGTGTGGGCGACCCCGTTCGTCTTCGACTTCGCCGCCGTGGTCGCGGCTGTGCTCGGCGCACTGTTCTGGGCGCTCCTGGGTGCCTATGTCGGTGCCCGCCGCGACCTGCTCAGCTCGCTGCAGGATCGGGCGGAGCGGGCCGAGGCGGAACGCGAACGGAGGTCGGAGCAGGCCAGGCTGGCCGAGCGGGCCCGGATCGCAAGAGAGATGCACGACGTACTGGCGCACAAGGTATCCCTGATCGCGCTGCAGGCCGGCGGACTCGAGGTCAACCCGGGTATGGGTGCAGACAAGGTGCAGCTCACCGCGGGTCAGATCCGTACGACCGCCCGGGAGGCGCTGGAGGACTTGCGGGGCGTGCTGGGAGTGCTGCGGGCCGACCAGTCGATCGGCGAGGCGGATGGGGTGGTGGACCTGGCTCCGCAACCGGGCATCGGCGACCTCGAGGCGCTGGTCGAGTCGTCGAGGGCGGCCGGGGTGCGGGTGGGATTCGCGATGGACGTCCCGCCGTTGCCGGATACCTTGGGGCGCACCGTGTACCGCGTGGTGCAGGAGGCGATGACCAACGTGCACAAGCATGCCAGAGGCGCGGCAACCGAGATTGCGGTGGCTGCGGTCGGGAACGATGTCCGGGTGCGGGTCACCAATCGCCCGCCGGTCGCTGCCGGCAGCCTGCTGCCGGGTTCGGGTGCCGGCTTGATCGGGCTCCGGGAGCGGGTGGCGTTGGTCGGCGGCACCCTGACGGCAGGACCGACGGCCGATGGCGGCTGGCAGGTCGACGCCGTGTTGCCCATTGCTGCCACCGGTCAGCTGGGCACGGCGACGGATCGGGGCGCGGCGTGGCTCGCATCCTGATCGTCGACGACGATGCGCTGGTCAGGGCCGGGCTCACCATGATCCTGCAGTCCGCCGACGACCTGGAGGTGGTGGGCGAGGCAAAGGACGGCACCGAGGTACCCGACGCGGTCGCCCGACACCGTCCCGACGTCGTGCTGATGGACATCAGGATGCCGACGATGGACGGTTTGGCCGCGACCGCGGCTCTGCAGGAAATGTCCGACCCGCCGCGGGTCATCGTGCTCACCACCTTCGATCTGGACGACTTCGTGTTCCGCGCGCTGCAGGCAGGAGCCGCCGGATTTCTGTTGAAGGACACTCCCCCGCTCGAACTCATTGCGGCGGTGCGGGTAGTCGCGGCCGGTGAGGCCATGCTCTCCCCCGGCGTGACCCGCCGGTTGATCGACCACTTCGCCGCCGACCCACGGGTCGAGCGACGGACCAGGGCGCAGCAGCTGATCACCGGACTGACCGATCGGGAGCGGGAGGTGCTCATCGAGGTCGGGCGAGGGTTGTCGAACAACGACATCGGCGCCGCGCTGTACATGAGCGAAGCCACGGTGAAGGCCCACGTCTCGCGCCTGCTGGTCAAGCTCGGCGCCGGCAACCGGGTCCAGGTCGCGATCCTGGCCCATGAGGCAGGGGTGTTGGACGGATAATGCGTCGATGACCAGACGACTGCGCACCGTTCGGCTGTGCTCGCTGACGGCAGTCGTCGCCCTCGTGCTGCTGGCATCCGGTTGCAGCCTGCTGCGCAGTTCCGGCGATCAGACAACCCAGACCAGGCAGATCGGAGGTGTCACCGCCGTGCGACTGCTGACCAGCGGAGACCTGACGATCACCACCGGTGGGACGGAATCGCTGACCGTCACTGCCGGGGCCAACGACCTGACCGGCCTGACGTCCCAGGTGATCGACGGCACGCTGATCCTGGACAACAAGGACTCGATCGGATCCGGCGGCATCAGCTACGCACTCACGGTGGGACCTCTGGATCGCCTCGAGGTCAGCGGCTCCGGGAACGCCACCGGCATCGGCACCCTGCGGGGGGACAGCACGGTCCTGGCCTCCGGATCGGGTTCGGTGGAACTGACCGGCCTGGCGATGACCGGTGTGGTGGTGGATCTGTCGGGCTCCGGTGGGGTCACGCTCGGCGGCACCGCCGATACCCAGCAGGTCACCCTCAGCGGATCCGGCGGTTACGACGGTTCGGGCCTGATCACCGCGGAGGCCGACGTCGAGGTGGACGGATCCGGCAGCGCCCGGGTGCAGGTCACCGACCGGCTGTCCGCCACCGTCAACGGCAGCGGAGACATCACCTACACGGGGAATCCACCGCAGGTCGATCGCAGTACGTCGGGAAGCGGTGACATCGTCCCCGGCTGAGCCTTCCTACCTGGCTTCGTGTCGGGCGTCCCGTCAACCGGCGTCGAGCCGCAACCGCATCACGGTGACCCACCCTGAACTGTCGTAGAACGGGCCAGCATCGCGTCGCACCACGGCTGATTGTCATTCTGCTGCCGGAGATCCGGGTCACAGGCGGTGCGCCGCGAGCCGGCAGCTGGCGTCGGATTCTCCCGCCCGGCACGGGCGCAGGTCGGCCCCGCACGCTCGGAAATTGTCGCTGCGTCATCAACCGGTCACCGGGTGCGACCTGGTTGTCGCACACCGGATCCGAGTGGGCGCCACGTCACTGTCCGCCTGCCGTGGAGACGCCGATTCCGCTCGTACACTGGAAGTTGCTTGATCGATCCAGGCCGCCCGTTGATGAGCGGCGCCTGGGGGCGCTGCCGCCTCCGTTGCCCGGCATGTCGGCGCACAGCGCCACTTCTGCAAAGGACATCGTCACCACGGACCGCCCCCCTTGCGGGGTGCCGGACGCCACCGCCGCCGACCGAGTTCCCCGTCGTCTTTCCGATCCCGGCACCACCACCGAACACCTGCGCAGCCTCTGGCAGGCCGGTGGCCGCAACATCACCGTTTCTCACCACGAGGAGATCGTGCGCCATCGCTCGTATCTCGCTCGGCCCCAACCTGACAAGCCAAGGAGTGCAACATGAACGACATTCGCGAGATGTGCAGGGCCGCCCCCACGCTGATGGTTTCGGTGGGCGCGATGCTCGCAGTTTCCGTCGTCGTCGGGCTGACGGCGGTGCTGTTCAACTGAATCCGCGCAGAGTTACCCGAAGTTCGACCGGCCAGGACGACCAACGCCGCATCGACGCCGCGTTCCTCACCATCGTGCGCACCCCCGAGCTGCACGGGGTCGATCTCGCCGTCGACGTGGAGGAGCAGCGCCGGGACATCCGACGCATTGCCAGCACGATCTTCTGCAGCAGCGACATCGATCCTTCGATCGTGTCGTTCGCGATCTGCCGCACTGCCGCGCATTGGGGAATGGATCCCGGGACGCTCGACGTGTTGGTCGGCGCGAGGCTGCTGGAAAAGGCGGCCAGGCTGATGGCCGAGATGCACCAGTTCGCCGATGCGACGCCCGCCGCCCGATGGGGTTCGGCGGCCTGATCCCCTTGGCCATGACATAGCGTTTGCTGGATGGCCACCATGGTGACGTTCCACGCCCATCCCGATGACGAGTGCATCGTGGCCGGCGGGGTGATGCGCAAGGCGGCGGATCAGGGACACCGGGTGGTGCTGGTGGTGGCCACCCGCGGCGAGCTGGGCGAGGTCGAGGACGGATTTCTCGGCCAGGACGAGCCACTCTGGGAACGCCGGGTCACCGAAACCCTGGCCTCTGCCGAGATTCTCGGTGCCCAGCGCACCGAGTTCCTCGGTTACCTCGATTCCGGGATGATGGGTGAGCCGACGAACGATGCACCCGGATCGTTCTGGACGGCCTCGATCGAGGAGGCCGCCGAGCGGCTGGCGGTCATCCTGCGGGAAGAGAACGCCGAGGTCCTGACCATCTACGACGACAACGGCAATTACGGCCATCCCGACCACATCCAGGTCCACCGGGTCGGCGTGCGCGCCGCGGAACTGGCCGGCACGCCGCGCGTCTTCCAGATGACGATGAACCGGGATCATCTCCACCGGGGAATGGACGAATTCGCCCGCATCGCCCGCGAGTCCGGGATGGAACTGCCCGACGATCCCGACGCCGATACGCGTGGCAAGCCTGAATCGGAAATCACTGCGGCTGTTGATGTCTCGGCCTACCTGGACACCAAGCGGGCCGCGATGCGGGTGCATGCGAGCCAGATCGCCGAGCAGTCGATGTTCCTCGCGATGCCGACGGAGGCATTCGGCTATGTGTTCGGCACCGAGTGGGCGATCCGGAGCGGGCAGGGACCGGGCATCACCGAGACCGATCTGATGGCCGGGCTCTAGGCACCCCCCGGACCTGACCAGGCGATTCGGTCGGAGACCGGGCGGTGTTTACCTCGCGGAAACGACCACCCCGCGCGGCGTGACGCGGCGGTGGGATCATCTGTCCATGACGACCGCACCTGCGCAGAGCATCGCCTACCCCGCGCCCGGTTCCAGGAAATCTCGGCGTGAGCCCGAGCAGCTGGATCCGCATGTGATCGTCCTGTTCGGCGCGACCGGTGATCTGTCCCGCCGCAAGCTGTTGCCGGGCCTTACGCACCTGGCGCTGTCGGCGTTGACCCCGGACGTCCAGGTGGTCGCCACGTCGCTCGAGGACATGGACACCGATGCCTTTCGGCATTTCGCCCACGAGGCGGTCACCGAGTTCAGCACCCGTCCGCTGGACGAGGGTCAGTGGGCGACCTTTGCGGCGAAGCTGCGCTACGTCCCGCAGAGCGCCGGGCCGGTGGCGCTGGCCGCGGCCGTCGCAGAGGCCGAGGCCGAACTCGGCCACGACGTACTGCGGCTGCACTACCTGAGCGTGCCGCCGAAGGCCGCACTCGCAGTGGTCACCATGCTCAAGGACGCGGGTCTGGTGGAGCGTTCACGGGTGGTGATGGAGAAGCCGTTCGGCACCGATCTGGAGAGCGCGATCGAGCTGAACGACCAGGTGCACGGAGTGTTCCGGGAAAGTCAGGTCTTCCGGATCGACCACTTCCTGGGCAAGGAGGCCGCGCAGAACATCCTGGCCTTCCGGTTCGCCAACGGCCTGTTCGAACCGATCTGGAACCGCAACTTCATCGACCACATCCAGATCGACATCCCGGAGACCCTCGGTCTGGATCGCCGGGCGGGTTTCTACGAGGCGACCGGGGCCTACAAGGACATGGTGGTCACCCACCTGTTCCAGGTACTGGCCTTCGTCGCCATGGAACCGCCCACCGCACTGGAACCCCGCGCCATCAGCGAGGAGAAGAACAAGGTCTTCCGCTCACTGCTGCCGATCGATCCGCACAACGTCGTCCGCGGGCAGTATCTGGGGTACCGGGGCGAGGAGGGTGTCGCGCCGGAGTCCGACACCGAGACGTTCATCGCGCTCAAGGCCAGGATCGACAACTGGCGGTGGGCAGGCGTTCCGTTCTACCTGCGCACCGGCAAGAAGTTGGCCGAGGGGCAGCGGATCATCTCCATCGCCTTCAAGGAGGCGCCGAAGTCGATGTTCCCGACCGGGTCCGGAGTCGGCACCCAGGGACCGGACCACCTGACGTTCGACCTCGCCGACGAGACGAAGGTGTCGCTCTCCTTCTACGGCAAACGTCCCGGCCCGGGGATGAAGCTGGACAAGCTGAGCATGCAGTTCTCGACTCACGACACCACGCACGCCGGCGATGTCCTCGAGGCCTACGAGCGGTTGATCCTTGATGCGATGCGCGGCGATCACACCCTGTTCACCACCGCCGAGGGCATCGAAAGCCTATGGGAGCGGTCGATTCCGCTGCTGGACGATCCGCCACCGGTGAAGCCGTACACGCCCGGATCCTGGGGTCCGAACGCCATCCACCAACTCATCGCTCCGCACGCCTGGCGGTTGCCGTTCGAGCGGACGTGGCGCGCGCCGAAGTGATGTGCGGGTCACCCGTCCCCCACTTCGGCTGCGGGTCGACGTCGCTGACGGGTGACTTGCAGCGCTGCGACCGGCGGTTTCAGTGAACCTTCAGTAACTTTCAACCGCTGTCCCCCACCGTGGTCCTGTCACACCGACATCGACCCGGAGGTTCTCCCAGCATGACCATCAGCGACATCACCACCAGCGACATCACCACCAGCGACCTGGCCAACAGCGGCATCGCCGGCTCTACCGCCACCCGCTCCCATCGCGCCGAGACAGTGCGTGTGCTCTGCGGCGCCACCGTCCTGCTGCCCGGCGATCCGGGCTTCGACGAGGCGCGCACGCCGTGGAATCTTGCCGTCGACCAGCGCCCGGCCGCCGTGGCCTTCCCGACGAACGCCGAGGAAACGGCGGAAGTGGTGCGCGCCGCGGTCGATGCCGGTCTGCGGGTGGCCCCGCAGAGCACCGGCCACAATGCCGGCCCCCTCGGTCGGCTGGATGACGTCGTCATCGTCCGCACCTCGGGGATGGATTCGGTGCAGATCGACCCGGTGCGGCAGCGTGCCCGGGTCGGCGGCGGAGCCATCTGGCTGCCTGTCGTCCAGGCTGCTGCCGCCGAGGGTTTCGCCGTGTTGCACGGCTCGTCGCCCGATGTCGGAGTGGCCGGCTATTCGCTGGGCGGCGGGATCTTCCTGTACGCCCGGAAGCTCGGCCTGCAGACCAACAGCATCACCGGGGTGCAGATCGTCACGGCCGACGGCTCCATCGTGTGGGCGGACGCAACCGAGAATGCCGAGCTCTTCTGGGCGATCCGCGGTGGCGGTGGCAACTTCGGCATCGTCACGGCCCTGGAGTTCGCCATCTTCCCGTTCGACACCACGTACGCCGGAATGATGGTCTGGGATCGCAGGGACACCGAACGGGTGTTGCGCGGCTGGCTGGCCTGGGCGGCCGACGCACCCGACGAGGTGACCACCTCCTTCCGGGTGCTCAACCTGCCGCCGCTGCCCGACATCCCCGAACCGTTCCGCGGCCGCCAGCTCGTGGTGATCGACGGCGCGGTGCTGGCCTCGGACCAGCGCGGCAGCGAGATCCTCTCGGCACTGCGTGATCTCGGCCCGGAGCTGGACACCTTCGGCCGGGTGCCGGTCGCGTCACTGGCCCGGCTGCACATGGATCCGGAGGGTCCGACGCCCGGCGCGTCGAACGCGGTGGTGCTGGCCGGAATGCCGGAGGAGGCGATCCAGGCCTTCGTCGACCTCGCCGGTCCCGCTTCGCAATCGACGTTGTTGGTGAACGAGATCCGGCAACTGGGCGGAGCCCTGAGTCGTCCGCACCCAGGTGCCGGTGCGATGCCGACGCTCGACGGCGAGTTCCTGGTGCTCGGCGCAGGTATCGCGGCAACACCGGAGATGGGTGCGGCGGCGCGGCGGGATGCCGACCGACTCGTAGCGGCGATGCACCCGTTCCGCGCGGGTCGGCAGTACCTGAACTTCGTCGAGCACGCCGCCGATCCGAGCTCGGGGTACGACCCGGTCACCTGGGGCCGCCTGGTCACCATCAAGACGGCCTACGACGTCGATGCGGTCATCGTGGCGAACCACCCGGTGCGCAGGACGTTCGAGATCGAGGACTGAGCGTTCCCAGGCCGTTCGCGGCAATGGTCCCGGCATCACTCCCCGGTGCCGGGACCATTGCGCGTCGTAGGCGTGTCCCCCCTCTGTGGGACCGGCTACTCGACTCCGGCGCGGAGGATCTTGACCTCCGCGGCTCGCTCCTCGGGACCGCCGGGCGTCTCCAGGATCACCGGTGCACCGGCGGCCTTCACGACGTCGATGAGTGCCTGGGTCGGGATCTGACCGTCTGCGAGCGGCGCGTGCCGGTCCCTGGCGGAGCCGAACTCGTCGCGGGAGTTGTTGCAGTGCACCAGGTCCACCCGCCCGGTGATGGCCTTGATCTGATCAACCGCGGTCGCCAGGTCGATGCCGGAGGCCCAGGCATGGCAGGTGTCGAGGACGAAGCCCGGGCCGAATTCCCCGACCGCATCCCAGAGTTTGCCGATCGCCTCCAGATGCCGGGCCATCGCCTTGTCACCGCCTGCGGTGTTCTCGATCAGGATCGGCAGCTCGAAACCACCGTCCTCGGCCTGGCGGGCGAACACCTTGCGCCAGTTGTCGAACCCCACCGACGGATCCGCGTCGGCCGTGACGTGACCGCCGTGCACGATCATCCCCTTCGCACCGAGTGCCGCCGCGGCCTTGGCATGGGCACCGAGCAGCTTGCGGCTCGGGATGCGGATCCGGTTGTTCGTGGTCGCGACGTTGAGCACGTAGGGCGCGTGGACATAGATGTCCAGGTCCGAGGACCGCAGTTGGTCGGCGAGCGGATGTGGCTTGGGCGCCTTCCAACCCTGCGGATCGGCGAGGAAGATCTGTACGCCGTCCGCGCCCGACCGCCGTGCCTCGTCGACTGGATCGGCGTCGTCCTCGCGCGCGCCGACATGCACTCCGAGCATCACCATGGAGCCAAACTACCGTTCCGCACTGACACTCCCTGCTCACTGACCACTCCCTCCGGAGCAACCGTGCGCCACACCCGTTCGTGAGCGGACCGCTCCCGGTGGACCAGGAGCGCTTCCGCGCAAACCGGGCTTTCGAACCGGCTCCGTTGCAGGACATATGCCTTGCCGCGCATATGCCTTTGTCGTAATATGTACTGATGACCGACCTGTTCACCGTTGTTGCGGAACCGTCCCGCCGGCGGATCCTGGATCGGTTGCTGATCTCCGAGGCCAGCGTCAGCGACCTGATCGCGGTGGTCGGGACCTCGCAGCCGGCGATGTCCAAGCATCTGCGGGTGCTGCGCGACAACAACCTTGTGACGTCGCGGGTCGACGCCCAACGCCGGGTGTACGCGCTGAACAGCACGCCGTTGGCCGAGATCGACCAGTGGCTGGCGGCCTACCGATCCACCTGGACCGCCCGGGTCGACGCGCTCGCGGAGCATCTCGACCGGGTGTTTCCGACCGACGCGGCCGCATTTTCCGAGCAGCAGGAGCAACCGAAGGGATCGTCATGACCAGAACAGCCATCACCAGGCCGGAGCTCGTTGCGGAAGGTTCCGAGTGGGTGCTGATCGTCGAGCGCACGCTGCCCCAATCCCCGGATCAGGTGTGGACGGCACTGACCGAGCCGGAGCACATCCGGGCATGGCTTCCGTTCTCACCCGATCGATCGCTCGCCGAGGTCGGTCCGATCCGGCTCACCGACATCGGCATGCCGGACCCGAAAACCAGGGACGGATTCGTCCATCAGGTCACCCCCCGGGAGGTCCTGGTCCTGGGTTGGGAGGAGGACGTGCTGCGCTGGGAACTGCGGACGGATGGCGCCGGCACCGCTCTGGTCCTGCGACATCAATTTGCCGACCGCCCGCAGGCTCCGTCCTATGCGGCCGGCTGGCATCTCTGCCTGGACGCGCTGGTCGACCATCTCGACGGCGGCGCCGTCGACATCGTGGTGGGCGAGGCGGCGATGGATCACGGCTATCCGGAGCTCCTGCAGGGATACGCCGATGCGCTCGGGATGGACGTTCCGGACATCCCGGACGGCAGCTGATCGAGTCGAGGATGTTGTCGGGCTACTTCGGCGCGGTTGCGTTCTTGTCGATGAACTCGAAGATCTCCTTCGAGGTCGAGGACGGGACAGCACCTCTGGCATCGGCAGACCAGCGGAAGAACTCACCGAGCTCCCTCGCGATGTCGTCGACGCCGCGGTCGCCGTGGGTGTCGGGCCTGCCTTCGGTCATCCGCCCGGCGTGCGCGGAGATCTCGTGCAGCACGGACTCCAGGACCACGTCCTCGGTGGGGGTGAAGACCTTCTTCCGGCCGTTCTGGCCGGTCACCGCGATCTTGGTGACCAGCACGACGAGGCCGCGACCCGCACCGAGCTTGCCGGTGTCACCGCTCTCCACCGTCCAGCCGTAGATGACTTCGCTCTTGGACGAGTACAGCGGGGTGGCGAAGAAAGTCGTTTCCCCGGGGCCGGACTTGATGTCCTTGCCGAGGCGCTGTCCGCTTGCCAGATCCGGACGGACGACCTGCAGGTACTGCGGGCTGCCTGGCTCACCGGTCACATCGATGGTCGACGTGGCGGTGGTGAACTGCCACTCGGACGAGGTCATCGCCGCCAGATACGGCTCCAGGAACTCCGAGAACGTGCCCGCCGGTTTGATCGGCAGCTTTCCGACGAGCACGATGGCGCCGTTCCGGGCCGCGATGCTCTTCTTCAGAAAGTCCGGCACGTTCTTGTTGCGTTTCAGCATTCCGACGATCTTGGCCGCCGAGATCGTCGACTTCGGATGGAACACCAGACCGGCCGCACCCCGCTTCTCTTTGCGCTGCAAGGCTTCCCCACCGTGCAGCTCCGCATCGCGGTGCACGGTCGGTGACCCGGCAGCTGATCGGCTCGTCAGCGCAGACCGCCTTACTTGCCTTGCGGCGAGCAGGCCGGCGACCGAGGCATTGCCCGACGACCGCTGCAGGCCGACCACCGACGCCGCATTGATCATCCGGCGGGAGGTCACCATCGATGCGAGTGCTCCGCCGTCACCCTGGCTCGGGTCGACCACCTGCAGCGGATCGGGGTGCCGGTCCGCCCGCTGACCACCGTCCGCGGCCTTGGGGCGCAAATGTGGTGGCCACCCGGTCATCTCGTGTCACCTCCCGCCCACCTGCACCCGAATGCCGGGACCGCGTCATCTCGGTCCGCACACCGGGATCAGGATGTCACCGGAACCTGTCGTCAACCTGTCACTGATTACTCTCGCTGTCGTCGTCCCTGAGTGTCGCCCGTTTCAGTGTCGCCTGGAGTCAACCCTCGCCCTCCGCGATGGCCAGCTCGATGTGGCCGCGCTCGATCCGCTGCGCATCCGGGTCGTCGATTGCCAGGGTGAGAGCCGCGTGCAGGATCAGCAACAGGTTTCGCCGGACGTCGGACGGCCGGCTCGAGTAATAGTCATGCACGGTGACCAGCGCGGCGTCGGCCAGCACATTGCTCACGTCGACCGCCGGCAAGGCCCTGGCGTCCATGGCCAGCGCGATCCGTCGGTACAGGATTGCCGCGACGGCTCCGGCCGATGGCACAGCCGGCACCGCGATGGTCCGCGACAGGAACCCGCGGGCGGCCCGGTAGGCATCGTCATCCAGATAGGTCGGGTGCACGGCGATCACCGCCGCGGCGTCCAGTTCCTCGGACAGCAGTCGCGGGATGGTGGTGAAGAACGCCGCGCGGGTCTGCCGGCTGTCCGGCAGCCAGGTGGCCGTCAGCCAACGATCCGTGTCGTCCAGGACCAACACCGGAGTCAGGCCGCGGCTGCGGAACAGATCCAGGATCTGCCGGCCCTGGTCCATGATCTGGTCGCTGGTGGTGCTCGGCTCCTGCACCGCCGCTTCCAGCTCGTAGGCGAGCCGGACGGAGACCCCGATCAACCCGGGCGCGACACTGAAGGCCTTGCCGCGCTTGTACTTCGGATGGGTCTCGCTCTCGATCCGGCGGGCCTGCCGGCCGCGATCGGGTTCGGTGAGCTGCACCAGCCGGCTGACCACCTGCACGAGATGCTTCACGAACGCCACCGGGTCGCCGGCCACCGCCGGTCGCTCCACCGCCACCGGAATCGCCAGCGGCACCAGGTCCTCCACCAGCGGATGCAGGGTCGCCGCGATGACGCTCGACTTCCCGGCACCGCTCGTGCCCACCAGCGTGACCCGCTCGCTGCGGCGCAGCGCAGCTGCCAGCGCCTGCTCGCAGCCGCGGGTGCCGGTCATCGTGTCGAACGGGACGTGGGTGGCCAGCAACTCCTGATGTCGGGGGGACGGATTGAACGCCCCGCTGTCGTGCAGGATCTCCAGTGCTTCACGGGACATCGCGCACCCCCGACGAATCCGGTGGCCTGTACTGCGCCGCAGGCGTCAGCCGGTACAGCTTGCGGGGCCGGCCGCGACCGGTGCTCTCTTCACGCATTTCGACCAACCCCTCCCCCTCCAACTCGGCGATCACCTGCACCACCCGCGGCCGCGTCCAGCCCATCCGGACGAGCAGTCTCTCGTCCGATGCGCTGGCCCAACCGAGGGCTTCGAGCTCCTGGGCGAGCATCCGTGCCGGCCGGCTCAACTGCTCCAGCGCCGCGGACCTCGACCTCAACCCCGTGACGGTAGTGAACCCCAGACCCCCGACAGCCGGGTCGGCGGTCAGTTCGCGGACCACATCGAGCAACCGGCGGGGTGTTTCCCGCGCGCTGCCCACCGCGGCCGGCAACCAGGCATACCGCTCGTCATCGGTGTCGTCGGTGCCGACTACCAGCGATTCGCGATCGGACCCCATCGAGCCGGGAGCGTCGATCCGGCGCCGGAGCAACTCGGCTGCTTCGACTTCGGTGAGTGGGCCGAGCTCGATCCGGGTCTCGAAGAACACGTCGGCGGGCGGCCGCAGCAGGCTGGAGGACTGAGCGGTCGAGGTCGTCACCAACCACTGCGCGCCGACCTGCCAGAGCTCGTCCCGCAGAGCTCCGAACAGTTCGGCACCGGCCGCTGCTCCGACGTCGTCGACCACCATCACCCTGATGCCGGGCTCACCGGCATCGGCATCCGCCAACTCGGCGGCGAGGTCATCCAGCAGACCGATCGCGGACGATTGCATCGGTCGGCCGGGCCGAAGGACGGTCAGGATGGCGGCCAGCAGGTCGGTCGCCGAACGGGCCTCGTTCGCCCGGACGTAGGTGACCCGCAGTGGATGTGACGATTCGCCGGTGCGATACATCATCGCCCGCACCAAAGAGGTCTTGCCGCTGCCCGGGTCACCGACCACCAGGCAGTTCAGACCCGATCGCAGCGCGCGATCGATCCTGGCCAGGGCATCGTCCCGACCGACGAACAGCGCATGGTCCGCCGCGTTGTCCAGCAGCGGTCGTCCACTGAGTTGCATTTCCTTACTGTACTTACAGTAAAGACTGTTAGGAAGAGCGGGACCCGCGATGGTCGATGCCATGAAGGTTCCGCCCACCACCACCGGGGTCGCGGCGCGACCAGCCGATCCTCGGCTCCGCCTCCAGGCTGGGCTGGCGTGGTTCTACGACACGCCCGCACGGCGTGTGCTTATCGGGCACATCGACCGCATCAGGATGCCTTCAGCACCCCACCTCCGCCAGATCCGACCCATCAGCGCACCACGGCCGGGCGTGTCGCGCCTCAACAGCAGCCCAGTGTCCGAATTGTCGATATCGCGGAAACGTTTCCGGTCAGCGGCGTAGGCGGTAGCGGATGTGGGTGACCCTGGGCCGGGTTGTCCAGATCCTGGTTCGGCCCCGCGACGAAGCCGTCGACGGAGATGGACAGATGGCAGGCCGTGAGCGTCATGGAAACTCTGACCACCGGCCCCGGGAAACTCAGCGATGACGGGCCAGCACCCCTGAGCAGGACCCACCGGGCAGGAACGACCGGTCAGGCACGACCCCACGTCAGCGCATGCATCGGAGTCAAGGTCGCAGAAGAGATCTCGGTGAAACCGTGCCGGGCGAGCAGGTCGTCGTAGGTCGCCCTCGGCAGGAGTTGGTCGTCGATCTGGGCCTCGAAGAACTGGATCCCGGACATCACCCGTCCCGGCGGTGTCCGCAGCGTCTCGTCGGTGTCGGGGAACGGGAAGTCGGAGATGACGAACCAGCCACCGGGTTCGAGTGCAGCACCGACAGTGGTTGCCACCTGGTCGATGTCGCGGCACTCGTGCATGGAGATGTTGTTGATGACCAGGTGTGCCGGGCGTCCGATCGACATCTCTTCCAGCGGACTGCAGATGAGCTCGACGCGATCGGCCAACCCGGCATCGGCAAGCCTGCTTCCCGCCTCGTCGATCGAGTGCTGATCGCCGTCCACGCCGACGATCTCGCAGCGCGGGTACTGCCGGGCCAGCCGGATCAGGCCGACCCCGGATCCGCACGCGGTGTCGACCACCCGACAGCCGGCCTCGAGCCGCTCGGCCAATCCCGGCACCTGGGCCAGCCCGCCCGGCACCAACCGGGTGTAGAACGGCGTGCCGGTGCCGGCGACGGCGGCGATCCAGTCAGGACTGGTGTCGTTCCACCACATCCGGGCGCCGGTCGCAAAGTTCTCCTCGAACCGGCCGAACATCTCCCTGGCCTCCATCACCCCGAAAACCCCACCGACGTAGGCCGGCGAGCGATCATCGAGCAGCAACGTGTCCAGGTGGTCGGCGAGCCGGTAGCCCTCCCCGGTCCGGTCGAGCACCCCGGCGGCGATCGCGGACCGGCACCAGACCGTCACGTAGAACGGGTCGAGGCCGAGGGCCGCCGCCAGGTCGTCGGCACTGCTGCCCGGCGCGTCGGCGAATCCCCGGATCAGGCCCTGCCGCAGGCCCATGGAGATGGTGCGATGGGCGACGTACCCGGCAATGTGTGCGATCAGTTGGGGCGCCTGCGCGGCGATGGTCGGGGTCTGCGTCGGCCGGTCGATGGTGCTCGTCATGGGATTTCCCTTCGTCGGTTTGTCCCGACGATCGTCCGGCCGTCGATCCGCCGTTCCCAGTTCTGGATCTGTACCGAGCCGGTACAACTTCTGTACTGGTTTGCGCTGCGCGCGTAGTTCTACGCTGACGCCATGTCCGTTTCCTATGGTCAGTACTGTCCTGTCGCCAAGGCGATGGATCTGCTCGACGAACGATGGACGATGCTCATCATTCGTGAACTGATGTTGGGCAGTACGCATTTCAACACCATGCGACGCGGCGTCCCACGGATGTCGCCGGCCCTGCTGTCGAAGCGACTCACCACGCTGATCAGGGCCGGCGTCGTCGAACGGCACGAGGACGGCACCAGGGTCAGCTATCGACTCACCCAGGCCGGCCGCGAGCTCGCCCCGATCATCGAGTTGATCGGGCAGTGGGGGACGCGTTGGGTGCCGGAACTCGGCGACGAAGACCTCGACCCGCACCTGCTGATGTGGGACATGCATCGCCGGATCGACCTGGACGCAGTCCCGGACGGCCGCACAACGCTGCTCTTCAGCTTCGCCGATGTGGCCACGTCGGACCGCGACTGGTGGTTGGTGATCGGACGAGACGGCGTCGACGTCTGCGATTTCGACCCCGGGTATGACGTCCGGGCAACCATTCGGACCACGTTGCGCTCGATGATCGAGGTCTGGCGCGGAGACCTCGGCTGGGGCCACGCCCTGCGCTCGGGTGAGCTGGCCGTCGACGGCGACGAGACCGCCCGTCGCGCACTGCCGCGGTGGCTGATGCTGTCGGTGTTCGCCACCGTGCCCCGACCCGACCGCGGTCAACGCCTGCCCGAATCGTCGGTCCCCGCCTAGCGGACCTGGCCGGGCTGAACATTTTGTTACCGTCGCGGAATGTCGGCGAATGGCGCGGTGGCACGCAGATTTCTCGAGCTGCACAGTGACACCGGGCCGTTGCTGTTGCCGAACCCCTGGGATGTCGGTTCGGCGCGTCTGCTGACCTGGCTCGGGTTCTCCGCGCTCGCGACGACCAGCAGCGGATTCGCCGCAACCCTGGGCAAGCGGGACGGCGGTGTGACGGCGGAGCAGGCACTGCAGCACGCGGAGATGATCGTCGGCGCGGTCGACGTCCCGGTTTCCGCCGACCTGGAGAACGGCTTTGCTCATGACGCCGAATCCGTTGCCGGACTGGTCAATGCCGCCGCCCGCACCGGACTTGCCGGCTGTTCGATCGAGGATTTCAGCGGCGAGAACGACTCTCCGATCTACGAACTCGAGCATGCGAAGGAACGGATCTCCGCAGCCGCGGAAGCGGCGCACGGCGGAGAACATCGGCTGGTGTTGACCGCGCGCGCCGAGAACTACCTGCATGGCCGCCCGGATCTGGCCGAAACCATCAGCCGGCTGCAGGCCTTCCAGGAGGCGGGTGCCGATGTGCTGTACGCGCCCGGCGTCAGCGGGCCGAGCGAGATCGGGTCCATCGTCAGCTCGGTGGATCTTCCGGTGAACGCGCTGCTCCTCCCCCACGGACCCACCGTCGCCGACCTGACAGCGCTTGGGGTGCGCCGCATCTCGGTCGGTGGAACATTCGCTTATGCAGCGATCGGCTCGCTGGTGGAGGCTGGGCGGGAATTGCTGGCCGGATCGGCGAACTTCTTCGATCGGGCTGCGGTCGGCAGATCCGCTGTCGAGGAAGCCTTTCGTTGACACCTGAAGTGGCACGTGGCGCTGGGACTGGTCCACCGGACCACGGAACGAAACATCACCCGCCGGTCGCTACGATCCGTGCGTGACCGCCACGAAGAGTCCCGCCATCCTGCAGTCCGACCTCGAAGACGTCGGCCGGTTCACCGAGGAGTTCCTCAAGCGATTGCAGTTCGGCCAGGGGGTGTCGCTGGCCAGGGCGACGAAGAACGATCTCTACTTCGCACTGGCCCGTACGGTCCGCCAACAGCTGATGTCGCGGTGGCTGGAGACCCTCAACACGCAGATGCAGGTCAAGGCCAAGGCGGTCGCCTACCTGTCCGCCGAGTACCTGCTGGGCAGCCAACTGGACAACGCGCTGCTGGCCTCCGGCCTGACCGAAACCGCAGAGAAGTCGATGGAATCGCTCGGCATCGACCTGAACACGCTGCGTGCCGTCGAGGTCGAACCGGGACTGGGCAACGGCGGGCTCGGCCGGCTGGCCGCCTGTTTCATCGATTCGCTGGCGACCATGCGCATCCCCGCGGTCGGCTATGGCATCCGTTACGAGTACGGGATCTTCCGGCAGACCTTCGAGAACGGCGAGCAGGTGGAGCAGCCGGACTCCTGGCTGGCCAACGGGTCGCCATGGGAGTTCCCGCATCCGGAGATGCGGGTCCGGGTCCGGTTCGCCGGACAGACCGAGCAGTACCAGGATGAGGACGGCACCATCCGTACCAGGTGGGAGCACGGCTGGGAGGTCAGCGGGATCCCGTACAACTACATGGTCCCGGGGTATCGCACCGGCAACGTGAACAGCCTCCGGCTGTGGAGCGCGCGCGCCACCCAGGCCTTCGACCTGCAGGTGTTCAACACCGGCGACTATCTGCAGGCGGTGCGAGCGCAGGCCTTCGCCGAGAACATCAGCAAGGTGCTCTACCCGGAGGATTCCACGCCGCAGGGCAAGGAACTCCGGCTGCAGCAGCAGTACTTCTTCGTGGCCTGCTCGCTGCGCGACTACATCGACAACACCCTGCCCCCGGGCTTCGATCTGCACCGGTTGCCGGAACGGGTGATCTTCCAGCTCAACGACACCCATCCGGTGATCGCCATCCCGGAACTGATGCGCATCCTGGTCGACGAGCGTGGCTTCGCCTGGAAAGAGGCGTGGGAGATCTCCCGGCAGTGTTTCGCCTACACCTGCCACACCCTGCTGCCGGAGGCACTCGAGGTCTGGCCGGTCGATCTGCTGGGCCGCCTGCTCCCCCGGCACCTGGAAATCATCTACCGGATCAACGACGAGTTCCTGGCCGAGCTCCGGGCCGCCTACCCGACCGACGAACTGCGGGTCAGGCGGATGTCGATCATCCAGGAACACCCCGAGCGGGCGGTACGGATGGCGTATCTGGCCACCGTCGGCGGCAGCAAGGTGAACGGCGTGGCCGAGCTGCACAGCCAGCTGCTGCGCGACAAGGTGCTGTCCGACTTCTCCGCGCACTGGCCGGACAAGTTCACCAACGTGACGAACGGCGTCACCCCGCGGCGGTTCATCGCCCTGGCCAACCCTGGACTCACCGGCCTGATCACCGACACCATCGGTGACGGCTGGCTCAGCGACCTCGAACGGCTGCGTGAGCTGGAGCCGTACGCCGAGGACGACTCGTTCCTGGACGCCTTCGCCGCCATCAAGGTGGCCAACAAGTCCCGGTTGGCCACCCTGCTGCAGGCGCGGGACGGCATCGTGCTGGATCCGGGTGCCCTGTTCGACGTGATGGTCAAGCGGCTGCACGAGTACAAGCGGCAGACGCTCAAGCTGCTGCATGTGATCACCCTCTACCAGCGGATCCAGCAGAACCCGGACATCGACCTGGTCCCGCGGGTGGCGATTTTCGGTGCCAAGGCTGCCCCCGGTTACCGGATCGCCAAGGAGACCATCGCGTTGATCAACGCGGTGGCCAGGGTGCTCGACAACGACCCGGTGGTGAAGGGTCGGCTGCGGGTGGCGTTCCCGGCCAACTACAACGTGACGCTGGCGGAGACGTTGATTCCGGCGGCCGATCTCTCCGAGCAGATCTCGCTGGCCGGCAAGGAAGCGTCGGGCACCGGCAACATGAAGCTGGCGCTGAACGGCGCGCTCACCATCGGCACCCTCGACGGCGCCAATGTCGAGATCCACGATCTGGTCGGTGACGACAACTTCTTCCTGTTCGGGTTGACCGAGCCCGAGGTCGAAACGATGGTCGATGCGGGTTACCGCCCACAGCGGTACTACGAAACGAACCCCGCGCTGCGCGGCGCCCTGGAGGCGATTGCCTCCGGGGTGTTCTCGGACGGCAATCGTGAAGTGTTCTCCCCCCTGGTGGACTCCTTGATCAACGAGGACCGGTTCCTCGCGCTGGCGGACTATCAGTCCTACGTCGATACCCAGGATCGGGTCGAGGCGGCATTCCGCGACCCGAGGGCGTGGACCCGCAGCGCCGTGCTGAACGTCGCGCGTTGCGGATATTTCTCCAGCGACCGGTCGATCCAGGATTACATCGACCGGATCTGGAATGTCGCGCCGGTCGACGCTCGCTGATCGTCCGGATCCGGTTGTTATCTCCACTAATTGGCGTCACCCGAACGCGGTCGGATCGGACAAAATTCACACCCTCCGAGTGATCGGCCGAGCACGCTGCGCTATTTTCTGCCGATAATCACCCGCGTGTTTGTCGCAGATTTCTCCATTGATGCGCCATTGTGTCCCGATGACTCGGACGCTCACGCCCGCAGAATGTCGGCAACCCCGTCGCGAAGGTCGTGAGCGACGGTCCATGTGAGCGCGCCGACCTCGACCGGCCGGCGGACTTCGACTGCGGTACATCAGCGCACGGACACCCACGGGTCGACCGGACCCGGCAGAAGCCCCGGTGGCGCCGATCGCGCACGCGGTCAACGACGCCGTCACGTCGCGCTGGCGGTGCTGTCCACGGTGACCATCGTGGTGGCCACGGCAATGCTGAACGGTCCCGACGACTCGGAACAGCAGGCGTCAGGCTCGGGCGGCGGACTGGACTGCTCCGCCGTCACCGGACACGCGAGCGGCCTGGAACCGGCGCAGGAACGGAACGCAAAGATCATCACCGCGGTGGCCCACACCCGCGGACTCGGGAACAGCGCGGCCACCATCGCGGTCACCGCTGCGCTCGCCGAATCGACGCTCTACAACTACGCCAACAACGGCGCGTCGACCATGCTCGGCTCCCTGGAGGGACGGCCGCTCACCGAGGACGAGCGTGCGGTCGCACGCCGGTCGATGGAGTACCCCCACGACCGGGTCGGTGACAACCTCGATTCCATCGGCTTGTTTCAACAACGGCCGATGTCCGGATGGGGACCGCCGGAGGTGCTGGTCGACCCGATGCGTGCGAGTGGCCGCTTCTTCGACGAGCTGGTCGAGGTGCCGCAGTGGGACTCCCAGCCGGCCTGGGACACCGCCCAGGCGGTGCAGGACTCTCCATCGTCGAACGGAGAGATCTACCGGGCGAGCTACCCGCTGGCGGAAACGATCGTCACCGAACTCACTGCGTCGAACTCCGGCCGGCCGGCGGGTGACGAGCCCGCGATCGACGGCGGCGTGTGCACCCCGGCTGACTGAGCGCGCTGACCCGCACGGTCGGCGTTCCACGACCATCTCGATGCGCTCGCATGGGATGACGATCTGGCGGGCCCGCTTGTCGCTCCGAATAGTCAGAGCCTCAAGCTGTCTGCCGATGGGGTGAATTGGCATTCAACCCGTCGCGGGCCAAGAGACTCCCACCGCGGCTTCGAATCACCTGATGTGCCGATGAACCGTGTCGGCGCCGACGAGTGGTCCGAGGGCCGAGGCGGGAGGCGTGGTGGCGAGAAAGAAGTCAGTTTCCGGGAGCCGGCACGCCGGTCCGACGAGCATGCGGGCAATGCCGGGGGCCACTTCCGGCAGCAAACCGACGACCCCGACCGGCGAGCCCGCCGAAGGGTCATCGACCAACAGCCGATCGCAGCACCGCGGAATCGAGCGTCGTAGCGGCAGTTTGGGCGCGCCGGACGGTTCGTCGACCCGACGTATCGGTCCACCGAGCGGCCATCACCGCGCACCCGGGGTGCACAACCCCGGACGGACGGCGCCGTGGAACCCACTCCCGGTCGGCAATTGGCGGACCGAACCGGTCGCGCCAGGCGCCAGATGGATGGACAAGGTGGGCACCACCGGCAAGGGCCGGCCCGGGCCGCGCGGTCATCACGGCCGCACCCGGCCATCGGGCCATCGGTTCGGCAGGACCGGATCGGTCGCATTGCTCGCCGGCCTCGTCGCCGCCGCGCTGCTGGGTGCCGTCGGGGTTGCCGTGATGGCGGCCGCATCACCGGACACACCGCCGGATTCCGCTCCGGACACGGCCCCGATCAGCATCATCTCGATCAGCTCGGAACCTGTCGACGCACCTCTTGGCGGAGTTCCCGTCGACCCGTCAGCGGTCGTCAGCATCCCGGAAGCCCGCACCACGGATGTGATCGAGCCGAACCAGGAGACCTCGCCGACCCCGGCGTCGATCTCGTCGACCGCGGCGCTGCCCGCCCCGGTCGGGCCGGCGACGGTCTCGGAGTTGACCCCGGGCGATGCAGGCTTCGGCTGGCCGTCCGCGGCGTTCGGAACCGCACCGGCGACGCGCACCAACTGACCGACCGACCATCCAGCGATCCACGCCGTCCGGCCCCGGACACTCTGAGCGATTCGGGACCTGGCCAGGAATCGGGCCGCTCAGGCGGATCGGGATCCGGCCAATGATGCGAAGACGATGATGTTCGATTCGTAGCTCCGCGCGTCGGGGTCGAATTCACCACCGCAGGTGATGAGGCGCAGGCCGGAATGGTCGAGGTTTCCGTACACCTCCAGCGTCGGGAATTCGCTCTTCTGCACGGATTCGACCTCGTCGACGACGAATTCGGCAACAGTGCCGTCTGCCCGGGAAACCTCGATGCTGTCGCCGGCCTTCATATTCTGCAAGGAATAGAAGACACCGGGACCGAATTCACGAGAATCCACGTGTCCCAGGATGATCGCCGGTCCGAGTGTGCCCGGGGCCGGTGAATTGCGATACCAGCCGGGCTTGGAGTCCGGGTCGTCGAGCGACGGAACCTCGACCGTGCCGTCGGCATTTCGTCCGAGTTCGATCAGCGGTGAACTGATCCCGATGGCCGGCACGGAGAGCGCGGTCGGCGCGGCGGCTGGCAGCACCGGCCCGGTCGGCGGCGCCGCCAGATCGCTCGGCGGCTCCGCGGCCGGGGCGGCGGTGTCCGAGGCCGGCGGTTCCACAGCCGGTGGTGCGGCCGAGGGGGATGACGGCTCCGCCGAGGCCGAAGGGACCGGCGACGAGGTGGTCGGCGACTGCGATGACGACGTGGTCGATGATGCCGACGGCGCGGCGACCGGAGCGGCGCTCTGGCCGGCTCCGCAGGCGGTCAGTGCCAGGAGTACAGCGCCGAGGATTCCGGCCCGCAGGGTGCGTACGGAGGACACCGGTCCTCAGTCCTGTTCGCTGCGGCGACGTCGCGCGGAGATGGTGGCTGCGCCGGCGACCGCGAGCAGTCCGGCCGCGCCGATGGCGATCCCGGTCTGGCTGCCGGTGCCGGAGATCGCGGTCGAACCGCCGCCGGTGTCGGCGGCACCATCGGGGACGGCGGCCATCTGCATTGGCTCGTACTTGCCGCACAGCGCGGGATCGGTGGCTTCGGCCGGCAGGCTCGCGTCGAGTTCGCTGGCGCCCAGCACGTTGTCGTAGCTGCCGTTGCCGTTGTAGTCGATGCCGTGAACCACCAGCACGGCGGTGCCCTTCTGCAGGTTGGCCACCACCGACGGGTCCACCTGGATCGTCCGGGCGTAGGTGTAGGAGCCGGCGGTGGGGTACTGCGTGACGGCCAACGCTGCCGCCGGCGAGGTGTCACCGTCGTTCGTCAGCGAGGTTCCGATCGTCCCGTAGAACGGGGCACCGTCGGCCACGGTGATGGAGGGCAATCCGTTGTGCTGCTGCGGCGCGGTCGGGCACTGACCCTGGGCGTCGATGTGGATGTGCTGGGCGTGCGGGGAACCGTTGAGCAGACCGTTGACCTGGATCTTCACCTCCGCCGTCGTTCCGGTGACGGTGATCCAGGAAGCCCCGGTGCCGCTGACCTTGTTGGCAACGATGGGATTCAACGCGGTCTGGAACGACCAGCTGTCGGCGGCGTTCGCCGATGCGGGCGCGATCATGGCCATCCCCAGTGCGCATCCCGACGCCCCGACCACTGCCAACAACTTCCTGATCATCGAAGATCCCTTCTGAACCGCCCGAGGGCGCACGGCAACCGGCGAACACAGGTGGTTCGCGACCTGGATGGGCCCGGATGGGAATGCACCGGGAATCCGCGCTCCGCGAACTCCGGTGGGCTGGGACGGACGTTCACTGGACCCCCGCCGCCCAGCCAGTCGCAAGTCGAACCCAATTCTGCAACCTTGGAGTTGCATCTGCTGCCTCCGTCTGCAACTATTGAGTTGCAGACAGATCCAAGGAGGCAAACCCATGACAACAACCCAGCTCAGTCCGGGCCGGACCAGAGTCGTGCTGATCGAGCTCTTCGCCGGCGCCTTCGTGATGGGCTGCGCGGAGATGCTTGTCGTGGGAATGCTCGACCTGATCACCGTCGACCTGGCGGTGTCGGTACCGGCCGCAGGGGCGCTGGTGACGGCGAACGCCCTTGGCCTGGCCATCGGCGGGCCGCTGTTGACGTTCCTCACCACCCGCTTGGATCGCCGACCGGTGTTGATCACGGCCATCGCCGTGTTCGTGCTGATCAACCTGCTGCCCGCGCTCGCCGCGGACTATCCGATCTTCCTTCTCGCCCGGGTCGTCGTCGGCGCGGTGCAGGGTTTGTTCATCGCGGCCGCGATCGTCACGGCCACCTCGATCGTGAAGCCGGAGCGGTCCGGCCGGGCGATGGCGATCGTCATCTCCGGCTTTGCGACCTCGAGTGCGTTGGGTCTGCCATTGGGCACGCTGCTCGGTCAGGCCGTCGGCTGGCGCGGTTCGTTCGGAGTCGTCGTGGCCATCGGCGTCGTCGTCCTGGTGGTCGCAGTCGCGGTGCTGCCCCCGGTACCGACCTCCCGCGAGAGTCGAGCTGTCGGGCAGGCCAGGTACGCCTTCGCTCCGCGGGTGCTCGCCGTGCTGGGGGTGGGTCTGCTGATGTTCGCAGGCATCCAGTCGGCGCTGACCTACCTGGTGCCGTTCCTCCAGCAGGTCACCGGCATCTCGGGTCCGGGGGTGAGCGCCTTCCTGCTGACCTACGGCGTGGCCACCGCGGTCGGCTCTTTCACCGGTGGCCGGTTCGCCGATTCCGACGCCGCGTGTGCGTTGATCGTCGGCACGATCGGCGTCACCGGATCGCTGGTCGCGATGTGGTTCCTCGGGGCGAATCCCGTGCTGATGGCCCTGTCGGTGCTCTGCGTCGGCCTGTGCGGAATGGGCATCGCACCCTCCATCCAGCATCGTGTCGTCAGCCTCGCCGGCCCCGGCGCGCCGCTGGCCTCCTCGCTGCCGGCGTCGGCCGTCAACGTCGGTATCGCGGCGGGTTCGTTCGCGGGCGGATTGGCGATCGACCGCGGTGGGTTGTCGGCCGCCGTTCTCACCGGCGCCCTCATTGCCGGCGTCGCGGTCGTCGCCGCCGGTGCGACGCGTGTCCTTCGACCGATGTCGGCCCCGGCAGCAGAACCCGCTCCGTCTCTCAGTACATAGTTGCGGGACCCAAAACATAGTGGCGAGAACAGATACTGGCGACAACACAGAGACAGGAACGATCATGATGGGCATGACCAGCAACCAGCAGTCGGTGATCGATGCGGACGAATTCACTGTGCGCCGCACCATCCGGATCGCCGCCCCCGTCGACAAGGTCTGGGCCGCGGTGACCGAACCCGAGCACATCTCCCGATGGTTCGGCCGGGTGGTGCTCGACGGGCCCGGCGTCGGCGCCCGGGGCACCATCAGCTGGCCGGACCGTGGTGGCCTGCCGCTGCGGATCGAGAAGATCGATCGGCCGCGGATGATCGCCTACCGGTGGTGCAACGACGACGCCAGCGGGGTCACACCCGACGGCTTCGATGAGCAGCACTCGACGGTGTTCACCTTCACCCTCGAGCCGGTGCCGGGTGGCACCGAACTCACCGTGGTGGAGACCGGGTTCGAGACCACGTCGGACCCCGCCGCCAACATGGACAGTCACCGTTCCGGCTGGGACTCGGAGCTGGACAAGCTGGTCGCCCTGCTCGAGAGCCCCGAGCGATGACCGGGACGCTGGTACCGGTGTTCGCCGCGTTGGGGGACGAGACCCGGTGGAGCATCCTGGCCGCACTGGGTGAGGGTGACGCCTCCGCGTCGGCGCTGGCCAAGCGGCTCCCGGTGACCCGCCAGGCGATCGCGAAACACCTCGCGGTGCTGCAGGAGGTGGGCCTCGTGGAACCGGTACGTGTCGGCCGCGAGATGCAATACCGGGTCATCGGTTCGCAGCTGAGCGCCACCGCACATCGGCTCGAGGCGATCGGTGCGGAGTGGGACCGCCGGTTGGCCGTGATCAGGGAGATCGCCGAAGGACTCTGACGCGGAAGGCGACGTCCGCCTGACCGCCAGCGCGATCCAACCCCTAATCTGTGGATCGCGAACGGAGGCCGGGAGCTGCCATGACTGAAACCATGCCCGAGGGGTGGTCCGATTTCTTCGCGGCAAACGCGGGAGTCGCAGGTGCGCTGGCCGGTCTGATCATCGTCGCGATCAGCGTGAACGTGCAAACCATCCTGCAGATCCCCGGCATGTCGTCCCGGGCCGGTGCGACCATTGCTTCGCTCGTCCTGATCGTGGTCTGTACCGCCGCCTCGTTGATCCCGGAACAGGGACCGCGTTTCCTGGGTGCCGAGATCCTGCTGTTCACCGCCTTCGCGTTGGCGATCGCCGTTGAAGCCGCCGTCGTGATGATCCGGGCGGCTACACCGCCCTACATCGCCAGCACCTGGATCAAGTCGATCATCGGGATCGTGCAGGTCTTGCCCTTCGGCGTGGCCGGGATCATCCTGCTGACCGGGAGTTACCTGGGCCTGTACTGGATGGCCGCAGGTGTGTTGCTGGTTTTCGCCGGGTCGGTGGCCAATGCCTGGGTGCTGTTGATCGAGATCCTGCGGTGACGGTGCGGGTGATCGTGCAGGATGGTTTCGATGAACACCGCCGATGCCGCAAGACTCGTGGCCTGGGGACAGGAGATGCGGTCCGTCCACCGGCGGCTCGTCGATGCCCTGGACATATCAAGGGAATCGATCGAGGCCGGTTCGCCTCGACCGTCGCTGACCGATGACCTGCAGCTCTACTGCCGGGGTTTCTGCGGAGCGCTGACCGGACACCACACAGCCGAGGACGACCAGGTGTTCCCCCGGGTGCTGCTGGAGCGACCGGACCTGGCGCCGGCGATAGCGACCCTGATCCAGGACCACAACATGCTCGCCCACCTGATCCGGGACCTCGAACGGGCGCTGGCCGACAGTGCCGACACCGCTGAGCTGCTCCGGCATCTCGACGGCATCGAGGCGGTCATGGTGACCCACTTCCGGTTCGAGGAGAAGCAACTCGTCGGCCTGCTCGACGCGATGACCATCCAGGCGGACCGGACCACCCTGTACGGCGCCATCGCCTGAGCCCTCTGTCAGCGTCGGGTTGCCATGGCGTGGGCCCGTCCAATCGGACATCGGGAACAGGTTGCGGATTGACGGCCGGGAAAGCCGGGAACTTCTGCTGGTGCGAGGAGGTGGCGACATGCCGAAGACCACGAAGAGCGGCAAGGCCAAGCAGGAGGAACTGCCGAGCACGTTGCAGCGCTCCGGGAAAAAGGCGCAGCAGACGTTCGCCAAGACCTACGACTCGGCCATCGAGCAGTACGACGACGAGCAGCGAGCTCATCAGGTCGCGTTCGCCTCGCTCAAGCACACCCACGAAAAGGTCGGTGACCACTGGGAGGAGAAGGAGGAATACGGCCCCTCCGATCAGCAGGCCGAAGGCGGCAAGGACACCGACCTGCCGACCGCCGGCGGCGTCGACGCCAATGCCTCCAAGAAGCACCTCTATGAGCTGGCCACCCGGCTGGAGATCCACGGCCGGTCCACCATGACCAAGGATGAACTCGTGGATGCCCTGCAGAAGGCCAACAACCGCGCGTCGGCCCGGGCGCTTGCCGACTGAGGGTGACCCGGTGCATGTCTCAGCTGGTGGCTGCGCCCTGCAGTCCGTCCCACGACCAGCGCGGCATCTCCAGCCCGGTCGGCACCGACGCGTCCGGTGGCCCGTAGACCAGTACCTCCTGCACGGCCCACTGCATGTAGGCCCGCATCGCGCCGCGGAATTCCGGATCGGACGGCAGGCCCGCATCGTCCATCGCCGAGCAGAAGCATTCGACGAACCGCCGACCGAGATCGCTCATGTCCCCGTTGCCGGCGTGCATGCGCAGCACGAAAGATTGGTCACCACAGGATCGCGAGTAGTCGTCGGGGCCGCCCAGCACCTCCGCCCAATAGGCTCCGAGCCGCTGGACGTGGGCAGGATGCTGATCGGGGTGGGAGAACGGATGATTCAGTTCCGGATCAGCAAGACACCGGGCATGGTGCGCCCTCGCCAGGGCGAGGAAAGCCGGAGAGCCGCCTGCGAACTCGAACAGCGTCTGTTTCACGAGCTTCAGTGTGCTCGGCGTCCGCGATGAACGGCAACCGGTCCGGATCCCACCGACCGACCATCCGGCTGGATCCCGGCAACGTCCAGCGAGTCACCATTCGGATCCTGCTGATCGTCTCCGTGTGGTTGGTCGCGGTGTGGGTGGTCGGCGCCGCGCGGCACTTCCTCTTCCTGATCCTGCTGGCGTGGCTGGCGGCCATCGCTTCAGAACCGGCCATCAGCTGGTTGGTGCGGCGCGGGTGGCGGCGCGGCCGGGCGACGGCACTCGTCGGGAGCGCCGTTCTTCTGGTGTCCGCGGGCCTGCTGTTCCTGTTCGGGCGACTGCTGTACGACCAGGTGACCCAGCTCGTGCAGTCGGCACCGGCGCAGCTGCAAAGCATCGCCGATCAGCTGAACACCACCTTCGGTCTCCAGCTCGACCCGTCCGAGATCACCTCGTCACTGCAGATCGATCCGGGGCAGATCCGTGATGTCGCCGACAATCTCGCGCTCGGCCTGCTGGGATGGTTCGGCTCGCTGCTGTCGGTGGTGCTGGATTTCGCCACGGTCATCGTGTTCACCTTCTTCATTGCCGCTGCGGGGCCGAGGCTGATTCAGCTGGTCGCCACCTGGTTGCCGCCGGACCGGCAATTGGTGTTCGGCGAAGTGTGGAGCACGGCGCAGGAGAAGACCGGCGGCTACGTCGCCTCGAAGGTGGTGTTGGCCGCGCTGTCCGCGGTGTTCCACGGCGTGTTCTTCTGGGCGATCGGGCTGCCCGGCTGGCTGCCGTTGGCCCTGCTGGCCGGCATCGTGGGGCAGTTCGTCCCGGTCATCGGGGTGTACATCGGCGTTGCGGTGCCGATGCTGGTGGCGCTGGCCGACCGGCCGATCACCGCGCTCTGGATCCTGCTGTTCTCGGTCGTCTACCAACAGATCGAGACCTACGTGTTCACCCCGCGGGTCTCGCAGCGGACCATGGAGGTCCATCCGGCGATCGCGCTGGCCGCGGTTTTTGTCGGCGCCGCCATCTGGGGGCCGATCGGCGCCGTGATCGGCGTTCCCATTGCGGCCGTTGCGGTCTCCCTGGTGCAGACCTACGGGCGCCGGTACGAGCTGGCGGCCCCGCTGGCCGCACAGTCCGATCCGGTGACGGCGGCCGAAAGGGACACCGAGAAGGACACAGCGAGGGACACAGAACCGGAGCGGAATTCGGTCGACGAGCGGGACCCGGAATCGGACGGGAACAATTGAGCGCCCGAAGAGGCCGGCCGTGCGACCACGGGTGGATCCGGGACGCCGGCCCTTCGACCTAGTCTGCGTGCATGCTTCGAGGGATCAACCGCTGGCTGGAGGCCAATCGCTGGGCCGGTGACGCCGCCATCGCCAGCGGTCTGTTGCTCGCGAGCTTGTTGGCCCACTCGTCGTCGGACCGCGTCGGCCTGGTGATGAGTGCGGCGCTCATCCTGCCGCTGTACGCGCGGCGCAGTGCTCCCAGGTCGGTGCTGGTCGCCGTCACGCTGCTCTGCGTTCTGCAGCTGCTGGTGCTGCCGGTGCCTGTCTTCGGTGATGTGGCGGCGCCGCTGGCCGTCCATGCGGTCAGCGCCCATGTGCGCGACCGGCGGTGGGGCATCGGCGCGTTGGCCGCCGGCCTGGTGGGCGCCCTGCTCGGCGCGGTGCAGTGGGCCGGCGGAAGGGTCGGCCAGGAGCAGTTCGTGCTGCTGTTCGGCGCCGCCGCAGCGTCGGTCGCCGCTGCCTATCTGCTAGGTGCCCGGCAACGGGATCAGCGCGAACGGGTGCAGGAGCAGTTCGCCACGCTGCAGGAACGGAACCGACTGCTGGCGGTCGAGCGCGATCAGCGCGCCGAGGTGGACGCGGCGGCCGAGCGGGCCCGGATCGCCAGGGAACTGCACGACATCGTGGCGCACTCGCTGTCGGTGATCGTGGTCCAGGCCAGCGGCGCCGCAGCGGCAGTCACCGCCGCCCCGAATTCGGCCGCGGAGTTGGCGCCGCGGGTCCTTGACACCATCGCCGACACCAGTCGCGATGCGCTCACCGAGATGCGCCGAATGGTCGCCGTGCTGCGTTCGGGCAGCGCAGGCAAAGGAGCTTTCGACGGGACCGTGACCGACCTGGACTACGCCCCGGCACCCGGTATCGCCGACCTCCCTGCGTTGGTGGAGCAGGTCAGCTCGGCCGCGGTCCCGGTGACGCTCGCGCAGCCCGGTCATCACAGCCGGCCACCGCCGACCATCGATCTGACCGTGTACCGGGTCGTTCAGGAATCGTTGACGAACGTGATCAAGCACACCGGACCGCTTGCGCCGAGCCACCTGCTGTCCGTCGGGTGGTCGGTGGGCGACCGCGTGCTGGTGCGGACGACCACCGGCAGTGCCGAGTTCACCGTCGCCGCAGGGGCTCTCAGTGGGCAGGGCATCGAGGGCAACTCTCTGGTCACCACCGCTGCAGGCCTGCGCAAGGTGATGCCCGATGCGCCGACACTGGCCGTGTGGGCAGCCCTGGAGCCGAGCGCCGACCTCGAGACGGTCACCGCCGAGCTGAATCGGATGATCGCGGCCGAACCCGGCCTCACCCTCGGTGGTTCCGCGCCGGAACGGGCCGCAGTGGCGACCGCCCTTGGCAGCATCATCACGCTCGCCACCGGGCTGCTGGCGGTGGCGGTGATCATTGCGATCGTCGGCATCGGTAACACCCTGGGGCTCTCGGTGATCGGACGAACCCGGGAATCGGCACTGCGGCGGGCCGTGGGCCTGCAGCGCCGGCAGCTCCGACTGATGCTCGCCGTCGAGGCGGGCCTGCTGGGCATCGTGGGTGCGGCCATCGGGTTGCTCGCCGGAATCGGGTACGGCTGGATCGGGGCGGCCAGCGCCTTCGGCGAGGCCGGGGAGGCCGTGGTGCTGGACATTCCGTGGCTGCAACTCGGGATGGTGCTCGGCCTGGCCGTGGTGGCGGCGCTGGTCGCATCGGTACTGCCGGCAAGGCGGGCCGCAACGGCAACACCCACCCAGTCGCTGGTCGAGGTCTGACCTGAGGGTGTGCCACCCGATGTCGGCTCTGCGCGCCGGATCGGGTGGCACACCACGGTGTATGCGGGCACCGCACGGGGTACAGCCGGTGATGGCAGCGTGATCAGCCACCAGCAACCACCAGAACGCATGGTGACGTGAAAGGAGCACGCGTGAGCCTGCTGAAGAAGTTCGGATCCGTGACCGCCATCGTGGCGTTCCTCAACAGCCCCACCGGGCAGAAGATGCTCGGCAAGGCGAAGGAGGTCGTCTCCGACCCGCAGAACCGGGCCAAGGCAGTCGAGTTCGCCAACAAAATCCGCAAGCCGGGCAAGCCCGCCGCCGACCAACCGCCGACGGCACCCTGACCGTCCTGAGCCGGAGTCGTCAGCCGCTCATGACGGTTGACAGATGAAGTTCGTGAAGCCACCGTGCCGTGCGGGGATGCTGTCGAGAGCTTCGTTGATCTGGTCGAGCGGAAAGATGTGGTGCTCCAGCACGGAGAGGTCGAGGGCACCGGAGCCGGCCATTTCTGCCATCTCCTGAGCTTCCCGGGTGGAGAACCACAGGCTGCCGACGAGGCTGATCTGCGAGCACATCATCGAGAACAGGTCAAGGGCAGGTCGTTCCATCATTCCGCCGATGTCGACGGCGATCCCACCGCGCCGAAGAGTGGCGAGGGCATCGGTGAAGGATTCGGCCGGGGCGCCCGGTCCGACCGCGTCGATCACGATATCGGCGCCCTCATCGTTGTTGTTCTCTCGGACCCATGCGGACAGATTGCCTTGGCCCGCTGCATGGACCGCGATGCGATCGGGTGCCAACGCCTTCACGTCCTCAAGCAGGTCCGCGTTGCGACCGGTGCCCAGGATGCGGCTCACTCCGAGTCCAAGGGCGATCAAGCATGCCCCCAGTCCGAGGGTCCCCGAGATGCCGTCGATGAGGACCGTACGACCGGGGCCGGCGCCCGCTTTTCGGAGTGCTGAGTAGGCAGTGCCGAGGTACCCGAATCTCGCGCCCTGCTCGAAGGTCACGGTGTCCGGAAGTTTGACCAGATTCCGTTGCGGGGCGGTGAGGTACTCGGCGAGACCACCGTAGGGATAGGCGTCGAACTGGCGTTGACCGTTCGACCCGAATGCGAAGTACCCCATAAAGGTGTAGCTGTCGCAGTTCTGGTCCTCGCCGCGGCGGCAGGCCCGGCATGACCCGCAGGAAAGTCCCGGGTTCACGTAGACCCGATCACCGACCTTGACATCGGTGACGTGGCTGCCCACGGCACTGATCACACCGGCGGCATCCAGCCCGAAGATCGCGGGCAGCTGGGGCAGCGGGAGGTAGGGGAACCATTCGGCGTAGGTGGCGAGGACGTTCTTCAGGTTCGGGACGACGTTGCACGCCTTGACGTTGACGACGACGTCGGTGGGGCGCGGCTCCGGGACAGGAAGCTCCTCGAGCACCATCGGCTTGCCGATGTCGTGGAGGCGGGCAGCGAGCATGGTGTTCATGGGTGAGCTCCTCTAGCTGGCGGAATTGGCGGACGTGGCGGATTGCGATCCAGATCGGCGGTCGGCAGACAGGGTTTCCAGAACTTCGGCGCTGGTGGTGATCTCGGCGAGTAAACCGAGCGACGCAATGGAGGCGTCGTGGGTGGCGGGGTCTGCGGCGCTGCAGGCGTCAGCCACGATGAAGGTGCGGTAGCCGAGGTCGGAGGCTTGCCTGGCCGTGCCTTCGACAGAGAAGTTGGTGGCCACCCCGGTGAACAGGACCGTGTCGATGCCGCGGTTGCGGAGCAAATGGTCGAGTTGGCTGGCGGAGAACCCGCCGACCCGCTGGTGGGTGACGACGAGGTCGGACTCGTGCGGGGTGAGCTCGTCGAGAATCTGCGCCTTGTCGCTGCCGTCGACCAGGCACCCGGATTGTTGGACGATCTGCAGGATCGGGGAGTTGACGATCAGATCTGCCAAGCCGGGCTGCCAGGCGACGCGGGTGTAGACGACGGTGACGCCGGCGAAGCGGGCGGCCTCGAGCAGTCTGGAGTTCACGTCGACGACGCCACGTTCGACGGCTTGCGCCGCGAAGAAGCCACCGAAGGCGCCATCGGCGTTGACGACGTCTTTTTGCAGGTGCACCGCGATGATGGCGGTGCGGGTGGGGTCGAGTTCCATGGTCGTTCTCCTAAAGGTTGGCGGGTCGGTCGAGAAGTGCAGAGGCGCAGGTGATCTGGGATCCAGAGGTCAGGCGTGAGCAAGAATGGATTTGCCGATGTTCTCGACGTCGCGTTCGGCGGTGAACGGGTTGGACAGGAATACCCCGACCGTGTCGACACCGGATTCGGTCATCAACGCGGCCTGTTCGCGCAGGTCCTCCGGTGCCGGTCTTGTCCAGGAACTCGATCTCGGTCTCTTCGCCTCGCCACCTGTGGGTGACCCGCTCACCGCGGAGCAGTCCGCGAGTGACCTTCACCGCGTCGGTCAGTTCGCGGATGGTGGCCGGCTTGTTGCCCATGGACCGCAGAGCGTTGTTCGCCGTGCCGATCCCGACGAAGGTGCGGCCCGGTGCGAGGGCGTTGAGTGTGGCGACCGAGTTCGCCGTCACCGGCGCGATTCTGGTCAGGGGATTGGTGACATAGGTGCCCATCTTGATGGTCGATGTCTGCTGCGATGCCAACGCCATCTGCTGGTACGGGTCGGAGAACAGCAGCGGTCCCTCACCGACGCCGAAGTGGGTGACCCCGAGGTCCTCAGCCTGCTTGATCAGTCCGACCTGATCGATCTTGGCGCACGTGCCGACGCAGAAATCCATGGTTTCTCTCCTTTGAGACCGATGAGCACCGCTTGCCGTGAGGCCGCCGCCAGATGGTGGCATGCTAGCGTGTCACGATCATCTCCCTGTTGATCCTGCCCGGCCCCTGGGGCCGCAAGGAAGCCGCCATACAACTCGAATACGCCGGCACCAAGACGGACTTCGCCGCGGACGCCGACGTCCCCGCACACTCCTGACCGGACCGACAGTTACCGCCTCACAACACTTTTCTCACCCGAAACCGACAGCCATAAAAAGGCAAGAGGGAATCATGAATCCATCGAGCGAATTCGACACCGACGTCGTTGTCGTGGGATCCGGTCCCATGGGCGGCACCACCGCGCTGGCGCTGGCCACCTACGGGGTGCGAGTGCACGTGGTGTCCAAGTGGAACTGGGTGGCGAACACCCCCCGGGCGCACATCATCAACCAGCGGGCCGTGGAGGTGCTGCGGGACCTGGGTGTGGAGGAGGCCACCAAACTGGAGGCCACCCCGTGGGATCAGATGGGGGACACCCTGTTCACCACCAGCCTCGGCGGCCCGGAGGTTGCCCGGTTGCAGACCTGGGGGACCGGGGACGACAGGTTTGGTGATTACCTGCAGGGCAGCCCTTGCACCATGCTCGACGTACCGCAACCCCTGATGGAACCGGTGCTGATCACCAACGCCGCCAAGCGCGGCGCGAAGGTCTCCTTCAACACCGAGTACCTCAGCCATACCCAGGATGCCGACGGCGTCACCGTGACCCTGCACAACCGGATCTCGGACACCGTCTTCACCCAGCGGGCCCGGTTCCTGGTCGGCGCCGATGGTGCCCGGTCGCAGATCGCCGATGACATCGGCCTGGAGATCTCCGGGGAACTGGCCAGGGCCGGCACGGTGTACGCCCGGTTCGATGCCGACCTGGGCGAGTACGTCGCGCACCGGCCCAGCATCCTGCACTGGATCATGAACCCGGCCGCTGGCTTCGGGGAGATCGGCATGGGCCTGCTCCGCGCGGTGCGCCCGTGGGATCAGTGGATAGCCGGGTGGGGCTTTGACCTGAAGAACGGCGACCCCGACCTCGACCACGGCCGCGCCCTGGAGAAGATCCGGGCCCTGGTCGGCGACCCGGACCTGAACGTCGACATCGTGTCCGTCGCCCCTTGGTATGTGAACCAGGCCTACGCGCCGACCTATTCGGTGGGCCGGGTGCTGTGCGGTGGGGATGCCGTGCACCGGCACCCGCCGAGCAGCGGATTGGGATCGAACACCTGCGTGCAGGACGGGTTCAACCTGGCCTGGAAACTTGCATTCGTCATCAACGGGCACGCCGGACAGGACCTGCTCGACTCGTACTCGCTGGAGCGGGCCCCCGTTGGGCAGCAAATCGTGCAACGGGCCAACCAGTCCCGGGTGGACTACGCCCCGCTACGCGCCGCGTTCGCCACCACCGACACTCAGGACCCGGTCGCGGCCGGACTGGCGAAAATCAACGCCCCCAACGCCGAAGGCGCCAAAATCAGAGACACCATCCAGGAAGCGTTGCAGCTCAAGAGCTACGAGTTCAACGCCCACGGTGTCGAGCTGAACCAGCGGTACGATTCGGCCGCGGTCATCCCTGACCCGCCGCTGGGGACGAGCAGTGGGCTCGGGACAAGCAGTTGTACCTGCAGGCCACCACTCGCCCCGGTGCGAAGCTGCCGCACGCCTGGTTGGTCGGCGAGGACGGGCGGCGGGTGTCCACCCTGGATGTCACCGGGCAGGGCAAGTTCACCCTGCTGACCGGGCTGTCCGGGCAGGCCTGGGTGGAAGCGGCGAGAAACCTGGACCTACCGTTCCTGCGCACCGTCGTCGTCGGCGAACCCGGAGCGGCAGACCCGTACTGCTACTGGCGCCGGATCAGCGAGATCGACGAAGCCGGCGTGCTTCTCGTCCGCCCGGACGGTTACATCGCCTGGCGGGTCAGCACCGCCGTCTGGGACGCCGAGCAGGCCACCACCCTGCTCCGGGATGCCCTCGACCAGGTGCTTGCCACCCGCACCCAGCCGGAGCCGGCTCCCGCCACCGTGCAGGAACCCGCGCTCGTCTGATCGACGTCCGTCCACTCACCTTCAAGCACGACGAGGATTCACTCTGATGACTGACCGCCCTTACACCAGTGTCTGGTCCGACCTTGCCGACACCGAGTTCTCCCAAGGGTTCATCGACGCCGGTGGGTATCGCACCCGGTACCTGCACGCCGGTGACACCTCCAAGCCGACGCTGATCCTGCTGCATGGCATCACCGGCCACGCCGAGGCCTACGTGCGGAACCTGCAGTCCCACGCGGAGTTCTTCTCGGTGTGGGCGATCGATTTCATCGGCCACGGCTACTCCGCCAAGCCCAACCATCCGTTGGAGATCAAGCATTACGTCGACCAGGTGTTGAAGTTCATGGACGCGATCGGTGTTGAGCATGCCTGCTTCTCGGGGGAATCCTTGGGCGGGTGGACCGCGGCTCGGTTGGCGATCGAGCACCCGGAGAAGGTGGACCGGGTGGTGCTGAACACCATGGGCGGCACCATGGCCAACCCGAAGGTGATGGAACGGCTCTACACCTTGTCGATGGAGGCGGCGAAAGACCCGTCCTGGGAACGGGTCCGGGCCCGGCTGGAGTGGTTGATGGCCGACCCGACGATGGTCACCGACGATTTGATCAAGACCCGGCAGGCGATCTTCCAGCAGCCGGATTGGTTGGCTGCGTGTGAGGCGAACATGGCGTTGCAGAACCCGGAGATCCGGAAGCGGAACATGATCTCCGACGACGACCTGCGTTCGATGACGGTGCCGGCCCTGGTGTTGTGGACGACGAAGGACCCGTCCGGTCCGGTCGATGAGGGTCGCCGGATTTCCGAGCTGATCCCGGGCGGGAAGCTCGCGGTGATGGAGGAATGCGGTCACTGGCCGCAGTACGAGGACACCGAAACCTTCAACAAGATCCACCTCGACTTCCTGCTCGACCGCTAACCCAGAAAAGCCATCGGGCTTCCGTTCACACTCAAGGATCAAAGGGAGAAGACAATGCCGCACGCACTCCTGGCCATGTCACACAGCCCGCTGCTGCACCACGTGCAGCCCAGCGCGGAAGTCAAGGCCGAAGTCGAAGCAGGGTTCGAGGCCGCCCGGGCCTTCGTCACCGATTTCGATCCCGACCTGATCATCAACTTCGCCCCCGACCACTACAACGGGTTCTTCTACAACCTGATGCCCCCGTTCTGCGTCGGCTACGAAGCCATCGCGATCGGCGACTACGACAGCCAGGCCGGCCCCCTGGACGTCCCCTACGATCTGGCCCAATCGATGGCCCGCTCGGTCATCGACAGCGGCGTCGACACCGCGATCTCACTGCGCATGGAAATCGACCACGGCGCGGTCCAGCCCATCGAGATCATCTACGGCGACATCACCGCCAAACCCGTCATCCCGGTGTTCATCAACTCCGTGGCCCCGCCGTTCACCCGGATCGCTCGGATCCGCGCCCTCGGCGAGGCCATCGGCAAATGGGCTTCCACCCTGGACAAAAAGGTGCTGTTCATCGCCTCCGGTGGGTTGTCCCATGACCCGCCGGTGCCGCGCCTGGCGGAGGCCACCGCTGCACAGCGGGACATGCTCACCGGCGGCGGACGAAACCCCACCCCAGAAGCCCGCGCGGCCCGGCAGCAACGGGTCATCGACACCGCCCACGCATTCGTCAAGGGCGAGGCCGACATCATGGACATCGCCCCGGAATGGGACCGCGAGCTGATGGAAATCCTTGCCTCTGGACATCTCTCGCCCCTGGACGAGTGGGCACCGGACTGGATGGAACAGGTCGCCGGGCACTCCGCCCACGAGGTCCGTACCTGGATCGCCGGCTACTCCGCCCTCGGCGCCGTCGGTGACTACACCGTGCAGTTCAGCTACTACCGGCCGATCAAGGAATACATCGCCGGCTTCGGCATCACCACCGCAACGCTGAATTCCGACTGAGCCGATGTGCCCGAGCGCCGTCGCCGGCGGGGCGGGCCGGTCCAACCCGTGGGCCGCAACAGGACCGGGATACGCCCCTCGTTGACGGACCAGCTCTCGCAGCTCTCCGCGACCCGAAGTACCTGGTCGATTGGCGGCCGTACCCGGTCGGTGGTGACGGTGCGGGATCAGGGCAGCTTGACGTGCTGCGGCCCGAGGTCGCTGATCGACCTGGCGCCGAGCAACTGCATGGTCCGCTTGATCTCGGTGCTGAGGATCTCGGCGGCCCGATCGACGCCCCGCTCGCCACCGGCCATCAGGCCGTACAGGTAGGCCCGGCCGACCATCGCGGCATCGGCCCCGAGCGCGATGGCGGCGACGATGTCGGCCCCGCTCATGATGCCGGTGTCGACGTGGATCTCGGTGCGGTCGCCGAGCCGCTCGGCGACATCGGGCAGCAGTCTTAGCGGTACCGGCGCGCGGTCGAGCTGCCGGCCGCCGTGGTTGGACAGCACGATGGCGTCGGCACCTGCCTCCACCACCTTGACCGCGTCGTCCACGGTCTGGATGCCCTTGATGATCAGTGGCCCGTCCCAGTTCGCCCTGATCCACTCCAGGTCGGCCAGGGTCATCGACGGGTCGAACAGCTTGTTCAGCAGGTCGGCAATGGTGCCGCTCCAGTTGGACAGCGACGCAAAAGTGAGCGGTTCGGTGGTCAGCATGTTGAGCCACCACGACGGGTGGATCGCCGCACCCATCACGGTTTTCGCCGACAGGGCAGGCGGGATCGAGAACCCGTTGCGGGCGTCGCGCAACCGGGCGCCGGCGACCGGGACGTCCACGGTCAACACCAGGGCCTCGAAGCCGGCGGCCTTGGCCCGCTGCATCAGATCCTCCCCCGCCGCGCGGTCCTTCCAGACGTAGAGCTGGAACCACTTCCTTGCCTCCGGGCCGGCCGCGGCCACGTCCTCGATCGAGGTGGTCCCCATGGTCGAGAGCGAATAAGGAATCCCGCGCCGCTGCGCCACCCGAACGACGGCCCGCTCCCCCTCATGGTTCATCAGCCGGGTGAATCCGGTCGGCGCGAACGAGAAGGGTTGCGCGGACGGCGCTCCGAGGATGGTCGTGGTGGTGTCGACCTCGGAGACGTTCTGCAGGATCGACGGCTGGAACTCCAACTGGCCGAAGGTCTGCCGTGCCCGCTGGAGGCTGATCTCACCGTCAGCGGCGCCGTCGGTGTAATCGAACACCGACGTCGGGGTACGGCGCTTCGCGACCTGCCGGAGATCGGCGATGGTCAACGCGTTCGCCAACCGACGATCGGTGCCGTTCCACCGGATCGGTTTCGGCTGCAACAGCGGACGCAATTCCGACCACTTCGGGATCTGGCGGGTTGTCATGCGGTATCTCCCTTGATCAGTTCGCGCTGACTCAGTGACGTCGGCATCCCTGCCGTGTCTTGGTGTGGTCTGACCACATGTTGGAGTGACCATACGACAATCCTGCTACCGTGTCCAGAGTCCGTCGCCGAACTCAGGGAGATGCCGTGGTCGCGCAGCCCGTCTGGGAGCCGGTCGGTCGGGTCCCGACGTACGAGTTGGTGCTGCGGCGGATCGAGGAGCAGCTGCTCAACCGGTCGCTGCAGCCCGGCGACAAGCTGCCCGCAGAGCGCGAACTCGCGGTGATGCTCGGCGCCAGCCGGCCCGCGGTCCGGGAGGCGCTGCGGGTGCTGCAGGCCCAGGGCATTCTCAGGTCGACCACCGGTTCCGGTGCCGATGCCGGCACCGTCGTGATGGCCGCCCCGTCGGGCGCGCTGACCCGGCTGCTGAAGGTGCACCTCGCCGTTGCCTCGTTCCCGCTGAGCGACGTGGTCGAGGCACGGGTCATGTTGGAGCGATTCAGCGCACTCGGCGCGGCCCGCAACGCCGGCGACGGTTTCGATCGGATCGGGCGGGCGCTCGATCTGATGGACGAGCCGGACATCAGCTACGACCGGTTCAACGAGCTCGACACCGAGTTCCACATCGCGATCGCCGAATGCGGTGGCAATCGGCTCATCGCCGACCTGACCGTCGCCATCCGCGAGTCGATTCGCGCCGACATCCACCGCGCCCTCGCCGCGGAGCTCGACTGGCCGGTCGTGCGGGATCGGCTGCGGGCCGATCACCGGCAGATCCACCGAGCCCTGCTGGACGCGGACGGGCCGCTGGCCGCCGATCTGCTCGATCAGCACATCGTGGACTTCTACCACCACATGGCCACCCTGCGGGACGCCTGAACCCCTGCCGCGCTCGCCCCCCGCCCCTTGCCCTCTGCCACGCCCCTGCCCTGCCCTGCCCTGCATGCGCCCTCGCCCCAAAACCGCTGTTGATCAACCCCTTTCGGCCGCTTCGCGGCGACGGGAAGGGTGCCGAAGTGGTGGCTCGATCGCCAAAGTCAGGCGTCGCCGCCCCGTCGGTGCAGCCAACGCGAGAACCGGCCGGTCTGCCGGTCGGTGAACTCGTTCGCCAACTGCATGGTCTCGGCCGTCAGGTCCGCACCGCCGAAGATGGCCTGCAGCGACCGGGTTGCCCGTTCCTCCTGGCTCTCCCGATGCGGCTCGCCTCCGGGAAGCAGCTCACCGTCTGGTGCAGGCTGCGACTCTTCCCGCGGCTCCATACCGACCAGGATGACTGACAGATCGATAAGCCCGGCCACCGGGGCGGGTCCGCGGTAAACCGTTGGACGGCGCCACGACCGCGCTGACAGTGTCGGGACCCATGCGACAGGACGAGATCTGGGACGCCGAAGCGGCGCGGCGATACGACACACCCGGCACCGGAATGTTCGACCCTGACCTGCTGCGACACACGGTCGACCACCTCGCCGCCCTCGCCGGAAAAGGACGGGCATTGGAACTGGCGATCGGCACCGGACGGGTGGCGATCCCGCTGGTCGAGCGTGGGGTCCCCGTCACCGGCATCGAACTGTCCGAGCCGATGATCGATCAGCTCCGGCACAAGGTCGACGACACGGTGATCCCGGTCGTCGTCGGCGATATGGCAACTACCCGCGCCCCTGGTAATTACACGCTGGTCTACTTGGTCTTCAACACCATCTCGAACCTGCTGGACTCAGGACGAGCAGGTCGCCTGCTTCCGGAATGCCGCCCGCCACCTGCTGCCCGGCGGACGGTTCGTGGTCGAGTTGGGCGTTCCGGACCTGCGCGCGTTGCCGCCGGGTCAACAGGCTGTGGTGTTCGCCTCCGAGCCGGGCTACATCGGCTTGGACACCTACGACATCGTGCGGCAGCACATCGTTTCCCATCATTTCCGATTCGACGGGAGCCGGCAGGCTGAGCTGTTCCGGAGCCCGCATCGCTACATCTGGCCCGCCGAACTCGACCTGATGGCGCGGATTGCCGGGTTCGAACTCGAAACCAGAAGCGCGGACTGGGTCGGGACGGAGTTCACCGGCGAATCCCGCTCGCACGTGACGACCTACCGGCTGATCGCGTAGCTGCGGTTCATCGTGACCGTCAAGGTCCGGACTCGCCGAGGGCTGCGCCAACGCCGACGATGATGGCGCCGACAATGAGGCAGCCTGCCGGCGATTTGCCGACCGGGCCGATCCCCAGGAGGTGACCCATCGCGGTTGGACTGACATGGAAGTGGCGGGATGCCGCGTTCGGATGCGCGCTGGCCATCCCGGGTGTCGTCGTCATCGCCACCGGCAACGTCTCGTCCGGCATTCCGCTGCTGTTCGGTGCGCTCCCCGCCGCGATCGTCGGACTGCAGCCGACACGGAACCGGCGCTGGCTGTTGATCGTCATCGGCGCGCTGTTCGCCGTGTCCGTGCTGATCGGCGCCGCCTTGGCCACATCGGCATTGCTGGCGGTCGTCGGCATGTTTCTGCTGGCCATCGGAGCTGCTGCGTTGGCCGCGAGCCGGCCGTTCGGCCTGATCGCGATGAACCTGTGTGTGCCACTCACGGGGATCGGTCTGAGCTTTGACGACATCGGCGACGCCGCGTCCTTCGGCGCGCTGATCCTGGTCGGCTCGCTCGCGGCGTACCTGATCTCGTTGGCCTTCCCGGAGTTCACGGCGCCGAACCGGCCGCCCAGGAGCACGCTGCCGCGGGATCAGGCCCGGACGTACGGACTACAACTCGGCCTTGTCGCCGCCACCGCGACCGCGGTCGGTTTCGCACTCGGCATCGAGCACATCGGCTGGATTGCCGGTGCTGCCCTGCTGGTGTCCCGACCCAGCCAGGACATGGCCCGGCTCCGGAGCGTGGGCCGGGTGGTGTCCGTGCTGTGCGGGGCGCTGCTGGCCTCCTGGCTGCTCTCCCTGCATCTGCCGCCGTTGGCGATCGCCGGCTGCACCGGCGCGGCGATCATCGGCGCGGCCGCGATGCATGCCAGCCGCTGGTACATCGTTCCGGCGTTCTCCACGTTCCTGGTGTTCTGGCTGCTCCTGTACTCCGACGCCAGCGCTGCTGCCATCGAATTCCGCTTCGAGGAGCGCGTTCTCGAGACGTTCTGTGGTGTGGCCATCGCCTACCTGTACGGCATCCTGTTCGCCGAGGTGCTGCCGAAGATCCGCGGCGGTCGGGTCAGGCCGAACGGGCGTCCTCGAGAACATCGGCGCTGACGAACCGGACCACCTCGTCCACCACCTGCTGATCGCTCAGTATCCGGCGATGTCCGAGTCCGTCGGTGCTGATTAGCCGGGCGGGACCGGCCCAGGTCTGCGCCAGCTCCACCGAATCGTCGTAGGAGGTCTCCCGATCGCGACGGTCGTGAACGATCAGCAGCGGCACCGGTTCGACCCGACCGGCGAGCACCCGGACGTCGACCCCGGCAACCGGATAATCGACGAGACGCTCGGTGTACACGGTCATCTGGGCCCGGACCCGCCGTCCGATGCCAAGTTGTCCGGCGAACCTGTCGAAATACGTCGCCAGGTCGCGCATCGGTGAGAGGAAGACCAACCGCTCCGCGACGAGGCCTTCGTGCACCTGAGCGAGCAGGGCCGGGACAGCACCCATCGAATGCGCGATCACGGCGTGGGCGGGCCCGAACCTGTCCGCAACTGCGGCCAGCGCCCGGCTGAATTCCAGGCCGTGACTGCGACCGGGTCCGGACGGACCGGGATCCGATGATCCGTGTGCCGGCGCATCGAAAACCACGACCCGAAAGCCGTTGCTGCGCAGCGGTTCGATGAAGGAGCCGAGTTGCGCGCCGACGCCGCCCCAGCCGTGCATCAGGTAGACGACCGGACCGGCTCCGTAACTCCCGCCGCGCACCACCGAACCCTGCGCGACGACCTCGAAGGACGAACCACCGGTCGGCAGGGCAGCGACCCTGGGTGTCGGCGGGATGGTGAACCAGAGCCTGGTCGCCACCCGGGCCCCGAGAGACGGAGCCGCGACCTCTGCGGTGCGAAATCCCAGCCGAAGCGCCTGAGTCCTGGTACGAACGATCGTACTTTTCTTGAGACGCAGCACGGACACGGGATCCCTCTCGATCTACTCGGCCGCTCGGGCCGCACTGATGATGGATTCGAAACTTCGACGGGTCATGGCCAGCGCTCTCGGATCGTTCATCAGCCGGCTGGCGTGGTGATGGCCGAGCATCAGGGAATGCACCTCGAAGGCGAACTGGTCGGTATCCAGATCCGAAGCGAAGGCGCCCTCGGTCACCGCTGTGCCGGCGACGGTGGCCAGCAACTCGAGCCAGTCCCGCTCGGCGAGCACCAGGGCATCGCGTAGTTCGCCCGGACGATCGTCGAGTTCCGCGGCGGCGGCAACGAAGATGCAACCGCCGTCGAGGACGTCGTTCGACCACCGGAGCCAGCTGTCGAAAACCGCGCGGACCCGCTGCTCGCCACGAGGCGCGGACAGCGCCGGCCGGACGACGCTGTCGACGAATCGCTCCCGCGCCCGCTGGAGCAGCTGCAACTGGAGTTGATCCATGGATCCGAAGTGGGCGAACAGGCCGCTCTTGCTCATCCCGGTCTGCTCCGCGAGTCCGCCGACCGACAGGCCGGTGAAACCGGATCGGGACGCCACCTGCAACGCCTCGTCCAGGATCGCCGTCCGGGTCAGCTCGCCTTTACGCACGAGAGCAAGATTAGCACGGTCGTGCGGAAATGACGCCTACTTTTCTGACGCCAAGCGTTCGATCGACCGCTCGAGGGTCCGCTGCCGGGTGGCCGGCGTCCGCGCCTTCAGCAACGCCATGATCACCAGGTACCGCTCTGAGCGACCCATCCGGTCGAACATGGCCTTGGCAGCCTTGTTTGACTCGAGCGCGGCAGCGAGATCGGCCGGGACCTCGGCAAGTCGCTGGGATTCGTAGGCCGCCTCCCACCGGCCATCGGCCTTGGCCGCTGCGACCTCCGTGAGGCCCGCCTCATGCATCCGCCCGGCGGCGGTCAACACCTCGACCTTGGCGACGTTGACCTTCGACCAGGAGCTCGTCGGACGTCGACGGCAGTACCGCTGCAGAAACGACTCGTCGTCATTGCTGCGCCGCTGGCCGTCGATCCAGCCGAAACACAGTGCCACATCAAGGGCATCGGTGATCCGCAGCCGGGACAATCCTGAATTCGCCTTTCCGATCCGCAGCCACGCCTCCGTCTCCGATTCGTGGTTGGCCAGCAACCAGGCCTCCCAGGCCCGCGCATCCGGAAAGTCGAGCGGCTCCATCATCGGGTCGACGCTATCGGCAGACCGTGGAGCCTGCGTGACAGGCGACGACGCCGATCGGTGAAGACCCCCGGGTGCTGACACGACATCGTCAGGAGCCGGTGGCCGACGGAACCAGCCGCGCATAGACGTCACCGGACCGGCCGAGCGGCCGGTACTGCTCGAGCAGCGCGGTGAGATCCGCTGCGCTCAGCCACCTGTCACTCGCGAAGCTCATTGTCTCGATGGGCGAGTAGTTGTAGCGGTACTCGCCCAGCTGCTCGAGCCGCGCCAGCGCCGCGAGCGCATCACCGTGAGCGGGCGGTAGGTATTCGAATGACAGCGAGCGCAGTGGCCGGGTCAGCCCGGCGAGCACGTCGACCTCGAAGCCCTCCACATCGATCTTGCAGAAGTCGGGCTCGCCGTACTCGTTGATCAGGTCGTCCAGGGTGGTCACCTGCACCTCGACCGAAGCGTCCCAGCGCACCCGCGCGAAACGGTGGTCCGCTGTCACGGATTCGATCCACTCGGGCGCCATCGATGAGACGGTGGGCGTCCGACTGGACACCGCCAGTCGAGCGAGACCTGTTGCGGCGCCGACGGCCTGCGGGACGATGGTGACCTGCCGGTTCCGTCCGTAGAGCAGCCGCAGCACCCGCAGGCAGTCCGGCTGTGGTTCGACCGCGACCACCGTCGCCCCCAGCCGGCGCCAGGCCCGGACGCGGCTGCCCACGTGCGCACCGATGTCGAACCCGAGCGATCCCGGTCCGAGGAACTCGCCGTAGAACCGGGCCATCCGGCGGTGCCGTCCGGGGATGGCGTGGTACATCGCCATCGACCGGCCGATTCCCCAGACCCGCCCGATCATCAGCGGGCCGCCCAGTCACTCGGGCCGGTGGCAACCGTCTTTCTCCTGAGCCGCGGCCCGTCCGCCGATCGGTGGACACCGCAATCCACCGGAACAACGGCCGCTCGCCCGACCAACCCGGGCCGGTTCAGGCGGGAAGGTAGTACCAGGGCCGCAAGGAACGGCCCAGCATCGAGGAGAAGACCATGACCACCCACACCACTGCTTCTGCCGCCACCCACTCGCTCAGCCTGCGGACGAACCCCGCGATGCGCATGCTGATCGCCGGGCTGCTCATGGTGGCTGCCGTCGGAACCCAGCTGTTCGTCGCGCTGACGAATCTCGCCGACGGCGAGGCGTCCGGCTTCCCCACCAGCTACTGGCTGCAGATCGTGCTCGCCCTGACCGGCGTCGTCATGGTGGTCGGTGGAATCGTCAGGACCGTCCGCCGCTGAGTGCAGATCAGTCGGTCGACACACGCCGGCGCTCATCCCTCGCAGAACCGATCGGACAGCGCGTACCGCAACAACGCCACATCGCCGATCTGCCGCACCTGCGCCAAGGTTGCCCGCCGCCCCGGGTTCCACGGGAACATACCGTCGTTGACGAACCGCCTGGCCCGGGTGTCGCCGACGAAGAACGGCGCCACCACCAACTGCAGCTCGTCGGCCAGGTCGCCGGTGAGGAACTGGGTGAGCAGCGAACCGCCACCCTCGACCATCAGTCGCCCGACGCCACGGGACAGCAGATCCCGACTCATCCAGTGCATGTCAACGGGTTGGCCGCCGTCCACGACGGTGGCCACCGCGCCGAACCGTTCCCTGGCCTCGGACACCGTCGGGCTCGAGCAGTACAGCACCTTGGCCGCACCGTCCGCGGTGAAGAAGGCAGCGCCGGGGTCGAGCCTGCCTCGCCTGGTGACCGTCACCTTGGTCGGAGTCGGCGGGAGACCGCGGGCGATCCTGGCATCTCGGCGGGATTGCGCCCGCACCAGCAGCCGCGGGTTGTCGTTGCGGACGGTGGCGGCGCCGATCAGGATCGCATCGCAGGATGCCCTGACATCGTCGACCCGGTCGAAATCCTCGTCGTTGGACAGCAGCAACCGATTCCGCGTCGCACCGGCCACATAGCCGTCGATCGACATGCTGCAGCTCAACAGGGTGTACGGGCGGTCAGCCACCTGCCGCATCCTTCTCGCTCTCCGCGAGCGGCGCACCTGCGCCGACCTTCGCCGAGATCGCAGTGGTCGCAACTCGTCGAGCGCGGGCGCCTGCCACATCGGTGAGCAGCACCAGTGCCCCCGGCAAGGTGGCGACCATGGCCATCACCCCATACGCGGTGGCCGCGGAAAAGCCCTGTGCCGCACCCAGCCCGGCCGCCGCAAATGCCCAGGCGGCCATTCCCTCCCGGGGACCCCAGCCGCCGACGTTCAGCGGCACCACCATCGCCAGCAGCACCAGCACGGCGATCGGCAGCATGTCGACCGTTGCAGCCGTCGTGCCGGTTGCCCGAGCGGCGATGACGAAGGTCGCCGCATGACCGACTGCGACCACCGCCGAGGTCAACAGCACCTTCGGCCACACCGTTCGCGGGCCGAGTCCCGCGCGCAGGTCGTCGGCGGCGGAGCTCACCACACGCGCCCAACGGCCGCCATCGGCTCCGGTCCACCGGCTCATCACCAGCCAGACGATCACGACCACCGCGACCAGTGCCACGCACGCAACGGGTATCCACCCCTGCACCGGCGATGGCAGCCCCAGCAGGGTGAGCAGCGCCAACCCGACGAAGACCACCTGCCCCGCGGCCCGCTCCCAGCCGACCGCCCGCAGCCCGCGTCCGACGTCGTCGGCCTCCCGACCGTGCCGAACACCACGGTGCACATCGCCGAGGACGCCACCGGGCAGGGTGGTGTTGAGGAACTGGGCCCGATAGCAGGCGGCGACGGCGGTGCGCAGCGACAGCGGGATCCCCAACCCGCGGGCCACCAGGCTCCATCGCCAGGCGCTGCAGAACGTCGTCAGCACGCCGATTCCGAGGGCGAGTGACAGAGTGCGCAGGTCGATCGATTCCAGACCGGCGAGCACCGGTCCGGTGCCCAATCGCCAGATCACCACCGCCAACACGGCTCCGCCGCCCACCCACCGGATCAGCGACCACGGCACAGCCCCGACCTGAGCTCCGCTGGTGGTCGGTGGTTCGGTGCTGATGCTCACCGCGCCATCACCGCCTCCAGTACCCCGGCAACCCGGCTCGACGTGACGGACCAACCGGTCAGCTGCGTGCGCCGTTCCCGCCCCGCCGCACGCAGACTCCGGCGCCGATCCGGGTCCGTCAGCCAGCACCGCAACGCCGCCGCAAGGGCAGCGGCGTCCCCCGCCGGCACCAGGACTCCCGGCGGCCGGCCGTCGGCGTCCCGTCCGAGGGTGGTCGGCACGCCGCCCACCCCGGAACCGAGGACGGGAATGCCGCGGGCCAACGCTTCGGCGACCACCATGCCGTAGGTCTCCGCCTGCGACGCCAGCAGCAGCACATCGGCATCGGCATAGGCCGTCTCAAGATCGGGTCCGGTGAGCGGGCCCATGAAGCGGAGGCGTTCAGCGATACCGCAGGTGCGGGCCGCCTCCTGGATCCGGTCCACGAATTCGGGATCCCGGTCGAGGGCGCCGACGAAGGTGCAGCTCCACTCCAGGTCGGCGAGACGGCTCAGCGCGGAAACAACGATGTCCTGCCCCTTGTGCGGCGCGACCACGGCCACGCACAACAGATTCCCGCCGGTCGCCGTTCCGCTCGCCACGGCCGCAGGGTCCACCCCGGGTTCCGCGACGACCACCTTTTTCGGCGCCGGGGAATACTGCTGCAGCAAGCGATCCCGGGTCCAGTGGCTGGTGACGACGATCGCCGCTGCAGACCCCAACACCGCCGCCTCGCGGGCCGACGAGCGATGGTCGACGCCCAGCAGCATGTGCACCAGCACCACCAGCCGCAGCCGGGCAGCCGCAGGGACCAGCACCTCCGGCGAGGCTGACGCGATCAGACCGTCGAGCAGCACGACGGAACCGTCGGCAGCGGCCGAGATCTCCGCGGCGAGAACAGCCTTCGACTCATCGTCGGCGTCCGGCCAGGATCCGGGCACGGCGCGCTCGATCACCTTCCAGCCCAGGGATACCAATCCACGGCTGAGCCGGCGGTCGTAGATGTTCCCACCACTGGGCCGCTTCGGGTCGTCGATGCCGGTCGGCACGACGAAAGAGGTTGTCCTCACGGTCGTGTCATCCCTGATCACGGTCCTGCCACAGCCCGCGCCGGTAGCTCGCCCAGGCGACATGCGATTCGTGCAGCGTGACGGTGAGATGTGCAAGACCGCTGCCGGAGGGGCCGAAGGCACCCGAATGCACTCGGCCGGCCAACCTGTCTGCGATCTCCCTGGCCAACGCCTCGGTGGTGGAGTTCCTTCCGGCGAAGGCGGGTTCGTCGTCCAGGTTGCGGTAGCCGAAGTCGGCGACCACGGCCTTGAGCTCTTCGGTGGCCCGGCCGATGTCGACGACGATGCCGTCGGCGTCGAGCGACTCCCCCTCGAACGAGGCGTCGACCACGTAGGTGGCGCCGTGCAGCCGCTGGGCCGGGCCGAACACCTCGCCGCGCAGGCTGTGCGCGATCATCAGGTGATCCCGGACGGTGACCGTGAACATCTGGTTACCCCTCGCCGTAGGTGATGGTGTGGCACAACGCCGGCAGAGTTCCGTCGGCCAGCCGGCGCATCACGTCGGGCAGCTCCCGGAAACTCGATTCGCCGGTGAGTAGCGCATCGAAAGCGCTGTCCTGCAACAGCTCCATCGCCAGTGCGAGTCGATCGGCGGTCGACCTGCTGCCGCGTCGGGACGGCGACACCATGCCGACCTGGCTGGCCCGGATGGTCAGCCGGCGGGAATGAAAGGCACCGCCCAGCGCGATGCCGACCCGTGCGTCGCCGTACCAGGAGAGATCGAGGACCGTGCCTTCGATCGCGAGCAGATCCAGTGCGGTCTGCAGCCCGGCCGAGGTGGCGCTGGCATGCACGACGAGATCACGATCGCCGGAAACCTCATCGGGCGCCGCGAATTCGGCGCCCAGCGCAGCCGCGAGGTCCGCGCGCGACCGATCGACATCGACCAGGGTCACCCGCACGCCTGGCATGCGGGCCAACAACCGGGTGACGCAACAGCCGATCATCCCGCCGCCGACCACCGCAATCCGATCGCCGATCAGCGGGCCGGCGTCCCACATCGCGTTCACGGCCGTCTCCACCGCCCCCGCCAGCACGGCCCGGGCCGGCGGCACACCGTCGGGCACGACGGTGACGGCCGCGGCCGGAACCACGTAACGCGTCTGGTGCGGGTACAGGCAGAACACGATGCGACCGACCAGCGCGGCCGGACCGGCCTCGACCACGCCGACGTTCAGGTAGCCGTACTTCACCGGGCCCGGGAAATCCCCTTCCTGGAACGGCGCGCGCATCACGTCGTACTGGTTCGGCGGGACACCGCCGCGGAACACCAGGGTCTCTGTACCGCGGCTGACGCCGGTGCGCAGCGTGCGGACCAGCACCTCATCGGGTCCGGGTTCCGGGACGGTCGCCGACCGGATCTCACCGACGCCCGGTTCCCGCAGCCAGTACGCGAGAGTGGCTGTGGACACGGCGGCTCAACTCCCGTCAGTCCCGATGTGAACCGAACGTCGCCGTTCGGCGTATGACCGATCAACCTATGACTATGCGGGCGACGTTGGTCGGACGGCCGACGCCTCGCCCGTGAACATGGGCCCACAGGTAGATACGGAGATGCGATGCAAACGGTTCGCGTGGGCAGCGCGCGCGGGCTGCCGGCCGCCGCCGCGGTCGGGCTCGCCGCCCAACTCGCGCTGCTCGCCGTTCTCGGCTGGACCGTCGGGCTGGCCGCTCCTGGATGGGTGATCGGAGCCGCAGTCGGGCTGACGACGAATGTGGCGCTGGCCCGCGCCCTGCACCGGGCCGGTTCCCGCACGCTCGGGCCGGCCAACCTGGTGACCCTGGGCAGAGCCACCCTGGTCGGCGGGGTGGCCGCCCTGGTGGCGGACTCGTTCAGCGGACCCGCGCCGGTGCCCGCCATGGTCGCGCTGACGACGGTGGCGTTGCTGCTGGACGCGGTCGACGGATGGACCGCCCGTCGCACCGGGACGGTGTCGGCGGTCGGTGCCCGGTTCGACATGGAGGTCGACTCGTTCCTGGTACTGGTGCTCGCGCTGTACGACGTGCGGCTACTCGGCGGCTGGGTGCTCGCGATCGGCGCCGCGCGGTACCTGTTCGTCGCGGCCGGCTGGCTGCTGCCGTGGCTGCGCGCGCCCGGAACGCCGCCGCGCTACTGGAACAAGGTGGTGGCCGTCGTCCAGGGCGTGGTGCTGACCGTCGCGATGGCCGACATCCTGCCGACCTGGTTGATCACCGCCGCCGCCGTCGTTGCGCTCGGGTTGTTGGCCGAGTCGTTCGGCCGCCAGGTGTGGTGGCTGTGGCGTCATCGCGCAGAGTCGCTGTCGCAGACCGCCGCGTCGACAGCCGGCGACGAGGCAGCGGTGACCCGGCGACCGTCCGCACGACGGGTCGCAGCGGTGGTGACAACGGTGCTGGCCGGCCTGCTGGTCTGGTTCGCGCTGGTCGCGCCGAACGACTCCAGCCGGCTGGTCCCCGGCGCGTTCGTCCGGATCCCGATCGAGGCCCTGGTCCTGGCAGCGTTGTTCCTGTTGCTCCCGGCCAGGTCCGGTCGGGTGGTGGTGATGGTCGCCGGTGGTCTGTTGGGTCTGCTGACGATCACCAAGATCCTCGACATGGGCTTCCTGGCATCGCTGAACCGACCGTTCAACCCGCTGTCCGACTGGACCTACATCGGTCCGGCAATCCGGGTGCTCGGTGCATCGATCGGGCAGCTCGGCGCCGTCGCGTCCGTCGTCGCTGCCGGCGCGCTGATCATCGGTCTGGTCGTGCTGGTCCCGCTGGCCGTCCGTCGACTCAGCCGGGTGGCGATGCGGGACCGGGTCACCACCTCCCGGTTCGTCGCCTCGTTCGCGGTGTTGTGGTTGGTCAGTGCGGTCGTCGGGCTGCAGCTCGCACCCGGTGCCCCGGTGGCCAGCGCCAGCGTCGCCCGGCAGGCCTACGACGAGGTCTCGGCGATCAGCGACGGAATCCGCGATCAGCAGGCCTTCGAGGCGGCGATGGCAGTCGATCCGATTGTCGCTGCACCCCCGGCGAACCTGCTGTCGGCCCTGCACGGCAAGAACGTGGTGATCGCCTTCGTCGAGAGTTATGGCCGGGTGGCGGTGCAGGACTCGCCCGTCGCTGCCGGTGTCGACAGCGTGCTCGATGCCGGCACCCGGCGGTTGGCAGCGGCCGGATTCGCCTCGCAGAGCGCCTTTCTCACCTCACCCACGTTCGGTGGCATCAGCTGGCTCGCCCATTCCACGCTGCAGTCCGGCCTGTGGGTGAACAGTCAGCGACGCTACGACCAGTTGATGGGCAGCGACCGTTTGACGCTGAGCAACGCCTTCCGGCGGGCCGGCTGGCGCACCGTGGTGGACTCGCCCGCGAATGAGGAGAACTGGGCGGCGGCGCAGAGTTTCTACGGCTACCAGCAGATCTACGACAGCCGGAATGTCGGCTACCAGGGCCCCGCCTTCGGCTTCGCCGCCATTCCGGATCAGTACACGCTCTCGTACTTCCAGCGGGCCGAACTGGCCGATCCGAGTGGGCCGCCGGTGATGGCCGAGCTCGACCTGCTGACGAGCCACACACCCTGGGCGCCGCTGCCGACCCAGGTCGACTGGGACCGGATCGGCGACGGCACGGTGTATTCCGGCATGCCCGAGCTGGCACCGTCGGTCGACGAGGTGTGGGACGACTCCGGGCAGATCGTGGACGCCTATGGCCGGTCGATCGAATACTCCCTGAACAGCCTGATCTCGTTCGTGGAGACCTACGGCGATGACGACCTCGTGCTGCTGATCGTCGGTGATCATCAACCCGCGACCATCGTCACCGGACCCGACGCCGGCCACGACGTCCCGATCACCCTGGTCGCGCGTGATCCCGCGGTGATGCAGCGGGTCTCGTCCTGGGGTTGGCAGAACGGGATGAATCCGGACCCGGCGGCGCCGGTGTGGCCGATGGACAGTTTCCGCGACAGGTTCCTGGACGCGTTCAGCGGCTGATCCACCTCGCCCTGAGCGATGGGGGCGATGCAGCATTCGCCGATCACGACGCCACCAGCGCTGCGGTGGGTCGGCTGCACACGAACCCGGCCAACTCGAGGTCGCGCCTGTGATCCTCGACGGCTGATCGCGACCGACTACCCGGCCGGGTACCACCCAGCAGGGCCGGTCCCAGCCCCGAGATGGACATTGAGCATCCACCGGGCCGACTATCCTTTTCGGTGCCCTGACCCCGGCAGTGTGAAAGGCGCGTTCAGCGATGTCTACCGACTCCGTCACCAGCGAGACCAACCCCACCGAAACCATCGAATTCCAGGCGGAGGCCCGTCAGCTGCTGCAGCTGATGATCCACTCGATCTACTCCACCAAGGACGTCTTCCTGCGGGAACTGATCTCGAACTCCTCCGACGCGCTGGACAAGTTGCGACTGGCCGCCTACCAGGACAAGGACCTGGAGGTGGACACCTCCGACCTGCACATCTCCATCGACATCGACCCGGCCGAGCGGACCCTGACCGTCCGGGACAACGGCATCGGCATGTCCCGGGACGAGGTGATCGACCTGATCGGCACGATCGCCAAATCGGGCACCGCCGAGATGCTCGCCAAACTCCGGCGGGCCAGGGAGTCCGGCGAGTCATCCGAGCAGGCGACCACCGAACTGATCGGGCAGTTCGGCGTCGGCTTCTACTCCAGCTTCATGGTCGCCGACCGGGTCACGCTGGTCACTCGGAAGGTGGGCGCGCACACCGGCGTGCGGTGGGAATCGACCGGTGAGGGGACCTACACGATCACCGACAAGCCGGATGCGCCCCAGGGCACGTCGGTCACCCTGCATCTCAAGCCCGAGGACACCGAGAACGCGCTGCACGACTTCACCAATCCGTCGACCGTCCGCAGCACGGTCAAGCGCTACTCGGATTTCATCACCTGGCCGATCCGGATGGCGACCCCGAAGAAGCCGGAACCTTCCGACGACGACGCCCCGGCCGACGCGGAGGCCGCCCCCGACACCGAGATCGTCAACTCCCGCAAGGCATTGTGGGCCCGCTCGCAGAGCGACGTGTCGGAAGAGGAATACACCGAGTTCTACCACCACGTCAGCCACGACTGGCAGCCACCGCTGGAGACGATCCGGCTGTCGGCGGAGGGCACCTTCGAGTACCAGGCCCTGCTGTTCCTGCCGAGCCATGCGCCGATGGACCTGTTCATGCGGGACAGCAAGCGGGGTGTGCAGCTCTACGTCAAGCGGGTCTTCATCATGGACGACTGCGAGGCGCTCGTCCCGGAGTACCTCCGCTTCGTCAAGGGTGTCGTCGATGCCAATGATCTGTCCCTCAACATCTCCCGGGAGATCCTTCAACAGGACCGACAGATCCAGCTGATCCGCAAGCGGCTGGTGAAGAAGGTGCTCTCGACCCTGAAGACCATGCTGGACAAGGACGCGGAGAAGTACGCGACCTTCTGGTCGGAGTTCGGCCGCGCGGTCAAGGAGGGACTGCTGTCCGACTACGACAATCAGCAGGCCATCCTGGAGATCTGCTCGTTCCCGACCACCCACGACGCCGACAAGCCCACCACCCTGGCCGACTATCTGACCCGGATGCCGGAGGGCCAGGATTCGATCTACTACGCGACCGGTGAATCGCGGTCGGCGCTGGAGAATTCGCCGCACATGGAGGCGTTCCGCGCCAAGGGCTATGAGGTCCTGCTGCTCACCGATCAGATCGACGAGGTATGGGTCGACTCGGTGCCGACCTTCGAGGAGAAGCCGCTGGTCTCCATCGCCCGCGGCGAGGTCGACCTGGGCGGCGCGGACGTCGACGAGGACACCAAGCAGGGCTTCGATGCGCTGACCACCTGGATGGCCGCGACCCTGGCCGAGGATGTCAAGGAGGTCCGGCTCTCCCATCGGCTGGTCGACTCCGCCGCCGTGCTGGTCGGCGAACCGGGTGATCTCACGCCGACGCTGGAGAAGATGTACCGGGCCATGGGTCAACCGCTGCCGAAGGTCAAGCGCACGCTGGAGCTGAATCCGCAGCATGCACTGGTCACCGGACTGAAGGCAGCCCACGAGAACCGGGCCGACGATCCGACCCTGGCCGACACCGCGCGCCTGCTCTACGGGATGGCGCTGCTGGCCGAGGGTGGAGAGCTCGCCGAACCGGCCGCCTTCGTGGCGACGCTGTCCCGCCAGCTGGCAACCACCCTGGGCTGACGCCCGCTGCTCGCCCTCCCCTTACCGGCCGATGATCCGGTACTGAGGCGACACCACTCCGCATCGGCGGCGTCAACACATCCACGCACGAAGCGTCCTGAACGAGCCAGTTGGCCGGCGCCTTCAGTGACGTCGAGGGATCGCTGCGCTGTCGAGTCGGCCCGAGGGGGTGACCAACGACCCCCGGACGGCGCATTCGACGAACACAGGCACGAAGTCGCGGACTGGTCGGCCTGCGACTGCGTTCATCGCTGAATGTAACAACCGCTACACTGCAGTCTTGTGACTGAACAGCGGGCAGCTTGGCTGGTGTTGGTGCTGCGAGTGCCGGCGGAGCCGTCCCGGCACCGGGTGGCGGTGTGGCGGGAACTGCGGAAGATCGGTGCGGTGCCGTTGGGGCAAGGCACCTGGGCTGCACCGAATGTTCCGGCCTTCGCGGCGGGGATTGCCAGGGTGGGCGAACTCGCCGCGCGCGGTGAGGGGCGGTTGGTGGTGTTGCAGGCTACTGGCCGCGCCGACCAGGACGCCGCCTGGTTGGAGGCCGAGTTCACCGCGCTCCGCCAGGACGAGTGGACGGAGTTCACCGCCGATTGCCGGAAATTCGACGCGGAGATCGACAAAGAGTTCGCGCTCCAGAAGTTCACCATGGCCGAGCTGGAGGAAGAGGAGCAGACGCTGGACCGGCTGCGCCGGTGGCACCGGGACCTGGCCGCACGCGATGTCTTCGGCGCCTCGCTGGCCGTCGAGGCGCAACAGCGGCTCAAGGAATGCGGGGAGCGGCTGGCGGAGTTCACCGACGCCGTTTTCGAAGCTCTGCACCAGTTCTGACCGTCCATTTCATCGACCAGATCGGCCGCTGTCACCGTGAATCTGAATACCTCGCTGTTCCTGAGCGTCAATGACTTCGCCCGATCCACCCCGTGGCTGCAGGGACCGGCGACCTTGGTGGCCGGCTACGGGCTCGTGGTGTTCGCTGCGCTGCTCCTCGCGGGCTGGTGGATCGCGCGCCGGGACGGCGACCCCATCAGGATGGCCGCTGCGGTCTGGGCGCCGTTGGGCACCCTGCTCGCGGTCGCAGTGAACCAGCCGATCGTCGCCCTGGTCCACGAGCAACGACCTTATGACGCCTTGACCGGCATCCTTGTCCTGGCAACCCCCACCACCGATCCCGGGTTTCCCAGCGACCACGCGACCGCCGCCGGCGCCGTGATGGCCGGGCTGTTCCTGGTCAACCGCACACTCGGCTGGATCGCCGCGCTGGCTGCGGCGGCAATGGCGTTCAGCCGGGTGTACATCGCCGCGCATTACCCGTTGGACGTCGCCGCCGGGCTCTTGCTCGGCGCCGCGGTCACTCTCCTCGGCTGGATCCTGGTGCGTCGGCTCCTGCTCCGGCTGGTTGAAGGGGTGCGGGACACCGGACTCCGGCCACTGCTGATCGCAACACCTACTGAACCCCGGCCCTAGTTGAGTGCGAAACCTGATCACCCGCGGCTCGGCTCACCGGCCTTGAACCGGCGGGTGCTGTGCCCGCTGTACGCGGCCGGTTTCGTCACCGCATTCGGCGCCCACAGCATCGCCGCAAGCCTGGGTATGTACGCCGGGCAACAACAGGCGTCCCTGTGGACTCTAGGTCTACTGCTGGCGGTGTATGACGGGGCGGAAGTGCTGCTCAAACCCGTATTCGGGACGCTCGCGGACCGAATCGGGCCGAGACCTGTCCTGCTCGGCGGTCTGCTCGCCTTCGCCTTCGCTTCCGCCGGTTTTGTGGTGGTGGGGAACCCCGCCTTGCTCGGCGTCGTCAGGCTTGGGCAGGGCGCCGCGGCGGCCGCATTCTCCCCTGCCGCCGGAGCCATGGTCGCCCGGCTTTCGCCCGGCAACCGGCACGGCCGGGTATTCGGCGGGTACGGGGCGTTCAAGAGCCTCGGGTACGCGGTCGGCCCCCTGGTCGGTGCTGTCCTGATCACCGCTGGCGGGTACACCCTGCTGTTCGCCACCCTGGCCGGACTGGCCCTCGTTGTCACCGGATGGGCCGCGTTGACGGTTCCCACCGTGGTTCCGTTGCCCCGTGTGCAGCAAACCGTGGTTGACCTGGCCAGGCGGCTCGGTTCCAGAGCGTTCCTGGCGCCGACAATCACCCTGGCCGGGGCGACCGCCGCGCTGGCCGTCGGTGTGGGGTTTCTTCCAGTCGTGGGCGGACTTGCCGGGATGACCCCGCTGGTCACCGGTGCCGCGGTGTCCCTGCTGGCGATCACCGGGGCGTTTGTCCAGCCCTGGGCCGGGCGGGCCCGCGATGCCGGACGGATAACCGACAGCGCCGGCATGTCAACGGGTATCGGCATGGCCGCGCTCGGGCTGTTGTCCGGCGCTCTGCTTCCCGGGGTCGGCGGCATCCTGCTCGCAGCGGTGTTGATCGGTGCCGGCACGGGGCTGGCCACCCCCATTGCATTCGCTCATCTCGCCGGAACTGCACCACCGGAACGGCTCGGACAAACCATGGGCGCCGCCGAGGTCGGCCGGGAACTCGGGGACGCCGGCGGCCCGCTCCTCGTCGGCGCTGTCGCCGTCGCCCTCACTCTTAGCGGGGGACTCGCAGCGCTCGCTCTTACGCTCATCGTCGTTGCCGGTCTCACCACGAACCGAAATCGGCCGCCTCGAGATCCGGCAGCGGCTGAACCGACAGTCGCCGAAGATTCAGGCTGAAATCGGCCCATTGACAGAAAGCACCTCGGGGGCGAACTTTGTGGGCTGCCGTCGCGTTGTGGTGATCTCATGACGCACGAACCAATACCCGCACGCGGGCCGCGCAAACCGCGCCTGATGAGGAGCCTGGGGACTTCCGATGCGGTCATCATCGGGCTGGGCTCGATGATCGGTGCCGGAATCTTCACTGCACTTGCCCCGGCCGCAGCGGGAAGCCTGGAGGCACCGTCCATGATGACGATCACCACCACATAAAGCGGAGCAGCCACCAGTGTTCACAGCAGAAATCCACTGAGTCGCTCAGGGTAGGCGGTCTCTTGTCACGAAGGTGGTGGTCTTCTTCGGCCAGGTTTCATGGGGATTTGACAGTGGTCAGCCGCAGGGCCAGCACTGGGCACGCGGCTGCAGCGGCCTTGGCCCGCCGGACCGATTTCGGTGGGAGGGGTCCGGTGCTCAGGATCGGGTATCCCCATTCGTCCAGGGTGATTGCCTCGGGCAGTTCATCGGCGCAGAGACCGTGTGCTTTGCAGGCAATCGGGTCGATCCCGAGCCGACGCTGGTTCATCTTTCTCCTGTCCCAGTGGTGTTCCACCCGGTGTTGAGCGACCTGCTGCTACGTGCTGCGGCGTCGGGGAACTCGTTGCGGGTCAGCGGAATGACGGGTCCGGGTGCCGTGCAGACACCGGCCCGCAGGTGTTGGGTCAGGTGTCCCGGCTGCTGCTGGATCAATGCCTCGATGGCGCTGGCCGCCAGTGTGACGGCGCCGTCTGGGTGTCCGCACCCGCCACGGCCGTTGATCACCGGCAGTCTGCGCCGCAACCTGTCGAGGGCAGTGCGCTCACCAGCGGCCAGCGCGGCCATATCAGCGGCGATCGCTGGCAACCCGAACATGCACGGGCCGCACTGGCGAGCACCGGCGTTCGCCTGGAATTCGAGTAGGCGTGCGGTCTCCGCCAATAGGCAACCGTCCGGCGGCAGCACGGTGATCGAGCTGACCCCACGACTGACCCCGAAGGCAGCGAGTTCAGCTGCGCTGTAGCCGATATCGGCGATTTCGTCGAGCAGCACCCAGCGGCCGGAAAGTCCGCCGAACAGGGCCCAGCCGGTGGCCGGCGCGTCCGCGCAGGCCAGCAGATCCCCTATTCGGGCGCCGTTCGGCGCCTCGACCACACTTGGACGGCGCACCGCGCCGCCGATGGTGACCAGGGTGGTGCCGGGTTCGGCCAGAAGTCCCACGCCGGCGAACCACGCTGGGCCGAACCGGGCGATCAGCCCGAGCTGGGCCAGGGTTTCGGCGTTGTCGACAAGGGTCGGTCGGCCCGCCACTCCAGATTCCCAGATCGGTCTCAGTTTGCCCGCCGGGCGGGCATCGCCGGAGTTGATCAGCCGCACCAATGACGTTGCTTCGGATGCGATGTACCGGGCCGGCACCGCGAGAACCTCAAGAACGCAGGTTGCGCCGGGTCGTTCCGCGATGGCACTGAGAATCGCCGAGTGCGCGGGGGAATGGGAGTGCATCGCAAACACAATTCGGTCGGCCCCTACCGCAGCCGCGGCGGCGAGTGCGCCGTCGATCACGAGGTGCGGTGAGTGGTGGGCCAGCACCTGGTCTTTCGCCGATGTGGGGTCGCCTTCGCAGATGTTGGCGATCACGACGGCGGGCCGGTGAAACCGATCGACCGCGGCGGCAACCGAGGCAAGCTTTCGCCCGGTGGGAAATCCGGCGCCGCCTCGCCCGACCAACGCCGATGCGCCGAGCGCGCCCGCCAAGTGACCCATTTCTGAGGGGTTGACTTCCAACGGGCCCCATCGTTGCTGGTGATCCCGCCAGGTGCGGGCCGGGCGGTTCGGCAGCAGCCGATCGATAGCGTGGGCGGGCGGTGCCGACCAATGGTCAACGCCGTAGTCAGGTCGCATCTCGGTGCTGGTCATTGGTGCTTTCCTGCTGCAATCGGCGGGTGAACGATGTCCGCGGCGCGTCTGGCCACGGTGTCGGGGTGTCGATCCGGCCTCAGCCGATAAGCCAACGCGACCAGCACCGCGGCAATGACCACAACATCCAGAACCACCATCCAGGTTTCTCTGCCGTCGCCGCCGGACACGCCGAAGCCGTGTAGCAATGCCAAGGGCCACATGGCATATGCCGAAAGGTGAATCCATCGCCACAGCATCGGTGACATGAACCGGCGCAATGCGCTGGTGATGGCGATGGCGAGCATCAGGTCGACGGCGACCGCGGCCAGGCCGATCCACAGCGGGTCGAAACCGGCGCTGAACGGTAGGAACACGTCGAGATAGGTGAGATCGACATAGCTATCGCCGATGGCCGTGACGATGTGCACGGTCAGGAAGGCCATCGAGGTCAGCGTCAGGGTGCGGTGAAGTCGGAGTAGCCCCGCTCGGGGCAGCGCCGACGTTCCGGCCCGCCCGGCGGTCAGGATGCCGAGCACCATCACCGCGGTGAACAGTGTCAGCGATACCGCTCCGGTTGCCCTGCTCACGAACCACAGAGCCTCGGTGTTCATGCCGACACCAGTGAATCCGTGGTGGGCCAGCCGTTGATGGCCGTGGTGTTGCCGTCCAGGTCGACCAGCAGGGCCGGCAGCCGTCGCTGGAATAGCCAGTCCGGCGCTGCGGGGCCCAGCACGATAGCTGCCGTGGAGGCGGCATTGGCGTCCAGGCAGCTGCCGGCTGCAACAGAGACGGTGCGCCAGCAGGGTTCCGGGTTCGTACCGGTGCGAGGGTCAACGATGTGGTGCAGCCAGCCCGATGACGTCCGCCAGCGGCGGGTCACCGTTGACGATGTGGCGATTCCACCCGAGGTGATCGACACCAGCTGGTGCACCGGCGAGCCGGTGCGGTGGTCGTCCGCAACCGCGATCCGCCAGCCGCCGGGCGGTGCCTGACCGGCAACCGCGATGTCGCCGCCGAGGCTGACCAGCACTCCCCCGTCGATCAATCCGGAAATGCGGGCAACCGCCCGATCCGCGGCCAGCGCTTTGGCAGTCGCGCCCAGGTCGATGCCGACACCGGACGGGACGACCAGCTCGCCGGTCGCCGGGTCGTGCTCGAGCCGGTGCACACCCGGGGCCGGTTGATGCTGCGCAGTGGGCCATTGGTGGTCACCGTCCATGGATTTCACCACCACCGCACCGATGTCGCGGTCGTAACCCAACGCGATCACGGCAGCCGCGACGGTGGGGTCCACTAAGCCACCGGTCGCGTCGGCGACCCGGATCGCCTCGGACACAGCACTATTGAGCAGCGGCGACAAGATGACCGGGTGGCCTGGGATGGCCAGGACGCGAGAGATTTCCGAGTCGGCGCGGAATCGGCTGCAGGTGGCGTCGATGGCGGCCAGTTCATCGCCGAGTGCTGCCTGCGCGATGTCCAGCGCGGTGGGATCGGTGACGATCAGAGTCGCGGTGGTCGACCAGACCTCGAAATCGACGCGCACCGCACTCGAACTCAACGCGCGAGCGCCGTGGGTGGTGCTCATCAGGAACCTCCCGACTGGGTGTGGCTGCGCCCGTTGCTGGCCGCCGGTGCCTGCTGTGGGACGGCCAGGGTGCTGGAACGGGTGGACGGCGCCGGCGCAACCGGTGCGACCGTGGTCGGTGCGGTGATGGCCGGTGCCTGGGCGGTGCTCGGCGCTGTCACCGCCGGAGCGGGCACTCCCGCGTCGGCTGCCGGGGGGTCGGCAGAGGCCTTGTTGTCGTCGGCCGAGGCTGCCAGGTTGATGGTGAGGGCCGCCGACGCGACAGCCGCCAGGCCGACGCAGCCGGCGGTGATCCGACGCACCCGACTGCGCAGGTCACCACCGGTGATCTGCCGCTCTGTTGACGCCTTCGCTGACATATGGTTGATCCCTCCGCGCTGTCGAACCGCTCGGTGGCGATCGAAATCGTGACCATCGAACTCGTCGATGAACTGATATTCCGATGCTGCGGGACAAAGGTCAGAGAATTCTCAGATGAGGGCCGGATCACGCCAATCACAGCAAGATCACAGGTCAGGCGGACGGGATTCTGATGGTCGCAACCGCTCCGCCGTCTGGTCGGTTTTGCAGGTTGAAAGTGCCCCCGTGACTGACAGCGATTTCCCGGACCAACGCCAACCCAAGACCGTACCGTTGGTTGCCGATGGGGCGGGAACTCTCGACCGGGTGTACGTCCCGTCCCCTGGCGAACCGCTCCGTGAGCCCGTCGGTGTCGGCGGTCTGCAGCCCCGACCCGTTGTCGGCGACAGTGATCTCGACCCAGCCGTTATCGGTTCGGGCCCGTACCCAGATCGTGCCCCCCGGCTGCAGATGGCCGATCGCGTTGTCCACCAACCCGATCACCGCACGACGCAGCGCGGTCCGCGACCCGCGGACGGCGACGGCACCGTCACCGGCTGCCGGATCCTCCGGCAGGTTGATCTCCGACTGGTCGGCCAGCAACCGCATGGTGGTCAACGCCTCATCGACAACCTTTCGGGCGTCGATGATCTCAGCCCGACCCGGGTCTGCCGACAGCTGCGCGCTCACCAGCAGTTCATCGATGATCTCACTGAGCATCCGGCTGTCGCCGAGGAGTTGCTCGGCCACAGCCCGCGCCGGGTCGTCCCGCGGAAGGCGCCTCGCCAGCAATTGCGCCCTGGTATGCAGCACGGTGAGTGGGGTGCGCAGCTCATGGCCGGCGTCGGCGACGAACCTCCGCTGCAGGGCAAGAGCATCACCAAGTGGTCGCACTGCACGCCGAGCACTGAAATACCCGACCGCACCGGCAATGACGATGCCGACCGCGCCGGCGATCAGCAGCGCATCACGAACCAGGTCATCATCATCGCCACGTGGTTCCGGACCGGCGTGACCACCATCGCTGTGCCCATGCAACAGGGTGAACGCGAGCACCGCGACGATCGCGACACCCAATGCGCACGCCAGCGCGATCTGGATGCCGATCCGGCGGGCAGCCGCATTCACCAGCTGATCGTCAGCGTTGGTCGTTCGCCTGAACCGCGGCCAGCGCATCAGCTGCCGATCCGGTAGCCGGCGCCGTGCACCGTCCGGACGATGTCCTTACCCAGTTTGCGCCGCAGGTAATAGACATAGGTGTCGACTATCCCCGGACCATCGTCCGCGTCGAATACCGCGTCGAGCAATTCCGGTCTGCTGAATACCCGGCCCGGTCGGCGAGCGAGAACCGCGAGCAACTGGGACTCCCGACCGGACAGCTCCACCGGTTCTGCGTGGGGCCCGGTGACCCGCCTGCCCTGCACATCCAACCGGCGGTCGCCGATCGTCAGGACCGGGGTCTCGTCCGAGTGTCGCCGACGCAGGGCTCGGAGCCGGGCGAGCAATTCGTCGATCTCGAACGGCTTGACCAGGTAATCCTCGGCGCCGGCGTCGAGCCCCTCCACCTTGTCGGCAACGAGTCCGCGAGCGGTCAAGATCAACACCGGCGTCATCACCCCACGCCCCCGCAGCCGGCCAAGTAGATCGATACCGTCGATGGCAGGAAGGCCCCGGTCGAGCACGATCAGGTCGTACTGCCGACTCAAGCCCAGATGCAGCCCGGCCTGGCCGTCCGGCGCATGGTCGACGCGGTAGTCGGCGCCTAGTACCTCGATCAGCAGTGGGACCAGCAGCCGGTCGTCCTCGACCAGCAACAGACCGGGTCGCCTGACCTCCGGCCGATCCGCGGAGTCGTCGACTGGCGCGTCGCTAGGCAATAGCTGTGCCGAACAGGCTGCCGATGGCGTACGTCACGGCGAGGCCCAGTGCCCCGCCGATCACCACCCGGAGTACTGCGCGTTTCAGCGGGCTGCCGCCGATCCGTGCGCTGACCGCGCCGGTGAGGGCAAGCGCTAACAGCACCGCAACAAAGGTGACCGGCACCCGCCAGGCGGGTGGCGGCAGCAGGATGGCCAGCAGCGGCAGCAGCGCGCCGACGGTGAAGGACAGTGCCGAGGCACCGGCAGCCTGCCAGGGATTAGCGATCGACTCGGGATCCAGGTGGAGTTCCGCATCCAGGTGCGCGGCCAGGACGTCGTGCTCGGTCAGTTCGGTCGCGACCTGCCGGGCCGTGCCCGGCTGCAGACCCTTGGCCTGGTAGATCGCTACCAATTCCTGGAACTCAGCGTCGGGTTCATCCCGCAACTCGCGTTGCTCCTTGGCAAGTAGGGCATGTTCTGCATCGCGCTGCGTGCTGACCGACACGTACTCGCCCAGCGCCATCGACACCGCACCGGCGACCAATCCGGCGATGCCGGCGATGAACAGCGGGCCGCGGTCGGTGGTCGCCCCGGCAACCCCGACGACCAAGCCGGCCACCGATACGATGCCGTCGTTGGCACCCAACACCCCTGCTCTGAGCCAGTTCAGATTGGACCGACCGACATGCGGCTCGTCCTGGTGGGTCGGCCACTGAACGCCGGGCGGACCTTCGTCGTTCGTCATCGGTTCATGGCCGGGGAGATCACGTTTCTACCTTCCTCGTTGTACGGCACTTCAGGTGGTGACCACGCCGGACCACGCCGCCTCCGCGCCGCTGTGCCCGATCAGCACAACCTGGACGGTAGTGCCGACACCGGTCACCACGGCACCGACAATCAGCACCACCACCAACCATCGAGGCAGCGCCCACCGCGGCGCGGTCCCAGGTGACTGCTGGTTGCGATTCCACCACCAGAGTCCGGCCGCCACCACGAACAACCCGGCCACCCAGGGCAACAGTCCGTCGGCCAGCTCCCCGTGTTGATGGATCAAGTCCGTCCGGGGCAGGCTGTGTTCCAGTGCCTCACCGGATTGGGTTGAGATCGGCACCAGGATCAGCGCGATCAGCGCGATGATCATCGGTCCCGGCCCCGCCCAGCGTCGGAACCGTCCCCAGAAGGCAGCCAACAGGACCGCGACCACAGCAGTCGGGACGAACACGACCGTGGCATGCACGATCAGCGGATGAAGCGGTAGACCGAAAAACGAATCGAACAAGAGATCCCCCATCGCGGTAGCTGCGGCCCTCACAGTGCGGCACTGTTCTCACAGGAATCTCAGAGACGGCCCATTAGGTTCTGCCGATGGCAACCACCAGCTTTCATCGACGGCAGGCAGCCCGGCAGGACTGCGACAGTGGATGACGCAGCCATCAGCGGTGGTGAAGGCCGCTACCGGTTCAGGAGGCGCGAGGTCATCAAAAGGGTGGCCGGGCTTACTACTTGAAGACCGTCTCCAAAAGCAGTTGGCCGACAAGAAAGTCCCGAGTGAACGGCCGCACTCGATGACGACCCGCCGGACTGGAGCTCCAGGCGAACGACCCGGCCACAACCATCGACAGCAGGTCGAGTCGGGAGCGACATCGCCGACGACCCGCCGGAATGTGACTGCAAACCCGAGGGTTTCGTCACGGTCAGAGCACGGCCGCTGGAACCTGCGTGGTCAGGCAGAACGGATGACCGGCCGGGTCGAACAGAATTCGCCGGACGTCGGGGGCCGGTTGGAACGACGGTGCCCGGGCACCCAATCGAACGGCCTCCTCGACCGAGGCGTCCAGGTCGGTCACCGCCAGGTCGAGATGCAGCTGTTTGGGAACGTCGTTCTCCGGCCAGGTCGGCGGCCGGTAATCAGCGATCCGCATGGCACCGATCGACACCCAAGGCGTCCGGACCACCGCCGCCATCGCTGACGTGTAGACGATCTCGCCGCCCAGCATCGCTGCCCAGAAATCGGCGAGTTCCGCCGGGGCCGCGCAATCCAGGGTGACAACTCCGGTGCGGGCAACGGCCATCGGCCGAATTTACTGCAGGTCCCATGCCACCACCAGAAATCTGCGGCCCCACATGCGCTCCGAATTTCGGAGGGCTCAGGGGGCAGGATCCTGGGCGGCGAGCCACTGCGTTGCCCGTCGCCGGGACGCGCGCGACAGCCACGCGTCCTGGATCACCTCGGTCAGCTCTTGCCTGGTCAACTCCGCGATCCGGCCCGCCCTGAGCAGGACCGACAGGTGACCGTTGAAATGTGGCGTGGTGAAGAACGGGGTCCGTTCGTCCTGGACCAGCGCCAGCTTGTCCTCCTCCGACGGCACCCAGAAGACGATGACATCCCGGTACCGTTCGCCCGTTTCCGGATCCGCCGCGTCCGGCCTGGGGTTGCGGAAGAAGATGAACGACTTGCCACCCACCTGATAGACCGGATTGTCACCGGTACCCTGCTCGACGGTGACATGCGGCATCGCCATGGCGATCTCGTGCACATCCTCGACCGATGCCCGCCCGCTCATGCTCATCTGCCCGATCTCGGGCCGGGGCTCCGGTTCGGTTCGGGTTCCAACAGCGCTGCGGTCAGAGTCTGAGTGACCCACCGCTCGTAACGGTCCAGGGAGTACCCGAACTGCTCGACGAGCAAGTGGTAGCTCTCCGGGCCCATCACCACCATCACGGTGTCGATCGCGTCCTCGCGGCTGAGACCGGGCCGCAACGCGCTGTCCGGGAGGCGGTTCATCACGGCGGTCACCGTCTGGCGTCGGTTGCTCGCTAGTTCGTTCTGGTCGGCGCGGATCTCCGGGTCGATCGCTGCGGCGTCGCGATAGAGCTTCCAACCCAACGCCGCTCGTTCGGAGATGGATCGGAAGAAGCCCACGATGCCGTGGACGATTGCCTGTGGATCAGACTCGGGAGGCAGTCCCGCAGAAACCCTGGACCGCGCGAGCTCGGCCCAACTGTCATCCGTCACCGCGGTCGGCGACCCGCTCAGCCCCTGCTCCATGAACGCGCGCAGGAGTTGCCGCTTGCTTCCCCACGCCAGGTACAACGTCTGCAGGGAGACGCCGGCCCGCTCGGCGATGGCACTCACCGTTGCTCCCGCATAACCCCGCTCGGCGAACAGTTCACCGGCGGCGGTGACGAGAAGTTGGCGGGTCACCGCGCGGCTGGCAGCACCCGCCTCGCGCTGACGACTCGTGCGTCGCGGCCGTGGCGTCGGGTCGGGCTCTTCCGGGTTTCGCCCGGCAGGCTCGGCGGGTGGTGGTCTGGACATGGTCGCAGCGTAGTCCTAGAGTCCTGCTCTAGTGGTTTTGAGCAATACTCAAATTGGGAGGGACGATGGGATCACCGACTTTCGTTCCCGGAGCGATCCGCTATGCCTTGGGGCAGCTCAAGAGGCGAGTGGTGGTGCCGGTCACGATCACCGAACCACCGTCCGAAGCCTTGGTCGAGTGGAATGTCGCAGTTCCGATGCGAGACGGAGTCCTGTTGCGGGTCAACGTCTTCCGCCCCGATGACGACGATGTACATCCGGTACTCCTGTGTGCCCACCCGTACGGCAAGGACCGGCTGCCCAGGCGACGCCGGTTCCGGTCCGGATACCGGACACCGATGCAATACCACCTGATGCAGTCCGAACCGGTCAGCCATTCGGCGTGGACCGGATGGGAAGCTCCAGATCCGGGCCATTGGGTGAGCCGCGGCTATGTGGTCGTCAACGCTGACCTGCGGGGTTGGGGCAAATCCGACGGGGCGGGGGAGTTGTTCTCCGATCAGGAGGGCCTCGACTGTCACGACCTGATCGAATGGGCGGCGATGCAACCCTGGAGCAATCATCGGGTCGGCATGTCCGGTGTGTCCTACTTGGCCATCAGTCAGTGGGCCGCCGCTGCCACCCGTCCGCCGCACCTTGCTGCCATCTGCCCCTGGGAGGGCTTCACCGACTTCTACCGCGATTTCGCCCGTCCCGGCGGTGTTCTGGAGAACGGGTTCCTTTCGATGTGGACGATCGGTTTGCGTGTGAGTGAGCGGCGCCGGATCGACATCGCCCGGCAAGCACGCACCCGGCCCGAATTCGACAGCTGGTGGGCGCAGCGTAATCGTGCAGTGGAACAGATAGCGGTTCCAGCACTGGTGTGCGGCAGCTTCTCGGACCACAACCTGCACACCAGAGGCTCTTTCGAGGGCTTCCGCAGAATCGCCTCGGAGCACAAGTGGTTGTACACCCACCGCGGACCGAAGTGGGGGACCTACTATTCCGAGCCGGCACTGCAGATCCAGGCGGAATTCTTCGACCACTTCCTCGGCGGTGAGACGACGCCGATCCTGGACCGGTCGCCGGTCAGGGTCGAGATACGTGAGGACGCAAGAACCGTCACGGCGGTCCGTCGGACAAGTAGTTGGCCACCGCCCGACACCCATTGGCAACGGTGGTATCTGGCCGTGGGTACGGATACCGACGACGGAACGCTGCGGCCGACGGCTGCCAGTTCGTCGGCGTCCCGAAGCTTCGATATCCGACGCGGTCGGCTCCGCTTCGACCACCGCTTCGACAGCGATACCGAGGTGGTAGGGCCGATGCTGCTCACCGTGACCATCTCGGTCGCCAACACCGATGACGTCGAGCTTTTCGCCGGCGTCCGGAAGTTCCGTGGTGGCCGCGAGATCGGTTTCGAGGGGTCCTACGGATTCCCGTTCGATCTGGTCACCCACGGGATGCTGGCCGCCTCACATCGGCAGATCGACCCGGTGAGATCGCTGCCGCACCAGCCGTTCCATCCCCACACCCGCCGTGAGCCACTGACGGTGGGGGACCCGGTCGAGCTGCAGATCGAATTGCTGCCGTCCGCGACCCTGTTCCGGTCCGGCGAGGTGCTCCGGCTCGATCTGCAGGGCCGGTGGTTCTTCTCCCGTAATCCGCTGATCGGTCAGTTTCCCGGCGCCTACGCAAGGAAGGTCAGCGCTGGGACGTGCTCCATCCACACCGGCGGTCGCCACCCTTCCTTTCTCACGGTGCCAATCAGCCCGGTCACTCCGGCCGACGCCGGGGCGTAGGCAGCCGGTGTCGCACCCGGTCGGCTGATCTACCGGTCAGGTGCCTCGACCTGGAGTCGGCGTTGCTCGATGATCAGGCACCGGTTCTCGACGTAGAGCAAACCGGCATCCTGGGCGATTCTCCGCGACTCGGCCGACGCGATTCCCAGCTGCAGCCAGAGTGCGGTCGCCCCGGCCGCCACGGCCTGCCGCGCGATATCCGGCGTGTCCGCCGACGGCCGGAAGACATCGACCAGTCCCACCTGCTCGGGCACGTCAGCCAGCTTCCGGTACACCGCTTCTCCGAGGATGCTGCTAGCGGTCGGGTTGACCGGGATGATTCTCCAGCCGTGCTTCTGCATGTGCTTCGGGACGTAGTGCGCGGCCTTGTGCCCGGCGTTGCTCGCTCCGACGACGGTGATGGTGTCGTAGCTGCGCAGGATCTGTTCGACGATCGAGTCGGTGTCAGCGGCCGTCATCGCGGGACCACCGCTGCTGCATGAGGGTTCGGTGCCATGGGTCAAGCATGGACGTCCGCGGACTCCGGTCATTCGGCGGGTCACGGCTCCGGGCCATACGTCCCTTTCGCGGCGCGAACAGCCCCGATTTACAATTCTGGATACGTCAGTCGCGAAGGGGGTCCGGGTGGGCAACATCGATCAGCCGTTCGCTGCGCCACAGGATTCGCCGCGCCGGTCGGGGTGGCGCCTGCGACACAGCGACGGAATCGAATTCGACCGGGTGATCTTCTTCACCGACGCGGTGTACGCGATCGCGATGACGTTGCTGATCATTGCGGTCGAGGTCCCCGAGTTCGATGCCGAGGGCCAACCGAGCATTGATGTCCTTTGGCATTCCATTTCCGAGGAATTGCCGGCATTGTTCAGCTTCTTCCTCGGATTCTGGCTGATCGGCAGATTCTGGATGGCGCACCACGGGTTCTTCGCGGGCCTCGGCGCCGTCAACCGCACGTTGATCGGACTGAATCTGCTCTACCTGTCGTTCATCGCCGTGTTGCCCTACCCCACCGGTCTCATCGGAAATTACCCGTCCAATCCCCTGTCGGTGGTCTTTTTCGCCGTCGTGCTGTCGTTGGTCAGCACGATGGAAACCGTGATGTTCGCCTACGCCCATCGGGCCGGCCTGCTGCGCCGACCGATTTCCGCCGAAGTCTTCCGGGCCGGCATCTGGCAGTCCGCCATCCCGGTCGTGCTGTTCCTGCTGTCGATTCCCGTCGCATTCGTCAGCAGTTTCGCCGCCATCGTGATGTGGATATTGACACCGGTGGCCGGGCTGATCGTCGACCGGTTCAGCGGCGTGCGCGGCGCTGACGTCCGGGACCAGATCGAAGGGTGACACCACTTCACAGAGGTCGGTCGGTATCCGGTCGGTGACCTCGGCGTGAGGTGCTCCCCCCTGGCCGTACAGGCGCGCCCCCGGGTTTCGCGCCGATCAACTTCCCCTGCGCGGCCGAAGTCGTCGACTTCTGTCCCGGTGTTCCCACAACCGCGACGATGATCGGCGCCGACGAATGTGATCGGCGCCAACCACGGGGCGGCTCAGGCTCCCCCGGCGACGGCTGAAGCCGTTGGCCGTTCCGGTAGCCGGGCATCGGCACCGATCTGAACGGCTGACAGACTCAGCGGCACCACCGGCTCATCGCGTCAACCGGGCATCGGTTGCGACTGTGACGGGCAGTGGTGTTCTGGTCGCTCTCATCACGTCATTCGGAGCCGGGCGCACTCCGGATTGACAGCAACAGCGGTCGGCCAGCTGTGCACGTGCCAACCCACCTTCGTGCGTGTGGACGCCGTCCTTGGTTTCTACGCCGGCCTGGATGCGTCCGAGCATCTCTCGGTGCTACTGAGCTACGGGTCGGGGTGTTGTGCGGTAGCGCCGAGTGGTGCTCAGTGCGGGTGGAGAGGGCGGGATCGGGGGTCTGAGCTGGCGAGATCGACGGCGTTGAGACGGCTCACCCCACCCCGCGACGGCAGGGTGGGGTGAGTGAGGTCCGCTGCGGCTGTCAGTTGACGTCGAACCGGTCCAGGTTCATGACCTTCACCCAGGCCGAGACGAAGTCGCCGACGAACTGCTCCTTGGCATCGTCGCTGGCGTAGACCTCGGCCAACGCCCGGAGCTCGGAATTCGAGCCGAACACCAGATCGGCGCGGCTGCCGGTCCAGATCACCTCACCGGAGGCGTTGCGTCCGTCGAAGAGGTCCTTGTCGTCCGCCTTGGCCGACCATGTCGTGCCCAGGTCGAGCAGGTTGACGAAGAAGTCGTTGGTCAACGAACCGGGTGCCGAGGTCAGCACACCGACCGCCGAACCCCCGGTGTTGGCCCCGAGGACACGCAGACCGCCGACCAGCACTGTCATCTCGGGGGCGCTCAGGTTCAGCAGGTTCGCCCGGTCGATCAGCAGGTATTCCGCCGGCAGTCGGTTCCCCTTGCCGAGGAAGTTGCGGAATCCGTCGGCCCTCGGCTCGAGGGCGGCAAACGACTCCACATCTGTCTGCTCCTGCGACGCATCGGTGCGTCCCGGGGTGAACGGCACCTCGACGTCGTGGCCGGCATTCCGGGCAGCCTGTTCGATCGCCGCGGATCCGCCGAGCACGATGAGGTCGGCCAGCGAGACCGTCGGGCCACCGGCAGCATTGAACGCCTGCTGGATACCCTCGAGGGTGCGCAGCACCTGGGCCAGCGAATCGGGGTCGTTGACCTCCCACTCCCGCTGCGGCTCCAGCCGAATGCGGGCACCGTTGGCGCCGCCGCGCTTGTCGCTGCCGCGGAAGGTGGACGCCGAGGCCCAGGCAGCCGAGATCAACTGCGCGGGCGAGAGTTCGGAGTCGAGGATCTGCGTCTTGAGTGACGCGATCGCCGCGGCATCGACGACGTCATGATCGAGGGCAGGTACCGGGTCCTGCCAGATCAACGTCTCCTGCGGGACAAGCGGTCCGAGATAACGCTGGATCGGGCCCATGTCGCGGTGGGTCAGCTTGAACCAGGCCCGGGCGAAAGCATCCGCGAACTGATCGGGGTTCTCCAGGAAACGCCGCGAGATGGGCTCGTAGATCGGATCGAAGCGCAGCGCCAGGTCCGAGGTCAGCATTGTCGGCGGCCGGCTCAGCGATCCGTCCTCGGGATCGGGCACCGTGTTGGCCCCACCGCCATTGACCGGCTGCCACTGATGAGCGCCGGCGGGGCTGGCGGTCAGCTCCCAGTCGAACCCGAACAACGTCTCGAAAAAGGTGTTGTCCCAGGCGGTCGGCGTCGCCGTCCAGGTGACCTCGAGCCCACTGGTGATGGCATCCCGGCCCTTCCCGCTGCCGAAGCTGTTCCGCCAGCCCAGACCCTGCTCCTCGATCGGCGCACCCTCCGGTTCGGCGGCGACGTACTGCTCGGGATCGGCGGCTCCGTGGGTCTTTCCGAAGGTGTGTCCGCCGGCGATCAACGCCACCGTCTCCTCGTCGTTCATGGCCATCCGCGCGAAGGTCTCACGGATGTCGCGCGCCGAGCCCAGCGGATCCGGATTGCCGTTGGGGCCCTCCGGGTTCACGTAGATGAGGCCCATCTGCACCGCTGCCAAAGGGTTCTCGAGCTCGCGGTCACCGGTGTAGCGCTCGTCACCGAGCCAGGTCTGCTCCGGTCCCCAGTAGACGTCCTCGTCCGGCTCCCAGACGTCCGGCCGGCCGCCGGCAAAGCCGAAGGTCGCCAGTCCCATGGTCTCCAGGGCGCGGTTGCCGGTGAAGATCATCAGGTCGGCCCAGGAGACGGTACGGCCGTACTTCTTCTTGACCGGCCAGAGCAAGCGGCGCGCCTTGTCCAGATTTCCGTTGTCCGGCCAGCTGTTCAGCGGCGCGAAGCGCTGCATCCCGGCGCCGGCGCCGCCGCGGCCGTCACTGATCCGGTAGGTGCCGGCGCTGTGCCAGGCCATCCGGATCATGAACGGGCCGTAGTGGCCGAAGTCGGCGGGCCACCAGTCCTGCGAGGTGGTCAGCACATCGTCGATGTCCCTGGCCAGTGCATCGAGGTCGACGGAGTTGAAAGCCGCTGCATAGTCGAAACTCTCGCCCATCGGGTTCGCCACGGCGGGGTGCTTCCGCAGGATCTTCAGGTTGAGCTGGTTCGGCCACCAGTCGCGGTTGCCCGCTCCTTCGGTGGGGTGATTGCGGGGTCCGACGGTGGCGACCGGGCAGCGCGCCTCGCTCTCCTCCGACTGCATGTCGCCGACCTTGGCGTTGTGGTGATGCTCGTCAGTGGTGTTCTCGGGCATGGAGTTTCCTCTCGATACATGGTCGTGGGACGACGGGCGGCGTGGGATCAGAACTGTTGCGCGGCAACGCAGGTGGGACATCTGCCCCAGTAGGTGACCTCGGCCTCATCGACGGTGAATCCACCGTCATCGGACGGCACCAGGCATGGCGACTCACCGATGGCGCAGTCGACGTCGGCGATGACGCCGCAGGACCTGCACACCACGTGATGGTGGTTGTCGAGCACCCGGGTTTCGTAGCGGGCAACGGAGCCCGCCGGTTGGATGCGCCGGAGCAGGCCGACGGCGGCCAGTGCGTGCAACGAGTTGTAGACGGACTGCCGGGAGACGTCGGGTGCCGAACTGCGAACGGCCAGGACGACGGTGTCGGTGTCGACATGTGGATGACCGTCGACCGCAGCCAATACTGCCAACCGCGGACGGGTCACCCGCAACGCTGCGTCACGCAGCATCCCTGGGTAGTCCGCTGTCGTTGCCATTCCTCGCAGTCTGTCCTGCTTTTTGGATTGAGTCAAGATTGGTTGCGAGCCTGCTTGTCCCCGGGCGTGTCGGATTCCAGCCGGAACCTGGTGCTATATCACACGATTCAAGATTCCTCAGTCGTCGTTGACAATCGTGCCGATCGCGTAAAGATCCGGCGTCAGCACATAGGGACCCGCGATGACCACCAGCGCGAAGGTCTCATTCGACTCGCGCCGGGTGTCCCCCTTGACGCTCGCCGTGAAGGTCAGCGACGACGCTCCCGCCTTCAGGATCTTGCATCCAGCCAGGCCCGAGAAGTCCGACGGATCCCTCGCGGTGAGGCCGATGGTGGCCGCGCAGACCAGAATCGGTTGGGACAACGGACGACTGACTGCGACCTTGAAGGCCGCCCGGGTGGTACCGGAATTGCCCTCCGTCACACTGACGTCCGCCACTGTCAGGGTTGCCCTCGACCGGAAACGGGCCACGTTCGGGTCGTGGTCCGAGACCCCGCGCGCACCGTCGTCGGGGTAGTCGGCGGGCCAACCCGCATTGACATGCGCGATGCGATCCTCGATCAGGTCACTGTGCAACGTCTCCGAGACGAAGAGGTTGTCCAAGGTCTGGGCCTGGCCCTGGAAGGTGTACGAGTAGGCGGCCGAGGGTACGGCGGCCACCAGGTCGTCCCACAGGCTCTTCATACCGGTGTTGTAGATGGGCGCCAGCTGATCGGACGGTGCCGCGGGCGGTTCGATCGGGTCGTCGGGCCGTGGGAAGACGTTGAAGTCGCCGCCATAGGCGATCCGCGCATCAGCGTCACCCTTCTTGATCGCGCCGATGATGGCGGCACCGTAGGCGGCCTGCTCGGTCCGTTGGCCCACCCGGGCGTTCGGGGTGGACGAGAAGTGGTTGCTGATCGCCCAGATCACGCCGCCCTCGGGGGAACCCGGCGCGGAGGCGACCAGGAACTTCGCCACCTGCGGAGCCCTGGTGTACACGTTCGAACCGTCCACGCCGGTGGAGCGGTCGACGTCCGCCGGAAGAACGGCGTTCAGCGATTTCGGATTCTGGACGTCGGCGTTGTAGCCAAGGGCGGCCGAGCGGTAATCGACACCCGGCGCGGCGGACAGCACTCCCTGGCCGGCTCCGGCCAGGGTCACCCGGTCGGGTCGGAACAGGAAGGCCGCCACGATTCCCCGTGCGTCGGCGCCGTCCCGGTCGTAGGCCGCGTCGTACACCGGCCCACCGGCCGCCGCGATGGTCAGCGCGAGTTCCTGCAGGGTGTCCGGTTTCCCGTCTGCGTTGTTGGTCGTCCCACAGCTCAGCGCTCCGGCGGTGACGGCGCAGATGTCCTGGTCCTCGGCCTCCTGCACCAGGATGATGTCCGGCGTCTTCATCGGGTCGATGACGACCCGCGCCTCGTCGGCCAACCGTGCGTTGTAGGCCTCGGCCGAGGCCGGAACGTAGTCGAACGGCGGTGAAACGCCGGGACAACCGGCGTTGCCGGTGAAGTCGCAGCCGTCGAAGGGGTCGTCGCGGTAGTCGTAGAGGTTTTCCACGTTGAAGGTGGCGATCGCGAACTCGTCGTTCCGGTTGACCGCGGACGGCGGTGCATTGGTCGACGGGTCCGCCCCATCGTCGAAAGCGGCCGACTCGACCTGGATCCCGTACTTGTCGAACGACAGATAGAGGCCGCCAACCGCATCGTCGCTCAGGGTGTCGAGCACCCGGGCCGGTGGCAACAGCACGGTGCTGTCCTGCGCGGCCCACTTCACGCCCAGGCTGCCCAGCATGATCCGCTGGCCGTTGCCGTTGTCGAACGGCGTGCCGGGGATGTCGTCCAACGGATGGGGATCGCGAAACACCCTGCGGGCGAACGGGTCCTCCCGCTTCATCAAGTCCGAATCCTTGTCGATCAACCAGATCTCGGAGTCGGCGGTGCCGGGGAAGACATCGCGGCCGCTGGTCGCGCCGCTGCCTGCACGCACCCGCAACCGGGCACCCTCGTGCCGTTCCCAGAACCGGTCGGCGTCGGCGAGCAGCGCGGGCGGAGCGGCGATGTCCACCGTGACTTCGGAGTTGACGTCGACACCGGTGTCGATCACCGAAACCAGCGAGGCGCTCGAGAGCTGGGTCATGAAGAAGTACTCGGAGACCTTGGCCCTGATGATCACCTCGTCACCGACGGTCGGGGTGTACCCGCCGATCAGCGTGGTGAAGTTGCCCATGAAGACGAAGATGCCGTCGGAGCTCAGCGGATCGTTGTCGGTGGAGTCGGTGCGGCTCTGCAGGAAGAAGCCATACTGGCTTGCCCCGGCCGCCGTTCGCGCGAGCGTGCGCTGGGTGATCACTCCTTGGACGTCGTAAAGACTTGCCGAAGTGCCGTTGCCGGTGGCCGGCGCCAGCGGCGAGCGATCGGTTCTGGCGTTCTCGGTGTCGGCGGTGGGACCTTGCACCTCACCGACGGTGAGGGTGTCGTTCACCTGCACCGTCAACACGCAGCCCGCTGTTGCACCGTCAGCATCCGTCGAGGTCATCGTCACCGCGTAGGAGCCATTTGCAACACCGGAGTCGACCGCGACGGTTGCGCTGGCCTGGCCGCCGACCCCGGGCGCCGGGGTGACTGCTGTCGTGCTGATCGAGCCGCTCGCCGGGGTGATCGAGGTGATGTCCAGATCGACGATCGCGTCGTCCGGGTCGGTGGCGGTGACGACGCGCTCGGCGGCGACACCGGACGAGGTGACAAGCGGTGCACCACAACTCAGAACGGCCGGTTGATCGACAGGGCCGCCGGTGTCGAGGGTGTGTGCACCCAGTCCGTCGAAGGTGTCGGTGGCGAACCCGGCCCATTGAGTGGCCGGGTCGAAGGCGTCGGTCGGGTCGGTGTCGCCGGAGGTGACGGACCCCAGCCTTCGCAGGGTGTTGTCGGCGGTGCTGGTCAGTCCCGTCCCCCACTCGGTGCCCGGGTCGACGCCGATCTGTCCGAAGGAGTCGACGATCGTGCCGCCGGCCCCGCCCGAACGCAGCACGATGGCGTCGTCACCGTTGAACAGGTTTGCGCCGGTGGTGATGTCGGCCTGCGCCAGGATCGCCGCGCCGGCCGTTGCGGCAGCGACGACGACCACCTCGCCGTCGGCGACGGAGCCGGTCAACGCGATGGGCGCGGACGGGGTGGCGCTGCCGTTGAAGTAAACCTCCAACTGGTAGCCGCCGGCGGCGAGATCGACGGTCGCTCCGGTGCCGTTGAAGATCTCGATGGCCTTGTTGTTCGACGACCCTTCGACATACTCCGACAACAACAGATTTGTCGGCGCCGCAGCAGAAGCGGTTGCAGGGACGAATGCCAACAGTCCGATTCCGGTCGCGGCCGCCAGCCCGAGAGTGGCCCAACGGGATGCCCGGCGTCGGGCGTGACCGCGGATTCTGGCGTGCCGCATGTGCGTCGACCTCCATGTCGGATGCCCGGCGCCGCTCGCAACCGCGACTCGGCGTACACGGGAGACTCCGGACTGTAAGCCGCGCGGGTATCGTCCCGCTAGATCGAACCTGACACCTTGATGAATTCCTGGGCTCCGGACCGACTCCGGCGCCCAGCTGTGCGGGTCGGGCCCCGACGATCGACGGGCCGGCGGAACCCGGTCGGCGGCGGCACGGGACGTTCCTGCGCGACGCTCACCCGTCGAGTGCAGCCAGTTTTCCCTCGAGAATGCTTCGTGCGCTGTCGTTCTCGCACAGCTCGATGGCCACCTCGAACTGCAGCCGGGCGTCGTCGACCCGACCGAGTCGGGTGAGCAGTTCACCCCGCACACTGGGCAGTAGATAAGAGCCGGGCAGGCTGCCCGCAGCGACCAGATCGTCGACGATCAGCAAAGCTGCTGCCGGCCCGGTGGCCATCGAGACGGCAACCGCGCGGTTGAGTTCGACGATCGGGGAAGGCGCCAGTCTGCCCAACGCCTCGTACAGCACCACGATCCGTTCCCAGTCGGTCTCGCCGACGGACGGTGCGATCGCATGTACTTCGGCGATCGCCGCCTGCACGCCGTACGCACCGAGTCCACGACCGGTTCGACCGGCCACGGTGAGGGCGGCCCGGCCACGGCGGATCGCCGACCGATCCCACCGCTGCCGGTCCTGCCCCTCGAGCAGCACCGGTTCACCGTCCTCCCCCAGACGGGCGGGAAACCGGGCCGCGGTGAGCTCCAGCAAGGCGAGCAGCCCGTGTGTCTCTGCCTCATCCGGCACCAGGCGAGCCAGGATCCGGGCCAGCCGGATCGCCTCGTGCGCGAGATCCTGCCGCATCCACTCCGATCCGGAGCTGGCCGTCGAGCCCTCCGTGAAGACCAGATACAGCACACTCAGCACCGACCCGAGGCGTTCCCGACGCTCGTGCGCCGGCGGCGCGACGAACGGCACCTGCGCTGCCGCAAGGGTTTTCTTCGCCCTGGTGATCCTGGCCTGCACCGTGGCGGTCGGCACCAGGAAGGCCCTGGCGATCTCGTCGCTGGTCAGACCACCGAGCACCCGCAGTGTCAGGGCGACCTGGGCCTCCCTGGACAACATGGGGTGGCAGGAAATGAACATCAGGGCAAGCACGTCGTCGTCGATCCGATCGGGATCCCATGGCATGTCGTTCTCACCACCCTCTGGAGCACTGCCGGCCGCCACGCCGCCCTCGCCGAGGTCGCGGGCAACGACGGAGTACCGCTCGTCGAGGGCGGCCCGCCGACGGTAGGCATCGACGGCCCGGCGGCGGCCGACCGTCATCAGCCAACCCGCGGGATTGGTGGGCACGCCCTCTCGCGACCAGGTGACGAGAGCCTCCGCCAGTGCCTCCTGGGCGACGTCCTCGGCGAGCGGGAAGTCTCCGGTGTACCGGGCGAGCGTGGCGACGATCCTGGCCGATTCGATCCGCCACACCGCCTCCACCGCACGCCGCCCGGACCCCGACGGGCTCAGAGGTTGCCTGTTGACTCGCGCCACGCGCGCTCCCTCTTGACCCATTCGTTGTCCTGCGGGAACTCGTCGATGCCGGGAATCCGACGGATCTCGGTCTTGATGCCCGGCCCGGCTGACGGGACCCGCTTGGCCCACTCCACGGCTTCCTCCTTCGATGCCACGTCGAGAATCCAGAAGCCACCGAACAATTCCTTTGCCTCGCCGTACGGGCCGTCGGTCACGATCGGCGGGTTCGAGGAGTAGTCGACGACCACCGTCTGGGCGGCATCCTCCAGACCGTCCATCGCCACCAGGACGCCGGCGTTGATCAGCTCGTCGTTGAAACGTCCCATGGTCTCCAGCATCTGGTCGAAGTCGAACTCCTGGAACGACTCGAGGGCCTCGTCGTTCGCCCGCATGATCAGCATGTACTTCATGGTTGTTCTCCTCTGGCGTCTCGGGTCCCCTGCGGACCCTCTCACCCATGGGTCGAACGGAGACAACGCGGGATCGACACACAGTCCCGGAAAGTTCTGGAACTGTCGTCAACGACGTGGTGATTTGAGCCTATTGTCGGAATAAGCAGCAGCACGGGCACCCACCCTGCGATCAGGTTCGGCCAGATGGAACGGAGAGGCTCTGATGGAGGTGGCCGATCCGCGGGTCATCGGGGACCCCCGCGGAGTTCCGATCAAAGCGGTCGCCGAGGCGCTCGGTGTACCGATGCCGACGCTGCGCTCCTGGGAGTTGCGGTACGGGATCCCGACGCTGAGCCGTGGGCCCGGCCAACACCGCAGGTACCTGCCCGACGAGGTCAACGCGCTGCGATTGATGCGTGACGAGATCGCACGCGGTCGACAAGCGGGAGTCGCGGCACGATCCGTCCGACAGATGTTGGGCACACAAGGACCGGCGCAGGTACTGATCCACCAGATCCTCGACGCCGCCGAGATCTTGGATGCCTCGTCGATCCGGGCCCGCCTCGACGAGGCGGCGGCGACCCTCGGCCTGGCCGCCTGCATCGACGAAGTGCTGTTGCCGGCCATGCGGCAGATCGGGGTGTGGTGGGCGGTCGGCCACTGCGACGTCGTGCAGGAGCGGATGGCCACCGAAGCCGTCCGTGCCTGGCTCGATCGATGGAGCGCCTTTGCGCCGACCCCGGCGCACACCCGGCCGATCCTGCTGGCCTGCGGGCCGAGTGATCTGCACACCATCGGCCTGGAGTCGACGGCGGTGATGTTGCGCTATCAGGGATGGCCGTGCCGGGTGCTCGGTGCGCGGACGCCGACTGCCACCTTGGCCACGGCGGCGAGGGCCACCGTTGTCGCCGGCGTCGTGGTGGTCTCCCACCTCTCATCAGGACGACAACGCGCCATCGAGTCGATCCGTGCGGTCGACGATCTGGGCATCGCCGTCTTCTACGCCGGCAACGCGTTCAGCACCCCCCGGAGTCGGCGCGGTCTTCCGGGCCGGTACCTGGGAATGGGTATCGAGGAGGCCTGCACACAGCTGACACAGGCACTGCTGCCGTCGGATCCGGAACCCGGCGCCGCACCGTCGACCTGACGCCATCCCGGCGAGTACGGGGCCGACCCGGATATTTGTCCGAAACTATGCAAGTTGTCTCGGAGCCCCGCGGACCTTCCCAGCCGTGTCATTGTCGGGGCCGGACCCGCCTGACAAGGCCGGTCCAAGGCCAGGACGAGGCGGACCCAGCTGTCCGGTTTCGCTCGCTGGAAAGGGGTCCGTGGTGTCGGAGGCGGCGCCGTTCGTCGGGGGCGGCGCAACCACCGACCACCGCGAATCCGCCGCGCACACCGACCCAACGGCCGAACCCGTTGCCGCACAGATTCTTCGGAGCATGCTGCGGGCAGCGCGGCTGCTTGATCCGGTCGAGGTGCAGGAACAACTCGATCGGGCGGCGGCCGCCTTCGGGATCGCACGCTGTGTCGACGACATCGTGATGCCGGCGACCCGCCGGTTGCGCCGACTGCTGGCCAACGGTGAGCAGACGACAGCGCAACATCTGCTGGCCATCGAGTCGCTCCGGACCTGGCTCAGCCACCGAGCGTCGTTCGCGCCGGCCCCGCTGTCGATCGGTCCGATCGTGTTGGCCTGTGGACCCCGCGATCGGGACACGGTTGGCATGGAGTCGTTGGCGTTGCTGTTGCGGTTCCAACGCGTCCCGTGCCGGGTGCTCGGCGCCCGGGTCACGCCGTTCACGCTGACCATGGCGGCGCAGGCTGCAGACGCGATGGGGGTCATCGTCATGGCCTCCGACATCCGACGGTTGCCACAGGCCGTCGTTTCGTTGCAGGCGGCTCACGCCTTGGACCTCCCGGTGTTCTTTTCCGGGCCGGCCTTTGCGCTCGAAGGCAGCCGGCTCGATCTGCCCGGTCAGTATTTGGGCGTTCGGTTGGGTCTGGGATGCACGATCGTGGTCGACACCGTCCTGATGGGCCTGCAGCGCTGACGAGCCTGCGGCGACCCACCGGCCTGCACTGGCCCGCTCAATCCCATCCCGGCACCTCCCGCCGACCCGGCTGCAGTTGATCAACCGGTTCGGCACCCGGAATCTGCGGTCCAAGGGTGCCGGATCGGTTGATCAACTGCGATTCTCGGTGGGGCGAAGATCCGGTCGAAACTATGCAAGACGCCGTATCGGCTTCCGCAGCGGCCGCGGCAGGGCAGGCTGGACAGGTGGCGAGCTGACGTCTTCGACCCATGCCGATGCATGGATCTCTCGATCTCGGCCCGTCACCCACAAGCACCCGTGTCCGCGCCATCCCACCGCCGCGCGGACACGGGTCACCAACCACTGAGGAACCAGGCAGTCAGGTGGAACCGGCGGATCGCCGACACTGATGTGCACATGTCTGAGTTGTCCGAATCAGCGCCATCACGACTCCTCTTGACAGCGACGATCAGCGGCCGTCGTTTCCGCCGGGCGAAAGGAGCCCCGACCATGTGCCTCACCCTGCGCAATGCGGCGACCGTGCTCGACCACCAGGACGCGCGCCCACCGGTTCCGGGCTACACCCGCACCCGCCACCACATCGGTCACCTCGACCCAGGCGACTGGTGGTTCCCGACGACTGGTCCGCCCGCCGCCATGCCGCACACCGTGACCGGCATCCACCACCGGTATGGAAACATCGTGCTCACCGATCAGTACGCGGGTACCTACTCGTACCCTGGTGACTCCGTGGTCGACACGGCTGTCCCCGATCCGAGGATCGCCGGTCGTGCTCCGACGTTCTCGTTGCGAGTGGCGTGAGCACTCAAGGCATGTCCGCGCAGCGGACAGGTCAGAACTTCTCGCCGGTGCGCCAGGCCATTTCCTGCAGCGTCAAGGTGTTGCCGTCGGGGTCGGCGAAGCCGGCGTACTTCACTCCCCCACCGACGTCGAGCACCTCGCTGACGTCGACGCCGCGCCCGATCAGTTCGGCGCGTGCCTGCTCGATGTCGGCCACCACCAGATGAAGACCCTTCACCGAGCCCGGCGGCATGTCGTCATAGGCCGGTAGACCGCTGCCCATGCCGATCGAGCACGCCGAGCCGATCGGTGTCACCTGCACGACCCGAACTCCGGGAGCCGGTGCGACATCGAGGTCCTCGGCGAACCCCAGTTGGTTGACGTAGAACGCCTTCGCGCGGTCGACATCGGCGACCGGGATCAGCACCAGCTCGAGCTTCGTCTCCATGAATCTCCTTCGATGACGCGGTCCGGCAGAACCGGCTTGATGTCCGACGGGTGAACCCGGCGCCGGCTACGGACCCTCTTCCCCCGTCTGCTGCGGCACTTCGACATCGGTGTCGGTGTCGGTGATCCCGTTGATGACGCCGTACAACAGGGCGTTGGCGACGGAGGTTCCGTCAGGTGCGAGAGTCAGCGTCGTGAGCACCACGACGTCGGTGTCGGTTGCCGGGTCGCGGGCGACTGCCGTGTTGTACCCGTTGATCTGGCCGCCGTGGCCGTCGTAGGTCACCCGCCGGTCGATGCCGAACCCGTACCAGTATTTGCCTTCCGCGGCAGGGAAGTCGGGGCCGAGGCTCTGGATGCTGTCCAGGCGCACCTGTTGCATCGCCGGGTCGAGCAACGCACCGTCGACCAGGGCGCGGGCCCAGATCAGCATATCGTCGGCGGTGGAGATCACCGATCCCGCGGTCCACGCCCATGACGGGTTGAGGATGCTCTGGTCGACCGGGAGCAGGGACCCGGCCGCGGCCTGCGCCTGTTCGTCGTCAGGCAGCGGCTTGTCGAAGCTGCCGTAGTGGTACCCGTGCAGGAAAGGTGTTGGCGGGGTGGTGTCTTCGGGCCCGGGCATGGTTGTTTCGTGCATGCCGAGGGGTGTGAAGAGCCGCTGCTGGAAAAGCTCTTGAACTGTCTGCCCGGTCAGTATTTCCATGATCTTCCCGAGCAGGATGTAGTTGGTGTTCGAGTACTGGAAGTTGGATCCCGGCGGGAATTCGGCCGGATGGGCGAAGGCGAGATCGAGCAATTCGTCGGGGGTCCACGGCCGCGTCAGATCGGCATCGCTCTCGCGCACAAAGGTCGGGTCGTTCGTGTAGGAGTACAGGCCACTGCGCATCTCCAGCAGCTGGGCCACGGTGATGTTGTCCCCGTCCGGAACGCCCGGGACGAACTTGCTCACCGGATCGTCAAGGGTGAGCAGCCCTTCCTGCACGAGCTGCAGGATGATCGTGGCCGTCATCGACTTGGTGATGCTGCCGAACCGGGCGTGGTCCGTGGTCGACACCGGCACGCTGCCGCCGAGTTCGGTCGCCCCAGAGGTGAAGGTGACGTCACCGTACCGACCGGACCGCACGATGACGATCGCCGACGGCACGGTCGACTTCTCCACAATGGCCCTGATGGACGCCTCGAGCGCCGGCGCATAGGCGGGTGCGTCGGCTGTGTCCGGAGACATGGAAACGACAACGCTCCCGGTCGGTGCCACGTCGGTGCCCGGAACCGCGACACTCGTCGTTCCCGTTCCGGCGACCGGCGAGTCGGTCGATGCACTGTTGGACGAGTCGCCTGACGAGCAGGCACCGACAACGACAAGCGCTGCGATCACCGGTATCGACAACATCAGCTGCGCGGCACTGACCCCGGGAACCTGCCTCATCGGCGCTCGCTCTCGCTCGTCTCCCCGCGAGGATCGTACGTGCGCAGCGTGTCGAGAGGGCGTTGACCCGGTGCGAGGGGTCGGATGCCCGGCCCCTCGCACCGCGGCGACTCAGAGGTGACGCGGCCCGTCGTCCGACAGTCCACCCGCTGCGCGGGCACCGCGGCGATTGCGTGCGGCAACCAGCAGCATCGTGCCGACCATCAACGCCAGCGCAGCGCCGGCCAAAGCCGACCCGACCGGGAATCCGGTGCTCGCCAATCCGACAACGGTTGTGCCACCGTTGGTTCCGGCGACCGAATAGAGCACGACTGCGCTGACGGTGGCGGGCGTGGCGACAGTGCCGTCGGTGGTGCAGATCTGGGGTTCGACGTCGAACACCTCGGTGGCGGAGAACCCGCTGAGCGTCCCGGTCGCGGTGATCGCGTGGTCACCGTTCTGCACACCTTCGATGTCGACCCGGGTCGAGAAGCTGCCGTCCGCGCCGGCCGGCACGGTGACGATCACCACGCCGTCACGCTGGACGGTGATCGGCTCGCCCGGGGTGAACCCCGAGCCCGACGCGGTCACGTAGGCGCCGACGCAGGGACCCGGGTCGAACACGGCCAGTTCGGCGGGCGTCGTGCTCGACGATGTGGTGGGGCTGGTCGTCGACGTCGTCGACGTCGTCTCCGAGGTCGAGGTGTCCGGCGTCGTGGTGTCCGACGTCGTGGTGTCCGATGTGGACGTGACCGGAGTCGACGTGTCGGACGTCGACGTCACCGGCGTGGAGGTGTCGGACGTCGAGGTGACCGGAGTCGATGTGTCGGACGTCGACGTTACCGGCGTGGAGGTGTCGGACGTCGACGTCACCGGCGTGGAGGTGTCCGACGTCGACGTCACCGGCGTGGAGGTGTCCGACGTCGACGTGACAGGGGTGGACGTCGTCGACGTGTACGGGTTGGAGGACAACGAAGAACCGTACGGGTCGTAGTGGCCGACTGCGGTCGCGGCCGACGCGGCCGAGGGCGTCATCAGCGCGGCGGCCAGCAAGGCGGTCGCAGTCGCTGTGGACAAGGCCCATTTCCGACCCCTGCCCACCCGACACTCACCATTCACGGGACGGATTTTCATCGTGCTCCATTCGATGACCCTGCGCGATTCGCCACTCACCCATTCGCGATGTCTGACCCCCAGACGAGTGGACCGTACCGGCATTCCGTCACATGCGCTACACAGAGAGTCCACTTTGATTCACCCGAAGGCCACCATGTCCGGTCGAGCCCGCGAATGCCCCATTCGAAGGCGGGCGAAAGTCGGCCAATCAGCGGAATCCTGGCGTCCGGCCCTTCCCTGAACCGGTCGCGGCTACGTACTCTTTCCGGACATCAATCGCCACATGCGGCGTCGTTGACAGGGGGTGGTCGTCGTGGCCGATCCGGTGCAGGACGGACCGGCGATGAACGCCCTGATCCACAAGGCGGTACGTCGCGACCTGGAAGGGTTCGCCGCCGCGCTGAAGGTCTTCCCGGCGGGCGACAAGGAACGAGCCCTGGCGATCGCTGGACGTTTCGAATGGTTCAACACCCTGCTCACCCACCATCACGAGGGCGAAGAGGAGATTCTCTGGCCGGTGCTCCGCGGCACTCCCGAGGACACCTCGGAGGTCGGTGAGCTCACCGACGAGCACGAGCGGATCGTCAGCACGCTCGCGGCGGCACGCGAGTCAATGACGCGCTTCGGCGCCAGCGCTTCGGCCGAAGATGCGCAGTCCGCCCTGCTGGCCGTCGGTGAGCTGAAGGCGGCAGCCACGGAGCACTTCACCCACGAGGAAGGCGAGATCGTCGAGCTCTGCTCTCACGCCGACCCGGAGGCACTCGGAGCCGCGCTGAAGAAGATGGGTCGCAGTGTGCCGATGCGCGAAAGCCTCTGGTTCCTGCAATGGGTCTCGGACGGGACGACAGCCCAGGAGACGGCGTTCCTGCGCACGCTGATTCCGACGCCGGTGCACTGGATCTCGAAGGCTGTTGTCGGTCGCGATTACGCGAAACGGACCGTGCCGCTTCGAGTCTGACCTCACAGGTGGGTCGCCGGCACACCCGTTGTCTGAGACCTCGAGATCATGAACGCCCGACCTCGCTCCGACTGCGACGCAGGGCCGATCCGATCAGCAGGAGCGCCCCGGCGACCATCAGGCCGATCGCCCAACCGAGATATGGTCCGACGGCGAAGCCGGTGTCGGGGAGCGGCGGGTGGGGCGGTCCGGGTGGGCCCGGTGGGATCGGCGGCACCGGACCGGCGCAGAGCACCGTATTGGTCACGAGGACGGTGACCTGCGCACTACTCATCTCGATCGACCCGAGCCCGGTTGCCGACGAGGTGCAGTCGCTCGGCACCTGCCAGCTCTCGCCGACTTCGACGGTGGAACCCGCCGGAAAGCCGACGTAGTCGGTGTTCCAGGCGGCCGCCTGACCGCCAAGCGTCGGCGTTGCCACGAATCCGGCCGGCTGTGCCCCGTCGGCGTAGCTGACACCATTGATCACCCAACGCTTCTCGGCAGTCAGCACGGTGGGAACCGACTCGCAGGCGGTGGCAATCAGCTGAGAGCCCAGAGAGTCCAACATGACCTCGTTGAACAGGCCGCTGCCACTCACGCCGTCGCCTGCGGCACAGGTCAGCGTCGCGGCCGGCGTCCCCGCCGGCACCGACACGGTGACCGAGAGCTCGTAGGTGTGAGTCGTCTGAGCCGGCAGCGGCACATCCTCGGCGATGGTGGCCGCGTCGACGCCGTTCCACGCCGGGGTCGACGGAGTCACGCCCGACGGCACGAGAGTGACCGCAGCGGAGACGATCTCGGTGCCGGTGGGGAAGCCGAGACTGTCGGTCAGGGTGTATGGCACCTGGTTCGCTGGATTCGGATTCGTGGCCCGCAGCCGGTAACCCACCGTCCAGGTTCCCGAAGCAGCATCCCAGATCGCCGGGCCGGTGGACTCTTTCGAAATGGTCGGCGCCAATGTCGTCGGCGACTCGGTGGCACAGGGGTTCGCCACAGCAGCCGTCACCGCAAGGTCGGCCACCGGAACCCCGCAGGCCGTGGGTGGTACGTCGCCGGTGGCCGTGATGATGTTTCCGATGATGGCCCCGGCCACTCCCGGGTTGACGGTGACCTGGAAGGTCAGTGCCATGCTGGTGTTCTCCGGCACGGTACCGACCGTCCAGGTCAGTGTTCGGGCGTCGACATCGACCGAGGCCGAGGTGCCGTCAGGTGCGGTGATCGACCCGTCGACGACGGTGGCGAACGGCAGCACGGCGGTCAGGTCGTCGGTCACCACGACGTCGTGCACCGGGACGGAGCCGGTCGAATCGAGCGCCAGGGTGTAGGTGATCGTCGAGCCCGGACTGACGACGGTCCCGCTCGGCGGATCGCTGCTCTTGCTGACCGACCACGCGCCACCGGTCTTGGTCACGTTGTTCCGCACCCCGATCGCGATCACCGGCTCCGGAAAGTCCTCCTGCACAGAGGGGATGATGAACGTCAGGCTGCGGTCCACCCCCGGCGCCGGAATCCCGTCCTCGGTGAAGACGGGCGCATCCCAGTTCCAGGACTTGTCGCGCAGTGGCGGCATGGTGTCCAGCGGCTCGGTCAGGACGCAGGTGCTGTTGACCGGAATCTGTTCTGCAGGACCGACCTCACGGACGACCCCGAGAACCACCTCGATGTCGCCGCTGATCGCCGGGCCGGATCCGGGTTGACAGGTGTAGGACATCAGGTACGGGCCGCGAGGATCGACGATGCCCTCGACCGCGCCGCTGATCGACTTGGTCACCCGGAACGTCCCGTAGAGCCGCTCGGTCGGGTTGATCACCTCGATCGGCGGAGTCACCGTCTCCGGTGGTGTCACGGTGATCGGGCCGCTGACCGTAGGCGACAACCAGATGTAGGAGGGATCGCCGGTCACCGGCTGGCCGCCGGCTCCCGGTGGGTCCTCGACAGCGGTGCAGACCGAGCCGACCAACACGCCGGCCCGCAGCGCCGGGGTCGCAATTGTTGCCGACCAGGTCGTCTCGATCGGTGCGTCGGTGCCGTACTGACAGCTGACCGTTCCGGTGAAGGCTCGGTCGGTCGGCACCAGTCCGTCGGCCGGCCCGGTGACGACCTTGGTCACGGTCACTTCCGAGTACACCCGCACCACGGTGTTCGTCATACCGAGATCGGCGTTCTGGCCGGGCACCAACACCACGCTCGCGGGACTGTAGGTCGGCTCACCCCAGGCGAAGGAGCCGTCCCGCAGTCCGGCGCCGTTCAGCGTGTCCTCGGTGATCGAGCAGGTGGCCGTGGCAGGCACTTCCTCGCTCGCCGGGGTGAACAGAACGGTGGCACCGTTGACCGGGGCGACGAACCGGCCGGCATAAGTGTCCGCACCCTGCTGGCACTGCCAGGCTCCGCTGAAGGTGGCCCCGGGTAGCACGCCACCGTCGGGGTCGACGACGGTCTTGGTGACCTGCAGTCCGCCGTACAGCCGGATGGCCGTGTTGGTGACGGTCACCGATGCGGTCGCGCCGATGACAACGGTGTCGGCGTCCTCGATCAGCGATGGTGCCCACGCCCAGGAGCCGTCAGGGAGGCCGGTGTTGCCAGGGTTGTCTTCGGTGACCGAACACAGCGACCCGATCAGCACGTTGCGGACCAGGAATGTCGGTGAGGCGGCCGGGGTGATCGACCAGGTCCCCTCGACCACCTCTTCATCGGTGGCACCCGCTCCGTAGACGCAGCGGTAGCTTCCGGTGAACACCGCGGACGGCAGCACGATGCCGTTGGGGTCGACGATCTCCTTGGTGATGGTGAAGGCCGATCGCACCCGAACGATGGGGTTCTCGGCGCTGAAGATCTGCACGGCGTCATCAGTGGGCAGGACGAAAGTGCCGTCGGCGGCCAGCGGCGGGGTGCCGGTGAGAATCGGTGTCCCCCAGCCATAGGAGTCGTCCTTCAGCAGGTCCTGTCCGGGGGTGTCCTCGTATCCGGAACAGGTCCAACCGACCGAGGCGACGATGTCCCTGCTGCCACGATCGGCGATCGAGCCGTCCGCATACCGGGTCGGGATCTGCGGCTGCCCCGGCACCGAGCACTGGCCGTGCAGGGTGAAGTCCTCGTCGCCGGTGCCGCGGTTGACGTAGCCGGCCGTCGCACCCGTCACGACCTTTTTCACCCGGACGATCCCGTCGTCCCGAGTCAGCGAATTGGCAACGGTGATCGTGTTCGGCCCGGCTGAGCTGACCGTGGTCCCGGTGATGACCGGATCGAGCCAGCGGAACGCGGGGTCCGCATTCGGCGGCGACAGCGTGCCCTCGGTGGCGGAACATTCTGCGGTGACCGGGATATCGTCGGCGAGCAGCACTCCGGTCGGGTCGATGGGAACATCGACGGTGCCGCCGTCGGTGACTGCCTCCGGGCCGTCGTAGACGCAGGACCAGGTCACCGGGAACGTCCGCGCCGGATCGAGCACACCCTGTGGCCCGGTGTAGCTCTTCACCAGCCGGACCGGTGCGTAAACCCGGACAATCTCGTTGGCGATGACAATGGTCTGCGGCGTGCCCTCCTCGACCGTCACGATGCCGCCGACCGGGTCGTAGCTGGTGTCACCCCAGGCATAAGAGGCATCGGCCAAGCCGCCGTTCGGCGCCGCTTCCGTTGCCGTGCAGACGGAACCGACCGGAATGCCGTCCTGGGTGATGCTGCCGTTGCCGGGGACTGGGAGTTGGTAGGTTCGGCCCGGCCCGCAGTTGAGAGTGACGGCGAAGGTGATGCCGCCGTCGAAACCGCTGGTGGCGCCGGTGATCTGCTTTTCGACGACCACCGACCCGAAGAGCGGCGTGATGGTGTTGACGGCGTTGATCTGGATGGCCGTGTCGGTGACCTCGAACGTCGCGGTGTTCCCGGCCTGCGTCACTCCGGGCCCCGTGAAAGCCACCGGTTCCCAGGCAAAAGCGGGGTCGGTCGGAGGTTGATCGGCCTCCTCGATGGTGCATTCGGTGCCGACCGGGATCGTGCCCGCCTGGAAACTGGCGGTGTCGGCAAGATTCACGGTCTCCGAGAATCCGTTGCCGCAGGTGATGTCGAACTCGAAGGTGGTGCCGGCGGAGTAGCCGCCCTCCTTGCCCGCTCCCTGCACGACCTTGGTGAGGTTGAATCCGCCGGTCAGTTGCTGGATCCGGTTGGTGACGCCCACCGTGATCGGGGTGGTCGCGCTCGTCACAACGACGTTCTGACCCGGGTCATAAGTGGGCGGCAGCCACACCCAGGAGGGGTCTCCCGGCACCGGTGGATCGGCCAGGGTGGCCGGGTTCTCGGTGACTGTGCACGCGGTTCCGAGCAGCAGGTCCGGGATAGTGGCGGACGCCCCAGCCACCAGCAGCACCGACCCCTCGACCGCTGGGTCGGCGCCGTAGACGCAGCGGTACTCGATGGCGAACGACCGGGCCGGGTCAACCACGGTCCCGCCGGCGATCGGCGCCTTGGAGATCGTCAGCGATCCGCGCACCCGAACCACATCGTTGGTCACGGTGACGGGAACGACCTGGCCGGAGCTGACGATCTGCACCGGCTGGTCCGGAATCGTCACCGCACCCCAGGCATAGGAGGAGTCGACCAGTCCACCGGCGGGAGCCGTTTCGGTGACGGTGCAGGAAGTCCCGACCGGCAGGTCGGGGGACGACCCGGTGCCACCGGCCCCGACGGTGAAGGTGTTGTCGTATCCGTTCCCGCAGGCGACGCGGATGGCGAATTGAGCGGAGGCGGTCACTCCGTCGACGGCGCCGGTGATCGTCTTGGTCACCGATACCCGGCCGAAGATCGCCTGCACCGGGTTGGTCACCGTGAGCGTCGTGGTGCCGTTCGCGACGATCGTGCCGACCGGTGACGGCGACCATACCGGTGCGGCCCAGACATAGGCGGGCGTCAGCTGACTCGCGGACGGATCGAGTTCCTGCACGGCGCAGCTGGAGCCGGCCGGCAGGCCGCCGATCGTCACGGCGCCGCCGTTCGCGACCGTTCGCTGCCCGGTGAAACCCGGCCCGCAGTCGTAGGTCACGGTGAAGTCCCCGCCCAGGAACGCGCCGTCCGGGGCGTCGACCACCTTCGCAACCTGCAACGAGCCGAATTGTCGGGTGTAGGTGTTGGTGATCCTCGCCGTCGCGGTCGTGCCGTCGCCGATGGTGACGCTCGTCGGGGCGATGGTCGGCGGGGTCACCCAAACGTAGCTGGGGTCACTGAAGTCGCCGTCTTGCACTGCAAGTGTCTCGGTGAAGGAGCAGACCGAGCCGGTGGGGATCGGCGAAGTCGGCGTTGCCGCTTGTGATGTCGTCAGATTGATGGTGCCCGTGGTCGTCGGCCCATTGGTCAGAGTGCAGGAGAAGGCGACGGGGAACACCCGCCCTGACCCGCCGGTGTAGCCGCCCGGTCCCTGGATGGTCTTCGTCAGTGCGAAGGTGCCGAACTTCTGGACGACGGGATTGGTGATGGTCACCAGCGCGGTCCCGTTGTCCGTCACTGTCACCGGTTGGGCGCTGGATGTCGGCGTGCCCCAGGCATACGAGGCGTTGAGCAATCCGCCGGTGGGTGGTGTCTCGGTGACGGTGCATTGCCGGCCGGCGGGGATCCCGGTGGCCACCACCAGCTGTGCCGCCGTGGTCAATGTCGCAAAGGATCCGGTGAAACCTGTTCCACAGTCGTAGGTTCCACTGAACGTCTTGCTCGTGCCGCCGGTGTAGGCGCCACTCGGGGCGTCGACCACCTTCGCCACGGCCAGTGATCCCGTCGCGAACCGATTGCGCACCGTGCAGGTCACGGCGGCCGTACTGCCGGTCGCGCTGTTCGGCAGGGTGACGTTCGAGCCAGTGACCGGAACGGTGGCACCGCCGCCGGTCACGCAGGTCCAGGCGCCGTCCTGGACGTACCCGGTGCTCGCTGCACCGGTGCCGAGTTCGGACAGTGCGTAGGTACCGGCGGGCACCCGCTGCGACGACACCGCCGGAGCACCGGAGGGACCGGAGATCTCGAACCCGTTGGTAGGCGCCGCGGTCGCCCCGGATGCGGTCAGCGTCCACAGGTTCGGCGCGGCCGTTCCGCTGGTCACCTGCTTGACCAGCGTCAACGTCGCCTTGGGGGCGTAGGTGTTCGTGTAGGTGCAGGTGATGCCGGGCTGAGCGGCGTTGGGCGGGGGCGGAATGTTGGTCAGCACCACCTGCCTCGCCGCGATGTTGATGGTCGCGCCGGGCAGCGGCTGGGTGGCGCCCGCGGCGTCGACCTGGGTGCAGCTGAGCGCTGTCAGCGACCAGCGGTCATCGGCCGGATCGGTCTCGGTGACTGTCACGGTGTTGCCGCTGACCAGCGACCGGGTTTCCGATCCGCCACCGTTGAGCGAGAAGGTGCCGTTCGACCAGGTCGAGCCGGCGAGCGCGGACGACGAGGTGTAGGCAAATGACTTCGCGGGAGGCGAGCTGCCGTTCACCACCTTGGCGATGGTGAGCGTCCGGATCTGAGCCAGTGACGCGTACAGGCAGGCATGGGTCTGGGTGCCCTCGACGGTGTTGAACTGATTCTGCGGGGTGGAACCGGTGGGCGGGGACGCCGGACACGCGGTGCCGGTGGCGGTCGGCACGAAGCCCAGGATCACCAGTCGATAGCTCAAGCCGCCCTGGGTCAGGGTCACCGTCGAGATCTGATTCGTGAAGACGATCTGGTCGTCGCAGCAATTTCCGCTGCCCTGGTTGGGGGTCTCGTCGAGCTGCCAGTCGAACGTCACGGTGTTCGGCGAAGTGAACCCGCCGAGGACGGTGTTCAGCTTGCCGGTGAAGTAACGATCGTCCGAGTAGACCGGGTTGTTGTAGTGGATCATCCGGCCGATCAGAAAGGTCTGACCGTCCTGGGCAGATGTGGTCGACGACGGGCGGAATCCGACGGTGCTCTGCTCGGTGGCGTCCAGCGAACTGGGGCAGCTATTGCTGGCAGACCGTGGCCGGCCGTGCGCCGTCTGCGCCTCGTTGGGGCTGCTCACCAACGCCGATGAGCTCGCGGTGCCGGTCGGTGCATACCTGATGCAGTTGCCGCTGGTGCCGTTGTTGACGCCGAGATGGTCGCTCATCTGCGCCTGGATGGTGCCGATCGCTACGGTTGCCGCCGCTGCGTCAGGCGCGGGGCCGACAGTGGCGGAGATCGTGGTGAGGCCCAGCATCAACAGCACGGTGACGATCAATGCCTGAACTCTGTGCGTCCTCGTGGAGCCCCGTCCACCACGCATCAGGTCCTCGCATCCCCGATCGCGGGCCCGCGTCGCGGGACCACTCGCACCGATCCGCTACACCAGCACGGACGGCTCGGAGTGTAAGACACGCTGAACAACTCTGCGTGATCAACCCATCACGGCAGTGGCCTCTCGCAGCCCAATTGAGGTTTCTCAGGTCGCATCCGGGCGACGTCACCGGTCCGAGCATCAAAGGAGGCAAACACGGGTCGCCGGCACCTGCACGCCGGCACCCGAGTTGATCAACCTCTCTGGCACCATTGGGCCGCCTTGGGTTCTAGGGGTGGTCGCAACACCTTGCCTGATCTGGGGTGTTGTGACGATGGTGCTGGTAGGTGCGGCGGGAAGAACCGGAGGGAGGACGAGTCAGCGATCGTTCGCAGTGGCGAGATCGCGGCCGTGCGCGGTGAGCGCCCAGATGACGAACACGTCGAAGGCGATGATCAGGATGGACCACACCGGGTAATAGGGCAGCCAGGCGAAGTTGACCAGGATGCTGATGGCGGCGACGAGGACGGCGACGGCCCGCGCCCACACGGCGCCGGTGAACAGACCGATGCCGGCGAGAACCGCAACCACACCGACGATCACGTGGATCCAGCCCCAGGTCGTCACATCGAACTGGAAGATCCACTTCTGGGTGGTCACGTAGAACTCGTTCGTCGCGATGCCGACGAATCCCTGCATCGCGTGGCAGACGCCGCCGATGATCAGGATGATCGCGGCCGCGGCGGTGGTGCCGACAGCGAGCCCGCTGCGGCCCGTTCCCCGGGTGGTGGTCATCGGTTCCTCCTCGGATCCGGAAGTTGCATTGTCTGAACAGTCGTCGCGCCCGCAGAAACGGACATCACCCAGTATGTGTGAATTGTCGAGATCAGCCTCGGCGACTCACCGGCCGAAGCCCAATCGCCACAACGTTTTCCAGTCGAGTTTTGTCCGCAGCTCCGCGACACCGGGACGGTTGCGTGGTAGCCGTACCCGGAGGGCCTTCGGCCGAATGGTGCAGTGCACGGGCGTCTCGACGGTGACGGCCTCGCCGTCGATCCCGACCGGGATGGTGGGCGCGGTGCTGTCGATGACGACCTCAGGGCCGCCCGGCAGTTGGGTGATCGGCGCGTGTCCTGCCCGACGCAGCACGCTGACCGCCTCTGCCGTACTGGCGAGGTGCCCGGTGACCACGCCCAGCACGCCCTGGTCGATCCGCGCTCGGCGGCCCATGTCCCGCAACTTTCCCGCGCCGTAAGGGTTGTTGCTGACCAGCACCGCCTGCTCGCCGGTCAGGGTGGTGTCACCGGTGCGGACGGTGAGCGCCGAGGTGCTGCTCGCACTGAGCAGATCGGGCAACATCTCCAACATGGTCCGCTTCTTGTTGTCCCGATACTCCGGGCTCTGCACGATCTCCGCGTAGGCGCCGAACGAGGCGTTGTTCACGAACGGCCGGTCGGCGATCATCCCCAGATCGACCCGCACCTCTTCACCGTCCCGTAGGGCTTCCAGGCAGGTCGACGGATCGTCCCGGTCCAGTCCGAGGTCCAATGCGAAATGGTTGCGGGTGCCGGCGCTGATCACCAGCAGCGGAATGTCGTGTTCGGCAGCGATGCCGGCGACCAGGGCCTGTGTTCCGTCACCACCGGCGACCCCGAGCAGGTCGGCACCGTCCGCCACCGCTTCCCTGACCAACGCGGCCACGTCCACGTAACCGGGTCCGTCCAGCAGGGTGACCCTGGCACCGAGTGCCTCTGCCTTGTGCTTCAGGTCGAACTTCACGACCTTCCCGCCGCCGGAGCGGGGGTTCATCACGATGAACGGACTCCGGGCCGGCGCAGCGGTGGTGGTCGGCATCCATTGTCGTTGGTCGCGGCGAAGTGCCGCCCGCGCAGCCGCACCACCCAGGACGAGCAATCCCAACGACAGCACCGCTATCAGCACGACATCCTGGCGGAAGAAGACCAGGACGACGGCCACGATCGCGACAATCACCAGGGCCAGGCCGGTCCACCGCACAACACCACGTTTGGCGATGAACCAGTACCCGCCGGCGAGCACGAAGATCGCGCCAACGAGACCCACCACGCTCAGCGTCAGACCGGTTCGTCCTTCGGAAGCGACGATCACGATGATGGCGGCGAGAAATGCGGCAAAGGCCGCGCGGGCCAGCCAGCGTCGACTCGCCGGGACCGACTCTGTCGAGGTGGTCGGCACAACCGTTGGGGAGCTCATGTTTTGTCCTGGTCCTGGAGATGACGACGTTCGCCGCTCGACACCGGCGTCCAGCGGAAAGCGATTCCATCGTCTCCGGCCGGTCAGGACAGCGCGTCACACAGAACGAGTGAGATCCGGCAGCGTGCATCGTGACGTCGCCGCGAGGCGAGCGACGTTTTCCGGTCAACCCGCGGTGGGCGCACCAGCCTCGGACGTCGACGAGTGTCGGGGAAAGATCTTGCGGATGGTGAAGACAGCGACGATGGCCAGCACGACGTCGGCCAGGATGAAGGCGACGACACCGATACCGGGCGGGGTGCTGAGGGTGTTGGTGAACAGTCCGAAGTCCCACAGCCCGTGCACGATCATCGACACGATCAACAGCCCGGACACCCGCCGGATGATGTAGAAGAAGTATCCGGCAATGGCGGTGATCAGCACCTGGGTCAGGGCAGAAATGCCCTCGCTGAAGATGTTGGTCGCGTGGGCAAGGCCGAAGAGCACGCACGTCCACAGCGCAACCTTGCCTTCGCTGAACCCGGCCTGCCGAAATGTCGTGATGCCGATCCCGCGGAACATCAACTCTTCGCTCACGCCGACGAACAGGCACCCGACCAACAGCAACGCCGTGAACGACAGGCCCTTTTCCGACAGGTTTCCGTAGCTGACTCCGGCAAGGATCGCGACGATCATCACGACGGGGAACAACCAGGTCCAGCGCGGCAATCGTCGGTCTTCGATGAAGGCCGGTCGCCACCACCCGAGCACCGCGACCGCGACCAGACCGATCAACGAACCCACACCGACCGTCACCCAGAGACCGCCGACCACGGATTCGGGTGTACGAAAAGTCGCGTAGCTGTCGTCCGATGGGGCCGTCAGCCGCGGGATGAGCTGGACCGCCGCCAGGTACCCGATCACCAGCAGCACGAACCCCCACACCGGGAGGCGTCGACCTGTCTGCGGCGCAACGGTTGTCATCGGCATCCTCTTCATCGTCCTCGCGGTGACAGATCGGGCTCCCCAGGACCGCGGCGCTGCATCGAAGGGCTTCCCCGATCGTTTCACAAGCGCAACGAGTTGCCCCGCAGCGCCGAATCATGACCCGCCGATTCATGACCCGCCGCCGAACCGTGCGTTCCGTTATCACCTCGAACGGGTGAGGTTCTGCCGGCCGGGGCTGCAGCAAGCTGGGGCCCGGACAGGAGGGACCACGTACGGTCCGCACTCCGTCGTGACCGGACTTCGAAGAAGGGAGCCTGAGATGACCACCGCAACACCCGGTTTCAACAACCCGATCCCGGCGTCGATCATGACGCCGGACGCCGTCGACACCAGGATCGGGCGTCTGGAATTCTTCGACGGCTTCCCCACCGAGTCGACCACCCAGGCGGTCTTCGACCACCTGGACTTCATTCGCGGGGTCCAGGTCTTTCTCGACTTCATTCCGGCCGCATCCCTGGAGGCAGCCCGCCGTGGTGTCGCCTCGGTGGGTGTGACATCCCCGCATCAGGTGCTGATCTTCGACGACCTGATGGACTCCAATCCGCTTTTCCTCACCGGGAACACGGACACCGTCTACGCTCTCGCGTTCCTCGACCTGGCCGAGGACGGGCCGACCGTCGTCGAGATCCCGCCGGGCTGCGGGCCCGGAACTGTCGACGATGCGTTCTTCCGGTTCGTGATCGACATGGGCTTACCGGGTCCCGATCGCGGTCAGGGCGGCAGGTATTTGATCGTTCCCACCGACTTCGAGGGCGACATTCCTGATGGCTACTTCGTCGGCCGCTCGCCGAGCCGGGTCAACCTGCTGATCCTGCGGGGCCTGCTGGTCGATGGTCGGCCGGAGGCTCCGACCAGGACGTTCAAGGAAGGGCTCAAGATCTACCCGCTGTCGGCCGCCGACAACCCGCCGGCCATGGAGTTCGTCAGCGGCTCCCGAAAGTCGTTCAACACCATTCACGCCAACAACGCCGACTTCTACGCGGAGGTGGCGGCGGTGATCGAACGCGAGCCCGTCGACCTCTTCGACCCGGAGTTGCGAGGTCTGGCGACCGGGATCGGTCTGCGTAAGGGACGCCCGTTTGCCCCGGACGCTCGAATGAGGGCGATCCTGGCTGAAGCCGCTGCGGTCGGCAACGCCACGTCACGGGCACTGGCGTTCCGGACCCGCGACCCCGCGGCCTATCTCTACGAAGGCAGTCTGTGGAAGGCCGGTTTCATCGGCGGCGACTACCGCTGGCTGATCGACGACGGGGTCGGCGGACGCAACCTCGATTCCCGCACGACATTCTTCTACCAGGCCACCGTGAACACTCCGGCCATGGCACTGCGGATGCCCGGACGCGGCTCCCAGTACGGCCTGCTCAACCAGGACAACACCGGTGCCTTCCTCGACGGTGGCAAGCACTATCGGCTGCGCATCCCCGGCGACGTGCCCGCCAAGGACTTCTGGTCGGTGGTGGTCTACGACCCACAGACCCGCTCGGAGCTGCAGACTCCACAGCCCTATCCCAGTAAGAACAGTCGACGCGACACCTTGACGGAGAACCCGGACGGCTCGATCGACCTCTACTTCGGACCGACGGCCCCGGACGGGACCGGGTCGAACTGGACCGCGACAGTGCCGGGTAAGGGCTTCTTCCTCATCCTGCGTCTGTACGGGCCGCTCGAGCCATGGTTCGAACGGACCTGGAAGCCGGGCGACGCTGAACAGCTGAGCTGATCACGCACCCGTAGGCTCTGGCCGGGGGCAGTGGTCCGAAGTCCGCTCCGGGTCTGCGACGACGGGAGATCGGCATGCCCACATCCCACAGACCCGAGCGAATGTCCCTTGTCCGGGCACTGCGGCGTCGGCGGTCCATGCGTGCCGGCCTTGTTCAGCTGGTCTACATCCTCGGCGGTGTCGCCCTCGGCTTTCTCGTTGCACCGCTGGACACCGGCCCCACGATGCCCAGCGCCGAGGTGGCGTCCCTGCTGGCGGGCCTGTCCGCGGGTCTGCTGGCCCTGGCCGGAATTGTGTTCGCGCTGCTGTTCCTTGTGGTGCAGTTCGCGGCGACGTCGCAGTCGCCGCGGCTGCACCTGTTCCGCGATCAACCGCTGGTCTGGCACGTCCTCGGACTGCTGGTCGGGATCATCGTCTATGCGAGCACCTGCATCATCGTGGCTTCGAACAATCCGACATCCTCTGTGGCGGTGCCGATCTCGGTGATCGTGCTGGTGCTGCTGGCGGTGGCACTGACCCGGAGACTGCAGTTGGAGGCGCTTCGGCTGGTGCAGCTGTCGCCGACCCTGAGCGTGGTCGCCACCCGTACTCGTGACGCCATCGACCGGCTCTACCCGGAGCGGCTGCCACAGCCTGAAAACCCGTCTCCGGTCGCACCGGACGATCGGCGGGAGGTCCGCTGGCCGGCGCAGCAGCAGGTCCTGCAGCAGATCGACCTACCGCGGCTGGTCATGTTCGCCCAGGGGGTCGACGCGACCTTTCGGCTCAGGGTGATGCCCGGTGAGCTCATCCGCGAGGATGCTGTCCTGCTGGAGATCTGGCCGGCGCGGGACGTGGACGTCGAACTACTCCTGGACTCCTTCGAGGTCGGGCTCGACCGGACGTTCGATCAGGATCCGCTGTTCGGTTTTCGGTTGCTCAACGATCTCGCCCTGCGTGCGATGTCCACCGCCGTCAACGACCCGGCAACCGCCGTCCAGGCCATCGACTCGATCGAAGGCCTGTTGTGCACGCTCGCTCCCCGGCATCTGGCCATCGGACAGGTCATCGACGCCGGCGGCGCCCCGAGGGTGTTGTTCACCGCACCCGACTGGGAAACGTTCCTGGCCGCCGGTGCGGACGAGATCCGCGACGTCCGGATGCATCCGATGGTGCGGCGTCGGTTGCGCACGATGCTCGAACAGGTGCGGGCGGTCGCGCCTCCCGAACGTCGGGGCAGTGTGGATCGCCGGATCGAGGAGCTGGCTCGGACCGGCAGCTGACAGTTCACACTGCGGGGTCGCGAACCCGGACCTTCACCGACCTGCCCACCGGGACGTTGTGCACGGTGACCGAACCCAGCAACGGCGATACGTCCGACACGACGGCCACAAACGTCCTCGGCACGGTGATCATCCCGGCCGGCGGGCGCCTGGTCGCGCAGGTCGTGAACACCTACACCGAGGACGTCTCGCCCATCGTCCCGCCGGTCCCACCGGTGCCTCCGGTACCGCCGACGACGCCGCCACATCCGGTCCTGCCGGCGACCGGCGTGCCGGCGTCGCTGCCCGGAATCGCCGCAGCCGGGCTGGTTCTCATCCTGGCCGGTGCATTGCTGCGCTCCCGGGTCGACTCCGGAGAAATTCCTGATCTGACGGTGCCCCACCGCTTCGCCCGACTACGGCAGCAACGGAACGAATTGTTCCGCGCCGTTGAACGCCTCTGAGGGTGTCGGGGACGTATCGAAACCGTCCGCGCGCATGCACGAGTTCGTGCGGAACCGCGGTGGTGATTCCGGAGAACAGCGAAAGGACTGATGATGCGACGCGACCCACAATCCCGCCCAGCATCCGGCCTCCGCCCGGCGTCCCGCCGAGCGACGATCGCCCTCTTGGCGGCGGCCGCGGCTGTCGGGTTGCTCCTGTCGGCATGCTCGGGTTCGGGCTCGACCGCCGCGTCGAGCAGTCCGCCCGCGTCGTCCCCGAGCACTTCGGCAGCCCGGCCGAGCACCCCCGCAGCCTCGTCGCAATCAGCCACTACGTCTGACACGAGTGAGCCTGTCAACCCGATCGCGGAGAATGTGGACATCGGTGGTGGCAGGTCGATCTATGTCGAGTGCCAGGGCGAGGGATCACCGACCGTGCTGCTGCTCTCCGGCGGCGGCACCGCCTCCGACCTGTGGCACGCCCCCGGCCAGGTGCCCAACGTCTACGACACCATCGGCACCCAGACCCGGGTTTGCGCCTGGGACCGGCCGGGCGTGCAATACCTCGACGGAACCCCCAGCCGCAGCACCGCCGTTCCGCAGCCCATCACACCCCAGGACGCCGCCGACGATCTCACCGCCATCCTCGACAAGCTCGACATGCATGGCCCCTACGTCCTTGTCGCCCACTCCTTCGCCGGCAACATCGCCCGCGTCTTCGCCGGGGAAAATGCCGACGACGTCAAGGGCATCGTGTTCGTCGACGTCCTGTCCCCGGAGCTGCGGGCCCAGATGACCCCGGAGCAATGGGCCACCTGGGTCACGACCAACAACCGGTCACCGGCACTGATCGCGGCCTACCCCGATCTCGAGCAGTACGACTTCAACGTCAGCCTCGACCAGGTGGACGCCGCCGAAAAGTTGCGCCCGATGCCGGTCGTGGTGTTGACGGCCAGCGTGAAGTTCGCCGACCTGGTGCCCGAGTACATCGACGAGGGCCTGGTGCCGGCGGACACGCCCCGCGACTTCGGCTCCGTGATCGACCGGACCAACTCCGCAGCCCAAGCGGTGATCGCCGGTTACTTCCCCGGGTCGGAACACATCACCGACACCAACTCCGGACACAACATCATGGTCGAAAACGCAGCGGTGGTGATCAAGGCGACAGAGGACGTCATCGCGGCCGTCGATACCGGTCGGACCACCGTCACCGGCTGACCGTTCCCGGTTTCACGCAGGGAGAGCCGTTCACCCAACGGATCTCGCCATCCTCGATTTCTTCCGTCGGGAGGAGCCCGATCCGGCGCGCGACGGCCGCAGAGGCCACGTGCCCAGAGTGGATGTGCGCGACGATCGAACTCACACCCTGCTGTCGCAGCCATTCGACCATCATTGAGGCGGCTTCCTGGGCATAGCCGTGATGTTGGTGTCCGGTGCCGATCACCCAGGCAACCTCGGCGTCGAACTGGTCGGCCGACCGGGTCACTGTCGCCTGGACGAATCCGACGGCGTCGGCGCCGTATCGCACCACCCAATTCAGCCAGCACTCCGAGCCGTCGGCAGAGAACCCGGCCTCGAGCCTCGAATATCGGGCGCGGAGCTCGGCGGCGCCGGCGGGAGATCCGCCGGTGTACTGGTGCAGGGCAGGATCGCCCAGTACGGCAGCCATCTCGTCGGCGTGGTCGGTCCGCAGCGGTTCCAGCACCACACGGCGGCCGGTCAGGACGGTCGCTGTCAGCCATCGGGCGGGAGGCGTCATTCTTGGCCCGTCGGTGCCGGTGGGGCCTCAGCAGATTTCACCCCCAGCCCGAACGCATCGGACAACCGCATCGGACGATCCGGGCCGGGCAGCGCAGGCTTCGCGTCCGGTTCCAGAGCGGTCGCGTTTCCCGAACGCATCCATCGGGCGATCACATTGTCGCCGTCCGCGAGCGCCGGTCCGAGGACGGCACCGAACACCACGAGGAACGCCAGGCCGGTGAACCAGGTGACGAACGATTGGGCGATGCCGAATGCGCCGAACTGGGCGTACTGACTGGCCACGTTCGTCGGCATCCAGACGGCGGCGGCCAGCGTGTACAGCCAGCCGCCGATTCCCATGACGACGGCGGTGGGAAACAACGCCCGCCACCTGATCTCGCCGCGCACCATCAGGCGGCCGGTCCACCACCACAGAGCGGTGGATCCGAGCAATCCCAGCGCCCAGGCGAGCACGCTCCCGGTTGGTCCATCGAGCACGGCCTTGGACAAGGCCACGAACATCATCAGCACCAACACGCCGCCGAGCCACATCGCGCCGCGGCCCTTGTTCTTGGCGCCGCCGCCCGGCGGCCGGCGCCATGCCCTGAGGAAGACCCGCTGAAGAGCCGTGGTGAACGACACCGCAAACGCCAGGGTGATCAGTGCCCCCAGCTAGACCGGATGCCGATTTCGTTTGCGAGGGATCGGCGAAGGCCTGCCGGACCATGTCGAAGGCCCCACCGGAAATGCCGAAACGGTCTGCGAAGACCGACACAATCCCGCCCCGGACATCGTCCGGGAACATCGCTGCCACCAGCACCAGCAGCGGCAGGAACGAGACGAAGGCCTTGGCAGCCAGCGCGACCGAGCGATCGACGAACTCCACCTCGAGCAACCTGGACCACACCTTCCCGACCACGGTGGGCTCGAGGCGTTGGGCGAAACGCGCAGCTGTCTGCCGCACTGCGGGACCGCGGCGCTTGTCAGGCGGCGGTGGCTCCTGCGACATCATCGATGATCGTCCCCTTCGTGGCCCGGTGCCCGGCCTTCTCGGTCAGTCTCCGGCACCGGCGTCATGTTGTAACGGAATGGGTCGGTCACCGCCGAAATGCGGTGCATCCGACAGCCGAGTCAGGGGATCGGCTGCGCTGGGATCGCGGATGATCCGTTTGTTCCACGCAACCACATGTTCCGTGGTAGCTCGGCGGTCAGCTGCTGTTGCGCCGGGCGCCGGTGTCGAGTTGGACCCCTAGATGACGCCGTTGAAAATGCTGTCGGCACTGGTGTACTCGTCGCTGACCGGGGTCCCGGCGACGTGCACGGTCCGGCCCGCACTACACGACGTGGACGAGAAGAGCGCGATCCTCGGGTCAGGGTGAGAGCCGGCGCACCTCGGTGAGTTCCAGGCCGAGTCCCTGGAGCTGGTTGATCATCCGATGCAGCGCAGCCTGGTCGGCGACCGATCCCCGCAGGATGGTTTCCACAGGTTGCACGGTGACCTGAGCGCCCTCGATCTCCTCCAGCACCTCGGCCGGTACCTGGCCGGTCACCCGTATCTCATAGTCCAGAAATTTCATCTGCGGAATCTCCCGCGGTGAGATGCTGTGTTCGGCACGACCTTCGCAGCGGGGGACCTTTCCGGCATCACCCCACTCGGGGGAGGATCGGCGCTCGATCCTGGCAGTTCGGCCGTCACAGCCGCGGCGCGGCTTCGCGATAGGTGAGCCTGATGTCCTCGGCGGGCAGCCCGTAGGAGTCCAACAGGTCGAGAACTCGCTGCAGGTCTTCGGGTGAGCGGGCAGTGCCGGACACCACGGTTGTCTGATGCTCTGCGGCCGGGGTGAGTTCGGCGAGACAGGACCGGATGAGTGGGCCGATCCGGCCGGTGATCCCGAACTCGTAGATATCCGGCATGGTCCGCTCCTCTGCTCAGCTGTCGTTGTCCGCTGACGCGGATCGGAATCGGTTGACCGGCCGGTGCACCTCGATCAACTGCAGATCCGCACTCTGCAGCCGGTGGAGCAGTCCGTGTAACGCGGCCAGGTCCGCCACGGCGCAGGTCAGGGTGCTGGACATGGGCTGGACGAGTACCTCGACGTCACCGATGCAACCGAGCAATTCGTCCGGGACGGTCCCGGCGACGCGGATCTCGAATTCCACCGACGTCACCACCCACTTCCGGTCATTGGACGCGCCTCTACCGGCCCACCATGGCAGGAGGCACACCGCGGTGGCCTCACCCGGGAAGGGTGGCCCTTGGGCAACGATCAGTTCGCACCGACTCGTCACTGTGATGTGCTAAGCACCTAGTGGTGACAGCGGGCAGAGGGCCGCCCGACAAGTATCCGAAGCGGAGGTGACCGGTTGCCGGATCAGGTGCTGAACCAGGTGCGTCTCCGGGCCACACCTCCGATCGTTCCGCCTGGGCTGGTCCATCGTCGGGGCTTGGAGGTGCGACTGGGCGACCCGACAAGGCGCGCGTTGGTCATGGTGAGCGCCGGCCCTGGATCGGGCAAGACCCTCACGGTCGCGGCGTGGTTGGCCCGGTTCACCGGGCCGCAAGCGTGGCTCACCGTCGACGAGACGGACAATGATCTGCGGACATTCTGGTCCGATGTGCTCGCCGCACTCGCCATCGGTGCGGCGGTGCCCGAGGACAGCCCGTTGCGCGAGCTGGTACCGGCCCCATCGTTCGGGGCCGCGGAGGCGCTCCAGGTCCGGGCCGGCCTGGCGGGGTTGCCGGGACCGGTGGTGCTGGTCCTGGACGACGTGCATCACCTGAGCAACCCCGAGGTGCTGGATTCACTCAGTGCACTGATCGAGCAGCGGCCGCTGCCGTTGCGCCTGGTGATGCTGACCAGGGCGGATCCGGCGCTGCGACTCCACCGGGTCCGGGTTTCGGGTGGGCTGACGGAGATCAGGTCGGGGGATCTCGCGTTCACCAAGGAGGAAACAACCGAACTGTTCGCGCACGACGGGATCGAGCTGACCGACGACCAGCAGCGGTTGGTCTTGGACCGCACCCAGGGTTGGCCCGTCGGAGTGCGGTTGGCTGCGATGTTCCTGTCCTCCGCCGGCGTCACGCGGGGGATCGAGAAGTTCACCGGCACGGAACGATCGGTGGCGGAATATCTGGTCGGCGAGGTCTTGGATCGGCAGCCCGCACCCGTCCGGGAGTTTCTGCTCAGAACCAGCATCGTCGAACGGCTCAACCCGTCGCTGGCCACGGCGTTGTCGGGCCGCGACGACAGCAGCCAGGTGTTGGCGGATCTGGTGGCGGCGAACGCTTTCGTCGTCGGCCTTGGCGACGACAGCGGCTGGTTCCGCTACCACCCGCTGCTGCGAGAGCTGTTGGAACACCGGTTGATCCTGGAGCGGCCAGGGACCGCGGACCAGTTGCATCTCAGGGCGGCGGCGTGGTTCATCGAGCATGGCCACCCGATCCAGGCCATCGGGCACGCAACAGCTGCCGGGGATTGGGACGAGGCCGGCCGGCTGTTGACCGCATCGGCGTTGCCCTTGATCCTGACGCCCGAAGGCCCGGCATTGGCGGCGGCCCTGGAGCCGGCTGCCCGCCGTGCCGTGGATGAGCCGAGGTTGAGTACCCTGCTGTCGGCCGCGATCTGGCATTTCCAGCGACATGACTTTACGGCCATGTATCGGGATGCGAGCGAGGCGACCGAGTTTCTGCCCGAAGCCCCAGATGCGATTCGCGTTCCGGCCGAGATCCTGATCGAGGCAGCAACTTTGAGCCAACATCGACTGACCGGCTCGGCGGCGTTGGTCGATTCGTCGAGAAGATTGTTGTCCTTGCTGGACGCCGCGCCGCGGCGGCTGGTGCCGGCGGCCAGACAGTACCGGGTGATCGGCCTGAACAATCTCGGCGTCGGCCGCACGTGGGCCGGTGATCTCGCCGGTGCGGAGGCCGACTTCCTCGAGGCGGAAGCGCGGGCGGTAGAGCTCGGGCTGGGCCTCACGGTGGTCAGCGCCCGCTCGTACCTGTCGATGCTCGATGCGCTGCACGGCCGGTTGCGGCAAGCCCACCGCCGGGCCGCCTCGGTCCGGGCCGCAGTCGACCGCCGCGGTTGGGCGGGCGAGCCGCAGGCCTTGGGCGCATATGTCGCGCTGGGCCTCAGTTTTCTCGCGCAGAACTCGTTGGAAGAGGCATCAGACATCATCGATGCCGGCCTGGCTGCCAGTACTCGCGGTGCAGACGCCGGGTGCCGGTTGTTGTTGGGCATCACCGCGGTCGGCGTCGCCGCCGCCAGGGGTGACCTGGTGACGATTCGGTCGGCCGCCGATCGGTTGGCCGCCGAACTCGCCGCAGTTCCCGACCCGCCGGATCTGTTGTCCCGGTTGTGCGCGGTGGCCCAGTCCCGGGTGCAGCTGATCTCCGGGCAGCCGCAGAATGCCACGACGATGGTGGTGGGTCGTGGGTCCGGTTATGCCGATGCAGCCGAACGGGTGACGATCGGCAGAACGAACCTGGCCTCGGGACGAGCGGACCTGTTGCCCGCGCTGCTGACACCGGTTCTCGAAACGGGTGCGTCGTTTCTGGGTCTCGCAGTGGAAGCCCGGATCCTGCTGGCGCTGGCTGCGGATCGGGAGCACCGGGACACCGCCGCGCTGACCCAGCTCACCGAGGCGATCGACCTGGCAGAAGCGGAGAACATGATCCGGCCGTTCCTGGACGCGGGTACCCCCCTGCGCGGCCTGATCGTCAGGCACCGGCACATCGTCGCTCGGCACCTACAGTTCACCGAGGCGCTGCTCAGTCCCCAGGCCCTGGTCGAGGCGAGGGAGACCGGCCTGGCCGACGAACATCTCACCGAGCGGGAGCTGATCGTCCTGCGATATCTGCCGACCATGCTCAAGGCCGGGGAAATCGCCGCCGACCTGTTCGTGTCGATCAACACGGTCAAGGCGCACCTGCGGTCCATCTACCGCAAGCTCGACGTCACCTCCCGACGGGCTGCGGTGGACCGGGCACGCGAGTTGAACCTGCTCTGACCCTGCCGGCAGATTCCGCGGCCATCATGAAGAGATGACCGACGCACCCGCCTACCGGATGTGGCCGCCCATCGCACTCGGCGCCCCGTTGCTCATCGGAATCATCGTGACTGCTGTTGCAGGGGACCCGTTCACGATCCCCGTCGGTGCCGCACGAATTTCCGGCGTGGTTCTCCTGGTGGTGTTCGGAAGCTGGAATGGCTGGGCGCTCTCCGTGATGGCTGCCAACCGCACCGCCCTGTTGCCTGGTGGCGCCACCCGGGTCGTCCTCGATCGGGGACCGTTTCGATTCAGTCGCAATCCCCTGTATGTCGGCCTGATCCTGCTCGACATCGCGCTCGCGCTGCTGTGGCCGTCGGTGTGGGCACTCCTTCTTGTCCCCGTCGGGATCGCATTGCTCTACTGGGGCGCCATCACCCCGGAGGAGAAATATCTCAGCAGCAAATTCGGCGCTGAATACGACGCGTACCGGCAACGGGTGCGTCGCTGGCTCTGACGAGGGTCTCCGCTCGCGAGGTGTGCGGGGCCCGGTCGTCAGGCATCACCGGTAACGGGAGATCCACCGCGGGTGGTGGATGCCTGTCTCATACCAATCGAATGATGTGTCTGACGCGGACTGCGCGAGGATCGGGCCTGTACGGGCACCAACCTCGAGGAGAACCGTGACTTCCGCCAAGCACACCGAGAACGCAACCACCACCTCCAGACCCAGCACGACAGCCATTGGCCTGACAGTCTTTGCCGGCGTCATGATGATCGTGCTCGGGGTGATGCAGGTCATTCAGGGTGCGGTCGCCCTGTTCAACGACGACTTCTACGTCGTCGGACAGGAATGGGTCTTCGAGTTCGACCTCACCACCTGGGGCTGGATTCACCTGCTCGTCGGTGCCCTCCTTGCGGTCGCGGGATTCTTCGTTTTCCAGGGAGCCCTGTGGGCGCGGCTCGTCGGAATCGCGGTCGCGGCGGTCAGCATCGTGCTGAACTTCATGTGGCTGCCTTACTACCCGATCTGGAGCCTGCTCATCATCGCCTTGGATGTCTTCGTCATCTGGGCTCTCACCGTGCACGGCCGGGACATCGCCACCTCCAGGTAGCGGATCGGCCACAGCCAGAACGCCCTGCGCCGCTGCGCCACGCGTGGCTGGCGACCCGCCGGTTCGGACCATTCGGCGGATACCAGCAGCTCAGGACGGGTCAACACAGATGAACAAGCGCCGGAGGATGACAGCCCGCGAACTTTCGCGAGGCTTGTTCCTGGTGGCCGTGACTGTGGGACTGCTGAGTGCCTGCGGGGGCTCAGCCGACAACGGGTTGCCCGGTCGAACCGCATCTGTGCAGCCGCCGACGGTGTCACTCTCCTTCGAACGCACGCCGTCATCGGAAACCGACGCGATACCGCCGGTGACAAGCACGATCTCGGCCTCATCCCCTGATGTGACGACCCGAACACCCATCCTCGGCCAGTCATCCGACCCATCCACCGCCGTCTCTTCGGCCGAGCACACCGAATCCAGCACGACGCAGACGCAGGTCGCGTCGCGTCGCCTGAACCCTCGGTCGAGCGGACCACCACGACGACCACGATCGTCTCAACGGAGACGTCCGCGGCCGTTCCGACCCCCGTCGCGTCGCCGGTGGAGTCGTCGCCGGAGCCACCCATCACGGGGACGACAGATACCGCCCCAGCCGCGCTCACACCGGTGACCGCCACCCCGGCACCGTCAACGACGAGTACCTCGTCGACGTTGTCTGCGCAGCCGACGACCGAGCCGGCCACTTGGCCCTGGTGGCTGCTCGGTGCCGTCATCCTCGGAGTCGCGGTTGCCATTCCGGTCGTGATCGCGCGACGGCGCCGCAATGGATGGCGCGAACGGCTCGCATTGGCGGAATCCGAGATCGTCTGGTTCGCAAGGCAACTACTCCCGCAGCTGCAACAGCAGCAGTCGGTGGATCAGGTCGCCGGTGCCTGGCAGGTCACCCGGGACCGCGTGTCCGCACTGGAGGACACCCTGACGGGATTGCAATCCACCGCTCGCCGAGGTCCGGACGAAGCCCTCGCCCGGAACTTGCGGGACTCGGTGCGCGCAGCACGAATACAACTCGACGACATGGCCGCGGCGCCTGGGCCAATGGCGCCTCCGGCCGACATCACGACGACACGCGACCAGATCGGTGCAGCGATACTGATCCTGGAGACGGCCATCGCCGGCCCTCAGGCACCGCCGCCACAAGATGCGGGAGCCGACGCCGAGAATTCGCAGTGATCCTCCCCCTGCTGTTGATGGCGGACCGGCAATCGGCATCGACAGCTGGGAAACCTGAGCCGAACGGAGGGTGAAGAACCGATGAACATCGTGTCTGAGCGAACCTGTTCCTTGGCAATGAGTTGCGTTGGCTACCAGCAGTAGGACGGATGTGGTTGAGTTGCAGGCGGTCTCGGAGGCAGCGATGGAACAGGCAAGAGAGTTTGATGTGGCCGTCATCGGCGGTGGCCCTGCCGGCGTGTTCGCGGCACTTCGCGCCGCTCGACTCGGGGCGCGGACCGCCCTGATCACTCGCGACAGCGTCGGCGGAATGGCCGCAACCGATGGTCCGGTGCCGGTCCGAGTACTCGCCCACGCTGCTCGGCTCCGACGCGAGGCGCGGCAGTTGGGTGCGTTCGGCATCGATGTCGGTGCAACGTCATTGGACTACGGTCGACTCCTCGGGCGGGTTCGGGACGTGGTCGAGGATGTCGCGACGACCTCGACGATGTTGCCGCAGCTGGGCGAAGAAGGGGTCGTTGTCTTCGATCACTCCGGTACCGCAGGATTTGTCGACTCGCACACCATCGTTGCCGGTGAGCTTCGGGTACGGGCGGAGAAGTTCATCCTGTGTGGTGGCGGCACCAACCGTCTCCTGCCACTGCCCGGAGCCGATCTGCTCGGCTCCCATCATGACGCCTGGTCGCTCACCGCAGTACCGGAATCGCTCCTCGTCGTCGGCGCCGGCGCAACCGGCGCGCAGGTGGCGTCGGTGTTCAACGAGTTGGGATCTCGGGTGATGCTGTATGAGGCCGCGCCACGCATTCTGATGACCGAGGACGAGGACGTGTCGCGGGTGATGGCCGAGTCGTTCCGCGCGGCCGGAATCGACGTCCACGAGAGCTTCGGCCGGATCCAGGAATTCCAGGCTGCAAACGGCGGTGTACGAATGATCTTCGACAACGGAAACGGCCCGGAATCCGTCGAAGCCGAGGTTGCCGTTGGTGCGATCGGCTGGCAGGCGGACACCTCCGGCCTCAACCTTCAGGTCGCCGGGGTGGAAACCACGCCGCGCGGCTACATCGCCGTCGATGCGCAGTTGCGCACCAGCAGTCCTCACATCTACGCGGCCGGCGATATCACCGGTCGACTGATGCTGGTCCCACAAGCCGTGCAGGACGGATTTCTCGCCGCCACCAATGCCGTTCAGGAGCGAGGCCTGACGCTGACTCCGCCGGTCAGTCCCATCGGCAGTTTCACCGACCCCGAGTACGCGCAGGCGGGTCTGAGCGAAGCGAAGGCTCGGGAGCATCACGACATCGTCATTGCCACGACACCGTTCGCGGTCGCCTCCCGCCCGATCATCGACGGACGGACAACCGGCTTCTGCAAGCTGCTGGTCGACCGGGACAACCACCGGATGATCGGTTGCCATGTCGTCGGCGAGCGGGCCGTCGAACTCGCCCAGGTCGCCGCCGTCGCGATCGCCGCCGAGATGACAGTCGAGCAGTTCGCCCGCATTCCGCTCTCGTTCCCCACGTACACCAATGTGCTCGGCCGCGCCGTACTCGATGCTGCGCGCCAACTCGGCATCGACGAATTCTGGGATCCGCCGGCCCAGCACACACGACGGGTGGAACCCACCGTCACCGACAGCGAATGAGGCGGATCAGCGACTGCCACGTTTGTCATCCGGTACGGAGGAGGCACAGTCGGCATCGCCGGAATAGCGTTGAGCCACATGGCATGAGGCGGCGCTCATGAAACACGCCACATCGCGTCGAATTCCTTCTCCCTCACCCTGACCGAGACGGCTGATGTTCGGCGCTCTCTGGAGGCATTGATGACAGCTGTTGCGGGAAATGGTTCTCGACCGGGACTCAACGTCGGGCCGACGAGCGAGTTCAGCCTGTTCTTCCGGGTCAAGCCGGGCGAGGGTGAAGCCTTGCGGGCAGATCTTCGCGCTCTGCAGGACACCCCCGGCTACCGGCCCGGGGACTACGGCATCACGATTCAGACCATTCACGAGGCGCGGTTCGTGCTCTTCGACGACGACACCCGGCTTGCCTTCGTGACCAGCTTCGACGGCCCGTGGGATGCCTACATGGAGGACTTCTTCACGTCGGGCCCGACGCTGGCCTTGTTCGACACCATCTTCCGTCATACCGAGGGTTATGACGGGCTCCCCGACCTCGCGACGGTCAAGGCATTCGTGCTCGGCGCGGAGCAGGGCGCAGCCGCCTATGCGCGCAACTACGGCGGCACGGTCAAAGAGATCAAGAAGTCCCAGCGGGTGAACGCGGCCTTCCAGCAGGTACTCGACCATCCACAGGCTGCGCAGGCGCTCCAGCACCCCGCCCTGCAGCCGCTGCTGGCGGAGGCTTCCGATTAGGACGCGAGAAATGATGGCCGACGCCGATGTCTGACCATATTTCGGGTCCACGAGCCCTCGCCGATCCGATCGCCGACATCACGGACCTGTACGCGTTCCCGAGTCCGTCGGTTCCTCGGACGCTCGTACTCGTGATGAACACGTTGCCGTTCGCGCAGCCGTCCGACCTCTTCTCCGACGGTCTCATCTACCGCTTACGGTTGCGGCCGCTGACTCAGATCGCGTCGAACGGCGCCGGTACACCATCCGAGGCCGTGGGCGACGAAGTTGTTGTGGACGTGGTCTTCTCGGACCCTTCGGGTGACGACAAGGATCCACCGGGCCAGGAGGGCACCTGCACCATCAGTACCGGCGGATCGGTCGGGTTTCGCGTCGGCGATCCGGTCGGGGGTTCCGGGTCCGGCCTTCGCGTGTTCGCCGGTGTGCGCTGGGATCCGTTCATCATGGACGCGCCGGCGGCATTGAAGACGATCGCCACCCGCACGCTGGCATTCACCGACCCGGGCGCGATCTATCTCGACGGCAAGGATGTGCTCAGCATCGTGGTCGAGATCGACATCGATGTTCTCGGCGGCGCAGCGTTGTTCGGCGTGGTCGCTGAGACGCTCACCAGGGGGCGGCTCAACATCCGGATCGAACGTGTCGGGCGGCCGGAGGTGAAGAACATGATGTTGGCGCCCAAGCAGTTCGACACCGTCAACCGGGATCTGGAGATCCGGGACCTGTACAACATGGAGGACGCCTTCCATCTCGGGGACAGCTACCCGGGTGCGTACAGGGCGCGGTTGAACGCCAACCTCGCGTTCTGGGACGGCCTCGACGGAACGGTCGACTGGCCCCCCAACGGCAACGGAGACCACCCGCTGACCGACCTGGTGCTGGCCGATTTCCTCGTCGTCGATGTCACCAAGCCCTACATCGAGCGCGGGTCCTATCTGGAGATCGAGCTCGCCGCCCGTCGCGGTGAACCGCACCGGACATGCGGTGGCCGCACCTTGAACGACGATGTCATCGACACGCTGTTCACCCAGCTGATCAACGCCGGGAATGGGCCGGTGATCCGGGACGGTGTCGATCACGCCACCAGGCCAGCCGGGCAGCGCTTTCCCTACCTCGCCGAACCCAACGAGGACCCGCCGAAACTGCCCCTGCACCACTAGGTTTTCCGAAGGTGCGTGACGCCGTGACCTCCACAGTGCCGACACTGGAGCTGGATGACATCCAGTCCGGGGCGCTGTACGAGCGACCCACCCCGTATGTCGGGACGTACCTGCTGCTGCGGATCGACAGCCGCGATGACGGACGCGAGCTCGTCCGGCGACTGCACCGGATCATCACGCCGGCCAGGTCCTCGCCCGGCCCGACGGCGGCTTCGATCACGGTGGCGTTCACCTACGCCGGCCTGAAGGCGCTGGGCGTGCCGCAGGCGTCCCTGGACAGCTTCGCGCCGGAGTTCCAGGAAGGCATGGCGGCTCGGGCAGCCATCCTCGGCGACCAAGGTGAGAGCAGTCCCGAACACTGGGAGAAGCCGCTCGGCACCACCGACGTGCACGTCGCCATCGCGGTACTGACCTCGGACCTTGCGTCGCTGGAGGCGGCGGCCGACCGCGCCCGGAGGGCTCAGGAGGACCTTCCGGGAATCGAGGTGGTCTGGCGACAGGACTGCTATCAGCTGCCGACCGGCCGAACCTCGTTCGGGTTCAAGGACGGGATCGGCCAGCCTGCGGTCGAAGGAAGCGGCCGGGCGCCGTCGAACCCGAAGGAGCATCCGATCAAGGCCGGCGAGATCATCCTCGGCTACCCCGATGAGACGGGTGCACCACCGCCGATGCCGACTCCCGAGGTGTTGGGCCGCAACGGGACCTATGTGGTCTTCCGCAAACTGCACACCAAGGTTGCTGCTTACCGGCAGTACCTGCGCGCCCGCGCCGCGGATCGCGCGGATGAAGCTCTTCTCGGTGCGAAAATGGTCGGACGCTGGCCCAGTGGCGCACCGCTCGCGCTCTCCCCGAGCTCCGATGATCCAGAACTGGGCCGGGACGTCCACCGGCACAACGACTTCGGCTACGCCGATGACCCCCGTGGATTCAAGTGCCCGGTCGGCTCGCACGCACGACGCGCCAACCCGCGCGACGCCTTCGACCACGAGGGGGGCGTCAACGTCCGCCTCCACCGAATGATCAGGCGCGGCACCAGCTACGGTCCGGCCTTGCCCGACAATGTCCTCGAGGACGACGGTCTGGACCGGGGCATCATGTTCGTGTTCGCCGGAGCCCACCCGCGACGGCAGTTCGAATTCGTCAAGACCCAGTGGCTCAACGACGGCATCTTCATCGGCGCCCCTGCGGAGAAGGACCCGCTGGTGGGACCGAATGACGGCTCGGGGAGCTTCACCATTCCCCAGCATCCGGTCCGCCGCCGCTTGCCGGACCTGCCACCTTTCGTCGTGACACGGGGTGGCGAGTACTGCTTCGCCCCGAGCCTGAGTGCGATGCGCTGGCTGGCGGAGCTGCAGACATGACCATGCTCGACCGACCGGAAGGCACGCCGATGACTGATGTCTCACCCAGGACCGATCGCTGGAACGCACTCGACTTCGGGCCACCGTCCCCTGACGTCGGCGATGTCGAACCGGCAGTGCTCGTCGACTACCGGTCCGGTGGCAGCATCGCCGTCATCACCCTGAATCGACCCCACGCCGACAATGCGATCACGACCGAGATGGGGGCGCTGCTCACCGAGATCCTCGAGACGATCGCGGTCCGTACGGCGGTCCGCGCTGTCATCCTGACCGGCGCCGGCGATCGTGCCTTCTCGGTCGGAAGCGACCTCCGCCAGCGGAAGAACATGACCAAGGAGGACTGGCTGCGCCAACGCCAGGACTTCGACCGCACCCTGTACACCGTCCGGCAGCTGCGCAAGCCGATTTTCGCGGCTGTGAACGGGATCGCCTACGGCGGCGGCAGTGAACTCGCGCAGAGCACCGACTTCATCATCGCCTCGGAGACCGCAACCTTCGGACAACCGGAGGCGATGCTCGGCCTGGCGGCTGGCGGCGGCTCACCGGCACTGCTACCGCGTCTGCTCCCGCCCGGCAAAGCGCTGCAGATGTTGATGACCGGGGACCCGATCACCGCCGTGGAGGCACACCGTCTGGGCATGGTGAACGAATTGCACGCCCCCGCCGATCTGATGGACGCCGCCGAGCAGATCGCGAACAAGATTGCGGGCAACTCACCCACCGCGGTGCAGGCGGTCAAGCGAGCGGTGCAGCTGGGCGAAGGCCAACCCATCGAGCAGGCGATCGCGATCATGATGGATTCCCATTGGCGTTCGGCCGTCCATCCCGACCGTGTCGAGGGGATCGGGGCATTCAACGAGGGACGGGATCCGACCTTCCGAGATTCCGATTACTGACTCACTTATCGCAGACCGACAAGCCACTACCAGGAGGCCGGAACCCATGACAGTGACCGACGACCAGCAACTGCGACGCGCTGCGCTGGTGATGATCAACCCTGCTCCCTACAACGCCGAGGCACCGCCCTCCGGTCTCGCAGATGAGATCACCCCCACCGGGCTGCACTATGTCCGGAGCAACTTCCCGTTGCCGACGCACGACGGCACTCTGGAGATCTTCGGCGCGGTGGGGAAACCGCTTGTCCTCACCCTCGAGGACCTGCGGGCGATGCCGGCATTCGAGTACGCGGTGACCCTCGAGTGCGCCGGCAACGGGCGTCTGGCAATGCGTCCGTTGCCGACCGGGGAGCCCTGGGGTGACTACGCAGTCTCCACGGCCCGGTGGAAGGGCGCACTGCTCAGTGACGTGCTGGCCCTGGCCGGTCCGACGGACGATGGGACGGATGTCAGATTCGAGGGCGCCGATCACGGCGCCTACCACCTGAATCCCGTCCTTCCGGACACCAGCAGGGTGGACCTGACCTTCGAACGCGCACTGTCGCTGGAACTCGCGGCCGATCCTGCTGCGCATATCCTGGTCGCCTACGAGATGAACGGCGAGCCTCTCGGCTCGGACCACGGCGCGCCGTTTCGCCTCGTGGTGCCCCATTGGTATGCGGTTGCCTCGGTCAAATGGCTCAAGCGGATCGAGGTCCTCACCGCGCCGTTCGTCGGTGAGTTCCAGACCGGTCACTACATGTACCAGTGGCCAGATCGGCCGCAGGACGCGGTCAGTCTCATGCGGGTGCGGTCGCGCATCACGGACCCGCCCTCCGGTTCGATCCTCGACCTCGGGCCCTGCACCGTCCGCGGTAAGGCGTGGTCGGGTCAGGGACCGGTCACCAAGGTCGAGGTGTCCTTGACCGGCGAAGGCGAATGGCACGAGGCACAGCTGGAAGCCCCCACCGGTCCGTACCACTGGCAGGACTGGACATACGTCTGGGATACGGCCGCTGTCGGGAGGCACACGATCCGCGCCAGGGCCACCGACGCGGCGGGCAACGTGCAACCGGAGGTGCCACCGTGGAATCGGCTCGGGTACGGCAACAACGCCATCGAGGTCCTCTACTTCGACCGCCGTTGATTTCGATTGGCGACGGCACACGACTTTCTCGATGACGGCCGACTGCTCCACGGCGAGAGCGATTCAGTGTCGCCACTGTGGCCGAGAGTTGGCGCACGGCAGATCGTTGACGACCATTCACGCGGCGCAGTAACCCGTCGGCTGGCACTTGTCCTCACAAAGACCTGGCGTTCATTCATGGGGTGGATCAGTTCCCGGCCCGTCGTCAAACCGTTACGGCTGGCGGGGTGAGTGATCAGGTTGAGAGCCGCCATCGCGGCGTAGGACAATGTCCCGACCGATCGATGGGGGCGCGCATGGCCAGACTCAGCCCGGGAGCACGGGTGGCCGTGATCGGCGCCGGCCCGGGTGGTCTCGTGTCGGCGAAACATGCCATCGAAGCCGGGTTCGAGGTGGTCGTCTTCGAGGCCGGTGATGACCTCGGTGGGCAGTGGAACACCGCGGCCGCGGACAGCGGAATCTGGCCGGGCATGCGCACGAACACCAGCCGGGCGATGACCGCCTTCTCGGATTACCCGGTGCCGGCATCACACGATCTGCACCCGCTCGCCGAGCAGGTCCACGACTATCTGCGCGCCTACTCCGACGCATTCGGTGTCACCGACCGCATCCGTTTCAACACCCGGGTGAGCGACGTCCGGCCGGCGTGGTGGGTGGATGGCGAGCCGTTCGACGCGGTGATCATCGCGTCCGGGCGGTTCCGCGCTCCGGTGCTGCCGGATGTTGTGGACGGCTTCACCGGCGAGCTGCTGCACGCCTTCGACTATCCCGGCGCCGATCATTTCCGTGGTCGGCGCGTGCTGGTGTACGGCAACGGCGTGAGCGGGCACGAGATCGCTTCCGACATCGCGACTGTCACGAAGGTGATCTCCGCGTATCGCAAACCTCGGTACGTCCTGCAGAAGAACGTGGCCGGTGTGTCGTCCGACTGGCAGTGGTACACCCACATCGGGGCGCTGCGACGCGCAGCGATGTCGCCGTCCGGCTACGGCGATCTGCTGCGCGAGCGGGTGCTGCGCGTCGCCGGCAATCCTGCCGATTACGGTGCGCCCGAACCGGATCCGGATTTCCTGGTCGCCGGTCATTCGCTGTGCCAGGACTACCTCGAGCAGGTTCGGGCCGGGACCATTGATCTGCCGGCCGGAGATCGTGGAAACACAGGGCGATCAGGTGACCTTCGCCGACGGCAGCTCCGAGCGCGTCGACGCGATTGTCTGCGCGACCGGCTACCGCCTCGACATCCCTTTCCTGGCCACCAGAGTTGTGGTACGATGCTCGGACCCGACCTGAGGCTGCATCTGCGCACGATGCATCCGGACCTTGCCGTTCTTCGGCGTCGTCGGGGAATTCAACCTGCAGGGGCCGTACTTTCCACTGCTGGAACTGCAGGCCCGCTGGATCGTCGGCGCCTGGTCCGGTGACGGTCCCGAGCTGGACGCCGCGGCGGCGAGAGAGAGCGTTGCCTCGCCAACGCCGGTCATGGACTCGCACAACGTCCTCGCCGTTGCCTTGGCTGAGGCTGCTGGAGTGGCGCCGGACGTGCGAGCCCGCCCCGACCTCGCCGAGCCGCTGCTGTTCGGTCCGATGCTGCCGCCTCGCTATCGCCTCGACGGGCCGGGTGCCAGCGCCGATGCGGCCTGGACCTTCCGTGACCAGTTGGCTGCCTCCCCGCGCGCCGCGGTGGAACCCGACGACATCGCAGCACTCCCCGATATCGGTTACGGCGACCTGCTTTCCGTGAGTAGCACCGCACGAGACCAGGTCGCGGCCCGATCGAGACCTGTGCGTTTGCCGCGTTGATCGGGTGGGACCTCCGCCTGTCCGGGCGTCGGCGGGTTGAGTGCCGGCCTTGGGATGAGTCAGCTCTGGGCGTGTCGACGACCGAGAGAAGGTGGCGCAGATTTTCCCCACCCGTCGGTCAAGAGCGGGATGATGAGACCCATGGTGAGCACGGACGGACGTGTGGCGCTCGTGACCGGAGCGGCGTCGGGTATCGGGCAGGCGACCTCGATCGGTCTGGCTCGAGTCGCCGGGACAGTTGTGCTCCTGGTTCGTAACGCCGGTCGCGGTGAGCAGGCATTGCGCGACATTCACGCGAGCGTGCCTGATGCGAAGGCCGAGGTGCTGGAGTGCGACCTCGCGTCACAGTCCTCGATCCGTAGTGCGGCCGCCCGATTCATGACGGGCCACGATCGGCTCGACATATTGGTGAATGCAGCCGGCGTCTTCGTGAAGCAACGGAAATTCAGCGCCGACGGTATCGAGCTGACCTTCGCTACGAACTATCTCGCGTACTTCCTCCTCACCAACGAACTGCTGCCGCTACTGCGGGCGAGTGCGCCCGCACGGGTGGTCAATGTCGCCTCCAGATACGGCAGGTCAAAGATCGACTTCGAGGATCTGCAGAAGGTCCGGAGCCGTTACTCCTACCTCAAGTCGACTCCCCAGACGATGCTTGCACGAGTGCTGTTCACCCAGGAGTTGGCGAACCGCCTCCGCGGCACAGGCGTCGTCGCCAACGCTGTGCACCCCGGGCTCGTCGCGCACACGGGACTGCTCCGCGACACTCGCGGCCCGTTCAAGTGGGTCACCGACATCTTCGGCAGCACACCGGAGAAGGGCGCGGACACCGTGCTGTGGCTTTCAACCGCCCCAGAGGCGGACATCGTCAGCGGAAAGCTGTTCAGCAAGCGCCGGGAAATCCCGACGCCAGGTCAGGGCTCGGATCCCGCAGCGCGCAAGCGCTTGTGGGAGGAGAGCGAGAAGCTCACCTTCGGCAGCGGGCCGCGGACCTCATCGTAGGCGGCACCGACCTCGGCGGTCTTCGACCGGCACTACGCCGTCCATGCGTGACGCTTGGGTTGCTGATCGTCAGGTCGTCGAGCACCCTCCGTATGCCTCGCCAGACCTCATCCGGACAATGCGCTGGGAAAGCGTGTCACGAAGTCGAGGACTCGCACCCACACCGGGCTGACGGAAATCCGCGCCATCGGCAGACCACGAAGCGATGCCACCCAAGCGTCGCCCTGATCGTCTCCCATGTACCTGTGCGCCGCGGCTTCATACTCCGGGGCGACGTCGTCCAGCATCTCTACCTGGGCATGGCCTCGGTCGAGCAGCGCATTATGGGACCACGCGCGCTCCTCATCAATCTAGGCAGCAGCAGATTCGCTCATTGCGAATCCGGCCTCACCAGCCATGTCAGGAACGTCGTCGTGCGAGACGCAGGAGCCCGGCGCCAACAAGGATGACAGCGACGGCGTAGCCGAGCATTGGTTCGACCGGCGCGCTGAGACCGGTCGAAGCGAGTGGAGGTTGCGAAGCCGGTGGTTGTGGCTGTGGGGCCGGGGGTTGGGTTTGTGAGGCCGATCGGCTGAAGGTGTCAGTGATCTGCACACTTGTGATGCCGGCCGCGGGAACCGTTATCTGCTGGCTTGCGCCTGTCACCTCAACGGCAACTGCATCCGTGTGCCCGTCGATGACCTCGGTCACCAGGCAGGTCGAACCGCCACCGATGCCGTTGAAGATCTGCGACACCGAACCCGCCGATTGACTGGCCGGGATCACCAACGCGATGACCTGGATCGGGGCGCGGCAGATCAGCAGGATGCCGACAAGCCCCTGACTCCCGGCGCCCGGGCCGGAGATCGTCTTCACTACCTCCATGGCGCCTGGCGCGGGGTAGAACGTGTCGGTGATGCTGAGAGAGGCGAGTGTCCCGGCAGGCACCGTGACGGTTTGGTTCGCGCCGGCGACGGTGGCAGTGACCGTGGAGGTCGCCCCGTTCGATGTCTCGGTCACGGTGCAGGAGGACCCGGCCGGAATGTCTTGGTAGGTCTGCGTCAATGTCTGCGCGCCGGTCCCGGCAGGGATCGTCATTGTCGGCAGCGTGGTGGTGCCGCATGTGACGTCGATCGTGATCGCGCCCTGGCTGCCGGCCGACGGGCCGTTGATCGTTTTGCGCACCTCGAGCGAGCCGGGCACCGGACCGTAGGCGTTCGTGAGTTCGGCGCTCCCCTCCGTGTTCGCGCCGATTTCCACGTTCTGTGGGCTGCCGGTGGTCACAACGCCGATGGTGCTGGTACTGCCGTCGGCCTCCTCGGTGACGGTGCAGGTGAGACCGGCGGGGATGTTGTCGTAAGTGTGCGATTGCGGTCCCGTCGCGCCGGCGGGGATGGTAAATCCGGGAAGGGGCAAGCCGCCGCAATTGACGCCGATGGTGATCGCGCCCTGCTCACCCGCCGACGCGCCGCTGATGGTCTTGGTCACCGTCAGCGAACCCGGCACGAGGTGGTAGACGTCGAACAGGTCCGCGGTGGTGATTCCGCCGGCCGGAATGGTTGCATCCTGGGGATTGCCCACGGTGATGACCGCGACGGTGTCGGACGATCCGTCGACGGTTTCGGTCACCGTGCAGGTGGCCCCTGCCGGAACGTCTTGGTAGGTATGTGACGTCGTGCCGGCCGCGGCTTCGGCCGGGATCACGAAGTCGGGCGTCAGGGCCGTCCCGTCGCAGACCGCCTGGATCGTGACGGCTGACTGGCTGCCTGCCGCGGGGCCGTCGATGGTCTTGTTCACGGTGAGCGCGCCTGGCGCGGGCGCGTAGCTGTCGGTGATCTCTGCGATGGCCTCGTCGCCCGCAGGGATCGTCACCTCTTGCGGGCTGCCCGTGGTCGTCACCGCCACTGTGCTGGTGGAACCGGCCGCCGTTTCGGTGACGGTGCACATGGTGCCGGAAGGGATGTCGTTGAACGTCACTGGGTCTGGTGATGTGGTGCCGGCCGGGATGGTGAAGTCGGTGATAAGGACGTCGGCGCCGCAGTCGACGTGGATCGTCACTGGTCCCTGTTCGCCCGCGGACGGGCCGTCGATCGTTTTGGTGACGGTGAGCGAGCCGGGGACGAATGTGTAGGTGTCGGTCACGTCGACGGTGCCGGTTCCGTCGGTGGCGATCGTGACGGGTGACCCATCGATCGTCGGGTTGACGTTCACCGTGTTGGTGCTGCCGTCGGAGATCTCGGTGACGGTGCAGGCGGCGCCCGCGATCAGGTCCTGGTACCGCTGCAGGTACGTCCCGCCCGCGGATCCGGCCGGGACGACCAGATCTGGTATCAGTGCCGTGCCGTTGCACACGGTGTGAATCGTGACCTCACCCTGAGAGCCGGCAGCTGTCCCGGTGATCGTCTTGCTGACCACCAGTTCACCTGTCAAGTAAGTGTCGCTGAGGTCGGCCGTGGCGGTGCCGCCCGGTGGGACCGTCACCTCCGTCCCGCTGCCCTGCTTGAGCACTGCCAGCGTGCTCGTGTTGCCGTCCTCGGTCTCGACCACCATGCACACCGAACCGCCGGGGATGTCGTTGTAGGTCTGTGAACCGGGATCAGTCGCACCGGCGGGAATGACGAAGAGTGGTTGCAACGTGGTTATCACGCCGTTGTTGACGCAGGTCACCGTGATCGTGATCCGGCCCTGCTGCCCGGCGCCGGCGCCGGTGATGGACTTGTTCACGACGAGCGAGCCGGGGTTGAGGTTGTAGGTGTCGGTCCACTCTGCCGTCACGATCCCACCCGGTGGCACGGTCACCTGGTCGTCTCCGGTGACGACGACGCTGACCGCGGAGTTTTCACCGTCGCCGGTCTCGGTGATCGTGCAAACGGTTCCCGCCGCGATGTTCGGGTACAGCTGGGAGCTGAGGCCAGCGGCAGTTCCTGCCGGGATCACGAACGCGGCCAGGGCCGTGCCATCGCAGACGGGCTGGATGGTGATGGTGTCTTGCAGTCCGGCGCCCGGCCCGGTGATCGTCTTCCTGACGATCAAAGCTCCGGGCGTCAAGGCGTAGGTGTCCGTGATGACGGCTGTGCCGGTGCCGCCAGCAGGGACCGAAATGAGGGCTCCATTGTCGCCGGTGATGGTTGTCGTGAGGGTGCTGGTGTCGCCAGTGGCGGTCTCCGTCGCTGTGCACACGGAGCCGGCCGGAATACCGGCGTAGGTGCGCGTGGTCGAACCGGCAGCTGCTCCTGCTGCGATGGTGAAGTCCGGCAGCGGCGTGACGGTGCCATTCACGTTGCAGGTCACGCTGATCGTGACGACGCCCTGTTGTCCGGCCGCCGGACCGGCGATGGTCTTGGTGACGGTCAGCGAACCAGGGGCGAGGTCGTACGTATCGGTGAGCAGCGCCTGGACACTGCTGCCGCCCGGCACGGTCACGGTCTGGCCGCTGCCGGCCACCATGACCGTCACCGTGTCGGTGTGACCGTCAACGGTCTCGGTGATGGTGCAGACGCTGCCCGGCGCCACCAGGTACGTCTTTGACGGCTGACCGGTTGCACCGGCATCGATCGTGAACGGCGCCAGGTCGATTCCGTCACAGGTCGGCTGGATCACGACCTCGCCCTGCTGGCCCGCGCCGGGCCCCGTGATCGACTTCTTCACGACGAGGACGCCAGGTGCCACGAAGCCGTAGGTGTCGGTGATCGTGGCGGTCGTGGTCCCAGCGTCAACGGTGACCGACTGACCAGACCCGTCGACATCGACCGTCACCGTGCTTGTTTGCCCGTCGTGGATCTCCGTCACAATGCAACTCGTACCGACCGGGATGTTGTCGTACGTCTTTGACAGGGTGCCGGTGGATCCGGCCGGGATGTCGAACGGATCACCGACCAGGACTCCGCCGCAACGCACATTGATCGTCACAGCGCCCTGCTTGCCCGCGGCGGGGCCGGTGATCGTCTTCTGAACGATCAACGAACCTGTTTGGGTGAACAGCGCCTTGGCGTTCACCGTCGTGGTCAGCGTGGCATCCTGCGCCAGGATGAGTCGTTGGGCATCGGATACACCGTTGGTGCCGTCGTAGAGATAGACGTTGTTCTGCGGGACGGTCGCCTTGGCGGTTGCTTGGAGCAGGGCAGCACTCTGCCCGGCCTGTTTCAGCCAGATCTGGGTGCCGGACGGCACCGTCGTACCCGGTGGAATCAGGTCTGTCGCTCCCGGGTCTCGGAACATGTCCGCGCCGAGTGCGGTGACGCTGGCCGCCGTCGCAGGACCTGTGGCCGTCACAGTGAAGGGTCCGAGGATCGACGCCGTGCTACTCAGCGTTTCCGGGGTGATGCTGACCGACGGCGGGTCCGGCGGCGCCGCGGGTCCCTTGGCGATGACTGCTGTCGCGATGCCACTGACGACGTCGTGAAGGGAGTCGGAGGTATTCAGCACGTACCTGTCCGAGAAAAACCAGATCGCGGCCTGCACGGCCGCGGCCTTTTGGTTCAGGTCGGTCAGCGCGGCCGGTTCGTTCGTCTTCGGGTAGTAGTTGTTGAGAACCTGAGCCACGTAGTTCACGTTGGGCACGTTGGACGCATTCCAGGTACCGAGTACGTAGTTGATCCCAGGCGAGGTGTTCGTGTTGATGTCGAAGCAGTACAGGCTGAGTTGGGCATTACTTCCGTCGGTCGCCGTGCCGAGAATAATTCCCGCGAAGCCTTCATTCTTGGGAGAGAATCCGGTCGTCGGATTGCCCGCCGGGTAACCCTCCGTCACCGGGTCGAAGGAGTTGCCGGCATCGGCGATGAAACCCGCCACGCCTTGCCCGGACCCCGTCCCGGACATCACCATTTGCGTCGGCGAACCTGCGCGCGGACTGGATCCGGGGAGTGTCGAGACAGGGACCGCCAAGGCGGAAGGCGCGAAGAGAACCACGATCGCCGAGGCGGTGATCATCGAAAAAGCCATTCGCGTCCGGAAGCGCGGCACAAAGCGGCACACTAACCGAAAGCCCGGCCAATGGCCATGCCTCATCGGCATTTGGCCGACGGTTAGGTCGCTGCATATTCGTAAGAGGCGGCGACCGCTTCACCTGTTCGGACAAATCTCGGACGCTGTACCCCAGCGACGTTCACAGCGCAGTGGCTCGCCGATCCGATGCACTAACCCCCTGTGCCGAGATCACAGGTCACGGATTTGCCTTTCGGTCTACTGTCCAAACGGCGGGCAGGTCGTCGCCGGAAGCAGCGGCCCGCGGTTCACCCTTCCGTCCGATTTCTGTTCGACGGTTTCGTGAGAGTTCAAGGTCGACGGCTAGGATCGGGACGAACCTTCGGCATGTCAGCCCTGCACCGAACTTCAACCCGTGAAACCGATCACCCTCTCTTTTCCCTCGTGGGATGGGTGAATACATGGCCATCCGGGTTCGGTGAATCGACCGTCGATAGCTCTTCACCCGCCAGACGTGTGGTTACTTGCTGCCGCAAAATCGCTTCCGTGTACCGTGACGGCCCAGATCACGATCAGGTCGAACGCAATGACGAGGATGGCCCACATCGGGTAGTAGGGCAGCCAGGCGAAGTTGGCCAGAATGCTGACCGCCGCGATGATGATCGCAATGGCTCGAGCCCAGCGCCTGCCGAAGAACAAACCCACGCCGGCGCACAACGCGATGATGCCGATCAAGATGTGGCCCCACCCCCAAGCGGTGGCGTCCAACTCGAAGAGCCACTTGTTCGTGACCACGTAGAGGTCATTGTCGACTATCCCAACGATTCCTTGGATCATCCCGAAAACGCCGGTGAGCATGAGGATGAGGCCCGCCGTCGCCGTGATTCCCAAGGCCCTTCCGTCTGGCTCCACTGCCGGTCCTGTGGGTTGTCGGGTCACCTTTGTCATCTCCCATTTTGCCCAGGAACTGGGACAACTTTACTGTTGCAGACTCGCCCCTTGCATGCAGGATTGAGCTTTGATCACAGTCGGCCCGCCCAGCTGACAAGTCGGTCCCGGCATCAGCACAGCGGCTTTCAACGGACCCAGGGTTTCGGACACTTCCGCCGTCTCCTCTTGCGCGATCGCGGCCGGGCCGAGCAGCGAAGGGTTGGCGGGGAGGCTGCCTTCGATCACCGACTCGCTCCAGGCGTGAACGGCCGAGAGCCCAGTGTTTCGCACGCTGGGCTCCGCAAACGCAAACTCTATGGCTGCGGAGTTCGGCTCTGACCCTTCAATCCCGACCACGACGGGTCCTCGTCCATTCGCCTAGAACGGATGCCTCGTCTCGCAATAGATGATCCACATCGTGTTGCACTTCCATGAATCCGATTGCAACGGTCTGGTTTTCTTGGGTGACTGGTCAGGCTTGTCGGTGGTGCCATGGGACCAGTGATCGGCGCGTGCGGGGCTCGGTGGCAGGAGCGGTTTCAGTGGGTGGGCTGGTTCGGCGGATCCACCCGCCGTAGCGTCGGGCCAGGATGTCCGCTGTAGAACCATGCAGAATGACGCTGAGCAGAACCGTCAGGGCGATGACTGAGATCGCCGTACGCAACGAGTCGTCCAGGTCAAGGTCCTCGACTGCGAGCAGCGCAAACACCACCGATGCCAGGCCGCGCGGACCGAACCAGCCGATGAAGGCGACACTTCGGACGCGCATCCCGGTCCCGATCAAACAGACCGCGACCGGCACGATTCGGAAGACCGTCAGCGACAACGCGGCGAACAGCATTTCACGCCACCCGACATGTCCCCACAGCAGTGGAAGAGCTGCCAGCCCGAAGACCAACCAGACCGCGAAGCCCAACAATTCGGACAGCCCCTCGGTGCCGTCAAGCGCCGACTCCTCGTCATCGACCCAGGACGCCGACGCCGTAAACGCCGTGCCAGCAATGAAACACGCGACGAAGCCGTTACCGCCGACCAAAGCGACCAGGCAGTACGCAAGGATCGGCAACACCAGTACACCTAAGGATCTGGTGCCGCTCGTGCTCAGGTTCCGGCTCCGGGACCAGCCCAGAAGCAGTCCACCCGCCGCGCCGACACCGGCCCCGAGCACCGCACCAACGCCGAGATCGACCACTGCTTGAAGCACGCTCGAACCGGTCCGCAGACCTTCCTCGCCTGCGATGGCCGCAATCGCGAACAACACCACTGGAGTGATCAGCCCGTCATTGAGTCCGCTCTCGACATTGAGGACTCGCCGAACCCTCACGGGTACAACAGGGTTCAGCACCGTAGCCGCACCAAGACCGGCGTCCGTCGGAGCCAACGCCGCCGCGAGCAGCAATGCAACCATCACGGGCATTGCGGGGAACACCAACTGGGCACCCATGAATCCCATGACCACGGTCAGCGGCAGCCCCACCAGTAGCAGCCGGACCACCAGCCCACGGTCACCCTCGATCTGCCGGGGGCGCACCTGGGCGGCGTCATGAAACAAGATCAACGCCAGGGTCACCTCGGCAACCGCCCTGACCTCCACCGCCGCCGTGCCCTCGACCGCAACCGGCACCACAATCGAAAGCACCGCGCCGGCGGCCACGAATGCGATCGGAGCCGTGACATACATCCGACCCAAAGCACGAGCGACGGCGACGAAGGCCAGGACAAGGATGGAAAAAACGACGGCGGCGGCAGTCACCCATCACATTCAACCCTTTCCCGCCTGACCGCGCCTCGACAATTGAAAGGCTTCCGTAGAAGTCGAACACTCATGTTGGAGTCGGGTCGGCACTCGTACGCCAACTGCGAACTGGAATCCAGGCCCTCTCTGGATCGGCCATGATTGGAAATGGTTGTGACTATTGCCATCTCAACGACGACGGTCGGACAAGCGTCCACGACCAAGCATGTGCGGGCCATCCGGCTGGCCGCGCCTGCATCTGCCATCAAGGTCCTCCTGCGCGGCAATGACTTCCGCGCAGACCAGCAGTCTTCGATCGACAACGTGCCAAACATCGTGCATTGAGGGTGACGTGCGCTCCGGGCGTGTTCGGAAAACGATGTCATCGATCTGGCGGACACGCCGAAGGGGGCTTGGCGGGGAGGACCACCGAAACGGTCATGGCCAGGCCGCACGGTGACTTCCAAGTTGCTGCCGACGACTGGAACTGAGAGGATTGTCCGGTTCTGGTCGTTGCGCTGCCCGTTGGGTTTGCGTCGATGCATAGTTGTAGATCCCTTGTCGGCGGGTTTGCCGCACGTGTAGGGAGGACAAAGATGAGACGGGGCCTGAATTTCGTTCTTGCCATCGCCGCTGGATCTCTTTTGCTGGTGGCCTGCGTGTCGGACGGCGGTGGCCCACCGGAGTCCGCGAACACCTCGCGCGGCCCGATCGAGGTCTGGCTCTCGACCAACCCCGAGGAGGTGGCCTGGGGCGAGCAGGTCGTCGCCTCCTGGAACAGTCAGCACCCAGACGAACAGGTGACCGCCCAGCAGATCCCTGCCGGAAAGACATCGGAGGAGGTGATCTATTCCTCCATCGTGGCGGGCAACGCTCCTTGCGTGGTATTGAATACCGCTCCCTCGGCGGTGCCGCAGTTCCAGCAGGCGGGCGGCCTGGTGGCGCTCGACACCTTCCCTGATGGCGACTCCTACGTCGAGGCGCGGACCGGAAAGGAGATAGCCGACCAATACCGGTCACCGGATGGGCGCTTCTACCAGATCCCGTGGAAGGTCAACCCGGTGATGATCTTCTACAACAAGAAGCTCTTCGCGGAGGCGGGCCTTGACCCGGAGAACCCACCGCTGGCGACCTGGGACGAGTTCCTGCAGACCTCACGGACCCTCGTGCAGAAGGGCGTCGCGCCCGCCGCGATCTGGCCGGCACCGTCGAGCGAGTTCTTCCAGTCCTGGTTCGACTACTATCCGATGTCCGCCGCGCGGACCCAGCAGCAGCTCGTCGAGGACGGCAAGGCGACGTTCGACTCCCCCGACGGAGTGGCGGTCGGGAATTTCTGGCGGACCATGTATGCGGAGAAACTCGCCCCGCAGGAGAAATACAACGGTGACTCGTTCAAGGACGGCGCGGCCGCTATGGCAAGCGCCGGGCCGTGGGCGATACCCGTCTATAAGGACACCATCGATTGGGGTGTCGTGCCCATCCCGACCGAGGATGGGAAGCCCGCCGATCAGATCTACACGTTCAGCGACGAGAAGTCGTTGGCCATCTACTACGCCTGCGAACACCGCCTTACTGCTTGGGAGTTCGTGAAGTCGGCAACCACCGAGGCTGCGGACGGCGAGCTCCTCGAGTTGACCGGCCAAATGCCCATGCGGCAGAACCTGCCCGAGGTCTATGCGAGTTACTTCGCCACCCACCCGGATTACGAGCAATTCGCGGACCAGGCGGGTCGAGTTGTGGAAGTGCCGAACGTACAAAACTCCACCGAGATCTGGCAGACGTTCCGAAACGCCTGGACCTCCGCGGTGGTGTTCGACGACGAGCCGATCGACAAGGCCTTCGCGGACGCGGCCGCGCGAGCCAACGAACTCTTGGCGGAGGAGTGATGTCATGACATTGGTACGCGGTGCGAAGTCCGGGTCGACGATCGAGGGCGGCCTTGATGTGGAGAAGGAACGGTGGCTGGGCAGACAGCCCATCGGCCTGCTCTTCATCCTGCCCTACGTGATTTTCCTGATAGGCATCTTTGTGTACCCATTGGTGGTGCAGTTCGTCATCTCGTTCTATGACTTCTTCTTCGCGGCACCTGGGGCCGACGTCGACCGGCCCTGGGTGGGTCTTCAGAACTATGCAGATGTCCTCCAGGACCCGACGTTCCAGCGTTCGCTTTTCAACGTCTTCGTGTTCATGATCATTAACGTGCCGGCAACGGTCTTCCTTTCGCTCGTGCTGGCCTACGCATTGAATACGAAGATCCGCGGGCTGTGGTTCTTCCGCGGTGCTTACTACGCGCCCTACGTCACGGCGAGCGTGGCGATCGTGACGGTCTGGCTGTTCATGTTCGGCGTGACCGGAATCGTGAACACCGTCCTCGGGCCGCTGGCTCCCGACCCTTCCTGGCTGATCAACAGTTACTGGGCCATGCCCATGATCGCGATATTCGTGACCTGGAAGCAGCTCGGTTTTTTCATCCTGCTCTATCTCGCGGCGCTACAGAACGTTCCCAATGAGGTTTATGAGGCCGCGGATGTGGACGGAGCGGGCGCTGTCCGCAAGTTCCGGTCGGTCACCGTTCCGGGCGTCCGGCCGGCGACGACGCTGGTCATCATTCTTGCGACCATCACCGGGATGAACCTGTTCACGGAGCCATATCTGCTCACCAACGGGGGTGGGCCCAACGGCGCCTCGGTCACTCCGGTCTTCTACATGTACCAGAAGGGTGTCGAGCAGGGGCAGGCCGGTTATGCGGCGGCCATCGGCATGATTCTGCTTGCTATCACGCTGCTTATCGCGCTGGTCCAGCGGCGACTGCTCGAGCGGGACTAGGGAGACACGATGAGCACACCGCTGCCGATCTCGTCGGAAGGCACTCCGGCCCAGGATCTCGAGGTTGAAACCCCCCCGCGTAACCGACTCCGAGTGTTTGTGCTGGCCCTCGGCGCGGTCTTGTTTATTTTCCCGTTCTACTACATGGTGATCGGCTCCTTTCAGGCGGTGGCCGACAAGTCGTTGTCCGGGATCCTCCCGCATCCGGGCAACATGACGGTCACGAACTACCAGGAGATCAACGACGCCATCGACGCCCCCCGGGCCCTGCTGAACTCGAGCATTTTCACGATCGGCGTGCTGTTGTTCACGGTCTTGTTCGGCCTGCTGGCCGGCTACGCACTCGCGGTCATGCATTTTCGCGGACGGGCGACCGTGCTCTCCTTTGTGCTCCTGGTCCTTGTCATCCCGTTCCAATTGCTACAGATCCCGCTGTACATCCTGATCGTCCGCTCCTATGGCCTGGGTGACACCTATATCGGGATGATCCTGCCTTTCGCCATCAACTCGACGGCGGTGTTCATCTTCCGCCAGTACTTCCTTCAGCTGCCCAGAGAACTGTTCGAGGCCGCCAGAATTGATGGAGCCAGCGAACTGACCACGATGCTGCGCGTCGCCATCCCGTTGGCGCGGCCGGCCATACTCAACGCGGTTCTGCTCACATTCATCGGCCCGTGGAACGAGTTCCTCTGGCCGTTCCTGGTCACCAAGCAGCAAGACATGCAACCGTTCGCGGTGGCGTTGGCGAACTACATGAACAACGTCGCCGGCCGCGCGACGAACCCGGACGGGGCGAACATGGCCGGGGGGGTTCTCCTTGCGATCCCACCGGTGGTGCTGTTCCTGATCTTCCAGAAACATTTCACCTCTGCGAACATCGGATCAGGGGTCAAGGGCTGAGCGGAACGGAGCGGAATGAGCCCCCTTGAAATGCCCTACCGCCTGAGCAGGGTCGGCACCGTGATGGTTCCGGAGCCGGGCCGGGCGGAGGAAGCCGAGGGCGTCCTCAACCCGGCGAGCGGATACGGTCCCGATGGTCGGCTGTACCTGCTTCCCCGGATCGTCGCACAGGGCAACTACTCTCGCATCGGCCTCGTCGAGGTCCTGCTCGATGAGGGTGTACCGGTGTCGGTGGAACGCCGCGGGATCGTCCTCGAGCCTGACGAGGGGTGGGAGCGCGGGGTCGACCATGGCGGAGTGGAGGATCCGCGTGTCACATGGCTTCCCGACCTCGGCGTCCACATCATGACCTACGTCGCCTTCGGCCCGTTGGGTCCCCGGCTGGCGCTCGCAACCTCGAAGGACCTGCGAACGTGGACACGCCATGGCCCGGTGCTCTTTCGGTACGAGCCAGACTTGAAACTCGACATCAACTTGTTCCCCAACAAGGATGCGGTGTTCTTTCCGGAACCGGTGCCCGGGCCGGGCGGGAAGCAGTGTTGGGCCATGCTGCACCGGCCGATGTGGAACCTGGGCTGGATCCGGGCGAATGAGCGCAACGTCCTGCCGGCCGGCCTGGACGATCCGCGACCAGGCATCTGGATCTCCTACGTGCCCGTGGACGAGGTAGGGAAGGACGTCTCACGACTCGTGCGCATGTCCGGCCACCGGCTTGTCGCGCTCCCGCAGCACCCGTTCGAGGTGACCAAGATCGGGGCCGGGCCGCCGCCCCGCCGGGTGCCCGAGGGCTGGCTGTTGCTGCATCACGGTGTGTCGGGGGAGATCGCGACTCCTGCTAGTTTTCTGCCGGAGCAGGGTCTGGTCTACTCCGCCGGAGCGATGATCCTTTCCGTCGATGACCCTGGCAAAGTCGTCGCGCGGACGTCGCAGCCGCTCATGTCCCCGGACAACCCCGAGGAGCAGGTCGGCACGGTGTCGAACGTCGTATTCCCGACCTGCATCGAGGAAACCTCCGCGGGGACGTTCGTTTTCTACGGGATGGCGGACGCGCGGATCGGGGTCGCCCGCCTGGACCGGACGGATTGAGAAACCTAGGCACCAAGAGAACTCACACTGCGGGAGCGGGACTCAGCCTTTCGCCGGTCTGGACGTCGAACACGTGCACCTCGCCCACCGTTGGCACCAGTCGCAACGTCTCACCCTTGCGCGGCGGTCGCCGGGGGTTCACCCGGGCAACCACCGCCCGGCCACCTCCCTCGCCGGCGATCGTGCCGTACACGAAGGCTTCGGAACCCAGCGCCTCGACGACGGTGACCGCGACCGACAGGCCCTGGTCATCGGAGGGCTGGAAGGACTCCGGCCGCACCCCGTACGTGACCTGGTCGAGCCCGCGAGAGCGCGCCTCCGCCAGGACATTCGGTGCCATGGGCAACACCACCTGGCCAAGCCGCGCACCCTCGGGCACCAGGTCGACCGTGAAAAGATTCATCGCGGGCGAGCCGATGAACCCCGCCACGAACACGTTCACCGGCGCCTCGTAAAGCCGAAGCGGCGTGTCCACCTGCTGCAGTACCCCGTTCTGCATCACCGCGACTCGGTCGCCCATCGTCATGGCTTCCACCTGGTCGTGGGTGACGTACACGGTGGTGATACCCAGCCGGGCCTGGAGTGCGGCTATCTGGGTCCGGGTCGAAACTCGCAGCTTCGCATCCAGGTTGGACAGCGGCTCGTCCATCAGGAACACCTTGGGCTCGCGCACGATCGCCCGGCCCATCGCGACGCGCTGCCGCTGGCCTCCGGACAGCGCCGCAGGCTTGCGCTCCAGATAATCGTCCAGGTCGAGCAATTGTGCTGCCTCGTGGACGCGGCGGTCTCGCTCCTCCTTCGGGGTGCCCGCGATCTTCAGCGCAAACCCCATGTTCTCGCCAACGGTCATGTGCGGGTACAGGGCGTAGTTCTGGAAGACCATTGCGATATCGCGTTCCTTGGGCGCCAACCGGGTCACGTCACGGTCGCCTATCCGGATGTGGCCCCCGTTGACGAACTCCAAGCCGGCCAGCATCCGAAGGCTGGTCGACTTCCCGCAGCCGGACGGGCCCACCAGCACCAGGAACTCGCCGTCCTCGATGTCCAGGTCGAGCCGGTTGACTGCCGGACTGGTGGCGCCCGGGAACAAGCGAGTCGCCTCGTCGAACGTTACTGTCGCCATCGGAGTGGCTCCTTCGTCTGTCAGGTGAAGGCGACCCCACTACCAAGAAGAAACGGGCCAGGCGGGTCGCTCCATTGTTCGGAGCAGAGTTTTTGACAGTGCGCCAGGCTGCGGACGGCAATTCGAGGTGAACCCCCGTCGACAACTCGGCCGTACGAAATATTCACAAACCTGACCTGCAACCACTGTAGTCGTTGATGGCGGCCAGCGGAACACTTGTGGATGCAGATGTCGCTCGATGCCAGCGCGGAGCCCGGGCCATTTCCTTTCCGCCCGCCGGGGTGGAGAAGCGCGCACCGGGCCAGGATGTTGCGGCGCCAGCTGCCACGACGACGGGAGTGCGAATTGCAAAGCCGAGTCACGTCTGAACATTTCCCAGGACGGACGCCATTGCGTCGACGCCGAACGCGACCAAGTAGAGAAAGAGAAGGCCCGCAGAACTGCCGCGTCCATCGCGCCCGCGCGGTTCGGCTGGTCCCTTCGCGAGCTCCGCATCGGCCCCTGAACCCCCGAACACTCGCGACCGCTATTGCTTGCGGATCCAACTTATTGCCCACTGGCCAAGGGCTGAGGCCCAGCACCACACCTAGCGCAATCGACACGATGGTCACGCCGGCACCCAGGATCGCGGATACCCGTCGACCGTCGCCTCGCCCATCACCTGGGTGACTCCGACCAGCGCGAACGCCCACGAACCCATCGATTCCCGCTGGAGCAGCTCAGGATCACCCCACACGAGCTCCGCCCCGCAAGCCTCCTGCAGGTCCGCCACCGTCTGCGCATTCAGCAAAGGCATCTCTGGGGTACCCCCGACCGCGAGCCGGTCCCGGCGAGCAGGGTGCCAACCAGGTGCAGATCGACCGGATTGGCCCGGTTCGCGATCGCGGCGACCGGTTGCGTGTGCCATGCGATCAGTTCCGCCCGGGCGAGTTCAGCAGCGGCAGCAATCGTCCCGGGGTCCCGCCCGCGTCCGCACCACCAGTGCCACAGGCGATCCGATCTTCGCGGCGACCTGCGCGTTCATCGACCACCCGATAGCTGTTGAGACGTCGGTGTAGTCGCCGCCCACCACAAGCACCGCATCGTATTTCGCCGACAACGCCCCGAACTTGTCAGCAATGCGCGACAGCGCCCCTCCGAATCGGCGTGCCATTCGTGGTACGTCGCGCCCACCACATCGCCAAAGGATTGCGTGACACCGGGGTGCGCGACAGGTAATTCGACGACCGGATCGATCGGCTCGACGGTGTCGACAACCGGACGGTCAACAACCGACCCGACCCACCCGCCCGAGGATCGGGCCTGGGAAAGGGCGGTCCCCTCCAAAGCGGACTGCTCAACCGCTTTCGTGAGTGCGACACTGCTCGCGGCCCCGATCACAGACGATGCAACACCATTCGGACCCGAACTCGGCCATGCGCGACGTGGATTGAGCCCGACTTGGCGTCAATTACTCCAGGTCAGACCAGCTCCGATCAAACGATTCACCCTTGTTGGGTGAACACTGTTTGAATGATTGGCGTGGTCCGCCGCATTGGTCCCAAATATCACGCATTGCAGTACGCTCTATGACGCGGGCAGCATGCCCGTTGGGTGCGGCACGCCGCTGAAGGAGATGGGCCATGAGGAAAGTTGCTGGTATCACGGCTATCGTGGTCGGAATCATCATGGCCATAGCGGGGGTGGCAGCCTGGGTGGTCGTCGGAAATACGCTGGCAGATCAGAAGATCGTCGTATCCTCGGACGCCGACTGTTTGGCCGATGATGATGTGAACGGCCCGTTCTCGGCATACTGCCAGGCGATGGTGATCAACAAGCACACGCTGGGAATCACCGGAGGCAACACCTACGCGGAGCTCGAGAAGGACGATCCCAACCGGGCGACCGCAATGGACTCGGCTTTCCTGCAGGCGTCTCTGTTCACCTCGGTCGTTGCTTTCGGCGTCGCCGCGATGGCGTTTGTGCTGGGGATTGTGCTGACCCTTATCGGCTTAGCCATCCAAACTCCCGCCGGTGCGGGAACGGGCGCACCAGCTGATCCGGTCAGTGTTGCGCCATCCGACCGGTCGGAGTAGGCCGAAGGCGCTTGGAGGCGGCGAGCGCGCGACTAACGCGCCCATTTCGTAATTGCAATGGGCGGTCACGGGCTACATGTTGGTGGGCGCCGCTGTGATTGTCACTGCGGTGCCCTCGGCGACGTGTTCGGTCGAAGCCGCATCTTCACGTTCGGCCTGAATTTCTTCGTCGCGTCCTGCCTTTTCATTGCGCTCTTCCTCGAGCAGTATTCGGCTCCGGAGGGCAAGCAACGTCCGATCCTGGGGGCCGACATCATCGTGACCATGGACGCCGGGGCGAACAACGACTACAAGTAGCGGCTTGCCTTCGAAGGGTCGTTCCTGGGCCGCTTGATGTCTCGCGCGTCGCAAGATCTTTCCCTGTCCGAATATCTATCGTGTGAATAGTCGCCTCGCCCCCGCCGTGATTCCCACCAGCAGTAATCGGCGTCCTCCTTTCGATGAGTCCGCAACAGATTCGAAACCTGCAGGGGCGCCATGGGTGACGGTGAGCGTTCGGCGGACCAGGTCATCGCCCTGAAGCCGATTCCGGAGGGGACTATGCAAGCGCACAATTCGTTCCGATCCCCACTGGGTTCAAGGTCTCGGTACCGACCGCAGCCGCATTTTCTTTGACCGAAGGTGAGATGGTCGACGTGGTGGACGCCAAGCCGGTTTCGCAAAGCGGCGACAGTTCGGTGGAAGGCAGCGGCTATCACCAGGAGCTGAAACGGACGCTCGGTTCCTTTCAGGTCTTTGCGATCTCCTTTGCCTTCATCTCGGTGGCAGTCGGTATTTTCGGCACCTACGACGACGTGCTGCAGAACGCCGGCCCGGTCGGCATCTGGCTGTGGGTGATCGTGGCGATCGGACAACTGCTGGTTGCCTTGGTGATCGCCCAGTTCGCCGCCCGGATCTCGTTGAGCGGATCGTCCTATCAGTGGGCCTCGCGGCTGGCCAACCCGAAAATCGGCTGGGGGTTCGGCTGGCTCACGTTCTGCTACCTCGTACTCGCAGTCGTTGCCGCCGATTTCGCGCTCTCCAGCCAGGCTTTCATGCCGCTCTTCGGCATCGAACCTGACGAGAACACCGCCCGAATGATCACGTTGGCGGTGCTGCTGGTCCAAGTGGTGCTGGCCATCGCTTCCACCCGGATCGTCAGTCTGATCAACACGGCGGCGGTAGGCGTGGAACTGACGCTCGTTGTTGTGGTCGCGATCGCCCTGATCATCGCCGTCTTGATCACGGGCAACGGGTCGATGGACAACCTGACCTCGCAGGGTGTGGCCGAGAATGCACCGAACTACTTCGGCATCGGCGGCGGGTTGATGCTCGCGATGATCATGGGGCTCGGCACGTTGGTCGGCTTCGACGCGGCGGCCAACCTGGCCGAAGAGGCCAAGGATCCGTTTCGCACCGTGCCTCGAGCAATCGTCGGGTCGGTCGCAGCGGCCGGCGGGCTGGGTTTGATGCTGCTCATCGCGCTCACCATCGCGATCCGGGACATTCCCGGGATCAGTGCCAGCGCCTCGCCTGTCGCGGAGATCCTGCGCGACCAGCTGGGTCCGGTCATGGAGCGACTGCTGCTGTTGGCCGTCACCTTCGCCTTCTTCGGCGCCGGCATGGTGGCGATCATGGCCTGTTCGCGCATCGTCTTCGCGATGTCGCGCGACTCCCGCTTCCCGGCCCACCAGATCATGGGACGGGTCAATCCGCACACGAAGACACCGATCCCCGCAACGCTCCTGATTCTCGTTCTCGGGGTGATCCTGATGGTCGCGCTGCCCGGCAACGCGATGTTGGAGATGATCACGGCGGGAACGATTCTGCCGGCGATCACCTACGGATCCACCATCGTGCTCTACCTGGCGGTGCGGAAACGTTTGGAACGCAAGAAGGGGGCGTTCGATCTCGGGCGGTTCGAGTTGCCGGTGGCGATCGCTGCGCTGGTGTGGTCCGCGTTCGCGGTGTTCGTCCTGGTGACACCGGAGTCGGCCCTGGTCCCCGTCATCATCGTGGTCGGCCTGCTGGCGATAGGTGGGTTGTTCTTCCTCTGGTTGCTGATCTTCCGGCGCGAGGTGCTCGAGACCGAACCCGGTGACGTCGACGTCTTCAAGCACTGACCGACGAGGAACTCCGATGACCGCCACGCCCCCTGGCGGCTCGACGCCTCCGCATCGCGACGCTCTCTTGGGCGCTGCTGCCGTTCGGCGACGGCGCGTACGTCAACGTGCCCAACGCCGGCGACGCCGACGGGGAACGCCGGCACTACGGTCCCCATGACGAACGGCCGCGGACGGTCGAGGCCGCCTACGGCCCGGGCAACGCCTTGACCTTCGAGCAGAGCGTCCCCTGCCAACGGATGATCAGGTGGCCGAACGCGGGCGGGTCGGGCACGATCCGGAGGTCCGATCTCATGCACTCCGCCGGAAATGGGGGTGAAAGCGCCTCCTGCGACGTATGCGCTATGTTCAGCGTGACTACTGGACGCTGAAGATGCTCACCTCCGGAAAGGCCGAGTTCCTCGATCTGGCCGGCAATGCACCACGTACCCCCGGCGAACTCTGCCTCATTTTCAGAGCGCAGGAACTCGATTCCTGACCTCACTCCCGACACGAGGAGGACTCATGACCCAACCCCCTGCCGTTGATTCGGTGATCCAGCCCGCTGCCCCTGACGCGGCGATCAAACCCCCTGCCGCTGATCGACGGGACGCCCTGAACCCCGTCTTCGCCCGCCCCGGCGAGTCAGCCGACCTTCCGAAGCACAAGATGCCGGACCAGTCGATGCTCCCGGCGACCGCCTATCAGATCGTGCACGACGAGTCGATCCTGGACGGTAACTCCCGGCTGAACCTCGCGACGTTCGTATCGACCTGGATGGATGACGAGGCCCAGCGTATTTACGGCGAGGCCGCGGACAAGAACATGATCGATAAGGACGAGTACCCGGCCACGGCCGAGATCGAGGACCGCTGCTGGCGGATCCTTGCCGACCTGTGGCACGTTCCCGATGCCGACGACACGATCGGCACGTCGACCATCGGTTCCTCCGAGGCCTGCATGCTCGGCGGCCTCGCGCTCAAGCGGCGGTGGCAGGAGCAGCGTAAGGCCGACGGCAAGCCGTTCGACAAGCCGAACCTGATCATGTCCGCCGCCGTGCAGGTCGTGTGGGAGAAGTTCTGCGAGTACTGGGATGTCGAGGCACGGTACGTGCCCTGCACGCCCGAGCATCTCGTGCTGGACGGCTACGAACTGGAGAAGTACGTCGACGAGAACACCATCGGTGTGGTGGCAATTCTGGGCCAGACCTTCACCGGTGCGTACGAACCGGTCGTTGCCATTGCAGAAAAGCTCGACCAGATCCAGGCGGACACCGGTCTCGACGTGAGGATCCATGTCGACGGCGCCTCGGGCGCCATGGTCGCGCCGTTCTGCCAGCCGGACCTCGTCTGGGACTTCCAGGTCGAGCGGGTCAACTCCATCAGCACGTCGGGCCACAAGTACGGCCTGGTCTACCCAGGCGTCGGCTGGGTCGTGTGGCGCAGCAAGGCCGTCCTGCCACCGAGCCTCATCTTCCACGTCAGCTACCTCGGCGGCGACATGCCCACGCTGGCACTGAACTTTTCGCGTCCGGGTGCGCCGGTGCTCCTGCAGTACTACCAGTTCCTGCGGCTGGGACGTGAGGGATATCGAGCGCTTCAGCAGAACTCCATCGACGTCGCGACCTACCTGTCGTCCGAGATCGAAAAGATGGGCCCGTTCCAACTGATGAGCCGAGGCGACACAATCCCGGTCTTCGCCTGGATTCTCAAGGACGGGCACACCGATAAATGGACCCTGTACGACCTCGCCGACCGGCTTCGGATGCGGGGTTGGTTGGTTCCCGCTTACCCGATGGCCGCAGACATGGCGAATCTCACGCTCCAGCGTGTCGTCGTGAAAGTCGGCCTCAGCCATGACCTTGCGTATCAATTGCTCCTTGCCATCAAGGCGGAATTGACGTTCCTCGAGGCCCTGGAGACTCCGCTGCCGGACATGGGTAAGCGCTCCACGTTCCACCACTGAGATTCGGGGCGGGGGGTGTCGCATGCGCGGCACTTCACGCTCGGCGCCGGCATCCCCGTCTCGGCCCTCCTCCGCTCGTGACCTGTCGGGTCGACGGGCCTCGGTATCCCGGCTGCGATCGGCCACATCGGTAGGATCGCCACGATGACTCAGCCTCCTGATTCCGACGCGTTCCGAGTAGGTGACCGGGATCGCGAGCAAGCGGTTGCCGTGCTGCAAGATGCGGTCGGCGGCGGCTACATCGATCTGGGTGAGTTCGAGGAGCGTTCGCAGACCGTGTTCGCCGCCAAGACTCGCGGCGAGTTGCGCGCGGTATTGATGGACTTGCCCACGGCCGCCGCTCTTTTCCCACCGGCCCGCGCAGTCCTTGCCGACGGACTGATCGGTGACGCTGACACGATCAGCGTGGACTGGACCACTGTGAGGCGTCGCGGCCGTTGGGAGGTGCCCGCCCACCTGACAATCACCGGCTCGATGGGCGTCGCGGACTTGGACCTGGGCCAGGCGGTGATCCCGGTGACCGGGTGCATCATCGAGGTGCGGGCATCGTGGAGCACCATCAAGCTCCGCCTCGGTGACGCGATCGTCGCTCGTTCGGATGGTTTCGCCGGTGGTTCGATGTCCACCCTCAAGGACAAGTCCGGCCCGCCAACGGTTTCCGGTGGCCCGGTCGTTGAAATCCGCGGAAATGCCGGCTGGACGACTGTCGTGCTGCGGCGCTAGATCACCAAGTGCGCTGCAGGTGTCGCGGCCGATCGTCATCGGCGTGATCCTCCGGCCGGTGTTCCCGGGGCGCTCAATTCATCCGGCAACCCATTTCATGTGCTCGATCAGGTGGGTCAGCTCGTCGCGATCACCGACCACCCTGCTGGATTCGGCAGCGTCGAGCGGCAGTCGCCGGCTGACAATTTGAAGCAGCTCACGGGCGGGCCCGTGGATCGTGACGTCGGAATCGCCGCGATCGTGGGTGAGGACCAGTGGAGCGTCCGTTCGCCGGAGTAGCCACGCCTGATCCGCGTCGTCCGCCACCCAGGCAATGGTTTGACCATCACCGCGCATGGCATCGGTGAACCCGGGCACGTTCGCGGCCCAGCCGCTCGAAGCCATGTTCGCCAACCAGTCTTCGATAGCGGCCACCGCAAGCGTCGGATCGATCTGGTATTCACGGTCCAGCGCAAACGCGGCATCGATCCGGTGCACGGATATCTCGCCGAAGATCCGTTGAAACCAGAAGGCCACGCCATCTCCCCCGCCCGACGGGTCGAACACCACCCGGTCGTCGGTCGACCCGGCAAACGTCGACTGGACCCTCTGAGCCCCTTCCGACAGCCACGTACCCCAGGCCGACGGATCGGCCGGCGCCGATTCCCAGCCGATCGAGAAGGCCGTGCCCGGATCACCGATGCCCTCGCCGACCAGCCTGCTCACCCATCGCTGGGTCGAACCGACGTGGCCGACCAGGTCGGTCAGCGTCCATCCTGGACAGGTCGGGATCGGGGCCCCAGGGTCGGCGTCCCCGACCCACTCGACCAACTCCAGTGTCTGGTTGACGGTCGACTCGAGCAGCTTGCTGTCCATGGTCGTTCCCTTTGCTGTATCGGACCGCGCATCCGGCGTCATGCCCTTGGAGACCAAGGTCGACCATCGAACTCATCGATGCCAACAACTTGAGGCCGATTGCTCATGCGCAGGGGTGGATCCTTGGCCGACGCTTGGGTCATGACTTCAACACCACGACAAGCGGTCTCCACCATCGAGGTGAACCCACAACTCGCCCGGGGGTCGGACGAGCGGTTCACGGGATACGGCGCGATGGGTGTGCCGTACTCAGCGGGGCACTACCTCGCCTTTCGCGACATGTTGGCAAGCTCGTTCGGCAAGCCGTACCGGGCGATCTGGCTTCGCGACCCGATCGGCCGCTGGACCATTTTCACGACCACCGATCCGGACGCGAGCTGTCCCCGCTATTTCGGCTCGGCGACTGCCGTGGAGCGGGTTCCAGCCATCGAGGTGACCTGGCCGGACGACTGGACCCTGGACGTGAGGATGGGAGCCCGTCTTTCGTGGCGGCTGAGGCTCGGTGCGACACCGGCCACCCGGGCGATGACATCGATGGGCGGAATCACGCCGCAGTGGGCCTGGAACAGCGATGCCGTGCTCGGCCCGATGGGATCGATGGCCGTTGGGTTCCTGCGCTCGGGGCGGATCAGCTTGCACGGGCGAACTCCCAACGGCCAAGGCTTCAAAGCAGCGCCACTGCATGTGTGGCGAGTCGTCGGCGGGCACGCAGAGCTGGACGGCGCAGATCTGGGCGCTCTCGCTCCGTTGCGGGAGCAGACGCGTCTCGGCGATTTCTGGCTTCCACAGCGGGGGCTGTTCTTCGCCGGTCAGGCCCGGTTCACGGCACCGGTCTCGACGTCGAGAACCCCAGCGATGAAGCATGTTTCGTGACGGTCCTGATCGACTTCGACCACTGTCCACCCAAGAGCAGACACCACCGAGAGGAACACCATGACCGATCTACAGCAGGCACCCACGATTGACGTCGACACTTATGGCATTCGGTTTCAAGGCCGTCGATGAGGTCGGCGCCACCTTGAACACGGCCCTGGTCGTGGTCGGCGACAAGCTGGGCTACCACACCACGATGGCTGCGGGACCGGTCACCCCCGCGCAGTTGGCTGCGGCCACCGGGACCGGCGAGCCCTATGCCCGGGAATGGCTGAATGCCCATGTGCTCCTGGCTGCTCGCAACCACGCCGGGTTGGGCTGGCACGAGCACCACGCCGACGTTCACGACGGTTGCGAGCGGTTCTTTCGCACCATGTACAACGCACACTGGTCGGACCTGGTGACTACGTTCGATGCCCTGCACGACATGGGAGACCCGGTCGGTGCAGGCCGGCACGTCCGTGCCGCCCTTGCGCCAGAAGGCACCTGGATGGTCGTCGAGCCGATGGCAGGCGACAGCGTCAGCGACAACCTCAACCCGGTCGGGCGGGCCTACTACGGGTTCTCCACCTTGCTGTGCACCCCGTCGTCGTTGGCCCAGGGGGTCGGTTTGGCCCTCGGCACCCAGCGGGACCCGCACGGATCCGCGACGTGGTCACCACGAGCGGCTTCACTCGATTCGATTCCGTCGCACAGACCCCGTTCAGCAGGGTCTTCGAAATCCGGCTTTGACCGGACTCGGTTGTCGTTGGTCAAGGGGAGCAGAATCGGCCCATGAAGGGTTCGGGCAGACCCGGCGCCGGGGTTCTCCCTCGGCGCGTCGAGGTCCTGGCCGGGCTGTCCGTTGCCATCGACCTCGGCCTGGGTCAGCCCGCCGAGCACATGCTCCGCTCAGCAACGATCGCCTGCCGGCTGTCCGACCGGCTCGGCCTGGATGCCGAGCAACGCGGCACCGTTTTCTACACCACGTTGGTGATGTGGATCGGGTGCCATGCAGACTCCCAGGAGTATGCCCGCTGGTTCGGCGATGACATCGCGGTCCGGCGCGAGGCCTATCTCGTCGACTGGTCCGGCCTGCCCTACCTGCGGTTTCTACTCGGCAATGTTGCCAAGGGCGAAGCGCTTCCGCAGCGGCTGAAGGTGTTGGGCACGCTGTTCCAGGACGCGCGCGGCCAAATCGCCACACTGATCCACTCGCACTGCGCTTCGGCAGCGGCACTCGCGCAGCACGTTGGCCTCTCTCCAGAGGTCGGGACCACGCTGGCCTACACCTTCGAACGCTGTGACGGCCGGGGGTTGCCGACCGGCGCCTCCGGGAGCCAGATTCCCATCGAGATGAAGGTCGCCCAGTTCGCCGACGTCGCCGAGGTACACCACCGGATGTACGGCCTGGAAGCGGTGATCGCGATGGCCAACAGCCGGCGCGGCGGCCAATTCGATCCAGCCGTCGTCGACGCCGTGCTGACCGCCCCCGAAGAGCTGTTCGCGCCGGCCCCGAACGGCGATGTGTGGGCCGACGCGCTCGCCCAGGCACCCGACCAGGAAGTCCGACTCACCGACGACGGCTTCGATGAACTGGTCTGCGCGATCGGCGACTTCGTCGACCTCAAGTGCCCCTTCACTTTGGGCCACTCGCGGGCCGTGGCCACGCTCTCGGCAGCGGCCGGCAAGTCGCTGGGCCTGGCCGGTGGAGATGTCCGCACGCTCCGTCGAGCAGGGCATCTGCATGACCTCGGCCGACTTGGCGTCTCCAATCAGGTGTGGTCCGAGCCAGGGGACCTGAGTCCGTCGGAATGGGAGCGAGTCCGAATGCACCCCTACCTGACAGAGCGCGTCCTGGACCGGATCCCGGGGCTCGGCCCGGTGCGCACGATTGCCCGCGCGCACCATGAACACCTCGACGGCACCGGGTACCCGCTCGGCCTCGGGGGAACGATGCTCGGGCGCAGCGAACGCATCCTGGCTGCCGCGGTCGCCTACCAGTCGGCGCTGGAGCCGCGACCCTACCGTTCGCCCATGTCGTCCAAGGAGGCCATGGAGCGGCTACGCAGCAGGAGCAGATCGGGCCTACTCGACCCCGAGTGTGTCGACGCCGTCCTCGCTGTCGCCGGGCACCGGACATCCAGGAGTCAGCGCGATGACCTCCTCACTCCGCGGGAACACGAGGTCCTCGGCCTGGTCTCCCGCGGCTTCACGAACAGGGAAATCGCCAACCAACTGGTCCTGAGCGAGAAGACCGTCCGCAACCATGTTGAACGGACCTACCGCAAGATCGGCGCGACCAACCGGGTCGGAGCCAGCCTCTATGCGCTCCAGAACGGCCTCGTGACGCACCTGAACGGAACGGAATAGTCACTGTCGCGGCAATCACCTCCACCATCCGAGATTTGGCGACGGAAGTCCCGGTAGGACCCCAGAACGGCCTGGATCACGACTCGGTGGTGAATCTGGACAACATCTTCACGATCGATCACCACAGCCTCGGCCGTCGGGGGGGATTCCTGCTCGATGACCAGGAAACGGCACTCTCGGCAGCGGTCATCAACGCGTTCGACCTCGACGCCCAGGAGGGGTAGGGGTCAAGTGACGGAGTCGGTAGAGGTCAGGGGGATCATTCGGCCGGCACACCCTGCAATTCGTCCAACGACCCACAGTCCCAGTAGCACAACGAGAATGACAGCGATGAAGTAGAGCACAACAAGTACTCCAGCAACACTTGCCGGCGCCCGAATCGTAGTGTTCCAATCACAGACCGCCCGATGAGCCAGGGTAACTTTTCAGAGCTCATCGGACGGATTGCATCAGACATACCGGGTCGGGGGCGGCTGCCGGGGCGTGCCGAGACGGCTTGCCACGACTGAGCATTCTCACCTACCTCCGCTGCGCGCCCTATTCAGCTTCGCGCTCGGGTGCCTTCGGCGGTCAGCGGTTTGGGTTGCCGGTGGTGCGGCCCCGCGTTGGGGGTGCGCTCGTCGTCAATTTCAACCCGTTCCTTGCGGACCTCGCCACTGATCTTCTCCTGTCGGGTCAGGGTTTCGGTACCGAGCCGGACGCGTTCCACTGGAACCGTTTCGGTAGTCACGACGGGGCGTTCTTCGTGGAGCACGATTTCGTGTTCGTCCTCGGTGATCTCTGTGCCGGACAATGCTTCACCCCGGTTGGCGTCGGTGATCGGTTCCCGCTCGACCCGGACTTCCTCCCGGGAAATCGGGACGTCGACCGATTGTTGTTCCGTGACGATGTATTTCCGGAGCCGGGCGCGGCCGGTTTCGACTTGCTCGGTGCCAACCCGCAGACGCTCTTCAGATCGGGTCATCACGTCATCGGTGTGCGAACGAGAGGTTTCATGGCCCTTGTGCTGCCTGGTATTGCGCCGGCCGGCGGTGGCGGTGGTCTGTTCGTATTCTGCGCGGTCGCCGCCGGCGCGGAGGTACTGCTCGTAGTAGGCGTACAGGGATTGTTCCTCATCGAGGTCGAGGTGACTGGAGTCGGCGATCTCCGGGGAATCCTTGACGACGTCCTTGTCGAACGGCAGAACCAGGTCGTCACCGTCGATCCGGGAACCTCGAAGCGGAACAAAGTTCTCCCGCGTCCCGAACAGTCCGGTGTTCACGGTGGCCCAGTCAGGTCGGCCGGTTTCGTCATCCAGGTACACCTGGCCGACCAAGCCGATCTTGCTGCCCTGTGGGTCCACGGCCCGACGGCCGATGTACTGGTTTGCGGTTGCTGCGATGGTCATGGCTTCTCCTTCGATCGTTGGCCCGATCCGGCCCTGGATGGGACCTGGATGTGATGAAATTGGTCGCGCGGGTCTCAGGTTTGGCAGGGCTGCCTGGAGTCAGTCATGCCGGGATCGAGGGTCCTCCGGCCGAATGGGATATCGGCCAGACTCGTTTTTCCTCGTTCGACGGCTACGTCTGGTGGATACTCGCGACCCTTTCTTGTTATGAGTCCCGGGTTCCGGACGCATGACGCAAACCAGGAATCGACGTCGGAGGGTTGGATCGAGAACCCGATGAGTTCCTGCCTGAATTTATGGACTTCAGCCGGCAGGATCCAGGACAACGTCGGTGACACAGACGCCGGCGTCGCCCAGGTAGGAGCATTTGCCCCTGGGATGACGAAGAACCGAACCGTTCATGTTTCATGGTAGGTCCGCCCAAGAAATCGACAGCGACGTTCTGCGCATCATCCCTTCGCGTCGAAGGACTCTCTATCCATAGCGGCCGCCAAACGGGCCACTTGCTGAGGAGGCTCGTGAACACGCGTAACGAAATGACCGCACTTGGATCGGAGGAACACCTGCGGATCGCGGAGCATGCCGACTTTCCATGAACTCGAAACTAATGAATGGGTTTTGAACACGCCCGCAAGAACATCAGATCCTAAACTTGGGCAGAGAGTGGATGTCCATCATCCTAGCCTTTCGTTTTCGGGCGTTCGGTGGATAAAGAATTGTTCGCGCCACAGGGCTATACTGACTTCAACCGGAAACCGCACTGCTGACCGGCCACTGGTTCACGCGTTGAAATCGTGTCCTGCCGCCGCTCGTTAGACGGCCCGGCACCACTTTCCCCTCAAGTTGGTGCCGGGCCCCCATCCCCCTGACCCGATTGGCCCAAACCATGACCACGGACATCCGACAGGAACCCCCACTGGTCTCCATCCTCCGTTGGGGGACGTACCTGATCGCTTCGATCCACATGGCGCTCGATGACGACCAACTCATCCGGTTCCAACGTGACCTCGTCCAGCAGGTCGGTCGGGACGGCACCCACGGCGTGATCATCGATCTCGCTGCGATCGACGTGCTCGACTCCTTCGCTGCCAAAGCCTTGGAGAACTTGGCCCGGTCGGCGGGCTTGCGTGGCGCCACCACCGTCATCGTAGGCATTCACCCGGACGTCGCGTCCGCGATGGTTCGCCTCGGTCTTCATGCGGACATCGCTTTCGCTGCACTGGACTTGGACGATGGCATCGCCATTCTCGATGACCTTGTCCAGTGATCAGTATCTATGAAATGTCCTGGCTCGACGCCGGTGATCCTCTGCCGACTGCCGACCTGTCGGTCGTGCAGTTTGCCAAGGATGTCAGCTCGGGACCGCAGATGCTTGGACCATCCCTACTGACATCTGGCATATACGAGCGATCTCGCTCACGCTGACATTCTGGGAGAGCAGTCGGCGGATACTGGCGGCAAGTGCTGCCCGTGCGGCATCCTGTTCTGCTCGTTCTGCTGCTGTCGCGTTGTCGATCATGTTCTGCGCAGCGCTGACAGCGGCCGCACGTCGGCGCGACGCCGCGTCGATCGCCTGGGTGGCTGACTGTGCAGCTGTTGCAGCATCATGGATGTCATCTTGATACATCACGTGCTCCTCCTTTGTGAAGTCGACGAACGCAGCTCCGACGCCTGTGCCGCACAGAACGCTTCGTGAGCGTGATGGTTGTTGACCGAGAAAGCATCTCGGCGGTCTCGGGTCGAGATTCTGACGGAAACCGCACCGCGTGGCCGACGGATCGATAGGGCGATGGGTTTACCGAGTCAATGTCCATCCGTGGCCCGGTGCGGATCGGTGAAGTAGGGCAGTTCGCCCGTCGTGGTCAGTTCTTCGGCCAACACGATCATTTTCGTGTTGTGCAGCTGGGAGTAGCGCCGTAGCAACGTGAACGCGGCCTTCGCGGTCAAGCCGTAGCGTTGCATGAGTATCCCTTGCGCTTGACCGATCAAACCCCGGGAGTGCGCTGCGCGTTGCAGATCCCGTTCGGTGTAGGCGGTGGCCAGCACCACTGAGGCCAGCGCGGCAGCGACGTCAGCGTCCTGCCGAACACGGCGGCCTCGGCCGGCCGGGTCTTTGGAATACAGGTTGAGCGACCCCAGTGTGCGGTCGGTGAAAAGGCGTACCGCTCCTACCCCGCGGAAGCCGAATGCTGTCGCCCCCGGAGCCCATTGCGGCCAGCGTTGCTCGGCTCCGAGGTCAACGGCAACGATCATCCGTTCCGTTTGTGCATTCGGCGGGTTCTGGCTGACCGCATCCATGCAGGGTCCCTCACCCAGCTCGAGCTGTAGTCGGTCAGCAGCTGCTGCCCGTTCATCGGTGAAGGCGACCAGCGTCGGCCCGCCCCGGCCCGTCACGCAGATGCTCGCGGCGTCCCACCGTCCACTCCGCAGCGCCGTCTCCATCACCACCCGCAGCGCCGCATCAATGGAGTGCGAGGCCGCCGCGGACCGCACCACCTCGGCCGCTTCCTTGGCCGACAGTGCCCCTGCAGCGTGTCGTGCCGACGACCTGATGGCTGGTGTTTCGATGTCCAGTTCGGTATCGACGGCCGTGCACAGCAGGTCGCTCGCTCGGCGCTTTCCCTGCCGCATGTTGCGCACCTTGTCCTGCGTCACCCGCCGGCCACCCCGATACAGGGTGGTGGACAGGGATCCGTCGGGCAGCCGTTCTACCGTCGTCAGGTAGTCCTGCATGATTTGCTCCTCTGCCCATGGACCCGCATGGCCGGTCGTCGTGCCGAGTGCGCGCTGCTGCCGGTGAACCCGCGGCGGCAGTGGAACGCGTCCGACGGTGCCATCGGCCGCCGCGGCGTGCGGCGTGCGCGGCACGAAAGGTTCATATCAGTATGAGTTTGGGTCGGTCGTTACATGACGGTCCGGCATCGAACAATTCAGCGGCTCAGCTCGACACTCTCCACTGGTGAGAACCAAAGCAGCTCGGGAACTCGTGATCTTTGGCATGCTTGGGCGATTCAAGGCCCATCGGTTTCCCGCTGTGAGCGACCGGTGCCCGACCGTCCCACATCGTGTGCGGCGGCGACGTCGGCACCGTGAAATGCGTTTCAGTGTCGCCGGGCTGTGCGCTGCCTGGTGTGGGTTCGATGTCGGTCGTCGTTCTTGGCCGTGCTGAGTGACCGGGGCCTTTCCGGCGTCGGATCGACATCAGTGGTCGCGAAATTCGGCTCGACCGCACTCAACGACCGCGGACTCCCCGGCGACGGATCGACATCAGTGGTCGCGAAGTTGGGTGTTTCCGGCGCCCGCACGGTGATGTCAGTTTCGGTTGCCGGTGGCTGGTTACTCTGCACTAGGTCCCGATCGACCGGGCCCGTGTTGCGTACGGTCATCTGCTGGCTCCTCGTTTCGCGAACTTCATTGCGTTCGGTCGACCGAACAGTGCTACTGATATGACTGCTGGACGGCCGACGCATGACGCGGCGCTGCCCCTGCGGAGCGGATGACCGTTGGACAGGGTTCGCGCCGGATTTGGGTGGTGCCGGAGAGGAGTCGTGGTGCGGGACTCGCTCACTGCCACCGGCGCTTCTTCGGTGGGCGACGATTCCGCCCAGGATGTGATCCTCGAGTTGGTCCCGGTGATCCGCCGGGTGGTCGCCGCGCGGGTACGGGATTTTCAGTTGGTCGATGACCTGGTGCAGGAGACCCTGGCCCGGGTAATGGCAGCGCGGAACCGGATTGAACAGGACACGCTCGCTCCGTATGCGGTGGCCGTTGCCAGGAACCTGGTCGTTGCTGTGGGACAGGGCCAGGAACGGGCCAGGCGCACCGCTCACCTGATGGTTGATCACACAGCGAATCCGCCTGCTGACGGTGAGGTACTGCAGCGCGAAGAAGGCACGGTGGTGGGTGTCGCCCTGGCCCGGCTGTCGCGTCAGGAGCGGGAGGTGCTGCTCGCTCACGAAGTGGATGGTGCTGGTACTGCCGAACTCGCGGCTCGGCGTGGTTCCACGCCGGGTGCGATCGCCGCACAATTGAACCGCACCCGGGCCAAACTGCGGGTGGAATACCTCATGGCCGACACCGGGGTGAGTCCGCCGACCGACCGGTGCCGGCCGGTGTTGTTCGCCTTGTCGGCCGGTGACCGGCGCCGGCAACGCGAGCTCGATACCGCCGGTCACCTATTGGAATGCGACTGCTGCCTCGGGTTGAGCACTGCCCTGTTCGACCGCAGGCCGGCGCAGCAGGACGACGACGAGGCGACCCTGATGGTCACCAAGGACTCCGACGTGGTGACCGCACGACAGTTGGGCCGCGAGATGGCGGTCCGCGCCGGGTTCACCTCCACGGATCAAACCCTGATCGCCACGGCAATCTCGGAGATTGCCAGGAACATCGTGAAATTCGCGCGGCGCGGAGAAATCCTGATCCGACTGGTCGATGAACACGGTCGCCGCGGGGTTACCGTCGTCGCACGGGACGCCGGCCCTGGGATTGCGGACACCGCGGCCGCGTTGCGGGACGGCGTGAGTTCCTATCGCGGCCTCGGACTGGGTTTACCCGGTGCCCGCCGGTTGATGGACGAGTTCGACGTGGTCTCCGAAGTCGGCAAGGGAACCACGGTCACGATGGCCAAATGGCGATGACCACCGCCGGACGATCAGCACCCATAGGCAGGAGCAGGATGATGACCACAGGTGACACGACTCCCGACCGTCAGCCTGCCCATGACATGTTGCTTCCGGAACTGGTTGCGCATCTGCGGGAGAACCGCTCCGACCTGCGCGAGAAATGGGCGGCCAGGATCACCGACGCCCACCTACTGTCCGCGATGACCAATAAGGAGATCTTCTCCGAGGCCACTTCTGTGTACGACAATTACGTCGAAGTCCTGGAAACTGGCAACGTCGAAGCGCTCCAGCACTACGCCCGCGACCTGTCCGAACGGATCATCCCGCGGGGGGTTGAGACCAACGAGGTCGTCGGGATCGTGCTGTTGCTGCGAGATGTGCTGGCCAGGTCCCTGTTCGAGAAGTACCGCCGCGACTTCCCGCTGCTCAACCGCATTCTGGACGCGTATGAACCCGCCGCGAACCGCATCGCGAACACCGTCGCGGTCAGCTTCGTCGAAGAACGCGAACGGGTCATCCGGCAACAACAGGACGCCCTGCGCGAACTGTCCACCCCGGTCCTGCAGGTCCGGGAACGCTTGCTGATCCTGCCCATCATCGGGATCCTGGACACCCAACGCGCCCAACAACTCACCGAACAGCTGCTCCGCGGGATCCGCACCCACCGCGCCAAAGTCGTGGTCGTGGACATCACGGGTGTCCCGGAGATCGACGAGACCGTCGCGAACCATCTGGTCGAAACCGTCGACGCGTCCCGATTGATGGGCGCCGGCGTGATCGTCACCGGCCTGTCAGCGGAAATCGCCCAAACCCTGGTCACCATCGGGGTGGACCTCAGCAAACTCAGCACCGTGGGCGATCTGCAAGGCGGCATCGAAGAAGCCGAACGGGTACTGGGGTTCAAGGTCATCCGGTCCGGCGATGCCGAAACCTGAAAACCCCGCCTTCCACCAACCACCACCGGTCTCCATCCTGAGACAGGGCGGCTACCTCATCGCGTCCATCCACACCGCCCTGGACGACACCCAGCTGCAGCGATTCCAGCACGACCTGATCGACCAGGTCGGGCGATACCGCGTCAAAGGCATCATCATCGACGTCGCCGCGCTCGACATCGTCGACTCCTACGCGACCCACACCCTGCGCAACCTGGCCCGGATGGCCGGCCTTCGCGGCGCCAGCACTGTCATCGTCGGGATCAACCCGGACGTCGCCTACACCATGGTGCGCCTCGGCCTGAACCTGAACACCGTGCACACCGCCCTCGACCTCGACGAAGGACTGGCAGTCCTCAACAAGGCGACCGGCGACGACCGGAGTCGGCGAGGACTGACCCAGCGCGGACAAACAACAGCCCGGTAAACCGACCCAAGATCCTGTCGATCCCGCACACCCAAAGTTGAGTACGTTGGATACCCTGAACGCAGAAAGGTTTCGCAACACAAGCGAAAGACTTTGCTGACCATGGTGATCGAGCGCGCGAATCAACTCGCTGAGAGCAGCTCTTGCTCCGGAAGCCGGGCGACGACCCGTGCCAGTATCAGGCCTGGAACTCATGGCCCAGCGTCGCCGCCCGCTCCTTCAACTCCGGCGGGTACCTTCGGTTCCTGGTCCCCGGGACGACTCCAACCTTCCCGAGGTTCGACGTCTCGGAACCCCCGGAGGCGATTCAGTGAATCCGGCAGGTGCTATTTGGTGACGGCTTGAACTGTGTCCGCGACACCCTGATCCGGGGTGCGTTGGGCGATGTCGGCCTCGGAGATGATGCCGACCAGTCGGTGACCGTCGATGACCGGGAGCCGCCGAACCTGATGCCGGGACATCGTCGACAGCACTTGCGCGATCGGGTCGTCCGCTCCGACGGTGACCGGTTTGCCTTCGGCCAGGGAACCAGCCGTGGTACCGGCCGGGTCACCGCCCTCGGCGACACACTTGATCACGATGTCCCGGTCGGTGACCATGCCCTTGAGCCGGTCGTCATTCCCGCACACCGGCAGCGCTCCGACGTCCAGGTCACGCATCTTCTTCGCCGCGTCGACCAGTGATTGTGATTCCCCGACGCATTCCGCGCCTTGGGTCATGATGTCTCGCGCCGTCTTCGCCATGACAGGTCCTTTCCACGGACTGGCCGGCGGCGCCGCTGCCACCGGGCACGACACGTGTACCCGGCGCCCCCGATGCCGAAACACCGATTCACACAACGGTTGTCGGCAGCACCTCCTCCACGGCACGGGGTGTGAAGGATCGAAACCCGATGGGATCGGGGGCGTCGACACGATCCCACCAGAGCGAGGACTACATCGCCGATGGCCGGCAGCGCCACTCGCGTGCCCTGCGAACCAGCCCACGAGCGAAACCAGGTGTCTTCACTTGGTCACCGCGAGCCGGGAGACAACGTCCTGCTGGCCGCCAAGGCCAGTGATGTCGCGCTGATGTCGCGCAGCAACTGGTTGGTCGCCACGGTGGGGGTTTCCTGCGCGGGGCCGGAGCCGAGGCGATCGTTGAGTGGTCGTTGTTGTCGTGGCAGCGGCTGCGCCGTTGAGATGCCCGAGCGCAGATGACGCCGTCCTGACCCCAATGGGGGGGCGGAGAGTCCTGACCCCAATGGGGGGCGGAGATCGAGGGGGCCATGCTGTGCGTCCCGGCCCCTCGCCTCCCAGCGGGGCCTTGAGCGAAGTTCAAGTCCGGCAGAACCACGCTGACGTTGGTGACCCATTCTCGGTCCATCCTTTCCTCGGGTGACCGACCCCTCAGTCGTCAGGCGACGTTCAGGTGACAGCTTCTTGTTCCACTGCCCGACAGAAGCCGTCACCTGCTATGAGCTGATCCCACCTCAGGCATGACGCGAACGGGGCGGGCTAAAAATCGGTAGTCCGCCCTCCATCTGGCCCCAACACGCATCTGCAGGCGACGAGGTTTCGAGAACCGGGTTCGCACCGCGCTTACGGGGCATGTCATCGCTCCGGAGTCCCCACCGGTCCATCCAAGCAACCGAAATTGTCCGAATTGCGTGAGCGGGCCCAGTTGGGGGTACTGGTCAGTGTTGGCAACGGCGCCCGCCGGTAACGAGAGGACCTCGATGGTCATCACGGCCCGAGACATCATGACCCCCAACGTGCAATGCGTCGCGGAAGCAGAGATAGTGGTCGACGCGGCCCGCCGTATGCGGGACCTCGACGTCGGCGTGTTACCGGTGTGCGGGTCCGACGGTCGGCTCATCGGGATCGTCACTGACCGGGACATTGTGATCCGTTGCGTCGCCGACGGGAATGACCCGGGAACCACCACGGCGGGGTCGTTGTGCGACGGCGCCCCGGTCATCATCTGTGCCGAGGACCCAGTCGAGGATGCGCTGTCCACCATGGATGAGTATCAGGTGCGGCGGCTACCGGTGATCGACGAGGACCGCCTGGTCGGGATCATCTCCGAGGCCGACATTGCCCACCACGCCCCGGACCAGGACGTCGCGGACATGGTGCAGGCGGTGACCGAGAGATGACTACGTCCCATATCGGCTGGTTCCACCGGTCCGACCAGGGGGTGCTGCGTTGGGTGCCGGCATCCAGTGACACCGGCCGATCGGCGGAGTCCGCAGGGAGTGAGGATCTCGGCCCGGAACCGGTTACCGACCAGGCACTGTCACCGGTTCAAGGTCCGTCGACACCTGGTTGCTACCCGGTGGTGGAGGTCAAGGGACGCCGCCCCGCTGATTTGGACGATTTTCTGGGTGTCACCTCGTTTGCGGTGATGAAGGGTGACATGACATATCGGGTGTTCGGTACCGGTGATCTCGGGTCCGGGATGGTTCATTTCCAGCAACAGGACCTCGGTTGGGACGGCCGGAACATCCGCACCTGGACCATCATCAACACCCCACAGGGGATCGTCGCCGAGCCCGACCATTCCTGACGACAGGTCACGCACCCCTGATCGATTGAGCTGTCAGCACACCGGCGCAGGCACCGGGTGGTGTCGGCCGCAGGAGTGGTGGCTGCCTTTGTCCCCGGTCGGGCAAGGGGCCGCCGCGGCTCCCCGCGCCGGCCATGTGGATCCCCACAATCCTTTTCGGTTGACGGCGGATCGAGAAGTACCCCTTAGGGTGGTGTAGCTGTTTCGCCGCCCGGGCATACCCATCCAGCAGCTGAATAAACCCCGATATTCCCGGTTTTTTACCTTGTAAAGTCGGTGGCGTTGTGTTTGGGTTCGGGGAGCAAGAACACCACCAAAGGGCCATGGCCCATCGTCCACCCTGTCACCGGATAGTTTGCCATGCAACGTTTCTCGTGTCTCGATCGCTACTGCGATCTGTCCAGAAGCAGTCTTGATCCACGGCCCCCACTAAACCTCCAAATAGCTTTGGCCGACCGGCACCACCACTAAGGTTTGTCCCTTCAATAAAGGATGACGATGACCCACCCTGTCACCCCGCCGGATGGCGCTGACCGGCCCTCGAACGGCCGGTCCGTTCTGGGCCCGGACCCGGCATCGACCGATGACTTCGGCCAGCCCGTTGACCGGGCCTGGCCGGGTACCGACCCGGACTCGACGACGACCGCTGATCTGGGCCGTCCCATTGACCCGTCCCGGCCGGGTACCGACCCGGATGCGGTGACGACCGCTGATCTGGGCCGGCCCGTTGACCGCGGCCGGCCCGTTGACCGGACCCGGCTGGGTACCGACCGGGACGCGGTGGAGTCCACCCGCGCGGATAAGCAGCTTCTTGGTGCGGATGACCGGTCCACATCGTTGGCCTCGCCGGCAGCGACGACTGCCGCTGGCGCCCGGGTTCCGGTGAATGACCGGGCAAGTGTGGTGGCCCGCCAGCGGGAACTGTTCGGGGGGATCAAGGTGGGGTCGGCGTTCTTCGGGTGGCTGACCGCGACCGGGATGTCGGTGCTGTTGATCGCTTTGCTCACCGCCGGGGGGGTGGCCTTCGGGGTGGCCACGAACACCACGGTGAACGTGGATCAGGCTGTGCAGGAATCAGAACAAGGCACCGGGACCGCGCAGACCGTGGGCCTGGTCGGTGCGATCACTCTACTGGTGGTGTTGCTGATCGCGTATTACTGCGGCGGCTACGTCGCCGGGCGGATGGCCCGGTTCAACGGCGCCAAACAGGGCCTGGCGGTGTGGTTGTGGGGGGTGCTGATGGCCCTGGTCATCGCCGCGGTCGCGGCGGTCGCCGGCGCCCAGTACAACGTGTTCGCCCAACTCAACCTGCCCCGGTTGCCGGTGAACGAGGGGCAGGTTACCGCGGTCGGGGCCATCGCGATCGGCGCGGCGATTCTGGCCGCGCTGGTCGGCGCCGTGCTCGGCGGGATGGCCGGGATGCGGTTCCACCGCAATGTCGACCAGGCCGGACTCGAACCACGCAACGACCACACCACCTGACCGAACCCTCCATTCCGCCGACCCACCGGATTCCACCGAGTAGCGCCACCGAAGGAGAAAGCTATGAACATCGATAAGGAGACCATCCTGAACATGTTGCGCAGCAACGGGCAGGACGCCGACGCCGACCGGGCGCAGCAGGATCTGCCCGACCAGGTCGACACCGACCAGGACGCCGGGGGGCTGCAAAGGTTCGGGATCAACCCGGCCGATCTGATCGCCAAGCTCACCGCCGGCAGCGGCGAGGGCGGCATCGGTGGCGCCCTGGGCAAACTGCTGTAGCGGGACCAGTCCATGCGTGCGACGAGCAGAAGGGTTCCGGATCCGGATAGCCCGGAAGGGCTGGGGGACAGCGCGTCCGCGGCCGCGCCCCCGGTGGCCGCCGGGAACACCCGGGTAACACTTGACCGGCGCACCATCCTGCTCGCCGCGATCACCCTGATCGACCGTTCCGACCTGCGGCACCTGACCATGCGGCGGCTCGGCGCCCACCTTGGCGTCGAAGGCATGGCCCTGTACCACTACATCCACGGCCGGGAAGACCTACTGGACGGGATCGTCGAACTGGTCATCGACGACCTCTACGGCGACCCTGACGTGCACCTCACCGCGACCCACTGGCAGGACTACCTGCAGCGCCTCGCCCATGGAGTGCGGCGGATCGCGCTGGCCCATCCGCAGGTGTTCCCGCTGGTCGCGACGAGGCCACCTGCGGCGCCGTGGGTTCGGCCGCCGCTACGCAGCCTGCGGTGGATGGAATCGTTCCTGGAAACCCTGCACCGGTGTGGATTCACCGACGCCGGGTCCGTCGCCGCGTACCGGGCGTTCTCCAGTTTCCTGCTCGGTCATCTCCTGCTCGAGGTGTCCGACCGGGGCGCCGACGTCAGCCCCATCGAACAGGCCGACCCCGGCGACGCACCCACCACCGACCTGAGCCAGTACCCGCGATTGAAAAGTCTGGAACCCGAACTTTCCCAAGACCACTCGGCTGACGAATTCGACGAAGCACTGGAAACCCTGCTCGACCGCATCGACCTCCTCGACCACCACTGACCCGCCCCCAGCCCACCGATTCACCGCCGTCCATCCCCTCCCTGATGCGGTGCATGACCACTGCCCGAACCGGGAACTGCATCACCCCAGCCGTCCCGATTGGGACCAACAAGGAAGAAAGGTTGACCATGACCGAAGGATTCCGCTCACCACCTCCACCGTCACCGGTAGCACCCGGAGGGTGGGGTGACACCCCAGCGAGCCGCCGGCAGGAAGTCACCGACACCGTGCAACGGATCATGGGTGAGGACATCGCCCCACCGCCCGCACCGGTCACCCCGCCACCCACGCCGACGTCCGGTAGCGATTCCTCCACGTCCACGACGATGGATGTCGCCAAGCAGCAGACTGCGGAGGTCGCCGACACCGCGAAGCAGTCCACCCAACAGGTCGCCGGCACCGTCAAGGAACAAGCCGGGCAGGTCACCGAGGAAGCCAAGCATCAGGCGAAACAGCTGCTGTCCCAGGCGCAGTCGGAGTTGTCCGATCAGGCGGCCAGCACCCAGCAGCGGGTGTCCGAGGGCCTGCATGCGCTGGCCGACGAGCTCACCGGGATGGCCACGAACTCCGAGCAGGATGGGGTGGCCACCGACCTGGCCCGGCAGGCCGCGGACCGGGCCCGGACCGCGGCCGGGTGGCTGGCCGACCGGGACCCAGGCAGTCTGCTGAACGAGGTGCGGTCCTTCGCCCGCCGCAAGCCCGGCACCTACCTCGCGCTCGCGCTGGGTGCGGGCGTGCTGGCCGGCCGGTTGACCCGCGGCCTGACCGCGCCCACGGACGACGCCCCCGCCGGTTCCGCCGCCAGCAACGGCTTGGCCAGTACCCGGACCACGTTTCCGACACAGTTCGATGGCAGCGAACCGCTCACCGACCCGTTCGCTGGAGCGCCGATCACGACCGTGACCGGTTACGAGACCGGAGCCGACCCGGTGCCGCCGGCCGTTCCCTCGACACTGGACAGCCTCGGCAACGCCGGCAACACCAACACCGGAACCCTTCCCGGTCCGCGGACGGCGCCATGAGCACCCCCGCCGACACGGGGCCACCGCCCGAGCAGCTGGCCGGTGACCGGTCCCTGGGTGAGCTGATCTCCGAGGTCACCGGGGACCTGTCCACGCTGATGCGACAGGAACTGGAACTGGCGAAAGCCGAAGTGCAGCAGTCCGCGTCCCGCGCTGGGAAGGGCGCCGGGATGCTCGGCGGCGCCGCGGTCGCCGGGTACTTCGTCCTGCTGTTCGGATCGATCGCCCTGTGGTGGGCCATCGGCGCCGCGACCGGTCTGGGTTGGTCCGCGCTGATCGTCGCGGTCATCTGGGGCATCATCGCCGCCGTGCTGGCCGTCACCGGCCGGAACTCGCTGAAATCGGTCGGCGGGATCCCGAAGACCACCAGCACGGTGAAGAAGATCCCGGACGCCCTCAAGGGCAACGAGTAGGCACCTCCCGGCAGATGCATTTCACGGCAACCACTTCCACTTCACCTCGAAAAGGATGACTGATGAGCAATGATCCAGATCAGATTCGCCGGGAGATCGAACGGACCCGTAGCGAGCTGAGCGACAACGTCAACGCCCTGGGTGACAAGGTCAACCCGGGCAGCATCGCCAAACGTCAGGTCGGCCGGGTCCGGGGCGCCGCGACCTCGGTCAAGGAAGCCGTGCTGGGCAGCGACTCCGATCCCACCGACACCGGGGTCGCCGGCACAGTCAGTGACGCCGTGTCCGACGCCCCGAGTGCGGTGGCCCGCAAAGCGCAGGGTTCACCGATCGCCGCCGGGTTGATCGCGTTCGGCGCCGGCCTGCTGGTGTCCTCCCTACTCCCTGCGTCCAGGGTGGAACAGCAGGCCGCGGAGAACATCAAGGACACCGCGCAACCCCTGGTCGACGACCTCACCGACACCGCGAAAGAGGTCGCCGGGAACCTGAAAGAACCGGCGCAGCAGGCGATGGAGGAGGTCAAGTCCACCGCCACGGACGCCGCCGCCGTCGTGAAGGACGACGCCACCTCCGCGGTCGATGACGTCAAAACCCAGGCCCAGGACTCCAAGAGCACCGTCCAGGGTGCCGCAAAGTAGCCAACCCGAAATTCTGCCCGCCCAATTCCGGGCGGGCAGCACTCCAACGAAGGAGCAGCACATGACCAACGCAGTGAACCCGGACGCCTACATCGGCCGCAGGGCCGTGGACCCGCAGGGCAACAAGATCGGGTCCGTCGGGCAGGTTTACCTGGACGACGAGACCGGGCAACCGGACTGGGTCACCGTGAACACCGGGCTGTTCGGCACGCGGGAGAACTTCGTTCCGCTGCGGGGCACCCGGATCGATGGTGACGACCTGGTGCTGCCGTTCGACAAGGACGTCGTGAAGGACTCCCCGGACATCGCGGATTCCAGCCACCTCGACACCGATGAGCAGCAGTCCCTGTACGGCTACTACCAGCGGTACCTCGGCGACGATGGCGACCGGGCCGGATGGGATCAGACCACCACCGCGGACGTCGGCCGTCGCCGCACCGGGCGGGGTAAGGGGTATGACACGTCCGGCCCGAACACCGACGACGCGATGACCCGCTCCGAGGAGCAACTACAGGTCGGCACCGAAAAGGTGGAGGCCGGCCGGGCACGGCTGCGGAAATACGTTGTCACCGAACAGCAATCCGTACAGGTCCCGGTGTCCCGGGAAGAGGTCCGGGTGGAGCGGGAACCCATCACCGACGCCAACCGCGGCGACGCCCTGTCCGGTGCGGACATCACCGAGGAAGAACACGAGGTCGTCCTCACCGAGGAACGCCCGGTCGTGACCACCGAGGCCGTCCCGGTGGAACGGGTCCGGCTCGGCACCGAAACCGTCACCGACCGGGAAACCGTTACCGGTGAGGTCCGCAAGGAACAGGTCGAACTCGACGACGACACCACCACCGGCGCGCGGAACCGCTGACCCACCTGGAGGGCCCTGGCCGGGACACCGGCCAGGGTGCCGGCGCCGCATCAGCCTGAGTATCGCCAGCGAACTGGAGGGGATTTCGCATGTCACACCCGACCAACCAGAATGGCCGGCCAACCACCACCGACCCAGGTGATCGGACCACCGCGCCCGACGACGCTGGGAAGCCGGAGTCCCCCTCCAAGCTGACCAAACCGTCGTGGAAGTACATCGCCCGCAAAACCCTGCGGGAGTTCAGCGACGACCAGTGCACCGACCTCGCCGCCGCGTTGACCTACTACTCGGTGCTGGCCCTGTTCCCCGCACTGCTCGCGATGGTGTCACTGCTCGGTCTGTTCGGGCAGGCCGGGAAAACCGGCGAACTGATCACCGTGCTCTCGGATATGGGCGCCGGGTCCGTCGCCGACACCATCAAGGGACCGCTGGACCAACTCACCGCGACCTCGTCTGCGGGGATCGCGTTGGTCATCGGTGTTGTCGGTGCCCTGTGGTCGGCGTCCGGGTACGTCGGTGCGTTCGGCCGGGCGATGAACCGCATCTACGAAATTCAGGAAGGCCGACCGTTCTGGAAACTCCGACCACTGATGATCGTGATCACCCTGGCCGCAGTCATTCTCGCCGGGCTGGTCGCGATCGGGCTGGTGGTGTCCGGGCCCGTGGCCCGGGCGATCGGTGAGGCCATCGGGTTGGGCGACACCGCCGTCACCATCTGGGGAATCGTCAAATGGCCGGTCCTGCTCGGCCTGGCCGCCGTGGCGGTGGCGATCCTGTACTACGCCACCCCCAACGTCCAGCAACCCAAATTCAAATGGATCAGCCTCGGCGCCGTCGTGGCCATCATCACCTGGGTGATCGCCTCGGCGCTGTTCGGCCTCTACATCTCGCAGTTCTCGAATTACAACAAGACCTACGGCTCTCTCGCCGGGGTGATCATCTTCCTGCTCTGGTTGTGGATCACCAACCTGGCGTTGCTGTTCGGTGCTGAGCTGAACGCCGAAATGGAACGTGGCCGACAACTCCAAGCCGGGATCCCCGCCGAGGACGACATTCAGCTGCCACCCCGCGACACCCGGGTCATCGACAAGAACGCGGCGAAGGATGCCCGCGACATCGAGCAAGGTCGACAACTGCGTGACAGCCGCGGACAGGACACGACCCCACCCACCAACGACGGCACCCACCCTGACCCGTGAACGGGACGACCGTCGTGGCGTGGACCCCGCGGTACGACCGCGGGGTCTTGCACCAACGGGTATGGAAGCCGCGGCTGTTGACCTGAATCCGCGCATCCAGGTGTCACATCAAGTTCCGCCGCTCCACCGGGGATGCTCAATCGGGAGTTTCCAGACCCCGGGCGTGGCAGCACCGCTGATCGTGGCGTGGTCGCCTCAAAGGCGTCGGGTGAGAACTTTCCGTCACCACGGCGGAAGACCTGGTTGGGTTGAGGCTCCGTGGGGTACGCCAGCCGAGTGGTAACCCACATCGAACATCGCTTTCGGTCACAGAGGTGGCCATGATGACGATCTCGAGGATGGCTTCGTCTCCCCGGGCGTACGTCGACTGTGGTTCGGAAGGCGGGACGACTCTTGTCCCATCAGCAGAACAGGACCCGCACTGCCGGTGGCTTTCCGGGGAAGGTGGATCGGTGAACGGCTATGGCTAAGCGATACCCTCCGGACCGCGCGATGCGGGCAGCGGTCCGATCCGCGCCGCAGTCAGCCCAGGAATCGGTGCAACAGAACCGCGCGACCCCGGTCAATGCTCGCGGCCATGCCTCCCGGAAAACGGATCTGGACGCCGCGAATGGTGCGAGCCCGGGACCGGTGGGTGCGTATCGACCGGCGGCCACCGATCCGCTGCCGCACACAGGTGACGCACTATCGGACGCCCGGTGGGTGGTGGTCAGGCGCCCTTGGAGTGATGATCCTCGGTCGCCGGATACCTGGGGATTCGCCTCTCGGGTGGGTTGGGGGTACCCACGTGACTCGGGCGTCGGTTCAACGCTGCCCTTCGTCGTGGCCGTTCCTTCAACGCCGCACACTCCCACCCCCCCACTTGCCGTCGCGGACACCACGCCGCGGGCACCCGTCAGCCCACGACAGGTGTCAGCTTCCGCGAACTTGGTGGTGCGGCCAGACATCGCGCATCACCACGGGGGCAGCGTGAGCGCCCACCACGGCACCGTGCCGGCGGCGGATTGGACGCGGCCGATTCGCAACCCGCGCGTCATTCGGGAATCTTTCGCCGACCCCCGTCGCGTCGCCGCACCGGCCAGAACGGTGCGGCGACGAGCTCGACACCGCGCCGTCGAGCGGTCACACCGGACCCGGTGGCTGATTACGGCGGCCGTTGCCGTCGCCGTCGCCTTCCTGGCCGGAACCACGGTGGCGACCCTGGATCGCTCGATGAATGACGTGGCTGCGCCCCTGGAGGGTTCATCGGTCGGCGGATCACCCGCCGTCCGTGGACCCGGGACCGGTTCGATCTTCGATTCGCAGGCCCTGGTCATCACCGGGAACCGGCCTGACACCCACCCGGTGATCGTCCTGGCCGGTGCGGTTACCACGATGAACAGTTCCGCGCAGGCCTTGACAGCGCAGAGCGGTACCCAGCAACGCATCGCCGGTGCCGCCCCCATCGGGTTGACCGTTCAGCTCGCCGCGCACAATTCGGCGACGACTGCTTCCGATACGGCAGCAGACCTGCCGAAGACCACCGGGACAATGGCAGCGGTCACCAACCAACCAGTCGCAGCGATCGACGATCCGACACCTGCATCAGCTATCCCGCTTCTCCCAGGATCCGTCCCGCCCGCGCCCGTTCCCGCTCCGGCCCCCGCTCCCGTACCGGCTCCTGCTCCCGTACCGGCGCCGGCTCCCGTACCGGCTCCGGCTCCCGTACCGGCTCCGGCTCCGGCCCCCGTCCCAGCTCCCCCTCCTGCCGGGAACAACGGGAACGGCAACAACGGAAACGGGAACGCTGGGAACGGAAACAACGGCGGGAAGGGCAACAACGGTAACGGGAACGCTGGGAACGGAAACAACGACGGGAACGGCGGGAACGGGAACGCTGGGAACGGAAACAACGACGGGAACGGCGGGAACGGGAACGCTGGGAACGGAAACAACGACGGGAACGGCGGGAACGGGAACGCTGGGAACGGAAACAACGACGGGAACGGCGGAAACGGGAACGCTGGGAACGGCGGACGCGGCAACAACGGAACCGAGAACGGTGGGAACGGGAACGGTGGGAACGGGTAGCCGGCCCGGCCTCGGTGCAACGCGTGGCTGAAGGCGGGACCGAAAGTGAAAGGACCGCGCTGGCACATGCGCCCCCTGACTACCGATAAGCACCCCATTATCCTGGGTTGCAACGGGCAGAGCGCGGCCCTGATCGGCAACCACTTTCCGGTTGATCTGGCCCGTGGGTGTTCGTGAGTCCGGGGTTCAGCGACTTTCCTGGGTGCCGCCGGAGACCTCCGACCCAGAAGACCGCGACCTCGGCCGCGTTCCCACCCCCAAAACCGACTGATGACCATCAGGTGGGTCAGTTTTCAACCGGGGCGGAACCAAAGGGTCAAGGTTCTACCGGAGTTGACAAACAGTCCCCGCGTCATGACTGCGTGCCGGAAGACTCTTCATGGGTAGATGCCAGAACAGGAGGAAGGACATGCCCCGCATCCTTGACCGCGGCGGCCTTACCCATGGGATGGATGAGTCGACAGACACCACGAGCCCTCACACGTGCCTCAAGTGTGGGACGACCCGAGGCCACGATGCGGCGCCGTACCTCGTCGTCCTGCATCGCGCCATAGCCGGAAAAATCGTGCGCAGTCTGCGGCGCCCATGTCGAGCACTGGACAGCGGGCGCTGCGCGCAGGGCCGATTCGGATGGTCTCGGCGAGACTGCGAGGCGAATACGAGAACCTACGTGAGCGTAAAGGAAGCGTCCATCGACGCTGATGCGTCGGCACCGCTCTCACAGCTGAGATACGTCGGCGAATGCTGGCGGGTAGCGTGACCTCCGCAAGGCAGGACCTTGGGCCTGCCTTGGAGATCGACGCCCACCTCACCGCCATCGAGCGCAGCGTGGACCTGCTGCTGAACATCACGCCGGTCAATGCGGCGGAGGCGTGGGCGGACTTCGAACGCAGCGACTTCGTGATGGCGCCGACTCTGCGGCTCAGGCCGCTCGAGTTCGAGCCGGACCTGGTCCGCCGTGACCTCTACGGCCTCGAGATCGAGAACGTCGCTGACCCTGCATTACACACGCTGTTCCGTGCGAAGCGAGACGAGATCGCGCGACAGATCACGGCTCTGGAAGACCGGGACACGTCAAGGTTCGTGTACGGGTCGCTGCAGCTCTACGGAGGGACCTCGCAGTCCCTGACGGCCATTGCCCGGGAGCTCCTCGAGACCATTCCAGCCCGAGCACCCAACACTGAGAGCGTCACCGCCGGCGCGTTCGCGGAAGCGGCTCGTGCGGAGTTCGATCGATACCGTGCCGTGTATCCGGACTTCCCGGTGCACATCGACGTGCGCGAGGACATCTCTGAATTGATGGTGTCGTTCGGCCGGCTGCTCATCCCCGAAGCCGCTGCTGTCAGGGCCGACCGCGTCGAGCCCTTGCTGCACCACGAGGTCGGCACCCACGTCGTCACCTATCAGAACGGCAGCAGGCAACCATTGAAGCTGCTCACGATCGGGCTGCCCGGATACGACGAGACCCAAGAGGGCCTGGCCGTGCTCGCCGAGTACGTCGTCGGCGGATTGGATCCACGGCGCTTGCGTGTGCTTGCAGCGCGGGTGCTGGCCGTCGACCAGATGCTCGACGGTGCCGGCTTCCTGGAGATCTTCGAATCGTTGCGGACCGTATATCGGATCCCTCCGCGCACCGCGTGGTCCATCGTCATCCGGGTCGTCGTCGGGGGTGGCTTCGTCAAGGACGCGATCTACCTGCGTGGAATCACGCGCCTGCTGGAGTTCCTTGCAGAGGGCAGCAACCTCGATGTGTTGTTCGTCGGCAAATTCGCCCTGGATCACATCCCTTTGATCCAGGACCTTCTCGAGCGCGACGTGCTCGAGCCACCGTGGGTCCGCCCACGGTGGCTCAACGTGCCCGGCGCTCAAGACCGTCTGGACAGGCTGCGCGCGGGCGCGTCGGTGATCGACCTGTACGAAGGAGTTGTATCGACATGAGGCTCGCATTCGTTGTCAACGACGTCGCGACCGAGGTGGACGAGTACACGACGACGCGGCTGGCAAGGGCCGCGGCCCGGGCCGGGCATCAGGTTTGGTACGTCGGGGTCGGGGACGCCGAGTTGGGCGAGAGCGACGGGCAGCTCATTGGCCGGGCTCATGCTGCGCACCTTCACCAACACGACACGCTCGAGAGCTTCATGGAGCGCATCAAGGCGGTCGACACCGAGCGGGTCGCCATGGACGAGCTCGATGCCGTGTTCCTGCGCAACGAGTCGATCAACGATCAGCAGGAGCGACCGTGGGCCAGTCCACTGGGTGTCGTCTTCGGCCAAATGCTCAAGGATCGGGGCGTGACGGTGGTGAACGATCCGATGTCCCTCGTTCGCGCCACGAGCAAGCTCTACCTGGAGGAGTTCCCCGAAAAGATCCGACCGCGATCGCTCGTGACGCGCGACCCGGAAGCGATCGAGCGGTTTATAGGCATGGTCGGGCACTCCGTCGTCAAGCCGCTGTACGGGGCCAGAGGGCGGAACGTGTTCATGATCGAGGACCAGCAGGAGACGAACCTCGCGCAGATGACGGAGGCGGTGCTGCAGGACGGCTACGCGATAGTCCAGGAATTCGTCGACGGCGGCGAGAACGGTGATGCCCGGATCTTCTTACTCGACGGGCATCTCCTCGAGCGCGACGGCAAGCCGGCCGCCTTCAGGCGCGTGCCCACCGGCAACGACCCCCGCGCCAACATCAGCGCCGGAGGTCGCTCGGTCCCACTCGACATCGGTGACGTTGAGCTGGGCATCATCGATGCGCTGAGCGACAAGCTCGTCGCCGACGGCATGTTCCTCGTCGGTATCGATGTGGTCGGCGACAAGGTGGTGGAGATCAACGCGGAGAGCCCGGGCGGGATGCAGAGCGTCGAGAGGCTCTACGACATCGATGTCTGCCCCACCGTCATCGAAGCCTTGGAGGGCCGCACTGGCTTGAGGTCATGAAGTTGGCATGACGTCATCTCATTGATCCAGGTCGAGGGAGAGTCTGATGCCCACAGATGGGGTGGGAGGACTTGATCCTGACGACGACCGGCTGACGTCGTGCTCCTTGGTCCTTCGAGGCCCTCAGTTAGAGCTCGTGATGAATTTTGATTGGGCCGCGAAGGCTTTGGAAGAGCGAACAACGGCTTCAACCGCCGGCCGAGTAGGCTCCGAGCCCCGCACATCAGGTGAACACAAACTGACCGATGTTCGTCCCGGCCGGCCGGTGACGCGGCAAGGTGAGGTTCGGCACAAAACGGACTGGTGATGTTCGATTAATGTGCCCGTCATGTGCTTGCCCTCCAATGGGGTGATGACAGAGGACTTTACGGCCCCGCAGTCACCCCGGTTACCTCTTCCCAGCCAGGTCCCGCACGTCTCCGAGCACGACATGTGGCTCGCTGAACTTTTATTGCTTTCTGGTCTGGATTTGGCTGTACGCCGAGCTCAGTTTGTCATTCGAACCGCCGTTCGGGCCCAAGAGCTTGCGATGAAAGCTGAGACTGACCCCATCGATGAATTGCTTGATGCGCGTCGATTTGCGAAGAACAGCAGATCCCGGACCATTTACAATCGGGCGATTAGCTATCTACGAGCCGAACAAGTCTTGTCGCGACAATTGCCAGTTGGCGGTGGACTACGAGATAACAGGCTATAGGTATGCGAACGGCGACCTCGGTGTCGACGACAACTGACTACTGATCGCAGCGCGGGCCGGTGGGTTCCAGTCGCTGTCGCAGGGCGGGCAGTGGGCGGCCGTGGTCGCGCTCGATCGCTCACCGGCGGCGAGGGGCCGCCCGCCCACGCTGCGTCGCCGGGCCGACTCGGCCACCGTGCTATGTCCAGGTCGCTTACCTTGAATGGGCGATGCGCAATGGAAGGTCGGCAGGGCGTCTGGTGCTTGACGCGCGCTGGTTGTGGATTGAAGACCTGGTTCAACCCGGGTGGCGGTGCCTTCTCCTGCACGTCGACGAACGCGGTTCCTTCGGCCTGGCTCGGCACCGGGGCCCTCCGAGGCGCTCGCCTCTGCGCCGACTGAGACAAGCAGGCCTGCGCAGCGCGCCACTGCGCAGGCCTGCATCAATCTGTTGCTACGGGCGTTGGTGTCCGGTCAGCGATTCCGTTTGCCGGCGGTGCGGCCCTGGGGAAGGGTCTCGTCGTCAACCTCGATCCGCTCCTTGCGGACCTCACCGCTGACTGTCTCCTCGTCGGTGACGGTCTCGGTGCCGAGCCGAACCCGCTCTACCGGCACAGCTTCGGTGGCCACAACAGGGCGCTCCTCGTGGAGCACGACTTCGTATTCGTCTTCGGTGATCTCCGGGCCCGACCGGGAATCAGCCCGGTTGGCATCGGTGATCGGTTCCCGTTCGACGCGGACTTCTTCCCGGGAAACCGGAACCTCGACCGATTGTTGTTCGGTGACGACGTATTTGCGGAGCTTCGCCCGTCCGGCTTCAACTTTCTCGGTACCAACACGTAAGTGTTCTTCTGACCTGGTCATGGCGTCGTCAGTGCCGGAATCTGAGGTGTTAAGGCGATTGTCTCGCTTCATGTTCCGACGTCCCACCCCGGTCCCGGTGGTCTGTTCGTATTCGGCGCGGTCGCCGATGGCGCGGAGGTACCGCTCGTAGTAGGCGTACAGCTCTTGTTCTTCGTCGGGGTCGAGGTGACTGGTGTCGGCGATCTCCGGGGAGTCCTTGACGACGTCCTTCTCGAAAGGAAAAACCAGGTCGTCCCCTTCGAATCGGGAACCGCGCAGCGGGACGAAGTTCTCCCGCGTGCCGAACAGCCCGGTGTTCACGGTGACCCAATCGGGTTGGCCCGTCTCGTCGTCCAGGTAAACCTGGCCGACGGACCCGATTTTGCTGCCCTGAGGGTCCACGGCCCTACGGCCGATGTACTGGTCTGCTGTTGCTGCGTTGGTCATGCCTACTCCTTCGATCGTTGGCCCGAGGCTGCCCTGGGCGGGTTCTCCGAATTGGTGGACAGTGGGGTTCAGTGCGGGGTGTTACAGGTCTCGCGTACTGACCCGGGTCTCGGCGTCACAAAGCTGCGGGTGACGATCTCCCCTGTACAGCGACAACGCCAGATCTTGGGCAGTTGACTTCTTGAAGGAGATCGGTCTCGGTCTTTCTGCATCTCGGTGACCTGTCGCCTTCGTTTGCGGATGTTCGATCGTCACAGGATTCCGCTCCTTCTCGGATTGCAGGTAGTTGTCACCGGACTGCCCTCGCTACTTGGTATGAGTCACTCAGAACGCGCGCATGACGCGGGCTGCACGAATGGACGGTCGGGCTTTGATCCCGCGAACTTGAACCCCGCCCCTGGGAATGAGAAGAGAAAGGGCGCCCAGACAACTAACCCGCCCTTGAGGGCGGTTGTCACATCGTCGATGCAGATTCATACATCCACCCGCCGCCCCTGGCTGCCCTGACCAAGGCGGGTATAGACGCCGGTGAAATTGTCGTGCTCCTCGGTGTTTCCGGGACCGGCAGGCAAATGCTTCCGGAGATGGTTGGAGGACATCGAGCAGACCGTGGTTCCGTTGGCCCACCAGTCGCGGTTCTCAAATACCGAGGAACCGGGTTCATCTCACCCCACTTGGTGAAAGGCGGGTGTTCGTGCGGCTTAGGTCGGTGGGTACTCCGGCGGGGAGGTGTCGTGCTGCCCGGCTTGGGGTTCGGACGCTGGACAGTGTCGGGCGAGCAGTACGTCGTCACTGGGGTGGGTGATCGTCCAGACCCGCACAACTTTGCCTTCCGTGCCCAGATCCTTTTGATAGAACCGGATGCCGTCCGGATGGTCTGTCCCCGTTCCCCGGACTCGGTGCGACAGGCCGCTCCTGACCAGGGTGAGAGTCCGGTCGCCGAGGCAACCGGCCAGTCCGGTCGGCGGGTGCCCGTCGATCTCGATAACCGTGTAGGTCACGCCGGAAATCACCGGTCCATCTGACATCACCGTTGTTGGCTCCTCTTTCAGCTGTCATTCTCGAGATCGGTTCCGGCGCGGCTCACCTGATGTGGTGACGGCATCCGGGGGTTTGGTTGGTGTGATCGACCAGCAGGTGGGCGAGGACGACGGTGAGCTGTGCGGTGGCCATCGCGATGCAGGTATTCGCCGCGCCGTAGTACAACCGCAGTTCGTCGGTGTCGGCATGGTGGGGTGATCAAGGTCCAGCAGCAGCAACCCCGACCCGGGACAGCGCGCCGGCCACGGTCCCGGACACCGTGGTAGATCACCAGCCAACCCTCCGACGTTTCGATCGGGGTGGGCGGATGCGACGCTGGCCGAGTCCCCCCACCCACCTGGTCGGGGACCGAACACAGGTTCCGGGGATGACCAGCCGCGGAGATCGGTGGATCGGACAGCCATACCCCTGGCCGACCGCCGATGACCGACACCGGCCGGTGTAACAGAATGAAGTCCCCGCCCACCAGGCGAGGGAGCAGCTGGCTGATCCCGGCGGTCCTCCACCCGACACAGCAGGACGGTCACCCATCGACCAGCGTTGCACCGGGGTTCAGCACGGCGGTCACCGGATGCGGCCACCGCCGCGCCGTCAGCAGCGGATTATTCCCGGCCTGCACAAACAGGTCGCGTTCCTCCATCGGGGCGGACGCGGTGCTCACGGGCGGATCAGCCATCCGAGCGGCGTCACTGACCTTGGGGGACCGTCACCAAGAACGTCGTAGCGCATCGCAGGCCGCCTTCCAGCTCGGCTTCAGGCGGTCGGTTCCCCTCGGCAGCATCCTCCAGGCCGAGTGAACCGATGCCGGGTCCAGCACGTCGAGAACGCCGACCGAGCACCGGCCTGAGGCTCGACCATCAATTGTCGTTCGCTTCGACGAGTCGGTCGATAAGGTCGTCGACATTGCCGGATTTGGGAAGACCAAGTGCGGCAAGTTGGTCGCTGAGTTCGGCTTTAGTCAGACCCTCGTATGCTTCCCGAGCCTTCGCGCGGTCCAGTTTGACCCGATCTCCTTCCGCCTGCCGGGCCCGCTTAACCCGCCGCTCTTGTTCGACTTGTTCGACTCGTCCCTGGGCGACCTGTTCGGTCCTCTCGAACTGGTGCGCCGCCATGCCGGCGAGGGTGTCGGCCTGGTCCCTGACGATTCGGCTGAAAGATTCGGCCTGTTCACGGGTCGCACCGGTGAGGGTGTCCACCAATTCCGCCCAGCTGATCGCCAGGTCCCGGTTGACATCGACGGTCCGTTGGACGAACTGGAAGTACCGGTCAACCGCCTGGTTCAGGTCTACCGGCGCATCCGTCGGGATCATGGTGGTGGCCTGGTCGGCGAGCTTCGTCATGCCTTCCCTCCAGGCGCCGGCCAACCTTTCGGTGGTCTCTCGCGCCTGACCCGCTGCGCTGATGTACGGCTGGTTGCTGGTCATTCAATGACTCCTAGTCCTGTTCCGCGGAATGATGCCGACCCTGTTTGCGGCTCAGGCAGCCGTGGACGGTTGCCCCGGGCAGGCACTTCGACCGATGCCACGTGCACCGTCACTGATATTGAGTGCTATGCGGCCTGCACATGACGCAGCTACGGCCGTCGATACCAATTCCCTCGGTCGCATCGACCGCCGCTTCAACCACAGCGACAGCGCCAGTGATCTGTGCACCCAGGACGGGCGATCACGCGGTGGGCGCGCCACGGTCCGCATCAATCGCGCCGCGACATCCAACACCGCTGAGTGGGTAGCCCCGGCATTGACGCAACCCGAATCAGCGAACAAAAGCCCCAAGAATGCCCGCGGTGGGTCGCTTGGTTTGCGGTGTCGAATCATGGCCCTGGGCCAGCTTTCGGTTCGTCGCTCCCAAGAGGCACCGATCAACTCGGTCAGTGCCGCTTTCGCGGTTGGCCATGTCGGTGCTGTCGGCGCAGCGGGTGCGTCAAGCCGCGGATCGCCTGGTCGTGGGACCCGACTGGGAGGATCACGACCTAGTCTTCGCCGCCCAACTTGGAACGCCGCTGGAGCCGAGAAACGTCAATCGGCGGTTCAGCACGGCACGGTCGTCGGCGGGCTTGCCGTGGGTGCGTCTTAACAACAACGACCACGGGGTCATCGTCGGATTGTCCTGCTGGGACGCAGGCTGCCGGGCCGTGCGCTGGGACAGCCGGCGACTCACCGATCTGATCGCGTCGATCGCACCGACGCAGCACTGGGAACTCTTCACGGCGTCGGCGGTGAACTCCCGCGGGCAGATCACGGGCGACGGCGATCACGCCGGGAACTCGCGGGGCTATCTACTCACTACAGCCGGCCGGGACGGACACTGACCGCCACTGCCGGCTCAAAGTCGCCTCAAGATCTCAACGAGCATCATCGGTACGTCCCGAGCCGTGTTCTTCTGAGGCGAGGATGGCCACGTTGCGTTGCTGGAGTTCCCCGCGCGGGCGTCGAACTGGTTGAGGATGTAGCGGACCGCGGCGAGGACCCGGATTCCGCAGCGCTCAGGTAGCAGCCCTTCAAACACCCTGCTACCGATGGATCGACAGACCGGTGTTGCTCGAGTCTGTGACGGACTGGGCGGATCCCTCGCGTGGCCGATGCTGTTGTTCGGAGAAGATCGCTGATTGGGCCAGATTCGGGTTCGCTCAGCAGATCTCGTCGAGCAGGTTCTCGACGACCGTCAATAACGAGGACATCCGTTCAGAGACTGCGCTCCTGACGACGCTGTCGTCGACGATATGTAGCTTCCGAGTCCTATGGCGCCCACGCGCAGCGATGCCACGATTTCTGAAGCGACCGCCATCAACAGCTCTTGGGTCGGCATGTTTGGCGTGCAGCGTCGCGACCCGTCGCGGTCCACCGCTGCCCGACGCCGGGTGGGCTACTTGTCGTCCAGGCCGTCGGGATGTTGTGGCGGGCCACCCCGTGGCCCCGATGCCCCGTATCTGCAGTGCAAACGTCGCCTAGTGGTCCGCTCCTGAAGTAACTTTACGTTGGGCTTTGGCGAGGACCTCGTCCGCGGTTTTGGTCCAGACGAATGGTCGGCTGCGCTTGTTCCAGCCGGTGATGAAGGCTCGGATCTTGGTGTTGAGGTCGTTCACTGAGGTGAAGGTGCCGCGTCGGATGGCTTGTCGTTCGATGATCCCGAACCAGACCTCGACGAGGTTGAGCCAAGAACCGGAGGTCGGGGTGAAGTGCACCTGGATCCGCGGGTTGTCCGCGAGCCAGTCCTTGACTTCCGGGGTCTTGTGCGCGGCGTAGTTGTCCATCACCAGGTGCAACTCCCGGCCGGGGTGGGCGCGGGCGACCTGTTTGAGGAACGCGAGGAACTCCTGCCGGCGGTGCCGTGGCTTGGTCGCCGCGGTGACCTTGCCGGTGGCTGATGTCCAATGCGGCGAACAACGTCGTGGTGCCGTGCCGGATGTAGTCGTGGGTGCGGCGTTCCGGGAAACCGGGTTGCATCGGCAGCATCTGCTGCGTCCGGTCGAGCGCCTGAATTTGGGACTTCGTGCGCCACGAGGCGCCATGTTTTACCGGATGGAGGTGAGAGGCCTCCATCGCCGCCGTGTCGCAGCAGGGCGGTGAAGCTGACGGCAGCCTGATCCGGGAGACGCCGGGGAGGGTGGGAGCAGCCCTGACAACGGCCGGACGGGTCAGGTACTGCCAGATGACCCGGGTCGGTCTAGCGAGACGGGAAGGTGTACGTGAGGAACCAGCGTGTAAAGCCTCTCAAGAGATACACCGGCTCAAATCTGGTGGATATGGGCCGGGGTGCGGTGCACGCCCACCGAGTGGTGGGCGACTCCCGCGTCCGGTGAAGTCGCGGCAGGGAGGCCACGAGGAAGGTCTGCGGCGTACTCGTGGCGATGCCGCAGGGGCAAAGCTGGGCACCGACCCCGTCGACCGGGACATGGTGAACGTGGGAAGCGCTTCGGTCGCCGTTCCGCCGACCGGCCAGCCAGGTCGGCGGCGGGCAGGTTCGTCGTCGGCTGATGGGGCCGGGGCGTGGCGGAGCCGCCGTAGTAGTCCGAGGCCGGGAGAGCCGGTCACATGGCGAAGGGCGGCAGCGGTTCGCAGCGACGGGGCTGACAGGGCAGGAGGTCGCCGGTGAACACCGGCGCGCCGTGGCCGACGCCTGCAGAGGCGGAGGCGCGGGTACTGCGGATGCAGACCAAGCTGCACCAGTGGGCGGTCGAGCGATCCTGATCGTCGGTTCGATGATCTGTTCAACCTCGTCTATGACCCGGCGGTCCTCGTGGTGGCATGGCGCCGGGTCCGGGGCAACAAGGGCAAGCGGTCCGGCGGGGTCGACGGCGTCGCGCCGGTCGACGTCACTGACGTGGCGGGGCTTCTCGCCGCGCTGCGTGATGATCTCAAGGCGCGGCGAGTTCGTTCCGCTGCCCGTGCGGGAGCGGATGATCCCCAAGGCCGGCGGCAAGCTGCGCCGGCTGGGGATCCCGACCGCGCGGGACCGGGTCGTGCAAGCGGCCCTGAAGTTGGTGCTGGAGCCGATCTTCGAGGCGGACTTCCACCCGTGCTCCTACGGGTTCCGCCCGAAGCGCCGGGCGCAGGACGCGATCGCCGAGATTCACCAGTTCACGCTCCCGCTCCTACGAGTGGGTGCTGGAGGGTGACATCGAGGCGTGCTTCGACAAGATCGACCACACGGCCCTGATGGACCGGGTGCGCCGACGGGTCGGGGACAAACGTGTCCTGGCGCTGGTGAAGGCGTTCCTGAAGGCCGGGCATCCTCGGTGAGGACGGCTCATGCGGAACACCAGCACCGGCACCCCGCAGGGCGGCATCTGTCGCCGTTGCTGGCCAACATCGCCCTGTCCGTCCTCGACGAGCACTTCGCCGAGGCGCTGGCAGACGATGAGTGGCGACGCCCTACCAGCGCTGGAAACGGCGTCAGGCCGGGCTGCCGAACTATCGCCTCGTCCGCTACGCGGACGATTTCGTGGTGATGGTTCACGGCACCCGCGCCGACGCCGAGGCGCTGCGGGACGAGGTCGCACGGGTCCTGGCCCCGATGGGCCTGCGCCTGTCGGAGGCCAAGACCAGGGTCAGCCACATCGACGAGGGCTTCGACTTCCTCGGCTTCCGCATCCAGCGGCGGCGCAAGCGAGGCAGCGACCAAGCGCGTGGTCTACACCTACCCGTCGAAGAAGGCCCTCGCGGGCATCGTCGGACAGGTCCGCGCGCTGACCCGACGGACAGCTCATCCGTCGCTCGCCGCCCTGCTGCGCCAGCTCAACCCGGTGCTGCGGGGCTGGTGCACCTACTTCCGCCACGGCGTGTCCAAGGCGACCTTCGGCTACCTCGACGAGTACGCCTGGCGTCGGGTGCTCCGGCTGGATGCGCCGCCGACACCGCAAAACGAAGTGGGCCGTCCTGCTCCGCCGCTTCTTCCAGAACTGGCGGCCGACCGAGGACGGGGTCGTGCTGTTCCAGCCGCAAACGGTGACGGTCACCCGTTACCGCTACCGCGCTGCGAACATCCCGACACCATGGGCGACGACCGCAGCATGATCGACGCGCTCACTGGCATCAGTCCGTGGAGAGCCCGGTGCGTGGAGACGCGCACGCCGGGTTCGGAGGGCGGGCTGGGGAAACGCGCCGTTCCACTAGAACGGTGGCGCGCCCCAGCCCGACCCGACTCGTCCACACACAGCACGATCGCGTTCTCCGGCGGCGCCAGATACAACCCGACGACATCGGTGACCTTCGCGACCAACTCCGGGTCGGTGGAGAACTTGAACGTCTCCGACCGCCACGGCTGCACCCGGTAGTGCCGCCACGTCCGCAGCACCGTGTTCTGCGCGACCTTCAACTCGTCGGCCAGCAGCCGCGACGACCAGTGCGTCACCCCGAGCCGCTTCGGCGGCGGCGTCAACGTCGCGGTCAGGATCGTCTTCCGGTCGACCGTGCGCGGACGACCCGGCTTCGGCTCGTCCTGCAACCCGCTGACACCGGACTCGGCATAGCGGTTCCGCCACAGATTCACCGTCGGCCGCGACACCCCGATCAACGCGGCGATCTCCACGTTCGGCGTGCCATCCGCGGCCAGCAACACGATCCTCGCCCGGGTAGCCAGCCCCGCCCGGATCGACGTCGACCGGACCATCCCGGTCAAAACGTCCCGGTCACCATCCCGCAATCCCAACGGCTGAGCTCGCACACCTGATTCTCCCGCATCAAACCGTAAAGATACTTCAGGCGCGCCGCAC
>CAVOIF010000003.1:0-1150403 GCA_963696065.1 uncultured Actinomycetota bacterium
AGGGCCACCCTGAGGTAGGAGGGCGGCGTGATCGCGAGAAAATCGGCACCGGCCATGCCGGCAACACGGGTCCAACCGGAGGGAAGAACTGCGTCCGCCACACCGGCCATGACCAGCGGCAGGATCGAGGTGCGGTGCGCGACCTCGGCGACCAGCAGGCGTCGCTCACCCCGCTGGACATCACGTCGTCGACCATCTTCCGCATCAGGGAACCGCGTTGTGAGGCGATCAGCCGGTGCCCGGCAAGGTCGGCGGGCGTGATGCTGTCCCGCCGGCGAACGGTCCACCCGGCGCGGTGATCAGCATGAGCGGTTGGTCCTCGATCGGCAAAACGTTCAGGTCCGCCGCCTGGGTGAGGGTCGGTGCCCCCAGCAAACCGATCTCGCTCGCTCCGGTCCGGACAGCATGCAGAACATCCTCGGGAACGAACGCCCCGTCGACGCTCAAGGTGATATCAGGATGGTCCCTCACGAATTGCTGCATGATCGTGCTCAGTGGCTCAACACCTGGGGAGGGCATGGTGATGATCTCCACCCGCCCGGAGGCCACACCCTTGACGGCGTCCATCGCCGATTGAGCGGTCGCGAGGTCACGCAGCACCTGCCGGGCAGGTCCGATCAATTGTTTCCCGGCGTCGGTGGGTCACGCGCCACAACCGACCCGATGGAACAACGCGACGCCCAGCTCCCGCTCCAGACCGGCGATCGCCTGCGACAGCGAGGGTTGCGCAATGTAGAGCTGCTCGGCGGCCTTGCTGAAACCCTCGTAATCGATCACCGCCAGGAAGAACTTCAACTGCCGTGCGTCCACAGCACCCTCTCTTCCGGAGCACCGAAGGGCGTCGCCTCAACGATCGTGACGGCCAGTTTGCACCATTCGACCCTCGCGCAGCTCAGCGAGCACACCACGAACAATGGCACCCACCAACTGCACATCCATTGATTCGGGTGCAGAAGTGGCCGTTCGCTCAGCGTTTCGGACTTCGTCGAACGGATCGAACAGGGGACTTCTAATCCTCAGGTCGCAGGTTGGTATGTGCAGCCAGCCGAAACTGGGGATGCCACGGTTTCGGTGGGCGGTCGGCGCGGATGTTTGCGCGGAGGCTGGCCGGGCACACCCACCACGTCGATCACGGACCGGCGACGGAAGCCGGGGCGCTGGCGAAAGCGTTTTACAGCTTCGAAATTGCGCTTCGGGGTAAAGAACGTTGTGTCCGAGGCGCCGCGACCGGAGGGCCGCCGAGGCGGCAGGTGCGGTGATGGAGATGGGAGAGTCGTGACGGGTTCGGGTGGCACGTTGCTGGTGTTGGGTGCCAGTGGTGATCTGGCCGGACGGCTGCTGTTGCCGGCGGTGGGTCAGTTGCTGGGCAGTGCCGAAGGCCCTTCCGGGTTGACCCTGGTCGGGGCGGGCACCGAGGACTGGGACGACGCAACGTGGCGGGAACGGGTTGCTGCGGCCTTCGCATCGGTCCGGGCGACCGGCGCCAGGATCGATGAGATCACCGCGCACACGAAGTATCTGACGGCTGATGTGACCCGCCCGGAGCCCTGCAACGGTTGCTGGACACCATGTGACGGCGCGCCGGCGATTACTTCGCGTTGCCCCCGGCGGTGACCGCGAAGGCCTGCGCCGCTCTGGGACAGCTGACGCTGCCGCCGGGCACGGCGCTGGTGTTGGAGAAGCCTTCGGGGTGGATCAGTCCAGTGCCGCTGATCTGAACACCATCATCGGCCGCCTGGTCCCGGAGGACCAGATTCATCGGGTGGATCATTTCCTGGGCAAGTCCACGGTGCTGAACCTGCTCGGGTTGCGGTTCACGAATGGGTTCCTCGAGCCGTTGTGGAGTGCGGACCACATTGCCCGGGTGGACATCGTGTTCGATGAACCGCTGGGGTTGGAGAACCGCGCGGTATTACGACGGGGCCGGCGCGCTGGTCGACATGATCCAATCTCACCTGCTGCAGGTGTTGGCGTTGATCGCGATGGACCCTCCGGCGAGTTTGTATGCCCGGGATCTGCGGGACCGTAAGGCCGAGGCGTTGCGGGCGTGCCGGGTGTGGGCGGGGGACCCGGTCGCGGCGAGCCGCCGGGCCCGTTACACCTCCGGGGTCATCGACGGTCGTCAATTGCCGGGGTACGCGGAGGAATCCGGGGTGGACCCGGCGCGGCAGACGGAGACTTTGGCCGAGGTGGTTCTGCAGGTGGATACCTGGCGGTGGGCGGGTGTCCCGTTCCGGTTGCGTTCCGGGAAGGCCCTGGGAAATGGGCGGAAAGAAATCGTGATCACGTTGAAACCGGTACCCCGGTTGCTGCCGGGGTTGACCGGGGAGGCGCAGCCCACCGGTTACGGATCTCGATGGGTCCGGACCGGATGGCGCTCGACCTGAACATCAACGGGCCAGATGACCCGTTCGGGATCGATCGGGTCACTCTGGATGGGATTTTCAACCCCGGTCGGTTGCCCGCCTGCGGGAAGTCCTTGCCGAGTATTTGCGGCCGATCCCACGCTGTCCGTGCGTGGAGATACCACCGAAGAATGCTGGCGGATCGTCGATCCAGTACTGCAGTCCTGGCGGGAAAACAAGGTCCCACTGGAGGATTACCCTGCGGGATCCGCCGGCCCGTCAACCTGGACCGAGTAGGACAAGAACCAAGACCGGATTCCGAGGTAGTGCTGGTCAGCCCTCGACACCGGTAGCGGTGTGGGGGATCCGACGGGTTTGGATTCGGGTGATCCGCGTTGTCGCAGGTAGTGCCGGAAGCCGCGGGTCCTGGCCCAAGCAGGTGAGTTGTCGTCGGCGTGCTCACTGACCGTCGAGCACAGCCAGGAACACCACAACCCCGTCCATGGCGCCTGCGCTCCGTGACCGAAGGCCTGACTGACCTGCGCGGTCTGCGCATCATGCAGGTCCCTGGTCCAGGACCGCTTGGTCACAGGCAGACCCAGTGGTCTGCTCGAGTTCATCTACCGTTTCCGGGGCGAGCACCGACCAGGCGACGGACCCCATCCCCGGTGGCGACGGCCTGATGAAACTGCACAGCGACCTCACCCGCTGCGTTGTCGCTGGGACCTCATGTCGAACACGCAGTCGCCACGGACATCCGACCCGACGTTTCTTCTGCGCCCAGATCTGTTGTGTCGCAGATCAGACGACTTGCCACGACGCATGCAGGGGCAGGTCGGCTCCCGAAAGCCGGCGTCCTCCGGGCTGTAGCGTGATGCCATGCGCCGTCGTCAGTGGGTCATGAGCCTGGTGCCAACGCTGGCTGCTGCCGTGTTGGGAAACGTATTCATCAGCCGCGAGTCCCTCACCTGGTTCAAGGGCCTTCAGCGGCCGGCGATGCAACTGCCGATGGCTGGCTTCTACGCGTTGGGGGCAATCAATTGCCCGCTGATGGGGCTGATTGTCCATCGTGCTGTTCTGGCGCAGGAGCGCGCTTTATGGCTCGCTGTGATTGTGCTTGGTTGTGCTGAACTTTGGAACGTGCTACTGCTCGGACACCGCAACACTCGTGCGGGTTTCTGGGCATTGTCGCCTTTACGTTGCCGCTGGGCTACTGCAGGCGGCTGTCGCAAGTGATCGAACATCGACCATCGCCTTGGCGCCGTACACGGCGTGGGTGGTCGGCTACGACATGCCCTGGGCCTACAATGGTGGCGGCTCGATCCCCCTCTTGACCGCGGCGAAGCGCGGGCAAGGGTGCAGCGTGATCCCGCGGCGTCCGAGCGCCAGCGAAGCGCGAGAGGAGCCACGCATGCCGAGCGTCGGCGAAACACCCACATCCACCGCTGCACTGTGACGAGTCAAGCTAGTTGAGCTAGGGCCGCTCGTCTGGACCGGTGTCCAGATCCTCGGGGGAGTAGAACGCCGGCGGTTCGATGCCCAGGCTGATCTCGATCTCGTCCATCAGGATCTCGATCCGGCCGCGGAGTTCATCGATCCGCTCGGCCTCGCCCGCTGTTTCGGGTTCGATGGCATCGAGCCGGCCCAGAAGGTCGTCGAGGTCGGCCAGGTCGGTGCGTTGTTCGTCCGCGGTGTCGGATCGCCACACCTCACTGATGTGGTCGAGCCTGGCCACGATGTCCGCGAGCTGGATGGGAATCATCTCGCGCGGCCCAGGCTTGCCTCGATCGTCCTGAGCAACCGGCCGGCGTCGTGTCGGAGTTGCCGCTCGGCGTCGTCGCTCGGGTCGAGGTATTCCAGCATGGTGCCCAGCTTGGCGACCATGGCTTCCTGCTCGATCTCCGGGACGTCCTGCCAACTGACCGCGATTCGTTCGATGTCGGCCCTGTCTTCCTCGAGCGTCATGATGCAGCAGCATGACAGCTCGGGTCTGGGTCGACCATCGCTCGGCATTGGCCTACCCCCGCCCCGCGCGTACCGAATCGAGCCGGGTGCGTTGTCGATCGGGTCAGGGAGTCCGACGGGGTTGGTCAGGCGCATGATGACTGGCAACGGTTACGCCCTGGCGTTGGGCCGAACTGTCACCAGATCCGCACCACCGACTTCGGCGACCAGCGTCTGTCCCTGATCGATCGCGAACTCGACGAGGCAGGTCCGGTGCAGGACAGTCGTCGACAGCACCCGCCCGGCGGTTCCTCTTCTGACGACAATGGCCTGACCACGCCGGAAGTCGTGAGTCAACTGGACGATGGAGTCCTTGTGCAGCATGGTCACCACGCTCCCGTCGAGGCCCACGTGGGCAACTCGGCCTCTACTCATTCGTGGTACCCAGCGGTGAACGCCGCCAACCGCTGTCGGTGGGGTTGGTGTGGGTGCGTTGGCGTTGCGTCAGGTCGGCTCCTGGTTGTCTTGGACGCAGTCATCGTCTAACGGGTGCCGGTCCTCGATGAGATCAAGTCCCCATTGCCGGTGCAGTCGGTTGATGGTGCGTGCAGTGCCGTCTGGTCGGGTACGGGTCCGCGCAGGACCGTCTGGACCCGGTCCACGACGACCCGCACACCCTCGATTTCGGTCAGCACGTCCTTGGGAACCAGTCCTGACACGGATCTCGCAGTGGGGCGCGGCATCGCGGGCCTCGCTGACCGTCGTCACGATCACTGTGCCGGGTTCACATGACGACGGCGCAATCCGAGTCGGGTAGAGGTCGTTGCGGTTGACGGCGGCGTTGGCCCTGCCGGCCGGGTTGGTGTCGGTCAGGTGAGGGCTGCGCCGAGCAGGCGGGCGGTCAGGCCGAGGGCGGCGCCGATGGCGAGTTTTCAGGAAGGTCAGGTTGAGCCGTGACAGCAGCAGTGCGGCGATGACGGTCTGGGCCCGGGCGGAAGGGTGCAGGGTGACCAGTCGAGGATTTGCAGGGTGAGCAGTCCCCAGGTAAGGGTGTTCGCGGCGAATAGGGTGTGCACGGCGAAGTACACGCCCTTGTCCGTGATGACCCCGAAGGCGGCGGCGGAAACTGCAGTGACAGCAGCGGAGAGGGCTTTGTTGCCGCGGAAAGGCTGTCGTTGGTCACGGCAGTGGCTCACATTGGTCGTGTGTGCTTCATGGCTCACATCGCACGGTCAGCACGCGGGACCCAGGACACCGCAGGCCACCGCACGTCCGCCATCGGCTGGAACAGGGCCAGATAGCGCGACCCAGGCGAGTCAGATAGGCCGATCCTTCACAAGCCCAGGTATGTCATTTCCAGCCCACGTCATCACTGTGAAGCGAGCGCGTAGTCGAGTCACCACGACGACCCTTTTCGGTGACGGCAGGTGTTCACTGTGCCCAACGTGGCGCGTTCGATCGTCGGTTTTCGCGTAATGAAATCTGCATCCGTAAACGTTGATTTATCACAATGTGGATGGCAGGCTAGCTGCCGATGACCGGCTCTGGGCACAGATTTGGGGGTGATCGAGGTGGGCGACCCGGGACCCACTGCGGGGGTGTACACGATCTCGGTGGCCGCAGAACTGGCCGGTGTGGCGGTCCGATCACTGCGGTTGTACGAACAGCACGGGCTGCTGCGGCCCGGCCGTACCAGCGGCGGCACCCGCCGGTACAGCCAGGATGATCTGCGCCGGCTGCGCCGGATCTCCGAGCTCGTCGCCGACGGGGTCAACCTCACCGGCATCGGGAAGATCCTCGACCTGGAACAGGACACGCACGAACTGCGCACCGACAACACCGCGCTGCGCGCGGACAACTACCGGCTGCGGGACGCCCAAGAGAATCCACCGGACCGGGCTGCACCGAATAGGAGCGGGAACCGACCCGGCGGCGCTCACCGCCGCGGCACACCCCGACCGACCAGCACCGCAACCAATCCTCCCGACCCGGGTGACCCCACCCGCCCGACCATCGGCACCGAAAGCGGCACCGGTAATCGATGCATTCATTCAGCTGGACCACCGAAAGGACAGGCGCCATGAACGATCCAGCGAAGTCAGCCGTCGCCGCGCTCGCCGGATCCACCACCGAATCCGTCGGCCAATTCACCTATACCGTGGCGACCGACAGCTGGTGGTGGTCAACCAGCCTGTACACGATCCACGGCTTTACCCCGGTGAGATCGTGCCCCCGCAGGCCACCGCACTTCTGACGGCGCATCAACACCCCGACGATCGGGCCGGGGCGATCGAGCTGATCACCGCCGCGGTGACCGCCGGGAAACCGTTCTGTTCCCGGCACCGGATCATCGACGCCCGGCAACGCACCCATACCGTGGTCACCATCGGTGAAGGTGTCCGCGACACCGACGGCCGGATCGTGCAGGTCAGCGGCTACGTCATTGACGTGACCAGATCACTGCAGCGCGACCTCACCGCCGCGACCCAGGCGGCAGTCGAGCAGTCCGCCGAAACCGGGCTGCGATCGAACAGGCCAAAGGCGCGTTGATGATCACCTACGGACTCGACGAAACCGAGGCATTCGCGCTGCTTCGCTGGCATTCCCACCACACCAACATCAAACTCCGGGACATCGCCGCAGGCATCACCGACCACGCCAACGACCCCGGCGTCGCCCTTCACCCGGATCGGAAGATTACCGAAATCCTCGCCAACCTCACGACGACCCCCGCAACGGACGTCGACGAGACGGCGCCCGGCGGAGACGACGAAAGGCTGACCGCCTGACCCGATGATCCACGCCACACTGCCATTTAAAGTGGTCAGAAGGCGCCTTTGTCTTCGCGGCTCAGGCGAGGGCGCTCTCTGCGTGACTGTGATGATGACTTTGCCACGTGCGTGTCCTGCTTCGACAGCTGTGTGACCGGAAGTAATCTCGGGTGATCGTCAGGCGCTCGTCGGTGTTTTTCGCGACCTGGGCGACCCGGACAGCGCTGTGAGGTTTTCCTGGACGGCTCGTCGATGACGGCGGTGGCGATTCGCTCGACGGGGATGTTCTGCTCGGATGCCTGATTGTGCCGCCACCGGGTGGCATGGGCAGCGGACGATCGCAGTTGGCTCATGAGCAGACCGCGGGCTCGGTCCAAGACCCTTCCGGGCTCGTCAAGCGGCGGGCGAGGTCGTCCGCCTTAGCGCGGAGCGCTGCGATATCACTGGGCCGCGGCCATCTCGACAGCGGGAATCAGTTCCGCGGGGGTGGCCGGCTGTGCCACGACCGCAATCGCTCCAGGCCGCCCCGGGTTTCCGAAGATGGTGTGTCCCGGGTTTTCCGGAGTCGAGGGTGGTGGATCTTGTTACCTGAGACTGCAGGGGGCATAAATGTCTCGTCGTGCGTATCCGGCGGAGTTCCGTCGGAAGGTACTGGATCTGCTGGCCGCCGGCCGGAAGGTCGAGGACGTGGCCGGAGATATGGACGTCAGCGATCAGACGATCTACAACTGGCGCCGCCAGGACCTGATCGACCGGGGGTTGCTGCAGGGTTTGACAACGGACGGCAACGTCGAACTGGCCGCGGCGAAGAAGCGGGTCGCGGCGCTGGAGGACGAGCTGAGGGCGACGAAACGCGCCATGGGGGCTGGTCCGAGGAGTGGTGGCCCTAAAGCCCGGTACGCGGCCATCAAGCAGATGGCCGCTGAGGGACATGTGGTGCAGATGTGTTGCCGGATCCTGGATGTCGCCGAGTCCGGATACTATGACTGGCTGAAGAGGCCGCCGTCGCCGCAGGCTGTCCGCCACGCCCTGCTGATCGCGGTTATCCGCGAGGTGCACGCCGCCTCCCGCGGCACCTACGGCGTTCGTCGCGTCCCTGCCGAACTGAGGCTGGGCCGCAACCTCACGGTCGGACACGGTCAGGTCGAGGCGCTGATGGCCAACGCGCGCCTGAAAGGCGTTGCCGGCAGACCGAAATGGCGTCGCTCCGCCCCAGACAGCCGAGCCCTCGACCTAGTCAACCGGCATTCAGCCGCGACCGGGTCAACGCGTTATGGGTCACAGACATCACCGAACACCCGACCCGTGAGGGCAAGGTCTATTGCGCTGCCGTGCTGGACACCTACTCCCGCCGGATCGTCGGATGGTCGATCGACTCTTCACCGAACGCTGCCCTGGTGACGAACGCGCTGAGCATGGCGATCGACAACCGAGGCGAGGTGGCCGGCACAGTGATCCACTCTGACCAGGGCACGCAATTCGGGTCCTGGGCCTTCACCCAGCGCGCCAAAGCATCCGGGTTGCTGCCGTCGATGGGGTCCGTCGGTGACTGCTACTACAACGGCCTGATGGAATCGTTCTGGTCACGCATCCAGGTGCAACTCCTCGACCGGCAGCGGTGGACGACCCGGCTCGAGTCGGCCAACGCGATCTTCGACTACCTCGAGATCTGCCACAACAGGCAACGCCGCCACTCTGCCCTGGGCTACCTGTCGCCGATAGAGTTCGAGAACCGATCAATACCCGTGGCATAGCAGTCCACCCCCGGCGACTCCACGAAACCCGGGGCACGGCACCAGGGGGTCCACCCGCGGACCGTGATGGAGATAGTCGGGCATTCCGCGATCGAAATGACCGAACGTGTATGTCCACACCAACCCTGTGACCCAGAGGAGGGCCCTTGATGATCCTCGACCGATCGCTGTTGTAACGACCCGTTGCTGTCAATCGCTGCTGTCAAACGGGTAGCAAGATCTTTTACAAGTCTCTTACCTGGTGCGCCATGTAGGACTTGAACCTACAACCCGCTGATTAAGAGTCAGCTGCTCTGCCAATTGAGCTAATGGCGCGTGGTCCGCACGGTTATGAGGACCGGCGATGACTCTACATGCCCGGGCCGCCGAGGCTGAAACCCGCAGATCACAGCCTTGCGCCTGGAGAAGGTATCGTAAGCAGCGTCACACACTGGCCGCCGCGGAGTCGCTGCGCCAACGCCCTGAGGAAGGTGGACGCCATCGCACCCGGAGCCGCCGACGCGATGTCTGCCTCCGGAGCGTCGTCGAAGGCATCCAAGCGTGCCGCCGGTCCCTATCTGGCCCTGCCCAGTGGTGCCACCGCGCGCAGTCAGCGGGGCCACTTGGAACGCGCCTACGACGACTTCATCTCCACCGGCTCGGTCGCAACTGTCCGCCCCATGGTCGCCGATTCGTGGCGGCTCTCTCGGGCCAGCGGTGTCAGCCCGGACGGTGTGTTGCCGTCCGTCGACATGCTCGACGCCGAACTCGAGGCGTACCGGTCCGGTCACCCGCTCGCTGCGGTGATGCCGCTGATCCGGCGGTTGCTGATCGAGGAGGCCGAGGACGCAGGTGCCATCGTGGTGGTTGCCGACGCCGATGCCAGACTGTTGTGGGTGGAGGGTGATCCTACGCTGCGGCGACTCGCCGAGGGGATGAACTGGGTCGCGGGGTCCCGCTGGGACGAGCGGACCACCGGCACCAACGCACCGGCGGCCGCCATGCGCCTGGACCATGCGCTGCAGGTGTTCGCCCGTGAGCACTACGCCAGCAACGTCGCCGCCTGGTCGTGCACCGCCGCACCCATTCACGACCCATTGACGGGCAAGGTGCTCGGCGCGCTGGACATCACCGGCCGGGACGAGGTGGCCGCCCCCGCCGTCCTCGGACTGGTTCGGGCCGCCGTCGCCGCCGCTGAGACAGAGCTCCGGATCAGGGCGATGTTCCAACCGGCCACCACCTCCCGAACATCACCCAAACGCACCCCAGTCACCACCCCGATCAGGTCGACCATCACTGTCCCGCAGCTACTGTCGGTGTTGGGTCGGGACCGCGCGGTGCTGACAACGGTGTCCGCCGCCGACCCCGGCAACGAGCTGTCGGTCAGGCATTCCGAGCTGCTGTTCCTGCTGGCGCAACATCCCGAGGGCTACACGGCCGATCAGCTGGCGATCGCCCTCCACGAACGGGACGTCCCGGCGGTCACCGTGCGCGCCGAGCTGAGTCGGTTGCGCTCACTACTGCCCGACCTTGCACTCTCCGGTCGGCCTTACCGGATCAGCTCGGCCATGCGGACCGATGTGGCGGCAGTCCGCGCGTTGCTGGCCAACGGCGATGTCTCCAGTGCCGTCAAGGCCTACCCCGGACCGATCCTGCCCAGCTCCGAATCACCGGAGGTACAGGCCGAACGGGATCTTCTGCATCGCGAGATCCGTTCTGCCGTACTGCGTTCCACCGATTCGGCCACCGTCCTCGCCTTTGCGAACGGACCCACCAGCCGGGACGACATCCTGGTCTGGCGGCACGCGGTCGGGCTGGCCGATCCCGCCACCCGCCCGGTCCTGATCGAGCAACTGCGTCGGATCGAACGCGAACTCGGTCTCGCCTAGGCGAGGTTGTCGTTGTCCCACAGCAATTCTCGCTCCGTCCCGACAGAGACCAACGCGCAACCCGGCCGCGCCGAACGACTGTCGGCGATACTCGTCCGCGACGGAGATCGATGTCTGTGGTGCGGCCGCCGGTTTTCGGCGCTGATCACTCCGACGACCGACCATCTTGTCCCCCGGGTCAAGGGCGGACCTTCCTGGGTCGAGAACGAAATCGCCGCTTGCCGACGCTGCAACGGTCAACGCGGGCACTCCTCTCCGGTCGATTGGCTCAACGAGTGCGTCGGGCGCGGGTGGGCACCGAACATCACGGCGATCGACACTGCGCTGGGACGCTTGGGTTCGGCGATCGGGGTCCGCGGCGGTCAACGACGGGCGGCCAGATATGTGGACGCCCAACGGCGACGCTGGCGGTACTGAGCGGGTCATCGGCCACGAGTCGGACCGGACCACCCAGGTTGCTCGAGGGCCGGTCAGCGGGCGACGAGGTCGTCCGTGGATACGGTCGTCGCAGTCGCGGCGGCGGCATCGGCGATATCGGATGCCGCGACGTGGGCGACGCCGTTGGGGCGGTTGAACGCCCGCAAGCTCTTTCATTCGTTCCCACGGTAGGCGTACCGCCAGGCTGGGTCGCTGTAGTGGCATTCACCGATTGATGACCGGGTCGTAGTCCGCCGGTCGTCGACAGACGTAGAAGCAGTCGATGGTCCTGGCCATCATCGCGGCCCGAGGTCGAATCTCACCGGTCGTCAGATCAAGTCCGAGATCCCGGAAGATTGCATCGTTGACAACGAGCTTGAACTGCTGCTCGCTACCGGCGCCTCGCCACGAATCGGCCAACAGGGCGCAGATCATCTGCGGAGCGGACATGAGCGCCAGGTCGGGATCGAAACAGTACTGGCGTGTTGCGAGACTCTGACCTTCAGCGGTCAATGCCCACGTGTGCGCCAAAGATTCCAAGCCGGATTCGGCGGGCGACTGAGCGACGAAGCCGATTGCCGTTGTGACAGGGACCGTGAATGGGACGGTGCACGATCCGAACGCGAAGGAATGCACCTTCTGCAGTCCGGTCACGACCGCAAGCAGCCGGTCACGTTCTTCGGGATTCTCGAGGCGGCAGACAATGACATCTCTGCGATGGAGCGCGACGCCGTACGAGCCCAACTGGCACACCGTGGTTCCAAGATCGACTTCACCACAGATGACCGCAAAAATGGCGGGTGCGTAGGTAGGTAGGACGTTGATGTACATCCGCCAGTTCAAGCGAGTGAGAGTCTGGGCAGCGCCAATGGTCAGGTGGGAGGGCCCTGCGGCATCGGCCCCCACCAACCACTTCTTGCCTTGTTGATCCCCTCCGCTGCGTGCGGACCCAAGGCCGTGTTGAAGCAGAAATTCTCGAGCCCCGCCAGGTATCCGGCTTCGTCGGCGATCTTCGACGAATCGCGGCGCTGGAAGGAGTCGATCTCGTCACTGCGTCAGCGGTCCTGCGACGAAGGACCAGACGGCGCAGGTTGCCGCGAATAACATCAGGACACCGCTCCATTTCGCATGCCGTCATCATCGGGCTCCGCTTCGTCCTGATGAGCTGACGTTGACATCCTGGTCGAATTGACCATGACTCGATGCGGCGGGTGCTGAACGACGACCGTATGCCGGCCACCACCTGCTATCTCCACTCGGGAGAATCGGAAACCCTGCCCACATGGCGTTGTCGTCGTACTCTCACTCGCCGCAGGCTGGTCCTGACCACAGCAAATAGGGTCAAGGACACCAGCAATGCCGGTATCGCCACCGGCAACAGAGCGGACACCCCCAGCAGTGCGGCGACAACCTCGACACCGACCACCGACGTCGCGGCCAGGTATGCGGTGGTGACCAGGAGTTGGGTTCGTGCCGCCACCGCCTGGCGAAAGTTGGTCCAGCGGGTGCGCTGCTCGGTCTGGTCGGGTGACGGCTGCTCGGCGGGTCGAGGGGGCGGATCGGAAAGTGGAATGGCGACGCTCCACGGCTGGGCGGGTCAGTGCGACGAATGACCATTCACCGTCGGGCCGGGAATGCGAGAGTCAAGCCACGGTGCCGGCGGTGATGTTCGGCCGCCCCGGGGCCCGTGGACGGGTTCGACCCGGAGCATCCGGGTCTGCCCAATGGATCGCACCGAGCGGCCGCCGGCTGATGGGGAAACGCGGCCCCGTTGCGGGATCGTCAGCGAACTCGATGTCCAGGCCGCGGACATATGCCGTCACGACCAACGTGGTCAGCATCGCGACCGTCAATAGCAGTGACACGTCAGCGGCGTACTGAATCAGCAGCAAGATCAGCGCTTCCACCATCGGCTCGGCACCTCCTGTACGTACACGCTAGCAATCTCCGCGCGTTGGACGCGACCCTCTTGACGGCAGGAGAGCAAACGAAGGCCCGTATCTCACGGAAGTTCTCGTGCCAGACGGTCGATCTCGGCTTGCGCCGATGTCAGGCTGGCTTCGGCCTGGCCGCGCAGTGGTTCCATCGCGGCTATCCGGTTGGCCAGCGTGAGTTCGGCGATCACGATCTGAGTGTGCATGCCAAGTGCAGTGCCGAAGATCTGTTCCAGGACGGGGACTTGCAGATCGACGTTCTCCGTTCCGGGTCCGTAGCGGTCACCTCGACTGGAGATCAGAACGATCGGTTTTCCGGCGAAGGCCTGAGTCTGTTCGGTGAAGGGCGAGGTGACGCCTGGGACATGAAGGTAGTCGATCCACGCCTTGAGGCTGGACGGCACCGACCAGTTGTACATCGGTGCTCCGACGACGACGGCGTCGGCCGCCACGACCTCCTGGATCAATCGTTGTTGCAGGTCTTCCGCCTCTGGCAGCACCGATTCGTCAGGGGTCCTGAGCTGTGTTGCCCAATGCAACGCCGATGTCGGTAGGTGGGGGAGTGGGTCGGCGAGCAGATCCCTGTGGACCACGGCATAGTCCGCGCCCCTGGCCGCCCAGCCGGCGGCAAACCGTGCTGTCAGCCTTCGGCTGACGGAACTGATCCGATCGGCCGACGAGTCGACCTGCAGGAGTGTGGGCAAGGCTTCCCCTTCTGTCGAGCCGGTGTGCAATGGCTCTGCCGGTCAAACGCGAACCCTACCGATATCAGCGCCTTCGTCAGTCTCAGACAGCGGGGCGGGTCCGGAGAACCAAGAACCGCAGCGACCGCCGCTCAGGGGTGACGCGGGCGTCCTGGACGGCGGATGCGGTCGCCGGGCCGTCAAGGCGGGCAGAGCTGAGCAGGCTCCGCTGGGCGTGGTCGGCAAGAATCAGGGCGGTGGGGGTGAACAACATGGTGCTTCTCCTTCGATTGGTGTACCGGTAAAACTGAGGTATACCGGTACACTAACCGAGGCTGGTTTACCGGTCAACCTGCAGTCGTGTTGAATGTGTGTGACGTGCGCCATCGAGAGCGTGCGCAGCGAGGGAGCCGAGCAACATGACCCGGGTGACACTGCAGACGATCGCCGACGCCGTGGGTGTCAGCCGGATGACGGTGTCCAACGCCTTCTCCCGCCCGGCCAAGTTGTCGCCGGAGCTGCGGGACCGGATCCTCTCCGTCGCAGAGGATCTCGGGTATGTCGGCCCTGACCCAGCGGCTCGCGCGTTGGCCCGCGGAGCGACCGGCGTGGTGGGGGTCCTGTTCAGCACCATGCTGCGAAACGTGTTCGCGGAAGAGGTGACCACCGCGTTCCTCGGTGCACTCGCGGACGGCTTGGTCGGATCGGGGCTGTCCCTGGCTCTGTTGACGACCGATGACGCGGGTGGGTGGATCCCGGCGCGGGACGTGCCGATGGACGCCACCCTGGTGTTCACCGGGAGGTACGACGCGCCGGCGATGGACTGGCTGCGCAAACGTGGTCTGCCGCTGGTGCTGGTGGACCAGGAACCCATCGACCGTGTCGCTACGGTCAACGTCGACGATCTAGGTGGCGCCCGGCTCGCAGCGGAACACCTGCTGGAACTGGGTCATCGGCGGATCGGGATCGTGACGGTCGGCATGGCCGAACCGTATGGGCTGCAACAGACAGACACGGCCGTCGACCCTCTCACCCCGGAGTCCTACATCGCCCGGCAACGAATCCGCGGCTGGCTCGGCGCCCTGGGCAGCGCCGGCGTCACCCCGGTCGTGGTCAAACACCCGAAGATGCCGTACCGACCGGAGACCGACGGATACGCCGCGTTGACGATGCTGCTGGATGCCGATCCGCAGATCACCGGCGTGCTGTGCTTCTCCGACAGATTCGCCACCGGCGTGCTGGCCGCGGCCCTTGACCGCGGACTCGCCGTGCCGGGCGACCTGTCGATCGTCGGGTTCGACGACAGCCCGGTGGCGTCGAACTCCCGGCCGGCGCTGACCACGGTTCGCCAGGACCTCGCCGAGAAAGGTCACGCTGCGGCGGAAGGGCTCATTGCTGCCGTGCACGCGAAGGCCGGACCCAAGACCCCGTCATCGCAGGAAAAACCCGATGCGGCAAGACATGTGGTGCTGCCCGTCGAACTCGTCGTCCGGGACAGCACCGGTCCTACGGCGCCCCGCACGCCAAGAGGATCGAAAGGTCGGGCAGGGAAGCCTTCGGCTGCCCCGCGCCGCCGGGCTGGGCCTCACCAGGCGTAAGCCTGCGGGGCTTCCCCAGGACCCGGCCAGATCCGGTCCAGTCGATGCAAAGTGTGCTCGTCCAACTGCACGGACAACGCACCCAGGTCGGCATGCAACTCGTCGATGGTCATCGCTCCGACGATCGTTGAGGACACCGCCGGGTTGCTCAACAGCCACGCCAACGCCACATCTGCCGGCTTCGCGCCGATCTCGCGACACAATCCCTCATACGACTGGAGCTGGGCACGATGCGCATCGACGCGGGGCAGTTGATCCGCCGAGAGCCGTCCCTGGGTTTCGGCTTCCAGCACACCCGTGAGCAGACCGGCGTGCAACGGGCTGTAGGGAATGAGTCCGACGCCCAGGTGTCGCAGCGCTGGAATCACCTCCAACTCCACCGCCCGCACGGCGAGGTTGTACAAGCTCTGCTCCGAGATCAAACCCAGGAAATGCCTTGCCGCCGAGGCGGACTGGGCCAGCGCAATGTCCCAGGCAGCGAAGTTGCTGCTGCCCACATAGCTGACCTTTCCCTCCCGGGCCAACTGCTCCATCGCCTGCCAAATCTCGTCCCACGGCGTGGCCCGGTCCACGTGGTGCATCTGGTAGAGGTCGATGTGATCGGTCTGCAACCGCCGCAGGCTCGCCTCGCATGCACGCCGGATGTGGTACGCGGACAACCGGCGGTCGTTCGGGCCCAACCCCATCGGCTGGTACACCTTTGTGGCCAGCACGATGTCATCCCGGTGTCCGCTGCGCTGCAGCCACCGCCCGACCGTCTGTTCCGAGATACCGTAGCCCTTGGCCATGTCCGGTGACTGCGGACCGCCGTACACGTCCGCGGTGTCGAAGAGAATGATGCCCGCGTCGAAGGCCGCGTCCATCACGGCGAAACTCGCCGGCTCATCGGCCAGGTATCCGAAGTTCATCGTCCCCAGACCGAGCCGGCTCACCTGCAGGCCGGACCGCCCGAGATGGCCGTACGTCATCGTGTTGCTCATGACCCGGAGCATAGGGACGAACTCCGGCCCGGGAACAGTTCCAAGGTGCCGGCACAGACGCCGGTGAGTTCGATCCGTCTGTGTGGACTATCCGATGCTGTTGTCCGGCCGGAACAGGCCAGGGTTCCCAATGAGCCTGGGCCAACTTCGTGGCGTCTCGCTCGATCGCGGCGTGGTCGAACGCAAGCTCCTGACGAACCGAATGTCCAGGTGGCCCCGACCGACGACACCTCCGGCCATGGCGAATGACGGCGAGTCATCGAGGAATCGACGACGGCAATGGGCACAGTAATCTGTAGGGCGCGGTTGGAGGTGAGCCGCGGGCCGAGCGCGACACCGCGGACTGCAGGGTCGGCGCGGGTGACGACCCATGCGATGGTGAGTGGCTGGGGGAGACCCAGAGCTGGGCGGCGGCGATCAACCTCCGACTGCGACTGTTGTGGGAGCGGTTGACCGCACCCGTGGTCTGTTGGTCGGCTACCGACCCACTTTGCCGGTGGCGGCCCGGACAATTCCGCGTGCCACCAGGGCGAGCACAATGACACTGAGCGCCGTCAAGCCAACACCGGCTTGCGGGTCAGGTTCGCGCTTGGTCTGGCGTTTGTCCACCCAGTTCGGGATGGCGACGACGCTGTAATGAGTAGCGCGGATCCTCACCGGCATGAGGTAGTAGCGCCTGGGCTGGAACGCGGCTGCCACCGCTGATTTCGTGAAAGATCCGAGTTCAGGTTTGGTGGCCTTACCTGGGTTAGGCAGTTGAGGCATTCCCTTCTCCTTCTCTCTCAGCAGCGACTTGCCTCATTGAGGTTCCGCAGGCCATCCCGTGGGATCGCAGCGCCCGTGTGTCACGTTCGCTGGGAACGTGCTCATCGGTCGATGCCGGTCTCAGTATTGACCCGTCGGGCCGCGCCCCGCATCACACGGTGTGTGCTATTTGACTGAAGGACAGCTCCGTGCCGTCGACGGCGGGGAGCGAGCCGATGACCGAGGTCATTCGCTCCCTCCGAGGCGCACGGCGGTGCTCCTCGCGCACGACTATCCTCGCGGCCGAACTGTCGGGAAAGGTCTGTCAACCGTTCGGCCGCTGATGCGAGGCATTTACAGTTGCCGGACAGTGAGTCATCATTCTGCGTTGACGGTCAGCGGTATCGGGTCGATTCTGATTCCGCTGTTCTGTTCGTGATGGAGCGTCGCGTCCTTCGTTGCGTGGGCCAAGAATCCAGAGGTCACCATGACGCAGTACCGAGACGCGCTGCCCCAGTTGGCACAAGAGGTGTTCCTCACCGATTCCGGCCTGGAAACAGACCTGATCCACAACCAGGGCGTCGATCTCCCACAATTTGCGGCGTTCCCTCTGCTCGACGACGCGGAAGGCACGCGGCGGTTGCGGAGCTACTTTGCCGGCCACGCGGCCATCGCCGCTCAGGCCGGGGTGGGGTTCGTTCTCGAGGCCGCCACCTGGCGGGCGAGTGCGGACTGGGGGGCACGGCTCGGCTATGACACGGGCGCCCTGGATCGGGTCAACCGAAGGGCGATCGACCTGCTGGTAGAGGTTCGCGCCGATGTGGCGAAGACCAATCGGCCGTTTCCGATCAGCGGCTGTCTGGGACCCCGCGACGACGGCTATGCACCCGGCACATTGATGACCGCGGAGGCGGCCCGCGATTACCACCGACAGCAGATCAGCACGTTTGCCGACACTCAGGCCGACCTGGTCACCGCGATGACCCTGACCTACGCCGACGAGGCGATTGGCATCTCGCGCGCCGCCCGGGACGTGGGAATGCCCGTGGTGCTGTCGTTCACGCTGGAAACCGATGGGAAACTGCCTGATGGCAGCACCCTTGCGTCGGCGATACACACTGTTGAACACGCCACCGACGGCTACCCGGCCTATTACATGATCAATTGCGCGCACCCGTCGCATTTCGCCACGGTGCTGGACCCTGAGGCTTCATGGACCGATCGCATCAGGGCGGTCAGGGCCAACGCTTCCCGCAAGAGCCATGCTGAACTCGACGACGCCAGCACACTCGACGCAGGCGATCCCATCGCCTTCGGTCGCGAGCACGCCGACCTCCGATCACGTTTCCCGCAGCTGACCATCCTCGGCGGCTGCTGCGGAACGGACCTGAGGCATATCGAACAGATCGCCGCTGCCTGCCTGGACACCTGACCCTGGTCGAAACCCAGTGGGACGTCACTCGCGGCGGGGCGAACTATCGGCCGGGAAACGCGACGCGGAATACCGGGTTCAGCGCGGCCAACAGTGTCTGCGGTCCGCTGGCCTCGTGTAGCCAATCATGGAAGCCGTCGACGAAGTGGACCCCGTCGGTGGCCGGGATGGATCGGTCGAGCTGACCGTGGATGATGACCGGCGTGACTCCACGCTGGGTCAGGCGTTCGAGAATGCTTGCGGTATCACAGCTCCGGAGTAGCGCGAGGGTGACCTGCAACCGCCGATAAGGCCGCAGATGCCGGTCGAGCATCAGGTCCCGAAGGGATCGCAGGAGGAGGCCGGCATGGTAGACCTCTCCCCGTTCGACGTTTCCGTCGTTGTACCCCAACTCCTCCAGCAACTTGACGAAAAGCCAGGGACGTCGCCAGCACAGTCGGAGCTTGCGGTCCCACGGTTGCCCGATGGCCGGATTGACGAAGATTGCCTGCACGGAGTCCGGCGGTAGGTGCTCTGCGAGCAGGGCGGCCAGCTGCCCGCCGAACGAATGCCCGAAGAGGACGACGGTTTCGATGTTCAGTGCCCGGACGGTCTCCACAATGAGATCCGAGAAATGCCGAACGCCGAACTCGAACAGTCGAACCGGGCTGCTCCGGCCGTGGTTGGGCAGGTCGATGGCATACGTTCGCAAGTGGTAGTGCTCGGCAATGGCGGCAAGAGCCGGCAAGTTCTGTTCCGTACTTCCGCCGAGACCGTGCAGTGCCACCGTCGGCAGACCGGTGGTCGGCCCGAAAACAGTGACGTGCATGGTTCTTCCGCGGCTGACAGGCACTCGGAGGTGCTCCACCGACCCGGTTCGATCGCAACCTGGATCATCGGCGGATCCCAACATGATGCACCCGAGTGATGAGCAATGCCTTGAGATCTGGAGGGCGCGGCGAGTATCCCGGCGACGTCGCGACCCTCTGGGCGGCAACGGCGCTCCCACACGGCTGTGCGTTCAGCCCCATCAGCAGACTCCGTCATGGCGATTCTGTCAATGACGCGGCATTGATCGGCTTCGACGGGTTACCGTGGTGCGTTGCGATTGGTCGGTCGAGGGAGTCCGGTGATGAGTCACGAGGTGCCCGGTGACCCCGTCGAGCCCGATCCGGCCGATTCGGACCAGTTTGCGTTCGACCATTCGGCGGCCGAGGACGACGATCTTGCGGCGAGCCTGGCCGCGTTGTCCCGGTTGTCGTCGGGGCAGTTGAGCCTGGAGGAACTGCTGACCCAGGTCGCGACGTTTGCGGTGCAGGCCATCCCGGGTGCTGACGGTGCGGGTTTGACGCTGATCGAGGCCGACCGGGCCGACACGATCGTGATGAGCGCGCCGTTCGTCCGGGAGGTCGATGCGATCCAGTACGGGCTGGGCGAAGGGCCGTGCATCAGTGCGGCCATGACGGGGCAGACAATGCGGTCCGGATCCCTCGGTGGGGATCCACGGTGGCCGCGGTTCGGGGGCCGGGTAGGTCGCCTCGGGGTACACAGCGTGTTGTCGTTGCCACTGATCAGCGCGGATGCGGTGGTCGGGGCGATGAATGTGTACGCGCACGCCAAGAATGCGTTCGACGAGCGCTCCGAGGAGTTGGGAGCGCTGTTCGCGGCTCCGGCGGCGATCTCGGTGCAGAACGCGCAGATCCTGGCGCAGACGCAACGTTTGGCGGCCAACATGCAGGCGGCGCTGACGAGCCGAGCGGTGATCGACCAGGCTATTGGGATCATGATGAGTCGCACCGGGGTTTCCGCGCAGGAGGCCTTCGGCAAGCTCCGCAAGCTCAGCCAGCAGGAGCACCTCAAGGTCGCTGCGGTCGCGAATGGCATTGTGCTGGAAGCGGTGCGCCGCGCCCGGGCCCGGCGCTCGGACGGAAACTGATCGCCCGCCGAAGGCTCTTTCCGGAGTGCGCCGGGGTAGCGTCAGGGTTTGCGGCATCGAGTGAGACTCCGGTCCCGACCGGAATTTCCGGGTGGCGTATCGGGCGTGCGCAGAACGCGCGCCCGGCTCGGGCACCGCGAATCAGCGATCGGGACGCCCGGAGCGTGTTCGATGGATTTTTCCCGGGCGTTGAGCGAGCAGCTCAGTGCGTTGACCGACGCCCTGGACGACCCGGGGGTCGATCTGCAGGCGGTGCTAGGCGTGCTGGTCGACGATCTGATGATCGCCGTCCCGTCGTTCCTCGGTCTGACACTGACCCTTCGGTTGGGAGGTGATCCGATCACCTTGATCGCCATCGACGCGGATCGGGTGACCACCGCCGGAGCATCCCTGCAGCTGCCACTGGACCACCTGGCCGGAGCCGGGCCCGACAGCGTGGCGGTTTTCTACGCTGCCAGTCCCGGCGCGTTTGTCGAGATGGCCGCCGAGACCCGTCGGGCCTACGGCCTCGACGGCCAGGTCGTCCTGGACAGCCACCTGGCCAACCCCGCAATCGGGGTAGCCGGACTGATTGGAATGGACGACCGCGCCGCGGTCAATCAGGCGATCGGGGTGCTGATCGACCGGGGACACCGTCCCGACAAGGCGCACGACGAACTCCTGCGCCGAGCCGACAACGACAGGACCCGGCTTCCGGAAACCGCCCGGTCACTCTTGATCGCGACGCCCCGCCCGTACCCTCCCGGGCAGCCGGAGAATCCCGGCGTCTGACCGTCCGCTGCCGACACGCCAGTTCGGCGGCGGTGTCCAAGGCCTCGCCCGGGCCAGAGCGGAAAGGCCGTGGGTGAGCATCCGATCTGCATGTCAGGCTCCGGCGGGGGTCAGGCCGAAACGGCCGCGGCGGCGAACGAGGGCAGACGGCCGGAGCTCTCGATACGCTGCTGCGCGGGCGGGCGGGCCGGTGGTCGACAGCCAAGCGCCGTCGAGCCGTAGGTCCGCAGCTGCTCGACAGTCTGTCGGTCTGCTGCGCCTGCGCATCGAGCACGTGACAGGAGATGTTTTCTGCAGGACGTCCCACGGGTGGAGCAGACTGGGGCAGCACACCGACCAGGGCTCACCAACGTGGGTCGTGGTCACGTCCGCCGTCGGGCCGACGACGTCAGATGACGCCAGGATCTGATCAACGGAGGGGTTATGAGCAGAGACCAGGTGCTGCTTGCGGCGATCGCTGCCGGAGCGGTCGCCGTCTTCTCGACCGTCATGGCGGTGACCGGTCGCCCCACGATGTGGTGGACCGTTGTCATCATGATCCTGCTGCTGGTCGTCTTCGTCTCCCGCCTGCGGCAGGGCCGAAAAACCCGGTCCGGCCTCGGTCCCGCACAGGAACGCATCGACGAGACTCGTCTGTAAACGCACCTCAGCGACACACCCGCCCTGTACCCGCCACGGAGAGAGCCGCGGGCTGTGGGCGGGCGGCCATCGCTGCCCACAAAAAGGCAGGCGGCCGGTTTTCGGCCGCCGGTCGTTCTCGAAGCGCGAGCAACCCATCCCCGGACCGGGCGTCTCATCGGCACCGTCATTCAGTTCCGGCGTCGTGATCGACCGGTGGTACTGGCGGGACGGATTGCCCTGCTGTATCGCCGCGCGGTGACATCGGAGGTAAGAGTGCGTGTTCGGCTGACGTTCCTCATCGGCAGCGTTGCGGCGCTGGCCATTTCGATGATTGCGGTCGGTCACGCGGCGGCCGCGCCACCGGGTGGTGGGTCGCCGATCTCCCGGCCGATTCCAGCTGTGCAGCAACAGACCCAGTCGCGGACACAGACCGCGCACCGGGGGGCGCCGATCATCGTCGATGCCGACCGCCTGATCGCGCACTACGACGATATCCACGACATCCACGTCACCACCGATGACTCCAGCTATCGGTTTGTCCCGGATTCGACACCCGCCGGCGGGATCGAGAGTGATACCGACGGCGACGGCATCGCGGACGACATCTATTGGGAGTTCTCCGACGGTACCTGGGAGCGGGTTGTCGACTACGACTTCGACTCCGATGCAGATGCTCTCGCCATCGATGTCACTGCGGACGGATTCGCCGAAGTGCAGATCTGGGACAACGAGAACGGTACCTATTCGGTGTATCAGGACTCCGACGGAGACGCCGTGTTCGAGTCCGAACAACTCTTGACCCGAAGTCAGCTCAAGGACGCACTGCCGGGTGTCACCGACTTCCTGGACATCAAGTTCGGGCCGATCGGCAACTAGCGCCTGCCGCAGGGACAAGTAGGACCGATGACTCTGCGCGGAGTTCGGGGTCTGTTGTGGATGGATGATGCAAGGCAAGGGCTTTCCGGCGCACTCGACGGGTCTGTGCTGTTGCCCGGCGATGCCGGGTATGACGATGCGCGCACGGTCTGGAATGCCATCGTCGATCGGCGTCCTCGGCTGATCGTCCGGTGCGCGAGCGTCCGGGATGTGGTGACGGCGATCAGGACGGCCCGTGAGCGCGACCTGGAGATCGGCATCCGATGCGGCGGGCACAGCGCGGCCGGCCACGCGGTCCCCGACGGGGGTCTGATGATCGACCTGACACCCCTGCAGGCGGTTCGGGTCGACCCGGCTCGTCGTCGAGCGTTCGTGCAGGGCGGTGCGCTCCTCCGTGCCCTGGATCAGGCGACCCAGCAGTACGGGCTTGCGGTGACCGCCGGCAACGTGTCGCATACCGGGGTCGGGGGACTCACTCTCGGCGGCGGGATGGGCTGGCTGGCCCGGCAGGCCGGTCTCGCGTGCGACAACGTCGCGTCCTTCGAAGTCGTCACCGCGGCCGGTGATGTTCTCCGGGCGAGCGCGAGCCAACACCCGGATCTCTACTGGGCGCTGCGCGGTGGCGGTGGCAACTTCGGCGTCGTCACCGAGTTCGAGTTCCGGCTGCACGACATCGGCACCGCAGCACTGTCCGTCGAGATCGACTTCCCGTTCGAGCAGGCTGTCACCGCGTTGCGCGGCTGGCGCGACCTTTCCGAAGCGGCGCCGCGGGAGGCGACCTTCACGGCGGGTATCGGCGGTGGTGCGGTGACGCTGGGATACGTGTGGGTGGGGAACCCGCGGCAGGGGGAGGCGCTGCTACCGGGCGTGCGGGCGTTGGGACGTCCGTCGGCAGAGCGGGTCGTGCCGATGTCCTATCTCGAGTTGCAGACCCGCGACGACGTGCTCGACGGGCATGCCCGGCGCCGTTACTCGAAGGGCCATTACTTCCGTGAGCTCACCGACGAGGTCATCGACGCGATCGTTGCGGTGACCGAGATCGGGCCGTTCGCCCCGGGTGTGGGGTTGCAGGCATACGGCGGGGCGATCGGTGACGTACCCGAGGACGACTCCGCGTTCAGCCACCGCCGGACCGCCTTCGAGTTCGGCGCGAGTACCGGCTGGACGGATCCCGCCGAGGACGAGGAGCGTATCGGCACTGCACGGTGCTACGCCGGCACCTTGGAGCCGTTGGCATCCGGGGTGTACGTGAACGTACTGGGTGACGAGGGCGCCGCCGGTGTCCGTCGGGCCTATTCGGCGGCGAAATTGGCCCGGCTGACCGCAGTGAAGGACACCTATGACCCGCAGAACGTCTTCCACCTCAACCAGAACATCCGGCCAACGCGGGTGGGATAGGACGTACTCGAACCCTGCGCGGTCTCACGGGCCCGGAGAGTTCGCTTGATCATTTGTCTCCGGTCCGGGTGGCAACGGCGATGAGGGCGCCGATGACGACGAGGTCCAAGGCGACCTGGATCATGCTGATCACCAGGGCGAGTTGTCCGTGGCCCTGGTTCGTCCGGCCGTGGTGGGTTCGCCTCGGCCGGGGCATCCGGCGCGCTCGCGGCTCGTGATGGGGCGTTGCGGCTGACCGGTCGACGTGGGTGAACGTCGGATGAATGTTGCGCTGTCGCCCCATATTCACCCAGCGCCGGAGTCGCTCGACTCCTACGATCCATCGGGCGGAGTCGCCGGAGCGGGAGGCCAGATGACGTACTCGATCCTTGGCTTCGACCCGGCCAACGGCGACTTGGGGGTGGCCGTGCAATCCAAGTTCCCCGGCGTGGGGAGTCTCGTTCCCTACGGCCAGGCCGATGTCGGCGTTGTCGCTACCCAGGCTTTCGCGAACCCCCGGCATGGCACCGTCGGACTGGCGCTACTGCGATACGGTGCGACTCCGCAACAAGCGATGCAGGTCCTGCTGAACAACGACACGCGGGTTCCTGAACGCCAGGTCGCTCTCATCGACAGGAACGGAGCCAGCGCTGCGTACACCGGGGCTGACCTCGACAGCTGGAGCGGATGGTCGGGCAGCGCGACCGGTGAGGGTTGCGTCGCAATCGGAAACGGCCTTGCCGGAAGCGATGTCGTCCAGGAGATGGTGGGCTCATTCCACCGAACAGCAGAGCGACCGCTTGCCGAACGGTTGATCACCGCACTGGTTGCAGGGGAAGGAGCCGGCGGCGACATCCGGGGGCAGCAGTCGGCCGCGTTGCTCGTCGTCCGGCGCGACGGAGGCTATGGATCGCTGGACGATCGCCACGTGGTGATCTCGGTCTACGATCACCCTCGGCCGATCGAGGAGCTGCAGCGGTGCTACGCATTGCACCGCCTTTCGTACTTTCCGAGTGATCCGGCAAACCTGGTGCCCATCGGCCCGGAGCTTGCTCTCGAGCTGAAAATGCTGATGGCCCGGCAGGGCTTCTATTCCGGTCAGCCCGATGGGCTTTGGGACGCCGAGATCGATCGGCGATTGCAGCTATTCCTGGGTAGCGAGAACTACGACAATCGGATCGACAACGGTGGGCTGGTCGATCTGGAGGTCATCGCCGACCTGCGTCACCGATACGGCAGGACGTCCGCGATGCCATGACAGACGCGACTGGGGAAAGTTGACGTCGCCGCAGGGTCGTCTGTCGGCGGGCGTTGGCGGTCCCTTCATCCTCAAGAATCGCCAGCACTGACCTTCTCGTGAAATGGGGCAACATGTGTAGATGGATGGCCTACCTCGGCGAATCAGTTCCGGTGGAGGAGTTGGTGTTTCGCCCCGTTCACTCGATCATCGACCAGAGCCTGCACGCCAAGCTGACCGGTGTCACGACCAATGGTGACGGCTTTGGCATCGGCTGGTACGGCGAGCGAGCTGAACCGTGGTTGTACAAGGGGACACACCCCGCGTGGAACGACGAGAACCTGCGTGAAATAGCCGGACACATTCGCACTCCTTTGCTCTTTGCGCACGTGCGGGCCTCAAGCGGGACCCCGGTACAGCGGAGCAATTGCCACCCGTTCCGCAACGGGCGCTGGCTGTGGATGCACAACGGGTCACTCGCCGACTTCGGAGTCGTTCGACGCGACCTGATGATGGCGATCGACCCAGCCCTTTTTGCTCAGATGACCGGAACGACCGACACCGAGACCCTCTTCTTCCTCGCCCTCACCTACGGACTGACCGAGGACCCACCGAACGCCGTGGCCCGCGCGGTGGGGCTGGTCGAAGACGTGGGCCGGCGGCACGGAGTGAAAGATCCGATCCACATGACCGTGGCGGCCAGTGACGGTGAGAGCATCTGGATTTTTCGTTACTCCAGCGAGAAAAGCACGAGTTCGTTGTTCTACTCCACCGAGATCAAGCAGGTACGCGCGCTGTATCCGGAGCTGGCCGTCCTGAATGAACTGGATGACGACACGCGGTTCATCGTCTCCGAACCCCTTCGAGATCTCCCCGGCGCCTGGAACGAAGTACCCGACAGTTCGTGGGGCGTCATCCGCCGGGGTGAGCAGCACATCCAACCCTTCGCGCCCATCAGTAGCAGTGGCTCTTAGCGCGAAATGTCCTGCACCGCAGCAAGCTCGACCTTTGCCGTGGTTCGGTCACCTCTGTCGAGGTGCATCCGGGGAGGATGCCGTCCGATGGCTTCCGGGTGCACACGCGGGTTCGGCGTGTGATGGATTACCGGCTCGCGATTTGTCCGCGCGCGGCGATCGCCATGAGGTCATTGCGCACTGTCTGACCGGGGGCGTGCTGGATCATCGTGTTCAAACTCCTGGTCCTTCTCCTGATGGCAAGGCGGCGTAGCAAGTTGTCGATCATGACCTGTCCTCTCTCCATATGTCGCTCCGGATCTTCCCGGAAACGTCTTTCAGCCTGCCGCTGCTCGAGACCTGCAGAAATCCACCGCTGGTCCGATGCGCCGGCTGACGTCGGATCCTCCGATCGGTGGACAAGCCTCGCGCTCTGTTGAATTCCGGATGTGTCAGAAGAGCGGGTCGTCGTGAAAGAACGACGTGCGCAGATACATTCAGTGGCTGACAATCATGACGAGCCCGGTGTCGACCTCGGAGCCGCCGCCCGACACCTGTTCATCTGGGGTCGGTGACCTGATTCCCGGGGACGGGTCCACAGCCGACTTCCGCAACCACAGCTCGCCCGACTGCAGGCCCTGCTGGCCGGCTATTGAGCGGTCGGGTATTCGGCGCAACGGTGCCCGACCGTCAGGGACGGCGGAAACGTTGCTGGGCGCCTTGTTTGCTCAGCCCGTAGAGGGCGCCGATCTGGGTCCAGGTGACCCCAGCGGCACGTGCGGCAGCCACCGTGGCCCCCTCGAGGTCGTCGAGTTCGCTGATGCAGTGCCGGATCGCGTCCAGCCTGCGTAGAGGGTCCGGGAGTTCCTGCAGTGACTGCATCGCGCGGTCGAATCGTTTGACGTGCGCAGGATCCGCCATCATCGAAGGGTAGCTTGCGACAGACTGGTGTCAACACTATGTTGCCGATGGGGTCAATCAATCATTGACCCTGCGGCAACGATGCGTTGACGTATCGTGGTGTGGTGATCGCCGACAACGGCGTCGATCGGTCGGAAGGGAGGTCTCCCATGGCGAAGAAGAAGAAGAGCAAGAAGGGCAAGAAGGGCAAGAAGAAGTAGGCATCCCGAACATCCACCGGGCCTGCGCCCGACCGCTGCGAAAGCCGGCGGGCGGGCGCGCCCGGTGGTTCGGATGGTTCATCGGTGCCCGGGATGGGCACTGATCACCACATGCCACCCTGTTTGTCCCTGCGAATGGGGCAGGCGAGCGGGCTCTTGCGTCGGTGACCGGGTTCGCGACGCGGGACCGCACCGATCGGGAAAGAGGTTTCGATGACCAGCGACCAGGTGGAACGGGAGATCAAGTTCGACGCCGCGGCGGACACCGTGCTGCCTTCTCTGCGCGGGGTGGCGGGAGACGGCCCGGTCGAGGAGGCTGCAATCCGGTTGGACAGCGTGTACTTCGACACGGAGGATCTGGATCTGCTGTCCCGGGGGATCACGCTGCGGTGCCGGACCGGTGACACCGACACCGGGTGGCAGTTGAAGGTACCCACCGGTGATGCGCGGACCGAGATCCGACTCGAACCGACCGGCAGCCAGACTGCCGTTCCCAAGGAGCTTGCCACCCTGGTCACCGGTGTCCGCCGAGGAAAGGCTCTCCGGCACATCGTGACGGTCCGGACCGATCGCACCGTGCGCCGGATCCTGGACGGCAACGGGGACGTGATGGTGGAGGTCGCCGACGACCGGGTGGACGCGGTGGCCCCCGGCCGGCGGGCCGCCACACTGAGCAGTTGGCGGGAGATCGAAGCCGAACTCGGGCCGGCCGGCACCGAGGACACACTGACGGCCGTTGCCGAGGTCCTCTCGAGTGCAGGAGCAGCCCGCTCGGCCAGCCCGAACAAGGTCGCGACCGCGCTCGGTATCGATGTCGACGCAGGGACCAGCGAAGGGCCGAACGGTCGGAAGGCGACGGCAGGTGACGTGATCCGCGGGTACCTGGCGGAACAGGACGACGCCCTGGTGATCGGGGACCTCACCCTTCGGCGGGGGCTCGGTGGGATCCATCCGACCAGAGTTGCGACTCGCCGGATGCGGTCCACCCTGCGCATTTTCGCCGAGTACTTCGACGCAGACCGGGCCGCCGCCTTCGATACGGAATTGGCCTGGTATGCCAATGTGCTGGGCGAGGTCCGGGACCGGGAGGTGCAACGCGTCCGGTTCGCTGATGCCATCGGTGAACTGCCGGCGGAGCAGGTCCTCGGGCCGGTCGCAGCCAGGATCGAGCAGGTGTTGCTGACCGAGCAGGTTCATCATCAACATGCCCTCGACAAGGTGCTGAGTGGTCGCCGGTACCTGGCGCTGATCCGGGAGTCAGGACTGTGGGCGACGAACCCGCCATTCACCGAGGATGCCGGACGCAAAGCCAATGCGCTGCGAGATCAGGTTCGGCGTGCCGGAAAGAAGGTCTCCAAACACCTCGCGGCAGGTCTGGCCAGTGGGGACGACGAAGAACTGCACAAGGCCCGCAAGGCCGGTAAACGGGCGCGCTACGCCGCCGAACTGGCGAGCTCGGTGCTGGGCAAGAAGACCAAGAACGCGGTGGACTCGTACAAGGAACTACAGGACATCCTCGGTGACCTGCAGGACGGTGTCGTCGCCGCTGAGGTGATCCGCCGGATCGCCGCCGGAACCGCGGGGCGGCATGACGAGAACGGCTTCACCTACGGTCTCCTGTTCGCCAACGAAATCCACCGATCCGAGGCCAGCCGCGCACAGGCACGCTCCTGGAAGCGACCACAGCTCTGACTGCGGGGAAAGTCGATCGGATCTGGGAGCCGAAAGAGGCGAACGGCACGCGCTTGCCCCGGACACCAGGAACCCGGACCTGGGCAGTGCGACACTGACCGGCATGGGCCGCTCGGGAAAGCACCAACGCCTCTGGATCGATGTCGAGCATGGCGCCAGGTTCGGAGACGCCGCTGACAGTGTCGACATGGTCGACCGCGTCTTCCCGATGATCGGCGTCGTCGACGACATCTGGATCTTCGCCCGCTCCAGTGCCGCGCGGAATCGTGGGTTCTACTACCCGCGGTCGGCGCAGGTGCGGTTCGGAGTTCCGAAGGCGCAGGGGCCGCTGATGGTTCTCATCGATGACGCGGGAGATCAGATCTGGCTCAGCGGGGCCTCGTGCCGACCCGGTGGCGTGGCGGCAGCAAGAGAGATCATGACCAGATTGGACGTCGACCTCGACATTCTTGATGGCGGCGGAGGTTTCGTCGAGCGGTGCGATGAGATCCACATCGCCGACGGTCAGGTTCGCGGAGTGCGAATGATCGTCGATCCTGTTCCGTCGACCCCACCCGGTCGCACTTTCATCCTCGACGATCGGTTGGTGAGCCGAATGGAATTCGACAAGGGTGGAGTCGGTGCCACCGATCTGAGCCGGCTGTGGGCGATGGCGACCGAGCCGAGAGCCTGGCTCGGAAGGCCGATAGCGTTGACGCTCTACGACAGCCAGCGACGCGCCCTTGACTCCGGGTACGACGGCTGCCAGTTGATTGCCATCGGAGAATCCGGGCGGGAATTGTGGATGCAGCTGCCGGAGCCGGACGAGTACGGCCGGGTCAGCCCCGGGCGGTTGCGGAACACCTTCGACGGTTCCATCACCGAATACGAGTCAGCCGTGAGGTGGATCTTCCGCGGGGTGGGTGTGGAATTGCCGTCTGCCGCCGATCGGTCTCTCCGGGACAAGCTGATCGGTGTCCATCGGGAAGATCCGGCGGTCGTGTGCTGGCCCTGACGGTGCCGCCGATTCAGCCGCCGCCCAGGGCGCCCACCGCACGGGCGATGACGAGCAGTGAGGTGATCAGCGCGGCCGTTGCCTGGATGCCCATCAGAATTTTGGCCCGCGAGGTGAGTGGCATGGTGTCGGTCGGACTGAAGGCGCTGGAGTTGGTGGTGGACAGGTACAAGTAGTCAACGAAGGTCGGGATCCAGTCGGCCTTCTTGCTCGACCCGGCTGACACTTCGATCACAGTGTCCTGTGTTTCGTCCTGGGTGAACCGGAAGTCGGCGAGCGGGAGTTTCTCCCGAGGATGGGTCTTGGTCCGGACGACGGGACCGCCGCGGTCGAGTTCCCAGTAGATCAACCCGAACGCGATCACGTTCGTGACCCAGACCTGCATCGCTGCGATCAGCAGGCTGGTCCCTGCGGTGTCCTGCGCCGTCACCAGGTCGTCGATCAGCAAACCCAACGCCACCAGATTGGTCCCGACGACGAGGCCCGACAGGGTGAGGGACGCAATCCGCGACCAGCGGGTCTGCCGGGTGAACCGCAGCGGATTCGTCGCGACCAGGGCGACGAGCAGCGCGAGTTCCAGCGCGGGGATCAGAAATCTCGGACCGATGACCAGCGGCTCCGGGAGCACGGCGTAGAGGGCGATGGCGACCAGGACCGCAATCGCCGGCGGAATTCTCGCCTCCCCCCGTTTTCCGCGTCGGGCATTGTGCGACGACCGCGCCGTCGGCGGATCCACCAATCCCTGTTCATCGTTTCCACCCATACAGCAAGCATCCCGCACGAGCGTCCCGGCCGGCTGGGAGAAACCTATGACACCGTGAATTTCGTCGTTGCGGTCTGGCCGTACGTGGCTAGAAGAGATCGGGCGTCGTCGGTGGCAGGTCATCAAGAAAAGCACTGACCAACGGCACCAGCACGGCTGACTCCCCGGAGATGCCGACGTGTGACGTTGCAGGGAGAATCACCAACCGCGCCGGCGGCGCCTGCTGCAGCATGCCGGATGCTGCTGCTTCCTCATCGCCGCCCCCGCGCAGCTCGAACATCGCCAGCGCATGCTCGGGCTTCACGCCGTCTGCGTCACCGACGATGACCATCGTCTTCGCCGGGATCGAACGGACCACTTCGTCGCTGATGTTCTGGTCACCGATGTTCAGCACCTTCATCTTTTCGAGGTAGGCGTCGAACGCAGCTGCGTCCGGAGTGTGCTCGAAGAAGGCGTTTTCGACAGGCGTGCCGGAAAAGGCAGCGGCGCTGAGGCCATCGATGGCCTCGAACACCGACGGGTACCAGCCGTCCTTGCGATAGGTGGCAGACATGCAGACCAGCTTGTCGACGAGCGACGGGTGACGGATGGCGAGTTGCAATGCGACCCCGCCGCCCTGCGAATAGCCCATCACCGCCGCACGCTCGACCTGCAAAGCGCGCAGGAGGGCCGCGGCATCGTCGGCGAACTGCTCGTAGGACATCTCGCGGGTGGTGTCCGGGGTGCGGCCATGTCCTTGCTGATCGAAGACGATGACGACGCGGCTGCCGGAGAAGGCGTTCGTCCACGACGTCATCGAGTTGGCGGCCATGAACGCACCCGGAATCAGCAGCAAGGGAGGTGTCTGTGCTGTGCCGACATCGCCGTGCACCTCGTAGTACAGGTTCAGACCGTTGATCGGCAGGTGACCACTGCGTGGAGACGTCGTTGGCATGACTTCACCTTTCCCGTCGCATCACTGAAGGCCGACATCCTCGCAGACCGGGGGTGATCCAGAGCTACGCGGTCAGATTGGTCGTCTGCCAGGATGTTGGCACTGAGGTCCATTCGGGTTGCGCGCGGTAAGGGGTTCTCGTGAAGGCGGTCGTGTACGACCGGTACGGCGACCCCGATGTGTTGCGCATCGCGGACGTCCCGGATCCCGCACCCGCTGCCGGCCAGGTGCGGGTGAAGGTGGCAGCGACATCGGTCAATCTCAGCGATTGGGAGTGCCTTGTCGGGTCGCCGGCATACGCCAGGATCGGCGGGTTGCGTCACCCGAAGCGGAGGATCCTCGGGTCGGATATCGCGGGCATCGTCGACGAGGTCGGGTCGGGTGTCACCCGGTTCCGCCCGGGGGACCAGGTCTACGGCGACAACCTCTCCTTGAAGGGAGGTTTCGCCGAATATGCGATCGCCCCGGAATCAGCATTGGCGGAGAAGCCCGCCGGGCTCACCTTTGTCGAGGCATCGACGATCCCGCAGGCGGGTGCGATAGCGTGGCAGGGGACCCGCTCGGCCAAGGCGGGCAGCCGGGTGTTGATCAACGGCGCAGGCGGCGGGTCCGGGTCGTTCGCCATTCAGCTGTGCACCCGTTTCGGCGCTCACGTCACCGGAGTCGACAACGCCGACAAACAGGAGTTCATGCGATCGGTGGGTGCGAACGACGTCATCGATTACCGCCGTGTCGACTTCACCAGGACCGAGCACGCCTACGACCTGATCCTGGATCTGGTCGCGCATCGGTCCGTGTTCGCCTACCGGCGAGCGCTTTCACCCGGTGGCAGGTATCGGTGCGTGGGCGGGTCGGTGCGCACCCTGTTACGGGTGCTCACAGCCGGCGCGGTGGTCGGCCGACTCAGCGGCCGATCGATCGGTGTTCTCGCGGTCAAAGAAGGTCCTGCTCATTTCGAACCGCTGGCCGACTTGTGCGTGTCCGGAGCGGTGAAGGTGCACATCGACCGGGTCTTCCCGCTCGACGAAGTGCCCGACGCACTTGCGCACGTCGGTGAAGGTCGCGCACTCGGGAAGGTCGTCGTCCGCATCGGCTGATCTCCCGCGGGTCGTCACCGGAAGCCCGGTCACGGATGTAGCGGCGGTGGGATCAGCAACGGCCTGGTCTGCGACTCCTTGACCTGGGACATACCCGGCCACCGGCCGGGTATGTCATGAAGAGGGCAATGGTGGTGTCACGATGCTCGGCGGCAGATCACCGACTCGGTGGGGTGCCGCACATCGGTGGCGTTTTCAGTCTGCGCGCGCGATCGCCTTGCCCAGATGAATGATGAGTGAATTGTAGATGTAAGTCTGATTTATCCGGCTGTCCGGGATCGCGCGGATCCTACGATCGTGCGGTTGGTGGACCGAGTGGATGCCGGCCGAGTGCGTTGCTCATCGATATCCACTGCGGGCCGCCAGGGTCATCGCGCATTCGCGGCAGCGCGTGCGTTCGGCGGAAGTCGATCTTCCACCAATTTGGAGGAAGACGATGGGCTCACCGGCCGGGCAGGCATCAACCGCTGAGCATGCAAGGCCGGCGCAGGCGACCGGCGCTGCGGAGGATGACCTGTTCGAGGCGAACCCGTGGTACGAGTGGGGGCCCTACGTGTCGGAGCGGGCGTGGGGGACAGTTCGGGAGGACTACAGCGACAGCGGTGACTTCTGGGGCTTCTTCCCCCACGATCATGCGCGGTCGCGGGCATACCGCTGGAATGAAGACGGCATGGCGGGGCTGTCGGACGTACACCATGACCTGTGCTTGGGATTGGCGCTCGGACCGGGGTGGTTCCCGGTCAACTACCTGGTCATCCGGGCGCTGCTGCAGTACGACCAGTTCTTCGGTCCCGAGTTCACCATCGAGTACCCCACCCGATCGGGGCAGCAGTTCACCCTCCGCGAGGTTGCCGGAGACCTCGCCGACCGGTTGGTCAGCATCTGGGTCCCGGGAACCGACGGTCGCAGACCCGTCTACGGCGGCGTCGACAAGCTGCAGTCGGACCCGGCGTGGAAGGACAATCTGTTGTTCTACGAGTACTTCCACGCCGACAACGGCGCCGGTCTCGGCGCCATGCACCAGACCGGTTGGACCGCACTGGTTGCCGATCTGATCCTGGACCCGCCGCGACCCAGTCGGCGAATGATCTTCCGGAACGGGCATGACGGCTCGACCTCGTCCGGAATGGAGGAACGTCACGATGGCACGGCCTGAAACGACCGTCCGAAAGCGCATCCGCATGCCGGCGCGAGCGGCGCACCCTTTCATCCACGAGATCAACACCTGGGCCTGGCTGAATTCGATCGGCTTGAAAGAGGGCCATAGCATCGATCTCGGTAGCGTGCCGGCCCGGTATTGGGATGAGCTCGAAGACCTGGGTTTCGACGCGGTCTGGCTGATGGGGGTGTGGCAGCGAAGTCCCGCAGGCATTTCCATCGCATTGGCCAGCACCGATCTGCGGGCTTCGTTCGACACCGCGCTGCCCGACTGGCGCCCGGTAGATGTGGTTGGATCCCCTTATTGCATCCGCGAGTATGTCGTCGACGGTCACCTGGGCGGTCCGGCCGGCCTTGCCGCAGCGCGGGCGGAACTGGCAGCGCGGGGGATGCGGCTGATCCTGGACTTCGTCCCGAACCATGTCGCGCCCGATCATCCCTGGACATCCCTGCGACCGGAGCTGTTCGTCGCCGGATCCGACGCCGACCTGGCGACCGATCCCGCGTCGTTCGTCGAGGTGGGTGGTCGGGTGCTCGCCAACGGGCGGGACCCGTACTTCCCGGCATGGCCAGATGTGCTACAGCTCAACGTTTTCGACCCAGGCATGCGGGCCGCGGCCGTACAGACGGTGCTGTCGATCGCCGATCAATGCGACGGGGTGCGATGCGACATGGCCATGTTGGTGATGAACGACGTCTTCGCCAGGACGTGGGCCGCAAGAGTCGGCCCGGCGCCGACAACCGAATATTGGCCCACCGTCATCGACACAGTCCGCGACACCCATCCCGGTTTCCTGTTCATCGCGGAGGCCTACTGGGACCTCGAGTGGTCCCTGATCCAGCAGGGCTTCGACTACTGCTATGACAAGCGCTTATATGACAGGCTGCTCGACGGCAACGTGCACCAGGTACGTCAACATCTGCTGGCGGACAGCCGCTATCAGAACGCCCTTGTCCGGTTCGTGGAGAACCACGACGAACCTCGCGCCGCGTCGGCCTTCCGAGAACGGCAGGCATCGGCGGCGGCAGTTGCCACGCTGACCCAGACCGGGGCACGCCTGACCCACGACGGGCAGCTGCAGGGTCGCCGAGTGCGGCTCCCGGTCTTCCTCGGCCGGTTCCCCGACGAGCCCGTCGACGAGCGCATCGCCGACTTCTATCGAGTCCTGCTGTCGACTGTGTCCGATCCGACCTTCCGGAATGGAGAGTGGGAGATGTGTGACGTTGCGGGATGGTCCGGGAACGTCACGTCCGGCAGTCTTCTCGCCTGGTGTTGGAACGGTCCCAGCCGGTGGATCGTCGTCGTGAACCTCAGCGAGGCCACAGGGGCCGGCCGGCTCCGCGCCCCCTGGCAGGACCTGCGGGAACACCGATGGTGGCTGACCGATCCGACCCAGAACGTGAGTTTCGATCGTGATGGCGACGACCTCGTCGACGGGTTGTACGTCGAGCTCGAGGCATGGCACTGGCATCTGCTTCGCCTCGACCCCATTCCGGGCGGCCACGACCAGTACTGACTGCGCAAGAAGCACGATGACCCTGCAATCGAATACCCACGATTCCGACGGGCCCGTCCCGGGCGATGCGGATCCTCGTCCAGCAGGGGCTCGCGTCATACCGGCTTCGGTGTCCACGACCGCTGGTTGCCCAATGCGGCGGCCAGGCCTGGACACGACTACAGCTCCGCGGTGTACGGGCGATTGCGAACGGTGAACGCCGCCAGGTCGGTGTCAGTTGTCGGCGGTGGTGAGCGTCCACAGCAGCAGCGTCAGCTGCGCCCGTCGCTCCGCGGGGGCGACGGCCAGGAGCAGCGGTGAGAGGTTCTTCCACGGTCCGCGGAACTCTCCGATGAAGGCCGTTGTCCTCTTCGCGGTCCGATGACGGCGCAGGTGCTGTTCCAACGCCGCGGAGAGGTCGCGACGTTGGTGCTCCGAGGAATCGGCAAGGCTTTGCGCGGCGACACTGTGAAAACGATAGGTCCAGGCCGGGATGCTGCTCCGGGCGCCGCAGCGGGGGCAGCAGCCACCGGTTGCTCGATAGACCGGTGTGATCCACGGCGGCGCAGCAACAGGCACATCGCTATGAAAGACCTTGCCGCACTGCGGGCAGACGGCAGGCGCGTACAGAATGTTCTGATCCCGCTCCGGCCCGCCTTCCATCCGGTCAGCCTGGCTGCATCAGATGAATGGACGGTGAACACTGCTACTGCGTCGAACGACTTCTACCCAGACCGCCCGGTGACCGTCGTAGTGTCTACGGTCGTGGGCCGCACCCTGGCGGGGATCATCGTTCTCGGGCTTGTCGGCTTCTCGATTCCGGCGCCGGGTACGCCGGTCGTCCCTGCCCCTGGAATGACAACCTTCGACCAATTCGTCAGGTTGCCGGCCGGTCCAGGACGTCCTTGGCGGCGCGTTCGACGAACACCGGAACAAAATCCCTGATGGGGTTGCCGGCGAATTGTTCGTGAGCGGCGTCCACCACGGCCCGGATCCGATCCGGCTGCTCCTGCGGGAACTTCTCGGAGAGGCGTTCCACCACCTCGTCGATCTCCCGGGCCTCGTGCTTCACGACTTGCTCGGCACTGAGGGTCTGATCGGAGGGTATAGCGGTCGCGGCGTCCACGTTCTCCATCGGAACATGGTGGCACAGACTGCATGCGAGCACATCCAGTTGGCACGCTGACCCGTCAGTCCTTGATGGCTTCGCGCCCTCTGATCACGATCTCCGGGTCCGCCGGGTGGACGACCGACTGGTTCTTGTCCTGGTAGTCGAACTGGTTCAGGAAGAACCGCATGGCGTTGATCCTGGCCCGCTTCTTGTCGTTGCTCTTGATCGACATCCACGGCGCGGTGTCGGTGTCGGTGTGCTGGATCATCGCCTCTTTCGCGGCGGTGTAGCTGTCCCAGCGGTCCAGCGATTCGATGTCCATGGGGGAGAGTTTCCACCGGCGAACCGGGTCGATCTGCCGAATCGCGAACCGGGTCCGCTGTTCGGACTGAGTGACCGAGAACCACAGCTTGGTGAGCGAGAAACCGCTCTCGACAAGCATTTCCTCGAACGACGGTGCTTGTCGCAGGAAGATCTCGTACTCGCGGGGGGTGCAGAACTCCATCACCCGTTCCACCCCGGCCCGGTTGTACCAGGACCTGTCGAACAGGACGATCTCGCCGGCCGTCGGCAGGTGGGTGATGTAGCGGTGGAAGTACCACTGTCCGAGTTCGGTTTCGGTTGGTTTCGTCAGCGCGACCACCCGTGCCGCACGCGGGTTCAGGTGCTCCATGAAGCGCTTGATCGTGCCACCCTTGCCGGCGGCGTCGCGTCCCTCGAACAGGATCACGTGCTTGGTGCCGCTGTCCCGTGCCCAATCCTGGAACTTCAGCAGCTCGATTTGCAGCTGGTACTTCTCGGTTTCGTACTGATCGCGTTCCATCCGCTCGGGGTAGGGGTAGTCCTCCCGCCAGGTCTCGATCGGGTTGCCGCCGGGATCGATCAGATCCGGGTCGGAACCGTGCTCGTCATGCCGCACGGAGTATCCGCCGTGTAGCAGGTCGTCCAGGTATTCACGGAAGTTCTCGCGGATCAGCACGTCGTGCAGTATCGACCAACCGGCCGACTACTGGGTAACCACAGGGTGAACAGGCGGCCGGCCGCGCGGAGCGCGGAACCGTTTCGCCGCTCCGATCACGCGAGCGAAATATTCCTCCGGGCAGATGACAGCAGGTGCTGCCGCTGAAGTTCACCGAAAATGCCCCCAGCAGTTCATCTTCGTTAACCTTCCGGTGATTGCCTCGGGTGGCGCTCAGTTGGGCGACCGTCGACGCGGCCGCACAACGATGACGAGCCGGTCGACGAACTCAGGATGGCTGATAGATGAGTGACGGCGCGGGGGCACGGGCCGAATCGATGTCGCGGTCACGAGTTCCTCAGCAGGGTGGGAGAACGGGCGGGCTGCGTCCGCCCGTGCGCCTGCTGGTGTTGCTGGTCGACGACGAGCGGGAAGCTGCGAGGCTGCACGAGGCGTGGATGGGCCAGGCCATCGACCTCGAGGACTGCCCTTCTCTTGCTGTGGCGCTGGTCCGCATCGGACAGGCGGCCCCGGACATGGTGGTGGTCGGGGCCACGGCCGGCTCGCTCGATGCGATCGAGTTCCTGCGCGCCCTTCGGCTGGTCGACGACGACACTCCGGTGATCCTGGGCCTGGATGACGGTTGCATGGAGCTCGGGTCGGCGGCGCTGCTGGCCGGCGCGACGGCTGTGGTCCGTCGCCCTTTTGCCGCTGAGTCGGTACTCCGGTTGCTCGATTCGAGCGTCCGGAACAACACGTTCCATCTCAAGCCGCTGCCCATCGACCTCGGTCGCCTGCGGGTCGACGGCGCCGCGACCAGGATCTGGGTCGACGGCGTCGAGACGATCATTCCGGCGATGGAGCACGTGTTGCTCAGGTATCTCGCCGAACGGCACGGTCAGATCGTCGCCCGGGAGGAACTGCTGGCGGTCGGCTGGGGTGATCGAACCGGCGTCCCGAACAATCATCTGAACGTCCATCTGGCCCGCATTCGACGGCGCTTTCCCCATGAGGGATCAGTGGACTGGCTCCGCCCGGTCCGTGGTATCGGCTATCAATTGCTGGTGCCTCGACCTGCGCAGATCTCTGGCATGGCCACGGTCGGTTCCTGACCTCCGACGTTGGTTCACCGCCCGTTCATATTGGAGTCGGTTGCCGTCCACTACCGCGGCATACCGTCCGTCGTGTTGGACGCCCCGCGTCCGGCCGCGCCCGAACGGGGCGCGATTCATGAGTAGTTGTGACACTTGATGGAGGAACAAGCGTGAAGATCACGCGCATGAGCGGACTGCTCGCCCTGGTGGCGGTCGGAGCGTTGACCCTGAGTGCCTGCGGAAGCGACAACAACGCGCCCGCCTCATCGTCCGCAGCGGCCGCTCCGACTTCCGCGGCGTCGGCGGCTGGTTCGGCGTCGTCTGCAGCGAGTTCGGCAGCATCCGGCGGAGCCGCCGCCGGCGGTGACACCACCTTCGAAGGAGCCGGATTCGCCTGCGCCGAAGGCGATCTGCGGTCCTCCGGGTCGACCGCGCAGGGCAAGGTCATGGAGCAGTGGATCGCGGACTTCAACTCGCTCTGCAGCGCCAACATCAACGCCTACGGCGGCGGTGGTTCGGGCAAGGGCATCGCCGACTTCCTGGCCAACCAGGTCGACTTCGCCGGGTCCGACTCGGCACTGAACGCCGAGCAGACCGCGACCGCGCAGAGCACCAGGTGCGCCAACAGCCCGGCGCTGAACCTGCCGATGGTCACCGGGCCGATCGCGTTGGCGTACAACGTCACCGGCGTCGACAGCCTGATCCTGACGCCCCAGGTGCTGGCCGGCATCTTCAACGGGTCGATCGCGAACTGGAACGACCCGGCGATCGCCGCGATCAACCCCGGCGCCACGCTGCCGTCCCTCGCCATCCAGGCCGTGCACCGCGCCGAGGACTCCGGCACCACGGACAACTTCACCAAGTACCTCAAGGCCGCTTCGGGCGGTGCCTGGACCCTCGATTCCTCGAAGTCGTGGACCGCGCCGGGCGGCGTCGCCGCGCAGGGCAGCGACGGCGTGTCCAAGCAGGTGAAGAGCACCGACGGATCCATCGGTTACGTGGAGTGGGGCTTCGCCCTCGACGACGGACTGAACGTGGCCCAGATCGACAACGGCGGCGGCGCAGTCGAACTGACCGCGGAGTCGGCCGGCAAAGCGGTCGCCGCAGCTCAGGTCGTCGGTACGGGTGGTGACCTGTCCCTGAAACTCGACTACGCGACCAAGGAGGCCGGTGCCTACCCGGTCGTCCTGGTGACGTACGAAATCGTCTGCTCCGCCGGCAACGGTGAGCTCGGTGGCCTGCTCAAGTCCTTCCTCGGCTACACCTCGACCGACGGTCAGACCACCCTGGAGGATCTGGGAGCGGCGCCGCTGCCCGCAGAGATCCAGGCACAGGTCATCAAGTCGGTTTCCACCATCGCGTGACGGGCCGGTCCGGTCGGCATTCGCCGACCGGACCCCCGGTTCCACGGGTTGATCATCAAGCCCGGGCCAACTGAAAATTCTCGTCGCGATCTTGACGCCACGACGAAACCCCTTGGAATTCCTTTGTCAGCAGCAGCGTGCAGGCACCCCCGAGATGTGGATGGCACATGGCCGAAATGACCGAACACGATCCGACCAATGACGAGCGATTCCAGGTGGCCGCTCAAGGGGTTCCCGGGGCAATGCCGGTCGGGACGATCGTGCCCGACGCCGGCGATGTGGTGTCAAGCGGAGGGCTGACCCCTGACGGGCGGAAGGCCGAGGGCGGTATCTCCGGCAACTCGGTCCGGATCGGCGACCGCATCTTCAAGGGTCTTGCCGCCGGGTCCGGCGGCATCCTCCTTGTCGTGATGGCCGCCATCGCCATCTTCCTGATCTGGAAGGCCATTCCGGCCTTCACCGACAACAGCGGGAACATCTTCACCACGCAGTCGTGGAATCCGCAGGCGACCCCGCCGTTCTTCGGCATGGCAGCGGTGTTCTTCGGCACGGTCATGTCATCGTTCATCGCGCTGGTGATCGGCGTCCCGATCGCGATCGGGATCGCCCTGTTCATCTCGAATTACGCCAAGCGGCGGGCGGCGACCACCCTCGGTGCCATCGTCGACCTGCTGGCCGCCGTGCCTTCCCTGGTGTTCGGCATGTGGGGTCTGTATTTCCTCATTCCCAACACCCAGGGCTTCCAGCAGTGGCTGTCGGTGTACTTCGGCTGGATCCCAATCTTCAACAACCAGACCGCCACCACCGCAAGCCAATTCGGCAAGTCGCTGTTGATCGCCGGCATCGTGCTGGCGATCATGATCATCCCGATCGTCTCCGCCGTCTGCCGTGAGGTCTTCCTGCAGGTTCCACGGGAGACCATCGATGCCGCATGGGCACTCGGCGCCACCAAATGGGAAATGATCCGCACCGCCGTGCTGCCGTTCGGCCGGGCCGGCATCATCTCCGCCGCGATGCTCGGGCTGGGTCGCGCGCTCGGCGAGACCATTGCCGTTGCCCTGGTTCTCAACTCGGGCTTCGTCATCAACTGGCACATCACCGAACCCGGTGGCGACACCTTCGCCTCCACCATTGCGTTGAAGTTCGGTGAATCGGGTGGCAACCCGGTGGCCATCGCAGCCCTCATCGCGGCGGGTCTGTTCCTGTTCGTCATCACCCTGGTGGTCAATTCGATCGCCCGTGTCGTCATTGCCCGCAGGAAGGACTTCACGGCATGAGCACCGCATCGTCCGCTCTCAGCACAGCACCGGGGGGCACTGCCCCGCCGCGGGTGACGTCGGACCTGGTCGGGGCCAGGCTGCCGAAGTGGGCCGTGTACGGCTCCGCTGTGATCGGCTGGGCCGTGGCCGTCGGCCTGAAGTTCCTGCTGGATTGGACCGGTTGGTACACCACGTTCTTCACCGGCGCTCTGCTGTTCGTCATCACCCTCACGGCATGGTCGTTCTCCGTCGAGGGCCGCCGTCGGGCAAAGGACCGCTTCGCATCGACGCTGATCTACACCTCGTTCGTCTGCGCGATCGTGCCGCTCGTGCTGATCCTGTCCTACATCGCAGTCAAGGGTCTGCCGTTGTTCAGCCCGGACTTCTTCCTGCGGTCGATGAACGGCGTCACCAGTCGTGAAGAGGGTGGTGGCATCTACGCCGCCCTGATCGGCACCTTGATCATCGTTGGTATCGCGACCGTGATCGCCCTGCCGATCGGTATTTTCACCGCGATCTACCTCGTCGAGTACGGCCGCGGCAAGTTCGCCAGGACGGTCACCTTCTTTGTCGACGTGATGACCGGGGTCCCGTCCATCGTCGCCGGACTCTTCGTCTATACCTTCCTGTTGCTCGGGTTCGGGATGCGACCGTTCGGAGCTGCCGGTGCCATCGCGCTGGCCATCCTGATGGTCCCGGTATCGGTCCGGGCATCGGAGGAGATGCTCAAGCTGGTACCCCGAGACCTGCGGGAGGCCTCCTACGCGCTCGGTGTCCCGAAGTGGCGGACGATCTTGAAAGTCGTCCTACCGACGGCGATGTCGGGGCTGATCACGGCCTCGCTGCTCGCGGTCGCCCGGGTCGCCGGCGAGACCGCGCCGCTCATCCTGCTCGTCGGCTACACCGCGCGGATCAACTTCAACCCGTTCTCCGGCGACATGGCCACGCTGCCGATGATGGTCTGGGACCAGCTGGGCAAACGGTCGGGGACAACCTCGAACGACTTCACCGAAGCCCGGGCCTGGGGTGCTGCCCTGACCCTGGTGCTGCTCGTCTTGATCCTCAACGTCGGGGCCAGGTTGCTGGCGAAACTGTTCCAGCCCAAGGCACGCTGATGTGCGCACCAAAGTTTCTCTCACCCGTTTTTGCCCAACCGAAAGTGATGACCTGACATGGCAAAGCGCATCGACGTCGACGACGTCAATGTCTATTACAGCGATTTCCTGGCGGTCGAGGGCGCATCGATCAACATCGCGCCGTTGTCGGTCACCGCATTCATCGGGCCCTCGGGCTGCGGGAAATCCACCTTTCTCCGCATCCTGAACCGGATGCACGAGGTGATCCCCGGCGGTCGCGTCAGCGGTTCGGTCAAGCTGGACGGCGAAGATCTCTACGGCACCGACGTCGATCCGGTGAACGTCCGCCGCACGGTCGGCATGGTGTTCCAGAAGGCCAACCCGTTCCCGACCATGTCCATCTACGACAACGTCATTGCCGGTTACAAGATTGCCGGCACCCGCAAGTCCAAGGGCGAACTCGACGACATCGTGGAGCGTTCGTTGAAGGGCGCCAACCTGTGGGAAGAGGTCAAACAACGTTTGACCCGCCCAGGCGCCGGTCTTTCCGGCGGTCAGCAGCAACGGCTGTGCATCGCCCGGGCCATTGCCGTCGAACCCTCTGTGCTGCTGATGGACGAGCCCTGCTCGGCACTGGACCCGATCTCCACCTTGGCCATCGAGGACCTCATCGGCGAACTCAAGGCCAGCTACACCATCGTGATCGTCACCCACAACATGCAGCAGGCGGCGCGGGTGTCGGACCGCACCGCGTTCTTCAACTTGGCCGGCGTGGGTCAGCCGGGCAAGCTCGTCGAGTACGACGACACGACGAAGATCTTCTCCAATCCGACGCAAAAGGCCACCGAGGACTACATCTCGGGCCGGTTCGGCTGAGCCGTCGACTCTGCCGTCACGGAAAGGCGCCGCTTCCCATGGGGGGTGCGGCGCCTTTCTTTGTCCTGTACCTGGTTCCATGTCGGAGCCCGCTGAATCGACATGTGCCACCGCACATCGAGTACGAATTCCGTTCAACTGCCGTTCGTCTTTGCCAGTCACCATTGAAGGCGTGACAGCTTTCGAATTTCCTGAAACGGGGTCGCCCGACGCTGCCGATTCGGTTGCGGCGGAGGGCTTGTGGGATGCGCTGTACCTGGCCAGGGCCGGCAAGAGCCAGCGATCGGCTGCGGAGCTGGAAGATGCCATATTCCGGCTGTACCTACCGATGGCCCGGGCAGTCGCGCAGCGGGTCGGTGGCGATGACGCGGCCGAACGGACGAGGGCGGAACAGGCCGCCGAGCTGGGCCTTGCGCACGCGGTGCTGTCGTGGGAGCAACGCTCAGGCGGCGGGTTCCGGCGGTTCGCCCGTGGCAAGATGCTCCGTCATCTGCTCCTGCGTTGATCGATTCAAGAAGTCGGTCCATTTACCGATCGGTTGGTGCCTCCGGGGTCAGCCGATGATCGCGGCCTCGACGACCGCCATCAAGTTGGCGATTCCCCTACGGCCAGCACTTTCCCCGGGTCGGACGACGGCAGGACGGCACGGGTTGATGCCGGTGGCGTCCGCCGCGTCCGATTCAGTGGAATTGCGGGATGATGAGGTAGAGCCCGTAGAGGACAAGTAGTCCGGAGATTCCGACGCAGGCGTAGCCGGCGAGTTTCGCAGCGGCGCTGGGTGGGTTCTTGACGAGGGCGCCGCCGGATTCGTGGTCGCCACCCGAGGTGAGGGCGGCGACGCCGAGGGAGAAGATCCCGACGATCGCGATGGCGGCGACGACGGTGGTGATCGCGACCAGTCCGAGTGATGCCCAGTCGATGTTCATCTCTGGTTCCCGTCTTTCGCGGTGGCAACAGTGGTAGCGGTGCTGGTCGTGGTCATACGGTGACCTCGGCCTTTTCCGGGTTGATGGTGACGTCAGCGGAGTCGTTCACGTTGCTGCTGGACACCGGGGCCCGCTTGGAGATGGCGTAGATGACGCCGGCGCCGGCGAGCAGGGCGGCGAACACGATGATCAGGCCGATGGTGCCGGTGAGGGCGATCGCTGCGGCGGCGCCGCCGACCAGGGCCGCGGCGGGGAGGGTGAGCAGCCAGCCGTAGAGGATTTTCCGGGCGGTGGTCCAGCGGACTTCGGCCAGTTTCTTCCCGACGCCGGACCCGACGATGGAGCCGGAGCAGACCTGGGTGGTGGAGAGCCCGAAGCCCATGTGGGAGGACGCAAGGATCGCGGCTGCGGAGGTGGTTTCGGCGGCAAATCCCTGGGGTGCTTTGACGTCGACGATGCCTTTGCCCATGGTCCGCATGATGCGCCACCCGCCGGAGTAGGTGCCCAGGCCGATAGCCAGGCCGGCGCTGGCGATGACCCAGAATTGTGGTCCGGTGCCGGCTTCCTGGTAGCCGGCGGTGATCAGTACCAGGGTGATGACGCCCATGGTCTTTTGCCCGTCGGAGGTGCCGTGGGCGAGCGCGACCATGGACGCGGAGACGGATTGGGCGTGTCGGAACCAGCCGGCTTGGGGTTCCTTGTCGGCGCGTTTGATCATCTTGTAGAGGAAGTACGTGGCCAGTCCGGCGGCGAGGCCGGCGACCAGTGGGGCCATGATCGCGGGCAGGATGATCTTGGACATGATCACCGAGATGTTGACCCCGGCGGTTCCGGCGCCGATCAGGACGGCGCCGATCAGTCCGCCGAACAGGGCGTGGGAGGAGCTGGAGGGTAACCCGAACAGCCAGGTCACGAGGTTCCACAAGATGGCGCCGACCAGGCCGGCGAAGATCATTGTCGGGGTCACGACAGCGTCGTTGACGATGCCGCCGGAGATGGTTTTCGCGACTTCGGTGGACAGGAAAGCACCGGCCACATTCAGGACGGCTGCGATCAGTACGGCGACCTTGGGTTTGAGGGCGCCAGTGGCCACCGAGGTCGCCATCGCGTTTGCGCTGTCGTGGAACCCGTTGGTGAAATCGAAGAACAACGCGGTGATGATCACGATCGAAACCAGGAACAGAGTTGTCTCCATGGGGGCCGCTTTCCGTTGCGGGAGAGGAACTACGGGCCGGATCCGGCGGCGGTCCGCCGGGTGATCCGCTGCGGCGTCGGCGTCGCAGTCGCGGACGCTAATCCCGTCGGGTGAACGGACAGTAAACGGAGCGCGAAGCGTGGGGGCGTCGGAACTTCTCGGACTTGATCAGATCAGCGGGCGGCGGGTTCTTGGCGGAAGCCGGAAGGTTCGGCTGGTTGGAGCAGCTGGATGCTCCGCCGTGTCGAGTGAGGGTGTCGAGTTCGAGCAATGCTGCAACCCCGACTTGCATCTGCTCGAGCACGGCGCCGCCGGACCCGGATCCCGTCAAGGGCGGCAAATTGTTGGGAGCGGCACCGGATCGAGGAAATAGCGGTCTTCGATGACGTCGACCGACCAGTGCAGGCAGGGTTCCAGCTGACCGGTGCGAGAGACGGTGATCTTGCTGGTTGCACCGTCACCGTCACCGCTGCTGTCGATGCGGGCGTGGAGCGACGTGGTGTCCTCCGGCAGCCGATCGAACAGTTCAGCCGCGTAGTCGTCCTCGACCGCACCCTCGGCAAACGCGGCATGCAGGGCTGCCTCGTCACCGGACCGGATGGCTGTCTCGACCTGCGCAGCCAGCGCCTGCACCGTTGCTGCGCCAGGCTCCGGCGGCTGATTCAAGGCGATGAGAAGACACAGGATCGTGATCCACCCGACGCCGACAATGGCGCCGATCAGGAAGGCGCGCCGTCCGGTGGTCATCGTGGTGCCTCGCTCCCGAGATGTGCAGCCGTTCGGTCACGATCGTGAGCCTGTGCGACATCACTCACCTCGCATCGACCTGTCTGCAATGGTCGGCCGTCACCGTCGTCCAACTCGGACAGGGATGTCAAGCTGCTCCAGGCCCCACAGATGTCGGCTCCGCCCGTTCTGCAATGCCTCGAAAACCCCCAGCGGTTGGTGTGACGCTCATCGATGAGTGCTGCTCCGTTCATCGGCCATTTACCCGTCGGTGGTCGGCTTCACCCGATCGAGTTCCGGCCGGCGAAGGGTGAGCAGTGATGAGGAAATCGCGCATTATGACGGTCGGGGTAGTGGTGGTGGGAGCGTTGCTGTGTTCGACGGCAGCGATCGCATCCCGCACCCATGAGGACCGAACAACGGATGTCCGGCGTGCCGTCGAGGGTGGTACCGCCAAGAACGTGATCATGTTCCTCGGCGACGGGATGGGCGATTCGGAGATCACCATCGCCCGCAACTACGCAGTCGGCGCTGCCGGACGGCTGAACATGGACTCGCTCCCGCTGACCGGCGCCTACACCACGTATGCGGTGAAGAAGGGCACGTTGAGCGTGCCGGACTATGTCACCGACTCTGCAGCGTCCGGAACCGGCTGGGCGACCGGACGCAAGACGTACAACAACGCGGTCTCCGTCGATCCGGTCACCCTTGCCCCGTTGCGCACGTTGCTGGAGAACGCCCAAGCGGCCGGCTACCGGACCGGAAACGTCAGCACCGCAGAGCTGACTGACGCCACTCCGGCCGTGCTCGATTCCCACGTCTCGGCGCGTGCCTGCCAGGGCCCCGCCGACATGGCGCAGTGCCCGTCGGAGACCAAGCAGGCAGGCGGTCTTGGTTCCATCGCGGAACAGACCGTCGACCACAACGTCGACGTCCTGCTGGGTGGCGGCAAGGCGCGTTTCGACCAGTTGATGACCGGCGGCCCGTACGCCGGTCAATCCGTCACCGCGCAGGCGACTGCCCAGGGCTACAACGTGATCACCGACCAGGCCGGGTTGACCGCCGCTCAGCCAGGGACAAAGGTGCTCGGTCTGTTCTCGGGCGGCAACATGGACCTGGAATGGACGGGGCCGCTTGCAGCGCCGTACCCGGGGCCGGCCGCAACGGCGTGCACCCAGTCGAATCCGGCCCGGCCGGCCGGCCAGCCCCACCTGTCCGACATGACCGCCAAGGCGATCGAGCTGTTGTCGACAAAGGTCAAGGGGGACAAGCGGAAGGGCTTCTACCTGCAGGTCGAGGGAGCGTCCATCGACAAGCAGGATCACGCCGCAAACCCGTGCGGTCAGATCGGGGAAACGGTGGAGTTCGACCGCTCGATCAAGGTCGCGCTGGAGTGGGTGAAGAAGAACCCGGACACCCTGATCGTGGTGACCGGCGATCACGGCCACACCAGCCAGATCATCGAGGCGCAAAGCGCCACCGACCACAGCCCGGGTTCGATCGCCACCCTGATCACCGCCGACGGTGAACCGATGGTGATCAACTACGCAACCAACCTGCCCGGCAAGTCGATGAGCCACACCGGCACTCAGATCCGCGTCGCAGCGCAGGGACCGCAAGCGGCGAACGTCGTCGGCATCACCGATCAGACCGAGCTCAACCACACCATCGCCAGAGCACTCGGACTCGAGTAGCGCCAACGACAATCATTGCCTGCCAACACACCCCGCTCGGAGATCCGAGTGGGGTGTGTTGGCGTGCCAGGGGGTGGCGCTATGCGGTCGGGTTGCCCTTCAGCTGCGCTCGGGCATGCCGCTCCACCAGGATCGGGACGAAGTCACGGATCCGCATTCCCTCGAACTCCTGGTGGGTCGACGCCACCACCGCGCGAATTCTGTCCTCGGGCAGGTCCGGAAAACGATCGACGAGCCGCTCGACCACTTCCGCCAGTGCTCTCCCTTCGTGCTCCGGACTCTGCATCGGCGGATCGTTTCACAGGCCCACGCCAGCCGGTCAAAGCGGGTTTCAGAGAATGAAACGGACAGTCGGATGCATCTTGCCACCGAGTTGCCATCTCCTGGTCCAGCACGCGTCGCCCAGTAGTCGACCGGTGACGATGGGCTATAGCCTCTGGTGAACCATTTCGAAGCCAAGTCCGCCCGATGGCAATCAAGAAATAGTCCCCAACCACCCAGATGGCAATCCCGACAAGGCTTGTGGGGACGCCAAGCGATACGGCTTCGATCCGAGCGAGGACGACCGCCCACCGAGAGCTCCGCTGGCGAACATGATTTCGGGAGACACCTGTCGCCTTGTCACGTAACCGTGATGACGACCTTGCCGCGTGCGTGTCCGGCTTCGACATGTTGAAGTCCCGCGGCTGTGTCGGCCAGCGGGTACGTCCGGTCGATGATCGGGCGGAGAGCGCCGGTGCTGACCAGATCTGCCACGGTGATCAAGTCATCCTGGCTCCAGCTGGTCGGGATCATGGTTATCTGCTGGCGGGCGAACAGGTTGACGATGGCGCCGCGCAGGATGCTGCCGACCGCGCCGATGATGTGACCAGGTGATCCGCCCCCGTTGATGATCACGATGCCTGTAGGAGTGGCCGCGCGGCGGAGATCGCGGATGCTGCGGTTTCCGATGTTGTCAAGGATGACGTCGTACTGCCGTGTTCCATCGGCGAAATCTTCTGATCCGTAGTCGACCACGTGGGTGGCGCCGATGTTTCGCAACATATCGGTGTTCCGGGCGCTGCAGACGCCGGTGACCTCGGCACCGAGCGCGACCGCCATCTGGACAGCGAACGTTCCCACACCACCCGCCGCGCCGTTGATCAGAACCCGTTGCCCGGACTGGACTTTGCCGCGGTCCCGGATCGCGTGTAGGGCGGTCACGGCTGCCATCGGCATTGCCGCCGCTTGTTCGAATGACTGGCAGGCTGGTTTGGGAATGACCAGTGCGGCGTCGGCGATGGCATATTCGGCGAAGGCGCCGCGGGCGAAGCCGAAGATCTCGTCACCGGGCCGAAGGCCGTGCACGTCGGCACCGACGTCCAGGATGCGGCCTGCGACGTCGACTCCGGCGATCCGAGCCTTCGGTTTGGTCAGGCCGACGCCACCCATGAGGCGGGCAACGCGTGGATCACCGCGCACCATGTGCCAGTCATAGGGGTTGATTGCGGCAGCGTGAACCTTGAGAAACACCTCTCCGGCGCCGATCTCGGGCCGGTCTACAGATAGCAGTTGCATGGTGTGCGGTGGGCCGAATCGGTCCTGCACGACCGCTTCCATGAGGTCTCCCCGGGCGTCATCAGCTTGGTCGGCGGGACCAGCATTCTCTTTCGCAATGCTCATTTCGACTCCTTCGGTGTCAGGACAAGGTGAGTGGGCGTACGGCCGAGCCTCCCTCCGCGGGCGGCCGCCTCAGGCGTCGACGCGGCGGAGCCGCCAGGCGGCAAACCCGATGAGGATTGCCGCGTAGCCGCACAGCACCGCGAACCCGGTCCAAGGACCCAACGGGTGGGCCAAGCCGGGCGTGCCGCCGGTCAACTCTGCGCCAAGGTTGGAGGGCAGGTATTGCACAAAGTGGTCGGTCAAGGAGGCGGGTAGGAGGAGTGTCAGCGTCGGGATGACGAAGAACACCGCAACAAAGGTGGTGATTGCTGCGGCCGTGTTCCGCAGTAGCGCACCCAAAGCCAGTGCTGTCACACCGGCAACGGTCACATACAACGCCGCACCGACCACCGACCGCAGCGCATAGGGGTCGGACAGCGACGCGTCCAGGTGCTGCCCGCTGAGCAGGGCCTGGCCCACGAAGAACGCCGCGAAACTGGCGACCAGCATGGTGAGGAACACCAGGACGGCGAACACCGCCAGTTTCCCCCACAGCATCGGCAGCCGGCGTGGCACCACGGTCAGGGATGAGCGGATCATGCCGGTGCTGTACTCGCCGCTGATCAACAGCACGCCAAGGACACCAACGGCCAACTGCGCGAAGAAGATGCCCGACAGCGACGCCGAGATCGCGGATTGGCCGGGCTCCAGGCCGCCGGGCTGATTCGCGGTGATGGCCGAGATCAGCGCACCGAGACCGACCATGAACACGACGGCCATCAACAGGGTGTAGAGGGTGGAGCGTAGGGATCGGAACTTCGTCCACTCGGACAGCACGACCCGTGGCCCGGTGACCCGCAGTCGGGGAACAGCGGAGCTGGATGCCGATACGGGGGAAAGGGTCTCGGTCATGGCGTCACCGCCGCGGTGTCGGTGATCCGGGTGCCCGGGATCTCGGTGGAACGGTATTCGACGGAGTCGTTGGTCAGTGTCATGAATGCTTCTTCCAGTGAGGCCTGTTGGACGGTGAGTTCAAAAATGGGGATGTGGTTCTGCCAGGCGATGGTGCCGATGTGTTCGGCGGCCAGGCCGTCAACCCCCAGCACATCGGGCCGGCCGAGGACGGTCGTCACAACGATGTCCGGGCCGACGAGAAGCTCGCGGAGCCTGGTGGCTTCCGGGCTGCGCACGGTGACGGAATGGTTCGAGGCGCGGGCGACGAACTCATCGACGGTGGTGTCGGCGATCAGTCGGCCGCGGCCGATGACGACCAGACGTGTTGCGGTTTGGGCCATTTCGCTCATCAAGTGGGAGGACACGAACACGGTGTGGCCGTCGGCGGCGAGGTCCTTGAGCATGGTGCGCATCCACCGCACCCCTTCCGGGTCCAGTCCGTTGACCGGTTCGTCCAAGACCACGGTCTGCGGGTTGCCCAGCAGGGCCGAAGCGACGCCGAGGCGTTGACCCATGCCGAGGGAGAACCCGCCGACCCGTTTGCCGGCAACGTCGCGCAGTCCGACGATGTCTATCACCGCGTCGACCCGGCGGGACTTGATGCCGTTCGTCTGGGCAAGGGCGAGAAGGTGGTTGCGTGCTGATCGGCCGGTGTGCACCGCCTTCGCCTCCAGTAGCACCCCGAGTTCGGCCATCGGAGCGGCGGCGGACCGGTAGTTGCCGCCGTTCACGGTGACCCGACCGGCGGTGGGCTGGTCGAGCCCCGCGATCATCCGCATGGTGGTGGATTTCCCGGAGCCGTTGGGGCCCAAAAACCCTGTGACGATTCCGGGCTGCACCACGAAGCTCAATCCGTCGACGGCGAGTTTGGTGCCGTATCGCTTGCTGAGGTTCTCTACTTCGATCATTGACGTTGCCTTTCAGGCGTTTGGCGGGGTTGTCTTCCAGGCTTCCTGCATCGGAAAACCGTGACTTCTCCGCAGATTTCCACGTTCCGGTCTCGCCCCTCGAGTGCTCCCGTGGACCGCCATCGGCATCCGGGCATCGGTGTCGTGGTGATAGCGGAATGACGGGAGCTTGTCTTCCTCACCGCGGTGGCCGGGCGTCGGCTGCCGCACTGCTGGTGGGATGGCTGCGAGCGGTATAGGGATTGCAGTTCAGAGTCATTGTTTGTGAGGGCGTGCACCGACCTGGCTGCCAATAGCGGTCAGGCGGTGACATCGCGATTGGCGGGCGGGACGGCGGCTGCGCTCATTTCAGCGGTGATGGCGCAGGGCTTGAAGCCCTTGACGGTCAGGTACACGCCGAGCGAAAACTCCCACGCGGCGATCGGGAGGGCGCCGAGCCCGGACCAGACCGATAGCTCGTCGTAGACACCGAAATACTTCGCGAGGACGGAAGCGAAGATGATGGGCGCTCCGATGAGACCGATGATGGGAAGTGCCCGGGGCACGAGGCGGGACTTGTACATCAGCGAGCCCAGCAACAGGGCGTTGATGCCCGGGATGAGTGCCTGTCCGAGGAGGAATGTCCAGTGGTACCCGGCGTTCAGCAGCTGGCCGGCGACAAGTGCTTCTGGTCCGGCGCCGTCCTGTCGCAGCGTCACGATCGAGAGCAGGCTGACCACGCCGGCGAAGATGGTGGCGGCTTCCAGCGTCCGTGTGGTGACGAATCCCAGCGCGGTTCCTTGGTTCTGCCGCTTGAGAACGGGGTACAGCGTGACGGCGGTGCCGATGCCGGCGAGGGCCACGATGATCTCCAGGAGGCCGCTGACGAGGATTTGAGTGTCTGCGCCGGAGCCGACGATGTAGTTCGCTTCCTTGACCGGGCTGTAGAGAAACAGGGTCGGGATTGAGACGAAGGTGATCAGGTAGAACACACCCGCGGTGAGCGAGATCCTCCTCAGCGAGCTCATTGGAACTCGTTTGTTTGCTGTGGGTTTCAAGGTTGGAGCGGTGGTGGTCATCTCATTCTCCTGTTGTGGGTGACACGCTGGTGGGCGACCCGCTCCGCGGGGCAACGGTCTAGGGCTTGACACCGGGCTGGGCCGGCGGCGCCGGTGGCAGCGGTTCGACTCGGGTGACCGAGATCAGCGGCAGGCCGAGGTCGCGCACTTTCTGCAGTAGGCCGTGCAACGCGGACTGGTCGACTACGGGGCCGTGAATGACAGTGGTGCCGTCGTTGCAGTTGGTGAGCGTCAGGCCGTCGAACCAGGCGGCCCAGCGGTTTTCGAGGTGCCCCTTGAGGCGGATTTCGTACTGTCCGGCCTCGTTGGCGGTCGATATCTCGCTCATCGTGCTCCTCTCGCTGTTAGCTACCCGGATGAATCTTCCGGCGATGTGTTGGTGTGCATTCGAAAGGTAGAAGTTGATGTGGTGAGCCGACATCACCACTTGTGGTGATTGATGTGGTGACCCGGCGATGGTCTTCGGTGATGGGCAGGCATGGCCGCCCGGGACACGGTGCAGTCAGGCCGACGGCTCGGTCGGTCAGGTGCGGTGATCAACGAGATCGAGTTGGCCCAGAAGATCATGGACAGGGGGCCGGGACTGCATGCTTGTGGCCGTTGGGCGCGGGTGCGCTACAGGAGGCCATGCTCCTCGGCGCGGCGGACGGCCGCCCGTCGGCTGTTGACTCCGAGCTTGGCGTAGATGCTCTTGGTGTGGGTGCGCATCGTGTTCACCGAAACGAAGAGCCTTTGTGCGATGGCCGGTCCGTCCAGATCGGTTGCCAGCAGCCGCAGCACGTCGAGTTCGCGCTCGCTGAGCGGATCGATGAGGCCCGTACTGGCGCGGGGGGCCAGTTCGCCGGGGCGTGTCGCGGTGACGCGCGCACCGTCGTGGGTACAGGCGGCCAACAATCGATGAACGTAATCCCACTCGGCCTGCCTGCTGGCGACCGCCGTCAGTAGGGACACCATCGGTGGTCCTTCCCCCGCGAACACCCGAACGTAGCCTTCCGGCTCAGCCAGGGTCAGCGCTCGTTCCAGCGGTGCAAATGCGCCAAGGGAGTCGCCCTCGGCGTGGTGGGCGAGTGCCTGCAACACCAGGATTTCGATCACACTGCCGTTTCTGCCGCCCGCCTCGGTGGCGGTCAGTAGGCGCCGCAGCAGGCGGTTGGCATCGTTCAGGGAACTCTTGTCGCCTTCGATCGTGTGCCGCGCGAGGAGGACCTTGGCGAGAGTGATGTGCTCGAATTCCCGCACGTAGGAGAGGTTGTCGTCTATCCACAGGCCCTGCTCTCTGGCCCAGCCGAGGGCTTGGGATACGTTTCCCATCGCCGCCAGCAGGCGCGCCCGCATCGCTGGGATCGGCCGCACATTCGGCGAGAAGTCACCCATGTACACGCGCTGCGCCTCGTCGAGCATGGTGAGTGCGCCGACCAGGTCACCCTGGGATTCCCGGACTCCGGCCATCGCGACCCGCCACCGGTACGGGTTCTGCCCGAGCCCGGTGTGCTCGCCGAGTTCCTGGCTGCGCAGCAGGTGCGCCGTCGCGGCTGCGAGATCACCGCGTTCACAGGCGATCTGACTGATCCCGACGTGCATGTCCGCGGTGCCGCGGAGCACGACCGGAGTTTCCTGGGAGGCTATCGACAATGCCTCTTGATAGGTCCGGAGCGCGTCGCTCAGGCGGCCCTGGGTGCTGCGGATGTCCGCCAGCGTGATCGAGCAGCCCAGGATGTCCGAGAAGTTCCCGGCCCGTCGGAGCCCATCGACACAAATGGAATAGGCACGGTGGGCGGCGTCCAGATCTCCGCGGGACCATAACGCCAGCCCGGAGAGACCCGCTGCGCCGGCGCGGACGGCGTCGTCATCGCCGGCGGCGCGCTCGATCGCCAGCTGGGCGTGCTGGAGGGTGGCGGGGACGTCACCTCGAATCAAGGCGAGCGCAGCGCGATACATCTCGATCGCCCCTGGGAGGCGGGGCAGCTCCGCTCTGTCGACGACCACCATTCCCGCGCCGGGTGCCGGCAATCCCGTCTGGTCGGGCGTAGTCGGTTGCAGCCAGCGCTCCACATCCCGTAAGCGCTCCTCGACGCCCTCGGTCTCGGCGCCGACCATCAATCCCCCGACGAGGCCGATCCCCAGCACAGGCCGCATTCGCACGATCTCGTCAGGAATGACGTCGAGCCAGCCACGGATGGTGGCGTCCTGCCTGCTCCGCCGCAGGTCGGGGATGGCCACCTCGATCATGTCTGCTGCCCGTTCGACGTCGCCGGCCGCCAGTGCATGGCGGACCGCCGGTGACGGTTGCCCGTTCGCGTCGTACCAGTGGCTGGCTCGCCGATGCAGGTAGGTGATCTCGTCGGGCCGTTCATCGTGAAGGTGGGCCTGCAGCATGTCAGCGAAGAGGTGGTGGTAGCGGTACCAGTGGCGAATGTCGTCGAGTGGGACCAGGAAGAGGTTGGCGCGGTCCAGCGCCTCCAGAGTGGCCCTCCCGCCGGGTTCACCGGTCACGGCATCGCACAGCGGGCCATTCAACCGATCCAGCAGGCAGGTGCGCAGCAGGAAGGTGCGGACCTGATCGGTCTGCCGCTGCAGCACTTCCTCGACGAGGTAATCGACGATGAAGCGGTCGTCGCCCGAGAAGCCTGCGATAAATGCACCGATGTCCGTCCGTCCCTCCATCGACAGCGCAGCCAGTTGGAGCGCGGCGATCCAGCCCTCGGTCCGAACCTCCAATGCCGCGATATTTTCGTCAGTCAGGTCCAACCCGATGACGTCGTTGAGGTAGGAGGCAACTTCGTCGGGGGTGAAACGTAGGTCGGCGGCGCGGAGCTCGATGAGTTCGCCGCGGGCGCGCAGCCGAGCCAACGGCAGTAGTGGGTCCGCTCGGCTGCTGATCACCAGGTGGGCCTGGGGCGGGAGGTGTTCCAGCAGGAACGCCATCCCGGCCCGGATATCGGGCCCATCGACCAGGTGGTAGTCGTCAAGCACCAGGTCCACGTCGTTCGGTGCGGCCGCGAGCTCGTTGAGCAGCGAGGCGAGGACGGTCTCGATCGGCGACTGCGCCGACTGTGGCAGCGGGAGCACGGTGGCTCCGACGCCGGGTACCGCTTTCTGCAGGGCGGTGATCAGGTAGGTCCAGAACGTGGCTGGTTGGCGATCGCTCTCGTCGAGGGAAAGCCACGCCACGGACCGGTTCTCCGTCGTCGCCGCTGCCAGCCACGCGGTGAGCAGCGTTGTCTTTCCGAAACCTGCGGGAGCAGAAATCAACGTCAGCCTGGCGTCTGAGACGCAACCCAAGCGCCCGCTCAGTCGTGGACGGGCGACCAAATTCCGCCGGGGCCTGGGAATGTAGAGCTTGATCTCGAGCAGCGGGTTGGCCAAGTCAACTCCCCTCGGGGTTCTCGCAATGGGGGTGCGCTCGAGGCTGGAGCATGCCGCCCTGCGCGGCCGGATTGTCTGGTCCGGAGCGTGGGCTCACACCGATCCGCACCAGCCATCCCAGGTTGATGTCCGCCTTCATCGGACGCGTCTCACGGGCAGGATTGCTGCTCCTGCGATGACGGCGCAGATACCGGCGGCCGCGTAGAGGACGCTGTAGCTGCCGCTACTGATCGCCAGGATGACCGGCGCGATCGCCGGCGCGATGGAACTGGGAAGAGCGCCGGCAATGTTCATCACGCCGAGGTTCTTGGCGTTGTTGTCGGTGTCGGGCAGCACGTCAGCAACGAGCGCGAGGTCGACGGCCATGTACACACCGAAGCCGAGTCCACCGATGGCCATGCCGACGAGATAGCCGTCGAAGTTGCTGGCGATCGCGATGGCGAACATCGCCAACCCGTACACGACCGCGGCAACGAGGACGAAGATCTTCCGCCGGCCGGTCCGGTCCGACAGCCTGCCGGCGACAAGGGACGCAGCGACGAGGACGACGGACTGGATGAGGGTGCCGAGAAATATCTGTTGTGGCACATCAGTTTCGGTGCTGCCGATCTTGTCCAGCAGGTAGTAGGCCTGATAGGTGGTCAGAAGGGAATAGGCCAGCACGAACATGAATCGACTGGCGAAAGCCCACCCGAAGTCCGGGTTCCTCCGGGGGTTGACGTAGAAGGTGCCGGCGAACTCCCGCAGCGACCAGATGGGCTTGTCCGCCACGGCGAGCCGTCGATCTTTGAGGGTGATCACGAAGAGCAGGATGAAGAAGCCGCCGATCGCGCAGGGTGCCAGGAACATGATCAGCTGGTTGCCGGTGAACAGTTGGACCAGGAAGGTGCCGGTCACCGATGCGATGGGCAGGCAGACACCCAGCACACCGGACACAGTGCCTCGTTGAGCGACCGGGATCTGGTCGGGCAGCACCGCAACCAGGGCCGCGAGCAGGGCGTTGAAGAACAACTGCGCGATGCACCATCCGATGAGCACGATCGCGATGCTGGGTGCCAGGGCGACGACGAGGATGCCGAGGGAACCACCCGCCAGGCCGATGACCATCCAGGGCCGCCGCATGCCGTGTCGGGAAGAGGTGCGGTCGCTCAGCCGGCCGAAGAACGGGTTGGCGAACATCGCCAGCAGGGCGCCGACTCCCGCGACCAGCGCCAGGCTGTTCGGTGCCTGTTCGATCCCGACCAGCGAGTTGACCTTCAATGCCAAGCTGACCAACAGGGGGGCGAGGAACAGCAGGACGGTGCCGATGTATGCCAACGCGTACATCGCGACGAACCCCCACCCGACCCGGTATGCCACGGGTGGTGTCTCGAGCCCCGACGCGTCGGCCACGGTTCGGTCGGGCGATCGGTCGGGCCCTGCGGTGGGAGGAAGATGCGCAGGATCAGCAGGGATGCTTTCCGTGGGCAGCGGAATTTCGGGCATCACACTTCTTTCAGAGTTGTCAATTGAGCACATTCGGCCCGCTGTCCGACCCGCAGACATCACGGTCTCCGGCGGCCGGCTGCGGCCCGGGTGTTACCCGTAGTGAGCTGGGGCGAGCCCGACGAGGTCGGCGCTGACCTGCCAAAGCCGGTCGGCCGCAACGGTGTCGTACGAGAACTTGTTGGACGTCTTTGGTGTGCTGTTCGCGAAGTACTGGCCGGTGATCGTGTCGACGCCCGGTGACGACGCGAGGTAGGTCGAGGTGGCCGCGCCTTGTGCGGGCGTTTTCATCAAACGCATCAGCGGCCGCGCCATTCTGGTCAGCAGCGTGGGGTCTTCGGCACCGAAGGATGTGCTGACCACGCCGGGATGCAGGGCGTTCACCGTCACTCCGGTGCCATCGAGGCGCCGGGACAGTTCGTAGGTAAACATGACGTTGGCGAGTTTGGACTGGTTGTAGGCCCGCGGACCCGAGTAATCCGTCGCGCCCTGCAAATCGTCGAAGTCGATGCGCCCCAATGCCTGTGCGTTGGAGGACACGATGACGATCCGCGCCGGCGCACTTTCTTTGAGCCGATCCAGGAGCAGGTTCGTGAGCAGGAACGGCGCCAGGTAATTGACCGCGAAGGTGTGCTCGAGGCCGTCGGTGGTCACTCGGCGGTGGGCCCAGAATCCGCCCACGTTGTTCACCAGCACGTCTAGTCGCGGGTACGCGCCGAGCACGGCCGCGGCCAGTCGGCGGACCTCGGTCTGCGACGACAGGTCAGCGCTGAGCGAGTCCACTGCCGGGTTGCCGGATTGCCGGCTGATGTCGGCCGCGGCCACCCGTCCGCGGGTGTGATCGCGGCCGGTGATGCAGACGCGGGCGCCAAGGGCGGCCAATCCGATCGCGGTCGCCTTGCCGATGCCTCCGGTGCCGCCGGTGATCAGCACCGTCTTCCCGGCCATCGAGCCGACCGCGCCGCCTGGCCCAGGGGTCATGCTCCGGTCCAGGTTCCTGCGGGTTCCGGTGTGGGTGGAATTGCCGGCCCCGCGGTCGGTGGCAGGGGCGGCAGGGTGGGTTCGGATCCGCCCTGATCGAGGCGGAACGGCGGGTACTGGTCGGTCATCAAGGCGGCGTAGGCGATGACCCGATAGATCCAGCGGTTGCCGCCGATGATCAGCGCGAACAGCTGTGGCGGGTACTTCCCGGTGACCAGCAGCATGATGGCGGTGATCACCACGAGCAGTCCGAACAGACCGCCGGAGCCGACCGGGTTGACCGCGAAGCGTTCACCGGCGGAGTTCCAGCCCCACCAGTTGGTCACGAACAGCCCGATGATCAGGTAGTGCGGGACGGCCAGCAACCACTTGACCAACACCAAACCTCGGGAAAGCGTTGTGGGGTAGACGATGTCCAGGGTCGCCGGATATCCGAGGGCGAGCCCGAGGGTGAATGGGGGGTACTGGTCGGTGCCCAGGCCGCCGTTGGCGGCGTAGTAGGACACCCGCCAGGACCAGCGCAGTACTCCGCTGGTGAAGTCGAACAGCGGACGCGGGTAGCGACCGGTGAACAGGATGCAGAATCCGGCGATGACGGTGACCACCAGGAAGGCGGGCCAGAGGAACGCGAGCAGGAAGTAGTGCGGGATGGCCAGGAACCATTTCACCAACCATTGCCAGCGGGACAGCCCGGGATCGAGGTGTGCTGTCAGCACCACCGGGTGGTCGCCGCCGGCCTTGTCCACATGCATGACCATGAGTCTCGTCTCCTGGGCGGCTGATCCCGACAACGATTGCGGGGATTGGTATTCGAAGTGCCGGCTCCCTTGGAGGCCCGGGATATGGGCGAGCGTGCCGCGCTTCCGTTGGGGAGTTGATCCGCTCCAGACAGCTGCCCTACATCGTAAGCTTATATTGTAAGTCCTACGCTGGTAATGTTCGTAAGTCAATACAAAACGGACAGGAGCACCAATGATCAACCCGGGCAACGAGGCCCGCGCGCGGTTGAACCGGGACAAGGTGGTCGGGTCCGCCATCGCGTTGGCCGACGCGAGTGGGATCGAGTCACTGAGCATGCGCAAACTCGGCGGCGAACTCGGCGTCGAGGCGATGTCGCTGTACAACCACGTGTCCAACAAGGGGGACCTGACCGATGCCATGATCGACGGCGTTTTCGCCGAGATCGACCTGCCATCCGGCGGAACCGACTGGCGGACTGCCATGCGTCACCGGGCCATCTCGGTCCGGAAGGTGCTCGCCCGACACCCTTGGGCAACCGGGCTGATGGAATCGCGGACCACACCCGGCCCTGCGACGCTGCGACACCACGACGCGGTCCTTGGAATTCTGCGGGAGGCGGGCTTTTCCATCGTGCTGGCCGCGCAGGCCTCTTCAGTCCTCGACAGCTACATCTACGGATTCGTGCTGCAGGAGCGAAACCTGCCAGCTACCTCTATGGGGAGCACGAAACTGGCCCAAGTGATCCTGGCGCGGCTCGCCACCCAGGATTACCCCCACGTCGCCGAGATGACCGTCGAGCACGTCCTGCAACCTGGCTACGACCACGACGCCGAGTTCGAGTTCGGGATCGACCTGATTCTGGACGGCCTGGAGAGGGTTTGCCGCGCAACCTGATCCACTGTTACCTCGAGCACCCGGCTACGCCACAAGAGTGCGATTTCCGGTGAGGCGCGGGCCGCGGATCACGAGCCAGAGCCCCAGCAGGAACTCCCCGATGAAAGTGAAGGTGGCGGTGTCGGTCCAGGGTCCGGGGGACAGCACGGTGCCGAAGGTGTCGATCGCGTAGCTCAGTCCGTCGATCACGACGAGCACTGCGATGAGCTTCGGGACGTATCCCGATGTGAACGCGAGGTATCCGATGACCAGCAGGTGCAGGCCGAACAGGAAGAGACCGGCGTGCCAGACATCGTTGAACGCGTTGATGGCCAGGAGCGCTTGGGCGTGTAGTTGTTCTGGGCTGAATGCCGCGAGGTGGTTGTGCGTCGTTGAGCAGGCGAAGCACTTCGACGAGTTGGCTGATGGCCACCATGAAGACCACGGCGAAGGCAATCCTGAGGGTGGCCGCGAGCATGGAGAGGCTTTTGTTCACGGGGCTGAAGACCCGGTAGAGGGCCCATCCGACGAGGATGTCGAGGGGGATGACCAGGTACAGGCTGACGATGCCGAGCCGGAACAAGCCGCTCGACTCGGTGATGTTCATGGCAGTTTGGGCTGGATCACCTGGTGCGAGGAGCCCTTTCACAGCAATGAAGTAACCGAATGCGGCCAGCGCGGAGATGAGCAGGAGCGCGATTCCTGCGGTGAGGCCGGCGTTGCGGATGGACCGGTCCGGGTCCGTCTCGGTGTTGCTGTTGATTGCTGTTGTCGAAGTCATGGTCTGCTCCCTTTGGTTCGCCGGCCCTTGGTGGCCGCGGTACAGACCGTGACAGGGGCCGGTTGAGCCGCGGTCGAAGCGCGGTGGAGACAAAGTGTTTCGATCCGGATTCGGGCGCACTCCGAGGCCCGACATGTCGAGCCCGACAGGTTGGCGTTGATCTGGCAGGTTGGCGTTGATCTGGCGGTGGAGGCCAGGTGCGGCAAGAACGAAACCTGTTTGTGGGAGGCTGCAATCCCGAGGGCAGGAGAAGCCCTCCGAGGAGTCAGCGTGGTGCGGATCGGTCTATTCGGCGGTGTGAGTGCTAGCACCGACGGCGGTGAGCCGTTGGACATTGGTCCGGCGAAGTGCCAGGCGGTGCTCGCGGTCCTTGCGCTGTCGCCCGGGTCTGCGGTTCCGGTCGCCCGACTGGTGGATCTGGTGTGGGGTGATCAGCCACCTCGGACGGCCGAGAAAACCTTGCAGTCCTATATCGTTCGGCTCCGCACCGGGCTGGGCGCCGATTCGATCGTTCGGACCGGTGCCGCCTACCGTCTGGCAGTTTCCGTCGATGCGGTGGACGTCACCCGTTTTCGGCGGAAGCTCGATTCGGGTGCTATCGAGGCGGCGCTGGTGGAGTGGACGGGAACGCCGCTGGCCGGACTGCACGCGCCCGGCCTCACGCCGATCGTAAATGGGCTGGTGGAGCAGTGGTTGGGTGCGGTGGAAACCGACCTGACTCGTCAGGTCGAGACCGACGCGCTGGGGGTGATCGGTCCGTTGACGGAACTGACCGCGAACTATCCATTCCGGGAAGGGTTGTGGTCGCTGCTGATGACCGCCCTGTACCGGGTGGGGCGACAGGCCGACGCGTTGGCTGTGTTCCAGCAGGCCCGCGGGCACCTGGTGGAGCAGCTCGGGGTGGAACCCGGTCCGCAGCTGATGGATGTGGAGACCCGGATTCTGGATCACGACGAGCGGCTGAGCGGCGGTCGTCCCTCGGATCCGCCGGCTGCCCGTCCTGCCGGGACGGTGACGTTCGGCTTCTGTGAGGTCGAGGATTCCGGACGGCTGTGGGTGACGAACCGGAAGAAGACGGCCGCCGCCATGGCCCGCCTCGACGAATTGGTGCGGGCTGCGGTGCACCGTCAGGGTGGGTTCTTGTTCGTCATCGGCGGGGACTCGTTCGGAGCGGCGTTCCATCGGGCGGACGACGCCGCTGCCTGGTCGACCGAGCTGCAACTCGGGATGAGCAGCGAACCCTGGCCAGGAGGTGTCGAGCCGCGGTTGCGGATCGGGTTGCATACCGGCGAGGCCGAAGTAGCCGCCAACGGCTATTTCGGTGCGGCCGTCAACTTCGCGGAGCGCCTCGCCAGTGCTGGTCACGGCGGCCAAACCCTTTTGTCCGCAGTCACTGTCGCATTGCTGGACCGCAGCGACTTACCGGATCTCGGCGACCACCGGCTCGATGGTGAAGCCGCGGACCAGCACATTTTCCAACTCGGGGCGGGTGAGCATCCGGCGCTGCGCAGCCAGCACCATCGCCCCGGCAACATCCCGCTTCGTCTCGGACGCCTCATCGGGCGTGATCAGGACCTCGAAGACATCGCCCGCGCGATGGCACAATTCCCGGTGGTCACATTGGTCGGTCCGGGTGGGATCGGCAAGACCAGGCTCGCCCTGGCTGCGGCGCAGCTGTCCGACCCCGTTCGGACCGGCGGGGTCTGGCTCGTCGACCTGACCCGCATCACCTCATCGAGCGACGTCCCTCGGGTGGTGGTCGACGCCCTGGCACTCAAGGAACACCCGGGGCGCACCCTGCTTGGATCGGTGGTGGCAGGGCTGCAGTCACGACCGACGCTGCTCGTCCTGGACAACTGCGAACACGTCATCAACGGTGCGTCCGAGCTCGCAACCGCCATCGCCCAGGGTTGTCCGATGGTTCGGGTGCTGGCCACCTCTCGGGAAGCTCTCGGCATCGGCGACGAACAACTCCTCCCGGTAGCACCCCTGGACCCGGCCGGCCCCGCGGCGGAGCTTTTCAACGAGCGGGCGCGGGCAGTCTGGCCGACGTTCGATGCGGCCGCCGCCCGCGTCGACGTCGAGGAGATCTGCCGCCGCCTGGATGGCATCCCATTGGCCATCGAGTTGGCCGCGGCTCGCAGCAGAACCCTGCGCCCATCGGACCTCGTGGCCCGCCTCAGTGATCGCCTTCACCTGTTGACCGGTGGCCGTAGGACCAGCGCGGCACGCCACCGGACGCTGCGCGCCACCATCGGGTGGTCCTATGACCTCCTCACTACAACTCAACAGGTCCTTGTTCGGCGGCTGTCCATCTTCGCCGGGCCGTTCGACGTTGCAGCCGCCGCAAGGGTTACCGAAGAAACTCCGACACTCACCGATGTTGCAGGTCTGGCGGCTGTCGATGACCTGTTGGGCGAACTGGTCGAACGGTCGATGCTGCTGGTCGAGTCTGGTCGGTTTGGTCGGCGTTTCCGGCTGTTGGAAACGATTCGGGAGTTCACCGCCGAGCAGCTGACGCTTTGTGACGACTCCGTCCTGGTCGCCGGCCGGCACGCGCAGTGGTGTCTGCATGAGGTGACCCGCATTCACCAACTGCTGGTCAGCCCGGCGGAGGCCGAAGGGGTTGGGCGGCTCGGCGAGCTGTGGCCCAACTTGCGGGCCGGCTTCGACTGGGCCTGCGCCACCGGCGACCGTGAGCTGGCCGACGCTCTTGTCCGCCCCGTCGTCGGTGAGGTCAACCTGCGCCAGCAAACAGAGATCAGCGACTGGGCCGAACGCGTCCTGGCAATCACGCCGCTGACGAAAACTGATGACGTCGCCTTTTGGTTGGTGTGCGCTACTTACAGGTGCAGGCAGAGCGGAGACCACGACCGGTACGAACGGCTTGTCCATCGCTTCGGTGATCCGGACCATCCGCTGGTCCGGTACACCCGCGCGTACTTCTACGGCGACGGGCTGACTCGGCGGGCCCCAGAAGCGGTGGCCTGGTTGCGCCGGCACGGCGAAAACTACGCGGCCGAGCTAGCCGAAACCGGCGGTGTGGCAGCAGGTTTGATGAACACTGCGCGCTTCCCTGAACTCGACGACTACGCCTCGACACTCGTGGCACGGTACCGCGCGCAAGGTCCGCCGACCTTGTTGTACGTGGCATTGAGCATGCTCGGCTACTCCGCGCTGCTACAGGGCGAACCGGACCTGGCCGATCGGTTGTTCGACGAAGCGGTCAGCGTCGAGGTGCCCGAACGGACGGTTTCGGTGAACAAGCCGATCGAGGCGCGAGCCGCTTTCCGACGGGGGAACTGGTCGGCGGCCTTCCGGATCCTCCGTGCCTACGTCGACGAACTCCTCGAAACCGACTACCCGGATCTGGCGACGAATGCCGCTGTCGAGTTCATCAACATGATGGCAACGATCAACCATCTCTCCGCGGCGGCCCTTGTGCTCGACTACCTCGCGGCGGCCGGCGACTTCGGTGCGCTGGCTGCCCGAACCCTTGTCGCCGATTCGGCAGTGCGGATCGCGGCCAATTCCGAACGGATCTCAGGCCACGATCGGTCAGCCGAACCGCGACTCGACGCTCGGCGCGCGCTGATGTTCATGAGGGACGTCCTTGACGAACTCGGAGATCCTATTCATGCACCGCGGGGCTGACCATGACAGTGGCCCGGTCGCTCCTGGCCAGCCAGAGCACGGCCGCGAGCGTAGCTGCTACCCGCGTCCACAGTGTTCGCTCGATGTTTGACGGCGAAGCGAGATTCATGACGGCGCCAACGACCATCCCACCGCTTGACACCGTGCGGATCCGGCGCCGCAGCAGGGCGGGATGAACGTGGACCGGGCCGCGACGGCCAGCAGCACATAGACCAGGCCCGATCCTGCGCTCGAGACGCGCAGGCCGCGTGGGAGAACGCCGGGGCTCGCCCCACCCCAGGCGGCCGCGCCCCAGGGAGCCCCAGCCGCCAGCGCGATCTGAAAGCCCGCCATGCCGCTCAGCAAGACGGCGGCGATCCCGGAGGATCTGCTCGAACTTGGCGCGACCTTCTCGATGCGGACCATCTGCGGAAGATTCACTTTGCCGCTCAGGCGATTACGGAGAGGCTCGATCGCTTCTTGTCTTGCGCGCATTGTTGGGCACTGCCCGGGCGAGGCCGTCGAAGATCAGATCGAGCCCGTAGGAAAATTCTTCGCCGAAATCATAGTCGGGTCGCATGACGTGCTCCATGGTGAACTCGAGCAGTGCGGGGTAGGCCTCCGCGTCGAAGAAATGCATCATCGACGCTGCGGTGTCGGCGACGCTGTCCGGGCCGTGGATGGGTAGGGCGTTCTCCGACAGGGCGAACCCGAAGACGTAACTGTCGATCAGGGCGAAGGCGTGGGCGGTCAGTTCCACCGAGAAGCCCGCAGCCCGCAGGGTTGCGACGAACGCGTTGTGGTGTCGCAGCGTCGCAGTGCCCGGGTTCAGTCGTGACTGCAGCAACGGGGTGGCCCAGGGGTGATTCGCCAGTACCCGGCGGGCCGAGTTGGCTCGCAGCCGCATCTCCTGCCGCCAATCTCCGCCCGGCGCCGGCAGGGTGATCTCGGCGTAGACGAGATCGACGATGCCATCGATGATCTCGTCCTTGTTGGCGACGTAGTGGTACACCGACATCGGTTTGACGCCGAGTTCCTGAGCGAGCGTGCGGATGGTGAGCGCCCCGATCCCACCGGCGTCGGCGACCGTGATCGCGCCGGCCAGCACCCGGTCCCGGCTGAGCGGAACGCGTTCCTTGGTACCGCTGCTGATTGATTCTGACATCCGTCTCTCCCGACCCCTAGCCAATTCGTACTTAGTACTATACCCTCGTACTTAGTACGATAGCATCGAAAGCCGAGAGTCGGGCAGAGACCCGATCATCTCCACCGCGACTCCACCGGCCTTCTACCGTCTCCCTACTTGAGTCAGGCATGGTCTGTTCATCAAGGCAGGAAGACGTCAGACGAAAAGCTCGTAGTCATCCCCGCCAGCAGTGCGGCAGCCGATGCCCGGTCGCCGTGGGCGGGACGACAACTCCTTGGTTCCACCATCACGACGGTTGCCGATGCCCGGCTACCGATGGCGGGATGCGGAGCGCCGGCCGGACCAAGTACGTCAATTCTCTATCCCGCGAGAGGGAAGCCACCATGGTAAAGATCACTGCGACGACCGATACGAACCATCATGCGACGGGAGTAAAGATGCTGGCCATCGTGCAGGACAGCTACGGCTCTGCCGACGTGCTCCGGTCGGCGGAGATCGATCGACCCGAGATTGCCGAGCACGAGGTGCTGCTGCGGGTGCACGCGGCCGGTGTGGATCGGGGGACCGAGCATCTGATGACGGGCACGCCGTACCTGATGCGGATAATCGGTTTCGGGTTCCGCAGGCCGAAGAACCGGGTTCCGGGCATCGATGTCGCAGGCACCGTTGCCGCGGTCGGCTCGGCGGTCACCAAATTCGCCGTGGGTGACGAGGTATTCGGGATGAGCCGGGGTTCTTTCGCCGAGTACGCCGCCGCCCGTGAGGACAAACTCGCCCACAAACCGGTGAACGCCTCGTTCGAACAGGCAGCCACGGTGGGGATCTCAGGAGGCACCGCTTTGCAGGCCCTCGAAGCCGGGCGTGTTAAGCCGGGGCAACGGGTGCTGATCATCGGCGCATCGGGTGGCGTCGGCAGCTACGCGGTGCAACTGGCCAAGGCCTTTGGAGCGCAGGTCACAGGGGTGTGTGGCACCGAAAAGCTCGGCCTGGTCACAGGTCTGGGTGCGGACCATGTTGTCGACTACACCCGCGAGGACTTCGCCGATAGAGTGCACCACTACGACCTGATCATCGACATCGCCGGTAACTCCTCACTTTCCAGGCTCCGCCGGGCACTCACCCCGACCGGTACCGCTGTGATCGTCGGCGGTGAGAGCAAGGGCAACATCACCGGCGGTATCGGCCGGCAGTTGCGGGCCTTGCTGCTGACCCCGTTCATCGGGCAGCGGCTGACCGGGCTGGCCTCCAAGGAGCGGGCCAGCGACAGCGAGATTCTCGCCGCGCACCTTGCTGCCGGCACCGTGACCCCGAGCGTCGACCGGACCTACCCGCTGGACCAGGTGCCTGCCGCCATGCGGCACCTCGAAGCGGGCACCGTCAAAGGAAAGATCGCGATCACCATCTGAGCGTCTACCGCTTGCCGCAGGTCCGGTGAAGAAGTGCCGCACCAACGCATCTCATTGACTCTTCACTGGCCGTGTCAATTCGACGCGGCTGGTCCCCATCATGCAGGAAAGGCACTCACCATGATCGAAGTGGAAAACCTCAGCAAACGGTACGGCACCAAACTGGCGGTCGACGGGTTGAGCTTCGTCGTCCAACCCGGCATCGTCACCGGTTTTCTCGGCCCGAACGGAGCCGGGAAATCCACCACGATGCGGATGATCGCCGGACTCGACCAACCCACCGGCGGCCGGGTCACCGTGAATGGCGGGGACTACCGCTCCGCCGCCGCCCCGATGGCCGAACTCGGGGTGCTGCTCGAAGCCAAGGCGGTGCACACCGGCCGATCAGCCCGCAACCACCTCCTCGCCCTCGCGCAGACCAACGGCATCAGCCGCAAGCGGGTTGACCAGGTGATCGACATCGTCGGGCTCCAGCAGGTCGCCGGCAAACGGGTCGGCGGCTTCTCCCTGGGGATGGGACAACGACTGGGGGTGGCGTCGGCTTTGCTCGGCAACCCGCAGACCGTAGTCCTGGACGAACCGGTCAACGGCCTGGACCCCGCGGGCGTGCTCTGGATGCGCACCATGCTCAAGGACCTCGCCGCGGCCGGGCACACCGTGTTCGTGTCCTCGCATTTGATGAGCGAAATGGCCCAAACCGCCGCCCGTCTGGTCGTCATCGGCCGGGGCCGGCTGATCGCCGACACCACCGTCGACGAGTTCATCGACGAGGCGTCCCACCACGCCGTCACCGTCCGCACTCCGGAAGTGGGCCGACTCCGCGAGCTCCTCCTGGGTCCGGACACCACGGTGACCACTCCACAACCCGGCGTGCTGGAGATCGACGGCCTGACCGGCGAACACATCGGCACCATCGCGTGGCAGAACCAGATCCCCATCTTCGAACTGACCGTGAAACAAGCATCCCTGGAAGAAGCATTCATGACCCTGACCAGCGACTCCGTCGAATACCGCGCAACCGACACCACCGGCACCGCAACAACAACCACCGCGGCGGTGGCGGCATGACCACCGCCCTGGCACCCGCCACAACAGTGACAACGATCAGCGGCGGTACCGGGCCGCGGGTCACCCAAGCCCGGGTCCTGCTGTCCGAGTGGACCAAATTCCGCTCCCTGCGGTCGACCGTCTCCACCTTGCTGACCGCCATCGTGCTGATGATCGGTCTCGGCGCGATATTCGCGGCCATCACCGCGAGCCAAGCCACCGGGTTCGAGCCCGGTGCGACCGCGATTTCCACCTCGCTGACCGGTACCTTCTTCGCGCAGATCGCGGTGGGTGTCCTTGGGGTGCTGTTGATCACCGGCGAGTACAGCACCGGGATGATCCGCTCCTCGCTGACGGTGGTGCCCAGTCGGCTGCCAATGTTGTGGGGCAAGTTGGCGGTGTTCGCTGGCACCGTGTTTCTCACGATGCTGGCCGCCAGCATCACGTCATTCCTCGTCGGCCAGGCACTGCTCGGTGACCAGCTCAGCGCTTCGGCGTCCGACCCGGGGGCAGTGCGTTCGATCCTGGGGGCGGCCCTGTATCTGACGGTGGCCGGCCTGACTGCGATTGCGTTGGGGGCGTTGCTGCGGAACACCGCGGCCGCGATCACGACCTTCGTCGCTGTGTTCTTCGTGATCCCGCCGCTGACGAACCTGCTACCGACCTCGCTGACGGACCACTTTGTGCAGTACCTGCCGTCCAACGCCGGGGCCGTGATGGTCGACGGCACCTTTGGAGTCGCCCACCCCTTGACCCCATGGACCGGGTTCGCCGTGATGTGCGGTTACTCAGTCGTCCTGATCGGGTTCGCCGCCTGGCGGCTTCGCCGCGTCGACGCCTGACCTGGGGCCTGTCAGTCATACCTGGGGCCTGTCAGTCATACCTGGGGCCTGTCAGTCGTAGAGCCCGGCTTCGTGGGCAAGGATGGCGGCTTGAGTGCGGTTGGCCAGTTCGAGTTTGGTGAGCATCCGAGAGACGTAGGTCTTGATGGTTGCTTCGCTCATGAAGAGGTGCTGCGCGGCTTCGGCGTTCGACAGGCCCTTTCCGATGAGGGTGAGCACGTCACGTTCACGGTCGGAGAGCATGGCCATTTTGCGACGTGATTCGGTGCGTTGCGGGTGGTCGCGAGGGGCCACGTATTCGGCGATCAACCGTCGGGTGACGGCAGGGGACAGCATCTCGGAGCCGGCGACCACCGCCCGGATGGCGGCGACGATCTGGCGTGGCGGGGTGTCCTTGAGCAGGAACCCACTGGCACCGGCCTGAAGTGCCGAGAAGACGTACTCGTCGAGGTGAAAGGTGGTGAGGATGACGACTTTCGGTGGGTCGGGATGATCGAGGATCTGTCTGGTCGCGGCCAGGCCGTCGACCCGTGGCATCCGGACGTCCATCAGCACCACCTCCGGGTGGAGGCCGCGGGCGGCACTGACCGCTTGGGCTCCGTCGGAGGCTTCGCCGACGACGTCGATATCGTCGGTCAGGTCCAGGACGGTGCGAAGCCCGAACCGGACGAGGTCCTCGTCGTCGACGAGGAGCAGCCGGATACTCATGCTGCGACCTCACTCTTTCCTCGTGTGTTCGCCGCATGAAGGTTTTGATTGTTCGCTCGCCAAGTCTCGCTCATGCAGGAAGCACGGCCTCGACGATGAAGCCGCCTTCCAGACGGGGGTCGGCGCGCAGCGTCCCGCCGAGGGCGTGTGCTCGCTCCCGCAGCCCCAGCAGTCCGTGGCCGGTGCCAGGCACGGGGTTCGCCTTCCCGGTGGCCCTTTCGTTCACCACATTGATGGCGAGCGTGGTCGTTCGGTAATCCAGGGTCACGCATACCGAACCTCCGGTGGCGTGTCGTCCGGCGTTGGTCAGTGACTCCTGGACGATCCGATACGCCGTCCGTTCGACCATTTCCGTCATGATCCGAACCTGCCCGGTCGACTGCAGGGTGACATCCATTCCGGCGAGCCGGGATTCCTCGACCATCTCCGGCAGATCGGCAAGGGTCGGCTGGGGGGTCAGCGGAGCGGGCCCGTCGTCGTCGTTCTCGCGGAGCAGACCGACGAGTTGCCGTAACTCCTGCAGTGCCTGCCTTCCGGCGATCTGCATCTGTTCAGCCAGCACATGAACTTTGCCGGGGTCACCGGCGGCCATTTCCACGGCCCCGGCATGCAGCACCATGAGACTGACCCGATGACCGACAACGTCGTGCATTTCGCCGGCGATCCGTACTCGTTCGCTGAACACGGCCTGTTGGGCGCGGAGTTCCTGGTCCGATTCCGCGCGTTCGGCCCGTTCCCGAAGTGCTGCCACCAGCTGCGCACGGGCCGGCACGTAGGCCCCGAGAGTGGCCGGCCACAGCACGAACGCGACGCTGATGATGACCCCGGTGTGCGATCCCCAGGTGTCCGTGGAGGCTATGACGGTGCCCAGGGTCGCGGCAGCGATGGCCGGGATTCGGACGGACCATTGCGGGCGGTACCGGGTCAGGGCGTACGCGGCGATCGGTAACGCAGCCGAAACTTCCGACTGCAGAACGACATCGGCGACGGCGAGGATGAGCATCGACAACGGCCAGCGCCGGCGGAACGCAATGACGGCGATGATCACCGGGATCCGCACGGCCAGCAAGGTGGGTGGCCACGGCATGCTCGCGTCGTGCAGTTCGAGGATGACCTCCAGGATGGCCGCCCCTCCGAACAGGGCGGCGTCGAGGAGTATCGGCCGATCGGTGGTCCAGCTTGTCCACCGTTGCCGCAGGTCAACCGCCTGGTTTGCCACCGTCTGGATTGCCACCGCCTCACTGTCGCACGCAACGGGTCATGCGGTGTCGGCCGAAAGTTGACACCCCGATCCACTTCCGAAGGACCTGACGTCCCCTTCCGGCCGACGCGGGAGACAGCCGGACGAAGAGAGGGTCAGGACATCCACATTTCCCGATCCGGCAAGCGAGGCGACATGTCAATTCACCGTTCGACGATTCCAGAGGTCGGCAACGAGTTTCCGGACGGCGTGGCATCCACGCTTGGACCAGACCACGCGACTTCCCACGGTCGCGCCGATTGGCGGCGCAGGCTGGTGTTGACCGTCCTCGCGGCGGCGGCGTTCGTCGTTGCGGTGCTCGTCGTTGGACCGATTGGGCTGATCCCTTTCGGTCTACTGCTCGCCTTCAGCACCGGATCTGACGAGGAGGAAACCGGGCGATCGGTCATCCTGACTCCACGCAATGTCGGTTTGGCTGTGGGGATGATGGCGGCCTTTGTCGGGTTATGGCTGGGGCAGGGCGATCTTCCAGCGTCAACGCTCGTGGTGATTGCCGGTGCGCTGATCGCAATGCCGCTCGCCCTCCAGGAGTCAGCGGTCGACTTGACCCGTCAACGCACGATTGTGGTCACCCAGCGGAGCCTCATTCTGGCTTTGTGGGGACTGGTGGTTTTCGCGTATCTCTACCAAGAGCGGGGGGTGTGGCTCTTCGGACTGGCGGCCGTGTCTGCAGTACTGCCTGTGTCGTTGGCGACGTCGCGGGCCTGGGGCACCCGGCGGGGCCGGGTCGAGCTCGGGCTGCTCCGCCACCCTCTTCGCCGGGATCTGCGGTTCCACCTGATGCAGAGCCTCAATATCTTGATGTGCTGCTTGCTGATCGGGGGCGTACTCGCCGCCGGTGGCACGGACCGCGCACAAATCGAATACTCCTTGAGCAACCTCCAGTTCGACGTCGTGGTCGCGGCCTTCGTGGCCGGCTTGGTCCTGATGGCGGCTTTGGCGTTGGTCCCTCGCCGACGCGTCTACCTGGCCACCAACGTCGTCGTGGCCCTGCTGTCGGGCTTCCTTGCTTTTCACCTCGTTCAGATATCCGCGCCGGCCACCGAAGCGGTTGTGCTCGACTCCCCACTGACCGGCGAGTGGTACGTCTCGAACGGCGGCGGCAGTGTCCTCCTCAACGGGCACACCTCGGAGGAGAGCAACGCCATCGATTTCCAGCGCCTCGACGTCCACGGGCGAACGCACACGGGAGGCGTTGACGCGCCGCTTACCGACTACCCCGGCTTCGGGTCTCCGGTGCTGGCGCCCGCCGACGGGCTGATCGTCGGGGCGGCTGACGGCTACGCAGACAACCGACCAGGAACCAACAGCGACCGAGCCAATCACGTGGTCATTGATATCGGCGCCGGCCGGTATGTGCTGATGGCCCACCTCATGCAGGGCAGCCTCACGGTTGAAATCGGGGACCGGGTGCGGCGTGGCCAGCCCCTCGCCGCGGTCGGGAACAACGGTCATTCGAGCGAGCCGCACCTGCACCTGCAGGTCCAGGACTCCCCGGCAGGCATCGACGCCGAACGCACCTACCCGATGGTGTTCCGCAACGTGCACATCACCAGGGGCGGTAGCTGGCCATGGGGAAGCAGTGGCGACCTCCGCACCGGTGACCTCGTCCAGGCACTCAGGCCAATGACGACAACTACGGTTCGTTTCCCACACCGCTCGCGGGCCTGGTGAACTCACTTCCGGCCGACCATCTGCTGTTGCCGACAAACCATCAACTCATTGGTGGAAGGTGACTCTCCGACGATCGCCACAAGCGATCTGGATTATCGAAATGCTGTGGACGGTCGCCGCGTCGAGCCACCAGAAGCAGAGTGGCGCGGCTTGAATAACTCCCGCGATGAGCGGTGCACTGCCGTCGGGGAAGAACCTCTGCACCAACAGCCTCGAGGCCAAAGGCTCGGCTCTTTACACGCACGCTGAGACGGATCGAGCAGGCTTGTTGGGCAGCTGGCCCGATCGGCAAGTTGACTCCTTGGTCAGTCAACTGGTCCTACTTCGCATTGCGCGCCACGTCGACCACGTCGTGGATGGAGTCGATCACCAGTTGCGGGTTCCCGAGCTGGATGTAGTGGTCGCTGTGGGTATCGGTGATGTGCACGGCACCGGGGAACTTCGCAGCCATCGAGTTCTGCGCGGCCAATTGCGCCGCCCACAACGCATCGGCGAACGTCTGGTCGACGCCGGGCGGCAGCTGGCCGGACGCCAGAGCCTCAGGCGTCAGCTGCGGATTGTCCGCAGTGAGCACGGTGACCGGCACGTCGGGCGCCGCAGTTGCCTGGCGAACCTGGGTGGCGACGGCGGTGAAATCGACGGTCTCAGCCCCCGGCCGAGGTGGTGGCGTGTTCAACGTATGGAAAATTGCCGTCTGATCGGCGGTCAGGCCGTCCTCGAGGTCTTCGGACAAGCCGTCGACGAGGACCAGCCCACCCACCTCATCGGGGTGTTCGCCGGCAAAGATGCGGACGATCGGACCGCCATAGGAATGTCCGACCAGAATGTACGGCTCGGCCTCGCCGGCTGCGCCGAGCAGTTTCGCCAGATCGTCCGCCGACGTCTGCGCCGACGTCGGCTGGGGGACTTCCGTGGATCGGCTGTCACTGGTTCCCGGACGGTCGTAAGCGCAGACCCGGGTGAATTCCCCGATGCCGCGGAACACGGTCACGGGTTCCGCTCGCACGGGCGATGTCACCGCTGATGCGGTCGAGGATCCGTCGGTCGGGGAGGTGTTCCAGACCTCGGCGTTGTCGCCGAAGCCGGACACGAGGACGACCGTGGGGGAGCCGGTTCCTTGGCACTCCAGGTAGATCGCGCGGCCGGAACCGATGTCGACCGGGCCGGCACGATCGGGTTGCGATCTCAGCGATGTCGTCGCTGTCGGCGATGCCGGGCCGGTGCTGGTGGCATTGTTGCCGGATGTCCCGCTGCACGCGCTGATCAGCACGGCCACGGCCGAGCCGATCAGGAAGATGGATCGATCACGCAGTCTGTGCCCGATCATGTCCAGCAGCCCCATTTCACCTGGTTGCAGTCGTACTGCTCTGGATGGTCATCGGTGGCGCTTGGTGAAATGCAAAAGATAGCCGAGACAACAATGCTCCCGATCGCCAACTATTGCTCCTTGTTGACAACTGCGACAGAAGTCAGGAATGACTCCTTCTCCCAATGCATTCTCGGATCCGAAATCCTAGGTGGATACCGACCGCGACCCCGTACGGGGAGGTTGTATTCAATGTCCGATGACGTCGTACGAGGTCGGGACTCCTTCGGTCGGCGCGCGTGGGAACGGGCGTTCGAGGAATTGTCTGCAGCGGAGACGCAGCACGACCTGGATGCGGCGGACCTCGAGCGTCTGGCGACGTGTGCTTACTGATCGGCCGCGCCGATGAGAGCGCCGACGGCTGGGACCGTGCCTACCTGGCCCATCTGCGGCGCGATGAGACAGTGGACGCTGCCCGTTGCGCCCTCTGGGCCTCGTTCGTACTGCTGAATCGGGGCGAATTGGCGCGTGGTGGTGGATGGGTTCACCGAGGCCAGAGCCTGCTGGACGGCGTCGGCACCGATTGCGTGGAGCTGGGCTATCTCGGATACGTGTACTCACTGCGCCGGGTGATCGAAGGTGATGTCGACGGCGCCGCAACGAGTTTCGCTGCTGCCGCCACGACCGGCGATCGCTTCGGCGATGCGGAACTGGTTGCATTGGCTCGGGTGGGCGAGGGTCGCTACCTGATCAGGCGGGGTGCTGTTGGTCAGGGGATGGCCCTGCTGGACGAAGCGATGTCGGTCGTCACGGCCACTGAGGTTTCGCCGACGGTCATCGGGGACCTGTACTTCACCGTCATCGAGGGATGCCATGACGTGTCCGACGTGCGGCGGGCGAGAGAGTGGACGGACGCTTTGACCCGCTGGTGTGAGGCGCAGCCGGAAATCGTTGTCTACCAGGGGCAATGCCTCGTGCACCGCGCAGAGTTGTTGTCGTTCGGTGGGTCGTGGTCGCAGGCGCTCGTCGAGGCGCATCGGGCCAGTGACGCTTTGTCCCGCCCTCGGAACCACCCTGCACTTGGTTCTGCTCATTACATTCGGGCGGAATTGCATCGGGTGAGGGGCGAGTTCCCCGAAGCGCAGGCGGCTTACCAGCGGGCCTCTGCGTGGGGACGCGAGCCTCAAACCGGCCTTGCCCTGTTACGGCTGGCTCAAGCACAGATCTGGGCAGCGGCATTCGCGATCCGGCAGGCCATGGCCGGGACCGAGGCTGCCCCGGCATTTCGGGCCACGTTGTTGGGACCGTACGTTGAGATCAGCCTCGCCGCCGGAGATGTCGCATCCGCCCGACGTGCCGCCGACGAGCTGACTGGATTCGCTGCCCCGATGGCACCGGTCATCTGCGCCATGGCGGCCCATGCCCATGGATCGGTGCTCATCGCGGAGGGGCAGCCGGGCACCGGACGGGCCTTCCGTCGTGATGCGTGGGCGGGTTGGACGGAGCTCGGTGCTCCCTATGAGGCCGCCCGAGCCCGGGCCCTGATCGCCACCGCGCAACGAGCGTCGGGCAACGAGCAGGGAGCGGCGCTGGAGCTGGACGCGGCACGCTCGGAATTACGACGGTTGGCGCCTTTGTCGATCTGCCGGCGATCGTCGACCAGTCCGTCGGCGCCACGGTTGGTGTCGACGAGGGATTGACCACCCGGGAGGTCGAGATACTCCGGTTGTTGGCCACCGGCGTGACCAACAACAGATCGCGGTCGGCCTGTTCATCAGTGAGAAGACGGTGGCCACCCACGTCGGCAGCATTCTGCGCAAGCTCGGGGTGAGATCGCGGTCGGCGGCCACGGCATACGCCCACGACCGACACACCTGCTGTCATGACACGTCGGTAGAAATGCCGATCCGCCTCCGTGGAAGTCATCAATGCCACCGATGTGCCGGAGTCAACGGCTCCCTACATTCGTCACCAGAGATGCTTCACATCGCCGGCCAAGGGCCCGCAGAGCGTCTGACGGAGGAACAGCAATGACAACGAAGGCCGGAACGGCGCCCGACCACGATCAGCAATTTGCTCCACCCGAGGCATGGGACGCGATTGCGGCCGGATACGACGAGTTCGTGGCGCCCGGCGAAGAATCGTTCGCCGTCGACGCGCTCCAGCTCGTCGGCCTGCGGGCCGGTGAGCGGTTCCTCGATGTGGCGGCGGGGACCGGCGGTCTGTCGCTACCTGCCGCGCGGCTCGGCGCCGCCGTGATGGCCACCGACTGGTCGCCGGCGATGATCGAACGGTTCGAGAGTCGCGTCCGCGCTGAACGCTTGGCTGCGGCGCAGAGCCGGGTGATGGACGCTCACGCCCTGAATTTCGACGACGACTCGTTCGATGTCACGGGTTCGCAGTTCGGGGTGATGCTGGTGCCGGACCAGGTCGGCGCGTTGCGCGAGATGGTGCGGGTGACGAGACCGGAAGGGCGAGTGGTGCTGATCGCTTACGGCGACCCGGCTCGATTCGAGGCCCTGCAGTTTTTCGTCGCGGCACTTCAGGCGGTGGTCCCGGGATTCGAGGGGTTGCCTGACGATCCACCGCCCTTGGAATTCCAGGTGTCGGACCCGGACGTCATGCGAGCCCGGTTGTTCGCCGTTGATTGAGCGACGTTCGGGTGGACACCGGATTGTTCGAGAGGGTTGAGTTCGGTGATGGCGAAGAATGTTGGACGTGGATGCGCAGCAGCAAATCCGGTTGTCGAGATGATCCTCGCCGACGTCTCCGATGGAAGATGCCCTTGTGTTGGCGGAAGTGCTTGCGGTGACGTCGGACTGGTCCGAGGTCGGCGAAGCATTCGAACGTGCGCGCCGGGCCAGGGTCGATCACGTTCAGACCGTCACCGACAAGATGTCCCGGTTGGCCGGACTTGCCGACCTGGTTGCGCGACCTGGGAGCCCCGGTCCTGGGTCCACGAGCCTTTCGAGCGGCCTACGGCCCGCTTCGGGTCGACCCATTCCCGATCCGGTAGGGCGTAGCCAGGCACTTCTGGCCAGCACCTCGTCCATGCCGGGATCTCCGTCGGCAGCCAGGGCTGCCGCGGCCCCGGCGGTGGTGACCGTGGATTCTGACCGCAGCGCCGGTCTTCGTGGTGTGGACACCACCGTTGTTGGGAACTCTGATCTGACAGAGCACTCCCCGTTCCGAGAGAGGACATCACGATGGGCATCGGCGACAAGATCCAGAATGCCGGCGAGGAAGCGGCCGGCAAGGTCAAGGAAGCGACCGGCAAGGCGACCGACAACGAGAGCCTGGAAGCCGAAGGCAAGGGAGACCAGGCTTCGGCGAACGTGAAGCAGGCCGGTGAAAAGGCCAAGGACGCCGTCAAGAACGTTTTCGACTGATCGGCCCCGGTCGGCTCGGGTCCTGGCGGGGCGAGCGAGCGGTTTCGGCGGCGGAGCAGTGACCGCGGAGAAGTCGCTCGTCTCGCCCGCAGCAGGGTGCCCGAAGAAGATGATCTTCGGGCCTTGCGGCGGCGTCAGAACTGATGGCCGTTGTGAAATGCAGCCCGGAAAGTGTGTTTTCGAGCAGATTGTTCGCTGGCCGGGGCTACCGGCGGCCGTCGCGCCGGTGTCGGCTCCGCTGGTGCTCACCGATCTGAGCGTGCCACCGGCCGACCCGGTCAGCTTGTCGGCAACCGCACGCATCCTCGGGCCGAGCTGTGACGCGGTCCTGGTGGGTGATCACCAGGACCGCCCGGACTTTCCACCGACAATGTTGGCCGAGTTGTTGTCGACCGCCGGCGTCGTCCCCTGGGTCACGCTTGCCTGCCGGGACCGCAACCGCGTCGTGCTGGAGCAGGAACTGCAGGGGTTGCGGCAGAACGGAAAAGCAACCGTGCTGTGTGTCACCGGCGACGGGCGAGCATTCGATGTGCGGCCCGACGTGACCCAGGTGTTCGATCTGGACGGGACCAGGCTGGTGGCGTTGGCTGCCGAGATCGGTGTGCCGGCGGCGGTGCCCGAGACTCCCACGGCTCCGCCGTTGTCGGTGCGTCCCGAACGCCTCGTGGAGAAACAGCACGCCGGCGCCGGCATCGCGGTGTTGAACCATGTGGGTTCGCCGGGCGCTGTTGACGCTTTCCTGGTGCAGGCGCGTCGGGCCGGTCTGACGATCCCGGTCGTCGCGTCGGTCGCGGTCTATACCGATCATCGCTCCGCCGCGGTGTTGACCGCATTGCCTGGACTGGAACTCGATGCGGCAGTGGTGGAATCGGTGCTGACCGCGGATGACCCGGTGGCGGCCGGAATCGCCGCCGCAGTCCGGCAGGCCCGGGCGCTGCTGGCGGTGGACGGTGTCAGAGGGGTCAATCTGTCCGGGATGGCGTCCGAACGGGGCATTGCGTTCGCGGCGGAAGTGCAGGCCGAGATCGGACATCGGATCCGATCCGAGCGAGATCCACAGGGGGCCGGAAATCACTGACGCAATGGAAGCCGAGTTCGGCACCGTCGCCGAGTGGACTGCTGAGGTGGCAGCGGACCTGGGTCGCGAGTACTTCGTGCCCGCCGCCTGCCGGGGAAGCGGCAGCCCGACAACGCTGCGGTGGCTGATCGAGCGGCTGGCGATCAGCAGCCGCGACCGGATGTTGGATTGCGGTGCAGGCGTCGGCGGTCCCGCGGCGTTCGCCGCGGAGCTCACCGGGGTGGTGCCCCTGTTGAGCGATCCGGAGGCGGGCGCCTGCCGGGCTGCTCGGCGCCTTTTCGGCTTCCCGGTGGTGCAGGCGGCGTCGGAGCAGCCGTTCATGTCCGGAATCTTCACCGTGGCCTGGAGTCTGGGGGTGCTGTGTACGGTCGACGAACAACTCGGCTTCCTGCGCGAGCTGCGCCGTGTGCTGACCCCGGCGGGCCGGCTGGGGTTGCTGGTTTTCGTCGCCAACGGCAACCTCCATCGAAAGGCACCTGCTGGCAACAACTTTCCGCAGTGGAATGAATTGCTCGACCTGTTGTCGGCAGCGGGATTCACCGTCGACACGGCGGCCTGCGAAGCCGACCAGGCAACCGCACCGGCCCACTGGCAGGACCGGGCCGACCAGGTGCATGAAGAGCTCGCGCGCCGGCATGCGCAGGACGAGCGCTGGCTTGTCTCGGCAGAGCAATCGGCCCTGATCGGTGAACTGCTCAAGCGACGAGAGGTCAACGCCACGGCGATCATCGCCAGTCCGATGCCACATGATCATGGGCATGTCGACGAGGCCCGGTGAGTTATCTGCTTCCTCTCCGGCCCGGACCGCCGGGTGACCCCCGCAACCTGAACTGCGAGATGAACGGATCATCATGGGCGAAAAGCTGGTAGCGGACCTGATTGTCGACCGGCTGCTGAGCTGGGGAGTGACGAGAGTCTTCGGCTACAGCGGCGACGGGATCAACGCTTTCATGGGCGCCCTGCGGCGGGCGGCGAATCAGGTCGAATTCGTCCAGGCGCGGCACGAGGAGAACGCCGCCTTCATGGCCGTCGGGCATGCGAAGTACTCCGGTGGCGTCGGCGTGGTGACCTCGACCCAGGGACCTGGTGCCGTTCACCTGCTGAACGGGCTGTACGACGCAAAGTTGGACGGCGTTCCGGTGGTCGCCATTGTCGGTCAGCAGAACAGCAGCGTGCTCGGATCCGGATACATGCAGGAGGTGGATCTGCTCACCCTGGTGAAGGACGTCGCGGCCCAGTTCGCGCAGCAGATCAGCACCCCCGAGCAGGTACCCATGGTGTTGGACAGGGCGTTTCGGGCTGCGCTCACCACCAGGTCACCGGTCGTCATCATCGTTCCGCAGGACATGCAGGAGGCGCCGGCGCCGGATCTTCCGCAGGAGCACGGCGTCGTGGTGACCGCCCCGGTGTGGCGACCGTCCCGGGTTCAGCCGTACGAGGAGGATCTGCATTCGGCCGCGGAGCTGTTGAACTCGGGGGAGCGGATCGCCCTCCTGGTCGGGCAGGGTGCCCGGCAGGCGCGAGATGAAGTGATCGCCGTGGCGGAACGGCTCGGCGCCGGTATCACCACCAGCCTGCTCGGCAAACCCTATGTGGACGAATCGTTGTCGTTCGTGGTCGGCACCATGGGTCACCTGGGATCAACCGCGAGCGCACAGCTGCTGGGGGAGTGCGACACCCTTCTCATCGTCGGATCCAACGATCCGTGGACCGAGTTCTATCCACCGCCGGGGTCGGCCCGCGCCGTGCAGATCGACATCGACGGACGCAAGGTCGGCAACCGTTATCCGATCGAAGTCCCGCTGGTGGGCGACGCGGCCGGCACCCTTTCGGCGTTGCTACCGCTGCTGCGTAGGGACCGCGACCGATCGTGGCGACGACAGGTCGAACGAAGCGTCCGACAGTGGCATTCGCTGGCCGAGCGTCGGGCACACACTCCGGCCGACCCGATCAATCCGGAGCGTGTGGTGTGGGAGCTGAACAGCCGACTACCGGCCGACGCGCAGGTAGCGGTGGACGTCGGCAGCTGCGTTTACTGGTACGCCCGACAGCTGAGGCTACCGGTCGGCGTGCCGGCCCACCTGTCCGGGACGCTGGCCAGCATGGGGTGCTCGGTGCCGTACGGCATCGCTGCGAAGTTGTACCGGCCGGACCTCCCGCTGATCGCGCTGACCGGCGACGGGGCGATGCAGATGGCCGGGTTGGCCGAGCTTGTCACCGTCTCCCGGATGTGGCCGCAGTGGTCGGATCCACGCTTCGTCGTCTGCGTGTTCCACAACGGTGATCTGGCCGAGGTTTCCTGGGAGCAGCGGGAGACCGGCGGCGACCCGGTATTCCCGGACAGCCAGGACCTGCCCGCCTTCCCGTACGCGGGGTATGCGGAGCTGTTGGGGATGAAAGGTCTTCGAGTGGACGACCCGGATGAGCTCGGCGGAGCCTGGGATCTCGCGTTGGCGGCGGACCGGCCGGTAGTGCTCGAGGTCATCACCGACCGGTCGGTGCCGCTGCTGCCGCCGTTTCCTGCCGGTGCGGAAAAACTCGACACCATGCGGTCGGGGTTGGCTCAGGAAGGTCAGGCCGGCGCGCATGCGCGCCGTCTGCTGGACATCTATGCCGCCCAGGAGGCGGCTCCTGAACCGGTGAATTGAGGCTGCTCGCAGATGTCGAACCCGTTGTCATCCTTCGGTTTTCTGTTCACGAACCGGCCGGCGTCGAGCTGTCCCCGCGGCTGTTCCGGAGTTGCTGGCCCTGCTCGAAATCCCGAGCGTCCTTCGCCGCGTTCTTCTTGATGACCCTGGTGTCGCGGGGTGGCAGCTGAATGTCGTCCTCGGCGGGTATCCCGGCCTGAAGTTGCCGACCGCGTTCCATCTCGGCGTTTCAGCTCGGCACCGAAAAGTAATGCCAGGTTGGTGATCCATAGCCAGAGCAGGAAGATGATGACGCCGGCCAGGGATCCGTAGGTCTTGTTGCAGTTCGAGAACTGGGAGACGTAGAGGCCGAAAAGGGCAGAGGCGATGACCCAGGTGATGATGGCGACGATCGCGCCGAGACTGATCCACTTGAACTCGGGTTGCTGCACGTTGGGAGTGGTGTAGTACAGGATCGCCACCACGACGGCGGCGAGCCCGAGAAGCACTGGCCACTTGGCGATACTCCAGATGGTGACGGCGGTGTCGCCCAGCCCGATGGCCTCGCCGACCGCGCGGGCGGCCGGCCCGGACACCACGGTACGTGGCGACTGTCCGTGGCGAACACCACGTCATTGCTGACCTCTCCGACTGCGGTGTCGATGGCTTCTTACCTTGTAAAGGTACCCACAATCCCATCGTGGTTTACAAGGTAAACCAAAAATAAATTCGCTCGTGTAGGCCATTCAGGCGATGAGGTGCGCAATCGAGAAATTCTATGACACAACAGTTCCCGGCGGGTTTGGGCGCGCCGGGACTCAGCAGATGATGTGACGGGCTGCGCGGCGCACCGGCTCAGTGATGTCGTAGTACCCGCGAACCGGAAGGTGAGACGTTCAGGAGCCACTGAGTGAAGAGGCGAGTTGCCCAGGGACCGCAGATGACCGGCATGGTGGCCGGCAGGCGAGGGCGGCTCCCGACGCTGCTCCGGCACCCGTTGCAGTCGCCTTCACCAGCGTTTGACGAACGCCCTAACCCTTGCGCCGACGCTGTGGACGCCGATCCAGCAGGTCGATCCGATCGATCAGCGTTTCCAGTGATTCCTCGAATTCGGCCGCAGAGTGATCCTCGGACAATTCGGATTCCAGGCTTTTGAGTCGCGGATACTCGCTGAGGTCTGTTTTTGGCGGATCATCCGGGTCGGCCTGCTCGATCGGTCCGATGTCCGCGCCCTGGGCCGACACCTCGAGCAGCAGGTGGCCGAGCAGGAAGCTGGAGAACGACCGGTAGGCGGCCACACATCCGGAATCGGTGAAGCCACATTGATACAGCGTGTCCAGGAACGACTCCATCCACCGCAGGCTCCGCAGCGGTGGCCGCACCCACGGTGCCGCCGGTGGTCGGGTCGCGATCAGCGGGAACACCTGAGGGTGTGCCAGCGCGATCCGCCGGACACCATGGGCAAGGCGTTGCAGATAGTCCTGCCAGTCCGTGGCGGTCAGGTGTACCTGCGGGTCCCCGTACAGATCGTCGATGACCAGTTCGACAATGCCGTCGAGCAGGTCCTCCCGGCCGTGGATGTAGTGGTACAGCGCCATCCCCTCGACCCCGAGGTGTGCACCGAGTCGACGCATCGTCAGATGCCGCAGATCGTGCTCGTCGATCATCGTCACGGCAGCCAACAGAATCGTCCGACGGTCCAACGGCTGACGGCCGGCGGCTCCGGGTTCGACCGTCGGGGTGGGTGAGGCGCTGCTGCCCAGACCCTCCGGGCTGTCCGGGTCGACTTCGGCATCGGTTGCGGCGTTCCCGGCGCCTCGCGTCGGCGGTGACACAGAGGGATCCATACGATTCGATCCCTCCCCTCATCGACGCTGCAGCGAGAACCGGCTCCAGGACAGTATCGCGCTGCCATTCAGTTTCTGTAGGTGTGCCGGCAGTGGTTCGGGGCGGTCAGGCATCCGTGCGACGAAGGCGCCGGGCGGCGAACCCGATGAGGACGGCGGCGTCACCACAGAGCACGCCGAATCCGTTCCAGGCTGCAAGGAGTCGGCGAATCCCGGGGACCCGCCGATCAGTACGCCGCCGATGCTCGTTGCGAATGACCAAGAGCTCGAACTGACCGATGAGTTCCCACTGGATGGGGTGTCTGCAACCCGAGACCGTTCGGGAGATGGAGGCAGAACCATGGCGGTGGCGGAAGGTGTGGACGCGAACGTCGCGGCGGACGAAGCGCGGCGGGTGCTCGCTGCGAACGCCTACCTGACGCTGGCCACCGCCGACGCCGACGGGCATCCGTGGGCCACTCCGGTGTGGTTCGCCACACGTGACCTGCGGGATTTCGTCTGGGTGTCGCGACCGGGAGCGAAGCACTCGCGCAACATCGCGGCCACTCCCGCGGTCGGCATCGTCGTCTTCGATTCGGCGGTGCCGGTTGGTGAGGCGTCGGCGGTCTACGTCGAGGCCGTGGCGGAGGAGGTCGGCCCCGACGACCGACCCGATGCGCTCGCCGCCTTCAACAAGCGTGCTCAGGAGCAGGGCATTGACACGTGGGACGAGCGGAAGGTCGTTGGGGCATCACAGTTCCGGCTCTTCCGGGCACGGGCGACGCGGTTGTTCGTCCTGGATGAGCATGACGGTCGGGTCGAGGTGGGCGGGAAGGCGATCTTGTCCGGAATGTGATGTTCGGGTTCGGTGACTGGACCTATCCTGGCCGTGGGGTTCGAAAGCAGCTCTCAGCTGTTCGATCGCGTCACGATCCGGGGAAGTGTGTTGTGGACCAATCGGTGTCTGCGGTGGACGACGTCGACAGAATCTCAGCAGGGGGCGCGAAACCGGCGGACACCTCTTCATCGGTCGCCAGTTGGCCGACCCCTGGCCGTGTCGATCTGCCACGGGTCGCCGCCGCCGTCCGGCATCTGGCGGGTTCGATGGAACCCGCCCGAATGTTCAGCCAGTTGACCCAGATGTGCGTCCCTGCGGTCTGCGACATCTGCACTGTCGACATGGTGGAAGCGGCAGGTCACCATTACCGTGCCCGGCAACCCGCCGATTGCCCCAGCAGCTTCCAGGAACTCGACCCGGATTCGGTGGTCCGCATCGAGTTCTCCTCCGAAGGCGCAGGTGGCCCACGCTTCTCCGGCGTACTGGCGTGCAGGTGGCTGGACGGGTACCGGCCCAACGCCGCGGATTCAGCTCTGCTTCGGCTGCTGGTCGATCACACCACGGCGCTGGTGGAGAACGAGCGTCTCACCGCGCGGGTCGACGAACTCCAAACTGCGGCGGCCGGCTGCGGCGTCACGTTGCCCGGTCATCAGCGGGTTGCCGCTGCAGTCGGAATTCTCATGGCATTGCACCACCTGAGCGCCGCCCAAGCCACCGACCTGCTCAGCCGTGCCAGTCAACACACCCACCAGAGCATCCGCGGAGTGGCGGACACCGTCCTGCGGACCGGTTCCCTACCCGAGCACCAGCACCAGGCAGCCGCCTGGGCCTGAATCCGGTCCGGCAGTTGTGCAGGTAGCTCTCTGCGCAAAAGTCGCAACAATCCGCGCGAGCTGCTGGTGTTACGACATTCGCGGGGCCAGACTGGTGCCGTCCACATCAGCGAAGGGTGTCCGTGATGACCGTCCCCGCCGCCGAATTCGTTGCCTCCGGGTGTCCGTACGTCGTCACCGACGTGGCCGGCAGGCCACCGGCCGATCTGGACGACTTCGTCGGCGGCAGCCGGTTCACCGCCGTCCGTGGCGACGTCCGATGCGGCGTCGCCGGCTTCGGCAGCAGGGTCGGCCCTGTCGTCCGATTCCACGAGAAAGACAGTGGTACCGGCAAGGATCTGCGGGTCTGGCAGGTGTCATCGGCCGACAACAACGCCTTCGAGGCGACAGCTATCTCGAACTATTGAGCTGAGAGAACTATCATCCCCGGCTGGCGAAGAACTCGTTCGCCTTGGGCGAGAACAGGATCGCCAGGATGATGACTCCGAAGATGATGCCGCCGATTGCCGTCGATCGACTGTTGTCGGTGCGTGCGAACGCGGTATAGAGGTTCCCGATCAGGTGCAGCACGGTGACGATGGCGACGATGGTGCGGCTCACCGGGTTGCCGTTGGAAAGCCCTTTGGCCACCGCGAGATAGATGACCCCGAAGAGGATCGCGATGATTGCCAGCGCGATGATCACGCCACCGCTCATTCCATCGACATCGATCCCGGTGCCAATTCCGACGATGAGTAACAGCACCCCGCCGATCACTGACAAGATTCCGGATATCACCACCAGAACCACGAGCAGAGTGACAAGTCCGGGGCGGTGGACAGTGGGAGAAGTCATGGGTGAAGTCCTTTCTGCGTGAAGAACAGCACATGAGACATCCACCTGGTCCCGCAACTCGGGCGCGTCCGCGCCTCGCCGAATGCAGCGTCGGCATCCCGGCGCCGGCGTGACTGCCATGGCGATGATCGTCATTACCTTCTGAGACGAACAACAAGTAGCCCGACCGCGCGATGCAGCGCATCCAATGTTGATCGAGAAGCGCTGCAGCGCAGTGACACTAGTTGCCGTTGCCGTTGCCGTTGCCGTTGCCGTTGCCGTTGCCGTTCCCGCCGTTGCCGTTGCCGTTCGCCGTTGCCGTTGCCGTTCCCCCCGTTGCCGTTCCCGCCGTTGCCGTTGCCGTTACCGGGGTTTTCGTTCCCCCCGTTGCCGTTCCCGCGGTTGCCGCCGCTTCCGTTCTCGGTGGTGGGTGTCTGGCCGGCCGGCTCGACGGTCGTCGGTGGCACTACGGATTCGGTCGGGGTGGGTTCGGCCGGCGCGCTGGTTGATGGAGAGCTCGGTTCGGCCGGCGCGCCGGTGGCCGTGACCAGGACCGGTTGACTCTCGTCGACCGTGCCGGCCGCTGTCGGTTGTTGGCTGTCACCCGACGATGTCACGACGCCCGGGCTGGTGGTCGTCGGGTTGTCATCCCGGATGAGGATCACCGCGACCAGGGCGGCCACACAAATCAGCAAGCCTGCAACTGCGGCCACGAACATTCCGGTCGGCTTGCGCTTACGTCGCCGCAGAGCATCAGTGAGAGTGTGACCGGTCCGGTCCGGATCGCCTCCGTCGGCCAGTGCGCCGTCCGACAGCGGGCGCGTGTGCTGTGATGTGAACGGTGCGATCGGTGGGGCGGATTCCCGGTCCGCCGTCCCTGCGAGAGCGGATGCCGCCGCCGCCGCGGTGGGTCGATCACCGGGATGGACAGCGGTCATGGCGCGCAGCAATTCCTGCCAGGGGCGTGGAAGCGCATCGGGAATGACTGGTTCTCGGTGCAAACGCGCGACTGCTGCTTCTACGGCTGGGCCGGGATACTCGCGGCGCCCGGTCAGGCACTCGAGCAGCACGAGTCCCAGCGCGTAGACATCCGCTGCGGAACCGATCTCCTCCCCACGTACCTGTTCGGGGCTCAAGTACGGCGCCGTCCCGAGCACATCTCCGGACTGTGTGATTCGTTCCGCACTCAGGACGCGCGCGATCCCGAAGTCGCTGAGCTTCGGTTCGCCGGTGGTGGTCAGCAGGATGTTGGCCGGTTTGATATCTCGGTGCACAAAACCCTCACGGTGCACTACCGCCAAGGCGGACGCTATCGCCACCCCGAGCGACGAGACCTCGTCGGGCATCATGGGACCTTGCTGAAGCTGCGCGGCCAGGCTGGGGCCGCCCATGAATTCCAGGACCAAGTACCCCGGGGTCACCCCAGTGGGGCCGCTTGGGGCCTCTGCTATCCGGGCGTCGTGGACGGCGACCAGATGGGGGTGCTGCAAGCTGGCCATCAGACGCATTTCCTGCCGCTGCCGGGCAATCATCACCGGATCGGTGAGGTGCGGCTGGAACACTTTGATTGCGATCGTTCGACCCAGGAGGTCATCGGTTCCTCGGAAGACGGTTGCGCTGCCACCCTGACCGATGAACGTCCCCAACCGGTATCGGCCGTCCAGCAGGGTGCCCGGCCCCGGCGACCCGGGATCAGCGTCACCGGACTGACCGATCCGGGTTCGCTGAGGTTCGGTGTTCGGCGCCATCCATTTGATGGTAGACAGCGCAGATGCCCACATCGCCCGCATGCTGGGACGGCCACCGTTGCGACCGCGGCTCCGGAGCCGTCACCGTTCCGCCGCTCACGGAAGCCATCGGGTGCGGTTGATCGCCGAGACGTTGTCCAGCTTCTCAGCCTGTGACTGATAGGTCACCGAGCGCTGTCAAGATCGACCGGATACGCTGAGACCGATTTATACGAATTGCGGCGTTTCGCCGGTGCGTCGTGGTCGGCCGACAGCGTTCGGACTCTTGATGGTGGGAACGCTGCTCCTCATGGTCTCCCGCCGTCGGACTCCAGCGGGGTGAGCCCGACAGCGACGGAGGACGAGTTGTCGCAGGCGGGGGGCAACTCGTCACCAACAGGCGCGGTCCGCCCGCCCGGCTAGCGGTCTTGATTTCCAGCTCAGGGTGGTCGGTGCACATCGGGTGTCGAGGCCAGGCGTAGTCGGCGGGGCGTGACTCGATGGAACGCTCGGGTAGCAGCCGGCAGCCGCGTTCAGGCAGTGACGACCGGGTTCCGGGTCAGTTCGGCCAGCGCGGTGGGGGCGGTCAGGGGGAGTAGATGGTTGTGACCGGGGATGACCGTGATGCGGGCGTCGGGGAGCATTGCCGCGAGGTGGTTCACCAGGCGATGGGTGAACGGTGGGCTGTCGCCGCCGGCGACGAGGTGGACCGGCTGCTCGATCCGGAGCGCCAGCTGCTCGTCGAAGTCCCACCCGACGAGCGAAGGTATCTCCCCGAAGAAGCAGTAGCCGCAGTCCCGTTCGGCACGTTCCAGACCCTCCCGGCCCAGCTCGGACTCGATCACAGTGCGGTACTGCGGTCCGCAGAGCGCGGCCAGGAACGTGTCGAAGGCGGTGGGCAGGTCACCCTGGTAGGCGGCGCCCACCGCCGCGCCCAGCGCGGGACCGATGAAGGCGGCCACCGGCGCCCGGTCGTCCGGCGGTAGGAGCGGATCGATCAGCGGCGGCTCGACGAGGATGAGTTCGTCGACCAGGTCCGGGTGGTCGAGTGCCAGCTGCAGCGCGACCACGCAACCGGACGAGTGCGCGAGCACAAGAGCCCCCTCGATCCCGAGGCGGCGCAACAGATCTGCGCATTCTTCGACGTGATCGGCCACCATCATCGGCTCGGCGGGTGCAGGGTCTGAGTAGCCGGTGCGAGTGACGCGGATCCGCCGCATCCCGGCGACGGCAGGCTCGCGCTCCAACGGAACGAACCAGTCGGCGAAGCCAGCTGCGTGGATCAGGACGATCGGCTCGCCGGAGCCGCCGGAGTCTGTGTATTGCATGGTGATCCTTCCTTTTCGGTGGGTGGTGGGGTGGGTGGTAGGTGGTGCTGAGTCAGTTGGCGTAGAGACGGATTTCGATCCCGTCGGGGTCGTGCAGACCGACGAGAACGCTGCCCCCGTGGTGGCCGGTGACAATGCCGCCGTGCGGTTGGTCGATGGCAGCCAGGTGGTCGGCCCAGGCCCCGACGCCATCCCGGGTCGGGACGCCCAGGGCGACCAGGTCGAAGCCGGAAAGCGCTGCTGCCCGCTCGGGGTCATGCCGTAGTGCGAGCTGGCTGATGCCGTCCGCTGCTGTGACGGCGACCCCACGGAGCTCGTTGTCCTCGATGAACTCGATCGTCACAGCGAACCCGAGCACCCGCTCGTACCACTCGATGCTGGCGCGGACATTGCTGACGGGGATCTTCACGTGGTGGATGGGGGCGAGATCGGGCATCATTTCTCCTTTCACTAAAGCAGACTCTAGTGAGTCACTGGAGTAGTCTCTAGCGAATGAGCGATGCTGTCAAGGAAAAAACCAGCCGGGCCGAGAAGAGAAGACTGACCAGGCGGCGGATTGTGGCCGCGGCGGCCGAGCTGTTCCTCGACCAGGGGTACGGCACGACGACGCTCGACCAAGTTTCTATGCGCGCCGGTGTCGCGGTGCAGACCGTCTACTTCCACTTCGGCAACAAGGCGACCCTGCTCAAGGAAGCGCTCGACGTGGCTGCGGTCGGCGACGACGAGCCGGTCGCGCTGCTCGACCGGTCGTGGCTCGAAGAGCTGACCGATGAACCCGACCCCGTTCGCGTGATCGAGCTCTGGACCAGCGGCGGCCGCGAGATCCTGGAGCGAGTGGCCCCTCTGCTCTCCGTGGTGCGCGGCACCGTCGGCACCGATCCCGACCTCGCCGCGCAGTGGGAGGTCAACGAGAGTCAGCGTCGCATCGCATTTCGGGCTCTGGCCGACCTGCTCGTCGATCGCCGGGCACTTCGGCCGGGGCTCACCTCAGATGACGCCGCCGATCTCGCCTTCCTGATCCATAGCGCCGAAAACTACATCGTCGCAACGGACACCCTCGGCTGGACGCCAGAACTCTGGGAGCGCACGACTGCAGCGCTGCTTGTCCGGGCATTGCTCGCGGATACCGCAGCATCATCTGCGACCGAGAACCCTGCGTGAAGGGACCGAAGAATGGTCGTCGATCAACCCAGCCCGAATGAGCAGCGTCCGGCGGTGTTGTTCCCCGCGGACCCGAACGAACCCCACACCACCTGTCTGATTCTCGAGCAGACCGCTGACTTTCTGCCCCGCACTGCCTGGGTGGGGGTTGCCGCGGAGCTCGGCGGACCTGTCGAGAACGCTGCTGAGGCGGTGACGTTCGCCGCCGCCGAGATGATGGTGCCGCTGCTGCCCGAGCATTGGCGCGGACTTCTCACCCGGCCGGGATTGCGCGGCTTCCGCCAGTTACCCGATGGTCAATCGTGACTCGGATCTGTACCGCGCCCACCCTGATTGGATCCTTGCCGCCGGTCCCCGCGAACCGTTGCTGGAACGGGATCAGCTCGTGCTGGACCTCACCAGGGACGAGGTGCGCAACCATCTGTTCGACCAGATCAGCGCCGTGTTATCGGACAACCGGATCGGCTATGTGAAATGGGATCACAACCGTGAGTTGCTGGAGGCCGGCAGCGGACTCACCAGCGGCGCGCCCGCGGTTCACCAGCAGACTCTCGGCTTCTACCGGCTGCTCGACGATCTGCGGGAACGGCACCCAGGCGTGCAATGGGAAACCTGCGCATCCGGCGGCGGCCGGATCGATCTCGGCGTGCTCGAAAGGGCCGAGCGTGTCTGGACGTCGGACATGACGGATGCGCTGGCGCGCCAGTCGATCCAACGCTGGACCGGACAGTTGGTACCGCCCGAGCGGCTGGGCGCCCACGTGTCGGCACCGACGTCGCACCAGACCCACCGCGCGTTCTCCCTGGATTTCCGCGCCGCCACTGCACTTTTCGGCGCCTTCGGGATCGAGTGGGACATCACCCGGGCAACCGAGGACGACCTCGACAGGTTGCAGGAGTGGGTTTCGCTGTTCCAGCGGTTCCGGCCGCTGTTGCACACCGGTCGCGTCATCCGCGTCGACCCGTCCGATCCTGCGGTACAGATCAACGGAGTGATCGCGGCGGATCGAGGCGAGGCGCTCATCGCGCACGTCCAGTTGGCCGAGTCGGCGCACAATCGCGGGGTCGCCGTCCGGCTTCCGGGCCTTGAGCCGGAGCGGCGGTACACCGCCCGGTGGGTTGGTCCCGTCGACAGCGAACGCATCTCGTACGCACCGAACGTGCATCCGGACGGTCCCGCCCGCGGTGCAGCCATTCCGGGGTCGGTCCTGGCCACCCACGGAATCTGGATACCCAGGCGCCGCGCCGAGACCATTCTGTTGATGCATCTACAGGCTGTCGGCTGACCCGGCATCCGGACGAATCAGTTCCGCGACACGGGTCGGCTCGCAGAACCCCTTCGGCCAGCGACGCCTGATCCTGGCGAAAAACCAGCGCCGCCGATTTCAGTCGGCGGTGACCTTGGCGAGCTTCTTCAACGAATGCTCGCCGGTGATCGACCGAAACGTTCCGCTCTTCCCGCGCATCACGATGGATTCGGTCAGCGCGCCGCCTGCCGTGTAGCGAACGCCGTTGAGCAGCTCCCCTTCGGTGATCCCGGTAGCGACCATGAACACGTTTTCGGTGCGGACCAGGTCCTCGGTGACCAGCACACGGTCGAGGTCGTGCCCGGCATCGATCGCCCTTTGCTTCTGCTCGTCATCGGTGAACCACAACTTCGCCTGGATGGCCCCGCCCAATGCGCGCATGGCGCATGCCGTGATGACGCCCTCTGGGGTGCCGCCGACGCCCATCATCAGGTCGACACCGATATTGGGGCGGGCGGCCATGATCGCGCCGGCGACGTCGCCGTCGGAGATGAACTTGATCCGGGCGCCGGTCGCGCGAACCTTGCGAACGAGTTCGGAGTGCCTCGGCCGATCCAGGATGCAGACGGTGATGTCGTCGGGGTTCTTGCCCAGCGCACGGGCGACGGTGCGGACGTTGACGCCGGGCGGGGCCTCGATGTCGATCGCGTCGACGGCATCCGGGCCGACGGCGATCTTGTCCATATAGAAGACGTCCTTCGGGTTGAACATCGTGCCCCGCTCGGCGAGCGCGATCACCGCGACCGCGTTGGGCATGCCCTTGGCCAGCAGGGTGGTGCCGTCCACCGGATCGACGGCGACGTCCCATTCGGCGCCGGTTCCGTCGCCGACCTCCTCACCGTTGTGCAGCATCGGGGCTTCGTCTTTCTCACCCTCGCCGATGACGATGACACCGCGCATCGAGATGGTCGACAGCATCTGACGCATCTGATCGACCGCTGCCTTGTCGCCGGCCTCCTTGTCCCCGCGGCCGGCCCATCGACCGGCGGCCAGCGCCGCGGCCTCTGTCACCCGCATCAGGTCCAGCCCGAGATTGCGCTCGCGGAGTTGGTAAACCGGTCCAGACGTCATCGTTGTCCTCGTTCCGTACCTGTTGGTGAATATGGCGGATCACCGTGCTTTCGGTGTCCGGAGGATGGTAGTCACCCTGCAGGTGCGTTGCGGGCTGAAAGCATGAGGTGGTGTCCGCGGTGCCCGCTCATTGACTGGCTCGACGGTGTTGTCGCTGCATTTGTTCTGACATTCCGACCCATGGAAGGTCCCCAAACGGGTCAGCTGACGGGATCAACCTCGACCGGATCTCTCCGATCTCGTAACCGTCCGTAGCCGCCGCAGTTCCTGGCGATTGCCCACGGCGAGCTTCGAATAGATCTTGGACAGGTGATACTCGACGGTTTTCTCGGTGAGGAACAGTTCCGCGGCCACCTCTTTGTTGGTGTGGCCACGGACAACCAACCCGGCGACGTCTTCCTCTCGCTCGGTGAGGGTGAGGGCATCGGTCGGGCCGGCGCTGGTCAGTCCGCTCACGGCGAGATCGGCTTCGCAGGTGCGCAGCATGGGCATGGCCCGGAGATCGGTGAAGATGTCGCGGGCATGCAGGAGCTGGTCGATTCCGGCCCGCCGATTGCCCAGGGTCCGCTGCAGGTTCCCCGAGACGTGTAACAGCTGTGCGTGCAGGTACGGCACCGCCGAGGTGTGCGGGTCGGCGAGGTCTTCCGCGTAGTGCCGGGCAGCAGCCCGTGGCTGGTGTCGAGCTTCCGCCAACTGGCCCTGCAGCCACCCCATGCGGGTCGGTTCGGCCCCACCGGGCCAGTGGTCGATCAGGTCGGCGTAGTCGGCGAGGTGGCGGTCCGCTTCGGCCAGCCGCCCCAGACGCACGCACGCGTAGATTCCCGCGGTCATGTATCTACGGTGGTACCGGGTTGCGCCGAGCCGGGGCAGGTGTTCGGGGGCGAGCAGTGGCTGGACGGTCTTCAGTACCCGGACGTGGTCGTCCTGGGCGCCGGCGAGCTCCACGGCGTGCCAGGCGACTGCACCGGCGATCTGTGCCGACCGGACAGCTGCCGCGGCGTTCTGCGCCGTAGCCAGGTGCTCTTCAGCGATGGTCCACTGGCCTCGGTGCGCGGGTACATCCACGGCAACCGCAGATGCCAACGCGCCGCTCCAGGCCTCCGAGCCTCCTTCGGCCAGCGCGCGAGCGGTCGCTGCGTCGGCCGCGGAGCCGTCCCAGTCGCCGGTGAGGAAACGGGTGGCGGACCGTAATACATAGGTGCGGCTGTGGTTGGTGGATGGCCGCCAGCGATCGACCATGCCGATGGCAGCGTCCAGGTCGGTCAGTGCGCCGGAAAGACGTCCGGCGTACATCCGCATCATGCCGCGCGCCGCCAGCAGATCCGCCTCCCAGAATGCCTGGTCGGTGCCGGCCGGAATGGGGTCGATCAGTCGCAACGCTTCATGCAGGTGCCCGCCCAGGTACAGCCCGATGCTCTTCGTCGTCAACGCGTCGGCAGCGATTTCCGGGTCGTCACTGCCGATAGCCGGAGCGAGCGCGGCCACCGCCTGGTCACCCTCTCCGAGGCGGAGATGAAGGATGGCCAGAGCGAGCGCTGCTCGTTCCCGAGTCGACCGGTCTCCGGCGACCGACGCCAGGTCCACCGATTCCCGCAACAGCGCTCGTGCTTCGGCGACCTGCCCGGTCTCTCTGGAAAAGAGTCCGAGAGCGAGGCTGCGCAGGGCATCACCGCCGAGCCGTCGTACCGGATCGACGAGGTCCCGAGCGCCGGCCAGATCCTGGCCATCGACCCGGTCGATCAGCGCGCCCGGCAGCAACTGCTCGCGTTGACAGGGATCAGGTGTGACGGAGCGAGCCCGCAGCCGGTGGGTCGCGGCCAGGGCGAAGTTCAAGGATGACCGGGCCGTCTCCGCGGCGGTCACCAGATCGGCGGCGAGCAACGCGTCGGGACGGTCAGCCGCGGCAGCGCGATGGGCGAGGCGCCGATCGCCGGTGGTCCAGTCCGCAGCCCGTGCATGCAACGCCAGTCGCCGGTCGGGCGGCAGGATCCGATACGTGGCATCCCTGAGCAGTGCGTGCGCGAAGTCGACCTCGTTCGGCGGTCGGAATCGCAACAGACCGGCGCGTACCGCCGTCGCCAGCGCCAAGGACGGGTCTGTGCTGTCCGCAACCTGGCCGACCGCGATGACATCGGCTGGCTCGGCAAGCACCGCGCTGGCCTCGACGAAGGACCGCGTGTGCGCGTCCACCGATCCCAGCATTCGGAGTGCCGCGGCCTCGACCGTCGCCGGGATGTCGGTGGCCAGCGAACTCTGGTCTGGAGCACCGCGCAGCACCGCGGCGACCAGCAGCGGCACCCCGCCCGTCCGCGCGATGAGGCTGCTGGCGACGTCCGGCGCGATCTCCCATCGCCTCGTCCGGCGGGCGAGGTCGCGCACTGCGGACGCGTCGAGCGGTTGCTGTCGCAGCAGCGTGGTCGAAGCTGTCGAGCTCCTCGCTGAGCAGTTCGACGGCGTCGGGTGAATCGGGACGTCGGGTGATCACGGTCAGCACGTTGTCCGCGCGCAGGCGCCGCAAGGCAAAGCGGATGGCTTGGGCAGAGGGGCGGTCGATCCACTGCGCGTCGTCGACGGCCAGCACCGTCACTCCGTCGCGTCGTCCCCTCCCGAGTCGGGACAGCACAAGCCGACCGGCCGCGAGAGTGGACGACTCGATCGGCTCCGATTCGCCCAGCAGCAGACCCAAGGAGCCATAGGCGTCGTCCTGTTCGAACGCATCGCAGCGGACCGTCCAGACCTGGTAGCTGCCGGAGCCGGTTGGCAGCTCGTCCAGGAACGCCTCGAGGAGTGCAGATTTGCCCATCCCGGCTTCGCCTTCGATCACGACGACCTGCGCCTGACCCGACCCGGCTCGTTCGAATGCCCGACGTAGCGCGGCCAGGTCGTCGGTACGCCCGACCAGGGTCGAGTCGACGGCGGGGGATTCTGCTCGCACAACTAAGAATTGTCCCTGGTCGTATCCGTCGAGATGTGGCTTTCCCACATCGCAACCATTCGGTCGATCGTCCGTCCTGCTGCGATGCACGCTGGGTGACCGAAATCGCTGACCCTTGCCAGTGTCCCTTGGGGTTTCACACGAGTGGCCCGCACAAGAAGATCACGTTCGGCGTCGAACGTCACGGCGTCGCGGTCCAGGTCTCGAATAAACGATCGAGATGACTAGGGGTGCGAACTTTCCGGACTAGGGACCGTGGGTCTTGCCGTGTGAGGTCTACCACTTGTATACCCATCCTGTGATCACCGGATCGGGGCTGCGATGGTCGTTGTCGCCAACCCCGGACGGTGGGCGGACGGGTCGCCACCAACCCGGGCTTGACCTCCAACGCGTGGCGTCCCGCGAACGGCAGGTTGAGTGATCACTCTCGTCCTGACGCTCGTGGTGTGCTTCAGTCTCGCCGCGACATTTGCCCGCCGGTTTCACTGGGCTCCGCGGCGCCCTCAGGCTGTCGTTCGCCCTCAGCGAAGGGCGCTGCCCCGATGGGCCGGGATCGCTGTACGGGTAGCCGGTGGGGTGGTTTGCGCGGGCGCCTTCCTGGTGCTGTTCGGGCAGTCGGCGAGCGCCGACGAGCTACCACCGGAGCCGGACGCGAGTGTCGCGATCGAGCAGCTGTCGTCAGCCGAAACTGACACGACGTTCGAGGATGCAGCAGTTGCCGCCGATTCCTCCGAGGTGTCCGCCGAAGGCGAGTCGACATCGTCCGCTGAGCCGGTTTCGAGCAATCCGGAGCAGAGCGAGCCAGCCGTCGGAGGCGAGAACTCGACCGATTCAGAAGCGCCCGCGGCCGAGGCCGACCAGACCAGCGACGCCACCTCGTCCGGAACAGAAACGACAGTGAACTGCGCGACCACCGACGAGCTCGATCCAGCCGTACAGATGTGCGAATCAAACCCTGCCGGCAGCGGATCATCGGGCAACGACGATGCCCCCTTGACCGACCAGCCCGTCACCGATCAACCGCCCGCCAACCAGGTCGACGGGTCGGCCTCAGGCGTCGAAACGGCACCGTCGGACCCGGCGATTGCTCCGACGACCGATACGGTCGTCGCCGCCAACCAGACAAACGCTGCGACGGCCGCGTCCGCCGACCTGACGACACCTGCCGATCCCACGGCGTCAGCTGATGTGACGGTGCCGGCGGCCGAGTGGCACGTGGACCTCTCCGGCGTCCAGACCTTGTCCGCGGACGACGTGTGGGCATGGCTCAGCTCGTCCGACTCAGCCTCACCTTCGGTGTTCCGGCTGCTCAACCAGATCGCCACGATCGTCATCCGCAGCACCATGGCCGGCAGCACGTTGGTCGTCACGGGATCGGTCAACCGACCGGTGTGGTTCCGCGGCAGCGGCGCCGACCGGGTAGTCCTCGACGGACCGAACTCCACGGTCACCTTCACCGGGACCGGATCCGGTAGTGCGACGACGACCGGGACACCCATCACCTTCGATGGGGTCAGTCAGGTCGGTGGCACCGGCGCCACGACCTACGGGGCCGCAGGGACAGCAGGCATCCAGACCTTGGCGATGGACGCCGACGACACCTTCGCCGTTGGTTCCGCGACGTCCCAGCTGCAGGTGGGCAACGCCCAGCTGGCGGGCACCTTGCGCGTCCTGGGCGCCGCCGCAACAGCTGCCGCCGGTTCGCCGTTCCTGACGTTCGGCGCGGTCTCCGGCGACTTCGATTCGTTCCGCGGCATCGCGCAGGGCGGCGGCGCCTACCTGAGGCCGGTCGTCGAGGCGGCCGGGTACTCGCTGAGGCCCGCCGCACTCCCCGGCGGGATGACAGTCACGCTGGCGGGCTCGGCTGCTGCCGACGACTTCTTCGCCTACGTCTCCGGCAAGAACACCCCGGTGGCCGCCGGCACGCTGATCGCCGTCAACCTGACCGGCCGTCAGGTGACCGGCGACGTCACCTTGGGTCGGAGCGGCGCCGCCACCACCCTCGACCTGACCGGCGCGCAGCTGATGCTCGGAGATGCCGCCGCACCGATCGCCACCATCACCGCCGCCGGCCCGGTCCGGCTGTACCTGTCCGACACCGGGCTGACCGGCACCGTCACCGGTGCGCTCACCGTCGCGGTCGCCGGTGTTGTCTTCGACGGGACGTTCACGGCCGCGCTGGACACCGCGGCGCCGACGAGCCTGGTCGGCGCCAATGCCGCGCTGGTCGTGGGCGGAGTACGGATCAGCGGCGTGTCACTGACGGTGACCGCAGTGCGTTCGGCAACAGGTTGGGAATTGCGCCTCAGCGCGCCGACCGGGGCAACGATGTCCATCGGTTCCGCGAACCAGCAGCTGTTGATCGGGAGCCTGCTCGGGGCGCTCACCCTGACCCTCACCGCCGCCGGCGTACAGGGCTCGCTGCCCACCGCGACGGTCAGCTCCGCGGTTCCTGGGGTGGGAGTCAGCGGCGCGTTCGACGGGCACTTCGGCACCGACGGACGACTGCGGCTGGTCAGTGACGCCGGCACCGTGAGCGTCGGCGACACCTCCGTGACCGGCGCTCTCGAGCTTGTGCCGACGATGGGCAACGCGGCACCGTCGGTCGCCATCACCGGCACCGACCTGGATGCCTCCGCGTTCGGCGGCCTGTTGGTGATCCTCGGCCTGACCGGCGGCGGCTGGGACCTGATGCGCTCGGGCATCACGGGCAGCGCATCGGGCGCCGGCACGGTCTCGGTCGACGGCGTGACCGGATCCGCCTCCACGACTATCGCGTTCGACTCCGACACCCTGGTCGGCGGGGCCGCAGCGCTCCTGGACAACCAACCGACCAGCACCGCCAGCCGCGGGCCACCGGTCGCGATCCAGCTCACCAACCTCCGCCTGACCCCGAACGCAAGCCCGACCAGCGCCACCATCACCACAGCAGACCAGATCACCGGCTTGATCTCGGCGGCACCGGCCGCCTGGCAGATCGCCCTCGCTCCCAACACCAACCACACCGTCTCGGTCGGCACCGACCTGGCAGACATCGTGGTCATCGTGGACGGCGTCACGTCCCGCCGAACAGCCTCGCAGGTCACCGAGCTCAGCATCACGGCGTCAGGCACCGGAACGAACACCTTCGCCTTCCTCGGCGCAGCGATCCCCGTGACGTATCGCGGCGGCGCCGGCATCGACCGGATCCTCGGCCCGGCCGCCGACACCACCTGGTACGTCAGCGGCGCCGGTGCCGGCACCGTCGGAGCCCTCACGTTCAGCGGAGTCGAACAGCTGGTCGGCGCGGCCGACAACCAGGACCTGTTCGTGGTCGGCCCGGCCGGTTCGCTCGCCCTCGGTGTGGACGGCGGAGCCCGCGGCTTCGACACACTGCGCACGGATGGTGCGCCGGGAGCCGTGGTGCCCCTGGTCACCTACCGGCCGGACGGCCGCGACTCGGGCACCATCACCGTCGGTGGCACCGCGATCGTGTTCGCCGGGTTGGAACCCGTCGTCAACACCGGCACTCCCAACGCGATCGTGGTGACCTTCGACGACCCGACCGACACGCTCACGGTGCGCACCACCGCCACCGAGATCTTCGTCGACTCGGTCAAGCACGAGGGGTTCTCCTCCGCCATCCCGCTGACCTCGATGACCCTCAACGCGGGTGGGGCGACGGTCCGATTCCTGGCCGTCATCCTGCCGTCGACAGTGACCCTGACCGTGAACACCGCCGGGAACCTCACCCTCGAAGGCACCGTCACGGCGGGCACCATCGCGCTCTACGCCGTCGGCAGCATCACCGTCAACGACGGCCAACGGGTCAGTGCCACCAACGGCGACCTCACGCTCTCGGTGATCGCCTCCACCAACCCGACCCCGACCGCGGTGCAACCGGTGGTCCGGGACCTGGTGGCCACCGGCGCGCTGACCATCGGGGTCAACGCCATCCTGGTCGGCAACAACGTCACACTGAGCGTCGACGCCAGCACGGTGCGGTTCGCCAGGTACTACATCGACCAGATCAAGCTGGCCGCCAGCACCAATGGACTGACCCCGGCCATGACTCGGGGCTCGTACCCGACCTTCACCCCCGGCGCCAACGAACAGGTTCCCGGCACCATCACCCGCCAGACCGGCAACTGGATCACCGAGGGCTTCACGGCTGACAGCTTCATCCGAGTGTCCAACTCGCGAAGCAACGACGGCTTCTGGCACGTCAGCGCGGTCACCGCCACCACCCTGACCGTCGACGGCGTCGGTGCCTTCAACCCCGAGGCCGGCGACAGCGCCGTCACCATCGAGGCCGGCTACGCGAACAGCGGCAACCCGGGGCTCACCTTCGCCAGCACCACTGACGGCAACGGCGGCGTCACCTCGACCATCACCAGGTCCAGCGGCAGCTGGGTCGACGACGGGTTCGAGTTCGGTCAGTCTCTGCTCGTACTGTTCACGCTGAACGCCATCAACGACGGTGACTACGTCGTGCTCGCTGTCACCGACAACGTGCTCACCGTGGATGCGGGCCCTGGTCTGAAGAACCAGGGTCCGGTGTTCAACACCATCGTCTGGGCACAGGGCTCGCCGGCCGGAATCCCGATGACGGCCGCCGACCCCACGAAGCAGATCGGGCCGCGCGCAGTCCCGCTGGTCTTCGGGACCAACGGCAGCCAGCAGGGCACCATCACCCGCGGCGACGGCATCGGCTGGGCGGCCGACCTCTTCGCGGTTGGCCAGTTGGCCACCATCGTCCCCGGCACGAGCGACACCGGTAACGGTCTTGCGAACAAGGGCGTCTACCTGATCATCGCGATCGACGGCGCCACCCTGACCGTGGCCAATCCGCTCGCCGTTTACAGCAGCGCCACCACCGAGGTCATCGGGTTGGCTGCGATGAGCAGCGGAACCCAGACGCCGCCCGTCCTGCAGTTCTCCGGCGGGACCATCACTCGCGGCTCGCAAGGCGGGACGTGGACGTCCAACGGCTTCCTGCCCGGGCAGGCGATCACGGTCTCCCAGGCGCAGAGCATCAACAACAACGGTGTCTTCCGGATCGACTCCATCTCTGCCGACGGTTTGACTCTGACTCTTCGCGACCTCAACGGCCGGCTGATCACCTTCACCTCGGAGAACACCCAGAGCAACGCGGTGGACGTCGTGGTGACCGCGACCACCGCGCTCCAGGCGCTCGCGCTCAACTTCATCGTCGACAGCCCCAGCGCCCAGTTCGTGACCCGGAACCGCGGGGTCTGGACCGACGACAACTTCGCCGTCGGCGACACCGTCAAGATCACCGGACAGAGCACCAACGCAGGCATGTTCACGATCTCGTCGTTCTCGCTCGACGGGCGCAGCATGAACCTGGCCAAGCCGACGCCGTTCACGCTCACCGAGCAGCAGTTGTTCAGCTTCAACGTGACCGTCGAGGGCATGCTCGACCTGGGCGATCTCACCGCCGGCAACCTCGAGCAGGCCACGAGCCAGGAACTGGGCCAGAGCGCCTTCTTCGACCTCACGTCGTGGCTTGCCCAGTGGTTGACGCAAACGGCGACGGCCACCCTGACCATCGGCGACGGCACCTCGATCGGAGCGCTGGACAAGCTCACGGTCACCGCGTCGGCGACCACGAACATTTCGACCACGACCTCGAGCCTGATCTTCGGCATCACCAAGGCGGTGTCGAACGCCACTGCCACCGTGACCATCGGCGCGGCCACGCTGACCGCCGGCGGCGAGGTCGAGATCAGTTCAGAGGTCGAGAACACCTTCAGCGTGGCCACGTCGATCAGCAGCGGCTTCAATCCCAACACCGTCGTCGGCGCGTTCCGGCTCATCCCCGGACCGGCGATCACCGTGACAATCGGCGAGGCGCATTCGACCAGCGCCACCACGCTGGCCGTCGGATCCCTGGTGCAGGGCGAATCGGTCACCATCGGGGCAACCAACGACAACGAGTTCGAGACCTCGACGAATTCGGTGATCAACGGCCTGGCCGCGGCCAACACCGGCTTCGCTATCGGCGTGACGGTCGCCACCTACACCAGCAGCGCCACCGTCACCGTCAACGGGACGGTGCGCGCAGAGGGCGACCTGGAGATCAGCGCCGAGTCGGTGAACGCCAAGGACGACTTCAATGCCAATACCGGCGTCCAGGCGACGCCGTACCCCAACGGCGGCGGCGGCAAGGTGGCCAGCCTGCTCAACGGGTTCAAGGGCGGCAACCTGTTCCAGCTCGACGGAACCAGCAACGCGAGCGCGATCACCGCCTCCGCCGCGGTTGCCGTCGGCAGCAGCACCAACACCGCGGCCGTCACCATCGGTGCCACGGCCGTGCTGTCCAGCCGCGGTGACCTCACCGTGAAGAGCTACGCCGAGGACAACTTCAACCTCACCGCGCTCACCTGGGCCACGCTCAGCCAGAACCCGGACAGTGGCGGGTCCTTCGCCAAGATCTCGTTGTCCGGCGCTGTCGCGGTGGGCAGCTACACCAACACCGCGACCACGACGATCGTCGCCGGCGCGACGCTGAACGCCGCCGGAACCATGACGCTCGACTCGCAGGCGATCCAGCCGATCCAGCTGCGCATCCTGGACTGGATCGCCGCCATCAAGGCCGGCCCGACCTTCGAACCGGAGCCGGGCACCAGCCCCCCGTCGGACGACCCGATCACCAACGGCCAGCAGGTCGACGCGTCGACGACCGAGAAGTTCGCCTGGGTCGCTCGGCAGGCCGGCATTCTCAAGGACTGGTTCTTCAACACGCTGCTCGGCCCGATCAGTCCCTACACGTACTTCGCCATCGGCGAGTACGTCACCTCCACCACGGTGGAAGCGGTCTCCGGCGGGTCGCGCACCGACCAGCAGGGCAACGAGGAGCTGACGAGCTTCGGTGCGACCGGAACCGTGATGGTGCTGAACATCGTCAACACCGCGTCCACGGTCGTCGGCGCGGGAGCCGCGCTGAACACCCGGCCGGACGGCGACTTCGCCGTCACGGCCGAGGACGACCAGAAGGTCGAGATCACCTCGACGTCGAGCGTCGAGTTCGTCGCCGATGCCGGCATCGCCGCGCTCACCGACCTCCTGTATTTCTTCAAGGCCGACGGAGTCAAGGGCAAGGTCGGCATCGGCGGCACCGCCCAGCAGATCACCGTCACCACCTCTGCCGACGCGCATGTCGAAGACGGCGTGACGATAGCCGCGAAGGGCGGTGTTGCCGTCAGGTCGGTCGACCACTCCCTGTTCGTGGTCGCCACCCAGCAACTCGGTGAGGCCGAGAAGGTCGGCGTGATCGGCGCGTACACACTGCTCAAGCACACCGGCACCTCGCTCGCCTACCTCGAGGACACGGTTGAAGTAGACACAGGCGACACCGGCAATCTGACCGTCGACGCGGGGAGTGACAGCCTGGCGGTCACGGTCAGCGGTGTGATGCAACGGGGCGGCGTGGTGGCCGTCGGTGCCGGGGTGTCGATCAACGCATTCGACATCACGACGCGGGCGTTCATCGGCAACGCGGACGGGTCGCGGTCGACCGCGCCGCCGCCCGCGGACGGCGTCAGCCTCGCGGTCGGCGGTGCGCTCACCGTCACCGCGCATTCGAAGGAACTGCTCGTTGCAGTCGGGATCGCCGCCACCGTCCCGTCCGGCGGAAACGAGGCCGCCGGTAACGGCCAGCCCGCACCGGCCGGTGCCAACGCTGCGCTGAACAACGCCGGCGGCCAAGCCGGCCAGGGAAATTCGGCGTCGTTCGGGTTCGGGCTCTCGGCGAGCGTCTCGGTCAACTTCATCAGTGACTTCACGCAGGCCTATGTCGACGTTCCCGGCACGGTGAACGTCGGCGGCGCGCTGTCGATCACGGCCACGACCACCACCAGGGCGATCACGGTCGCCGCCGCGCTGCTGCCTGTTCGCGAACCGGCGAAGACCGAGATCACCCTGGCGGGCTCGTTCGTCTGGAACGAGATCAGCGGGCAGAAGTTCGGCGACTCGTCCACCGTCGGCAACCGCCGGATCACTTCGGCGTGGTTGTCCGCGCTCAAGGTGACGGCGACGTCCGTGACCGTGTCGGCGACGAACACCGAGTTCGTCGTCGCGGTCGGCGCCGCGATCGGACTTGTGCTACCGACGCAGACACCTCCGGGCGGCGGCGACCCGACGGATATCAACCTGGCCGGCGCGGGTGTGGTCAACCGCGTCCTCACGGAGACGGTGGCAGCGATCCTCTCCGGGACGACCGTCGACACGACGGCCGACGTGACCGTCAACGCATCACGCGACCTCACGCTCATCTCCGTGGCCGGCGCGCTGCTGGTGCAGGGCACCACCGCGGTCGGCGCCGGCGTGCAGTACAACAAGGTCGACGATGTCGTCTACGCGACCGTTGAGGCCGCCGCGGGCATCAACGCCGGCGGCAACGTCCTGGTGCTGGCCGGCGCGACCCAGCGGATCGTGTCGGTGGCCGCCGCGCTGGCGCTGTTCGCGAATAGGTTCGCGGTCACGGTCTCGTTCGACCTGCAGGACCTCACCGCCGACGTCCGCGCGACGACCGGCAACGGCGTCCTGCTGCGGGCCGCCCTAGGGAACGTGGTGCTGCACGCGACGCTCTCGGGGCCGATCACCACAGTTTCCGGCACCGGTGCACTCGTGAAGAACGGCAACACCGGACTGGCGGCCGGTTTCGGCGCGGCAATCGCCTGGCTCACCGGCAATCAGAAGGTGATCGCCGAACTGGGCACCGGGTCGTTCGTCGACCAGGGCTGGGACGGTGTGCCGCCGCCCGTCATGGTCAACGGCACGTCGGTCAGCGGTGTCGATGTCCACGCCGGGATCGATCAGACGATCCTGGTACTCGCATTGGCGGGCGATGCCACCAACGGCACGGGCACCACCGGCAGCGTCGCCTTCTCGCCGTCCATCGTGCAGCTCATCTCCAGTGCGTCGGCGCGGTCGACAGAGTCCTCGATCTTCGGTACCAAAGTGGCAGTGACCAGCAGCAACGCACCGAAGATCTACACCCTGGGGATCGCACTCGCGGTCGCATCGGTGACCCAGTCCCCGGTGGGCGGCGGCGGTGGCGGCGGGCCACCCGGGTTGCTGTTGGCCGGAACCGGAGCCGGCGCGGTGAACCAGATCACCCTCACCACCGAGGCGTTGGTCACCGGCGGCGGTACGGGCGGGGTCAACTCCAGCGGCGACATCGACGTCACCGCCACCGACGACAGCTTCATCACCGGTGATGCCGGTGGCCTCGCCATCACCTACAGCTCGCAGGGCGGCAAGTCCGCGTCCTTCGGTGTCTCGCTCGCCATCAACGAGGTGACCTCCACCGTCACCGCGTCGATCGCCGGCACGACAGCGAGGAGTATCCCAGTCATCGCATCCGGCTCGGTCACCGTCAAGACGACGGCGACGCCGACCATCAAGGCCATCACCATCGCGGGTGCGCTCGACGTCACCAACGCCAAGGGCGGCAACGCGGCCAGCACGCAGATGTCCCTCGCCGGAGCCGGTGCGGGGTCGAGGAACACCATCCAGGGCAGCAACACCGCGTCCATCTCGGCGGCGACCGTCACCGCCGGCGGCGCTGTGACCGTCAGCGCGAACGACACCTCGACCGTGTATGCCGACGCCGGCGGGTTCGCCATCGCCATCGCGATCAGTTCGACCGGGAAGTTCTCCACTCTCGCCCTTGGCTTGTCCGCGGCGGTCAACACGATCACCCGCACCATCTCCGCGTCGATCGACCCGTCCACGGTGACGGCCGCCGGCGCGGGTGGGGTCGTCGTGGAGGCCATCAACACAGCCACCATCAACGCGCTGTCGATGGGCGGCGCGGCGGCGGCCAATGCGGGCTCCGGCGCAGGGTCGCAGAACACCATCGACATCGACATCTCGGCCGAGATCGCCGGGGCTGCACTGCCCGGCGGGCGGACCGTCATCTCGGCGACCGGCGGACCGGTACGAGTCGAGGCCCGGGACACCTCGTCCATCAAGGCCGACGCCGGCGGCGTTTCCGTGGCGCTCGCCCTCGGTAAGAAGCCCAACGAGACGAACCTGACCGGCGCCATCGCGGCGAGCGTCGCGATCAACCGGATCACGAATACCGTCTCGGCGCTGGTTAACCGCGCTGACATCACAGCCGGCACCGCCGGCGGCGACATCTCCGTGCTGGCCACCTCCAACGCGACGATCAGCGCGCTCACCCTGTCCGGCAGCGCCGCGATCCAGCAGGTGAACAACAACGGTCAGGGCGATTCGCTCTCGCTGACGCTGGCCGGCGCCGGCGCCGGGTCGGGCAACTCGCTCGATGACACCGTCACGGCGATCGTCACCGACTCAACCCTCGCCGCCGGCGGCAACGTGCTGGTGAAGGCACAGCGGCCGGCTGCGGCAGACGGTTCTCCGACGATCAAGGCCGAGGCCTACGGCGTCACCTTCGCGCTCGCCCTCGGTACGCAGGACACGCTGACAGCCTCTATCGGCGCGGCGGTGTCGGTGAACGCCATCGGCCGCAACGGCGGCGACCTGGTCCGCGCCGCGGTCGAGCGCTCGACCGTCGCCGCCGGCGGCACGGTCACGGTGAGCGCCGAGTCCGACCCGTCGATCTCCGCCATCGGCGTGGGCGCCACGGTGGGGGTCTCGGTGCCCGCGGACAGCGAAACCGGGGTGACGATCGGCCTGGGCGGCGCCGTCACCCTCAACTCGATCGGCTCCACAGTCGACGCGCACGTCACCGACTCGACCATCTGTGCCGGCAGTAACGCCGGCACCTGCACTGCCGCGGTCTCCATCACTGCCGCGCAAACCGGTGGAATCACCGCCACCGTGGTCGCCGCGAACGTCACCGGCACCCTCGCGAAAGGCGCCACGGTCAGCCTGGCCGCAGCGGTGGCGACCAACACCCTGGCCAGCACGATCAGCGCCACCGTCAGCGGATCGACCACATCGATCCGCGGCAGCGGCGTGACCGTGCAGGCAACAGCCGACAACACCATCCTCGCGACCACCGTCGCTGTCACCGCCAGCTTCCAGGTGAGCGACGACGGCACCAACGTCTCGGTGGCGGGCGCCGGCGCGGTGTCGGTCAACACCCTGACCGACGCCGTGTCCGCCACCGTCGACGCCGCCTCGATCACCGCCGGCACCGGTGGGGTGACGGTCTCGGCGGCGAGCGGGTCGACCGGTCGGTCGGTCACGGCGACGGCGGTCGCGGCGAGCCTCTCGTTCACCTTGGGCACCAACAACTCGGCCATCAGCGGAACGTTGGACGGCGCGGTCAGCACCAACGACCTGGGCAGCGCTGTGCACGCCGAGGTGCGAAACGGCGCTGCCCTAGCGACGGTCGGGCTGGTGAAGGTGGCTGCCGGCTCCACCGGTCCGCTCAAGGTCTCGGTGATCGGGGTGACCCTCTCCGCAACGCTGGGTGGCGAGACCTCGTTCAACCTGACCTTGACCGGCGCGGTGGCCACCGCCAACGTTCACGAGGATGTGCACGCCTGGGTGCTGCAGTCGACGGCGAGCGGGAACGGCGTCGTCGTCAACGCCACCTCGTCCACGCCGGTGACCGGCACCGCGGTGGCGGTCAAGTTGACGCTGACCACCAGCGACGAGACAGCCGTCTCGGTCAGCGGCGCGGGCGCGAATGTCTTCAACGACACCACCGGTGCGGTCACCAGTGCCCGGGTCAGCGGATCCTCGCTCACCGCGACCGCTCCCAACGGCGACGGCATCCAGGTCACCGCTCTGTCCGGGCTGGCCATCGGTGACACCGGCTGGGTGCTGTCGGCGACGGTCACCACGGTCGATGTCGGGGTGACCTTCGTCGGCGGACAGGGCGGCGCCGTGACGCTCGCGTTCGATGAGGCCGCGGCGAGCAACAAGGCCGGCGGCGACACCAGCGCGGTCGTGGACGACGGGTCCGACCTGTGCGGGGGAGTCCGGGCAGCGGACGGGAGTTGTGCGTCCCTCGTCGCGCCGATCCAGGTCTACGGATGGCACACCGGCGGCATGACCGCCACCGTGGTCACCGCCAAGGTCGGCGTCGGGGTGGGCAAGGCGACTTCGCTGAACCTGGACGCCTCGGTGGCGATCAACACCTCCAACACGACCGTCACCGGCAGCGTCGCCGGCGCAGCCACCAAGGTCGCGGGCAGCGGCCTGGTGGTGGAGGCCAACACCGACGAGTCACTGAGCGCGATCTCGGTGGCAGCCACGGTCGGAATCACCGCCGCGGCCGGTGCTGCCGGCGCCTCCGTGGACCTGACCGGCGCCGCGGCCGTCGCCACCAACACCACCAGCGGGACGCTCACCGCCGAGATCGACGGCGCCACGGTCATCGCCGGGACCGGTGGCGTGCAGGTGGCGGCCTACGCCGGACCGGAGAACCGCACGATCACCACCACCGCGGTCGCGGCCAGCCTGACGGTCACCGTGTCCTCGGGAAGCCCGGCGGTCGAGGTGTCGCTCGACGCGGCGGTGGCCATCGTCAACCTGGCGGGAACCGTCCACGCGCAGATCATCGGCGGCGCCACGATCACCTCGGCCGGCACGCTGCAGGTGCAGGCCTCCTCGCCCGGGTCCGTCGTCTCCACGGCCGGCTCCGCCAGTGTCGGCGTCTCGGTCACCGACGGCGCCGCCAGTGTCACACTGACCGTGGCCGCAGCGGTCGCGGACAGCTGGGTGCACGAGGACGTCGAAGCGTCCGTGCTCGGTTCAACGGCGACAGCCACCGAGATCGACGTCACCGCCACCTCTTCGGTGACGGTGGCCGGTACGGCGGTGGCGATTGCGGTCAGCGTGAGCGTGACCGATGGCTCCAATGTGTCCGGGTCGCTCTCCGTCGCCGGCGCGCTGGTGTTGAACGACACCACCGACAACAGCAGTGTTGTCACGATCAGCGGGTCGCGCTTGACCGCGACCACCGGCGACCTGGCAATCACCGCGCAGTCGGGCGCGGTGCCGGGGAGCACCACGACGACCCTGTCCGCCACCGCGGTCGCCGTCTCCGGATCGATCAGCGTCGGTAGCGGCGGCACCGCTGTGGCGATCTCCTTGGCCGGCGCGGTCGCGCTGAACACCGCGAGCGGGATCACCAACGCCGTGGTCGAGGCCGGATCGGACCTGTGCGCCGGCACCCGCGGCGTCGCCGGCGCGTGCACCCCGGGCGTCGGGACGGTCACGATCGGGGCAACCGAGACCGGTGCGGCCGACGCCGTCATCGTCGCTGTGACCCTGGCAGTCGGCGTGGGCAAGGGCGCGACCATCGGCCTCGGCGCGGCGGTCGCCAGCAATGCACTGACCAACACCGTCACCGCCACGGTCACCGGCGGCGCCACCCGGGTGGCCGGTTGGAAGGTCGACGTCAAGGCCGCCGCCAACAACACGGTCACGGCGACCACCGTTGCCGTCGCGCTCGGCGTCACGATCGAGGGCTCGTCCGGCGGCGCCACTGTCACGGTGACCGCCGCCGCCGCCGTGGCGCTCAACACGATCGCCGACACCATCACCGCCGGCGTCGATGCCGCCGGGATCACCGCCGGTGCCGGTGGCGTGCTGGTATCGGCGAGCACCGGCAACACCAACCGGAGCATCACCGCGACGTCGGTGGCGGCCACTTTGGCGCTGAACATCGCGAACTCTCTCTCGCTGACCGTGACCGTTGCCCTCGCGGCCGCGGTGACCACCGCCGAACTGGACAGCACGGTCTCCGCCGATGTCACCAACGGCGCGACGATCACCTCAGCGGGGTCGGTCCAGGTGCTCGCCTCGTCGCTCGGCTCCATCACCGTCAAGGTCGGTGCGGGGGCCCTCAGCGGCACCATCGACGGCTCGCCGTCCATCTCGCTGGCCATCGCTGCCGCGGTCGCCGTCGACACGGTTGACGACGACGTCACGGCGTCGGTCCTCGGTCTCGACCGTCACCGGCTCATCGGTGACCATCGGCGCCACCTCGTCGACCCCGGTCGACGGCCTGGCGGTGGCCTTGGCGCTGAGTCTGACGATCTCCGATGATGCGGCCATCTCCTTGACCGGAGCCGGTGCCGAGGTCCGCAACGAGGTCAGCGGCACCACCGCCGCACAGGTTTCCGGCAGTTTCATCACCGCCACCAGCGGGGCGCTCGCTGTGACGGCCACATCTGGCGGGACCACTGCCAATGGTGGGCACGACCAGTTGGCCACGGTCGCCGCGGTCAGCGGCAGTCTCACGGTGAGCGAAGGCGTGGACATCGGCGTCTCGGTTGCTGTCGCCCTCGGCAGCAACACCTCTTCGACGACCACCAGCGCATCGGTGGACTCCGGGTCCAACCTCTGCGCAGGTGTTCGCACCGGTGGTTCCTGTGGCACGCCGGCCGGTGCGGTGACGGTCAGCGCCAACAGCACGGCGGTGCTGTCCGCTCAGCTCGGCGCGGGCACCCTGACCATCGGTGTCGGAGATGGCGGCAACCTCAGCGTCGGCGTCGCCCTGGCCTCCAACACGATCTCCGGCTCCACCACCGCCACCGTCGACACGTCCATCGTGGTCGGCGGTTCGGTGGCCGTCACCGCTGAGGGCGACGGCAGGTCGACGCCTTGGCGGTGGCGATGTCGCTCGCCGTCCAGGCGTCCGAGTCGGGCCTCGCCGTCACGCTCGAGGGCAACGGCGCGAAGGCCACCAACACCGTCGGCGGCACGGTCTCGGCGACGGTCAGCGGGGCATCTGTCGTGCGGGCCGGCAGCCACCGACATCACCGTGTCGACGACCGCACTATCCAGCTTCAAGGCCCAGGCAGCTGCCGGGTCGCTGGGCGTCGCCGTGACTCCGACGGCATCGCGCGTCGGTATCGTCGACGTCGGCCTGGCGTCCAACACGCTCTCGACCCAGGTGTTCACCGAGGTGACCGGATCGACGCTCGACGCGCACGGTCGAGTCCAGGTGCTGCCACCAGCGACCGCCTCGTCGCCGGAAGGAGCGGATGATCGCTCTGGCCGTCGCGGTCGCGGTCACCGTCGCGATCGTCAATCCGAAGGACGGGTTCGGCGTCGGCGTGTCCGGCGCCGGCACCAGCGTCAACAACACCGCCTCCGACAGCGTGCACGCCTGGGTCGACAACGGCAGCACGGTCACCGCGCGGGGGACCGGCACCGGTGACAACTGCGGCTCTCAGCATCGCCGCGTCGTCGGTCGTCGACACCTCGACGCAGGCCTACTCGGTGGGCGTCGCAGTCGGCGAAGGCGGCCGTCGCGATCGGCGTGTCGATCGTCACCACCACGCTGTCCACGACGGTCGCCGCAGCGGCAGCAGGATCGTCGCTGTCAGCGCCGGCCGGCGACGTCTCCATCACCGCCACCAGGACGGCCTACGCGGACATCCACAACCTCGTCGTCTCGGTCGCCGTCGGTCATCGGCGGCGCAGGCGCGGGCGCCACCGACCACGTCGACGGTCTCCGGCAGCGACCGTTGCTCACGGTGCTATCAGGCGTCCACCGTCAGCGCCGCGGGCGCGGTCGATCGTGCAGGCGACCACCACCGCGCGGTCGGCCGCTTCGACACCAGGGCGGCTCTGGCGGCGTCCTGGCCATCACGGTGCTGTTCTCGACGGCGGCACTGACTGCGCAGACGTCCGCAGTCGGTGCAGAACTCCACGCGTCACCGCCGGCAGCCTCTCGGTGACCGCCACCCGGAACAAGATGGTCGGCCAAACCGACACCACCTACGCCGACGTGGTGATCGGCACCGTCGCCGTGGCCGCCGGCACCGGATCGAAGTCCACCGCCACCGACAGCGGGCCGGTGGCCGCCACCATCGGCGAGAACTCGGTCGTCACGGTGACCGGTGCGCTGACGGTCACCGCCAGCAGCACCACCTCGACCACCTCGATCAACAACGGGGGCAGTGGCGGCCTGGTCGCGATCACCGTGCAGCTCAACACCGCGACGCACTCGGCCGACACCACCGCCTCACTGGACGGCACCAGCACGCGTGCGAGCCGGCAGCCTCAGTGTCACGGCAAACGCCGTCACGCCGGTCACCGCCAACGTGTTCACCCTCGGCATCGGGCTCGCTGCGGGCGCCGGCGCGAATGTCTCGCCACCTCCAGCGGCGCGGTGGTGGCGCTCGTGGGCGGCCAGACCGCACCGGCCAACCCAGGGTCGGTCACGGTCACCGGCGCGCGTGACCATCACCGCCGGCGTCGAACAGACCGCCACCACGGCCAACGCACGGCGGCGCCGGCGGCGCCGTGGCCGTCGGTGCGATTGCTCGCGCCCGCGCTGGTCTCCGGCACCAGCCGCGCCTACATCGGCGACGGCACCGCGCCTGACCGCGGGCTCCCTCGCCGTCGACGTCCGCAACACCAGCGGTCGGCGGCGCAGTACGCACCGCTCACCGCGACCACCGTGGTCGGCAGCGGTCGGCCTTCTGGCCGGGTGCCGGCAGCAGCTCCACCGCGGTCATCAACGGCAGCCTCGAGGCATTCATCGGGAGCGAATGCCACCGTCATCGTGGCGGTGCCACCACCGATCCGTGCGCAGGGCACCGCAACCGCGACCGCGGATGCCCAGGGCGGCTCCGGCGCACGTCGCGATCAGTGTCTTCTTCGCCACCGCCTGCGTGTCCGGCTACTCCGTCGACGGCGCCCAGCGGGCCACTTGCACGACGCCGGCCGCCGGGACGGTCGGCACCCGCGCCTATGTCGGCGCAGGGACCACCTCTCCACCGGCTCGCTCCAGGTGCGAGGCCACCGGCACCGACACCGCGACTGCCACCGTCCTCGCCGTCGCCGTCGCCTGGTCGCCGGCACCGGTGGCGATGCCAACGCCAGCGTCGACTCCGACGTGCAGAGCTGGATCGGCACCCTGACCGGCGCCTCGACCACGACGATCACCGCGACCGGCGCCGTCGAGGTGGTGGCAACTGCGTCGCAGTCCGCCACCGGCGACCAACCACGGTGGTTCGGGCGGAGTCGTGATCGCCGTGGCCTGGCTGAACGCGACCACCTCGGTGAGCAGCGCCATCACCGCACTCATCGGCGACGGCGTGACCATCCGCAGCGCCGGCACCGTGCAACTGCAGGCCGAGACGTTCAACGCCGACGCCACGTCGAATGTCACCGTCGGGGCCGGCGGCGGCGGGTGTCCGGTCGACGGGGTCACCGTCATCGGCCACCAGCAACCCGACCATCACCGCCGCGGTCGGCGACGGCGTGAAGATCGGATCTGCCAGCCCGGTCGCCGGTGACGTCAGCATCACCGCTCGGGGTCGCGGCGCCGCCGACGCGACCGGCAACGCCTACGCCGGCGGCGTGATCGTCATCGCCGCGCCGCGCGCCACCGTCACGATCGATCCGGCCGTCGACGCCCACATCGGCACAGCCAGCCGTCAAGACCACCACCATCGCCGCCGCCGGCAGCATCTCGCTCACCGCCCAGCTGATCAAGGACGGCACGACCCCCACCGACCTGCTCGGCGCCGTGGACCTCGCCACCGACACCGTCGACTTCAGCTACCCGGCGGTCGGCGAAGGCACCCAGGTGATGTACTCCGCCAACGGCAGACCCGGTGCTCGGCGGCCTGCACGACGGCAACGTCTACACCTGCTCAACGGCGGCGGACGGGCAGATCAGGTTCGGCTCGCTGTTCAACACCAGCGCTGTCGACGCGACGACCGACACCATCAGCTTCACGTCGGCGCACGGGTACGCGAGCGGCGATTGCATCTGGTACGACCCGCGCGGCGGTGCGTCGATCATCGGTGGCGGGCGCGCCGGCGAACTCGCAGCGGCTGCTCCAGCAACAGCCCGCCGATCGCCGGGCGCGCAGGCGTTCTTCGTGCGGGTGATCGACCCGACGACCATCGCCCTCACCACCACCCACGGCGGCCGCACGTCGCCGGCACCGACGCGCCGATCGCTGGTCACGCCGATCGACGCCACCCACGTGAAAGTGCCGACGACAGCAACATCGCCGTCGGCGACCGGGTGGTGTACCGAGCGCCGGTCAGCGTGCCGTTCACGTCGGCGCTCGTGAACGTCACCCTGTCGACCAGCGCGATGTCAACGGCACCGTCTTCACGGTCCCGGCCACCAACCCCGACGGCAGCACCGCCCACAACCCGACGCGCCAGCAACATCTTCGTCGGCAGCACGTTCTACGACCGAGCTGAACACCGGCGATGCGCTCACCTACACCCTGCAGGACGGCACCGGCGGGATGGGACTGACGTCCGGCACCACCTACTACGTCATCAAGACCGGCGACGGCTACACCATCCGGCTGGCCGCTTCGCTACTGCGAGGCCGTCGGCTCCGGCGACCCGAGCTGCGCCCCGGTCGTCATCGCGCTGGCCGCTGACCCTGACCGGACCGGACAGCGTCGGACACCAACTCGACCGCAGCCTCGGCCAACTGGTCGACGGGCGCGACTACTACGTCACCAGCTACAACCCGGACAACCGGGCGATCACGCTCGCCACCACACTCGGCGGTCCGGCGCTGATCCTCGACGCCGACCCACCGACCCGGTGAGCACCACATCGGGCTGCAACGAGGTCGACCTGGTCGCGCCGGCCGTCGCCAGCCAACAGGCCCTCTTCGTCGACCTCAGCACCGCCTGCGCGTCGGACTGCGGCCGGTTGCTCGCCCCGTCCGGCCAGCCGCTGTCGACCATCGCGCCGCCGGCGGGCGACGGCACCTCGAACGCGATCGCGACCGGTGGCACGGCGCGTTCGCCGACTTCCCGTTCCCGAAGGCCATCGCTGAGCCGGCACCCCGTCGGTCTCCGCCACGGTGGCCGGCACGCTCACCGCCGGACTCGACGTCACGGTCGTGGCCGATTCGACCTTCGCCGCCACTGCGTACGCCGACACCGCGAGCGGCGGCGTGATCTACGTCGGCGTCGCCACCTCCTCCCTCGACCTCGCCACCGGCGGGTCGCCCACCACGCTCACCCTGGCCGGATCGATCACCGCCGGCCGCGACCTGACCGCAGCCGCCACGATCGACCACACGATCCTGTCGACCGCCCGGTCGGTCGGCGGCGGCTGTCGTCGCGGCGAAGGTCGCCTACAGCCACGCCTGGCTCAACGACGACACCACGATCAACGTCGCGGACGGCACGACGCTCACCGCAGGCGCGTGCGCTCAGCCTCACCGTCGGCACGACGACCTTCGGCCAGAACTCGTCCGCGGCGCTACATCGGGATCGCGCCGGAGGTGCCGCCGCCGCCGACGACCAGAACAACGGCGACCGCGGGGCCCGGCTGGGCAGCGGCGACGACGTTGCCGAGCGGGGCATCGACGTCGGCGCCGGCAGCACGCTGACCGGCGGCACGGTCAACCTGTTCGCCTCGGTCGTCAAGATGGAGATCGACTCCAACGCCACGGGCGCAGGCCTACGCCGCCTTCTACGCCCAGGCCTACGCCAACACCAACGTCGACGTCTACACCGACACCTACGTCCGCGTGCACGGTGCCGGAACCACCATCAGCGGCATCAGTGGCGTCGACATCCGCGCCCTGAGGGCCGCGCAGGTCACCCCGCAGGACCCACCGCGCTGATCACCTCTCGCGGCGGCTACGTCCAGGCGGTCGCGCTGATCTCCCCGCAGAAACTCAGCTTCGAGGGCACCGAACTCGACGATCACCAGCGTCATCGTCGACCAGGGCGTCACGGTGACTGCCGGCGCCCGCGGCTCGTCGACACCGTTGAAGCCGCGTCGGGCGCCGGCACTGCGCTGTACGTCCAGTCGTTCAACAAGCTTCTTGACCTCGCATCATCGACGCGGAGGGCACGCCGGGCGTCTTCCAGGGCGACTACACCAGCCAACCTCTGAACTAGCAGACGGCGACATCGGCTGGGACGCCGACGTCGTGATCCTCGGCGGCAGCGGCGGTGCGCCCGCAGCTGGTGATCGGCGCCGACGGCACGGTGCTGGCCGCCAACAACGTGCTGGTCAACGGCGTGGCGCCGAAGGTCGGCGACAAGCTGACCGGTCCGATCTCGGTGTCGCCGATCGCCCCGTCCGGCGCGGCGAACGTGCTGATGCAGGCCAACAACAACATCGCCAACGTGACCAGCACGGCCGGCGACTGGCCGCTGTTCCAGTGGCCGCACCACCGTCGGCCAGCGTCACGATCGTGAACCTGTCGCCGAACGCCGCTGGTCGTCAACGGCGTCGACGTGGTCGGCACCCCGGGCGCGACGCAGCCGCTGGTCCAGCTCGAGCCCGAACAGCGGCGGCCCGAGCGGCTTCAAGACGGCGGCCACGCTGCAGTTCGACGTGGCGAGCCACCGTCGGAACGTCCTACGTCGACATCGAGCAGCGGTCACCGACCGCGCAGGACCTGGTGATCGTCGGGCCGATCAACAACCCGCTCGGCCTGACCCGGCTGGTCAACCTCAACGGCTCCATCACCTTTACCGTCGTCGGTACCGGCCTGATCACCACCAACCAGCTGGACGTGTACGCGCCCAACGGATCGGTCGGCAGCCGTCAGTCGCAGCCGCTGCAGGTCGACCTGGTCCGCTACGCCTCGCTCGGGCCGACCACGCGGGGCCGCCGCTGGGCACCGTGGTCGACCCGCGGCTGGTGGTGCGACGCGGCTTCGGCGACGTGTACCTGAGCCTTCGCGGCGTCGACCGGGCCGACCCGAACGCCACCGAGATGACGCTGTACGTCGACGCCATCACCGCCGGTGGCCAGGCGATGCTGATCGTGCGCACCGCGGATCGCCCAGACGATCGCCACCGGCGCCGGCGCGATCGACGTGCAGGTGGTGAACGAGAGTTCGCAGTGGAGCAACCCGATCCCGCACTCCTGCCACTTCCGGGGCGACGACAACCCGGACCCGGCCGTCTACGACCCCTGCACCGGCCGCCGCCCACCACGCCCGACCCCAGCCGACCGACCGACGCCGGCACGCCGATCGCCACCACGGTGTCGATCGGGCAGCGCAACGTCGTGCTGGAGCGGGTGCAGGTGCCCGGTGTCGGCGGCGACCACTACGCCGCGGCGATCGGCACCGAACGGCGCGTTACACGCTGTTCTCGCCGCGCGCGCCGCCGGCGTTCGCCGGGCATCGTCGCCGACGGCATGGTGCTGTACGACACCGTCGGGGCGACCGACCCCAACGCGAACGACATCCCGCCGTACGTCTCGCTGACCGGGTTCATCAACCCCGACCGTTACCGGCTCACCCCGTACGGCCGGCTGGACGCCAACGTCGGCGGTGACATCTTCCTGACCGCAACCGGAAACGTCACCGTCGGCAGCGTCGAATCCCGTTGGGGCGACGTGACGATCAAGGCGGGCGGAAAGATCGGTGCCCCCGTCGGTCCGGCACCGTTGCTGCGTGGGTTGGCCGCGTTGGCCCTGCTGCCGCCGGCGGCCGCCGAGAGTTGCGGCGTGCGCGGGATCAACGTCACCCTCGAATCGCAGCAGATCGGCACGCCGGACAACTTCATCGAGGTGTGCCTGCGGAACGACCGTCCGACCACGGGCGGACTCACGGCCACCGCCACCTCCGCGATCTTCATCAACGAACCAGAGGGCGACCTGCGGTTGAGGTCCGCGACGGTGACCACGCCAGACCTGACGCTGGTCAACGACCTCACCCTGACCACCACGAACGGCTCGATCCTCGACTTCGACGCCGATGCCGACGTGGACGTGAAGGGGAACAAGATCGTGCTCGCCGCCCGCGGCGCGAACAAAGAAATCGGCGATGTTTCCGATCAGCTCGAGATCGACTCGTCCACCGCGGGCGTGCGGTCCGGCTGGGTCTACGCGCACGCCGATTACGTCATCCTGCTCACTGAGGTCAGCGGCCCGATGCTGGTGCTCGGCGCCCAGTCCGACATTGGGGTGGTCATCCTGAGCACCCCCGACACCACCGGACCAGATCTCATCGCCGACGTCGACGGCTATCCGTACCGCGCCGAGACAATCGAGTTGCTGGCGGCCGGCTCCGTCATCGTGACCCAGGGAGTCGTCACCACCGTGGGGCCGCCGGGGCAGGCCGACCAGCTCGCCGGTGTTTGGGCGAATGGGGGCGTCATCCTCCGCGCCGGCGACGACATCAGGGCTCCGGCCGGCACGAACATCTCGGCAAGATCCGGGGGCATCAGCCTTCAGATCGACGCGGGGAATGCCGACGTCGAGGGCGGGCTGGCCTACCTGGCCGGATCGATCGGCGTCCCCGCCGGCGGCTTCGGCTCGCCGCCATCGAGCATCTCTGTGAGCGGCAACGCCGATCAGGACAACTTCGTCTTCCAGTCGACGTTCCTGGGAGCGCCCACCCGCGCCGAGGGCGCCGGCGCCGCCGACGTGTTCTTGGTGTTCGAGCTGCAGACGATGAACGTCGCCGCCGGGCATGCGCTGAACCTCGACGGCCAGGCCGACGACGACTACTACCGGATCACCACGACGGGCAGTGAGGGCGCCACACGGAACTACGTCATCGATGTGGTCGACACCGGCGCCAGCACCGACGACGAGCTGGTAGTGCTAGGAGCCGACGACTCCGCGGATGAGTTCCTGCTCCGCACCATCACGTCGATCCCGCGCATCCCGACCGCCGGGAACCCGTCAATGGTGACGCTGCTGCCCGCGACCGGCGTCGGACAGCAACGGGTCAACTACTCCGACAGCGCCGATGCTCTGTTCGTCGACGGCCTCGGCGGGGACGATGCGTTCGTCGCTGGACGGCGCCACCGTCGCGGTCGACCTCATCGGCGCCGCCGGCGACGACACCTTCACCTTCGGACAGGTCTACGGGACGCCGCGGACGACCGCGGCCGGCATCGCGCCCGACGACGTGTTCCCGACTACCGAGACGACCCGCGGCTGGGTCAGCAACGGCCCGACTGGACCGCTCCGTGTGTTCGGTGGGTCCGGCAACGACGTCTTCACCGTCAACTCGAACCTGGTCACCGTGAGCCTGCTCGGCCAGGACGGCAATGACCTCTTCATCACCCGCTCCCTGGCGCTGCCGGGCGGCGGCTACCTGTCGCGGGCACCCGTTCTCGTCGACGGTGGCGCCGACATCGACACCGTCGTGCACCTCGGCACCGAGCAGGCCGACGTGCTCTACGCCGGCACCAGACCCGCTCCCTTCGACCAAACTGTGACCCAGACGGTCATCTCCGGCGCCGGCGCCACCACCGCAGCGGTGGCGGTCGAGGTGGTCGAGGTTGACGGCCTACCCGGTGATGACACCTTCTTCGCCGCCGGCGTCGCAGCCGGCGTGGTGGCCACGATGATCGGCGGCTCCGGGAGTGACCAGTTCACCGTGATGGGCTCCGTGGTGCTGCCGGTGTTCGGCGCGGCGATCGACGACCCGTTCGTGCTGACAGATCCGACGCATTCGCTCTCGGGGTTGCAGGGTCCGCTGCAGATCGAGGGCGGCGACACGGGATCGGACGGGACGATCGACCCGGCGGTGCTCCTGCCCGGCGAGACGGACGTGCCGCTGACGCCGTTGCCGCCGGACCCGCCGGAAGACACCCAGATCGACCTGCTCGACGTCCACGACGACCAGTACGCCGACGGGCGGGACCTCGCGCTCGGCTCGACCGCGCTGATCGGGAATGACACGTTCGGTATCGGGTTCATCGCCGTCGAGATCCTGCTGGTGTTCCTGGGCTCCGGGGGCGACACGATGGCGATCTCCGGCACGCCGGACGGCGGGGGAACGTCGGTCGTGCGACCGAGCACGGTGATCCACGGCGGCGGTGGGTCCGACACCATCACGGTGACCGGCGCGGCTCCGGGTTCGGCGCTCGTCGTCTACGGCGACACGGACTCCGACGGCACCTTCTACAACGGCCCGGCAGTCGACCTCGGGAACCGCCCGTCGGGGCTGGCGTTCTTGATCTCGGGCAGCGTGACCTATGCCGCCGCCGGGGACGACGTCATCGACGCGCAGTGCGCTCTCCGACGTCACGGTCGAGCTGATCCTCTACGGCGGTGCAGGTGACGACGCCGTGACGGGCGGCGCCGGGGACGACCTGGTGCTCGGCGGCTCCGGCGACGACAGCGTGCGCGGCGGTCCGGGTGACGACCTGGTCAGCGGCGACAACGGTGTGCTGGTCGACGTTCTCACCACCGCGGTGCAGCTGACCGTCGCCCCGATCCCGAACGCGCCGCCGCGACCGCAGAATGCCGACCCGCTGGTGCCCGGATCCGACCTGCTGATCGGCGACGACGGCGACGACGTGCTGATCGGCGACCAAGCGCTCTTCGATGTTTTCCGCGACACCTGGTTCAGCGTCCCCAATGCGGCCGACGGCGATGACGTGATCTTCGCCGGGCGCGGCGACGACATCGCCATCGGCGGCCTGGGCGACGACGCGATCGCCGGCGGGGAGGGTGACGACCTGATCCTGGGCGACGTCGGCCTCATCGGACCCACCGAGGTGCTCAGCGAGCCGGTCGGGCTCCCGGGCGGCGACGACACGCTGTTCGGCGGTGACGGCGACGACATCATGTTGGGCGGGACGGGCGACGACGTGCTGTCCGGCGAGGCCGGGGACGACGTGCTGCTCGGCGACGACGGCTTCGTCCTGGCCGCTGGCCTGGTCGCTGCCGCCGGCCCGGGAGGGTCCGATGATCTCTTCGGCGGCGACGGCGACGACATCGTCTTCGGCGGCGACGGTGCCGACTACCTCACCGGCGATGCCGGGGACGATGTGCTGGTCGGTGACAGCGGTGCCGCCGACGTCTCCACGGTGGTGTCGACGAACCTGGCCGACGCTCCCGGCGGGACCGACACCATCGACGCCGGTGACGGCGACGATGTGGTGTTCGGCGGGAGCTTCGGCGACCTGATCGACGCCGGCTCCGGTGACGACATCGTGCTCGGTGACGACGGGATTGCCACCGCCGGCCTGGTCAATGTCGTGCCGACCGACCTCGGCGGCAACGACGTGATGACCGGTGGCGACGGCGACGACCTGTTGATCGGTGGCGAAGCGAACGACATCATCTCCGGCGGCGCCGGCAACGACCGGATCGCCGGCGATCTGGGCAGCTTCGTCGACGGCGTCCTGCGTGACCCGGGTGGCCCCGGCAACGACCTGATCTTCGGTGACGACGGCGACGACTGGATCATCGGCGGGGGCGGTTCCGATGCGATCTTCGGCGGTCTGGGTAACGACATCGCCCTCGGCGACGAGGGATCGATCAGCGCGTTCCTGATCACCACCGAGAACCCGACGGTCGGCGCCGTGGACATCATCGACGGCGGTGCCGGAAACGACGTGCTGATGGGCGGTCAGGACGCCGATCAGCTCGGTGGCGGGGACGGCAACGACCTGATCTTCGGCGACTACGGCTCGGTGTTCGGCTTCATCGACCTCGGTCTGCTGCCGTTCGGCACGCCCCTGTTCTTCTCTTGGACCTCGATCGACACCGGTCCGATCGGTTTCAATACCAGCGGGCCGGTGCCGATCCCGGTCCTGCTCGGCGGATACGACCTGATCATCGGCGGGTCGGGTGACGACGTGCTCATCGGCGGTCAGGGCGCCGACTCGATTTCCGGCGGCGACGGTGACGACGACCTGATCGGTGGCTCGACGGTGGCCGGCGGCACAGACAACAGCGACGTCCTCGACGGCGGTGCCGGCAACGACTGGATCGCCGGTGACAACGCCGACATCCGCCGGATCCCCGGGTTGGCATCACCCCGGTTCCGCACCCTGACCGGTGACACGATCTACGACACCGCCGGCAACCCGCAGATCGGCCCGGCCGGTGGGACGGATCCGCGCGGCACCGCGGAACGATCCGTGGTCTTGTTCGACCTGGCGACCCCGGCGCCGGGCACCTACGGCCGCGACGCCATCGCCGGGGGAGCCGGCGACGACGTCATCTTCGGGCAGTTCGGCGACGACTGGATCGCCGGCGACGCGTCACTGCTCGACCCCTTCGGCAACCCCACTGTCGACCTCACCGACGGCTTCCCGACCAGCACCCTGCGCCGACGCGGCCGGCCCCGGTACCGACGGGGACGACTACATCGAGGGCAACGCCGGCAACGACACGATCTTCGGCGGACTCGGCCAGGACGACCTGGTCGGCGGTTCCTCGAGCATGTACGGCCTCACCGCCGCCGAACGCGCCGACGGCTCCGACACCATCTACGGCGGCGCGGGGACCATCACCACCCGCTACACCCCGGGTGACGCCTCCGCAGAGGGTCACGCCAGGGATGCCGATGTGATCGTCGGCGACAACGGCAACATCTACCGGATCCTCTCCGGCCCAGGCGTTTTCGCCCGCTTCATCTACGACAGCTACTCCCAGGCGCTGCAGATCAAGATCCGCGCGGTCCAGTTGCTGGACTACGCCTACGGGGGAGGCGCCGGCGACCTCGGCGCCGCAGACCTGGTGCACGGCGAGGACGGCGACGACACCGTCTTCGGCATGACGGGCAACGACGTCCTGTTCGGTGACGCCGGTGACGACGACGTCTACGGCGGCGCGGGTTCCGACCGGATCTACGGCGGCAACGGCGTCGACGGGTTGCTCGGTGACGACGGCATCATGCTGACCAGCCGCAACGGGCTGCTCGAGCCGCTCAACGACCTGTTCACCGCCGTCGCGGATGTCGTGGTGATCCTGGACCAGTACACCCAGGTGAGCCTGACGGTCGCCGGGGAGCTGCAGAAGGAAGCCCGACTGTTCAACTGGCTCGCCGGTGGCAACGACCTGATCTACGGCGGCCTTGGTGACGATTTCATCCACGGCGGCGCCGGTGACGACGCGATCTCCGGGGCCGAAGCGCTGCTGCCCTTCTACACCGACGACCCGGTCATCGACGACAATCCGCTGCACTTCAACCCGGCCACCGGCTTCTTCGCCGCCTTCAACCCGGCGGACCCCCGCTCCAAGATCCTTGGCTTCTTCCTGAACTTCGACGCCTGGGTGATCGACCCGACCACCCAACAATGGGTGCTCGATGCGAACGGTTCTCCGATCCCGCTGAACGACGGCCTGGACCGGATCTTCGGCGACAACGGCAATGACTGGCTGGTCGGCGGAACGAACTGCGATGTGCTGTTCGGTGGTTGGGGCCGAGACCTGTTGCAGCTGGACGACTACCTGGACACCGACAACGGCCTCAACGACCGTCCTGAGGACATCCGGTGGTTCGCCTGGGGCGATCTGGCCTACGGCGGCGGGGACGGCGACATCCTGATCGCGAACACCGCGCAGGACCGGATGTACGACTGGGACGGGCCGTTCAACCAGTACTGGGTGCCTTTCGAGTACTACGACGCACCGGTGGTCAACCAGCACTACACACCGGAGATCGCCGCGTTCCTCCGGATTGTCGCCGATCGCGCCGGCGCGGACTCCACCCTCGGCCCGGAACCGTTCGACGAGGCAGCCATCGTCACCCCGGCCGCCGGGCAGGCCTACCAGGATCAGTTCGTCGGCGGTTCCGGCGGGCAGCTGCCGCCGTTCAATGCCAACGGCCCGTCGTTCAACCGCCCCGGCATCGAGCGGGACGACTTCACCACCGATCGGGTCGGCTGCCGGTGCTTCGCCATCGCGTCGCCGCCGCCGTACGTCCCGCCGGTCATTCCGCCGGTGAACCCACCGGTCAACCCGCCGGTGAATCCGCCGGTGAATCCGCCGGTCGGCCCGAACGGGCCCGGCACTCCGACAGGTCCGGTCGGTCCGGCAAGCGGCTCCGGCACCAGCGCAGGTTCGCTGGCGTACACCGGCGCGGGGGCGATGGAGCTGCTGCCCTGGGTGATCCTCCTGCTGCTCACCGGCGCGGTGCTACTCATGGCCGGCCGGCGGGCTGGGAAGAGGCGGGCAGGTGAAGCTCGCTGAGTCAACAAACGCTGATTCAGCCGACCGGCTTCCGGGCCCACACCGCGGTCATCATCCAACATTGCGTCCAGTACTCCGGATCCTTCAACAGTGCCGCCGCTGCATCGAATCTCGCCGGATCGACCAGGCCGCTTGCCAGGACCCGGTCGCGGACCTCCGCGAAGAACAGCTCGAAATACACGGCGCCCCGGTCCGTTCCGCGGATGTTCTGCACGTCGGTCTTGGCCTGCGGGCGCCCCAGCCCGAGCTTGCCGATCAGTCCCGGCAGCGGTCGCCCGATGAGCCAATCCACGCCGTTGTCGTGTCCCCATCGGATCAGCGCGCTCCAGGTGTCCGCCCATTCCTTCGGTTCGGTGGTCGGGGCGAGATGGAAATCGGGCTCCTGGACCAGCAACCAGCCGCCGGGTCGCACGGCGGCGGCCATCTTCTCCAGCACTTGCGGTGCATGGTCGGCGATCTGGTGCAGCAGGGCGCGACAGGAGACGAGATCGTAGGTGTTGTCGGGCAACTCAGCCGTCCGGACGTCCGCCTGCCGGACGGTGAGGTTCTGCGCGGGGACCAGGTTCACCAGCACAGGGTTGATGTCGACGGCGGTGACCGAACCGGTCGAACCCACTGCGTCGCAGAGCCATTCGGTGATGCTGCCGTTCCCAGGGCCCAGTTCGAGACAGTTCCAGCCGGGCCCGACGCCGAGGGATCTGAGGTAATCGCGGGTCCACGGGTCGAGAATCTTCGACATCAGGTCGAGCCGCTGATATTCGACGGTCGCCGCGTCGTCGAGAATGTAGGGCTTCATCGTTGCCATCGGAACTCCTGGTTGCCCGGAACGCGCTACGGTCCGCCGATCGGAGGACACCGACATCCGCCGATTCTTCCACCCGGTGGGGGATGTCGCCGCGCCGCCGAGGGGACGAGAGTCTAGGGCACAGACCACACTTGACGTCACCCACTTTGATCGCCCGAAAGGCTGGAGAAAGATGTCCACTCCTGTCGTTCCCCCGAGTCCCGGCCGTACCCAACTGGCCACGGATCTGCCCGTAAAAGGGGCGGGGACATTGACCGAGAACGCAGCATCGAACCCTGACGGATCAACGGCAGGAAAAGCAACATCGACGTCCGGTCGCATCTGGCGGAGCTGGTGGATGCGCACTGCCATCGTGCTTGTCATCGTTGCGTTCGGGGTGATCCTGTGGGGTGGATACACCCAGGGTTGGGAGTGGACCGGGGTTTCCGACAAGGACACCCTGTGGCACTGGATGCAGATCCTGATGGTGCCGATCGCGTTTGCCGCGCTCCCCGGGGTGCTGCGGGATCACCAGGCGTTGCGCTCCAGCAGAAAGATCATGATGGTGAGTGTGGTGGTGCTGTTCGTCGGATTCGTCATCGTGAGTTACGTCGTGCCGTGGGACTGGACAGGATTCACCGGCAACACGTTGTGGGATTGGCTCTCCCTGCTGCTGTTGCCCATCGCGATCATCAGCGTGCGGTTCCTTCGCGCGGAGCGCACCCTGACCTGGGCGCATTACGTGAGTGCTGCGGTGCTGGTAGCTGGTTTCGCGGTGCTGGTTTTCCTCGGCTACGTCGCACCCTGGGATTGGACCGGATTCACCGGGAACACCTTCCTCGACTGGGTTCAATTGCTGATCCTGCCGATTCTGTTCCCCACGGTGGTGGTACCGGCCGCTGCCGCCTGGTTGACGGCAAAGCAGGAACGCGAGGAATCTCTGCCAGTCAAGTGATTGTCGTGTCGGGCGTCGGCGATCGATGCCGGCAGCTCAGGCCACCGACAGGAACCGGCCCCGATGGAAGGCCAAAGAGTCGACGGCTCCGTCCACCTGCAAACCAACCACCTCGCCCACGTACATCAGGTGGTCACCGGCGCGGATGCGCTGCCGGACAAGACATTCCAACTGGGCCGCAGCTCCCTCGATCAGCGGAACGCCACCGCGGCCGGCGCGGTGCGGCACCTGATCGAACGCATCGGCGCCGCTGGGTCGATCGGCGCGGGCGAAGAATCGGCCCAGTTGCTCCTGGTCGGCGCCCAGGATGCTGACCCCGAAATGCGCAGACCGCCGCATCGCGGCGGCGCCACGGCCGGTTCGGCGCAGGCAGACCAGAATCATCGGCGGCTCGAGCGAGAGCGAGGTGAACGAGTTGACCGTCACGCCGTGCGGGCCCGTGCTGTCCCGAACCGTCACGACGGTCACCCCCGTGACGAACCGCCCCATGACGTTGCGGAACTCGCTCGGCCCGAATCCGCCCATCACCGACCTCCTGCTGTCTGCGGGACCGGCGTTCCCCGCAGGATCAGGTCGGCGGCGCGTTCAGCGATCGCGGTGACCGGCGCGTGGGTGTTGCCCCTGGTGATGGTGGGCATGACGGATGCGTCTGCCACCCGCAGTCCCTCGACGCCGTGCACGGCCAAAGTCGAGTCCACCACAGCGAACTCGTCGGAGCCCATCCGAGCGGTGCCGACCGGGTGGAACATGGTGTCGATGCCGGCTCTGATCGCGCTGATCAGCTGATCGTCGTCCGCATCGGCGAGCCGATGGGGCGCCTTGGCGGCCCCTGCGAGCGGGGCGGTGCCACCGATCCGCAGGGCGAGCCGGACTCCGCGAACCAGCGTGGCCAGGTCCGCCGGGTCGGTCAGGTAACCGGGATCGATGCGCGGAGCGGCGAGCGGGTCGGCGGACCGCAGGGTGATCCGGCCACGACTGCCGGGTTGCAGCAGGACCGCCCCGATCGAGTATCCGTGTTCGGTCGGCTCGACGACCCGCTCATCCCTGATGCCGTCCAGCAGCACCGGCGCGAAAACGAGTTGCAGATCGGGTGCGTCGAGGCCCGACCGGCTGCGGACGAATGCACCGGCCTGCCCGATGTTGGAGCTCAGTGGCCCGCTGCGGTGCCGCAGGTACTCGAGTATGCGACCTGGCCGACGGCCGTCGATCAGGCTGGTCGGCTCGACGGAGCGCCAGCACATCGGCACCATCAGATGGTCCTGCAGGTTCCGACCCACCCCCGGCAGGTCCGCCCGGACGTCGATCCCCAGCCGCCGCAGCTCCGCTGCATCCCCGATACCGGAGGCCATCAACAGAGCGGGTGTGTTCACCGCACCGCCAGAGAGCACCACCTCGCTCGTCGCCCGCGCATGTTCGGCGTGACCGTGACGGACCCATCGGACACCGACCACCCGTTGGCCGCAGTAGACCAGCCCGGTCACCCGCGCCCCGGTCACGACCGTCAGGTTCGCCCGATCGACGACGGGTCGGAGGTAGACGTCGGCCGCGCTGACCCGGCGTCCTCGGATCTGGGCCACCTGGTGCCGCCCCACGCCTTCCTGGTGCTCACCGTTGAAACCGTCATTGCCGGTCAGGCCCGCCCGTTCCGCCGCGGCGAGGAAGTCCGCGGTTCGCGGTGCCGTCCACCGGTCGGCCGACCCGCCGCTTCTTCCCCACAGGTCGGCCTCCGCGGCCCGGAAGTACGGCAGCAGTGAGGCGTGGTCCCAGCCGTCATTGCCCTGCGCCGCCCACCCGTCGAAGTCGGCGGCATTGCCTCGGACATAGACCATGTCGTTCATCGCCGAACTTCCGCCCAGCATCCGGCCCCGCGGCCAGAAGAGACGTCGCCCGTTCAGCTCGGCCTGCGGTTCGGTCCGATACGCCCAGTCCACCGATGATCGGAAAAGGCGGCTGTACAGGGCCGGCACCACGGTCTCCGGGCGTCGCCCACGGCCGCCGGCCTCGAGCAGCAGGACCTGACGGGATTCGTCGGCGGCCAACCGGGCGGCGATCGCACAGCCGGCCGATCCGGCGCCGACGACGATGAAGTCGAATCCCTGTGCCCTCATCGGACCGCTCCGATCGGCCGCGGGGCGGCGAATTCGTGTCCCACCCGCCCGAACCGGTCCAGCACGCGGTCCCGGTGATCAAGGCCTGCCAGATAGGCCAGCAACCCCCAGTCCCGGGGCGGGCCGCCGGGCAGCCCGAGCACCTTGTCCCGGTACCAGGCGACGTCGGTCTCGGCCGGTCCGCCGGTGATCCGATGGGCAACCTCGAATCCGGCCTGGACGGACAACGGGATGCCATGCCCGCACCAGCCTCCGGTGAACCAGACCCCGGGCGCCGAGGGCAGCCGGCCCAGCCGCGGCAGTCGATCGAGCACGGACCCGATCCGACCCGACCAGCGGTCGCTGATCTTGACCTCGGCGAGCTCCGGGAAGATCGTCTTCAACTCGACTTCGGTCCTTTGCCAAGCAATGTCGGTTGCCGACGAGTCGGCGGACTTTCCCGGCGGCAGTGTCACCCGGCCCCCACCCATGATGATCCGGTTGTCGGGGGTGAGCCGGTAGTAGTTGAAGAACGTGCGGCAGTCGACCACCGAATCGCGGTCGCGCCAACCGATCCGGTCCAGTTGCCGGTCGGTGAGCGGATCGGTGCGGATGACGTGACCGGTGATCGGAACGACCCCGGCGGACGGCAGCCCTCCGGGTTGTACGCCGTCGGTGGCCATCACCACCTGCCGGGCCCGGACGGTGCCGGACGGGCAACGCAGGCGGACCGGCACGCCGGGCCGAATCGACAGCACCGGGCTTCGTTCGTGAATCGTCACCCCCAGGGCGGTCAGCCGGTCGGCCAACGACCGGCACAGCTTCACCGGGTCGAGGGTGGCGGCCAACGGATGTCGCAGCGCCGCCAGATAGGGCCGCCCACCGAACCGGTCCGCCAATTCGGGCGCCGGGAGGTACGGAATGTCGAATCCGAGTTCGTCGAACGAGCGGTGCTGCGACCGCAGAGCTCGATTCTGCCGCTGGGACACCGCGCACACCAATTGGCCGTTGAGTTCCAGGTCGCAGTCGAGATTCTCCCGCTCGACCAGATCGATCGTGCGGGCGACGGCGGTCACGGAACCCGCGAACGTGGCCGCTGCCACCTGGTCTCCGTATCGGCGGCGCAGCAGCGTGATCGGCCCGCCCACTCCGGGCGCGACGATGCCGGTGCTGGCTCCGGTGGCGCCGGAGCCGACCTGGCCTGCCTCGAGCACGACGACGGTCGAATCAGGGTCATTGCGGCGCAGGTGATATGCCGCGGCCAGGCCGGCCAACCCGGCCCCCACCACCACATAGTCGGCCCGGAAGTCGCCGACCAGCGGCGGCCGCGGATCGGCCGGTGGTGCGCCGGTCCACCAGGGCGATGGCTGGTAGCCGGTGGGGACGGGCGAAGTCGTCATGTCGTGCTCTCCTGGTTCGATGATGGGGGTGAAGGGCCGCCCGGCCGCAAGGCCCCGGCGCCGGGGTTGTTCAGATGACTCTGGTGAGGCGCAACAGCCGCCAGACCGCGCCGACGCTCGGGCGACCGTGAAAGGCGAGGTAGTCGGGTTCGACCACCTGCGGACGCCATTTGAGTTTGTAGGCGACCTGATCGGCGGCCGGGTAGAGCTTCTCGCCATGACGCGCGAGCAGGCCGGTCACGGCATCGACCGTCGTCGATGCCGCCCGGCACCCGGTGCTGCTCGGTAAGGCCGGCGAAGGGGGTGAAGCCGAAGTGCAACCAGCCCGGTCCATCGGTACCGGCCTCCTGCCGCAGCCGGTCGATCATCTCGGCCACCATCAGCTCCATGACACCTGGAGGCGCGTCGGGGCTGCGGCGGGTCAGGTCGTGCAGCCAGCCCGGCCGTGACCCGAAGACGGGGGAGAAGCTGATGTAGCCCAGGACGCGCCCGTCCTGCTCGGCCAGGGACAACCGGCGAAACCGGTCGGCCGAACCGCCTCTCTCGCCGATCAGGAAGGCCAGTTCATGAGCGCCCTTGGCGCCCAGCCATTGCCGATCCAGCTCGGCCAGCCGGCCGGAGAGCTCGGTCGACCGCTGTTCGTCGACACCGACTTCGCGAACGCATACACCCGCCCGGCGGGCACGGGAGATCTTGTTCCGCAGTTGGACGAAGTGCTTGCCGGCCAGGGACTGTCGATGCAGGTCGAGCGCGTAGGAACTGCCCAGCTGGTTGATCCGGTAGCCATTGCGGCGGAAGGTGTCGACGTCGGCCGGGGTGAGCTGCACCGCCATCGCGCGCTGCCTGGATGCCCTGGTATCCGCCAGAAATGCCGCCAGCAGCCGGTCCCGATCCTCGGACGCCGCGACCACACCGCCGAACTGGACCCGCAGCCGGCCGGCCCGTCGGTAGGCGATGAAACCGTCGAGCCCGGGGATTTCGAAGTACAGCGTCCCGGTGTTGACCGCGAGGAAGGCGGAGTGGTTGTCGGCGTGGGCGGCCAGCTGGGCTACCCGATGGTCGAGCTCAGGATCGGAGCGATCAGCGAACAGCCGGCTCGGCGACGGGCGAGACATGAGGAGCCGACCCCCCTTCGTGCTCGGCCGGGGCGTGCTGAGCGGCGTCGTAGGCACGGGCGAATTCCGCATACAACGGGTGCGTTTTCGGCTCGAAGGAGACCCCGAACGGCTTCAGCATGTTGCCGAACAGGGCCCGGTCGCCCATCAGGTGGATTGGCAACGCGAGCAACGCCCACTCCGGCCCGATCAGCAGGCACCAGATACCGGCCAGCGCCGCCGATGTGCCGAGGTGATGGGCGATGTTGTAGGACACATAGAACGCCCTCGGCACCTCGCCGTGCCGTTTGATCCAGATGAAAAGACCTGGCAGGTAACCGATCACGTCGATCACTGCGAACAGGCCGACGAACACCAGCCAGCGGATCTCGCCGATGTGCATGATCGCGAGGGCGACGCTGATGACCAACGCGATCAGGTACTCCAGGCGCAACAGCCGATGGGTGGTGCGGGTCATGAAGAAGTTCTTGTGGTCCATGGTGATCCTCCGAGGCGATGATCAGGTGGTCGGACGGTTGGGCTGTCAGGCGGTGAATCGGCCGCCGCGCAATGAGCGGTCGAGGGCCTCGCTCACCGGGCCGACGGCGGGCGGGTGCATCGCCAGTGCCCGACTGGCGGCCAGCAGGTAGGCGACGTCGGGCGAGGAGACGAAGGCGATTCCGCCGGCCAGCGCGGCAGCGGCCATCGACGTTCGGGCAACAGCGTTCTCGACCCCGTATCGGACGTACAGGGAACGGGTGAGCAGGCGCTCCACATCCGCGTCATCCTTGGCGGGCAGCGAAAGGGCGACGGCTTCCACCGCCGCCATGGCCGACTCGAGATCAGCGGCGAGCGCCACCCGATCCTGCGCCGTACCCCGCCCGGACTGCAGGACCCGTTCGACGAGGGCGGATGCGACGCCGATGTAGGACGCGGCGACCATCAGTTCGAACCACAGAAACCCACGTCCCTGGATCGGGTCGGTCATCGTGGCCTCGGCCGGATGGAACACCATCATGTCCGGAACGAACACATCGGTGAGGAGCACCTCGTCGCTCTCGGCACCGGCCAGCACGAAACTCTCCCAGAACGGCCGCCGGCTGATCCCGGGGTCGGTGGCCGGGATCAGCACGATGGCCAGCTTGTCCGGGCCACCGTTGTCGTCCACCACCGCCACGCTCGCCGACATCAAGTCCATCGACCAGGTCAGGCTGCACGGCCGCTTGCTGCCGTTGACCAGCAACCCGCCCTCCACCCGGCGGGCCTGCACCCGGGGCGCGAGGATGTTCGTGCTCGGATTGCCCTCGGCGAAAGCCGAGCTGAGGTACCAGTTCTGCTCAGCGATCGCCTGCAGGACCGCCCATTCGAACCCGGTGCCCAGGCCGGACAGCTCGGCCAGCGAGGCCACCGAGAAGTGATGCATGGTGGTCGCCACCGCCAGCGACGGGGATCGGGCGCCGATGGCGCGCTGTACGCGGACGGCGGTCAATGCGTCGACCCCATGCCCACCGTGCTCCGCCGGTACCAGCAGCCCGCAGCCGCCGGCGTCCCGATAGAGCTTGAGGGCCTTGCTGTCCCGACTCTCCCAGGCCATCAGGGGTTCGGCGGCCAGCGCGGTGTCCAGGCCCGGCAGCAATTCCTCGAGGGCGGCCCGTTCCACGGCCAGGAAGCTCATGCCGCCGCCTCCCTTGTCAAGAAGGGCAACGCACCGGCAGGCAGTTGCGTGGTCTCGTGGTCGATCGCGTCGAAGCGGACTTCCTCTCCGAACAGGCCGACGAGGATCGCCGAGATGGTCTCGGCCAGGGTGCGAGCGGCGATCGGGTCGAGCACGTCGGCGAGGCTGGCGATGCCCAGGTCGACCAGCGCTTCGAAGCGGACGGCGGTTCCGTCGCCGTCAACGCGGCACAGCCAGCTGCCGGCGAACTCGGCGACGTCCCCCTCGATCTGGGTGAAGTCGATCCGCATCGCCTCCGCGTCCATCACGTCGCGTTCGGTCCAGCGCAGGATGCCGTTGCGGAAGTTCACCTCCCAGCTGCTGATCAGGTCACCGCTCTCTTCCGTCCACACCTGGACGTCCCGGACAACCGGGGTGAGCTGGGGATAGCGGGCGTAGTCGGCCAGAGTGCGGAACACCTCGGCGGCCGCTCGGGTGGGCACGGAGGCATCGATGGTCACGAAGCGCACGGGAACTCCTCGTCAGGATGGGCAGGGCGGGTGGGCAGTGACGGGCGGGCGGGTAGGGACGGGTAGGCGGGTGGGGCAGGAATCGCCGAAGCAGGGCGGACGTTCGGGATCCGGGAGGCCCTGGCCCGACGGCGGCCGACCTCCCGGGCGGCGCCGGTCAGCGCCTCCTCCAGCTCGGCCACATCGGCGGGGGTCAGCGTCGCCGGTGGGGTGAGCCGAAGGACGTTGTACTTGTTCAGCGAGTAGGACGGGACAACCCGGCGGGCCAGCAGCTCCATCAGGAACTCGACGGCGAGATCGCTGGAGGTGAAGTCCATTCCGATGAGCAGTCCGCGGCCACGCACCTCGGCGACCAGGCCGGGGCATTCCTCGGCGAGGATGCCGCGGACCACGCCGGACAGTTCGATGCCCAGTGCGGCGGACTTCGCGATCAGATTCTCGGTCTGCAGGACGGAAAGGACGGCGCCCACGGCCGCCGCGGCCAACGGACTGCCGGCGAACGTCGACGAATGCAACATCGGATCGTCGTCCAGCGGTCGGAACACCTCGTCGGTGGCCAGCACGGCACCGACCGGGACCACCCCGCCGGACAGGATCTTGCCGGACAGCAGGATGTCCGGCACGACGTCCTCGATGTCGGCCGCCCACCAGGCGCCGACCCGGCCGAGCCCGGTCTGGATCTCGTCGAGGATCAGCAACGCGCCGGTTCTGGTGCACAGTTCCCGAACCGCAGCGAGATACCCGGTGGGCGGGACGTGCACGCCGCCCTCGCCCAGGATCGGTTCCAGCAGCACGCAACTGCGTTCGGCGTCGACGCTCAACCGACCGGCCAGGTCGTCGATGTCACCGAATTCCCCGAACTCGACCCCCGGCAGCAACGGCTCGAACGGCGCTCGGTAGGCGGGCCGACCGGTCACGCTCAGCGCACCGAATGTCTTGCCGTGAAATCCGTCCCGCATCGCGATGATCCGGGTGCGGCCGTGCAGCCGGGCCAGCTTGAGCGCGACCTCGACGGCCTCGGCACCGGAGTTGGTCAGGTAGACGTGATCCAGTCCGGCGGGGGCCACGCCGGCGAGCGCCTGCGCCGCATCGGCTGTCACCCTGCTGATCAACGGTTTGCTCACCAGGGGAGATGCGTCGAGCTGCCGCTTGACCGCGTCGATGACGACCGGGTGGCGGTGGCCGATCAGGTTGACCCCGAAGCCGGCGCAGTCCAGGTATCGGACCCCGTCCGCGTCATAGAGATGGTTGCCTTCCGCCCGTTCGGGTAACGGTGCGCCCAACAACTCGACCAGGGCGGCCGAGGACTTGTTCACGTGCCGTCGGTAACGGTCGAGAGCCGCTCGGCGGTCGGTCGCGGCATCCACGTCAGGCCACCGCCTCGTCGGTGCCGGCGTCATCGGTCGCACGGTGCCAGAAGTCCAGGCTGTGCCTGATGCTGGACGGGAAGTCCGGCGGGGGATTGGCACCAGCAGCGGCCAATTCGTCCAGCGAACTGGGGAACGGCTCCTCCATCGAGACGTAGTCCTCGAACAGATCCATCAGTGAACTCACCGCCAACCGCATGGTCCGGGGGAGTGCCTCGAGGAAGACCGGTGCGATCAGCCGGTGATAGGTATCCGGCGCGACGAAGCGCGGCTTGTCGATCGGAATGCCATGGGCAAATGAATGGCGCACAAGAATGTCGACCGTTTCACCGAGGGTCAATGCCCGTGAACCTGCGGTGAGCCAGAAATCGCGCCCGTACAATTCCGATTCGATGATGGTGGCGATCGAATCTGCGACGACATCGCACGGAATCAGGTCGAGCGGCCAATCCTTTCCGAACGGGAGCATCGGCAGCATCCCGCGGCGCAGGGCCGACACGACGTGATAAAAGCCCTGGAACTCGCTGGTCTCACCGCTATCGCTGCGACCGATGACGATCGAGGGCCGGACGATGCTGGCCGGCACGGCGCCCTCGCGGACCACACGTTCCCCATCGCGTTTGGAAGCGGCATACCTGACAGACGTGCGGGGACGGGCGGAGTTGTCCTGCGGATGCAAGAAGGCGGTGCTGACATGCACCAGCGGGGATCCGGCGCGCTCAGCGAACTCCACGATCCGTTGAGTGCCAACGACATTGGTGGCGGCGTGGTCTTCGGACTTCTTGAACGAGACGACCGCCGCTGCATGCACGACGACGTCGACGCGACGGGCGAGCGCGTCGTACTCGGCGGCCGGCAGTCCGAACCGCGGGGCGGTGACATCGCCTCGCAGCGAGTGCACGCCGGGCATCGGGATGTCCCGCTGGTGCACCAGGGCGATCACCTCCGGCCGCAATGGACCGGTGATCAGCCGGGGCAGCAGCGCCGAACCGATGACCCCCGCACCTCCCGTGACCAGAATTGTCGGGCCGCGCCCGGCGCGCAGGCGTACATCGGGTTGTTTTTCCATTCTTTCGGCTCCCCAGTTCGAGCTCGATTTCACGAGCGGACTGCCAGGAGAGAGAGCGAGTCCGTTCAGGTGGATACGTCCCGAAAGGGATGTATCTCTTGGCCGCTCCGATCCTCTATGTGCCTGTTGCACCTCATCGCATCCTGGAGGCCCCGTGCGCGGAGATCGATTCGACGTGGTCGTCGTCGGAGCCAGCCTCGCCGGCTGCACCGCCGCCACACTCTATGCCCGCCAAGGCCTTTCCGTCGCACTGGTGGAGTCACACCGGGACCCCGCGCACTACAAGCGGGCCTGCACCCACTTCATCCAGTCCACCGCGTGGCCGGTCATCCGCCGGCTCGGAATGGCCGAGGCGATCATGGAGGCCGGCGGCCGGCCGAACCGGCTGAGCATCTGGACCCGATGGGGATGGCTGGAGTTCCCCGGCGGGGTGGATGCCCCTGTTGATGGCGATCAACGCGCTGCAGACGAAGGTGCCGCCGACACCGGGGTGAACATCCGCCGGTCGGCTCTCGATCCCATGCTGCGCGCCCGCACCGGCGCCGAGCCCAACGTGACGATGTTGATGGGGCAACGGGTTTCGGACGTCGTTGTCCGAGCGGGCCGGGTGGTCGGGGTGCGGGCGAGCGGTGGCGGCCGGGAGCAGGAGTTCTTCGGCCGGCTCGTGGTCGGCGCCGACGGTCGGACCTCGAAGGTCGCCGAATGCGCCGGACAGCCATCGGTGACCAAGCCGCATGGTCGCTTCGTGTACTTCGCCCCCTTCACCGGAGTGGGGCTGCCCGACGAGGCCTCCCGAATGTGGCTGCTCGAACCTGATGTCGCCTACGCGTTCCCGAACGGTGAAGTGACCATCCTGAGTGTGATGCCGACCGCCGATCGACTCGCCGAGTTTCGGAAGGATCTGCGCGGCAACTACCTCGAACATCTCCGGAGGTTGCCGCACGGGCCCGATCTGTCCGCAGCCGAACAGGTCGGCGAGTTGTCCGGCGTGTTGAACTACACCTGCGTCTCCCGCCGTCCGGCCGCTCCCGGACTGGCGTTGATCGGCGACGCGGCGATGACCTCGGATTACATGTGGGGCACCGGTTGCAGTTTCGCGTTCCAGAGCGCTGCCTGGTTGGTCGACGCCACGGCGTCGGCGCTGCTGCGAGCCGGTGATGTGGACCCGGGACTGCGCCGATATGCCGCGCGGCACCGGCAGGTGCTGGCCGGTCACCACCGACTGATGAGCGATTATGCCGACGGCCGCGGCTTCAACCCGATGGAGCGCTTGCTGTATGCCGCGGCTGTGCGCGATCCGCGGGTTGCCCGACACGTTGTCGAGTTCGGTGAGCGACGGATGAGCGTCCGAAAGTTTTTGTCCCCCAACATGGTGATGCGCAGCCTGCTCGTCAACCGCCCACAGTCGGCCGTCGCGGCCTGATCCCTGGCAAGGAGAATTCCCGTGGCCGAGATTCTGGCACCGGTTCGGCCATCGGCAGATTCGCGCGGTCGACACCATGCCGTCGACCCCGATGATTCGCCGACAGTGGTCGTTCCGATGTTCGTGCCGCCACCGTCGACGCCGCCACAGCCACCGTCGACCTTGCCACAGGCACCGTCGACCCTGCCACCACTGTCGACCCCGCCACCTCCAACCGAGACATTATCGGCACCGCCACCTCCGGCGCCCGCGCCTTCGGCCGGCCCCACCGTCGGCTGGTTCGAGCGGCTCGGCCTGGCGGTGACCGGCCGTCCGCGCTCGGTGATCGCCATCTGGGTGCTGCTGCTCGCCGGGCTGGGTGCTCTCGGACTGGGACTGCCGGACCGTTTGGCCGCAGGCGGTTTCGAGGTACCCGGGTCCCAGTCGTTGCAGGTGCAGCAGATCCTGCAGGACCGGTTCCCCGGGCAGGCCGCCGACCCGGTGGTGATCGTCGTGCAGGCCGATCCTGCTGCAGCCGGCCGACCTGCCGGACACGGTGACTGCCATCACCGACCGGGTCAGCGCCCTCGACGGGGTGCGATCGGTGCGTAGCTTCCTCGATCAGGGCGCCGCCGGTCAACTCACGCCGGACGGGTCGACGACCTACCTGTCGGTGGCGGTGGACGGCGACCAGAGCGAACAGCTCGGCCACGCCAAGGACATCGAGGCGGCGCTGGGCGATGCGGCACCCGCCGGCGTGGAAATCTCAGTGGGCGGGCGTGCCGCGTTCTACAACTACCAGAACGAGATCTCCCGCAGCGACCTGGAAAAGGCCGAGCTGATCACCTTCCCGGTCACCCTCGTGGTGCTGCTGTTGGTGTTCGGCAGCGCCGTCGCGGCCGGCCTTCCCGTCCTGCTGGCCATGGTCAGCCTTGGCATCACGTTGGGACTGCTCTATCTGCTGACCCTGCTGATGCCGCTGTCTGTCTTCGTGACCAACACCGCGACCGTCATCGGCATCGGCGTGGGTATCGACTACGCATTGTTCATCGTCACGAGATTCCGGGAGGCGCTGGCCGCCGGTCGGACCCCCCGCGCGGCTGTCGTCGAGTCGGTGGCCACGTCCGGCCGCAGCGTCACCGTGTCCGGCCTCACCGTGGTCGTCGCGTTGGCAGGGATGTTCCTCGTGGACATCCAGGGCTTCCGGTCGATGGCAGTGGGCACCATGGTGGTGGTGACCCTGGCGGTGCTGGCCAGTCTCACCCTGCTGCCCGCCGTGCTGTTGCTGATCGGCCCGCGTATCGACCGGTTCACCGTGCTACGCCGGTACAAGGCCAGGCACCGGACCAGTGGATGGCACCTGTGGACCACGAGGGTGATGCGCCGCCCCCGGCGCTACCTGATCGCTGCGCTCGGGGTGCTCTTCCTGCTCGCTGCGCCGCTGACCGGGATCGTGCTCGGCCAGCCCAGCGCGGACACGCTCCCCGCCGACAGCCCGCCAAGGGTGGCGCTGGATCGTCTTGCCGCGGGGTTCGGGCCCGGCAGCATCGGACCGGTGGAGATCGTGGTGCCCACCGATGACGGGCCGGAGAATGCGGAGAACCTCGCCCGCATAGCTGGTCTCACCGAGAAGCTTGCCGCCGACCCGGCAGTTTCCGCAGTGCTCAGTGTGGCGGTACCCGGCGTCGACCCGGCCTCGCTGACCAGCGTCGACGGCGAGTTGACCCGAGTGGTGGTGATCGGCGCCGACACGCCGCAGTCCGAGGCCGGCCAGGATCTGGTGCGCCGGATCCGCGCGGACATCCTGCCCGCCGCCGGCATCGAGGGCGCCCTGGTCGGTGGCCAGGGCGCGAACGACCTCGACCTGACCGATGAGATCGCGGAGCGGCTGCCCTGGGTCATCGGCGGTGTGCTGGCTTTGTCCTACGTGCTGCTGATGGTGGCATTGCGGTCGATCATCCTGCCGTTGAAAGCCATTGTGATGAACCTGATGTCGGTCGGAGCGGCGTACGGCGTTGTCGTCGCGCTGTTCCAGTGGGGATGGGGCGCCGAACTGTTCGGTTTCCAGGCCGAGGGCTTCATCCAGGCGTTCGTGCCGCTGTTCCTGTTCTCCGTGCTGTTCGGCCTGTCCATGGACTACGAGGTCTTCCTGATGACCCGGATGCGGGAGGAGTGGGAACGCACCGGGTCCAACGAGCAGGCGGTCACCAAGGGTCTCGAACGCACAGGCCGCACGGTGACTTCGGCCGCGCTGATCATGGTCGTGGTGTTCGCAGCGTTCACCGGCAGCCGGTTGCTCGCCTTCAAGGCAATGGGTTTCGGTCTGGCCGCTGCCGTCCTGATCGACGCGACGGTCGTCCGGGTGGTCGCGGTGCCGGCGACCATGCGCCTGCTCGGCCGATGGAACTGGTGGATGCCTCGCTGGCTGGACCGGTTGCTGCCGCACCTCGAGGCACCGGCCGAGGACCAGAAATGATGGGCTCCCATTCGATGGATCCCTAGGCGAGGCCCTCGAAGGGATCTGCCAGCCGCGGTGCGCCGGCAGGGCGGGAAGGCCATGCCTGCACCAGGTGCATAGCACCTGCGGACGACACCCAATCTCGCTCGGAGTGCTCCGTCCACGGCGCCGCCCATTGGGTGCGGTGTTCGCGGAACGCCGCGGTGACGGCAGGGACCATGGTTCGGAGATCAACCGAGCACGCGATGCTGTCGTCGGGGACACCGCGCGGCTGGTAGACCTGGCTGGCATCGAACGGCACGCGGCCCTCGCCCACTCGCCGGGCGTTGACGCGGTCCAGCGCGGATTGCGGGTAGGCACCGTAAAAGAGCCGATGGAAGCCGACTCCGCCGTGCCCGGCGAAGCCCAGGAACGCCTCAGTCGCGGCAGCCCCCACAGCGATGTGGTCCGGGTGTCCGGTGATGCCGTCGGGTCCGAACGTCATCACGATGTCCGGACGTTCCTCCTCGAAAATGTCGGCGATCAGGGATTCGAGTTGCCCGGTGGGAAGGGCCCGCAGCCCGCCATCGGGAAGGCCGAACCACTCATGACGATCCGGAATTCGACCGACCGAACGCCAGCCGGATTCGTCCTCGCGTCGCCGGACTGCACCGAGAGTCGCTGCGGTGGCGTCGATTCCCGGTGCTATCTCGCCGGCGTCGCCGTCCGTCGCGTGGACAAGTATGAACCGCAACCCGGGGTCGTCCCGATGGAGTGCGATGTATCCGGCCGCACCCATCACATCATCGTCGGGGTGGGCAACCACAAAGGCGATTACTCGGCCGGGGCGTTGTTGCATCTGTCTGATTCTGCACCGAGGTTCCACCGCTGGTCGGACCGACGGTTGACGCGGTGACTCGACCGGCAGCAGGCCGGTGGCCTTCGACGACAACCTGCACTACGTCGGCCCTCTTGCAGCCCCGCGCCATTGAGGTCAGCAGGGAAGATTCGATTGAAGTCTTCGTGCGCAGACTGAAGGAGGAAGACCAACCCTGACAGTGGGGGCAACACCGAGGTGATGTCCGGAACCGGTTCAGAAGGATCCGGCCGGTCACAATCCGGGCATGAGCGATTACAGTCCGTGTGGGACTGGAGGGGCCATGCCATCATCTCGTCGAAATCACCGGGCTCGAATCTTCGGATTGGTATCAATTCTGCTCGCCGGCAGCATGTTGATCATCAATCCGGTGAACGCCGAGACTGCGGCAAGACCCTTCTCCGTCGCCCAACAGGACCCGCCGACCGACAGCGACGAACCGCCCATCGTCAGCGACAAGGTCGACGCCGACCTGACGGTTGCGCTCGACACCAAGGGCAGCGCCGATTTCTACATCGATTTCGCCGATCATGCCGACCTCGCCGCTGCTTCGTCCATCACCGACTGGGCGGATCGGGGCGCAGCCGTCGTCAAGACGCTGCAGGCCACCGCCGACGCCAGCCAGGCCGAAGTCCGCAAACAGCTGGACGCCGAGCAGGTCAGCTACACCAGCTTCTGGATCGCCAACACCATCCTGGTGCGCAGCGGCAGCATCGAGATCGCTCAGCAGGCGGTCGAGCAGGCCGACGTGGAGGCCATTCGGGCCCCTGAGACCTACGAGATCCCGGAACCGACCATCGGTATCGACGAGCAGCAGATCAATGCCGTCGAGTGGGGCATCGACCGGATCAACGCGGACGATGTCTGGTCGACCCTCGGTGTCCGCGGCGAGGGCATCGTGGTCGGCAGCATCGACACCGGGGTCAACTTTCAGCATCCGGCGCTTGCCGCGCAGTACCGGGGCAACAGCGGCGGCGAGATCAACCACGACTACAACTGGTTCGACCCGTCAAATGTGTGTGCCGGCGGGATCCCGTGCGACAACAACAACCACGGCACCCACACGATGGGCACGATGGTCGGCGGGGACGGCGGAGCGAACAACATCGGGGTCGCGCCGGGAGCACGCTGGATCGCCGCGAAAGGCTGTGAATCCAACACCTGCTCGGACAGAGCGCTGCTGGAGTCCGGCCAGTGGATGCTGGCGCCCACCCGGCTGGACGGGTCAGGTGCCGACCCCGCACAGCGACCGCAGATCATCAACAACTCCTGGGGCGGACCGGGAGGTAACAGTTGGTACAGCCAGACCATCGACGCCTGGCGTGCCGCCGGCATCTTCCCGGCGTTCTCTGGCGGCAACAGCGGCCCCGCCTGCGGATCGGCAGGATCGCCCGGTGACGACGAGCAGGCGTTCGCGTCCGGGTCGTTCGACATCAACAACGTCATCGCCTCGACCTCGGGGCGAGGCAGGGTCGGCGGCGCGGCGAAGCCCGACCTGGCTGCGCCGGGCGTGAATGTCAGATCCTCGATCGCCAATGGCGGGTACGGCTCGCTGAGCGGGACGTCGATGGCCTCGCCGCACACCGCGGGCACGGTGGCCCTGATCTGGGCTGCGGCGCCGACCCTGCAGGGCGACATCGACCGCACCATGGCCGTGCTGAACGAGACCGCTGTCGACACCGAGAACCTGACCTGCGGCGGGACGGCGGCCGACAACAACGTCTGGGGTGAGGGCAGGCTCGATGCCTTGGCCGCCGTCAACTTGGCCAGGCTGCCGGTCGGCACGGTGACCGGGCACGTGACCGATGCGGTGTCCGGCCGGGCCATCGCCGGGACCCGGGTTGTCGTCAGCGGCCCGTTCGAGCGCACCAGCGGCACCGGCAGCGAGGGGGAGTACTCCTTTGTCCTTCCCGTGGGCGACTACACCGTCACCGCTTCGGCTTTCGGTTATCGAGCCGAAGAGGCGACGGTGACCGTCCGCGAGGGGGAGACCGCCGTCCAGGATCTGCTGCTGTCCGCGTTGCCGTCGGGTGCGGTGTCCGGCATCGTGTCCAGCACCTTCGGACCGGTCGGCAACGCCACGGTGACCATCGACGGCACCCCGATTCCGGCGACCACCACCGGTGCGGACGGCCGCTATGCCTTTGCCGCGGTACCGACGGGCAACTACCGGATGACGATCACCGCCGGCGGCTGCCTCACGTCCACGACCGTCGATCTCACCGTGAACGGTGACACGACGCTGGATGTCACGGTGCCGCAGCGCGCCGACGGGTACGGCTACACCTGCATGGTGGAGGGGGCCGGGTATGTGGAAGGTGACACCGCGCTGAGTCTGGTTGGCGATGACGCATCTGCCGAGATCGCACTGCCGTTCCCGTTCTTCTTCTACGGTGCGACCTACAGCCGGGCGTTTGTCTCCACCAACGGTCACCTGAACTTCCTGGCGCCATCGACCATTCTCAGCAATGTCGCCATTCCCGCGACCGGGGTGCCCAACGCCGCCATCTACCCGCTCTGGGATGACCTGGTGGTGCAGAACCCCGGCAAGGTCTGGACCAAGGCCCAGGAAACCGCACCCAATCGGTCGTTCATCATCGAGTGGCGGAACGTCTATTTCTTCAACACCCCGACCGTGCTGGTCGATTTCGAGGTTCAGCTGAACGAGGACGGCAGCATCGTCACGCGGTACCGCAATCTCGGTGCGGACCCGCGGGAGCGCGGCAACTCTGCGACTGTTGGTATCGAGAACGCCGGTGGCACCGTCGGATTGCAGTACTCGTTCAATTCCCCGGTGCTCACGGACGATCAGTCGATCCGGTTCGTCCCGCCACCGACCGGCACGATCGAAGGCAGGATCACCGACGCCAATGACGGCCAGGGCATCGCGGGGGCGACGGTGCGCGCGCTCCAGGGAACCACCGCCGTCAGCTCGGTCACCACCGGTGCCGACGGGAATTACTCGATGCGGCAGAAGCTGGGTGCGTACACCGTCGAGGCCGGCTCGACCAATTACCGGACGCGGACCGCGCCGGTCGACCTCGTCAGCAACGGACAGGTGGCCACCATCCACCTCGCCCTGGCCACCGCCATGGCCACGCCGAGTGCCTCTTCGCTATCCTTCCTGGCCAACGACGACCAGTTACGGACCACCAAACTCACCCTGGCCAATCCCTCGACCAGCGGCGTCACCCTGACCTGGTCGCTGAGCGACGGGCAGAGCTGGCTCTGGACGGTGCCGGCCACCGGCTCGATCCCGCCCGGGGGCACCGCCACCCTGACCGTTCGAGCCGATGCGTCCGGCGTCCCAGGCGGTGTCAACAGCGGCGCCATCTCGATCAAGTCCAATGCCGGACGGAACCCGACGCTGGACATCCCCGTGACCCTGGTGGTGCCGAAATACCGGCAGGGCGTGAATGCCGGCGGCACGGCGTATGTCGACGGTGCCGGTGATCCCTGGTCGGCAGACCAGGCCTGGGCCCCCGGTGGTTTCGGCTACCTCGGTGCGGGCTGGGTCACCACGACGAAGCGGCCCATCGCGGGCACCGAGGACGACCAGTTGCATCAGACACTGCGGGAATCGACCAGCGGATACCGCTTCGACAACCTCCCGGCCGGGACGTATGTGGTGGAAATGAACGTCAGCGAGCCGCGACCGACCCTGACATCGGGCCGCAGGGTCTTCGACGTGTGGGCCAACGGTCGACAGGTGATCGCCGGCTACGACCCGGTCGCGGCGGTCGGCACCCTGGCACTGGACCACCGGGAGTTCGAGGTGACCGTCGTCGAAGGGGGCGCAATCGCCATCGATTTCGGCGCCATCCGAGGCAAACTACCGCCGATCGTCACCTCGGTTCGGGTGACCCACCGCCCCGATCGCTGAGCCTGCCGTCCGAACCCCCATGCGCCCGGGCGTCAGCCGCCCGGGCGGCTTGCCTGGTCCGGGTACAGATCGGCGATCAGCGAGTTGGCGATCAGGTCGGCAACGTTCTCGAAGTTGCTGGAGCCGTTGACCAGCACGACAAATGTGGCATCGCCCGCCACGTATCGGAACATTGAGGCACCACCGCCGTTGATGGCTCCGGTGTGACCGGTCAGATCCCTGAGCTGGATCACACCCAGCCCGTAGCCGGCGTTGGCGACCGCCCCGGTGAACTGAGTGATGGTCAGGCGCTCCGCCTGGAGTTCCGGAGTCAGCAGCGTGCTGTCGGTCAGCTCGCGGGCGAGGACGGCGAGATCGGCAGCGGTCGAGGTCATCGCTCCTGCGGTCCAGGCGAAGGTTGGATTGAGGTCGGGCACCGCGACCAGGTTTCCGTCAACCGGCATGTAGCTGCCCAGAGAGGTGTCGGGCACGTTCGGCTCGTCGTCAGCAGGCATCCGGGTGCCGGTCAGACCCAGCGGCTCGACGACCTGGGTTCGGATCACCTCGCCGACCGGCTGCCCGGTGACCAGTTCGATGATCCGGCCGAGCAGCACGTAGTTCGAGTCGCTGTAGACGACCTTCTCTCCCGGTGGATAGTCGGCGGGATGGGTTCGGATCAGGTCGATGGTCTGATCGATCGTCCAGGGCGTCATGGGATCCGACTGGAAACTCGCGATCAGCTCATCGTCCGAGGTGTAGCTCCACACCCCCGCCGACATCGACAACAGTTGGCGGATGGTGATGGAGTCCCCGTTGGGAATGCCTGCGATGTACTGCTCGAGCGTGTCGTCGAGGGTCAGCTTTCCGTCGCCGACGAGCCTGAGGACCGCCGTCGCGACGAACGGCTTGGAGATGCTGCCGATCCGTCCGTGGTCACCTGGATCAACGGGAGTTCCAGTGGTGACGTCGGTGACCCCCAGCGAGCTGATCCACTCGTCGTCGCCGACCGAGACGTAGGCGACGGCCCCGGGCGTCAGCACTCCGTTGGCGAAGGCGGTCCCGAAGCTCTCCTGGAAGCTCTCCTGCAGCTTCGCCGTTGTCGCGTCGTCCAGCTGAACCGGCCCAGCGACTGATGACGAGACGAGCGGCGCGGTCGGCGATGTGTTGGAATCGGCAGTAGAGGTGGAGGACGACGAAACGGCCGCTGAGGCACCAGGAGTCGACGAAGCTGATGGCGACGAAGAGGCGGAGGTCGCCGGCGTCGAGGTGCCTCCGCAGGCTGACACGAGTATCAGCGAAGGAACCGTGAAGGTCAGCATGCCCGTCACCAGCCGCGACCGTCGGGACACACTGACCTCCTGGCAGGATGAAATCCTGGAAACCTACGCCGTGCGAACCACTTCCTCGACGATAACTTGCGGCTCGGATGTTCGCTCCGTTGCCCTGACGCGACTCACCACAGTTGAACCCGGCCGGTGGTCAGACGGTGACCACCCGCTGGGTGCTGGGAACCCGACCGTAGGCCCTGACCGCGAAGACATAGGCCACGATTCCGATTCCGATGCACCAGGCGAGCGCGACCCAGATGTCGGCGCCGACCGGCTGTCCGGCGAGCAGGGCCCGAATCGACTCGACGATGGCGGTGACGGGCTGGTTCTCGGCGAACGCTCGGACCGGCGCCGGCATCGTCGAGGTCGGCACGAACGCGGAACTGATGAACGGCAGGAAGATCAGCGGGTAGGAGAACGCTGCGGCGCCGTCGATAGTTTTCGCCGTGAGCCCGGGGATGACCGCCAGCCAGGTCAGGGCGAGGGTGAAGAGGGCAAGGATGCCGACCACGGCAAGCCAGTCCAGGATGCCTGCACTCGACCGGAAACCCATGAGCAGTGCCACCGCAATGATGATGGCAAGCGAGATGGCGTTGGACACCAGAGATGTCAGTACGTGACCCCACAGCACCGAAGAGCGCGCGACCGGCATCGAATGGAACCGGGTGACGATCCCCTTCTGGGTGTCGGTGAAGATTCGCACGGCGGTGTACGAGATGCCGCTGGCGATGGCGATCAGCAGGATCCCGGGCAGCATGTAGGTCACGTAGCTGTCGGTGCCGGCGTCGATGGCGCCGCCAAAGACGTAGACGAACAGCAGCATGAAGAGAATCGGCATGATCGCGACGGTGATGATCGTGTCCGGGCTGCGTCGGATGTGCTTCATGGAGCGCTTGAACAAGATGATGGTGTCTCGTAGTTCTTTCATCGGTCGACCTCCTCTGCTTTCTTGCTGACGATGGAGAGGAACACTTCCTCGAGTGTCGGTTGTTTCTCGATGTACTCGACTTTCGCCGGTGGCAGCAGCTGCTTGAGCTCGCCGAGGGTTCCGTTGGCGATGATCCTTCCTTCGTGCAGGATGGCGATCCTGTCCGCGAGCTGCTCGGCTTCGTCGAGATACTGCGTGGTCAACAGGATCGTCGTGCCGCCGCCGGCCAGTTTCTTGATGGTTTTCCAGACCTCGATCCGGCCCTCCGGGTCGAGTCCCGTTGTCGGCTCGTCGAGGAAGATGACCGCCGGCGTCCCGATCAGACTCATCGCAATGTCGAGCCTGCGGGCCATGCCGCCCGAATACGTGTCGGCCCGCTTCCCGGCCGCATGGTCGAGTCCGAACTGTTGCAGCAGGCTGTCGGCAACCTGGGTGGGATTGGCGACGGCCCGCAGTTGGGCAACGAGAACGAGATTCTCCCGGCCGGTGAGAATGCCGTCGACAGCGGCGAACTGGCCGGTGAGGCTGATCTTCTCGCGCACTCGTTCCGGCTCGCCGGTGGTGTCGAACCCGCTGACGCTGGCCGTCCCGGCGTCCGGCCTGAGCAGCGTCGAAAGGATGTTCACCACCGTGGTCTTGCCGGCACCGTTAGATCCGAGCAGTGCGAAGATCTCACCGCGGCGCACCTCGAAATCGACGCCCTTCAGAACGCTGGTGTCCTTGAAGGCCTTGGTCAGGCCCCTCGCGTCGATGGCAATGTCGGTCATTGCTTCTTCTCCTCCTCGCGCAGCTTGTCCATCACGTCGCGGTTCAGGGACGTGCGCCAGTTCTCCGTGTAAGTCTTGGCGTTTCGTAGCAACTCATCGCAGAACGCGGCCACATCCTCGCCGGTCACTTCCAGCGCGCGCCTGCCGTCCGCCGCTCCGGTCTCGAACAGGCCGAGCAGATCGTTCAGTATTGCGATGACATCCATGCCGTCGCCGGCCGTGAATTTCCACATGTACTTCTTGATCTCGCCGTACACGATCCGGTAGTCGCTGGGCAGCGCTTCGGCGCGTGCCTCCATGCGCTTCCATTCTTTCTTGTCGCCGATCATCTTCTTCAGGAAGTTTTCCACGTGCTCTTCTCCTTCAGTTCGCTCATCTTCTTCGAAACGAAATCCCACTTCGCCCAAAACGTTTCGAGTTCGGTCTGCCCGGATTGGTTCAGCAGATAGAACTTTCTGGGCGGACCCATGGTGGACGGTCGCTTTTCGATGTTGACCAGCTCGTTCTTCTCCAGCCGCAGAAGGATCGTGTAAACGGTGCCCTCCACGACGTCCGAGAAGCCGAGTTCGCGTAGGGACGATGCGATTTCATAGCCGTAGGTCTCACCGCGACTGATGATCTCGAGCACGCATCCCTCAAGCACGCCCTTCAACATCTCCGTGAGATTTTCCAGGGTGATGCACCTCCTCTATAGGGTCCAACTCGGTATGTCGTACTACGTAGTACCGCTAGTGTGTATCACCGAGTAGAGGCTGTCAACCCCGTTCCGAGGATGGCTGGAGAATCCGATGTGATCGGGTGTCGCGTTCCATGTGAGCGGGGTTGCTGCACCGGTGATCGGTAGCGACCGAGCAAATCACCTGGCAGTGAAGAGGTTTCCGGACCGACGTCGGCCTGCGGGCCAGGGTCTGGCGGCGAGAGGGTGTCAGATGTCGAGGTCTTCGATGGCTGATTGATCAGCGGTCATGGCGACCAGATCGTAGAGCTCGGCGGGAATCAACGGACGAAGGTCGTCGAGCGAATCGACGACGTCGAGAGTGGCGGTGGGCGCGGTCGATCCGTACTGCTGGTCGCTGCTGAAATGTTTGCGCCAGCCCTGCGCAGTGCCGTCGGCCCCGGCGGTCCACAGAATCTCGGCAGACCGGTGGACATGCACGACGAACTTGCCCGTCCGGCTGCGGTAGACGTGGAACTTCTCCACGCGGTCCTTGGTCGAGCGTTCCAACTGGGCGAGCAGCACGCCGAAGAATCGCTGCCGTCGGCCGGTGCCCGGGCCCACCCGGACGGTGATCTCCTCGTAGCCCTCGAGTTTGCCCTCCTCGAGTTCGACGAGACGCCGCAGGGCGCGGGTGATGGTTGCCGAGAGGTTGCTACCGGACAATTCCTGGGCACGCTGGAACAGCGGAAGGTCGTCGTCAGCAACGTAGATGGTCTTGTTCGGCACGGCATCATCCTAACCTCCGCCGGAAGTATACGTATATGGATACGCATACCGCAAGACCGCTCGGCACCGCTCAGGTCTGCTGGCTCCAGTCACCCATCACCGTCTGCGCGGAGGTGTCGTGCGGGGTGCCGAGAACCGGATGGAGATCCAGCGCCGGCGAGTAACGGCTGGCGGGTGTTTCGCGGCCGAGCGCTTCCGCCATGGCCCGGACGTAGTGCGGTGCGCCGCCGCAGCAGATCCCGATGTACCCGGTACCGAGATCGGCTGCCTGCCGGGCGAAGTCGGCCATCTCGAAGCGGGTGTGCGCGAACGGCTCGAGTTGGATGGGGAACGCGCGCCGACCGTCCGGGTAGGCGAGCGACTCGAAAGCCGGTGCCGCGATGCTGGTCCGGTACGGGACCGGCTGGGCGGCGATCGGAATGTCCACCGCCGCCCGGATCTGCTCCAGCAGCGGCAACATCGTTGCCGGTCCGCGGGAGCAGTTCAATCCGACCACGGCGGCGCCGGCGTCGGCCAGCACCTTGCAGGCGTCGATATAACCGTATCCGTCGTAAGTCTTCTCGGGCTGCACACTGGCAAAGGTGACCAGCGCCGGTAGGCCGAACTCCTGGCAGACCTCCAGTCCGATCAGCGCCTCGCCGACGAAATCGTTGGTCTCGGCGATGACAAAGTCGACGCCCTCCTCGACCGCCCAACCGAGCTGTTCTCGGTACTGCTCCCTCACCACGTCCCCGGATCGTTTCGGGTCGGCCGGGTCGTACGACCAGGTGTTGCAGATGTTCCCTGCCACCAGAGCTCCGCCCTCGGCGGCGATCTCGTTCGCGATGCGGACAGCCTGCCGGTTCAGCTCCTCGAGCTGACCCTCCCGTCCGACATCCTTGAGCTTCTTGCGGTGTGCGTAGTAGGTGAGCGCGACCATGACATCTGAGCCTGCGCGCAGGAATTCGCGATGCAGCTGTCGCAACGCATCCGGTTCGTCGAGGATCACCTCCGGGACGTACGGGCCGGCCTTGATGTACCCGCGGCGCTCCAGCTCGAACACGTAGCCCTCTGCGCCGACCATCGGGCCGTCGGAAAGACGCTCGAGGAAGGTTCTCTCCGAAGGTCGGTTCATGACGATTCCCCTTCCGGGACAACAGCGGTGGAGGTGGCGAAGCGGGCCGGCGAGAACCGCCCTATGTCGTAGACGGTGCCCTCGCGCAGCGCTAGCTCGGACAGCACGCGGCCCACCCACGGCGCGAACTTGTATCCGGTGCCTCGCCAGCCCACGCCGACGAACACGTTGTGGAAACCGGGGACCGCGCCGAGCACGAAGTTGTCGTCTGCCACCAGGTCGTAGTCGCACTGGTCGACATCCGTCACCTGCGTGACCTCGGACCCGGCGATACCCGGAAGGCACTGCTCGATGAAATCGGAAATGCTGTCGATTCCTGTCGTGCCGGCATCGGTGACCGGCATGTCCGGCGGGTTGTAGTAGCCGATCTTCACCGCGTCGATCAGGCCGTCGACGATCGGGTGCAGGTAGATCCCGGTGTCGAGGTAGGCAATGACCGGCATTGCGTCCGAGGTGAACAGGTGCCGTTGGTCGGCAGGAGGGCGGAAGTACTTGGCGTCGCTGGGTCGGTCCTTGGTGATCGGCACCTGCAGGGTGTTACCCGGCAACAGCGCGAGCACGTCGTTGGTGCCGTGCCCGGCCGTGACCACCACCGATGCGGTGCGGAAAACCCCTGCGCTGCAGGAGATCAGGAGATTTGCACCGTCGCGTTCGATGGTCGAGACGGTGGCGCCTTCGTGGACCACGGTGCCGGCCTCGGCGAGGCCGGCCCGCAGTGCGCCGGTGACGGCAGGGAGATTGACCAACCCGCCGACCGGGTCGAGATCGGCGATATCCGCCACCAGGAAGGGGTATCTCGCCGTCACATCGTCGGTGGTCGCCCGCTCGACCGGCATCCCGATTCGGGTCATCACGTTCGTGCTGAGGGTGGCGTAGGTGGCACCGAGGTCCGGGGTGACCGCGGCCTTGGCGATGTTCATGCAGCCGCACCGCACCAGCACCTCCGCGCCGGTAGCCGTCTCGAACTGGGACCACAGCCGAATCGCCTCGTCCGCCAGTCGCGCGTAGCCGGCATCGAGGTAGTCACGCCGGTATGACCTGGTCCGGCCGTAGGACGCGGTCGTCGGGTCCCCGACGTGCCCACGCTCCAGCACGGCCACCCGGCTGCCGTGCTGCGCGGCCGTCCACGCGGTGAACATGCCCATCACGCCGCCGCCAATGACGACGAGGTCGAACAACTCGCTCGAGGGCTCCGTGCCTTCGGTCATCGGAATTCGTTCTCCATCAGATCGTGCGGAGGGCGCCGTCGGCCCCATCGAATGCACGCTACCGGCGGGACCGGCGTGCTCCCGCCGCGGATCCCCACTGGTGGATCCGCATTCGATCCCGGGATGTCGAGCCAATGCCGACCGCGCCCGAATCGAGTGCTGCAGGACGGAAGCAGGTTCGTTCCCGCGTCCACCTTCACCCGTCGTTGACAGCAGACGATCGAAGAGGCAATACTTGATGAGTAGACCGGTCTACCTAATCGGAGAACGATGAGTCAAGTCACGCCTGCTCCGCGCTCGCCGGGTGGCGGTGCGGCACAAGGCAGTCGCATCTCGGCGCGTACCCGGCTGCTCGCTGCTGCAGCTGAGTGCTTCTACGACCGCGGGCTGAGCGCCACCGGGGTCGACACCATCACCGCGGCGGCGGGTGTGGCGAAGATGAGCCTGTACAACAACTTCGCGTCCAAAGACGATTTGGTGCTGGCCTATTTGGCTGCCCGGCACGAGGAATGGCTCGAGCTGTACCGGGCACGGGTCAATCCCGTAGGTGATGGGCGGTCCGGGGTCGCTGCCGTGTTCGATGCCTACATCGATCACGCACAAATGGCGTATCAACACGGTTTTCGTGGCTGTGGTCTGCTGAACGCCGCCGCCGAACTGCCGGCCGGAGCCCCTGGTCGCGAACTGGTCCGCGGTCACAAGGAGGAAGTCCAGTCGCTGCTGGCGGGGCATCTCGATGACCTCGGCACCATCGCCGCCGATGACGTCGGGCCGTTGGCGCAGCAACTCGCTTTTCTGTTGGAGGGCGCGATGGCGCGCGCGGGCCTGGAAGGTGACAGTTCTCTGCTGCACCGTGCTCGTGATCTGGCTCTGCACATCGTCGACTCGGCCGCCGGCCGATGACCCGGTTCCTGCCCGTCGGTGTGGGGTTCGTGGTGCTGGCTGCGGCACTGTGGGGAACCACCGGCGCAGCGGCGGCAATGGCACCCGGGATCGGGCCGCTGGCCATCGGCGCGGCTGCCATGGGTATCGGGGGACTCCTCCAGGCGGTTGTCGCCTGTCGAGTCATCGTCAGGCATCGACGCGGGCTGATCGGGCAGTGGAAGGTGCTGTTGCCGTCGGCGATCGCGGTGGCCGTCTTCCCCCTGGCGTTCTACTCCTCGATGCGGTTGGCCGGCGTCGCCGTCGGCACGGTGGTGACCATCGGCTCGGCGCCTGCTGTTGCTGCCGTCATCGAACGCATCGCTGACCGGACACCGCTGACACGTCGTTGGGCAGCGGGCGCGGCGACAGGTGGCCTCGGCGTGCTCGCCCTGGTCATGGCAAGCCACACCGGGTCGCCGCTCGGGGCATCGGGACCACAGACCCTGATCGGCGTGGCCCTGGCGATCCTGGCCGGCATCACCTACGCCCTCTACTCCTGGGGCGCTGCCCGAACCATGCGGACGGGGCTGCCCAGCCGGCCGGTGATGGGAGCAGTGTTCGGGCTCGGCGGGCTCCTGCTTCTTCCAGTCGTCGCGATCACCGGCGGTCCCGTCATCGCCTCGGCCGGTAACTTCGCCGTCACGGCCTATATGGCAGTTGTCCCGATGTTCGTCGGTTACCTGCTGTTCGGTCGCGGGCTGGCCAGCATTGCCGCCAGTACCGCCACCACAGTCTCCCTTCTCGAGCCGGCGGTGGCCGCGCTCATCGCGGTCGTCGTACTGGGCGAACAACTGCCGCCGGTGGGCTGGGTCGGGCTCGGACTTCTGTTCATCAGCCTCCTGATCACCGCGACCGCCCACGATGAGAATGCCCTGGGCGACGTTGTCCGGGCGAGGAATGCCCCGGGTGGGCCGGTCGACGACCGGGCCGCCGATCTCGCGATGTCCTGACCGGTGTGGTGCCATGGGCTTCGGCCGGCGCGGGCCGGCCGCCATGACTGGAGGCGCCTCCGAGCGGGAATCCAGCCGACGGCCCTCGCCGCCAGCGTCGGGATGGCCCGGGCGATGAGCATCACAAGCTGTTCGACACGATCGCGATCCGCATCGACGGACCTCGCGCCGCCGACACCACCGTCTCGATTCTGTGGCGCACCTCACCGACAGCGGTGAGCACTACTTGATGGAACTGTCCAACGGGGTGCTGAGCCACCACCCCACGAAGAGGGCACCCGACCTCGACCTCACCGTCACGCTGACCCACCCGCAACTGCTCGGGATCCTGGGCGGCGGGGGGCTGGCCGGGGTCGATAACACGGGTGACCACCGGCGTTCTCGCGACGCTGATGGGCCTGACCGACGACGCCGACCCGTCCTTCGCGGTCGTCACCCCGTAGCCCGGCCGGGGCGCGTAGATTTCGTGCATGCCGCGCTTCGAGCACGCCATCGCGATCAGCGCCCCGCCCCAGCGGGTGTGGGAGATCCTTGCCGATGTCGAGGAGTGGCCCGCCCGCATTCCGACCGTCGACCGCGTCGAGCGCCTCGACGACGGCCCGCTCGCGATGGGGGCGAGGACTCGCCTTGCGCAGCCGAAGCTCCCGGAGGCGGTCTGGACGGTGACCGAACTGACGCCTGGTGCCACCTTCACCTGGACGTCGTCCTCGCCGGGTGTCCGAATCGCCGCCTCGCACCTGATCGAACCCGCCCCCGAGGGCTCCCGCCTCACTCTCTCGGTCGATCTCGGCGGATGGCTGGCACCCGTGGGCTGGTTGACGACCAAATCGCTGACCCAGCGGTACGTCGAGACCGAGGCAGCCTCGATCAAGGCCGCGGCCGAGGCGGACTGACCTCGACGGGTAGTCGCCTCCATTGCGATCGCTCGACGACTGTCAGCGGGGTTCGCCGCCGACTGCACGCTCTGCAGGGCAATTACCGCCTGCTGGCGCTGATTTCGACTGCACAACGTTCAGTCGACGCACGGGCATCAGTCGGAGACCAGGCTTTCCGCCGATGACGGCTCCGACCGGCACCCTGACTCGTGAGTCCTCCGGAGCGCAACGCCCGATCGGCATGACGCTTGACCCTGGTGGGGCGGGAAAAATGACTTTCGCCAAGCCCTTGCGTCATTGCCCGACAACTGCTTACATACTAGTACTGCACACAAGCCGCGCGATGACGATCGCACTGGTAGGGCCCATTGCCAGGGTCAGCACCTCGACATGAAGAACTACGGGTTTCGCGGCCAATGCCGCCTCCCGGCGCGACCCCCCGCCCCTCATTACGCTCGACCCTGTAGCAAAGGAGCACAGAGATGACCCAGGCCGGTTCGCCGCCACAGAGCACTCAGGATCACGGTGTGGTCACCCGGAGCACCACGGACCTGGTCAAGGCCGCGGTGTCCGGGTGGATGGGCACCGCGATGGAATTCATGGACTTCCAGCTGTATTCGCTGGCCGCAGCCATCGTCTTCAACAAGATCTTCTTCCCGAACGTCAGCCCGGCGATCGGCCTGATCGCCGCGTTCGCCACTTACGGTGTCGGCTACGTCGCCCGCTTGGTCGGCGCGATCTACTTCGGCCGGATGGGCGACCGGATCGGCCGCAAGAAGGTCCTGTTCATCACGATCGCGTTGATGGGCTTGTCCACCACCTTGATCGGTGTCCTGCCGACCTACGACGCCGTCGGAATCTGGGCGCCGATCCTGCTTGTCGCACTGCGGCTGGTCCAGGGCTTCGGCGCAGGCGCCGAGATCGCCGGTGCCACCGTGATGCTCGTCGAGTACGCCCCGAAGAAGCGCCGCGGCATCATCGCCTCACTCGTCTCGCTGGGCACCAACTCCGGCACCCTCGCCGCATCCGCCATTTGGGCTCTGTTGCTGAGCGTGCTCACCGAGGAACAGCTGCTCAGCTGGGGCTGGCGGATTCCGTTCCTGCTCAGCTTCATCCTGTTGGGATTCGCGCTGTGGCTGCGGGCCAACCTGAAGGAGAGCCCGGTCTTCGAGGAACGCGCGGATGTCGTGGACGGTGTCGCACTCACCCGGCACGAGCTGGAGGAAAAGGCGGCAGCCACCCATGAGAGTGTCCTCGAGGCGGGCCTGAAGCAACGCAAGGGCAAGGCGTTCTTCATCGCCCTCGGTTTGCGGTTCGGCCAGGCCGGCAACTCCGGACTGATCCAGACCTTCCTCGTCGGATACATCGCCAGCACGCTGTTGATCAGCAAGTCCGTCGCGACGGAAGCCATCGTCTTCGGCTCATTGATCGGCTTCATCACCATCCCGGTGGTCGGCCTGCTCGGCGACCGTTTCGGCCGCCGCCCGATCTACATCGCCTTGTGCACGCTGACCATCCTGTTCGCCATCCCGATGTTGTTGTTGATCACCAGCGGCAGCAATGCCTCCCTCCTGCTGGCGATGGTCCTCGGCCTCAATATCGGTGTGCTGGGCCTGTTCTCGCTGGAGAGCGTCACCATGGCAGAACTGTTCGGCTCCCGCACAAGGTTCACCCAGCTCGCCCTGGCCAAGGAGATCGGTGGCATCCTGGCCACCGCCATCGGGCCCGTGGTGGCCGCCACCCTGACCGCAGTCACCGGCAGCTGGTGGCCCATCGCCGCCATGCTGATCGTCTACTCACTGATCACCCTGGTCGCCGCTGTCATCTCGCCCGAGACCCGTGGCCGTGACCTGGTCCGGCTCGAGGACGCAGCATGAAAGCCGTCGTCGTCCACGGCGCGGGCGATCTGCGCGTCGACACTCTGCCCGACCCGACGCCCGCTGCCGGCGAGGTGCTGATCGCGATGGAATGGGGCGGCATCTGCGGATCCGACCTGGCCTACGTTCGGCACGGCTCCTCCGGCACCGCCCAGCTGAAGCAACCGTTGGTACTCGGACATGAGTTCGCCGGCCGCATCGCCGAGCTCGGTCCCGGCGTCACCGGACTGCAGATCGGACAGCGGGTCACTGCACACCCGGCCACCTTGGTCGGTGACGGACAGCTGCCGACCCGGCTCGCCGGCCGCACCAACCTCTACCCGGAGATCCGCTACTGCGGGTCGGCGGCGTTCGACCCGCACACCGACGGGGGTTTCAGCGAGCTGAAGGTCGTTCGAGCAGAACAGATCCGGGTTCTGCCCGAGGGTGTGAGCACGCAACAGGGATCGTTGGCGGAACCGCTCGCCGTCGCTCTCCACGCGGTCAGCAGGGCAGGTGATGTCCGTGGCCGCGAGGTGCTGGTGAACGGTGCCGGCCCCATCGGATGCCTGGTCGTCGCGGCGGCCAAGTATCTCGGCGCCGCCACCGTCATCGCGGCCGACATTTCGGAGGGCTCGCTGGAGATCGCCCGGGCGATGGGCGCAGACAAGACGGTGAACCTGTCCGCAGGCGAGATCCTTCCCTCCGATCTCGAGCTGGTCTTCGAAGCGTCCGGCGCGGCCGGTGCTCTCGGCTCCGTGCTTCATGCCACCGCCCGCGGCGGCACTCTGGTCCAGGTGGGCAACCTCCCCGGATCAGCGGTGTCAGCGGTGCTCGGTGACCTGGTCACCCGCGAGATCACCTGGATCGGCTCCTACCGGTTCATCGACGAGATCACCGACGCCGTCGCCGCTCTCGCAAACGGGATCGACGTCTCGCCGTTGATCACCCACACCTTCGACATCGATGACGCGGCCACCGCACTGCAGGTCGCCGGCGACCGGACCAGTGGCAGCAGCAAGGTTCTGTTGAGGCTGTCGTCATGAGCGCGGATTCTGGTTCCCGCTCCGGGGCGGTGGTGACGCTCGGCGAGACCATGGCGTTGATCACCGCGCCGTCCGGCCGGCACCTGAGGGGCGGCACGGAACTGCCGGTGGGTATCGGTGGCGCCGAATCGAACGTGGCCATCGGCCTGGCGCGGTTGAATGTCCCCGTCACCTGGATCAGCCGCGTCGGGGACGACGCCTTCGGCTCTCTGGTCACCAGGGAGATCCGCGCTGAAGGCGTTCGCGTACTCGCGGCCGTCGATCCCGACGCCCGGACCGGACTGATGGTCAAGGAACAACTGCACGGCACGCCCTGGCGGGTCCGGTACTACCGGGACGGCAGCGCCGCCTCTCGATTGTCCCCGGCCGACCTCGACTCTTCGGTGATCGCCGACGCGAAGGTGCTGCACCTCACCGGCATCACTCCGGCACTCGGCCCATCGGCGCTGGCCACGGTGCTTCGCGCGGTCGAGATCGCCCAGCAAGCAGGCACTCTGGTGTCCTTCGATGTGAACCACCGAGCTGCCCTGTGGGCGGCCGGTGAGGCGGAACTCGTCCTGGCCGAGCTGTGCGGTTCCGCGGATCTGGTGTTCGCCGGCAGCGCCGAGGCCGCGTTGGTGCTCGGGTCCGAGGCTGCTCCGGGCGAGATAGCCGATGACGAGTCATTGGCCAGGGGACTGGCCAAACTGGGCGCGTCCACCGTCGTTCTGAAGCTGGGCGCTCGCGGCGCACTTGCCCTGGACGGTGACGAAACGGTCTTTGCCGCAACCGAACCGGTCGATGTCGTCGACCCGGTCGGTGCCGGGGATGCGTTCGTTGCCGGATACCTCAGCGCCCTGGTCGACAATCAACCAGTCGCGGAGTGTCTACGGCGGGGGAACCGGGTCGGCGGTGCGGTCTGCCGGGTCCGCGGCGACTGGGAAGGCCTACCGACACCGGAAGAGTTGCACCAACTCGACTTTCAACTGGAGGACGTCGTCCGATGACCACCGCCATCCCCGCGGAACTGACCGCCCGAGAATTGCTGACCCGCTGCCCACTGGTTCCCGTCGTTGTCCTCGACCGCGCGGAGGACGCCGTCCCGCTCGGAGAGGCGTTGTTGGCCGGCGGCATCACCGGCGTCGAGATCACCTTACGGACGGCAGCCGGACTCGATGCCATTGCTCTTGCCGCACAGCGTCTCCCTGACCTCACAGTGGGTGCAGGGTCCGTACTCACACCCGATCATGTCGATCAGGTGGTCGACGCCGGCGCCAAGTTCGTGGTCAGTCCCGGACTGCACGCGCCGGTCATCGCCCGCTGCGTCCAGCGGTCCGTCCCCGCACTACCCGGGGTCGCGACGGCGTCGGAGGTGATGACCGCAGTGAATCTCGGACTCGCCGAGGTGAAGTTCTTTCCCGCCGGCCTGCTCGGTGGACCGGCGGCGATCAAGGCGATGTCGGCGCCATTTCCCGGCATGTCGTTCCTACCGTCCGGCGGAGTGGGACCTGACAACCTGTCCGACTATCTCGCGCTGCCATGCGTTCCCGCCGTCAGCGGATCCTGGATGGTCGACCCCGGCCTGATCCGCAGCGTTGACTGGGCCGAGGTCACCCGCCGGTCCAAGGCGGCAGTCGACGCCGCCCGAGCAGCGATAGCCGCTCGACAGAGCGCCTGACACATTCCGATCGGCACCCGTGCTGCAGCCGCCCGTCGCGGAACCGCAGCCGCACCCACCCGCCGCTATTCCGTGACGGGACTCGATGAAGAGGAACACGACGATGAAGATGGGCTTTCGCTGGTACGGCGAGGGGAACGACACGATCACCCTCGACGAGATCCGACAGATCCCAGGCGTGGAGACGATTGTCTGGAGCCTGCATCACAAACAGGCCGGCCAGGTGTGGGAGACCGCGGAGATCGACGCGGAGATGGCGCGGATCACCACCATCTCCGCCGCCGCGGCCGCCCGCGGCGTCACGACAACGCTCGACGCCGAGGTGGTGGAATCGGTCAACGTGCACGAGTCGATCAAACTGGGAAAGACAGTTCTCGGGATGAGCCGCGACGACGCGATCGACAACTACATCACCACCATCAAGCGGCTCGGACGGGCCGGCGTGAAAGTGGTCTGCTACAACTTCATGCCCGTCTTCGACTGGTTGCGCACCGATCTCTGGCACCCGCTGCCGGACGGCTCGACCGCGCTGTTCTACGAAAAGTCCGTCGTGGACCGGATGTCGCCGGAACAACTGATCGCTGACATGGAGGCCAACTCCGATGGACTCACCCTGCCCGGCTGGGAACCGGAGCGGCTCGCCGGCTTCAGCGAACTCAGCGACGCCTACCGGGGTGTCACACACGAGGACATGTACACGAACTACCAGTATTTCCTGGACGCGATCATTCCGACCTGCGAGGAGTACGACGTCAAGATGGGCGTCCATCCCGACGATCCGCCGTTCGACCTGTTCGGATGGCCCCGGGTGGTCTCCACCAAGAAGGACCTGGAAACGGTTCTGGCGCTCAATGACAGTCCCTACCACGGGCTGACGTTGTGCTTGGGGTCGTTCTCGGCGAATCCCGAACAGGACGCAGTCGACGCGGTCAAGACCTACATGGACCGGATCCATTTCTCCCATGTGCGGAACATCAAGCACTTCCCGAACGGTGACTTCACCGAGGTGGCACACCGGGCGTGTGAGGGCAATGTCGACACCGTCGGCATCATGAAGGCCTACGCGGAAGCCGGTTACACCGGATACATCCGTCCCGACCATGGCCGGCACTTGTGGGACGAGAACACCACTCGCAAACCACGTCCCGGGTACGGCCTCTACGACCGGGCACTGGGAATCCAGTATCTGCTGGGCGTGTGGGACGCCTTCGAGTACGGCAACTGAGCACCACTGACTGCAGCTCCGGCCGCGGACAAGTCGAAATCCCCGTGTCGCACCTGACACGGGGATTTCGTCGTTCTGGTGCCAAGCGACACGGACAACCCTGGGTCAAGCACCACACGCCTTCGCGGTCGACGGGGGAGCGTCGCAGGGGAGTCGACGCGGCCGACCATCACAGTCGCGCTTCAGATGTCGATGCTGCCCGCGTGGATCGCTGGGACCTGGGCTGCGACGGCGCGGACAAGTTCCGCGTCATCGGCGAGGTCGGGTGCACCGACAGTGCGCAGGCAGCCGGCCACGACGTCGGCCGGGGTGGAACTCTCCCGCCAACAGCGGTCCAGGGCCTCCGCGGCCGGATCGGTCGTGCCGAAGAGCTGCCCGCCGTCCCCGGAAGTCCTGGTGGCGTTGATCCAGCCGGCCAATGCCGTGGTCAGCACGGGGGTGGCCGGCTGACCGAGCTGCCGGATGACGCCCAGCCAGCGTTCGCCTATCTTCAACGATCCGTCAGAGCCGATGCGACGCAACTGGTCTCGCATCGACGGGTTCGAGAACCTGGCAATCAGGGCATTGGTGTAGGCGGGGATGTCGAGATCACCTGGCAGCGACGGCGTCACTTCGGCGGCAAGCCGGCGGACCAGTCGCTCACCCCAGGTCGTGCCCAGTACCTCGGCCACCGTCCGGCAGCCGGCAGCCAGACCGAGATAGGCCATGGCGGAGTGAGATCCGTTGAGCAGCCGGAGCTTCATCAGCTGATAGGGGGCGACGTCATCGACGAAGCCAGCGCCGGCGAGTTCCCAGGCCGGCCTCGGCGCGGTGAACGATTTCTCCAACACCCACTGCCGATACGGTTCGCCGATCACCGGCACACGGTCGACGACGCCGAGCGCGGCTGCCGCGGTCGCGCGGTCGTCCTCGGTGGTCACCGGCACGATGCGGTCGACCACGGTGCTGGGGAATCCGACCGACCCGTCCAACCAGGCCAGCACGCCCTCTCGATCGGCCCAGGACGATGCGGACAGGAACTCCCGGACCACCCGGCCGGTCGCCGCACCATTACCGGTCATGTTGTCGCAGGAGACAACGGTGATCGGAGCACCGCCCGCCCGATGCCGGGCCACCAGTCCGGCGGCGATCACGCCGATGACGGTCTTCGGGTGCTCGTCGGTGGCGGTTGCGGCCAGATCATCGGCAACGGCCCCGGAGTTCAGGTCGAGGCCGCCGGTGTCCCCACGGCGGTGATAACCCTTCTCCGTGATGGTCAATGTCACCGTGGTCAGCTCGGGAGACTCCAACAGCTGACGCACCCGGCCGGCGTCCGGTCCCATCTGCAGTGCCTCGCTGTGCGCTGCGACAACCCGGGTGCTGGATCCGGCGGGGGCGAGATCGGTGACGGTGTAGAGGTTGTCCTGCGCCCGCAACCCTTCGACAGTTGCCGCGGATCCGGGTGCTACCCCAGCGATGCCCCAGGCGATGCCAGCGGCGGCGGCCGCAGCTTCGGTGTAGACGGCCTGGTGGGCCCGGTGAAACGCGCCGAGCCCGACATGCAGGACAGTCGAACGCAAGTCGCGCGGGTCGACCAGTGGTCGCTGCTCGGCGGGCAGGGACCCGAGTGTGTCCAAGCCCAAGGTGCCGATCCGAATGGTCATCGGGGTCGCCTCTCCCATACGAAAGCTGTTGAGGCTACAGGCCCGACCGGCATTGCCCGACGCCTCGTCGGTGGGTGGTGCAGTTTCGGCCGGTTTGTATGCATAGCTAGTATACAAGTATCCGAAAGTCTGAGGCAAGGGTGCGTCGGACATCCTGCATCGCTGCGGACTTCTCACATACAGGTACTTGTGCACTACCATCCCGCTATGGCCTCGAAGGATCGCCCCGCCCGGACCAACAGAAGGGTGGTCTACGAGACGCTGCGAAAGAGGATCCTGACGCTGGAACTGCCACCCGGTGCAGCCCTGTCGGAAAATGAACTGGCCGCCGTGCTCGGGGTGTCTCGCACACCGGTGCGGGAGAGTCTGATCCTGTTGACCGAAGAGGGTCTGGTACAGGTTTTTCCGCAGGTTGGTTCCTTCGTCTCGCGGGTCGACGCCAACAAGGTCGCCGATGCACAGTTCATCCGGGAATCCATCGAATTGGCGTCGCTGGAAGCCATTCCGGCGCTGCCGCAACCCGAGCTGGTCGCCGAACTCCACGCCAACCTGGAACGTCAACACTCACCGGACATCGACGTGGAGGAGTTCTTCGCCCTCGACGAGCTGTTCCATCAGGGGTTGCTCGGTCTCGGCGGGCACGCCAGTGTCTGGCCCACCGTGGTTGCCGCGAAGGGTCATTTGGATCGAGCCCGTCGGCTCGGCCTGCAGGCCAACGAGTCCACCGTTCGTTTCGCCGACGAGCACGCTGCTGTGCTCACCGCAGTTCTCGCCGGCGACCTGCCGCTGGCGCGTGACCAGTTGCGGATCCACCTCCGTTCCGTCTTCGGCGACATCGAGAAGATCCGCCAACGCTCGCCGGAATTGTTTGCCGGTTCCGACTCGGTGCCGGTCCGGCGCAGCGTCGCGGTGTGGCAATAGCCGTCCGCGCTGAGCGGCGGCCGGTTAGCCTGGTTCATGATCATCGCGAAGTCGATCGTGTTGTTCGTGGTCGCGGCGTTGGCCGAGATCGGTGGTGCCTGGCTGATCTGGCAGGGCGTGCGCGAACAGCGGGGGTTGTTGTTCGTCGGCGCCGGGGTGGTGGCACTCGGCGTGTACGGCTTCGTCGCAACCCTGCAGCCGGACGCGAACTTCGGGCGGATCCTGGCCGCCTACGGCGGAGTCTTCGTCGCGGGATCGCTGGCCTGGGGAATGATCGTGGACAAGTTTCGGCCCGACCGCTGGGACCTGATCGGTGCGGTGATCTGCCTTTTCGGGGTCGCCGTGATCATGTACGGGCCACGGTCGAGCTGACCGCTCTCCGAAATCGATTCACTCTTCGCTGAATACAGTGAACGCTGTATCCTGCCGGAATGCAGGCGATCACCCATGCGGACGTGTTGGCCCGATTTGCCCACGCACTCTCCGATGGGACCCGGTCGAGGGTGATGCTCGCGCTCCTGGAGGCTCCGGCGTATCCGGCGGATCTCGCGGATGCCCTTGGGGTGTCGCGGCAGTCGTTGTCGAACCACCTGGCGTGTCTGCGGGGCTGCGGTCTGGTCGTCGCAGTGCCGCAGGGCCGCCGAACCCGCTACGAGCTCGCGGATGCCCGGTTGGTCCACGCGCTGACAGACCTGTTGGGTGTGGTGTTGGCGGTCGACCCGACGCATTGCGCCGAGGCGGACGAGAAAGGCTGCTGCTGATGACAACCCGGCTCGTCACCGATCCTGTCAAAGACGATGACCGGCGGCGGGTGCTGGCCCGTCGGATCCGGTTCCTGGTCGCTGCGACCATCGCCTACAACGTGATCGAGGCGGTCGTCGCGATCACGGCGGGATCGGTGGCGTCGTCGTCGGCGCTGGTCGGGTTCGGACTGGACTCGGTGATCGAGGTGGCGTCCGCGGTGGCGGTGGCCTGGCAGTTCACCGGGGAGGATCCGCAGTCGCGGGAGCGGACCGCGTTGCGGGTCATCGCGGTGTCGTTCTTCGCGTTGGCGGCCTACGTCGGGGTCGACGCAATGTGGTCGCTGATCGGCGGGAACGAGGCAGAGCATTCCACGGTGGGACTGGTGCTGGCGGGGCTGAGCCTGCTGATCATGCCGGGGTTGTCGTATGCGGAGCGTCGGGCCGGTCAGGAGTTGGGCTCCAGGTCAGCGGTGGCCGACTCCAAGCAGACCCTGCTCTGCACATACTTGTCCGGGGTCCTGCTGGTTGGTTTGGCGTTGAACTCCCTGTTCGGCTGGTCGTGGGCGGACCCGATCGCCGCTCTGGTGATCGCGGTGGTGGCCGTGAAGGAGGGCCGCGAGGCGTGGCGCGGCGACTCCTGTTGCGCGCCGGCCGGTCTGGTGCCCGCTGCGGATGGGTCGTTCCCGGATTCCGTCGGCTGCGACTGCTGCTCCGGTGACAGCTGTTCCGATGACGGGGACGTGTCGACCTCCGCCGGTGACACCGGTTCGACCGGGCCGATCGGCCTCGAGATGTCGGCTTCCCTGCGGCACACCGACGCCTCCTGACGCAGGCAGGATCGGCCGGATCCTCCTGGGCCACACGCCGGATTCTCGCCCGGAGCACGTGGGGGCGTAAGGATTTCGTCAAGACCGCCGCGGTGAGCGTCAATGTTTCGTCAGGATGGCGTCCTGACCGCACGGCGCGACCTACGTTCGAAAAGGGCCCCGGCATTCCGGGTTCGTCGAACGAGTGCATGGAGGAGCGATGACGGTCGTCGCGGGGATTGTCGCGCTGCTGTTGCTGGGCTACCTGGTGGTTGCCCTGGTGCAGCCGGAGCGGTTCTGATGAGCGCAGCTCTGGCCGCCGGATTGCAGATCTTTCTGGTGATCGCCGCGTTGGCGCTGGTCCATGTGCCCCTTGGTGACTACATGGCCCGGGTCTTCACCCCGGCGAAGCACAACCGGGCGGAGCGCGGCCTGTATCGGACGTTGCGGATCAACCCGTCAGCCGATCAGCGGTGGACCACCTATCTGGTGTCGGTGCTGGCGTTCAGCGCGGTCTCCATCGGGCTGCTGTGGGTTCTGCTGTCGATCCAGTCGTGGTTGCCCTTCGCCAACGACACCCCGAACATGCCGGCAGCACAAGGCTTCAACACTGCGGTCAGTTTCGTGACGAACACGAACTGGCAGTCCTACTCGGGCGAGACCGCTTTGGGCTACACGATTCAGGCGATCGGCCTGACGGTACAGAACTTTCTGTCCGCTGCCGTCGGGATGGCTGTGCTGGCGGCGCTGATCCGGGGATTGACCCGGCGAAACACCGACCGGTTGGGTAACTTCTGGGTCGACCTGACCAGGATCAGCCTGCGGATTCTGCTGCCGCTGTCCTTCCTCGCCGCCCTGGTGCTGGTGGTGTCCGGCGTCATCCAGAACCTCAACCCGCCATTGGATGTCACCACCATCGCGGGAGGCTCGCAGACCCTGCCGGGCGGCTTGATCGCGTCCCAGGAGGCGATCAAGGAACTCGGCACCAACGGTGGCGGTTACCTGAATGCGAACTCCGCGCACCCGTTCGAAAACCCGACCGCGTTCACCAACCTGTTCGAGATCTTCCTGCTGCTCGTCATCCCGTTCTCGCTACCCCGGACCTTCGGTCGTCTGGTGGGAAACACCCGGCAGGGGCTCGCGATCCTGGCGGCCATGGCGGTGTTGTGGGTGGGCGCGCTGATCGCGACGATCGCGCTGGAGAACGCGCACCCGGGCGTGGCGCTGCAGTCGGCCGGTGCTGCGACCGAGGGCAAGGAAGTCCGGTTCGGCGTACCGCTGTCAGCGATGTTCGCGGTGTCGACCACGCTGACATCGACCGGGGCCATCGACTCGACCCACTCGTCGTACACCGGGATCGGCGGCGGTATCCTGCTGCTCAACATGCTGCTGGGCGAGATCGCGCCCGGTGGTGTGGGTTCCGGTCTCTACGGCATGCTGATCCTGGCGATCATCACGGTTTTCGTGGCCGGCTTGATGGTCGGGAGAACCCCGACCTACCTGGGGAAGCGGATCGGCGCGACGGAGATGAAATTCGCTGCCGGTTACCTCCTGGTGACGCCGGCGGTGGTGCTGCTGGGGAGCGCGGTTGCGCTGGCACTGCCCGCGGGCCAGGCGGGTCCACTCAACAGCGGGCCGCACGCGCTGACCGAGATCATGTACGCCTTCGGATCGGCCGGTAACAACAACGGATCCGCCTTCGCCGGCTTGTCGGCGAATACCGATTTCTACAACGTCGCGCTCGGCATCGCGATGCTCATCGGCAGGCTACTGCCCATCGCGCTGGTCCTCGGCCTTGCCGGTTCCCTTGCTCGGCAAGCAGTTCGGCCGGACGACGCGGGAACCCTGCCGACGTATCGACCGCAGTTTGTGGCCATGCTGGTCGGCGTCGTCGTGCTGGTGGCCGCCCTGACCTATTTGCCGGCGCTCGCGCTCGGCCCCCTCGCAGAAGGACTGATCTGACGTGAGCACGCCAGTACTGACACCACACAGCAAGTCTTATCCCGGAAAGGACTCCGGATCCGGTCGGATCGGGGCAGGAGTGTTCGATCCGGCCAGCCTGTGGAAGGCGTTGCCGAACGCGCTGGGCGCCCTCGACCCACGGGTCATGTGGCGGAACCCGGTGATGTTCGTCGTCGAGGTCGGTGCCGTCCTGTGCACGGTGCTCTGCTTCACCGAGCCCAGCGTCTTCGTCACCGCCGTGACGGTGTGGCTGTGGCTGACTGTCGTGTTCGCCAATCTCGCGGACGCCGTTGCCGAGGGCCGCGGCAAGGCTCAGGCCGCGTCGCTGCGCGCGAACCGGGACACCGCAGTCGCGCGGAAGCTGGACGCCCAGGGCCATGAGTGGAACGTCGCCGCAGCCGTGCTGAAGGTCGGCGACCTGGTGGTCTGCGAGGCGAATGACGTCATCCCCGGTGACGGGGACATCGTCGAAGGCGTTGCCTCCGTTGATGAGTCCGCGATCACCGGCGAATCCGCACCGGTGGTCAGGGAATCCGGCGGGGATCGATCGGGAGTGACCGGCGGCACCAGGGTGTTGTCCGATCGCATCGTCATCCGGATCACCAACGAGCCGGGGCAATCGTTCGTCGATCGGATGATCGCGCTGGTCGAAGGATCGGTGCGGCAGAAGACGCCGAACGAGGTCGCCCTGAACATCCTGCTGGCCAGCCTGACCATCGTCTTCCTGCTGGTGACCATGGCGCTGCAACCGATGTCGGCCTTCGCCGGCTCATCACAGTCGATCGTCATCCTGGTCGCCCTGCTGGTCTGCCTGATCCCCACCACCATCGGCGCGTTGGTCTCGGCCATCGGCGTCGCGGGGATGGACCGGTTGGTGCAGCACAATGTGCTCGCGATGAGCGGTCGTGCCGTCGAAGCGGCCGGTGACGTCTCGACGCTGCTGCTGGACAAGACCGGCACGATCACCTACGGCAACCGGCAGGCCTCCCGGTTGATCCCGGCGCCCGGCGTCGAGCCCGACGAGCTGGCGGCGTGCACCCTCGCGGCCAGCCTGGCCGACGAGACCCCAGAGGGGAAATCGATCGTCCAGTTGTGCCGCAACGGGTTTGACATCGACGGGCACTGGTCCGGTACGGCCACCCAGGACGGCGACATCATCGAGTTCTCCGCCCGCACCAGGATGAGCGGCGTCGACCTGCGTTACGACGGACGCCGGCGATCGATCCGCAAGGGTGCCGTCTCCCAGGTCGCGCAATGGGTTACCGAGAACGGTGGCGAGGTGCCGGCGGAATCGCTCGCGGCGGCCGACGAGATCTCGGGCGACGGTGGTACCCCCTTGCTGGTCGCCGAATCCGATCGGGTGCTGGGCGTCGTGCACCTCAAGGACATCGTGAAACCGGGGATCGCGGAGCGGTTCGCCGACCTTCGCGCGATGGGCATCCGGACGGTGATGATCACCGGCGACACCGCGCTCACCGCGCAGAGCATCGCCAAAGAGGCCGGGGTCGACGACTTCCTCGCCGAGGCCACTCCGGAGGACAAACTCGCCTACATCCGCCAACAGCAGCAGGGCGGCCGGATCATCGCGATGACCGGCGACGGCACCAACGATGCCCCTGCGCTGGCGCAGGCGGACGTGGGTGTGGCGATGGGCTCCGGGACCGCGGCTGCCAAAGAAGCCGGAAACATGGTCGACCTGGATTCCAGCCCCACCAAACTGATCGACATCGTCGAGATCGGCAAACAGTTGCTGATCACCCGCGGCGCGCTGACGACGTTCTCCATCGCCAACGATGTCGCGAAGTACTTCGCGATCCTGCCCGCCATGTTCATGGGCGCCTATCCCGGTTTGGCAGCGCTCAACATCATGCGGCTGTCCTCGCCGACGTCCGCCATTCTGTCCGCCGTGGTCTTCAATGCGCTGATCATCATCGCGCTGATCCCGCTGGCCATCCGCGGAGTCCGTTACCGCCCTTCGTCTGCGGCACAGCTGTTGAATCGCAACCTGCTCATCTACGGTCTCGGCGGCCTGATCGTCCCGTTCATCGGGATCAAGGTGATCGACCTCGCCCTGTCCCTCATTCCCGGAATCGGCTGAAACCATGACCACCAACGCCCCACCTGTGCCCCTGCAGCCCGCGACCACCGCGCCCCCGTCCTTCGCTGCCCTGTTGTCGATCAGCGGTCGGCAATTGCTGGTTGCACTGCGCTACCTGCTACTGATGACCGTCGTGCTCGGCATCGTCTATCCGGTGGTGGTTCTCGGGGTCGGACAACTGGTCGCCAACCACGCCGCGAACGGTTCGCCGGTGACCGACAGCACCGGTGCGGTGGTCGGCTCCGAGCTGATCGGCCAGCAATTCGGGGGGGACCAGGAGAATGCGGCACAGTGGTTCGCGGGTCGTCCATCAGCGGCCGGCAACGGGTACGACGCGATGTCCTCCGGCGGATCGAACCTCGCAGCCGACAGCCCGGACCTGCTCGCGCTTGTCGAAGAACGCCGCCAGCAGATCGCCGCGGAGGACGGCGTGGACCCGGCCGACGTGCCGCCGGACGCCCTCACCGCATCCGGGTCCGGGCTGGACCCGCACATCAGTCCCGCCTACGCTCTGCTCCAGGTCGACCGCGTCGCCGGGGCCCGCGGGTTGTCGGTCGAGGTGGTGCGGAAGTTGGTCGATGGCAACACCGAGGGCCGGACCTTCGGATTCATCGGTGAGGAACGAGTCAACGTGCTGAAGCTCAATCTGGCTCTAGCAGCGCTCGAACCTGCCGCGGGGGACTGACCACGGTGACCACTGGCGCGCCGTCCACTTCCCGGTCCGCGGCGCAGGCTAAGGCAAGGGGCAGGTTGCGGGTCTATCTGGGCGCCGCCCCTGGGGTCGGCAAAACCGTCGACATGCTCTGCGAGGGACGGCGAAGGGCGAGCCGCGGCACCGACGTCGTTGTCGGCATCGTCGAGTTCCACGGCCGGGACTACACCGCCGCACAGGTGGGCGACCTGCCGGTCGTACCGCGCCGCGTGATGAACCATCGAGGAGTGCGACTGTCCGAGATGGACACCGACGCGGTGCTCGGCCGGCATCCGGACGTGGTCCTGGTCGATGAGCTCGCGCATACCAACGGACCCGGATCGTCGCATCAGAAGCGTTGGCAGGACGTCGAGCAACTACTCGACGCCGGTATCGACGTGATCACGACGGTGAACGTCCAGCACCTGGAGTCCCTCAACGACGTGGTCGCGGCAATCACCGGTGTGAAGCAGTCCGAGACCGTGCCCGATTCTGTTGTCCGGGCGGCCGAGCAGATCGAACTGGTCGATATGACGCCGCAGGCGCTGCGTCGACGGATGGCGCACGGGCACATCTACCCGGCGGACCGGATCGACACCGCGCTGGGCAACTACTTTCGGGAGGGAAACCTCACCGCGCTGCGCGAGCTCGCGCTGCTCTGGGTGGCCGACCGGGTCGAGGAGGGACTGGACCGCTACCGCGCCGAGCACGGCATCAAGGGCACGTGGGCGGCCCGCGACCGGATCGTGGTCGCGCTGACCGGCGGTCCCGAGGGGTCGATGCTGCTCCGGCGCGGCGCCCGGATCGCCGGTCGGGTCGCCGGCAGGTCGTTGATCGCCGTTCACGTCGTGCGCTCCGACGGCACGGCGACGTCGGCGACCGAGATCGAACGACAGCGGCTGCTCGTCGAGAACCTGGGCGGCAGCCTGCAACTCATCGTCGGCGACGACATCGCTGCGACCGTGCTGGAGTTCGCCAGGTCTGTCAACGGCACTCAGATCATCGTCGGCGCTTCCCGGCACGGACGCCTGGCGCAGTTGTTCCGGCCGAGCGTGGCCAACGCCATCGTGATGGGCTCCGGCGATATCGATGTCTATATGGTCACCCATCCCCGCGCTGCGCGATCACCTCGGCCGAGGACGCGGAACGGGGGAGTGCCTGGCTCTCTCTGGTCGTGGGCGGCAGCGGTCCTGCTGCCGATCGTGTTGGCCGCGTTGCTGTGGCCGTGGCGGGACGGTCTCGGCCTGAGCACCGTGTTGTTGGTCTTCCTGCTCGGCGTGCTCGCCAATGCTCTGATCGGTGGCGTCCTGCCCGCCGCGGTCGCCGCGGTGATCGCCGGCTTGCTGGCGAACTTCCTGTTCACCCCACCATTCGGTTCCTTCACCATCACCGAACCCGAAAATGCTTTCGCCTTGGTGGTTTTCGTCATCATCGGGGTCACGGTCGCATCGGTGGTCGACCGCAGTGCGCTGCGTGCAAGGCAGGCGGCCCGGGGTCGATCGGAGGCCCAACTCGTCGCAGCCGCGGCCACCAGCGTCCTCGACTCACCCGACCCGGTACACGCCGTTCTCGAACAGGCCAGGGTCGGGTTCGGCATGCGGTCCGTGCTGCTGTTGTCCACCACCGGCCCCGACGCCCCCCACGAGGTGGTCTCCAGTGCGGGGCCTGATGGTGCCGTTGCCGGTGGCACGGCCAACCCGGACGCCGCCGATGTCTCGATTCCGGCCGGCCCGGCCGAAGCGGGGTGGACGCTGGCCATGTACGGGCATCCGCTACCCCCGGCGGATCTTCGCCTCGTGCAGGTGTTCGGCGCCCAGGCCGTGCTCGCCGTCGACCGGGAAAGGATGACCCGCGAGGCTGCGCAGGGCGAGCGGCTGCGGCAAACCGACAGCGTCCGCACCGCGGTCCTCGCGGCGCTCTCCCACGATCTGCGCACCCCGCTGGCGACGATCAAGGCCTCGGTGTCCAGCTTGCGCGATCGGAGCATCACCTGGACCGAGGACGATCAGACAGAACTGCTGGCCGCCACCGACACCGCGGCCGATCAGCTCAACGCCCTTCTGGAGAACCTGCTGGATCTGTCCCGCCTGCAGACCGGCGCCGTGGTTCCGCTCCGCCGAGCCAGTTCGGTCGACGAGGTGGTGCACAGAGCGCTGACCGGGATTCCTCGCGACCGGATCATCGAGACCATCCCCGACGACCTGCCGCTCATCGACACCGACGCGGGACTGTTGGAAAGGGTCATCGCCAACATCATCTTCAATGCCGTCCGATACACACCGGCCGGCCAACGGGTCCGGCTGCTGGCCGGCGAGATCTCCGACGCAGGCGGCCGACACGTCCAGATCCGGGTCGTCGACCACGGTCCGGGAGTGCCGATGACCCAGCGGGACACCATGTTCGCCCCGTTCCAACGACTCGGCGACACCCCGCAGGGCGAAGGTGTTGGTCTGGGCCTGGCCGTCGCCCGTGGTCTCGCGGATGCCGTCGACGCCACCATCGAGGTCGACGACACCCCGGGCGGTGGACTGACAATGATCATCACCGTGCCCATCGCCGGGAACAGCACAGCCGAGAACAGCACCGCTTTACCACCGCGCACCCCGGCCGCGTCCGCGATCGGTGACAACGGATGACCGGCGTCCTGGTCGTCGACGACGACCGGCCCCTGACCAGGGCGCTCGCCATCAACCTGCGCGCCCACGGCTACCAGGTCACGCTCGCCCATGACGGCCGCTCCGCGCTCACCGAGATGACCCGAGTCCACCCGGCGGTGGTGATCCTGGACCTCGGGCTGCCGGACCTGGACGGGATCGACGTGCTCACTGGGATCCGAGGATGGTCGGCGGTGCCCGTCATCGTGCTCTCCGCCCGCTCGACTTCCGCCGAGAAGGTCGCGGCACTCGACGCCGGGGCCGACGACTATGTGACCAAACCGTTCGGCATGGATGAACTCCTCGCCCGGATCAGAGCCTCTGTCCGGCGGGGTGCTGCGGTACCGGACGAGGAACTCGGACAGGTCGTCACCGACGACTTCACGGTCGACTTCGACGCCCACCGGATCCACCGGGACGGCACGCCCGTGCGGCTGACGCCCACCGAATGGTCGCTGCTCGAGATCCTGGTACGGCACAGCGGGAAACTGGTTCCCCAACAACAACTCCTGACCGAGATCTGGGGTCCGGGGACCGAGACCCAAACCCACTATCTGCGCGTCTATCTCGCCCAGCTCCGCCGCAAGCTCGAGCCGGATCCCGCCCATCCCCGCTACCTCATCACCGAGCCGGGGGTCGGTTATCGATTCCAGCCGTGACTCGCCGGCATCGGCACATCTGGAACCTTGCTGCAGCACCGGGACAGGTGCACCGCGACGCGCGCGCGGGTCCCGATCGCAGTGCTACAGCCGCGTGTCGAAGGAGTCGCAGAAGACGTTGTCGTTGAACGTGCCCTGGAACTCCGATCGACCCATGATCTTTTGAATGGTGGCGTGAATGGCTTCCCGGGTGTCTGCGTGGGCATTGATGGCGGTCTTGACCATGGGCACGTCGATGAGATGGTTGGGCTGGGTCAACGACACAAACACGGTGGGTACTTCGGTGGCATACCAGGGGATCTCGGCCGCCATCGGGGTGGACCACTTGATCCGGATGGCCGCTTCCTGGGCGAAGCCCTTGACGTTCGCGAAAATGAATGCCGCGTCGTAATTGTCGGCGTAGTCACCGCGGGCCTCGTCGGAGATCACGGACATGAAGTCCACCCCGGTTTCCCCGTCGGCCAGGCGTTGCTCAGCTGTCTTGAAAACGTGCACCGTGAAGCCTTCGGCCACGAGTTCGTCCCGGACGGTGTCGAGGTAGCCGAGTGGATCCGTGCGGGTGAAGTCACTGCCTCCGGACACGCCGTACAACCGGATCCTGGGGTGGGTGTCTGGCGTGATCGGCAGATTGCGCTGGGTGTCCTTGATCAGGGTGACCGTCTTGTCGGCGATGGCCGCGGCGACCGCGTGGTGCTGCTCGCTGCCGACGACGGCCAATGCTTCCGGCCCGGGCACGATGTCCTCGCGTGCGGTCCGGTGCAGTCCCAGCGATGCCTTCAATCCCAGTATCCGTTCCAGCGCGTCCTGCAGGCGTTGCTGGGTGATGATCCCGTTGCGATAGCCGTCCAGCATGTAGCCGAAGTCCTCGTCGGGGTTCCGGAAGAACAGGAACATGTCGCAGCCGGCGGCGATCGTGGCCGGTACCAGGTCCCGGCGTTTCATGGCCTGGGTGAGGCCGACCATCTGGGACGCGTCGGTCAGGATCAGGCCGTTGAACCCCAGTTCCTCGCGAAGCAGGCCCTGCAGCAGCTCGGGTGACAGCGTCGCCGGCCGGATCTCGGCGTCGGTGATGCCGGGGCGGTACTTCCGGGACAGCTCCGGGGCCCCGATGTGACCGACCATGATGGATTGCGCACCGTGGTCGATCAGCTCCCGGTACACCTTGCCGTAGGTCCGGTCCCACTCGTCTGCGGGCAGGGTGTTGTAGGACGTCACCACGTGCTGGTCCCGCTCGTCGATGCCGTCGCCGGGGAAATGCTTGATGGCACAGACCATGTTGTGCGCGGTGATGCCGTCGAAGTACTCCTTGGCGCGTTCGATCACGACCTCCGGGGTGTTCCCGAACGCCCGGGTGGAAATGACCGTGTTCCGCCAGTTGTAGTGGATGTCCACGATCGGGGCGAACGCCCAGTTGCAGCCGATGGCATGGCACTCGGCGCCGGCCACGTCGCCCATGTCTCTGGCGATGGACTTGTCCGGGTGCGATCCTGCCTGCAGGTGTGTGCTGACGAAGGTGCCGTCGTTGCTGCTGCCGAACCCGCCCATTTCCGGGTTCGACGCGATGAGCAGCGGAATCCTGGACTTCGACTGTGCGTAACGTGCATGGTCCTGGATCTGGGCGGCGTCACCGGAGCGGTACCGCATGCCGCCGACGTGATACTTGTCGATGACCTCGTCGAGATATTCGGGGGTGAACGCGTTGTTGTGATTGATGAACAGCTGCCCGATCTTCTCTTCGAGGGTCATCGAGTCGATGGTGGCGTGCACCCAGTCGATGGCAACCTGATCCAGGTTGAACGGCTTGGCGGACAGGTCGACCATTGTGGGCTCCAATGACTGAAAGCTGATGACGGACACGGCGGATGAAAACAGCATTGCCCTCGGACATCGCCGCTGGCAATCGGTTGCCACCAGTTGCCGCGGCGGCCCAACTCGCGGCGATCAACCGGCCTCAATTCGCCGACGTGCGTCCGGCCGGGGTCATGGCACGGCGTCGGCTTCGTCGGGTCGTGGATGCCCGCTCCACCAGTCGGGTCGGAAGCACGGTCGGATCGCTTGCGCGGGAGCGTGCACCGTTGATGATGGCCAGAAGGTTGTGAACCGCGGTCCCGCCGAGCGCGCGCAGCGGCGCAGCCACCGTGGTCAGCCGCGGGGTGATCAGATCGGCGGCAAAGATGTTGTCGAAGCCGATGATGCTGACGTCGTCGGGGACGACCGTCCCGACCGCTGTCAGTCCCCGGATGATGCCGATCGCGAGTTGGTCGTTGTAGGCCAGGATCGCGGTCGTGGGTTTGTGGACGAGGTCGCCGGCCGCCTGCTCGCCGCCGGCGACGTTCGGCTTGTAGGGTCCCAGGCGCCGGGTCTGAAGGCCGAGGTCTGCGGCCGCTTCGCGGAGAGAGCGCCACCGGATGCCGTCCGCCCACGAGGCCTCCGGGCCCGCGACATAAGTGATGGTGCGATGGCCGAGGTCCGCGAAGTGCTCGGCTGCTCGCCGGGCGCCGTGCGGGTTGTCGGTGACCAGGCTCGGCACGCCGGCGACTGCCCGATTGAGCACGATCATGGGGCGTTGCTTGGCCGTCATCCGGATCGCAGAGTCCGACATCCGGCTGCTGGCCAGCACTATCCCTTCGACCGTTGGCAGGGCCCGATCGAGGGCCTCCCGCTCCAGGACGTCGGACTCCTGGGCGTCGGCCAGCAGCATCGTGTAGCCGGCTTCCGCCGCGGCCGCCTGGGCCCCGCGGATGATCTCGAAATAGAACGGATTGGTGATGTCAGAAATGATGACCGCGATCATCGACGTGCGACCGGTGGGCAGAGCCCGGGCCAGCGGATTGGTGCGGTATCCGAGAGCCTGAGCGGCCGCCCGGATACGTTCGGCGGTTTCGGCATTGACCCGGCCTGGCCGGGAGAACGCTCTGGACACCGTGGATGCCGCAACGCCCGCGGCCTTGGCCACGTCGTAGATGGTCGGCGGGCGGCTCGGCGGTGGAGGCGGCGGCCTCTCTACGGTCATCGGTGATCCCTGCTGCGGGGCGGTGTGGGTGACCGAAGTAAACGCTGCACCGCAACAAACGGCAACCGCTTGCCGTCTACCGTGCGGAGGGATGTAATGCATCGACACTGGCCGTCGACGCACTCCGAAGGGTGGGAAGCTAGCAAGGTGATGATCTCCCACGATCAATTGACGAATTCGAGCGACGATGGCCGGACTGCCGGCGATGCCGTCGCCCGGATCAGGGGTCCCCTGGCCGGCGTCAACCGACTCGGAGTCGCATTCTCCGGAGGAGTCGACTCCTCGGTGCTGTTGGCGCTGGCAGTTCGAGCGCTCGGCGCCGACCGGGTGGTCGCGATCCTCGGGGTGTCGCCGAGCCTGGCGGCCGACGAGCGGGTGGCGGCCCATCAGGTCGCCCGGGTGATCGATGTTCGTCTTGTCGAGGTCACCACCCACGAGGGCGACCGGGCGGAATATCGTGCCAACGGTCCGGACAGGTGCTTTCACTGTAAGGACGAGCTGTTCTCCCGCATCGGCGACGACGTCGCGCGGGAACACAGTCTGGACGCGATCGCCTACGGCGAGAACGTCGATGACGCGGTGCGTCCGGATCGCCCGGGTGCCAGGGCGGCAGTCGACCATCGTGTGCTGCGTCCGCTGGTGGACGCCGGGCTCGACAAGGTTGCGATCCGCCGGATCGCGCGTGCATTGGCTCTGCCGTCAGCGGACAAACCGGCCGCGCCGTGTCTTGCCTCCCGCATCCCTCATTTTCAGCAGGTGACACCGGAAAAGTTGCGTCAGGTTGAACTGGCCGAAGCGGCCCTGCGCGGTCTGGGGTTCGGCGATCTGCGGGTGCGGCATCACGGGGAGGTCGCCCGGATCGAACTGACCCAGGAAGACCTGCTGCGCGCGGTCGGTGATCCGCTGCGCTCAGAAGTCCGCGCTGCCGTGTTGCGCGCCGGATTCCGTTTCGCGGCAGTTGATCTCGCCGGCGTGCAATCCGGTGCCTTCACTCTTCCGCTGGTCCAGGTGACGCATGGGTGAGTACGTCGACCCCCCCGAGCTGGCGGCGTTCGCCGCTCTCGATCAGGACAGGCTCCAGCGGCGTGGCTATCCCGAAGCGGTGTACTGCGAAGGAAAGACGCCCCAACAGTTGTCGGTGATTGCGGCGGCGGTGCGGGATCGGCCCGGCGTCACGTTGTTCACCCGAGCGGGACCCCTGCACGCCGAGGCTGTGGTGGCCGAACTCCCGGGCGCGTTCCACGACACTCCATCGGGTCTGTTGGCCTGGCCCCGCGAGCCCCCCGCTCCCACCGGCGGGCTGGTGGTGGTGGTGTGCGCCGGCACATCGGATCTGCCGGTAGCCCGGGAAGCGCAGTTGGTTGCCGAGTTCCTCGGACGCGCAACCGAGCTCGTGGTCGATGTCGGAGTGGCCGGCCTGCACCGGGTGCTCGGTCGGCTCGACGTGCTCCGTAGAGCTCGGGTGATCGTGGTCGTCGCCGGGATGGACGGCGCATTGCCGGGTGTCGTCGCCGGATTGGTCTCCGCCCCGGTGATCGCGGTTCCGACCTCCGTCGGATACGGCGCGGCCTTCGGCGGCATTGCGGCGCTGTTGACCATGTTGAATGCCTGCGCCCCTGGTGTCGGCGTCGTCAACATCGACAACGGTTATGGCGCGGGGCATCTCGCTGCACAGATCGCAGCACCAGTCGATGCGCCATGAACGCTGTCTCCCACCAACTCTGGGTGGACGCTTCCGCCGGGATTGCCGGCGACATGTTGCTCGGTGCCCTGATCGACGCGGGCGCGAACCCGGACGCCGTGCAACGGTCTGTTGATGCCGTCATCCCCGATTCAGTGCAGATCACCAGCACCACCGTGACCAGGGCCGGTTTGCGTGCTCTCAAGACCGATGTCGAGGTCCTCGTCGCCGATCCGCCGCACCGGACCTGGCGAAGCATTCGACAGATGTTGCTGGCTGCCGATCTTCAGGTGCAAGTACGAGAGAGAGCATTGGCCGTGTTCGGCCGGTTGGCCGAGGCGGAAGCTCACGTTCACGGGATCACCACCGACGATGTGCATTTTCACGAGGTCGGTGCGCTGGACTCGATCGCCGACGTCGTCGGGGTCTGCGCCGCCCTGGATGACCTGGACGTGGTCAGGGTGACGGCAGGCGAGGTCGCGGTCGGTTCCGGTCGGGTGCAGATTGCTCACGGTGATCTGCCGGTGCCGGTCCCCGCGGTCATCGAACTCGCCCGCGGATGGCGCGTCCGCGCGGCCGGCTCCGGTGAGCTCGCAACACCGACCGGGATGGCGCTGGTCGTCGCGTTGGCTGCGGAATGCGCCGACCTGCCGTCGATGTCCGTGCGGGGTGTCGGGGTCGGCGCCGGAACCAGGGACATCGCCGGATCGCCGAATGTGGTGCGAGTGATCCTGGGTGAGGTCGATCCGGTCGTGGGCAGCGGCGACAAGGACCGAGGCGAGGAGGGCCGCGGCGAGGATCGCGGTGGCGTGGAGATGGTCGTGCTGGAGGCCAACATCGACGATCTGGATCCACGTCTCTGGCCGGGCGTGGTCGCCCAGTTGTTGTCAGCGGGCGCAGCAGACGCCTGGCTGACTCCCATCGCGATGAAGAAGGGCCGCCCCGCGCATACCGTTTCGGTGTTGAGTAGGGCCGAACTGGCATCATCGCTGCGTGATGTGCTGTTCGAGCAGACCAGCACCATCGGAATTCGGCAGAGCACCGTGCACCGGTTCGCATTGCCCCGGATGTTCGTCGAAGTCCCCGTCGCCGGTGGGTCTGTCGCGATCAAGGTCGCCCACCGCGACGGCGTGATCGTCCGGGTCACGCCGGAGTTCGAAGATGTCGCGGCCGCGGCTGTGGCGTCGTCGTCGGCACCCAGCGCGGTGTTGCAGGAGTCGATCGCGGCAGCATGGCAGGCTGGCCTTCGCCCTGGCGCACCAATCCCTGCTCGTTGACCTTCCGCCCTCGGTTCCGACGCGAGGCACCTGCCGCAGTGGCAACCGGGGCTTGGCAATGATGGACCTTCTGATCAGCTGTCCAGCTCACGACCGTCCAGGAGTGTCGGCAGTGGTCGACGATTCCTGGGCGGCCCGCGTCAGGTCGCGCAGCGGTGGGGCCGATGACGATCCCGGGTGGGCGGGCCCGAAGGCCGACGAGCCGGGCTGGGGGGTCAGGTCGAGTCGGCGAATGATCTCGGCGGCCACCTCGGCCGGCTTTCGCCCGACAGCGACCGAGAGCGTGTTCTCGTCGGGCCCAGGAGGTTCCAGCGTCATCAGCTGCGAATCCAACAGGGTGGTCGGCATGAAATGGTCGGTGCGGGCGGCGAGCCGTTGCCCGATCTGGTCTTTCGACCCAGCGAGGTGCACGAAAATGACGTTCGAGCACCGCATCCGGTCCCGGTAGATGCGTTTGAGCGCGGAACAGGTGATGATTCCAGGGATCCCGGACGTGGTGTGATCGGAGATCCAGGCAGAGACCCTGTCGAGCCAGGGCCAGCGGTCTTCGTCGGTCAGGGGTTGTCCCGAGGCCATCTTGGCAAGGTTTGCCGCTGGGTGCAGGTCGTCTCCTTCCTCCAGATCCCACCCGAGCTGGCCGGCCAGAATCGCGGCAACCGTCGACTTCCCCGACCCGGACACTCCCATGATGACCAGGACCGGCTGTTGCTCGTTGCTGACTGCCATCGGGAACCTTCCAGGTCTGCCTTGCCCGAGTTGAGATCGAGGTGATCGCAGCGTGAGCTCGTCTGACGGATATCGTGATTGTCGGACGGGAGTGTTCGTTGCCGGAATTCTGGTCATGCTGACGCCGTGACTGTTCGACCTTGGCCGGAGACCGGCAACTGATGAGTCTCCGGGAGCGGCGGGTGGGCGCCGAGGATGGCCCGGGCGGCTCTTTCGCCGGCAACAGCATCGCCGGATCGGATCGCTGCGGCAACGGCTCCGTGGAGTCCGATCAGCTCGGGCGGGCAAAGGATCTCCACCGCCGCCGGTCGTTGGAGGGCATGGCCGATCAACCCGGCCAGACCGATCAGGAGGGGATTGTCGGACGCCGCCAACAGGGTTCGGTGGAAGTCGGCATCGTGGCCCGCATAACCGACCTTGTCGTCCGACCTGCTCGACGTGGACATACCGACGACAGCTGTTTCGAGGGCCTGGATCTGTTCGGTGGTGGCACTGGACGCGGCGCGTTCGGCGGCGAACGGTTCGTTGGCCGTTCGCAGTTCGGTGAGGTGACGTAGGTGACTCGCCGCGGCCGGCCCCTCGAGCTGCCACCGGCAGATGTTCGGGTCGAACGGGTTCCACCGAGCGGGGGCAGTCACGGTGATCCCGAGTCGCTGGCGCACCGAGAGCAGACCCATCGACTCCAGCACGCGGACGGCTTCTCGGACCACCGTCCGTGAGACGCCGAAATGGGTTGCGGCGTCATCGGTTCCGATGCGGTGGCCGGTGGGCAGAACGCCCGAGACGATATCGGTACCCCATCGATCGATGACGGTGTGGTGAAGCATGCTCGGGCCTCCGTTCTGGTGAGAGTCGGCGTGGTCGCCACCATGGTTCCCCGCGGTCGTGCTGCGGTGGCCGGTGGCTGCCTGCGGATGGTTCTTGCTGGCAGGGTGCTTCGGTTGGTCGGCTGCTGGTGGGGTCAGAAAAGATCTCCGGCGCCGAGGGCGAGCAGGTTGTCGTAAGAGGTCTGCAGCGACTGCCACACCGTCCGGCCGTAGAGCTCATCCTGTTCGACCAGCAGGTACTTGGCGCCCGCAGACTGCGCGTGTTCGATGATCGAAGCGAAGTCCAAATTGCCCTCGCCCACCTCGGCGAACTGCACGACGTTCTTGAATTCGGTCATGAACGCCGCGATGTCGCCTCGCTGGAGCAGGTCGAACGCGGCGGGCGACAACTCACCTATCCGGTAGTCCTTCAGGTGGATCATGGCGGTCCGCCCGGCGTATTTGTCGATGGTGCGGACGGGATCAAGTCCGCCGCGCTGCACCCAATGCACGTCGAGTTCCAGGCCCATGGCGGGGGAGTTGTCGGCGATGACGTCCAGGAGATACCTGCCGCCGGTCTTGGCGAACTCCACGTGGTGATTGTGGTAGTAGAGGTCGATTCCTTCGGCCCGAAGTCTTTCGGCATACTCGTTGGCCCGCTGGGCGAAGCCGACGATGGCGTCGACCGAGCGGAGCGCGCCGAGGGGCAGCATGCCGATCCGCAGCAGGTTCACGTCCAGGAGTTTGGCGTCCTGGACGATCTTGTCGAAATCCCTGTGCAGCGAGTCGCCCGGCACGCCTTCGGGTGTCTCGAGGGCTACCGACAGCGCGGCGATGTCCATCCCGAGCTCCACCCGTGCGCGGTCGAGTTCGGCGACATTGGCCGGGGTCATTGCGATCTGGGAGATCTCGACGGCGTGGTAGCCGATCGCATCGACCTTGCGGAGCGTTTCGAACGCCCCGATCTCGGCGACGCTGTCCTTCAGCATCATTGCCTGAACGCCGATCTTGGCCATGTGGTGTCCTTCAAATTGTTGTCGGTTCTTCTCGCAACCGGCGGATGGATGTTGCTGGCGATGGCTTGGTTTGGGTAGGACGCGGGACGAGTGAAGCCCCTAGGTGGTGACGATGTGGAGCGGGCGGGCGGCAGAATCGATCCGGTCACGGGCAGTTTCGGTCGCTCCGTCGGGCGCCTGCTGCGAGTGGGACTGACGGTAGATGTCCTGCACGATCCGGAGCGACTTCGCCGCCTCGCGCGGGCTGATCCAGAACGGTTCGGGGTCATGGAGTTTCGCGTAGAAGTCGCGGATGAGGATCTCGTGGGAGACACCCCAGTAGGCGCGACCGCCGGACGGTGCCGAACGCTCGGCGACGACCTCTACGCGGCCATCGTGGTAGCTGACCGTCAGGTCACCACGCAGGCTCAGGGCCGCCTTCTCCGTGATCACATCAATGGCAACGGGAGCGTTGACGGCATGCGCCAGCGTGGCGTAGAAGACGGAGCGGGCACCTCCGGTGTGGTGGGCGACGAATTCCGCCGTGTCCTCCACCTCGATGGTGTCCCCGAGGAAGCGGGTGCCGGCGTGACCACTGACGGATGTGACGTCGCCGAGCAGCCACTGCAGCAGGTCGACGGTATGGATCGCCTGATTCATCAGCAGGCCCCCTCCGCCGCCGGACCAGGTGCCCCGCCACGGCCGGTCCCGGTAGTACTCGGCGCTGCGGTGCCAGAGCACGGTCGCCGACGCACCTTGCACGGCTCCCAGCTCACCCGTTGACAGCAGGGAGTGCATGGCCCGAGCGGTGGTGTTGTACCGGTTCTGGAAGCACACGGCGATCTTTGCCGCACCGTTCTCGGCCACCTCGATCAGTCGCTCACCCTGGGAGACGCTGTGCGCCAGTGGTTTCTCGACGATCACGTTGACGCCGCCGGTGAGGAAATCGATGGCGAGCGAGGCGTGCTCGTTGTGCGGCGTGCAGATGTGCGCCACGTCGGGCCGCATCGATTTCAGCAAGGCGCGGTGGTCGGAGAAACCCGGCACCCCGAACTTCTCGCTGGCGACGGCAAGCCGCTGCGGGTCGGTGTCGCAGACGGCGACGATCGTCGTGTCGGACATGGTCTCGAGGGCCTCGGTGTGAATTGTCGAGACGTCGCCGCATCCGATGATCGCTGCTGTGCTCATTTCCGTTTCTCCCGTGTGGATTCGTGCGTTGTCGGTGGGCGCCCGGAGCGCTCATCGTTCCTGGAAGGTGCCTTCCTCGCGGATGCGCTTGTTGAGCTCGATCAGGTACTCGTCTTCGTCGAAGTCCAACGGGATCTCCCGTCCGGTCCAGCTGGACAGATGGATGGCATTGGCCAGGCGAACCCCGTTGATACCGTCCGAACCCGGCGCGATCAGGGGTGTGCCGTCCTGGATGTTCGCGGCGAAGTTCTGCAGCACTCCGGCATGCTGCTGTCCCCACGGTGAATCGAACTCGATGACCTCGGTGGTGTAGTAGTCGTCGGTGTTGAGTTCCCCGGTGAACAACCGCATGACGTCGGTCATGTCCATTCCGGCGCTGAGTTCCTGCTCGGGCTTGCGCAGCCGGGTGACGGTGGCGGTCTTGCTGTTCTCGACCACGATCTTGCCGTTGTCGCCCAGGATCTCGAACCGGTCGGTGCCAACCAGGTCGTGGGTGGCGGTGACGAAGGTGCCCGTTGCGCCGTCGCCGTAGTCGACGACCGCGGTGACCTCGTCTTCGACGGCGATGTCCCGGCGGAAGCCGTAGGCGACCTTGGCATACACCGACTGTGGGATCCCGCAGATCCACTGCCACAGGTCGAGCTGGTGCGGTGCCTGGTTGACCAGGACCCCGCCGCCCTCGCCGCCCCAGGTGGCGCGCCAGGCGCTCTGGTCGTAGTAGCCCTGCGGCCGCCACCAGGTGGTGATGATCCAGTTCGTCCGGCGGATCTTGCCGATGTCGCCGCTGTCGACAATTTCTTTGATCTTTGTGTACAGCGGGTTGTTGCGCTGGTTGAACATGATGGCGAACGTCAGGTCCGGCTTTGAGGCGGCGTAGGCGTTGAGTTCCTTCACCTGCTGGGTGTAGACGCCGGCCGGCTTCTCGACCAGGGCATGAACGCCTCGCTGGAGCGCGTTGATGCCCATCTCCGGGTGCAGGTAGTGCGGCACGCAGGTCACGACGGCATCGACTTCGCCGCTGTCGAGCAACTCGAGGTAATCGGTGAAGAACGGCACCCCCGGGTACTCGGCCTCGACGATCGGAGCCTTCTCGGGGTCGGGATCGCAGATCGCGCCGATCTCCATGTTGGGCACCATGCCGGACTTGATGAACTTCGCGTACATCGAGCCCTGGGCACCGAGCCCGATGATGCCCAATCGAACCTTGTCGGTCGCTGTGGTGGTCACTTCGTCTGTCTCCTCTGACAATGCGTGCGCGTGAAATGGTGCTGGCAGGTGGGATTCGTACGGCCCGTCTGGCGACGGAGTTCGCGGTTCCGACTCGATGTCGAGGTGAACCGTGCCGGCAGGTCAGATTCCCGGCGGGATCGGCACGGTGGCGATGTTCTGCTGCTCCAGGAACTTCTGCTTGCGGGCGTCGTTCTCGGCGATGATGTCGCGGTACTTCTTCTCGGTCAGCGGGTAGGCGATGAAGGCCAGCATGGCCAGGATGGCCGCGGCCGCCGGCACGAGGCCGATGGATGCCTTGATGGCGGTGATCGCGCTCTCCGGCTGGACCTCACCCGCGGCCAGCTTGGTGATGTACCCACCGATGGCCAGCGCGAAGGCGCCGAGTGCGCCGCCGATGGATTGGGTGATCTTGCGGGTGAAGGAGAAGATGGCGTAGGTCGCGCCTTCGGTGCGCTGGCCGGTCTTCCATTCGCCGTACTCGACGGTGTCGGCCTCCAGGGCGAACATCAGGGTGTTGATCAGCTGGACGCCGAAGCCCTTCACGGCGACGCAAAGCAGGGCGAGCATCGGCAGGCTGGCCGGGACGAAGAACAGGGCGATGCCGCCGACAACGGTGAACAGGCCGCAGTACTGGTACAGATTCTTCTTGCCGAACCGGGCGACCAGCGTGGGCACGAAAGGTGCGGTTGCGAACTGCACGATCACGGTGACCAGGGTCATCCAGATGATGTATTTGGCGTCACCGAGGACGTAGATCGCGTAGAAGGCGGTGGCGCCGCCGACCGCGAACAGGCCGATCAGGTAGAAGAAGCTGGAGGCGCAGAGGATTCCGAGCGGCTTGTTGCTCTTCAGGGTCTTGAACGTGTCCTTGATGCCGACTCGCGGCTCGATGCGCACCACAACCTCCCTGCACCACAGGAAGGTCAGGAAGTACATGGCGAACCCGAGGGCGACGAAGGCCAGCGTGGTGGTCAGGAAGACCGTTTGCAGCTGATCGGCGCGGTCCTCGGCGGACAGCCCGGTGTTCTTGGCGATGCTCTGGATCTGCGGGGCGATGATGAAGGTCAGCAGCAGACCACCGAGACCGGCACCGAGACCGCGGGCAACGGCGAGCTTGGCCCGTTCCCTGGACAGTTGGGTCATGGCGGTGGCCAGCGATCCGTAGGGCACGTTCACCATGGAGTAGATCAGGCCGAGAACGGCGTACGTGAGGTACGCGTACATCAGTTGCGCTCCGCCGTCCCAGCCCTTCGGGACGTAGAAGGTGAGCACGCTCATCACCAGCAGCGGGATCGAGCCGAACAGGATGAACGGCCGGAACTTGCCCCACCTGGTCATCGTGCGGTCGATCATCCGGCCGGCGAACAGGTCGGCAAAGGCATCCCAGAGCCGGACGATCAGGAACATGGTGCCGATCGCTGCTGCCGGGAGTCCGACGACATCGGTGTAATACAGCAGCAGGAATGTCGTGCTGAGGCTGAACGCCAGATTGTTGGCGAAATCGCCTGCACCGTATCCGATCACGGACCGGATGCTCAGCTTTCGTTTCGCCAGGTCCGGCTTCACGCCGATGGTTGCGCCAGGCTCGGTCATCGTCATTCTTTCCACCTCTGTGTGGTCGAGTGCTGCGCGCGGTGCGCTGATGACGAGAACACTGGACGTGAGGAACACATGTGAGCAATCGGTTGCCATCAGTTGCCTGCGATGGCCGCGCATCTTCGCTCACGGGTGGCGCACGGATCAGCGCAAGCGGTACAGGACCTCCCCGGCCTGCGGCAGTACGAGGGTGTCGGGGTCCGCGGTCATCGCGGCGACGTCGACCGTTGCCGGATCCAGATAGTCCAGATTCGCCGCTCGGGTGTTGGCCTCCGAGATCCCGGTCGCGAGCGTGACGGTGACCCGGCCGTGTTCGCCGTTCTCCGGATCCCAGGTGCCGGCCCCGTACAGGTGAGTGGAATGGGCAAGGTCACCCCAGTGGTAGCCGGAGAACTTGTCCCACTGGCCCAGGAAGTAGTCCCGGCAGTGGTACCCGATCTCCTGGATCACCGGGTGCATCACCGAGATCTCGGTGATGTGCGGGGCGTACAGGATGACCTGCCCGCCGTCGGCGACGACGGGTTCGACCTTGTAGAAACCCTTGGCGCCGGTCCACATGTCCTCGTACTTGGTGGGGATGACCGACAGCACACGGCGTACCGGGGCATCGAGATACTTCACGTGGGTCTGCGCGGACACTTCTGCGCAGGCCGCCCAGGCGGCTTCCGGTGGGCCGAACGAGGCTGCGTGCAGCGCACTCGTGCCGGACTGCGCGACCAGGCACAGGGCAAGGCGCCTGCTGGGGATCATCGACGCTGCTTCGTTGATCAATGCCCGGACCGGGGTGATGCCACGGGTGCCGATGATGTCGGCACTGGTGATCAACGCGCCGAGCCAGTGCGAGAAATCGATCACCTCGGGGCCGGCCACCCCGGGGAAGAAGTACTTGTTGCCGCCGGAGAACCCGACCACTTCGTGCGGGAACACCGGGCCGACGACGAGCGAAACGTCGTTTTCCACCACGGCGCGGTTCAGCACCACCTCGACGGACTCGTGGAATCGACCGTCCGAGAGTTCGGCCACCCGATCGGCGCTGATCGGCCCGAGTGAGGTGAAAGTCTCCGGTTTCCACCACTCGTGGTTGAGGACCGTCATCCCCGGATAGGTCTTGGCCAGACCACGGTCCGCGTAGCCGAGGTGCTTGGCCAGGTGGTCGTCATCCATCGCGGCATGGGTGCCGAGCGCGATCAGGACGGTGATGTGAGATGCCCTGCCCTGCAGCGCTTCATGGACTGCGGACAGCAACAGCGGTAGGGGACAGCTGCGGGTCCCGTCCGGCACGATCACGCAGACGCTGCGGCCGTCGAGGTCTTCGGCGGCCAGGGATTGCGCGACGAACTGCCGGACGGTGTCATCGGCCAGAACCTGGTCCGGACCGCCGATCAGGGCGGCGTTGCGGGCGAGCTCGGAGACGACGTCAAGGGTGTCGGTCATAGCAGCACACTGCACCGTTCGGCAGGTGTTCGGCAAGACCGGGGCAACTGACGGCAACCGATTGCCCCGGCATGGTCGGAAAGGGAACAGTGAGCGCATGCCAGCCGAATCCGCCCCGTTGACCTTGCACCCCGCCCGGTTGCTGCCCGCCGACCCTGGTGTCCGCGGCATCGCAGAACGGCTGTACGCGGCGGTGAAGGATCTGCCGATCATCTCCCCCCATGGCCACGTCGATCCGCAACTGCTGTTGGACGACCAACCGTTCACCGACCCCACCAGTCTGCTGCTGCAGCCCGACCACTATGTCACCCGCCTGTTGCACGCCAATGGGGTGTCGCTGGCCGATCTCGGCGTCGGCGAAGGCCCGATGCCGGAACAGCGCGCCCGAAAGGCGTGGCGATTGCTGTGCGAGAACTGGCGGGTGTTCCGCGGTACTCCGGTGCGGTACTGGTTCGACAGCGAACTGGGAGACATCTTCGGTGTCACCCAGCGACCGAGTGCCGACAACGCCGACGAGTTGTACGACCAGATCAGCGCCAAATTGGCTGAAGAGTCGTTCCGGCCCCGGGCACTGCTGAGCCGCTTCGGGATCGACGTGCTGGCCACGACCGACGACCCGGCGGACGATCTGGTTGCCCATGACGCGATCGCCAAGGACCCGAGCTTTCCGACCAGGGTGATCCCGACGTTCCGTCCCGACCGGTATCTGGAGGCCGGCGGGACCGGCTGGATCGATGCGGTGAAGGGCCTCGGTGCCGCCGCGCAGGTCGACGTGGGGGAGTACGCCGGGTACATCGAGGCGCTGGAGGAGCGCCGGCGGTTCTTCATCTCAAGGGGCGCCACCTCCGCCGATCACAGCCACCTGGATGCAGCCGCGGAGCCGCTGGAAACTGCTGAGGCGCAACGCATCTACTACTCGGCGATGAGCGGTCGGGTCACGCCGGAGGAGGCAACCGCGTTCCGTCGGCACATGGTGCTGGAAATGGCCCGGATGTCGTGCGACGACGGCCTGGTGATGACGCTGCATCCTGGGGTGCAACGCAATCACCACCCGGCCACCTTCGCCCGGTACGGCGCCGACACCGGACACGACATACCGGTCGCCGTGGAATACACCAAATCCCTGCAACCGCTGCTGGAGCGGTACGGCACCCATCCGAACCTGCACCTGGTGCTGTTCACCCTTGACTCCGATGTCTTCAGCCGGGAGATCGCGCCACTCGCCGGGTTCTATCCGGCCGTGTACGCCGGTGCCCCGTGGTGGTTCCTGGACAATCCTTCGGAGATTCGTTCCTTCCAACGTTCGGTCACCGAGATCGCCGGACTGACGAGGCTTTCCGGGTTCATCGATGACACCCGCGCATTCTGCTCCATTCCGGCCCGGCATGACATGTCGCGTCGCCTGGACGCCGGCTTCCTGGCCGGACTGGTCGCCGAGCATCGCCTCGACGAGGACGAAGCGCTCGACAGCGTCATCGGACTTGTCACCGATCAACCCCGAAAGGTGTTCAAGCTATGACCATCTCCATTCAGGACAACACCGCATCGACTGCCACGGAAGATGTCCGGCTGTCTCGTTCTGGCGGCGACGGCCGCGCCGCCGCACCCGTGCGCATCGTGCATCTGGGTCTCGGCAACTTCTTCCGTGCGCATCAGGCCTGGTACACCGAAAACGCCTCCGACGCCGCGGAGTGGGGGATCGCGGCATTCACCGGTCGGTCCACCGCTTTGGCCGACGGGCTCACCGCGCAGGGCGGCCTCTACACGTTGATCACCCGGGCGGCTGCCGGCGACACCTGCCAGGTGTTGGGCAGCGTGTCCGAGGCTCTTCCCGGACCCGACACCGAAGCCTGGCTCGGGTACCTGGCCGATCCTGCGGTACGGATCGTCACCCTCACCGTCACCGAGGCCGGTTATGTCCGCGGAGCCGACGGCGGACTTGACTCCGAACGTCCCGACATCCGCACTGACCTCGACGCATTGCGCAGTGACATTCGGGCGTCGGTGCGGACCACACCGGCCCGACTGGTCGCCGGGCTCTCCGTCCGGCGGGCTGCCGACGCCGGTCCGCTGACCGTGGTGTCGTGCGACAACCTGCCCGAGAACGGCTCAGCTGCCGCCCGGGTGGTGAACGATTTCGCCGGCCTGCTCGATGCCGACCTGGTCGACTGGATCGGGAACAACGTCTCCTTCGTCACCACCATGGTCGACCGGATCACCCCGGCAACCACGCAGGACGACATCGACTCCGTCGCCGCACTCACCGGCCGCGCCGACGCCGGACCCGTTGTCACCGAACCGTTTACCGAATGGGTGCTGTCCGGTGAGTTCCCGGGAGGCCGACCGGCCTGGGAGGACGCCGGCGCCCGGTTCGTCGACGACATCACTCCGTTCGAGGAACGCAAACTCTGGCTGCTCAACGGGGCGCACTCGCTGCTCGCCTACGCCGGCAGCGCCCGCGGCCACCACACCATCGCCGAGGCGGTCACGGATCATGTCTGCCTGGACTGGATGAACCAGTGGTGGGAGGAGGCATCGCGGAACCTCACGCTCCCGGCGCAGGATGTCGCGGCCTATCGGGACGCTCTGTACGAGCGATTCGCGAACCCGCGGATCCGGCACCTGCTCGCGCAGATTGCCGCCGACGGATCCCAGAAGCTCCCGGTTCGGGTCCTGCCGACGGTTCGGCTCGAGCGTGCGAAGGGCGCCCTTCCGGTCGGTGCCCTTCGGGTCGTCGCGGCGTGGATCAACCACCTTCGCGGCGTCGGCGCGCCGGTCAAGGATGCCGCGGCCGACCAGGTCGTCGCCCTGGCCCGAGGACCGTTGGTTGAGGCCGTGCCGGCGATTCTCGACTACCTGGACCCCGAGCTGGCCGCGGACGCTGCCGTTGTCGCGGCGGTCGTCGAGCTGAGCGCGGAACTCACAGCGGGTAGCCCGCGGGAAGACAGTTGAACACCATGACCACACCGCAGAGCACGTCGAACGCCAACCTGGCTGCGCTGTCCGAGGCCGGGGTTTCCCTGTGGCTGGATGACTTGTCCCGGCAGCGGTTGCAGTCCGGGAACCTGAAGGACCTGATCGCCGATTCGCACATCGTCGGGGTGACGACGAACCCGTCGATCTTCCAGGCCGCGCTCAAGGACGGCGCGTCCTACCAGCAGCAGATCGGTGAACTCGCCGCCCGGGGCGCCGACGTCGACGACACCGTCCGGGAAGTCACCACCGACGACGTCCGCGACGCGTGCGACCTGTTCACCGCGACCTTCGAAGCGTCCGGGCATGCCGATGGTCGGGTATCGATCGAGGTCGACCCCCGGTTGGCGCACGACACCGCCGCGACCATCGCGCAGGCCCAGGAACTGTCCAAGATCGTGGACCGACCCAACCTGCTGATCAAAATCCCCGCCACCCTCGCCGGGTTACCGGCGATCACCGCGGTGATCGCCGAGGGGATCAGCGTGAACGTCACCCTGATCTTCTCCCTGGACCGGTACAAGGCGGTGATGGACGCCTACCTCACCGGCCTGGAACAAGCCAAGGAAGGCGGCCACGACATCTCCCAGATCCACTCCGTCGCCTCGTTCTTCGTCTCCCGCGTCGACAGTGAGATCGACAAAAGGCTCAAGGCCATCGGCTCCCCCGAAGCCGCCGCCCTGGAGGGTGAGGCGGCGATCGCGAACGCCCGACTGGCCTACCAGGCCTACGAGCAAACCTTCACCGGTCCCCGGTGGGACGCGCTCAAGGCCGCCGGCGCGAACGCGCAACGCCCGCTGTGGGCGTCCACCGGGGTCAAGGACCCGAAATACGACGACACCCGGTACGTCGTGGAACTGGTCGCCCCGAACACGGTGAACACCGCCCCGGAGAAAACCATCGACGCCGTCCGCGACCACGGCGTGATCCGCGGGAACACCATCGACGGCACCTACGCCCAAGCCTCCGCCGTGTTCTCCGGACTCGAAGCCCTCGGCATCGACCTCGACGACGTGTTCGAGGTCCTGGAAACCGAAGGCGTGCAGAAGTTCGAGCAGGCCTGGAACGAACTCCTCGAATCCGTCGGCGTAGAACTCGCCAAGAGGTAATAGCCGCCGCAGCGGCGGTTTCACCAGCATCGCCCCCACGACGGGCATCAACTCAATGAGGAGCACACCATGTGGACACTTTCAGGGTTCGCCGACGAAATCGATCCGGATCTGCAGACGCAATGCGATGTACTGGCCGGACTCGGCATCAGGTACGTGGAGTTTCGCTCCGCCTGGGACGTCAACGTGTTGGATCTGGACGACGATCAGGTTGACGAGGTGGTCCGCATCCTGGCTGCCAACGACTTGTCGGTGTCCTCCATCGGCTCACCGATCGGGAAGATCAACATCGAGGACGACTTCGATGCGCATGTGACCCGGATGGAGCGGGCGTTGGCGGTGGCGAAACGACTGAACGCGCCGTACATCAGGGTGTTCTCGTTCTTCCTGCGCGCGGATCAACCGCCTGCCGACTACCGGGACGAGGTGATCCGACGCATGCGGATCCTCGCCGAGATGGCGCAGGCGGCGGGAGTGGTGCTGCTGCACGAGAACGAAAAGGAGATTTTCGGGGACATCCCGGAAAGAGTGCTCGACATCGTGGAATCCGTGAACCTGCCCAGCCTGAAACTTGCCTGGGATGCTGCCAACTACGTGCAGGTCGGGGTCACCCCCTTCGCGGACGCCTATCCGCTTCTGCGGCCACATACCGTCTACATCCAGATCAAGGATGCCGTCATGGACACCGGTGAGGTGGTGTCCGCCGGGCAGGGTGACGGACAACTCGTACCCACCATCGAAGCCCTTGCGGCGGACGGTTTCGACGGCTTTTTCTCGATGGAACCGCATCTGGGTTCTGCGCACCACCTCGGTGGATTCTCCGGTCCGGACAACTTCATCCGGGCCACGAAAGCATTCACCGGCATCCTGCAAGAGCAAGGCATCACGTACGCCTGAGCACCAGTATTGGGCGCGGAAGGATAGTCATGACGTCAGTCCACCCGCAGGTACGGTCATCGGCTCTGTTCCTGGATGAGCCGTGAAAGCGCGTTGACGCCGGACACCTATCGGCGGTCGGGCACCGTCGTCGAGGTGCTCCCGCTCGGTCACCGTGAGTCAAACCCCGGGGGACACTGATCCTCGAATCACCCGATCCATTGAGTCCGGTAGTACCGCCAATCGCTCGGAGTTGTCATTGTGGTTGCCAACGATCCACTGCCGAACCTCGGTCAGGTCGCGCTGACCGCTGCCCTGGCCGGCGCGACGGCGATCCGGTCGGTGGTGGACACTGGTCGGCTCGGCACTGAATTCAAGACCGGCGGGCACGACATGGTCACGGCCGCCGACAAGGCGTCGGAGAGGGCCGTGATCGACGTCATCCGCTCGATGCGACCCGATGATTCCATCCTCGGTGAGGAAGGCGGCGTTCATCACGGAAAGTCGACGGTTCGCTGGCTCGTGGACCCGCTGGACGGAACGGCGAACTTTGTCTACGGCCGGGCCGACTATGCCGTTTCAGTGGGCGCCGAAATCGCCGGAGAGCCGGCCGCCGGTGCCATCATTCGTCCCGCTGACGGTCAATGGATCATGACCGGAGGCAGCGGTGTCGACGCGGGTCGAGATCTACGGTCCGCCGGCGATCGGAAGGAGAGCGCACCTGCCACCGTCCGACAATGTGCACTGGACGACGCTCTCGTCGCGTTCGGACTGCCGTACTCGTTGTCTTCGCGACGCCAGGCGCTGACAATCGTTGCCGCCCTTGTACCCCGGTTGCGCGGGGTGAGGGTCATCGGCTCTGCGGCAAGCGATCTCGCAGCGGTCGCTCTCGGCCAGTGTGACGCCTTCGTCGGATTCGGACTGGCCGAGTGGGACACGGCGGCGGGTCAGGCGATCGTGAAAGCCGCCGGCGGTGCCGTCCGGCAGATCGAGCAACAACACGCCGGAAGAACAATCATCGCCGGAAACACCGCAGTCGTCGACGAACTGACAGCGTTGTTGAACGATCACTAGATTCCGTTATTGTCGTCGACGAACGCCCGGCCGACGTTCGCGACATCGCTATCGGTCTCCACGAACCAATCGGTGCCGTCACACGACGCTGAGGGTGACGTCGACGTTTCCCTTGATGGCGTTGGAGTACGGGCACAGCTGATGGGCCTTGCTGGCGAGCTCCAGCGCACTGGTCCGGTCGAGGCGCGGGGCGTGGATGTCGAGCGCGACGGTGAGTCCGAACCCGCCGCTCGGTTGGGCACCGATGCCGACGCTGGCTGAGACCTGGGAGTCGGTCAGGTCGGCTGATTCCGACCGGCCGGCGACCTTGAGTGCGGAGTGGAAGCAGGCGGCGTAGCCCGCGGCGAACAGCTGCTCGGGATTGGTTCCGCCGCCGGGGCCGCCCATTTCCTTGGGGACCCGGACGTCCACCGACAGTTGGCCGTCCTCGCTCTCGCTGTGTCCGTTGCGGCCGTCCCCGGAGGCAGTGGCGACGGCGGTGTACATGACGTTCATGAATTCTCCAGGAGGTGGTGTGACTCGGGGAAGGCCCTGTGCCGGCAATTGTCTTGTGCCGGCAATTGTCTACGGAGCGGTCGGTGCGGGTGCTGTCATTCGCCACCGACAAAGGTCAACGGTTGTGCGACGTCCTCCAGGGGCTTGTTCTCCGCGTCGATTCCCAGGAACGTCTCGACCAGGCCGCCGATGATCATGATGACGGCGGCCAACAGGTAACCGTAGACCAGCAGCGTGGGGTTGCTGCCGTCGCCGATGAGTGCGCCGTACAGCACCGGCCCCAACGCGCCGAAGCCCTGGGCGATGGCGAAGAAGACGGCGATGGCCATCGCTCTGACTTCGAGCGGGAAGATCTCGCTGACCGTCAGGTAGGCCGAACTCGCGCCGGCGGAGGCGAAGAAGAAGATGATGCACCAGGCGATGGTCTGGGTGAGTGCGTTGAGTAGGCCGGCATTGAACAGGAATGCGCTGATCGCCAGTAGCACACCGGACAGGATGTAGGTGCCGGCGATCATCTTGCGCCGGCCGAGGGTGTCGAAGAGATGCCCGAGGGCCAGCGGTCCGATGAAGTTGCCGACCGCGAAAGCGATGAGATACCAGGGGGTTGCCGACGCCTCGACGCCGTAGAACGTCCCGAGCACGATGGTGTAGGTGAAGAAGATCGAGTTGTACAGGAACGACTGAGTGATCATCAGGGTTGCACCGAGGATGGACCGCTTGGGATAGGTCTTGAACAGCACCCGCAGCAGCGCGATGTAGCCGTGGCTGCGTTCGGGGCGTAGTTCGATGGCCTTCGAGTCGTCGACCTCGGGGATGGTGCGGCCGCCGTCTCGGACCTCATTCTCGATGTAGTCGATGGACTCCTCGGCTTCGTCCTTTCGGCCGTGCATGACCTGCCAGCGCGGACTTTCCGGCAGATGCCGACGCAGGACCAGGATGAACAGGCCCAGTACCGGGCCGATCAGGAACCCGAGCCGCCAACCCAGGCTAGGGTCGAACACGTTGAGGAAGATCAGCGACCCCAGAGTGCCGAGAATCGCCCCGAACCAATAGGTTCCGTTGATGGCGATGTCGATGCGGCCTCGGTAGCGGGCTGGGATCAACTCGTCGATGGCCGAGTTGATGGCGGCGTACTCGCCGCCGATGCCCATGCCGGCGATGAATCTGGTGGCGTACAGGAACGCGATCCAACCAGGCCCGGAGCCGAGCGTCAGCGCTGTCAAGCCGGAGCCGCCCAGGTAGACCCCGAGTGTCAACATGAACAGTTTGCGCCGGCCGAGCCGGTCGGAGAGCCGGCCGAAGAACAGCGCACCGACCACCTCTCCGATGAGGTAGACGGTCGCGATCAGGCCGACGGCGGTGGGGGACAGGCCCAGCGTGGTCGGCTCGGTCAGCGTCTCCGCGATCGCGCTGGCCACCGTGATCTCCAGGCCGTCCAGTACCCAGGCAACTCCGAGAGCGAGCACAAGCCGGGTATGGAACGGAGACCAGGGCAATCGATCCAATCGTGCCGGAATGAGACTGCGAATTGTCCTGTCGGTAGCTTCGGTGGCCATCTCGATCCTTCCGCCGCGGGCCGGTGTTCCGCGTCGGTGGTACCCATTGCGAAGAAATCTATGCGGGCGTTGTCAGGCTGTGGGCAGGCCTTCGTGATGGATTGGTCGACGCGCCGTGGATCAGGCTGGGAGGCGAAGATTTTGCTCGATCGCACCGGGCTGCAAGTGTTGCGTGATGCGCCCGATCATCCAGAGCCGCAAGCTGCAGCATGTCCGGTATGACGTTCGAGGCCCGATCCTGGTCGAGGCCGAGCGATTGGAGGCTCAGGGCCATCAGATCCTGAAGCTCAACATCGGTAACCCGGCCCCGTTCGGTTTCGCCGCCCCCGAGGCGATCGTCGCCGACATGGTGCACAACCTTTCCCAGGCGCAGGGCTACTCGGACTCGCGCGGCATCTACTCCGCCCGCACGGCGGTCGCGCAGTTCTACCAGGGTCGCGGGCTGACCGACACTTCCAACGACGATGTGTTCATCGGCAACGGGGTGTCCGAGCTGATCACCATGGTGCTGCAGGCATTCCTCGACGACGGCAACGAGATCCTGGTGCCGGCGCCGGACTATCCACTGTGGACCGGCGCGGTGTCGTTGTCCGGCGGCACGCCGGTGCACTACCGCTGCGACGAGAACGACGGCTGGAATCCGGATCTCGCCGACATCGAAGCGAAGATCACCCCCAACACGCACGGGCTGGTGATCATCAACCCGAACAACCCGACCGGTGCGGTCTACAGCCCTGAGATCGTCCGCGGACTGGTCGACATCGCCCGCCGGCACCAGCTTGTCGTGTTCAGTGATGAGATCTACGAAAAGATTCTGTTCGACGACGCGGTGCATCATCACACCGCCGCCTTCGCCGGTGACGACGTGCTCTGCCTGACTTTCAGCGGGCTTTCGAAGGCGTACCGGGTGTGCGGGTACCGGGCGGGGTGGGTGATGGTGTCCGGGCCGCGGCACGTCGCCGAGAACTTCCTCGAGGGCCTCACGTTGCTGGCCAACATGCGGATGTGCGCCAACGTCCCTGGCCAGTACGCGATCCAGACTGCGCTGGGTGGCTATCAGTCCATCGAGGAGTACATCCATCCCGGCGGCAGGTTCTACGAGCAGAGTGCGCTTGCTGCCCAGCTGCTGAACCAGATTCCCGGAGTGAGCTGCGTGAAGCCACGGGGCGCGCTGTACTGCTTTCCCCGACTGGATCCCGAGGTGTACCCGATCGTGGACGACGAGGCGTTCGTTCTGGGGCTCCTGCGGGACAAGAAGATCCTCGTCACCCACGGCACCGGCTTCAATTGGTTTGCGCCGGACCACTTTCGACTGGTGACCCTGCCTGATGTCGACACGTTGACGGAGGCGATCGGCCGCATCGCCAGCCACTTGGCTACGCTCCGCTGACGTGAAGGAGGGGAGACGATCGCGGAACAGGAGTTTGAGTCGGATCTCGGCGCCTCGCAGGTCAGGTGCGGTCCCGACCGGTGATCAGTGCCGCGAAGCGGGCCGGGTCGAGGAACGGTGACATGTGGGCGGCGTCCGGAAGTAGGCGAAACTCGGCGACGGGCAGTCGGTCGGCGAGTTCACGCATCGCCTCCGGGGTGCCGACCCGGGTCGTATTCCGCCGCGATCACGGTGGCCGGGGCGCTGATGCCCGCCACCTGCGCGGTGAGGTCGACGTCGGCGACACCACGTAGCGCGGTCGCCCACGACTGTCGATCCGCGCTCCGCAACTCGGTGGCGACGTCCTCGATGAACGTCGGGTGGTCGGCAATCTCCGCGGGACGAAACCGGCGGTGTAAGGCCGAGTCCAGGTCGATGGGATTGCCGGCATCGAGGCTGTCCGCTGCTGCCGCGAAACCTCGGGAACGGCGTGTCACGGCTACAGATGATGATCAGCTGTCGACGACATCCGGCGCAGCGCAAGCCATTTCCAAGGGGATCTGGCCGCCGAAGGAATGTCCGACAACATTCCATCGTTCATCTCGCTGCCGTGCCTGCGCGATGATGCGTTCGGCGAGATGCCGTTGCGGGCCAGCGGTGTGGGGCGCCGGTGTGACGTCCGGTGCCCACACCTCACCCGGCGGGTGACTGGACACGGCGGACCACACCCACGGGCGGAGCGGAGTTCCGTGCAACAGCAGCCAGCGCTGCCCTGGCTTTCCGGTGTCCGCGCTCATCCGACCTCTCCCTCCAAAATGCCGTCGTCGACGGTACGGAAAGGGCGCCGTCGCGGGTGTGACATAGAGCTTTGCGATGCGAGGGAGCACATGGTTCATCGTCTGGCGGCTTTAGGTTAGGCTCACCAACCATGTCCACCCTGGGGTCGAGCGCGACCTTGTCGGCCGACGACCTGGTGCTTGCCTATGAGCACACCACCGTCGTGCACGGCGTGTCGGTGCTGTTGCGGCCCGGTGTGGTGACCGCTCTCATCGGTCCGAACGGTAGCGGCAAGTCCACGCTGCTGCGGTCCCTTGCCCGGCTGCACCGGGTGCGTTCCGGGCGGATCGACCTTGCCGACGGTGGCGGCGCGGCGCGGGACATTGCTGCGTTGTCCGCCCGCGAGTTCGCGACGAAGGTCACGCTGTTGTCGCAGTCGCGACCGCACCCCTCCGGCTTGGCGGTCCGGGACGTCGTGGCCTTCGGGCGCCATCCGCACCGGCGCCGGTTCGCCGCGATGGCCGACGCCGACCGCACGGCGATCGAGCGCGCGCTGAGCCTCACCGGGATGGTCGGGATGGCAGATCGCGCAGTCGACCGGTTGTCGGGTGGCGAGTTGCAGCGCGTCTGGCTCGCCACCTGCCTGGCCCAGGAAACCGACGTGCTGCTGTTCGACGAGCCGACCAACCATCTCGATCTGCGTTACCAGGTCGAGACGCTAGATCTGATCAGGGATCTCGCTGACGATCACGGCACTGCCATCGGGGTCGTCCTGCACGACCTGAGTCACGCCGCCGCGATCGCCGACCAAGTGGTGTTGCTCGGGAGCGGTCGGGTCCACGCCTCGGGCGATCCGGCCGACGTCCTGACCGCCGACCACCTGAATGAGGTCTACGGAATCGCCGTGCACACCTCCGTCCATCCCGTGACGGGCCGCCTGCGCATCGAACCGCAGGGCCGCCACCTCCGTCGCCGTACCAGCAGTGCGGCGACCCATGGCATCACCTCCGAAGGGAACCAATGAGAAACCGAAGGACCGCAATCACTCTCGGCTCTGCGCTGCTCGCGCTGCTGGCGGCGTGCGGCACCACCCAGCCCGCCTCGTCGGGCACGTCTGCAGCGGAAGTCACGTCGAACGGATCAGCGTCCCCGGCCGCCGACGAGGTAGCTGCCGGCGGGACAGGCTGCGCGGACGACGCGACGACAACTGCAACGGGGCCGGTGTCGCTGACCGACGGGTTCGGCCGCACCGTTGAACTCACCAAACCGGCCGAGCGGGTGGCCGTGCTGGAGTGGCAGCAGACGGAGGAGGTGTTGACGCTTTGCGTCGACCCAGTGGCCGTGGCCGATGCTGAAGGCTTCGCCCGATGGGACACCGCGGAGACACTGCCCGCCGGTGCCACCGACGTCGGTACCCGCGGCGAGCCGAACCTGGACGCCTTGTTCGCCACGAATCCCGACCTGGTCATCATCGAGGCGTATACGCCCGACGACGAGATCATCGGACAGCTGGCGGCTTACGGAGTGCCGGTGTTGGCCACCAAGGGCGCCGATGCGGCGGACCCGATCGGGCAGATGAAGGACACCTTCACGTTGATCGCCGAGGCGACCGGGCGGCAGGAACGGGCGCAGGTCGTGCTGGATGAGTTCACCGCATCGCTCGCGAGCGCCAAAGCGGCGGTGGGGGACTCGACATCGGCGACGGAGAAGTTCGTCTACTTCGACGGCTGGGTGCAGGGCGGCAACGTCTCCATCAGGCCGTTCGGCCAGGGATCGATGATGGGTGAGCTCGGTGAAGAGCTGGGCATGACCAACGCCTGGACCGGTGAGGTCGACCCGGCCTACGGGCTCGGCCAGACCGACATCGAGGGCATGACAGCGGTCGGCGACGCGACGTTGTTCTACACCGGCACGGAGGACCCCGACAGCGATGTGATGGCAGAGCTGGCGAAGAACGAGATATGGAAGGCTCTTCCAGCGGTTGTCGAGGGCAATACCCACGCTTTCCCGTCCGGTATCTGGACGTTCGGTGGTCCCCGGTCCGCGCAACAGGTGCTCGACGCCTATGTCGCGCAGCTGACCGGCTGACCAGTCGGCCGGACTTCAGGTGTCGGAACAGGTCTTGTCGGGGTCGGTCGTTGTCAGGGAACGGCCGGCCGACTCCCTCGAGCCGCAGGGCGTCAAGCGGATCGGTACCGCGGGCGCGCTCGGCGCGGTCGGTGTGCTGCTGCTGTTGGCCGGATTGCTGTTTCTGGTCGCCGGGTGGCACCTGACGCAGGGCACCTCCGGTGTCGGTGTCTCGGAGCTGTGGGCGCTGGCTACCGGAGGCTCCGATGCCACCGCTGAATCCACCCGGCAGATCCTGGTCGGTTCGCGGATTCCGCGGCTGGCGGCGGGGATCGCCGTCGGTTGCGCACTGGGGATCGCCGGTGCGTTGTTGCAGTCGCTGACGCGAAACTCGTTGGCATCCCCGGACACCCTGGCGGTGACGGCCGGGTCGTACCTGGCGGTGGTGGCGGTGGCCGCGTTCGGGCTGACCATCCCGCTCTGGGCCTCCGGCGGTGTGGCGTTCCTCGGCGGACTGACCGCGGCTGTGCTCGTGCTCGGGTTGTCCGGAGCGGGAACGTCGACCACCCGCATCCTGCTGGCCGGTTCGGCGGTGGCTCTGGCCCTACAGTCCGCGACGGCGACGCTGCTCATCCTGTTCACCCAGAACACGACCAGCCTGTTCGCCTGGGGCAGCGGCTCCCTGAGCCAGCTCGGCCTCACCGCGTTCCTGTACGCAGCCCCGGTGGTCGTCGTGGCCACGGTGGCCGGCCTGCTGTTGTCCCGCCGGCTCGATCTGATGGCCCTGGGCGACGACACCGCTTCCGTGCTCGGCGTTCCGGTCCGCTCGACCCGCTTCATCGGCATCGTGCTGGCCGTCGTGCTCACCGCAGCAGCTGTCACCCTGGCCGGCCCGATCGGATTCGTCGGTCTGTGCGCGCCGGTCATCGTCCGGCTGTTCGGGCGAGTTCTGCCCGTGCTCAACCGTCATGCGGTGCTGATCCCGGCCTGCGGTCTGGTCGGTGCGCTGGTGGTGATCGGGGCGGACGCCATGGTGCGGGCCATGTTCGGTGCCGAGGCGGGCATCGCCATTCCGACCGGAGTCGTCACCACCATCGCCGGCGCTGTCGTGCTCGTGCTGTTGGCTCGACGGCTGCGGGATGCCGGACCGACGCGGCAGCCGCCGGCCGCCGGCGTCGGACTGCGCAGCCGGCGACGCTTCGCACTGGTGCTCATCGGATGCGCGGCGCTGGCCGCCGGCACCCTGCTGCTTGGTCTGCTCGCCGGCCACACCTGGTTGCGCACCGGTGATATCGGACTCTGGCTGTCCGGGCAGGGGTCACCACTGGTCCGGTTCGCACTGGACGAGCGCGCGCCGCGGGTGGTTGCCGCAATGGTCGCTGGTGCGGCGATCGCGCTGGCGGGCACACTCACCCAGGCGACGTGTCGCAATCCATTGGCCGAACCAGGCCTGCTCGGAATCACCGCCGGTGCGGGTGTCGGAGCGGTGATCGTGGTCACCGGCGGCGCGATGGGAACCGAAGGTGCCTCGAACCCGGTCATCCTGGCTGCCGCGATGATCGGCGCTCTGGCCGCGTTCGCCCTGGTGTACGGGTTGACCTGGCGTGGCGGATTGAACGCCGACCGGCTGGTGCTGATCGGCATCGGCGTCTGGTACGGCGCATCCGCCTTGACCACGCTGTTGCTGGTTCGAGCCAATCCGTGGGACACCCCGCGGATCTACACCTGGCTGTCCGGGACCACCTACGGGCGCACCTGGCCGCAGGTCGTGCCGGTCGCGGTTGCGCTGGTCCTCGCCCTGCCGGTGGTTTTCGCGGTCCGGCGGGAGTTGGACCTGCTGGCCCAGGACGATGACACTCCGCGTCTGGTCGGCGTCCACCTGGAACGGGTGCGGCTGACCATGTTGTTGCTGGCAGCCGTGCTGGCCGCGACATCGGTTGCCGCGGTTGGCGTCGTCGGATTCCTCGGGCTGGTCGCCCCGCACGCGGCCAGGGCACTGGTCGGCACCAAGCACGTCCGGGTGATCGGAGTCTCGATGCTGCTGGGCGCGGTGTTGTTGGGCCTGGCCGACACCGTCGGCCGTTCGGTCATCGCCCCGGCACAGATCCCCGCCGGACTCGCCGTTGCCCTGATCGGCGCTCCCTACTTCGTCTACCTGCTGGCGCGTTCGCGGACTCGCGCCTGATCCGGATCGAAAGGATGACGGGTGGCACATCGTCAGCGTGTCGGTGATCAACTTCCTGGCCGACAACTGCTGCTCAGCAGCACCTATCGGCCTTTTTGTTTGATCTTGCCGGTGGGTGACCCGCAGCTCAGTCCGGCGGTGCCGAGGTGGGGCATCGTCAACTCGGACCACCAGCCCGTCGAACGCGGACCTGCACCGTCGATTACCGTTCAGCGTGGGAGGACACCGGTCGATCGCCGGTTCGGCGCCTGACCAAATGCGGTTCCCCGACAGCACAGCAGCCGTGGGTTGCCGACCACAAGGCCCTCGGCACGCGTCAGGAGGATGTGATGGGCAAGCGGTCGACGGTCAGCATGATGGACGTCGCCGCCTTGGCCGGGGTGTCCAGGGGCACCATTTCCAATGTGCTGAACAGCCCAGAGCTGGTGGCGCCGGCAACTCGTGCGCGGGTCCTGGAAGCCATCGAGAAACTGGGCTGGGTTCGGAACGAATCGGCACGGCAACTGCGGGCCGGACGCAGCACCGCGATCGGATTGATCGTCAGGGACATCTCCAATCCGTTCTTCAGCGACATGGCACGCGGCGTCGAAGAAGTCGCTGCTGCGGCCGGCCACTCGGTGTTGTTGTCCGACAGCGCGCGCGACCCGGACCGTGAGCGTGCAGCGCTGGACCTGTACCAACAGCTCCGCGTCGGGGGTGTGATCCTCGCTCCGATCTCTCCCGGCGACCGCGGCCTGTCGCGTCGCCTGGACATCCCTGTGGTGCTTGCCGACCGGATCGGCGATTACGACGATGCGTGCGCGGTGTCTGTCGACGATTTCGTCGGCGGGCAGGTCGCCGCAACTCACCTGCTCGAACAGGGGCACCGTCGATTGATGGCGGTCGGCGGGACCATTGATATCCCGCATGTCCGCGAACGGCGTGATGGTGCCAGTCGAGCCGTGCTGCTCGGCGACGCGGAAGCCACGCTTCAGGTCCTGTCCACCGATCGGCTCGACATCGATGGCGGCCGGTCCGCCGCCGCTGCCATCGGAGCGATGCCCGACGACGAGCGACCCACCGGCGTGTTCGCCCTGAACGACCTGGTGGCGATCGGGCTCCTGCAGGGGCTGATCTTCCGGCGGGTTGCCGTGCCGGATGACATCAGCATCGTCGGGTACGACGACATCGAGTTCGCTGCCGCTGCAGCGGTTCCGCTGTCCACCGTCAGGCAGCCGAGTCTGGAATTGGGGCGCCGCGCCGCCGAACTGGTGCTCGGCGAGATGCGGGCGCTGGAGGACGGTGAACCACACCGGCACATCCAGGAGCGGTTCACGCCGGTCCTCGTCGCCCGCTCGTCCAGCAGTCGCATGAGCCCGTTGAGCCACACAGCCGGAGCCTGAACCGCCTGGGAGCGAAGTTTCGCGCTGCAGGCGCCACCCGGGCAAGATGCCTGAAGGGTTCTCACATTAGGGGGTGGCAGTGCGCATGAACCTGACAGCCGGGCAGAACGTCGCCATCACAGCTACGAGCATCGGCGTGCGCCTTCAGCAGCCAGGGGGCGCACAGGTCGACCTCGTTGCCCTGTTGCTCGACGAGCGGGGCCAGGTCAAGGCCGACAGTGATTTCGTCTTCTACAACGCTCCCCACCACCCGAGCGGCGCCGTCACGCTCACGGAACACGCACTGGGCGTGGATCTGCGTCTGCTTCCACAGGGCGTCGAGCGGGTTATCGTCGCGGCGAACAGCGATGGCGAAAGCCGGCTTGATGGCTTGACGGTATTGGTGGAAGGCGACGAGACATCCACATTCGCCCCGTCGAGTCTGGCCGGCTTGCCGACCGCGGTCCTTCTCGAGTTCTACCGCCGCGGTGGCGGTTGGCGGATCCGCGCGGTGGGTCAGGGCTGGGCGGAAGGCCTGGCCGGCTTGGCCCGCGAGTACGGAGTCAACGTGGATGCCGATCACGACCAGCCGGTGACCGCGGGATCACTGGAGCCGGAACTTGGCCCCGTTCAGTCGGAGCTGGAGCGGCTTACCCGGCGCAGGGACGTGCTCATACGAGACGTCGCAGCGCTCGACCAGCAGGTACGGGAGGCGCGTCAGACGATCGTCGAGACTGACGAGCTCAGACTTTTGCAGGAAGTGGGGTACTACCAGTTCCGGCATCCGCTCGATGACGTCCTGTCCTCGAAAAAGCGCCTGGACGAGCTTCGCGCGGCGATCAAGGAAGCGATCAGGAAGCGGACGGCCGTACGCGGCAAATCCGGCTGGATGGTCAACGGTTCGCTGAAGGAAGGAGCGGCCCTCGTTCGCCAGTTCAGCGACCTGATGCTGCGCACTTACAACATCGAGGCCGACAACTGTGTACGCACTGTGCGCGCCCACACGGTCGACACCGCTCAGAAGCGGCTGGAGCGGACCCGCGAGGCGATCGTAAAGAGCGGCAGCACAATGGGTGTCGCGATTGATGAGACCTACCATGCGCTGCGTTTGGAGGAGCTTCAGTTGACCGCGGACCACCACCTTCGCGTCGAGCAGGAGAAGGAGGACGCACGAGAGGAGCGGCAGCGGCAGCGGGAGGAGGCCAAGGCGCAGGAGGAGTTCAGGCGGCGGAAGAAGGACCTGCTCAAGGAACAGGCGCATTACGAGAGCCTGCTGGAGCGGTCCCGGCTGAGCGGCGACGAGGCGGGGTTACTGGAAGCGCGAGAGCGGCTCGCAGAGATCACGGAGAGCATCGAGGACGTCGAGGAGTTGGCGGCGAACACCCGCGTCGGCTACGTCTACGTCATTTCCAATGTGGGTGCCTTCGGTGATCGCGTCGTCAAGATCGGCATGACCCGCCGCGAGGACCCGCTGCAAAGGGTCTACGAGCTGGGAAGCGCATCCGTACCGTTCAAGTTCGATGTCCACACGCTCGTCTTCAGCCACGACGCAGTCTCGCTCGAGACCGCGCTGCACCGGGAGTTCGATCAACAGCGAGTCAACCGAGTCAACCGACGGCGTGAGTTCTTTCGAGTGAGCCTCACGGAGGTACGGGCCGCCCTCGAAAAGGTCGGGAAGAACCATGTGGTGGAGTTCCGGGAACTCGCGGAAGCACCCGAGTGGCGGCAAAGCCAAGCGCAGCAGACCGGAAACGACCGTCACGGCGTCAGCCTGAGCCGGTAGGAGGAACAAGACCTATGGCCCGTCGTAGCGGAGTCGTCTCCGCACTTGTGCGAATGCAGCGGGAAGCCGAACGGCAGCGAGTACGTCAGGCGCGCGCGGCAGCCCAATCCCAACGTGCCGCAGCTGCCGCACGCACACGCGCGGCCGTGCAGGACCAGAAACTCAGAGCCCGCATGTACGCGGATGACAGGACGCAGGAGGCTGCCGATGACACGGCACAGGTTGAACATCAGGTAGAGATCCTGCAGAGCGTGCTCGCGGCGACGCTCCGCGTCGACGACTATTTGGACCTTGAGGCCCTGAAAAAACCCCCGCCGTACCCGGTATTCGACCCACGCTCAGTCGGAACGCCTCCGTCACCCCCCTCCGCAAGCGACTTCGCCATCGAGGGCCCGTCGACCCTCGGGCGAGTGTTCGCCGCCTCGAAGCATGCCGCTCGGGCCGAGCAGCGACAGGCCGAATACGAACAAGCCCTTGACGGTTACCGGGCCGCGGCCCAACAGCACGCGCACCGGTTGGAAAAGGCGCGCTTCGAACATGACGCGGGGGTCGCCCGTCAACGGGAGGAGCACCGAAAACAGGTCGAGGAGGTCAGCGCGCTGCAACGTGGGTTGGCGGCGCGTCAACCGGAGGCCGTCGTCCGTTACCTGGACCTCGTGCTGGAGGCCGCCGCATACCCCGACGGTTTCCCTCACTCATGGCGCCTTGCCTATGCCGCAGCATCCGGACACCTCGCCATCGAGTACGAGTTGCCACCCGTGGATGTGGTGCCCACCGACAAGTCCTTCAGATACGTGAAGGGCACCGACACGATCGCCCCGACAGCCCGCCCGGCTACGCAAATCCGCAGCATCCACGCCGAAGTGCTGCGGCAGACCGCACTTCGTGTCGTGCACGAGGTATTGGAGGCCGACCGGGGAGGAGCGATTCGGACGGTTGTGTTCAACGGGTACGTCCACGGCACCAACCCGGCGACCGGCCGGGAGATCCGCCCCTGCCTCGTCGCTCTCGCGACCTCCCGCGAGCGATTCCTGGAAGTCGATCTGGCGCGGGTCGACCCAGTGGCGTGCCTTGCGCATCTGGAGGCACGCGTCAGCAAAGACCCCAGCAAACTGCAGGCGGTCGAGCCGATCGTGCTGACTGGCTCACTTGAAGTGGACTACACACTGGACACCGATGTCGAGCCGCCCCCCATCCAGTACTCGTCGCGGGCAGATCCCGCGGTGCTCGACGGGGTCCCGCCGACGACGACGACAGAGCAGCGAGAGTTGGTCGCTGGTCAGAATGTGCCGCTGGAACGGCCAGTGGTGCAGGTGAACCTGCTTGCACATCATGCGGACTTGTCTGTGCTCTTGGTTGGCGCGAGCGGCCGTGTCGACCGCGATGAGGACTTCATTTTCTACAACAATCCGCGAGGCGCGGATGGCGCTGTCACGTTGGCTGCCAACGGTGCGAGCATCGACACCGGCCTGCTGTCACAGCGCTGCCAACGCGTGGTCTTGGTCATCAGTTCCGGCGATGGCAATTCCATGGCGGATGCGACGGCCGTGCTTCACCAGCTGGGCGGTGGGATCGACTTCCGTTTCAGCCCGACCGATTCCGCTCGCGTGAGCGCACTGGTCTGGGGCGAGCTCTACCTTCGCAGCGGCGACTGGCGCCTACGCGCGGTCGGACAAGGCTGGGCCGACGGACTCGCTGGTCTGGCCCGGGATTACGGGGTCGACGTCGAATAGCTGCAATCAGTTCGCCGATGGGTTGTGCCGCTTGACGCGCCCCAGCGTCACCGAAGGTTGCCTCGACGAAACGTCAGGTCGCAGGGAGTGGAGACCGCGCGAAATCTTTGTCGCACCAGCGCAGCTCAGATTCATTACCCTCCAAGTTGTCGGCCGCCGAGTGATCATCTGACCCTTGGCCGGGGAGTGGAATCGATCCTAAACGTCGAGAATGCCCGGTGAGTCTGCTGGAGGCGACACCTTGCGCCTCGACCGGTGCAATTCATCGAAGCCCGAGTCCGCGCTGCGGTCGACGCCGTCGGGATGTCACGATGACGTCGTGAGTGGACTCTTTGCCCTTCTCGACGACGTGGCCGCCATGGTCAAGCTGACGGCGTCGTCGTTGGACGACATCGCGGCCGGCGCCGGCCGGGCCAGCATCAAGGCGGCGGGGGTGGTGGTCGACGACGCTGCGGTAACCCCGAGGTATGTGCAGGGTCTCAAGCCAGAGCGTGAGCTCTCGATCATCTGGCGCATCGCCAAGGGATCGATTCGCAACAAGCTCCTGATCATTTTGCCGGTGGCGCTCCTGCTGAGTCAGTTCGCACCGTTCCTGCTCACCCCGATCCTGATGGTCGGGGGGACTTACCTGTGTTACGAGGGCGCGGAGAAGATCTGGGAGAAGTTCTCCGGCCACGAGGCACACGCCCAGGACCCGGAAGAGGTGGCCGCCGCGGATGCGGTCGACCACGAGAAGCAGGTGGTGACGTCCGCGACCCGGACCGACTTCATCCTGTCCGCCGAGATCATGGTGATCGCCCTCAACGAGGTGGCCAACGAGGGGCTGTTGGCACGGGCGATCATCCTGCTGGTGGTGGCCGTGCTGATCACCGCACTCGTGTACGGCGTCGTCGGGCTCATCGTCAAGATGGACGACGCCGGCCTGGCGCTCGCCAAACGCCCGGGGCGGGCCGTCTCCGCCTTCGGGCGGGGATTGGTCAAGGCCATGCCGATCGTCCTGTCGACGTTGTCCTGGGTCGGAATGGTGGCGATGTTGTGGGTCGGCGGTCACATCCTGCTGGTCGGTGCCGACGAACTCGGACTGCACGCGCCGTATGACCTCGTCCACCACATGGAGGTGGCAGTGCACGATGCCACCGGAGCGCTGGGCCCCGTTCTCGGCTGGCTCACCAACACGTTCTTCTCGGCCGTGCTCGGGGTGATCGTGGGCGCCCTGGTCGTCACCGTGCTGCACCTGCTTCCGATCGGTCGCCGGAAAGCCGGGTCCTCCGGGAAAGCCGACGAGGCCGCTGCTCGTTAAGACCTTCGGGTCTTCGGGCGAAGGAGGTGCTCCGCAGGGACTGTCAGCGGTCGGCAAACTCGGCGTCCGGAAACTTGTCGTACACCAGATCACGGATCAGCCGACCGGACAGCCAACCAGCGCGCATGGCCGCGTCGGGTGGCCAGCTGGTGGAGCGTTGTCAGTTGAACTGCCTGCTCAAGGTGGCGTGCCGATTGACGTCCTTGTACAGCAGGTAGCGGAACCGACCAGGACCGCCGGCGTAGCAGGCCTGCGGGCAGAACGCCCGCAGCCACATGAAGTCACCCTCCTGAACCTCGACCCAATCCTGATTCAACAGGTAGACGGCCTTGCCCTCGAGAACGTAGATCCCGTGCTCCATGACATGGGTCTCGGGGAAGGGGATCGCGCCGCCCGGCTCGAAATTGACGATGTTGACGTGCATGTCGTGCCGGATGTCGGTGGGATCGGCGAATCGTTGAGTGGTCCAGGCGCCGTTCGTGCCGGGCATCTCGATGCCAGGTACCTCGGTGTCGCTGGTGAAGAACGGGGCCGGCAGCTCGATACCGTCCACCCGTTGATAGGCCTTACGGATCCAGTGAAAACGGGCCGCGGTGTCGCCGGTGGCCTGGATCTGCCAGTCGGCCCCCGGGGGGATGAAGCCGTAACCGCCCGGACCCATGTCGTGCTTCTCGCCGTCGAGGGTGACGCACAATTCACCCTCCATCAGGAACAGCACCGACTCGGCGTCCGGATCTGCCTCGGGATGCTCGCTCCCGCCACCGGGTGACACCTCGACGATGTACTGCGAGAAGGTCTCGGCGAATCCTGAGAGTGGCCGAGCGATGACCCAGAGCCGGGTCTTGTCCCAGAACGGGAGCAGGCTGGTGACGATGTCGCGCATGGTCCCACGCGGCAGCACCGCGTACGCCTCGGTGAACACCGCCCGATTGGTCGTCAGTTCCGTCTGGCTGGGGTGCCCGCCGGTCGGTGCGTAGTAGTTGAGCGTCATTGGTCTTCCACTTCCTTCGAGCAGCATTGCGGCTCACTGTTGTTGGTGCTGACGGTAACGGTGCAGACACTTCTTGGAAATGCTGTGGACATCAAATCCGGGTTCTGGCGGGTGCCGGGTATCGCAGGGACCGCAGACCGAGGAGTGCGGCACGTTCTTCCTCGCTGTGGCCGCCCCACACGCCATAGGGTTCGCGCACCCGTAGTGCGTGCGCCAGGCAGTCCTCGACCACCGGGCACTGCCGGCAGATGGCTTTCGCGTCGGCCGCGCGGTGGTGCCGGGCGGTGTCCCGTTCCCCCGGCGGGTGGAAGAAGGTGGAGCTGTCCATACCCCGGCAGGCCGCGGCGAGTTGCCATTCCCAGTGATCGAGCAGTGCTTGGGGGAGCCGAGCGATATCGGCCACCGTTTCTCCTTTCATTTCGCTGAACACAACCGACCCGTTGCGCGGATGCGGCACGTCGATCGATGCCGGCCAACCTGTCAGCTCAACAGCACCCACAGGGCGATGACGCCGAGAACGACGATCACCGACCGGAGCAGCGCCGGTGACAACTTCCTGCCGACGTGTGCACCGAGAAACCCGCCGATCAGCGTGCCCGCCGCGATCAAACCCGCTGCCGGCCAGTCGATCCGGTCGAACGCGACGATCGTGTAGGTGGTCGCAGCGACGACGTTGACCACCAAGGTGAGCATGTTCTTCGCCGCGTTGATGTGTTGCATGGAGTCGGTCAGGAGCACTCCCATGACACCGATCAGGACAATGCCCTGGGCCGCCGCGAAGTACCCGCCGTAGACCCCGGTCAGGTAGGTGCTCACCACCAGCAGCACCATTCTCGTGCCGCCGATCTGCCCCTGGTCGCGTCCTGCCGCCTCCGCGCGCCGCCGGGCCCACGCCTGGATCCGAGGTTGCGCCACGACGAGAACGAGAGCGGCCACCAGCAGCACCGGGACGACCTTCTTGAACGTCGTCTCCGGCAGGTGCAGCAGCAGCCATGCCCCGGTCAACGCCCCGAGCAGTGAACTGGGGATCTGCCACCGCAACCGGTTGCCCTGACCGCGTAGCTCCCGCCGGTAGCCCCAGGTCCCAGAGATGTTGCCGGGCACCAGGCCGACCGCGTTCGACATGGTCGCGACCACCGGCGGGAAGCCGAAGGCCAACAGGGTGGGGAAGGTCACCAGCGTTCCGGATCCGACCACCGTGTTGATCGTCCCGGCCGCGATGCCGGCCAGGAAGATACAGATGACCTCGACGATGCTCACGCATGACCGACCGTTGCTGGACCGGCGCCGCCGCCGACCGCCCGATCCGAGCGGTCAACGGTGGTGCGCACCAGGACTGCCCTGCGAGACACCGTGACCTCTCCTTCAGTCGAGCGGATGGGGCAGAAGTTGCTGTCGGCGTCAGGCCAACACCAGGTCGACGGCGATGTTGCCCCTGGTCGCCTTGGAGTACGGGCAGCGCTGATGGGCCAGGTCCAGCAACTGCTCTCCCTGCTCACGTGCGGTTCCCGGCAGATCGGCGGTGATGGTCACGGCCAACGAGAAAGCGCCGTCCTCCTTCAGCAGACCGACGCTCACGGTGACCGAGGTGCCGTCCAGCGTGACCCCCAGGCCCCGTGCCGCGGCCTTCAGCGAGGAGTGGAAGCAGCCCGCGTATCCGGCTGCGAACAGCTGCTCCGGATTGGTGGCGCCGCCCGGTCCGCCCTGCTCCTTGGGAGTTGCCAGATCGACGTCGATCATCCCGTCGGAGGTTCGGCTGTGACCGTTGCGGCCGTCGCCGGTCGAGATGGCGTCGGTGCGGTAGACCTCAGGCATGCTTCTCATCTCCCGTCGACGGTGTGTCCGGGCCGTGCGCGGCGTGCTGCCCCGGCTGGTTCTCCGGTGTCACCCCGGGCGCCGGACCCTCGGCAAAGATGGGCGCCACATTGTCTTTTCGACCCAACACGTTGAACAGGATGTTCAGCAGCACCGCCGTCACCGCGGCCGCGCTGATCCCCGAGTCGAAGATCGTCTGGAACCACGACGGGAACTCGTGGTAGAAGTCCGGGATCGCGATCGGGATGATGCCCATGCTGATCGACAGCGCGACGATCACCAGGTTCTGGTTGCCCTCGTAATGCACCGCCGACAGGCTCCGGATGCCGCTGGCGGCCACGGTGCCGAACAACGCGAGCCCGGCGCCGCCCAGCACCGGCAGCGGCAGCGCCGCGATGATCGCGCCGACCTTCGGGAAGAGCCCGAGCACCAGCAGGATCCCGCCACTGACGGCGACCACGAAGCGGCTCCTGATACCGGTGAGCGCGACCAATCCGACGTTCTGTGCGAACGCGCTGACCGGGAATCCGTTCAACAGGCCACCGGAGACGGCGGTGGACAGGGTGTCCGCCCGCAGTCCGTTCGCCACGGTCTTGCGGTCGGCCGGGCGACCGACGACGACACCGATGGCGAGCAGGTCTGCCGTGGTCTCGGTCATGATCACCAACATCACGATGACCATCGACACGATGGCGGCGGCCTCGAACGTCGGCGCCCCGAAATGGAACGGAGTGGAGATCGCAAAGCCCTGCGCCTCTGACACCGGGGTGAAGTCGATCATGCCGAAGATTGCGGCAACGATGCCGCCGGCGACCAAACCGATCAGGATGGCGATGCGCGAGAAGAACCCCGGGAGGAACCGGTAGACCAGCAGGATGATCGCCAGCGTGATCGCGGCCAACCCGATATTCGCCAGCGAGCCGAAATCCGCGCTGCCTGCTCCGCCGGCTGCCCAACGCATGGCGACCGGCAACAGCGAGATACCGATAACGGTGATGACCGAGCCCGTCACCACGGGCGGGAAGAAGCGCAACAATCGGCTGAACACGCCGCTGAGCAGGAACCCGATCGCACCGGCGATGACGATGGAACCGAAGATCGCCTGCAGGCCCGCCGTACCACCGCCGGCGCCGGCGCCGATGGCTATCATCGAGCCGACCGCTGCGAACGAGGTGCCCTGCACGATGGGCAGTTTCGCGCCGATCCACGGCACGCCGAGGGTCTGCAGCAAGGTTGCCAGACCCGAGATCAGCAGGGTGGCCGCCAACAGGTAGGACAGGTCGGAAAACGGCAGCTTGAGCGCACTGCCGACGATCAGCGGAACGGCAACAACACCCGCATACATGCTCATCACGTGCTGCAGTCCGTAGACCAGCATGGATCCCGGCTTCAGGACCTCATCAACAGGGTGCTTGCCGTCGGTGAACACCGCGAGGTGATCGCCGGCCGCACCGACGGGTTCGGAATCGTGGGTCATCGCGGTCACCAGCCCTGGCCCGGATCGAACGCCAACCCGGGTTCCGGGGCGTCGTCGTTGTGCACGGTGCCCTCGATGAAGCCGTAGGGACGGTCGTCAGCGTGGAACACCTCGTTCGGGTTGTCCAACCCGAAGGGGCTCAGATCGATGACGAAATGATGCTTGTTCGGCAGGGAGAACCGAACCTCTCCAATTTCCGGCTGTTGGGCAATCATTGCCTCGCCCATGGCGTACATCGTCTGTTGCAATGCAAGGCTGTGATGTCCGGCAAAAACGTCGCTCATCGTGTCGATCGCCTGTTGGTAGGAGTTCGCCCAATCGACATTCTGGGTGGCGGTGTGCCACCACTGCCCGGTCACCGCGGTTGCCATCACTCGATCATGGGTGGGCCGGAGGGTCGTGTATTTCTCCTGCAGGTAGCCGAAGAACTCCGAGTCGGTGGTCTTGAGGACGACATAATCGCGCACACCGGAGACGACCCACAGGTTGCTGCCGTCATAGGTCACGGTTGCCGTGCGGACGTACCCGCCGTCCCGGGCGAAGGCATGTGGATGCGGACTTCCGTTGTGGTTGAGCCGGTTCCACGGGTAGGCCTCGATCTTGATCCGCACCCGTCCCACCGGTTCGATGTCGTCGACGAAGTGCTTGGCCAGGGCTACCCCGAACGATTCCGGCTGGCGCGCGGCCTCGCCGTGCTCCTTCGCGAACGCGTTCACCGTGTTTTTGGTGGCATCGGTGGTCAGGCATTTGGCATTGTCGCCGGTGAGGTGGATGTCGGCGAAGTCGCCGCTCAGCGCCACGCTCACGTTGTAGTCGACAATCTGGTGCGGATCCGCGTCACGGTAAACACGGACGACTCTGGTCTCCGCCTTTCCGTACTGATTGTGCCCGAGCGTCACGCTCATCTTCTCTTCCCAACTCCCTCGGTAGGTGGAATATCCGAACGGCGACAACCGCGCCGGTAGGCACAGTCGTGAGGCAGCATCAATTGTTCGAAGGTCATGGTGCGGGCGTCAACATCGGGATCTCGGCGCCTCCGACCGAGCTCGCCGCCCTGATCTCGCATAGCGGAACTTCTCTGTCGCAATACGAAACTAGAACGACCGAGGTTCGGTGTCAACAGTTTGTTGAAACAGGGTCGGATATATCCGCCCACTACTGCGCGACCGCCAGGGGTGCAAGCTGAGGCATGACCTCAGCGGGGTTGGTCTCTGGCCGGGCGACTGTCCTGATCACCGGCATGTCGGGCACGGGCAAGTCCACGGTCCTGAAGGAACTGGCCATGCTTGGGCACCGGGTCGTCGACACGGACATCGGGGGGTGGATCGTTGAAGAGCAGAATTCAAACGGGGCGGAGCCTGTCTGGGACCTGGATCGCATCCGCGCGCTGCTCGGCACGCATCTGGCGGGCTGGCTGTTCGTCGCCGGGTGTGTGGCGAATCAAAGCCTGATGTACGACCGGTTCGACAGGATCGTGCTGCTCAGCGCTCCCCTCGACGTCGTGCTGGCGCGAGTGCAGAGCCGCGCCAATCCGTTCGGATCCACCGCCGAGGATCGGGCCAGAATCGCTGCAGACCTGACCGCGTTCGAGCCTCTGCTACGCGCCGGCGCCGACCACGAGATCGTCACCACGGCGCCGCTGGCGACCGTGGTCGCGGCGGTCGAGCAGGTCGCGGCCGCCGTGCCCTGAGCGGTGTCATCAGGCTCGACCCTGCACAATCGACCAGATCGTCACCGCCGTCGGTGTATCCCGCGCGCTCCCGCTCGGAAAGATGCTGTCGGAGACTCCGTCCCTGCGTGCTCGTCTGTTGGAAAAGCGACTTCGGTGGCAGGAGTTGCTGGTACCGCTGATCGCCGCGCGGCTGGCCGACGAGCCCGGTACGGCGAACCTTCGGGCATCTGCCATCGTCGCGTCGGCCTTGGCGTGCCTCGATGCCGCATCCGAGGCATGGGATCGCCTCCAACGGTGCAACAGATCTGGCCGCGCTGTACGACGAAGCCGTTGCTGCGGTGCGATCCTGATTCTGCCGTGCGAAACGCTGTCAGGGATTTTTCTGTTCGCCCGGGTGGTTCTCGTCGAGGCTGACGACTCGATGTTCGGTGGCGCTGAGCCGTGCGGCGTCCAGGACTTCGAGGGTGTGGATGGCCTCGCCGGCGGGGACGGGGAACGGGGCGGTTCCGGCGACGGCGGCGGCGAATTGCGTGTAGTAGTCCTGATAGGCACCTCGCTCGGAGGGCACCGGGTGGCTGCCGTCGGCGGTGTTCACGGTGCCCCACCGGGATTCGGCCTCATATCCCCAGCCATCGCCGAGATCGACGGGTCGTTGACCGGCGAAGATCGCCTGGGCCTGCACGTCTGTGCCGTCGGCGACGTAGCTGCCTTTGCGGCCGTAGGCCCGGAGCTCGCGTTGGTCGATGTGGTTCAGCTTGGTGGAACTGAGGTGTGATCGGACGCCGCTGGTGTGGGTGATGGTGATGGTGAACCCGGCGTCGGTGGTGCCGGCGGGAAGATCGATCCATTCCAGGTCGGCGTAGACCCGATGCGCCGGGCCGAGCAGCCATAGCATCTGATCGACCAGGTGGCTGCCGAGGTCGCGCAGCAGTCCGCCGGTCGGCCCGGCTTCCAGGGTGGCGGTCGAGTCCTGGTCCATGCGCGACTCGACGCGCCAGAGATCGCCGATCACACCGCTGTTGAGTACTCCGGCCAGAGTGCGGATGTCGCTGTCGAAGCGGCGGTTGTGGAAGACGTTGAGGGCCAGCCCGGCTTGTTCGGCGGCGCGGTCCAGCTCCCGTCCACCTTCGGCGGTCGGTGCGAACGGTTTGTCGGCGACCACGTGGGCGCCGGCGGCGAGCGCCTGCAGCACCAGCTGTCGGCGGGTCTCCGGCGGTGTGGTGATGGTGACCGCGTCGACGCCGGCTTCCAGCAACTTGTCGAGGTCGTCGTACACCGGCAGGTCGGGGAAGTCCGATGCGAGGATGCGGCGGCGCTCCGGTGAGCGAGTCACGACACCGACAAGGTCGACGCCGTCCGCTGCCTGGATGAACGGGGCGTGAAAGTACCTGCCACCGACACCGTAGCCAACCAGGCCCAGCCGCATCATTGGTTCTCCATTTCCTTCGAAATCATTCCACGTCAACACTTCTCCACTTCCGGGACAACCCGGTGACTCACTGCGCGCCGATGGGGGTCAGCGGCGGTTCGCCGCCGAGTACGGCGGCGACGTTGTCCAGGGCCAGCATGCCCATGGCATCGCGGGTTGCTTCACCGGCGCTGGCGGTGTGCGGGGTCAGAACAAGGCCGGGCGCGTCGAGCAGCTGGGGGTTGACGTGGGGTTCACCCTCATAGACGTCCAGGGCTGCGCCGCGAAGCCGGCCGTCGCGCAATGCGGCGACGAGTGCATTTTCGTCGACCACGCCGCCGCGCGCGGTGTTGATCAGGTACGCGGTGGGTTTCATGGCGCGCAGTGTTGTTGCGTCGATCAGATGCCGGGTGTCCTTGGTGAGCGGGGTGTGCACCGACACCACGTCGCTGTCGGCGAGCAGCGTTGGCAGGTCGACAAAGGTGACACCGTCGACGACGGTCCCGGGGATCGCGCTGCGAGAGGTGGCCAGGACCCGCATGTCGAAGGCCAAGGCCCGCCTGGCCACGGCCCGGCCGATGCGGCCATAGCCGAGGATGCCCAGGGTGGCGCCGGCGCTGAGGTCGAGGCCGACGAGCATCCGCGGCCCCCAGATCCAGGGTTCGCCGGACCGGATCGAGGCGGTCGCCTTCGGTGATGCGTCTGGTCGCGGCCAGGATCAGGGCGAAGGTGTGGTCGGCACTGGCCCGGTCGAGGACGCCAGGGGTGTTGGTGACGGTGACACCGGCGGCCGCAGCGGCCGCAAGGTCGATGTTGTCGTAGCCGACGGCGACGTTGGCGATGATCTTCAATTCAGGCCCGGCCGCGGCGAGCACGTCGGCGTCGACCTTCTCGGTCAGGGTGATCACGGCCGCGGTGGCACCGCTCAGACCGGTGATCAGCTCCTGCCGCGTCGGTGGCTCTTCGGATCCCGCACGGTAGGGATACCCCAGGGATTTCAGATGCAGCATGGCGCGGTCGGTGAGCAGTCTGGACAGGTAGATCGACGCAGGCGAGGGCGAACCCGATCCGACGCGGGCGCGAACGCCCGGAATCGGTGCCTGATCTGCCGATGTGTGCATCCTCGTGTGCTCCCATCACTCCGGTGAGCGGCCCCGAGAAGTCATGGCATGAAACCTATCCACCCGCCAACCAGCACTCACCGACGCTCGGCCGCCGCATGTTGCACGCGCCAGTATGCCCGCTTTCGGTTCTCGGTTGGGCGGAACGGCGCTATAGCGGTTCGCCCCGGTCACAATGTCGTGATCAGCCCTCCGTCGATCGTCACGTCGGATCCGGTGATGTTGCCGGCGCGGTCACTGCACAGGAACACCACGAGGTCGGCGATCTCCGAGGGTTGGGTGAACCGTCCGGTGACGCTGTCGGCGGCCGCGTGCGCGGCCACCGCGGCCGGATCGCCACCCAGTGTCGACGCAACGGTCTGCGCGACACCCGTTGCGCCGAGCCATAGATCGGTGGCCACCGGACCGGGACTGACACTGTTCACCCGGATGCCCTTGCCACCGACCTCTTTCGACAGCGACTTGCTGAAGTTGGTCAGTGCCGCCTTGGCGGCGCTGTAGTCGATCACCAGCGGGTCGGGCAGAAAAGCGTTCACCGAACCCGTCGTCACGATGCAGCCTCGGCCCGCTTCGAGCATCAATGGCAGCACGGCGCGGCTCATCCGGACTGCCGCCATCAGATTGAGGTTGATCGAAGTGAGCCATTGTTCGTCGGTGACCGAGAGAAATCCCTGCACGCGTGGAGTTGTCGCACCAACGTTGTTGACCAGGATGTCGACACCGCCGCGGGCGAGAGCAGTTTCGGCCAACAGAGCAGGGCCACTCGGGCCGGCCAGATCGGCGGCCACGAACTCGACACTGCCGGAACGGACCAGCGTATCGAGTTCGGGGAGGAGCCCCGTGCCCCGGCGATCACGAAGACACCCTCGCGAGCGAGCGCGCCGGTGATGGCAAGCCCGATGCCCTTGCTGGCACCGGTGACGACGGCCGTCCGCCCGGCCAGTTCGAGGTCCATCCGCCTCAGACCTTCTGGGTGGCGAGCCAGGCCAACACGGCGTCCGCCACGTCCCTCCATCCGCTGTCGATGGTCAGCGAGTGCCCCCTTCCCTCGAACTGCTGGAGTTCGGTGGTCGCAGCGGAATCCCGGTACTGCTTGTGTGTCGATCTGGTCGTGACGTCGGGGACGGTGTGATCGGCCGTTCCGGAAATGAGGAGCAGCGGGCCCCTGGACTCGTTGTCGGTGTCCACCTTCGCCTGTGAATGCAGGGTGAAATTGGCCGCGGCGGCCTGGAACAGCGGCCTGGCGGGCGACGGGATCGTCCACTCGTCGAACAGCCGGTCCGATTCCTCTTCGGTCACTGCGTTTCCGAAGCCGAAGCGAAACTCCTTCTGCGTCAGGGCAACCGACTTGTGCAGATTCGCCGGGTTGCCCAGACCGGGCAGACCGGCACGCAACTGCGCCAAGGGCAGCGGAAGGACGCCCTTGATCTGGGCCGGGTCGATCGCGACGCCGGCGGAACCGTAACCCTGACCGAGGAGCTTCTCGGTGAACAGACCGCCGAAGGAGTGCCCGATGATCACCGGCGGGACCGGTAGCCCCTTGACGATCTCCGCATAGTGGTCGGTGACATCGTCGATGGACAGGTTGGCCACGGCATCCGGATTCTCTCTGGCCTCGGCGACGGTGTCTGGCTCACCCGGCCAGCCGGGGGCGATCGGGTCGTAGCCGGATTCGCGGAAGAGGTCCAGCCAGGGCCCCCAGCTGGTGGCGTGCAGCCACAGTCCATGGATGAAGATGACTGGTCGGTTCGGTGTGCTCATCGTGATCGCCTTTCGGTTGCTGGTTCGGATTCTCGGAAACGTTGTTCGCGCCAGGGGTCGCCGTAGTGGTGCAGCCCGTCGGATTGCCGGCTGTCGAGTTGGACGTCATCGACGAGGCTGATGGCGCGGACCCATTTGGCGCTCTTGTACAGGTACAGGTGGGGTACCAACAGTCGGGCGGGTCCGCCGTGCTCCGCGGGAATCGGCCCACCCTCGAGGCCGATCGCCACCCAGGTCGGCATCTCCAGCAGGTCATCGACGGGCAGGGTCGTCGTGTACGCGGTGTAGGTCGACGTCCGGGCGAACTCGGCGCTCGTGGTGACGCCGGCGAAGATATCGCGCATTTGCACCCCTTGCCAGTTGGTGGCCATGACCGACCAACCGAGCTCGGAATGCAGATCCACGCAGCAGTTTTCGACCGGCATGGCGGTGATGGCGGCCCAATCCCATTGCCGCTGCTCTCCGTTCTCGGTGGTCAGGGTGAAGGTCCAGTCCCGGGTGGGGACCACAGGAACGGGCTCGGAATCCTCCGCCGGCAGTTCGGTGACCAGATGCTGCCCGGGTGGCAGGTCCGGTTCTGTCGCCGGCCCGGCAGCGAGGTGTGGTCGAAATGTCATGGCATGGCTGAGACAACCAGCCGGACGGCGCCGTGTCCAAGACCCGATTCGTCCGGATCGATAACCGCGCATGCATGTATCGGGTGGGCGCCCGCGCTACAGTGACCAGGCCCAACCGGACGATTAGATACGGGAAAGCCGACATGGACCTGGATCTGCGTCTCGTCCGCTACTTTGTGGCGGTTGCCGAAGAATTGCACTTCGGCCGGGCCGCAGCGAAGTTGTACGTCAGCCAGCCGGCCCTGTCCAAGCAGATCCGTAAGTTGGAAGAGCAGCTGGGCGCGACGCTCCTGATGCGGGATAGCCGGCATGTCACGCTCACCGCGCGGGGTCAACGCTTCCTCGAGGAAGCCAGGCAGTTGCTGGCGATCGCCGACAACATGCAGCACCCATCCAGACCCGACGTGGTACGGATGGCCCACGTCTTCGAACTGGAAACCAGCAGAGCGGTCGCGGATGCCTATGTCATCGCCCGCCCCGACGTCGAACTCCTCGAGCACGCGATGGACAGCATGACTCAGCTGGAAGCGCTGCTGCAGCACCGCCTGGATGTCGCCATCCTGCGGATCTCACCGCGAATGCAGGTCGACCACCCCGCCGGCTGGCAGCACTGCCTGCTGCGGCTGGAACCGATGGTCATCGTCGGCCGTCCCGACGAGCCAGCGCGGCAGAGCCTGTCGCTGTACGAGCGTCCGCTCGAGGTCTTCGCCGACCCGCCGGAATCCGGCAGCTACAACGCGCACGGCAACTATCTGACTGCTCTGGAACACGATCTCGGTGTGACGATGCGCTGGATCGGCACTCCGGGCGCTTTCAGTCACTGCCTTGCGCACGTGGTGCGGTCCACCCGGTCGTCCGGTTTCCTGGAATTCCACAGCTACGCACGGCGCTACGCCGAGAACGGCTTGCCGGTCTACTTTCCGCAGGAGGCGCAGCCGTACTACCCGTGGTCGCTGGCGTGGCGGTCGGAGGATCCGATGCCCGCTGTCGCCGATCTGTTGTCGACGGCTCGGAGCCTGTCGATCAGGAATCGATGGCTCGAGCCGGCGGGCGGCGCAGTGGCCGACCCCTGGTTGCCCGCTGACGACCCGGCGATCGTCGACGCATTCCCGGCCGGTGGTCGGACATCGCCCATCAGCATCGCAGCATCCCGACGGGTCGGCGGCGCGGCCGGTGGTCGGCGGTCCGCGCCGCATCCCGAGTTCGGCTGATGAACCACGACGGGCGGTGGTCGCCATCGTCTGCTGACCTACGGAACCCTGGCGCCTGGACGACTTCGAAGGCCCGGGCTACGAGCGGATCCTCGCCACCGCGCAGACCGCGAACGGCCCGGTAGAGGGATACATCTACGCCCACCGCCCACCAGATGACTGAGGACGGACCTGCCGGTCGGCCGGAGCTGACACCCGACGGGCATCACGTGATCATCAAGGGTCGGCAGTGGCGGGCCACTGATCCCGAGATCCCGGACGATGCCGCTGCCGTCCTGCGCCGGGAATTGATGAGCGCACGACGGGCGGTCGGTGCCGCCCTGCGGGCGAGTGATCACGTGGCCGAAACGACCGCCCGTGATCGTGTCCAGGCGGTAAAGGTCGCCCTGGGGGAGCGGGGTACGCCGTGGTGGGAGCAGACCTCGGCAGAGCGGCAGAATCGCTGGCTGGACCTGGTGAAATCGCTCGACTCGTAGCTGCCTGCCCTTCCGCCTGTTCGAGTGGTCGAACGGGACCGGGAGCAGCACCTGTCTCGGCAATCCGGCGGCTGCTGAGATGATCGGCCGATGAGAGCCGTCGTCATCGAGGCACCCGGGCCGCCGGAAGCGCTGCAGATCCGCGACGTCCCGGTCCCGGTACCGGGGCGTGGCGAGGTCCTGATCAAGGTCGAGGCGTTCGGTCTGAACAGGTCGGAGCTGCACACCAGACTCGGCCTGGCGCAGGGTGTCACGTTTCCGCGGGTGCTGGGAATCGAAGCCACCGGGACGGTGGCCGAGTGCCCGGGCGGGGAGTTTCGGATCGGCCAGCAGGTTGTCACGATGATGGGCGGCATGGGCCGCACGTTCGACGGTGGGTACGCCGAGTTCACCTGCGTGCCCGCTGCGCAGGTGGTGTCATTCACCAGCGACCTGGCGTGGGCCACGTTGGGTGCGGTTCCGGAGATGTTGCAGACCGCATACGGCTCCTTGACCATCGGGCTGGACGCGCAACGGGGGCAGTCACTCCTGATCCGTGGCGGCACCTCGTCTGTCGGGATGGCGACCGCCGTGTTGGCCAAACGGATTGGCATGACGGTGTTGTCCACCACCCGAACGACCGGCAAAGCCGCAGCGCTCACCGCCCTCGGCGTCGACCATGTGGTCATCGACGACGGGCGGGTCGCGCATCAGGTTCGCGGCATCGTCCCCGATGGTGTCGACGCCGCGCTGGAACTGGTCGGCACCCCCACGTTGCCGGACACGTTGGCCGCCACCCGTGTGCACGGGGTCGTGTGTTTCACCGGGATGCTCTCCAACCAGTGGACCGTCCCCGACTTCTACCCGATCGACTACCTTCCCCGCGGTGTGCGACTCACCGCGTACAGCGGTGGCGCCTCCGACCTGCCGGCGTCGGTGCTGCAGGATTTTCTGGACGACGTCGCAGCCGGCCGCGCGCAGGTCCCGGTGCATCGGGAGTACCGGTTCGACGAGATCCAACTGGCACATGCGGACATGGAAGCCGGCACCGCAACCGGAAAGCTGGTCGTGCGCAACGACTGATCTTTCTCGCAGGCCGTCATGACGAGTTCTGCCGGGCGCCGTCATCGAACTTAGGCTTGTCGACGCCGGCCAGGGCCGGCCATGTCGGCGCCGTCGGCTCCGATCAAGTGCCGATGCGGGAGGAGCTCCAATGGAACACACCCGGCTGGGTCTATCGGGTCTGACGGTGAGCCGCATCGGCCTGGGGTGCATGAGCTATGGGCAGGCTGCCACCGGGCTGCACCAGTGGACCCTCGACGAGGACGCCGCCGCACCGTTCTTCCGGCAGGCGGTCGAGCTCGGTGTCACGTTCTGGGACACAGCGAACGGCTATCAGTCCGGAACCTCCGAAGAGTTCGTCGGCCGCGCCATCAAGCGGTACTCCCGGCGGGAGGACATCGTGCTGGCCACCAAGGTCTGGGGCAGGATGCACGGCGGACCCGGTGGCAGCGGACTGTCCCGCAAGGCGATCCTCGAACAACTGGATGCGTCGCTGCGACGCCTGGACACCGATTACATCGACGTCTATTACATCCACCGTTTCGATGATCAGGTGCCGGTCGAGGAGACCATGCAAACGCTGGACGACGTGGTGCGGGCCGGCAAGGTCCGGTATCTGGGTGCGTCGTCGATGTGGGCGTGGCAGTTCGCCAAGATCCAATTCGCCGCGAGATCGCACGGATGGACAACGTTCTCGGCGATGGAGGACCAGTACAACGTCCTGCGGCGGGAAGAGGAGCGGGACATGATCCCGATGTGCCTCGACCAGGGCGTCGGGTTGACGCCGTATTCGCCACTCGCGAAGGGGCGGGCGGCCCGGCCGTGGGGTGAGCAGACCGCCCGCTCGTCGGCCGACGCGGTGGCGAAGGCCTTCGACCGCGACGTGGATCAGTCGGTTGTCGACGCAATACAGCAGATCGCTGAAGCCAGAGGCGTGCCGATGGCGCAAATCGCCTTGGCCTGGGTGCTGTCGAAGCAGGTGGTGTCCTGTCCGATCGTGGGTGCGACCAAGCCCCATCATCTGCAGCATGCCGTTGCGGCCCTCGATGTCACACTGAGCGAGGACGAGATCGTTGCGCTCGAGCAGCCGTACACCGCCCAGGACAATTATTGGTGGTGATCTACCCGACATCGGCTGACCTGCATAGGTTCTCGCCAAACGGGCGTCGAAGAGGGTCAGGCCTGGTCGAGTCGCGGGAACAGCACTTCCCGGCCGAGGAGGAGAAGGGCGGCGCTGATCGGGATCGCGACCAGTGCGCCGACGATGCCGAGCAGAGCGGCGCCGACGAGGACGGCCACGACGGTGACCAATGCGGGGACGTCGACGGCCTTGCCGATGATCTTCGGCACCAGCACGTAGTCCTCGAAGAACCGGTACAGGACGAAAAAGCCGATGGTGGCCAGGCAGACCGGCAGTGACACGGTCAGCGCCACCAGGGCAACGGCAATCCCGGCGATCGTGGATCCGACCACCGGGATCACGTCGAGCAGGGCGACCAGGATGGCCAGCAGGAGCGCGTAGGGCACCCCGAAAATCGCCAGCCAGGCGAAGGTCAGGGCGCCCGCGATGATCGAGATGACGATGTTGCCAAGGACATAGCCGCCGACCTTGGCCATGATGTCGTCGCCGATCAGGATCGCGCGGGGACGCCTGGAGTGCGGGACAAGCCGGTAGAACAAGCCGCGGATGCGGGGCATGTCAGCCAAGAAGTAGATGGTCAGGATCACGATGATCAGGAAGTCGGTGACCGCACCGAAGATGGCCTCCCCAGCGCCCAGGACGCCCCCGGCAATGGTCGAACCGGATTCGGACAACAACGACTCGACCTTCTGCTGTATCTGGAACTTGTCGTTCAGTTGCCCGATGAACGAATTGTGGTCCTGTGCCTGCTGCAGCCATTGCGGGGCCGCGTTGACCAGATCTTGGCCCTGGGTGACCAGAGCGGGAACGGCGGCGGCGATGAATCCGGCGATCGCCGCGACGATCACCAACAGCACCACGATCACGGCCGACCACCGGGGGAGTCGTCGTTTCACCAGGAACGACACCGCCGGGTCCATCCCGATGGCCAGGAACAGGGCGACCCCGATCAGCAGGAAAACGTCCGACGCGATCCAGAACATCCACAACACCAGCACCGTGACCGCGACCCCTGCGGTGGCGGCCAGGCCGATGAAGAACGGAGAGCGCCAGTTGAACCGCGGCCCGAGCCGGCCCATCGGGGCGTCCTCTGTGCTGATGTCGGCAGCCACCTTCTCCGCCTCCGCAACGGTGCCCTCCGCCCGGGCGTCGTGGGGCTGCCCGATGAGGTCGTGATGCCCGGCCGCGGCCCTGTCGGCCGCCGGGTTCGAAGTGGGGTTGTCACTTGGGCTGCTGGGCATCGGGTCTCCTCAGCTGATCGGGATGTGCAGCGGTCAGGGTCCTCGCCCGAATCTGTTCGGCGTGAAGGCGCGCCGCAACACCGATGGCCGCAGCCTGGTTTCGGTGATGTGTCCGGACGAAACGGTCGCTCAGGTCGTTGACGTGACTGAATATTGGTGAGATTCGCCGCATTCCCTGTTGGGGGTGCGGAACGAGCTTTTCAGTTCCACGAGAATTGATGCGTGAACAATTCTGATTCGATGAAACGATCTGTGTCCGCGAACATCGACCTCGATGTGACAACACCCGGGCGGGTGGTGTTCCAGATCGCAGCGGTGAAGGCTCCCGGCCTCGATGTGGACGAAAAGCTCGACATCACCGTCGACGGCACGCCGATCACTCCACGGGAAGTGATCGGGGTGACCGGGTCACGGTTCCATGTTGTCGAGCCTCCGACTCCCGGAAAGATGCTGTTGTCCTATGCGGCGACGGTGACCGGCCGGGCCGACGTCCCGGAGGTGCTGGACGACGAACTGATCGAGTATCTGCGTCCCAGCCGGTACGCCGAATCGGACAAACTCGCCACCGTTGCGCAGCGCGAGTTCGGACACCTGACCGATCAGACCGAACTGCTGGCCGAAATCGCGAAATGGGTTGGCGGACATCTGAGTTACGTCTCCGGCAGCAGTGACCCGATCGACGGATCGGTGGACACCTACCTGCTCGGCCAGGGCGTCTGCCGGGATTACGCTCACGTCGCAGTCGCCTTCCTGCGGGCCCGGAACATACCCGCCCGACTGGTCGCCGTGTATGCACCCGGCCTGTCGCCGATGGATTTCCACGCCGTTGCGGAGGCGTTCGTCGACGGGCAGTGGCGAGTGGTGGACGGCACCCTGCTCGCTCCGCGGTCGTCCCTGCTGCGGATCGCCACCGGGCGGGATGCCGCGGACACCGCATTCCTGGACAGTTTCGGCGGGGCGTTCACCTTCAACGACGCCACCGTCACCGCCGTCGTCGAGGGAAATCTGCCGAGCGATGATCCCCGCACCCTGGTCACGCTCGGCTGACATAGGTCTTTGCCCGTCCCGGGGAATTCAAACCGGTTTCCACGACGACGACATCACAGCCGCTGGTTAGCCGTGTTAGCTGTATGTCAGCTAACGTAGCTAACAGGTGGCCATGAATCGCCGCCGACAGACGACGTTGTCAGATATGCGTATCTGCCAATGGTGCGACAGCAGCCGCTGTGCCGCAGTGACATCCGATCCGGCCGTGTCGTCGGGTCGATTCGAAAGGAGTGCCATGAGCACCAGCACCGAGACCTACACCGCAGTTGCCAGCCAGGCTCGCGAGGCCACCGAGAAGTCGGTGGAGACCTTCAAGCAGGGCGTGCAGAAGTTCACCGAGCAGGCCAACGTTGTCGCGAAGTTGCCGACCGTCGACCTGACGGCGCCGGTTGCCCGGTACTTCGAGTACGTGCAGAAGTCGGTTGACTACAACCGCGACCTGGCGACCCGGTGGGCCGAACTGGTCACCTCCCTGACCGGCACGGTGCGCGAGCAGGCCGAGAAGGTCAACGGCATCGTCAAGGACCAGACGAACGTGGTGGCCGACCTGGCCGTCCAGCAGGCCGAAAAGGCCCAGGACGTGGCCAACGAGCAGGCCGAGCTTGTCGAGGAGGCCAAGAAAGAGCAGGAGAAGGTGGCCCGGGCCGCAGAGCGGGCCGCTGCGAAGCAGGCCAAGCAGGAAGCTCGGGAGCCTTACGAGGGTCTGACCAAGGCCGAGCTGTCCGATCTGCTTGCGGAGCGGGAGCTGCCGAAGTCGGGCACCGTCGAGGAACTGATCGAGCGTCTGGTCAGCGCCGACAGCGAGTAAATCCTGATCCGAGATGACGACGCCGGTGTCGGCAGCTTTGCGCTGCCGCGCCGGCGTCGTTTCTTTACCGCCCGGTGGGTGCTCACCCACACCCTGCAGGTCGTCCTCGCGGCCGATGATGGATCGGGTGGCCATGCCCGATCCGGAGGAATCCTGTTATGAGCGCCACCCTGTCCACGCTGCCGCCCTCGACCATCGAACCGTCGCCCATTCCGCCTGCCGATCAATCGTCAAGGCTGCGGGCGGCGCCGCGGTCGAAGGTCTTTGCTGCGTCCGGGGCATCCCAGCTTCACATCACCCGAACGGGCCACGGAGAACCGTTGGTACTGCTGCACGGCCTCGGCGAGTCGAGCGTCGGCTGGCGTCCGGTGGTTTCCGATCTGAGTGCCCGGTACGACGTCATCGCCATCGACCTGCCCGGCTTCGGCCGGTCCGCGGCGCTCCCGTCCGGAGTGCTGCCGACAGCGGCGAACCTCGCGGTAGCCGTGGAAGAAGCACTTGATCGGATCGGCATCGAGACGTACCACGTCGCCGGCTATTCGTTGGGCGCTCGGGTCGCGATCCAGCTTGCCGGGTCGTCCCGGGTGCGTTCGGTCATTGCGATCGCACCCGACGGGCTCGGCACGCCGACGGAACGAATCCAGGGATTCATCGCGCTGGTTGCGGGCCGCGGCATGGCGATGGCCCTGGCGCCGGCTGCAGGCATGCTGAGCATGACTCCGGTCGGTCGTTCGGTGTTCTTCGCCGGTAGCCGGTCGCTGCCCTGGCAGCTCACTTCGGCCGACGCTCGCCAGCTCCTGTCCGACTACGCCGGTTCGCCGGCCTACGAGGCGGCGAACTGGGTGTCGATGTTCGACATGCCGACCCATTTGGGTGCCATCACCGCACCTACCCTGCTGTTGCAGGGCACGGCGGATCCGCTCATGCCGCAGCAGATCTCCCGGTATCTTGCGCTGATCCCCGGTGCCCAACTGACCTGGCTCCCGGGGCTGAACCACGTCCCGATCTCCGATGACCCGAAGACCATTGCGCAGCTCATGCTGACGTTCCTCAATGGTGCCCGGGGCATCGGGACCGCTGCCTGAGCCGAAGCATTTCCTCCGGAGGAAGACGAGCCATGGACATCGTCAAGAGCGCGGCCATCGTCGTTCCGGTCGTGCTGGTGACCGCCGCAACCGTGATCGGCGTCGGCGCGCTGATCGGTATCTCGGCGTGGGGACCGCGATGAGCACGGCCATTGGATCCCCGGCCTCGGATGTGACAGCGGCCCAGCAGCAAAGCACCCGGGCAGCATTGCTGGCACAAATCGGCGCACAGGCCGCTGCGCTCATTCCCGATGCCACCGGCGGGCCACGAGCGCACGAGGTGGCTCTCACCCTGGTGCAACTCGCAGCGGCCTACGCCGCCATCATCGGCTCGGAAAATCAATGACCCGTGGCGACCTGGGTGGTGTGCTGGTGCTCATCACCGGTCCGATCGAGCTCGCAACCAGGCGAGATACGTCGCGGCCGCTGCCGGCGTCGTCGGACCGACCGCAGTGCCTGGGGGCAGCCAGGTGAGTGCAGGATCGTCGATCGCGGCCTCGACCGCGCCCCGGAGTTGACCCGGCTCGTACAGGTGCACCGACCCAGGTATGCGTTTTCCGAGCTCGCTGGCATAGCGGCCGGACGGAACAAGGGGGCGTCTGCCCGCCGCGATCCAGGAATTGATCGAGCCGGACGCCGAGACATGGGTGTGCGGCGCGACGGGAATCAGCGGTGCCCGCAGCCGAGCGGTCACCTCGGAGTCGGGCACGTAACCGGTGCATCGAAACGACATTCCTCTGCCGGTGGCGACTTCGGTCAAGTCAGCGACCAGTTCCCGGTGACGGTCCGACGCCCGTCCGATGGCCAACACGTCGACGGCCGGTTGGCAAGATGCCAGCTCGTCGAGGACCTCCCGATGCCCCTTACCCGGGTACAGGTACCCGAAGATGCCCACCGTCCGGGTCATGGCGGAGGGGCCACCAGCTGGGGTTGGCCCCGCAGGATCGATCGGCAACGGAATCACCATCACCGCGTCCGGGGCCGCAGGCAGCCGCCGGCCGTCAGCCAGCAGGGCATCGTCGAGCAATGTCCGCTCGTGCTCGCTGCAGACGACCACACCCGCTACCGACTCGACAATGGCGCCGTAGGTCGCGGCTCGTCGCTGGTACAGGTCCGGCCCGTCGGTAGGTTGCGGCAGGTCGTGCAGGGTGACGCTCAGCGCAACACCCCGGTCGCGCAGCGAACGGACCAGTCCGGCCATCGCGTGGTCCGCGCCGACGCCGGCATCGGCGAACAACCAATCGCTCACATGCAGGTGCAGCAGTCGCACCGTGGGCGGCAGACCGGCCACCAGATCGATCACCTGCGCGGGGTCGGGCTCCTGCACCACCGGGCCACTGAACCCGAGATCTCTTGCCGCTCTGGCCAATTGACGGGCCAACCGGGGTACCCCGTGTTCGGGTGGGCCGCACCATCCCAGGGCAACATCATCGCGAAGCGCCGTCCTCATGCTGGGGCACACGGGTCGAGATCGCCTCGGAGGCCAGGATGCCGGTCGACGGCGGCTACCGGATCCGTCTGCGGCTCGAGCTCCATCAGGACACTGTTCCCTGTTCCGCTTGGACCTGAAACACCCCCGCCGACCATCCCGCGCCGATCAACAGCGTCCGCGCGCACGAAGTCGTCGATTTCCGCCTCATCCGTCCCGAAACCCGCACGTTCGTCCGCGTGGACCTCGATGATCGGCGCCGAAGGCCGTACGGCCAGACAATCGGTCCGAGTGAGAACCGACCGAACGGGTACTGCCGGGTTGTGGCATTACCGACCGCGATCCGGGTCGCATCGATCCCGGCGAATCACCCCTACGTGCTTCACCTGTCCGCTGTCGATGGACCCGACGGCGTCACCAGGTTGACCGATCCGTTGCCGGAGGTCGAGGATCCGATCCCGGGTCAGTGGTGGCCGCCGGTGATGCTGGAACCGGAATGGGTGGCCCGTCATCACGACGATTTCGACGTCATGCACCTGCACTTCGGATTCGATGCAGCGGAGCCGGACGCCCTGCGGCGATGGTGCGACGAGCTGACCCGCAAGGGGCGCCCCTTGGTGATGACGGTGCACGACCTGGTCAACCCACATTTCGCTGATCAAAGCAGGCACACCGCCCTGCTGGATGTGCTGATTCCCAGCGCTACCCGGCTCATCACCCTGACCTCCGGCGCCGCCCGGGCGATCGAGGATCGATGGGGAAGGCGGCCCGAGGTCATCCCACATCCGCACATCGTTCCGCTGGACCGGTTGCCCCCGCCGAAGTCCCTTGACCCCTCCCGTCGGAGTGCGGAATTTGTCATCGGAATCAGCGCGAAAAGCCTGCGGGCCAACATCGATCCGCTGCCGGTGCTGATGGCCGTGGACATTGCGATCGCCGACCTGCCGAGAACGACAATTCGAGTCGACCTGCATCCGGACATCTGGACCCGATCCGATTGTTCCGCGGTAGCGCTCCGAGAGTGGCTCAACGGCAAAGAGAACGATCCGGCATGGCAGGTACTCACCCATCCGAGGTTCGACGACGCGGAACTATGGGGGCATCTGCGCTCACTCGACCTGTGTGTGCTGCCGTACGCCTTCGGTACCCACTCGGGGTGGTTGGAAGCCTGCGTCGATGTCGGAACCGGTGTCCTGGCTCCCGACATCGGGTACTACTCGCAGCAACACGGACACCCCGCCTACTCCCGCGCCGTTGACGGCGCTGTCGACCCGGTTCATTTCTCAGCTGTCCTGGGCCGGTTGCGAAAGGAACCGGCGCTCACCACGCCGGCCACGCCGAACCGGCGGGAGCAACGCCGGCAGATCGCGCTTGCCCACGAGCGGATCTACCGGGAAGCGCTGATCGAGGTCCGGTAGGGCACACCCGTGAACCTGCTCCGGCGTGCGCCCCACCGCAGCGCGATTCATCGGGCGGTACATCGGGTACACAGGCCGATGACAACGCATGCAACCCGTGGATCTCCGGACGTCGGTGAAAGAAGGTGAGGTGGCGTCGGTGACGCAGTCAACTGCCGGCCGGTACAGGACGCCTGCATCGTGCTTCAAGATTCTGATCATCGCCTCGTTGCGCTATCCGATTGTCCAACCCTTTGCCGGCGGTCTCGAGGCGCACACCTCGTCACTGGCTGCGGGTTTGCGCGCGAGGGGGCATTCGGTGACGGTCGCCGGAGCGGTGGGTAGTGACCCTGCCATAGTCGGCTACGAGTTCGGAACGCTACCGGTCGGTGACGCATCTGAGCGACCCGACATCACCAATCACCCGATCGTCAGCCGCGCCGAACTCGCGGCTTTCACCACACTGGTCAACCAACTGCACGACGGGATGCTCGGCTCGTTCGACCTGGTGCACAACAACGCGTTGCACCCCTACCCGGTCGAGCACGCCAGCACTTTGCCCTGCCCCCTGGTGACGACGCTGCACACGCCGCAACTGCCCTGGGCGCACAACGTACTCGGATCCCGCCGCCCAGAGCCCGGCCGGCGTGACCGGCAGTTCGTCGCGGTGAGCCGGGCGACGGCTGAGCAGTGGCGACCGTTGATCCGGCCGCTGGTGGTCCGCAACGGCGTGGACACCGCGACCTGGCGACTGGGACCAGGTGGCCCGGCTGCCGTCTGGTCGGGGCGGATCGCTGCCGAGAAGGCGCCCCACCTGGCCATCGACATGGCGCGTGCAGCCGGTCTCGAGCTGGACATCGCGGGTCCGGTGATCGACGAGAAGTACTACACCACAAAGGTTGTCCCACGGCTCGGTCCGGATGTGCGGTACGTCGGGCATCTGAACCAGACCGACCTGGCCGATCTTGTCGGGCACAGCCGGATCGCGCTGGTGACGCCGGTGTGGAACGAACCGTTCGGCATGGTCGCGGCCGAGGCCATGGCGTGCGGGACCCCGGTTGTCGCCCTGGCCAGGGGCGGCCTTCCGGAGATCGTCGATGCCAGGTCGGGTCGGCTGATTCCGGCCATCGACGCGTCGGGCTTCGGCTCGGCGGAAATGTCGGTAGCCGTCCGTGCCATGGCCGACGCCGCTGATCTCGACCGGGCAACGGTCCGACAGCGCGCGGTCGCCCGCTGCGGCGTCACCTCGATGATCCGCGGTTACGAACGGGTCTATCAGGACGCGGTGCAGCGCTGGGACCGACCGTGAAGGCGGTTGCCTCCCGCGCCGGGTGCGTCTCGGGGACTCCGTGATCGGCTACTACGTGCACCACCAGGGGCGGGGTCATCTGCAGCGTGCCCGTGCGATCGGGCGACACCTCGCCGAACCGCCGACCATGTTCAGCTCGATTGCGCGGCCCGACCAGGTCGATCGATGGATTGCCCTGCCGATGGACAACCAGTCGAGCCCGGAAGATCCAACGGCCTCCGGCACCCTGCACTGGGTACCCCGGCACGACAGGGGCCTGCGCAGGCGGATGGCGATCATCGCGGAGTGGATCGACGCTGCCCAACCCGACCTGATGGTGGTCGATGTGTCGGTGGAGGTTGCCGTGCTCTGTCGGCTGATGGGCATCCCGACGATCGTGATGGCGATGCCGGGGGACCGTTCCGACCGCGCCCATCGATCCGCCTACGACTCGGCGCACGCGATTCTCGCGCCGTGGCCGGCCGAGTTCTCCACATCTCAGTGGTCGGATCGATGGTCCGACAAGACTTTTCACGTCGGCGCGATCTCGCGGTATGCCGGCCGGCGCCCGCAACCGGTGAACCGTGACGGCGGCCCTGTCCGTGTGCTCGTGCTGTGGGGCAACGGCGGCGACGGCGCTCCGGTCGAGGCGGTTGCCGCAGCGTCCCGGGCCACGCCGGAATGTCGGTGGCGCATTGCTGGCACCGGAGAAGCAGCCGGAACGCCGGTGTGGGATCAGCTGACATGGGCGGATGTGGTCGTCACCCACGGCGGACAGAACGCGGTGGCCGAGGTGGCAGCGGCCAGGCGTCCGGCCGTCGTGATCGCCGAGAGTCGGCCGCACGACGAGCAACTGGCGACCGTGCGCACCCTGGACCGAGCGGGCCTGGCGGTCGGCCTCGAGTCGTTCCCGGAGCCCTCGCGGTGGCGCTCGGTGCTGGCTACCGCAATGAGGCTCGGCGGCGAGCACTGGCAGCGTTGGGCGCCTGCCGATGCCGCAGTGCTGGCGGCCGACTTCCTGTCCCGGACCGCGCGGGACGTCCGGCAGACCGTCGATGAGACCGTGGCATGACCACCGCCGTCATCACCATCGTCGCCGGCCGGCACGATCACCTGCTGGCCCAGCAGCGTGGGCTGCTGCTCGGCACGCGAGTGCCGGAAATGTACGTGGTGGTCGCGATGGGCGATCCCCTCGCGCTGCAGCTCACCGCCGCCGGGCCGATAGCCGGATCCGGATGCGTCCTGCTGATGCGCGACGTCCCGGTCGACGGTCCGCTACCGCTGGCTGCCGCCAGGAACGTCGGTGCAGTGGCTGCGTTGGCTGCGGGTGCGGACGTGCTGATCTTCCTCGATGTCGACTGCGTTCCGTCGCCGCCACTGGTTGCGGCCTATGACAGGGCGGTGCGCACGGAGGCTCGACCAGCACTGCATTGCGGTGTCGTGCAATATCTCGACGAAGATGTCGACGCCATGACAATTCATCCCGCGGAGCTCGCCGGGCGGCCTCATGTCGCGAGACCGCAACCGGAGCCGGGTGTTTCAACGGCTTCTGACGACTGGCAGCTGTTCTGGTCCTTGTCGTTCGCGGTGTCCAACCTGACCTGGCAACGACTGGATGGCTTCTGCGAGGACTACCGGGGCTACGGCGCCGAAGATACCGACTTCGGCTATCACGCATATCTGTCCGGAATCAACGTGCGGTGGCTCGGCGGGGCGGACGCGTTCCACCAGTACCACGAGTCGCAGAATCCACCGGTGCCGCACCTTGCCGACGTCGTCCGGAATGCGACCATCTTCCATCGTCGGTGGGGATTTTGGCCGATGCAGGGCTGGCTCCAGGCTTTTTGCGAGATGGGTCTTGCGAAGTACCACCCGGAACTGGATCAGTGGGCGGTCGTGGAAGCGAACTCGGTCACCTCCTGAGATGGATGTCTCCGTCGTCATTCCCTACTACAACGATCAACGACTGCTGACGTTGCTGTTGAAAGCCCTTGCCCAGCAGCGGTGTGATCACGCGTTCGAGGTGGTGGTCGCGGACGACGGTTCCATCACCCCACCGATCATTCCGCCGGATCTGCATTATCCCTGTACCGCAGTGCGCCAGGTCGACCAGGGTTTTCGGGCGGCTGCGGCCCGTAACCTGGGTGCGGCGCAGGCCCGCGGCCGGTGGCTGCTCTTCCTCGATGGGGACACCCTCCCGGCAGCCGATTACGTCCAGACCATGGTCAGGCGACTGCGCGCCGTCGATGACGGCCATGGAGCGCTCGTCCTGGGCCGACGACGGCACGCAGATTTCGCGACGGTCGGCGACGATGTCGTGCTGGGCTTCCTTCGCGATGATCGGGCCGCCGGGCCGGATCGAGGAGGAGCGTCCGCGATCCAGGTACTCGAGGAACCGCAATGGTTGTCGGACGGGTACGCCAGGACCGACCATCTCGCTGCGGCGTCCGACGAGGATTTCCGGTTGGTCATCTCAGCGGTGCTCGGCGTCGATCGCGCGCTGTGGGCGGCCGTCGGCGGATTCGACGAAACATTCGTCGGATATGGCGGCGAGGATTGGGACTTCGGGTGGCGCGCATGGCTTGCCGGGGCGACCTTTGCCCACGAGCCGGCCGCAGTGGCCTGGCACGACGGACCCGACGCGGGTGCACGGGACCTCGATGTCGCAGCCAAGAACGCGGAGAGCCTCTTGCTGGCCTCGAAGATCCCGCTGCCGTCGGTGCGCGGCACAGGCCTGATCCTGGTGCAACCGGACATCGTGGTCCGCTATCTCGGACCGACCACCGGTACGCCGGCCGATGCCGCCGTGGTCGCATCGATCGGCAGCTTGCTCACCGGTATCGACGGTGCCGTGTGGTTTCCGCGTCCCCCGGATCCTGACGCAGCAGCGGCGGCTCTCCCGCCGCTGCTGGACGGGGACCCGAGGGTGCACCTCGGTGACGTGCCTTCGCGGGTCTTGGGCCGGGCCCGCTATCAGGTGTCGGTGCAACGCCCGCTGCGGCTGTCCGCCCCACTGGACACCTGCTGCTCGCTCGGGGAATGGAGTGTTCCTGGGTTGCTGGAGATCCGCCGGACCAGATCGATCAGCCGCGGTGACCCAGCACCGACTGGTGTTCCGTTCACCGGATCGGTGCAAGTGCCTGCCGTGCGGCTGATTTCCGACGCTGTGTTCCTGGAACGATGGTGGGGCGGCTGGTGATCATCACGCCAGCCCTCAACGGCGGGTGACGATCAGGTCAGCCGGGCAATCGCGACGTGGCGAGCGCGCGGTAGCGATCCTCTGCTGCCGGGTCGAGCACCTCGCGGGCGATCAGCTCCAGCACGCAGCGCAGCGCCAGACCGAAACTGCCGTAGACGCCATCGGCAATCATGGCGAGCCGGCCCAGTTGGCCGGGATCCAACTCGGTGAATCGGACCGGGTCCCGGACGTAGAGCAGGTCCGCCTCGACGAGCTGACGAGCAGCCTGCTGAAGCGGGTCCGCCCAGACAACAGGTGCCATCGGCCAGGTTCGGGTGCTGACGAACTGATGAGGAATGAATCCCTGTTCGCGCAATTCCAGGTCGACATCGGCGAAGGTCGGCTGATCGCGATAGAGGCGGTGGAAGCCGACCTCGGTCTGCACTGCGAGTGCTTCACGGAGTTTGCCCCGGCCCGCGCGGAGCACCGACAACTCACCTCCCTGGATGTCGATCTTCAGCAGGTCGATTGCGCCGATCTCCTCGATGTCGTCCAACCTTCTGGTGTCCACCGGATGTCGGCCGGTGACCTCGGCGAGCGCGGGAAAGTCGATGAGCAGGTCGAGCTGATCATCGTCCGGCGCCAGCAGACTGGCGAATCCCGAGGCTGCGCACATGTGCAACGTGTGGCGACCGCCGTCGCCCACCGCGTACGGGAGGTACCGCTCGTGGGGCCCGGCCTGTCGACGGAGGTCGGCCAGTGCCTGGGGTTGCGGTTCGAAACCCGTGACGCGGCACAGCCCCGAGTCGAGCAACCGGCGGTAGGGGGGGTCTCCGTCGATGGGGTTGGCACCGATGTCGACGACGTCGATCACCGGCCCGTCGAGCCCGATGCCGAGTACGGGCGCCAACAGGTTCTGCACCAGCCTGGCAGTCTCGGAACTGCCGGCGCCGTGCGCCGGATTGGGAGCATGTTGCACGGCCAGATCCACGGCTGTGCTGTTGCGATCGAGATCCACCGCAGAACGGCCTTTCTCAGAGTCATCGGGCCATCAGAAGTCGCCCGTCGCCTGGCGGTCCAGCTCGGCTAGGGCTTGAGCACGACCTTGATGCATCCATCGGACTTCTGCTGGAACGTGCGGTAGGCATCGGGTGCTTCGACGATGGGCACGGTGTGGGTGGTCAGGTCGAGCACGCCGAGCGGATCCGACGGGTCGTCGACCAAGGGGAGAATGTCGGAAATCCACTTCTTGACATTGCACTGTCCCATTCGCAGTTGTATCTGTTTGTCGAACAGATCCATCATCGGCATCGGGTCGGCGGTACCGCCGTAGACGCCGCTGATCGAGACGGTTCCACCGCGACGCACCGCCCCGATGGCATTGTGCAGGGCGGTCAGCCGGTCGACCCCGACGTTCTCGATCAGCTTCTGGGCCACTGCGTCCGGCAGCATGCCGGTGGCTGCCTGGGCGAATTTGGCGACGGCCGCACCGGCTCCGCCGTGTGCCTCCATGCCGACCGCGTCGATGACGCCATGGGCACCGTAGCCGCCGGTCAGGTCGAGCAGCGCAGCGGGAACGTCATCGATGTCGGTGGGATCGACCGTCTCGATCCCGTGTCGGGCCGCCATGTCCCGGCGCTCAAGAACCGGGTCGATCCCGATCACCCGGTGACCCAGATGCGCGCCGATCCGACCGGCGAACTGACCCACCGGGCCCAGCCCGAAGACAGCGAGCACTCCGCCGTCGGGGACGTCGGCGTACTGCACCGCCTGCCAGGCGGTCGGCAGGATGTCGGACAGGAACAGGTACCGCTCGTCGGGGCCCTCGGGGCTCACCGCGATCGGCCCGTACTGCGCCTGCGGCACCCGCAGATACTCTGCCTGGCCCCCGGGGACCGACCCGTACAGCGACGTGTAGCCGAACAACGCGGCACCCTTGTTCTGCTCACGAACCTGCGTTGTCTCGCATTGGGACTGGAGACCGTCCGAACACATGCCGCAATGCCCGCAGGAAATGTTGAAGGGCACGACCACCCGATCGCCCGGCTTGATATGGGTGACATCGGCACCGACTTCCTCGACGATGCCCATCGGCTCGTGGCCGAGGATGTCGCCGACGGTCAGGTAGGGGCCGAGCACCTCGTACAGGTGCAGGTCGGAGCCACAGATCGCGGTCGAGGTGATCCGGACGATGGCATCGGTCGAATGCTGGATCGTCGGATCCGGCACCTCGTCCACCCGGACGTCGCGCTTGCCGTGCCAGGTCACTGCTTTCATGGTGTGCTCCTGTCCTGATCCCACCGGGTGATGATCGGTGATGGGACGTTCTTGACCAGACGGCGTCGGGCCGTCCCTGCAGATTGCCTGGCATGCTTCTCGCCTGGCAGGTGGTGACGGTGTACCCAGCGCGCCTGCCGGGAAACACCTGCCTTCGTTTCGGCGGTCGCGTTCCGGGCTACTCCGGGACTGTCACGGGCGAGCCGGTCCTGGCGAGATTCGGACGAGTCGGGCATCCGGACGCGAGTGCACAGGAAGATGGTGCCGAAATGGCAGTCGACGAAGGAACCTTGCGACGAGCGGCGATCGTCATCGGTGCCTCCAGTGGCATCGGTCGATCGACAGCGCGTGCATTGAGCGCCCAGGGTTGGAACCTCGTGCTGTCCTCGAGGTCGGTGACAGCACTGGCTGCTGTCGAGCGCGAGTGCGCCGTGAATGGGGTCGAGATACTCGTCTCACCCGTCGATGTCGGTGACATGACGGAAATCTGTGCGCTCTTCCAGCGGGCGGTGGCCAGGTTCGGTCGGGTCGACGCGGTGATCAACACCGCCGCGGCTGTCGCTTACGGCAGGTTCGAGGACATCCCGCCCGAGATCTTCGACCGGGTCATCACCACCAATCTGCTGGGTACCGCGAATGTGGCCCGGGCGGCACTGCAGCTCTTCCACGGCCAAGGCGGGGGGGAGTTGGTGATCGCCGGGTCCCTGCTCGGCAAGATCGCGGTTCCCTACATGAGCCCCTACGTCACCGCGAAGTGGGGTGTACAGGCGCTGACCCGGATGATCCAGATCGAGGCCAGGCAAACCCCCGGCGTGCACGTCACACTGATCTCTCCGGGAAGCGTCAACACCCCGGCGTACAGCCAGGCGGCCAACTACGCCTTGCGTGAAGGTCGTCCGCCGCCCCCGATCGATCCGCCGGAGAAAGTGGCCCGGGCAATAGTGAAGAGCCTGCGATCGCCGCGTCGGGAGCGCTCGGTCGGCATCGCCAATCATGTCGTCCTTCTCGGATTCCGGATGTTTCCGGCCGTCTTCGACCGTGCTGTCGGTCCGCTGATGAAGTTGGCGGGATTGTCCCGACGACAGCTCGCGGCCCACACCGGCAGTGTGCTGAGCGCCCGGCCCGAAGGTGAGGCCGAGCACGGTGTCTGGGGGCGGTTCGGGAGGCGCAGCGTCTCGACCGACGCGGTCTCACCCGTGGCCGGCGACATCGAGGCGGCGGCCATGGTGATGACGACCACCGATCGCCGGTCATGACCAAGCTCACCGCGGACGCGGTGGTGATCGGTGCCGGCCCCAACGGTCTTGTCGCCGCCAACGCGCTGGCCGACGCGGGCTGGGATGTGCTGCTACTGGAGGCCAACGACTCTGTGGGCGGAGCGGTCAGCAGCGCAGACGTCACTGCACCCGGCTTCCACTCCGACATGTTCAGTGCGTTCTACCCGCTGGCGGCCGCGTCACAGGTGATCAAGGGACTTGATCTGACCGATCACGGGCTGGCCTGGGTACAGGCCGACAAGGTATTGGCCCATGCCCTGCCGGACGGCCGCGCTGCGGTGCTTCATCGAGACCCCACTCTCACGGCTGCCGGTCTCGAGGAATTCGGCGTCGGTGACGGGCAGGCCTGGTTGGAGATGTTCGACGGTTGGCAGCGCATCCGGGATCCCTTGCTGGATGCCATGTTCACCCCGATCCCACCGATCAGGGCGGTGTTCGAATTGCTCGGCCGGAGCCGGTTGTCCGGCATGCTCGACCTCGCCCGGTTGGCCGTGTTGCCGGTGCGCCGATTGGGATCCGAGAACTTCACCGGCGACGGCGGACCGCTGCTGCTGACCGGCAATGCCATGCATGCCGACGTCCCGCCGGACGCCGCCGGCAGTGGGATCTTCGGCTGGCTGTTGGCGATGCTCGGGCAGGACGTCGGCTTTCCGGTCCCGCAGGGTGGCGCGCAGAACCTGGCCTTCGCCCTGCAACGGAGATTTGAATCTCGCGGTGGGCAAGTGCGCACCGGTGCAAGGGTGACCGCTGTGCTGGTGACGGGAGGTCGGGCAACCGGCGTCCGCACCGCTGACGGAACCGTTATCACGGCGAAAAAGGCCATTGTGGCGGATGTCTCGGCGCCCGAGCTGTACCGGGACCTGGTCGGGCTACAGCACCTTCCGGGAAAGGTCCGAGGGCAGCTGGAACGCTTCCAGTGGGACAATCCGACCCTCAAGATCAACTGGGCGCTGAACCGCCCGGTTCCCTGGCGATCGTCAGGGCCGAACGGAGCCGGGACGGTCCACTTCGGTACCGACCTGGACGGCTTCGTCGACTTCGCCGCGGATCTGTCCGTCGGCCGTCCGCCGGAGCATCCATTCGTGCTCTTCGGTCAGATGACCACCGCCGACCCCACCCGGTCGCCCGCCGGAACCGAATCGGCCTGGGCGTACACCCATGTGCCGCAATCGATGTCGAGGTCCAAAGCGCAGTTGGACGGTCATGTCCGGCGGGTCGGGGATCACCTCGAACAGGTGGCGCCCGGGTTCGGGGCGAGCATCATCAGTACGTTCGTCCAGTACCCGGGCGATCTCGAAGCGCAGGATGCCAACCTCGTGAACGGCGCGATCAACGGTGGAACCTCGTATCCGCACCAGCAGCTGATCTTCCGGCCGACGCCCGGCCTTGGGCGGCCGGAAACTCCGATTCCGGGACTGTTTCTCGCATCGGCGTCGGCACATCCCGGGGGCGGTGTGCACGGAGCCTGCGGATGGAATGCGGCCACATCGGCGTTGCGCTCCCAGGGACCGTGGAGGGCCGTTCGGCGGCAGTTGGCCCGCACTGCCTGGGCTCGGCTGCTCAAGGATTGACCGGCGCCGTTTCCACGGTGGTGTACCGCAGGGTGCCAGTGTGGTCCAGGACGAGGATGCTGGACAAATGGACGCGGGCCGCTCCCGCCGACGACGACTTCGAGCAGCCTTCGCTGTCTCCGATCGCCATCAGCGGCACGGGCAATTCGCTTGATCAGTCGTCCTGGTTGACGCCATTGCCTCCTGCCGGGCCGCTCGAGGTGGTGTGCTCCTGGCCGGCCCACGACATCCCCGAGTCCCGGACGGTGCTGGATGGCGCGGTCATCGCGCAGGCGGCATCACGAGCCGAGGTGCTGTGGCCCCCACCGCAGCTATGACCGGCAGCGGGGGCCGTTTGCGTCCGGCGAGCGGCAGATCCAGGCGTTCTACATCATGGAATGTGAAAACATCGACAGGGCAACCGAGCGGGCGAACAGGCTGCCCACCTACGGATACGTCGAGGTCCGCGAACTGCTGCAGTATTGACCGAGAGGCGAGATCGGTATGGCCGGTGAGACTGTGGACGACGTGATGGCCCAGCTGGCGGCCGCCGAGGACCCCAAGTTCCGTGCGGTCAACGAGAAGCACGGGGACGACCACGGCGTGAACCTGACTCGGCTGCGGGCGATTGCCAAGCAGCTCAAAACGCAGCAGGAACTCGCGCAGTCTCTCTGGAACACCGATGACACGGCGGCCAAGCTGGTGGCGATCCTGATCTGCCGGCCGAAAGCTTTCGACCGGAGCGAGCTGGACACCATGCTCCGCCAGGCTCGCACGCCGAAGGTGCACGACTGGCTGGTCAACTATGTGGTGAAGAAGAACCCGCACGCCGAGGAGCTGCGGCAGGCGTGGTTCGCCGATCCGGATCCGCTGGTGGCCAGCGCTGGGTGGGCCCTGACCAGCGAGCGGGTCGGACGTCAGCCGGAGAGTGTCGATCTTCCCGGGCTGCTCGACATCATCGAGTCGGAGATGAAGGACGCACCGGATCGCCTGCAATGGGCCATGAACAACTGCCTGGCGCAGATCGGTATCGATCATGCCGAGTTTCGCCAGCGCGCCATTGACATCGGTGAGCGACTGGAGGTCCTCAAGGATTACCCGACCCCGCCTGGCTGTACGTCTCCCTTCGCGCCGATCTGGATCACCGAAATGGTTCGCCGCGGACAGGACTCCTGATGGGCCAGGCGTACCCCGTGGCAGCGAACGCCGGGCCGACAGGGTCCGCCTGCCAGAACCGCTGCGGCTCGTGAACTCTGACTAGGGCAACCGCCCCTTTCGGGCTGGAACCGTCACGACTGAACTCGTTGTGTCACAGCGATCGTCGCCACGCGCCGCACATCATCGCAGAGTGACCACCGAAGCGGCGTCCATGTCGTCGAACGACTGATTCTCCCCGGCCATGGCCCAGACGAACGAGTAGGCCGCGGTCCCGACACCGGAGTGGATGGACCAGGACGGCGAGATGACAGCCTGCCGATCACCGACCACCAGGTGCCGGGTCTCGGTGGGCTCGCCGAGCAGGTGGATCACCCTGGCATCCTCCGGTACGTCGAAGTAGAGGTAGCACTCCGTGCGCCGATCGTGGGTGTGCGCCGGCATCGTGTTCCACATCGACCCCGGATGCAGTTCGGTGACGCCCATGAGGATCTGGCACGAGCGGATGCCGTTCTGGTGGATGTACTGGTTCAGAGTCCGTCGATTACTCGTCAGCTGGTCGCCGAGTTCGAGTGCGTTGCCCTGGCCCTTCAGCACCAGCTGGGTCGGATAAGTGGTGTGCGCCGGTGCGCTGAAAAAGTAGAACTGTGCGTTCGGGCCGTCGGGATCCGCCGAATCGTTGGCGAAGATCACGTCCCGGGTACCTCGGCCGACATAGAGGCAGGCACCGTTGGGCAGGGTGTAGGTCTCGCCGCCGGCGCTCACCGTCCCGGTGCCACCGATGTTCACGATGCCGAGCTCGCGGTTGGCCAGGAAGTACTCGGCGCGCAGCGCCTCGAATGCGGGCAGCGCCAGCGGTTCGTCGACCGGGGCGGCTCCGCCGAGCACGACTCGGTCGTGATGCGTGTAGCAGGCGGTGATCTGGCCCGGGATGAAGAGCTGGTCGACCAGGTACTGGGCGCGCAGCGTTTCGGTGTCGAACGAGGGGAGCTGCTGGGGGTTGGTCGCGTAACGCTGTTCCATGATGATCTCCGGATGCTGGGTTTCGGGTGGTGGGATGCGGCAGATCAGCGGACGAGCCAACCGCCGTCGACGGGGATGATCGCCCCGTTCACGTAGTCGGAAGCCGATGAGGCCAGGAACACGAACGGGCCCTGCAGATCGGCCGGGGTGCCCCACCGGCCGGCCGGGATGCGATCCAGGATCGCCTTCTCACGGTTCTCGTCCGAGCGGATCTGTTCGGTGTTGTCGGTGGCCATGTATCCGGGTGCGATGGCGTTGACGTTGACACCGTGCACGGCCAGCTCGTTGGCAAAGGATTTGGTCAGGCCGGCGACTGCGTGCTTGCTCGCGGCGTAGCCGGGCACCAGGATCCCACCCTGGAACGACAGCATCGAGGCAATGTTGATGATCTTACCGCCGCCCTGGGCGACGAAGCGTTTGGCGGCTGCCTGCGACAAGTGGAACACGGCGTCCAGGTTGATCGCCAGCACCGCATCCCAGTCGGCGGCTCGATGCTCGAGCAGCGGCGCGCGCCGGATGATTCCTGCATTGTTGACGAGGATGTCGACCCGTCCCAACGTGTCCACCACCGACTGAATCGCATCCTCGAGCTGGTCCGGGGTCGCCTGGCCGAGGTCGAGTTCGATCTGATGTACCCGGCGGTCGAGATCCGTGATCTGCCGCGCAGTCTGAATGGCCGGGCTACGGTCGAGCAGGGCGACATCGGCCCCGGCCTCGGCCAAGGCGGTTGCCGCGCTCCGGCCCAGCCCGCGCGACGTGCCGGTGACCAGCGCGACTTTGCCGTCGAGCCGAAAGGAATCGAGAATCACTGGTTTCTCCTAGGAAGCAACTGCTGTCGTCAGTCGCGATGTCTGGCTGGATAGACTGCCCTGCTACGGGTGTCGGGCTCAGTAGTAGGTGCGGCAGTACTCGGCAAGGCACAAGATCGCCATGGCTTGTCCGTAGGGCATGGATGTCAGCGGGATTTCGCGGTAGAAGTCGAGATCCGGTCCCATCCCGGTGCCGAACGAGACCTGTTGCAACTCGCCGTCATCGGAAATGTTCGAGATGATCGCCTTGACCGCCCGCTCTGCGGTCTCGGCGTAGCGGGCGTCGAGGTAGCCCTTCCGGACCGCCTTGAGGATTCCGTAGGCGATCCCCGCGGTCGCCGAAGCCTCGAGGTAGGACGACGGGTCGTCGAGCAGCGTGTGCCACAACCCCGATTCGTCCTGTAGTTGCTCGAGCGTGGACACCTGGGCGTCGAGTACCTGGATCAGGTAGCGGTGAACCGGATCGTCGGCCGGCAGGTCCAGCAGTTCCAGGAAGTCGGGGATCACCATCGTCACCCAGGAATTCCCGCGGGCCCACCTGGCGTTCGCGAAATGATGGTGGCCCTCGAAGGACCAGCCGTGGAACCACAGCCCGGTCTCCCGATCCATCAGATAGGCCACGTGCGTGAGGAATTGGAATGTGGCCTCGCGAACGTAGTGCGGCCGTCCCAGCACCAGGCCGATCTTGGTCAGCGGCAGGACCGTCATCATGAGGGTGTCATCCCATAACTGATGGTGGTTCTCCTCGGCGAGAGTGACGTGCTGCATGCCGCCGTGCGGGGTGCGCGGCATGTCGCGCATGGCCCATTCGGCCCAGGCGTCGAGCCACGGCACCAGGGTGCGGTCGCCCGTCTCTTCGTACCGGCAGGCCAGGGTGAGGAACGGAGCCATCGTATTGACGTTCTTCGTCGTGCCCTCGGCAAGTCTTGCGGCGAACCAGGAATCGATGATGTCGCTCATCGTCTGATCGCCGGTCTGGCTGTAGTACTGCCACATGCCGTAGAGACCGACGCCATGAGTCCATTCCCAGCCGGCCCAGCCCTTGGTGTCGATGACCCGTCCGTCGTCCAGGCGCAGCAGGAACTCGCCGGTCGTGTCCTCGATCGAGACCAGATTGGTGGTCAGCCGATGGATCAGTTCGCGGATCTCAGCCCTGGTGACGAACCGTTCCGGGGCCCGCAGCAGCCGGCTCTGCTTTACTGGCCACACCTTCGGTGTTGCTGTCGTGTCAGGCATCGATCTTCCTTGATCTGTCGGTGGAGATGTTCGATGGATTGCACACCGTCGACGGTGACTTCGCTGCGAACCGGCATTGCGTCCGTCGCGACGCACACGGGACCTGTTACTGGTCCCAGGATTTCGGTTCGGGCTCCTGGACGACCCGGTCGGTGGGAAGCCCGGCAGCGGCGAGCTGGTCGTCGAGGTTGAACACCTCGGGGACGTAGCTGAATCCTTCGTCCGGATTGCCGTTCCCGTCGAACAGTTCGGCCATCTCGGCCTGCCAGCGGGCATTGATCTCGGTGGCCGCCATCCGGGCCTGCGCAAGGTCACGGTCGTCGGCTTCGAAGTAGCCGATGAGCAGGCCGGTGTCGGCGAGGAACAGCGAGTAGTTCCGCCACCCCGCGTCGCGCAGAGCCGTCAGCATCTCCGGCCAGACCGCTGCGTGCCGTTCGCGGTATCTGTTCAGGTTCCGGGTATCGACCCGGGAAGTGAAGCAGTAACGCATGATCGGAGCCTCCGAACTGCTGGTCTGGACGATGGATGATGCTCAGGATGGCGAACCCGGATGACGGTCCGGACAGCGGCCGGTCGTTGGTGGTTGCCGATCAGTGTTGGGCAACCTGATCCCGCTGGCCGAGGTCCGCGAGTGCCGTGCCCCTGGTCTCCGGAGTGAAGAATGCGGCACCCGCAGCAACCAGGGCGATGGCGAAGGTGACGAGGCCGATCACCAGCGGCACATTCGTCGATCCCGGGGGAGCGATGGCCGTGAACAGCGTCGGGAACAGGGACGCGATGGCCAGACCGACGTTCTGCGACACCGCGAACCCGGTGACCCGCATCCGCATCGGGAACTGCTCCTGGAAGAAGGTGGCAAAGGTGGCGTTCCACATCTGGAACAGCAGGCCCTGCACCAGGATGACCATGAGAATGACGAGGAACAAGTTTCCCTGCTCGATCGTCCAGAGGTAGAGGCCGGACAACACCCCGCCGCCGATCCCGCCGAAGATCATCAACGAGCGGCGCCCGATGCGGTCGGACAATGCGCCGAACAGCGGAATGGTCGCCACCGCCACGATGTTGGCAACCAGCGTCACCCAGAGCATGTCGCTGGTGCTGAAGCCGATGCCGTAGCCCTTGGCGGTTGCGTAGGACACGCCGAAAACGAGTGTGGCCGAACCGATCACGTTGGTGAACGTCATCAGGATGCATCGGAAGGTTCCCCACGGACGCGTGTGCAGAAGATCGATGAACGGCAGTCGACGTTTGGCTGCGGTCTCCGCCTGCGCCGTGAAGGCCGGCGGTTCCTGCACCCGCCGACGGATGATGAAGCCGGCCAGGATGACGACGGAGCTGAGCAGGAACGGGATCCGCCAGCCCCAGGTCTGGAAAGCGTCGGTCGGTAGGAATGCGGCGAGGGGGAGCAGTGCGCCGGTCGCCAGGATCGAACCTGCCTGGGTGCCCTGCAAGCTGAAGCTCGCAAAGAAGCCGCGGCGGGCGTCCGGGGCGTGCTCCACGATCATTGCGCTCGCGCCGCCGAGCTCGCCGGCGACGGCAAAGCCCTGAACCATGCGGAGGACGACCAGCAGAATCGGTGCGAGCGCGCCGACCTGTGCGTAGGTGGGGAGTACACCGACCAGGAAGGTCGACAGGCCCATCAGGAACATCGCCCAGACCAGGACGTTCTTCCGTCCGTGCCGGTCACCCCAGGCGCCGAGCACGATCGCGCCGATCGGTCGGATGAAGTACCCGACGGCGTAGGTGGCGAGCGACGCGATCAGGGCGACGGTGGGGTTGCCCGACGGGAAGAAGACCGTCGGGAAGACGAGGGCCGCGGCCAACGAGTACAGCGCGAAGTCGTAGTACTCGAGGGCGCTGCCGATCCATCCGCTGAGCGCCGCCCGCTTCGGGTCGCGGTGCTCGACCTCCTGTGCGGGCCCAGTGCTCTCAACTGGTGCAGTGTTCATGTGCACGTCTCCTTGTCGACGGTGACCAGGGCCTTGACGGCCCGTCCGGGATGGGCAATGCGCAGTGCTGACGTTGTCGACCCCGGCGGCTGTCGCGTGATGAGTATCGCCTACCAGGGGGTTGAATGGAACCGTAATGGATCGTTTCAATGACGTCAAGCCTCGATTTGACGAGCTTGCCGATGAGCACGAACTGGCCGAGAACTGGCTGTCAGGAGCAGGGATGGGCTCGTCCGGCAGCACATCGACCGGATGTGCGCCGAAAGCGTGCCTTGAAACAATCAAAGTTTTGCTTGGCGACACGACATGCTTGCCGACTCGGTGCCACGCGATGCCAGCGGCCGTGACGCCGGCCTACTCCTCGTCCTGGGGTTGGCCCGTCATCGTCCTCGGCGCGGCCGAACGTTGACCTTGTGAGGCTGCTGTGACAGGAGTCGATGAGTTGAGCCGCGCGGGGGATGTTGATCGGCGCCAACCTGGGGCTGGCTCGTGCCGGCGTTCCCTGGCCAAGGGTCGGCCAGGTGCTCGAATGAGTCGTTTTACACCGTCCAACAGGTCCGGTTGACGGCTGATTGAGCGCAGCAGATGGAGGGAGTGGAACGTCGGTGTTCTGTTCAATGCTTGACAAATGAAACGTATCAATACAGAATTACGACCACAGCGAGTTGCCTGCAACCATCAAGACAAGGACGTCCTTCCATGGCCGACACCCTCAGTGCCCTCTCCGATCTCGACGATTTCGGCATCGAGGTGCCGAGTTGGGCGTACGGGAACTCCGGGACCCGGTTCAAGGTGTTCACCACTGCGGGGACGCCGCGAGATCCGTGGGAAAAGATCGCGGACGCGGCGCAGGTGCATGCGATGACCGGGCTGGCGCCGAAGGTGTCGATTCACATCCCGTGGGACAAGGTCGATGACTACGCCGCGTTGGAGGCGCACGCGAAGGAACTGGGCGTCACGATCGGGTCGGTGAACTCGAACCTGTTCCAGGACGACGACTACCGGCTCGGGTCGCTGACGAACAAGGACCCGAAGATCCGCGCGAAAGCCATTGCGCACCATCTGGAGTGCATCGAGGTGATGCGCGCGACCGGGTCGAAGGACCTGAAGATCTGGTTGCCGGACGGCACGAATTACGCCGGGCAGGACTCGATGGCCGCCCGACAGGACCGGTTGGCGGATTCGCTGGCCGAGATCTACGCGGCGTTGGACGACGATCAGCGACTCCTGTTGGAGTACAAGATCTTCGAGCCGTACTTCTACACCATGGACGTCCCGGACTGGGGCACGTCACTGCTGCACTGTCTGGCACTGGGGGAGCGGGCGAAGGTCATCCTGGACACCGGACATCACGCGCAGTCGACGAACATCGAGTTCATCGTGATGCAGCTGGTACGGCAGGGCCGGTTGGGGGCGTTCGATTTCAATTCCCGGTACAACGCCGATGACGACCTGATCGTCGGCTCCGCGGACCCGTTCCAGTTGTTCCGGATCATGTTCGAGATCACCGAGGCAAAGGCGCACCTGCCCGGATCCGGGGTGAACTTCATGCTCGACCAGTGCCACAACATCGAGGAGAAGATCCCCGGCCAGATCCGGTCGGTGATGAACGTGCAGGCCGCGACCGCGAAAGCGCTGCTGGTGGACCAGGACGCCCTCAAGGCCGCGCAGGAGGCCGGCGACGTCCTCGGTGCGCACGGAGTGCTGATGGACGCCTACGAGACCGACGTCCGCGGCATCCTCGCCGACCGTCGGGAGAACCTCGGATTGCCGCGTAATCCACTGAAGGCGTTCGCCGAATCCGGGTACGCCACGAAGGTCGCCGAAGAGCGGGTCGGCGGTACCCAGGCCTCCTGGGGTGCCTGACCCCGTCATAGTCCACACCCCCACACACCAACCGGCGCACCCGTTGCGCCGCAATCCCTCGACCGCCGTACCTGAAGCCTTCACTGACCCAGGAGACATTCGATGAGTAAGCCAACGACCACTGCGCAGGATCTGATCGATCGGTCCAATCGGCTTGGCGCCGACCCGCGTAACACGAATTACGCCGGGGGGAATACCTCCGCCAAGGGCACCGAAACCGACCCCGTGACCGGGGATCCGGTGGAGTTGTTGTGGGTGAAGGGGTCCGGTGGCGATCTGGGGACGTTGACGGAGAAGAACCTCGCGGTGCTGCGGTTGGACCGGCTGCGTTCCCTGGTGAACGTTTATCCCGGTCTGGATCGGGAGGATGAGATGGTCGCGGCGTTCGATTACTGCTTGCACGGGAAGGGCGGGGCCGCACCGTCGATTGACACGGCGATGCATGGGTTGGTGGATGCGGCGCATGTGGATCATCTGCATCCGGATTCCGGGATCGCGTTGGCGACCGCGGTCGACGGGGAAGAGTTGACCCGGAAGGCGTTCGGGGATCGGGTGGTGTGGGTGCCGTGGCGGCGTCCCGGTTTCCAACTCGGCCTGGACATCGCCGCGATCAAGGCGGTGAACCCGCAGGCCATCGGCTGCATCCTGGGTGGGCATGGCATCACCGCCTGGGGCGACACCTCGGCGGAGGCGGAGGCGAATTCGTTGGAGATCATCCGCACCGCGGAACAGTTCCTGGTCGACAACGGCTCAGCGGAACCGTTCGGCGCGGTGGTTCCCGGGTACGAGGCGCTGCCGGAGGTGCAGCGGCGGGCGAAGGCCGCGGCCCTGGCCCCGACGATCCGGGGGTTGGCGTCGACGGACCGCCCGCAGGTCGGGCATTACACCGACTCGGAGGTGGTGTTGGAGTTCCTGGCCCGGGAGAAACTCGCCGCGTTGGCCGAGCTTGGGGACCTCGTGCCCGGATCATTTCCTGCGGACGAAGGTGAAACCGCTGGTGGTGGACCTGCCGGCGTCGGCGTCGGTGGACGAGGTCAAGGCCCGCCTCGCCGAGCTGCATGAGGCGTACCGGGCGGATTACCAGGGCTATTACGACCGGAACGCCGCCGCTGACTCTCCGGCGATCCGGGGTGCTGATCCGGCGATCGTGCTGGTCCCCGGGGTGGGGATGTTCTCCTTCGGGAAGGACAAGCAGACCGCGCGGGTCGCGGGGGAGTTCTACGTGAACGCGATCAACGTGATGCGCGGCGCGGAATCGGTGAGCACCTACGCCCCGATCGGTGAGGCGGAGAAGTTCGCGATCGAGTACTGGGCGTTGGAGGAGGCGAAGCTGCAACGCCAGCCGCAGCCGAAGGCGTTGGCGACCCGGGTCGCGGTGGTGACCGGTGCGGGGTCGGGGATCGGGAAGGCCATCGCGACCCGGATCGCCGCCGAAGGTGGGTGTGTGGTGATCGCGGACCTGAACCTGGACACCGCGCAACAGGTGGCCGATGAACTCGGCGGCAGTGATGTCGCGGTCGCGGTGAAGGCCGATGTCTCCGACGAGCAGGGCGTGGCGGACATGTTCGCTGCCGCGAACCTGGCGTTCGGCGGCGCGGACCTGGTGGTCAACAACGCCGGGCTGTCACTGTCCAAACCGTTGTTGGAGACCACGGTCAAGGATTGGGACCTGCAGCACAACGTGATGGCGAAGGGCAGTTTCCTGGTGTCCCGGGAGGCAGCCAGGGTGATGATCGAGCAGCAACTCGGTGGGGACATCATCTACATCTCCAGCAAGAACAGTGTGTTCGCCGGGCCGAACAACATCGCCTACTCCGCCACGAAGGCCGACCAGGCCCACCAGGTCCGGCTCCTCGCCGCCGAGCTGGGTCAGTTCGGGGTGCGGGTGAACGGGATCAACCCGGACGGGGTGGTCCGCGGGTCCGGGATCTTCGCCGCCGGGTGGGGCGCATCCCGCGCCGCCGTGTACGGGGTCAAGGAGGAGGACCTCGGCGCGTACTACGCGAAACGGACCCTGCTCGGGAAAGAGGTCCTGCCCGAACACATCGGCGACGCCGTGTACGCCCTCACCGCCGGCGACCTCTCACAGACCACCGGTCTGCACATTCCGGTCGACTCCGGCGTCGCCGCTGCGTTTCTGCGATGAGTCGCACCGAGATCGGTCTGGTCGCAGTTGATCTCGGCGCATCCAGCGGCCGCGTGATCCATGGCCGGGTCGGGCCCGGAACACTTCGGATGCGGGAGGTCGGCAGATTCCGCAACGGCCCTGTCACCCTCCCGGACGGCCTGTACTGGGACATCCTGGGTCTCTACCAGGACATCCTCGACGGCATCAGGGACGCCGCCCGGATCGACGGTGACCTTGTCGGAGTTGCCATCGACTCCTGGGCAGTGGATTACGGGGTCGTCGGCATAGACGGCGCATTGGCCGCCAACCCCCGGCACTACCGGGATCCCCGCACCGCACCGGTGATCGACGCGGTGCATTCCGCGGCCTCTGCCGACAAGCTGTACGCGACCAACGGTCTGCAATTCCTGCCCTTCAACACCCTGTACCAGTTCGCCGCCGACCCACGCATCCTTGAGGCCGGGGCGCAGGCGCTCCTGATTCCCGACCTGCTCGGCTACTGGCTCACCGGGCAGCGTGTCGCCGAGGACACCAACGCCTCCACCACCGGTCTGCTGGACGCCCGCACCGGGCGGTGGTCCACCGACCTCATCGACACCCTCGGCCTCCCCACGGCTCTACTGCCGCGGGTGGTGCCTCCGGGCACCGTCGTCGGGGATCTCACCTCGGCGGTCAGCGAACGGCTGGGACTGGATCGGCCGCTGACCCTGTCTACCGTCGGATCCCACGACACCGCGTCCGCCATCGTCGGCGTGCCGGCGGCGGACCCGAACTTCGCGTACATCTCCTGCGGCACCTGGGGTCTGGTCGGCGTCGAACTCGACGCACCCGTCCTCACCGCGGAGAGCCGGGCGGCGAACTTCACCAACGAACGCGGCGTGGACGGCACCATCAGATACCTGCGGAACGTCATGGGGTTGTGGCTGCTGTCGGAAGCGCTCCGCACCTGGGAACTCCAGGGTCATGACACGAGTTTGACGGACCTGCTCGCAGCGGCCCGTGAGCTCCCACCGGACGGCCCGGTGTTCGACCCGGACGCGCCGGAATTTCTGGCCCCCGGCGACATGGAACGGCGCATCGTCGATGCCTGCCGGCGCTCCGGACAACGCGTTCCCGCAACCCACCCCGAGGTGGTCCGCTGCATCCTGGATAGCCTCGCACTCACCTTTGCGGCGAGGATCGCTGACGCGCAGCGCCTTTCCGGCAAACGGATCGACGTCATCCACATCGTCGGTGGTGGTTCGCAGAACCGGCTGCTCTGTCAGCTCGTCGCTGATGCCTCTGGTCGACCGGTTGTCGCCGGACCGGTCGAAGCCACCGCGTTGGGCAACCTCCTCGTGCAGGCCCGCACACACGGCGTGCTGACCGGCGATCTGTGGGACCTGCGCGCCGAGCTGCGGGGCGCCACCCGGACCAGCACCTTTGTCCCGCGGTCGTCGCCCGCGCACGGTGACTGAAACGTTCCTAGGGACGGCTAGCATGTCGAGCAAAAGGATCGGAGGATGCATGGGCAAGCGGCCATCGGTCAGCATGAAGGACGTCGCGGCCCTGGCCCAGGTATCCGTTGGGACCATCTCGAATGTGCTCAACAAGCCAGAACTGGTTACTCCGGAAACTCGTCGTCGAGTCATGGAAGCGATCGACAAGCTGGGTTGGGTGCGCAACGAGTCGGCCCGACAGCTCAGGGCCGGGCGCAGCGCATCGATCGGGCTCGTCGTGATGGATATCGCCAACCCGTTCTTCAGCGACTTGGCGCGCGGTGTCGGTGAAGTCGCCGCGGCTGCCGGCCTTTCGGTTCTGCTGTCGGACAGCGCGCACGACCCGGCGCGCGAGCGAGCGGCTCTCGAGCTGTACCAGCAACTACGGGTGCGAGGGGTCATTCTCGCCCCGGTCTCCAGCAGCCCCGAAGAGGAGCTCTCCCGGCGACTGGACATGCCCGTTGTTCTCGCCGATCGCTTCGCCGCCTACCACGACACCTGCACAGTGTCCGTCGACGACTTCGTCGGTGGCCAGCTCGCCGCCCAGCACCTGCTGGAACGGGGACACCGTCGACTCGCTGTGGTCGGCGGCACCGCCGATATCGCTCAGGTTCGTGAGCGTCGGGACGGCGCGGGCCGGGCGGTTCTGCTCGGTGATCCGGACGCCACGCTGCTCACGCTTTCCACCGAGCGGCTCGACATCGAAGCCGGCCGAACCGCTGCACTCGACATCGTGGCGATGCCTGACGGCGAACGTCCGACAGGAGTATTCGCCCTGAACGACCTCGTCGCGATCGGCCTACTACAGGGGCTGGTCACCCACAAAGTGGCTGTGCCGGAAGAGATCAGCATCGTCGGCTACGACGACATCGAGTTCGCCGCCGCCGCTGCTGTGCCGCTGTCCAGTGTCAGTCAGCCCCGGGTCGAACTGGGACGCCGCGCCGCAGAGTTCCTGCTGGATGAGATTGCGGCGCTCGAGAGCGGAGAACCGCACCGGCACCGGCAGGAACGATTCACCCCGTCCCTCGTCGTTCGCTCCTCCTCCGTCGACGAGCGCATCGTGTCGAGCTCCTGATGCCGGGAACGCTCATGCCCTCGGGCCGGTGCCTGGCGAACTTCATGCCTGCCGACTGGGGTAGATCTGCACCTCGGTGGCCTTGACGGCGAAGTGGACGACCTTCCCGGGCAGCAGTTCGAGATCCGCGGCCGAAGCAGCGGTGATGTCGGCGATCAGGGTGCCACCGTCGATGCCCTGTGCATGAACCCGAACGAGTTCCCCGCGGGGTTCCAGTTCGGTGATGGTCACGGCAATGTGGTTGCGGGGGCTGCCGGTCGGCAGGGCGAGGTGCACCGCGACCGCCGCTGGGCTGAAGACGGCCACGGCGATCTGGCCGGTCGTGCAGGTCGGGTCGACGATGCCTTGGACGCGGATCCCTTCCGGGCTCAGCAGGTCGTGACCCTGGGCGGTGCCGGCGATCAGGTTGACGCCTGCGATGCGGGCGGCGAACGCCGATCGGGGTTCGGCCAGAACGGTGCGGGTCGGCCCGTCCTCGACGACCCGACCGGCATCCAGCACGATGACGCGATCGGCGAGCGACAGCGCGTCGATGAGATCGTGGGTGACCAGCAGGGCGGTCCGACCGGTGTCTCGCAGTACCTTTCGCAGCAGTTGGCGGAGTTCGGGTGCGACCGCGACGTCGAGCGCTGCCATGGGTTCGTCCAGCAGGAGCAGCGCGGGATCAGTGGCCAGTGCTCTGGCGATCGCGATCCGTTGGGCCTGACCACCGGAGAGTTGGGCGGGTTTGCGGTCGGCGAATTCAGTGGCGTCGACCGCGGCGAGCCATCGCGTCGCCTCGGCTTTCGCGTTCTGCCGACCTTCGCCCCTGCTGCGCGGCCCGAAAGCGACATTCGCTGCCGCTGTCAGGTGCGGGAACAGCAGCGCCTGCTGGGCGAGCAGCACCACCCCGCGGTGGTGGGACGGCACCCACACCCGGTTGTCAACATCCACCATGACGGTGTCGTCCAGGGTGATCCGGCCGGCGTCCGGGCGGACCAGCCCGGAGATCAGTGACAGCAGGGTTGATTTTCCGGCGCCGTTACCGCCCAGCACCGCGACCACCTCACCGGGACGTACCTGCAACGCCAGGTCGACCCCGCGTTCGACGACGGTCGCTTGCAGCTCCAATGCTCCGAGTGGCCGGCCCGATCCGGCCGGCTTGTTCACAAGGACCCTTCGGTTGCCCTGGCCCGGGTGGCCAACACGATCAGTACCGCCACCACGACCAGAACCAGCGAGAGGGCGACGGCAGCATCGGGATCGGTCTCGCGCTGCAGGTAGATCTCCAGCGGCAGGGTGCGGGTGGTGCCCTGGAGGCTACCGGCAAAGGTCAAGGTGGCGCCGAACTCTCCCAACGCACGGGCGAACGACAGGACCGCCCCGGAGATCAGCCCGGGCAGCACCAACGGGATGGTGACCCGCCGCAGGACCGTGGTCGGACGCGCGCCCAGCGTGGCAGCGACCGCTTCGTACCGGCGGCCCGCGGTGCGCAGCGAACCTTCCAGGCTGAGCACCAGAAACGGCAGGGCGACAAAGGTCTGCGCGATGATCACGGCGACGGTGGAGAACGCGATCCGCAGTCCGAGGACATCCAGGGTGCTGCCGAGCAGACCCTGCCGGCCGAAGGTATAGATCAGCGCGATCCCGCCGACCACCGGCGGCAGCACCAACGGCAACAACACCAGGGATCTTGCGAGTCGGAGCCCGGGGAAGGTGGCCCTGGCCAACACCAACGCCATCGGGGCACCCAACAGAATGCACATGATGGTGCTGGCGGAGGAGGTCTTCAGGCTCAGCCACAGCGCGGCGATCGAGGACTCGGAGGTGATCAGCTCCCAGAACCGCGACCACTGAACCCGCAGCAGCATGGCCACCAGCGGCAGCACGATGAACACACCACCGAGGACGGCGGGCAGGAACACCCAACCCGGCAACCCGGAACCGGTTCCTGCCCACCCCCGCTTGCGACGGGCAGGAACCGTTGGCGCCTCGGTCATTTCGGGCCGGTCATTTCGCTCTGGTCATTTCGGGCGGGTCGTCAGGTTGTCACGGGGCGGGCTTGAATCCTGCTGCGGCCAATACCTGCTGGCCCTCCGGCCCGGTGACGAGGTCGACGAACCTCGTCGCCAGCTCCGGTTGAGTCGCCGCGGTCAGGGTCGCAATCGGGTAGACGTTCACCACTGCGGCCGCTTCCGGAAATGTCACCTCAGTGACCTTGTCGCCGGCGTTCTTCGCGTCCGTGACGTAGACCAGACCGGCGTCAGCCTGTCCGCTGGTGATCTTGCCGAGCACGTCGGTGACCGAGTTCTCCTCACTGACCGGGGTGATGTCGACCCCGGTGTTCGTCTCCACGGTTGCGCTTGCGGCGCCGCACGGCACCTGCGGAGCACAGACCACCACGCTCACGTCGGGGCTCGCCAGGTCCGCGAAACCCACGATGCCGACGGGGTTCCCGGGTGGGGTGACGATCGTCAGGATGTTGCCGGCGAAGTTGACCGGCGTCCCCGACACCAGGTTCGCGGCGGTCGCCTTGGTCATGTTGTTGGTGTCGGCCGATGCGAAGACATCGGCAGGGGCGCCGGCGGTGAGCTGGGTGACCAGGTCGGAGGACCCGGCGAAGTTGAACGTCACGGTCGACCCAGGGTTCTCGGTTTGGAAGATCGTCCCGATCTCGGTGAATGTCGCCCTGAGCGACGCCGCCGCGAACACCGTCAGCGTGCCCGCCGCCGGCGCCGCAGAGGCGGCAGAGCTCGAAGCGGCCGCCGAGGAAGTCGCGGCCTTCGAGCTCGACGGTGCCACCGGGGAACTCGCCAGAGGGGAACTCGCCGCAGCGGACGAGGAGGCCACAGCGCTGGTCGTGGACGACGCGGTGCTGCTGCTGCCTGAGCTGCAACTCACGACCAGGGTGGCCACGCACAGCCCGGTCAGGGCGGCGACCACTCCCCGGAAACGGGACGAGCGGGGACGACTCACGGGGAACCTCCGGGAGTTTCGATGATCACCGTGGTCGCCTTGACCACGGCAATGGCCAGCCGGCCCGGTTCGAGCCGCATCTCCCGAGCGGCTTCACTGCTCATCAGCGACACCACCGTGTGTGGACCGCACTGCACCTCGACCTGCGCCATCACCCCATCGGCGATCACCCTGGTGACCAAACCGACGAACCGGTTCCGTGCGGACCTCCCCACGCCGGACGGGTCAGCTGCCGGGCTGGCGGCGTGCTGTTGTGCGAATTCGGCCAAGACGACCCCGTCGATGACCTTGCGACCGACCTCGTCCTTCACTGCCGGCAACGCTCCGGCCTCGATCCAACGTCGGACGGTGTCGTCGCTGACGCCGAGCAGATCGGCGGCATCGCGAATACGGAACTGCGGCATGAAGGGAACTCTAGGACCGCATCAGCGGGTAGAACAAGTTGCTCTGACCGCAGATGGCGAAACGAGCGCTGAGCAGTGAGCTTGGAGTCCTGGCATCTGCTGAGGTTGCATGTGGCATGAAGAACATCGGGTTCCTGTCGTTCGGGCATTGGACAGCGTCGCCGCACTCGCAGACACGGTCGGCGGCCGACGCCCTGTTGCAGTCCATCGAGATTGCGGTCGCGGCCGAGGAGCTGGGGGCGGACGGCGCGTATTTCCGGGTGCACCACTTCGCGAACCAGCTGTCCGCTCCCTTCCCGCTGCTCGCCGCGATCGGCGCCCGCACGAGCAGGATCGAGATCGGCACCGGCGTGATCGACATGCGGTACGAGAACCCTCTCTACATGGCCGAGGACGCCGGCGCCGCCGATCTGATCTCCGGTGGCCGACTCCAGCTCGGCATCAGCCGGGGATCGCCGGAACAGGTGATCGACGGGTTCCGGTATTTCGGTTACGAGCCTGCGGAGGGTTCCGATCACGCTGACATGGCACGCGATCACACCCGGGTGTTTCTTCAGGTCATCCGGGGCGAGGGGTTCGCCGAACCCAACCCGCGGCCGATGTTTCCGAACCCGCCAGGGCTGCTCCGCCTCGAGCCGCATGCCCCAGGCCTGCGTGACCGGATCTGGTGGGGCGCAGGATCACGGGCGACCGCCGAGTGGACGGCGGAGCAGGGGATGAACCTGATGAGCTCGACTTTGCTCACCGAAGACACCGGCGTGCCGTTCCACCAACTGCAGGCCGAGCAGATCCAGCGTTACCGGGATGCCTGGAAGCTCGCCGGACACACACGCGAACCACGGGTCTCGGTCAGCCGGAGCATCTTCCCGGTGGTCAGTGACCTGGACCGTGCCTATTTCGGACGCGAGACCGGCAGCCGCGATCAGGTTGGTCAGCTCGATGGTGGCAAGGCCCGATTCGGCAAAACGTATGCAGGTGAGCCGGAACGCCTGGTGAAGGAGCTTGCCGAGGACGAGGCGATCGCTGCTGCCGACACATTGTTGCTGACCATTCCCAATCAGCTCGGCACCGACTACAACGCGCACCTGATCGACAGCGTGCTGCGCACTGTCGCGCCAGAACTCGGCTGGCGCTGATTCCGACGCACAGCAGCACAATATCGGGATCTGTTGCCGGCGTTCAGCTCTCGCCGCGGGCCGCGAGGATCTGCTCGCGCAGGATGTCGGCGTGGCCGGCATGCTGGGCCAGCTCGCGCAGGACCTGAAGGTAAAGCGTCCATACCGAGCGCGCACCCCGCCCGTCGACGACATCCTCTAGGGCCAGTACAGACATCGTCGTTCTCGACATCTCGCACCGTCGCTGATGCGCAGCCAGGATCGAGGTGATGGTGTCCGACTTGTTCAGGATGAACGAGCGATCCGGGCTGGACGGGATGCCGATCTGTTTGGTGGTGCGCGCGGTGACCGCCTGGTCGAACCACACGCCTTCGACGTAGGTGACGTGTTTGACCAGACCGAGCAGCGTGGTCTTCGACGGCACCAGGTGCTCGCGTGCCTCCTGCTCGGAAAGTCCATCGAGGCTGTCACGCAACGAGTTCCGATAGGAGTCGAGCAACTCGTCCAGCCGGTGCCGCATGTCCTGCGTCCACTGGGGTGACGGTCCTGATGGCATGGTGCAGATGTTGTCATCCCGCGGAACGTCGGGCTGGTGAGGAGGTCCATCGTCACATCTGAGTACCCGTCATGGATCCGCTCACGCCTGTCTCGCCGGTCATGACCGCGAGGACCACCATCCGCGCACGGCGACGGAAAGATCGCGACATCGGCGTCGACTCTGGGGGAATTGTCCTGTTTGCCGAACACATGAAGGCACCGGCGAGTGCTTGCCGGTGCCCCCGACAGGTCGATGCGGCGCGGTGCCGCGTGGTGACCGGAGGACAGCGATGGCAACGGTGACCCTCGTCGCGATTCAGGCGGCGTACATCCTGATGGATCAACGCGCCTGCGTGGACAAGGCGATCATGTTGCTGCAGCGGGCTTCCGACGGTGGTCGCCGGCATTGTGGTGTTTCCTGAGGCGTTCATTCCCGGGACCCATCTGGATCGACTCGAGACCGATCTGGGACAGCGACGCTGACTGGTACGCGATGCTGGTCGATCAGGCGGGTGTGGTGCCCGGGGCCGTCACCGGGCACTCGGAGAGCCCGCCCGCGCCACACCGACGCCGACCTGGCGTCGGTGCGCGCTGCCCGTCGGTTCTTCGACTCGGTTGGCCATGACGGCCGGCCCGACATCTTTCAACTGCACGTCGACACCCGCCCGCGAAGGCCGGTGGTCCGGCAAGGATCGGATGATCCGGCCGACGGCGAGGTCGATCCCACAGTCGGGTGATCGTCTCCGAGACTGCTGCCGTGATCGAAAGGGGATGAGCACCAACAGATCAGGACCGGGGCCGAACTGTTGAAACGTCAGAGATTCTTCACCAGGCCACCGTCACATCTCGTCGCCGTTCCGGTGACGTACGAGGCCTGATCGCTGCACAAGAAGGCTGCGACCGCACCGAATTCCGCCGGCCTGCCGTAGCGACCCGCCGGGATCTGGTGCTGGGCCTCGGCCTGCACTGCTTCGACGGTCCGGCCCGACATTTCCGCGGCAGTCTGATCGAGCGACGCCAACCGGGGTGTCTCGATGGAGCCGGGGAGCAGCATGTTGACCGTGATCCCGTCCTTGGCCACCTCGCCGGCCAGTGTCTTGAGGTAGCCGCCGAGCGCGGCGCGGCCGAGGTTGGAAAGCCCGAGATAGGGCAGCGGAGCGGCGACACCCGACGAACCGATCGCGAGGATTCGGCCCCAGCTGCGTTGCTGCATCCCGGGCAATGCCAGTTGGACCAGCGCGATGTGCGGGCGGACGAGCTGATCCGTCGCCGCCGCGACCTGGTCTGCGGTGATCTTCGTCGCCGGCATCGGGCGGGGTCCCGGTCCGTTGAGCACCAGGATGTCGACCGATCCGAACGCCGCAACGGCTGCTGCGAACAACACCTCGGGACCATCGGGTGTCATCAGGTCCACGGGCACACCGATGGCGCTGGGCAGTTCTGCCGCGAGATCACCTGCCTGCTGTGCTCGGCGCCCGCTGACGACCACGTTCGCGCCCTCTGCGGCCAGCGCCCGTGCAGTGGCAGCACCGAGCCCTCCGGTTGATGCACACACCAGCGCGGTACGTCCGGTCAGACCCAGGTCCATCGGTCACTCCCATCGGATTGGTTCTCCCTGGCAATGCATGGCTGCCGACGGCCATTCTGTCGCCCGGCAGAGGGCGGCGCAGGTGCAGTGCTCCGCGCCGAGGTCAGTCGTCCAGAACATGGCCGGGATGTCCTCCTAGGAGCCGGAGCCGGATCCCCGATCGAGCTGAGGCTGCTCGCCACTTGCCGAAGACATATTGCTAGGTAGTAATATGACTGCATGAGTGCCTACGCGGCCTTGGCCGAGCCTCACCGCAGACAGATCCTCGACCTGCTGCGGGATGGCGAGCGGCCCGCGGGAGAGTTGGTGCACCGCATTCAACTCAGTCAGCCAGGGGTGTCCAAGCACCTCAAAGTTCTGCGCGAAGCTGGGCTGGTCGTGGTGCGCGCAGCGGGCAAACAGCGGCTGTACGCGCTGTCACCCGAACCCCTCGCCGAGGTCGATCGATGGCTCGAGCCCTACCGCGGGTTCTGGTCCGAGCGCCTCGACGCCCTGGAACAACACCTGGAGGAGAACCCATGACCGACGGAACACTCGAGACGATCAACGGCCGACCGGCTTTGCGCTTCGAGCGCATGCTCACGCACTCTGTCGAGCGGGTCTGGCGGGCGATCAGCGTGCCGGCCGAATTGGAGCGATGGTTCCCTGCTGCGGCCGACTGGACGCCCGCGACGGGCGAGACCATCGAGGCCTACGGGCTGACCGGTGAGGTGACGGAGGTCGATGAACCTCATCGGCTGTCGTGGACGTTCGCCGGCGAGACGTACAGCTTCGATCTCGCCGCCGAGGACGGCGGTTGTCGGCTGGTCTTCACCCATGTCTTCGACGACCGCACGCGCGCGGCGCAGACGGCTGCCGGTTGGGATGCCTACCTCTCGCGGCTCGAGCCCCTGCTGGACGGCGGCTACCTCTCCGAAGAGGAGGCGCATCAACCGTGGGAGGAGGTTCACGAGCGTTACGCAGAATCGTTCGGGGTCGACCCCACGCCGGGGCGAGAATTCATGGCGGCCCAACGTGCCGGACAGCAGTGATCGGGAGCGTCAGCCGGCAACGGTCAGGACGATCCCGATGACGACCGCGATCACGCCGAACGCCACGAATGCCCAGCCGACCGTTGACGGCCGCGCGGCTCCCCGCACAACGACGGCATCTGTCGGGTCGGCCGGGTTCACCAGGATGTCGACATCACGGCCGACGGGATCGATACCGGTGCCAGTGGTGAACCGGTTCCAGAAGGTGATCGGCCGGCCCTCGTACTGAAAGGCGACCTGAGCCCGGATATGGCCGTCGCCGTCCAGCCGAGAACCGACCACCCGCCCCGTCTGTGGCAGCCAGGTCCGTTGCCGAAGCCGTGAACTGACCAGGGTCGAGCCGCCCATCACCAGGAACAGCGCACCGAACAGCATGACCAGCGGCCCCACCCACCACGGCAGCACCAGACCCGGCATGCACACTCCTTGAATTGGTGGCGGCGCCGCGGTCGGTCGCGTCGCCGCGACGACCCATGCCATTTTGCGGTACGGCAATGCTACGGGTGCCCGACGCCCGCGACCGCTCGACGGTCACCCGAAAGTCCAGTTACTCGCGGTTTTACACCCGGCGTGCGGGGAACATCCCGGACGGGCAACCGCGCCGACTCGATCGGATCCAGAGAGCAGGAAACCGTGTCCAGGACACAGCGGGAGATGAACTGCACGCCGGAGGAGGTCTTCGGCGTCCTCGAGGATGGCTGGTTGTTCGCGGTGTGGGTGGTCGGTGCGTCGAGGATCAGGGATGTCGATGCGACTTGGCCGAAGGCCGACTCAAAGATCCATCATTCGGTGGGGAGCTGGCCCTTGCTGATCGACGACACCACCAGCGTCGTCGAGATCGACCCGTTCCGCTCCGTGCGACTTCGTGCCCGTGCCTGGCCCGCCGGCGAGGCAGACGTGTTCATCGAGGTCCAGCAGATTCCCGCCGGGTGCCGGGTGACCATCACCGAGGATGCAGTCAAGGGGCCAGGAGTCCTGGTCCCGCAACCGATCCTCGACGTACTGCTGAACTGGCGGAACACCGAGACCCTCCGCCGTCTCGCCTATCTCGCCGAGGGCCAGCATCGGCCGGCACCCGTGGAGCCGACCGGGCCTGATGCCACCCCCGGTGTCATCGATCGCGGCTGACCAACTGAACTCTCGCGCAGCCAAGGCGTCGTTCACCACGTGGTGGTGCGCCGTGACCGACGATCCGACCACCCGGAACGATCGACCGCGCCGAACTGTCGATTCAAGAGTTGCCGCGGGTGACGACCGTCCGGGAATTCGGGCAAAATTGGTCAAAGGGATTCGAGAGAGACAGAGTGCTCAGAGCTGACAGCGAAGGGCGGGATTGTGACGGGGTCAATGGGCCGCGTCGAATGCCTCCTGAATGGACCGGGAGATGCGGCCGCGATCGGAGACCTCGTGTCCATTGCTGCGAGCCCAATCCCGAACCGCCTGCGTCTGGTCGCGACTGGTCCTCGGCAGCGCCGCACGCGAATTACGTTGGGTGGGAGCGCCTTTCGTCCGTACCGGGGATGCCGCATCGGTGAACTTCGCGAGTTTCCCGCGGAGGCGGTCGGCGTTGCCGGCGGAAAGGTCGATCTCGTAATCCTTGCCGTCGAGGGTGAACGTGACGGTGCTGACGTCGTCCTCGGAACCGTCGAGATCGTCGACGAGGTAAACACGGGTGATCAGGGCCATGGGAATGACGATACCCCTTTCGGCGTAGTCGATGGGACTGGACGCTCGGTGTCGAGAATAGCCCGTATCAGAGGATGTGGGACGCAATCGCCACTCAGACATGCTGTTGGGTGCCGCGAAAGATATTGCAGCACTGAACATCACGATCGTCAACTGACCCGCGGCGGTTCAGGAAATGGGGGCATCGTAGGAGGAGGACGGCAATCCATTCGCGAAAGAACTAGTGCAATCATTAATTTTGCACTGCGAACTGGGTGGCTGGAGCTGAGTCCGGCGCGGACGCGCCCTGCCAGCAAGCCTGACATCCGCACATTTCGCCGGAGTTCTTTCGTCGCGGCAGTCGTTCGGCGCGGCGGATCCTGGAAAGAGCGGGTCTCGTCCCACCAGTCCTACCATCGACCTCAACCGGTGGAAGGAGCCGCGACGGTGGCACGAAGCGAATTCTCGTGACGGCCGACGGTGGTGCCGGTGTGCGAGTGGCACGGGTCGCGGTCATCGGAGCGGGCCCGGCAGGTATCTACGCGGCGCAGGCACTGGTGGACGCTGCCGTCCCGGTCAACGTCGACGTCTACGACCGACTGCCGGTGCCGTTCGGGCTGGTCCGGTACGGCGTCGCGCCGGACCATCCGAAGATCAAGTCGATCATCGAACAGCTGCGCAGGGTGATGGTGCGGCCGGAGGTCCGTTTCCTGGGCAACGTCCAGCTCGGCCGGGATGTGACGCTCGCCGAACTGCACGATCACTACGACGCGATCATCGTGGCTTGTGGCGCCAGCGCCGATCGTCGACTGTCCGTCCCGGGCGAGGACCTTCCGGGGAGTATCTCGGCCACCGAGTTCGTCTCCTGGTACAACGGTCACCCTGACGCGCCCGTCGACGGAATCGCCCTCACAGCAGGCAGTGTCGCTGTCATCGGCGCGGGCAACGTCGCGCTGGACGTCGCGCGCATGCTCCTCACATCGGTCGAGCGATTGCGGAGCACCGATGTGCCGGAACACGTTTTGAAGGAGTTGGCGGGCAGCCCGGTACGGGACGTGTACATCCTTGCTCGTCGAGGTGTCGCGCAGGCGAGGTTCAGTAGTAAGGAATTGCACGAGTTCGCCGCACTGGCCGATGTCGACGTGCTGCTTCGGGCAGATGAACTGGTGGTGGACGAGCGGATGCACGGCCACCTGATGAGTGACCCCGCCCGACACCATGCTGTCGATGTACTGCGCTCCTTCGCGGGCCAGGAGTCGCAAGGGAGGAGCAAACGGCTGCATTTCAGGTTCATGCGTCGGCCACACGCCGTCATCGGCACCGATCGGGTCGATGGTCTCGAAGTGGAAAGCACAACGTTCGACAGCACCGGCAGGTTGGTCGGCACCGGGCAGATCGAACGATTGCCGGTGCAGATGGTGGTGCGTTCGATCGGCTACCTCGGACTGGCGGCGGAAGGCCTGCCCTTCGATGCGACTTCGGGCGTCATACCGAACAGGCACGGAGCCGTACTGTCCGATGGTCGCATCGTTCCCGGGATGTATGTCGCAGGATGGATCAAACACGGCCCGAACGGGCTGATCGGGGCTAACCGTAAGGACGCGTCGGACACGGTGGCCACCCTGCTCGACGATCTGCCTGCTCTGCCGCCGGCACCTCGCCGCGACACCGAGCAGCTGCTGAGCCTGCTCCGATCCCGTGGCGTGGACGTCATCGACTGGGCCGGGTGGGAGCAGATCGATCGCGCGGAAATCGTGAAGGGTGAGCCGGACGGCCGAAAACGGGTGAAGATTCATGACTGGGCCGAGCTTCTCGATGTCGGCGCCGCCAACCGACCGGAAGGTGACCCGACCCGGCGCTACCGATGAAGCGGCGTCGTCGTCCTCGTGCCTGCCGACCTGCGGGATCATCCCTCGACCGGAACGTGCACCTCCGATCGATCCGCCCGGACCGATGCCAACAGCATTGCCAGTTCCTGCTCGATGTACTCGTCCAGGCTGAGCCAGCTGGCCAGGTTCCAGTGTTTCAGGGCCCACCCGTGCGCCGTGAGCAGGATGTTGTGGGCTACCAGCCGGGCGTCGATGTCGAGGAAAGCACCGGCGGTCACGCCGTCCCGGTAGACCTGGCGGATCGGCTCGGCCGTCTCGAATTCGAGCGACTTGATCTGGGAAAGGCCCTCTGACGACAGCGTTTTACTCTCCCGGTAGGTCAGGTTCACCGCCGCCCGTTTCGCGTCGACAACCAGACAGCAGGTCCGAAAGGCGGTTGTCAGCCGTTCGACCGGGTCGGCTCCGGCCAGCTCGAGTGCGCGGGGAATCTGATCGCGGAAGTCCTCGAGGATATCGACGACGACGCCGCGGAGCAGATCGTCCTTGTTGCCAAAGTACTGGTAGATCAGGCCGACGCTGATCTTCGCCTCGTCGGCAACGGATTGCATCGAGATGGCATGAAATCCTGACCGCTGCATGAGATGCGTTGCCGCCGCCAGAATCTGCCGACGGCGTCGGTTGACTCTTGCGGCCACTCTGGCGTTGCGAGCAGCTTCCCGACCCTCGTCGATCACGGCCGTGTCGGTCATCAATGCCCCCTCCGGACTGCATCATCGTCGTCGAAGAACTGAACTGCGGTTCATCCTAGCTGGTCTACCAGGCAGAACTCTGCGAAGGCGGGCCAAAAAAGTTCGCCGGCGGGGTTGACGCTGCGCTCGCGCACCGCTAGCGTAGCCATCAGTTCTGAATGAGGAGTCATTCAAAAAACATCAACTGCCTGGCACAATGACTGGAGACAATGAAATGGGTCAGACCTACGAAGACATCCGGTACGAGATCGACGGACCGGTCGCAGTCATCACGATCAACCGCCCGCACCGCTACAACGCCTTCCGCGGTCGGACAGTCGAAGAACTGATCAAGGCGTTCCGGCTTGCTTGGGCGGACAAGGGTGTCCAGGCGGTGATCCTGACCGGTGAGGGAGAGAAGGCGTTCTGCACCGGCGGCGATGTCAAGCAGCGGGCGGAGACCGGTGACTACGGCCCCACCGAAAGCGGCATGTTCGAGATCGGCAACCTGCACAAGCTGATCCGGGACATCCCCAAGCCGGTGATCGCCGCGGTCAACGGCGTCGCGGTGGGCGGCGGCCATGTACTGCATGTGCTGTGCGACCTGAGCATCGCGTCCGAGACGGCTCGCTTCGGTCAGGCCGGACCGAAGGTCGGATCATTCGATGCGGGTTTCGGATCCGCCTATCTGGCAAGGGTTGTCGGTGAGAAGCGGGCGCGGGAGATCTGGTACCTGTGCCGGATGTACGACGCGGCGACCGCCGAACGCTGGGGTCTGGTCAACGCGGTAGTTCCCGCCGACCAGTTGCTGGCGGAGGCGAAGAGCTGGGCCAGGGAGATCGCCGAGAAGAGTCCCACCGCGCTTCGTTTCCTCAAGCAGTCGTTCAACGCCGACACCGACCACCAGGCCGGCCTGAGCAATCTCGCGATGTCAGCGCTCGACCTGTTCACCGCATCCCCGGAGGGACTGGAGGGCGCTGCTGCCTTCGCGGAGAAGCGTCCGGCCGATTTCGTCTCACACGTCAACTGGCACTGAGCCCCACCGATCCGATCCGACACCGGTTTCACCAGCGTCGATTCAACGAAGAAGGACGTCATGGATTTCGCACTGACAGCACAGCAACAGGCCGCCGTGAAGGGGGCCGGGCAGTTCGCGCTCGACCGGCTGGCGCCGCGCTATCAGGCGCGCGAGCAGGAGGGACGAATCGAACGGGACGTCCGACTGGAGATGGGGAGCCGAGGGTTCATCGCTCCGGAGATCCCCGTCGAACTGGGGGGCCGCGGCGTCGACCGGCTGACCTCGGGTCTGATCACCGAGCAGATCGCGACCGGCGACTTCAATGTCGCCTACGTCCAGGTGGTCGGATCCCTGGTCGGTCAGATCCTGGCCGGCAACGCCGGTCGGGAAGTCGCCGAGCAGTGGGTGCCGAAGATCTGCAGCGGCGAGGAAATCGTCGGGATCGGGCTGAGTGAGCCACATGCCGGATCAGATGCCGGCAACCCGCGGTTGCGGGCCGAACGGGTCGGCGGTGACTTCGTGCTGAACGGGGTGAAATCGTTGTCCCTGTGCGGGGATGCGGCCGCTGCGGTGGTCTTCGCCCGCACGGCCGACGAAGGTCGCGGCCGCGGCATCAGTGCCTTCGTGGTCGAGCTGAATCAGCCCGGAGTCACCAAGGAGGCGTACTCGGACATGGGCACCAGGGCGGTCCGCCGCGGTGCCGTCCACTTCGACGATGTCCGGGTGCCGGCAGCGAACATGCTGGGCCAGGAAGGCCAGGGCTTCACCCAGGTCATGCAGGGCTTCGACTTCAGCCGGGCGCTGATCGGTCTGCAGTGCATCGGCCTTGCGCAGGTCACCGTCGACGAAACCTGGGAGTACGTCTCGCGGCGGGAGGCGTTCGACAAGCCGTTGAGCAAGAACCAGGGCGTGGCGTTCCCGCTGGCCGAGGCCGAGACACTGCTGACCGCCGCCCGGCTGCTCTGCTACCAGACGCTGTGGCTCAAGGACCAGGGATTGCCGCACACCTCGCAGGCCGCGATGTGCAAGTGGTGGGCACCGAAGACGGCCTTCGACGTGGTTCAGAACTGCCTGCTGCTGCACGGCCAGTTCGGCTACCGCACCGAGAAGCCCATCGAACAACGCCTGCGCGACGTGCTGGGACTGCAGATCGGAGACGGCACCGCGCAGATCATGAAGTTGATCATCTCCCGGCAGAAGCTGGGACGGGCTCTGGCCCCCTGAACCCGACGGCGCACGCCGCACCGTTTGCCGCCCCCGGCCTGGTCACGCCGACCTGGCCGGGGGCAGAACAACTTCACGGCAACCACCCGACCGACCACAACGACGTACCGAACAACCAAGGAGACACTCATGGGCAAGCTCGACAACAAGATCGCAATCATCACCGGCGCGGGGCGCGGCATCGGCCGCGGCATCGCCGAGAAACTGGCCACCGAGGGCGCAACCGTTGTGGTCACCGACATCGACGAGCAGGCGGCGCAGACCGCTGCCAAGGAGCTCGGCGGCGGTGCCGTCGGCCTGCGGGTCGACGTCACCAGCAAGGATTCGGTTGCCGAAATGGTCGGTACGGTCAACGAGAAGTTCGGCCGGATCGACGTTCTGATCAACAATGCCGGGTGGGACAAGGTCGGTCCGTTCGTCGACAGCGACGAGGCGGACTGGGACCGGGTCATCGCCATCAACCTCTACGGCGTGTTCAACACCTCCAAGGCCGTTCTGCCGATCATGGCCGCCCAGGGTTACGGTTCGGTGGTGAACCTCGGCTCCGATGCCGGTCGCGTCGGCTCGTCAGGAGAAGCGGTGTACTCGGCTGCCAAGGGCGGCGTCATCGCCTTCAGCAAGGCCACCGCCCGGGAGATGGCCCGGCACCAGGTGAACGTCAACTGCGTGTGCCCGGGCCCCACCGACACCCCGCTGTTCGCCTCGATCGGCGGCGACAACCCGAAACTCCGCGAGGCACTGACCAAGGCGATCCCCTTCCGCCGGCTCGCTGATCCGTCCGACCTGGCGAACGCCGTCGCCTTCTTCGCCTCCGATGACGCCGCGTACATCACCGGCCAGACCGTCAGCGTCAGCGGCGGTCTCACGATGAGCTGAGAGCAGACCTAGAGATGACGTTCGCGACGATCCTCACCCCAGAGACCATCGATGAGTACACCGCAGCGGGGTACTGGTCCAACCGCACCATCACCGACTTCCTCGACGACGCGGTCGCCCGCACCCCAGACAAGATCGCCGCCGTCGACTCCCGCCGGCAGCTGACCTACCGCGAGCTGCAGGCCGAAACCGACCGCTGCGCTTCAGGTCTCCTCGAACTGGGGGTGCAGTCCGGTGATGTGGTTTCCTTCCAGCTACCGAACTGGATCGAATTTCTCGTCCTGCATTTCGCGGCGACCAGGATCGGTGCGGTCAGCAACCCGCTGATTCCGATCTACCGGGACCGCGAGATCGGCTTCATGGTCGGTTTCGCAGAATCCAAGGTGCTGGTGATCCCCAGGACCTTCCGCAAGTTCGACTACCCGGCGATGGCAGACCGTCTTCGTCCGAGCTGGCCGGCCCTGCAGCACGTGTTCGTTGTCGACGGCCAACCCGGCGACGCGAACCCGTCCTGGGAATCGTTCATGGCCACCCCGTGGGAGCAGCGCCGCGACCCGGCCGAACTCACCGCGGTACGTCCGGATCCGAACGACGTCACGCTGCTGATGTTCACCTCAGGAACCACCGGCGAGCCCAAGGGTGTCATGCACACCCACAACACCCTCGTCGCGGCGATCGCGCCGTTGCCCGAGCGGTTGGGGGTCAGCAGTGACAGCGTCATCCACATGGCATCCACCGTTGCGCACCTCACCGGTCTGCTCTACGGCGTCCGCCTGCAGACCCAGCTCGGCGCGACGGGTGTGTACCAGGACGTGTGGAGCAACGAACAGTTCGTCGAACTCATCGAGAAACACGGGATCACCTGCACCTCGGCGGCGACGCCATTCCTGCACGACACGCTGAACGCGCCGAACATCGACGCGCACGACGTGTCATCGCTGGTCCGGTTCTGCTGCTTCGGCGCCCCGATCCCGCCGGCCATCGTCCGGCAGGCCAAGCAGCGGTGGCCCGAGCTGGCCGTTGTCAGCGGCTGGGGTCAGACCGAGGACGCCCTGGTCACTCTCGGCATCCCCGGCGACCCGGAGCAGAAGGTCATCGAGCGCGACGGCTACCCGTTGCCCGGGATGCGGATCCGGGTCGTCGACGTCGACGGCACCGAATTGCCGGCCGATACCGACGGCCGCCTGCAGGTCACCGGGCCGTTCCTGTTCGCCGGCTACGCCAAACGGCTGGAAATGACCCGGGAGTTGTTCGAAGGTCGGTGGTTCGACACCGGCGATATCGCGCGCATCGACGCCGAGGGCTATTTGCGGATCTCCGGTCGGACCAAGGACGTCATCATCCGCGGCGGGGAGAACATCCCGGTCGCCTACGTGGAGAACGCGCTCTACGAGAACCCGAAGATCGCGACCGTCGCGGTGGTCGGCATTCCGGATCCCAGGCTGCAGGAACGGGCCTGCGCGTGCGTCGTGCTCAAGCCCGGCGTGCAGGAGTTCACTTTCACCGAGATGCAGCAATTCCTCGGCGAGAAAGGCCTGGCCCGGCAGTACTGGCCGGAGAGCCTGGAAGTGATGACCGAATTGCCATCGACGTCGACCGGCAAGATTCAGAAGTTCCGGCTCCGCGACGCGATCATCGGTGCGTCATGACGGCCTCGGCCGGCCGGCAGGCGTTCCTGGTGGAGGGGGTGCGCACTCCCTTCGGCCGGTACGGCGGCGGGTTGGCTGCCGTCCGTCCGGATGACCTCGCCGCGCACGTGTTGCGCGAACTCAGCGGACGGTTGCCGTCGGTGGACTGGGACGAGTTGGACGACGTGTTGCTCGGCTGCGCCAATCAGGCCGGCGAGGACAACCGCAACGTCGCCCGGATGGCCACCCTGCTCGCAGGACTGCCGGTCTCGGCGCCGGGCGGCACGGTCAACCGGCTCTGCGGGTCCAGCCTGGACGCCATCGCCATGGCATCGAGGGCGGTCCGCTCCGGTGACGCCGACCTGGTGCTGGCCGGCGGTGTGGAGAGCATGTCCCGTGCCCCGTTCGTCATGCCCAAGGCGACCTCGGCATTTTCCAGAAGCGCCGAGATCCATGACACCACCATCGGTTGGCGGTTCGTCAACCCGGTGATGCGGGAGAAGTTCGGCACCGACTCGATGCCGGAGACCGCGGACAACATCGCTGAGGAGTTCGGCATCAGCCGGGCTGACCAGGACGCGTTCGCGCTGCGCTCGCAGGAACGGACCGCAAAGGCCATCGCATCGGGCCGGTTGGCCAGGGAGATCGTGCCGGTGACCATCCCGCAACGGCGGGGCGAACCGGCGGTGGTCGACTCCGACGAGCACCCGCGAGCGACCACGCTCGAGGCGTTGGCCCGGTTGAAGCCGATCAATCCGGGCGGCACCGTGACCGCCGGGACCGCGTCCGGGATCAACGACGGCGCGGCTGCTGTGCTGATCGCCTCCGAACAGGCCGTTGCGCGATTCAACCTGACACCGCTCGCCAGAGTCACCTCGGCCGCAGTCGCCGGGGTGCCGCCCCGGATCATGGGCATCGGCCCGGTGCCGGCAACGCGGAAGCTGCTCAGCCGCAACGAGTTGAGTGTCGATGACCTCGATGTGGTCGAGCTGAACGAGGCGTTCGCCGCGCAGGCACTCGGCGTGCTAAGGCAACTCGGTCTCGCGGAGGACGCCGAGTACGTCAACCCGAACGGCGGCGCGATCGCGCTGGGTCACCCGCTGGGCGCCAGCGGGGCCAGGATCGCCCTGACCGCCGCCATCGAACTGCACGACCGCGGCGTCCGCCGTGCCCTGGCCACCATGTGCATCGGCGTCGGCCAGGGCATCTCCGTCCTCCTCGAATCCGCCTGATCCCGCACCCTGACAATTTCTGGAGATGATCATGACCAGCACCACCGAGGCCGCGAGTGTCAACGGTGCCACCAGCCCCGTCGGCATCTACGCCGGGGCCGTCACCGCCGCGCCCACCCCGATCAGCGAACGGGCCAGGGACTACCTGAACCTGGATTCGCTGTTCACCGCTGACGAACTTGCCCAGCGGGACAAGGTTCGCGCGTTCGTCGACGCGCGCATCCGCCCCAATATCGCGCGTTGGTACGAAGATGCCCACTTCCCACGGGAGATCGCCACCGAGTTCGGTGATCTCGGGCTGCTGGGCATGCACCTCAAGGGGTACGGCTGTCCCGGCCGGAGCGCCGTCGAGTACGGCCTGACGGCCATGGAACTGGAGGCGGGTGACTCCGGCCTGCGGACTTTCGTCTCGGTGCAGGGGTCCCTGGCGATGAGCGCGATCTACAAGCACGGGTCGGAGGAGCAGAAGCAGCAATGGCTACCGGGCATGGCGAGGGGCGAGCTGATCGGCTGCTTCGGTCTCACCGAACCCACCGCCGGCAGCGACCCGGGCGGCATGACGACCTATGCCCGTAGGGACGGATCGGACTGGGTGCTGACCGGAGCCAAGCGGTGGATCGGGCTGGCCTCCATCGCGCAGGTCGCGGTGATCTGGGCGCAGACCGATGAAGGTATCCGCGGGTTCGTCGTGCCGACGGACACGCCTGGATTCACCGCAACTCCGATCGAGCCGAAGCTGTCGATGCGGGCCTCCATCCAGTGCGACATCACGTTCGACGACGTGCGGCTGCCTGCCGACGCCGTGCTGCCGAATGTCGTCGGCCTGAAGGGTCCGTTCGCCTGTTTGAACGAAGCCAGGTACGGGATCATCTGGGGCGCCATGGGAGCCGCCCGCGACTCCTTCGAAACCGTGCTGCGCTACAGCCAGCAGCGGAACCAGTTCGACAAGCCGCTCGCCGGGTACCAGTTGACCCAGCGCAAGCTCGCCGACATGGTGCTGGAAATCCAGAAGGGAATTCTGGTCGCCCTGCAGACCGGGCGGTTGAAGGACGCCGGAACTCTGCACCCGCAGCAGATCTCGTTCGGCAAGCTGAACAACGTCCGGGAGGCCATCGAGATCTGCCGGGAAGCTCGCGCGATGCTGGGCGGGAACGGCATCACCCTGGACTACTCGCCGTTGCGGCACGCCAACAACCTGGAAAGTGTCCGCACCTACGAGGGCACCGACGAGGTCCACACCCTGATCATGGGCCAGGCCATCACCGGCCTGCCCGCGTTCCGATGAGGGTCGACGACATGTCAACGGCCATCTCGACTCACGAAAAAGTGTCTCAGACGTACGACACGTTGCTCACCGAGATCACCGACGGTGTCGCAGTGATCACCATCAATCGACCGGAAGTTCGCAACGCGGTCAACCGGCAGGTGCAGCTCGACGTCAGGGCAGCCCTCAATGCCTTCCGCGACGATGATTCCGTCGCGGTGGTCGTCTTCACCGGCGCGGGAGGAAAGGCGTTCGTGGCCGGCGCGGACATCGCCCAGGTCCGCACCTACACCCTGCACACCGCGTTGAGCTCCGATCTGCAGCGTCTCTATGACGACATCGAAGCCTTCGAGAAGCCCACCATCGCCGCCGTCAACGGGTATGCCCTCGGCGGCGGCTGCGAGCTGGCCATGTCCTGTGACATCCGGATCGCCTCCGACACCGCACGTTTCGGGCTGCCGGAGACCAACCTGTCGGTGCTTCCGGCGGCCGGCGGCACCCAGCGACTCGCCCGTTTGGTCGGCACCGGCCGGGCCATCGAGATGATCCTGACCGGTCGGCTCGTCGATGCCGCAGAGGCCCGCCAGATCGGTCTGGTCACCACCGTGGTACCCGGATCCGAGTTGTTGGACACGGCTCGGGCCGTTGCCGGACAGATCATGGCAAAGGGCCCGCTCGCCATCCGCCTCGCGAAATTGGTGATCCGGTCCGGGATGGACGCGGACCAGCGCACTGGGCTCGTGGTCGAGCGGCTCGCCCAGGCCCTGCTGTACACCACCGACGACAAGAACGAGGGTGCAGACGCCTTCCTGGCGAAGCGCCGCCCGCAGTTCCGGGGGCGATGAGATGACCGAGATCAAGTCAGTCGTCGTCGTGGGCGCGGGTGCCATGGGCTCGCAGATCGGCATGGTCTGTGCGCTCGCCGGATACGCCGCGACCATCACCGATATCGCGCGGGATGCGCTGGATCGGGCCGAAGCCCAATTGCGACAGCGGATGAGCCGCGACGTCGAGAAGAACCGGCGGACCGACGCGCAGGTCGAGGAGGCCTTCGGTCGGTTGACCTTCAGCACCGACTTGACAACCGCTGCTGCCCAGGCTGATTTCGTCATCGAGGCGGCCGTCGAAAGGTTGGAGATCAAGCGGCGGTTGTTCGCTGACCTGGATCGGGTGGCGCCGCCGCACGCCATCCTGGCCACGAACTCCTCGAACATCGTGTCTTCCAGGATCGCCGACGCGACCGGTCGCCCGGATCGGGTCTGCAACCTGCACTTCTTCAACCCGGCCTTGGTGATGAAGTGCGTCGAGGTGGTCCGCGGACCGCAGACGTCGGATGAAACAGTCACCACCGCAGTCGAATTCGCTCGCCGGCTGGGCAAGGTCCCGGTGCTGCTCGACCGGGAGATTCCCGGGTTCATCGCCAACCGGATCCTCGGTGCAGTCCGAGACGAGGCGATCTTCCTGTTGGAGAACGGCATTGCGTCGGTCGAGGACATCGATACCGCCTGCCGTACCGCCCTTGGCTATCCGATGGGCCCGTTCGAGCTGATGGACCTGACCGGCATCGACATCGGGTACCTCACCAAGCAGGACCGGTACGCGGAATCCGGAGACCCGAAAGACCAACCGAGCAAGAGCGTGTCGGCACTTGTCGAGCGCGGCGAGCTGGGCCGGAAGACCGGCCGTGGTTGGTACGACTACGACGAGGCCGGCACCAAGACACCCCGGCCAACAGAGCAGGTGAGGACGCCATGAGCACAGAAACACTCGCACAGCCGGCCGAGACGGCCGCGGGTGCGCGAGTCGACCTCACCGCCGGGTTGACCACTCCAAGAGGCACCGACTATTACCTGCTGGCTGATCTGCTGAGCGACGAGGAACGCGAGATCCGGGACCGGGTGCGGGCCTTCGTCGACAGGGATGTGCTGCCCATCATCAACGACTACTGGGAGCGGGCGCAGTTCCCGTTCGAGCTGGTGCCCAAGATCGCCGAACTGGGCGTCGTCGGCGGCGCCATCCCCGGATACGGATGCCCGGGACTGTCCCGCCTCGCCGCCGGCATGGTCACCCTGGAACTGTCGCGCGGTGACGGCAGCGTCAACACCTTCCTCGGGGTACAGAACGGCCTGGCCATGGGGTCGATCAACATGCTGGGCTCGGAGGAGCAGAAGCAGCGGTGGCTGCCGGCAATGGCCCGGCTGGACAAGGTCGGGGCATTCGCCCTCACCGAGCCCGGGCATGGATCGGATTCTGTCGGCCTGGAAACGACGGCCCGTCGGGACGGCGACCATTGGGTGCTGAACGGCGCCAAGCGGTGGATCGGCAACGGCAACATCGCACATGTCGTCATCGTCTGGGCGCGAGATGTGGCCGATGGCAAGGTGAAGGGCTTCGTCGTTGAAAAGGATGAGGTCGCGCTGGACGCCACGACCGGTTACCCCGACGGGTACTCGGCGGAGTTGATCACCGGCAAGATCGGCAAGAGAGCGATCTGGCAGCCCGACATCACCCTGACGAACGTCCGGGTACCGGCGGACAACAAGCTGGCCGAAGCCAATTCGTTCCGCGACGTCAGCCGAGTGCTGACCGCCACCCGCGGCGGCGCTTCCTGGGAAGCTGCCGGACACGCCGTCGCTGCTTATGAAGCCGCATTGACCTACGCCGGTCACCGGGAACAGTTCGGCAAGCCGATCGGCGGATACCAACTGGTGCAGAACAAGCTCGCCAACATGCTGGCCGAAGTGACCACCATCCAGTTGATGTGCTTCCGCATGGCACAGCTGCAGGAGCAGGGCAAGCTCACCGGGCCGATGGCATCGCTGGCGAAGATGTACACCGCGCAGAAGGCGCGCAACATCTGCATGGAGGCGCGAGACATTCTGGGCGGCAACGGCTTGCTGTTGGAATACCACGTCGCACGACACATGACCGACATGGAGGTCGTGCACACCTACGAGGGCACCGACAGCATTCAGTCCCTGATCATCGGCCGGGACGTCACCGGCCTGTCAGCGTTCGCGTGACCTGCCATGACCACAGGAACGATCACCACGACGCATCATCGGGTGCTGATGACCGATGTCGATCTGGTCCAGGTCAACTTCACCCGGATGTTCCGGTGGATGGATCACGGTTTCACTCAACTTCTTCATGACCTGGAGCACCCGTCGTCAAGGCTCCTGCGCGAAGGATGGTCCACACCTGTCGTCGACGCGCACTGCAATTATCGTCGTCCGGTGACGGTGGATGACGAGTTCGACCTGGTCACCCAGGTCATCGAGACCGGCCGCAGCAGCTTCACCGTCGGGCACGACTTCATCGACGCGAAAGGGCTTTTCGCCCGCGGCGAGACCCGTCATGTCTGGATCAGAACCCATCCCCAGCACACCGCTGTCACTCTGCCCGATTGGCTTCGCCTGGCTCTCGCGCCGCGCGGGGCCGTGCCCACATCCTCGAACGGCGGCAGGGAGCACACGTCCTGACCGACAGGACGTTCAGCACTCGACCCACCCCCACAGACATTTTGCCGGTGCACATCCGGCGGTCCCGCCATGCCCAAACCGGTGCCCTGCCGTCGGCAGCGCCGCTGAAAAGGAGACCGACATGACCGTGATCGCAACAGCTCAACAGGACGCCAGACGTCAACGAACGGTGGTGTGGGCCATCGCGCTTGTCACCACCGGCATGGTCTTCGACGGCTACGACCTCGTCGCCTATGGCGCGGTGGTGCCCATCTTCCTGAAGGACCCGAGCCAGATCGGCGACGTCACACCAGCTGTCGCCGGGACGCTGGGCAGCTATGCACTGCTCGGAATGCTGTTCGGTGCGCTACTCGCCGGCGCCTTCGGTGACATTGTCGGCCGTCGGAAGGTCATGCTCACCGCCTATGCCTGGTTCTCCGTCGGCATGGCCGTCACCGCGTTCACGACCACCACCACGACCTTCGGCATCTTCCGGTTCGTCACCGGCTTGGGCATGGGAGCGCTGATCGCCACCACCGGCGCTCTGGTCGCGGAGGTCGCGCCGGCCGGAAAGAAGAACCTGTGCAGCGCCATCAGTTACTGCGGCGTCCCGTTGGGCAGCCTGTTGGGTTCTTTCATCGCCATCGTGCTGTTGGATTCGATCGGCTGGCGGGGTCTGTTCCTGATCGGGGCGTTGCCGCTGGTGACACTGTTGCCGCTGGCTTTTTTCAAGCTTCCCGAATCGGTGCCGTGGTTGGTCGCCAAGGGTCAGATCGACAAGGCAAGAGCAGTCTCGGAGCGAACCGGCCTGCCGATGCCGGACGCAGTCCCGCACCAGGCGAAGTCCGGGAAGGTGGGTTTCGCCGGCCTGTTCAGCCGCACCTTCTGGTTCGCCACGATCATCACGGGGCTGATGAGCGCCCTGGCCCAGGGTCTGAACTACTTCCTCAACACCTGGTTGCCGGTGCTGATGGAGCAGGCGGGGTTCAATGCGAAGGGTTCACTGGCCTTCCTGCTGGTGTTGAGCGGGGGCGCCATTGTCGGCGCACTGGCGGCATCCCGGTTCGCCGATCGATTGGGTCCTAAACCGGTTGTCGCCATGTGCTTCTTGATCGGCGGCGTGTTCATCTCGCTGATGACGCTGGAATTGCCGTTGGCAGTGCGGCTGGTCTTCGTCGCGATCGTGGGCCTGGGAACCACCGGCACGTCCCTGCTGATCTACGGCTTGGTGGCGAACCAGTTTCCCACCAAGATGCGTGGTGCTGCGGTGGCCTGGGCTGCGGGATTCGGCCGGCTGGGCGGGGTCAGCGGCCCGCTGCTGGGTGGCTTCGTGTTGGCAGCCGGTCTATCCGTCGACTCCATCTTCTACATCCTGACCGGGCTGGCTGTCGTGGGCGTCGTCCTGACGTTGCTGGTCCCGCGCGCCCACGTCGCAGACGACACCACGCCTGCCGAGCGGGCGGTGCCGGCCGGTACAGCTGCCGGATCGTCAACCCGGTAGCGAGGCGCTTCGACTCAGCGGCGTCGAGGACGGGACAGCAGGAGCGCCGCCCCGACGAGGATGCCCCAGATGGCGAACCAGGGATCCCACAGGTAGGCGTGCCAGGCAAGTGCGCGGTGGTCGGCATCTGCCGACGCCTGGATGACTCCGGATTGCACGAGGACCCCGGCCACTGTCAGCACCAGTCCGTAAGTCGTCAGCACGACGGCTTCCACGCCGCAGAGCAGGCGGACCGGCCGGCGGAACCTGCCGCCGGCCGTCCGTGACACCGCAACGAGGGGCAGCACAGCGCCGACCAGTTTCGCCACGATCGCGGCCCAGAGCGCCGCGATCACCAGCCATGCACCGGCGCGACCTCCCGCGGCCAGCTCACCACCGACGGTGTCGAGCAGCCAGTTGCCACCGAAGGCCCAGATGATACTGACCGCGGCGTAGGCAAGGCCGAGTACCGCGGCGGCGATCGCACAGACTCGAGCCGCGATCTGTCGACCGGATCCAAGTTCGATGCCGGGCGACACTTTCGGCGCCTGAACAGTCGTCTGGGTGTTCGTGGTCATTCCCCGATTCTGCGCGGTGGCGTCGCCGCTCGAGTCGGGGACGACCCCGACGTCAGCCCTGAAGTTCGTCGCGGGCAACCCCCATGCCCATTCGTGAAATGTCCGGTATGGCAACCGACGTCTGGTCGTGGCTCCTGCGGCGGTCAGTCGGCGGCACTTTGCCGCTGATCCAGGGATCGGGCGATCGCGTCGCAGGCCGCCGCCACCATGGCGGCCGTTCCCGCTCCGACTATGGATCCGATCACCACATCGCCGGGGTAGTGCACGCCGGTATGCACTCTCGAGTAGGCCACCCCGCCGGCAAGGAGTCGGATCGGTACGGCCAACCCCGGCAGATGCCGACCGACGGCGTACGCGAAGGCAAAAGCCGACGCCGAGTGACCGGACGGGAATGACGTCGATTCAGGCATCGAGACAAAGCGATTTTCGAACGACGCGATTCCGGCGCGATCCGGCCGCCGCCGGCGGGCCAGCGGTTTCAGGCCGAGATTCACCACTGCCGACGTCGCGCCGATGGCGATGACGCCTTCGAGCGCGGTGCGTCGACCGCGCTTGCCGAGCACAGCGATACCTGCGGCAAGGCCCAGCCACAGCCGCGAATAGTTCGCGGCATTCGACAGCCGACGAACCTGATCGTCCAACGCAGGAGTGGGGGTATCCGCGACCGCTCGATAGACCGCCCGATCAACCGCTCCCAGTTCGCGAAGGGCCCGGGCCCAACCGGACCCTTGACCCTTCCGATCCTCCAACGTCTGCGCGAGGGCATCCTCGGGAGTCAGCGGTTGCTCGACAATCTCTTCCGACATTCCAGACCCCTCCGGGTCGCCACGTGGGTGACCGGCGTCGTGGTGGACGGACCGGACTCTACCGGACAACGAATCCGCGCGATCAGAACCGGACTCGTCAGTTCATGCTCCAGGTCCGGGCGGTCCGGGCGGTCCGGACCGAGGAGCCGGCGTCAGAAGTCCGAACTGATGGCGATGGGCGATGACGATGACGTGCGGTGGTTCTGTCGGCTCTTGCGGGTACCGGACGACTTTCGGCCCCGCTGCCGAACAGCTTCGGCAGCGGGTTCCGGCTGCAGATCGGTGTCCTCGACTCCGGTAAAGGATGACAGTTCGGCACGGGTCATCACGGAATCCGATTCGACGAGCGCTGCCGCAAGAAGACTTTCGGTCTCCGACAATTCCTCGCGCAGTTGTTCCCGTTTCGCGACGAGCGTGGCGATCTTCGCCGCAATGTCGGCTCGCACTCGAATGCGCGCCTGGTCCGCCGCCTCGACGCGGGCGCGTATTTCATCCTCGGTGGCCATCAGGACTCCTCGACGACATCCGCCAGTGGAAGACCCGAGCCTACCGATTCCGCCCAGAGCTGTGCCGGATCGGGAGTTCGGCTTCGCTGCTCGTGACATCTAGCCGGCAAACGCGCCGGCCGGCACTCCACTGTTCCGCATCGCTGCGCACCGCCAATGGCGAGCCGGTCTCGGACACACTGAATCCGGTGGTGTCAGGCGGCGGTTGGGTGAAGTACAGCGGCACCGGGACGCACAGTCATGGCTGCAGTGACGGTTCGTCCGGTGCCGACAGACCGAAGGTGGTGGCGACCACGGCAGGTGACCTGCACACCGTTGCCTCCAGATCGCGTAGCCGGACTGCCAGCAGGGGCTCGTCGTCGTCGCCGGTGAGGTCGACGTCGGCCACCACGACCAGCTGGTGTGGTCCGACAAACTCCAGTCGCAACATGGTCACCCGATCCACCTCCGGTAGATCCAACAGAGCCTGCAGGGTGGCGCGCCGAACTCTCGGATCGGCTTCCTGCCCAACCAGGAACCACCGGTTCCGGTTGATCAGCAGCACCGCGACGACCCCGAGCAGAACGCCGACCAGGATGGAACCGATCGCGTCAGGTACCGGAGACCCGGTGAGCTGGTGTCCGGCAAGTCCCGCGGCCGCGATCAACACCCCGACCAGAGCGGCGGAATCCTCGGCGAAGACCGCGCGCAAGGTGGGGTCGGACGTCGCCAACACATGCTGGATCATGTCCAGGTCCAATGCGGCGGCCTCTGCCCTGGCCTGACGAACGGACTGCAGGAAGGAAATGCCCTCCACCACGAACGCCAGGGCCAGAACCAGGTAACCGACGAAGAAGTCGGACGCCGGCTCCGGGTCGATCAGTTCCTGGATCCCATGACCGATCGACACCGTCGCGCCGGCCACGAACAATCCCATCGCGGCGAAGAGCGACCAGACGTAGGCCTCTCGGCCGAATCCCAACGAGTGTCCCGGTTCCGGTGGTCGCCGCGATTTGCGATCCGCGACCAGCAGGAAGATCTCGTTGCCGGTATCGGCCCAGGAATGCGCCGATTCGGCGACCAATGACGCCGAACCCGTGAGCAACGCCGCACCGGACTTGGCCACAGCGATCACCAGGTTCGCTGCGAACGCCACCCACACGGTGAGCGTGCTCTGCCCACCGGCAGCCGATTCCGGCACGATCGCATCCGGCGCTCCGCCCGGTCGTCGGTCCGATTCCTGTTGGGACACTTGTTCATCGGTCATGAGAACCAACCCTGGTCGATGTCCGGACGCGCCGACGCGTCAGCCGGCCCGGCTCAGAAACGGCAGCGGCACCTGGCCGCCGGCCAGGATCAACTCCGACCCGCGTTCGTAGTCGTCGTCCGCCTGATGGGTGAGCACGCCGACGACAACGCCGTCGGTGGAGTACCACACGGTGAACCCGCCGTCCTCGTGTTCGACGAGATCGTCCCGGTCGAATCCATCACCCCAGGCGGCGTATTTGAGCGTGCGATCGCCGATCTCCGACCAGAACCCCGGCACCTCGGCCCAGGCATCGGCTTGTCCGGCGGCGCAGTGCCCGGCCACCTCGCCCATCCGGAGCGCGTCGCCCCAGTGTTCGACCCGTAGCGGCCGCCCGGCCGCGCCGTTGTGGGCAAGCGCGACATCGCCTGCTGCGTAGATCCCCGGGCAGTTGGTCGCCATGTGCTCGTCGACCGCTATCCGGCCCTGCTCGATCCGCAGGCCGGCCCGCTCACCGATCCCGGCCAGCGGCACGACGCCCGCCGCCGACAGCAAGAGATCGCCGCCGACCTCATCCCCGCCAAGGGTCAGAACCGTTGTGCCGTCGCGGATCTCGGACACTTCCGTCGATGTCATCAGTCGAACTCCGGTGCCGACCAGCCATCCCGTCAGACGCCCGGCGACGTGACCTCCGAGCCGCTCCAGCTGAGGGCGTTCCTCGGCCGTCACCATGGTCACATTCATCCCCCGGATAGCCAGGGAGGCAGCTGCCTCGCAGCCGATGAACCCGGAGCCGATAACGACGGCCGTCCGCGCTCGTTGCGCAGCCTCCCGCAGGTTCTGACCCTGGCGCAGGGACCGCAGCCGCAACACCTCCGGATGGTCGGCCCCTGGCACCGGCAGATCAGCCGGGTGAGCGCCGGTAGCGATGATGCATCGGCTGAAGCCAATCGTCCGGCCGGACCCGGTGGTCACCACGGCTCGAGATGGATCGAGCGCCGAGACCGGCTCACCGAGCAGGAGTTCGATGCGGTGATCGCGGTAGAACGACGGCGATTCCATCGGCAGCGCGTCGGTGTCCGTTTCGCCGCGCAGGAAGGCCTTGGACAGGGGCGGACGGTCGTACGGCGGGGCTTCGTCGGCAGTGACGACGACCACCCGGCCGGCACCTCCGGCCTCGCGATAGGCCTGTGCGGACGCTTTTCCGGCGGGTCCGCTGCCGATGACGACCAGGCCGGCGACGGGGTCCGGCGGATCAGGTTCGTGTGCGCGCATGACTGCCAGGTACCCAGATCTCCGCGGTCCAAAGAACATTCGGTCCCTGACGGTCGCCCTGGCAGCGAACTCCGTCGCCGTCTATGGGGGTTCGAGGTCGGTGAGCGGGATCCGTTGGTGGGTGAGGTCGTCGGCGACGGAGTCGATGTCCCGATTGCGGGCGTGGGCAAGCCCGCGCAGGGTGGCGAGGGCATCGGATGCGGGCAGGTCGAGGTGCACGCTGACCATTCCGATCGCGAGCCAGACCCGTTGTCGCCCTTGTGCCGCAGGACTGTCGAGCCACGGCGGGTCGACCCAGTGATCCGGAGATCCGTCGCCGGGAACCGGTTGTCGTGCGGCCAGGGCGGTGCCGATCTCGTCGGCCACCTGATAGATCGACTCCTCCCGCAGGTAGGCGTGGACGGATTCGGAGTGACGAAGGTGTAGGTCGAGTGCGCCGAGCCCGGTGAGTTGGTGCCGGAGGGGGAGTGAGATCACCGCCCGAAAGGGCGTGCGGGTGATGAGGTGCTCGTACAGCGACGGCCACCTGCTGGCCAGCTCATCGGAGTCGGCAATGACGGGACGGCCGATCGCGTGGGCGTGCAGACAAGGTCCCTCACCGAGGGTGAACTGCAGTCGTTCGGCGGCGGCCGCGTCGGGATCGCTGGCACCCAGCGGCACCCGTAGGCCCGGGTCGGCCATCACGCTGATCCCTGCGCCGTCCACTCCCAACAGCTGTTGGGCCGCCGTCGCCAGTTGCACCGGAAGAAGTTCTGGGACGGCAAGCGCTGCCGGCTGATCCCGGATAAGAGCGACAAAACGCTCGGCGATGGTCATTGGGTCGCCATCGCGCTGATGCGGCCGGCAATCTCCGGCGTGGCCAGAATCTTCATTCCCGTGTCCCTGGACTGCTATCGACTCCGTGAGACAGGTGCCCTACCCGGCGGTTGGTCAAACGGGATCTTCCAGGACGTGACGACGGTTCAGTCCGATGTCGGCCCGAAGCTGATTCGCCCGGCAAGGACGTCTCTGGCCAGATCCAGGATGGGCCGATTCTGGGCGTAGGCGGCGGCCCGTAGGGCGGCAAGCGCCTGAGGGATGCTGCTGCCCTGCTGAACGGCGATCATCCCGGTTGCCTGCGGCACTTCCACCTGCCCGAAGACCGGATCCGGATCGCTGTCGGTGGGAGCCAGGCTGGTGGCGAAGTCATCCAGAACGAGCCCGGCTCCGACGTCGGCGAGCACCAGCGCATCCGCCAGGTCGGACCCGGTCAGTCCGCCCGGGACTGCACGGTAGAGCTCGAGTACTCCGAACGGGACGGCACCGATCTGCAGTGGAAAGGCGAACACGGCGGCGGCGCCGGCACCGACCGCCTCCCGGGTGAACCCGGGCCAACGGCGGCTGGCACGACCGGAATGCAGATCCGGTTCCATGACCGGCGTGCGCAGTCGGTACGCGTCCCGGCAGGGACCTTCTCCCAAAACGAACTGAAGATCGTCCATCCGGGTGATGACCGCATCGGTGGCGTACAACAGTTCGGTGGCGGATGGACCGCCGCGAACAGACACGGCGGCCCCGTCGATCGGTAGCCTGCGCAGGCAGTCCAGGCAGAGGCGACGGGTGTTCGGGACATCGATCGAAGGCGTCTCGCCAGGGGCCGGGTCATCGGCATCGTCGGCGTTGATGCCCTCTTGGGTGGCCTCCACGCCGGGGTCGCACTCCTCACTGTGGTGCGCAGTTGTGTCGCCGCGGACGGGTGCGGTGGCGATAGTTACTGCGGCTGATTGAACTCCTTCCGGCCACGGAACGGAATCGACCCCCGCTGTGGTGGATTCAGCTGCGGTGCTTGGTCGTAGGCTGATGCTGCCTATCGAGCTGGTCCGGCAACGCATCCCACCGTGTTCGGTGGTGATACATCCGCCGATCTGGATCCCGTGCACAACGTGTGCCGCCCGGCCGGTGAGAGGCAGGCATCATGACGCAGGATCCCTCGCACCATGACCGCGACGCGGTCGACCCCGGACCCGACGGTGGCGGGGAAAGTGCGGCATCGGCGGCATTGATCAGGGCGTTGGCGGCGCATCCGGAAGACATCGCCCGGCTGGTCGACGAACTCCACCGGCGGGTCACCGACGAGGACAGCCTGCTGGATCTGATGCACCGGACGTCGCGGGAGGCGGTCAGGATGATCACCGACGTGCATTGGGCCGGAGTCACCGCGCAGTTCGCCGGGGCTCCGTTCACTGCGGCGAATACCGACAGCCGGGTGCTGGTCGTCGACGAGGGACAGTACGGGCAGGGTGACGGACCCTGCCTGCAGTCGATGCGCACCGATCAGGTGGTCGTGATGACCGAAGAGCAGGTTGCCGACAGGTGGCCGCTGCTGGCCGCTGCGACCCGGGCTGCCGGGGTACACGCCTTCCACGCCGAACCGCTGCACGCCCGCGGTCAGGCTGCGGGATCGTTGAACCTGTACAGCGCAACACCTGGTGGTCTGCAGGATCCGGATCCGGACGTGCTCACCGTGCTGACCGAGTACCTCGACCGTGGATTGACCGACTACTCGGCCGCGCAACCCGGCGAGCCTGATGCCCATCGGCTGCAGACCAGTCTGCGCCGACGACACGTTGTCAACCAGGCCGTCGGTGCCCTGATGGCGGCGCACGGGGTCAGCGCCGCGGAAGGGATGCGGTCGCTGCAGGACCGGGCGGGCGACAACAGCCGGCTCGAGCAGGCCGCCCGTGACGTCATTGCCGAATACACCCGGCAACCGGGCGAGGAGAAGAGCGATCCGGTCTGAAGACGGTGCTCGAGCATCAGTCGCTGTGCGGTGATCCGTCGGAGCGGGCACGCAACACGTCCAACTCGGGTAGCTGACCGGTGCTGGTCAATTCCTCGGCGAGCTCGGCAAGCCGAACGTTGGTCGCCTGGGAGTAGCGGCGGAGCACGGCGAAGGCAGTGTCGGGGGTCAACTTGTATTGCGCCATCAACATGCCCTGTGCCTGCCCGATCAGATTCCGGGTATCGATCGCCCGCCACAGATCCTGGGTCTTCCTGGTGTAGGCGAGCACCACCGAGGCGTGCGCGGCAACGATTCTCGCCGCTTCCAGGTCGGTGTCGTCGTACACCCGCGGTCGTTCGGAGTACAGGTTCAAGGCGCCCAGCGCGGTGTCGGTGTACAGGTGCACCGCCAGCAGTCCGCCGATCCCGAGGTCGGCTGCTCTCGCAGTCCATCGCGGCCACCTGGCGTCGGCGGCCAGGTCCGGCACCTCGAAGACACCATTCGTCCACACCGCGTCGAGGCACGGTCCTTCGTCCTCCTCGTACTGCAGCATGTCGGCCTTGGTGATCCGGCCGTCGGATGACGCGACAGTCTCAACCGTCCGGCCCGGACCCAACATCGTGATGGACGCCTGATCGCAGGGCGCCGTACCGACCGCCATCGCGATCACCGCACGAAGGGACTCCTCCGGAGTCTTGCGGGCCGCCACCTTTCGCAGCGACTCAGCGAGAACAGCGGCCGATGCGGCCGATCCATCAGCACCGCGCGTCGATCCCACGACCGATCCCTTCCACCAAGCCGCCGGGTCGTCATCGACCCCCCACCATTCTCCCCCTATCGGTCATGGCGAACTGCTACGACCAGCCGGAAGTTCGTTTCGCAGCACGAACATTCGGCCCGCGCAGCCGAATTTCAGCCGGGCAATGCCTCCTGTAGAGGCGCCGCGGAGCCGATGATCTCCCGGGCTCGTTTTCGGGCGGTCACCCGGAACCAGATCAGCACGGCCAGGCAGGAGATCAGCAGCGTGCCGATCCCGAAAATGGCGAAAGTCTCGGCGCTGCCGATGTTATCGACCAGCCACCCGAAGTTCTGACCGAAGAAACCGGTGATGAAGGTGAGCGGCAGGAAGACGGTCGAGAGTTTGGTGAGTTGCTCGATGGTGGTGTTCTGCAGCACGCCGATCTTGGTCTGCTCGACCGAGATGACCGCGATGTTGGCCTCGAGGACGGTAGTCAGCAGATCGCGTTGGGCGCCGACTTCCTCGTTCACGAGGGCCAGGGTGTCGTGCACATCGCGCAGGTAGGGCAGCAGATTCTCCGGAACGCTCCGCTCGAGCGTCGCGACGACGGCGAGCAGCGGATGCACGGCCCGATAGAAATTGGTCACCTCGCGTCGGAGAAAGTAGATGCGTTCGGTCGGCGCAACGGCCCCGGAGAAGACCGTCGACTCGAGTTGTTCGATGTCCCGCTCCACCTCGCCGATCACCGGTGCGTAGCCATCGACGACCTGGTCCAGGATGGCCCACACCACAGAGGTGCTGCCACTTTCCAACAACTCCGGTCGGCGTTCGAGTCGTTGACGGGCGCCACGCAGTTCGCTGGCAACACCCTGCCTGACCGTGATGACGAATTCAGGACCGAGGAAGATGCTGATCTCGCCGAAGTCGATTTCCTCCCGGCCGTCGTCGTAGCGGGCCGTCCGCAAGATGACCAACTGCACGTCGTCGTCGAACTGTTCGACTTTGGGTCGCAGGTGGAATTCCTGCGCGTCCTCGACCGCGAGATCGTGCAGCGCGAACTTCTCCTTGATCTCGGCCAGCTCAGCAGGTGTCGGTTCGTGGACGCCGAGCCAGACGAACGATCCGGGTTCGCGCGGCGCGGCGGCCTCTTCCAGGGTCATCGGTTCCGATGACCGGCGACGACCTCCTTGATACACAGCACAGTCGACGATCATTTCCGCTGACCTCCACAACCCGGGCAAACACCATGTCGGCCGTCATCCTGCGCCCGTCGGGGCGAGGACAGCCGTGCCCGGGGGTACCCCGCGGCAGGTCCGGGCAATCAGGCGGGGTCGCCGCTGGTCCGAACGTCCGCGCGGATGAAATCGACGGCTCGCGTCACATCCGCCACGTTCTCTCGATGTTTCTCCGCGCGAAGGACTTTGATCGGCACGGGGGACTTTGATCGGCACGGGGGACTTTGATCGACAGGGGAGCGGCGCGGCGCTTGGAGGTGTGCGCGCGGACCGCTAAGTCTCAAGCGGCGATGTCGCGACCGTGCACCGTGAGCGCCCAGATGACAAAGACATCGAGCGCGATGATGAGCAGGCTCCACATCGGGTAATAGGGCAGCCACATGAAGTTCAGCACGATGCTGACTGCCGCGACCGCGATTCCGATCAGGCGTGCCCATAGCAATCCCTGGAAGACGAAGAATCCCGCAACCGCGACGAGGGCGCCGACGACCAGGTGAATCCATCCCCAGGTGGTGAGATCGAATTCGAAAACCCATTTCTGCCCGACGACGTAGAAGTCGTCGTTGAACAGGGCGACCACCCCCTGTATCGCCTGGAGTACGCCGAGCATGATCATCATGATGCCGGCGAAGACGGTCAGGCCGACGGCGGTGTTGCTGGTCGGCGTCGGGGTGCCTGATGGTGGTGTGCTGGAACCGTTGGTGGCCCGCTGTGCTGATGCCATGGTGTCTCCTTGCAGGTTCGATGCACGCTCTACAGAGATCCTGCAATGCGTGCTGCCGAAGACATCATTCGATTGGTATGAACCGTCCACCCGCGCCTGCCGGGATCATTCGAAATGGGTGATCCGCCCCGTAGTGCCGAAGCGGACTCTTGCACACGAGAGCCGGCGGGGTGTGCTTCGCGTCGACGCTCGGGGAAGGAGTGTGGTGGGTGTGTCGATCGAGGTGCAGCCGACAGTGGACGGCTCCGAGGCTGACCTGGACCAGATCGTCGCCGAGGTCGTCGCGCACTTCCAGCGCGTGGGTGGGGCTTCCCCGGACCTGATGACGGTTCGGTCGCTGGTCGACGCGGAGTGGGCACGTCATCACGATGCGAAGGTGCGGGTGTTCTTGCCGGTGCTCGTTCGGCGGGCCGTGATCGGTCAGGTCGGCGTCGGCGAATGACGTGGACGCAGCGCGGGTCAGAGCAGGTGCAAGGCGCGCGCGGCATCGACAGCGTCACGTCGGGTGGTCACCCCGAGTTTGCGATAGATGGCCTGTTGGTGGGACTTGACCGTGTTGATGGTGACGAACAGATCGGACGCTATTTCAGCTGATTTCAGCATTGTCGGCAAATACCCGAGGACGGCACGTTCTCGCTCGGTCAGCGACTCGAGGGGTACCCGCTGATCGGTGACCGGGGTTTGGTCCGGAGCCTCGGGGGTGAGGCTGCGGGTGAACTCGAGATGCCGGGCGACCACGTGCCGGTGACGCGCCAACAGAGCCGACACCCGAGGTCCAGCTGTGAGGAATGGCCTGCTGCTGCCGACTTCCTGGGCGAGGTCAATGGCCTCGGTGAGCTCCGTGAGTGCCGCAGAGTCGCGATGCAGTCGGTCGGTCGCCACCGCCGCCAACACCCGACTCTCGATGACCGGTCCGCGATACGCCAGATTGTCGGACCGGATCAGCTCGAGCAACTCCAGAGCAACTGCGGGCTGGTCCATCATCAGTCGGGCCTTTGCCAGGACGATGACCTCCAGCGCGGAGGTGAAACAGTTGGTCGAGCTCCGATCGCCGATCAAGCTGACGGCAGCCTCGGGATCGGCGGCGATCAGATGAGCCTCCGCGCGTGCGACCGTGCACCAACGGGCCAGCATCAGTGGGAGTTCCCCTGCCTGAACCTGGATCGCGTCCAACTGCTGCAATGCGGCACCGGTACCCGCCGCGTCGCCACGTGCGGTGGCGACACCGATCGCGGCGAGGCCCAGGGCGACCCGGCAGGCAGCGTCGGAGCCGGTGCGACTGATCGTCAGACCGTCATCGACGGTCGCGGCGGCACTGTCGAGCCGGCCCTGTTCCAGTTCCGTCAAGGCGATTGCGGCATACAGCCCCAATGCCTGCGGTTCTCCGATCCAGCCGGAACGGTCGGCGATGTCCCGCGCGAGGCGGGCTCGACGATCGGCATCCGGAAGGCGGCCGTGAATCACGTCCAACAGTGCGAGGTGCGCATTGGCACTGAGTTCGGTCAGTCCCAGTCCCAACTCGTGACAGCGGTCACGCACCGACGAAAGGCTCGCTTCGGCCGAATCGAACTCCCCGCACCACAGCTGGCCGATCGCCAGGTTGGCAGCGGCAATGGCCCGATGCTGGCGCGCAGTCGGCAACTGCCGAGCCGCCGGCAGGTCGAGCACCCGAAGCAGGTGCTTCGCGGAATCGGTGGTCAACAGCGGGTCTCGGATCCGGGAATACGCCACCCGGAGCAGGCCGATGAGCGCTTCGGCCGGGTAGCGGTCATCGAGCGGGACGTCGGCCAGCAGTGCGTCGGCCGCGTCGGTCGACCTGATCATCGACCCGTAGTCGCGCCGGTGCAGATCTCTGACGGCGCAGGCGAGCAGCGTGCCGGTTGTCGGGTTGGTCAGTGCTCGTTCGGCAGCCGGTTCCAGCGCCGCCACCAGGGCGGGACCGCCCGAGGTCAACGCCAGCGGCCAGGCGGCATCGGTCAGCAGCCGACCGGTCTCGTCCCAATGCTGGCCCGCAGCGGCATGTCTGATCGCCTGGATCGGCTCGCCGTGCTCGGCAAACCACCGTGAGGCGCGCTGATGCAGGTACTGCACCGCGCCCGGTTCCTCCAGCGCCAACCGGTGCGCCAACAGGTCCCGCAGCATCGGATGCAGTCGGAACCACTCGGAACTACCCGCCAGGCCGACGAGCAGTGCGTTCCGGGCAGTGAGGCGTTCGAGGACGATCTGACCATCGCTTCGGCCAGTCAGCTCGTTCGCCAGGGCCCCACTGATCCGATCGGCGACGCTGACTGCCAGCAGGAAATCCCGATCTGCGGCGGGTAGCCGGTTGGTCACCTCCTCGATCAGATACTCGGCAACCAACCGATCCCGTCCGGTGAAGCCGTCGATGCCTCGGTCGACATCTTGTGGATCCAGACACATCATCGCCAGTTGCAGACCGGCGGCCCAGCCCTGGGTACGGTCGAGCAGCACCCCCAACTTCACCGGTGAGGGATGAAGACCGTTGCCGTGCAGGAGTTCGACGGCCTCATCGCGGGTGAAAGCCAGATCGTCGGCGCGGATGTCCGTCAGATCGCCGTTGATGCGCAATCGGTTCAGCCGCAGGGTCGGGTCGGAGCGGGTGAGGATCACCAGCCGCAACTGTGGTGGTTGGTGCTCGAGCAACTGACCGATCGATTCGAGGACCGCGCGGTCGTCCACCAGATGGAAATCGTCCAGAACCAGGGTGACCGTCTCGGGCAATTCGGCGAGTCCCGCTCTCACCTGCCGCGCCTCGCGAGGACCGAATCCGGCCGCCGGAGCAAAGTCCAGAAGCATGCTGCGGGCCGGCAGAGCGCCGGCAATCGTAAGGGCGCCCAGCACGTCGGACCAGAATGCCTGCGGATTGTTGTCGGACTCGTCGACCGACAACCAGGCCGCCCGCGCGGTCTCCGACCGGTGCGTCGCCCAGTAGGCCGCGCTGAGGGTCTTGCCGTAACCGGGGCCCGCGCTGACCAGGGTGACCGGACCCCGCGCGGCGGCAGTGAGGCGTTCCTCCAGGCGCGGTCGTGGCACAAAGCGGGGCGGGACAGCCGGAGGTGACGCGCGCAATCGCAGAAGACCGCTGAAGTGCGCACCCACGACAATCTCCCGCGATGACGGCGAACACGGCTAGACCGACGACACCACTTAGCGACGCGGTGATTCAAGATAGATCAGACACACACGACCATATACGGGTGTCGGGTCGTCGCGAGCCAGTCGTGCTCGCTACGTTGCATCGGGGTCTGCGAAAGGGATGAACGGCGATGACGAGCAGCAAAACGGATGTCTCTGTGCCTGACCCGGGACCGGATGCTGCGCCGCCGTATGCCCTGGACGCCGTCGATGTCGCGGCCGGGATGGGTTCGGATCCCGTGGCAGGTTTGACCGACGCCGATGCCGTGGCCCGACTGGCCCGGTACGGCCCGAATCAGATCACCGGTGAGAAGCCCCCGTCCGTCTTGACGGTCGCGCTCACCCAGTTACGGGACCCGATGAACATCATGCTGGTGGCGGTGACCGCGGTGAGTTTCGCGATCGGCCAGATCTCCACCGGAGTCATCGTCGGCCTGTTGATCCTGCTGAACGTGGTTCTCGGGTCACGTCAGGAGCTCAAGGCCAGAGCCAGCGTAGACGCGCTGTCGAATCTGCAGGTACCGCAGGCGAAGGTGGTTCGCGGCGGAAGCCTTGCCCTGGTGCCCGCCGTCGACGTCGTGCCCGGTGACCTGGTCCAGGTGGAGGCCGGTGACATCGTGCCGGCCGATGGCCGGATCGTCAGGTCGGCGACCCTGGAGGTCCAGGAGGCGGCGCTGACCGGAGAGAGCGCACCCGTACCGAAGGATACTGCTGCCATCGCCGCCGCCGAGGTCCCCCTCGGCGATCGCTCGAACATGTTGTTCCAGAACACATCTGTCACCCGGGGCACGGCATCGATGGTGGTCACCGGGACCGGCATGACCACCCAGATGGGGCAGATCGCCACGATGCTCACCTCGGTCACCCGGACCAGGTCGCCACTGCAGAAGGAACTGGACACCCTGACCCGCGTGTTGGGAATCATCGCCTGGACGGCTGTGGTGTTCATCGTGGTCGTCGGCCTGATCCGGGGGGTGCCGGCCGCGCAGCTGCTGCTGCTGGGTACGGCGATGGCGATCTCGGCAATCCCGACCGGCCTGCCCGCCTTCGTCTCCGGGATGTTGTCGTACGGGGCGAAGCAACTCGCGGCAGCCAAGGCCGTGGTGAAAAACCTGACCGATGTCGAGACCCTCGGTGCCACCAGCGCGATCAACACTGACAAGACCGGCACCCTGACGATGAATCAGATGATGGTGTCGACCATCTATTCCGGGGCCTCCTGGTTCAGCGTGGACGGTTCCGGCTACGGCAAGACCGGTGCCATCCGGTCGGTGGCCGGGAGTCCGGTGCCCGACTTCGGCCGGCTGGCATTGGGGCTGGTGCTGGCCAGTGACGCGACGGTTGCGGATGACGGGGCCGTGGTCGGCGATCCCACCGAGGCGGCCCTCGTGGTGTTGTCCGCCAAGCTGGGTGTCGATGCCGAGGAAACCCGGCGTGCCTATCCGCGGATCGCCGAGGTTCCATTCGATTCCGAGTACAAGTTCATGGCCACGTTTCACCGGGTGCCGGATGATCCGACCGGAAGGGTCATCGAGTTGGTCAAGGGTGGGCCGGACGTCGTGTTGGCCCGGTGCACCCTGTCGGGAGGGCCGTTGAGCGGTTCCCAGGTGCCGATCGAGGACGTCCGGTCCGGAATCGAGGCGGCGAACGCGCGAATGGGCGAGAAAGGTTTGCGGGTATTGGCTTTCGCCGCCCGATTGGTCGGGGACGACGAGATGCGGTCGATGACGGACGATCCGATGTCCCTGACCCACGACCTTGCCTTCGTCGGGATGGTGGGCATCATCGATCCGCTGCGGGCAGAGGCGAAGGCTGCTGTGGCCGTAGCACTGGCTGCCGGCATCGACGTGCGCATGATCACCGGCGACCACGCGGTCACCGCCAAGGCGATCGGCGAGACCCTCGGCCTCGGACCGGGGGCGATCAGCGGGGCCGAACTCCAGCAGATGTCCGACGACGAACTCAAACGTCGACTACCCGAACTGCATGTGTTCGGCCGGGTCTCGCCGGAGGACAAGCTGCGACTCGCCCGGGTGATGCAGAGCCAGGGACTGATCGTGGCGATGACCGGCGATGCCGTGAACGACGCCGCCGCGCTCAAGCAGGCCGACATCGGGGTCGCGATGGGCAGCGGCAGTGAGGTGACCAAGCAGGCCGCCCGGATGATCCTGACCGATGACAACTTCGGCACCCTCGTACATGCCGTCGAACTCGGACGCCGGGTGTACGCGAAGATCATTTCGTACGTCCGGTTCCAGATGACCCAGTTGCTGTCGCTGGTCATGCTTTTCATCGCGGCAACGGCTTTCAACATCAACCAGGGTGTGGCACTGACCCCCACGATGGTGTTGTTCCTGTTGTTCTTCGCCACGGCGGCCGGGGTTGTCGTCATCACCGTCGACCCGGGAGATCCGAACGTGATGGATCGGCCGCCACGGGACCCGAAGATCCCGATCACCAATCGGACGGCGATCGGGTTCTGGATCCTCTATGGCGCAGTACTTTTCCTGGCGGCGCTGGTGCCCCTGGTGGCAGGGCCGGACGCACCGAGCGTGGACCGGGCCAGCGCATCCATGACGATGACGTTCGTCGTCATGGGACTGGGCACCGTGTTCAACGCCCTGACCAACCGCCGCGACCCGACCAGCGGCCTGACCGCACCCATCCTGCAGGCGCTGGCCATCTCGTCGGTGCCGGTTGCGCTGATCATTCTGGCCACTCAGCTGCCCGGCCTGCAGGCGGGCCTGCTCACGACGTCGCTGACCGGATTGCAGTGGCTGGAATGTCTCGGGCTCGCGGTGGTGCTGCCGATCGTCATCGAACTCACCAAGTGGATCCGGCGGCGCCGGGCGCCGTCGGCCTCTGTCCTCGACGCACCACAAGTCGTGGCGCCCGATCGGGCCGCATCCGATGTCATCTCCTGAGCGCCGATCCGAGGTGGCGAGCGTGAGTCCGGTGCACCCTCTCATCCGGTTCGGGGGAGCCGGAGTCGCCCCGACCGTGACAGCGTTGACCGGAACGACGGGATGCGACGCTCGGGCGGAGGCGGATGACGGTCATGGAGTTCGAGATCCGGGTCTCCGGTGTGCTCCCGCGAGGTGTGCTGGACGAACTCGGCGACGTCCGGGTGGTGACGCAGTCCCTGGAGACGGTGTTGCAGGGCCCGGTACCGGATCAGGCGGCGCTCGTCGGCATCATCAACCGACTGCAGGGCCTCGGCATCGAACTGCGCGGCCTCCGGCAACTCGGCGCCGACGGGGTGGCAACGGGCGCGAAGCGGGCCGACCGCTGACCGGGAGTCACGGGATGTCGTCGTACGAGATCAGCGTCGCCGGCTCGATCGGTCCCGTCGTCGCCTCGATCTTTCCCGGCTTCGCCGTCCTCGCGGTTCGGCAACGAACCACCGTGATCAGCGGAACCACCGCGGACACCGATGGTCTGTTGGCCGTGTTGTCCCTGCTCGGTTCCCGTGGGTTCACCCCGATCGAGACAGTTGTCACACCGTCGGATTCCGCACGACGCAGCACCGAGACAGGGACGGATCTTGCCGATGACTGAGGAGGCCGGGGTCCCGGTCGAGCCACCGCTGAACCGCAGACTGGCGATTCTGCTGGCCATGGCGATGTTCGTCCTGGTGGTCGACACCTCGTTGATGAACGTGTCCATCGCCGCGGTGGTGCGTGATCTGGACACCACTGTCAGCGGCGTGCAGTCGGCCATCGCGCTGGAGGCATTGGTTTCTGCGGCGTTCATCCTGATCGGCAGCAAGGTCGGCGACCTGATCGGCCGCAAACGTGCCTACGTCCTCGGACTTCTCGGCTACGCGGTCGGAGCGGCGGCGATGACACTCGCCCAGGGCCTGACCGCGATCATCATCTTCTGGGCGGTGGTCGGCGGGCTGGGTGCCTCGATGCTCCTGCCGGCGATGCAGTCGCTGATCCATGGCAACTTCGAGGGCGCTGCGCAGAAGAAGGTGTACGCCCTGGTCGGCGCGGCGGCCGCCATCGCCGCCGCCGTCGGTCCGTTGTTGGGCGGGTTCATCACCACCTACCTGTCCTGGCGCGTCGGGTTCCTGCTCGAGGTGGTGGTGATCGCGGTCGTGCTGTCCGGCATCAGACTTGTCAAGGACGTGCCCTACACCGGCCCCAGAGAGGTCGACGTCGTCGGCGCCATCCTGTCCGTGCTGGGGATGGGCGGGATCGTCCTGGGCATTCTGGTGTGGCAGGAGGGTGGCGAAGCGGTCGGTGCGCTGCTGGTGGTCGGCGCCGTGGCAATGGCCGGGTTCGGATTCTGGCTGGTGCGCCGCAAGCGCCGCGGCAAGGCTGCGCTGATCGACCCCGACCTGTTCCACTCGAAGGTCTTCCGGCTCGGGATCACGGAGCAGATGCTGCAGCAGATCGCGTTGGGCGGAACCATGATCGCGCTGCCGATCTATCTGCAGATGGTCCTCGAGTACAACGCCATGCAGGCCGGCCTGTCGCTGGCGCCGCTCTCGTTGACGATGTTCGGCGTAGCGCTGCTCGCCGGGAAGCGGGCGGGCCGGCGTCGTCCGGCCGGCATCGTCCGGTGGGGGTTCCTCCTGTTGACCGCAGGTCTCGTGGTGCTGATTCCGATCGTGCCGCGGGCGGATTCCGGGTGGTATCTCCTGCTCCCGTTGGTGATCGCCGGATCCGGGTTGGGCCTGTTGGTCTCGCAGCTGAACAACTACACGCTGGCCCCGATCTCGGAGGAGAGGGTCAGCGAAGCCGCCGGAGTCAATTCGGCTGCCGGATCGTTCGGCCTGTCGTTCGGGTTGGCGTTCGCCGGGGCGATCATGCTGGCCACCCTGTCGATCGCGTTCACCAGCATGGCGTCGTCCAGCACGGTGCTGTCCGCCACCGAACAGCAACAGGTCGCGGCCGCATTGGAGGAGGACGCCGAGGTCATGAGCAACACCGCACTCGCGGAACAACTTGCGGGGCAACCGCCGGAGATCCAGGCGGAGATCATCAGGATCAACACCGATGCCCGGCCGCTGGCTCTTCAGGTCGCCCTGCTCATCCCGATCCTGGCGGGCTTGATCGGGCTGGTCAACTCGCTGCGGATGATGCGATTGCCCGACCCGAAACCGTCGGGGTCGGCGGAAGGATCGGTCCTGGGCTGACACCATGGGGTGACCGCCGTGACGGTGCGTCAGGCACGGGTGAGCAGGAGGATCATGGACAGCTCGCAGATCGTCGGGCGCGGACCGCAGGTGGGTCTGGTCGTCGCGTCGGCCACCGTGCCGGGCACCTTCACTCGTTCGCTGTCGGAGCGCACGTGGGTGGATCAGGGCATCATCACCGGACTGTCGACGGTGACGCAGTATGTCGTGTCGGTGGTCGCGCAGGACGGCATCGACATCGGCGGCTCGCTGCTGGCCAGGATGCTTCCCTTCCCGGACACTTGGTCGGACGAGCAACGCAGGCGTGCGGCGACACTGTTGCTCGACATCACCGTCGTTCCGATCGGTTTCGGGTTGGCGGGTTTGTTCAGGTTTCGCGACAACGACGATCAGATGCGTGCACTGGTCCGTCAGGTCGGTCTGCGGCTGGGGGTCACCGGCACCGGCGCCACCCTGTTGACCGGCGCACTTGCCACGACGAAGGCGTTGGACGATCGCCTGTCGGCCGGTGGGCGACTGGCCGGCTTCCCGGTGGGACTCCCGGTGGGACTGGTGATCTCGGCGGTGCTGGAGCGGCTGCGGCAGCGGAATCATCCGCCGGAGCACGGTGTCGATCCGGCAGCCACGAATCCGCTGGCGGGCTTGGCCGCCGGCGTCGGGATCGTGCTCACACTGGCCGGTGGGGCAGCGGCCGAGGGATGGATCGCCCGCAGGCTCGGTGCGCTCGGCACCCGGACGCTACCGGGCGGCGAAGAATTCTGGCGCCGGATCGCCCATGTGGCGGTGTTGTCCGGCGTCGGGGTCGGCACCCAGGCCGTGTGGGGTCGTGCGATGCGTGACATCGAAGCGAGCACAACGAGATTCGAGAAGTTCGGCGATGAGTCGGCGGCCGGTCTCTGGACCGGTCCGATGATCAGCGGCGACCCGGACAGCCTCGTCCGGTGGGACACCCTTGGTCGCGAGGGACGTCGCCATGCGATCGCCCATGTCCGACCGATGCCGCTCGCCGATCGACCTGTCGAGGTCAACGGACAAGTCCGCCCGGACCTGTCGATCAGGACCGTGATGCAGGAAGACCCGCAGGCGAGTCCTATTCAGGTTTTCGTCGGGCTGGACAGCGGGTCGACCCCGGCCGAACGGGTCGATCTTGCGCTGGCCGAGATGGATCGCACCGAAGCATGGTCGCGCTCGTTGTTGCTGTTGGTCTCGCCCACCGGCACCGGGTACGTCAACTATGTCGCCACCGCCTGTGTGCAGTATCTGACCAGGGGTGACGTCGCGAGCGTCACTTTGCAGTACTCCAAGCGACCATCGCCGCTGTCGCTGGGGAAGGTCAAGGCCGCAGCAGAGCAGAACCGCTTGCTGTGGCTCCGCATCTTCGAACGGGTTCGCGCCATGTCGCCCGCGGATCGACCGAAGGTGGTGTTGTTCGGGGAATCGCTCGGCGCGCTGACCAGTCAGAACGTCCTGATCGGTTGGGGCACCCTCGGCCTGCAGGCGTTGGGGATCGATCGTGCCCTGTGGGTGGGGACGCCGGAGACCAGCGCCTGGATGCACGAGGTCACCGGGGAGCCGCGCCCGGACGTCGACAAGAGCCTGGTCGCGATGGTCAACGACTACGAACAGTTCTGCGACCTGGGTGATGACGGCAAGGAGCGGGTCCGCTACGTCCTGCTGAGTCACGACAACGACGGCGTGACGAAGTTCGGACCTCGCCTGATCAATCGACGACCGGCCTGGCTCGGTCCGCAGCGACCGGCACAACAGGTGATTCCTGGTCGTTCGCCTCGTGGTATCCCGCCGTCGATGCAGTGGCGATTGGTCACGACCTTCTACCAATCCCTGATCGACATGAAGAACGCGCAGATCCCCGGTGCCTACCGGGCGTGGGCCCACGACTACCGACCGGATCTCGCAGATTTCATTCGGGATGTCTTCGACCTCGACTGCACAGCCGAACAACTCGATCGCATCAAGCTTGCCTGCCGGCAACGAGAAGAGTTCCGGGAAGCCGTCTTTCGGTGACCCATTCGTGACGGTCTCAGCGAATAATCCGGTGCAAACTCCGAGAAACTTACCAAAAGGATGAAACACGATGACACGGTCCGATGTCACCGAAGTCCAGGAACCGGTCGACGGTGTGCCTGACCTCCCGGAGAGAACCGATCTCCCGGATCGCGAAGGAGAGTCGGCCGAGACCGACTCAACCGCGGGCTCGCCGGCAGGGCAGCCACCGCGTCGCCGCTTCCGGTACACGCTGCCGGGCGCCTGGACGGCGTTGGCCTTTGCCTGTCTGTCGTTCACTCCCTCGCTGGTGCCTCGGCCGGGCGGATATCAAGGTGTGGTCTGCGGGCTGGGCGCCGCCATCGGCTACGGCCTGGGCGTACTGGGTGCTCGGGTGTGGCGGGAATTCGCGAACCGATCGCCCCGCCCCACCCGGCGCCGTTCGTGGCTGGCGTTCGCGATCGTCGGAACGGTCCTCCTGGTCGTCTCCTACCTGCTCGGCCGGCGCTGGCAGTCGCAGATCCGGGAGCTGATGGAGGCCCAGCCGGACGGACTTCACCTCACAGCTGTTGCTGCCGTTGCTGGCGGCCCTGGTGTTCGTCGGCCTGGTGGCAGCCGCCCGGGGGATCAGGCACTTCTTCTGGTGGGTGGCCGGTCGATTGAGTCGTTGGATGGGGCCGAGACCGGCGAAGGCGTTGGGCTGGCTATTGGCTGCTGCGTTGACGATCGGTGTGTTCAGCGGTGTGCTGGTGGACGGGATTCTGGCCGTGACCGACCGGATCTTCGCCGTACGGGACACCGGTACCAGCGACACCGCAACGCAGCCGACGAGTTCGCTGCGATCGGGTGGCCCCGGGTCGTTGGTCGGCTGGGACAGCCTGGGTTATCAGGGCCGGAACTTCGCCGGCAAGGGCCCGACCGCCGCCGAGATCGGCGCGTACTGGGGAACGACTGCGCCGGAACCGATTCGGACTTACGCCGGGATCGCATCGGCGGAGAACGTCGAGGACCGGGCCAGGTTGGCGGTCGACGACCTCGAGCGGGCGGGGGGTTTCGAGCGCGCGTACCTGTTGGTCGCCGGTACCACCGGAACCGGGTGGGTCGACCCCGCCGCGATGACCAGCTTCGAGTACGAGACCGGCGGTGACTCGGCGGCGGTGGGTATCCAGTACTCCTACCTGCCCTCGTGGGCGTCATTCCTGGTCGATCAGGTGAAGGCCCGGGAGGCTGGTCGCGCCCTTTTTGATGCGGTCTACCAGAGATGGTCCGCGCTGCCGGCCGATCAACGCCCGAAGCTCTACGCGTTCGGTTTGAGCCTGGGCTCGTACGCGGCGGAGGCGCCGTTCAGCGGTGAGGCGGACATGGCCAACCGCACCGACGGGATTCTGCTCGCCGGATCACCGGCCTTCAACCCGCTGAACCGGGAGTTCACCGACGGCCGTGATGCGGGAAGCCCGGAGGTACAGCCAGTGTTCCGGGACGGTCGGACGGTCCGATTCGCGAACAACCCGGCGACGGAGATTCCACCGGTCGATCGACCCTGGGACGGCACCCGGGTGCTGTACCTGCAACACGCATCAGACCCGATCGTCTGGTTGAGCCCGGATCTGATCCTGCACCGACCGGACTGGCTGGCCGAACCGCCCGGCAGTGATGTGACCGACGAAATGATCTGGATACCGTTCGTCACCTTCTGGCAGGTCACGATGGACATGCTGGAACCGGTCGATACCGAGCCGGGTCACGGGCACAGCTACACCCTGGAATTCGTCGACGGCTGGGCCACGCTGTTGCAACCGCCAGGTTGGACCAGCGAGCGGGCCGACACGCTTCGGGAGATCGTCGGGCCCCTGCACTGACTGGCGTTGCGCTGAAACTCTGCACCGGCATCCCATGACGACGGTCACGCCCTGATCGAGGACCTCGCGTCAGGTGGGTGTTGCGGGCGGACTACGGCCTCGGCCTCACCAGTTCAGGAGTGATGTCTTCGATCGCTCGCACCCCGGTGAGCGCCATCGTCAGGTCGAGTTCGGCGATGATGTTCGCGATCACCTCCTGGATGCCGCGCTGTCCGGCGATCGCCAGACCGTACACATAGGGCCGGCCGAGCAGCACGGCATCGGCTCCTAGGGCCAGTGCGGTGAAAACGTCGGCGCCGGAACGGATACCACTGTCCATCAGAACGACGGCCGAGGGACCGACCGCCCGCCGCACCTCGACGAGTGCATCAAGGGATGCGACGGAACTGTCGACCTGGCGACCTCCGTGATTCGACACCACCACCGCATCGACGCCCAGATCGAAGGCCTTTCGCGCGTCGTCGGGATGCAGGATTCCCTTCAGCACGACAGGCAGCCGGGTGCGGTCCCGCAGGGTCGCGATGTGACTCCAGCCCAGCCGCGGGTTGGAATAGATGTCGAGAAAGGTCTCCACCGAGGCCCGGGGAAGTCGGGACCGCAGATTGTTCCGGAACGAACCCGGGTGATGCCGGGTGATCGAGAGCAGTGACCTGATTGCACCGAGAGTGATGGTGCGGTCGGCATTCTCGGCCGGTGGGCGGCCGGCCCGTTCGGCGACCAGCTCGCGAAACCGCGGATCCGAGGTGTACTGGGCGATCCCGAGTCCATGGGCGAACGGCAGCGAGCCCAGATTGAGATCCTCTGGCCGCCAGCCCAACACGGTGGTGTCCACGGTGATCACCAGGGCTCCTGCCCCGATCTTCTCCGCCCGATCGATCAGGCTGTCGACGAGTTCCTCGTCGGTGCTCCAGTAGAGCTGCACCCAACGCGGGCTCTCGCCCATCGCGGCGGCCGTCTGCTCCATGGGAGTGCCACCCTGATTGGTGAACACGTAGGGGATGCCGGTCGCGGCGGCCGCCCTCGCGGTCAGCAGGTCGCTGTCCTCGGCGATGAGCTGACCGGCACCGACCGGCGCAAGCAGGATCGGTGCCGGCAGCGACGTACCGAGCAGGTCGACCGACAGATCACGTCGTTCCACGCCGTGCAGCATTCGCGGCACGATCGTCCACCGGTCGAAGGCCTCCCGGTTGTTGCGCATGGTCCGGCCGAGGCCCGCGCCGCCGGCAACGTAGGCCCATCCGCGCGCCGTGCTGGCCCGGCGCGCGCGCCGCTCGAGTTCGGAAAAGTCGGTGGGGACGGCGGGCCGCCGACCCAGAACCCCGGCACGATAGATCTGGTTCTGCCGGGCCCGACCGGGACCTGAACCGGTGGCCGGCAACGTGTCGCCCGACATCGTGGGACTCCTCTCCGACGGGTGCGGGGTACCGTCCCACCGTAGAGGCATCACCGCCCCGCGGCGCCGGTGAACACCACCTGACGAAGGTCGGAACGACGAGCACGCGCGCCTTGGTGAAGCGCTGAGAAGGCGGTCTCAGAATCCCTGAGCCAGCCGGAAATAGGCCTGGTTCCAGCGGATCTCGTTGCGGAAGTCGCGCATCCGGGTGTGCTCGTCGATCACCAGCAGTTCGGTGCGCAGAATGTCGGCGAAGTCGGTGATCTCCTCGACGCCGACGGCATTCGTGAGCACGGTGTGATGCGGACCCCCGGCGGTCAGCCAGGCCTGGGCGGAGATCCCGAAACTCGGCCGCGGCTTCCAGACCGCCCTGGCAACCGGCAGTTTCGGCAGTGGTTCATCAGGCGGCACGACGTCGATCTCGTTGGCCAGCAACCGGAACCGCTCACCCATGTCGGCGAGGCCGACCACCACGGCGGGCCCGGGTTCGGCGTCGAAGACCAACCGGACCGGATCTTGTCGATCGCCGATTCCCAAGGGGTGGATCTCGCACCGAGGTTGCCCGGCCGCGATCGTCGGGCAGACCTCGAGCATGTGGGCGCCGAGGATCTTCTCCTCGCCGGGAGCCAGATGGTAGGTGTAGTCCTCCATGAACGAGGTCCCACCCGACTGGTCCCGGCCCATCGATTTGATGGTGGCCAGCAGCACCGAGGTCTTCCAGTCGCCCTCGCCACCGAATCCGTAGCCATCGGCCATCAATCTTTGCACTGCAATTCCGGGCAACTGGCGCAGGCCGCCAAGGTCCTCGAAATTCGTGGTGAAAGCACCGAAATTGCCTGCCTGCAGGAAATGGCGCAGACCCACCTCGATCCGAGCGGCGTAGCGCAGCGAGTCGCGCTGTTCTCCGCCCGGCCGCAAGGTCGGCACGACGGTGTACTGCTCGTCGTAGTCGGCCACCAGGGAGTCGATCTCCGCTTCGTCGACCTGGTCGACGACGGCGACGAGATCGTTGACGCCATAGGTGTTCACCGAGACGCCGAACCGCCGTTGCGCCTCGACCTTGTCGCCCTCGGTCACCGCGACATCGCGCATGTTGTCGCCGAACCGGGCGACCCGCAGCGATCGGATGGTGGCCGCACCCCTGGCCGCGCGGCCCCAGGCGCCCACCGCCGCGAGGGTCTCCGGATGGGTCACGTGCCCGGCGACCGTCTTGCGGCTGACGCCCAGCCGGGTCTGGATGTAGCCGAATTCTCGGTCGCCGTGCGCTGCCTGATTGAGATTCATGAAGTCCATGTCGATCTCGGACCAGGGCAGCGACTCACCTGCCTGGGTGTGCAGGTGGAGCAGTGGCTTCTGCAGTGCATCCAATCCGGAGATCCACATCTTCGCCGGCGAGAAGGTGTGCATCCAGGCGATCAAGCCGATGCAGTCGTCGTCGCTGTTGGCATCGAGCATCATCCGGCGGATGCCATCGGCCGAGGTGAGAACCGGCTTCCAGACCACGGAGAAGCCGATCTCCTTTGCGGCGTCGAGGGCATCGGCGATCTGCCGGGACTGGTTCTGCACCTGGCTGACCACCTCGGGCCCGTAGAGCCCCTGGCTACCGGTGAGAAACCAGACCTGGCCGGCGCCGGCGCCGGTCGGGGTCATGGCTGATGGTGTCATGAAGCTGACCGTCCCTTGGTGAGTGTGGTTTGTCCGTAGGTGTTCTGATAACGCTCGTACAGGGCGTCGATCTGTTCCTGGTCGATCGGGTGGGGGATTCCGTCCTGGCGCGCGATGGTGACCGTCCGGGCGACCTCTTCGCACATGGCGGCGGTCTTGACCGCCGCCCTCGCCGTGCGGCCGATGGTGAACGGGCCGTGGTTGGCCATCAGGACGGCCTTGGAGCGGTGGTGTTGCAGGGTGTCCACGATTCCGCGACCGATCGAGTCGTCGCCGATCAGTGCGAACGGACCGACCGGGATCTCACCGCCGAACTCGTCGGCCATCATCGTCAGCACGCACGGTATGGCTTCCCGGCGGGCGGCAAAGGCTGTCGCGTACGTGGAATGGGTGTGGACGACGCCGCCGACCCAGTCCAGGTGCGCGTAGACGTAGCCGGCTGCGAAGGTGTCCGACGACGGCGCATCATCGCCCTCGACCACCGTCCCGTCGAAGTCGGTGACCACCATGTTCTGTGGCGTCAGCCGTTCGTAGTCGACGCCGGATGGTTTGACCACCAGCAGGTCGGCGCCCGGGACCCGGGCGGAGACGTTGCCGGCCGTCCACACGACCAGGTTCCACCGGATGAGCTCGGCATGCAGATCACAGACTTCGACCCGCAACCGCTCGATGTGTTGGCGGGTCTGTGGGGAGAGCTTCACACCCGCACCTGCCCGCTGGTCGCCTCGCGGCGTCGCTGCCGCAGGGATCGCATCAATCCGTTCCCACCGCGGCCGAAGTAGTCGTGCAGTTCGCGGTACTCGGCGTACATCTCGTCGTAGATCGCGGAATTCGCCGGATCGGGCAGGTAGACATTGTCGATGCGGCTGCCCATCACGGCCGCGGCGGCCGGAACGTCGGGATACGCGCCGGCGGCGACCGCAGCGTGGATGGCGGAGCCGAGCGCGGGACCCTGCTCGGATCCGCCGAGTGACAACGGCAGACCGGTCACGTCGGCATAGATCTGCATCAGCAGCGCGTTCTTGACCAGACCGCCGACCACCACCATTTCGGTCACCGGAACACCCGCGGCATTGAAGGTCTCGATGATGGTGCGGGTGCCGAAGGCGGTCGCCTCCAGCAACGCGCGGTAGGTGTCCTCGGGTTTGGTGGCCAAGGTCTGGCCGACGATCAGGCCGGACAGTTCGTGGTCGACCAGCACCGACCGGTTGCCGCTGTGCCAATCGAGGGCCAGCAGCCCGTGCTCGCCGACCCGCTGTCGGGTGGCGAGCTCGGTGAGGTATTCATGCACCGTCACCCCGTGCGCCGCCGCCCGCTGCTCGTACTCGGCGGGCACGCCGGTCCTGACGAACCAGCCGAAGATGTCGCCGACACCGCTCTGACCGGCTTCGTACCCCCAGCGACCGGCGGTGATTCCGCCGTTCACCACCCCGCACATGCCGGGGACCTCGCGCAGTTCGTCACCGTTCATCACATGGCAGGTCGAGGTGCCCATGATGGCGACCAGCTGGCCGGGGGCGATCGATGCGGCCGCCGGTGCGGCGACATGCGCGTCGACATTGCCGACCACGACGGCGATGCCGGCCGGGAGGCCGGTCCATTCGGCGGCCTCGGCGGTCAGACCTCCGGCCGGCTGACCCAGCTGGCCGATTTCGTGATCGAGCTTGTCGGCGACGAACCCGGCGAAGTCGGGATTGAGGGCGGCCAGGAAGTCGGCGTCGGGGTAGCGACCGTCCTGCAGGATGCCCTTGTAACCGGCCGTGCAGGCGTTGCGGACGTACCTGCCGCACAGCTGCCAGACGATCCAGTCCGCGGCCTCCACCCAGTGGTCCATCCGGTGGTAGATCTCCGGGTCGCCTTCCAGCAGTTCGAGACCCTTGGCGAATTCCCATTCGGAGGAGATGAAGCCGCCGTAGCGGGGGAGCCATGGCTCACGTCGGTCCTCGGCGAGCTGATTGATCCGGTCGGCCTGCGGCTGGGCTGCGTGGTGCCGCCACAGCTTGACGAAGGCGTGCGGCCGGTCCATGTATTCGGGCAGCTCGCAGAGCGGCGTCCCGTCCGACGTGGTCGGCACCATGGTGCATGCAGTGAAGTCGGTTCCGATCCCAATGACGGACGAGGGCTCGATCCCGGCCGCGGCGACTGCTTGCGGGACGGCATTGCGGAGTACGCCGAGATAGTCCGCCGGGACCTGCAGGGCCCAATCCGGCGGCAACTGTCGGCTGGTACCGGGAAGCCGGTCGGTGATCACGGCGTTCGGATATTCGTAGACCGCGGAACCGAGCTCCGCGCCGTCCCGGACCCGAACGACGACGGCGCGCCCGGACAGGGTCCCGTAGTCGACCCCGACGACGCAGGCGTCGGCCCGACCCAGATTCTCTTGTGTGCTCATCATGTGGCGCCCCGAGGCGCCGGTCCCTTCTGGTCCGGTCTTGTCGACGACTTCAGTCCTGACCCCAGGGAACCCGGATCGGCGGTGGGGTGGATTCCGGACGTCGTCACGGCGTGACGTCTCCCGAGGATGCGATGTTAGCGCTCACAATGCCCGCAGGGAAGAGCCGGTCCGGGAATCTTTCCGGCGTGACCGCACGGGATCCGCCCGCTTTGGCCCAGTAGGTGGAACAACCGGCCGGTCCGAAACCGTCGATGCGAAAATGTGATGACGGCTACTTGACATTGCGATGTGTGAGCGTTAACACTACGACCGCGGGTGCGTCCACCCGTCCTCATCACCAAGCGTCTGTGTTCGGAAGGTCGGCCAATGGAGGCCTCTTTCGCTGCTCGACCCCATGGGTCCTGCGGCGCGGGAGCCTTCCGTCGGACGATTGCGGGAGACGTTGCTGCGGCACTGCGCCGCAGCCGTCTCGCGACGATCGCAACACTTCCGTGAGGGGTCATCCAGCGTCGGAGGAACATCCGTGGTCACGAGAAAGTTGGCTGTCCTGGCGGCGGCAGCAGCCGCTGCGATCGCCCTGACGGCATGCGGAAGCAATGCGACGACCGCGTCGTCCAGCACCAGCGAGGCCGCCACCAGTGCAGCCTCGTCGAGCAAGGCCGCTACCAGTAACGCAAGTGCGTCGTCGGCGGCCTCCGGTTCCGCCGAGGCGGGCGGCGAACTGCCCCCCGTCGATCCCGCAATGCTCGATGGCGCGGTGATCGGTTTCGCCCAGGTCGGCTCCGAGAGTGGTTGGCGCAGTGCCAATACCGACTCCATCAAGTCGTCGGCGGAGCAGTACAAGGTCGACCTGCAGTTCACCTCGGCCGAGGGTGACCAGGCCAAGCAGATCTCCTCCATCAAGACCTTCATCACCCAGGGCGTCGACCTGATCGCGTTCTCCCCGGTCGTCGAGACCGGATGGGATGCGGTCCTGCAGGAAGCGAAGGCCGCCGACATCCCGGTCGTCCTGACCGACCGCTCGGTCGATTCGGATCCGAGCCTCTACAAGACGTTCATCGGTTCCGACTTCATCGCCGAGGGTGAGAAGGCGGCAACCTGGGCGCAGAAGGAGTTCGCCGATGCGGACAAGGTGAACATGGTCGTCCTGGAGGGGACCACCGGTTCCGCGCCGGCCAATGATCGCGCCACCGGATGGGCCAACGTCCTCGGCTCCGATGCGAAGTTCACCACCCTGGCCTCGCAGACCGGCGACTTCACCCGGGACGGCGGCAAGAAGGTGATGGAGGGCTTCCTGGCCACCTACCCCGACATCGATCTGGTCTACGCCCACAACGATGACATGGGCCTCGGTGCCATCGAGGCCATCGAAGCCGCCGGCAAGGTGCCCGGTAAGGACATCAAGATCGTGACCATCGACGCGGTCAAGGCCGGTATGGAAGCGCTGGCCGCCGGCAAGATCAACTTCATCGTCGAATGCTCGCCGCTGCTCGGCGAGCAGTTGTTCCAGGCCTCCAGCGCCGTGCTCGCCGGTCAGGAGATCCCGGCGAGGGTGGTGACGATCGAGACGACCTTCGATCAGCAGCAGGCCATCGAGGCACTGCCCACCCGCCTGTACTAGCCGATAATCGGGACGTCCGGATCTGTGCATCAAGGATCCGGGCGTCCCGTTGTCGTATCCGTGGCGCAGCCGTATCCGTGCCGCAGCCGTATCCGTGCGTCAGTCGTATCCGTGCCCTGACGGGCACACCGTGTCCATCGGACCGCGGTGCGAAACCATACTGGAACCGCAGTGAGAAAGGAGCCCGGCGATGACCGAGTCCCGAGCCGATTCCGACCGTCCCGTCGTCGAGATGCGCGACATCAGCATCTCTTTCCCCGGAGTCAAGGCACTGCAGAACGTTGCGTTCCGGCTGTTCCCGGGCGAGGTGCACGCGCTGATGGGGGAGAACGGCGCGGGGAAGTCGACCTTGATCAAGGCGTTGACCGGCGTGTACGCGATCGACTCGGGCACCATCTCGGTCAAGGGCAACGACGTCCTGTTCTCCGGACCCGCCCAGGCGCAGCAGGCCGGAATCGCGACCGTCTACCAGGAGGTCAACCTGGTCACCAATCTGACGGTCGCCGAAAACATCATGCTCGGGCGCGAGCCGCGCCGGCTGGGGTTGATCGACTGGCGTCGGATGCGCAAGCACACCGCCACCGTGCTCAAAGGTCTCAACCTGGACATCGATCCGGGATCGCTGCTCGGCGCGCACTCGATCGCGGTCCAGCAGTTGGTGGCCATCGGCCGGGCGATCGACGTCAATGCCGATGTCCTGGTGCTGGACGAGCCGACGTCGTCACTGGACGTCAAGGAAGTCGCCGAACTGATGGCGGTCATCCGTCAGGTCCGGGACAAGGGCGTCGCGGTGCTGTTCGTGTCGCACTTCCTCGAGCAGGTCTATCAGATCTCCGATCGCATCACCGTGCTGCGCAACGGCGAGCTGGTCGGCGAATACCGGGTCGCCGAACTGCCGCGGCTGCAATTGGTCTCCAAGATGATCGGCAAGGACCTGGCTGCCTTGGAAGCCCTCGAGGAGGGCACCAAGCGCGAGGCCGTCGAACGAACCGAAGGAGGCGCCTTCCTCGCGGCAAAGGCCCTGGGCCGCAAGGGTTCGATCGAGCCCTTCGATCTGGAGGTGCACCCCGGTGAGGTGGTCGGCCTGGCCGGGCTGCTCGGGTCCGGACGGACCGAGCTGGTCCGGCTGCTCTACGGCGCCGATCACAGCGATACCGGGGCCACCACGATCGCCGGGCAGGACGTGAAGCTGCGCAGCCCGCGGCAGGCGCTGAACCTGAAGATCGCCTTCGCCTCGGAGAACCGCAAGGCCGAGGGGCTGATCGGTGATCTCAGTGTTCGCGCCAACATCGTGCTGGCCATGCAGGCGGAGCGCGGCTGGACCCGGCAGATCCCACGGCGCCAGCAGGACGAGCTGGCCGACCGGTACATCAAGGCGCTCGATATCCGGCCGACCAGTCCGGACACCCTGGTCCGCAACCTCTCCGGCGGAAATCAGCAGAAGGTGCTGTTGGCCCGCTGGTTGCTGCTGGAGCCCAATCTGCTCATCCTCGACGAACCCACCCGCGGCATCGACGTCGGGGCGAAGGCGCAGATCCAGAAGCTCGTCGCCGGACTCTCGGAGAAGGGTATGGCGGTCATCTTCATCTCCGCCGAACTCGAAGAGGTGCTTCGACTCTCGCACCGCATCGGCATCCTGCGGGACCGTCGCATGGTCGACGAGATCGTGAACAGCGAGTCCACCACCGTCGAGGACATCATGGACATCATCGCAGCGGAGGCTCAGCCGGCATGAAAAAGCTCACCAGCCACCGACTCCTGTGGCCGGCCGTCGTGCTCATCGCGCTGCTGTTGGCCAACCTGCTCTGGAACCATTCCTTCTTCGACATCACGCTGCGGGATGGGAATCTCTACGGCGCCCCGGTGGACATCCTGCGCCGGGCCGCCCCGATCGTTCTCGTCGCACTGGGGATGACGCTGGTGATCGCCACCCGCGGGATCGATCTCTCCGTCGGTGCGGTTGCAGCGATCTCAGGTTCCTGGGCGTCGATGTACATCATCTCGTCGGCCGACGGGGCCTCGGTGACGGTCGTGCTGACCGCGGTCGGCGTCGCGCTGCTGATGGCATTGATCGCCGGCGCCTGGAACGGTTTCCTGGTCTCCGTCCTGGGCATCCAGCCCATCGTGGCCACTCTCGTGCTGATGGTGGCGGGACGCGGCCTCGCGCAGGTGATCACCGACGAGAAAATCCTCTATCCGGACAACTCACCGGCCTACAAACTCATCGGCGGCGGCTACCTGCTGGCGGTGCCGTTCTCGATCCTGTTGGCTGGTGGCATCTTCGCGCTCACCGCGGTGCTGACCCGGAAGACAGCGCTGGGCACGCTCATCGAGTCCGTCGGGGTGAACCCGGAGGCGAGTCGGCTGGCCGGTGTCCGGGCTCGGCCGATCATCTTCCTGGCCTACGTGTTCAGCGGGCTGTGCGCCGGCATCGCCGGGCTGATGCTGACGTCCAACTCGACCTCCGCCGACCCGAACTCGATCGGCCTGTTCATCGAACTGGATGCCATCCTCGCGGTCGTGATCGGCGGCACATCCCTTGCGGGCGGTCGGTTCTCGCTGGCCGGCACGCTGATCGGCGCCTTCATCATCGAGACCATGGATGCGTTCGTGGTGATCGCCATCTCGGCCCGCAGCACGGATGTCTTCAAGGCCTGCGTGGTCATCATCGTCTGTCTGCTGCAGTCGTCGCGGGTCAGGGCCTGGCTGCTGAACGTCCTGCGGTGGGGTCGCACCCCGACCAGAACGCATCATGAGCCACCCCCGCCGACGGCGAGCAAAGACCTGCAGATCCCTTCGCCCATTGCCACGGACCCGGCCACCGACACCACCAACGGGTCAGAGACCACCAACGGGTCCGACACCAAGACCGTGAAGGCAACGTCATGAGCACATCCCTGGCACCTGTCACCGGCGCCCCGCGGTCCCGGCAACGCTTCGGTCGGTTCGAGCAGTACACCCAGATCGGTGTGACCGCACTGCTTTTGGTGATCATGCTGATCGTCGGCAGGCTGTTGTATCCGAATTTCACCTCCGGGCAGGCGATCTTCGACCTGCTGGGCAAGAACGTCTTCCTGATTCCGCTGGCCATCGGGATGACCTTCGTCATCCTCAGTGGTGGGATCGATCTGTCGGTCGGTGCGGTGATGGCGCTGGGTTCGGTGATCGCGGCCAGCCTGCTGCAGGCCGGATGGTCTGCGGTGCTGGTGATTCCGATCGTCTTGCTGGCGGCCTCCACCCTGGGCCTGGTGGTCGGGATCATGATCAGCCGATTCGAGATCCAACCCTTCATCGCGACGCTTGCCGCGATGTTTCTCGCCCGCGGCCTGTGCCTGGTGATCACCGATCGGTCGATCGCGATCGACAACAGCTTCTTCCAGAGCATGAATCTCGCGCACATCAACCTCTGGGAGCAGGAAACCGTCAATCTGCGCGGCAAGGTGCGGATCACCGATGTGTACACCACGCCGTCGGTGCTGATCGCGATGGCCCTGCTGCTGGTGGCGTTCATCGTGTTGCACTACAGCCGGTTCGGCAGGACCGTGTATGCGGTCGGCGGCAATGAGCCGTCCTCACGACTGATGGGTCTGCGGGTCGACCGCACCAAGGTCAGCGTGTACGTCATCAGCGCGTTCTGTGCCGGCATCGCGGGACTGCTCTTCGCCTTCTACACCGCATCGGGGGACCCGGTGGCCGGCATCGGCTACGAACTCAACGCGATCGCTGCCGTGGTGATCGGCGGGACGCTGCTCTCCGGCGGTTCCGGTTACGTCCTCGGGTCGATGCTCGGGGTGTTGGTGCTCGCGACGATCTACGCCTACAAGGAGTTCGACGGCGACCTGAACACCGGGTGGACCCGGGTGATGATCGGCGTCCTAGTCTTGTTCTTCATCGTGTTGCAGCGATTCATCGTCACCCGAAGGCGCCGCTGAGGCGGCTGTGGAACCGACGCCCACGACCATGCCGAGCAGAGAGGGGATGGGAGTGTCGAACTCCCCGCGGGCAAGGCCACCTGGCCTCTACGACGTCGCGAAACTGGCCGGGGTCAGTCACCAGACGGTCAGCCGGGTGATCAACTCCAGTCCCAGCGTCCGGGAGGACACCCGAAAGCGGGTCCAGCAGGCCATCGCGGAACTGGGCTACCGACGCAACGTCGCGGCCCGGACCCTGGTCACCCGGCGGTCGAACACCATCGGGGTGATCACCAGCGTCTCGCCGTTCTGGGGCCCGAGCAGCACTCTGATCGGTGTCGAGCGTGCAGCGCGGGACGCCGGTTTCTACCTCAGCGTCGCTGCTCTGCCCAGTATCGAGACCGCCGCGGTGAATGACGTGCTGGGGCACTTCCACGACCAGGGAGTCGAAGGAATCGTGGTGATCGCGCCGGAGGCCGCGCTCGCCCACATGGCGGAGCCGTTCGTCACCGACATCCCGGTTGTCATGGTGGCTGCGGGCGCGGAACCGGCGCCCGGAGTGCAGATCACCGCCATCGACCAGGAGCAGGGAGCCCGCCTGGCGACCAGGCATCTCGTCGAACTGGGTCACAGCAGAATCGGTCACATTGCCGGGCCCGACCCGTGGTTCGACGCGACGGCCCGGCTGAAGGGGTGGCACGCCGAGCTCGCTTCGTCAAGGCTTCGTCCCGGACCGCATGCTGCCGGGGACTGGACGGCGGCCAGTGGTTACCGGATCGGGACCCAGTGGGTCGGCCGGAAGCGTCTGCCCTCAGCCATTTTCGTGGCTAACGACCTGATGGCCCTCGGCTTCGTCCGGGCGATGCACGATGCCGGGATCAGTGTCCCGGATCAGGTGTCGATCGTCGGCTTCGATGACATGCCCGGTGCGGATCACTTCATTCCCGGGTTGACCACCATCCGGCAGGACCTGGACACCCTCGGCGGGCAGTGCATCGAGATGCTGCTCGCCGCCCTCAACGATTCACCGAGCGATGCGCCTTTGGTGGAACCGGTTCTGGTGGTTCGGGAAAGCGCCAGGCGGCACGGCGGTTGACCGGCCGCCTGCCTCATCGATGAGCGGGCCTCAACGGCGGGTATAGCGGGTTTGGACGGTTCCCCAGGGACTCCACAACGTGTAGCTGAGTGTCGTGGGGCGCCCGGGGGAGAACAGCACTCCGAACCGCTCGGCGACATCGATCAGCTGGCCGGCGAAATACAGTGGGTTGAAGAGGTCGAACATCTCTATCGGCACTGGCGGTCGCGCTCGATGCGTTTGTGTCCGATGGGGTGGTGTTCGTCCTGCCTGTGTGCGGGCGCCGTGGCGGGCTGATGTGGTCGCGGTCAGCTTCGCAATGACCGCGCGCGCCTCGGGATCACCCTGCTCGGCCCAGGCGCTCACCACGTGGAGCTTCACGGTGTCGGCGATGACGCTGTCCGACGACCCGGTGGGGATGAGCTGAACACCCCGCGCGTGATGCACCCGAAGGCCAACCGCGGTGTCGCTCAGCATGACGTCCCAACCGTCGCTGTCTGGGGTGCCGGCGAGCAGGACGGGACCGAGACCCGGCCGGGCACCCAGTGCACAGGGCACATTGCCCGCCCGCAGTACCGCGTGGATCCGTTGCAGCCGTTCGGACATCGTTCCTCCCTCCGGTCCAGTGTGTTGCGCCCATCGTAGGGAACCGTTGGCCACACGGGTCGCGCCGCGCGGGCGGTGCGAATTCGTGACGTCGGCCACCGGCGCCGCCTGTGCTGTCCGCGGGGCAGGATCGGCCGGACCGATGGTCAACTCAGGCCGGCTGTCGCACCGTGGCTCGCAGGCTCACCAATGTCTGTATCGCCAGCACCACCAACAGCGCCGGGACGATCAGGTAGGCCGCCCGCAGACCGAACGCATCGGACAACGCGGCCAGCAGGAAGGGGGCTCCGCCGATCGCCACGCCCGAGGCGAGCGCGCCGCGGGATGCCGCCCGGTCCCGATCCTGCGGCCAGGCGGCGACCAATCGGGCGAGTCCGGCCGGATAGAGCAGGGCCACCCCGGCGCCGGCGGTCAGCAGGCCGATGGCCGCCCCGATGGTATTCGGCCAGGCCCAGAACGCGACGAACCCGACCATGGCGACTCCGCAGGCCGCCACCATCACCACCTGGGGGTGCCGGCCGGCGGTGAGACGGGAGGATGCTGCGCGTACCAGGGCCATCCCCAGCAGGAACATGGCGGCGAGCACGGGAGCGGCGGCCGGGCCGACTCCGTGCCATTCGGCGAACGCATCGGCGGCCCAGAAGACCAGGCAGAACTCCACGCTGACTGCCAGCAGCAGGGCGACCCAGCGGGGGAGGAGGCGGCCGGGTTCCAGGCCCGGACCGGGCCTCGGCTCCGACTCCCGAGCGGCGGCGTCGGAGGTCTGCTCCCAATCCCGGCGTTGCAGCAGCAGGACGATGAGAAGGGCGGCTGCCACGGGGATCACCGGCAGTAGATAGCCGACCGCCCAACCGGCGCCGAGGGCGATCGCACCGGCGACTGCGGCCGGCGCCAGCAGGCTGGCGAAGCTGCTGACCGCGTTGGCCTCACCCAGGGCTGCTGTGGTGAACCTCGGGTGCCGCGCGCCGAGTGCAGCGGGCACCAACGCGATGATCAGCGCCGATCCGAGGCCGAGCACGGCCGCACCGATCAAGGTGAGCACCCGTACCGAGGATGCCAGCAACAACGCGCCGGCGATCTGCCCTGAGATGGCGGCCACGAGTCCGATCCGGTGACCCACCCGACGAACGAACGGTCCACCGAAAAGTCCGGTGATCACCAGCGCCACCGCGAACAGGCTCGGGTAGAACGCCACTTCCGCCCGGCTCACCCCGAGTTGTTCCTGCAGGGGGGCGAGCACCGCCCCGATGCCGTTGAGCAGAAAGCCGAGCATGCCCAACGCCGCGTACAGCACCAGAGTGAGCCGGTCGCGCACCATGACCGACGGCTCGCCGCCCGAGATGGTTTTGTCCAATCGCTTCACAAAGGCATACTAGCCCCGTGACCACCGCCCCCACGACCGCGCCGGAACGAACGAACACCTCGCTGTCCAGGGCGTTGACCCTCGTGCACACCCATCGGGCCGATCTGCGCACCGACCTGACCGAGCGGTTGGGTCTGACCCGTACCGCCACGGGGCTGGTCCTGCGGGAATTGCAGACGCTCTCGCTGATCCGCAGCGCTGCAGTGCAGCGCAGCGATGGCGGCAGTAGTTCGACGGGCCGGCCCTCGCACGCCGTCGAGATCCATCCCGATGCACCGGTTGTGCTGGCCGTCCAGGTGCAGGCCGAGACCGTCCTGGTTGCCGAGGCGCGACTGGGCGGGACGCTCGGCCGGATCGACGAGTTCGCCCTGCCGGCGCCGGCCACTCCGGAATCCGTCCTGGGTCTGCTGGCGCAGGTCCTGTCGGAACGGCTGACGACCGCTGTGCGGCTGCCGTTCGGCATCGGGCTGGCGCTGCCGTCCGCGGTCGGGTCGGATGGCACGGCGCTTGCCGCCCACCACCTCGCGTGGCCACACGCGGTGCCGGTTCGTCGGATGCTCGGCAACCTGCTGACGGCGAGCGGCCACGGCGACGTCCGGATGTCGATCGGCAACGACGCGAACCTGGCCGCACTCGCCGAATCCCGGCACGGTGCCGGGCAGGGGGCAGGGCAGATGCTCTATGTGATGACCGGCCAGGTCGGGGTGGGCGGCGGGCTGGTCGTCGACGGTCGGCTCCATCTCGGCAGCGCCGGCTACGCCCTCGAGATCGGGCACACCCCGGTCCCTCCTGGTGACCGACTCTGCCGTTGCGGCAATCGAGGGTGCCTCGAGGTCGAGGCCGACCCCGCAGCGCTACTGGCGGCGGCGGAGATCGTGACGAACGAACCGACGCTCCTGGCCGCTCGATCGGTGATCGCCCACCGTCGCGACAACCCCTCGTCGGGCTCGGCGGTCGACCTCATCACCCGACGCCTGGCGGCCGGGCTGGCCTCGATGGTCAATGTGCTGAATCCGGACCGGATCGTGCTGGGCGGGCTGTACGCAGATCTGCTCGCCGCCGAAGAGTCGAAGCTGCGTGCGGGAATCACCCGCCACTCCTTTCTCGACCAGGCCGCCCAGGTCGAGCTGCGGGCTGCCGGGCTCGGTGCGTCAGCGCTCACCGGCGCCGCCGAACTGGCCTTCCAGCCGCTGCTGGACGATCCACGCCTGGTGGTGTGACGCCACTCTCGTAGCGTGCGACCGATTCGGTGGAGATCTCTCACTCTGGCGATGTCGAATCGTCCCGCCCGCGGTTGTCCAGGACGAGCGGAGCGCGCCCGCCGATGTCGTAGCGCACGTGCGTGACCTCCGCGGTGCTGATCACCCGGGAGGGCGTCAGCTCGATCGCTTCCTTGTCGCCGAGGCCGAGATCGGCGTCGAAGAGCCGCATCCCGGTTCCCAGCAGGACCGGGACGATGTGCAGTTCCAGCTGGTCCAGCAGGCCGGCCTTCAGCACTTGGCGGACCATCGTTCCGCCGCCGGCAATGGCGACGTTCTTCGTCCCGGCGGCCGAGCGTGCCTGTTCGACGGCGCTGTGGACTCCGTCGGTGACATAGGTGAAGCTCGTCCCGCCCCGGCGTTCGAGCCTGGGTCGCGGCCGGTGGGTGACCACGAAAACCGGCGAGCGAAACGGCGGATCGTCGCCCCATGGCACTTCACCACCGTCCGCCATCCGGCGACCCATCACGTAGGCGCCGGCAGCGTCGAACGTCTCGGCGATGACGTCGGAATTCTGGCCACCCTCGCCTCCCTGGAAGCCCTGGCGATCCCGCCAGGCCATGGCGTCGATCACCCACCGGGTGATCCGGAAGAAGCCGGCGGCTTCCGTCCCCTCGATCCAGTTCTCGAGCGTGGGGTCGCAGCGGCCGGCATAGAACCCGTCCAGCGATACCGACATCTGTGCTGTCACCAGTGTCACGATGATCTCCTCGATTCCGAGACGGTTTGTCAGGCTTCGGGTGTCGTCGAGCGCAGAAAGTGCCCGAGTTGATCCAGCAGACCTCTGGTGCCTTCCTCACGACCGGCCGGATCGTCCAACCCGTCGAAATGCACTCCCTGCTCGGTGTAAGTGAGATGGGTGCCGCCCGGTTGTGGATTCAGCGCGATGGTGGTCAGCGAGGTGGACATATGCCGGCCGTCGACCCACATGTCATAGGTGAAGACGATCCGCTCGAGTTCGACGATGTCGGTGTACGTCGAATGGAATCGGGAGCGCGGTCCGCCGTGCCACTGCCCCTCCTCGACACCGTGCCCGCCGACCGAGAAGTCATGGGACTGGTCCGATACCGTGAACACTTCACCCGCGGAGAACCACTGCTGCCGGGAGTCGTTGTCGCTGAGCGCATTCCACACCCTCTCGATCGGGGCCGGATAGTCGCGGTCGATGACGAAGGTGGCGTGCGTCTGGCTGCGTTCGATGGTGCTGTCCATCTCATGACTCCTTGTTGAGGTGTGTTGCGCTTGTCGGGGTGTGACTTCGGGGCCTGTGCTGAACGGGATCGGGTGATCAGCTGGGGGAGTCGTCGCCCTCTTCGAGGAAGGCGGACAGTCGGTCGAGCCGTCGCTCGGCGGGCAGTCGCTGCCGGCCGATCCAGGATCCGGCCGGCTCGAGTGCGTCGACGGCGAGCTGATAGGTGCGCACTCTTCCGACCTTCTCCGAGGTGACGACGCCGGCCGACTCCAGGACGGCCAGGTGTTGAACAACCGCCGGCAGCGACATGGCAAGTGGGCGAGCCAGTTCGCTGACCGACGCCGGGCCGCGGACCAGGCGTTCCACCATCGTCCGCCGGCTGCCGTCGGCGAGGGCGTGGAACATCCGGTCCAATCGGTCCGGCTGATACTTAATCACATGCTTAAGTGTTTAGGCAAACCTGTGTAGAAGTCAAGCCGTATCGGCTCGCGCCGTCTTCCGCCGCACCCATCAGGCCGAGAAACACGAAGGCCGGGAAATCGCCCCCGACGTGGCGATCTCCCGGCCGACGGCCTGATCAGGTGTTGTTGACCCAGGCGGAGCAGAAGTTGTCGTTCTTCTGGGAATCGGGCACTTGGTTGTTGATGTCCAGGAAGATTCCCCAGGTCCGCTGATCGACCACCTTCTCGGTGACCCAGTAGTGGCGGTTCACCGATTGTCCGGGTGCCAGCGACAAGCTGTCGAACTCCTCGCGGACCTCGTCGCCGTTCCCGAACACGCCGTGGGTGGACCACACCGGCTGCGTCGCCGCGCGGAACGGGCCCGACGCTGCGTTGCCCTCGTTGGTGTAGGTGATGTTGAAGTGATACCAGTTGATCCCGTCGCCGTAGTTGACGTAGTCGCGGACAACCTCGCACTTGGTGACATCGAGATCGGGGGCAGCCGCCGCAGCAGAGCTCGCCTGGGCGGATCCGGCCGCCAAGATCAGCGGGGCCGATGCCGCCAGCGCGAGCCCGGCGATCCTGGCCGCGATACGGGTACTTCTTGACATTGCTGGAGTCCTCTCCGTTGTTGGTCATTCACCAGTTCTCTGGCGAACGGGGGAGAGGAGTCGGTGCTGGCCATACAGATTCGGAGTTACCTAGTTCTGAGTACCTGCCGCGTTTGGAGTATCTGCTCAGATGTGCGCGCCGGCCGGGAGTCGGGTCCCTGCTGTGCCTGGCCGATCAGGCCGACGGCTGCCGCACGATTCGGCACGCCCAGCCGCGCGTAGGTGCGCGTGAGGTGCTTGGACACCGTCGACGCGGTGAGGCCCAGCCGACGTCCGATCTGGGCATCGGTGAGCCCCGCCGCGACAAGGGAAAGGATCTGTTCCTGGCGGGCTGTCGGCGCCGCGACGCTCGGTCCGGCCGGCCGTCGCGGGATCGCCACCGATGCCATCACCTTGCGCAGAGTCGGCGCCACCTGCATCGCCGGCAGAAGTTGCTGGTCCATCCTGCGCACTGCGGCAGCCAGATGCACACCGGCCGCATCGAGCAGCGCCACCTGTCGGTCGGTGAACGCGCCGCGAAAGCGGCTCACCACCAGCAGTTCGATCGTGTGCTGATGTGCCGCGGTCAGTACGCACATCTGGTCGTCCACTCCCCGGTGACTGGTGGCGAACAACTCCGAACTACGCCACGCGGAGCGCGCGAGGACGTCGGAGATCCTGATCGGAGTGGGACGCTGGATCCCCGATCGCGCCTGCTGGACCAGCAGTGGACGCAGCGGATGCGAACGACCGGCCGAGGGGTAGTCGACCAATGCGGCCGATTCCGCTCTGGCCGCCGGCCACAGCACTGCGACCTCATGTCCCGTTCGCAGGTCGATGCGGGTCAACGTAGAGGTGTCGGCCCCGACCAACTGGGCCAGCAGTTCGAGCATCGACGGCACGGCGGCTGCCTTGGTCAGTCCTATCGCGCGATCGGCATACTCCAAAATGGCCACCAGCTGCGCGGGTCGCAGATCACGCAACCCAGGAGGCTCGGAACGGTGAGAGGGAAAGGCTTCTCGCACAGCGGGTGTCCCGGCGTGCATGATCTGATCCACGATGACCTCCCCCAGATCAGTTGCGTCAGCGGTAGCCTGCCCGCAGCTCGGGTCTTGATGCATCCGTAGTTGCTACGTAGTCCGGCCACCGGTTGGTACTGAGTGCAGGGTCCTGGTGCGGCCCCCGCCGAGCAGCCGGCGATGTGGCAGGGTCGTGCCCATGACCGCCGTGTTGTCGCCGATGCTTGCCACCCTGGGCAGCCTGTCCTCGCTGACGGCCGGGGTGACCTGGCGGCTGGAAGGAAAGTGGGACGGGGTCAGGGCTGTCGCCGACATCGACGGCGACGACCTGGTGGTGCGCAGCCGCACCGACCGGGACATCACCGCGACATTCCCCGAGTTGGCCGAGTTGTCCCGACTGGTCGGCGGTCGCCGGGCCGTCCTGGATGGCGAGATCGTCGCCTTCGGCGACAGTGGACGCACGGATTTCGGTCTGTTGCAGCAGCGACTCGGCCTGAGAGGTGCTGCCGTGCAGCGGGTTCGACAGGATGTGCCGATCAGCTATCTGATCTTCGACGTGCTGTTGCTGGATGAGAAGGTCCTGTTGGACGATCCCTACGACGCGCGACGCGAGGTCCTGGACGCGCTGCAGGTCAACGGCGAGCACTGCACCGTTCCGGTCCAGTTGCACGGAGAGCCGGCGGACGTGCTCGCCAGGACGAAGGCCGACGGGTGGGAAGGGTTGATCGCCAAGAGGTCCGACAGCACGTACCTACCGGGTAAACGCTCGAGCAGCTGGATCAAGATCAAGAATGAGCAGGACATCGAGGTGGTCGTGATCGGCTGGGAGCCGGGCAAGGGTAGACGCGACGGGATGATCGGGTCCTTGTTGCTGGCGGTGCCGAGCGGCACCGGATGGCGGTATGTGGGCAAGGTCGGCACCGGATTCACCGACAAGATGCTCGTCGACCTGTCAGCGCAACTGACGCCCCTGGAGACCCCGTCATCTCCGGTGACGGAACAGATGCCACCGGGCGCAGACGTGCGAGCGGCCCGTTGGCTGCGGCCGGACGTCGTCGGCGAAGTGGTCTACAGCGAGATCACCCGCCACGGAACCCTGCGCCATCCACGGTGGCGGGGAATCCGGGTGGACAAGGACATCTCGGACCTCACACCACTTCCGCAGGATGGCTGACCGGTGAATCTTCCCGCAGACCGCAACGACACCCCTCGGCTGAGATTGGCGATCGTTCTGGACACCACCGAGGACGTCTGCACCGTGTTCGGTGACGGACGGCGTCTTGTCGTGCCGTATGCGGCGCCGTTTCCGCGGCCGCGCGTCGAACGCGTGCGGCCGGGGCATCTGGTGGCCGTTGCCGGTGCCGGTGACGGCGACGGTCCCGGTGTGGTGTTGTGGCGTTGGTTCGATGCGGTGGTGGTCGAGTCGTCCGCGGAGTCCGTCACCGTGTGGGAACCGGCCCACGGGACCGTGTTCGCCTCTCGACGAAACTCCGAACGCAGGTACCTGCCCGGTGGTCGTGCCTACCTCTCCGCCGGGCTCCCCGGCGCGCCGTGGTGGTTGGCCGGACCGGCCGTCGAAGCCGCCGAGGACGCCGACGTCGATCTCGTCGAGGTCGAGGATTTCTTCACCGCTCTCGGTTGGTGGGACGACACCTCGGCGTCCGGGGCTCGCGGATCGTGACATCCGTGCGTGACTGGTGCGAGTGCGGCGTCGTCACGGGCGTTCCGCTGAATGTCACGCCTGAGGGGTGTCAACTTTTCACCTCACCCCACGGAGGCCGACATGCCCAGCGCCAATCGCGCGACAACGCCAATCGCAATGGACGAACCGCAGATCGAGGGTCGCTACGCACTGCTCGGCGGTTACACCGTCGGCTTCGAGAAGTTCAGACAGGATGTCGATCCCGCGCCGTACTTCGTCGGGCTACCCGAGAACCGTTGCCCCTGCGACCATTGGGGTGTGGTGACCGAGGGTCAGATCACCTTCCGTTGGATCGACCACGAGGAGACCTACGTTGCGGGTGACGCCTACTACGCGCCGCCAGGGCATCTACCGCTGCTGACCGCAGGTACCAGCATCGTCGAGTTCAGCCCCACCGCCGACCTCGAGCCGACGATGGCCGTCATCGGTCGGAACCTGACAGAGTCGGCGTCGGCATGACCAGCGCTGCGTCGACGTCGGTCGGCCGCCGACCGGATCCGAACGCGGCTGTCGCGCGCCTGATCGAGTACCTGGAGACCGGAAAGGCGCCGGACGGGCTGTTCGCGTCCGACGTCTTCGCCGACCTCTCGCTACCCCAGTGGCGCATCCAGACCGACTGCGCTGCCGACATCATCGCCGTCCGGGCGGACGGCCACCCCGCACCCGGTGAGGTTCGGGTCGAACGCATCGAAACGACACCACGGGGCTTCACGATCGAATTCGAGGAACGCTGGTGCGACGATGGCCAACGGTGGTATTGCCGCGAAATGATCAGGGCCGATGTGGTCGATGACACCATCGTCGAGATGTCGATCTACTGCACCGGTGACTGGGACGAGGCCAAACAGCAGGAATTCGCGGATTCCGGACAACTCATCAGGCCATGACCCGCTGTCGCGTTTGTCGGGAATCCTAGGATGAGGTGTGGTGAATCAGGTCGCCGCCGACGTGCTCCTCGACCGTGCCGAAGCTGCCCGCGCGGTCGGTCGAGGAGCGCTTGCCGCAGAGCTCTACGACCAGGCGGTATCCGTCTGTCGCGGAGCGGGCAACCTCGACGGCTGGACCAAAGCCGTACTCGGTGCGGCGTCGGTCTATCTCTTCGGTGCCGAACCGGGAAAGTTGCCGGCCCAACTTTACGATGTGCTCGCCCGCACCACCGACATCGCGACGCGAGCGCGTCTCGCAGCGGCGCTCGCCCGCTGTTGGGCGTATGCCGGCCAGATTTCGCGTGCCGTCCAGTTCGCCGATGAGGCGCTCGGGTCGGCACAGCGTCTGGATGCCCCCGATCTGCTCGCCGACTGCCTTGACGCCGCGCTTGCCGCGCATTGGGGACCCGATGAACTCGAGGACCGTAAGCTGCTGGCCTCGCGCCTGGATGACACCGCGGCCCACGTACTCGACCCGGATGTCCGGCTCCAGGCGCATCTCTGGGGTTTCCAAGTGGCCTGCGAGACCCTCGACATTCCCGCGATGCACCGGCAGATGCGCGCCCTCGAGTTGCTCGGTGAGGAGTCGTCGAGAGCGATGTTCTTCGCGGCATCCCGCCGCCTGATGCTCGATCTGCTCCGCGGCCGTACCGACACCGCGGAGCGGCTGATCGAGATCGCTGCTGCTGCCGCCGACGGTGCGTCGCTCGCGGATGCCTGGATGGTGCTCAAGGCCATGGCCAGCTATTCCGCGGCTCAATCCGGCGACACTGCCACCTGCGCCGCCGGCGCGGCCGAGTGTGAAGCCTTCGCGCGCGCCGAAGGGATCACGGCGATCGGTGCGGAGGCCGCCTTCCTCTGGGTCTGCGCGGGTGATCTCGACCGGGCCCGGCTGCTCATCGAAAGCTTCCACGGCCAGGTGCTCGTCGACCTGCCTCGTGACGTGAACTGGCTGCTGATCCTGCAGTGCGTGCTGGAAGCGGGGCTCGCCGTTGCCGACGGCGAGATCATCGAGACGGCAAGCCGACTCCTCGCACCCTATGACGGTCGATCGGTGATCAATGCCGGTGCGGTGATGTTCCACGGCGTCACCGATGACACCCTCTGCCGTGCAGCGATCTTCCTGGGTGATCCGGACGCCGGACGCCGGCTCCGGTCAAGGGCGATGAAGACCTACGAGCGGCTCGGTGCGCAATGGTGGCGGCGGCGACTGGCTGCCTACCCGGTGCCGGACGCGGCAGTACCGGGTGGTTCCGTGCAGTGCCACCTGCACCCGATGACGGACGGCCTGTGGCTGGTGGGTCCGGAGGGGGCTGCTGCCCCGCTGCGGGCACTCCGGGGCTTCGGCTACATCAGGGAATTGCTCGGTCGACCCGGTCAATCGATCAACGTTCTCAATCTCGTCGGCGGCGGCACCGGCACCGTGGTCGAATCCGGGGTCGGCGAGGTGATCGACCTCCAGGCACTGGCCGCCTACCGCCGGCGATTGGCAGATCTGGATCAGGAGATCGCCGAGGCGGAGCAGTGGTCCGACATCGGTCGCCTCGACGGCGTCGTCGTCGAACGAGATGCGCTGCTGGGCGAGATCTCCCGCGCGACCGGTCTGAACGGTCGTCGCCGAACAGCTGGTTCCAGTCAGGAGCGTGCGCGAATCGCGGTGCAGAAGGCGATTTCGCATGCCATCGATCGGATCGCGACGGTGGACCGGTCGATCGCCCTGCAGCTGACCGAGGGGATCACCACCGGCGTGAACTGCACCTACGAACCGGTCGGCGCCGGCGATCCGGAGTGGATCCTCGACTGAGTGCCGATGTCGCCGTCAGAGCCCGGCTGCCCGAACGGGCACAGTCCGCGGACGGACCTATTGCCGGCGACGGTGCGGCGCCATCATGGACACACGCCGAGGAGATGAGATGACCGCGCGAGCACTACTCGAAAGTGACCGGTCCGCCGCAGCGACGTCCGCGGTGCGCAGACGACCGACGTCCATCGACGCTCGCAACTCGACATCGATGTTGCTGCAACTTCAGCGGTCGGCAGGCAACGCCGCAGTGGCCAGGAGCCTGTCCGCTTCAGTGGCGCGACCCGGACTGATCCCGGTTGTCCAGCGATGCGGCCCGGTCCCGTGCAATTGTACGAACGACGAACGCGCCGAGTACGAGGCCGAGCACAGCGATTCCGGTCAAGATCATGCCGACGGCAAACAGCCGGAGGACCCGGCGGTGCAGCGTGTCGCGAACGGGGACCTGCAGCGTCACGAGGTGGAGGACTGCGGATCCGCCGCCGGTGACAAACACCCCGCGACCGAAGTGCACGCCGCACACGGCCGGGCCCGGTCGATGATGTCCATCGCGGCAATGGAGAGCGCCGATTCCACCGATCCGAACGTTGTGCGGTTGGCCCGGAAGTACTTCAAGGTGGCCGTGCCGCCGGTCAGCAACACGGACAAGAAGCTCTGGTTCGGTCGGGTGCGGCAGGTGCTGACCGCAATGCACACGAAGAACTCGGAAACGACGTACGAGTGCGAACCAACCCAGTCCTTCGCGAACGGAGCCTGCTCCAAGGGCTCGATGGCGGTGACGGTGCTGAACATCCATCTCTGCCCGGCCTGGTGGTCACTGGGGCCGGAGGATCGGGCGTTCGTCCTGGTGCACGAGTGGGCACATCGGTACGGGCCCTCGGTCAACCAGATATTCGAGACCTATTGCGATGCCAAGGCCTTCGCCGGATTGTCGGCCGGAAGCCTGGTCGCCGAACCTGACGCCTACGCCAGCTACGTCTTCGAATTGGTGACCGGTTCCGCGCCGTCCGCGGCCGTGTGCTGACGACGCCGACTACGGGTTGGCGCCACAGTCGCATGCTGCGACATGGCCGAGGCACACCACGGGCGACGAATCCGCCGCCCACCCAGAGAACAGCGAACCGGTAAGGAAGATCGCGGCGACGAGCGCAAAGCCCAGGTTGTCGACGGCGATCGCCAGGGAGATGAGCATTGCGGCCGCGGCGGCCAGGGATAGTCGGAACATGATCCTGGGTACGGCACCCCGGCCTCGGTCAGTTCTCGCGTCGCGTGTGAGCGCGGTCACAGAGACGGCAACCGCGGCCAGGACCGCGGAACAGATCAGGGTGCGAGGGTCAGCCGCTTGCCGAGGTGGATCGAGCGGGCACTCGTCGCGTAGTGGCCGAACGCCGCAATCGGCTGGTAGCCGGAGGATCGATAGAGCGCAACGGCTTCTGGTTGTGGTGACCCGGTTTCCAGGACCATCCAGTCGGCGCCGGCAGCTGCTGCCGTTGCCTCCAAATGGTTCAGCACCTTCCGCGCCATTCCTCGGCCCCGACTTTCCGGCACCACGTACATCCGCCTCAGTTCGACCACCCGGCCGCGGAAACCGAGTTCGGAGCGGGCAGCTTCGCTGAGCCGCCAGCCACCCATGGCGACCGGCCGGCCGTTGTCGTACCCCACGACGAACTGGCCGTCGGGCGGGCGAAATTCGGCCGGATCGAGCGGTGAGTCGTCCGGTCCGCCGTACCGCCGGACGTACTCCTGCTGCACCAGATCCACCAGCAGCTGTGCATCGGCGTCGTCATAGCCCACCTGCCGAACGTCGTCGTGCGTCATTGCGCCATTGTGCAGTCAGGGCGCTCCGCACCCTTGGTCGGATGGGACGAGGAAACGGCGCCGTGCGGCGCTGGGCCATCGTCATCGCTGTGGTGGCTGTCCTGCTGGCACTGCCCGCTGCGGTCGCCGCCTGGACGGCGTCGAACGACGACCGTTCGGCAGCCGATCCGCGTACCGCCGCCCTGGCCAGCGCGGCTGTGCCAGTCTCCGGTTTCGTCGAATCCACCTGCGGTCTGGCGCTTCCGGCAACCGATCAGCTCAGTTCGCTGTCAGACCTGTTGAGTGATCGCACCGAGATGCGAGTGTGGTGGCGGGGTCTGGAGGACAGTCGGTCGATGTGGTGACCGCGGGCGGCGAGACCGGTGTGTATCGAGACCCGTCGGGCACGCCGTCGACGCGCGGGAGCCAGACTATCGAGCATCCCTCCACTGTGCCTGCCCGGCAGCGCGGCGCGGATCACACGCGCGCCGATCATCTTTGGCCGCGCTGATCATCGTGGCGAGAATGATGCTGGTGTGACAGAAGTCGACGACTTGGTCCGCGCGGAGCGGGATGATCGGCGCGGGGCTCAGGGGGCGAGGACGACCCGGGTGCCACCGTCGACCGTCAGCTGCCAGCCGGCCTGACAGTCGGCCAACGGAAGAACCGTGTGCTGCACGATGATCCGTCCCGATTGCGCGTGACCGAGAACGGCTCTCAGCGCGGCCGCCCGCTGCTCCGGTTGTAGAGAGTTGTTGGTGTAGCCGAGGACGGACGCCGATTTGCTGCGCAGGGTCGACGAGGAGAAGGTGGCCGTGTCGCCGGCCGCACCACCCAGATTGACCAGCCGGCCACCCGGGGCCAGCACCGCCATGGCGGCGACAGCGGCGTCACCGAACACCGGGTCGATGACGACGTCCGCGGTGTCGGCGCAGGCCTTCCGCAGGTGGTCGATCAGTCCTGTCAAGTCCGTCGTCGTCGGCATCCGGACGACCCGATCGGCGCCGGCCTCCTCCGCCCGGAGGCAGGACGACTCCGATCGGCAGAGCGCCACCACCCGGCCCGCACCGAGAGCGTGGGCAGCGCCGATCGTGGCCTGTCCCACCGCCCCGCCCGCGCCGAGCACCAGCACCGTTTCACCGCTCTGCAGGTTGGCCCGCCAGCTCAACGCCATCCAGCCGGCCACCGCCGACAACCCCAGCGCCGCCACCGCCGTGTCGGCGAGATCCGTGTCGATCACGACGAGGTCCTCGTCCCGAACGGAGCACAGCTCGGCCAGGCTGCCGTCGCCCGGCTTCATTCCGGCGTCGGTGGTGAAGAAGACCCGCGTTCCCGGCGGGTGAGTCGACCCCGCAACGACGCCGACCCCCTGAACCCCGGGGACGTAAGGCAGCGGGGGCGGACCGAAGTACGACCTCCCGCCGGCACACAGCAGATCGAGCGGCACGATCGGCGCCGCGCTCACCCGGACGATGCTGTTGCCGGGCAACGGCTCCGGATCCGGATGACGACCGAACCGCGGTGCTGCGCCGTACCCGATCTGAACGGCTGCGTCCATCTCAGGTGGCGATGTCGGGGTAGGGCAGGGCGATGTGCTTCATGGCCGCTCCGTAGGCGCGCTGGTATTCCAGCGGACCATGATCGCGTTCGAACATCGCGATGAACAGCGTCAGGGTCAGGAACGGATGGGCGCCCATCGCGAAGAGTGCGACGTGGTCCTGCTCCTGCAGGACCCGGCGCTCTTCATCGGTGAACGACAGCCAGGTGGTGCGTTCCGCGGTCGTGCAGTTGAGCAGCTGCCCGGCGACGTTCTGCTCCCACCACGCAACGGTCCCGACGGGGTCCGTGCGGTAACGCTCCACCAACTCCGGATCCCGGTCGACGGTGAACAGGAACTTGTCCAGCAGGTACTTGCTCATTCCGGCACTCCGTTCGGATACCAGGTGAAGTAGGCCTCCATCGTGTGGAACAGATCCAGCGTGTCCACGTGGTCGGCCCGCACTCCGTCGCCGGCGACGCCCATCATCAACATGAAATCCATGAACCCATGGGTGGCATTGCCCGGTTGATGCAGACTGTCCAACGTCACCTCGGCCAGGCAGCCGTCGATGTCGCCGCTGGCGATCCACTCCACCGCCCTCCGGTCGAACTCGGGGTCGGGACCGTGCTCGCCGAACTGTCGTGGCCCGCCCAGCTCGAGCGAGAGGTGACCGGTACCGATGATCGCAACACGTCTTTCGTCAGGCCAACTCTCGACCAGAGCTCGAAGGGTTCGGCCGAGTTCGACGAACCTGCCGGGCTGCGGCATCGGCGGCGCGAAGATGTTCGTGTACACCGGCACGATCGGTAGATCCGCCTGAGGTCGCAGCGTGATGATCGGGCAGGTGATGCTGTGGTCGATGCGGAGTTCGTTGCTGAACGCCAGGTCGAACCCGCGGTCCAGGCCCTGCCGCAGAATGTGCGCGGCCAGGTCCTCCTCGCCGCGCAATGTCATCCTGGGCAATCCGAACTCGCGTTCCTCGTTGTAGAAGTTCGCATCGAAGTACGGCGCCTTGCCGACCAGGAACTGCGGCATGTTGTCGAGCCAGAGTTGATGGAAATGATCACTGCCCACCATGACGAGCACGTCCGGTGCGGCCCGGGTGAGGGTGTCACGGAATCGTTCGATCTTCGCCACCCACTCGTCGGCGAAGGGCGGCCGATCGGCGCCGGTCGAAGTGCTGGCCCGGTAGTAGAACGGGTGATGGGTGGACGCGATCACCGCTGCCACGACGGCCACAACTGCTCCTTCCTAGAGCTTGTCCGGTCTCAGCGACCTCATGCCGAACCCGGCGCGGTGCCGGGATCGGACATCGTCGGGTCGACGTAGACGGCATTGCGATCGATGTTCAGATAAGCATCCATCCCGATCGGCCGCCGTCGCTCCTCGGCAATCTGCCCCAGCAGGCCGGCTGCCCTGGCCAGAAGTGCGAAACCGCGAAGCATCTCGACCGGCAGGCCGAGATCGGCCAGCGCAGCCCCGCACACACCCGCGCCGTTCAGCGGCAGTCGGCGGCCGAGCACCTGCTCGTGAACCCTGCCGATGGCCTCGAACAATTTCAGGTACGGGCCCCGCAGTCCCTCCTGCTCGGCGATCCCGATCAGCACCGGGGTGCGGGGGTCCAGCACCTTGTGCACCGGGTGGCCGAGACCCGGCACGAATCTGCCCCCAGCTCGGGCCTGCAGGACGGTCTGCAGTGCGAGTGCATCCCACCCCGCGTCGTCGGTCGGCAGGTCACCCGCGGTGTCGGTCAGGGCGGCCTGGAGGAATGCCGCACAGTCCTCGGTCACCCCGAGGAAGCGCGACCCGCCGCCGAGCAGGCCCGCCGCCAGGGCGCCCTGGAGCGAGTCCGGCGCCGACAGGTAGGTCAAGCGGGCCGCGATCGCGGTCGGGGTGAAACCGTGATCGGCGAGAGCAACGAGAACGGCTTCGAAGACGCGGTTCTCACCCGGTGTGGGGCGGCGCATGGCGACCAACCAGAAGGCGAGCTCGCCGAACCCGACCTTCCCCATCAGGTCTGCGGTGAGATCCATTCCGAGCAGCCGGATCTGATCGGCATCGGAGGTACCCAGCGACGTGGGGAACCGGGGGGTGGGCTCCGTCATTCGACTGTCCTGTCTTCGGCCGGCTCGGCACGGCCGAGCCACTCCCGGATCTGCTGACCGTGCTCGTCCAGCGCGGGCGGGGGCAGCCGGTAGCTCGGCGCGCTGTCGGAAAAAGTGATGGGGTTGCGGACCGAGGGTATCGACGAGCCCGACGGTCCGACCTCGACCACCGGATCCAGGCCGATCTGCCGCGCAAACGCCACTCCCTGGTCGATCGTGTTGATCGGGCCGCAGGGCACCCCGGCCGCGATGATGTCGGTGAACCAGTCGGCCTTCGATCGGGTCTGCAGTCGCTGCGCCAACAGCGGCCGGAGCAGATCCCGGTTGGCGGTGCGGTCCTTGTTGTGCGCGAACAGTGGATCATCGATCAGCTCGGTCAGTCCCAGTACGGTGCACAGTTTGCCGAACTGGCCATCGTTGCCTGCGGTGATGATCAGGTCGCCATCGGCGCACGGCATCGGCTCGTAGGGAAACAGGCTCGGGTGGCTGTTACCCATTCGAAATGGCACGACATCGCCTGCCACATAGGCACTCGACTGGTTGACCATGGCTGATAGAGCGGAGGACAACAGATTGACCTCGACGTGTTGACCGCGACCGGTGGAGTCCCGCTGGTGCAGCGCGGAGAGGATCCCAATGGTGGTGTGCAGGCCGGCCATCACGTCGAAGACAGAAATCCCGGCCCGGTAAGGCGGCCCGTCGGCGTCGCCGGTCAAACTCATCAGGCCGGAGATGGCCTGGACGATGAGGTCGTATCCGGGCAGCGCGGCCTGCCCGGGTCCGCTGCCGAAGCCGCTGATCGACGCGTAGATCACCGCCGGGTTGTCGGCCGCGACGCTCTGGTAGTCCAGACCGAACCGGGCAAGGCCGCCCGGCTTGAAGTTCTCGATCAGGATGTCGGCGCGGTCGGCGAGTTCCTTTGCCAGGCCGAGATCCTCGTCGTCGCGAAGGTCGAGAGCGATCGAGCGCTTGTTGCGGTTGACACCGAGGTAGTACGTCGACACACCATCACGAACCGGCGGCTGCCAGGTCCTGGTGTCGTCGCCGGCGGGACCTTCCACCTTGATCACCTCGGCGCCGAGGTCCGCCAACAGCATGGTGGCATAGGGCCCGGCGAGAATTCTGGAGAAATCGGCGACGAGGAGCCCGCGCAACGGCCCGGTCACGACCGGCTCGTCAGGAGCCGGCGGTGCCGCGTTCTGCATGGATTCTCCTGCCGAGCTAGCCGAACGGACAGGTGTCCGCAGGTGCAGTGTTGAGCCAAACGGCAGAGCTGTCAACGTTCGCTGCGTCGAATCTTCGTAACCGGTCTTGACAGATGATGCCGGCAGCAGCATGTTCTTCTACACATGCCGCGATGCGGACAATTGTCCGCTGCGTGCCTGCTCGTTGAGGAGGAGCCGGTGACCGACCCCGTGAACGACAGCGCAGATGGCCGGATCGGTGGTGGCTCGACGGTCTTCCGCGGCGGCACCGTCGTCACCATGGACGATGCCCGCCGGGTGCTGACCGGGGCGGACGTGCTGGTGACCGGGGATCGCATCGCAGCGGTCGGGCACGCGCTGGAGGTTCCCGACGGAACCACGGAAATCGATGCCACCGGCGGCATCGTGATGCCGGGGATGATCGACACCCACCGGCACATGTGGCAGACCGCGATGCGCGGGTACGGCGCCGACTGGACCCTCACCCAGTACTTCGTCTGGTATTACCTCGAACACGGCCGGGAGTTCCGGCCGCAGGATGTGTTCGCGGGCAACATGTTGTCGGCCCTGGAGTCGCTGGAAGCCGGTGTCACCACCACCGTCGACTGGTCGCACGGATTGCAGACGGTCGAACATGCGGAGGCTGCGGCAGCCGGTCTGGCCGAGGTGCCGGGCCGATTCGTTTTGGCCTACGGCAACATCCAGGCGGGCCCGTGGGAATGGACCGCCGCTCCGGAGGTGCAGCAGTTCCTCCGCCGGCTGCAGGACGCGCGCAACGACATGCTCGGCGTGCAGTTGGCATTCGACGTCACCGGCGACCCGTCGTTCCCGGAGAAGGCGGCGTTCGAGGTGGCGCGAGAACTCGGACTTCCGGTGAGCACGCATGCCGGGGTGTGGGGGGCCACCAACGACGACGGCATCCGGTTGATGTACGAGAACGGTTTCATGACACCGGAAACCGTGTACGTGCACGCTGCAACACTGAGCACGGACTCCTACCAGCGGATCGCCGCGACCGGTGGCTCGATCTCGGTGTCGACGGAATCGGAGCAGAGCGCCGGCCAGGGCTATCCACCCACCTGGCAGGTGCGTCGCTACAACATCCCGGTCTCCCTGTCGATGGACACCAGCGTCTGGTGGAGCGGTGACCTCTTCTCCGCCATGCGGACCACGCTCGGCGCCGACCGCTCCCGCGAGCATCTGGAGGCCCACGCCAAGGGTTCGACGGTGACCAACACCCATCTGCGAGCAGAACAGGTCGTCGAGTGGGCCACCAGGGGTGGCGCGCGGGCCATCGGTCGCGACGACCTCGGCAGCCTCGAGCCGGGGAAGAAGGCCGACCTGGTCCTGATCAAGAACGACGATTCGCCGGTCTCCTTCCCGATGCTGAATCCCTACGGCCACATTGCCTTCCAGGCGCAACGGGGCGACGTGCACACCGTGCTGGTCAACGGCCGGATCGTGAAGCAGGCGCACCGGCTGGTCGGCACCGACCTGAACCGTGCGCGCACCGCGATCCAGGAGACGGTCGGTCACCTGCAGTCGACCCTGGGTGAGCCGACCTGGAAAGCCGGGATGAATCCCGAACTGCCGGAGGCCGACGAGGTCCTCGACAACCCGTACACCTACACGGACTACAAATCGGCGGCCACCCGCACCGCTCGGGGTACCGTCTTCGGCGAACCGACAACGAGCGGCTGACGCGCCGGCAGCTTTGATTCGGTGGTCACCGAGCGCAGGTTTCGGCAGTGACGGCACCATGACTGGGGAGCGGGGTCGAGGACATGGCCGGACGGGGGACCGGCCCTGATTTCGTCGAGGCCTTGGCTCGCGGACTCGACGTCCTGACCGCGTTCGACGCGCACCATCGGACCATGACCCTCAGTGAGATCGCAGCTGCGGCATCGCTGGCCAGGCCCACGGCGCGACGACTGCTGCTCACCCTGGAAGAACTGGGGTACGTGCGATCGGTCGATGGTCAATTCGCCCTGACCCCCAAGGTGCTCGGTCTCGGTACGGCGTACGTGTCTGCGCTCGGCCTGTGGGAGATCGCCCGTCCGCACCTGACCGAACTGGTTCGCCGAACCGGCGAATCGTCATCGATGGCTGTTCTCGACGGATCCGACATCGTCTACATGGCAAGGGTTTCGGTGCCGAAGATCATCGCCCTGCGGGTCGACATCGGCACCAGGTTCCCGGCCGCGCAGACGTCACAGGGCAAGGTGTTGCTGGCCGCGTTGAGTACCGCCGATGCGCAGCGACAGTTGGCGCAGCCCAGTCGTTCCGGGCTGCCGCCATATATCGGACGCAGCGCCGAACAGCTAGCCGACGAGCTGATCGAGGTGCGGGCTCGGGGCTGGGCGTTGGCCGACCAGGAGCTGGCGCCCGGGGTGCGATCGGTCGCGGCCCCGGTGCGGGACGGCTCAGGGACGGTGCGGGCCGCGATGAACGTCACCGTCCACGCGGCGGAGACCTCGACCGAGACGCTGCTCTCCGAGTACCTGCCCGCTCTGCTGCGGACCGCCGGCGACGTCAGCGGCGAGTGGGCCCTCTGGCAGACCCGGCCGCATGTCGAACTGGACGACGGAGCGCGGGACACGTCTCGGCGGGCCTGACATCACCACCGTTGGACCGATGGACTTTGAAACGGGCAAAGAGGACAATACTAGCGAACCAGGTTGTGAACGCCTTCGGCAGGAGCCCCCAGCATGGACATCCCCGACCTCTACGTCCGGGCGCAGGACTCTTTCGGTGAGCGGGTACACCAGATCTCCGGCGACCAGTGGGGCGCCGCCACCCCCTGCGCCGACTGGGACGTCAGGGCTCTGGTGAATCACCTGGTGGGCGAGATCCTGTGGGTGGTGCCGCTCTTCGAGGGGGCCACCATTGCCGATGTCGGGACCAGGCTGGACGGTGACCTGCTGGGGGATGACCCCATCGAGGCGTGGGATGCTGGCGCGCCGCCGGCAGCGGCCGCCGTCCGGGAGCCGGGCGCGATGGAGCGGATCGTTCACCTGTCGTTCGGTGACGCTCCTGGCAGCGAGTACCTGCTCAGCCTGATCGCCGATCTACTCGTCCACGGCTGGGATCTGGCCAGGGCAACCGGTCAGGACGACACCATGGATCCCGAGCTGGTCGAGGTCTGTGCATCCTGGTTCACCGGGATGGCCGCCGGGTACCGGGCGGCAGGCGCCGTCGCGGACAGGCCGGTCATCAAGGACAACGCGGATCCCCAGACACGATTGCTGGCCGAATTCGGCCGTTCCACAGCGCCCTGACTCTCCGGGGGACAGCCCGGATTCAGGACCGCACCAGGCGGGCGATGGCGTCAGTTGCCTCTTTGATCTTGGCCTCGCCGGCGTCGTCGCCGAGCTTCACCGCATCGACGACGCAATGCTTGAGGTGATCGTCGACGAGGCCGAGCGCGACGCTGCGCAGGGCGGAGGTCAACGCGGAGATCTGGGTCAGGATGTCGATGCAGTACTGCTCCTGGTCGACCATCCGATGGATCCCGCGGGCCTGACCCTCGATGCGCTTGAGTCTGGCCAGGTATTTCTCCTTGTCGGTGATGTAGCCGTGACCGACGGCGTGGTCGGCGGCAGCGCCTGGTGCCGGCGCGACTGGCAGCGGGTCGATCGGCGGGGAGTCGATCGGTGATCGCTCGGCTGCCGTCGGATGTTCCATGGGTGTTCTCCTGCTCTTGTCGAGGTCAGTTCTGGTGGGAATGCTCGCGGCTGGGCACGGTGGATTGTCCGTCGGAGACCGCAGGCTGCAAGTCCTGCGGGTTGAGGTCCAGCCTGCGCAGCAGCTGGGCGTTCAGGGCAACGACGATGGTGGAGACCGACATCAGGATCGCGCCCACCGACATCGGCAGTACGAACCCGATCGGGGCCAGCACGCCGGCCGCCAGCGGGACGGCGATGAGGTTGTAACCGGCTGCCCACCAGAGGTTCTGTCGCATCTTGCGGTAGGCGGCACGGGACAGGTCGATGATCGACAGGACGGAGCGGGGATCGTCGCCCGCGAGGATGACACCCGCCGAGGCGATCGCTACGTCGGTGCCGGCGCCGATCGCGATTCCGACGTCGGCCATCGCCAACGCCGGGGCGTCGTTGACCCCGTCGCCGACCATCGCGACCGTCCGCCCCTCCCGCTGCAGCCGTTCGACCTCCGCGGCCTTGTTCTCGGGGCGGACTCCGGCGAAGTAACGGTCGATGCCCACCTGCTGCGCGACGGATCGGGCGACCGCCTCGGCGTCCCCGGTGATCATGACCACCTCGATGCCGCGGGCACGGAGCGCTGCCGCGGCCTGCCGGGATTCGGGCCTGATCTCGTCGGCCAGCTTCAGTGCTCCGACCACCTGACGGTCGATCAACACGTGCAGGATGATCGCGCCGTCCAGCCGCCACGATCCGGCGACGGCGAGCTCGATCGCGCCCTGCTCCTCCAGCAGGGCCGGGCCGCCGACCTGCACCAGTTGGCCCTCGATCATCGCGGAGACCCCGACCGCCGGCGATGACCGGAAGTCGGTGGCCGCTGGGACCGGCAGACCCCGCTGCTGCGCCGCCGCGACGATCGCCTTCGCCAGCGGATGCTCCGAATCGTTCTCTGCGGCCGCCGCCAACCGCAAGACGTCATCGGACTTCCAGGATCCGCTGACCTGCACCGCGGTCACCGCCGGCTCTCCTCTGGTCAGGGTGCCGGTCTTGTCGAACACCACCGTGGTCACGGTCCGCATGCTCTCCAACGCCAGTCGATCCTTGACCAGCACACCGCTGCGGGCAGCCCGTTCGGTCGCGATCGAGACCACCAGCGGGATCGCCAGTCCCAGCGCATGCGGGCAGGCGATCACCAGGACGGTGATCGTCCGGACAACCGCTTCGTCGGGCTTGCCGAGCGCGGTCCAGACGATCGCCGTGAGCAGCCCGGCGCCGAGGGCGAACCAGAACAGCCAGCCTGCCGCCCGGTCGGCGATCCGCTGCGCCCGGGACGTCGAGTTCTGCGCGTCTTCCACGAGGCGGCGGATGCCGGCCAGTGCGGTGTTCTCGCCCACTGCCGTGATGCTGACCCGCAGCCCGGAATCCGTTGCGACGGTGCCGGCCACCACCGGATCACTGATGGTTCGGCGAACGGATCGGGACTCGCCGGTGATCATGGATTCGTCCAGATCGGCCGCACCGGAAACGATTCGGCCGTCGGCGGGCACCCGACCACCGGGCCGGATGACGACGATATCGCCCACCTCGAGTTCGGCAGGCCGAACGAGGACCACCCCGTCACCTTCGACACGCTCGGCCTCATCGGGGAGCAGCGCGGCGAGCGAATCCAGCGCGGAGGTGGTCTGCGCCAGTGAACGCATCTCGATCCAGTGCCCGAGCAGCATGATGACGATCAGCAGCGCGAGTTCCCACCAGAAGTCGAGGTCGTGATCGAGTAGTCCGAGGCTGGCACCCCACGACGCCACGAAGGCAACGGTGATGGCCAGCGCGATCAGCAGCATCATTCCCGGCCTGCGGGAGCGGATCTCGCTCACCGCGCCGGTGAGGAACGGCTTGCCGCCGACCGCGTACATCACAGTGCCGAGGACCGGGGAGACCCACTCGATCCATCCCGCGTGCGGCAGGTCGTAGCCGACGATCGACGCGAACATCGGTGAGAATCCGACCACCGGAACGGCCAGCACCGTCATGATCCAGAACAACCGGCGGAACTGCCCGACATGGTCGGCGTGCGAGCCGTGACTGCCGGATGAATCGTGCTGCTCGGCGGGAGCCTGGTGAGCGTGGTGATCAGTCGTCATCGTTACCTGCCTTCCGGGACGCCCGGATCGCGGTCGGAACGTCAGCGGGTCGGACGATGACGGCGGGTCCCTGCGCGGTGGAGCCGAAAGTCCGCAGGCGCAGACTGTTGCTGACAACGAAGACACTGGACAACACCATCGCACCACCGGCCAGCATGGGATTCAGCAGCCCCAGCGCGGCGAGCGGGATGGCGGCCACGTTGTAGGCGAAGGCCCAGAACAGGTTCGTCCTGATGGTGCCGAGAGTCCTTCTTGCCAGCCGGATCGCATCGGCCGCGGATCGGAGGTCCCCGCGGACCAGGGTGATGTCGGCTGCCTCGATGGCGACGTCGGTTCCGGTGCCCATGGCGAGCCCGAGATCGGCGGTGGCCAGGGCGGCAGCGTCGTTGACGCCGTCGCCGACCATGGCGACGACCCTGCCCTCGGCCTGCAGCTGGGCGATGACCTCGACCTTGCGCTGCGGTGAGACCTCCGCATGCACCCGGTCGATGCCGACCTCGTGCGCAACCCGGTCGGCGACGGTCCGGTTGTCGCCGGTCAGCAGGACCGGCGTCAGGCCGAGTTCGCGGAACTGCTCGATGGCTGCGGCGCTGCTGGTTTTGACCGCATCGGCGATTCCGAGCACCCCGCGGGCCGCACCGTCCCAGGCGACGAGAACCGCTGTCCGACCGGCGCTCTCGATGTCCGCTTGGGCGGCGGTCAGCTCGGGGTCGATGTCGACAGCATGGTCGGCAAGTAAAGACTTGCGGCCCACCAGTACCTGGTGACCCTGCACCATCCCCTCCGCGCCGACGCCCTCGAGACTGCGGAAGGACGCCACCACGGGCAGCGATCCGACCTCATCCGTCGCGCTCCTGGCGATCGCCTGCGCGATCGGATGCTCAGAGGCGTGTTCGACGGCACCGGCCATCCGCAACACCTCGGTGCGATCGGTGCCGACGGCGGGGTGGACATCGAGCAGCGTCATCCGGCCGGTGGTCACGGTCCCGGTCTTGTCCAGCACGATGGTGTCGACCGCCCGGGTGGACTCCAGTACCTCCGGCCCCCTGATCAGGATCCCGAGTTGCGCGCCGCGTCCGGTGCCGACCAACAGCGCGGTCGGCGTCGCGAGTCCCAGGGCACACGGGCACGCGATGATCAGCACGGCAACCGCCGCGGTGAACGCTGCCGTGACCGGGAAGCCGGCCCCGAGCCAGCCGGCCAGGGTTGCCACCGCGATGCCGATCACGATCGGCACGAACACCCCGGCGACCTTGTCGGCCAGTCGCTGGACATCAGCCTTGCCGGATTGGGCATCTTCGACCAGTCGGGCCATGCGGGACAGCTGGGTGTCCGAACCCACCCTGTTGGCGCGGACCAGCAATCGTCCACCCGCGTTGAGGGTCGCGCCGACAACCGTGTCGCCGGCTCCGACCTCGACGGGCACCGATTCACCGGTGAGCATCGACGCGTCCACCGCGGATGTGCCGTCGACGATCACACCGTCGGTAGCGATCTTTTCACCGGGGCGGACGACGAAGACATCACCGATCACCAGTTCCGCCACCGGAATCCGGGTTTCGACATCATCACGAACCACGACGACATCCTTCGCCCCGAGTTCGAGCATCGCCCGTAATGCCGCGCCGGCTTGCCTTTTCGAACGTTTCTCGAAGTAGCGTCCGGCCAGCACAAAGGTGGTGACGCCGGCGGCGACCTCCAGGTAGATGTTGTCGGCGCCGTCGCCAGGTGCGATCGAGAACTCGAACGGGTGAGTCATGCCGGGCAGCCCGGCGGTACCGAGGAACAACGCGTAGAGCGACCAGCCGAAGGCAGCCAGGGTGCCCACCGACACCAGAGTGTCCATCGTGGCGGCACCATGGCGAAGGTTGACCAGCGCCGCCCGGTGGAACGGCCAGGCAGCCCACACCACCACCGGTGCAGCAAGGACGAGCGAGGCCCACTGCCAATAGGTGAACTGCAGGGCGGGGATCATCGCCATCGCGATGACGGGCACCGACAGGACGATGCTGCCGACCAGCCTGGTGCGCAGGCTGCGCAACTCGGGATCATCGGTCTCCCGATCCGGCTCCTCCACAATCTCGACCGGAAGTGTTGCGGTGTAACCGGTACGCGCAACCTCGGCGATGAGCGTCTGCGGGTCGAACCCGAGAGGAGTGCTGACCCTGGCTTTTTCGGTGGCGTAGTTGACGGTTGCCGATACCCCGTCGAGCTTGTTCAGCTTCTTCTCGATCCGCATCGCGCAGGCGGCACAGGTCATGCCACCGATGTCGAGTTCGACCGACTCGGTCAGCATCTGCGGTGATGCTGCAGATGTCGTCATGTTGTCCTCCGAGAACGATGGGTGAAACGTTGGTGCCGTGGTCGGTCAGTGCCCTGAATCCGGGTGCCCGTCATCAGGCGGTCCGGGATCCACGGGAGTGCTGGCGCTGACCTCGAATTCGGCGGTGTGCACCTGCCCGTCGACCTGGAAATCCAGATACAGCAGGTAGCTGCCTTCGGTCGGTGTCTGCGCGAGGAAGCGCACCTGTGGACCGGCGGCGGTCACTCCGTCTCCTGGCTCGCCGACCGGATGGACGTGCAGATAGGCGAGGTCTCCCTCGCGCAGGGCGACCAGGTGACCGAAGGCCCCCAGATACGGTTCGAGGGTGGTGACCGGTCTGCCGTCACGGGCGACATCGAAGGTCAGTGCGGATTGCTCGCCCGAGACCAGTGTGCCGGTGAGCCGCACGGTGAAATCCCCGACCTCGTCAATGCTGTCGGAGACGGCTGGTCGGGGTGACACATCGCCGGACACCGTGACGGCGGTCGTCAGGGTGATGCCGGCGTCGAGCCCGGTCGGGACGAAATCGGCGAACACCCGGTAGGAGCCGCCGGTGTCCCACTGCCAGGGGATCGACCATCGACCGTCACCGTCATCGGTCGGATGCACATGACGGAACTGGGCGCCGTCCGTGCGCACCACGATCAGATGCAGTTCCTTCTCGTGCGCGACCTCGTAGTCGGTGACGCCGGATCCGTCGGGGCCGGTGAGCCGGAACGACAGCACGCCCGGCTCACCCATCCCGGCCGGGGCCACGAGTTCTCGGAGCTGGTAACCGTGCTGCTCGCTGGACAAACCGGGCACAGGGGGCGCTCCGACTTCATCGACGGTGTCGTCGCCGTGCTCCTCGCCGTGTTCGGTGGCGGATTCCGACGCGCGCGCGGACCAGTCGGCGGCGACCGCGTCCGGGATCAACGCCCCCGCGGCGACGTAGCTGACACCGAAGATCGCCGCCAGTACGGCCGCGTAGATCCCGATCTTCAGCGGCGCCTTCATCAGGAGGATCGCACCGCTCGGTACCCGGCCTCGTCGACCGCGGCGATCACCAGCGCATCGTCGAGCTCGGTGGAGCCGACCACCAGCAACCGTCCGGTCTCCGCAGACACCTCGATGCCCTGCACGCCCGGGACGGCCCTGACCTCCTCGGTGACGGCTGTCTCGCAGTGCGCGCAGCTCATCCCGCTGACCTGGTATTCGGTCGTGGTCGTCATCCCGATCCTCCTCGTGGCATACCCTGTAGGGGTAACAGGTACGAGCTCACCATACCCCTCTGGGGTATCGACGCAAGGGGATGAAGCGGGATGTGTGCCACACATCCCGCGCCGGTCAGCCGGGACGTCCGGGTTCGACGTGCGTGGTCAGGCGCGTCCGCGCTGGTCGGCCGGAGCCGAACGGTAGGCGACCCAGGCGGCGCGGAGATCCTCCCGTGAACCCCGTGGGTGGTCCAGGTACCACTGCCGGGTGAAACGGTTGAGCTCGAACTGCGGGTCGATCGGTCCGGGGGACCTGGTTCGACTGCGATGCCAGTGGTCGAGCGCATCGGCGAGGGTGGCGCCGGGGTGGTGACCGGAGATGAAGGAGCGCATCGCGGCGTCGAAGCGGAATTGCTTCCCGATCGCGGCCGCGAAGAACGCCCGGAGGTGCTGGCTGCAGCGCTGACCTTCCGGGATCACGGTGTCCGGCGTGAGCTCTCCCTCCAGCTGATCGGCACCTCCGATCGCCCGTTTGGTCGGTGACGGGACCGGGGTCCCGTCCAATGCAGCGGCGAGACGGTCGGTGAGGTCTTGCTTTCCGCCCGCCGCGCTGACCCCGAGCCGGCGGGCGAACGCGGCGAGTTCGTCACGCAGGAAGTACCATCGACGCAACTCGGCACCGGTCAGCTCGGCAGTCAACGGCGGGCGCTGTGCGGCGGTCAACCCACTCGAATCGTTGTCCACGTGCCTCCCCCGAACGATGCTGCCCAGACGATTGCCGAACGGTACCGAGCCGGACCGACACACCCTGGTCGCGACTCGTTGCGTCATCTCGATCGCTATGGTCGGCCGGTGTCCGGTGTGGCACAGTCCTGACATGGTCCGGTTGAACTCCGCCGCACGATCGTTGATCGAGTCGGGACCGCTCGCGCACCTGGTCACCCTGAACAGCGACGGATCGCCACAGGTCTCGATCATCTGGGTCGGTCTGGACGGCGATGAGTTGGTGAGCGGTCATGTCGCGACCGATCAACTCAAGATGCGCAACATGGCCAGGGACCCACGGGTGTCGCTCTCGATGGAATCTTCGGTCACCAACGACGACGGCCTTCGGGAGTACCTGGTGGTGCACGCGAAGGTGCGATTGACCGATGGAGGTGCCCCGGAACTGCTGCACCGGCTGGCACAGACCTATATCGGTCCCGGTACGAAGTTCCCGCCGATGCCCGATCCTCCACCGGGGCAGATTGCCCATTACCGGATCGCCAAGATCACCGGTGCCGGTGACTGGGTGGACAACGACTGATCGTTCCCGTCCCGCACGTCGTCATGGCGGTTCTCTGTGCGTGCCGATCGCGTCGGCAGCGATGAGTTGCGCCTCGGGCTGGAGTCGACCACACGCGGACAAACCCCGCACCGACTTCGGCGAGGAGCACATCCATGGCGGCAACTGTCCACACGCTCGACATTCCCGGTGGCCGACTGCGGTACGAGGTCCGGGGCTCCGGACCGGTCCTGCTGATCGTCGGAGCACCGATGAGCGCGGCGTTCTTCGCCCCGCTGGCCGATATCCTGTCGGCGGAGTACACGGTGATCACCCACGATCCCCGCGGAATAGCGGGCAGTGTCCTCGACGATCCCGAGCAGGACTCCACGCCGGAGATCCGAGCCAATGATGTTGCGCTGCTGCTGGATTCGCTCGAAGTGAGGACGGCAGACGTCTTCGGGAGCAGCGGCGGCGCGGTCACCGGGCTGGCGTTGGTCGCCCTGCACCCCGGTCGGGTCCGGACGCTGGTGGCGCACGAACCGCCACTGCTCGAATTGCTTCCCGACGCGGACGCCCAGCGGGTGGGCGTCGATGAGATTGTTGAGGCTTTCCACCGCGACGGACTGGGTGCGGCCTGGGCGAAATTCATGGCGGCGGCCGGATTCGACACCGATGACGAAGGGGCGCCGGTCGGGCCGCCCGGTGAGCAATCGGAGCAGGATCTGGCCGACGGCGCCCGGTTCTTCGCTCACGAGCTCCGCGGCACCACCCGGTACCTCCCTGACATCGATGCCCTGATCGCGGCAGACACCGACGTCGTGGTCGGCATCGGCGCCGAGTCGGGAGGTCTTTCCACGTTCCGGACGTCGACGGCCCTCGCGGAACTCCTGGGCGCACCGCCCGTCACCTTCCCCGGCGATCACGGGGGGTTCATCGGCGAGCCGCTGGAGTTCGCCGATGTGCTCCGGAAGGTGCTGGCGGTGCCGAACGCCTGACCAGGTTGCGGATCCTCTCACCTGGCGCACCATGGCGAACGTGGCCGATGTGGTGGTGCGGGACGCGGACCGGCGTGACGTCGCGGCCGTCTGCGGTTTCGGCGAGGCGCACATCCGCCCGCACTACACGCCGCTGATCGGTGCGGCAGCGGCGGACGCACAGGTCCGGCACTGGTGGAACGAGTCGCAGATCGAGGGGGCAGTGTCGGCGGGTCTCGTCGTCGTCGCGGAGGCCGGTGGCTGCATCGTCGGCGTCGGGCAGCGCGGACGAAGCGGCGCCGACCACGTGGTCTACAAGCTCTACGTCGATCCGGCCCACCGCGGTCAGCGGGTCGGGCCGCGCCTCCTTCAAGCCCTCATCGCGCAGCTTCCCGAGGACGCCGAGCGGCTGTTCCTCGAACATTTCGCGGCCAACGAGCGAGCGGGCGCCTTCTACGATCGCGAGGGCTTCGTGGTCGAACGGGTCGATCCGGCGCCCGATCCGGCGCTCGCCGTCGTATGGCGGGTACGCGACCTGCACGCGGCCGCCGATGCCGGAGAAGTCTTCGTTTCGACGTGATCGCGGTCACCGCCGCGCAACGTTGCCGCAACTGTCGCTTTCCTACCTTGACGTCAGTGCGGCTCGTTGGGGCCGCACACATCGACGAGGAGGTCGACTGTGACGGTTTACATTCCACCAGGACAGCCAGGCAGTGTGGTCAGCTACGAAGCCCGCTACGACAACTGGATCGGCGGCGAGCGTGTCGCGCCGGTCAAGGGCCAGTACTTCGAGAACGTGTCGCCGGTCAACGGCCAGGTCTTCACCGAAGTCGCCCGATCAACCGCCGAGGATGTCAATCTCGCGCTCGACGCCGCCCACGAAGCCGCACCCGGTTGGGGCAGGACCTCGCCCGCGGAGCGCTCCGTGATTCTCAACAAGATCGCCGACCGGATCGAGCAGAACCTCGAGAAGATCGCCGTCGCCGAGAGCTGGGACAACGGCAAGCCCGTCCGGGAGACGCTGAACGCCGACATTCCGCTGGCCATCGACCATTTCCGCTATTTCGCGGGTGCGATCCGGGCCCAGGAAGGGTCGCTGTCGCAGATCGACGAAGACACGGTCGCCTATCACTTCCACGAGCCGCTGGGCGTCGTCGGCCAGATCATCCCCTGGAACTTCCCGATCCTGATGGCGGTGTGGAAGCTGGCGCCGGCGCTGGCCGCGGGCAACGCCATCGTGCTCAAGCCGGCCGAACAAACCCCGGCGTCGATCATGCTGCTCATCGACATCATCGGTGACCTGCTGCCGCCCGGCGTGCTGAACATCGTCAACGGCTTCGGTGTGGAGTGCGGCAAGCCGCTTGCCTCGTCCAACCGGATCCGCAAGATCGCCTTCACCGGCGAGACCACCACCGGCCGGCTGATCATGCAGTACGCCTCCGAGAACCTGATCCCGGTCACCCTGGAGCTCGGCGGGAAGTCGGCCAACGTCTTCTTCGCCGACGTGGCCCGGGAGAAGGACGCCTTCTACGACAAGGCGCTCGAGGGCTTCAACATGTTCGCCCTGAATCAAGGCGAGGTCTGCACCTGCCCGTCGCGTGCGCTGGTCCAGAGTTCGATGTACTCCAACTTCATGGAGGACGCGATCGCCCGTACCGGCAAGATCATCCAAGGCAACCCGCTGGACACCAGCACGATGCTCGGGGCGCAGGCCTCGAACGACCAGCTGGAAAAGATCCTGTCCTACATCGACATCGGCAAGGCCGAGGGCGCCAAGGTGCTCACCGGTGGCGCGAGGGCGGAGCTCGACGGCGATCTGGCCGGCGGCTACTACGTGCAGCCGACGGTGTTCCAGGGCGACAATTCGATGCGCATCTTCCAGGAGGAGATCTTCGGACCGGTGTTGTCGGTGACATCGTTCGACGACGAGGCCGACGCACTGAAGATCGCCAACGACACCCTTTACGGTCTGGGTGCCGGCGTCTGGTCCCGGGACAATGCCACTGCCTACAACATGGGCCGCGGCATCCAGGCCGGACGGGTGTGGACCAACAATTACCACGCCTACCCCGCGCACGCGGCCTTCGGCGGGTACAAGCAGTCCGGCATCGGCCGGGAGAACCACAAGATGATGCTGGATCACTACCAGCAGACGAAGAACCTCCTGGTCTCGTACTCGCAGAACGCGCTCGGCTTCTTCTGATGCCCGTCACCAGCAACTCCGCGGCACCCGCACCGGTCGAGGAATCGACCGGGCGGTTGCCGCGGGTGGAACTGTCGGAAAAAGCTGTCGCCCTGCTGACCGAGCTCACCGAGATCCACGGGCCGCTGATGTTCCACCAGTCCGGTGGCTGCTGCGACGGCTCGTCACCGATGTGCTACCCGCAGGGCGAGTTCCGCATCGGCGCAGTCGATGTCCGGCTCGGTGAGCTGGATGCCGGTCTGCCGCAACCGATTCCGTTTTGGATGTCTGAATCCCAGTTCGCCTACTGGAGCCACACCCATCTGACCGTGGACGTGGTGCCAGGGCGGGGGAGTGGCTTCAGCGTGGAATCGCCGACCGGACAGCGGTTCCTGATCAGGTCCCGGCTGTTCACCGACGAGGAGTCCGAACAACTCGTCGACGTGATCCACGGCGGCTGACCGCCACCGGCACCAGCCGACCGCGCCGCCATGATCGCCGAACGTGGCGGCGCGGTCGATCCACGGCGGCTCCGGATCCGACGGGCGGGACGCGCCCCAACGACCGGTGGACTCGGCCCGTCGCACCGGCGCGGCATCGGTTACCGTCTCTGCATATCGGCTCATGGGGCGGGCCGTCGGGCGGCCGGATGAGGTGATCGATGGCGGGTCTGGTTGCTGTCATGATCATTTTCTTCGGCTGGGCGCTGATCGCAGGACGGCTGACCAGGTGGAGCGTCACGGCGCCGCTGGCCATGGTGCTGCTGGGCATGGCGCTGACCGCCGGCTCCGACCCGTTGTTCGTGATCAATCTCGAGACCTCCGCAGCGGAGAGCGGTGTCGAGGTCATCCTGGCGATCCTGCTCTTCCTGGACGCCACCGAGGTACCGGCCAAGGCGTTCCGCCGTCAGCGGGGCGTGATCATTCGATTGCTTGCCATCGCCCTGCCGCTGTCGCTCGGACTGGCCTGGTTGGCGGGGCTGGTCCTCTTTCCGGACCAGAACTATTGGGTGCTCGCTCTTCTCGCGACCATCACCGTCCCGATCGATCTTGCGCCGGCCGGGCCCGTCCTGCGGGACAAGCGGATACCGGCCCGGGTCCGGGAATCGCTGAACGTGGAGAGCGGGTTCAACGATGGCCTCGTTGCCCCGGTTTTCCTGATCTGTCTGGCCGGCGCCACCGCCGGTGCAGCGGGTGAGCCGCCGCTGGAAGCTCTGGTCGAGGCGTTGCCCGCGGTGCTCGTCGCCGTGCTGGTCGGTCTGGCGATCGGCGCCGCCGGCGCCTGGTCGATGATCAAGGTCTTCACGGCCGGGTGGACGGAGCCCTCGGCCTTGCGGGTCGGCGTTCTCGCCCTGCCGTTGCTGTCCTACGGAGTGGCGATCCTGTTCGCCGGCAACGGATTCGTCGCAGCTTTCGTCGCGGGCATTTGCTTCGGCGCGGCGACCCGGCGCCTCCCGGCCGACGCGCTGCACCTCACCGAGGACATCGGAACAATGCTCACCCTGGTTGTCTGGTTCATCTTCGGTCAGGTGGTGAATGACACCATCGGGGACGGCGGGCTATGGGGAGCCGTTCCCTACGCCGCCGTCGGCCTGACTGTCGTCCGGATGGTGCCGGTGTTCATCGCGCTCATCGGCAGCGGTGTCGACCTCCCCGACCGGTTCGTGATCGGCTGGCTGGGGCCACGCGGTCTGGCGTCCATCGTGTTCGGACTACTGGCCTTCATCGCGTTGAATTCACCGGAGAACGACAGCGTCGCCACGGTGATGGTCGCTACCGTCGCGCTGAGCGTGGTGTGCCACGGACTCACGGTTCGGATGATCGGTGCCTGGTACGACCGCCGCAGCGACGGCCTGGACCGAAAGATGCTGTCGTGAACGGGCTTGCTCTGCTACCGTTCCCAGCCATGACATCCCGGTCGCACTCGACCCTGCACCAGTCCTGGTGGCGGACCGCCTGACGGCGTATCCGTGATGTCACCGACCTCCGGCCGCCGATGAGCGGCCGGGTCTGATCCACACCTCCTCGCGGAGGTGGCCGCCTCATCGGCCGGCCGCCACCTCCGAAGGAGCAGTCCATGACCCTCACCGCTGACCCGACCATCGGCATCGCCCGGAACCCCGCGGTCGACAGCACTCTCGCCCAGGCCCAACGAGTGGTGACCGGCGACCGGCCAACCGGCCCGCTGCACCTGGGGCACTACATCGGCACCTTGGCCAACCGGGTGCGGCTGCAGAATCAGGGCATTGGGGTCTGCATCGTGATCGCCGATTACCAGGTGATCACCGATCGCGACGCGGCCGGCCCGTTGCGCGATCGGGTGCGGAACCTGGTCGCCGAATACCTCGCAGCCGGCATCGATCCCGACCGATCGATCATCTTCCCGCACTCCCTGGTGCCTGCCCTGAACCAGCTGATGCTGCCGTTCCTGTCGTTGGTGTCCGAAGCCGAGTTGCACCGCAACCCGACGGTCAAGGCGGAGTCGTTGGCATCCCGGCGTTCGATGAGCGCGCTGCTGCTGACCTACCCGGTACACCAGGCCGCGGACATCCTCGCGCTGCGCGGCACTCTCGTCCCGGTCGGTAAGGACCAGCTGCCGCACATCGAGCTCACCAGGTTGCTGGCGCGCCGGTTCAACGACCGGTACGGGTCGGTTTTCGCGGAGCCACGGGCGTTGCTGACCCGGGCGCCTGCGGTGCTGGGGACCGACGGCGCCCGGATGTCGAAAACCCGCGGCAACACCATCCCGCTGGGCGCCACCGAGGACGAAACGGTGGCGAAGATCCGTGCGGCCCGGACGGATTCGCTGCGGCACATCACCTTCGATGCGCACGCCCGGCCGCAGGTGGCCAATCTGCTGCTGGTGATCGCCGAGCTCACCGGAGTGGAACCGGCCGCCGTCGCCGATGAGATCTCCGGCGGCGGCGCAGCGCTGTTGAAGCAGCGGGCAGCGGAGGTGATCAACGAGTCGCTGCGCGGTGTCCGCCGCCGACGGCTCGAATTGCTCGCCGACCCGACCTATCTGGACGGCGTCCTGCTCGACGGGGTACTGCAGGCGCGTACCGTCGCCGACTCGACGCTGCAGCGCGTTCGGCAAGCGATGGGTATGGACTATCTGTGCGTCCAGGGTGATCCTGCCTGATGGTGGTGATCGAGCTGAGCGGGTGGAAAGGGTGGGACCGATGACCGGAACGACAGCCGGGGAAAGTGGGAACGGGCGGGAGCGGCCCGGTGAGAAGTCGGACCCGGCGCCAGCCACGGGCCGAGATATCTGGCCGGCAAAGCGATTCCATCCGAGTAGGGCGCAGCGGATCGCCAACCGGGTGGTCAAGCCGCTGACCCGTTGGGGCCTCATCCCGCACACCTTCATCCTCACCACGAAGGGCCGGAAGACCGGTGAGCTGCACACCACCCCGGTGACCCTGGTGCAGGAGGGGGAGCGGCAGTGGCTGGTGGCGCCGTACGGGCCGGTGCCCTGGGTGCTGAATGCCAGAGCGGCCGGGCGGGTGACGGTGAGCCGGCGCCGGGTGTCCACCATGTACCTCGTGACCGAGGTGTCGGGCGCAGAGGCCGGTCCCGTGCTGAAGGAGTATCTCCGCATCGCCGGGGCGACAAGGGCCTATTTCGTCGCGACAAAGGACGCGCCCGCAGCGGACTTCGCGGCCGAGGCGCACCATCACCCGGTCTTCGAGCTGACCCCCGTCCAGTGAGCGGGCCGGGATCGCATCGGCGCGCGGGGTGACTACCGGCTGAGTCCGGCGCGGGTGGCGAGGGTCGCCGACGCGGCGCCGGAACGCGTTGCCAGGTCGGCGATGTCGGCATGCACCAGCTGCTCGTTCTCGACCACTGGCCGGCCGCCGACCAGCAGGAGCTCCAGCGGCGAGCGGGTGCCGAAGATCAGCGTGCAGACCGGGTCGGCGATGTCGATCCCGGAGACCCCGTCGATCCTCCACAAAGCGATGTCGGCGAGCTTGCCGACCTCCAGCGAGCCCAGGTCGTCGTGCCGGCCGAGAACGCGGGCGCCGCCCATCGTCGCGACCGAGAGCACCTGCCGGGCGCTCATGGATGTCGATCCGCCGCGGAGCCGGCCGACCAGCAATGCCTGGTGCAGTTCGTCGTCCATCCGACCCGATTCGTTGGAGGCCGACCCGTCGACGCCCAGTCCCACCGGCACTCCCGCCGCGAGCATGTCGGCGACCGGCGCGATCCCGGATCCGAGGCGGGCGTTCGAGGTCGGGCAGTGTGCGACCGCGGTGCCGGTGGAGGCGAACCGGGCAATGTCCTGCGGGGTCGGCCAGACGACGTGCGCGAACCAGACGTCCGGCCCGAGCCAGCCCAGGTCCTCGACGTATTCGCCGGGCTTGCGGCCGTACTTCTCCAGGCAGAACGCCTCCTCGTCGAGGGTCTCGCAGAGGTGGGTGTGCATCCTGGCGCCGCCCGCCCGGGCGATCTGGGCGGCACCTGTCATCAGCTCGCGGGTCACCGAAAACGGCGAGCAGGGCGCGACGGCGATCTGCAGCATGGAATCCGGTGATGGATCGTGCCAGCGCTCGATGGCCGCCGCGGTGGCCGCCAGGGCGACATCGGTCGACTCCACCACACTCTCCGGCGGCAGCCCACCGGCGGCCACGCCGAGGTCCATGGATCCCCGGGTCGGATGGAAGCGGAGCCCGATGGTGCGGGCCGCCGTGATGGTGGCGCCGAGCACGTCACCGCCGGCCCTCGGGAAGACGTAGTGGTGATCGGTACTCAGGGTGCAGCCGGACAGGGCCATCCAGCCGAGATTGGCCGCGGCGGATGCTTCGACTGTCTCCTCGTCGATGCCTGCCCAGACCGGGTAGAGCGAGGTCAGCCAGCCGAACAGGGTCTCGTCCTGCGCGTAACCGCGGGTGATCCACTGGTAGAGGTGGTGATGGGTGTTCACCAGGCCGGGTGTGGCCAGCATGCCGGCCCCGTCGACCCAACGATCGGCGCGATCCCGCAGGCTCTCCGGTGCCGGTCCCGATCCGACCGCAATGATCCGGCCACCCTCGAGAACCAGGTGCCCGCTGGCGTGTTCGGTGCCGCTGGGGTCGACGGTGGCGATCGCGCATCCGGAGATGACGGTGACCGACGGCGCGGCAGCAACCACGGGTGACCTCCTCGGTGGCGTCGGTGTCCCGGCGCAGTTCGAGTGGACCTTCGCAGTCGGGGATGACGCGTTCGTGTCGGGCAGGCTTCGGGACGATCACACCGCCTCGGCGGTTGCCCGGTGGTTCAGGCTGGAGACGCATCCGGCCCCCGACCGCGAGGTCGGGGGCCGGATCGGTGGGTGAGCGACGGGGCTCGAACCCGCGACCACCGGCACCACAAGCCGGAGCTCTACCAGCTGAGCTACGCCCACCATTTGTCGACGATCAGCCGATCGACGGATCGACCGGCGCGCGGACCGAGGAAGTCTAACCGATCCGGGACCTCGACTTGGTCCACGGGCCGCGACCCGGCGCAGGCCTGGTGATCATGCTGGCCGGCGTGATACTGGTGCCGACGTCGGCGACCGCACAGGCAATGCTGGTGTGGTGGACACGACCGCAGCGGCGCCGGCCGCCGACCACCGATCCGACCGCATCGTCGAGTGGGACGCCGTGGAGTTGTCCGACGCCATCGCGCAGCGGGCCGTCTCCTGTGTCGAGGTGATGGGCGCGTACCTGGATCAGATCGATCGACTCAACCCCCAGGTCAACGCCATCGTCATCTTCGCCCACGGGCAGACCTGCTCGACCAGGCGCTCGCCAAGGACCGGGAACTGGCGGCGGGCGAACGGCGCGGCTGGATGCACGGGTTCCCACACGCCGTGAAGGATCTGGCGAACGTCGCCGGATTCCCGACGACCCAGGGCTTCTTCCGCCCACCGTTCAACGCTCCGCCGGCCTCCCGGGATGCGCTGGCCATCGAGCGGATCCGCGCTGCCGGGGCGATCTTCATCGGCAAGACGAACGTCTCGGAGTTCGGGCTCGGGTCGCACACCTACAACAATGTGTTCGGCACCACCGTCAATGCCTACGACCAGACTCGATCCGCCGGCGGCAGCAGCGGCGGCGCGGCTGTGGCCGTCGCCCTGCGCATGCTCCCTGTTGCGGACGGCAGCGACTTCTTCGGATCGCTGCGCAATCCGCCCGGCTGGAACAACGTGCTCGGGATGCGGCCGTCGTTCGGCCGGGTGCCGGGGCTGAACACCGACGTGTTCCTCCAGCAGTTCGGGGTGGAGGGTCCGATCGCCCGTAGCGCAACCGATCTCGCCATGCTGCTGCAGACCATGGCCGGCTACGACGACCGCGCTCCGCTGTCCATCGAGCAGGATCCCGGCAGCTACGGGCAGCAGCTGGAAGCCGACTTCGCCGGCGGGAATGTTGCCTGGCTCGGTGATCTGGGCGGGTACCTGCCGATGGAACCCGGGGTGCTCGAGTTGTGCGAGCGTTCCTTCGAGACATTCACCGAGCTCGGTATCGAAGTGACCGACCACCCGAGGCTGCCGACCGCCACCTCGTTCGCCGGCAACGCCGACCTGTGGCCGCTGTTCCTGATCTACCGGCACTGGCTGATGGGCAGTCAGCTGGCAACGATCCATCGCAACCCGACCATGCGGGCCGCGCTGAAACCGGAGGCGATCTACGAGATCGACGGCCTGTTCACCGGCGCCGACGGCAACCCGCCGATCACCGCGCTGGACGTGTACAACGCATCGGTCAAACGGACCTCGATGCATCAGGCTTTCCGGAAGCTGTTCTCCCGGTTCTCCCTGGTGGCGCTTCCGTCGGCACAGGTCTTCGCCTTCGACGCCCACCTGCCCTGGCCCGCGACGATCGACGGGGTGGCCATGTCGTCCTACCACCGGTGGATGGAGGTCACCGCCATCGGCACATTGTTGGGGTATCCGGTGATCAACCTGCCGGTGGGTTTCAACGACGCCGGGCTACCGATGGGAATTCAGGTGATCGCGCCGAACCATCAGGACCTGACCCTGCTCCAACTGGCGCGCGCCTGGGAGCAGCGGACCGGCTGGGTGCAGCGCCATCGTCCGGCACTGCTCGGCTGACCGGCCGGTCACCGCGGTGGGGTCGCTGGTGATGACCGAGTCAGACCTCGGTCGAGGCCGGCCTCCCGGTGACGCGGGCGGTGATGCGGTCGGCGACGCTCTCGAACAGCAGCAACAGCAGCACGAAAAGAGCAGGGGTGGGGAAGAACGGCGACAGCACGAACGAAATCCCCAGTACGGCCGCCGAGTAGAACGATGGCCACCGGCTCAGCCAGTCCTGCACCTCGGGCCGGTCGGCATGCAGCAGCTCATGCCGTCGGCGACCCTGCCGAACGATCCCCAACAGGATCAGCGACGACAGGAACAGCGTGCCGACGTAGAGCGGAACCTGTCCGTCGCTGTTGTCCTGAGTGCTCAGCAGTTGTGTACTGAAGGGCAACGTGACGATGGTGAACAACCAGATCATGTGCAGCCGCATCAGCGTCGAGTCGTAGCCCTTGAAGTACTCCATGGTGTGGTGATGGGCCAGCCACAGCACCCAGATCACCAGGAAGCTCAGCGCGAAGGCGCCGAACTCCGCACGGTGGTCGGCGAAGACCTCGCCCAGGTGCTCCCCTTCGCCGAGCTCCTGCGGGATCTCGACCAGCGGGAGCACCAGCAAGGTCACGGCGATGGCGATCACCGCGTCGGTGAAGTTGACCAGCCGTTCGAATCCACGTCCCGTTCGCATCGGGACATTTTGACCGGCCGACCCTGGCCGGTGATCGGCGACCTCACCTGATCAGGAGCGGTACCGGGTCGCCACTTCTGCCGCCACGGCCTGCACCTGGTCGGCGTTCGGCCCGGGCAGCGGGACGAACGCGGTGCCGCGGTAGTAGGCGAGTTCCCTGATCGACTCGGTGATGTCGGTCAGCGCGCGGTGGGTCATCTCCTTCGGCGGTTGGCCGAAGTAGATCCGTGGATACCACCGTCGGCAGAGTTCCTTGATGCTGGACACGTCGATCATCCGATAGTGCAGGTGCGCATCCAGGATCGGCATGTCGCGGCTGATGAACCCGCGGTCGGTGGCGATCGAGTTGCCGGCCAACGGAGCGGTATTGGCTTCCGGAACGTGTTCGCGCACGTACTCCAGCACCATCTGCTCCGCCTGCTCCAGGGTGATCGTGGACTCCCGTACCCGATCGGTGAGCCCGGACTTGGCGTGCATCGCCACCACCACGTCCGGCATCGCGGCCAGCGCCTCGTCATCGGCGTGGATCACCACGTCGATGCCCTCGCCGAGGATGTTCAGGTCGCTGTCGGTGACCAGCGCGGCGATTTCGATGAGCTTGTCCGTTCGGACGCTCAGGCCGGTCATCTCGCAGTCCACCCACACCAGTCGGTCATTCACGGATCGGACCCTAGTCGTACCCACCGTCAGTGCTCGTTCGGACCCGCGGCAACCTCTTCACCCGAGCCCGGCCCATCGATCGGCCAGGCCGCGACCGGTCCGGCTCCCTGCGACCCGGGGGATCGGTGGATAGGCTCCGGAGATGTTCGCCCCGGGGGGATCCACATGACCACATCTGCAGCCGCCGGCGGCGCCGCCGCCCGGATTGCCGCCGGTTACGAGACGACAGCCGCCAGCGTGGTGCTCGGCTCGGTGGTGATCGAGGGTGTCGCGGATCCCACCGCTCTGGTGCGGGTGCCGCTGGCGATGTTCAACCGGCACGGCCTGGTCGCCGGAGCCACCGGTACCGGCAAGACGGTGACCCTGCAGGTGATCGCCGAACAGCTGTCGGCTGCCGGAGTGCCGGTGCTGATGCCGGACGTGAAGGGCGATCTGACCGGCCTGTCGGTGCCGGGCACACCGGGGGATCGGATCACCACGCGGTCGGCGGAGACCGGTGACAGTTGGGCGCCGTCGTCCTATCCGGTCGAGTTCGTCAGCCTGGCCGGCCAGGGTGAGGCGGTTCCGATCCGGGCCAGCATCGATTCGTTCGGCCCTATCCTGCTGTCGAAAGTGTTGTCGCTCAACGACACCCAGGAGTCGACCCTCGGCCTGATCTTTCACTGGGCCGACCAGCGAACCCTGCCGCTGCTGGACCTCAAGGACCTGCGCGCGGTCATCATGCACCTGACCAGCGATGAGGGGAAGGAGGACCTGCGTGAACTCGGCGGGGTCTCCAAGGCAACCGCCGGGGTCATCCTGCGGGCCGTGACCAACCTCGACGCGCAGGGCGGCGACCGGTTCTTCGGAGAGCCGGAACTGGACGTCGACGACCTGCTGCGGATCGCCCCGGACGGCCGGGGGATCATCATCGTTGTTCGCGGCGTCCGGTCTGCAGACCAACCCGGTGCTGTTCTCCACCTTCCTGATGTGGCTGCTCGCGGAGTTGTTCGAACAGCTGCCCGAGGTCGGCGACCTGGACAAACCTAAGCTGGTCTTCCTGTTCGATGAGGCTCATCTGCTTTTCGCCGACGCATCCAAGGCATTCCTGCAGGCGGTGCAGCAGACTGTGAAGTTGATCAGGTCGAAGGGCGTCGGGGTGTTCTTCTGCACCCAGATGCCCACGGACGTACCGGGTGCGGTGCTGTCCCAACTCGGCGCCCGAATCCAGCACGCCCTGCGCGCCTTCACCCCGGACGACCAGAAGGCCTTGTCCGCGACCGTCAAGACCTATCCGATCACCGAGGATTACCAGCTGGCCAGCGCCCTCACCAGCCTCGGCACCGGCGAAGCGATCGTCACGGTGCTCTCGGAGAAGGGCGCACCGACCCCGGTCGCCTGGACGAGGGTCCGGGCGCCGCGATCCCAGATGGCTCCGGCCCCCGCCGCGCAGGTCTCCGCCGCCGTCGCGGCGTCGGCATTGATGGCCAAATACGGCCAGGACGTCGACCGGCAGTCCGCCTACGAGATGCTCACCGCCAAGGTTGCCCCGCCGGGTGTGTCGCCGGCGAACGTGCCGACGGTGCCGACACCGTCCGCCTCGCCGACGTCCATCGGTGCGGATGGGTGGCCCACGCTCACCCCGGAGCCGTACAACCCGTACCTGGACGAGACACCGCCGGCCGGGACCGCACCCAGGCCGCGCGGCCGCTCCACTGCTCCAACGGAGGAACCCGGCGGGATCGGCGGCGTGCTGAACAACCCGGTGGTCACCTCGTTCATGAAATCACTGGGCACGTCCCTCGGCGGCGCGCTCGGCCGCTCGGTGTTCGGCACCCGGAAGCGGCGCCGCTGAACCAACCGGTCACGGAGTCGGCGGAACGTTCACGACCGGCGAGACGTTGCCCCGATAGGTAGGCAGAGCCGTTGTCCGTGCGACAGCAGTACCACGAACGGCACCGACAGATATCGGAAGGGCAGCACAGTGGACTCGCTCCTGTGGATCGTGATCATCGCCGCGATAGTGGCCGCGGGGTTCTTCTACCTGCGCCAGCGGGGGGTGGCATCGGCGCGGTCGTTGGAGGACTCGCAAGCCGAGGCCCGTCGCTGGGTCGAGCGGCTCGGCGGTCAGGTCTACTCCCTCGACCCCAAAGACGACCCGGCCGCGCGGCAGGCGCTGTCCGACGCAGCCGAACGGTTCACCGCTGCCGGATCGCAGGTCGAGCAGGCAAGGACGGTGCAGCAATATCGGTTGGCACAGCAGACCGCCTACGAGGGGCTTTACTACGTGCGGGCGGCGCGCACGTCCCTCGGTATCGATCCCGGGCCCGAACTGCCGGCGATCCCCGGGCAGCAGCAGGCCGGAGCGGTGTCCGAGAACCGCGCGGTCGACGTCGACGGACATGAGTACGAGGCCTCGCCCAACCCGGGCGAACGGACCCAGCACTACTACCCGGGCGGCATGGTGGCCGGCCGGCCGGTGCCGCGCGGCTGGTACTCCGAACCCTGGTGGAAGCCGGCGTTGGTCGCCGGCGCGTGGGGCGTCGGCACGTACCTGGTCGCCTCCAGCCTGTTCGCCGGGATGGCGGGAATCGGCGGCGGCTATGACGCCGGATATGACGCCGGATACGCCGACGGCGGGGGAGATCCGGGTGGCGATGCCGGTGGTGACTACTCGGGCGGTGGCGAGGGCGGTGGTGACTACTCGGGCGGTGATTACTCGGGCGGCGGCGACTTCGGTGGCGGAGACTTCGGCGGTGGCGGCGATTTCGGTGGCGGCGACTTCGGCGGCTTCTGACCTATCGGCCCCCGCCAATGTGCTCTTGACTCCGACGACCCGCTGGTTGCCGGGCCAATGAGTTGAGCTCCACGACAGCCCCGGGTGCGGAATGCGGCGACGCACAGCCCGCCCGGGGCTTTGTCATGCGTCAGATATGCCGAATGATGCGTCATTGTCCTCCATTATAATGGATGATGGGGAACGATAGGGTACGTTTGAGTATCGGCAATGCATATTGAAGTGGGTCGTGGATGACGGACGAGTGGTTTTCGGTCGACCAGGTGGCGCAGCGGTTGGGCCTGCACGTCCGCACCGTGCGCAACTACGTTCGCGACGGCCGGCTCAAGGCTGTGCGGATCGGCAAGCAGTACCGCATCGCCCGTTCCGATCTGGAGGAGCTGACCGGCCGGAGGCTGCCGGCTGTTCCGGCGGAGGACACCCGGCGCAGCAGGCGGGTGGAGGCCTCGTGCGTCGTGCAGATCGACGCGATCTCCGCGGCCGATGCGCATCGGTTGACCACCCTGTTGGGTGCTGCCGCGACCGGTCGGGACGTCACCGATCAGCTGCTGCGAATCCAGTCCATCTATGACGAAGAGAGGGCGGCCATGAAGCTGATCGTGATCGGCGGCCCGGCCGACACTGCCGAGGTCATGAGGCTGATCGACGTGCTCGTCGGGACCGAATCATGATCCGTCCGACGTCCGACTCCCTCGGCGGACCGACGTTGGTCGGACACCATGGCTGACGTACGGATCGTGGCCGAACGAACCGTGCTGGTGTGCGATCCGGCCGGCCCACCCATCATCGACGCGCAGGGTGCACTGGACCTCATCGGACAGGCATGGGCGGCCCAGGCCGACCTGATCGTGCTCCCGGTCAGCAGGCTGACCGATGACTTCTTCACGCTGAGCACCGGACTGGCCGGCGAGGTGCTGCAGAAGTTCGTCAATTACCACCTCCAGCTGGCCATCGTCGGCGCCATCGGCGACCATGTCGCCGCGAGTTCGGCCCTCCGCGCGTTCGTCAGCGAATCGAACCAGGGCCGTCATGTCTGGTTCCTGGACGACGTCGACCAGGTGTTCGTCAAGTTGGAGCCCGCTCGATAGTGCGGTGCGAGCGCCGGGGGCGGCCGATTAGGGTCGGTGGGTCCGAGTGGGGCCACCGAGGGCCGCCGTCACCTGTCGCGAATGGACCCTTTCGATCCGATGAGCGAGACCACCGCCAGCAGACCCTGGTACCTGCCCATGCGGGCCCGCGACGCCGACGAGCGGCACCGGGTGGCCACGCCGCTCGAGTTGCTGTTCGATCTCTGTTTCGTGGTGGCGGTCGCGTTCGCCGCGGCCGGCCTTGATCACTCGTTCGTCGAGAACCATGTGCTCACCGGCGTTCGGCAGTACCTGATGGTGTTCTTCGCCATCTGGTGGGCCTGGATGAATTTCACCTGGTTCGCCTCGGCCTACGACAACGACGACGTCCCGTACCGGGTGACCGTGCTCGTGCAGATCGCCGGGTCCCTGGTGATGGCGTCCGGGATCCCACGGCTGTTCGCGGACAACGACACGCTGGTGATCGTCATCGGCTACGTCGTGATGCGCCTCGCGATGTGCATCCAATGGCTGCGGGCCGCGGCCGCGGATCCGCCGCGACGCAGGACGGCGCTGCGGTACGCGGTCGGCATCGGGATCGTGCAGATCGGCTGGCTGTTGACCCTGGTGGTGCCGGACGGCTTGTTCATCCCGGTGTTCCTGCTGTTGATCGTGGCCGAATTGGCCGTCCCGGTGCTCGCCGAGCGAGGCGCGATGACGACCTTCCACCCGCACCACATCGCCGAGCGGTACGGGCTTTTCACCGTCATCGTGCTCGGTGAATCGGTGACGGCCGCGACGCTGGCGTTCCAGAGTGCGCTGGAAGAAGCCGAGGACGGCGGCACGATCATCGGCCTTGCGGTCGCCGGGATCGTCACGATGTTCTGCCTGTGGTGGGTCTATTTCGATCACGAGGCCCCGCCCAGGCTGAACACCGCGAGGGCCAGCTTTCTCTGGGGGTACGGGCACTACGTCGTCTTCGCGTCGGCCGCGGCGGTGGGCGCCGGGTTGGTGGTTGCGGTCGCCTATCAGCGCGAGCTGACCCACGGCATCAGCTACGTGGTCTCCAGCATGGCGACCACCGTGCCGGTGGCGATCTATCTCATTGCGGTCGGTGCGCTGCGCTCGCGATCCGGGCGGCCGCGGATCATCCCCTGGGCGATCGGGATCGCCGCAGTGCTGGTGCTCGCGGACTCCTTCGTGCCGGCTCCGCTGTACGTCACGGCCGGAGTGTTGACCGCACTGGTGGTTGTCCTGACCGTGGCGACGCGCACCCGCGCGGTGACCGACGAGCAGCCTGCCGGCGGTCGTTGAGATGGTCGTGGGTGATCGACCTGCTGACCGGGTGGCCCGCCCCTCATTCGTGAGAGGGTCGGCTGCATGACGCAGCCGCTTCGCAACTGGGCCGGGAACGTGGGCTACGGGGCGGCATCACTGGCCACTCCGACGAGCGTGCCGGAGTTGCAGGAACTGGTGGCCCACTCGTCGCGGGTCAAGGCGATCGGCACCAGACACTCGTTCAACAGGATCGCCGACACCCAGGGAACCCTCGTCTCCACCGCAGGCCTCCCCGCGGACATCGTCATCGACGATCGCGCCATGACGGTTCGGGTCAATGGCGCCTCGCCCTACGGCGTGCTGGCCGGCGAACTCCAATCACAGGGCTATGCGCTGGAGAACATGGGATCGTTGCCGCACATCTCGGTGGCCGGCGCGACCGCGACCGGCACCCACGGCTCGGGCGACCACAACGGGATCCTGTCCACCTCCATCGCCGCGATCGATCTGGTCACCGCCGACGGCGAGCGGATCACGATCGATCGGTCGGCCGCCGATCTGTCTGCGATCGCCGTCGGGCTCGGTGCCTTCGGCGTGATCGTCGGCTTGACGCTGGACATCCAACCCACCTTCACGGTGCGTCAGGACATCTTCCTGAACGTCCCCTGGTCGACGGCGGTCGAGCAGTTCGACGACATCATGTCCAGCGCGTACAGCGTCAGCCTGATGGGGCGTTACGGGGGCCCGACCATCCAGCAGTTGTGGTGCAAGGTGCGACTGGGTGACCAAGAGGACCCCGCTCCGGTGCCCGGATCGCTGTACGGCGGCTCCTGGTACGACGACGCCGACCTGCCCGAAGGGCACAATCTGAATGTCCGCGGCAGCATCCCCGGGCCGTGGTCCGAGCGGTTGTCGCACTTCCGGCTGGATTCGGCGCCCTCCGCGGGTGGCGATGAACTGCAGAGCGAATGGTTCGTCGATCGCGCGCACGCTGCGGCGGCGCTGACCGAGCTGCGTGCGCTTGGCGATCGCATCGACCCGCACCTGCACGCCACCGAGATCCGGACCTGCGCCGCCGACGAGCTGTGGCTCAGCCCGGCGTACCGGAGGCAGAGCGTCTGCTTCGGCTTCACCTGGCGCAACCATCCGGACGAGGTGGCTGCGCTCCTGCCAGTCGTCGAGCAGGCACTCGCGCCCTTCCAGCCGCGGGCGCACTGGGGGAAACTCTTCGCCATCGATGGCGCCGAGCTCACGGCCAGGTACCCCCGTGCAGCCGAGTTCCGGGATCTCACCCGGCGCTACGACCCGACCGGGAAGTTCTGGAACCCTTTCCTGAGCGCGGTTTTCGACCAGGGTGACGGTTGACACAAGACGGTTCGCGAGGCGGCTCGATGGGTAACCCTGGAGGAGAGCGATCGACGACCGACATCTCCCGATGCGGGCGAACCAAGCATGAGGAGCCACGGCGATGGCCAAGAATCCGTTCATGAGTGCCTATCTCAGCGCGGCCAACCGGGCGGCGAACACCGCGCGGGGCAAGGCGACCAGCGAGATCAAGCGTGAGTCGAAGCGACAGTCCACCAGCATGATGAACGCCTGGTTCGATGCCTGGACGCCGAAGACCACCAAGAAGCGCAAGCGCCGCTGACCTTCGGGCCGAGAGAACCTTTTGCGTGACGCACGACCGCTGTAGGGTGATTCCGCCCCGTTTGCGCCGTCTACGCGATTGACTGTGCGTAGCCGCGAGTGCTGGGTCGGTTCATCACCCTGACTGAAGCGAGGCTGCGTTGACGGCTCCCCTGACCATCGATCAGCTCCCTGGCCCGCACGGCGTGCCGTTCCTGGGAAATCTGCTCGACCTGAACACGCCGAACCCGGTGGACAAGCTGGTCGAGTGGGGCCGGGAGTACGGCCCGATCTACCGACTGCAGATTCCGGGGAACGACCGCGTCGTCGTCTCGGGCGCGGATCTGATGGAGGAGATCTGCGACGACAGCCGATTCGGCAAGCAACTCGGGGCCGGGCTGAAGGTCGGGCAGGACGGCCAGACCAGCCAGGGTCTGTTCACCAGTGAGACCGCCGATCCGATGTGGCGTCGCGCGCACAACATCCTGATGGCACCGTTCAGTCAGCAGGCGATGCGTGGCTACCTGCCCCGGATGGTGGACATCGCGGATCAACTGGTCGACAAGTGGTCCCGGCTCAATCCCGATGACGAGGTCAACGTCCCGCAGGACATGACTGCCCTGACCCTGGACACCATCGCGCTCTGCGGCTTCGACTACCGCTTCAACTCGCTGTACCGGGAGACCCCGCATCCGTTTGTCGCAGCCATGGTGCGCAACCTCGCCGAACGGCAGAAGGAGGCCAAGGAGCTGCCGATCCAGCGCAAGTTGCGGATCCAGGCTCGGCGACAATCCAAGGAGGATCAGGACTTTCAGGTCAATCTCGTCAAGGGGCTGATGGCTGACAGGCGCCGGCTCGGCGACAAGGCAGACAACACCGACCTGCTCGGACTGATGCTCACCGGCGTCGACAAGCAGAGCGGGATGACGCTTCCGGACGACAACATCGTCGCCCAGTGTCTGACCTTCCTGGTGGCCGGCCACGAGACCACCAGCGGGCTGCTCTCTTTCGCGATCTATTTCCTGATGAAGAACCCGCAGTTCGCGCAGCAGGCGCGGACCGAGGTGGACGACGTGCTCGGCGGCGAGACCCAACCCAGCTACGACCAGATCCACCGGCTGGTCTACGTGCGGCAGATCCTGGATGAGACCCTGCGTCTGTGGCCGACAGCGCCGATGTTCACCCGCACACCGCTGGAGGACACCGTTGTCGGCGGTCGGTACGCCTTCCCCAAGGACACCGGACTGTCAGTGCTGGTGCCGATGTTGCACCGGGACCGCAACGTGTGGGGAGCCGACGCCGAGGAATTCGACCCCGACCGATTCCGGGCGGAGCGTTTCAAGTCGGTGTCGCCCAACGCCTATCGACCGTTCGGAACCGGGATGCGCGCCTGTATCGGCCGCCAGTTCGCCCTTCAGGAAGCAACTCTCGTCCTTGGCCTGGTATTGCAACGGTTCGAGTTCATCGATCACCGCAATTACCAGCTGCACACCAAGTCGACCCTGACCGTCAAACCCGCCGACTTCTGGATCAAGCTGCGACCGCGTACCGATCACGCCCTCCGGGTGACGATCCCGGCTCCCACCGCTACAGCGGCGACGCCTGCGCCGGAATCGCGACGGCGCCCCGCGGCTTCCGGTCACGGCACGCCGCTGCTCGTGCTCTTCGGGTCGAACCTGGGAACGGCCGAGGGCATCGCCAACAAACTCGGCAGGGAGGGGACCGAGCGCCGCTACCAGGTCACCGTCGCCGCGCTCGACGACCACGGCCTCCAGCTACCCACGCAAGGTGCCGTGCTGATCGTCAGCTCCTCCTACAACGGTGAGCCCCCGGAGAACGCGACCGCTTTCGTGGCTGGGCTGGGTGCGGCATCCAGGCCTGCCGACGCCTTTGCCGGTGTGTCGTACACGGTCTTCGGATGCGGCGACACCGACTGGGCCGCAACGTATCAGGCGGTTCCCAAGGCGCTGGACAGCGGTCTCGAGCGGCAGGGTGCGACCCGGATCCATCCGCGCGGCGAGGGCAATGCGAACGGCGACTTCGACGATCAATACCGGTCGTGGCACGCCGACCTGTGGACCGACGTCGGGTCCGCGCTCCAGCTGCCGACCGATTCGACCGAGCAGGCGCCGACGGGTCCGCGGCTGTCGATCTCGATCGTCAATCGACAACTGACCAACCCCGTCATCCTTTCCTACGAGGCCAGCCCCGCACTGGTCACCCGCAACGTCGAGCTGACGGCCGACGGCACTGCCGGAACCCGATCGACCCGACACGTCGAGGTGGCCCTGCCGGCCGGGATGCAGTATCGGGCGGGTGATCATCTCGGGGTGCTGCCGCGCAACAGCCTGGTCCTGATCCGTCGGGTCATGCGGCATTTCAAGTTGGACGCCGGCATGTACCTGACGATCGCGGCGACCAGCGGCGCCCACACCCACCTGCCCATCGACGAGCCCGCACCGCTGCTCGGCATCCTGGGCAGCTGCGTCGAACTGCAGGCCGTTGCCACCCGCGCCGACATCGATGTTCTCGCCGAACACACCGATGATCTGGGGCAGCGCGCCGAGCTGACAGCGCTGACCGGCGCGGACGACGAATCGCAGGCCCAATACCGGAGCACAGTTCTCGACGCCGGTCTGTCGGTGCTCGATCTGCTCGAGCGGTATCCGGCCTGCCGACTGCCGTTCCCGATCTACCTGGATCTGCTGCCGGCGCTTACTCCGCGGTACTACTCGATCTCGTCGTCTCCGCTGCTCGGCCCGCACACGTGCAGCGTCACGGAAGGCGTGCTGCACGCCCCGGCCCGTTGCGGCATCGGGGATTTCGACGGTGTGTGTTCGACCTACCTGCAGTCGATGGAACCGGGCAGCACAGTTTTCGTGTTCACCCGGCAGCCCACCATTCCCTTCCGACCACCGGCGGACCCGTCCGTGCCGATGATCATGGTCGGCGCCGGTACCGGTCTCGCCCCGTTCCGCGGGTTCCTGCAGGAACGGGCTGAACAGCGGGCCGGCGGTGCCACGCTGGCCCCGTCGCTGCTGTTCTTCGGCTGCCGCACGGCGGCCGATCGGTTGTATGTCGACGAACTGGAAGAGTTCCAGCAGTCGGCGCAGGTTCAGGTGCACACGGCGTTCTCCCGTCAGTCGAACGGCGGACGGAAGTACGCGCAGCACGAACTGCTCGCCCACCAGGACGAGACCTGGGATCTGATCGACAAGGGCGCGCAGATCTTCGTCTGCGGGAATGCGCGCACCCTGGCGCCGGGGGTCCGCGCGACGCTGCAGGACATCTACGCGAGGAAGACCGGTGCTTCTGCCGACGAGGCGGAGTCCTGGCTCGCCGGTCTGCGGCGGGATCACCGTTATCTGGAGGACATCTGGGGAGCCAACTGACGGCGCGCGCCCCCGGTCGAACACCGCCACCTGGCCCACGAAATCTGGGTCCGGGTGTCGCCGATGTCGTGAGACATCACATTGCGCGCCCGGCAGGATTCGAACCTGCGACCTGAGGATTAGAAGTCCCCTGCTCTATCCAACTGAGCTACGAGCGCTCGTGCGTCGTCGAGCCTAGCGAATTGGCCGCACTGACTTCGCATCGTCACCAGCCTGTGGAACGCCTGCTGGGACGGAACGATGCACGGTGCGCAGTATCGTGAATTCGTGCCAGATGTGACGTCGACCGACGCCGGCGACGCCACCGGCGCCGCCAACCAGCCGACCGACGAAACAGCCGCGTCCAGCACTGGGTCGGTAGCCGGGGCCGACGATGCGGTGCTGAGGCCGCCGGCCGGGGAGACCGAGCAGCGACAGCACGATCCGTGGACGGTCACCGGCGTCGTGATCGCCGCCGTTGTGATCGCCGGGTGCGTCGCCGCTGCGTTGGCCGCGATCGTGCCGTCCCGCACCGACATTCCCGGTCTGCCAAGCCCCGGCACCCTTACAGATCTGTTGCTGCCGGCGGTGAAGGCGGTCTTCGACCTCTCGGCGGCGCTCACAGTGGGCTGGCTGTTGGCCGCGGCCTGGTTGGTGCCCGCGCAGCGATCGGGCCTGCTCGATGTCGGCGGGTACCGGGCGATCAAGGCAGCGTCGTTGGCGGCGACCGTCTGGGCGGTCTCCGGGTTCGCGCTGATCCCGCTGATCCTGTCCGACACCCTCGGGCGGCCGATCGACGAATCGTTGTCGGCGGACTGGGTGATCAGCGGCATCTCGATCCTGGACAATGTCCGTGCCGCCCTGATCGCGGCCCTGGTGGCGACGTTGATTGCGCTGCTGGCCAGGGTGGTGCTGCACCCCGGCTGGGCGGCCGTGCTGCTGGCCGGGGCCTTGGCGGCGGTGATCGCGCAGAGCGACACCGGACACTCGTCGCAGTCGGGCAACCATGACATCGCCATCGACACGATGGTGTTCCACCTGGTCGGCATCAGCCTCTGGGTGGGGGGTCTGGTCGCGTTCCTCGGGCTGGCCCGTCAACACGTCAAGCACCTGCAGGTGATCGCCGCACGGTATTCGTCCATTGCGCTGTGGGCGTTCATCGCGGTCGCCCTGTCCGGTTTCGGCAATGCCTGGGTCCGTATCGACTACCTTTCCGACCTCTGGACCACGGACTACGGGCGATTGGTGCTGCTCAAGGCCGCTCTGCTGACGGCGCTCGGTGTCATCGGCTACCTCCACCGGAAACGCACCCTGCCCAGGATCACCGATGACGGTGACCGGCGGCCGTTGATCCGGCTGGCCGTCGTCGAGATCGGGATCATGGCTGTCACGATCGGCGTGGCCTCGGCCCTCGCCCGCACGGCTACCCCGCCGCCGTCCGGCCGGGCGTTGACCAGCCTGGAGATCGTGCTCGGCTACGACCTCGACACCCCGCCGAGTGTCGTCAACCTGCTCACCCAGTGGCGGTTCGACTGGCTGCTGGGGACCGCCATGATCGCCGCCTCCATCGTGTACCTGCTGGCCGTTCGACGGTTGCGCGCCCGTGGCGACAGCTGGCCGGTCGGCCGGACCGTGGCCTGGGTGATCGGGTGCCTGATGGTCGTGCTGGCCACGTCATCGGGGTTGGGCAAGTATGCGGAGGCGCAGTTCTCGATCCACATGATGGCGCACATGCTGCTCGGCATGATCGCCCCGATCATGCTGGTGCTGGGTGGGCCTGTCACGCTGGCGCTGCGGGTGTTGCCCGCCGCCGGCCGCGGGCGACCACCCGGGTTGCGGGAGGCGATCGCGGCCGCGTTGCACAGCCGGCCGGCGCGCTTCATCACCCACCCGCTGGTGGTGTTCCCGCTCTTCGTGCTCTCGTTCTACGTGCTGTATTTCTCCTCGTTGTTCGAGGTGATGATCGGCTCGCACCTGGGGCATCTGGTGATGAACCTGCATTTCCTGGTCATCGGCTACCTGTACTACTGGGTGATCATCGGTGTCGATCCGTCGCCCCGCCGGGTCCAGCCGATGATCAAGTTGGCGATGTTGATCGGCGCGTTGCCGTTCCACGCGTTCTTCGGACTCGCGCTGATGAACTCGAACAAGGCCATGGCCCTGGACTACTACCAGAGCCTGTCGTTGCCGTGGGTGAGCGACCTGGTCGCCGATCAGCGGCTCGGCGGCGCCATCGCCTGGGGCGCCACCGAGATCCCGATGATCATCGTGATGATCGCGCTGCTGTCGCAGTGGGCGCGCAGCGACGAGCGGGAGGCCCAAAGGTCCGATCGGATCGGCGACCGGCGCAACGACGAGGAGCTCGACGCCTACAACCGGATGCTCGCCGGCCTGGCTGAGCAGGATGCCGCACGATCGGCAGCCGTTCCTCGTGCTGTCCCGCCGGACGCCGAGGAGCCCGATCAGCAGGACGGGTCGGCGTGAACGTGCAGATCCGGCCCGAGGAAGCGGCGGATCGCGCCGTCGTGCAGGCCCTGATCGGGGCCGCGTTCGGCTCGGCTGACCGGGCCGCCGGAGAGGCGATCGAGGTCGGCCTGAACGACGAACTGCGTCGGGACCGCGCCTGGATACCGGAGTTGACCCTGGTCGCGGAGCAGGACGGCCGCATCGTCGGCCAGCTGACCTGCAGTTTCGGCGAACTGGATGACGATCGGCGAACCCGGCTGGTCGGCGTCGGGCCCGTCGCGGTGCTCCCGGAACGGCAGGGCGAAGGCATCGGCAGCCTGCTGATGCGATCGCTGATCGCTGCGGCCGGTGCCCGCGGTGAGCAGGCCCTGATCCTGCTGGGGTCACCCGACTTCTACGGCCGCTTCGGCTTCGTGCCGTCCACGGACCTGCAGATCCGGCCGCCAGATCCGCAGTGGGGCAAGTACTTTCAGGCGCTCCCGCTGCGCGCCCACGACGGGAGGGTGACCGGACGATTCCGGTATGCCGCGCCGTTCGACAACCTCTGATGTTGCACTGACCCGGCCGGTTTGTTCTGTTGTCCGATTTCGATCCCCAACGCTTGATGCGTGCTCGGCCGGTGCCGCCTCGGCTGGCAGCGTCCACGCCAGGCCGAGTGCCGGATCATCCGGCCGGGTGAACAAAGGGGATGACGATGAGCAGGGACGCAGCAGCGGTGACACTCGTGGGCCGAGCGGGCACCCACCCGCAGATTTCGGGAAATTCGCCGGACCGGGTGAGTCTGCGCATCATCACCACCGAGCGATGGTTCGACAAGGCCACCAACGTCTGGGTGGACGGTGACGAGTTCGGCGTCACGGTGGTCTGTTGGAAGGGACTGGGCGGTGCGGTGCTGAAGACGGTGCGGAAGGGTGATCCGATCATCGTGACCGGTCGGATCACCACCAGGCGCTTCGAGAAGGACGGCGCAACCGCGTACTTCACCGAGGTGAAGGCGGATGTCGTCGGGCTCGACGTGGCCAGGATGGGTGCGAGATTTGCCCGGGTGGCGTTCGAACCACGGGAGACGACGGACGCCGCCGAAGGCACCGATCTCGCCGCGCCTGCCGACGGTCAGCAGTCAGATCTGCAGGAACCGGGCGTCGACGGTGAGCGCCCCGCCGACTGGGACGACCCGCAGCAGCCCACCGACCACGGCCTGCTGGTGTCCGTCGACTGATCGCCCACCGGACGACTGACCGCCCGCCGGAATCGGCACGATCTGTGCCGCCACCGTGTTCTGGTCGCGACCTTCGCGCCGTCGTCGACGACCTGCAGCGGTTCGGCGCGAGGAGGCACGACCCGATCAGTTGCCGCCGACGGACACCTCATCGATGGCCTTGCGGTAGACCTCCGGATCGCTCTCCGCGCTGGCATGATGCCCGCCGGGAACGGGCACGATCTGCACGTCCAGGTTCTTCTCGGCGGCCAGTTCGACCAGTCGTCGCTCCACTCGTTCCACCCGCACCGTGCGATCGTCGTGCCGCTGCTCGGGCAGGAAGTAGACGATGCGGACCCCGGGACCGAGGGAGTCGACGATGGCGTTGATGTCGGTGCGGCGGATGACGCCGTACTGGTCCTTGATCAGCTGGGTGGAGATTCCGGGTGCGCCGATCTTCTCCCGCCACACCTGGTCGAACTTGAAACGGAAGTCGTCGCCGCGTACCTGGACAAAGGGAAACCGACCGGATGACCACTGTTGCTGTTGGCCGAGTAATTCCGCGGTCATCCTGACGGCGACGCCGCCCTCACTGTCCAGCGCCTCGATGAGTGCGGTGAGGGCGTCCGCGCTGGTCCGGCTGGAGTCGCGGACGTCGTCGACGCCCAGCGGCGAGCAATCGAGATAGATCGTGCCCAGACGTGGTGGCGGGGGAGCGTAGGCGTCACCCGCCGCCGCGGTGATCATCGCGGGATTCAACGGGCCCGGGAGTTCGACGGCGGTGCCTGCGGTGCCGGTCGACCCGGTCGCCTGGTCGGGGGTGAGCAACAGCTGCCCGGCCGTTGCCGCGCCACCGCCGACCCGATTGTCGCGCGGTGCCGGTGCCGGTGCGGTGTGCCCGCGGGCTCCGGGCTGCTCACCGCTCGCGGCTCGCCCACCGACTCCGGACTGCCCGGCGGTTCCCAGTGCTGACGAATCCAGTGCTGACGAATCCAGTGCTGACGAATCCGACGCCGGTGAATCCAGTGCCGGTGAACCGAGGGCCGGCGAATCAACGGCTGCGGCCCCCGAGGCGGTGATCAGCGTGCGCCGGTAGTCCGCCCGCAGGTCCTGGGTGTGTGCGGCAAGGCCGAGGACGACATCACCGCCCATGCTGCTGCCGAAAAAACTGACCTCCCGTGGCCGGTACTGCGCCAGCAGGGTGTCGAACTTCTCCAGGATGTCGCGATCGTTGATCCCGCTGCCGTAGACCAGGCTGAACACCCGGGTCCCGTCGACGGCCAGCGACGGCATCAGGGAGGCGGCGACACCGGTGCCGCTCTTCCGGTTCAGGCCGGCCACCACGATGATCACCCGGTCACCGGTAGCGGTCGGGTCGGCGGGCAGCGGACCGACCTCGACAAACTGCGCGCCACTGGTCGGCCAGACCAACTCGTCGGCGATCCATTGATCGCTCTTGAGTACGACCCAAAACCCGGACACCACGATCAACGCGACGAACAGCGGAAACCACCACTGTCCGCGGGTGCGGGCCAGGCGGTCCGCGGCCGCGCGCCGGTTCGCCAGTCGTACCTCGAAGCTGTCGTACTCGTCGGCCCCGACGGGAGGCAACCTCGGCGTAGTGGCGGCCGGAAGCGCTGTGAGTTCGCCTCCCGCATCGACCGCCACACGCCACTCCTTGACCTTCTCTTTACTATTATCTCTCCAGTCTGCATGGCATTCGGAGCAGCGGCCAGGGGAGAGGGTGCGGGTGCACCGCCGAGGCGGCGTCACCACCCGTTCGAGTCCGGCAGACTGTAGGACGGCGTCGCGCCGCCTTTCGGCCTCATACGGTCAGGGGATTGCGCTGCGCGCTCCCGGCGGGGCGCACCAGCACGGCCGCGCAACAGAGATCAGCTGCGAGAGGATCAGAAGTGCCCGAATTCGTCTACACCATGAAGAAGGCCCGTAAGGCCGTCGGTGACAAGGTCATCCTCGATGACGTCACCATGTCGTTCTACCCGGGCGCGAAGATCGGGGTGGTCGGCCCCAACGGTGCCGGCAAGTCGACGATCCTGAAGATCATGGCCGGGCTGGACACCCCCAGCAACGGCGAGGCCTTCCTGACCCCGGGCTATTCCGTCGGCATCCTCATGCAGGAGCCGCAGTTGGACGAGACGAAGACGGTGCTGGAGAACATCCAGCTTGCCTTCGGCGGCATCAACGCGAAGGTGGAGCGCTACAACCAGGTGCTGGTCGAGATGGAGACCGAGTACACCGACGAACTGCTCGAAGAGATGGGCACGCTCCAGGAGGAGCTCGACCACGCCGGTGCCTGGGACCTGGAGGCGAAGATCGACCAGGCGATGGATGCGCTGCGATGCCCGCCGGGTGACTCGCCGGTCGACATTCTCTCCGGTGGCGAGCGGCGCCGGGTGGCGTTGTGCCAGCTGTTGCTGTCGGCGCCCGACCTGCTGCTGCTCGACGAGCCCACCAACCATCTGGACGCCGAGTCCGTGCAGTGGCTCGAACAGTTCCTTGCCTCGTACCCGGGCGCCGTCCTCGCGGTCACCCACGATCGCTATTTCCTGGACAACGTCGCGCAGTGGATCGCAGAAGTCGACCGGGGCCGGCTGATCCCCTACGAGGGCAACTACTCCACCTACCTGGAGAAGAAGTCCGACCGGATGACCGTCGAGGGCCGCAAGGACGTCAAACTCGCCAAACGGCTCAAGGAGGAACTGGCCTGGGTCCGGTCCGGCGCCAAGGCCAGGCAGGCCAAGTCGAAGTCCCGGCTGGCCCGCTACGAGGAGATGGCCGCAGAGGCGGAACGCACCCGCAAGCTGGACTTCGAGGAGATCCAGATCCCGCCTGGGCCACGGCTCGGCTCGATCGTGGTCGAGGTCAAGGACCTGAAGAAGGGTTTCGACGACCGGGTGTTGATCGATGACCTGTCGTTCACCCTGCCGCGCAACGGCATCGTCGGGGTGATCGGCCCGAACGGTGTCGGCAAGACCACCCTGTTCAAGACCATCGTCGGACTCGAGGAAGCAGACGACGGGAGTGTGAAGATCGGCGAGACGGTCAAGCTCTCGTACGTCGACCAGAACCGCGGTGGCCTCGACCCGAAGAAGAATGTCTGGGAGGTCGTCTCCGACGGCCTCGATTACATCAAGGTCGGGCACGTCGAGATGCCGTCCCGCGCCTACGTGTCGGCCTTCGGGTTCAAGGGTCCCGACCAGCAGAAGCCGTCCGGGGTGCTCTCCGGTGGTGAGCGGAACAGGCTGAACCTCGCGTTGACCCTCAAGGTCGGCGGCAACCTGATCCTGCTCGACGAGCCCACCAACGACCTTGACGTCGAGACGCTGGGCTCCCTGGAGAACGCGCTCGAGCAGTTCCCCGGCTGCGCGGTCGTGATCTCCCACGATCGCTGGTTCCTGGACCGGACCTGCACCCACATCCTGGCCTGGGAGGGCACCGACGACGACCCGTCCCAGTGGTACTTCTTCGAGGGCAACTTCTCCGACTACGAGAAGAACAAGGTGGCCAGGCTGGGCGTGGACGCGGCCCGTCCGCATCGGGTGACGCACCGCAAGCTCACCCGGGACTGAGTCGAGGCGCGCCGGGGGGGTGGGGGCGACGCGCCATCCGCCCCGGCGGTTGCCCCGTGGCGAGATGGATCACCATCGCCGCGGCGATCCCGGGTGCCGACCCGTTCGAAGGAATAGGCTCGCTCCCGAACTCCGGTCGCAACGTCGCGCCCGGAAAGGGACGCCGAACAGCGTCCGGGACGTGGAGGGCCAGCAATGAACGGGACCGACCGATGACACAGACGGACGCACCCGCGCTGGCTCCGGAACTGTTGGGAACACCCCTTCCGGAGCTCGATCCGAACTCGGCCGTCGCCCGAGCGGCGGCGCTGCGACCCGACCGGGCCACGATGATCGAGGCCTATTTCCGCCACGTGCCGGCGGAGGATCAGCCGAAGACCCCAGAGGATGTCCTCGGCATCATCGACGGGCACTGGCGGGTCGGGGAGACCCGGCGGGTCGGCGAGGTCAAGATCAGGGTGTTCAACCCGGCGCCGTCCGCCGGCGAGGGCGCTGTCGGCTGGACCGACACCAAGACCGTGATCAACATCGTCACCGACGACATGCCGTCGCTGGTCGATTCGGTGATCGGCGCGCTGACCATTCGCGACGTCACGGTGCACCGTGTACTGCACCCGATCCTGATCACCAAGCGCGACCCGAACGGTGTCCTGCTGGACGTCGCCGGGGAATCGGGCCGGGCCTCCGAGACGGCTACCACCTTCCGCGAGTCGTGGATGCACGTCCTGATCGACCGGCTGTCCGACGCCGAACGCGCCGAGGCCATCGAGGACACTCTGCGGCATTCGCTCGATTCCATCCGGGCCGTCGTCGGCGACGGCGGGGCGCTCACCGGCGCAGCAGCCACCGCGGCCGCCGAGCTGCGCGGGACCTTCTCGCCGCGATCCGCGCAGGAGGTGTCGGAGGCGGCCGACTTCCTCTACTGGTTGATCTCCGGGAACATGACGTTCCTGGGCTACCAGCGGTACGAGGTCCAGGGTGGCTCGACGCCGACCCCGGTCAAGGGATCGGGTCTGGGCATCCTGCGGGATTCCGTCGCAGGGCAGCGCGACGTCGCCGACAAGCTGACCGGGCTGGCCACCGGGGACCAGCCCGCGCACCTGCTGCTGACCCAGGCGTCCTCGGGCTCCGCCCTGACCCGGGACGTGCCGCCGTTCGAGGTGCGGGCCCGCATCCTCGGGCCGGACGGATCGGTGATCCGCGAGCACCGATTCCTCGGGGTGCTGACTCCCCGGGCGCTGAACGCCGAGATCACCACCACCCCGATGTTGCGCCTCACCGTGCAGTCGGTGCTGTCCACCCTGGGTGCTGCCCCGGATACCTACACCGGGCAGCGCGCGATGGATCTGCTCTCCACCTATCCCCGCGCCGAATTGTTCTGGGCGGATCCGAATCTGGTGGTCGACGTGGTCAGCAGCGTGCTGCAGCTGGCCAGCCGGCGGCGGCTCCGGGCATTCCTGCAGCCGGATCCCTACGGGCGGTTCGTCTCGGTCATGGTGTACCTGCCGCGCGACCGTTACACCACCGACTGTCGGCTGGCGATGCAGCAGATCCTGTTGGATGCGTTCAACGGCACCGGCATCCGGTACACCGCGCGGGTCGGTGATTCCCTGCTGGCCGCAGTCCATTTCACCGTGAGCACCGATCCGGCGACCGTACGCTCGCCGGATATGTCGACGCTGACCAAGGCACTGCGGGGGACCATCCGCACCTGGGAGGACAGGCTGGTCGCAGCCGTCGTCGGTGGCGGCGACGAGGACCTGGACACCGCGGGCGCGCTGTCCCGCTATTCCGATGCCTTCGACGAGGGTTACAAGGAGTCCTACCGGGTCGAGGAGGCCGTCGCCGACCTGCGACTGCTGGACGAGCTGACCGGGCCGGACGACCTGGCACTGAAGATGACCCGTAGCGAGGAGGAGGCCGTCGGCGAGTGGCGGCTGAAGCTGTACGTCACCGGGGGTGCGGTCACTCTCTCGCGCGCTTTACCGGTGTTGCAGACGCTGGGCGCCGATGTGCTGGACGAGCGACCGTTCGAGGTCCGCCGGTCCGACGGAAGCCTCTCCCGCATCTACGATTTCGGGCTCAGCTTCCCGCACGACGATGTCTCCCGTGGTGCCGACGACCCGGAGTTGCGCACCCGGTTCTCCGAGGCGTTCATCTCGGCCTGGTCCGGCCGCAGCGAGGTCGACGGGTTCAACCAGTTGGTGCTCGCCGCCGGGCTGAACTGGCGTGAGGTGGCGATGCTCCGTTCGTATGCGCATTACCTGCGACAGATCGGGACTCCTTACACCCAGCGGTATGTCGAACAGGTGCTGTGCTCGTATCCGCGGCTCGCCGCCGACCTGGCACTGCTGTTCGGAGTGCAGTTCGACCCGGACCGCTACCCGGACGCGGACGAGCAGCGCGCTGCCGAGGCCGAGCGTATCTCGGCCGGCATCACCACCGCCCTGGACGCCGTCACCAGCCTGGACGCCGACCGCATCCTGCGCACCCTGCTCAGCGTGATCCTGGCGACGGCCCGGACCAACGCCTACCGGCTCGACGAGGAGGGCAACCGGCGGGACTTCCTGTCGGTCAAGCTCGACCCGACCAAGGTGCCCGGCGTCCCGAAACCGATTCCGGCGCATGAAATCTGGGTGTACTCGCCGCGGCTGGAGGGCGTGCACCTGCGATTCGGGGACGTCGCCCGCGGCGGACTTCGCTGGTCGGATCGGCCGGAGGACTTCCGCACCGAGATCCTCGGCCTGGTCAAGGCGCAGGAGGTCAAGAACGCCGTCATCGTCCCGGTCGGGGCCAAGGGCGGGTTCGTCGTCAAGCGTCCGCCGGTGCCCACCGGCGACCCACTGGCGGACCGGGAACAGCAGCTTGCGGAAGGTGTCGCCTGCTACCGGATGTTCATCGCCGGCCTGCTCGACCTCACCGACAACCGGCATGCCGGGTTGATCGTGCCGCCGGATCGGGTGGTCCGCCACGACGACGACGACTCCTACCTGGTCGTCGCCGCCGACAAGGGCACTGCCACCTTCTCCGACATCGCCAACGGTGTCGCCCACGACTACGGCTTCTGGCTGGACGATGCGTTCGCCTCCGGCGGCAGCGTCGGCTACGACCACAAGGCCATGGGGATCACCGCCCGCGGGGCGTGGGAATCGGTGAAGCACCACTTCCGCGAGCTCGGTGTGGACACCCAGGCGGAGGACTTCAGCTGCGTCGGCGTCGGCGACATGTCCGGCGACGTCTTCGGCAACGGAATGCTGCTCTCCCAACACATCCGGCTGCTGGCGGCGTTCGACCACCGGCACATCTTCATCGACCCGAACCCGGATGTCGGTGAGTCGTTCGTCGAGCGCCTGCGATTGTTCGAACTGCCGCGATCCTCCTGGGCCGACTACGACCCGGCGCTGATCTCGGCCGGCGGTGGGGTTTTCCCGCGGTCGGCGAAATCCATCCCGATCACCCCGGAGATGCGCGAGACCCTTGGCCTGGAAGAGGACATCACGGCGCTCTCGCCGGCCGAGCTGATGCACGCGATCCTGTTGGCGCCGGCCGACCTGCTGTGGAACGGCGGCATCGGCACCTACATCAAGGCCTCCACCGAGCAGCACAGTTCGGTCGGTGACAAGGCGAACGATGCGCTGCGGGTCGACGGCATCGACCTGCGGGTCAAGGTGGTCGGCGAGGGCGGCAATCTCGGTGTGACGCAGCTCGGCCGGATCGAGTTCGCCCGCAACGGCGGCCGGATCAACACCGATGCGATCGACAACTCGGCGGGTGTCGACACCTCCGATCACGAGGTCAACATCAAGATCGCCCTGCAGCAGCGGATGGAGTCCGGTGACCTGGACGAGCAGGGTCGACTCGACCTGCTCTCGTCGATGACTGACGAAGTCGCATCCCTGGTGCTGGACGACAACCGCGGCCAGAACAGGGTTCTCGGCGCCTCGAGGCTGCATGCCGGGGTGATGCTCTCGGTGCACTCCCGGTTGATCGACGCGATGGTCGATGCCGGCAGGTTGGACCGGACGATCGAGTTCCTGCCGACGCACACCCAGATCGCGGCGCGCATCGCGGCCGGCGAGGGTCTCTCCGGGCCCGAACTGTGCGTGCTGCTGGCATATGTGAAGGCCGGGTTGTCGGCGGCCATGCTGTCCGGCGACCTGCCGGACGATCCGGCGTTCGCCACTCGCCTGGCCGAGTACTTCCCACGACAGATGCGGGACGGCTCACCGGAGGCGGTGGCGGCCATCACCGCCCACCCGCTGGCCAGGGAGATCGTCACCACCGAGACGGTCAACGACATGGTCAACCGGGCCGGGATCACCTACTCCTTCCGACTGGAAGAGGAGATGGCCTCCACCCCGGAGGACGCGATCAGGGCCTACACGATCACCAGTGCGGTGTTCGACCTGCCTGGGCTGTGGGACGCCGTGGCCGCCCTTGACAACCGGGTTCCGGCGAAAACCCAGGATCTGCTGTATCTCTCGTCCCGCCGGCTGCTGGACCGGTCGTCCCGCTGGCTGCTGACCCGGCGACCGCAGCCGCTGGACGTGCTCGGTGAGATCGCCAGGTACGCCCAGGCGGTCAGGGACCTGACCCCGATGCTGCCTCAGCTGGTCTGCGGCGAGGACTACGAGACCGTCGCCAGGGAAACCGCCGAACTGCTGGAGATGGGTGCGCCGGAGCAACTGGCGAGCACCGTGGCCTACTCGCTGCATGCGTTCAGCCTGCTCGATGCGGTCGACGTGGCCGCCGAGACCGGCCGGGATCTGCTGGAGTGCGCCGAACTGCTCTACGCCTTGTCGGCGCACCTGGACTTCGATCACCTGCTGACCTCGGTCACCGCCCTGGAGCGCGGCGACCGCTGGCACGCGCTCGCGCGTCAGGCACTCCGCGACGACCTGTACCGGTCCATGCGACTGCTGACCGCCGACGTGCTGTCCACCACGTCCGGCGACCAGGACGCGCACCGCAAGATCGCGCAATGGGAAGACGAGAACGCCTCCAGGTTGGCCCGTGCCCGCCGCACCCTGGGCGAGATTTCCGCGGTGTCCGGCGGCGACCTCGCGGCCCTGTCGGTGGCGGCCCGCGAGATCCGATCGATGATCCGCTGAGTTCGCCGGTCACCCGAGCCCGGCCGGGTGCGGACGGGTGGGTACCACCCGTGCGGCAGACTGCTGGGCGGCAGTCTGCCGGGTGGTCATGGCGAGAGCGAAGCGGGGAGCGTGGCGTGAGCCGACGGTATGTGACGCAGGTGCGGGTGCGGTGGTCGGATCTGGACGCATACCGGCACGTCAACAACGCTCACACGGTCACTCTGCTGGAAGAAGCCAGGATCGACTGGCTGTTCGCCGAGGCGGCCAGGCACGGCGTCAACCGGCTCACCGAGGGCATCGTGGTGGCCAGGCTGGAGATCGACTACAAGCGGCCGATCGGGATGGAACTGCCGGTGACCGTGTCGATGGGACTGACCAGGCTGGGGCAGGCCTCGATGACGGTCGATTACATCGTCAGCGTCGCGGGCACGACGGTGGCGACCGCACTGTCGGTGCTGGTACCGGTCGATCCGGTGACCTTCCGCCCACGCCGGATGGACGACCGCGAACGTGCCTACCTGACCCAGTACCTGCACGACCCCGTGACGACCGGCGGAGGCTGACCGGTGGCCACCCTGACCCCGGCCGAGCGCGCCGATCGCGACGATGCCACCGCCTTCACCGGCCGGGTGGCCAGGTGGGACACCGCCGGCCTGATTCGGCTCAAGGCCGACGACGGAACCGTTCGGATGTGGGCCGGGACGCCGTTCGATGCGCTCGTCACCCGGGCCATCGAGGGGGCACTGGTACCGAAGGACGTGACGGTGCACGCCGGAAACCTGTTGGCGGGGTTGGCGATCGCCACCGCAGCAGACGTCGACCCCGGCCCCGTCGTCGATGCGGCATGGCGCTCACAGCTGCCGCCACCGTCCGGCTGGGTGGTGGTCGACGAGGTGCCGGCCACCGTGCTCGCCGCACTGGCCGAGGAGGGCGCCACCGGTGCCCGGGATCGGCCAGGGCCGGCAGGGGCCGCCTCGACCGCCTTGCTGGACACCGAGGTGCTGACCGTGTCCGGCCACGGGATGCGGGTCGCGCTCAGCCTTCGAATGGTGTTCGCGCTGTCCGGCATGGGTTTCGCTCCGGCCGTTCCGGGCGAAGTGGTGCGGATCAGCGCAACCGACTCGTGGGCCAGGATCGACGCCCGGTACGGGGCCGTGGTGCGCCGACGGCACGCTCTGCTACCGCTGTTGATGTAGTCGGGAGAGCTCCCGGGCACCGGCCCGGGCATGAGTCGCGAGCTGTCAGCCGCCGGGATCGGTGGGGAGCGGGGCGAGGAAGTACCCGGCCGCCTGCAGCCCGCTGATGATGCCCGGGAGCGCCGCGACCGTCTGCTGGCGATCGGTACCGCCGCCGTCATGCATCAGAATCACCGCACCCGGGGTCACAGCGCCCAGCACGTTGGCGGTGATGGCCGCTGCACCCGGCTTCCGCCAGTCCGCCGAGTCGACTGCCCAGCCGAGGGGCACCGTCCTGGCTCGCTGCGCGGCCTGCAGCACCGATCCGCCGGGGTCACCGAACCTGCCCTCCGGCGCCCGGAAATACCGGGCAGTGATGCCGGTCGCCGACGCGATGGCGTTCTGCGTCTGCCCGAGCTGCTGATCCAGGTCGGCGCGGGACAACGCGTCGAACGGCGAGTGGTGATCCCAGCTGTGGTTGCACAGGGTGTGTCCTTCGGCCACCACTCTTGCTGCCATGGCCGGATTCTCGGTGACCTTGGTGCCGAGTTGACAGAACGTCGCCTTGACGCCGGCCGCGGCGAGGATGTCCAGGATCTGACCGGTGTACGGGCCCGGTCCGTCGTCAAAGGTCAGGTAGGCGACTTGTCCGACCCCGGTCCAGCCCAGCACCGCCGTGTAGGGCGGCGCCAATGGCACATCGGCGGGCGCCGGTGCGGGTGCCGGTGCGGGTGCCGGCTCCGGAGTCGGCACCGCCTCCGGTGTCAGGTCGGGTGCCGTCGTCGCGGTGGTTTCGGGGATGGGTGGCGGCGCCTGCGTGGCCTGCTCGGCCGACGATTCTTCGTCAGGGTCGGTGGTGAGCTCCGGCACCGTGACCAGGATGACCGTCTGCGCGGAGGCGCTGACCATCGACCTGGCGGTTTCCGGTTCGGCGGTGGCAGGAGTGGCGAACGACGTGGAGCGGGCCGCGGCGGCGATCCCGAAAACGGTTCCTGGCGTCCGCGGGTCGCTGCCGGTCACCTGCGCCAACGCCAACCCGGTCACCCCGGTGACCAGTGCCACCGCGGTCCCGAGCAGGACGGCGAGAGTCGTCGACCGTCGCATGTCTCATGGGAACATTCCGGCGCCGAACGGCGTCGGCACGCCACGCCGCCCGCGGGTGCTCAGGTCAGCGAATTGACCATGCTGTCCGCCGCCATCACCAGATAGGCCCACAGTCGTTCGCGGTGCTGCTCGTCCAGTCCGGCGCCGTCCACGGCGATCTGCATCGCGTCCAGCCAGGCGTCGTGTTCCCGCTGCCCGATCACGAACGGCGCATGCCGCATCCGGAGCCGCGGATGCCCCCGCAGGTCGGAGTACGTCCTCGGACCGCCCCAGTACTGCTCGAGAAACATCCGCAACCGCACCTCGGCCGGGCCGAGATCCTCCTCCGGATACAGCGGGCGAAGGATGGGATCATCGGCGACGACGGCATAGAAGCGTTCGACGATCCCGGCGAACACCGGGTGTCCGCCGATCTCGTCGTAGAACGTTGCGGGAGCACTCACCGGGCCATTGTCCCGTATCGGCGCCGGTCGCCCACCACGCCGATCGGCCCGCCTCAGCCGGCCTCGCCCGGCGGGGTCACGAGCGGCGGCCTGAAGTCCATTGCCGCATCCTCGGCCCGAGCCCGGTCGAAGGCCGACTTGACGGCTACCCGCACCGCTCGGACGTACGCGTCCTTGTCGGACACCCGGACTGTTGCGCTCACGCCGATGGTGACAACGCCGGCGGCAACGTCGACGATGCCCAGCAACTTCGGCGCCTCGATGATGGCGGCCGAGAACTCCTCGGTCTGCGACACCTCAGTTGCCTGCTCGAGGGCGATCGCGCCGGCCCGCGCGCTGTCGGCGTCATAGGGGATCGGGATCTGCAGGTTGACGACGGCCTCGCCCTGACTGGTGTTGCCCACTCGGAGGATCTCGCCGTTACGCACATGCCAGATCCCGCCATCGGCCGCCCGGACGGTCGTGGTCCGCAGGCTGACCGCGACCACGGTGCCGCTGGCCGAACCGAGGTCGACGGCGTCGCCCACCCCGTACTGATCCTCGAGGGTCATGAAGATCCCGGCGAGGAAATCGCGGACCAGGTTCTGTGCGCCGAACGCCAGTGCCACGCCGGCAATCCCGGCCGACGCGAGCAGCGGGGCGATGTCGATGCCGAGTTCGGCCAGGATCAGCACCGCGGCGGTGCCGACCACGAGGAACGAGCTGATCGACTTGAGCAACGAGCCGATCGCCTTCGTGCGCTGGTCGCGCCGTTCCGCGGACAGGCCTCGGGAAAATGCCCGGCGAGCCGATGCCAGCGGACGCAGCGCTGAGGTGGAGGTGCCTTCGATGGTCAGCCGGGTCAACCGGTTGATCGCCCGGTAGAGCAGGAACCGGGCCACGATGGCCAGGATCACGATCAGGAAGATGTCCACGGTGGCCGACACCACGGCATCGCTGTGGGCGGCGAGCACGTCGACGCCGGTTTTGTCCCATAGCCACTGACAGACCGAACCGGCGTCGGCCGCACACTCCGGCGCGTTGATTTGCACTGTCGTTGTCCCTCGGGGTCGGCGGGCCGCGGACTTCGGCCGCAGATTCCGGCCCCCACGCTAGCGATAGCGAAAGGTCTGTTCGCCCCGTTCCGCGTTCGTCGGCCGGCCTGGGCGGTGTGGCCGTCGGGAACGGTGGGCCTGTCCGGTTATTCTCGAGACGGCCGGGACCTGCAGGTTGGGTGCTCGGCCAGAGATGTTCGGCAGTGCACAGGACGGCAGATCGTTGCCGTTCGTTGGTCGGGTGATCTCCGACACGGCATTCGTTACCGGCTCCGCGTCCGCGACGGAGGTAGCCAATGGACGGCACCGGCCCCGGCGGCCGCGGACCGACTCCGGTCCGCCCCGCTGCCCTGCATCTTGCCCGGCGTGAGCCCGAGCCGAAGCGGGTCGTCACGACATTGGTGCGCGTGCTGTTGCTGAACGCGAGCCACGAGCCGCTTGCCGTGGTGACCGGGCGTCGGGCTCTGGTACTCGTCGTCGCAGGTAAAGCCGAGTGTGTGCTCGAGCGTTCCAGTGCGACGGTGATCAGGTCACCGTCGGTCAGCGTTTCCGTGCCGGCGGTAGTCCGTCTCCGCAGGTATGTGCGAGTGCCCTACCCGGCGCCGCCGGCGGTGACGAGGGCGGGAGTGCTCCGCCGGGATTCCCGACGGTGTGTCTATTGCCAGGGTCGCGGTGAGACCGTGGACCATGTCGTCCCGAAGAGTCGCGGCGGGACCGACAGTTGGGAGAACTGCGTCGCCTGTTGTGTGCGTTGCAACACCCGGAAGGCGGACCGGCTGCTCGAGGAGCTGGGCTGGTCCATGCCGCTGGTTCCGGGACCGCCACGTCGTGGGGCTTTCGGGCGGTTGTGGTCGACCGAGGATGCCGACCCGGCCTGGGAACCATGGCTGGCGTTCGCCGCCTAGATTTCGGTTCGGTGGCTGTCAGCAGCGAATCGATGGTACGGCGCCGGGCATTTGAGCGCTTATCAGGCGTCCCAGCCCCGTTGACCACTCGACCGGGTGACCGTCGGCAGGCTCGTCTCAGCCGATGCGGGTGCCGCGGCCGATGCGCGTTCCGCGGCCGATCCGGGTGCCGCGACCGATGCGAGTACCGCGGCCGATGCGGGTTCCACGGCCGATACGGGTTCCACGGGTGGCGTTCATGAGGTTCTCCTTGGGTTCTGTGTCCCCTTGACGACAAGGGGTGACGATGAGTGGCGAATTGCGGACGAAGTCTGGATAAATCACTCATTGCAACGGGCTGGCATTCCGTCTGCCGAAATCTCCCTTGCGGATCCAAAACCTTTGGGCCACAATCACTCTGGGGCTACTTGTTGGCTTGGCTTGCAACACCAATATAGGTTGCTATTTGAGCCGGCCCCTGAATGGCCCAGTCAATATTTGACTGAGCGTGACCGACCTCGAGGCCTTTTCGTTCATGAACAGGGCCTTACTTTGGCGTACGGGTGAAAAGAGCCATTCGGTCTAACGCCAATCGGGTGATGGAATCACCCCAAAGCGCATTCCATCTGCTGAAACTTTGCCGTGGATCCTTCGGCGACGTGCTGTCACGGGTGTCGGATCGACGGCCGGGTGCCTCCGGGGCAAGATCAACTGGAGTCGGGGCTGGATGTGGCACTGTGTTAACCACAGGTCACACTGAGTTCGATATGGCGCCGCAGCCGGACATTCTTGGCGGCATCCGGGGGGAGGGCCACCACCATGTGGCAGAGGCGAGCGCGTCCGCAGCGCGCCCGCGAGCAGACAGCGCCGCCGAGCGGGGCCGGCCCTCAGCTGCCCGCATCCTTTTCCCGGTTGGTGATGACCTGGGCCGGTTCCCTGACCGGTGACGGTCTACGGGTGATTGCGCTGCCGCTGCTGGCTGTATCGGTGAATTCGTCTGCGGCGTCGGTGGCGCTGGTCGCCGTGGCCACGACCCTGCCGTGGCTACTCGTCGCGATCCCGGCCGGTGCCCTGGTCGACCGTTTGGACCCGGCCCGCGTGATGGCCACCGCCCATCTGCTGCGCGCAGTGCTGTCGATCGCGCTCGTGGGCACCGTGGTGACCGGCTCGACGACGATCCCGCTGCTGTGCCTCTTCGGATTCGCCATCACCTCGGCCGAGACCTTCGCCGACGGTTCGGCACAGGCTCTGTTGGTGCGGATAGTTCCGCACGCCCATCTGGAACGGGCCAACGCCAGGTTCGTCACAGTCGAAACCCTGGCCCTCGACCTCGCCGGGCCGCTGGCGGCCGGTGTGCTGTTTCTGCTCGCGCCCTGGGCGCCGTTCGCGGTTTCCGCCGCGTGCTTCCTGATCGCCGCGGGGATCGTCAGCACAATCAGCACACCACCGGCCGCAGAACCGTTGGACCCCGTGCTGACCGACACCACGCTGACCGACACCACGCTGACCGACACCACGCTGACCGACACCACGTTGACCGACAGTGCGGTCGGTACTCCTGCGGCATCCGCCGCGCTGCCGGGTCCCTGGGCACGGATCCGGGCCGGCCTGGCCCAGCTGGTCTCCGATCCGGTGCTGCGGGTGCTGGTGGTGACGGTCTCGATCATGGTGATCGCCAATGCGGCCACCGACGCGGTCCTGGTGCTCTACGGCACATCGACTCTCGGCATGTCGGAGGCGTTCTACCCGATGCTGCTGGTCGCCTACTCGGTCGGCACGCTGATCGCGGCCGTCCTGGTGGGTCGGGCCGACTCCCGGCTGCGCGGCGGTCAGGTGATGATGTTGGCGTTGTTCGGAATCGCCGGCACCATGTTCGTCCTCGGCTTCTTCCCGAACGTCGTCGCCGCTGTGATCGCCTACGCGGTGATGGGTCTGGCGGGTGGCACCTGGAATGTGCTGTCCGCGACCAGGCGGCAGCGCCGCACACCGCACGCGATGATCGGCCGGGTGTCCAGTGCCTTCCGGGTGGTCGCCTGGGGGGTGATCCCGATCGGCGCTGCACTGGGTGGTCTCGTCGGTGAACGGTGGGGAATCCCGTCGGTCTATCTGCTGGCCGGGACGGTGATCGCTGTTCTCGGGTTGGTCGTTGTCCGATCCTTCGTCTCGACCGAACCGGGCCCGGTGACGCCACGCGGCTGAAACACCGGGTTGCTCAGCCGGGCGGACAGGGGTCCGATACCGTGATCACGTGACCATCCTTGAGACACTGGCGGTCTTCGTCGGGATCCCGGTGCTGATCTACGCGCTGATCGCGGTCTGCGTCATGCTGCCGGGTCGGGCCAAGAAGCGCCCGCGCTACCGGCCGGGACAGACCTGGGACTACACGGCCCACTGGTGGGCCGGCGACCAGCCGGTGGTAGCGGCGGCCGGCGAGACGCCCGGCACCAGGGGAGGTGGCGCACATGGCACATGGTGAACTGATTGCGGCCGAACGGTCGTCGATCGTCCCCTGGGACCAGCGTCCGCAGACGGGACCCGTCGGGCAGACGGATCAGCCGCTGTCCACCACCCAGCTCGAACTCCTCGACGATGTGATGCGTGAGGCCGAACGTTTTACCGGCCTTCGCTTCTCGGCGTACCTGGGCGATCTCGGTACGGATTCAGGCAGCTTCGCCGAGGGTCTGCTCTCCGGTCTCGGCGCCGACGCCCCCAGTGGCGTGCTGCTGGCGATCTCGCCGGGACAACGGGTGGTGGAGGTCGCGACCGGGCCGGAAGCCGCCAGGCGGGTCAGCGATCGGGCCGCGCGGTTGGCCGTGCTGGCGGTGGTGTCCTCGTGCACCGACGGCGACATCGCCGGCGCACTGGTCACCGGTATCCGGATCCTCGCCGACCAGGCTGGCACCCTCCCGGAACGCTCCACCTGGTGACCGCACCGCGGGGCAGCAGCTGCCGCCCCGCGATCGCGAGTCAGTCGCCGACGCTGTCGGCAGCATCCGCCGCCCTGGCCCGCAGTGCGCGCTCGGTGCCGGCGCGTCCCTCGGACACCAGGCGGCGCAACGCGGCTGGGTGATCGCCGGACTCCCAGTTCGTGGCGAGGTCGACGGTGCGCTGGTCGGTCGCCCACCTCGGGTACAGGCCGACCGCGACCTTCTGTGCGACCTCGATCGAGCGACGCTCCCAGACACCGGCCACCTCGGCGAAGTACTTCTCGACGTACGGCTCGAGCAATTCGCGCTGGGCGGGATGTGAGAAGCCCGCGATGGCAGCGTCCTGCAGTGCATTGGCCATGCCGTCGTCGTCGATCAGCCGCTCCCACACCGCCGCCTTGTTGGCGGCGTCCGGCAGCAGAGCGCGCACCATGGTGGCGCGGCGCATCCCGGAGGCCGTCGGGTCGGCCGCCTCCGCCCGGTCGATCTCCGCGGAGCCGCCGGACCCGTGCGCGACCAGCGCACCCAACAGGGTCCACGACAGGTCGGTGTCGACCACCAGTCCCGGCAGCGGATCCGTTCCGTCGCGCCAGCCGGAGATCACCGCCAGCTGGTCGGCATCGAGCTTGGCGGCGGCGAACGCCTGCACGGCGGCCAGCTGGGTGTCACTGCCGGCCGGAGCGCCGACCGCCAGCTGGTGCAGCGCGGAAGAGACTGCGGCCCAACCGGTCTGCGCCGCCCACTCCGGGTCGGCATAGGAGCCGACGGCGACCTGGAGCTGGGCCAGTACCCGCTGCAGGACGCCGATCTGGTCTTCGGTCGCCATGCCGCGCACCGCGAGCGTGACGAAATCCCGTGCCCGCATGAGGGCGTCCCGGGTCATCTCCCACACCGCCGACCACAGCAGGGTTCTCGGCAGGGATTCGGTCATCTGCGCGATGCCTTCGATGGCGGTCGACAGCGAGATCGGATCGAGCCGTGCCTTGCAGTAGGTCAGGTCGTCGTCGTTGAGCAGCACCAGGGCGCCCCGATCGACACCGACCAGCTCCGGCACCTCGGTGCGCTCGTCGACCACGTCGAGTTCCACCCGGTGGGTGCGGATCAACCGGCCGTCACCGTCCCGGTCGTACACCCCGATCGCCAGCCGGTGCGGGCGTCGCTCGCCGGCACCCGGCGCCGCGCCGGACTGCACCACCTCGAAGCGGGTGATCAGACCGGAATCGTCGGTGTCCAGGTCCGCGCTGATGGTGTTCAGGCCGGTGGTCTGCAGCCAGGCCGCCGCCCAGCGGTGCAGGTCCCGCCCGGACGTCCTCTCCAGCGCGACCAGCAGGTCCTCGAGAGTGGCGTTGCCGAAGGCGTGTGCCGCGAAATAGGCGCGCAGACCGGTCAGGAACTCCTCGAAGCCGACGTAGGCGGCGAGCTGCTTGAGCACGCTCGCGCCCTTGGCGTAGGTGATCCCGTCGAAATTCACCTCGACGGCGGCCAGGTCGACCATGTCCGCAGCGATCGGATGGGTCGACGGCAACTGATCCTGGACGTAGGCCCAGGATTTCTCCACGTTCGCGAACGTCGTCCAGGACGACGTGTACTCGGTGGCCGACACCTGGGCGACGACCGATGCCCAGGTGGCGAACGACTCGTTGAGCCAGAGATCGTCCCACCAGCGCATGGTGACCAGGTCACCGAACCACATGTGCGCCATCTCGTGCAGGATCGTCTCGCAACGCCGCTCGTACTGGTACCGGGTGACCCTGGACCGGAAGACGTACTCCTCGCGGAAGGTGACGGCCCCGGCGTTCTCCATGGCTCCCGCGTTGAACTCGGGCACGAACAGTTGGTCGTACTTGCCGAACGGGTACCGCACCCCGAAGGCGCTGTGGAAGAAGTCGAATCCCTGCTTGGTCTGGGTGAAAAGCCGCTCGGCGTCGAGGTGCTCGGCCAGCGTGGAGCGGCAGAAGATGCCGAGGTCGATGCCATCGTGATGGTCGCGCACCACGTGGTACGGACCCGCGATCAGCGCCGTGACGTAGGTGCTCATCGGCTCCGTGGTGGCGAAGCGGTGCACGGTGGCGCCCGACAGTCCGGGTTCGGTGGACGTCGTCGCGCCGTTGGCCACCACCTGCCAGTCGGTGGGCGCCGTCACCGTCACGGTGAACCGCGCCTTGAGATCCGGCTGGTCGAAGCAGGCGTAGAGCCGCTTGGCGTCCGCCGTCTCGAACTGCGAGTACAGGTAGACAGCGCCGTCGACCGGATCGACGAACCGGTGCAGACCCTCGCCGGTGTTGGTGTAGAGGCCGACCGCCTCGATCTGGAGCTCGTTCGTGGCGGCCAGATCGTCCAGCGCGAGACCGCCGGTGGTCGACCAGGTCCCGACATCGAGCGAACGACCGTTCAGCGTCGCGGTGGCGATCCCGTCGCCGACGAAGTCGATGAACGTGCTCGATCCCGGCTCGGCGTCGAAACGCACGACTGTGGTGGTCCCGAAAGTCTTCTCACCCGGACCACCGGCACCGTCGGTGACGTCGACGGCAATGTCGTACGAGGTGGTGCTGATGGTTTTCGAGCGCTCGCCGGCCTGTGCACGAGTGAGATTGGGCGCCTGCGACATGCGGGTCCTTCCGAGGAGATGCGACGGCTGTTGATCGACAGCGTTGGTGGCGGTGGGGCAATCTGACGCCTGCGATGCTATGACCATGCCGGCCGTCGATCACGCCGGTGACGGAGTGTAACGCCGGCGCCGGGAGTGCAGGGCAGATCCAATTTTCCTGGCCCCGACCGGATGCAGTTGCTCACATCCGGTTCCACCGGCGCAGGATCGGGAACAAGTTCGGATGACGAAAGGTTGCCGCCAGTGGCGGCCACCGGTGCCGTGGGCAAGGCGAGCTGCGAGTGGCCGTACCGGCCCGGAGATCGATCTTGTGCCCAGATGACGAGGAGTTCGTGTGATGAGTCAGTCCGTTCCAACGTCCATGTTCAGTGATCTGCCCGCCGCGGCCGGCAACGGGGCGTCTGCTGCAACGCAGAAGACGAAGGACCGGGTGGACTTCTGGTTCGACCCGGCCTGCCCCTTCGCCTGGGCGACCTCGCGGTGGGTGCTGGAGGCGGAGAAGGTGCGCAACATCGATGTGCGCTTCCACGTGATGAGCCTGGCCGTGTTGAACGAGAACAAGGACATCAGCGACGACTATCGCCAGCGGCTGGCCACCGCATGGGGGCCGGTCCGGGTGGCGATCGCCGCCGCCCAAGCACACGGCGACGAGGTGCTCGCGCCGATCTACACCGCGATGGGCACCAAGATCCACCGCGAGAAGATCGAGGACCGGTCGTTGGTGATCAAGCAGACGCTGGCCGACTTGGGACTGCCCGCCGAGCTCGCCGAGGCCGCCGATTCGACCGAGTACGACGATGCTCTGCGCGCGAGCCACCACGCCGGTATGGACGCCGTCGGCGACGACGTCGGCACGCCGACCATCCACATCAACGGCTCCGCCTTCTTCGGGCCGGTGATCACCCGGATCCCGCGTGGCGAAGAAGCCGGCGAACTCTGGGACGCGGCAGTCAAGCTGGCCTCTTTCCCGTATTTTTTCGAGTTGAAAAGGACCAGAACAGAAGACCCGCAGGCATAGTGACGGCCGGTTGGGTGGTGCCGCTTGCCAACTCAAAAGGACCAGGACAGAAGACCCGCAGGCAGAGTGACGGCCGGTTGGGTGGTGCCGCTTGCCAACTCAAAAGGACCAGGACCGAAGACCCGCAGGCATAGTGACGGCCGGTTGGGTGGTGCCGCTTTGCCAACTCAAAAGGATCAGGACCGAAGACCCGCAGGCATAGTGACGGCCGGTTGGGTGGTGCCGCTTTGCCAACTCAAAAGGACGAGAACAGAAGACCCGCAGGCGTAACGACATCTAGTAGGGGTGGTGCCGCTCCCGAATGGGACAGATCGGCACCGTCCCGCCCGGCGTGCGTTGTCGCAACCGTGATCTGGATGTGCCACGGTGGAGGTCAGCATCCCCGTGCTCCTCGCGTGGGGTGACGATCATGCCGCGGAGGAACTGATGACTGCGACGCCCTCGTCCCCGGAACCCGTTCCGGCACCTCCCCGGCCGCCGGGTGACTCGACCGCCACCGATCGACCGGATCCCGGTCTGTCCCCACATGGCATCCCGCTGCCGATCGATCTGCGCGGCGGGCCGATCGTTGCCGGAGTGGACGACGCGGTGGCCTGTGGTCGCCCGCTTCGTGCCGCCGTTTTCCTCTCCCGGGCGACCGGACGTCCGCTGCTCCTCGTCCACGTCCGACGGCGGGCCATGCCGATGGTCGAGGGCTATGTGCCCATCCCGGAAGAGATCGGCGTGAACGACGAGGCGGAAGACGCGGTGGAGTCCGAGCTCATCCGCGCGCTGTCCGAGTCAGGGGACCTGACCGGGGTCACCTGGGAGTTGCTGTCGACCACCGGCGAGGCCGGAGCCGAACTGGTCCGGATCGCCGACGAGCGGGACGCGGCCTGCGTGGTGGTCGGCAAGCGACACACCGGATTCTCCGACTTTCTGCACCGCATCGCCTCCGGGTCGGTATCGCGCGCGGTGGTGGCACGACAGAAGTTCCCGGTCCTGGTCGTGCCGTGAGCCGGTGCCGACCCATGGAAATCCGTTCGGCGACCTGGTGGTCGGACCTTCCCTGATCGTCCCGGCAAAGTCGTTGCGGTGGAACTTTTCCCGCTCGTCCGGACCCGGCGGCCAGGGCGTCAACACCGCCGACTCCCGAGTCGAACTGTCGATCCACCTGCCTTCGCTACCCGGCTGGCCGGAACAGGTGCTGGCCACCGCCATCGAGCGACTGGCCGGCCGGTTGGTCGACGGGACGTTGACGGTCAGCGCTTCGGAGCATCGGCAGCAGATCCGCAACCGGGATGCGGCGCGAACCCGGATGGCCTCGTTGCTGCGAGCGGCGGTCGCACCGCCCGGTCCGCGCCGGCGGCCGACCCGGCCGAGTGCCGGCGCCCGGCAGCGTCGGCTGGACAGCAAGCGGCATCGGTCGGAGATCAAACAGGCGCGTCGAATCGTCGGCGACTGACTCCGTCCCGCTCGCTCCTCAAGACCCGGAACCGCCGGGTTTCGACCCGTCACCCGAACCACCGGGGCCCCCGGTCGAACCGCGCTTGTTGGGCCAGTCCTGGCGGCGTCCGGTGGACAGGGCCGTCGGCGGGACGTAATGCCGCCGGACGATCACCAGGTCCCGCTCTGCGGCGGCCAGATCGTCGGCGGAAGGCAGGGCTACTTCTCTGGCCCGGAGCGCAGCGGTGGGGGACACCTGGCTCGAGCGGGTGGTCACCAGTGAGCGCAGCGATCGCTCGGCCGACTCTTCCCGGGAGGACCGACCGGATCGACGGGGCGCGTCGCCGGATGCCGAGCCGGACCGGTCGGCCCGTTCGCGGTGCGGGGCCGCCGAATGGGCCGGACCGCCTCCGGGGGAGCCGGCATGACTGTGACCTGGCCCAGCCGGAGCAGATCCCGGCGAACCATGCACCACGTCCGCGGTGCCGACCGCATCGGGGTGGTGAGTGGGAACGACGGACGGTGCCGCCAACGGATCTGCGATCAACGCCTCGGGGCCGGTCGATGTTGAACCCGCGGCGGGCGCGGCTGTTGCAGCGCCGGGGCCCGAAGACGGGACACTCGCCGGGTCGGTCGGTGACTCCTGGTCGGCGGCGGGGTCGGCGATCGGCGCGGTGCTCGCCTGCGCCGGCGGGCCGGCGGCTCTGCGCGCCGCCCGTCGACGACGACGATGTGGTGCGGTCGGGTCCTGCGAGCTGCCGGCCATGACGACAGCTTGCCTGATCCGGCGGCGAACTTCGTCGTCAGTCGCCGCCGGGTCAGGCTCCGGGCGCCGCCGGGTCAGGCTCCGGTCGCCATCGGCGAAGGCTCAGAAGCCCTCCGGACACCACGGTGCGAGTGGGGTGGCCAGTGCCGCACCGAGTTCCAGCAGGGCGGCCGGCTCGCCGGTCACCCGCTGCGCCGTCACCAGCCGGGCCAGCGGCGTTCCGCCGACGAAGCAGGCGCCGAGATCCCTGATGTCCAGACGCACCTGCGGCGACGCGTCCGTCCTGGAGACCGTCCCGCCGTCGCCGTCCAGGTCGAACATCCAGGTCCCCTGGTTCCATGGGCAGAATCCGTCCGTCAGCTCGACCACCACGTGCGCCGGGCCGCTGTAGGTGCGCAATCCGATCGCCCGAGCGAGGTCGACGATCCGAAGCCAGATGTGATCCCGGGTGTTGACGGTGACGCTGCGCGGGTCATGCAACAGGTCGAGCAGCGGATCGTCGATCCAGCCCTTGTCGTAGTTCACCTGGCGGGTCAGGTCGAAGTCGAGCAGGTACCGCCACAGCGAGGCGAACGCGCGATCGGTCGCGGCACAGATCTCGTCGACCTGCAGCGAGAAGTTCGGCCCCCGCTCCGTCCAGGCGGACTTCACCCGGTATGCCGCATAGCCGTCCGGGTGCACGGCCCAGCGCTTCTTCGATGCGCCGTCCCGCAGCAGCTCGTGATCGGAGAACCGCATCGCCCAGACTTCGTCGGTCCTGGCCAGGTACCCATGACGGGTCGCAGCCACCTTGGCATACAAGGGTTTGACGATGTCGGGAGCGCGGTCGGCCCGGATCTCGATGACGTTGTCGGTGCGCACCCCCGCGTGGAAGGCCGCGCCGTGGGCCACCTGGAACAGATGACGATTGATCGACTGGCCGTAGCCGAATCGCCCGTACAGACCGGCTTCGCTTGCGGTCAGGATGGCGACCGCCTCTCCGCCGCTGTCATGCAACCCGTGCAATTGGGCGGTCATCAGGCCCCGCAACAACCCGCGGCGCCGCCACCCGGGACGGACCCCGATCCAGGAGACGCCGGCGGCCGGCTGCACCAGCCCGCCGGGAAATGTCATCTGCTTGGAGAAGATGCAACCCGCGGCGACCAGCTCGTTTCCGGCCGCGGGGTCGCGGGCGCCGACGAACCGATCGAGCTCGAGCCAGGGAATGATCGCCACATCGAGGAAGTCCTGCGGCGGGTCCTGACCGAACGCGGCGGCGTCGATGTCGAGGATGTCCTCGAGATCGTCCGCGGACAGTGTCGTGACCTGCAGGGGGGCCGGGGCGGGGTGCGGTTCGTTCACCCGACCACCCTGCCGCACGAGGCGGCGATTGTCGCCCGGGTTAACCCTGGGCACCCGACCGGTCAAGACCGGGCTGGGTCACGACGCGATCGGAGCGGTCTCCGGTTGACCGATCCGGGAGAGCAGGTCGACGTAGGACGGGTCGGCGAGGTCGAACTTCTTGCCGCCCTTGATGCGGTCGAACTCGATGGCCCGCAGCTGATCACCGTTCTCCTCGTCATGCCCGACGACGCCGGAGATGCCGCGCAGGGCACAGCCGACGGCGTAGTCCGTCATCGACTTGATCAGCAGCAGATCCGTCTCGTCGGCCGGGGCCGACCTGGCGAAGTAGCCGGACTTCTGGACGAGTACCTTCTCCGCGCCGAGCCGGGCGGCGAACTGCTTGCCGAACCACTCACCCGGGTTCACCTCGGCGATCTTCACGTGACCGAACGGGTCGCGCGGCACCTGTTCGCCGGACTGCTCCATCTCGGCGACGATGCTGTCCAGGCCGGCGCCCTCGGACAGGAAGATGGTCACGTTCCCGACCTGATCCATCACTGCCTTGAGCCGGTCGGCCTCGGCCTCCAGGTCGAACGACGCCTCCGGCAGATACACCGCGTGCACGCCCCACGCGTCGCGGGACAGCCCGAACTCGGGCAGCCAGCGCTGGGATCCGAGCCAGCGGTCGTAGGCACCGGCGGTGGCCGCCGTCAGCCAGCCGCAGTGCCGGCCCATGATCTCGTGCACGATCAGGGTGCGGGCGTTCGCGTTGTGTTCGGCGACGATGTTGCGGGCGAAGGCGGCGCCCTGCTCGGCGGCGGTCCAGGCGCCCAGCGAGTGCTTGATCGGCACGATGTCGTTGTCGATCGTCTTCGGCAGCCCGACAACGGTCAGGTCGTAGCCGTTGTCCTTCAGATAGCGGGCCAGGTCGGCCGCGGTGGTGGCGGTGTCGTCGCCGCCGATGGTGTGCAGCACGTCCACGCCGTCGGCGGTCAGTCGCTCGGCCGCGACCTGTAGCGGGTCCTGGCCCTCGGTGATGAGGCCGCGCTTGAGTAGATCCTTGGTGTTGGTCAGCTTCACCCGGGAGTTGCCCAGCGGGGATCCGCCGAATTCGTGCAGCAATCGGGCGCGAGCCCGGACCGCAGGGGTCACCGGCAGGATGTCGCCACTCAGCAGACCCTGGTAGCCGTGGCGGTAGCCGATGATCTCGACCTCGGGCGCGAGTTCGCTGTATCGCTCGATGAGACCGCCGACGGACGCCGACAGGCACGGGGCGAAACCTCCCGCGGTGAGCAGCGCGACCTTACGCATCGTGTGACGTACCTCCATCAGAACGTTCCGGCCCGTCCCGCGCAGCAGTGGGTCGGGGGAACCGACCAGGGTCCGATCGGCGGGATCAGCGTAATGGGCCCGGCGTACCGCTCCCGGCACGCCGGTTCGGGCACGCCCCGGGCATCAACCCCGCTGACCTGGGGGAACAGCCGTTAGGGTGGGGGTGACGCACATCAGGCGGCGAAGTTGTCGCTACGACGATGTGGCAACCATCACGGAGCGTATCTGTTCGTCGGCCTCAAATATGTTCAACGAGCTCCCATTTGTGTTTGCGCAGGTGGGGCGGTAGCTGTCCGTAATAACGGCTGTTCACCTTCGGGTCGCCGCAGTACCCAGTGAACTGAGGCACGTTGTCAGTACTTGATCGATGCAGGAGACTAGGAGCTACCACCACGAAGGCAAGCATTGACGGTCTTGCCGGACTGGAAGGTCACAAGGTTCACCACGAGCGTTCGATGACGAACGTCGGATCACGACCACACGGCACCGATGCCAATTCTCAGTGGCTGATCATTCGACAACTCCGGTCACCCGAATCCGGAGTACCCGCCCGAGCCGTCCCAGATCTCTTCCCTTGGAGGAGTGAACAACCATGTCCCTAACACACAACGATCCAGACGAACGGTTGCCATCCGCACCCGATCTCGAATCCCGTGAATCCGATGATCGCCGGCGCGGCGCCCGCGATTCACCCTCACTGATGATGCTGGTGCTGGTCGCCACCATCGGTGTCCTGCTGTACACCACCTTCCTCTTCGACTTCTCCAATCGCGGCAACTGGATTCCGTATCTGCTCGTCCTGACGGCCGAGTCGATCATCATCCTGCAGGCTCTGATCTCCCTGTGGACCATTCTGTCCAGCGGTCACAATCCGCGCGGCTACCGGTTCCACAACGCCCAGACACGGCTCTACGGTCCGCAGAACAAGACCATCGAGCCCGGCACGGATCTCACCCAGCTGCCGCTCTACCTGCATGAGTCGCAGGCCCCGGTCGATGTCTACATCACCACCTACGGCGAGGATCTGGACGCCATCCGGCGCACCGTGACCGCTGCGGTTGCGATGCACGGCAAGCACATCACCTACGTACTCGATGACGGCAAGTCCGACGACGTGCGGGCCCTTGCCGCCGAGGTCGGCGCCGAATACATCGTCCGCGAGGGCAACGCCGGCGCCAAGGCCGGCAACATCAACAACGCGCTGAGTGTCACCAGCGGCGAATTCTTCGTCATTCTCGACGCCGACTTCGTGCCGGCGCCGGACTTCCTGTACCAGACGGTGCCTTTCTTCGCGGAGTCGAACATCGCCTTCGTGCAGACCCCGCAGGCGTACGGAAACCTGAACAACCTGATCTCCCGCGGTGCCGGTTACATGCAGTCGGTGTTCTACCGGTTCATCCTGCCGGGCAAGAACCGCTTCAACGCCGCGTTCAGCGTCGGCACCAACGTGATCTACCGGCGGGCCGCGATCGAGCAGATCGGCGGCATGTACACGCAGTCCAAGTCCGAGGACGTCTGGACATCGCTGAAGCTGCACGAGTACGGCTGGAAGTCGACCTACATCTCCACCGTGCTGGCGATCGGTGACACCCCGACCACGATCGAGGCGTACACCAAGCAGCAGCTGCGCTGGGCGACCGGCGGTTTCGAGATCCTGTTCAAGAGCAACCCGTTCTCCCGCAAGCTCAAGCTCACCCTCGACCAGCGGTTGCAGTACTTCGGTACCGCGACCTTCTACCTGATGGGTGTCGCCCCCGGCCTGCTGCTGCTGGTTCCGCCGCTGCAGATCTACTTCGGCCTGGCGCCGATCAACTCCGGGGTCAGCTTCGGCACCTGGTTGATGTACTACCTCGGCTTCTACTTCATGCAGGTCGTCGTCGCGCTCTACACCATCGGATCGTTCCGCTGGGAGACCCTGATGCTGGCCACCGCTTCCTTCCCGATCTACGGGCGGGCGCTGGTGAATGCGATCTTCAACAAGGATCAGAAGTGGCACGTCACCGGCTCGATGAAGAAGAAGGCGTCGCCGTTCAACTTCATCACCCATCAGCTGATGGCCTTCGTCTTCCTGGCGATCACCTCGGTGGTCGGTATCTGGCAGGCCCTCACCGTCAGTGCCTTCACCCTGGCGCTGTTCTGGAACCTGCTGAACACCTTCATCCTGGGCCTCTTCGTGGTCACCGCGATGCGGGAGGCACGTGGCAACCGCCGCGAGGCCAAGGGGCTGCCCCAGGCCGGTGCCAAGCGCGCCGCCAAGAAGGCCCTCAAGGCCGGACCGAAGGCAGGCAGCGGCCTTGCCGAGCGGACCTACGACGCCCTGCAGCCGGTCGGCACCCGCTGACGACGGGTCGGGACCGAACGGTCACCGACAAGACACATCGGCGCCGGCACAGACAGCCGGAGCGCACCACAAGATCCACAGCTGAGCAGACAACTGTCCCTGCGGCCGCCCTCGACGAGGGAGCCGCGCGGACCCGGACATACCCGGGTCCACATATTCCTTGGAGTTACTCATGACCTGGCGTAAGCGAATCGGTCTCGCACTTGGCCTTCTCTCGGTGGTCGTCCTGGCCGCCGGCCTGACAATGCTCGTCAACTACAACAGCGGCAAGGTGGCGGGCAAGTCCGCCTCATTGGTTGCCGAGGACTACCCGGTGGGCACGGACTACTCCGGCACCATCACCCAGCAGTACGTCCACACCGGTGACCAGGTCACCGCCGGCCAGCCGCTTTTCGAGGTGGAGTCGGCAGCACTGGAGCGTGACCTGGCCCAGGGCCTGGTGACCAAGGAGAACCTGACCCACGAGGTCAAGGGTGAGAACACCCTGGTGATCACCGCCACCAACGCCGGGCAGGTCGACTCGATCGCCTATGCCTCCGGTGCCTTCGTTCCGGCCAACTCCACCATCGCCACCGTCCAGCAGGCCGGCACGATGTACGTCGAGGCAGATTTCCTGTTGTCCGCCAAGGACTACGCGCGGATCCCGGCGCAGGCCGACATCGACATCACGCTGCCGAACAACCAGGAGATCACCGCTCAGGTGAGCCAGATCAAGGTCAGCACCGAGAACGGTGAGGCCCGGACGATCATCAGGGCGTACAGCGACGAGCTGGCCAACGGGACCGGACTGTTCGCGGTCGGTACCCCCGTCCAGGCAACTCTGCACCTGACCAACGACGGCGTCGTCACCGACGTGACCAACACCGTGACGGGCTGGTTCGGAGTCCAGGCCTGACGTTCCCTCGCGGAGCACAGCGCTGAACTGACGAACCAACAACCTTCATAGCTCCACCTACAACATCGAAACCGTGAGTGAGATGAATATCAACGACAACGCGACTACCTCAGTCTCAGAACGACGAACTCTCCGCGCGACGCTGACCAAGCCGTTGCTGCTGATCGCGGGGGCCGCCCTGGTGGCGGGTTGCACGTCGAACACCGCCACCGAGCCGACCTCAGGCTCGTCGGAATCCGCCGGTTCGGGGGATGCCGCGGTCACCGCCGCGGCGTCACCCGCCGACATTCAGGCCGATCTGGCCGGGATCACCCAGAAGAACGTCGCCAAGATCGCCCCGACCCGGCTCGCCGACGGACTCGTGCCGCCGACCAACCGCTGGTTCTCGGGTCTGGTCTTCGGTGACCAGCCGCAGCCGGTCTTCCCGATGCCGCTGTCCGCGGCGCTGACCGACGAGGGCTTCGGTCTCGGACTCCCCGAGGTCACCGCGTCCGAGAAGACGATCATGGGCGGGAGCAATCCGCAGATCCAGGTCCCGCTCGGCGCCGCCAAGATGCAGGTCACCGCGTACGACACGCTGTCGGTCACCTCCACCTACAGCGACGCCACGGGTAACGCCCTCGGCTCGGTCGTCCTGGTGCAGGGTTCGCCGTTCGTCACCTACACCGCGGCGGCCGACCAGACCATCGCACTGGAGCCGGTCTTTCAGGCCGGTAGCACCGCTGATCTCTACACCACGACGGTCGCCGGCCATGAGTACGGCCTCGTGATCGGCGGCGGCGCGACCGTGGACGCCGGCAAGGTGACCCTGAAGTCGGGCTCGACCATGACCCTTTACGGCGCTCCCGACGGTGCCGACGCTGCATCGCTGGCGAAGTTTGCCGCCGATCCGGTCGTCAGCACCTCGGTAGATCACGCGATCGACGGGGACACCGCCAAGACCACGTTGAACTACGTCACCGCGAACGGCGGCGACACGGTGATCGTGCCGATGGCCGACCAGGCCGTCGATGGGGGAGCCAAGTCCGCCGGCAGCTACGCCAGCATCTACGGCGCCATGGATGTCTACACCGGCAGCTCGCTGACCACCACCGCGCCGGTCACCGAGCCATCCGCCGAGCTGGACCTGTCCACTCTGTCGGACGAGGACAAGGCAGCGGTGGTCGAGCAGATCAAGACTGACGCCGCCTCGATCGACTTCGCGGCGTCCGCCACCGACACCTACTTCGGTGGCAAGATGCTCTACCGCGCCGCGAACCTGATGACGTTGGCCGAGCAGCTCGGCGTGACGGACGTGGCGGCGACGCTGCGGACCGGCCTGACCGCCGAACTGCAGAAGTGGTTCAACCCCAAGGGTTGTGACACCTCTGCCACCAAGTGCTTCGTCTACGACGACGGCATCAAGTCGATCATCGGGCTGGAGGCGTCCTTCGGCTCGGACGAGCTGAACGACCATCATTTCCACTACGGCTACCTGCTTTACGCCGCGGCGGTCGTCGCGAAGAACGACCCGGCATTGGCCGATTCGTTCGCCCCGGTTGCCGACCTGCTGGTTGCCGACATCGCGTCATCGGATGCGTCTGCCGAGTTCCCGCAGTACCGGAACTTCGATCCGTATTCCGGTCACGCGTGGGCCTCTGGGTCCAGCCCGTTCGCGGATGGAAACAACCAGGAGTCCAGCAGCGAGTCGGTCAACGCGTGGAACGCCCTGGCGATGTGGGAGAAGGTCCGCGGCAACACGGACATGTACGACCAGGCGGTCTGGATGATGAGCGCCGAGGCCAACTCGGCCAAGCTCTACTGGACCAACGCCGACTTCAGCGAGTTCCCGGCGTTCACCCACAAGATCGCGGCCCTGAACTGGGGCGGCAAGCGGGACTACGCCACCTGGTTCAGCCCGGAGCCCGGCGCCATGCTCGGCATCCAGCTGATCCCGATGGGTTCGTACTCCACCTACCTGGCCGGCGATGTCGACCGGATCAAGGCCAACCTGGCCGAGGGAGCACCCGGTGGCTACGGTGCGCAGTTCGGCGAGTACATGGTCCAGTACCTGGCGTTGGCCGATCCGGCCGCCGCTCGTGAGCAGCTGGCGAACCTGCCGGCGGAGATCGACAACGGCACCACGAAGTCGTACGTGATGGCCTTCGTGTTCAGCCAACCGACACCATCGGCGCAGTAATCGACGTGATCCGGTGGGGCCGCGTCCGGGGAAACCCGGACCGGTCGGGCCGGATCGGATAGGCCCTCACTCCCCGGCGTCCGGAACCGTCAAACCGCCGGCCGGGGAGTGAGTGGGGGAGCCTCGGTCGCCCCGGTCTCTAGGGACAGGGCCGGGGTGACCGATGGTGATGTTCCCAGCACAGCATGTTACCGGTTTGACAAGGTTTCACTCAGGATCATTTCCGGGTGAGAAGACCACAACCGAAGCCCGGACCTGGACGATTCCAGGTCCGGGCTTTCGGCATCCCGGGTGGACTTTCCCGGTCGAGCCGAAGGCGCTGCTGTGTCGCCGTCCCCGGTCAGAGCCCGGGACTCGAGTGCATCAGTCCGCCGTCGACGAAGATGGAGGTCCCGTTGATGTAGCCGCCACCGTCACCGGCCAGAAATGCGACCACGCTGGCGATCTCGGCCGGCTGCGCCATTCGGCCGAGCGGGATGGCCGCGTCCAGCACCTTCATCGCTGCCGGGTCGTTCATCGTCGCGGTGTTGATCGGGGTGGCGACCGCGCCCGGGCCGACGTTGACGATCCTGATCCCGTGCGGGCCGAGTTCCTGCCCGGCCGTGCGGGTCAGCATCCGCACGCCGCCCTTCGACAGGCAATAGGCGGTGTTGCCCGGCATCGGCCAGTCCTCGTGCACCGAGCTCATGTTGATGATGCTGCCGCCGCCACCCTGCGCGATCATCTGCTTGGCGGCGATCTGGGTGCCGAAGAACGCGCTCTTGAGATTCACGTTGAGCACGAATTCGTACTGCTCCTCTGTGGTGTCCAGCACGTTGGTGCGGGTTTCGACGCCGGCGTTGTTCACCATGATGTCCAACCGGCCGAAGTGCTTCACCGCGGAGTCGACGAGCATCTGCAGGTCGGCCACCTTGCTGACGTCGGCGTCGACTCCGATCACCTGGTCCTCACCGAGCGCCGCGAGCTGTTTCTCCAACTCGTCGGTCGCCTCGGGGTGCGACACGTAGTCGATCACGATGGAGGCGCCCTGCGCGGCGAGCTCCAGCACGACGGCCTTTCCGATACCGCTGTTGCCGCCGGTGACGATGGCGACCTTGCCATTCAGGCTCATGGGTTTTCCTGTTCTGCGAATGGGACCAAGAACGGTCGGTGATGGTGGTCGGGTGGGCAGCTGGTGCGTCAGCGGGTTTTCGGTGGCGTGGTGAGGATCAGGTGGGCGACCAGCGCCGTCCATCCCGTCTGATGTTCGGCACCGAGGCCCATCCCGGTGTCGCCGTGGAAATATTCGTGGAACGGGATGTTGTCCCTCCATCGCGGGTCGGTGGCCAGCAGGTCGTACCAGCCGTGCACCGGTCGCCGGCCGTTCGGCCCGGGCAGGAAGATCGAGATCAACCGGTGGGCGATGTCGTCGGCGGCCGACGAGAGGCTCCGCCGTTCACCGGAGTTGGCCGGGTACTCCACCGTGAGCTCACCGGGAGCGAGGTTGTCGTAATTGCGCAGAGCCTCCACCAGCAGCACGTTCAACGGCATCCAGATCGGGCCCCGCCAGTTGGAGTTCCCGCCGAAGAGGTTGGTGGTGGACTCGGCGGGTTCGTAGTCGACGGAAGCGATCATGCCGCCGACCTCGACGCTGAACGGGTGTTCCCGATGCCAGGCCGAGATGGCCCGGATGCCGTAGTCCGACAGCAGGCCGTCGGTCTCGAAGACGTTGTCCAGCAGGCGGATCAGTCGTTCGGGCGGGACGAGAGCGAGCAGCCGGTGGCGTTTCCCGGCGATGTCCCGCGTGTGGAACAGTTGCCGATACTCGGGGTGGTTGTCCAGGAACCAGGAGGCCCGTTCCTGGAAGTCCGGCAGCTCCACCAGCGGCATGCCGTCATAGGAGAGTGCCGCGCTGATCGGCACCAGGCCCACCAGGGATTTCACCTTGATCGGGATGTCGGTCCCATCCGCGAGGTGCAGGACATCGTAGAAGTAGGAGTCGGTCTCGTCCCACAGGCCCGCGTTGTTGGCGGCCCCGGCGATGGCCAGGAAGTGCTCGAAGAACTTCGTCGCGACGTCTTCGTACGACCGGTTGTGCATCGCCAGTCGAAGCGCCATCTCCAGCAGACCCTGGGCGTACATCGCCATCCAGGCGGTGGAGTCCGCCTGCTCGAGGTATCCCTCGGACGGCGGGAGCGCCGACCGGTCCAGGGGTGCGATGTTGTCCAGCCCCATGAACCCGCCCTGGAAGAGGTTGTTCCCGCCGTGATCCTTGTTGTCCACCCACCAGGTGAAGTTGATCAGCAGCTTGTGGAAGATCCTGGCCAGGAAGGTGAAGTCGGTTCGCCCGTCGATTTCGAAGACCTTGTTCGCCGCCCAGGCGTGCACCGGTGGGTTGACGTCGGAGAAGTTCCATTCGTAAGCCGGGATCTGACCGTTCGGGTGCATGTACCACTCGCGCAACAGCAGCACGAGCTGGCCCTTGGCGAAGGTGGCATCGATGTGCGCCAGGGTCACGCAGTGAAAGGCCAGGTCCCACGAGGCGAACCAGGGGTACTCCCAGGGGTCCGGCATCAGGATGACCTCGTGGTTGTTCAGGTGCAACCAGCTACCGTTCCTGATCGCCCCCCGGCCGGGCGGCGGGGGTGGCTGGGTCGGGTCACCCTTGAGCCAGCGCTGGACGTCGTAATGGAAGAACTGCTTGCCCCAGAGCAGCCCGGCGAATGCCTGCCGGGCCACCTGCACCTCCTCGGCCGGCGTCCCGGCCGGGATGACCGTGCCGTAGAAGGCGTCCGCCTCCTTCTTCCGGTCGCGGACGATCGCGTCGAACTCCCGGCCCAGCGGGATGGGCTCGACGCTGGGCGCCAGTGGGTCGACATCGATGGCCGGATGCGGCACCCCGACCATCCGCACCTTGATCGTCGTGGAACCGCCCGGCGGCACCGTCACGCTGTAGTGCAGGGCTGCCTTGGTGCCTTCCTGCACCGGATTCACCGTGCCTGCGCCATGGATGAGGTGGTCGTTGATGCCGTCCTTGGGATACGGCGTGACGTTCTGGCTGCCGAACAGACGGCCGTTGTTGGATTCGTTCTCGCAGAACAGTGGCTCCGGCGCACCGTCGCCCACCAGTACGAACGGTCCCGAGACCGAATGACTACCGACGATGCGGTTGCCGTCCAGCCGCAGCGTCGGCTTCGGGTGATCCTCGTACCCCCACGACCAGGTGTTGCGGAACCACAGCGTCGGCAACACATGAAGTGTCGCTTCTTCCGGCCCGGCGTTCTCCACCGTGATCCGCATCAACAGATCCCGAGGTGCCCCCTTGGCGTAGTCGACAGTGACTACCCAGTATCGGTTCTCGTTGAAGATGCCGGTGTCGACCAGCTCGTACTCCGGGTCGAGCTTGCCGCGCCTGGCATTCTCCGCGACCAGGTCTCCGTACGGGAACTCGCGCTGTGGGTAGTGGTAGCGCCAGGTGTTCCAGGAGTGCGTCGGCGTCCCGTCCAGGTACCACCAGTACTCCTTGACGTCCTCGCCGTGATTGCCCTGTGGGCCGGCGAGGCCGAACATCCGCTCCTTGAGGATCGGATCGACGCCGTTCCACAACCCCAGTGACAGGCACCAGTTCTGCGTCTCGTCGCAGAAGCCGGCCATCCCGTCCTCGTTCCAGCGGTACACCCGGGATCTGGCGTGGTCATGGGGGAAGAACGACCAGGCATCGCCGTCGGCGCTGTAGTCCTCGCGGACGGTGCCCCACGCCCGTTCCGACAGGTACGGTCCCCAGTCCCGCCACGGTGCGACACCGGTGTCGGCCTCGACCAGCCGCTGTTTCTCCGCACGGGCCATTGCCCCGCGCGATCGCGACGGGGTTGTCGGGGTGCCGCTGGCGGACCGAGGACTCTTGGTGCCGACCATGATCACTCTTTCCAGGTTGCGCGAGCGTGCGGAGTCGTTGCAGATCAGTGCATCCGGATCTGGTTGCTGCGCACTGTCGAGTTCATCGTCGGGCCGCTGGCAGGGGAGTGGGTTGTCCGGAGCCGAGAAGCGAGTGGGCCGATCAGAGGGCGGCCTTGTCGGTGGGGTCCACCGCCCAGGCGATGCGGGAAGAGGTACCAGCCAGCTCGAGATCGGGTGCCCGGTTGTGGTGGAAGTAGTCCTCGGCCCAGTTCAGGAAGGCATCGACCCGACTGTGCGTGCCGCTGAGCAGGATCGCATGCAGTCCGAGCCAGGCGGCGAAGGCGATCGGGCCGTCGACCTGATGGCGATGCGGACCGATCTCCGCAACTGCTGCGTTGCGACCGATCATCGCCATGATGCCCTTGTCGTGATAGTGGAACGGCGTGGCTTTCTTGCCCTTGATCAGCGCCGCGATGTTCTTGCCGGCCCATTTTCCGGACTGCTGGGCGACGGAGCCGAGCTGGGGAAGCGCGCGGCCGTCGGCACCCGGGATGTTGGCGATGTCGCCGACCGCGAAGACGCCGTCGAAACCGGGCACCGACAGGTCCGGTTCGACATCGATCCGGCCACCGCGGCCCGGCGTTGCCCCGGTCGACGCCGCGACCGGGGACGCGGACTCGCCGCCGCCCCAGATCACCGTTCGGGTCGGCAGGGTGGAACCGTCGGACAGCTCGACCGTTTCCGGGCCGACCTTCGTGACTGCGACGCCGAAGGTGACCTTGACCCCGTGGTCGGTCAGCTTCTCCAGGGCGTACTCGTGGGACTTGTCGGAGAACGGATTGAGCAACGCCTTTCCGTGGTCCACCAGGTGCACCGAGGCAGCATCGCCCAGCCGTCCGTCCGCACGCAGGGCGTTGAACAGTTCGGCGATAGCGCCTGCCGTCTCCACGCCGGTGGGTCCGCCGCCGACGACGACGACGTTCAACGGATCCGGAGCGGGGTCGGGAGAGCAGTGCACCCGCAGCAGACCGTGCAGGTGCAGGCGGAGTCGTTCGGCGTCGGCAACGGAGTAGAGCGGGAACGAATGATCGTCGGCGCCGGTGACACCGAAGTAGTTGGCCTGCGCACCGGCGGCGAGCACGAGAAAATCGACACCGGTGAAGGTGTCGCTCTCGGTGGTGACCCGGCGGGCGCCGAAATCGATGGCCGTGACGGGGGATCGGACGACGGTGACCGTCGGGTGGTCGGCGAAGACCTCGGACAGCGGGCGGGCAACATCCTCGGCCGGCAGCTGTGAGCTGGCGACCTGGTACAGCAGCGGCTGGAACTGCAGGTAATCGTTCCGGTCGATCAACAGCACCTCGATGCCCTTGTCGCCCAGTTCCATCGCGCATGCCACTCCGGCCATTCCGCCGCCCACCACGACAACCTGGCTCACTGACGCCTCCCCGAAGACTCTGCCGGCCCGCGAACCGGCAGCACCGGCTCCGTCGATCCCTGCACTTCCGTATCGCCCGGAACGACTGTGCCCTTGATGTGGGGGCCACTCATCGTCCCATTCGTGTGATTCCGGCGTCATTCGGGTGCTGCCCAGGGTGATCGTCAGCCCAGGTCCTCCACCAACGGGCGTTACTGGGCGGACCGTGCCGGCAGGACACCCGATCTTGGCAGGCGCCCGCGGGTCCCGGTCGCCTACATTCCATCCCATGTCCGTCACCGTCCGACCGGGTAGACCGTTTCCACTGGGTGTGCATTTCACCAACGGGGGCGTGAACGTCGCCGTCTATTCCGCGGTCGCCGATCAGGTGCAGCTCTGCCTGTTCGATGCCGATGGCACCGAGACCCGGTACCGGCTACCCGGAATGGACGCCGGGATCTGGCACGGTTTCGTCGAGGGAGTGCAGCACGGTCAGCAGTACGGGTTCCGGGTTCACGGTCCGTACGATCCGGCGGCCGGGAAGCGCTGCAATCCAGCAAAGCTGTTGATCGATCCCTACGCCAGAGCGATCAGCGGTACCGTGTCGTTCGGCCCGGCCGTGCTCGGCTACGACGTCGACAACCCTGACAAGCCCAGCGATCTGGATTCTGCCGAGGCGATGCCGCGATCGGTGATGGTGGCACCTTCGGCGGCCGTCGGTCCCGATTCGGCGGGCCGCTTGCCGGCCGGCGCGCACCGCCCGGACCGGCATCTCGCCGACACCGTGATGTACGAGATCCACGTCAAGGGATTCACCCGGCTGCACCCGGACATTCCGCCCGAGATCCAGGGCACCTACGCCGGTCTGGCGCACCCGGCCGCGATCGACCACCTGCAGCGACTGGGTGTCACCGCCGTCGAGCTGCTGCCGGTGCAACACAGCGTCCCCGAGGGATTCCTGGTCGACCGTGGGCTGACCAACTACTGGGGCTACAACACGATCGGCTTCCTGGCCCCGCACGCGGAGTACTCGGCCGCTGTCCGGGCCGGTGAGCCGGGTGGACAGGTGGCGGAATTCAAGGACATGGTGCGGGCGCTGCATGCGGCCGGCGTCGAGGTGATTCTCGACGTCGTCTACAACCACACCCCGGAGGCCGGACCGATGGGTCCGACGCTGTCCCTGCGGGGGCTGGACAACGCGGCGTACTACCGGTTGGACCCGAACGACCGCGCCGACTACGTGGACACCTCGGGCTGCGGTAACGCGCTGAACGTCGGCAATCCCAGCTGCCTGCGATTGATCATGGACTCGCTCCGCTACTGGGTGACCGAGATGGGCGTCGACGGTTTCCGGTTCGATCTCGCGCCGACCCTGGCCCGCCAGGAGGGCGGCTTCGACACCGTCGCCGCCTTCTTCGACCTCGTCTGGCAGGACCCGGTGATCGCCCAGACCAAACTGATCGCAGAGCCGTGGGACGTCGGTCAGGGTGACAGCTACGACGTCGGGCGGTTCCCCGCCGGGTGGAGCGAGTGGAACGGCAAATACCGGGACACCGTCCGCGACTTCTGGCGGAGCCATGACGGTGTGTTGCCCGATCTGGCGACCAGGCTCGCCGGTTCGCCTGACCTCTACACCCGTCACCGGCGTGGCCCGGATGCCTCGGTCAACCTGATCACCGTGCACGACGGCTTCACCCTCATGGACCTGGTGTCCTACAACGACAAACACAACGAAGCGAACACCGAGAACAACCGGGACGGCACCGGCGACAACCGATCCTGGAACTGCGGTGTCGAAGGCCCGTCATCCGATCCCGCGATCGCCTTGCTGCGCGCCCGGCAACGGCGGGCGATGCTCTCGACGCTGCTGCTGAGCAGGGGAGTACCGCTGCTCCTCGGCGGCGACGAGGTCGGCCGGACCCAGCAGGGCAACAACAACGCCTACTGCCAGGACAACGAGATCGCCTGGTGGGACTGGTCCGATCCGGATCTGCAGCTGCGCGACTTCACCGCGCAGCTGATCGCGTTGCGGCACCGGCATCCCGTGCTCCGTCGCCGTGACTACCCGACGGATCCGACGGCGATCCGGTGGTTCACGCCCGCCGGCGATCCCATGACAGCGGCGGACTGGGCCGATGACGGTGCCAAGAGCATCGCGATGGTGCTGTCCGGTTCAGCGGATCCGGACGTCGCCGACGACGGTTCCCTGCTGGTGGACGACGATCTCGCGCTGCTGATCAACGCCTGGTGGGAGCCGTTGACGTTCGCGACGAGCTGGGACGGAGCGCAGGAGTTCGCCGTCGAATCCGACTCCTACCAGCCGGAGCGCCGTGGTCGGGTGATCACCGGCGGCACTGTCGACGTGGGTCCCCGATCGGTGGTGGTGGTGCGAAAAGCCTGAGCCCGAACAGTTGTCAGCCGCCAGTGACGTCGTTGCCGACCTTGTCGTCCGCGGTGCGGGACGGTCCGACCACCCGGGCGCGGAAGACGTAGTAGGTCCAGCCCTGGTACAGCAGGATCAACGGGACCATCACCGCCGCGACAATGGTCATCACCTGCAGCGAGTACGAGCTGGCGGTGGAATTGCCGACGGTCAGCGTGTACGCGCTGTCGGTCGTCGAGATGAGCAGCCGCGGAAACAGGCAGGCGAACAACCCGGCGATCACGCCGCCGATGCTCACCGCGGTCGCGGCGAACGCGCGGCCGCCGGACCGGTTGCCACGGACCAGGGGTACCGCGATCGCCACCGCGAGCAGCGGGACGGCCAACGCCAGCACCGCCCAGATCCCCGGTCTGGCCAGGGCGTAGGTCCACACGACGAACCCGGCCACCAGCGCCGCCGCCGGTAGGGACAGCCGGCCGGCCAGAGCCTGCGAACGGTCCCGCACCACGCCGGTGCTGCGGATGGACAGGAAGGTCGCCCCGTGGAACAGGCACAGGGTCAGCAAAGTGACCCCGACGAAGACCCCGTAGCCGGTGAGCAGGTCCAGGAAGCTGCCGGTGAAGTCCCCCTCCGCATCGATGGGCAGGCCGGCCAAGAGATCGCCAAGACCAACCCCGAACAGCACCGGGGCCAGCACAGAGCCGATCGTCAGCGTCCAGCTCCAGATCGCGCGCCAGCCGGGGCGGTCGGACTTGCCCCGGAACTCGAACGAGACGCCGCGGACGATCAGGGCCGCGAGCAGCAGCCAGAGGGCCAGATACAGGGCCGAGAACCAGGTTGCGTACCACGGTGGAAAGGCCGCGAACATCGACGCCCCGGCCACCACCAACCAGACCTCGTTGCCGTCCCACACCGGTCCGATGGTGTTGATCGCCACCCGCCGTTCGAGATCCGTGCGGCCGACGACCTTGTGCAGCGCACCAACCCCGAAGTCGAAACCCTCGAGGACGAAGAAGCCGGTCCAGAAGAACGCCACGATCACGAACCACGCGTTGCTCAGGGTCATCTCGCCTGCTCCGGGTGTGTCGTTGCGGTGGCGGGGCTCGGGGTGGTGCCGATGAGAGTCGTCATCAGGGGCCCGTCAGTAGGTCAGCGAGGGCAGTGGGCGGTCGGTGCCGGCCGGCGGACTCTCGGCGGCTTCACTCGGCAGCCCCCGCCGGGCATGGCGGACCATCAGGACTGCGGCGATCACCCCGAGCGTCGTGTACAGCAGCACCACGATGCCCAGGCTGATCGCCACCTGGGTCGCCGAACCGGACCCGGAGAGGCCGTCCGTCGTCAGCATCAGGCCCTGGACGATCCACGGCTGCCGACCGCTCTCGGTCAGCAGCCAGCCCGCGGTTGCCATCACGAACGGGGTCAGCACGGTCCACACCGCGACCGTCAGGAAGACCTTGGAGCTGTCGAACTTGCGACGCCACAGCAGGAAGGCGCCCCAGAGCCCGATCAGGAACACCAGGGTTGCGGCATACGCCATCGCCCGCATGGACCAGTACTGGATGAAGACGTTCGGCACGTAGTAGCCCGGCCCGTACTCCTGGTTGTACTGCTCGTTCACCGCGGCCAGTCCCTGGACCTCGCCGTCCCAGGTACCGGTGGCCAGAATCGACAGCAGGTGCGGGATCTCGATGATCTTGATCGGGGTCTCGTCCTGGTTGTAACCGCCGATCTGGATCACCGAGAAGGAACACGGCTGGCAGGTGTCCCAATTTGCCTCGGCGGCCGCGATCTTCATCGGCTGGTAGGTCGTCTCGTTGATCCCCAGTCGGCCGCCGACCGGGAATTGCAGCACCGTTGCGACGGTCAGCACGAGCAGGCCGAGTTTCGCGGTGCTGTGGAACGCAGCCGTCTCGTGCCCGCGTCGCAGATGCCAAGCGGAGACCGCGAGCAGCACCGCCCCGCCGAAGATCAGCGCCACCAGCAGCACGTGCACGTAGCCCCAGAGAAAGATCGGATTGCTGAACACCTCGCCGACCGAATTCAGTTCGGCTCGTCCGGTATCCGGATTGAGGGTGTAGCCGCGCGGATTCTGCATCCAGGAATTCGCGGCGATGATGAAAGCGGCCGAGAGGAAAGCTCCGACCGGAACCATCCAGGCGGTGAACAGGTGAACGCGTTTCGGCAGGACGTTCCAACCGAACAGCCACAGACCCAGGAAGGTCGATTCCAGGAAGAATGCGGCGAGTCCTTCCATGGCCAGTGGCGCGCCGAACACATCGCCGACAAACCTGGAATAGGCCGACCAATCCATCCCGAACTGGAACTCCTGCACCAGGCCGGTCACCACGCCGACGCTGATGCTGATCAACATCAGCGTTCCGAAGAACCTGGTCAGCCGGCGGAACTCGGGATTTCCGGAGCGGTGCCACCTGGTGTGCAGGACGGCGACCAGGATCGCCAAACCCATCGTGACCGGAACGAACAGGAAGTGGTAGATGCTCGTGGTGGCGAATTGGATTCTGGCGAGGTCCAACTGGTCCATGTCAGCTCCGAGGTGGGCAGGCGGTGACCGGTGCCCGTTCTGGCAAACCCGACGGTGCCGGCGGGATGACCGTGTGTTTTCGGGCGAGCCAATTTGATCATGTCGTCGTCGTCGGCCGCGTCGGCATCGCCGCACCTCACCGGATCGGGAACGCGCGGCGACAGCGTGCAACCGAATTGCCAGCAGAATCGATGACCACCCGGCAATTCACATCGTTCCGATCGGGTGATCACCGGTTGTTCCCGGCTCACGCGTGCGTGAACTCGGAGGCAGTGGCCTCAGCCGGCTGCGGCCGGCCTCCAGAACGGATCGCGGCCGATGAAGCCGAGCATCCGCGTCTGCGCGTCGGCGTTCTGCGGAGTCGGGACGCGTGCACCGTATTGACCGGACGAGCGGATGACGTCCTCCATCGGCTCCATCCCGGACAGCAGGGCCGCGCAGAAATCTGCGTCGAGCCGATCGTCCTGCCCCGTCGCCCTGGCCAGGTCCCAGGTGTGCATGAACACATCGCTCGAGTAGAACCGGTCGATCGCCTGGTCCACCGGGACCTCGCCGATGTGCCGGTTGACCAGCATCAGGCTCGCCGTCTGCGGATCATCGAGCAACGCCTGCACGCCGTCGCAATGCACCTGCCAGGCGGCGACCGGGTCGTCCTGCACGGTCGGACCGCTCGGCAGTTCGACATCGGAACCGGCGGACAGAAAGCCCGGAAGCCACTCGACCAGGTGGCCGACCACATCGCGGGCCGTCCAGCCGGCCACCGGCGCCGGCGCGTCCCACGACGTGGTCGCCCGGACGCGGTCGGTGAAGCCGGCTGAGATCTGGCGGTGTCGCTCCGCGGGGTCGAGATCGGCCAGTGCCATGGACCGGGATCCTTTCCAGCTCGGACAACGAGCAAAGCCCAGGACGGGGTCAACACCCGTCCTGGGCTTCGTCGTCGGAGCGGGCGACGAGAATCGAACTCGCATCATCAGTTTGGAAGACTGAGGCTTTACCACTAAGCTACGCCCGCGCTGACCTGGGAAAACAACGAACTCGATGGCGAAGTCTGCCACATCCGTGGCACTCCCACCGTCGAGCGCCGTAGTTGACGCCACATCGGTGAACCTGATCGGTTCGCCGGTATTTTAGCCGCCGCCGCACGGTGCGGTTGACCAACCCGCGCCGGAACCGGTGCTCGGTGTCGATAACACCGACGCCGCAACGGTTCCGCCCCGGCCGATGAATGACAGGTCTCCGTCGGCCGACTGGCAGCGCCGTGCGACCGGCCACCGGGTGTCCGAGATCTGTTCGCGACCCACGGCCCACGCTGGGCTAGGCTTTCTTGGGCACGCCGCCGGGCATTCGTGGTTGGCGCCGGGGTGTAGCGCAGCTTGGTAGCGCATCCGCTTTGGGAGCGGAAGGCCGCAGGTTCAAATCCTGTCACCCCGACTCAGCGGTTCGCGCACGGAATTCGCGCCCGTCCCGCTGCCCTAGAATCGACGGCGGCTCCGCCCTGCGCATGCCGCCGGGCAACGGTGGACGCGTGATGGGCGGTCACCAGCACAGCACAGCCACATCAATCACGATCGCGCGGCACCATCGAGCCGCCTGATCACCGCGCCCCGCGAGGAGTACAGCACGTGAAGAGCACCGTCGAGCACCTGAACCCGACCAGGGTGAAGCTCACTGTCGAGGTTCCGTTCGACGAGCTCAAGCCGCATTTCGACAAGGCCTACGGTGCCCTCGCCGGCCAGGTCCGGATCCCGGGCTTCCGGCCGGGCAAGGTGCCGGCCCGGATCCTGGACGCCCGGTTGGGCCGCGGCACCATCCTCACCGAGGTGGTCAACGACGCGGTTCCGGCGAAGTACGGCGAGGCGGTGTCCGAAGCCAACCTCACCGTGCTCGGCCAGCCCGATATCGAGGTCACCCGGATCGACGACGGCGATGCGCTGGCGTTCACCGCCGAGGTCGACGTGCGTCCGGAGATCACCCTGCCGTCGCTCGCCGACGTCGCGGTCAGTGTCGATGACGTCGAGGTGACCGACGCGGACATCGACGAGCAGGTCGAGGCCCTTCGCGAGCGGTTCGCGGCCACCACCCCGGTCGAGCGCGCAGCGGCCGACGGCGACCTGGTCAGCATCGATCTCGTTGCGACCGTCGACGGCGAGCCGCTCGACGACGCCACCACCGAGGGTCTGAGCTACACCGTCGGCGCCGGCGATCTGGTCGACGGTATCGACGAAGCGGTGACCGGGCTGTCCGCGGGGGAGAGTGCGACCTTCACCACGGAGCTGGTGGCCGGCGGCTTCGCCGGTCGGGAGGCCGAGGTGACCGTCACGGTGCAGTCGGTCTCCGAGCGTGAGCTGCCCGAGGTCGACGAGGAGTTCGCCCAGCTGGCCAGCGAGTTCGACACCGTCGACGAGCTGCGCACCGACCTGGCCGAGAAGATCCGCCGGGTGAAGAACCGGTCGCAGGCCGCAGAGGCCAGGGACAAGGTGCTCGAGGCGTTGCTCGAGGCCACCGAGATCCCGACCCCGGAGAGCATCGTCGAGGCGGAGTTCTCCTCGCGCGCGCACGACGCCGTCCATGCCTTCGACCACGACGAGGACGCGCTCAGCGCGCACGTGGTGAGTCAGGGTCAGACCCGCGAAGAATTCGACGCCGAGCTGCGCGAGAGTGCGGTCAAGGCGGTCAAGGTCCAGCTGCTGCTGGACGCGCTGGCCGAGGCCAACCAGGTCGGGGTCAATCAGGAGGAGTTCACCGAGCGGGTGATGTTCAACTCCCAGCGGCTCGGCATCGCACCGGAGGAGTACTTCGGGCGCCTGCAGGAGCAGAACCAGCTCGGTGCGGTGTTCGCCGAGGTCAGGCGCGGTAAGGCGCTGGCCGGTGCGGTTGAGCAGGCCACCGTGACCAATGCCTCCGGTGAGGTGCTCGACGTGGCAGCGCTGTTCGGCGTCGAGGCGATCGACGAGGCCGACGAAGCCGCAGAGGAACTCGTCGCCGATGAACTTGTCGAGGAAATCGTCGAGGAGGAGCTCGCCGACGCCGCACTGATCGAAGAAGAGGTCGAAGAGGCCATCGACGAGGAAATCCTCGAGGAGGCGCTGGAAGAGGCGACCGGCGAGGAGTTGGCTGTCGAGGCACTCGAGGAGGCCGCCGCCGACGAACTCGACGAGGACCGTCGTGAGGCGCAGGCGGACGCGGCGAGCACCCCTGGAGCGACCAGGAGCTGACCGGCGTCCGGGCCGGTCACCGACAGGTGGCCGGCGCCGCCGCTGCGGGGCCGGTCACGCCGTCAGCGAACAGTGGCCCACCAGGGCACCGTCCCGACCTGACCTGTGGTTACTGTCGGGTGAGATTCCCACTCGGGCCGGCAGGTCCGCCGGTTCACCGAACGAGAGAATCCATCCACCATCGCTGCGATGTGGGTCATCGAAGAGGAGTTGTCCGTGAGTCACCGTCACCCCCTCGCTGTCTCGAAGGCCGTCCAGGCCGTTCAGCGGCTGGAAGCCATCGCCCCCGGGCTCAGTGCGCCGATGTTGCGCGGTACTCCCGGAATGTCGTTGTCGGACTCGGTGTCCGAGCGACTGCTGCGGGAGCGGATCATCCTGCTGGGTTCAGAGGTGCGGGACACCAACGCCAACGAGATCACCTCGCAGCTGCTGCTGTTGGCCGCCGAGGATCCCGAGAAGGACATCACCCTCTACATCAACTCGCCCGGCGGCAGCGTCACGGCCGGGATGGCCATCTACGACACCATGATGTGGATCGAGCCCGACGTGGCGACCACCGCGATGGGCCTGGCGGCCTCCATGGGCCAGTTCCTGCTCACTGCGGGTGCCCCCGGCAAGCGGGCCGCGTTGCCGCACACCAGGATCCTGATGCACCAGCCCAGCGCGGGCGTCGGCGGTACCGCCGCCGATATCGCGATCCAGGCCGAGATGCTGACCAAGTCCAAGCGGGAACTGACCGAGCTGCAGGCCAAGCACACCGGCCAGCCGATCGAACGGATCGAGATCGACCAGGACCGGGACCGCTGGTTCACCGCCCAGGAGGCCCTGGAATACGGGTTCATCGACAAGGTCGTCGCCCGGGCGGCGGACAACACCGGGGGAGCACCAGCGCTCGCGAGCGACGCCGATCCCGACAAGCCGTCTCTGAAGAAGTGACCGGTAGATCCATCCAGGGAACCTCGAAGGAGACCAAGACATGACCATCAACAGAACCGGCCACCAGATGCCCGGTGGGCTCGCCCACGGCAATGCCCTCAACCTGCCGCAGAGTCGTTACATCCTGCCGTCCTTCGTCGAGCGCACCAGCTACGGGGTCAAGGAATCGAACCCGTACAACAAGCTGTTCGAGGAGCGCATCATCTTCCTCGGCGTGCAGATCGACGACGCCTCGGCCAACGATGTGATGGCCCAGCTCCTGACGCTCGAGTCCACCGACCCGGACCGCGAGATCATCATGTACATCAACTCGCCGGGTGGATCGTTCACCTCGATGACGGCGATCTACGACACGATGCAGTTCGTCCGTCCACACATCCAGACGGTATGCCTGGGACAGGCTGCATCAGCCGCCGCCGTGCTGCTGGCGGCCGGGACCCCTGGACGCCGGTTGGCGCTGCCGAACTCCCGCATCCTGATCCACCAGCCGGCCACCGAGGGTGTGTACGGCCAGGTGTCCGACCTGGAGATCCAGGCCGCCGAGATCGGCCGGATGCGGTCCGCGCTGGAGGAAATCCTTTCGCGGCACTCCAACAAGTCGCCGGAAGAGGTCCGCAAGGACATCGACCGGGACAAGATCCTCACCGCCGCCGAGGCCAAGGATTACGGCCTGATCGACGAGGTGCTGGAGTACCGCAAACTCGCCTGACGCCGGCTCGTCCTGCGCGCCCCGGGTCCAGGTTTCCATCTGGGATATTTCCCCTGGCGTGCAGGGCGCAGCCGGATACCCTGTGGAGGAATGTCGTCACCGTCAGGTACGTGCGGATCCACCCGGCGATGTTGTGGGGGTGGGCCCGTGTCGTGGCTGTCAAACCAGCGACTGGTGCGTGTCCAACAGGTAACGTCAGCAAGGTCAAATCCGAGGCCACCGGACCGGCAGGCGACACGGTCGGTGACCGAGCGGGTGGTGGCCAGCACAGCGGGTCCTACGAGAGTGGGTCCGACGAGGGCTTCAGCGCAAGGGATCGAGAGGGCTCATGGCACGCATCGGTGACGGAGGCGACCTGCTGAAGTGCTCCTTCTGCGGAAAGAGCCAAAAGCAGGTGCGCAAGCTCATTGCCGGTCCCGGTGTCTACATCTGCGACGAGTGCATCGACCTCTGCAACGAGATCATCGAAGAGGAACTCGCCGAGACGAGCGAGGTCAAGCTCGACGAGCTGCCCAAGCCGACCGCCATCCGGGAGTACCTGGACCAGTACGTCATCGGCCAGGACGTTGCCAAGAAGGCGCTGTCGGTCGCGGTGTACAACCACTACAAGCGGATCCAGGCCGGGCCGGACCGCGGTCCGGAACCCGTCGAGCTGGCAAAGTCGAACATCCTGATGCTCGGGCCGACCGGCTGCGGCAAGACCTATCTGGCGCAGACGCTCGCCAAGATGCTGAACGTGCCGTTCGCGATCGCCGACGCCACCGCGCTGACCGAAGCGGGCTACGTCGGCGAGGACGTCGAGAACATCCTGCTCAAGCTGATCCAGGCCGCGGACTACGACGTGAAGCGCGCCGAGACCGGCATCGTCTACATCGACGAGGTCGACAAGATCGCCCGGAAGTCGGAGAACCCGTCGATCACCCGTGACGTCTCCGGGGAGGGTGTGCAGCAGGCGTTGCTGAAGATCCTGGAGGGCACCCAGGCGTCGGTACCGCCGCAGGGCGGACGCAAGCACCCGCACCAGGAATTCATCCAGATCGACACCACCAACGTGCTGTTCATCGTCGCGGGCGCCTTCGCCGGGCTGGAGAAGATCGTCGGCGAACGCGTGGGCCGGCGCGGGCTGGGCTTCGGTGCCGAAGTACGGAGCAAGTTCGAGATCGACGGCTCGGACATCTTCTCCGACGTCATGCCGGAGGACCTGATCAAGTTCGGGTTGATCCCCGAGTTCATCGGACGGCTGCCGGTGGTGGCGTCGGTGACGAACCTGGACAAGGAGTCGCTGGTCAAGATCCTCACCGAGCCGCGCGACGCGCTGTCCAAGCAGTACCAACGGTTGTTCGACATGGACGGCGTCGCCCTGCAGTTCGAGGACGACGCGCTGGACGCGATCGCCGACGAGGCCATCCTGCGCGGCACCGGCGCGCGCGGACTCCGCGCGATCATGGAAGAGGTGCTGCTCCCGGCGATGTACGAGGTGCCGGGTCGCGACGACGTCGAGAAGGTCGTGGTGAGCGCAGAAACGGTGCGCTCCAACGTCTATCCGACCATCGTGCCGAGAGCTCCGAAACGCACCCCCCGGGAGAAGTCGGCCTGACGGTCGCCACCGACACCAGTCGACCATACGACGACGACGCCGCGCCACCCTGTCGGGGGCGCGGCGTCGTGGTGCTGCCGGCGGCTTGATCAGTTGCAGTTGGCGGTCAGCCACTGATCGATGTTGTTCTGCGCCGTGGTGAACTTCTCGCTCTCGAACAGGCCGGCGGCGTCGGTGAGTGACTTCCCGCCGGCCTCTGTCGCCACCTCGGCCAGTGCCTGGATGTCCGGTGCCAGCTCGTCGGGGACCTGGCCGGTGAGCGAATCCAGGCTGTTCTGCAGGTCGCCCGCGTTGAACTGCTCGGTGCCGCCGAACAACGCCGGCAGCAGCGCCAGGCTGATGCTCGCGTAGGCACTGGCCACCGACAGGCAGTCGCTGTTGTAGCCCGGGATGCTCAGGTTGGTCAGATCACTGAACTCGGTCGGGACGGTGAAGTCGGTGGGAAAGGTGAGATCTGTCGGAAAATCGGTCGGGATCGTCAGGTCCGTCGGCAGGGTCAGGTCGGTCGGCAGATCAGAGAGCGCCGAATTGAGTTCGGACAGCTCACTGGGCAGATCGCTCGGCAGCGTGAGGTCGACGCTCGGGAGTTCGGCCGTCTGAGCCGCCGGATTGGGCTGCGCCGAACCGGAGACCGAACTACCACACGCGGCGACCGTGAGGATGGTGGCGGCGGCCAGGGCGAAGGCTGCCGTGATGGTGGAACGCTTCTTCATTGCTCACTCCTGCGGGCGCGGTACCGATGGGCCAAGGGGATCGTAACCGCCAGGAGGTTATCGGCATACGGGTTGATACCCGGCTGCCAATCGGGTGGTCGATTGGACCGAACGGGCGATGCCAGCGGTTCAGTGCCGGATCGAGTCGTCGGGCCTGCTCGCGCGGGTCACTGACCGGACCCGGAGATCCGTTGAGCACCGGAGTAGAGGTTGAATCCCCGCGCCGAGGTGAACCCGACCAGTGTCAGCCCGGTCTCGGTCGCGAGTTGCACCGCCAGCGACGACGGCGCCGACACCGCGACGAGCATCCCGATACCGGCCATCACCGCCTTCTGCACCAGCTCGAACGAGGCCCTCGACGAGGTCAGCAGAGCGCGATCAGTGATCGGCAGCTCGTCGGCCAGGATCGCCGAGCCGATCACCTTGTCCACGGCGTTGTGCCGACCGACGTCCTCCCGGACGCGTTCGATCTGACCGTCCGGCCGGACCAGCGCTGCGGCGTGCAGGCCGCCGGTCTTGCGGAACGTGAGTTGCTGGGTGCGCAGCAGGTCGGGCAGCGCCGTGATGAGCTGCGGATCCCACAGCGGCCCGGTGGGCAACGCGTACCGGGTCACCCGTTGCAGGGCCTCGATCGACGACGTTCCGCAGACGCCGCAGGCCGAGCTGGTGACGAACGCCCGCGGTGCGATCAGCTCGGCCGCGGCGCTCGGATCGGCGAGCGCGACATCGAGCACGTTGTAAGTGTTCTGCCCTGCCGAATCCACCCCGGCGCAGTACCGGGCGGCGATCACATCGTGCGGCCCGGTGATGATGCCCTCGGCATGCAGCAGTCCATGGACCAGCTCGATGTCGTGCCCGGGAGTGCGCATCGTGGTGGAGATGGGCCGGCCGGCGATCCGGATCTCCAGGGGTTCTTCGCCGGCCACCACGTCCGGCCGGGACACGAAGGTTCCGTTCTCGAAGCGGCGGATCGCGGTGCGAACAGTGACTCGACTCACCGTCTCAGCATGCCAGCATCCGGCTTTGCTGAACTCCAATGCCATGAGAGCAGGGATTGTCGTTGAAACCCGACCCGATTTCCCCGCTCAGGTGGCACTCGATCGTCGGCTGTCCACATTCGACGATCGACCATGGCGCTCACCGCGGTGAGACGTTGCACTTGCCCTCATGAAGCCGGTCGAGTTCGCGCGGGTGCTGGGCCTCGGCGACATCCTGGCCGGGCAGAACGGGGTGATCAGGCGCGATCAGGCTGTAGCCGCCGGACGGAACCGCAGTCGTATCGATGACCTGATCCGGCGCGGTCGTTGGCAGCGGTCGTTGGCAGCGGTGTTGGCAGCGGTTGTTGCCGACGGTCTACGCGGTGGGGGCGGATCCGCATGGCGCCAGGGTGCGGGTCAGGGCGACATGGTTGTGGGCCGGTGATTCGGCGGCCATCACGGGAGCGGCTGCGGCGTGCTGGTGGGGGTTGACGCCGGTCGTCCCGTCCCAGATCACGGTGATTGTTCCACCGCCGGCGCGTCGGGCACCCCGACCCGGCGTGGACGTCCTACGGGCATGCCTCGATTCCCGCGACGCCGACTTCCTGGATGGGGTCCGGGTCAGGACGGTCCCACGACGTGCCTGGACCTGGGGGATGGACGGCCAATCCACCCGTCCGGCTGGGGTGCGGTGTTCGCCACCGGAGACATTGCCGTGGAGAAGCTGAAGTTGGCCAACGAGATCGACGGACGCCGGCATCACGACAATCGGCTCGCGTTCGAGAACGATCGTGCTCGGCACAACGAGTTCGTCGCGGCGGGTTGGACGGTGCTGCAGTTCACCTGGAGGCAGGTCACCGAGCGGCCGGATCAGTTCGTCGCGATGGTGAGAACGACCATCAGCCGACTGAGCAGGTGAATCGACGCATCGAGTGTCACCTGAGCGGGGAAATCATGGCCCTGAGGGTCGCTTGACCCTGCTTTGATGGCACTCGATGAAACTGCCGACGGGCAGCGGTCAGCGCCGAACCATCCGGATCTCCAGGATGCCCACCGAATCCGCCCGTTCCTCGCCGTCGGGGATGAAGTCGTGGTGGACGTAGAAGGCGCTGGCCCGCGGATTGTCCCGGTAGACCCACAGCAGCGCCGGACCGTCCCCGAGCGCCGCCTGCAGCAGGTCGTCGGCCAGACCGGTGCCCTGATGCGACTCGCGGACGTAGATGGCATAGAGCTCGCGTCCGGCAGGGGCATCGTCGTCGCGGGTCGGCCCGGCGATCGCGATCCCGATCACCGCTGAATCGGACTCGACCAGGAAATGGTCGGCGACCCCTGACTCGATTTCCTTGCGCCGCCGGACAGCCATCCGCTGCACGTCGAATTCGTCGAACCGCTCTGCGCCCCAGAGGTCCTCGTAGGCCTCGCGCCAGCAGGCCAGATGGCATGCCGCGAACGCCTCGGCGTCCTCTGGCAGCGCTCGGCGGACGGTGGGGGCAGCGCTCACTGGTCGACTCCCGGCATACTCGGCTCGACTTTCTGCGCCCGGGCGACTGCCGTGCGCGGCGTACCGCCGCCGGCGCCGCACGTGCGACGCTCGCTAGCCTGCGTCTGCGAACTCATGCGACCACCTTTCGGCGACTGGGTTTGCGGGTGAGGGCGGGGGATGACCGATCCTGGCCTCGATGACGGATCGGTCCGTGTTCCTGCCAGGCTAGTGCACGCCCCACCGGCGATCTCGCACTCCCCGGGTGCCACCGGCATGGGATGAGCGGCCCGGCACCCACGCAGTGGCACCATGGCCTGGTGCCCGTTTACCGCGACTCCGCTGTGGTGCTGCGGGTGACGAAGCTCGGTGAGGCCGATCGGATCGTCACCCTGCTCACCAGGCACGAGGGTCGGGTCAGGGCGGTGGCCAAGGGTGTGCGCCGGACGAAGAGTCGGTTCGGCAGTCGGTTGGAACCGTTCAGCCACGTCGATCTCCAGCTCTATGCCGGCCGCAACCTGGACATCGTGACGCAGGCCGTCACTCTCGATCCGTTCGGGCCGGTACTGGTCGCCGACTATCCGCGTTACACCTGCGCCACCGCGATCGTCGAAACGGCCGAGCGGATGACGTCGGAGGAGCGGGAGCCATCGCTGCGGCTGTATCTGTTGGTGGTGTCCGCGTTGCGGGCGTTGACCGAAACCGCCCGCGACCCGTCGCTGGTGCTGGATGCGTTCCTGCTCCGGGCGATGGCGCTGGCCGGTTGGGCGCCGGCGCTGACCGAGTGCGCCCGCTGCGGCGATCCCGGACCGCACGCCGCCTTTCACGTCCCGTCCGGTGGCCTGCTCTGTCCGGACTGTCGCGGGGCCGGTTCGGTCGGCACCGTGCGTCCGGCGCCGGCGACCCTGAATCTGATGGCGGCACTCGCCGGCGGGGACTGGACGGTTGCCGAGGACGCCGAGAACACCTCCCGTCGGGAGGCGTCCGGCCTGGTGGCCGCGCTGCTGCAGTGGCACCTGGAACGGGGTCTGCGCTCGCTGGTGATGGTCGATCGCGGCAGTGATCAGCACGGCAGTGATCAGCACGGCAGTGATCAGCACGGCAGTGATCAGCGCGGCACCGATCAACGTGGCAACGATCAGAGTTCTGCCGCGGGTGCGGTGAGCACATGACGGCCACGACGAACCGTCCCCGGTCGCCGGTGCCGCACCCGTCCGGCGCCCGGCCGCCGGCGATGCCGCCGGGGTCCGTCCCCAACCACGTCGCCCTGGTGATGGACGGCAACGGCCGGTGGGCGAAGTCGCGCGGGTTGCCGCGGACCGAGGGCCACAAGCGTGGTGAGGCCGCGTTGTTCGACGTGGTCGAAGGCGCCATCGAGATCGGCGTCCGGCACCTGTCCGCCTACGCGTTCTCCACCGAGAACTGGAAGCGGTCGCCGGAGGAGGTCCGGTTCCTGATGGGCTTCAACCGTGACGTCATCCGCCGCCGGCGCGACGACATGCACGCTCTCGGGGTCAGGGTGCGTTGGGCGGGCCGGCGGCCGCGGCTGTGGCGCAGTGTGGTCAAGGAACTGGAGGTCGCGGAGCAACTGACCGCGGCCAACCGCGTCCTGACTCTGACGATGTGTGTCAACTACGGCGGGCGCGCCGAGATCGCGGACGCGGCCAAGGCCATCGCGGTGGCGGCGGCGGCCGGCCGGATCGACCCGGCGAAGGTGGATGAACGAATGCTGGCGCGCTACCTCGACGAACCCGACATGCCCGACGTGGACCTGTTCCTGCGGCCGTCGGGGGAGCAGCGCACCAGCAATTTCCTGATCTGGCAGTCGGCCTATGCCGAGATGGTCTTCCAGGACACACTTTTTCCCGATTTCGACCGGCGCGATCTGTGGCGCGCCTGCCAGGAGTACGCCTCCCGGCAACGCCGCTTCGGTGGCGTGATCGAGAGCGCCGCCGGGACTCCGGCTTCGAGTGAGGTCATCGCATGACCGTCCGGGACACCGAAACCGGGGTGCAGGCGTCACTCGGCGGACCGCTGCTGCCCGATCAGAAGAAGTACCGGCCAGGGTCGCTGGAGATCTTCGGGGCGGTCCTGCTGCTGGCCATCGTGTTCCGCGGGCCATTGGAGTCCCTGCTCGGCCACCCGGTGCTGCAGAGCTGGTCCACCGTGTTCGTGGCCATCTGCGTGCAGGCGACCCCGTTCCTGGTTCTCGGCGTGGTGGTCTCTGGGGCCATCGCCGCCTTCGTCCCGGCCTCGGTGTTCACCCGGATCCTGCCGGCCAATGCGACGCTGGCCGTCCCGGTCGCCAGCGTTTGCGGGGCCGCGCTTCCCGGGTGCGAGTGCGGCTCTGTACCGATCTCCAATCGGCTGATCGAGCGCGGTGTGCGACCGTCCGCGTCGCTGGCCTTCATGCTGTCGGCGCCTGCTGTCAACCCGATCGTGCTGATCGCCACCGCGGTGGCGTTCACCAGCGAGCCGAACATGGTCTGGGCCAGGCTGATCGCCGGGCTGCTGACCGCGGTGATCGTCGGCTGGATCTGGGAGCGGATCGGTCGGCCGGAGTGGATGAAACCCCGGGTGCCGGTGTCGGCCGACGGTCAGTCCGGCTGGCGGGTGTTCCTGTCGACCATGCTCGGCGACTTCACCCAGGCCGCCGGGTTCCTGGTGATCGGCGCCGCGGCCGCAGCGACGTTCAAGACCATCGTCCCGGCGCACATCATGGAGAGCATCGGCTCGTCGCTGTTCCTCTCGATTGCCCTGATGGCCGGGCTGGCGTTCATCCTGGCGCTGTGTTCGGAGGCCGACGCCTTCGTCGCCGCGGCGTTCTCCACCATCCCGGTGATCGGCAAGCTGGTGTTCCTGACGGTCGGACCCGCGGTCGACGTGAAGCTGTTCGCCATGCAGGCGGGCATTTTCGGGCGGAAGTTCGCCGTCCGGTTCGCACCGTTGACGTTCGTGGTGGCCGTGGTGGTGGCCACCGGAGTCGGTCTGGCCTTCTGGGGGTGGCAGTGATGTCCGGTCGCAGAAACGGGCGACGTGGCGGTGGCATGAACACCGAGACCCAGTCGATCGTCGTCGCGCTGCTGGGCGGTCTGCTGGTCTCGATCACCCTGTCGGGCCGCTTCACTTCCTACGTGAAACCAGGGTTCGCACCGCTGTTGCTGATCGGCGGCGGCATCCTGGTCGCGGTCGGTGTCGGGTCGTTGATCCTGGCGATCACGGCGGACGTCAAGGCTGACCGCACACGCAAACTCGCCGCGTCGGCCGCGGTTGCCGAGCAGGCCGCGCCCGTCGCAGGGGGCGCGGAGGCCACACCCACGGACGTGCCGCCGGTTCACGTCGATGACCACGACGCGCACGCTTCCGATGACGCGCACGCTGCCGGTGACGCGCACGGGCATGACCATTCGACCTCCAAGGCGCCGTGGCTGATCCTGGTGCCGGTGTTGGTGCTGTTGTTGGTGGCGCCGCCCGCCCTCGGCGCGGACGCAGTCGCCCGCAACGCCAGCTCGCAGGGGCTGGCCGGCTACGACGTGGTCTCCCGAGAACAATCCGGCAGCCAGGACGCGAGCGGCGGCGGGGGCGGTTACAAGTTCAACGACGGCAGCGGGTCGGCCACCGACTCCAGCGGATCGCGGCGGACGATGCATTTCCCGGCGCTGGAGGGCACCAACCCGTCGGTCACGATCAAGGATTTCGTGCTCCGGGCGCTCTACGACGCGGACAACTCGGTCCAGGACACCCCGGTGACGGTGACCGGCTTCATCGCTCCGGCAGGCGAGGGTTACACCGACGGCTACACGATCGCGCGGATGGTGATCAGCTGCTGCGCCGCCGACGCGAACCCCATGCAGCTGCACGTCGCCGGTGATCCGCCGTTCCCGGACAACACCTGGGTCGACGCCGTGGTGACAGTCGTCGCCGACACCGCAACGCTGGACAACGGCTACGTCCCCACAGTCACGCTCACGACCGCGACGACGGTGGGTCAACCCGACGATCCCTACGAGCACTGACCACGCGGTCGGTCAGCGCAGTTCGGCGGCCAACGCCTCGGGCAACGTCCGGTGGACGAACTCGTACCCCGACTCGTGCAGTTTGAGCGGCAGCGCACGCTGCCCGTTCAGCATCTCCTCCGCGAACTCGCCCAGCACCAGATGCAGGGCGAACCCGGGGACGAGCCACGGTGCCGGGCGGTGCAGCACCTCGCCGAGCGTCTTGGTGAACTGCTCGTTGGTCACCGGATAGGGCGCGGTCAGGTTCACCGGGCCGCTGACCGGGTGGGTCAGCAGGTAGAGGATCGCGGCGATCTCGTCGGTCACCGAGATCCACGGGAAGTACTGCTTTCCGGAGCCGAGGGTTCCGCCGAGCCAGAGCCGGGTGAGCAACGACAACTTCGACAGCAGCTCGCTGTCCTTGCCGAGCACCAGTCCGGTCCGAATGTTGACCACCCGCACGTCCGCGTTCCGCGCGACCGACGTCGCCGCCTCCCATTCCACGCAGAGCTGGGCGAGAAAGGTGTCGCCAGGCGGGGTTTCCTCGGTGACGATCTCCATGCCGTGCGGGCCGTAGTAGCCCACCGCGGACGCGTTGACCAGGACCGGGATGCCGAGCCTGGCGCATTCCGCGGCGAGCAGCCGGGTCGGGTTGACTCGTGAGGTGGTCAGCAGGTGCTTGTAGTCGGCGGTCCAGCGGTGGTCGCCGACACCCGCCCCGCAGAGGTTCACCACTGCGTCCACACCGTCGAAGACCGAAGAGTCGAGATCTCCCGAGTGTGGGTTCCACTGGCTCTCGTCCGGACCGTTCGGCGCAGAACGCACCAGCCGGGTGACCTTGTGCCCGGCGCCGGTGAGAGCGGCGGTGAGCTGGGTGCCGAGGTACCCGCTCACACCCGCGGCGACGATGTGCATGTGTGTGTTGACCCCCGGGGAATCGATGGCGGATGAAGTCGGACGCGGGATCGGCCGACGGGAATTCCCGACGGCCTCACCCTGCGCGTCCGGTGCGACGGTACCGGCCCCGGTGGTCAGGGGCGCTAGAGGCCCAGATCGCCCTCGAACTCGCCGCCCTCGATCCGCTTCTTGACCGCGTTGAGGAAGCGGGATGCGTCCGCGCCGTCGATGTTGCGGTGGTCATAGGACAGCGCGAGATAGCACATCGAACGGATGCCGATCACCTCGTTGCCGTCGGCGTCCTTGATCACCATCGGCCGCTTGACGATGGCCCCGGTACCCAGGATCGCCGACTGCGGCGGCACGAAGATCGGGGTGTCGAACAAGGCACCGACCGACCCGGTGTTGGTGACCGTGAAGGTCCCGCCGGACAGCTCGTCCGGCCCGATCTTGTTGTCCCTGGTGCGCTTGGCGAGATCGGCGATCTTGCGGGCGATACCGGCGAGGTTCAGGTCGTCGGCACCCTTGATCACCGGCACGATCAGCCCGCGCGGGGTGTCGACCGCGATGCCCAGGTTGACGCTCCCGTGGTACGTGATCTCCTTCAGATCGTCGGACAACGTCGAGTTGACCACCGGGTGGGCCTTGAGCCCCTCCAGCGCCGCCTTGACGAAGAACGGCAGGAAGGAGAGGTTGACGCCCTCCCGAGCGGCGAAGCCGGACTTCGCCCTGGCCCGCAGGGCGGCAACCCGGGTGACGTCGACCTCCATCACCGTGGTCAGCTGCGCAGCGGTGTCGAGGCCGAACTTCATGTTCTTGGCGATCGACTGCCGGATCCTGGGCAGCTTCTGGGTGGTGCCGATCAACGCGGCGGCCGCCTCGTCGGGCTTGGCAACGCTCGAACCGGCCGCTGCTGCCGGAGCCGCCGCCGGAGCCGCGGCGGGTGCGGCTGCCGGAGCCGGGGTCGCTGCTGCGGCCTTGGCCGCATCGGCGGCCGCCACCACGTCCTCGCGGCGAATCCGCCCGCCGACGCCGGTGCCCTTGATCGATCCCAGGTCGACACCGCTGTCGGCGGCCAGTTTGCGGATCACCGGAGTGACGTAGGTGCCCTCGGGGACCTTCGCCGCCGGCATCGCCTGGGCGGCCGGCTGCCCCGCCGGTCCCTTGGGTGCGTCGACGTTGGGCGACTGGGTCGGTGCAGGCGGGGCGGAGGCGGGGGCCTTTTCCGCTGCTTTGGGTGCCTCCGCCTTCGGTGCCTCGGCGGCGGGTTCGGCTTTGGGCTCGGGTTCGGACTTGGCCGGAGCGGCGCTCGCGTCACCGATCACACCCAACTGGGCGCCGACCTCGATGGTCTCGTCCTCACCGACGCTGATTTCCAGCAGGGTGCCGGCGACGGGGGAGGGGATCTCGGTGTCGACCTTGTCCGTCGACACCTCGACCAGCGGCTCGTCCAGCGCGACCTCGTCGCCGACGGCCTTGAGCCAGCGGGTGACGGTTCCCTCGGTGACCGATTCGCCCATCTCCGGGAGGGTGACGGACGTACCGGACCCGCTCGAGTCGCCGGTGCCGGCCGTCGGCTTCTCGGCCGGCGTCTCGGTCTCGGTGGACGGGGCCTCTGCCGGTGCCGCCTCCGCGGCGGGTGCGGCCTCTGGCTCCGGCTCCGGCTCCGGCGCGCCCTCGCCATCCGGCGGGAGCTCGCCGCTGCCGCCGGACGCCGCGCCACCCGCGCCGGCACCGGAACCGTCGCCGATGACCGCGAGTTCGGCGCCGACGGCGGCTGTCTCGTCCTCTGCGACCAGGATCTTCTCCAGCACCCCGCCGTACGGCGAGGGGATCTCGGTGTCGACCTTGTCCGTCGAGACCTCGAGCAACGGCTCGTCGACCTCGACCGACTCACCCTCGCTCTTGAGCCAACGGGTGACGGTGCCCTCGGTGACGCTCTCGCCGAGGGCCGGCATCTGGACGGAGTGGGACATGCGTTGCTCTCCTACCTCTGACCGGGGGTGCTGGTCGTGTGCGGGTGATCGTCGTGCCTGGATGATCTCGTGCTGATCGGGTGCGGTGGGTGCATCCCGGGTCTCGGGATGCGTGGTGGTCAGTCGTGCACGTGCAGCGGCTTGCCGGCCATCGCCAGCATCGCCTCGCCCATTGCCTCGTACTGCGACGGGTGGCCGTGCACCATCGGTGCGACGTCCTCGGGGTAGGCCTCCCAGCCGACGATCAACTGGGCCTCACCGATCAGCTCGCCGATTCGGGCACCCACCATGTGGACGCCGACGATGGGGCCGTCCTTGACTCGGACGACCTTGATCCCGCCCGCCGTCTTGAGGATCTGCGACTTGCCGTTCCCGCCGAGATCGTAGACATAGGATTCAATCGCCGTTTCCCCGCCGTACACTTCAGCGGCCTTGGCTTCGGTGAGACCGACCGAGGCGACGTTCGGGTCGCAGTAGGTGATCTTCGGGATCTTCTCGTCGGGGATCACCACCGGGTTCAGTCCGGCGATCTCCTCGGCGACGAAGATGCCCTGCTGGAACCCGCGGTGGGCCAGCTGCAGGCCGGGCACGATGTCGCCGACCGCGTAGACGTGCGGCAGGTTGGTGTGCAGCCGTTCGTCGGTGATCACGAAACCGCGATCCATGGTGATGCCGGCCTCTTCGTAACCGCAGCCCGCGGTGTACGGGCCCCGGCCGACGGCGACCAGCAGCAGATCGGCGGTCAGCGTGGTGCCGTCCTCGAGGGTGACCGTCACGCCGGAGTCGTCCTGGGTGACGCCCTGGAACCGGACGCCGGTCTTGAAGGCGATCTTCCGCTTGCGGAACGCCCGCTCCACGAGCTTGGCCGCCCACGGATCCTCCAGCGGGACCAGGGTCGGCAACGCCTCGACGATGGTGACCTCGGCGCCGAAGGATGCCCAGGTCGAGGCGAACTCGACGCCGATGACGCCGCCGCCGAGGACGATCGCCTTCTCCGGAATCCACTCCAGGCTCAGTGCCTGGGTGGAGGTGATGACGCGGCCCTCGATCGTCAGGCCCGGCAGCGTCCTCGAGTAGGAGCCGGTGGCCAGGATGACGTCCTTGCCGATATACCGATCGCCGCCGACGACGACGGTGTTCGGGCCGACGAACTTGCCCTCGCCCTCGATCGGTGGTGATCCCGCGGGACTTGACCAGTCCGGTGAGGCCCTTGTAGAGCCGGTTGATGATGCCGTCCTTGTACTTGAGCAGGGCCGGCACATCGACGCCGTCGAAGGTGGTCTTGACCCCGATCGACAGTCCCTCACGGGCCTCGTCGGCCACCTCGGCGGCGTGCAGCAGCGTCTTGGCCGGCACGCAGCCCCAATGCAGGCAGGTCCCGCCGACCTTCTCCTTCTCGATCAGCACGACCGACGAACCCAACTCGGCGGCGCGGATGGCGGCGGCGTAACCACCCGACCCCCCGCCGAGAACCACCAGGTCGACGTTGGTATCGGTCATGTGTGAATGCTCCCTCTGCTCGAACGTTGCGGTGTTCTCATACCCGGTTCAACCACGGGCGAATCGGCCACGATGTCGCATCTCGCTGGCGGCTGAATCTGCTCCGGCTGAATCGTTCCTGCGGTTTGCGGTCGCCTGATGCCGATGATCGCGCCGATCGAAATCAGCCCGTTCGGCGTCCGTCAACGCGCGCTGTCCATCTTGGCATCCTTGCTGCCGCGCCGCCCCGCGGGTGCGTGGCGGGGGTGGTTCGGACGGGACGGCGGGCGGGGTGCGGGATCAGGAACACTGGACATTGATCGCAATCCGGCGTCGCCGGAGCGCTGGACCGACGGGAGTCGACGGTGGGCATGTTCTCGTGGCTGAGGGGCTCGAAGCACGCCTCGGACAACGCGGAGGCGGGGCGGCTGAGCAGGGCCGACCGCAAGGCGGTCAACGTCGAGCTCGCGCACTGGGCGTCGACCCGTCGCGGGGTGGAGGTCTTCGTCGAACCCAAGACCGCCGTCACCGGCACCAGCGTCGTCCTGGTCGCCCATGACGGTGAGTTCACCCGTCGCCGGATCGCTTCGCCGAAGGCCGCCGAGCAGTTCGCGCGCGACAACGCGCTGCCGATCTACGACGCCACCCAGGTCGGCTACCCGCAGCGGATGCGCGACTTCTCCCGCAAGCAGAACATCGTGCTCGAGCAGATGGAGCGGGACTTCCTGGACGGCTGACGCCACCCACCCTCGACCCGGCTCCGCCCATCTCCGGCGCCGATCATCTCCTTCGGCGCGGCCCAACTCGTCGACTCCTGTCACCAACGTCCCAAAACCGCTACGTTCATCCGCGCCGAGCACTTTGATCGGCGCGGGGGTCCGACGGCGCGCCGGTTACTTCGCGACGTCGGCGAGGACGGCCAGCAGGGTGCGGACGGGTATCCCGGTACCACCGGATCCGGTGTAGCCGTAGGGCTTTGCGTCGTTGAACGACGGCCCGGCGATGTCCAGGTGGGCCCACTGGACGCCATCGGCGACGAAGGTGGCCAGGTACTGACCGGCCACCAGCATGCCGCCGCCCGGGTCGCCGGCGATGTTCTGCAGATCGGCCAGCGGCGAATCCAGCCCGTCCCGTAGGTGTTCGGGCAACGGCATGGCCCAGCCGCCTTCACCGGTGTGCCGGCCGAGTTCGGCGACCCGGTCGCGCAGTTCCGGCGTCCCCATCACGCCCATCGTCCGCTTGCCGAGTGCCACGACCTGCGCGCCGGTGAGAGTGGAGACCTCCAGCAGGTAGTCGGGATCGTCCTCACACGCGCGGACGATCGCGTCGGCGAGCACAAGGCGGCCCTCGGCGTCGGTGTTCAGCACGTGCACGGTCTTCCCGGTGCCGGTGCTCTTTCCCTTGGCGTCGACGCCGCCGTAGTGCCGCAGCACGTCGCCCGGACGGTAGGCGGAGCCCGACGGCAGGTTCTCGGCCAGCGCCGCATAGGCGGTCACGGCTACCGGCAGACCCAGTTTCGCCGCAGCCACCACCGTCGCGACAACTGCTGCGGCACCGGACATGTCGCTGGTCATCTGGTCCATCTTCGCGCCGGGTTTGATCGAGATGCCGCCGGAGTCGAAGGTGATGCCCTTACCGACCAGGGCGACCTTCGCAGCCGGCTTGGCGGGGGAGTAGCTGACCCGGACCAGCCGTGGTGGGCGGGTCGAGCCGGCGCCGACGCCGAGGATCCCGCCGTAACCGGCCTTGGCCAACGCCTTCTCGTCCAGCACCTCGACCGTCAGCCCGGCCGCCTCGGCCGCTGCCGTTGCCCGGCGGGCGAACTCGGCGGGATACAGATCGTTCGGTGCGCTGTTGATCAGGCTGCGGGCGAACGCGACCCCCTCGGCGGCGACGACTGCTCGGGCCAGCGTGTCCTTGGCCGCCTTCGCGGCCGACCCCACCGTCAGCACGACGGATTCGACCGGTTCCTTGCCCGGCTTCTTGTAGGTGTCGAAGACATAGGCGCCCAACAGGTGTCCCTCGGCGGCGGCCGTCAGGTCGATGGCCGACAGGGTGGAGACGACCTTGCTATGGCCGGCCACGGCGCGGGATGCAGCCCCGGCGGCCTTGCGGACGCGCTCACGCAATTCGGCGTCCGACGCCTCCGTCGACGTGCCCTCCGGCGCCTTGCCGATGCCCACCACGACGATTCGATCGGCGGTCACCAGGCCGGCCCCGGGAATGGTCGTCACGGAACCGGGCTTGCCGGTCGCACCGGCCAGTGCGGCCGCCTCGACCGCCGCGGTGAACGCCGCGTCATCGGCGACGGGTCCGTCCGGCCCCTGCAGCGCGGCGATCACGACGGCGTCGGCCTTGGCCGTTGTCGGGGATGCGGTGGACAGCGTGAGTCTCGTCATCGGTGGGATTCGTTTCCTTTGTGGTTGACAGAAGTGCGTGTGACGGAAGTTCGCTTCGAACAACGACCGTAGTCGGCTTGGGCGATATCGACGGCCCGCAGGCTACCGTCGGGCCATGTCTGAGCTGGGAGCCGGCGACACCGGCGAGACCGAGGAAACGTTGCTGCACTCTCCCTTGCACGCCGAACATGTCGCGTTGGGCGCGACGATGGGCGCCTTCGGTGGCTGGGACATGCCGATCTCCTACGCAGGCGCCGGGGTGGTCGCCGAGCACACCGCGGTGCGCACGTCGGTCGGCATCTTCGATGTCTCGCACCTGGGCAAGGCCCTGGTGAGCGGGCCGGGAGCGGCGGCCTTCGTCAACGACTGCCTGACCGCCGACCTGGCGAAACTACGGCCGGGTCAGGCGCAATACACGTTGTGCTGCAACGAGAACGGCGGCGTCGTCGACGACTTGATCGCCTACCTGGTCTCCGATGACGAGGTGTTCCTGATCCCGAATGCGGCCAACACGGCAGCAGTGGTGCGGGCCCTGCAAGCCGCGGCACCGGCAGGTGTCGAGGTGGCGAATCTGCACACCGACTACGGCGTGCTTGCGGTGCAGGGTCCTGCTTCGGAGGAGATCCTGCAGGCCCTCGGGCTCCCCTTCGAACTGGACTACATGTCGTGGATCGACGGCGAGCTCGACGGCCGGCCGGTCCGCATCTGCCGCACCGGATACACCGGCGAGCGTGGCTACGAACTCGTCCCGGCCTGGGATGACGCGCCCGCGCTGTGGGCGGCGCTCGTCCACGAAGCGGGTCTGCGCGGCGGACGGCCTGCCGGTCTCGGGGCCAGGGACACGTTGCGCACCGAGATGGGTTATGCCCTGCACGGTCAGGATCTCGGACCGGAGATCAGTCCGGTGCAGGCCAGGGTGGGTTGGGCGGTCGGCTGGCGCAAGACCGCATTTTTCGGCCGGGACGCGCTGCTTGCCGAGAAGGAGCAGGGACCGCACCGGGTCTCCTGGGGGTTGCTGGCCCTGGACCGCGGCGTCCTGCGCAGCCACCTCTCGGTGCTGGACGCGGATGGCAATCGGATCGGCGAGACGACCTCGGGCACGTTCTCCCCGTCGCTGGGGCAGGGCATCGGGCTGGCCCTGATCGACACCATTGCCGGCGTGCTGCCCGACGACGAGCTCGCGGTCGACGTCCGTGGCCGGCGGATGCGGGTGAAGGTCGTCAAGCCGCCCTTCGTGCCCGCCCACGTCCGCTGAACTGATGCTGCGGCCGGCCACCCGGCCTGCAATCAAACCCGATACTCGGACGTCCTACTATTTGCGATATTGTTGGGCCATGACGACCGCGTCCCCTTCTTCCGCTGTGCCGGCATTCCGGCGCGAGCCGCATCCCGCGCCGATCCCGGTCAGCCGTCGTGATGAGATCCACGCCGATCCGGGTTTCGGTCGGTACTTCACCGACCACATGGTGCTGATCGACTACGACACCGAATCCGGATGGCATGACGCCAGGGTCGTTCCCTACGGTCCGTTCTCCGTCGACCCCGCGACCATGGTGCTGCACTACGGCCAGGAGATCTTCGAGGGGCTCAAGGCCTATCACCAGCCGGACGGATCGCTTGCCTCGTTCCGGCCCGACCAGAACGCGGCCCGGCTGAACCGGTCGGCCAAGCGGCTGGGCATCCCGGAGCTGCCGGAGGAACTGTTCCTTGCGTCGCTCCGCGAGTTGCTGGCGATGGACGCCGCGTGGGTGCCGGCCGGTGACGAAGCGTCGTTGTACCTGCGGCCGTTCATCTTCGCGACCGAGGTCGGGCTCGGGGTGCGGCCGTCCGCGACCTACACCTACTGCGTGATCGCCTCCCCGGCCGGCGCCTACTTCCCGGGCGGTGTCAAGCCGGTCAGCGTCTGGTGGTCGACCGAATACGTGCGTGCGGCGCCAGGTGGCACCGGCGCCGCCAAGTTCGGCGGCAACTACGCGGCGTCGCTGGCCGCCCAGGCGCAGGCTGCGGAGAAGGGGTGCGACCAGGTGGTCTGGCTCGACGCCGTCGAGCGGCACTGGGTCGAGGAGATGGGCGGGATGAACCTGTTCTTCGTCTTCGGCTCGGGATCGACCATCGAGGTGGTCACCCCGGAACTGAGCGGTTCGCTGCTGCCGGGCGTCACCCGGGACTCGTTGCTCACGCTGTGCCGTGAGCTGGGGTACACCGCGACCGAACGCCGGATCTCCACCGATGAGTGGGCGAAGAAGAACGAATCCGGCGAGCTCACCGAGGTTTTCGCCTGCGGAACGGCCGCGGTGATCACCCCGGTCGGGTCGGTGCTGCATGCCGACGGCGGGTTCGAGATCAACGGCGGCAAGCCCGGCCCGGTGACCATGCAGCTGCGGGAGGAACTCACCGCCCTGCAGTACGGCAGGAAGACGGACACGCACGGCTGGATGATGCGGCTCGATTGAGCGCTCATCCGGAGGCGAATGACTTCCGTGAACGACGAAAGGCGGGTCCCGACCGGGACCCGCCTTTCGTCACTCATCATCTCGTCGGTCCGACCAATTGCCGTCCGACGACGGGCGTCAGCCCCGGACGACCTTGCCGGCCTTGAGGCACGAGGTGCACACGTTGACCTTGCGCACGGTGCCGGGGGCAACCTGCGCGCGAACCGGCTGGATGTTCGGGTTCCAGCGCCGGTGCGTCCGGCGGTGCGAATGCGACACACTCATGCCGAATCCCGGACCCTTGCCACACACGTCACATACGGCAGCCACGCCGAACACCACCTGTCGAAAATTAACGAACGGCCCGATGGGCCGATCACAGCAGTCGTCAATGACCCGACGTGCGCCGGGCAACCTCCCCAGGGTACTGACCCGTCGGCACGGGACCAAATCCTGCGCCCAGCCGCCCCGGGACGACACCGACGTCAGTGCAGCCGGGTGCACCATGTTCCCATGATGTCGTTCGACGCCGACCTGGTCGGCCGCTGGTTCCGCCGGGCGCGGAACCGGGACGAGCCGGTGATGCCGCATTGGGGCATCGAGCCGACCGATCAGGAAGCCGAGGCCGTCCGGCTCGGCGGTGAACAGGTGCTGGCCGCCGTCGTCGCTGATCAGGCCACCTTTCCGGTTCCGGTCGCGGACCTGACCGAACTGCCGGCGCGCCTGGTGCTGAGCTATCTGACGGCGCTGGCCGCCGGGGTCGCGGGCACCAGGGCGGCCTTCGCCGCCTCGCCGGAAAGTGCAGCTCTCGGAGACTCTTTCGGTGGGCAGGTCTCCGCCACCGACACCTCGGACGTCGGTGCGTCGGGGTCGACCGACGTCGGAGCGATGGCGCTGGTCGCCGGGCTCAACGCAGGCGCCGCGGCCCTGCACGGCGAGATCGTCTCGCCGGCGCACCGGCCGGCGGAGCCCGGATGGCGCGGCACCGAGCCGACAGCCGCCGAATCGGCTCGGCAGGCAGGCGTGGCCGCGGCCGAACTGGTGGTGGACGGGGCCGGACTGCCGGAGATCACCAGCCTGGCCGCGGACGTCGCGATGGCCGGCTGGCGGATCGGTGTCCCCGACGATCCCATCGACCGCATCGAGTACCGCACCAGGGGTCTGCTCGGAATCCTGTTGGTGGCACTGGAACTGGAAACCCGCGATCCGGAACCGGCCGGTGAACCGGCGAGTTGCGGAGCCGCGCCCGGCGAGAACAACGGCTCCATCTTCGACGCGGAGATCACCTTCACCATGGGTCTGGCGCCGGCCGACATGCGCGCGCTGTCGGATGATCTCGCCGGACTCGTCAGCGAACTGGTGGTCTGGCCCGGGCGGGACAGCCGCAACAGCTGGCCTCGATTCCACCTGCACACCGAGCAACCGGCAGAGGTCATCGGGCAGGTGTATGCGTACGGCACGCCGTTCGACCTAGCCATCACCAGCCGCGACTGACGGCCCCGGACGTGCGCTGTGCGCGCCAGCGGGGTGCACCAGCGGTGCCCATCCGCGGGTCGGCGCAGCGCTGTCGGTGCCAGCAGCGAAGATGGTCCCGGACGGTAGAGGCGGCGCAGTGAAACAAGTGGCGCGGTGACAGGAACGGTGCAGTGACAGGGGTGGTGCAGTGACAGAGGTGGTGCAGTGGCCGACATCGACCTGAACAGTCCGCTGAAGACTGCCCTGGGATTGCGGGCGGCAGCGCGACTGGTGGAGAAGCTCAACCTCGTCACTGTCGGCGACCTGCTGCGTTACTACCCGCGCAAATACGACCAGCGCGGCAAGCTCACCGACCTTGCCTCACTTGTGGTGGGGGAGCGGGCAACGGTGTGGGCCAGGGTGGTCAAGGTCACCGAACGCGATCTGGGGTTCGCCCGAGGCGGCAACCGGGGAAAGGGCCGCGGCGTCAAGCACATCACCAACGTCATCATCGGCGACAGCAACAAGCAATTGACCTGCACGTTCTTCAATCAATATCACTGGACGAAGACGCTCAGGCCGGGCACCGATGCGATGTTTTCCGGCAAGGTCAGCAAGTTCAACACCACGATTCAGATGAGTTCCCCGACGGTCGCCATCGTGGATGACGGGCATGGCGGGTCGGATGGCGACGGCAAGGATGCGCTCGACGTCATCGAGTCGTTCCCCGGCGGCGTGATCCCGGTGTATCCCCTGGTCGAAGGGGTGACGCAGACCGCCGTGCAGCACTGCGTGCGCGCGGCACTCGACCTGTTGTCGAGGATCGATGATCCGGTGCCCGATGTGCTGTTGGCCCGGCACGGACTGGTCGACCTGGAGACCGCGCTGCGCGACATCCACCGACCGCGCAATCAGACGCATCTGGACGCCGCGCAACAACGCCTGCGCTACGACGAAGCCATGGCGGTGCAGCTCGTGCTGGCCAGGAGGCGGGCCGACGCCAGGAACTTCCCGGCGGAGCCGTGTCCCCGGATCACCGACGGGATGCTGGCCGCCTTCGATGCCAACCTGCCGTTCGAGCTGACCGCCGGCCAAAAGGAGGTCGGCGAGATCATCGCCAAGGACCTGGCGACGATCCATCCGATGAACCGACTGCTGCAGGGCGAGGTCGGTTCGGGCAAGACCGTGGTCGCGCTGCGCGCCATGCTGCAGGTGCTGGACTCGGGCCGGCAAGCGGTGATGCTGGCGCCGACGGAGGTGCTCGCGTCCCAGCACGCCCGTTCGCTCCGGGACGTCCTCGGCCCCTTGGGTCGTGGCGGCGAGCTGGGTGCGTCCGACCGGGCGACCGCCATCACCCTGCTCACCGGGTCGATGCCGGCGAAGGCCCGCAAGAACGCGCTGCTGACGATCGTCTCCGGTCAGGCCGGGATCGTGGTCGGCACCCATGCGTTGCTGTCCGAGGGCGTGTTCTTCAACAATCTCGGGTTGATCGTCGTCGACGAGCAGCACCGGTTCGGCGTCGAGCAACGGCACGCGTTGCGGACCAAACACCCGGACGGCAATCCGCCGCATGTCCTGGTGATGACGGCGACGCCGATCCCGCGGACGGTGGCGATGACAGTGTTCGGTGACCTGGACACCTCGACGCTGTCCGAACTGCCCCGCGGTCGCTCGCCCATCTCCACCACCGTGGTGCCGGCCGCCGATCGGCCGGGGTGGGTGGAACGGGCGTGGCAACGCATCCGCGAAGAGGTGGCCAAGGGGCACCAGGCGTATGTGGTGTGCCCGAAGATCGGTGATGACGACGAGACCGAGATGTTCGAGGACGGAAGCACTTTCGACCCGGATGCGGACGACGGAGACGGATCGGAGAACACCAGGCGGCCGCCGCTGGCGGTGAACCAGGTCGCCGCGATGCTGCACGAGGGGCCGCTGGCAGACCTTCGGCTCGGCATCCTGCACGGCCGGTTGTCGCCGGTGGAGAAGGACGAGGTGATGACGGCGTTCGCGGCCGGCAACCTCGATGTGCTGGTGGCCACTACCGTCATCGAGGTCGGGGTCGACGTCCCCAACGCCACCATGATGGTGATCATGGATGCGGAGCGATTCGGGATGTCCCAGCTACACCAGCTCCGTGGCCGGGTCGGTCGTGGCAGCGCACCCGGGATCTGCCTGTTGATCAGCGAGGCTCCGGCCGGCACCGTCGGGCGGGCCCGGCTCGACGCCGTTGCCGCCACCAACGACGGCTTCAAACTGGCCGAGGCCGACCTCGAACTGCGCCGCGAGGGCAACGTGCTCGGCACCACCCAGGCAGGCCGCTCGACCGCACTGAAGCAGCTGTCGCTGCTGCGCGACAAGGAGGTCATCGAGCAGGCCAGGGAAGACGCCATCGGCCTGGTCGGCGACGACCCCGAGATGAAGCAATGGCCCGGTCTGGCCCAGATGGTGTCCCTGGTCATCGCGGCCGAGAGTCAGGAATACCTCGACAAGGGCTGAAACCGAGTCGGACGGGGGCTGAAGTCCGCGTTGGCGATCGGCGCCGGGACGGTCGTGCGCCTACGTCATCCCCGCAACGTCTGTGTGGTCGCCGCAACATCCGGAGAGGTTGCGCGGTCGCCATACAGGTTGCGGGGTGGGTGCTGAGTCGCCCGCCGGTGGTCGCAAACGGCCGTCCGGACAACGACTGAGCGCTCGCGGCAACGTCCGGGACGTTGTCTTGACGCGTCACGCGTTGCCCTGACCCCGGCGAAACCCAATCCCGCAGCTGGGCCGAGACCCGCGACGGGCCTAAGGCCAACCGCCGGACGCAGATCAAAGCGGCGATCCGAGGGCCAGGCGAGCCACAGCAGTCGGCAGCGATCCGCAACCTCCGCCTGGCCGCGGCGTCCACCCCTCAGCTGAATCAATTCAGCAACCCTTGCGCCATGGCCGTAACCGTTAACACACGACAACAAAACCACACCGAGGAGCCCCACCTTGTTGTTCACCAACGTGCTGACTCTCGTCCTGATCGTCGTTCTGCTGACGGTGGTGCCGATGCTGCCCGGGCTGGTGATGAGCAGGGTGCTGGCGCGCGGGTTGGCTGCGGAGCGGCCGTCGGTCCGGTAGTCGGACCCAGCTCCGGCCCACCTCGAACGAGCCCGTTCACGCACGCTAGGTTGCGATGGCGGGCCGTCCGACCAGGCTCGAAGCCCTTGATCGCCGGTCACCCAAGACCGGATCGGGGCGTCAGCCGGGCAAATCGGAAAGTGGTGCGATGTTCTCGAAGATTCTGGTGGCCAATCGCGGCGAGATCGCGATCCGTGCCTTCCGGGCGGCCTACGAACTCGGGATCGCCTCGGTCGCGGTGTTCCCGTATGAGGACCGGAACTCTGTGCACCGGCAGAAGGCCGACGAGGCCTACCAGATCGGCGAGCGAGGCCATCCGGTCCGCGCGTACCTGGACGTCGACGAGATCGTTCGGGCCGCCATCGCTTCCGGGGCCGACGCGGTCTACCCGGGGTACGGGTTCTTGTCCGAGAACCCGGGCCTTGCCCAGGCCTGCGCCGACGCCGGGATCACGTTCATCGGCCCCTCCGCCTCGGTCCTCGAGATGGCCGGCAACAAGGCGACGGCTGTCGCCGCGGCCAGGGCCGCCGGAGTGCCGGTGCTGGAGTCCTCCGAGCCGTCCGCCGACGTGGACGTGATCACCGCGTCGGCCGAGGCCATCGGTTACCCGGTGTTCGTCAAGGCGGTGGCCGGCGGCGGTGGCCGCGGGATGCGCCGGGTGGACACCCCCGACGCGTTGCCGGAAGCCCTTGCCACCGCGATGCGGGAGGCGGAGTCCGCGTTCGGCGACGCGACCGTGTTCCTCGAGCGGGCGGTCGTCGAGCCGCGACATATCGAGGTGCAGATCCTGGCTGATCACCGGGCCGCGGACGGCGTCCAGGCCGGCACCATCCATCTGTACGAACGCGATTGTTCGGTGCAGCGCCGGCATCAGAAGGTCATCGAGGTCGCGCCCGCCGTCGGGCTCGATCCCGAACTGCGGGCGCGGATCTGCGCGGACGCCGTGGCCTTCGCCAGGCACATCGGCTACGTGAACGCCGGCACCGTGGAATTCCTGCTCGACGAGCAGGGACGGCACGTGTTCATCGAGATGAACCCACGGATCCAGGTCGAGCACACGGTCACCGAGGAGATCACCGACGTCGACCTGGTCGCGTCGCAGATCCGGATCGCCGCGGGGGAGACCCTGGAAGACCTCGGCCTGCGGCAGGACGAAATCCAGATCAGGGGCGCCGCGCTGCAGTGCCGGATCACCACCGAGGATCCGGCCAACGGGTTCCGACCGGACACCGGCAAGATCATCACCTACCGCTCGCCCGGCGGCGGCGGAACCCGGGTGGACGGCGGCACCGTGCACTCCGGCGCCGAGGTGAGCGCGCACTTCGACTCGCTGTTGGTGAAGCTGACCTGTCGCGGCCGGGATTGGCCGCAGGCGGTGGCCAGGGCGAGGCGAGCTCTCGCCGAGTTCCGGATTCGCGGTGTCGCGACCAACATCCCGTTCCTGCAGGCCGTGCTGGAGGATCCGGACTTCGCGGCCGGCGGCGTCACCACCAGTTTCATCGAGACCCACCCGCAGCTGCTCACCGCGCGGCACTCCGCCGATCGCGGCACCCGGCTGCTGACCTACCTCGCGGACGTCACCATCAACCGGCCGCACGGCACCCGGCCGGCCACACTCATCGACCCGGCCGGCAAGCTGCCCGTCGTCGATCTCGGCCAAGCTGCGCCGGAAGGCACCCGGCAGCGACTGCAGGAGCTGGGTCCGGCCGGGTTCGCGCAGTGGTTGCGCAGCAGCACCGACCTCAAGGTCACCGACACCACCTTCCGAGACGCCCATCAGTCGTTGCTCGCAACCAGAGTCCGGACCCGCGACCTCGCGCTGATCGGACCGGCGGTGGCCAGGCTCACCCCGGAGCTGTTGTCGATCGAGGCCTGGGGCGGGGCGACGTACGACGTGGCGCTGCGGTTCCTGGCCGAGGACCCCTGGGAACGGCTCGCCACCCTGCGTGAGGCGATTCCGAACATCGCGCTGCAGATGCTGCTCCGCGGCCGGAACACGGTGGGCTACACGCCCTATCCGCAGGCGGTCACGGATGCCTTCGTGAAAGAGGCGGCAAGCACCGGCATCGACATCTTCCGGATTTTCGACGCGCTCAACGACGTCGGGCAGATGCGGCCGGCCATCGACGCGGTCCGCGAGACCGGGACCGCCGTCGCCGAGGTCGCACTCTGCTACACCGGCGACCTGTCCGATCCCGCGGAAAAGCTCTACACCCTGGACTACTACCTGCGGCTGGCCGACCGCATCGTCGAGGCGGGCGCCCACGTGCTGGCGATCAAGGACATGGCCGGACTGCTCCGTGCCCCCGCCGCACGGACGCTGGTGACCGCCCTGCGCGAGCGCTTCGACCTCCCGCTGCATCTGCACACCCATGACACGGCCGGCGGTCAGCTCGCGACCTACCTGGTGGCATCCGCGGCCGGCGTCGATGCAGTGGATGCCGCCAGTGCACCGATGGCCGGCACCACCTCGCAGCCACCGATGTCCGCCCTGGTGGCCGCCACCGACTTCGGCGACCGGCCGACCGGCCTGCGGCTCAAGGCCGTCGAGGATCTGGAGCCGTACTGGGAGGCCGTCCGCGCGCTGTACGCGCCGTTCGAGTCCGGGCTACGGGCACCGACCGGCCGCGTCTATCGGCACGAAATCCCCGGCGGGCAGCTCTCCAACCTGCGGCAACAGGCCATTGCCTTGGGACTGGGCGGACAGTTCGAGCAGGTCGAATCGACCTATGCGGCGGCGAACGCCATGCTCGGCAACCTGGTCAAGGTCACGCCGTCGTCGAAGGTGGTGGGCGACCTCGCGCTGCATCTGGTCGGCGCTCGGGTCGATCCCGCCGATTTCGAGGCCGACCCGGGACGATTCGACATCCCCGACTCGGTGATCGGCTTCCTGTCCGGGGAACTCGGCGATCCGCCCGGCGGTTGGCCGGAGCCGTTCCGCAGCAAGGCACTCGCCGGTCGCACGTTCACCCCCGCCGCCGGTGAACTCGGCGAGCAGGACGCGCAAGAGCTGGCGGCACAACCAAGAGCGACGCTGAACCGACTGTTGTTCCCCGGTCCGACCAAGGAGTTCACCGCTTCCCGTCAGCAGTTCGGCGATCTCTCCGTACTGCCGACCGCCGATTACCTCTACGGCCTGAGCCGCAACACCGAGCACGTCATCGAGTTGCAGTCGGGCGTCCAGCTCTACCTGGGCCTCGAAGCCACCGGTGACGCCGACGAGCGTGGTCTGCGGACCGTGGTGACAACGCTGAACGGGCAGTTGCGGCCGCTGCAGATCCGGGACCGCAACATCGACGTCGACGTACCGGTCGCCGAGCGCGCCGATGCCGGTAACCCGATGCATGTGGCATCGCCGTTCGCGGGCGTGGTGACGCTGGCCGTCGCCGAGGGCGACGACGTCGCGGCCGGTGCCACCGTCGCGACGATCGAAGCGATGAAGATGGAGGCCTCGATCACCGCGCCGCGATCCGGACGGGTGCAACGGACCGCCATCAATTCCGTGCAGCAGGTGGAGGGCGGCGATCTGGTGCTGGTCCTCGGCCCCGCACCGGACGGCCCGGCACCGGACGGCAGCGCGCCGGACGACGGTGAGGATTGACGGTGCGGATGGCCGACCGGTTCCCTCGACCTCCACTCGAGGGTGAACGATGACCCGGATTGTCGGGGGCCTCTGGGGAGGCCGACGGCTGCTCACCCCGGACGGCGACACGACCAGGCCCACCTCGGAAAAGGTGCGGGCCGCGATGGCCAGTTCGCTGACCGCGGCCGGCGGGCTGGAGGGAGCGCGAGTGCTCGATCTCTATGCCGGGTCAGGAGCGCTCGGGCTGGAGCTGGTGTCCAGGGGAGCGTCATCGGCGGTGTTCGTGGAAAGCGACCGCGCCGCGCTGGCCGCCTTGCGCGCCAACGTGACGACCCTGCAGAGCGCAGCGTCCCGCCTCGGCGGCCGGCCCGCTGGATCTGCCGCGCCGACCCTGACCGTCGTACCCGGCGATGTCGCCGCCTTCGTCGGCCGTGCCGCCGGTACGGGGCCGTTCGACGTCGTGGTCGCCGACCCGCCCTACGACCTGTCCACCGCCGCGCTGTTGGTCCTGCTGCTGGAGCTGCAGGGCGCGGCCCTGCTCGCACCCCATGCGGACCTGATCCTGGAGCGCAGCAAACGGAACGGCGAACCGGTTTGGCCGGAGCCTTTCGAAGGCGTCCGGACCAGGAAGTACGGCGACACCCTGCTCTGCTACGGTCGCGCCCCATGACACACGCGGTCTGCCCTGGCTCCTTCGATCCGCCGACGCTCGGTCATCTCGACGTCATCGGCCGGGCGGCCGGGTTGTTCGAGCGGGTGACCGTCGCCGTCCTGGTGAACCCGGACAAGCGGGGGATGTTCTCCCTGGACGAGCGGTTCGAGTTGCTGCGGGCCACCACGCTGGAATGGCCCAACGTCGACGTCGATTCATTCGCCGGTCTGCTGGTCGACTACTGCGCCGAGAAGAACATCGCCGCGATCGTCAAGGGGCTGCGGGCGGTGTCGGACTTCGACTACGAGCTGCAGATGGCGCAGATGAATCACGGCCTGACCGGGGTGGAGACGCTGTTCATGCCGACCAGCCCGGCATACTCGTTCGTCTCGTCGTCGCTGGTCAAACAGGTCGCCACCTACGGCGGGGACGTCTCACACCTGCTGCCCGACGTGGTCGCCACCGCGCTGGCGGGCAAGCTGGCGGCCGGCACCCGCTGACCGCCGTGGCGCCGCACAAGCGGGCGCGACGGGCAAGGGGTGATGCTGCGCACCGCGTCGGCCGGGCGTGTTGGCGCCGATGCCGGTCCGGCACTTGCCAGACTGGGAAATGGGCCGCGCCCGATGGTGCGCCTGACAGGAAGCAACGCCGTGCTGGCGTCGTTTCGGCGTTCAGCCGTAGGAGGTTCGATCATGTACCGGGTTTTCGAGGCCCTGGACGAGCTCGTCACCATCGTCGAGGAAGCCCGGGGAGTCCCGATGACGGCCTCCTGCGTGGTGCCGCGCGGTGACGTCCTCGAGCTCCTGGACGACGTCCGGGACGCACTGCCCGGCGAGGTCGATGACGCACAGGACGTGTTGGACCATCGCGATCAGATGATCGGTGAGGCAACCGAGAATGCTGCGCAGGCGGTCAGCACCGCGCAGGCCGAAGCCCATCGCCTGGTCAGCACCGCGTATGCCGACGCAGAGGCCACGGTGACCGGGGCACGGGCGGAGGCCGATCGGCTGGTTCGGGAGGCCGCCGCCCACGCCGAGTCGCTCGTTGCCAGAGCCCAGGAGGACGCGGCTCGCATCCTGCAGTCGGGTCAGGAGCAGCACGATGCGCTGCTGGCCCGCGCCCATGCGGAATCGGAGCGGACGATCGCCGCCGGCCGGGCCAGCTACGAGGGATCGGTGGCGGACGGCCAGGCGGAGCAGGCCAGGTTGGTCTCGCAGACCGAGGTGGTGCAGGCCGCCTACACCGAATCCGCCCGCATCCTGGACAGTGCGCACACCGACAGCGACCGGATGCGTGCCGAGTGCGACAGCTACGTCGATACCTCGCTGGGATCGCTCGAGGAGACTCTCACCACCGCGCTGCGCACGATCGGTCGAGGACGGACCGCTCTGCGCAGCGGGGGAGTGGCGGACTACCGGGACTGACCCGAGGACCACCCGGACCGGCCTCGGGTCGGCCCGCGTCAAAGCCGACTCGGCGGGCCGGCCCAGCGGGCTGTGCCCGCGGCCAGTGTCGCCAAATTGGTTCTGGCAACGCCGTCGACTACCCTGGAGGGGTTGCCCTGCGCTCCCGGCCGTCATCTCATGGCGGCGCGAAGCGTGCGGGCCGGCGGCCGCATCAGTGCGGTACCCACCCCATCCACCGACCAAGACAGAAACGTGACCATGTCAGGCCATGCCCGCCCGCAGTCCAACTCGCCCTGGGTGATCGACACCCGGGCGCTGGGTCGACGGCCGGGAACCCTGCGCGCCCTGCGACTGGCGGCGCCGGTCGACGAGCCGATGGGGCTTGACGTGGTCGCTGTCCCGCCGGGGTCCGACGTCGACCTGGACCTGCGGCTGGAAGCGGTCGCCGAGGGCGTGCTGGTCTCCGGGACCGCGGCCGCTGTCGCGGTCGGTCAGTGCTCGCGGTGCCTGATCGACCTGACCGAACCGGTCATCGCCAAGATCCGGGAGCTCTACGCCTACCCCGAGTCGACGACGGCAGCGACCACCGATGACGACGAACTGCCCCGGCTGGTGGACGACCTGGTCGATCTCGAGCCGCTCGTCCGCGACGAGGTGGTGCTCGCACTGCCGATGGCGCCGCTCTGCCGGCCGGACTGTCCCGGCCTATGTGCCGAGTGCGGCGAGCGATTCGATGATCTCGAACCCGGTCATTCCCATGAGATACTGGACCCTCGCTGGGCCGCTCTGCGGGACAGATTCGATACCGAAACACCCGAGAGCACGGACCGGCCACATGCCGGCTCCGGCGAGTAACCGAGAAGGAGAACGACCGTGGCTGTCCCGAAGAGGAAGATGTCGCGCAGCAACACCCGTTCGCGCCGTTCACAGTGGAAGGCCTCCGTGCCGACCCTGGTGACCTGCACGAACCGGGCTTGCGGCGCGCTGACGCCCCCTCATTCCGTGTGCCCGACGTGTGGGCAGTACCGGGGCCGCCAGGTCGTCGGGGTCTGACCCGGCCGTGGCGGCCGGTACGGGCGCGAACATCCCTGACCCAGCGGTCATCAGCGCCGCGCTCGGGGTCGAGCTCTCCGACGAATTGGTCGAGCTGGCCCTGACCCATCGGTCATACGCGTACGAGAACGGCGGGCTCCCCACCAACGAGCGCCTGGAATTCCTCGGCGACTCGGTGCTCGGCGTGATCATCACCGATGTGCTCTACCGCACCTATCCGGATCTGCCCGAGGGCCGGCTGGCCAAGCTGCGGGCCTCCGTGGTCAACATGCACGCGTTGGCCGGGGTCGGCCGGCGGATCGGCCTCGGTGCGCAGCTCCGGCTCGGTCGCGGCGAGGAGATGACCGGCGGACGGGACAAGTCGTCGATCGTCGCCGACGCCGTCGAGGCGGTGATCGGCGCCGTCTATCTGCAGCACGGCCTCGAGCCGTCGCGGCAGGTCATCCATCGGCTGTTCGCCGAGCTGCTCACTCTCGCGCCGCAACTCGGCGCCGGGTTGGACTGGAAGACCTCGCTGCAGGAGCGTTCCGCCGAGCTGAGCCTCGGCGTGCCCGAATACCGGGTCACCGAAGAAGGCCCCGATCACGCAAAGGTGTTCCAGGCCAAGGTTCTGCTGTCCGGGTCCGCCCGCGGCGAGGGTTCCGGTCGGACGAAGAAGGAAGCCGAACAGCACGCGGCCGCGGCGGCTTACACCAGCCTGCAGGCCGCCCCGGCGAACGGTCAGTCGTCGTCGGGGGATGTTGCCGGTGCGCAACTGGCGACTCCGACCGGTGCCCCGATGACGGACAGCCTGGCGATCGACAGCGTTGCCGTGACCGATCCCGCGCAGGGTGCCGACAGCCGGTCCGCCGGCAACGCGAAGCCCGGCGGTTCGAATCCCGGCGGTTCGAATCCCAGTGAAGGCCCGCAACCGTCCGGTGCCTGAACTACCCGAAGTCGAGGTCGTCCGCCGCGGACTGACCGCCCATCTGGTCGGCCGCCGGATCGCCGACGTCCAGGTCTTCCACGATCGTGCGGTGCGCCGGCATGCCGGCGGTGCGGCCGACTTTCGGGCCGTCCTACCCGGTCATGCGATCACCGCGGTGCGCCGGCGGGGCAAGTACCTGTGGTGGGCGCTGGACGACGGCGATGCCGTGATCGCCCACCTGGGCATGAGCGGCCAATTCCGGATCGGGGCCGCTCCGGTGACGACACCGGCGCCGGCCAACGAGGACCCTGGCGAAGTCGCGATCGTCCGACACCCGCACCTGCGGATCCGGTTCGTTTTCGACGACGACGGTCCGGACATCGACTTCCTCGATCAACGCACCTTCGGCGGGATGGCGTTCGCTGCGGGTGGAGCCGAGCTGCCGGCCGAGATTGCGCACATCGCCCGCGATCCGCTCGACCCGGAATTCTCGATGGCACAAGCGGTTGCCGCGATCCGGCACAAGAAGACCGAGATCAAACGCGCCTTGCTGGACCAGACGGTGGTGTCGGGGATCGGCAACATCTACGCCGACGAGGCGTTGTGGCGGTCCCGGCTGCATTACGCGCGCCCGACAGCGCGGCTGACCAGGGCGGCGGCGGAGAGTGTGCTCTCGGCAGCCACCGAGGTGATGACGGCGGCATTGGATGTCGGCGGGACGTCGTTCGATGCGTTGTACGTCAACGTCAACGGTGAGTCGGGCTACTTCGACCGCTCGCTGAATGCGTACGGCCAGCAGGACCGGCCGTGTCCCCGGTGCGGCACGCCGATCCGTCGGGACGCATTCATGAACCGTTCGTCCTTTTTCTGCCCGAATTGCCAGCGTCCGCCCAGGAACAACGGCCGAACGAGCTGAGAGCGGCGGGATTCGGGCCGTATTGTCGCTGCAATGCGTGCCACCGACGAGATTCCCGACCCGATGATCATCCCGGCCGTCACCCCGGTCGCCGAGCCGGTCGACAAGGCTCTGCGGCTGCTGACCAAGTCCGCCAACCACGGGCTGCTGTGGATGGGCATCGCCGCGGTCGGTGTGCTCGCCGGCAAGCGCAGCCGCCGGGCCGGGCTCCGCGGCGTGGCCTCGCTCAGTGCCGCCAGTTTCGTCTCCAACACGGTGATCAAACCGCTGATCGGTCGGCGACGTCCGGATCCGGAGCGGACCATGTTGGCGCGTCGGATCCATCGCATGCCCTGGACGTCGTCCTTTCCCAGCGGGCACGCGGCATCGGCAGCGGCCTTCGCGGCCGGCGCCACCATGGAACTTCCGATGGCCGGCCCGATCCTGGTTCCGCTGGCGGCAGCCGTCGCCTATTCCCGGGTGCACGTCGGCGTGCACTACCGCTCCGACGTCTGGGCAGGCGCCGCCATCGGCCTGACCTGCGCCGTCATCGGTCGCGTGTTGTGGCCGGTGAAGCCATGGGGTCCGGCGCTGATGGCACCCGGTAACGCGCCGGCGCTCGCCGAGGGGAAGGGGCTGACGGTGGTCGTCAACAAGGCCTCCGGCAGCAGTGACGGGGCCTTCGACGCGATCAGCACCGCGTTGCCATTGGCCACCGTGCTGCACTGGGATCCGGACACCGACCTCGGGTCGTTGATCGACGGCGAGGCGGAGGCGCTGGGCGTGGCCGGCGGAGACGGCACGGTGGCCTCGGTCGCCCAGATCGCCCACCAGCGGGGTCTGCCGTTGGCGGTGTTCCCGGCGGGGACGCTGAATCACTTCGCCAAGGCGCTGGGCCTGGACACCGACGCGCACACCGTCGCCGCGGTCGAGGCCGGAGTCGCCGGCCGGGTCGACATGGCCTACATCGACGGCGTCGGCTTCCTGAACACCGCCTCGATCGGCGGCTACCCGGAGATGGTTCGCCGCCGGGATCACTACTCCCACCAGTACGGCAAGTGGCCGGCAACCGCCTATGCGATCGTGCGCACGTTGCGACACGAGAAACCAGTACAGCTGGTGATCAACGGCGAGCAGATGCCGGTCTGGGTGGTCTTCATCGGCAACGGCCGTTACATCCCGCGCGGGCTCGCACCGTCCTGGCGCGAACAGTTGGCCGGCGGCGTCCTGGACGTGCAGTACCTGCGAGCCGACCGCCGACTGTCCAGGACAAGGGCGGTGCTCCTATCGCTGGTCGGACTTGTCGATCGCAGCCACGTCTTCGGATCGCTGGAGAGCGCAAAGGTCACCATCGAGTCGCTGTCGGGACCACGCGCGACCGCGCACGACGGCGAGATCACCGACCCCACAGACTCTGTCACCCTGGAGATCTCCGACCGGAAGCTGACGGTCTACCGCGCGATGGTCTGAGTTCCTGGCCGGTGTCGGTGAGCGACACTCGCCCGAGTTGCCATGCCTCGGTGAACCGCGGTGGCGGATCGATCACCGGCACAGGCAGGATGGCCCGATGAAATGGGGACGTGGCCGCGCCGAGGACGAAGCACCCACCACCGACGAACCGGATCCGGATGCCGTCCGGATGACCGCCTGGGTACACGGCTTCGTGCAGGGTGTCGGGTTCCGGTGGTGGACCCGGAGTCAGGCACTGGAGCTCGGGCTGGTCGGGTCGGCCACCAATCTCGCCGACGGCCGGGTGGAGGTCGTTGTCGAGGGCAGCAGGGAAGCCTGTGACGCGTTGTTGGAGCGGTTGCGCGGCGCACGGACGCCCGGTGGGGTCGACCAGGTCGTCGCCCGGTTCGCCGATGCACGTGGCGGGCTCAAGGGCTTCACCGAGCGCTGAGATCCTCCCGGTTGAGGATCGAAGAGCTTGCAGCGCAAACCTGATCGCCGCGGGCGAGTTCCGGCTGCGCAGCGATCGGGCTGGCTAGCCTGGGGTTCATGACCACTCCCCATTCCCGTCGGCTCGGCCGTCGCATGGCCTTCGCCGTGCTCGGAGTCACGTTCGGCGTCCTGACGGCCTGCTCCGGTGGTGCGGAGTCGGCCACCAGCACGTCGGCGGCCACCTCGACCGCCGCGCAGCCGGTAACGGTGGCCGGCAGCGTGGTGAGCACGGCCGGGTCGTCCAACGAGACCGAGATCGTCGTCCCGGAGCCGATTGTGGCGAGTCTGACCGAGCTGGGCGGTTCGGGTGATGGAGTGGAATGGGTGTCGGTCGCCGGTGACGGCAGCACGAGCACCGAGCCGATCGATCTCACCGGTGATTCCGCAGCTGCCGTCACCGGGCTGACCGAGCAGATGAACAAGCTGCAGGCGAGCGCGCCGGGCCGGGAGGCGCTGGCGGGCCTTGCGGCCATCGCGTCACCGGCGGGCTCTCCGGTCTGGGTCTTCTCACCGCTGCTGGACACGCAGGGTGCGCTCGACTTCAACCAGCTGGCGTTCGACGAATCGCCGCCCACGGTGATCAAGGCAGCGACGGACGCCGGTGCGCTGCCCGACTTGACCGGCCGGGACGTGACGTTCGTCGTCGCACCGGTGGCCGGTGGTCAGGACCCGCTCACCGAGCTGCAGGTCGGTTACCAACGGGCGGTCTGGGAGGGGATTGCGACTGCGGCCGGCGCATCGAAGGTGACGTTCTTCGAAGGTACTGGCACCGCTGCCGGCACCGGGACGATCACCGCGGTCGCCATCCCCGATCCCAACGACAAGATCAACTCCGAGCAGCAGGGCGCGACCCGTACCTGCACCTTGCCCTCGCCGGCCCTTTTCGTCCCCGACGAGGCGACGTTGATCGACAAGTCGGCGACGCTGACCGCACTCGGGGAGTGCGTCGGCACACTCGACAGCACCACCAAGATCTCGGTGGGTGGCCACACCGCGGCGGTGACGGGCGGCGATCCTGCGGTGGCCGTCGACCTGTCGACGAGGCGGGCGACGGAGGTGGCCGCATTGCTGCGTGAGCTCAACGTGCCCGCGGAGAACATCGCCGAGGTCGTCGGGTACGGCGACAGCCGGCCGCTGGTCGAACCGGCCACCGATCCGGCCAACCGTGCGGTGGTGGTGACCTTCACCTCGGCCGGCTGACCCGCAGGGCTCGACCGGCCGATCAACAGTCCCGGGAATCCTTGGCATCGACGACGGCAATGCCGATCCCGAGACCCTGCCCGATGCCGGAGTTCTCGAAGGAATGCCTGATCAGTCGACCGAACTCACCCCGGTTGACGTGACGCGCCGACGTGGTGGACGACTTGTCGACGGACGCCACGACGACCTCAGCGAGAGACTTCGCGGTGGTGGTCGAGGTCGCCCGCATCGTCGCGTAGGTCGCAGTCGGCGAGGTCTGCAGGATCGCCACGAAGTAACGGCCGGTCCAGCCGACGGAATGCAGGTTCGCCGGTGACCAATCGGGGTCACTCCAGCCCTGCTTGGAGCCGTGGTCGCCGCTGAGCGCGGCGAGGCCGAACGATTGGTCGAAGCCGTCGGCCGCAGTCGGTGTGGTCGCTGCCATCCAGGTCATCAGCAGCGGCCCCACCTCGGGGTCCACCGACATCCGGTAGAGGAAAAGCGCCTGGTCGGTGGCGGTCGTGCGATCAGAGCCCCAGCTCTCCGGACTTGCCGCATAGCCATTGCTGGTGTCGGCGAGGTCATAGCGTTCGGCGATCGTCGGGATGATCTCGTAGTCCCACAGATCGGTCTGAATCCCGTTGTCCGATGTCGTGATCATCGTGCGCAGATCGTCGACCAGCCAACTCTCCGGTGGTCCTTCCGACTCGGTCAGGTAGAACGCCGCGGTGAACAGCTTCAGGATCGACTCGGAGTTGAAGACCTGTCCGCCGTTGTTCTCGGCGACCAGCGCACCTGTGGTCCGGTCGACAACCGCGACTGATTGCTCGACCTCGTTCGCGGCGGCATTGGCTGCCCCGTAGTCGGCTGCCCGTTGGGCCCTGACCGCACGTTCGGTCGTCTGATCCGTCTCGGCCCGGTCGTCCCTCACCGGAATCTGCGCCGACGCCACCTGGCTCGTCGCCGTCAGCACGGTCAATGCCATGGCGGCTACCGTCAGGACCTGCCACCACCGGGCTCTGGGGGAGTGCCGAGACCGAACCCACGGCGGGTCCGACATCGGTCGACCCCGAACGACCGACAAAAGGCACATCTTGCCTCCATGACACCATCTCGCGGCGGCAGTCGGGCGGCGAAGTCCGATCCGCCCCTGATGATCATTGTGCTCCGGCAAGCTGTGCGCCCACTGTGATCACGTGGGGCGTGTCCCGCCCGGTTGTTCGGAGTCTTCGGGCGGGTTCCGCACTGGGGGATACTGTGATTTCCGACCTCGATGTAGCCAGCCCTACGGCGATGGAGGACAGTACAGATCTCGCGGCGCCGCGACGGCGCCCCCGCGTGGAGAGGTGCCGGAGTGACCGTATTCGCACGTACCGCCACATTCCAGGGACGCCCCGACACCATCGACGCCGGTGTTGCCTACCAGCGGGACGAGGCCGTGCCCACCATCCTGGCGATGCCACGGTGCATCGGGATGTCAGTGCTCGCGGACCGGACATCGGGCATGTGCATCATCACCACTGCCTGGCAGACCAGGGACGACATGCACGCCAGCGTCAGCAAGATCCGGCCGATCCGGGACCGAACCGGGAAGATCCTCGGTGCCGCCCCCGAACTGGAGGAGTGGGAGGTGGCCGCCATGCATCGACAGCACGGCTCGGGGACCGCCTCGTGCGCCAGGGTGACCTGGCTCAAGGTCGATTCGAGTGCCGCCGACATGCTGATCGACGATTTCATCTCGGTCACCCTGCCGGCGCTGAACCAGATACGCGGCTTCTGCAGCGCCAGCCTGCTGGTGAATCGGGAATGGGGCCGGGCAGCGGTGTCGGTCGCCTACGACAACCCGGACGCTGTCAGCAGGAGGCTGGCCCGCTCGGACGGGCAGCAGACGATGGGCAACAACATCATCGTGGTGCGGGACTTCGACATGGTCATGCCGCACCTGCGGGTGCCGGACCTGGCGTCCTACTGAATTGGCCCGTCATTAGTTCAGAAACAACCCGTAAATCCCGGCGCCGCACTATCTGTCGTCAACCTGCTGTTTTCGCCCGGGTTTTCGGCTGGTACCGGCCTGCATCCAACACATGATCCGGCAGAACGGGTTTCGGATTCCCGGTCGCCCGCAGCTGGATTCCGGGCTCGGATCACCCGGTCCGTATCGAAGGTGGACCCGCTGTAGCATTCCGTGGTGATGGGTGTCACACTCTGCTCGGCAGAATCGGTTTAGCCCGGACCGCGATGGGTCGGACCGACCAATTTCAATCTCAACTGAACTCATGGCAGGAAATTCGAGATGACTCACCTGGGAAGACTTCCGGGGCGGAACGAAGCGCTCTGGGAATGGCAGCTGCGGGCCGCTTGCCGCGGGATGGAGACGTCCTCCTTCTTCCATCCATGGAACGACCGGGGTGTCTCCCGACACGAGCGGGAGGCCCAGGCCAAGCAGGTCTGCGCCGGGTGCCCGGTTCTCGCCGAATGCCGCTCACACGCATTGTCGGTTCAAGAAGCCTATGGCGTCTGGGGCGGAATGACCGAAAACGAACGAGATGCACTGTTGCACAGATCATCTCGCGGACGACCCGTGGATTCGGTATCGACCTGACCGACATCGAGAACATCACTTCGCCGCCGACCGGAGGCATCGGTCCGGCGCCCGGCTGATCCACTGTCGGGCACACTCGGGGGATGAAGCAGCTGCAGGTCGACGGACTCGGGACCGTCAGCCGCGTCGGGTTGGGCACCTGGCAATTCGGCTCGACGGAGTGGGGGTACGGCGCCGGCTACGCCCAGGAGGAGTCGGCCCGCATCGTGCGGCGGGCGCTCGAACTCGGGGTGAGGTTGTTCGACACCGCGGAGATCTACGGATGGGGTCGAAGCGAGCGGATCCTTGCCCGGGCACTGGGCGACCAGCGGGACTCGGTCGTCGTGGCCAGCAAGATCTTCCCGATAGCACCGTTCCCGCCGATCGTCCGCCGACGGGCCAGGGCCAGCGCAGAGCGGTTGCGGCTGCGCACCATACCGCTGTACCAGATCCATCAGCCGAATCCGCTGGTCCGGGACTCGATGATCATGCCCGGCTTTCGGGATCTGCTCGACGACAACGTGATCGCCGCCGTCGGAGTCTCCAACTACTCGTTGTCGCGGTGGCGCGCTGCCGATGCGGCACTCGGCCGGCCGGTGGTCAGCAATCAGGTGCAGTTCTCGCTCGCGCACCCTGGCCCGTTGGCCGATCTGGTGCCGTTCGCCGAGGCAGAGGATCGCATCGTCATCGCCTACAGCCCGCTGGCACAGGGCCTGCTCGGTGGCAAATACGGACCTGACAATCGCCCCGGCGGCGTCCGTTCGATGAACCCGCTGTTCGGAGCCGAGAATCTGCGGCGTGTCTCGCCGCTGCTGGAGACCCTCCGGGACGTTGCTCGCCACCACGACGTCCGACCCGCGCAGATCGCACTCGCCTGGCTGCTCGCGCACCCGCGGGTGGTCATCATCCCGGGCGCATCCAGCGTCGAGCAACTCGAATCCAACGTCGAGGCAGCCGATATCGAGCTCGCCGCGCACGAAGTCGCTGAGTTGACGGCCGCAGCAGCGGCTTTCACGCCGCGGTCGAGTCTTCGTACGCTGCTGGATTCCGCCGGCGCTCGGGTGAAACGGGTGTTCGGCGGCTGACCGCCGAGATCACCCTCCCCGGGTGGTGGTCAGCGGGAGCCGAACCCGCAACACTGTTTCACCTGCGGCGCTGTTGATCTCGATCGCACCGCCGTGCCGGTCGACGATGATGCGTCGCGAGATGTCCAGTCCCAGGCCGGTTCCCTTTCCGACCTCCTTGGTGGTGAAGAACGGGTCGAAGGCATGCTTGGCGACGTCGCCGGTCATACCCGGTCCGTTGTCGGCGATCTCGATCAGCAGCGACGACTGCTCGACCCTGGCCGAAACCCGCAGGGTGCCGGAACCGTCCATCGCATCGATGGCGTTGTCGATCACGTTCGTCCACACCTGGTTCAATTCGCCGGCGTTCGCCTCGATCCGGGGAAGTTCGGCGGCGTAGTCGCGGATCACCTCGAGGCCGCTGGTCCGGCCGGCCAGAATCGCCAAGGTGCTGTCCAGACCTTCGGTGACGTCGACGATCTGGATCGAGGCGCGATCCATCTGGGAATACGACTTCACGACGCCGACGAGATCGGAGATGCGGCGCGTCGATTCCTTGACCTCGGCCAGCAGGGTGTCCATGGTCAGCGAGTTCGCCACCCATTCCAGCCCGACCGCCACCGACTGCTTGCCCAGCAGGGCCTCGACCTGCTCGCACCAGCCGGTGTCCAGCCCCGCCGACGCCAGTGGCGGACCGATCACCCAGTCCCGATCGATGTCGCGTTCCACCAACCAGTCCGAGATGTCATCCTCGCGTCGGGCCACGGCGAGCGGGGTCATCGCCGCCGGCTGATCGCTGCCGTTGCGCCGGAGCCGGTCGAGCGCGATGAACTGCTCGGCCGAGATGGGGCTGCCGGCGAGCCGGACGAGAGTCGAGGTGAGCTGCTCCGACGTCTCCTGCAGGGCATCCACCGCGCGGGCCGCGGCCGATGCCGGATTGTTGATTTCGTGCGCCAACCCGGCCGCGAGGGTGCCCAGCGAGACCAGCGCCTCACGCTGCCGCGCCATGGTCTCGATGTTGCGGACCGTCTGGGTCAACCCACGGATCAGATGGACTCCGAACGGGAACCAGGAGTTCGCCAACTCCCCGAGCCGATCTGCCGGAACCCGCAGCACGTGCCCCGCGCTGGTGCCCCGGCCCGTCGCCATGTAGACGCCGTGTGGATCCCAGGCGCGGAAGCCGCCCGCCCATTGGCCCGGAGAGCTCATGGTTCCGATCACGGTGTCCTCATGGCCGGTGTGCCGGGACAGATCCAGCGAACCGTCCAGCAGCAGCCACCAGTTCTCCGCAGGGCGCGCCTCGCGGAACAGGACCTCGTCGCGGTCGAACCGGATCAGCTCGCCGGCGGCCCGCAGATCCCGGAGCTGATCGGTCGCCAGTCCGTCGAACAATGCCAAAGCGCGCAACTGATCGATGATGTCGATGTCGGCGGCGGGAGATGCCGGCCCTGCTGTTTCGGCCGACATTCGCGCAGCGGTCCTTTCGACGGCGAGGACGGCCCTGTCGATTGCGGTGTCGGTGGTGCACTCGCAGGACGGCCGGCCCCGGGTGGGCAACGCCGAGCGTAGCGCCCGCCGGGTGTCCCGGGCGATCGGTGGAATGCCCGGTGCCCGGGTGACGTTGATCGTGAGGCAGACACGATCGGTATTCGCGAGCGAAGGAGCAAAGGTGACCGTGGTGACAGAGAAGGCGATTCTGGCCGGTGGATGTTTCTGGGGAATGCAGGACCTCATTCGTCGACGTCCGGGTGTGGTGTCGACGCGGGTGGGCTATACCGGTGGCGACGTGGCCAACGCGACCTACCGCAACCATGGAACGCACGCCGAGGCGATCGAGATCGTCTTCGATCCGACCGTGACCAGCTACCGGGACCTTCTCGAGTTCTTCTTCCAGGTCCACGACCCGACCACCAGAAACCGGCAGGGGAACGATGTCGGCACCAGCTACCGGTCGGCGATCTATTACACCGACGAACAGCAGCACGCCGTCGCGGACGAGACGATCGCCGACGTCGATGCGTCCGGTCTCTGGCCGGGCAAGGTGGTCACCGAGGTGCGCCCGGCGGGACCCTTCTGGCAGGCGGAGCCCGAACACCAGGACTACCTGGAGCACTACCCGAACGGGTACACCTGCCACTTCGTCCGGCCCGGCTGGAAGCTGCCGCGTCGCGAGGACTCGGTCAGCCGCTGACCCAGGTGTGACTCCCGCCTGAGGCCCCGATCGAAGGCCGGGCTGGGGCCCACGCAGAAGCGGGGGCCGGCGGATCAGCCGCCGGTTCCCGTTGTCGCTGCCGTCGCCGTTCCGGACGCAGCGGCGGTGGCTCCGGGCGCCGCCGCCGGATCCCCCGGGATGACGGCATTCGGGTAGAAGATCGGGACCAGTTCCTTGAGGATCACCAGAGCCGAGCCCTCACCGGACGGCGCGGTGGCCAGGTTGGTGCCGATGACGATGGTCAGACCGGTCTTCGGGTCGTGCCCCATGAAGGTCATGTACCCGGGGATCTGACCGTCGTGGCCGTACAGCTGGTCGAACTTGGCGATTCCCAGCCCGTATCCGGCGCTCGGCTCTGCCGGGTTGGTCGGCGTGATGCTGTCCATCCGGACCTGCTGGGTCCGCGCGTCCAACAGGCCGCCGTCGACCAACGCTTCCACGTACGTCTTCATGTCCTCGACGGTCGAGATCGCCCCGCCGGCAGTCCATCCCCACGAAGGGTTGGCCATCGTCTCGTTGCTCGGCAGCAGGGTTCCGGCCAGCGCCCGCTGCTGGTCCTCCGGGGACAGGGCGTAGGTCTGGATGGTCGAGGTGTTGCTACCGAAGGAGTAACCCTGTGCGTGCGGGCTCGGGATCTCCGAATCCGGCGCTTCCGGGAGCAAGGTGTTCTTCAGCCCGAGCGGGGTGAAGATGCGCTCCTGGAACGCCTCTGACGCAGTCATTCCGGTGAGCTTTTCGATCACCAGGCCCAACAGGATGATGTTGGTGTTGCTGTAGTCGAAATCGCCGCCCGGTGGCGAATTGACCGGGTGCGAGAAGGCGATGTCGAGCAGTTCCTGTGGCGCCCAGGCCTTCTGCGGATACTGATCCAACGTGTTGTTGAAGCCGGTGTCGAAGGAGTAGCTGTAGAGACCGCTGCGCATCTCCGACAAATTGGCGATGGTGACGGTGTCGCCACCCGGGACGTTCGGGATGTACTTGGAGATCGGGTCGTCCAGGGCGAGTTTGCCCTCCTGGACCAGCTGGAGAATCACGGTCGAGGTCATCGTCTTGGTGTTGCTGCCGATCCGGAAATGGTCGTCCACCGTCAGCGGCACCTGTGCGGCCCAGGTCCCGGTGCCGAAGGTTCCGGTCCACTCGCCCTGGTCCGGCGACGAGATGAGCACCACCGCACCGGGAATGACGTTGTCCTTCATGGCCTTTTCAACGCCGGCCGTGACCTTGGCGGCGTAGGCCGGTTCCGCACCGGCCGACGATGTCACGGAACTCCCGGTGCCGGGACTGGTGGTGCCGGAACCGGTCGAGCCCGAGGCCGGGGCCTTGGCCGTCGAAGTGCCGGTCATCGTGGTCGAGGTCGCCGCAGAATTGCCCGACGAGGTACACGCAGCGGTCACGAGAAGCGCGGCAGCCAGCAGTCCGGTCATGATCCGCTGCTGGCGTCGCGCGTGGTTGTCGATCTTCAGGCGCACGGTGCACTCTTTTCATCGGGAGCGCGGCCTTGAGCCATACTCCACCCCAATGGAGTCGGACTCTAAGGCTTCATTGACAAAATGCCAACGGGAACCGAGAGCGACATTTGCTCGCACACCAGCGCCCATTCACCGATCGGCGGCGAAGAACGGCAGTATCTGCGTCAGCAGTTCGTCGGGTGCTTCCTCCGCGATGTAATGACCGCAGCGCAGGGTCCGGCCGCCGACATCGTCGGCGACTCGGCTCCACTCGGCAAGTACGTCGAAACACCTTTCCACCACACCGTTGGCGCCCCACAGGACCAGCAATGGTGCCGCCAGCCTCCGTCCGGTCGCCCGATCGGCGCGGTCGTGCTCGAGGTCGATGCCGGCGGCCGCGCGATAGTCCTCACAGAGGCCGTGGGCGGATCCGGGCAGAGCCAGGCATCGCTGATACTCGGCCAGCGCGCGCTGATCGAAGGGCGCCAGGCCCGAACTTCGCCCACCCATCAGGTCGGTGACGTAGGCGGCAGGATCGGCCTCGATCAGCCGTTCGGGCAACGGCGATTTCTGGATCAGGAAGAACCAGTGCCAGTACGCACGGGCGAAGTCCTCACCGGTCTGTTCGTACATCGCCAGGGTGGGGGCGATGTCCAGCAGAACCAGGCGGCGGACGGCGGCAGGACGATCCATGGCGAGTCGGTGGGCCACCCGTGCGCCCCTGTCGTGAGCCATGATGTCGAACCGCTCGAACCCGAGGCCGGCCATCACGGCGATCATGTCGGCGGCCATCGCCCGCTTGGAATAGTTCACGTGATCCGCAGCGCCAGGTGGCTTGCTCGAATCGCCGTACCCCCTCAGGTCGGCGAGCACCACCGTGAAGGATCGGGCGAGCGTGGGCGCCACCCGGTGCCAGATGACGTGGGTCTGCGGATGGCCGTGCAACAGCAGCAACGGTGGACCGGAACCTCCTACCAGGAAAGCGATCTCGACATCATCGGCGGTGCGGAGTCGGGCTGGTCGAAACCCGGGGAACAGCTTTTGATCCGCGGCCGACGGCGCACGGTCCAATGCTTGCTGCGCGGCCACCGCGGTCCTCCCGCCGAACCAGAAATCTGTCGAACGGTCAGGGTATCCGCGACGTGGCATCGGAGCCCGGCCGCGACGTCGGTATTTATCGCTGCGAGGTGCCCTCCCTTCTGCAGGCGGCCCAACCTCGCCGTCTACGACCGGCGAACCTTCGCCGACGTCAAGGGGGACATTCATGCGCTACCGCCGCTGCATTGCTCGATCGGTCGCCGGACTCGGCCTGCTGGCCGTTCTCGCCGCCTGCGGCGGGGGAGAGGTGCAGGGCCAGGCCGCAGCGGTGGCCAACAACATCCAGGCAGCCATCAAGGCCAGTCAGCCGACGGGCAACGGCCAGCAGCCAGGTGCCGGCGCCGGTTCGACCAGCGCAACGGCGGCATTCCCCACCACGAAGACGCCGGCGCCCGAGCCGATCACGCGCAAGATCGGCAGGACCGGGTGGTACAACGGTTTCGCCGTCACCGTCGACGAGATCACTGCATCCCCAGGGTTCGGCGACGGCGTCGACATGGATGTCACCTTCAGCTATCAGAACCTGGGCAACGTCGATGCGACGCCCGCCGAACCCGGGATCCAGGTGGCAGGTCGAGTGGTCGACGGCGTCTTCGACACCCCGGGCATTCCCGGCGCCGGGACAGCGACCGGAACCGCGATCTTCGGCGTGCTGCCGGTTGGCGACCAGCAGTTCTCGTTCGACGACGCGATCGACATGGTGACCTTCGTCTACGGCGGCGCGACCGACAACCAGACCAGAATCCCACTGGCCACCGCGGCCGAGGTGGACAGTCTCGAGCCGTTGGACATCACCCCGGCAGGGCAGGCGAGCCAGGGGGAGATCGTCATCGAGGTCGTCGGCGGAACCCTTGCGCCGAGCTACGAATCGGGAGAGAAGGGAAAGTCGCTGCTGAACCTCCGGGTGAAACTGAGCTGCGCCGCCGGATGCTCGCCGTACGGGTACAACACCGGGCGGGAGGAGTTCTCGATCACCGGTCCCGACGGGCACTCGGTGACAGCGGACAGTCGCAGCGAATACTGCTGCGACGCCATCTATCCGGACGTCGTCTCCGACGACGACCGGAACATCCTGACCTTCGCAGTGCCGTCGCCCGGGACAGGGACTTACACCCTCACCTACGACAATCCTTCCCTGACTTCTGCCGGATCAGCGCCGGCGACGCTGGTCGTCACCGCCTGATCCCTGCCTCGCACTCCGGATCCGGCCACTTCGGTTCCGGCAGGCCGGGCGTCCGTCCGGCCCGCGTGCCAAGCCATCAGAAAGCGGCACGAGTGACATTCGAAACCGAACGACTTTCACTTCTGTGAGGTTCATTGACCTACCGGTTCGCACCGGTTAGCTTCGCCTCCAAGAGTTCGCCCGGTCGGCCCCTTGCATCACGGCGGCCGGTGGGACCACGAGGAGGTGGGCACGATGGCGTCGTTGGACGAGTTCGCACGCGAACAAGCGGTGTTGGCGTCCCTGAAGTCCACCGGGCATGTCTCGGTCAACGAGCTGTCCAGCCAGTTCGGAGTCTCCACCGTCACTATCCGGAAGGACCTGGAGGTCCTCGAACGGCGTCACCTCCTCCGCAGAGTGCGCGGCGGCGCCGTGAGCGTGGGCGCCAGTGACGAGGGCGCTTTCGAGATGCGCCTTCGCCATGCAAGGGACAGTAAACGGGCCATCGCACGAGCGGTGGCACCCGTGGTCCGGGACGGTGACGTGATTGCGATCGATTCATCGACCTCCACCTACTATCTCGCCCAGGAATTGCTGGAGCGGCGGAATCTCGTGGTCATCACCAACGGGCTGCGGCACGCGTTGCTGTTCATGGAGCACTCCACGGCGATGGTGCTGCTGCCAGGTGGCGTCGTCCGTCGTTCGGCAGGGTCGGTTGTCGGACCGATCGGTGACGTGCTGGCCGGCCGCGGACGGATCACCGCCGGCTTCTTCGGAGTGGTCAGTGTCTCGACAATCCATGGTTTGATGGATATCTCGGCGGAGGAGGCGCACACCAAGCAGTTCATGGCGCAGGCCTGCGACACCGTCTACGGGTTGTTCGACTCGTCGAAGGTCAACGGTTTCGGTCTGCATTCCTTCACCCCGTCCACCGACATCACCGCGATGTACACCGACGACGGGGCCACATCGGAATTCGTCGACCAGTGGCGGGATCTCGGTGTGCCGCTGACCACGGTGCCGGTGTCGGCCGCCGACGCACGGGTCGTCGAGATCGGTGTCGCCGCACCGAATCGGCGCCAGCAGCGGGTCCGGCAGCAACAACGTGCCAGCCCTTGACGTCCCTCGAATCATCCGGCGACTGCATTTCCTTTCGCACCGGAGAGTCGGCTCCGCCGTTCGATCCGAGCACCGCGGTCGCCGGCAACCCGGAACCGGATCACCCCTGCCCCCATCGCTTCACCCATGTCCACCCGACCGGGTGGACATCAGATCGGCCCCCCGGCCTGTCCCCCAGGAGTTCACATGCGTCAAGGTCGAAGACTTGCAACGATTGCCGTGATCGGCGTCGCTGCAACCCTGGTGCTGTCAGCGTGCACCAAGAAAAACGAGGAGACCGCCGCGAGTACAGCAGCCGGCACGACGGCCGCGAGCGCCGCAGCCTCGTCCGGCGGTGCGGCCGGGGCGACGGTCAAGGTCGCGTTCGTGCCGAAACTGCAAGGCGTGCCGTACTTCGAGGCGATGAACACCGGCGGCCAGGCTGCCGCGAAGGAGCTCGGCAATGTCGAGTGGCTCTACCAGGGTCCGACCCAGGCAGACGCGGCTGCCCAGGCCGACATCGTGCGCTCGTTCATCCAGCAGAAGGTGGACACGCTGATCGTGGCACCGAACGACTCCGAATTCGATGGCGCCCTTGCTACAGCAGGCCAAGGACGCCGGCATCCACGTGGCGACCGCGGACACGGATGCGCCCGGTTCGGTGCGTGAGGCGTTCGTCAACCAGGCTTCGGCACAGGGCATCGGCGAGGGACTGACCGACGCCGTCGTCGGGGCGATGGGCGGCAAGGGCAAGTACGCGATCGTGTCCTGCGGTCAGACCGCGGAGAACCTGAATTCGTGGATCGACGTCCAGAAGTCCTACACGGCGTCGAAGTACCCCGAGGCCGAGATCGTCGACATCGTCTATGCCGGTGAGGATCAGGCGAAGGCCACCCAGATGGCGACCGACCTGATGAACGCGCACCCGGATCTGACCGGTCTGGTGGGCGAGTGCACCTCCTCGGCACCCGGTGTGGCGCAGGCGGTGCGGGACGCCGGCAAGGTCGGGCAGGTCTTCACCGTCGGCCTGGGCACGCCGCAGTCGATGAAGCCGTACCTGGCCGACGGATCGTCCTCGGCGTCGATCCTCTGGGACGTCGAGAACCTGGGCTACCTGACGGCGTGGACCGGCGCACAATTGGCCGAAGGCAACTCCTTCGCCGCGACCAATGACGTCAGCACCAAGCTGCCCGCCATCGCCTACGACGACGCCACCAAGACCCTGCTGCTCGGGCCGGCGCTGGCCATCACCAAGGACAACGTCGACCAGTTCAGCTACTGATCGACCTGGCTGCGGGGTCCCGCTGGGTTCTCATGCCCAGCAGGACTCCGCAGCCGGTGCACCGTCGACCGGACGGTGTATGACCGTGACGCGGACTAGGAGCAGATGGCAGTGACATCCGACGACGAGATCAACGGCAAAGAGACGACCGACGGCGAAAGCCCCGGCCCGCCATCGTCTCCGGGCCCCGAGCAGGTCCGCTTGCAGCTCGCCGGGATCTCGAAGCGGTTCGGTGCGGTTCGCGCGATCCGGCATGCCGACATCACGGTCCGGGTCGGCGAGGTCCACGCCCTGGTCGGCGAGAACGGCGCCGGCAAGTCCACCATGATCAAGATCATCTCCGGGGTCGAGTCGGCGGACACCGGCACCATCGATTTCGAGGGCGCGCCGGTGTCGATCAACTCGACCACCGATGCGATGTCGCTCGGCATCGCCACCGTCTACCAGGAACCTCAACTGTTCTCGGAACTCACGGTCTCGGAGAACATCTTCACCGGACGGGAGATCCGCAAGGGCGGCAGGGTGAACTGGGCAGCCCAGAACGCCAAGGTCGTCGAGCTGCTCGAACTGCTCGGCCTGCCGGCCAGGTACGCAACCGTGCCCGTCGGCTCGCTGTCGATCGCCGAGCAGCAACAGGTCTCCATCGCCAAGGCCCTGGCCGGAAACGCCAAGGTGCTGATCCTGGACGAACCCTCGGCCATCCTCACCGACGCGGAGATCGACGTCCTGTTCACGGTTGTCCGGCGGTTGACCGCATCCGGCGTGTCGGTCATCTACATCTCGCACCGGCTCGATGAGCTCTTCCGGATCGCGGCCAGGGTCACCGTGATGCGCGACGGGCAGACCATCGGCACCTACCCCATCGAGGAACTGTCTGTCCGGCAGATCGCGGAGTTGATGGTCGGCGGCATCCTGTCGGACGACCGGCCCGAGCGGGTGGTTCCCGATGGCGAAGCGGCGCTGGTCCTGTCGGGTTTGACCAGGACGGGGAAGTTCCATGATGTCGATGTCGCGGTGAAACGTGGTGAGATCGTTGGGCTGTACGGGCTTGTGGGGTCCGGGGTCTCCGAGATCGCCGCGTGCGTGTATGGCATGGACCGGGCGACCAGCGGCCAGATCCTGCTCAACGGCACGCCCATCGAGCCGCGCTCGCCTCAGGACGCGCAGAAGCTGGGCATCGCGCTGCTTCCGGCGAATCGCAAGCTGGAGGGGATGTTCTCGTTCCAGTCCATCGCGTTCAACATCTCGGCCGGACATCTCAAGCTGCTCTCCAGGTTCGGGATCTTCGTCGACCGGACCCGGGAGAAGTCGGTGGCCAGGGATCTGATCAAGCGCCTGGCCGTCAAGACCCCCCACGAACGAACGACCATCGGGGCGATGTCCGGCGGCAACGCGCAGAAGGTGGTGCTGGCCAGGCAACTCGTGGAACGCCCGGAGGTGCTGGTGCTGGCCGAACCCACCCAGGGGGTGGATGTCGGCGCCAAGGAGGAGATCCACCGGATCATCACCGAGCTCGCCGAGAGTGGTTCTGCTGTGCTCGTGGTGACCTCCGATCTGCCGGAGGCGTTGCGGATCTCGGACCGGTTGCAGGTGGTTCGCGGTGGCACCACGACGGTCGAGTTCGGACCCGACGCGACGCAGGTCGATGTGCTGGCCGCCGCGGCCGGAGCCGTGGGCGAGCCGGCTGGCGACAACGAGGGGCACGCCGCATGAGCGCCACTGTGAACGAGCGCCCGGACCCAGGCGTCCCGGCCAGCGAACCGCCGCCGGTCGCACCACGACCGCGGAATCGGGTGTTGCCGTCCCCGGTGTCCGGCCAGGAATTCGTCCTGATCGGTGTCATCGCTGCGCTGTGGATCATCCTCGCTTTCGCCACCCCGGCGTTCTTCACGGCCGGATCCATTCAGCCGCTGCTGGTGTCGACAGCGCCCATCGCGCTGGTCGGCATCGGGATGACGATCATCATCATCACCGGCGGCATCGACGTCTCGGTCGGCGCCGCGATCATGGTCTGTTCGGTGATCACCGCGAAGCTGCTGGTCGACCAAGGGCTGGCACTGCCGCTGGCGGTGCTGGTTTCGGTGATCGTCGGTGCGGTGCTCGGACTCGTCAACGGTCTGCTGATCGCCTACGGGCGGGTGCACGCCATCATCATCACCTTCGGTACCGCCAACATCTTCCTGTTCCTCGGGCTGCAGATCTTCGGCTCCAGCACCGTCAACGGCATCCCGCAGACGTTCGACGTCTTCGGCCGTGGGGTGGCCGGTCGGACCCTGGGTGTGCCGCACGCGTTCCTGATCACCGTCGTCATCGCCGGCATCGCTTGGTGGTACCTGCGACATACCGCCGGGGGACGGCACTTCTACGCCATCGGCGGCGATGCGCACGCCGCGCGGCTGGCCGGTGTCCGGGTGCAGCGCCGCATCCTGCTGGCCTATGTGGTGACCGGGCTGTTGGTCGGCCTGGCGTCCTGCTTCGTCATTGCGCAGGGCACATCGACTCTCGACCAGTCGGTGGGGAACGGCAAGGAGTTGGCCGTCATCGCCGCCGTGGTCATCGGCGGTACCTCGATCATGGGTGGTCGCGGCTCGGTGCTCGGCACGTTGCTCGGCGCGCTGCTGGTGCAGACCGTCACCTCCGGCGTCACCCAACTGGGCTGGAATTCCCAGCTGTCCGACCTCTTCGTCGGTGTCTTCATCATCGTCGCCGTCGGCGCCGACCTGATCCGGGAACGGGCGAGGAGAGCCGGATGACCACAACCCCAGCTCTGGACAAGCCCTCATCGGGGCCATCCGGGAACACCGAATCCGTTGTTGCGCGGGTGATCCGGGCTTTGCTCACGCAGCGAATCGTGTTGTTGGCCGTGCTGATCGTTGTCGTCGTCGTGGTGTTTTTCATCATGGATTCGGGCGGCTATCTGACCGCTCCGTACGACAGCGATTACATGGCATCGTCCCTGATCAACGCCGTACCGCTGGTGATGCTCGGGCTCGCCGAGCTGCTGGTGATCCTGTCCGGTCGCGGCGGCATCGACCTGTCGGTCGGCGCCATCGTCTCCCTGGCCGGGATGATCTTCGGCTTCGCCTACGGCGAGTGGGGCTGGCCGCTATGGCTGGCGATCGTGCTCACCGCCGCCTTCGGCGGGCTGTGCGGTGCACTGAACGGCTTCCTCATCGCGTACATCAAGTTCCCGGCGCTGATCGCCACCCTGGCCACCTACTACGCCTACAAGTCGCTGGCCATCGTGATCAACAACCAGCGGCCGATCAGCACGCCGCCGATCCAGGAGCTTTTCTCGATCTCCCGATCGGTCGAGTTGCCGTTGATCGGCGGCGGTCTGCCCGACGTGCCGCTCGGCATCTTCACCTTCCTCATCCCCACCGTGATCGTCGTCTGGGTGTTGTTGGCGCGCACCACGTACGGTCGTCGGCTGTACGCCATCGGAACGAACGACACCGCCGGCGAATGGGCCGGGCTGCCGGTCAAGGACACCAGGTTCAAGGCCTACGTCTATGCCGGGGTGATCTCCGGCCTGGTCGCGGTGGTGACCGTCGCCCAGTTCGCCTCGGCCCGTCCGGATGCCGGTGTCTCCGGGTCGGGGATGGCGTTGCCGGCCATCACCATCGCGGTGCTGGGCGGCGTGGCGATCACCGGCGGCATCGGTCGGGTCGCCGGCGTGGTGCTGGCGGCGCTGCTCATCGTGTGGCTCAATGCAGGCATCCTGCTCGCATTCGTGGGCAATGAGGGGTCGCAGTACCAACTCCTCGCACTCGGCACCGTGCTGGTGTTCGCCGCACTGCTGAACGGCATCACCAATCGCCGGTACGGCGGATCACGGTAGCCAACCGGGATCGCCACGCAATTCCTCGTTTTCGAGGCAGTTCCCATCCTCGAAGGCGACCAGAGGTTGCCACCATCCGTGCATCCGATCGACACCTGTTGTAGGAGAAGACCTGCCATGCAGACCACCACCGCCCAGGATCTGATCGGCCGTTCGAACCGGTTGGGGGCCGATCCGCGGAACACGAATTTTGCGGGTGGGAACACGTCGGCGAAGGGCGTTGAGACGGATCCGGTGACGGGGGATCCGGTGGAGTTGTTGTGGGTGAAGGGGTCCGGTGGTGATTTGGGGACGTTGACGGAGAACAACCTCGCGGTGCTGCGGTTGGACCGGCTGCGTTCCCTGGTGAACGTTTATCCCGGTCTGGATCGGGAGGATGAGATGGTCGCGGCGTTCGATTACTGCTTGCACGGGAAGGGCGGGGCCGCACCGTCGATTGACACGGCGATGCATGGGTTGGTGGATGCGGCGCATGTGGATCATCTGCATCCGGATTCCGGGATCGCGTTGGCGACCGCGGTCGACGGGGAAGAACTGACCCGGAAGGCGTTCGGGGATCGGGTGGTGTGGGTGCCGTGGCGGCGTCCCGGTTTCCAACTCGGCCTGGACATCGCCGCGATCAAGGCGGTGAACCCGCAGGCCATCGGCTGCATCCTGGGTGGGCATGGCATCACCGCCTGGGGCGACACCTCGGCGGAGGCGGAGGCGAATTCGTTGGAGATCATCCGCACCGCGGAACAGTTCCTGGTCGACAACGGCTCAGCGGAACCGTTCGGCGCGGTGGTGCCCGGGTACGAGGCGCTGCCGGAGGTGCAGCGGCGGGCGAAGGCCGCGGCCCTGGCCCCGACGATCCGGGGGTTGGCGTCGACGGACCGCCCGCAGGTCGGGCATTACACCGACTCGGAGGTGGTGTTGGAGTTCCTGGCCCGGGAGAAACTCGCCGCGTTGGCCGAGCTTGGCACCTCGTGCCCGGATCATTTCCTGCGGACGAAGGTGAAACCGCTGGTGGTGGACCTGCCGGCGTCGGCGTCGGTGGACGAGGTCAAGGCCCGCCTCGCCGAGCTGCATGAGGCGTACCGGGCGGATTACCAGGGCTATTACGACCGGAACGCCGCCGCTGACTCTCCGGCGATCCGGGGTGCTGATCCGGCGATCGTGCTGGTCCCCGGGGTGGGGATGTTCTCCTTCGGGAAGGACAAGCAGACCGCGCGGGTCGCGGGGGAGTTCTACGTGAACGCGATCAACGTGATGCGCGGCGCGGAATCGGTGAGCACCTACGCCCCGATCGGTGAGGCGGAGAAGTTCGCGATCGAGTACTGGGCGTTGGAGGAGGCGAAGCTGCAACGCCAGCCGCAGCCGAAGGCGTTGGCGACCCGGGTCGCGGTGGTGACCGGTGCGGGGTCGGGGATCGGGAAGGCCATCGCGACCCGGATCGCCGCCGAAGGTGGGTGTGTGGTGATCGCGGACCTGAACCTGGACACCGCGCAACAGGTGGCCGATGAACTCGGCGGCAGTGATGTCGCGGTCGCGGTGAAGGCCGATGTCTCCGACGAGCAGGGCGTGGCGGACATGTTCGCTGCCGCGAACCTGGCGTTCGGCGGCGCGGACCTGGTGGTCAACAACGCCGGGCTGTCACTGTCCAAACCGCTGTTGGAGACCACGGTCAAGGATTGGGACCTGCAGCACAACGTGATGGCGAAGGGCAGTTTCCTGGTGTCCCGGGAGGCAGCCAGGGTGATGATCGAGCAGCAACTCGGTGGGGACATCATCTACATCTCCAGCAAGAACAGTGTGTTCGCCGGGCCGAACAACATCGCCTACTCCGCCACGAAGGCCGACCAGGCCCACCAGGTCCGGCTCCTCGCCGCCGAACTCGGTCAGTTCGGGGTGCGGGTGAACGGGATCAACCCGGACGGGGTGGTCCGCGGGTCCGGGATCTTCGCCGCCGGGTGGGGCGCCTCCCGCGCCGCCGTGTACGGGGTCAAGGAGGAGGACCTCGGCGCGTACTACGCGAAACGGACCCTGCTCGGGAAAGAGGTCCTGCCCGAACACATCGGCGACGCCGTGTACGCCCTCACCGCCGGCGACCTCTCCCAGACCACCGGAATGCACATCCCCGTCGACTCCGGCGTCACGGCGGCATTCCTGCGGTGAAAAGCCTGTGCGGTGAGAAGCCTGTGCGGTGAGAAGCCCGTGAGGTGACATGCTTCTGAGGTGACACGCTTTGAAGGTGACACCGCATTCCTGCGGTCACCCAGCCTTTTCGGGAATGACGAGCCTCGCGCCGGTCAGCTACCCGGCGCGTCGATCAGCGCCTGCTTCTCGATGTGCGGAGCGCTCGCTTCCTGAGCCGCTGAGTCCCGTCGCTCGCCCGTTTCGACCGAGTCGACACCGTCGTCCCCTGTCGGGCCAGCGCCTGCTGGTTGGTCTTCCGCCTTGCGGCCTGGCCGGATCCTGTCGCCCATCGTCATGATCGGCTTCCCCTCGTGCTGTGCCACCCCCACCGGGTGTTGGGGAGAGAGTTCCCTTTCCCGGGGCACCTCACTCAGCCAAATCAGCGGGTGCCGTTTTCTACCCGGTCCCCGCTGATCCCCAGCCGGTCCGCCAGGCCGAGGAAGGCTTCGGCGAAAGGGTTGTCGGTCGATTCCCTGCGCAACCTGGGCCAATCCAACTGCTCCCGTACCGCCCGTACCGGCGGCAGCAACTCGCCGAAGTCGCAGTACCGCTCGGTGAGTGCCCGCAGTTTGGTCGAGATCACCTCGGTGGGCGGGAGCACCGGGATTCGCAGGCCCAGCACCTCGCGGTCCTCGGCACGACTGATCACCAGATCATCGACGGGGACACCGTTCAGGCGGTGCAGAACGTCCACCATGGCGCCGTCCAGATAGGCCTTGAACAACCAGTCCTCAGGTGGCCGCTCGACCTCGAAACCGTCCTGGATCATGGTGCGGGCCGCCTGCTCAACGGCCGGCTCCGGCACCACGATGTCGACGTCATGGGTGCTCTCGGGCGCACCGTGCACCCACAGCGCGTAGCTGCCGGCCAGCGCGAACGGTACTTCCGCGGCCTTGAGTGCGGAGGCCGAGCGTCGCAGCGCCTCCCGGAGCTGCTCGGTCGGCGACTTCGCGTCATCGGAGTCGATCGGCGTCATCGGGGTACTTTCCCACGCATGCGGTTGGCGACATTCAACATCCTGCACGGGCGGTCCCCATCCGACGGGCTGGTCGACGTCGGCAGGCTGGCCGACGCCGTCCGCACCCTGAACCCCGATGTGCTTGCGCTGCAGGAGGTCGACCGACTGCAGACCCGCTCGAACATGGCGGACCTGACGGCGGTCGCCGCGAACGCAATGGGCGCGGTGTCGTACCGGTTCGTGGCAGCCCTGGCCGGAACCCCCGGTGCCACCTGGATGGCGGCGACCGGTCAGGAGCTGCCGGACACCGCCGCTTACGGGGTGTCACTGTTGTCCCGCTACCCGGCGTCGGCCTGGCAGGTGTTGCGGCTACCGCGCATCCCGGTGAAATTCCCGCTCTACCTGCGACACGCCCGCAAAATGATCGTCGTGCACGAGGAGCCACGATCGGTGATCATCGGCCAGTTCCGGACGCCGGCCGGGGAATTGGTGGTGGCCAACACGCACCTCTCGTTCGTACCCGGCTGGGGACGGCGGCAGCTGATCAGGGTCCGCCGGGACCTGTCGGCCTTTCCCGACCCGGTGATCCTGATGGGTGACCTGAACATGGCGGGCCGGCTCCCGGCGACCATCACCGGGTACCGCCCGCTCGCCGGGCACCCGACCTTCCCCGTCGACGAGCCCGACCAGCAACTCGATCACATCCTGCTGCGCGGTGAGTTCGGTGAGGTGCAGGACTCGAGCGCACCGGCGTTGCCGCTGTCCGACCACCGCGCGCTTGTCGTCGACCTGACCCGGTTGCCGGTGGCGGATCGACACGGATGAGGCCGGTCGCGCCCACCGGCCCGCCCATCGCGATGCCGCCCGGCGAGTCACCGTGGCGGAGTCCGGCCGCCGGGTAACGTCACCATGACGCTGGCTCCGACCGTCAAACGCGGGTTCATGGGTGGTCGGCGCCCGTAGACGACGGCCAGGGAGGGAACGAGCCACCGTGCATCTGAAGTCCCTCACGATGAAGGGTTTCAAGTCCTTCGCCTCGGCCACCACGCTGCGTTTCGAACCCGGCATCACCGCCGTCGTCGGACCGAATGGCTCCGGCAAATCCAATGTCGTCGACGCCATCGCCTGGGTGCTGGGTGAACAGGGCGCCAAGGCGTTGCGCGGCGGCAAGATGGAAGACGTCATCTTCGCCGGGACCGCGGATCGACCGCCACTGGGCCGTGCCGAGGTCACGCTGACCATCGACAACTCCGACGGCGCATTGCCCATCGACTATGCAGAGGTCGCCATCACCCGCCGGATGTTCCGCGACGGGGTGGGCGAGTACGAGATCAACGGCAAGTCCTGCCGGCTGCTCGACATCCAGGAACTGCTGTCGGACTCCGGCATCGGCCGCGAGATGCACGTGATCGTCGGGCAGGGTCAGCTCGATGCTGTGTTGCAGGCCCGGCCGGAGGATCGGCGGGCGTTCGTCGAAGAAGCCGCAGGCGTGCTCAAGCACCGCAAGCGGCGGGAGAAGACCGTCCGCAAGCTGGACGCGATGCAGGCCAACCTGAATCGGCTGACCGATCTGACCGGCGAGATCCGCCGCCAGCTGGGGCCGTTGGGTCGGCAGGCGGCTGTCGCCCGGCGGGCGGCCGGCGTGCAGGCCAACCTGCGGGACGCGAAGATGCGCCTGCTCGCCGACGACCTGGCGCAGATCACCGCCAAGATCGCGCAGGACGCTGTTGACGAGCAGGCCGCGATCGATCACCGCAAGCAGGTGCAGGACGCGTTGGCCACGGCGTCCGCCGAGGCGGAAACGGCCGAGGCAAACCTGCGCGCGGCGACCCCCGCACTGCAACAGGCCCAGAACACCTGGTTCGCGCTGTCGGCGCTGGCCGAACGGCTGCGCGGCACCATCGCGCTGGCCGGTGAGCGGGCCAGGAACCTGGCCGCACCGGCCCGGGATGCCGGCACCGGCCGGGACCCCGAGCAGCTGGAGGCGGCTGCGGCCAGGGCGGAGGCCGAGCAGGAGGCACTGCAGGAGACGGTCGAAGCGGCCGCGGACGAGCTCGCCGCTGCCACCGCCGAACGCATCGACTGCGAGCGCGCCCTGCGCGCCGCCGAGGACGAGTTGGTCGCCGCGAACAGGCTGATCGCCGATCGGCGAGAAGGCCTGGCCCGACTCGCCGGACAGGTCCACGCGGCCCGCTCGAGGTTGTCCGCCGGCGACGACGAGGTCACCAGATTGGCCGGCGCCGTCTCCGATGCCCGCGACCGGGCGGCGTCCGCCGACGCCGCATTCGTCGTGGCCCAGGACTCGGTCGGTGACCTCGATTCCTCAGAGGTCGGATTGGACGAGGCGCACGAGGAGGCGGCCACCGCGGCCGCGGCCGCGAAGGCCCGCACCGCCGAGCTGACCGATGCGCTGCGCACCGCCCAGACCGGTGCCTCGACTCTTCGGGCCAGGGTCGACGCCCTCGCCCTCGGACTGGATCGCCGGGACGGCACCCAGGCACTGCTGGACGCGGGCGAGAAGTTGCCCGGTCTGCTCGGCGGGGTCGCGGACGCACTGGACATCACCCCCGGCTACGAGACAGCGGTCGCCGCGGCGCTCGGTGCGATCGCCGAGGCCGTTGCCGTCACCTCGGTGCACGACGCGGTGCAGGCACTGGAACTGTTGCGGAGCAACGGGAGTGGCCGCGCCGGCGTGGTCGTGCAGGGCCCCCGACAGCTACCCGACCGACGCGGTTGGCCCGAGCTGCCGGCCGGGGCGCGCTGGGCGATCGATCTGCTCACCGTCCGGGAAGCGCTGCGTCCGGCCCTGGCTCGAGCCCTCGACCGGGTCGCGGTTGTCCCCGACATGGCCTTTGCGGTGGACGTTGTCGAGCACATTCCGGACGTCCGCGCGGTGACTGTGGACGGCGATCTGATCGGGCCCGACTGGGCTGACGGGGGCAGCGCCGGCGGCCAGTCCATGCTCGAGATCCAGGCCACCAGGGATCGCGCCGCCGACGAGCTCGCTCGTACGCACCAGCAGATCGCCGGGCTCGAGGCCGCTCTGGCCGGAGCCAAGGCCGAACTCCAGCAACGCCGCGATGATGAAGCCAGAACCCTTGCGGCGCTGCACCACTCGGATGCCCGGATGTCTGCGGTCGCCGAGGAACTCGCCCGGTTCGGTTCGTCGGCGCGATCGGCGGCAGCGGAGGCGGAGCGACTCGAGCGACAGCGGGAGGCCGCCGAACTCGCCCGGGATCAACACCGCAGCACCCTTTCCGATCTGGAGAACCGGCTCTACGCCGTCGAATCCGAGCAGGCGCCGGAGGAGGTCGACCCGGCAGAACGGGATGCGCTGGCCGAGCGGACTGCCCTCGCCCGGCAACGGGAGGTGGAGGCCAGGCTGGTCCAGCGCACGGCGGAGGAGCGGGCCAGGGCCACCGCAGGCAGCGCCGAGGCCCTTCGCCGGTCGGCGAGACAGGAACGGCAGCACCGGGTTCGGCTCGCCGCCGCCGAGGCGCGACGCACAGCCAGTTCGGCGGTCGCCTCCCGCGTCGTCGAGGTGGGCCGCCGGGTTGCCGAGCGGCTCGAGGTCTCGCTGGCCGAGGCCGCCGTCGAGCGGGACCGGGCGACCGCGGCGCGAGCCGGAGCGGAAGCCGCGCTCACCGTGGCCAGGGCCAGGGTCTCCGACCTGCAGGTGCAGTGGGACCGGCTGACCGACGCGGTGCACACCGGCGAGGTGCTGCGTGCCCAGCAGCAGATGCACGCCGAACAACTGGCAACCCGGGCGGTGGAGGAGTTCTCGGTCCCGGCCGACGAGTTGATAGCCGGGTTCGGTCCAGACGTTCCGGTGCCACCGACCCTGGACGAGATGGCCGAATACGAGGCGGCCAAGGACCGCGGTGAGGAGGTCACCGCGCCCCCGCCGATGCCCTACGACCGGCCGTCCCAGGAGCGCCGTCTCAAGCGCGCGGAGCGGGACCTGACAGCGCTGGGCAAGGTCAACCCGTTGGCACTGGAGGAGTTCGCTGCGATCGAGGAGCGGCACAAGTTCCTGGTGACCCAGCTGGAGGATCTGAAGGCCACCCGCAAGGACCTGCTGTCGGTGATCAAGGAGGTCGACGAGAAGATCCTCGAGCTCTTCGAAGCGGCCTATGTCGACGTGGCACGCGAGTTCAAGGCCGTGTTCGCCACGTTGTTCCCGGGTGGCGAGGGCGAGTTGGTGCTCACCGACCCGTCCGACATGCTGGCCACCGGCGTCGAGGTCAACGCCCGGCCGCCCGGGAAGAAGGTCAAGCGGCTCTCGCTGTTGTCCGGTGGGGAACGATCGCTGACGGCGGTCGCGCTGCTGGTGGCCATCTTCCGGGCCCGACCCAGCCCGTTCTACATCATGGACGAGGTCGAGGCCGCTCTCGACGAGGTCAACCTGACGCGGCTGGTCGGCCTGATGACCGAACTGCGCGATTCCTCGCAGTTGATCGTGATCACCCACCAGAAGTTCACCATGGAATCGGCCGACGCCCTGTACGGCGTCTCGATGCGCGGCGACGGCATCACCCAGGTGATCAGCCAGCGCATCAGGGAGCGGCCCGCCGGCGCGGTGACCGCCCGACGCGAGGCGGTCAACACCGGTCAGCAGCCGGTGGGCGCGACAACCTGACCGACCGGCCGCAATAGGGTCTGCCTGTGCACCCCGCGATGATCATGCTGACCGACGTCGGTTTCGACACCGACAGCGTTGGCTGGTTGCTGACCCAGGAGCTGATCAAGAGCGTTTTGCTCGGCCGGTTCATCGACGTCGGTCCCGCGCTCTGGGTGTTCATCGGGGTGCTCGGCGCGTTCGCCGTGACCAGGGGGATCACCCGGTTCATCCGGCACCGGTCGGCATCGGGAGTCGAGGCATCCGGTCCGATCAAGGACATCACCATCGGCGGGGTGCACATCCACCATCAGGTCTTCGGCATCTCGTTGATGTTCGTCAGCGGCCTGCTGCTGGTCACCACCACACCTCAGGACGCACTGCTCGACGTGCTGGCGTTGTTGTTCGGCATCGGTACCGGACTCGCTTTCGACGAGTTCGCGTTGTGGCTGCATCTGGACGACGTCTATTGGGGACGGCAGGGCCGCAAGTCGATCGATGCCGTCGCCTGGGTGCTGGTCATCTCGGCATCGGCCCGGTCTTTCGTCGATCTGCTGCAGGTGTTCGAGACCAGTGACGACCTGGGGGAGTTCTCCTGGTTGCTCTGGTTGCTGGTGGCGATCACGGTGATCCCCGCCGTGATCTGCCTACTGAAGGGGAAGATCGTCACCGCCGCGCTGGGCATCCTCTACCAGCCCATCGGGATCGTCGGCGCGTTCCGGTTGGCCAAACCGCACTCGTGGTGGGACGGACATCTCTACGGGGCGGACTCCCGCCGCCGGGCCAGGTCGGAACGCAGGTTCGGAATGGAATACACCGCTCGTTGGGAGCGGTTCCGGGACATTGTCGGCGGAGCTCCCACCGAGGGCTGACCTCGAAAGAAATCGCTTTGTTAGCCCGTTTGCACCGCAAGAACTGTCGTTGATCCACGTTGCGACACGGTCGCTTGTTGTGAAAAGTGACCTGAGTCTCATTTTGTCGCGCGATGTCCGTGACGCGCCGGTGCCGACTCTTGTCCGCCGTCCGGTTGAACCGCCGGACATGCGGGGCGCGGATCGACCTGGTGATCGCGGCCCCGGATCCCGTTCTCCGCCCGCCACCCGCGGGCCCTGCCCGAAGGTGTTTCTCGTGAACTTCCGTCACGGCCTTGCCGCCGCCGCCCTGCTCTCCGTCTCCGTCTTCACCGTCGCCTGCGCGGCTCCCACTCCCGGCACCGCATCCGCCGGCGCCGCGGCGGTCAGTAGCTCGGTGTCGAGTCCCTCGTCGACCTCCCCATCGACCACTTCCGCGAGCAGTTCGGCAGCACCGACGTCGGCCAGCAGCTCCAGCCCATCCACCACCGTCGACGACTCGTCGGTGACCTTCGATCCCACTGTGACCGTGGTCGTCGAGCCGTCCGGCGTCGACGCCACCACGGTGGTGTGGCTGCAGAACAGTTGCACCGACCTCGGGACGCTGTTCGGCGCACTGTTCGCGCTGCCCTCGGTCGACGAGAACGCACCGCTCGAGGAGTTCCGTACCGCCTACCGGGATTACTACGCCTCCTTGGCCGACACCATCCTGGAGATGACCGACCGGATGACGCTGCTGGATCCGCCGAATGTCGACGGCGGTCAGGCGTTGCACGACGGCTACCTCACCTACCTGATCGGGCTGGCCGACATCAACGCCGGCGGTGCGATCGCCATCGACGCGGCGCCCGATGCGGAGTCCATCGTGGCGATCGTCGACCAGATCGACTTCGAAACCCAGCAGTTGGGCGAGAGCGACTTCGGGCTGGCCGACTTCCAGAGCGCCGACCTGCAAGCCGCAATGGCAGAGGTCCCGGCTTGCCAGGATCTGCTCGCAAGCTGACCGGGCATCTGCTCCGAAGTACACCCGTGGTCACCGTCGCCGGTGTTCTGCAGTGCAGGTGACCTGAAGTTCTGCGGTATCGATTTTTCTGGATTTGCCAGCGGGGAGCTGAGCCGTCGGGGGCTCAGTTCCCCGCCGGCGTCTCCCGGCCGGCCGTCTTCGGGGTGGCGGCGGGGAGGTGGCGCAGCCACCATGGGCGGATGGCCACGACCGAGTACCAGACCGGCTTCGGCAACGGATTCGAGACCGAAGCCCTGCCCGGAGCGCTGCCGGTGGGCCGGAACTCACCGCAGCAGGTCGCCTACGGGCTCTATGCCGAACAGTTGAGTGGATCTCCGTTCACCGCCCCGCGGATGAGCAACGAACGATCCTGGCTGTACCGGATCCGGCCGACCGTGCGGCACTGGGGTCGGTTCGACAAGGTGGACGCCGGCCTCTGGCGCAGCGCCCCCGACACGGACGTCGAGATCCCGATCGGCCCGCTGCGGTGGAGTCCGGTGCCGATCCCGGACACCGCGCAGTCGCTGATCGACGGCGGCGTCCGCACCGTGAGCAGTGCCGGTGACGTGCTGACCCACGCCGGCACGGCGCACCACCTCTACTTCCTGACCAGATCGATGCGGGACGAGTACTTCTACAACGGTGACGGCGAGATGCTGTTCGTCCCTGAGTCGGGTGGCCTGCGGTTCTGGACGGAGTTCGGCATCATCGACGTCGAGCCGGGGGAGATCGTCGTCATTCCCAGAGGTATCAAGATCCGGGTGGAACTGTCGGACGGTCCGGCCCGCGGCTACATCTGCGAGAACTACGGGGGCACCTTCACTTTGCCCGAGCGTGGTCCGATCGGGGCCAACTGCCTGGCCAATCCACGCGATTTCCTGACGCCGGTGGCCGCCTACGAGGATCGCGATGCGCCGTCGAAGATGTACGTGAAGTGGGGCGGTTCGCTGTGGTGCACCGCCCTTGATCATTCGCCGTTGGACGTCGTGGCCTGGCACGGCAACTATGCCCCGTACAAGTACGACCTGCGTCGCTATTCGCCGGTGGGTCCGCTGCTCTTCGACCACGCCGACCCGTCGATTTTCACCGTGCTGACCGCGCCGTCGGAGACCCCCGGCACCGCCAACGTCGACTTCGTGGTGTTCCCGGATCGTTGGATGGTGGCCGAGGACACCTTCCGGCCACCCTGGTACCACATGAACATCATGAGCGAGTTCATGGGACTGATCTACGGCGTCTATGACGCCAAGCCACAGGGGTTCGTCCCCGGCGGCTTCAGCCTGCACAACTGCATGTTGCCGCACGGACCCGACGCCGAGGCCTTCCAGCAGGCAAGTACGGCCGACCTGGAACCGGTTCGCTACCGGGGGACCATGGCGTTCATGTTCGAAACCCGCTTCCCGCAAAGGGTTTCCCGCTATGGCGCGGAACTGCCTGAGCTGCAGGACGGTTACGTCGACTGCTGGTTGGGGTTGGAGAAGCGATTCACCGGCCCGTCCACGGATCCCGGCCAACACGCCTGACTCGGCCCGGGAGTGCCGTCCCGCCCGGGCTGCTGCGAACGGGTGAAGCCATCCCTCGGACCGGGACCGTGGTCGCCGCTGCACTACCGAATGCGATCGATGCTGTCCGGCGGTCGTGGCTGATACACGCCGATCGGGTAAAGCCGGTCGCGCTTTGTTGATTGTTTGTTGAGCGGGGCGATCAGCCGTGTTGAGCGGCCGGACATATCACCCAAACGCCGTTGAGCGGACGTTGAGCATGCCCGTTCATGATGCCCCATCAGGCAGGTGGGGGTTCACGACCGGCAGGTCCGAACGGCCGGTCTTTGTCAAAGGAGGCTTCATGCAAACACCCGTGGCCACGTATGTGTATGCCAGCGACCCGATCTCGCAGGCGGGGGTGATCAGCCAGCTGCGTCAGCGCCCGGAGATCCGGGTGGTGGACGCGGAACACCTGGGGGAGGCAGTCGTCGCGGTGGTCGTCGCCGACGTGCTGACCGATGAAGTATTGCGGGTGCTGCGCGCCCTGCAGCGCGGGTCGGTCCCGCGCACCGTTCTGGTCGCCCGGGTGATCGACGACACGACATTGGTTGCCGCTGCGGAGGTCGGTGTCGGCGGCCTGCTGCGCCGCGGCGACACCACCCCGGACAGCCTGGCCCGGGCCCTGCTCCGCGTCGCCGCGGGCGAGGGTGAGGTCCCGCCGGATCTGTTGGGCCGGTTGCTGGGTCAGGTCGGCAGGTTGCAACGTCAGGTGCTGGCACCGCGGGGCCTTGCCTTCTCCGGCTTGTCGGACCGGGAGGCGGAGGTGCTCAAGCTGGTGGCCAGCGGGCACGACACCGCGGAGATCGCCGGCCGCCTCTCCTACAGCCAGCGGACGGTGAAGAATATCCTGCACGACGTGACGACCCGCCTGCAACTGCGGAACCGGTCGCATGCCGTCGCCTACGCGGTACGAGAAGGCCTGATCTGAATCAGGTTTCGTCTCATCGCAGACGGGAACGCGTTCGGGTGGCGACGAAGAGGCGCCCGCCTACCACTGCCCGGTACCGGCCGCCGCCTGCGCCAGGATCCCCTCGAGGGTGCGACTGGCGCCCCTGGCCGCGACCTGCACATTGCGTGACGACAGTGGATGTTCGGCGAGGCGTTGCCAACGGCCGAGCGCGATGAGAGCCGCCTCGGTGATTTCGGCCGACGACGGATTCTCCGACAGCGCGAGGCGACTGGCCGGGTCGTGACCGGAACCGCCGAGCAGCCGATCCAGTTCCTCGACATGCCGCTCGGGCACCTCCAGGGCGTTGGTGCGCAACCGGTCGAGCAGCCGCACCTCTTCGAAAGCGTGTGCGCTGGAGGTGATCTGCTCGGCGCCCGCACGAATGCTGTCGGGCTGCAGGCAACCGCCGGCCCGGAGAATCGACTCCAGTGCGGTCAACGCGGAATGCGCCTTGAGGATCCGGCTGCGATCGGTGAACTGCCGCAGCAGGACGGTCCGCAACCGGTCCAGTCCGCTGCGCCTCGACAGTTCGAGCGACAGATCGGTGGCGGTTCTGACCGTCTCCAACCGGATCAGCTCCACGCACAGCCGCACCCCGAACAGCCCGAGACGCGAAAGCAGGTGCTGTCGTTCGATCTCGGTGAGCGGGATGTTGCTGGGGCGCATGGTGAATCGATCAGCCGTCAACAGCAGTTGGTCGGTGTCGGATCGCGGTGCATGGGCCAGCGTTGCCAGCGCCCGATACTCCGGTTCGCGCAAGGTGACCGCGGCATGGCCGAGCAATCCGGCCACCGGCACGATCACCGGGCACAGGCGTCGCAACCGGGGTTCGGACTGATAGCGCTGGCCCACCCGCTCGGCCACCTCGAGGGCGTCCAGCCGGCAGGATCCGATCTCGTCCGACCGGGACAGCACGCCGACCGCGTTCATCGGGGTGCCGTGCGCCAGGTCGTCGTCGTGGAACGACTCCAGGAACCGCACATCGCTGGCGTGGGTGTGGCGCAGCAGGTACAGCACGGCGTCGACGACCGGCGGCCGATCGTCCTCCGGGGTCAGCACCCGCAGCGTGCGGGCGGAAAGATCGGTAGAGATCGAAGCGATACCCGGGGTGTCGATCAGGGTGATCTCGGCGAGCCGGTTCGTCGGCCAGGACACCTCGAGACGCTCGACGTCATCGGGGGTGTGCCCGGCGAGTTCCACCTCGAGCGCGCCGCCCTCCCGGGTGTAGTACGCAGTTTCCGGCGGTCCGCTGCGCGGGTGGATGGTCACCCTCGGCTGTTCGCCGCGTTGGTACCAGGTGACGATCCGGGTGCACTCCCCGGCGTCGGTGGGTGCCAGCTCCTCACCGACGAGCGCATTGAGCAGGGTCGACTTCCCGGCCTTGATCTTCCCGGCGATCGCCAGCCGGAGCGGGCCGGTGAGCCGGGCGGACAGTTCCTGCAGTTCGGCGTGGGCCCGGGGTCCCGTCGCCTGGGCGGCAGCGGCCCTGAGCAGTCGGCCGACGTCGGTGGTGAGCTGGTCATCCACGGCGGGCTCCCGCTCCCGGTGTCGCCGGCCCGTTGTCGGTGGGGGTGACCAACTGCGCGACCTGGGCGTCGACCTGCCGCAACTGTTCGGCCTCCGAGCTGAGCTGGGACACCCGGGCAGATCGTTGCGGTCCGGAGAGCTGCATGGCCTGGCGCGCCGCTCCGAGTGCGGTGGTGGACGAGCGGTGCAGCGAAATGGCCCGCAGCTGGAAATCGTCACGGAGGTACTGCTGGGTCCGGCGCAGCGCGTCGCGGCATTCCTTGTTCATGATGAAGCCGACCTCTTCGACGTACCGCCGGGCGAACATCTTGGCCTGCTGCCGACGGTGTGCCACCTGTCGTTTCTTCTCGTCGCGGATGATCTTCTGGCCGATCCCGGCCGCCAGTACGACGGACAACGGTGCCGCCACCAGTGTGCTGATCCCGAGCAGGCTGCCGGCGACACCGAACAACACCATCGGCACGAACATCGCCGATCTCGCGGCCAGCATCATCGGGCCGAACCGGCCGCCCGGCGGCGACAATCCTTCCTTGCTGGCAAGGATGACCTGGGAGATGTCGCCCTGCGGCGTGATCGGCGCCAGGGTGATCGGGCCACCGGCGTCCAGGCTGAATCGCAGGCTGACGTCGTTGGCCAGATCCGACGTCCGTTCGGCAAGGGTGTCGTAGTTCGCGACGGCGGCGGCCACCACATGGCGGCGCAACCAGACCTCGATGTCTCCCCAGGAATCCTTGGGATCGCCGGCATCGATGATGTCCTCGGCGTCCCGCAGCACCGTCCGCAGCCGGCCCTGGAGGTCGTGCTCGATGTCGGCGAACAACTGCTGTACACCGTCGGAGAGGGTCTGTTGCCAGGTGGCCGTCGGCGAGACCAGCCCGGCCGTCCGATCCTGCGCCGAGGTCAGTTCGGCGACCACCTGCTGGGCCCGCGCCGGTTCGACCAGCACGGCGCGCTCGGCCTGGATCTGTTGCCCGATCTGGTCGGAGACGAAGTCGACGTCCCGCGCTGCGGCCGCTGCGGCCTGGGCATTGGCCGCGCGAATCACCCCGCGCGCCAGGAAGTCCACCAGCCCCGCGTAGCCGGATTCCTCCGCGAGGCTCTGGTCGCGGCGGGATGCGAGCCGGAGGAACGACGACACCGGGATCACCGGGAGATCGAGACCGGCTGCCCGCAGGTGTCCCTCATTGATCTCGGCGATCCGCCGCCACTCGGGATACAGGTCGGTCTTGGTCATGATGCAGGCCGCCCGCGAACACCGTTGCAGGGCCTGCTGGAGGAACTCCAGCTCCGGCGCCGTCAGCTCCTGGGAAGAGTCGGTGACGAACAGCATGCCGTCGGCCTGGTCCAGTGCGCCAAGGGTGATGATGCCGTGCGCCGAGTCCAGCCCGCCGACACCAGGGGTGTCGATGAGGCAGAGGCCGGCACGCAGGAAGCGGCGCGGCAGCCGGACCTCGACCGAGCGGAGTCCCCGCACGTTGCCCGGGTTGCCCGTCTCGGACACCCAGTCGGCGATCGCATCGATCGGTACCGGCTCGGTCAGCGGCTCGCCCTCCGGTCCGGAAGCCTCGAAATAGGCGGTGGCACCTGCGGTCTCGCCGTACCGGACCAGGGTCGGGACGACGGTCACCTCATCGGCGTCGACCGGGCAGACGGCCGCCAGCAACAGCGCATTGACCATCGTGCTCTTGCCGCGTTTGAACTCACCGACGATGGCCACGCTGATCGAGCGTTGATCGAGGCGGGCCCTTGCGCCATCCAGCGTCCTCGCCAGATCGCCGCGATCCTTGGCGACGGCCAGCTCCCGACCACGGTTCAGACCGGCCAGGGCCTGGTTGACCAGCTGTTCCTCGGGCGCGAAATCGTCGGAATCGCTGCGGGGGACCAGCGTTGCCTGCTGCCCCGTGACGTCCCGGGTCGGAGGGGTGGACTGTCGCGGCGTGGTCGTGCCGGACGGCCGGGCGGGGCTGATCGGCGGTGTTTCTCGTCCCGGTGCCTGCCGCGATGCCGCCGGCGGCGGTTGGTGGGGTGGCCGGGCCGGCGGCACCGGTGGCGTTGTCGGAGCGGGACGAGGTGGTGAGGTCGGCGCCGTCGGACGGGCGGCGACCGGAGCGCGGGTGGGTTCAGCCGCGGTGGTCTGCGGCGGGGCTGCTGTCGGCGCCGGGGCGGTCACGGAGGCCGGAGCACCGACGGCGGGCGGCGGCGAAACGGGTTCCGGGGGCGGCTGAATCGGCACTCGTGGGGCGACGGTCGGAGTTGTGGTCGGCTGGTCCTCTTCCCAGTCCAGGAAGGAGTTGCAGGCGGCACAGAACACCGCGTCGTCGTCGTTGCTGACTCCGCAACTGGAACACAGCTTCACGTTCAGATTTCCCGATGACTTTCTCCGGTGCGCGCAGATGGGCCTGTGCGTCATCATTCACTATGCCCATGACGGGCGGCGAAGCCGTTTCGGGGGCCCGCGACACGTCGTGGCGAAGTCAGGGAGACAACGGTGAGCGAGACGATCTGCCCGGACTGCGGGGAGCGCAATGCCCGCGGAACGGAGTTCTGCTCGGCCTGCGGCGCCTTCCTCGCCTGGGACGGCCAGGAGGAGGCGGCGCCGGAGCCGACGCCAGCCGTAGCGCCGCGACCGGCCACCGCACCGCCACCGGCCCCGCAGACACCACCGGCTGCCGCCAACCAGCCCCCGGCTGCCCGGCCGCCGGCCGCCGCGCCGCCGTCGGGACCGCCGGCCGGGCAACCGGGCCCATCGTGGCGCCCGACCCAACCGGTCGTCGCTGCCGGCGAACAGATCGTGGGACAACCGGCAGCCCGCGCCTGGAACGCCGCCGCACCGACATTCGGGACACAGCTACCCGGCGGTTTCAACGCCGGATCGATCGCCCGGGAGGCCGGCCTGCAGCCGGGTGGTTGGCCGGGATCGGGCTGGGGCGGCCAGGGGCAGGGTCAACCGCCGCACGACCCGCAGGGTCAGCCGCCGCAGGCCCCGCCGGCCTACCAGGCACCGCCCGAGCCACCTCCGCCGACCGAGGGTCCCTGTCCCCGTTGCGGTGTCGTCAACAGCGTGTCGCTGCGGTTCTGCAGCAAGTGCGGGCTGGCGCTTCGTGGTCCGACGTTGCACGACGGCGGCGGAGCAAGAAATGAGGCGCCACCGGAACGGTTGCCGTGGTGGCGCAAGATCTTCAAGCCGGCCCCGAACACCCGGCGGGCCGCGCGGGCGGCCTATCGGCACAGCCTTCCGGTCCGGGTTCGGCTGATCCGCTGGGGCCTGGCTCTCCTCGGAATCGGGGCGATCGTCGGCACTCTGGCGCTGATCGGTCAGAACCCGGTCGGGTGGGCAGTGAACAACTGGAACGACCTGGTCGGCAAAACCACCCAGGTGCAGAACCTTGACGCCTATACCGAACCGCAGCCGGGCAGCGGCGCCGGCACCACGACCGCCGGTGGCTCGACCCCCAGCAGCCCGAACAGTTCCGCCCCGGCGAGCAGCGCAGCCAAGCCGCCGGTCGACACCGCGCAGAACGTGCTGGACAACCTGTCCGACACCGCCTGGACGGTCATCTGGTCGCAGGGCCTCAACCAGCAGCCGTCCTCGGTCGGCTGCGACTCGCCGCCATTGGCCGGCGCGTCCTCGATCCTGCTGGTTCCGTCGGGTTCGGTGACGGTGAAGAAGATCTCGGTCGCAGCCGGGCTGCCGGAAGGCGACTCCCGCCGGATGCTGCAGTGGCGGCCGAAGACCATCCAACTGTCGTTCTCGAACGGGCAGTGCCAACAGCTCGTCCTGGAGGACGTGCCCGGGCTGCAGGAAAAGGACCTGGACGCGGTCGACACCAGCCAGGTCATGTTGTCGATCGTCGATGCCTATCCGCCGGCCACCGACCAGCCGGACGACGAGATCTCGGTGACCGAGCTCCGGTTGTTCGAACGCGGCTGACCCTGCAGCAGGCGGGCCGTCGGTTCAGGCAGGCGGGCTGGGAACCACCGCCCGACACTGGGTTCCCAGGGAAGGCGGCGTGGCGCACCGGTTCTGCGCCTCGGCCAGGGTGTTGAACGGTCCGACGTACACCACGAAGGTGTCGGCCGGCGTGCTGCCGGGGATGATCTGCAGTCGCGGGAAATCCCTGGTGCGCAGCACCTGTGCCGGGATCCCCGCCGCGACCTGCTGCTGCCGGAAGAACTCGGCGCGGCCCTGGGCCTCGGAATCGGCAGCGGGGAAGTAGGCGAAGACGGAGATCGCCTGGGACGGTCCGAACCCGCCGCCGTCAGGCGGGGCCGCGGTGGCCGGCGTGGTCGGCGCGCCGGGACCCGTTGTCTGGCCGCCACTGGGTGCGGTGGTCGCTCCACCGGCCTGACCGTTTCCGCCGGGAACTCCCGGTACGCCTGGCAAGCCCGCTCCGCCGGATTGGCCCGCGGATTGCCCCGCACCACCGGGGCTGCTGGGGGCCGCGCCGGAGCTGGGCGGAGCCTCACCGCTGGGTGAGGCACTCGGACCCGCCGATGGCGACGGTGAGATCTCCGCGGACGCCGAGGGTGACGGGGACGCTTCTGGGGCGGCGGTGGTTGTCGCACACTGTTTCTCGGACAGCGGACTCTTCTGGTCCGCCCGAATCGCCTGCAGCTGGAAGCAATACTGGGTCAGTGGCTGGAGTTCGCCGATGGTCTGCGCCTCCAGCTGCCCGTCGACCGGGGTCACGCCCTCGTTGTTGCCCTGCGCGTCGAGCCGGATGATGTTGTAGGTCTGGATGTTGGGCTGCGCCTGCCAGAGCAGCTTCACCGAGGTCGCATCCCCTGGAACCACCGACAGCGTCGGCGTTTTCGGTGGCCCCTGGCTCAGTCCGATCTCCTCCTCGGAGGGTCTGGTCAATGCCCAGACGATGGCTCCGATGATCGCCGCCACCAACAGCAGCGCCACGATGATCGTCCATTTGGACACGATCGGCCGCTGCACGAAGGCCGCGTCGATGGTCGCCCGGCGCGGATTGGGAATCATCGACGGCGGGCCGGTCTGCGCCTCGGGCGGATCCGGTTCGCCGACCAGCTGGAACGGATGTCGCACCTGGGTGCCGCGCAGGAACGGTTTGAGGGTGCGCACCCGCAGCTGGGCATGAGCCGTCACACCGAGCGGGAGATCGATCAGCTCGGGCCCGATCAGGAACGCCAGCTTCTCATCGGGATCGGTGGCGGTGAGCTTGAGCTGGACGGGTGCGTTGCCCCAGTTGGTGATCTCCAGGAAATGCTTGCCGCGCCATCGACCCGACGAAGTCACCGGGGTGATCTTGGTCTGCAGGCCGAAGACCCGCCCGATCTCGAGATCGCCCTCGGCCACCGCGGAGACATCCGGGTCGACCACCGACTCGGCCCGCACCGCAAAGGGGAAGGTGCCGCTGCGGGTGGTGTTGCCGGCCGGCGGCGAGAAGACCACCACCGCGGTGGCTTCCTGCTCCGGATACACCTGCACCTCGGCGGGAGTGACCTCCGACCATTCCGCGACGCCCTCGCCCAGCACCTGCAGTGCGAATCCCTCGACGATGTTGCCGAGATTCCGCACGGTGACCAAGGTGCGGCCCTGGCCGCCGGGCTCGACCGTCAGCTGGGTTGTCTCCAACTGAATGATCGGGTCGGTCATCGATCGGCCTCTCAGCTGTTCGTTCGGTCGGTGGCGACGCCGCGCAACGGGCGATGGTGCGCGGATCCCTGGCGCAGAAACTACGCGATTCGCCGGGAATGCGACGCGAATTCTCGGCTGAGTGCCGGTGCGGCCGCCGAGGGCGGTGCGTGGGAAATGCCCGATCGGGCAGTGAGCTGTGCCCTGCAGTCTGTCCCGCATCGGGTGGCCCGGACGGCGGCGGGTTGGCACAGTGATCAAGGTGATCCATGAGGTCGATCTGGCGCTGCGCTCGTTGATCGAGCGGGAGGCGACCGACGGCACCGAGGTCGAGGTGGTGTTCGACGCACCCACCAAGGACTGGGCGAGCCGCCGCAATGTGCCGACGATCGATGTCTACCTCTACGACATCCGAGAAGACCTGCGACGCCGGGAACGCGGTCTGATCAACGAGTACGACGCCCGGGATCGGATCACGCACCGGCATCTGCCGCCGCGCCATTTCAAACTGTCCTACCTGGTGACCGCCTGGACACAGCGCCCGGAGGACGAGCATCGGCTGCTGGCGGCATTGCTCTCCTGTTTTCTTCGTCATGACGCGATTCCCACGGACCTGGTGACCGGCCCGCTGGCCGAGATGGGGTTGCCGGTGCCGATGACGGTGGCCTTGCCACCGCCGGAGGATCGCTCGTTCGCCGATGTCTGGTCCGCTCTGGGCGGCGAGCTGAAACCGTCGCTGGACGTCGTCGTCAGCGCGCCGACCGACACCGGGCAGCGGTACGAGGCGGGACCACCGGTCGTGAAGCCTGGCCGGATCTCGATCGGCGGGGTGAACGGTTCCTGGCCACCCACCGAGGAACGCGAGCAGATGAACGGGGCAGCCGCGGCCCTTCGATCCGCATCGGCCACGGGTGGTTCCGGTGCAGCGTCGGCCCGGGGTGCGGCGGGCGGTGGGCGAGCCGCTCCGAAGGCCGGCGACCCGGCCGGCGGCGGTTTGACCTGGCGGGAGTTCGCCTCCAGCGCCAGAACCACCGGCGCTGATCCGGGATCCACCCCAGGATCGGCCACCGGTACGGCCGTCGTCGATGAGGACGACAGCGGCAAGGCCGGCGATGGCGACGACAAGCCGACCTCGCGGTCCAGGGCGAGCGCCGACAAACCCAAGCCGCCGACACGTCGGCGCCGCCAGGGCGGGATCAGCCAGCAGTGAGCGACACCAGTCTCGGCTATCTGCTGCGTCGAGTGGGCCTTGTCGAGGATCGGATCCGCGCTCTGGTGTTGCACCGGCGCGCCGACGATCCCGCCCCCGACGATCCGTTCCGCGGGTTGTACCTGACCGAGGAGGTCGTCGACCAGCTGCTCGCCGCCTCGACCGAACCGCCCCGGCCGGACTGGGCGGCCAGGGAGGCGGTCGAGGCGGAAGCCGACGCGTCGATCGCCGAGGGCACGCCGATCCGGTTGCGCACCTTGGCATCCGAGGCCGGATTGACGGACCTGGACGTCGAACTGCTGGTGATCGCTTTGGTGCCCGACCTGGACAGCAGGTTCGAGCGGTTGTACGGCTACCTGAACGACGACGTCACCCGACGGCGCGCGACGGTCGGACTCGCCCTGTCGCTGGCCGACGTCTCCTCCGCGTCCTCGACTGCCCGGGCGAGGCTGCTGCCCGGCGCGCCGTTGATCGACCGGGCGCTGGTCCAGGTCGAGGACGCCGACCGGCCGTTCCTGACCAGGGCGCTGCGGGTGCCGGACCGGGTCGCCGCCCACCTGCTCGGCGACGATGCCGCCGATCCGGCGCTGGTGGGTCTGCTCACCGACCCGGTACCGTTCGCCGGCGAACAGGCGGTCCGATTGGCGAGGGCGTTGAGCGCAGGGCAGCGGTTGATCTACGTCCGCGAGGCGGGCATCGGGATCGGTCCGTCCGTCGCCGCGGCCGCGCTGCAGGCGATCGGCCGGCCGGTGGTCGGCGTCGATCTGGCTCGCGCCGCGGCCGGTCGGGAACCGGAGCAGGCCGTCGCGGTGCTGGGCCGGGAGGCGCTGCTCCGCGGCGCCGGTGTGGTGGCCGGGCCGGTCGAGGCATTTTCCGAAGGACATGCCGAGGCGCTGCGTCTGCTGGCCGACCTGCCGCTGCCGGTGACGATCGTCGGCACGGTGACCTGGGATCCGAACTGGACGGACAGCGTGCCGCTCGTCATCGATGCGCCGACGCTGAGCCCCACGGAGCGGATCGCCCTGTGGGCAACGGAACTCGGCGCCGGCACGCCCGGCGAGGCTTCCGCCGACGGTCCCGATGGCGAGCTGGACGAGTCGACGATTCCGGTGCATTTCGTCCTCGGACCCGGCCAGGTGTCCCGGGCAGTGCGGGCGGCGGCGGCCGCGTCGCTGCTGGGCACCGGGCGGCCGACCGCGGAGGACCTCCGGCGCGGTGCCCGGGCGCAGAATGCGGCCGGTCTGGAGCGACTGGCCCGGCGGATCGAACCGGCGGTCAGCTGGGACGACATCGTGCTGCCCGACTCCGCTCGCAGCCAACTGCACGATCTGGCCTCCAGGGCACGGAACCGGGATCGGGTGCTGATCGAGTGGAAGATGCGCAAGGGCGGCGGCCGCGGCCGCGGCGTGACGGCGCTGTTCGCCGGTGATTCGGGGACCGGCAAGACGATGTCCGCCGAGGTGATCGCCGGGGAACTCGGACTCGATCTCTACACGGTCAACCTGGCCACTGTCGTCGACAAGTACGTCGGTGAAACGGAGAAGAATCTGGAGCGCATCTTCGCCGAGGCGGGCGGGGTGAACGCGGTGCTGCTGTTCGACGAGGCCGATGCGATTTTCGGCAAGCGCAGCGAGGTGCGTGATGCACACGACCGGTACGCGAACATCGAAAGTGCCTATCTGCTGCAGCGAATGGAAACATTCGACGGGTTGGCCGTGCTGGCCACCAATCTGCGGTCGAACATCGACGATGCGTTCACCCGACGGCTCGACATGATCATCGACTTCCCGGCGCCGGACGAGAACTCCCGGCTGGCCATCTGGCAACAGTGCCTGCGGCCGCCGGTGCCCTGCGCGCCCGATCTCGACCTGGAATTCTGTGCCCGATCATTCACCCTGTCGGGCGGCAACATTCGCTCGGCAGCGACCACAGCGGGGTACCTGGCCGCAGGGAATTCCGGGCCGATCGGCATGCCCGAACTCATCTCCGCGATTCAGCAGGAATACCGCAAGCTGGGCCGTCTGGTGCTGGAACGGGAATTCGGTCAGTACTACAGCCGACCGGCGCCCGCAGCGACCCGACGCTGAATTGCCCAGGGAATGTCCGAGACGGCTCATCCGTGCCTCCTGTCCGCCGGCGCACTCTTTCGGGTCACTCGAGCGGCGCTGACGCCATCGACGGCCGTCGTGCGTCATGATTCAACTGTCGCCGGCGGAATTCGATGAATGAGGTCGGCCATCAGGTCGAGGGAGGGCGAATGGACGAGAACATCTGCGAGGTCTGCGGAACCCGGAACGAGCCGGGCGCGCAGTTCTGCGTCGAATGTCAGTCGTTCCTGCCCTGGGAGGACACTACCGAGACCGACCTCGACGCCGATCCGGAAACGGCGGAAGTTCTGGAAGACGCCGCCTCCGCAGTTGTTCCGACCGTGGCGGCGCCACCGGATGCTGCCGCATCCGGTGACTCGACCGAGAACGGGGTGGCTGCGCTCGCGGTGGCCGCCACGACCGCCGCGGCCGGAACCCGGGCCGACCAACGGCCCGCCGATGCGGGACCGGCGGCGCAGGTCGCTGACACTGCGGCCGAGCGGTCGAGCGCCGCGGCCGAGGCCGTGCGCATCGCCATCGAACCGGAAGCCGTCGAGGTGCTGCCAGGCGGCGACGAGATCGGTGTCGACGTACAGATCTTCAACCTGTCCCCGATCGTCGATGCCTTCCGGGTGACGACACCTACTGCGCCGGACTGGCTTGTCACGTCCGCGCCGGAAGTCCGCCTGTTGCCCAACAGCAACGAGCACTCCCGGCTGTCGGTGCGGATCCCGGGTGGTCGCCTGGTGCCGGCCGGGCGGTCGGCGCTGCTGATCAGGGTGCAGTCGGTGGCCCATCCCGAGGTGATGGTCGAGCAGACCATCGATCTCACGGTTCCGGGGATCGAGTCGGTGCTGGTGCTCCGCCTGGATCCCAGTGTGGTGCGGGTGAAAGACGGCCAGGCGGGGCGTTTCCAGGCCGTCATCGACAACTCGGCCGGCAACCAGAACCGCAGGGTGACGCTCGCCGGTCGGGACCCGGAGGGGCTGGTCCAGTTCTTCTTCTCGCCCGGCGTCCTCGAAGTTCCCGCCGGGGGCACCGCCGGTGCCGCGGTCCGGGTCGAAGCGCCGACCCCGGAAGCGGGGGAGCAAGCAACCCGGCAGTTGACCGTGTCGGCGGACGACGGCGAGGACATCGTCGAGTCGTTGGTGACGTTCGTCCAATCGACGTCGGTCGAGGTGCCGATGGCGCTGCGCATCGAACCGAGCCTGGTCCGGGTCAAGGACAGCCCGACCGGTCAGATCGACATCACGGTCGACAACCGGCGGGGCACCCGGACCCGCAGGATCTTCCTGGGCGGCCGTGATCCCGAGCGGTTGGTGCATTTCTCGTTCTCCCCACCGTCGATCGATGTGCTGGCCGGTGAGCTGGGCCGGGCACGGCTGCGGATCGAGGCACCACCGCCACCGCCTGGTCAGGAGAGCAGCAGAACCCTGACCGTGCTGGCCACGTCCGAGGGAACCGCCGATCTCGAGGTCAGTGCCACGTTTGTCCAGACCACATCGGCCGCGCCGGTGGACACGCCGGTCGCGGTTCGGCTGGATCCGAGCGTCGTCCGCACCAGGGACACCGCCGTCGGTCAGCTGGAAGCCATCATCGACAACCGCAGCGGCACCCGCGTCCGCCGGGTCTTCCTGTCCGGCCGCGACCCGGAACGGATGGTCCGATTCACCTTCTCGCCGCCGTCGCTGGACGTGCTGGCGGGCGAGATCGGCCGGGTCCGGGTGCGGTTGGAGGCGCCACTGCCCGAGCCGGGCCAGGACGCCACCCGGCAGATCACGGTGATCGCCGCGGACGGCGCCAAGGAGCTGGAGGCCACCGGGACCTTCATCCAGGCGACGTCACCGGCGCCGGTCGAGACGCCTGTCGCGCTCAAACTCGAACCGAGCCTGGTTCGCGTGCGGGACAACACCTCTGCACAGTTCCAGGTGATCGTCGACAACCGGCAGGGCATCCGGCCGCGTCAGATCACACTGGCCGGAACCGATCCCGAGCGGGCCATCGGCTTCACCTTCTGGCCACCGGTCGTCGAGGTGGGTCAGGGTCAGATCGCCAGGGCCACCGGTCGTCTCGATGCCTATCCGCCCGAGCCTGGCCGTGAGCTGACCCGGCAGTTCTCGGTGTCCGCCTCGGACGGGGCCAAGGAGGTCGAGGCGGACGGCACGTTCATCCAGTCGACGTCGCCACCCGCCCCCGATGAGCCGATGACGCTGCGACTGGACCCCAGCATCATCCGGGTCCGTAACAGCGGCACCGGGATCGCCACCGTCACCGCCGACAACCGTGGCGGATCGCGTCATCGTCGGGTCCAGTTCGGTGGGCACGATCCGGAACGCGTGGTGCGGTTCGGGTTCAACCCGCCCGTCATCGAGCTGCCGCCCGGTCAGGCGGGTCGGGTGCAGGTGCAGATCTCGGCCCCACGACCCGACGGTGGGGAGGAGGCCAACCGGCCGTTCTCGATCGTCGCCTCGGATGGTTTCCGCGACACCGAGGTGGCCGGCAACTTCGTCCAGGAATCGTCCGACCGCCGGCCGATGTGGCGAATCCTGCTCACCCTGCTCGGCGCCGGGCTGATGATCGCCGGAGCATTCCTGGTGTGGCACACCGGTGCGTCGATCGACATCCCGGACGGTGTCGGCGATCAGGTCAGCCCCAACATCACCGGCCTGGAATGGAGTCTGCCGGCGATCGACGTCGCCTCGAACGGCGTCGCTCCCAATGTGGAGTTCACCGACCTGCCCAATGCGCTGGATCCGCTCGTCTCTGCCGGCGCCGTCGTCATTCTGCTTGCGGCACTGGCCATCTTCGGGTTGACCGGATCCACCGGTCGGCTCACCCGGCTGGCTGCGTTGGTGGCCGCGATCCTGCTGGCCGCCTTTGCGGTCGCCGTCGCGCTGCAGGACGGCACCGGGAAGCCGAGTGTCGGACTGTTCGTGATCTTCGCCGGTTGCGCGATCGCCTTTGTCGGCGGTCTGTTCGCCAAACCCCGGAAGGGTTAACGTGCCCGCTGCCCGATCGGGCAACGGCTGCGACCCCTCCGGTCGACCAAAACCCCTGCCGCTTCCCCGGCGGAAGTGGGACCATCGAAGCAGGTGAATGGTGGGCCCGGCTGCACGGAGGGATGTCGCATGCGTATCCACGATCATGAATCCGAGGAATCGTCGCTGCGCCCTCGGTCGGCCAGACTCGAGTCGCGGGCGCCGTCCCAGATGATGCAAGCCGCCGCCACCGGCCGCAGTGACGTGCTCGACAGTGCGGGAATCCTCGGCCTGCAGCGGGCGGTCGGCAACAGCGGGGTCGGCGCGATGCTGGAGGAAGAACGCTCGCCGGTGCACGACGTGGTCAACTCCGGCGGGGGCAGCCCGCTCACCCCCGATGTCAAGGAGGAGATGCAGGGCCGGCTCGGGCACGACTTCTCGGATGTCCGGGTGCACAACGATTCCCGCGCCCACGAATCGGCGCAGTCGGTCAACGCTCATGCCTACACGGTCGGCTCGAACGTGGTGTTCCAGCGCGACAAGTACGACCCCGGTTCGGCCGAGGGCAAGACCATGCTGGCCCACGAGCTCACGCACGTCATCCAGCAACGCAGCGGCCCGGTCGACGGGTCCGACTCCGGTGGTGGGATCAAGGTCAGCGATCCGTCCGACCGCTTCGAGCGGGAGGCCTCGGCCAACGCCGAAAAGGTGATGAGCGGCCCCGCGCCCACCACCCAGGTCGGCGGCGCAGGCGCCGGCGGCGCCGCGGTGCAGCGCGACGAGGCTCCGGAGGAGGAAACCGCGCAGGGCTCCTTCGTGCAACGGGAAGAGGCGCCAGAGGAGGAAGAGGAGACCGCGCAGGGTTCCTTCGTTCAGCGCGAGGAAGCGCCGGAAGAGGAAGAGGCCGCTGAAGGCTGAGCAGCTCGCGGCCGACGCCAGGAGTGCGGGACTCGCCCTGCCCTGCCTGGCTTATGGGTTTCTCCTCCCGCTCTCCAGGTGCTGAAGGCATGTTGATGCGGGAGAACTGACCCGCCAGCGAGCGCCGGTCGGGCGTGTCGCACGAGGATCCGTCGGCATCCATGTCGTCGATGACCCGCGGGGCCTCCGGCCCAGCTGCTCGGAGCCGGATCTAGAGGTTGAACCAATCGGTGACGAGCTTCTCGGTTCCGGTCTGCCAGATCAGCCGAACCGAACCAGATCTAGGCCGCGGCAGCGTGAAGCTTCCCCATTCGTCGGTGTCGGTGGACGAGACCGTCGCCTCTCGCGAGGCGAGGGTGACGTGAGCCGACTGCTGCGGAATCACCTGGCCGATGATGAGGTCCTCTGCCACCTCGATGTCCACGCTGAACTCGCCTCGGCTGAAGGTCAGGGTCCGCACTGACGCGTGTTCAGCTCCGCGGACGAGCGACTCCTGGTCCAGCAGCGAGTCGTACAGGATGGTCAGCAATTCCAGCTCCTCGTCCACTCCGCGGAGGAGGAACGCCGCCCTGGCATCTTCGAAGGCGCCGGGAGGAATCAGTCGTTCCTCGGCCACCGCTGCCGACAGCTCCGCCATCAGATCGTCGTCGTCATCGAAACGGGCCATCATCGTCCCCCGAATTGTTCTCGATCGCTGTCGGACTTCAAGAACGCGGTCAACGCTGTGGTCGTACGCAATTGTTCGAGATACCTCGATCTGAAGGGTCCGATACTGCCCATCGGAATGCCGAGCTGTTTGCTGATCTCCCGGTAGGAGACCGGTGGATCGGCGACCAACAACAGCAGCAGATTGCGCTGGTTCGATGGTAGTTCGGCCAAGGCGTCACGTAGGACCTGGCGTCGTTCACTCCGCAGCAGGTCCTCGTCGACCGACGCCGACGCCGGGTGGGCATCGAAGACGTGATTGCTGAGCGGGTCGATCTGGACCGTGCGACCCCGGGATTTGAGCACGCGCAGCGCCTCGTTGCGCGTCGTGACCGCGATCCACCCGGGCAGGGCGCGGGCATCGCGGAGTTCGCCCAAATGTTCCACCAATTTCAGCCACACCGTCTGATTGACGTCCTGGGCATCGCTTCTCGACAGTCGAAAGGAACCGATGACTGAGTACACCAGTGGCAGGAACCGCTTGACCAGGAGGTCCCAGGCCTCGGCGTCGCCGCTCGCCGCGGCGGAGACCAGCTCTTCGACGTTCGTCAGTTCGGACATCCACTCGGCCCTTCTCGGCTGCTACCGAGGTCACACGGAAAATGAGAAACCGACTCATGACTGATCCTGCTCGGTGCAGGTTGATACAGCTGGGTGAGGTCGAATTCTTGCTCACTTGTCGAGGGCGCACCAGCACAGGAGATGGCCGGCGCCAGCGCCACCCCAGTGGGGGCCGACCGCACCAACGCGCCACCGGACTCGACGGGCTGGTTCCTGAGCCATCTCACGTTGGTCCAGCGATCCCATCGGCCGAGATGATGTATCTCGTCATCGCCCAACTCATCTGTGGTCTGTCAGGTACTTCGTGTGCCGGCGGGCCGGTCCCGTCGGTGACCAGATGGGCAACGTCATGATCAGAGCTGGCAGGAGCACCAACGCGCATCGACCTGGTCGGATAGCGACAGCGTCCTTCTCGGCGGTCGTCATCGGTTTCGCCGCAGCGCTCACGATGCTCTACTACGGCGGGACTGCACACGGAGCCGACGATGCCGGAGCAGGCGCTGGGGATCCGGTCAACGGGTTCTCCGATATCAGAGGCGATGATGTCGCTCCGGCGCTCGTGCTCGACCCCAATCCTGGCGGCGGTGGCGACGAGGATCCCTGCTACTACGGCGACTACGTCAGGGAACACCTCGAAGAGTGCAAGGTCGAATTGCCGGATCCGGAGACGATCACGGAGACCGTCACAGAGACAGCGACCGTCACAGACACAGCGACCGTCACAGAGACAGCGACGGTCACAGAGACGGAGACCAGCACCGAGACTCAGACAGCGACCGAGACCCAGACGGTCACCGAGACCACCACAGTCCCGACCACGGTGGAGGTGCCGACCACCGTCTCTGCCGGCGGTTCGACAGTCGCTGTCCCGACGACTGAAACTGTCGTGAGTACAGCGCCCGGCACCAACCGGACGCTGACGGATCAGCAGACCGTTACCGAGCAGCAGACCGTCACCGAGCAGCCAGGCACACAACAGGTCACGGTGACCGACACTGTCGCGCCGACCTGGTGGAACGCACCGTCCACCAACCCGCAGACCGGGCAACGACCGGGCGTCTCGCTGTCCGCCAGCGAGGTCTATCCAGGCCAGACGCTGACCGTCAATGGTGCCGGCGGAACCCCCGGCGAGCAGGTGCTGATCGTGCTGCATTCCGATCCGGTGCAGTTGGGAACGGCGACAGTCGGCTCCAACGGCACCTTCCAGGCAGCCGTCGTGATCCCGAAGAACACCGAGATCGGACAACACACGATCGAGGTCGTGGGCGTCTCGTGCGGCGTGACCACCTCGGTGCCACTGACCGTGATCGCTCCGCCGGGTTCCGCGGCCGCGGATTCTCCCGGACCGATTGCCGGCATCAGCTACGACGGCCCGATGTCACTGAGCTACACCGGCGTCAACACCACTGGCGCGTTGCTGATCGGTATCGGTCTGGTCAGCGTCGGTGGCGTACTCAGCATGGCGTACCGCCGCCGACCGGTGACTGGCCGACATCGCGGATGAACCGGTCGCGGCATCAGAGCTCACGGCGCACGAGATAGACGGGGAGGTTGCGATGATCATGTATTCGCTCGGAGTCGACCTGGGCACGACGTTCTCGGCCGCCGCCACCGTCGATGAAACCGGCCTTGCCAGCATGGTCGGGCTGGGCAATCGCGCCATGGAGATTCCGACTGTCGTCCATGTCGCACCGGACGGCGCGCTGTCGGTCGGTGAACTCGCCGAACGACAGGCGACCACCGATCCGACCGGGATCGCCCGCGAGTTCAAGAGGCGGGTCGGTGACACCACGCCGATCTACGCCGGCGGCGCGACTTTCACCCCGGAAGGATTGACGGCGCACGTCCTGCGGTGGGTCGTCGAGCAGACGGTGGAACGGATGGGTGAGCGCCCGGCCCAGGTCACACTGACGCATCCCGCGACCTGGACCACCTTCAACATCGAAAAGCTTGTGGCCGCAGCTGAACTCGCCGGACTGACCGGCGTGAGGACCTGTCCCGAACCGGTAGCGGCTGCTCATCACTACGCCGCGCACCACTCGGTGGCAGTCGGGGATCGGATCTGCATCTACGACCTCGGAGGCGGGACCTTCGATGTGTGCGTACTGGTCAAGACCGACGAGGGATTCGAGATCCTCGGCAAGCCAACGGGTATCCCGTTCCTGGGCGGCGCGGACTTCGATCAGTTGATCATATCGGCTGTCGTCGAGGGCCTGTCGGCATTGAACTGTGACGTCGACCCGGACGACCCCGGGATCGCGGCACTGCGCCGGGAGTGTGTGGATGCCAAGGAGGCGCTCTCGGCCGATGTGGAAGCCGTCATTCCCGTGAGACTGCAGGGTGTGTCGACGACCTACCGGATCACCCGCAGTGAGTTCGAGGCGATGATCGACGCGGCCATCGAACTGACCATCGAAGCAACCGGCCATGCGTTGCGATCGGCAGGCATAGCGGCGGGCGATCTCGCTGCGATCGTCCTGGTCGGTGGTTCCTCCCGCATCCCGCTGGTCTCGCAGAAGTTGGAGCACGCCTTCAAATGCCGCATCGCGGTGAACACGCACCCCAAGCACGAGGTAGCACTGGGTGCTGCGCTGGCGGGCTCCCAAGGTGCCGACCGTGAGCCTGTCGTTGTCCCGATCGCTCATCGGGTGCCACATCGTCGGCGGCAGGCCGTCTTGAGCATTTCCACTGCGGTGGCCGCAGTGGTGTTGTCGGGCACGATCATCGGTCGCTCGTGGTTCTTGCCATCCGTCGCCGCAGAGCCGAGCCCACCGGTGCCTGCTGCTGCACAGTCCGGCGCATCGTCATCCGGCTCGGCCGAGGCCACATCGCGGCAATCGGAGACGGCGACCACAACTCCATCCGTCACCCCCAGCAGTCCGGTCGAGTCCACCCCCCTGCCGGTGCCGAGCCAACCGGCGCCGGTGGAAACCACGGCGTCCGTGCCTTCGGTGACCACAACCGCGCCGGCCTCATTCGATGAACTGACCGTGACCTGGTTTCAGACGCTCTGTGAGGGAGGTTCCCAGATCCAACAGGCGGAGCCGATCGACGGGATGGTCTACGCAAATATCTCGCTCGCGCAGAATGCGTATGTCGAGTCGTACTCGCGGCGGGCGACGATCGCCGCGGCGACCGCAGACACTCTGGCGCGCATGATCTCTGGGCAGATCGCGGATGGTCGGATCGATGCCGCCCAAGCGGTCGGTGACCTTCGATCCCTGTCGCAGGCCCTGACATCGGCGGGTGTCAGCATGGCGCAAGCACAGATCACTACGTCGACCGAGCTGGGAGACGCGAATGACGCAGCGGCCCTGCAGGTTCTGCAGAGCTACCGGCCGGTCGGCGTCGAGATGCTCTCGGCCGAGGAGCAAGCGTTCGTGGCGACGTTGCCGGGCTGTGAACGGCTCGATGATCGGTGACCACCTGTGCGGCTCGAACCGGGTGACCAGCGCCTTGCCCGATCGGGCAACTGATGCTGCCCCAGCGGCTGACCGTGATCGTCTGGTGACTGACAGAAGTACTGCTGAAGGATGGGACTGCCCACTCCGCCGTGCGACCCGGAGGGACTCCACACCATGATGTGTCGCCTGGTCCATTGCCGCCACCGCGCGCCAGCACGGTGCGTTGTCGCGCCATGGCCGAACCTCGAACGAGGCTGTGGGCGTCGGTGAAGGCAAACGCCGAGCCGGGCCGATCTGAGCCGGATGTCGCTGACCCGGCGTCCAGGCGTCCCCGTCAACAGCAGGCGCCCGCTGTGCGTCGTTCCGGCGCGCTGATGAACCCGCGGTCGATGGCGATGTTGCAGCGCAGCGCAGGAAACGCCGCGGTCGCAGGGATGCTTGGTCCGAAGGCTGGCGGAAAAGGAGCGGGTGGCGGTGCGGCGGCTGCTGGACCGAAGGTCGAACCCGCGGCCGCCATGAGCGAATCCGGACTCGTCGACACCGTGGTGCAGAGGGCAACGGCAGGCGGTGGCTCGACCGCGCCACCGGTGCCGCCGCCGGCGGCCGATCCGAAGGCGGACCCGAAATTCACAGCGGTGACCGGCACCGTGCGGACGGGTGCGCAACAGCTGAAGAAGCACGCGCCTCCATCCCAGGAAGTCGGTAAGGCACAGGCGGCTGCCAAGGGACCCTCCGACGACAAGGCGGGACAGGCGAAGGCCGCGCAGGTCGAAAAGATGGCTGCCGCCAAACCGGGAGGCTTCGACAAGGCGGCGTTCATCGCGGCAGTGAAAAAGGCCATCGCGGCGGCCGCACCGAAGAATCTCGACGAGGCGGACAAGTTCGCCACGTCCGGAAAGGCGGACGGCGTCAAGGGCGAGGTCATGTCGAAGGTGTCCGAAGGCAAGGACACGTCGGCGAAGTCGGTCAAGGAAGAGTCGACCAAGGCGCCGGATCCCTCGGCAGGCGCCGAGAAGCCGGTCACACCATTGGCGCCCGAAGCCGCGCCGCAGCAACCGTCTGCCAACGGTGGAGCCGCGATGCCTGCGCCTGCCCCCGCCGAGCAGGTGAACTTCAGCGGTGGGCCGGCCGAGGTCGACGCCTCGATGAAGGACGCCCAGGTCACCGAGGAACACCTGAAGAAGTCGAACGAGCCACAGCTGCAGGAAGCGGCGGTGGCGAAGAAGGACGCCGAGGTTCACGCCGTGGCGGCGCCGAAGACCATCCGACAGCATGAGTCACAGACCCTGCAGCAGGCTCAGGTCGGCGCTGGGGTCGACGCCAAAAAGGCCCTCGGCGCCATGACAAAGGACAAGACCGGCGCGATGAGCCGGATCGCCGGCGCGAAGACGGATACGAAGTCCAAGGACGAGGTCGAGCGGGCGAAGATATCCGGCGAGATCAACCAGATCTTCGACAAGACCAAGACCGAGGTCGAGGCGATCCTGAACGGCATCGACGGCTTGGTCACCAAGGAATTCGATGCCGGCGAAGCGCAGGCGCGCAGCGAATTCACCGCGAAACATAAGTCGGAGATGGAGAAGTACAAGGACAAGCGCTATTCCGGACCTGCCGGTTGGGTGCGTTGGGGGGAGGACCTGTTCTCCGGTCTACCCGCCGAGGCCAACAAGATCTACGACGATGCCAAGGCGTTGTACGAGTCGAAGATGACCGTGGTCATCTCGAAGGTCGCCGATGTGATCGGCGGCGAACTGGACCGGGCGAAAACTCGGATCGGTCAGGGTCGACAGCAGATCAAGGACTACATCGCGTCCAAGCCGGCGAACCTGCAGAAGTTGGCTACCGAGGCCAGCAAGGAGATGTCGGGCAAGTTCGACCAGCTCGAGTCCGACGTCGACTCCAAGCAGCAATCACTGGTCGACGACCTCGCCAGCAAGTACGTCGAGGCGAAGGGCAAGGTCGACGAGGAGATCAAGGCCGAGCAGGAGAACAACAAGGGCTTCGTCGCTAAAGCCAAAGACGCTGTGATGGGCGCGATCGACACCATCCTCAAGCTCAAGGCCCTGTTCATGGGCCTGTTGTCGAAGGCGGCGTCGGCGTTCTCGAAGATCCTCGAGGATCCGATCAAGTTCATCTCGAACTTCATGTCGGCGGTCAAGCAGGGCTTCATGAGCTTTGCCGGCAATATCCTGACGCACCTCAAGAAGGGTCTCCTCGGCTGGCTGTTCGGAGCACTGGCGAACGCGGGTATCGAACTCCCGGACTCGTTCGACTTCAAGGGCATCCTGAAATTGGTCGGCTCGATTCTGGGATTGACCTGGACCAACATCAAGGCCCGAATCGTCAAGATCGCGCCATGGGTCGGCAAGGTCATCGATGTCATCGAGAGCAAGATCGAGGTCTTCACGATCCTGGCGACGCAGGGTATCGGTGGGTTGTGGAACTGGATCAAGAAGCAGCTCAACAACCTCAGCGAACTCATCATCACGCCGATCAAGGAATTCGTGGTCGAGAAGATCGTGACGGCCGGGATTTCCTGGGTGTTGGGGATGCTCAACCCTGCGGGCGCCCTCGTGAAGGTCGTGCAGGCGCTGATCGGGGTCGTTCAGTGGATCATGGAGCGCGGTGCCGCCCTGATGGACTTCGTCGGTACGGTGATCGACGCGGTCAGCGACATTGCCAACGGTGGCGTCGGGGGAGTGCCGGCCAAGATCGAGGCGGCGCTGGGCAAGGCCGTCCCGCTGGTAATCGCCTTCCTGGCCAACCTTCTCGGGCTGGGCGGGATCTCCGACAAGATCAAGTCGATCCTCAAGGCGGTCCAGGCGCCGATCAACAAGGCGTTGGACTTCGTGATCAAGGGTGCGTTGAAGCTGGCCGGGCCACTGATCAAGGGCATCAAGGGAATCGGGGCCAAGGTCAAGGCAAAAGTGTTGGGCGGCGACGACAGCCCCGAGGGCAAGAAGAAGCGCCTGGACAAGGGGATGGCGAGCGGCGTCTCTGCGGCGAACCGGTTTGCGGGCAGGAAGGTTGGTGAGAAGGTTCTCAAGCCAGTCCTTGGGCCTGATCGGCAAGCGCTACGGGCTCAGCGGTCCTCGAACCGGTGAAGCGAGACGAACGATTGGGCAGTTCACGGCGAGGTGCAACGTGCAACCCAGTCAACCGGGACAAAAGCCGAGAAGGATATCGACTGGAGCAAAGCGCCGGCGACTAGCCTTTCACGGCGTGGGCTGAGCCGGGATGAAATCCGGCACGTATTCGACAGCGCTACGGTTGATAAGGCGAAATCGGCAGTCGGAGAGCATTCTTGCAACGATGAAGTCGGGAGGGCCGCGCCAAACAGGCAGGAAAGAGCGCCACTGCCCAACCGAAGTCAGACCCTACGACCAAAGGCCGAGTTCATAGCCGGACGGCGAATCAACATGGGCGGGGCAGAGTTCAGTGACGGTATTCTGGGCATACTTGGAGCATCCGATACGAAGACTCCTGTGGTGCGAGTCCTGAAGATATTTGAGGCAAAGGGTGGCGAGCGGCCAAAGTACAAGATCAGTTCGGAGAATGATCGCTACAGTCGGATGCCAACCATCCGGGACCAGCGAACTGGCGAGAATGAGAAGGACCGTCTTCGGCGTGAGGTTGTCGATCAACTCATCCGCGAGAACTATCCCGAGGCACTCGACGAGAGCCTCACACCTGAGCAGTCGAGAAATGCTCATCAGGCAGCTAAGGCCAAGGTCTTGAAGACTCATAAGCGGAAGCTAGAGCGCCTGATGGCGGCCAGCTATAGAGAACGGACGACTGGTCAGGCGGTTCGAAACAGAGAACGGCTCAGTCCGGATGTTCGACCTGAAGACCGGCAAGGACATTCCGGCAGTGCTGACAATTGATGGAGTACCGCGGCAAGTAGTCGGTTACTCGCCAAAGAGGCACTCTGACCGTCGTCGTTCTTCCGAGCGATATAGCACCCGGAACTGCCATGCCAGCGCGGCTGAAAGAGCAGGGAATTACAGCGACATTCGAGAATGTGCCCATTTCATCGAGAGATCTGTCCACCTTGGCCAGTGCTGTGATGAAGGCCAAGCGTCGATGCGAGCTGTGGAGGTGGCCCAATGCCGTCGACTCAATGCGATCAACTTCCAGGCGATGATCTTGGCAGTACCTCGGTCCGACTGTCGGTGGTCGTTGATAGCGTTCTTGGTGTGGACATCCGTTCGATCGCATCCGCTGAGCAGGCGAAAGCCGTCGTGGAATCGATGATGTCCGGGATGCGGCAGCTGCGGGACGCGCCGTTCTACAAATTCGGTCGCGACGACCTCTTGGAGACCGGTCGACTGCTGGAATCGTTGAGCCGCTCCCTGTACGCCGCTCAGGTCCGGTGGGTCGGGGAGGTCGAGGACAGCGGCGTCGCGGCCGAGTTGTCCTGCTCCTCGACAAGGGTGCTGCTGCGGGACGTGCTGCGGATCAACACCGGTGACGCCGCCGACCGGGTCCGGGCCGCGAAACTGACGCAGCAGCGGGAACCGATCAGCGGCGGCGAGATCCCCCCGCTCCTGCCGATCGTCGGCGCCGCCCTCGACGCCGGCGACATCGGGCAGGGCCACGTCGCGGTCATCACCAAAGCCTTCAACGGCTGGCCCCGCACCGTTGATCAGGACACCGCCGACCAAGTGGAACAACTGCTCGTCGACCAGGCCCACCAGATCGACCCCGGGCAGCTCAACAAGGTCGCGCAACGACTCGACCCGATCATGGACCCCGACGGTCACGCACCGGACGAGCGTGACCCCGCGTCCAGAACCGAGTTCCGGCTCGGCACCCGGAACGCGCACACCGGGCTCACCCCGTTCACCGGCACCTTCACCGACGAAGGCGTGGAAATCTTCCGGCAAGCCACCTTCGCCCTCGCGAAACCGGTCCTCGACGAGAACGGGGTGAAGGACCCGCGGTCCCCCGCGAACCGGCTCGCCCAAGCACACGTCGAGGTGCTCCGCGCCTATTTGGACGCTGGTTCCGGATCGACCGTCGGCGGGCACGTCCCGCACGTCACGATGACCATCGACTTCGACGCCATCACCCGGCAACTCAGTGACGCGACCCTGAGCCACGGCGGACCGATCAGCATCGGCATGGCCCGCCGGATCCTGTGCGACGCCCGCATCCTGCCCGCCGTCCTCAACGGCGCCTCCACCATCCTGGACGTCGGTCGCAGTCAGCGGCTCTACCCACCCCATCTGCGGGACGCACTCGTGCTCCGCGACGGTGGCTGCGCGTGGCCCGGCTGCGACCGGCCCGCCGGCATGACCCAAGCCCACCACATCATCAGCTGGCTCGACGGTGGACCCACCTCGCTGAGCAACGGTGTCCTCCTCTGCCTGTACCACCATCAACAAGCCCATTCGACGGAATGGAAGATCCGGATCGGACCCGACAACCGACCCGAATTCATCCCCCCACCATGGATCGACCCCCACCAACAACCCCGACGAAACCACCACCACCACCCGCTGCAGCAATAGGCCGATATCCCCTCAGTTAGTTGCGTGCGCAGGGCACCATGAGCAGTCGTCTCACGAGCCGCCTTCCGTGGTGGACATCGACGATCAGAACAGGGCGGACAGTCGCAATGCCGGAGTCTCAATGCTCGAAGGTCGTCGAAGCGAGCGCTCGACCCCAACGGCAGGAGAACAGACTTCTACGGCGTGGCGCGAGGGAACCGGCCGACGCACCTGTGTCGCCGCCATCTGCGACCGGCGCCCGAACAGCGATCGCCCCGATGGTTATGCGACACGCACAACGGCACACAACCGCACTCTGCCTACCGCCGCGTCCTCTGCAACTGAATTCTGGTTGCCCGAACGGGCATCAAATGCTGCCCCCGGTTGCGACCGTCCGACCATCCCGCGCGCGGTTGAAAGGGCGCACGATCACTGCAATCTCAGGTGGTCTACCAAGGAGGCAGCATGCCGACCTACCTCTCTCCAGGCGTGTACGTCGAAGAGGTCGATTCAGGTTCGCGCCCGATCGAAGGGGTCGGTACCGCAGTCGCCGCCTTCGTCGGGCTGGCAGAGGACGGCCCGTTCAACGAGCCAACCCTGGTCCCGAACTGGACGGAGTACGTCCGGAACTTCGGCGGGTTCGTCGAGGGCTCGTACCTCGCGCAATCCGTCTACGCCTACTTCCAGAACGGCGGTGGCAACTGCTACGTCGTCCGGATCGGGCAGGCCTCGTCAGGCAACGGCGGCAGCGGCCGCCGAGCCATTGCGGCCGGTCCGCAGGCGATGCTCGGCACCTACAAGGTCGTGGCGCTGGACGCCGCCACCCCGGAAGGTTCGCTGACCGTCGACATCCAGGGTGTGGAGGGCGACGCTCCGGAGGGCACCTTCAAACTGGTTGTCCGGCAAGGCGATCAGGTCTTGGAGGAATTCGACCGGTTGAACACCGGACGCGGCAAGGCCAACGTGGCCACCGCGGTCAACGCGACCTCCAAGGTCATCCGGATCGAGGAGACCGCCAGCGGCGCTGCCATCGAAGCCCCGGGCCTCGGCGCGACGGTGAGTCTGTACGCCCCACCACCCGCGGCGGCCGTGCCCTCACCCCGCTTGGGAACCGACGACTACGTCGGCGATGTCGCCGAGCGCACCGGCTTCTCCGGACTGGAGGCGGTCGACGAGATCACCATGGTCTGCGTCCCGGACCTGATGAGTGCCTACCAGCAGGGCGCCATCGATCAGGAGACCGTCAAGGCGGTCCAACTGGCGATGATCGCGCATTGCGAACTCATGGGTGATCGGATCGCCATCCTCGACCCGCCGCCGGGACTGAACGCTCAGCAGATCAAGGAGTGGCGAGTCGACAAGGCTGGCTACGACTCGAAGTACGCCGCCCTCTACTGGCCATGGGTCAAGGCCGCAGATCCGGCATCGGGCAAGAACATCCACATGCCGCCGTCCGGATTCGTCGCCGGCATCTGGGGACGCAACGACGACACCCGCGGCGTCCACAAGGCTCCCGCGAACGAGGTTGTCCGCGGCGCGATCTCGCTCGAGGTCCAGATCACCAAGAACGAGCATGACCTGTTGAACCCCGTCGGCATCAACTGCCTGCGGACGTTCCCCGGTCGCGGCATCCGGGTCTGGGGTGCGCGCACCCTCTCCAGCGATCCGGCATGGCGCTATCTCAACGTCCGGCGGCTCTTCAACTACCTCGAAGAGTCGATCTTGAACGGAACGAACTGGGTGGTCTTCGAGCCGAACGACGATGCGCTCTGGGCCAAGATCCGCCGCACCATCAGCGCGTTCCTGGTCAACGAATGGCGCAAGGGCGCACTGTTCGGGCTCACCCCCGACGAGGCCTTCTACGTCAAGTGTGATCGGGAGACCAACCCCGCCGAAGGCATCGACGCCGGCCAGGTGCTCTGCCAGATCGGTGTCGCACCAGTGAAGCCGGCGGAATTCGTGATCTTCCAACTGTCCCAGTTCTCCGGCGGCACCAGCCTCGTCGCCGAGTAGGTGAACTTCCCACCGGCACAGTGACCGGTCGATTCGCCCGAATCGGCGCCGCTGACAGCCAGACCGATTTCCCCTCGCTCGCCAGACACAAGAACTCGCCAGACACAAGAAAGGGAGCTCCAGATGGCTCTACCAGATCTCGACGGTTCGGTTGGTCACTCCTTCGGCCTGGAAATCGACGGTGTTCAGATCAAGGCGATCACCGAAGTCTCCGGTCTCAAGATGGAGCAGGACGTCATCGAGCTGAAGCAGAACGGCCCCGATGGCAAGTACATGATCAAGAAGCTGCCGGGTCGGTGGAAGGCCGGCGAGTGCACGCTCACCCGCCCGCTGACCAGCGACCAGAGCTTCGAGAAGTGGGTCAAGGACTCACAATTCGGCAAGATGGGTGACGTCCGCAAGGGCGGCGCCATCGTGGTCTACGACTACGAGGGCACGGCAGTCAAGCGCTACAAGCTGACCGCCGCATGGCCGAAGAGCCTGGAGATCGGCGCCCTGAAGGCCGGTGACACCAGCGTGCTCACCGAGAAGCTCGTGCTCACCTACGAGCGGATGGAGCCCGAGTAATGCGGCGAAGCTCCGCTGTCGCGGCACTGGAGGCGATCCAGAGCGCACCCGAGGCGAGCAATTCGCCCGGTCGAGCGCCGGAACAGGGACTGCGCACCGAGTTCAGCTTCCTGTTGCCCCGCGGCTATGTCGACGCGGCGGGCACGGTGCATCGCGATGGCGTGATGCGCCTTGCCACGGCGCGCGACGAGTTGGTACCGCTGCGGGACGACCGGGTTCGGGAGAACCCGGCCTACCTCACGGTGGTGCTGCTCGGCCGGGTGGTCACCCGCATCGGCACCATCGACGACGTCCATGCCGGCATCATCGAGAATCTGTTCGCTTCGGACCTGGCGTTCCTGCAGGACCTGTACCGGCGGATCAATCAGGAGGGGCATACCCGCGCTGCGGTGACCTGCCCCAGCTGCAGCCATGAGTTCGCCGTCGATGTTGCTGGTGGGCGCCTGGGGGAATAGTGACGTACGCGCCCGACCGGATCTACGAGGAGGTCGCGTACATCGCCTTCCATTTCCACTGGCCGCTCGACGACCTGCTCGATCTCGAGCATCACGAGCGTCAACGATTTGCCGGGGAGATCGGACGGATCAACCAACGGATCGAACGAGGGAGGTGAACAGGTGGCCCGCTGGTGGAGACGGGGCGATGCGGAACCGTCTTCGCCCCAAGGCAACTCGGCACCGGCCGTCACCGGGTCGACATCACCCGCCCCGGTGCAACGGGCCGCCTGGCAGGACCTGCCGCCGATCCGGCCAACAGTCACCGCAACCCGTCCGGTGGCCCCGCTGGACACCTTCACCGCCTCGCTCGCCACTTCGCACAATCCCAGCTTTCTTGCCCCCCTCGGTCACGTGGTCGATCCCGACGGCCCGAGTGGCCATGTCGACGGACTGGCGCGTCCGGTTGTCCCGCAGACGGTGAGCAGCGGACCGGAACTGGCAGTCGCACCCCGACCGTCGCCGGTCAACACCGCGGTACAGCGCCTGCTCTCGCCGATCATGCGGTTCGCCGACAACGACCCTGCACCGGCACCGGATCCGGCGCCCCGCCCCGCTGCGGCGTCGTTGCCGCCGGAACAGCCGGCCGCAGCCACCGTCGACCGGCCGGTGCGCCAACTCAGCAGCACTACCTCGTACTCGGCGACGGCGCCCACCGCTTTCACCTCGGCCCCCGTGCAGGACACCGCGACGCCGCGGCCGGTGGTGACCGATTTGCCGGTGGTCCGCGCTGCACCATCCCCGTCCTCCATGCCCACCGTCTCGCGGCATGTCGCGGATCACGAGGCCGAGCACGACCATTCAGCCACCGACCACTCCGATCACGATCACGCCGACCAAGACCACGCCGACCACGATCACCGGGCCACGATCACCCGGGCCACGATCACCCGGGTGAATCGGGTGAGGCGCACACCGAATCAGCTGGCTCGTCTGGCGGCGGAAACGATGTCGCCCCACTGCTCGGCGACAGCGCCGTTGCGGCCGAGCATTCGACTGCCACCGCTCAGGACCAGCCGTCCGACCAGGACTCGAGTCCTACGCCGCTGGGCCTCGCTGCTCCCGTGCAACGATCTGCCGCGGGGCCCGCCCCGACACGGTCGCCGGGTCTGGGTGCGCCGCTGACGTCGTCCGGTTCGTCGTCCTTCTCGCCGAGCACTCCAGCGGTGCCGGCACATCCAACAGCGCAGACAGTGCCGACGATCGGATCGTCTACGGCCCCGTCGGCGACTTCGACCCCCACGACGCAGGGCGTCCCGGCGAGCGATACGTCCTCGCTGCAAAGGGTTCCCGAATCCCAGCCCGCTCTCGATCTGCGCAGCGGTCCCGCCCCGCCGGCCGAGGCGCCGGTGCAGCGGTCGGTTGACTCGAGCGCCGCAACCACACATAGCCCGGTGGTCCAGACCCACGCCGACACCTCTGCCGGTGATCCGCCGGACACAACGGAGAATGACGCGGCCGCGGACGCACCGGTGCTCGGGATGTCAGCGTTGATGCGGGTCCTCGATCCGGCCACTCCGGCCGGGACGGAGGGCCCGTTCGGTGTGCAGCGGTCGACCACCGATGCCGCCTCGTCCGGCAACACAGCCCCGCCACAGACAACCCGACCGCTCGGACTCGGCGCACCGCTCAGTTCGGCGGGGCCGATCGCCGGAGTGCAACGGCAGGTGTCGAGCGCCGGGAGCGCGGGCAGCGCAACGGGATCCGCATCTGCGGGTGGACCCGCGGCCGCCACCTCGCCGATGCGAATGCAGACCGGAAACTTGCCCGCCGACCGATCGACGGCCGCGACCGGGAGCGCAGAACCCGGGACGGTACAGCGGTTTGCGGATGCTACCGAGCTGGTCCTGCCCGCCCCTTCGGTTCAGCGGATCGGCGACACGTCATCTCCGGTCCCGAGCGGGGTCGCCGAACCCGTGGAATCCCCGACGGTGAGCTCGGAATCGTTCGGCGAGCCCGAGCCGTCCGCTCCGACCGAGGGTCTGGTCATCGCACCGCTGCTCGGCGCAATGGGCGGCGAGACGGCCCACTCGATCACGGGACCCGGTGCGACAGATGCCAGCTCCGCGGGCGCGCAGGTGCCGACCGGATCGGCCCCGACCAGCACATCGTCGGCACACTCGGCGCCCGCCGTACAGCGATCGGAGAGCTCGGCAGCCGACACGGGTTCGCAGCTGCCGCGGCTACCGTCGAGCCCCATTGTCTCCGGGTCTTGACCGGTCGGGTCTGGGCGCACCGCTGACGGGGGGCGGGAGCCAGCGCAGCGGATCGAGCCAGGTGCTGTCCCAGGAAGTGCCGCTGCAGCGGATGTTCGACCCCGGTGCAGCCGCGATCGCCAGCGGGGCGGCCTATTCGGATTCGCCGAACTCGGTGGTGTTCCGGGCTCCGATGACGTCCGCGATGCCGACCACCCCCACCCTGGGTTCGAGCACGGGCAATGTGCCTGCGGTGCAGCGATTCGGACTGCCGAGCGCAACGTCGCTGATGGATCGCGCGAAGGGCGCGGCGACCGGATATGTCGACTCCGCCCGGCAGGCGGCCGGCGGCTATGCAGACACCGCCCGCAACACCGCAGGTGGGTATCTGACCTCGGCAACCCAGGCGGCAGGCGGATACGGAGATCAGGCAAGGGGTTTCGCCGACAACGCGGTGAGCAGCGCCGGTGGGTACCTGAGCAGTGCGCGCAACGCCGCCGGAGGTGTCGCCGACCAGGCGATGGGTGCGGCGGGCGGCGCGCTGGATTCGGCGCAGGCGGCCGCCGGCGGTCTTGTCGACCAGGCCGGAGGCGCGGTGAACAACGCGGCCACCGCGGTGCAGGGCGCCGTGGGCAACGCGACGGATGCCGCAGGCGGCGCGATCGCCGGCCTGCAGAATGCGGCCGGCAACGCCGCATCCGGGGCCGCCGATGCCGTTGCGGGGGCAGCAGGCGCGGTCGCCGGCGCCGCCGGGGCGGCTGCTGGAGCGCTGCCGACCGACATCGACGAGCTCGCGAGGAGATTGTTCGACCCGCTCAGTGCGCGGCTCAAGTCCGAGTTGTGGCTGGACCGGGAGAGGGCCGGCATGGTCACCGATCTCCGTCGGTGACGGCGATCGGCAACACGAGGGTTTCATCATCGGAAATGGCAGGACAGCACCATTAGCAAGCCCACAACAGCAACCAGCAAGAAGCGAGTCAGGGAGACGGATATGGCAGATACCAAGGATCCCGCCGTCAGCGTGTGTTTCCGGGTGACCATCGACGAAGCCGCACTCGGGGTGTTCAACAGCTGCGAGGGACTCGGCTGCGAGATCGTCATCGAACAGCGGGAAGAGGGCGGCAACAACGCCATGGTCTGGCAGTTGCCGACCAGGATGAAGTTCACCAACGTCAAACTGACCCGGCCGATCTGCGAGGACAGCAAGAAGCTGACCCAGTGGTTCGCCGGGATGATGAACGGCGTCAAGCCGACCACCATGGTGATCTCCGCGATGACCATGGACGAGCGGGTGGTCGCCGAGTGGTCGCTGAACGGCGTCATCCCGGTGCGCTGGACCGGCCCGAGCCTGAACTACGACACCCCGAAGGTTGCCACCGAGACCCTGGAGGTCGCGCACCACGGAATTCTGCCCGGAGGTAAGTGATGACCTCACCAGTGACGGGGGGTGGCGGCGGCAAGCCGACACCTCCTTCTCCGACGGGCGACACCAGCAAACAGAAGGTCGAACGCGCCCAGCTCAAGATGTACGAGTCCTCGGAGGTGGCCGGGGGTCGCAAGCTGGACGGCGAGATCGGGGTCATCGACTTCCAGTTCAACCCCAAGGAAGTCACCATCGCGAAGACCGTCAAATGGGGCAGTGAGGCCTCCGCCGGCGCGAAAAAGGCTGCGCCGCCGCAGTTCAAGGGACCGGAACCCGGGAAGCTCACGCTGGAGATGTTCTTCGACGCCACTGCAAAACACGACGGCAGCGTGGTCGAGGCGGTCGACAAGCTCTTCGCCTGCTGCGCGCCGACCGACAAGACGCTGGCCAGCGACAAGCCGATGCCACCGCTGGTCGTCTTCAAATGGGGCGCCATCACCAGCTTTCCGGCGTACGTCACCTCGGTCAGCGCCAAGTACACGCTGTTCTCGGCGGCCGGCGTCCCGATCCGCGCTGTCTGCACGGTCTCCCTGCAGGAGATGCCCGGTGACCTGACCAAGCAGAATCCGACGTCCGGATCGTTGGCCGTGCGCAGCATCCACCGGGTCGTGGTGGGCGACACCCTGGCATCGATCGCCTATGGCGAGTACGGCGATCCGAAGCTATGGCGACAGTTGGCCTACTTCAACCGGATCGACGACCCAGCCCGGGTGCCGCTGGGCAGCGTGCTGATGCTGCCCAGCGCGGCCGAGCTCGCCGAGCTGGTGAACTGACCGTGGCCCCCACCAGCTCCGGGTTCGTCATCGAGATCGAGGGTTCTCCGCTGCCCGCCGATGCGAAGGCGTTGCTGATCGCCGCCTACGTCGACGACAGTCTGCGGCTGCCGGACACGTTCGTGCTGCGGTTTCGCGACCAGGGACGGATCGTGATCGCCAAGTCCGGAGCGAAGATCGGCTCCAAGGTCAAGGTCTCGGTGGCCACGGACGGCAGCAACAGCCCGGAACTGCTGATCCAGGGTGAAGTCACTGCGTTGGAGGCGGAGTTCGACAGCACCGGCACCTACACCGTCATCCGCGGATATGACGAGGCGCACCGGCTGTTCCGCGGACGCAAGACCGAAAGCTACACCCAGAGCACGGCTTCCGACGTGGCCACCAAGGTTGCGCAGCGGGCGGGCCTGACGGTGGGCAAGGTCGAGTCCACCAGCACCGTCTTCGATCATCTGTCGCAGGGTGGCGTCACCGACTGGGAATTCCTGAACTCGCTGGCCAACGAGATCGGCTACGAGATCGCCGTCAAGGACGGCAAATTCGACTTCCGCAAACCCCAGAAGGCCGACACCGCACCGGAGGGCGGGAAGACCGCCGCGGAGAATCCACTGGTGCTGCGGCTCGGCACCGACCTGCTGCGCTTCCGGTCGCTGATCACCGCGGCCGAGCAGGTCAAGGAGGTGCAGGCCCGGGGTTGGGATCTGGCGCAGAAGAAAGCCTTCGTGGCAACCGCGCCGGCGGCGACGACCAGCGCCGTGCTGGCGACCGTCAACCCGGTGGACATCGCCAAGAAGTTCGGCGATCCGGTGTACGTGGCCAGTGACGTCGCCTACCGCACCCAGGCCGAGGTCGACGGTGCGGCGGCCGCGATCGCCGAGCAGATCGCCGGTGCCTTCGCCGAGTTCGAGGGCGTGGCCAGGGGAAATCCGAAACTGCATGCGGGAACCGCCATCTCCGTCGACAATGTCGGCGCGCCGTTCGACGGCAAGTACACCATCACCACCTCGCACCATCGCTACGACCCGAACACCGGTTACACCACATCGTTCTCGGTGACCGGGCGGCAGGAGCGGAGCCTGTACGGACTGGCATCCGGCGGTGGCGGCGGTGGTTCGCGTTCCGGGCAGGGCCCGGTGATCGCCCAGGTCAGCGATGCCAACGACCCGGAAAAGCAGGCGAGGGTGAAACTGACCTTCCCGTGGTTGTCCGACACCTATGTCAGCGACTGGGCAAGGACCGTGCAGCCGGGCGCCGGGAAGGACCGCGGCGCCATGTTCCTGCCCGAGGTCGGGGACGAGGTGCTGGTGTTGTTCGAGCAGGGCGACATCCGCCGCCCGTATGTCCTGGGCGGCCTCTACAACGGGATCGACACTCCGCCCACCACCGGCCCGACGCTGATCGACGCAAGCTCGGGTGCGATCAATCGACGCTCGTTCGTCTCCCGCCGCGGCCACCGGATCGACCTGATCGACGAGGACGGCCGGACCGAGGGCATCACCCTCTCGACGACCGGAGACAAGCTGCAGCTCAAGATGGACTCGGTCGACACCAAGATCACCGTGCACAGCGACGGCAAGGTGTTGATCGAGGGCAAGGGCGGGGTGATGATCGACGCGGCCAGCTCCAAGCTCGAGCTCAAGGGCAGCGAGGTCACCATCACCGCCACCAGCGGGGTCAAGATCGACGGCGGAAACGGCGCGGTCAAGCTCTCCAGCACCGGCGAGGTCGGGCTCAAGGGAACGACGGCCAAGGTGGAGGGCAGTGCCTCCGCCGAGGTCAAGGCCAGCGGAGTGCTCACCCTGCAGGGCAGTCTCGTCAAGATCAATTAACGGCCCGATGGCCGGAAACGTTCGAGAACCAAGGAAGTAGGCGCGAAATGCCACCAGCAGCTCGGGTCGGTGATGCCACCGGTCACCCAGGGGTGATCGGGCCTCCCGGCGTGCCGACCGTTCTGATCGCCGGGATGCCGGCGGCCACGGTGTCGACGCCGCACATCTGCTCGTTCCCGCCACCGGCCGTGCACCCACCGTCGGTGATTGCGCCGCCGGGCTCGACGACGGTGCTGATCGGCGGATTGCCGGCGGCCCGGATGGGCGACATGTCCGCCTGCGGTGCACCGATCGTGATCGGCGCCCCCACAGTGATCATCGGAGGCTGAGATGGGTGGAGTGGATTTCGTCGGTGCCGGGTGGGCGTTCCCGCTGGCCACCGACGCGACCGGCGGCATCGCACTGGTGGTCCGGGAACGGGAGATCGAGGAGGCCATCAGGTTGATCCTCGCGACGGCGCCGGGGGAGCGACCGATGCGGCCCGAATTCGGCTGCCGGGTGCACGATCACGTGTTCGCACCGATCAATGCGGCCACCGCCGGCGCCATCTCCAACGACGTCCGATCGGCCCTGGAGCAGTGGGAACCGCGGATCGACGTGCTCGAGGTGCTGGTCAGCTTCGACCACGCGGACGTCGGCACCCTCTACATCGACATCCATTACTCGATCAGGGGCTACAACGACACCCGCAACCTGGTGTTCCCCTTCTACACCATTCCGGAGGAACCGGACACGGCGGCCATCACCGCCGGGCCGACGATTCCACACGAACTCGCTGTCGCCGAACGGAGTGGATGATCATGGTGCTACCCGCCCCCAACCTCGATGACCGGCATTTCCAGGACCTGGTCGACGACGCGAAAAGACTGGTGCAGCAACGCTGCCCGGAGTGGACCGACCACAACGTGTCCGACCCCGGGGTCACCCTGATCGAGGCGTTCGCGCAGATGGTCGACCAGCTGATCTACCGGCTGAACCGGGTGCCGGATCGCAACTACATCAAGTTCCTCGAACTGATCGGTGTCGAGCTCCGCCCGCCGGCAGCGTCCAGGGGCAAGGTCACGTTCTGGTTGTCCGCGCCGCAGCCGCAGACCGTCGTCGTCCGCCGGGAGACCGAAGTGGCAACGCCGCGAACGGATGTCGCCGATCCGGTGGTCTTCTCCACCGTCAAGGACCTGGACATCGTGCCGTGCTCCTTCGAGCGGGCCGGTGCGATGGCCGCCAACGGGGAGGCGGTCGACCACAGCACCGCGCTCCGTTCCGGACGTGAATTCGAGTGTTTCCAGCACTCGCCACAGCCGGGCGATGCGCTGCTGATCGGCCTGTCGAATGCCGTTCCGTCCTGTGCAGTGGTGATCCGGATGAACTGCCGGGTCAGTGGTGTCGGCGTCCGACCCGACTGGCCGCCGCTGATCTGGGAGGCCTGGACCGGCGCCGGCTGGACCGCCTGCGACCTGGACCGGGACGACACCGGCGGGATGAACAAGGCCGGGGACGTGGTGCTGCACTTCCCGGAGAACCACGAGACCTCCATCCTGGCGAGGAATCGCGCCGGCTGGCTGCGGTGTCGGTTGCTGCCGCCGGAGGAGGGCCAGCCGACCTACCGGGAGTCGCCGAAGATCCTCGGCCTGTCGGCGTTCACCATCGGTGGCACCGCCCGGATGGTGCACGCCCAGGTGATCCGGAACGAGGACATCGGGGTTTCGGACGGCACACCGGCGCAGCGGTTCCCGCTGCAGCGCAGGCCGGTGGTGCCCTGGGAGGAGCCGGGTGTGCTGCAGGTGATCGACGAGACCGGCTCCACCGACTGGGCCGCCGTCGAGCATTTCGCGGAAACCACCGAGGACGAGACCTGTTTCCACATCGACTCGTTCGCCGGCGAGGTGCAGTTCGGACCGGCGGTGCGGCAGGGCGACGGCACCCTGCGGCAGTACGGCGCCATCCCGCCCAAGGGGGCCAACCTGCGGTTGGCGGTCTACCGCACCGGCGGCGGCGTGCGGGGAAACGTGGCCACCGGGCAGGTCCGGGTGCTCAAGACCAGCGTGCCCTACGTCGCCCGGGTGGAGAATCGCTCGCCGGCGGTCGGTGGTGCGCGGGCCGAGGACATCGAGGACGCCAAACTGCGCGGGCCGCTGGTGCTGCGCTCGCGTGGCCGCGCCGTCACCGCAGAGGATTTCGTCGAGCTGACCAAGCAGGTCGCCCCGGAGATCGCCAGGGTGCACTGTGTCGGCACCGATGAAGGCGGTGTGCGGGTGCTCGTCGTGCCGTTCGTCGCGGCCGACGAGGTCGGCAAGATCCGGCGGGAGGATCTGATCCCGCTGGCCGAATCGTTGGACCGGATCAGCGCCTACCTCGACGAGCGACGACTTGTCGGCACCAGGATGGTCATCGAACCGCCGGAGTACCAGTGGATCACCGCGGTGATCAGCGTGCGGGCCAGGGCCCGTTACCGCGCGGAGGACGTGCGTAAGCAGGTGTTGTCGGCGGTGTACCGGCTCTTCGATCCGCTCGAGGGTGGTCCTGAGGGAAACGGATGGCCGCTCGGCCGGTCCGTGCAGGCGCACGAGGTCAATGCCGCTCTTGCCCGGATTCCCGGGGTGGACATGGCCGAGGAGATCAGCGTCCAGCTGTTCCCCGCCGACCCGGCCACCGGTCGTCGTGGTTCGGCCGTGCAGCGGCTGCCGCTGGCGCCGACCGCGCTGGTGTACTCCTACGAGCACCAGGTGCGGGTCCGGCAATGACCGAGATCCGTGGTCGAGGTCGCGGCAGCTCACCGGGAACGAGCGAGGTGCCGCGATGAGGGGTCTGGTGCCGGGGCTGGCAAGTCCCTACCCGATCGGCGAGATCCTGCCGTCGCTGTACCGGGACGACTACTTCGCGCAGAACCTGTGCGCCGGCCTGGACGAAGTGCTCGCGCCGATCATCGCGACCCTGGATTCGCTGCCCGCCTATCTGGACCCGTCCACGGCGCCGGGCGACATGCTGGCCTGGCTGGCCGGCTGGATGGGCATCGTGCTGGACGGCCACCAGACGGCGGAGCGGCAGCGCGAGCTGGTCCAGGAGGGTGTCGACATCCTGCACTGGCGCGGGACGGTTCGCGGAGTCCGCGCCGCGGTGACGGCGTTGTTCGACGGCACCACCGAGGTCATCGAATCCGGTGGCGCGGCGACCTCGATCGAGCCCGGTGCACCGTTGCCGGGCTCCGCAGCGGCCGAATTGGTGGTCCGACTGGGCGTCACTGATCCCGAGGGCTTCGACGTCCGCCGGTTGGACGCCCTGGTTGCGATGTCCAAGCCCGCACATGTGCCACACCGGGTCGAGGTGTTCCAGGCTTCCTGATCGATGCGGCAGGCTGTCGGTCATGGCAGAACCTTCCGAACAACTGGCGCTGGACTGGTCGGACGGCCTCTTCGAGGTCGCGGGCGAGAAGAGCGGCACCGTGGCGGCCGGTCGGTCGAGCATCGAGGTCCCCGCGGCCGAGCCGATCGCGACGGAGCGGTCGGCCGTTCCGGATCCGGTCCTGGTGGCCACCGACGGCTCCTGCCTGCGCAACCCCGGCGGGCCGACCGGCTGGGCCTGGGTGCGCGCGGACGGTGCCTGGGCCTCGGGTGGACGACCCGAGGGGACCAATCAGATCGGCGAACTGATGGCAGTCGTGCTGGCGCTCACCGACCATCCGGACGTCCCGCTGGAGATCCAATGCGACTCGTCCTACGCGATCGGCTGCTCCACCACCTGGAAGAAGGGCTGGCAACGCAACAACTACGTCAACAGCCAGAAGAAGATCGTTTCCAACCTGGAGATCATCCAGCAGTTGCACCGACTCATCGATGCCAGGCGGATGCCGCTCACCTTCACCAAGGTGAAGGGGCACGATTTGACCAACCGCTGGCCGCTGAACACCGCCGTCGACGTGCTGTGCGGTGACGCCGCGGCGGCGACCCAGTCGTCGGGTACGACGGTCAGCGCCAGCGGGACGATGCAGATCAACTGGGAGGCAAGGGTTGCCCGCAGCCGGGCGGCGGCCAACCGATCGGCCGGGCAGGACTAGTCGTCGCGGCGGTCTGCCGGAGCCAGGGGAGCCGCCAGCACAACTCCAGTCGCGGGTGACCCGGGGACGAACTCATGACGTCGGGACGTCCTCCAACTCGGCCTGCGCCTGGGCATGCTCGCGGCGGGCGCGCGCCGCGGCGCTGCTGTCCCCTGACGCCTGGTGCAGCTCGACCAGCAGTTGCCACGCCAGGTCCTGGTAGCGGTCCAGTTGGACGGACAGCCGGGCGGCGGCCAACGCCTGCCGCGGGTGCCCCTGGGCCCTGCTGTCCTGGGCCAACGCGGCCGCTGCTGCGGCTGCCGCCAGCCGGAGGCGATCCCGTTCCGCCACCACGTGATCGGCCGGTCCGTCCTCGGGGAGGATGTCGCCCCGGTACAGGGAGAGCGCCGCCTGTCGTGCGGTCATACTCGCCAGGATGTCGCCCCGCCCGGCGGCTTCGGTGGCCTCGCGCAGACCGCGTTCGAATCGCCGGACGTCGGTGCCGCCGCCGGCCGGAACGGCCAGTCGATAAGCATCCCCACGGCGGACGAGCACGTCGGCCCCGGACAGTCCTGCGTGCTCCAACAGCTGCCGGACGCTGGAGACTGCAACCTGCAGCCGGCGGGTGCCGATGGTCAGGTCGGCCCCCGGCCAGAGCGCATCCACCAGGTGCTCACGGTGCACGTCACGATCGGGCGAGAGTGCCAGCAGTCGGAGCAGGGCCCTGGCCCGGGGGCGCAGCGGAGTCAGGTCAATCGGCCGGCCGTCGATCTCCAGGCCGAAGCCACCGAAACACTTGATCCACAACCCGACCCTGGCCGAGGGACCGCCGACGACGGCGCCGGGCTGGGCGGCCGTAGCGCTGATCACGTCGGTCAGCGCCAGGGTGGTCGAGCCGCTCGCTGCGGCTGCCGGTTGCCGGGCAGCGACCGGGATCGCTTGCTGTGCAGCAACTGTCGTGCCGTCACCGGTCAGTAGCCGGATCGCACCGTGCAGAGCCGACGCGCTGCCATACCGGCCGCTGTCGGCGTCGGTTCCGACCGCGACCGCGCTCTGGCTGCCCGAGACCGCCAGAGCCGTCAGGGCGAGGGCCTGGGCGCCCCCGAGCGCCGCCCCCCTGGCCGCGGCGGCCACCCGGCGGGCGAACTCGCCGGCCCCCGGTGCGCCGGCCCTGGCCAGGACGCAGGCCTGCAGGGATTCCGCCCACAGCGCCAGGACCGGCGCATCCAGCCGACGGAAACGGGTTGCTGCGTCGGCGAAGTCGATCGGATCGGTGGTCGGATCGGCGATCTGGGTGGCGATCGCGGCGGCCAGCCGCAGCAATGCGGCGCCCCAGTCGTCGCCGGCCCGTTCACACTCGCCGAGCAGGTCCACGCACGCCGTGACCCGCCAGGCCGGCGAGCCCAGCGCGACCAGCACCGCCTCGCCCAGGCCGCGGGCCAACCTGGCCACCCAGGGCAGGCCGGCCAGCTCGGCGTCCAGCGCGATCTGGCCGAGCCTGGCCGACGGATCGTCGCATCCGACGGTGACCAGGTCGATGACGGTCGACGCGAGCTGAGCGAGCAGCCGCAGCGTCGAGTCCGCTCCGCGGTCGTCCTCGACGGAATCGAGAGCCCTTTTCGCCCAACGGAAGTCGCCGGCCAGCAGGGCGGCTACGCCGTTGCCCAGGCGGTCACCGGCGTCACCCGAGAGGCCGGTAGGGCGCACTGCCGAATCGCTCGCGGGAAACAGCCACCCGTTCGATGCCGACGTCGAAGGCGGCGGGTTCGGTGCAACCCGATGGGTCGCGACCCGCACGGTGGTGGACCAGTGCCGGGTTTCGGTGCGGGGATCGAAGGCCCGACCCAACGGACGCCCGGTGCTCCACATGGCGACCACCGACCGCTCCCGGCGGCAACTCTCGCGGAACTCGGGTTCGTCCAGCAGGCTCTCCGCCCGCCGGAAGGCCTCGACCGCTGCGCCGAGCGCGCCCTCACGCACCCGGCGGCGGGCCTCGGCCAACGACAACCACGGGTCGTGCTCGACCACCGAGGCCGGTAGCAGCAGATCGGTGGCCGCGGCGGCGTCGTCCGGACCCGACCCCCGGGTCTGGATCAACCGCGCAACGGCGCCCCAGTCCTCGGCCCGGGCGTAGGCCCGCACCGCGGAACGTTGGTCGCCGATGGATTCCAGCAGGGCAGCACTACGGGAATACCAGGTACGGGCGCCGGCCGGCCCGTACTCCTCGACCAGCGCCCACTCCAGGTGGGTCCGCAGCACTTCGTGATAGCGGAAGGTCTCGCCGTCGTCCTCCGAGGAGGTGAACAGCTGCTGCTGCTCGAGTTCGTCGAGAACCTTTCGGCTGCCTGTCGTCTCGAGCAGTGAATCGCACAGGGCCCCGGTCAGCGAGCCGAGAGTGCAGGTGCGCAGCAGGAACTGCCGGCGGTCCTCGGGCAACTCGGCCAGCACGTTCCGGGCGAGGTAGGACCGGACCAGCTTCGATCGACCGCCCAGGTCCTCGACCGCACGTTGGCGGTCCATCGCACTGCGGCCGGAGGTGGCGAGGTGGAACAACTGCAGGCCGGCGGCCCAACCGCCGGTGCGCCTGGTGAGTGCCGCGGCAGATTCGGGGGACAGCGGCTCCCGGAACACCGAGATGAAGAGTTCCTCCACCTCCCAGGAGCGGAACCGCAGGTCGTCATTGGTGATCTCCTGCAGCTGCCCGGAGACCCGCAGCCGGGGGATGTTCATCTCCGGTTGCCGGCGCGAGCCGATCAGCACCCGCAGGGCGTGCGGCCGCAGCTCGACGAACTGCTCCAGGACGTGTTCCGCGGCCGATCCGGCGATCTCGTGCAGGTCGTCCAGGATCAGGATCGCGCCGTAACCGGCCCAGCCTTCCAACGACTCGAGCAGGGCACTCATCGTCGGTTCGGGTTCGTCGATCCCCAGGCAGTCCCGCAGGGCCCGACCGAGATGGGCGACCAGCGTGGTCGCAGAGGTGTCGTCCCCGGTCACCCGGTACCAGGCAACCGGAACCGTCGATGCCGCAGCGACTCTCGCCAGCAAAGTGGTCTTTCCCGATCCCGGCGGTGCGACCACCAGGTCGAGCCGGCTGGTGGAGCTGTCCAGCAGTGGAACTTCCAGCCGTTTGCGGGCCAGGCCGGCCGGCTCCGGTCGCCGCAGCTTCTCGGTCAGGATGACTGGTGTGCTCACCTGGCGGCCCGACTAGTGCACATCGGCGCCGACGTCGGCGCCCAGTGCGTGGTCATCGTCCGGCAGGGCGCTCGGATCGGCGGTGGCCGGCAGGGTGTCACCCAGCGGCGAGCCCATGGACGGCCCCATCGGCGAACCGGTCGACGGTCCCATCGGCGAGCCCATCGGATCGGCGACGAGCGGGTTGGTGCCGAAATGCACCTCCATGCCGTCGGTGAACCCGTCGAGGTCGGTGTCCATCTTGGTCGCGTCGCTGCCGATGCTGGCTTCGAAACCGTCGGTGAGGCCGTCCATGTCGGTGTCGGCGACGGTGGGGTTGCTCTTCATCATCGATTCGAACTGGTTGGTCAGGCCATCGAAGTCGGAGTCGGCATTGGGGTCGCTGATGTCGATGCCGGGGTCGATCTGGAACCCGGGCATCGCGGCCGTCGGATCCACGGGGGTGGTCGCCGGTGCGGCCACCGGAACGGCCGGAGCGGGCACGGGGGCCGCGGCCGTTGCAGGCGCCGGCAGGGTGGCGCCCTGGAGTCCGGGCAACACGGCGGCGTACTGGAACCGGCTGCCGACCGGCATGCTGGTGACACCCTGGGCATCATCGGCCTCGATGGTGGTGCCGTTGCCCTGGCTGATCGCCACATGTGCGACGTCCGGACGCTCGCCGTTCGCGGTCGGCTCGCTGGAGAAGGTGAACAGCAGCGCACCGGGGGTGTTGGCCGCCTGCTCGACCGGGATCAGCAGGCCCTTCGCCTTCAGATCCAGGTACTGGGCGGACGACCCGTCCGGGATCTCGATCCCCGCCTGATGAGCCGCCCATTGGGTCAGTTCCGAGCGGTCCCAGGACGTGGGGTTCGCATCCTCGAGCTTGTTCTCGACGCCGAATTCGTACTTGTCACCCTGCTGCGCGGAGGCGGCGTTCAGGAATTCCTGCAGCGCCTGATTCGGGTCGGCCGGGGCGGCGACGGCAGCGGCCGCCATCGGTGCCGCGGTCGGGATGGTGGGCGCGGCACCGCCGAACTCCGAGGGGTCGGCGTCGGTGATGTACTTCTCCACCCCGTGCACGTACTCCCACACCGACGGGTTCTGGTTCGAGGCGTAGCCGGGCACCCGGTCCCAGTTCTCCTTCGGGCCCTCCTGGAAGTTCTCGCCGGAGAAGTGCGAGGCGATGACCCGTTCCCAGTCGCCGAGCCGGTCGTAGGCGGCCTGGGTGTCCTCCCGCATCTTGGCGTCCTGCACTTCGGGCGGTGCGTCGCCGGCGTGGCTGTACCCGCCGTAGCCGTCCCAGGTGCCGTCGATGTACTGGTAGGCGCCTGATGCCGTGCTGGTCGGGTTGTCGGCGTGATAGTCGCCGTGCGACTCCTGCATCTTGATGCCGTAGATGACCATGTCCTGGGTCAACCCGGTTGCGTCGGGGACGTCGCCGCCGCCCATCGCGACGGGCGCGTCCGGCATGACCGCAGCCGCGGTCGCTCCCGCCCCGCTGTAGTCGACACCGGGCAGTAGGGCGGCATATTCGAATCGGCCGCCGATGTTGTCGTCGGTGATGACGCCGACCTCTTCGCTCTGCGCCTCGACCGTGCGGCCGTCGCCGAGGCTGAGCGCAACGTGTGCCTCCGACGGCCGTCCGCCGCCCTCCGTCGGTTCGCTGGAGAAGTGGAAGACCAGTGCACCCGGGGTGTGTTCGGCCTCCTCGATCGGGATCAGCAGGCCCTGAGCCTTGAGGTCGAGGTACTGCTCGAACGAGCTGCCCGGGATGTCCGCGCCGGCCTGGTGGGCCGCCCACTTGGTGAGTTCGGCGCAGTCCCAGGTTTGCGGGTTGGGATCGTTGACGTCGACCTCGGCACCGAAGATGTACTGGTCACCGACCTGTGCCAGCGCCTGGTCGAGCATGTGCTGCACCGAACCGGTGCCGCCGGGATGGTTCGCCACCGACCCCGTGGCCGATGCGGGAGCCGGGGCGGGCGCCGCGGCTGCTGCCGGTGCGGCAGCGGCGACCACCGGTGCCACCGCAGGCTGCACCGGCACGACCGGCACCGGCGCGGGTCCGGTGCCGGCGTTCATGTCGAGCGGGTTCGTCCCGTAGGTGATCTCCATGCCGTCGGTCAGGCCGTCGAGGTCGGAATCCAACATCGTCGGATTGGTGCCGATGGTCACTTCGAAGTTGTCGTCCAGGCCGTCGAGGTCGGTGTCGGCCACCGTGGGATTGCTGCCGATGCCGATCTCGTACGGATCGGTCAAACCGTCCAGGTCGCTGTCCAGCACGCCGGCGCGGACATTCTGGGCGTGGTCGCCCAAGCCCGAGACCCCGGCGATGCCGGGAATGGTTCCGGCGTCCGAACCCGCGGCCACCTCGGCCGCATCAGCGATGCCGTCGTGGTCGGTGTCGGCGGCGAGCGGGTCGGTGTGACTGCGCAGCGCCTCGAAGGCATCGGTCAGCCCGTCGGCGTCGGTGTCGGGGGCGAGCGGATTGGTGCCCGCCAACTTCTCGAAATCGTCGGTCAGCCCGTCGTGGTCGGTGTCCACAGCGGTCAGCGGTGCACCGTTGTCGATCCCGGTGTAGCCATTGGTGGCGGTCGCCGCTGCGGCACTGGTCGTCGGGCTGGCCGCTCCGTTGGTGCCGGCGCCGTTGGTGGCCGTCGCCGCGGCGGCGGTCGCCGTCGGGCTGGCCGCTCCGTTGGCTGCCGGGGCCGGCGCGCCAGTTGCTGTGGGCGCCAAGGGGTTTCGTGTGGGATCGACCATCACGGGGGGAGTGGGTGCAGTCATGGCAGCCACCAGCCACGCACGGCTGGGCGCAGCCGGAACGTGCTTTGAACGGCCATGTCAGGTCCGATCGACAGGATGCCACCGCCAGGGTGAGGCGAAACCAGATTACAACCTCAGAGTCGGCATGTGGCTGGGTGATACCTGACCGGCCATTTCCCGCCGGATTTTCCCGGGCGGGGGGTGTTGAACGGCCGATTCTTCAGCCGCCATCATCACCCATCCAGTCGAACGCTGCCATGCACGTCAACCGGCCCAGGGACCCATCGCCTGCCCCCAGCCACGGATCTCGTGACTCTCGACGAGGCCGAGTTGCTGGAACGGATCCTCCTGCAGCAGGTTTTCGACGTCGGCCGCGCTGTCGGCCCGAAAGACCAGCAGGGCGGCTGCCGGACCGTCGGTGTACGCCCCGGCGGCCAACACGATGCCCCGATCCAGCAGGCCGCGCAGGAAGTCGCGATGCGCGGGGCGGTGTTCGGTGACCACCGCCGGCTGGTCGACATACCGGTAGTGCACGGCGAACACGGGCATCGATGGGCCTACTTTCTCGGCACTTGCTGTTTCTCGGCACTGGCTGTTTCTCGGCACGAACGTTGGCACGGTACCGCCCCGGCAACGCAGCAGCCCCCCGGCTGGTGCGCCGGGAGGCTGCGCAATGCTGTCGCGAGAGTGCGGCTGCGGTTACAGGATGTAGAGCATCTCCTGGTAGGTCGGCAGCGGCCAGAGGTCGTCGGCCACGACTCCCTCGAGCAGGTCGGCCGCGGAGCGGACCGCGGCCATGGCCGGCAGCAGCTCGTCCTTGGCGTAGGTGGCCTCCTCCAACGGCGTACTGCCGTGGTCGGCCTTGATCGCTGCGCTCAGGGCGCTCAACGCGACCCGCAGATCGGCCAGCGGAATCGAGACCGAATCCAACGATGTGCGGTCCGCCTCGACACCGGCAGCCAGCAGCGCCTGCAGATTGAGTGCGAGCTCGGTCTGGTACCGAACCGCCGCAGGCAGCACCTTGGTGCTACCGATCTCCAGCGTGATGTTGGCCTCGACACCGACGGTCAACACGTACTGCTCGAGCCCGATCTCGTAGCGGCTGTGCATCTCGCGGTGGTTGAAGACCTTGTACTTCTCGAAGAGCTCCATGGCGTCGTACGAGATCAGTTCCGGCAACGCATCCAGGGTGGTCTTCAGGTTCGGCAGCCCGCGCTCGGCGGCCTCGATCTGCCAGTTGTCGGAGTAGCCGTCGCCGTTGAACACGACAGCGCCGTGGTTGGTGATGATCTCGGTCAGCAGCTCCTGCACGGCGGTGTCGAAATCGACGCCGTCGCCGACGGCCGTCTCCAGCTCGGTGGCGATGTAGTCCAGCGCCTCGGCCATGATCGTGTTGATGATGACCATCGGGCCGCCGACCGACTGCATCGAGCCGGGGGCGCGGAACTCGAAACGGTTGCCGGTGAAGGCGAACGGGCTGGTGCGGTTCCGGTCGCCCGGGTCGGTGGGCAGGATCGGCAGCGTGTCGACGCCGATCATCATGGTGCCCTTGCCCTTTGACGAGGTGGCGGCGCCCTTGGCGATCTGCTCGAAGACGCCGGCCAGCTGATCGCCGAGGAAGATCGAGATGATGGCCGGCGGTGCCTCGTTCGCGCCGAGACGGTGGTCGTTGGTCGCCGAGGCGACCGACGCCCGGAGTAGTCCGCCGTACTTGTGCACGGCCCTGATCACGGCCGCGCAGAACACCAGGAACTGGGCATTCTCGTGCGGGGTGTCGCCGGGCAGCAGCAGGTTGCCCTCGGTGGCGTTGCCGAGCGAGAAGTTGACGTGCTTGCCGGATCCGTTGACGCCCTCGAACGGCTTCTCGTGGAACAGGCACTCCATCCCGTGCTTCTTGGCGATGGTCTTGAACGTGGTCATCAGCAGCTGCTGGTGATCGGCAGCGACGTTCGCCCGCTCGAACATCGGCGCGATCTCGAACTGGCCGGGGGCGACCTCGTTGTGCCGGGTCTTGGCCGGGATACCGAGCTTGAACAGCTCCCGCTCGGTGTCCATCATGAAGCCGAGCACCCGCTCCGGAATGGCGCCGAAGTAGTGGTCGTCGAACTCCTGGCCCTTCGGCGGCTTGGTGCCGAACAGGGTGCGTCCGGAGTTCAGCAGGTCGGGCCGGGCCAGGAAGAAGTGCCGGTCGACCAGGAAGTACTCCTGCTCGGCGCCGCAGAACGAGACCACCCGAGCCGGGTTGTGGCCGAAGAGCTTCAGCACCCGCTCGGCGTTGTCGGCCATCGCCTGCTGGGAACGCAGCAGCGGGGTCTTGTGGTCCAGTGCCTCACCGGTCATCGAGACGAAAACCGTTGGGATGCAGAGGGTGTTGCCGTTGGGGTTCTCCAGCACGTACGCCGGGCTGGTGACGTCCCAGCCGGTGTAGCCGCGAGCCTCGAAGGTGTTGCGCAGTCCGCCGCTGGGGAAGCTGGAGGCGTCGGGCTCGCCCTGGATCAGGGTCTTCCCGGCGAACTCGGCGAGGGCGGATCCGTCGCCGGCGGGCTCGAGGAAGCTGTCGTGCTTCTCGGCGGTGAGACCGGTGAGCGGGTAGAAGACGTGCGCGTAGTGCGTCGCGCCCTTCTCCATGGCCCAGTCCTTCATGGCGGAGGCGACCGCATCGGCGACGGCCTGATCGAGCGGGGCGGCGTGCTCGATGGTCGCCATCACGGACTTGAAGACCGACTTGGGCAGTCGCTTCTGCATGACCGTCTTGCTGAACACGTTGGCGCCGAAGATCTCCCCGGGAGCCTCGCCGACGTCAAAGCTGGCGGTGGGCGGCACGTAGGCTTCGACATCTCTGATCGCCTGCAGGCGAACGTTGCTTCCAGTCACTTCAGGCATCCCTTGAACGGCGCTGCAATTTCTTCGCAGCTGGGTACGGAGCGGACTTCGCGAACGTAACGAGGCCGGACTACCCGGCGTGTCCGTGGTGTTTCCGGTCCGTGAACGTTCAACGGGGGAACCGACGCAACAGGCCCCCGGCGGGAAGCCGGGGGCCTGTCGGCGTTTCGGGAGCTACGACTCAGATGTCGTCATTCTCGGATGTCGAAATTCTCGGATGACGAAATTCTCGGATGACGAAATTCTCGATGTCGAAATTCCTAGATGTCGTAGTACATGTCGAACTCGTAGGGGTGCGGGCGCAGCCGGATCGCGTCGATCTCCTCGCGCTTGAGCTTGATCCACATCTCGATGAGGTCGCTGGTGAAGACGCCACCCTCGAGCAGGTAGTCGTGGTCGGCCTCGAGCCGGTTCACCACATCGGCCAGCGACGCCGGCACCTGCGGAATGTTGGCGGCCTCGTCCGGCGGCAGTTCGTAGAGGTCCTTGTCGACGGGTGCCGGCGGCTCGATCTTATTCTTGATGCCGTCGAGACCGGCCATCATCATCGCGGCGAACGCCAGGTACGGGTTGGCCGACGGGTCGGGACAGCGGAATTCGATCCGCTTTGCCTTGGCGTTGGTGCCGGTCAGCGGGATCCGGATACAGGCCGACCGGTTGCGGGCCGAGTAGACCAGGTTGACCGGCGCCTCGTAGCCGGGAACCAGTCGGTGGTAGGAGTTCACCGTCGGGTTGGTGAAGGCCAGCAACGACGGCGCATGGTGCAGCAGGCCGCCGATGTAGTACCGCGCGGTGTCGGAGAGGCCGCCGTAACCGGCCTCGTCGTAGAACAGTGGCTTGCCACCGGACCACAGCGACTGGTGCGCGTGCATGCCCGAGCCGTTGTCGCCGAACACCGGCTTGGGCATGAAGGTGACCGACTTACCGGCCTCCCACGCGGTGTTCTTGATGATGTACTTGAACAGCATCACCTCGTCGGCCGAAGCCAGCAGGGTGTTGAACTTGTAGTTGATCTCGGCCTGGCCGCCGCCGACCTCGTGGTGGCCGCGCTCGATCTCGAAACCGGCCTCGATCAGGTTCGCGGTCATGTCGTCACGCAGGTCGGCAGCGTGGTCGTACGGCGGGACGGGGAAGTAGCCACCCTTGGTCCGGACCTTGTAGCCGAGGTTGCCGCCCTCTTCCTCGCGGCTGGTGTTCCACCAGCCCTCTTCGGAGTCGATCTTGTAGAACGACCCGGTCATGCCGGTGCCGAACTGGACGTTGTCGAAGATGTAGAACTCGGCCTCTGCGCCGAAGAAGCAGGTGTCGGCGATCCCGGTGCTGGCCAGGTATTCCTCGGCCTTGCGGGCGACGTTGCGCGGGTCGCGCGAGTACGGCTGCAGGGTCAGCGGATCGTGCACGAAGAAGTTGCAGGTCAGGGTCTTGCGGCGGCGGAAGGGATCGAGGCGGGCGGTGGTGACGTCGGGGAGCAGCGTCATGTCCGACTCGTGGATCGACTGGAAACCCTTGATGGAGGAACCATCGAAGGCCATCCCGCCGGCCAGCGAGTCGACCGACACGGTCGACGCCGGAACGGCGAGGTGATTCATGATGCCCAGCAGGTCGCAGAACCTGATGTCGAAGACCTCGACATCGTTCTCGCCGAGATAGGCAACAAGCTCTTCGGGAGTAGAGAACACGCACGCGCTCCTTGTCGTCATGGACAACCGTGTGGCAGGGACCAACCGGGCGACCGGGAGTGGCGCCGAACTGCATCCTGGCAGGGTCATGAACAGTGCCGGGAACCGGGAGGCCTGATCGCTCGCCAGGCAACGCTAGGCAGACCGTGTTGCCCAGGCATCTCGCAATTGTTTCGCGCGGGTTAATCGGGCCTGTGGAACGGCCGACTCGGGCTGTGGAATTTCGGCAGTCAAGCTGCTCGAGTCAGTGCGGCATGGCCACGCACGCGACTCGTCGGAGCGGCATCCAGGGACGCCATCGTGCCGGCCGGACTCGCCGCCGTCCTACCCTGGAGTCATGGTGAGTACGGGTGGCGCGGCCGAGCAGGTTTATCCCGGTCAGGCGCTCGGCCTGCCCGACAGCGGTGTCGGCTCGGTGGCCTCGATGGGTCGGCGGATCATCGCCTTCGCGATCGACATCGTGCTGTCCGCACTGGTCGCGTGGTTGATCACCGCACCGGAGCCGCCGCAGAACACCAGTCTGCTGGTGTGGGCCGGGATGACCGTGCTGACCGTCGGGATTTTCGGCATCACGCCCGGCCAGGGTGCGGTCGGTATTCGGGTGGTGCCCATGGGCGGCGGCGATTTCGTCGGTCTGTGGGCGATCCCGCGAACGCTGTTGATCTTCCTGATCATTCCGCCGCTGCTGGTCAACGCCGACGGTCGCGGGCTGCACGACAGGTTGTGCCGGACGATCGTGTTGCGGCTGCGCTAGCTTCGCTCGAGCCGTTACTTACCCGACCTGCGCATCGCTCGCTGCATGTTGCGCTGCTTGACCCCGGCCGGCATCGGGCCCTTCGGCAGCCCGGCCTGCGCGGTACGTGCCGAGAGCGCGGTCAGCCGATTGTCCAGCTCGATGGCAGCGGCCGGCGAGATGTTCCGGGGCAGCTTCATCAACTTCTGATTCAGCTTGCGCAGCGGTGTTTCGCCCTCTTCGTTGCCCACGATGATGTCGTAGATCGGGGTGTCGCCGACCACCCTCGCGAGCTTCTTCTTCTCCTGGGCCAGCAGCGGCTTGACCCGATGCGGCGCGCCCTCACCGACCAGGATGATGCCCGGCCGGCCGATGACGCGGTGCACCGCGTCCATGTGCGATGTCCCGGCGATCGCGGGAGTGATCCGCCACTTGCCCCGCAGGTTGTTCTGCAAGGACCAGGCTGCGGCTCCGGGGGTGCCCTCGGCCTGCTGATAGACGTTGGCCTGCACCCGGCGGGAGAAGATGATCATGGCCGCCATGGCGCCCAGGATGATGCCGAAGGGCAGCACCATCCACCAGGGCAGGAACCACATCAGGGACAGCGTGACTACGGCCGCGACACCGACGAGCGCCCCGATCATCAGCGGGAGCAGCTTCTTGTCCTGCTTGCGCTGCGTCTGGAAGGCCTGCCAGATCTGACCGCGGCGTTCCTTCGCGGCTACCCGCTTCGCCGCTTTGGCCGCCTTCTTCGCGTCCTTATCAGCAGTTTTGGAGGAGGCGCCAGCACCGGCGGCATTCTTGGCCATGCTGTCCAGGATAGTGCCCGGGAACGATGCGGGCGGACGCAACGGACCCGGGTTCACCGTCGATTACGCCGACGCCGCGCCCTGCCGCCGGGTCTCGCGCGCCTCGGCGCCCTGCTTGTACAACGTGCCCGCCTTGTAGGACGAGCGCACCAGCGGACCGGACATGACGCCGGCGAAACCGATGTGCTTGGCCTCATTGCTGAGTTCGACGAACTCCTGCGGTTTCACCCACCTCTCCACCGGGTGGTGGCGGGGGCTCGGCCGCAGGTACTGGGTGATGGTGATCAGATCGCAACCGGCGGAGTGCAGATCGACCAGTGCCTCGGAGATCTCGGCGCGGGTCTCACCCATCCCGAGGATCAGGTTCGACTTGGTCACCATTCCGGCCGCCCTGCCTTGGGACAGGACGTCCAACGACTTCTCGTAGGTGAACGCCGGCCGGATGCGCCGGAAGATCCGCGGCACCGTCTCGAGGTTGTGGGCGAACACCTCAGGCTCGGCGTCGAAGACCTGACCCAGCAGATCGGGCTTGCCGGAGAAATCCGGGGTGAGGATCTCCACCCCGGTCTCCGGTGCCTGGGCATGCACCTGGCGGATCGTCTCCGCGTACAGCCAGGCTCCCTCGTCGGGCAGGTCGTCCCGGGTGACGCCGGTGATGGTCGCGTACCGCAAGTTCATTTTCTGGATGGACTCCGCCACCCGGCGCGGCTCGTCCCGGTCGAGTTCGCCGGGCTTTCCGGTGTCGATCAGGCAGAAGTCGCAGCGCCTGGTGCACTGGTCACCGCCGATGAGGAAGGTGGCCTCCCGGTCCTCCCAGCATTCGTAGATGTTGGGGCAACCTGCCTCCTGGCAGACGGTGTGCAAACCCTCCGTCTTGACCAGCGCCTGCAGGTTCTGGAATTCCGGACCGGTGCGCAGCTTGGTTTTGATCCAGTCGGGCTTCTTCTCGATCGGGACGGCCGCGTTGCGCACCTCCAAGCGCAGCAGCTTGCGATTCTCCGGAGCCAGGGTCACGAAGCCCCACCCAGCCTCTTCTTGGCAGCCTCGACAGCCTCGGCAGAGGCGTGCTGACCCTTGTCGGCGGCGTCCTCGAGGTCGTCGCCGGCCGCGTCGGCCTTGGTCTTCGCGGAATCGGCCGCGCTCGAGGCAGCGTCCTTGGCCTTGTCGGCGGCATCCTTCACCTTGTCGCCGGCGTCGGCGGCCTTGTCGTTGGCGTTGTCCAGCGCGTCGGCCGCCTTGTTCTGCGCGGTGTCGACGGCGTCCTTGGCCTTGTCCAGCGCCTCGGACGCCTTGTCCTTGACAGTGTCGGCCACCTCGGCAGCCTTGTCCTTGGCGGTGTCCAGCGCGTCGGATGCCTTGTCCTTGGCGTCGGCGAGCGCGTCGCTGATCTTCTCGGACGCGGGCTTGGCGGCAGCCGGCTTCGGCGCGTAGGTCGGGGCCGGGGAATTGTTCGGGATCGGGGTGTCGTTCGACCGCAGCTTCTTGAAGGCGTAGGCGCCACCGGCCGCGACCGCACTGACGATCAGCACATTGCGGACCGGATGACGCTTCTTGCCGGCCTTGGCTTCGGCCTTCTTGGAGGCCTTGTCGGCGGACTTGCTGGCCTTGGCGGCAGCGCCCGCCGCAGAAGCGGCGGCGGCCGCGACACCCTGCGCGAGCGCGGTCTGAGCCTTGTCCGACGCGACACCGGCCAGTCCCTGCGCCTTGTCCGTGGCGGTGGCGACCAGCGAGTTGGTCTTCTTCCCGGCCTTCTTCTGGGCGACCCGGGCGCGCTTGACCGCCTTGGTCTGTGCCTTGGCACTGGCCTTACGGGCACGCCGGCTGAGCTTCTTGGCCGATTCCTCCAGCGACTCACCTGCGCGCTCGACGTAGGGGGTCGCTGCGTGTGCAGCATCGCTGGCCAGGGACGCCGCCTTGCTGGCAGCCTCGCTCGTCGCATCGGCGACCTTGTCCGCCACCTTCTCGGCGAAGTCGGAAGCCTTGACCGCCAGGTCGTGTGCGGTGGCCCTCGGCCCTGTCGTCGTGCTCATCAGCTGCTCCTCATCATTCGTGTCTTCCATGACGAACCCGCGCAACCGCGAGCGGCGTAAATGTCCGGTTCCCCGGAGACCGCTGGGCTACACAGGGAACCGCCCGGTCATTCTTCCATCCTGCCGTGCCGGTCGCCCAGGTGATCAACCGGGCTGCCCACCAGCGAGGACCGGGTGCAGGTGCCAGTCGACACCGGGTGCCGGTGACTGCTGCCGAACGGCGGGCTCTGCCGCACCAACCGTCAACTCCCCGTCGAGTCCCTGACGCAACCGCTGCGTCACGATGTCCAAGGCATCGGCGACCGTCACGCGTCGGCCGAGTTCCAGGCTCAACGACGTGACGCCGGCATCGGCGATGCCGCAGGGCACGATCCGATCGAAGCCGGCGAGATCCGGGTCGCAGTTCAATGCGAAGCCGTGCATGGTCACGCCGCGCGCGATCCGGACGCCGATCGCGGCCACCTTGCGGTCCGGACGCGTCCCGTCGGCAGGGAGCCAGACCCCACTACGGCCGGCCACCCGGCCGGTCGCGAGACCGAGATCGGCACAGGCCGCGATCAACACCTCCTCCAGGACCCGGACGTAACCGACGACGTCGACCGGAGCCATCAACTTGACGATCGGGTAGCCGACCAGCTGCCCCGGTCCGTGCCAGGTGATGCGGCCACCCCGGTCGACCTCGACGACGGGGGTGCCGTCCGTCGGCCTGTCCTCCGGCTGGGTCCGCTTGCCGGCGGTGTACACGGCGGGGTGTTCCAGCAGCAGGACGGTGTCCGGGACGGTGTCCGATGCCCTGGCCTCGGCCAGCGACCGCTGTCGCTCCCAGGCGTCCAGATAGTCGACGAGTCCGCACCGCTCGAAGCCCAGAGGCACGCTCAGATCGCGCATGGGTTGACCGTACGCCGCCGCTCCGACGGGCCTGTGGACAACTCCACTGGGCAGGAGAGCCGACCACCTACCGTCCCGGCCATGGGTTTCGTCGTCGGCGCCTACCAGGCGGTCGAACAGATCGGGGTCGGCCACCGGGCGGCACCGGCCGTCCTCTGGCGTGGCGCGGAACTGCGATCGCTCGACGAGGTCGCGATGACGGTGCTGCCTGTCGAGCAGGTGGGCACAGTGCTGGCCGAGGTCGAGGCGGTGGCGGAGATCCGGCATCAGCACCTGCTGCCGGTGATCGAGGTGGCGGAACAGGGGGACCGCGTCGCCGTGGTGTATCCCTGGCCGGCCGGTGGCCGGCTCGCCGAGTTGATGATCCGCCGGGGCAGGCTCTCGGTGCCGGAGACCCTGACCGTGTTGATGCCGTTGGCATCGGCCCTGTCCGCTGCACACGCTGCCGGGATCCGGCACTGCGGAGTGGCTCCGGAGGCGGTGTGGTTCGACGCCCAGGGGCGACCGCTGCTGGGGCCGTTATCGGTTGGTCGGGTGATCGCCGAGCTGAATGACGGCATGCCGGTGGAGTGCCGGGACGTGGCACCGGAGGTGGTGCGCGGCGAACGCCTGCACCACGCGCCGCTGGGTCCGCCGTCCGACGTCTTCTCCTTGGGATCGATCGCGTTGCGCTGCCTGACAGGTCGCTCGGCGTGGCCGGCCGATGATCCGACGGACGTGCTGATCCAGTCGGCGGCCGGACTCTGGCCCGACCTGGCCGATGACGCCGGACCGGTCGAGCTCGTCGACCTGGTGCGGTCGATGTTGCACGCCGACCCGGATCGGCGACCCGACACGGCCGAACTCGCCGCGACGCTCGGCGCCATCGCTGAACCCGCACCAATCGATTTCGGCGCCGGACCGGTTCCGGTTCCCGCCTCGGCGAACCGCTGGCGCGGCTTCAGCGGTGTGCAGCAGGACAGGGCGGCCGACGGCGCAGTCGAAGCTCTGCCGGTGACCGGTTCGGTGGTCACCGCCGACGCCGACATCGGTTCCGACCCGGGACGGCCATCGGCTCCGGTCGCGCAGGATCGGTCCGCCATCCGGGCGAGGGCGGCAGAGCAGCGAGCTGTCCTGCGTCGTCGTGTGCTCCATCCCGAACCGGGCGACCGGCCGCAGGTCACCGAACCGGAGCGGATCACCCCGGCACGGCGGGCCGGCATCGCATTGCTCGTCGGGTTGCTGATCACCGTGGTCGCGGTGCAGGTCAGCGCGTGGTGGACCGGGCGGGACCAGCCGGGAATCGAAGCGGATGCCGCGCCGAACTGGCCGGATGTCGTTGCCGAACTCGACGCCGCAAGGGCCCGGGCGCTGGCAGCTGCGGACCCGGATCTGCTGGATCAGGTGTACGACGACCGAACCTCGCCGCCTGCGACAACGGATGCGGCGACCATCGATCAGCTCGCCCAGCGCGGCTGGCGGGTGCTCGACGGCGTCCACGAGATCATCAGCGTGACGAGTGACGGGTCGGCTGGCGTCGGGGCGGAACCGTCGACTGCTGCTCGAGTCACCGACGACGATGCTCGGGCCGGTCCGGTACGACTCGCGGTGGTCGACATCCTGCCGGCCCGGTCGATCGTCGACACGGCCGGCGTCGAGGTGGGTGTCACCCAGGCGCGCGCCGAGCAGCGGCGGATCCTGGTTGTCGGGCTGACGGCGGCCGGATACCGGATCCTGGCGGTGGAAGCGGGCTGAGACAGCTCGGCCGGACATCGATCCGATTCCGGCTGGGCGGCAGTCGGACGCCTGACTGACGACGGTCGGATGCCGGGCCCGATGGCTGTCGGACGCCTGCGCGACGACGATCTGGTGCGATCCGGGAGGGCATTCCGCGCGTTGATCCCGGTGACTGTCGGACCCCGCTCCTACCGTGACCCCATGCGCCTGCTGCACACCTCCGACTGGCACCTCGGTCGGTCCTTCCACGGTCAGAGCCTGCTGGCCGACCAGGAAACGGTCCTCTGCGCGCTGGCCGACCTTGCGTCCGAGCGGGACGTCGACGTCATGCTGATCTCCGGCGACCTGTACGACCGTGCGGTGCCGTCACCGGAGGCCGTGCAATGCGCCAGTCGGGTGCTCGGACGGATTCGTGAGGCGGGCATCAGCATCGTCGCGATCTCCGGCAATCACGACTCCGCACCGAGATTGGGTGCCTTCACCGACTTTCTCGCGGCCGGCGGCCTGCACCTGCGCACCGCTGCCCGCCGCGCGGGCGAACCGGTGATGATCGATGACCCAGCGGGTCCGGTCGCGTTCTATCCGGTGCCATATCTGGAACCTGATCTGGCGCGGGCGGTCTGGGAGTTGCCGACACCGGCGAGCCACCAGCAGGTGTTGTCCAGGGCGCTGTGCGACGCGCGCGCCGACCTGGCGCAGCGGCCGGTCGGGACGAGATCGGTGGTGCTCGCCCACGCTTTCGTCACCGGCGCCGCGGTGGCCGGTTCCGAACGCTCGATCGCCGTCGGTGGGGTCGAGTCGGTGACGGCGGACGTGTTCGACGGCTTCGACTATGTGGCGCTCGGCCACCTGCACACCGCCCAACTGGTGACCGACCGGATCCGGTATTCCGGATCACCGCTGCCGTATGCCTTCTCCGAGGCCGGTCAGCGAAAGTGCTTCTACCTGGTTGATCTCGACGTCGACGGAGGATCGGTCGTCGAGCGCGTCGAGCTGCCGGTGATCCGCCGGTTGGCCACCCTGCGCGGCACCCTCGCCGAAATCCTGTGTACCGGCGACGAACTCGCCGAGGCCTATCTGTCGGTCGAATTGACCGATCCGGTCCGCCCGCTGGAACCCATGCGACGCCTGCGCGAGAAGTTCCCGCACACCCTTGTCGCGCAATGGGTCCCATCCGGTGACATCGGTGTGGTCGGCCGGGCGCGTCGGTCGGGAGGCGGGCATCGCGCCGATGAGGTGCTGCTCTCCGACTTCGTCGTCGAAGCCCGCGGCAGCGCGCCGTCACCCTCCGAACTGACGTTGATGCACGATGCGTTGGCCGCGGAACGACAGCTGGAGCGGGCCAGATGAGGTTGCACGAGTTGGAGTTGAGCGCGTTCGGCCCGTTCGCCGGTGCCGAGACGGTCGACTTCGATGCGCTCGGTGCCGATGGGCTCTTCCTGGTGCAGGGCGACACCGGCGCCGGCAAGACCACCCTGCTCGACGCCGTGGCCTACGCGTTGTTCGGACGGGTGCCGGGACCCCGCAACGAGGCCAAGCGCCTGCGCTGCGATCGGGCTCCCGCCGACGTCGTGACCCAGGTCCGGCTGCTCGTCACCATCGCCGGTCACCGGTTGGAGATCACCAGGCGGCCGGAGTACGAGCGGCCGAAATCCCGTGGTGACGGGATGACGTTGCAGCGCGGCAAGGTCTCGTTGAGGTGGGTCGGCGAAGCGCCGGTCGGGCGGGCCGCCGAGGGGTTGACCAGGGCTGACGAGGTCGGTGATGCCGTCGTCGATCTGCTCGGGATGTCCGCCGATCAGTTTTTCCAGGTGGTGCTGCTGCCGCAGGGTGACTTCGCCCGGTTCCTGCGCGCCGACACCGCCGAGCGCGGCGATCTGTTGGAGAGACTCTTCGACACCGGACGGTTCGGCCGGATCGAGGACTGGTTCGCCACTGCGCGCCGGGAGGCAGGCGGGCAGTTGCGGGCTGCCGAGGCGCAGGTGCAGCAGATGCTCGCCCGGCTCGGCGAATCCGCCCGGCTGGAGCCGCCCGCGGATGCCGACGAGAACTGGTTGGCCGGAGTGCGGGACCTGCTGGCCGATCGGGCTGAGCTGCTCGCCGACCGGGCGGCCGCATCCCGGCTCCTGCGGGACGAGTCGGCGACGGCCCTGTCCGTCGCCCTGGAGTGCGCCGGAAGGATCGAGCGGCAACGAGCGCTGCGTGAGCGGATGCACCGGCTGCAGGCGGAACGTGCCGCCGTGGAAGGTGACCGGGAACTGATCGCCCGGCATGGGCATACCGCGGCGGTGATGTCGGCGATGTCGCAGCACGACGCCGCTCGACAGGTGTCGGTCGATGCCGGGCGTCGGCGGAGGGCGGCAGACCGGGCGCTGGACCGTGCGACCCCACCCGCCGGCAGCACCGATCAGCTCGAACTGGGCATGCTGGCGGACGACGTGGTTGCCGTGCGCGCGGCCGCGAAGGCCGACCGCGACATGGCCGAGGAGTTGACACACGCCGTCGCCGAGGCCGCGGATCAGGAACGCGACCTGGTCGAACTCGACCGTGCCAAACAACGGCACCACCGCGACGAGGTCGCAGCGGTGGACGTGGAGCAACGGCTTGCCGGGCTCCCTGCCCGGATCACCGAGCTCGAGGCGCGCGTCGAGGGTGCACGGGCTGCCCGTGACCAGCTGCCTGCGGCTCGGGACAGGCTCACCGCGGCCGAGGCGGTGCTGCAGGCGGCCGCGGCGGCAGCAGACCTGAAGGCGCAGGTGGAAGCGGCGACGGCCGCAGCGGTGAGCGCAACCGATCGTCATCAGGCGGCGGTCGACCGGCGGCAGACGCTGGTCGACGCACGGATCGCCGGCATGGCCGCCGAACTGGCCGCGGAACTCGTCGACGAGCAGAGTTGCCCGGTCTGCGGCGCCACAGAGCATCCGCGACCGGCTGCTCCGACGTCGACCACCTCGACGGCCGCCGCGATCAAGTCGGCCCAAGCCGATGAACGGGCCGCCGCCACCGAGCGGGATCGCGCCATCCAGCGCCGCTGGGAGCTGGATCAGTCGATGGCCAACAACCTGGAGTCGGCCGGTGGTCGATCCGTCGCGGTGGCCACAGCTGAGCTGACGGAGTCCTCGGAGCGGCACCACCGACTGGCCGCAGTGGCCCGCAACGTCGACGCGTTGCTGGGCCTGCGGGAAGCGGCCGGAAAGGCGTTGTTCGAGCAGGGGCTTCGTCGCGAGGATCTGGCCACCTCCCTCGCGACCGGCACCCGACAGATCTCCGAACTCACCCAACGGACCGACAAGCGGGCCGTGCGGCTTTCCAGGGCGCGGGCCGGTCACCCGTCGGTACCGGCTCGCCGCAGCTTTCTGCTCGAACGCGCCACAGCGCTCGATGCGATCGCCGACTGCGCCGGGGCCCTCGCCCTGGCCGGCGAGCAGGCCGACCGGGCAGCGCGGGCGGTCGCGGCGGCGGTCACCGATGCCGGCTTCCAGCAGCTCGACGAGGCGATTGCCGTTGCCGCCCTTGATGTCGAAGCGCTGATCAAGCGGGTGCGGTCGGCCGACGACGAGTTTGCGGCGGTCGACGCGCAACTGCGGGACCCGCAGTTCGAGGGGTTGGCCGAGGACGAGACGGTGGATCTGACCTCGATCCGGGCTGCGGCGTCCGATGCCGCGGCCGCCGCAGAGCAGGCGATCACCGCGGCTCATGGAGCTGCCGAACGCTGCAGGCAGGTGGCGGTGGCTGCCCGCCGCCTGCGGGTTGCTTGGCGAACCCGGGAACCGATCAGCGCAAGGGAATCCGAGATCGCGGCCCTGGCCGACGTTCTCCAGGGTCGCGGGCAGAACTCGTTGGGAATCTCGTTGCGCACCTATGTGTTGGCCGCCCGGCTGAAGGAAGTCGCGACGGCGGCCGGCCAGCGCCTGGACCGGATGTCGGCCGGTCGGTACACGTTCGTCCACTCCACCGACCGGGAGGCCAGAGGAAAGGCGGGAGGCCTCGGGCTGGACATCCTGGACGGCTGGTCGGGGCTGGTCAGGCCGGCCAAGACGCTGTCCGGTGGTGAGTCGTTCCTGGCCTCGCTGGCGCTCGCACTGGGTCTGGCCGACGTGGTGGCTGCGGAAGCGGGCGGTCGGGTGCTCGACACTCTCTTCGTGGACGAAGGGTTCGGCAGTCTCGATCCCGACACCCTCGATCTGGTGATGGGCACCCTGGACGAACTGCGCGCGGGTGGTCGGGTGGTGGGGGTGGTGTCGCATGTCGACGAGCTGCGTCAGCGGATTCCCAGCCAGGTGCGGGTCTCCCGGCACCAGCAGGGGTCCACGCTGGCCGTCACCACCGGATGACCGATGTCCACCGGCCGGTACGGATCCGTGCCGACCGTGATCACCTGATGCGTGAGCTCCGGATGATGGGTGCTCACCGGCACCACTGGAGGCGGCTGTGTTCCTGTTGATCGCCCACTTCGACGTCGACCCGGCCGACTCCGCCGACCAGGCACTGGCCGACGCGGTCGAGCCGGTCAGGTTGCTGGCTGCCCAGCCCGACACCCGGCACCTCCGCTGGGGCCGGTCCACCGACGACGCCAACCGATTGCTGCTGGTCGCCGAGTTCGACACCGCCGCCGCGTATCGCCGAGCGCAATCGCCGTTCGAGGTGCGCAAGGTGTTGATCCCGTGGCTGTCGCGGGCAGAGGTCCGTACCTCCGGGGCCTTCGAGGTGTTGGCGGCGGCCGATGGCGACCAGTTCTGGGAGCCGGAGATCACCGTGCCCGACCCCGGGCGGTGAGCTGTCCGGCGAAGGTTCGAGGAGGCGGGGTCCCGGCGGTGGTCATCGGCACCGTGCGGAGTCATTAGGCTCGACGGTCGTTGACCGACCCCGCGGAATCCACCGTCGGGGACATCGCCCGGATGCCGAACCGTCCGTCCGGGCCCGCAGCACAGGAGTTCTCGTGGCCGCCACCCGTCTCGACGCCGTCGTCTCACTCGCCAAGCGCCGGGGGTTCGTGTATCCCTGCGGCGAGATCTACGGCGGGACCAAGTCCGCTTGGGATTACGGCCCCCTCGGTGTCGAGCTCAAGGACAACATCAAGCGGCAGTGGTGGAACGCCATGGTGCGTTCCCGAGAGGACATCGTCGGTCTCGATTCCTCGGTCATCCTGCCGCGCCAGGTCTGGGTGGCCTCGGGTCACGTCGCCGCCTTCGTCGACCCGCTCGTCGAATGCACCTCCTGCCACAAGCGTTACCGTGCAGACCATCTCGAAGAGGAGTACGCGGAGAAGAAGGGGCGGCAGCCGGAGAACGGCCTCGCCGACATCCCGTGCCCGAACTGCGGCACCAGGGGCGCCTGGACCGAGCCCAAGGAGTTCAACGGCCTGCTGAAGACGTTCCTCGGCCCGGTGGAGGACGAGTCCGGCCTGCACTACCTGCGACCGGAAACAGCGCAGGGCATCTTCATCAACTACAACAACGTGGCCTCCTCGTCACGCAAAAAGCCGCCGTTCGGGATCGGTCAGATCGGCAAGTCGTTCCGCAACGAGATCACCCCCGGCAACTTCATCTTCCGCACGCGCGAGTTCGAGCAGATGGAGATGGAGTTCTTCGTCAAGCCCGGCAGCGACGAGGAATGGCACCAGTACTGGATCGACACCCGTACCGAGTGGTACGTCGACCTCGGCCTCTCCAGGGACAACCTGCGGCAGTACGAGCATCCGAAAGAGAAGCTCTCCCACTACTCGAAGCGCACCGTCGACATCGAGTACCGGTTCCACTTCGGCAACGAATGGGGCGAGCTCGAAGGGATCGCGAACCGCACCGATTTCGACTTGAAGACGCACTCCGAGCACTCCGGTGTCGACCTGTCCTACTTCGACCAGGAGACCGGCGAGCGCTGGACGCCGTACGTGGTCGAGCCGGCGGCCGGGGTGAACCGGGCGATGATCGCCTTCCTGCTGGAGGCCTACGCCGAGGACGAGGCGCCCAACACCAAGGGCGGCGTCGACAAGCGCACCGTGCTGCGGCTGGATCCGCGTCTGGCCCCGGTCAAGGCGGCGGTGCTGCCGCTCTCCCGGCACGCGGACCTGTCGCCGATCGCCCGCGACCTGGCGGCGGGTCTCCGCAAGTCGTGGAACGTCGAGTTCGACGATGCCGGCCAGATCGGTCGCCGGTACCGCCGGCAGGACGAGATCGGCACCCCGTTCTGTCTCACCGTCGACTTCGAGACCGCCGGTGACCAGGCCGTCACCATTCGCGACCGGGACTCGATGACCCAGGAGCGGGTCGCCCTCGACCAGGTGCAGGGTTACCTCGCCGGTCGGCTGATCGGCGCCTGACGCGGCCGGCCTCCCGAACGTCCCACGTTGGGGCGAAGGGCGGATGCCGCACAGTCACCGGTGTTGATCAACCGCGTTGGCACCCTTCGCGAGAACCCAAGGGTGCCAACGTGGTTGATCGACGCCGCTCACGGCACGCCGGCGATGGATCCTGCCGATCAGTTGCCCAGATTGCCGGGATAGCGGAACTGCTCGTCGGGAACGGTGGTGCCGCGGAACCAGGCATCCATGAACGGCGTGACATCCCGCCCGGCCAAGGTGTTCACGAACTGCTCGAGCTCGTCGAAGGAAGCGTTCTTTCCGCCGTAGGTCGCAGGCCACTCTTTCAGCAGCCGGAAGAAGGCGTCGTCGCCGATCTCGGCGCGCAGCGCGTGCAGGGCCAGCGGACCGCGGTCGTAGACCCGGGTGAACTCCTCGCCCGCCCCCATGTCGACCAGCGGCGAGCGCCAGAATCTCGGCTGGTTGACCAACGAGTTCATCTGCTGTTTCCACTGCGCGTCCAGGTCGGTCTTGTTCACCTGCGCGTCGTAGAGCCACGGAGCGTAGGACGCGAAGCACTCGTTGAGGCAGATGTCGGACCAGCGCTGCACGGTCACGTCATCGCCGTACCACTGGTGGGCGAGTTCGTGCACGACGGTCTCGAAGCTGGCGATCGGCCCGCCGCCGTAGACCGGCCGGGTCGCGGTCTCCAACGCGTAGCCGGTGTTCAGCCCGGTGAAGATCCCGCCGGCCGCCTCGAAGGGGTAGGGGCCGAAGTAGCCGGAGAGCACATCGAGGATCTGGCCGGTGCTGTCGGCCAGTTGTCGTGCGTCATCGTTGGCGTCCGGCGCGATCGCGGACACGATCGGCTTTCCGTCCGCGAGCTTGCCCTCGACCACGTCGAACTTGTCGATGTAAAGGGTTGTCAGGTAACTGGCCACCGGGTCGCTCAGGGCCCAGCGGAAAACGGCGTTGCCGGCACCCGGGTCGGGCAATCCGTCCGTCTGCCGAATCCCGTTCGAGATGACCTGCCACTCCTGGGGAACGGTGGCTGTCACGGCGAAGGTTGCGGTGTCGGCCGGATGTTCGTTGACCGGGTACCAGGACGACGCGCTGTACGGCTCGCCGATGACGATCGCGCCGCCGCTGTCAGTGCGATACCAACCACTGTCCGAGCCGAGGGTGCCGCCCTGGATCAGGTCCGGCTCGCCGGCGTAGGCCACCTCGACGACCAGCGCACCCTGTGCGGCGACCAGTTCGGCTGGGCTGATGACCAACTCGGCGTCCTGCTGCTCGAAGGTCGCCGGTGCGCCGTTCACGTCCACCCCGGTGACCGTCATGGTCGGTTGGAGGTCGAGGTTGAACTGGGTGAGGCCTTCGTCCGAGGTCACCGTGCCGGTCAGCTTCGCTGTCGAGGAGAGTGCATTGCTGTCCGGGTCGTACTTCAGATCGATGTCATAGGAGTCGATCTGGTAGCCGCCGTTGCCCGAGAGCGGATAGTAGGGATCGCCGATCCCCGCGTCGCCGATTGTTCCCTGCGCCCCGTCCGGTTCGCCCGATGCCGCGTTCGGCTGCGCCGCGGTGGATGGAACGGTGATGCCCGGAGCTGGTTCGGCGGTGGTGGTGGACGTCGCGCTGGACGAGGGCTTCGCGCCGGCGGATGTGTGCATCGTCGTGCCGGGAGTCGCGGTGCCCGCCGTCATCGACGAGCAGGCGCTGGTGACCGTCGCCGCGAGCAGCACCACTGCCAGCGCTCGGTGACGGGTCTGGCGTGACCTGGCGCGGCGGGCCGGGGGCGTTCGATGCATCTGGGCACCGTACAAGCCCGCCATGACAAGGCCCTGTCAGCTCTCGGGCAGCCGGCTGGGAACCGTTCGAGGTGGACCGTCCGACACCCGATGGCCTGGCATGATCGAATTTCGGCGCGACACAGCGTCGACGACGCTGCGCCGGTCGATCCCGACCGGGAGGCACACGATCGGGGGCGCGGGGGTGCGGACCATCGGGCGCTACGTCGGCGGTCTGCTCCTGGTTGCCGTGCTGATCGTCGGCGGCGTCGCGCTGCGGATCGTCCAGGTGGGGCAGACGGACGAGCGGACCAGCGCGGATGCCATCGTGGTGCTCGGCGCTGCGCAGTACGACGGCGACCCCTCGCCGGTGTTCCAGGCTCGACTCGACCATGCCGCCGAGCTGTACCGGCAAGGCACCGCACCACACATCCTGACCATCGGCGGCGGGCAGACCGGAGATCGCACCACGGAAGGTGCGGCGGGCGCGGCCTATTTGGCGGAGCTGGGTATCGACCCATCGGCGCTCACGGCCGTCGGCAGCGGCGACGACACGCTGGCGAGTCTGCGTGCCGCCGAGGTGTTGCTGGCCGAGAACGGTTGGCACAGTGTGGTCCTGGTGACCGATCCCTGGCACGCTGCCCGTTCCCGGATGATGGCGCAGGATCTGGGCATGAACGTGCGGGTATCGCCGGTGCAGGAAGGGCCGTCGGTGCGCGCCGGCACCGCGCCGCGGTATGTCCTGCGCGAAACGCTCGGAGTGCTGTACTACCGGCTGACCGGTGGGTCATCCGGAGTCGGAACGGCCGTGATGTGAGGGTGCCGCCGGCCGCGGTAGCGCTGGGCTACACGGAGCAGGACGTCGAACGGCTGGTCGTCGAACCGGCCAAGACCGCTGGGCTGCCGGAGTCGGCGGGGGCCGGCGGTCGAAGCCCGTTCGCCCGCGACCGGGCCAGGGTGCTGCATTCGGGGTCGTTCCGTCGGCTGGCCGGCAAGACGCAGGTGGTCGCGCCCGACGAGGACGCCGTGCCACGGACCCGGTTGACCCACTCGCTGGAAGTCGCACAGATCGCCAGGGAGATCGGCGAACAGCTCGGCTGCGACGCCGACCTGGTCGATCTCGCCGGCCTGGCGCACGACATCGGTCACCCACCGTTCGGCCACAACGGTGAATCCGCCCTCGATCACATCGGGGTGGCCGCCGGCGGGTTCGAGGCCAACGCACAGAATTTGCGGCTGCTGAGCAGGCTGGAGCCCAAGATCCTCACCGGGGACGGCCGACCCGCCGGGTTGAACCTGACCAGGGCGTCGCTGGACGCGGTGATCAAGTACCCATGGCTGCGACCGAAAACCGGCGGCAAGTTCGGCGTCTATCCCGACGATGCGGCCGTCTTCGAGTGGATCAGACGACCGGCGGATGGTCCGCGGCTGACCAGCATCGAGGCTCAGGTGATGGACTGGGCCGACGATGTCGCCTACTCCGTGCATGACGTGGAAGACGGCATCAGCGCCGGCCGGGTCGACCTGGCGCGACTCGCCGACCCAGCCGAGCGTGAGACGATCGCCGTTGCCGCGCAGGCGTTCTCGGAGGAATCGGTGGCCGACCTCGGCACCGTGCTGGCGGATCTGCTGGCGGTGCCGGTGGTGGCAGCGGGGATCGGTCACCGGGCGGGACCGGTCGCGGATGCAGCCACGAAGAGACTGACGAGCGAGCTGACCGGGCGGTTGGCCACCGGCGCCATCGCCGCCACTCGTGCTGCCGGCGGGCCGGGTCCGCTGGTCCGGTACACCGCCGACCTCCAGGTGCCGCGAGTACTGCGGGCCGAGGTCGCGGTGCTCAAGGCCATCGCCCGGCACTACGTGATGGCTGATCCGCAGCGGATCGCGATCCAGCACGAGGAACAACTGCTGCTGATGGAATTGGTCCTGGCGATGGCCGACCGCGGGTCGGCTGTCCTCGACCCGATGTTCGCCGGCAGCTACGACGACGCCGGCGGGGACGCCGAACGGCTGCGGGTGGTGCTGGATCAGGTCTCCCTGCTGACTGACGCCCAGGCGATCGCCCGGCACCGCCGGCTCACCAGCTGACCGTCACGGGGATTGCGCGTGACCCGAACCCGGTCGAGAATCGGGGCCCGGGCGTAGGGAGTGATCGGTGGACAGCGACGGCGCGGCTTCGTTCCGCAAGGGCCCGAAGGCCTACGACCAGCTGGTCGGACGGTACAGCCCGGCACTCGGCCGCGAGCTGATCCACTTCGCCGGAGTCGAGGCGGGTCAGCGGGTGCTGGACGTCGGGTGCGGCACCGGCCTGCTGACGGCCGAACTCGCAACCGTCGTCGGCGACGGCAACGTGTGCGCCATCGACCCGTCCGAACCGTTCGTGCAGGCGACCCGCGCACGTGTGCCGGGCAGTGCGGTCGAAGTCGGCGGCGCCGAGGACATCCCTTTCTCCGATGGGGCTTTCGACGTCGCGTTGGCGCAGTTGGTGGTGAACTTCATGGCCGATGCCGGCGCCGGGGTGCGGGAGATGCGCCGGGTCGTCCGGCCGGGTGGCACGGTGGCGGCGTGCGTCTGGGACTACAGAGGAGAGATGACGCTGCTGCGCACGTTCTGGGATGCCGCCCGCGCCACCGACCGCGGCAGCGGTGCGCTCGATGAGGGTGTGCGCATGGGCTACAGCGATCCGGAGTCGCTCTCCGCGCTGTGGACCGACCAACATTTGCGGTCTGTCGTCACCACCGAGTTGCGTCCTTCCGTGCGGTACACCCACTTCGACGAACTGTGGAATCCCTTCCTGGCCGGCGTCGCGCCCACCGGTGTCTATGTTGCGACCCTGGACGACGCCGGACAGGACGCGTTGCGCGACGAGTTCTTCAGCCGGCTGGGCAGTCCGACCGGCTCGTTCGAACTCTCGGCCAGGGCCTGGGCAGTCGTCGGGACGCGATGACCGGCGCCGGCACGCGGAGGACGGCGACGCCACGTCATCGGGATGGATCGGAGTTGTCGTAGGCAGTCCTGGTGGACAACCGTCCAAGACGTCTGCTGGCCGGACATAGACTCGCCAGCGTGGCAGGGCGGATTTCAGAGGCGGACCGGGAACGGGTTCGCGACGCCAGTCGCATCGAGCAGGTCGTGGGGGAGTACGTCGCACTGCGCAACGCCGGCGGCGGCAATCTCAAGGGGCTGTGCCCGTTCCACGACGAGAAGACCCCGTCGTTCCAGGTCAGCCCGGCACGGGGCTACTACCACTGCTTCGGCTGCGGTCAGGGCGGCGACGTCTTCGCGTTCCTGCAGGAGATCGAGCACCTCACCTTCGTGGAGACGGTGCAACGGCTGGCCGAGCGGGCGAACATCACCCTGACGGTGATGGAGGGCGGCACGTCCACCCGGTCCGATCGAGGCACCCGGCCCCGCCTGCTCGCGGCCAACAAGGCGGCGGCCGAGTTCTATGCGGCGCAACTGACCACCGACCAGGCGGAGACGGCGCAGACCTTCCTCGCCGATCGCGGATTCGACCTCGCCGCCGCCGCGCATTTCGGTTGCGGCTACGCCCCCGACGGCTGGGACAAGTTGGTCAAGGCCCTGACGGCGCAGGGCTTCTCGCTCGACGAGCTGTACCGGGCCGGCCTCGCCAGACAGGGTCAGCGTGGGCCGATCGATCAGTTCCACCGCCGGTTGCTGTGGGCGATCCGGGACGCGGCGGGCGATGTGGTCGGCTTCGGCGCGCGCCGGCTGTTCGCCGACGACCGGCTGGAGGCGAAGTACGTCAACACGTCGGAGACGCCGCTGTACAAGAAGTCCCAGGTGTTGTTCGGGCTGGATCTGGCCAAGCGGGACATCTCCCGGCAGCGCCGTGCCGTGGTGGTCGAGGGCTACACCGACGTGATGGCGATGCACCTGGCCGGTGTCACGACGGCCGTCGCGTCATGCGGCACCGCCTTCGGCGACGAACACATCAGCGTGTTGCGCCGCTACCTGCTCGATTCCGAGGTGATCCGCGGCGAGGTCGTCTACACCTTCGACGGCGACAACGCGGGACAGAAGGCCGCGCTCAAGGCCTTCGACTCCGATCAGCGGTTCGCCGCCAACACCTACGTCGCTGTCGCGCCGGCCGGGATGGATCCGTGCGAGTTGCGGCAGGCCAAGGGTGACGAGGCGGTGAAGGCGTTGGTGGAGAACCGCAGTCCGCTCTTCGCGTTCGCCATCACCACCACGCTCAAGGAATACAACCTGGACACCGCCGAGGGCCGGGTGGCCGCCACCACCGCGGCAGTCCCGCTGGTGGCGCGGATCAAGGAGAGCACCCTGCGCGACGAGTACGTGCGGCAGCTCGCGGGCTGGCTGGGGTCAGAGTTGGCACCGATCCAGCAGCGGGTGCGGGACTTCACCGCCGCTGCCGCCCGGGAGGCCAAGCGGACCGCCGCTCGGGACGAGGCCAGGACGCGAGCCGCCGACTCGGCCCCCGGCACGCCGAACGGGGTTCGCCGGCCGGTCGGCCCGGATGGTCAGCAGCAGCCCGACCGACCGTCGGCCGAGCAACGGTCGTCCGACCGGCGGCCGGCTGACCGGCCATCACACCGTGACCAGGAACCGCCGCCGGAGCCTCCGGACCACGAGGACGAGCCACCGGACGAAGGCGCCCATCCGGTCCCGAACGGTGCGCTGAGCGTCCAGGCGGACATGCACCGACCCAACCCCACCGACAGCGCCACCTTCGTCGAGCGCGAAGCGTTGAAACTTGTTCTGCAGCAACCGGATCTGGTGGCCGGCGGCTATCAGCAGGTGCGGGTCGAGGCATTCACCAACCGGGCGTATGCCGCGGTGCACGGCGCCGTCGAGGCGGCCGGCGGTCCGCCGTCGGAGGGGTCGAAGGCGGCCTGGGTGGAAACCGTCGCCGACCATCTGCCCGCCGGGCCGTGGCGGTCACTGGTCACCGAGCTGGCCGTCGAGCCGCCGCGCAACAAACTCGACGCGGTCAACGCCCAGTACGCCGGCGCCATTCTCGCCGGGATGGCGCTACGGGTGGCCGCGGCGGACGAACGCAACCTGAAGTCGGCGCTGCAGCGGGCCGAGGCCTCGGGGGACACCGAGGCGAGGTTGCGGCTGCAGGCCGACCTGGCGGCGGTGGCCAACTACCGGCGGGCGCTGGCGGACCGGGCACGGGGGGACGGGTGATGTCGCCGATCGGCTTCCGTCTGCCCTGGCGGCGACAGGCGCTCCCGTCGGCGCTGGCAGCGCAGCTGGATCCGGAGGAACACATCCAGGCCATGGCGCCCTGTGCGGGCGGGAAGCTGTTGGCGGCCAGCCGCTTCGGCCTGTGGGTGGTCGAGGACGGTCAGGCCGCCCGACTCGGGTGGGAGTCGATCGCCAAGGCTCGGCTGACCGCACAGGTGCTCTCGATCATCCCGACCGAGGTGGTCGGTGAGTTCGACGACGGGGTCCAGGTATTGCGCGACCAGCCGACCCGGGAGTTCGTCCTGACCGAGCGCAGCAATCTCACCGACGTGGTGCACACCAGGGTCCGCCGATCGGTCGCGGCCAGCCGTCATCTGACCTACCCCGCCAGTGGTGGCTGGGTCGTCCTGCGGCGGGTCCCTGGACGCAACGGCTTGCTCAGGCAGGTCCGGCTCGATCCGGGCACCGACCCTGGCGCGCCGGGCTTCGACCGGGCCGTCGCCGAGGTCGCCGACGATCTCGAGGCCGCTCCGCAGAGTTGACGGGCGTCACCGGGTTCTCGAAAGCATCTTCCTGAAGTGGTGTCGGCCGAGCGGATACGATGCGCAACGTGACGCAGGATCAGGAACCCGATTTCGATCCCGGGAAGTTGCGCGCCTCGAACGCCGATCGGGAGGCGGTCGCACAGAAGCTGCAGACTGCCATGTCCGAGGGCCGGCTGACTGTGAGCGAACTCCAGGAACGCCTGGACACCGTCTACGGCGCAAAGACCCTCAGCGAACTGGAGCCCGTGACCTGGGACCTGCCGGGTCACACCGACCTGGTGCCGAAGACGCAGCCGGTGCCGCCATCGCTGAGCAAATCGCCGGCCGCCGGATTGCCGGCCCCGGTCCCGTCGGCCGGGATGGAGCGAGTCGGCGGTACCCCCACCTCGAGTGTCGCGATCGGCATCATGTCCGGCGCGACCCGCGGCGGCGCCTGGGTGGTGCCCGGTCAGTTCACCGCTCTCGCGCTGATGGGCGGCATCGATCTCGACCTGACCAAGGCGCGATTGGCCGAACGCGAGGTGACGATCACCGCCGTCGCGATCATGGGCGGGATCGACATCGTGGTTCCCGACAACCTGACCGTGATCGTCAACGGCATCGGTTTCATGGGTGCCTTCGAGGACACCGCGCGGGTGCAGGGAGTACCCGGTGGGCCGGTGGTCCGGATCAACGGGCTGGCGTTCATGGGCGGGGTCGAGGTCAAGCGAGCGAAGAAGAGCCGCGGCGAGATCGAGGAGTAGCGCGGTTTCCGGTTGATCGGTCCGTCGCTGTCTGGGTAGGTCGTGCCGGCGAGTCGGGATCACCGGTCCTTCGAGAAAACCCCGGAGACCTTGGCCTGGACGAACCCGGCCGCACCCTGCACCGCGGGGTGGTCGGCGACAGTCGAACTCCACCGCTTGATCTGCTCGTACCGCTCGCGGCCGGCTCTCGACCCGAGCACGTAACCGATGCCGATGCCCAACACGAGGCGAAACATCCGGTGGATCCTCCTTCAGTAGTGCCCGACGCCATTGATCCCAGAACACCGGTGGTGCCCCACGCCGCTGCGGGCGACCCAGCGTGCCGGGCCAGCTCGACGAACGTGCAGAACTCGGGCATCCGGGTGATGCGATGAGTCTCTCATTCCCGCGAGACCTGGTTGCGCCGGTGGCGGAGGCAGGCGGTCGGTCCTCTGCAGGCACGGTCTGCTCAGCGTCCTGCCCGAGTCGTCCGGATCGATCCCGGGACCTTGATGCACCGGGTTGCCCGGTTCGGAACGTCGGCGGATCTGGGCTATCCTTGTCGAGCGCTGCCGCCTGCCGGTGGCGCCGGTCCTCCGTAGCTCAATTGGCAGAGCATCCGACTGTTAATCGGACGGTTACTGGTTCGAGTCCAGTCGGGGGAGCACAGTTCTCGCGCTCGGGCGGGTGAGCCCGTCGCCCTATCCGCCGCGGAAAGTGGCCATGACATGACACCCATCCTGCTGTTCGGCGTCCGTCGGTCTGGATCGCACCCGTGGGCGCCGCCGCTTATCGGTCCTGCTTCCGCTGCGACGGTGCAGCGAGGAAATTGACGGCCGCATAAGAATTTGTCCAACTGGTCGATTGGTTTGGGTAACGGCCAAAATGACCACTGAATGCCATTTCTCTTATCGCCCATCTGGCCTCTTGTCCGGTCGCCTGCACTTTGTGAGCATCGGTCGCGTCATCACCCCCAGTCCGGAAATGGTGACGAGTGACCTGACCCCGGACAGAGAAGAGGAGAGACCGAATGCCCACCGCGACCCGCCCCAACGTCGAGAATCACAGCGATCGGGACCGGATGATCCTGGCCAGCAGGGAACGGCAGCAGGCGATTGACGACTGGTTCAGCGCTGCTGCCGAGTTCCAACGCAGCTACCAGGATTGGGTGACAACCGGTTTGCGGCTGTTGCTGCCGCAAATGGTCCGCCACAATTATTGAGAAATAGTATTTGTGCTATTTCACTGCTGACCGAGTTGAGGCGAGAAATCAAGCGATTCAGGCAGAAAGTCGTCCGATAAGTCGCCTCAACTCTTGCTTGGCCTCAGTGGCGCTCGCATCCGAATCGCCTTGCTCAGCCGGTGATGTCGTAGTTGCGGTGCACCCAACACCGGGTCCCCCACCCGTTCACCGGGGTCCCGCAGCCGGGGTAGTCACAGCGGGGCCGGCAGGAGTCGCCGCAGTAGTGGTCCCGAGGACGGGATCTGACGTTCACCACCACCGGCGCGCTGCAGGTCCGGCACGGAACGGTCTTGTTCGTCATTCACCAACACTCGCACAGGTGTTCGATTCCAGCCACCGGGCTGCGATGCGAGCGTGTCGCAACTGGTGGTGCGAAGCTGCAGAAACCCCAACGGGTGCCATCCCGTCGCCGATGTCACCCCGCCGGTGTGCGGCGTGCGACGATCAACCCGCGGGCTCCCAGCACACCGACGGTGGTGCCGATTGCCAGGGCGGCTGCGATCAGCACCGCGTGCACCAGCAGGAATGCGGTCGGCCCCGATGAGCCGATCGTGCCGTCCCACGCTCGCTGGTCCTGCCAGATGGCGATGGCGAACCGCGGCCAGACAACCCAGTTGAACACCCCGGCCAGTACCAGGAACACCGACCACCCACGCGTCAGAATCACGCCCGCGAGTATGCCTACTTTCGGTCGCTCACCTGCACCGCAGGAGAATCGGCGGCAGCCCGGAGGAAACGGGAGCCGAGGACGCGCAGCGCCGATGCCAGTTCCGGGCTCGCGACGGGATCGACCTCGAAGTCCGCGTCCAGCGCTCCCAACCAGATGGCCAACATCGACGGGTTGTCCGAGCCGACGTGGGCCACGCAGCGGTCGTCACCCATCGGCTCGATCACGGCCCACCTGGGCAGTTTCGCGGCGACCGCCTCGGCCGAGGCATGCACGACCACTCGGCTCCGGTAGCGCCAGACGGACGAGCCGACACTGCGCTCGACATGCGCGAGCAGACCTTCCTGTGGGGGAGGACGCGGCGTGAAGCGGCGGCCGTGCGGAAAACGTGGCAGGATCCGGTCCGCCCGAAAGGTCCGCCACGCCAACCGATCCACATCCCAAGCGGCCAGGTACCAGCGCCCGCGGGTGTGCACCAGCAGAGACGGCTCTGCGGTCCGGGAACTACTGCTGCCGTCATGGGACGTGTAGTCGAAGCGCAACTGCTGGTGGTCCCTGATCGCTCCGGCGATCGCCATCACCACATCCGGCGACACCGTCGGGCCAGGCGACTCCAACGTCGCGGTGGCATCCTGCAATGCCTGCACCCGGTACCGCAGGCGCGGGGGCAACACCTGTTCGAGCTTGCTCAGTGCCCGCTGTGACGATTCGGCGATCCCTTCAACGCCGCCCTCGGTGGCGATGCGTAGACCGACGGCAACCGCGATCGCTTCCTCGTCGTCGAGCAGCAGGGGCGGCAGCACTGCGCCGGCACCCAACCGGTATCCACCTGTCCGGCCGGGTGCGCCGGTGACCGGATACCCCAGGGTGCGCAGTCGTTCGATGTCGGTGCGGATGGTGCGGGTCGTCACCCCGAGTCGCTCACTGAGCTGCGGGCCGGTCAGGTCACGTGTCGACTGCAGCAGGGACAGCAGGCGGAGCAACCGGGCGGAAGTTTCCAACACCTGCTGGATTGTGCTCCGAATGCGGAACAAGGGCTTCCGCTATTGCTTCTACCGTGACATCCATGAACAACGACGAGGTGATCCGGCCCTTCCGGATCGACGTCCCTGCAACAGATCTCGATGACCTTACCGATCGGCTCCGGCGCACCCGCTGGCCGGAGCCATCGCCCGAGCCGGGCTGGTCGCGCGGCGTACCGCTCGACTATCTCCAGGAGCTGGCCGGCTATTGGGCGGACGGGTTCGACTGGCGCGAGCAGGAGAATCTGCTCAACCAGTTCCCGCAGTTCGTCACGCAGATCGGCGGCCAGGACATTCATTTCATCCACGTTCGGTCGCCGGAGCCCGGTGCGATGCCGCTGCTGCTGATCCACGGCTGGCCGAGTTCGCCGTTCGAGTTCGCCAAGGTGATCGGTCCGCTGACCGACCCGCGCGCCCACGCCAACGACAACGCGATCGCCTTCGATCTGGTGATTCCTTCATTGCCCGGCTACGGGTTCTCCACGCCGGTGACCGCGCCGGGCGCCGGCAACCTGTTCCAGGTGGCGCACCAGTGGGCGGAGCTGATGACCAGACTCGGGTACGAGCGCTTCGCCGTGCAGGGCACCGATGTCGGCGCCGGGGTCGCCGGGATGCTCGCGATGGTCGCCGGTGCTCGGGTGCTCGGCATCCACCTCACCGGGACCGCTGCCGGCACGCCCTTCGGTCCGCCGGTCGACCCGGACGAGGTGCCGGATCGAGATCGCGACCGCGCCCTGCGTTTCAACGAGTTCCGGGAGAACGGCCTCGGCTACTTGCAGCTGCAGTCCACCAAGCCACAGACGCTGGCCTATGCCCTGACCGACTCGCCGGTCGGTCAGCTCGCCTGGATCGTCGAGAAGTTTTATGAGTGGACCGATCCCGCCGCGACCCTGCCCGAGGACGCGGTCGGCCGCGACGAGCTGCTCAGGACCGTGAGCATCTTCTGGTTCACCGGGGCGGGTGCGTCGTCGGCCCACGGGACTTACGAGGGAATGCAGGCCTGGCGGGCGATGGCGGCGCATGTCTCGCCCGACGCCGGTGCGCAGTCCGAGCCGCCGCCGGGGCCGCCGACCGGGTATGCGGTGTTCGCCGGCGATACCACCATCCGGTCGTTGGTCGATCCAGCGGGCAAACTCGCGCGCTGGTCGGAATTCGACAGTGGGGGCCACTTCCCGGCCATGGAGGTGCCGGAGTTGCTCGCCGGTGACCTGCGGGCCTTCTTCGGGACCCTTCGCTGATCGCGTCGGCACCGACGCCTATCCGACGGGTAAGGCGGGCAATCCCATCGATGAATCAGGGAGTGATCTGCAGGGGTTGGCCGTTGTACGTCAGCGACCAGTCGACCGTGTGGAATGCCGACGGATCGATCGTCCCGTTGGTGGTGACCCAGTCGATGATCAGCTGCCGGATCTCCATCTGGGCGTTGTAGATGGCCGGGTTGCCGGCGGTGGACGGGAAGTTCCCGCCGCCGGAGGCGCGATAGTTGTTGATGGCGATGACGAACGAGGCCGCCGGGTCGATGGGCGCACCGGCGTACGAGAGATCGGTGATGCGCGAGCCGCTGGGTTTGGCGAGGTCAATCGTGTACGTCAATGGCGCCTTGAAGCCGCCCATGATGTCGTAGTTGTAGTCGGGAGTTCCGTTGGGAGCCAACGGCGTGACCGCATTGGTGACCGAGTCGGCGGGGAACGGACCGACCCCGGTGACCGCCTTGAAGTAGTTGGCCGAGAACTCCAGGTACTCCTTGACCTGGGCGCCGGTCATCACCACTGCCTGCAGGGTGTTGTCGAAAATGTAGAGCCCCGCGACATCTCGCACCGTCACGTCGCCCTGCGGAATCGAGGCTTCCCGGTTGAAGGGTGCCGCAATCGACAACACCGGCAGGGAGGCATAGGACGTTCCGGCGAGGGCCTTGGTGACCGCATCGGATTGCACGTAGTTGATGAAGTCGATCGCAGCGGTGTCCTCGTACCGCGCGGTCTTGGCGGACATCGGCGCCTTGGCGGACCCGATCACCGATCCGACGTAGGTCAGCACCGCCTGGTGGTCGGCCCGTACCAGATCGGCGATGGCCGGGTCCTCGGCAACAGTGTTGGCGTTCAACACCTGTGAGGCGACGTTGGTCACCGTCCAGCCCTTTCGACCCAGTACGAGGTCGACGTCGATCACCGACAACCGCATCCCCCAGCGCAGCGGTTCGGTGAGAATGACGGTCTTACCGGTCTGGGTGTTGATGACCTTTTGCTCCGCGATCTCCACGTGCGCGTGCCCGACCAGGATCGCGTCGATTCCTGGGACCTGCTGGGCGACAAGGGAAGCGGCGTTCTCCGGCCAGGGCAGTGCGTCCCCATAAGAAGACGACGTGACGGCTCCGGAATGCGCGGCCACGATCAGCACGTCCACCCGGCGGCGCAGCTCGGGGACGTACCTCTGCGCCTGTTCGACCAGCCCGGGGAACGTCATCTTTCCCTCGACGTTGGCCTTGTCCCAGATGGCGATTCCGGGGTTGGTCAGACCCAGGATGCCGACCTTGAAGGGGCGGCCCTTCGGGGGGCGAACCAGCTTGATCGTGTAGGGCTCGAAGGCCGGGCGTTTGGTCCTGGCGTCCAAAGCATTCGCCCCGAGCAACGGGAAGTCGAGCTGCCGTTCATAGGTCCGGAGCAGCGGTATGCCGTAGTTGAACTCATGATTGCCGAGCGCCGCGGCGTCGTACTCCATGGCGTTCATCGCGGCCGCCATCGGGTGGATGACCTTGCGACTGATGGGGTTGATCTTCGCGTAGTAGTACGCGAGCGGCGTGCCCTGGATGGTGTCTCCCGCATCGATCAGCAGCGTGTTGTCGTCACCCCGAGTGGCCCGCAGCGCATTGACCAGGCTCGACACCTTGGCCAGCCCGATGTCGTTGTGCGCCGAGTCGTCGTACTCGGCGTTCTTGAAGTAGTCCCAATTGAAGACGTTGCCGTGCAGGTCGGTGGTGCCCATGACGGTGAGCCGATAGGTCTGGCCGTCGTTCCCGATGGCCGCGGCTTCGGCGGTGTTGTTGAAACCGACCCCGGCCAGCACGGCGGCTGCCGCGGACCCGGTGATGAACGTGCGGCGGGACACTCCGGTCATTCGCTGTCTCCGGTCTTCGACGGCGTGACATCCGTCGGACGGGGCCACGGCCGGGCAAATTTCCTCGGGCGCGCGTGCCGCGCCGGAAGACACACTATTGGCGCGACCGAGAGCCGGGAAAGCAACCAGACGGGCTAAGCGAGGCGTCGACCGTCACTGAGTGCAGCCGGAATTTGGGCCCGGTTGGTCGGCGTGCGTCCTGCGTCGCATTTCGCTTCGGGCATTCGGACAGGTGGGCCCAAGTGGTCCTCGACCCGACGATTCAGCGCACAGAGTGCGCATTCTGGACGGCGGGGACGTCGGCGGTTGGGTCGCGGTCGATGAACTCGCGGTAGTAGATGAGCTCCCCGCCCTCGCCATCGGCTGCACCCTCGGACGGGATGAACAGGGTTGCAACGATCGCCGGGCGGCCCGCCGGCGAAGTCAGCGCAGTGACGGTCGGATTTGCGAAGGCGGTGCTACCGCCGTGCGTGACGACCGGGAGGAACTCGGCGATGCCCGTCTCGAGATTGCGCAAGTACATCCGCCAACTGCCGAAGTCGTTCTTGGTGTACTGGATCTCGTGCACCGAGTACCTGGTGTCGCCGAAGACGAGCGAGTCGCGATCGCCGATGTTGCCCTTCACCGTATGGCCCTGGATGGTGGCCGCGGTGGTCAGTGCGTGGTCGGCAGCCGGGTCGGTCTCGGTGCTCCAGAAGCTGAAGTCGATCAAGGTTCCGCGGGCCTGCCGGTCGATATCGCAATTCCGGTGATAGTGGAAGCCGATCTCGATGACCGAATGGTCGATGTCGGGGGAGAGGCTCGCCGCGAGGACGGTCGGTGTTCCCTCGTTGCAGAGCGACAAGGTTCGCGCAAGGGTGCGCTCGCGGTCGAACGTCCCCGCGAGCAGCGCGTCGAGCCCGGGGTAGTGGCGCAGCCGTAGTCGGCCGCCGGACCCGACCTGGTCGTTGTACTCGACGGCCGTCAGGAAGCCGCCTGTGGGTAGCAGGTGAATGGTCGGCTGGGTGGCCTGTGGGTCGAGGGTCCGGATCAGCTCCCAGGTGAGCAGATCGGTACTGCTGGCCAGTTTCACCTCGTCACCGCGGTGGTAGATCGCGAGATATCCACCGGACGGGTTCGCGATGATCTTCGCGGTGTCCATCGTGTTGCCGTCGCTGTCCCTGACGCCGTAGCGGTGGCCCGTGGAACCGACCACATCACCGAGGACGGCCTGAATGCTCAGCTCTGCCGGCATCGGGTTCATTCTGCCGACCCACACACGTCGGCACAACGCCTGGTGGCGAGGGCGGGATGCATCGCCGATCACGGACTTGGCTATCCCCCCAACGGGACGAGGCGAAGTCGGCCCGCGTTCGGCATCCTGTCCGGTGGTGCGTCCGGGTTCCGGGTCCCCCCTCGACACGGGACCCGGGCGTCACCCTCGTCCACTGAAATGCATCGTTTCGTGCGGCCGGAGCCGGATGGATTTAACGTCCATCGCGGGACGAAGCAGCGGACACGGTGTGGACGTCCCGCCAACCATCGGGAGGGTGCGGGAATGTCGGTCGATCCCATCGGAGAGGTCATCGCCGCAATGGCGGACCTGCGCAGCGGTGGGTCCCGGCACAACGGGATCGGCATCTTCGGGGACGTCTGCCTGCGGGCCACCGAGAAGGTCAAACTGCGGGTGGCCGACGGCGGATTCGCCGATGCCGGGTTTGTCGAGCATCTCGATGTCGTCCTTGCGCGGATCTTCCTGCAGGTGCCGACCGACGCCGACGCCGGCCGCCCGGTCGATCACGCCTGGCGACCGTTGGTCGAGCGACGCGGGCGACATGACTTGCTGCCCATACAGTTCACCCTCGCCGGCGCCAATGCGCATCTCGCCCGCGACCTTCCGATCGCCCTCGTCCGGACGTGTCGCGAACGGGGTGTCAGCCCGCATGCGGCGGGCGTCCGCGACGATTTCGAGCAGGTGGGCGGGGCGCTGACGGGGGTGGTGCGCCCGATCCGCAAGTCCTATCTCGACGGCCATACGGTCGCCTCCGGCCGGCCGCTGTCACCCCTGGCCGACCTGGTGTCGAACTTCTCCCTCGACAAGGCCCGCGACGCCGCCTGGGTGACGGCCCTGACCCTGTGGGAGATCCGCGACGTCGCGTTCCTGGAACGCTCGTTCGAACGGACGCTCGGGCGGAACGTCGGTTTGGTCAGCCGACAGCTGTTGGTCTCGTTCACCGACCCGCTGGCCACCACTCAACCGCTGTCCGAAGATGCGCTGTTCGGCCGGTAGGGTTTCCGGCGGGGCGGTAGCTCAGCCGGTCAGAGCAGCGGACTCATAATCCGTCAGGTCGTGGGTTCGAACCCCACTCGCCCCACCACCTCCGGACCGAAAGTCACGTGCGTTTGTGCAGGTCAGAGCGTTATCAGCCCGGTTATGTTCCCTGGCCGCGAGCCCGTGCTCAGTCAGATGCCCAGTTTCCGCCAGGAAACCGCGAGCCGGAGCGTTCGCGGGCAGCCGCCGCAGACATCCTGTCTGCAACGTCGTCCAGGTCGCCATCGAAAGTCCGCTATAGACATCCAGGGTGAGTGCGGCCGACGAATGATCCGGCATCTGCTGGAGCGACTTCACCGATGGGCCGCCCGCCACCGCAAGACCAGCGGTCACATGTCGCAACTGATGCGGCGACGTCAACGGCCCGTTGGCCTGACGGCAGGCAGCCCGGAACCATTTGCTCGGTCGCAAATAGCCGCCGGAGCGATTCGGGAACAACAGGTCGTCCCGGCCCTTGCCGTCACACTGCTGGGCGAGCAGCCGCACCAGATCAGCGGTCAACGGCACCGTTCGCGTCTCGTGCGACTTGGGCGTGCCGACCACGATAGCGTCGCCGGTTCTCACCGCATTGCGCGAGATCGAGACCCGCTTGCGGAAGAGATCAAGATCGGCTGGACGCAACTTGGTGGCTTCACCCCACCGCAAACCGCAGTAGCTCAACAGCAGGACCAGGGTCCGGTCTGTCGACGATCAACCCGGTATCGAACCGCGCCATCCTTGAGCACATACTTGGCAACGGTTGCCACGGTGTCACTGTCCTTTTGTCATTTAGTGGAATTGCGATAAACTATACCATTAAATTGCGAATAGGAATGACGTCCAGACCCTTGTTTCGACACATGACAGGATTACTTTATCGGTGTCCACTTGACATAGACGAGAGTAATTGACGATGCCGCGCAAGGCCCCTGTAGTGCCACTGCCGAACCCGCAGCAGATGAAGATCTCATCACCCCCGCACAGGCAGCGAAGTGGCTAGGGGTGAAACCGGACGTGCTGGCCCAGTGGCGGTACCGCGGGGAGGGACCGGCGTTCGTGCGGTTCAACGAGAGGAACGTGCGGTATCGGCCGAGCGTGGTCCGGGATTGGATCGCCTCCCGCGAGACGTCCAGCTAGGGTCAAAGGTCCGGGGCTCCTGGTTGGTGGGCCTTACCAAGGGTGTTCTTTCGCAGGCGAAGACCTTCCGGTCAACTTGCTATGTGTGTCATTCGTACCGGGAATGAAAAACCCCGGTCCGCATTGGACCGCGGCTTTTCAGCGTTTCTACGACTCGCGAACTTCCCATTTCCCGTCCCGCGTTCGCTTCTGGCGGGTCGCGGGTGGTGACTCGGCCTTGATCAACTGCGAGACGCGTCCGGGCGATACACCCATGACCGTGGCGGCATCGCGGACGGACAGACCGGCGGCGCGCAACTGTGCAGCCAACGCACGCCAGTGCTCGGCCAGCTCGATCGATTCCTTCTGCACCTCTGCCATGCGCTCGGCGGTCTCGCGGACGTCGTCCTCGACGCCACCCAGATCCGCGGTCACGCAGACTTGATAGTCACCGGGTTCGCCACCGTGCTCGGTTCCCAGGTAATCGCGAACCTCACCGGCCGCATCAGCCAGCGTGGTCGCCTGCGTCAGGATCTCGCCGTCATCTCCGTACAGCTCCCACCCGTGCTGCCACCGCTTGGCGGTGACCCGGACAGTCTGTGGTGCAGTGGCGGTCGCGGTCGTCCTCATTGCAGCCATCCTTCCGGTAGACAGTCGAGCGTCCTGATCAGCTTGGCAACGATGCCCGGTGAAATCTGTTGGTGCCCAGTGGGTACGGACATGTGGTGCTGTCCGCACGGACACAACCACATCTCGTGCGAGCCCTTGCCCGGACGGCTTGTGCAACCGGCCCGGACCAGAGCCCGCAGGACATCACGGGACTTCATCGCAGAACCATCAGGCTAGTCTAGCCGGGCTAAAGTGGCAATGTCTACCGGGGGTAGACACAGCCCGGTGCCTCGCTACTTCTCGGGCGTCGGCCGCGGGGCCTGCTTCGCCTCATCGAACTTCTTCGCGTTCGCGATGATCTCCTCCGCGAGTTGGCGTGGCGTCTTGCCCTGTTGCGTGGCAAGGGTGACCAGTTGCCTCATAGTGCCCTCACTGTTCGCCTTGCGGAACTCCGAGATGTCCCGCCAGAATTGATCTTCGAGCGCCAATCGGGCGTCCCGCTCGGTCTCATGATGCCAGATTTTCGGCCAAATCCAGCCAGTGCCCGAGTCCGGTCTCATACTCAACCGGTCCGGAAAACACCGGGGCCCAAACACATTCCGTGCGTCCCTGCTCGCACGGACAACCCGCACCGGCCACCGTCAGCGCCACGCCGTACCTGATGCCGTCAGGCAGCCGCAGTGCCAACGTGTCATCCACCCACCCGCACCCAGCGCTTGCGATAGCGCCGACCGTCGCTTTGAGCTTCGCATGTGTTGCGGTTCGGGCTCTCAACCGGCGGTGTGCTGCCACCCAGGGTCAAGCCGCTTGCTTCACCTTCCGTCTGCGGTACGCCTTCGCTCGCAGGCACCAGAGCAATAGACAGCGTTGCTCTTGGCCGGTGCGGCCTTTGGCGAGGACAAGGTGATCGGGGTAGATGCCGACGTCCGCAAAGTCGCCGATCTGCAGATGCTGGTCGACAAGGCCGTCGAGAAATTTGGTCGGCTCGACATCATGGTCAACAACGCCGGCGTGGAAACCCGCACCAACGTGCTGGAAACCACCGAAGCGCAGTACGAATTCGTGCTGAACGTGAATCTCAAGAGCGCATTCTTCGGCACCCAATTCGCCGCCAAGCAGATGATCAAGCAGGGCGGTGGTGGCAGCATCATCAACATGAGCTCGGTGCACGAGGACTGGCCGATGCCGGGCAACACCGCCTACTGCCTGTCCAAGGGCGGCGTCCTGTCCAAGGGCGGCGTCCGGATGCTCACCCGAACCGCCGGGCAGGAGTTGGGTCCGCACGGTATCCGGATCGTCAACGTCGGCCCGGGCGCCGTGGCCACCCCGATCAACAAGGCCACCATGGCCGACCCGGCGGCGATGAAGGTGCTGGACACCGCCATCCCGCTCGGCAGGATGGCACAACCGGAGGAAATCGCGAGCGTGGTCGCGTTCCTGGCCGGCGACGGTGGTGGCTACATCAACGGGACCTCGATCTTCGTCGACGGCGGACTCATGCACTCCAGCCCCGGTCTTTAAAGCTCGTCGATCCACACCCGCCGGGTGCGGCGCACGCGACGAGCGTCATCACCCGATCCGGGACATGCGGCGATTCTCGGATCGATCCAGCAGGTCGACGGCGCTCATCGCCGACCGCCGACCGGCCCGTGCTCACCGAGACACGGGTTCCGGGAGTCCGCTCCGCAGCCCCCGTGGGGAGCAGGCGATGGACATACGGCGTCAGTGCAGCACCTTCATGAGGCGATCGTCGGCGATGGCGCCGGCTGTGACGTACGCAAGATGGGTGCCGACGCACGTCGCCAACAGCGGCAGCGGCCACCTCCACGGCGGCGGGGTGTGACCCAGCAAGGGAAACATCGTCATCGTCATGCTCATCAGAGCGGCACCGAAAGCCGTTGTCGCCCAAGGCTCTTGCAGCCGTTTCCGGAGCAGGACGTGCAGCACCCCGAAGGCCGAACCGTACCCCCACCGCAGCAGCAAACCGGCAGTGGTTTCCTCTTTAGCACCGAGGTCACGCAGGTGAAGGATATGCAGGACGATCTGCCCAGGCACAACGCCGTCGTCATAATCCATCGGGTCGAGAGCACCGGTCCCACGCATCCGTCGCTCCACCGTGTAGGACGCTGTCATCGCAGCAGTGGCAACACCACCCGCGACCACACCGCGGAGCAATACCCGCGACGCCTCCCAGGTGCGGCCTGCGATCCTCACCGGACAACAATAGATCCGTCACGACACGACGGCACCAGGACAAATCAAAGCTGCCCCAACCGCGGGAACGCCCGTTGTCGAAGTCGTGCCGGCAACAGCACATGTCGCCGAAACCGACTCAACCGCGGACGGACGCCTGCATATCGGGCCGGCAGCTGGTGGTAGCGCGCCAGTGATGGTCTGCAGGTGGGATCGCGAGAAACCGCCGGTGTTCGTTCGGCGGGCGCGGTCTGGTCAGTGGTCAGTGGTCGGTGGGCGTGGATGCCGGTGGCGGTGTAGACGGTGGCGGTGTCGATGGTGAGTCCGGACCCGACGTCGGGGTCGCCACCGGTGGTGGCTGGTTGCTGATCACTGATGGCGCGAGCACCCACACGATCGCCCGCCCGGTCAACGGGGGGCGGGAAGTGAGAGAGTTCGAACCCCACTCGCCCCACCACCCCGGCATTTTCCACCGAGTTGAGGCGAGGAATCTCGCTTTTCAGGCGAGAAAGCGCTCCATAACTCGCCTCAACTTTCTGTCCGAACCGTGCTGTACGACCCGGTGGGAGTTATTCACACGCAACGCCGTCCTTGTCTCGATCGAGCTTGGTGGAGTAGCCGGGCTGGCCGGCGTAGAGCGGGGCGGCACCAGCGGCGCGGGCGGCGTCGCAATTGGCGTAGTAGGCCGACGGTGCGGGTGCTGCTGCGGGTTGGGGAGCGGGGGCAGGGGCGGATTCGGGCTGGGGTTCTGCAGCCGACGCGGGTTCCGGGGCAGGCGCCGGATCAGGCGCGACAGAGACGTCGGTGTCATGGTTCTCGTTGGGGTCGGCGATGGGAGCGGGCTCCTGCGCTGGGGCAGGCGTGCAGACGTAGTCCGGGGCGGCGGCGTCGGCCGCGATGTAGGCGTCTTCGCGGGTGTGCCGTCCGTAGCCGTCGCGGGAGTCGTAGCGCGCGATGGCGTGACCCTGCTGAATCAGGCTCAGGCCGGCATCGATCGACGTGTCGGTGACATCGACAAACCGCAGGGACCGGCCGTACTTGTCGAGATCCTCGCCGTCACCGCCGAGCTGCAACGTGACCGGGTGATTCAGTGCGATCGCGCTCATCGCCACCGCGGCGGCCGCACCCTCGCACGATCCCATCTCCGGCGCATCGATGCCGATGATCCGGATGGTCAGCTTGGCACCGGTGGAGTCGGTGGTCTCGACGGTGTCCCCGTCGACAACGCTGGTGACGGTCGTGGTCCTCGGTTCGACCTTTGCCGGCGCGGATGACGGGACGGTCACCGGCGCGGACGCAGCCGGGGCTGGGGGGTTGGTCGCAGATGCGGTGGGCGGCGGCGTCGCCACGCTCGCGGTTGCGGTGCTGCTGTCGTCGGATGATGCGACGATAGGCGCCGACGATCACCACCGCGGCGGCGATTCCGCCGACGAACAAGGACTTCCTGATCACTTCTGCTGACTCCTGCTTCTGCGTGCACGCGAGTACTCGGAGAATCACGCGGACGGGTTTTCGCGCAGCCTCATGTCGTGAGGTCTGGGCGGGAACGTTGCTGACATAGGTGAGACCGGACATTCACGCCACCATGACGCGGGTTCGCCGGTGATCTGGGTTACAACGGCCGAGCGGGAGTCGCCGAGGTAGACCTTCAGCTGCAGGCAATCAGCCAATGGCGGCGAAAAGCCATGTGAGGGAGCGTGTCTGCAGATCAAGAGTCACGGTGAGGCGTCGCCTTCGGAACGGCCAGTTTGAAGGTTTCGTCGAGCGCTTCGGTTGATACCAAGATCAGCTATTGTCCGTGGCCAGGCAATTCACTGACCGTGAATATTTTCCTGCCGATGGCCGAATTTTCCTTCACGCTCAGCGGAAAGGCGCCCCCGTGGACGCCGAACCTCGTGGACGCCCAACCAACGTGGACGTGCAGAACATCGCCGAGCTACATCCGGGCCGTCAGCCGAGCGGAACCGTGTCCTGGTCGACGTCGAAGTTGAAGCCCGGGCTCTCGAAGACATCGGACTGGACACAGTCGCCCAGATACCTTGCCATGCCGTCGGTTCCGCCGGTGGTGGTGACCTCGAGGACAGTGCCGCCGTTGCGGAACGTCGCCAGTCCCTTTCCGGAGGACGGCGGCGGTTGCATCGTGGCCGTGTCCCGGGTCGTGGTCCAACCGGCAGCTTCCAGCGGCGCGACGAACGGGTCCAGCTGGGTCTCCGCCGGCGCGGCCGGGACGGTGAAGGTCGCGGTCACCGAGTACATCCCGAAATCCTGCCGGGTGTCGTCACACGAGAGCCATTGACCCACACCGGTTGTCATCTCCGCTCCCGCCGCACTGAGCAGGCCGAGGGTCTCCTGCGCGTCCTTGGTGGTGTCGGTCTTCACCTGGGTGACTGCGGTCTGGTCGAGCGGGCTCATCGTCACTTCTCCTCCGGTGGTCGATCCCTGGCACGAGGCGATCACCATGAGCACCACGATGGTGACAGCCGCGCCACCGGCACGGCGAAATCGAGGTGATTCCCGACGGCCGGTCATTTCGGCGTCGGCGGTGTGTGGTCGGCTTCGGGATCATTGCCCTCGTAATGCACCCCGTCCTCGGGACGAGCCTCCGCGACGCCGACATTGCCGTAACCGCCGACGGTGATCTGGGCGAGGTTCGACAGTGACTCGGAGCCGGGCCGGTAGTACTCGGAATGATTGCCGAATTCGTAGAGGCTGTCGTTCTGGGTCTCGGTGTGGATCCGGACGCCGCCGAACTGTGCACCCGCCGGGTCGACACCCAGGTAGGGCTGGATGTAATCCTGCGCCTTGTCGGCGACCACCATCCCGCCGACGGCACCGACGACGCCGACCGCGATGTTGGAGTTCGGCCCGCGCCCGCCGACCTCGCTGCCGAAGTGCCAGCCGGCCTTCAAGCCCGTCAATCCTGCCTGGTTCGGGTCCTGCGCCTGTTGCACGATCGTGGTCACCGGATCGCTCGACGCCGAGCCCACAAAGACGTGACCCGCTGGTACGCCGGTGATCTCGGCGGCGGTGTCCGCCCGGCCCGCGCCGGGTGACCCGATCAGCACCAGGTTGTCCGCGCTCGCCCCGTTGTCGGCGAACGCCGTTGCGGTGGTGGTGGAGCCGTAAGAATGCGCGATGACCGTCAGCCTGCCGTCCGGGGCCTGCGTCATCGCGTGCAGGCCGGAGATGTCGGCCGCCACCACCTTGCCGCCCGCATCCGACTTGTCCTGCCCGGTCACGCCGAGGTCGATGCCAGGGGCGTCGTATCCGACGTAGGCGACGACGGCCGTGCTGTCGCTGAACAATGACGACCGCTCGTACAGATTGAGCGCGTCGCCGGTCTGACTGTCCATGTATCCGGGCACTTCGGAGGTCATACCGGGCACCAGCATGGCGACGTTCTCGGCGGTGGCGACGTCGCCGATCGAAATGGCTGCCCGTCCCTTCCCGCCGTAGGCCTCGGGATCGAAGATCAGCAGTTCGACAGGGAGCGCGTCGGGCAGTGTCGCGCGGGACGGGATCCTGGTGTCGAGCTGGTACTGCACCTCCATGGCACCGCGAACGGCCTTGATCTGCTCGTCCGAGTAGCCGGCCGCCCGCAATGCGGACTCGATCTGCTCGGCCTGGCCGGCACCATGCGGATTGACGTCGCTGCCCGGCAGTGATGCTCCGGCGGCCAGCACATCGCTGCGGGCGTCGGACAGGAACGTGTCCAGGGTGATCCGGTTGGCCTGGTCCCGCGCATCGGCGGGGATGCCATCCAGGTTGCCGATCATCGAAGACTGGTCGTGGATCAGGGCCTGCTGGGCGAGTGGATCGAGATCGGACCACAGATCGGGGATCATCGAGGTGCTGCCCAGCACCAACGGGGTGGAGAACTCGCTGGCCGCGAGCCCGCGGTAGAAGGCCTGTTCCTGTGGGCTGAGTTCATCCCAGCCCTGGCCGGGAATCGTCAGCGCAGCGACCCTGGCGCGCTCCCGGTCGTCGAACAGCAGTGCATCAAGACCAAGGGCGGTGCCGAGTTCGGCGCGGGCGATCCCGGTGCCGACGATGTAGGTCCAGCCTCCGCTGGCGGCGTTGTCAAGGGCTGCACGGCAGGTCGCGGCAGACGTTTCCTGCTCGTCGACGAGGCCCTGCCAGGTGGTCTGCAGGTCGGTCAGATCCTGCTCGTACGAGTCGATCTTGGCCTGGCGTTGCTGGGCCGCCTCGGCCGCGGACAGCATGGTAAAGCCGCCGATGTTGATCGGGGGTGCCGTTGCGCTCGGTGCCGTGACGGGGGTGCGCCAGGACGGTGCGAACAACTCTTGCAGCAGCAGCGATTCCAGAGCCGACCGGACGGTGGTCCACTGCTCACGCAACTGCGCGATGGCCGCCCGGATCCGGACGAGGTCGGCATGGTGGGTGTCGACAGCGGTCGCCGCGGTGTTCACCCGCTCGATCAGGGCCGCGCAGATGGTCACGACGGTGTCGATCTCCCGATCGGCGGCGTCGGCGTCCTCGCCCTTCCACGCGGCGTGCAGTGACGAGCGGGCGTCACCGACACCGTCCGAGAGCAGGGTGAGCTGCCGGCTCCCGTCCCGGATGTTCTCGGCGAGCACGGCAACCGATCCCGGATCGTCACCGGGGTACAGCAGCACGGTTTCGGCGGCCGGAGTGCTCATCTGGGCACCATGCCGCCGAAGCTGGTGGTGGCTGCGGAATCCACGGCCGAATACGTGCGGGCGCCGGCCTGCACCACCGTGCCGAGCCCGGTGAGCGATTCGACGAGGTCGGCGCACACCTGGCCGAGCGATTCGCCGAAGCCCGCGGCCGATGATCGGATCGAAGTTCCGGCCTCCACGGTGCCGGAGATCGTCCCGCCGGTGGCCAGGAATTCCGTGCCCGCGCCGGCGGCAGCGTCGGACGAGTCGGACAGGATCTGCCCGGCATGCGCGGCGTCCTCGGGAGAGATCTGTACGCCGGGTTCTCCCACGTGTGACCACCACCCCGAGATCTCGACGAACGACCGCGCCGAGAATACCGTCCGGTAGCGACCAGATCGGCCGGGCGAGCGAACCGGTGGACAACTCCCAGTACAGCGCCGCAGGACCGCCCGCCCGTGCCCTTGCCCGCCGTGGCGCCTTTCCCGGGAACTTCGGCCGGTCCCAGACCGGCCCATCATCCCCAATCATGCGGCGCCCACAACGAGCCGGGTCGTTGCGCGACGCTGAGCCAACGGTCGGGCCTCAGCGTGGAAATTCGGCCGCCGCCAGACCGGCCGATCATCCGCGCTGAGCTCAGTCCCACAGGACTGGCACCCGTTCCGCGCGCTCAGCCTGGCCGCGGGGCCACGTCCACCGGTCGGGATTCAGCGTGGAAATTCGGCCGCCGCCAGACGCCGCGGCCGAATCGACATCCGCGTTCCGAGCCCAGTCCCGTGCCCAACGCGGCGTCAGTCAGTCCTCGACCGCGGTCCCGACCAGCACCCGCTGTCCGGAGGAATTCTGGTCGCCGTCGGCGGTCTCCAGGGTGATGGTCATGGTGGAGAACGACTCGGGTGAGACCCCGCCCCAGAGCACGACATCGGTCCCCTCGTTGAAGGTGCCGATCGGCACCAGCACGCCGTCCGCGTTGCGCAGCCACGCCTGGTAGAACTCACCGTTCTCCCGGCGGGGGAGTCCGGTGGCGTTCAGGGTGATCTCCCAGCCGGAGTCGGTCTTGAGCATCACCGCATTACCGGTCGCCCCCGGCGCGAGCTCGGTGGCCGAGAGCGCGACGTCGAACCGGCGTTGCCCCGAATCGCGCAGCAGCAGGATTCCGGACACGGTGATCGCCACGACGGCGGCTGCAGCTGCGATCAGAAGGGTTGGGCGACTGAACTTTCGTCGCTGTTTGCGTTCCCGGGCGGCCGACAGGTCGGTGGGCGCCGACGGAGTGGTGGGCGCCGACGAAGTGACCGGCGCCGTCGGTGCGGCCGGTGCATCGGGCTCCGATCGATCAGTGCTCACGCTCTGCAGGCGGAAAGGGGGCGGCTCGGACGATCCCGCCGTCGGAGCTGTCGATGCTGTCGATGCCGTCGGAGCTGTCGGTGCCGCCGAATCGGGTGAAGCAGAGGGAGCGGACGAGGTGGTGGCGCCTGCCTCAGCGGCGATCAACGCCACCACCGAATCCTCGAGCTCTGCGGGCGGTTCGGACCACAGCGTGGGGTCGGCGAGCAACGCCCGGAGCTCGTCGAGCTCGGCCTGGTCGGTCGCGTCGAGTTCGACGTCGTCCGCCCCGGCGAGGTAGTCGACGCGAGCGCGGTCGTTGTGATTCTCGTCGGCGTCATGCCGTCCGGTGTCGGGAGCCATCTGTGGTCACCTCCGTTCGCAGGTTGTCGGTACTTCTCCAGTAAACCGCCCGTCAGGACGTCAATCGAATCCTTCGCGCAGGTGCCCCAGGCGTCCTGCCAGCTTCTTGTGCGCCCGGTACGACCGGGACTTGACCGTGCCGACCGGGAGGTTCAACCGCTCGGCAACGGCTGTCTGGGTCAGACCTTCCAGGTGCTGCAGCTGGACGATCACCCGCTCGTCCTCTGGCAGCTCGTCCAACGCCTGCCGAACCTGCCAGACGTCGTAGGTGCGTTCGATGGCCACCGGCGCCTGGACCATCGCCGGGTGCGCCACCGGTACGTCGTCCAGTGCCGACGTCTTTTCCCGCGATTCCTGTCGGAACACGTCGATCGAGGTGCGGCGGGCGATGGTCGCCAGCCATGGTGCGAGGTCCCGGCCGGGCTCGACAGTGGACGCCGATCGCCAAGCCTTGAGGAACGTCTGCTGCGCTGCCTCTTCGGCAAGTTGGGGTGATCCCAATTGGTTGCGACACACGGCATAGACCAGCCGCCCGTACTCCCGATACACCGCGCGCACCGCGTCGGACTCCCCGGCGCGAAATCGCCGCAGTTCGTCCTCGGTCAGCACCCGGGTAAGGGTAGTTCAGCCCGGCCCGCGGGGTCGGGTCAATTGCGCCGGACCCGGACCACCGCAGGCGACTTGCTGTCATGCCCATGGGTACGTGCACGAGTCGCGGACGGTTCGTGTGCGGTGCACCACCGTCCTCCGAGGCCACGGCGCCGCAGCTGCGCCGATCGGGTGAACCGGCAGTCATCGAGAACCGATCCGCTGATGCCCCCGTACTCCATGGTGCCGGGCGATCGACGGGTCGCCCGGCCTCGATCTTCGAAAACTCCCATCCTCGAAAGGGTTTCGTCATGAAGCTGCGCACCATCATCACCGCTCCGATCGCCCTGGTGGCGGCCGGACTGTTCCTCTCCGCCTGCGGTCAGGCCAGCCAGGTCTCCGGCACAGCGACCATCTCCGCCGCCGCGGCAGTTGCCTCCCAGTCCTCTGCCGTGACTGCGCCCGTCACCACTGCCCCGGTGAAGGCGGTGGCACAGGCGCCTGCCGGGGTCGCCGAGGCCGGCGCGCTCGGCAAGGTCGTGGTCGGGTCGAACGGCCACACCCTGTACGCCTTCACCAAGGACGTCGACGGCGTCAGCACCTGCTTCGACGCCTGCGCGGCGGCCTGGCCCGCGGTGACCGTGACCGAGGGATCCGGCGTTCCGGACGGAATCGACCCGGCCCTTGTCACCTCCGTCGACCGGCCGGACGGCAGCAAACAACTGAAGATCGGCAAGTGGCCGCTGTACTACTACGCCGGCGACGGCGCGCCCGGCGAGACCAACGGGCAGGGCGTGGGCGGGGTCTGGTTCGCCCAGGCAGCCGACGCCACGCTGATCAAGGGCGACGCCGCGGCCGCCGCAGCACCAGAAGCCCCGGCCGCAACGGCAGCACCAGCACCAGCGCCAGCCCCTGCGCCGGCACCCGAACCGGCCGCGGCGCAGGCTCCGGCGGCCGACCCGGCCGCCCCTGCCGTTGGACTGGCCCAGGTCGGCAACCTCGGCGAGGTGATGGTCGGGGCCAACGGCCACACGCTGTACGCCTTCACCAACGACCCGTCGGGTGAGACCACCTGCTTCGATGCCTGCGCCCAGGCGTGGCCGCCGCTGACCGTCGAGGACGGATTCACCATCTCCGACGAGCTGCAGGCCTCCGGCGTCTCGACCATCGATCGTCCGGACGGCAGCAAGCAACTGGTGATGGGCAAATGGGCGCTGTACTACTACTCCGGCGACGGCGCTCCGGGCGAGGCGAACGGCCAGGGAGTCGGCGGCAAGTGGTACGCCATCGACGCGAACTGCACCTTGGTCAAGACCACCGCCTGAGCCCGGCTGCGCCCGAGCACCGTGGGGCACGGCGATCCAATCCACTCGAGACACCCGGGACTGAACCCGGCACAGGCGACCCCGGCTCATCGGACCAATCCGGTGGGCCGGGGGTTCTTGCTGTTCCGGGCCGCTCGTCGGTGGTGCAGCGGCCCGTCGGACGCAGTCGATGGTGCCGGCGGCCGATCCGGCCGGCCGTCGATCGCGGGTCCCTTCCGATCGAGCATGCCTCCTACACTGTGACGACAGACGCGGGGACGAGGACCGCGACAGTCAGCGAGGGGGTGGCGTCGATGACCGCCGACCTCTCAGCACCGGGTGACCTCTTCGCCCCGAGCCTGGTCGAGGCGACCACCCGCCGGTTGCGCGACGAGATCCTCAGCGGGACACTCGAGCCCGGCACCAGATTGATCGAAGAGCAGATCTGTCAACGGTTCTCGATCAGCAGGGCACCGCTGCGTGAATCGCTGCGACTGCTGGTCCAGCAGGGTCTGGTCGAGCATCTGCCGCGGCGAGGGGCCCGGGTCACCGTTTGGTCGGACGAGGACATTCGTCAACTGTTCGAAATTCGCGCGGTGCTCGAACGCCATGCCATGACCACCGCGTTGCCGATGACCATCGAAGAGGGGGTCGACCGGCTCGCTGACGTCCGGGCCAAGCTCGAACAGATGCGGATCGCCGAGTCGGCGGCCGACGAATTGGCCAGGGACGACGCGCACCGCGCCTTCCATGCGGCGATCGTCGCGCTGGCCGGCAATCGCCAACTCGACCTGGCGATGGAGCCGATCCTGGTGAAACTCCAGCGGCCGATGGCGATCAACCTCCGACTCGAGGCCAGCCTGGTGGGACCGGGCGAAGGGCTCCGTCGTCACGAGGAGCTGTTGACCGCGCTCGAAACCAATGACCTGGACGTCGTTCTCGAAGCATTGTGCGATCACGGTGGGCAGCGGTACCTGCAGTACCGCCGCGATGGCGTAGCGGCGGCCCGAACCTGACGGTCAGACGGAAGCAACTGCGCCCCGTCACTCTGGGTGCATGGAAACGCTCCCAGCGATACCTGAATGCCGAGCAGATGGGCGTCAGATCGTCTTGACGGCATCCTTAGCCGCGGGTCTAATGAGCACTCACCCGTGACCGGATTCCGGGAGTCGCCGAGGCCCCGTCCGGACGTCCGAGGAGAACCCGGACGGGCACGACGGATCCTCGGCGCGATGCGCTGGGCAGCGTGTCAGGTGCCGGAGCTCGAGGAGTCGACGATGACGTCGCAACGGTTGGGTCGTGGCCGCTTCTCTTCCACGGCAGGGGGTTTCGGTTTCCGTCGTCGGGTTCGGACGATCAGCGCTTTCACTGTGGCGGCACTACTGGCCGGCCTGCTCCAGGTGCTGGCCGCAGCGCCCGCGATGGCGGCGCAGAGCCCGGATCTGGCGCCGTTCGGAACCGTCACCGCGTCCGCATCGCAGAACGATCAGGACGGCACCTTCCCAGCAGGCAACGCGATCGACGGCGACCCTGCGACGCGGTGGGCCAGCGGCAACGGCCCGGACGACGCGACGTCGGTGTTCACCGCCTGGTTGCAGGTCGACCTCGGCACCTCGGCGCAGGTGGACCGGGTCGGCCTGCTGTGGGAGGCCGCCTACGCGGTGAAGTACACCGTGCAGGTTGCCCAGGAGAACCCGCAGAACGACGAGAGCTGGACCACGATCAGCGCCGTCGACACCGGTGACGGCGGCCTCGACGAGATCGTGCCGGCCGCACCGGTCACCGCCAGATATCTGCGGGTGACGATGCTCGAGAGGTTCTCGAACTGGCCGTGGGGCAGCCACTGGTACGGGTACTCGCTGTACTCGCTGGAGATCAACGGGGTTGCGGCGGCGACCTCCGTCGGATTCTCCGTGCGCCGCGCAAGCCACTCCCGCCGGTCAGGATGCCGTCATCCAGTTGCGGTTGAATCAGGCTGCCGCGCAGGAGGAATCCGTCCGGGTGCGATCGACCGGCGGCACCGCCGTGGCCGGCACCGACTACCAGGCCGTCGACCAGCGGGTGAGTTTCCCGGCCGGTGCGACGACGGCGTCGGTCACCATCGTCTCCACCGACCACGGGCCGTTGGCGCCCGCCACCACGGTGCAGTTGGGCCTGTCGGAGCCCAGCGATGACCTGCTGCTCAGCGGGGCCGTGTCCAGCCTGCTCACCCTCACCCCGCACGGTGACACCGGCAGCGTCGGGTCGTCACTCGCCATCCTGGACTTCGAGAACGGCGCCACCGCTCCACTGTTCGGCTGGGGGTCGGACTCGGCGGCAACGCCGGTGCTGTCGGTGGTCGACGGCAGCGCGATCCCCGGATCGTCCCCTTCGAACCACGCACTCTCGGTGGCGGTGGCGGGCATACCGGCCGGCGGCTGGGGCGGATTCAGCAATGACATCAACGCCGCGGCGGACTGGTCGGCCTACGACGGCTTCAGCTTCTGGTTCCTGGGCACCGGCAGCATGAAGACACTGCGCTACGAACTGAAGAGCGGCGGGTCGGACGCCGGCTCCAGCACGTTGTTCGAGCGCTCGGTCGTCGATGACGTTGCCGGCTGGCGGCAGATCACCGTCGCCTTCGCCGACCTCCGGGAAAAGGGCGCACCGACCTCCACCGAGCGTTTCGAACCCACGGCCGCTCATGGTTTCGCCGTCACCCTGTCCGATCTCGGGGCAGGCGACTGGCAGTTCGACGACTTCGCGGTGTACCAACGGCAGTTCCTGCTGGAGGACTTCGAAGCCGACGTGCCGCTCGGTGGCACCGGCAACCCGCTCGGCTTCTTCGCCTGGGGCAACCAGGACGGCAACGTCTCGGTGGCAGTGAGCACGCTGGAGCGAGCCGGCAATGCGGAGAACAAGGTGTTGTCCGGCGACTACCAGACGCCGGCCGGTGGCTGGGGCGGTTTCAGCGACAATCTGGCGAACGCCCAGGACTGGAGCAGCTACGGCCGACTCACCTTCTGGTGGTACGCGTCGCAGGACAACCGACCGGCCTCGCCGACTGCAGGGGCGGATATCACCGTCGAGCTCAAGGACGGTGGTCCCGATGCCGAGCACTCGGAATTGTGGCAGGCCCGGTTCAAGGACAACTGGTCCGAGGACGGCAGTCGCTGGAAGCTGGTGTCGTTGCCGTTCAGCGCGTTCGAGCTGCGGACGGACTTCCAACCGGGCAGCGGAGCCACGCTGGACGGTGAGCTCTCACTCACCTCGGCCTGGGGTTTCGCGATCACCCTGCCGACCGCGACCGCAACCCGGATCCCCTACGCCATCGACGATGTGATGATCGCCGGCAGCCCGGCGGCGCCGATCACCGCAACCGTGACAGCCGACCCGCCGGTGGTGCTGCTCGATCCCGGTGCCAATGCCGAGTTGGTGCTTCGGGTCGAGACGCCGGCCGGGGAGCCGCTGCCGGACGACGTCGTCGTCACGGTGGCACCGGGATCGGGGACGGCCACCATCGGTCAGCAGATCGAAACCTTCGGCGGCACCTTCACCTTCGCCGCCGGATCTGATTCGGGCAGCACCCAGGCGATACCGGTCCGAGCGCTTCCCGACAGTGATCCGAACGGTGCCGGGTCGACCTACCTCACCGCCCAGGTCACCACGACCGGAGGAACCTACGGGGGCGAGCCCGCCAGGATCGTGGTCAACGCGCACGGCCTGCCGTACCTGAACCCGGACCTGCCGACGGCGAGCAGGGTCGACGATCTGCTCGGCCGGATGTCGCTGGCAGAGAAGATCGGCCAGATGACCCAGGCCGAACGACTGGGACTCAAGGCCACCAGCGACATCTCGCGGTTGCAACTCGGCTCGGTGCTGTCCGGCGGCGGGTCGGTTCCCGCCGACAACACGCCCGCCGGCTGGGCGGACATGGTCGACGGCTACCAGCGCGAAGCGCTGTCCACGCCGCTGCAGATCCCGCTCCTGTACGGAGTGGACGCCGTGCACGGTCACAACAACGTGGTTGGCGCGACCCTGTTCCCGCACAACATCGGCCTCGGCGCCGCCCGCGACCCCGAACTGGTCGAGGAAACCGGCCAGATCACGGCCCAAGAGGTGCGCGCCACCGGCATACCCTGGACGTTCTCCCCGTGCCTGTGCGTCACCCGCGACGAAAGGTGGGGCCGCAGCTACGAATCCTTCGGCGAGGATCCAGCGCTGGTCACCGCCCTTTCCTCGGTGGCGGTCACCGGATTGCAGGGCACCGACCCGGCGGACCTTTCGGGGGACAGCAAGGTGCTGGCCACCGCCAAGCACTGGGTCGGCGACGGCGGCACCAGCTATCAGCCGGGCAACGGGTATCCGATCGATCAGGGGATCACCCATGCCGCCGACATGAACGAGTTCCGTCGGCTGTTCGTCGACCCGTACGTGCCCGCCATCCAGGCCGGCGTCGGCTCGATCATGCCGTCGTACTCGGCCGTGCAGATCGGCTCCGGTCCGGTCGTCCGGATGCACGAGAACACCGAATTGAACACCGATCTGCTCAAGAACGAGCTGGGCTTCGGCGGCTTCCTGATCAGCGACTGGGAGGGCATCGACAAGTTGGCCGGCAGCAGCTACGCCGAGAAGGTCGCCAAGTCGGTGAACTCCGGGCTGGACATGGCGATGGCGCCGTACAACTTCGAGGCCTTCATCGCCGCCGTCACCGCAGCGGTCGAATCGAATACGATCGCGCAGTCGAGGGTGGACGATGCGGTCCGCCGGATCCTGACCGAGAAGTTCGCAGCGGGATTGTTCGAGGAACCATTCGCGCTGCGGACGAACACCGGGAACGTCGGCAGCGACGAGCATCGCACGGTTGCCCGACGTGCTGCCGCGGAATCGCAGGTGCTGCTGAAGAACGACGGTGTGCTGCCGCTGGCGCAGGATGCGACCGTGTACCTGACCGGCTCCACGGCCGATGATCTCGGTCGTCAGCTGGGCGGTTGGTCGATCTCCTGGCAGGGCGGAGCGGGCCCGACGACAACCGGTACCACCATCGGGCGGGCGATTGCCGCGGTGGTCGGCGCCGACAAGGTCGTCACCGAGCCGACGCCCGGTGCGATCGGGGTGGCGGTGGTCGGCGAGCGACCCTACGCCGAGGGCCAGGGCGACGTCGGGAACAACGGCTTCACGCTGGAGTTGAGCGCCGAGGATCAGCAGGCGATCACCGACTGCCAGCAGGCCGACAAGTGCGTGGTGCTGGTGGTCTCCGGTCGGCCGCTTGTCGTTCCCGGCATCGCCGAGATCGACGGACTGGTCGCGTCCTGGCTGCCCGGCACCGAGGGCACCGGGGTCGCGGACACGCTGTTCGGCCAGGTCCCGTTCACCGGCCGGCTGCCGGTGACCTGGCCGGCAGCCGCCGAACAGGTCCCGGTGAACGTCGGCGACGCCGCCTATGCGCCCCAGTTCTCCTACGGCTGGGGCCTGCGCACCGACCCGCAGCGGGATCGGCTGCAGGCTGCTGCCAACTCGCTGGATCCTGGCGCCGGGAAGGCGGCGATCCAGGCGGTGCTCGATGCGCCCGTCTGGTCGGCCGGCGCTGTGAGTGACGTCCCCGCTGCCTTCCGACTCCTGGACGCGGCCGCCTCGGCGCTGACCGGCGGTGAACGGAAGACATTCGCGGCTGCCGACGCCGTGGTGTCGGTGGCCCGGGATCTGGCCCAGCGATCAGTGGTGGCCGGTTCACCGACCCTGCCGCCGGCCTCGTCGTCGCTGATGGCGGACGCCGAACACGAGCTGATGTCGGGACGGGCGCATGAAGCGATGGTCCGGCTGGCCCAGGTAGTCGCGGTCGACCTGTCGGCCTCGTTGTCCCAGCAGGCGTTGGCCACCTTCGATGCGGTGGTGACGCAGTTCGGTATCTCCGCGCAGGCGGCCCGATCGTTGCGGACATTTGTGATGGCCGCCGGAGTACTGGCCGAAGCGGGGCGGAAGAGCGAGGCCCGGTTCGTCCTGTCGCTGTACCAACTTCAGACGGTCGGATTGCTGGTGACGCGTCGGGTGACGGTGGCGCAGGCCGTGGCGCTGCTGGGCTACGCCGGGACCGCTGCCAGGATCCTGCAGCTCTGAACGAGGCCCACATTGCGCGGGCCGCCGTGCCGGGCCGGGTCAAGTCCCGTATTCCAGTGTTAACACGGCAGTTCCCTCCGCGATACAGGGATTGTCGACAATCGACGGCATGCCCGAAAGCGTCATCCCAGGACCACTCGCAGGCCCGACGATCAATTCGTTGACCCGATCTTTCCAGCAGGGTTCGACGACCCCGTCCGACGTCATCGACCGGATGCTCGACCGCATCGCCGAACGCGGCGCGGACGGGACCTGGATCTCCGTCGTCGACCGGGCCGACCTGATGCTCCGGGCGAAAGATCTGGAGCAGCACGCGGATCCGTCGGCCCTGCCGCTGTTCGGGATCCCGTTCGGGGTCAAGGACAGCATCGATGTGGCCGGCGTCCCGACCACTCTGGCCTGTCCCGACTATGCCTACCGGGCCACAGCAACGGCGCCGGTGGTGTCCCGGCTGATCGAGGCGGGAGCGATCTATGTCGGGAAGACGAATCTGGATCAGTTCGCCACCGGGCTGAACGGAACCAGGACGCCGTACCCGTTGCCGCGCAGTGTGTACGGCGGCAACCTGATCTCCGGTGGGTCGAGTTCGGGATCCGCTCTCGCGGTGGCCACCGGCGAGGTCCCGTTCACGGTGGCCACGGACACGGCCGGATCGGGACGGGTACCTCCCGCACTCAACGGGATCTCGGGCTTCAAGCCGTCCCGCGGTCTGATCAGCACCGTCGGGCTGGTACCCGCCTGCCGGTCGCTGGACTGCATCAGCCTGATCGGCCGCACCGTGCCGGATCTGGCCGCCGTCTTCGATGTGGTCGCGGGATTCGACATCCGGGATCCGTACAGCCGCGTCCGTGAGCGGGATCGGCGCGATCCCAGCATGTTCCGGGTCGGACTGCCGGAGTTGGGCGAGCTGGAGTTCTTCGGCGACGACCGGATGCGTGACGCCCACCTGCAATCCAGGGCACAGGTTGAGAGGACCTTCGGTAACACGGTCACCGCTCCGTTCGGACCGTTCCTGGCCGCTGGTGAATTGCTGTACCAGGGACCGTGGGTCGCCGAGCGGCTGGCCGAATTCGGCGATTTCCTCGCCGAGAAGCCCGATTCGGTGCTGCCGGTGATCCGGGCCATCCTGCAGGGCGGCGCCACATATTCTGCGGTGGATGTGTTCTCGGCGGAGCATCGACTCGGCGAGTTGCGCGCACAGGTTGCCGAGCTCTGGCAGGAGATGGACGTCCTGGTCCTGCCGGCGATCGGCACCACGTTCACCGTCGACGAGGTGCTGGCCGATCCGATCGGGGCGAACACCAAGCTCGGCCACTACACCCACTTCGGCAACCTGCTCGATCTGTCTGCCGTGGTGGTGCCGGCCGGATTGACGGCCGATGGGCGCCCGGTCGGTCTGATGATTCTCGGACCGGCGTTGTCCGACGACCGGGTGTTGGCGGTGGCGAACCTGCTCTCCACCAACGAAAGCGATGATCGGCAGGAGTGGGCACCGGCGACCGCGCCCGCTGGTGGCGAGGTGATCAGCATGTCGCCGTCGACGACCACCCTGGTGGTGGTGGGTCATCACCTGTCCGGTCAGCCCCGCAACGTCGATCTCTCCGATCGGGGCGGGACGCTTGCTGCCCTGACCGAGACCGCGCCCAGCTATCGGCTGCTCCGGATCGGCGCTGAATCCCCGGTGCCGGTGCTGGTCTCGGTCCCGTCCGGCGGAGCCGCGATCGAGGTGGAGACCTGGGACGTGCCGTCGCAGGCTCTGCCGGCCATCCTCGCCGCTTCCTCAGGTTCGGTCTGCCTGGGCCGGGTGACCCTGGCCGATGGCAGCACCGAGATCGGCTTCGTCGCCGACACCTCTGCGCTCTCCCACCATGAATCCATCGACATCACCGAGTTCGGGGGCTGGCGGGGGTATCTCGCCGCCCAGGACAACGCCGTCCTCAGCCACTGACCACCGCGGACCGATCCAGGTTCTCCCTGCCCTGCTCACACCATCAGGAGCCGCACATGTCCGACACACCCACCCCGAACGACGATCCACCGGCTGTGACCGTCGATGCCGTGCCAGGGCCGTTCACCCTGGACGTCGGCAGCACGGCGCTCGTCCTGATCGACATGCAGCGGGACTTCCTGCTGCCCGGAGGCTTCGGCGAGACCCTGGGCAACGACGTGTCGCTGCTGCAGCAGGTGGTCCCCCCGCTCGCCGAGGTGCTCGCCGCCGCGAGGGCGGCCGGCATGCTGATCATCCACACCAGAGAGGGCCACCTGCCCGATCTCTCCGACTGTCCGCCGGCAAAGCTGCAGCGCGGCAAGCCATCCATGCGCATCGGTGACGAGGGGGCCAACGGCCGCATCCTGATCCGCGGTGAGTACGGGCACGACATCATCGACGAACTCGCGCCGATCGACGGCGAGATCGTCATCGACAAGCCGGGTAAGGGCGCGTTCTACGCCACCGAGCTGCAGACCGTGCTCGAGACCGCCGGGGTCAGCCGACTGATCGTCACCGGCGTGACCACCGAGGTCTGCGTGCACACCACCGTCCGCGAGGCCAACGACCGGGGATACGAAGCGCTCGTGCTCTCCGACTGTGTGGGCTCCTACTTCCCGGAGTTCCAGCGGATCGGCCTGGAGATGATCGCCGCGCAGGGCGGGATTTTCGGCTGGGTGGCCGACTCCACGGCGCTGCTCGCTGCGCTCCCACAGCCGGCCGTCGCCGTCTGAGTCTGCGGGAAGCGCGCTCGCCAGCTTTCGACATCGATTCCGCCCGTGGCGGTCTCACCCCGCTGCCGGGACCGGCAGCATCGCACTTCTTCTCTGGGAGAACCCATGAACCTGACCGGTTTCAAGTCCTCGGGATCGTCCGAGGGTGCCCTCAAACTTCCGTACTGGACCAAGGGCGAGACCAACGCCTTCTTCGGTCTCGGCTTCAACATCCTGGTCAACGTCCTGACGCTGACCTCGTTGCTGCTGTTCGTGGTTCAGCTGCCCGCCGGAGATGTGCTCGGAACCGTGTTGCCCGCCCTGGGAATCGCGATGTTGGCCGGCAACATCTACTACACGTTCCTGGCCAGGAGGTTGGCCCGCAAGGAGAATCGCACCGACGTCACCGCGTTGCCGTACGGCCCCAGCGTGCCGCACATGTTCATCGTGGTGTTCGTCATCATGCTGCCGATCTTCCTGGCCACCGGTGACCCGATGCGCGCCTGGGAAGCCGGTCTGGCCTGGGCGTTCGTGATCGGCGTGATCGTGCTGATCGGCGCGTTCATCGGACCGTTCATCCGGAAGATCACCCCCCGCGCCGCGATGCTCGGCACACTGGCCGGCATCTCGATCACCTTCATCTCCATGCGGCCGGCCGCACAGATCTGGGAGGCGGCCTGGATCGGGCTGCCGGTGTTGGGCATCATCCTGGTCGGCTTCTTCACCAACATCCGGCTGCCCGGCGGCATCCCGGTCGGTCTCGCGGCCCTGCTCGTCGGCACCGCCATCGGCTGGATCGGTGGCTACATGTCGGTGCCCGACGTCCAGGAAGCAGTCGGCAACATCGCGGTGGCGATCCCGACCCTGCACTTCGACCTGCTGATCAACGGGCTGACCAACCTGGCACCCCTGCTGGCGACGGCCATCCCGCTCGGGGTCTACAACTTCGCCGAGGCGATGAGCAACGTCGAGAGTGCGGCGGCGGCGGGGGACAGCTACAACCTGCGCAGCGTGCTGCTGGCCGACGGCGGCGGTGCCATCATCGGTTCGGCGCTCGGCTCGCCGTTCCCGCCCGCCGTGTACATCGGTCACCCCGGCTGGAAGGCAGCGGGCGGCCGCGGCAGCTATTCGATGGCCAGCGGCATCTTCATCGCCCTGCTGTGCTTCCTCGGCCTGTTCGGCGTGTTGAACACCGTGCTACCCATTCCGGCGATTGTGCCGATCCTGCTCTATATCGGGCTGTTGATCGGGGCCCAGGCGTTCCAATCGGTGCCCAGGATCCAGGCCGCCGCGGTGGTGGCGGCGATCCTGCCCAACCTCGCTTCGTGGGGCACGGGGCTGATCGACAATGCCCTGGCCGCCGCGGGCACCAGCGCGGCAGAGGTCGGTCCGGAGGCGCTCGGCAATGCCGGCCTGGTCTACAACGGCCTGAAGATCTTCGGTGAGGGCGCCGTGCTGGCCGGCATGGTGCTGGGATCGATCGTGGCGTTCATGTTGATGCGCAAGTTCTACGCGTCCGCCATCGCCGCCGGAGTCGGCGCCGTGCTCAGTTGGATCGGCCTGATCCATGCCAGCCAGGTCGAGTGGGCGGCGCAACCCGAGGTCTCCCTCGGGTACGCGATGCTCGGAATCGTGCTCGTCGCCTTCGCGTTCTACCGGCGCGGCGAGCCGGCCCAGGCCGAGATCGAGGAGGAGGACGCACCCATCGAGGCCTGAGCCCCACGAACTGAGCGCCGGGTCCCGCCCCCGACAGGACCCGGCGCTCGGCCCATTGCCTTTTCAGACCCATGCCTTTCAGACCCATGCCTTTCAGACTCATGCCTTTCAGACCCATTCCCTGCCAGACGCTGCCCCGGCGGGACGATCGGTAGGCTCGCGTGGTGCCGACCATCCGCCATCCGCTGTTCGATCCCGCCCATCCCGCGCGTCGCGAGGCCCTGCTCCAGGGCGCAGGCGTCGGGCCGCAGCACGATGCGGCGGACGGTCATCCCCGATCGGTCGCGGCCCCGGTCGAGCAGGTCGTGCTCGTCGACGATCGCGGGGAACCGATCGGGGTCGCCGACAAGGCCACCGTGCATGCTGCACGACACCCCGCGGCACCTGGCCTTCTCCTGCTACGGGTTCGACCCGGCCGGCCGGTTGCTGGTGACCCGTCGGGCCGACGACAAGTCGACGTTTCCCGGTGTCTGGACCAATACCTGTTGTGGGCACCCGGCGCCGGGGGAGTCGCCTGCGGACGCGGCGATCCGGCGGCTGGACTTCGAGCTCGGACTCGAGGTCACCGACATGCGCATGGTGTTACCGGATTTCAGCTATCGGGCCACCGACGGCCGGATCGAGGAGAACGAGTTCTGCCCGGTACTCACCTGCATCGTCGAGAGCGAGCCGAACCCACGTCCGGACGAGGTCGGGTTGACGCAGTGGTGGAGCTGGAACAGATTTCTCGAGGCAGCGGCCGATCCGGACAGCGGACTGTCGCCATGGGCGCGACTGCAGGCGCCGTTGCTGGACGCGGCCCTGCACCGCTGAGCCCACGGGCCAAGTGCCTCCTGGCCAACTGCGGGCGTGCTCTCAGTCGGCGCTGAGCTCCACCAGTTTGGCCACCGTGTTCCAGTTCCGGACGGTGACCGCGGTGCCCAGCTTCCGGTCCCAGTTGACCTTGCTGAAGGTGGCCTTGGAAATCCCGTTGGGGCACCACAGGTACAGGTGATCGCCGACCACCCGAGCCAGATCGGGAGCGGTGTCGGCATTCTCGGAAAGCTCTTCCACGGCATCAATCTTCGCGCGACTCGGCTTGTCGGCGAAGAAGCCGAGAAAGTGCTTCGAACCCTCGTCGGCGATCGAGCCGAAGGGATCCCGATCCATCGCGGTGATCAACTGCTCGCGACTGCGGACCACGATCGATGCGGGAACGCCGATGTCGTCGGCCAACCCGCTCTCGACGGCATCGATGACCTTCGACCGGGAATCCGTGGTGCGCACGATGGCATTGCCGCTGTTGAGGTGGGTCCTGACGTCCTCGTACCCCAGCCCGGTCAACAGGTCCCGCAGCTTCGCCATCGGAACCCGGTTGCCGGTACCGACATTGATGCCCCTGACCAACAGGATCAGCGTCGCCATCAGTGGTCGCTCGGCGCGGCCAATGCCAGGTCCGACGGATTGAGCACGCCGGCTGTCCGGCCCGCGCGGCATTCCACCGGTCCCTGGGCGACGGCCGAACTGATCCGCCGCAGCGATTCCAACACCGGTGCGATGTGCGGCTGATCGGCGGTGCCCGACCTGATCTGGGCGCCGATCCGACGGACCGGGCGCACGCCGGCGACCGGGCGCAACACGATCGGCTCATTGGCGAAGTCCGCCTGGGCCAGCCGGGGCAGCAGGCTGACGCCGTGGCCGGCTGCGACAAGTCCGACGACTCCGATGAACTCGTCCGCGTAATGCCGGGCCCGCGGCACGAAACCGGCCCGCTCGCAGGCCTCCCGCGCCAGGTGCCAGCAGGGGACGCCGGGACGGGCGAGAATCCAGTCGGCGTCCGCCAGGTCGGCGAGTTCGATCTCGTCCCGATCGGCCAGCGGGTGATCGAAAGGCAGTGCGACATCCTCGACGTCGTCGAGCAGGTGCTCGGTGTACAGCCGTTGATCGTCCTGGCCGGGTAGCAGGTCCGAACTCGCCAAGGTCAGCGACACGTCGACGGTGCGGGACAGCAGGGCATCCAACGCGTCCTCCGGCTCGACCTCCCGGATTTCGACCCGGAGTTTGGTCCGGGTGGCCAGATCCGAGATCACCGGCACCGCGATTGCCTTGACCGCGGAGCTGAAGGTGCCAAGCCGGACGGTTCCGGCGTCACCACGGCGAAAGGCCGCCAGATCTGACTCGGCGTGCTCGAGGTGGGTGAAGATCTGGTGGGCATGACTGAGCAGCAGTTGCGCGGCCTCGGTCAGCCGGACCCGGCGGCCGTCCGGCTCCAGCATCGGCGTGCCGGCCTCGCGGGACAGAGTGGCCAACTGCTGGGACACGGCTGAGGGTGTCAGGTGAACAGCTGATGCGGTGGCAGCGATGGTTCCGCAACGGTCGAGTTCGCGGAGGATCTCTAATTTTCGGACATCGATCATGCAGTTGAGCTTACGCATTCCCGGAAGAATAAACAGATGGACGCGGGATATTTTTGGGTCGATTCTTGATTCATGACAGCCATCCTGATCCTCTCGCTCCTGCTCCTCCTCGCCGTCGCCGGACCGTGGTTCGGCGCCGACACCCGTTCGTCGAGGGGGTGGACAGACACCGATCCGGACCAGCCTCTGTGGTCGGACGCGGGCATCAGAGCCGCCCGTTGAACCGTCCGCGGGCACCGGGATCACCTGCGCTCTGCCTGAGGAGCCTTTCCAACGAAGACCGCAGAACCGCGGCCGACACGGCCGTCCGAATCCGAGGTTCGGGCGGCCCACGGGCGTTGTTTGTGGTAGGCACTGGCGTTTCTCCGGTCCCACAGTGCACAATGGTCACAAGTACAAAGTGACAAGTGAGTGCTGCTTCACGGCGCCCGCTGCAACTTGAAGATCAGCACCATGACCATCAGCACCGCGAAGTGTCCGATCCATTCGAAGCTGCATCCACGTTGGGGAAGAACGTTGGAGTGCGAGCGGAGGTGGATGAAAAGTGACACGAGGTGTGGTTTTTGTGCACTCGGCACCCGCGGCGATCTGCCCGCATGTCGAGTGGGCGATCTCGGGAGTGACCGGGGCGCGGGTGTCGCTGTCCTGGACGGAGCAACCGGCCGCTCCGGGGTCGCTGCGTGCCGACGCCAGCTGGTCCGGCCGCCCGGGTACCGGCGCGCGCATCGCGAATGCCCTGAAGGCTTGGCCGATGCTGCGCTTCGAGGTGACCGAGGAAGCGAGCTCCGGCGTCGACGGCGAGCGGATCTGTCACGTGCCGGGACGCGGAATCTGGCGCGCAGCCATCTCGGCCAACGGCGATGTCGTCCTCGGCGAGGACCAGTTGCGGTCACTCCTCGCCGCGGCGAGCAATCTCGAAGCCGTGCACCACCGACTCGGTGACCTGCTCGGTGCGCACATCGACGCCGACCTCGAGCCCTATCGGCGCGCCGGTGAAGGCACCGCTGTGACCTGGTTGCATCAGGTCGGCTGAGCCGCTCGGGGCGGCAATCCCACCGGCCCGGTCCGACGCGGGGCCCGCTTCCCTCCACAGACCGGGTCGACGTCGTCCCGCAGTTGGCGATCTCGGTGCCCTCGGGGAAGGGTGCACCGAGGTCGACCAGCGGCGGTGATCACGTCCACGCAGGCATCTCACCTGGCGTGCGCTGTGCCACGCCTGGGTCTCCCGGGCAACCCCAACGCCGCCGATACGTCGATTCTCTGGGGGCTTCGACGACGGAAGGCAATTCTGCATGCGGCTGAGCGGCCGACGACTGACCGTGGTCTTGTCGACCCTTTTTGTCGTCGTGCTGATTGCCGGGGCCACCACAGCGTGGTCGTTCGGGCGGCATCGCATCGAGACGCCGGCCTCCGTCGCCGCCTATCATTCCGGTCCCACCGACGACCGGACCGTCGTGCTGTCCGCCGACGCACAGGGTCATCCCCGGGCAGAGCAGGTCCGGGTCCTGTTGCAGCATTACTTCGACTCGATCAACAATCGGGACTATGACGCGTGGATGGGTGCTGTTGCGCACGAGCAGTCGGCGCCCCAGACCGAACAGAATTGGACTCGGGACTACTCCACCACCGTTGATTCGAATCTCACCGTGGTGACCGTCGCGGACGAGCCGCTGCGGACCCGGCTGATGTTCACCTCGATGCAGGCTGCCGAACTTGCTCCTGCTTCGCTGCCCGTCACCTGTATCAATTGGGATGTCACCTACCTGCTCGCCGAGCAGGACGGGCGACTGGTGCTCTCCGGGATCGATCCGTCCGCCCAGTCGATGACTGCGTGCGCGTGAGGGTCTCCCGGTCGATCCGGGTGTCGGCCTGCTTGGCCGTCGGCGCGGTGCTGCTGGCAGCCTGCGGAACGACGGACCAGGCGGCACCGATGTCCAGCGGCGGGTTGTTGGCCGCCACCGTCCCCTCGGCGCAGCTGGCGCCGGCCTCGAGTTCCCTGGCCGCCCAGCCGCGGACGGCGGCACCGACCACGTCGGTCGCGGCGGTGACTCCGCTCACCGCGCCGCCCAGCAGCGCCGTCGTCGCGCCACCCACGGCGGCACCCGCACCGGCCGTTCCGCTGCCACCGGGTGGCCTGGTCACGGACGCCGACATGACGCAGGCCGCCGCCGCGGTGGCCGCGATGGGCGTTCCGGTCCAGGCGGGTTCGGTGATCATGGCCAACTCGGCCGACGCCGTCGGCACCGACGCGATCACCAGGCTGCACCTGGCCGGGGTCAACCTGCTGGGCGCCAAGGGCATCGTCAACGGGACGGAGGGCGGTACGCCGGCCGAGGTCAAGGCCGTCACCGATGCCCTGCAGGCCCAGCTTCCGGCCGACCAGTCCGGCGTACCGCTGCTCATCGGCAGTGATCAGGAATATGGAATCGTCACCAGGCTGGTCAACGGTTTCACCGAGTTCCCCGGCGCCGACGAGCTGTCCGGCATCTCCGACACGACGGCGGCTGCCACCGCAACCCAGGAGGTGACGGCGGCAGCTGCTGCCGAGATGCTGGCCGTCGGGATCAACGTCGACTTCGCACCCGACGCCGACATCCTGCCGTCCTCCGGGGCGGCCTCCGGCGTCGCCGGTCGCAGCTTCGGCTCCGATCCCGAGCGGGTCGGCACGCTGGTGGCGGCCGCTGTGAAGGGCTATCAGAGCGCCGGGTTGGCCGCGACGGTCAAGCACTTCCCGGGGATCGGCCGGCTGGCCACCGACACCCACACGGCCCTGCCGTCGTTGGACATCGGTTGTGAGGAATGGAATTCCATGGAATCGGTTCCGATGCGGGCGGGCGTGGATGCCGGGACTGCGTTGGTGATGACCGGGCATGTGATGATGCCCGCCGTCGGGGTCACGGACAAGTCGTCGGCGCTGTCCAGTGCGGTGGTCACCGATCTACTGAAGGGCAGCGGCGTTGCCGGCTGCACCGGTCTCAATTTTCACGGGGTGGCCGTTTCCGACTCGTTCGTGATGGCGCCGGTGCTCGATGCGTACGGTCCCGCCGAGGCGGCCTGGCGCGGACTGGCGGCCGGGCTGGACATCGTGCTGATGCCGAAGGATCCGGACGCCGCGGTGGCCGGCATCGTCGCCGCCGTCGGCGACGGGTCGCTGGCCGCCACCAGGCTCCAGGACGCAGCGACGAAGGTGTACGCGTTGCGACTCGCGTTGGCGCGCAGCCCGCATCCGGGCCTGGACGTGGTCGGCTCCGACGCGCACGAGACGATCGCCGCGAACGCCCGCAACCAGGGCTGATCGGCCAGCTGTCCCGCTCCCGAGAGCGCGACCGGGAGAAGGATTTTCGCGGACGCGATCACCCCCGCGCGATGCACCACACCGGCACTCGTCGAGAATCAGCCGATGACGTCAGTACATCTGATCGGTGGCGGCTGGGAGCCGGACTTCGCATCCGCCGTCTACGGCCAGTTCCTCGAAGAAGCAGCGGCGGCCGCGTCCGGCGCCGGCCGGCCGGGCAAGCCGATCATCGCCTGTGTGGTGCTGGACGAGGGCGACGGGCGCGAGCAGTTCGGTCGTTGGGAGTCGGTCCTGCGCACCGTCGGAAACTGTGAGCCGGTTCCGATCCTGGTCGGCCAGGACGCCCCACTGCACATCAGCGCCCTCGGCAACTCCGACGGCCTGCTGGTGTGCGGTGGGCTGACGCCGGGGTATGCCGCCGCCATTGCCCCGGCCGTCGCTGACATCCTCGACTGGTTGCTGCTGGGCGGTCGTCCCTACGCCGGGTTCTCCGCCGGATCGTCGGTCGCCGCCGCGTCCGCCATCGTCGGTGGCTGGCTCAGCGGCGGGGTGCCGATCTGTCCCGATGACGCAGCGGAGGATCTCGAGGAATTGACCCTGGCCCCCGGGTTCGGGCTGGTCCCGTTCCACGTGGACGTGCACTGTGCGCAGTGGGGCACGCTGCCGAGATTGATCGCGGCGGTCCGAGCGGCCTCGGGCGGGAGCGGCGTCGGCATCGACGAGAACACCGTGCTGATCATCGGTCCCGACGCGGCGGTTGTCCGCGGCCGCGGCCAGGTCTGGCATGCCCGGCAATCGGCGGGCGGCGCCGTGAGCGTGAGCGCCTACCGCGCCGGCCAAGAGGTTCCGCTGCGCTGAGGCAGGGCGGTGTTTCCAGACCGGGCCGGCGGTCGAACAGGTCGAGCTGAGTTGGCGTACTGAATCAGAGCGGGATGTTGCTGTGCCCGCCTCGTCCGGCCGGCGCCGAGGCGAGGGCTTCGGCCACCCGCCGGCGGGTCTGTGCGGGGGTGATCACCTCGTCCACCACCCCCAGCTCGATCGCCCTGGCCACCCCGCCGGCCACCCTTTCGTGCTCCTGCGCCAGCGCGGCGTGCAGGGCATCGCGCTCGTCGTCGGGAGCGGCCGCGAGTTTGCGCCGGTGCAGGATTCCGACCGCCGCCTTGGACCCCATCACCGCGATTTCGGCGTCCGGCCAGGCAAAGACGGCAGTTGCGCCCAGGGCCTTCGAGTTCATCGCGATGTACGCGCCGCCGTAAGCCTTGCGGGTCACCAGCGTCACCCGCGGGACAACGGCCTCGGCGAAGGCGTGCAACAACTTCGCCCCGCGCCGGACGACGCCGTCCCACTCCTGACCGACCCCCGGCAGGTAACCGGGCACGTCGACCACGACGAGCAGCGGGATGCCGAACGCGTCGCACATCCGGACGAACCGCGAAGCCTTCTCGGCAGAGGTGGAGTCCAGGCAGCCGCCGAGGCGCAGCGGGTTGTTGGCGACCACGCCGACCGAACGCCCACCGAGCCGGCCGAGGCCGATCACGATGTTCGGTGCCCACTTGGCCTGCAGCTCCTCCATCGGCTCGTCGAGGATGCCGTCGATGACGGGCTTGACGTTGTAGGCGCGGGCGCGGTGTTCGGGCAGCTTCTTGGCCAGTTCCGGATCGTCGGTCATGCCCTCGAACCCGGCGATGCCGGGCCGGGAGAACAGCGATGCGACCTTTCGTGCGCGCAACAGGGCGTCGGCCTCGGAATCGGCGACGATGTGCACGACCCCGGACTTTCGGCCATGGGCCGAAGGGCCACCGAGGGCTTCCATGTCGACCTGCTCGCCGGTGACGGACTTGACCACGTCGGGACCGGTGACGAAGACCCGGCCGTCCGGCGACATGATGACGACGTCGGTCAGCGCCGGACCGTACGCGGCACCGCCGGCAGCGGCGCCGAGCACAACAGAGATCTGCGGGACCCGACCGGAGGCCCGGACGATGGCCGCGAACACCGACCCCACGCCGTCGAGCGCCTCGACACCCTCGGCCAGCCGGGCGCCGCCGGAATGCCACAACCCGATCACCGGAACCCGTTCGCGGACAGCCATGTCGATCGCGTCGACGATGTGCCGGCAACCCTCATGGCCCATGGCGCCGCCCATCCGGGTGCCGTCGGTGCAGAACGCGATCACCTTCGACCCGTCGATCCGGCCTCGCATCGCCAGCACACCCGAAGTGTCGGAGGCGTGCAGGGCCACGGCGGTTCCATCGTCCAGCAGTGCGGCGAGCCGCACCTCCGGCTCCCGTGGGTCGATGACCCGGGGGTGCGCGGCCCGGGACGGACTCTGCCCGGCCTGGCCCTTCGCCTGCGCCGGCACCGTCGGGGCCGGACCGCCGGCGGCAAGCTCGGGGGACGCCGGATCGATGGCGGTGCCGAGATGATGGACGACAGCTGTCACGGTCGTACTCCTGACGCGCCCTGAAGGCGCCCTGCGTCGGTGCGCTCCCGGGTGCGGGAACGCGTGCTGCGCGCAGCCCGAACACCACGATGGGCGATGGGTGCTCTCGCAGGCGGTGCGGTACGGGTGGTACCGGCCGTGCGACCAACTCACCTGATCCGGGCGGTTGCCGAACCAGGTGACCGCGTTCAGGCCCCGGTGAACACCAGGGCGACGTTGTGACCGCCGAAGCCGAACGAATCGTTCAGCGCCGCGGTCAGGGTGACCTTTCGGTTGTCGGCGGCCACATCGACCTTGATCTCCGGGTCGAGTTTGTTGAGATTGCGGGTGCCGGGGACGACACCCTCCTTGATCGCCAGCACGGTCGCGATGCCCTCGACGGCACCGGCAGCACCGAGCATGTGCCCGGTCATCGACTTGGTGGCGGTGACCACCGGGTGGTCGCCGATGGCCCGCAGGATGGTGTTCGACTCGGCGATGTCGCCGACCGGGGTCGAGGTGGCGTGCGCGTTGACGTGCCCGACGTCGGCCGCGGTGAGATCGGCCGACTTGAGCGCCTTGGCGATCGCCCGCGCCGAACCCTCGCCATCCGGTTCGGGGGCGGTGATGTGGTACGCGTCGTTCGACATCCCGATGCCGGCCAACCGGCCGTAGATCTTCGCGCCGCGCGCCTTGGCATGATCGGCCCGCTCCAGCACCATGATCCCGGCGCCCTCGCCGAGGACGAAGCCGTCCCGTTCGATGTCGAAGGGTCGGGAGGCGCCCAGTGGGTCGTCGTTGCGGGTGCTCATCGCCCGCATCTGGGCGAAGCCGGCCATCGGCAGCGGGTGCACACAGGCCTCCGCGCCGCCGGCGATGGCGATGTCCAGTTCCCCGGACTTGATCATCCGGAAGGCCCAGGCGATCGCCTCGGCGCCGGATGCGCAGGCCGAAACGGGGGCGTGCACGCCGCCCCTGGCCTTGGCCCACAGACCGACGGCGGCCGCCGGCCCGTTCGGCATCAGCATCGGCACGGTGAGCACCGCCACCTTGCGAACGCCCTGTTGCTCGAGGATGTCGTCCTGACCCAGCAGGGTCAGGGCGCCACCGATGCCGGTGCCGACCACGACGCCGAGCCGCTCCGGATCGAGCTCGGGGGCCCCGGCGTCCGCCCAGGCCTCCCGGGCGGCGATCAGGGCGACCTGCTGGCACCGGTCCAGTCGACGGGCCTCCACGCGGGGAAGCACGTCGAGTGGATCGACGGCCAGCGGTGCGTAGATCCGCACCGGCAGTTCGTACTTGTCGGCCCAGGGTTCGGTCAGCGGCTTGACGCCGATCGTCCCGTCCAGCATGGCCTGCCAGGTCTCCGGCGCGGTACCACCGATCGGCGTGGTGGCGCCGATCCCGGTGACGACGACGTCGTGGTCGGTACTCATACGGTGATACTCATTCCTTGGAAGCTCGCTGCTGCGAAGCTCTTTGCCTTGAAGCTCTTTGCCTTGAAGCTCTTTGCCTTGAAGCTCATAGCCTGATGTGCCTTTCCGCCGGACGTGCAGCTTGTTCGGTTGGCGCTCACGCGCCGGCGTGCCCCCCGGGAGGGGAGCGCAATCACGCCTTGTTGGCCTCGATGTACGCGACGGCGTCGCCCACGGTCTTGAGGTTGGCCAGTTCGTCGTCCGGAATCTTCACGCCGAACTTGTCCTCGGCCTGCACCGCGATCTCGACCATCGAGAGTGAGTCGATGTCAAGGTCGTCGGTGAAGGACTTCTCGGCAGTGACATCGGCAGCGCTGACGCCGGCGACCTCTTCGACGATCTCGCCAAGACCGGCGAGGGTGTCCTCGTTGCTCACGGTGGTTCCTTTCGGGGGTGACTGGCCGTTCTCCGGATCGGAGGCGACTCTGGTATCCGCGCGAATTGTGCCGCATCGACCCGGGGTTGGCGGGCGCAGCGCGGGCTCACACGCGGATGGATTGCTCGGGTATCCACCCAGTGGTGGGTGATGCCCGAGTTGTCGGCGGTGCGGCCGTCGGATCGGTGATGACTAGGGGCATATGAACACCTGGCTCGCGTAGGTCAGCCCGGCACCGAAAGCCACCGAGAGCACCACGTCGCCGGACACCGCGTCGCCTGCCGCCCGCATCCGGTCCAGCGCCAACGGCACGGACGCCGAAGAGGTGTTGCCGGAGGTGACGATGTCCTTGCCGATCCGCAGATCCGGCGGCGCACCGGCTTGGATGATCTTCTTGGCGATGGCCTCGATGATCCTCAGGTTCGCCTGGTGGGTGACCAGCACATCGATGTCGGCGAGCGAGATCCCGGCGGCCTCCGCCGCGCGGATGGCAACCGGGGCGATCTTGGTGGTGGCCCAGCGGAAGACGGTCTGGCCCTCCTGGATGAAGTGGCCGTTGCGGCCCTCGATCCGGATGGCCTCGAGGTTCTTCTCATCACTGCCCCAGACCACCGGACCGACACCCGGCTCGACGGACGGGCTGACCACGGCGGCGCCCGCCCCGTCGGCGAAGATGATCGCGGTGGCGCGGTCGTCCGGCTTGGTCCAGGCGGTGAGCTTCTCCGAGCCGACGACCAGCACGTTCGTCGACGACCCGACCCGGATCGCCTGGTCGGCGGCGGCCAGGGCGTAGCAGAAACCGGCACACGCAGCGTTGATGTCGAAGGTGCCGGGTGCAGGAATGCCCAGCGCCCCGGCGATCTGGGTGGCGGCATGCGGTACCGGCGAGTCCAGGCTGCAGGTGGCCACGATGACGGTGTCGATGTCCGCCGGCTGCAGGCCGGACTCGGCCAGTGCCTTCGCGCTCGCCCTGGCACCCATCGACACGACGGTGTCGTCCTCGCCGGCGAACCGACGCTCGGCGATGCCGACCCGGCTGCGAATCCACTCGTCGTTGGTGTCCATGATCAGCGAGAGTTCGGCGTTGTCCACCACCCGGTCCGGGCGGAAATGGCCGAGCCCGGTGATCCGGGAGCCGGGCGAGCCCACGCGGGGGGTGATCCGGACGCGCGGGCGGGACGGATCGGGCGTGCTCATGCCCGTACTCCCGCGTGCTCGGCGGCGAATGCCGCCGCGTTGTCCAGGTCTGCCGGAGACTTGAGTGCCATGGTGGCCACTCCCTTCAGGTCGCGTTTGACGAGTCCGACCAGCGTCCCAGCAGGAGGCAGTTCCAGCACGCCGGTGACGCCCGACGCGCGAAGGGTTTGCATGCACAGATCCCACCGGACCGGCCGGGTGATCTGGGCGGCGAGCAGCCCGAGGTAGGCCTGCCCGGAACCGACGACCGTGCCGTCGGAATTCGTCAGCAGCGGGTGCGTCGGATCGGTGGGGCTGATACCGGCAAGGTGGGCCTGGAACGCCGACTCGGCGCTGCCCATGAAGGAGGTGTGGAAGGCGCCGGCCACCGGCAGCGGGATGACCCGGACCCCGCTCGGCGGGTTCGCGGCCAACTGGGCGAGGGCGTCCAACGGCCCGGCGGCGACGATCTGCCCGCCGCCATTGACGTTCGCGCCGACCAGGTCCAGCTCGGCGAGGGTGGCCAGGACGGTGTCGGTGTCGCCGCCCATCAACGCGGACATCCCGGTGGGGGTCAACGCGCAGGCGGCGCTCATCGCGGTCCCGCGAACCGCGGCGAGGTCGACGGCATCCAGCGCGGGCAACACGCCGGCCAGGGACGCGGCCGCCAGTTCGCCGACCGAGTGCCCGGCGATGACGGCGCCGGCGGGGATGTCCAGATGCTGGGCGGCCAGCAGGGCGGCGGCGACCACCAGCGGCTGGGTCACCGCGGTGTCCTTGATCTCGTCCGCCTCGGCGGTGGTTCCCAACCGGACGAGGTCGAGGTGGGCCCGGTCCGACATGGCGGCGGCAGCATCACCGACGCCGTCCAGCTCGAGCCAACTGCTCAGCATTCCGGGCTTCTGGGATCCCTGTCCGGGAGCGACGATGGCCAGCACTCACTTAGCCAAACACGATCGTGGAGCGATCGCTGGTGTCGGTCGGCACCAAGTCCTGTGGAATCTTTTGTAAGAAGTCTCTAACAACCAAGGTGGGAGTCACCAAAGGATCATGGCGATTGGGCAAGTCTGCCCAGGATGACGGCGGTCTGCAGGACGAGCAGATCGCGCGGGTTCCACGGGTCGCGCCCGGTGAGGTCGGCGATCCGGTGCAGCCGGTAACGAACGGTGTTGGGGTGCACGAACAGATTGCGAGCCGTCGGCTCCAGTGCCCCGCCGGTGGCCAGGTAGGCCTCCATGGTGTCCAGCAGCGGTGAAGGTGCGGCGGCCAGCGGCGCATAGACAGCGGCGCGCAGCCGGGCCGCCGCCCGTTGGTCACCGCCCAGCACCCGTTCGGCCAGCAGATCGTCCGCGTCGATGGTGCGCGGCGCCGCCGGCCAGGCGGCGGCGACGTCGAGCCCGGCCAGTGCGTCGGCTGCCGACACCACCGCCTCCCGCAAGCCCGAGCCCGGCCGCCCGCGGACCACTGTCCCGTCACCGAAGAGTTCGGCGATCTCCTCGCCGGGCGCTGCGCTGCCGGCCAGCACGATCACCAGTCGGTCTCCGTGCACGCCGGCCATCGCCGCACGTCCGGCGGAGGCCGCCCATTCGGCGACAGCGGCGACCGTGTCCGCGCGGTCACCGGCCGGCGCCAGGCCGGCGATCACCAGGGTGTCGGCGGTGGGATCCCAGTCCAGAGCGGCGGCGCGGGACGACAGCGAGCCGAAGTCCTCGCCGCGGACGATCCCGTCCACCACCGCGGCCTCGACCCTGGCGTCCCAGGCGCCGCGGGTCTCAGCGGCTGCGGCGTAGACCGACGCCGCAGCGAAGGCCACCTCCCGGCTGTAGCGCAGCAGGGAATCACGCAGTGCGATCTGTTCCGCCCCGTCGGCGGCCAGCGCCGGGAGGTCCTCCTCGGCGACCAGGATGGCGATCCGGACGAGTTCGACGGTGCGCCGCAACGAGACCGCCCGCACCAGGTCGCGGGGCGCGGTGCCGAACACCTCGCCGGTGATCCGGTACTCGGTACCCGGTGAACGGGCCCACACCACATAACCGGAGATGCCGGCCTGAGCGACCAGGGTCACCCAGGAGCGTTGCTGGGCCGGCAGCGAGCGGAACCACGGCAGCCGCTCGTCCATCAGCGCCACGGATCTGGTCGCGAGACTGCCGCCCGCGCGTTCCACCCGGTCCAGGGTCTCCGCGCTGACGCCCGGCGCCCAGGACTTGTTCGCGCCGAGTGACGAGGTCACCGCCCGGAGCATGGACGACGGCGTCGGACCGGTGAACCGCGCCGGCTCCCGCGGAGGATCGTCAGGTGAGCCGTTCGGCGGGTCTCCCGGGAGGCCGGACCGCGGGTCGCTCGATGGCTCGCTTGGTGTGCCGGGCCGCAGGTCAGTGCTCGGGTCATTCGGTGTGCCGGGCCGCGGGTCGGCGCCGGCGCTGGACGCAGTTGGCCCCGGTAGGTCGGACGCGGACGCAGTTCGCCCCGGCAGGTCAGACGCGGACCCAGCCGGCCCGGGCGGGCCAGACGCGGACGCGGCCGGCCCGGGCGGAACCGACTTGCCCGCGGTGCCTGTGGTGGCCATGGGGACAGTCTCGGCCATCCGCTCAGCCTCCCACCGCCGCGGTCCGGTCCGCGCCGATTGGCGAACCGAGATGGCGCTGGTGCGGGCTCTGAGCAACACCCGGCGCGCGACTCGGTTTGTCTGAGCGCCACGCGGTGCTACTGCACAACGTCCCGGGCCGTTGTGAGGTGACACCGGATGGTGCTCGGTGCCCTGGCGCGGGCGCTGAGCAACGCCTTGGCCCGGCTCCGACCGTGTCGGCGCCCCTCGGCCCACCTTTCGACCGTGCCCACGCACCCCTCGCCACGCTGGGCGATCGACTGCCGGCGCGGGCGGCGGAAAGCGGACCGGGGCCGACACCAGTTGCGGTGTCGACCCCGGATTCGTCCTGCGGTAGATCGGTGTCAGGCGGCGCTGACGCCGGTGGCCTGCGGCCCCTTGGGGGACTGCTCGACCTCGAAGTTGACCCGCTGGCCCTCTTCGAGTGACTTGTAGCCCGTGCCACTGATCGCGGAGTAGTGGACGAAGACGTCGCCAGAGCCGTCATCCGGGGAGATGAAGCCGTAGCCCTTCTCCGCGTTGAACCACTTCACAGTTCCCTGCGCCATGCTTGCTCTCCTCGAGCGTTGTCCGCGGGGGGCCCGCGGGGTGGAACACCCCGGCCGTCCGTTCCGGCCGGGGGGATGCGCTTTACCCCGTTTGATGCCGTGCGGACACCAGGAGAAGAGCAACAACGAGCGAACAGTACCGCTTCGGGCATTCAGATCGCCAGCAGATCGCGCAGGTCGAAACCATTCATCCGCTGCTGAATGAGTGATCAATGCCCGATCAATTCCCCGCAATCGGTCCATGCCTCGACGGGGGCTGTCGAACGGGGCGCGCAAACGCCCCACCGGGCGGGGGCGGTAGGCGCCCACCGCCCGGTGGTGATCAGTCGGTGCGGACTAATTGCCTGTTCAGGAGTCCCCACCGGCGTTGCCGGAGGTACCGGCCCGCACATCGTGCAATTCGTACTTCGCCGCCGCTTCCGCCGCTGCACCGGCGCGGTATTCACCCCGCCGTTCCAATGCCGACAGGGTGGCAACGACCATTGACGGGCCGTCGATGAGGAAATGCCGGCGGGCCGCTGCCCTGGTATCGGAGAACCCGAAACCATCGGCACCCAACGCCACGAAGTCACCGGGAACCCAGGGCGCGATCAGATTCTGCACGGAACGCTGCCAATCGCTGGTGGCGATGACCGGACCGGGTGAGTCGGCCAACGCCTGCGCCACGTACGGCGTGCCGACGTCCGCGCCGGGATCGAGCAGCCTGGCCCGTTCGATCGACTCGGCGTCCCGGCTCAGCTCCGACCAGCTGGTCACGGACCACACGTCGGCGGCGACATCCCAGTCCTGCGCGAGGAGCTGCTGGGCTTCCAGCGCCCACCGCACGCCCACACCCGAGGCGAGCAGCTGCGCGCGGGGCTTGCCCTCGCCGTCGCCGGCGGTCGACAGCTTGTACATCCCCTTGAGCAGTCCGGCGACGTCAAGGTCCTCCGGCTGCTTCGGCTGCTGGTAAGGCTCGTTGTACAGGGTGATGTAGTACATGATGTTCTCGCCGTGCGGCCATTCCTCGCTGCCGCCGTACATCCGGCGCAGACCGTCCTTGACGATGTGCGCGATCTCGTAGCCGTACGCCGGGTCGTAGGAGACGAAATGCGGCTGGGTCGAGGACAGCAGGTGGGAGTGCCCGTCGGCGTGCTGCAGGCCCTCACCGGTCAGGCTGGTCCGGCCGGCAGTGGCGCCGAGGACGAAGCCGCGGCCCATCTGGTCACCGATGGCCCACATGCCGTCGCCGGTCCGCTGGAACCCGAACATCGAATAGAAGATGTACATCGGGATCATCGGCTCGCCGTGCGTGGCGTAGGCGGTCGACACCGCGGTCAGGGTGGCGATCGAACCGGCCTCGTCGATGCCCTCGTGCAGGATGACGCCCTGCTCGGACTCCTTGTAGGCCAACATGAGATTGGCATCGACCGCGGTGTAGAGCTGCCCGGACGGGTTGTAGATCTTGGCGCTCGGGAAGAACGAGTCCATGCCGAACGTGCGGGCCTCGTCGGGGATGATCGGCACGACGCGCTTACCGATCTCCGGGTCCTTGAACAGGTCACGGACCAGCCGGACGAAGGCCATGGTGGTGGCGATCTCCTGCTTGCCGGAGCCGCGGGTGAGCACGTCGTAGACCTTGTCGCCCGGCAGCACCAGTGGCTTGGGGACCACTCGACGCTCTGGCACGTAGCCGCCCAGACGAGTCCGCCGATCCTTGAGGTACTTGATTTCCGCTGACTCCGGGCCCGGGTTGTAGTACGGCGGCTGATAGAGATCGGCTTCGATCGCGGAGTCGGGGATGTCCAGGTGCAGGCTGTCCCTGAATTCCTTCAGGTTCTGCATGGTCATCTTCTTCATCTGGTGCGTTGCGTTGCGGCCCTGGAACGACGGCCCGAGGCCGAAGCCCTTGATCGTCTTGACCAGCACCACCGTCGGCTGGCCCTTGTGCTGGGTGGCGGCCAGATAGGCGGCGTGCACCTTCTTGTAGTCGTGACCGCCCCGGCGCAGGCGCCAGATCTCGTCGTCCGAGTAGTCCATGACCATCTGCTTGGTCCGCGGGTCACGGCCGAAGAAGTGCTCGCGGATGTAGGCCCCGTCGTTGGCCCGGTAGGTCTGGAAGTCACCGTCCGCCGTGGTGTTCATCAGGTTGACCAGGGCGCCGTCCTTGTCCTGCTGCAGGAGCTTGTCCCAGTCGCGGCCCCAGACCACCTTGATCACGTTCCAGCCGGCGCCCCGGAAGAAGGCCTCCAGCTCCTGGATGATCTTGCCGTTGCCACGGACCGGGCCGTCGAGCCGCTGCAGGTTGCAGTTGATGACGTAGGTCAGGTTGTCCAGGCCGTCGATGGCGGCGATGTGGATGAGCCCGCGGGATTCGACCTCGTCCAGTTCGCCGTCGCCGAGGAACGCCCAGACGTGCTGGTCGGAGGTGTCCTTGATGCCGCGGTGGTGCAGGTAGCGGTTGACCCTGGCCTGCTGGATGGCGTTCATCGGGCCGAGGCCCATCGACACCGTCGGGAACTCCCAGAAGTCGGGCATCAACCGGGGATGCGGGTAGGACGGGATGCCGCCGCCGGGATGCGACTTCTCCTGCCGGAAGCCGTCCAGGTCGTGCTCGGACAGCCGGCCCTCCAGGAACGCCCTTGCGTACATGCCGGGGGAGGCGTGGCCCTGGAAGAACACCTGGTCGCCGCCGCCGGGATGGTCCTTGCCGCGCCAGAAGTGGTTGAAGCCCACCTCGTACAGGCTGGCCGACGACGCGTAGGTCGAGATGTGGCCGCCCACACCGATTCCGGGACGTTGCGCGCGATGCACCATGATCGCGGCGTTCCACCGGATCCAGCCGCGGTAACGGCGTTCGATTTCCTCATCGCCCGGGAAAAACGGCTCCGACTCGGTCGGGATGGTGTTGATGTAGTCGGTGGTGACCAGCGCCGGCAGCGACACGTGCTGCTGTTTCGCCCGCTCGAGCAGGCGCAGCATCAGGTAGCGCGCGCGCTGGACGCCGCCGGCCTCGACCATCGCGTCGAAGGAACCGAGCCATTCGTCGGTCTCCTCCGGATCCAGGTCGGTGAGCTGGGCGGCGATGCCGTCCTTGATCAGGCTCATACGTGGCGCGGACTGGTCGTTGACTGACGCGGTCAAGGCAACTCCTCATGACAGTGGGCGGATGGCCCATAGGTCGGTGCGTCGTGGTGACGGGTTGGCCGCCCCGCTGGAAGCGAACGACGCCCAGCCATCCTCCCGCATCCTCCGGGAGCATCGCTCGTCGGGACGAGGTCTTCGCGCGATCTTCGGTGGTGCCGCTGTACAGGAACCCCGTCGGCCCGAATAAGGTATGCGCCCAGGGAGTCGGGCCAACCAACCCTCCGGTGGCTCGGCCCAAGAACTCGAAGGGGAGCGATACAGGTGAGTGACGTCGCAGGGCAGTCGGCTACAACCGCTGCCCGGCTCGGCCTGAGTGCCGGCAACACGGTGGGGGAGTCCGGGTACGACGACGACGTCGACCACGACCTGCGAGACGCGATCGCCGACCTGATCGATTCCGATCTGCTCGACGAGGACGCCGACGAGGTCCTGGACGCGGTGCTGCTGTGGTGGCGGGAGGGCGACGGTGATCTCACCGACGCGCTGATCAACGTGATCACGTTGCTCGCCGACGACGGTGTCATCTGGTTGTTGACGCCGAAGACGGGCCGTGACGGCTATGTCGAGCCCAGTGAGATCGCCGAGGCAACCCGAACCGCCGGGCTCTCCCAGACCACGAGTGTGGCGGGTGGACCACGCTGGATGATCGCCCGGCTCGCCCGGCCGAAATCAGGAAAGGTACGCCGCTGATGGCATTGTCGGTTGGATCGCAGGCACCGGACTTCACCCTTCCGGATGCCAACAAGACCCCGGTCAGCCTGTCGTCGTTCCGCGGCAAACAGGCCGTGCTGCTGGTGTTCTATCCGTTCGCGTTCTCCGGCACCTGCACCACCGAGCTGTGCCAGATCCGTGACGATCTCGGCAGTTTCGAGAACGAGGCCGTGCAGGTGCTGGCCATCTCGACCGACACGGCGCAGTCGCTGAAGGCATGGTCGCTGGCGCAGGGCTACACCTTCCCGTTGCTCAGCGACTTCTGGCCGCACGGCGAGGTCGCCAAGGCCTACGGCGTGTTCTTCGACAAGGCCGGAATGGCACTGCGCGGCACCTTTCTGGTGGATGTCGACGGGGTGATCCGGTTCGCGGAGGCCAACGGGCCCGGCGAGGCCCGCGACCAGGCCGCCTGGAAGCGTGCGGTGGCCGCGTTGCCGGCGCATTCGTCCTGAGCGCATTTCTTCTCGGGCAGGATCCGTCTCTGGCCGACTCGTCCGGAGTCAGGTCCCGCGGGTGAGATACTCGCCTGCGGCGGGTGGCCATCGGTCTCCCGCGCAGGGCGCGTAGCTCAGCGGGAGAGCACCCGGTTTACACCCGGGCGGTCGGCGGTTCGAAACCGTCCGCGCCCACTGTTGTCCGGTCAATTGGCGGGTTCGAGATCGGCGAGCGCCTGGAGCTCGTCGGCGAGGTCGGCCCGTTCGGTCGCGGACAGCTCGATGGATCGAACGCGGGCGGCCAACGCTGATGCCTGCTCGGCGTCGCCGGCGCGGATGCTGAGTTCGGCCAAGTAGGCCAGCGCGGGCACCAGATCCGCGGCCGGAGCGCCGACCTCATGCCTGCGGATCGCCCCGGTCAGCATCTTGATGGCCTGACCGGTGTCGCCCTTCGAGTCGCCGAGGACGACCGCGTTGGCCAGTGCCTCGGCGAGCCTTCCGGCGGGCTGACGGTTTGTCGACGGCGGTGTGTCCCCCGGGCTTGCGGTGAACCTGATCCAGTTCCCTCCGGGATCGATGACGGCGAAACCGGTCAGTCCGTCGGCGTTCTTGCGTTGCCGCGGCCTGGTCATCCTGGGGATGCCGGCGATGAGCACCTTGCCGTACCGCTCGCGCATGCCGGCTGCAAACGCGGCATGTAGCGCCCCGAGGTCCGGGACCACCACCAGACAACTGCCGTACGACGCGGCCGGATCGAAGTCGGGCATGCCGAAGAAGTGCAGTGCGATGTCCTCGCGTTCCAGCACCACGTACGGGTTCGGCCGCTGCTGCCGGTAGGTACGGAGGAAACCGAGGCACCCGTAGAAGTCGGCGATCTCGTCGATGGCCGGGCAGGGCAACAGCGGGACCGTGCGTTCGCCGACCATGCACCCATCCTCACCCGGCGCCCGCAGGTACGCCGGGTCAGGCGTTCTCGGTCACCGCGCCATTCGCGTCGCCGGCGGTCTGTTCCCGCTTCGCCTGCTCCTTGCGTTCCCGGCGTTGGATGCTCCAGCGGGCGACGCGGCGACCGAGCGGGTCGCCGGCCCTGGCGATCAACGGGCCGGTGATGGCCAGGATCAGCACGTAGGCGGCCGCCAGCGCGGCGAATCCGGGGGCGATGATGCCCGATCCGGTGGCCAGCCCGGCGATCACGATGTTGAACTCCCCGCGGGAGACGATGGCGGTGCCCGCCCTGATCTGACCGGCCACGGCGACCTTCGCCCGGCGGGCTGCCCAGATGCCGACGCCGACCTTGGTCAGCGCCGTGATGACCGCAAGGGCCAGTGCGGGCAGCAGCATCGACGGGATCTCCGAGGGGTCGGTGCGGAGTCCGAAGAAGACGAAGAAGACGGCGGCGAAAAGGTCGCGCAGCGGCGACAGCACCGATCGGGCGCTTTCTGCGACCCGTCCGGACAGCGCAATACCGACCAGGAACGCGCCGACCGCCTCGGAGACCTGCAGACTCTGCGCGATGCCGGCCACCAGCAGGGCGAGACCGAAAACGATGAGCAGCAGCACTTCCCGGTTCTCGGAGAAGACGAACCGCCCGAGCGCACGGCCGAAGCGCAGTGCCACCCACAGCGCCAGGCTGATGGCGAGCAGGGCGATGGCCACCGAGGTGGCGCCGGCCGCGAAGCTGACGCCGGCCAGCATGGCGGTCAGCACCGGCAGGTACAGGGCCATCGAGAGATCCTCGAGCACCAGCAACGACAGCACGACCGGGGTCTCCCGGTTGCCGAGTCGCCCCAGGTCGGTCAGCACTTTGGCGGTGATACCGGAGCTGGTCGCGTAGGTCACCCCGGCCATGGCGACCACGGCGGGCAGCGGCCAGCCGAGCAGCACGCCGACCACGGCGCCGGGGGTGGCGTTGGCGATGATGTTGACTACACCTGCCGGTGCCTGTTGCCGCAGGTTCGTCGTCAACTCCGATGCGGAGTACTCCAGGCCCAACAGCAACAGCAGCAGAACGATCCCGATCTCGGCGCCGATGCCGATGAACTCCTCGCTGGCGTCCAGCGGAATGAACCCGCCCTGTCCGACGACGAGCCCGGCCAGGAGATAGAACGGGATCGGGGACAGGCCGATCCTGCCCGCGAGCCGCCCGAGCAGGCCGAGGGCGAGGACGACCGCGCCGAGCTCGATGAGCAGCAGGCTCGATTCCATCCGTCGGCTCCGTTTCCTGCTGTCAGCGTCGGAGCACCGCGGGGAGGTTCATTCCGCGGGCGGTCCAGTCCGGCATATCGGGATCTGCCACGCGATGACTGTTCATCGCCTGCAGCGCAGTGGAGGCAGCGGCTGCCGACTTACTCGGCGACGATGTCCTTGAGCTGGTCGATGCCCTCGGGAGTGCCGACCACGACCAGGGTGTCGCCGCCGTGCAGCGGCGTCTCCGGCCCCGGCGACGGGATGACCTCTTTGTCGCGCATCAGCGCAACGATCGACGAGCTCGTCCGGGTGCGCGCCTTGGTGGCGCCCAGCGTCAGGCCGTCGTACCGCGACCCATGGGCGATCCGCACCTTGCCGGTGGCCAGGCTGCTGATCTGCTCGCTCAGGCTGGCCAGCTTCTCCACGATCCGCCCGCTACCCAGGAACTGGGCCAGTGCATCGGCCTCTGTCGCCGACATCTGCAGCACCTGGCTGCACGAATCGGGGTCGTCCTTACTGAAGACCACCAGATCGCGCTGTCCGTTGCGATGGCTGACCACGCCGACCCGGCGACCCGCACCGATCAGGAAGTCGTGACGCATCCCGATCCCGGGCAGCCTCGTCTCACTGATCTCGACGTCTTCGTCGTCGAACATGATCTGCTCCTTCTGCGATGCAGCGCATTCACCCAGCACGTCGGACCTCGCCGGCTGCTGCTGCTCGATCGGACGCTGCTGATACAACAACCAGCCTGCCAAGAGTAATCCGGGTGTGGCGTGCGGCACGCAAAAGTAGTCCGGGGCCGCTTGCCGACGGTGGACGCTTGGTGCCTCGGCGATGAAGGACGGGCGAGCGATCCCATCACCCGTCCGGTGGCGGACAAAATGGATGAGGCAGCGCAGCCCGGGACCGTGCGTGACGTGCTTGCCGCGTACGACGCCGACTGGCCGCGATCGCCGGGGTGCTCGCGCTGACTCTCTCGGGGGTGATCGTCCTCGTCTCGACCGCGGTGGCGTCGGACCCTGCGCGCTTTCTCGCGGAGGACGCTGCGGCCGGGCAGGGTTCGGGTGTCGACGTGCGCTCTGGGGGTTACACCACCGATCCGGTCGGCAAGCTGCCGAGCGGCTGCGGTTCGATCTCGACCGATCCCCGGCAGTTCCTGACCGCCAATGCGCCGAGCGGAGCACTGCCCACGAACGACTGGTGGTCATCACTGGCCTTCAAACGGCTCAATTGCCGGTACAGCGAGATCCTGCAGGCCCACCCGGCGGCCTACCTGCCCAATGCCAACGGTCTCGGCTTCTCCTCTGCGACATCCGCGCAACTGGTGGAGCCGGCGCCAGGTCTGCAGGAGTTCCACTACCCCTACCAGCAGGACTTCACCGCCGGTGTCGCCGGCCTGGATGCGCCGCTGGTGAAGGTGGACGGTTGGTCGGACTGGACGGTGACGCCGTCGTGGGAGGACGGCACCCGGTCGATGACGGCCACCATCGGACACGGCCTACCGATGACCTCCTTCAAGGTCTCCGGAGGTGGCGCCCAGCTGACTCTCGCTGCGACACCCAGGGTCTGGCAGAACGACGGCGCCACCGTCGGTTTCGCGGTGAACGGCCACGACTACGTCGGCTACGCGCCGACCGGGGCCCGCTGGACGGTGTCCGGCCTCGGGATCACGTCGGACCTGGCCGAGAAGAACTACTACACGGTGGCGGTGTTGCCCATCACCGCGGCGAGTTCGGACGACGAGCGACGCACGCTGGCCGCCCAGTTCGGCAGGTACGCGCACGCGACGGTCACCGGCACCACGGTCTCCTACCGCTACGACCAGGCCCGGAGCACCGTCGTCACCAGTTACGGTTTCACCACCGAGCCTGCGGAGGGCACCGAGACCAGGACGGTGACCGCGCTCTACCAGCACCAGTGGAAGGCGCTGACCGGCAGTACACCCATTGCGGCGCAGTATGTCTCACCGCGCGGGCCGACGAAGGTACTGGTCGGGGTCGGATCGTTCAGCACGTCGATGACGTTCCACGGGGTGTTGCCCGAAGTTCCGGCAGTCGCCGACGCCACCGGGGCTGACCGGGAGCTGCTCGACGGCTACCTGCAGCAGGTGGCGTCGGATCCGATGGCCATGCAGAAGGCCGACACCTATTGGGCGGGAAAGGGTCTGGGCCGTGCCGCGCGAATTGCCGAGATCGCCGATCAGGTCGGTGACGTCGGGGTGCGGAACGGCGCGCTGGGTGCCATCCGCGGCACCCTGACCGAGTGGTTCACCGCCACCCTGGGCAAGACCAAGCAGGTCTTCTACTACGACCGGAACTGGGGCACGCTGATCGGCTACCCGGCGTCCTACGGGTCGGACGAGGAACTCAACGACCATCACTTCCGCTACGGCTACTGGTTCGACGTCGACGGGTCGACATTCCCGGCCAGCTGGAAAACACACCGCGGTCGGGATGGTCCGGGATGACGGCGGACCGTATGCCACCTGGTTCAGTGCCGAACCGGAGAAGATCCAGGGCATCAACATGCTGCCCATCACCGGCGGTCACCTGTATCTCGGGTACCGACCGGAGTACGTCAGGAAGACCTATCAGGAGATTGTCGGCGGGGGCGGTGGTGCGCCCCGGGTGTGGCAGGACGTGATCTGGGAGTTCCTGGCGACCGGCCACCCCGACGCGGCACTGGCCAACTACCGGGCCGACAACTCGTTAGTCAGTGAGGAGGGGGAGAGCCGCGCGCACACCTTCCACTGGATTCGTCATCTCGCCGCGCTCGGCACCGTCGACACCTCGGTGACGGCGAGCAGTCCGCTGGCGATGACCTTTGTCCGCAACGGAAACCGCACCTATGTGGCCGCCAACGTCGGCGATTCATCGCTGACGGTGACCTTCTCCACCGGGGTGCGGCTGACCGTCGCCCCGGGTGAGACCGGCACGACGGGGGCTTCGACCTGGTCCGGGGGAGCGGGCCGGGCCGGTGGTGCTCCGGCTACCTCCCCGTCCAGCGCGACCACCTCGCCACCGATCAGTTCGCCGTCGACGACAACACCGACGACAGCACAGTCGACAACACCGACGACACCGGCACCGTCGACGAGTGCACCGCCTACCGAACCGGCGATCGCACCGAGCCCGGCGGTCCGGTTCTTCGCCGACGCCGGCAACCTGTCCGGGCGGGCGAGGGACGGCCGCGAGATGTCCCTGGCGCCCGGTGGTTCCGCCAACCGCGACGGAACGCCCTATCAGGCAAGAGTTTTCGTCGCACGTGGACTCAGCGGTCGGTACACCGGCGGGTCGACTGCGTTTGCGCTGGCGGTGGATTCCGGCACGGGTGTCGGCAATGCCGTGCAGATCCGAGCGTCCTACGACTTCACCGGCAACGGCAGTGGGGATCGGGTGGAGACCTGCCGATATTTTGCGACCGATCCGGTGGCGGGAGCCGAGAATTACACCCAGCAAACAGGTCTGGCATCGGCCATCGGCCCGTGGGGAGAGCTGGTCGGTGGCACGGTGCAGGTGGAGATCTGGAGTGCACTATCCGGCCCGGGTGCAAGTCCCACGGTGGGAGGCGGTTCATCCGTCAGCCTGCCGTTCGGCTGAGGACGGCGCAGAGTCGTTGAGTGAACGACCGTCGGCACGGCGCGGTGTGGGTTTCCGGGCGATCGACGGTCTATGGTTCGCAGACAAGCGGGTGACGGGGGTTGCCGCACGGAGTTGTCGTTTCGCCGTCGCTGTCGGTGCGCAGTGCTACACCACAGACATGGCCCCAGAAGCAGACACGACCACAGACGGGATCGGTGTGACGGCAGATCAGGTGCTGGAGATTGCGCTCTCCCTGCCGGGGGTGCAGCGGCAGGCAAGTGGCGAACACACGGCATTGCGGGTGTCCGGCAAGGGTTTCGGCTATCTCGGGCCGGAGGGGGACCGGCTGCAGGTCAAGTCGACCCGGGACGAGCAGGCCGCTTGGATGGCGCAGGATCCGGCGACCTTTCTCGCGTCGTGGGGAGCCGGTCGGTTCGGATGGATCGATGTCGTGCTGGCCCGTACCCGTCATGACGAGGTCACAGAATTGATCACCGAAGCGTGGCGGCTGACTGCCCCGGCTCGTTTGACCCGGCTGATGGGCTGATCGCGACGGGTCTCGGGCGGACCGACTTTCGGGCTCGGCGCCAGGTCACCGCTGCCCGGGCGCCGGTGCCGGGGCGGCCGGATCGGCGACAGTGTCCTGGATGTCGGCCTGGTTCCCACGGAGGAGCTCGAGATAATCGCGGGCGGTTTCGGTGAACACGGACAGGCCCAGTTCGGGTCGGTAGCCGTGGATCTCCTTGACGTCGACCCGATGCAGGAAGTCGAGGATGTCGGTCGAGACGACCTGGCCGGGTACCAGGATCGGGAATCCGGGTGGATAGGGGACGACGAAGTTGGCGGAGACCAGGGGGCGGCCTCCGTCGACCAGCGTCTGTGCCGCGTCCAATGGGATGTATTCGCGGTTGGTCTCGGTGTACCCGGCGTAGAAGGCCGCTCGCATGTCGCCGTCAGGGCAGCGGGGGTCGGCCTTGAAGGCGGAGTCGAAGTCGCTGAAGTTCGGCAGTGCCGGCAGCCCCAGGGTGAGGGTTTCGATCTTCCGGCGGTGAAGGGCGCGGTCGGCGGGGCCGGCCGAGTCCTGGGCCCTGGTGAGCTGTTCGGCGATGCGGCGCAGCGCGTCGAGCAGGTAGTGGACGCTGGACCAGGTGACGCCGATGGTGAAGATCAGCAGCACGCTGTTGATCGAGGTCTTGTTGATCTGGATGCCGAACTTTCGCATGAGGACGTCTTCCCGGAACTCGAAGCCGCTCATGCCGGTGTCCCCGATATACAGGGTGACTCGGGTGGGGTCCAGCACGAACTGGTCGTCCTGCCAGGCCTCGTTCCATCCGTCGAGGACGCCGTCCGCGTCCTGCTGGTACGAACGGGCCCCGGAGGTGCGGAACTGTTCGGGTACCAGGTCGGCTTGGTCCAGGATGTGGAACCAGTCGCTGATGGCCGGGTCGGTGCTGACCTTCTTCCGGAAGGCCAACGCCATGGTGTAGGCGGAGCGCACCATCTGGAAGCCCTCGATGTCGACCTGCCGACGGGCCAGGTCCAAGGAGGCCAACAGCTGCTGGTTCGGGGAGGTCGAGGTGTGGGTCAGGAACGCCTCGCCGAACTGCTCGCGGGTGAGCCGGTCGAAGTCCTGGTCGCGGATGTGGATCATCGACGCTTGCCGCAGCGCGGACAGCGACTTGTGCGTGGAGTGGGTGGCGTAGACGCGGACCCGGGCGTGCTCGGGATCGGGCAGCAACCGGTGCGCGGCCCAGTCGGCCCTGTCCACGCCGGCCATCGACTCGCGCCAGTCGGCGTACTGCTGGGCGTATTCCGGTGAAGCGAGCTTTTGGGTGAGAGTGTCGGCGGCGACCATCGCGGTCCGCTGCCGGGCCCACGGGACGGCTGTGGCGAAGGCGTACCAGGCCTCGTCCCACAGGAAGCAGATGTCCGGTTTGATCGCGAGGATCTCCTGCATCACCTGCAGCGGGTTGTAGACGATGCCGTCGAAGGTGCAGTTGGTCAGCAGCACCATCCGCACCCGGTCCAGCCGGCCGACCGCTTCCAGGTCCAGCAGCGCCTGCTTGATTGCGGTCAGCGGGACGCCGCCGTACAAGGCGTAGTCGGCCAGCGGGTACGCGTCCAGGTACAGCGGGTTTGCGCCGGCCAGCACCAGTCCGTAGTGGTGGGACTTGTGGCAGTTGCGGTCGATGAGCACGATGTCGCCGGGCTGGGTCAGCGCCTGGACGACGATCTTGTTCGCGGTGGAGGTGCCGTTGGTGACAAAGTAGGTCTGGTCGGCGTTCCAGGTGGTGGCGGCCTTGTCCATGGCCTGTCGGATGGTGCCGTGCGGATCCAGCAGGGAGTCCAGACCGCCGCTGGTGGAGGAGGTTTCGGCCATGAAGATGTTCCGGCCGTAGAACTCGCCCATGTCCTGAAGTGATGTGGAGTTGAAGATGCTGGCGCCCCGCGCGATCGGCAGGGCGTGGAACTGGCCCACCGGGGACGCGGCGTAGGCGCGGAGGGCATCGAAGAAGGGGGTGGCGTAGCGGCGGCGAATCCCGGCGATGACGGTGCTGTGCAGGTCGGTGACGTCGTTGAGCCGGTAGAAGGTGCGGTCGTAAACATCGGGTTCGGTGTCAAGGCCGGCGGCGATGGACTCGTCGGTGAGAAGGTACAGGTCGATGTGCGGGCGCAGCTCCCGGATCCACTGGCCGCATTCGGTGGACTCGTACAGCCGGTCGGTGGCGACCGGGTGGCGCTCGACACCCAGGAGTCGGGTCATCAGCGGGAGCCGGTCGGTGGACCGCAGCGGCAGGTCGTGCCGGATGATCGCGGCCTGGATGTCCCCGTTCAGCGCAACCGCGGTGATCGCGTCCTCGACGCTGGTGACCACCAGGTATTCGATCCGCACGTCGTCGGCGGACTGCCGCAGCGACCGCAGCCGCGGCGTCAGGTCGTCGATGCCGGCGGTTTCCCCGCTGTGGTCGGCCAGCAGCACCGTGTAGAACCGCTGGTTTCCGGCGCGCGCGGCCAGCTCCTGCTCCGGCAGCGGCCGGGTGCGATCGAACATCGCCGCCTGGTCGCCGAACTCGGACAGCAGCCGGGTGGCGATGTTCACCTGTTCCAGCAGCTGGTCGGTGCGCATGGTGTCCAGGTGCTGGCGCAGCTCGGCCAGCACGGTCGCGCCGGGGTAGAGCCAGTACCGCTCGTAGGATCGCAGGCGATCCAGCAGCCGCCGGACCCGTTTGGTCTCCTGCTCGCAGGGCATACCGGCCTGGTGCACGGCGGTCAGTTGCCGGATCGCATCGTCCAGCAGGTGCCAGGTATCCACCCGTTGCACTGACGGGTTGGCGACTGCGGCCAGGGCGGACACCCGCATGCGGCGTTGCGTGCCCGCGACTGCGGTCCTGACGGGCTGGCCCTGGTCGTGGGTGGGCAGCTGGTGGGTGGGGACGAGGTGGTGGGTGAAGGTGGTGTTCATATCCAGGATTGGGTCGGTTCGGCGGAGTTTGCGGGGAGAGTGCTTGCGCGGTCGTCTGTTTCGCGGTCACCGGCTGGTAGGCCGGAGGATGGGGGTCCGCCGGCCTGTCTGGTGGCTACCTGGTGGATGAGGACGACTTGAGGAAGAACGCCGGGTTCTGTGACCGTTCGGCCAGGCGCCGCATGAAGTAGCCGCACCACTGGTCGCTGTGGGACCGGTGGGCCTGTAGGTCCAGACCACCCTCGACGAGCCGCTGTTGTTCGGTGTCGCGGATGCCGTAGAGCATCTGCGGTCCGAACCGATCGGCGCCGCGGGCCGGAGTCAATCGTGTGCAGCTGGGCGACCTGGATCATGGGCGGGTCGTGGGAGGCCCGTTCGGGGCGAGGTCTGTGCTGAACCGGCCTTGTGATGGGTCGGAGTGATCTGGAGCGGCGGAGATCAGTGGCTGTTGGGACCGTTCGCGCATCGCCAGGATCGCAACCGTGGTCAATGCGAGCAGTGCGGTGCCGTAGAGCGCTAGCAGCGAAACGTGGCCGTTGCCCGCCAGGTATGTCATCACGAATGGCGCGGTTCCACCGAAGAGCGCAACGGAGATGGCGTATGGGAAGGCAACTCCGAGCGCGCGCACCTGGGTGGGGAACAGTTCGGCGAGGGTGGCGTTGGCGACCGAGGCCGCTGCCGCTGCCGGCACGACGACCAGAAGCTGAAGGCCGATGACGACGGCGGCGTTATCGGTGACCAGTAGCAGGGCGGGCCACATGGTGACCAAGGTGCCGATGACCGAGAACAGCAGGACCTTCTTGCGTCCGATCCGATCCGAGAGCCAGCCGTAGACGGGCTGCAGCGCGGCGAACACAATGATCACCAATGCGGTCAGCAACTGCGCCGCTGACAGCTCGATCCCGGTCACGATGTGGGCGAACGTCGAGTACTGCAGCACGAACACGTAGTAGGTGAAGGTGCTCCCGGCGACGAAGGCGACAGTCAGCAGGCACTGCTTCCAATAGCTACGGAGCAGCAGCGAAAGGGAGCCGCCCGGTTGCCCGCCGGCCTCCTTGGCCTGGACGAACTGCTCGGTCTCAGTCATGGTGCGGCGCATGATGATCGCGTACACCGTGAACAGTGAACCGATCACGAACGGGATCCGCCACCCCCAGTCCCCCATCGCCGCGTCACCCAGGAGCGCCGGCAGAACTGCGGCCAAGAGCACGGCGAACACCACGGCGATGGAACTGGCGATGTATCCGAACGCGTTGTAGAGAGCCCGCTTTCCTTCCGGTGCGATCTCGCTGAGGAACGAGACCGCTGCTCCCTGTTCGCCACCCACGCCGATGCCTTGGAGGATTCGGGCGGCGACGAGGATGAAGCCCGCCACCGAGCCGACCTGCGAATAGGTGGGCACCACGGCGATCATCAATGAGCCAACGCCGAGCATGATCAAGCCGAGGATCATGCCGGCCTTCCGGCCGTGCCGGTCGGCGTAGGCGCCGAGGATCGCCCCGCCGATGGGTCGCATCAGGAAGCCGACGGCGAACACGAGCAGAGTGTTCAGCAACCCGGTGAAGGGATCGGCCGGGTTGAACACGTGAGCACCGATGTAGACGGCCATGAAGCCGAAGACTTGCCAGTCGTAGAGCTCCAGCATCATCCCGACCACGCCGGCGACGATCTGACGACGGGGTGGACGGGACTTGATCGGGCGTGCTGCTGCGGTCTGGGACATGGAGGGGCCTCTTTCACGTTGAGGGTGGGTTTGACGGTGCCCGTCTTGCGGGCAGCTGGTGACTGGTGGTTGCTCAGGTGGAGCGGGTTGCGGTGGTGATCAGACGTTCGCGTAGCGCCGGCGTGAGGGCTGCATCGACGGCCGTGGCAGCGAGGAGGTAGGCGCCATCGAGCACTGCGCGGTCGCCTGGTTCGGCGCCCGCCAGAGCGGCCATCTGCGAGGTGTGCAAGACGAGCGACTGTTCCGCGAGACCGATCATCGGGTGGATGGTCGGGAAGCGGTGCGAGATGTTGCCCATGTCGGTCGAGCCGGCCTTGGGCCAGAGCGGCCCCGGGTGGCGGCCAACCCCGGGGAGATTGGCGACATAGGACGCGGTCAGATCGGGGTCCGATCGCAGGTTGGCGTACCGGAACGCAGCCTCGGTGATCTCAACCTGTGCTCCGGCGGCGTGCGCGCCACCCTCGGCGCATCGCCTGACCACGTCGATCACCCGCTGCAACGCCTCGGTGTCTGCAGCACGAGCCATCCAGCGGCCGGCGGCCCGTCCGGGGATGACGTTCGGCGCCGTGCCCGCATGCTCGACAACACCGTGGACCTGCTGAAGCGGTTCGAACTGTTGCCTGGCCAACCCGATTGCGGTGAGCATGATCGTCAGTGCGTCCAGGGCGTTGATCCCCAGATGGGGACTGGCGCTGGCATGCGCTTCACGCCCGACGAACTCGACGTGGACGAGAGCCGAGGCGAAGGTGTCCATTTCGATCGTGTCCGCACCGGCGGGATGGACCATCAAGGCGGCGTGGGTGCCGTCGAAGGCGCCCTCATCGAGCATGGTGACCTTGCCGCCTGCGTTCTCTTCAGCGGGAGTTCCGAGCAGCCGAACGGTGATGCCGAGGTCGTCGACCATCGGAACCAGCGCGGTGAACGCCCCAAGAGCTGCACCGGCGATGACGTTGTGGCCGCAGCCGTGCCCGATTTCGGGAAGCGCGTCGTACTCGGCGCACAGGGTGATGACAAGTTCGCCATTCCCGGCCTCTGCCCGAAGAGCGGTCGGGAGGCTGCCCACCCCCACCTGTGCGGTCACGCCGGTGGCGGCGCGGATTCCGTCGGCGAGCAACCGCACCGACCGAAACTCCTGGAGCCCGGTCTCGGCGGCGGCATGAATGGCCCGATGCGTGCCCAGGATCGTTGCACGCGCCTCGTCGACGGCGACTGCCGCCCGATTCTTGGCTTCCCGTGCATCAAGGCTAGACATGAGCGCACCGACCCGAATGCTCGCGAACCGTTTCCGCGAAAACCAGGAAAGGAGCGTCCCGCTCCGCAGCGGGCGTTCCGCTCGCCTCGGGATGCCACTGCACGCCGAGCACGAGGCCGGACTCGTCCTCGAACGCCTCGACCAGTCCGTCGGCGGCGACAGCGCTTGTGAATAGGCCCGTTCCCAGACGATCGATGCCCTGATGATGACCGGAAGCGACGGTGATCCCGTCGACCCCGAGGTGCTCACGCAGCCGCGACGGTGCCATCGTGACGGAGTGCCAGAGGAAGTCCAATGCTTCACCGAGGTTCGGTCGGTGAAGATGTTCGACGGCACTGGGCGGTAGGTCGGCGATCAGCGTCCCGCCGGCCGCGACGTTGAGTACTTGGGCCCCGCGGCAGATGCCGAGGGTCGGCAGCCCGGTCAAGAGGGCCGCCCGGGCCAGACTCAGGTCCAGGGCGTCCTGTTCGGGGTTGACGTCGTACACCGCCTCCGACTGGGCGCCGCCGTAGATCGACGGATCGATGTCGCCCCCACCGGGCAGAACCAGGCCGGCGAAGTCGCCGAGATCAACGGTTTCATTGACCACAACGGGTGCCAGTCCGGTGCGCTGCACGAGGGCGGCGATGTCGTGCAGAAGTCGGTTGGCGCCAAGAACGCGTTCGTCGCCGTCGTCGCCGGAGGACAGCCTCGCCGGGATGGCGACTCGCAGGGATGGGGTCATGTGGGGGCTCACTCTTCTTTGAGGACCGGAAAGCGTATAATACCTTTATACTATAGAGACTAGAGGTTAACAGTGCAAGCCCATCTTCAGACTTTGTTCGCGCCGATGCCCGCCGCAGGTGTCAGCGAGGCGATCGTTCGCCGGATCGGTGATCTCATCGCGTCCGGTGACTTGCGCCCGGGCGACCGCTTACCGCCGGAAAGTGAACTCGCGCAGGCGTTCGACGTCGCGCCGATGACCGTTCGCGCCGCTCTTCAGGTGTTGCGTGACTACGGGATGGTCGAGACCAAGCGGGGCCGTGCAGGCGGCACCTTTGTCAATGCCGACGCTCCATGGGCAGCGATCGAGAATGTTCAGCTCCCCACCGCCGAGGAGTTCGAGGACCTCACCATCTGGCGGACCGCAGTGTCCGGGGAAGCGTCCGCCCGGGCGGCCGAGTTGGTCGCCGGCAGCCGGATCACCCGCGAAGCGCGGGAACACCTGATCGCGCTGACCGATGCGACGCACCAGAAAGGGCTTTCGCAGCAAGAGTTTCGGCTTGCCGACTCGGCGTTGCATCGCTTCATCGCGGAGCTGTCGGGTTCCGCTCGACTTGTCGAGGCCGAGCGTCAGATCCAGGCGTACATGACGTCGGCGCTGCGGCTGTCTCAGCAGCCGCCGGATACCCGCAAGCTCAAAGCCCAGTCGCACGCATCCCTATTGGCGGCCATCCTCGCCGGTGACCCCGAGCGGGCACGCCGCGAACTCCGGGTCCATGTCTCCGCGACCGCGGACCTGATGGTCGGCACCGGTTACCTACCGAGCAAACGCCAGTGAGGCACTGGCTGGAGTTTCCTCGATGAGTTGATCTTTAGAGGGGCGGTTTCGCAGTTCACGAGTGGTTTCGGTGCGGTCCTCAGCAGTGGTTTCTATCTGCCCCGGCAAAATCTCGTAGCGGTGACGTGTCGTTCGCTCAGGTCGATGGCACGTTGAACTGCACCATGGTGAGGGCGACCGGCGAGGGAAGTTCGCGCCGGAATCCCGGTCCGTTGTCCAGGCGGCTCCCGCAGGATTGCTCGGACAGCGGCAGCAGCGGACAGCTGAGTCCGAGGACGGAATCCCCGGCCGCAATGATCAGGACAGGGAGGTCCTGGTCCATCCCGCCGGTCAACGGCCCGAGTGCGGCCAACGCCCGGCCGGACGTCGACGGACTACTGAGGACCGTGACGTCGGTGAGCCGGTAGCGCAGGTCGAACCGGTCGACCTGGCCCACGGCAAGAATCGTCCGCGCACCGATCTCGGCGCCGGGAACGGTGACATCCTTGCCGCCGGCGGTGAGCCGAACCTGCGTCGCTGCCGCCGAGGACGAGGCAAACTGTTGGCCGGCGCGATCGACCGAAGCCGGTCGCAACGTCACATCGCTGACCGTCCCTACCGGCCTCACCCGTTCGATCACCTCGAAGGAGCCGTCCGGCGAAGGCCAGGCGAGCAGCAAAATGCCCGGCTGCGTGATTCCTGGACCGGTTTCCGGCATCCGGATCGGCGGCGGGTCGGTGGCGTCGGCCGGGGCCGACCGGTCGGTCGGTGACGGTGCAGCAGCCGCGGCCAGCTGTGCCGTCATGGCCGGGGCTCGGGAGGCAACGCTGGTCGCTTTCGACTCCCCGCTGCTGGACGTGATCGGGGCCTGGGCGGCGGCCGGATCCGCTGACGAGAGATTCACCCCGCTGACGATCATGAACGCGCCCACTGCCAGGCAGATCACCACTGCCGCTGCGATGCCGGCAATCCGCGGTCCGGTCAGTCGTGCGGTGGCAGCATGCCGGGCAGCGACGGTCGGTCCTGCTGGCCGATGGACATCGTTCACTGGACGTTCGGCGGCCGTGTCAGCCGGACCAACGCGTGCGTGTTTGGCCATCTGTCGACCCCCGCGAAATGCGATCAAGATTGTCGGAAAGCCCCTGAACTGTTGACTCACTGACCGTAGCCAGTTATAGGGTGCTAGGCCTAGACAATTCCACTCAATGAGTGAAGACCAACCCATTCAGGGGAGTGTCATGTACACGTCAGGGCGCATGTTGGTGGTCACCGCGGTGTTCGTCGGAGGTGTGTTCGGCGGCGTCGCCAACGGAACTACCGCTGCCGCATCGACGGCGACGGAGGACACCGCGACGGTGTACCTCGTGCAGGGCGTCCCCGGAACGGCCGTCGACATGGCCGTCGACGGCAAGAGCGTGGCGCAGGACGTACCGACCACCACCGTCATCGGACCGATCGCGGTCGGAGCGGGCACCAGGACCATCACGTTCACCGACACCAACGGCAAGGTTCTGGCGGAGAACACGCTCGCGGCCACCGCCGGCGGAAACTCGGACCTCGTTCTCCATCTGCCGACGGCCGCGGGCGACCCTCCGGTCGTCACCAAGTTCGACAACGACATGACCGGAGTCCCGAGTGACAAGGCATCGGTGACCGTTGCGCACACTGCAGCAGTGCCGCCGGCCGACATTCGGGTTGACGGGAAGGTGCTGTTCGCCAATGTGGCGAACGGGGAATCGTTGAACCTGGTCGTCCCGGCGGGCAGCTACAGCGTCGACATCGTGCCCACCGGCGCGAGTTCGCCGGTCGTGTTCGGACCGGTCAACCTCGCCGTCCAGGGCGGCTCGCTGAATCGCGTCTACGCTGTCGGCGACCCGTCTGCGACGACGATGAACGTCGCGGTGCACGTCATCCCCCTCTCCGACAGCGGGTCTGCGCCACCGACGATGATCAACACCGGCACCGGCGGAAACGCCGTCGTCCTGCAACTGATCGCGCGCTTCTTGCAGCCGTGGCGCGGTTGAGTCGCCCTGTTCGCACCGCCACACGGATCTCGCCCATCGCTGTGGTCATGCTGATGTCGCTGGCGACGGCGTGCGCGGCCGGTCCCACTGCACTCACCAGCCCCGCTGTGACGACCACCGCGCTGACAGGTTCTGCGCTGACAAGTTCTGCGCTGACGAGCCCTGGGGTGACGAGTTCGACCCTGACGACTGCGCCCGTGGTCGCTGATCCGGCGGCAGCACCAGCGGAATCCGCCCGGCAACCGGTCGGCAGCAACGTCATGACTTCGCCGGCCGTTGACCTGCGCTCAGGCGCCCTCACGACGACAGCACCGTCACCGGTGCGGCAGGGAACCACCGCGCCGAGCGCCCGGGTCCGGTTCCTGCCGACCAGCATCGAGTTGCCCAGCGGCGACACCGCCGTGATCGAACCGGCTCAGACCGTGGACGGTGTGCTTCAGGTGCCCACCGACGTCCAGCACGTCGGATGGTGGGACGGCAGCTCGTATGCCGGCGACCCCTTCGGCTCAACCGTGCTCGCCGGACACGTCGATTCCCGCCAGCAGGGTCTCGGCTTCTTCGCGCAGCTGCTGATGATTCAGGTCGGTGACCACGTCACGCTGCGGTCGGACGGGAACACCCAGACCTATCGGGTGGTGTCGTCGGCGCTGGTGCAGAAGCAGGCGCTGGCCTCGGATGGCGACGCGCTCGACCAGCGGGGTCCACACCGCCTGGTGTTGATCACCTGCTCGGGGGAATGGCATCCCGAATTGCGTTCCTACGACAGCAATCTGGTGCTCGTCGCCGATCCTGTCGTCTCCTGAGATCGCACCGGAGCGGCTGCGCCGGTCAACGGTCGGGTTGATCCCGGGTGACTCGGCGTCGTCGAGCCGGATCCAGCGAGCCGTTGCGGGAGGGCAGCGCACGGCGATACCTCTCGGCAAGGGACTGCACGTGATCGACCAGCCCCGGCGGCTCGCTGACGTGAAAATCCAGTCCCAGCATGCCGATCCACACCGCGATGATCTCCAAGCTGTCACCGCCGGTCACCAGGACGCAGTGCTTCTCGTCGACCGTCTCGACCACGCCGACGGTGGGATTGATCCGGGCCAAGACGTCCGAGGCCGGTGCATCGACGACGATCCGGGTGTGGACCGCCCACCCGGAGAACGCCACCTCCCGCAACACGAACCCGGTGTAATCCTCACCGACCAACGGGTCGGGGTCGAACCGCCCGCCCCCCGGTACCCGAAGGGCCATCCAGTCGAGGCGGAACACCTTCCACGGCAATGAGTTGCGGCTGTCCGGATTCTTCGCCTTCGGTGCAGATGCGATGGACCCGCGCACCCGCGCGACCACGTACCAGCGGTGTTGCCAGTTCACCAGGCGATAGGGCTCGGCGGTGACGACCTCCTCCGCTGTGGACGGTGCCCGGTAGCCGAATCTGACCGCCTCGTGATCGCGGATCGCTGCGGCCAGGTCGGTGAGCAGTCCGGCGTCGACTACGGGGTCGGCAACGTTGCTCCCGGTGTTGGCCGGACCGGTCGAGGTGCTGTCGTGCAGGGCTGACACCCGTCGGCGCAATCGCGCCGGCAGCACGTGCTCCAGCTTGGTCAGCGCGAGCGCGCTGGCTTCTTCGATCCCACGGACGCCGGTCACCGCACCAAGTCCGACGGTGATGGCGACCGCCTCGTCGTCGTCGAGCAGTAGCGGGGGCAGGCGCCCGTTATCGCCCAGCTGGTATCCGCCGGCCGGACCGCGGGCGGCATCGATCGGGTAGCCGAGTTCCCTGAGTCGCTCCATGTCCTTGCGCACGGTGCGCTCGCCGACGTCCAGTCGGGTGGCCAGTTCGGCACCGGACCACTGGGCGCGCGACTGCATCAGACCCAGGAGCGCGAGTAGCCGCGCCGATGTCTCCAGCAAACCGGACCTCACTTTCGGCGCGCTACATACTCGTCGGCGGGTGTCAGAAAATCTCTGAAGACCCGGATAATTCCGGAACGAAGCGTGCCGGAATGCTTCCTACGGTAGTCCCATGACCACACACCAGGAGCTCACCGTCCAGCCGTTCCGGGTCGAGATTCCGCAGGCGGATCTCGACGATCTACAGGCCCGTCTCGCCCTCACCCGCTATCCCACCCCAGCTCCCGGGGACGACTGGGTCTACGGCACTCCCGTGTCGTACCTCAAAGAGATGGTCGACTACTGGCGCACCGGATTCGACTGGCGCGCCCAGGAGGCCCGGATGAACGAGTACGGTCAGTTCGTCACCGAGATCGACGGCCAGCGCATCCATTTCCTGCACGTCCGGTCCCGCCACGACAACGCGACCCCGCTGCTGCTGACCCACACTTACCCAGGATCGTTCGTCGATTTCCTCGACCTGATCGGCCCGCTGACGGACCCGGAGTCGCACGGTGGCAGCGCCGACGATGCCTTCCACGTCGTGATCCCGTCGATGCCGGGCTTCGGATTCAGCACGCCGATGGTGGGGGACTGGACGATGGGCCGGGTCGCGGAGGTCTTCGACACCCTGATGCGTGGGCTCGGCTACCCGTCGTACGGCGCGCACGGCAGCGACGGCGGTGCGATGGTTTCCCGCGAGCTCGCCCTGCTCGACCCGGAGGGCTTTCTCGGAGCCCATGTGCTGCAGCTGTTCTCGTTCCCGTCCGGCGATCCGAGCGAGTTCGAGAAGATGACGCCGGCCGACTACGCGGCGCTGGAGTTCGCTGGCTGGTTCCAGACGGTCAACGGCTTCGCGCTGATGAATGCCTCCCGGCCGCAGACCATCGCGGCGGCGCTGTCCGACTCGCCGGTCGGTCAGCTCGCCTACAACGAGCTTTTCGAGAACTTCGGCAACGGAACGGGTCTGATGACCAGGGACCAGGTGCTGACCCAGGTGTCGCTGTACTGGCTGACCAACACCTCTGCCGGAGCGGTGCGCTACCACTACACCGAGAAGGCCGTGGAGGCCCGGGTGAACGAGGGCCGGATCGGGGTCGCTGTGTTCGCCGACGACTTCCAGTCCATCCGACCGTTCGCCGAACGGGACAACACCAACATCGTGCACTGGTCCGAGATCCCCCGGGGAGGGCACTACGCCTCGATCGAGGTACCCGACCTGCTGGCCGACGACCTACGGACCTTCTTCCGCACCACCTGACCCCTGCGCGGCGCGGATCCCACGAAAACCGTTGTTGATCAACCCCTCTGGCACCCTTCCCGACCCGGGAAGGGTGCCAGCATGGTTGATCAACAGCGAGCTGCGGGGAATCGACCTGCTGGCGGAGCAGGTCCGATCGACACGTTGATGAGAGGCTTGGGCTCAGGAGCGCCGCGCGAGAATTGAGGCAGGTCTGCATGGACATGAAAGAAGTCAACCGCCGGACGATCGAGCAGTTCCGCGCCGGCGGTGAGATCGACGGGATGCACCGGGAGCGACTGATCCTGCTCACCACGACGGGCGCAAAGTCGCACGCAACCCACACCGCTCCGATGATGTTCGTGCCCGATGGCGAGCGGATCCTGGTGATCGCCTCGAACATGGGGGCACCGAAGGTCCCGGACTGGTACCGCAATCTGCAGGCCGACCCACGGGTCACCGTCGAGGTGGGCGACGAGAAGTACGAGGCGATCGCCAGCCCGCTGCAGGGGGCGGACTACGACCGCTCGTGGGCACGGATCAAGGACGGGTACCCGTTCTTCGCCGACCACGAGGCGCAGGCCGGCCGGACCATTCCGGTAGTCGCGCTGACGCGGTCGTCTGAACAGTCCGACTCGTCATCTGGCTGACCGGAACGCCACTTGCGACGCCAGGCCGCGCTCCGCGCATGACCGCCGGGCATCACCGCACCCGACCCACAGCGCACTTGATCAACCGGGTTGGCACCCTTGAACCCGGGCGGAAGGGTGCCGACCCGGTTGATCAACTGGGCGTCGGCGGTTTCAAGGGTGCGTACGCGGTTGATCAACTGCGAAGTGGGGGACGCCGGTGCATCATGTTCCGATGGCTTTCGACGTCCAGCGTTTGCTGAATCTATGGACCGACCCGCTGCCCGAGGGCGCGGCGGCCGAGGACGCGTTCCGTGAGGTCTACACCGACCCGGTGACGGTCAACGGGACGTCGCTGTCGGTGGCCGAGATGGTGACCAGGGCAAGGGCGCTGCAGGGGAGCTTCGAGCATCCGCAGCGGGAGATCCTGGGGTTGACCGAGGGGGAGGGCAGCGTCGCGGTCGCATTCCGGTTGACCGGGCGCCACGTCGGTCCGCTGAACACCTCCGTCGGAGTGCTGCCGCCGACCGGGAAGGTGATCGCGCTGCGGGTGATCGACATCCTGACCATCGAGGACGACCTGATCAGCGAGATCGTGATGGTGGCCGACGAACTCGGCGGTCTTGCGGCCATCGGTGCGGCCCGATTGACGTCGCCGGCCGGCTGAGGATTGCTGTCGGTCATCGCGCCTCTGGGGAGTGCCCCCGGCAGGATTCGAACCTGCGCACCCGCCTCCGGAGGGCGGTGCTCTATCCCCTGAGCTACGGGGGCGCGAGGCAAAACTCTACCGCACCGGACGGAGCGACAAACACCTCGAGCAGAGCTGAGCGCCATGCGGAGCCGGTCCCGTCCCACCCTGCCGTCGGGCGCGGATCGACCTACCGTGTCGTCACCGATTGTCCCCGTGAGGAGCAAGGAGCAGTGCGATGGACTCGACCCACCCGATCTGCCGGGCCTGCGGCGTCCAGTACGAGCAGGACCACGACCTGGCCCACTGCCCGATCTGCGAGGACGAGCGGCAGTACATCCCGCCGGACGGTCAGCGGTGGACCACCCTGGCAGAGCTGCGCGACGAGGGGCATCGCACCGTTCATCGGGACGAGCTGTACGGCCTGCCGGCGATCGGGACCGACCCGCGGTTCGGTATCGGGCAACGCGCCCTGCTGGTGCCGGGCGAGGGCGGAAACGTGTTGTGGGACTGCATCACCTATCTCGACGACGCGACGATCGACGCGGTGAACGCGCTCGGGGGCATCAGCGCCATCGCGATCTCCCACCCGCACTACTACGGCACCATGGTGCAGTGGAGCGAGGCCTTCGGCGGGGTGCCCATCCACATCCATCGACGCGACGAGGAGTGGGTGCAGCGGCGCGGTGAGGTCCGGTTCTGGGACGGTGACTCGGTCGAAGTGCTGCCCGGCCGGACGCTCTACCGGGCGGGTATCCACTTCGCCGGCGGGACGATTCTGCACTGGCCGGAAGGGGTGGACGGCCGGGGCGCACTGTGTACCGGCGACATTTTCCAGGTGGTGGAGGACAGGCGCTGGGTCAGCTTCATGTACAGCTACCCGAACCTCATCCCCGAGCATCCGGACACCATCAGGCGGGCCGTCGAGCTGGTCGAACCGCTGACCTTCGACGTCATCTACGGGGCCTGGTGGGACAAGGTGGTGTCGAAGGACGCCAAGGGTGCCGTGGTCAGATCGGCCGAGCGCTACCTGCGGCACCTGGGGCTCTGAGCGGGCCCACCGGATGATCAACTCCTGGGAAGGATTTGTGTCACCAGGTGACGCCCTTTCTTCCCAGACGTTGATCTTCAGCCAGGACAGGGTTACCAGTTCGGCGGCAGCGGTTCGGCGCCGCGCTCGGCGAGCATCTGCGTCATCACCGCGATCTCGGATTCCTGAGCCTGCGCCATCTTCGACGCGAAGTTTCGCACCACCGGATTGGTGGCGTTCTCCGCCGCGTACTGCATCATCGGCGCCCCGCCCTGGTGGTGACGCACCATCAGCTGCAGGAAATAGGTGTCGGATTCCGCCCCGCGCAGGCTCTTCAGCTTCGCGATCTCGTCGGAGGTCGCCATCCCGGGCATCAGCGGAGCCCGCGCCGCCGTCGACGCCGAACCGGTGGCCGCCGCACCGGTCGCCGGGGGAGCCGCCGAACTCGCAGCGCCCGCGGCAGGCGTTGTGCCCATGGCCATCCCGCCGTGCGCGGCGTCGGAGCCGGCCATCCAGCCCATGTGGGTGCCGTCGCCGGATTCCGGCAGGTCCCACAACGACAGCCAACCCTGCATCTGGCCGATCTGATCGGTTTGGGTATAACCGATGTCGTACGCCATGACGGAGATCTCCTGGTCGGTGGTGTTCTCCTCGGCATAGTGCGCCATCAGCACGCCCTGGTCGTGGTGGACGATCATGTCGCGGGCGAAACCGGCGTCCACCGAAGCGTTGTCGGGCGTCGCGGAGTCCGACCCGGCGAACTTGCCGCTGAGTGCCAGGCCCAGCGTCGCACCCACCAGCAGCAGCACCACCGCGCCGGCAGCGACCAGCAGGATGGTCATCCCGCGGGATCTGGCCGCCGGCTGGTCAGCGTGGCCAGCATCACCGGCCGATGATCCGACACCCTTTGAGCCGTCGAGGTTCTCCGGCAGTTCGGTATCGCCCGTCCCCGGTTCGCCCCCCGGCGAAACCGTGCTCATCTGTACCCCCCGGCGATCATCAGCCGTCAGGACCCGGTGGTCACAGTGGGCTCGGCGGAGACCTCGGGGCTGGCCGGGGCTTCGGCGTTCGACACCGGTGCGCTTGCGGTGGCGTCGACGGACTGGTCGCTGGACGCGACGGCCATCTCCGTGCTGGCCGCGGTGCCGCCGGTCCCGGACATCGGGATCGCGTCCGCGCCGGGCGGTGTCGGGTCGAACGCCGGCGGGTTCTCCACGTCGAAGTTCGGCTGCTGGCAGGTCGCGCCGGTCTCGGGGTACACCCAGCGGTTCTGCCGGAGTGCGGTGATGAACTGCACGACCCGCTCGTCCGTTGCCGAGTCGACCTTGAGCTGATGCCCCCATGCCTGCAGCGAGACGGTCGAGTCGAGTCCCGGGTACGGCGACAGCGTGGTGAACGGCTTGTCCTGCACCAACGCGGTCAGCGTTGCCAGGTCGGCCGAGCTGATCGTGTCGGGGTTGTAGGTGATCCAGACCGCCCCGTGCTCGAGCGTGTGCACCATGTTCTCGTTGCGGACGGCGGTGGCGTAGACGATGCCGTTGCAGTTCGCCCAGGTGCCGTCGTGCGGTCCACCGACCGGCGGGAACCGGTTGTAGGCGACCCGCTGATCAGCGGTGATGTGAATGGCCGCCTTGTAGTCCACGTACGTCGCGGGACTCTCGGCGGTGGCCGGGGTGGAGGCGCCGACGTAGATGCCGGGGATTGCGGTCGACGGATCCTGGTTCGATTCGGACGGCGTCCACGGCGCGAGCGCGTCCGTCGCGGCGCTGTTCTCCCTGGTCTTGCTGAGCACTACCCAGAAGATGCCGGCGATCAACGCCACCACCACGACGACGGCGCCGATCGTCAACCAGGGCAACCCCTGCCGGCGGCTGATCACGGGTGCCGGCGTGCGGCTTTTCTTGGCGCTTTTACCACTGGCCATCATGAAGAAACAGTCCTTGTGCGTCGCGGTTGGAGGTGGTGCAGTTGCGGTGCGGTCCTGCGGTGTTCCCGTTGCGCCGACTGCACGCGCAGGCCTCGTCGTGCGGGACGGTGTTGTCGCCTGCGACGGAGCCGTCCCGGAGTGTACGGGCCCGATTCGTGGCATCCGTGTGAGCAGAAGCCCGACGCTGGTCAATAGTGGTTGCCCGGTCTTCCTAGAATGGCCGGGTGAATCCCGCGCAGTTGGTCGATGCCATCCGTCATGCCCTCGCGGCGGCGGTGCAAGCCGGTGAGCTGACCGTCGATGTCCCCACCGACATCCCGCTCGACCGCCCGCGCTCCCGCGAGCACGGCGACTATGCCACCCCGGTGGCCCTGAAGCTGGCCAAGATCGCCGGTCGGCCGCCGCGGGAGATCGCCGGCGTGATCAGCAAGCACCTGACGGGAACGGCCGGAATCGCTGCCGTCGACATCGCCGGTCCCGGCTTTCTGAACATCACCCTTGACACCGCGGCTGCAGCCGAGCTCGTCGGCCAGATCGTGGCGGCGGGTGAGTCGTACGGGGCGGGCGACGCGATGGCCGGTCGCTCGGTGAACCTCGAGTTCGTCTCCGCCAACCCGACCGGCCCGATCCACATCGGCGGTGCCCGCTGGGCCGCCGTCGGCGACGCGCTGGGCCGGGTGTTGAGCACCCAGGGCGCAACGGTGGTCCGGGAGTACTACTTCAACGACGCGGGCGCCCAGGTTGAGCGGTTCGCGCGGTCGCTGCTGGCGGCTGCCCGCGGGCTGCCGGTGCCCGAGGACGGCTACGGCGGCGACTACATCACCGAGATCGCCGCCCGGGTCACCGCCGCGCATCCGGAGGCCCCGGGGTTGCCCGACGAGCAGGCGGTGCCGCTGTACCAGCACGAGGGCACCGAGCTGATGTTCGAGGAGATCAAGGCGACGCTGCACCTGTTCCGGACCGATTTCGACGTCTACTTCCACGAGAACTCACTGCACGAGAGCGGCGCGGTGACGGCCGTCGTGGAGCGGCTCAAGAACTCGGGCCACCTGACGTTCAAGGACGGCGCCTGGTGGCTGGAGTCCACCGCCTACGGCGACGACAAGGACCGGGTGGTGATCAAGTCCGACGGCGATCCCGCCTACATCGCCGGCGACCTGGCGTACTTCCTGGACAAGCGGTCCCGCGGCTTCGACCTCTGCATCTACATGCTCGGAGCCGATCACCACGGGTATGTGGCACGGCTCAAGGCGGCGGCCGCTGCCCTCGGTGACGATCCCGACGTCGTCGAGGTGTTGATCGGTCAGATGGTCAATCTGGTCCGGGACGGCGTGCCGCTGCGGATGAGCAAGCGGGCCGGCACCGTGATCAGCCTGGACGACCTGATCGACGCCCTCGGAGTGGACGCCGCGCGGTACGCGTTGATCCGGTTCTCCGTCGACACCACCCTGGACCTGGACCTGGACCTGTGGACCCGGCAGACCAGCGATAATCCTGTCTTCTACGTGCAGTACGCGCATGCCCGGCTCGCTTCGCTGGCCCGGAACGCGGCCGATCTCGGAATCACCCTGGGTGAGGGTTACGACGCATCGCTGCTGGACACCGAGCGGGAGTCGGAGTTGATCGCGACCCTGGCCGCCTACCCCGGAGTGCTGGCCACCTCGGCCGAGCTGCGCGAACCGCACCGGGTCGTCCGGTACCTGGAGGATCTGGCGTCCGGCTACCACAAGTTCTACGACTCGGTCCGGGTGCTGCCGATGGGCGACGAGCCGGCAACCGACGCCACCGTCGCCAGGTTGTGGTTGTGTGCAGCCACTCGCCAGGTGCTGGCCAACGGGTTGGCCGTGCTCGGCGTCGATGCCCCGGAGCGGATGTGAGGGCGCATCCGGCCGGACCCCGATCCGGCGAGCTGCACACCGATCTGCCCGCGCAGGGGGCACCGGCGGACCTGAACCGGCTCGATCCGGCGGTCTGGCCGCGCGGCGCGTCCCGCAACGAGGCCGGCGCGCTGAGCCTGGCCGGCGTCGACGTCCGCGACCTCGCCGAGCAGTACCAGACGCCGCTGATGGCCATTGACGAAGCCGACTTCCGCAGCCGTTGCCAGGATTTCGCGAACGCTTTCGGCGGTTCCACCGGTGTGCACTACGCCGGAAAGGCGTTCCTGTGCACCGAGATCGTGCACTGGCTGCACGACGAGGGGCTGGCGCTGGACGTCTGCACGGCGGGGGAGCTCCGGCTCGCGCTGCGGGCCGGATTCCCGGCTCGGCGGATCGCGCTGCACGGCTCCAACAAGTCGGCGGCCGAGCTGAGCATGGCGGTCGAAGCCGAGATCGGGGCCATCGTCATCGACTCGTTCGACGAGATCGCCCGGCTCGCCGGGTTGGCCGAGCATCGCCCGGCCGAGGAGGCGATCCCGGTCATGGTCCGGGTGACCGTCGGCGTGGAGGCGCACACCCACGAGTTCATTGCCACCGCGCACGAGGACCAGAAGTTCGGCTTCTCGCTGGCCGGCGGTGATGCCGCCGAGGCGGTCCGCCGGATCGTCGCGCTTCCCGGGCTGCGGCTGATCGGCCTGCACTCGCACATCGGCTCGCAGATCTTCGACCCTTCCGGCTTCGAGGTGGCCGCCCACCGGGTGGTCGCGCTGCTCCGGCAGATCGTCGCCGATCACCCGCAACTGGCCGAGAGCATCGTCGCGCTGGACCTGGGCGGTGGGCTCGGCATCGCGTACACCGCGACCGACGACCCGCCCGCTCCCGACCAGATGGCCAAGTCGCTGCTGGAGATCGTCACCCGGGAATGCCAGATCGCCGGGCTCGCCGTGCCGACCGTGGTGGTCGAGCCGGGCCGGGCGATCGCCGGACCGGGCACCGTCACGGTCTACGAGGTCGGCACCATCAAGGACGTCGCGCTGGACGGCGGGCTGGTCCGCCGCTACGTCTCGGTCGACGGCGGGATGAGCGACAACATCCGCACGGCCCTCTACGACGCCGACTACACCGTCACTCTGGCCTCGCGCTCGTCCGACGCGCACGCCGTGCTGTGCCGGGTGGTGGGCAAGCACTGCGAGAGTGGTGACATCGTGGTCCGAGACTGCTACCTGCCCGCTGACCTGGCGATCGGTGACCTGTTGGCGGTCGCTGCCACCGGCGCCTACTGCTATGCCATGTCCAGCAACTACAACCGGGTCACCAGGCCCGCAGTGGTGGCGGTGACGCAGTCGACGCCCAGGCTGTTGCTGCGCCGCGAGACCGACGACGATCTGATGCTCCTGGAGACCCGGTGACCACACCTGACACCCACCCCGAACGGGCGCAGCCGCCGAAGCCGCCGTCCCTGGTACCCGGGGTGGTGTTGCTTGTCCTGGCGGCCGTGCTGATCGTGATCACCCTGCTCAAGCCGGACTTCCCGCGCTGGTTGACGGTGACCATCGCGGTGCTCGCGGTGATCGTGGTGATCGCCCTGCTGCTGTACGCGTTCAAGGCGTTCCGGGACGTCACCAAGCCCGGCGGGTCTCGATGACCGGCGCCCGCGCGGTGCGGGTCGGCGTCCTCGGCGCCGGTGTGGTCGGCTCCCAGGTGGTGCGGTTGTTGACCGAGCAGGCCGACGAGCTGGCCGCCAGGGTGGGCGCCAAGCTGGACCTGGTCGCGGTCGCGGTGCGCCGGCCCGGCCGGCATCCGGAGATCCCGGCGGACATCCTGACCACGGACGCGGCCGGTCTGGTCGCCCGGGACGACATCGATGTCGTCGTCGAGGTGATCGGCGGGATCGAGCCGACCAAGGACCTGCTGCTGACCGCGCTCCGGCGAGGTGCCGGCGTGGTCACCGCGAACAAGGCGCTGCTCGCCGAGCACGGCCCGGAGCTCTATGAGGCCGCCGACGCGGCGGGCGCCGACCTGTACTTCGAGGCAGCCGTCGCCGGCGCCATCCCGCTCATCCGTCCGCTGCGTGAATCCCTTGCCGGAGACCGCATCTCGCGGATCATGGGGATCGTCAACGGAACGACGAACTACATCCTGTCGGCGATGGTCGACACCGGGATGGGTTACCACGAGGCGCTGGCCGAGGCCACCAGGCTGGGTTATGCCGAGGCCGACCCCACCGCGGATGTCGACGGCTTCGACGCGGCCGCCAAGGCCGCCATCCTGGCTTCCATCGGCTTCCACACCCGGGTCGGGGCGGCCGACGTGCACCGCGAGGGGATCGCCGAGGTGTCCGCAGCGGACATCGCCGCTGCGCGTCAGATCGGTTGCACCGTCAAACTTCTCGCGATCTGCGAGCGGGTCGGCCCGGTCGACGGCTCCACCGCCAAGGGTGTCGACGGGCGGGCCGGCGGTGAGGGCGTCTCGGCCAGGGTGCACCCGGTGATGCTGCCCACCAGTCACCCGCTGGCCAGCGTGGACGGGGCGTTCAACGCCGTGTACGTCGAGGCGGAGGCCGCCGGCCGGCTGATGTTCTACGGCCCCGGAGCCGGCGGTGCGCCGACGGCGTCGGCCGTGCTGGGCGACCTGGTCGCCGTTGCCCGCAACCGGGTGGCCGGCGGCATCGGTCCGCGCGAATCTGCTTATGCCGCACTGCCGATCCAGCCGATGGGGCAGGTGCTGAGCAGGTATCACATCAGCCTGGACGTCGACGACAGGGCAGGTGTGCTGGCCGCTGTCGCCTCCGCCTTCGCCGATGCCGGGGTGTCCATTTCCACGGTGCGGCAGGAAGGTCAGGGTGGCGGGACGGCCGGCGACGGTGGCGCGAGCCTGGTCGTGGTGACCCACAGCGCGCCCGATGCCGCGCTGGCCGGCACCGTCGACAAACTGGCGGAACTGGACTCGGTGCACCAGGTCACCTCCGTGATGCGCGTGATGGGAGATCTGCGATGACCACGACCGCCGCAGCCGTCGGCTGGCCCGGATTGATTGCCGCGTACCCGGATCGGGTCGCGGTACCGGCCGGCGCCAAGATCGTCACCCTGCTGGAGGGCGGCACCCCGCTGGTGCCGGCCGAGACGCTGTCCGACCGGCTGGGGGTTCAGGTCTATCTGAAGGTCGAGGGCGCCAACCCGACCGGCTCGTTCAAGGACCGGGGGATGACGGTCGCGGTCACCCATGCGCTTGCCTCCGGTGCCCGCGCGGTGATCTGTGCGTCCACCGGCAACACCTCGGCGTCCGCTGCGGCCTATGCGGCCAGAGCCGGGCTGACCAGCGCGGTGCTCGTGCCGCAGGGCAAGATCGCCGCCGGAAAGCTGGCCCAGGCCGTTGCCTACGGGGCCCGGATCCTGCAGATCGCCGGCAACTTCGACGACTGCCTCGAGCTGGCCCGCAAGACCGCCGCGTCACACGAGGAGATCGCGCTGGTCAACTCGGTGAACCCGGTCCGGATCGAGGGGCAGAAGACGGCGGCGTTCGAAATCTGCGACACGCTGGGCCGGGCGCCGGACATCCACTACCTGCCGGTCGGCAATGCCGGCAACATCACTGCCTACTGGAAGGGCTACCGCGAGTACTTCAACGACGGTGTCGTCGACTCGCTGCCCAGGATGTTCGGATTCCAGGCGGCCGGCGCGGCCCCGCTCGTGCTGGGGCACCCGGTGTTGCACCCGGACACCATCGCCACCGCCATCCGGATCGGCGCTCCCGCCTCCTGGACCGGAGCGATCGACGCGCGGGATTCGTCGCACGGGCTGATCGACATGGTCACCGACGAGCAGATTCTGGACGCCTACCGGCTGTTGGCCTCCACCGAAGGGGTGTTCGTGGAACCGGCATCGGCCGCCTCGGTGGCCGGGCTGCTGGCCACCGCCGCCGACGGCAGGTTGCCCGCCGGCTCGCTGGTGGTCTGCACGGTGACCGGGAACGGCCTGAAGGATCCCGACACGGCCATGACGTTCATGACCGAGCCGGTGGTGTTGCCGGTGGCGGCCGAGGCCGTCACCGATGCGCTCGGTCTGACGGGATGACGGAACCGACCCGGGAGCCGGGGTCGTTGGCGGACCGGCGTGCCATCGGTCCGACGATCACCGTGTTGGTGCCGGCGACCTCGGCCAACCTCGGCCCGGGTTTCGACAGCTTCGGGCTGGCCCTCGCCCGCTACGACGAGGTCTCGGTCAGCCGCACCGACAGCGGGCTGCTGGTCGAGGTGGACGGCGTCGGCGCGGACGAGGTGCCGCTGACCGCCGAGCATCTCGTGGTCAGGGCCATCGCCCGGGCGTACGAGCACGCCGGTGAGCCACTGCCCGGATTGCACCTGCGGTGCGTCAACTGCATCCCGCACGGCGGCGGGCTGGGTTCATCCGCTGCGGCGATCGTCGCCGGACTGTTGCTGGGTCGCGAACTGCTCGTGGCCGGCGGGTTCCGCAGGCTGTCCGATGACGATCTGCTGGGTCTGGCGAACGAGATGGAGGGCCATCCCGACAACGTTGCCCCCGTCTTGTTCGGCGGCTTCACCCTTGCGTACCTGGACGGTGACGGTCGACCGGTCGCCATCCGGCGTGAGGTGCATCCCGACATCAGGGTGGTCGTGTTCAGCGCGCACCAGGCCAGCTCGACCCATCACACGCGCGGGCTGCTGCCCGCCACCGTGCCGCACGGCGACGCTGCCGCCAACGCGGCGGCCGCCGGGCTGTTGGTCCACGCGCTGACCGCCGATCCGACGCACCTGCTGCCGGCGACTCGCGACCGGTTGCACCAGGATTACCGCGCGCCGGCCATGCCGGCGTCCGCCGAGTTGGTCGCCGAGCTGCGCGCGGCCGGGGTCGCCGCGGTGATCTCCGGCGCAGGTCCGTCGGTGATCGCGCTGGTCACCGGGCACTTCGAGGTGGAGCGGTGGCGTCGTCCGGGGTTCGAGATCGACGAGATCGCGGTCTGCACCACCGGTGCCAGGGTGGCGCTGCACTGACGGTGCCGCCGATCGTTGCCGGCGTTCCAGGACCACGACGGGGTCGCCGACGGCCACCATCGGAGCAACCAGGCGACGACACGCTCACCGACAGTTGCTCAGGCGGATGATGTGCGGTTACTGTTGAAGGCGATCACCGGCTGTGCCCGCTGCGAAGAATGGTCTGCGAGCCGGATATCGACGGTGGGGGACTGCACAAGCCCTCATCGCTCCCACCCTGAAGGATTCCTCGAGCCGGCATGTACTGCCAGGCGCCGGATCGCTCCAGGCCCGACTCGCCGAGCCGAGGCGTGGGCTTCAGGTGAGGTGATCACAGACTCCGCCGCATCCATCCTGGGTGCGGAACGGCAGCCGCCATTCGGCGCGCTCAATAACCGGCCGAGCACATCGGGCCGGACAGGAAGGATCTTCGTGACTGAAACCACGGAGTCGCTCGACACCTCCACCGGCACCGCGGGTCACACCGACGCTGCTGCACCGGCCAAGGGCCGGACCCGTAAGGGTGAGGGACTGTCGGGCATGGTGTTGACCGATCTCAAGGCCCTCGCGGGCACTCTCGGGATCAAGGGCACCTCAGGAATGCGCAAGGGTGACCTGGTGGCCGCGATCGCGGCCCGCCAGAGTGGCGCCGGCGCTTCGTCAACGGCGTCGTCTCCGGTCAAGGAGACCGCCACCCGGGCCAACGGCCGGGCCTCCCGTACCGCCGAGCCGGACACGGCAACGACCACCACCAACGGCCACACCGGAGACCCGGTGCTGCCGCTCGGTGACCTTGCACCCAGCACCACTCCCGCCCAGGAGAGCCGGCCGGCACCGGATCGTCAGTCCGCGAGCTCCGGTGAGCAGGGTGGCACCGACACCGCCGGCAGCGAACAGCGCGGCGACACCCGCGGCGCCGACGATGCGGCAGGCGAGGGTGACGACGGCCAGCGCGGCAATCGGCGCAACCGTCGGGGCCGTCGCGACGGCCGCGACTTCGCCGACAACGGCGCGCAGTCGGCACCCGCCGGCGAGCAGGCCCGCAACGGCCAGGTCCGCGAGCAGACCCGCGAGGGTGGTCAGCAGAATCGGGACGGCGGCCAGAACCGCGACGGCGGTCAGACCCGCGAGCAGAACCGCGAGAGCGGTCAGCAGAACCGCGAGAGCGGTCAGCAGAACCGCGAGAGCGGTCAGCAGAACCGCGAGAGCGGCCAGCAGACCCGTGACGGCCAGCAGGGCCGTGACAACCAGGGCCGTGACAACCAGGGCCGCGACAACCAGGGCCGGGACAACCAGGGTCGGGACAACCAGAACCGGCAGGGTGGCAACCGGCAGAACGACAACCGTCGTGACGACGATGACGAGGGCGATGGCCGCGGTCGCCGCGGTCGCCGCTACCGGGATCGCAACCGCCGGACCAGTCGTGATCGCTTCGCCCCGGACGGCCCGGCCGAGCCCGAGGTTCGCGACGACGACGTGTTGGTGCCGGTCGCCGGCATCCTCGACGTCCTCGATTCGTACGCGTTCATCCGCACCTCCGGGTACCTGACCGGCCCGAACGACGTCTACGTCTCGCTCTCCCAGGTGCGAAAGAACGGGCTCCGCCGCGGCGACGCCGTCACCGGCGCGGTCCGCGCGCAGCGTGAGGGTGAGGCCGCGCGGCAGAAGTTCAACGCGCTGGTTCGGCTGGACTCGGTCAACGGTCTCGAGCCGGAGCAGGCCCGGAATCGTCCGGAATTCACCAAGCTCACCCCGCTCTACCCGAACGACCGGCTCCGGCTGGAGACCGAATCGCATCTGCTGACCACCCGCGTCATCGATCTGGTGATGCCGGTGGGCAAGGGGCAGCGCGCGTTGATCGTCTCGCCCCCCAAGGCCGGCAAGACCATGGTGATGCAGGCGATCGCCAACGCGATCACCACCAACAACCCGGAATGCCACCTGATGGTGGTGCTCGTCGACGAGCGTCCGGAAGAGGTCACAGACATGCAGCGGTCGGTGAAGGGTGAGGTCATCGCCTCCACCTTCGACCGCCCGCCGAGTGATCACACCCTGGTGGCCGAGCTGGCCATCGAGCGGGCCAAGCGCCTGGTCGAGATGGGCCGTGACGTGGTCGTGCTGCTCGACTCGATCACCCGGCTGGGTCGCGCGTACAACCTGGCGGCGCCGGCTTCCGGCCGGATCCTGTCCGGTGGCGTGGATTCGACGGCATTGTTCCCGCCGAAGCGGTTCCTGGGTGCGGCCCGCAACATCGAGAACGGTGGGTCGCTGACGATCTTCGCCTCGGCGCTGGTCGAGACCGGGTCCGCCGGTGACACGGTGATCTTCGAGGAGTTCAAGGGCACCGGCAATGCCGAGCTCAAGCTCGATCGCAGGCTCGCCGACAAGCGGATCTTCCCGGCCATCGACGTCGATCAGTCGTCGACCCGTAAGGAGGACCTGCTGCTGTCGCCGGACGAACTGGCGATCGTGGTGAAGCTCCGGCGGGTGCTGTCCGCACTGGACACCCAGCAGGCGCTGGAACTGGTGCTGGACCGGCTCCGCAAGACGCGGAACAACGTCGAATTCCTGATGCAGGTGGCCAAGACCACACCCGGCAACGACTGACCGGCCGGCTGCTGAGCCTCGCGTAGCGTCGCGAGGGTGACAACCCCTCTCGACGTGCTCGGCCGTGCCCACTATGTGCTGCTCACGACCTTCCGGAAGGACGGCACCGCCGTCCCGACGCCGGTCTGGATCGTGCGGGTCGGGGACGAACTTCGAGTCTGGACCATTCGCGACTCCGGCAAGGTCAAGCGGATCCGGCGCAGCGGCCGGGTGCAGGTGGCGCCATGCTCGTTGCGCGGCGAGCCGCGGGGCGAGTCCGTCGACGCGACCGCCCGGATGATGCCGGATTCCGAGGCACCGGTCGTGCTGAACGCCCTGGCCGCCAAGTACGGGGTGATGGGCTGGTGGACAAGAGCGATGTCCCGATTCACCCGGGGCCGGGCCGTCATCGGCATCACCGTTCCGTGATGTCCCGCGGCGCTCAAGGGTTCCGAAGTCTCGCGGAATACCCGCCGGGTGCCTCGCGTTTAGGAAACTGACCGGCCCATCTGGAATACTGGACGGTCGAGCCCGGCTCCGGTTCACGCCCCCGACGACTGTCGCGGACGACCCGGCGTCACCCTCAAGGGCCTATCGAAAGAGGAACCACCATGAAGACCGGAATTCACCCTGCTTACGTGACCACCGAGGTCGCTTGTGGCTGTGGGAACACCTTCACCACCCGCAGCACCGAGTCCAGCGGCAAGATCCACGTCGAGGTCTGCTCGAACTGCCACCCGTTCTACACGGGCAAGCAGAAGATCCTGGACACCGGCGGCCGGGTTGCGCGCTTCGAGGCGCGGTACGGCAAGCGCAGTCGCTAGCGCATCAACGGCGCCCGCAGGACCGGAGACGGTCGGCGGGCGCCGTTTGCTGTCCCGGGTGTTTGCGCGGATTCGACGGCATCACACCCGCGTTGGCGTTTCGTCGTGTTGATCATGACGTTGGCTGCTCGACACGCCGACGACACGCCGATCGCGAGACAGCTTTCGTCATGATCAACACCGATCTGAACCGGCCACGCGGCCGGCATGTGAGCGGAGAGGAGCCGAGACCGATGACCTCTTCGACCTCGGCCGATGCGCCGCGCGCGTCGGTGGAGCAGATCCTGGCCGAGTATCAGGACCTGCAGGAAAGGCTGAACGATCCGGGCGTGCACAGCGACCAGGCGGTCGCCCGCCGGCTCGGTCGGCGTTATGCGGAACTGACCCCGATCGTCACCGCGTCGACGGACCTGTCCGCAGCCCGCGGCGACCTCGAGGCGGCGCGCGAGCTGGCCGCCGAGGACCCCGGCTTCGCCGAAGAGGCCGACGAGATCGCCCAACGGGTCGACGACCTCGAGACTCACCTGAGCGAGCTGCTCACCCCGCGCGATCCCGACGACAGCAAGGACGTGCTGGTCGAGGTCAAGGCGGGGGAGGGCGGCGAGGAATCGGCGTTGTTCGCCGGCGACCTGCTCCGGATGTACCTGCGGTACGCGGAGCGCCGGGGCTGGAAGACCGAAGTGCTCTCCGCCACCGAGTCCGACCTCGGTGGTTACAAGGACGCGACGGTCGCGATCAAGGCGCCGAACGCGTCGGCCGACGGGGTGTGGGCGCGGTTGAAGTTCGAGGGCGGCGTGCATCGGGTGCAACGGGTCCCGGTGACCGAGTCGCAGGGGCGGATCCACACGTCGGCCGCCGGCGTCCTGGTTGCCCCGGAGGCCGAAGACGTCGATGTGACCATCGACAACAACGATCTGCGGATCGACGTGTTCCGTTCTTCCGGTCCGGGTGGTCAGTCGGTGAACACCACCGACTCCGCGGTCCGGATCACCCACCTGCCCACCGGCATCGTGGTGTCCTGCCAGAACGAGAAGTCGCAGCTGCAGAACAAGGAGCAGGCGCTCCGCATCCTGCGGGCCAGGCTGCTGGCCGCCGCCAGGGCGAGCGCGGACGCCGCAGCGTCGGATATCCGCAGATCACAGGTCCGAACGGTGGATCGTTCCGAACGGGTGCGGACCTATAACTTCCCGGAGAACCGGATCGCCGACCACCGGGTCGGCTACAAGGCGTACAACCTGGACGCCGTGTTGGACGGCGACCTGGACGCTGTTCTGGACGCCCTTGCGCAGGCGGACCGGGCCGAGCGGCTGGCCACCGGCACCGCCGGACGCGCATGAGCCGGGTCGCGCTGCGGTCGGCGATCCTGGCCGCGTCCGGCACCCTCGACGAGGCCGGCGTGCCGAGTCCGTCCGTCGATGCCGAGGAACTCGCGGCGCATCTATTGGGGGTCTCCCGCACCAGGTTGGGTATGACGCCGCTGGTCGAATCGTCATGGGTGCAGGAGTACGAGGCATTGGTGGCCCAGCGCGCCGAGCGCATTCCGCTGCAGTATCTGCTCGGGACCGTGCAGTTCGGGCGGGCCACCGTGGCGGTCGGGCCAGGGGTGTTCATCCCGCGTCCGGAGACCGAATCGTTGGTGGTCTGGGCGCTGGACGCGATCGCCGGCCGGGAGAATCCGGTGGTGATAGACCTGTGCACCGGCAGCGGGGCGATTGCGCTGGCGCTGTCGGCGGCACGGCCCGATGCGCGGGTGATCGCGGTGGAGCGCTCGCCCGCCGCTCTGGCCTGGGCAAGACGCAACATCGGCGAGCACGTCGGCCGCGGCGGGAGACTCGTCGAGCTTCGCGGCGGCGACATCACCGACCAGCGGCTGCTGGCCGATCTCGACGGCACCGCCGACCTGGTGACCGCGAATCCGCCGTACGTGCCGGACGGCACCCAGGTCGAGCCGGAGGTCGCCAGGTTCGACCCCCCGGAAGCGGTGTTCGGCGGTGCGGACGGACTGGCGCTGATCCGGCCGCTCATCTCCATCGCGGCCGGTTTGCTGCAGGTCGGGGGCCGGCTGGCCATCGAGCACGACGACACCCACGGCGAGACGGTGCCGGCCCTGCTGCGCGCGCGCCGGGTACTGACCGACGTTGTCGAGCATCCGGACCTGACCGGCCGGCCCCGGTTCGTCACGGCGACCAGGGTGCGGATGACAGCAGCGTCCGGACCCGCAGCGTCAGGAACGGCAACAGGAGGAACAGACGCGTGACCACGTTCGACTGCGCGGATCCGGTGGCCCGGCGGGCCGGGCTGGAGGCTGCCGCGCACGCCGCCCGGACCGGCAACCTGGTCGTGATGCCGACCGACACGGTCTACGGGATCGGCGCCGATGCGTTCAACGCGGCGGCGGTACGGGATCTGCTGGCCGCGAAGGGTCGCGGGCCCGACATGCCGGTACCGGTGCTGGTCGGGTCGTGGACCACGATCGACGGGCTGGTGATGGCGGTGCCGCCGATCGCCCGGACGCTGATCGAGGCGTTCTGGCCGGGTGGCCTGTCCCTGGTCGTCGAGCACGCCCCGTCGCTCAGCTGGGACCTGGGCGACGCCCGGGGAACCGTCATGGTGCGGATGCCGCTGCACCCGGTGGCCCTCGACCTGTTGCGGCTGGTCGGGCCGATGGCTGTGTCCAGCGCGAACCGCAGCGGCCAGCCACCGGCAACCACCGCGGCCGCCGCCGCAGCACAACTCGGGGATGACGTCTCGGTGTATCTGGAGGGCGGCGAGTCGCCGATCGGGGTGGCCTCGACCGTCGTCGATCTCACGTCCCCGGTGCCGCGGGTGTTGCGCCAGGGTGCGGTGAGCATCGACCGCCTCCGCGACGTGATCGGCGACCTGGAACTGCCGGACTGATCCGCCCTGCCCAGAAATGCCGTAAGGCCCGATCCGACGGCATGTCGGATTCGGGCCTGCGGGCAGCTCCCGGCTTGGGGCTCAGTTCTGATTCGTCGCCATCGGAGGCGGTGACGGGTCCGGGCGTCGGGCCCGACCTCTCGAGGTGCGAATCGGAGCTACATCCAAGAGACGGACCAACTGCCTTGCGGTTGCGCGGTTTTCGACAAACTTCTGCGCGCGCCATCGCGACCGGTCGTCGGCGCCGCGGCCGGCCGGTGTTCCGCAACGGCGAGTGGGTACGGCCGACCCGACTACCCTGGGCGGGTGACGGACTTCACCATCCCGGCGCGCGAGTATGCGCTGGTCTTCGGCGTCGCCGTCGTGGTCACCTTCCTGCTCACCGGCGTTGTCCGACTGGCGGCCGTCCGGATGGGCGTCGTCACGCCGATCCGGGAGCGGGACGTGCACTCCCGCCCGGTGCCGCGGATGGGTGGGGTGGCCGTTTACGCCGGTTTCGCGGCGGCGGTGCTGATGGCGCTGCAGCTGCCGGCCCTGGGCGGGGCCTTCGTGTCCTCGTCCGAGGTGGTCGGGGTGCTGGCCGCCGGCGGCATCATCTGCCTGGTCGGGGTGCTGGACGACCGATTCGACCTCGATGCGATCGCGAAACTCGCCGGGCAGATCCTCGCGGCCGGCGTGCTCGTGCTGTTCGGCGTGCAGTGGCAGGTGCTCTGGCTGCCGGGCAGCGGCCCGACCGGGGGAAGTCTGGTCAGCCTCGACCAGACGCAGGGGATCGTGCTGACCGTGCTGCTGACGGTGGTGCTGACCAACGCGATGAACTTCATCGACGGCCTCGACGGTCTGCTGGCCGGGGTGGCAGCGATCTCGGCGTTCGCGATCTTCATCTTCTCGGTCCGGCAACTCGCGCTGTCCGGCGACGTCAGCTCGGCCTCCCAGCCACCGTTGATCGCGGCGGCCCTGGTGGGGGCCTGCATCGGCTTCCTGCCGCACAACTTCTCGCCGGCCCGGATCTTCATGGGCGACTCGGGAGCCATGTTCATCGGGCTGGTCATGGCCGGGGCCACCATCAGCGCGGGCGGGAAGCTCGATCCATCGACGTTCGGCCCCCGGTCGACCATCGCGCTGCTCGCCCCGCTGATCGTCGCGCTCGCCGTGGTGTTCATCCCGGTGCTGGATTTCCTGTTGGCGGTCATCAGGCGTACCAAGGAGGGTCGGCACCCGTTCAGTGCGGACAAGCAGCACCTGCACCATCGGATGCTGGCGATCGGACACACCCACCGGCAAGCCGTGCTGATCTTCTATTACTGGGCGTTCGTGCTGGCCGGCGGCGCGGTGTCGCTGGTGTTCGTGAGTTGGGAGGTGGCCATCGTGCCGTTCTCGGTGCTGGTCGCCATCGGCATCGCCTTCTCCGCCTGGCCGCGGATCCGCGCCAGGCGGCTGAGCCGGCGGCGTCGGGGCGAGGTCGCTCCCGCGGTGGCGCCATGACCGGGACACCGCAACCCGGTAAGCCGGTGGACCTGACCGCACAGGCCAGGGCAGCGCAGCAGATCGCCGACCGCAGCCGATCCGCCGGAATCTGGTCGCTCGGTCACCTGAAACTGTGCCTGATCACGCTGGTCACGGGCGGTGTGATCCTCGGGGTGATCGCCGCCCTCGTCTCCGGCCTCGGCGCGGTCCTCGGGGTGCTGCTCGGCACCGTGATCGTCGGCGCCTTCTTCAGCTTCTCTGCGGTGGTGATCGCCTGGGTGGGCAAGACCAACCCGGGGACGGTGATGGTCGCCGCCCTGTTCGCCTACGTGATCAAGGTGCTGATCCTGGCCATCGTGCTGATGACGATGCCGATCGACGGCCTGATCGACGTCAAGTGGATGGCGGGTGCGATCGGCCTCGGATTGTTCCTGTGGCTCGCGGCACATATGAGGTATGTCTGGACATTGAAGCTCTACTACGTCGACCCCGGCTGATCCCGAGTCGATCAGGTAAATCGCTCCCACGAGCCGAAACGTGCTGGCCGGGGCCTTTTCGGGCGGTCCCGGAACGTGTGCGGGACGCGCTCGGCCGGGTGCGGCGACACGGTGAGTCAACTGATAGTGTCCGGGGCGCCATGAAGATTCGTGTCAAACCCAGTCCCACCTCGAAGGGCTCGTCCTCGAACGGCGTGGACCAGGGTTGGGCCGTGCTCAGCACCCTGATCTCCGGGTTCGCCGTTTTCGGTGGAATCGGGTGGTTGCTGGATCAATGGTGGGGTACTCGACTGATGACACCGATCGGCCTGATCGTCGGGATGTCACTGGGTATCTATGCGGTGGTCATGCAGTTCGGTCGACCGGAACCGGTTGAGCAGACTGCATCCGCGGCACGCACGGTCGACAAGGGTATGGCGCTGCGCGCGGCGAAGGCCGCGAACAGGGCACGAGCAGCACAGGCACGACAAGCACTTTCACCCACCGACGGGCCACCTCCGGCCAACACCCGAAGGGAGACCGAGTGTCTCTGAGCCTGCTGTCACAGGCCCTCATGGCGGCCGAAGAGGGTGGTGAATTCGAGGCCCCGACGGTCGAGCACTCCTTCTTCTTCGACAAGATCGGTGACGGCTCCGTCATCGCCTCGGTCAAGGCAATGGTGCTCCTCGTCCTGGGCGTCATCCTGGTGATGGCGTTCTTCCTCGCCGCGTCCCGCAAGGCATCGATGATGCCGAGCAAGTTGCAGTTCGCCGGGGAATCGGCCTACGGATTCGTCCGCAACGGCGTCGCCATCGAAATCCTGGGTGGTCATTACGGCCGCAAATGGGCCGGCTTCCTGACCACTTTGTTCGCTTTCATCCTCATTCAGAACCTTTGGGGCATCGTCCCTCTCGCGCAGCTACCGGTGACATCGCATTTCGCGATCCCGGTCCTGCTGGCGGTGATGGTGTGGTTCATCTACATGATTGTCGGCATTCAGAAGCACGGGTTCTTCGGCTTCTTCAAGTTGATGTGCTACATCCCGGGCATTCCGGTGGCGATGCACATCCTGCTGATCCCGATCGAATTCCTGTCGAACATCATCCTGCGGCCCTTCACCCTGGCCATCCGGTTGTTCGCCAACATGTTCGCCGGTCACATGCTGATCACCATTGCCGCGGTCGGCACCATCTATCTGTGGAGCGAGGGCGGCCTGCTGAACTACCTGCTCGGCGTCCTGCCGTTCGTCGGCAGCCTCGGGCTGGTCTTCTTCGAGTTGCTGATCTGTTCCCTGCAGGCCTACGTGTTCGTCCTGTTGACCGCGATCTACCTGGAGTCCTCCTTGGCGGATTCGCACTGATCCGCTAGCCGATCCACCCAGCTCGACCACGCTTTCCAGCAGTACAGACCGACCAGAGAAGCACCTGGCCCGCACCGGCGCGCCAGCGATTGACCACCAGGATCCGCCCTGACGGATCTCGTGAAAGGGAGAAGCACCCCCATGTCAGCAGCACTTGTAGCGGCAGAACAGCTCGCCGAAGTCACCGGCAACGTCGGCACCCTCGGGTACGGCCTCTCCGCGATCGGACCCGGTATCGGTGTCGGCATCGTCTGGGCGGCGTACATCACTTCGACCGCCCGCCAGCCCGAATCCGCGGGCCTGACCCGGACCTACGCGTTCCTCGGCTTCGCGGTCTCCGAGGCGCTGGCCCTGCTGGGCTTCGTGGTTCCGTTCATCTTGACCTGATCCTCTCCACCGCCAGCTCAGAGTCGAGGATCGTCATGAACATTGCATCCGAGGAAGTCACCAACCCGATCGGCCTGCCCTGGGGCGAGGTCCTGATCGGAGCCATCGGTTTCGCACTGCTGCTCGTCGTGTTGGGCAAGTTCGTCTGGCCGATGTTCGAGAAGGCATTCGCCGCTCGGACGAAGGCGATCGAGGGCGGCATCGCCAAGGCCGAAGAGGCCCAGAACGAGGCCAAGGCCGCACTCGACCGTTACAACCAGCAACTGGCCGGTGCGCGGGAGGAAGCGGCAAAGATCCGCGAGGACGCCCGCACCCAGGCGCAGTCCATCCGTGACGACATGCTCGCCCAGGCCCACGCCGAGAGCGAGCGGATCGCCGCCGCCGGCCGTGCGCAGCTGGACGCGCAGCGTTCGCAGATCGTCGCCGAACTGCGGGCCGACCTCGGTCGGGTGTCGGTCGAGCTGGCCAGCAAGGTCGTCGGTGAGTCGCTGCAGGATCAGGAGCGGCAGAACCGGACGGTCGAGCGCTTCCTGGCCGACCTGGACCGCTGATGCAACACATCGCCAGTCGCGAGTCGCTCGTTGCGACGAACGATTTTCTGCTGTCGACGGCCGAGGGGCTCGACGAGGAGGCGCTGACCGCCATCGGTTTCGATCTGGAAAAGGTCTCCGACCTGTTCCTCACCGAAGTACCGCTGCGGCGCACCCTCTCGGAGACCACGCTGTCGTCCGAGACCAAGTCGAGCATCGCGGACCGGTTGCTGTCCGGCAAGATCGGGGACCCCGCGCTGGCGGTCGTCAAGTTCGCGGTCGAGCAGCGCTGGTCGTCCTCGCGGGACCTGCAGGAAGCAATGCGCCGGGTCAGCCGCACGGCGATGTTCCGGCGGGCCGAGCTCAGCGGCGATCTCGACGATGTCGAGGACCAGCTGTTCCGGTTCTCCCGGATCGTCGACTCCTCGCCCGATCTGTCGGTCATCCTGGACGATCCCACCGCCGATCCGGCCGCCCGGTCGGCGCTCGTCGACCGGTTGCTGTCCGGCCGCGCGCACCCGCTGGTCACCGAACTGGTGGACGCCCTGGCCCGGGACACCGCAGGGCGGTCGTTCACTTACGGAATGTCCGAGCTGGTCGACCAGGCCGCGCAGCGGCGGGACAAGGTCGTCGCGATCGTCAAGACCGCTGCGCCACTGTCCGATGAGCAGACGACCCGGTTGGTCGGTTCGCTCGGTCGGATCTACGGACGAGAGGTGTCCGTACACGTCGAGGTCGAGCCGTCGGTGCTGGGTGGCATCAGGGTGCAGGTCGGCGACGAGGTGATCGACGGCACCGTTGCCGGACGGTTGGAAGCACTCAAGCGCCGGATGGCCGGTTAGCGCAGCACGACCCGGGGAGCCCGCTCGCCCGGCGCACGACCTGAACCGCACGACCCCATAGTTTGATGACACGGCTTGATGACACAGAACGGGAACGCGATGACCGAGTTGACGATCTCCTCCGACGAGATCCGCTCCGCGATCGAGAGCTACGTCTCCGAGTATTCGCCCGAGGTGACCCGGGAGGAGGTCGGCATCGTCGCGGAGGCGGGCGACGGGATCGCCACCGTCGAGGGTCTGCCCTCGGCGATGTCCAACGAGCTGTTGTCGTTCCCCGGTGGTGTGCTCGGTGTGGCCCTGAACCTCGATGTGCGCACGATCGGCGCCGTCATCCTCGGTGACGCGAACACCATCGAGGAGGGTCAGGAGGTCACCCGGACCGGCGAGGTGCTCTCGGTACCGGTCGGCGACAACTTCCTCGGCCGGGTGGTCAACCCCCTCGGCCAGCCGATCGACGGGCTCGGCGAGATCGTCGCCGAGTCCAACCGCCCGCTCGAGCTGCAGGCCGCGTCCGTGGTCGAGCGGCAGGGCGTCAGCGAGCCGCTGCAGACCGGGATCAAGGCCATCGACGCCATGACGCCGATCGGCCGCGGGCAGCGTCAGTTGATCATCGGTGACCGCAAGACCGGCAAGACCGCGGTCTGCGTCGACACCATCATCAACCAGAAGGAGAACTGGGAGACCGGCGACGAGAAGCTGCAGGTCCGCTGCATCTACGTCGCCATCGGCCAGAAGGGCACCACGATCGCCGGTGTCCGGCAGTCACTGGAGGACGCCGGCGCACTGGCGTTCACCACCATCGTCGCCGCTCCGGCCTCCGACTCGGCCGGCTTCAAGTGGCTGGCCCCGTACACCGGCTCGGCCATCGGCCAGCACTGGATGTACCAGGGCAAACACGTCCTGATCATCTTCGACGACCTGTCCAAGCAGGCGGAGGCCTACCGCGCGATCTCGCTGCTGCTGCGCCGCCCGCCGGGCCGCGAGGCCTACCCGGGCGACGTCTTCTACCTGCACTCCCGCCTGCTGGAGCGTTGCGCGAAGCTGTCCGACGAGCTCGGCGCCGGCTCGATGACCGGTTTGCCGATCATCGAGACCAAGGCCGGTGACGTGTCGGCCTACATCCCGACCAACGTCATCTCGATCACCGACGGCCAGTGCTTCCTGGAAGGCGACCTGTTCAACTCGGGTGTCCGCCCCGCCGTCAACGTCGGCATCTCGGTGTCCCGGGTCGGTGGCGCCGCACAGATCAAGGCCATGCGGTCGGTGTCCGGCACGCTGCGCCTCGACCTCTCCGCCTACCGGGAACTGGAGGCGTTCGCCGCCTTCGGCTCCGACCTCGACGACGTGTCCAAGCGGGCGCTGGCCCGCGGTTCGCGGCTGGTGGAACTGCTCAAGCAGGCCCAGTTCAGCCCGTACCCGGTGCAGGAGCAGGTGGTGGCCATCTGGGCCGGCACCCGCGGCCACATGGACCGGGTCCCGGTGCAGGACATCCGCCGTTTCGAGGCTGAGTTCCTGCAGTACCTGCGGCACGCCCCGGGCAGCCCGCTGGATGTGATCAAGGAGAAGAAGGTCCTCACCGAGGACACCGAGAAGGCGTTGCTGGAAGCCCTCGGCGAGTTCTCCGACACGTTCACCACCTCCGAAGGCCAGATCCTGGGCCGTCAGGCAGCGGTCAAGCCGATGGACGAGGCCGAGGTCGGCCAGGAGAAGGTCCAGGTCCAGGTTCGTAAGCCGCCGGCCAAGAAGTGATTCTCGGAACTGTCGATCGGATGATGAGAACGATGATGTCCGTCCCGCCCCGCGCCGGAGGTGAATGATGGCTGCCCAGGTCAGGGTGCTGCGCCAACGCGTCAAGTCGGTGCGCTCGACCCAGAAGATCACCAAGGCGCAGGAGATGATCGCCACCTCGCGGATCGCCAAGGCGCAGGCGAAAGTTGCTGCGGCTGCAGCCGTACTCGCGGGGGATCACCGATGTGCTGACGGCGTTGGCGTCCGCGTCGACGCTGGATCACCCGTTGCTGAACGAGCGGGAGGAACCCAAGCGGGCCGGCATTCTGTTGATCACCGCGGACCGTGGGTTGTGCGGTGGTTACAACTCGGCCGCGATCAAGGCGGCCGAGGAACTCGGTGCGTTGCTGCGCTCGCAGGGCAAGGAGCCGGTGATGTACGTCATCGGCCGAAAGGGTCTGGGCTACTTCACCTTCCGCAACCGCCCGTGGTCGGAGTCGTGGACCGGCTTCTCCGAGCGGCCGACCTACGCCGATGCCGAACGGGCGACGCGAGGCCCTGCTGCCGGCGTTCATCGCCGGATCCGCCGGAACGACGGAGGACGGCAACCCGGGCATCGACGAGGTGCACCTGGTGTCGACGCACTTCGTCTCGATGATCACCCAGCGGCCGCAGGCCAGGCGGATGGCTCCGATGGAGATCGAGTACGTCGACCACGACCCGTCGCAACGAGTTCCCGCCGTTGTACGAGTTCGAGCCGTCGTCGGATCTGCTGCTCGACGAGATGCTGCCCAAGTACGTCAAGACCCGGATCTACGCCGCACTGCTGGACGCCGCGGCCAGTGAGTCGGCCGCTCGACGGGCCGCCTGTAAGGCGGCCACCGACAACGCCAACGACATCATCAAGAGTCTCAGTCGGCAGGCCAACCAGGCCCGGCAGGCGCAGATCACCCAGGAACTCACCGAGATCGTCGGCGGCGCTGACGCTCTCGCCGCATCCGGAAATGAAGAGGACTGAACACCATGACCGCAGTCGCTGACGCGCCACCCACCACCGGCCGGGTCGTCCGGGTCATCGGACCCGTCGTCGACATCGAGTTCCCCCGCGGAGGTGTTCCGCCGCTGTTCAACGCACTGCACGTCGAGGTGTCCGGCGCCGGGGACACGCACACCCTGACCCTCGAGGTGGCGCTGCACCTCGGTGACGACATCGTCCGCAGCCATCTCGATGCAGCCGACGGACGGTCTGGTTCGCGGCGCCCCCGTCACGAACACCGGCGCGCCGATCTCGGTGCCGGTCGGCGACGTGGTCAAGGGCCACGTCTTCAACGCCCTTGGCCGTCTGCATGGACGAGCCCGGGGTCGGCGAGGACGCCGAGCACTGGCCGATCTACCGCAAGCCGCCGGCCTTCGATCAGCTCGAGGGCCGGACCGACGCAGCTGGTCACCGGCATCAAGGTGATCGACCTGCTGACCCCGTACGTGCAGGGCGGCAAGATCGGACTGTTCGGCGGTGCCGGTGTCGGCAAGACCGTGCTCATCCAGGAGATGATCACCCGGGTCGCCAAGAACTTCGGTGGCACCTCGGTGTTCGCCGGGGTCGGCGAGCGCACCCGTGAGGGCAACGACCTGTTCACGGAGATGACCGAGTCCGGCGTCATCCACGACACCGCGCTCGTCTTCGGCCAGATGGACGAGCCGCCGGGCACCCGCATGCGGGTCGCACTGTCGGCGCTGACCATGGCCGAGTACTTCCGGGACGTGCAGAACCAGGACGTGCTGCTGTTCATCGACAACATCTTCCGGTTCACCCAGGCGGGTTCCGAGGTCTCCACGCTGCTCGGCCGGATGCCGTCCGCGGTCGGTTACCAGCCGACGCTGGCCGACGAGATGGGCGAGCTGCAGGAGCGGATCACCTCGACCAAGGGCCGGTCGATCACCTCGCTGCAGGCCATCTACGTGCCCGCGGACGACTACACCGACCCGGCGCCGGCGACCACCTTCGCCCACCTGGATGCCACCACCGAGCTCGACCGGGGCATCACCGAGAAGGGCATCTACCCTGCGGTGAACCCGCTGTCGTCGACCTCCCGGATCCTGGATCCGCAGTTCGTCGGCGATGAGCACTACCGGGTCGCGCAGGAGGTCATCCGGATCCTGCAGAAGTACAAGGAACTGCAGGACATCATTGCCATCCTCGGTATGGACGAGCTCGGCGAGGAAGACAAGCTGCTCGTCGGCCGGGCCCGCCGGATGGAGCGCTACCTGGGCCAGAACTTCTTCGTGGCCAAGCAGTTCACCGGCATGGACGGCTCGTACGTCGAGATGGATCACACCATCGAGTCGTTCGACGCCATTGCCAAGGGTGAGTACGACAACATTCCGGAACAGGCGTTCCTGAATGTCGGCGGCATCGACGACGTGCTGGCCAAGGCGAAGACGCTGTAGTCGAAGCGAGGGTCGGCATCCGGAGAACCGGATGTCGACCCTCGGCTTCACTCCGACAGCGGCCGCAGATTGTCGGAGCGAATTCGGGTTCAACTGGCTCGGTCGAAAAATTGGCCAACTGTCCAGACCGGGCCGGTTGGCCTGGTACTGGTCCGTTAGACTCCTCCCGAGCGTGAAAGTGAGTGTGATCCGGCTGATGCAGCGGGTCCCGGAACACGCAATGACCGAGCAGATGCCCCACCGAACATCGAGCAGAGGCGGAGTTGCCCGTGGCTGAGATCCAGGTCAATCTGGTTGCCGTCGAGCGCGAGCTCTGGTCGGGCAAGGCGCAAATGGTCGTCGCCAGGACGGTGGACGGGGACATCGGCGTGATGTCAGGCCATGCGCCACTGCTGGCGCAGCTCCGCGAGGGTTTCGCCGCCAGGATCATCGAGCCGAACGGCAACGTCCTCGGCGTCGCGGTGCACGGCGGCTTCCTGTCGGTCACCGGGGACGGAGTGTCGATCCTCGCCGAGGATGCGCAGCTCTCGGACGAGATCGACGTGACGAAGGCCCGCACCGCCTACGAGGCGGCCAAGGCGACCGGCGGCGATTCGGCCGACTCCGAGGCCGAGCTACGCCGGGCAAGGGCGCAGTTGCTCGCCACCGGCAACGACATCTGATTCTGTCGCGGATCGGATTCGGGACCCGATGGACATGGTGTCGCTGGCGCAGGCATTCGGCGTGGCGATACTCGTCGTGGTGGTCCTCGCGATCGTGATGATCGCGGTCCGCAGGTCCATGCTCGGCCGCGCCGGCGCGATCGACATCTGCTGGCGGCGCTCCCGCAGCTCCGACGGCAACGGCTGGGTACTCGGCCAGGGACGCTTCCGGGACAACGAGTTCCTGCTCTATCGCTCGTTCTCCCCATGGCCGGGCGCGGCCCGCACCCTGCACCGAGGCTCGCTGAAGCTGGGGGGTCGCCGGCCCCGGGTGGGCACCGAGCCCGATCTGCTGCCGGTCGATGCGGTGATCGTGCGATGTACCGACGGCGGTACGCAGATCGAGCTGGCGCTCAGTGAACAGGCGCTGACCGGACTACGGTCCTGGCTCGAATCGCTGCCGCCGGCGACCCGGTCGGTGAGGTTGTTCCACCGGGGCGTCAAGAAGACCTGACCCACCGTCCGCATGACATCGACATCCTGATCGACCTTTTCGCTGCTGACGTCGCCGCAGCGGTCAATCTCCGGCCTTGCTCTGTTCGGCGGCCCCGCTGTGATCCGCCACCTGGCCGCGCTCGCCGCCGGGAACCCACAACACATCACCTGCCGGATTCGCCGCCCTGGCCAGGATGAACAGCAGATCCGACAGCCGGTTCAGATACGTCGCCGCCAGCGGATTGCTGCCGTCGGGGTCCGTCGCCCGCAGCGCCCAGGCACTCCGCTCGGCGCGCCTGGCCACTGTTCTGGCCAGATGCAGCAGCGAACCAGCCGCGGTACCACCGGGCAGGATGAACGAGGTCAACGGCGTCAGCTCGGCATTGAAGGCGTCGCAGTCGGTTTCGAGTCGGTCGATGTAGTCCTGGGTGACCCGCAGCTGCGGATACTCCGGTGGCGTCTTCGAGATGGGTGTCGCCAGATCCGCACCGAGATCGAAGAGCTCGTTCTGCACCCTGGTGAGAACGTCGGCCATCGCCGGCGGGGGGGTACCGAGCGCCGCCACCAGCCCGAGGGCGGCATTGGTTTCGTCGCAGTCGGCATAGGCGACCAGTCGCGGGTCGGTTTTGGCGACCCGGCTGAAATCCGCGAGTCCGGTGGTTCCGTCGTCACCCGTCCGGGTGTAGATGCGGGTGAGGTGCACAGCCATTCCCACACCCTACGGACGATGGCCGGGTCGGCCGGAACGTGGCGTCCGGTGGGGTCACGGTCGGCCGGTTAGAGTGCGAACCGTGGAACGCTTCCTGGTCACCGGCGGGGCCCGGCTCGCTGGCACCGTCGAGGTTGCCGGAGCCAAGAACAGCGTGCTGAAGCTGATGGCGGCAGCGTTGTTGGCGGAGGGAACGACCGTCATCTCCAACTGCCCGGAGATCCTCGACGTCCCGCTGATGGCCGACGTGCTGCGCGGACTGGGCTGCACTGTGGATCTCGAGGCCGACACTGTCGCGATCACCACCCCGGCCGAACTGTCGTTCCATGCCGATTTCCCGGCGGTGGGCAGACTTCGGGCATCGGTGTGTGTGCTGGGTCCGCTGATGGGCCGATGTCGCCAGGCCGAGGTGGCGCTGCCGGGCGGCGACGCCATCGGGTCCCGGCCGTTGGACATGCACCAGTCGGGCCTACGGGCGTTGGGCGCGACGATGAACATCGAGCACGGCAAGGTCGTCGGTCGCGCGACGAAGCTGCACGGTGCGGCCATCGGCCTGGACTTTCCCAGCGTCGGCGCCACCGAGAACATCCTGATGGCAGCGGTGCTGGCCGAGGGGACCACGGTGATCGACAACGCCGCCCGGGAGCCCGAGATCATCGACCTGGCGCAGATGCTGTCGCAGATGGGCGCCCGGATCCAGGGCGTCGGCACCGCCGTACTGACCATCGACGGCGTGCCGGAACTGCATCCGACCACCCACCGGACGGTCGGCGATCGGGTGGTCGGCGGCACCTGGGCCTATGCGGCCGCGATCACCCGCGGCTCTGTTCGGGTCGAGGGGGTCGACCCGGTGTTCATGACCGCCCCGCTCGAGCGGCTGGCCAGGGCGGGTGCGGAGATCGAGGCCGAACCCGACGCCGTCACCGTGACCATGCCGGGACGGCCGCGTGCGGTCGACTTCATCACCATGCCGTACCCGGGTTTTCCGACCGACCTGCAACCGATGGCGCTGGCGCTGGCCGCGGTCGCCGACGGGCATTCCTTGATCACCGAGAACGTCTTCGAGGCCCGATTCCGCTTCGTCGACGAACTGATCCGGATGGGTGCCGACGCCAGAACCGACGGCCACCACGCCTCGCTGCGGGGCCGTGAGCAGCTCTCCAGCGCCCCCGTGTGGTCCACCGACATCCGGGCCGGTGCCGGCCTGGTGCTCGCCGGACTGGCTGCCGAGGGCGTCACCGAGGTGCACGAAGTGATGCACATCGACCGTGGCTACCCGCATTTCGTGGAGGACCTGCAAAAACTCGGCGGCAAGATCGAACGGGTGGGGGAGAGCGAGGAATCGTTCTGACCCCGCTCCTGCCGGGCAGCCGTACGGCCGTGGTCCCGAGGTTGGCTAGGGTGACCGGGTGCGTCTCGTCGTGGCCCGCTGTTCGGTCGATTACGTGGGTCGGTTGACCGCCCACCTGGCGCCGGCGATCCGGGTGTTGATGGTCAAGGCCGACGGCTCTGTGCTGGTGCACTCGGACGGCGGCTCGTACAAGCCGCTGAACTGGATGTCGCCGCCGTGTTGGCTGGTCGAGGAGCCCGGTCAGTGGATCGTGCAGAACAAGGCCGGCGAACAACTGGTGATCACCCTGGAAGAGGTGCTGCACGATTCGCAGCACGACCTCGGTGTCGATCCGGGACTGGTGAAGGACGGCGTCGAGGCGCATCTGCAGGTGTTGTTGGCCGAACACGTCGCCACCCTGGGCGAGGGTTGGACGATGGTGCGCCGGGAATTCCCGACCCCGATCGGCCCGGTCGACCTGATGTGCCGGGATGCCACGGGCAGCAGCGTCACGGTGGAAATCGTCGAGAGCGACGAGCTGCAGGAAGCAATCTCGAAATTGCCGACCAGTTCCGGTGGTCAGTACGTGGCTGTCGAGATCAAACGCAAGGCCACCATCGATGCGGTGGAGCAGTTGACCCGCTACCTCGAGTACCTGAACCGCGATCCGCTTCTTGCGCCGGTCAGCGGCGTCCTCGCCGCTCAGAGCATCGCGCCTCAGGCCCGCACGCTCGCCGAGGACAGGGGCATCCGGTGCGTGATCCTGGATTACGACGAGTTGCGCGGAATCGATCGGGTGGGAACGCTTTTCTAGCAGGTGGCCTCGATTGGCCGGCATCGCTCGGGCCCGTCGACTGAACGCTCTGCAGTCGAATCTGGGCCTCCGGTCGCCATCTGGCCTGCACAGCGTGCAGTGGACGGGAGACTGCCAGGAGACGTTGCAAATGGGGACGCCTGCGACTGTTCGCCGTGGGCGCACCCCACCGGGCCGGGTCGGTCCGCACGCTGCACTAGCCTGGGCGGTGCTGGTCGGCGAGGCATTCGGCTTCCGGCGCTTGCAGATTCATTTGATCCCACCGCGGCAGGCAGTAGGTGCCGCGAACGATGACGGAGGTTTGGCGTGGACGTCAAGATCGGTGTGACGGACACCGGGCGAGAACTGGTGCTCAGCTCGACATCGAACCCCGACGAGATCGAGGCGCAGATCGCCGAGTCGCTGAAGAACCCGTCGGGCACCCTGGTCCTGGTGGACGAGAAGGGCCGGCGGGTGATCGTGCCCTCCGCGCGAATCGGGTATGTCGAGATCGCACCCGCCGACGGCCGCCGGGTGGGTTTCAGCGCCTGATCTGATCGGGATCACCACTCGGGTCGCGAGAGTTTTCGTGACCCGGGTTTTCCTGACCCGAATTCTGGCGACCCAGTTGTGGTGGCCCGGCTTTAAGGGAGTTGGTCCTGGCGGGGGAAGCGGGAGATACCGCGCCACATCAACGTCGAAAGCAGCTCGATGGCCTCGGCCCTGGAGACGTGTGGCGACTGCTGCATCCAGTAGCGCGCACTGACCTGAGACAGGCCCACCATCCCCGAAGCCAGCAGTCGGGCGCGTTCGACGTCGACCCCGGTGTCGGTGGTGATGGTGTCGGTGATCGCCGAAATGCAGTCGTCGGTGGCCTGGTCGACGATCCGCTCGACCTCGGCCTGACCGCGCAGGTCCGATTCGAAGATCAACCGGTACGCCTGACCGTTGTCGGCCACGAAGGTGAAATACGCGGCAACGGCGTTGTCCACGCGTTCATGGTTGTCGGTGCTCGCCGTCAGCGCGGCCCTGACCAACCGGACCATCTCCGCGCCGGACTCCCGGAGCAGGTCGAGATACAGCTCCAGCTTCGACGGAAAGTGTTGGTAGAGAACAGGTTTGCTGACTCCGGCCCGGACTGCGATGTCGTCCATGGCCGCCGAGTGGTAGCCCTGGGTGACGAATACCGTCTTCGCGGCCGCCAGTAGCTGAGTCCGCCGCGCCGACCTGGACAGCCGCGGCGTCACCCTGGTGGTGGCATCGGTCATGAAGACGGGAGTCCTTTCTCGTGCGCCCGGGAATTCACCCTACGCGGCAAGCGGGCCCCACCCTGCACCAACGCGATCGCCACCGGCTCCCGTCCAGGAACGGGCTGCGAGCTGTTTGCATCGTCCAAGCTGTGTTCATCGTCCCGAAGCTGTGTTCATCGTCCCGGCGGCGTTCGTCGTCCCGGCGGCGTTCGTCGTCCCGGCCTGCGTTCATCGTCCCGGTTTGATCGGCACCTCGCTGTATCGGCCGTTCACCACCGCGGCGACGGCTTCCAGCGATCGACCGGACAGATAGTTGCTCTCCTGGTGGTGGATCATCAGGTCGCCGACGTCGCCGGCGAGCTTCGAGGCAAGGGCATCGGTCAGGAATCCGCCCACCGCACCGGTGTTCACCGAGATCGACAGGTCGGGATTGTTGGAGGTCGTGTCGATCACCTGGGCACCGAAGTCCCGGTTCGCCGGATCGGGTCCGAACGGCTCATCGCTCATCGTGAACCGCGGCACGATGTTCGCCCCACCCGCCAGCAGATCGGTCTCCGCGGTGGTGATCGGGTCGTTGTCGTAGGAGAGCGCGTGCACGTGGTCGGCGCTCATCCCTGGATAGTCGCCGGCCGTCTCGACCTGCGTGCTTGCGCCCGGTGATCCGAGCAGGATGAGGTCGTCGAACTCTGCCCCTTGGGCGGCCGCTGCCGAGACAGTGGTCGATCCCATCGAGAAGCCCATCCCGATGAACCTGGCGGTGTCAGGTGCCCACTGCCGGAACCGGGCGAGGTCGTCCACCATCAACGCGCCGCCGTCCCTGGCGGCACCGTCGTCCAGGGCCGCCACCAGGTTCTTGGTGGTGGCGAGCGGCGTTTGTGGCACCCCGCCGATCGCCGAGAGCGGGATGTCGTAGCCGTACCAGGCGACGACAGCCGTACGGTCACCGGGCGCCTGCCGTTGGGACTCGTCACGGATGCCCGCCGCACCGGCGATGCCCTGAGCGATCGTCACCGGGGCACTGGACACGCCCGGTGCGAACACCGCCACGTTGTCGGCGGTGGTGACGTCGCCGACACTGATCGCGGCGCGGCCCTGGCTGGTGGAGTTGGCCGACTCGTAGACCAGCAGTTGCGCAACACCCCCTTGCTCCGCGGCCTCCTGCAGACCCTGCTGAACACCCAATGCCATTGCCAGGACGGCGATGTCGGTGGATTGCAGGTCGGCGGTCAACCTACTCAGGTTGTCCGCGTCGATCCCGGTCGCCCCGACGGGCGCGGCTCCGGTCCGGGGGTCCGGGTCGACCGGGATCATCGAACCCACCGCGGTCGTCGGCCGAGGCGCGACGAGCTGCTCGATCGGATCGCCGGGATCGCTGCGCAGGGTCATTGCCAGCACGTTCAGGGCATCGGTGTTCCTGGCCAGTAGGTCATTCAGCCGCTGCTGCAGGGTGCCGACTATGCCGGCCACCGGGCCGAGCGCCTGATGACCGATCGCCCAGCCGAGCAGATCCTCTGGAGGGATCCAGCCAAGACCGAGTGCGGCGGATTCGGCTGCGGACAACTCGGAATCGGCGAGCAGGCGGGACTGTCGAAGGGTGGCCACCGCTTCGTCGGCGGCATCGACCTGCCGGGAAATGATGTCCCGCCCGGCCAGACCCGCCTCGCGTTGACGACCGATCGCGGCATGGGGTTCGGGGCGCGACCAACCGGCCGCGAGCACCGGGATGGCATCGGCGATCCGTTCGGCGCCCTGCCAGAGCAGCACGCGGATCCGGGCCGCCACCGTGAACCACTCCTGCAGGGCATCGACCTCCACCTGCAGGATCTCGTCGGCCACCTCCATCGGATTGGGCAGTCCCATCGCGACCGCCGCTTGTCCGATCGCCACGGCGGCCGATGAGCCGGGCCCGGTCACCGCGGCGGCGCGATGATCGAAGACTCGGCCGCGTCGAAGGCACTCGCCGAGTTGCGCAGGCTTGCCGCGGTCTCGCCGACCTGTGCTGCCAACGAGCGGGCCGCCGCGCAGGCCTGCAGCACCCTGCGGGCGGCCGCACCGGCGACTTCTCTCGCCACCGCGGACCGGCCGAGACTCTCATCGGTGAGAGGGCAGTCCCAGACCGGCTCGCAGCCCGGGTCCAGCGCGGAGGCCGCGTCCTGCAGGACGCCGGCGGCCTGCCGGATCAGCGCCGTGTCCACCACCAGTTCCATCGTCATCGCAGCAGTTCCCTGGTCATCGCAGTAGTTCCAAGGTCATCGCAGTAGTTCCAAGGTCATCGCAGCCGCCCCTCGTCCGTCACCTGATCGGCCATCAGGCTGCCGGTGCGAGGCAGCACTTTCGGTCCGCTCCCTTCGGTATGTGGACAGAATTCGGACATGAGGATCAACACCTCGGTCCAGTGGGGCGATTGACGGCATCAGCAGGCACCATGGACCGGTGACCGCGACTCCCGCCTGGCCCGTTCAGGGCCCTCCGCATCGCGACGAACTCGTGTCGTGGACGACGGCAGAGTCGTCCGATGCGGAAATCATCGCCATCCCGGCGCTGGCCGCGACGCCCGCGCCTGGATGGACCGAGTTGATCGACGGCCGCGGGGTGTTCGTTCGACGGGAACCCGACGCTGAGGGCTCGACGCCGGTGTGGTTCGTCCACGGTCTGGGCGGGGCATCGACCGACTGGACCCGGCTCAGTGCTGCGCTGGCGTCGTTCGCACCCGGCTTCAGTCTCGACCTGCCCGGCAGCGGACGGTCCGACCCACCGCCCGGCGCCAGGTACTCGCCGCTGCAGGACGCCGAACTGGTGGCAGCGGCGATCGATCAGGTCACCGGCGGCCCGGTTCACCTCGTCGGCAACTCCTACGGCGGGGTGGTCACGACACTGCTGGCGGCCCGCCGGCCGGATCTGGTCCGCACGCTCACGGTCATCGCACCCGCCGTTCCGGATCTGCGGATGACCCGTGATCGGGGAGCGGACCCGCGGCTCGGTCTGCTGCTGGTGCCGGGAACGGCCGGAATCGCGTACGGGCGATTGGCCTCGATCCCGCCGGCGGACCGCGCGCGGGGGATGGGCGAACTGTGCTTCGGTCATCCCGAACTGATCACCGACGAGGACTACGAGGCTGCTGCCGCCGAACACACCTGGCGAGCTTCCTTGCCGTGGGTGTACTCGGCGACGGTCGGCACGCTGCGGGGGCTGATGTCGAGCTACCTGCGTCGTGGGCGGGCATCATTCACGGCCGCAGCTGCGGGGGTGCAGGCACCCACTCTGGTCATCTGGGGCACCCGGGATCGGCTGGTCGACGTGCGACTGGCCCAGCGGTCCGCCGCCGGGTACCGAGACTCACGGCTGCTGGTGCTGCCCGAATGCGGACACGTCGCACAGATGGAAGACCCGGAGGCCACCGCTCGGGGAATCCTCTCGCTGTGGCAACGGGCGGAGGGGCAACGGGCGGAGGGGCGACCGGCGGAGGGGCAACCGGCGGAAAGGCCGGGCCCGGACGGGCAACCGGCCCCGCCGACCGACCATGATCAGGCCGGGCGCGCCGCGCCGGTGGGATCAGCACGCTATGGCAACCTCGTATCGTGACTTCGCATCCCGCCGAGCCCCATCGACGAGGGTCGGCAGGGGGGCAAGATCCCGTGGTCGACGGATCGGGTCGCCGTCGATTCGCGCGGCCGGTCGGCCGGTCCGCGCTGTGGGACGACGCCGGGTCACCGTCCATCCACGCGGCTGACCGTAGGGTGCCGCCGCCGATCCGTTCGGCCGCCGCTCGTCGGTCGCCGTCCGCCGAACAACGCCGTGGCGATCCCCGTCCGGCCGACTACCGGCAGGCCGACCCGACGACCATCGATTCCGGTCGATCGCGGTCCGCGGAGCCGGCCGGCGTCCGGTCGACGGCCGGTGGTCGGGACGGTCAGCGCCGCCGCGCGGCCGGTGCGGCACCGGCGACCGGGCCCGACGGCGCCCGCGCGTCGGTGGCACCCCGCCCACCGCGGGACCGGCAACGGCGGCAGCCACCGCCACCGGGGTGGTTCAGCGGCCGAAACCGTTGGCGCGCGGTGATGATCCCGTTTCTGGTGATCCTGACCATCGTGGTGATCTATCAGGTCACCCGCCCGCCGTCCGAGCCTGTGCAGGTTGCTCAGATCCCGGCGGCCACCGCCGGCGCGAGTCGACCGGCCGCCCCGACGACCGAGGATGCGGTTCCCAGCGCGCGTCCGCCTCTGTCCAGCGCCCCGGTGAGCGCGGATCCGACACCGTTGCCCGGAGCGGTGCCGGATCTGACGAACACCGACGCCAACGGACACCTGGCTGCATCGATCGCCGCCGGCGCGCTGCCTGCCGGTGCCGACTTCGTCGCGGCCGGTGCCGGCACCTGGCACATCGTGCCGGGGACAACGCCGACCCACGGTACGGGGCAACAGTTCTCCACCTACACGGTCGAGGTCGAGGACGGTTTGCTGCCATCGGTCGAGGCGGACCAGGCGTTCGCCGCGGCGGTGGATGCCACCCTGGCCGATCCCCGTTCGTGGATCGGCGGTGGCCAGGTGAGCCTCGCCCGCATCGATTCGGGTGATCCGGACTTCCGGATCTCGCTGACCAGTCAGATGACCATCCGGGCGCCGGACCAGTGCGGGTGGGACATTCCGCTGGAGGCGTCCTGCTACAACGGATGGGCCGGGCGGGTTTACATCAATGACGCCAGGTGGACCCGAGGCGCGATGTCCTACAACGGCGACCTGGACGCGTATCGGTCCTACGCGGTCAATCACGAGGTCGGACATGCGCTGGGCATGCGGCACGAGGCGTGCCCGGCAGCGGGCGCGCCGGCGCCGGTGATGATGCAGCAGTCGTGGAGCACCTCCGACGACGATCTGAGCCTGCTCGACCCGCAGACGATCCCGCGGGACGGAAACACCTGCCTGGCCAATCCCTACCCGTACCCGGGGGCGCCGACCGCCGCGCCGGCGACTGCGGCTCCGTCGGCGGCCGCGGGCTGATCGTCCGCAGAGTCCCGGTCGAAACCCTGCGGGTCCGGCACACCCCTCGTTCGCCGCTGGCGAACACCGCCGATCGACCTGGCCGACGCGCCGACTGCCGCGCGTACGTTGGCGTCCATGCGGACATCGCCCCCAGACGGGCTGCCCACCACGCTGGGCGAACTACGAGATTCCGGCCATCGGTTGCGCAGTGTGAAGGAGGAGATCCGGGACAACCTGCTCGCCGAGCTCGGGGTCGGCAACGATCCGTGGCCGGGCATCGTCGGCTTCGAATCCACCGTGCTGCCCCAGCTGGAGCGGGCGCTGATCGCCGGTCATGACATCGTCGTGCTCGGCGAGCGGGGACAGGGCAAGACCAGGCTGCTGCGCACGCTGGCCGGCCTGCTCGACGAGTGGTCCCCGGTGATCGCCGGGTCGGAGATCGGCGAGCACCCGTACGACCCGATCACCGTCGGCGGGCAGCGCCTGTTGCTGGAGCTCGGGGACGCGTTGCCGATCAGTTGGCGGCACCGCAGCCTGCGCTACACCGAGAAGCTGGCCACCCCGGACACCGCGGTCGCCGACCTGATCGGTGACGTCGACCCGGTCAAGGTCGCGCAGGGGCGCTCGCTCGGCGACCCGGAGACCATTCACTTCGGCCTGGTGCCGCGCGCGCACCGCGGCATCATGGCGATCAACGAACTTCCGGACCTGGCCGAGCGGATCCAGGTTGCGCTGCTGAACGTGATGGAGGAGCGGGACATCCAGGTTCGCGGCTACACGCTGCGACTGCCGTTGGACGTGCTGCTGGTGGCGTCGGCGAACCCGGAGGATTACACGAACCGGGGACGGATCATCACCCCGCTGAAGGATCGATTCGGCGCCGAGATCCGCACCCATTACCCGCTCGAACTGGCCGACGAGATCGCGGTGATCCGGCAGGAAGCCGCCCTTGTCGCTCCGGTTCCGGATCACCTGCTGGAGATCATCGCCAGGTTCACCCGGCTGCTGCGGGAGTCCGCGGCGGTCGACCAGGGATCGGGGGTGTCCGCGAGGTTCTCCGTTGCCGCGGCCGAAACCATTGCAGCGGCGGCACTTCGACGCTCGGCGATCACCGGCGAGGCGTTGCCGATGGCCCGGCCGATCGATCTCGAGTCGGCGCTCCCGGTGCTCCGGGGCAAGCTCGAGTTCGTCACCGGACAGGAGGGCCGGGAGGACGAGGTACTCGAGCACCTGCTCCGCCGGGCAACAGCCGACACCGCACGCCGGCACTTGCGGGGCGTCAATCTGACCCCGCTGGTGGAGGCGATCACCAGATCGCCGCTGCGGACGGGGGACCGGATCACCGCCACCGACGTGGTCGCCGCGTTGCCGCGGGTCGAGGTGCTGGCGACCATCGCCCAGCGACTCGGTGCGGCCGGCACGGAAGACCCTGGCCCGATGGCCTCGGCCGCCGAACTAGCCCTTGAGCTCCTCTTCCTCACCCGGAAACTGACCAAGGCGCCGAGCGACGAGGGCGACACGGTGAGCTATGGCTGAACCGCTGCCGGACGACGTGCCGCAGGACGGGCCGGGGCGGCGGATCCCGAGGCGGCGGGGATACGCGTACGGCCCGTACCTCGACGGACCGGATCCGCTCGCGCCGCCGGTCGACCTGCGGGCGGCGCTCGATCGGATCGGCGCCGATGTGATGGAAGGCGGCTCACCACAGCAGGCTCTGCGCGAGCTGCTCAGACAGGGTGTCGGCGACCGGCGCGGGCTCGACGAACTGAGCCGCCGGTTGTGGCAGCGCCGCCGAGAGTTGCAGCGGGACAACCGGATCGACGGCACCCTGCAGGAGGTTCGGGAGCTTCTCGACCGCGCGTTGACGGCCGAGAAGGACGCGCTGGCCAGGCAGGATTCCGAGGACGCCCGCTTCCGGGAACTGGATCTGGCGACACTGCCGGACAACACCGCACGCGCAGTGCGTGCGCTGAGTGAGTACGACTGGCAATCCGCCGAAGGCCGCGCCGCGTACCAGGAGATCCAGGCCCTGCTCGGTCGCGAGTTGCTCGACCAGCGATTCAGCGGGATGAAGCAGGCGTTGCAACAGGCGACGCCGCAGGATGTCGAACAGATCCAGCGGATGCTGAACGACCTGAACGCACTGCTCGAGGCGCATCAGAGCGGAGCGGACACCACCGCGCAGTTCGCCGACTTCATGGCCGAACACGGCACCTTCTTCCCGGAGAATCCCACCACCGTCGACGAACTGATCGATGTCCTGGCGGCGCGTTCGGCCGCGGCGCAGCGGATGATGCAGTCGCTCAGCCCCGAACAGCGGGCCGAGCTCGCCGAACTCAGCCAACAGGCGTTCGGCAGTCCGCAGCTGGGTCGCTCGCTCGAGCAGCTCGACGCCGCACTGCAGAATCTTCGGCCGGGGGAGGACTGGTCCGGGTCCGGCCGGTTCCGCGGTGAGTCGCCGATGGGGCTGGGCGAGGCCACCAGGGCGATGGAGGAGCTCGGCCGGCTGGAGGAACTCATCGACCAGCTGGGTCAGCGCTACCCGGGTGCCCGGCTGGACGACATCGACCTGGACGCTCTGGAGTCCGTTCTGGGTGAGCGCGCCAGGGCCGACGTCGATGCTCTCGCAGAGCTCGAGAAGGAACTGCGCGAGCAGGGCGTCTTCGAACGAGCGGCCGACGGATCGTTGCGGCTCTCGCCGAAGGCACTCCGACGCCTCGGCGAATCGGTGCTGCGCGACGTGGTGGACAAGCTCGGCGCCAGGCGCGGGGAGCGGTTGACCCGCCATGCCGGAGCGGCCGGCGAACCGAACATGGCGAGCCGGCCGTGGGCATTCGGCGACACCGAACCGTGGAACGTCTCCCGAACGCTGCTCAATGCGCAGCTGCGTCGAGCCGGTGGCGACGACCGGATGCTGGACGTCGCCGATGTGGAGGTCGTCGAGAACGAGCACCGGACGAGGGCGGCGGTCGCGCTGTGCGTCGACACCTCGTGGTCGATGGTCCAGGACGGCCGCTGGGTTCCGATGAAACGCACGGCCCTTGCCCTGCACCAGTTGATCTCCACCCGGTTCCGGACCGATGCGTTGCAGTTGATCACCTTCGGCCGGGGCGCGGAGAAGGTGGAGCTGGCGGAATTGATCGGGCTGGAGGGTGCCTACGTGCAGGGCACCAACCTGCATCACGCGCTGTTGCTGGCCGGCGACCATCTGCACCGCCACCCCGATGCGGTGCCGGTGATCCTGGTGGTGACCGACGGCGAGCCGACCGCTCACGTCGATGCCGACGGTCAGCTGGCGTTCGCCTATCCCACCCAACCAGACACCCTGCAGGCGACGGTGACCGAACTCGATCGACTGTCGGCCAGGCGGGCGGCCATCACGTTCTTCGTGCTCGGTGACGACCCGAGACTGGCCGACTTCATCGATTCCCTGGCACGGCGCTGTCACGGGCGGGTGGTGGCGCCGGATCTGGACGGGCTCGGCGCCGAGGTGGTTGCCGACTATCTGCGAACCCGGCAATAGCTGCTTTCCGGTGGAATGCTGTGCCGTTCGGGACATCGTGCGGGGCGGCTGCCTGCGGTTCGATACAGATTTCCCGGTCTGGTTCGTCACTGCGGCGCCGATCGCGGAAGTTCCGTGGCATCCGGTGGGTTACCGCTGAGGCAGAATCGCTTCAGTTCAATTGCGTTGCCGTTCGATCGTGCCGCGCTGTGCTGCGCCATCCCGGGCAGCATCGTGGGCACGACGCAGCAGTGCAGTTCCGCGCACAAGGAGACCCCGTGACATTGCCCCCGCTGGTGGAACCGGCCGAATCGCTGAGCAAGGCCGAAGTCGAACGCTATTCGCGGCACCTGATCATCCCGGACGTCGGAATGACCGGGCAGAAGCGGATGAAGAACGCGAAGGTGCTGGTCGTCGGCGCGGGCGGTCTCGGCTCGCCCGCCCTGCTGTACCTGGCCGCGGCCGGCGTCGGCACCCTGGGAATCCTGGACTTCGACACCGTGGACGAATCCAATCTGCAGCGTCAGGTGATCCACGGCCAGTCGGACATCGGCAAGTCGAAGGCGGTCTCGGCGGCGGAGTCGATCGCCGAGATCAACCCCTACGTGACGGTGAACCTGCACACCGAGCGGCTGGATTCGGGGAACGCCCTGGAGATCTTCGAGCCGTACGACCTGATCCTGGACGGCACGGACAACTTCGCCACCCGCTACCTGGTGAACGACGCTTGCGTGCTGCTCGGCAAGCCCTACGTGTGGGGTTCGATCTACCGCTTCGAGGGCCAGGCCAGTGTGTTCTGGTCCGAGCCCCGCGGCGGCACGCAGGAGGGTGTGCAGTACCGGGACCTGTACCCGGAGCCCCCGCCTCCCGGCATGGTGCCGTCGTGCGCCGAGGGCGGCGTGCTGGGCGTGTTGTGCGCGTCCATCGGTTCGATCATGGTCACCGAGGCGATCAAGTTGATCACCGGCATCGGTGAGACCCTGCTGGGCCGGTTGATGGTCTACGACGCGCTGGACATGACCTATCGCACGGTGAAGATCCGTCGGGACCCGGCCGGCGAACCGATCACCGGGCTGATCGACTACGACGCGTTCTGCGGCTCGATCTCCGACGACGCGGCCGCCGCGGCGTCCGGCCACACCATTTCGGCCCGCGACCTGAAGAACAAGATGGACGCGAACGAGGACTTCCTGCTGGTGGACGTGCGCGAGCAGAACGAGTACGAGATCGTCTCCATTCCCGGTTCGGTGCTGATCCCCAAGGGCGACATCCTCTCGGGCGAAGCGCTCTCCTCGTTGCCGATGGACAAGCCGTTGGTGTTGCACTGCAAGTCCGGTGCCCGCTCCGCGGAAGCTCTCGCGGTTCTCCACAAGGCCGGATTCGCCGATGCCGTGCATGTCGGTGGCGGCGTTCTCGCCTGGGTCAAGCAGGTCGATCCGAGTTTGCCGTCCTACTGAGTCTCGGGCAGAGACGTCACAGGCGGCGTTCCGGGTGTCGGGTCTGCTCGGCGAGTCGCATGTCGCCGGGCCGACGCCGACCCGTCGGCCCTGTCCGGACGCCCGGTGGGCAGGTCGTGACCGGCTGACCGTCGGTCCGCGGCGCGACACCTGGATCGGTAGGGGCGAACCCGCGCACGGCCGCGGTAGCGTCCAAGAGTGATCCCTGGACAAGCGGCGCCACCGCCGGAAGGGAGCCCGTCGGCGGGTCTTCGTGCCGTCGATCGGTCCGATGCGCAGCCGGTTGTCGCGGTTGCCTCGACCGGGATCGCTGTACCGCCGCCCGAGCATGTGGTGCGTGCCTTCGCCGCGACGGCCTCCGCGACCGAGCCGCCGGAGCTGCTCTCCAGCGGCCGGGGCCGCACCTGGCGTTGCGGGAACATCGTGATCAAGCCGGCTCCGGATCCGGCGGTGGCGTCCTGGCTCGCCAACACCTTCGAGCAACTGCCGGTCACCGGTGTGCGGTTGGCCCGGCCGGTGCGGTCGTCGGACGGTCGTTGGGTGGTCGCCGGTTGGAGTGCCCAGCGTTTCGTTTCCGGCAGCCCGGCGCCCCGGCACGACGAGATCATGCTCGCCGGCATCGCCCTGCACGAGGCGTTGGCGGGCGTCGGCGAGCCGAGATTCCTCCGGGAACGCACGGATCTGCGCAGTTGGGCCGATCGGCTCTCCTGGGATGAGGTGCAGGACGACGACGGTCGCACCGGCTCCGGACACGGCGCCCAACTGTTCGCCTCCATTGCGGACGGCCGCCGGCCGATCGAGGTCCACAACCAGGTGGTGCACGGGGACCTGTACGGCAATGTGTTGTTCGCCGGCTCGGCACCGCCCGCGGTCGTCGACATCGTCCCGTACTGGCGCCCGGCGGGTTGGGCCGCTGCGGTCGTCGCCGTCGACGCACTCGCCCGGGGCGGCGCGCCGATCGAGTTGCTGGCCGAGTGGGACCGTTGGCCGGAATGGCCGCAACTGCTGCGTCGTGCGCTGTTGTTCCGGCTCGCGGTCGGGCTCGCTCATCCCCGGACCCCTCCCACCGATCTGGTCATCCTGCTGGCCACCGCCGAGCGACTGATTCCCTACCTGGGCTGATCACGGTCACCTGCCGAACCGGGCCACAGCGGCGCGTCGGTGGAAAGCATCGACTGCAGCGACCATGACATCCCCTCCTCGGTGATCCGTTCGAGTTCCTCTGGGTGAACTCCCGCTGCCATGATCGCGATCATCAGGTGCGCCAGCGGATGCTCCGGTTCGGCCAGCAGACATCGATCGACCGCTATCTGAGCGAGCGCCCCGTCACCGTGCCGATAGGCGACCATCGCCAACACCGAGCACAGCGGGGGTGCCAACGGATCGGGGGTCCAGGTGGCGCAGGAGATCAGCATCGGAAGCCACGGCAGGTCGACCTCGACAACCGCTCTGCCCAGCACGGCATCGCGCACCAGGCGGTCAGTGAGCAGCACGGCCAGTGCCGCGGCCACCTCGACCCGGACGCCGTCACCCGCCGACACCTGGCCGAACGCCCGCGATATCAGGTCTTCGACCTCGCTCGGCATCTCGCCCAACAAGATGTGGTCGGCAGCCGTCAGGCCGGGCGAAGTATCGAAGGGTGGCAACCGGCCGCAGGCGGCCTCGCTGATCTCCCGTTCGGCCCGTCGCAGCCGGGATCCCTTCGGTCCGGCGATCGACCGGCGCAATTCCTCCCGATCGGCCAGCACGGTCCGCCCCGCCAGGGCCCCTGCCGCGGTCAGGGCTCTGACCTGGGGATCATCGGCGCCAGGCAGCGGATAACCCGGGTGGACCCGTTCCATGGCCGGGTTCAACGCCGGACGGGCCCGGCCGCCGCGGACCACCAGGGCGTCCATCACCTCCACACCGACTTTGCCCATCTCGCGCAGCACGTCGTCGAGCAGTGGTGGCCGCCGACGGAAGCTCTGGTAGCTGATGAGAACGACCTCGTCGGCGTGCTGCAGGGCATGCATGGCGAGGTGAGCCGCCATGGCCCGGTCATGGCCGGGTGGCAGGTCGACCCGCGCGACCGGGCCCACCTTGCGGCGCCGGCCGCTCACGCACATCATCACCAGGCTGTTCGTCGGATGGAACCCCAGCATCATGGGGACCGTGGCCAACAGGCCAACTGGCCCGCTGATCCGGATCGGTGTCTCGTCGTCGGTCGTTGTCATCGGCCAAATGTGGCGTCGTTCCGATCCGGAATCGATAGGCGCCTCGGCGGTGTGCAGCGCAATCCACCATAGGAACAATCAGGTCGGGTCAGTGGCGCCGGCGGCCCCTGGTGTCGGACCGCCCGTTGGCGTTGCGGCCGGCGAGATCGGTGTCGTCCCGGCCGTTCTCACTCGTGCCAGCGGTACCGTCGCAGGTCCACCTTCCCGTCGATCGCAACGACGCCCTCGCTGCGCAGTCGACCGAGTTGTTCCTGCGCCAGGTGCGGGGCCGGGGTCCCGTTCGCCCGCAGCACCCGGTGCCATGGGGTGTCGTCATCGGAGAGGTGAGCCAGGACGAACCCGGCCAGGCGCGGTGATCGCGAACCGGCCATGGCCGCCACTTCCCCGTAAGTGGCGACCGCACCGGCCGGTATTCGCGCGACGACGTCGAGCATCCGGTGCGCGAGTTCCATGTCCATGCAGCGAGTAAATACGCTGCCGTCCGGCAACGCCGAATCAGGCATGAGATTGGCACCGATCCGTTCGGCGTCACCGGAAATCGACGTCGATCAGCCGGTTGCCGCGGTGTCGTGTGGGGTTGCTGTCGGTGGGTCGTGATGGGATCTGGTCATGGCTGAATCAGCGGTCAGCTCCACCCGTGCGGTGAGGCAGGAATTCCAGCTCCGCGGCCACCGCAGGCCGTCGGTGCGGATCGTGCCGACCGCGCAGCAACGTGCCGTCATCGAGTTCACCGGACGCCGGCTGAAGGTGCTGGCCGGCCCGGGAACGGGCAAGTCCAGCACCCTGGTGGAGGCCGTCGCGCAGCGGATCGCGGTTCGCGATTGCGCGCCGGAAAGCGTTCTGGTGTTGACCTTCTCGCGTCGGGCAGCGGCGGAACTGACCGCGGGTATCACCCGGCGGCTGGGCATCACCACCCGTGAGCCGATCGTCCGTACGTTGCACGGCTACGCATTCTCGCTGCTGCGGGCGCAGGCCGTGCGCTCCGGCGAACCATCACCGCGGTTGCTGGGTGCCGGCGAGTCCGACCAGATGGTTCGCGAGTTGTTGGCCGGGCAGCGGGAAAGTGGGCGTGGAGGCTGGCCGGCGACGGTGAGTGCAGCACTCGATTCACCGGCGTTCGCCGCGGAACTTCGCGACCTGATGCTCAGGACTGCCGAACGCGGAATCACCCCCCGTCGGCTGGCCGATCTCGGACGGCGACGGCATCGACCGGAATGGCAGGCCGCGGCCGATTTCGCTCGCGAGTACCAGGACGTGTCGGACCTGCGGCAGGGCAGCAGCGGCCTGGGCGCGGCGCTGGATCAGGCCGAACTGACCAGGGCCGCCCTCGGCCTGCTCAGCGACGACCAGGTGCTCGCCGCCGAACAGAAAAGGGTCCGGCGCATCTTCGTCGACGAATATCAGGACGTCGACCCCAGCCAGGCCAGACTGATCGAACTGCTCGCCTCGGGTGCCGACGAATTGGTGGTCTTCGGGGATCCGGATCAATCCATCTACGCGTTCCGTGGGTCCGATCCGGCTGCGCTACGGGACATCTCGGTCGACGACACCGTTTCCTTGACCGTCTCGAGACGGCTGGCGCCGGCCATCCTCACCGCGACCCGCAGGTTGTCGGACCGGCTACCCGGCCAACTGCCGCACCGGGCATTGACCTCCGGGTCAAAGGGTGCCGGAGAGCTCATCGAACCGCAGACCGCCGGAGCCGGAATCACGCCGCTGCCGTCGGCGGGGGAGGTGGTGGTCCGTACTTTGCCGACGGCGGCCAAGGAAGCGGCCTTCATCGCGGACGAATTGCGGCGGGCACACCTGCGGGCCGGGGTGCCGTGGGCGCGGATGGCGGTGCTGGTCCGGTCTCCGGTGTCCTCGCTACCCGCGCTGCGCCGGGCCTTCGCGGCGGCCGGAGTGCCGTTGACCGTCTCCGGCCAGGACACCACGCTGACCGCGGATCCGGTGGTCGCGGTGCTGCTCACCATCCTGCGGTGCGGACAGCAACCGTCCCTGCTCACCGGCCAGGTCGCTCTCGATCTGCTGTCGTCGCCGGTCATCGGGATGGACGGCGAGGCGTTGCGACGGTTGCGCCGGCTGGTTCGTGCGGCGCACCCGGATGGTGGCGCCACGCCCGACCTGTTGGCGGCCGTGCTGGCCGGCGCCCCGCTGCCGGCCGACCTCCCCGCAGAGCTGAGCCACCCGGTGCTCCGGGTACGCGGCATGCTGGATGCGGCCATTGCCGGTGCATCGGACTCCGCCGCGGAATCCAGCCTGTGGCAGGTTTGGCGACGGACGGGTCTGGAAGATGCCCTGGTCGCCGCGTCGCTGCGAGGCGGCAGGGGCGGCCAGCGGGCGGACAGCACCCTGGATGCGGTGTTGGCGCTGTTCGCGATGGCGGCCGACCTCGCCGATCGGATGCCGCTGGCAGGCGTGGCAGCATTCCTGGATCTCGTTGACGGCCAACGTATTCCGGGTGACCCAACAGCCGGAAGTGCACGCTCGGCCGACGCGGTCGCGGTGTTGTCGGCGCACGCTGCCAAGGGCCTGGAATGGGATGTGGTGTGCCTGGCCGGGGTGAGCGAGGGGTGTTGGCCGGTGCTGCGCACCCGACCGAGCCTGCTGGGCACCGAGGAGGTGTTGGATGCGGCGGCCGGTCTGCCGGCGGCGGTGCTCGACAGCTCCGCCGGTCTGCAGGAGGAGCGGCGACTGTTCTACGTCGCCGCGACCAGGGCCAGGCTCAGGCTGGTTGCCACCGCGGTGGCCGATCAGGACACCGTGCCGTCCAGGTTCCTGCACGAGCTGGCCGGCACCGATGACGAACTGCCGGGGGACTGGCCGACCGAGCAGGATGGATCGGCCCGCCGCGGGCTGCACCTGACCGATCTCGTCGCCGAGCTGCGCCGCGCAGTCACCGATCCGACGGTGCCCGAGCGGACGTCGACGGCCGCGGCCACCCAGCTCGCCAGGTTGGCGTCGGCAGGCGTGGTGGGTGCGCATCCGCGGGACTGGTACGGGCTGGCCGACCTGTCCAGTTCGGAACCCGCGGTCCCCGACGACAAGGCGGTCACCGTCTCTCCGTCCGCAGTGGAGAACCTGACCCGCTGCGCACTGCGCGGCGTGCTGGAGCGGCGTGGTGCGAGCAGCACGACCAGTCAGCAGCAGATCGAGGGCATTGTCGTGCATGCCCTGGTCGACGGCCTGGCGAAGGGCGTCCACCGTTCGGACCTGGTCGCCGAGATGGAACGCTTTCTGTCCCTGCAGACCCAGCTGCCGCCGTGGCTGCTGGCCAGGACCCGGCGGGCGCTCGAGGCGATGCTGAACGCCGCGCAGGTCTGGCTCGCCGATCTCGGGCCCGATCGGAGCCTGGCCGGATCTGAGGTGCGGTTGTCGGTGGCGGTGCCGCCGGACGACGACAGCGGCGCCGGCCCGCGCGAGGTCCGACTCGAGGGTCGGGCCGATCGACTCGACCGGGCGCCGGACGGGTCGCTGGTCGTCGTCGACTTCAAGACCGGTGCGACGGTGCCGTCGAAGGCCAGTGTGGCCGAGAACGCCCAACTGGCCGTCTATCAGCTCGCCATCGAGTTGGGTGCCGCCGACGGGATCGGCTCGGAGCCGGGGACCTGGTCGGCGACCATCACGCCCGGCCCGGGCGATGGCCAGGGGCACGCCGACGCCGTCACGCACGACCCGCCCCTGGAGGAGCCGCCCCCGGACGACTGGATCGACGAGGGTTTCGGTGATCCCGAGGGTGCTGACGACCCGTATCTGGATCCGGTCCGGCGAGAGCGCTCCGGGGGAGCGGAGTTGGTGTATCTGCGCAGCGGAACGCCGAATATCCGCCAGCAGGGTCCGCTCGACCCGGAATCGGCGCTGGGTTGGCGACGGACCGTTCGGGACGCCGCAGAGGCGATGGCGTCCTCGGTCAGCGTTGCCCAGGAGAATCGTTACTGCGAAAGGTGTCCCGTGCGGTCCTGCTGTCCGCTGCAACCCGAGGGTCGGCAGGTGACGCGATGATCAGCGCAGCGGAACTGGCAGCGGATCTCGGCATCCCGGCCCCGACGGCCGAGCAGGCCGCAGTGATCGAGGGCCCGCTGGCGCCCGGCTTGGTGATCGCCGGTGCCGGATCGGGCAAGACGGAGACCATGGCGGCCAGAGTGGTCTATCTGGTGGCCACCGGACAGGTGCGGCCGGAGCAGGTATTGGGCCTGACCTTCACCCGCAAGGCGGCCGCCGCGTTGAGCCAGCGGGTCCGCCGCCGCTTGCGGATGCTGGGTGGGTCGGACCTGGTCCGGTTGGACGTGATGGACGGCGTCGGCGGGGACCCGGACATCGGTACGTACCACTCCTTCGGCGGCCGACTGATCGCCGATTTCGGACCGCTGGCCGGTGTCGAACCCGCCGCACGGGTGTTGACGCCGACCGGTGCGTGGCAGTTGGCCCGCCGGGTGGTGGGCCGGTGGGACGGTGACCTGAACACCGACCTCGGGCCGGATCAGGTCACGGAGCGTCTGCTGGCCATCTCGGGAGCGCTCGCCGATCATCTGACCGACGTCGACGCCCTGTCGGACGCTCTCGACCGCTTGCTGGCCACGCTGCGGTCCGCGCCGCCGACCGCACGTCAGCAGTCCGCTCTGCACAGCGCCCTGGTCGGCCATGTGAAACGGCTGCAGGATCGGCAGTGGATCCTGCCCCTGGTGCAGGCGTTCACCGACGCGAAACGGGAGCAGGGGGTCATCGACTACGCGGACCAGATGCAGATCGCGGCCGGGCTCGTCCAGCGGCATCCACGGATCGGCGTGGCCTTACGGGACAAGTACCGCGTCGTCCTGCTGGACGAGTACCAGGACACCGGGCATGCGCAGCGGGTCATCCTGCGCACGCTGTTCGGTGCGGGCGCCATCGATGCGGTTCCGGGCCATCCGGTGACGGCTGTCGGCGACCCGGTGCAGTCGATCTACTCCTGGCGTGGGGCCTCCGCATCGAACCTGCCGCGGTTTGTCACCGACTTCCCGCAGGACGACAGCGCGCCGGCGACGTCGACGGAGCTGCTGACCAGCTTCCGGAACCCGGCGTCGGTGCTGGCGTTGGCCAATGATCTCTCCGCCTCGATCCGGAGCGGACCATCCGCCCCGGTTCCGGTCGGGGAGTTGCGGACTGCTCCGGGCGCTGGACCGGGGGAGGTTCGGCACGGGCTGTTCGCGACGGTGGCCGACGAGGACGCCTGGCTCGCCAGGTCGATCGCGCAGCGGTGGCGCGAAGCGATGGACTCGCCCGCCGCGGCACCGCCGACCACGGCGGTCCTGCTCCGTCGCCGCAGCGACATGGCAGCAACCGCCGATGCGCTGCGGGCGGCGGGTTTACCGGTCGAGGTCGTCGGTCTCGGCGGATTGTTGGACGAACCCGAGATCGGCGACCTGGTCGCCACCCTGCGTGTCCTGGTCGATCCCACGGCCGGGGCGGCGGCGATCCGGCTGTTGACCGGCGCGCGATGGCGACTGGGAATCGCGGACCTGGAAGCCCTTGCGCAGCGAGCCAGGGAACTGGTCCGGCAGAGCCGTCCCGTGTCGGCACCCGGTCGAAGCGGTCGGGACAGTGTCCGGGAAGCGGTTGCCCAGGCGTTGTCCGGCGAGGACATCGACGCCTGGTGTCTGGTCGATGCGATCTCCGATCCGGGGCCGGCCCAACGGTATTCGCCGGAAGGTCACCGGCGGCTCGCCCGATGCGCCGCGCAGCTGCGTCGACTCAGATCCAGGATGGGTCAGCCGCTGCCCGACCTGATCGCCGACCTGGAGCGCGCCCTCGGACTCGACATCGAGGTGCAACTCGGATCACCGGCGGGTCGGGCGCACCTGGATGCGTTCGCTGATGTCGTGGCCGAAGTCGCCGCCACCGGTGCCGGGCCGAAGGAACTGCTCGACTATTTGGACGCGGCCGCGGAGAGGGAGGACGGACTGACCCCCGGTGAGGTGCCCGCAACATCGGGGAGGGTCCAGGTGCTGACCGTGCATGCGGCCAAGGGCCTGGAGTGGGAACTCGTCGCGGTACCCCATCTCACCGAGGGGGTCTTCCCGATCACCAGGGGGAGCACCTGGCTCGGCGATGCCGCACAACTGCCGCCGGACATCCGCGGCGACCGGGACGAACTCCCGATGCTGTCGTTGCCACCGGACGGCAACCAGAAGGACGTTGCCGACGCACTGGCCGCGCATGCGGCCGAGTTCGGGCAACTGCGACTCACCGAGGAACGCCGGCTGCTCTACGTCGCGCTCACCAGGGCCGAGCAGGTATTGCTGGTGTCCGGACACCACTGGGGCGCTAGCACCACGAAACCCGCCGGTCCTAGCGACTTCCTGCTGGAGGCAGCCGATCTCGCCAAGAACTGGGCGCCGGCCGACGAATGGGCACCGGCTCCCGATCCGGCCGAATCGAATCCGTTGACCGCTCAGCCGCGGGTGGCGCAGTGGCCCGTCGACCCGCTGGGTGCTCGGCGCGCCGACCTACGGGCGGGCGCCGACCTGGTGCTCGGCGCGATGGCCGGGATGGCTCGCGGAGATCACCACGGAGCCGAGCACAGCGGAGACGATCCGGCCGGTTCCATGTCCGGACCGGCAGCGGCCGTTGCCGCCGCCACCGACATGAACCTGAGCCTGGTTCCGGGGCCTGAGCGGTCTCCCGCGGAGGCGCACGATGCCGCCGAACACCGCCTCGATCGTGACGTCGACGCCGGCATCGACCAGGACGAAGGCATCGACCCCAGCGCCGGCATCGACCCCAGCGCCGGCAACCACCACAGCGCCGGCATCGACCGGGGCGACCTCGGGCCGGATCCGTTCGGCTGGGCGGCCGATGTGACCACCCTGCTGACCGAACGCGCCGGCCTCGATCGTTCGAGCGTGGAGGTCGAGTTGCCCGGCACGGTGTCGGTTTCCGCGCTGGTCGAGCTGGCCGACGATCCGCAGGCCCTGGCCCGCCGACTTCGCCGACCGGTTCCTGTCGAACCGGCACCACACCTACGTCGTGGCACTGCATTTCACCAGTGGCTCGAACGGTTCTTCCGCGGCGAGGCACTGTTGGACGTCCGGGATCTGCCGGGCGCGGGCGACCGGTGGGCCGGGGAGGACGTCGAGTTCGATCGGCTGCGCACGACCTTCCTGGACTCCCCGTGGGCGAACAAGGTGCCGATCGAGATCGAGGTTCCGTTTGCGACCCGGATCGCCGGACTCGGCGTTCGGGGCCGCGTCGACGCGGTCTTCGCCGATCCGGACGGCGGACTCACCGTTGTCGACTGGAAAACCGGATCGCCGCCTCCGCCCGCGCGGCGGGCAGCACTGGGCGTGCAGCTCGCCTGCTATCGACTGGCGGTCGCCGAACTCAGCGGGCTGCCGTTGGAGCGGGTGCGTGCTGCCTTCCACTACGTGCCGACCGGGACGACCGTCGCCCCGGTCGATCTGCTGGATGCCGAGGGGATCGCAGATCTGCTGGCAGCGGCGACCAGCGGAGGTGATCGGACCCAGGAAGCGGTGTAGCCCGTACCCCGTACCCGGTACCGCGCCGGAACCCCGGCCCCGGCGACCCGCAGCGGCGCGGGTCCGGCCCGCACGTTTGTAGGCTGGCCGGTGATGACGCCGCCGCCCGTTCCACCCCGTGCCGTCGTGTTGCGGGGGCGGCCGTTGCCGACGGACCGGGCGGCCGTGATGGCCATCGTCAACCGGACGCCGGATTCGTTCTTCGACGCCGGCGCCACCTTCGCCGAGCAGGCCGCACTCGAGGCCGTGCACCGCGCGGTCGAGGAAGGCGCGGACATCGTCGACATCGGTGGAGTGAAGGCCGGCGTCGGACCGGTGGTCGACATCGCCGAGGAGACCCGCCGGGTGGTGCCGTTCATCGCGAAGGTGCGCGCCGCCTTCCCCGACTTGGTGATCAGCGTCGACACCTGGCGCTCTCCGGTGGCGGTCGCCGCCTGCGATGCCGGGGCCGACCTGATCAACGACACCTGGGCCGGGGCCGACCCGGGTCTGGCGCAGGTCGCCGCCCGGTTCGGTGCCGGCATCGTCTGTTCGCACACCGGCGGCGCCGCTCCCCGGACCAACCCGCACCGGGTGGCCTATCCCGACGTCGTCGCTGCAGTGATCGCCGAAACAACCGCGGCGGCCGGCAGGATGGTGGCCGCCGGTGTGCCGGCCGCCGGCGTACTGATCGATCCGACGCACGACTTCGGGAAGAACACCTGGCACGGACTGGAACTGGTGCACCGCACCGGAGAAATGGTCGCAACCGGTTGGCCGGTCCTGATGGCCCTGTCCAACAAAGATTTCGTCGGCGAGACCCTCGACCTTCCGGTCGACCAGCGGTTGGAGGGCACCCTCGCCGCGACCGCCATCGCGGCCTGGCAGGGCGCGGCCGTCTTTCGCGCGCACCAGGTCAGGGCGACCCGCCGAGTGGTGGAGATGGCCGCCGCTGTTGCCGGCACCAGGGCGCCGTTGGCAGCCCGCCGGGGGCTGGTCTGACCCGCACCTGGTCCGCCCGCCCCGATCGCCGATCAGGTGACGTCGTGCAGGTGGGTTGTCGGGGTCGCGTGGCACGATCGTCGGGTGACCACAGTTCTGCAGTACCTGGTGATCGCCGCAGTGATCGGTCTGGTGGTGTTCGGGATCGCGGTGTTCGTCTTCGGCCGCGGGGAGCAGATGGCCGCCCTGTCGCCCCGTACGTCGCCGACCGAACTCCCCGATCGCGATCTGACCGCCGATGACGTGCGCAAGGTCCGGTTCGCGATGGCGTTGCGCGGTTATCGGATGAGTGACGTCGACTGGGCGCTGGAGAAGATGGCCGACGAGCTGGATCGACTGCGGGCGGAGGTTGCCGAACTGTCCGCGAGGGAAACCGGGGCGCCGGTCCTGGCCGGCGTCGGTTCGACCGTCCCCGCGCAGGGTGAGTGGCCGGTCGCGTCCCGCGCGCCGGAGACGGTGATCGGTGACGCGCACCGTCCGGATCCATCCGCCACCGGGCCGGCGGGCGATCGATGACCGTCCGGATCGCAGTCTCGGTCGATGTCGCCGCCGAGCCCGATGACGCCTTTGCCGCGCTGGTCGACCTGCCGTCGCAGGAGAAATGGATCATCGCGACCCGGCTGTATGCGATCGAGGGGCCGGTATCGCCGCCGCACGTCGGTGCCCGGTTGGCCGCGTTCACCGGTGTCGGCAGCATCGGTTTTCTGGACACGATGACCGTCACCGCCTATGAACCGCCTCATCGCTGGGTGATGGACAAGGACGGCGACCTGCTCCGGGGTGTCGGCACCATGCAGGTCGACCCATTGCCCGCCGGTGGCTGCCGGGTCACCTGGGCAAACGATCTCCGCCTGCCGTTCGGTGTGGTCGGCCGTGCGGGCTGGTTGATCGCGAAACCGATCGCGCAGCTCGCTTTGGGCGCATCCCTGCGCCGGTTGGCCAGGCAGCTGACCACCGGGGCATTGCCGCTGCGGCCGGCGCCGGAACGGTTGCCGGTGGGCGGAGGACCGGGGTCATGACGTCGCCGGCCGAAGACGTCGAGGTCCGTCCCGCCCTGGCCGTCGGGCCGGACGGGCTCGCGCGGTGCTGGTGGGGCACCAGCGCGCCGGAATACGTCGAGTACCACGACGACGAATGGGGCCGTGTCCTCCACGGTGACGACGCGCTCTACGAGCGACTGTGTCTGGAGGCCTTCCAGTCCGGGCTCAGCTGGCTGACGATCCTGCGCAAACGTCCGGCCTTCCGCAGCGCCTTCGACGGATTCGTGATCGATCGGGTCGCGACCTTCGGTGACAAGGACGTCGAACGACTGATGGCCGACGCCTCCATCGTCCGCAATCGGGCCAAGATCGAAGCGGCGATCAACAACGCCAGAGTGGCTGCCGACCAGGACGTCGGTCTGGACGAACTGCTCTGGTCGTTTGCGCCGACCGTCCACCGTCCGCGGCCGGCGGCGTCCGCCGACTTCGTCGCCATCACCGCCGAGTCCACGGCGATGGCCAAAGAATTGAAGCGGCGGGGGTTCAGGTTCTTCGGTCCGACGACGGCCTATGCGCTGATGCAGGCCACCGGAATGGTCGACGATCACGTAGCGGGATGCTGGCGCGCCGACCAGGCTTGACCGCCCGCACCAGTACCCGTCAGCGAGCGGACGTCGACATCCCGCGCTTCCCACGGGGACGCAGCGGGGCAGGCGGCGCAGGGTTGGACTCAGGATCCACAGCAGAAGGCGCGCCGTCGGAATCGGCGTCGGAGTTCGCGCCCGGCTCGCTGTCGTCAGCGGACTTCGAGGAACTCGCTTCGACGGTGTCGTCGTCCTCATCGGCGATGTTGATCACCGCGACGCCGGATTCGAGGTCGATCCGCAGGTCGCCGTCCCTGGCGTTGCCCTCTTCCTCCCGGCGCGCGGCCTTGGCCCGCCGTTCCTCGAGCTCGTGGCGCATGCCGGGGTTGAACAACGCACCCAGTTCACCCATCGGACCCACCAGGCAAGGCTACGGCAACGACCGCACCACGGCGGGTCCCGAGTGGGCGAGCAACGCCGAGTCAGCTACCGGTGAAATTCGGCGGCCGTTTCTGCACGAAGGCCTGGATCGCCTCGAGATGGTCGGGTGAGGCGAAGCATTCGGTCTGTGCCCTGTCCTCGAATTCCAGGGTGGATTCCAGATCGGCCTGTGCGCCGTGCTGCAGCGAGGCCTTGATCCAGCCGTAAGCCTTGGTCGGACCCGCGGCGAGTCGATCGGCGAGCGCTACGACCGTGCCTGCCAGGTCGGCGTCGTCGACCACCTCGTCGACCATCCCGATCCGCAGCGCCTCGTCGGAGTCGACCTTCTCGCCGAGCAGCATCATCTTCGAGGCCCGCCCGTACCCGACGAGTCGGGGAAGCAGAAATGACGCCCCGCTGTCCGCTGACAAGCCGACCCCGGCGAACGCCATCGAGAACGTCGCCGAGCGGGCCGCGATCCGTAGATCGCAGGCGAACGCCAGGCCGGCACCGGCACCGGCCGCCGGTCCGTTCACCGCCGCGATGACCGGCTTCGCCATTCCGGACACCGCCCGCACCATCGGGTTGTAGAACTCCGCGACGGTGCGCGCGACCCGCGGGTCGCGCGCGGCCACCAGGCTCAGGTGCTCCTTGAGGTCCTGGCCCGCACAGAACGCCCGGCCCGCGCCGGTGATGACCACCGCCCGGACGGCGGGGTCCGCGGCTGCGTCGGCGAGCGCGGTCAGCAGCGACTCCTTCAGTTCCAGATTGAACGAGTTGAAGGCGGCCGGGCGGTTCAACGTCAGCGTCCGAACGGCACCGGCATCGGCGACCAGCACCGGCGGCTGGGCGATCGGGGCGGCCTCCGAGGATGGTTCGGTCACGGTCACGGTGGTGTCCTTCTCATCGCGAAAGAGGTTTATACGCAGAACTTCGGGGTGCCGTCATCCGGCGTATCCCATCATCGCCCCGGCGGCACGCGCAGCACATCCCGGGTCGGCGAGCGGTCCGACTCCGCCGTCGTGAGGTCCGGCCCCGACACGCCCGACCTACTCCCGCAGTACCTGGTTTCGGACATGGCGCCGTCATGAGGGAGAATGGACCGTCCGCGCAGCACGCGGCACCGAACGCCGGGCGGGAACCGCCATCCGGCGGAGCAGATTCATATGAGTTCTGGAGGGAGTCGCACATGGCGGCCATGAAGCCCCGCACCGGGGATGGTCCTCTCGAAGTGACCAAGGAGGGCCGCGGGATCGTCATGCGTGTTCCGCTGGAAGGTGGTGGTCGACTCGTGGTGGAGATCTCTGCGGACGAAGCCTCGGCACTGGGCGATGCGCTGAAGGCCGTCGTCGTTCCCAAATAGCGAACCGTCCCCGTACACGGCAGCCGCCCGGGCGCCGGATCCGTTCTCGGACCCGCACCCGGGCGGCTTCGTGCCTGCCGGAAATCCCGCGACGGAAATCCGCGACGGAAATCCCGCGACGGAAATCCCGCGACGAAAATCCGTCCCGGTCATCCGCGCCGGTCATCTGTTCCCGCACATCCGTCCCGGAAGGCCGGCGCACCTCGATCCTCGCGACCCGCAACTACTGCGCGGCCAGCACCGAGCGGTACAGGTCAACCGTCTGCTCGGCGATCGCCGTCCAGGAGAACTCTTCGATGGTGCGGGCCCGACCGGCGGCGCCGTACGCGGCAGCCCGCGCAGGGTCACGGACCAGGTCGTTGACCGCGGTGGCGATGTCCCGCTCGAAGCCGGGTCCGTCCTCGCTGTCGTAGTGCACCAGCAGCCCGGTCTCGCCGTTGTTCACGACCTCCGGGATCCCGCCGACATCGCTGGCCACCACGGCAGCGCCGCAGGCCATCGCCTCCAGGTTCACGATTCCCAGCGGTTCGTACACCGATGGGCAGACGAAGACCGTCGACGCCGACAGCACCTGCTTGACCTCGGGAAGGGTCAGCATGCCGTCGAACCAGAACACCCCGGGTCGCTGCGCCTGCAGCTCGGCGATGGCGGCCGCGGTTTCGGCGGCGATCTCCGGCGTGTCCGGCGCGCCGGCGCACAGCACCAGTTGGACGCCCGGATCGAAATGGTGGGTCGCCGCGACCAGGTGTCCGACGCCCTTCTGCCGGGTGATCCGACCGACGAACGAAGCGATCGGCGCGTCCAGGTCGACGCCTTTGTCCTTCAGCACGTTCCGTTTGTCGGTGGCCTGGTAGATCTCGGTGTCGATGCCGTTGCGGATCACGTGCACCTTGGCCGGGTCCAGCGCCGGGTAGCTCTCCAGGATGCCGCTCTTCATGCCGGTCGAGACGGAGATGATCGCGTCCGCACCCTCGTACGCGGTCTTCTCGGCCCACGATGACAGCCGGTACCCGCCGCCGAGCTGCTCGGCCTTCCACGGGCGGTGCGGCTCCAGGGAGTGCGCGGTGATCACATGCGGGATGCCGTACAGCAGCTTGCCGATGTGTCCGGCCATGTTGGCGTACCAAGTGTGCGAGTGCAGCAGCTCGACGTTGCCGGTCGCGGCCACCATGGACAGATCGACGGACAGCGTGGTCAACGCGGCGTTCGCGCCGGCCAGGTCGGCGGCCGGCCGGTGACCGACGGCGCCCGGTCGATCGTCACCGAAGCAGTGGACGTCGACGTCGATCAGTTTCCGGAGCTCACGAACCAGATACTCGACATGGACCCCCGCTCCTCCGTAGACGTCCGGTGGGAATTCTCTGGTCAGGATCGCGGTATGCACGACGGCAATCTATCCAGCCCGCCGTTCGCCCGCAGGGTGGAGGTCCGGCGCCACCATCGACCGATCACGGCGTTGGCGGCGCGCAGCGGGCCGGACTCGGGTCGCTCGGTCCGCCGCGACGGTCAGTTGGTCCGCTGCGACACGGCTCCAGTCGGTCCCACGCGCGAAAGCCGCACCCGGCCGCTATCGTCAGCGCCATGGCCAAGCCCAAGGTCCTCGGGATCGTACTTGCAGGCGGCGAAGGAAAACGGCTGTGGCCGTTGACTGCTGACCGCGCAAAACCAGCAGTTCCGTTCGGCGGAAACTTTCGACTGATCGACTTCGTGTTGTCGAACCTGGTGAATGCCGGGTACCTCAAGATCTGTGTACTGACGCAGTACAAGTCGCACTCACTGGACAGACACATCACCACGACGTGGCGGATGAGTCAGATGCTCAGCAACTACGTCACCCCGGTGCCGGCCCAGCAGCGCCTCGGCCCCCGCTGGTACACCGGCAGCGCCGACGCGATCCTGCAGTCGCTGAACCTGGTCTACGACGAGAAGCCCGACTACCTGGTGGTTTTCGGCGCGGATCACGTGTACCGGATGGATCCGTCGCAGATGGTCGCGGACCATATTGCAACCGGAGCCGAGGCGACCGTGGCCGGCATTCGCGTGCCGCGTCGGGAAGCCACCGCGTTCGGGGTGATCAAGGCGGCCGAGGACGGCAGCAAGATCGCCGAGTTCATGGAGAAGCCGGCCGACCCGCCGGCGGTCCCGGACGACCCGGACGTCGCCTACGCCTCGATGGGCAACTACGTCTTCTCCACCGAGGCCCTGATCGAGGCGCTGAAGATCGACGCCGCCGACGAATCGTCGATTCACGACATGGGCGGCAACATCATTCCGTACTTCGTGAACCGGGGTTCGGCGCACGTCTACGACTTCGACCGGAACATCGTGCCCGGCGCGACCGAGCGGGACCGCGGCTACTGGCGCGACGTCGGAACCATGGACGCGTACATGGACGCCCACATGGATCTGGTGTCACTGGAACCGATCTTCAATCTCTACAACCGGGAATGGCCGATCCTGAGCTTCCCGTCCACCCTGCCGCCGGCGAAGTTCGTCGAGAACGGCACGGCGCGGGATTCGATGATCGGCAGCGGGACGATCATCTCGGGCGCCACGGTGACCGGGTCGGTGGTCTCCGACGACGTGCGGATCGGCACCGGCAGCCGGATCGAGGGCTCGGTGATCCTGCCCGGTGTGCGGATCGGTCGCAACGCGGTGGTGCGGCACAGCATCCTGGACAAGAACGTGATCGTGCCGGACGGCGCGAAGGTCGGCGTCGATGTCGATCTGGACAGTGATCTGTACACCGTCAGCCCGGGCGGCATCACCGTCGTCGGCAAGGGTGTCACCATCGGCAAGTAGCCCCACCAGCGCTCGATCGACAGAGCCGCTTCGTCAACCTCGAGGTCGACGGAGCGGCTCTTGTCGTTCCGGGGATCAGGCTCCGGGGTGGGGGAGCCGGGCCGGGCATCCCGCGGTGGTGAAGGCCTGGCTGTACTCGAAGTGCCAGGCCTCGTTGTCGTACATGCGACACCAACCCAGGGCGCCGCGGGTGGCCTCCAACCAGGTGTAGGCGGCGTAAGGCTGCACGTCGATGGCGAGACCCTGCACGTGGGCCGACTTCTCGGGCGGCAGGACGTACAGGTCCGCCATTCCCTGGCCGTACTGCACGACGTACTCGTCATAGGTCGCCTGCTGCTGTGCGCGGCTGCGCTTGCCGTCGGCCAGGCACATCAGAACGCCCTGTGCGGCGGCTGCCGCATCGGCGGCGACGTACGCGGCAGCGGCATCGGCGCGCATGCCGACCGGCTGCTCGTCGGCGTACTGCGGGTTGTTCTCGCACCTGGTCCCACCGTCCTCGCCAGGGGTGTCCGGGTCGGCCCCGGCTGCGCCGGCGGCGGCTGCAGCGGCTGCCGCATCGGCCGCCGATCCGGCGGCGGCCGACGCCGCGTCCTGCGCTTGCTGCTGGGCGGCTGCGGCCCGGGACGCGTCCGCCTCCCGTGACGATGCAGCTGCGGACGCCATCGCCTCGGCCGCGGCCGACCGGGATGCCTCGGCGGCGGCGAGGGCAGCGGCGGCAGCCGACGAAGCGGCAGCGGCGGACGATTGGGCCACCGCCGATGACGATGCGGCAGCCGCCGACGAGGAGGCGGCGAGCGCTGCAGACGATGCCGACTCCGCGGCCAGCCGAGATTCCTCGGACTCACCGCAGCCGGCGACCCCGAGCAGACCGGCCACGACCAACAGCGACGCGAACAGCGACCGGCCGCCTTGGTACCGGGTGCTCAAGCGCGCTTGACCGCAGCCAGCAGTCCATCACCCAGCGGGATCATCACTGCCGACAGCGTCTCGTCGTCCCGGACCAGCCGTCCGGCTTCGCGCACGGCAACGGTCTCGCCGTCGCGCTGGGTCGGGTCCGCCACCTTGTCGCCGGCCAGCGCACCGTCCACCACGAGCAGACCGCCGGGTCGCAGCAACCGCAACGCCTCCGCCACGTACTGCGGGTACTCGTTCTTGGCACCGTCGACGAACACCAGGTCGTAGGCACCGTCGGTGAGTCGGGGCAGCACGTCCAGTGCGCGCCCGTTGATCAGCCGGGTACGGGTCGGTCCGACCCCCGCGTCGCTGAACGCCTTCTTCGCGGCCCGGTGATGCTCGGCCTCGACATCGATGGAGGTGAGGATCCCGTCCGGAGCCATCCCGGCGATCAGGTGCAACCCGCTGACCCCGGCGCCGGTGCCGATCTCGACCACGGAACGGGCGCCGATGGTGGCGGCGAGAAACGTCAGTGCGGCGGCACCGCCGGAACCGATCGGGACACAGCCGAGGTCGGCGGCCCGTGCCCTTGCGGCCAGCACGACCTCGCCCTCGGGGACGAAGAACTCGGCGTAGGACCGGCTGGTGGTCACCGGAAACCTCCTGAACTGGACGTGATGTCGCGACCTGCGAACAAGGTGAATCGGGGCGAATCCGTCCGGCGCCCGGTGAAACTGCCGGACGAGCGGGTGCGGACCCGACCCCGGCCGAACCTACCGGCCGGGTACGACGGTTCCGAACAGGCTCACCGGCGCTCAGCCGGGTACCGGGCGGCCGCCTGTCACGTCAGTCACATCAGTCACACCAGTCACTTCAGTACCGAAGTTTTACCCGGAGAAACGGACGCGAGCACTTCAGCGTGTGCCGGACGGCACCGGCGCCGCCCAGGCACTGCCCTGCTCGCGATCCAGCGCGGTGACCGACTTGTTCTTCAGCGCGAAGACGTACACCAGCAGGCTCGCACCGATCACCAGCGTCACGTAGAAGATGAACCAGCCGACCTGATCGGCCGACTTCGAGGCCTGGAAGAGCAGCGGCGCGGTACCCCCGAACACGGAGTTGGCCAGCGCGTACCCGAGCCCGACACCGAGCGCGCGGATCTCGGCGGGGAAGACCTCCGCCTTCACGATCGCGTTCACCGAGGTGTACCCGGTGATGATCACGTAGCCGACAGCGGTCAGGGCGAAGGCCAGCACCGGTGAGGTGGTCTTCGGCAGGAAGGTGAGCAGGACGTAGGTGTAGAGCACGCCGCCGATGCCGAAGAACACCAAGAGCGGTTTGCGTCCGACGCGATCGCTGATGATGCCGCCGACGGGTTGCAGGAGCATCAGGAAGATCAGCCCGAGCAGGTTGATCCAGGTCGCGGTCAGCGCCCCCTCGGTGCCGAAGGTGGATTTGACGATGGCCGGCGCGTTGACGCTGTAGGTGTAGAACGCGATCGTGCCGCCCGCGGTGATGCCGAAGACCAGCAGCAGCGGCCGCCAGTAGGTGGTGAACAACGTCTTCATCGACCCGGCGTTGCGGTCCTGGCCCTCGCGGATGGCGGTCAGGTGCGATTCGCTCAGCGATTCGTCCATCGTGCGGCGCATCCAGAGCACCACCAGCGCGGCCACGCCGCCGATGAAGAAGCCGATGCGCCAGCCCCAGTCGTTCAGTTGATCGACGCCGAGGAAACTCAGTGAGATCAACAGAGTGAACTGCGCGAGAACGTGGCCGCCGACCAGGGTGACGTACTGGAACGAGGAGAAGAAGCCGCGCCGACGGGCGGTGGCTGCTTCCGACATGTAGGTCGCCGACGTGCCGTACTCCCCGCCGGTGGCGAACCCCTGCACCAGTCGGGCGATGACCAGGATCACCGCCGCCCAGTAGCCGATGACCTCCCGGGTCGGCATCACCGCGACCAGGAACGAGCAGGACGACATCACGGTGATGCTCACGGTGAGGGCGGCGCGGCGGCCACGGCGATCCGCGAAACGCCCGAAGAACCAGGAGCCGACCGGCCGCATGATGAACGTGACGGCGAAGATCGCGTAGATGTACAGCGTCGAGTTGGTGTCGTTCTTGTCGAAGAACTGCGCCTCGAAGTACACGGCGAAGACCGTGTAGATGTAGACGTCGTACCACTCGACGAGGTTTCCGGCGGAGCCCTTGATGGTGTTCAGGACCGCCCGTCGGGTGTCGGTCTCGGGACGGGTCGGGCCGGTCAGGTTCATGGGCGGCGCGGTCTCATCGCTCATGCCCGGGAACGATAGACGCGCTCCGGCCGGGCCGCGTGGGATAGAACCAGGAACGAATCGGGATCGTTCGGGGATCGATCGGGTTCGACACGTGGGACGCGGCACACCCCGCTCACACCCCGCTCACAATCGATCGGGGAACAATCACCTGGCCACGGTCGTTTGACCGGGCAACAACGGAGGTGGTTTCGCTGTCCAGCTTGCCGATTCCGATGGATGGCGACATGGCCTCCGACGGCGTTCTGGTCGATCCCCTGTCACCGGTCGCTGCCCCGGAGGCGTGGACGCCCCCGGCGTGGGACGACATCGTGCGCGAGCACGGTGACCGGGTCTACCGCCTGGCGTACCGCTTGTCGGGCAACGCCCATGATGCAGAGGACATCACCCAGGAGACGTTCATCCGGGTGTTCCGCTCCCTCAACAATTACCGGCCCGGTTCGTTCGAGGGTTGGCTGCACCGGATCACCACCAACGTGTTCCTCGACCTGGTCCGCCGCCGGCAGCGGATCCGGATGGAGGCGCTGCCCGAGGAGACGGACCGGATCGCCGGTCGGGAGCCGTCGCCGGAGCAGGCCTTCAGCGATGCCAACCTCGATCCCGACCTGCAGGCCGCGCTCGACGACCTGCTGCCCGAGTTCCGGGCGGCCGTAGTGCTGTGCGATGTCGAGGGCCTCACGTACGAGGAGATCGGCGCGACGCTGGGCGTCAAACTCGGCACCGTGCGATCCCGGATCCACCGCGGCCGGTTGGCGTTGCGGTCCGGGTTGGAGCGCCGTCGCGCCGAACGAATCGCCGGCAACACAGACCAGATCAACGGACCGGGGGCGGTGCGATGACAACGGGACCCACAGATCACCTCAACCTCGATGCCATCGTCGCGTTCGCCGACGGTGAGATGACCCTGACCGCCTATCAACGGGCCGCCGCCCACGTCGCGCGGTGCCCGCAATGCGACAGCGAGGTGAATCAGCAGGTCGTCGCGCGATCCTGGCTGCGTGCTGCCGGTTCGCCGGCGATGCCGATGAGCCTGCTGGACAGCCTCAAGTCGATCCCGGTGGCCGTACCGGCGTCCCGGCCGGTGGACGGCGTCACCATCGACCCGGGTTCCGGACGGGTCATCCGGTCCGACGACGCCAAAGGTCCGAATCATCATCGCGGCTGGCGCTTCCGGTTCCTCGGGGCCGGTGCGCTGGTGGCCGGTCTGGCCGTCGGCGCCCTCGTCGTCGGCGCCGACCAGGCTGCCAACGACCCCTCGCCCAGCGGCCGGCAGGGCGCGCAGATGAGTGCGGTCCCCAGTCCGCTCGTGTTGCCGGCCGATCTGGGAACCCCCTGAGCCCATACCGGCGGTCGTCGGTAGGGATCGGTCGCAGGGTCGGCCTGCACCGTCCCATGGCGAGGTCCGGGTCGGCCGGGGATCGTTGCCGGTCCCGTAATCTGGCGTCGGGGGATGGTCGGGCCAGATCGACCTGCCGCTCCCCAGCACACCCGAGCTGCCGGACGAAGCCGCCGTCACCGGACGGGCGGAGAAGTCAGCAGCCATCGAGAGGTCAGCGCGACAGATGAACAGCCCGGATCAGAATCGGTCTCCGAACGGCGGCGGTTCCGGCCCGTCGTCGAACGGTGCGGACCACCCGGCCGCACCAGATGACGACCTCGTCTCAACGATCAGCCGCAATCACGGCTCCGCCGATCCAGCCGGTTCTGTGCTGGCGCACTCTGCACCGCCGAATTCGGCGCCCACCCCGGTGAATGGGCCGGGTGGCTCGCGGAACGGTCGACCCCAGCTCGCGCCGAGGCCGCTGTGGAAACCGCCGGTCGACCCGATGCAGGCCGGTGCGTTCGGGCGGCCACGCGGAACCGAGGGGGCGTTCGCGCCGCGGCAGCAGCGGGGCCCCGTCCGGCTCGGTGCCCCGCCGGTGCCCGAGTATCTGCAGGAGGCGTTCGAGCGGCCGGCCGGGGCGGACGGTTTGAACCGGCCACCGACCGGGCCAGGAGCCGATTCCGTCGCACCCTCCGATGAGGATCCCTGGCGCGATCCGGCGTCAGGTGCCCGGCTCGGACCGCCCGCGCTGGACGCGCCGCGCGAGGAGCAGGCCGATCCGAAGCCTGCTGAGCGGTTCGGCCTGCGACAGGCCCTCTTCGAACGCCGAATCCGCCCGTCGGCGGTGATCGGGCTGCTGGTCGCCGCTCTGCTGGTCGGCGGGATCGGCGCGGTGATCGGCGTTTTCGCCGCCAACCGGCTACCGGCCGCGGTGACCGATCCGCAGTTCCAATTGGCGACGGTGGCGCCGTCGGTGACCAGGGAGCCGGGCTCGGTGGCCGACATCGCCGCCCGGGTGCTGCCGTCGGTGGTGTCCCTGGAGATCCGTACCGGCGACGTCGGGGAGACCGGCTCCGGCGTGGTGATCGATGGCAGCGGCTACGTGCTGACCAACAACCACGTCGTGTCGACCGCGGCTTCCGACCCGTCCGCCGAGCTGACGGTGATCTTCAACGACGGCAGCCGGGTGCCAGGCATCCTGGTCGGCCGTGACCCGCTGACCGACCTCGCAGTGATCAAGGTCGATGTGACCGGTGCGACGGTGGCCCAGCTCGGCGACTCGGCGGCGTTGGCGGTCGGCGACCCGGTGATCGCCATCGGTTCGCCGCTCGGGCTGGCCGGCACTGTCACCACCGGCATCGTTTCGGCCAAGGACCGCCCCGTCCGGCTGCAGGGCGGTGGGTCCGACACCGACGCGGTGATCGACGCCGTGCAGACCGACGCCGCCGTCAACCCCGGCAACTCCGGCGGCCCGCTGGTCGATTCCTCGGGCGCCGTGGTCGGGATCAACACCGCCATCCGCACGCTGGGTGGCGAGACCAGTGGCTCCATCGGTCTGGGCTTCGCGATTCCGATCACCATGGCCAAGGACGTCGCCGAGCAGATCATCCAATCGGGCACGGTGCAGCACTCGACGATGGGGATCAACGCCAGGTCGGCCACCGACGGGGTGACCGACGGCGCGCAGGTGCAGAACGTGCAGGACGGGGGACCGGCCGCAGCGGCCGGAATCGCCGAGGGCGACGTGATCACCAAGGTGGGCGATCGCTCGGTCGGCAACGCCGACGAGCTCGTCGTCGCGGTCCGGCAGAACGCGGTCGGTGCCACCGTGCCGGTCGTGTTGCTGCGGGACGGCCGGGAGATGACCGTCTCCGTCACCCTCGCCGCCGAATAGCACCGCAGGCCCTACCTGACGCGCCTGGGTCGCGGCGCCCGCCGGGCTATCCTGGGCACCGACGACCGGAGCACCGCAGACCGCAAGGAGGCCGGCACATGTTCGGCCTTTCGTGGGGTCAGATCGCCATCATCCTGCTGGTCGGGGTGTTCGTCCTCGGACCCGAGCGGATCCCGACCGCGGTGACCTGGGTGCTGACCTCGCTGCGGAAACTGCGGACGATGGCAGCGGGGGCGCAGGCCGAACTGCGGCGCGAGATCGGGCCGGAGATCGACGAACTGCGGCGACAGGTGGCCGACCTGCAGTCGTTGAAAGAGCTGCAGGAGCTGCGGGACCTCCGGGACCTGCATCCCAAGCGGTTGATCGGCAAGAACATCCTGGGCGACGAGTTCTCCGGCGGGATCACCGGTTTCCTCGGCCTCAACGAACCGCTCCCCGGCACCAACGGCGCGGCGACCAACGGCACGGCGGCCAACGGCGCAGCGACCACGAATGGTTCTGCAGGTCCGGCCGGCGCGCCGGTCACGAACGGCGCCGCTGCGCCGACCCCGCCCCACCTGCCACCGTCGATGGTCAAGTCGTCGTCGGCCCAGTCCTCGATGGCCCAGTCCTCGATGGCCCGGCCCTCGTCGGCCCAGCCCTCAGTGACGAAGCTGGCCGCTCCGAAGGTGGTCGGCAGCATGACACCGCCTCGCCCCGCGGTCGTCCCGGGTGAGCGTCCCCCGTTCGACCCGGACGGGACCTGATTCTCGGCGGATGTTGGAAGATCGGCCCGTCCGGCGCGGTCCGATGTTCCAAGATCCTCGTCGCCGAGAGGGTGGGCCGCGCAGGTCGTGCTCCGGGACAACGATCCCGGGATCAACACGCACCACCCCGGCCGACACCGGTTCACAGAACGCGGGCTAGCGCCTGGCAGGCGCGATCCCCAGCGACACTCCGGCCAGCGGGCGGCTGCGCGCGGCCAGGCTGTCAGCGACGCCGCGCAATGCCTCGGTAGCGGGACTGGACCCGGCGGCCAGCACCAGGGGCACGCCCGCGTCACCCGCGGTGCGCAGTTCGACCTCGAGCGGAATCGCGCCGAGCAGCGGGACCGTTGTCCCGGTCAGCCGGCTCAGCGAGGCCGCGACGGCCGCCCCGCCGCCGGACCCGAACAGTTCCAGCACGGTGCCGTCCGGCAGCGTCATCGCCGACATGTTCTCCACCACACCGGCAATGCGCTGCCGGGTCTGGGTGACGATCGCGCCGGCCCGCTCGGCGACCTCGGAGGCCGCGGTCTGCGGGGTGGTCACCACCAGGAGTTCCGCGGTGGGGATGAGCTGTGCCGTCGAGATGGCGATGTCGCCGGTCCCCGGCGGCAGGTCGAGCAGCAGGACGTCCAGGTCGCCCCAGAACACGTCCGCCAGGAACTGCTGCAGTGCGCGGTGCAGCATGGGTCCGCGCCACACCACGGGGACGTTGCCGTCGACGAACATCCCGACACTGATCACCTTCACGCCGTGCGCGACGGGCGGCAGGATCATCTCGCCGATCCGGGTGGGCCGGCCGGTGACGCCGAGCATCCGCGGGATGGAGAAGCCGTAGACGTCGGCGTCCAGGACGCCGACCGCGAGGCCCTTGGCGGCAAGCGCCGCGGCCAGGTTGACTGTGACGGTGGACTTCCCGACACCCCCCTTGCCGGAGGCCACGGCATACACCCGGGTGCGGGATTCGGCGCGGGCAAACGGGATGTCCTTGGTCGCGCCACCGCGCAGGTTGTCCCGCAGTGCGGTGCGTTGTTCGTCGGTCATCACGCCGAGCGTCAACCGCAGATCGGTGACGCCGGGGACGGCTCGGACAGCGGCCGTGACGTCGTTGGTCAGGGTGTCCCGGAGCGGACAGCCGGCGATCGTCAGCAGGACGGTCAGCGTGACCACCCCCCGATCGTCGATCGAGAGATCACCGACCATGCCCAGGTCGGTGATCGGTCGGCGGATTTCGGGATCCTTGACGGAGGCCAGCGCGGTGCGGACGTCCTGGACGGTGGGAGCCATATTTCCTCTGCGGGTGCGGGCGATCTGTCTGGTCCGGCCGCTGATGGTCAAGGCGGTGCCCGGTGGGCCGGTCCCTGCCAGGTTACGTGGCGCGCGCCTGCACGTCGGACCGTTCGGCAGCGCGCCGATCCCGCAGGCTCGCCGGCTCCTCCCATGAATCGCACACATGCATGTGTCAGCATGGGATTTGTCGACCGCCTGTTGCCGGTTCGCCCCGTCCGGATGTCTTCGATCAGCGGGGGCGGGCCGTCCGACCTGATCGACCAGGAACGTGTGAACGAGTGAGGAGGTGGTCCGTTGTGACCTCACCCATCGGCTTCCGCGGCAACGCCGTGGTTCCCAATCTGCCGACGCCGCCGACCGGATTCGCGGTCGCCGCCTACCCGACCTACGCCAGCGCCCAGGCGGCGGTCGAGCACCTGATCAAACACGACTTCTCCATCCAGGACGTCACCATCGTGGGGTCCGACCTGCAGATGGTCGAACGGGTGACCGGTCGGATGACCGCCGGCAAGCTGGCCGCCGCGGCCGCTGCCTCCGGCGCCTGGATGGGATTGTTCGTCGGCCTGCTGATGTTCGTCTTCGCACCGGTGCAGGGCGCCGTGCTGTGGTTGATCCTGGCCGCGGTGGCGATCGGTGCCGCGTTCGGCGCCGTGATGGGGTATCTCGGCTTCTCGGTGGCCAAGGGCCGCCGCGACTTCACGTCAGCCTCCCAGGTGGTCGCCCGCCGCTACGACGTCCTGTGCCAACCGCGGACCGCAGAGCAGGCCAGGGATCTGCTGTCCCGGATGGAACTGGGCCAACGCGGCTGACAGGCCCGCCGGACCAGAGACAAGAACGACGAGACAAGAACGACACGAGAAGAACGACAAGGGCCCGGCCCCGGGGATCATCCCGGGGCCGGGCCTTCGTTGTACATCCACCCGATCGGGTCAGGCGGGGCTCACGCAGATCAGGTGAGCGCAGATCAGGCGAGCGCCTTGGCCTTCAAGGTGTCGAACTCGGCCTGGTTGATGGTGCCGCTGTCCAGCAGCGCCTTCGCCTCGGAAATGTGGTCGGCCGGCGACTTTCCACCCGAGGAGCCGGCAACCTCCTTGATGTAGGCGTCCTGGGCGGTGCGGGCCTGCTGGATTGCCGCGCCCTGCCGCTCGGCCATGCCCTTGCCGCGGGCGATGATGTAGACCAAGGCCGTCAGATAGGGCATGAAGATCAGCAAGATGATCCACAACGCCTTCCACCAGCCGCTGAGCTGATGATCGCGGAACAGGTCAGTCAGGATGTAGAACAGCACGAACAGGTAGGCGACGAAGACGAAGCTCCAAACCACGATCCAGATGATGCTCCAGAAGTTTTCCATCAGTACTCGTCCTCCAGTTCGCGGTCGGGAGGCCCGACCGGGCGTTTCCAGCGGGCCGCCACATGCGGCACGCCGGCGAACCAGGCATCACGCCCGATTCGCCAAGATCGTGGCACATGCGTCAGTCGGCAACGGACAGTTCGCGTCGTACGTCGGCCACAATTTGGTCACAACCCGGCGAAATCTCTGGCCGGTTCGCGATGCGACGGGCAGATTTGTCCGGTTGACGTGGGTTACAGCCACCCTCGTCTGCGCAGCAACATGAACAGCGAGATGCACAGGCCGGCGATCAACGCCAACGCCATGGGATACCCGTAAGTCCAGGTCAGCTCGGGCATGTGCTCGAAATTCATCCCGTAGATGCCGGCGATGGCGGTGGGCACCAGGGCGATCGCCGCCCAGGCCGAGATCTTGCGCATGTCCTCGTTCTGCCGCGTGGTGACCTCGGCGAGCGCCGCGCTGACCAATGTGGTGAGCATCTCGTCGAAAGTGGACACCCGTTCCGCGACGACCGACAGGTGATCCTCGACATCTCGGAAGTACTCCCGGATCTCCGCGGGCACCAACGACTGCGGCAGTGACGAGCCGGACAGCGACCGCAGCGCCGGGGTCAGCGGCGAGACCGCCCGGCGCAGACCGCCGATCTCCCGCTTGAGCAGGTAGATCTGCTCGATGTCGACCGACTTCTCCGTGGTGAAGACGGCGTTCTCCATCTCGTCGATGTCGTCCTCGACGGCCTCGACCACGGAGAGGTATTCATCGACGATCCGGTCCGAGATCGCATGCATCACGGCGGCCGGACCGATCGCGAGCTGCTCGGGATCTGACTCCAGGGCGGCGCGGACGCCCTTGAGCTGGGAGTGCTCGCCGTGCCGCACGGTGACGATGAAGTCGGCGCCGAGGAACATCATGATCTCGCCGTTCTGGACGATCTCGATCGCCGACCCGCGGGTGTGCTCGACGTAGCAGACGGTCTTGAGTACCAGGAAGAGCGAGTTGTCGTAGCGGTCCATCTTCGGCCGCTGGTAGGCGTGCACGGCGTCCTCGACGGCGAGTTCGTGCAGGCCGAAAAGGTCGGCGATGACAGACATCTCATCGGTGTCCGGCTCGTGCAGGCCGATCCAGACGAACCCGCGGCCGCGGCTGCGGACCCAGTCGATGGCGGCGATCGGATCGGTGCAACTCGGCACCCGTTTCCCGTCGATGTACGCGGCGCAGTCGACGATCGCATCGGGATGGATCGCCGATCGCAGGGCCGGCGTCTTGGGCGCATGTCGGAAGATCGGGGTGAACGAAGGCAACGATGGCAGCGAAGGCAGTACGGCCATGACGGTCCTCCTTCCGTGACGTCAACGGCGCAACCGAACTCCGGGACGAACGCCCGACCGCACCATCAGCACAGGTCAGGGTACCCGCGAGCGGGTGAACAGGGGGTGCCGCTGCGGTGAACGGCGAGCCGGGCGGCCGGTGCCGCTGCCGACGGGGCAGGATGGGAGCCGATGCTCATCGATCTGCACGCCCACTCCACGGCTTCCGACGGGACCGACACCCCGGCCCAGCTGATGGCCGCTGCCGCTGCTGCCGGCCTCGACGTCGTGGCGATCACCGATCACGACAACACCGGCGGCTGGCAGCCGGCCCTGGACGCCCGGCCCGATGGCCTGACCGTGATCCGGGGTGCCGAGTTCTCCACCCTGGCCCGCACCGACTCCTGGCCGGTGAGCGTGCACCTGTTGGGGTATCTGTTCGATCCGGAGCATGCCGCGATCGTCACGGAGCAGGCACGGCTGCGAGAGGAGCGGTTGCAGCGCGGAATGGCCATCGTCGCGAAGATGGTGGCCGCCGGGATCCCGATCACCGCCGAGCAGGTGATGGCGATCGCGAACGGCGCGCCGGTCGGCCGGCCGCACATCGGCCAGGCCCTGGTCGCTGCCGGCGTCGTCACCTCGGTGGACCAGGCTTTTGGCTCCTACCTCTCGGGCCGCGGACCCTATTACGTCCCCAAGGCCGACACCGATCTGCCGACCGCCATCGCGATGATCGCCGCGGCCGGTGGGGTCAGCGTCATCGCGCATCCCAGAGGCAGGGGCGAGTACCGGGCGCTGACCTTCGAATACATCAAGGAGCTGGCCGACCACGGTCTGGGTGGGCTGGAGGTCGACCACCCGGACCATTCGGCGGCCGAGCGGGCCGAGCTGCGGTCGATCGCCGAGCGTCTCGGCCTGCTGACCACCGGATCGTCGGACTACCACGGCACCAACAAGGTGCTGCGACTGGGACAGGACCACACGGATCCGGAGATCCTGGCCAGGTTGGTGGCCGCAAGCAGTGGAGCCACCCCGCCGGTGGGTCCGGCCGGTTTCGACTGGTGACGTCCGGACGCCTCCCCGATCCGGAACCGGCCGCGGCACCACCTGACCGGGTGCGTCCATCGTTCGGGATCCGATTCCTGGACGGGCTCGCCGGTCTGCTGGCGGCCGGGATCCTGCTGGTCGGGGTGTTGCTGGTGGTGGCCGCGTTGGTCGCCCCCGGCCTGCTGGCGGCGGCGGGCCTCGGCCCGGCCGACGGGCCCGGATGGGGTCGGGTGCTGGCGCACCTCGGAGTCGGAGTGGTCGGCGAATTGGTCGTGCGGCTGCGCGGGGGTTGGCCGATGGCGACCCGGATCGGCGCCGACGCCGCCGTGACAGTGGCTGTCCTGGTGCTGATCTGGTGGGCCTGGCTGCCCTGAGCGCGCGTCACCGCCGCACCCCGTGCGGACGTCATCGACCGAGCCGGCGGGGACAGTTGCGGCTGTCGCCAGGACCCTGCTTCGGCTGGCAAACTTCTGCGCGGAGGGCGGTACCGGGCCGCCGAGTGGGAGCGTGATGGCCGCAGACCGCCCCGATCGCCCGCTGCTGACCGTCAAACACCGCATCCCGCCGATCCGTTCCGGCGCCGTCCGGCGGTCGGCACTGGAACAGCGGCTGCGATCGGCCGGGACCGGGCTCACGGTCGTGGTCGCGCCGGCAGGGTGGGGAAAGACGAGCCTGCTCAGCGCCTGGGCCGCGGAGCCGGGCGATGGCGTCCGGGTTGCCTGGGTGTCCCTCGACGAGACCGACGACGAGCCGAACCGGTTCTGGCGCTACGTGTTCACGGCACTGCACGGTGTCGACGACGCGATCGGTGCCGCGCCGCTCGATGCACTGCAGGTGCCCGGCGTCGATCCGGTCGACCTGGCGCTGCCCCTGCTGCTCAACGAATTGGCGACGACGAGCACCGAACATGTCCTGGTGCTCGACGACTTCCACGTGCTCCGTGACTCCCGGATCCACGAGAGTGTCGAGTTCCTGGTCGGATATCTGCCGCCGTCCCTGCGGCTGGTGATTGCCGGTCGCGCCGATCCACCGCTGCCGATCGCCCGGATGCGCGCCAGGGGTGAGCTGACCGAGCTTCGCGCGGCCGAGTTGGCGTTGTCCCGCGACGAGTCGGCGGCGCTGCTGACGTCCGTGTCGGGAGCAGATCTGGGCGCGGACGAGACCACTGCCGTGTGGGAACGCACGGAGGGCTGGGCGGCCGGGCTGCAGCTGGCCGGCCTGGCCCGCCGGGGTGGTCGCGGGACGCCGATGACGCCGCGGTTGCGGGTCGACGATCGGCATCTGCTCGACTATTTCACCGCGGAAGTGTTGCCCGCCATCAGCTCCCGGCAACGCGAGTTGCTGGTGCGGGCGGCGCCGCTGGAGCGACTGTCGGGTGCGCTGTGCGACGCTGCGCTGCAGGTCACCGGCTCCCGGGAGGTGCTGGCCGCCCTGGATCGGGCGGACCTGTTCCTGGTTGCGCTCGACGACGACCACGAGTGGTACCGGTGTCACCATCTGTTCCGCGACGTGCTGCTGCGGGAACCGGGCGGGTCGGAGACCGGCGGTCGCGATGTGCTGCGCCGCGCGGCCGACTGGTTTCTGCAGCAGGACCGGCGCGATGACGCGGTTCGTCACCTGCTGCGTGCCGATGACCCGAACGCCGCCGCCCAGTTGCTGGAGTCCTCGGAACCCTGGTTCTTCGAGCGCGGAGCCGCCGCCACCTTCCTGGTCATCGGCGAGTTGTTGCCGCCGTCGACGGTTCCGCCGAATCTGGCGATCTCGCTGGCCTATGCCTGCGCGACCAGCGGACGGCTCGACCGGGTGGGGCATTGGCTGGACCTCGCCGACGCCGGTATCTCGCCGGACACCGAGGTGCATGGTTGGCAGAATCCCCGCGCGGCCGCGCTGATGTTGCGGGCCGTCATCGGGACCCCGGACAAGGATGCCGCCGAGGCGGTGGAGCTGTGCCGCTTGGCGGTCGAGTTGGAGGCCGCCGCCGGCGGTCAGGGGCTTCAAGTGGCGCTCGCCGCACTGGGTAGCGCGTTGGCCAGGGACGGCCGATTCGCCGAGGCTGCCGAGATCCTGGCCGGTACCTGGCGGAACCGGGACAATTTCTCCTGGTCACCGGGGGTCACCCTGCAGATCGGTGGAAACCTCGGCTTGAGCCTGCTCGAGTTGGGTCGGGACGGCGATCTCGAGGCCCTTCTGCGGGAGGCGTTGCCGCTGGTCGACGGGGCGGAGCGCCGTTGGGGCGATGCGGCCGGGCCGGTGGTCGCGATGCTGCGACTCGTCCAGGGTCGAGCGCTGTATCTCCGGAGCGACGCTGCCGGCGCGCGAGCGGTGCTGAACCGGGCAGTTTCGCTCGCCGAACTCGCGGCTCTGCCGACGTCGTACGTGCTGGCCCTGGTGTACCTCGCCGACGCCGAACTCGGCTGCGGCGACCGGGTGGCCGCCCGTTCCGCGCTGGCCAGGGCCAGGGAGCAGGTCGGCGACGAACCGGTGACCCCGACGGCCATGGGAATGCTCCAGGACGCGGAAACCCGGATCGGGCGGATCGCGTCCAGGACCGCCCGTCGAACCGGGGTCCTGGCCGAGGAGTTGACCGACCGCGAGCTGGCGATCCTGCGGGTGCTGCCGGGCGCCGCAACGCAGCGGGAGATCGGGCGGGCGATGTTCCTGTCGGTCAACACCGTCAAGGCCTACAACAAGAGCCTGTACCGCAAGCTCGGCGTCGCCTCCCGGCAGGACGCGGTTGCCGCCGCGCGGGAGCTCGGCCTGATCTGATCGGGCACGTCCCGACATCGCCCGTCACGAATCGTTGGTGAGCGACATCGCCTGCACCTCATGGCCCGAGTCCCACAGCATGACCATCAACGCCCGCACCGCGGCCTGATCGACCGATCTGGCGACCACCACCGTGCGGCCCGGGTGCCGGGTCGCCATGGCGTCGAACCGGCTCTGCATCGTCTCGAGCACCGCGCCGGCCACCGGCCCGGTCACGGTCAATTCACAGCGATGACGGCTGCCGGGCCTGGCGGGTCTGCTGCTCATCCGTACCTCACTGACATCGGTCGACCTCGCAACCATGGGGTCGACCCGGGTGTCCGCGCAGCACCCCGGGCCGGAAACACCCAGGGTCAACGCACCCCGCCGGGGCATACCCCGGGGTGGAAATTCCGGCAGGGTGCTGCAACGCCACCCCGCTCGCTTGCAGGCTCACCGCAACGTGGAAGCCCGGCCCACGGCCCGAGCCGGGCCACGAGATCGTTGGGAGCAGCGAGCCATGACGACGCGCAACCTGACCGAACCGACATCGACGACGCCGCACCGGGATTCGCCGCCGGCCGGCTGGTCCCGGCGCAACGTGCTCAGGGCGCTGGGCCTGGGCGCGGCCACTGTGGCGGTCGCCGGGACCGGCGTGCTGAGCTACCGGGTGTTCGACACTGCGATGCTCGATCCGGGCAGCGGCGTGGCGTACGAACCGTGGAGCCGGTGGCGGGAAACCCAGGGTCCGGAGGGCGCGGTTGCTGCGGCGATCCTGGCCGCGAGCCCGCACAACACCCAGCCGTGGATCTTCGGCGTCGGCGCCGACTCGATCGACGTCCTGGTCGACCCGTCGCGCGGCACCGGCGCGGTCGATCCGCTCGGACGCGAACAGTACGTCGGATTGGGTTGTGCGCTGGAGAATCTGGTCCTGGCCTGCCGGGCCAGGGGACTGGAACCGACGGTGACGCTGCTGCCCGACGGCCCGGGCGATACCCGGGTGGCGCACGTCGCGCTCTCCGAGGGAGCGCCGGAGTCGAGCCCGCTGTACGAGGCGATCGGCCGGCGACACACCAATCGCGGTCCGTACGACGGCCGCCCCGTTCCCACCGACATCCGTTCGGCACTCGTCGATGTCACCGGGTTGCCCGGAGTCGGGATGCAGTGGATCAGCGAACCGGCACCGATGGCGATGATGAGTGGGTTGCTCGTCGACGCGGCCGAAGCGCTGATCGCCGACGAGCAGCAGTCCCGTGACGGGTTCGCCTGGTTCCGCAGCAGCAACGACGACATCCAGCGATACCGGGACGGCTTGGTGCTCGACGGCCAGGGACTGGGCCCGCTGGTCCTGGGGATGGCGAAACTGCTGCCGGCGTCCTCCAGGACGGAGGGCGACCGGTTCTGGGTCGACCAGACCCGGACCGTGCACACCGCGACGGCCGCCGCGTACGGCGTGATCACCACCGGGCTGCCCGACGATCGCCGGACCCAGCTCGATGCCGGACGCCTGTTGCAGCGGATCCATCTCACCGCGACCAGCCAGGGCATCGCCCTGCAGCACATGAATCAGATCACCGAGCGCATCGACCGCGAGGCGACCACCGGTGCCGCGCCGAACTTCGCGCCCCGGTTCGCCGCACTCCTGCCGCCGGGTGTCCAGCCACTGCTGACCTTCCGGATCGGTTTTCCGGTGCGGGCCGGCCGGCCGACGCCGCGGCGGGGCATCGTGGAGGTGACCCGATGAGAGGGCCGATTGTGGACCGCCGGCACCGACTGGTGAGCTGGCTCGGCCTGGTCGGGGCAGCGCTGGGAGTGCTCGCCGGGATCCTGCAGGCAACGATCGGGGCCCGGATCCCGGAGTGGACCGGAGCGAAGGCGGCTCCGCTTGCGTTGGGACTGCTGACGATCGGTCTGTCGGCGGTGGCCGGCTGTGTCGCCGTCAGGCAGCGGCGCGCCGGGTTGTCCGTGTGGGCCAGGGCGGGCTGCGCGCTCGGGATGATCGGGCCGGGTCTGCTGTGCCTGAGCACGGTCGGCCGGCTCTGGTACCCATCCGCGATCCTGTTGGTCGCGGCCGGGATCCTGACCGTCGACAGCTGGCGGAGTACGGCGAAAGTGATTGCCGTCGACTGGTTCCGGGTGCTGCTCAGTGCCCTCGGTGGGTGCGAACTGCTGATGGCGGCCGGCGCCGCTCCCGTCCCGATGGTGGTGGGCGCCGTGGGTGGGCTCGCGTTGATCGCGGCGGCCTGGACCACTTCCAGGGGCGCACGATGGGGACTGATCGTCCTGGGCACAGTGCCCTTCGCCGCTCTCGCCTGGGACGCGGTGGTGCCGGTGCTGCTCGCCGTGTTGGCCTTCGCGGTGGCGATCCCGCTGCTGCGGCGCGGCAGGACCGGCTGTTCCTGGCCGGCGACGCGGCGCACGTGCACAGCCCGGCGGGCGGGCAGGGGATGAACACCGGGATCCAGGACGGGTACGCGTTGGGCCGGGCGCTTGCCACCGGGCGGCTCGACGACTACGACGCCCAGCGCCGGCCGGTCGCCGAGAAGGTGGTCGCCTTCGCCGATCGGATGACCCGGATCGGGACCACCCACCACCCGCTGCTCCGCGGCGCCCGCAACATCGCGCTACCGGCGCTCGGCAGACTTCCGGCGTTCCGCACCAGGCTGGCCACCGAGCTGGCCGAACTCAACTATCGGTGACAGCCGAGCTCCAGCCCTGCAGCAGCGGCACCAGGACGGCCAGCAAACCCTCGGGATTTTCCACCGCCGGAGAATGCGCCGCGCCGCGGATCAGGACCAGGTCGGTGCCGAGGCGGTGTGCCATGTCCCGTTGGTCCGGCAGCGGCCAGGCGTCGTCCTGCTCGCCGGCGATCACCGCCACCGGGGTGCCACCGGCGGCCAGCGCCCGGCGCAGGTCGTCGACCCGGTCCGGCTCCTGCTGCAGCGCCGTGCCCATGCCCAGCAGTCCGGACTGGTTGGATGCGAGAAACCGTCGGCGGAGTAGTTCGGCGACCTCGGCGGGCACCGGTTTGCGGGCGGCCCGCCCGGTGGCCACCGTGCTGTCGTAGACCACGGCCTTGCCGTGGGCGCGGATGATCGGTTCGCCGGCCCGCAGTGCGTCGTACCGCTGTCCCGAGCGGAATGCCGCGGGTCCGCTGCACAGCAGCACCAGACCGGAAAGTGGCGCACCGGCCAGCACCGCCCCGCGGGCGACGAGACCGCCGAAGGAATGGCCCAGCAGGATCACCGGGCCGTCGGCGGCGAAGTTCTCGATCACCGCGGCGCAATCCCTCCCGAGAGACAGTGGCGCATAAGCGCTCTCGTCATCGGGTCCGATGGATTCGAACTGGCCGGGCATGTCGATCGATACGGCGCGAAAACCACTGTCCTGCAACGGGTCCAGGATCGGGGCGAAGTCCTCCTTGGAGCCGGTGTACCCGGGCAGCAGGACAACCGTGCCGAGCGCCGGCTTCCCGGACCGGGCGGGGTCGGCATCCAGTGCGGCCAGCGGCCCGGTCGGGCCGGGCAGCATGACCCGGGCGGCGGAGGTCGGGGTGAGCTGTTCACGACCGGTCACGATGCGGTGAGACCGACGACTTGATCGGATCTGGTCTCGATCACCATGTCGCCGACGGCAGTGGCGTCCACCCGGCCGGGGTAGCCGCCGCGATCGACCGGGATGGCGGCCGGCACGAACCCGGGGTTGCCGTTCGCTGCGGTGAAGACGGCGAGACCACCGTCCACCGGCATCAGCAACTGGTCGCCGACGACGGCCGGAAGGCCGCGCGCGTCGTTCTTCGTCCACAGCACCGTCAGGTCCTTGACTTCGACGGTTTCGGGTGGCGCAGAGGCGGTCGTCTCGGTGGTGGTCGGCGCGAGCAGCCCCGGCGTGGGGGGAGTGGCATCGGCAATGGACGAGGACGCCGGGGTGGAGGGCGGCGCGGGCACCTCGATGCTCTGGCTGCTCACCGCCAGCAGCTGGTTGCCGATCAGGGAGTAGCGGGAGCCCCCGTCCCGGACCGCCGGGGTGGGGGACGTGCCGCCGTCGGCGGTCAACCGGTCGGCGGTGACGATCGCGTCCGCCGCGATGTCCACCGGTGTCCGCGAGGTCTCCGCCCCCGTCTCGTCGTACACCACGACGGCGGGTTCGGGCGCCGACACCAGAACTGCGACCCGGTCGGCGGTGATCCCGACGATCCTGGCCGCCGGCGCACCGGTGTCGATCTCCGCGCGAGGGTCGTGCTTGAACACGTCCTGCCCGTCCGGCTTGTTCGGCGCCGAATCCGGGGTGGCCCAGTTGATCACCAGCTGGGCATTGGGACCGCGCTCGTCGCAGTGCTCGACGGTGGCGAACTGGTCGTCGGCCACCGCGAGATCGGTGAAGGTGCAACCGGTGTGCGCAGCGTTGGGCTTCGGCGGGTTGGGCAGATCGCCGTACTGGATGGTCCGCACCAGATCGTCGCGCCACAGCTCGACCAGCGTCGGACCCAACCACCCTGCGTACGGGCCGCCGAACACCAGCGACCCACCGGCCTGGTTGGGACTGGTCCGATAGTGGTGACGCTCGCCGGTGTCCGGGTCGAGCAGCATCACCTGGGAGCAGAAGCCGTTGATCTCGGAGACCGCCATCAGGCCGCGGACCTTGCCCCGAACGTCCACCCCGGAGGCGTCGGTGTCGCCGGAACCCACGGCGCACAGCGGGGCGTTCGACCGGCCGTAGGACCAGCGCACCGCACCGGTGACGGCGTCGTGGCCGGTCACCGTGGTGGCATCGGTGGTCACGACCACCCCGTACGGCGAGGCAACCGCCCCCAGCGCCGGATCGGTCGGCAGCGTCCAGGCCTGGGTCAGTGCCGACGGCACGACACTCGGGGATCCGGGGCTGTCCACGCTCGGCCCGACCACCGATGCGGTGGCCCGAATGTCGCTGTTCGCGTAGATCAGCGCGCCGACCGCGACGACCGTCACCGCAATCGCCGCGGCGACGATCCGATCGATCCGCTTGCGGCGGGCGGCGCTGAGAGTCACCGCGCGAGCCTACGCAATCGCCGTAAATGCTCCGTGCGGCCGCGCTGTGACGGCAATCGACTCAATCGGCCGACGGGGTCTCGGCGCCGGCACTGCTCACTGCGCCGGCTGTTTCTCCACTGTCGGCGGTAGCGGCACCCGACGAACCGGCGCCGCTCCTGGTGCGCCGGCGCGACCGCCGACGACGCCCGGTGGTGTCCGATCCAGCGGTCGCCGGCTCGGTGCCGGCGCCATCAGCCACACCGGCTTCGGTGTCACCGCCTGCGTCACCGTTCACCGTCGCGCCGGCCGCCGACTGCCCGCCGCGGGTGCGGTTGCGTGGCTTGCGGGTCCGCCGGGCGGGTGCTGCCTCGTCGTGCGCGGCGTCGCCGTCCGCCGCACCGGCCTCCGGGGCGCGACCGTTTCCGGCGCCGTGGCCGTCGTCGGATCGCTTGCGCCCGCGGCCACCGCCGGTCTGGGTGGGCGCCTTCCGACGCTTGCCGCCGGTCTCACCCAGGTCCTCGACCTCCTCGGCGCCCAGGCCCTCGCGGACCCGCTGCGCCGACGGCAGCCGACCGGTCACGCCCTTCCGGGATGTCCAGGTCCTCGAACAGATGCTTGGAGGTGGAATAGGTCTCGGCCGGATCGGCGAAATCGAGCCCCAGCGATTCGTTGATCAGCTTCCACCGCGGGACGTCGTCCCAGTCGATGAAGGAAACCGCGATCCCGGTCTTGCCGGCCCGACCGGTCCGGCCGATCCGGTGGATGTAGGTCTTGTCCTCTTCGGGGCACTGGTAGTTGATCACGTGCGTCACGTCGTCGACGTCGATGCCGCGGGCCGCCACATCGGTGGCCACCAGCACGTCCACCTTGCCGGAGCGGAACGCCCGCAGGGCCTGCTCACGGGCGCCCTGCCCGAGATCGCCGTGCACGGCCGCGGCGGCGAAGCCGCGCTCGGTGAGTTCATCCGCCACCTTCGCGGCGGTGCGCTTGGTCCGGGTGAAGACCATGGTCAGTCCGCGTCCCCGCGCCTGCAGCACCCGGGCGAGCATCTCCACCTTGTCCAGGGCGTGCGCGCGGTAGACGTACTGGGTGGTCAGCGTGTGGGTGGCACCCTCGGAGGCCACCTCGGCCCGGATGTGGGTGGGCTGCGACATGAAGGTGCGGGCCAGGGTGAGGATCGGGCCGGGCATGGTCGCGGAGAACAGCATCGTCTGCTTGACGTCCGGCACCATCGCCAGCACCCGCTCCATGTCCGGCAGGAAGCCCAGGTCGAGCATCTCGTCGGCCTCGTCCAGCACCAGCACCTTGATCCCGCCGAGCACCAGGTGCCCACCGTTGGCCAGGTCCAGCAACCGGCCCGGGGTGCCGACCACCAGGTCGACGCCGGCGTGCAGGGCGGAAATCTGCGGCTCGTACGCCCGGCCGCCGTACACCGACGTCACCGACAACCCGAGGAACTTGCCGACTTGGTGCAGGTCGCGGGTCACCTGCACACACAGCTCACGGGTCGGCACCATCACCAGGGCGCGGGGCGCGCGGCCGGCCGGCAACTTGCCCTTGTCGTCGGGCTGGACAGTTTGATCCAGGGCGAGACGCTGCAGGAGTGGCACGCCGAAACCGAGCGTCTTGCCCATTCCGGTGCGCGCCTGACCGATCAGGTCGTGCCCGCTCAACGCGATCGGCAGGGTCAGCGCCTGGATCGCGAAGGTGCGCTCGATCCCGACCGCGGCCAGCGCCTCGATGATGCGCGGATCGGTGCCCAGCTCGCCGAAGGTGGGGGCCTGTGGCTCGACGGGTGCGTCGGCGGCCAGCGGGTGGGACAGTGCCGCGTCCTCCGGGTCGATCGCGGCATCGGCGATGACGCCGTCCGGATCGTCGGGCAGGGCATCGGTGGCAGAAGTCATGGTCATCGGGGGTGGTGCCTTCCTCGCGTCCGCGCGCGTTCACGCCAGCAGGCGAGGAGGAATCGATCGAACCCCAGCCATACGGGGCCCCATCCGGCATCCGACAAAGTTGCGGACCATCCGGCGGGGCGACGCGCGCACAGTGCGGCGGCACAGTAGTCGCGCCGCCTATCAGGGCAGATTCTACCTGTTCAACGGCCCCGTCCCGGTGCACCCGCCCGGCGGGGTGCAAGATCGGGGCCCAAGTCGGGTGCCGGACCTCTAGGCTCGGTGGCGACAACGGGGGACCAGCACCCCTTGGCCCACGCTGGACACCGCCGCTGCGGAGGTCGGTGAGAACGGAGAGGGCATGACGGAAGCGCAACAGGCAGCGCAGGTCTCGGGACAGCTGTCCACGGGGATGTCCGCCGGGATGTCCGAGGGGTTGTCCGAGGGGATGTCACAGACGGACCTGACGACAGGCATCGCAGCAGGGTCGACGACCGTCCGGCCGGATCCGCCGGAACCCGCCGTCATCGATCTGCTCGGTGTGCTCGCCTACGGCGAACTGTCGGCCTTCGACCGGATGGCGGCCGATGCGCGCTGGGCGCCCACCCTGGCCGGCCGGGTCGCGCTGTCCCGGATGGCGACCGCCGAGATGGGCCACTTCGGCGCGCTGGCCCGGCACCTGGAGGCGCGGGGAGTCGCAGTCGAAGACGCAATGAAGCCGTTCATCGCCCCGTTCGACGCCTTCCACGACTCGACCGCACCGCATTCCTGGCTGGAGTCGCTGGTCAAGGCACACGTGGGGGACGGGCTGGCCGCCGATTTCTACCGGGAGATCGCCGAGTGGCTCGACCCGATCACCCGCGACCTGGTGTTCGAGGTGCTGGGCGATTCCGGTCACTCGGCCTTCGCCGTGCGTGAGGTCCGCAAGGCCTGTCAGGCCGACCCGCGGTTGACCGGCCCGTTGGCACTCTGGGGTCGCCGGCTGCTCGGCGAGGCGATCACCCAGGCGCAGTACGTGGTGGCCGACCGGGACACCCTGGCCGAGCTGATCGTCACCGGGTCCGGCGACCTGGCCGGCATCGCCGCGCTGTTCCGCCGGCTGCAGCAGGGGCACACGGAGCGGATGAAGTCCCTCGGCCTGGCCTGAGTTCCGCCGCATGCCCGAATCCGCCGATGCCGTTGTGGTCAAGCGTCGGACGGACGCGCCGCCGACGTTCTTCGCGTGGGAGGCGGCCGGCCTGGACTGGCTGCGGGCGGCCGGCGGGGTGGACATCGTCGAGGTCCGGGACGTCGGCGCGCACCACATCACGCTGGACCGGGTCGACGAGCACCCGGCGAGCGGGGCCGCGGCTGAGCAGTTCGGCAGGGACCTCGCAGTCACCCATTCGGCTGGCGCAGCGACCTTCGGTGCCGGCCCGCCGGACTGGACCGGCGACGGCTTCATCGGCCGGCAACCACTTGCCCTGCAGTCGTTCTCGACCTGGGGCAAGTTCTACGCCCGGACCCGCGTGCTGCCCTACGCCCGAGCGGCGCATCGGGTCGGGAACCTCGACCCCGACGGCGTACGCCTGATCGAACGCGTCTGCACCCGGCTGGCGGACGGCCATTTCGACGACGACCGGCCGCCCTCCCGCATTCACGGCGACCTGTGGGCCGGCAACGTGCTGTACGCCGGCAACGATGGTGCAGGCGGGGTCCAGGCCGTGCTGATCGACCCTGCGGCGCACGGCGGACACGGACTCACCGACCTGGCCATGCTGGCGTTGTTCGGCACGCCGTACCTGTCCCGGGTGCAGAGCGCTTACGCCGAGGCAGCCGGTCTGGCGGCCGAGTGGCGCGAGCTGATCGGCCTGCACCAACTCCACCCGCTGCTCGTGCACGCGGTCTCGCACGGCGCGGGATACGGCCGCCAGGCGTGTGATGTCGCATCGGGATACACGTGAGAGTGGGGCTGAGAGAGCGCTCGGGCGCGGCACACGCCAGGATGTGAAGCGGCGGGTTGGCCAGGCGGCACCGTGCCCGGAAATGGCGCACGGACGAGTCGGCCATCCGTCGCGCAGGACGACGGCAACATCGACGTAGATGGAGGAAGACCCCGAATGTTTTCGCGTATCGCGGTGATCAACAGAGGCGAACCGGCGGTCAGGTTGATCCGCGCCGTCCGGGAGCTGAACTCGGAGTTCGGTTACGGGATCAAGGTCATCGCCCTGCACACGGCTGCAGAGCGGGGGGCGTTGTTCGTCCGGGCCGCCGACGAGGGTGTGTTGCTCCGGGACAAGGGCGATCTGGGTAGCCCGTATCTGGATCACGCCGAGTTGGAACGCGCGATGATCGCGGGCAAGGTCGACGCCTGCTGGCCGGGTTGGGGCTTCGTCTCCGAGGACGCCGGATTCGTTGAGGTGTGCGACCGGATCGGCGTGACCTTCATCGGTCCGCCAGCGGCTGCGATGCGCAAGCTGGGCGACAAGGTGCAGGCCAAGTACCTGGCGGAGGCGACCGGTGTGCCGGTGGCGCCGTGGAGCGGCGGCCCGGTGGAGGACATGGCTTCGGCGTTGGAGCACGCCAAGCAGATCGGTTACCCGATGATCCTCAAGGCCCGCAGCGGTGGCGGCGGTCGCGGCATCCGGATGGTGTTCGACCCGAGCGAGCTGGAAGAGGCCATCGAGCGCACCCAGTCGGAGGCGCAGAAGGCGTTCAACGACCACGTGATCTTCATGGAGAAGCTGGTCGTCGGTGGCCGGCACATCGAGGTCCAGGTGATCGCCGACAACTACGGCAACGCCTGGGCCCCTGGGATCCGGGATTGCTCGATCCAGCGACGGAACCAGAAGTTGATCGAGGAGTCCGGTTCGCCGGCGTTGACCCGTGAGCAGGACATCGAGCTGCGCCGGGGTGCGGTCGCGCTGGTGAAGGAGGCCGGTTACCGCGGTGCTGGAACGGTGGAGTTCCTGTACCAGCCGGAGGAGAAGATGTTCGCCTTCCTCGAGGTGAACACCCGGCTGCAGGTCGAGCACCCGATCACCGAGGAATCCACCGGGCTGGACCTGGTGAAGCTGCAGATCATGGTGGCCGACGGGCATCGGCTGGAGGGTGAGCCGCCGGCGAATCACGGCTACGCGATCGAGGCCCGGTTGAACGCCGAGGACGCCGACAACGGTTTCGCGCCGTCGCCGGGCAAGGTCGAGCTGCTGACCCTGCCGACCGGGCCCGGCATTCGGGTGGACACCGGCATCGCGACCGGTGATCACATCTCGCCGGATTACGACTCGATGATCGCCAAGATCATCGCCTGGGGCCGGGACCGGCCGGAGGCGATGGCCCGGCTCCGGGTGGCGCTGCGCGGCACCACCGTGGTGGTGAAGAACGGCACCACGACCAAGTCGTTCCTGCTGGAGCTGCTGGATCGCCCCGAGGTGATCGGTGGGACCGCGGACACCGGTTGGCTGGACCGGGCCGGACTCACCGACAACCCGCGGGTCGCGGCCAATGCCGACGCCGCCCTGCTGTACGTCGGCGTCGATGTCTACGAGGCGGAAGAAGCACTGGAACGGGACTCGTTCCTGCGGTCCGCGCGGGGTGGCCGGCCACGGGCCAGCCACACGGTCGGGCGTGAGGTCGAGCTGGGTTACCAGGGCCAGACCTACAGCCTGAACGTCGGTCAGATCAGCCCGAACCGCTACCGGATCGAGATCGCCGGCTCCGATGGCGATCCCACCGTCGTCGAGGTCGAGATCGACCGGATGAGCGCGTTCGAGAGCCGGCTGACCGTCGGCAACCGGCGGCACCACGTGGTGGCGTCGACCACCCCGTCCGGATACCTGGTCGAGGTGGACAGCGTCAGCCACCGGGTCAGCCGGGACGAGGGCGGCGTCGTCCGTTCGCCCGCGCCTGCGGTGGTCGTGGCCGTGCGGGCGGCCGCCGGAACCGATGTCGAGGCCGGCGACACGGTGATGATCCTCGAATCGATGAAGATGGAGACCCCGGTCAAGGCGCCCTACGCCGGCCGGGTCCGGGAGATCCTGGTCGGGGTCAACTCACAGGTCGACGGCGGCGGTGCGCTGCTGCGGATCGACCGGGTCGACGACGGAGCAGCGGCCAGCACCACCCCCACGGTGGAGTTCACCGCCGATTCCCTCACCCCGGTGACGGAGCCGAAGGAACAGGCCCTCGCCGACCTGGCGGCGATGCGCGCCCTGATCATGGGGTACGACGTGAGCGGCACCCGCGGCCGAGGCCTGCTCGCGCACTACAACTCCGTGCGCAGCGAGACGCCGATCGACGACCCGGAGCTGCTCCGGGCCTCCCTCGGCGTGCTGGCCACCTTCGCCGACCTGTGCGAGCTGAGCCGTAACCGGCCGGCGGGCGAGGAGGAATCGGGCGACGAACGGGTGCACAGCCCGCGGGAGTACTTCCACTCCTACCTGCACTCGCTGGACATCGACCGGGAGGGTCTGCCGGAGGCATTCCGCACCCGGCTGGCCGCGGCGCTTGCGCACTACGGAGTCACCGATCTGGAGCCCAGCCGCGAACTGGAAGAGGCGGTGTACCGAGTCTTCCTGGCGCAGGAGCGCGCGACCGATCAGATCCCGATCGTCACCGGCCTGCTCGAACGGTGGCGCAACGCCGTGCCGAACTTCGCCCCGGACATCCAGGAGGCGGCCGGTGAGGTCGTCGAGCGGTTGGTGGTCGCCACCCGGCTGCGGTACCCCGTGGTCGGCGATCTGGCGCGGAGCATCCGCTACGAGGCCTTCGAGCGTCCGCTGATCGAGGACACCCGGTCGCAGGTGTACTCCGACGTCCGAGCCACCCTTGCCCGGCTCGGTGACGACCCGAATCCGACCGAGTACGCGGCCGGCATCCAGGCGTTGGTCGACAGCCCGGAGCCGCTGATCCGGCTGCTGTCCGAGCAGCTCACCACCGAGGGCCCTGGCATGGACGCCATGCTCGAGGCGATGACCCGCCGGTACTACCGGATCCGCGCCCTGGAGAACGTCAGGGCGTTCCGCGAGGACGACAGGCCGTACGTCACCGGCAGCTTCGAGCTGGGCGGCGACCGGCTGGAGCTCATCTCGGCGCTGACCGACTACGACGATCTGCCGCACGCCCTGCTCCACCTGAACGAGATGGCCGGCAAGGCGCAGCAGCCGGGCAACGTGGTGACCGACCTCTACCTGGCGTGGCCGGATGCGCCCGAGGACGGTGATCTGGTCTCGACCGCCCTGCATGGCGCACTCGTCCATCAGCCGGCACTCGCGGCCGGCCGCCGGATCACCGTCACGGTGTGCCGGATGGGCAACAACCCGGTGCAGCAGTTCACCTTCCGGCCGACCGGGGACGGTGGGCTGGCGGAGGAGCAGGTGATCCGCAACATGCATCCGCTGACCGGTCAGCGGCTCGATCTGTGGCGGTTGAAGAACTTCACCGGCACCCGCATGCCGTCCGCGGAGGGCACCTACCTGTTCCACCTGGTCGCCCCGAACAACCCGGCCGACGAGCGGCTCGCAGCCCTGGCAGAGGTCAGGGACGTCACCCCGCTGCGGGACGCCGACGGCAAGGTCGTCGCGTTCCCGTCCGCGGAGCGGGTACTGGCCGCCTGCCTGGAGAGCATTCGCCGGGTGCAGGCGCAGCGGACCAGCAAGCAACGGCTGGACAACAACCGGGTGTTCCTGCACGTGTGGCCGCCGATCGAGGTCCCGCTGTCCGACCTGTCGTCGTTCGCCCAGATGAGCACCCCGCTGACGCTGGGCACCGGGCTGTCGGAGATCACCGTGCTGGCCCGGTTGCGGCAGCCGGACGGGTCGCTGCGCAACGCGGCGATGCGGTTCGCCTACCAGGCCGGGGCCGGGGTCACCGTGACGGTGACCGATCCGCCGACGGATGCGCTGCAGCCTTTGGACGAGTACACCCAGAAGGTGCAGCGGGCCGGTGCCCGCGGGACCGCCTACCCGTACGAGATCGTGCCGCTGCTGACCGGGTCGTCCGGCTCGTTCACCGAGTACGACTTCGACTCCGCGGGCGCGTTCGGGCCGGTCGAGCGGCCGGCCGGACAGAACACCGCCGGCGTGGTCGCCGGGGTGGTCACCACGCCGACCAAGCGGTACCCGGAGGGCATCACCAGGGTGGCGCTGTTCGGCGACCCGACGAAGGCGTTGGGCACGGTCGCCGTTGCCGAATGCGCGATCGTGGTGGCCGCCATCGACCTGGCCGAGCAGATGGGTGTGCCGGTCGAGTGGTTCACCCTGTCGTCCGGGGCGAAGATCTCGATGGACTCCGGGACGGAGAACATGGACGGGGTGGCCAGGGCGCTGCGCCGGATCATCACGTTCACCCAGGGCGGCGGCGAGGTGAACATCGTCGTGGCCGGGATCAACGTCGGCGCCCAGCCGTACTGGAACGCCGAGGCCACGATGCTGCAGCACACCAAGGGCATCCTGATCATGACGCCGGATTCGGCGATGGTGCTGACCGGCAAGATGTCGCTGGACTACTCCGGCGGCGTCTCCGCGGAGGACAACTTCGGGCTCGGCGGTTACGACCGGGTGATGGGGCCGAACGGCGAGGCCCAGTACTGGGCGCCGAATCTCACCGCTGCGGCCGAGATCCTGTTCGCGCACTACGACCACGCCTATGTCGCGCCGGGGGAGCGTTTCCCACGTCGGGCACAGACCGGCGACCCGCTGGATCGCGACGTGCAGACCTTCCCGCACGTCCACCCGGACAGCCCGTTCACCACGGTCGGCGAGATCTTCTCGGCCGAGACGAACAAGGACCGCAAGAAGCCGTTCGACATCCGCACGGTGATCAACGCGATCGCCGACCAGGATCACCAGACCCTCGAACGGTGGGCCGGGATGGCCGATGCCGACACCTCTGTCGTGGTGGACGCCCACCTCGGCGGGTATCCGGTGACGATCGTCGGCATCGAGTCGCGCAACATCTCCCGGCGCGGTTTCCTGCCGGCCGACGGCCCGGACCAGTTCACCTCCGGCACGCTGTTCCCCCGGTCGTCGAAGAAGACCGCCCGGGCGATCAACGCGGCGTCGGGCAACCGACCGCTGGTGGTGCTGGCGAACCTGTCCGGGTTCGACGGCTCGCCGGAGTCGCTGCGCAACATCCAGTTGGAGTACGGCGCCGAAATCGGCCGGGCCATCGTCAACTTCGACGGCCCGATCATCTTCACGGTGATCTCCCGCTACCACGGTGGCGCGTTCGTGGTGTTCTCCGGGGCGTTGAACGACAACATGGAGGTCGTCGCCGTCGAGGGCTCGTTCGCCTCGGTGATCGGCGGCGCCCCCGCCGCTGCCGTGGTCTTCACCAGGGACGTGAACACCCGCACCTCCAACGACCAACGGCTCAAGGAGCTGGAGGCGAACATCGCCGGCGCCGAGAACGAGGCGGAGCGGGCCCAGCTGCAGGCCGACCTCGGCGATCTGCGGGCTCAGGTCCGCTCGGAAAAGCTGGGCGAGGTGGCGGCCGAGTTCGAACAGATCCACAACATCGAACGCGCCCGCGAGGTCGGATCGGTGCACACCATCATCCCGGCGGCGCAGTTGCGGCCGTACCTGATCGAGGCGATCGAACGCGGCATGGCCCGCTCGCTGGGTGGGCCCGATACCTCGGGCTCGCTGGGTGGCCCGGACACCTCGGGCGGCTGATCCGCTGAAAGGCTGGTCGCAGGGGCACATCCGGAATCCCGGGTGTGCCCCTGCTGCGTACCCGCGCGGCTTTACCCATCCGCCGCACATGCGCTGCGCCGGGCGCGCACAGGCAACTGACAGCCTCGGTGGCCACCCTCGACGGCAGGCCCAGTCCAGACAACCCACCGCGAGGAGCGCGCTTCCCGATGACCGACCGCACCGCCGAATCGGCGCCGACCACCTCCGAAACCGTTGCCGGACAGGGTGATCCCGAAGACGCTGCGGCAGGGATGGTCGGGCCGGGCCGGGGCCGCCGGTGGCGCCGGGCGGCCGGTGTGGCCGCGGTGGTGGCGGTGCTGGTCGTTGCGAACGCCAAGGCGGCCGGCGCGAGCACGCTGCGCAAACCGTCGAAGGCGGAGGTCGCCACGGCTGCCGCCAGCGCGGTGGACGGGCCGGTGCACGGCGAGTTTCGGGTGGTGAATGCCGACGGCACCGAGCAGGTGCGGCGCTGGCAATGGGGCGAGGTCGTCGATATCACCGACGCAGGCCTCACCGTGGCCAGCTCCGACGGGTTGGCGGGGGCCTACGAGCTCGGTCCCGGGGTCAGCGTGGCCGACATCGCTGTGGGGGACATCGTCACCGTCGTTGGCACCGTCCAGGCCTGACGGAAACCCGAGAGCGTGAAGGAAATTGCCGCTACCAGCAGCATTTTCCTTCACGCTCCCGACATCTGCGGTCGGCGAAGAAGGCCCGCTCTACAGGGCGAGCAGCACCTCGGGATCCACCAGGTTCTCCACGGCGGCGCGGGCACCGGCGGCGTCCTGGGCGTCCCGTGCGGCCGCGGCCATCGCCTCGCATTCGGCAATCGTGGTGCGCGACAGCGCGAACCGGACCGCGGGCACACCTGACGGCGCCATCGACAGGCTGCTGATGCCCAGCCCGACCAGCACCAGGGCGAGCAGTGGGTCACGGGCCGCCTCGCCGCACACCCCGGCCGGCTTGTCGGCGGCCTTGGCCGCGGCGCCGGTGGCGGCGATCAGGTCCAGGACGGCGGGCTGCCAGGGATCGAGCAGCTCGGCGAGTGCCCCGGCCATCCGGTCGGTCGCCATCGCGTACTGGGTGAGGTCGTTGGTGCCGATGCTGGCGAAATCGACGATGTCCATCATGTGCCGGGCGCGCAACGCTGCGGCGGGGACCTCCACCATCATTCCGGCCACCGGCAGGTCGTGGGAACGCACCTTGTCGGTGAACGCCCGCGCCTCGTGCACGGTGGACACCATGGGCGCCATCACCCAGACCTTCGCGCCGGTCGCCTTGGCGGCCTGCGCGATCGCCTCGAGCTGATCGTCCAGCAGCTGCGGGAAAACCCGGTCCATCCGGTAGCCGCGAACGCCGAGCGCCGGGTTCTCCTCCTCCTCGCTGGGCGCGAAGGCCAGCGGCTTGTCGGCGCCTGCGTCCAGGGTCCGGATGACGACCTTGCGGTCCCCGAAGGCCTCGAACACCGTCTTGTAGGCCTTGAACTGGTCGGCGACGGTGGGAGCGGTTGCGGAGTCCAGGAACAGCACCTCGGTACGGAACAGGCCGACGCCCTCGACGTCCTCCTTGGCGGCCCGCTCGGCGTCCTCGACGGCGCCGATGTTGGCCAGCAACTGGACACCGACACCGTCCTTGGTCTTGCCTGCCCCGCCGGTCGCGGTCTTCAGCGCTGCGCGGGCCTTCGCCCTGGCGATGATCGCCTCCCGCATCGCGTCGTCGGGATCGAGGGTGACGGAGCCGGTGGCCGCGTCGATGGCGATGGTGGCATCGTCGGCGAGCTGCATCGCACCGGGCACCCGGACCAGACAGGGCAGGTTCAGCTGCGCGGCGATGATCGCGGTGTGGCTGGTCGGCCCGCCGAGTTCGGTGACGATGCCGACGACGTGGTTCAGATCAAGGGTCGCGGTGTCGGCAGGGGCGAGGTCGGTGGCCACGATGACCGTCGGCTTGGACAGCGGGGGAATGCCGGGTTCCGGGACGCCGAGCACCTTGGCGACGATCCGGTCCCGGACGTCACGCAGGTCGGTGACCCGCTCTGCCAGGTACGGCCCACTCGCCTCGAGGATCTTGCAGAAACCCTCGACGGCCTGGTCGACGGCGGTGGCCGGGCCGACGCCGCTGTTGATCCGGCGCACCACGTCGGCCAGCAGGCCGGGATCCTGCGCCATCAGCGAGGTGGCCTCCAGCACCGCCGCGGTCGCGGCCTGGGCGGCGGCGGCGCGGACCCGGAGGTTGGTGGCGACATAGTTGAACGAATTGGAGACGAGCGCCTCGGCCGCGGTCTTGTCCGTCGCCGCCGGCTCGTCGCTCGGCGGCTTGGCCGCTGCGGCCAACTTCACGACGGACCCGACGGCCGACCCGCGGCCGACGCCGATGCCACTGAGGTTGCTGCTGGCGGTGGAGGTCTGGTCGGTCGAGGTGGTCGTCATGATGGTTGCGCTCCTAGGTCGAAACATGATGCCGGACAACGGTGAATTCAGGCTCTGCGGAACAGTCCCCGGCCTGCGGGCCGACTCACGAACTCGTACGCCGGTCCGCGTCCGCGGGGGAGCGGACCGGCGCCCGAGTTCGACAGGTGATCAGGCCGCGTCGTGGTCGATCTCGAGCAGCTCGGCAAGCTGGTCGAGGGCAGCTTCTGCGCCGTCGCCCTCTGCGGTCAGCGTGACCTCTTCGTTGTTGCCGACGGCCAGCCCCATCACCATCAGGATGCTCCTGGCATCGACCGGGTCGCCGCCGGACTTGGCGATGGTCACCGGCAGCCCGGTCGCGGTGACGGCCTGGACGAACAGCGAGGCGGGGCGGGCGTGCAGGCCGACGCGGGACGCGACCTTGACGGTACGGCTGGGCATCAAATGGCTCCTTGTTCTGTCGGTCGCTGGGACCGAACGGTGACGACGTGTCTACAAACTATCCAGCGGGTGAGCTGCGACACACAGCCGGGGCTGCGACAAACATCGTCGCAGCCCCGGCCGTCGTGTGCAGAGTGAAACCGATCAGACGGCGACGCCCTCGGCGACGTCCTCGGAGTGCGCGATTTCCTCGGTCTTCTTCTTGTCCAGGCTCATCAGCACGATGACCAGGCCCGCGGTGATCGACGGTGCCGATCGCGATGGCCAGCAGGTACAGGAACGGGTTGCTGACCAGTGGAATGACGAAGATGCCGCCGTGCGGTGCCCGCAGCTCGTTGCCGAAGGCCATCACCAGGGCGCCGGTGACCGCAGAGCCGGCCATGGTCGACGGGATGACCCGCAGCGGGTGGGCAGCAGCGAACGGGATCGCACCCTCGGTGATGAACGAGGCGCCGAGCAGCCAGCAAGCCAGACCATTCTCCCGCTCGGCCTCGGTCCACAGCTTCTTGCGGACCAGCGGTGGCAAGCGCCATGCCGAGCGGCGGGGTCATGCCGGCCGCCATCACCGCGGCCATGATCTGCAGGGCTGGGGAGGGGCCGCTCGTACCAGTGGCGATGGCCGTCGTCAGACCGGCGGCGGCGAATGTGTAGGCCACCTTGTTGACCGGACCACCCAGGTCGAAGCCCATCATCAGGCCCAGGATGATGCCGAGCACGATGGCCGTGGACACCGGACAGGCCGGTCAGCCATTCGGTCAGCCAGGTCGTGGCCGCCGCGATCGGTTTGCCGACCACGAAGATCATGAACAGACCGACCACAATGGTGGATACCAACGGGATCACCACCACGGGCATGACGCCGCGGACACCCTTCGGCACCTTGAGCCGGGTCAGGAAGTACGCGATGCCGCCAGCGGCGAAGCCGGAGACCAGACCGCCGAGGAAGCCGGCACCGAGTAGACCCGCCGAGCAGGCCGCCGACGATGCCGGGCACCAGACCGGGTCGGTCAGCGATCGCGAAGGCGATGAAGCCGGACAGGATCGGCACCAGCATGAAGAAGGCGATCTTGCCGAGGACGAACAGCACCCCGGCGAAGCCGGCGTGCTGCCAGCAGGGTGTCGAAGCTCGCGCCGTTGGTGAAGCCGCCGGCAGGTTGCCGGCGATATCGACGTAGGGACGCCCTCCCACGTCCGTCGGTAGGTTCGCGAGCCGTAGAGCTTGTAGACGACCCCCTCGCCGCCGAACAAGAAGCCCAATGCGATCAGGATGCCGCCCGCGGCGACGAACGGGATCATGTAGGAGACGCCGGTCATCAACCACTGACGAACGCGGGTTCCTACCCCGACGTTGCGGGTGGCAGGACCCGAAGATGCCTTCGGTCCAGCAGCAGCAGCCGCGGCAGCTGCCGGGGTTCCCGCCTTGGGCGCGTTCTCCACAGCGGCGACAGCGGCGGCCATCACATCGAGCGGCTTGTGCACCGCCGCCTTGACGCCGACGTCGACGAACGGCTTCCCGGCGAATCGCTCCTTGCCCTTGACCTCGAGGTCGGCGGCGAAGATGACGCCGTCAGCCGCGGCGATGACCTCATCGGAGAGCGGGATGGTGCCGGCCGAGCCCTGGGTCTCGACCTGGACATCGTGGCCCTGGTCCTTGCCGGTCTGCTCGAGATTCTCGGCGGCCATGTAGGTGTGCGCAATGCCCGTTGGGCACGACGTGACTGCGACAAACTTCATTTCGGGGCCACCTCTCCTTGCACATAGGAGGCCACCGACGCGGCGTCGGGGGCATCGAGAATGGTCTGCTTGAAGGCAGGCCGGACCAGCCGGCGAGCCAGCGCCGCCAGGATGGTCAGGTGCTCAGAGCCGCCACCGGCCGGTGCGGCGATGAGGAACACCAGGGTTGCCGGGCCGTCCGGCGCACCGAAGTCGACGCCGGCCGGAACCCTGGCCAGGCCGAGCGACGGGGACGTGACGTGCTCCGAGCGGGCGTGCGGCAGCCCGATGCCGCCGGGCATCCCGGTGGCCATCTGGGCCTCCCGGGCGGCGACGTCGGCCAGGAAGCCCTCCAGGTCGGTCACCCGACCGGCGGCCTGCAGCTTCTGGGCGAGCTGCCGGGTGGCGTCCGCCTTGTCGGTGGCGACCAGGTCGAGAACAACCAGGTCTTCGGTGATCAGGTCAGTCATGATGCGACGTCCTTTACTGCTTGGAGGGGATCTGGGTCGGCGACGACGCGAACCGCGTCGACGCATGCTCGGGTGTCTTCGGGGCCGGGAACGGTGCTACCGGGTTGCAGGCAGGCGGCCCGGCCCCAGGCCACCGCCCCGGCAAGTCGTTGCGCAGGGGTGCCGACGGTGTGCAGATAGCCGGACAGGGTGCAGTCCCCGGCGCCGACGGTGCTCCGCGGGACCAGCGGTGGGCCGCCGGCCCACCATGACCCCTCGGCGGTGATCAGCAGGGCGCCGTGGCCACCCAGGCTGACCAGCAGGTCCTTGCAGCCACGGGACCGCAGTTCCTCGGCGGCGTCGATGACGTCGCCGACCGTGACCAAAGTGCGTTCGAGGACTTCCTCGAGTTCCTCGAGATTGGGCTTGACGACGGTCGCCCCGGCGTCGATGGCTGCGGCAAGGGCCGGGCCCGACGTGTCGATGGCCACCGGGACGCCAACGGCAACAGCGGCTTTTGTCACCCGGGCATAGAAGTCGTCGGGTGCGCCGGCGGGCAGGCTGCCGGCCGCGACCAACCAGGCGGGACCGCTGCGCAGGGCCTCGTCGACCGCCGCCAACAGCGCGTCGACGTCGGCGTCGGACAGCGTCGCACCCGGCTCGTTCAGCTTGGTGGTGGTGCCGTCCCGCTCGACCACCGCGATGTTGGTCCGGATGGCCCCGTCGATCGGCACCGCGACCGTGGTGACCTGCTGCGGGGTGAGCAGCCCGATCATCCGTTGGGCGTCGTCACCGGCGGGCAGGATGGCGGTGGTCGGGTGGCCGTGCTTGGCCAGTGCCCTGGCCACGTTCACCCCTTTGCCGCCGGCCTCCACCAGCGCATGGCTGGTGCGCTGCACCTCGCCGCGTTCCAGGACGTCCACCTCGACGGTGTGGTCCAGGCTCGGGTTGGGCGTGACGGTGACGACCGGAGCGCCCTGCGTGCTCGACGTTGCAGTCATGCGCGCACCACCTCCGGTCCCGCCTCTTCGATCTCTCGCACCATGTCGGCATCCACCTCGCTGTCGGTGATGATCGTGTCGACCTCGGAGAGGCCGGCCACCTGGGCAAACTCGTCGCGACCGAACTTGCTGTGATCGGCCAGCACGACGGTGCGGCGGGCCGCACGCATCAGGGCCGACTTGACCGCGGCCTCGGCCAGATCAGGAGTGCTCAATCCGCGGGACCTGCTGATCCCGTTCGTGCCGGCGAAGGCGACGTCGGCGAAGATCCCGGCGTACTCCCGTTCGGCCCAACTGCCGACGGCAGCCAGCGTGCCCGGGCGCACCTGCCCGCCGATCAGGTGCAGGGTGATGTTCGGCCGCTCGGCCAGCAGGCCGGCGATGGGCAGGCCGTGCGTCACAACGGTCAGATCGCGGTCGATGGGCAGGATGTCGGCGAACCGGACGGTGGTGGTGCCGGCGTCGATGATGATCGAACCGCCGTCGGGCAGCTGGTCGAGCGCCGCCTTGGCGATCCGGTCCTTCTGCGCGGCGTTGTGCCCGAAGCGTTGGTCGACCGGGAGTTCCATGCTCAGCCGCTCGACCGGGATGGCGCCGCCGTGCACCCGGCGCAACGCGCCGCGGCGCTCCAGACCGGTCAGATCCCGGCGAATGGTCTCCGGGGTGACATCGAAGGTGTCGGCCAACGAGTTGACGTCGACCCGACCGTCGGCACGAGCGAGGCCGAGGATGGCCTGCTGGCGCTCAGGTGCGTACATGTCGACTCCGTTGTCTGCTGGCTGCTGCTGGTGGTTCGAACCGCTCGGGGTGGGAACCCTCGGGTGAGCGTGCGTGCTAAATCGTGACGGTCCCGCTTCGTCTCCGCGACTCGGCGATGTGGCCGCAGACACATTTATAGACAGTTCCCAGGCGGATGTCAACACATTCGGAAACATTCAGAAACACTCGGGCAGATCACGATGTTGATATGTGCTTGGTTTACCCCCTTCGCCGACAGTTTGCCGGGTTCCGATGTCCGGTCGGGATCAGTTTTTCACCATCCGGTTCCACCGGCGGCCGTGCCGGACGCTAGTGGACCCGCGATGCATCCGCAGTCTGTGACACGAGGGAACAAAGTGACTGGTGGGAATTGGTGGGGATTGGTGGTTGCTGCGCACATGGGAGACTGGTGGGGCAATGACTACTCCGCTGCCCCTCATCTTCACCGCCCCGCGCCGCGGTATGCCGCCGGTGCACTTCGTCGACCTCGACTCCGCGCAACGCCGGGACGCCGTGGTCAAGGCCGGTCAGCCGGCCTTCCGGGCCGCCCAGCTGGCCCAGCACTACTTCGCCGGTCTGACCCGCGATCCGGAAGAGATGACCGACCTTCCCGCTGCGGGGCGTCGCGAGTTCGTCGACGGGTTGATGCCGGAACTGCTGACCGAGGTCCGCTCGCTGGCCTGCGATGACGGCAGCACCCGCAAGACGTTGTGGCGGGCCAACGACGGAACGCTGATCGAGTCGGTGCTGATGCGCTATCCCGACCGGATCACCCTGTGCGTCTCCAGCCAGGCCGGCTGCGGGATGGCCTGCCCGTTCTGCGCCACCGGTCAGGGTGGGTTGCAGCGCAACCTGTCGACGGCCGAGATCGTCGAGCAGGTCCGGTTGGCGGCGCGGGCCGCCCGGGACGGTGCCCTCGGTGCGCCGGGTCGGCTCTCCAACGTGGTCTTCATGGGCATGGGGGAGCCGCTCGCGAACTACAAGCGGGTGTTGGCAGCGGTCAAGATGATCACCGCTCCGGCGCCCGCGGGTCTTGGCATCTCGGCACGGTCGGTCACCGTCTCCACCGTCGGCCTCGTCCCGGCGATCGAGCGGCTGACGGCGGAGAAACTCCAGGTGCGACTGGCGATCTCGCTGCATACGCCGGATGACGAGCTCCGCGACACCCTGGTGCCGGTCAACGATCGTTGGAAGATCGCCGAGGTGTTGGCCGCGGCTCGCAATTACGCCGATACGACCGGCCGACGGGTCTCCATCGAATACGCGCTGATCAGAGACATCAACGATCAACCGTGGCGTGCCGACCTGCTCGGGCAGCTGCTGCGCGAGACGCTGGGGCAACTGGTGCACGTCAACCTGATCCCGCTGAACCCCACGCCGGGATCACAGTGGGACGCCTCACCGAAGCCGGTGCAGGACGAATTCGTCCGACGGGTCCGGGCCCAGGGTGTTGCCTGCACCGTCAGGGACACCCGTGGTCAGGAAATCGCCGCGGCTTGCGGGCAACTGGCAGCCGCCGAGAAATAGCCTTCGCGCCGATCAACCTCGTCCGCGCGGATCAACTCGTCGACTCCTGTCCCGGGAATCACATCTCCGCGAAATTGAGCCGCGCTGATGTTCGTCCGGCTACCTATGGCCGGCGTGCGCGGTCCTTGCGCCTCTTGACCTCACCGGCGACCAGCCAGATCGCCATCAACACCGCGATCGTGATCAGCCAGTAGTCCTCGACGCGGGATTCGTGGTTGCCGAACAGGGCCAGCAGCACGATCCCGACGACGCCCAGCCACAGCAGGAACCGCGAGCCGCGTGGCGCGATGTCCCGCCAGTCGGCGTGCCAGCCCCATTCCTCGCTCGGGGCGTCGGGGTTGTACGGGATCAGCGCGCCGGGGGTCACCTTGGCGACCTCGGCGCCGTGCCCGTCGTCGCTCGCTCCGGAGCGGTGCTCGAGTGACGTGCCGGCCACGGGTTCCTCCCGACGTGCTGTGCGGACTTGTTCCGTCATCCTCGCACGCGCCCACCCGCGCGGGCGCGTTGGGCACGGGTCCGGACCAAGATCGAACTGCGACCCCGGGTCAGGCTCCCGGCCGGCGGGTCAGGGTGACGACCGCCGTCACGGCGCGCTCGCCATCGGTGGTCGTCGCGGTGACGTCCAGATGGGCCTCTGTCGCGCTCACCCATCCGGTCACCCTGGAGCCGGCGGCGAGTGTCCGCGGAACCCGGACGGTCCCGCCCGATTCGCACGGCTGCAGGTCGGTCTCGTTGTCCACCAACAGGTTCGGCGGCAACGCACCGGCCACCGGCTGGTCGTCGATCAACACCCCGGACAGGGTGGTGCGCTCAGGCGCCGCCTGGTCGGTGCCCGAGCTCAGCCACCAGGTGCGGTGCACCTCGCCGGAGCGATCCGTCGACGCCGAGTAGATCGCCAGGCCGGGTATGCCGGCCGGGGTGATCCCCAACGTCATCGACAGCGGATTGGGGTCGTCGAACGCACCGTTGCCGACCACCGGACCCTGCAACGCCAGTTCCGCCGACCTGGTGTACGACGAGGTCCCGCCGGAGGTTGCGCAGCGGCCGAGTACCGAGATGCTCATCTCCGCGGTGCCGGTCCAGGCCGCCGGCAGCCGAACCGCGGACCCGGGCAGGATCGGTGCCGGGGTCAGGGCCGTCGACACCGCTGAACCGGCCGATGGTCGCAGCGAATTCGTCTCCGCTGCAGTCGTTGTCGTCCGGTCCGACGACGACACGTCAGTACCGGGATCGGCCGCCGACTGGCTCGCTGACTCACTGGCCGGGGCGGTCGAGGAGGAGGCAGGGCTCTCCCCGGTGATCTGGATCAGACCCCACACCACCGCTACCGAACAGACCAGCGCGGCCACCATGATCAACGTCACCCACCGGGTGCTCAGGGTGTTGCGGGTGGCCATGACGCCAGTATGTGCGTCCGGCGGGCGCCCCGTGGCGAAGGTTCCACATCGCAATACTGGTGCGCCTGATCCGCTCGATGGACCGATGGTTCCGGTCGAGGGAGGAAGATGGTGCTGTGACCACCGAGAGCGCGGCCACGCCCGGTCGAGGCGCGGGCGCCGAACCCGCCCCGTGGCCGGGTCGGCGACGGATCATCCTGCTGGGTTCCACCGGCTCGATCGGGACCCAGGCGCTCGACGTCATCGCGGCCCACCCGGACAAGTTCGAGGTGGTCGGCCTGGCCGCCGGCGGAGCGAACCCCGGGTTGCTCGCCGCGCAGGGCAACGCCCACCCAGCTGCCGTTGTCGCCGTCGCCGCGGATCCGGACGGCCGACTGAGCGCGAACCGGGTGATCACCGGCGACCGGGCCGCCACCGAACTCGTCGAGTCGGTCGAGGCCGACATCGTGCTGAACGGCATCACCGGCTCGATCGGCCTGGAACCCACCCTCGCCGCGCTGCGGGCGGGCCGGACCCTGGCGTTGGCCAACAAGGAGTCGCTGGTCGCCGGCGGTTCCCTGGTCACGAGCGCGGCCGCGCCCGGGCAGATCGTGCCGGTCGACTCCGAGCACAGCGCGCTCGCCCAGTGCCTGCGTGGCGGCGCCGCGGGCGAGGTCGCCCGGCTGGTGGTCACCGCGTCCGGCGGGCCGTTCCGCGGCCGCACCGCGGACCAGATGGCCGACGTGACCGCCGACGAGGCGCTGGCCCACCCCACCTGGGCGATGGGGCCGGTGGTCACCATCAACTCGGCGACTCTGGTCAACAAGGGACTCGAGGTGATCGAGGCGCACCTGCTGTTCGACATCGACTACGACCGGATCGACGTGGTGGTGCATCCGCAGTCGGTGATCCACTCGATGGTGACCTTCGTCGACGGGTCGACGCTGGCCCAGGCCAGCCCGCCGGACATGAAACTGCCGATCGCACTGGCCATCGGCTGGCCGCACCGGCTGGACCGGGTGGCCGCCGCCTGCGATTTCGGTGCGCCGACCGACTGGACGTTCGAACCGGTCGATCGAGCGGCCTTCCCCGCGTTGGACCTCGCGTTCGCCGCGGGCCGGGCCGGCGGCACCGTGCCGGCCGCGTTCAACGCCGCGAATGAGGAGGCGGTCGACGCCTTCCGCCACGGCCACCTGCGATTCACAGGTATCTCGGACATTCTGTCCCGCATCCTGGACGAGGCCGATCATGCGCGGAGCAACCCGAGGGATGTGCGCGACGTCTGGGCCACGGAGCATTGGGCAAGAGCCCGGGCCCGCGAGATCATCCGGTCGGCACGAACGACGGTGACGATCGGCGCGGCGGATCCGGCAAACGGCAGCGTGGGGGTGGGCAACTAGATGTGGACCGTGATCGGCATCGTGCTGTTCCTGCTCGCCCTGCTGTTCTCCATCGCCTGGCACGAGCTCGGGCACCTGTCGTTCGCGAAGCTCTACAACGTCCGCACCACCCAATACATGATCGGTTTCGGCAAGACCGTCTGGTCCAAGCAGGTCGGTGAGACCGAATACGGGTTGAAGGCGATCCCGCTCGGCGGGTACATCCGGATGATCGGCATGGTCCCGCCCGGCGCCGACGGCAAGCAGAAGATCAGCACCACCGCCATGGGCGCCGCCGGCATGGTCCGCAACATCGTCGACGAGACCCGGGCCGGTGATCGTTCCCAGGTCACCGAGGCCGACGACGGCCGGCAGTTCTACCAGCTGCATCCGGCCAAGCGGATCGTCGTGATGATGGCCGGCCCGGTGATGAACCTGATCCTCGCGGTCGGGATCTTCGGTGTGCTGATGGTCGGGATCGGCATTCCGACCCAGAGCACGACGGTGGCCACCGTCAGCCAATGCGTCATCCCCGCAGCCGCCGCCGGACAGGTGCAGCAGACCGAATGTGGGCCGACCGACCCGGCGACTCCGGCCTCGATCGCCGGGCTCCTCCCCGGCGACACCATCGTCGGTTTCGACGGCGTCGCGGTGACCAGCTGGGATCAGCTCACCGACCTGATCCGCGGCTCGGCCGGCCAGACGGTGCAGATCGACTACCTGCGGGACGGCCAGCAGACCACCAAGGCCGTCGTCATCGTGGAGAACCAGCGGCCCATCCTGGACGACGCGGGCAACCAGATCGGTGTCGCACCCCTGGGCTTCCTGGGTATCTCGGTGACGGCTCCGTACGTCCAGCAGAGTCTCGGTTCGGCGATCGGCCGGACCGGCGATTTCATCGGCGCGGCCGCGAAGGCCGTGGTGGCCATCCCGGCGCGCATCCCGGCATTGTGGAACTCGATCTTCAGCGACGCGCCACGTGACCTGAATTCGCCGGTCGGGATCGTCGGCGCCGGCCGGATAGGCGGCGAGATCCTGGAATCGGAGAACACCAGCACCACCGACAAGTGGGTGCTCTTCCTGAATCTGGTCGCCGGGTTCAACATGAGCCTGTTCCTGTTGAACATGCTGCCGCTGCTGCCGTTGGACGGGGGGCACATCCTCGGCGCGATGATCGAATGGGTGCGCAGCGGCTGGGCCAAACTGCGTGGCAAAAAGGACCCGGGGCCGTTCGACGTCGCCAAACTGATGCCGGTGGCGTACGTGGTGGCATTGTTGTTCCTGGGCCTGACCGCGCTGACCCTCATCGCCGACATCGTCAACCCGGTCAAGCTGTTCGGCTGATCGTCTGATCGTCCGGTCCGTTCGTCACCTGCCTTCGAGAAAGCCGTCACACATGTCCGTCAGCACGCCCACCGGGACCACCTCCGCCGCCATCGGTCTCGGTCTGCCGAGCATGCCCGCCGACCGGGTCGTGCCGGTGCTGGCGCCGCGCCGCCGGACCCGCCAGCTCGACGTCGGCGGCGTCGGTGTCGGTAGTGACTCGCCGGTCTCCGTGCAGTCGATGACGACGACCGTCACCGCCGACATCAACGCAACGCTGCAGCAGATCGCCGAGTTGACCGCGTCCGGCTGCCAGATCGTCAGGGTGGCCGTGCCGACCAACGACGACGCAGAGGCGTTGGCGGTGATCGCCAGGAAGTCGCAGCTGCCGGTGATCGCCGACATCCATTTCCAGCCGAAGTACGTGTTCGCGGCGATCGACGCGGGTTGCGCGGCCGTGCGGGTGAACCCGGGCAACATCAAGGCCTTCGACGACAAGGTGGGGGAGATCGCCCGCGCCGCCTCGGCCGCCGGGACCCCGATCCGGATCGGCGTGAACGCCGGCTCGCTGGACAAGCGGTTGCTGGCGAAGTACGGCAAGGCCACCCCGGAGGCGCTGGTCGAGTCCGCGCTCTGGGAGTGCTCGCTGTTCGAGGAGCACGACTTCCGCGACATCAAGATCTCGGTCAAGCACAACGACCCGGTGATCATGGTGCGGGCGTACGAATTGCTCGCGCAGCAGTGTGACTACCCTCTGCACCTCGGGGTGACCGAGGCCGGGCCGGCGTTCCAGGGCACCATCAAATCGGCAGTGGCGTTCGGGGCGCTGTTGTCGCAGGGCATCGGCGACACCATCCGGGTGTCCCTCTCCGCCCCGCCGGTCGAAGAGGTGAAGGTCGGCCTGCAGATCCTGGAGTCGCTGAACCTGCGGGAACGCGGCCTGGAGATCGTCTCCTGCCCGTCCTGCGGTCGCGCACAGGTGGACGTCTACACACTGGCCGAGCAGGTGACCGCCGGCCTCGAGGGTCTGGACGTGCCGCTGCGGGTCGCCGTCATGGGCTGCGTGGTGAACGGACCGGGGGAGGCCCGCGAGGCCGACCTCGGCGTGGCGTCCGGCAACGGCAAGGGCCAGATCTTCGTCAAGGGCGAGGTCATCAAGACCGTTCCGGAGTCGCAGATCGTCGAGACCCTGATCGAAGAAGCGATGCGGCTGGCGGACGCGATGCGCGACGCCGGCGCGGTCAGCGGCGAACCGTCTGTTGCGGTGTCCTGAGCCGGGTTCGAGGCGCTCGACGCGGGTTTGACCGCGCGGAGTGCCGGGTGTCGCCGGGCGAGGGCGTGGATTCGACGCGCTCGTCCGGGTGCGACGTCGCGGCGGCGATCGTCATGGCATTGTGTGCGCAGTGATTCCGGCGACCCGTCGTCCGCAGCATCAGTCTTCGTGAAGGCAGCCCACGTCATGGCCCGTCCTGTCCCGCGCGAGCGTTCCAGCGTGCCGGTGTGCCCGACCGACGGGGTCGGCGGCTGGATGCAACCGACGTGCTGACCGCCAGTTTCGCCCGCGTTCTCGGACCGGGCCACGCCGCGCAGGTGTCCAGGGTGCTCGCTGCCGACCCGATCTCGTCCTGCATGGTGGCGGCGCGGTTCGAGCAGGTCGGGATGAACGAAAGCGCGATGGGCGGCCAGTTCTGGGGTATCGGCGGCGGCCGGGACGGATTGTTGTTCGCCGGCGCCTCGATGGTGCCGCTGGCCGGCGACTCCTCGGCCATGCGATCGTTCGCCCACGTCGCGGCCCGCCGGGGGCGCAAGTGCGCGACCATCCTGGGCCCGGCCGAGCTGGTGATGCCGCTGTGGGAGCGTCTCGAACCGCGTTGGGGTCCGGCCCGCGACGTCCGCGCCGACCAGCCGCTGATGGCGTGTCCCGGGGATCCGCTGGGGGCGGTCGACCCCGAGGTGCGGCTGGTCCGCTCCGAGGAGCTGGAGTCGTACTTCCCGGCCGCAATCGCGATGTTCACCGAGGAGGTCGGCGTCGATCCCCGGGCGGGCGACAACGGCCGCGCCTACCGCGCCCGGATCGCCGAACTGATCGGAGCGCGGCGGGCGTACGCCCGGTTCGACGGTGAGACGGTGATGTTCAAGGCGGAGGTCGGCTCGCTGTCCAACACGGTCGCGCTGATCCAGGGGGTGTGGGTGCACCCGCAGTTGCGCGGTCGTGGGCTGGCGGCGCCGGCGATGGCGTCGGTGGTGCGGGCGATCCAGCACGACATGCGCCGGGTGCCGAGCCTCTACGTCAACCAGTACAACCGGGCTGCCCGGCGCACCTACGACCGGATCGGCTTCCACCAGGTCGGCACCTTCGCCTCCGTGCTGTTCTGACCGCGCGCAGTCCCCCGTCCCAGCGGCGGAGGTCGGGTCCACGGCGGCAGCCGTGGCTTCCTGGCGCCGTCATCCGTCGACACGCCCAGCCCGGCCCCGCTGCTGGGGTTCAGTGGTCGCATCAGCTCGACTGAAGCGTCGGGTCAGCGTTGGTTCGACCCCGGCAAGCGCTTCGTGACCCGGCGTGTCGCCGTCGCGGAAGCACGCTCGCAGGCCCGTGAACAGTGCACCGGGCCGAGAACGCCGTTGGCCCTGTTGCAAGCTCAGCCGCGGGCCATTTCATCGACACACACCGTGATTGCCAGCAGGAATGCCTGGTTCTCCGCGGCACCGATCTCGACGCCGTAGGAGTCGCGGACCCGGAACCACTTCTTGGAGATCGTGGCAACGGTTTCGCCGTCACGCTCGATCTCGTATTCGTGCTGGACGAAATTGCCGTGCGCGTGCAGGTTCTCGCCGTTGTCCGGATCGATGGTGTAGCGATCGCGGATCCCCAGCATGGCCTTGTGCACGGTGGCGCTGGTCGGCCCGCACTCGATGTGCATTTTGTCGCGGACGCTGAGCTTGCGTTCCTGGATCTTGGCGAGTTCGTCGCCGTTCGGATCCTCCAGGATGAAGGTCTGGCGGAACCGCACGGCCTTCCCGTTCACCTTGAAAACCTTGTCGCCGGATTCGTTCTCGATCCAGTAGTCGTCCCCGATGGCCAGCAGTTTCTCGCGCATCTGATACCGCTGCACGTTCGGCGAGTCTTCTTCGTGCGATCGGTGGAACAGTCCCATGACGGCTCTTTCGTGGTGCGGTTCGGGCGGCGAGCACGCGGGTGGGCTCGATCGGATGCCTCCGATGATCGACCCGAGGAGTGGCCGGCTGCATCACCTTCTCCGGATGATCGACTCGGTGCAGCGCCGTGACCGATCTTGCCGCCATGGCACACTTCGGGTGCCACCAGCTGGAAAGGAAACCGGACACAAACCCCATTTGCCGACGGTCGAAGGCGGTAGTGTGGCGGATGCACTACCGAGCGTGGGGAACTCGGTGGTGGTGACACATGGCTGCTCGCGAGGGCAGCAATGAGGTCACGCAGTCATCACGGCCCACGGGCGAGCTCAAGAAGCGGGCACTTCGCAGTGGGTGGGTATGAGGGGCAGAGACGTGACAGCGACGATGGATGTACCGGTGGCCAAGGCCCACCGCGGTTATCGGCACGAGGCGTTGATCTACCGGGGAACCCAGGGTTTCCTCGATGCCGTCGTTCCGTTCGTCCGGGATGGCGTCGAGCGCGGTCAACCGGTGGTGGTGGCGGTGATCGAACCGCGGTTGACGGCGTTGCGCGAGGCACTGGGCACCGCCGCCGCGAAGGTGTCGTTCATCGACATGGCGATCCTCGGCAGGAATCCGGCCAGGATCATTCCCGCCTGGTGCGACTTCGTTCAATCCAGCTCCGGTCCGCTGCGCGGAGTCGGCGAGCCGATCTGGGCCGGGCGACGTCGGTCCGAGATCGAGGAGAGCCAGTTCCACGAGGCATTGCTCAATCTGGCGATCACCCCGGACACCCCGCTCTGGTTGCTCTGCCCGTACGACGCCGATGCGCTTCCGGACGATGTCGTGGAGGAGGCCCATCGCAGCCATCCGGCGTTCCTCGACGCCGATGTCTATCGCGGCAGCACGGTCTACGGCGGGGCTTACCACGTCGGTGCGATGTTCGGTCGCGAGCTGTCGGTGCCTGTCGGTCCGGTGCGCAATCTGGTGGTGTCCGGCAACGACGGCCCGCAGGTTGCGGACTGGGTGCGGCGCTGGGCGGAGGGCTCCGGGCTGAGCGTCGCCAAGGCCCGCCGGCTCGCCTCGGCGATGCGCGACATCACCCAGGACACCGTGCACCGTCCGGGCCGCAGCGAGGTTCTGCAGCTCTGGCAGGAGGGTTCCGCGCTGATCTGCCAGATCCATGACGCGGCGCACGTGCAGGATCCGCTGATCGGCCGGCGGCCTGACGGGCAGGAGAACGCCCGCGGGATGGTGCTCCGGCGGGCGAACGACCTCTGCGACCTGGTTCAGGTCCGATCGGGTGCCGCCGGAACAACCGTCCGCGTGCACACCTGGCTCTGACCGGTCCGCTCGCTACTTTCCCGCCGTCGTCGGTTCCGTTGGATCCGGTGCCGGGGCCGTCCCGTCGACCTCCACCTTCTCTTCGGTGACCCGCCCGCCGGGATGCAGCAGCGAGACCACGAGCGACACCGCCAGGGCGATGGCCATGCCGATCAGCACCGCCTGAGTGGCAATGGCGAAGTCGTTCGCGACGGCGGCGCTGACCTGTTCCTGCACCTGGGTCGGTAGGGTGGAGAGCTGCGCGGACCCCTCCGATGTGCCGCCCGAGCCGCTGGCCGCCGCGGACGCCAGGGCGCTGGCCTGTTCGGCGGGGATGCCGAAGCCGGCGAAGGAGTCGGTCAGCCGGTTGGCGAAGACGTTGCTCAGTACGGTGCCCAGGACGGCCAGGCCGAGCGCCGATCCGTAGTTCCGGACGGTCTGGGTGATGCCGGTGACCTCGCCGTAGGAGGCGTTGATCGACCGGTTGGTGGCGTCGGTGCTGGCCGGTCCCAGCAGCAGACCGATGCCGGCGCCGGACAGCACGATGGCCCACCATTGTGAACCGAGGCTCAGGTCGGTGAGTTTCCAGGCCCACAGCCCGAACCCGACGGCGGCGAGCGCACTGCCCGCGATGATGGCCGGTTTGGCGCCGCTCTTGTCCAGGATGCGGCCGCCGACCTGCGCGGCGGGCGCGAAGCCGGCGAAGAAGACCAGCAGGTACAGGCCGGCGTTGTCGGCGTCGTAGCCCAGGGAGACCTGGGAGTAGACGCTGGCGAAGAAGAAGACCGGGACAAAGGCCACCATCGACAGGAACAGCACCGCATTGTCGATGAAGAACGCCCGATCCTTGAAGATCTTGATCTTGATCAGCGGGACCGGTACCCGCAGTTCGAACAGGACGAACACCACCAGGATGACCAGCCCGCCGATGATGCAACCCCAGGTCTTGATATCGGCCCAGCCCCAACTCGAGGCCTGCTCGAAGCCCAGCACGCTCAGCGCCATACCGGCGGCCACCAGGGCGGCGCCGGGCCAGTCGATCTTCTCCTTGCGGGGCGCCGAGTGGATGCCGGCGGCCAGCGTCAGAACGATCGCCAGGATTGCGACCGGGATGTTGATCCAGAAGATCGCCCGCCAGGTCCACTGGGTCAGGTAGCCGCCGGCGATCGGGCCGATGGCGGTGAGACCGCCGCTGACCCCGAAGAAGATGGCCAGCGCGCGGCCACGTTCCCGGAGCGGAAACGCCGAGACCACCACGGCAAGCGCGGCCGGGATCATCAAAGCCGCCGAGAGCCCCTGGATGATCCGGAAGAAGATGATCCAGACTTCCGCGAAAGAACCCTTCGGGGTGAAGCCGCACAGTGCCGAAGAGCCGGCGAACCCGATGATGCCGATCAGTACCACCCGTTTGGAACCGAGGACGTCCGCGAGCCGGCCACCCAATGCGAAACCGGCGGCCAACGCCAGGATGTAGCCGTTGATCACCCACTGCACACCGCTGCGGCTCAGGTCGAGCTCGGACTGGATGTTCGGACTGGCGATCGCGACGATCGTCTGGTCGATGAACGTCATCGAGACGGCGAACAGCATCGCCGCCAGCGCCAGGTTCTTCGACTTCGCGGTCGTCCGGGCAATCGGGCCCGGTGCGGCGGCGTTGGTCATGCCATCCCCCTGAATGATGATCTGTGTGCTCGGTGCACTGTCGCAGTGCCCACCGACACTGCTGGAAACCGACCGCCGATCGGATGCGAGCACCCCCGGCCTACGACGATTTCCATGATCGAATGCCATGGTCGGCGATGCTGTCAAGATCGTTCCTCTTGCGAAGTTCGACGGGCATCGACGCCGACCGCGCCCGCGGGGGGGACGTGACCGAATTCAGTGCGAATCGGGTGCGTTTCGGCTGCGGATCGGGCCGGATCCGAATGTCCTGGCAGGGGACTGTCGGTCGGCTGGGGATACTGGACGACATGGTTTCCCGGTTCGTCGAACAGTCGCGCGCCAGCGGCCGGCGTCGACGGCGCCCGGGGCCGGTGATCGCGCTGGTGCTCCTGCTCGCGCTCGTCACGGCGTGCAGCAGTGACCCACCACCTGATCCGGCCGCGAGTCCGGATCAGCAGATCGCGTCGTTCATCTCGTCCTGGCAACAGCTCAACCCCGATGAGGCGGCGGACCTGACGTCCGATCCGGCGGCCGCCGCATTGATGATGAGCGAGGTCACCACCAACCTGGATCCCGACTCGTTGACCATCACCGCCGGCAACGTGGTCACGTCGGGAAATTCGGCGACCACGACGGCGACCTTCTCCTGGGAACTGCCGGATGCCGGGGAATGGTCCTACCCGGCCACCTGGACCTGGCATCGGGCATCGTCCGGCGGCGACTGGACCCTCGACTGGTCGCCGACCGTGATCCACCCGAAGCTCGGTGAGCGGCAGACCCTTGCGACCCGGACCAGCGACGCGCAGGAGGGGGTGATGGTGGACCGGAACAACAACCAGATCGTCGAACCGGTCCGGGTGTACTCGATCGTGCTGCTGCCGGCGCAGGTGCCCGACCTGGCGGCAACCGCAGCGCAGCTGGCGCCGATCCTCTCCCCGCTCGACGCGTCGGTGACCGCAGACAGCATCGTCGCCGGCGCGAACGCCGCCGTGGCGGCCGCAACCGTTCCGCCGTCGGACTCCGCGAGCGCGGACGCGTCCGCGGCGCCGACGACATCCTCCGCGCAGTCTGCGGCGCCGGTCGATCCGGCCACCATCGGCTACACGGTGATCAATCTGCGGGAAGCCGACTACCTGAAGGTGAAGGCGCAACTGGATGGCGTCGCCGGGATGAGCTTCCCGTCCGAGGAGCGCAACCTGCCGCCGACCAGGGACTTCGCCCGGGCCGTATTGGCCCAGGTGACCCCGGTCGCCACCGAGAAGATGGCCGGGACCGACGGCTGGAAGGTGATCATCGTCGACACCACCGGTGGGACGTTGGAGACCCTGGCCGACCATCCGGCGGTACCCGGGCAGCGGGTCACGCTGACCCTGGACACCCACACCCAGCAAATCGCCGAGGAGGCGCTCGGCGCCGTGACGCAGCCGGCCGTACTGGTGGTGATGCAGCCGTCGACCGGCGAGATCCTGGCGGTGGCGCAGAATGCCGCGGCGAACGCCCAGGGTTCACCGGCGTTGACCGGGCAGTACCCGCCCGGCTCGACGTTCAAGGTGGTCACCGCGACCGCCGGGCTGGAGCGCGGGCTGATCGCCCCAGGACAGCCGGTGGATTGCCCTGGCGTCTTCGAGATCGAGGGCCGGGCGATCCGTAATTCGCACGAGTTCGCCCTGGGCACCGTGGACTCCACGCTGGCTTTCGCCAAGTCGTGCAACACCACTTTCGCCAATCTGGCCACCACGATGCCCGCCGATGCGCTGCCCGCCGCTGCGACCGACTACGGCATCGGGTTGGACTTCGTGATGGAGGGCGCCACCACCCTGACCGGTTCCGTCCCCGATGCCCCTTCGCAGGTGCAGCGGGCGGAGAACGGGTTCGGCCAGGGACAGGTGTTGATCACGCCGTTCTCGGCGGCGTTGATGGCGGCCACCGCGCAGCACGGCACGATGCCGATGCCGGTGCTGATCCGGGGCAGCGCGACCACCGTGGACAAGCCGGCGCCCGCCCGCTCGACGCAGGTGCAGCAGGGGATCCAGACCTACATGAAGGCGGTTGTCGACGAGGGCACCGGGCAGGGCCTGGAGCAGTTCGGGGACGTGCACGCCAAGACCGGTACGGCCGAGTTCACCGGCGACGACGGTGCAGTCCACGCTCATGCGTGGACGGTCGGGTACGTCGACGACCTGGCGTTCGCCGCACTGATCGTCGGCGGCGAGGACTCGGTGTACACCAACCAGGTGGTCGAGAAGTTCCTCAGCGCCCGCTGACGCCGTCGTACGCGCCCGGTCACGCTCCACCACCGCACGGATCCGACCGCTCCAGCGAGATCTCGGTGGGCTGGTCTCCCGGCACCGTCACCCGACCGCATGCTCGATGCCCGGGGTGCGCCACCGGCGTCGTAGGCTCGAAGGCATGTTGCGCACCATCCTGAAACCGGGTACCCAGACGCCGATCCGTGCCGTGCCCGGCTCGATTCCCCGCCCCGAGTACGTCGGCCGGGACAAGCCCGCCAAGAGCACCGACCCGTGGGTGCAGCCGGCCGAGATCATCGAGAAGATGCGGGTGGCCAGCCGGATCGCGGCCAGGGCGATGGCGGCCGGCGGAGAGGCGATCGCCCCCGGCGTCACCACCGACGAGATCGACCGGGTCGTGCACGAGTACATCTGCGATCACGGCGCATACCCGTCGACGTTGGGCTACAAGCACTTTCCGAAGTCGTGCTGCACGTCGTTGAACGAGGTGATCTGCCACGGCATCCCGGATTCGACGGTGATCGAGGACGGCGACATCGTCAACATCGACGTCACCGCCTATCTCGACGGGGTGCACGGCGACACCAACGCGACCTACCTGGCGGGCAACGTCTCCGAGGAGAACCGACTGCTGGTCGAGCGGACCGAGGAGGCGCTGCGCCGCGCGATCAAGGCGGTTGCGCCCGGCCGGCAGCTCAACGTCATCGGCCGGGTGATCGAGTCGTATGCCAAGCGTTTCGGATACGGCGTGGTTCGCGACTACACCGGGCACGGCATCGGACGCACCTTCCACTCCGGCCTGGTGATCCTGCACTACGACGAGCCCAGCGTGAGCACCGTCATCGAGAAGGGCATGACCTTCACCATCGAGCCGATGATCACGCTCGGCGGGATCACCTGGGATCTGTGGGACGACAACTGGACGGTCACCACCAAGGACAAGTCGTGGACCGCGCAGTTCGAGCACACCCTGGTGGTCACCGACACCGGGGCCGAGATCCTCACGCTGCCCTGAACGCCCGGCGTTGAAGTGATGCCCGATACGCTGCGCCGATGATGGCGGCGCGACCACTGGGCGGCGGCAACGGCGGCCACGCGGATCAGCACAGCGGCGACAGCGGGGGATCGACGGTCGATTTCCGCATCCTCGGGCCACTGGACATCCTGGTGGACGGGACCAGCCGGCAGATGCCCGGCGGCAAACCCAAGGGTCTGCTGGCGGTGCTGTTGATCAACCGCAACCGGGTGGTGTCCGCCGATTCGATTGCGGACGCGATCTGGGACGGCGACAGCCCGGCGTCCTACCTCGGCATCCTGCAGGTTTACATGTCGACGCTGCGTCGCTCGCTACGGACGGCGGGTGCCGACGGCCAGGCCGTGATCACTACCCAGGCGCCCGGCTACAAGCTGTCCGCCGACGATGCCTGCCTGGATCTCGGACGGTTCACCCGCTGGATGGCTGCCGGCAACGAGCTGCTGCGGGCCGAGCGGTTCGCCGAGGCATCGGCCCGCTACCGCGCCGCGCTGGCCGAGTGGTCCGGACCGGCGTTGGCCGATCTGCGCGGTCTGCGGTTCGCCGACGATTTCGCCGCCGCCGTCGAGGAGGAACGGCTGGTCGCGCTGCAATCCCGGATCGAAGCAGATCTGGCCTGCGGCATGGATTCTGCCGTCATCGGCGAGCTCACAACGCTCACCGGCCAGCACCCACTACGGGAGCCGTTCTGGATCCAGCTGATCACCGCCCTCTACCGGTTGGGCCGGCAGGCGGACGCCCTGGAGGCCAGTCGGCGGATCCGGCAGTTGCTCGGCGACGAACTCGGCATCGACCCGAGTCCGCCGCTGCGAGCGCTGGAGCAGAAGATCCTGCGGCAGGAATCGCTGGGTGTTGCCCCACCGCCCCCGTCGCCGGCCATGCAGCGAACGGTCAGCGAGACCGCGGTCGTGCTCAGTACCGCGCGGCTGGTGCTGCCGACCGGACAGTCGGTGCCGATTCCCGGGCGCGGTCTGCGGATCGGCCGGATGGAGGACAACGACCTGGTGGTCGAGGGCGTGAAGGTGAGTCGTTATCACGCCGTGGTGGTCGAGATGGGCGGCGGGTTCGCGGTGAACGATCTGCGCTCGACCAACGGCACGCTGGTCGGCGAGCAGCGGGTGTTGGACAGCCATTTCCTGCGCAGTGGTGACGTGATCCGCATCGGCGGCACCGACCTGATCTTCGAGATGGATGCCTGACCAGCACAAACGCCCCTGACAACGGCGATTTTCCAGGTTTAAGCGCGATTGCAGTGGCCTTTCAGGGCCGGGGCGCATCTTTGTTCCAGCAGCCACACCGGCTCACAGACAAAGCCCCAAGACCTGGAGGAACACCATGAACACCACCACCGCCCAGTCCGGCACCAGCACCCGCACCTCGCTGCTGAAGCGCATCGCCGCAGTGCTCGCCATCGCCTTCGCGATGCTGCTGGGACTCGGCGTCGCAGGCGCCTCCGCGAGCACCGCGCATGCCGACACCATCGCCGGGGATTCGGTTTTCGGCACCACGGTCGAGTGCGGCGGCGACTCGCTGTTCTTCACCGTCAACTCCGACGAGGTCGACGGCAGCTACGCCCAGATCTGGGTCTATGACACCACCATCGAGGAGTGGGTCACCGATGACGTCTGGGTCGAGGCCGACTACTACGCCACCTTCAACGTTGCCGACCTGACCTTCGAGCCCGGCTACTACATGGTCTACGTCTCCTACGCCCAGTGGAACGGTTTCGATTACGACTACTCCGGCGAGTACATCAACACCTACGAGCAGTACTACAGCTACGCCGACCACGAGGCGTCCGACTTCTGCTACATGGGCAACGACCTGTCCTGGAACGACTGACCATCAACACCAGCAAAAGATCACATAGCAACTAACAGAACGCCTCCCCACCAGGGGAGGCGTTCTGCATGTCCGGAACAACTTCGCGTCGGTCAGGGCCCCGTCGGCTTCGGTAGCGCCAGCAGGGCGTTCTCCACCACCTCGGGCAGCGCCGGATGGATCCAGTACTGCCCGCGCGCCACGTCATGTGCCCGCTGCCCGAACGACATCGCCTGGATCAGCGGCTGGATCACGGTGGCCGCCTCCGGCCCGATGACGTGCGCGCCCAGCAACAGGCCGGTCGCCGGATCGGCCAACACCTTGACGAACCCGACCGTGTCCTCGCGGGCCCAGCCGGCCGCGGTTCCGCCGTAATCCCGGCGGCCGACGACGAACTCGATCCCGCGGTGCCGGGCCTGCTCCTCGGTCAGCCCCACCGAGGCGACCTGTGGCTCGGTGAACACCGCGGCCGGAACGAACCGGTGATCGGTCGTCCACCGGTCGTCCGGGTGCATGAGGTTGTGCCGGACGATCCGGGCCTCGTGATTGGCGACGTGCTTGAGGGCGTAAGGGGAACTGATGTCGCCCAGTGCATATATTCCCGGCACCACCGTCTCCTGGTACTCGTCGACGATCACCAGGTGCCGGGCGTCGGTGGTCACTCCGGTCGCGGAGAGGTTCAGCAGATCGGAGTTGGGCCGGCGCCCGGTGGCGAGCAGCAGCAGATCGGCCTCGATGGTGCTCTCGCCGTAAGGACCCTCGACGACCACGCTGACCCCGTCGCCGGTCGAGGTGGCCGGTTTCACCCCACAGACGTCGGTGTCCCGCCGCAGGTCGTAGCGCCGCTGCACGTGCGCGGTGAAGGTGTCGGAGATGTCGGCGTCATGGTGGCGGAGCAGCCGGGAGCCGCGGACGAGTTGGGTCACCCTGGTGCCGAACGAGTCGAAGACGTGGGCGAACTCGGCGGCGATGTACCCGCCGCCGACCACGATCAGCCGTTCCGGCAGGTCGTCGATCCGCATGACGGTGTCGGACGTGTGCACCGCCCCGCGGCCGATGAGTTCCTCGTCCAGCCCGGGGATGTCCGGGATCACTGGGCGGCCGCCGGAGGCCAGCACGAATCGGTCGGCGGTGAATTCAGCGGTTCCGCCGTCCTTGAGGGCAACCGCCATCTGCTTGTGCCCGGTGAACCGGCCGCGACCCGAGAAGACCGTGATGTTCGGCCATTTCGGGCCCTCGCGGTACTCCTGGCCGCTGTCCGAGATCTCGTCCACCCGGCGGAAGATGCGGTCCCGCATGCCGGGCCAGTCGATCGAGTCGATGGTCGCGTGCACACCGAGCGGACCGGCGCGTCGGGCGTTGTCGGCGACGTCGGCCGGATAGACGTACATCTTCGTCGGGATGCAGCCGACGTTCAGACAGGTCCCGCCGAACCGGCCCGCCTCCACGATGGCGATGTTCAGGTCCTGGTACTCCCGGCCCATGATCGTGTTGCCCGAGCCCGTACCGACGACAACCAGGTCGAAGTGCATGTGCGCAAGGCTAACCCGGCAGTTCGGGAGGTGATCGGCGCCGACCCGGAGGCACTCGCTCAGTACGAGAACTCGGGGACCAGGATGGCCCGGGCCAGGGTGTGGAACGCCAGGTTGAACGACACGACGGTAGCGCTTGAACCGGCGTCGACCCCCAGGGTCGGGACGTCGACGGCGTGCACCACAAAGAAGTAGCGATGCACCTGGTCACCCTCCGGCGGCGCCGGGCCGTCGTACCCGACGGTGCCGAAGTCGTTCGGGACCTGGAAGGCGCCGCCCGGCAGATCCGGTGCGGTGTTGCCGGCGCCCCTGGCGAGCTCGGTGACGTCGGCGGGGATGTCCACCACCGTCCAGTGCCAGAAGCCGGACGGGGTGGGGGCATCCGGATCGAAACAGCTCACCGCGAACGAGCGGGTCTGCTCCGGGAACCCGGACCAGGACAGCGCCGGTGACTGGTTCTGGCCACCCGGCGCGTCCGGGCCGTACACGTGGGCCAGGTCGACCGGTTCGCCATCCGCGACGTCGGGACTGGTCACGGTGAACGATCCCACCGTCGGCAACAGGGCGTAGGGATCGGGGGCGACGGGACGTTCCAGACTCACGATGTTCCTTTCGGGTCGGCAACTCGGCGCACCCGACGCTACGCCGCAGGCGGCACCGGCCGGCAGCCGGTGCCGCCTGGTCACGGCCGCGCGAGTCCCTCCAGATGCAGTGCCAGGTTGTCGCCGTTGGCCGCCAGCACGCCTTTCCGGTGGAAGAACTCGGCGATGTTCCGGCAGTCGCGACGCAGGAAGTCCACGCCCTGCGGGTTCGCCACCAGGTCCACGACCTGCGGGAGATCAATGACCACACAACCGCTCTCATCGACCAGCACGTTGTAGGCGGACAGGTCGCCGTGGGTCAGCCCCGATTCGGCCAGTACCTCGAGAGAGGACACCAGATCGTGGTACAGGTCGGTGAAGACCGGTGTGTCGGCATCGAAGGCGCCCAGTCGGGGGGCGGCGGTTCCGTCCGGGTCGCCGATGAACTCCATCATCAGTTCCGAACCGATGATCTGCACCGGATAGGGGACCCGGGCGCCCGCCTTCCACATCGCAGAGAGCGCAGCGAATTCCGCGGTCGCCCATTGCCCGGACATCAGTTCGCGGCCGAACGCGGTCCGGTTGGCCATGGCGCGGGTCTCCCGGGAACGCCGGATCCGCCGACCCTCCAGGTAGCCGGCGTCCCGGTGGAACATCCGGTGGTCGGCGCTGCGGAACGTCTTGACCGCCAGCAGGCAGCCGGGTCCGCCGGGCAGCGACCGGTCGAGCAGGCCGACGTCGGCCTCCTTGCCGGACTTGATCGTGCCGAGTCTGGTGTCCCGGGCCGACAGCGCGGTCACCACCCAGTCGGGGACCGGGTCGGGACCATGCCCGGCGACGTCGTAGCTGGAGAACGGTGCGTCCCGGTACCGGTCACCGAGATCGACATCGTCTGCAACGAAGTCGATGTCGGCCGGCGAGTCGTCGACCGTGTCGACCTCGATCAGGTTACGACCGGACTTGCCTTCCAGTACCAGCCGGGGTCCGTCATCGGTGCGAGGGGTGCGGCGACGACCGGCGGGTTTGTCGTCGTCGAAGGAATCGTGGATGTCGTCATACGAATCGTAGGAATCGTCGAGGGATTGCTGGATGCGGAAGCGAGGCACTTCGGGGGCTCCTGAAGGGAAGTGCACCCGAGCGCGGACGGCGAGTCAGCGAACGGTCAGCGTGACCGTGGGTGCAGGGGGGTGGTGGGCTGCGGGGTGCACAGCACAAAGACGGTGGTCATCTCGATCCCCTCCCTGCGTCAGTCGATGGTGCGGGCCGGCGGTCGCGGCCTCGATCAGGGTGGCAGCAGACGACAGCCGAAGGCAACCGAATTTCCGACGCGCCGTTCCTCGGCGTCGATCCCCCTGTCGGAGAACAGCTCTCGCTGCGACTATTGGGCGATCGGCTTGTGCCTCTACCCATTGTCGTTAGCTGCCGTTACGGTCCATTGGTCGGCGACAACGAGGTCGCCGGTGTCCGAGAGGAGAACCATGTCGTTCAGGACTCGCAGGATGGGTGTGGCCATCGCCGCCTCTGTCCTGGTGGCAACGGTCGGTCTGGCACCACCGGCCTCCGCCGTGCCCGTCGCTGATACCGTCACGAAGCTCACCAAGGCCGTGAAGATCAGCCAGGTGATGAATCACCTGAAGAAACTCCAGCACATTTCCGACGACAACGGCGACAGGGCCGCCGGGCGGCCGGGTTTCGCGGCGTCGGTCGACTACGTCGTCGACCAGCTCGAACACGCCGGCTACACCCCACAGGTGCAGGAGTTCCCCTTCACCTACGCCGAAGAGAACAGCGCGCTCAGCCGGGCGAACCCCGCCACCACCTGGGTGGACGGACAGGACTTCCTGCGGAACAACTTCGACTCCGGCAGTCCCGAAGGCACCGCCACCGGCACGCTGGTTCCGGTCGACCTGGTCCAGCCGTTCCCCGCGGACGGGTCCAGCACCAGCGGTTGCGAGCCGGCGGACTTCGCCGGATTCCCCGCGGGCGGTGTCGCGCTGGTGCAGCGCGGAACGTGCGGTTTCGCGATCAAGGCGCTGAACGCGCAGGCAGCCGGCGCATCAGCGGTCATCGTGACCAACGACGGCCGGCCTGGCCTGGTCGGAATGATCGGCGACGCAACGGGCCTGGCCATCCCGGCGATTTTCGTGGCTTCGCCGGTCGGCGTCGACCTGGCATCCACGCCCGGTGCAACGATCACCGTGACGGTCGACTACTTCGCGGAGGAGCGCACGGCCTACAACGTGCTGGCCGAAACCGGCACCGGTGACGACAGCAACGTCGTGATGGCAGGCGCCCACCTGGACAGCGTGCAGGAGGGCCCGGGCATCAACGACAACGGCACGGGCAGTGCAGCTTTGCTGGAAACCGCGATCCAGATGCAGCGGGTCAAGCCGACCAACACCGTGCGGTTCGCCTGGTGGGGCGCCGAGGAGGAGGGACTGCTCGGCTCGGAGTACTACGTGGGCAACCTGTCCGAGGAGCAGGCGGGTGACATCGCGCTGTATCTGAACTTCGACATGATCGGGTCGCCGAACTACTTCTACGGCGTCTACGACGGCGACAACTCCAGCGGAACGGCGCCCGCCGGGTTCATCCCGGAGGGCTCGGCGGCCATCGAGGACGTCTTCCAACAGTTCTACGACTCGCAGGGGCTCCCGTACCAGGACACCGACTTCTCCGGCCGCTCGGATTACGGCCCGTTCATCGCGGTCGGCATCCCGGCCGGCGGGTTGTTCACCGGGGCCGAGGAAATCAAGACCGCCGACGAGGCGGCCCTGTACGGCGGACTGCCGGATGTGGCGTACGACCCGTGCTATCACCAGCCCTGCGACAACCTCACCGGTGACAACGCGGACGAGGCGCTCTACGACGCGCTCGACGATTCGTACCGGAACCGGCTGACGGGCAACGTCAACCGGACCGCCCTCGATGTCAATTCCGATGCATTGGCCGCTGCCGTCATCACCTTCGCGTTCGACACCTCGACCGTGAACGGCGCGGCGAATGCGTTCGCCGCGAAGTCGTCAGCCGCCGCATTCAGCGGCGGCGTCGACCTGAACGCCCTGCGAGACCGCTTGACCCAGTAGGCATTTCGCACCTAGAAGCGGCGGGGACGATCACGTCCCCGCCGCTCTTGCGTCGCTCGAGCAGGTGCTGTGCAAGCCAGCGGTGCCGGCGGGTGTTCCCACCGGCACCGCCGAGTCTGTGGCCGATCAGCGACCTGCGGGCACCGTGATCAGCAGGGCGTCACCCTGTCCGCCACCGCCGCAGAGGGTGGCGACCCCGGTGCCGCCGCCGCGACGCTGCAGTTCCAGCGCGAGGTGCAGGACGATGCGGGCGCCGGACATGCCGATCGGGTGTCCCAGTGCGATCGCGCCGCCGTTGACGTTGACGATGTCCTCGTCGATGCCGAGCGATCTGGTCGACGCGATGCCGACCGCGGCAAACGCCTCGTTGATCTCGACCAGGTCGAGGTCGGTGGGCTCGATGCCGGCCTTGGCACAGGCCGCCCGGATGGCGCGCGCCGGCTTGTCCTGCAGGGTGGAATCCGGCCCGGCAACCATGCCGTGCGCGGTGATCTCGGCGATCCAGTCCAGCCCGCGACGTTCGGCCTCGTCTTTGGACATCACCACGACAGCTGCTGCGCCGTCGGAGATCTGCGACGAGGTGCCGGCGGTGATGGTGCCGTCCTTGCGGAAGGCGGGCCGCAACTTGCCCAGCGATTCGACGGTGGTGTCGGCCCGGATGCCCTCATCGGTGTCGACGACGACGTCTCCGCGACGGCCCGGCACGACAACCGGCTCGATCTCCGCCTTGAAGATCCCGGCTGCGGTGGCCGCGGCGGCCAACTGGTGCGAGCGGGCGGCGAAAGTGTCCTGATCGAGCCGGGAGATCGGATCGAGGTCGTTGGTGGTCTCGGTCAGCTGGCCCATCGGCACGTCGGTGAAGACGTCGTGCAGGCCGTCGTGCGACAGGTGATCGACCAGGGTGGTGTCGCCGTACTTGAAGCCGGCCCGCGATCCGGGCAGCAGGTGCGGTGCGCGGGTCATCGACTCCATGCCGCCGGCCACCACGACGTCGAACTCTCCGGCCCGGATGAGTTGGTCGGCCAGGGCGATGGCGTCCAGACCGGACAGACACACCTTGTTGATGGTGACCGCCGGGACGTCCATCGCGATCCCGCCGGCGACCGCAGCCTGACGGGCCGGAATCTGGCCGACTCCGGCCTGGAGCACCTGGCCCATGATCACGTAGTCGACGTCTTCCGGGGAGATGCCGGCCTTCGCCAGCGCGCCCTTGATCGCGACGCCGCCGAGGTCCGTGGCGCTGACCGAGGCCAGCGCACCGTTGAACCGACCCATGGGTGTCCGCGCACCGGCAACGATCACGGTTGAAGTCATGGTGGGGGACCTCCGCAGGTTCTCCAGTGGTGAACCACTGGGCAGTGGATGCGTCCGGGAAGTGGGCGCGGCGGGTGGCACTGGGATGACGGCTGGGGACACCACCATTGTGCGGTGACCTCACCCGAAGGGACACGCTCCGGTGAGGGACCGTTCACCTTGTCTTCTTAGCAGGTTAGCTTTCGGCCTTGCTAACCGGCTAACAGTCAGAGTGTGACGGTGGTCACACCCTTCCGACGAGCGGAATCCCTCGCACGAACGGGTGGAAGGTGTTGCGCGCTGGCCGATATCGGGCTAGCTGCTGACCAATTCGGCCGAATTCGCCCGCTGCGTGGGAATACCCCTCGCCGGAGTGCGAATCGGGCGATGCTGTTCGGCGATGTCGCTCGGCGGGAGCACGGGAAGGCTCCGTGCCTCGGACGTCAGGGTCAGCGTGCCCTGGCACAGGTGCGGCGAATCTGCGGTCAGTGGGGCCGAGCGGGCGATCACCGCCGCCAGCACTCGACCGGACGGGTAGAGCACGGTCATGTCCAGCGCCCGCAACCAGCGGGCCAGGGCACACGGCGCGCAGATCAGGTCGTCATCGTTGCTGCCCAAAACCTTTGTGCCACTTGCTGTCCGGATCGTCGCGACGCCGTCCGCAACGGTGATGTCGCCGACCGTCAGGCCGGCGATCGTCACATCGTCGAGCGCAGCCATCGCGGTGAGTACCAGCATCGCGCGGTCGCGGCGACCCGTCCAGCCGCTGGTCCAGCCATGGGAGGGCAGCTGCCGCATCCGGTCCTCGGCTTGGGCGACCGAGAAGGTGCTGCCCGGCGCGACCGGCCCGGTGGATCCGCTCAGAATGGCCATGACGATCCCCGTCTGTCATCGTGCCGAAGGCTGCGTGTATTTGCAGATTAGCTGAACAATTGGTTAACGAGCTAAATCGAATTGGGTGACCGCGGTCACACGGAGCGACGAGTGGTCAACAGGGCGGTAGCAAGCAGGGCGGCGATCGCACCACGCTGTTGGCTCTCGGTTGTGAGTGCTCTGCGTCACCCATGGCGTTGGTGGTCGCCGGTGGTCCGGTGGCGGCGGGATCGTGCTGGCGCGGGCGATCGCCGCAACCCGCGGCCTCGTCTGCGCCAATGCCACAGTGCTGGGCGTGCAACGGGCGCCCGCCGCCGCCCTGGACGAACCGCCAGATGATCAACAGCGTGACTGACGGGGCCAGGGCGCAGAGCTCCGAGGCGACCGCGCAGACCAAGGTCGAGGAGATCAGCAGCCGCCGCCGGCCCCAGGCATCCGACATCGGACCCAGGATCAACTGACCGATGACGATGCCGATCACGTCGGCCGTGAGGGTCAACTGCACCGCCGCTTGGCTCGCCCCGAGATCGTCGGCGTCGTCCACCGATTCCCGGCACCCTCCGCCCCCAGTGCCCGGGCATTTCTCGCGCTGCTCGGATCGCCGGACGAATGAGGGTGTGACGCGGTACGGCGGCAAATGCATGGTGCGATTCGTCGCCCGTGTGTCACGGTTGTCCTATTGGGCACGGTTGTCGAAATGACAGTGCGCCAGTCACACCGAAGGGGGAGTCGGGTGCTGCGAATCGCGTCGTTCAATGTGGAGAACCTGTTCGCCAGGGCCAAGGCTCTCGGCCAGGAGAATCAAGCGGCCGGCAAGGTCGTGCTGCGGGCTCAGGCGGAATTGACACCGCTCTTCGAGGAGCCGGTCTACACACCCGCCATCAAGGCGAGAATCCTTGAGCTGCTGACAATTCTGGGACTGGAGCGGGCTGACGACAGCGAGTTCGTCCGGCTCCGAAAAATCCGCGGGCAGCTGCTGCGCCGACCTCGCAGCGGCCCGGTCGAGGTGGTCGCGGACGGACGCGGTGATTGGATCGGGTGGATCGAATTCAAGACCGAGCCGGTCGACGAATGGGCGATGCAGCACACCGCGATGGTCATCCGGGACGTCGGCGCCGACATCATGGGGGTCGTGGAGGCCGACAACCGGCCGACTCTCAGGTTGTTTTCCGAGGCATTGTTGCGCAAGGTCGACGGGATTCCCTACGAACAGGTCATGCTGGTCGACGGAAATGACGACCGGGGAATCGACGTCGGAATACTGGCAAGGCCCAACTACCCGCTGCGGCAGATCCGCACCCACGTCTTCGACACCGACGCGGACGGAGTCGTGTTCAGCCGGGACTGCGCCGAGTACCACTTCGGCACCCCGCAGGGCGCGGAGCTGGTCGTCCTGGTCAACCACTTCAAGTCCAAGGGCTACAGCACGCCCGGCGATCCGACTGGGTGCAGGCCGGCGTCGTCGGCAGGCCACCCGGGTGGCGGAGATCTACCGCGGGTTGATCGCCGAGGGATGCGAGCCTGGTCGCGGTGGTCGGCGACCTCAACGACGACCCATCCAGCACAGCCCTGGAGCCGTTGCTCAACGATACCGACCTGCGGGACATCAGCACCCATCCGAGCTTCGACTTCGGTTCCCGCAAAGGGACTTTCGGCAGCGGGAACGAAAAGGACAAGATCGACTACGTGCTGCTCTCGCCGGGTCTGTTCGACCGGGCGACGGGTGGCGCCGTCTTCCGCAAGGGAGTCTGGCGGGGCTCGCGAACCCGCAATCCCTGGCCGATCTACGACACCCTGACCGAAGAGGTCAGGGCCGCCTCCGACCACGCCGCCATCTACGCCGACATCGACCTCTGACCCGATAATCCTCTCGCCTGCCGCGAACGCCGGGGTTACCGTCCGATCCATGACGGCCACCCGAGTCCGGTTCGGCACCGAACGAACACTGCGGGTCGACGACGCCCCCGCGGTGACCGAAATCCTCGCCGCCATCGAGCGGGCCGAGCCGACCGACGAAGCACTGAGTGAGCAGGACGTCCGAGACGAGCTCGGCGCGCCGGATGTGGATCTGCCGCGCGCCAGCATCGGGGTGCTCGACGGCGACCGGCTGGTGGGTTTCGGCGTCCTGCAGTTCAGCGTGCCGACCGACGTGTGGAAGGTGGCCGTGGTCGGCGGTGTGCACCCGGACTATGTCGGGCGGGGGATCGGCCGGCGCATCCTGGAGATCCTGCAGGCCGACGCGCGGGCCATCCGGGATTCCGAAGCACCGGGATCACCCGGCCTCTTCCGGGTCTGGGTGCCGGAGGGCCGATCGCGAACCGCCGCGTTGGCGCAAGCGTTGGGCCTGGAGACGTGGCGCTATTTCCTGCGGATGCGGCGCGACCTCGGCGACCCGCTGCCGGCGCCGACGATGCCGGACGGAGTGCTGATCCAGCCGTACAAGGCGTCGGACGAACTCGCCGTGATGGAGGTTTCCAACGCCTCCTTCGCCGACCACTGGGGCTCCACGCCGTTGGACATCGAGCGGTGGCGCGCCGAGTACACCGAGGCCAGCTGGTTCCGTCCCGAGTTCTCCCAGGTCGCGGTCATCGACGATCAGCTGGTCGGGTTCGTGTTCGTCGTCGAGTACGACGCCGAGACCGAGCTGCGTGGCTATCGATCGGGTTATCTCTCCCGGGTCGGCACCCTGCGCCGGGCCCGCGGCCGATCGGTGGCCAGCACGTTGATCGCCACGACGCTGCAACAGCTCTGCGCAGCCGGGTTCCGCTGCGCGGAGTTGGGCGTGGATGCCGAGTCGCTGACCGGGGCCGGCCGGCTGTACGAGCGGCTCGGCTTCGTCACCACCGCCCGCGACAGCCTCGTCGGGCGGAAGTTCTGAAACCACAAGTTCTGAAACCACCGGCCGGCGGCGCAGGGCCGACGCGACCGGAGCCGAACCGATCACCGATCCCGTTAGGCTGACCCGCGCGGCGTCGGTTGTTCGGGTCCGCACCCTGTCTTGAGGTCTGCATTGAGGAGTCCCGCGGTGATCACACGGATGTCCACCTTGTTCCTGCGCACCCTGCGGGAGGATCCGGCGGACGCGGAGGTACCCAGCCACCGGCTGCTGGTCCGCGCCGGGTACGTCCGGCGGGCTGCCCCCGGCATCTACAGCTGGCTGCCGCTGGGCTACACGGTGCTGCGCAACGTGGAGCGGATCGTCCGGGACGAAATGAACGCCATCGGCGCGCAGGAGGTGCACTTTCCGGCGCTGCTGCCCCGCGAACCCTACGAGGCGACCGGTCGCTGGACCGAGTACGGCGACAACCTGTTCCGGCTCAAGGACCGCAAGGGCAACGACTACCTGCTGGGTCCGACGCACGAGGAGATGTTCACCCTGCTGGTGAAGGACATCGTTTCGTCGTACAAGAGCCTGCCGCTCGCGCTCTACCAGATCCAGACCAAGTACCGGGACGAGGCCCGGCCCCGCGCGGGCATCCTGCGCGGGCGCGAGTTCGTGATGAAGGATTCGTACTCCTTCGACCTGGACGACGCCGGCCTGGCCGCGTCCTACCAGCGGCACCGGGACGCCTACATCCGGATCTTCGACCGGCTCGGCCTGCGATACGTGATCGTGGCGGCGATGTCCGGTGCGATGGGCGGATCGGCGTCGGAGGAATTCCTGGCCGACGCCGAGGTCGGCGAGGACACGTACGTCAAGTGCACCAACTGTGACTACGCCGCCAACGTGGAAGCGGTCCAGGTACCGGCGGCGCCTGCCCTCGACCCGTCCGCGCTGCCGCTCGCACAGGTGCAGGACACCCCCGAGACCCCCACCATCGACACCCTGGTGGCGGTGCTGAACGAGCGCTTCCCCCGCTCGGACCGGCCCTGGGTCGGCAGCGACACGCTGAAGAACCTGCTGGTGAACCTGCGTCATCCGGACGGCACTATCGAGCCACTGGCCATCGGCGTCCCCGGTGATCGGGAGGTCGACCCCAAGCGGCTGGAGGCGCAGGTCGCCCCGGCGGAGGTCGAGCCGTTCACCGACGTGCACTTCGCGGCGAACGCTGCGCTGGTCAAGGGCTACATCGGTCCGGGTGTCCTGGGCGAACATGCCGCCAGCGGCATCAGGTTCCTGCTCGATCCGAGCATCGCACCCGGTTCGGTGTGGGTCACCGGCGCGGACCAGCCGGGCCGGCACATCATCGGGCTGGTCGCCGGCCGGGACTTCTCCGCCGACGGGACCATCCAGGCCGCCGAGATCCGGGACGGCGACGAGTGTCCGGTGTGCGGGCACGCGCTGGCGACGGCTCGCGGCATCGAGATGGGCCACATCTTCCAGCTCGGCCGCAAGTACGCCGAAGCGCTCGACGCGAAGGTGCTCGACGTCAACGGCAAGTTGGTGACGGTGACCATGGGCTCGTACGGCATCGGGGTGTCCAGGGCGGTCGCGGCGATCGCGGAGAACTCCAACGACGAGCGCGGGTTGATCTGGCCACGCGAGATCGCCCCAGCCGACGTGCATGTCGTCATCGCCGGAAAGACTCAGGAGATCATCGAGACGGCCGAGATCATCGCCGCCGGGCTGGATGCCTCCGGGATCCGGGTGATGCTCGACGACCGCAGCGCGTCGGTGGGGGTCAAGCTGACGGACGCCGAACTGCTCGGCGTCCCGACCATCTGCGTCGTCGGTCGCGGTGTCGCCGACGGGCTGGTGGAGATCCGGGACCGGGTCACCGGCTCCAAGCAGGACGTGTCATTGGCCGAGATCGCCGAGTTGCTGCGGGAGATCGTCAGAGCCTGACGACAGCGTCCACTATCTGCTCAGACCATCCCGGGAAACGGGATGGTCGTCGGAGAGGCGCCGGAGACCTGCTTCCACATGGCCAGCCGGACGGCCGCGTCGGACAGTCCGGTCAGCGCGAAACCGCGCAGTTCGGCGTCGTCGGTCGAACCGATGACCACCCGCCAGGCCGCCGCGGCATCCGTCTCGATGTCCTGGGCCAGCTGAAGGGCCGATGCGGAATCGGTGACGCCGACGGAGACCTGATACGCCGCAGCTGGTTCCGGTGCGGTCGCGCCGCCCTGGATGATGCGGGCGGTGGTGGCGTCCCGCCGCAGCAGATGTCCGGAGCGGGCCTCGGCGATCATCGCGGCCTGATCCCTGGCGTAGGCGGCGACCAGTCCGTAGGCCCAGACCGCGGCCTGCTCGGCGGCCAGTGCGGATTGCAGCGCGGCGAGCGCGTCGGGTGCCAGTGGCCCGGCCGGTGGGGTGGTCGCGGGCGTGCTGACCACCACTGCCGAGCTGGACTCCGCCGCCGAACCTGATCCCGCGATCGACGAGACGGGTGCGTCGTCGGCCGGGCCGGGGGTGGGCGTGGGCGTGGGGCTCGTCATGCCAGCACCGCCCGATGGCTGGCCAGCGATGCCGCGATCGAGCCGTAGATGGCCGCGCGGTAGCGCGAGGCCGACGACGTCGCGTCGGTGAACTGCACCTGCGCCGTTGCCGCGTCGCCCCGGACCGCCGAGATGATCTCTTCCGGTGTGTCGGGCAGCGCGACCGCACCGGTGGTGGGTACGGCGTCGGATGCGCTCGCGGTGGCCGTGCTGCTCGGATTCGACCGGGCGAACTCGGCCTCCAACGCTGTCAGCTGGGCCTGCCGGTCGTCCCGCAACGGGGTCAACCGCGCCGCGTCCGCCTGGTCCGCGGCGATGGCGGCGTCGAGCCGGAGCAGGTGCAGCCTGGTGGTCGCGATCAGCCCGTTGATCGGGTCCAGCGCGGCCGGCGTCAGCACGACCGTCGGGGCGGGCGGCTCGTCGGAGGAGAAATAGCTGCAACCGGTCAGGGTCAGCAGCGCGGCGCCGCCGAAACCTCCGGCGCCCAGGAGTAGCGCGCGCCGCGAGATCGGCGTGCCGGGTGCGTTTGCCACCCGCCCATCATGACAGCCCGGCGCAGGTGCTCCGCTCCGCGACGCTCGCCGCGGTGTCGGCGTGTGCCCGCCGGACGGTCCAGGTACCGATAGGCTGCTCAACTGGTGATCGCCCTGGTAGGGGCCGATACCGCACGTCATGGACAACTGCACACCGCGGACCGCTGGGTCGGCATGGCTGCACGGGAGGAGGCAGCGATGGGATCGAGCGACGAACATCGACTGCACGAGATCGTCGGTCAGTTGACCACCGAGGCGGGCTACGACCTCGAGGAACTCGCGGTCCGATCGGCGGGTCGTCGCCGGGTCGTCCGGGTGGTGATCGACGCCGACGGCGGCGTGACGCTGGACGCGGCCGCCGCGCTCAGCCGGTCGATCTCCGAGCGGCTCGATGCCACCGGAGATGACGATCCGGCAGGCAGTGCCCCGTACACCCTCGAGGTGACCAGCCCGGGCATCGGCCGGCCGCTCACCCTGCCCAGGCACTTCCGCCGCGCCCGGACCAGGTTGGTGGCGTTGGTCACCACCGATGGTCGGTCGATCACCGGGCACGTGGTGGGCACCACCGATGACGCGGTGCAGCTGGTGCTGTCCGGACGCAAAGGCCTCACCGAGGAGCAGGTGCTGTTTGCCGACATTGCCCGCGCCAAGGTGGAGGTCGAGTTCAGCCCGCCGTCCGCCGCGCTCCGGGTCCGGCTCGGCATCGCGGCGCCACCGGAACCCGACGCTGACGATGACGACGAAACAGACGGCGACGAAACAGACGGCGACGAAACAGACGGCGACGAAACAGACGGCGACGAAACAGACGGCGACGAAACAGACGGCGACGAAACCGATGACGACGAGACAGATGAGAGGCAGGGCGCAGCACGATGAACGTTGACATCTCCGCCCTCCGGGCAGTGGAGAAAGAGAAGGGCATCGAGTTCGGGTCGCTCATCGAAACCCTGGAGACGGCCCTGCTCACCGCCTACCGGCACACCCAGGGCCATGCCGGTCACGCCAGGGTCGAGATCGACCGGAAGACCGGCGAGATCCGGGTCTGGGCACAGGAAACGGCCACCACCAGTGAGTCCGAGGAAGAGGTCGTCCGCGAGTGGGACGACACCCCGGAGGATTTCGGCCGGATCGCCGCCACCACCGCGCGGCAGGTCATCCTGCAGCGGCTGCGCGACGTCGACAACGAGCGCACCTTCGGCGACTTCGCCGGCCGTGAGCACGACCTGATCACCGGCACCGTCTCGGCGGACGCCAAGGTCAACGCGCGCGGCGTGGTGGTGGTCAGCCTGGGCGACGTGGAAGGCATCATCCCGGCCGCCGAGCAGTCACCGGGGGAGACCTACACCCACGGCCAGCGGCTGCGCTGCTACGTCGTCTCGGTGTCCCGCGGTCCCCGCGGTCCGCAGATCACCCTGTCCAGGACCCACCCGAACCTGGTCCGCAAGCTGTTCGCGCTCGAGGTCCCGGAGATCGCCGACGGATCGGTGGAGATCACCGCGGTCGCCCGTGAGGCCGGACACCGGTCGAAGATTTCGGTGCGGCCGACCGTTTCCGGAGTCAACGCCAAGGGCGCCTGTATCGGCCCGATGGGCTCCCGGGTCCGTGCCGTGATGAGCGAACTCGGCGGCGAGAAGATCGACATCATCGACTACGACGACGATCCGGCCACCTTCGTCGGCAACGCGCTGTCCCCGGCGCGGGCGATGTCGGTCACCGTCGTCGACCCGGTCGCCAGGGCCGCCCGCGTCGTCGTCCCGGATTTCCAGTTGTCGCTGGCGATCGGCAAGGAGGGGCAGAACGCCCGGCTGGCCGCGCGGCTCACCGGGTGGCGGATCGACATCCGCAGCGACGCCGCGCCGGAGACCGCCGCGGCCGCGCACAACCCCGAACATCCCGGCGCCACCGCCTGACGCGGTCGCACCCCAGAACACCACGGCGCAACCGTCGGACGCAGTCGCACCCCGATTGCCACCGGTTGCGGCGGCATGATCGACAAGCGTGCCCGATCCGATCACGAAGGCGGTAGACTCTCATGTCGGCCCGTTCGTCGATCCCGGATGCCAACCGGAAAGCCAGTCCCACGCGGACCTGTGTTGGCTGCCGTGCTCGGGAACGGTCCACCGAATTACTGCGTGTCGTGGCTGTGGATGGGGTGCTCGTACCCGATCCGCGGCGTCGCCTCCCCGGTCGGGGAGCGTGGTTGCATCCTCAACCGGGGTGCCTCGACCTGGCAGAGCGTCGTCGAGCGTTCGGCAGGGCCCTTCGGCTCTCCGAACAACTCGACACCACCGAGGTTCGCGGATTCCTGGAAGCTCAGGAACCCGTCGGGCCCATCGACCGGTCCACCACCGACGACCGGTCGCCGAGCCGCCTGAAAGAAGAAAGCAGGTCGACCCAAAGTGATCACGCCGTGAAGCAGCAATGAGCAGCACCCGGCACATCTAGAGGGTTAGCGGGCAGTTCCGACCGGCCGCCAGCCCTCATCCCTAAGGAGAGCAGTGGCAGGCAAGGCCCGCGTACACGAGCTTGCAAAAGAGCTCGGCAAGACCAGCAAAGAGATCATGGCGAAGCTCACCGACATGGGTGAGTTCGTCAAATCCCCGTCCTCGACCATCGAGGCCCCCGTCGTCCGCAAGTTGCGCGACGCATTCCCGGCGACCAAACCGGCCGCCAAGACCGAACCTTCGACGAACGGCTCCAACGGCGCGGCAGCCACCCGGACGACGCCGTCCCCGGCCGGCGGACCGGGTCGTCCCGGCACGGCAGCTCCGCGGCCGGCCGCATCCGCACCGGTCGCCCCACCGGCCGCGGCCTCTGCGGCCCCGGCAGCTCCGGCCACAGCACCGGCTCCGGAAGAGCGCCCGGCCGCCAGTGCTCCGGCTCCGGCCACCCGTCCGGCGGTCGCACCGCCCCGGGTCGCACCCGCGGCAGCAGCACCGACGGCACCGAGCACCGGTTCGGCGGGTCCTGGCTTCCAGGCGCCCGCAGCCCCGGCAGCTGCTGCTCCGGCGACCCCGGTGGAGCGTCCGGCAGCTGCGGCCGACGGTGCCCAGGCACCGGCTGCCCAGGCCCCGGCACCCCGTCCGGCCCGTCCGGCCGGTGGTGTTCCCGGAGCTCCGCGTCCTCCGCGGATGGGCAACAACCCGTTCGGTGTCCAGCAGCCGCGTAATGCCCCGGCTCGTCCCGGTGGCGTTCCCGGCGTGCCACGGCCACCGGCAGGTCGCCCCGGTGGCGCCCCCGGTACCGGCGCACCCGGTACCCGTCCGGGCCCCGGCGGCGCAGCCCGTCCGGGCGGCGCACCCGGTGGTGCTCCGCGTCCCGGAACCCCCGGCGGTCGTCCGGCCCCCGGTGGCGCAGGTCGTCCCGGTGGTGCTCCGGGTGGCGGCGGCGGTTACCGCGGTCCCGGCGGCGCGGGTGCAGGTGCGCCCGGCGGTGGCGGCGGTGGATACCGCGGTCCCGGCGGATCGACCGGTGGTCCCGGTGGCGGCGGTGCCCGTCCCGGTGGCGGCGGTCGCGGCCGTGGCGGCGCGGCGGGTGCCTTCGGGCGCCAGGGCGGTCCGGCCCGCAAGGGTCGCAAGTCCAAGAAGCAGCGCCGTCAGGAATTCGACAACATGCAGGCCCCGTCGATCGGCGGCGTCGCGCTGCCGCGCGGCAACGGGTCGACGATCCGGCTCGCCCGGGGTTCGTCGCTGGCCGATTTCGCCGACAAGATCGACGCGAACCCGGCCTCGATGGTGCAGGCGTTGTTCCATCTCGGCGAGATGGTCACCGCCACCCAGTCGGTGTCCGACGACATCCTGGAGCTGCTCGGCTCCGAGATGGGCTACACGGTCGAGATCGTCTCCCCGGACGACGAGGACCGCGAGCTGCTGGATTCGTTCGACCTGTCCTACGGCGAGAACGAGGGCGACGAGAGCGATCTGGTCGTCCGGCCACCGGTGGTCACCGTCATGGGTCACGTCGACCACGGCAAGACCAAGCTGCTCGATGCCATCCGCAACACCCACGTGGTGGACAAGGAAGCGGGCGGCATCACCCAGCACATCGGCGCCTACCAGGTGGCGACCCACCTGGGCGACGACGAGCGGCTGATCACCTTCATCGACACCCCTGGTCACGAGGCGTTCACCGCCATGCGTGCCCGCGGTTCGCAGTCCACGGACATCGTGGTGCTGGTGGTCGCGGCGGACGACGGCGTGATGCCGCAGACGGTCGAGGCGATCAACCACGCCAAGGCCGCGGACGTGCCGATCGTGGTCGCGATCAACAAGATCGACAAGGAAGGTGCGAATCCGGACAAGATCCGGCAGCAGCTCACCGAATACGGACTGATCGCCGAGGAGTACGGCGGCGACACCATGTTCGTGGAGATCTCGGCCAGGGCCAGGACGAACATCGAGGGCCTGCTCGAGGCCATCCTGCTGACCGCTGACGCGGCACTGGATCTGCGGGCGAACCCGAACATGAACGCCGAGGGTGTGGCCATCGAGGCACACCTGGACCGTGGCCGTGGCGCCGTTGCCACCGTCCTGGTGCAGCGCGGCACCTTGCACGTTGGCGACTCCATCGTCGCGGGCAACGCCTACGGGCGGGTCAGGGCGATGCTCGGCGATCACGGCGAGCAGGTCGCGGAGGCAACTCCGTCGCGTCCGGTGCAGGTGCTCGGCTTCACCTCCGTGCCCGGTGCCGGCGACTCGTTCATGGTCGTCGAGGAGGACCGCGTCGCCCGGCAGATCGCCGAGCGTCGGCAGGCCCGTAGCCGCAAGGCGCAGATCGGCAACCGTCGACGGATCTCGCTGGAGGACCTGGGCGCTGCCCTGGCCGAGCGCAAGATCGAGAACCTGACGCTGATCATCAAGGGCGACAACTCCGGCACCGTCGAGGCGCTCGAGGATTCGCTGATGAAGCTCGACGTCGGTGAAGAGGTCGACCTGCGGGTGGTGCACCGCGGCGTCGGTGGGATCACCCAGGACGACATCAACCTGGCGGCCACCACCTCGGCGATCGTCATCGGTTTCAACGTGAAGCCGGTGCGCGGTGTGCAGGAGCTGGCTGACCGCGAGGGCGTGGACATCCGGTACTACACGGTGATCTACCAGGCCATCGACGAGGTCGAGAACGCGCTCAAGGGTCTGCTCAAGCCGGAGTTCGAGGAGGTGCAGACGGGCACCGCCGAGGTGCGGGAGATCTTCCGCTCTTCCAAGTTCGGCAACATCGCCGGCTGCATCGTGCGCAGCGGGGAGATCCGCCGCAACGCCAAGGCCCGGTTGCTCCGAGGTGGGGTTGTCATCAACGACAACCTGCAGATCGATTCGCTGCGCCGGTTCAAGGACGATGCCACCGAGGTCCGCGAGGGCTTCGAATGCGGTATCGGACTGGGCTCCTGGAACAACATCGAGGTCGAGGACGAGATCCAGACCTACGACGTCCGGGAAAAGCCGCGCAGCTGACCGAGCCGTCCCGGAAGTTGATCATGCGGCCCCGGTCGCGTTTGTCGGCGAGTCGCCGGCGTGGCGCGGGCCGGGCCGCATGATCAACACCACGGCTGCCGGGCGAGGGGGCGAAAAGTGAGCGATTCCCTCGGCTCGACCTACGTGGGCGTGCTGGAGTGCGACGTGCTGCTCGGCGCGGTCGACTCGCTCAAACACAAACGGGCGATCATCCGGCCGATCGTGAACCGGTTGCGCCGGCTGGAGGTCGCCGTCACCGAGTCCGGTGACCCCGATCGGCACCGCCGGGCGCTGATCGCCATCGCGACGGTTTCGTCGGATGTCGCCCAGGTGCAGCGGGTATTGGACAGCTGCGAACGCCAGGTCGTCGACGAGGTGGAGATCGAACTGCTGGCAACCCGGCGACGGGTGATCGGCACGCATGACGAATGAGCCCGAGAGGCCGCTGTAGCGTCGCTGGCAGCGGCTTCCGGCCGGACCGGGTCATTCCCGGTCCCGAGAACAGGGAGAAAGACCATGGCAGACACCGCCCGCGCCCGCCGACTGGCCAAGCGCATCGTGACCATCGTCGCCACCGAGCTGCAGCACCAGGTCAAGGACCCGCGGCTGGCCATGGTCACGGTGACCGCCGCAACGGTGACGCCGGACCTGCGGGAGGCAACCGTCTTCTACACCGTGTACGGCGATGAAGGTGAGATCACCGGTACCGCAGCAGCTCTGACCAGTGCGACCGGTGTGCTGAGATCCGCGGTCGGACAGCAGACCGGCATCAAGTTCACGCCGACCCTGGTCTTCAAGTTGGACACCGTGCCGGAGAACGCCTACCGGATCAATGAACTGCTCGCCGCCGCGCGATCGGCCGACGCCGAGGTCGCCGAGCGGGCGGCCGGCGCCAGCTATGCCGGCGACGCCGACCCGTACAAGGCGCCCAGGGTGGTGTCCGACATCGATGACGAGGACGACGACGTCGACGCGGACGATCTGCGATGCCGAGGGTGAGTTCGATGAACCGTCAACCACGGCCGCGCACCAGGTACGGTAACCATGCGTCGGCATGGTTGTCGGCATCGAAGTGAAGGCGTCGGACGGGCAGCCACCCGGTATCGACGCCGTGATCAGATCGTGACACTATCGCGATGAAGAACCGCCCGGACCACCGGGAGCGTGACCGGGAGGCGACGTGACAGATACTCGCGCGGTGCACACCCGCACCCGCGGCGCGCGTCTGCGTCGTCCGGCGCCGTCGCTCGTCGAGCCGGTTCACACCGACCTCCTGGTGTCGCCGGTGGAGGGTGGTTCGACGATCAACGAGCTGGACCTGGCCACCGAGTTGCTGGCCAACGCGCGGGACGTGGTGTTGGTCGCACACATCCATCCCGATGCGGATGCGTTGGGCAGCGCCCTCGCGCTCGGGATGGGCCTGGCCCGGCGGGGCAAGCCGGTGGCGGTGTCGTTCGCCGAACCCGATCTCGTTCCCGAATCCCTGCGTGGCCTGCCCGGCGCCCATCTGGTGGTCGCTCCCGACGACCTGCCGCCGCATCCCGACCTGCTCGTCAGTTTGGATGTCGGCTCGGTGGAGCGGCTGGGATCGCTGGCCCGGCTGTTCGACACCTGCCGGCAGAGCCTGGTCATCGACCACCACGCCTCGAACACGAGGTTCGGCCAATTCCACTACGTCGACGCCGCCGCCGACGCCACGGTCGTGATGGTCGCCCGCATCCTGGACCGGCTCGGGATCCCCATCGACCGGGAGATGGGCGAGAACCTCTACGCCGGCCTGGCCACCGACACGGGCCACTTCCGGCACGCCGATCCGGACGCCCACCTGCTGGCCGCCCGGCTGATCGACGCCGGTGTCCGGCCGCCGGACGTCATGCTGCCGATCACCGATTCGCACCCGTTCGGTTGGCTCGGCATGCTGTCGAGCGTGCTCGGCGCGGCCGTACTGGATACCGGTGCGGCGCAGGGCCGCGGGCTGGTCTACACGATCATCGACGACGACGTCCGGGCCGGGCTGCGTCCGGAGGAGCTCGACTCGGTGATCGACATCCTGCGGACGGCGCAGGAGGCCGGCGTCGCCGCCGTGCTCAAGCAGACCTCGGCCGACAGCTGGCAAGTCTCGTTGCGCTCCCGCGAGCCGATCAACGTCGCGGCCGCCGCCGCGGCCCTGGGTGGAGGCGGGCACATCCGAGCCGCCGGCTTCACCCACCACGGCGACCCGATGCTGGCCGTCGACGCCCTCCGGGCTGTGCTCGATCGCTGAGGCCGGAAGCCTGACGGCGGGAACGCCGGTGGCAAACACGGGCCGCCGAGGCCGCCCCCGGCGTGAGGCCGGCCATCACGCCTGCGACCCGCCGGGGCCGCCGCTGGGGTCAGGCTGACGCCGGAACCTGGCCATCTGGCCATCTGGCCTGCGCACCGACCTCATCGCGCGGCCCGTTGGACGCTGTGCAGGCGTTTCGCGCCTCGGAGCCCAAGATTTCCCTGCACACGGTGCACTCGACGCCGGCAGCTCTCGCGCAGCCGCGCTTTGCCAGGCGCGCCCCTGGCTCAACCCGTCGAGCGGGGCCTAGGTTCACTCGACGTGAAACATGCCACTCTGCGGTACGACACGCTTGGCACCAGGTGGGTCCGTCCGTCATCATAGATACATCATGGATGCAACAGCCCACGTTTCCGCTGCCGACCGGGTCTTCGAGCACGTTCGACAGGGGATCCTGACCCGCCGCTACGCCGACAATGACCTGCTGGCCGAAGGCCAGATCGCGCTGGAGACGGGGGTGTCCCGGACACCCGTCCGCGAGGCGCTGCTCCGGCTGGAGGCGCAGGGGATGATCCGGCTGCTGCCCAAACGCGGCGCGCTGGTCCTGCCGGTCACTGCGCAGGAATGGCGGGACGTCCTCGACACCCGCCTGCTGGTCGAAGAACATTGCAGTCGATCGGTGATCACCTCGGGCCGCGGCCCGGCGGTGGCCAGAGCGCTCGCCGTCCCGCTGGCGGATCTGCGGGAGGCCGCCGGTGTCGGCGATGTGCCGCGTTACGTGGCCGCTGACCGCACCTTCCACGCCACCATCGTGTCCGCCGAGAACAACATGATCCTGATCCGGCTGTACGCCTCGCTGCGGGATCGTCAACTGCGGATGGGCGCGCACAATCTGTTCGCCGCCGACGGTCGCGCCGACCTGGAACGCATGCAGAACACGGTGCTGGACCATCAGGCCATTGCCGATGCGTTCGCCGCGGAGGATGTGGAGCTCGTCGAGCAGCTGACCCGTGATCACCTGGCGCACGCCGACAAGGTGCTGCGCGGAGCCAGCCGGTGAGCCCCCGCAAAGCGTTGGATGCGGCCCGCGCCGGTGTCTCCCGTCATCCGCTGATGATCTGGGGGGTCGGCGTCGGGGTCTACCTGCTGGCCGTCTTCCACCGCACGTCGTTGGGTGTCGCCGGGCCGCAGGCCGCCGAGCGCCTCGATCTGTCGGCCGGGCAGCTGAGTACCTTCGTCATGCTCCAGCTCGGCGTGTATGCGGCCATGCAGGTTCCGACCGGCATTCTGGTGGACCGGTTCGGTCCGCGCCGGATGCTGCTCATCGCCACCGTGATCATGGGCTCCGCGCAGCTGCTCTTCTCGCAGGTCGAGAGCTATCCGCTGGCGCTGCTGGCGAGGGGACTGCTGGGTTGCGGTGACGCGATGACCTATATCTCCGTGCTCCGGCTGGTCGCCGGGTGGTTCCCGGCCCGCCGGTATCCGGTGATGGTGACGCTGACCAGCGTCGTCGGCATGGCCGGGAACATCGTCGCCACGGTGCCGTTGACGATCATGCTGGCCGATCTGGGCTGGGGTCCGACTTTTGCGATCGCCGGTGGTCTGTCGTTGGCGTATGCGCTGCTGTTGATCCGGCCGGCTGGACCGGCGCCGTATCGGGAGGCCGAGAGCAGCACTGGGCCGATGGGCGGGCGTCGGGTGCTGCAGGAGGTCAAGCATGCATGGCGGTTGCCGGCCGGACGACTCGGGTTTTGGATCCACCTGTCCACCATGGCCGGACCCACTGTCTTCGCGGTCCTCTGGGGTTACCCGTACCTGACCCAGGGCCTCGGCTACGCGCCGGGTTTCGCGTCATCCCTGCTGTTGTTCCTGGTGATCGGCGGCCTGTGCGGCAACCTGATCCTCGGGCCGGTGTTGTCGCGGCGCCCGCAGATTCGCGGCGGGATCGCGCTGGTCGTGGCCTCGATGTGTCTGCTCGGGTGGCTCACGTTGATCTTGTGGCCAGGCGGTCAGCCGCCCGTCGGGGTGGTGGTGGTGGTCGTCGGAGTGCTCTCGGTCGGCGGCCCGGCCTCGGGTATCGGCTTCATGCTGGCCCGCGACTACAACCCACGGCACCGGATCTCCACGGCCACCGGAATCGTCAACGTCGGCGGGTTCTGCGGCGCCGTGGTGATGGTCTTCGCCGTCGGCCAGATCCTCGACTTCGTCGAGCCGGGCGCTGCGACCCACTCGCTGGCCGCGTTCCGCTGGGCGCTGGCGGCGATCGCGCTGCTCACTGCGTTCGGGATCTTCCGGATGGTCACCTGGCTACTGCGGACCCGGGTAGGAGTGCTCCGTGCCGCTGCGCGCGGCGAGGACGTGCCGGTGGAGATCGTCGCGCACCGCTGGGATTTGTTGGACACGGGTGAGTTCACCATCGTCCGCAAGCCCGAACCGGACACCGAGCCTGATGCAGATCGGTGAGCGGGCGCTGCCGGCCAAGACGAGCGATCTCGCGGTTACTGGGTGAGGCACACTGGGCACTCGCCCGAGCAGAAAGCTGACCGATGACCCAGCGCCGGCCGCGCACTCCGCCCGACGACCGACCCCCTCCTGCGCTGCCGCCGGGCGGTGGGCTGCTGCTGGTCGACAAGCCGTCCGGCTGCACGTCGCACGACGTGGTGGGCCGCCTGCGGCGAGTACTGCGGACCCGTCGGATCGGCCATGCCGGCACCCTGGACCCGATGGCGACCGGTCTGTTGGTGCTGGCCGTCGACCGGTCGACAAAGTTGCTCGGGCATCTGGCCCTCACCGACAAGACCTACCTCGCGACGATCCGGCTGGGCCAGCAGACCGACACCGATGACGCCGACGGTGTGGTGGTGGCGACGCGTTCCGTCGACGGAGTGACCGAGGTGGACATCCTGGCCGGGATTGCCGGGCTCACCGGGCCGTTGATGCAGGTGCCGAGCTCCGTGTCGGCGATCAAGGTCCAGGGCAGGCGGGCGTACGACCTGGTGCGGTCGGGCGAAACCGTGGAGCTGGCCGCGCGGCCGGTCACCGTGTCGCGGTTCGAGATCCTCGCCGGCCCGCGCGTCGTGACGGTCTCGGCCACAGTGTCTGACTCTGGAACACCCGCTAACCCCAGCCAGCCCGCTAACCCCAGCCAGCCCGCCGACCCCGAAACACCCGCCGACCCCGAAACACCCGCCGACCCCGAAACACCCGCCGACCCCGAGACACCCGCCGACCCCGGCCAGCCCGCCGACCCAATCCAGCCCGCCGACCCCGATTCGCCTGGCCATCCCGAGACACCCGCCGACCCCGGCCAGCCCGCCGACCCAATCCAGTCCTCCGACCCAATCCAGCCCTCCGACCCCGGCCATCCCGGCGGCGCCGGCGTCCCGCATTCGCCCTCACCGACTGCCGGTGACCCGGTGACTGTGGTCGATCTCGACGTCGTGGTCGACTGCACGACCGGTACTTACATCCGTTCGCTGGCCCGCGATCTCGGTGCCGTTCTGGGGGTCGGCGGCCACCTGACGCGGTTGCGCCGAACCCGGGTCGGTCCCTTCACCGTCGATGATGCGGTCGACGTGTACGGAACTGACGCGCAGATCAGCGCGGCATTCGCCGACGAGATCGCCGGTCGGGTGATCCCGGCATCATCGGCCGTGCAGCTGGCCTTTCCCACCCGGACCGTCGGCGCCGAAGAGGTCGAGCACCTTCGGCACGGCAGACCGATTCCCGCGGCCGGAATCGCCGGGACCTATGGCGTGCTCGACGAATCTGGCTCGTTGGTGGCGCTGGTCAGCGAGACCGGAAGCACGGCCAGGTCCGTGCTCGGCTGGCTGACCGGCTAGCGTTGATCGTCGACTCCTCGGTCGGAAAAAGATCGCGCCGAGAGTGATCAGTGACTGGAGGACGGGCGTGGAGCGCTGGCGCGGCATCGACGAGATCCCGGCGAGTTGGGGTCGCTGTGTGCTGACCATCGGGGTGTTCGACGGCGTCCACCGCGGGCACCAGGCGCTGGTCCGGGAAGCGGTGAACACGGGTCGCGCGCTGGGTTTGCCGACCGTGTTGATGACGTTCGATCCGCACCCGTCGGAGGTGGTCCGGCCGGGGAGTCATCCGGCGCAGCTGACCACGCTGCGGAGGCGGGCGGAGCTGATCGCCGAGCTCGGCGTCGACGCCTTCTTGGTGTTGCCGTTCACGGTCGCACTGTCGAAGGTGACGGCGGAGGAATTCGTGCACGACGTCATCGTCGACCGGCTGCACGCGGCCAGTGTCGTGGTGGGGGAGAACTTCCGCTTCGGTCATCGCGGCGCCGGGTCGGTCGAACTGCTGCGTGAACTGGGTCCGAGGTTCGGGTTCACGGTCAACGGCATCGGGTTGGTGACCGAGCCCGACTCGGTCACCGTGACCTCGACGTACGTGCGGTCGTGCATTGCCGCCGGTGACGTGATTGCCGCGGCGGAGGCGCTCGGTCGGCCGCATCGGGTGGAGGGATTCGTGGTGCACGGCGAGGGGCGCGGCGGGAGTCAGCTCGGGTACCCGACGGCCAACCTGGACACGGAGCCGCATGCGGCGATCCCGGCAGACGGGATCTACGCGGGCTGGTTCGAGCTGGGAACCCGGCATTCGCCGGCCGCGATCTCGATCGGCACGAATCCGACCTTCTCCGGTCGGGTGAGGACCGTCGAGGCGTTCGTGATCGACGAGGGCGGCAACTTCTACGGCCGGCGCGTCGGGTTCGACTTCATCGAGCGGCTCAGGGACACCGAGAAGTTCGACTCTGTGGAGGCGCTGATCGCGCAGATCGACGCGGACGTTGCCCGCACCCGAGAGGTCCTCGGCGTCGGCTGACGTGAACCGGGGCGGGCCCGCTTCAACCCCAACTGCGGCCGCGCGAGCACTCGTACCGCGCGTCGTGTCTGGTCCGGGCCCTGTGCGCGACCGTCTACGCGTGCAGATGTCCCCCCAGGCGCTCGGTCGGACGCTCATCCCGATGCGGCCGATGCGGGTGGCGTGGGCGCCGGGTTGATGCTGGAGTTGCGTGTCCGGCGGGGGGTGCCCAACGGTGGGGGTTCCATCGGTCGGCGTACGGTGCGAATCGAGCCGGTGCGCAGGTGCCGGGGCCGAACAGATTCAGGAGTGCCGGTGGACGAACGACAGATCCTCACTGAGATCAATGCCCTGGTCGATCGCGAACATCAGTTGCGAAGCCGGGTGCAGAGCGGCGAGGTCGATTCTCAGGAAGAGCACACTCAACTCGCCGAGCTGGAAGGTGCGCTGGACCAGTGCTGGGATCTGCTCCGGCAACGGCGGGCGAAACAGGAGTTCGGCCAGAACGCCGACGACGCAACGGTTCGCAGCGTTGACGCGGTCGAAAAGTACCTGCAATAACCGACGCAGCGCCCCGGCAAGCGAGAGTACGTGCAGTGCCGACGCAGCGCCCCGGCAAGCGAGAGTACGTGCAGTAGCCGACGCAGCGCCCCGGCAAGCGAGAGTACGTGCAGTAGCCGACGCAGCGCCCCGGCAAGCGAGAAGTACGTGCAGTAGTCGATGGAGCACCCCGGCAAGCGAGAGTACGTGCAGTAGTCGATGGAGCACCACGGCGGGTGCGAAGTACGTGCAGTTGCCGATGTAGCACCACGGCGAGCGAGAAGTACGTGCAGTAGGCGATGGGGCGCCCCAACGGGCCAGAGGTACCGGAAGTCTTCAGGTCTGACTGAGCTCCGAGTCCCCATTGCTCAGAACGGAGGGGGCTCTTCGGGCCCATCACCGGACTCACCTGACGAATCGTTCGATCGACCTGCGGTGTCGCCTGCCTCAACCGTGGTGTCGCCCGATTTGCTGGCCCCGTCGCGCAAACCAACTCCAGCATTGTGCTCTTCGCCCCGCCGGGGTTCGACCGACGGCTCGTCGCCGCTGGTTGGTGGACCGAGATCCGTCTGGCCCCAGAAAGAATCGATGGGCACATACTCGATCTTCGGTGGGTTCAAGTGACGGCGCAGTAGCAACGTTGACAGGCGATCCTCCACCGCGCTGGGGGCCTCGCTCGGGTCCTCGGATTTGCGGCCGATCATGATCGTGTCGAGGCAATCGGCGAATCCTGAACCCGCGTTCTCGAGCCACATGGTGGGAGGTGCGGCCTGGCGCCCGTGCTTGGTGTATCGGTGCCCGGTCGGACTCGTGAAGCTCAGGATGAAACGCTCTGGATCCGGCCGCATCTGCCAATCGGTGTGGTGCTTGATCAAATGGTGACGGCGACACAAAGGGCCGGTGTTCTCCGCATCGGTGGGCCCTCCATTTTCCGGATCTGAGTGGTCGAAGGGATTCCGGTGATCGATGTCGCAGCGCCACACCGGTTGTCGGCACGATGGGAACTGACAGGTGGTCATCAGGGCGCTGATGCGATCGCGAAGTTCCTGGCTCGGGCGATAGGTCAGCGAGCCCGCATGCGTGACGACACCACTCGCTGCGTCGACGATCTGTGTGGTGATCGTTGCTGCAGAGGCGGCGATACTGCGGGAAAGTCCTGGCGGGATTGCACCGTAACCGGCCAGCATTCCAGGCAGATCGTTCAATCCAGCAAGGGTCTCCCAACCCATGGTCACGGACAGATGAGGACGCCGACCCTGTCGCTTGAACGTCCGCCCTGCTTGATCAGGGCGACGACGAGGACTGCCATCGGCGGGAGTGCGCGTAGCTGTCGACCGGCTCGAAGGACGATTGCTCGGGCTGACATCTGCCTCCTCGCTGGAACCCGAAGACCTCACCTCCACAACGGATGTCGGGGTATCAGCGGAATCGACGTCACTGGTCGCCGGCTCATCGGCAGTCGGCAAGTTGAGGTCCCTTGAGATTGTTGTGTTGTCGTCCACCTGCGCTCCCTCAGCGACCGTTGCGCCGGGGTGGGTATCGACGGTGCCAGTGTCCTCGGGGATGAGTGCGTGATCTGCGACTGTTGGGTGGAAGTCGACTCCGGCGGTGGGGCTCTCTGCGGCATCGGGCCGAATGTTGTCAGGTCCGGCGGTACGGCAGTCGGTGGCGGCGCTCTCGCCGGCCGAGACCGTGCTGTCTGCAGATGGGGCAGCGTCGGTCTCGTCGGCATCCTCGTCGTCAGATACGGTCTGGCCGCCGAGAAGCTCGGTGAGATCGAGATAGCCGTGGGTCAGCAGGTGATCAGCAATGTCGACCAGAGCATCTACTCGTCGGGCCCCGATCCCGCGCGGATCCCCGGCGCCGCCGGCCGCGCTCGTCGCGAGCAGGTCACTGACCTGAAAGATCTTGACCGCACCGTCGGCGGGCAGGAATGCGGTCAGTGTCGCCATGGCATCCGGAAGTGCTTTGAGTGCAAGGCTGCGACGGGCCGCAGTCTGCTGGTGCCGCTCGTCGGCGCCGTCCGGATCGACCGTGATCACCGCTTGACCGGTGATCTCGCGCAATTCGCTGGTGCTGACGTTCTCCGCCGACGGCAGCACGATTTTCTGAACCGATGCGACATGCTCGACATCCAGCGGCTCGCACTGCTCAGCAATCACCCTGGCCTTGCCACGATCAAGCTTGCCCTGTTCCAACGCCTCGAGAGTCGGTGCGAGAGCGGTCGTCATGGTCATGGCCTCTCGGACCCGAATTCCGGCCGTCACCGGGGAAATCCGCAGGGCGGCAGCCACTTCGGTCGCGGCAAGGGAAATCGCGGCATCGGGCACCAGAAACTGGATCTGTTCATCTGTCGGATCGCCGTGCATTCGGTTCTTCCGCGCGAGACGCGTCGCCAGCCTCATTGGATCGCCGGCGACAAACGGCTGCCCGAAGGCGGCGAACAGTCGCATCTGCATGGCGCTGAGGAACGACAGCGCCTTCTCGCTGGCGGTGATCGCATCAACGAGCTGAGCACCGGTCAACTCGCCCGGGACGACACCGGCCAACGCAGTCAAGGAGGCGCTGCTCGCGGCACCGGCTGCGTGATCCTTCCACGACGGATCACACCCCTCGGCAGCTGAGTCGCTCACAAACCCTCCCTTGACCTAGATGCGAACGTATGTTCGAATAGTAGCAGTAGGGTGCTGCGATGGGAAGAGGCGGAGACAAATGACAGCTGATGGAACCGGATATCAACCATGAATCGGAGGCGCAGGTGTGTGCTGATTCCAAGTCGAACGGTTCGGAGACAGTGAGCGGGACGCGGCAGGACCTTTCGCGGGCGTCCGGGTCGAGTCGGTCAGCACCGGCCGCAGATGCGGCGGTTCCCTGGGCGAGCCGGAGGTGTGCAGTCAGATCGCGGTCACTGGCGCAGCGCCGCCCGGCTCGGGCCGGAGAGACCCTGTCGATGGTCCAGGCTTCGGCGCAGCGTTCAGTCAGCAACGACGATTTGCCCGGATAGTCGGTCGGCCGAGGTTCTGCCTGGCGGTCGGCGAGCGGAGACGTCGGCGGCGAGTTGGGACACCGTAGAGGCGGAATTGATAGTGCGATCGACTCGAGTCGGTTGGCTCCACCAGGAACTGACGGCCTGCGAGGGAGCGACGGGAATGGCGCCGCGATTCGGCCCGACCGGTGGGTAGACGGCGAAGTCAGTGGCTTGTGGAGCACCGGGTGCTTTGGGCATCCGTGCTGACCGACCGGGTGGAGCTGACCGATCCGGGGTGCGACCGGCCGGGACCGGCAGCCTCCGGGGAGGGCGACGAGAATGACGCCGCGATGGTTGTCCGACGGGTCAGTCGGCCGTTGCGTCGGCGGTGTGTTGGGGCACCGGGTTCTGGCCGACCTCGTGATGCGGCACCGGTCGGGAGGCGACGGGATCCGGCGGGGTGGTGACGGGAACCTCGCCGCGCTTGGCCGGGGGGTGCGGAACGGTGCGATCCAGCTGTGGAACACCGTGCAGCGCATACCGTTGTTCGGCGCAGAGTTCGGCCAGTGCCTGCACGATGCTGCCCCGGATCACCTTGGGAAAACTGAAGTACCCGTGAGGCATTCCGACGTACTCGGTGAGCCGGGCCGGCGTGCCGGCCGCCTGAAGCGCTCGGGCATAACGGATTCCGTCGTCGCGCAGCGGGTCGTACTCGGCAACCTGGATCAGCGCCGGCGGAAGTCCGGCAAGATCGTCGGCCAGAATCGGCGATGCCATCGGATCATTGGCATCGCCGTCCGGGCCGAGGTAGTGATCACGGAACGAGACCATGCTGGCCGACGACAGGATCGGCCAGTCGGTGCGTGCCGGGTTCTTCGCCGGATCGAAATCCTCCGGCGTCCGCAGGTCGGTGGCTGGATACAGCAGCGCCTGGTGGGTGATGGCCGGACCGCCGTGATCCCGCAGCTGCTGGCAGACGACGGTCGCGAGATTGCCGCCGGCGCTGTCACCCATCAAGCCGATCCGGCCGGCATCGACGCCCAGCTCCGCCGCGTTATCCGCGACCCAGCTCACCGCCGCCAGGCTGTCGACGACGGCCAGCGGGAAGCGATAGGTGGGAGCAAGCCGGTAGTCGACCGAGACGACCACGGCGCCGACGCCGATGCACACCTGGCTGCAGAGCCAGTCGGATTGGTCGAGTGCGCCGAGCGACCAGCCACCGCCGTGGAAGTGCACGATCACCGGTCCGCCCTTGACATGGTTTTCGGCGCGGTAGATCCGGATCGGAACCTGCTGGCCGTCCTGGGAGATCACCCGGTTGTCGGTCCGCACGCCCTTGGCCAGACCGCCCGTCACGCCGACGGTCAGCTTGGCGTGGCCGGCCAAACGCTCCTGCGCCTTGAGCATCTCGTCCGGGCCCATTCCGGCGGCCGAACCGCCCGGAGTGTGTGCGAGCACCCACGCCAACGACCGCACGCGCCAGCCCAGCTTGGCCATTGCGACTCCCTACTCGTGAGTAACTTACGGCTTCATCTTGCCAGGAATGGCGACCATTCGGGCGGTGACACTTGTCATTGCCGCGGGTCGGAACCTGGCCGGCCAACGGTGCAGCCTCGGCCGCGCGGTACAAATATCGGAAGATCAGCTCGGGCGGGTCAGCCCGAGGCGACGACTGACGAACGGCCGCGACCGTCAAGATCGACAGCCGACGCAAGCCGGCCACCGAGAGCACCCGACAATGATCGTCATGGTCAAGGTGCCCCGACTCTCCAGCGTCGTCCCGCAGACGCCACGCTGGCGGTGGGTCACTGGCATCGTGATCTTCGCCGTCGCCTACGCGGTCCTGCTGACGGCCTATTTCTACGACGGCCGCAGCGGCGCGTTCGAGGGCTACACGGACAAAGAGCCGGCGCCCGGCGGGGTGCTGGTGACGATGGAATTCGACGGTATCGATCCGCAGAACAAGGTGCTGATGGCCACCATCGACGTGGATCTCGATGCCGCGCTGCAGGATCCGGACGCGCCGGTCGCCCAGTTGGTGGCGCCGAAGGACACCCTCTCGGTGATCGTCGCGCCGACCACCGACGGCGCCTCGCTGGTCTACCCGGCAGGCCAACCGATGACGCTGCGCCAGGTCCGGATCCCGACCGAACCGGGCAGCGGCTACATCCGGGACTGGCCGTTCGACCGTTACCCGACATCGATCGTCGTGCTCGCCGGCACCGCCGACGGAAAGAATTCGCTGCCGGTCGACGTCTCCTTCGGTGGTTCGGTGCAGGGCTGGCACGTCTCGGCGGAGGAAGCCGACCCGGATGCGCCGGACGCCGCGCTCGGTCGGGTCTACGACGTGCAGATGCGGCGTTCGCTGGGCGTCGTGTTGTTCGGGATCGCGATCGTGCTGGTCCTGATCGCGCTGCCGTTCCTGGCGTTGTGGGTGGTGATCAACGTCTATCGCGGCCGGCGCAAGTTCGAGCCGGCGTTCCTGTCCTGGATCGCGGCGATGCTGTTCGCCACCATCCCGATCCGCAACTTCCTGCCCGGCTCACCACCGGCCGGGTCCTGGGTGGACGTCGCCGTGGTCATCTGGGTGATCATTGCGTTGATCGTCGCGTTGTTCTTCGGAGTCGGCTCCTGGTGGAGGTTCGGTCGTGACAGTGACCGACCGGCCCCGGCAGAAGACACGGACGGCACGGACAGCACCGACGAGGAGCCGGACAGCACCGACGAGGACAGCACCGACGAGGAGCCGGACAACACCGACAAGGAGCCGGACAACGCCGACAAGGAGCCGGACGGCACGGACAACGAGCCGGCGACCGCCGGAGCAAACGCCGACGACCAGCGTGTTCGCCCACGGTGATCGTCCGTACCCATCGTCGCTGGTAGACTGATCTATTGGGTCCGGCTGCAGTCCGTGGCGGCCGGTACCGTCATCCCCCCGACAGAATCCGTTCGGAGCGGGACGTGCACGTGACAGAACACCCCGAGGAGCACTACCTGTGGCGCTGACCACTGAGCAGAAGAAAGAAATCCTGACCGAGTACGGCCTGCACGAGACCGACACCGGCTCCGCAGAAGCCCAGGTCGCGATGCTGACGAAGCGGATCTCGGACCTCACCGAGCACCTCAAGCAGCACAAGCACGACCACCACACCCGCCGTGGCCTGCTCGGCCTCGTCGGCAAGCGTCGTCGTCTGCTGCGCTACCTGCAGCAGGTCGACATCAACCGCTACCGCTCGTTGATCGAGCGGCTCGGCCTGCGCCGATAGTGCTCATCGTCGGGGGAGTGTCCACGTCGCGTTCCTGACGCGGCCTCCCCTGACGGCGTGTCGGGCCCACCGTCAGACCCCAGCAGAAACAAAGGGTCATCGAGGGAGCGCCCAGCGTCCGGTTGGACCATCAGCCGGCAGAACCACAACTGAACAAACCAGTGCCACGAAAGTGCGCAGCAGTCATCGACTGCCCTGGTCGAGATCGCCGGCGATACATCGGTCGGTCCTCGGTAGTGGCCACCGGAACCCCCGCAGCGCAATCCGCGCGCGACGCTCCGTTGGCTTCGATCGAAGGCCGGCTCGCCGACACCCGCCCGGTCCGCCGATCAGCTGTGCACCTCCGTGGCCCAGACCCAGCCGATCCACGGCCGGGCAGACCAAGGAGACACATGTCAGATCCCACCGCCACCAGCGCGTCAGCCGTCATCGACAACGGCGCGTACGGCACCCGCACCATCCGCTTCGAGACCGGACGGCTCGCCCAGCAGGCCGCCGGTTCCGTCGCAGCGTTCCTCGACGAGGACACCATGCTGCTGAGTGCCACCACGGCCGGCAAGCACCCGAAGGAACAGTTCGATTTCTTCCCGCTCACGATCGACGTCGAGGAGCGGATGTACGCCGCCGGGCGCATCCCCGGTTCGTTTTTCCGTCGTGAGGGCCGTCCCTCCGAGGACGCCATCCTGACCTGTCGGCTGATCGACCGGCCGCTGCGCCCGACCTTCAAGGCCGGCCTGCGTAACGAGGTCCAGGTCGTCATCACCGTCATGGCGCTCAACCCCGACGAGCTGTACGACGTGCTGGCGATCAACGCCGCCTCCGCATCGACCCAGATCTCCGGGCTTCCGTTCTCCGGACCGGTTGCCGGTGTCCGGGTCGCGCTGCTCGCGTCCGAGACCGGTGCGACCCAGTGGGTGGCGTTCCCGACCCACACCCAGCTGGAAAAGGCCGTGTTCGACATGGTCGTCGCCGGCCGGATCGCCGGTGACGATGTCGCGATCATGATGGTCGAGGCCGAAGCCACCGACAAGACGATCGAGCTCGTCGCGGGCGGCGCCACCGCGCCCACCGAGGAGGTCGTCGCCGAGGGCCTCGAGGCCGCCAAGCCGTTCCTCAAGCTGCTCTGCGAGGCGCAGCTCGAGCTGGCCACCAAGGCCGCCAAGCCGGTCGCCGACTTCCCGGTCTTCCCGCCCTACCAGGACGACGTGCTGCAGGCCGTGACCGCGGCCGCCGAGGCCGCCGGACTGGCGGATGCCCTGACCCTGACCGGAAAGCAGGAGCGGGACAACCGCACCGACGAGATCAAGGCCGTCGTCTACGAGCAGTTGGCCGAGCAGTTCGAGGGCCGCAGCTCGGAGATCGGCAACGCATTCCGCAGCGTCACCAAGAACCTGGTCCGCCAGCGGGTGCTGCGCGACAAGATCCGGATGGACGGCCGCGGGCTGACCGACATCCGCACCCTTGGTGCCGAGGTCGGTTACCTGCCGCGGGTGCACGGCAGCGCCCTGTTCGAGCGTGGCGAGACCCAGATCCTGGGCGTCACCACCCTGAACATGCTCCGGATGGAACAGCAGCTGGACACGCTGTCGCCGGAGAACCGCAAGCGGTACATGCACAACTACAACTTCCCGCCGTACTCGACCGGTGAGACCGGCCGGGTCGGTTCGCCGAAGCGTCGCGAGATCGGCCATGGAGCGCTGGCCGAGCGCGCCCTGGTGCCTGTGCTGCCGAGCCGCGAGGAGTTCCCGTACGCCATCCGCCAGGTGTCGGAGGCGTTGGGCTCCAACGGTTCCACCTCGATGGGGTCGGTCTGCGCCTCCACCCTGAGCCTGCTCAACGCCGGTGTCCCGCTGAAGGCGCCGGTTGCCGGCATCGCGATGGGCCTGGTTTCCGACACGGTCGACGGGACCACCCAGTACGTCGCCCTGACCGACATCCTTGGTTCCGAGGATGCGTTCGGCGACATGGACTTCAAGGTCGCCGGAACCAAGCAGTTCGTCACCGCACTGCAGTTGGACACCAAGCTCGACGGCATCCCGTCCGAGGTTCTGCGCGGCGCGCTGGTGCAGGCCCGCGACGCCCGGTTCACCATCCTCGAGGTGATGAACGAGGCCATCGACGAGCCGGATCCGATGAGCAACTACGCCCCGCGGATCACCACCATCAAGGTGCCGGTCGACAAGATCGGCGAGGTGATCGGGCCGAAGGGCAAGATGATCAACTCGATCACCGAGCAGACCGGCTCGGACATCGCGATCGAGGACGACGGCACGATCTTCGTGTCCGGGCCGGACGGCATCGCCGTGCAGGCCGCGATCGACATCATCAACTCGATCGCCAACCCGCAGCTGCCCAAGGTCGGCGAGCGCTTCCTGGGCACCGTGGTCAAGACCACCGCGTTCGGCGCGTTCGTCTCGTTGCTCCCGGGGCGGGACGGCCTGGTGCACATCTCCAAGCTGGGTAGCGGCAAGCGGATCGCCAAGGTCGAGGACGTGGTCAACGTCGGCGACAAGCTGCAGGTCGAGATCGCCGAGATCGACGCCCGCGGCAAGATCAGCCTGGTGCCGGTCGCCGCCACTGATGCGCCGGCCAGTAATGGCGCGGCCGAAGCAGTCCCCGCGCAGGTCTGATCGGGTGGCTGCGCGCACCAAGACGCGGGTTCTCGAACGCGGCGTCGACGGCTCGACGGTGACGTCCTCGGAACTGCCCGGCGGTTTGCGGGTGGTCACCGAGAGCGTCCCCGGTGCGCGCAGCGCCTCGGTCGGCGTGTGGGTGGGTGTCGGCTCAGTCGACGAGACCCCGCGCCTGGCCGGGGCTTCGCACTACCTCGAGCACCTGTTGTTCAAGGGCACCAAGTACCGCACGGGCTACGAGATTGCCGACGCGGTCGATGCTGTCGGTGGTGAGCTGAACGCGTTCACCTCGCACGAATACACCTGCTATTACGCACGGATCCTGGCCGAGGAAGCAGAACTCGCCGTCGGCCTGGTCTGTGAGGTGGTGCTCGACGCGACCGTTGCCGCGGCCGATGTCGACACCGAGCGCATGGTCATCCTGGAAGAGATCGCCATGCGCGACGACGACCCGGAGGACACGCTGGCGGACCTGTTCGCGGCCGCCGTCTTCGCCGGACACCCGGTGGCGTCGCCCGTGATCGGCTCGATCGAGACGATCACCGGGATGAGCCGCACCCAGGTCGCCGGGTACTACCGGCGCCGCTACACCCCGGACAAGATGGTCATCTCGGTGGCTGGTGGCGTCGATCACGCCGACGTCCTGCGTTGGGTGAAAGCGGCCTTCCGCGAACGTCTCTCGCTGGAGGCGGCCAACCCGGCCGGCTTCCGCAGCAGGCGTGGCCGGACCAGCCCCTTGCGTCGAGCCGCAGTGGTCGAACGGGACACCGAGCAGGCGCATCTGTGCGTCGGGGTGCCGTCCGGAGATCGCAACGACCCGGACCGCACCGTACTGGCCGTGCTGACCAGCGCCCTCGGCGGCGGGATGAGCTCACGACTGTTCCGCAGCATCCGCGAGGAGCGTGGCCTCGCGTACTCCTGCTACTCGGCGTCCTCGGCCTACAGCGACGTCGGATCGTTCTCGGTCTACGCCGGGTGCCAGCCGGACCATCTGGGCGAGGTGGCCAAGCTGATCGGTCAGGAGCTGGCCCTGGTCGCTGAGTCCGGGCTCGCCGAGAACGAGCTGGCCCGGGTCAAGGGCCAGCTGGCCGGATCCCTGGTGCTGGCTCTGGAGGACACCGAATCGCGGATGAGCCGGATCGGCAAAACCCTGTTGGTGCGTAAGGAATTCCGCTCCATCGAGGACGAGTTGGCGGCCATTCGCGCAGTGAGCCAGGCCGACGTCGGTGCGCTGGCGAAACGCCTGCTGAGCCGCCCGATGACCGCTGCCGTCGTCGGGCCGTACGCTTCCACCGACGATCTGCCCGTCGAACTGACCGAACTGGTCGGTTGACGGCCGGCGCCGGCCAGGTGGCCGGCGCGGATCGAACCTAGATGGGGAGTCGAGCGATGAGTGACGAGCTGTTGCGCGTCGGCGTCATCGGTGCCCGCGGGCGGATGGGCGCCCAGACCTGCCAGGCCGTGATCGAGGCCGAGGACATGGATCTGGTGGCCGCTGTCGGTGGTCGCGAATGGCTGTTCTCCCTGGCGGACGCCGACAGCCAGGTGGTGGTCGACTTCAGCCATCCGGACGTGGTCATGGAGCACATCCGGTTCTGCCTGGACAACAACATCCACGTCATCGCCGGCACGTCCGGATTCACCACCGAGCGGCTGGACACCCTCGAACAGTGGGTCGGCGCGAAGCCCGGACTGGGCGTCATGGTGGTCCCGAACTTTGCGATCGGTGCCGTGCTGACGGCCCGGTTCGCCCGCGAGGCGGCGCGGTTCTTCGAGTCCGTCGAGATCATCGAACTTCACCACGCGGGCAAAGCCGACGCCCCGTCCGGGACCGCTGTCGCGACCGCACGAGCGGTATCCCTCGCGCGAAACGACGCCGGACTGCCGGCCGTGCCGGACGCCACCACGCTCGAGACCGACGGCGCGCGCGGCGCCACCGTCGACGGCATCCGGGTGCATTCGGTCCGGCTGCCCGGCTTGGTCGCGCACCAGGAGGTCATCCTGGGCAGCGCGGGGGAGACCCTGACCATCCGGCACGACTCGTTGCACCGTTCCTCGTTCATGCCCGGGGTGCTCACCGCGATCCGCGCGGTGTCCGAGCGGCCCGGCTTGACCCAGGGCCTGGAGCAACTGCTCGGGCTGGAATGAGCTGCCGGCACTGCCGGTTCACCCTGGACCGGTTCGCGGTGGGTCGGGACCGATGAACAAGGGTGTCCGGATCAGGATCGTCGTCGCCGTTCTGGTGGCCGTCCTCGTCGTCTATTTCTGGCTGCTCGCCGACCGGGCCGTCGCGCTGATCGGATCCGGCTCGGCCGCCGGGATCGCGCTCGGCATCGGCGTACTGCTGCTACCGATCATCGGGGTGGTGCTGGTCGTCTGGGAGCTGCGGTTCGGCTGGCAGACCCAGGTGCTGGCCCGTCGGCTGGCCGACGAGAACCGGTTGCCGGACGATTCCGAGCTGCCCCGGCGTGCTTCGGGTCGGGTCGAGAGGGACGCCGCCGACGCGCATTTCGAGATCATCAGGGCCGAGGTCGAAGCGGCGCCGGAGGACTGGCGCAGCTGGTACCGCCTCGCGCATGCCTACGACCTCTCCGGCGATCGGAAGCGGGCCAGGTCGTCGATGCGGCACGCCATCGAGCTCGCGAATGCGGCGGGCAAGGCCTGACGCCGGACCGCGCACGAAGCAAGTGGCCGAACAGCCGACCGATCGACTGAACCCCGAGCAGGCGGTAACCGCCGCCGAGACCCGTTTTCGCCTGCAGAGCGTGCAGTGGATGGTCCCCGGCTGGGACGGTGGGTGTGCCGGGCGGCGGGATACGCTCCCGGCGGTGCTCAGACAGGCCAGCAATGAGCGCCCAAGGCCAGGACGAGCGGAGGTCGACTGGTGGCAGCCTCCGCCCCGCCGAATGCTGCGCAGCAACGTGCCCCGTACCGGGTGGTGCGATCGGCGGTCGACGTCTGGCGGCTGCTGAGCTTCCTGCTGGTGGCGGCCATCGGCCTGGTGCTGGCGATCTTCGGGCAGCGGACGTTGTCCGGCGTCGCCGGCGATCTGGTGGACGCGTTGTCCGACCTGCCGAACGTGCTGGTCATCCCGATAGTGCTGGTCTCGCAGGCTGTTCTGCTCGGGCTGACCATCGGCGCGCCGATCGTGTTGATCATTCGCGGACGCAAGCGGATCGCCGGGGTGGGTGCGATCGCGATCGTGGTCGCGGTGATCGCCATGGTGCTGATCAGGTACCTGTTGCCCGCGGCCATCCCGTCGGCGTCGTTGGCCGTGCAGTCGGCCGCGACCGTACGGGGTCCGGGTTTTCCATCGTCAGCCGTGATGGCCGGCTTCGCGGCCGCGGCGGTGGTCGCGAATTCCGAGCTGTCCAGCCGATGGAGCCGGATGGTCTGGACCTTCCTCGGGTTCCTGGTGCTGCTCAGGTTTCTCACCTCGAACCGGGTGCCGTTGGACGTGGTCTTCGCAATCGGGCTGGGCGGTGCCGTCGGGTCGCTGCTGATGATCATCTTCGGCCGGAAGATCGTGCCGGTGTCGTCCGAGCGGATTGCGACTGCTCTCGAGCGAGGCGGAGTGCAGGTTCAAGCGATCACCGACCTGCGCGACCCGGTCTGGTCGGACTGGTCGCTCGCGGTCCGGGCCGCGGACGACACCCGTTTACTGGCAAGGACTGTCGGCATCCGAGAATTCCGCTCGGACACTTTGTACCGCACCTATCGACGGGCCAGGTTGAAGGACGTCGGCGACGACGACTCCTACTCCTCGCCCCGTCGGGCGCTCGCCGTCGAGGCGATGATGTCGTTGATGGCGGCGACCCACGGCGTCCGCACGCCGACCGTACGGGCGTTGGAACCGGTCGGACCCGAGGAGTACGTGATCGCGATCGACCGGGTCGACGGTCGAGCGCTGGACATGCTCGACGATGAGGAACTGACCGCGGAGCTGCTCACTGACGCCTGGCAGCAGGTGGCCGGGCTGCGGCGTGCCGGGGTCGCCCACCGCGACCTGCGGCTGGCCCGATTCCTGGTCGACCCCAACGGACTGGTGTGGCTCCGGGACTTCGGCTTTGGCGAGCCGGGCGCCGCCGACAGCTCGCTGGACGGTGACGTCGCCGAACTGCTCGCCGGCACCTACGCCAGGGTCGGCGCCGAGCGCGCCGTCGACCCGGCGAAGGCGGTGCTCGGCCCGGCAGTGCTGTCCGCGGCGCTGGTGCGGTTGGTACCGGCGGCGATGACCGCACCGACCCGGGCCGCGGTGAAGGCGACACCGAACGCACTCGCTCCGCTGATCGACCAGATCCGTGCCGAGACAGGTGCGGATGAGCCCGAATTCGCGGCGGTCGAACGGATCAAACCCCGCGCGCTGATCCTCGGGATCATGCTCGGCGTCGCGGTGTATGTCATCCTGCCGCAGCTGACCAGCCTGCCGAACATGGTGGAGGCGCTCGGCGACGCGAACTGGCAGTACGTCCCGCTGGTGGTCGTCGGGGTGATCGCCACCTACGTCGGCGCCGCGCTGGGGTTGATCGGTGGGACGCCGGGTCGGTTGCCGTTCGGTCAGACCCTGTTGCTCGGCCTTGCGTCCAGCTTCGTCGCGCTGATGGCCCCCAGTGGCGTCGGCCGGGTCGGGCTGAGCGTGCGCTATCTGCAGAAGCGCGGACTGAGCACCTCGGTCGGCGTCTCGGCCAGTGCCGCCAGGGAGGTTGCCTCGGTGGTGGTGCATCTGCTGTTGATCGTGGTCTTCGCCTTTGCCGCCGGAGCGTCCGACTCGATCGGCAGCGAGTTCGACGTACTTCCGACCGGGGAGACGCTGCTGCTCGTCGGCGGCGTGCTGCTCGGGGTCATCGGCGTGCTGGTGGCCGTCCCGAAGCTCCGGAATCTCCTGCGGGAGAGAATCTTTCCGGCGATCCGGGAAGCCGCCACGGCGATGGTGCAGGTGGCTGCCAGCCCGATGAAGATGCTCAGTCTGGTCGTCGGCTCCGCCCTGGTCCCGCTGGGTTTCATCACCTGCCTGTACTTCTCGATGCTGGCCTTCGACGGTGACGCGTCCTTCACCGCCATCGGGCTGGTCTTCCTGACCGTCGGCGCGCTGGCCGCCGCGGCCCCCACCCCGGGCGGCGTCGGCGCCGTGGAAGCCGTGCTGCTGACGGCACTGACCGGATTGGGCGTGCCGGCCGCCGCGGCGCTGGCAGCCGTGTTCCTGTATCGGCTGATCACCTTTTGGTTGCCGCTGGCGCCGGGTGCGGTGGTCTTTTCCCAACTCACCCGACGCGGGATCGTCTAGTTGCGACTGCGCCCGGCTGGTCGGTCTAGATGACCACCAGGTTGACGGTGCCCGAGTACCGCACCTCGAAGATCGGGTCGGCCCCGGTGTCGAGTTCCCGCCGGACCCCGTCGGCCGACCACCCGGCGGCACCGGCGAACGACGTGGTGGCGCGATCACTTTCCGGGATCCACCAGCGCGCGGACGTCGCGCCGAGCCGGCGCAGCTCGGTCGCAGCGGCCGCCAGCAACCGGCCGCCGTGTCCGCGTCGTCCCCAGCGGGGCACCACGTAGATCACCTCGATCTCGCCGACCGGCGCCAGCAAATTCCGTCCGTCGAGGCCATCGGACACAGCGGCAAAACCCACCGGTTCCGCGCCCTCGAACGCAAGGAGCACCGGGCCGCCCTGACGCAGCCGCAGCTCCCAGTTGTCGCTGTGGCCGACCGGATCGGTCAGCACCACCTGTGACGGCAGCAGATCGGCGAACGCCTGTTGCCACACCTGGATCTGCAACTCCGCCACGATGCGGGCATCGGCGGCGGTGGCGCGCCGGACGGTACTGGCTGGCACTGCTCACACCCCTGTCCCGCCCCGTTGTGTCTGCCGCTGCGAACGGGCGTTCGGCCCACCCAGCATGCCATCCACGATCGCGGCCACCGGCCTCGGCTGTCGGTGGTTGGTGGCAGCATGCCGAGGGTGACGATCACCCTCGCCGAGAAGCCGATCCTGGAGCTCACCGCCGGGCAGGCGCGGCGGGTGGCGATTGCCGCGCAGCAGCTTGCCGGACCGGTGGGACCGATCTCGAACGGGTCGGAGCGGAAGATCAACCGCGGACATCTCAACCGGCTGCTGCAATCGATCGGCCTGTTGCAGATCGACTCGGTCAACGTGCTCGCCCGCGCGCATCTGTTGCCCATCTTCAGCCGGCTCGGTCCCTACCCACTGTCGTTGCTGGACGGAGCGGCCTGGCCGACCCGCCCCGGTGATCGGCTGCTGATCGAGGCCTGGGCCCATGTGGCGTCACTGGTGCCGGTCGAGATCGAACCGCTGCTGCGGTGGCGGCAGGAAAAGTTCGCGACCGAACCGTGGCCGCGGGTGGACCGGATGCGGCTCGAGCACCCGGGCTTTCTGGACGGCGTGTTGGGGGTCATCGGCGAGCTGGGTCCCAGTTCCGCGGGTGACATCGAGAAGGCCCTGGAAGCCCCGGGCCGCGGCGTGTCGGGCTGGTGGGAGTGGTCGGTCACCAAGACCGCCTGCGAGTACCTGTTCGCGGTCGGGGCGATCGGCGTCGCCACCCGGCGTGGATTCGAGCGGCAATACGACCTGATGGAGCGGGTGCTGCCGGTCGAGGTGGCGGCGATGCCGACGCCGACCGAGGCGGATGCGAAGCGGGAACTGATGGCGTTGGCTGCCAGACACCACGGCATCGGGACGTTGACCGACCTGTCCGACTACTACCGGATCAAGAATGTCAGCGCCCGGATCGCGCTCGCTGAACTCGTCGAGGAGGGCGAGCTGATCCCGGTCAAGGTGCAGGGGTGGTCGAATATCGGCTATCTGCACCGCAGCGCACGGATCCCGCGGCGGGTGTCCGGAGCCGCGTTGCTCTGCCCGTTCGACCCGCTCGTCTGGGAGCGGGCGCGGACCGAGCGGTTGTTCGACTTCCACTACCGCATCGAGATCTACACCCCGCAGCCCAAGCGACAGTACGGGTATTACGTCTTCCCGCTGTTGGTCGGCGAGCAGCTGGTGGGCAGGTTCGACCTGAAGGCCGATCGGCTGGGCGGCCGGTTGCTGGTTCAGGCCTCCTGGTCGGAGGACGGCGCGGATCCCTCGGCCGCCGCTGATGCGGCGGCCGTCGAGTTGACCAGAATGGCCGGCTGGCTCGGCTTGGACGACATCGTGGTGATGCCCCGCGGCGACCTGTGGCGGACGTTGGCGTCCCGGCCCGGGATGACGGTGGGTAGCCTTCCCGAGTGACAACTCTGCCCGCCTCCGTTGCTGCCGGTCATCCCTCGACGGCTGCGGTCGGCCGGGACATCCTGGCGCGCGGAGGATCGGCCGCCGACGCGGTCGCGGGAATGATCCTGGCCGGATGCGTGGCCGAGACCCTGTTCACCGGACTCGCCGGCGGCGGCTTCGCCACGGTGTACGACGCGACCAGCAAACAGGTGCACTGCCTGGACTTCTTCGTGGCGGTGCCGGGACTGGACGGCACCACGCCGGCGGCGGCACGCGCGATCAAGGTGGCGTTCGGCGACGTCGAGGTGCCCTACGCAGTCGGTGGCCCCAGCGTCGCGGTACCGGGCACACCCCGCGGGGTTGCGGCACTGCATGCCGCGTTCGGCCGCCTGCCGTGGTCCGACATCGTCACTCCGGCAAGGGATCTGGCCAACGAAGGCACGCCGTTCCCGCTGCAGCATGCCGAACTGCTGCCCGACGTGGCGGCCGCGATGGTGCTCGGCGCGGGGGTCGCCGTCTACTCCCGGCCGGACGGCAGCGGCGGGCGCCGCACGTTGGCCGGCGGGGAAATGCTGCATCACGAAGGACTTGCCGACACGTTGGACGACTACCTGAACGACGGCCCGGACGCGTTGACCGTCGGTCCCCGCGGTCAGGCTTTCGTCGCAGCCGTCCGTGCCGACGGTGGCGCGATGTCCGACGTCGACGTCGCCGAGTACCGGGTCCGGGAACTGGCGGTGGAGCGGGTCGACTTCGGACCAGGCGTGATCTGCGTCCGGGACAACGATCTCGACGCTTTCGGCCGCACCGCCGAGCGGTTGAACGGCGAACTGTCCACGGGTGATCCGGCAGCGAGGGCCTGCAGTTTGGTCCGGGCGTTGCGCTCGCCGGCGGTCAGGGCCGAGACCACCACGGTCGTTGCCGTCGACCAGCAGGGAAACGCCTGCTCCGCAACGCATTCCCTCGGGTTGGGCTCGGGGGTGTGGACCGGCGGCGTGCACGGTAATTCGATGCTGGGCGAGGGCGAACTGCTCCGCGGCGAGCTGCTGCCCGGGCAGCGCATGCCGTCGATGATGGTCCCGCTGGTGGTGACCGACCCGGCCGGCAATCTCCTGTTGGCTGGTGGGGCGGCTGGCGGCAGCCGCATTCGGCCGGCCCTGCTGCAGGTCCTGACCCGGGTGTTGGTCGACGGCCACGGTGCGGCGGAAGCCGTTGCCGCGCCGAGGTTGTCGGCCACTCCGGACGCGGTTCACCTGGAGCCCGGATTCGGCCCGGAGGTGATCGCCGCGTTGACCGCGAACGGTGACGAGGTCATCCAGTGGCCCGAGCAGCGGCCGTATTTCGGCGGGGTGGCCGTGGTGGCGAAGGACGGACCGGCCGCGGATCCGCGGCGCGGTGGTTTGGCTCTGCGGCTCGCTCCCTGACCGGCAATTCGCTCGCAGGAGGGACCGGCGGTCCGTACCGTCGGCGATCATGACTGCCATCGACGCCGAGGACTTTCGCGCGCTCGCGCGCTCTTCGCCCTGGCGGTGGCGGACCGTGCAACTGGTCGTGCAGTACGTCGGCGCCCACCCCGAAAACCCCCGCCCGGTGCGCGCCTTCGTGGCCCGGCCGGCGGGTATCCGGGTGGAGGAGTTGGACGGAACGCTGATCAGCGCCATGTGGGATCGCCCGCACACGCCGAACTGGCCATCCAATGCTGCCGAGTTCCGCGTCGATGGGTTGCTGGCCCGGCGGCCGGATGAGCACGACCCGTACCAGTTCGACGATCCGATGTTCGGTAGCTACCGCTGGGTCAGCATGCTGAACCCGTTCGAACTCGCCGACGGAGCGCCGTTCGAGAACGGCCATGTCGATGGACTGTGGTCGGCCGACCTGGCGCCGATCGTTGTTCACGGCGGGGTGTCGGACGGCGAGTGGAACGGCCGGCGGGTCTGGACGGCAGTTGTCGAGGCCACCGAGAACTACGCGTCCCGGTGTTCCTGCTGCCCTGTCCTGGTCGGCGACCACAGCGTGCGGCGGCTGGCTCAGGAGAACAACGGGATGACGGTGCCGCAGCGGCAGTGGCCGCAGGCCCAGCAGGTGCGGCTGGATGTGCAAACCGGGATCCTGGTGCAGCTCGAGGAGATCGGCGGCCACCGTCCCGGGGACGGCTGGACGGCGCAGATCGAGGCGGTGGATCTGGACTTGCCAAACGCACTTTTCGACGGGTGAAGTGCAGATCGCGGGTCCGGGTCGCCGGGTGACAACCGGTGGGTGCCGGCCCGTGGGCCTGGTGGGTGTCAGCCTCCGGCCGGGATGAACGGTTGGCCCATGACCTGCCAGGCCTCCATCCCGCCGTCGAGCTCGACGATGTCGGTGTAGCCGAGGCCGGTCAGGGTCTGGCCGGCGATGGCGCTCATGTGTCCGGTCATGCAGTAGATGGCCAGCGGCGTGTCGTGGTCAGCCGGGAGTTCGTCGGCGCGTTGCTGGATCTCGTTGTACGGCAGCGTGAGATCGGTTCCCGGCAACGATCCCTCGTTGGGGATGTGCACGTTGATCGCGAACCGCCCGCCGTCGATCTCGGCGGCGAAGGCGGCCGGGTCGACCTGGCGGACCGATGCGGGGGCCGGCGCTGTGACGGATGTATTCGAGCCCGGTGCGGTGGCGGCGGTCGTTGCGGCAGAGCAACCGGCGGTCACGACGACCAGCAGGCCGAGCGTGACTGCGGTGAACGATCGCCGCACGGGCAACCCCCTGTCGTTCGTGGCGCTTCTTCGACAGTAGCCGCGTCCGCGAGTGAGAGCGGTGGGGTCATCTGCGGTCTCGGGGGATTGGCGGCGGAAACACCGCATAACGCCTACCGGGGTGGATACAGAACGCCGCCTGTGTAGCTCCGGTGGCGACTCCCCGGCGGGGAGCGGAAAGTAGTCACTCTCTAGCTCAGCGTGCCCGTCCGCCCATCTGTCGTCGGCCCGTCGGCGACCCTGCATGGAGGTGATGCATGGTTCGCCATGCCGCTGGAAAGTTCGCGTCGTTGCTCGCCCTATCGGTCTCGGTGCTGCTGGTCGTGACGACCCCGGCCGCGGCCGAATCTGCGCCGGCCGCGGCGGGAGGATCGGCGCTCGCGGTGTCGAAGGTTCCGGTGATGACCGGCAGCGGCGGGGCAGTGGCGAGTGTCGATGCCGACGCCACCCAGGTGGGCATCGACATCCTGAAGGCCGGTGGCAACGCGGCCGACGCCGCCATTGCCACGGCGGCGGCGCTCGGGGTGACCGAACCGTTCTCCGCCGGCATCGGCGGCGGCGGGTTCCTGGTCTATTACGACGCCCAGCGACGCAAGGTGTTGACCATCGACGGCCGGGAAACCGCGCCGGCCAGCTTCACCGACGAGACCTACACCGACGGCGCCGGGAAACCCTTGGCATTCGCCGATGTGCAGACCTCCGGGCTGTCGGTGGGTGTCCCGGGAACCCCGGCGCTGTGGGAGAAGGCTGCCCGGCAGTTCGGCACCATGCCCTTGGACAAACTGCTGAAGCCCGCCGAACTGCTCGCGCAGAACGGCTTCCTCGTCGACGCCACCTATCAGCAGCAGACCATCGACAACCAGGCGCGCTTCGCCAAGTTCGCCGAGACCGCCCGGGTCTTCCTGCCGGGCGGACAGGCACCGGCCGTGGGCAGCACCTTCCGCAATCCGGACATGGCCCGGGCCTACCGGATGCTGCGCGAGGACGGCGTCGACGCGTTGTACAAGGGCGCGATGGGCGAAGCGCTCGTCGATGCCGCGCGCCGGCCACGCACGGTGGGCGGGGCGAGCGTGTACCCGGGTCAGCTCACCAGCATCGATCTGCGCCGCTACCGCGCACTCACTCCCGCAGCGACCAGCACGGAGTACCGGGGCCTGGACATCTACGGGATGCCGGTGCCGTCCTCCGGCGGGATCGCCGTCGGTGAGTCGCTCAACCTGATCGAGGCCTACGACCGGAAGACCGGACAGGGCCTGTCGGGAGTCGACCAGGTGCAGTACCTGCACCGCTTCGCCGAGGCCACCGCCACCGCTTTCGCCGACCGGAACCGCTGGATCGGTGACGTGACGAGAGTGCCCACCCGCGAACTATTGTCGCAGGAATTCGCGGACGAGCGGGCCTGCCAGCTCTTCGACCCCGCCAAGGCGGCCACCAGGCCGATCCCGTTCGGGGATCCCGACCGCAGGTATGACGACTGCACGCTACCGGGCGGCGCGGGCCAGCGGACCCCGGAGGAACACGGCACCACCAACCTCACCGTTGCCGACAGGTGGGGCAACGTCGCCGAGTACACGCTGACCATCGAGGCCACCGGTGGATCCGGCATCACTGTCCCCGGCTACGGGTTCCTGCTGAACAACGAACTGACCGACTTCAACTTCGTCCCCCTGACCGCCGGGGTGCCGGATCCGAACCTGCCAGGGCCGGGTAAGCGACCGCGTTCGTCGATGAGCCCGACCATCGTCCTGGACGACGGCCGTCCGGTGCTTGCGGTCGGTTCACCGGGCGGCGCGACGATCATCACCACAGTGACCCAGGTGCTGCTCGGCACCCTCGACCGCAAGCTTCCGCTGGTCGACGCGATCGCGGCGCCGCGACTGTCCTCCCGGAACGGGGCGTCCAGTCAGGCCGAACCGGCCATCTTCGACGGCACGGACGGCGCCGGGCTCAGGGCGCTCGGCCACACCCTGAGCTCGACACCGGAGATCGGCGCCGCGACCGCGATTCGTCTGCTGCCGGACGGCACATTCGAGGCCGCGGCCGAGACCAGCCGCCGCGGCGGTGGGTCGGCGATGGTGGTCGATCCCGGCTGAGCGCACCGGTCAGGCTGAGCCCACCGGAACGAGCCGAGCGCACCTGGATCAGCCGACCGCGTCGACCGGGTCGATGGTGGACACGATGTGTCGCAACGGGATTGCCGGGTACTCGGCCCGTGCCTTGTCGACGACGTCGTGCCGGAGCCAGGCGGAATGCACCTCGGGATGGGTCGAGATGACGATCCGGTCGGGCTTGAATTCTCCGACCGCCGTATTCAGCGCGGTCAGCGGGCGGTGATCGCCGAGTGCTCCTTCGGCGTGCAGACCCTCGGCGCGAAGGATCTGCAGGGTGGCGTCCAGGCGCTCCTGCGCCGCCCTGGTGGTCTCCTCCCAGACCCACACCGCCCCCGTGTGCTCTGCCTGACCGGTGTCGACCGGATTGGCCGGCACCATCACGAAATACTGGGCGGCGCCCTCCGCGTCGATGGCCCGCAATTCGTCGAGCAGTTCCGACGCTCCGACCGTTTCGTTGGCGAGCACCAACACCCGGGTCCCGCCGGCTGCCGGCGGGGCGTCGATCTCATCCTTGTCGACCGATCCGCCGCGCCACTTGGTCACCGCATAGAGGACGAGCACAACTGCCCAGGCGAGCAGGCTCAGCACCAACTGCGATCTGGTGTCTTCCTTGAACAGCATCAACACCAGGACGCCGAGGATGGCGGCGATCGTGGCGATGGTCAGGAACGGGAATAGCCACATCTTCACCGCCAGCTTCTCCGGCGAGGTCCGCCGACGCAGGATCAGCTGGGAGATCGCGATCAGCAGATAGACGAAAAGAATGATGGCGCCGGAGGAATTGAGCAGGAACGAGAAGACCGTGTCCGGGGAAATGGCCGCGGCGATGACGCACAGAAAACCCACCACGCTGGAGGCGAGGATGGCCTTGGTCGGCACGCCGCGCTTGTTCACCGTGATCAGCGATACCGGGGCCTCCCGGCGGGCGGCCAGGACGAACAACATCCGCGACGCGGTGTACATCCCCGAGTTCAGGCACGACAGCACCGCCGTCAGCACCACCGCGTTCATGATCTGGTCGGCGTACGGGATGCCCATGGCGGTGAAGGCGCTGACATAGGGCGACGTCGTCAACTCGGGGGAGTTCCACGGCAGGATGACGGCCAGCAGGAACACCGATCCCACGAAGAAGATGCCGATCCGGACGATCACCGAGTTCGTCGCCTTCGCGATCGCCCGGGCCGGGTCCTTCGATTCGGCGGCGGCAATGGTGGCGATCTCCGCACCCACCATCGAGAAGATCACCACCACGATGCTGGAGAAAACGGCACCGACGCCGTTGGGGAAGAAACCACCGTGGCTGGTCAGGTTCGAGAAATCCAGACTCTTGTTCGGCCAGATGCCCAGCACGTAGAGGGTGCCGATTCCGATGAAGATGACAATGGCCGCGACCTTGATGCCGGCGAACCAGAATTCGAACTCACCGAAAGAGCTGACCGAAAACAGGTTGGTGGCGGTCATCAGAACCATCAGGATCAGGGACAGCAACCACAGCGGAGCATCGAACCAATAATTGAGGATCGCGGCACCGGCAACGGCCTCGAAACCGACGACAATGACCCAGAAATACCAGTACAGCCAGCCGACGGAGAATCCCGCCCAGCCACCCATCGCCCGACGGGCGTAATCCGCGAAGGATCCGGTGGAGGGATTCGCCACGGCCATCTCGCCGAGCATCCGCATCACCATGATGATCAGGACGCCGGTGACCGCATAGGTGAGAAACGCTGCGGGACCCGCGTCCTTGATCACCGCCCCGGAACCGACGAAGAGCCCGGCGCCGATCACCCCGCCGATCGCGATCATCGTGAGATGACGCTGGCTGAGGCCCTTCTTCAGTTCGACCGGTGGAACGCCCACAGGACCACACTCCTTGGCAACGACCGCAGAAATGATGTGCGTTGTGCACCTCGGAGCGAACCTTGCGCCTCACCCGATGAATAAGCAAGGACTGATCCCGCAGCGAAACACTTGCGTTACACGTTTGGCTGCGATGCTGAAATCCACAGGCGGGCGAAATGAGAGGGCGCGTCCTATTTCACGACAAGGCCCCGCCCCCGAGTTATTTCTGGGGACGGGGCCGTTGCCGACAGAATCAGACGGTGCCGGCGCGCCGCAGCCGGATGTTGCCGGAGGTGGTCTTGACCCGGAGATCGAGAACGGGCTCTTCCTGTGCAGCCTTCTCGAAACTGATCTCGGCGCCTTGCTCGGTGTCCTCGACGTCCGCCGGAGCGGGGACGTCGTCGGTGACCTGGAAATCGGTGACGGTGGAGCCGGAGACGGTGCTCAGATCGACCGCGGTGAGCGCGCCGGCGTGAATGCCGATCTCCACATCGCCGGAGACGGTGACCACCTCAGTTCTCCCGGAAGTTGCATCGAGCACCCGGACGTCGCCGGAGACGCTGCGGGCGTTGACGTTTCCGGTGGTGCTGGACAACCGGACGTCCCCGGAGGTGGAGTGCACGACGGCGTCGGCGGTGACGCTCTGCACCTCGATCGAGCCGGAGGCGGTTCGCAGATCACAGTCGGCGGTGGTGGCGATGGCGATGTCGCCGCTGGCGGTCTGCACCACCGAACGGCCGGTCACCTCGTCGACCCGGGTGTCGCCGGATGCGGTCCTGGCCTCGAGTCGATCGGCGCGGCCGGTGACGGTGACGTCGGCGGACTGCGACTGGATGCGGACCCCGGAGGCGGCTGGCGCGGTGACGTGCACCGTGAAGGCCGACTTCCAACCGTCCCGCGCCGGGTCGGTGTCGACGATCAGGGTCGCCGAGCCGGGCCGGCCCTCGGGGGCCTCCCGCAGGTCCACCCGGACCCGCTCGGTGGGATCGTCGAAGGAGTCCGCGCCGCCGAAGCTGTCGGTCGCCGGGCTGTCCGAACGCGATCGGCCGGCGCCGACCGACTGGGCCTTGGCGGCGACGGCCCGGAAGACGTCGTCCAGGAAGCCGAGCGGATGACCCGCGCTGGGCACGACATCCACGGTGGTGGTGGCGACATCGGCGAGATCGACCCGGATCTCGCCCGAGGCGTTGCGGATCTCGACGGTGATCGGTTCCGGGGTCAGAAAGGTGTGCATGGTGATGGTCCTTCGCTGGATCGGGTGGCGCGGGTTCGGGGTGGAGGTGGTGGGCGACGTTCGAGACCGGGACCGGTCAGCCGCGCAGGTAGCCGCTGACGTTGCGACCCGAGCCACCACCGGGACCCCGGCCGCGGTGGCCACCCTTGTTGGGGACGGCGGATCGCACGGAGTCCGACACCGCTCGGGAGATGTAGGTGTTGAGCGAAACGCCCTGATCGGAGGCGGCCCGTTCCGCCTGGGACTTCAGCTCGTTGAAGAGCCGAACCGTGGTCCTGGACAGTTCGCCGCCGGCATCCTGCATCGCCCGCTTCAGATCCTCGGCGGACGGACCGCCGTCGGCATCGTGCTCGTCGCCGTCCGCCGGCTGCGAGTCATTGACCGGAGCGCGTTTGGTGAACGCGCCCCGATAGCCGTAGTCCCCGGAACCGGTGTGTTCGGGGGCTGCGTGCCGGGTGACGGCGACCCGGACGTCACGACCGTCCAGTCGGAGTTCGACGGTGGTGTCCTCCAGTGCGCCGGTCACTTCGGCGGCCAGATCGGACAGTGCGTTCATGATGGCGAGGCGGGTGGCGGGCTCCAGGGCGCCGGCCAACAGGGCGGCCGCGCGCCGAGCGTCCTCGTCGCCGACCGAGGCGGCGGACAGTAGGTCATCGCGGAGGTTCTGGATGTAGGGGGTGAGGTCCATGACACCACTATGACACCACCCTGACGCCACTTCAAGGCAGAATTGACGTCAGTTCTAAGCTTCGCACCATGACCGCATCGAGCACCGAAAGTCCGAGTCGATATGTCGATCTGCTGCGCAAGCAGGTCCGGAACGAGTTCAACGCAAGCCAGCAGTACATCGCCATCGCGGTCTGGTACGACTCGCACGACCTGCCGCAACTGGCCGCTCACTTCTATCGCCAGGCCGCAGAAGAGCGGCACCATGCGCTGATGATCGTGCAGTGGATGCTCGATCGGGATCTGCAGATCACGATCCCCGGCGTCGACGAGGTCCGCGGCGATTTCGAGACCATCGCCGAACCGATCGCTCTTGCTCTGGAGCAGGAACGCACCGTCACCGAGCAGATCAAGGCCTTGTTCGCCACCGCTCGGGCGGAGGAGGACTACCTGGGCGAGCAGTTCATGCTCTGGTTCCTCAAGGAGCAGGTCGAGGAGGTCGCCTCGATGAGCACCCTGCTCAACGTCGCCCAGCGTGCCGGCAGCGACTGGTTCGACGTCGAGACGTACCTGGCCAGGGAGAGCATCGGTGACGGCGGCAATGACGCCGGCGCACCGGCCGCGGCCGGAGGCGGACTCTGACCGGCGGTGCCGGGACAGCTGCTGCGGCTGGACCCTCGGTTCGGCTGATCGGCCGCACCGAGTTCCTGCCGCCCGGCGACGTGCCATGGACCACCGATGCCGACGGCGGCCAGGCGCTGGCCGAATTCGCCGGCCGGGCGTGTTATCAGTCGTGGTCCAAACCCGTTCCGGCGACCGCGACGAACGCCGGCTATCTCGATCACATCCTGCAGGTCGGGCACCTGTCGGTGCTCGAGCACAGCTCGGCGACGTTCTACATCACCGGCATCTCCCGGTCGGTGACCCACGAACTGATCCGGCACCGACATTTCTCCTATTCACAGCTGTCGCAGCGGTACCTGCCGCCGGGCGGTGCCGAGGTTGTCGAGCCGGCGCTCATCGCGGCCGATCCGGAGCTGCACGAGCTCTTCACCGCTGCCGTCGAACAGTCGGCCGCGGCCTGTGCCGCGCTGTTGACCGCGCTGGAGGAACGGGCGGCCTCGGCACCTGACGGCACGCTGGCGCGCAAACAGGCCAGGCAGGCGGCGCGCGCCGTGCTGCCGAACGCCACCAGCACGGCGATCGTGGTCACCGGGAACTACCGGGCGTGGCGGCACTTCATCGGGATGCGGGCAACGGAGGCCGCCGACGTCGACATCCGGGGGCTGGCGGTCGCCCTGTTGCTGGAACTGCAGGCTGTGGCGCCCAACGTCTTTGCCGATTTCCGGGTCAGTGCGCTGGCTGATGGGACGGCGGTGGCCGCGTCGCCGCTGGTCGGCGAGGGCTGACCGGGACGGGCCTTTTCTTGGTCGGGTCCGGTCAGTGGTCCTTCAGCCGACCTCGATGGAGGTGATGCTGAACGGCGTGCCCTGCTGACAGGTGGTCATCATGTCTTCCTCGAACGTCCCGGTCACGTCGACCACCGACCCGGCCGGAGTGGCCACGGTGTCGATGCCGATCAGATTGGCCAGCACGGTGCCGTCCTGACCGACCAGCACGAAGCAGCCGGATTCCACGCCGGCCTCGATGGTCCCGGTGAGCGTGGTGGTGCCGCCGGCGGCTCCCGACGGACCGGCACCCGGTGAGCCGGTGCCCGCTGACGGGGTCGCGCCGGTCGGCCGACCGGATGGCCCAGCGGCGGAGGGCTTCGCGGTGGACGGCACAGCCGTCGACGGCACAGCCGAGGTCGACACGGCAGAGCTCACCGCGGGCGGCGCCGTGGTCGACGGGGCATTGGGAGTCGAGGATCCGCAGGCCACCAGCGACATGCCGCAGAGCGCTGCACCGATCAAGATCAGGGCCGATCGAGGGTTGCGGCGGGGTCCGGCGTTGATCATCCTGGCTCCAGTTCTCCGAACTCGGGCAGCGGTCGGCCGGCCGAATTCCCATCGTCGCATGCAGCGGTCGGTTCGGGGCGGAAGGCGGGGGTCGGTGCATTACCTGGACACGGAAGGCAGGTCGTCGGTGGCAACCATCGAAGACGTGCGGGCGGTGGCGTCGCCGTTGCCGCGCAGCTACGAGGTGGTGGTCCGGGATCGGGTCAAGTTCCGGGTCGGGCAGCTGGTCTATCTGGCGTTCTCCAGGGACGAGTCGTTGCTGGGATTCGCCTTTCCCAAGATCGAACGGGACGCCCTGGTCGCGGCCGAACCCGACCGCTTCCTGCTGCCGAAACCCGTTGACCTGCGCTACAACTGGATCGTGGTCCGGCTCGATCGGATCGACGCCGAGCAGGCGCGGGAGATCGTGCTGGACGCCTGGCAGATGGTGGTCCCGAAGCGGGTCGCGCTGGCGTACCTCGGTCCCGCCGACGGGTGATGTCGAAGGGTGATCGCACTCGATGGGTAATGTCTGACGCTGACCGTTGGCCGACCCGACCCCGGAGGGATCATGAGACGCCCACGACCACTCCTTGCCCTGGCGGCGGCCGCGGCAGCGCTGGTGGCGGGGTGTTCGAGCGGGTCGACGGCGGGGACGACTGCGTCGCCGTCGAGCAGCGCCAGTGCTGGCAGCGCTGCTGCCGACAGCGTCGCCGCTGATACCCGGCCGGCCGATCCGCACGAATCGATGGACCACGGCACCATGTCGATGGCAGCAACGACCGTCGCGTCGCCGACGATCACCGAGAGCAGCACCGCGGCAACGAGTCCGGGCGCGCCGAGTGCCGCTCCGACACCGGCGGCCGTCGACGTGCTGCCCGGGATGCCGCCGGTGGTCGACCCGACCAACATCTACTCCGAGGCCGGCGCGAACATGCTCGGGCCGGCCGCCCAGCAGTCCAAGCAGTACGCCTACGTCCCGCACTCCAAGTCCGGAGACGTGTGGGTGATCGACACCCAGACCTTCCAGGTGGTCGACAAGTTCCCGGTCGGCGTCGAGGTGCAGCACGTGGTGCCGTCCTGGGACATGACGGCCATGTACGCCACCGATGATCTGGGCAACGTGGTCCGCCGGATCGACCCGATCACCGGCAAGGCGGGGGACACCATCGGAGTGTTCGATCCGTACAACATGTATTTCACTCCCGATGGGGACTATGCGATCTCCGTCGCCGAGGCCTACCGCACCCTGGTCTGGTACGACCCGGTCACGTGGCAGGAGATCGATCGTGTCCGGTACCCGGACTGCAAGGGCATCGATCACGGCGATTTCACCCCGGACGGCAAGATCGCCGTTTTCAGCTGCGAGTTCGACGGCAGGGTCGCCGTCATCGACATGCAGACCCGGCAGCTGATCCGGATGATCGACATGCCGACCCGGAACTACACCATGGGCCCGCAGGACCTGCGGATCGCGCCGGACGGGTCCAAGTTCTACATCGCCGACTCCGATTCCGACGGGGTGTGGGTGCTGGACAAGGATCTACAGACCGTCACCAAGCACATCGCCACCGGCGACGGTGCGCACGGTCTGTACTTCAGCCGGGACGCCAAGCAGCTCTACGTCACCAACCGGCACGAGGGTTCGATCAGCGTGCTGGACGCCTACACCGGCGACATCATCACCAAGTGGCAGCTGCCCGGCGGCGGCAGCCCGGACATGGGCAACGTCAGCGCCGACGGCTCCCAGTTGTGGCTCTCCGGCCGGTACGACTCGGTGGTCTACGTGATCTCCACTGCCGACGGGAGTCTGTTGAAGAAAATTCCGGTCGGGAACGGACCGCACGGGCTCGCGCTGATGCCGCAACCCGGCCGCTACTCGATCGGGCACACCGGCATCACCCGCTGAACCTCAGCGCTGATCAGGCCGGGCGGTCGCCGCCCCGTGCCACCCCGGGGAGCTGGACTCGAACGGTGAGTCCGGGTGGATCGCCCCCTGGGTCGGTGTCGTCCAGGGTCACCGATCCGCCCTGTTGGGTGATCAACTCGCGGACGATGGCAAGCCCGAGTCCGCTGCCGCCGCTGTCCCGGTCGCGCGCATGCTGCAGCCGGGTGAAGCGTTCGAAGACCATTTCGCGATCGTCCGGCGCGATCCCGGGACCGTCGTCGATGACGCTCAGCCGGGTGCCGCCGTCACCGGACGGGTCGACCGTCAGCATGACGACCGACGTGGCGTACCGGACCGCGTTGTCCAGCAGGTTGGCCAACACCCGACGCAGCGCACCGGGATCCACCTCGACATCCGGGGACGGTGACGACCGGAGTCTGACCGGGATGCGTGCTCCCGCATATCGTTTCGCCACTTCGGTGGCGAGTTCCACGGGATCGACCTGCAGCTTCGGCGGCGGTCTGCCGTCGTCCACCTTGGCCAGCAACAGCAGGTCCTCCACCAGTCCGCCGAGTCGATCAACCTCGGTCGACAGATCGGCAGTGTCCGGGTCTTCGCCTGTCGCGGCGGCCACCTCCAGCTGTACCCGCAGGCTGGTCAGCGGGGACCGCAGTTCGTGTGCGGCGTCGGCGACGAAGGCGCGCTGTCGGCGGCGGGAGGTTTCCAGCCGGGCCAGCATGTCGTTCAGGGTCTCGGCGAGCCGGCGGATCTCGTCGGCCGAGGCGGGCAGCGGAAGGGTGTCGGCCGAGTTGGTGCCGGTGATCTTCTCGGCGCCCCGACGCAGGGTCTCCACCGGTCGCAAGGTGGCGCCGACGAACAGCCACATGACGACCGCCAGCAGCGCCAGCAACAGCAGGAACCCCACGATCAGCAGGGTCCGGACCACCCGGACGGCGTCGTCGATGTCGCCGGCGGGCGAACCGACGACGACCGTGCTCGGTGAGGTGGCCGGCCCCGCGGCCAGGGCGACCACCCGGACCGGCCCGAGCACGCCGAACTGGGATCCCGGCACGGTGATCGGCCCGGCAAGTGCGGCCGCGGTCTGATCGGGCGACAGTGCCGGTACCAGCCTGTCGGTGCCGGCCGACGCGGCCAGTACCCGTCCCTGATCGTCGATCACCTGAACCAGCGTGGTTCCGCCGGCCGGGACGGGATCCGGGAGCCGGTCGCTCTCGATCAACTGCACGACGTCCTGCCCGGTCTGCCGGGCGGCCGCGTCGGACGCCCGCTCCAGACCCAGTTGCAGGACGATCGTCAGCACGGCGCCGCCGACCGCCAACCCCACGGCGAGGCCGAGCGTGGCCAGCACGACCAGCCGGGTGCGCAGACTCCAGCCACGGCGACGCGCAAGCGGATCCGGGGTGACCGGCGTCGGCGCGATTGACGTCATCGGTTCAGCCGCCGTCCGGATCGAGTCGATACCCGGCGCCGCGCACCGTCGTCACGGCATGCCGGTCGAACGGGGTGTCGATCTTCCGGCGCAGGTAGCCGATGTAGACCTCGACCACGTTGGCCTCGGAGGCGCCGTACGACTCCCAGACGTGGTCCAGCAGGTCCAGCCTGCTGATCACCTCGCCGGGATGGCGCATCAGGTACTCCAGCAGCGAGAACTCCCGTGCGGTCAGCACAATCGACTTTCCGCCGCGGGAGACCTGCCGGGCCGACGGGTCCAACAACAGGTCGCCGACCGTGAGCACCGCTGGACGCTCCGGTGCCCCACGACGCAGCAGCGCCCGCAACCGCGCCACCAGGACGACATAGCTGAACGGTTTGGTCAGGTAGTCGTCGGCGCCGACGTCCAGTCCGTCGGCCTGGTCGTACTCGCCGTCCTTGGCCGACAACAGCAGCACCGGTACCCAGTTCTGTTCGCGACGCAGCGTGCGCACCACCTCGTAGCCGGACAGCCCCGGCAACATGATGTCCAGCACCACCGCGTCGTAGCTCCCCTGACGGGCCGAGTCCAGGCCGGCGGGCCCGTCGTGCACCAGATCGACGGCGAAACCCTCTGCCCGCAGCCCTTTCTGCAGGGCGCGGGCCAGCCGGACCTCGTCCTCGACGACCAACACCCGCACTGGTGGGTCCCTCCCGCGTCGACCGGCCGTACCGAGTCTCTCAGGGTGCTCTCAGCATCCATCCCCGACCATGGGACATACCCGGCGAACCCGGGTTTCGATCGGCTCCGCTCGACCATGCCCATTTATCCCCGACCATGAGACGTACCCGATGATGCGGGTTCTCTCGACCTTTCCACACCTCTGAGGAAGTGTTCGATGGCTGTGACCAGCACCCACCCCGCGATTCGTTGGGCCGTCCCCGGCGCGATCGTCGCCATTGCGCTCGGCGCTACCGCGCTCACCGCGATTTCGGCCGACGCGACATCGACGCTCCCGCCGCGCAGCGCCGCCCAGCTCCTGGTCGACGTGCAGACCGCGAGTCTCACCAGCATTTCCGGCAACGTCGTGCAGAAAGCCGACCTGGGTCTGCCGGACCTCTCGCAGCTCGCCCCCGGTGACAGCTCCGATTTCACCTCGCTGATCTCGGGGTCGCACACGCTGCGGGTCTGGTACGCCGGCGAGGACCAGCAGCGACTTGCTCTGCTGGGCACCCTCGGCGAATCCGACATCGTCCGGAACGGCACCGACCTGTGGACCTGGTCCAGTGAGACGAATGCCGCGACCCACTACCAGCTGCCCGAGCAGGAACCGGACGCCACCGTTCCCGATGCCGGTGCACTGGCGATCACTCCGCAGCAGGCCGCCGAGCAGGCACTGGCCGCGATCGACCCGAGCACGGCGGTGACCGTCGACGGCACCCCGTCCGTCGCCGGCCGGGACGCGTACGAGTTGGTGCTCACCCCGCGGGACAACAGGTCACTGGTCGGTGAGATCCGGATCGCGGTGGACGCCGAGAAGCACATCCCGCTGCGGGTGCAGGTCTCGGCCGCCGGTGCCGGCACGCCCGCCTTCGAGGTCGGCTTCACCCAGGTCAGCTTCGACACTCCCGGTGCCGAGCAGTTCCAGTTCACCCCGCCGCCCGGTGCCACCGTCACCGAATCGACTCTCGACGAGAGCGACCGTGCTGAGCTCCCGGGTGCCCCGGCTCCCGACCTCGACGCCGCCGGGATCGACGCGGATCCGACCGGCGAACCGACGGTGGTCGGCACCGGCTGGACGACCGTCCTGGTCGCCACCCTGCCGCAGCAGGCGCTGGACGGGTCGACGCCCGAGGCCGCACCGGCTCCGGAGAGCGGATCCGCACCGGAGGGTGGACCGCGCGGCGAGCGGCCGGGTAGCGGAATCGACCTGCAGTCGCTGGTCGGTTCGTTGCCGGCGGTGAGCGGTGAGTGGGGCAGTGGGCACCTGCTGCAGTCCGCGTTGTTCTCGGTGTTGGTCACCGACGACGGCAGGGTGCTCGGCGGAGCGGTGGCGCCCGAGCTGCTGTACGAGGCAGCCGCGCAGTGACCCTGCAGACTGACCCGATGACGGTGGCGAACCCGACGACGGCGAGCGAGCAGTCACCGCCCACGGCGGTGACCTCCGCCGGCCTGACCAAGCGGTTCCGCGGCGGCCAGGTCGCCGTGGACCACATTGATCTCGCGGTGCCGGTCGGCTCGGTCTACGGGTTCCTCGGCCCCAACGGCTCGGGCAAGACGACCACCATCCGGATGCTGTTGGGGCTGGTCCGGCCGACGGCCGGCAGCCGCACCCTGTTGGGCGGCCGGATCCCGGAGGACTCGCAACGCGTGTTGCCCCGGGTGGGCGCGCTGGTCGAGGGCCCGGCGTTCCACCTGTACCTGTCCGGCCGGGACAACCTGCGCAGGCAGGACGCGGCCGACCGCACCGCCGACCCGGCCACCAGTGGTGCGCGGATCGCAGCCGCGCTGGAGCGGGTCGGCCTGTCCGCTGCGGCCGGCAAGCGCTACCGCAACTACTCCCTCGGCATGCGGCAACGGCTGGGCCTCGCCGCTGCGTTGTTGCAGCCCCGTGAGCTGCTGATCCTGGACGAACCGACCAACGGGCTCGACCCGCAGGGCACCCGCGAGGTCCGCTCGCTGATCACCGAGCTTTCGGCCACCGGCGTCACGGTGATGCTGTCCACCCACCTGCTGTCCGAGGTCGAGCAGGTCTGCACGCACGTCGGAGTCATGCACGTCGGAAAGCTGGTGGCCCAGTCCAGCCTGACCGAACTCCGGGCACAGTCCGCCCCGCGGATCAGGGTGCAGGCCGACAATCCCACCGACGCGGCCGCCGGCCTGCGCAGGCTGGGTGCGACCGACCTGGTGATCGACGGCGAATCGATCACGGCGCTGCCGGGTACGGCGGATCCGGCCGATCTGCTGGCGGCGCTGGTCCGGGCCGACGTCCGGGTGCGGGCGTTCGGAACGGTGCCGGTCAACCTGGAAGACGTGTTCGTGACATTGACGGGGGAGGGCTTCGGTGTCAGCGGTTGAGTCGGTGCGGGTCCAGCCCGCCAAGGTCAGCCGGCTATCGAGTCGGTTCCTGCGTTCCGAGTTGAAGTTGATCTTCGGGCGACGGCGGAACATCGCCGGACTCGCCGTCCTGGCGGCGGTGCCCATCATCCTCGGGCTGTCGATCAAGTTCAGCGGTGAAACAGGTGAGGGCGACGGCGGGATTTTCGGCCAGATCACCAGCAACGGGCTGTTCGTCGGGCTCGCGGCGCTCATGGTGGAGTTGCCGTTGTTCCTGCCGCTCGCGGTCGGGGTCATCTCAGGAGACTCGGTCGCCGGCGAGGCGAGCATAGGTACCCTTCGGTACCTCTTGGCGACACCCGTCCAACGCACCCGGTTACTCGCAGTCAAATACACATCGATCGTCATTTCCGCTGCCTTCGCGGTACTGCTGATCGCCGTGGTCGGAGTCGGTCTCGGCCTTGTGCTGTTCGGCGCCGGGCCGGTGACCCTGCTGTCCGGGACCCAGGTGTCGACCGCCGAAGGCATCTGGCGTCTGGTACTGGTCTGTGGGTACCTGACGGTCTGTCTGGCCGCGTTCGGTGCCATCGGCCTGTTCATCTCCACCCTGACCGAGCAACCGGTCGGCGCCACCATCGGCGTCGCCGGGCTGGCCATCATCAGTCAGATCTTGGATGCCGTGCCCCAACTGTCGGGGATCGGGCCGTACCTGCCGACGCATTACTGGCTGAACTTCGGCGACCTGCTGCGCGACCCCATTGCGGCCGATCAGATCGTGCCCGGGCTGATCAGCGCGGCGGTCTACGCGGCGATATTCCTCACTGCCGCATGGGCCAGGTTCGCCGGCAAGGACATCACCAGCTGACCGGCGGAGGCGCCCGGCTCGTTCGCGTCGGCAAGTAGCGTGGCTGGCATGAACCTGGCCAAATCCGAACGCGCAGCGCTCGCCGACCTCTTCGTCACCCTCGGCCCCGACCAACCCACGCTGTGCGAGGGCTGGGATACCAGGGATCTGCTGGTCCACCTGTTGGTCCGGGAGCGGCGCCCGGACGCCGCCGCCGGCAACTACGTGAAACCACTGCAGGGATGGACGGAAAAGGTCGCGGCCGGCTACGCGGAGCAGCCGTGGACCGAGCTGATCGACGAGTACCGGTCCGGTCCACCGATCTGGAACCCGATGGGCTGGGGCAAGCTCGAGGAGCTCAGTAACGGCGGCGAGATGTTCATCCATCACGAGGACGCCCGCCGGGGACAGCCGAACTGGAAGCCGCGGGAGTTCGATCCGGAAACCGCTGCCGCCCTGGAGAACATGGTCGGTTCCGGATTGTCGAAGTTCGCGCTGCGCAAGTCGACCGTCGGCGTCGTCGCCCAGTTGCCGTCGGGCCGGACCATCACCCTGAAAGAGGCGGAGCCGATGGTCACCCTCGCCGGCGAGGCCGGCGAGATCATCCTGTGGCTGGCCGGCAGGTCTGCGGCAGAGGTCGAACTGACCGGCGATGAGCACGCGGTCGCGGCCCTGCAGGCGTCAGATCGGGGACTCTGACCGCTTCGGCGGCCCTCCGCCGCCGGGTCATGGCCCACCGCGTCCCCGCGGGCCGGTAGGTTTCCCAGATATGACGACGCTCATCGCCGGCCCATCGGGCCGGGCAGGCAGGCCCTTCGGCACCGTTCTGGCGGCCATGGTCACCCCCTTCACCGCGACCGGAGAGCTCGATGTCGCGGCCACCGGCCAACTGGCCGAAAAGTTGATCAACGACGGCAACGACGGGCTGGTGGTCAACGGCACCACCGGCGAGTCGCCGACCACCACCGACGCGGAAAAGGAACTGGTGATCCGGGCGGTGGTCGACGCGGTCGGCGATCGCGCCACGGTCGTCGCTGGCGTCGGCACCTACGACACCGCCCACTCGGTGCGGCTGGCCAAGGCGGCCGAAAAGGCCGGTGCGCACGGCACGTTGGTCGTCACGCCGTACTACTCCAGGCCGCAGCAGGAAGGCCTGCTGGCACACTTCGCCGCGGTCGCCGACGCCTCGGGCCTGCCCGTCATGCTGTATGACATCCCGCCGCGGTCGGTGGTGGCGATCGAGCCGGAGACCCTGCTGCGGCTGGCCGAGCACCCGCGGATCACTGCGGTGAAGGACGCCAAGGGCGACCTGCTGGCCGGGTCCCAGGTGATCGCCGGCTCCGATCTCGCCTACTACTCCGGTGACGATCCGCTGACCCTGCCGTGGATGAGCGTCGGCGGTGTCGGGATCGTCAGCATCATCTCGCACGTCGTCGGCCGGCACGTCCGGGCGATGGTCGACGCGGCGGAGGCCGGCGACTTCGACAAGGCCCGCCGGCTGCATCTGGACCTGTTGCCCGCCCATCGGGCGATGGGTCGCTGCGGTGGCGGCGCCGGCCTGGTTTTCGCCAAGGCCGCGCTCCGCCTACAGGGGTTCGGCGTCGGGGATCCGCGGTTGCCGCAGATCCCGGCCACCCACCACCAAACCGAGCAGATCGCCCGGGACCTCGACGAGATCGGCCCCCTCTTGTGACCCGTGCCGGCGGCCAAGCCGCAGCAGTACCCCTTCCCGCCAAACTTGCGCCACCACCGCGGCTGCCCAAGGGAGCGTTGCGGGTGGTCGCGCTCGGCGGGATCACCGAGATCGGCCGCAACATGACCGTCTACGAGTACGACGGGCGGCTGCTGGTCGTCGACTGCGGCGTGCTGTTCCCCGAGGACGGTCAGCCCGGGGTAGATCTGATCCTGCCCGATCTGCGGCTGGTCGAGGACCGGGTCGACGACATCGAGGCGGTGGTGATCACCCACGGCCACGAGGATCACATCGGTGCGCTGCCCTGGCTGCTGCGGCTGCGCAAGGACGTACCGGTGATCGGCGCCAGGTTCTCGCTGGCCCTGATCGCCGCCAAGTGCCGGGAACACCGGATCACCCCGAAGCTCGAGGTCGTCGCCGAGGGCGACCGGCGCGTCGTCGGACCGTTCGACCTGCAGTTCTTCGCGGTGAACCACTCCATCCCGGATGCGCTCGCGGTCGGTATCCGCACCCCGGCCGGCACCGTGCTGCACACCGGTGACATCAAACTCGATCAGTTGCCGTTGGACGGCCGGCTGACGGACCTCGGCGGGTTCTCGAAACTCGGCGACGAGGGCGTCGACCTCTTCCTGGTCGACTCGACGAACGCCGAGGTTCCCGGTTTCGTCGCGCCGGAACGCGAGATCGGGCCGGTGATGGATAATTTCATCTCCAAGGCCACCCAGCGGGTGATCGTGGCGTCATTCGCCTCGCACGTGCACCGGGTGCAGCAGATGATCGATTCGGCGGAACGGAACGGTCGCAAGATCGCGTTCGTCGGCCGGTCGATGGTCCGCAACATGCAGATCGCGCAGGACCTCGGGCTGTTGACGGTGCCGGACGGCCTGGTCCGTTCGCTGGACAAGGTGCTGGACCTGCCGCCGGATCAGGTGATGTTGATCTCGACCGGCTCGCAGGGCGAGCCGCTGTCGGCGCTGTCCCGGATGTCCCGCGGGGAGCACCGGCAGGTGAACCTGCGTTCGGGGGACACCGTGATCCTGGCGTCGTCGATGATTCCGGGTAACGAGACCAGTGTGTTCACCGTGATCAACGAACTCGCCAAGGTCGGTGTCACCGTGGTGCACCAGGGGGTGGCCAAGGTCCATGTGTCCGGGCACGCCTCGGCCGGTGAGCTGCTGTACCTCTACAACGCGGTCCGGCCGAAGAATGTGATCCCGGTGCACGGTGAATGGCGACACCTACGGGCACAGGCGAAACTCGCCGTGGCGACCGGGGTTCCGTCCGAGCGGGTGGTGCTGGCGCCGAACGGCACCGTGGTCGATCTGATCAACGGCAAGGCCAGGATCAGCGGGCACATCGAGGTGGGGATGGTCTACGTGGACGGCAACGCCGTCGGTGACGTCGGCGAGGACACCCTGTCCGACCGCCTCATCCTGGGCGAGGGCGGCTTCATCTCGATCACCGTGGCCATCGATTCGCACACCGGGCGGGCGGTGGCCTCGCCGACCATCTCGGGTCGCGGTTTCTCGGCCGATCCCAAGGCGCTGGACGCGGTGGTGCCGCTGGTCGAGGCCGAATTGGCCAGGCTGGAGGCTGATCGGGTGACCGACCCGCACCGGGTGGCACAATCGGTGCGCCGGATCGTCGGCCGCTGGGTGGGCGACACCTACCGGCGCCGGCCGATGATCGTGCCCACCGTGCTGGCCGTCTGACCGGCGGCACCGGGATGAGCGAGGCGAGCGAGCGGCCGATCTACCACTGCTCGCTGGTCAGTGACTGGCAGGCGGCGCAGGTGGTGGGGGAGTACACGATGTCCTCCCGTGGCCGGACGCTGGCCGACGAAGGATTCGTGCACGCCAGCTACGCCGAGCAGGTACCCGGTGTGCTGCAACGCTTCTACGCCGATCTGACCGAGCCGCTGTGCCTGTTGCGGATCGATCCGGATTTGCTCGCAGCGCCGGTGGTGGCCGAGAACCTGATGGGCGGGGAGGAGTTGTTCCCGCACATCTATGGCCCGGTGGCGGTGTCCGCGGTCGTCGGCGTCGAGGAGCTGGTCCGGGACGACGACGGGTGGCGGTGGCCGGGCCCGGGCTGAGCCCTCACCCTTTGCCCGTCGGGGCCGGGACAGGCCACATCCCCGCCCCGGCGGATGCCGAGACGGGGATGCGGGGTCGTCGGATCAGAGCTGGCCGAGCTGCGCCTGCGGCAGGGTGACCGTGCGGGATCCCAGATCCAGCACCGTCTTGCCGTCGACCGTGCTGGCATGGGTGGCCAGCCAGTCCTGATCGGCCGAGTTCGGCGCGAGCCGAGCGGCATCCGCACCCTGGATCTCGACGTCGTCGCCGTCGCCACCGTCGAGGACGTCGGCCCCGGGCCCGCCGAGCAGCACGTCGTCGCCGGCGTTGCCCAGCAGGGTGTCGGCGCCGGCGCCGCCGATGATCACGTCATCACCCTGGCCACCGGTCAGCGTGAGCTGTGCGGAATCGGCGGGAACCGTTGCCGCGTCAATAACGTCGTCGCCGTTCAGGGCGTTGACCGTCACCCGGTCGCTACCGGCGAACGCACCGGTGACCACCACCCGGGCGGACAGGCCATCGACCCTGGCCTCGCTGGTCGCACCGCTCAGCACGACCACATCGCCGCCGTCGGTGGCATTGACCACGACGTTGTCCGCCGCCGCATCATCGCCGCCGCCGGAAGCGGCGAGGTTGCTGGTGATCCGGGTGAGATCGGTACCGCTGAGGTCGTTGACGGTGAGCACGTCGGCGCCGCCGAGGGCGTTGAGATCGATCTTCTCCAGGTCGTTGGAGTCCATCACGATGTTGGCGACGTCGCGGGTGAACCGCACCCGACCACCGTTGGCCGAAACCTCGAAGCGCTCGGAGATGTTGGCCCCGTTGAAGAGCATGGTGTCGTCGCCGTCCTGGCCCTCGATGGTGTCGCTGCCGTCACCCGGATCCCAACCGAACGTGTCGTCACCGGCGCCCATGAAGGCGACATCGTTGCCCTGGTTGCCGTCGACGAAGTCGTTGCCGTCACCGCCCAGCAGGGTGTCGATGCCGTTGGAGCCGTTGATGGTGTCGTTGCCCGTTCCGCCGTCCACCGTGATCTTGATCAGCGCCGCGAGATTACCCGTGGCCCCGAAGGTGTCGTCACCACCGTTGGCGTTGAGGGTCAGGTTCTCCGAGGTGCCGATGTCGATCGAGAACGGGGCCGGGTTGATCCGGTCGAAGCGGACCCGCGTCCCATTGGCGGTCGCGGTGAACTGCTCGGCACCGTTCCCGCCGTTGACCTCGACGGTGTCCGTACCGCCGGCACCCTCGTTGAGATCCGTGTCGTCGCCCGGGTTCCAGATCATCCTGTCGTCGCCGCCCTGGCCGAAGGCCTGGTCGTCCGCATCGCCGCCGGTGATGGTGTCGTTCCCGCCGCCGCCGAAGAGCTGATCGGCGCCACCCTTGCCGAGCAGGGTGTCGTTGCCGCCCTGTCCGAACAGCAGGTCCGCAGCGGATCCACCGGTCAGGACGTCATTGCCCTCGCCCCCGGACAGTTCCGCCAGCGGCAGCGCACCGTTGGCCTCGTCGATGGTGATGACGTCGTTGCCGCCCAGGCCGAAGACCGAGATCCTCGTTGTATTGGCAACTGTCGGGGTTCCGCCGGTGATGGCGACCGCCCCGCCGTTCACCCGGATGGTGCCGGCCGCGTTGCGGCTGATGCTGAAAGCGTTGTCGGCGCTGTCCCCGCGCACGGTGAGAATTCCGCCGACGAAACCGGCGGTGGTCGCCGCGTTCGCCGGTGCGGCGGCGCCGACGATGGCCCCACCGCTGATCACTGCGGTCGCCACCAACCCGCCGACCTTGCGCCACCTGCTGTTGTGCTGTTGCTCCACGTCATGACTCCATTTCGATGTGCACCGACGCCGGTCGGAGATGACCGGCTTGCACAGCGATACGGAGGAAGTTCGCGGACGGTTCGCGGGACTTTGTAGATGACTCGGGATGGCGGCTGACGTTGGCGGGCTACGGATGTCCGGCGGCGGGTGCCGGTGCCGGACAGCACAGCACCTGGCCGGAGCGGGATGCGGTCGGGTCCATCACCTCTGGCCATTTCGCGGCCGTCACGAACAGCGTTCTGCCATCGGATCCGCCGAGCATGCAGGCGAAACATCCGCGATCGACCGGCACGGTCTGCAGCACCTCGCCGCCTTCGCGGACCCGGACACAGCGCTGGTTGGGCACATCGGCATACCAGACGGCGCCCTGCTCATCCAGGCACAGTCCGTCCGGCACGCCGTCTTTCAGCTCCGCCCAGACCCGGCGATTGCCCAGGCTCCCATCGGGTGAGATGTCGAAGGCGGTGAGCCGGTTGGCGTACGACTCGGCGACGATCAGCGTCGAGTTGTCCGGGGTGATGACCATGCCGTTGGGGAAGGACACGTCGTCGGCCACCACTGAGGTGGCGCCGTCCGCTGTGAGAAGGCCGATGATGCCGGTGGTCACCTCGCCGTCCGGGAAGTCGAACCCGATGTTGTTCAGGTAGGTGTTCCCGCGCCCGTCGACGACGATTTCGTTCCACGGCGTCGTCGCCAGGGACGAGAGGTCCTGGTGCGTCCTCAGGGTGCCGTCGGCGGCGAGCCGGAGCACGGCGCAATCGGCCGCCGAGACGATCAGCAGGGTGCCGTCCGGCAGCCAGTCGATACTGAACGGGAACGAGGGCACGGACGCGATCACCTCGGCCCGGCCGGCGGCGTCCATCGCGATCAGTTCCTGTGCGCCCCAGTCGGCGAACCACAGCCGATCGTCGTGCCAGCGCGGTGATTCACCCAGCGCGACTCCGGTCAGCAGGATCGTCGGTTCGGTCATCGGTCACTCCTCGGCTCCGGCGTCCCTCCGCCGGGACGCTCAGAGCTCTGTCGAAACCGACCGGTGGATTTCGACATCCTCCACGAGAAGACTCGACCCGCCCCGATCCGTACCCCCTCGACCCGCCACCCACCGAGCATCGGCCGCGGTCACTGAGCACCGCCCCGGCCGGTCGCTCAGTGACACCAGGCGGCGCTCAGTGGTGGCGGGTGGAATGGCTGCGCCTAGCCGGCGGCGGCCATCAGCCGGGCCAGCTCGCCGGCTGCCTCCTCGTCGTCGGGATCCAGCTGCACCACCTCGGCATAGTCGGCAGCGGCTTCGGCGAGCCGGCCGGCATCGCGGTAGGCCAGTGCACGGTTGGCCAACAACGCCGGGTCGCGGGTGACCTCGAGGGCGGCGGTCAGATCGGCGATCGCCGCGTCGAGGTCGCCCTCCTGGTACGACAGCACGGCGCGGTTGCTCAACGCCGCCGTCGACCGGGGATCGACCTGAAGCGCCCGGTCGAAGCAGATCCGGGCGGTGGCCCCGTCGCCCTGGTCGGCGGCGATCACGCCCTGCAGGCACAGCAGGTGCGGTTGATCGGGTGACAGGGCAAGGCCTGCAGCGACATCGGCGGCCGCGGCCTCGAGATCGCCGAGCGCCTCGTACGCGCCTGCCCGGTTCACGTAGGCATCCAGATAGGTCGGGTCGAGCTCGAGGACGTAGTCCAGGTCGGCGATCGCCCCCTGCACGTCGCCGATCTCCAGCAGCAGATCGGCCCGGTTGTACCACGGCTCCAGGTACGGCGGGCTCAGTCGCATGGCCTCCGCATAATCCGCGAGTGCCGCGTCGACGTCCCCCAGCTTCCGGTGGATCGCCGCCCGCTCGAACCGGTACTCCGAATGGTGCGGGTCGGCAGCGATGAGCCGGCCGTACTCGGCGAGGGCGTCGGACTGCGGCCCCAGGGCCGCCAACAGTTGCGCGCGGTTGTAGAGCAGCACCGACTGGTGCAGGGTCTGATGGTCGGGCCCGAACTCTCGCTCCAGCCGTTGCAGACCGTCGGTGACCAGCTGCAACGCCTGCCGCAGATCGCCCAGATGCATCTCGATCAGCGCCAGACCGTTCTCGTTGAACGTCACGTTGAAGGCCCGCTGCTCTTCGTCGGGCAGCAGCGACGAGATCGAGATCGCCGTGTTGATCCATGATTTCGCCAGTCGGTGATCACGTTTGTCGGCCTCGTAGAAGCGGGTGTAGAGCATCGCCCGGCCGTAGGCGGCCTGCAGGTGAACGCTGGGATCGGTGGTGGCGGCGCAGGCCCGGTCGTACTCGTCGGCAGCCTCGTCCGGCCGGCCCATCGCGGTCAGCGCGGTGCACACCTTGGCCGTCACCAACCAGCAGCGCTGTGGGTCGTCGGACCAGTCGAGCAGGGCGTGACACCGGCGGCCGAGGTCGAGCACCGCATCGTAGAAGCCCAGCAGGACGCAACGTTCGATGGCGGTGAACAGCGCGTCCACCCCGGCGCCGGCCGGGTCGCTGCCGCGCTCCCGGTGATAGGGCACCGCCCCCAGCAACCACGACTCGTCACCCTGCTCCAGTTCGGCGGCCCGCCGGTCGTGCAGCACGGCACGCTGGTCGTTGTCCAGGGCCAGGTACGCGGCGTGCAACCGCGGGTCGTCAGCGGTGCCGTCGCTGGAGATGAACGCTTGTGCGTCGACGACGAGGTCGATGCCCGCGTCATCAGTTTCCGCTGACAGCTGGACCTCCGATGTGTACTGCGTGCACATCGCCGAGTATTCCGGGTCGGCCAGCCGGCCCTCTTGACCGCAGAGGACCACCCGGAGAACTCCGGGCGCGACCCGTCGAATCAGGGTGGCCAGGAACTGGGCGTCGGTGACGTCGGCCTGATCGGCGTGGTCGAAGACCACGGTCCAGCCGGCGGGATGACGTTCGCGCGCATAGGCGGCGACGAACTCCACCAGGCCGTGCGCGACGCGTTGCGCGTGCGCTCCCGGGTAGAAGCGGGTGCGTTCCTCGGGGGCGGCGGCCGACGTGAGGGACTCCCTGCTCGCGGTGATCCTGGGCCGCAGTTCCGGTGCGACCGTCAGGATCTCGGTGTCGTGCCCGGCCACCAACTCGGGACAGGACGCGATGGCGTCGTCAACGACTGCACGCAACAGTGTCCCGGCTGCGGTGTACGGGCCGCGCAGTCCCCGGTGCGCATCGAGGTGCATCCTGTCGGCACCGGCGAGCCGGCGCGCAGTGGACAACCGAACCGCGCTGGTTGATCCGGTGATCCAGAGATGGCCGTCAGCGGAATCGGTGAGGTGCGCGGTCGGGTTGGCGAACATGGTGTCTCCCTGTCTGGGTGTTGCCGAAAATGTTGAAGGACGGGCGGTGCCGGACCCGGGTGGGCTGACGGAGATGTCTTGGTGCGGTGTGGGATTCGAGGCGTCGGCGGATTCCGAGGTAAACAGCCAGCGCCAACTGTCCGATGGTGAGCGTGAGAATGACGGCGGCGTCCCAGAATCCGGCGTCCGACGCCCCCTGCCCGCCGGAGAACACCCGGCCGGCGGCGGTGCTGAAGAACGAATACGCCAGCGGCAGCACCACCACCGCCAGGACCGCGAACGAGAGTGTGTAACCCAGCAGCATCAAGGGCGCGTACCAGCGGGCAGCGTTCCGATCGCGCGGGTGCCAGGTGTCCAGCGGCACCATCAGCTCCGGCCGGCCACGTAGCCGATTCAGCTGATTGCGCAGCAACCCGCGGGTGGCACCGTGCAGATCGACGGTGCCGAGCACCGTGCTGATCAGGTAGTAGCCGTCGGTCTGCAGGAAGAAGTAGAACTGCCAGGCGATCCGCGGCAGCGTGGTGAAGGCCAGCGCCAGGCAGATCCCGCCGAGCAGCGAGAACTCACCGTCCGGTGACCTGGTCGCAGCGGCAATCAGGGTCAGCGCAGCGATCACGCCGATGTCGGTGAGCACGCCGGCCAGGATCGGCAGGTATCTCTTCCGCCGGGGTACCGAGACCAGGCCGTCCATCACGGTTTCGAAGACCAGGAAGTACCAACGCTGGCCGAGCCGGACCCGGGTGCGCAGTCCGAGCCGACGACCGGCCAGAACATGCGCACCCTCGTGCAGCAGGATCAGCGGCGCCTGGCCGACCACGATGGTCAACTCGACCAGCAGCAGGTAGTCGGTGAAGAAGACGTTCTGGTGGGCCGGGATGAGCCGCGGGTCGGTCAGCATGAGGATGACGGCGCCGGCCAGCAGGGCGAGGTAGGCGACCAGTCCGACCGGGGAGAACACCGCTCGCCCCAGACGTTGCCAGCGAACCGGCTGCGGGACAGTGGGTGTCGAGGGCGCATCATCGACCGAGGACGGTCGGAGCAGCTCCAGCTCGACGAGAGTGTCGATGAATTCGGACATGTCGACCGACTCGCCGTACCGATCCAGATACCAGCCGGCGGCGTCGGCGGGACTGCGGCCGTCCTGCAATTCCTTGACCAGTGCGGCACCGTCGGCGGGAAATACGCCGTAGGAATCGATGTCGGATCGACCGATCAGGACGTCGCCGTCACCCTCGTCCAGGAACGACAGCGGGTGGAACAGCAGCGGTGCCGTGGGTGCGGCAGGGCTGTCAGGTGGTCGGCGGCCGCGTCCGGCGGTGAGGTCAGCGCAGCGGCGGTCGGCACCGATCCTCCAGAGTTCTGTACGGGGCGAGTGTTGTCAGCGGGTGTCGTGGATGGGGTGGGTGGGTGGTTCGGAGTCGGGGTGATGCCCGGCGGTTGACGGAGTCGGCCGCCGACCGCCGGGCGCCCGGGGAGTTACAGCGCGCGGACGGCGCAGCAGCAGCACCCGTAGCAGTAATTGGCACGCGCGGTCAGCCGGACCGAGCCGGGCTTACGAACCTGGATCTTCTTCATGACGTCACCCCCTTCCGGCGTCGTGGCGGTCAGGCGTGGTGTGCTCCGGACGGCGGTGATATCGCCGGTTTCCGTGGAGCAACGGGCCCGCAGCGCGGCGGCCCGCCGAGATGTCCTGCAGGGCTTCGCCGATGACGAGCAGGTGATGGTGGTCGAGAGGTGTTCGGGACAGCGTTCGGCAGTCGAGCCAGCCCAGGGCGTCGCGCAGCAGGGGTGCGCCGGAGACCTCGCCCGAGCCGCTGCTGATCCGGGTGAACTGCTCCTGGTCCGCCGATCGGCGCCGGCCGGCGAAGAACCGGGCGGTGAACTCCTGGTCGTCGCCCAATACGGAGACCGCAAAACCGGTTGCCCGACAGAGAATCTCGTCCATCGAACCGCCGATCCGCACGGCGAAGCCGACGATCGGCGGCTCCGGTGTCAGGACGCTGAACGAGCTCGCGGTCATCCCTCTGGCGACCCCACCCGCGCGGGCTGTGACGATCACCACGCCGTGCACCATCAGTGCCGATGCCCGAGCCGGTTCTGCGACGATTGTTGATCCCTCGTCCGGCTGACATCGGCCCCGAGCCGCGAGGCGCTGCCCCGCGACGTCGTCGCCGGGCACGGCGCATCCACCGTGCAACTTCACTGGCCCCCCAGGTTGACTGTGCGTCCCGACATCTCGGGCATCGGCGGCGATCTCGCAGCGCCTTGTCGCGGTGAAGGAGACCGGCGGCCGGCTTTCGATACCGCCCGAATGGGTGGATCGCGCCACGGGTGGGTGGGTGAGCGATGGCTGCGCACAGACTTGTCCGAATTCAGGCCTCCGGGGCCGTGTGTCCGGTCACGCGCACCCGTGACCTGCGGTTGTGAGGACAACACAATCCCGCCGTAACACGGGGAGTCGCGTGACGAAACATGACGCTCTGACACTGACCAGGTGAGTACCCCCGCCCGTCAGCTGCGGATCGCGCCGGTTCCGACCGCGACCCACTGCCCGTACTGCTCCTTGCAGTGCGGGATCCTGATGGTGGCCGGAGACCGGCCGGCGACGCTGCAACCCCAGGACGATTTCCCCACGAACCGGGGTGGGCTGTGCTCCAAGGGTTGGACGGCGGCCGACCTGCTCGACCATCGGGACCGGCTGCTGACCCCGCTGGTGCGGGAAATCGCCGGTGACCGGACCAGCGCCCTGCGCCCGGCTGGTTGGGACGAGGCGCTGGACCGCGTGGCGTCCGGCATCGTCGCGACCCAGCAGCGGTATGGCAACGACGGTGTCGGAGTCTTCGGCGGCGGCGGACTGACCAATGAGAAGGCCTACACGCTCGGCAAGTTCGCAAGAGTTGCGCTGAAGACCTCGGCAATCGACTACAACGGTCGGTTCTGCATGTCGTCATCCGCGACCGCTGGGAACCGGGCGTTCGGCGTGGACCGGGGACTGCCGTTCCCGCTCTCCGACATCGCCGATGCCGCGGCCATTCTGCTGGTAGGCGCCAATCCGGCTGACACCATGCCGCCGGCCATGCAGTACTTCGACCAGGGCCGCGCCGCCGGCGCCCGGCACATCGTGGTCGACCCCCGCCGCACCTCGACCGCCGAGGGCGCGAGCATGCACCTGGCGCCGCTGCCAGGCACCGACCTGGCGTTCGCCAACGGCCTGCTGCACATCGCCATCCGGGACGGGCTGCTCGACGAGACGTACATCGCGGAACGGACGACCGGATTCGACGAGGTACGGGCGGCGGTCGCGTCCTACTGGCCGGACTGGGTCGAGCGGATCACCGGCATCGGCGTCGAGCAACTCCGGGAGACGGTCCGGATCCTGGCGTCCGCGCCGTCGGCCATGATCCTGACCGCACGCGGCGCCGAGCAGCACAGCAACGGCACCGACACGGCCCAGGCGTTCATCAACCTCGCGCTGGCGCTCGGGCTGCCCGGCAAGTGGGCATCGGGCTACGGCACGATCACCGGCCAGGGCAACGGCCAGGGCGGCCGCGAGCACGGACAGAAGGCAGACCAACTTCCGGGCTACCGTCGGCTCGACGATCCGGCGGCCAGGGCTCACGTGGCGAAGGTGTGGGGAATCGACCCGGACGAACTCCCCGTGCCGGGCCGGTCGGCCTTCGAGATGCTCGACCGGCTCGGGTCGCCGGGCGGGGTGCAGGCCCTCCTGGTCCTGGCATCGAACATCGTGGTCTCCGCCCCGGACGCGAACCGGGTCCGCGCCCGACTGGAGGCACTTGACCTGCTGGTGGTGTCCGACATCTTCCTGTCCGAGACAGCGGCGCTCGCCGACGTCGTGCTGCCGACCGCCCAGTGGGCGGAGGAGGACGGCACGATGACCAATGTCGAGGGTCGGGTGATCCGTCGCAAACAGGCGCTGCCACCGCCGTCCGGGGTGCTGGACGACCTGCAGATGTTGTCCGCACTCGCCGGCCGACTCGGCCGCGGCCGGTACTTCTCCGACGATCCTCGGGTCGTCTTCGACGAGTTGCGGCGGGCCAGCGCCGGCGGGATCGCCGACTACGCCGGGATCACCTACGAGCGAATCGAGACGGAGAAGGGCGTCTTCTGGCCGTGCCCGGCGGAGCAACACCCGGGCACCCCGCGGATGTTCCTCGACGCGTTCCCGACCCCCGACGGCAGGGCCAGGTTCCACCGGGTGCTGCACCGCTCACCGGCGGAGACCCCGGATGCCGGCTATCCCTACGTGCTGACCACCGGCCGGCTGATGACCCAGTACCAGAGCGGCACCCAGACCCGGCGGCTCAAGGGCGCCATGGTGCCCGACCCGCACGTGCAGATCCATCCCGATCTGGCCAGGCGACTGGGCATCGCGGCCAGCGACATGGTCGAGCTGCGGACCCGGCGCGGCGCGGCCGTCTTCCGGGCGCAGCTCTCCGACACCATCCGGCCCGAGGTGCTGTTCGTGCCGTTCCACTGGGGCGGCGCCTCGAACGCGAACGCGTTGACCGACCCGGCGTTGGACCCGCATTCCAAGATGCCCGAATTCAAGGTGTGCGCCGTCAATCTGACCCGGATCGGCGGCCCGGACGATGTCGAGTTGCTCACCACTGTGCCCGAACAGCCGACAGTGCAACCGTTCTCGACTGCGGACAGGTCAGCCGCCGCGCCTGCCAAGCCACGTCGACGTACGTCACGACCTCTACCGCCGCAGAACCGTCACTATCGAGGGGATTCCCGCATGCACACGAAGAACCGTTTCCTGCAAGGCATCTACCAGTTCACCGGAGCCGGCATCGACAAGCCGGCCCCGTTGGACGGTGAGTTGAGCTACGTCGTGCCCGACGGCTCCGTCGCCCAGGCGCTCTACTTCCGCGGCGGCAACACCTCCGACGAGCTGGTCGCCGTGGTGCTGATGCGCGACGGCGTTCCCATGCGGTACTTCCCGATGGGCGCGAAATCCGATGTGCACGTGCCGCTCCGGGTGGTCGAGGACCTCGAGGGCGGTACGGCGGTCGAGCTGTACATCGCCGCCCCCGAGGGCCTGACCGGAACGGTGATCATCGACGTCGGCCTCGTGGAGGTCTGATGTCGATCGCCGAAAGGGATGTGACGGACCACCCGGACCGCGGCGACGACCCGATCTCGGAGTTCGAGGAGGAGTTCGAACCCGGTGACGGCGACACCCGCCGCCGGCTGGTGGTGGTCGGCAACGGCATGGCCGGTGCCCGCACGGTGGAGGAGATCCTGGCCCGCGGCGGCGCGGAACAGTTCTCCATCACCATGTTCGGCGACGAGCCCTACGGAAACTACAACCGCATCATGCTCTCCCACGTGCTCTCCGGCGAGGAGACCGACGCGGACATCTTTCTCAACAGCCTGCCCTGGTACCTCGAGAACGACATCACCCTGCACGCCGGGGTGCGGGCGACCAGGATCGACCGCTTCGCCAAGCTGATCTTCAGCGATGACGGGCAGGTCACCCCGTACGACGTGCTGATCATGGCCACCGGTTCCCGGTCGTTCATGCCGGCCATCGAGGGACTGCGCACCGACGACGGCGAGCTGCTGCCGGGCGTCTTCGCGTTCCGCACCATCGACGACACCCGCGGGATGATCACCTACGCGCAGCACGAGGATCACCGCCGGGCGGTGGTGATCGGCGGCGGACTCCTCGGCCTGGAAGCGGCCCGGGGGCTGCAGGCGTACGGACTACAGGTCGACGTCGTGCACGCCGGCCCGCACCTGATGAACGCGCAGATCGGTCCGGCCGGCGGCGACATCCTGCGCAAGAGCGTGGAAGCGCTGGGCATCGAGGTGCACACCAAGGCCCGCACCACGGCGATCATGGGCGAGGACAAGGTCCGCGGCGTCTGGCTGCTCGACCATCCGCTGCTGGAATGCGATCTGGTCGTCGTTGCCGCCGGGATCCGACCGAACATCGATCTGGCCGTCACCAGCGGGTTCACCGTCGAGCGCGCCATCGTCGTCGACGACCAGATGCGCACGATGGACGATCCGGACGTCTATGCCGTCGGCGAGTGCGTCCAGCACCGCGGCGAGGTCTACGGGCTGGTGGCGCCGTTGTGGGAACAGGCCGTTGTGCTCGCCGACCAGGTCACCGGGACCGATCTCGGTGCGGCGTACCACGGTTCGCGAACGGCGACGAAGCTCAAGGTCGCCGGGGTCGACGTGGCCTCGATGGGTGTGCAAGGGCCGGAACGGGATACCGACGAGCACATCGTGTTCTCCGAACCGCGGCGCGGCGTCTACAAGTCGCTGGTGATCCGGGACGAGAAGCTCATCGGCGCAACGATGCTGGGTGATACGTCCAAAGTCGCGTTCCTGATTCAGGCTTTCGACCGCGGGCTGCCGCTGCCCGAGGAACGGCTCGAGATGCTGTTCAACCTCGGCATGCCGGCCGAGGAGGTCGGCGTCGCCGAACTCGCCGACGAGACACAGGTCTGCAACTGCAACGGCGTCTCCAAGGGTGCGCTGGTGGCGTGCGTGGAGAGCGGGGTGAAATCCGTTGCCGGGGTGATGGACAAGACCAGGGCCGGCAAGGGTTGCGGGTCCTGCAAGACCATGGTCTGCCAGATCGTCGAGTGGGCGGCCGGCGGCGCCGTTGTCGTCGATCCGTCCGCGAACTGGTACGTCCCCGGCATTCCGATGGACAAGCCGGAACTGATGCGGGCCATCCTCGAGCAGGGGCTGAGGTCAGTGTCGTCGGTATTCGCGGCACTCGCGCCGGACGGCGCCGAGGACGCAAAATCGAAGATGGGGCTGGCCTCGCTGCTGAAGATGATGTGGGCCGACGAGTACATCGACGAAAAGGACGCCCGGTTCATCAACGACCGGGTGCACGCGAACATCCAGAAGGACGGCACGTTCTCCGTCGTCCCGCAGATGAAGGGCGGCGTCACCACTCCCGCCCAATTGCGAAAGATCGCCGACGTCGCCGAGAAGTGGGACGTGCCGATGGTCAAACTGACCGGCGGCCAACGCATCGACCTGCTCGGTATCCGGAAGGAGGATCTGCCTGGTGTCTGGGCGGACCTCGGTATGCCCTCCGGCTACGCCTACGGCAAGAGTTTCCGCACGGTGAAAACCTGTGTGGGATCGGACTTCTGCCGGTTCGGGGTCGGCGACTCGACAGCCCTGGGCATCAAGATCGAATCCCGCTTCCAGGGTCTCGAATCACCCGCCAAGATCAAGATGGCGGTCACCGGCTGCCCGCGGAACTGCGCCGAATCGCTCTGCAAGGACGTCGGTGTCGTCGCCGTCGACGGCGGCCGTTGGGAGATCTACATCGGCGGCGCCGCCGGCGCGCACATCCGCAAGGGTGATCTGCTGGCCACCGTCGACGACCCCGACCTGGTCGTCGCGCTCTCCGGACGGTTCCTCCAGTGGTACCGGGAGAACGCGAAGTGGTTGGAGCGCACCTACGCCTTCGTCCCACGGATGGGCATCGACTACATCCGCGAGGTCATCGTCGAGGACAGCCTGGGCATCGCGGCCGAACTGGATGCCAGAATGCAGGATTCGGTCGATGCCTATCGTGATCCCTGGTTGGAGGGCGCGGAACCGGCCACCCCCGGCCAGTTTCGGACCTCCCTCCCGCTGGAGATTCTCCCGCAGGTGCCGGTCCGCGCGGCGCTTCCGTTGGAGGTGTTGTGATGACCGCCGGCACCTCGGCCGGGGTCGGCCACCGACTCGGGCCGCTCGACCAGATCCCGATCGGCGAGGGGCGGGCCTTCGGTGTCGGCGGCCGGCAGGTCGCCGTCTTCCGGCTCCGTACCGGTGCGGTGTATGCCGTGTCGGCCGTGTGCCCGCACAAGGGCGGTCCGATCGCGGACGGCCAGATCGACGGGTCGATCGTGCTGTGCCCGCTGCACATGAACGCCTTCGAGCTCGCGACCGGATGCTCGACGACGGGGCAGGAGCCGCTTGCCAGCTGGCAGGTCGAGATCGACGCCGCCGGCGACATCCTGATCGCCCCCAAGGACTGACCCCACCTCGCCCGGCCCGGACTCAACGCCCCACATGTTAAGGACGTCACGATGAGCAGTACACCTTCTGACATCACACCCATCCAGTCCGATCTCGTCCCGCCAGGTTCGCCGGCGGTCCAAGAACGACCGCGACGCGGCGGGCACTGGATCGACGACTGGCGACCAGAGGACCCCACCTTCTGGGAGAAGACCGGGGCCAAGATCGCCAAGAAGAACCTGATCTACTCGGTGACCTCCGAGCACATCGGCTTCTCCGTCTGGAGCCTCTGGTCGGTGATCGTGCTGTTCCTCGGTCCCGACTACGGGATCGACCCGGCCGGCAAGTTCCTGCTCACCGCGCTGCCGACCCTGGCCGGTGCTGCGCTGCGGCTGCCGTACACCTTCGCCGTTGCGACCTTCGGCGGCCGCAACTGGACGATCATCAGCGCCCTGCTGCTGCTGGTGCCGACAACGTTGATCGGGATCTTCCTGACCCCTGGGGTCTCGTACACGACACTGCTGATCGTGGCCACCTTCGCCGGCGTCGGTGGCGGCAACTTCGCCTCGTCGATGACGAACATCAACGCCTACTACCCGCAGCGACTCAAGGGTTGGGCGCTCGGGATCAACGCCGGTGGCGGTAATCTCGGTGTCCCGGTGGTGCAGTTGGTGGGCCTGCTGATCCTGGCCACCGTCGGCGCAGGCTACCCGCGCCTGCTGGTGGTGATCTACATCCCGCTGATCATCATCGCCGCGGTGCTGTCGGCCAGGAACATGAACAACCTGTCCCAGATGACGAACAGCAAGCGCGCGATGCGGGACGTCAGCAAGGACCGCAACACCTGGATCATCTCGCTGCTCTACATCGGCACCTTCGGCTCGTTCATCGGGTTCAGCTTCGCCTTCGGGCAGGTGCTGCAGGTGCAGTTCGCGGACATCTTCTCCACGCCGGTCAAGGCCGCGTATCTCACCTTCATCGGGCCGCTGATCGGCTCGCTGATCCGGCCGGTCGGCGGGCACTTGGCGGACAAGTTCGGCGGCTCGCGGGTGTCCTTCGTCAACTTCGTGGCAATGGCGCTGGGTGCAGCGGTGGTGCTCACCGCGTCCCTGCTGCAGTCGTTGCCGCTGTACCTGGTCGGTTTCGTGATGCTGTTCGCCTTCAGCGGTCTGGGCAACGGGTCGGTCTACAAGATGATCCCGGCGATCTTCAAGGCCAAGTCCGGCACCGAGATCATCAACGGCGCGGATCCGACGACGTCACTCGCGAAGTCGCAGCGTTATGCCGGAGCGCTGATCGGGATCGCGGGCGCCATCGGCGCCTTCGGCGGCGTGCTGGTCAACCTGGCGTTCCGGCAGTCGTTCCTGGCGACCAAGTCCGCGGACTCCGCCTACATCGCCTTCATCGCCTTCTACGCGATCTGTTTCGCGGTCACCTGGTTCGTCTACATCCGCGAATCCCCCCGCAAGCTCGAAGGTGTCTGACTTCGCGATGGTCACCGAGAGCGCGCCCGTACGCGGCCCGGACGAGGTGTTGCCGTTGCACCTGTCGTTGGCCGGCCGCCGCGTGCTGGTGGTCGGCGGGGGACCGGTGGCGGCGCGCAAGGTCGCGGCCTGCCTGACGGCCGGCGCGGACGTCTTGGTGGTGGCGCCCTACGCCTGCGAGCAGATCGTCGGCGACGCCGCAGCGGGGCTGCTGTGCTGGCAGGACCGCGACTTTCGCGCCGATGATCTCGACGGTGCCTGGCTCGCCTTCGCGGCGACCGGGGACCTGACCACCGACCGGGCGGTGGAACGGCACGCCACGGCGCTGCGGATCTTCTGCGTGCGGGCCGATGACGCCGCGGCGGGATCGGCGCGAACTCCGGCTGTGGTGCGCCGGGATGGTCTGGTGGTCAGCGTGGGTTCGGTTGCCGCACCCGGCGTTCCGGCGGATCCGCGACGTTCGGTCGCGGTCCGCAATGCCATCGCGATGGCGATCGACTCCGGGTCGCTGCCGCTGCGCCGACACCGGCCGGGACCCGGGCGGGTGGTACTGGTCGGCGGCGGGCCGGGTGATGCCGATCTGCTGACGTTGCGTGGACGCCGGGAACTGGCGGCGGCCGATGTGGTGGTCAGCGACCGGCTCGCGCCGAGGTCGGTCTTGGACGAACTCGCGCCCGGCGTGCTGATCCTGGACGTCGGCAAGGCACCGGGCCGACATCCGGTGCCGCAGCACGAGATCAATCGACTGCTCGTCGAGCACGCGCAGGCCGGTCGCCGGGTGGTGCGCCTCAAGGGTGGCGACCCGTTCGTCCTGGGCCGGGGCGGCGAGGAGGTCGCCATGTGCCGTGCGGCAGGTGTGCCGGTCGATGTGGTGCCGGGAGTCACCAGCGCGTTCTCGGTCCCGGCCGCGGCCGGAATCCCGGTCACTCATCGCGGGATGTCCCGGCAGGTGACCGTGCTGTCCGGACACGACGCGATGAACGGACACGACGGCGAGATCAACTGGCCGGCACTGGTCGCCGGCGGCGGGACGTTGGTCGTGCTGATGGGTGTTGCAGCGCTGCTGAGCATTTCCGCCGAGTTGCTCGCCGCGGGGATGGACCGCGCTACTCCGGCCGCCGTGATCGAGAACGGCTGGTCGGCCGATCAGCGGGTCACCGGCGGCACGATCGCCGACATCGCCGGTCGGGCAGCGGCGGTGGGCGTCGAATCGCCCGCGGTGATCGTCATCGGAGACGTAGCCGCGCTGGGGGTCTAGCGGAACCTCGAACGGTCGTCGAAGTGCATGAGATCCTTTGCATGGTTGTACATTCCGCCCCAGGTCAAGCCGGCCTTGTCGAGCGCATCCACCAGCCGTGGATCCAATTCCATGATCCCGGTCGCGCGCGGATCCCGTCCCTTCAGCTCGCCTTTCCCCTTCAAGGCGCGGTCTTCCTGCTGCCTGGCCGTCCACCAGTTCAGCGTTCGCTCGGCTGCCTTGACCGATGGATTGATCGCGAGCATGGCCTGGATCTGTGCCTCCAGGCCGGCCTCGTCGAGGTTGAGATACGCGACGACGTCGGTCGACGCGAGTTGGGTCGCCGCCCATTGCGCCATCACCGGTCCGTCCTTCGGCGGTGGCCGGTCGATCTGGAAGGCCTTGCCGTGCATCAGCAACGTCGCGCGGGCCACCATGTCCGGCACCGCGTCACCGCCGAGTCCGACGAACGGGTTGGTCGGATAGTTGATGTCGACGGCCAGCCCGTAGCAATGCAGGCTGGGTCGCTCCGCACCGGTCGCCGCCTTCGGCGGACGGAGCCCGCCGATGCTGTGCATCCCGATCTCGTCGGCGATCTCGATGCCGACCCGCCCCTGCAGGCTCGGATGCGCCGCCAGGGTCGCGGCCGCCGCGTCCAGTTTGGTCAACAGCTCCTGGTGAACCCCACCCACGGCACTGCCCAGGCTCGCAGTGATCGGCACCCCGAGGAAGCGGGCGTTCGGGACGTGCTGGGCGAACCACGCGGCTTCGTCGGCGCCGGTGATCTTCTTGATGTCGGCGGCCATCTGGGTGCGGGCCGTCGCCTCACCGCCGGAGGTCGCCTGTGTGCCGGCGCGGCGCACCTTCTTGGCCAGATCTGCTGCGCTCAGAACGGTCTCCGGTCGATAGCGCTCGATGGCCGGCAGCACGACCTCACGCCTGATGATCTTCCTTTCCTTCAGCAGCGCTTTGTCCGCCTTGAGCTTGGGGTTGAGGGTTCGTCCGATGGAGTCCGGATGGCGAAATGCAAAGACTGCGCCGGCCAGGGTGTCGGGATCGGTGATCCCGCTCATCACCATGCGCTTGAGCAGAGCCTTCTCTGCGGGTAGGCCCAGCGCGAGGTCGCGCAGGCCGCCGGACAGGGCAGAGGCCGTCCTCGTCGTGGCGCCCGCGATCGCGGAGAGGCCGCCGAGGACGGAATCGGCGAAACTGCCGACGGCACCGGATTTCGGCGGTTTGCGTTGCAGGACAGGATCTGTGGTCGGCCGCGGGGACATCCTGGATGACAGCGGTTCGGCGGCGGCAGCCCGCATGCGCTGCACCGCAACAGCTGCCGCGTGATTGCCGGCATCGGCGGCGACCCGGGTCATCACCAACCGTTGCACCGGAGCCGGTGTCGCACCCCCCGGCACCGCCGGGGTCGATCCGGGACCCGAGGGTGCACCGCCGGTGGCCGGGACGGCCGCGGCCGGCGGTCCCAGGACCACTTCACGCAACGCCGTCGCCTCGGCCTCGAGTTCGGCGCCACGTTTCGGGTCGTTCACCGCGCCGTTCGAGGTGTACTGCTCGCTCACCTCGACCGTGAGAACGGTGATCCCCTTGGACGGTCCCCATTGCCCGAGGCTCTGTCCCTTGGCGTTCTCCTGCTTCATCTTCTCCTTGGAGATCTTGGGATTCTGTCCGGGATAGAGGCTGGAGAACCCGCCGTCACGGGTGTTTCCGCCGACCCGGACGCCAAGGGCGGCGGCCCGTTTCGCCGCGGCGATCGCCAGCTCGTCAGCCGAGGTGGCCAATGGTCCCGGCGCGACGCTGGGATGCGGGTCGGCAAAGATGCCCGCCTTCTGCAGATCCTTCTGGGCATGGATCGACACGATCCGTCGCGGCGCGAACTGCTTGATCAGCGCCATCAACGCGATGTTGCCCGGCTCGACCGGATCACCCTTGGAGTCAACGGGTTTGGCCACGTCCAGGTCTGCGCCGAGTGCCGGGAACTGGCGGTTCGGATCCTTGGCGTTCTTGCCGGCGGTGATCCGCCCCGGGTCGTCGTCCTTGGCGCGGAGTTCGCGGTACTTCTTCAGCGCGATCTTTCCCTGGTCGGCGGCGATCTTCTGTTCCCAGGCGGCCCTGCTCGCGACATTGTCGGGGAAGAGTCTGGGCACGATGATCACGGTGAAGAACGGCTTGTCGACCTGCAGTTGTGCGAGTAGTCGATCCGCGACCTCGACGCCGGACTGTTCCGAGCCGTGCACGCCGGCGACCACCATCGCCACCTCGTCGATCTGGCCGGGCACGAGATGGGCGCGGATCGGCGTGCCCAGGCTGTCCAGGCCCACGGTGAACTCGAGCGACGGGGGCAGCAGCCCGGTGATGCCGAGCCCGGACGCCAGCGCCTGGATCAGCTTGACCCAGGCCACCCGTTCCTGGGAGTCGGCTGCCTGGCCCGCGGCACGGTCGACGCTCGCCTTGTCGGGCACGCGCTGGAAGACGCCCCGACGGTTGGTAGCGGCCGATGATGTGGGGACCGGGCCCTTCGACCGGGGCCCGGCCCTGATGGCAGCGGGCCGCGCCTGTCGGAGCCGATGCCCATCCGCCGCCATTTGCCGACGATAAAGACCGAGCCGCCGAGGCGTCCATCACGGCCGGTCGACCGGCCGGGCAGCGCGGGTTGCCCGATCGGGCAAGCAGTGACGAAGCACCCCGATTCGTGCCGCGCTGCCGGCTCGTGTAGTTCTGAAGGCATGGTGCAACCCGGACCCGACCCCGACAACTACCCGCCGATCGACCCGTCCGAGCCGGTGCCGGACGACCCCGGCGAGCTGTCGCCGGACACCCCGGAGACCCTGCCGCCGGCGCCGGTCGAGCCGATGCCCGGACCCGACGATCCGGACGCCGTCCCGGCCTGAACAATCACCGTCACGGCGTGAGGTTGGCCTGGTAGGCGAGCAGACCGCCGACCAGCGTGGCCAGCGCAACGAACCCGACGGTCAGCGCCACCTTCGCTCCGCGTTGACCGAAGACGGCCTGCCAGGCCCGGTATCGATCGGTCTCCGTACTGAACCGGCGCCAGTGCACCAGCATGATCCCGATCAGCGTCAGGATCACCAGCAGGCTCGCGAAGACCACCACGATGGTCGCGATTCGCATGCTTCCGGCTTACCACCGATCGGCGAGCGGCGGAGCTGACCACCCCGGAGAGCGCGATGGCCCGTCAGGAGTGATCATGAGCTACGACAGGCACCGCCGGGAGGTCGCCGAGTCGCGGCGCGGGCGGTAGCCCGCCGGAAGAGGGGGGTGATCGTGAACCTCGAGAAGGTCATCTTCGGTTTCTTCGTCCTGCTCGCGGCGACCCTGAACTTCGGATTCTTCATCGGTGACATCTCGGTCGTCGAGCTGCACAACCAGTACGAGTTGTTCGGCGCGTTGGTCGTCAGCCTGATCGCGACGGTGCTGAAGTTCGGCGACCGGACGCAGATCGGTGCCGTTCACCTGGCCACCAGCCTGGTCGCCGACCTGCAGCTGGTCTGCGCGGCGCTGGTCTGGGGATACGCGGCGCACGTCGCGGCGGAGGGTGTCACCCCCTACGCCATGGCCAGCGTGGTGTCGTTGTCCGGCGGCGCTCTGCTGGCCAACCTCGTCTCGGTCGTCCTGCTGGTGATCGAGACCGTTTCCTTCCACCGGCGGTAATTGGTGATGAGTCTCCAATGAGTAACGTCCTGCAGGTCTTCTGGAAGCAGATCTTCGGCGACGACGACGACGAGGAACGCCGGCACCTGCGGTGGCGGGCCAGGCTCGGGTCCGGTGATCAGGCCTCCGCGACCATCTTCGTGATCATGCGCCGGATGCGCGCCCCGCTGATCATCCTGATCGTCATCTTCGCGGTCAGCGTGCTCGGCCTGGTGCTGATCCCGGGTGAGGACCCGGCCGGCCTGCCGTACCACATGAGTTTTTTCGACGCCTTCTACTTCATGAGCTACACCGCGTCGACGATCGGGTTCGGTGAGCTGCCGTTCCCGTTCACCGACAACCAACGGATGTGGGTGACCATCTCGATCTACCTGACGGTGATCGGATGGGCTTACGCCATCGGGTCGCTGTTGACCCTGATCCAGGATCGGGCGTTCCGCAATGCGCTTGCACTGCAACGATTCTCCCGGAAGGTGCGACGGCTGCGGGAGCCGTTCCTGTTGTTCGCCGGGTACGGCCAGACCGGCGAACTGCTCGGGAAGTCGTTCGATCTGCTGGGCCAGCAGTTCGTGGTGATCGACCAGTCCGCCGACCGCATCGACTCGCTCGATCTGGTCGCCTACCACGCCGACATCCCCGGCCTGGTCGGCGATGTCCGCAATCCGCACCATCTCGCGGTGGCCGGCCTCGACCACCCGTACTGCTCCGGCGTGGTCGCGCTGACCAGCGACGACGAGGTCAACCTCGCGGTCACCATGGCCGCGGCGCTGCTGCGACCGGAACTGCCGGTGATCGCCCGCACGGTCTCCCCGTCGATCGAGGACCGGATGCATGCCTTCGGCACGCCATCGGTGGTCAATCCGTTCGACCGGTTCGGCGACCACCTGCGGCTGGCCCTGCGCTCGCCGGCGTCCTACCAGCTGTTGACCTGGCTGGAGAGCGGTCCCGGCGCTGCGCGACCCAAACGCGGCCGGCCGCCGACCGAGGGCAGATGGGTGCTGTGCGGGTACGGGCGGTTCGGGAAGGAGATGGCAGCCGACCTCCGGGCCGAGGGCCTCGAGCTGACCATCATCGAACCGGTCGCCAGGGCCGGCCAGGACCCGGACATCGTCGTCGGCGACGGATCGGATCCCGAGGTGATGGCCAAGGTCGACCTGGAAAGTGCCGTCGGCTTCGTCGCCGGCACCGACAACGACACCACCAATCTGTCGCTGATCGCCGCCGCCCGGCGGATCAACCCGAACCTGTTTGTCGCCGCCCGGCAGAATCACCAGGCCAGCGCGCCGCTCTTCGAGGCGATGCACATCGATTCGCTCCTGGTGCCGACAGAGGTGGTGGCGCACGAGGTTTACGCGCAATTGAGCACCCCGCTGCTGTGGCGGTTCCTCCAGGAGATGCCCGCCAAGGGTGACGAATGGGCGGCCGAACTGCTCAAGCGGATCACCGAGAGCTGTGGTCGCCGGCTCAGCGACCTCTGGAAGGTCCGAATGACCGCCACCGAGGCTCCGGCGCTGCGCCCGTGGCTGGCCGATGGGTCGGCGGTGATCGGCGATCTGCTGCGCAGCCCGGACGACAGGTCCAGCCACCTGGCGATCGTCCCGCTGCTGGTCCAGCGCGGTACCGAAAGCGTGCTGACGCCGGACGACGACTTCGTCCTGCAGCCGGACGACGAGGTGCTGCTCGCCGGGAGATCGTCCGAGCGCCGATTGCTCGACACCACGTTGTTCGATGATTCGGCCAGCCAGTACGTGCTGTACGACCGGCACGTCCCGGCGAGCTGGGTGTGGCGGAAGATCGCCCCGGCCAAGCAACAGACCCAGGACGCGGCGCATTAGCAGGTCGGTCCGGGTCCCGTGCGGCCACGGCACGGTCCCGGGACGGCCCGACCGGTGTGGCGGATGGGGTTGGTGTGACAGCAGCGGATAGCGTGGTCTCATGCCTGGAAAGACCTCCGCTACCCCGCGCGCCGGCTCCCGATCCGGGACGCCACGTCCCGCAGCCGCGTCGGGCCGCGCTTCGACCCGCGGCGCGGGATCGGGCACGGCCCGGACGGCGGGCAGCCGGTCGACGGCGTCGAAGAAGCCGGCGGCCCGGTCAGGATCGACAAAGGCGGCGGGCAGCCGAGCGACCTCGCGCACGCCCGGTCAGCCGCCGCACGAGCCCTCGCCGATCGTCACCGCGATCAAGGGCATCGGCCGCGGCCTGAAGCGGCTGTGGCTGGTCGGTGCACGTTGGCTCGGCAGCGCGGTGCGGGCGATCGGCCGCGGTGCCGCCGCGACCCGGGACATCGACCCGGTGCACCGCCGTGACGGCATCGCCTTCGGCCTGATCGCGCTGGCCGTGGTGTGTGCGATCGGATCGTGGTTGCAGGCCGCCGGTCCGGTCGGGGCCGTCGCCGATGATGCGGTTCGGGTCTGGATCGGCGCGCTGGCCATCGTCTTCCCGATCGCCCTGGTGGTGGTCGCGATCATCCTGATGCGTACCGAGCCCGATCCGGAACAACGTCCGCGGCGGATCGCCGGCGGTGTCGCGGTGATCTTGTCGATCACCGGCATCCTGCAGGTGTTGCACGTCAACGGACTTCCGGAGGGCACGCAGGACACCGTCGGCGCCCGGATGCAGGCCGGCGGCACCCTGGGTTGGCTGATCGGCCAGCCGCTCTACATCGGCCTGACCGCGATCCCGGCGATCATCCTGCTGGTCCTGCTCGGCGGCTTCGGCGTGCTGCTCATCTCCGGGATCCCGCTGGTCGAGGTGCCAGGCCGGATCAGGGACGCGGTCGGCCGGCTGGGGGAGCGGCGCATCCCGACCGACGAGAACGGGGAGTACGACGACGGATCGGCCGACTATCGGACCGGCGGGGAGGTGCAACTGGACCCGGATGCCGACCTCTCCACGACCCGGTTGCGCCGGCCGTCGCGGCGTCGGCAGGCTGCCGACACCGAGCACGCCGTCGACGCGGACGGCTATCCGGACGTCGATCCGAACGCCGAGACCCGTCCGCTGGCGACCCGTCCGCCGGTCGCGCCGGGGGTACCCGCCGTCGACGGCACCAGGACCGGACGGACCAGGACGGTCCGGCCACCGGTTCCGGACCCCGACCCGCGTCCTGCCGACGCGTCGGCCACCGCGACCACCCAGTTGCGGCTGGACCAGATCGGCGGCGACGGCTACCAACTGCCGCCCGCGACGCTGCTGAAACTCGGCGCCCCGCCGAAGGTCCGGTCCGCTGCGAACGACGACATGATCGAGCGCATCACCGGCGTGCTGGAGCAGTTCAACGTCGACGCCGCGGTCACCGGCTTCACCCGCGGCCCGACCGTCACCCGCTACGAGGTCGAACTCGGACCCGGCGTCAAGGTCGAGAAGATCACCGCGCTGACCCGCAACATCGCCTACGCGGTCGCGACCGACAACGTCCGGTTGTTGGCGCCCATCCCGGGCAAGTCCGCGGTCGGCATCGAGGTGCCCAACTCCGACCGGGAAATGGTCCGGCTCGGTGACGTGCTGGCCGCGCCCGACGCCAGGACCGATCACCATCCGCTCGTCGTCGGGTTGGGCAAGGACGTCGAAGGCTCCTTCGTCACCGCCAATCTCGCCAAGACCCCGCACCTGCTGGTGGCGGGCGCCACCGGCTCCGGCAAGTCGAGCTTCGTCAACTCGATGCTGGTCTCGCTGCTGCAGCGGGCGTCACCGGCCGAGGTCCGGATGATCCTGGTCGACCCGAAGATGGTGGAACTGACGCCGTACGAAGGCATTCCGCACCTGATCACGCCGATCATCACGCAGCCGAAGAAGGCCGCCGCAGCGTTGGCCTGGCTGGTCGAGGAGATGGAGACGCGCTACCAGGACATGCTGGCGCACGGTGTCCGGCACGTCGACGACTTCAACAAGAAGGTGATCAACGGCGAGATCATCACCCCGCCGGGCTCGGAGCGGGTGTACCGGCCGTATCCCTACATCCTCGGGATCATCGACGAGCTGGCGGACCTGATGATGACCGCGCCGCGGGACGTCGAGGACGCGATCGTCCGGATCACCCAGAAGGCGCGGGCCGCCGGCATCCACCTGGTGCTCGCCACCCAGCGGCCGTCGGTGGACGTCGTCACGGGCCTGATCAAGACGAACGTGCCCTCCAGGCTGGCGTTCGCGACGTCGTCGCTGACCGACTCCCGGGTGATCCTGGATCAGCCGGGTGCGGAGAAGCTGATCGGCATGGGCGATGGTCTCTACCTGCCGATGGGTCAGTCCAAACCGATCCGGATCCAGGGTGCGTACGTCAGCGACGCCGAGATCGCCGCCGTCGTCGAGTACGCCAAATCGCAGGCGGCGCCCGACTACAACGAGGGTGTCACCGCGGCGAAGGCCGATGCGGCCAAGGATGTCGACCCGGACATCGGCAACGACCTCGATCTGCTGATCGAGGCGATCAACCTGGTCGTCACCTCGCAGCTGGGGTCGACCTCGATGCTGCAACGCAAGCTGCGGGTCGGCTTCGCCAAGGCGGGCCGACTGATGGATCTGATGGAGACCCGGGGCATCGTCGGTCCCTCCGAGGGGTCCAAGGCCCGTGAGGTGCTGATCAGGCCGGACGAGCTGGACGAGGTGCTGATGACGCTGACCGGCGCGACTGCGGGAGTGCCCGACGAGCTGTGATTCATCGGCGGCTTCCCAGTGCCGTTGGTATCGACGGCGGGTGCCGCGGCGCGCGATAGTGACCGGATGGCAGATCCCCTGAACGTGCTGATCGTCGGTGACGGTCCGGTGACCGACGCCCTGACGTCCTTCGTCCCGACGCTCGGCTGGTCGTTGTCGGTCACCTCGACGGCGCCGGCCATCGGACCCGAGCTCGACGCGGTGGTGATCACCAGTCACCACGAGGACGTCGACGGACCCACGATCCGATCGGCGTTGGACGCCGGGACGGCCTACATCGGCGCCATGGGATCCCGCCGGACCCAGACACGGCGTCGGGAGTGGCTGCTCGCCGACGGGGTGACCGAGGATGCGTTGACGGCGTTGCACGCGCCGATCGGGCTGGACATCGGCGCCGACCAGCCCGCGGAGATCGCCGTGTCGATCCTTGCCGAGATCATCGGCACCCGGTCCGGGCGGCTCGCCGCCGGCGCGGCGTCCTCGATCGGCGAGCGGGACGGGGCGATCCATCCCGAGCTCGCGCCCGGGGAAGCGGTCTGCCCCGGCGGCTGAACCGGTCAATCGTGTTGTAACCACCAGGGCGACCTGTCAGGTTGTACCGATGGAGCGTCGCGATGATCTCCGCTGGCCCGTCCGGGCCGCGACGGTCATCGCGGTCGTGCTGATTGCGCTCTCCGTCTCGTTCCTGGCCTGGCGCGCCGCCGCGCCCAGTCAGTGCGCGCAGCTGTACCCGGCGGCCGCTCAATGGACCGTCGCCGGCGTGCTGCCGGACGTATCGGTGGGATGCCCGCTGCGCGACGGCGACCTGGTCACCGCGGCCGAGCGGCAGTCGACCGACGTCGTCGTGACGACCATCGACGGCGGTGTGACCGCCACGGTGTCGCTGCCGCTCATCCCCGCCCAGATCGCCGGTCGGTTCCTGGACGCCTGGTCCACGATGCTGTTCACCGCCAGCTTGTTCGGCGTCGCCTTTTACGCATTCATCCGCCGACGTGCCGATCCCGCCACCGGCGCTCTGTTGGTGCTGTCCTCGGGACTGCTCGGCAGCAGCGCTGTCACCGTGGTCGGTCTGCCGGTGGGCAGCGCGTTCGGCGGCTGGTCGCTGTGGCTGTTCCTGGCCAACGTCGTGGTCAGCTACCAGCTCGCGTGGGGTGGGCTGTTGTGCCTGGCCGGTGTCTTCCCGACTCCATGGGAGTTCGTTCGATCCCGGCCCGGCTTGCGTTTCGTGATCATCTTCGGGCCGCTGGCAGCCGTGTCCGTGGTGGCGGTGGGTTTGGCTGCCGCAGAGTCGTTGGGCGGATTCGGCTCACCCGGCTGGATTCACGGCACCATCATCACGCAGTCGGTCACCACCGTGCTCAGCCTGCTCGCCGCCGCATCGGTGCTGGTCGGCCGGGCCGTGCACCTGCGGCGGACCCAGGTCGACTCGATCGAGCGGCAGCAATTGCTGTGGGTCGGCGGAACCGGCGCCGCAGCAACCTTTCTGGTGCTGGCGCTGTGGATGGTCCCGCAGCTGGTCACCGGCGCATCGCTGCTGCCGCAGGACGCCATCGGGTTGCCGGGGCTGATCTTCGTCGCGGGCGTCACCGTCGCGCTGCTGCGTTACCGCCTGTTCGACTTGGAGAAGCTGCTCGGCCGGACTCTGGTCTACGCGGCCCTGACCCTGCTGGTCGTGGTCATCTACCTGGGCGTGGTCGGACTGATCGCGGCGGTGTTCTCCGCTTCGGCGGCCACTCCGACGGCGGTGGCCGGCGCCGTCGTCGTCGCGATCGTCGTCAACCCGCTGCGCATGGTGCTGCAGCGCTTGGTCAATCGCCTGCTGTACGGCGATCGGGACGACCCGTATCAGGCGCTGAGCCGGGTGGCCGAACAACTGACTGCCGCCGCGCGTCGGAGGGTCGTGCTGCCGGCAGTGGCGGCGGATGTCGGCCGGGCGATGCGGGTCCCGTTCGTGTCGATCCAGTGGCAGGTCGCCGACGAGATCTCGGTCGCGGAGGTCGGGGTGCGGCCGGCGCCGGATGACTGTTACGACCTGCCGCTGATGTTCCGGGGGGAGAGCGTCGGCCGGTTCGTCGTCGGCACCAGGGGACGTGGTGTGCGCTTCACCCCGGCGGAACGGCGGCTGCTCTCCGACCTTTCCCGGCAGGTGGCGGCGGCCGCGCACGAGATCCAGCTGTCGACCGCGCTGCAGCAGTCCCGGGAACGGTTGGTGCTGGCCCGGGAGGAGGAACGCCGGGTGATCCGGCGCACCCTGCACGATGACATCGGCCCGACCATCGCCAGCATCGGACTGCGCGCCGAGACCGTGCGGCGGCTTGCGGATCGGCCCGCGGAGGCCGACCGAATGAGCACCACGCTGACCAGCATCGGTCGTGATGCCTCGCTGGCGGCCGCGGCGTTGCGCGAGCTGTCGTACGAGCTCCGACCGCCGGCGCTGGACGATCGCGGTCTGGTGCTCGCCCTGCAGGACCGGCTGGCCGGCTTCGCGCCGCTCGAGATCACCATCGAGACACCTGGTGTGGACACCGGGCAGGAGTTGCCGGCGGCGGTCGAGGTCGCGGCGTTCCGGATCGCGCTGGGTGCGCTGTCGAACGTGTCCCGGCACGCCGGCGCGACCACCTGCTGGATCCGGCTCGTCCGGTCCGACAGTCAGTTGACCATCGAGGTCGACGACGACGGCAGCGGGCTGCCGGCGGATTTCCGGGCCGGCGTGGGCGTCACGGCCATGCGGGAACGGGCCGCCGAGCTGGGTGGGGAGTGCACCTTCGACCGACGTCCGGCGGGTGGCACCGCGGTGCGGGCCAGGCTGCCGATCGGAGCCGATTCATGAGTCCCGACCCGGTGCACGTGTTGTTGGCCGACGACCATCCTGTTTACCGCGACGGCCTGGCCGGGTTGCTCGGCGCCACAACGGATCTCGTCGTGGTCGGGCAGGCGGCCACCGGACGGGAGGCGGTCGAACTTGCCGCGTCGTTGACCCCCGACGTCGTCGTTCTCGACCTGAACATGCCGGAGCTGAACGGAGTCGACGCCGCTCGGCAGATCGTCGGCACAGCGCCACATACCGCCGTGCTGATCCTGACCATGTACGACGACGATGCCCTGGTGTTCCAGGCCATCCAGGCCGGCGCCCGCGGTTACCTGCTCAAGTCCGCCGACCCGGACACCGTTCTGGCGGCTGTACGCTCCGTCGCCCGGGGCGAGGCGATCTTCGGTGCCGCGCTCGCGCAACGGCTCTCGCACTGGTTCACCTCCATGGACGAACACCGTGGCCCCTTTGTCCAACTGACGCCCCGGGAGAACCAGGCACTGGACCTGATCGCCAGAGGTTGGGGCAACCCGGCGATCGCCGATCGGATGGGCGTCAGCCCCAAGACGGTCCGCAACCTCGTCTCCAACATCTTCGCCAAACTCCAGGTCGCCGACCGCGCCGCGGCCATCGCCAAGGCTCGGGACGCGGGTCTGGGCACTCTGTAGGGCCGTCCCTTCCTGAGTTCCCGCCCGCAGAAAGTTCCCGACGGCGGTGGGACACCTGTCCCGTGACGCCCGGGACACCTCGCGTCGACCATCGATTCAGGGTCCGACGTGAGGAGTGTCAGATGCGCAAGGTCTATCTGGTGTTGACCGGACTGTTGTTGGTGTCGGTGGTCATCCAGTTCTACTTCGCCGCGTTCGGGGTGTTCACCGCACCGGAAAACGATTCCCAGTTCATCCTGCATCAGATGAACGGCCGGATCGTGCTGCCGGTGCTGTGCCTGCTGTGCATCGCAGCTGCCGCGATCGCCAGGGCACCCGGTCGACTGATCGGGTTCACCGCGATCCCGCTCGGCCTGCTGATCATGCAGACCGTGCTGTTCATCATCGCCGGACTGACCGGCGCATCGCCGGAGAAGACCAATCTCGCCGGGCAGCTGATCCTGGGCCTGCACGCCATCAACGGGCTCTGCATCCTCGGGGTGTCGATCATGCTGTTCCTCCGCGCACGCCGGTTCGCCGCCGGGACGTATCAACCGACGCCGGCGCGGGACGCCGCGACCCGGGTGGTCGCCGACGCGCCTCAGCCGTAACCGACAACCGTTGCGCCGCAGGCACAGAGAGGTGGCTCGACCATGTCGACACAGCAGCTGTTGGCATTGGACCTGCTGCTGGTGGTGCTGAGCTGCGCGTTGTTCCTGGCCGCCGGTTGCCTCACCCTGTCGCTCAAGGCCGGATCGGGTAGGGCACCGGCGGTCACGGCATTGGTGTGTGCTGTTCTCGCCGTTCTGGTCACGGCATCCCGCGTGGTGGTTGTCGTCGTTCTGGCGCAACGTGGCTGGTGGTTCGCGAGCGAAAAGGTCATCCTCGCAATGCCCTTGGCGCTCCTGACTGCGGTAGTTGCTGGGGGGTTGGCACTTCCGGTGCTGTTCCGGTCGGTCACCGGCCGATCTGCGGAGTTCGGCCGGTCGCGGGCCGCGGCGTCGTTGTTGACGGCCGGGTACGGCGCCGGAGCCGGGCTGCTGGTCGCGTTCGTCGTCGGCTACCCGGTGACCGTCGCGGACGCGTTCGTCGTCACCGCACTCGTCCTCGGCGTCTCCGGGTTGACCTGGTTGGTGGTCACCGGTCAGGGCTCCCGGCGGGGATGGGTGGCGGGTCTGATCACGCTGCTCGTGGTCCCGGTGCTCGTCGGCGCCGGGTTGGCGTTCTACCGGAACATCCAGCCGGTCGTGCTGGGCGACGGTGCCTCCGGTCACGGGCATCTGGCGGCTGGCGGAGCTTCCGCGAGTGTTGATGGCGACCCGACCGGCACCGGTGTGTCGGTCGCCGATCTCCGCACGCCGGCCGATCTGGCGGCACCTGTCCGCAGCTTCCGGTTGGTCGCCCGCCAGGAGTCGGCGGTCCTGCCATCGGGTCGGACGGTGGAGGCCTGGACCTTCGGGTCGCTGCCCGGGCCGGAGATCCGGGTGCAGCAGGGCGATCTGGTCGAGGTCACCCTGGAGAACCGCGACATCGCGGACGGGGTGACGCTGCACTGGCACGGCTATCCGGTGCCCAACGGCGAGGACGGGGTGGCCGGGGTGACCCAGGACGCTATCGCCCCCGGGCAGTCGTTCAACTACCGCTTCCTCGCCAACGACGTCGGAACCTATTGGTACCACGCGCATCAGGTTTCGTCCGAAGCCGTGAGCAGAGGCCTGTTCGGAGCGTTCGTGGTCGAACCGGCCGGTGCGGATGTGGTCGCCACCGACCCCGCCGACATTGTTGTCCCGGTACACACTTTCGACGGCATACCTACTGTGGCCGGCACCGACCGCGTCGACGTTCGGCAGATTGCGCCGGGTACCGTCGCGCGTCTCCGGTTGATCAACACCGACGCCGAGCCGCGTCGCATCTCGATCGACGGCACGCCGTTCACCGTCGTCGCCGTCGACGGCACGGAACTGACCGGTCCGACGCCGGTGACCGGCAGGGTGCTGCGGATCCCGGCCGGCGGACGGTACGACGTCGCCTTCCAGATGCCCGATCACTCGGTTGATCTCGCCGTCGAGGGTGCCGGCGCGACTGGGCTACGCCTCGAACCCGGAGCGCCAACGTCGGACGGCGCCGCGGATCTGGTCTTCGTCGACGGTACCGATCTCGACCTGCTGGGCTATGGCGTCGCGGCGCCGGTGCCTGGCATGACGGACGCCGTCGTCACCCGGGAGGCAACCCTCGTCCTTGACCGCCAGTTCCGGTTCCTGCACGGAATTCCCACCCTCGCGCAGACCATCAACGGCGAGGTCGACCCGTACGTGCCGCCGATTCAGGTGGCGGAGGGCGACCTGCTGCGGCTGACCGTGGTGAACAGAGGATCGGAAACCCATCCGATGCACCCGCACGGACACCGGGTGCTTGTCGAATCCCGCAACGGCGAGCCGACGACCGGCAGCCCGCTCTGGCTCGACACCTTCGATGTGCAACCGGGGGAGGTGTGGCAGGTCTTGCTCCGGGCCGACAACCCGGGGATCTGGATGGCGCACTGTCACAACCTGGAACACGCCACCCAGGGCATGGTCGTCCACCTGACCTACGAGGGTGTCAGCACCCCCTACGAGCTCGGCGGCGGCGCCGCCGACAACCGACCGGAATGAGCCAGGCATGGACAGGAGGCACGGTGAACGTCACGGCGGAGCAGATGAGCGGTGAGCGATGGAGCACGCGGGCGATTGTCGGGGTCTATCGGGCCACCGGCGGCCGGGTGTTCGGCACCCGCCACGGCCGGCCGGTGTTGCTGCTGACCACGATCGGCCACGAGACGGGAGCGCCGTGGACGATGCCGGTGGTGTTCATCCGGGAGGCGGACCGATTCCTGGTGGAAGGCGACGGCCAAGGTGACTCGTGCTGGCACGAGAACCTGCTGCGGGAGCCATCGGCGCGGGTCGAGATCGGCTCCGAATCCTGGGAGGTTCGGGCGGTGCCGACCTCGAGCTCGGTGTTCGTGTTGGAGCCCGTGTCATGAGGCGGCGACTCTTCCGGCGGGTTGCGGCTTGCGGTGCGGTGATCGGCGGCGTCAGCGGGATCGTCGCCAACCTGGCGCTGATGGGGTTCTTCGCGCTGTCCCGGCCGTGGCAGCCTGCTACTCAATGGGCCTGGCTGGGTCCGGCGAACGACGTCACCGGTGCGGTGTCGACGGCGGCGTTGATTCCGGTGGTGATCTACCTCCACCGGGTCCTGCCTCGCAACCGGCTTCTGACGGTGTTCGGAACCGCCGGCATCCTCGGGATGGCCGGGTTGACAGTGGTTGCGCCGCTGATGTTGTCGGGTGTGGTGACCCTGATGGTCCAGTTCGTCGTCGCCGGAGTGGCGTTGCCGGCGATGTTCGGCTGGCTGTTGGTGGTCAACCGTGTCGGGCGCCGGGAGGGTGTCTTCCCCGTTGCGCTGGCGAACTTCGGCGAGCGGGTGGGTGTCGCCGCATTGGTGGCGACCGGCATCGCCGGGATGGCGCTGGTGGTGCCGCCCGGGTCGGTACCGCAGAACGTGCTGCTCGGGATCGCCGCCATTGTCGGCCTGCCGGCGTACCTGGCATTTCCGGTCTGGCCGATCAGGCTCGCACGCACCGTCCTCGCCGACTCCGCCGTGACCATGCCCGGGGCACTGCCGTCGGCCTCGTTCCACGTCGATCCGAGGAGTGTGCGGCGATGAAGATCCTGTTCGCCAGCCTGGCGGCCGAAGGTCATTTCAACCCGCTGACCGGCATCGCGGTGCACCTTCGGGAGGACGGTCACGACGTCCGCTGGTACACCGGCGCGAGCATGGCTCCCCAACTCGCCAAGCTCGGCATCCCGTTGCTGCCCTTCCGGTGCGCCACCGAGATCACCGGCGAGAATCTACCGACCCTGTTTCCCGAACGGGCGAAGCTGCGGGGTATCAGGCAGATCCGGTTCGACGGCGAGAAGATCATGTTCGCCAATGTCGACGCGTACTTCCGGGACGTCGAGCAGATCCACCAGGACTTCCCGTTCGACCTACTGTTCTGTGACGGCGCCTTCTATGGGGCGCGGTTGATCAAGGAGAAGCTCGGAAAGCCGGTCTTCGCGTTGCATGCCGGTCCCGAGTCCATGGAAGACGCACCCAACTTGCCGCCGATTTTTCTCGGACGCAAACCCGTCACGACGGTCGTCGGCAGAACGTTCTACCGGATCCTGAAGGTCGGCGTGGATCGGATGGTCAATCGGCCGTTGAAGACCACCTACAACCAGGTGCTCGCCGACCACGGCGTCGATCCCATCGAGTGGTCGGTTCTTGACGAAACCGTCCGCGCGGCGGACATGTCCTTCCTCAACGGGGTGCCGGGGCTGGCCTATCCCCGGGATCGACGCAATCCCACCGTGGTCTTCGCGGGCGCCTGCCATCCCTGGCGTGATCCGGCGGGGCGCAGCGGACAACTCCCCGCCCAGCTGGGGCACTTCCCGCGCACCGTGCTGGTCTCCCAGGGCACCATCGACAACGTCGATCCGGGCAAGCTGATGATTCCGGCGCTGGACGCTCTGCAGGACACCGACTGTCTGGTCGTCGTTGCGACCGGCGGTCGCCGAACCGCTGAGCTGCGGCGGCTGTACCCGCACCGCAATGTGGTGATCACGGACTGGATCGACTTCGACGCGATCCTGCCGCACGTCGACGTCTTCGTCTGCAACGGCGGTAGCGGCAGCCTGTTGTTGAGTCTCGGTCACGGTGTCCCGGTCGTGGCGGCGGGGACGCGGGAAGGCAAGAACGACAACAACGCCCACATCGACTATCTCGGGCTCGGGATCAACCTGCGCACCGAGCGTCCCACCGTCCGCAAGCTCAAACGAGCGGTCTACACCGTGCTGGGCGACCCGGTCTACCGGCAACGTGCGGAGCGAATCCGGGACGAGATCGATCGACTACGACCCCCTTGCGATCATCGATGCGAACCTCGCAGCCCTCGACCGGTCGGCTACCGGAACCACCCGATAACGCCGCAGCCCGCAGAGCCGACACGCCCGGGTTCGGCCCGCTGATGGGGTCCAACGGGCGCTGATAGGCGACTGCAGCAGGTGGACAGCGCCAGATGCGGCCCATGAGCTGCACCGAGCCGGGCGTGTCGCGAGTGACCGGGGCGCTGCCCACTGCTGAGCCCGGCCGTGCCAGGCGCTTCGGACCGGACGGTCAGATACACCGGGGAGGGTTCGCCCCGACCAGCCGGCCCATCAGATCAATCCAGCCCGAGTCCGGACCAGCGCGCCCGTCAGATCAGGTCGAGGCCCTTGACGGCGTCCCGCTCTTCGGCCAGTTCGGCGACGGAGGCGTCGATCTTGCCACGGGAGAAGTCGTCGATCTCCAGGCCCTGGACGATCTCCCAGGATCCGCCGGTCGAGGTGACCGGGAACCCGGAGATGAGGCCCTCGGGAACGCCGTAGGAGCCGTCGGACACGATGGCCGCGCTGACCCAGTCGTCCTTCGGCGTCCCGAGCACCCAGGAGTTGACGTGGTCGATCGCGGCGTTCGCGGCGGACGCGGCGGAGGACGCACCACGGGCCTCGATGATCGCCGCACCGCGCTTGGCGACAGTCGGGATGAAGGTTCCGCGCAGCCATTCGCCGTCGACCTGCTCGGCGACCGGCTTGCCGCCGACCGTGGCGTGGAACAGGTCCGGGTACTGGGACGCCGAGTGGTTGCCCCAGATGGTCATGTGGTGCACGTCGGCGACCGGGACCTCGAGCTTCTTGGCCACCTGGGTCAGCGCCCGGTTGTGATCCAGCCGCATCATCGCGCTGAACCGGTCCGCGGGGACGTCGGGCGCATGGGTGCGCGCGATCAGGGCGTTGGTGTTGGCCGGGTTGCCGACGACCAGCACCCGGATGTCGTCAGCGGCGACCGCGTTGATCGCCTCGCCCTGCGGCTTGAAGATGCCGCCGTTGGCCTGCAACAGGTCGGCCCGCTCCATGCCCGGCCCACGGGGACGGGCACCGACCAACAGGGCCACCGATGCGCCGTCGAAGGCCTTTCGCGGGTCGTCGCTGATGTCGACGCCGGCCAGCAGCGGGAACGCGCAGTCGTCCAGCTCCATCGCGGTGCCCTCGGCGGCCTTCAGCGCCGGAGTGATCTCGAGCAGGCTCAGCCGCACGGGGGTGTCGGGGCCGAGCATCGCACCGGAGGCGATGCGGAACAGCAGGGCGTAGCCGATCTGGCCGGCCGCTCCTGTGATCGTGACCTTGACCGGCGCCTTACTCATCTGCGATCTCCTCCTTGAGATGGTGCATCGATCCGTCGGTGACGGTGGTGGGTGTGGTGTCGGCCGGTCCGCGGCAGCGACCCGGTTGAACCTCGGCCGGTGACGTCACGTCGGGCCGGCATCATGTCGGACTCTAACCAGCCGGTTCCCGCCGGAAGGGCGCTCACCCGGCCGTTGTGGCGATCGTCTCAGGATTGGCCCGGCCCGTCCGACGCGGCTGATCCGGCGGCCGGCAGTTCGGACGCCGATAGCCGGTCCAGCAACCAGAGCGTGCGCGATCGACCGACCGCCCCGGCCGCCGGCACGTCCGCCTCCTGCGCTCCGCCCAGTGCGGCGGCGACCGCACCGGCCTTGCTGGCGGCCGCCGTGATGATCCAGACCTGGGACGCCTGGCGGATCGTCGGCAGGGTCAGCGACACCCGGGTCGGCGGCGGCTTCGGGCAGTCCCGGACCGGGACAACCGAGCGGGTGTCGTACACGGCGGGGGAGTCGGGGAAGATCGACGCGACGTGCCCCTCGTCGCCCATCCCGAGCATCACCAGGTCGAGCGGATCCGCGGACTCGACCAGCGCGGCGTAGGCGCCAGCGGCGGCATCGACATCGTCACCGAACTCGCCGTCCGATGGCGCCATCGCGTGAACCCGGGCCGGATCGACCGGAACGTGGTCGAGCAACGCTTCCCTTGCCTGCTTCTCGTTCCGGTCCGGATCGTCGGCAGGAACGAAACGTTCGTCACCCCAGTAGATCTCGACCCGACTCCAGTCGACCGCATCCCGCGCGGACGAGTTGTTCATGTTGACCAGCACCTTGGTCCCGACCCCACCGCCGGTCAGTGCGACAGCGGGGATTCGCCCGGTGGACTGGATGTCCACCAGCGTGGTCACCAACCGGGCGGCGGTTGTCGCCGCCAGCAGGTCGGCGGTGGCGTGGACGATCACCTCCGGATGACTCATGACGGATCCGCCGGTTTCGCCGACCGGCGGCGGGGCGTGGCCGGCCTGGTCGCGTCGGCCCGGGTCTTCCGGGCGCTCCTCGCCCGACCGGTCGATGCTTCCGCGGGCGCCGGGTCGGTTGTTTCCGCTGGTACACCGGTCGGCGAGGCGTCGTCGGTGCCGGTCGGTGGGTCGTCCACCGATGCGGCCGCGGCGGCGATCTTGGTGCGTCGGTCGGGTGTTCTCCGGGTCGTCGCCGGTTCCGCCGTCGACGCCGTCGCCGGAGCCGGAGCTGGTTTCGCCACCGCCGTTGATTTCGACGCCGTGGCCGGTTTCGGCACGGCGCTCTTCGGCGCCGCCTCGGCGTGTCTGGCCACCAGCGCCATGCCCTTGGTCAACACCTCGGCGTAGACGTCATCGGCGTCCAGTCGGCGCAGCTCCTCGGACAGGCAGTCCCGCAACCCGCGCCGGGGGAGGGCGACGTGCCGTTCGGGTTGGTTCGCCACCTTCAGTTCCGCGGTGATCGTCTGCGGCCGGACCAGCGAGATGTCGCCGGCCCGCCTGGTCAGCACGACCGAATGCAGGCCCGGCCCTGACTTCGTCGGCGACTTGACCCGCTTCACCGGGCATTTCAGCGCCACCGCAAGCCAGGCCGCCAGCAGATCGGCCGACGGTGATTCGGTGGCGCCGGCCACCGTCACCGAGGTGATCTTGTCGTGCGGAGGCTGATCGAGGGTCGAGGCCAGCAATCCGCGCCACCGGGTGATCCGGGTCCACGACAGATCGGTGTCGCCCGGCTGGTAGGAATCGCGGCGCTTGGCGAGTTGGGCGTTCGGTCGCCTGGCCGATGCGGCGTCGGTGATCCGACGCTCGGCGAGCATTCCGATCGGATCCTTCGACGGCACCTCCGGCGCCTCGCCCGGCCACCAGGCGACGACCGGCGCGTCGGCGAGCAGCAGCGGCACGACGACGGACGCACCGTGGTCGACGAGCGGTCCGTACAGCCGGAGCACCACGACCTCGCTGGCCCCGGCGTCCCCGCCCACCCGGATCTGCGCATCCAGCCGCGCCGATGCGCGCTTGGAGCCCATCGCCAGCACGATCACCCGGCACGGATGCTCAAACGATGCGGCGTTCGCTGCGGCGATCGGATCCTCGGCGGCGCCGTCCTCGGTGACGATCACCAGGGTCAGCACCCGGCCGAGGGCGATCGACCCGCCCTTCTCCCGCATCTCGACGAGCGCCTTGTTGATCTTGGACGAATCGGTCGACGGCAGGTCGATGATCATCGGCTGCTCCCGGTGCTGATGGTCGAAGTCTGGGCGGGGCCGGTCATGGCCGCCGCCAGGCGCGACCGTCGCGGGCCATCATGGCGTCCGCGCTGGCCGGTCCCCAGGAGCCGGAGGCGTACTGCTCGAGCTTGGCGCTCGATCTGGCCCAGTGCTTCTCGACCGGATCCAGGATCTTCCAGGACAGCTCGACCTCCTCGTCCTGCGGGAACAGTGAGGGTTCGCCCAGCAGCACGTCCAGGATGAGCCGCTCGTAGGCCTCGGGGGAGGCCTCGGTGAACGACTGGCCGTAGGAGAAGTCCATCGACACGTCGCGGACCTCCATTGCCGGCCCCGGCACCTTGGAGCCGAACCGGATCGTCACGCCCTCGTCCGGCTGCACCCGGATCACCAGCATGTTCGAACCGAGCTCCTCGGTGTCGTTGTGCGAGAACGGAAGGTGCGGCGCACGTTTGAACACCACCGCGATCTCCGAGACCCGTTTGCCCATGCGCTTTCCGGTGCGCAGGTAGAACGGAACCCCGGCCCACCGCCTGGTCTCGACCAGCAGCTTGATCGCCGCATAGGTCTCGGTGGTGGAGGTCTGCGAGATGCCGTCCTCCTCGAGGTAACCACGCACCTTGCTGCCGCCCTGCCAACCGCCGGCGTACTGACCGCGCGCCGAGCCGGCAGACAGATCCTTGGGCAGTTGCACCGCCGAGAGCACCTTGACCTTTTCCCGCCGCAACTCCTTGGGATCGAAGGCGACGGGCTCCTCCATCGCGGTCAGCGCCATCAGTTGCAGCAGGTGGTTCTGGATGACGTCGCGGGCCGCGCCGATGCCGTCGTAGTACCCGGCCCGGCCGCCGACACCGATGTCCTCGGCCTGGGTGATCTGGATGTGGTCGACGTAGTTGTTGTTCCAGATCGGTTCGTACAGCTGGTTCGCGAACCGCAGGGCCAACAGATTCTGCACCGTTTCCTTGCCCAGGTAATGATCGATCCGGAACACGCTGTCCGACGGAAAGACGTCATTGACCAGGGTGTTCAACTCGACGGCGGATTTCAGGTCGTGCCCGAACGGTTTCTCGATCACCACCCGGCGCCATTCCTCGGCATGCGGGTCGCACAATCCCGAACGCTTCAACTGCTTGAGCACCACCGGGAATGCGCTCGGCGGAATCGAGAAGTAGAACGCGTGGTTGCCGCCGGTGCCGCGGATCCGGTCCAGGTCGGCCAACGTCGCGGCCAGCGTGTCGAAGGCGTCGTCGTCGTCGAACGCACCCTGGACAAACCTGAAACCTTCCGCCAGATGACGCCAGACCTCTTCGGAGAACGGGGTTCTCGCGTACTGCCGGACCGCATCGTGGACGACCTTGCTGAAATCCTCGTTCGCCCAGTCCCGCCGGGCGAACCCGACCAGGGCGAAGCCCGGCGGCAACAAACCCCGGTTCGCCAGGTCGTAGATCGCCGGCATCAGCTTCTTTCGGGCGAGGTCGCCGGTGACCCCGAAGATCACGATTCCGGACGGACCCGCGATGCGCGGCAACCTCTTGTCGCGGGGATCCCGAAGTGGGTTCACTACCTTGGAGGCCATATTTACCGTCGATGTCCTTTCACCGGAGATCAGGGCGCGAATCCGAACGGCCGAGAGAAATGTCGCACACCTTCACCCGGCCGGTGCTGCACCGCCGAATCACCGGTGATTCGACTCGCGGCGGCTATTTCTTCTTGGCGAGTTCGGTGCTGACTGATTCGAGGAGTTCGTTCCAGGCTTGTTCGAATTTCTGGACGCCTTCGGTTTCCAGGATTTCGAACACGTCGTCGAGGTCGATGCCGAGGGCTTCGAGTCCGGAGAACACGGCGGAGGCTTGGGCGTAGGTGCCGTCGATGGTGTTCCCGCGGATCACGCCGTGGTCGCGGACGGCGTCGATGGTTTTCTCCGGGGCGGTGTTCACCGTGTTCGGGGCGACCAGTTCCACGACGTACCGGGTGTCGTCGTACTTCGGGTCCTTGACGCCGGTGGAGGCCCACAGCGGGCGTTGCGCGTTCGCGCCGGCGGCCTTGAGCGCGTCCCACCGGGGACCGGTGAAGGTTTGTTCGTAGGCCTGGTAGGCCAGTCGGGCGTTCGCGATCGCCGCCTCACCCTCGAGGGCGGCGGCTTCGGGGGAGCCGATGGCCTTGAGCCTTTTGTCGATCTCGCTGTCGACGCGGGAGACGAAGAACGAGGCGACGGAGTGGATCTGGGAGATGTCGTGGCCGCCTTCCTTGGCTTGTTCCAGGCCGGTGAGGTAGGCGTCCATCACCGCCTTGTACCGGTCCAGGGAGAAGATCAGGGTGACGTTCACGCTGATCCCCTCGGCGATCACCGCGGTGATCGCCGGTAACCCGGCGAGGGTGGCGGGGATTTTGATCAGCAGGTTGGGTCGGTCCACGATCTTGGACAGTTCCTGGGCCTGCGCGATGGTCGCGGCGGTGTCGTGCGCCAACCGGGGGTCGACCTCGATCGATACCCGACCATCGGCATGCCCGGACGCTTCGAAGGTCGCGGTGAACAGGTCGCACGCGTCGCGGACGTCGTCGGTGGTGACTTCCCGGACGGTGTCGTCGACGTCGGCGCCCCGGGCGGCGAGTTCACCGATCTGCTGCTGGTAGGACGCGCCGTCCTTGAGCGCGGCCTGGAAGATCGACGGGTTCGTGGTGACCCCGACGATGTGCGAATCGGCGATCAGGTCCTTCAGGTTCCCGGACTGCAACCGCTGCCGGGACAAGTCATCCAGCCACAGGGAAACCCCGGCGGCGGAGAGGTCGGCAAGGGGATTGTTCGTGCTCTGCGGTGTGGTCATGATGTGACTTCCTTGATTCGTGGGGACAGGCTCTGTGCGGGCTTGCCCGGTGGGGACGGGTTCATCGCCCGTCGCTCTGGGTGGTGCGTCAGTCGTTCTGCGTGCCGGATTCGGTCGCCGTGCCGGTGTCGCTGCCGACGTGTTCCATGTGCGCGGTGTTCGGCGCGGTGCTGATGCTCGCGGGCTTGCCGGCCGCGGCCAACGAGGCCTTGGCCGCCTCGACCGTGGCCTCGGGGGTGAAACCGAACTCGCGGAACAGGGTGGCCGCGTCGGCCGAGGCGCCGTAGTGCTCCAGCGACACCGGTTTGCCGGCCGAGCCGAGCCACCGCCACCAGGGCTGCGCGACGCCGGCCTCGACCGACACCCGCGCGGTGACCGCCGCCGGTAACACGGACTCGATGTAGGCGGCGTCCTGCACCTCGAACCAGTCCAGGCACGGCACGGACACCACCCGGGTGCCGATGCCCTCGGACTGCAGCACGTCCCGGGCCTTGACGGCGAGTTGCACCTCCGAACCGGTGGCCATGATGATGACCTGCAGGTCACCGTCGGCGTCGGCGAGGACGTAGCCGCCGCGCGCCACACCCTCGGCGGACGTGCCCTCCAGCGTCGGCACGTTCTGCCGGGTCAACGCCAGACCGACCGGGCCGGAGGCGAAGTCGGACTGCTTGTCCAGGGTGGCCTGCCAGGCATAGGCCGTCTCGTTGCCGTCCGCCGGCCGGACGATCGCCAACCCGGGAATGGCCCGCAGCGCGGCCAGGTGCTCGACCGGCTGGTGGGTCGGGCCGTCCTCACCCAGACCGATGGAGTCGTGGGTCCACACGTAGATCGCCGGGGCGCCCATCACCGCGGCCAACCGGACCGCGCCGCGCATGTAATCGCTGAACTGCAGGAACGTGCCGCCGTAGGCGCGGGTCGGGCCGTGCAGCACGATCCCGGACAGGATCGCGCCCATCGCGTGTTCCCGGATCCCGAAATGCAGGGTCCTCCCGTACGGGGTGGCGTTCCAATGCCTGGTCTTCGCCGCGGCCGGGCCGAACGAATCGGCGCCCTTCATCGTGGTGTTGTTCGACTCGGCCAGGTCGGCCGACCCGCCCCACAACTCCGGTAGCACGTCGGCCAGCGCGTTCAGCACCGCCCCGGACGCCGCCCGGGTCGACACCCCCTTCGGATCGACCGGCCAGGACGGCAACGCCGTCGGTCCAGCCATCGGGCAGTTCACGGGCCTGCAACCGGTCGAACAACGCCTTCTGCTCCGGGTTCGCCGCCGCCCACGCATCGAACGACTTCTGCCACTGGGCTTTCGCGGTGACGCCGCGGTCCAACGCCAGCCGGGTGTGCTTGATCACCACGTCGTCGACCTCGAAGGTCTCGATCCGGGTTGAACCCCAACACCGACTTCAGCTTGCCGATCTCCTCGGCACCCAACGCCGAGCCGTGCGCGGCGCCGGTGTTCATCTTCGTCGGCGCCGGGTAGGCGATGATCGTCCGCAGCTGGATGAACGACGGCCTGTCGGTGACCGCCTTGGCCGCCTCGATCGCCGCCAGGATCCCGGTGACGTTCTCCCCACCCTCGACCTTCTGCACGTGCCAGCCGTACGCCTCGTACCGGGCCGCGACGTCCTCGGACAACGCGATGTTCGTGTCGTCCTCGATCGAGATCTCGTTGTGGTCGTAGAACACGATCAGATTGCCCAGCTCCTGCCGACCCGCGATCGACGACGCCTCGGAGGTGATGCCCTCCTCGATGTCGCCGTCCGAGGCCACCACATAGATGAAGTGATCGAACGGGGACTGTCCGGGCGCCGCGTCCGGGTCGAACAGGCCACGTTCCCGGCGGGACGCCATCGCCATCCCCACCGCGGACGCCAGGCCCTGACCCAACGGCCCGGTCGTCATCTCCACACCCTTGGTGTGATGGAACTCCGGATGCCCCGGGGTCAGCGACCCCCACGTCCGCAGCGCCTGAAGATCCTTGAGTTCCAACCCGAACCCGGCCAGGTACAGCTGGATATACAAGGTCAACGACGAATGCCCACAGGACAACACGAACCGGTCCCGACCCACCCACGTCGGATCCGCCGGATCCTGCCGCATCACCTTCTGGAACAGGCTGTACGCCAACGGCGCCAACGACATCGCCGTCCCCGGATGCCCATTCCCGACCTTCTGCACCGCATCCGCCGCCAAGACCCGCGCCGTGTCCACCGCCCGGGAATCCACCTCCGACCAGTCGTCCGGGACGTGCGCGGCGGTGAGGGTTTCGACATCGGCAGTGGCGGCTGACATGGTCACGAGCTGGCGACCTCCTGAGAGGGCGATCGCCACAGCCACGCCGGGGCGGATCGCGAAACGTGTCTGAACAGGTGTAGTGGTGCGGGCGGACTTGGTCGGGGACTGACGAACACGGCCGGCGAAGGTACTCCAGCCGCAGAACAACACTAGTACGGGAAGGTTTACCGGGAGATGGCGGACCAAACACAGACGGTGGTCTTGCGCGGGGAGCGCGATCACTGGGGTGGAGGTCGCGTGGTGCGGCCACGGCGGGCCTGGACGGCAGCGGGCAACGAGCCCACCTAGGATGACCGTGGAGATCGCCGACCTTCGTGGTCGCGATGTCGCCCGCCGCCGCACGATCTGGTCAGAAGGAGTTCCGTGGAGGTCGCATCCCGGTCCGGTTCCACCGAATCCGGCGAACCCGGGGTCGCAGGCCGTCCGCAGGGTGCGGTCGACCAGGAACTGTCCTCCAGCCGGGTGCGGCGTGATCGATCGGGGCTGCGCGGACGGATCGGCGCCTACGTCGCGCTGACCAAACCGCGAATCATCGAGCTGCTGCTGATCACCACGGTGCCGGCCCTGTTCGCGGCCCAACGTGAGGTCCCGCCGCTGACGTTGATCCTCGCCACCCTGGTCGGCGGGGCACTGGCGGCCGGCAGCGCCAACGCGCTGAACTGCGTGGTGGACGCGGACATCGATGCCCTGATGCGGCGGACCAGGTCCCGCCCGCTGGCGAAACACACCGTCACACCGCGTGCGGCGCTGATCTTCGGGATCGTGCTCGGCGTGCTCGCCGCGACCGAACTGTGGTTGACCACCACCTGGCAGGCCGCGGTACTCGCGGTGGTCGCGATCCTCTTCTACGTCTTCGTGTACTCGATGTGGCTCAAGCGCCGCACCTCGCAGAACATCGTCTGGGGCGGCCTGGCCGGTTGCATGCCGGTGATCATCGGGTGGTCCGCCGTCACCGGCACCATCGGCTGGCCGGCCTGGGTGTTCTTCGGGGTGATCTTCTTCTGGACGCCGCCGCACACCTGGGCACTTGCCATGCGGTACCGGGAGGACTACGCGGCGGCCGGGGTGCCGATGTTGCCGGTGGTGGCCACCGAACGCGAGGTGGTCCGGCAGATCGTGCTCTACAGCTGGGCGATGGTGGCCTGCTCACTGCTGCTGGTGCCGGCCTCGTCCTGGATCTACGCCGCGGTGGCGGTGCCGCTCGGCCTGTGGTTCCTGGCGATGGCGCACCTGCTGCACACCCGGGTGCTGCGTGGCGAACCAGCCAAACCGATGACCCTGTTCCACATCTCGAACCTGTACCTGACCGGTGTCTCGGTGGCCTGGGCCGTCGACTCGGTGGTCGGCCTGCCGGTCCTGGGGTGGCCCTGGTGAGCGAACCGGACGTCGAGCCGGCGGTGCTGACCGGGTCCGACGCCGCACAGGTGAAGCGGCTTTCGGAGTTCGTGGCCGGTCACGGCGGCAGTGGTACCGCGGTGATCAATTACCTGGGCCGGGTCGGGGCCAGGATCGTGGTGATCGCCGATGACGGAGCCTTCGGGGATGCGGTGGCGTCGGGGATGACGGTGGCCGCCGCAGATCTGCCAGCAGGCCGGGATCCCCGTCGCGGACGGCTGGAACCGGGAGCTGTCGGCGAAGATCGCCCCGAGCCCGGAGGACCGTCGCAGGATGGCCGGCACCGGCCGCTGACACCAGGGTTGGGTCACCGAGGCGGTGCTGGTGCCGCGGGGACGGGTGCGCTGTACTGATCGGTGTGCAGACCGCCGGCGTCCCGCCGATCAGGTTGGTCGGCCGCGATGACGAGCTGGCAACCGCCTCACAGCTGCTCGCCGACGCGCGGTCGGGTTCCGGCGGATTGCTGCTGGTCCTCGGCGAGGCCGGAATCGGAAAGTCCTGCCTGCTCGCCGTGCTGGTCGCGCAGGCGAACGCGGCCGGGATGCTGGTGCTGTCCGGGCGGGCGATTCCGGGCGGCGGCACTTACCGCGCCTTCTCCTCGGCCCTGGGGCCTGCACTCCGTCGTGGTGTCGCGGTGGCGACGGACGACCTGCGGCCGTTCCGCAGTGCGCTGCGCAGGATCGCGCCGGGCTGGGCCGCCGATGCCGGTGCCGACCCGGAATCTGGCGGAACGGCCGTCGAGGGCGGACCGGATCCGACCGTGATGCTGGGGGAGGGACTGCTGCGGCTGTTGGACACGCTCGGCGATGGCGCCGGAAGTCTGCTGCTGCTCGAGGACCTGCACTGGGCGGACCCGGACACCGTTGCGCTGGTCGGCTACCTGGCCGACGCGGCAGCGACCTCTTCGGTGCTGGTGGCGGTTTCGGCACGGGACGACGAGAGCCAGCTCGGCGACGACGAACCGCGCCGACTGACCATCGACGACATCGCTCGGCTGCCCGCGGTGACCGGTCTTCGGCTCGACCGGTTGACCGCCGAGCAGGCCGCGGTGATGGCGGCGGGGGGCGGCGGCCCTTCGATCGGCCCCGATGTCCTCTCCGAGTTGATCGAGCGGGCGCAGGGACTACCGATCGTCATCGACGAACTGTTGGCGGTAGCGCGCGTCGAGGACCGAGCCCGGTCCGGCCGGCCATCGGCCGGGCTTCCGCCGACCCTGGCCGGCGTTGTCCGTCGACGGTTGGCGGCCATGGATCCGGAGGTTCGGACCGTGCTTCGGGCGGCGGCCGTCCTGGGCACCGACCCCGACTGGCGGATGCTGCCGGTCGTCGTCGGGTTGGACGATTCCGCAGTGCACCATGCGCTGGACGCGGCGGTGGCGGGCGGCCTGCTGCTCGCGGACGAGGGCCGGTTGGACTGGCGTCATGCGTTGACCCGCGAGGCGATCCTGGCGGCGACCCTGCCGCCCGAACTGTCCGCCCTGGCTGATCGGGCGGTGGCGGCGGTCGACCACGACGACCCGCAGTTCGACGCCCTGCGCGCCGAGTTGCTCGACCGGGCCGGACGGTCTGCGGAATCGGGTGCGGTACTGGCCGGTCTGGCACGCCGGGACATGTCGCGGGGTGCGCTACGCAGTGCCGCTGACCTGTTGGATCGAGCGGCCGCCCGCGGGATGGACCCCGGACAGGTGGCGATCGACCGGGTTTGGCTGTTGACCATGGGCGGGCGGGCGGTGGCGGCGCTCGAGGCGGGCGCTGCGGCACTGGCGTCGGCCACCGGATCGGCGCACGCCGAACTGTGCCTGCGGATGGCCCGTGCCGCCGTCCTGTGTGGGCAGTGGGAAGCGGCCGGGCGGCTGGTGGAGCGGGCGGCTCGACCGGACGACCCGCGATCGGCGATCCTGCTGGCCGAGGTGGCTTTCGGGACGGGCGACCCGGCGTCGGCCGGCCGGCTCGCCGAGCAGGCCCGGCAACAGGCTCAGGATGCCGGGTCGTACGACAACCAATGTGCGGCAATGATCGTCGCCGGTCGGTGTAGCGAGTTGACCGATCTCGAAGCATCGGCGAAGGCCTTCCGCAAGGCCGCGCAACTGGCCGCAGAGCACGGCTTGCTGATCTGGCGGATCGAGGCACTGTTCGGACTGGGCCGGGCGGACCTGATGGCCGGCCGCGAAACCGGGATGCTGATCGAGGCCCGCGAGTTGGCGCTGGATGCCGGGCTGCTGCGGCCGGCGTTGTCGATCGACGTCATCCTCGGCGAGCTGCGGATGGCCACCGACGGCCCGCGGGCCGCATCGTCGACGTCCGTGGCGACCGCGGAGCGCGCGGGCCAGCTCGGGCTCACGGATCTGCAGGCGATGGCCGAGCTGTTCGAGGCCGCTGCGCTGGACGAAGCCGGTGACGTGGACGGAATGCTCGCCCGGCTGGCGGCAGCCAACGGCAGGGCGAACGCGCCACCCGAGGTGGCCGCGATAGCGATGGCGGTGACCGGGGTCTCCGCCCTCGCCCGGCACGACCTGCAGCTGGCGGACGAGCGGGTCGATGCCGGGATGCGCCGACTGGCCGAGCACGCCTCGGCGGCCCCGATGATCTATTGGGGGTTGTGGGTGCTGCTGCGGGTCGCGGTTGCCGTGGACACCGGCCCGCGCGATTTCGTGGCGTCGGCACCACCGGGATTCCGGTCCGCCAACCGGGGTGCCATCGCCTTCGCCGATGCCGTCACTGCCGGCCGGGCGGGGGACCGGGAGTCGGCGGTCCGGTTGTTCGCCGCCGGTAACGATCTGCTGGCCGCCGTGCACTGGTGGCGCCGGTTGCTCCGGTCCATCGTGCTGGAGGCGGCCGTGCGCGATGGCTGGGGTGATCCGGTTGCCGAACTGCGCGCCGATCTTGCCGTGTACGAGCGCGACGGTGCGGACCGCGCGGCCAGGACCGCTCGTGACCTGCTGCGGCAGGCGGGGGCACCGACCCGTCGCGGACGGGGGAACGCCGCGGTACCACCGGCCTTCCGGGCCATGGGCGTGACCAGCCGGGAGATGGATGTGCTGGAGCTGCTGGTCGTCGGGTTGCCGAACGCCGAGATCGCCCAGCGGTTGTTCCTGTCCCCCCGGACCGTCGAGGCGCACGTGGCGAGCCTGCTGAGCAAGACGGCGGTCACCGATCGCAACGCGCTGCGCCGGCTCGCCACTGCTTCCGGTCTCTCCGGCTGATCGATTTCACCTGGTCTGGGCGATAAGCGTGGCTTAGGGTCACAGAATGGTTGTGCGTCCCGCGGGGGCGATCACCCGGACATTCGGTGTCGGAAATCCGTCCACAGCGTGGGAGGACGGCGCCGACGGCCTCTTCGGCCGCGCCCGCGAACTGGTCAACCTGCAGGCCGCCATCGACGAGGCAGCGGCCGGCCGGCCGGCGATCGTGCTGCTGGTAGGCGAGGCCGGCATCGGCAAGACCCGGCTTGCCGACCGGGCGGCCGTGCTGGCGCGGGACAGCGGGATGCGGGTCCTGCGGGGCGAGGGTGATGCGGCCGCCCGCGGGCCGATGGAGCTGTGGCGAGGGGTCTTCCGCGCACTGCGCATGGTGCCGACCAGCGATCCGTCGTTACCGGCCCAGGAACGCCGTTGGGAGCAGCTGGAGTCGCTGGTCGACGCGCTGCAGGCCAGCGCTCCTGCCGCGGTGTTCCTGGAGGATCTGCACTGGGCCGACGCCATCGCCGTCTGGGTGCTCGAGCGGCTGCCGCGGGCGCTCGGGGATGCCAAGGTGGTGGTGGTGGCCACCACCCGGGACCGCGAGCCGGACATGCCCGGACTTGACGGCCTGCGGCGGGTGAGCCGCGTCGTTTCGCTCGGTGGGCTCGATGTCGACGCGGTCCGCCAACTCGCCGGCGCCGAAGATCACCAGCGCGCCGGACCATTCGACGCGGTCGACCTGCATGCGCGTACCGGCGGTAATCCGCTGTTCGTCCAGGAGCTGATCCGGTCACCGGACGGCAGCGGCGTCATCGGCGAAGTTCTCCGGCGATCACTCGACCGGTTCGACGGCGACACCCGGCAGGCGTTGTCGATGGCGGCGACTGCCGGTGCGGGCACGGCGTTGTCGCTGCTGGCCAGTGCCTGCTCGTGTCCGACGGAGGAGCTGGCGCGGCGGCTCGAGCCGGCCCACCGCGGCGGAGTGCTCGCCGAGGTGTCCGCCGACGGCGTGCGGTTCCGTCATGCACTGCTCGCCGAGACGGCGGAGCGGCTCGCAGATCCGCGGGAGCAGCACCACCGGCTGGCGACGGCATGGGACGCGGTGGGTGGTGTCGACGGCAGCGCCGCGGCAGCAGCGCATCGGCTGCGGGCCGCCGACGGCGGGACGACACGTTCCGACGCCGTCCGTCATGCCCGCGAAGTCGCCGCGGAGTTGGTGACCGCCGGTCAGCAATCCAGGGCGGCCGGTCTGCTGTGGCAGGCCCGCGGGGCCGCCGCCGATGGTGTCGAGGACCGTGAACTCCGGGCGAACGTCACCCTCGATCTCGCCGAGGTGCTCAGCTGGCTCGGCGACATGGAACCGGCGTTGACCCTCTTCCAGGAGGCCGCCGAGTTGGCCCGCGGATGCCCGGATCCGGTGACCCGGGCCAGGGCCGAGGTCGGAGCCAATCTCTGGGTGAGCGCGTTCGTTCCAGACCTGCCGCGGATGCGCCGGCTGGAGGACGCGCTGGAGGCACTCCCGCCGGAGGAACGGCATCTGCGGGCCAGATTGCTCGGCCGGCTGACCATCGTCGGCGGCGCCGACGTCGACGCGATCGAGCAGGTCCGGGCCTGGGCCGACGAGTCGGTCACCGTGGCCAGGTCGACCGGCGATCCGGTGCTCATCGCGCAAACGCTTCTCGACCAGACCCAGGTTCCGACCACCCGGGTCGAGTTCGACACCGACATCGTCGCGGCGCAGGAGGTGGTCCGGCTGGCCGAGCACGCCGGCCGGTCCGACCTCGCCCTCTACGGGCATCAACGCTGTGCCGGTCATCACCTGAACCACGCCGACATCGGCGCCGCCAGCCAGAGTCTCGGCCACGCGGAGGTGTTGGCGGCACTACTTCCGTCGCCCGGTTGGCGGCAGAGCACATTGGTCCAGCGGACCACGTTGCTGGCGTTGAACGGCAGCCGCGCGGCCGCGGCCGCGTCGATGTACGAGACGGTGCGGGTCGGAACCGGGCACATCGAACCGGTGGTGGTGCTCGGCTGCGAGGCGATCCACCAGCTGATGTTGTTCGACCTCTACGGCCACCCCGACCCGAGGGCGGAGGAGATCCATCGAATCACCGTGCAGATGCTGAACGACGTACCGTCGCCGGTCTTCCAGGTGCAGAAAGGTTTCGGCGCGCAGCTCTTCGGTGACGAAGCCGATGTGCAGGACGTGTTGCACCGCTACGGCTCTCGACCTGACCGGCTGTCCCGGTCGATGACCGGGGACCACCTGTTGCGGGTCTTCGGCGACACCGTCGCCAGGGCCGGCGCGGTCGATTACGCCCGACCGGCCTACCGGGCACTGCTGCCCTACACGGGGCTGCTGAACGTCGGCGGAGGCCACAGCGCCGGGCTTCCGGTCGACGACGTGCTCGGTCGACTGGCCGCGTTGGACGGCGACCTCACTGCCGCGGTCGTCCATGCCCGGGACGCCGTTGCCCTGGCCCGCGCCATGCCGTCCCCGCCGCTGCTGGTGCACTGTCTGGATCACCTCGCCGACCACCTGCAGGCCATTGCCCATGTGCGGGCCACTGGCGTCGCTGCGGCTCGATCCGGCGACCGTTCTGCCGGAGACGTCGGGCCGGCCGACGAGGCCGTATCGCTGCGCGCCGAGGCCGACCTGCTCGCCGCTGCCATCGGAGTCCGGCGACCGGGTCGGGACCCGGCCGCACCTGCCGCAAGTTCCCCCGGGGCCTCGGCCGAGATCGTCCGGGACGGAGATCTGTGGATCCTCAGCACGCCGTTGGGCAACGCACGATTGCCCGACAGCACGGGAATCGCGCAGTTGGCCCGGCTGCTCCGGTCACCACGGACCGAACTGACGGCCGTCGAGCTCTCGGGTCGCTCGCAGGCCCCGGTCGGCAGCGATCTCGGTCCGGCCATCGATGCAAGGGCCAAGCGTGAGTACCGCCGGCGAATGCACGAACTGCAGGCCGAGGTCGACGACGCCGAGGCCGCGCACGACCCCGTTCGCGCCGAACAGGCGCAGGTGGAGCGGGAGGCGCTGCTGCGGGAACTGAAACGGGCGGTGGGCATCGGTGGCCGGGATCGGCCCACCGGATCGGATGCCGAGCGGGCTCGGGTCAATGTGGCGCGAAGCCTGCGGCGGACGATCACCTCGATCGCCCGGCAGGCCCCGGTGCTGGGTGCCCATCTCGATCAGTCGGTCCGCACCGGCCGATATTGCCTCTACCTTCCAGAGCCGGTCGATGGCCTGATCTGGACCGTCAGGAGCGAACCCGCTCACTAGAAAGCCGGGAGAGAACGGGCGCCGGATCCGACGCAGGGAACAAATCGTTTCATCGCGGTGAACGCCGTTCCAGGTGGAGGGCGTCCTACCCGGTGGCCGATCACGCAGGTACTGCAGTCGGGCCCAGGAGGGGGCATCCGGCTTGCCCACCCTCTCCTGGAGGAGCGACCCATGACGACCGCGCGCAGTCACATCGAGCCCGTCGGACGATCCAGCCGCTCGACCTGATCTACACCATCTCTCCGTTCGCCAGCGTGGCCTCCGCCGGCGCGACGCCGTCCAGCCCGGCCACCCCGACCGGTTGAGCATGCCGCCGGAGTGACTGCACCTTTCCGCATTTTCGGCGGTGGGCCGATACGTAGTGCCTGCCGAGTGCTGCGTTAACCAGGTATCCAGCACGGATCCGTCAGGCCCGCGTTCACCCGACGCTGAGTGTCATCACACATTCAGCGAAGGAGCGAACCATGCATCACCACACACGAGACCTGATCGCAACCAAAAGGTGTGACGTGCTCGTCGTCGGAGCCGGGCCGGCCGGCCTGACCGCAGCGATCACCCTGGCCAGGTACGGCATCGACGTGCTGCTGATCGAGAAACACCGCGGTACCTCGCCGTTTCCCAAGGCGACCGGAGTCAGCACCCGGACCATGGAGCTGTTCCGCTCCTGGGGGATCGAGCAGCAGATCCGGGCGGGATCGATGCGGGTCCGACCGGTGATGACCTTCGCCAGGACGCTGCTCGACGAATCGATGTTCGCCGTGCCCTTCGGCTACCCGACGGATGAGCAGGCGCTGACGCAGAGCCCGTGCACGCCGTGCTGCTGCGCACAGGACCATCTCGAACCAGTGCTGCTGCAGCATCTGTACGGAGTCGGTGGGCGGGTCCGGTTCGGAGTCGAGCTGGTCGATCTCGTCGACACCGGCGATGCCGTACTGGCGACCATCCGCGACGAGACCACCGCAGCGGTCGAACGGGTCGAGGCGGCGTACGTCATCGGCGCCGACGGACCGCGCAGCACCGTGCGCGCAGCCGCCGGGATCGGGATCGAGGACCTCGGCACCATCGGGGATTTCGTCTCGGTGACCTTTCGCGCACACCTCACCCACCGCCTCGTCGGCCTCCCGGCGGCCATCAACACTGTCGAGATGCCAGGGGCAGAAGGTGTTTTCGTGCCGACCAGCCGTGACGACAGGTGGATCTACGCCCGGCAGTGGCATCCCGAGACCGGCGAACGGATCGATGCCTGGACACCGCAGCACTGCGTCGAGCTGATCAGGGCGGCGTCGGGCGCCGCCGACCTGTTGCCGGACATCCTGGCCGTGCAACCGTTCGTGATGGGCGGTCACCTGGCCGACAGCTTCGCTGCCGGAAGGACGTTCCTGGTGGGCGATGCCGCACACCGGACCACGCCGGTCGGGGGTACCGGAATGAATACCGCCATCCACGCCGCGCACAACCTGGGGTGGAAGCTCGCGTGGGTGCTGCGCGGGTGGGCCGGAGTCGATCTGCTGGACAGCTACGAACAGGAACGCCGGCCGATCGGCGCCTCGAACGTCCTGCGGTCACTGCGTCGGGGTCCGGGCCCGGAGCAGGATCCCGACGCCGGCCTGGCCGGCGACATCGGCGTCCGCTACCGCTCCGATGTGATCCACGAGGTGGAGAGCACCGACGAGACAACGGGTGTCGTCCCCGGAGTGCGGGCACCACATGCCTGGGTGCAGGCCGACGGCGGTTGCCGTTCGACCCTGGACCTGTTCGACGGCGGGCTCACGGTGCTCACCGGACCCGACGGGGACGGGTGGCATCGCGTGGTCCGCGAGATTGCGGCGCAGGGGATCCCGATCCGGGCGGTCATGATCGGCCGGGACCTGCAGGATTCGAACGGCGACGTCGCACGCCAGTACCGGTTGGGGGCGCAGGCAGCCGTGCTGATCCGGCCCGACGGCTATGTCGCGTGCCGGTGCGAGTCGGCGGCAGGTGATCCGGCGGCGCTGCTCGGCGCGGCGGTCTCGATGGCGCTCGGGCGCGAACCCGTGAGCGCCGTAGGGCTGCTGCGGGCGAGCTGAGCTCGGCCGAAACCTCGAATCGCCACCCCGGTGACGCTCCGACAACGGAGTGCCACCGGGGTCTTTCGGTGTTGCGACCGGGTGCGCGCGGGACCTGGCAAGAAATTCTAGTCGACAACGATGATTGTCGTTGACAACGTTGGTTGTCGCATGGCAGGGTGTGTGACGTGGAGCTCACAGAGATGTACGACTACATCGCAACCTTGTTGGCGGACGCCGCGGCGGTTCCGGTGGAGTCGGACAACGAGCTCGAGTTCGAGCTGGCGAAAATCCGGCTCATCTCTCAGGCCCGGGTGGTCCTCGACATCATCGAGGCCCAGTCGGTGCACACCCTGCGATCGTCGTTGCCGCAACCCAGCTACGGCGACATCGGGGAGGCCCAAGGCATCAGCAAGCAGGCCAGCCGGATCAGACACACCAAGCTGGAACAGGTTCTTCGCGTCCATCAGATGGACGGGCGGCGGCACAGTTTCTCGAAAGCTGTTGTCAGTAGCAAACATCGTCGCGCAGCTGCACCGGTGCGGCAGGCCCGTCGGCGCTCCGTGGAGAGCTGACCGGGGCGCACCCCGAACGACACACCCAGGACGACCGGACGGTCATCGGTCTCTCGATGTCCGCCGGCGCTCGCCTACCCCAAAACCCACCACCGATCACGAGAGAACCGACCACGAAAGGGTCATCTGTCATGTCGAACCCCAAGCTCGTCAACGACCACACCCCGGCCTTCTTCAGCGCCGCCATCGCGTTTCTGCTGGTGACCGGCGTGTGGAATCTGGCCAACATCTGGGTGATGGACATCTCGGTCCAGGAGCGGTACACGCTCGGCATGGGCATCCTGTGCGCCATGTTCGCCACCGTCGTCGTGTCCAAGGTGGTCCGGGATCGGGAAGAAGCCAGGTCACTGGTCAACGACATCCGCCAGGCCCGCTATGAGGAGGTCCTGGTGAATTCGCCGGCCCCCGGGCTCGGGCACGTCTGAGCTGCCCGGTCGGGTCCGCCACGCCGGCGGGCCCGACCCGGCCTACCCACCAAACGAATCTCCGACAACTCCGGCGAAGGGACGAGCCATGACGAAGTCAGCTCGGCGTCCCCACCGTGACGTCCCCGGGCGGGCAGCGGTGCTGCTGTTCACCACCCGTCGCCGGATCAGCGAGCAGCGGATGCACCGGAGCCAAACGGTCTATGTCTCGATGTGTCCCGTCATGGACCTGGCCGACGACGATCTCCTGGACGCACTGTCCGAGCCTTCGCTGCGATACTGGCTCGGATTGCGAAATGGCCGGTACGGCAGGCTGAATCGGCCAGGTCGGTCACCGGTCGGTGGTGTGGTGCTACGCCCGGTGGGTGACGCGCTGACGGCCGTGCAGGTGTTGCGCACGACATGACCACCGGCACCGTGCTGGTCGGTGAGCCCGCCGACGGCGTTCAGCCGGCCGCGCCGACTCCGTCCACCGCGTGCCGGCGTACCCGGTCGGCGACCCCGCGGGCGGCGGTCCGACCGGCCCGGTTGGCCCCGATCGTGCTCGCCGATGGGCCGTAGCCGACGAGTTGTATCCGCGGGTCGGCCACCGCGGTGGTGCCGTCGAGCGCAATGCCGCCGAGCGGTGACCGCAGGTGCAACGGTGCGAGATGGGCGACGGCGGGCCGGAAGCCGGTGGCCCAGAGGATGACGTCGGCCCGTTCGACACTCCCGTCGTCGAACCGCACACCCGCCGGCTCGACCGAGCTGAACATGGGACGGCGGCGGTAGGCGCCGAGCCGCTGCGCCGCCCGCTCCTGTTCGCGCAGGGCGAGCCCGGTCACGCTGACCACGCTGGCCGGCGGCAGGCCGCGCCGGACTCTTTGCTCGACCAGTGCGACGGCCGCGCGTCCGGCGTCCGGAGTGAAGTCCGTGCTTCGCCAGACCGGTTCCCGACGGGTGACCCAGAGGGTCTCGGTGACAAGCGCAAGCTCACCCAGGAACTGGATCGCGGAGGCGCCGCCGCCCACCACCACGGTTCGCCGGCCACGAAAGTATTCGGGTCCCGGGTAGTCGACGGTGTGCAGCTGCTCGCCGCCGAAGGACTCCATGCCCGGGTAGTGCGGCACGAACGGTCGCGACCAGGTCCCGGTCGCGTTCACCACGGTCCGGCTCAGCCAACGGCGGTTCCCGGCGCGGGTGACGAGCAATCCGCCGCCCGACGGATCGTCCTGCACGTCGTCCACCCGCACCGGCCGCAACACCGGCAGATCGTGGGTGCGTTCGTACTCGGCGAAGTAGTCGGGCACCACCGCATTCGCCCGGCCGCCCCGGTCTGCCGGTGACTGCGAATCCGGCAGGGCCGCGACGCCGTGCACGTCGCGCATGGTCAGTGAGTCCCAGCGGTGTTGCCAGGCACCGCCCGGCGACTCATCGGCGTCCAGCACGAGATGACCGAGTCCGAGTCGGGAAAGGTGGTACGACGCCGACAGACCGGCCTGGCCGGCGCCGATGACGATCGAGTCGAGTATTTCCACATCCCGGAGAACACCGGGCGGGCCGGTGGAATTGCACGACGCGCGGTGAGCCTCACCACCCGACAGACCGGGTCAGCCGTGTTGCGGAACGACCCCAGCCGATGCCGCCACACCCGACGCGAGCGGAGCGCGGGTACGGGTGGCGAGCACCACGTTCGCCGCGGCGGCGGTCAGCAGCACTGCACCGAGCACGTGCGCGACCACCAGCGCCTCGGGGACACCGGTCGCGTACTGCACCAGGCCGATCAGGCCCTGGGCCGCAGTGACGGCGATCAGCACGGCGGCGCGGACCAGAAGTTTTCGCGGCGCCCGCACTGCGAGGAAACCGACCGACATCGCGATCAGCAGCCCGAGGTAGGTGAACATCAGGTCGGCGTGCACCTGGGCGAGCACGCGCACCGGCAGATCGAGGCGCGGCGTCTCGTCGTCCCCGCCGTGCGGGCCGGCTGCCGTGACGAGTGTCCCGGCGACACACAGCGCGGTCAGCACCCCGACGGTCGCCCAGGAGAGCAGCTGCAGGGGGCGAGGGACCACCCGCTGCGGGGGATCGTCGGTCTCGTTCAGCCGGACCAGCACCACGATGGCGACGTACATCAGGCCGAGCGAGATCAGCAGGTGCGGCGCCACGGTCCACCACATCAGCCCGGTGAGCACGATGATGCCGCCCCAGACCGCCTGGAACAGCACCCCGACCGGCAACACGGCGGCCAGCAGCAGCAACGACCGGCGTCGCGGCCGGGCCAGCCAGATCAGCAGGAAGGTGCCGAGGGAGGCGATCAGCACGACGCTGGTCAGCGTGCGGTTGCCGAACTCGATCGCCGAGTGGAACGCAGACAGGTCGGCTCGGCTGACCGGAACCACCGATCCGGCAACGCATTCCGGCCAGGTCGGGCAGCCCAGCCCGGACCCGGTGACGCGGACGGTCGCCCCGGTCACCGCGATCAACCCATTCGTGATCACCGCCGCCCAGGCGAAGGCGCGTTGCCACCGGTGGGTGGGCGGCCGCCGCCACCACGCCGGCCGGGGCGCGGACGCGGTGTCGGGGGTGGAGGTCGTCATTGCCATCGAAACCACCGTACGGTGGCGACCCAGCCCACGACGATCCAGGCCGACAGCACCAGCAACGTCACCGGTGGCGGGGCGAGACCGTCCTGCAGCACCGCTCGCATCGCCTGCGACATCGCGCCGGGCGGCGTGAGCTCACCGATCACCCGCAACGCCGCCGGTGACGAATCCAGTGGCACGATCACCCCACCCACCAGCACGAACACCAGCCAGAGCAGGTTCGCCACCGCGAGCACCGCCTCGGCGCGGAGGGTTCCGCCGAGCAGCAGCGCAAGACCGATGAACGCCGCAGCACCCAGCAAGGTGATCACCAGCACCCACAACGGATTGCCGGCCGGTCGCCACCCCAGCAGCAGGCCTGCAACGCCCAGGATGACGAACTGCCCGGCGATGACGGCCAGCGTTGCCGCGCACTTGCCGGCGATCAGCTGACCGCGGCCGACCCCGGCGGCCGCCAGCCGTTTGAGCACCCCGTAACGCCGGTCGAACCCGGTGGTGATGGCCTGCGAGGTGAATCCGGACGACAGCACGGCCAGCACCAGCACGCCCGGCATCACCGCATCCACCCGCGGTTCCGGCAGGTCGACGACCGGGATCAGGGTGCCGCCGATCAACGCCAGCAGCGGGATGACCAGGGCCAACAGCAATTGCTCGCCGTTGCGCACCGTCAGTCGCAGCTCGAGTCCGGCAGTTGCGGTGATCCGCCTGACTGCCGGCGCCGGTTGTGGATCCGACTGAAAGGTGCCGGGTGGAAAGGTCGCCGACCGCTCCCCGGAGGGCCTGGTCATGACCTGATCTCCCGTCCGGTCAGTTCCAGGTAGACGTCGTCCAGTGAGCGTCGCCCTACCTGCAGATCGCCCGGCAGCACACCGACCCGCGCACAGAAAGAGGTCACGGTCGCCACCGTCGCCGGCAGGATCTCGCCCTCCACCAGGTAGCGGCCCACGGTCATCTCGCGGACCTCATACCCGTCCGGAAGAGCGAGTCGGAGCAGCTCGACGTCGAGTCCGGAAGCGGCGGCGAAGCGGAGCTGGCCGTGCGCACCGCCGGTCAGCTCGGCGGGCGAACCGTCGGCGACCACCCGACCGTGATCGATGATCACGACCCGGTCGGCGAGCAGTTCGGCCTCGTCCAGCAGGTGGGTGGTCAGCAGGGTCGTCACCCCGTCCGCACGGGCGGACCGCAGCAGATCCCAGACCAGATGTCTGGCCTGCGGGTCCATCCCGGCGGTCGGCTCGTCAAGGAACAGCAATTCGGGTCGACCGACCAGGGCCATCGCCAGGCTCAGCCGCTGGACCTGGCCGCCGGACAACCGGCGGACCGGGGTCCGCGCGGCCTCGGCCAGCCCGAGTACGTCCAACAGCCAACGCGGGTCGAGCGGCCGGGCCGAGCACCTGGCAATCACCTCGAGCATCTCGCCGGCGCGGGCGGCGGCGTGCGATCCGCCGGCCTGCAGCATCACCCCGATCCGGGAGCGCACGGCGGCGCTCTGTCGCCAGGGATCGAGGCCAAGGACGCTGACCCGGCCGCCGTCCGGCCGGGCGAATCCCGTGCAGACATCCAGGGTGCTGGTCTTTCCGGCACCGTTCGGCCCGAGCAGGGCCACCAGCTGACCGCGCGGTACCGAGAAGGAGAGGTCGTCGACGGCCCGCAGCGAGCCGAACCGGCGGACCAACCCCTCGATCACCAGGGCCGGCCCGGTGTCGGTGGCGCGCGCGGTCGAGCGCGGGCCGGAAGCGCTGGTCACAACGACCGAGGATAGGCGGCGCTGCCGGTCGAACCTGCATCGTCGGCTGTGTCGTTCGTTGCAGGGCCGTTCGTTGCAGGATTGTTCGTTGCGGGGCTGACGGTTGCGGTGTCGTCGATCGGCGGCGGGTCGGTCGGCGCCGGGCCGAGGGCGGCGACGTCCGGTTCGTCGGGTGCCGGTTGGGTTTGCGGCAGCAGACCGGCCCTGCGCAACAGCAGATAGGTGGCGCCGACCACCACCGCGGCGACCACCACCGCCTGGACGATGACGTAGACCGGGATGGTCGCGCCGTTCGGCATGATCGTCACCGAGAACAGCACGGTGAGCCAGATGGTCGCCTTGCGGTAGCGCGGGTCCGCCGTCGCCGCCGCCAGCGGCAGGGCGGCCCACAGCAGGTACCAGGGTTGGATGACGGGTGCCAGCAGCACGAAGGCGCCCATCGCCATGCCGAGACCCAGGATCGGGTTGATCCGGCGCTGCCAGCACTGCCACATGATGATCAGCGCGATTGCCGAACCGATCAGCGTGCCGACCGGCTGCATCACGTCCAGGATCGCCTGGGTGTGATCGCCGAGCCCGAGCAGCATTCCGATCTGTCCGGCGCCGACGCCCAGCGAAGTCGAACCGGACAGGAACGAGCGAACAGACCCGGGCGCGCCCAACGCCGCCACCCAGCCGAACCCGACACCGGCCAGCGCGGTGAAGGCGGCGAAGGTGACGACGGCGACCGCGCCGACCTGCGCGCCGCAGCGGATCAGGTCGCGCCACCGCCCGCCGGCCCGCAACGCCAGCATGATCACCAGGAACGCCAACGCCATCCCGGCCGTCGCCTTCACCCCGACGCCCAGGGTGATCACCACAACGCCGGCGATCAACGAACGTTCCCAGGCGATCACCATCCCGGCCAGCATCGCGCCGAGCATCAGGGCCTCGTTGTGCCCGCCGCCGATCAGGTGGAACAGCACCAAGGGGTTCAACGCGCCGAGCCAGAGCGCGGCGACCGGGTCGAAGCCGCAGATCCGGGCCAGCCGAGGCAACGCCCAGACGATCAACGCCACCCCGACGAGTTCGACGAGGCGTTGCAGAAGTGTTGCGGCGATGAGGTTCTCACCGGTCACCCGAACGACGGCCTGGGCGATCAACAGGTAGACCGGGCCGTAGGGGCTGGCGGTGTGCTGCCAGCGGACGTCCACCTGATGAGCGAACGGATCGGCGTCACCGAGAGTGTCGTACGGCCCGGCCTCGTACGGATTGAACCCGTTGTTCATCATCGAGCCGATGGCCAGGTACGAGTAGACGTCGCGGGAGAACAACGCCGGAGTGACCAGCAGCGGCACCGCCCACATGGCCAGCGTGTGGCTCAGTTGGCTGCGGGACAGTCGCCGCACCCGACCGGGGGCGGCGAGCCGGCCGATCAGCACCCAGCACATCACGATCAGCCCGATGCCGGCGTAGGAGCAGGCCAGCGCCGGCGGTCCGATGCGGGAGAGCAGCCCGACGATCCGCAGGCCGTCCACCGGGTTGGGAATGGGCGTCGCCGCGCCGTACGACGAGGCGCTGCCGAGCATCAACAGCAGGGCGCCGACGGTTCCCCACCGGCGCAGCCGGCTCAGTTGCCGTCGTTCCAGCTTGTTCAACGGCGCCGCGACCGCGGCCGACGGCTGCGCTGCCAGCGATGCCGCGGTGCCCTCCGTCGTCACTGCTGCAGTCTAGGGATCTCGGCCGACAGCCAACCGGAGATCCTTTTTCGCCATCGCAACGGCAGTTTGTCCGTTGAATGGAGGATGTGGTGAGCCTCACCTGCGTGTCGGGCGCCACAGTGGCACCGGCTCGGGTGCTTTGAAGTCTCCGCCGAAATAGGTCACACTGGTGTTGTGAAAACATCGGCGGTCTCCGAGCGCGCGGCAGCACCGCGCGACCAGGTGGACCGCGCGGCCGGATCGGGGCACCCGGATCGCGCCGAAGGCCGCACCCGCGCGGCGGTGGTCGACCTCTTGCTGGCCGACGGTCCGCTGACCACGGCCGACCTCGCGGCGCAGCTGGGCATCTCGCCGGCGGCGGTTCGCCGGCATCTCGACCAGCTGATCGACGAGGGTGCCGTCTCCGCGCGCGAGGCTCCGGCGTTGCGCCAACGCGGCCGCGGCCGGCCGGCCCGCTCCTACCTACTGACCGACGCGGGTCGTTCGCGGCTGCCTCATGCCTATGACGAACTCGCGGTGCAGGCGCTGGACTACCTGGCAGATGCCGTCGGTCCCGGTGCGGTCGAGGATTTCGCCCGCCGCAGGGCCGAGGCGGTGGTCGCCCCCTATCGCGCGGAACTGGATACGGCGCCCGACGTCGCGTCCCGGGCCAAGATCCTGACCAGGGCATTGACCGAATCCGGCTTCTCCGCGTCGCTGCACCAGGTCGGCGTCGGCCAGCAGATGTGCCAGCACCACTGCCCGGTCGGTCATGTCGCGACCAAGTACCCGCAGCTCTGCGAGGAGGAGATGGCCGTCTTCACCCGGGAGCTCGGCACCTACGCCCAGCGGCTGGCGACCATCGCCCGCGGTGACGCCGTCTGCACCACCTTCATCCCGATCAGCACCATCCCGCTCGAGAGACACCGGGCGACCACTTAGCGCCGTTCCGACAGCAACATCCGCCGCACGATGCAGAACAGAACAGCGACACACAGCAGGACCGCACGACCGCCGCAGTGCCCGTCCGATTGCACGACTGGAAGGACCTCGTTCATGACAACAACTCAGGACCATGCGTCAGCTACCGGCGCCGATACCGTCATCCCGGCCGCGACCGCGGCCGCCGTGCTGGCGCCGCCGACTCCCGCTGAGCCACTGAGCCAGTCGCTGATCGACCAGGCCGCCACCATCGACACGCTCGGCCGGTACGCCTTCGGCTGGTCGGACAGTGACGCTGCCGGTGCATCCGCGCGTCGCGGGCTGGACGAGGACGTCGTCCGCGACATCTCGGCCAAGAAGAGCGAGCCGCAGTGGATGCTCGAGCGTCGGCTGAAGGCGCTCAAGCTCTTCGAACGCCAGCCGATGCCGACCTGGGGTGCCGACCTGTCCGGCATTCATTTCGACACCATCAAGTACTTCGTGCGGTCCACCGAGAAGCAGGCCCAGACCTGGGAAGACCTGCCCGACGACATCAAGAACACCTACGACAAGCTGGGCATCCCTGAGGCGGAGAAGCAGCGGCTGGTCGGCGGGGTCGCCGCGCAGTACGAATCCGAGGTCGTCTACCACCAGATCCAGGAGGACCTGGAGCGGCAGGGCGTCATCTTCCTGGACACCGATTCCGGCCTGCGCGAGCACCCGGAGATCTTCGAGAAGTACTTCGGCTCGGTGATCCCGTCCGGCGACAACAAGTTTTCCGCGCTGAACTCCGCGGTCTGGTCCGGCGGATCCTTCGTCTACGTGCCGCCGGGCGTCCACGTCGACATCCCGCTGCAGGCCTACTTCAGGATCAACACCGAGAACATGGGTCAGTTCGAACGCACCCTGATCATCGTCGACGAGGATGCCTACGTGCACTACGTCGAGGGCTGCACCGCGCCGATCTACAAGTCGGACTCGCTGCACTCCGCGGTCGTCGAGATCATCGTGAAGAAGGGCGGCCGCTGCCGTTACACGACCATCCAGAACTGGTCGAACAATGTCTACAACCTGGTCACCAAGCGGGCCAAGGCCGAGGCCGGCGCGACCATGGAGTGGGTCGACGGCAACATCGGCTCCAAGGTCACCATGAAGTACCCGTCGGTGTGGCTGATGGGGGAGCACGCCAAGGGCGAGGTCCTCTCGATTGCGTTCGCCGGCGAGGGACAGCACCAGGACACCGGCGCGAAGATGCTGCATCTTGCGCCGCACACGTCCTCGACGATCATCTCCAAGTCGGTCTCCCGCGGCGGCGGCCGGACGTCCTACCGCGGGCTGGTTCAGGTCAACCCGGGCAATCACCATTCGGCGTCGACGGTCAAATGTGACGCCCTGTTGGTCGACACGATCTCCCGGTCCGACACCTACCCCTACGTGGACGTCCGCGAGGACGACGTCTCGATGGGGCACGAGGCAACCGTCTCCCGGGTCTCGGAGGAGCAGCTGTTCTATCTGATGAGTCGAGGACTGACCGAGGACGAGGCGATGGCAATGATCGTCCGCGGCTTCGTCGAACCGATCGCCAGGGAGCTCCCGATGGAGTACGCCCTCGAGCTCAACCGGCTGATCGAACTGCAGATGGAAGGCGCGGTCGGCTGATCCGGCCGTCCCGACCGAGCACACCTGCCCCTGAGAAGACAGAGGATTTCCTGACGTGACAGCAGTTGTCGAAACCGGCCCAGAAACAAGTCGTGGTGCCCAGCACGGGCTCACCGGCCATTCCCACGTCGGCGGGCGGACCCTTGCGGCCCAGGCCGACTCCCACCTGCACGGCTCCGGCTCGGCGGATCTCGCCGATCACCCGGTGCCGTCCGGGCGGGAGGAGAACTGGCGGTTCACCCCGTTGCGCCGGTTGCGCGGTCTCGAGGTCGACGCCCCGTTCCAGGGTGTGATCGGCGGGGACACCGACACGGTGATCGAGGCGCCGGCCGAGGTCAGCGTCCGGCGGGTCACCGGTGACGAGGCGGAGGCGCTCAAGGGTGCGTCCGGCCAGTTCCCGACCGACCGGCCGTCGGCCAGGGCCTGGGCGGCCAGCAGCACGGTGCTGCTCATCGATGTGCCGGCGCAGGTCGAGCTGGCCGAACCGGTGGTCATCACCTTCGTCGGTACCTCTGCGGAAAAGGCCACCGCCGGGCACGTCGTCGTCCGGGTCGGAGCTCACTCGCGGGCCCAGATCGCCATGGTGCACGAGGGCAGCTCGACGCTGGCCGACAACATCGAGATCATCGCCGGCGACGGATCGCACCTCGAGTTCGCCTCGATGGAGGAGTGGGCCGGCGACGCCGTCCATCTCTCCCACCACTACCTGCGGGTCGGCCGGGACGCGACGGTCAAGCACACGGCTCTGACCTTCGGCGGCGACCTGGTGCGGGTGGTCGGCACCGTCAGCTACGACGGTCCCGGCGGCGACGCTGAGCTCACCGGTCTGTACTTCGCCGACGCCGGACAGCACCTCGAGCACCGGCTCTTCGTCGATCATGCTGTGCCGCACTGCAAGTCGCGGGTGCTCTACAAGGGTGCGCTGCAGGGACAGAAGGCGCACACGGTGTGGATCGGCGATGTGCTGATCCGCAAGGCCGCCGAGGGCACCGACACCTATGAGATGAACCGCAACCTGGTCCTGACCTCAGGTGCGCGCGCCGACTCGGTGCCGAACCTGGAGATCGAGACCGGCGAGATCGTCGGTGCCGGTCACGCCAGCGCCACCGGCCGGTTCGACGACGAGCAGCTGTTCTACCTGCTGTCCCGGGGCATCCCGACCGAGGTCGCCAAGCGCCTGGTGGTGCGCGGGTTCTTCGGAGAGGTCTTGCTGCACATCGGCATTCCGTCGGTCCGTGAGCGGGCGGCCGAGATCATCGAACGGGAACTGGCCATCGCCGGGATCTGATCGCCAGCATCCGACAGTCGAGCGACACTCCGCGGAGAACCCGCGGGGCACACATATTGGAGTCAGCACACACATGGCAACCCTGGACATTCGCGACCTGCACGTCTCGGTCACCACCGACGAGGGCCCGGTGGAGATCCTCAAGGGCGTCGACCTGACGATCTCGTCGAACCAGACGCACGCGATCATGGGCCCGAACGGCTCGGGCAAGTCGACCCTGGCGTACTCACTGGCCGGTCACCCGAAGTACCAGGTGACCCAGGGCAGCGTCACCCTCGACGGGCAGGACCTGCTGGCGATGACCGTCGACGCCCGCGCCCGCGCCGGGCTCTTCCTGGCCATGCAGTACCCGGTCGAGGTGCCAGGAGTGTCGACCTCCAACTTCCTGCGCACGGCCGCGACCGCGGTCCGCGGTGAGGCGCCGCCGATCCGCAAGTGGGTCAAAGAGGTCAAGACCGCGATGAAGGACCTGGAGATCGACCCCGATTTCGCCGAGCGGTCGGTCAACGAGGGCTTCTCCGGTGGCGAGAAGAAGCGTCACGAGATCCTGCAGCTGTCGCTGCTCAAGCCGAAGATCGCTGTGCTCGACGAGACCGATTCCGGGCTCGACGTCGACGCGCTGCGGGTGGTGGCCGAGGGCGTCAACCGCTACAAGGCGTCCTCCGAGGCCGACGGCGAGGGAGTGGGCGTGCTGCTGATCACCCACTACACCCGGATCCTGCGCTACATCCACCCTGATCGGGTGCACGTGTTCGCCGGCGGCAAGGTCGTCGAGTCCGGTGGCCCCGAGTTGGCCGACGAGTTGGAGACCAACGGCTACGTCCGGTTCACCGGAGTGCCTGCGGCGGCCGTCTGATGGAACTGGTGAGCAGCGATGACTGATCAGCTGGAGCTCGGTGCCGCGGCGACCAGCGGGCCACAGGCGGGCGACGTGCCGGAGGTGCTCGAGACCGAGCCGATTCCGGCCCGTGAACCAACCCGCGGATCGCTCAGCGACGTCGACATCGAGCGGATCCGCGCCGACTTCCCGATCCTGGAACGAACCGTCCGGGATGGGAAGCCGTTGGTGTACCTGGATTCCGGTGCGACCTCCCAACGCCCGGTGCCCGTCATCGATGCCGAGCAGGAGTACGTCACCGGCCACAACGCCGCGGTGCACCGTGGTGCTCACCAGCTGGCCGAAGAGGCCACGGACTTCTACGAGTCGGCCCGCGAGCGGATCGCCGCCTTCATCAACGCGCCGACCAGCAACGAGATCATCTTCACCAAGAACGCCACCGAGGCGATCAACCTGGTCGCGTACTCGCTGGGCAATGCCACCTTCTCCGACGATCCTGCAGCCTCACGGTTCCGTCTGGGTCCGGGCGACGAGGTGGTCGTCACCGAGATGGAGCACCACGCCAACCTGATTCCGTGGCAGGAACTCTGCCGTCGCACCGGCGCCACGCTGCGCTGGTTCCGGGTGAGCGACGACTTCCGCCTCGACCTGACCGACATCGATCAGCTGATCAACCCGCGGACCAGGGTCGTCGCGTTCACCCATCAGTCCAACGTGCTCGGCACGATCAACCCGGTCGACGTACTGGTGGCCGCGGCGCAGCGGGTCGGCGCGTTGACCGTGCTCGATGCCTGCCAGTCGGTTCCGCACATGCCGGTCGACGTGACCGAGCTGGGCGTCGATTTCGCAGCGTTCTCCGGGCACAAGATGCTGGGGCCCAGCGGTGTCGGCGTGCTGTACGGGCGGTACGACCTGCTCGAGGCCATGCCACCGTTCCTGACCGGTGGATCGATGATCGAACAGGTCTTCATCGACCACGCCACCTATGCACCGCCGCCGGCCCGGTTCGAGGCGGGCGTGCCGATGACCTCGCAGGCGGTCGGCCTCGGGGCGGCTGTCGACTACCTGCAGGACGTCGGGATGAAGGTCGTCGCCGATCACGAAGCGGCGTTGACAGGCTATGCGCTGCAGGAACTCTCGGCGATCGACGGGATCGCGATCATCGGTCCGTCCGGCACGGTGGACCGTGGCGGAGCGGTGTCGTTCGTGGTGGACGGCGTGCACGCACACGACGTCGGCCAGATCCTGGACGACGCCGGAGTCCAGGTCAGGGTCGGGCACCATTGCGCCTGGCCGCTGCACCGCCGGTTCGGGATCGCCGCGACCGTGCGCGCCTCGTTCGCGCTGTACAACACCTCGGCCGAGGTGGACGCATTGGTCGACGCGGTGCGGGACAGCCAACGATTCTTCGAGGTGGGCTGAGCCGTGCAGATGCAGCAGCTCTACCAGGAGATCATCCTGGATCACTACCGGACCCCGCATCACTTCGGTCTGCGCGATCCGTTCGATACCGAGGTGCACCACGTCAATCCGACCTGCGGTGACGAGGTGACCCTCCGGGTGCACCTGGTGCCTGCGGATGGCACTGGCGACGCCGACGGCTCGGCCGGATCCGTTGTGGTCGCGGACATCTCATACGAATCGCTGGGTTGCTCGATCTCCCAGGCATCGACCTCGGTGCTCACCGACCTGGCGATCGGCCGGCCCCTCGACGAGGTGATGGCGACCCTGGACGACTTCACCGAGATGGTGACCAGCCGGGGCAAGATCGCCGGCGACGAGGACGTGCTCGGTGACGGCATCGCCTTCGCCGGGGTGTCCAAGTATCCGGCGCGAGTGAAGTGCGCCCTGCTCGGCTGGATGGCGTTCAAGGACGCCGCCGCGCAGAGTCTCGACAGCGCGGATCCCGCGGCGACGGCATCGCCGGTCACTGCCGCGTCCGCTCCTACCGCAACCGCATCGCAGGAAGGGAGTACAGCGTCATGACCGACGTCGCTGCAAGCTCGGACATCACCACCGCCACCCCGGACCGGGCCGGACGCGGGTCCGCCGACCTCGATGCCCAGACCGCAGCTGCGGATCCGGGCGCCGTGGTCGCCGACGCCCAGCTGATCGACGACATCGAGGAAGCCCTCAAGGATGTCGTCGATCCGGAACTGGGCATCAACATCGTCGACCTCGGGCTGGTCTACGACCTGAACGTGGATGGCGACAACATCGCCACCATCGACATGACCCTGACCAGTGCCGCCTGTCCGCTCACCGAGATGATCGAGGAGCAGGTGTCGGCCGCGCTGGTCGGCGGACCCGACGGCGGGCTCGTCACGGACTTCCGGATCAACTGGGTCTGGCTGCCGCCATGGGGTCCGGAAAAGATCACCGAAGACGGCCGGGAACAGATGCGCGCCCTCGGCTTCAACATCTGAGCTAGCGTGTTCGCCGAGTTGAGAAGACTTATCGCGCGTTTCGGCCCTAGAAACGCGCAATAACTCGCCTCAACTCGTGCCAGTCATCATGCGGGGCGAACTGCGGCCAATCGGCGTCCGCGGGATTCGCTGCGCGGGAAGAGGGCGGCGGTGAACGTCCGCCAGCGTTGACGATCGCTCTCGACGGGTCCGTCGACGACCGGGCCGTCGTAGCGGACGCCGGCGTAGTGCCGCTGCTGGGCGTTGGCGGCCATGATCTGGGCGGTGGGTACGAACAACATGGTGATCTCCCTTCGGTGGGCTCTGTACCGCTACAGAACCTCTGTACCGCTAAAGTACGACCGTGATGCTTTACCGGTCAAGCGAATTGCCGCCGCAAGTGTGTGAGCTGGGTCACGCCGGTACGGAACGGCGACAGGAGCCCGGCGCCGGAGAGAAGATGGGACCCCGGGACAAGACTCCCCGGGACGATGGTCAGGGAAGGAGCGGCAATGGCGCGGATGACCCTGCAGACGGTGGCCGACAAGGTCGGCGTCAGCCGGATGACCGTGTCGAACGCGTTCTCCCGACCCGATCAGTTGTCCGCAGAACTCCGCGACCGGATCCTGGCCGCGGCGGACGAGCTCGGCTACGTCGGTCCCGACCCGGCCGCCCGGGCGCTGGCCAGGGGCACGACGGGTGCCGTCGGCATTGTCCTGACCTCGGTGATCGGCACCGCCTTCGCCGACGAGGTGGCTACCCAATTCCTCGGCGCCATCGTGGAAGGACTGGGGCCGACAGGTCTGTCGTTGACCCTGCTGTCCACCGAGGAGACCGGCGGCCGGATGCCGGCCCGCGACGTCCCGATGGACGGCACGCTGGTCTATCACTGTGATCCCCGCTCGCCTGCGCTGGAGTGGTTGCAGCGGCGGAAGTTGCCCATCGTCTTCGTCGACCAGGAGCCGACCGCCGACGTACCGAGCATCAACGTCGACGATCGCGGTGGGGCCAGGGCAGCCGCGGAGCACCTGATCGGACTGGGGCATCGGCGGATCGGGATCGTCAACGCCGGCGTGGTGGGGCCGCACGGCCTGCAGCTCACCGAGACCCCGGACCCGCAGTCGTTCGTGACCACTCAGCGGATGTTGGGGTGGCAGGACGCGCTGGATGCCGCCGGGCTGACCCCGGTGGTCATCAAACAGTCCTATTCCACCGAGGAGGAGGGGTACGCGGCGCTGCCGTTGCTGCTCGACACCGATCCGAGCATCACCGCCGTGCTGTGCTTCTCCGACACGTTGGCGCACGGCATCATGCTGGCCGCCCAGGACCGCGGCCTCGAACTGCCGCGGGACCTGTCGGTGGTCGGCTTCGACGACAACCCGCTGGCAGTACGGCTCCGTCCGGCGCTGACCACTGTCCGGCAGGACGTGGCCGAGAAGGGGCGGTTGGCGGCGGCCGAGCTGATCCGCATCCTGGCCGCTGCCGGCGACCCGGCGGCCGACGAAACGGCCGGTCCCCGGCATGTGCTGCTACCCACCGAACTGGTCATCCGGGACAGCACGACCCGCCCGCGAACGTCGACGCACAGCCTGGAGAGCGACCGGTGAGTGTTCGGTGACATCGAGGTCACCGACGGCACATGCCTGCGACATGTCGAATCGGTAGTCTCCGCCTCATGTCCTGCTCGCGGCTGTCGCCGGCCCCGTGCTGACGATGCGTCGTTGTTGAGGCTTGTGCTGCGCAGCGAGGTCCACGATGTCGCAGCGACGGTAGGCTCACGTGGCGTCGCAGAGCGCACGTCGAGCGGGGAGCCAGGCAGGTGACCGATCCCGAACGCGCAGACCCGGTCATCGGGTACGAACCCGAGCAGCTGGTCGGCTTTCGGATCGGGGTGACCTCGGACCGTCGATCCGGCGATCTGATCGCGGCCCTGGAACGACGCGGCGCCGAGGTGCTGCACGCGCCCACCCTGCGCATCGTGCCGGCGGCACAGGACGCACGCCTGGTCGAGGACACCGAGCGGATCATCGCCGCAAGACCGGATCTGCTGCTGGCCACCACCGCCTACGGCATGCGCGGATGGTTCGAGGCCGCGGATGCCGCCGGGCTCGGCGCGCGGCTGGTCCAGGTGCTGGGTGAGTCCAGGATCCTGGTCCGCGGACCCAAGGCGCGGGGCGCGCTGCGCGCCGGCGGCCTGTCCGATTCCGGGATGAGCGCCGAGGAGACCACAGCGTCGCTGGTCGACCAGGTGATCGCCGAGGGCGCCGATGGCCGGACGGTCGCCGTGCAACTGCACGGGTTCGTCGATGAGGAGCAACTGGATCGGCTGCGCGCCGCAGGTGCCTCGGTGATCACGGTCGCGCCCTATCTGTGGACGACACCGGCTGAACCCCAACGGGTATCGAGAATGTTGGATGCGATTGCCGCCCGGTCCCTGGACGCGGTGACCTTCACCAGCGCGCCCGCCGCCGAGGCGCTGCTGGTCGCCGCGCAGGATCGCGGAGTGCGGGCGGCAGTGGTGGCCGCGCTGCGCAGCGACGTCATCCCGTTCTCGGTCGGGCCGGTCACCGCCGCACCGCTGCACGCCGCCGGCATCGATTCGATCCACCCCGATCGTTACCGGCTCGGCGCCCTGGTCCGGGTGCTCTGCGAGTACCTGACCGCGCACCAGGTGCGCCGGATCCGGACCAGGCACGGCGAACTGGAGATTCGCGGACGCAACGCGACGATCGACGGGCGGCGGGCGACCCTGTCGCCGACCTCGGTTGCCGTGCTGCGGGTGCTGGCCGACGCAGGTGGGGCGGTGGTCGCGAAGTCGAAGCTGCTGGCGGTACTCCCGGACGCCGGTGACGACCATGCCCTCGAGGTGGCGGTGGGTCGATTACGGCAGTCCCTCGACCAGCGCGGACTGGTCGCCACCGTCATCAAGCGGGGTTACCGGCTCGACGTCTGAGGGCGCACGGACTGTCCAAGTACGGTCCGACGGCGATCCAACCCCGAGTGGTCACGCAGTGCATTCACCATCGGTCGCCGCTCGCCCGTTCCGACCAACGTGGCACGCATTTCCGGCCGGTCGCGGTTGGCCAGCGCCACAGCCGTGGGAGCGATTCCACCGAACGGTGGATCTGGTCGTTTCCGGCGCGCGGAGGCCTGTATCCGGGTGTTACCGTCCGATCACTGAAAGTGACGGCTGGCAGCGACGGTTGTCGGCGGGGGGATCACTTGCGGCCTTCATCCCCATCGAAAGGACACCGATGTCCGCACGATCGAAACCGCTTGCCCTCGTCCTGGGAGTAGCGATCACCGCGATGGGACTGGGCGTCGCGACGTCCGGCTCCGTCGCCGCCGCACCCAGTTGGCAGACCACCTTCCGCGACGATTTCAACGGCAGCGGCTTGCCGAACTCCAACAACTGGTTGCTCACCCTCGGGACGTCCTATCCCGGCGGTCCGGCGAATTTCGGTACCGGCGAAATTCAGACGATGACCGACAATCCCAACAATGTCGACGTGCGCAACGGAAATCTCTACATCACGCCGCAGCGGGATGCTGCCGGCGCCTGGACCTCGGCCAGGGTGGAGTCCGTCAGATCGAACTTCAAGCCACCGGCCGGCGGCATCATGCACGTCGAAAGTCGTTTGCAGATGCCCAATGTCACCGGCCTGGAGGCGCGAGGATATTGGCCGGCATTCTGGATGCTCGGTGGCCCGTACCGGACCGACCGGTGGTCGTGGCCGAGTATCGGCGAATTCGACATCATGGAAAACGTCCAGGGACTGAACTGGACCTACAACGTGCTGCATTGCGGGGCGTGGGCGCAGGCGCCGTGTAACGAGCCGGAGGGCATCAACAACGGCGACGCGAACAACAACGGCGCGCCGTGCCTGGGCACCACCTGCCAGGCCGGTTTCCACACCTACGGTTTCGAGTGGGACAACACCGGTTCGTCCGATCAGATGCGCTGGTACCTGGACGGTGTGCAGACCTTCGACGTCAAAGAAAGTGATGTGACACCGCAGATCTGGAACGATCTCTCGCAGCATGCGGGGTACTTCATCATCCTGAACGTCGCCATGGGCGGCGCCTTCCCGAACAAGCTCAACCCCGGCCAGGCCGGCCCGCTGTCGACCACCAGGCCCGGGGTGCCGATGGTCGTCGACTATGTCGAGGTCAAGTACGCCGGCGGGCAGGGTGGACCCACCGACCCGACGACACCGCCCGTGACCTCGCCACCCGTCACCTCGCCGCCGGTCACCGACCCGACGACCACGACCCCACCGACCGGGACCGGACCGGCGAACCTGCGGGTCAGCGGGACCACCGGGGACAGCATCACGATCAGCTGGGACGGCGCGGCGACCGACCGCTACGAGATCCTGCGCTCCGGTCAACGAATCGCCGAGGTGACCGGCCAGAGCTTCACCGACCGCGGCCTGCTGCCCAATACGCCGTATCTGTACTCCGTGCGCGGCAACGGCGTCACCACACCGGTGCTGACCGCGACCCTCGGATCCTCGCCGACGGTGAATCCGACCACGACGACCCAGCCGCCCACCAGCCAGCCGCCGGCCTCCGGAACGCCGAGCAACCTGCGGGTCACCGGGACCACATCGAGCACCGTCACCATCGGCTGGGACGGCCCGGCCGGGGCCAGCTATCAGGTGTTGCGTTCGGGGATCCCGATCGCCACCGTCACCGCGACGAGTTTCACCGACATCGGCCTGTTCCGCGCCACCCCGTACCTGTATTCGGTGCGGTCCGGCGGAACGACGACGCCGGTGCTGACCGCGACGATTCCCTAGGAGATCGATTTCTCGCAGATCGTGGTACATCAGGCCGTTCGGCGCGGTCCGATGTACCACGATCGGGGCTTCCCGATGGTGATCCGATCACCCGTCGGGCGGCACCGACCCGGCCCGCCGACGACGGCGGACCGACGGCGGACCCACGGATTCCCGTTCGTGCAGGGTCATCGGGACGAGATGGGTCTTCGGCACCAGGTCCTCCGACAGCAGGATCTCCGCCGCTCGCCGGCCCATCTCGAAATGCGGGATGGCGACACTGGTCAGCTGCGGCTGCAGCCAGCCGGCAAGATCGGAATCGTCGAACGAGACGATCGAGATGTCCTGCGGGACAGACAGTCCCGCTACCTGACAGGCCTGGTAGGCGCCGAGCGCAACGCGATCGTTCAGACAGATGAAGGCGCTCGGCCGGTGCCCCTGCGCGAGGTAGGCGCCGACCGCCTCGAAGGCCGGGTTCGGCCACCACCGGGTGTCGACCGACCCGGCAGGTTCCAACCCGCTTTCCCGTAGGACGGCGCTGATTCCGGCCAGTCGTTCGACCGCGGCCATCACATACGGCGGGGTCTCGCCGACCAGTACGATCCGATCGCCGTGGCCGTGCTGCAACAGCACGCGGGCCGCCGACCGACCGGCCTCGTGCTCGTCCGGGATGACCGACGGAAAGATCTTGCTGCGGGTGGTGCAGTTCACCAGCACCATGGGCTGGCTCCGCATCCCGGCCGACACCCGGATCCGCCTGGTGTACATGGAGGCGTAGACGAAACCGCCGACGCCACGATCGACCATGTTCTGGATCAACCGCTTCTCCAGCGCCACGTCACCGCCGGTCTCGGCGATGAACAGCAGGTGCTCGTGGAGCAGCGCAGCAGCCAACGCACCGCGGATCATGTCCCCGGCGAACGCGTCGGCGGCGACCCCGTCCGACAGCAGGCCGATGGTCTGCGACCGATTGGTCCGCAGGCTGCGGGCCAGCAGGCTGGGGCGGTAGTCGAGCTCGCGAGCTGCGCGCAGCACGCGTTCCTGGGCATCGGCGGAAATGCGCATGTCGGTTCGCCCGGTGGTCACGAACGAAGCGGTCGTCCTGGAGACACCAGCCCGCTTGGCGACGTCCATCAGGGTCACCCGCTGGGGCGATGCGTCCGGCACGGGCAATTCCCTTCGTCACGTCGCTCCACCGAACGATCGGCAGGGTCGGACGATCCACGGATGGATGGGCATCGTCCCGGGATCATCGGCACACCGACGTCGCATCGATGCCGCGCAGCCGGGCAGAAATCGAACGTACGCCCGACGAAGAACCCGGCTCAGCATAGTCGGACGCACTGATGCGAGCCGGGTCACCGGTCCGGCGAGCGGTCCGCCGCTGCCGGATCAGGTCCTCGCCCGGTAGGTTCCCGGTCATGGATCCGCGGCTGGCTCGTCGATACGCCGAACCGGACGCCGACGAGAACATCGATGCGGCCACCGAGGGGGCGTTTCGCGCCGACCTCGAACGGATCAGGTTTTCCCCGTACTTCTCCCGACTGGCCGCCGTCACCCAGGTCATCTCGCAGGGCGCGGCCGGGCAGGTGGTGCACAACCGGCTGACCCACACGATCAAGGTGACCGCAGTGGCCAGGGCGATCGCGACCGCGATCCGATCGGGCCCGGACGCCGTGCGGGCCGCCGACCTCGGTGGCTGCGACCCGGTCGTGGTCCAGGCGGCGGCCAGCGCCCACGATCTGGGCCATCCGCCGTTCGGGCACCTCGGCGAACGCATCCTGGATCGCATCGCGCGGTCGAGATTCGGTCTGGCCGACGGATTCGAGGGCAACGCCCAGACCTTCCGGATCATGACCGAACTCGACGTGCACGGTCAACACGGCGAGGGGCTCAACCTGACCACAGCCGTGCGGGCCGCCGTGCTGAAGTACCCCTGGGCCCGACTCGCCTACCCGACCCCGCATCCCACCGGGATGCAGCCGCCGCCGCGTGGTGGCGGCAGCGGGGTGGAGGGTTCGGGAAGTGCGAAATTCTCGGCCTACGTGCTGGACGTCTCGGAGATGCGCGACGTGCTGGCCGCGTATCCGTCGATCGAGCCGCTGCGGCAGACCGTGGAGTGTTCGGTGATGGACATCGCGGATGACATCGCCTACTCGCTGCACGATCTGGACGATTTCCACCGGGCGGGAGTACTGCAGCACGCGGCGGTGGCCGCGGAGTTCCGCACCTGGATCCGTCGGCGAGCTGAGTTCGCCAGGGGCCGTGCGCTGGACATCGGTGCGGCCGTCACCGGTGGGTTCACCGGCGGGCTGGCGTTCGGGTCGTCGGTGGCCGATCGGCAGCCGGGGGTCGCCCTTGAACAGCTGCGTCGCCGGCTGCAGGCCAGGGACGGCTGGATCTTCGACGACGACACCTTCGGCGTCGCGGTCGGCCGGGTGGCCACCGATCTGGTGGACGGATTGCTGGCGGTGCCGTTCGACTCCTCGATGGCTGCCGAACGGGCGATCGGCACCTTCACCGAGAGCTGGATCGCCCACCTGGAGGCATCGGTGGTGGTGGTCGCCGACCCGCCGGTCCGGGCCGGTCACGTGGTGCTCGGTCGTCAGGCGTGGCACGAGGTGGCGGTGCTCAAGTTCGTCCACCAGCGGTTCGTGCTGGACCGGCCGGATCTGGCGATGTTCCAACGCGGGCAGGCGGAGTCGCTCACCTCACTGGTGGCGAACCTCGAATCCTGGCTGACCGACCCGGTGGACGCCGGCCGGGCGCCCCGGCGGTTGATCGACCTGGTCGAGCTCGCCACCTCGGGGTACCGGCGGGTGGCGATCGAGGAACCCCGGCTGCTGGTCGGCCCGACAGGGGAGTCGGCGACCTCCCGGGACGACATCGTCCGGCTCGGCCGCGGACGCGGCATCATCGATTACGTGGCGTCCCTCACCGACGACCGGGCGGCCGCCTCCGCGCGCACCCTTGCCGGGTTCACCGGGCAGCTGTGGGACGCGGGATCGGGGCTGTGAGCAAGGGCCGACCGGCCAGGAAGCAGCCGCCGACCAAGCGGCGGACCGTGAGCGGCGGCGGGATCGCCGTCGAGGTGCCGCCCGACCGCCTGGTCGGCTGGGTGAACCGGTTCGCCGGCCGCAACGACGGGCTTGCCGCGATCTCGACCGACGGCGACATGATCTCGGTCGCGGGCGGCGACGGCACTGCAGCGGTACTGCAGGTGCCGTTCGGGCCGATGACGGTGGGTGACCGGGAGCCGATCGAGGCCTTACTGCATCATCTGTCGGGGTTGGGAGCGCTCGGTGTGGTGCTGGTGCGCGGCGGCGCGCACTCGGTCGGCGTCGTCCGGGACGGACTGGTGCTGAGTTCCTCCACCGACCGCGCCTACCTGCAGGGCCGGACGGCAGCCGGCGGTTGGTCCCAACAACGCTTCGCCCGGCGGCGGGAGAACCAGCGCACCGCGTCCTTCGAGAACGCCTCCACGACCACTGCCCGACTGCTCGTCCCGCTGGCTGCCTCGCTGCGCGGACTGGTGCTGGGCGGCGACAAGCACGCGCTGGCCGAGGTGTTCGCCGATTCGCGGCTGGTCGTGCTCGAGAATCTGCCTCGTCGGGTGTTCGGTGACATCGCGGAGCCGCGCCGCGCCGTCCTGGACGAGATCGCGACCCGCAGCCTGTCGGTCGAAATCGTCATCTCCCCGATGCCGGCGTGAAGGCCGCGGCCACGTGACATCCTGACCGGGTGACCGCACAGACCCGACAGGCAGACCCGATCGCCGGGCAGATCAGTGACCGCATCGCCGACGAGCTGTCGGCGGCCAGGTGGCAGGTCGACGCCGCCATTGCCCTGCTGGACGGCGGTGCGACGGTGCCGTTCATCGCCCGTTACCGCAAGGAGGCGACCGGGTCGCTGGACGACGCGCAACTGCGGATGCTGACCGAACGACTGGATTACCTGCGTGAACTCGCCGACCGCCGGACGGCGATCCTCGAGTCGATCTCCGCCCAGGGCAAATTGACCGACGCACTCGCCGCCCGGATCGCCGCCGCCGACACCAAGGCCCGCCTCGAGGACATCTACCTGCCGTTCAAACCGAAGCGACGGACCAAGGCGCAGATCGCCCGGGAAGCCGGTCTGGAACCGCTGGCCGACCTGTTGATCGGCAACCCGACCCAGGAGCCGGCGGTCACGGCCGCCCGGTTCGTCGACGCCGGCCGGGGAATCGATGATGCTGCCCAAGCCTTGGCGGGTGCCAGGGCGATCCTCACCGAGCGATTCGGCGAGGACGCGGATCTGGTCGGCGAGCTGCGGGAGCGCCTCTGGCAACGCGGCCGGCTCACCAGCACTGTGCGGGACGCGCAAGCCAAGGACGCCGCGAAGTTCGCCGACTACTTCGATTTCTCCGGGCCACTGAAAACCCTTCCCTCGCATCGGATCCTCGCGATGTACCGGGGCGAGGCGCAGGGTGTGCTGACGGTTGCCGTCGATCCCGTCGACCCCACGCCCGGCGACTACGAGCGCCGCATCGCCGTCCGTTTCCGGATCGCCGATCGCGGCCGGCCGGCGGATCCCTGGCTGCTCGACACCGTCGGGTGGGCTTGGCGGACCAGGATTCTCGTCTCGCTGGGCATCGATCTGCGGGCCCGGTTGCGGCAGGGCGCCGAGCGGGATGCCGCCGCCGTGTTCGCGGCCAATCTCAAGGACCTGCTACTGGCTGCGCCGGCCGGCGGTCGGCCCACGCTGGGGCTCGACCCGGGGTTCCGGACCGGGGTCAAGGTCGCCGTCGTCGACGGGACCGGCAGGGTGGTGGCGACCGACACGATCTACCCGCATCAGCCGACCAACCGGTGGGACCAGTCGCTGGCGACCCTGGAACGGTTGGTCAAGGCCAACGGGGTCGAGCTGGTCGCCATCGGCAATGGCACCGCATCTCGGGAGACCGACCGGCTGGCCACCGATCTCATCGCGCGCTGTCCCGGCTTGATCAAGGTGGTGGTGTCCGAGGCCGGTGCGTCCGTGTACTCCGCTTCCGCCTATGCCTCCGCGGAACTGCCCGACCTCGACGTCTCGATCCGCGGCGCGGTCTCCATCGCCCGCCGGTTGCAGGATCCGTTGGCCGAGCTGGTCAAGATCGACCCGAAGTCGATCGGTGTCGGCCAGTACCAGCACGACGTCGCCGAAGCGGTGCTCGCCAGATCCGTCGACGCGGTGGTCGAGGATTGCGTGAACGCGGTCGGGGTTGAGGTCAACACCGCCTCGGTGCCGCTGTTGTCCCGGGTCTCCGGCATCTCGCCGGTGCTCGCCGAAAACATCGTCCGGCATCGGGACACCAACGGCCCGTTCGGCAGTCGCCGGGAGCTCAAGAGCGTGGCGCGGCTCGGGCCGAAGGCATACGAGCAGTGCGCGGGATTCCTGCGGATCGCCGACGGCGGCGATCCGCTGGACGCCTCCAGCGTGCACCCGGAGGCCTACTCGGTGGTGCGCCGGATCCTGACCCGCACCGGTGGCGGGGTGCGGGAGCTGATCGGCAACACGGCGGTGCTGCGGTCGCTCCGGCCGGCCGACTTCGTCGACGAGACGTTCGGGCTGCCGACCGTGACCGACATCCTCGGCGAGCTGGAGAAACCCGGCCGCGACCCGCGTCCCGCCTTCGCCACCGCCGCCTTCGCCGACGGCGTCGAGAAGGTGGCGGATCTCCAGGTGGGGATGGTGTTGGAGGGCGTGGTCACCAACGTCGCGGCGTTCGGGGCGTTCGTCGATGTCGGGGTGCATCAGGACGGATTGGTCCACGTGTCGGCGATGGCCCGCTCGTTCGTCAGCGATCCCCGGCAGGTGGTCACCTCCGGTCAGGTCGTCAAGGTGAAGGTGATGGAGGTCGACGAAGCCCGGCAACGGATCTCGCTCAGCCTGCGGCTGGACGACGAGCCGGGGGCCCGGACCGCGAAGCGCGCCGAACGACCATCCGACAGCAATCGTCCCGGCCGGGGGACCGGCGGTCCGTCGCCGGCGAAAAAAGCAGCCGGCAGGGGAAAACCGGGTGAGAAACCGGCACCCGCTGCGGGTGGCGCGATGGCCGAGGCGCTCCGCCGGGCCGGGCTGGGCAACTGAGCACGCAGCTGGGTGTCAGTCCCCGGATTCGCAACACTCCGCGAAGGATTTCTCGGGCGCACAGGCAGTTTCGGACGGCAGCCCTGCCACCAGTTGCGCGTTGATCCGGCGGCCGATCTCGGCCAACTGACGCACCTGGGCGGCGGTCAGTGGCTCGAGCACGAGGTGCCGCACGGCGTCCACATGGCCGGGAGCTGACGCCACCACCTTGTCCCATCCGGCATCGGTCAGGATCGCCACGGTGAACCGGCCGTCCACCGGGTCAGGCTCGCGCCGCACCAGTTGCTGCTGCTCGAGTCGCTTCACGACGTTCGACAGTCGGGAGAGCGAACCGTGAACCAGGTCGGCCAGGGCGCTCATCCGGAGCATGCGGCCGTCGGACATCGACAGCGAGCTGAGCACGACGTAATCGAACATGCCCATCCCCGCGTCCCGCTGCAGCTGATGGTCCAGCAGGCCGGGAAGCCTGAGCACCAGGCCCATCACACCGATCCACGCGTCCTGTTCGCCGGCTGTCAGCCAACGGGTCTCCTCGACTGTCGTCACGACGCCAGTCTACCCGATGACTACAAGGTTGAAGTGAATCATCTCACAGGACTTCAAGCATGAAGTACAACCGATCGAGAGTAACTTCAAGCATGAAGTTAATAGATCATCGACAGCGCCGAAAAGAGAAGCCATGACACTGTTCCGACTCGATGCCAGCATCCGGACCGAGGGCTCCGCCAGCCGCGAGATCGCCGACATCGTCGAGGACGAATGGCGTGCCGTTCATCCGGACGAGGCGATCAACCGCCGGCACATCGGGATCGACGTCCTGCCCGCCGATTCCTGGCCGCTGGCTGTTGGTGCGATGTCCGTTCCACCTTCTGACCTGACGGCCGACCACCTCCGGGCCCGAACGCTGGCGGCGACGCTGGTGGACGAGATGCTCTCAGCCGACGCCATTCTGCTGGCGATCCCGCTCTACAACTTCGGCGTCTCGCAGCACGCCAAGACCTGGATCGACCTGGTGATGACCGACCCGAGGGCGGGGAACGGTGCCCAACTGCTCGCCGGCCGAAAGGTCGTCCTGGTCACCGTTCGAGGTGGTGCCTACGGTCCGGGCACCCCCCGGGAAGGGTGGGACCACGCCACGGGCTATCTGACGCGAATCCTCGCCGACGTCTGGGGCGCCGACCTCACTGTGGTCGAGCGGGAGTTCACCCTGGTCGGGGTCAATCCGGCGCTCGACGCCTTCACCGATCTGGCGTCACAGCTGCATTCCGGAGCGCGGGACTCGGCACGAGAGGTCGGGAAGGCGTTGGCTGTCGCCTAGGCGGTCGGGTCGCCGTCGGTCGCCGCAGTGCTGCCAGCAGCTCGGTGCGGCTGGGCCCCGGCAGGAAATACCTGGGTATTCCACCGCCGAGCGCGCCGACCGTTTGCGCCAACCCGGGAGCGGCCAATGCATCTGCCGGAAGCCGCACCAGGTGTGAGACGTCGCAGTAGGCGCGCAGGACATCCGGATCGCGATGGGCCGCGGCATACAGGGCGTTGCTCCGCATCCACCCGATATCTGCTGTGCGGTAGGGCGTTCCGACGATGTCGGACTCGATCTCGGCGAGCCGGTGCCGGGTGAACGTCATCGATGCTTCGACATACGGCAGCACCTCGCGGTCGATGGCGGCATCGAAGTCCGTGGTCAAGTCCGCAGCGTCCCGTCGATCGAATGATCTGCCGCGCAATACATTTCGCAGCGTGATCGCCTGCAACAGGCCGATCGTCGAGCCCCTGCCCAATGACGGGTTGCTGCAGGACCAGGCATCGCCGACCGGCACCATGCCGGTGACGACGGGCACGCCGTCGGGCAGATAGCTGCGGTGGCGATCCTCGATCCCGGAGAAGGCCTGGATTCCGGTGATCGGTATGCCCCTGGTCCACGGTGCCTGCTCGGGAAACAGGTCCATCACCCGGTGCCAGCTGTCCGGATCACGCAGGGCCCTCAGCTCCTTGTCGCCGGCGGCGCAGATGATCCCGACACCCCAGGTGCCGTTGTCGCAGGGCAGGGTCAACGTGGACACGCTGTCGAAGTGCGACAGCAGGGTGGCGGTGATCGGTGGTCGTCCGCCTCCGGCAACGGTGTCGGTGACGTCGGTGTCGGTGACGCCGGAGCTGGTGGCGCCGCGAAAGTGCCTGGAGTAGTAGGCGAAACCGGAGTCGTCTCTGGTCTCCAGCGGGCGCTGTGCCCCGATCGCCTCCACCATGGCCGGCATCGCAGATCGCCGGCCGGCCGCATCGACGACGAGATCCGAGCGCCAGGAACGGTTCTGGCTGATGACGCCGGCGACGTGCGGCACCGACGTTGGCTTCTCGGCGGCGATCAGGCCGGTGACCCCGACCCCGCGTTCGACGGTGATGTTCGGGTGACTGTCGGCGGACCAGGCGAGCACCGCCTCCAGCATCGGCCGGCGGGCGGTGACCACGTCGAACCGGTCGTCACCCGGTCGCGCCGGTCCGCGCCAGGCCTCCGGGAGGGACAGCAGCATGTTGAAGCGATGTGCGCCGGCGGCGATCAGGTCGTCCACGACCTGCGGCAGCTCCCGGCGCATCTCCAGGTGCCAGCGCGACAGCATGACGTGCAGCAGGTGGAACTGGTGCACCCCGGTTCGATCCCAGCTGTCCCAAGCCGCATCCGGACTCGGTGGTGGAGCAGGGTCCCGTTCCAGCACCGTCACCCGGTGGCCGTCATCGGCCAGCAGGAGTGCGGTGGACAGGCCGATCATTCCGGCGCCCAGTACGACGATCTCCGCCATGGTTCACCTCTCATCGAGTCGATCCGAGGAGGGCGATGATCCGGCGCCGAACTGCTCATTCACCAGTCCACGAACTGCTCAGTCGGTGCTCACCGGCGTGCGGGGTCGCTCGCCTGGCGGGCGACTCAACTCGCCACGTATCAACTGCCGTGAATCACCTCGCCGGGATCAACCGGATCATCGGCCGGCACTGATCTCGACCGACCACAGCACGTCGGTGAGTTCCTCGATCGCTCTGGCCAGGTGTCGACGGTAGGTGGAGAACGGCAGATCCAGCACTTCGGCCGCGGACTCCTGAGTCAGTGCGGCGCGAACAAACGTCCGGTCCAGCACCCTGCCCAGCGCGCCGTCCCGCTCGTCGACCACAGCGATGGCCTCGAGCACGCCCGCCCGGAGCCGGCCCGTCGGATCGGCGTCGTGACCGCCCACCAGTTGGGTCGACATCAACGCACTGCCGGCCAGCCGATCCGGCCTGGACAGGTCGCGCAGCGCACTCCGGACGGCGTCGTTGAAATCGTGACGGCTCAACGGCTCCGGCCGCATCATCTCCGGCGGAACCGGACCGTGCTCACCGGTGAGCTCGCGGTCGGCCATCAGGTCGAGCCAGCCGTCGATCGGTACCCGCCGCCAGTCGATACCGAAGATCGTGTGCTGTCGGCCGTCGAAAGTCACCGTGCGGTAAGGGTTCAGGCCCAGGTAGGAGAAGTTCGGTACCCAGAATTCGTCGTCGATCGAGGTGACGAACGACCAGGCCAGCGGCCGCCGGACCCAGGTGATCGTCGACCCGACGCAGCTCGCCAGGACGGCGTAGGCGTCGCGTTGATGAAGCGCAGTACGGCCGCCCAGGAACCGCCCGATGCTGATCTGCTCACCTGGCCGGGCCGGCGACGAGCCGTTGGCCACCCCGACTGCTGCGTCCAGTACCGGATCGGCATCGACCAGGGCCGGATCGGCCGGATAGAGCACTTGCAGGAAGTAGCCCGCGATGCCGTTCGGCGACCGGACGACGAAAAGGCCCTCGGGTTGGGCCTCCAGCCAGCGCGCGGCGATGGCCGCGCTGGCCGCGCCCTCGTGGCGCCGGATCAGCTCAATCGTCTCCGGATGGTCCTCCGGCCGCCCGGCGAGCACCGCAGCCGCACCGCGCTCGCGCAGCGCCCAGAACGACCCGTAGAGCGGTCCGCGGCGGTGCAGGTACAGCTTCTGGTGGGCGCCGAGCACGCGGGTCGCGGAGTCGTTGCTGCGCAACGACTCGATGGCGTGCCGGTGCACGATGCCGACAACCTCGCGGTAACGCTGCGGGGACCGTCGGCGCAGGTCCGCCTCCAACACCTCGCGGACCAGGTCGTGCGGATACAGACCATCGGCCCCGCGGGTGATGAACGGCCGGCTCTCCAGCCACGGCCACACCTGCGCGGCCTGCGCTCCGATCGCCATCCCGAGCAGATCCTCACCGGTGAGCCAGGAGACGGAACAGAGGGCGAGTGCTTGCGCATGCGCCTCGCTGGGTGCCTCGCCCACCAGATGGGTGGCCAGGGCCGCCACCAGGTCGGGGGCGTCCGTCAGGTCGTCGGGAAGCTGCGCGGTGGACGCCGAATCGGCCAGCAGTGCCAGCGTCATCGGATGGCCGCCACCGAGTCGGGTCAGTCGCGGTCGGCCATCGTCAGGAACCGCGCAGCGGGCCAGCAGGTCCAGACTCTCCTCGTCGGTCAACGGGTCGAGTCGGCACACGGTCGCCACTGCCCGCCAGCCTGGGTCGGTCCGCCACGCCGCCCCGGGTGGCTCCCGGCCGACCAGCACGACCACCGAGTCCGACCGGAGTGACGGCAGAAACGCGGTGCGAAGCCAGTGGTCCAGCGTTTTCAACCGGTCGTAGCCGTCCAACAGCAACACGAGGGCTGGATCGCCGGCATCAGCCGGGTCCGTCTGACCGACGACTGCCGCGCGCCTGCCATCGGCGAACGCCGCCAGGAAACTCTCCGGGCTGCAGTCGATATCGCGGGCGTCGAGGTGCACGACCGGGCATTCGGCACGTTCGGCGATGATCCGCAGCCGATGCAACAGGGTGGTCTTGCCGATCCCACCCGGACCGTGGACGAACAGCACCCGTTGCGTTCCGGCACCGGTCAGCGCCGACTCGAACGCCGCCAGTTCCTGCTCGCGCCCGACGAAGGCCGCTACCCGAGCGTCATCGAGCGCAGAGGCGAGATTCCTCCGTGCGGCTGGCTGTCGGCGGGTTTCCACGGCGGGCCGAGCCTACCGCCGCAGGAGCTCGGCAGATCAGCCACCGAGCCCCTTTTCGCATTCGGTGCCGGTTCAGGCGGTTGGGATTTCGGTGCGGTCGCCGGACCACAGGGTGTGGAAGGTGCCGTCCTTGTCGATCCGCTTGTAGGTGTGGGCGCCGAAGAAGTCCCGCTGCCCCTGGATCAACGCCGCGGGCAGCCGCTCGGAACGCAACCCGTCGTAATAGGACAACGCCGCCGCGAACCCCGGGGTCGGGATCCCGGACTGCGCCGCCCCGGCGACGACCCGCCGCCAGGAATCCTGCGCGGTGGTGATCGCGTCGGTGAAATACGGCGCCAACAACAGTGACGCCGGGATCTCCACCCCACTGGACACGTCATAGGCCTCGGTGATCCGGTTCAGGAACTTCGCCCGGATGATGCAGCCACCCCGCCAGATCCGGGCCACCGCACCCACGTTGATGTCCCACCCGTACTCCGCCGCACCCGCGAAGATCTCGTCCAACCCCTGCGCATACGCCACGATCTTCGACGCGTACAACGCGATCCGCACGTCCTCGATGAACCCCGCCTGGTCCTTCACCTCCCAGGCCCCGTTCGGACCCGGGAGTTTCCCGGCCGCCGCCGCCCGCTGCACGGTCGAGGACGACAACCCGCGGGCGAACACCGCCTCCGCGATCCCGGACACCGGGATCCCCAGATCCAACGCGGTCTGCACCGTCCAGGTCCCGGTGCCCTTCATCCCCGCCGCGTCCAGGATCACATCGATCAACGGCCCACCCGTCGCTCGCGTCCACCTGGGCCAGCACCTGCGCGGTGATCTCGATCAGGAACGAATCCAGATCCCCCTTGTTCCACTCCCCGAAGATCTCCCCGATCTCCGCCGGCGACAACCCCGCCCCCCGGCGCAACAGGTCATAGGCCTCCGCGATCAACTGCATGTCGGCGTACTCGATGCCGTTGTGCACCATCTTCACGAAATGCCCGGCACCGTCGGTGCCGATGTGCGTGCAACACGGCGCCCCGTCGACATGCGCGGAGATCTTCTCCAGGATCGGCCCCAACGACTCATACGACTTCGCCGAACCACCCGGCATGATCGACGGCCCGTTCAACGCGCCTTCCTCACCACCGGACACCCCGCACCCGACGAAGTGGATGCCCTTGTCCTGCAACGCCGCCTGCCGCCGCCGGGTGTCCTCGAACTTCGCGTTCCCACCATCGATGATGATGTCGCCCGGCTCCACCAACTCCGCCAACTCGTCGATCACCGCGTCCGTCGGCCCACCGGCCTTCACCATGATCAGGATCTTCCGCGGCACCGCCAACGACGCCACGAAATCCGCCGACGACTCCGACGGCACAAACGTGCCGTCACCAGCCATGTTCATCGATCAACGCCGTCGTCTTCGCCTGCGTCCGGTTGTGCACCGCCGTCACGAACCCGTTACGGGCGAAATTACGGGCCAGATTCGACCCCATCACAGCAAGACCGGTCACGCCGATATCGGCCTTTGGTGCAGTGTCACCCATTGCGAAAACCTCCATGTTGCGCTATTTGCTCGAAGTTGGAGTTGACCGCGACATCGACTGCCGCAGAGTTGATCTGTGCGTGAGACCTCAGCCGGCGTCCAGCTCCAGGACCACCTTGCCGGAGATCGCCGCATCGGCAGCAACGTCCATGGCGGTGACGGCATCCGAAAGTCGGAACGTGTGGGTGATGACGGGATCAAAGGCCGCCGATGCGGCGAGCAGGGCAATCGCATCGTCGAATTCGGTGTCGAACCGGAACGCTCCGCGGTAGTCGATCTCCTTGGCCACCATGGCCGACAGTTCGGTGGGTCGCGGGCCGGGCGGGAACATTCCCAACTGCACCATCACCCCGCGCCGCCGCACGGCTGCCAGAGTCGCCCCGACCGCGCCGGATGCACCCGATGCCTCGATGGCCACGTCGAAGTACTGGTCGGGGAGTGGTTCGTCGCCGATCCGCACCGTTCGGTCGACGCCGAGTTGCCCGGCGATCGACAACGGGTGCGACAGCAGGTCGGTGGTCCACACCTCTGCGGCACCGGTGGCCTTCGCGGCGCCGGCCACCAGCAGTCCGATCGGGCCGGAACCGCCGACGAGAACCCTTGCGCCGTTGACACCGCCGGCCCGTCCCAGAGCGTGGAGGGCCACCGCCAAGGGTTCGGCGAGCACGGCGCGGGAGAGCGGCAGCGAGTCGGGTAGCGGACGGACCTGGTCGGGTCGGACCAGGATGAACTCGGCGAACCCGCCCTGGGTGTGCGGGTCGCTGGCCGCCGATCCGAGGTAGCGCGCGTTGCGGCACACATTCCGCACGCCGGCGGCGCATTCCGGACAGGTGCCGCAGGGGCTGGCCGGGTGAATTGCGACAGGAGTGCCGACCGCGGATGCCCCGGACGGGTCATCGGCGATCAGACCGACGACCTCGTGCCCGAGAACGAGCGGCTCGCGCAAGGTGAACGCACCGACCGCACCGTGCCGGTAGTAATGCAGGTCCGAGCCGCAGATCCCGCCATGAGTGGCCTGCACCAATATCTGCCCGGGGGACGGCGAGGGCAGGGGGAGATCGTCGAGCCGGAGGTCACCGGCACCATGCACCTTGAGAGCCCTCATGCGGGCTGGTGGTGCTGTGCGTCCCCGGTCCACAGGTCGGCAAGCGGCGGCGCCGACGACCGGCCCGGGTGGTCGGACCCGAGCACGCTGGATCCGGATTCGGGAAGCAGGCTCAGTGACGCGATGATCTCGGCGGCGACATCTGCGGGCTTACGACCGAAATCGACGACCAGCGAGTTCTCGTCAGGACCAAGCGACTCCAGGGTCGCGACCTGCGAATCCAGCAGCGCAACCGGCATGAAGTGATCGGTTCGCGCGGCCAACCGCTGTCCGATCTGCTCTTTCGAACCGGCGAGGTGCACGAAGACCACGTTGTCACCACGCAGCCGATCGCGGTAGACCTTCTTCAGCGCCGAGCAGGTGACGATGCCGGGAATTCCGGCGACGGTGTGGTTGTGGATCCACCCCGCGACGAGATCGAGCCAGGGCCAACGGTCCTCATCGGTCAAGGGTGTGCCGGCGGCCATCTTCGACACGTTGCCAGCGGGATGTAGATCGTCGCCCTCCTCCAGGTCCCAGCCGAGTTGTCCGGCGAGAACGGCTGCGACGGTGGACTTTCCGCACCCCGACACGCCCATCAGGACAAGCACCGGTTGCTGCTCCGCAGTGGCGTCAACGACGTTGCCGGTCATCGCCCGGCCAGTTCGGTGCTGACTGATTCGAGGAGTTCGTTCCAGGCTTGTTCGAATTTCTGGACGCCTTCGGTTTCCAGGACCTCGAACACGTCGTCGAGGTCGATGCCGAGGGCTTCGAGTCCGGAGAACACGGCGGAGGCTTGGGCGTAGGTGCCGTCGATGGTGTTCCCGCGGATCACGCCGTGGTCGCGGACGGCGTCGATGGTTTTCTCCGGGGCGGTGTTCACCGTGTTCGGGGCGACCAGTTCCACGACGTACCGGGTGTCGTCGTATTTCGGGTCCTTGACGCCGGTGGAGGCCCACAGCGGGCGTTGCGCGTTCGCGCCGGCGGCCTTGAGCGCGTCCCACCGGGGACCGGTGAAGGTTTGCTCGTAGGCCTGGTAGGCCAGTCGGGCGTTCGCGATCGCCGCCTCACCCTCGAGGGCGGCGGCTTCGGGGGAGCCGATGGCCTTGAGCCTTTTGTCGATCTCGCTGTCGACGCGGGAGACGAAGAACGAGGCGACGGAGTGGATCTGGGAGATGTCGTGGCCGCCTTCCTTGGCTTGTTCCAGGCCGGTGAGGTAGGCGTCCATCACCGCCTTGTACCGGTCCAGGGAGAAGATCAGGGTGACGTTCACGCTGATCCCCTCGGCGATCACCGCGGTGATCGCCGGTAACCCGGCGAGGGTGGCGGGGATTTTGATCAGCAGGTTGGGTCGGTCCACGATCTTGGACAGTTCCTGGGCCTGCGCGATGGTCGCGGCGGTGTCGTGCGCCAACCGGGGGTCGACCTCGATCGATACCCGACCATCGGCATGCCCGGACGCTTCGAAGGTCGCGGTGAACAGGTCACACGCGTCGCGGACGTCGTCGGTGGTGACTTCCCGGACGGTGTCGTCGACGTCGGCGCCCCGGGCGGCGAGTTCACCGATCTGCTGCTGGTAGGACGCGCCGTCCTTGAGCGCGGCCTGGAAGATCGACGGGTTCGTGGTGACCCCGACGATGTGCGAGTCGGCGATCAGGTCCTTCAGGTTCCCGGACTGCAACCGCTGCCGGGACAAGTCATCCAGCCACAGGGAAACCCCGGCGGCGGAGAGGTCGGCAAGGGGATTGTTCGTGCTCTGCGGTGTGGTCATGATGTGACTTCCTTGATTCGTGGGGCAGGCTCTGTGCGGGCTTGCCCGGTGGGGACGGGTTCATCGCCCGTCGCTCTGGGTGGTGCGTCAGTCGTTCTGCGTGCCGGATTCGGTCGCCGTGCCGGTGTCGCTGCCGACGTGTTCCATGTGCGCGGTGTTCGGCGCGGTGCTGATGCTCGCGGGCTTGCCGGCCGCGGCCAACGAGGCCTTGGCCGCTTCGACCGTGGCCTCGGGGGTGAAACCGAATTCGCGGAACAGGGTGGCCGCGTCGGCCGAGGCGCCGTAGTGCTCCAGCGACACCGGTTTGCCGGCCGAGCCGAGCCACCGCCACCAGGGCTGCGCGACGCCGGCCTCGACCGACACCCGCGCGGTGACCGCCGCCGGTAACACGGACTCGATGTAGGCGGCGTCCTGCACCTCGAACCAGTCCAGGCACGGCACGGACACCACCCGGGTGCCGATGCCCTCGGACTGCAGCACGTCCCGGGCCTTGACGGCGAGTTGCACCTCCGAACCGGTGGCCATGATGATGACCTGCAGGTCACCATCGGCGTCGGCGAGGACGTAGCCGCCGCGCGCCACACCCTCGGCGGACGTGCCCTCCAGCGTCGGCACGTTCTGCCGGGTCAACGCCAGACCGACCGGGCCGGAGGCGAAGTCGGACTGCTTGTCCAGGGTGGCCTGCCAGGCATAGGCCGTCTCGTTGCCGTCCGCCGGCCGGACGATCGCCAACCCGGGAATGGCCCGCAGCGCGGCCAGGTGCTCGACCGGCTGGTGGGTCGGGCCGTCCTCACCCAGACCGATGGAGTCGTGGGTCCACACGTAGATCGCCGGGGCGCCCATCACCGCGGCCAACCGGACCGCGCCGCGCATGTAATCGCTGAACTGCAGGAACGTGCCGCCGTAGGCGCGGGTCGGGCCGTGCAGCACGATCCCGGACAGGATCGCGCCCATCGCGTGTTCCCGGATCCCGAAATGCAGGGTCCTCCCGTACGGGGTGGCGTTCCAATGCCTGGTCTTCGCCGCGGCCGGGCCGAACGAATCGGCGCCCTTCATCGTGGTGTTGTTCGACTCGGCCAGGTCGGCCGACCCGCCCCACAACTCCGGTAGCACGTCGGCCAGCGCGTTCAGCACCGCCCCGGACGCCGCCCGGGTCGACACCCCCTTCGGATCGACCGGCCAGGACGGCAACGCGTCGGTCCAGCCATCGGGCAGTTCACGGGCCTGCAACCGGTCGAACAACGCCTTCTGCTCCGGGTTCGCCGCCGCCCACGCATCGAACGACTTCTGCCACTGGGCTTTCGCGGTGATCCCGCGGTCCAACGCCAGCCGGGTGTGCTTGATCACCACGTCGTCGACCTCGAAGGTCTCATCCGGGTTGAACCCCAACACCGACTTCAGCTTGCCGATCTCCTCGGCACCCAACGCCGAGCCGTGCGCGGCGCCGGTGTTCATCTTCGTCGGCGCCGGGTAGGCGATGATCGTCCGCAGCTGGATGAACGACGGCCTGTCGGTGACCGCCTTGGCCGCCTCGATCGCCGCCAGGATCCCGGTGACGTTCTCCCCACCCTCGACCTTCTGCACGTGCCAGCCGTACGCCTCGTACCGGGCCGCGACGTCCTCGGACAACGCGATGTTCGTGTCGTCCTCGATCGAGATCTCGTTGTGGTCGTAGAACACGATCAGATTGCCCAGCTCCTGCCGACCCGCGATCGACGACGCCTCGCTGGTGATGCCCTCCTCGATGTCGCCGTCCGAGGCCACCACATAGATGAAGTGATCGAACGGGGACTGTCCGGGCGCCGCGTCCGGGTCGAACAGGCCACGTTCCCGGCGGGACGCCATCGCCATCCCCACCGCGGACGCCAGGCCCTGACCCAACGGCCCGGTCGTCATCTCCACACCCTTGGTGTGATGGAACTCCGGATGCCCCGGGGTCAGCGACCCCCACGTCCGCAGCGCCTGAAGATCCTTGAGTTCCAACCCGAACCCGGCCAGGTACAGCTGGATATACAAGGTCAACGACGAATGCCCACAGGACAACACGAACCGGTCCCGACCCACCCACGTCGGATCCGCCGGATCCTGCCGCATCACCTTCTGGAACAGGCTGTACGCCAACGGCGCCAACGACATCGCCGTCCCCGGATGCCCATTCCCGACCTTCTGCACCGCATCCGCCGCCAAGACCCGCGCCGTGTCCACCGAGCGACGATCCAGGTCGGACCAATCGTCGGGAAGATGGGCGGTGGTGAGCTCGGAGATCTCCTCGGTGGTGGTCACAGATTTCTACCTTCGTTTCTAGTGTGAGAGATGCTGAAAGCCAAGAGATTCCGGGTGATTCAGACGACCGCTGTCATCCCGCCGTCAATGAAGAGCACCTGGCCGTTGACGTAGTCGGAGGCCGGTGAGGCGAAGAACACCGCCGGGCCGACGAGATCTTCGACGGTGCCCCAACGCGCGGCCGGCGTGCGGCCGAGAATCCAGCTGTTGAAGGCCTGGTCGTCGACCAGCGCCTGGGTCATCTCGGTGTGGATGTATCCCGGGGCGACGCCGTTGACCTGCAGGCCGCCCGCGGCCCATTCCGCCGTCATCGCCCGGGTCAGGTTGCGCAGTCCGCCCTTTGCCGCGGTGTAGGGCGCAATGGACGGCCGGGCGAGATCGGTTTGCACGGAACAGATGTTGATGATCTTGCCGGAACCACGGGCGAGTTGGTGACGGGCGACCTCGCGGCCGACCAGGAAGGCGCTGGTGAGATCGGTGGTGATGACCCGGTTCCAGTCCTCCAGGCTCACCTCGAGCAGCGGCTGCCGATGTTGCAGACCGGCGTTGTTGACCAGGATATCGATCGGGCCGACACCGGACTCGATGGCATCGACACCCTCGCGCACCCGATCCTGATCGGTGACGTCGAAAGCCTCTGCGAAAACCAATTTCTCGCCGAACCGCTCGGCCAACAAGGATCGGGTCTGTTCGAGCCGGGCATGATTGACCCCGTTGAGGACGATCCGCGCCCCGGCCCTGGCCAGGCCGGCGGCGATGGCCAGGCCGATACCCCGGCTCGAACCGGTGATCAGCGCGGTGCGCCCGGACAGGTCGAACAGCGCTGACATCGGTGGTGCTCCTTGTGTCTGCCAGGTGGTCTGGGAGGTGGTCGATCCGGTGTCGCTCATCGACTGCGGACGGGGTTCGTCAGGGTGCCGATTCCGCCGAGCCAGATCTGCGCGGTATCACCGGGTTTGACCGGGGTGAAGGTCCCGGGCGCCCCGGTGAGCACGATGTCGCCGGGACCGAGGGTGAGGTAGCTGGTGAGATAGACCAGCTGCTCGGTGATGTTCCACGCCAGTTGATTGGTGTTGGCCTCGGCAACAACGTCTCCGTTCACCGACACGGACATCGGTACCGTGCCGGAGTCCAGCTCGGTTTCGATCCACGGCCCGATCGGGGTGAAGCCGTCGCCGTTCTTGGACTGGGTCATCTTCTCGTCGAGACCGATTTGGTCGACAGCGGTCACATCGTTGCCGATGGTGTAGCCGAGGATGGCGGCCGGGACCTGCTCGGCCGTGAGGTGCCGGCTTGTTCGGCGGATCACCACGGTCAGCTCGCCTTCGATGTTCACCTGGCCGAGATCGTCGTCCACCGTGATGGTCTCGCCGGGTCCGATCACTGTTCGGGGCGATTTGATGAACGCCTGCCGGGGGATGTCCCGGTCTCCGGGAGCACCGTTGTGCGCCATTCCCAATACCACCAGTGGTTCGACCGGGGCCAGCAGATGTGCCGTCGCGACCGGGTGGGTGACTCCGGTGTAGACCAGGGTCTCGGCGAACGGGTCGATGATCTCGGCCCACCGATCCTGCTGCTGGACCACTGACCGGGGTCCGGATTCGGTGACGATGCGGGCGATACGCACAGCGGTGCTCCCAGTGTGAGAAGTCGGCGGGTGAGAAGTCGGCGAGTGAGAAGAACTCCAGTGAGATGAATCTGACGGGCGGGGCAGACCGGGGTCAGTTGCCGACCGGTGCGTGGAGTTCGGAGGTCTTGTAGGACCCGGCCATCGGCTCCGGCCTTGCGGTGATCTGCTGCTCGGTGTCGTCGACCGCATCGGACAGCAGGGTCAGGTCACGGCCCCGGGTGTCGGGAGTGACAAACGTGGTGTAGAGCGTGATCAGGGTCAGGAAGATCACGTAGATGGCCAGCGGAATCCACGAGTTGCTGAACCAGCCGAGCAGGAGTGCGCCGACGAAGGGTGCGATTCCACCGGCGACGATGGCGCTGAACTCACGGGCGATGGCCACCCCGATGTACCGGTGCCGCGAGCCGAACAGCTCCGGCAGGGCGGCGCACTGGGCGCCGAGCATGATGTTGACGCCGATGCCGTAGGAGATCGCGATGACGACGACGGTGATGAAGGCGTTGCCGAGCGACAGCAGCGGCCATGCGGCAAGGGCCAACAGGAGTTGGACGATCGCACCGACCCGGTAGACCTTCATTCGGCCGTACTTGTCGGACAGTGCACCGGCCAGCGGGATGGTGAAGAAGCCGAGAACGGCGCCGATCGCTACGGCCAGCGGGCCGATCGAGGTCTGCACGCCGAGCTTGCTGACATAGGTGATTGCCAGCGTCTGGTAGATGTACGAACCACCGTTCTCGGCCATCCGCAGGCCGATGCCGCGCAGCAGGCTGGGTGCGGAGCTCCGGAACACGTCGCCCAGCGGGTGCTCGGCGACCTGGTCCTGCTTCTCCAGCTTGACGAACGTGGGGCTCTCCTGCAGCCGCAGGCGGATGAGCACCGCCACGCCGATCAACAGGATGGACGCCAGGAACGGGATCCGCCACACCCAGCCGAGCAGGGCCTCTTCCGGAACTTGACCGAGTCCGACGAAGACCAGGGAGGCCAGCAGGGTGCCGAGCATGATGCCGACGAACGGCAGGGCGGAGAAGAAGCCGCGTCGCCGGGTGGGGGAGTACTCGGCCATCAGCACCGTCGCACCGGCCTGTTCGGCGCCGGCGCCGAAACCCTGGCAGATCCGCAGGAAAACCAGCAGCAACGGGGCCCAGACACCGATCTGGTCGGCTGTCGGCAGGACGCCGATCAGGAAGCTGGACCCACCCATCAGGGCGATGGTGATCATCAGAACCCATTTACGGCCGAGCTTGTCGCCCAGGGTGCCGAAGAACAGTCCACCGATCGGCCGCGCCAGGAAGCCGATGGCAAGGGTGCCGAGGCTGGCGACCGTGCCGGCCGCGTCGCCCAGTCCCGGGAAGAAGATCTTCCCGAAGATCAGTGCCGAAGCCAGCGAGTACAGCGCGAAGTCGTAGTACTCCAACGCACTTCCGACCGATGCGGCCAGGGTGGCCCGCTTGAGGTTCGCCGCGTACTCGGGGTCCTCGCTGCCGCGAACTGCGGCAGGAGAAGGGGGGGCGTGCTCAGCCATGGGTCCGCTCCTAGGGGACAGCTTCCCAATCACGTCGATCGAACCACGTTCGCAAGTGGCAATCGACGATGACTGCGAAGTAGGTGAAGGCGGGAGTGTTCCCGCGGTGTAGGAGAAACATAGCTGTGATCTGAACAACGTTCAATAAGCTGAACAGGTGATGTGAGCCAGGTCATCATGGTCACCGGATGTCGCAGGCTTCCTCACGCGCCTGAAAGGTGCATTCAGGAGCGCGTTGAACTGCGGAAACACGAGGCGGGTGAGCGCGCTGGGCGACCTAGCACGGAGCTATCTGAAGGAAGTGCCAGCCGTACTCTGTTCAGCACGCTGAACGTGTCGTAGAGTGAGGGTCCTACAGTTCCTGGAAGGACAACGCCGTGACCTCATCTACCGGACGCCTCCGTGTGGTGGCCTCCACTCCCATCACCGAAGACCTCATCGCCGAGATCGTGCGCGCAGAGCCGCGCATCGACTTCGTTCGTGACCAGAATCTGCTGCCGCCACAGCGCTTTCCGGGCGATCACTCCGGCGACCCGACATTCACCCGGACAGCGGCGGAACAATCCGCCTTCGACGCGCTGGTCGATTCGGCCGAGGTGCTCTACGGCGTACCGGACGAGAAGCCGGCCCTGCTGGCGCGCACGGTCGCGGCCAACCCCGGCCTGCGCTGGGTGCACACCATGCCGGCCGGCGGCGGCGCGCAGGTCAAGGCTGCCGGACTCACCGAAGCCGACCTGGCCAGGGTGGCGTTCAGCACCTCGGCCGGCGTCCATTCCGAGCCGCTGGCCGAATATGCCGTCTTCGGGCTGATGGCAGGCGCCAAGACCCTTCCGCGACTGCTCCGGCAGCAGCAGGACATCGAGTGGTCCGGGCGCTGGGCGATGGGACTGATCAGCCAGCAACGCATCCTGCTCGTCGGTCTGGGCAGCATCGGCCGGGCCACCGCAGCGAAGCTGAAGGCGTTGGGCGCGACCGTCATCGGCACGAGCCGATCGAGCAGGTCGGTGCCGGATGTGGACGAGCTCGTGCACCCGGACGACCTGGCCGACGTGGTGTCCGGCGTCGACGGCATCGTGGTCAGTCTGCCGGGCACGGCGGCCACCGAGGGGTTGGTCGGCTCCGATGTCTTCGCCAAGGTCAAACCCGGGGTGACCGTGGTCAGCATCGGTCGCGGCACCGTCATCGACGAGCAGGCCATGATCGAGGCCCTCGCTGACGGTCGTGTCGGATTCGCCGCCCTTGACGTCTTCGCGGCCGAGCCGTTGGATCCGACCAGTCCGCTCTGGCGGGATCCGAATGTCCTGGTCAGTCCGCACACGGCGGCCCTGAACTCGGCCGAGGATCGGCTCATCGCGCAGCTTTTCGCCCGCAACGCAACAAGGTTCCTGGACGGCGCGGAACTGATCAATCGGGTCGATACAGTCGAGTTCTACTGATCCACCCGGAACCCGAAACAGCGGAATCCAGCCAGTCAGCAAACCAACACGACCACCGCGGCGCAAAGGACGACCAGTGACCAGCACAGAACCCGAGCGCAGCCCGGGTAACACCCCGGCCGTCACCCGGGCCATCCGCATCCTTGATCTGCTGGCCGGCGCGCGGGGCCAGACCCGCACGCTCACCGAGATCGCCCGCGAACTCGGCCTGGCCAAGTCGTCGGTGTCCAACCTCTGCGTGGCGCTGGAGGAGGGTGGCCTGGTTCGGCGGACCGGGGCCGGCTATCTGCTGGGCCGGCGAACCGTGGAGCTGGGTGGGGCATTCCTGTCCGGGTTCGACCAGATCCGGGAGTTCTACCGCGCCTGCGAGGACTCGGAGGTGCTGCGCCGGCAACTGGTGCAGATCGCCATGTTGGACGGTGCCCGGGTGTTGTACCTGGCGGTCCACGAGGGTCGGGAGCGTTTTCCGCTATCGGCCAGCGTCGGCGATCGCTACCCGGCGTCCGCGACCGCGGTCGGGACCGCGCTGCTGTCCGAACTGAGCCCGGAGCGGGTGGCCGAGCTGTATTGGGACCCGCGCGAACTGGTGGGTTTCACCGATCGCACCACCACCACGCTGGCGCAGCTGCAGATCAAGCTGGAGCGCACCCGGGAGCAGGGCTATGCGGTGGACGAAGGGGAAGTCCACTCCACCGTGCTCGGGTTGGCCGTACTTGTTCCTGGGCGGGGATCGGGCGAGCCGTCGTTCGGGCTCGGGGTGTCGATCGTGCACCCCACCGGTTCCCAGGACGAGCGAACGTCAGTTCTGGAGGCTCTGCGGGCAGCTGCCCGGCAACTGACCCGGCCGCGTCTGCTGTCGGCCTGATCGCCGCCGACCGGGCACAGTCCGGGCGACAGCGGGCGGGTGATCTTTCTGCCTCAGGCCGCGCACGGCCGGGGCCATGGGCCCGGCCGGGTAGGATAACGCCACGTGATCACTGCTACCGGTCTGGAACTCCGGGCCGGGACGAGGATCCTGCTGGCCGACACCTCGCTGCGCCTGCACCACGGCGACCGGGTCGGCCTGGTCGGCCGGAACGGCGCCGGGAAGACGACCACGCTGCGGGTGCTGGCCGGTGAAGGACAGCCGCACGGCGGCTCGGTGACCAGGACGCTGCCGATCGGCTATCTCCCGCAGGACCCCCGCGAGGGCGACATGGACGTCACCGCCAAGGACCGGGTGCTCTCCGCGCGCGGCCTCGACGTGCTGGTCGCGCAGCTGGAGAAGGTCCAGATCCAGATGTCCGAGCTCACCGATACCAGGGAACTGGAATCGGCCACCGAGCGCTATGGGCGGATCGAGGAGCAGTTCTCCGGCCTCGGCGGGTACGCCGCCGAATCCGAGGCCGCCCGGATCTGTTCCAACCTCGGATTGCCGGACCGGGTCCTTGCCCAGACGATGAACACCCTGTCCGGTGGCCAGCGTCGGCGGGTGGAGCTGGCCCGGATCCTGTTCGGCGCCCGCGCCGAGGACGGTTCGTCGACCGGCATGATGCTGCTGCTGGACGAGCCGACCAACCATCTGGATGCCGACTCGATCGTCTGGCTGCGGGATTACCTCAAGCACTTCAACGGCGGCGTGGTGATCATCTCCCACGACGTTGACCTGCTGGCCGCAGTGGTGAACAAGGTCTGGTTCCTGGACGCGGTCCGCGGTGAGCTGGACGTGTACAACATGACCTGGCAGCGCTACCTGGAGGCCAGGTCCACCGATGAGCAACGCCGTCGGCGGGAACGGGCCAACGCCGAGAAGAAGGCGTCGGTGCTGATGACCCAGGCGGCCAAGCTCGGAGCCAAGGCCACGAAAGCAGCGGCCGCCCATCAGATGGTGCGTCGCGCGGAGAAGCTGATCGCCGGGCTCGACGACGTCCGGGTGGCCGACCGGGTCGCGAAGATCCGCTTCCCGCAGCCCGCTCCGTGTGGGCGCACCCCGCTCACCGCGAGCAACCTGTCCAAGTCCTACGGTTCGCTGGAGATCTTCACCGGGGTCGACCTGGCCATCGACAGGGGGAGCCGGGTGGTGGTACTCGGGCTGAACGGCGCCGGCAAGACCACCCTGCTCAAGCTGCTCGGCGGATCGGAGAAGCCCGACACCGGTGAGGTTCTGGCCGGGCACGGCCTGCGACTGGGCTACTACGCGCAGGAGCACGAGACCATCGATCCCGAGCGAACGGTGTGGGAGAACACCCGCAGCGCCGCCCCGGATGCCGGCGCGCAGGAGCTGCGGAACCTTCTCGGATCGTTCATGTTCTCCGGCGAGCAGCTCGAACAGCCGGCCGGCACACTGTCCGGCGGCGAGAAGACCAGGCTTGCCCTCGCCGGCCTGGTTTCGTCGGCAGCGAACGTGCTGTTGCTCGACGAGCCGACCAACAACCTCGACCCGGCCAGCCGGGAGCAGGTGCTGGACGCGTTGCGGCGCTATGCGGGCGCCGTCGTCCTGGTCACCCACGATCCTGGCGCCGTCACCGCGCTGCATCCGGAACGGGTGATCCTGCTGCCCGACGGCACTGAGGACCATTGGTCCGCCGACTACCTCGATCTGGTCGAGCTGGCCTGATCGCCACCCGGATCCCCGGGGGTGGCCGGATTGCCCGCCAGCGGTGGCGGACCCGGCGGTTCTGTTCGATCATGGGAGCAAGACCTCACAAACCGCCGATGTGACGAGACATCCGACTAAGGGGTGGCGCCGTGGCCACAGATACCAAGCCCGCTGCGAAGGCGACGCGATCGGCAACCATCAAGAAGGGCGCCCGGATCACCGGTGCCGCTCGCGACAAACTCGCGGCCGACCTGCGAAAGAAGTACGAGAAGGGCCAGAGCATCCGTGCCCTGGCCGAGGGCACCGGCCGTTCCTACGGGTTCGTGCACCGGCTGCTGCTGGACGCCGAGGTGCCGTTGCGCGGACGCGGGGGCGCCACCCGAACCAAGAAGAAGTGACGCCGGACCCGACGCTCCCGCGCTCCGACCGGGTCGATCAGGCTCTGCTCCGGCGCGGCCGGGTGGTGCTCGAGGTCGACGGCCCGGTGGCAATGGTCTCGTTGGATCGGCCCGAGTCCCGCAACGCCCAGACGCCCGAGACGTGGGAAGCGCTGGCGCACATCGGTTCTGCGCTGCCGGAGGACATCCGGGTCGTGATCGTCTGCGGCGAGGGTCCGTCGTTCTCCGCGGGCCTGGACCGCGCCGCGTTCGCACCGTCACCCGATTCGATGCTGGCGACGATCGCCGCCGCGCCACTGACCGTCGCCGACGAGATGATCGCCGGCTTCCAACAGGGGTTCAGTTGGCTGGCCGATCCGCGGTACATCTCCATCGCCGCCGTGGCCGGCCACGCCGTCGGAGCCGGATTCCAGTTGGCGCTGGCCTGCGACCTGATCGTGGTGGCCGACGACGCGCAGTTCCGGATGGCGGAGGTCAGTTACGGTTTGGTGCCCGACCTCGGCGGTACCGGTCGGCTGGTCAGATCGGTGGGTTATCAACGGGCGCTCGAGATCTGTGCCACCGGCAGGCATGTCAGCGCCGAGGAGGCCGTCCGGATCGGGATCGCGCTGGTCAGTGTGCCGCTCGCCGAACTCGACGCCGCGGTCGCCGATCTCGCTGCTGCACTGGTGGAGTCGCCGGCTGCAGCCGTCAGGGGGATCAAGGCGTTGCTCGCCGCCGCTCACGACAACTCGGCCGACGAGCAGTTCGCCGCCGAGCGCGCGACCCAGATCCCGCTGCTGGTGGCACTTGCCGGCCGGGCCCGTTGAACCGTCAGCGCAGCAGCGCCTGCAGGCTCGGTTCGTCGATCAGCAGGTCGTCCAGCAACGTCCCGGCGATTACCGGCGAGCCGATCAGCGGATGAATCGCGAAGGCGCGCAAGGCTTCCGCCCGCGATCGCCGGGTGACCGCCGAGATCACCGCACGCTCGCTGGCTCGGACCGCCGCGATCAGTCCGAGCTGGTGCAGATCCAGCGGCGCCACCGGTAGTGGACGCGCTCCGCTGCGGTCGATCACGCACGGCACCTCCAACACCAGGTCTGCCGGCAGCTGCGGGACAGTGGAGCCGTTCGGGACGTTCACGATCAGGGTGGCCGCCCGCCCGCAGCACAGCGCACCGATCAGGTCGAGGGCGACCTCCTCGTACCCGCCGCCGGACAGGTCGGCCTCGTCCCGCTGTTCGCCGTGATCCCGGGTCTCCGCGAGGTAGGTCTCCTCCCGCCGGCGCCGGGTCCGGTCCCACAGGTCGGCCGCAGCCCCGGGGGAGTCCAGCGCCGCGGCGTAGAACGCCGCCTGGTCGTCGGCCACCACCTCGCCGCGGGTCCTCGATCCGATGAGCTCGCGCACCAGATCGACCGCCGCGTAGTAGAAGTACGCATATTCGTTGGGCAGGCAGCCCAACGCCCGGAGCAGTGGTCCGCCGAACAGCCGGCCCTCCTCGAAGCCGGCCAGCGCCGTGTCGTCCGCCAGCAGTCCGGGCAGCCGGTCGACACCGCCGGCCTCCAGGGATCGCAACCACCCGAGATGGTTGATGCCGACGTAGTCGATGAGGCTGTTGTCGGTGCCACCATCGCGCGCCACCGGACCGCCGGCGATCCCCGCCGCCGTCCGGGCCCGGCGGACCAGTCCGATCGGCGAGTCGCAGATGCCGATCACCCGGTCGCCCAGGACCGCGCGGAGCGCCTCGGTGACCAGGCCGGCCGGGTTGGTGAAATTGATCAACCAGGAATCCGGTGCCACGTCGGCGATCACCCGGGCGGCCCGGAGGGCAACCGGCAGGGTTCGCAGCGCATACCGGATGCCGCCGGCGCCGACTGTCTCCTGGCCGAGGACTCCGGCGTCCAATGCCCGGCGTTCGTCCCGCACCCGACCGGCCGATCCGCCGACCCGGATCGCGGAGAACACCACGTCGGCGCCGGTGACAGCTGTTGTCAGCGATTTTTCCAGTTGCACCCCGGGCCCGTCGCCACCGGTCGCGGCCAGCACCGCGGCGATCACCCGCAACCTGTCGGGATCATCGTCCTGCAACACGACCTCGTCGATGCCCAGCTCCGGCCGGCGGCGCAGTGCCCGGTAGATCAGCGGCACCCGGAAACCACCGCCGCCCAGGATTGTCAGCCGCACCGGTACCGCCCTACCGCTCGATTTCCGTCGTCGACGAGCAAAAGGGAATGTATCTCCGCGGGCTATCTCCGCTGACGTGGGGCGCCGGCGGTGGCATGCTGCGGGACATGGAACCGGACACGGCACTCGATTTCGACGTCGTGATGCAGGGCACCGTGTACCTGGACATCGTGCTGACCGGACTGTCCGCGCTGCCGTCGGCCGGCACCGAGATCCCGGCCGAGGGCATGGGCTCGTGCCCGGGTGGGATCGCCAACCTCGCGATCGCGGCCAGCCGGTTGGGGCTGCGTACCTCGTTGGCCTCGTCCTTCGGCGACGACCTGTACGGCGACTTCCTGGTCCGCACGCTGGAGGAGGAGGGCATCGACCTGTCGTTGTCCCGGCGGATCAGCCAGTGGCACTCACCGGTGACGGTCTCGCTGGCGATGGCGCGGGACCGCGCGATGATCACCCACAGCCACCCGTCACCGGTCACCGACGACCAGTTGATCCCGCGGATGCCCCATACCGCGGCCGGTGTGGTCCATCTCGGCCAGGACGTCCCGGCATGGATCCCGGCGGCCAGGGAGCACGGCACGTTGCTCTTCGGCGACGTGGGTTGGGACGCCACCGAACAGTGGTCGACCAACACCATCGAGCAGTTGACCCAGTTGCATGCCTTCCTGCCCAACTCCGCCGAGGCAATGGCCTACACCCGGACCGACGATCCCCGGGCGGCGCTGATGCAGTTGGCCGACGCCGTGCCGGTGGTGGTGATCACCTGTGGTGGGCAGGGCGCGATCGGCGTCGATTCGACGACCGGCGAGGAGGAATGGGTGCCGTCGCTGCCGGTCAACGCCGTCGACGCGACCGGGGCCGGTGACGTCTTCGCCGCCGCCTTCGTGGTCGGCACGCTGCGCGGCTGGCCGTTGCGGACCCGAATGGCGTTCTCGAACCTGTGCGCTGCGCTGTCCGTCCAGCAGGTGGGCGGTTCGCTGGCAGCGCCCGGCTGGGGCGACCTCTCCGACTGGTTGACCCGGGTGGAGGCCCAGGCGGCCGAGGGCTCGCGGGCCGCGTCGGTGGTGCTGCACAGTTACCAATTCCTGCACGACGCCTTGCCGAAGGGGCCGAGCCTGGCGGTCCGGCGAGCCACCGCCACCATCGCCCGTCGGTCCGACGCCTGATCTCAGAGCGTGATCCGGGTGCCTGACCGGCCGGGTCCGCATAGTCTGCGCAGACACCCGTTCCGGTCCCGCCGCATCGACCCGCCGTGACACCCGCCCCGATACCCAGCACCTCGACCCTCACTCCTGACGAAAGGCGGCCGGCACCGATGGCGTTGCACCGCAGCTCGCAGTGGTACGCCGGCACGGACCGCAACTCCTACATTCACCGCGCCTGGATGCGCCGCGGGTTGCCGGCACACGCGTTCGACGGCCGGCCACACATCGCGATCGCCAACACCGCGTCCGATCTGACGCCTTGCAACGCCCATTTCAACGAGGTCGCCGAGAGCGTGAAACAGGGGGTGTACGAGGCGGGCGGCATCCCGCTCAATCTGCCGGTGGTCTCTCTCGGCGAGACCCAGGTCCGGCCGACCGCGATGCTGTGGCGCAACATGGCCGCGATGGCGATCGAAGAGATGCTGCGCGCCAACCCGATCGACGGGGTGGTGCTGCTGGGCGGGTGCGACAAGACGATTCCGGCGCTGTTGATGGCAGCCGCATCGGTCGACCTGCCGTCCGTGGTGCTGCCCGGCGGCCCGATGCTGACCGGCACCTTCCGCGGGGTGGCGCTGGGCTGCGGCACCGACGTCTGGCGACTGTCCGAGGAAGTGCGCGCCGGCACCCTGTCCGGCGAGGAGTTCCTCCGCTCGGAATCGTCGATGATCCGCAGCCGCGGCCACTGCAACACCATGGGAACGGCGTCGACAATGGCCGTGGTGGCCGAGGCGTTGGGCAGCACCATCCCCGGGGTGGCCGGCACACCGGCGGCCGACAGTCGATTGCTGGCCGCCGCCCACGACACCGGCCGGCTCGCCGTCGAGTTGGTCGAGCAGGATCGCCGACCCAGCGGGATCTTCACCCGCGCATCGTTTCTCAACGCGATCGTGGCGCTGGCCGCGGTCGGCGGGTCGACCAACGCCGTGGTCCACCTGCTGGCGATCGCCGGCCGACTCGGCGTCGCTCTCTCCCAGGACGATTTCGACCGCACGGGTGCAGACGTCCCACTGCTGGTCGATCTGCAGCCCGCCGGCCGGTTCCTGATGGAGGATCTGTACCGCGCCGGGGGCGTGCTGGCGGTGCTGCGCGAGGTCCGCGACCTGCTGGACCCGGCGGCGCTCACCGTCACCGGGAAGCCGTTGGTCGACCATCTCACCGATGCCCGGATCTGGGACACCGAGGTGATCCGCGTCCGAGCGCAGCCGGTTCTGCCGCATGCCGGGATCGCGGTGCTGTACGGCAGTCTCGCGCCGAACGGAGCGGTGATCAAACCCGCGGCGGCATCGCCGCACCTGCTGCAGCACCGCGGCCGAGCGGTGGTGTTCGACTCGATCGAGGACCTCCATGCCAGGATCGACGACCCGGAACTGGACGTCGACGCCGACTCGGTGCTGGTGCTGCGCGGTTGCGGTCCGCGCGGCTACCCGGGTATGCCGGAGGTGGCGAACATGCCACTGCCCAAGAAGCTGCTCGAGCTCGGCATCCGGGACATGGTCCGGATCTGCGACGGCCGGATGAGCGGCACCGCCTACGGCACCGTCGTGCTGCACGTCGCCCCGGAGGCGGCGGCCGGCGGTCCGCTCGGACTGGTGCGCACCGGCGACGTCATCGTGCTCGACGTGGCCGGCCGCCGGATCGACATCGACGTCCCCGCACCCGAACTGGCCGCTCGGACGCCGGCCGCGGCCGCGGTGGCGGCGTTCGCGGCGCCCCGGCGGGGCTGGGAACGGCTGTATGTCGACACCGTGCTGCAAGCCGATACCGGTGCCGACCTGGACTTCCTGGTCGGCTCCAGTGGCGATCGGGTGTCGCGTGAATCGCACTGACCGGCCGCACGAGTTCCTGGCCCGTCCGGTCTCCGACGGTCGCCACCGGTTGGCCGAAGGCCCCGTGTGGGACGCGCCGCGCGAACGGGTGTTGTGGGTCGACATCGACGCCGGCGAGGTCTCCGAGGGGCGATGGCACGGAGAGCGACTGACCACAACCCGATGCCACCGGTTCGACGGCACGGTGGGCGCGGTGGTGAGTGCGGCTGACGGCCAGCTGTTGGTGGCGGCCGGTGACCGCCTGGTCGTCATCGACGGGAGCGGAGCACGCAGCCAACTCGGCGAGCAGTTGATCCCGGCCGGCGCGGCCCGGCGGCTGAACGACGGCAAATGCGATCCTGCGGGCCGTTTCCTGGTCGGCAGTCTGGCCACCGATGACGCAGCTGACGGTCGAGAACAGCTGTGGCGAAGCGAGTTCGACGGATCGGTGACGGTGCTGGACGACGATCTCGCGTTGTCCAACGGGCTGGCCTGGTCGGTGGACGGATCACTCTTCTACAGCATTGACACCACCCCGGGCATTGTCTGGGTCCGCCGGTACGACCCGGTCTCCGGGCAGGTGGGCGACCGCGAAGTGCACCTGCTGATCGGCGACGGTTCTCCCGACGGCATGTGCCTGGACAGCGCCGGAAATCTGTGGATCGCGATCTGGGGCGGCGGGCAGGTGCGCTGCTACTCGCCGGCCGGTGAGGTGCTGGCCATCGTGACGGTGCCAGCCAGAAACACCACCAGCGTGGCCTTCATCGGCGCGGAGCTGGACACGCTGCTGATCACCACGGCGGACAGTAGGGATACGGACAGTAGGGATACGGACAGTGGCGCTCCGGACAGCGGCCGGTTGTTCGCCGCCGATGTCGGTGCCCGCGGGCATCCCGTCACCCCGTGGCAGAACCGACCCACCGGTGGCGGCGCGACGTCGTGACGAACCAGCCGGCACGCCGACCTGACCTCGACAACACCTGACCTTGACCACACTTGACCTCGACAACAAGAGCTGCCCCAGCGAATGGAGAGAGCATGCACCTCATGCGCATCGGCCCGGCCGGGGCCGAGAAACCCGTCGTCCGGCTCGATGACCGGACCTATGTCGACGTCTCCGACGTGGTCTTCGACTTCAACGAGACGTTCTTCGGCGCAGGAGGTCTCGACCGGCTGCGGGAACTGGTCGACGAGCGGATCGCCGGCGGCGCCGCCGTCGAGTTCGCCGGCGAGCGCATCGGCGCGCCGATCGCGAGACCGCACCAGATCCTGTGCATCGGCCTGAATTACGCCGATCACGCTGCGGAATCCGGGCAACCGATCCCGGCCGAACCCATCCTGTTCACCAAATCACCGAACACCCTGGTCGGGCCGAACGACGACGTCCGGATGCCCCGCGGCTCGACGAAGCTGGACTGGGAGGTGGAGCTCGGCATCGTCATCGGGACCCGGGCGAGCTACCTGGACAGCGAGGACGAGGCCCGGTCCGTCATCGCCGGTTACGTCCTGGTCAACGACGTCAGCGAGCGGGCCTTCCAACTCGACGGCACCGGCCAGTGGGCCAAGGGCAAGTCGGCCGAGACGTTCAATCCAGCGGACCCGTGGCTGGCCACCCCCGACGAGCTTCCGGACCTGCTCAACCTGCGGATGACATTGGATGTCAACGGAATCCGGCGGCAGACCGGATCGACGTCCACGATGATCTTCAGCCCGGCCTTCGTGGTGCAGTATCTGAGCCAGTTCCTGGTGCTCGAGCCAGGCGACCTGATCAACACCGGAACGCCTCCCGGGGTCGCGTTGGGGATGACGCCGCCGCCCTGGTTGGTGCCCGGAGACGTCATGGAACTGACCATCGATGGTCTCGGCCACCAACGGCAGCTCGTGATCGCGGCCCGGTGAGGGCGTTCGCCGTCACCGGACCGCGACGGTCGACCGTGCTGGAGGTCCCGAGACCGCAGGCTGCCACGGGTCAGGTCGTCGTGGACGTCGCCCGTGTGGGCGTCTGCGGGACGGACGTCGAATTCTTCACCGGCGAGATGGCGTACCTGCACTCCGGTCAGGCGAGCTACCCGATGCGACTCGGACATGAATGGTGCGGGACGGTGTCGTCGGTCGGGCCTGGAGTCGACCCGGTGTGGCTGGGCCGTCGGGTCACCGGGGACACCATGCTGGGCTGCGGCCGGTGCCGACGGTGTCTGGACAGTCGGCACCACGTCTGCGCCGATCGGTTCGAGATCGGTATCCGGGGCGGCTTTCCGGGCGCACTGGCCGAGCAGCTCGCGGTCCCGGTGACCGCGGTGTACGAACTGCCCGACACGATCGACGACACCGCCGGGGCGATGGTCGAGCCCGGCGGGAACGCCCTGCGCGCGGTCCGCGCGGCGAACCTGTCGGCAGGGGACCGGGTGCTCATCCTCGGACCGGGCACGATCGGCCTGCTGGCCGCCCGGTTCGCCGTCGCACTCGGAGCCGAAGTGCACCTGATGGGGCTCACGGACCGATCCCTGTCGTTTGCCAGAAGCCTTGGTTTCCATGGGGTCTGGTCGGCAACCGAACTTCCACCGGTCACGTGGGATGCGGTGATCGATGCGTCCAACGACCCGGAGCTTCCCGCACTCGCGCTGGAACTGGTGGAGCCCGGCAAGCGGGTGGTCTACATCGGCCTGTCCGGCACATCCAGCCGCATCGACACCAGAACCGTCGCGTTAAAGGACGTGACGGTGGTCGGAATCCTCAGCGCCTCACCGGGTCTCGCGGGTGCCATCGCCAGTTTCGCGGCGGCGGAGGTAGACCCGCGACCGCTGGTGGCCGCCACCGTCGGGCTGGACGAAGTTGGCGACGTGCTGGCCGGCCGGCTGCCGGCGCATGCCGGACCCGGGCCGAAGGTGCACGTCGATCCCCGCCGGTAGTCGGCACGCGGTCGGCATTGCCGGGCAGCACGTCAGCGTTCCCGAGAGCCGGCCGGCATTTCTGAGAAGCCGGTCAGCGTTCCCGGACCGATGTCTCGACCAGATCGAGCACCCCGACGAGCCGATCGGCCGGTTGGCCGGCGGCCAGGTGGGCCACCAGACCTTCCATGATCAACTCGAGATACGCTGCCAGGTCCTCGATGTCGACGTCCGACCGCAGGCTGCCGGCATCCCGCTGCCTGGTCAACCTGGCGCGCACCGCCTGTTCCAGCTCGCGGCGCCGCGGCTCCCAGGCAGCCCGGAACGGCTGGTCGGTGCGGAGCCGCCGAGCGATCTCCAACTGGGTGCCGAGCCGCCCGGCATCGGGTGCCGCGACCATCTCCCGCATCACCTGGACCAACCCGTCTTCGGCGACGGTTTCCAGCATCGCCTGCGCATCCTCGGCCGCCAGCGCCAGGAACAACGCATCCTTGTCCGGGAAGTGGTGGAAGATCGCGCCCCGGCTCAGCCCGATTTCCTCTTCCAGCACCCGGACGGTGGCCCCCTCGTACCCGTGCCTGGCGAAGCACGACCGGGCACCGTCGAGGATCTGCCGACGCCTTGCCTGCAGGTGATCGGCGCTGACTCGTGGCATCAGCGCCGATCCTCTCCTGTGCGATCCATCCTCGGACGTCTGCCGGCCCAGCAGCCGCGATCGCGGCCTACGCAGCACCTGCCCGCAGGTTGCGCAGCACGTACTGCATGATGCCGCCGTTGCGGTAGTAGTCGGCCTCACCCGGGGTGTCGATCCGCACGACGGCATCGAACTCCACGACCCCGCCGGACGGCTTGGTGGCGGTGACCTTCACGGTGCGGGGAGTGCTCCCGTTGTTCAGCTCGGTGATGCCGGCGATGTCGAACGTCTCGTCACCGTCCAGGCCGAGCGTCTTGACCGTCTCACCCTCCGGGAACTGCAGCGGGATCACGCCCATGCCGATCAGGTTCGAGCGATGGATGCGCTCGAACGACTCCACGATGACCGCCCGGACGCCGAGCAGTGCGGTGCCCTTGGCCGCCCAGTCGCGGGACGACCCGGAGCCGTACTCCTTGCCGCCCAACACCACCAGCGGGATGCCTTGCGCCGCGTAGTTCTGCGCCGCGTCGTAGATGTAGGCCTGCGGCGCGTCCGGCTGGGTGAAGTCCCTGGTGTAGCCGCCCTGGACGTCGTCGAGAAGCTGGTTGCGCAACCGGATGTTGGCGAAGGTGCCACGGATCATCACCTCGTGGTTGCCGCGGCGGGAGCCGTAGGAGTTGAAGTCCTTGCGCCCGATGCCGTGCTCGGTCAGGTACTGCGCCGCCGGGGTGCCGGCCTTGATCGCGCCGGCCGGCGAGATGTGGTCGGTGGTCACCGAATCGCCGAGCTTGGCCAGCACCCGCGCGCCGGCGATGTCGGTGACCGGGACCGGTTCGGCCGGCATCCCGTCGAAGTACGGGGGCTTGCGGACGTAGGTCGACTCCGGATCCCACTGGAAGGTCTTGCCCTCAGGTGTCGGCAACGACTTCCATCGTTCGCCACCGTCGAAGACGTCTGCGTAACTGGAGGCGAACATCTCCTTGTTGATCGAGGACGCGATGGTCTCCTGGATCTCCTGCGGCGTCGGCCAGATGTCCTTCAAGAAGACATCGGCGCCTGTGTCGTCTGTTCCGAGCGGCTGGGTGTCGAAGTCGAAGTCCATCGTCCCGGCCAGCGCGTAGGCGATCACCAGCGGGGGAGAGGCCAGGTAGTTCATCTTCACGTCCGGGTTGATCCGGCCCTCGAAGTTGCGGTTGCCGGACAGCACCGAGACGACGGTCAGGTCGGCCTCCTGCACGGCGGCCGAGATCTCCTCGGGCAGCGGCCCGGAGTTGCCGATGCAGGTGGTGCACCCGTAACCGACCAGGTGATAGCCGAGTTTCTCGAGATACGGCCACATGCCGGCCTTCTCGTAGTAGTCGGTGACCACCTGGGAACCGGGCGCCATGGTGGTCTTGACCCAGGGCTTGACCGTCAGACCCTTGTTCACCGCGTTCCGGGCGAGCAGCGCTGCACCCAGCATCACCGATGGGTTGGACGTATTGGTGCACGAGGTGATCGAGGCGATGACGACGGCCCCGTGGTCGAGGGTGAAGCTGCCGTACTCGGTCGTCTCCACCTTCGTCGGCTTCGACGGCCGGCCGGCCGCGCCGTCCGCGGCCGAGAACAGGGCGCCGACCAACTCGCGGTCGGCATCCTCGTCGACATAGGAGATGGCTGCCGGGTCGCTCGCCGGGAAGGACTCCTCAACGGCCTCGTCGACATTGGTCTCCGGCGCGACATTGCCGTTGGTGACGTAGTCGTAGACCGCCTTGCGGAACATCCCCTTGGAGTCGGACAGCTCGATCCGGTCCTGCGGCCGCTTCGGCCCGGCGATCGACGGGACAACCGTCGACAGGTCCAGCTCCAGGTACTCGGAGTAGACCGGCTCGTGGTCCGGGTTGTGCCAGAGGCCCTGCGCCTTGGCGTAGGTCTCGACCAGGTCGACCTGCTCGGCCGGTCGCCCGGTGAGTCGCAGGTAGGTGGTGGTCTCCTCGTCGATCGGGAACATCGCGGCGGTCGAGCCGAACTCCGGGCTCATGTTGCCGATGGTGGCCCGGTTGGCCAGTGGAACGGCGCCGACTCCGGCCCCGTAGAACTCGACGAACTTGCCGACGACACCGTGCTTGCGCAGCATCTCGGTGATGGTCAGCACGACGTCGGTGGCGGTCGTGCCGGCCGGGATCTCGCCGGTCAGCTTGAATCCGACAACCCGGGGGATGAGCATGGACACCGGTTGACCGAGCATGGCCGCCTCGGCCTCGATGCCGCCGACACCCCAGCCCAGGACGCCGATGCCGTTGACCATGGTGGTGTGCGAGTCGGTGCCGACGCACGAATCGGGATAAGCGAGCCCGTCCCGGCGCATGACCACCCTGGCCAGGTGTTCGATGTTGACCTGGTGCACGATGCCGGTGCCCGGCGGCACCACCTTGAACTCGTCGAACGCGGTCTGACCCCAGCGCAGGAATTGATACCGCTCCCGGTTGCGCTCGTATTCCAGGTCGACGTTGCGCTCGAACGCGTCGGCGCGGCCGAACACGTCGGCGATCACCGAGTGGTCGATGACCATCTCCGCGGGTGCGAGTGGGTTGATCTTGTCCGGGTCACCGCCGAGATCGGCCATCGCCTCCCGCATGGTGGCCAGGTCGACCACACAGGGGACGCCGGTGAAGTCCTGCATGATCACCCGGGCCGGGGTGAACTGGATTTCGATATTCGGGTCCGCGCTCGGGTCCCAGTTGGCCAGCGACCGGATGTGGTCGGCGGTGATGTTCGCGCCGTCCTCGGTGCGGATCAGGTTCTCGAGCAGCACCTTGAGCGAGAATGGGAGTTTGTCGGCGTTCTCCAGCCCTTTCAGACCGAGGATCTTGTAGATCTCGTAGCTGTTCTCACCGACGGTGAGGGTCTCTTTGGCGGCGAAGCTGTCCTTGCTGGCGGCGGGCACGGAACTCTCCTTACATCAGGCGGCGACAATCAAGCGGCGCGGCGGCGCGGTCCTCGGGCGGCGATGCGAGGGACCGTATCGGGCTATTGTTTCGCGCTCGTTCGGTGCCGGATCACCCGACCCGTCACGACCGCGCCGAAACGGGCCTCTCCGCAAACAGTACGCTTGTCCTGTTTAGGAGTGCAACCGGCGGTCGAACCGACGACAAAGCCGGCGACCCCGGACGATTGCTCATCCGGGGCCGCCGTGGGTGGTCCGGGGCCAGGGCCGCGGACGGGGTCGAACCTCGCTGTCAGTTGCCGGACAGCTCGATCAGGTACTCGACGTCTCCCGGCTCCAATCCCTTCATCAGGGACAGGAAGATGTCGGAGAACGAGCGGACGGGGCTGACGTACCACTGCCCGTCGACGTTGACCGTCACCACACCGAGGCCGATCAGCTGCTTGAACTCGCGCTTGACGATGTCGAGCCCCTGGGCGTCCAGCTCGTCGGAGCCGATCGCGTCGGACAGATAGGTGTCGATGGTGGATTCGTTGAGGGTGATCGGCGACTCGCCCGGTGCGGTCAGGGTGACGGAACCTTCCGCGGGATTGCGCTCGATGCTGACGGTCTGGCCGTCGGCGGTGAGCTCGATCGACTTGAACGACACCTTCTTGCCGCCGGTGACGTCGGTGACGTCGTAGGTGATCGGGCCGACCTCGAAGCCGAGGTCCGACATCTCGGTGGTCAGGTCGCCGGCATCGGACTGGTCCAGGATCAGCTGGCCGTAGTCGTGCATGACGCCCATCTCGTCGGGCGGCAGCAGGGCGATGACGCCCTTGAGGTCGCCCGTGCTGCCCCGCTTGATCAGCGCATCCACCGCGGCCTCTGGGCTCTCCGAACCCTCAGGGGCGATGAACTGGGCCTGGGTCGGATTCGGCAGTCCCTCGGCGTGGACCGCGTTGTCGGCGATCGTGTAGAAGAGGCTGACGTACCAGTTGTCACCGCGCTTGACGGTCGCCACCCGGATCGGCTCGCCGCCGTTCTCGGCCACCGCGTCGGCGATGTTCACCGTCTGCGACTCGGGCTGTGCGGCGTCGATCTCGGAGCCGAACTGCTGCTTGAACTTCTCACTGAGCGGGATGCTGTTCGGATCGCTGGACACGGTGACGGTGCCGCCGGTGAGCTTCACGATCTGCACGTGGTCGTTGATGGTCTCGGTCTGGTCCTGCATCGTCAGGCCGTCGACCTTGATGGTGGTGCCGGTCATCTTGTCGGCCGATGCCTCCGAGCTGAGCACCTCGAGCCGCTTGAGTTCGGCGATCACGTCGGAGTTGAGATCGGTGAACAGTGCTGCCTCAGCCGGATCGAGCTGGTCGGCGATCCCGATCGGGTCGGAGTTTCCGAGCGTCTTGAACAACGCATCCACCGACTGCTGGGGCGAGCTGGATCCGGTCGCGACATCGGTGTTGCTGTCGCGGATGGCGAAGAAGTAGACCGCAGCCGCTCCGACCAGTGCCACCACCACCGCGACGGCGGTGATGATGATCGGCTTGCGGTTCTTGGCGGCGGGCGGCGGCTGCGCCGGCTGCTGTCCGGTCCACGGCTGGCCCTGGCCGGCCGGGAATCCCTGGGTCGGTGGTGGGCCCTGCTGCCAGCCCTGCGGGCCGGTCGGCTGCGGCGCCTGCTGCCAGCCCTGCGGACCGGTGGGCGGTGGTCCCTGCTGCCAGCCCTGCGGCCCGTTGGGCTGCGGTGCCTGCTGCCAGCCCTGCGGTCCGGTCGGTGGCGGTGCCTGCTGCCAGCCCTGCGGTCCGGTCGGTGGCGGTCCCTGCTGCCAACCCTGCGACCCTTGGCCGCCCGGATTCGGTTGGCCGCCTGGCCCGTAGGTCCCGCCCTGTTCACTCATCGACCTTGTTTCCCTTCGGTAGTTCCTGGCTTATCGTGCTCGGCTGATGCGACTCGGCCGCGGCGCGCTGGGGGTGACGCCGCTGGTGTAGGAGCGCGCGGCGGACCGATCAGTACGTCACGGGGTGATCTTCCGTAGTGACGTAGCTCTCAGTCGTTTGGTTGCACGGCCCCCGACTTTCCCGCCCTGTCGTGCGCAACGGGTCGATTTTACCTGGGCCGGACGGGTGATCCTGTCCCGAGCGCCAAGGTGAGTCCGCCGGCCAGCAGCAGCACGGCGCCGGCCGCCATGACCGCGGGACCGATCGGGTCCAGCCGGACGATCAGGCCGGTGGACGACCGGGCGGCGATCAGGATCCCGAACGAGAGCAGTCCGGTGGCCAGGGCCACCAGCACGGCCAGCACGCCGGCGGTCCGCCACCACCGCAGGCACGCGATCACGACCGGCGCCATGCACAGCACGCCGACAAGGGGCCAATTGGCGATCAGCACCCCGAGCGCGCCATCTCCGGCCACGCCGAGCCGATTGACGATGCCGAGGATGGCGTAGCTGGACCGACGGACCTCGCCCGAGATCACCCAGGGAAGAAACGATCCGGCGATCACCAGGGCAAGTCCGCTTCCGGCGATCAGGCAGCAGACGAGCAGCACCCGGCGCCGCGAGGGCCGGGACTGCGGTTGGGGCAGGGGCATCTCGGACACCACATCAGTCTGCTGCCGGCCAGGCGGGAACGATCTTCGGGGCGAAGATCTCATGTATATCCGAAATGTCCGTGTTGAGACTGAAGTGTTTGGCGGGACCCCTGGTCAATAGGGGGAACAAAGTGGCATGGTTCTCCTGGCGTGTCGTCTTGACAGACGTACGTCGAGGTCAATCGCCCGGTTGTCGCAGCAGACTGCCGAACCAGCCTGTCCGCGTGAACCCCGCGGGGGAGGAGCCCCAGTGCCCGACCAGAGCCGGCCCCACACCAAGGTTGGACGTGTCACCAGGTCAGCACCCATCGGTGCCCCGCCGCGCGCCCACCCCCGCGGCCGGCGGCCGTCCCGCCTCGCGCGGCTGCTCGCCACCGCGTTTGCCACCGCGATCAGCGGGCTGCTCGCGGTCGCCCTGATCATCGGAATCGCGGTGCCGGCCGGAGCGGTGCCGCCGCCGCCGGTCAACCCCTCCGACCAGCAGATCCAGGACAGCCAGCAGCAGGCGGCGTCCTCGGCCGCCGAGGTCGGCCGGCTCGCCGGGTTGGTGACCAAGACCGAAGGCGACATCGAGCGGCTGAAGAACGACATGGAGCTCAAGGCCGAACTGGCCAACAAGGCCGCCGTCGATCTGCAGGTCGCGCAATCCGATGCGGCATCGGCGCTGTCCGCGTCCATCCAGGCGCAGGCCGACGCCGATGCCGCCGGACAGGCCATCGTGGACGCGAAGGCCAAGGCCGCGGAATTCGCCGCTGCATCGTTCCGCCAGGGCTCGGTGTTGGGGTCGATGAGTGCTTTCATGGGCGCCGGCAGTCCCACCGAGGTCCTGCAACGCCAGGAACTGCTCGGCCAGATGTCGGGATCCCAGCTCAACGTCATCGGCAACCTGGAGAGCACCCGGACGCACAAGGCGAATCTCGATTCGGCGGCCCGGGCGTCACTCGACGCTGCCAACGCCGCCCAGCAGAAGGCGGACGAGGCCAAGACCGCAGCGGACGAAGCCCAGGCGCAGGCGCAGGAATCGTTGCGCAGCGGTCAGGACCAGCTGGCCGCGCTGGAGGCACAGCACGAACAGCAGCAGGCCGATTACGGCGCCGCCCTGGCGACGGTTGCCGGCCTGCAGAACCAGCGCGACCAGTACAACCAGTGGCTGGCGGCGAAGGCAGCCGAGGAGGAGGCGGCCAGACTCGCCGCCATCGAGGCGGCGCGGATCGCGGCCGAGGAGGCGGCTCGGCAGGCCGCAGCAGAAGCCGCCCGGCAGGCGGCCGAAGAGGCCGCCCGACAGGCCGCCGCCGCCGCAGCTCAAGCCGCAGCCGATCAGGCCGCGCGCGATGCCGCCGCCGCTGCTGCCGCGCAGGCCGAGGCCGACGCCGAACGGGCAGCCGCCGAGCAGGAGGCCGCCAACCAGGCGGCCCGCCAGGCCCAGGAGGCGCAGGCAGCGCAGGCCAACGAGCCCTACTACGAGAGCTGTGACGCGGCACGTGCCGCCGGCCGCGGCCCGATCGCCCGTGGCGAGTCCGGATATCGCTCGGTCCTCGACCCGAACAACAACGGCGTCGCCTGCGAGGGCACCGCAGCGGCAGCAGCGGCCGCGGCTCCGGCCCCGGCGGCGACCGAGACGTACTACTCGAGCTGCGACGAGGCCCGGGCGTCCGGCCGTGGCCCGATCGCCCGCGGCGAGTCCGGCTACCGCTCGGCGTTGGACCCCAACGACAACGGGATCGCCTGCGAGGGCACCTCGGCATCGTCGAGCGCGGTGTCCAACGTGTCCTACAGTTCCGGTGGCAGCAACGGGCAGACCGTGGTGAACGCCGCCATGGCCTACCTCGGAACGACCTACGCCTGGGGCGGTGGCAACTCGTCGGGACCCAGCCTCGGGATCCGGGACGGCGGTGTCGCCGACCGCTACGGGGACTACAACAAGATCGGCTTCGACTGCTCGGGACTCGCGCTCTATGCCTGGGCCCAGGTCGGCGTCTACTTGCCGCACTACTCCGGGTACCAGTACTCCGGGCAGCCGAAAGTGTCGCGGGACAACCTGCAGCCGGGCGACCTGGTCTTCTTCGCCTACAACACGTCCGACCCAGGGACGATCCATCACGTGGCGATCTGGATCGGCAACAACCAGATCATCGAGGCCCCGAATTCCGGCTCCTACGTGAAGATCTCGAACATGTACTGGAACGGGTACATCGGCGCCGCCCGCCCCGGCGGCTGAACCGGCTCGGCCGGATCATCACTGCGGGATCGAGGGATACGGTGCCGTGATGGAGGTCCCGTCGGCGGCGGTGGTGTTGGCCGGCGGCCGGGGTTCCCGACTGGGCGGCGTCGACAAGCCGGGACTACGGATCGGCAGCCGATCCTTGCTCGACATCGCGCTGGACGCCGTGCGGGACTGCCCGACCGTGGTGGTCGGCCCGGCCCGCCAGTTGCCCGCGGGGGTCATCCCGGCCCGGGAGCATCCGGTGGGCGGTGGTCCGGCGGCCGCGCTCGCCACCGGGATCGCGGCGTTGCCCGCACTGCCGCCCGGCGCTGTGGTCGCCGTGCTGGCCGCCGATCTCCCGGCCATCGGCACCGCGACCATCGGTCGGTTGACCGCGGCCCTGGCCGCCGGAGAGGCCGGTGGGACCGAGGGGGCGGTGCTGGTCGATGCCGATGGCCGCCGGCAGTACCTGATCGGGGTCTGGCGGCTCGATCGGCTGCAGGCCGCGATCGCCCGCCGGTCCGACTGGCATGAACAGCCACTGCGCCGGTTGCTGGAACCGCTGCACACCGCGGAGATCGCCGCGCTCGAGCTGGAGACGGCCGATGTCGACACACCCCAGGACTGGCGTCAGTGGCAGCCGTGAGCACACCGGCCGGCTGTATCAGGCACTCTTGATCGGGCAGTCTGGTACGGGGGGACACCTTTCGGGTCGTTTTCTCATGTCAGGTTGCTTTCATGGCGTCAACCGGCGTCGCGGCAAAGGCGTGTGCGCGGGCGAGAAACAGGAGGAACTCGGTGAGCTCAGAGGTCATCAGTGGGGGAACCGGCAATGCGGCTCCAGGCGGCGGGCGGCCTGCCGCGGTGCACACCCCCGCGGCCGATGCCGCACTGCTCGAACGCACCGTGTTCGAGGTCAAGCGGGTGATCGTCGGTCAGGACCGACTGGTCGAGCGGATGCTGGTCGGCCTGCTCGCCAAGGGACACCTGCTGATCGAGGGCGTACCGGGGGTGGCCAAGACACTGGCCGTCGAAACCTTCGCCAGGGTGGTCGGCGGCACCTTTTCCCGGATCCAGTTCACCCCCGACCTGGTCCCGTCCGACCTGCTCGGCACCCGGATCTACCGGGTCGGCCGCGAGCAGTTCGACATCGAGCTCGGCCCGGTGGTGGCGAACTTCGTGCTCACCGACGAGATCAACCGGGCTCCGGCGAAGGTCCAGTCGGCCTTGCTGGAGGTGATGGCCGAGCGGCACGTCTCGATCGGTGGCAAGACATTCCCGATGCCCGACCCATTCCTGGTGATGGCCACTCAGAACCCGATCGAGAACGAAGGGGTCTACCCGCTGCCGGAGGCGCAGCGCGACCGCTTCCTGTTCAAGTTGCTGGTCGGCTACCCGGAGCCCGACGAGGAACGCGAGATCGTGTACCGGATGGGCGTTGTCCCGCCGGTGGCGAATCAGGTGCTGCCGATCGCCGAACTCTCCCGGCTGCAGCAGGTGGCGGCCGGCGTCTTCGTGCACCACGCGCTGGTCGACTACGTGGTCCGGTTGGTCTTCGCGACCAGGACGCCGGCCGAACACGGGCTGACCGAGGTCGCGGGCTGGCTCTCCTATGGGGCATCGCCGCGCGCCTCGCTCGGCATCATCGCTGCTGCCCGAGCGCTCGCGCTGGTGCGCGGGCGCGATTTCGTCGTCCCGCAGGACGTCATCGACGTCGCCCCGGACGTGCTCCGGCACCGACTGGTGCTGTCCTACGACGCGCTGGCCGACGGCGTCCCGGTCGAGGCCATTCTGGGCAGGCTGCTGCAGGCCATCCCGCTGCCGCAGGTCAGTCCGTACACCCACCCGGGGGCCGCCTGATGGCGCAGGCCGGCGAACACCGACCGATCGCCGCTCCGAGCACCTCGGACCCGGCGCGGCTGGACGCTGCCCTTGCCACCCTGGAGCTGACCGTGCGGCGGCGGTTGGACGGCTTGCTGCAGGGCAACCACCTTGGCCTGGTGCCGGGCCCCGGCACCGAATTGGGCGATGCCCGCCCGTACCACCCCGGCGACGACGTCCGGCGGATGGACTGGTCGGTGACGGCCCGCACCACCGAGCCGCACATCCGGCAGACCATCGCCGACCGGGAACTCGAGACCTGGTTGGTGGCCGATCTCTCGGCCTCGCTGGACTTCGGTACGGCGGGCTGCGAGAAGCGTGACCTGGTGGTTGCCGCGGCCGCTGCCGTTGGTCACCTGACCAGGGGCGGTGGCAACCGGATCGGAGCGGTGGTGGCCACCGGCACTGGGATCACCCGGATCCCGGCACGGGGCGGCCGCCCGCACCTGCAGCACCTGCTGCGGACGCTGGCCGCGACCCCGCGGTCCGGTCCCGGCGAGCGGGGGGACCTGGCCGTCGCGCTGGAGCAGCTGCGGCGTCCGCCGCGCCGGCGCGGTCTGGCCGTCGTGGTGAGTGACTTCATCGGTCCGGTCACCTGGGAACGATCGCTGCGCGCGTTGGGCGGTCGGCACGACCTGCTCGCCGTCGAGGTGATCGATCCCCGCGACGTGGAGCTGCCGGCCGTCGGTCTTGTCACCCTGTTGGACCCGGAAACCGGTCGTACCAAGGAGGTTTCGACCACCAGGGAACTGCGTTCGGCGTTCTCCAGGGCCGCCGCCGGTCACCGCGAGCAGGTCGCCGTCGCCCTGCGCCGGGCCGGTGCTGCGCACCTGGTGCTGCGCACCGACGGCGACTGGGTGGCCGATGTGATGCGGTTCGTCATCTCCCGCAAGCGCGGGTGGACCGGTGCCGCAGCCGGCTCGCCCGGTGCCGGAGCCCGCGCCGGGGAGGCCTGGTGAACTTCGAGCACCCCATCTGGTTCGCCATCGGGATCGTCGTCGTCGCCCTCGGCGTCGGGTACCTGATCGCGCAGCGCCGCACCAGACGGCACACCATGCGGTTCGCCAATCTCGAGTTGCTCGAGTCGGTGGCGCCGCGCCGTCCCGGACGGTGGCGGCATCTGCCGACCGCGCTGGTGCTGGTCGGGCTGTTCCTGCTGACCGTCGCGCTGGCCGGCCCCACCGCCGACACCAAGGAGCCGCGGAACCGGGCGACGGTGATGCTGGCAATCGACGTCTCGCTGTCCATGGAGGCCACCGACGTGCCGCCGAACCGGCTTGCTGCCGCGCAGGAGGCCGCCACCCAGTTCGTCGACGACCTGACGCCGGGGGTCAACCTGGGGATCGTCTCGTTCGCCGGAATCGCCACCGTGCTGGTCAGCCCGACCACCGACCGGACCATCGCCAAACAGGCGATCGCCGGGTTGACCCTGGACGAACGCACCGCCACCGGCGAGGCGATCATCTCCAGCCTGCAGACCATCGAGCTGTTCTCCAAGTCGCTACCCGGACCGGTCGACGGCGGTGACCTCGCCGCCCCGCCGGCCAGGATCGTGCTGATGACGGACGGCAAACGCACCGTCGGGCGGACCGAGCAGGACGCCGCGCAACGTGCGGCGGATGCCAAGGTGCCGGTGTCGGTGATCGCCTTCGGCACCGACAACGGCTCGATCGTGGTCAACGACGAGACGATCCCCGTGCCACTCGACACGGAGGCGATGCAGCAGATCGCGGAGATCTCCGGCGGCGACTTCCACACGGCGGCGACCACCGAGGAGCTCAAGTCGGTGTACGCCGAACTCGGTGAACAGATCGGTTACGAGATCAAGCAACAAGACGTGTCCCGGCCCTGGATGATCGCCGGCACGGTGATGGTGATCATCGGCTCGGCGACGGCGTTGGCGCTGACCGCGCGGATTCCGTAGCCGGCCGCCGGCCGCGCGTCACCGGGCGGATCCGCGGCGGGCCGATAGGGTCGTTCCGGCGGCGCGGCTCCCGTAGCTGCCTGCGGCCCGGCTCCCGCCCGGGCCCGGCGCGAGGTCGGAGGAAATTGACGTGACCGTCCCAGAACCTGCGGCAGGGCGCTCGGTGCTGGTCACCGGCGGCAACCGTGGCATCGGCCTGGCCATCGCCAGGGCGTTGGCCGATGCCGGGCACCGGGTGACCGTCACCCACCGCTCCGGTGAACCGCCGGCCGGACTGGCCGGGGTGATCTGCGACGTGACGGACACCGCCAGCGTCGATGCCGCCTTCACCCAGGTGGAGCAGACCCAGGGACCGATCGAGGTGCTGGTGTCCAACGCCGGGATCACCGCCGATCAACTGCTGCTGCGGATGAGCGAGGACGCCTTCAGCTCGGTGGTCGACGCCAACCTGACCGGCTCCTACCGGGTCGCGAAGCGGGCCGCATCAGGCATGCTGCGCAAGCGTTGGGGCCGGATGATCTTCATCTCATCGGTGGTCGGCCTCTCCGGCGGGGCCGGGCAGGCGAACTACTCCTCGTCCAAGGCCGGTCTGGTCGGACTGGCCCGGTCGATCGCCCGCGAGCTGGGCTCGCGCAACATCACCGCGAACGTCATCGCCCCCGGCTTCGTCGACACCGACATGACCCGCGAGCTCCCGGAGGCCCGCCGGACCGAGATCATCGGCCAGGTGCCGCTGCGCCGCTACGCCGCGCCGGAGGAGATCGCCTCGGCGGTGGTCTTCCTCGCCTCCGACGGTGCCGCCTACATCTCCGGCGCCGTCCTGCCGGTCGACGGCGGGCTCGGCATGGGGCACTGATCGGCCCAGCAACGAGGCAAAAACCGAACGCCTGCAACATCTCCCGTCCCGCAAGATCCCAGCAACCATCGAACCCCTTCCCATGATGACGAGGACGCACACATGACCGACCAACTCGGCTCCGGACTTCTGGCCGGCAAGAACCTGCTCATCACCGGGGTGATCACGGAGGCCTCGATGGCCTTTCACACCGCCCGGTTCGCCCAGGAGCAGGGCGCGAACGTGGTGCTCACCGGTTTCGGGCGACTGTCCCTGGTGGAGCGGATCGCGAAGCGACTGCCCGCCGAGGCGCCGGTCGTCGAACTGGACGTCACCGACAAGTCGCAGCTGGATTCGCTGGCCGATCGGGTCGGTGAACACACCCCCCGCCTCGACGGCGTGCTGCACTCCATCGGGTTCGCGCCGGCCACCGCGCTCGGCGGCAGCTTCCTGGACTGTCCGTGGGAGGACGTGGCCACCACGGTGCACACTTCGGCCTACTCGCTCAAGTCGCTGGCCGTCGCGGCGCTGCCGCTGATGACCTCCGGCGGCAGCATCGTCGGGCTGGACTTCGACGCCAGGCAGGCCTGGCCGGCCTACAACTGGATGGGTGTCGCCAAGGCCGCACTCGAATCGGTGACCCGTTACCTGGCAAGGGATCTGGGTCCGCAGGGGATCAGGGTGAACCTGGTCTGCGCGGGTCCGATCAAGACCATGGCGGCCAAGTCCATCCCCGGGTTCAGCGACCTGGAGAACGGCTGGAGCGGCCGGGCGCCGCTGGGCTGGGACACCTCCGACCCGACGCCGGTGGCTCGCGCAGCGGTGGCCCTGCTGTCCGATCTGTTCCCCGCCACCAGCGGTTCGATGGTGATGGTCGACGGCGGCTTCCACGCCCTGGGCTTCGGCACCGAGGAGATCGCGGCCGCCGCCGAGCGGTAGGTCGGGGCGGCATGCCGTTGGCGCGGTCGGCTCGGGAGTTCGGGCCGGTCAGTGGTGCCCGGGATCGGCAGGTGAGCGGCGCAACCGGCTCGCCTGCCGGGCGTTCGACCCGGTATGCGGCCTGGGCACGCTGAGCACCCGCACCGCGGCGGCCACCGCCGCCCGGCGACTCTCCCTGATCGCGATCGCCAACGGCCGCAGCACGTCGTCGACGGCGGCCATTTCGTAGCTGGTCACCGCGGCGGTGTCCTGGGCATTGGCGACGGCGAGCAGGGCGTGCAGCGAGATCGACGTGGCCAGCAGGGCGGACGCGGCGGGCGGCGTACCGGGAGGGCAGATCACCGCCTCGTCGAGCATCACCTGACGGACCTGCTCCCGGGCCCGGTCGGAGCCGCGGGCGACATCCAGCGCGGTGAGCGAGCGGGTCGCCCGGCCGACGGCGGTATCGAGCAACTCATGGGCCTCGGCGAGGCCGAGGGCGGGGTGGTGGGTCGGACACCGGTACGCCCGCCATTGACCGTCAGAGGGGACCAGCGCGATCTGTGATCCCGGCAGCACCACCAGGGCTCCGGTGTCCAGTGCGGCGACCGTCAGTTCGCCGCCGAGCGGCAGTCCGCGGAGATCACCGGGATAGGGCAGCAAGAGCTCGGCCGGACCGCCCTCCCTTAGCACCGGCAACAATGCGGCCGAGCCGGCGCTGGGCCAGCCCGGACCGGGAAGCCCGGTGGCGTCGGCGATCTCGGGCGTCGCCGCGCGGACCCCGGCGCGATGTCCGGAATCGTCGATCGCGCTCAGCACGTCGTCCGGGCTTGCTCCGCCCTGCCACGCGGCAGCCCAGAGGGCCAGCGTGGTGGCCGCGCGCAGCGGGCCTGCGGAAGACATGAGGGCAACCGTACGTCACGATCAGGACACTGGCGTGGCACCCTCGGCGCACCCCATCCGCCGCGTAGCGTCTGCCGCCGTGCCTTCCTCCCACCGCCGTTCCATCCCGGCCGCCGGCCCGGTCAGCTACCGGTACGTCGCACCCGATCCCTACGGCCGCGACGTGCTGGCCGGTGGACCCCGCAAGCGGGCCATCCCCGAGCTGCCCGCCACGCCGGACGTGGTCGCCGAGGACCCGCTGTCCGGTTTCTGCGGGGCGGCCGTCGTCTGCAGCTCGACCGCGGTCACCCTCGAGGACCGGTACGGCAAGCGCCGGATGTTCCCGCTGGCGCCCGGCGCCTTCCTCGTCGACGGCGAACAGGTCACCCTGGTCCGCCCACGCTCCGCCGGCGCGGCTCCGGTGGCCAGGTCGGCCTCCGGCTCCAGGATGGTGACCGGTCACCGGGCGCGCACCGCCCGTGCCGCCCGGATCTGGGTGGAGGGCATCCACGATGCGGCCCTTGTCGAGCGGGTCTGGGGTCACGACCTGCGGGTGGAGGGCATCGCGGTGGAGCCGATCGACGGGTTGGACAACCTGCCCGCGCTGGTCGCGCAGTTCGAGCCGGACGACCGGCGACGGCTCGGGGTGCTGGTGGATCACCTGGTGCCGAGGTCCAAGGAGAGCCGCATCGCCGATGCGGTGACGGCTCAGTACGGGCAGCACGTGCTGATCACCGGGCACCCGTACATCGACATCTGGCAGGCCGTCCGCCCGCAGTCGGTGGGCATCCGGGCCTGGCCGGACGTGCCACGTGGGGTGGACTGGAAGACCGGAGTCTGTGCGGCACTGGGTATTTCCGACACCCGGGAGATGTGGGGGCGGGTCAACGGCGCGGTCCGCAGCTTCCAGGATCTGGACACGCCGCTGATCACCGCCGTGGAGCGGTTGGTCGATTTCGTCGCCGCCGCCGACCAGGACTGATCCGGCCCGACGCCACGACCGACCGCGTTGTGCGGAGCCGAACGGGCGTCACGTCCTGATCACGAAAACCCGGCTGTAGCCGAATCGCCGGAGGTCGGGATGCGTGCTCTGGCAGGATGAATTCATGTCCGCATGGATCTGGTTCAGCGGCGCGGTGCTGCTGTCGATCGCCGAGGTGCTCGGTGCGGAGTTCGTGCTGCTCATGCTCGGTGGCGGTGCGCTGATCACCGCCGGTTTCGCGGTCTTCTTCCCCGAGCTGCTGTGGCTGCAGTTGATCGTCTTTGCGCTGTCGTCGGTGGCCCTGGTGTTGGGCCTGCGGCCGATGCTGCTGCGCAAGTACTACCAGCCGGCCAAGATCCGCAGCGGGATCGAGGCCATCATCGGTTCGAAGGCCACCGTGGTGTCGACGGTGGATGCCGATGGCGGGCAGGTCAAGATCGGCGGTGAGGTGTGGTCGGCCGTCATCCTGGACGGTCACCGGGCCCTGCCGCCGGGCACGTCCGTCACAGTCGTCGAGGTCCGCGGAGCAACCGCGGTCGTGATCTGGGGGCCATAGCAATCATGGATCCGGTACTGATCGTTGCCATCGTGGTCGTCGTTCTTGTCGTCGTCGTGCTCGTCCGGTCGGTGAAGGTGATCCCGCAGGCACAGGCCGCGGTGATCGAACGGCTGGGCCGGTTCAACAAGGCCAGCGGAGCCGGTCTGGTCTGGCTGGTGCCTTTCCTGGACCGCATCCGGGCCCGCATCGACCTGCGCGAACAGGTCGTCTCCTTCCCGCCGCAACCGGTGATCACCGAGGACAACCTCACGGTGTCCATCGACACCGTCGTGTACTTCCAGGTCACCGACCCGCGCGCGGCCGTCTACGAGATCGCCAACTACATCGTCGCGGTCGAACAGCTGACCACCACCACGCTGCGCAACGTGGTCGGCGGGATGAACCTGGAACAGACCCTGACCAGCCGGGACTCGATCAACGGCCAGCTGCGGGGCGTGCTCGACGAGGCCACCGGCAAGTGGGGGATCAGGGTCGCCCGGGTCGAGCTCAAGGCCATCGACCCGCCGCCGTCGATCCAGGAGGCGATGGAGAAGCAGATGCGCGCCGACCGCGACAAGCGGGCGATGATCCTGAACTCGGAGGGTCTGCGGGAATCGTCGATCAAGACAGCGGAGGGCCAGAAGCAAGCCGCGGTGCTCACCGCGGAGGGCGCGAAGCAGTCCTCGATCCTGGCGGCCGAGGGTGAACGGCAATCCCGCATCCTGCGCGCCCAGGGCGAACGGGCCGCCCGCTACCTGCAGGCCCAGGGCCAGGCCAAGGCCATCGAGAAGGTCTTCGCCGCGGTCAAGGCCGGCAAGCCGACGCCCGAACTGCTGGCCTACCAGTACCTCCAGACGCTGCCGCAGATGGCCCAGGGCGACGCGAACAAGGTCTGGATGATCCCGAGCGACTTCTCCAAGTCGCTCGAGGGCTTCGCCCGGATGCTCGGTACCAAGGGTGATGACGGGGTCTTCCGCTACGAGCCGCCCCCGGACGATCCTGCCGATGCCGACAAGCCGCGTCCCGGCGACATCGACGACGACGTGGCCGACTGGTTCGAGGGCACCTCCGCGGCCGAGGTGGCCGCGGCCGTCCGCGCGGTCGAAAAAGAGGCGATGGTCACGATCGAGCAGCAGGACGCCGCAAGGGCGGCCGCCTATCGCGGTGCCGGCGAGTTGCCGGCGGCGCCGGAGCGACCGGCCGTGCAGCCGGGCGGTCAGCACCGCCCGCAGGGTCAGCATCCCCCGCAGCAGGGCAACTACCCGAACCAGGGTTACCCGGGACGCGACGACCCACCCGGTCCGCCGCCCGGATACCAACGGCCCCAGGATGATCGATCACAGCGTGACCCGTCGCAGGGCGACCCGTCGCAGGGCCGCGGGCAGCGGCCGGACATGCCACCGCCTCCCGGCTACCCGTACCAGCCGCCGGGGCAGCAGTACCCGCCGCCGGGTCAGCGCTGAGCCCGGCCGCGCTCCCGCAGCCGCTGGCGATCGTCGGGGCCGGCCGGTTGGGATCGGCGATCGTCGCCGCACTGCGGGCGGCCGGTGTCCCGGCGACCGGGCCGCACGGCCGTGGCTATGACGGTGCGGGCGATGCGGTCGTGCTGCTCTGCGTCCCGGACGACGCCATCGGTGTTGCCGCGCAACAGATCGTGCCCGGTCCGTTGGTCGGCCACTGCTCCGGAGCCTCCGGACTCGACGTACTCGGGGACCGGTCAGGGATGAGCGTGCATCCGTTGATGACGGTCACCCGGCAGGGCGCCGACTTCGCCGGTGTGTGGGCCGCGGTCGCCGGATCGGACAGGGCTGCCCTGGCCATCGCCTCGTCGTTGGCCACGACGTTGGGGCTGCGTCCGGTTCGGGTCGACGATGCCGATCGCCCCGCGTACCACGCCGCGGCGGCGATTGCCGCCAACTTCCTGGTCACCTTGGAAAGTGCTGCAGCGGAACTGATGTCAACGGCCGGTCTGGATCGGGAGGTGCTGGTGCCGTTGGCGACGGCCGCGCTGCAGAACTGGGCGCGCAGCGGGCCGTCCGCGCTGACCGGGCCGGTGGCGCGTGGTGACACCGGCACCGTCGCGCTGCACCGGCGGGTGGTGGCGGAGCGGACACCCCACCTGGTCGGGCTCTTCGACGCGCTGGTCGGCGCCAGCCAACGGCTGGCCGCGGCTGACAGCACCCCGGGCAGCGGGATAGGGTCCGCCGAGCCCGGGACCACGGGTCCCGGATCCGGCAGCACCGGTTCCGGGTCCGCTGCAACGACCTCAGCACCCTGAATGCAGCAACATTCCGACCACGAAAGCGGAGCCGACCACGCCATGATCACCGTTCGGACGGTGCGCGAGTTGCGCGCGGCACTGCGCCCGTACCGCGGCAGCGGCTCGGTCGGACTGGTGCCGACCATGGGAGCACTGCACGACGGTCACCTGGAGCTGGCCCGGCGGGCCAAAGCGGACAACGACGTCGTGGTCATGTCGATCTTTGTCAATCCCACCCAGTTCAACGACCCGTCCGACCTGGCCGCCTATCCGCGGGACGAGCAGGCCGATGCCGAACTCGCCGAGAGCGCAGGCGTCGACGTGCTGTTCGTGCCGTCCGCCGCCGAGGTCTACCCGCCCGGCTTCAGCGCGACCATCGAACTGCACGGGCCCATCGTGGAGAGCCTGGAGGGTGCCCGACGCGGCGCCGGACACTTCCGCGGCGTCACCACCGTGGTCGGCAAGCTCTTCGGAATGGCCCAGCCGGATCGGGCCTACTTCGGGCAGAAGGACGCCCAGCAGGCCAGGGTCGTCCGGGCGATGGTCGCCGATCTCAACATCGACACCGAAATCGTCACCGTGCCCACCGTCCGCGAATCCGACGGCCTGGCCATGTCGAGCCGGAACCGTCGGCTCTCGGCAGCCGACCGTGCGCACGCGGTCGCCGTCTCGCAGGCGCTGCTCGCCGGTCAGGCGTTGGCTGCCGCCGGCGAGCGGGATGCGGCGAAGGTCCTGGCAGCTGCCGGAGCGGTGTTGGCCGCCGGCGGGATCGAGCCGGAGTACCTGTCCCTTGTCGATGCCGACTCGTTCCTGCCGGTGGACACCCTGGGCGCCGGTCCGGCCGTGCTGGCGGTCGCCGCCGACCTGGGCGGCACCCGGTTGATCGACAACGTGCTGGTCGAGGCAGTGCTGCTGGAGCCGGCCGAGCGGGTGTAGTCCGTCACACCACACGGCGAGGACTGGGCACAGCCGGGTTCCCGCGGTGATGATCGGTACAGGTGCAAAGGAGCAGCCGATGTCAACTCGCCCATCCCTGCCGGCGGACCGCCGGCCGGTGACCATCCCCAGCCTGCTGGACATGAAGCGATCCGCCGCCCCGATCGTGATGGTGACCGCCTACGACTACCCGAGCGCGCTGGCCGCCGAGGCCGCCGATGTCGACATGGTGCTGGTGGGTGATTCCGGGGCCATGACGATGCTCGGTCATCCCAGCACGGTGTCGGTCACCACCGACGAGATGCTGGTACTGACCAAGGCCGCCCGCCGCGGCGTCGACCACGCCCTGCTGGTCGCCGACCTGCCCTTCGGCTCGTACGAGGTCAGCGACGAGCAGGCCATCGCCACCGCCGTCCGGTTCGTCAAGGAAGCCGGGGTCGACGCGGTGAAGCTCGAGCGCGGCGACGAGAGCTCGATCAGCCGGGCCAGGGCCATCGTCGGCGCCGGCATTCCGGTGGTCGGGCACGTCGGTCTCACTCCGCAGACCGCCACCGCACTCGGCGGCTATCGCGCCCAGGGTCGTTCGGCCCAGTCCGCGGTGCGGATCGCCCGCGGCGCCGTCGGACTGCAGGAGGCGGGCTGCTTCTGCATCGTCTTCGAGGCGGTGCCATCGGCCCTGACCGAGGAACTGATGCCGCTGATGACAGTGCCGATCATCGGAATCGGCGCCGGCCCGGCCACCGACGGTCAGGTGCTGGTGTTCCACGACCTGTTGGGCATCCGGGAGGGCAAGGGCGCCAAGTTCGTCCGGCGGTACGCCGACCTGCTGGACGCGATGGCCGACGGGGTCGCCTCGTACGCCAAGGAGGTTCGCAGCGGGGTGTTCCCGGCCGCCGAGCACGGGTACGGCATCGACGAGGCCGAACTGGAATCGTTCCGCGGCTCCTTCACCCGGTGACGCCGCAGGACGAGTTCGACCCGGCGGACGTGCTGGCGCTGACCGCGGCGCTGGTCCGGCTCCGCACCGTGAACGTGGCCGGCAGCAGGGTCGTCGAAACCCCGGCCGCCGAACTGGTGGCGTCGACCATGCGCGGTTTCGGCTGGGATGTCACGGTGACCGAGGTGGCGCCGGGCCGGCCGTCCGTGGTCGGCGTGGTGCACGGCAGATCGTCGACGACCTCCCGCACGCTGATGTTCGAGGGTCACGTCGATGTGGTCACCGAGGGCGACCCCGACCTCTGGTCGTTCGATCCCTACGCCGGTGACGTGGTGGACGGCCGGCTCCGCGGTCGCGGCTCGGCCGACATGAAATCCGGTGTGGCGGCGATGATCTACGCCGCTCGCGCGGTCCAGCTCGGCGGTTTCGACGGCCGGATCGTGATCGGGGTCCTCGCCGACGAGGAGGGAATGATGCTGGGCGCCAAGCGGTTCGCCGCCGACCTGCAGGCCGGTGCCGTCCCAGGGGTGGACCGGCCGATCGACGGGGTGATCGTCTGCGAGCCGGAGGGCGGCGAGGTCTGCCCGGTGGCCAAGGGCGCGATCCGGCTCACCGTGCAGTTCACCGGTCTGATGGCCCATGGCGCAATGCCGCGGATGGGCCGAAATCCTCTGCCGGCGCTGGGTTCCCTGTTGATCGCGCTGCCAGAGCTGGAGCGCGGTTACCACGCGGAGGTCGGCACGCACCCCCTGCTGGGTGACTTCTCGCTGACCCCGACCGTGCTGACCGGTGGCCGGCTGGACCAGATGAACGTCATCCCGGCCACCGCGGTGCTGGCGCTGGATGTGCGAACCGTTCCGGGCATCGACCACCCCGGACTGATCGCGCTGATCACCCGGTTGGCCGAGAACCTTGCCACGGAGCACGATCTCGAGGTGCGGGTCACGGTGCTGGATGATCGGCCGCCGGTGGACACCCCGATCGATGCGCCAGTGGTCAGGTCGATGATGGCCGGTCACCTTGCCGCGGCCGGAGTGCCGGCGGTGATCGGCGGGGTACCGGGCACCACCGACGGAACCATCCTGACTCGGGACGCCGGATTGACCACGGTGGTCTACGGGCCAGGTGGCAAATGGATCGCCCACCAGGCCGACGAGTACGTCGAGGTCGACGAGATCATCGACTGCACCAGGGCGTACATCGCGGCCGCACGGGACTTCCTGTCGGCCCAGCCGATCGGCTCGGCGCCGAGATGACCGCGACCGGAGCGGGTCTGCCCGGACCGCAGAATTCGCTGATCGACGTCGACGGCATCCGTGTCGGGCACCACACCGCAGTCGGGAACGGCTATCTGACCGGCACCACGGTGGTGCTCGCGCCGTCCGCGGGCATGGTCGCGGGGGTCGACGTGCGAGGCGGTGGACCGGCCACCCACGAGACCGACCTGCTCCACCCGACCGCCTCGGTGGAACGGATCCACGCGGTGGTGCTGACCGGTGGCAGTGCCTACGGACTGGCCGCCTGCACCGGTGTGATGACGGCGTTGGCCGATCGGGGGACCGGGCTCCCGGTCGGCCCGGGCGCCGACGAGATCGTCCCGCTGGTACCGGGAGCCGCGTTGTTCGACCTGGGCCGTGGTGGCCGGTTCCGGGCCCGTCCGACGGCGGACTTCGGCGCGCTCGCGCTCGCCGCCGCTCTGGATCCGGCGGCCGCAGCCGACCGCAGCAGCTGGGGTGCGGCCCAGGGGAGCGTCGGCGCCGGAACCGGAGCGGTCGCCGGTGGTCTCAAGGGCGGTCTGGGCGGAGCGTCGCTGGTGCTGGACAGCGGGGTGACAGTTGCCGCGCTGGCGGTGGTCAACGCCGCCGGTTCACCGTTCGACCGTCGCACCGGAGAGCTCTGGGGCGCCCGGCACCTGCATCCACTGGATTCCGGGACACCGCCGGGGGTCCCAGGTCCCGACGCCCTGCGGAATCTGCTGGCGGCGACGGCGCCACGCGGACCGGGCATCACCTTCGGTGGTGGCGACGAAGCAGCCGGCATCTCCCACACCACGCTGGTGGTGGTGGCCACCGATGCCGCCCTGACCAAGTCTCAGTGCGGCAAGCTGGCCGCCGTCGCGCAGAACGGGATGGCCCGGGCGATCAACCCGGTGCACACCATGTTCGACGGCGACATCGTCTTCGGGCTCTCCACGGCGACCGCCGGTTCCCCCGACGCGATCGGTTTCCACGCGATCACCGCCGCCGCAGCCGATGTCGTCACCAGGGCGATCGTCCGCGGGCTGCTGGCAGTGACCACCACGACGACGCCCGCCGGCCGGTGGTCGTCCTGGACCGATCTGGTCGGGTGAGCAATGGCGCCACCGCGCAGCTCCTGGCTGATCGCCGGCCGCGGATGCGCGGCCGCGGGCTGGGTCCTGTGGATCGCCGTGCAGGTCGTGGCCGACGACCCGTTCCCGCCGGAGATCTCGCTGTCCCAGTACGGGCTGGGTGGTGCCGGCTGGCTGTTCTCGCTCTGGGTCGTGCTGCTCGCGACCGGACCGTTGCTGCTGTTGCGATTCCGGCCGGTGCCGGGGCCGGCGAGGTGGCTGCTGGCCATCGGGTACTTGGGCACCTGGACGATGGCGCTGGTCCGCACCGACGAGGGTGTGGTGCAGATGTCCGGACACGCCATGGTGCACATGGCAGGCGCGGTGATCGCGCTGGTCTTCCTGCCGCTGGGCATCGGGTTCGTGCTGCGACACGCGGCGCGGGCCTGGTGGTTGACGGGATGCGTGCTGATCGCGGCCGCGGCGGTGGTCGGTGTGCTTGTCCTGCTGGCTGCGGCCGGACTGGACAGCGCGGGACTCGGGCCTGCGCGGTCCTGGGCGTTGTGGCAGGGGACGCTGGTGGTTATCGAGATGCTGCTGGTGACCGTCTATGCCATCGCCGTGACGACGGTCGAGCCGGCACCGGGTCGTGCCGGCCGAGTGCCGCCGGTACAGTCAGCGATCCAGTGAGGCGCTCTCGCTCGAATACATCAATCGGCGAGCTGAGCACGTGATGGAACCGACAGCGCTCCGACCCCGCTCGGTGACACCGCCGAGGGTGGCCATAGCGTTGTGAACAGTAGAAGTCACCAAGCACCAGGTCGATCAGCAGGCGAGGAAATCACCATGACCCAACCGAGCACTCCGGTCCGCACCACGGCCGCCCGTCGGCGACCGCACGTCGTCGTCGTCGGGGGCGGTTTCGGCGGGTTGACCACGGTGAAGGCACTGGCGAAGTCGGATGTCGACATCACCCTGGTCGACCGGCACACGTACAACGCGTTCCAGCCGTTGCTGTATCAGGTGGCCACCGCCGGGCTGAACCCCGGCGACGTCACGTTCTTCCTGCGTGCCACCCGGATGGCGCAGAAGAACGTCAGCTTCCGGCAGGGCGAGGTGACCGGCATCGACCCCGCCGAGCAGCGGATCACCTTCCACGACGGCGGGGCAATGGAGTACGACTACCTGGTCATCGCCTCCGGTGCCACCACCAACTACTTCGGCACCAAGGGTGCGGAGGAGAACTCCCGCGCGATCTACACCCGGGGCCAGGCGCTGAAGCTGCGGGACGAGATCTTCACCAACCTCGAGCACGCCGCGGCCTCGAACACCAACGAGGACCTCGCGATCGTGGTCGTCGGTGCCGGGCCGACCGGCGTGGAGATGGCCGGTGCGCTCGCCGAACTGCGCAATGACGCGATGGCGTCGATCTATCCCGAGCTCGACCCCCGCCGCACCCACATCGTGCTGGTCGAGATGGGGGACAAGGTGCTGGCCCCGTTCGCGCCGACGCTGCGTGACTTCGCCGCCAAGGCGCTCCGCGAGCGCGGTGTCGAGTTGCGGCTCAACACCTCGGTCTCCGAGGTGCGACCGGACGGCGTCGTGCTCGGCGGCGGCGAGTTCCTCAAGGCCGGTGTGGTCATCTGGGCCACCGGTGTCGCTGTGCCCAAGGTGGTCGGCACCTGGGGCCTGCCGCAGGGCCGCGGCGGCCGGATCACCGTCGACGCAGACCTGCGGGTCAGCGGGTTCAAGAACATCTTCGCGGTCGGTGACGTCGCCATCTACCCGGAAGCGTTGCCGCAGCTCGCGCAGCCGGCGTTGCAGGGCGGCAAACACGCCGGCAGGCAGATTGCGGCCTTGGTCACCGGGCGCCCGACCCACGATTTCCACTATCACGACAAGGGCACGATGGCCACGGTCGGCCGACGCGCGGCCATCGCCGACATCGCGCTGATCAAGGGCAAGTCGCTCAAGCTGACCGGCACGCTGGCCTGGATCGCCTGGCTGTTCGTGCACATCGTGATGCTGCTCGGCAACCGGAACCGGTTGGCCACGCTGGTGAACCTCTCGACCAAGTACCTGGCCCCGTCCCGGCGGACGAATCCGATCGTCGGTGACGTGCCGGTGTTCGAGCATCAGATACCGGAAGAACACTGATCGGTCCGCGTCTCGACTTCTCCCGGCCCCGTCGCTGCTCACGGCCCCTAAGCTTTGTGGCATGACCGAAGCACGATGGCTGAGCCCGTCGGAGGCGCGCGCCTGGCGGGCGTTGCAGACCTTCGGTGCGCCGCTGGCTGCTGCGCTGAATCGTCAGCTCCTCGCGGATTCGGCGTTGTCGACGGCGGACTACCAGGTATTGGTCGTGTTGTCGGAGACCGAGGGTGGGCAGCTACGGGCCGGCGAGCTGGGCCGGGCGACCGGGTGGGAGAAGAGCCGGTTGTCGCACCACATCAAGCGGATGCAGGCGCGGCAGCTGGTCGAACGGCTCGATTGCAGCACCGACGGCCGCGGGCTGCTGGTGTCCATCACGGCCGAGGGACGCCGAGCCATCGAGGAGGCTGCGCCAGGGCACGTCCGGACGGTTCGCGACTACGTCATCGACGTCCTCTCGACGGAGCAGCTCGAAGTGCTCGCCGCCGCTGGTGAAGCCGTGGCCGTCCGACTGACGGCTGACAACTGTCGGGCGGCCGCCCTGGAGAACTCCGGACCCGATCCTGCCCTCGAGAACTCGGGTCTTGAGAACTCGGGTCTTGAGAACTCGGGTCTCGAGAACTCGGGCCTTGAGAACTCGGGCCTTGAGAACTCGGGCTGAGAACTCGGGCCTTGAGAACTCGGGCCTTGAGAACTCGGGCCTTGAGAACTCGGACTCCGCCGACCGGGGTGCCCCGGCCGTGGACCGCAGAGCGGCTTCGGTTGCCACCCAGGCGGCGCCGGCGCTGTGAACGGACCTCAGATTCCGGACGAGTCTCACCCTCCAGTTGAGGGTGAGATCGCACCGATCAGCCTGACCAAGCCGGCCGACGAGAGCACGAAAGCCGTGCAGCGCAGCCGAACTCGCCGGGTGGTGGCCGCGGCCGCCGGGGCCCGCGATCGGACGATCGATCAGCTCGTCGCCCTGCTGGTCCCGTTGATCAAGGCGACCCGTTACCCCACCCTGCTGGTCGTCGCCATCGCCGCGGTACCGGCCGTGGCGGTCATCCTGGTCGCGCTGCTCCGTCCTGGTCCCGACGATCCGTTCTGGGTCCTGCTGGGCGTCATCGGGCTGGTGGTCGCCGGTTGGCTCGGTTTGCGGAGGCGCCAACTGCTGGCCGTCGCGCAGGATCCGGAAGCCCTCGCGGCCGCGCTCGCATCGGTCGTCAACGGCCGGGACATGTGGGATCAGCTGGTCAGCAACGTGTCCGTCACCAAGGTCGGCACCGCAGTGGTCCGCAAGCGGTCCCGGCCGCTGCGGATTTTGGGTGGGATGTGGCGCGGCGTCCAACTCACCGGGGTGGTGACGGAGATCCTCGAACGACCCCAACTCGCCCCGTTGATGCCCGGTCGGCTGCGCGGGATCTGGTTCCTCGGTATCGCCTGTCTGATCACCGGGGCGGTGTTGAGCGGCGCCGTGGTGATCGCCGGACTGCTGTACCTGCTCGGGGCCTGAATTCCAGCGGCTACGGTGAGTGGATGGATCAGATCGACGAAACAGAACCGGGTTCGGAAACCGACGGCCACGACGGCGTCGCCGAGCAGCTCTCGGTCGAGGATTCCCTGCTCGACACCCGCATCGACGATGTGTTGGACGAGGGTTACTCGCCGCCCGACCGGGAACCATCGGTGCACGTGCCGACCGAGTCCGAGGAGGAGCGCGGCGAGAGCCTGGACGAACTGCTGTCCGCCGAGACCCCGGACGTCTGGGCGCAGGAGGGCGACAACATCTTCGACGAATCCGGCGAAGAAGTCGGTGGGACCCGGGCCGGACGCCTTGTCGGAATAGGCACCGACGGATACTCCGATACCGAAAAAGACCTGTTGGCCGGTGATGTCGGGATCGACGGCGCCGGGGCCAGCGCCGAGGAAGCGGCCATGCACGTCATCGACGAGTACGACCAGCGCTGAGGCGGTGAAGGCGGCGGCCAGATCGATGCCGTGGTGGCTCAGGACGGGGATCGTCGCCATCGCGGTCGTCGCGCTCCTGGTCGGCCTGATCTGGTTCTTCCAGCGCCGGTTGATCTACCTGCCCGATACCGCACAGGTGCCACCCGCCGCTCAGGTGCTCACCGGCGGGCAGGACGTCACCCTGCACACCGCGGACGGCCTGGCGCTGTCCGCCTGGTACGTGCCGGCGCCGGGGTCCGGTTCGGCCACGGACTCCATCTGTCGGCCGACCGTGATCGTGGCGAACGGCAATGCCGGAAACCGGTTGTCGCGCGTGCCGTTGGGGGAGTCGTTGGTCGAGGCGGGTTTCGGTGTGCTACTGGTCGACTACCGCGGCTACGCCGACAATCCCGGTAGCCCCGACGAGCAGGGATTGGCGGCCGACCTGCGAGCCGCTCGCCACTACCTGACCGACGAGCAGCGCGTCCGGCCGAGCGAACTGATTTATTACGGCGAGAGCCTCGGAGCCGCAGTGATGACGTCGCTGGCGGCCGAGCAGCCTCCTGCCGGTCTTGTCCTGCGCTCACCGTTCAGCGCGCTCGCCGCCGTCGCCCAGCAGCACTACCCGTTCCTGCCCACCGGATTGCTGCTCCGGGACACGTTTCCCGTGCTCGACACCATCGGCGATGTCCGGGTTCCAACCACGGTGATCTACGGCACTGCAGATTCCGTGGTCGACCCCGAGCAGAGCCGAGCGGTCGCCGCCGCGGCCGGCGGGCCGGTCGATGTGGTGCAGCTGCCGGGAGCTGATCACAACGATCCGGTGCTGGTCGGCGGACCACAGGTGATCGATGCGGTGGTCCGGTTGGCCGACCGTGCAGGGTGTTCGCCGAGGCCGTAATTTTTTGTCCAGGAACTTCGTTGCGCGCCGCCATTGGACGACGTACTTTCGTCGGTACACGAGGAAGGAGGTGGTCCCACGTTGATGACGTATCGGACACGTGAGGTGGCTGGCCGCTAGGCCGCCGTTCCCCACCGTTGGACCAGATCGGTTTCGGTAGAACCGGAATCGGCGTTCTGGCACAACCGGACAGTCACCGGCCCCCGGGCTGCCGACCATTGTCCAGTCGGCCCGGTCGGAGTTCACTCCGATCGGAGCAGCCCGGGGGTTTGTCCTGCCTGGACCAGTTTTCCGTCTCGTCACGGCCACGTGCCGTCCCGTTGCGACGCCCGGAGTGCCCGGCCGCGCCTCGCCCGGATTCGGACACCCGGTAGTCCAGGCGCTCAGAGGCCTCGTTCGATGGGGATGATGCCGCGGTCCGCGGCACGGACCAGCGCCTGATGATCGGCCTCGGTCTGGTCGGCGTAGAGCCTGGCGAACCTGGCGAGAGCGACGTCCAGCTTGTCCGACGAACCGACGTACCCGGCGATCATCGAGGCACCACTGGTCCGCGCATGCCCCTTGGCCAGCAGATGCCCGACGATGCCCGAATAGTCGGCCAGCGCAGATCCGTCGATCGAATCGAGCGCCACCGTTCCCTTCATGTTCCGGAACTGCCGCACGTAGTACTGCCGCCCGTCGGCTGATGTCCAGCCCAGCAACGGATCGCTGACCGTCTGCAGGGCCTGCTGGTACTCCACCACCCGCTGACCCTGGTGTGCGTGCCAGGCGGATTCGCCGTGCACATACTTGGCCAGCACGGAGCGGCGAGCCTGCTTCAACTGCAGGAACACCACGTCATCCGGACTGCTGCCCTCGAGCAGGGCGACATACGCGCGGAGCCCGACGCTGCCGACCCCGACCACCTTGTGCGCGATGTCGACCAGGGTGTACCCACCCAGAGCCCGGCGCCAGTGCGGTGCCAAGGTGGTGAGGTACTCGTCGAGCCCGGACGCCAGCATGTCGGCGTCGGCGTCGCTGACCCTGGTGATCAGCGGTGGATCCTGCACGATCCGGCGTTGTCCCTCGTGCTCGCGGGTGAACCGGGGGAGCGCGCGGTCACTGGTCCTGGTCCGCGCCCTGGCCACCGCGCGGGTGATCTCGGCGCGCAACGATTCGTGAGAAGTCGTCTCCTGCAGGTGATCCACGTCGAGCCGTTGGTAGGAGCGGGCGAGCAGCGGGGTCCGCGAGAGCTCCCGCACCTCGGTCCGGTAGGCCGCAACGCACTGCAGTACCGCGGCCTCGCAGTCCGCTTCGGTGGCACCGTTCTGCCGTCCGGCCACCCAGATGCTGGCTACCAGTCGCCGCAGGTCCCACTCCCAACCACCGGGATGGGCCTCGTCGAAGTCGTTCAGGTCGATCACCAGGTCGCGCTCCGGAGAGGCGTAGAACCCGAAGTTGCCCAGATGTGAATCGCCGCTGATCACCGGGGTGATGCCGGTCGCCGGCAATCGCGCGACGTCCTCGGCCATCACCACCGCGGTCCCCCGGAGGAAGCCGTACGGGTTGGCCGTCATCCGGCCCACCCGCAGTGGGATCAGCCAATCCAGGCGGCCCTCGTGCGATTCCATGATCTGCAGCACCGGGTCCGGCCGGCCGATTGGAGGAGCCCAGTCGCCGAGGGAACTGCGCGGTACCTGCTGGCGGAGCGCTCGACCCATCTTGTAGCGATCTGCCCGAGCCGTCGGCCGTCGCCGCAACGAGGTGAAGGCTTCACTGTCCGCGGATGCGAGGACGACATGGGCCTGCGATGGACCGGCGTCGATCAACTGCACACTCACTTTCCACCGAACCAGACGGCAACATCCGCGGCCGCGCTGAGCCGGACAGTAGTGCCATCCCGGGCGGGGCGCGAGCGCTTCAACTCGCCCGATGGGAGCGACCACCGGCCACCGCCGATGCTGCTCGTCCTCACCGGGTGGAGCGACTGTGGTCACCGCCGATACTGCTCGACCTCACCGGGTAGGAGCGACCAGCGGCCAGGGCCGGTGGTGCTCGATCTGGGCCGCCAGGGACAGGATCAGTTGCTCGGCACCCGGCGGTGCCGCCAGTTGGACGGCCAGGGGCGTCCCGGTGCCTGGATGCCAGCCGGCCGGCACGCTCGCCGCCGGCCAGCCCAGGACGTTCCAGTGCGCGGTGTATGGCGCGAACCCGATGTCGCCGACGGCATTGACCAGCCACGACCGGTCGCTGCGGAATCCCGCCCTGCCCGGCGGCCGGCCCAGCGTCGGAGTGATCACCACGTCGAAGTCGGCGAAGAAGCGCTCCATCCTCGCCCGGAGCCGGTCCACCTGACCGGAACGCACCAGGTTCAGTCGCAGCATCGTGCGGCCGACCGCCAGGTGGGTGCGACTGCGGCCTTGCAACAGCTTCCGGTCCAGATCGGTACCGTCGACCGCCGGACCGGCCGTCCACCGGGCGATCGGCGTGAGCACCGGATACCGGAATGCGGCGGTGCGGGTGCTGTGCCCGAGGTCGGCCAGCAGGTCGGCAATCTCCCGGGTGGCCGCGGTCCAGCTCCGATCTGTGCGCAGCGGCGCAAGCGGCGAACGGATCGCCACGGCAATCCGCAGGGCCGTTGGCGGAATCACCGCGGCTGGCACACGACCGTCGGACAGCACCGAAAGCACAAACGCCGCATCCTGCACAGTCGTTGCCAGCACACCGTTCTCGGCGACCCCGAACCACGAGTCGTGACCCAGCTCGGCCGGCACCAGCCCGCTCCCCGGTTTGATCCCGAACAACCGACAGCAGGCCGCAGGCACCCGAATGGAGCCCATGCCGTCGGCGCCGTGCGCGATCGGCACCATTCCGGCGGCCACCGCCGCCGCGCTGCCGCCCGACGAGCCACCGGTGGTGCGGTCGGGGTTCCACGGGTTGCGGGTGATCACCCCCGGGCTGTCCGTGCTGCCCCAGATACAGAGTTCGGGCACGGCCGTGATGCCGACCACGACCGCGCCGGCGGCGCGGAGCCGGGCAACCACCGGATGATCGACCAGGCTCGGGGCGGCCGAGGTCGCTGCCGAACCTATCCGCAGTGGCTCACCGGCGACGGCGACGTTGTCCTTGATCGCGATCGGCACCCCGGCCAACGGCAGGTCACTCCGGTCGCCGCGGGCATCGATCTCGGCAGCCTCGGCCAGCGCCGCCGCAGAACGGACCACCACGAACGCGCGCAACGCCGGGTCTCGGGCGGCGATCCGGTCCAGTGATTCGACGACCGCCGCGGTCGCGCTGGACCTGCCTGATCTGACTTCCGCCGAGATCGCCGTCGCGGTGAACTGATCCGTCCACGCCATCGGCCGAGTATGGCCGCCCAGGTCACGGTCGGCCGGTCGTCAGACCGCTCCGGACGGCAGCGACCGGACCCGCCGCTGAATCACAGGCGGTGAGACCAGCGCGCCGGGTCTGGCCCGAAATGCCGGAACTCGTTCCCCCGAACGGGTGAAATCCTAATAGTTGTTTCTTCAATCAAAATGAGCCCTTAGCAGCCTGACCGCACCCCGCGCAATCTGCGCAAACACCGCCTTCCTGTGAATTCCCAATGATCGTTACCAATCCGTTATGTCCAGATCGGTGCTCTGGACTTCCGGCTCAGGCTCCGTATCGTTTGCTGCAGCCGTGGTTTCACCTCGGTACAACCGTGAACACCCCTGGGCCATGCGCCTAATGCTGTCCGATCCGGACCCAGGGCCTCAACAACAGAAAGGCTCGGACAGCAGCGGGGAACCCATCTCTGGAAGCTTCGAGCTTCCTTGGGGTGAATCCTGGTCCCGATCTTTGGAGGGGACCGGACGGGCGATCCCCTGCACCCATTCGCACAGTTTCGCGGATGAGTCGCGCCCGAACCCGACAGCTCACCTCGCAGGCGCAAGCTAGGGGAAACACATGATTCGTCGTCACAACGGACGCCACCGCGAGGTCTCGCGGGTCAAGGTCCTTGCAGCAAGGGGCGCCACGGTCGGCGTCATCGCCGGCGCAGCAGCGCTCGGTTTCGCCGGTTCCGCCTCGGCCGCTCCCGACTCCACCTGGGATTCCGTCGCTGGCTGCGAGAGCGGCAACAACTGGTCGATCAACACCGGCAACGGCTACTACGGCGGCCTGCAGTTCTCGCAGTCCACCTGGGAGGCCTACGGCGGCGGGCAGTACGCGTCGCGCGCCGATCAGGCCACCCGTGAAGAGCAGATTGCCGTTGCCGAGCAGACCCTTGCCGGCCAGGGCTGGGGCGCGTGGGCCTGTGCCGGCGCCGGCGGTGGCGAGGGTTCGACCTCGCGCAGCGTCCAGTCCAGCAACGACTCGGAAGAGGCCGCCCCGCAGGCGGCGAGCTCGTCCAGCAGCAGCTGGGACGACTCGTCAGACAGCAGCTGGAACGACGACAGCAGCTCGAGCGATGGGTCCAACAGCTGGGACGATCGCGCCGATCGCTCGTGGCACCACGACAGCGAAGAGGCCACCACCTGGACCGAGGAGAGCACCCCGGTCTCCGCAGGTAGCGCATCGGACGGCAGCTACACCGTCGTGTCCGGCGACACCCTGTCCGGCATCGCCGCTGCGAACGGTGTGACCGGTGGCTGGGAAGCGCTGTTCTCGGCGAACTCGGACGTCATCTCGAACGCCGACCTGATCTACCCGGGTCAGGTGCTGCGCCTCGGCTGAGCCGAAGACGCGCACTGATTTCAGTCGAAAGGCGCCGACCACTGGGCAACCAGCGGTCGGCGCCTTTCGTCGTACCATCCTTCGATGATCTTGCGGCGGGCGCTGACCGGAATTCTGCTGGTGCTGCTGGTCGCCCTCAGCGGGTGTTCCGGCTCGTCGGGCACACCGACGGCCGCCAGCACGACGGCGCCACCGCCGACCGCGAGCGAGATCCTCGCCGCATCGGCCACCGCCATGGCCGAGGTCACGAGTGCCGCTTTCAGCCTCACCGTCGACGGTCAGCTGCCGTCGGTGACCGTGCAGAGCGCGAAGGGCGTCCTGAATGCCGACGGTGACGCGCAGGGAACCGCGGCCATCGTGCAGTTCGGACAGCTCATCGAGGTGGAGTTCGTACTGGCCGGCGGCCAGCTGTACATCAAGGGCGTGACGGGCGGCTTCACCCAGGTTCCGGCGTCATTGGCGGGATCGGTCTACGACCCGTCGGCGATCCTGGATCCCACCCGCGGGGTCGCCAAGGTGATCTCTTCGGTTCAGAGCCCGACCATCGCCGGTTCCGAGGGCGACTCGTGGCTGATCTCCGGCAGCGTCCCCGCTGATGTCGCGGCCGGGTTGGTCCCCGGCATCACCGATGACGTCACCGGCCTGTTCACCATTTCCAAGGGCAGCTCCGAGCTGACATCAGCCGACCTGACCCTGGACGGCGCCGACGGAAAGCCGGCCACCGTCAAGGTGGAATTGTCCGCCTTCAACGAGCCCGTCAGCATCAGCCCACCGAATTGAGCAGCCGCCGCATCGCGGTCGGCGCCGCCGGCACCGCCGTCCTACTGGCCGCGCTGGACGCCTATGTCGTGGTCGGTGTCCTGATCGACATGGTGCGCGACCTGGGCATCCCGATAAACCGGCTGGAACGGGCGACCCCGATCGTCACCGGCTTCCTGCTCGGGTACGTGGCGGGGATGCCGCTGCTCGGCCAACTCTCGGACCGGTACGGCCGCCGACCGGTGCTGCTGCTCGCTCTGCTCGCCTTCGCGGTGGGGTCGACGATCACCGCGATGGCCGGAGCGCTGCCGGTGCTGGTGGCCGGGCGGGTGCTGCAAGGGCTGGCCGGCGGTGCCCTGCTGCCGATCACGCTGGCGCTGGTGGCCGATCTCTGGGCCGAGGACCGGCGGTCGACCGCGCTGGGTGCGGTCGGCGCCGCGCAGGAGCTGGGCAGCGTGCTCGGGACCCTGTACGGGATCGGGCTGGCCACCGCATTCAATGCCTGGCGGTTCACCGAGGAGCTGGAACCGGAAAGTTGGCGGTGGATCTTCTGGGTCAATCTCCCGCTGACCGCGCTCGCCATGCTGATCGTCGCACGGACGGTGCCCGGCGGTCGGCCGGACCTCTCAAGGTCCGGCGTCGACGGTTCAGTGCTCGGCGTCGACGGCTCCAGGTCCGGCACCGCGGGCTCCGGGCTTGGCACCGCGGGCTCCGGGCTTGGCACCGCGGGCTCCAGGCCCGGCATCGATGTGATCGGCGGTGGCCTGCTCGCGCTGTCGCTGGGTCTGCTGGTGGTCGGGCTGTACAACCCCGATCCGGCGCGCGGGGTGCTGCCGTCGTGGGGGTTGCCGGTCATCGGGGCGGCATTGGCCGTGCTGGTCGTCTTCGTCTGGTGGGAGCGCCGGGCGAAGGTTCGACTCCTCGACCCTGCCGGGGTGCAGATGGGCCGCTTCCTGGCCGTGCTGGGGGTCAGCATGGCTGCCGGAGCGGCGCTGATGGTGACCCTGGTCGATGTCGAACTCTTCGCCCAGACGTTACTGCGGCTCGATTCCGGCGAGGCGGCGTTGATCCTGGTGCGGTTTCTGATCGCCCTGCCGGTCGGTGCCGTGCTCGGCGGGTTCCTGGCGTCCCGGTTCGGCGAGCGGTGGGTGAGTGCTGCCGGCCTGTTGGTCGCGGCGGCCGGGTACCTGTTGATCTCGCGGTGGTCGGTCGATGTGCTGGATGCCGTGCATCCGTTGGGCTTGCCGGTGCTGGGCACCGACCTGGCGATCGCCGGCTTCGGGCTGGGGCTGGTGATCGCGCCGGTGTCCGGGGCGGTCTTGCGGGTGGTCCCGGCGACTTCGCACGGGGTTGCGTCGGCGGCCGTCGTGGTCGCCAGGATGACCGGGATGCTGATTGGCGTCGCCGCCCTGACCGCGTGGGGGTTGTACCGCTTCGGGGTGCTCACCGCGGACCTGGCGACCCCGCTGCCGATCGGCATGGACGAGCAACAATTCACCGCCGCACTGGCCGACTATCAACGCGAACTCTCGGCCGCGCTGCTCACCGAGTACCGGGAGATCTTCTTGATCACCGCGATCATCTGCCTTGTCGGGGCAGGTCTTTCGCTGTTGCTGCCGGTGCGGGTCGGCCGGAGTTCTTCGACGCGAACGATTTCGCCGTGAACGTGTTGCCGTAGATGACGTCGCTGTGGACGACCTCTCCGTGCATGACTTCGCCATAGCGGACCCAGCCGGCTACGCCGTTCCGGTGGGCTCAGCCGGGATCGTCTCGGTCGTGATCGACTGGGTTTCAGAAGTCTGTGCACCGACCGACCCTGGATGAGAAGACGTTGCGTCGTCAGTCTTTGCGCCGGGATGCTGTTCGCTGGAGCGCTGTGCACTGAACGAGTCGCTCATGAAGTCGGCGAGCACCTGCGCGAAGCGGTCCGGCTCGTCCAGGTGCGGGAAATGACCCGAGCGCGAGAACATCTCGATTCTGGTGGCGGGTAATTCTCGCTTCGCCGCCTCGACGTGGGCCGACGGCACGATCCGGTCCCGCTCACCCCAGATCAACATCGTCGGTCGGGAGGCAAGGCCGGAGAGCCGGTTCTGCGCGCTCACCGTCTGGCCGTGCACGTCGATCACCGACCGGCTGGTGGCGAGGAATGCGCGCCTGGTGTCGCCGTCGGAGAGACTCGACAGGCCGTCCCATGCTTCTTCGGTGCTGGGGCTGACCGCCGGCAGACCGGCCTTTCCCCAGAGCCGCAGGGCGGTGTCGCCGATACCGTGCACCCAGCTCGATGACAGCACCGGCAGCACCAGTTCGCTGCCGGGCAGAGTCGCCGCCCGTAGCAGGGGGTTCAGCTCTCGTCCGAGGCCACCGCTGCTGACCAGCACCACGGCGTCCACCCGGTCCGGGAACAGGTAGGCCATCTGCATGGCGATGCCGCCGCCGAGTGAGTGCCCGACGAAGGTGGCGCCGTCGATGCCGACCGCATCCAGCAGGTCCCGCAGGCTTGCGGCGTGCGCACCCAGCGAGTAATCGCCGGCCGGCTTCGCCGAGTCGCCGTGCCCGAACAGGTCCGGAGAGATGACCCGGTGTTCGGCCGCGAGCCGGTCCACCTGGCCGGACCAGGTCTTAGAAGAGCTCATCATGCCGTGCACCAGCACGACCGGTGGTCCGTCGCCGGTGTCGGTGTAGCTCAGTTCGTGACCGTGCAGCGTGGTCTTCACAGTCGGTCCGACCGCCTTGTTACTCGTCGGTAACTTCGTCTGTTGCAGCCTACCCGGGTGACTGAGGCGCGCCGCCCACATCGGGTTGACCCATCGGCCGGCGGAAACCTGATCGGCACATGGCGTGGCTAGTCTGTCGTGGACGGAGACGCCGTCCCGATTGACGCGTGGACGGAGAAGGTCGACATATGGGTTCCCGGCAGGTTCGAATCGGCTGCGATTTCGTCTATGAGTCGCAGGTGGACACTCCCGCGGTGTTCCAGGTGACACCGTTGGGCGTGGACGACGTCGCCATCAGTGGAGAGCGGTGGTCGTTCGCGCCGCAGCAGGAGTCGCACGAATATCGGGACATCTACGGCAACCGCTGCCAGCGGCTGGTGGTGCCGACCGGTCGTTCGCAAATCAGTTACAGCGCCATCGCCGTCGTTCCCGACGCGACTGAGGACTTCGATCTCAACGCGCCGGAGCTGGGGCCGCACGACCTGCCGGACGACGTGCTGGTGTACCTGATGCCGAGCCGGTACTGCCTGCCGGACATGCTCGGGAACGAAGCCTGGGCCAGGTTCAGCCTGCTGCCGCCTGGCTACAGCCGGGTGCAGGCGATCTGCCAGCACGTCAATGATCACCTGCAGTTCGCCTACGGGAGCAGTTCACCGACCTCGACGGCGGTGGACGTCAATGCGTCCGGGTATGGGGTGTGCCGCGACTTCACGCATCTGGCGATCACCTTCTGTCGCGCGATGAACATCCCGGCCAGGTATGTGTTCGGATACCTGCCGGACATGGATGTTCCGGTGGATCCCAATCCGATGGATTTCGCGGCGTGGATGGAAGTCTGGCTGGGAGATCGGTGGTGGACCTTCGATCCCCGGAACAACGTCCGCCGCAAGGGCCGGATCCTGATCGGTCGCGGTCGCGACGCCTCCGACGTCGCCATGGTCACGTCGTTCGGAGGTCCTGCGCTGCAGACGATGTCGGTCATCGCGGAGGAAATCCCGGCCTGATCGGCCTAGTCAGGCGTGGATCTCGATCGATGACGGCTGCGTCGCCTCCGATGCTGTCTTAAGTCACGTCGTTCGGAGGTCTTGCGCCGTGGGCGATGTCGGTGAACGCGGAGGAGGTCCCGGCCTGATCGGCGAGTCGAGCGGGATCTCGATCAATGACGGTCGCGTCGCCTCCGACGCCGTCTTGATTCACGTCGTTCGGAACTCCTGTGCTGCAGACGGTGTCGGTGACCGTAGAAGATATTCTAGGCTGATCGGCCTCGTCATCGACAGGGCGTCGATGCTGACGCCGTCCGGCATCGTCACGGTCGCCGGTTCGACGTCGGTGAACCCGAACGCCCGGTAGAGCGGCACGCCGGGCAGGGTGGCCATCAGCGCCATGGTCCGAAATCCGGCCGCGGCGGCTGCCAGCTCGCAGGACAGCAGGACGGCCCGTCCGATGCCGCGTCGGGTCCAATCAGCGCGGACGAACATCGCCCGCACCCTGGCCGGCTCGGACGCAGGGTCGAGCAGTCGGGCGTCGTCCGAGCTGTCGCCCGATCCGGTGTACAGCCGATCCCGTTTGCTCCAGCCACCGCAGGCGACGATCTCGCCGTCCCATTCGTGGACGAAGTACGTGCCGTCGTCGATCAGCGACTGATCGAGATGGGCGATGTGAACAGCGGCACTGGCGGTCTGCTGTTCGTCGTAGAACTGCGGAAAGAGGGACTGAACGGAGGCGCGCATCAGTGCGGCGATCTGGGGCGCGTCGGCCGAGATGGCGATCCGTTGCGGTGGCATCGCGGAACTCGTTGTCACCTTGCCTACGATATGCGGGTGGATATCTGGTTCTGGGTCGTGGTCATCGTCGCGGCGGCAGTGGTGGCGTTGGTCATCGTCGGCAGAAGGAGCGCCCGCTCGCGGGTCGACCCGACGCAGGTCAGCATCGATCCTGCACTCGCCGCGAAGGTCCGAGCCCTCTATGCCAAGGGTGACAAGGTCCAGGCGGTCAAGGATCTGCGCGCGGCAACCGGACTGGGGGTGGCCGACGCGATCCGCATCGCCGACAAGCTCGGTGCCACCGATAAGTCGGCGCCAGCAGGCCCGTCGCTGACCAAGGACAGCACGACCAGCACGAGCAGCACCAGCACCGTCGCCGTCGGCATCGGCCCGGATCACGACGCCGAGATCCGCGAAATGGTCAAAGCTGGAAACCAGATCGGCGCTATCAAGCGCGTCCATGAGCTCACCGGAGTGAGTCTCAAAGAAGCGAAGAAACATGTCGAGACCATTGCGCGTCAAGTGGGCTAGAACCGGCGTCACATTCGCCCAGTACTACTTCCAGGGCGTTGATGGCCACGGCACATTGCATTCTGATTCCTCGGGTCGACCCACGCCGTGATCATGGATGGGTAAGGAATTCGATCAGCGATCACCCTGCAGTGCACGAGATTCGGGCTGGCCGATCGGCTTACCGCTGCAGTGGATGGTGGTGGTGGTTTCGTCGGGGTTGTTGGTGGGGGTCGATCCATGGTGGGGGGATGAATTCGGGTCGGTTGTCGGGTCCGATCCGGATTTCCCATTCCGTCGAATGGGCTTGTTGATGGTGGTACAGGCAGAGGAGGACACCGTTGGCCAGCGAGGTGGGTCCACCGTCGAGCCAGCTGATGATGTGGTGGGCTTGGGTCATGCCGGCGGGCCGGTCGCAGCCGGGCCAGGCGCAGCCACCGTCGCGGAGCACGAGTGCGTCCCGCAGGTGGGGTGGGTAGAGCCGCTGACTGCGACCGACGTCGAGGATGGTGGAGGCGCCGTTGAGGACGGCGGGCAGGATGCGGGCGTCGCACAGGATCCGGCGGGCCATGCCGATGCTGATGGGTCCGCCGTGGCTCAGGGTCGCGTCACTGAGTTGCCGGGTGATGGCGTCGAAGTCGATGGTCATCGTGACGTGCGGGACGTGCCCGCCGACGGTCGATCCGGAACCAGCGTCCAAATAGGCGCGGAGTACCTCGATGTGTGCTTGGGCGAGCCGGTTCGCGGGGGACCGTGGGTCCTTCACCCCGTTCTCGTCGAGGATCGGTTTCGCGAGGGCGAAGGTGGCTTGCCGGAAGATTTCCACGCCTTCGTCGGTGAAGGTGCCGGTGAACGGGGTGAGCCCGGTGTGCGCGTTCCGGGTGCCGAGCCGGAACTCGGTTCTGGACGCGGGGTCACGCTCGTCCGGTGCGTGACCGTCGGGGTCCATGATCGGGTCGAGTCGTTGCGCGACCTTGTTGAGTTGCCCGGGGTCGATCTGGTGGGCCTGGTCGACGAGCAGTTGTTCCACTTGGTCGGCGGTGTCCTGATCAACGGTGCGGGGCCAGCCGTTGAAGGCTTTGGTGATGACCGCGACGTGGCCCTGCCCGATGTCGCCGGCGTCGAGGGCGGCGCCGACGATCGGCAGGAGCGGGGGGATCTCGCCGCCGCTGATCGGTTCCCGCTGCTGCGTCAGTTTCGCGGCCCGGACCCGGTCGGCGGCGTCACCGGTGTTGATCCGTAGCACGTCCCGCAGCAGCACCCGCGTCGAGGAGCAGGACAACTCGGCCGCGACGCCGCTGTCCTCGACCTCCCCGACCCACCGGACCTGCGCGGCGTACAACGAGCGGCCCAACGATTCCAGCAGCCGACCGGTCTCCAAGAGGTCGTCGCGACCGAATTTGTAGAACGGCGCGTCCCGCAGCTGCCGCATCCCGGACATCATCGACTCCGCGACGGCTTTCGCCTGCTCAGCGGATGTGATCGAACTGATGTCCACACCAAGAACGCTATCAGTCACCCCCGACAGCCGATCTGCTTATCCACAACGCCCAAATAGCGGGCCTGATCGTCGGGTGGATCGCGGCGACACCTTTCTGCTTGCTCGACTGCTCCAGACATGCCAGGCGCGAAACATGCGTCCCCTACACCCACATCGTCGCCAGCCATCCCGCCACACCGAGCGATACCAGCAGCCCGATGTTGAGCCCGATGACCCTCGCTTCACCCCGACTGACATGCAGGACGATCCCGCCGATCTGGATCAGCCCGAGCCCGATCACCGAAGCCAACGCCAGCCACGGTGCGATACCGGTCAACGGCGGCAGGATCAGGCCGACGGCACCGAGAACCTCCAGGACGCCGATGGTTCGCACCAGTCCCAGCGGAACGCTGTCGACCCAGGCCATCATCGGTCGCAACTTCTCGGGCGACTGCACCACCTTGATCCCGCCCGCGTACACGAAGAACACCGCGAGCAATCCGGCGACGATCCAGTAGGCGAAGGTCATGGGCCCTCCAATGGTTACGACTTGTAAGCATGCGCATTGTTCGTCAGAATCGACGCGGGTACAAAAGGCACATCGGTGTCACCAACGCACAGGGAGGTGCCGGTGTCGCGGTACGAGGACGTGTGCCTGATCCGCGGCGATCAGGGGCGAGCGATCCGCGCGTTGCTGGATCGGATCGCGGACAAATGGACGCTGTTGATCATCGCCACCCTGCACGACGGGCGACTGCGGTTCACTCAACTGCAGCGACACATCCCGGGCATCTCCCAGCGCATGCTCTCGTTGACGCTGCGAAACCTGGAACGGGACGGCCTGGTCACTCGGACGGTGTTCGCCGAGGTCCCACCCCGGGTCGAGTATGAGCTCACCGAAACGGCAAACACGCTCATCCCGCATGCGGTTGCGCGACCAACTGGGCCGTCGAGAACAACCCCGAGATCGATGCGCACCGCACCACTTACGACACGAACAAGGCCGCCGCCGACACGAAAAAGGGCCCAAGACACCACCAGTCAGCCGACCCACGCGAACAAGTCGGCCGAAGACACGACCAAGTCGGTCGGAGGGACGAGTAGGTCGCCTGCGACCCACCAGAACCCGGTAGAGGCGACCAGCACATCACCGCACTGACCACCAGCTACACGGCCGAACGGCCAACTCAACAGGTGCGGACGTCACAGACATCCGCCGTGGGCCTTGCTCGCCCGAGAGTTCTCGACCACGAGCGGGCCGGGTACGGTGGGGCGCCATGCGAATCGCCGTCTCCGCCGACGAGGACACCGGGGTAGCCCGGGCGGTCCTTGATCAGTTGCGCGCCAGGGGTCACACGCCGATCCCGCGCGGCGCGTTGGCCGCCGGTGACCGCCCGGACTGGGCATGGGCAGCAGAGGCAGCGGCCACCGAGGTGGCGGACGGCCGAGCCGACCAGGCGATCGTGTGCTGCTGGACAGGCACCGGCGCCAGCATCGCTGCCAACAAGGTTCCGGGCATCCGGGCCGCGCTCTGCGGCGACGCGCAGACAGCGGCAGGTGCCCGTCGGTGGAATGACGCGAACGTGCTGGCGCTGTCGTTGCGGGTGACCTCGGAGGCGGTGCTCGCCGAGATCCTCGACGCCTGGTTCGAATCCGCCGCATCACCGGACCAGCAGGACCGGGCCAATGTCGCGCACCTCGACGAGATCGGCACCTGACCCGGTGCTCGATCTCGGGGGGACGATCGACCGGTGACCCTGTACGTCCACCGCAGCGAGCGGGCCGACCGCCTGGTGCTCGGGTTGGCCGAGTTGCTGGCCGACCCGCTGCCCGACGTCTTCGCGCAGGAGGTCGTCGCCGTGCCCGCCCGCGGCACGGAACGCTGGTTGGCGCAACAGTTGTCGCATCGGTTGGGCCGCCGGGACGGCCACTCCGACGGCATCTGTGCCGGCGTGCAGTTCCCGCATCCGAATGCGGTGGTGGCGGCGGTGACGGGCACCGATCGGGACGACCCTTGGGCTCCGGACAGCCTGGTCTGGCCGCTGCTCGAGGTCATCGACCAATCGATCGGCGAGCCGTGGTGCAGCACTCTGTCCGCCCACCTCGGCCACGGGATGTCGACCGCCGAAGAACAGGACCGCCGTGGCCGCCGGTACGCCGTTGCGCGCCGGCTCGCGGGCCTGTTCGACGGGTACGCCACCCACCGGCCGGCCATGCTTGAGGCGTGGGCGGCGGGAGTTCCCGGCGACGGAATTGACCCCGATCTGCCGGCCGACCTGGCGTGGCAGTGCGAGCTGTGGCGCCGCGTCCGCGAGCGGGTAGCAACCGCCGGCCCGGAAGTCACCGATTCAAGATTGACCGACCCGGTCACCCGGCGCGCCGCCGCCCTCGCAGCGCTGACCGCCGATCCCGAAAAGGTCGACCTGCCGCAACGGCTTTCGCTGTTCGGCATCACCAGGCTTCCGGTCAGCCAACTGGAGGTGCTCGAAGGCCTCGCGGAGAACCGCGACGTGCACCTGTGGCTGACCCATCCCTCGCCGATGCTGTGGAACCGGATCGCGCAGTCGCCGCCGGCGCTGCCGCTCCGCCGCCGGCTCGACCCGACAGCGACCGTCGCCGAACACGCGTTGCTCTCGTCGCTCGGCCGGGATGCCCGGGAACTGCAGCTGGTGCTCTCGAACGTGTCCAGTGTGGTGGACGAACACCTGGCGGTGGACCGTCCGACGGGCACATTGCTCGGCGCCCTGCAGGAGGGTCTCCGGGACGACCGTCAACTCGCCGCGGACGACAACCGCCTCCTGCTCGCGCCAGGCGATCACAGCGTGCAGGTCCATGCCTGCCACGGTGCCGCCCGTCAGGTCGACGTGCTACGCGAGGTGCTGGTCGGTCTGCTGGCCACCGACGACACGCTGGAACCGCGCGACGTGCTGGTGATGTGCCCGGACATCGAGGTGTACGCACCGCTGATCGCGGCGGCGTTCGGGCTGGTCGACGTGGTCGAGGGCGGTCACCCGGCGCACGGCCTGCGGGTCCGGCTGGCCGATCGTGCGCTGGCCCAGACCAACCCGCTGCTGGCCACGATGGCCCGGCTGCTCGAGCTGGCCGACAGCCGGGTCACCGCCTCCCAGGTGCTCGACCTCGCCGCCTTCCCACCGGTCCGCCGCCGTTTCGGGTTCGATGACGACGATCTCGAACAGCTGACCGCATGGGTGGCCGACGCGGGCATCCGCTGGGGTGTCGATGCCGGCGGGCGGGGCAGCTTCGGCCTGCAACGGTTCGCCCAGAACACCTGGCGCAGCGGCCTCGACCGACTGCTGCTCGGCGTCACGATGAGCGAGGAGGACCAGAACTGGCTGGATCTTGCCCTTCCGCTCGACGACGTCGGGAGTTCGGACGTCGAGCTGGCAGGCAGTTTCGCCGAACTGGTGGACCGGCTGGCCACTGCGCTGTCTCAGCTCTCGTCGGCGCAACCCCTGACCGGATGGCTCGACGCGCTGATCACCGGGGTGACGAGCCTGACCAGCGTGCCGACCGGCGACGAGTGGCAATCGGCGCAGCTGCGCACCGAGATGGCCTTCGTCCGCGACGGTGCCGGGAGCTGGGCCGAACACACGGTGCTGACGCTGCCCGATCTGCGCGCGTTGTTGCGCGGCCGGCTCGGCGGCCGACCCACCCGCGCGAACTTCCGCACCGGCACCCTCACCGTGTGCACCATGGTCCCGATGCGGTCGGTGCCGCACCGGGTGGTCTGCTTGCTCGGCCTGGACGACGGGGTGTTCCCCCGCAGCAGCGGCGTCGACGGGGACGACATCATCGCCCGTGACCCGGCCGTCGGCGAACGTGATCCGCGCGGCGAGGATCGTCAGTTGATGCTGGATGCGATCCTGGCGGCGACTGAGCATCTGATCATCACCTATACCGGCGCGGACGAACGGACAGGTGCCCGGCGACCTCCTGCGGTACCGCTCGGTGAACTGCTCGATGCCCTGGACGACACCGCGAGAACCGGGTCTTCGGAATCGGTTCGTGACCGCATCCTGATCCGACATCCGTTGCAGCCCTTCGACAATCGCAACGTCATCAGCGGAGAGCTCGGTACCGACGGGCCGTTCAGCTTCGACCCGGCCGCGCTTGCCGGTGCGCAGGCGGCGGCCCGCCCACCGGTGCCCGTCCCGCCGTTCCTGCCCGCGACGTTGCCCCCGACCGCGCCGGACACCGTTGAGCTGGCCGATCTGATCGCTCTGCTGACCCATCCGGCACGCGGATTCCTGCGCCAGCGTCTGGATGTCGCGGTACGGTTCGAACCCGACGATCCCGCCGACAACCTGACGGTCGAGCTGGATGCGTTGCAGCGCTGGAAACTCGGCGACCGGATCCTGCGGGACCGGTTGGCCGGGACGGACGAGCAAACCTGTCGTAACGTCGAATGGCGGCGCGGCATGTTGCCACCCGGTCCTTTGGGTGGCCGGCAACTCGATCAGGTGTTGGCCGAGGTGAGCCCACTGGTGGAAGCCGCGACCCCGTTGATGGCCGCCGGCCGGCGCACCGTCGACGTGCTGATCGACCTGTCCGGCGGACGTCGTCTCACGGGCAGCGTTCCCGGACTGTACGGCGTCCGCCTGATCACCGTCACCTACAGCAAACTCGGTGCCAGGGACAGGTTGAGGGCCTGGATCACGCTGGTCGCGCTGGCCGCCGGACATCCGGAAACCCCGTGGACGGCGGTCACCATCGGCCGTGGAGATCCTGGACGGCCGCAGATCTCGGTGCTCGGTCCGGTCGGCGCGGAGCGTGCCGGGCAGGTGCTCGCCGACCTCGTCGAGCTGTACGGCGAAGGACTGCGCGCGCCGCTGGAGTCGGCAACGAAGACATCAGCCGCCTACGCCGCCGCCCGGCGGGCCGACAACGACGTCCCGGACTCGATGCGGCGGGCCCGGATGCGTTGGGCCAGCGGCGATTTCCCCGGTGAGGACGCCGACGCCGCGAACGAGCGGATCTGGGGGCGGCGAGCCACCCTCGACGCGCTGACTTCGACGCCTGCCACCGGGACCAACGGTGAAACGAGCAGATTCGGTGAGCTCGCCCTGCGGCTCTGGGGGCCGCTGCTCGACTCCGAACGGATGGGTCGGCCGTGATCACCCCGTTCGACATCCGCGGCGCGCTACCGATAGGCACCACCGTGCTCGAGGCCAGCGCCGGCACCGGGAAGACCCACACCGTCGCCGCTCTCGTCACCCGGTACGTCGCCGAGGGACACGCGACGCTGGATCAACTGCTGGTCGTCACCTTCGGCCGGGTCGCCAGCCTGGAACTGCGGGAACGGGTCCGCGGTCAGCTGGTGGCGGCCGAACGCGGCCTGGCCGATCTGCCGTCCGCGCGCAGTTCCGACGACGAGCTGCTCCGGCTGCTGGCCGACACCGACGATGCCGACGCCACGCTGCGCCGTCGCCGATTGGCCGCCGCTCTCGCGCATTTCGACGCGGCGACGATCGCCACCACACACCAGTTCTGCCAACAGGTGCTGATCGGGCTCGGGGTGGCGGGGGACAGCGAACCGGGCAGCACGCTGGTGGAGAACCTCGACGAGTTGGTCGTCGAGGTGATCGACGACCTCTACGTGCGCAAGTTCGCCGTGGCCGGCGCCGATGAGCCGATCTTCAGCCACACCACCGCGCTGCAGCTCGGACGCGATGCCATCCGCGACCCGCAGGCCCGACTCGAGCCCCGCGACGCCGATCCGGGTAGTCCGTCCGACGTCCGGCGCCGGTTCGCCCAGGCCGTCCGCGATGAGGTCGACCGGCGCAAACGGCGGCTGGGGGTGCTCGGTTATGACGACCTGCTGAGCCGGTTGGCCGGGACATTGTCGCCGGCCGATGCGGCCGCGCGGGACCGGATGCGCGCCCGCTGGTCGGTGGTCCTGGTCGACGAGTTCCAGGACACCGATCCGGTGCAGTGGGACGTGCTGCGCCTCGCCTTCGACGGCCACGCGACGCTGGTGTTGATCGGCGACCCCAAGCAGGCCATCTACGCGTTCCGCGGCGGCGACATCGTCACCTATCTCGCCGCGTCGGCGTCCGCGCAGACCTCCGCAACGCTGGCCCAGAACTGGCGCAGTGACGCGCCTCTCGTCGCCGGGTTGCAGGCACTGATGGGCGGCGCCGAGCTCGGCGACCCGGCCATCGTGGTCCGGCCGGTCACGGCGGTGCACCAGGCGACACGGCTGACCGGCGCGCCGTCGTCCGCGCCGCTCCGGTTGCGGATGGTGCGCCGTGACCAAGTGGGCGTGGGACAGCGGGCGAAGATCGACATGCGGACCGTGCGCACCCTGGTGGCCCGCGATCTGGCCGCCGACGTGGCAAACCTGCTGTCGGCGAAGCCGATGTTCGAGGGTCGGGATCTGGTCGCCGGCGACATTGCCGTCCTCGTCGGCACCCATGACCAGAGCGCGCTCGTCCGGGATGCCCTGGACAACGCCAGGGTGCCGTCGGTGATCGCCGGTGCCGGCAGCGTCTACGCCACCCCGGCCGGTGACGACTGGCTGATCCTGCTCGAGGCGCTGGAACAACCGCATCGCTCAGCGAGGGTGCGGGCTGCGGCCCTCACACCGTTCCTCGGTCTGACCGCCACCGAGCTCGCGACGGACGATGGCTCGCTCACCGACCGGCTCGGTGCCACCCTGCGGACCTGGGCCGGGTTGCTCGCCGAGCGCGGCGTCGCCGCGCTGCTCGAGGTGGCGGTGATCGAGCAGGACCTGCCCGCCAGGCTGCTCGCCCAGCAGGGCGGCGCCCGTCAACTGACCGATCTGCGGCACGTCGGGCAGGGGCTGCAGGCCGTCGCCACCTCCGACGGTCTCGGACTGCCGGCGCTGGTCGAATGGCTGCGGGGCCGCAGGGACGAAGCCGCCGTCGACCTGGCAACCGACCGCATCCGCCGGTTGGACAGCGACGCCGCCGCCGTCCAGGTGGTCACTCTGCACGCCAGCAAGGGACTGCAGTTCCCGGTCGTCTACCTGCCATTCGCGTTCGACCGATGGGTCCCCAAGCCGGACGTGTTGCTGCTGCACGACGACAACGGCCGCCGCGTCCTCGATGTCGGTGGGCAGGCGTCCAACGGTCGGATCGATCGGCAGCGCCGGGCAGCGACCGAACTCGCCGGGGAGGCCCTGCGGCTGCTCTACGTCGGTCTGACCAGGGCGCAATCCCAGGTGGTGACCTGGTGGGCGCCCTCGTCGAACACCGAGGATTCGGGACTGCACCGGTTGCTGTTCGGACGCGAACCGGGAAGCGACGCGGTGGCCGAGCGGGCGAAGATCCCCACCGACGATCAGGCGGCGGCCACCGTGGCAGCGCTGGCCGCCCGTGGTGGGCCGCAGGTCGAGGATGCCGTAGTCGCACCGCTTCCCGTCCGGCCGGACATGTCGGACGCCATCCGGACCTTCGAGATCGGCCTGTTCGACCGGGAGTTGGACACGGCCTGGCGCCGGACGTCCTACAGCGCGCTCTCGGCCGCCGCAGAGCAGGTGCCGCACGCCGGCGTCAGCAGCGAACCGGAGGACGGCGAGCGGGACGACGAGAACCTCGAGCAGGTCATCAGATCGACCGAGGACCATCCCGAACTCCGCGCCGTTGCATCGCCGATGGCCGAGCTACCGGCCGGCACGTCGTTCGGCACCCTGGTGCACGCCGTGCTGGAGACAACCGATCCGACGTCGGTCGATCTGCCGGCCGAGTTGCGTCTACGGTGCGCGGAGCAGTTGGCCAGACGGCCGGCCGGGATGAGTGCCGACGAGCTGGCGGCGGGTCTGCTGCCGACACTGTCCACGCCGCTGGGCCCGATCGGCGCCGGACTGGCTCTCCGGGAGATCCCGGTCGGTGATCGACTGGCCGAGCTGGACTTCGAGATCCCGCTCAGTGGTGGAGATCTCATCGACGACGTCGACGCAACCGGCACCCTGGGCGATCTCGGCCGGTTGCTGCGCCGGTTGCTGCCCGCCGACGACCCGCTCGCCGGGTACGCAGAGCGGCTGGAATCCGCCGGGATGTCCGGGCAACTGTTGCGCGGCTACCTCACCGGCAGCCTGGACGCCGTCTTCCGGTTACCCGGGCCGCGGTACGTCGTTGCCGACTACAAGACCAACTGGCTCGGCGCCGAGGGTTCAGAGCCGTTGTCGGCCTGGCACTATCGGCCGCAGGCACTGAACGATGCGATGGCGGCATCGGACTATCCGCTGCAGGCCCTGCTGTACTGCGTCGCGCTGCACCGGTTCCTGCGGTGGCGTCAGCCCGGCTACGACCCGCGGCAGCATCTGGGCGGCGTGCTCTACCTCTTCGTCCGTGGGATGTGCGGCGCAGACAATCCGGTGGTCGACGGGCAACCCTGCGGGGTGTTCGGCTGGCGCCCCCCGGCCGATCTGGTGGTCGGACTCTCCGACCTGTTGGACCGGGGGAGTCGATGACGATCGTTGCGGCTGATGACGTTTCCGATGATCCGTGGGACGTCAGGCTGGCCGTGGGGGCCACAGGCCTGTTGCGGGAGGCCAACCTGGCCGGCGTGCTCGCCGCCGCCGACGTGCATGTAGCGACCCGGTTGGGCGTGCTGTCCGGCGAATCGGACGAACGGGTGCTGCTGGCCCTGGCAATGGCGGTTCGGGGCGTCCGTGGCGGTTCGGTCTGCATCGATCTGGAACAGGCCCGGCAGACTGATCCGGCCCTGCCCTGGCCGCCGCTGGCGGAGTGGATCGCTGCGATCGGGCAGAGCCCGCTGGTCGGACCGGACAAGCCGTTGCGCTGGGACCAGGGACTGCTCTATCTGGACCGTTACTGGCGGCAGGAGAACCAAGTGCATGCCGACCTGCTGGCTCGGGAGGATCAGCCGCCACCTGTCGTCGACCAGGTCCGGTTGGCGGCCGCCCTCGACCGGCTGTTCCCGTCCGATGCGCCCGCTCAGCGCACCGCGGCCGGACTGTCGGCAACCCGGTGGACGACCGTGCTCGGCGGCGGTCCCGGAACCGGCAAGACGACGACCGTCGCCAGGGTTTTGGCACTGCTGCTCGACCAGCCGGGACCACCGCTGCGGGTGGCACTCGCTGCGCCGACCGGCAAGGCGGCCGCGCGACTGCAGGAGGCGGTGCAGCAGGAAGTCCTCGGCTTCGACCAGGCGGACCGGGAACGGGTGGGGACACGGACGGCGTCGACGATGCATCGGTTGCTCGGCACCCTGCCCGGGGCCGGCGGTCGATTCCGCTACCACCGCGCCAACCGGCTGCCTTTCGACGTCATCGTCGTCGACGAGACCTCGATGGTGTCGCTGACAATGATGGCCAGGCTGCTGGAGGCGACCCGCCCGGATGCCAGGTTGGTGCTGGTCGGCGACCCGGATCAGCTGGCCTCGGTCGAGGCCGGTGCGGTACTTGCCGACCTGGTCGGCGGTTTGGCCGGTCGGCGGGGCCGCGATGGGGATCGACGGACCGCGGTGGCGATGCTCGACCGGATCTGGCGCTTCCACGGCGGGATCGCAGAGCTGGCCGCCGCGGTCCGGGACGGCGATGCCGATCGGGCGATCGGGGTGCTCTCCGGCGTCCAGCAGGACGTCCGCTTCGGCAGCGACGGGGTGCGTGCGGACGTCGTCGATGCCGCAGCCGCGGTGCGCTCCGCCGCACTCGCCGGTGACGCCGTCGCCGCGTTGTCCCACCTGCAGCGGCACCGGGTGTTGTGTGCCCACCGCACCGGCCCGTTCGGCGTGCAGGAGTGGAGCCGGCAGATCGAGCGGTGGCTACAGGAGGTCATCGACCGCCGGGACGAGGGTGAGTGGTACATCGGCCGGCCGCTGTTGGTGACGGCCAACGATCAGTCCCTCGGGCTGTTCAACGGCGACACCGGAGTGGTCATCCGGGAGAACGACGGCACGCCGCGAGCTGTCTTCGCCCGGGGCGGGTCCTTCGTGCGGTGGGCGCCGAGCCGGCTCTCCGAGGTGCAGACCGTGCATGCGATGACGGTGCACCGGAGCCAGGGCAGTCAGTTCGGCCGGGTCAGTTTCGTGTTGCCACCGGAGGATTCACCGCTACTCACTCGGGAGCTGCTCTACACGGGGCTGACCAGGGCAAGGGAATTCGTCCGGGTGATCGGCACACCGGAACAGTTGCGTACTGCGATCGAACGTCGGGCGGCCAGGGCAAGTGGGTTGGGGGACCGGTTGCGCCACTCCTGACGGCGGATCAAGCAGCCAGCGAGAACGATGCTGCGCCTTGCACTTCGGAACGGAGCAACTCGTTGACGATGCAGGACACCACCTGCGGATGGCGGGCGATCGAGCCGTGACCTGCCGCGTCCTGACGAACGGTGAGCACGCGGTGGTCGGAGACGTCGAACTCACCGGATTCCAGCGGGACAACCCGGTCGGCGCCGCCATGGACGGTGACCCACCTGGTGCGGCCCTGACCATTTCGGCAGGCACCCAGCGAGCTGAGGAACTCAGAGCCGGGCCGCATCTGCCGGGCAGCCGGCCCAGGGACGAACCTGGCAAGGCGGGCGCCGGAGTGCGGGGTGGCCATGGTGACGGCGGTGTCCGCCAGATCGGCCAGCCCACGGTTCTGGACGGCGTCCCGCACGACCAGCCCGCCCATGCTGTGCCCGATCAGGTGCACCCCGGTGGCACCGGTTGTCTGCAGGGAACGGTTCACCTGACCGACCAGCCAATCTGCGATCTGATGGATGTCAGACCGAAAGGCGTTGTACCGCAGTGCGATGAGATGGTCGAAACCGGCTTCGGTGAGGGCATCGCGCAGCGGGCCCCAGATGTGCTCGGTGCCGGCGTACCCGTGGACGAAGAACACCGGGGATCGGCCGGACGCGATCCGGGGCAGCTGCTGACGGATCGGTGTCGGCTCTTCCCAGTACCGGATGGCCGCACATTCCGGCGCTTCCGCGGTACCGGGCAGCCGCAACCACTGCGCGACCGAGATTCCGCGCTGACGAAGACTTCCGGGCATCATCGAGAACCTCCATCCCGACCTTTCGGGGTCGGCAAATTCAGCGTCATGTTCATTGCAGGAGAATGCTTTTCACCCGGTGGGGTGACGCTGGTGGGTCAGCAGGCGATCGTCACAAAGGAATACGGGGCATTCCGACGAACGGTTCGCGACCTCTCATGCAGGTTCAGACGCCCGGCCGTTCAGGAGGTTGTGAGCGGCGGCACAAATTGCTGTGAATCAGGCTTCGGGCACCTCTGGTGGAGAGAACATCACCAGCAGCGTCAGGTCCTCGGTGATGTCCCGGAAACCATGCTCTGCGCCGCGGTCGACGGAGATCACGCTGCCCCGTCGGACGGGGCGGGCCCACGGTGTCCGCCCGGGAAGACTGGCACCCCCTCCGGAGCCTGTTCAGGCAGCGTGGTTCCCGCTGAGCAGAAACCGCTCGACACAGATGCCGTACCGCTCAGTGGTACAACCCGCTGGTCATGCGGGCGATCAATTGCCACAGTGTGACGAAGAAGATGAACACCGCGTGACGAAGAAGAACTCGGCGTGACCAGAATCCGCCGTTTCACCACCTGTCCCTCGACCAAAGGTGATCGATGACCTTGTCAGACCGCGCCAGGAACTCCTCGCGACTTCCGCACGCCGGCGATCGGCCGCACTGATCCCTGCCCGCGCGTGTCCGCACCTTCAGTGCGTCGACACCGCCCGATCAACCGTCATCAGACCACGCAGCTCCAGCGCTCACCAGCGGCTGCACGACGTCCAGGAGTGTTGTCATGGCCGGGAATTCCACCGAATCGGGACGATCCGTCACCAGCAAGATCACCTCGATCCTGCTCACCTTCACCGAAGGCACCGAGCATTCGCTGACCGAGATCGCCCGGCTCGCCGGACTGCCGATCTCGACAGCCCATCGCCTGACCACCGAACTGGCCTCCTGGCGGCTGCTCGAGCGCACCGAGGACGGGCTCTACCGGGCCGGTCTGCCGCTGCGGATGATCGGCACCACCGACGCCTGCCCGCCCAGCATCGCCGAACGCGCGCCCTGCGTGCTGGAGGACCTGTCGGCGGCCACCAAGTGCCGGGCACGGCTCGGGGTCCTGCGCGATCACCAGGTCGCCTACCTCCAGAAGGAGCCCGGTCCGGCACCGTCGACTGCCTTCTCCGCTGCTGCCACCCTGCCGCTGCACGCCACGGCACTCGGCCGCGTGCTGCTGGCTTTTGCGCCGTCCCGCTTGGTGGAGATGACCATCATTCGGGGCCTGCGTCCGTACACGGCCCACACGATCACCTCCCCCGACCGACTGCGCAGGGCGCTCGGGGTGACTCGACTGACCCGGGTGGCCGTCTCCCGCTGGGAGCTCGAGGCCGGCATGTGCGGTGTGGCGATGCCGGTGTTCGGTCCGGGCGGAGAAGTGGCGGCGGCGATCGAGCTGTCGGTGCATGATCTGGGCAACAACCTGCAGCCCATCCTGGGAGCGCTGACCATTGCCACCAGGAGCCTGTCCCGCGAGTTGACCGGCGCCGCCCGCCAGACGTCCATCCCGGAACAGCGCCGACTATCCGCGGTCGCCGACGTCGGCTGACCGAGCTCGATGCATGATGTGCGCGTGCAGACACTCCTGAGCGGTATCACCTCACGGCGCATCCAGACCGATCGGCTGACGGTCAACATCCTCGAGCTGGACGGACGCGCCGACGGCGTTCCGGTGCTGTTCGTGCACGGCAACGGGTCGTCCGGCCTGTTCTGGCAGGAGACGATGCTGGCGCTGCCGGAGCAGTTCCGGCCGATCGCCATGGATCTGCGCGGATATGGCGACACGGATCCCGAACCGGTGGACGCCACCCGCGGAGTGCGTGACTACACCGATGATGTGGCGTCCCTGGTCTTCGAACTGCGGCTGGCTCCGGTGCACCTGGTCGGCTGGAGTCTCGGCGGTGGGGTGGTATTGCAGTATCTGTTCGACGCGCCACAGCAGATCGCCTCCCTGACCCTGGTGAACCCGGTGTCGCCGTTCGGATTCGGCGGAACTGGGGGAGTCGAGGGCACCCTGCTCGACCCGTCAGCGGCCGGGACCGGCGGCGCCTGCGCAAATCCCGGTTTCGTCGAGCGCCTGGCGACCGGCGACCGCGGTGACGATTCGGCGGTCTCTCCGCGCCAGGTGTTGTTGGCGCACTACGTCAAGCCCGGTTTCGTGCCGGTAATGCTGGACGTGTTCGTCGAATCCATGCTGTCCACCCGGACCGGCGATGATCATTATCCGGGAACGTCGACTGTCACCGACGTCTGGCCAGGCTTCGCACCCGGCGAACGTGGGGTGTTGAACACGCTGTCGCCCAAGTACTTTCGCATCGATGATTTGAGCAACGTCGATCCGAAGCCGCCGGTTCTGTGGGTGCGCGGGGTCGACGACGTGATCGTCTCCGACACTTCGCTGTACGACCTGGCCTACCTCGGCTCGCTCGGCGTCATCCCGGGTTGGCCGGGAGCGGAGGCGGCTCCGCCACAGCCGATGGTCGCCCAGACCAGGAGCGTGCTGGACGGGTACGCAGCGGCCGGCGGCAGTTACCGGGAGGTCGCCATCGCCGATGCCGGCCATTCACCGTTCCTCGAGCAGCCCGCGGAATTCCTGGCCGCGTTCGAGGAGCACCTGGGATCGGCCTGACGCCGCCCTGCGGCCTCGTACCCGACCAGGCCGACCTGCAAATCTGATCAGTACAGCCATGACATCAAGAAGCATTCACCGCCACGGTGCCGGCCGTGCCGTTCACGACCAGCTGCTGACCGGTCGACAGTCGCTCAGTGGCGAGTGGAAGACCGACCACCGCCGGGATGCCGTACTCACGGGCGACCACGGCGCCGTGCGAATTGGGTCCACCCATTTCCATCACCAATCCACCGGCCGTGAGGAAAAGTGGCGTCCAACCCGGGTCGGTGGACGGTGCGACGAGGATCTCACCCGGCTCCAGATGTGCGCCGACCGGATCGAGGATGACCCGCGCCGGCCCGGTGGCCTCGCCCGGGGACGCGGCAACGCCGACCAGCGCGCCGTCGCCGGAGGCCACCTCAACGGTGCCTTCCGGCTCGGTCCCGTCGGAGAGCAGCACTCGCGGCACCCGGCGTCGGCGCATCTCCCGTTGATAGGCCTCGCGCCGCTCGGCAATCAAGCCGTCCGGCAGCTCGCCGTCGATCGCTTCTCTGGTCTCGGTCAGCGTGAGAAAGTAGACGTCGTCTGCAGTCTCGAGAAGGTCGCGGGACGCCAGGAAGGTTCCGATCGCGCCGAGTGCCCGCCTCGCCGAGGCCAGCACCAGCACGATGTCGTTCTTGGGGACCTCCCGGATCCCGGCCAGGGCCCTGGTGCGGCCGAGCGCGAAGCGGATCGCTGATGACCGCAAGCGGCCGCGGTGGCGGGCCTTGGCCGTCAACTGCTCGATCATCTGCCGGGCTTCGCGGTCGCCCCGGGCGAACACCACGTCCGGCGCGAGTTCCGGCCGGTCCAACCGCAGATAGTTGGCCAGCACGCCGAGGATGTGGGTCGGATCGTCCGACCAACGCGGCACACCGAGGTCGATCTCCGCCACGGCGCGGTGCCCGTACGTCTCGAGGAAGCCCGCCACCCCGTCGCTGATGGCCGCCGGCAGGTCCGCGGACCGGTAGCGCTCGGCCAGTTCCGTCGCGGGGGCGGTCCGCAGCATTTGCGCCGCCTCGTCATCGCGCCGGATCTGCTTGGCGATCCGCCAGAGTTGCAGGTCCATCTCGGTGGTCGGGTTGTTCGGTAGTCCGCGGAGCACCGTCTGCAGCTCGCCCGGATCTGCCTGCGTCCGCAGCAGCCGTTGGGCCAGGCCGAACATCGCCAACCCGGCGATGGCGCCGGGGGCGATGCGCGGCGCCATCGGGACGGTCTCCTGCGCCAGCAGCCTCTCGACGCGGTCGAGCAATGCGGTCGCACCGCGGACATCCGCTGGCGCGACACCGGATATCTCCCGCAGCCGGTGCCGCAGTGCGGCGGTGATGCGCCCGACTCGCCGTTGCGCTGCCGCCGGACTGATCAACGCCTGGCCGATGTACACCGGAATGCGGTAGCGAATCGCGGCGCGCACGACTCGCTTGAGTGTCGGTCGTACCGACCGTTGGGTGAGCGAGAACTCACTGCGGTCGGACAGGTCCCGCAGAATCGTCGCCGACCTGGTCTCCATCAGATCGAACACCCGGGGCAGGAAGGCCCGGCCCACCCGGCTGCGCAACGGCCCGGTCATGTCGATGAAGATCCGCTGACCGGCCTCTGCGAATACCGTCGGCCCGGTGCGGATGTCGCCGACGACCGGCCGACCGTAGAGTTGCGCGGCGCCGGCGCCCAGCAGACGGAACGCCGACAACCCGGCGGGCGTCAACGGTCGGTACAGCCCCTGCGCAACGCTGAAACAGAAGTAGGCCCGCAGTCCCGGGCGGTCGGGCGAGGTCTCGGGCAACGGAAACAGCGTCGTGATCGGCCGCGACTGGGTCAACCACATCGTCCCGTCCGCGGCGAAGGCCCACTCGATGTCCTGCGGAGCGCCGAAGTGTCGCTCCACCCGGCTGCCGATGTCGGTCAGGCTGCGCAGCTGCATGCGGTTCAGGCAGGGGGTTCCGGTTGCCGCCGAACGGATGGTGCGGGTGCCGCCCGCGATGGGGTCCATCCTGATCTGTACGGAGTTGTCGCCGGAGCGCTGCTGCAGGATCCGGCCGGTCGCGGTGTCGATCACGAAGTGGTCGGGGGTGACTGCGCCGGACACCACCGACTCACCCAGACCGGGGCTGGCGTCGATCACCGCCTCGTGGCGCCGGCCGGTGACCGCGTTCGCGGTGAAGAGCACCCCGGCGACCTCGGCATCGATCATCACCTGGATGACGACCGCCAATCGGACCGTCCGGTGATCGATCCCCTGGGTGTCGCGATAGGCGACGGCCCGCTCGGACCACAGCGACGCCCAACACCGGCGGACCGCATCGAGAACCGCCTGCTCACCGATGATCCCGAGGAAGGTGTCCTGTTGGCCGGCGAAGCTGGCGAACGGCAGGTCCTCGGCGGTCGCCGACGAGCGGACCGCGACAGGCACCTGTTCGCCGAGTTGCCGGTAGCTGTCCATGATCGCCTGGGCGATGTCGTCCGGGATCGGCGTGCGACGGATGCGTTCGGCGATCCCGGTTGAGTCGAACTGGCCCGGCGCGACGTCGGCTGCCCGAGCAATCCGTCCGTAGGCTTCGGTGGTCACGCAGAACCCTTGCGGCACCTGGAATCCCGCCGAGGTCAGCGCGCCCAGATTGGCGGCCTTCCCACCCACGTCGTCGATCATCCCGGCATCGATCTCGGACAGTTGACGTACCAGGTCGCTCGTCATCTCGGAGCCTCCAAGGCTCGGCACATGCTCCTGCTGCGACCCTAGCGGCCCCGTCGAGCCTTTCTCAGGGACGCCTCTCTGCCCGGGCGGCGCCGGGTCCGTCAGCTCACCGAGAACGGTGCGGGCTGCAGGGCGGCGACGCAGCTGTCGTCGAATCCGACCGGCTGGTTCAGGAAGTTGTGCATGACGCTCACCCCGCATTCCGGCGACCAGATCATCACGTCATGCGCGGAATCCGGGAACAACAGCGAGTGCGACGAGGTCAGACCGGGAGCGACCGCTGCGGCGTTGGGTGGCGCGGTGACGGCATCCAACTCACCGCTGACGATCAGCACCGGTACGTCGCTGTTCACCACGTCGCCGACGGCGGCAGCGGCGGGTGGCACATCCCACTGCGCACAGTCGCTGAAAATCCACGGCGCCTGCGGGGCGAGCTTCAGCACGGCGTCCGGGAAGTCGGGCAGCACGGCCTTGCCGGCCGCCATGATCTGCTCGGGACTGCTGGCCTGAGCGTGCTCGCTGCAGAAGACACCGAGCGCGAGCCCGAAGGCGGTGACGCCGGACGGGGCCAACGTGATCAGCAGCCGTTGGGCGGCAAGGGTTCCGTCGCCGTGCGCGAGGTTGTCGATGATCGCGGGGAGCGGTGCGATCAAGCCCGGACCCAGGCTGGAGCTCAACACCAGGTTGGCCAACTTGTACCCGTCGATCACCACATCGACGGTGCCGGTTCCGGCCGTGTCGGGAATCGTGACCGTTCGAGGCTGATCGGTGAGCTCGTTCACCAGCGTGGCGAAATCGGCACGGACGCTGGGATACGCAGCGTCGCAAGCGGTATCGGCCTCGCAATCCCGGAACAAGGCGTCGAATCCGTTGGCGGCCGACGGCCAGAAGCCGTCGAAGATGTTCTCCTGCGGCGGTACCACCGAATCCAGGACGACGGATCTGATGCCATCGGGGTGGTCGCGCAGGGTCTGCAGCGCCAGGTCCGTGCCGTAAGAGACGCCGTACAGATTCCACTCGTCGTAGCCCATAGTGGTGCGAAGGTCGGCGATGTCGGCAGCGTTCTCGGTGGTGTTGTAGGCGGCCGGATCCCAACCTTCGGCGATGATGCGGTCCCGGCACGCGCGGGTGGCGGCGCCCGACTTCTCAGCTGTTGCCGGGTCGGTGCTGACCAGGGCCAGGGCGTCGACGTTGAACTGGTCGATCTCCGGACAAGCCAACAGCGGATCGGATTCCCAGGTGCCACGCTGATCCACGAAGACGACTTCCCGATCGGAGTTCCAGCCCGTCGAAACCCGCTGCACGGCGCTGAGCAGTCCGCTGCCGCCGGGACCGCCGGCCAGGTACACGATCGGATCTGCCGGCGCATTCGGCGTGCTCGCCTTGATCTTCGCGACCGCGATCTTGATCGTCTTGCCGGACGGATCCTGCCGGTCCTGCGGGACCGTGAGGTAGCCGCAGCTGAACTCCGGGCCGAGGCCCAGGCTTGGCGCGGCGGGGTAGACCGGATTCGGGCAGGGTGCGGATTCGTAGCTCGAGGCTGCTGCCGCCGACGCACCCGTCGAACCGGAACTCGTTGACGCCGGGCCCCCGGACGATGCAGATGAAGCGGTCGATAGCGCCGCGGAACTGCTTGACCCGGCGGGACTGTCAGAGACAACGGGGGTCGAGGATGCCGTGAACGATCCGCCCGACGAGCACGAAGCCAGGAGCGCGCCGATGAGCAGGACCGACCCGCCGACGAACCACCGACGGCGGCTGGTGCGCAAACCTCGGAAAACCAATGGCGAGAAGCCGTTCACGACGCCTCCGTTGAGTAGAGACGTCCTGCGACGCTCTCCACAGCGCGGATCATATGTCTTGCGAACTTCCCCGGCCCGGCGATGACGACAGGACGAACGGCGGCCTCGATCAGAGCAGGCAGATTCGGCATGCGGCATACGGGGTACGGACTGAAGGCTGTGCCCCGCCGAATCGACAGGAAGTCCCGAACCGTGAATCAACCCGTGAACAACCATGCCGTGGAATTGCCAGTTGCCCTGATCGCACTGCTCGGTCAGGCCAGCCCGTGCTATCTGGCCACCTCGATGCCCGATGGCTCCCCGCAGCTGACCCAGACCTGGGTCGACACCGACGGGGATCACGTCCTGATCAACACGGTGAACGGTCACCAGAAGGTGAAGAACATCGGCCTTGACCCGCGAGTGGCGCTGACTGTCTTCGATCCCGCCGAGCCCGCCCGCTACTTCGAGGTCCGCGGGCGGGTGCTGAGGGTGACGCCTGACGGTGCGGTCGACCACATCGAGAAGCTTTCGCAGCGCTACCTCGGCCGGCCCTACCCCTGGTTCGGCGGCCGCGACCAGCAACGGCTGATCGTCACCATCCGGGCCGACCGGATCAACTCGATGGGCTGAGCCACTCCCGGGTTCGCGGGATGGGCCGGTCGCGGGGCTGGTGAACCAAATTGCTTCGAGCAGCCGACTGATCACCCTGTGTGAGATTCCGCGTTGAGTTGCGGAGTAGAAGTCCCGAATGCACCATTCGTAGGTGACTCCTCGCATGCGTCGGGGCATTGTCGCCGCTGCCGTCGCTCTACTCGTCGCGGCCGCGGTCATCGCGGGTGTGGTGTGGGTACGCCGCACCCAGGACAAGGCAACGCCGCAAGCAGCAATCGCACCGGTGGTGGTCCTGGAAGCAGCCGGGGACGCGGGAGTCGATCCGTTCATCACCGTCTCCACCGGTCGCACGGCAGGCGGCGGCGATGCCGTCGGCGCGACCCATCTACCCGACACCGGTGGATCGGCGGACATCACCGCGTCCCTGGACCCGGCCACCGGTATCGGCTCCGTTGCGGGCAGCTCCCGCCGGCTGTACGCGGGTTCGACGAAGGACAGCGCGGAACTGTTCGGCGGCTCCGGCATTCTCTCGGCGTGCGATCCGTCGGCCGTTGCCGCCTTCCTCGCCGAGCACCCCGACAAATCCGCTGCGTGGGCGGCGGTGCTCGGCATCGATCAGTCGGACATCTCCCGTTATCTGACGACCCTGACCCCGGTGGTGCTGTTGCACGACACCCTCGTCACCAACCATGGATTCGCCGATGGCGTTGCCGTCCCGCGGGTTGCGGTCCTGCAGGCCGGGACCGGAGTGCTGGTCGATGACACCGGCCTTCCCGTCGTGCGATGTGCCTGTGGCAATCCACTCAGCGCGCCGCCGGCTGTCGATCTGAACGCGGCGACAGTGCAGGGCGTGCCATGGGACGGCTATCGGGCAGACCGGACGATCGTGGTCACCGTTGGAGACACGGTGTCGGAATTTGTCGCTGTCGACCTCGAATCCGGTGAGGACATCACCATCACCGTCGGGGGGGCGGGCAGTACGCCGCAGCCATCGGCGGCGGCGACCACGGCTCCGGCCACCGGGAGCACCCCGTCGACGGTCGACACCACCGAGTGCACCTTGGATCTCGCCTTTCCGGTCACCGGGCCGGGATGGATCGAGGCCGACGACGTTTCGTTGTCGTGCCAGGAGATGATCGACGTGTGGCGTCGCAACGAGCAATGGCCGGGGGAGCGCGGCGGGACCCTGGCTCTGGCAAATCTCGATGACACCACCTATTGCGTCGGCCCGCACCAGACCATCTCGGCGCAGTCCAGCGAAGCCGGAGCGGAGAGCAGCCTCGTCGGCCGGTGCACCGTCGGGGATCAGTCATTCCAGGTCTATCTCGGAGCGTACGGACAGCGGACGTCGCCGTCGGACGCCGCTGCGACCCCGCCTTCTGCGTCACCGGTCGGCACACCACCATCAACAGCGGCACCGACGGCAACCGTCAGCTCCGATGTCTTTCTCACGCCCTCCGAGAACATCCGCTGCGCCCGGCTGGACAACAGTTTCGCCTGCACCATCCAGGACTACGACTTCGACATCGGGCCGCGCTGCCAGGACATTCCTGCGCCGTTCGTCAGGTTGGACGACACCGGAACCCCCGACTACCGCACCTGCATGGGAGATTTCTTCAGCGGAGTCCCACGGTGGCCCGACCCGACGCCGTACGGCACGACCGTGCAGGTGGGTGGCATCGCCTGCGACGTCGAACAGACCGGAGTGACCTGCATGAACCGCGACGGCCATGGTTTCACCCTGTCGCGCGCGGCGTATGCGCCGTTCTGAGCGCCAACCGTCCGAGCTCCCGATCTGACTGCCACAGTCGGCCACGACCATCGAGGTCAGATTCCACCTTCCGCGTCGTGCGGTAGACCGTCGAGCATTGCCCGCACCCGGGCATCCGTGACGCCGGTCAGCGCGTCGATGACCGCCTCGCGTCGCTGGTCGCCGGTGTACAGACCGGTGGGCAGCACCGCGTTCAGCGCCGAGGCCGCCGACAGCGGATCGGCCGGCCGGTCCCCGACTCCGACCGCCAGTTCCTGCGCCGCCTGTCGCACCTGTCCGGGGGAGCCGAGGGCCAGGCCCGACAGGAACCGGGCCATCGGCTCGCCGCCGATGGCCAGTGCCGCCAAACTGCCTGCCGCCTGGCCCATCTCGGCGGCAGACAGCAGACTCTGCAGCACGTCACGATCTTGCAGCGCCTGCGCCGCCAGGTCATCCTGTGGTGCTTGTCGTTCCACGGACACCGGTGCACCGATCAGCTCTGCACCGGGAGCCGCCTGATACCGGGCGGTCAACGAGTACCGGCCGGCGACCGGAAAGACCGGGGTCAGGCCGCCGTCGACGAGCAGCGGGATGCTGCCCGCCAACGCCTCGCCCGGTCCGAGTTCAATCGTTCTCGGCAGACTGTCGACCGGATAGGGCCAGCCGGCCCTGCCGGTGCGGCCGTCGGGACCGGTGACGGCCACCGTGAGGTCACCTTCGATCAGGTTGACCCGCGCGCTCACGGTCACCGTCCCCGGGCCGCTGTTCACCACCCGGACGACGCCGATGAGCACCTCGTCGAGCGGGACAGCTGCCGGCACGTCCAGGAAGAGGTCGATGCCGGGCACGGCGTTCGAATGCGTCACCGGGCCGAGGATTCCACAAAATCCTCCGCGATCACTTCTGCGAGGGCAACGTCGGCCTTACCGCGACGCGAACGCTTGACCTGCGCGAGCGCGTCAGCCACGACGGGCGCGTCCCGCTCCACCGGGCTGGCAACCGTGGCCGCCAGGGTGAGAAGCTGTTCTGCGGAACGACCTTTCGCGGCCAGCGCCAGGTATCGCTGGGCGTCGTCGGTGCTGGCCAGTCGGATGTCCGCCGTGCGGAAGTCCACGTGACCGCGGGCGAAGGAGTTGGCCAGCACCAGCGCGCAGGCGGCACCGGTGTCGGCATCCGGATGGTCTTCGGCGACCGTCGTGATTCGCTGCCGGGCGTCTTCGTTCGCGCCGAAATCGCCGAGCGCGATCGCCAGTCCCACGCCCGGATCCAGGGTGGCCAGGGCGATGTCGCGTTCGGTCGAGGACGCCGCCGACCGCACCGTGACGGTCACCCGGTCACTACGGACGGAGGTGAAGCCGTCGACGTCGAACTCGGCGCGGACGATGTGCATCCCCGGTTCGGAGAACGTCACGCCCTCGCTGGTGAAGAGCACCTGCATCCGCCCGCGAAGTTGCTCGCCGGGCGCCAGCGTTGTCATGGCCCGCGGCCCGCAGGCCACCACGACATCCCTGGTCTGCTCGACGGCGCCGCCCGGCAGGACGTGCAGCAGTCGCAGATCGCCCTCCGCCAGATTCAGCCGGGTACTCACCTGCCGGGGGATATCGCCGGTGTTCGTCAGGACTGTCTCCGCAACGACGTACTCGCCGACGAACACCTGGGCCGGCAGGCTCAGTTCGAGGCGCAGCATCTCGTCGTCGTCGGCGTTGACCAGGCCGTTGGCGTCGACGGGCACCGGGAGGCCCGACGAGAGGCTGCCGTGCCCCCAGCCGAAGGGTTTCCAGCCGGGTCGCACCTGCGGATCGGGCGAGTGCACGAGAGAGTCCAGGTCGTGCTGGGCAAAAGCGAAGCTTGCGTTGCGCGGGTAGGGATTTGCCACGGTGGCGAATCCGATCACGTCGCCGGTCTGGTTCATGATCTCGGTGCCGATCGGCGGGGCGTGCACATCGTGCTTGGGGTGGAACAGGTTCAGCGCGTGGCCGGCCTCGTGCACCAGAGTGCGCAGGAACGCCGACGGCACCTCGTCCAATGGTCGGTTCCTGGCCGATGGGTCGATCGTCGAGCCGTTGCCGAGGGTTCCGTCGGCAAACCCGACAGCACCCTCCCGTGGCACGGAATCCTCGTCGAACATGACCCCGAACAGGGTGCCCTGACTGGAGCCGACCAGCAGCCACAATCGCCAGGGGTCGCCGGCCGGTGCCGGCCCGCGATGCCCTGCGAGCAGGGTCTGCAGTTCGGCGTTCGTCAACGACGCGTCCTCTGGCACGTTCACCTCGTCCAGGCGGACCGTGACGTCCCAGCCACCGGAGGCGTAGATCTGCCGGAAACTTGTCACCGCACCCGACCCGATGGTGGCCGAGGCCGGGAAGACCCGTCCGGTCATCACATCGACCTCCACCTGGCATCCCCGGTAGAGGTTCGAGGTCTTGGTGGCGGCGACGGAGTACTTCGTTCCGCCGATCGTCGCCGTGCCGGTCATCGACGCGATGCCGAACGGCGTGAGGAGCGACCGTCGGCAGTTCAGCTGCATCTGGCCGGTGTCCTGCGAAATGAACTCCTGTGACGTGCGATCCCACAGATGGCGAATGAGCTGGAAAGTGAGTGCGCCGTTGCCGTAGGTGACACCGGCGGACCGGAAGTACCAGGAGTACTGGTTCTTCGGGAACTGCGGGTACGTCGGAGTGCCCGGTGCACCGTTGACCGGCAGGGTGGCCAGTTGACCGTCAGCCCCCTCGGCTCCGGCATCGTTCGGCGGATCGGGCGGTAGGTCATTCGACAGGACCGGCGCGAGCGGTGCGATGAGACCGGTTCGCCGGACGTAGATGTCGCCGCTGACCCGCAAGGCCGATCCCGTTACCTGGATCCGCATGGGCCCACGGATCTCCGAACCGAATGCCGTGATTCCGCGCAGCGGGGTGAGGGTCACCAGCCACGAGCCGTTGACCGTCGCCAGAGAACAGGGGCCGGTGAGCAGCGGTGTCGGCAACTGGCCGAGGGTGTCGGACCCGGTCACCAGTTCGCCGTTGTCGTCGAAGACCAACGGCGGTTCGTTCCCGCCATCTCCGCAGCATCCATGTTGCCGATCGCCCAGTTCGCCGTGTCCGCACATGCGATTGCCCTTCGATTGTCGGGTGCTATTTGTCCGATTCGGAGGGGTTGGTGGCGGCTGGTGATACCCCTCGCACGCATCCCGCCGAGCCACAGCAGGTTCCGGACCCGGCTACTCGGGATGCGGCTCACGACCAGCCGAAGGCGACGCCGGCGGACGTGGTGGCGTCGGTGGGTGCTGCCGGTCGGACCGACCGGGCGGATGCGGCGGCGGGGGAGGGATCGAACCGAGTCCTGGTGCCGATTCGGGCCAGACCAGCAGCACAGCGCACGGAGCGTGATCGACGACGAACCGGCTGGGCGGACCCAACGAATGCGGACCGAGTCGGCTGCGGTCGCCGTCCCGGCTGAGCACCAGCAGGTCGGCGTCGGCGCAGGCGGCGACGACCTCCCGTTCCACCCGACCCGCACGGGCATCCCGGGCCGCCGGTCGGCCGAGTCGCTGCTCCGCCAGGTCGAGCAGTTCGGCGGCCGACGACACGGCATTTGTCGCCACCGCCCCGGGAGCTGAGCGGTGCCGACCGAGCAGCCCTGCGAAGGCGCCCTGCACGACCTCCTCGACATCGCCCGGAAGAACGTGCACCAGAACAACTTCCGTGTCATCGGTGAGGACGTTGCGGGCGCCGTCGACGGCGGCGGGCCAGATACCTTCGGCGATCCAGACGACGATCTTCATGTGTGCCTCCTGCTGACGCTCGCGATGCACAAGCTAGCGTCCCGTGCGTGTTCGTGCTGCTGCCGCCATCCGAGACGAAGGCAACCGGCGGTGTCGGCGCGCCACTGGACCTGACGTCGTTGCGCTTTCCCGGCCTGCTCGAGGCTCGGCAACAGATGGTCAGCGCCGTCACCGACCTGTGCCTTGACCTGCCGGCGGCTCGGGCCGCCCTTGCCGTCTCGCCGACAAAGGACAGTGAGATCGTGGCGACAGCGGGTCTGCGGAGCGCCGCGACGATGCCGGCCATGCTCCGCTACACCGGTGTGCTGTACGAAGCCCTCGACATCCCACACCTGCCCCCCGCCGCCCGTACGCGGGCCGGCGAACGACTGCTGATCCAGTCGGCGTTGTTCGGCCTTGTCGCCGGGCGGGACGCCGTGCCCGCCTACCGGTTGTCGGCCGGTTCGGCCCTACCCGGCATCGGCGGCATCCCGGCGTTCTGGCGGCCAAGACTGGCCGTCCCGATGGCATCACTCGACCGGCCCCTGGTCGATCTGCGCTCCGGTGCCTACGGCGCGTTCGCTCCACTGCCGGACGCGATCACGGTTCGGGTGGTGACCGAGAACGCGGCCGGACAGCGCACCGTGGTCAGCCACTTCAACAAGGCGACGAAGGGCCTGCTGGCCAGGGCTCTCGTCACCTCCCGTGCCGAGATCGACACCGTCGCCGCGGTCGCCAGGGTGGCCCGTCGTGCAGGTCTGCGGGTCGAGCGAACCGGCGACCGGTCGCTCGAGGTGATCACCTGACCGGACGGACCGGAAGGGCATGCAGGACGACGTCCTCGAGCACCCCGCGGTGGATCCCGGCAGTCAGGTAGGTGCCGTGCGGCTGTCGCCGTCGATCGGTGGGCGATCCCGGATTGAGAAGCCTCATGCCTCTGGGACTGACCGTGTCCCAGGGAATGTGACTGTGACCGAAGATCAACAGATCGGTCTGCGGGAAGTTGCTGTCGGCCCGCAGCTCGCGACCGGTGCGCTGACCGGTCTCGTGGATCATCGCGATCCGCAGGCCGTCCAGGTCCACCCTGGCGATCTCCGGTAGCCGCTCACGAAGCTCGGGTCCGTCGTTGTTGCCGTAGACCCCGACAACACGTCGAGCCCGATCGGTCAACCGATCGAGCAACGCCGCGCCGACCCAGTCACCCGCGTGGAACACCACGTCGGCCTGTGGCACCTGTGCCCACAGCTCGTCGGGCAGGTCACGGGCGCGGCCCGGCAGGTGGGTGTCCGAGATGATCAGCAGCTGCATCGACGTCACCGACCGGCGGGCTTTGCGACAACCGCTGCGGGAGCGTCGATGTCGACCACCTCGGACCGTACGTCGAGCACCAGTTTGCGGGCGTGGGCCTGCAGGGTGGTCGGCTCCAGCATCGTGACGATGTATCGCCCGACGGGCGGCAGCGGCATGCAGTACCGCCCCGCTTCGTCGGCCCGGACGGAGCCGAACACCTCGCCGCTCGCCTCGCTGACCGTCACCAGTGCCCGCGGGACCGGCTGCCCCGCGCAGCTCACCGTTCCGGACAGCGTCAGTCGGTCGGTCAGGGTCAGATGCTGCCGTGAGGTCTCGTCGACGAACTCGAACACCTCGGCACGCGGCACCCAACCAGCGGCGTTGGCCAGCACCAGGTACTTGCCCGGCCCGGGCAGCACGACCGAGTACTTGCCGTCGTTGTCCCCGCGACTCCAGTCCACCGGCGTGCCGTCGGTCTTCACGACGGTCACCACCGCGGGGTGGGCCGGCGTCCGGTCGGACTGCAGGACGGTGCCGTGGACGACCAGTTCCCGGCTCTCGCCCGCGGGAGTGACGCCTCGGTCCGACATCGTGGCCAGATCGACGGCGTCGCCGACGGGAGCCCGCCGGGCAACCGGGATGTAGAAGGCGACCGCACAACACGCCAGTGCCCCCAGGCCGGCCATCCAGTAGACGTCCTGGAACGCCGTGAGGGACGGCAGCGTCACCGCCCCCACCTGCATGGTCACCGACCCGAGCACGGCGGCCACGGCGGCACTCGACGATGACGTGCCGACCGCCCGCAGCAAGGCATTGAGGCCGTTCGCGCTGGCGGTCTCGGTGATCGGCACCGACGCCATGATCAGCGTCGGCATCGCGGCGTAGGCGATGGCGGTCCCGATCCCGACCGCGGTCGAACCGATGATCACGGCGAGCACGGTGGAGGAGTAGTAGACCCGGCCGATGTACGAGACGCCCATGATGGCCGCCCCGGCCATCAGCGTGATGCGGCCGCCGTACCGGTTGATCATCCGACCGGACACCGGCGCGAACAGCACCATGGCCAAACCGGACGGCACCATGGCCAATCCCGCGGTGATCACCGGCAGACCGAAGCCGTAGCCGGTCGATTCCGGAAGCTGCAGTTGCTGGGTGGTGAGCAGCAGGTTCGCGAACATCGCGAATCCGGCCAGGATCGAGGCGATGTTGGTCAGCAGCACCGGTCGGCGCGCCGAAGTCCGTAGGTCGACCAGCGGATGCCCGATCTTCAGCTCGTAGGGCACCCACAGCGCCAACACCACGGCGGTGGTCAGGAACAGGCCGACGACCCGCTGACTGCCCCAACCCCACGACCCGCCCTTGGAGATGCCCAGCAGCAGCGCGGTGAGCGCGACCGACAGCATCAGTGCGCCGAGATAGTCGAAGCGACCCCGGGTTCGCACGGTGGATTCCGAGACCAGCGAGAGCACGCCGATGATCAGCGCGGCGCCGGTGCCGGCCGAGATCCAGAAGATCGCCTGCCAGCCCAGGTTCTCGAAGATCAACCCGGACAGCGGGAGGCCCAGCGCCGCACCGATACCCAGGGTGGCGCTCATCAGCGCGACTGCCGACCCGACCTTCTCCTTGGGTAGCTCGTCCCGCATGATGCTGATGCCGATCGGGATCAGCGCCGCAGCGAAACCTTGCAGGGAACGGCCGACGATCACGGCGAGGTAAGTACCGACCGCTGCCGCCAGCACGCACCCGGCCGTCATGGCGGCCATGCAGGCCAACATCATCAGGCGTTTGCCGAACATGTCGGCGAGCCGGGACATGATCGGGGTGGCAACGGCGCTGGTGAGCAGCGTGGCGGTGACCAGCCATGCGGCATCGTCGGCGGAGACACCCAGGATGCCGGGGAAGTCCGGGAGCAGCGGAATGACCATCGTCTGCTGCAGGGCGACGACGGTGCCGCACAACGACAGGATGCCGATGACGGCCCAGGTCGGCGCCGAACGGCGGGAACGCAGCGAACTGGGGGTCACCGGCATCACCGTAGTGCCGACGGTCCGGCCCGATCAGCCGGGAGTGAGCGACATCGGATGATCGACACGAAGTCGCCGTACGGTGGACGCGGTCGAGGCGGGCAGCAGCGAGTTCCCGGATGACGGGAAGCTGACCCGCACATCCACCCATTCGGCGAAGCGGTACGGCCGGTGCAGCAGCAACCCCACCAGGTGTCGGCGCAATCGCGAGGCCTCGGCCCGCACGGCGACCACGTGATCGGGCGAGCCGAAGAGCTCCTCGGACAGCTGCGCAGCGGAAAGGCCGTCGGGCCGGTTGGCCAGCAGCAACATCAACTCCGCGTGTCGGGGACTGAGCCGGTGCGACCAGCTCGCCGAATCCGAGGTGATCACCACCCGCAGATCGGCCGGATTGCGCAGGTCGAGATCGACCGTGGTGGCGGGTGTCTCGGCAACCGAGCTGTCCAGCACCCGGACCAGCCAGCCGCCGGGGACCGGTTCCAACCGGCAGGATCCGTAGGCCGGCAACCAGACCAGGTCGGTGTCCCGGCGGTCCGGCAGTGCGATCCGGTCGGTCGGTTCGGTGCCGATGGCCGCGGCGACCCATCCCTCGGAGTCGGTCACCAGCATCGGCTGTCGGCTGCCGGCCAACATCGGGGCGGCGATCCCGCGCAGCGCGCTCAGCGCCGCGTGGTGCTCCTCCCGCAGATACGACTCGGCCATCCGGGCCGCCGCATCGACAAGGGCAAGGGTGCTGGGGTGAACGGTCGAAGCGGCGCCGCTGACGTCCACGACGCCGAGCAGGTCACCGTTGACCGGGTCGAGGATCGGCGCCGCCGCACAGGTCCAGGCATGGTGGGTCTTGACGAAATGCTCGGCCGAGTAGATCTGCACCGGACGGGCCAGCACCAGGGCGGTCCCGATCGCGTTGGTGCCGACGTTGCGTTCGCTCCAATTGGCGCCGACCGCGAACCCCAGCCGCTCGGCGTGCTGCTGGATCTTCTTCGGACCGTCCCGCCACAAGATCATTCCGCCGGCGTCGACCACCACCATCACATGACCGGCGTCCTCGGCGGCCGGGAGCAGGACGTCGCCGAGCATGGGCAGCACCTTGGCGAGTTTGCCGCTGTGCCGGCGGTGCTCGACCTCATCGGCGCCGACTGCTGCAGGCAGGTCGCGGCCCCGATCCGGATCCATGCCGAATTCGATGGTGCGCCGCCAGGATGCGTCGACAATCGAACGCGGGGCGGCCGGCGCGCGCTCGCCGGACAGGGCGGCATCGCGGATCTGACGGAGCAGCTGGGCGTACCGGACCGGGTCCTCGCCGGCGGGCACCGCCGCTTCGAAGGTCCGGCCCTCCGGCCTGCTGAGTGGCGCCTGTTCAGCTCGGCGTTTCGCCCTGCGACCGTCCGTCTGCTCGACGCGGGGCACCACTGCTGGAGCTGACATCCTCACCTGACCTCAACGCCGGGGTCCATGGGTGCTGCTGGAACCTTCACGGTCCCTCGCTGAGCATCCGGGTGCAACCGTTGCAACAGGGTTGCAACCTCGTCGCCTGCAGGGGATCGAGTGCCCGCGCTATTCGAGGAAGACGCGGCCGGTGTCGTCCATCCGCCAACCCGGGTTGTGCGCGATCTCCCAGATGACGCCGTTCGGGTCCTGCACATGACCGTGATAGCCGCCGAACGCCGCGTTGGTGGGTTGCTTGAGCACAACGGCGCCTGCCGTGACCATCGCGGACACCGCCTCGTCCACCGCAGCGGGGCCGTCCACGTTGTGCGACAACGTGATGCCGGAGATGCGATCGGTGACGATCCTGGGCCTCGCGTCTTCACTTCCCCCCGCGTCACTGTCGTTCGACTCGCCGTCGTTGTCACCGTTGATGTCGCTGTCGAACGCGACCTTGTCGAACAGGCCGAGCACCAGCCCCGGTCCGACCTGAAAGAAGATGATCTCGCCCGGGACGTCGACCAGGGGTTCCCATCCCAGCCCGGCGGAGTAGAACGCGCGGGCGGCGTCGAGATCGGCCGTCGCCAGCGTGATGAAGTGAACCCGTTTTTCCACCCGGGCAGCATTTCATCGTCCCGGGCGGGAATTGCAGGCACCCACCGGCTTTTGGCAGCGCATCTGCGGTCGAACAAGACAGCTGGTGCACAGCTGATGCCAAGACCTGGGCCAGGGTCCGGTGATCGACTTCGGTCAACGATTCCCATCCCAGCCGAAGGTTGACCCGTGCACACCTCACCGAACCGACACCGCCGCCCGACCATGCTCGTCCGGCTGGTCGCCGGCGCCACGGCGCTGACATTGTTGGCCTCCTGCAGCACCACTGCGACCAACTCGACAGCGGCAGTCGCATCGTCGACGGTCCCGGCCGGGAAAGGCCTGTTCGACAGTTCCGTCGTTCATGCGGTGTCGATCGACTACGACAAGGCCGCCTACCAGGCGATGATCGACACCTACGTCGCCAGCGGCGACAAGGAATGGATCACCGCGACGGTGACCATCGACGGCACCGTGTTCGAGAACGTCGGCATCAAGTTGAAGGGCAACTCCACCCTGCAGGGCCTTCGGACGACGGGCAACAGCGGACAGAACCCCGGCGCAGGACAGCCGGCGGGCGGACCCGGAGGCGACGTCTCCGCCGACGAGCCGGAAGGTCTGCCGTGGCGGATCCGGCTGGACAAGTACGTGGACGGCCAGAACTTCGAAGGCGAAACCGACATCGTGGTGCGCGGTGGGCGCACCGAGACCAGCCTGAACGAGGCGGTCGCCCTGGAGCTGATCGGTGCCGCCGGCATGCCCACCGAGGAGGCCACGCCGGCCCGGTTCACCGTGAACGGCAGTGACGCGACCCTGCGCCTGGTCATCCAGAATCCCGATGACGACTGGGATTCCGACAACTTCGGCTCCGAGGGGATCCTCTACAAGGCGGAGGCAGGTGGCGACTATTCCTACCGCGGCGACGATCCCGCGTCCTACGCGGACGTCTTCTCCGTCGAGGCGTCGACGTCTGGGGAAGATGACTACACACCGCTGATCGCATTGTTGAAGTTCCTCAACGAGTCCGACGACGCGACATTCGCCGCGGAACTCGGCAATCACATCGACGTCCAGTCCTTCGCCGACTACCTGGCCATCCAGGACCTGGTCGCCAACAGCGACGACATCGACGGACCGGGGAACAACTCCTACCTTCGCTACGACGCCGGAACCGGCTTGTTCACCGTCGTGGCCTGGGATCAGAATCTGTCGTTCAGCGGCATGGGCGGAATGGGTGGTGGCATGGGCGGTCCCGGGCAAATGGGCGTTCGACCCGACGGTGCCACCACCGAGGGCACGACAACTGACGGCACCACCACCGACGGCACCACCACCGACGGGACGACGCAGCAGATGCCCGGTCGAGGCGTTCGCCCGACGGGCGCGATGCCAGGGGGAGCCGCCGGCGCGATGCCCGGTGGTGCCGGCGGCGGTGGCCGCGGCGGAAACATCCTGGCGGAGCGGTTCAAGGCAAATGCCGATTTCAACGCGCTGTACGAACAGGCGCTGACCGATCTGCGAGCCGAGCTCTACGCCAGCGGTGAGGCCCAGACGATCCTGGACACCTGGACCTCGGTGCTGACGGAGCAGGCCGGCGATCTGGTCAGCGCCGACACGGTCACTGCCGAGGCCAAAACCATCGCCGACCACTTCACGGCGAGCTGATCACGCGATTCCGGACACTGCGGTCGCAGCGCTGGCAAATGGCTCGAATAGGCTGCTGCACACAGCAGATTGGCCACGGGCTTGGTGAGCGAAGCGAGGAACCACGGGATGTCCGGTAGACGCAACGGTCGGTACAGGCTCGCCGGATGGGTCGGCACGCTCGCTGTCGGTGTTGTGCTGCTGGCGGGGTGCAACAGCTCCTCGCCCACCGCGCGGTCGACACCGACTCCGACCGGATCCGACGGTGCGCCTGTCGCAGGCACCGAGGTGACCACCACCACGGGCAGTCTGGGGGTCTTCCTGGTCGACGGACAGGGCCGGACGCTGTACCTGACCGATGCCGATCCGGAGGGCACCTCAGGGTGCTACGACTCCTGCGCAACCGCGTGGCCACCGCTGGCCACCGTTGGCGATCCCACCGCAGGTAGTGGGATCGACGCGAAGCAGCTCTCGACATCGACCAGGTCCGACGGCATCACCCAGGTCCTCTACGCCGGGCACCCGCTGTACACCTACGCACAGGACACGGCTCCCGGGCAGACCACCGGTCAGGGCCTGACCCAGCAGGGTGGGATGTGGTGGGTGGTCGGTGTCGACGGTGAGCCGGTCGAAAGCCCCACCACGTCGTCCTCGACAACCGCCAGCAGCTGATCCGACGATCAGGCAGGGCCGAGCGGGGTCACCCGGACGACCCGGCGCAGCCGCCGCTCACCGTGCGGTTCCATGTCGACGATCGCGGCGTGGTCCATCCACAGGTGTCGTCCTGGTGCTGCAGCCGCCAGTCTGGTGGCGGTGACGTGCGCCCGGTAGCCGGGACCCGTGTACTGCGGGTCGTCGAACACCGCGTCCACCTCGCGCAGTGCATCGACCAGTCGCAGATGCAGGTCGGTCAGTTCGGCGTTCGGCACCACCACCGTCACCGGGATGGTGCGGGACGGGCCGAATCCCTCCGGGTCCCCGGTCACCGCGGATAGCCCGGGCTGGTTGGCGAGCACCGGCTCGATCGCGGCGACGACCTGCGACAGTGGCACTCGCACCACGAATGTCGGCGCGACGGTCACGTGCAGCGGCCATTCGCGCAGCGGAAAGCCGTCCCCTGATGCGAGTGGCTGCAGTGGCAGCACCACGACCAGTCGAAGCACCCCTGGACCCTAGGCGCCGACCGGCCCGACGTAGAACCACAGACCGTCCTGTTTGACGAACTTGCTGTTCTCCCGTTGCTCCCCGGTGTGGCGGCCGGCCCGGTACATCGCCCGGAATTCGACCGTTCCGCTGCTCTCCAGCAGGCTGCCGCCAGTCCTGCCGAGGATCTCGAGTCCGGTCCAGCGGATCGTCGGGTCGAGATCGAGCGACGCCGGCCGGGTCGACCGATGCCAGGTGCGCAGCAGGTACTCCGGATCAGCCATGGCAAAGGCCGAGTAGCGCGAACGCATCAGCCGCTCGGCGGTGGGTGCGGGCCGCGACCCGTGGTGCGCCGGTAGGCAACAGTCGTCATACGGTCGACCGCTGCCGCAGGGGCAGGAACCGGGCATCACCCGGTGAGGATGACGGGACCGTCAGCGGTGATAGCGATGGTGTGTTCGGCGTGGGCTGCCCGGCTGCCGTCGGCGGTCCGGACACCCCATCCGTCGGCGCAGTGTCGATAGTCGCTTCCGCCGCCGGCCTGCAACATCGGTTCGATGGCAATCACCAGGCCGGGTTTGAGTTTCAGTCCGCGGTGCGGCCGACCGTCGTTCGGCACATCCGGGTCCTGATGCATGTTGCTGCCGATACCGTGTCCGCCGTGGTCGGCGAGCAGTCCGAACGGGCTCGAACGGACGACCGCTCCGACGGCCGCCGAGATGTCGCCCATGCGGTTGCCGGGTAGCGCAGCCGCGATACCCGCCGCCAGCGCGCGTTCGGTGGTGTCGATCAGGGCCCGGTCGACGGGATCGGGCGGACCGACCGTGAAGGTGATCGCGGCGTCCGCGCACCACCCCTGCACCAGCAACGCCAGGTCGGCGGAGACCAGATCGCCTTCGGCCAGTGGCCGCTCGTCCGGGATGGCATGCACGATGACCTCGTTCACGCTCACGCACAGCACCCGCGGATAGGGGCTCGGTGCCCAGTTCGGGTGGTAGCCGATGTAGGCGGACACTCCGCCGTTGTCCCGGATCATCCGGTGGGCAAGATCGTCGAGGTCGACCGGTCGGACGCCCGGCGCTGCGGCATCCCGCACGGCCTCGAGGGTGCGACGGACCAAGGCTCCGGCGACACCGATCGACTCGATCTGTCGGGGTGTCTTGTATTCGATCATTGCTGCCTCTCGCGGCTCCGTGGCGGGACATCCGTCCCCCCACCACCATCACACAAGCGTGCCGCCGCCGTCGACGTGCCTCCGGTGGCGCCTCGGGAAGATCGACGACCTGGTCCGCCCCGGCTCGCGGGCGGCTGGAGATGCGCAACAATGGTGGTCCTGATCAACGGCGATCGGAACGAGATGACCGAACGGCAATACCGAATGCGCAGCGCTGGGCTGCAACTGATGCGAGCGGCGACCCTGATCGGTGGCGGCGTGGGGACGATCCTGCTGATCACCGTGATGACCTGGGAGCAGCGGCTCGGCTGCGGGTTCGTGATTCTTGCCCTCGCCATGCCGATCGCGCTGGTGGTGCTCACCGTCCGCCCCGTCGGGATCGACCGTCTCTGTCTGCCCGGTGCGGCGGTCATGTCGGCCGTGGCGTTCGTCGACGTGGACCTCTACCTGGCGCTGCTCACGATGGGGCTCATCGGTGCGCTGCTGGTGGGTGCAGTCCGGCTGATGGTCGCTGTCCGACCGGCGGGTCGGCTCGGCTGAGCCGGCGAGGATGAAGAACCTGGTCTTGACGCTGGGCTCGATCTGGTCCTGGTTCGTGCTGGCTGTGTGCGTGGTGGTGTGGCTGCCGCTGATGGCGATCGTCTGGCTGGTGACGGCGCCCTTCGATCCGCCGAGGTACTGGACGGGATTCCTGTTCCGCAAACTCACCGTCGTCCACCTGATGGTGAATCCGCTGTGGACGTTTCGCACCGGCGGCGTGTTTCCCGCGGACCCGCGCCGGCCCTATGTTGTTGTGGCGAACCATGAATCGTTCGTCGACATCCTGTTGATCAGCCAACTTCCCTGGGAGATGAAGTGGCTCTCCAAGCATGAGCTGTTCAGGCTTCCGGTGGTGGGCTGGTTGATGCGGATGGCCAACGACATACCGGTCGACCGCCGGGATCGGGCAAGTGGGGCAGCGGCGATGGCGAAGTGCGCCCGGCTGCTGGAGCAACACGTCTCGGTGATGATCTTCCCGGAGGGCAAACGATCGACGACCGGGGGTCTGCTCCCTTTCCGGGACGGCGCTTTCCGGCTGGCGATCCAGGCCCAGGTCCCGATCCTGCCGCTGGCGGTGCACGGCGCGGCGACGGCCCTGCGAACCCACAGCTGGCGGTTCGGCCGGGCCGTGGCGCGGGTGCAGGTGCTGGAGCCGATCAGCACAACCGGGCTGACCGTCGACGACATCGCGCAGTTGCGCGATGACACCCGGGATCGGATCGGCGCAGCAGTGCAGGGAATGCTGACGTCATGACGATCACCGGTCCGGAGCAGTCGGTCCGGCCACACATCGCTGCCCGGGTGGATCGCGCCATCAGCCGGCTGCAGAGTGTGTTCTTCCGGCGTCGTGGTTGGCAGCCCCGGATCGTGCCGCACACCGGCTACGGGTCGACCAGCTGGGTGCGGATTCTCGGCCGCGTGCTGCTGGCACCGCCGCTGCGGGAGGTTCCGCTGGATCCACCGACAACAGCTACCCGCCAACAGAACACCAGAGGCTGGCGGCGTTTCCTCACCACGCCACTGGAAGGCGTCGAGGTGGACGTCGAGGTGCTCGGTGAGCAGCACCGGCTGTGCACCGACCGCGGCGGCTATCTGGATGCCGTGCTGCCCGTTCGGTTGTCGCCCGGTTGGCATGAACTCGTTCTGCGCACCCGCAACGGCCGGCCGACCGTCACCCGGATCTTCGTGACCGGTGACGATCAGCAGCTGGGCATCGTCAGTGACATCGACGACACGGTCATGGTGACGCTGCTCCCGCGGCCGTTGATCGCCGCCTGGAACACCTTTGTGCTGCGGGAGGACGCTCGGGCCGCCGTTCCGGGGATGGCAGAGTTCTATCGCGGCCTGCTCGAGCGGCACCCGGGGGCGCCGGTGTTCTACCTGTCGACCGGCTCCTGGAACGTCGCACCCACACTGACCCGGTTCCTGTCCCGCAACGGCTTTCCGGAGGGTCCGCTGCTGCTGACGGACTGGGGGCCGACGAACACCGGCTGGTTCCGTTCCGGCCGCGAGCACAAACACCTGGCACTGCGCAGGTTGGCCATCGAGCTGCCGAACGTCCGGTGGCTGCTGGTGGGGGATGACGGCCAGCACGACCCACAGATCTACGCCGAATTCGCCCGGGACGAACCGGATCACGTCGCGGCCGTCGCCATCCGCCAGCTCACCGTTGCCCAGCAGGTGCTGTCGGGCGGAACACCGGATGGGGACAGTCGTCAGGTACCGAGCTCAATCGTGACCGTCTCCGCTCCGGACGGGTATGGATTGGCTGCCGCGCTTCACCTGAAATGACTGTGCACGGTCCGGCGCGGCTGGAGCAGGGTCGGATGATTCCGGCATGGGCGGCGTTTGTAGGCTTTCGCAGTGGACCAACAAGTGGCAATCAGGGACGAGCGACTCCGGTTGGCGGGGCGTCTGCGGTCGCTGAACCGGCAGGATTTCGATCGGCCGAGCATGTGCGAGGGATGGGCCGTTCGCCATGTCCTGGCCCACCTCGTCACGCCGTTCCTGGTCAGCCCGACGTCCATGGCGTCGACCGCGCTTCGCCGGGGCGGGATCTCGGCCGCGATGGACCTCAAGGCCCGTCAGATCGCCGAACGTCCGGCCACCGAACTCGTCGACATCCTGGAGCAGCACGCAGATTCGAAATTCCGGCCGCCCGGCCTGCCAGCCGCCGCACCCCTGACCGATGTGGTCGCACACAGCGCCGACATTCGCTGGGTGCTCGGCGACGGTGAGGTGGACTGGGCGGAACCGGAGCGCCTGCGGCCGGTGCTCGACTTCCTGGTCAGCCGTCGTTCCAAGATGGGCTTCGTCCCGGCCGGTCGGGTCCGGAATCTGCGGCTGGTTGCCGATGACGTGGACTGGGAGCACGGCGCGGGCGCCGAGGTCCGCGGACCCGGATTGGCCGTCGCGTTGGGCATTCTCGGTCGACCGGCCGCCGCCCGGCAGCTGTCCGGTGACGGCGTGGCCGCGCTCGCCGCCTGACGCGGGACTGCCTGCGAAATGACGGCTCCCGGGAAACAAAATCGGCTGCGGACCGACAAAATTACCCACGGAGCAGAAAATGCTGACGGCTCAAGGCTGAGCAATGAGACCGTAATGGACTGATGCCACAAATGGCCTATTTCGCATCATGCCCAGGTTCTATAGCGTTTCGGTCGCCAGGGGATGGGCGACAGGGGAGGAATTGCGATGTCGAATCGGGCCGTGACCAGGATGCTCGTCATTGTGGGGGCGGTGCTGGCACTGGTCGCCGCGGCATCGCCCGCCACCGCTAGTACGTCATCCACATCCACATCCACTGCCGGGCCGACCATCTGCCTGCCGGTGCGGCTGACCGGGACCGGCAACGGACTACCTGACGACGGTTCAGGGACGATTCGCACCGAGGCGCTGATCTCTTTCGCGGGAGTGCCGGTGGCGACCACCATCGCCACGTTCACGCCGCAGCCTTCGCCGGTCGGCGGGCCGTTGAGCTTCATCGGGCCGATCGTCTTCACGCCGCGCGCCGGGTCTTCGACGTTCATCGCGCAGGTGCAAGGTGCCGTTGATCTGACCACAGGCAGATTCCGGGCGCAGTCCACATCGGTCACCGGAACCGGCGCCCTGGCAGGAATTTCCGGTTCGTTGACCTTCGCCGGCACCCAGGACCTGGCCAGTGGGAAGTTTACCGAGTCCATCAGGGGCTCACTGTGCAGCCGGGTCCGCCCGTGGTGACGGAATAGTCCTGGCCTCGTCGGGCTTCGGGTCGGTCTCCAGGACGTCGACCAGGCGACGCATCGTCTGGAGCGCGGTCCGCAACTCGTCGGCGCCTATTGCGGCACCGACGCCGTCGGCCCAGGGATGTTGGACCATGGTGATCTGCCGGATCGCCCAGTAGCCGGACTCGCTGCACGCCAACAACTTCGCTCGGCGATGGGCCGGGTTCGATTCGTAGGTGGCCAGACCACGGTCGACCAGCAGATCGGCGACCCGCTGGACGCCCTGCCGGGTCATCCCCATGCTCCGGCCGATCTCCGCCACCGTCCGCGGCCGGTCGATCACCCCGCCGAGTACCTGCCACCAGGCTGCGGTCAACCCGCCGGCGCCGGCCAGTTCCTGGGCGACGTCCAACAACCGGCGTTCAGCCGGAAGGTGCCGATGATCAGGTCGGTCAGCACTTCACCGGCTTCGGTTTGAGCAGGCGGATCGGGCCAGCTGTCGCGGGGTGGCGGCGCCTCGATCGTCATGCATGACCGGCCATCAGGGTCGGAAAGGCGCTCGGGTCGGCCCGGTAGAACACGCCCTCGTACGCCTCCGCCACTTCATCGCCCGCCAGTCCGAGGTGGCGCAGGGTCGCGGTGGCGAACTGCACCGGCGACTGCGGTCCCGCGGTGATCAGATCGCCGTCGGCGACCGCGCGTTGGTCGATGTAGAGGTCGCCGCCCGAGTACCCGGTCGCAGCCAGGTATTCCGGTGCCGCGCTGGTGTGCCGCCGCCGATCGAGCAATCCGGCCCTGGCCAGGCCGGCGGTCGCCCCACAGATCGCCGCCACCGGCACCTGCGCGGCCAGGAATCGCCCGGCCGCATCGGCGAACTCATGGCCGCCGCCGTTGTCCCACAGGTCTGCGCCGGCCAGGATCAGCAGATTGCTGTCGGCCGGATCCAGCTCGCTCAGCGTGATGTCCGGCACGATCCGCAGGCCGCCCATCGTGGTGATCGGTTCCGCGGTCCCGGCAACGGTGACGATCTTCCAGGGTGCGCCGGTGAACCGCCCGGTGCGCAATTCGACGAGGAGATAGCCGATCTCCCAGTCGGCCAGCGAGTCGTACAGAGCGACGTGTGCGATCCGGTTAGTCATAGACAACATGTTGTCATATACGACAACGTGTTGTCAATAACGAGCTACTGACCGGCGATGACGATGCGATTGCCGTCCGGATCGGCGAGCCGGAGGATGCGGGATGACGTCACCTGTTCGATGTCGCCCTGGGTCACGCCGTCGGTCGCCAAGCGGGCCGCCAGTGCGTCCAGATCGCTGGCATCGAGCACCATCGACGAGCGACCGGCGCGCTCCGGTTCCAGCCACACCTGCACACCGCAGGACGGGCCGAAATGCCACTCCACCAGGCCGTCCATCGGCCTGGCGTCGGGTGCCTTCCCGAAGACGGTCGTGTACCAGTCGACCGCGCGATCCAGGTCGGTCACGACTGCCTGGGCCAACACACCTTCGATTGCCATTTGGTTCCTCACGTCGTTGTTGATGCTGCTGCCGCTACCGACTGCTGTTCCGGGTCACAGTCACGACCGGATCGGCAGGTGGAATTCATCTGTCGCTGACCATGCTGAACACCCATCATCGCGACGGGCCGACCGCCGGGTGCAGGATGGCGTGATGAGCAGATATCCCGAACCGATGGTGCCGCCGGGCGGTATCGCCCCGGTCCCGCGGCGGTTGCGGGGGCAACTGGGGGACAACTGGCTCTTCGACACCGAGCGGGCGTTCTACGTCTGGGAGTTCCCGCCCTATCCGCAGTACTACATCCCGTTCGACGACGTCGACTCCTCCCTCTTGGTCGACGAGCAGACCACCGAGAAGACGGCGTTCGGCACAGCTGCCCACTGGGGTCTGCGCGCCGGCGGTATAACCCGGCCCGGCGCTGCCCGCATCCACCTGGACGATGCACCGGAGCAGTTGCGGCAGACGGTCCGGTTCGACTGGGCGGCGCTCGACGCCTGGTTCGAGGAGGACGAGCAGGTCTTCGTCCATCCGCGCAACCCCTACTCCAGGGTGGACGCCGTCCGGTCCAATCGCCCGATCAGGGTCGAGCTCGACGGGGTCGTCCTGGCCGAGGCACCGTGTTCGGTGATGGTGTTCGAGACCGGGCTACCACCGCGGTACTACCTCGATCGCACCGCGATCCGGCTGGAGCACCACCAGGAGTCCGACTCCGTGTCCTCGTGTCCGTACAAGGGGCGGACCAGCCAGTACTGGTCGGTGCGCGTGGGTGCGGTCACTCATCACGATGTGGCCTGGTCCTACGATTTTCCGACCAGGCAGCTGCTACCGATCGCGGGTCTGGTGGCGTACTACAACGAGAAGGTCGACATCTGGCTGGACGGCCGGAAGCTCGAGCGCCCACGCACTCATTTCAGCTGACGGTCAGTGTGCGGGGCGAAGCGCCGCCGAGTCGCCGAGTAGTACTCGTTGGACCCGGTCGGGGATCGGCTCGCCAAGGATGCGGCTCTGCTTGGCGATCAGTTTCGCCAACTGAACGGTGGCCATCGCCCGGTCGGCAGCAGTCAGCGAGTTCACGCTGTCCCGCAGTTCGGCGGTTGTCATGACCGGCTCACCTCGCTTCCTGATTCATTATCACCGTTCGCGGGCGGTTCCGTCGAGAGCAGCTCGCCGGTCGTTGCCGCGAACAGTTCGACGGTGAACTGGCGGGAGAACTCGACCAGGTCGCGGTCGCCCAGCGCGGCGGCGGCGTCGGTGATTCGGCTGAGCAATCCGGCCGTCAATCTGACGCCGATTTCATTGGCATGGTCGACGACCCAGACGTACCGATCCCAACACCGCTGGATTTCCTCGGACCGGCGCACCTCCTCGCGCAGCCTGGCCGCTTCGGCCAGCGCGGCCTCGTCTGCCCGGCGGCGTTGCCTGGTCGACAGGCCCGCAGCGATGAACGCGATGACGGCGGCCAGCAGCGCGCACGCACCGCCGAAGCCGGGCGAATAGAAGAAGTCCACGGTGCCAGCAATCCCCCCATCGAGGTTCTGAAGACTATGCACCCGGTGTACGGCGGACACGATTGCCCTGACGTCCTAGATTTGCCGCATGCCCGGAATTCTGAGTCATATAGCCATCAATGCCGATGATGTCCCCGCATCGCTGTCGTTCTACTCGGCCGTTTTCGGTTGGCGGTTCACCGAGTACTTCCCGGGCTTCTTCCGGATGGAAGGCGTCCACGAGGTTCGAGTGGTCGCGGTTCAGCAACGCCGCGACCTGTTGCCCAGCGGCCCGACCACCGGGTTCGAATGCACCGTCGCGGTCGACGACATCGCGGCCACCATCGCGCTCGCCGTCGAGCACGGCGGATCGGTGTTGGCCGAACCGGCCACCATCCCTGGCGTCGGCGAGCTGGTGTGGCTGGCCGACCCTGGAGGCAACGTGGTCGGTGCCATGCGTTACTCGGACGGCTGAGGGCGAGCAACCGCCGGAACCAGTTTCTCGATGGCTGCGGCGTCGAGCAGCACGCCGAATCGATCTGCCAGGAGCCGCCCGAGTTCACCGGCAGGCACGTCGTCGGTGGTCTTGATGCCGTCTTCCGTCTCGGTGAGGCTCAGCTCCGAGACGGTCACCCGCCCCCGCGGCGTCCGCAGTGAACACACGGTGCGCTTCAGAAAGTGCGAGTCGGGTGACGTCTGATGATGTGTGCAACCCGGCTGAAAGTCCTGCAGCACATGCGATACCGGCGAGTAACGGAAGGTCCTGGCACCGTCCTGCAGCACGTCGACCCAGCCGTCGTCACGGTCGACGAACCGGAAGACGCCGGCGGTGTCCTCCTGGTCCCCGCGGTCGGCAAGGTCGAGCGGTTCGTCGCTGAACGCGCCGAACCCGACATCGGCGAGGTAGCTGTCGCCGGCGATGGTGACCCGCAGGGTCAGGTGATCGAACGGAACACCGGGAGTGTCGTCGGTGTTGGCCCGCCCCTCCAACATCGTGACCTCGAAGCCGAGCGCGGTCAGCAGGGCGGCGAACGCGCCGTTGAGTTCGTAGCAGAATCCGCCCCGCCGCTCGTCGACGACCTTGTTCACGATGGCGTCGACGTCCAGCGTGATCAGTCGGCCGAGGTGGATGTCGAGATTCTCGAACGGCACCGTCAACAGGTGGTTCCGCTGCAGTGCACGCAATGTCACCAGATCGACGGCAGGTGTGTCGTGGTATCCGATCCGCTCCAGGTACGCGCGGATCTGATCGTCGTTCACTGGGTTCCCCCGTTCTCAGCCGTGTTGCTGATCCCCGTGGATGCGGGTCGACGTTGATACACCCGCTCGCCGCGGATCCAGGTCTCGACAACCCGCACCTGGTCGATCTCATCGGCATCGACGGTGAAGATGTCCCGGTCCAGGATGACGAAGCTTGCTTCGCTGCCATTGTCGATGATTCCGAGCCGATCGAGCGGCGCAACCTGCCGGGCCCTGCCGGTGTACAGCAGCAGGGCCTGTGGCACGGTGACGGCCTCGGCTCGGCCGATGTCGTTGCCGTTATAGGCCTTTCGAACAACTGCGGCCTTGATCGAGACGAAGACATTGTCGGCATCTGCCCACGCGGTGGCGGGGGTGTCCGAGGCCAGCGCGGTGTGCGGCACCTTCTCGTAGAACGACCTGATGGGATAGGCGATGTCGAACTGCCGGGGCGACAGGTTTCGTTCGTAGCTGTCGTATTCGGCGAACATGAAGATCGAGTGGCTGACCACGGCGAACGACATCCGGGCGGAGTTCAGTCGGTCGATCATGGCGGCGGAGAACAAGGTGGCGTGGTCCAGCCGGATCGACGGCAGTGCGCCCATCCACGGCTCCAGGTCGCCGACGACGTCCAGTGCGTGGTTCAGCGCCCTGTCGCCCATGGCGTGCACTGCGACCTGCACCCGGTTGCGACGCGACCACTCGACGGCGGCGAGCAGGTCGTGGTCGCTGAGCGTGTTCATGCCGTGATCATCGGAGTCGGGGTAGGCGTCCTCCGTCCACGCGGTGCGATTGGAATAGGCGCCGTCCATGAAGACCTTCACGCCGGCGACCTTTACCCGCCCCTTCCGATCGTCATCGGTGAGGTCCGGCAAAGACCCTCCGGAAAGCGGCCAGCCGAGATACAGGCCGCACTGGATCTGCAGGCCCTGCCGCTCGGCAACGCGGAACGTGGCAAGTGGGCTCGAGACCATGGAGGCGAGCAGATCGCAGACCCCGACGATGCCCCGTTCGAGGAAGTGATCGTTCAGCCGTGCCAGGTTCACGGCCTGTCCCGCGGCGTCCGGGGTCGGGATGGCGGCGGCCACGGTGTTCGTTGCGTTGGTTTCGATCAACAGGCCGTTGAGCGTGCCGTCGGTGTTGCGTCCGTAGCGGGCGCCGGGTGGATCCGCGGAATCCTCGGAGATGCCGGCCAGTGCCAACGCCCGTCGGTTGCAGACCGAGGAGTGACCGTCACAGCGTTGGACGAACACCGGCTGGGTCGAGCTGACCAGATCAAGGTCGTCTGCGGTCGGTCCGCGGCCCTCCGGATACTTCGATTCGTCGTACCCGAAGCCCTCGATCCAGGCGTCGCCGCGGCCGAATGCGGGGTGCGAGCGGAGCTTGTCGATCAGGGCAGACAGTGAACTCACCTCCGGCGGGAAGCACGTCACCGAGTTCACCAGTGTGGAGAGAAACGCCGGGTGGGTGTGAACATCCAGGAACCCTGGCACCACGGTGGCACCGCGCAGGTCCATCACCGGCTCGGAGCCGGCATCACCTTCGTCGCCCACCCCGCTGAAAACGCCGCCCGTGATGCGGAAGGAGGTGACGAAGTCGTTCTCACCGCGGCCGGTGAAGACCTTGCCGTTGACGAACAGCACGGTGGTCAGCGACGCCGCCGCACCCGTGCGGCGGCCGTTGCCGCCAGCGTCGTGAGCGTGACGACGCGGCCCGCTCGGAAGGCAGAGAGCACCGAGAGGACGGAACCGACCGAGAACACCGACGCCGCAGAGAGTGCCGACCCGATCGATAGCAACGATCCACTTGAGCCGATCGACAGAACGGAGCCGGCTGAGCCGATGGACAGGATCGAGCCGGCGGACCCGATCGACAGGATCGAGCCGGCCGATCCGATGGACAGGATCGAGCCGGCCGATCCGATCGACTTGACGGACCCACCGATGCCGCCGGGCGAACGGCCCTTGGCGCGGTCGACACCGCCGTTGAGACGGACTACACGTTCCGGAAGACGCTCCGAGGTGGCCATTGCTCTATCGTCCCCCCGGCCGCCGTCACGGCGCTCACCGCGGGTCGTGTCACGGTGTCTTGGCTGACCCTATTGGCCACGCCCGGTCTTCGCCTGCAACCGGTCGATCTGCTCGGAGGCCTCCGCCTTGGTGATGTCCGCCGGAATCTCCTCGTTGGCCTCACGTGCCAGCGTGTCGAGATAGCTGGCTTGCGGACCGGTGATCGGTTCGTCCCCGGTGACCCATTGCGAGGGGTCCTTGCTCGCAGCGGTGTCGGCCTCGGGGCGTCGGCCGCCAAGCATCTCGGGTGAGTTCTCGTTTGTTGCGCTGTTTTCGGTCATGCCCACCACAGTAGGTACCGCCACCGACAGTGCCGATCGGCCCCGCTCATGCCAGCGATGAGCCGGTCGCGGCGAGCCAGAGCTCCGGGTTCGGGTGCGCCCACGGCATCGCGGCGAGAACCTGGTTCGGATCCTGGCCGAGGAGCATGGAGTAGCGCGCCGCAACGCTCGGGGTGCGGCTGCTTCCTTCGACACAGTGCAGCAACACTGTCTTACCTTCGGCCCGCAGATCCCGGACGGTGCGTGCAGCGTCGGCGAGGACGAACTCCAGGTTGGGATTGCCGATCGGGCCCTCATCGATGAGCCAGAACTCCACGTGTTCGGCGTCGAGCCGTTCCGATCCCATCCGGCACAGGCTGACCACGGCGTCATAGCGGCCTTCGAACGCCGAGTCGTAGCCGCCGAGGAACAGACCGTCGTCATGCGGATGCGCCACCGGGCCGCGATGGGTTGCCCAGTTCCGATAGCCGAGATCCGGTGTTGACGGCCACCCCTCGTCGTCGTCTCGACCGCAGTTCGCCGTCATTGCAGCCAACCTGATCAGGTCTGCCGATGCCAATCCCGGCCAGCCATGGAGCACGCGGCGCCATCGAGCAGGAACCGCCGATGCCCCCCACCGTGCCCCGAGCAGCGCCCCGGCGATGGCGGCGGTGGTGTCGGTGTCGTGGCCGGCGCGCACCGCCAGTTCCAACGCCGCGGGTAGGTGGCCGGCGTTCGACCGGTCGGCGTGGGTGATCGCCCACCAAGCGGTCTGCAGGGCATGGACCACCCAACCGTTGTTCGGAAACTGCTCGGGAGCGCCGCTCTCTGCCTGGTCCAGCAGCGCCCCCCAGTAGTCGGCGACCTCGGCATCGGCAACATCCAGGTAGCGACGAACACCGTCGAAAGTGCCGTGGAGCACGGCGTGCCGTATCGCGAACGACCAGAGTTGACAGGCCTGCCGCGCCCGTTCGTCGTCGTGGGTCAGCGAACTCACCCGGGCGGCCGCCTCGATACACCCGGTGGCGTCGTCCAGGTAGGCGATACCCACCGCGGCCGTTCGCATCAACGACCCGTTGCCACCCTTGCGTCCCGTCAGCCGGGCGGCAGTCGCAGTCATCGCAGCTGCATCGACATCCCTTGCGGACAGCACGGTCCGGGTCTGGTTGCCGATGTCCTTGGGGCCGGACGAATACCACTGGCGAAACCCGGCCGCCACCTCGTCGAGACCGGCAACGGAGTTCAGGTCCGCGCCGGTCGCGGTGACCCGGGCGATGGCCACGGCCATCGACGTGTCGTCCGTCCACTCCCCGGGGGCAAAGCCGAACGGTCCACCGCCGATCATCGCGATGGTCGTCTCCGGGTCCGGGTAGCTGAACTCGTACCCCGCACCGAGTGCGTCGCCGGCCGCGGACGCGAGCAGCACGCCGGCAGCGCGGTCGCGCCACCCTGGCGTCCGGTGGGGGTGTTCGGCGGCGACCGGTGGTGATGCCATGTTCATCGCGACTCCTATGCGCTCTGTTGCGCTAAGTCTACGCGCAGAAGTGCGCTATCGTCCAGCAATGCCGACAACAGGCCGATCATCGGGCAGGAAACTCACGGACTACCCGAGGCCGTCGGTGGCTGTCGACGTCGCGGTACTCACGGTTCTTGACGACCACCTGCAGGTGGTCGTCGTCGACCACCGAACCGGGGAAGCCGCACTGCCAGGGACCTTTCTGCACGAGGGCGAAGTTCTCGCCGATGCCGCCGCCCGCGCCCTGCAGGAGAAGGCCGGCCTGGAGCGGGTCGACTTCACCCAGCTGCAGGTGATGGATCGACCGGGGCGCGACGACCGTGGCTGGGTGCTGTCCGTCGGACACAGCGGCACCATGTCGAGCGGTCAGATCCCCGCATCCACCAGGGTGATGCCGATTGTCGACTCAGATGCCGCCGGGCAGCTCCTGTTCGACCACAACGAGATCGTCCGGTTGGCGGTGCAGAAACTCAGAGTGGACTACGGCCAGGAGATCGACCCCGGCATGCTGCTGGGGGAGAGTTTCACCGTCTACCAGCTCCGCAAGGTGTATCAAGCGGTGTTCGGACGGGCATTGATGAAGGACACCTTTCGCAGACTGGTCACCCCGAACCTGGAACGCACCGGCGAGACGGGCACCGACTTCGGGCGTCCCGCAGAGGTGTTCCGGCGCACGGCAAACACCCGCTTGACGCCAAAGGCCTGGGCGACTTTCAACGGCGCCTGACGGAAGCAGCCCACTCGATGCCGACCCGCTGTCATGCCATCGTGATGTGGGTGGTGTCCTGCTCCGGCTCCTGCGGCCCGCCGATCCATCGACTGATCGCCATGGCGCCGGCCACCGCGATCAGCATGGGCACCAACAGGTCCAGCCCGGTGTGGGTGAACTCCAGGATGAGCACGATCGCGCACAGCGGAGCGCGTTGAGTGGTCGCCAGGACCGCAGCCGCACCGATCATCGCGAAAGCTCCGGTCGGGGCTCCCGGCCACAACTGCGTCCAGAGATCACCGGTGAGCGCGCCCAGCACGGCACCCGTCGCGACGGCCGGGGTCAGCAAACCACCACGGGCGCCGCTGCCCAGGCAGGCTGCGGTGGCCAACGGCTTGAGCAGCAACAGCAATATCAGGCTGCCCGGACCCATCGCACCGTCCAGGGCGAGTTGCGCCGCGCCCTTTCCGTTGCCCAGCAGCGCCGGTGACCAGATCGCAGCCACCCCGACCAAGGTGAAGATCACCGTTGTCGCGACCGGCAGCCGCCAGCCGGATTTCGGCGCGATGCGTCTGGTCCAGCTGGTCAGCCGGAGGAAGGCGAGCCCGACCAGCGCGGCGAGAGGTCCGAGCAGAACTGCCCACACCAGCAACGTGCTGCCGCCGTTCAGTTGGGGGACAACGTATGTCGGCTCATTCCCGAGCACCGGCCAGACAAGCGCCGAGGCAACGGCGCAGCTCACCAGCGCGGGAATCACGTCGCGGGCGGCCGCCGAGACCAACAACACCTCGAGGGTGAACAGTGCGCCACCCAGCGGCACGTTGTAGACAGCGGCCAGCCCGGCGCCCGCCCCGCAGGCGATGATGACTCGTCGCTGCCCGTCGTCGAGCCGGAGCAGTTCCGACAGTTTCCCGGCGAGGGCGGCGCCGAGCTGCCGGGGTGCACCTTCCCGGCCGAGTGAGGCACCGAACCCGACCGCGACGATCTGTAGCGCAGCGTCCGCGGTGACCGTCGGCAGCGGAAGTCGCTTCTGCGGGCTGGTCATTGCATCGCCGACGGCGGGAAATCGCTTGCTGTACCGCCACAACGCCCACCAGCCGAGCCCCACCACGAGGCCGCCGATCGCCATCGCCAGGACCCGCCGCCCGCCCGGCGCCTGCTGGACCCCGATCAGAAAGGTGTCCTCGGTGTAACCGAATGCGGCGTGCTGCACCGCATGCAGCAACAGGGTCAGCACGAGGCCGCCGAGACCTGCCAATACTCCGGTGATCGCGGCGGCGAACACCATCCGTCCACCCGAACGCACCGCAGCGCTCAGGCCGGCCATCCGCTCATCCTGCCCGAGCCCGACCATCACAGCGAGTCGTCGATGGTCCACTGACGCACTGCGTCAGACCGCCTCCTGCGATAGCTGAGTTGGCGCCGTTGTCGTCGTTCGTGCCGGCACCCGGCCAGCGATGGCCAGGCGTTCCATCCAGGGCAGATGACGTTCCGCGGGCTTCGGACGATTCCACAGCTCGACCGTCAGGCCGTCGGCCGCCCGACGCACCACCAGGTGCGACTGCACGTAGACGGGGACGTACACCCGCGGCGCATGCAGGTGCGCCCGGACGGAATGCAGCTGACGCAGCCAACACCCAGTGTTGACGACCGCCACTCGCCGACCATCGGGACGATCCAGAGCGGTCATCGCAGGGCTGTGGGTGTGCGCCGAGACGAACACCGCAATGTCGCGGGCGTCGATTCCCGGTCCCTGCGGCGGAGAGTCGTGCGAGAGCAGCAGCTCCCTGATGAGTTCAGGCTCGGTCTTGCGGCCGCCGAATCGCGGTGTCATGACCGACACGGCCCGCACGGCGACGCGCCGGGCGATGACGAACACCACCACCATCATCAGAATCAGCAGCAGCGCGCCGTAAGAAACCTGACCGAAAAGGGTTCTCAGTGCGGTCAACTCGTCGTTGCCTGCGAAGAAGTAGGAAATCGCCGCGCTCGCAGCATTGATCACCAGCACCGGGATGATCAGCCAGTAGGCGATGTCGGTGAGAAAACGGTAGAACACCCGCCCGGTCAACCATTCCGGAACCGCTCGTAGTGGAAAGACGAAATTGATCTGGGCCAGGTCGACGCTCGAGCCCACCTTTGCCCGGCCGCCGATCGGCCTGACGATGTCGGAGACCACGTAGTCACCGATGGGCTTGTCCAGGGGATTGTCGTAGTCGGCGAACCTGTTCGACGCATCGAACTGGTTGCCGTGCTCGGCATAGACAAGTCGACCCGGCAGCGAGCGGTACTGCGCTGCATAGGAAAGAGCGATCTCATCGACGATGTCGTTCGACAGGAGCAGTTGTTGCAGGGTCCGGTCACGCCAGATTGCCACGTCATGGTTGCCGATCAGGTAGACCACACGGTGGCCATCGACCTGTCGGAACTGCCGAAACGCCTCCCACAGGTCTCGGTAGTCGGCGCGGGACAGCGTGTGCGAGATGCCTTCTCGGGCAGCGCTGGGGTCGCCCATCCGCTCCACGTCGAAGAAGTCGCCGACGATGACGAGTTGAACCGGTCCCGGCGTGCGCTGCAGCTCGACCAGGAATTCGGTCAATTCCGGTGCAGAGGCGAAGATCTCGTCGCCGCCCGACCCCCCGATATGCAGGTCGGACACCAACACCACGGTCTCGTCGTCGGCAAGTTGACGGATGTGCATCGAGCAACGCTAACGGTCGGTCCGCCCAACCGCCTCCATGACGTCGGCACTGCGGTGAACCATCGACGGAGTCTCTGATGGCAGTGTCAGCGCCGGTAAGGGATGCTGTGGCGGCAAAGGTTGATTTGCGATATTCGTCCTCGATGTCACCACCGGGTGACCCGTCGACGGTGGCGGACCAGACGGTGGAGGCAATATGCGTAACAGAAACCCGTTTCGGCAGATCGGGGGGCTCGCGACCGCGGCGGTGCTACTGGCCGCCGCTGCCTGCAGTTCCGACTCCGGTACGAGCACCTCGACACCGCCAGGCCTCACCACAGCCGAGGTGTCAACGGCAGCAGCCGGAACAGCGTCGGCCAGTACCGCAGCAAACGGTGGCGGGTCGATCGACACGATCAGGGTCCCTGACGCCTTCACCGCCGTCACGGTGCGCTCGCTCAGTACGCCGACGTACCCGTTCAAGGGCTCGGACGGCAAGTACCACATCGCCTACGACATCGAACTCACCAACGCCACATCTTCTCCGGCGGTGATCGAGAAGATCGACGTCGTGGACGCAGCTTCGCCGACGACCGTGATCGACACATACTCGGGTCTGCGGTTGGTCGACCCGGCGTGTCTGAAGGGTGACGACTGCAATCGTCTGCGCCTGCTGCCGCGCACGCGCGCAACGAATACCGAGATCGGCCCCCAGGAGTCGCGCATCGTCTACATCGACCTGGCCTTCGACACCGAAGATCAATTGCCGAAGGCGGTCATGCATCACCTGTACGGCACGGCCATCGACAATCCGACGCCAAAGGCGATGCCGGTCGCTGTCGATTACCTGGCCGGCCTGTTCGACGTGTCGGCGGGAACACCGCGGGTCATCGGGCCGCCGGTGAAGGGTGACGGATGGGTCGCCGTCAACGGTTGTTGCATGCCGGGGTTCGCTCATCGAGGGTCGATGGCGCAATTCAACGGGATGCTGATCAACAGCCAGCGATTCGCGATCGACTGGAAGCAGCTGAACCAGTCCGGCGCCTTCTTCGAGGGTGACCAGACGAAGAACGAGAGCTATGCCGACTACGGCGCCGAGGTCATCGCCGTTGCCGACGGAACGATCACCTCGACGCTCGACGAACTCGTGCCCAACACGCCCGGGGTGCTCAACTCTGAAGACCCCGTGCTGGCAGCTCAGCTGACCATCAACAATGTGGACGGCAACTTCATCATCCAGGACATCGGCGAGGGCCAGTACGGTTTCTATGCGCACCTGCAAATGGGGTCGCTGTTGGTCAAGCCAGGCGACAAGGTCAAGAAAGGCCAGGTCATCGCCAATCTCGGAAACACAGGTAATTCCAGTGTGCCGCACATGCATTTCCACCTGATGAACGGTCCGTCGGCCCTGGGCAGCGACGGATTGCCCTATGAAATCGATGTCTTTGAGTACGCCGGTCAGGTCGATCTGACGGAGTACCGGGCGGCGGACGCTTACCTGGCCGGAACCTTCTCGTCCGGCCGGTTGGCAACGCCGGAGCCACGCACCGACGAACTGCCGATGTCGCTGTCGATCGTCAACTTCCCGGGCTGATCGGGCAGGGGGCTGCCACCAGCAGTCGACAAACCGGACGACCATCACCGGTCCTGGGCCGGGCTCTGCCAGGCGTGTCAGGATTACTGCACCAGGCGGCCAGCACGACGACAGGGGCAGCGCGTGACGGACGCTCCGCAGCCGAACGAGCGGCACGGCGACCGCGTGCCCGGCGACAGGATCACCGGTGCCCGCACCCGGATGCAGCGGCTGGACGCCCTGCCGTTCACCCCCGAACACCGGCGGCTGCTGCTGGGCTCCGGCGTCGGGTGGGCACTCGACGCAATGGACGTGGGGCTCGTCTCGTTCATCCTCGCGCAGCTGGCGGTGACCTGGTCGGCGACACCTGGGGAACTGTCCTGGATCGCGTCGGCGGGTTTCGTGGGAATGGCCATCGGTGCCAGCCTCGGCGGTCTGTTGGCCGACCGGATCGGCCGTCGGTCGGTGTTCGCGCTCACCCTGGTGATCTACGGGGTGGCCACCGGAGCATCGGCGCTGGCCTGGTCGGTGGGTTCGCTGTTGGTGCTCCGGTTCGTCGTGGGACTTGGCCTCGGCGCCGAACTGCCGGTCGCCTCCACGCTGGTCAGTGAATTCGCGCCACCCCGCATCCGAGGCCGGATCATCGTGCTGCTGGAGGCGTTCTGGGCGGTCGGCTGGACGGTGGCGGCCGTCATCGGCTATCTCGTGGTACCCGCCGGCGACAACGGCTGGCGCTGGGCGCTCGCTCTGGGCGCGGTACCCGCCCTGTACGCGGCGGTGGTGCGGATGGGGTTGCCGGAATCTGTTCGCTTCCTGGAGGCCAAGGGCCGACACGACGAGGCCGAACGAACGGTGCGTCGGTTCGAGCTCTCCGCGGAGCAGGTCGGGCCCGCCGCGGCCGTTCCGGAAGAGGCCTTGCCGCCACCGCCCCCGCCGGCCACGCCCGGGGCGACCGGGGTCGGTGCCCTGTGGTCCGACCAGCTGCGCCGACGCACGGGTGCGCTCTGGCTGGTCTGGTTCTGTGTCAACTTCTCCTACTACGGCGCCTTCATCTGGTTGCCGACACTGCTGGTGGCCGACGGGTTCTCACTCGTCCGCTCGTTCGGCTTCACCCTGGTGATCACACTGGCGCAATTACCCGGCTACGCGGCGGCGGCCGTGCTGGTGGAGGTATGGGGGAGAAGGCGCACCCTGGCCGCGTTCCTGGTCGGCTCGGCCGTCGCGGCCGCGATTTTCGCCGGTGCCTCGACCGAGACGATGGTGCTGGTCGGCGGCTGCCTGTTGTCGTTCTTCAACCTGGGTGCCTGGGGTGCGCTGTACGCGGTGACGCCGGAGATCTACCCGACGGCGCTGCGCGCAACGGGCTCCGGCTGGGCCGCCGGTGTCGGGCGGATCGCGTCTGTGCTCGCGCCGCTCGCGGTACCGCAGATCCGCGACCTGGGTGGCACGGCGCTACTGTTCGCGATCTTCGGCGCCGTATTTCTCGTCGCGGCCGCTGGAGCGTTGGGGCTGCCGGAACGCCGGGCACAGGTTCTGCAGGACTGAACCGGCCGTCATCGGATGAATCGGCGGTCCAGCCCGGGGAGCTGTCCGGTGCTGGTCAATTCCTCGGCCAGGGTCGAGATCCTGAGGTTGCGATCCTGAGAATAGCGACGCAGCAAGGCGAATGCGTGAGCCGGAGTCAGCCCGTACCGGGCCATCAGCATGCCCTGCGCCTGTCCGATCACTCGGCGGGAATCGATGGCCCGCTCCAACTCCTGTTGTGATCGCCCATAGGCCAGAACAACCGATGCCTGTGCCGCAACGACTTCCGCGGCCTCGACGGCCTGACGGTCGAATGCTCGAGGGCGGAACGAGTACAGATTCAGCGCACCGAGCGCGGTGTCGGCGAACAGATGCAGCGACAGCGAGGCCCCGATGCCCAGCCCGGCCGCGCTCGGCGCCCATCTGGGCCACCGGCAATCCGCAGTCAGGTCCGGCACCAGGGACACTTCATCTGTCCGGAGCACCTCCAGGCACGGTCCTTCGGCAAGCTCGTACTGCAATCGGTCGGCCTTCAGGGCGATGTCGTCGGAGTATGCAACGGACTCCGGGCGGCCATCGGCGCCGAACCCAGTGATCGACGCGCTGTCGCACACGTTCCCGTCGGTGAGCCTGGTGAGCGCCGCTCGCAACGACTCACCGAGATCTCGGCGCGCTACCGCATTCCGGACGATCTCTTCGACGACCGTTCCCGGGAGATCCACGCCCTCCGGGGCCTCACCACCCGCCAAGTCCGCCTCCGAACGAGTTCGCCAGCCTCTGACGTTGATACGCGCAGGTGGCGTCCTCCGGATGCACATCGCAACCTGCAATTCGCAGTGCCTTTCGCCGAAGTTGTTTCCGCGATATCGTCATAGGGAACGAATCGGACACGACTCGCCCTGACGTCAACGCAGTGAAGCGGTACTGCTGCGATATGTCGGGTGGACGCACCGCCACCCGGTCAGCTTCGAAAGGGAGCCTGGACAACTGCGGGGACAGTGAACTTCTCCCAGGGAACCAGGCTGACCCGGCTCTCACCGCGTACGCCGGCGACGGCTCCGTCGGGGCCGAAGGTGAAGGTGAGCTGCTCGCCGAATGAACCGTATCCATCACCACCGGCCACCTGAAGTGTGTCTTGATCGACGATGCGGAGCTCCGCGACGCCGTCGGTCGGGTCCGCCTGAGCCGGATGTATCCGGAACAGCCGGCCGCCCAGCGAGGCGATGTCGACAACACCCCAGAGCGAGGCGTAGCGCCCGGTGAACCGCGCCGGATCGATCGACGGTTGCTCCGGCCTTGCTGTGGCGCCGGCCAGATCGATCAGCTTGACCAGGGCATGCGTCAACGATTGCGCCGGCCCATCGATCGCATTGGTCAGCACGCTGACCACAAGTCCGGTCTGCGGGTCGACAACAGTGCAGGTGCAGTGACCCGGGTACCCGCCACCGTGGCCGATCAACTCACGCTTGCCGATCCTGGTCAGGGCGAGACCCAGCCCGTAGCGACGATCGGCGCCGGATCCCACCTGCCACTGCGACTGCTGCATGCGTCGCTTTGACGAATCGGTCAGCAGGGAGGTGTCCCCGAGCCGGTGCGCGGCGAAGTAGCGCACGAGATCGGTTGCGGTCGAACAGAAGCCGGTGGCGGCTCCGAGGGACCCGGTATCGACGTGCTGGATCAGGGAGCGATGCTCGGAATGGGCCAGCGAGCTGTAACCGGATGCAAGCTCGGCGGCCCGATCCGGGTTCAGCTCCGGCCCGAAATCGACAAGGCCCAGCGGGCCGGCAATTCGCCGGTCGACCAGATCCTGATAGCTCGATCCCGATGCCGCCTCGATGATCAGACCCAGCAGCCCGTAGCCCATGTTCGAATACTTGAATCGCTCATTGGCCGGCAGGACGGCGGCGCGCTGGTCATGCAGCGATTCCATCAACTCCGCGCGGGCCGGGAATGGTCGGCTCAGCTGCCAGAAGTCCCCGTCTGCGCCGTCCCGGAAAAGCCCGGCCGAATGGGACAACAATTCCCGGATCGACCGATCGGCGACGGGCGAGGCGGTCAGCTCCGGAATCAATTGTCCTGCGGTGTCGTCGAGCCGCAGGACGCCGTCCTCGACGAGTTGGAAGATGAGGGTCGCCGTGACGGTCTTCGACTGTGAGGCGACCCGGAACAGATGTTTGTCGGTCAGCGGCGTCTCGGTCGCCACGTCGGCCAGACCGTGCGCGCTGCTGAGCCGGATGTCACCCTCGGCCAGGACTGCGGCTTGTACGCCGGGAATGCGGTCGAATCGCTGGCGGAACGCGAGATAGCTGTCACCATAGGCGAGTGCCTCGGCAAGCCCGGGCTCGTCCGGGAGTGCAACGACATCAACGGTGCCCGACATCAGCGCTGAGAGCTTCCTTCCTGGACCAGGACGCCCAGCATGCCATGCCGCGGCACTGCCCCGACCAGGAGATGGCCGCCGCCGAAGATCGTCATTCGACATCCGCCCGGCCAATCGTCGGGACGAGCGGAGTTGCGCAGGCTACTCGGCCGCGAGGTCACCCTCGGCAACACCCACAACGGTCACGGTGTCACCGCGATGCTTCTTGCCCTTCGGCTCGAATTCGACCGTGTACGTGGTCCCGGACCACGTCGGATGCGCGTCGACCACCTTCCCGGCCGAGCCGTGCTTGACCACGATCTGCCGGCCCCGCCGGATGTCGTGGGTGGCATGGACGGCGCTCAGCGTCTGGAGGGTCATCGACGACTCCCTGGTGGTGGGCGGAGACGGAAAGGCTATACCGACATCGCCGCACCGGAAAGTGAATCTTCAAGGATATCGGGAGTGCCGCCGACTACACGATGTAGAAATGGGTGACGGGCATTTGATGGTGCGCTCGCGAATGAAGCAACCCTCACTAACAATGCGACTGAATGAGACCTGAGTGGACCACGATTCTGCCTCCGGTATTCGCGGTTTGATTGACGGCTTCAACGAGCGAGGGGACTATCGGTCCACGTCAACATGACACCGGGAGGGAAGAAATGACCCGCACGCCTGAGGAGATCTTTTCCGATCATTTCGAGGCATTGTCGAAGAAGGATGTCCCCTTGATCCTGCAGGATTTCGCCCAAGATGCCACCGTCATCAGCCCACAGGGTCCGCTGCAAGGCTTGGCGGGCGTCGAAGCTTTCTACACCCAGGCCCTGGCCGGTCTTCCGGACATCGACTTCACCATTGTTTCGAAGGTGTTCGGCGCTGACGCACTTCAAGTGCGGTGGACCGGACGGGCTTCCGCCGGGCGGGTCGATGACGGCGTCGATACCTTCGTGTTCGCCGAGGGAAAGATCGCCCTCCAGTCAACGTGGTTCACCATCGTGCCGACGGCATAGCGCAATCAGTCGGCCCGATGCGTTCCGTCGATGAGATCTTCGACTCAATGGCTTCACCCTCATCCCCGATGCGTTGGATTCGCTCGCCGACGTGCTGAGCAGACGGTCCCTGAGTACTCGCTAGTACGATGATGCCGCGGACACGCAGGGAGGAAATCCAGGATGACGACCACGGATCAGCACGCCAACGTCGAGGACGCCACTCGGGCCGAGCTGCTGGCCCAGGTCGTGGCGCTTCAGGGCAAACTGGAATCACTCCCCGCGATCGAACAGGCCAAAGGCGCCTTGATGGCCGCCTACGGGTTGACGGCCGATCAAGCGTTCGATCTGCTCCGATTTCATTCGCAGCATGGGAATGTCAAGATCCGTGCCATCGCCGACCACCTGACCGCCCTGCTGAGCACCAGTTCGACCAGAACCGACGCCATTACCCGGTTCGACCAGCTTCTGACCGACGTGACATCGCAGCTTCATCGAACCTCCAGTCCGTTGCCGAAAGCCGCGGAGCTTCAGGGCGAGGCAGCGGAACCCGCCCGGATCACCGCAATTCCAGCCGAGGAGTTGCCGCAGCTCACCGCACGCGCGGTGGCCACCGCGTCACCAGGGATCACGATTGCCGACAACTCCCCGGATCAGCCACTGGTGTATGCGAATCATGCTTTCAGTGTGCTGACCGGTTACCCACTCGGTGATGTGCTCGGCCGGAACTGCCGGTTCCTGCAAGGTGCGGACATCGACCACCAGGAGACCGCGATCCTGAGCCGGGCCATGCGCACCGGGCGGGAAGCCAGCGCGGTGTTGCGCAACTACCGCAGCGACGGGTCCCTGTTCTGGAACGAGGTGTCCATTTCTCCGATCCGGAACCCGAGTAACCAGATCACCCACTTCATCGGCACCCAAACCGACGTGACCGAACGCGTGAACGCCGACGCAATCCGGTAGTCGGCGCGGTTCACCAATGCGGCTGTGCCCGGGGAATCCATCGGTGTGGGATGAAGCTAGTGATCGCCGGGCAATTCGGTCGGTGGGCCGATCATCTCCACGGAGACCAGAGTGACGCCGAGATCCCGGATCTTGGAGAGCACCCCGTGCAATTCGGCCTGATCGGCGATCGCGCCGCTCAGACTGGTCGTGCCGTCGCTTTCCGCGGTCACGGTGAGGTTGTCGAACCAGGCGGACCAGCATTGGCCCAGGTGACCGTCAACCCGAAGTAGATAGCCGCCGGGTGCCCGTCGTCGTTCGGATCCGTTCATGTCGCCGCCAATCGGGCCGGCGCCTGGCCCTTCCGCGACCGGCGGTCGGGACGGTGGATGACGTACTCGGCGACCGCGAGATTGATGGCCCACGCTGCGCCCAGACTCAGATCGGTGCTGAGTTCACCGGCGCCGAAAACTGCGTGACCGACCCCGAGAGTGATGACCTGGGTGCCTGCGCCGAGGGCGAGCGCGTAGGAGCGGGTCATCCATGCCCGGTGACGGGGGACGTCTCCACTGCGGATGGCCGTGAAACCGAGAACGATGCACGCAGCCATCCCGGCGCCGAACGCAAGCCGGAACAGGTAGGCCAGTTCGCCGGTGCCGGGTTGGCGCGGCGAGAACTGGGTCATCCACAGCGCCGAGAACGCCACCGCTAGACCGAGTATCACCAGCAGTCGACCCGTCCTGCGGTGCCAGGAGGGGTGACGGCGGCGAAGTGAAGCGGAGAATTGGAAGGCGCCCAGGACGGCATACCCGATGGCGGCGACAATGTGAACGATGATCGGTGCGGGGGAGACGGTCAGGCGTTCGTTGGCCGGGATCAATGATGGCCCACCGACGATCTCGATCAATCTCAGAGCTCCCGCCACCGCGGGAATGAGCACGATCGCCATCAACGAGAACGGCACCCACCCGGGCGACCAGGTCGACCCGGTGGGTGGCGCGGATGGCCGGACGGTCACTTGGCGCCGGCCGGGTCGAGGGGGGAGACCGCGGAGCTGAGCTCGGTTCGCTGGGCGTTGCCGGACCTGCGCCACAGGGAGTACCCGAGTCCGATCATTGCAATACCAACGGGGATCGCGAACAATCGCGGATTGAGCTGCGGAATCAACGACGTGGCAACGGTTGCGATGGCGGCCCCGGCGAGAAGTGCAGCAGCCCAACGGGCGAGAACCCGGGCACGGAACAATGCGATCCCGAAGAGGAACCCACCGGCGAGGAACGTGATTCCGGAGAGCTGGAAGAGCAGCTTCATCGGGCCGATGTCACCATCGGTCGGCGCGACCGCAGCGACGAGAACGTCGCTGACGTAATCGGGCGAGGTTGTCGCGAGGAACGGCAGCACGAACACGCCGATGATCTGGATGCTCAACAGGACGAGATAGCCCGCGCCGAACACCAGGTACCCCAGCAGCCCGAGTACGCCGGACTGTGTCACCTGCCGCAGGTACATGCCGGTGATGCCGATCAGCGACAGGACAGCCATCAGAATTTTGACACTCTCGCGAAACGTGTATTCGGTGGTGGTGGCGAACTCGGCATCGAGAGTGGGATGGCTGATCTGCACGCCGATGAACAGCAGTCCGGCGACGGCGGCGGCGACACCGGAAGCGCGGGTGAGGGTGGTCGATGTGATGGTCATGTCCTGCTCCTCGTGGTGATCCGTGGCCGGTGCCTCGGGACTGATCCACAACTTAGGACCGTGGTCGGTGACCTGGCGTCACCCAACGATGTGACCGACTGGGTGAGTCCGACGGGGTGAGCAGAAGCCGGGTGGGTCAGAGCAGGCCGAGCTCATCGGCACGGCGGATCGCGGCCCGGCGGCTGGTGACGCCCAGTTTGGCGAAGATGTGCTTGGTGTGGGTGCGCAGGGTGTTGTCGGACACGAACAGCTCTCGGGCGATCTGGGGACCACTCAACTCGCCGGCGAGCAACCCGAGGACCTGCAGTTCCCGCCCGCTCAGTGGGTCCACCAGGGACGGAAACCGAGCAGTCGATGCGCCGGTGGTCTCGACGGCGCCGGCGGGGTTCGAGGTGAGGAGACGTGCCCCGTGCCGGCCACTCACGCCCGCGGTGTGGGCACCTGCCAGCAAGGTTGTCATGGCGGCACCTTCGTCCAGGAACAACCGGACGTAGGCATCCGGTTCGGGGGCCAGCTCCCGGGCTCGGCTGAGGCACTCCACCGCTCGGGCCCGATGGCCCTGCGCGTCGTGCGCGAGCGCCTGCAGCATTCGGATCTCGAGCAGACTGCCGGCGCGTCCGGATGCCTCGGCCGCGTCGTGCAACAGCAGTAGGAGTCCGGAGGCCTCCCCGGCCGCTCCGGCGTCCGGGTGTGCCCGATGCCGTGCGAGTAGCAGCCGCACGAGCGTGAGGTGGTCGAACTCGCTCAGATAGGTGATGTCGCCCGTGGTGGAGAGACCCCGCTCGTGTGCCCAGTCGGCCGCTTCGGTCAGCTTGTCCTGCCCGATCCAGATTCTTGCCCTGATCGCCGGAATGGGCCGAACGTCAGGGAAGAAGCCCGGGCGAAACAGCTCCTCCGCCTTGCCCAGCAGCGCGACGGCCTCCTCGGGTTCGCCGTCTGCTCGCGCCAGTAGCGCCATCGCGACGTACCACCGGTACTGTCGTTCGCTGGTCACCGAACGGCCGGCGAGGGCCGCGGCGATCTCGAGGTGCCTCCTTGCGCTATCGAGATCGCCTGCCTCGACTTCGATCTCGCTCAAACCCACGTGCAGGTCGGCGGTTGTCCGGGCCAGCCGCCCATCGGAAGCCTCGGCGCTGTCCAGCGCACCCGCGTAGAGCCGTCGTGCCGTACCGGGTCGACCCGCCGCCATCCACATGTCCGCGAGAACGCCTGTGCTGCTGAGCTCGTCGACCAGGTTCCCGGCCGCGCGCAGGCTCGCCACCGCCTGCGCGAAGGTCTCCAGCGCGATTGTCACATCACCGTTCGCCCACGCTGCGAGACCGAGGAATCCGGCCGCGCCGCCGCGGGCGAGATGGTCATCAGGGCCGGCAAGGTCGAGTGCTCGGGTGGCGTGCACCGCCGTTCCCGCAACATCGCCACGCGCTTGCGCCAGGGATGCGCGGTAGATCTCGATGGTGGCCGGGAGCGTTCGCTGCTCCTCGGTATCGGCCCAGGGGAGTCGCTCAGTGTCGGGTCCCGCATCCAGTGCGCGTTCCGCGTCGTCGAGTCGGACCTCCAATCCGTCGAGATCACCGCCGGCCATGAGCATGTGTCCGTAGAAGGCGCTGAGCATCGGGCTGCGCCGGACCACGTCGTCGGGTAGTGCCCTCAGCCAGCCGAACAGCGTCGATTCCCGCCGGTGGCGTCGCACCATCGGTGCGGCGAGTTCCATCAGATACGCGGCACGGTTGAAATCCCGCGCCGCCAGCGCGTGCCTGATCGCGTCCTCGATCAGGTCGTGGCGCTCGTACCACCGGCTGGCACGTTCATGGAGTAGCGGAACCAGGTCCGGTCGTTGGGCGAGCAATCGCGCCAGCAGCACATCACCGAACAGGTGGTGGTAGCGCCACCATTCCCGCCGATCGTCCAGCGGTACGACGAAGAGGTTGGCGCGCTCCATGCCGACGAGCGTCTGAGCACCGTCGTCCCGGCCGGTGACGGAGTCGCACAGCGGGCCGGTGAGTCGGTCGAGAACCGCCGTCTGCAAGAGGAATTCACGGATCTCATCGGACTGTTGCGCCAGCACCTCCTCGACGAGATAGTCGACGATGTAGCGGTCGTTCCCGGCGAAGCGGGCGATGAATCCGCCGACGTCTTCGCGGCCCCTGATGGAGAGAGCAGCCAGCTGCAGTGCCGCGACCCAGCCTTCGGTCCGTTGCTCCAGGGCCGCGACCTGCTCGGGGTCGAGATCAAGCTCCGTCACGTCGTTGAGGTAGGCGGTTGCCTCGTTCGGTGTGAAACGCAGGTCTGCTGCCCGGATCTCCGCCAGTTCGCCGCGTACCCGCCAACGGGAAAGCGGGAGATCAGGGTCTGCGCGGGTGCCGATCACCAGGTGGACATGAGCGGGCAGATGCTCCAACAGGAGTGCCACGCCGTCGCGTACCTCGCGATTGTCGATCAGGTGGTAGTCGTCGAGCACCAACCAGACATCTCCGGATGCCTCGGCGAGCTCGTTCACCACGGTGGTGACCAGGAGCTCGGTGGGAAACGGGGGCGAGCCGACGATTGCCATCGACGTCGAGCCGGCACCGGGAACCGCCTGCTGTAGAGCGGCAACTACGTATGTCCAGAAGTTGGCCGGGTCGTTGTCAGCGGGATCGATCGACAGCCAGGCCACCTGGCGGTCCGCCGGCATGTCCGCCAGCCATTCGCCGAGAAGCGTGGTCTTGCCGAACCCGGCCGGCGCGGAAACCAGGGTCAATCGTGCGTCAACGGTGCGCCGCAGTAGGGCAGTCAGTCGCGGTCGGTTCACCAGGCCGCGCCGACGCGCCGGGATGTGCAGCTTGGTGGCAATGATCGGACGTGTCACGGGATCCCATTCCACAGAGCGCCACTGAGCGTCAGGGCGCGCCGTGGCCAACGCTAGTGCACGCGGTGGTCATCCTCCGGCCGTCTGAAGGTGCCGCGTCGCAGGTAGGCGCCGGTTCAGACCTCCGACTGTTCGAGCACCTCTTCCGCGCGCTCCGGGCTCCCTTCGGCCAGGCCTCGGTTGATCGCACGACGGGAAGCGAGCCACATCACGAGGCCGACCGCGAACACGATGCCCTCGGTGACCGTCAGCGCCCAGATGATTCCGGTCAGCCCGAACCACAGGTTGCCCAGGATCACGATGGGGATGAACAGGACGCCCTGCGTCACCGACATGACGGTGGCTGCCAGCGCCCGTCCCGTGGCCTGGAACAGCGAGGTGATCAGGCCGGTGAATCCGTTGCCGACCATCGCCACGAGCTGAGCCGTGAGAATTGTGACACCGATCGTCAGCACCGAGCTGTCCGACGAGAACGCGGAAAAGACCTGGGCCCGGAACACAAAGACGGCCGTCGAGAAGATCAGTGCGATCAGGCCAACAGTGATCGCCGACGCACGCAGGGCCGACATGAGCCGGGCCCGGTCGCCCTTGCCGTAGGAGTAGGCGAGCAGCGGCAGCACGCCGAGGGTCACGCCCATCACCAGAAACTCCGGTACTTGCGCGATCCTGACCGCGACACCCATTGCGGCGAGGGCGGTGTCGCCGTAAGCCACGGCGAGGTTGTTGAGCACCAGCGAGGTGATGATGAGGAATGCAGACTGGAGCAACTCGCCGATGCCGACCCCGAAGACGGGCTTCAGGACGGTCGGCGACAGCGTGAACCACCGCGGTGCGAGACTCATGTGCTCGCTGTGCCGGTGTAGCCAGAGTGCGAAGTAGGCGACGATCCCCAGGTTCGACAGGCCCATCGACAGCGCCACTCCGGCGACTCCCCAATCGAGCACGAGGATGAACAGCACATCGAACACGAGGTTGGCGACGACGGATCCGATGAGACCGATCATCACCTGCCGCGCTGCGCCCTCGGCGCGGACCAGCTGCTCGAGGCAGAACGCAGCAGCGAGCACCGGGACGAAAGCGAGCATGACGGCGACATACGAGCTGGTGGCCGGCACCGCAGCGGCATCCGCTCCGAGCAGCGTGACCAGCGGATGCAGCAGGAGCAGCCCGATGCCGCCGAGCACGGCACCGGCAATCGCGGAACCCCAGACCGCGAACGACGAGACATGCTTGATCTCGGCGGCTTTGGCGGGTTCGCGCTCTGCGGCACCAAGTAGTCGCGAGATCAGCGCACCGCCACCGACGCCGAACACGCCACCGACCGCCATCACGAGGCCGAGCAACGGCGTGCCGAACGTGATGGCTGCGAGGAGTGAGCTGTCGTGCAAGGAGCCGATGAATCCGGCGTTGATCACGTTGTAGACGGCGCCGACGATCATCGCAGCGGCCATCGGCACGCAGAGGTGCACGAGGGCGCGGAGGATCGGCGCGGTGGAGAGGTACCAGCGGTTGGTGCCGACAGTGTCGGCCTTGACGGGAGTTTCGGGGTTGGCGGTAGTCATGAGTGCTCCAAGGGGGGTGAAAGTCTGCGGCGGGCAGATTCGAGCGCGCGCCAGCGAGCGCCGGCACGGCGAGAGATGTGGTGGGTGCGCGCTCTATCGCGCTGGCGGGGCTACGAGCGGGTCGGTCGCGGCAGTACCGCCGTGATCTTCGTGAGCAGGCTGTGCAAGCTGGTCCGTTCGGCCTCGTCCAACGGGGCCAGAATGGTCTCCTCGGTGGCGGCCATCGCGGCGTCGAAGCCGGAGATCAGCTCGACGCCTTCGGGTGTCGCATACACGCGTTTGCTGCGCTCGTTCCCGCCCTCCGTACGTCGGTCGACGAGACCGCGGCGCTCGAGCCCCTGCAACAGACTGGAGACGCTCGCCGCGCTCGTGCGGCTGACCTGTGCGATGTCACGCTGGATCGAACCGGGGTTCTGTACGAGATAGCCCAGCACGAAACCCTGCTCGAAGCTGATCTCGCGCTCCCGGATCCAGTCTTCGCCTGCCTTACGCTGAGCCCAGCCGATCCAACGGAGCAGCTCGAGGCTGCTGGCGAGGTTCATCTCCGGTGTGCTCATGCGTAGAACTCTAACTGTTAGAACTCTAACTGTCAATGCTCTAACTGAAATGTGGATCACACACCGCGCAGCGGGACCCGGCGGGTGGAGACGGTCGGGCAAACGTGACCGGTCAGTCTGCGGTATGCGGCTGGCCGGGCCAGAACGGCCATTCCTCATACGCGCAGCAACGACCGTCGTCGTCGAATCGCATGATCCACAGATCGCGGTACTCCTGGGTCACCGGCTCGCCATATTTCACCTCGACCCGGACGACTGCCGTCGGTCCGTCGACCGCGATGATCGCCGTTGTCGAGGTGAACACCTCATCGGCTCCATCGCGGGTTTCCTCCCACATCCGACCGATGGCAGGCAGACCGACAACCGGTTGATCGTACGGACCCTGAAGATAGCTTGCGTCTTCGGTGAAGAGCGACCCAAGCAGGTCGACGCCGGCAGTGCGCCATGCCTTCTCGTAGATGGCCAACCAGGCTGACACGACGTCTCGGTTCATGTCGACAGCCTTTCAGGGTCGATTCCTCCGGGCAATCACCAGGTGCGTCGCACAGTGGCTTTACTGCCGATCACCAGACTCCGCTCCGGTACGTCGTCGGCCACAACCGCCCCTGCGGCGATGACGGATTCGCGTCCGATGCTGACCCCGGGCAGGATCATCGCGCCGGCGCCGATCCATACGTTCTCTGCCACGTCGATGGGTCCGCCGGTCAACCACACCCGCCGATCCTCGGTGTCGACCGGGTGCCCGACGGTGATGAAGGTGGCCTTCGGGCCAACCATCACGCGTTGACCCAACCGGATGCCGGCGTAATCCAGAAAAGTGCAGCCCTGGTTGACGAAGACGCGCTCCGCCAATTCCAGCTTGAGCCCGTGGTCGGTGTAGAACGGCGGATAGATCGTCACCTGCGGCGACAGCGCGCGACCGAGAATCCGCTCGAACAACGCGGCCTTGCCTGCCTCGTCGTCGAACGGCAGCACGTTGAGTCGCGAGGTCAGTTCGGTTGCCCTCAGCACTCGCTCGGACATGGCCCGGAACTGCGGGCTGTCGATGCGGATGAGCAGGGCATTGGTCATCCCAGGATGATCTCCCCGCGCCGGCGAATCGAGCAGGAACACGCTCGAAAGGATCCTCTGCCGCCGATCGACCCGCGGCCTACAGTGGCCCTGACCGCTTGTCGAGCGCCTGGAGGTTCGATGGCCGAAGTTGTGCTTTTCCATCACGCCCTTGGGCTGACGCCGGGAATCGCCGTGTTCGCGGACGAGCTGCGCCGCGCCGGCCACACCGTCCACCTGCCCGACCTGTTCGAGGGACGCACCTTTCCCACCCTCGAGGAGGGTGTGCAGCATGCCGACGAGATCGGCTTCGGTGAGGTGATCGGGCGCGGCGTCCGTGCCGTCGACCAGCTACCGACAAACGTCGTCTACGCGGGCTTTTCGCTCGGCGTCCTGCCAGCTCAGATGCTGGCGCAGACCCGTCACGGGGCCAGGGGCGCCCTGCTGTACTACTCCTGCGTTCCGGTCGCCGAATTCGGCAGCTGGCCGCAGGGCGTACCGGTGCAGGTTCACGGCATGGACGCCGATCCGATCTTCGTGGGCGAGGGCGACGTCGATGCTGCTCGCGAGCTGGTCGCGTCGACCGAGCAGGGTGAGCTCTTCCTCTACCCGGGCGACCAGCACTACTTCCTCGACCCGACACTGCCGTCCTACGACGCCGACGCCGCGGCGCTGGTGATGCAGCGAACGCTTGCGCTGCTACAGTCCGTCGACTGAGTCGTCAGGCGGCGTGCAATTTCCGGCGCAGGTCATCGGCCGAAATGTCCCGACGCCACCAACAGAACATGCGCCACCTCAGCGTTATCGCATGATGGCGCCGCCCGGTGCGGTTTCCATCGGCAGGACGCCGCCGACCGGGGTGTCCTCGATGGCGCCGCCCTCTCGGCCGGCGCTGCTCACCCTGGTCCTGTTCAGCCGGCGTTCCAGCACCCGCGCCAGGTAGGACAGCAGCAGGTTGATGATCACGTAGATCAACGAGATGACGATGTACACCTGGATCAGCGTGTGCGTGCGTGCGGTGAGCACGTTGGCCGTCCTGAGCAATTCCGGGAAACTCGCCGCATAGCCCAAAGTCGAATCCTTGAGCAGGGACACCAGCTGGGTGACCAATGCCGGCACGATCAACCGGATCGACTGCGGAAAGATCACCAGACGCATTGCCTGCCAATAGGTCAGGCCGATCGCCAGCGATGCCTCCAACTGCCCCTTCGGCAGCGCATTGACCCCGGCCCGGAAGATCTCCGCCAGGATTGCCGCATTGCACATCACGATAGGAACGCAGATCTTCCAGAAGATCGGCAGGTTGACGCCCAGCGGCGGCAATGCCAGTACGAACATCAGGACGAGCAACAACAGCGGCACCGAGCGGAACACCTCGACATACGCGGTCCCCAGCCAGCGCGCGATTTTGTTGTGCGCCAACCGGAGCAGGGCGAAGAGAATGCCGAGAGGCAACGCAATGAGACCCGAGACGACGGTCAACTTCATGGTGTTGACGAAGCCCTCCCAGAGGAACGTACGCACCAACGGCGTGGTGAAGATGCTCCATTTGGCCGCCGCCAGCTGGCCGCTGTCGGCGAATCGAGCGACGGCCAGATAGATGACTCCCGCGATGGCCAGCAGCGACACCGCCGTCGCAACCTGAATCTGACGTCTGGCTCGCGGTCCAGGTTCGTCGAACAGCACCCTGGTGGTCGAGCTCATTCCGTCACCACCTGTCCTGGTGCGAACGCGCATCTGGAGGACTCATCGAAGCACCGTCACCCGACGCTCGATCCAGCCGCCGACGCCACCGGACAACAGAGCGATCACCACATAAATGGCTGCAATTGACGCGAAGACCGCCAACCCGCCGGCGTAGCGGTTGTTCAGGTTCTGTCCCACGGCGGTGACGTCCTGGATCCCGATCACCGAGGCCAGCGACGAACCGATCAGCGTGCCGATCCAGACATTGACCAGCGGCTGAACCATCGAGCGCAATGCCTGCGGCAGGATGACGAACCTCATGGACTGGGAAAAGGTCAACCCGATCGACCGGGCGGCCTCGGCCTGGCCCACCTGCACCGTGTTGATTCCGGTGCGGATCGACTCGCACACGAAGGCGGCGGAGAACATCGCCATGCCGATGACGGCGCTGTTGTAGAGGTTGAACAGCACACCGATGTCGGGCAGCCCGAACACCACCAGGAACAACAGGCACAGCAGCGGAATGTTGCGGAAGAACTCGACGTAGACCAGCCCGACCGCCCGCAAGGGGGCGACCGGGCTGATCCGCATCACGGCGACCACCGTTCCGATGACCATGGCTCCGACGAATGCCAGCACCGCGATGGACAGCGTGATCCACAATCCGTCCAGCAGCGGAGACCAATTGGACAGCACGATTTCCACGAAAGCGCTCCTCTCCGCGTCAGAGTTCGGTCAGTGGCACTGCTGGCCGGTGAGTCAGCTCGTCGGTCGTCAGGAACCGGGGACGGAGCCGATGACCGGGGGAGCGGGCGCATCACCCTCGACGACGGTTCCGATCGTCGCCTTCCACAGATCGGCCCACGATCCGTCATCCTCGATCGTCTTCAGCCAGGCGTTGACGAACTCCTTGGCAGAGGGGTCGTCCTTGGTCACACCGATGCCGTAGGGATCCACGGTGAACGGTTCGCCCACCACCTTGACCGCGTCGTTGCCGATCGCGTCACTGATCAGGATCGACTGATCGATGACGTAGGCGTCGACCCGACCCTGGGTGAGCGCCGCGACGCACTCGGCATCATTCGTGTAGGGCTGCAGGGTGGCAGTCGGAACCTGATCCTGCAGCGCCGTCAGCGATGTCGAGTTGGTTTGCGTGGTCACCGTCTTGCCCGCCAGGTCGTCCACACTGGTGATGTCGGTGTTGTCGGCGCGCACCATGATGGCCGCGCCGGAGATCAGATAGGGACCTGCGAAGGCAATCTTCTCCGCGCGGGCCGGAGTGATCGAATAGGTCGCGAAAACCCCGTCCACGGAACCGTTCTGGATGAGGGTTTCGCGGGTGTCGACGGTGGTGACAGTGAGTTCGGTGTTCGGCTCACCCAGGATGTACTGCGCGAGCATCTGCGACAGGCCGGCATCGAAGCCGACCACCTTGCCGGTCTCCAGATCCAGCAGCGAGAAGAGCTGGCCGGTCTCGGACCCGCCGGTTCGCAGTACGCCGCGCTCCTTGATCGCCTTTGCCCAGGGGTTGGCCTCGATCATCGCATCGTCCGCCTTGGGTGCAGCGGCGATCACCCCGTCGTAGGTGGCCTTGTCGATCTCACCGGATCCGCTGCCGGTAATCTGCGCGACCGAGCCGGGCGCCCCGGCCGCCGAGCCACTGGACGCGGTCCCGGTCGAGGAAGGCGCGTTCGTCGCTGCCAATGAGCTGGCAGCGGATGAGGCGGCCGACGATGCCGACGACGACGCTGCCGGTGATGCCGAAGACCCGCAGGCGACGAGCAACAACGCGGCAATTCCCATGATCAATCCGAGGCCGACGCGGCGGGGATCAAACGGTCCTGCCTTCATCTGGTGGTTCCCTTCGTCGGGTGCTGTGATCGGATGGCCACCGACCGTAGCGACCTGTTCCCCATCCGGGCGGCACCGACGCAGGCCGGCGCCCGACACTTTCGATACGGGCCGCGGCGAATGTTCAGCCGGACGCGAGGCGCCGGCCAGCTCCGGGCCGAATTGTGTTCAGCGACCGCGGCGCGCCCAGAACAGCACCGGGATGAACAGCAGGGACAGCACTCCGCCGGCCAGGGCGAGCGTGCTGTACCCGGCGGCCGCCATCACCACTCCGGACATCACGCCGCCACCGGCGCCGGCGAGGGCGATCAGTACATCGATGTTGCCCTGGGTCCTGGCCCGATTTGCCGGGACCGTGCCGTCGACCACCAGCGCCGTCCCGGAAATCAGGCCGAAGTTCCAACCGAGGCCGAGCAACGCGAGCGACAGGATCAGCCAGCCGAGCGAGTCGCTCGGCGCAAAAGCCCCGGCAACCCCCGCCAGCAGCAGGGTGACGCCGGCAGCGATCGCCATCTGTGTGCGACCGACACGGTCAACCAGAATGCCGGTGATCAACGACGGTAGGAACATCGCCGCGATGTGGATGCCGATGACCAGGCCGACCTCGCTCAGCCCGTGGTGGTGATCGCGCATGTGCACCGGGGTCATCGTCATGATCGCGACCATCGAGATCTGGGTCAGCACCATGATGGTGGCGCCGACGTAGGCGCCGACCCCGGGTTTCGGCACCGACGTCTCGGGCGCACTGCTCTCGCCGACCGCGATGCTCCGGTCCACTGTCGAGTCATCGGAGGGAGTTGTGTTCTGCGCTTCCAACCTGCGGGCGAACAGCAACGGGTCCGGACGCAACAGAGCGAACAGCACGACTCCGGCCGCCAGGTAGGCCAGTCCGGCGAGCATGAACGGCCCTGTCAGCGCGGGTATCCCGAAGCCGACGGCCAGTCGACCCAGCGGCTCGACCAGGTTCGGTCCGGCCACCGCACCCACCGTGGTGGACACCATGGCGATGCTGATCGCCGTTCCCCGCTGCTGCGGGCGGGCCAGATCCGTTCCGGCGTATCGGGCCTGCAGATTGGTGGCCGTACCGGCCCCGTAGACGAACAGCGCGACGAACAGCAGCGGCAGGTTGCTCAGCACCGCGGCCACCACGACGCCGACCGCGCCGAGACCCCCCGCGGCGAAACCGAGACCGAGGCCGAATCGCCGCCCCCAGAGCTGGCTGAACCGACCCACCAGGTACGCGGTCAAGGCTGATCCAAGGGTGAACAGCGCGGTCGGCAGACCGGCCAGGCCGTCAGACCCGAGCATCTGTTGCGCCAGCAATGCGCCGACCGTCACCCCGGCAGCAAGACCGGCCCCACCGAGGATCTGGCTGGCCACCACTACTGCCAAGGTGCGCTTCTGCACCCTCGCCCGGTCCGCCTCGGCCAACCGGACGCCACCCGATACTGCTTGCGCCTCAGGAGAAGTCACAACTCGACTCCAGTGGTCACCGGTCACGCTGGGACGACGGCGCGCGTTCCGCGAACGGGGCCGCCTCCGGCCGCCCACCCTCCCCGGGAAGGGACGCGACGAGCTCCGCGGCAACGTCCCGCAGTTTGATGTTCTGGTTCTGAGAAGTGCTGCGCAGTAGGGCGAATGCGGTATCGGCGTCGGTGTTCACCTGGTACATCACGATGCCGATGGCGATGTCGATGACCCGGCGGGTGGTCATCGCGGCGGTGCGGTCGTCGATGTGCTGAGCCTGCCGCGACAGGTGCTTGGCCAGTGCGACGCCGCCGGCGACGTCGCGAGCGGCGTTCTGTGCCAGGGCGCGCTGATTCTGGGTCAAGCCGTCGATCTCGGCGGAATAGACCTTGAAGACGGCCGCGGGGGAGCCACCGACGATAACCGGAATCGACACACAACTCGCAGCACCGCGGGCGGCTGCCTGCGGTCCGTACTCCCCCCACCGATCGTCGGCGCCCAGGTCAGGCACGTACAGCCCGATTCCGTGATGCAGTGCGTGCAGACATGGACCCTTTCCGATCCGATATTGGATGAGATCGACGTCCCTGGCCAGCGAGCTGCTGGCCCCGATGGTGAACGGCGAGCCGTCCACACTCAACGTGACCGCTACTCCCGCAACGTCGCCCAACACAGTGGCGGTGCTCGATGCCACATCATCGAGATAGTCGGTCAGCAAGGGCACCAGTTCGGCCTCTGCGGCACCGGGAGCAACACCCTCGCCGAACAGCCCTTCGGCGGTGGTTCCGGTCATTGCGGGCTCCTTCCGTGAGACGATCCTATGCCGGAATTTGCCCCGGGACCGGCCGGACGAAACCGAACTGTTCGGCCCGGTAACGAAAGCCGATCAGCGCGATGCCCGGCTCGAAGTTCCGTCAGATGGAAGGATTGATCGTTCTGGTGATGCCCCGCGCGGCCAGCTGGACGGCCGGTGCCAACCGGCTGAATGCCCGGTGATGGCTGCTGGTCACCAGGCCCAACGCGGCGATCACGGCGCCGGCGGAGTCGGTGATCGGTGCAGCGATCGAGCTGGCTCCGATGGTCATCTCCTCGGAGGTGGTGGCGTATCCGCGTTGCCGAATCTCGGTCAGTTGGCGCAGCAGGCGTTGGGGTTCGACGATCGTGTGCCGAGTGACTTTGCCCAGGTCGCTCAGGTAGTCGTGCTGGAACTCCGGGTCCGCATGGGCCAGCAGCACCTTTCCCACGCCGGTGGTGTGGAGCGGAAGCCTGGCTCCGGGTTTGCTCACGACTGGTACCGCTCGTTGTCCGGAGATGCGATCGACGAAGAGTGCCTTCGACCCCTCCAGCACCGCGATGTGCACGTTTTCTCCGGTCGTGGACGACAGATCCTGCATGAACGGCAGGGCGGTCGCGCGCAGTTCCCGGGACACAGCGGCGAGTGCACCCAGGTCCCAGATGCGTCGGCCGATCTCATACCGGCCGTCGTCGCATCGGGCGAGCCCGCGCCAGGTGACCAACTCGGCCACCAACCGATGGGCGGTCGACAGCGGTAGTTCTGCCGCCGTGGCGATCTCGGTGAGGGTGCGGCGCGGATGGGACGAGTCGAACGTGCCGAGCACCGACAGCGCTCGCGAGGTGACACTCGGACGGGTCGCGGTCCTGCTCATCGAACATCGCCCACCATTCCGGTCTGCCTTCCATCTGATGGAAGCCAGTCATTGACTGCACCCAGTAGACCGCCGACTCTAGATCAGAACCCGGCCAGTGAATGGGGTGCCGGCCGGTGCGTGATGGCCCGGCATGGCAACTATCTGTCCGCGGTCGAACTCATCGAGGAGAACGCTGTGTCCACACCTGAAATCGTCAGGACCCGCATCGGAATTGTCGGCGGCGGTCCTGCGGGACTGATGTTGTCGCACCTGTTGTCGAAGTCCGGAATCGACAATGTCGTTGTCGAGAAACGGGACTACGAGACCATCCGCACCACCCACCGCGCCGGGATTCTCGAGCACGGCAGCGTCCGGATGTTGGTCGATTCCGGCGTCTCGGACCGGGTGCTGAAGGATGGCTACAAGCACGAGGGCATCGACCTCCGATTCGGCGGCGTGAGCCACCGGATCGACTTCGAAGACCTTGTCGGAGAGGCGGTGTGGCTGTATCCGCAGAACGAGGTCTTCGTCGACCTGTCGGCAGCTCGGGAGCGTGACGGCGGTGAGGTCCACTACTCCGTCTCCGACACCGTCGTGTCGGATCTGACCAGCGACACCCCGAAGATCCGGTTCACCGACAGGGATGGTAACGCCAAGGAAGTCCACGCCGACATCGTGGTCGGAGCCGATGGGTCCGGCGGTATCTGCAAACGGTCGATTCCGCAAGAACATCGAACCGACAACTTCGTCGAGTACCCCTTCGCCTGGTTCGGCATCCTGGCCGAGGCACCGCCAAGTTCCGAGGAATTGATCTACTGCAATTCCGACCGCGGCTTCGCCCTCATCAGTCAGCGCAACGACACCATCCAACGGATGTACTTCCAGTGTCCGACGGATGAGGACGTCGACAAGTGGACCGAGGAGATGATCTGGGACGAGCTGCAGCTCCGGCTCGACGGACCGGATGGGTTCCAACTGAAACGTGGCCACATCTTCGACAAGATGGTGCTGCGGTTCCGCAGTTACGTCTGCGAACCAATGCGTTACGGCAACCTGTTCCTGGCCGGGGATGCCGGGCACACGGTCCCGCCCACCGGGGCAAAGGGACTCAACCTCGCCTTCGCGGATGTGCGCGTGCTCTTCGAGGGGATCGAGTCCTGGGCATCGACCGGGTCACGGGACCTCCTGGACCAGTACAGCGACCGCGCCCTGCAACGAATTTGGAAAGCGCAGAACTTTTCTTACTGGATGACGTCCATGTTGCACGAGCAACCGAGCGCCAGTGTCTTCGAACGCAAACGCCAACTCGGAGAGCTCGATGCCGTCGTCAATTCCCGGCACGGATCCGCGTACCTCGCCGAGGCGTATACCGGCTGGCCCACCGGGTAGCCTTCGGTGAACGTCGTGCGAGATGCGGCCGCGATCAGGTGGGAGAGTCGAGCCACGGGTTCTTGAGGTCCAGGTATTCGGTTTCACCGACCGTGATCGACGCCATTTCCTGCATCGCCGCCGCCATTTCAGCCGGCATCTCCCTCTTTTCGCCCTCTCTGGCTTCCGCCTCCGAGGTGAAGTAGATGACCATGGTCCACTTGCCGTCGTCGCCACCGACCATGACGCTGCCGAGGATGTCGGGGCGCAGGTCGCGCATATCGGGTTGGTCGGCCATCAGTTGCTGAGCTCGCTGCGGATCGGTCACCTGGCCGCTCATGACTTGCACGAACCCCGCGCTGTCCGGGTCACCGGCGGTGTCGATGGTGACGTTGGTGCTGTCCTGGAAGGTTGGTTCACCGTCGAAGAGCTTGGTCATGTCGGCGAACCATCGATCTTGTTCCGGCTTCTCGCTATTGGCCTTGGCTGACGCTTCCGAGTCGAAGCGGGCCAGCACGAACAGGTCGCCATCTTCGCTCACTCCGGTGGTCGAACCGAGCCATCCGACTGCCGTGGGGGCAAGGTCGCTCACCCAACGATCCATACCGGCACGGACGGCCGCTGGGTCGGACACCTTGCCGCGGATGATCTGCGCGAACATGAGAGCCTCCTTGACCTAATCGGACAAGTAAACCATTAACGGACATCGCTGTCATCAGCTCCTACTGCTTCGGCCAGACGGAACACCAGACCGCTCCATTGGCCCGGTGAACGGATCGTTGCCCGGACGAGGCGGCGCCTGTCCTGGAGCCGAAGGATGACGAGTATCGGTGTCGGTGGTGCCGGATATCTTGCTCGAGTGACCGATGACGCACGTCTGCAAGCCACCCGCGACAGCTACGACGAGATGGCTGAGCTGTACCGCGACCATGTCGTGGAGGTGTTCCCGACCGATAGCGTCGACCGGGCCATGATCGGCCTGTTCGCCGACCTGGTCGGTCGCCAGGACAACGCCCAGGTGGCCGATGTCGGCTGCGGCCCTGGGCATATCACTGATTTCCTGGCGCGCCTGGGGCTTTCGGTGCGGGGCATCGATCTGTCACCGACGATGATCGACCTTGCCCGCCGTGCCAGGCCGGATCTGCGGTTCGACCTGGGCTCACTACTCGAACTCGACATCTCCGACGGAGCGCTCGGCGGGGTGTTGGTGCACTATTCGATCATTCATACGCCCCCTGACCGAATGCCTGAGGCCTTCGCCGAGTTCTCCCGCGTTCTGACTTCCGGTGGCTACCTGTTGGTGTCTTTCCAGACGGGCGACGACACGTTGCAGGGCTGGCAGGAGTTCGACCACAAGGTCGTGGCGGCCTACCGCTGGTCCCTAGAGAAAATGGCCACCTTCCTGCGGCCCGCCGGGTTGATCGAAGTGGCGAGGCTGCGGGGCGAACCAAGTCCCAGCAACCGATTCCACGAGGGGCACCTGCTTGCACGCAAGTCCGGGTGATCCAGCAACTGTCTATCGGCCCGTCAGGGGCCGGCGACTCGGTAGCTGCTGAGAATGATCCCGGTGGACATCGCTGTCGTGTTGACGAGTTCGAGTGAGCGTGCCGGGGTTCCCTCCGCAAAGAAGCGCTTCCCGGTGCCCAACACGAGTGGATAGACGGCCAGCAGGACTTCATCCGCCAGTCCGTGTTCGAGGGTCGTCGACGTCAGCGTCGAGCTTCCCGAGAGGATCAGGTCCGGACCGTCCTGTGACTTGACTCGGCGAATGCCTTCGACGACATCCGGTCCGAGGCTCTCGACCGGGCCCCATTCGAGGCCATCCGGACGGTGGGTGGCAACGAATTTTGTCGCTGCATTGAGGCGGTCCGCCATCGGACTGCTCGGCGCCGTCGGCCAGAAGCCCGACCATCCGTCGTAAGTGCGACGGCCCAGCAGCAGATCGAAGCTTTCGCCGTGGGCGGCGAGGATGGCGTCCCGGCCCGCCGGGGTCCGGTAGGGCACGGTCCACTCGCCGTACGGGAAATCGTCGTCATCGGCGGAGTGTTGGATCACCCCGTCCAACGAGATGTGTTCGATGATCTTGAGCCTTCTCAAGTCAGCCTCCGTGTCTGGCGTGTGCGGTCAAGTGGGCGTGCGCGGTTCAAGCGGCGATACCGGCGAGGACTGCGTCGAGCTGGGGCATTGCTGCGCGGAGTCCTTCTTCCATTCCCGGAGTCGTCTGCTCCATTGCTTCGACGCTGGAGAATCTGGTGACGCAGGTCATGCGCGATCCCGTCGTCGTGGTTTCGAAGGCGAACTTCATCGACGACGGCATGTTCCCGTCTTCGGCGTTGTCGTCGCCGTCCTGCGCCTCGAATGAGCTGATGGGTTCCACCACGGTGAACAGCCATGAGCCGCTCCACGTTTCGCCGTTCGGGCCGGTCAGGAAGTACTCGGCCCGGCCACCTGGCTTCAAGTCATGGTGAGTGAAGGTGGCGGGCATGGTGGGTGGTCCCCAGAAGCGCTCGAGTTGGCGCGGGTCGGCAAAGGCGTCCCACAGGCGTTGTTGCGGGACGGGATAGTCACCCACGACGGTGAGGGTGAGCTTCTCGGCGTCCTTGGTGACGGCGGTGAGTGGCATGGTCATTCTTCCTTCGGCACGAGGAGGTCGTCGAGTTGCGCCATGCGCTGGCGCCAGATGGATTCGAAGTATTCGAGGAGCTCACCGGCTCGTTGCAGCCGATCATGATTGGTGGAGATCAGCTGCTGACGGCCGCTCGCCCGCTTCTGAATGAGACCTGCCCGCTCCAGCACGGCGACATGCTTTTGCACAGCGGCAAAGCTCATCTCGTACCTCGCGGCCAAGGCAGACACCGAAGGTGTCCCGGTGAGCGACCGCGCCAGGATGTCGCGCCGTGTCCCGTCGGCCAGGGCGCGAAAGAGCTGATTGAGCTCCTCCTCACTCTCTTCCCGAAGTACAACCATGTGGTTGTACGTTACGACGGTCCCATCGTTCACGCAAGGGGTTGAGGACGTGAGGGGTTCAGCAGCCCCTCGTCGTTTCGACGGTCGCCGCCCCCAGGCTCGAATCATCGGGGACACGCTCAACCGGCCGATTCGGTTGCGCAGAGCAACCGGCTCGATCGGGTCACCACCGCCGGGTGATTCCACGGCCACCGCCGGGTGGCACTACCTCCTGTCCTGGCCGTCGAACCCGGACGAGTGCTTGGCAGGCTCCTTGCCCACCGTGGGCAGTCGCGTCGATCAGCCTGGAGGTTGGGTGTTTCATCATCAGTCCACGCCCGATGTTTCGCAGCTGCCCACCGGGGCTTACCTGGTGCGCCGCAAGCTGGGCAGCATCGAGGGGCACCTGGTCTACGACGACACCGACACCCAGGTGTACCGATTCAAGGGCCACCTGGCGTTTCCGGCAAGCGGTGGAGCATGGTGGACGGCGCTGGGACGGACGTGGCGTACATGGTGCGTCCTCCGCTGCAAGTGCATCCGATGTTCACGCTGTCCCGACCCGGGCGTGCCGACGTCGTCATACGAAAGTCGAACTTCTCGCCGATTCGCGAGTCCTGGCGTGTCGAAGGGGCCGAAGACGGCGACATCGACCTCCAGGGCGACGCTCTCAATCATGAATTCACCGTCGAGAAGGACGGACAGGCCGTGGGAACAACGACCAGGAGGTGGATCTCCGTCGCTGACGCCTACGCAGTCCAGGTGGTCGGAATGGATCCCGTGCTCGCGGTAGCCGCCTCGGTCGGGATCGACTTCATCGAACAGGAACGGGATCGCTGAACGTCACCGTGAAGCAGTCAGTGTGTCGTGCGGCGCGCGTTCCGCTGCCCGTTGCAGGCTGCGGGTGAAGAGCGAGGTGTCGAACCACGTCGGGAAGGCTTTGGCCAGCCGACTCGGACCGAGGAATCGGGCATGCCCGTTGGCGACGAGATCGCGGAAGGGCACCAGCCCGACCAGCCATCGGTGCATCTGCGCAGTGTCCGCCTGCAGGGCGAGATCGACGGCCAGGCCTTGGTCGTCCTTACAGACCGTGATGCCCGGGCGTTGAATGTCGAGCCAGCCCTGAGCCCCGCCCGAACCGGTCAGTACCAGGTGCACCACAGTGCGGGCCTCTGGCAGTTTGGCCGGGATGGCCACCTGATGAGTCCGCCAGATCAACGTCAGGCCATCGCAGTGCTCTTCGGTCGGGTCGCCGAACATCCATTCCGCGGCCCAGGCACCCATCGCCCAGATGACCGGCGTGAGCGCCTGGCCAGCGTCGGTCAACGCGTAGACGCCCGGATAGCCCAATCGGCTCGTCTCGTGGGTCAGGAGTCCGCGTCGTTCGAGCTCACGCAGTCGCTGGGCAAGCATCGTCCGACTCACCCGGGGGATACCCCGATGGATCTCGTTGAACCCGGTGGAGCCGACCATGACCTCGCGGATGATCAAGGGGGTCCAACGGTCGCCCAACACCTCCACGCTGGCGGCGATCGGACAGTAGTCCCTCCGGTTCATCTGTTCATCGTGCTCCCGAAAACGACTATCCGGTAGTACGGATTCTGTACTACCGAATGAGCACCGAAGCAGGCAAGCCATCGGTGCAATTCGTCCGATTCCGGTGGTTTTCGCACCACTTCGAGGTGACCCCTGGCGGTACGAGATCGTCACTCGGCGCCGCGCCAGAACCCCCGCATTCTCGGTGACAGGCACTTCCGGGTCCACCCCGGACCACACCGATTGAACGGAGACAATAATGACGACAACGGGTATCCCCACCCTCGATCAGGCCAAGCTCGAGGCGTTCGTGGGGCAGGCGGTGGTCGACATGGGTGCGGCCATCTCGGGGCTCATGCTGCACCTCGGCGATCGGTTGGGTTTGTACAAGGCGATGGCCGGTGCCGGGCCCCTCACGTCTGTGTCGCTGGCACAGCGGACCGGAACGGCCGAGCGGTACGTGCGGGAGTGGCTCGCCAATCAGGCGGCCGGCGGATACGTCGCCTACGACCCGTACGACAACACCTTCGAATTGCCCGCCGAGCAGGCGATGGTCGTCGCCGACGAGCAGAGTCCGGTGTTCCTGGGCGGCGCGTTCGAGACCATCGCGTCCTGCTACGCGGACCACGACATGATTGTTGACGCGTTCCGCAGCGGCGACGGGATCGGCTGGCATGCCCACGACGAGCGGCTGTTCTCCGGCTGTTTGCGGCTCTTCCGTCCCGGCTATGCCGCGCATCTGGTGCAGGAGTGGTTGCCAGCACTCGACGGCGTCGTCGACAAGCTCCGTGCCGGCGCGAATGTCGCTGATGTGGGCTGTGGGTACGGTGCGTCGACGATCCTGATGGCCGAGGCCTTTGCGCATTCGAGGTTTGTGGGCTTCGACAGCCACCGACCTTCGGTCCAGGCCGCGCGCGCCGCCGCGGTCGAGGCCGGGGTGCAATCACGCGCACATTTCGATGTCTCCGAGGCCAGGGAATTGCCCGGCACCGGCTACGACCTGGTCTGCCTGTTCGACACCCTGCACGACATGGGCGATCCGATCGGCGCAGCCCGAACCATCCGGAGGGCCCTGGCACCCGACGGCACGCTGATGCTGGTCGAGCCGCAAGCCGGCGATGCCCTCGAGCAGAACCTGAACCCCGTCGGACGCACCTACTACGGCCTGTCCGCGGTTATCTGCACCCCGGGCTCACTGGCCCAGGAAGTTGGCCTCGGGCTCGGGGCACAGGCCGGCGAACACCGGCTCGCGGTCGTGCTGCACGAGGCGGGATTCAGCAGCGTCCGCCGGGTGGCCGAAACCCCGTTCAACATGATTCTGGAGGCCAAACCATGAGCCTTGCAGCTGATCTGCGGCCAGAGCTGAACCCGCATACTCGGCCCATCACTTCTGATCGGTCAGGTGACAACCGATGAACGTCGAATCGTCACCGACTGAAGCCGTCGTTCGTCACCACCTGCAGGCCTTCCTGGAGCAGCAGGGAGTACCCGCGATCGTGGCTGATTACGACGAGGACGCTCGTTTCTGCACCGAGAACAGGATCTACCGCGGACGACAGCAGATTGCCGAATTCTTCACCGGCTTCATCGCGTCCCTACCGGTGAAGGCAATCGAGCGTTTCACGCTGAATGCCTTTCAGGTGGAACGGAACATCGCCTTCATCACCTGGTGTGTCGGCACCGACATCCCGCTCGGCACCGACACTTTCGTGGTGAACAGCGGGAAGATCGTTTCCCAGACGTTCGCAATGCACGCAATGGCGCCTCGAATTGAACCATCGAGGTCGACGGCGGGTCAGGGCGGTGGAGGAGCGGGGGCGGACGCGAGGTTCAGGCGATATCGGGAACCGACCCCGAGTGCTGTTGCCACCTCGCCGATCTCGACAAAGCCCACCGAAAGGTAGAACGCCCTCGCGTGTGGATTGCCGGTCACCAACAGAGTGTCGATGCCGCTCGTGCCGGCGGTCCGGACCAGGTCAGCGATCAATTGGCGGGCGATCCCGCGGCGCTGCCACTGAGGATCAACGAACAGGTCCTCCAGTTCCCAACTTCCCGAACCGGCGTCGGTGACGGAAACGAAGCCAACGAGACGGCCGTCGAAGACGGCGACCCGCGTCCTACCGTCGACCACAGCTGAACCGTCGAAGACAAGGAACTCGGGCCTACTGAGCAGAGCCGCCCGGTCGTCGGCGTTCGACAACGACGCCTGCCGGTAGACACGCTGCAACTCCGGGAGATCGTCGGGCAGCGCCCCACGGATGGTGATGTGAAGATTCATCCCCCGCAGCCTATTGCCGAGCAAGCGCCCGGTCGGCCACCGATGGGCCGACCGGCGCTCAGATCGCGCCGAAGATCGACGATGCACTGATCTCGAGCTCAGTTCCGGCGTGAAGGATCGCCCTCATCGGGCGATTCGGCCCGGACCGCGCTTGCGGCAGGATCCGACACTGCACACATCGGACAGTTGGAGGAGCTCGCATGAGTGATCGGTTGGGCGCACGTCGGGGCAATTTACCGATCCCGGATCGCCAGCATCTGGGGTTGACGACGTACGACGCCAAGGACCCGGACACCTCGTTTCCGCCGATCGAGCCATTGCTCCCGCCGGAGGGTGCGCCGAACGTGCTGATCGTGCTTCTCGATGACGTCGGGTACGGGGCGGGCAGCGTTTTCGGTGGGCCGGCGGCGATGCCGACCGCGGAACGGTTGCAGGGGAACGGACTGACCTACAACCGGTTCCACACCACGGCGCTGTGCGCACCGACCCGGGCGGCGTTGCTCAGCGGGCGCAACCACCACTCGGTCGGCATGGGCGGGATCACCGAGATCGCGACGTCGGCTCCGGGTTCCAATTCATTGCGGCCGAACAGCAAGGCGGCACTGGCCACCACCTTGAAGCTGAACGGGTACTCCACCGCCCAGTTCGGGAAATGTCACGAGGTGCCGCCGTGGCAGAGCTCACCGATTGGGCCGTTTGACGCGTGGCCCACCGGCGGCGGCGGGTTCGAGTACTTCTACGGCTTCATCGGTGGCGAGAACAATCAGTATTACCCGTCGCTCTACGACGGAACATCGCCGATCGAACCCGAGAAAACTCCCGAAGAGGGGTACCACCTCACCGAAGACCTGACCGATCAAGCCATCGACTGGATCCGTACCCAGAAGGCGTTGGCTCCGGACAAACCCTTCTTCGCCTATTTCGCGCCCGGCGCCACCCACGCCCCCCATCATGTCCCGTTGGAATGGGCGGACAAGTACGCCGGCCAGTTCAGTGACGGCTGGGATGTGCAGCGGGAGAAAATCTTCGCGCAGCAGAAGGCGCTGGGGGTTGTCCCACAAGACGCGGAGCTGACCACGCGGCCGCCGGCGATCCCGTCCTGGGAAGAGATGGACGAGACCCTCAAGCCGGTGCTGGAACGGCAGATGGAGATCTACGCCGGCTTCCTCGAACACACCGACTTCCATATCGGCCGCATCATCGACACCCTGGAAACCATCGGCGCGCTGGACAACACCCTCATCTACTACATCATCGGCGACAACGGGGCCTCCGCCGAGGGCACCGTGGCGGGCGCGTTCAACGAGATGGCCAACTTCAACGGGTTGGCCTCGATCGAGACCCCGGAGTTCATGGCCTCGGTCAAGGACAAGCTCGGCACGGTCGATGCCTACAACCACTATTCGGTCGGCTGGGCATGGGCGATGTGCACCCCCTACCAGTGGACCAAGCAGGTCGCCTCGCACTGGGGTGGCACCCGCAACGGCACCATCGTGCACTGGCCGGCGGGCATCACCGGCACCGGCATCCGCTCGCAGTTCTGCCATGTGATCGACGTGGCACCAACCATTCTCGAGGCGGCCGGGCTACCGGAGCCGGACTTCGTCAACGGTGTGCAGCAGTCGCCGATCGAGGGCACCAGCATGACCTACACGTTCGACGACCCGGAAGCGCCGGAGCGGCACGATCTGCAGTACTTCGAGATGGCCGGCAACCGCGGTATCTACTTCAAGGGCTGGAGCGCGGTCACCAGGCACAGCACCCCATGGCTGCCGCACGAGGTGCTGCCCGCGTTGGATGACGACGTGTGGGAGCTCTACGACGGCAAGAACGACTGGTCACAGTCCCGGGACCTCGCCGCCGAGCAGCCCGATCGGTTGGCGAAGCTGCAACGGCTGTGGCTGATCGAGGCGGTGAAGTACAACGTGCTGCCGATCGACGACCGCCGCTTCGAACGGTTGAACGCCACCATCGCCGGCCGGCCGCAGCTGATCACCGGCAACACCCAGGTTCTGTTCGCCGGCATGAAACGCCTCAGCGAGGGCAGCGTCATCGACATCAAGAACCGTTCGTTCAGCGTGACCGCCTCGATCGAAACGCCCACCAACGGTCCGACGAACGGAGTGATCATTGCTCAGGGCGGCCGGTTCGGCGGTTGGGCCCTGTTCGTCAAGAACGGTCGTGCAACCTTCGTCTACAACCTGCTGGGGATGCAGGAGTTCGTCGTTGCGGCAACGGAGGAGATCCCGTCGGGCACTCATCAGGTCCGCGCCGAGTTCGCCTATGACGGAGGCGGTCTGGCGAAAGGCGGCACCGTCACGATGTTCTACGACGGCCGTGCGGTGGGCACGGGGCGGGTGGCCGTCACCCAGCCGCTCGTCTTCTCGGCGGACGAGACCACTGATATCGGCAACGACTACGGAATGCCGGTCAGCGCCGAGTACGCCGGCGCCAGTCGGTTCAACGGGCGGATCCACGTCGTCCAGATCGACGTCGGCGACGACGATCAGTCGCACCTCATCGATCCGGAGCAAGTTGCCATGGTCGCCATCTCCAGGCAGTAGGCGGTTCACCAGGGCACAGTGACGACGATGGAAAGGCCGGCAGTGAAAGGAATGGCATTGGTGCCCGGTGGCACCGAGACCATCGGCAGCCTGGACTTCTACCCGGAGGAACGACCACTCCGGGAAGTCCAGGTCGCCGATCTGTGGATGGATGAGCATCCGGTCACCAATGCCCAGTTCCGCAGATTCATCAAGGACACCGGCCATCTCACGGTCGCCGAGCATGCACCTGACCCCAGAGATTTCCCGGGGGCGGATCCGGCGGACCTGGTGCCCGGATCGCAGGTGTTCGTCGGCACGCCTGGCCCGGTGCCGTTGGACGACTGGACCCGCTGGTGGGCGTGGATCCCCGGGGCGGACTGGCGTCACCCGGAAGGGCCGGGCAGCACTCTGCACGGTCGGGATCAGCACCCCGTCGTTCACATCGGCTTCGAGGACGCCCTCGCCTACTCCGAGTGGGCAGCCAAATCGCTGCCCACCGAGACGGAATGGGAACACGCCGCCCGCGGTGGCCTTCATCAGGCGATCTACCCCTGGGGCAACGATTTCACACCCGGTGGAAAGGTCATGGCGAACACCTGGCACGGACGGTTTCCCTACGAGAATCTCGGCACACCAGGGGCCACCCGAACAACGCCGGTCAAACGCTTCCCACCAAACAGCTTCGGCCTGTTCGACGTCGCCGGAAACGTCTGGGAATGGACCAGCACGCCGTGGTCCGACACCCACACAGAGGCCGGGCCGGAGCAGGTCAGCTGTTGTGCACCGGGTCCGGCCGACCCCTCCGAAAAGGACCGCTTTGTCACCAAAGGCGGTTCCCACCTCTGCGCCCCGTCGTACTGTCACCGCTACCGCCCCGCAGCCCGGCAGGGCCACAGCATCCGCAGCAGCACCACCCACCTCGGGTTTCGGTGCGTGATCAGACTCTGAGACACCGGCCCGGCAACTGAGCAGGCAGTGCCGGTCCGGATTCCGCTCAGATTGTGCGCAGCCTGACAGGATCGACAGCGTGATCGACGACTTCGCCAAGGACTACCTGCATCAGGATCTGCGCTGGGTCCGACAGTCGATGCTCGGGCAGATCGACGATCTGTCCGAGTACGAGATCCGTCGACCGATGACGTCCACCGGAACGAACCTGCTCGGACTCGTCAAGCATCTGACGATGACGGAGACGGTGTACCTGGGCGAGATCTTCGACAGAACCGCACCATGGCCCCATCCCCGGTACGACGATCCGGGCTATCGCAACCGGGACTCGCTGTGGGTCACCGAGTCGGAGTCGCGCGCAGACATCGTCGACGGCTACCTCCGCGCCTGGGCGCACGCTGACGCCACCATCGACGCGCTGCCGATCGACACGGTCGGATTCGTATCGTGGTGGCCCCAGCCCACGGTGAAGCTTTTCAACGTCATGATTCATGTCCTCACCGAGACCAACCGGCACGCCGGCCACGCTGACATCCTGCGCGAGCAGTTGAACGAAAGAAACGGGCTCGCCAGGATGGCCGACGCATCCGGCTGGGATTCTCACCGTGCACTGATAGAACGCGCGGCTCGCCGGGCCGGGGCAGAATCAGATCCCCACATCGATGATGCACCTTGATGAATCGACCCTTCCGACGTCTCACTGAGAAGTTGGGCATTTGATGCTGCCGTTCTCGACCTCCCGCGACGTGCTCGATGACCGACGTGGCTGTCCGACCTCGCTCCTAGCGCAGCGAGAGCTGGACGAGAAGGTTAGAAGCGTTGTCCGGGATCGCGTCCCCGTGCGAAGGAAGTGCCCGCGTAAACTGACGCTCCGCCAAGGATCTCAAGGTGAACTCGTACTGGACGGGATCCGCAGTGAAACTAGCGGGAGCACGCTCCAAACCGCCGCGGTTGCCGGCGAGGTCACCCAGGAGCATCGTCGAGGACGGGGCATCGAACAGGCAGATGTGCCCCGGAGTGTGCCCAGGAGTGTCGATGACCTCCAAACCCATCACCGTGTCGGCTGGTCCTATCGCATCGACGCGTACTCCCGTTGAGCCGGCGATCGAAGCCAGATCACCAGCACCGCAGACTATCTGAGCCTGCGGGGCGCGTCGGGCGATCTCTGCAAGACCACCGGTGTGGTCCGGATGGTGGTGTGTCAGCACGATGTACCGGACAGCGCTGAAATCGGCGTCGGCCGCGGCCAACGCGGCCTCGATGAGGTCGATGTGGCGCGGCCCGGCCAGGGTGTCGACCAAGACGACGTCAACATCCCGACGGACCACGAAGGCACGGACATCGAATGTCACCGGACTCGGGCCCAGCACATCGGCAGGGAGATGGATGTCGGCGCGGGCAGAGAAGAACTGAGCGACAGGTGGGTGATGTGTCGTCAACATGCCCTCCACGATGCGTGACAGTCCGGACAACCCGAGTTCGTCAGACTGTTGCAGATTTCTGGCGGTTGCGGTGATCGATGACCGTCCTTGCGCTTCTCGTGAAGCAACGAACCCACCATCCAGGCACTCACCGCCTGACCCCACGGATCACCGGTGACCAACCTCGATACACCACGCCTTGGGACTTGACCCGCCGATGTCCACCACTTCAGAAGGCCGCGAGTGGCGCAGCAAGGAATGTGGCATCGCCGGATCGGACGATCGTCCACACTCGGATGTCCCGGTCATGGAGAGTGACGTCCTTTTGGTAGAACCGCACCGTGTCTGCTGCCGGCGGTGTTCCCGAACCCTTGATGCGGAGAAGTTGATCGTTGCGCTCGAGCGTCAGATGGACGTCACCGGCGAATTCGGCCAACGACTCCGGCTCGTGCCCATCGACTTCGGTGACGGTATAACTCTGTCCGGACTCGACAGGCGGCTCTGCGTTCGACGGCATCGGATACCTCCTTGGGAAGGTGCGCCGACCGACACCGGGCGCCGGGCCCGACGAATAAACATTACGGTCGGGCGCACTCGAGAGAACCTGGGCGGCAGTAGCTGTTGCGACCGATTTCAGCGACGGACGGCGCGGCGCTTGTCGATGCTGATCCAGATCAGCAGCACGATGACCGCTCCGATGAAGGCTCCGATGATTCCGGAAGGCTGAAGAAATCCGTCCTGAGCGTCCTTGTGGAAGATCAGATACCCCAGGAACCCACCGACGAATGATCCGATGATGCCCAACACGATGGTCATCACGATCGAGATGTCTTGCTTACCAGGCACAACCAGTCGAGCCAGCGCGCCGGCCAGTAGGCCGATGACAATGATGCTGACGATGAGACCCAACATTGATCTGTCCTCCTTGTCGGTGCACGCAGAGCACCACGCGCACGCCGCATCAACCACCGGGCGGGGTTAATGGTGATTCACCAACGCAGGTGACTCAATCACCCCTAGGGGAGCAGCGGCACACCCCAAAGGGCGTTTACACTCAGTGCGTGCCCTCACCAGCAAGGCGTCCGCTCACGGTGGCGTTGGTCGACGACTACGACGTTGTCGTGATTGGCGTCGCCCAGATGCTTGACCCTTACCGGGACCGAGTGGTCATCGCCGAACTCGACGCCAACGAGTCGGTCCAGGACAACGTCGACATCGTGCTGTACGACTCCTTCGCACAACCGGAGTCCGACCACGAAGAGATCAGCGTCCTCATCGACAACCCCCGCGCTCGCCGAGTGGTGATGTACACCTGGAACTTTCATCCAGATCTGGTCCGGAGCGCACGCCAGCAGGGGGTACACGGCTATCTGTCGAAGACGCTGCCGGCCCGCGATCTTGTCGCCGCCCTGGAGGCGGTACATGCCGGCGAGATCGTCGTCAGCGAACCACCGCCCCGGCCCCGCAGCACCAGTGGCCTGAACTGGCCAGGCCGGGGTGAGGGTCTGAGCGACCGGGAATCCGAGGTCCTCGCCCTCATCGTCCAGGGCAAGAGCAATCGTGAGGTCGCCACTCTCGCCTACCTCAGCCCGAACACCGTGAAGTCCTACATCCGCTCGATCTACCGCAAGATCAATGTGGCCAGCCGCACTCAGGCGGTCCTGTGGGGCGTGAAGAACGGCTTCATGCCCGACCACCACCGGATCGACCACTGGCGCGGCGGCCCCTGACCCTCCTGCCGCTCCCGGTCACTGAGATCTCGCCGGATCGGACCCACTGTGATCGTCCCGTGAACAGATCTGCGATGACCAGGGCGGGTCAGCGAATGTGCGATATCTACCGCCACGGCATGCCGGGTCTCACCACCGTGGGCCGCCACCGAAGGGCCCAGACGGGGCGCCGGGCCCGGGATCAACGAATCCAGTGGGCGTGGTCTTGGGCAGGTTGGATCCGGGCCAGTCGAGCGGCTCGACCGTTCCCGGATAGCCGGGAGGTGGTTCGGTGGCGTTCGCGGCGCCGAGGCTCAACAACGTCAGGCTGGCGGCCGCAGCCACCCCGACCAGCAACTTGCGAACCGTGACGGTGTGCATTTGAACTCCTCAACTCGGGGGCGGGTCCGCCCCGTGTGACACTCACGGTCCTCAACTGCCGTGAATCCATCGCTAACGATCCGGCGACGATCTCGAACCCAGACATATGATGCCGATCAGGATTTTCGGTACAAACAGACGAAAGAGCTGCCGGCCGCGACCGCTCGGAGAGGACAACCATGAGCGCGGAGCAAGTCGCGCCAGTGACCCAGGGCGTCACCGTGGAACTACTGGCCACAGTTGATCTCGGGCCCGAGGTGCAGGGCATGGAAGGGCGCCAACTTCGCATGAGAATGGTGACCTTCGAGCCCGGGGGGGTCTTCGGCCCGGTTCACGACCACCATGGCAGGCCGGGCACTGTCTACGTCCTGCAGGGGATGATCACCGACCATCGAGACGGGATTGCCAAGGACTACGGACCTGGAGTGGGCTGGCCAGAGGACCGGAGCACCCTTCATTGGCTCGAGAACCGAGGAATGGTTCCGGCGGTGGAGATCTCGGTCGATGTCGTCAGAATCGACTGAAGGCTTCGCTGCCCAAGGGCCGAACTGCGGTGTTCGCTGTTCAACCTGGCATCCGCTCGATGTCTGCAGCAGCATCTAGGACATGAACCTGGACGGCACAGACGGATCCCGCGAGTCAAGCAGCCAGCCGACGAATCGCGACCGGGGCCGACACCCGCTGCTCGCCAAGTATGTGGCCGCCGAGAGTTACGGCCTGATCCTGCTGCTCGTTGTCGCCACCTATCTGTTGGCGGTTTCGCTACCCACGGATCGAGGGCAGCCCGCCGTATTGGCGATCCAGATCGCCACGGTGTGGTTGACATTGCACGTTGCCCGGGCGCCGCGGTCGGTGCGGGTCGCGGCTTCGGTGGCGTTCCTCGGCGTCGCAATCCTTGCTGTGATCGACATCTTCGTCGATGTGTCGCCGCAAACCCTCGCATTGGCGTTCGCCGCGAGCGGACTGCTGTACCTGCTCGCACCCGTTCTCGTGGTCCGGGACATCGCGAGTCGCCGCGCCGTTGAGCGGGAGACCGTGCTGGGAGCGATCGCTGCTTACCTGCTGGTCGGAATGTTCTTCGCCTTCGTCTACCGGGCAATCGGCATCCTGCAGCCAACACCATTTTTCGGCACATCGGGTGACGGTGATACCGCTCAGGTGCTGTTCTTCAGCTTCGTCACCCTCACCACCACCGGGTACGGCGATCTGGTGCCGCCCGCCAATCCGGGGCAGACCCTCGCCGTCCTGGAAGCAGTCCTCGGTCAACTGTTTCTTGTGACAGCGGTCGCGAAGATCATCACCGCCTGGAAACCCAAGGGATGGAGTGCATCCAACAGTCCTGATGACCGGCGGTAACCGCCGCCCGACGACCGAGTTCCGACGGTTCCTCAGAGCCCGTTGCGATCCCGTTCGATTCGTCGATCGAGTTCGTCCAGGTCGTGCACACCAGGCATGTCCTGCACCACCTGCAGCATGTGCCGCTGCCAGATGGTCTGAAGCCGGCCGAGGACAGCGGAGTCGGGCAGGATCCGAAATTCCTCGACGGCGAAAGCATCGGCGGGATAGATGGCCAGGTCATAGGGCGGTCCGACCGCCAGGTTGGCGCGAGCCGTGCTCATCATCGATCCGATGGCGATCTTCGATGCCGTGGCGAGCCCGGCACCAGCCTCCGCAGCCATCTCGAGGAGGAACTTGCCGTATTTGCTCTCGCCGATCTGCAGGAACGGTCGATCATCCGAGGCACGAATGTAATTGCCCTCGGGGTAGATCAACAGGATGTCCGGTGAATACCCGGTGATCTGACCGCCGAGAATGAAGGTGGCAGTCCCGTCGGCCCCCACGGAGTTGAGCGCGTCACGATGCCGCAGATTCACCTCCCGGCCGAGTCTCCCGATGTAGAGAGCGGCTTCGAAGATCCGAGTGACGCTCAACAAGCTCTCGTGGTCTCCGGGGGTGTCGATATCGACCTGGATCCGGTCCAACACTTCTTGGGTGGTCGCCAGGTTGCCCGCAGATTGCAGGACGAAGACCCGGTCCGGTGCCGACACCAGGACGTGCAGTTTGCGGTAGGTGCCGATGTTGTCGACACCGGCATTGGTTCGGGTGTCGGACATGAAAACCAGGCCGTCGTCAAGTCGCATAGCAAGGCAGTAGGTCATCGCGCTCTCCTAGGAAGTCTCGATTGTCGATCGCGCATCGCTTCTATTTCGAAATGCTGCGAGATCGCTGAAGATAGTGAGTACAACACCGTCCCCCGGGCCCGGATCCTGCGGGGTATTCGCTCGTTGTTCACCCTTCATTTCATATCCGGACATCAATGTCGGCACAGCGTTGCCGAGCCCGGTTACCTTCCGTGCTCGCGTTCTGACGACCACCGATCGCTCCGGGCCAGGGTGTATTGCTGACAGTCGATTGCGCGACAAAGGTTTCTGCCCATCGATGTGCGCTTCCGATCAAGGCGCTGGGGTCCTCCCGGATACGGGAACGTCTCGATATGGCCGCTCATCGGCAACGACATTACGAATACGACAAGATTCGATCCATCGACCAGCGTGCGGAGGATACTGAAAAGGCGAGATGCCAGCAACTCCGCGCGGGTGCTGGCTGTCCCGTCGTGTTCCTCCGTGTTCTCGGATGCCGATCATCGCCCTCACCATTGGGAGTACACAATGACAGATCAATTGTCCGGACGCGCTTCCACCGAGCCGCCCGTGAGCCCGACTGCCGTGGGTTTCACCGCCTTCGCCGCTGTCGTGATGATCATGACCGGCGCATTCCAGGCGTTCCAAGGACTGGTCGCCCTCCTGAACGACGACTTCTACGTGGTCGGAGAGAAATGGACCTTCTCCTTCGACCTCACGTCGTGGGGTTGGGTGCATCTGATCGTCGGTGTGCTCGTTGCGGTCGCCGGGGTGTTCGTTCTCAGAGGCGCTGTCTGGGCCCGCACCGTGGGCGTCGCAGTGGCGGCGGTGAGTGCGCTGTTGAACTTCATGTGGCTGCCGTACTACCCGGTCTGGGGCATGGTGATCATCGCACTCGACGTTCTCGTGATCTGGGCCCTCATTGCGCACGGACGGGACATCGCCAGGTAACGAAGTCCTGACGGCACAAGACAGCTGGCGCGCCGGCTGGGTCTGCTGCGGGGAAGAGTTCGGCGTGCGCCGGATCAGCGTCGGTGGCACAGGTTGAGCACCGCGTTCCGGTCGTGTTTGCGATCCGGGCGAAACCGACTTTGGTAGGTTTCCGGGACGCGAGCCGATGGAGGATTTCGACGATGCTGACTGGACCCGATCACCACCGCGCCAGGCCCCGAGTGCGTGGTCTGGTCGCTCTCGTGATAGTCGCGGTGCTGGCCGTGGCGTGCAGTAGGAACGATGGGGGAGAGCCGTCGCCGGCGACGTCGGCGACCGAAGATCCCGTCGCTGTTGCGCAGGCGCGGGTGGACACCGCGACGGCGGGGGTGACCGACGCGGAGGGTGCACTCATTTCTGCCCACCAGGACTTCTGCGGCACCGCAAAGGGTTACGTCGAAATCCTGGATCGCTACGGAAGGGTGTTCACCGACCGGAGTGCGACCGTCGGCGATGTGCAAACGGCCGGCGCGGATCTCGTCGAGCCACGCGACGAAGTGACGGCCTCCGCCGACTCCGTGAAGACCGCGAATGCGAATCTCACTGCGGCCCAACAGGAACTGGTCGACGCCCAGGCGGCTCTCGCAGGCGCAATCGCCACGGCGTCGAGTGTTCCGGTCAGCACCACTGCGACGACCGTGATCGCGACGACGCTCGTTCCGGCGGCCACGATCGAGCGTGTCCAGCTGGCGGAGGACGATCTTGCCCGCACGGCAAGGGGAATCAACGCCGACACCGCTCTCGTCGATGCGGGAGCTGCCTACAACTCGGCGGCGCTCGCACTCGAGATCGCCTGGCTGAACCTGCTCAACGAGGCCGGATGCCTGACGGAGAAGCGGCAGGCAGATGCTGCCGCGAAGCTCGCCGCCTACACGACGGCGTTGCAGACCGATCTGCAGCGGGCAGGCTACGACCCTGGTCCGATCGATGGGGTCTACGGTCCACAGACCGTCGCAGCTGTCGAGAAGTTGCAGACAGACAGCGGGCTTCCGGTGACCGGTTTCGTCGACGAGGCGACGGCGCGCGCCCTTCAGGACAAGCTGGATGCCGTCGGGGAACAGGAGTCCATGCAGACGGCTGCCCTTCAAACGGTGCTCAAGCTGGCCGGCTACTGGGACGGGCCGGTCGACGGTGTATGGACCGATTCATTGACGCAGGCATTGGTGAACATGCAGACGGCACTCGGGGTCGCACCGACAGGCCAGGTCGACGCGGCCACCGTGGCCGCTGCCCAGCTGGCGATCGCCGCCTTGCCGGCGACCGTCACATCGGAGGCGACGGCCACCGCGACCGTCACCGACACCGTGACCGACCAGGTCACTGCGACAGAGATCGCCACGGTCACCGCCACTGCAACCACGACTGCCACTGCCACGACGACTGCGCCCACAACGACGCCTTCTTCGACCTCGGCGACGAGCTGACAGATCCTGATCCCCACCTCGACACGAGGCAGACCGCCCTCGTTTCGTAAGGATTGCCATCGCTCTCAGCCGCGTTCCGCGCGATAGGAATAGGCATGGTCAATCGACGGCGTGCTGGATCGTGTTGATCCTGCTGCTGATCGGCGTGCTGGCGGGCGCCGTCACCGCCGTGTCTCCCTGCGTGCTGCCTGTGCTTCCGGTGATCTTCTTCGGTGCCGGCAGCGCGACCGGCCCGGGGTTCGGGCATCCGGTGGGGGCCGCCGCCGGGTCGACAAATGACGATGCGCCTCCTCGGGAGCGCCGCGGAGGCGCCGGCCTGATCGTCCTGGGCCTGGTGCTGAGCTTCGCGCTGCTGACTCTGGCCGGTTCGGTCCTGGTGGATGCACTGCACCTCCCCACGGGGGTACTGCGTTGGGCCGGGCTGATCGTCGTCTTCCTCACCGGGCTCGGGCAGGTGGTACCTGCGGTGCAACGAGTCCTGCAGCATCCCTTTGCCCGGATGCCAGTTCCGAAACCGTCCAGGGCATATGGCCCTCTCGTGCTCGGTCTGGCCCTGGGAGCGTTGTACGTTCCGTGCGCCGGACCCGTCATCGCAGCCATGGCGATCGCCGGTTCCACCGGCACGGTGAATCAGGGCGTCCTGGTCCTGACGGCGGCCTTTTCGGTCGGCACCGCACTTCCGCTCCTGCTGTTCGCCTATGGCGGACAACACCTAGCAGGAAGGACCCCCTGGGTTCGTTCTCGATCCAGGGTGTTCCGGGTCACCGGCGGAGTGGTGATGATGACTCTCGCGGTCGCGTTGACGTTCAACCTGACCGACGGCCTGCAACGCCGGACTCCGAGCTATACCGCAGCGGTCCAGGACGCCATCGAGGGAAGCGACCGAGCGCAGCAGGAACTGCAGCAAATCACCTCAGCGAAACTCGCCGCCGCGCCGGCCGACAGCACCACCGAAGTGCAAACGCCGAACGTGCCCGGACCGGTCACCACCTGCCGATCCGCGGCCGAGGCATTGGCCAATTGTGGCCCCGCGCCGGAACTCGTCGGCATCGAAACCTGGATCAACACACAGGACGGCACCCCGGTCACCCTGTCGGCGTTGAGGGGACACGTTGTACTGGTGGACTTCTGGACGTTTGCATGCGTGAACTGTCAGCACGTCCTGCCTTATGTGACCGCCTGGTACGACACCTACCACGACGCCGGACTCGACGTGATCGGTGTTCACACACCGGAATTCACCTTCGAACGTGACCCGGAGAATGTCCGGAGCGCTGTTGCCGAGCAATCGATTCACTATCCGGTCGGGACGGACAACTCGTCGGCGACCTGGCGGAACTACGGCAACGGATACTGGCCCGCGGCCTACCTCATCGATTCCGACGGGAGACTGAGGTACGTCAAATTCGGCGAGGGCGATTATCAGCACACCGAAGCGCTGATCCGGCAGCTCCTGGTGGCTGTCGATCCCGCCACCGTGCTACCCCCGCCGGTGAATCAGCGTAAGTAGTCGCTACCGGCGAAGAAGTCGTAGACCATTGATCGATGTCGGCCGTACGGTAGCCCGATGCGTTGTGAAGTCACTGACGACGACACCGCCGCTGCTCTTGGCAGTGGCGACGTGCCGGTTCTCGGGACGCCTCGGCTGATCGCGTGGATGGAGGCTGCGACGGTACGGGCGGCAGTCGCTGTGCTCAGCGCAGATCAGACAACGGTCGGAACGGCGATCCGCATCGAACACCGCCGCGCAACCGCGGTCGGGGACAGCGTCGAGATCATTGCCGGACCACCGCTGAATGTCGGTAGCCGTCGTCTGACCTTCGAGGTGCAGGCTGTCGACCAGTTCGGCCAGGTTGTCGCGGCCGGCGAGATCGACAGGGCGATCGTTGATCGGGAGCGTTTCATCAAGGCCGTATCGGTTCCGAGGGATGCTCGCTGATCAAACCAAGGCTCATGCTCTCACCGACGTTGACGAGCCTCGATGTGATGTACGGGATGGCGCGACGCCGGCATGTGGGTCGCACGTTGCCCTCTCTTGCCTTCAGATCTCAGACCCATCGGATCGATCGTCCCCGAATGGGAGCGTCGATGGACGATCAAGAGCTCTGCGGAACAAATTGTTCCATCACGCTGAACGCCTCAAGGGAGTGAACGTTTCGACCATGTCGCCGTCGATCCGGTGGCGGCGTATCCGGCAGATGCGAACGGTCTCGCTCTGTGACTGGGGTTGCGCCCGACACCCTCGTCGAGGGCGATCGTCCCCATGGGCTCCACTGATGGACGGAGGCTGATGAACAGTCTTTCTGGCGTCAGCCATGTCGCTCTTGTCACGGGCGATCTCGACGGCTTCCGCGCCTTCTACGAGGACGTCGTCGGCTTGGAGACGACTGTGGTGTTCAGCGGCGGCCCCAGGCATTCCCGGCAAGCAATCCTGATGGCCGGCGACGTCATGCTCCATGTGTTCGAGGTCAGCGACTACAACCCGGCCGACCACGGTCACACCGTGGCAATGTTCGAACGTGGCCGGCTCGATCATCTGGGTTTCAGCGTGCCCGATCTGGGGGCGCTGAGAGCCATCCGGGATCGACTGCTCGAAGTCAATGCTTCGAGTGGGGACATCCACCAGTTGGGCCCGATGCTTTCTGTCCGATTCGTCGACCCCGACGGGTTGGAGAGTGAAATAAATTGCTACAACCCGGATTTCGATCCGATGGCAATGCGAGACGATGACGAAATCGTCGACCCCGAATGGCTTCAACGCGCCAAGCTGGCCCTGTGTGCGCATCCAGGTCGGCCCACCAAATCCACCCACCCATCTCAACCGTCGAATCCGGGATCGTCATGACAACAACGCTGGAAGACTCCGCCGCCCACACCGACCAGCGACGCGCGCGAACGGCGCTCCTGGTTGGCGCAACGGCGCTGTCCCTGGTTGCCGCCGGATGCAGCGGTTCGTCGAATTCGTCCTCATCGACGCCGACCACGTCGGCGTCTGCCGCGGTGGCTCCCTCGTCGTCAGCAGTGGCGTCCACATCGTCCGCTGCTTCGACGTCGTCGGTGTCTGCAGCGTCGTCGACCGCGGTGCCCGGCTCCGGCCTGAAGACGATCGACCAGAGCGCGTTGCAAGCGCTCGTGGACAGCTCCATCAAGGAGCAGCTGATCCCCGGAGCGGTCTTGGTGCTCAGCACACCGCAGGGCGACTTCACCGTCGCGTCCGGCACCACCGAACTCGGGGTGCAGAGCCTGCCGGACGCGGACACCCATTTCCGGATCGCCTCGAACACCAAGACGATGACGTCGGCGGTGGTCCTGCAGCTGGCCCAGGAGGGCAAGCTCGCACTGAGTGATCCGGTGTCGAAGTATGTCTCGGGGGTGCCTGACGGGGACAACATCACCGTCGAGGAACTGCTGAAGATGCGAACCGGTCTGTACAACTACACCAACTCCCAGCAGATGGCGACCAGCCTGGATGACGACCCCACCAGGGATTGGGCACCGCAGGAGCTGCTGGACATCGCCTTCGCGCAGCCCGCCAATTTTGCCCCAGACGCGCAATTCGAGTACAGCAACACGAACTACGCCCTGCTGGGCCTGATCATCGAAAAGGTCGACGGCAAACCGCTCGCTACCGCATTCCAAGACCGGTTGTTCGGACCGTTGGGTATGACGAACACGGAACTGCCCCCCGGCGCGACGTACACCATTCCGGACCCCTTTACGCACGGATACCTCTACGGCAGCTCGTCCGTTGCCCTCTACGGTGAACCGGATTACACGCCCGAACAGATTGCGGCGGCCAAGGACGGTTCCTGGCAGCCCACCGATGACACGGACGTCAACCACTCCTTCGCCTTCGGGGCCGGCGACGTCATCTCCACCGCAACCGATCTGGTCACCTGGATGGATGCGCTGGCCGGCGGCAAGGTGCTCGATGCGGAATATCAGAAATTGTGGCTCGACAGCCCACAGGTTGAGGATCCCGCAAAGCCCGCCGGCCAGTGGTACGGCTACGGCATCACCAGGCAGACTTGGGGACCCAACACCATTTACTTCCACGGTGGCGAAACCGTCGGCTACAACTCCAAGATCATTTCCGACACCGCCAATGGCGTGACCATCGCGCTATGGACCAACTTGACCGTCGACGTCGACAAAGAGCGACAGACCGCCAACACGCTGATGCTCCAGATCCTGGATCAGATCTATGTCACTTCTCCGCTCACCCCCGCAGCGTCTACCGCTGCGACTCCGACAACCACCGGGTGACCAACAGCCTGAACCCGCCGGTGACCACCTCACCGTTGAACCACCGGCGTGCTGCCGCATTCGCCGCGGCCACGGCCTCTTGACAGCGGTCCAGGGTGCGCGGACACCGGCGGGGTGTGCCAGGCCGACGAGCAGCCGTTCAACTACTGAATCCGCACTGAGCCGGGCCTGAATTCCCTTTCTCCCTCGACAAGACGATGCCCAAGGTGGCGGCCTCGACACCGTCAAGATCGGTGATGAACGGGACGTGCCGGCGAGGCTCCAGATGAGCGAAACCGGCGATCGGTCCTTTCAGCACGGCGGAGAGGCGCCAAAGTTCGTCCTCCCACAGTCGTGCCCGGTTGAACTGAGCATCCGCCCAGTTCCGGGTGACACAGGATGCAGTCGCCGGAAGGGGAGGTTCCGCTGATCATGCATCAGGGTGACACGCGCCCGGCGCGTATCGAGTTCACCTCGCCACCTCGATCGTTGATCGGAGTGGCCGATCGAGCACACCGGCGAGCCGATCAACGGCCGAAGCCAGTGCTTCCCGCGGTGGTGGTCCGCATTCCGGGAACCAAGCGACGAGCGCGCCGGCGGCTCTGAGCGACCACGTCCCGGACACGACACCATTTGCGACGACGATGTTCGCACCCCGGGTCACCGCAGCCCGTCTGGTCGGCGGGACGACGTGGGCGTCGGCTGTCCCGGGTCCCAGCACCCATTGGTCGTGTCCGGGGAGCAGAACGACCGATGTCGTGGATGTGGTGTCGGCGAGACCATCCAGGTCTTCCCGCAGGACCATTGCGGGGTCACCCTCGATGTCGACGGTGACCAGTCGGTCGTCGAGGTCGCTGATCCAGCGTCCGAGCCGCCGACGGGCCGCTCCGAGGCCCGCGCCGAGCCAGTACTGCAAGTGATCGGGGGTGGCCGGCCCGTACGCCCGCAGGTAGTTCTGGACAGCGGATCTCCCGGCGTCTTCGATGTCGGGCAGTCCTGCCCAGTGCGGGTTGCGGTCGAGGCGCTGGACGGTGGCCATCCCGTTCCGCGACGGTGCGAAGCAGATGTCTCCCTGCCAGGCAAATGGCTTCACGATGGTGAACGAACGATCCGCGAACGCCCCGGTCAGGTGCCGATACGCCGGTCGCGCGGTGACCGCCGCGCCGAGTTCGTCGATCGTCAAGGGGCCGTCGCCCAATGCGTCCCGGACCGTCTCGCGAAGGGCCGGCCAATCAGCGGGCGCGAGCCGGTAGGACTTCTGCCAACTCGGCAGCTCCCACATTCGGCTCGATGCCCGCAAGGCCAGGTAGTCGGCTCCCTCCACCGGCGTCATGAAGTGTGTGGCGCCGCGGAAGGCAAACGTGCGGATGATGGTGCCAGCGGTCAGAGCATCGGCGACCTCGCCTGCCGCGGACTGCATGCGTCTTGATCGAACCGCCAATTCGGCCGTTGAAATGGATTGGGCCGGGACGGCACCGAGGCGGGCGACAACGCCCTCGACGGGCTTCGTCCCTACCGGCTCCAGCAACTGCATCCGCAATCGCCACGCAAGTGCCTGATGCCAGGTAAGGCTCATCGCTCCGATTATTCGCGATCCGGCGCGGACCTCAGTCTGCCGCCCAGCTGTACCGGGTCACCCACAGTCCGGGGACAACCTCCTCATCCTCTGTGTGGACGAAACCCAGCTGTTCGTACATCTTCTCGGCCGGGTGATTGCCGCGGCCGGTGGAGACCGAGATGCGCCGGGTTCCAGCCCGCCGTTGCACCTCGCGGATGAGCGCGGACGCCACCCCGCGCCGGTGCATCGCCGGCGCCACGATCAGTCGGTCGATGTCGAGTTCATCGTCATCCTCACTCCATCCCACCGCGCCGACCACACGTTGATCGATGAAGGCCGCCAGCCAGAGCAGCCTCGCCGACACAAGATCGTCGACGTTCTCATGCAGAGCCGGTATCCGGTCGTCATCGATCAAGGTGGCCTCGAGTGCATAAGCCGCGTGCTGGATTCCGAGCAACGTCCGGGCCAGATCATGGTCGGTGCTGGGAGCCACTCGTCGAACCCGCATGCCGGTAGCTTGTCAGGATCACGGACAACGAGCCTGCCCGACACCGTTCCGGTGGATCACGATGCAGGGTCGACGGCTGCCGCTGCGACGGTCCCGAGAACGAGACTGAGATCCAACTCGAAGACCAACCCTTCCACGCACAACGCCGAGACCGCCGAGGGCGTACGGTTCGCCGGGAAACCCCGACTGGACGGAGCTCAGCGATGACGTTGGTGGCGGTCACCGGTGGTAGCGGCAAGCTCGGTCGGGCGGTGGTCCGCGATCTGATCGAACACGGCTATCAGGTCGTCAACCTGGACCGTGTCCCGTCGCCCGACGCGGACGGCGCGTTCGTCAGGGTGGACTTCACCGATTACGGGCAGACCCTGTCGGCACTGCTCGGGGTCGATGACAAGTACGACCGGGTGGATGCCGTGGTGCACCTGGCAGCGATTCCGGCGCCCGGCCTCACCACGAATGCCGCGACGTTCGACAACAACGTCACCAGCACTTATCACGTGTTCGAGGCCGCTCGGATGGCGAAGATCAAGACGGTGGTGTGGGCGTCCAGCGAAACCGTGCTGGGGCTGCCGTTCACCCCCGAAACCCCGCCGCCGTACATCCCGGTCGATGAGGATTACCACCCCCGACCCGCGTCGGCCTACTCACTGGCCAAGACTCTGGAGGAAGAACTGGCCGCACAGTTCTGCCGGTGGGATCCGAATCTGTCCATGACGGGGCTCCGGTTCTCCAACGTCATGGAGCCGGCGGACTATGCGGCATTCCCTGACTTCGACGCCGATCCCAACACCCGGTGCTGGAACCTGTGGGGTTACATCGATGCCCGGGACGGGGCCCAGGCGGTGCGATTGGCGCTGGTCGCCTCCCGGCCGGGCAAGGACGTCTTCATCGTGGCCAACGCGGACACCGTGATGAGCCGCCCGAGCGCGGAGCTCGCGGCGCAGGTGTTCCCGGGCGTCCCGGTGACCAGGGAACTGGGTGAGCACGAGACGCTGCTGTCCATCGACAAGGCTCGCCGCGTACTCGGTTTCGCGCCTCAGCACAGCTGGCGGCAGCACGCTGCGGAGAGCGGCTGATTGCCTCACTCGCGGCCGGGCCAGACCACCGAGCACCATCCGGTGTCACTTCACAACGGCCCGGGATGTTGTGCGGTAGCTCCGCAGGGCGCTCAGACAGACGGAATCTGGGCGGGGTGTTGCTCAGACCGATCCGGACGGCGCGGCACCGACCAACGGGGCAGCCCGCTGCTGGAACAACCGTCGACGCCTCCCGGTCGCCCCGCAGCAACGCGCGCACAACAGGCACCGAGTCGTCGAATCGCCGCCAGCGCTCGCTGAACGGCACGCCAACAGCTGCGTAGTCCTTCGCCGACGATCCAGGACCAAGAGCCGCCAACAATTGTCCGTTCGACAGAACATCAAGGGCGGTCAGCGTTTTCGCCAGGGGTACCGGCCCTCGCAGCACCGGAAGGCTCACGGTGGTGGCCCCAATCGCATCGATCCCGACTCTTGGATCACAGCGGCGAGAGCGGTCGGGCCGTCAAGCCATGGTCGAGTGAACAACAGATGATCAGTGACACACAGGTAGCTGTAGCCGAGCCCGTTCGCCGCTCGTGCGTACGCTTTCCGACTGGCCGGCGAGGGTGGTGACCCCAGATCGGCCAGTGGCAGGTGCGCTCCGTACTCCGCGGCTCCTCCCAACGACGGTCGTGTCAGGAAATCATGGTCTGCTCGCGGCGTGTTCGCCGTCAACCCGGCACGTTCTGGTCGGGCGAGCGCTGTGGGCTTCCCCGAATCCGGCTCAACTGGCAGTGTCGGTGACGATGAAGAGCCGCCGCCAACGTGATCGATGGGCGCAGCTGCGTCCGATCGCTGTTGCCGTCACACTCACCCTGATGACCGCGATGGCCACGGTGACCTCCCCCTCAGCCGTTGGCGAGGCGATTCCGGCCAGTGCCGAACAGCAGGCCGTCGACACGTCGGTGGCGGCGGCAGCAGCCAAGGGCATCACGCAGAGCATCTCTGTTGTCGATCGTGAAACCGGCGCAACGGTGGCCGAAAGCGGCGGAGACGATCAGTACATCTCCGAATCGATCGTGAAGCCGTTCACGGTCGCCTACTACCTGCACCAGGCCGATGGCGAGCCCAACGGGCCGATGAAGCAAACCCTCAGTTCGATGATCGTGAACTCCGACGACGACATCGAGACGGCGCTGTGGAACGTCGATATCGTCCCGACGATGGCCGCTCGTTACGGACTCACGAACACCGTCAACGGGCCGGAGACCAGCCCGCATGACTGGGGCTGGGAACTGATCACCGCCAACGACGAGGTGAAGTTTCTCTACGAGATGTCGAATGACCCTGAGGTGGCGCCCTTGCTGATGGATGCGATGACCCGCACCGGTTCGACCGGTGCGGACGGCTCGGACCAGTCCTATGGGATGAACTCGTTGTCCGGCGATCACGGATCGAAACAGGGCTGGACGGACGTGGGCGCGGACGCGTCCTCCCCGACTCAGATCCATTCCGTCGGGTGGAGCGATCAGTACTTCGTTGCGATCCTGGAAACGTCCGCGGAACCCAACCGCGACGAGATGCGAAACGCCTCAACCGCCGCCGCCTGGGCACTCGCCGGTGCGCCGTCCGCAGTCGGCGCCGCGCCCGCTCACGCCGGTGAAGGCGATGTGACCGACTTGATCGCAATGCTTCGTCATGATTCCGACGTACTCATCGCCGAAGTGATCGCGCTGATCGGGAACTGGTAACAGTCGACCTGCGTGACGTACTGCAACAGTTCGGTTCTCGATGGACCGGCGAGGGGCCTCCTTTCTCGGACCGAAAAAACAACCGCGATCAGGAGTCCGCCAACACCTGCGCGACCTCCCATACATTTCCTGCCGGGTCGGCGAAGGCGGCGGTCCGGCGACCCCAGGGGCGGTCGACCGGTCCGTTGAGCAGGTTCACCCCGTGCAGCTCCAACTGAGCGCACACGGCGTCGACGTCGGCTACCGCAATGGTCAGCAGCGAGCGTTGACCCGATTCCGGCGCGCCGACCTTCATCGGGTCGATCAGGGTGTCGGCATTCCCTGCTGCCAGCAGATTGATCATCAGGTTCTCGAGCGCTACGACCGCCGAATCGTCGTCCTGGTAGATCACCTTCAGGCCGAAGACTTCCTGGTAGAACGCCTTCGTCGGCCCCAGGTCCTCGACGAACAGGGTGATGACCTCGATCCGGTTGAGTCCTTGAATCATGACTCATCCTTTCACCCGCGTGACGAAGCCTGTGTTCGCGTCCGGAGGCGACCTCGAAGCTTTCCTTCGCGCTGTGAGACGCGCTCAGGTACCGGCGATCGCCTGCTGGGTCGCAGCGACGACGGCGTCCGGACGCTGGTTCTGGATGTAGTGGGTCGTGTCAGGCACGGTGATCAGCGTGGCGCCGGGAACGTCTGCGGCCCACACGGCCTGCGCGTCCCATTGCGCCGCACCGAGCGCATCGACCTCGGCCTGGGTGATCGGCTGGCCGTCCGGGATCGGATCACCGCCCATCGAGGGCGCGCCACGCCGAAGCACGACAACCGGAATGTCCGGCAACAAGCCCGCAGCGTCGATGTTGTCGAAGAGCCTGCCGAGGTCGTAGGACTCGAGCTGAAAATCGGGCGCCAGGCTCTGGTCCAGCCCCATGACTTGAACGCTCTTCCACTGCTCCGGGCCGACGAGATCCCGGTCGGCGGGAGCGGTGAGTCGACGACCACCAGGCCGCTCACCGCGTCCGGGTAGGTGCGGGCGTAGAGGACATTCAAGGCACCGCCCAGCGAATGACCGACCAGCACGTAGGGACTCGGTACGTCGGCTGCGGCGAGCAGGTCGTGGAGGTCGGTGACCACCTCGGCGGGGTCGCGCGGCATCGGCCGGGTCAATTCGCCCGGGTCGAGCTGCTTCACCGAGCGCGACCGTCCCACCTGCGTCTGTCGTGGTGATCATCGAACCCGGCCGGTCGTACACGCAGACCCGGTTCGATTCCGCGAGAGCGGGAAACACGGCGGGTGCCGATGTTGTCAGAACCATCTGCAATTCAGGACCATCGGTCATGCGGAGCGAACTGGACACCCTCAGCGGTTCAGTGTCCCGCCAGCTCAGCAACGACAGGGGCGAATGCAGCAGCGGCATTGGCGCCGATGACAACGTAGGAGAAGCCGCCCACTTCCCGTCGCCGCTGGATTTCCTCGATGGCCGCCTTCGGGTCGCGGGGAAGCACCAGCAGCGAGTCCGCCGCTCGTAACGCGGCGATGTCCGTGTCGGGGGGCGCCATGAAGGCCGACACGGAGTCGCCGGCGACAGGCACGTGAAGCGCGAGTTCAACGTCCCGGATCTTGCGGAAGTCGGTGCCCATGCGCATGACGTCGGCTCGGGAATCAGTCGGGGTTGTGGCGAACGTGACCGTATCGGCAAGCTCAACCGCCAACGCTCGGGCCTTCGGACCGCGCACGGCCATCACGACCGGCGTATGCAGGTCCGGACCATCGAGATCGCGGAGCGACCCGACGGCATCGCGCACGTGAGACAACCGCTCGACGGGTGTCACCACCGGAAGGCCCAACTGGCGGAGTTCGTCCTCCAACCCGGGCCTTCCGGTACCGATGCCCATCTCGAAGCGACCTTCGCTCAGCACCGTCAGCGAATGCGCTTCCCACGCCAAACTCCTCGGCTGGCGCAGTGGAGAGGCGTAAACCCAGGTACCCACCCGGATGTCGGCCAGCGTCGCCGCGACCGCCAAGGTGGGTCCCGGCGCCGGTTGCCACTGCTGGACGTCGGGCATCAATAGTGTCGAATAGCCGTTGTCAGCGATACTCCGCACCTGGTCTCGCCACACCGACAGATCAGGACCGATCGGGGTGACCACCCCGAATCGGAACGGTCTGGTTGAGCCAGTCGTAGTGTCGTCGGTCATCGTCCCTGTCCTCCCGCTTTCGCCCCAGCCGTGTGCCCGGGGCTTTCTCTCACTACGAACGAGCATGGGCGGATCCGACAATCACCTTCTGGCTGCTCGGGCACGCTGGCGAAAACACCGCTGAGGTTCGGCCGTCAGCCCAGTCTGTCCTGGTGAATCAACCCCGATGCAACGGAGGACGACGATGACGGCGATCAAGTCATGACGGCGATCAAGATAGGTGTGCATCTCCCGATTGCGGGACGTGACGCGTCGCCGGATCTGATCGCGCGAGTGGCGCTGGAGGCCGAGCGGATCGGATTGGACTCGATCTGGACGTGGGAACGGTTGATGCGACCGAGCGTGCCCATTCCGATGGGCGGACCGGGCGGGCCGGTGATGGAGGCACCCGAGCCGTTCGGCACGGTCTACGACCCCATCGAAACATTGGCCTTCGTGGCTGCGACGACGAGCCGCATCACACTCGGTACCAGTGTCCTGGACTCGCTTTTCCAAAGCCCGGTGATCCTGGCCAGGCGGCTCGCGACCCTGGACAGGCTCAGTGGTGGAAGGCTTGTCGTCGGGATCGGCCAAGGATGGATGGAGCAGGAGTTCATCGCCGCCGGCGTACCGATCAACCGACGCGGTGCCGGATTCGAGGAGCACATCCAGGCCATGCGAGCAGTCTGGGGACCCGATCCGGTGTCGTTCGACGGACGGTTCTACCGAATTCCCTCGTCGGACATCGGTCCCAAGCCGGTTCAGCCGAACGGCCCGACGCTGGTCATCGGCGGTGTCGCCCCTGCGGCGGTGCAACGGGCCGCGCGCCTCGGAGCCGGCCTCACGTTGGTGATCTTCGACTGGGAAACGATCAGCGCGACGCTCGCGATGTTTCGCGACGCGGCGGCGGCCGCCGGTCGTGACCCGAGATCGCTGCCGGTGCTGCTGCAGGTGAACGGCAACATTTCCGAACGACCGCTCGACGAGCGGGGGCCGCTGCTCGGGTCGGTCGGACAGGTTGCTGCCGACCTCGAGCGGGCCACCGATCTCGGGGTCGAACACGTCTACTGGAACAGTTCGGACGGCGACCCACTCCAGCAACTTCCACTGCTGGCACAGCTGCGCCGCTGAGCGACCCCAGTCATCCATGCAGTAGGTCTACTACGCGCTGCTCAGAGTTCTCCTGCGATGGCGGCCCACCCTGCGAGGCCGAGATAAACCGAACCTTCGACCCGAGGTTGGGCTGTCTGCAGCCGCGGCCGCCGCTTCAGCCAGGTCCCGATCGTTCCGGACAGGTAAGCGAAGGCGAAGTCCCAGAGCACGCCGAGCACCCAGAACAAGGCGCCCAGCACGATGATCTGGACGGCCTGCGAGCCTCGACTGGGGTCGACGAACTGCGGAAAGAACGCGATGAAGAAAATGATCATCTTCGGGTTGGCCAACCCCACCAGCAAGCCCTTCCCGGCCGAGCGCCGGAGCCGGATCGCAGTAGCGTCCGAGCTGAGCAGCCCGTCGACCGATCCGGAACGGAAAGCACGGACACCGAGATAGCCCAGATACACGACACCAACCCACTTGATGACGGTGAACGCCGTCGCAGAGGACGCCAGGACAGCGGACAGCCCAGCGGCGGTCAGCAGGACGCGGATGGCCGACGCCGCCGAGATACCGGTCATTGCGGCCACTGCGGCCCTGCGTCCATGGCCGATGCCGTGCGCCAACAGGAACAGGTTGGAAGGGCCCGGCATGACCACGATGCCGACGGAGAGCAGCGCGAACGCAAGCATTGTCTGTTGGGTAGGCACCGGTTCGATCCTTTCAAATTCCGACAAGCCTGGTGGTTCAACGGGTTGACTCACACCCTGACGACTCCAATTGCTAAGGACAAGCGAAGTCTTCTTCACGACGATGAAGCATCGTTGTAGAGTCGACGAATGTTGGAGATGCGGCGGCTACAGGCCTTGCACGCCGTCGTGACGACCGGGTCGGTCAAGGAAGCGGCGGCCCTGCTTGGTTTCACCCCGTCGGCGATCAGCCAACACGTCACCACTTTGGAAGCCGAGACCAAGACCATCCTTTTGGAGCCCGCCGGCCGGGGTGTGCGACCCACCGCTGCCGGCCGGATGCTGGCCGGTCACGCCGCTGACCTCCTGGACCGGATGTTCGAGACCGAGAGGGCTTTGATGGCGCTCAACGCCGGTGAGCTCGGCGTCCTGCGTCTCGCCACCTTCGCGACTGCCGGCGGTGAGCTCATCCCGCCTGCCCTGGCCGAGGTTCGACGGGCGATGCCGAAATTGGAGATCGACTTGCGGGTTGCCGACCGGGAAGACGCGATGAGCCTGCTCCGCGGTGGCCAGGTCGATGCCGCCGTGATCGAGGCCCATGGCGATCGAATCACCGGCGACAGCCTCGTGACATTTCCGCTGCTGATCGACCCGTTCAGGGTTGTTGTTCCTCGCGATCATCACCTTGCCGGCAGACGGGTGATTCCTCTCGAGTCCGCTGCGAACGAATCCTGGATTTCCATCAGGTGCGAAATTGGTTGCTGCCGCATAGCGACGAGCGAAGCTTTCCGACAGGCCGGCTACGCGCCGCTGCGAACTGTTGAAGCCGACGAGTACTGGCCCGCACAAGGTTTCGTCGCGGCGGGTCTCGGACTGGCGCTCATCCCGTCCCTGGCCTTGGGTGTCCAGCACCCCGGAGTGGCGATACGACGCATCAAACAGGCCGACCAACCTGTACGACAGGTTCTCGCCGTCACCCGCACTGCCGTCGCGAGCACGCTGCCCGTCCGCACCATGATTTCAGCACTACGGACCCAGGCCGACATCCATCAATTGCCCGGGATCGGGAAACGCGTCCATTCACCGAACTCGGACTGATCCCGTCCCGACGATCTCGGCGGGGCCATCAAACCAGCGGGCGACGGCTCGGGCCATACCCTGGGTCGGCCACCAGGTCATCATGAACAGCCGGCCACTGGACCAGCCGCCCTCGACCCATCAGCCCGAGTGCGACCTCGGCGGAGAACGACCCGACCCTCGGGGCTGTCACCATGGGAGCCGGAGGTCAGTCCGTCCACCATGCATGGAGGCTCGGTCAGGCCTTGAGACCGCGAGCCATGGCCGTCGTCGACGCGTTCGAGGCGCCCACCACACTGTTCGCCATCTCGGCAAGTTGGCTGAGGTGGTTCATCGCCATTTCCATCTCGAGCATGTCCCACACCGACACCGCCGACCCCCGATCCGTCGCCAGGTCAGACCGGACCGGGACGTCCCCTGCCCCCGCGCGCGTGTCGACGAGCCGGGCCAGCGTCCCGGGTGAGCTCATCGCCGCCGAAGGCGCAGCGTTGGCTGCGCCGGCCATGATGAACGTGGCTACGAGCACGGCAACGATCGACAGGATGCTCAGGGCAACGAGTTTCCGCATGTCGTCAAGGTAGGTCGCTGTGACTGACGACAAGGTCGACTGATCGGAGGGTCGTCCAGCCGATCTCCCCATCGACCGATCGGTGGACAACCACCAATTGATGAATGAAGGCGGCGGCCTGAATGCGGTGGACCGATCCAGCACGGATGGGGGAGTGTGACGGAATGACCTGTGAGCTCGTCGCGCTGTGCTTCGACGCGAACGACCCGATCCGCCTCGCCAGTTTCTGGTCCGGTGTCCTCGGCTGGGAGGCATCGGACGACCAACAAGGCATCTCCGTTCTTCCGAGTGACGACACCGGTTTCCGAATTCGGTTCCTTCCCACCGAGGTTCGAAAGAGCGGCCAGAACCGGCTACACCTCGACCTGACGAGCGCGTCCGAGCAAGACCAACGGCAGACGGTGGCGAGAGCGCTGAGTCTCGGTGCCGCCCATATCGACATCGGTCAGCATCCGGAGGAGAAGCACGTGGTGCTGGCCGATCCCGAGGGCAATGAGTTCTGCGTCATCGAACCGGGAAACCAGTTTCTCGCCGACTGCGGGTCCATCGGTGCGGTTGCTTGCGATGGGTCGCAGCAGGTCGGGTATTTCTGGAGCGAAGCGCTTGGCTGGCCGCTGGTGTGGGACCAGGACGAGGAGACCGCCATTCGCTCGCCGCACGGCGGTCCGAAGATCACTTGGGGCGGCCCGCCGCTGAAGCCGAAGACCGTCAAGAACCGGCTGCATTTCGATATCGTCTCGCGCGAACACAATGATCGACGTCAGGAGGTGGACCGGCTCATCGCCCTCGGGGCGACTCGCATCGATATCGGCCAGGGTGATGTCGGGTGGGTGGTGATGGCCGATCCGGATGGCAACGAATTCAGCGTGTTGGCCTCCACCGCCGCTCGATCCGGCAACGATCGTCAAACTGGTTGGTCTGTCTGATTGGTAGCGTCCGCGTGGTGGTGAACAGGCTGAGTGAGGTGCTCGGGGTCCTCGCCCGTTCAACGCCGGGCCGGCAGATGACGCGTCGCTCGCGGCCCTTGCCCGACGGGCATATCGGTCGCGATTTGCGCTCCACCGGACTGTCAGGCAGGTGATCGGCGAGACCCACAGGTTCATGGGCCACCGAGGTCTGACGACTCCTCGGCGCCCGTGCGACCGTTGCCCCAGATGCGGCGTTCGTCCGACTCTGAGCGGTGAGCAGCGATGGCACCTTCCGCCTCCTCGAGCTTTCGGTCCAGCGCCTCCGGGTAGGTGTCGGTCATCTTCGCCGGATCGTTCATCTCGTCAGAGTCGTCGGCCGGATCACGAACGTCGTCGGACTGGTCGACGATTGCGTGCTGGTCGGCAGTGAGGTCCTTTGGTGTGGTCATAGGCTTCGAATACCCGAGCTGAGTGAACCTCAACCAACTGAACATGCGCCCCGCCCGGCGCGTGAGGGCGCTCAGGTCCTGCGATGAAAAGGCGGTGCCTGCCGAGTCGGTCCTGACAACAGGTCAAACGCGCCCAAAGAGAGGGGCTGGTCGTGGCTACCGGAATCTTCGCCGGCATTCCAGTCGGTGACTATGCACGTGCGCTCGACTGGTATCGACGGCTCCTCGGCGCCGAACCGTCGTTCTACCCGAACGATGTCGAGGCGGTGTGGCAACTGGCCGAGGACCGTTTCGTCTACATCATCGTGGACACCGATCGGGCCGGCGGCGCCGTCAACATGATCTGGTTCGATGACCCGGCCGCTAACGTGGCCGGCATCAGGGCCCGCGGCCTGGAGCCGACCGAGATCGAGAAGCACGATCCGGTCTGGAAGTACGTCTTCCACGACCCCGACGGCAATGAGATCGGTATCGGGGGAAACATTTCGACCAGTTCGGTGCGTGATCCGAAACCATGATCAAATGGATGGAAGGAGGCGCAGATGACGGTCGTGCTCGCGCTGAGGTGCGCCGACGGACTCGTGCTCGCGGCCGACTCGCAAGTCACGGACAGCGCTCGCGGGTTGAGTTATCCGTCGCAGAAACTTCATCCATTCGGAGACACAGCGGCTTGGGGTGGCAGCGGTGCCCGCGCTGTGCTGATGGAATTGGAGGGAGTGTTCGATGGTTGCGCACCCGCCGTGCTTGCCGCCGACAATGTCGGTCGGGCCGTGCAGGAGCAGGTCGTTCCGTTGCTGCGTCACCACTATGAGAACTTCATCGAACAGGTCCCCGGCGAACAGGGATCGGGAGCGACGCCGGCGACGTACGTCATGGCTGCCGGATACTCAAGGGGTGCCCCGTTTATCGTCGACATCGACCCGCACGGGTTGATCGGACGGTACGAGGAGGTCGGCTTCCACGCGATCGGCAGTGGTTCCGCGATGGCTCAGCAGGCCGCAGCGCTGCTTGCGCACTTTCAGATGACCGAGCGTGATGTCGACCACGGCGTGTTGGCCGCGGTGAGGGTCGTGGACGCCCTACGGATCACGTCCCCCAGCGTTGGCGGACCGGTCGACATCTACCGGCTGACCCCGGACGGAACGGTCGCTCTCTCGGACGACGACATCGAGCGAGTGCGGGAACGCGTGCGGCGCTGGGCAAAGCTGGAGAGCGAAGCCTTGGACCATCTGCCCGTCGACTGACCTCGTGGGGCCGAACAGTGGTGAACCAGTTGCGCCGCAACGACAAGTTCAGGTCGAGCAACAAGACGCCGACAAAGGTCGACTTGCGCTTGCGGTCACTCCTGCCTGAGCGACGAGTCCAACCGCGTCATGAGCTGCGCCACCCGGGTCCGGCCGGGCGGCGCCGGGGGGTAGCGGCGCAGGACGTTCACCAGCATCGGCGTCGCCCGTGCGCGCGCCTCCTCAATCCTTTGGTCACCGACCAGGGGGTCGCCGGCGACGAGCTCCGCGGCTTGCGCGGCGTGAGCCGCTGCGCGCAGGATGTGACCGACCTGGGTCGCCTTGGCGAACGGGTGCAGGTACGCCGCCGAGGCGGCGTCCCCGGCCGCGGCCGCCGCATGACGCGCGGCCTCGGTGGCCGCTGCCCTGGCCGCGCGGTGGGCGTCCGTCGCCGTCACGCGCTGCAGCTTTGAGCGGTCCGCGCCGTTGACGAAGGTCCACGCGGCGTCAATTGCCGCCCGGGGTCTCGGGTCGTCGGGGTGCACCTGCTCGACGATCGGGAGAACCCCCTGCGCAGCTTCGGCCGAGAACCGGGTGACCGCCCGCAGTTCGTCACCGGTGAGGTCGAAGTAGTCCACGCGTTCGATCGGCACGGCTGTCAGTATCACCCGGGTCGACGTGAGCTGCGGGGTCACGGAGGGGGCGGCTTCGCCCGTCGCGCCCCGCTGACCGCCGTGACGGCAGTGACCACGACAAGGGCAGCGCATCCCAACATTGCCGCCGACAGGCTGGAACCGGCCGCGATCGCTCCGATCAACAAGGCGCCGATGGCGGTGCCGGCGTCGTACGTCGCGTTCCAGGCAGCGCTCGCCCCGGCTCGGCGATCCGACCCCGCCAGATCGAAACTCAGGAGGAGGGTGAGATTTTGCGCGCCGCCGTACGCGATCCCGAATACCGCCGTCCCCAGCACCACCAGCACGCCGGATGCGAGCCCGGTGCGCGATACGCCCAGCGCGAGCAGGATCAAACCCACCACCCCGATGGCTGCACACGCCGGCAACAGCCGAGCGGGTCCGGCCCGGTCGGCCAGCGCACCTGCCCGCCAACGGGCCAGCGCCGACGTGACACCAAGCATCAGCAGCGCCAAGGTGACGGCCGCCGAATCGGCGAGCTGCACCGGCAGGATCGCGAAGATCCCGCCACCAGAGAGCGTCAGCGCCAACAACAGCGCCAGAATGCCCGCTAGTTTGCGAGTCGGCAGTGGTGACCTCGCCGATCGTCGGTCGGTGCGCGGTGCTGGCTCCGGGAACCGGCCGGCCAGGGGGATGGCCAGCAACGGGATTGCCGCCAGCACCGCAACTATCGGGAAGTGCCCCGCGTTTGTCAGAGCGACCGCCGCCGGCACTGCAACAACGTTCGGCACCGCGACCGCCAACCCGTACAGGCCGATCGCCCGACCGTGACTTCCCGGCGGTGCGATCTGGGTCGCCACCAACGGAGTGAGCACCGTCAGGACGGCGAATCCGACTCCGCGTATTGCTGACACCACCAGCAACCACCACAGTTGATCGCTGAGCAGCAGCAGGGGAGTGGGCGCACCAAGCGCGAGCAGCCCGATGATCAGTGTTGCGCGTTGGCCGATCTTCTCGACTGCGGCCGGTACCACGAGTTGCGCAGTGACCGTGGCCATCAGCATGACTGTGGTGACCAATCCGGCCAGCGCTTCCGGTACACCCCGGTCGACCGCATACACCGGCAACGCCGAGAGGGTCAGGAAGAAGGAGGTGAAGCCCAACAGGCTCATCCCAACCAGCGCGGGCATCCCCGGGATGCGCAGCATTCATCCTCCGGTTCTGAACCGATCCGTTGGTCCCGTCGCGTGATACCAGGATGGAGGCGACGGCGGGCATCAGATGACTACCGATGCAACGCCTTTGCTGCCGGATCATCAGTGCCGACTGCGGCCGGTGGGTCCACGGTCGGTGCTGCTTCGCCGGTGGTCTCCACTGGATCGGTGGCGTCGACCGCCTCCGCGCGGCGCCGCCGCTCCCGACGGGAGATCCGCGGTGGGTAGTACTCCAGCATGGCGTTGTTGAACTGAGCGCCGATGATGATCGCCATCGAGGCAAAGTAGTAGAAAAGCAGGAACGTGATCGGCGTGGCCAACGCCCCGTAGGTGAGACCGTGCTCGTACACGTAGGACAGGTACAGGCGCAGCCCCGAGCTGGCAACCAGGAAGACTGCGGCGGCCAGCAAGGCACCCGGGAGCCCCCGCATCCAGCGGTGTTTGCGCTTCGGCGCCACCTTGTACAGCGTGGTCAACAGCAGGATCAAGCCGATCGCCAACCCCGGGTAGTACACCCATCCCATGATTTCGCTGACCGTGGAACGCCACTGCGCCGGGAACAGCCCCGGCAGGTAATCGGGGCCGATCGCGAGTAGTGGGACGACGAGGATGCCCGCCGCGAGGGCGCCGACATACAGACCGAGAGCGAAGAAGCGCTCGACGACCGGATGCCGGAATTCGTGCTGGCAATAGGCGATGTTGATGGACTCGACGAACGCCGTCATCGCCGACGACCCGGCCCACAGGCTGATGATCAGCCCGACCGAAATCACGTCGGCCTGGTTGTTGTTGAGGATGACGTCCACGGTGTTGCCGATCAGGTTGTCGGCAACCTCTTCGTTGAAGATGGTGTGCAGGAAGACATTCACCTGCTCGCGGATGTCGGTGGTGGTCTCCGGTCCGATAGCTCGAGCGACGTAGCCGGAAAGACCCAACAACGCCAGCAGCAACGGCGCCGTGGACAACGCGCTCCAGAATGCCGCCTGCGAACTCATGCCGAACAACGAGTCGTTCCAGGACTTGGCCAACGTGCGGTACGCGATCTTGCGCCACCGCTTGCGGACCGGACCATTGGCTGTCGGAACCGGGCCGGAGCCGGCCTCGTGCCATGGCTCCGTGTTGACGAGTCGGGCAGCCCTGCGTGGGTCCACCCAGGGGGTCGAACCGTGGGGCTCCGGGAACGGCGATACCGCTGCTGCTTCCTCGGACCGACCCGGTTCACCCGGGCCTGCGATGGCTCCCGGACCGCCTGATCCGTCACCGCCGGCGCTCGCTTCGCTCATGGCACCACCTCCGCGGATTTGCCCGATGAGTACCCTATTTCGCCGGAGTCAGTCGCCGGACGCCTGGCCGGCGAGCGAGCGGGTCCAGATCGCGGAGGTCACGCCCCAGAGAGCATGCCCTTTGGTCCTAAAGTTCGGGACATGACAGCGATCGGAACAGATTGGCGTGTGATCGATGGCGTTGCGACAGCGTGGTTCGACGCGCCCTCCTTGGTCGAGGGGGCTGCGCTGGCCGGGCGCATCGGCCAGCTATCGGCCGAGATCTTGGTCGACCTACGCGCGACGGGCATACGGGTGCGCCTTGACTCGGACCGGCACGCCGAGGCGGTGTCGATGGCCGCCCAGGATCTCGGGCTGTCCGCGAACGCCGCCGTACCGCAGCAGCTGAGCGTCGTGCTCGAATCCGCGAAACCCTCTGCAATCAAGCCATTCTGGCAGAGTGTGCTCGGGTACGAGCCTGGGCAGGACGGCGGTTTGGTAGACCCTTTGAGGCGCGACCCTGCGATACGGCTTCGGCAGTCGACCGAGCCACGGCCGTTGCGAAACCGGATCCACCTCGACGTGGTGCGGCCGGGTGCGACGGTCGAGCAGGTGAGTCCTGGTGAGGCATCGGGACCGTTCGGAGTCTGTCACTCCGATCCCGACGGCAACGAGGTCGACCTGGTGCCGGGCTCGGCGCTCGCCGCGAGAATCGGAACAACCGACTGGCAGGCGGTATTCAGCGCGATCGCCTGCTACCGCATCAGCTCGCCGGCGCAGCAGCGTGACGTTGCGACCGCCGCAGCGGTACTGGCCACCGCCGCCGGCTTCCCGCTGATGGTCGACCTGCGCCCCGGACTTGTGATCATCGACAGCGGTAAGGACCAGTGGGAGGACGATGCCCACGGCCTCGAACTCGACTTCACCGATCTTGCCGAGAAGGTCCAGACCGCCGCCCGCGAACTCGGCGCTGCAGCGGACCCTCGGCTGCCTCGCTTCGCTCAGCTGTTTCTCGACGCCGCTGACGTGGTGGCGGTCCGCCAGTTCTGGGTTGCCGCATTGGGATACACCCACGACCGGCGGGCCGGGGCCACCGACATCCACGATCCACGGCGGCTGAACCCGGTCCTGGTGTTCCAAGAGCTCGATGTTTCGGAGAGAGAGCGCCGCCGGCAGCGCAACCGCATCCACGTCGAGCTGGCCGTGCCGTCGGACGTCGCGCAGAAGCGACTCACCGCGACCGTCGCAGCCGGTGGCAGGCTGCTGGACGAGTCGGAGGACCGCTGGCGGGTCGCCGACCCTGAAGGCAACGAAATAGTCTGTGTCAGCGAGGGATGAGCTGGTGTTCCAGCGAATGAATTGTTGAGCGAAACGTAGGGTCGAGCGACCAATTCAGGGCGGCGCGAATGATGACGTCCCTGTACACCAGTTGCGTTTCGGCAAAACCGTGTCGGTCGATCTTGGTCGCATCGGTCGAGAAAAGGGTTCATTGCGCCCCTTGCCGCCTGCCTGCTGGTGGTGTCGTGCGGCGGCCCGGATGGATCGGTGGTAGGAAACACATCCGCATCGCCCGTGCCGGAATCATTCGCAGTCACGACGACCGTCGGCACTTTGGGGTGTGGCGCGCAGGTCACTGCGACATCCCCCGCGGCAAAGATGGTTGTCTACCTGGCCTCGAACTTGGCCTTGAAGCGACCGCGGGGCAGACCCCTGGACTCCTGAGCGTCAGCCTTCACATGACGAACACCGGCGACAGGCCATTGATGCCAGGCATTTACGAGTCCGAACTGCTCGTCGACGGTCAGCCCGACCCGAGCTGGCGACTGGCGCTGAATGGTGCGCTGGAGACCGAACTGCTTGAGATCCCGGCAGGTGAGACAGCCGATCTCGACCGGGAGTTGCAGGTGGTGGCGCTGACGCCGGGGTTACACGAGGTCGCCGTCAGGATCGGTGAGCAATCGACCCCGGGCGTTCGCGTCGAAGTCGAATAGCTGTAGCAGGATTCAACCGAACTGAAGCTGCCGTTTGCCCTGACCTTATCGAGCCACGCCTTCACGGCAATCACAGCCGGCGTCCGCCGGGCGCTTCCGTGACGGGTCGTCGGACGGGTCGGCGTCCGTAGTCGAAAGTCAACGGCTCGGGGTGTCCTCATCGGGTGGTGGTTCGGTCGAGGTGAGGCGAAATCGTTTGATGATGTCGGGCATCCAGTCCGGATTGCCGAACCGGAGCCCGTAGCGCTCGGCGAGCTTTGCCGCCTCGTCCATGTCGGGTGTACCTGCGGCGATCATTTCGGCCACTTCCCGGAAGAAGTGCTCGAACCCAGCGGGACTGATGATCTCGATCATTCGGGCCGGGGTGGCGCCGGCGTTCCACATCGCGTGCATCTCGCCGCGAGGTTTGGCGATGTAGCCACCGGCACCGAGTACGACCTCGCGTGAGCCGGAGCGGAACCCGACCTCGCCCTCGCTCACGATGGAGTATTCGTCCTCCCGGGTATGCAGGTGCGCGCCCACCCAGGCCCCGATCGGGAATGGGTGTTCTACGATCGCCAGTGCGCCGCCGGTTTCTTCGCCCCACAGTTTGAACACCACCCCGATTGACCCCAGGTCACCGGTGATTCCGGTACCCGGCGGGACCACGGTCAGTAGCGGTGGATCGGTGTCCATCGGCAACCTCCTCAGGCAAGCCGAGCCAAACGAGAGTTCGGGTCCGACGATTGCCTGGCGTGCTGGGAATGTCAACAAATTCCGGGGTTTCCGCGATAGCCCTCTCGGGCTCGGTGAGCGCCGCGTTTCCGCTCCACGCGAGATATCAGGTTGCCAGGATTGCGTTCGTCCACTCAGCGTCGAGGGGCGGCCAACGTCGCTGGACACGGTCGTCGGCGAGCGCAAGTCCGGCGGGAGCCTGCCGTTCGAGCTGCCCAGATCCCGGCATGACGCCAGCCGGCCCGGGGCTGCTACGAGGCCGGGCGCCGCCATATTCGTGGGAGATGCGAGGCTCCCGGGACGCTGTGCAACGTCATGGTGGTCGTTGCGGCCTTCCTCTCAGATGGCGGCGCGCACGGCCTTTTCGAAACCCAGGACGTGTTCACGACTGAGTTCTTCGGCTCGGTCGGCCTGTCCGGTGGCGATGGTGCGCAAGAGCTCGGTGTGTTCGCGGACATGATCTTCCACGTCGGGTAGCTGGTCCAGGTACAGACAGAAGATCCGGGTTGCCAGGTTGTCGTAGCGAATCAGTACATCTTCCAGATGCTGACTTGCTGCGGCTCGATAGATGGCTCTGTGGACGGTCATGTCCCAGCGCATGAGCTCCGCTCGATCCAGCGTGCCGACATTCAGCGTCTCGGTCCTGGTCGCCAGGTCGTCGAGATCCGCGCGGGTCGAACGCGGTGCCCGCTCGGCTGCCCGGCGCGCCGCCAATGGTTCCAGCAGGGCACGAATCTCGGAAATGCCCGCGAGGTCGGCGATGTCGACACCGGTCGCGAAGGTTCCGCGCCTGGAGTAGGTGACAACCAGACGATCGACTTCCAGCCTCTTGAGGGCTTCCCGCACCGGGGTTCGGCCGATACCGAGCTCCTGCGCCAATGCGCCGTCGTCGATTGGATCGTTGGGCCTGATGTCCAGCAGGATCAGCCGGTCTCTGATCGCGACGTACGCCTTCTCCGCCATCGACAGCCCCTGGGCCGTGTCGAGTTCCATCGCCTCAGCGGTCATACCCAGATCGTAGGGCCTGATCACCGCCGGGGGTTGTGTCCGGACCGTGAGTGTCATACTCTAACCCTATCATCTGAAATATCAGTTGCGTATTTATTGCCTGAGACATATGTGGCTAGCGAAGGACACCATGACCATCAGCGTGTTCGATCTGTTCAAGGTGGGGATCGGGCCGTCCAGCTCGCACACCGTTGGGCCGATGCGGGCCGCGTTCCTGTTCGTGCGTGGACTGCAGGAGGACGGCTTGATCCCGAGTGTCTCCGGCATCAAGTGCGAGCTGTTCGGATCCCTGGGTGCCACCGGTCACGGGCACGGCAGCGTCAAGGCGGTGGTGCTGGGGCTGGAGGGCGAAGAGCCTGACCGCGTCGACCCCGTCGCTGCGCAGCCACGCGTCGACGCTGTGCGTGCACAGGGTCGGTTGCGGGTGGCAGGAGAGCACCCCATCACGTTCGACATGGATTCCGACATCGTGCTGCATCGCCGGAAGCGGCTCGATTTCCACACCAACGGCATGCTGTTTCAGGCGCTTCGCGCCGACGGTTCGGAATTGCGTCGCCGGGAGTACTACTCCATCGGCGGCGGATTCGTGCTGGACCAGGATCAGGCCGGCCGGCCGGCGATCGTCGCCGACCCGACCCCGGTGAAGTTCCCGTTTCGCACCGGTGGTGAACTGCTCACCCATACCCGCGAGACAGGTTTGAGCATCAGCGATGTGATGTTGGCCAACGAATTGGCCTGGCGCAGCGAGAGCGAGATTCGCGATGGCCTGCTGCACATCTGGTCGGTCATGCAGGAATGCGTCGACGAAGGCATCGCAACCACGGGTGTGCTGCCGGGTGGGTTGAAGGTACGTCGCCGTGCGGCCGCGCTGCGCGCCCGACTGGCCGCCGAGGCCGACGAGACCGACCCCTTGCGGGCGATGGAATGGGTGACCCTGTACGCGTTGGCCGTCAACGAGCAGAACGCCGCCGGCGGGCGGGTGGTCACCGCACCAACCAATGGCGCCGCCGGCATCGTGCCTGCCGTCCTGCACTATTACCGGGATTTCATCGGCTCCTACTGCCCGGACGGCGTGGTCCGGTTCCTGTTGGTGGCAGCGGCGATCGGCTTGCTGTTCAAGGAGAATGCTTCTATCTCCGGCGCTGAGGTGGGTTGCCAGGGTGAGGTCGGGTCGGCCTGCGCAATGGCGGCCGGTGGTCTGGCGGAATTGCTCGGCGGCACCCCTGAACAGGTGGAGAACGCGGCCGAGATCGGCATCGAGCACAATCTCGGACTGACCTGCGACCCGGTCGGAGGACTGGTCCAGATTCCCTGCATCGAACGCAACGCGGTCGGCTCGGTCAAAGCCATCACGGCCGCCCGGATGGCCGTCCGCGGCGACGGGCAACACCATGTGACCCTGGACAAGGCGATCAAGACCATGCGCGAAACCGGCGCGGACATGAAGGACAAATACAAGGAAACGGCAAGGGGCGGACTCGCTCTCAACGTCGTCGAGTGCTAGGAGGCACCGTGTCGCAGCCCTACATCCTGACCCTGAGCTGTAAGGAACGACCCGGCATCGTGCACGCCGTGACTGCGTTCCTGTTCGAGAATGGCTGCGACATCGTCGAGCATCAGCAGTTCGACGATTCGGCCCGTGGACAGCTGTTCCTGCGCACCGCGTTCGTCTGCGAGAGCGAGACCGACACACAGCAGCTGGGTAACGCCTTCCGCGCGGTCGCCGACCAGTTCTCCATGACCTACCGCATCACCGGCGACCGACCGGAACGAATCCTGGTGATGGTGTCGAAAATGGGTCACTGTCTCAATGACCTGATCTTCCGCTGGAGAGCAGGCAATCTCGGCGGTGAGCTCGTCGCGGTGGTCTCCAACCACGACGACCTGCGTCCGATGGCGGAAGCTGCAGGACTGACATTCCACCACGTTCCGGTCACGCCGGACACCAAACCCCAGGCCGAGTCTCGTCTGCTCGACCTGGTGGTGGAGCACCGCGCCGATCTCGTGGTCTTGGCCCGCTACATGCAGGTGCTCTCGGACGGGTTGTGCACGTCCCTGCACGGCCGGGCAATCAACATCCACCACTCGTTCCTGCCAGGGTTCAAGGGCGCCAAGCCGTATCACCAGGCCTTCGAGCGGGGAGTGAAATTGGTCGGCGCCACAGCCCACTACGTGACCGGTGATCTGGATGAGGGCCCGATCATCGAGCAGGAGGTGATCCGGATCGATCACAACTACGACGCCCGGGCCCTGTCCACAGTCGGGCAAGACGCGGAAGCGCTGGCCCTTTCCAGGGCCGTACGTTGGCACAGTGAGCAGCGGGTCCTGATCAACGGGCACAGCACCGTGGTCTTCCGCTGAGAGCACGACACGTTCGCGTCGACTCCGGGCGGCGACAGCACTGGTCAGGCCGGGTCCGGCCGCAGTGACCGGCAGGCCGAACTGATCGTGTGCTGCAGCAGCAGCGCAGTGGTGACCGGACCGACGCCACCCGGGACCGGGGTGAGTCCGGCGACGCGGCCGATGACCGAACCGGAATCGACATCGCCCACCAATCCACCGTCGGCTTGGGCGTTCGTGCCGACGTCGATGACGTTGGTGTGCCGGCCGACATGGGCGGCCGTGATCAAGCCAGCCTGACCGGCGGCGACGATGAGAACATCGGCCCTTCGGGTGTGCTCCGCCAGATCCTTGGTGTGTCGATGGCACACGGTGACGGTGGCATCACGCTGGATCAGCAGCAGGGCAACGGGTTTGCCGACCACGGTGGATCGGCCGACTACCACGGCATCGGCACCGGACAGCGGAACTGCGTAGTGATCCAGCAGCACCATGACAGCCTCGGCGGTGGCAGGTGCGAAGGCGGGCAACCCAGCCGCGAGCAGGCCGAGACTTCGCGGGTTGGCGCCGTCGATGTCCTTGGCCGGGGCGATCGCCGAGGCCAACGCCTCGAAATCGGCGTTCGGGGGCAACGGGGTCTGCAGAATGATTCCGTGCACCGACGGGTCGGCACTGAGCGCGTCCAGCTCGTCACGGATGCGGACCGAGGTCGCGCCCGCGCCCAGGTCGAGGATGCTGCAGCGAACGTCGCAGCGTTCGGCGGCCCGGGCGATCGATCGGACGTACCAGGCGGTGGACTCGTCGGCGGTGGCCAGCACGACGGCGAGGTGCGGGGTGATCCCGGTGGCGTGGAGTCCATCCGCGGCGGCCGTGACCTCCGCTCGGATCCGTTGCGCTACTTCCGATCCGATCAGCGTCGTGGTGGTCATCGGGTCAGCTGATCCCGAATCGCCGCGGTGACCTTGTCGGCGCGCATTGCGAGGCCGTCGACGTCGGCGATCGCGGCGACCAGCTCGGCGACGATGTCGGCGTCAGTGATGCCGCCCAGGTTGATCTCGACGTTCACCCGCGCGGTGCTGGCCGCCGCCCTTGCGGCATCCGCAGCGGCGGCGATGTCGCTGATCACGCTCCGGTTGCCGATCGGTTCGAGTTCCTCGGCCAGGGAAAGGATCTCGTCCGCAACCCGGATCACCTGCGTCGGCACCCTGCCCGCACCCACCAGCGCAGCGGCGATCGATGCTGTCCTGGCGGCAACCTGATTCACGGTGTCCTTGGGCAACTGATAAGCCGCGCCGACCGCGCCGAATGCGTCAACGTCCGCCTCGGACAGCTGCAGCGCGCATTCCCGCAGTCGGTCGGCTGCCACGACGATCTCGGTGATCCGGTCGGCGTGAGCTGCGTATTTCGCGGTGTTGCTGTAGCGGCCCACCATGGCAACCAGCGAAGCGGCCTGGGCAGCGTGGAGGGCGGCGGTGGCGCCGCCGCCGGGTGTGGGAGACCTTCCGGCGAGTTGTGCGAGGAAAGCTTCGATGGTCTCGGAACGCATGGTCGGTCCTTCTGATGATCGGCGCGGAGCACCGGCGCGCCGATGAAGGAGCGTCCTCGGACGTGCTGTCCGACGAAGCGGCCATCCGGGCCGGTAGGGGCGAGGTTGCGCTTGGTGCTCGATCAGCCGCGTAGGCGGGTCATCTTCGGGTCGACAAGAGGTTCGGCGGTGACGGTGGCCGTGACCCGGGTGTCGAAGTACTTGATCTCGACCTGGTCGCCCACGGTCAGCGACGCCGGCAGCCAGGCATAGGCGATCGGCTTGCCGATGGTGTGCCCGAACGCGGCGCTGGTGACATACCCGGCGGATCGACCGTCGACATACACCGGTTCGAGGCCGAGAACCACGCTGTGGCCGTCATCGATGGTCAGGCAGGTCAGTCGGCGTTCAACGGTGTCCTGAGTGATTCCGTCGAGGGCGTCGCGGCCGAGAAAGGACTCCTTGCGCGGGCTGACGGCGAAACCGAGACCGGCCTCATACGGGTTGTACTCGGTGGTCATGTCGGTGCCCCATGAGCGGTAACCCTTCTCCAACCTGAGGCTGTTGAAGGCCGCCCGGCCGGCGGCGATGATTCCGTGTCGTTCGCCGGCGGCCCACAGGACGTCCCACAGTCGCTGCCCGTTGTCGGCGGACGTATACAGCTCCCAGCCGAGTTCGCCGACGTACGACAGCCGCATCGCGGTCACCGGTACGCCACCGATCCGTACCTGCTTGGCACGGAAGTACTTCAGTCCGTCGTTGGTGTAGTCGTCTGAGCTGACGGCGCCGATCACCTCCCGCGCAAGTGGTCCCCATAGACCGATACAGCAGGTACCGCCGGTGATGTCGCGGACCTGCACAGACCCGTCGGCAGGCGCCTGGCGGCGCAGGTAGTCCAGGTCCAGCGCACTGTTCGCGCCGACCTGGAACAACTGCTCACCGAGGCGGGCGACGGTGACGTCGCTGCGGATACCGCCTGCCTGGTCGAGGATCAGCGCGTAGGTGACGGCCCCGATGGTCTTGTCCATCTGCCCGGTGGTCACTCGCTGCAGCAGGTCGAGGGCACCGGGTCCGCTGACCTCGAGTCGTTTGAGCGGAGTCATGTCGTACATCGCCACCGCGGTGCGCGTCTTCCAGGCCTCGGCTGCCGCGACGGGGGAGTGGAAGGTAGCGCTCCAGGCGTCCCGGGCCGGCGGCGTCCACTCCAGCGGCAACTCGTCGACGAGCGGGCCGTTGGCCTCGTACCAGTGCGGCCGCTCCCAGCCGGCACCCTCCAGGAACACCGCGCCGAGCTCGACCTGCCGGGCGTGGAACGGGCTGACCCGCAAATTCCTCGGAGAGTCCTTGGGCTGCAACGGGTGCAGGATGTCGTAGATTTCGACGAAGTTCTGCTGCGAGGTTTCGCTGACGTAGTCGGGGGCGAGTTGGACGTCTTCGAAGCGGTGCACATCACAACCGTGGAGTTCGACTTCGGAACGGCCGTCGACCAGCAGCTGGGCCACGGCCCGCGCGACCCCGGCAGAGTGGGTCACCCACACTGCTTCGGCGATCCAGAAGCCTTTCACGTCAGCGGATTCCCCGACCAGCGGTCCGCCGTCGGGGGTGAAGGAGAAGATGCCGTTGAACCCGGAGTCGATCTTGGACTGGCGCAGCGAGGGCAGCAGCAGTTTGCTCTGTTCCCAGGCCGGGGCGAAGTCCTCCTCGGTGAACGGCAGCATCGATGGCATCGCCGAGTCGGCGACGTCACCCTCGGGCAGCGTGCGCAAGTCCACCGGAATCGGCCGGTGGGCGTAGGAACCGATGCCGAGGCAGTCCACCCGTTCGCGGTAGTACAGATCCTGGTCCTGGTGTCGCAGAATCGGGAGGCCGGCTTCCTGCAGCTCGGTGTTGCGGCCGACCAGGTCCGGCACCTGTCCGGTCCAGACGAACTGGTGGGCCAGCGGCAGCAGCGGAACAGCCATACCCACCATCGCACCCAGTTCGACGCCCCAGAATCCGGCGCAGGAGACAACGATATCGGCGGGAATCACGGCGGTGTCGGTGCGGACGCCGGTCACCCTGCCGCCGGTGTGTTCGATGCCGATGACCCGGGTGTTTCCCTGGAACACCGCTCCACGGGACTGCGCGCGCCGGGACAGCGCGACCACCGCGCGAGTGGCCTTCGCGAGGCCGTCGGTGGGGATGTGCAAGCCGCCGAGGACCTGCTCCCGGTCGACCAGGGGGTGCAGCTCGACGCATTCGGCGGCGCTGATCACCTGCGCCTGTACCCCCCAGGAGGTGGCCCAGCCCTGCCGGCGGTGCAGCTCGGCAAGACGCTCCGGCGTGGTGGCGATCTCCAGCCCGCCGACCTGGTTGAAGCACCAGGCTCCGTCCACGTCGATGCTCTTGAGTTTGTCGACCGTGTACGTCGCGAACTCGGTCATCGTCTTGGAGGCGTTGGTCTGGAAGACCAGCCCCGGCGCGTGTGACGTGGAGCCACCGGTCAGCGGCAGCGGGCCCTGGTCGACGACGGTGATGCGGTTCCATCCGCGTTCGGTCAGCTCGTCGGCAAGATTCGCGCCGACGATTCCCGCTCCGATGATGACCACATGTGGGGTGGTGGACATGTGCGTCTACTCCTGACTGCCGATGATCAAGGTGGCGGGATCGGTGAACTCTTCGGCGGCATCCAGTAGCCAGTCGGCGAGATAGCGGGCGAACGACGAGCGGACCAGCAGAAGGAAGTCGTCACCGGCGTCCGAGAGGGCGAGCAGGATGACGCCGGCCAGGCCGACCGTGGTCTGCACGGCGCTTCCACTGACGAAGACCCGGGGGTGCAGGTCGATCGAGCAGCCCTTGGCCAATACCTCCCGGGCGCGAGATCCGCTCAATCGCAAGCCGATTCGCTGCGCAGAGACGTCGATGGCGGCACCGCCGAGCTGTACGGACCGCTTCCCGGACCTCCTGCTCGAGTTCTTCCGGCGCGTCGTCGGTGCTGGTCAGCAACCATTCGTCTGGCCCGAGCCAGATGGTTCGTCGCCCGCCGGCAGCGACCCAGGTGTTGGGTGTGGTCGGGATCTCGGCGTCGAGCAACGACGTGCGCAGGAGACCGGTCGGCAGCCGCACGTCGACCATCGCGACATACGGTTCGGCAGTGATCGACGCTGCTTGGTTGTTCTGGGCGGCCAGGTCGAAACCCATCTGTTCGAGGGGATGAACCCGGGTCAACTCAACCATCTCTACGGGCTCCTTCTGGATCGACGAGGACCGACCCGGTGACCTCGACCGGGACCAGGGTGCCGTTCATGGGGACGTGGACGGTGTCGCCGACCCGGGATCGGCCGCCCTTGACCAGGGCAAGCGCGAACGGTCGGTCGAGTTCGGCGCTGCGGTAGCTGGATGTCACGTGGCCGAGCATCGGTACCGGTGGTGGCGGCAGTTGGCCGTCCGCGAAGAACTCGACGATCTGCGAGCCCTCCGGTAGAACAGTGCGCCGATCCAGCGGGAGCAGTCCCACCAGGTGTTTGCGCGACGGGTCAGAGTTGGCGGCCCGGTCGAAGGAACGTTTCCCGATGAAATCGACCTTCTTCTTCGACACCGCCCACGCCAAACCGAGGTCGTGGGGGCTGACGGTGCCGTCGGTGTCCTGGCCGATGATCGGGTAACCCTTCTCCGCGCGCAGGACGTGCATGGTTTCCGTGCCGTAGGGGGTGATCCCGTAGGGGGCTCCGGCGTCGAGCAGCCGCTGCCACACGTCGACCGCGTACCACGGGTTGACATACACCTCGAAGGCCAACTCTCCGGAGAAGCTGATCCGGGCCAGCCGGACCGGGACACCGTCGAGCGTGGTGTCCCGGATCGCCATGAACGGGAATGATTCTTTGGCGACGTCGACGCCGGGGAAAACGGCCCCGATGACGTCACGGGATCGGGGCCCCACGACCGGGAAGGTGACCCACTGTTCGGTGACCGAGGTGCAGTACACCCGTAGGTGTGGCCACTCGGTCTGCAGCCACTCCTCCATCCAGTCCAGGATTCTCGCGGCACCGCCGGTGGTGGTCAGCACCAGGAACTGTTCGTCGGCGAGCCGCAGTACGGTGCCGTCATCGATGACCATGCCGTCCACACCGCACATCACGCCGTAGCGCACGGCGCCGACCTTGAGGCTGCTCATCAGATTGGTGTAGATCAGGTCGAGAAACGTTGCGGAGTCAGGACCCTGGACGTCGATCTTGCCTAGGGTGGAGCCGTCGAGAATGCCGACACCGGTGCGGGTGGCGGCGCACTCTCGCAACACGGCTGCATCCATGTCCTCGCCGTCCTGCGGATAGTAGCGGGGCCGCTTCCACTGGCCGACGTCCTCGAACACTGCGCCGGCCTGTAGGTGCCAGTCATGCAGTGCGGTGACCCGTTCCGGGTCGAACATCCGGCCGCGGTCCCGGCCGGCCAACGCCGCAAACGCGACCGGGGTGTACGGGGGCCGGAAGGTTGTGGTGCCGGTATCGGCGACCGGGACTCCGAGGAGTTCGGCGGTGATCCCGGTGGCGATGATTCCGGAGGTTTTTCCCTGATCGTGTGCGGTGCCGATGGTGGTGTAACGCTTGATGTGCTCTATCGAGGTAAGGCCGGCTCCGACCGCGCGAGCGATGTCGGAGACGGTCGCGTCCCGCTGCAGGTCGACGAACTCGGTGACGCCGTCCGCGGCCGGTCCGGCCGGGACTCGCCAAAGGACCAGCGGGGCGGCCGCCTCGTCGGTATTGGCTGCATTCGGCACGACATCGGCCTCGGCGAGTCCGATGCCGGCGTGGGTCAGTGCTTCCCTCGCGGCCCGGTGGCCGTCCGTGAGGCAACCGGCGAGGGTGAAAAGGCCGGCCGCCGATCCGGCGGTGGTCAGCCCATCGAGATCCTCGCCGGGGAGGAACGCTCCCAGCTGTTCGTCGTAGCGGAGCCGTCCGCGGGTCTGGCTGAACAGGTGCACGGCGGGGTTCCAACCGCCGCTGATCAACAGCGCGTCGCACGGCAGGGCCAGAATGTCGCCGACCGCGCCGTTGCGCAGTGGGCCGACGAGGGCGTGGGTGACCCGGTCGGTCCCACGAGTTCCGGTGACGACGGCACCGTCGGTGACGGGGATCCCGAGCCGTTCGAGTTCACTGCGTCGTGCCGTGGAGCCTGCGGGCCGCGCATCGATGACGGCGCGGATCCGCACACCGGCCCGGTGGAGGTCGAAGGCGGTGTCGTAGGCGCTGTCGTTGGTGGTGAACACGACGACCTCCCCACCGGGCAGCACCCCGTAGCGGTGCAGGTAGGTGCGGGCCGCGCCGGCGAGCATGATGCCGGGCCGGTCGTTGTCGGCGAACACAACGGGTCGCTCATGGGCGCCGGTCGCAGTCACGATGGATGTGGCGCGAAGTCGCCAGACCCGTTGCCGCGAAACGCTCTTCGGAGCTCTCTCGCCGAGGTGGTCGGTACGTCGCTCCAGCGCCAGCACAAAACCGTTGTCGTAGCTGCCGAAAGCAGTGGTGCGCTGCAGGTGCAACACCTCGGGCTGGCCGGCCAATTCGGCGACGGCTGTCGACACCCACTGGTCGGCCGGGACGCCATCTACTGTTTCGGTCCCGGACAGCAACGACCCGCCGGCTTCGGACTGCTCGTCGATCAGCGCAACTCTCGCCCCTGCTCTGGCTGCGTTGAGCGCAGCGGTCAGCCCGGTCGGCCCTGCCCCGATGACGAGCACGTCGACGTGGTGATGCACGGCGTCGTAGCGGGCAGGGTCGGGGTCTGCGCTGAGCCGCCCCTGTCCGGGAACTCCGTGTGCGACGAGCCCGTCGTACAGCTCGGTGGTACTGGCCAGCACCATGGGTTCGGCATAGGGGTGTTCGATCTGCACCAGTCCGCAGGGGTCCTCCGCCCAGGCGGCGGAGATGCCACGCGGTCTGCCCAGCTTGATGCTGCTGGTGATCTGATGCCGGCCGGTCGCCAGCACGGCCGACGCCAAGGTGTCCCCCGGGTGACCGGTGAGGTGCTCGCCGTTGAAGGTAAATCCGATGGTGCTGCTGCGGTCGATGCGCCCGCCCTCGGGGGCGCGGAAGTCGGTCGGGGCAGAGGCGTTGGTCACGTGGTCACCGGCTTGGGATCGTCGAGACGGTAGACCGTCTGGAAGCGGTAGGTGGCGGTGTCACGGAGGGCGTTGAACCAACGACGGCAACCGTGACTGTGATTCCACCGTTCCGCCCACAGTCCCTTGGTGTTGTCGCGGAAGAAGATGTACCGCGCCCATTCCTCGTCGGACAGGGCTGATGGGTCGGCCGGGTAGGGGATGTGTGCCTGACCGCCGTAGTGGAATTCCACTTCTTCACGCGGCCCGCACCACGGGCATTCGATGAGTTGCACGCGTCGTCTCCAGGGTTGGTGTGCTGCGGATCAGTGAGCGACGCCGGCGGCGCCGTGCTCGTCGACGAGTGCCCCGGTGACGAATCTCTCGAGGCTGAACGGCTCCACGAACGGGTGTGGTTCCTCCTTGGCCAGGGTCTGTGCCAGACACCAGCCGATTCCCGGGGTGGCCTTGAAACCACCTGTGCCCCAACCACAATTCAGATAAAGGTTCTGATAGCCGACGCGGCCGACGATGGGGGAGGCGTCCGGTGTGACGTCAACGATGCCGCCCCAGCTGCGGAGCAGGTGGGCGCGGGCGAACACCGGGAACAGTTCGACGGCGGCGGCCATCTGCCGTTCGATGATGTGGAACGCTCCGCGTTGCCCGTAACCGTTGTACGAGTCGACGCCGGCGCCCATGACGAGCTCACCCTTGTGGGCCTGGGAGACGTAGACGTGCACGGCATTGGACATCACCACGGTGGGGTGCACCGGTTCGAGGAGTTCGGACACCAAGGCCTGCAGCGGGTGGCTCTGCAGGGGCAGCTTGATCCCGAGCATGTCGGCCAGCACAGAGGTGTGACCGGACGCCGCCAACAGGACCTGCCCGGCGGCGATGTCTCCGCGGGTGGTGCGCACCCCAGCCACCCGATCACCTTCGACGGTGAAACCGGTGACCTCACACCCCTGGATGAGGTCGATGCCTGCCTCGCTGGCGCGACGGGCGAAACCCCAGGCGACGTAGTCGTGCTTGGCGATGCCGCCCCGTGGTTGATAGGTGGCACCCAGAACGGGGTACCGGATGTCGGTGGAGGCGTTGACGATCGGGCACAGCCGTTTGACGTCTTCCGGCCCGACCCATTCGGCGTCGATGCCGTTGAGTTTGTTGGCTTCGACCCGGCGCACACTGTCCCGGACGTCCTGCAGGGTGTGCGCGAGATTGAGCACACCACGCTGACTGAACAGGATGGGGTACCCCAGGTCCTCCTCCAGTCCCTCCCACAGCTTCAACGAGTGTTCGTAGATGGTTGCGCTCTCGTCCCACAGATAATTGGACCGGATCAGCGTGGTGTTCCGCGCCATGTTGCCGCCCGCGAGCCACCCCTTCTCCAGCACCGCGACGTTGGTGATGCCGTGGTTCTTGGCCAGGTAGTGCGCAGTTGCCAGGCCGTGCCCGCCGCCGCCGACGATGACCACGTCGTAGGAACGTTGAGGTTCCGGGTTGCGCCACAGGAAGTCCGGGTGGTCCGGCAGGTCCGCACCGGGGGTGCGCGGGTGGCTCATGATTCGACCTTCGACAGATCCGGGTACAGGGGGCGGCTCTGCGCGAGCCCGGTGACCCGCGACCGCAGACGCTCCAGTTGCTGGTCGGTTAGCTCTGGACGCAGCGCGATGGCGATGATGTCGGCGACCTCGGTGAAATCGTCGACATCGAAGCCGCGGGCTGCGAGCGCCGGCGTGCCGATGCGGACGCCGGAGCTGACCATCGGCGGACGCGGGTCGAAGGGCACAGCGTTGCGGTTCACGGTGATGCCGATCGAATGCAGTCGGTCCTCTGCCTGTTTGCCGTCCAGCGCGGAGTCGCGCAGGTCGACCAGCACCAGGTGTACGTCGGTGCCGCCGCTGATCACGTTGATCCCGCTCTCCCGGGCGTCATCGGCGAGCAGCCGGTCGGCCAGCAGCCGGGCGCCGGCCAGGGTGCGTTCCTGGCGCTCCCGGAAGGCAGGTTCGGCAGCGAGTTTGAAGGAAACGGCTTTGCCTGCGATGACGTGCTCGAGCGGTCCGCCCTGCTGCCCGGGGAACACTGCGGAGTTGAACTTCTTGGCCAAGTCGGCGGTGGCCAGGATGATGCCGCCGCGGGGGCCGCCGAGGGTCTTGTGGGTGGTGGAGGTGACGACATGGGCGTGCGGCACCGGTGACGGGTGTAGGCCGGCGGCGACCAGGCCGGCGAAATGTGCCATGTCGACCATCAGGTAGGCGCCGACCGAGTCGGCGATGCGGCGGAACTCGGCGAAGTCCAGCTGTCGCGGGTAGGCCGACCAGCCGGCGATGATCAGCTGCGGCCGGTGCTCCTGCGCGAGACGCTCGACCTCTTCCATGTCGACCAGGTGGTCGTCCTGGCGGACGTGGTAGGCGGCCACCTGGTAGAGCTGACCGGAGAAGTTCAACCGCATGCCGTGGGTCAGGTGCCCGCCGTGCGCGAGGTCCAGCCCGAGGATGGTGTCGCCTGGCTTGAGCAACGCGGCCATCGCCGCGGCGTTGGCCTGCGCACCGGAATGCGGTTGCACGTTGGCGTACTCGGCGCCGAACAGGTCCTTGACCCGGTCGATGGCCAGCTGCTCGATGACGTCGACATGCTCGCAGCCGCCGTAGTAGCGACGGCCGGGGTACCCCTCGGCGTATTTGTTGGTCAGCACACTGCCCTGTGCCTGCATCACCGCGATCGGGGCGAAGTTCTCGCTCGCGATCATCTCCAACGTCGTTTGCTGTCGATCCAGTTCGGCCTCGATGGCTGCGAACACTGCGGGGTCGGTCTCGGCCAGGGACTGGTCCAGGACGCGGTCCGCGGTCACCGGCATCTCGTCAAGCTGAACGACCATGCGCGAATTCTCCTGCCATAGGTTAAGTCCAAGACTGGTATATCACTGATACGTCATCGTAAGTTGGCCAGTCCTCCATAGTCAAGCGACTCATCGAACCTTCCTGATGCGCGGACGGCACGGAGGTGGTTTCACGCACCGATCCGCGACAAGACGCACATCATCGGCCGTGCTCGCTGAAGGGAAAAGCGACAAGAACACCGCAACTTCGTCGGGCGGCGAAAGCATCATCGTCGCCGGTGAACTGGGCTTATTAAGACGTGGTTAACGTCTCTGAGACCTCTTGACGCGCCGAGTGCAGTCATACAAACTAAGCGTGTTGTGCAACAGAATGCAGTGAGCGCAACACCCGCTCCACCCGAGGTCAGTCGGTCCAGTTCGTCAGCCTGTCCGAGTTGGCTTGCGCTGTCACGCTTTTCGCCCTGCGTTCGTCGAATGTGACTCCCGTCGCGATCAGTCCCATCCAAACCCACCGCCGCCGGTGGATGGGACGCCACCATCAGCCGTTCCTCGAGCACTCATCGGTCTGCAGATCAGAAAGGTGAGCCCACCGTCATCCCAGGGAAAATGTGCGCGCCGCGCCATCGTCCGTTCCATGCAAGAACTGCGAAGGGAGGCCGATCTTGGCCACGCAGAACCACGACCAGCCTGAGAGCCATCACCACCTACCGCACCTCGAGGACCCGGGCATAGCACCCCCGTTCGAACCGAAATCATTGTCCGAGGACGCCGAGAAGCACTATTCGACGGACAAGATCGTCTTCGGCGTCGCCGCCGTCCTGGTCGTTGCCTTTCTCGCCTGGGGCCTGTTCGCCACGGATGGGTTGAGCTCCGTCGCCACCAGCGTGCTGGGCGGGGTCATCAGAGGTGGTGGCTGGGCGTTCGTGCTCGCCGCCTCCGCCTTCGTCGTCTTCGCCCTGTGGCTCGCGATCAGCAAGTACGGGCGGATCCCGCTCGGTAAGGACGACGAGCGTCCTGAGTTCAAGACGATCTCGTGGATCGCGATGATGTTCAGTGCCGGGATGGGCATCGGATTGATGTTCTACGGCGTCGGTGAACCCCTCTCGCATTTCACGTCGCCGCCTCCCGGAACGGTGGCGGCCGGGACGCCGGAGGCCTTCGACACGGCCATGGCGACAACGCTTTTCCATTGGACGCTGCACCCGTGGGCAATCTACGCGGTGGTGGGCTTGGCGATCGCCTACAGCACCTTCCGTAAGGGCCGCCGGCAGTTGATCAGCTCGACCTTCATTCCGTTGCTGGGCAAGCGCGGGCCGGAGGGTGGCTTCGGCCGCGCCATTGACATCCTGGCGATCTTCGCCACCCTTTTCGGGTCGGCCGCGTCCCTGGGTCTTGGCGCTCTGCAGATCGGCGGCGGCCTCGTTGCCGGCGGATTCATCGATTCCTTCGGCACCAACCTGCTCGTCGCCATCATCGTGATCCTCACCATCGCCTTCATCGCCTCCGCGGTCACCGGCGTCTCCAAGGGCATCCAGTGGTTGTCGAACATCAACATGGTGCTGGCCGCCGTTCTGGCGATCGTGGTCTTCATCGGCGGCCCGACCATCGTGATCCTCAACCTGATTCCGACCATGATTGGGGATTACTTCGGCGATCTCGCCCAGATGGCATCCCGCACCGCTGCCACCGGTGGTGACGCCATGGAGACCTGGCTGTCCGGGTGGACCATCTTCTACTGGGCATGGTGGATCTCCTGGACCCCGTTCGTCGGCATGTTCATCGCCCGGATCAGCCGTGGCCGCACCATCCGCGGGTTCGTCGCCGGTGTCATCCTCATTCCGAGCGCGGTCAGCCTGGTCTGGTTCGGCATTTTCGGCGGAGCCGCCATCTCGGCCGAGAGAAACGGCGCCGACCTCGGGTCGTTGCCTGTCGAGGGTCAGCTGTTCGGTCTTCTGGACACGCTGCCGTTGGGCGGCATTCTGGGCATCATAGCCATGACACTGGTGGCCATCTTCTTCGTCTCCGGCGCCGATGCAGCGTCGATCGTGATGGGGACGTTGTCGCAGCGCGGGACCATCCATCCCGATCGTAAGGTGGTCGTGTTCTGGGGCGCGATGATGGGCGGGATCGCGGCGCTGATGCTGGTGGTCGGCGGCAGTGACGCACTGTCGGGCATTCAGAACATCACCATCATCATGGCCGCACCATTCCTCTTGGTGATGATCGTGATGTGCGTCGCGCTGATGAAGGACCTGAGATCGGACCCGCTGGTGCGGCGCGGGCAGCGTCTCACGGTGGTCATGGAGCAGGCTGTCGACTACGGCACGCAGAACCACGGCGACGAATTCTTCCTCAACGTCAAACCGAAGGAATGTGATCCCGCAGCCCTCGACAATGGTGGCGCGCCACCGGGAGTCGTGTCCGCGAACGGGAAGGCAGTTCCCACCAACGGTGCGCCGGCCGCGAGCTCGCCGACAACAGCGTCCAACGGTAGATCCGGCGCAAGCGAGAATCTTTCGCCTGTTGGATCAGCTGAGTTGACGGCTGAGGTGGCCGAGAAGACTACTTCCTAGCGGCGTTGCGATCATCCGGACGACGTTGCGATCATCCGGACGACGACGGCCAGGGTGCGGCTTCCCGCGCCCTGGCCGGAGCCGTTGGTGTCAGACAAGAGGTGGTCACCAGATCGGCGAACAGAAATGCGTGACGGGCAATCGCGCCGGCTCCCCGAGAACGTCAGGCCGCGTTGCCCCAATGCCCGAGGCGCCGGCTGAGCTCGATCCCCGCCGTCTCCATGTCGTCCAGAATCTCGGCGATCCGCTCAGGGGTGAGGCGGTACGCCGGCCCGGACGCCGTCAAAGCGGCGACCACGGACCCGTCTTCGCTGCGCACCGGTACCGCCACTGCATTCAAACCTATTTCCAGCTCACCGTAGGTGGTCGCGTGACCCCGCTCGACAATCAGGTTCAATTCGTTCTGCAACAATCCCGGATCGGTGTGCGTGTTCGCGGTATACCGTTCGAGCCCTTGACCGATCAGGTCCGCCCGCAGCCCGGAATCCAGGTAGGCAAGAAGAATCTTGCCGCTCGACGTGGCATGCAGCGGAGTCAACTGCCCGATCCAGTTCTGGCTGGCGATGGACGCCTGCCCGCGGGACTGGACGACATTGACTGCGAAATTCTCGCGCAAGACGGCGACATTGATCGATTCGCCGACCTTCTGAGCCAGGTTCTCGGTGATGGTGCGGGCCTGCTCGGTGATCTCGAGATGGATGTTCACACGCCGAGCGAGTCGGACCAGTCCGAATCCGAGACGGTACTTGCCACGTTCGGCCGTCTGTTCCACCAAATCGCGCGCTTCGAGTGCACCGAGCAACCGAAACGCGGTCGATTTGTGGACGCCGATCTCGGTGGCGAGTTCACTGACGCCGCCCGACCCCCAACTGGCCAACAACTCCAGGACCTGCAATGCCCGGTCGACAGATTGCAAGCCCCCAGGACCGCTGTTGGAATCGACGACGCTCATGCTCTTGTCTCCGGAAGGTTGCGGATGCTGCCACCTGATGCTCTGGACGCTCGCGTCGCCAGCCTACTTCACCCGCTCTGACGGTGGCGAGGAGTGTTTCATCGACGTAACCGATCGAATCCGGGCAACATACCCGCCTGGAATCCCTTGACTGCATGGACTCGACGCGGCAAAGTTGCGTATGACGCAAGAGTCTTCACATGACGCAACAGATCGTTCGGTCGCCGTAGCCGATCAACCCGCCGCTTGAGTCGGACTGGTGAATCCATCGTCGACCGATAGTTCACCCCCTCTGCGGCTGAGCCCGAAGGAGAAAGCCACTCATGTTCGCCGCTTGTCTGCGCTCGGCCATTGAACCCGGTGAAGCCCTGCGTCTCGACGGTCCCGAGACCAGGGGTGTGCCGATCGCTGTCTTTCACACTGACGACGGCGAGTTCTTTGCGGTCGACGACACCTGCACCCACCAGGATGCCTCGTTGGCGGAGGGCTGGATCGAGGGTTGTGAGGTGGAGTGTCCCTTGCACGCCTCGAAGTTCGACCTGCGCTCCGGCGCAGTCGATGCGCCCCCCGCCAAGCGGCCGATTCGCACACATGACGTCACGCTCGACGGTGACACCGTCTACATCACGCTCTCATCCCAGGAGCCGAACCTGCCGCCGGGAATCGTGCCCGGTGGACTCGCGTCTGCGGTCGTCAACGCACCCGGCGCTCTCGCGTGAGCACCGCTCCCCGACGGGTGGTCATAGTCGGCGCCTCCCTGGCCGGCCTGTCGACGGCCCGGGCCCTGCGTGTGCAGGGTTACACCGGGAAAGTGGTGGTTGTCGGCAACGAGATCCACCGGCCCTATGACCGACCGCCACTTTCCAAGGATTTCCTCGGAGCCAACCACGCCCAGGTCGAACTCTCCCTGGAGGGCGACGCCGAAGATCTCGACGCCACCTGGCATCTCGGGGTCCACGCCACTGCACTTCGGCCGGATTCTGCGGGCGGGGCAAGCGTGCAGTTGTCCGACGGCGCCACGGTTGAGGGTGACGCGGTCGTCGCCGCAACCGGAGCCGCGGCACGCTGCGACCTGCCAGGTGTAGGCCTGCCCGGAGTGCACCTGCTGCGGACCATCGATGACGCCGTCGCGCTGCGCGCGGACCTGCACAAGGCGGTCGAGACCGGCCACACGGTCGCCATCGTCGGCGGGGGGTTCATCGGTTCCGAGGTCGCCGCCACGGCTCGCCAGCTCGGTTGCCAGGTCACAGTTTTCGTTCCCGACGACGTCCCGCTGCGCGGCGCGTTGGGGCCCTACGCTGAGGCCGTCGCCGCCCTCCACGCCGCACATGGCGTCACCGTTCGCCCCTACTCCCAGGTACTCGGCATCCGCCCGTCCGACGCCGACGAACTCGAGGTGTGCCTCGACGGTGCCGAGCCGGTCCGGGCAGCTACCGTCGTGCTCGGCATCGGCGCTGCACCAGCTGTCGGGTGGCTCGCCGACTCCGGACTGGAGCTCAATGCCGCCGCGGGGAACGCGATTGTCTGCGACGCCAGCGGCGGCACCAACCTGCCGGGCGTTTACGCAGTCGGCGACTGCGCTGCCTGGTTTGACGCTCACCGGGGGCGTCACCACCGGATCGAGCACTGGACGTCGGCGAAGGAACGCGGCGCGGTCGTGGCCGCCCGCGTCCTCGGTGCGGAGAAGCTGCCGGTCTGCCGGCCGCCGTACGTCTGGTCGGACCTCTACGGAAAACGTCTGCAGCTGGCCGGGTACCGAGACCTGGCCGACCACCCGGACACCCTCGAACAGACCTTGCAGGCCGGGTCACTCGCCGACGGCAGCTTCACCGCCGTCTATCGCCGGGGCGGACAACCTGTCGCCGTGCTGGCCCTCGATCAATCACGCGAGTTCAACCAGATCCGCCGTCGTCTTGTCATCCCGGTCCCCACCGCCGTGCAAGGAGAATCCGCATGACCCTGACCGAAGAATCACCAACGCCAGACCCTTCGATTCTGGAGCATGCCGGCGACAGCATCTCCGACAGCCTGATCCGCACCCTGCCCGGACACGCGTATTCCTCGCCGGAGATATTCCGCAAGGAGCAGGAGCGGATCTTCGAGCAGATGTGGTTCTGCGCCGCCCGCAGTAGCGAACTGGCCAACCCAGGAGACTTCAAGACCGTCCAGATCGGTCGGGAAAGTCTGATCCTCACCCGGAACCGCAAACGCGAGCCACGCGCGTTCTTCAACGTCTGCCGGCACCGAGGCGCCAAGGTCTGCAGCGCCGACAGCGGTCAGGCCCAACGGTCGTTCCAGTGCCCGTACCACGCCTGGACCTACGATCTGAACGGCAAGCTGATCGCGGCACCCAACCTCACCAAAATGCCCGACATCGGCCGGGAGGAATACGGTCTGCGCACCGCGCAGGTGAGAGAGTGGCTCGGCTACGTCTGGGTCTGCGTCGCCGAAGAACCCCCCTCGTTCGAAGACACAGTGATGGGTGCGGTGCGGTCCCGGCTGGGCGACATCGAATCGATCGACCACTACTCCGTCGACACCCTCGAGGTCGGTCGCCGAATCGTCTACGACGTCAAGGCGAACTGGAAGCTGATCGTCGAGAACTTCATGGAGTGCTACCACTGCGCGACCATCCACCCGGAACTGACCGAGGTACTCCCGGAATTCGCGGACGGCTTCGCAGCCCAGTATTTCGTCGGTCACGGCGCTATTTTCGGCGAGGACGTCCAGGGCTTCACCGTCGACGGCTCCGAGGGCGTGGAAAAGCTCCCCGGCGTCACCGACGAGCAGGACCGACGCTATTTCGCCGTGACGATCCGGCCCAACGTGTTCGTCAACCTGGTGCCCGACCACGTCATCTTCCACCGCATGTTCCCGATCGCACCCGACCACACCATCGTCGAGTGCGACTGGCTGTACCTCCCTGAGGTCATCACCTCCGATGTCGACCTGTCCAAATCGATCGAGCTGTTCGACCGAGTCAACCGGCAGGACTTCGAGGCGTGCGAGCTGTGCCAGTCGGCCACCGATTCCCGGGTCTATGCCAAGGGCGGCGTACTGGTGCCCAGTGAGCACCACATCGCCGATTTCCAGAACTGGGCGGCCGACGCCGTCGCCGACTGATCCGCCGCACAACGACAACCGCAGGGAGAGAACAGTTCTGCTCCTGCAGACCGAAACCCGATCTCTCTTTGCGACGCCCGGCCCTCCTCCATGGACGTTGCAGGGACCGCCAGCTCGGGACCCACCCCTACCGAAGGAACCCACGTGCCACAGCAGGTTCAGGCCGTCATCTCGCGGGCAAAGGACGCCCCCGTGGAACTGGTGACGATCACCGTTCCCGACCCCGGACCCGGCGAGGCCGTGGTCAAGATCCAGGCATGCGGGGTATGCCACACCGACCTGCACTACGTACAGGGCGGGATCGGCGACGATTACCCGTACCTGCTCGGGCACGAGGCGGCCGGGATCGTTGAATCGGTCGGAGAAGGTGTCAGCGATCTGGAGCCGGGTGACTACGTCATCCTCAACTGGCGGGCGGTCTGCGGAAGCTGCCGGGCGTGCAAAAGGGGTCGGCCCTGGTACTGCTTCGCCACATTCAACGCCACCCAGAAGATGACCCTGGAGGACGGCACCGAGTTGTCGCCGGCCCTGGGGATCGGTGCGTTCGCCGAGAAGACGCTGGTCGCAGCAGGTCAGTGCACCAAGGTCGACTCCTCGGCCGCACCGGAGGTCGCCGGGCTGCTCGGCTGCGGTGTGATGGCCGGCCTCGGTGCAGCGATCAACACCGGTGGTGTCAGTCGAGGCGATTCCGTGGCCGTGATCGGTTGCGGTGGCGTCGGCGCGGCCGCGATCGCCGGTGCGAGGGTGGCCGGAGCGAACAAGATCATCGCCGTCGACATCGACGACCGCAAGCTCACCAAGGCCACCGAATTGGGCGCCACCCACACGGTCAACTCCACGACCGTCGACGCGGTCGAAGCCATTCGCGAGCTCACCGATGGGAACGGCGCAGACGTCGTCATCGATGCCGTTGGGCGGCCGGAGACCTATCGGCAGGCCTTTTACGCCCGGGATCTGGCCGGCACCGTCGTGCTGGTGGGCGTCCCGACCCCGCAGATGACACTCGAACTGCCGCTGCTGGACATCTTCGGCCGGGGCGGCTCACTCAAGTCCTCCTGGTACGGCGACTGCCTACCCAGCCGCGACTTCCCGATGCTGATCGACCTGTTCCTGCAAGGTCGGCTACCGCTGGACGCGTTCGTCACCGAAACCATCGGTATCGAGGACATCGATAAAGCGTTCGACAAGATGCACGGCGGGGACGTGCTGCGTTCTGTGGTGAAATTCTGAGGTCTGGCTGAGAGCCCTTCAGCTGAGCGAAGCTTCACCGAAAGGGGCGGATCGTGAACCAGCCGCTACGGCTGCGCCCGCTGGTGCACTTCACCGTCTCCCGCGGCTGGACCAACGACCCCTACGGGGTGAGGAGCGTCAACGGCGAATACCACATGTTCTTCCAACACGTGCCCCACAGCACGCAGTGGAGCCCGGAATGCCATTGGGGCCAGGCGGTCTCACCCGACCTGATCCGATGGACCGAGACCGGGACCGCACTCACCCCTGAACCTGATGAGATCGGTTGTTGGTCCGGCTCCTGTGTCGTCGACGAGACCGGGCCCGTGCTGCTCTACACACGGATCGCCACCGACGACTGGGGACGTGGCCAGGTCGCCCTCGCCCGAGCTACCCGCGGGATGATGGAGTGGAAGCGTCAACCGGTCGCCCCGGTGATCTCGGGACCACCGGAAGGTCAACCCATCGTCGCCTTCCGCGACCCTTTCGTCTGGCGGACCGGCGCCGGCTGGAGGGCTGTTCTCGGTGCCGGACTCGTCGGGATGGGTGGATGCGCCATCCAATACAGCTCATCTGATCTCGAGAACTGGACCCTGGACGGAATACTCGCCGCCAGGTCGGGCGCCGAGCGAGATCCGGAATGGACCGGCATGGTCTGGGAATGCCCGCAGCTGTTCGAGCTCGACGGGACCTGGGTGCTGCTGGTCAGCGTCTGGGAGAACGACAAGCTCTACCACGTTGCGTACGCGCTCGGGGACTACGACGGGCACCAGTTCCATCCTCGGAAATGGGGCAGATTCAGCTACGGTCCAGAGCTCTACGCCACCACCGCATTCACTGACGATCAAGGCCGGCGATGTGCGATGTCGTGGATGCGTGAACGCAACAACACGGCCCCGGAGAACTCGCCCTGGGCGTCGGCCATGAGCCTGCCCCACATCCTCACCATCGACCACGACCGTCTGGTCGTCGGCCAACATCCAGCCCTTGACGCCTACTTCGCCGACGTCCGCCGCCACGTCGACGTAGCCCACCGGGTCAATGTCGACCTCGGTGAAGTCGGACTGCTGTGGCGGTTCACCGCGAGAATCGCCATTTCGGCGGGCGGCCACCTCGAACTCCGGGTCGATCACCACGGCGAACACTCCTGGGCACTTGAAATCAACGGAATGCGCCTGATCGTCACCGAGCCTGCAGCGGACGCCCCGCTGATCGAGATGTCGCTGACCGGGGATGTCGGCCTGCTCGACATCGTCGTCGACACCGACATCCTGGAGGTCACCTGGTCTGGAGGGAGCGGAATCGCCGCCACTCGGATCCCGGCCAATCCCCGGGCCGAACTCGTCATCACCGCAGACGAACAGGTGCAGGTCGACGACGTCGAGATCAGCGGGCCGCAGTAGCACAGGTCGGAACTCCGTCGGAAGGGTCCTCGAGCCGGATCAGGGCCGGCTCGCGCCGGGATTGTTCTCCCGGAGCTCCCAGACCACCGGTAACAGCCGTTCGGACATCACCACAGAACCATCGGCAGCGAATCCTTCGCCCACGGACCACCGAGGGCTGGGAACGGAGATGGTGTCCGTGCCCCATGGTCAGTTCCCAGCGCGGGAGCGTCTGGAGGTGTGCCAGGAATCGTGAACAGCACCGCGCCCGCGGAGCGGGTCCGGCCACCCTCCGGTCGAACCCCGGTCAACGCGTTGTTCTGGCGGCTACTCGGCCTGAATGCCCTGGTCTTCCTGGTGGCGGCGATGGTGCTGTTGATCTCCCCGGGTTGGCAGGCGGGCCCTCGGCATCGGTATTAGCGTGATGTCTGCCGTCGGGCCGACTGGCACATCGCGCCGGCCCGCGGGTGCATGCGAGCAGCTGAAGCGAAACTGGAAAGCGGCAGCCGATAACTGACAAGTCAGGATGTGGAATGCCTGTCGACGACCGATGAGAGTTGCACCCGGGAGGTGACGCCCAATTTCGGGAACAGCCGATAGAGGTGCGAGCCGACGGTGCGGTGTGAGAGAAAGAGTCGTTGGCCGATCTCGCGGTTGGACATCCCCTCGGCCGCCATCTTGGCGATTTGCAGCTCCTGCGGGGTCAGCATCGACCAGGCGTCGGGCAACCGTTCGACGCTGGCCTCACCCGATGCCCGGAGTTCCTGGTGGGCGCGTGCTGCCCAACCGGTCACGCCCAATGCTTCGAGCGCTCCTATAGCGGCGCGTAGGCGTGGGCGTGCATCGACGACGCGGCGTTGGCGTCGAAGCCAGATGCCGTACTGCAGGAGGAGTCTCGCCCGGTACACCGGCCACCGGGACAGATCCGCGTGCAACCCCTCTCGGAAAAGTTGTTCTGCGTCCGCTTCCTGGGCAAGTAGCGGTCGCCCGTACCAAAGCCCGACCGCGAGCCAGGGGCTGCGCACGGTAAGGGCCATCGTTTCCAGCTCGGCCAGCACTGCCCGGCCCTGGTCCAGATGCCCACTGTGCAGTGCAGCCTCAGCGTAATCACCGACGCCCCATAGGCTTTGGAAATGATGGTAGCTGGGGTCGTAGCGGTCGAGCATCTGACCGAGCTCCTGGTAGGCGATCTCGTAGCGGCCCGTGGCCAGGGCGGCGACGCCTCGGGTCAACCGGATGCCGGCCAACATCGCCGACGCTCTGGTCGGCAGAGCGATCGATTCGGCTGCCCTGCTTTCGGTGTCGGCCTTTTCGTAGTCACCGCGCAGTCCGGCCAGCATCGCCACCGCTGTCTGCGCACCGACCCCCCACAGGGGCTGCCCGACATCCTTGGCCAGCCGCACAGATTCCTCGGCGGCCGGGTCAGCGACAGACCAATCCATCACGTTGATCGCTGTCCAGGCCTGATGCGTCAGCACCAGCGGCAGCCTGCCCAACCGACCCTGATCACGTAAACCCGCAACCGCTGCGGACAGAAATGATGCGGACAGGTCGAATGCTCCGACAACGTTGAGCGATGCACCCAGCAGAGCGGCGTCCTCGGGGTCGATCGGCGGTCCGGTCGAGATGCTGGCGGCGCGTTCCACGATCAGCGGACCGTGTTCCTCAGGTTCTGCAAAGGCCAGAATTGCCAGCAGGCGGACATCGTCGGGACGTACCGCCACGCGCAGCGCGGCGGCGCTCACCGCCGAACGGGCCGGTTTTCCGGGGTCGGCGAGATTGGCCTGGGTTGCCGCGACATCCAGGAACCGAAGAGCCATGTCGATGTGACCCTCATGGGCCAGTCGCTCTCCGGCGGCCACGAGCCCAAAGACCCTTGCCGGGTCGCCGGGGACAAGCGCGTCGGTTGAGGTGCGAAGCAATTCGAACTGGGCTCGCTCCGGCCGGGTGAGCCGCTCGGTTTCCACCCTCTCGAGCAGGCGGGTGACGTCGCCCGGCGCGCCGACCTGAAGTGCCAGGTCCGCTGCGTGCAGCAACCGGCCGGCCCGCAGGTGCAGATCCGCGCTGAGTTCGGCGGAGCGGACGAAGGCGGCGATGGCCGCCGTCAGCCCGCCCTGCGACTCGGCCCGCTGCGCGGCTTGGGCGATCTCTTCAGCAATTTCCTGATCTGGTGCGATGGCCGAGGCGGCGAGTTGCCACGCCCGCCGGTCGGGGTGCGTCGCGAGCGTGGCGGCCAGTGCGCCGTGCACCCGGCGCCGGTCGGTGAGCGTTGACGTTTGGTAGACGGCGGACCGCACCAGCGGGTGTCGAAACTGCAAGTGCGTCAGATTCATCTGGATCAGGCCGGCTGCGACAGCCGGTTCAAGGGTCTCGGTTGAGGCAGTCGTGCCGATGAGTCCGGCCGCGGTCTGCAGTACTTCGTCCAGCGACTCGCTGTCGTTGGCAGCAGCCACCAGCAGCAGCAGCCTGGTCGACGCGGGCAAGTCAGCGAATCGGGCGATGAAGGTGCTGTGCAATCGTTCGGTCAGCGGCAAGTGCTCGCTGTATCGGCTGGCATCCCCAGGCTCGAGGCCGGTCGCCAGTTCCACCAATGCCAGCGGATTCCCCGCCGCAGCGGAAAGGATCCGGCCACGAGTCCGGGGAGAGAGGAGCGGATTGTTCCGGTCGACCAGAGCAGAGCAGGAAACCGGATCCAGCGGGCTCAGATCGATCTGGGGGAAATGCGCCGCGGTCAACAACGCGGAGGGATGGCCTGACCGAACCCCGATGAGAACAATGATCGGCTCGGCTTCGACCCGCCGGCCGATGAAGCAGAGCACTTCGACAGTGGGGGTGTCGAGCCATTGCGCGTCATCGATCATCACCACCTGGGGCTGTGTAAGAGCGGCGTCAGCAAGTAGTTCCAAGGCCGCCAGTGCAGTGAGAAACCGGTGGGGCACGTGACTGTCCAGCATGCCGAAGGCATTCAGCAACGCGTCACGCAGCTGCACGGGCAGCGCGTCAACGCCATCGAGAATGGGGCGCAACAGTTGATGCAGACCGGCGTACGGGAGGTTCGCCTCCGATTCCATCCCGGTCGCGGCGAGCACCTTGAGCTCATGACTGTCGGCCATGTGCCGGGCCTCGGCCAGCAGAGCCGACTTCCCCATGCCCGCGTCACCCTTGACGACCAGCACTGCGCCACGCTGACGCGCACCGGAGAGCAATCCCTCGATAGCCGTCGTTTCCGCTGCACGACCAACAAGCTCGGTCTGCGCATGCCCTAACGGACCGGTCGCCACAAGACCAAAGGGTCGCCGCCCGGGGCCCGAAGCGCAAATCGCCGCCGGAACAAGATCTCCTGCCCTGGTCACCGGGGCTACTCGCGCACGACAAGCACTGTCTTCCCGGGCGGCCGATCCTTGTCCGTGCCGCGGGCGAAGGCCACCCGGCCGTCCGAGAGTGGGAAGGTCGCGGCGATTGTCACCTGCAGAGCGCCACAGTCCACCAGTTCGGCAAGCTCGGCGAGTTCATCTCGATCCGGTGCGACGATGAAAAAGATCGCTGTGGCCTGATACTTCGCGGCCAGCTCGGTTGACGGGGGCACGGCCAAGGTCACCAACCGGCCTCCCGGGCGCAGTAGCGGGTACGAGCGTTCCAGGGTCTCTCCTCCGACCGTATCCAGGACGACGTCGTAGCGGGCCGGACCCGCATCAAACGCAGTGCTGCTGACATCGATGACCCGTTCGGATCCAAGCCGTCGGGCAAGGAGGGCATCGCCCGCACCGCGGACGGTTGCCGTGACAACCGCATCGGCCTGAGCAGCCAATTGCACCGCGAACCCTCCGACCGCGCCGGCGCCTCCATGGACCAGGACCTCGTCGCCGGGCCGGAGGCCGGCATGATCATGGAGACCCTGCCAAGCGGTCAGGCCGGCAAGCGGAAGCGCCGCCCCGATAACATGCGAAATCTGGGCTGGGCGGCGGGCGAGATCGCGGGCCGGAACGGTGACAAATTCGGCGGCCGCCCCGAGCCGGTCGAATCTGACCAATCCGAACACCTGGTCACCGACCGCGAGGTCTGTCACGCCAGGCCCGCAGGACGCCACCACCCCGGACAGATCGTGGGACGGGATCATCGGTCGATGTGTCCAGCTCTCCGGCCAACTGAGCTCTGCGAAAGTGATGGCGGCCGCATGGACCTCGACCAGGACTTCACCCAACCCGGGCCGGGGGAGTGGCACCACGTCCATGCGCAGCTTGTCCGGACCGCCCCGTTCGTAGGCGACCAGCGCCCGCATCGTCGACATGGTCACCGACCGTAGTGACCTATCAGCCGCTGGTGATTGCTTCGGTCGACTGCATTCGCCAGACGGAGACTGAGTTCCGGGGTGCACCGACAACCAGTCGAATGACTGAAGCCCATATCGCGCTGACGCGGCAAGCTGACCAATACTCGACCACTCTCGTTCGATGGGATGCCGCCATGACCCCACCCACCCGTCCATCCGTCGTGTTCATCCACGGCCTCTGGTTGCATGCCACATCGTGGGCGCCCTGGGTGGACCTTTTCACCGAGCAGGGCTACTCGGTGTCGGCGCCCGGCTGGCCGGGTGAACCGGACACGGTCGATGAGGCCAGGGCGCAACCCGATACCGTCGCCAATGTCGGAATCGACGATGTGGTCGATCACTACACGTCCATCATCTCCAACCTGCCCACCGCGCCTGTGCTGATCGGTCACAGCTTCGGCGGAATGATCGCCGAGAAACTGTTGGGCAACGGTGTCGCGGCGGCCGCGATCGCCATAGATGCGGCACAAATCAAAGGAGTGCTGCCGCTACCGCTGTCGGCTCTTCGTTCGACGCTGCCGGTGTTCAAGAATCCTGCCAACAAGCACCGTTCGGTGTCATTGACCGCCGAGCAGTTCCGCTACGGATTCGGAAATGCCATCCCGGCCGATGAGTCCGATTCCATCTGGGACAGATGGGCTGTGCCGTCTCCGGGCAAACCGCTTTTCGAGGCCGCCACCGCCAATTTCTCGCCGCACTCCCCGGCCGAGGTCAACACTGGCAACGAGAAGCGCGGTCCACTGCTGCTGATGATGGGCGGCCAGGACCACACAGTCCCCGAATCGATCACGAAGGCCACGCTCAAGCAATACCGTCACTCAGACGCCAAGACCGAACTGGTGGAATTCGCAGATCGCGGCCATTCGCTGGTCGTGGATCACGGGTGGCGCGACGTCGCCGACGGCTGCCTGTCGTGGCTGAAGGACAACGATCTCTGAATCCACCGCGCAATTCCCATTTTCGCGGGCGAGACCGCCCCAGAGCATGACACGGAGGAATCCATGAACCGCGTCCCCGATTCCGAACTCACCAAGATTCCTGGCGGGACTCTCTTGACGGAGACACCCGAACAAGGCCGCGCCTTGGCATTCAGCATCGCCCGGCACACCATCCACAACATCCAGCCAGATCTCGATGTCCTGAGTGGCGGTCGACCGAACTACGCCACTACGCCGGAAAGCCTCATCGCCGCCGGGCATGTCGTGGCCATCGAGTTTCAAACCATCGCCGCCGCAAACAACTATTGGCGGGTGTGACAAGTCCGCCGACATCATCCGCACGGTGGCCGTCCAACCACGCTGGGCAGCGTCTCGGTCCTGGCGGCGATCGTCCTGATCCTGACCTTCCCCAGCCTCTCCCTGGAATTGGAAATCACCGGCCACTGGCCATGGCAAAGACGTCCGGCGGTGCGGATCCTGCTTCTCCGAAGGAAATGCAGTAGCCCGCACAAGCTGCAACATGTGCTCGTTCGATCGATGACTGTGCAGGTGGTGGCTGACAGGGGGACTGAGGCGGTGAAGGTTGTGACGCGTGATTTCGGCGTTCTGGACCTCGCTGTGCACTTGGCAGCAACCCAGGTCGGCCGACTACGGCTGGGAGCAAGGAGATCACATCACAGACATTCGCACGAAGGCCCGTCGATCTGCTCGACGGCACTCGAAACCACCTCACCGGCGCGCGACCGTGGTCGGTGTCCACCGCCTTACAGCGTGAACCGCAAACCGTGTTGGGGTTGTCCACGATCCGGCGTGGAATGAGAAGTTCAGCACCGGCACCGGCACCGGCACCGGCGCCGTGCTGAACGGACGTCCAGTTCACATGTCCAACACGGGCCGGCTCGCGGAAAGCATCCTTGGGTTCAGCTTCGTCCCGCCAGTTGCCACCAAACGTCGTCTCGGCCCGGGTCTGGCGTTGCAGACTCCATTGGTGGCCATCATGGCCCGGACACCCGTCTTCGAGCAGACGCCATCAGTGAACGTCGAGGTGGGACCCCTGCTACGGATTCATCCGCTTGGGTTTCCTCCTCTCGGTTTCTCCTCGAGAAATTCAGCAATACAAAGCGTTTCAGCGAATCGACCCAGTTGAGCCGAGCGGCACCTGCCGCGGCGGTCTTCATTTGACGGTGCCGGTGACGCTGTTCATTTCGGGGGCGTTTGGGTGGCCAACGGAAGTCCGGGTGGCTAGGAGAGGAGATGCACGACGGTTGTCTCGGTGTCGGCCGGGTCCGGCGCCGGGTCTCCGTAGATCTCCCACGAGTGCCCGGCCGACTTCCGCTGGTTTGCCGTCATCCACTCGTCGATCGCGGTGGATGCCTCGTACAGGCGGTCGTAAGGACCGCGGTAGATGGCCATGGCTGCTTCGCCCCCAGGGGTTTCGGTCGCGTACACCTCACCGGCGGTCTCGAAGCTGCGAGTGACTTCGACACCGAAGTCGCACAGGATCGGTGCGCCCGGCTGATCGGAGTGGTGGTACAGGAAAATGTTGTGACCGAAGGTCCACAGCCCGGCTTGGCCGCGAATGAAGTCCCAGACCTTGCCGACTGCAGGTCCCCACTCCGAGCCGATCTGGCCTGGCACGACCTCGCGCCGAACCGCGGCAAGCAGGCGTGGTTGTACAGCCACGCAGGTGACGGAAACCGCCATGCCTGGATGGTAGACCGCGCCGTAACAGGCGTCGTCAGTCCTGGGATTGAACCGGGGGGAAAGTGCGAAGCTGCACCACCGGATCAGGTCGCCAGCTTTTCAGCTCAGGTCTGGATGAATGCCAGGAGGTCGGCGTTGATGGTGTCGGCCTGCGTGGTCGGCATTCCGTGCGGGAAGCCCGCATACGTCTTCAGCGTCCCGTTTTGAACGAGTTTCGCGGACAGCGGCCCGGAGTCGGCGTAGGGGACGATTTGGTCATCGTCACCGTGCATCACCAGGACGGGAACGCTGATTTTCTTGAGGTCTTCGGTGAAGTCCGTCTGGGAGAAGGCGACGATGCCGTCGTAGTGTGCTTTCGCGCCGCCCATCATGCCCTGGCGCCACCAGTTCTCGATGATCGCTTCCGAAGATTCGGTCCCGGCTCGGTTGAAGCCGTAGAAGGGGCCAGAAGGGAGTGCCCGATAGAACTCGGACCGGTTGGCGGCCAGTTGAGCTTGCAGATCGTCGAACACGCTCTTGGGCAGCCCGTTTGGGTTCGCGTCGGTCTGCAGCATCAGCGGTGGTACCGCGCTGATCAGAACCGCCTTGGCGACCCGGCTTTCACCGTGTCGTGCGATGTAATGAACGACCTCGCCACCACCGGTGGAGTGCCCGATGTGGACGGCGTCGTGCAGGTCCAGATGTTGCGTGAGGGCGGCGAGGTCGTCGGCGTAATGGTCCATGTCGTGACCGTCACTGGTCTGAGTGGATCGGCCGTGTCCGCGCCGGTCGTGGGCGATGACGCGGTAACCGTGCTGCACAAAGAACAGCAGCTGGGTGTCCCAGTCGTCTGCGGACAACGGCCAGCCGTGGCTGAAGACAAGTGGCTGGCCGGATCCCCAATCCTTGTAGAAGATCTCGACCGCATCGGTGGTGGTGATAGTGGGCATGGCGCGCCTCCGTGACTTGGACGTTCCGGTGGATGGACTCCGGGGCGGCCCCGGCGACATCGGGCCGGCCCGAGTCGATGGTAGGGCAACGCCCCAGCCGGGGAACTGTCCGGCTGATACCCGGCCTCGGACTGACCCCGGGTATGGCGTCTTCCTCGTATGGAAGTAGCGGAAGAAGGTTCTTGGTGAACCACCCGGCGCTGGCTGTTTGCGTCGACGGGTCACCCGGACCAGCCAGTCCCGCAACGCAAAGGCCGGCCGCCGCCTCCTCGTACCGGCGCCGAGTGAGGAGGGGGTCCGCGGCGACGTACCAGGTTTGATACATCGCGTATCGACACTGGTCCAGACACGACCCTGATCGCCGCGGCAAGCTGTCGAGAAGCGTTAGCGGCGGTCAGCGAGGGTCGGCCGACAGACTGAGCCGACTCCGATCACGGCTTCAGTTGATCGGCTATCCGGATGAGGACATCTCGCAGATACAAATGTTCCGGATCGTCGTCATACATCGGGTGCCACCAGATCGCCTCCACCAGCGGTGCGACGTCGAAGGGGCAAAGGAGCGTGCGAACGCCGGCTCCGGTGGGGATGTGGTCGGCCAGGCGGCGCTGCAGGAGTGCTACCCGAGGCGTCCCGGCGATCAGCGCTGGGACGGTGAGGAAGTTCTCGGTGACCACCTGAACGTGCGGTTCGATGCCGAGCATCCGCATCTGCCGGGACGCCGGGGTCGCGGCGGTCGGTCCGTGGTAGGACGCCACCCACGGCATGGTGCGGAGGTGTTCGATGGTGAGTTCATCGGCCACATCGGGGTTGTCGGCCGAGACCAGGCACACCCAGGTATCGCTGTACAGGTCGTGGTGGGACAGGCCGTCGGTGAATCCGTGGGGCATCACGAGCAGGTCGATGTTGGTCATCGACGTCAGAGCGGTGTTGACCAACTGAGGCGTATTCGGGGTGAAGCGAAGACGGGAGTGCGGTGCCCGGTTGGCAAGCTCGGCGGCCACCAGCGGCCCCAGCACGGCCACCCCATAGTCACTCATCACCAGCGAGAATTCCCGGGTTGTGGTGGCGGGGTTGAAGTCCGGTTCGGCAGCGAAGACCCGCTCGACCCCGGTGACAGCCGTGCGCACCCGCGGTCGCAGTTGTACCGCAAGAGGTGTCAGCCGGTACGAATTCCCGAACCTGGCCAGCAGATCGTCCCCGAAGTGTCGGCGCAGCCGAGCGAGTTGCGCCGACACCGCTGGTTGGCTCAGGCCGACCTGTTCCGCGGCTTTACCGACGCTGCGCTGTTCGAGCAACGCATCCAGAGTGACCAACAGATTCAAGTCCAGGTTCGAAAGATTCACACCACGCAGCGTATTCATGCGGTCGATACATCGCATCACCGATTTCGTCTTCCCTGATGACGACCCGGCGGACATTCTTGTGATGTCGCTCAAGGAGGAACACGACAATGCCCATTTTCCCGCTGGATCCAGGTGACCCGGAGGCAGCGATCGCGGCTGCCGCGAAACACTGCTCGAACTGGGGACGGTGGGGCGCTGACGACGTGCTGGGTACGTTGAACTTCCTCGACGACGCGAAGCGCTCACAGGGTGCGGCGTTGATCCGCCGCGGTGCGAGCTTTTCACTCGCTCAGTCGTTCGACATGAACGGCCCGCAGAAGGGCTGGCGTCGCCGGACGAACCCGGTGCACACCATGTTGGACACCGGCACCGACGCCGAACGCGGCAATCAGGGCTTCCCCCATGGCATCGGCGGCGCCGACGACGTGATCTTCATGCCGCTGCAGGCCTCCACCCAGTGGGACGGTCTCGGACACATCTTCGATCATGGCAATGCCTGGAACGGTCGCCGCGCCGGCGATGTCGTGACCAGCGACGGTGACCTGGTCACCGGTATCCAAACCGCCACCGGCCGGATGAGCGGCCGTGGGGTTCTCCTTGACGTCGGCCGCGCGATCGGGCAGGACGGTGAGCTGGCCGATGGCTTCGCCATCACCACTGAGCATCTGGAAGCAACCATCGCCGCGCAGGGGCCGAGCGCCGAAGTCGGCCGCGGTGATTTCGTGCTGGTCCGTACCGGGCGGCTGGCCAGGGCCCGCCGCGACGGCTGGGGCGACTACGCCGGCGGCGCCTCACCAGGTCTCTCGTTCACCACGGCGGAATGGCTCCACGCCAGCGAGATCACCGCGATCGCGACCGACACCTGGGGTTTCGAGGTCCGGCCGAACGAGTTCGACAACGCGTTCCAACCGCTGCACCAGGTCGCCATCCCGCACATCGGGCTGTTCATCGGCGAGATGTGGGACCTGGACGCGTTGGGTGCAGACTGCGCCGCCGATGGGGTCTGGGAATTCTGGCTGTCCGCCGAACCTCTCCCGGTGACCGGCGCTGTCGGCTCCCCGGTCGCACCAGTCGCAGTCAAGTAGCAAACCAACAGCCTCAACGACCCCGCAACCAGAATTCGAGGAGATTCCCCATGACCGCACCCGTGATCACCCATCTGCGCCACATCGACCTCGCTGTACCGGATTTCGCGAAGCAGCTGGACTTCTACACCAACACCTGGGGGCTCCGGAGCGAGCACACCGACTCCGGCCTCGCCTTCCTGGCCGCAGAAGGTTCCCCCGAGAATTACATCGTCCGGCTGCGCGAAGCGACCGACAAGCGCATCGATCTGATCTCCTTCGGCGTGGGGTCGCCGGCGGACGTCGACGCCTTCGCCGCGAAGCTGGCGATCGACGGGGTCAAGCTGGTCAGCGAACCCGGCCCGATCCTCACTCCGGGCGGCGGCTACGGGTTCCGGTTCTTCGACAACGAGGGCCGCACCGTCGAGATCAGCGCTGACGTCGAGATCCGCAGGCACCGAGCGATCGAGGCCGGAGAGTCGATTCCCGTTCGACTGTCCCACGTGGTGATCAACAGCCCGAAACCCGACGAGACGCGGGCCTTCTACGAGAAGCACCTGGGATTCCGGCTGTCGGACACGCTGATGCACCCGCGGATGGGCGAAATGATGTGGTTCATGCGGATCAACGCCTGGCATCACAGCATGGCGATCGCCCGCGGCCCGCATCCGTCGCTGCACCACGCGTCGTTCGAGATGCGGGACATCGATTCCTACATGCGTGGCACCGGACGACTGCTTCGGGCGGGAGTGGAAAAGATCTGGGGACCCGGTCGACACATGGCCGGTAACAACACTTTCAGCTATTTCCTGGACCCGCACGGCAACACCATCGAATACACCACCGAGCTCGAGCTCATCGACGAGGACACCTGGCACCCGCACCTGTACGACTTCAGCAAGCCCGAGGTCTCCGACCAGTGGGGGACCGCCAATCAGATGAACGAGTTCGTCGCCCAGAGATCCTTCAACGATGTCGACAAGGGCCTCTTCGTGGCCCCGCCGGTCTGACCTCCGATGCGTTTCGCCACTTTTGAGTATCACGGTGTGGTCCGCTCCGGGGTCGTCGCAGGTGAGGGCCGCGGGACGACGGTTCATCCGCTCGCCACCGAAGACACCGTGCTCGATCTGGTCCGGGCAGGGTTGCCGGCGGCTTTGGGCGTCGGCGTCACCGCCATGTATGAACCCGGCATACCCATCGACCGGGTGCGCCTTCGGCCGCCGCTGGATCCGCCCACGGTCCGGGACTTCGTCGCCTTCGAGGAGCACGTGGAAGGGGTCGTCGCATCCGTCGGTGACGGCGAAGGGGTGGTACCGGAGTGGTACCAGGCGCCGACGTTCTACTTTACGAACCCGTATGCGATGATCGGCGCCAACGACGACGTGCAGATCCCCTCGGGCAGCGAGCTTTTCGACTACGAGCTGGAAGTCGCTGCGGTCGTCGGGGGGGATGGCAGCTCGTTGCAACCGAACCAGGTCGACATCTTCGGGTACACGATCATGAACGACTGGTCGGCTCGCGACCTGCAGCGTCGGGAGATGAAGGTCAACCTCGGCCCCGCCAAGGGCAAGGACTTCGCCAGCACGCTCGGGCCCTGGCTGGTCACCGCCGACGAACTGGAGCCCTATCGCGATGCCGACGGGTTCCTCGCGCTGGAGATGTCGGTGTCGGTCAATGGCAATCTCATCGGCCACGACCTGTTGTCGAATATGGGCTGGCCGTTCGAGGAACTCGTCGCCTACGCCTCGCGTGGCGCACAGGTCCGCGCCGGTGACGTGCTCGGCTCCGGAACCTGCGGCAACGGGGGGTGTCTTGCCGAGTTGTGGGGCCGGCGGGGCACGCTGGACCCGTCGCCCCTGCGACCCGGCGACGTCGTCGAGATGACCGTCGAGGGAATCGGAACCATCCGCAACACCGTGACCGCAGGCACGAAGCTGCCTCCGGTGACATCGGCCCGGTCCCGGCCACGCGTCCGGAAACGTTGACCTGCACCACCCCAGATCCCATCCGCCGCATCACGAGAGGGCATTGACATGTTTGAGTTCTTCCCGGGCAATTACGTCTGGAATCTTGGCGTTGTCGCCGCGTTGAACAGCGGCGGCCTGATCGACGAGGTCGATCGGGCGTGCCGCCCGATCCGGGAGGCGGCCGCGAAGGGTTCCGACGCCGGCACGGGTGACTTCCTGCGTGCGTGGACCGCGCTGACCGATCAACTTGTCGGACAGGCGGAACAGGCCGAGAAGGCAGGGCATCAGCGCACCGCCGGACAGTTGTACTTCCGTGCCACCAACTATCTCGCTCAATCCGAGCGGATGCTGTCGAAGTCCGACCCGAACCGGGTGCCCACCTACCGGCGGATTCTGGATCTGGCGCAGAAGTCCTTCGAGCTGCGCGACCCGCGGGTCCGTCGTGTCGAGATCCCCTATGAGGGAACGACTCTGCCCGCGTACTTCAGTGCGGCTCCGGCGACCGACCAGGGCCCCGCGCCCGTCATGATCATGTTCAACGGCCTGGACTCCACCAAGGAGCACATGTACAACTCCGAGCACTGGGCCGAGCTCGCCGCGCGGGGGATCTCCACCTTGATGGTCGACCCCCCGGGGTCCGGTGAGGCACTGCGCCTGCAGGGTTTGACGTCCCGGGTCGACTCCGAAGCCTGGGCCACTGCATGCGTGGACTACCTGGAGACACGGGACGACGTCGACGAGACCCGGATCGGGCTCGTCGGCTGGTCCCTCGGCGGCTACTACGCGCCGCGCGCCGCCGCGTTCGAGAAGCGATTGGCCCTCGTTGTCGCCTGGGGCGCCAACCACAACTGGGGGGCCGTCCAGCGCCGCCGGTTACAGCGGGAAGGTGAGCGGCCGGTACCGCACTACTGGGAACACGTCCTGTGGGTCTGGGGGTTTCCTGACGACACCGACCTCAACGAGTTCGTCGACTTCGCCGACCAGGTGCACCTGGATGGCGTGGTGGAGCAGATCGACGTGCCCTTCCTGATCTGCCACGGCGAGAACGATCGGCAGATCCCGTTGGAGTACGCGCACCGCTCGTATGACCAAGCGGTCAATTCCCCGAAACGCGAACTGCGGATCTTCAGCCCCGAGGAGGGTGGTACCGAACACATCGGATTGGACCACCTTTCCTACGTCAGTACCTACATCGCGGACTGGGTCGCAGACACCCTGCTCGAAGGCCCCAGACAGCGGTGAGTCCCTAAAGCTGGCAGATGCGTTCGATCATGCCGAACCAGGGCCAGTCACTCAGCACCACTGTCAACCGCGGCGTACGCAGGAGGATCGATGAAACTGTCCATCCCACAACTGATCTGGGAACCGACAGCGGAAGCGGTCGCCGCCGCCAGAGTGACCGGGTTCATCCAGACCGTGAACGATCGCACCGGCTTGGCGCTGAGTAGTTACGACGACCTTTGGACCTACTCCACCGAAGACATCGCCGGCTTCTGGGCGGCCGTCGCCCAGTATTTCGACATCCGCTGGCACCAGCCACCGGCGTCGGTGCTGGACGATCCGACGATGCCCGGCACTCGATGGTTCCCGAACGCCACCCTGAACTACGCCGAACACGCCCTGCGCACTCCGGGCGGGGCTGACGAGAACCATCTTGCGGTCCTGTCGATCAGAGAGGACGGCTCGCAGACGGAGCTCACCCTGACCGAGCTCCGCAGCGAGGTCGGGGCCGCACAGGCTGGCCTGCGACGGCTTGGCGTGGGTCCGGGTGATCGAGTGGTCGCGCTCGTCCCCAACACTGTGCATGCCCTTATCGGGTTCCTGGCCACCGCCGCGCTGGGGGCGGTGTGGTCGTCATGCTCCCCGGACTTCGGCGCCGGCTCGATCCTCGACCGATTCATCCAGGTGGAACCGACCGTACTCATCGCCGTGGACGGTTATCGCTACGGCGGAAAGAGCTTTCGCACCGACGAGACCGTACGCAAACTACTCGACGCCCTTCCGTCCCTGGCTGGTGCAGTCCACATACCAGAACTCGACACACCCACTCCAACCGGAATGATCGGTTGGAACGAATTGACCGCACGCCGGGCAGCCCCGGAGTTCACCGCGGTGCCATTTTCTGCGCCCTTGTGGATTCTGTACTCATCCGGCACCACCGGACTGCCCAAACCCATCGTCCATTCGGTCGGCGGCATCCTGCTCGAGCACCTCAAATCTCTTGGCCTGCAATGGGACATCGGTCCAGGTGACCGATTCCTGTGGTTCACGACCACCGGTTGGATGATGTGGAACTTCCTCATCGGCGGCCTGCTGGTCGGCAGCACTGTCATCCTGTACGACGGCAGCCCGGGATATCCGGATCTCACCACCCTGTGGCGAATTGTGGGGGACCACAGGGCGAGCGTCTTCGGGGTATCTGCTGCCTTCGTCACCGCGTGTCAGAAGGCTGGTGTCGATCCCTCCGCGTCGATCAGTCTGGACGCCCTGCGAACCATCGGGTCAACAGGATCCCCGCTGGATGAGAGCGGGTTCGATTGGCTCAGCGGTCAGGTCGGGCGCGACGTCCCCATCATCTCGTTCTCCGGTGGCACTGACCTGTGCACCGGCATTGTCGGGGGCGCACCCATCGTGCCGGTCTGGCGTGGCGAGATCTCCTGTCGGGCCCTTGGTGCCCGCGTCGAGTCCTACTCGGCCGAGGGTCTGCCACTGACCGATGAGGTGGGCGAGCTGGTGATCACCGCACCGATGCCGTCCATGCCGGTCTTCCTCTGGGGAGACTCCTTCGGGCAGCGGCTCCGTAGCTCGTATTTCGAGCCTTGGCCAGGAGTTTGGCGGCACGGTGATTGGATCGAGATCACCAGCCGCGGAACAAGTATCATCCAGGGCCGCTCCGATGCCACCCTGAACCGCGGTGGAATTCGGATGGGCACAGCCGAGTTCTATCGGGTGGTCGAGGCGTTGCCCGAAGTCGATGACTCCCTGGTGGTCGACACCTCTTCCGCGGCCGGCGACGGTGACTTGCTGCTGTTCGTGGTGCTCGTCAACGGCGGTGATCCGCAAGGTCTCACGAACACCTTGAGATCCCGGATCCGAACAGAACTGAGCCCGCGACATGTGCCGACCCAAGTCGTCATCGTTCCAACGCTTCCGCGCACTCTCAACGGGAAGAAGTGCGAAGTTCCGGTCAAACGAATCCTCGCCGGCGCCACGCCTGGCGCTGTGATCTCCCGCGATGCCCTGGCCGACCCCACCGGTTTCGACGACTTCCTCGATGCCATGAGCCACCTGCGCATTACTGCCGGCGACAGGTGAACCAGCCCCGAAGGGCAGACGGTCGAGGGACTCGGGCCGAGACCCGAGGTGCTCATTCCAAGCGGATGGGCCGCGCGGTTGCGCTCGCCCCGTCGGCCGCTGCGGATCGGCCCAACGTCGCCGATTCAGGCGTCCAAGCGGAAACCGACCTTCATGCTGACCTGGTAGTGAGCAACGTGCCCATCCTGGATGTGGCCCCTGACCTGTGTCACTTCGAACCAGTCGAGACCTCGGAGCGTGGTGCTGGCACGGGCGATGCCTACTTCGATGGCTGCATCAACCCCATCCGGGGAGGTGCCAACGATCTCGCTCACCCCGTAGACGTGTGTGGCCATTTTGTCCTCCTGTCGAGAAACACTGTGCACAGACCCTAGTGCCTGTCGGAGATCCCTCACCGAAGCACTCGACCGGAATTGTTGATAGATGTTCATTGCGAACTGTGGTCGTCCACTCGCTGGCCACGCTGCAGTGCCACGGGTTACGTTGTCGACCTAGGGCGCGCATCGCGGGACTTCTGCGTGTGGCTTGCACGAGACATTGCAAGCCTCATCCACGGAGGGGTGTCTCGCGGTGACCCCCCAGGCACGCCACCGTCGCCTTTGTCGGCGGTTCCTGCCGACGGGCGGGGCACACGCTTCGGCCGAGGTCACAGTCGAAGGTGGTCGTTTTTCGGTGAGCAACATCAAGTGGAGCTACATGGACCATTGGCGCAGCAACGGTCCGGCCGGACCTATCGACCAATGGCATTCCCACAAGACGATGTCGGCCTTTCTCAAACAAATCAAAGCGGTCGGGTTCGACGCCATTGATACCTTTGACTTCCGCATCTGGCAGATGTACGGCGATTACGGCGGGCCGGTCAAATATCAGGAAATGGTGCGGGACCATGGCCTGGAAGGCATAATCAACACCTTCCATGCAGCAGACTACGACACCCGCAACTACGCTCCACATCTGCGTGAGACGCACGAGAACATTCTCGAGGACTTTCGGGTGACCATGGGTCGCTGGTCGGGGGTCGGGCTGAACAGCATCATTGTCATGCCGGCAACGCTGTACTACGACATGGAACCCATCACGGAGGACAAGCTCAAGATCACCGCTGAACTCTGGAACAAGGTAGGAGAGATCACGGCCGGCCACGGAGTGAAACTCACGTGCCATCACGAGTTCTTCTGCGGCATCCAGAGCGAGGCGGACATCGACACCTTCTACGCCAACACTGATCCCCAGTACGTCTCCCTGTTCGTCGATACCGCCCAACACTGCATTGCTTCTGTCGACCTGGTTCCGCTCTACCGCCGGCATGCCCACCGGGCCAGTGGCTTCCATTTCAAGGACACCCGCAACGTGGCCACCGGTGACGATCACCGTCACCGCCCGGACTCCGAGATCATGGCACCAACGACGGGGAAATGGTTCTACGAAATGGGCACCCCGAACGGCCTGGTCGATTTTGAGGAAATGATGCGTGCCATCAAGGAGGAGCAGTTCGAGGGTTGGATCACCGTGGAACACGACAAGGCCAACAAATACGGCGGCGACTACTCCGAGAGCACAGCGATCTCGCGCTGGTACGCCGCCAACGTCCTCGAACACATCTACCGTTAGGCGCCGACATGAATACCATCAGATGGTCGTACGCCATCAATCAGTACAAGCCTCAATTCGACGACTTCGTCCGGCGGGAAGACCACGAGCGAGCCCTGAAGACGATGTCCATCGCCGGTTTCGAAGGCGTCGAACTGACGACGGGCAGCGGGCGATGGGAACCGCTGGGCAACCCGACCCAGTTGACCGCGAACTTCGGTTCGCTCCGCGGATTCCGCACCTTCCTCGACGACTGCAAGATCAGTGCCGTCTCCAGCTGGTTCTTCGACCCCCACCAGCGGGTGATGGAAGACCTGACGCCGGCGCTCTCCCCGCTCGTCGCAGCAGACCGGGACGGCATCGTCGCGCGGGCCACCTGGTTCGCGTCGGCACTGGCCGAACTCGGCGGCTCGGTCCTCGTCGCCAGTGCCACCCCGCCCGCCGGGGACTGCGGCGAGATCGATGACGCCGCGCTGGGTCGCCTGGCCGACTGCTGGGCTGCTGTCGGTCGGGCGACCCTCGAACATGGTGTGCGGACCGCGCTGCACGTTGATTTCCTCTCCCCGCTGCGGGAACCTGCCAACCTGAACAGGCTGCTGGAGCTGATCGGTCCGGCCGACGCGGGCTTGGCCGTCGACACCGCGGAATTCACCATCGCCGGGCAGGACCCGGCGGAGATCATCAGGCGACACCCCGGCCGGATCTGGCACGTGCAATTCAAGGACGCCTTGGCCGTCGACGCTGCGGGGGAGTACCTCGTTCCGCACGCTCAATACTCCGTGCGACAGCGCGGCGGCGACCGCGAGATCCCCAGGTGGTTCGCCGAACCCGGCGCCGACGGCGGCCTCGTCGATTTCACCGGTGTCATGCAGGCACTGATCGACATCGGCTACACCGGTTGGATCGTGTTCGAGAGCGACCCGAGTCCGCACCCGGCCACCAGCACCCTGCTCGGCGGATACCTGATGCAGGAGCAGCTCCGGCCCTTGATCGCCGCGTCTGTGGTCGAGGGACATGGTGTCACTACCGCGAAAGGTTCCTGATGTCACGCCTCATCACCTTGGCGGCCTTCCGTGTTGGGGGAGTGATCCCATGTCGACCCGAAGTGTGGTGACGGCGTTCGCGCGTCAGTTCTACGACGATCGTGACGTCGCCGGCGCCTTCACCCGCTACGTGGCCCCGGAATACATCCAGCACAACCCCGGGATTGCCGACGGCCGCGACGCCGCCATCGCTGCGTTGGCGGGTACGTGGGCAAGCCCCGACCTGCGGGTGAGCGTGCGGTCGATCCTGGTGGACGGCGACACCGCCGTCCTGCTGATCGACGGGCAGTTCGGCGCCGACGTGCGGTTCGCGGTCGTTGATATCTACCGGTTGAGCGGCGACATGATCGCCGAGCACTGGGATGTCAAGCAGGAGTTCCCGGCGCAAATCGTCAGCGAACACCCCTTCTTCATCTGAGCCGGTCCGGACCCCCCGCCCTACCCACACCACATTCCCGTCAGCTCTCCGCCCCGATATGCCTGAACATGGCCGTCGGGGCGGTGCTGTCTGTACCCACGGACCCCCGCTGCGGCTCTTCCATCTTCGCCAACGATGTGCCACTATTCGAAACGATGATTTCCGTTTCACTTCCAATGCGGCCAAACTCAACACCATCACCGGGACCAGCGGCCAGTTGCCCGCAGGTTGACCACGGTGGATAGCGACCCCCATTTCGACGACGACGTCAGGAAAGGCTCGGCCAGCTCATGATCAAATCCCCCCGCACTGCAGTACGCAGTGCGATCGCCGCTACCGCGATCGCCGCGGCGCTGGTGCTCAGTGCCTGCTCCTCGAGCAGCGACAACGCCAGCACCTCGGCACCGGCCTCCGGAGGTGGCAGCGGTTCCGCGGCCGCCTCCGGTGAGGCTGTGACGATTACCCTCGGCACCCAGACCGCGCAGGGCGGCGAAGGCCCCTACCGGCCGGTGGTCGCGGAGTTCGAGAAGGCAAACCCGAACATCACCGTCAACCTGGTGGAGACCCCTACCGACTCCTACGCCCAGGTGCTGCGCACCCAGCTGCAGGCCGGCAACGCGCCCGACGTGTTCTACGGCCAGCCGGGTGCCGGCAATCCCAACGCGATCCTGCCCTCCGGTGAGGCCGGCTACGCGACGGACCTGTCCAGCTACTCCTGGGCCACCGGCGCGATCCCGGCCAACTCAGAAACGCTCTTCACCCTCGACGGCAAGACCTACGGAGTCCCGGTCGACCTGGCCCCGGTGTCGATGATCGCCAACCTGACCGCCTACAAGGAGCTCGGCATCGAGCCGGCCACCACCCTCGACGAGGCCTACCAGCAGTGCGCCACCGCCAAGGCTGCCGGCAAGAGCCTGTACATGATCGCCGGCGCCGGACCGCCCAACCTGGGGCTGTTCGCCAGCCAGGTCGCCGCCAGCCTGGTTTACGGCGCAGACCCCGACTGGAACACCAAGCGAGCGAACAAGGAAGTCACCTTTGCCGATTCGAAGGAATGGCAGGCGACGCTGCAGCAGGTGATCGACTACAAGGACAAGGGTTGCTTCCCGGACGGGGTGGAGGGTGCCGGCTTCCCCGAGCTGACGAACGCCATCACCTCCGGATCCTCGCTCGGCATCTTCGCTCCGTCCGGTGCCGTCGTCGATTCCAAGGCTGCCGCGCCGACCCAGGAGTTCGGTGCCTACGTGCTGCCCGCCGCAACCGTCGCCGACACCCGGTCGATCCTGTCGACCACCAATGGTCTGGCGGTCAACGCCGGTAGCCCGAACCAGGAAGCTGCGCTGAAACTGCTGGAGTTCTTCACCGAGCCGACCAGTCAGGACTTGTTCGCCAAGTCCAGCGGCAATGTTTCGCTGGCTGCGACCTCCAGCACCGGAGTTCCGGCCGACCTCGCCGGGCTCGGTGACTTTCTCACCGATGAGTCGAAGCACGTTCCGCTGCCGAACCTGTTCTGGCCCAACGGCGGCGTCTACGACGCCCTTGGAACCGGTGTGCAGGGTCTGTTGACCGGGCAGGCAACGCCCGAGGTTGTCCTCGAGGCCATGGATGCCGCCTGGGATCAGACGTCCTGACCGGCCGCTGACCCCGACACCGCCCACCACATGACAACGAAGACACCAATGGGAGCCCGGTTATGAGTACGACGTCAGCGAAGACGGGTCCGGTGAGCGAAACCGAACCAGCAGGGACCGGCAGCGGCCGCCCGGCCCGGCGGCTGCCGAACCGGGACTCCCGGTACGCGTCATGGTGGTGGGCGGTGCCTGCCGTCGCGCTGGTCATCGCCATCCACTACGCGGCGATCGCCGCCGGATCGATCTACGCGTTCACCGACTACAAGGGTCTTGGCAGCTTCAAATTCGTCGGCCTGGACAACTTCGCCAAGATCTTCAGCGGCGGCGCGTCGATGAAGGCGCTGATCAACACCCTGATCATCGCCTTCGTCTTCCTTATCGCCACCAATGGGATCGGGCTGGCCTTCGCCCTCGCCCTCAACCGGACCTTGCGATCCCGGCACTTCCTGCGGGTGATCCTGTTCGCCCCGGTGGTGCTCAGCCCGCTCGCAGTGTCCTACATCTGGAAGTTCATCTTCCAGCAGAAGGGTCCGCTGAACGAGTTCCTGGCATCCATCGGCTTGGAATCCTGGCAGCAGACCTGGCTGGGCGATCCCCAGGTGGTGTTGATCTCGATCCTGCTGGTGATGGTGTGGCAAAACGTCGGGCTCACCATGGTCATCTACCTGGCCGGCCTCGCCAATGTCCCGGAAGACCTGGAAGAGGCGGCAGCTCTCGACGGCGCCGGGGTGTGGAAGCGGTTCACCTCGGTCACCCTGCCGATTCTGCGGCCCACCATCGTGGTGGCCTCCACACTGATCCTCGTGCAGGGCCTGCGGGTCTTCGATCAGGTGCAGGCCCTCACCGGTGGTGGCCCCTACGGAGCCTCGGAAACCCTGGCGACACAGGTTTACAAGGAGACGTTCGTCAACGGCCGCTACGGGTACGGCGCGGCGCTGTCGCTGGTGATGACCGTGCTCATCCTGGTCTTCGCACTACTGCAAATGGGCCTGCTCCGCGGAAAGAAGGACGACTGACATGTTTCGATACAGCAAGGGAACCTTCGTCCGCGAAGTAGCCATGCTCCTGGTGGCGTTGATCATGATGCTGCCGTTCTACATCCTGTTCAACACGGCCTTCAAGAACACCGAAGAGGCGTTGTCTAGTTCCGCACTCGCGCTACCGACAAACCCCACGCTGGAAGGCTTCTCGGCTTCGTTGGCGACCACCGGTTCGCGCAGCCTGATCGTCGGCGCGCTGAACAGCCTGATCATCACCGTCGGATCCGTTGTGTTGCTGATCATCATCGGGTCGCTGGCGGCCTTCGTGATCATCCGCCGACCGGGAAAGATCAGCAAAACCCTCCTCGCGCTGTTCCTGCTGGCGATCATCCTGCCGGCCCAACTCGGACTCATCCCGGTCTACATCGGGCTGCGCAGCCTGGGCCTGGTCGGCACCCACATCGGCATGATCATCATGTACACCGGGTTGCTGATGCCGCTGTCGGTGTTCCTCTATACCGGTTTCGTCCGGACTCTTCCGCGGGACTACGAAGAAGCGGCGCAGATCGACGGCGCCTCCCCGTTCGCCACCTTCCGGAAGATCGTCTTTCCGCTGCTGGGCCCGGCGACCGGGACCGTCGCGATCCTGACGTCGTTGATCATCTGGAATGACTTCTTCACGTCGCTGGTCTTTCTCAGTGGGTCCGATGCGGTCACCCTCCCGGTCGTCGTCTACAGCTTCGTCGGTGAATTGGTCTCGAAGTGGAATGTCATCTTTGCGGCCGTCATCCTCTCGATGATTCCGTTCCTCGTGTTTTATCTGTTCGCCCAGAAGAAGTTCATCCAGGGCTTTGCCGGCGGCATCAAGAGCTGATTTCCGTTGTGGCCAGATAAGTCTCGACACATCAGAGGAGCTGTGTCCCACCATGAACATTCTTTCTGCTGATCTGAACCTGTTGGTGGCGCTGGACGCGCTGCTGCAGGAACGCAATGTGACCAGGGCTGGTGCCCGCATCGGGGTCAGCCAGTCGGCGATGAGTTCGGCCTTGAGCCGGCTCCGGCGGCAGTTCGACGACGAACTGTTGACCAGGGTCGGCACCCGATACGAACTGACCCCGTTGGCGCAGGTCCTGACCGATCGGGTCGCCGAGGTCTTGCGCCTCATCGAGAGAACGCTCAGTTCGCAACCGACCTTTCAGCCGGCGACGTCTACCCGCGAGTTCCGGGTCGTCGGGTCCGATTACGCGCTCAGCCTGCTGACGCCGTACCTGATGTCGATGCTGAAACAGCAGGCACCCAAGGTCAAACTGCGGCTGGAGTCGGTGCGGCCCATTGCGGTGGACAGCCCGGAGGAACTTCTCCGCTCGGTCGATCTGCTGCTCATCCCGCGTGGACACTTCACCGGTCTGCCGGTGAAGGACCTGTTTCTCGATCGTTGGGTGTGCATCACCGGCGCCGACAATGATCGGGCCGACGAGCCGTACACCCTGAATGACGTGGGGGAGCTGCGCTGGGCCCGGGCGTTCGCTCCGGTCAGCGCAACCCTGGCCGACCGGCAGATCGACGACATTGTCGACTTCGGTCAACACACCGACGTCGTCGTGGACAGCTTCTCCCTGCTTCCGTCTGCCGTGTCCGGGACCACCCTGTACGCCATGGTGCAGGAGCGACTGGTGCGAGAGTGCCTGTCCCGCTACCGGTTGCGGACGGTGGAGCTGCCGGTCACGTTCGCCCCGCTGGTCGAAGCAGCATGGTGGCATCCGTCCCGTCAGCTCGATCCGGGCCATCAGTGGTTCCGGGCGCTGGTCCGGCAGGCGGCGTCGCTGCTTGGAAGACATCGACCCCGGATCCTTCACCGGCGTACCCACCGACCAGATCACCGAACCTTTGCAGGAGTCGTCCCCATGACCGAAACAACAGTGGCCGCGACAACAACCGCGGCAGTCGATCCGGTCCAAACCCGTGCGGAAGACCCGGCCTGGTTCCGGTATGTGCTGGGGCAGTACCCCACGGGTGTCACCCTCATCACCGCCAAACATCCCGATGGCACCGCCCTCGGCATGGTGGTCGGGACGTTCTCCTCCGTGTCGCTCGATCCACCGATGGTCGCCTTCATGCCCGATGTTCGGTCCTCGACCTGGCCCAAGATCAGGGAGGCCGGGTCGTTCTGCGCGAACATCCTGACCTCCGCACAGCAGGATGTCTGCCGGGCGTTCGCCCGGAAGGAGGAGCACCGATTCAGCGCATCGAAGTGGTCGGACACCGTCTCCGGCAGCCCGCGCCTGGACGGCGCGGCGGCCTGGGTCGATTGCACCATCGAGGATGTGCACCGGGCCGGCGACCATGACATCGTCATCGGCCGGGTCACCTCGCTGGGTGTCGGCGATGCCGACGGCCTACCCTTGTTGTTCCTCCGGGGCGGATACGGGTCCTTCTCGATCCCGTCCATCGAGTCGCTGAACAACTTCCTGCCCCGGCAGGTTCGCGCCGTTGACGCGGCACGGCCGGACATCGAGTCACTGACAACGGATCTCGACCTCGAGTGCCTGGTCAGTGTCGCGGTGGAGGACACCGTCGTCGTGGTCAGTGCCGCCGGTGTTGCCGCCTCGCCGCACGGGGCGCCCAGTCGTGTCGGCATCTCCTTCCAGTTGGCGGCGCCGCTGGCGCCGCTGCACGTTGCCTGGGCCGGACCCGAGGCGGAACGGCGCTGGCTGGGGCAGACCCGCAGCATCCTGGGATCTGTGGCGGAAGACGCTGCCCTGGCCGAACTGGCCACGGTCCGGCGCTTGCGCTATTCGGTGTCAACGGGCACCGAGGCGGCAGCCGAGTTCGAGCGCACGGTGCATGTCACCAGCGACTCGGCCGCTCCGGATCTGTCCGGTGTGCTGCCGTCGTTGCTGGCGCGCGCCGGCTCCGGCCCGGCGGACCTGGACCAGCCTGCGGAGGTCACCTCCCTGCATGCCCCGGTGTTCGGGCCCGATGGGCAGGTCGCGCTGTCCCTGACCCTGAACGGATTCTCGGGTCGGGATTCCTCCGAGCGGCTGCGGGAATGCCTGGATCGGCTGCTGCTGGCTGCACAGCGAATCACCGAGAAGCTCGGCGGGTCGGCCCCGGTGAACTGAAATCTGCGTGAATTCCGCTCATCAATCGACATTTCCCTATCAAGGAGTTTGACGTCATGCATTTCTCCACGTTCCTGACCACCCGATCCACCGGACCGGCCGACGACCGACCGGTCATGCAGGCCATGGTCGAACACGCGAAGGTTGCCGAGCAGGGCGGATTCGACGCGGTGTTCCTGCCGGATCATCACTTCACCGGCTACGCCCCGCCCGCCAGCGATCCCTTCATGTTCGCCGCCTACCTCGCCGGCCAACTTCCCCGTCTGCACTACGGGTTCTCGGTGCAGACCATCGCCCTGCACCATCCGGTGCGGTTCGCCGAGCGGCTGGCGATGCTGGACCAGCTCACCGACGGAAAGATCCTGGTGGGCATCGGCAGTGGCACCACCCCCGAGGAGATGATCGGCTTCGGAGTGACTTTCGCCGACTCGAAGACGCTGTCCAACGACAACATGGAGATCGCCGAACGGCTCTGGGCCAAGAAGCCCGGTGACCCGCCCGTGGAGTTCGACAACGGCCAGTACAAGGGCGCCGTCGTGTCCCGGATCGTCCCCGCGCCCTACACGCTGCCGGAGCCCCGGACCATGTCCGTCGCGGCCAGGCCGTCCAGCGTGGAGCGCGCCGCGCGCAAGGCGCAGCCGGCGTTCATCCTGGCCTTCGACCCGCCCAGGATCGACACCGGTGACGCCATCGGCTATGTCACCAAGAACTTCACCGCCTACCGGGAAGCACTGGAATCCCAGGGACACAGCCAGGAGAAGATCGACGCGGCGCTCGAGTGGACCACCCACTCCTACCAGCACGTCGTTGTCGCCGACACCGACGAACAAGCCCAGCAGGACCTGGATTTGATGCTGGAGGAGTACCAGCGCACCGTCGAACGGGAGTACATCGCCAACAAGGCCGCCGAGGCCATCCTGGGCATCGACCTGCGTGCCGCCCCGGATGCCCGGACCCAGGGCTACAAGGACACCTGGTGCCTGGCCGGCAGCCCGGACACGGTGATCGGTCACCTCCAGGAGTTCAAGGACCTCGGCATCGGCAACGTCCTGGGAGCCTTCATGGGCGGCCCGCTCACCCCGGAACGGCGCCGGGTGACCGACAAGACCATGAACCTGTTCAGCGAGAAGGTCATTCCGGCACTGCGGTAACCGGCTGCGCGACCCATTTTCGTACCGGACATCACAGAGCCACCACCAGCGAGGAAACGAGAACCATGACGACATCACCGCTTTCCGTCACCGACGAGACCCTCGACCGGGCTGCTGCCCGGCTGACCGGCGGGTTGAACGGGTGGAGCACCACGGCGGCACCCGAGTTGGGTGTCGAAGCGGTGGTGATGGTCGACGGACCGCTGGGCCTGGTCAGCCGGGGTTTGGACGAGCGGGACACGTCCTCGCTGCTGCCGTCCGGCACCGCCCTGGCCGCGACCTGGGACCTGCAGGTGGTCAAGGACGTGGGGCTGCTGATGGGCGCGGAGGCCGTGGATCGGGGGGTGGACGTCGTCCTCGGGCCAAATGTCAACATCCCGCGGACACCGCTGTCCGGCAGGGCTTTCGAGATGTACTCCGAGGACCCCTGGCTGTCCGGCTTGCTGGCCACGGCCTGGAGTTCAGGATTGCAACAGCAGGGCATCGGCGTCTGCGCCAAGCATCTCGTCGGCAATGACACCGAAACCGAGCGTCGTTTCATGAACGCTCAGATCGGTCCGACCGCGCTGCGCGAGGTCTACCTGCGGCCGTTCGAGATGCTCGTCGAGGCCGGTGTCGAGATGATCCTGATGGCCTACAACAGGGTCAACGGGACGCACTGTGCCGAGAACGCCGACCTCATCGACATCGTCAAGAACGAATGGAAATTCGACGGTGCGCTGGTCTCCGACTGGTTCGGCGTCGTCGACACCATCGCCTCCGCCACTGCCGGTCTGGACCTGGAAATGCCCGGCCCGGCACGGTTCTTCGGTGAGCGACTGGTTGACGCGGTCGACCGTGGCGACGTCAGCGCGGAGCGGCTTGGCCGACATGACGCAGCGGTTGCTGCGGCTGGCCGAACGGACCGGCCGCCGCAGCGGAGTCGCTCACCCCGTCAAAGGCACTGTTCCGGTCGATCGGGACGACGTGCTGGAACGGGCGGCAGCCGCGTCGTTCACCCTGCTGGAGAACCGCGATCAGATGCTGCCGCTGGACCCGGCCGCGCTGTCCCGCCTTGCGGTGATCGGTGTCAACGCCACCAGTCCGTGCCTGCAGGGTGGAACGTTCGCCCGGGTGAACCCGATCGGTCCGGTCGTCTCGCCACTGGATGCGCTGCGCGACCGGCTCGGGTCGACAGTGCAGGTCGACTACGCCCAGGGCGTGGTGGCGCCGGCGCCGTTCACCCTGCCCGAGCTCGGCGGTACAACCCCGGACGGCACTCCAGGTTCGCTGTTGGAGACCTTCGCAGCTGACGGCGATGTGGCCGCGTTCGGCGAGGTCCGGCAGTCGTCCTCGTTTGTGTGGTTCGGCCCGGTCCCCGGGGTCGGAACGGCGCCCGACGCCCGGATTCGGGTCACCACGGTGCTGACCCCCACCGAAACGGGGGAGTGGGTCTTCGGCGTCGGCGGGACCGGCGACGCGACGCTGCGGATCGACGACGAATTGGTGATCAGCTCGGCTGCCCCGCCCGCGCACGACGTGATGGGTGCGGTGGCAAGGGCCGAGGTCAAGCAGCAGCGCGTTCATCTGGTCGCCGGCACGCCGGTGACAGTGGTGGTGGAGAGCCAACTCGGCGGCGCGCACGTCCGGGCCGTCACTGCGACCGCGCTGCCGCCGCAACCGCAGCACGTGCTGCAGGAAGCGGTGGAGTTGGCCGCAGCCGCCGACGCCGTCATCCTGGTGGTCGGGGATCACCAGGGATCGTCACGGGAGAGCGCTGATCGGGACACCATGGCACTGAGCGAGGACCAGGTCGAACTCATCGAGCGAGTCACGGACGCGAACGCGCGGACGGTGGTCGTCGTCAACGCCTCTCGGGCCGTGCACATGCCGTGGGTCGATCGCGCGGCCGCTGTACTGCTGACCTGGTTCCCTGGCGAGCAGCTCTCCGCGGCGCTGACGTCGGTGCTGCTCGGCGAGCGGGAGCCAAAAGGCCGGCTGCCGATCACCATCCCGATGCGGGACGAGGACATCCCCGGCTGGGGAGTCGGTTTGGGGGCGGACAAGACGCTGGACTACGACGCCAGCGAACCCACCGGCTACCGGCACGCCCGGCGTGACGGTGTCGCCCCCCGGTACCCCTTCGGTTTCGGCCTGGGCTACACGAATTTCGAGCTCGTCGATGCCAAGGTGTCGGACGCCGGGGTCGGCCGACCCTGGTCACCGTCACCGCCACCGTGCGCAACACCGGCGACCGCGCGGGCCGCGACGTGATCCAGGCCTACGTCCAAGCGCCGAGCGAGATCGACTGCCGCCTTGCGGGTTACGGCTCGATCGAGCTGGCCGGCGGCGAATCCGGGACCACGACCTTCACCTTGGACGCGCAGGCATTCCGCCGGTGGGACGAAGGCGCCGGAAACTGGGCCGTTGCGAGCGGCAGCCACCAGGTGCTGATCGGCCGGTCCAGCGTCGACTTGCCCGTGACCATTCGAGTACAGCGATGATCAAGACCGAGGCGCCGGTCCTGCGGGAACCAAAGCAGGAGCGCAGCCGGCGCAGCTTCGAACGGGTACAGGACGCCGCGTTGGCGCTGCTGGTCGAGCGTGGCCCTGACGCCTTCACCCTCGCCGAGGTGTGCACACGTGCGGACGCCTCGATGGGTGCCATCTACAACCGGGTGAACGGCAAGGACGACCTGATTCGGCTCATCCATGAACGGGAAATGGCCCGGATCGACAGCGACACCGCGAAGGCCCTGCAAACAACCGATCTGCAGGGCCCTGACCTTCGCGATGCCGTCGCGGAGCTGATCGCTGCTGTCACCGTGCTGCTGCGCCACGACGCAGATGTCCTGCGCCCGTTCATGTTGCTGGCCGCCACCGACCAGCAGATCTCGATACGCGGGCGGCAGTCGGCCGCGGTGATGAGAGACCTATTCGGCGAGCTGTTGTCGCGACGGTGCAGCGAAATTCGTCATCCCGACCCGGTGGCCGCCATCGACTGGTGTTTCACCATCGTGTACAGCGTTGTTGCCCGGCGGCTCGGGTTGGGCAGCACCATGGAGGGCGCCGAAGACGCCGGCGACTGGGACGACATCGTGCCGAACCTGGTGGACACCGTCACCGCCTACCTGTCCCTGGCTCGCTGAATCCGGCGTAGGGCAAGCCCCGCACGACTTCGTCCCTGGCGAGAAGCAAAGCCGGTTGACCCCGCTCCGCAACGGAGCGGGTCAACCGGCTTTGTCGTGTGCTTGAGCCGGGTGCACCGGAAGCGTGGCATTGCCGCCGCTGTTCCGGACCCAGCATGAGGAAAGCCCCTGCACCCCGCCGCGGTGTCGCTGCGGAACGGGATGCAGGGGCCGGACCAGCTTGTAGGGCAGGCGATCAGCCAGCCGCTGCGACCGATCGGATGAACTCGGCCGAGGCGGCGGTCGGCTGAGTCGGGAAGTACTCCAGACCGATCGGTCCGTCGTATCCGGCGGCCTGCAGGGTGTTCAGCGCCGCCGGCCAATCAATGCTGCCGGTTCCCGGCTCGCCGCGGCCGACTACGTCGGCGAATTGGACATAGCCGATCAAGGAGCCGGCGTTGGCCAGTTCGGTGGCCGGGTCTTCGCCCTCGGTGACCGAGTGGTACAGGTCGTAGAGGATCTTGAAGCTGTCGTCATTGACGGCCTCGGCGATGGTCACCGCGTCAGCGGTGCGGTCGACGAGCGTCCCCGGGTGGTCGACGCGGGTGTTGACCGGCTCCAGGACCATCGTGACGCCGGAGTCCTTGACGCGATCGACAGCCATGCCGAAGGCGTCGATCAGCTTCTGCAGATTGGGGACGCGCTTCATCCCCGGGAAACCGATCCCGGAACCCACGACGATGCGAGGGGACCCGAGGAGTCGGGCGTTGTCCACACCGCGGGCCAGCCCGTCCAGGAACGGTGTGCGGTCGGTCTCCCACGGCAGGGTGAAGTTGGTGCGCGGCTCGGCAAGCACCGAGGTGAGGGTGACACCGGTATCGCGGAGCGCCGCGCCGAAGGTGTCGAGGTCCTTCTCGAAGGTGCCCCAGATTTCGACGGCGTCGAACCCGGCCGCCGCGGCCGCCCGCACCCGGTCCGCATAATCCGGGCCGGCCTCGGTGAACAGCAACTCGATGTTGGCAGAGAGTTGATACACGGTGGAGCCTTTCACAGTTTTGTTACAGCTCGGGGAGTTCGAGAGTCTTCGCGTCCCGGCCGCCGCCGGGGACCGGCATGTACGAAATCCGCAGCCGTTGGGCGACCGAGATGTCGTGCGAGCCAGGCGCAAGGCCGCCGGGTTGAGCAACCCGCAGGGTGGCGATTTCGCCCATCTCCCAACGGTCGTCGAACACCGTGGCCAGATCGGTGACGGCGTAGGAGTTGCCGTGCACCGTCAACGTCAGGGACTCTGCGGGAACAGGGGTTCCGTCGACGATCAGATCGATGGATTCGACCATGGACAGGCCCAGCCCGCGGTAGTAGGGCAACCGGATGCCGAGCTCGTAACCGCTCACCGTGTCGGGCGTGCCGCCGTCGGTCGTGGTGTTGCGGAAACCCTCGGTGACGATGATGTATTTGTCGAACATGTCGGTCCTCAGGCTTTCGCGGTGTCGGTGTCGGTCTCAGTGCCGGTCCCGAGCAGGCGCTGGAACATCGAGTGTTGCCGGCGCACCTGTTCCAGGCTGTCGACCGGGAAGGCGTCCTGGATGTGCCGGTTGCCCTCGTACTCACTGGACAGATAACCGGAGTAGCCACCCTCGATGAGGACCGGGATGATCTTGTCGTAGGGGATGGAGTACTCGACGCCTTCGTCGGTCATCTCGTAGAACTTGGCCTGGATGTGGTGGATGTACGGCATGTACGGCAGCATGTTCCTGGGGTCGTTCCAGGTGTAATGCGTTGCCTGCCTGGCCATTCCGGTCTCGATAGGCCCGCCCCCCATGTAGTAGACGGTGTCCATCAGGCCGTGCACGTCGCCGTGCGCGTCATAGGTCGCGACGATCAGGTCGAGAAGATCCTCTCGTCCGCCCTGCCGTCGGGCATGGTCGGTGACGACGCGGGGGAAGCGCTCCACGTAGGTCCCCATGTCGGGCATGAACCCGAGGGCGGGGGACTGAAGGCGGTGCATGACCTCAAGGTGCCGCAGGATCCAGGGGTGCTCGTAGTGGAACGGGGCGTGGACCTCCAGCAGTAGCCGCAGACCCAGTTGTTCGGCGCGCGGCGCGGCCCCCTCCATCACCTCCGGCGGGGTGTTGATGATGGCGCGGATCTCGGTGACACCCAGGCGATGGGCGATCTCGAGATCGCGTTCCACCGATTCCACCTGTTCCTGAACCGTCAGCCAACGGTCGGGGAACTTCTTGGTGTCGATGAACAGGTCGCTGGCCACCGGGGTGGTGCCGTACTTGTCCATCCAGCCATGCCACTGCCGGTAGAAGTCATCGGTGATGTGCGGATACCCGCGCATCATCTGTTCCGGGATGATCTCGATGCCCAGGGCGCCGAACCCGGCCGATTCCCTGATGCAATCCTCGATGCCGAGCTGGCCGAGGAAGTACTCCTCTTGATAGGAGTAGAAGCTGACGCCGCGTTTGATCGCGTGCACTGCCACGTTGGAATGCTCCTTGCGATGGGGCCGCCAGAAGCGGCCACGGTGCTGCGTCGCCGAACAACGACGCCCGAGGAAGCTCGCTCCCTCTGGCCGGCACAGACATCACCGACTGGATTCGGCAACTCTATCGGGACCCCCGCGTCCTGGAGAAACATCGATCGGTGATGCCCGACCATGGGCGTTTTCGATGGCGACGGACGTGTCGGCCACCCTCGAAAGGACATACGCTCAGCGTGCTTCCACATCGGACTCCTTCGACACGGGATCGCTGGTGAACCGGGAGCCGTTGCAGCCCACAGAATTGTGGACCAGTAGAAGTGATGACCACAGTGATAATCGAAGACGCGCAAACAGACGACGTCGACGTCGTGATCGTCGGCAGCGGCCCGTGTGGCAGCGCCTACGCCCGGGAGCTTCACGCTATGGCTCCGGCGGCTCGAGTGCTGGTGGTCGAGGTGGGTCCGCAGATCTCCGACCCGGCCGGCAGTCACGTGAAGAACATCGCCGATGACACCCTTCGTCAGCAGGCGCAGCTCGCCTCGCAGGGGCCGGCTCCCTCCCAGGTGGTGAACGGCAGTCAGCCCACACCGGGACGAGCCGGAACCTTCCTGGTTGACGGCCATCCCGATACCGCAGACGGCGATGGAATGCCGGCTGCCGCGATGTCGGCCAATGTCGGCGGCATGGGCGCGCACTGGACCTGTGCCTGCCCGCGACCGGGTGGCACCGAACGCATCGACTTCCTCCCCGAGGCGGTCATGGGCGACGCCCTGAACCGGGCCGAGGAACTGCTCGGCGTCAGCCGGGACGCGTTCGACCACGCCCCGTTCTCCTCCGTGGTCCGGGACCGTCTCGGCGCCGAGTTCAACAACGAGCGGCCGCCGGACCGACGGGTGCAGCCGATGCCGTTGGCCGTCCGCGTCGACAACGGTCAGGTGCACTGGTCGGGCGCCGACGTCGTCCTGGGCGACACCCTGGCCGCGCCCACGGTCGAACTGGTCACCACTACTCTGTGTCGGCGGGTCCTGACCGACGACAACGGTGCGGTCAACGGGGTAGAGCTGGTGGATCTGCCCACCGGTCGGACCCGGCGCGTCGCGGCTCGCTGGGTGGTCGTTGCGGCCGATGCGCTTCGCACGCCACAACTGTTGTGGGCCTCCGGTATTCGCCCCGCCGCCCTGGGTCACTACCTCAACGACCAGCCGCAGGTCATCGCTGCGGTCCGGTTGGATGAGGAGCTCGTCGCCGGTCATGAAGCAGAGGCCAGGACGACCGGCAGCGGCTCAACGAGCGCAGCCCAACACAGCGGGGTGAGTTGGGTGCCCTTCGACGAAGAGCATCCGTTCCACGGCCAGGTCATGCAGCTGGACGCGTCGCCCATCCCGCTGACCACCGATACGCCTGTTGCACCGGGATCCATCGTCGGGCTCGGCTGGTTCTGCCGCAAGGATGTCCGCGCCGAGGATGCCGTCACCTTTGACGACACCGCGACGGACGCCTATGGCATGCCGGCCATGCACATTCATTACGGCCTGACGGACCACGACCGGGCTTCGATCCAGGGTGCGATCAAGGCCATTCGCCGCGCCACCAAGGCTCTGGGTACCCCACTCGACGAGAATCCGATTGTGCTGCCCGCCGGTACGTCACTGCATTACCAGGGCTCAACCAGGATGGGTCCCGCCGACGATGGCACCTGTGTGTGCGACACGAACAGTCAGGTCTGGGGCCACCCCGGGCTGGTGGTCGGCGGCAACGGGGTGATCCCCACCTCCACCGCCTGCAATCCCACCCTGACGTCGGTCGCACTCGCTGTCCTCGGTGCCCGGAACATCGCCGAGCAGCTGGTCGACGCCGACTCCGACGTGTCGAACGCACAACACGGAGGTTCCCGATGATTGTCGACATCACCGACAGCGGCGTCACTCTCACCGATCCCGATGATTTCCGACGCTTCCACTCGCTCGTCCCGGCGGGAGTAGCTGGTGACGCCGTGGACGTGGTGCTCCGCCGCGCCGGGGCCGGGCATAGCGTCGGTGCCGACCAAGTAGCGGTGAACGTGACCTGGCTGCGGGCCGCGGCCTCCGGTGTGGATGAGAGTTGGGAACAGTCTTTTCAACAAATGCTGGACTTCGCCGGCACGAAGGGCTGGCTGACCGACGATGGGGGCGCCGTCCTGGCCCACATCGAACGCCATTGACCAACTCCAGGAATTGGTCCCTGTCCGAAAGTCCACCAGTATCGACCGGCCGTGTTATCTCGGCCACACTGTCCGGCCATATTCGAGAAGAACTGTGCGACAATAGCTGTGACGATGGGGCCGACTCCGGCTCGTCGGTCGGGTCCTGAAGTCCCGCTCCGCGCCTACCGCCGCCGTCATTGTGCGAACACCGCACATCGCCCGCGGAGGCATCGTGAATTCAGACGTTCTTGGACCCAGCTCGTCCGCTCCGAGCATGCAGGCCGCCGGCCGTGCAGCGGCGAGACAGCTGCGGTGGATCTTCGTCTGCCTGTTGTTGGTGACCTTCCTTGCGGCGTTGGACCAGATCATCGTGGCTACGGCATTGCCCACCATCGTCGGTGAACTGGGTGGCCTGGAGCACATGTCGTGGGTGGTCATTGCCTACACCCTGGCGATGGCGGTCGCGATGCCGGTCTACGGCAAGCTCGGTGACGTGTTCGGCCGCAAACGGCTGTTCGTGGCCGCGATCACCCTGTTCCTCATCGGCAGTGCGCTGTGTGGGTTCTCGCAGAACCTGTGGCAGCTCATCGGGTTCCGTGCCCTGCAGGGCCTCGGTGGGGCAGGGCTGCTGGTCGGCGGGCAGGCGATCGTCGCCGACGTGGTGCCGCCCCGGGACCGCGGCAAGTTCCTCGGTCCGATCGGCTCGGTCTTCGGGCTGGCCACCGTCATCAGCCCCTTGATCGGTGGTGCGCTGACCGACGCCGCCAGTTGGCGATGGATCTTCTGGTTGAACCTGCCACTGGGTGCCATCGCGCTCGGTATCGCCGTGCTGGCGCTGCACCTGCCCCGCCGGCGCCGCGAAACGCCACTGGACATCTGGGGGATCGCCGTCCTCACCGTGACGACGTCGTGCATCGTGCTGGTCTTCGCCTGGGGCGGCACGGAGTACGCGTGGACCTCCACCACCATGGTGGTACTGATCGCTGTCGCGATCATCGGTTCCGCAGTGTTCGCCTTGGTGGAGCGCCGTGCGGTCGATCCCCTGATCCCGTTGTCCATGTTGGCGAACCGCACCGTAGTGATCGCCATCGGGCTGAGCCTGGTCATCGGTGCCGGATTGTTCGGGGTGATCAGCTACATCCCGTCCTACGCCCAGATGGTCTATGCCACAGGCGCTACCGCCGCAGGAATGCTGCTGCTGCCACTCACCGCCGGGATCATGCTGACCAACATCTCGGCCGGCATACTGATCAGTCGTTACGGCCGGTACAAGATCTTCCCCGTCGTCGGGACGGTCGTAGCCGGCGGCGCCATGCTCTTGCTGGCGACCATGACAGCCACCACTCCCATCTGGTTGCTGGCGGTGTACCTCACTGTCCTCGGCATGGGCGTCGGGATGTTCATGCAGGTCGCCATGGTGGCCGTGCAGAACGCTGTCCCGGCGGGATCCGTCGGGACAGCGACCTCCACCGTGACCTTTTTCCGGGAGATCGGTGTCACGATCGGTGCAGCGGTCATCGGCGGCGCCTTCGGAAGCAGGTTGGCCGGGCGGTTGCCGGAAACACTGCCGGCAGGGCTGGACACCGCGCATCTGACTCCGGAGGTGGCCGGCGCGTTGCCCGCCGACCTCCGGGACAGTGTCTCCCTGGCCTACACCGACGCCCTGGTGCCGTTGTTCGGCTGGATCGCGCTCTTGTTCGCGGTCGGGTTCGGCCTGGCACTGTTGCTCCCGGAACACGAATTGAGCAGGGCAAAGTCGGGTCGTGATGCTGCCGCCTGATCCCACCGGCGGTGGCGGTCACCTGGCCGGTTCGGCGCCCGCCCGATGTCATTCGCCGAGCCGCCCAGGGAGTATCGACTGCGGACCGGGTGTACCGAACGGGGCGCGTTCACGGCGGAGATGTCTTGCCATTCTTCATCGGAGATGAAGTCAAGGTCCTTCATGGCAGATTTGATCGTTGGCGTTGCTGAGTTCCGGTGCATAAAACGACCAGCGCGTGCTGCCGGCCATCGGCCGTCTGGGTGGGATCGTCTCGCTGGCCGGGCAGGCGGTCGGTTCGTCCGGGGACGACCTGGTCGGATCAGGGCCGGCCATCGATGGTCGACATCGGTCGGGTGACCTTGGTCGGCACGGTGAGGCCAAGGAGCTCTCCGGCGTTGGCTCCGCCGCCCCTGTTGATGATGATCTCGGACCACCCGGCGCATTTCAAATGCCGCAACAATCGTCCCTCGGCACATCGTTGAGTCGGACGGACGATAGCGACGTCACCATGGGCGGGCACATGATTGACATGTCGCAATGTCGCCGTCGATGTGATTCGAAGAACCCTGCCAACGCCGAGATCCAGCATCGCAGCGGTCATGACTGCGGATTCGATCCCCATGGGGGCAACCAGTAGGACGGTCATGGACTGCGCAGGATCGCACGGCGCACGTGTGGGAGTGACCTGGCGGGGGAGAGCCAATTCAACGACGCCGTGCCGACCGCGGTGGAGCCAGCGGGCAATCCGGCGGGACTTCTTCATGTGACAGTCCTCCCGTTGGCCATCGTTCTACCGCTGCTGAGGCCACAAACCCGTCCTGGAGGGCAACCCCGAATTCCCTATACCCTGAACACCCCCAGCCTGCACAGAATCCGAGGGTCAATTCACCAGCCGGGTTCACGGGCCGCTCGGCGGGCGGGGGTTGAGAGTGTCGGTCGAACCTGCTGAAGTGGGCAGGAGGGCTATGGAGGCGAGTGCCGATGTGTCGGTGGATGGCGTATTCCGGTGATCCGATCCTGGCCGAGGACCTGCTGTTTCGGCCCGCCCATTCGCTGATTGATCAAAGCCTGCACTCCCGGATGGGGGCGACGACCACCAATGGCGACGGTTTCGGCGTCGGCTGGTACGGCGATCGGGCGGCACCAGCTGTCTTCAAGGCGATCGAGCCGGCCTGGAATGACCGGAATCTGCGTGAACTTGCCAGTCAGGTACGCACCCGGCTGCTCTTCGCGCATATCCGGGCTTCAACCGGCACTCCAGTTCAGCGAAGCAATTGCCACCCATTCCGGTACGACCGGTGGTTGTGGATGCACAACGGAGCGATCGCCGGTTTCCACCGCGTCAAGCGCGACCTGATACTCGCCATCGATCCATCGCTCTATCCGGATATCGAGGGTTCGACGGACTCGGAAACACTCTTCTTTCTGGCGCTGACGTTCGGGTTGATCGATGACCCGCCGGGAGCTGTCGAGCGTGCGGTTGGGCTTGTGGAGGACGTCGGTCATCGTCACGGCATTGAGAATCCCATTCAGATGACCGTCGCGACCAGCGACGGATCGTCGATCTGGGCATTCCGCTATTCCAGCATTGGTACGTCCCGTTCGTTGTTCTACTCGACCGACGTGGCGGCCCTGCGCCAGTTGCACCCGGAGGTACCCGTCCTGCAGACCCTGAGCGACGAGGCTCGGCTGGTCGTTTCCGAACCACTGGGCGACCTCGAGGGAGCCTGGAACGAAGTTCCGGAGGCCACGTGGGGTGTGGTTCGAGAAGGCGAAGACGAACTCCGACCCTTCCAACCCGCAACGGTGGCCTAAGGGAACGGGTGACACCATCACGCCAGCGGTTGGGAGCGGCGACATTGTTGCGGTTGCGGCGATGGGGGTAGCCAGTGCCGAAGTGTTCTCGGAGGCATTGCCGTTGCAGAGGTTGTCGCGGCCGTCCGCAGCTGTTCGAGGGTTGTCAGAACGGCGGTCACTTGCACTATCTATTATTGCTTCCCGGCCGTCCTGAGTTCGTGGAGGTCAGGTTGGATCTGCATGACGTAGGCCCTGATCGCGGCGATGCCCGATTCCAGGATGTGCATGTCTGTCAAGGGATGTCGGCTTGACGTCACCGTCCAGCGGAGTTGAGGTGCAGCCGCTGACCGATGTCGCACTCGTCCTGGGGATGGGGATGGTCGCAACCCCGCGACACACACCCGGTCAACTGTGAGCCTGCAGTGTCCGGACAGTTGTTGTGGTTCCTCGACCATCATCCGGTTAAACCCGCGATCCCCGGAAAACTTGGCTACGACGGCGTCGCACTCGTCGTTGGGGCTGGCCACAGCCATGCCCGACGTGAGACAACACCTTCTTAGCCCCACTCCTTGGCCCCACGTCGCTCGCGATAGATGGCCACCATCAAAAGGAGATGGACGCCGCCCAGCAAGCGATCCGTCGACCGGGACCTGTGCAGATTGCCGCGCTGGTGGATGTCCGGTGGGTTCGCTGTCCAACTGGGTACTGGTGCGATGGATGCGTGTTGTCATGTGTTGCTGATCCTAGGAGGGCGGCGGTGTCTGAGGTCGGAAATCCCCGTGCTGCGCAGGGGCCAGCAGGACACGGGAAAGCCCGGCCGGGCCGGTGGCGTCGATGACCGCGGTGGGAGAGGTGATCGCAGGGCGATATCGGTTGGTGGACCAGATCGCTGTGGGCGGGATGGGTCTGGTCTGGGAGGGCTGGGACGAGCTGTTGTTGCGCCGTGTTGCGGTGAAGCAACTGCTCAACCAGCCTGGGCTTGCTGAGCAAGACGTCGTGATCGCAAGGAATCGGGTCATCCGAGAAGCCCGGATCACCGCCCGGTTACACCACCCGCACGCAGTGACTTTGTTCGACGTCGTGGATAACGCCGGGTATCCCTGCTTGATCATGCAATTCGTGCCTTCCGTGAGTCTGAGCGGTCTGCTGCACCAGCAGGGTTTTGTACCCCCTACGGTGGCCACCGGGATAGGGGCCGACGTCGCGTCCGCGTTGGTCGCAGCGCACGCAGTCGGCATCGTGCACCGTGACGTCAAACCCGGCAATGTCTTGATCACCGATGACGGATCGGCCATGATCACCGACTTCGGTATCTCCCATGCTGTCGGCGATATCACGCTCACCGCAACGGGCATGGTGTCCGGAACACCGGCCTACCTGGCTCCGGAGGTGGCTCGAGGCGGAGAATCCGGATTTCCCGCCGACGTGTTCTCCCTGGGCTCGACCCTGTATGCCGCGCTCGAAGGGTCGCCCCCGTTCGGGACCGACCCGAACCCGATGGCGGTGCTGCACCGGGTGGCCTCCGGTCGCATTGATCCTCCGCTCCGCTCCGGACCGCTGACGTCCCTGCTGCTCCGCATGCTGGCGCCTGAGCCGGCCGCCCGGCCGCCGATGCTCGAAGTGGCCCAAGCCCTCGCGGGGCGACCCCTCGAGATACGGACCCTGCAGGATGTGCCCCCCACAGCAGCTATTTCCGCGCAAACACTGCGTGAACCGGTCGGCGGGAGACAGCACCTTGCTGTCGCACCAACTGCAAGCAGTGGACCCCGCGTGGCCTCCACCAGACCGGATGGACGCCGGCGACCAACTGGCACCGTTCTGGTCGCCAGCGTCATGATCATCGTGGGGCTCATCACGCTGACCGGCCTTCTGATACTTCGGGAAAACACCCCACCTGATGCAGGTGCCACCACCACCCAACTCACAACGTCGTCCGATCGACCTCCAACCGCACGCGTGACATCGGCCGCCGGGACGGCCCCGTCCGGCAACGCCGATGTGAGCTCAGGACCGCTGCCCTCCGTCACGACATCGACACTGGCCGCTTCACCAAGAGAATCAACCACGGCGAACGAGCCATCCACGGCGACCCCGCAACCGGCGACGCCCGGGGCCATCGCCCCGGAACAAGCATCTGCCGAACCCACCACCCCAGTGGTGGCCGAACCCCAGGTTCCCCCCTCCTCGCCGCCGACGGCGGCCGACCTCGCTGCCGCGGTGACCGACTATTACGCGCTGATGCCGACTGACACCGAGGAGGGCTGGTCACGGCTGACACCCAATTTTCAGACCTCGATCGCCCAAGACCGGGCCTACTACCAGGCCTTCTGGGATGGCGTCCGCCTCGTCACAGCCACTGATATCACCGGCATCCCACCGGACCAGGCAGAAGCCACTCTGACCTACTACTTCGACGACGGGAGAGTGTCGGTGGAACGCACTACCTACCGACTCGTCCAAGACGGCGGCATCCTCAAACTTGACACCTCAACGGTCCAGAGCAGCCAGAGCGGATAGCCAGACTCTGGCGTGTGAACGGATTCGTCGGGATCATCCTGGATCCGAGCTCCGCGCTTCGACCGCGGGCGGACCTGAACCACTGATCGTTAATTTCGCAAAAGGAAACGTCAACGAACTGACTGGGTTTCGTAGGCCATGTCACTCCTCCGTGAGGTTTGAGGCGTGCCGCTATCAGGAACCCCTTACCTGTCGGATGACTGGACCACCCGGTCCGGTTCCGCAGGAAAGAGGAAAATCATCATGCTTGGTCTGATTGTCAGCATCATCATCATCGGCCTGATCGCCGGCGCCCTCGCCCGTCTGGTCGTTCCCGGCCGGCAGGACATGTCCATCCTGGCGACCATCGTGTTGGGTGTCATCGGGTCCTTCGTCGGCGGGTTCCTGGGCTACCTGCTCTTCCACAAAGACGGGCAGGACGGCTTCCTGCAACCTGCGGGCATCATCGGGTCGTTCATCGGTGCAGTCATCGTCTTGCTGATCTGGATCCAGATCGGCAAACGACGTTCGGTGCGCCGGTAACCCCTTCGGCGGTTCGCGCGCCAACCGCACCGCACCGGATCGCAGGTCCGTGCCAACGGCCGGAATCTCGCTGGATTCAGGTTTCCTACGGGTCTCACTGATGGTCTTCGACTGCCCTTTGGGCATGGATGTCGAACGTCGGCTGGTTGGCGCCATCGTCGAGTGGGCATAGTGGTGGTGATCGCCAATCCCACCAGGAGGAGTCGTCGTGCCCGGGCTCCAGGAATGGTGGCCGGTTCGTCGACATTGCAGAGGCCTACGATTTGCGACTGCTGCAGCTCCACGTGGTCTCGACGGTGCATCTGTCGAAGCGGCTGCTTCCGGCGATGGTGGAACGGGGCGTCGGACGGATGTTGTTCACGGCCGCGGTGGCCAGCACCATGCCCGGCCCCCAAGGCACGCACGACCATGTAAACGAACACCATGTGGAACAACAACTGTTCGTTCGTCCACCTGGTCCCAACGCTGCGGCGGGCCAGCGTGGTGGTGTACGCCATGGACAACAGGCGCCGCAACGAAGCCCTCGCGTCGTCCATCTCTCGGACGATCGCACCGCGATCGATCTCGTCGTATATGACCATGTCCAGATCATCCGCTTCCGGTCGACCTGATTGGTCGGTCCGGTCGGCAATGGGATGCATCACTTCGCGAGCGTTTGCCTTCGCTCGTTGTACTCGTCGGTGGTCATCTCGCCGCGTGCGTACCGCTCGTCCAGAACCTGCCGGGACCGGTCGCGTTCACCGGTCGGCGGTGTAGAGGGCTGAGCGACTGGCTCGTTGCGTTGTGATCGCATGGCGGTGGCGAATGCCCATCCGGCCAGGCCGACGAGAACGATGAGCATGACCGTTATCAGGCAGCCGAGAACCCACATCCAGGCACCGCCGCTGTATCCGTATCCCATCATCACAACCCCTTTCATGTGCCGAGTCGATCTCGCTGGCCAGGACCTTTGGTTGATCCCGCATGTCAAGGGTGTTCTGATCTTCCGGGCCGCTGCCAGGGTCGATGGTCCCGTCGTCAGGTCCATCGTCGGGGACCCCGAGGGTCATCCACCCCGGGGGCTCCAACGTCTCATCGATAGATTGGGCGGCCAGGCCGCTTGTGCGACTTGGCGCACCGACGATGACGCCCACTGCTCTTTCCACGACACGAACGGCGGCTGCAGTCGAGGGTTCAGATGGCGCCACCATGGCCGGATCAGTTCTAAAGGAGGTGATGAAACCCTCCTGAAGGAGGCTGAAGCACGCAGCGTCTGGCTATTGGCACTGAGTCGCGTTCTCCTTGTCTCACGGCGCCAACGAAGGAGCCGGAGAATCGGGAGCATCCCATGGAAAATCCGCTCACGCCCTTGCGTTTTCTCCAGCGCGCGGCTTCGGTACATCCGAACCGCACAGCCATCATCGATGGCAGCAGAACCTTTACCTATGCGGCAATGGCCGTGGAGGTCAACCGGCTGGCGACCGCGTTGCTGGCCCGTGGATTGCGGCAGGGTGACCGTGTTGCCTACCTTGCACCGAATTGTGCAGAGATGCTGATGGGTCATTTCGCGGTGCCGCTCGCTGGTGGTGTGCTCGTCCCGCTGAACACCCGGCTTTCACCGGAAGAGATCGCTCAGATCATCGAGCATTCAGGCGCCGAGATCCTGTTGGCAGATGCACCGCTGCTCGAGCCAGCACGCGAGAAGCTCCGCGCGGTAGCCAGTTTGCGGGAGATTGTGACGTTGCCGGACGAGACTGGTTCCGCTGTCGAACTGGCTTTGACCACCGGCTATTACGATCTGTTAGCCGCCGGCAGCGATGAGATCGTCCCATTGACGGTCGATGACGAAGGCCAGGCCATCAGTCTGAATTACACCTCGGGAACCACCGGCACACCGAAGGGCGTTGTCTACACCCATCGGGGTGCCTATCTGAACTCACTCGGCGAGGTCCTTCATCAGGGCCTCGTCGACGCGTCCACCTACCTGTGGACGTTGCCCATGTTCCATTGCAACGGTTGGTGCACGACCTGGGCGCTGACCGCTGTCGCCGGTACCCACGTGTGCTTGCGCGCGGTGGATGCAGACAACATCTGGCGGCTCATCGACCATGCCGGGGTCTCTCACATGGCCGGTGCGCCGACGGTGTTGTCCATGATGAAGGAATCAACTATGGCGCATCCGCTGCGCCAGGCGTTGACCGTCACCACGGCGGGTGCGCCGCCCAGCCCTTCGATCATCGCCACCTTCGCCGATCTCAACGTCACAGTCGTGCATGTCTACGGACTGACAGAAACCTATGGTCCCTACACGGTTTGCGAACCGCAGGATTCCTGGCGCGACCTCGCCGTGGCGGAGCGTTCGAAGCTGATGTCCCGCCAAGGGGTCGGGATGATCACTGCCGACGAAGCGAGAGTAGTTGCCACCTACGGCCATTCCGAGGACCTGGTGGACGTCCCGGCCGACGGGGTCACCATGGGCGAGATCGTGATGCGTGGCAACACGGTGATGAAGGAGTACTTCAGGGACCCGGATGCCACCGCAGAGGCCTTCAAGGGCGGCTGGTTTCATTCCGGCGACCTCGGTGTGCGCCACCCCGATGGCTACATCCAGTTGCTCGATCGGGCGAAGGACATCGTCATCTCCGGCGGCGAGAACATCTCCACCGTGGAGGTCGAGCATGCCTTGTCGTCACACCCCGCGGTGGCCGACGTGGCCGTCATCGCCGTGCCAGACGAGCGTTGGGGTGAACGACCCAAGGCGTTCGTCGTGTTGTCAGCTGGTCAGTCGACCTCTCAGGCCGAGTTGATCGTGCATGTCAAGGAACACATCGCGAAGTTCAAGGCACCCAAATCGGTCGACTTCGTCGGCCAGCTCCCTCGGACCTCTACCGGCAAGGTCCGCAAGGACCTGCTGCGCACCCCTGAATGGGTTGGCCATGACAGCAGGATCCAAGGATGACCACCACCATCGAAACAAGTGACACAGACGAAGATGTCGAGCAGTCCGGGATTGAGTTCCCGACGGGGGATGATCTGGCATCGAGCAGGGCCACGGACTTCTACAGTCTTGACGAACTGTTGTCGGAGTCTGAACTCGCCATCCGCGACCGGGTCCGGGAATGGGTGGACACCGAGGTCTCGCCGATCGCAGCGGACTACTGGGAGGCCGCCCGTTTCCCGGTCGAACTGGTTCAGGGCTACGGCGCGCTGGGCATCGCCGGCGGCTCTCTGGTCGGTGATGGTTGCCCGGGGCTGTCGTTTCTGGCCGAGGGGATGATCGCGGCCGAGCTGGCAAGGGGGGACGGCAGCGTTGCAACCCTCAACGCGGTGCATTCCGGCTTGGCGATGACGACCATCGGGATGCTCGGTTCGGCGGAACAACGAGCGCGCTTCCTACCGCGGATGGCCGCCTGCAACGTTCTTGGTGCCTTCGCGTTGACCGAACCCAGGCACGGTTCCGACGTCGTCGCCCTGGAAACCAGGGCGCACCGCGACGGTGATGAATGGGTGTTGGATGGTGAGAAGCGATGGATCGGCAACGGAACGGTTGCCGGCATTGTCGTGGTCTGGGCGCGCGACGACGACGGCAACGTTGGCGCCTTTGTGGTCGAGCATCCCGATGGTGCTGATCACCCGGTTCCCGGCTACCACGCCCGCAAGATCGTCGGGAAGGCCGCGAACCGAGGGGTCTGGCAGGCGCAGATCAAACTCCAAGGGGTACGGGTCCCGGCTGGGGCCAGACTGGTCAAGGCGAACAGTTGGGATGACACCAACCTCGTGCTCGCCAAGTCCCGGCAGACCGTCGCCTGGGAAGCGCTCGGACATGCTATCGCCGCGTACGAGGCCGCGCTGACCTATTCACTGCGACGCGAGCAGTTCGGCCGGCCATTGGCCCGCTTCCAGCTGATCCAGGACAAGCTCTCGCACATGCTCAGCGACATCACCGGGATGCAGCTGATCTGCACCAGGATGTCGCAGCTGCAGTCGCAAGGACGGGTGTCGATCGAGCACGCGGCGTTGGCGAAACTGAACACCGGTGACGCTGCCCGTCGGGTCTGCGCCATGGCCCGGGACATCCTGGGTGGCAACGGGATTCTGCTGGATCATCACGTCGCACGGCATCACGCCGACATCGAGGCGGTCTACACCTATGAGGGCACTGACTCCATCCAGTCGCTCATCGTCGGTCGCGCCATCACGGGGATGAACGCCTTCCGCTGACAAACCCGTTATCCGCGCCGATCGGCCCCACCCACGCACACACCAGCTGCACCGACCAGAAGGAGCACCAACGATGTCCGTTCCAGTGACGAATCCATCTCTCGTCCGCAACGAAGAACTGTTTGCCGATCTGAACGACCCAACCGCCGGTCGAGTCGCCCAGGCGAGGGAGACGGCTTCGGCCCAGACCGCCATGATCGCCGACCCTGCCCCGCTCGGCCTTGCCGCCTTCGCCCTGACCACGTTCCTGCTCAGTCTGGTCAACGCCGGCATCATGCCGAAGGACGCAGAGCCAGTCATGTTGGGTGTGGCGCTCGCCTTCGGCGGAATTGCCCAACTGCTGGCTGGGATGTGGGAGTTCCGTAAGGGCAACGTTTTCGGTGCCACCGTGTTTTCCGCCTACGGCGCCTTTTGGCTCTCGTTCTGGGCCTATCTCACCTTCTATGCGGGTGGTATTCCGGCTGAGCACCACGGTGTCGCCGCCGGCTGGTACCTCATCTCCTGGGCAATCTTCACCGGGCTGATGCTGATTGCCGCTCTGCGGACGACGGCGGTATTGGCCACGCTATTTGCTGTCGTTGCTGTCGTGTTCGTGTTGCTGGCGTTCGGGGCCTTCGGCCTCGGCTCCGGTTTCACCACTGTTGGCGGAATCGGCGGCCTCATCGCCGCTGGCCTGGCCTGGTATCTGTGCCTGGCTGCGGTTGGCGCCTCGACGTTCGGCCGGCCGATTCTGCCCAACCCGCCGCTGTTCCGCTCCTGAATCATGGCAACGGCCCGGCGCATCCCACGGGCGCCGGGCCGCTGCCAGGCAGGACTCTTTGGATCTGGCTTCAGATCAGGCCTCGCTGGGCCGCCCGCACCACCGCCTGGAGCCGCGAATCGACGCCCAACTTGTCGAGAAGACTGGCGACATACCCCTTCACCGTTGTTTCCGCGACGAACAACCGGCCGGCGATCTGCTTGTTGGAGCAACCCTCGGCCAGCAGGTCGAGAACCTCTCGCTCGCGGGGAGACAATATGACCTGCTGCTTCTCGCCCCGCAACGCGCTCATCATGTCCACGGCCAACGACTGGGCCACTCGCGGGTCGATCTCTCGGGTCCCGGCGGCCAGATGGCGGAGTCGTCGAACCAGATCGTCCGGCTCGGCGTCCTTGAGCAGCACCCCGTCTGCGCCGGCGCTCAGGCATTGCCGGATCAAACTCATTTCGGCGAATGCTGTCAGGATGACGATGTAACCGTGCCTGTTGCGTTGCTTGAGGGCGGCGCAGGTCGCGCCCGGACCGGGCGGATCAGGCATCCGGAGGTCGAGCACCACCAGGTTCGGTTGGAACCCGGCGGCGGTCGTGATCGCTTCCGATGTCGTACCGGCCTCACGAAGCTCGAGTGATGGAAAGGCCTCCGCCAGAAGTGAGGCCACGCCCCGGCGAGCCAGCGGGTGATCGTCGACCACCAGCACCTTCACCGGGACGGTCACGAGTCGTAACCCGGTGCCGGGAGGGTCAGCCGTTGGATGACGAGTCCGTCGCGGCCGGGGTTGATGGTCAGTTCCAGCAACCCGCCGAGCCCGGCGGCGCGGTCGGCGATCATGCCCAAACCGGAGCCAGGTGCCCAGGGGACACCGCGATCGTTGTGCGCGGCGATAGCAGCGGCCGGACGGTCGGCGTGCTCGCCCCATTGCATCTGCAGGATGAGCGCCACGTCCTGTCCACTCCAGCGCAGCGTGGCCATCAGCTGCTCGGCGTCGGCATGTTTGACGGCGTTGCGGAGGCCCTCACGGAGGCCGGTGATGACGAGCTCCGTGACCTCGGGTGCCAGTCCGCGCGGGGTTCCGCGGTGGCTCCACCAGACGGGGATACCGCTTGCGGCGGTGAAAGCTCTGCCCTCGGCGACCAGTGCCAGATCGAGGCCACGGCCGTCCGGGACCCGGCACAGGTCGGCCAGGGTGGAACGAAGTTCCGAACGGGCAGCTCCGGCGACGCTCTCGATCTCGGCCAGGCTGTTCGCCAACGCGTCTGGATCGCTGCCGCCACGGGAACGGCGGGCCAGCATCCCGACCGAGAACAGCGTTTGGGCAAGAGAATCGTGCAACCTGCCGGCGATTTCCTGACGCTGCCGCAACGCCGCCAACTCCACCTGGCTGGCTCTTTGTGCCAGATGGTGCAGGGCGGTCCCGGCCTCGGCGGCAAGTCCCTCCAGTTTGATGACCGCGATGTCGCCCGGATTAGAGTTGGTCCGGACGGCCGCGTAGAGCAGCGCAGCCACGCCGTCAGGGCCGACAACGGGCACACAGACGATGCCGTGGATTCCTTCGACGTCGACAGCTTCCCGGTAGTCCGGTGTGATCAGGTCCGACCGGTGGTAGTCGGCGAGCCGAACCGGTTCACCACTGCGCAGTACCAGTCCGCCCAATCCCGCTCCCGACCTGATCCGCAGATTGCGGAACGCGTCGGAGCGAATCCCGCTGTAGACGGTCATCGGGAACAGGCCATCGGCATCACGGACCGCCGCAGAGGCGATGTTCATCCCAGTAACGACGCGGGCACGCGAAACAAGTGCGTTGACAACGGAATCGGTGTCCTCATGCAACCCGACGGTGGGCGTGGTGCTCGCCACCGGGCTCAGGCTGGTGGCGTTGGTCGGCGGCCGAACAGGAAGTACGCGACCGGGCCAACGAAGTTGACGAAGGCCACCGCCGCCCATGCCCATCGCGGGCCGTTCAGCTGGTCCGGGCGACGCCGGCGGATGTCGGCCTGCGCGGCGGCAAGAAGCCCTATTTGCAGGGCAGCGCCGACGGCGATCAGGGCGCGGGTTCGCGGACGGAGCTCGCTCCACCGCCGGTGGTTTTGTGCCATAGACCTCACTGTGACAGGTGACCGGGCTCGGCACACGGGTCGATGGTCCCTTTCGAAGGGACCGTCGGACACTGCAGGTCCGCGTAGCGAATCACCAGACTGAATCGTCGGAGGTGGTTGGCATGATCGTTTCCGGTGAGACCTCGATATCGGCTCAATGGCCAATGCGGGTGGCTCGGTGGGCGCTGGTGGCGGTGGAGGGTGTTGTCGCCGCCGGGGCCGTGTATGGCGGCGTCGGTTTGATCGCGGGTAATGCGATCCACATTTCTGATGATTGGCTGGTCGGCACACCGTTTGATTCCTGGTTATTGCCGGGGATCTTCCTGTTGCTGGTGGTGGCTGTGCCGATGCTGGTTGCCGTGGTCGCAGAACTGTTTCGGCTCCCGTGGGCCTACGGTGCATCGCTGCTGGCGGGCGCCGCCCAGATCGGGTGGATCGTGGCCCAATGGGTGATCATGCAACGGTTCTTCGTCCTTCAGCCCGTCATGTTGACCGCGGGCGTGGTCGTGGTGCTTTTGGCATGGGCGGCGCACCGAGGGAACCCGCGACCCGCCGGTGGCCGGGCGAATTGAAAAACAGGATTTGTCATCACGGACAGCCGTACGTGGTGCTGTGGTGGTGGCGACTCATGCCGCGCCAATGACGAACACCCAGCACGACGATCATCCTGCCGTCGTTTGGCTGCGATGAACGTAAGACACAGAGAAATCGGCCTGCGACGCCCGACCGGGCTATGGGCTCCACCCCGCGCTTGACAGCCAAACCAGCCCGTACGGGCACGGTCACCGACTTTGAACCCGCGTCAAGAGCAGTGACTACGGGACCTTTGACCCTGTGCGCGTGATGGTGCGAGCCGCAGGCTGTGAGACATTCGCTGCAAAGGAATCGTCGAGAGGACAGATCATGGCGACGCCGCTGTCATTGGACCACTCCGGTCTCGGGGTTCTTTCCCGGGAAGAATGTTTACGGCGGATTCGTACCGCCAGAGTGGGTCGAGTTGCATTTGTCGAGAATGGTGAGCCGGTCATTCTGCCCGTCAACCATGGATTGGATGGTGACGCCGTCGTCTTTCGAACCGCACCGGGAAGCAAGCTGACGGCCGCGGAGAACGACGAGCCGGTGGCCTTCGAGGTGGACGCCTTCGATGTGGATCGCCGCGCGGGTTGGAGCGTCGTCATCCGTGGGGTTGCGTCGGTGGTCGACGATCAGGCAGAAGTAACGCGGCTGGCGACGTTCGGTGTCATGCCGTGGGCCGATCTTGCCGAGCGCACGAACTGGGTACGGATCAGGGCCTACTCGTTGACCGGCCGGGAAGTCGTCCACCCCGCGAGGTAGAAATCCGATCATTCTGTCAGCGCCGACCCGACCACACCTGGCAGATCGTGGTTGCGGGTCAGCGGCAGGCACGACTTCTGTCTTGTGTGGCCGCCGAGTCCCTCACCGTGTGACCAATCGGGACTTTCGGCCCGTGTGGAGGAACCAGCCGCGGAGAAATGATCAAGCAGCCAGATATTTCCGGCGATCAATCCACTGAGGGAGAGAGTCATGACGCACAACACCATCAAAGTCGCCAACGGCCAACACGAAACATCAGTGCTTCGTCCGGATGTCAGCACTCTCGGCGCGATTGCCATTGCAGCACTGCGAATTTCTCTGGGCCTGGTCTTCGTGTGGGCGTTCCTGGACAAGACGTTCGGCCTGGGCTACTCGACACCGTCAGCCCGGTCTTGGATCTCCGGGGGATCACCGACGAACGGATTCCTCAGTCACGTGGCTGTTGGACCATTCGAAGCGCTGTTCCACAGCATCGCCGGTACCTGGTGGGCGGATACACTGTTCATGATCGGGCTGCTGGCGATCGGGGTATCGCTGATCCTCGGGGTCGGCCTACGCCTGTCGGCCATCGCCGGCACGTTGATGATGGCGTTGATGTGGGCTGCCGAGTGGCCGCTGGCCCAGTTCACCTCAACCGGAGAGGCTTCCGGCTCGACGCATCCATTCATGGACTACCACGTCATCTATGCACTGTCGATGATCGTGCTTGCCGTCATTGGCGCCGGCGAGTACTTCGGCGTTGGATCGTGGTGGGCCAGGGTGACCGGGGGCTCGGCTTGGCTGAAGTAGCCGTTATACGCAACGACCATGACAGCCGCCGGGGCACAACACCCAGTCGGTTGTCATGGTCATTAGATTTTCATCTTTGATCCGTTGACCTCATCGGTCTAGAGATCAAAGAGAGTGTCCTCGCGCAAGAGCCTCAACGAAACGAACCGGGCATCGTGTCGGGCCCATCATCGATTCGTGAGTCGATGATCAATGACCAAGGCGATCTCGGAACTGATGGACCACCGTTGTGGGCGACAGGCGCCCCCATGAGCCAACCCATTACCTTCCCACGCCCTTGGCACCGGAGTTGTTGCCGAGAACTGTTGTGGACGGCCATATCAGGTTGATCACCATCCCGATCGCGCACCGAATAGGATCTTTGTCGGCACAGCCCTGCGTGTCCCAAGGTTGGTGAGCAATTGTCGGAGTTATGACCGGATGACGTTGCTCGGCGACGACCCCTGAAATCCCGCTAGCCCTAGGTGCTGTTGGTCATTGGGAGGTGCTGAAGGCCTCCGGGGGCCAGTGCCACCACGCGTGCGGAGCAGCATGCCGGTCGGTGACCGAATCGCCGGACGGGCTGAGCGGATCATGGGGGTTGCGATCGGCGGATTGTCGGAACGGCGTCCAGTGATCATCTGCTGGCGCCGGCGGATCGAAATCCGGATGGTGGACCACCCGGGCGGCCATGATCAGTGTCAACTGCAGTTGCGGTGCTCGATTGCCGGTGAATTGGGTGGTGTCACGGCGCCCGTGCAGGGAGCTGAAGGGAGCCGGGTCTCGTTGTGAATCAGGGGCTATCTCGGCCAGGAACCGGCGACGGCCCGACCGGTGTGCTCCAACACCGTCGCGGCGTGGTCGACCACGACAACGGGGCAGGTCGCGTGTCTCAGACAGGCGGCGACCACGTGGCCGAGCCCGGTTCGGTGTACTCCGGTGTGTCCGTGCGAGCCCAGGACAAGAAGTCGGGCACCGGTTGCTCGGTCGAGCAACACCGGAACCGCCCGACCGTGCTCACTGGTCTGCCGGACCTCGGGGGCTTCGGGCGTCTCGGCGAGCGCAGCCTGAATTTCGTTCTGCAGCATGCAGATGGATCCGCGGTGAAGCTCCTCGGCCGATCCGAAGACGACATCGGTGATGGTGTGCGGTAGCCAACAGTGGACGACCTCGACCGAGCAGCTCGTCGCCACGGCCTCTCGCAGCGCCCAGCGGAGCGCGGCAAGGCTCTCCGGTGATCCGTCGATCCCGACGACGATTCGTTGCTCCTGATGGTGATTCACGGTGCTGCTCCTGATCTTCCGGTGATGACGCCGACGTGGTTGCCCCTTTCTCGCACGGTAACGCCGACGAACGCCCGGTCGAAGGGTCGAAAGACCCTTCATCGGCACAGCCCGCCCCCTCCTCGTGTCCGGTGGCTCGGCGGGGTAGTTCGGGACTTTGGACCGTGTTGCACGTGCCCCGCGGTCACCATGCTGTTCACAGGTACTCGACGGCATCGCGGACAGGTACCTGTTGTGATCGGTCAGTGCGGATCATCGGTCAGCCGCGGACGGAATGGAGTGCAGCATGCGAGTTCGAGAGATGATGTCCCGCCCCGTGGTGACGGTGTCCACATCGACCAGCATCGCAGACGCTGCTCGGGTGATGATCACCCACAGTTTCACGGCGTTACCGGTTCTCGACGGTGATGACCGGCTGGTGGGGATCGTCACCGAGGCCGACCTGATCCGGAACCGGGTCGCGCCGGACCCGCGGCTCCATCCCCGGTCGCGGCGGGCGGATGAGGTCACCGCACAGACGCTGACCGTGGAGCAGGTGATGACCAGCCCGGTGGAGTCGTTGACCGCCGGTGCCGACGTCGCCGATGCCGCGCAGATGATGGTCGATGAACGGATCCGCAGTCTGCCGATCGTCGACGGCCACGGGATTGTCGGCATCCTGACCCGCCGGGATGTGCTGCGTGCCGCCATCGCCGACAACGATCAGGATCTCGCCGACAAGGTCACCCGCCAGCTGGCGGCGCTGGACAACCCCGACCGGTGGCAGGTGTCGGTCCACGCCGGGGTGGCCGACATCGAAGATTTCGGCACCGACACCAGGGAACGTGCACAGGCGAGCCGGCTCGCCGCGGCGGTACCGGGTGTCGTGCAGGTCCAGGCCCGGCACCAAACCCCGGACCCCTTCTGATCCACATCACCAAGTCCCCAATTAATTCGCATCCAAGGAGGATCCGATGGAGCACACCGCGGAATGGAAGATCAAGCTGTTCCTGTTCGAACACGACAACGGCTCCACAGCGCAGGTTGTCCTGGATACCGGGGTCACCACCCTGCACGGAGAGGGTCATGCCGGGCAGTACCCGGACGGCCGGGCCGTCCCGGAGATCGATACCGAGCTTGCGGCCGGTCGTGCGTTGATCGACCTGGGTAACCGGCTCACCCAGATCGGCACCGCCGACGCCGCAGACGCTGCGGTCAAGGCCGCGGTTCGGGCAATCGGATGACAGCGGCCACAGGCGGGTAGAGCCAGCCACTCACAGCCGCCTTGGTTCCCCTCCCGCCCCCGCCGACCCGCTGTTGCAGGTGAGTACGCGGGTTGTTCACCCACCAGGCGAGGAGTCGTCGTGAGCATGGATCGAAACGCAGACGTTGTGGTCGGTGTCGACGGGTCGTCGGCCGCTGACGCGGCGGCGCTGTGGGCGGCCGACGAGACAGCACTCAGACCCGGAAGCAGCCTGGAATTGCTGTTCGCCTTCCAGATCCCCATCGTGGGTCACCCGGAATACGAGTACCCGCCCGAGTTCGCCGATGCCATTCGAGCTGCCGGCAATCACGCGTTGGACCGGGTTGCGTCCGAGGTGACGGAGCGATACCCCGATCTGCCGCTCCAAAGAATACTGACCGAATCCGACGCCCGGCTGGCACTGGTCAAACAGTCGGCGCAGGCGCGGCTCACCGTCGTCGGTTCTCGGGGCAAAGGAAGGCTGGCCGAGGTCCTGCTCGGGTCGGTGGCGTTTCATGTCGCGGCCCACGGCCATTCACCCGTCGCTGTGGTGCCGGAAGCCGCGCACCGCACCGATGGGCCAATCCTGGTCGGCGTCGACGGCTCGAAGACGTCTGACGCAGCGCTGGGATTCGCCTTTGACCAGGCAGCCGAGCGGGGGACAGAAGTGGTTGCACTTCTCGGCTGGGATGGGCTGGGACACCAGCCCACCGCCCGGCGCCCGGCCATTTCGGGGATGGCCGGCGCCAGCAGCGAAGTGAACGCCCTGCTCGCCGACCGGTGCGCACCGTGGATTGAGAAGTTCCCGGACGTGGTATGCCGACATGTGGTGCATCAGGGCCGACCGGCTGAGGGTTTGATCGGTTATGCGGAACGAGCAGCACAGCAGCCACAGTTGATCGTCGTCGGTAGCCGCGGGCGGGGGGGATTGTCGGGTTTGATCCTCGGGTCGACCGGACACACCTTGATCACGCATTCCCGATGGCCGGTGGTCGTCGTCCGATCCGCCACGACCAGTCAGGGCCTGTAAGGGGATCAGCGCTTTCCCGGTCCACCGGACGGCACCCTACTCACCCTCGGGCACTTCAATTCTCGCGATGTCGAGGCCGGATGCACACCCGACCTGTTCAATCACTTCGCTTCAGTGCGTTTCGACCGGCGCCTCAGATGAGGTGACGGTTGCCCGAATCACACCGATGACTGATTCGGCGAGCACCTGGGCCACGGCCCGGTCGGAGGCGTGATGAAACTGATCGGTCACGACCACGTCGCCGTTGCTGACCTGGATCGACCAGCGGGACTGCCCCCCGAGCACCTGCAGCCGGCGGCGAACTTCAACCGCGATATCGGCGTCCGGCCTGGCCAGTGACCGCACGATGTCTCGCCGGGTGACGATTCCCACCAGTGTGGAGCCATCAACGATCGGCAGGCACCGGCGTTGTGCGGTGAGCATGGCCCGGGCGATGACCGTGACATCCGCATCGTGATCGATTCCCACGACGGGGCTGGTCATCACGTCCCCGACCGTAAGACCCGATGGTGTCGAAGGATCTGCCGGGAAACGGTCACGGATCAGGTCTGCCTCGGTGACGATGCCGACCAGATCACCCGCCTCGTTCACCACCGGCAAGGCGGTGAAACCACGCTGGGTCAGTGTGTGAGCCGCCAGCTGGATCGCGACGGTGGGCTTCACGCTCACGACGGTCTTGGTCATGATGTCCCGAGCATGCATGTCGGCCTCCAATTGTCTGTGATGTCTGAGTGGAATGTAGGCGGACGGTGACGGGGGTGATGCTTGCGGAGGTCCCGAGGTGGTGGGCCTTTGGTCCCCTATCTGGGCGACCCGCGAAACACGTGCTCTCATTGCTGCTGCGAGGGGCGTTCCCACCGTCGCGGCCGCCACGCCGTAATGAACTTCGCGACCGCGGTGACCAGGAACGGGTGCCTCCGGGGCTGCCGATCGGCACCATCATGCCGTTCATCTCGATGTTCGCGGTAGCGAACTCGGCGCTGATCAACAAGCTGATGGCCAGCAGGCTTGTCTACGGGATGGCGCGACAACGTGTCGTCCCGCCCATCCTGGGTCGAGTGGGGGAAGTTCGTCGAACCCCTTGGATGGCAATACTTTTCACCACACTGTTGGCATTGGGACTAGTTTTTCTGGTGTCCTTCGCCAGCGCCGACGCGGTGCGTACCCTGGGTGGCACCACCGCTCTTGTTACTGCTCGGCGTGTTCACAGTGGTCAATCTGGCGGTGGTGGTGGTGCTGCGTCGTGATCGACCACAGCACGACTACTTTCGTGCGCCGACGGCATTGCCGATCATCGGCATGATCACCTGCCTGTATCTGGGTGACCCCGATGTCCGGCAGGGATTGTCGCCCAGTACGTCGTCGCGGGGTGGTTGCTGCTGGCCGGTGGCGCGCTGTTCGGCATCAGCATCATGATCAACAGGCGGCTCGTAGTGACGCCGACCAGTACGGGGCGGACCGACGAATTCCGCAAGGTCGCGGAATGACCTGACTCAACGGGTGCCCGAATTGCTCCCAGCCTGTGTGCGGTCCGAACCATAGTCCGCGGCGGCTACCCCCCGGAAATTCAAGTGAGGCACGGTCAAGATACTCGATGCGTTGCCGCGAGGCCGATCCAATTGCGCCCTCGCGCAGTAGCGACGCCGTCAGCGGGCAGCGCCCGGAAACGGTCGGTGATGTGAACCAACACGGGCGGAATAAAGATATCGGGCCGTCAGCGCCGGACCGCCTGACGGTAGGACTTTGGACCCTGGCAGATGGTGGTTGAACGCGTCAGGCTGGACTTCGGTGATTCCATTTCGGGCAGCGGGCCCAGCGCGTGTGGAGGTGATCCGCAGTGGGACAGCGAATGTCGTGGCGGGACCTGGTCGCCTCGATCTTGATCATGATGCTGATCGCCACCTACGCCGTCTTTCTGATCGGTGGTGGGCTGCCGTTTGCCGTGGACAACGGGGACATGGCAGCGCTGAGCCTCGGGCTGGGCTTCGCCGCGTGCATCATCGGGGGTTGGTACCCTCCTGGCCCTGTGATGCGTGCAGGAACCGTCCTGAGTGCAGCAGCGGTCGTCCTGGCGCTGATCGTGATGGGAAGCGAGAGTCCCTGGGTACTCGCCGTTCTCATCTCCTGCATCGCCATTCTCTGGCTGACGACGACTTGGAGCCATTACCGGTTGAGGTCTGACGGGAGAGCGGCCCTCCATCGAGGCCCATCCCGGCTGCACCGAACGAAGGATCAGGTCCGTGATGCGTCCTGGTGGTGACTGCCCGGCACCGATAGTGCTCTCTTCCCAGTCCAGTCCCAGACGTCAGGAGCGAATGATGACCCGTTTCACGCGGCCCATGGTCGTAGCAGGTGTCAATGGTTCACCGGAGTCGCTTGCTGCCGCCCGGTGGGCAGCCGCAGAGGCGACCCGGCGTCACTGCAGTTTGCAGTTGGTGTATTCGGCCTACCTCCCTGTGGTCGGGTTCCCAGCGTTTGGCTACCCGTTGGGATTCGTGGAGGACATGGAATCCCAGGGCCGGGACCTACTGGACCGAGTCGCGAGCATGATCAGCGATGAGCAGCCGGGTCTGCAGGTCACGACGGCGTTCTCCCGGTGCGATCCGAGAATGGCCCTGGTGCGGGCCAGCGAAGGTGTTGCGTTGACGGTGGTCGGCGTCCTCGGCGGTGGCCGTGTCCATGAGGTGCTCCTCGGATCGGTGGCGTTGCACGTCGCGGCGCATGGTCGCTCCCCGGTGGCCGTGATTCCCTTCGATCAGGACAAGCGGGGCGGCCCTGTCCTCGTCGGTGTCGACGGTTCCGCGCACAGTGAGGCCGCCGTCGCGTTTGCCTTCGACGAGGCCGCCGTCCGTGGGGTGAACCTGGTGGCACTGATGGCCTTCGATGGTTGGGCCAGGCAGGGTTTCGGAAGCCGCCCCATCACCTTCGACGGTTCGGCGTCACAGGAGGAGCGCGCAGTGCTTTCCGAGCAGCTCGCCGGGTGGTGCGACAAGTATCCCGACGTGCAGGTCGACGAGCAGGTTTTCCGGGGCCGGGCGGCGGATTGCCTGCTCGGATACGCCGGACACGCTCCGCTGCAACTGCAACCACAGTCGATCGTGGTCGGTAGCCGGGGTCGGGGTGGGTTGACCGGGTTGCTGCTCGGATCGACCAGCCAGGCGGTGATCGCCCATGCGACCTGCCCCGTGATGGTGGTCCGGCCGTCGACGAGCTGACCATCAGCCCTGATGGTTCGGCAGAGTTTGGGGCTTTTGGCCGTCGTGACGCCACCGCCGGCGGCGCGCTGGTCGTAATCTGACCTGGCCATTCCACCCGCGCGCTGCGAGTAAGACGCCGAAAGACACTAGGAGGCAACGTGCTCACGGTTTTCCTTGTTGACGATCATGAAGTCGTGCGCCGTGGCGTGGGTGACCTGCTGGATGAGGAAGATGACCTGACCGTCGTCGGTCAGGCCGGTTCGGTGGCCGAGGCGTTGGCCAGGATTCCGGCTCTGCGTCCCGATGTTGCGGTCCTGGACATGCGTCTGCCGGACGGCAACGGGGTCGAACTGTGCCGGGAGCTGCGTTCACGCCTGCCGGAGCTGAACTGTCTGATCCTGACATCCTTCACCGACGAACAGGCCATGATGGACGCCATCCTGGCTGGCGCCGGCGGCTACGTGATCAAGGACATCAAGGGCATGGAACTGGTGACAGCGGTCCGCACGGTCGGAGCCGGACGGTCGTTGTTGGACACCAGGGCGGCCGCAGCTTTGATGGCCAAGATCCGCTCGGATGCCGAGAAGCCCGGTCCGCTGGCGGGTTTGACCGAGCAGGAACGGACGGTGCTGGACCTGATTGGTGAGGGCCTGACGAACCGGCAGATCGGCGATCGGATGTTCCTAGCCGAAAAGACGGTGAAGAACTACGTTTCCGGGGTGCTGTCCAAGCTGGGGATGCAGCGGCGCACCCAGATCGCCGTGCTGGCCACCGAAATCCGTGACAAGCAGCAGCGCCCGCCTCAGTAGGTGACCGGATCCAGCGGTTGGCTACCCGGGTCCGGGTGCAGAACCGCTTGCGGCCACAGTCCGCCGCCGATCAGTTCCCGCACCCGGCGTCTGTCCCCTTCCGTGGACCACTCCGACCGCAACGGCGTGATCGGCACGCCGAGGGCGGCCGCTGTCAGGACCACCCGCTGTGCGGCCTGACCGGCTTGCAGGCGCGCCGCGGGTCCGTCCAGGACGGTCCCGACGATCAGTACGGTCCCTTCAAGTGTGCTGGGCATTCCGCCGTTCCCGTCCACAGCCTTGACTGGGGTCATCGGTTGCACGGCCAGCCAGGCCTGTTCGGCTTTGGCGGCCCGCCGCAGCGCGGGTAGGAGTGAAACCATCGGCGCCATGGTCAGCGCGGCGTCGGCGGGTGACCAGTTGGGCGGCCCAGCGAGCAGGGCCGCCACCAGTGACCGGTCTTGCTCGGTCACCGCTCGTGGTCCGTCCAACCGGACCTCGGCGACGAGGTCCGGGCGTTCCGGGTCCGGCATCGCCCGTACAGCGGGAAGCACTCCCAACCCTCTGATCAGGAGCCGAAGGTTCAGCAGAAGAGATCCTCCGTCGAGCATCAATGACCTGTGGAGGGGGTCGCTAGTGGGCGGCAGCTGCGCACGCAACTCGATGACGCCGCCGATCGAATGCCAGGACCACACATCCTCACCTCGGCCCGATCCGACCGTTTCGCAGGCTTCGCGGAGCAGGGCGTCGATCTGTCGCTGGATCAGCGTCCCCGGACCCTGGACCGTGCTGTCCACAGCCGCACCCCGTTCTCTCGCGCCGTCGATGACCTGAAACTCCGTGCGGCCGTCCGCAAGCAGGTCATCCACTCCAGTTTCCGGGCCCGCAGCATCGGCTGACAGGGTCTAACGTCCCCATAGAACAGAGCAAACGGGACAGAACATTTCTGTGGGGTCTGGACGTCCCGGGTCGCCGACCTTCACCCTGTAGGCATGCCTGACGATGCTGGTCCGCACGACTCCACAACGTCAACGGACCGGACCGGCGGGTCCACCCATGTCGGAGAGACGTTGTCGCACCACCGGTCGCGCGAACTGCTGACTGAAGTGCGGGACCGGGTGGAGGGCATTGTGGCCGAGACCCGTGACCGGATGGATGAGCTGCTCGATGCGGTGATCGCAGTGTCGTCCGGATTGGAGCTGGACAACACGCTGCGGCAAATCGTTCAAGCCGCCATCAACCTGGTAGATGCCAAATATGGTGCGCTGGGCGTACTTGCGCCCGACGGCTCGTTGAGCCAGTTCGTCAACGTCGGTATCGACGATGACACCCGGGATCTGATCGGCCCTTTGCCAACTGGGCGAGGCGTCCTGGGTGCGGTCATCGAGGCCGACAAACCCCTCCGACTACAGGACCTGTCCAAACACCCGATGTCGGTAGGGTTTCCGTCTCATCACCCTCCGATGCGCACCTTCCTGGGAGTCCCTGTTCGGGCGCGGAACGAGACCTTTGGTCGTTTGTACTTGACCGAGAAGAACGGTGGCGGCGAGTTCACCCGCGACGACGAAGTCGTTGTACAGGCACTGGCCGGCGCCGCCGGCATCGCCGTGGACAACGCCCGGTTGTACGAGGCGGCGCGTCGCCGGCAACGGTGGTTGGAAGCCACCGGTGAGGTCACCGCTGAACTGCTCGCCGGTACCGATGCCGCGGAGGCCCTGCAGTTGATCGCCAACCGCGCACAGGAACTCAGCGGCGCTGATTTCACCCTGATCGCGCTCCCGGAAGACTTGGAGGCGGAATCGGCCGACGTCGCCGAACTGGTGATCGCGGTGAGCGTCGGCCTGGACACCGACACGTTCACGACTCGAATTCCGGTCGCAGGGTCCACCACGGGAGCGGTGTTCACCGATCACGTGCCGCGGAATGTACCCAAGCTCGCGTACGACCTGACGGATCGGTTCGGGCCGGCGTTGGCGTTGCCGCTGGGTGCCGGTGAGGCCATCAGCGGTGTGCTGCTGACCGTTCGGCTGCCTGGGTCACCGCCCTTCGACGAATCGGAGATGCAATTGGTGGCAACGTTCGCCGACCAAGCCGCGTTGGCATTGCAGCGGGCGGAAGATCAAGTGACACAACGGGAGTTAGAGGTTCTCGAGGATCGGGACCGCATCGCCCGTGACCTGCACGACCATGTCATCCAACGGCTCTTCGCCGTCGGCCTGGCGATGCAGAGCACCCACCGCCGAGAGAAGTCACCCCGACAGGCCGCTCGGCTCGCCGAGCACATCGACCAGCTGCACGACGTGATCCAGGAGATCCGGACGTCGATCTTCGATCTGCAGGCCGACCCAGCCGACGCGAAGACCCTGCGCAACAGGGTCCAGGAGCTGATCACTGAACTCACCGAGGAGTCCGGCATCAGGACAACTGTGCGGATGGGTGGCCCCGTGAATGCAGTACCCCCGTCGCTCGGACAGCATGCCCTGGCGGTGGTCCGGGAGGCATTGAGCAACGCGGTCCGGCACGCCGCAGCCACCGAGGTGGTGATCACCGTGTCGGTGGGGAAGGAACTGGTCATCGAGGTCATTGACGACGGCGCCGGGATCCCGCCCACCGTCGCTCGTAGTGGCCTGCTCAATCTCGAAACCAGGGCAACGGAGGTCGGGGGCGCCTGCACTGTCAGCTTGAACAACACGGGTGGCACGCGGGTGGTGTGGTCGGCGCCGTTGCAGCCGTCCTAGAACTGGAAGACGATGCGCGCCGGAACCTTTCCGGTGAGTACCTCGGTCATTGCCTCGTTGACGTCGTCGAGTTTGCGGTCGACGGAGATCACCGTGGTCCGGCCGGCGGCGTGCAGGGCGAACACATCGGCCAGGTCGTTGCGGGTACCGACGATGGACCCGATGACTGTCTTCCCGTTCAGCACCGTGTCGAAGATCGGCAGTTGCATGGTGGCGTTGTCTCCCGGCAGCGCGACGCAGACCAGTCGTCCACCCCGCCGGAGCGATCGGTAGGCCTGGTCGAAGGAGGCGGGGGATGCCGCCAACGCCACCGCGACATCGGCGCCGCCGAGCCGCTGAATGGCGGCGACCGGGTCCTCGGTGCGGGCATTGACGACGTGATCGGCGCCCAGTTCGGTGGCCATCGCGAGTTTGCTGTCCTCGATGTCAACGCCGATGGCAAAACCGCCTGCGATCCGGGCATAGGGTGAGATTGTTGTTGGGCCGCAGTACATCTGCTCCGGAACTAAGTGCTCCGCCGGCGAGTCGCCTCTGGCCGCCCGGGGGCGCATCGGGCCTTCCGCGGTGCTGCGTGAAAATCAGCGCGTCGGTGCCGGTCGGACGATGACCACGGGGCAAGGGCTGTGCGCGATCAAGGCCCGGGACGTTGAGCCCAGCAACATGCCAGTGATCGCGTTGTGCCCGCGGTTGCCGGCCACGATCAGCTGTGCGGATGGTGCGTATTCCAGCAGCCCCACTCCGGGGGACTCGTGGATGACTGCCTGTTCCACCTGGACATCGGGGTACTTGGTGGTCCATCGTGCCAATTCCTCGCTCAGCCGGGTCCGCTCAACCTCCTGGATCCGTTGTGGGTCGACGACTTCCGATGCGTACAAAGGTAAGGGTCCGTCGATGCCCGGGTCGGTCCAGCAATGCAGGGCAACCAGCTTGGCCTTCCGGGCGGCCGCGGCGTCGAAGGCGAATCCGATCGCCGCTTCACTGGTCGGTGAGCCGTCGACTCCGACAACCACCGGTCCCGTGCTGGGCGGTCTTGCCGAGTGGATCACTGCCACCGGCACCGGCGCCGTCCTGGCGATCTCCGCGGCCACCGACCCCAAGGAGACCGCGGACCGCTTCGTACCGTGGTTACCGACCACGGTCAGCGAGGCCGTCGCCGAGGCGTGGCGCAGCACCGTCGCCGGATCACCGTAGACCAGTGCACTGTCGATCGACAGGTCCGGGAACTGCCGGCGCACCTCACCGACGGTGTCGGCCAGGATGGCTGCGCCTTCGTCACGGAGGTCAGCCAGCAGATGCGGGGGGTACGGGTTGTACCCAGGAAATCCACCCGGCGGCAGATGATAGGCATGGACGAGATGCAACGCGAGGTGCCGGCGGGACGCCTCGGCCGCCGCCCAGTACGCAGCGTTCCGGGCGCACCGAGACCCGTCGACCCCGGCGATCACCGGATCGGCCGTCGGGATGGTCGCGGTGCGCGGTGACGCATCGTTGGGGGCGGCGCCGGATTCGGCGACCGGCGCCGGGCGGTGCACCTCAGGTGCGGTCGACATCGACTCGTAGGCCGTCGCTGACAGGTAACGGCGGAGTGCGGTTTCCTGGCCGGACACCGGCGCAGCTGACTTCCCGGCCGCCCGGCGTGCTTCGACGGTCGCCCTGTGTGAATCCTGCGTCGTCATCGAATCGCCCCTTCTTGCCGGTGATGCAGGTCTTCGCTGGGTTCACTGTGGCGCCGCGCTTCGCCGCGCACCAGGGACCAACGACCCTGGTCGGAACCCGAACGACCTTCGTGACTTGCCCGACGGCCGGCTCCATCTTGAGTAGGGCATTTGCTCCCGGGTGAAGGTGCTCAAAGCTGGGTACGGCGATGCCCAGCGCCAGGCCACGATGGCCCGGTGATCGGTGAACACGCGCCTACCACTCAGGAATCCGACGACATTCTGCGTGGTCGCCTGGATCACTATCTGGTTACTGACGTTCCGGTCTGCGTGCCGGGAGATGACGTGGTCACGATTTGGGCTTCCCTGCGGGGCCACCCGTTCCGCACCCTCGACAACATCGCAGTGTGCGAGACTGCAACCGACGGTTATCGGCGCCTTGTAGGGCTGATTTCCATCGAAAAGCTCTGCGCGGCAGTGGATATGCAGAAGGCTGCCGAACTGATGGACCCGGGTCCGGGTGTTGTGGTGGGGGATGTGGCGCACGAACGTGCCGCCTGGAAAGCGGTCCGCCATGGTGAATCAAGTCTTGGAGTGGCGGCTCCCGATGGCCGGTTCCGCGGGTTGATCCCGCCGAGCCGACTTCCTGCTGGGTCTACTTCAAGGACATGATAGGGACCCCTCGCCCAACTCGGCGGTTATCTCGCGTCGACGAAGTCGGCACGGCGCGCATCGGAGGAACCCCTGCGGCAGCGGCTGTTCCCCTATGTGCCCGCGCTCAGTTGTGCAGGACGGCGGCGCCACCGAACTGCCCGTGGGAAAGGTCGGTGAGGGCGTCCTGCGCTCTTGACATCGGATAGGCGTGTGTGGTTGCGGCAATGCCGAAGCGGGCGCTGAGCCGGAGAAATTCTTCCCCGTCGAGTCGGGTGTTGGCGGTCACGCTGCGCAGCCGCCGTTCACGGAAGAGCTCGGCGTCGTAGTTCAGGGCCGGGATCTTGGACAACCAGATGCCGGCGATGGCGAGGGTTGCTCCGGAGTCCAGTGCCCGCAACGCGACTGGGACCAGCGCGCCTGCGGGCGCAAACAGGATGGCACCATCGAGCGGCTGCGGCGGGATGTCGGTGGCCCGCCCCACCGAGTCCACGCCGAGGTCGGTGGCCAGTTGCCGGTTGTGTTCGCCGCGAGTGAGTACGTGCACACGAAAACCCAGGTGCAGGGCGATCTGCGCCGTGAGGTGTGCGCTGCCACCGAATCCGTAGATGCCAAGGTTGCCCCCGGCAGGGACGGCGGCTGCCCGCAACGATCGGTAGCCGATGATGCCGGCGCAGAGCAGAGGAGCGGCCTGCTCATCGGAGACGCCGTCGGGTAGCCGGTAGGCGAATTGTTCATCAGCGACGCAGCTGTCGGCGTAGCCGCCGTCTAGGTCCCAACCGGTGAATGCTGGGTGGGAGCAAAGATTTTCGTCCCCACGGCGGCAGTAACGGCAGGATTGATCGGTGCGGGCCAGCCAGGGAATTCCGACCCGTTCCCCGATGCTGAAGCGGTGAGCGGCGGGTCCGAGCGCCTCCACGCGCCCGACGACCTCGTGACCTGGGGTGACGTGAGCGCGGCGGGGTGGCAGATCACCCTCGGCCAGGTGCAGGTCGGTACGGCATACCCCGCAACAGGAGATCCTGATCCGTATCTGGCCCTGCGTCGGCACCGGGAGATCCCGGTCGATCCGGCGCAGCGGTCTACTGTCGATCGGCCCGCATTCGTGCACCACCCAAGCCTGCATTTGCTGCCTCCCGTTTCGCGAGGAACGCGCGCTCGTGTTGAACTCAAGCATTAACCCCTGCACCCGAACTGCCGCGGCGAACCGATGAACGGCCCGGGACTGCCGCTCGCCGCAACTCGCAGATTGTCTGCAACATCCCGCTCCACCCCCTTGCCGACTCGGGAGCACCGGCCCGACGCGCCATTGGTTTGTTGACCGGCCGTCAAGCGAGCGATGTGGTGTCCGGCGTCGTCGGATAGAAGCGGCCGGGTTTGCGTTGGAGTCGGGTTTGCCGAAATACGCCCATCACGCTTGCCCACCGGATCATCGCGTCGCCCGGCGACTGAGCGCCGGTCAATTCACCGGGGCGCATCCACCCTTGATCACCACACCGGGTCATCGGTGACTGGATGTGGAGCGAGTCTCGATTGCATTCTGCAACCGGTCGATCAGTGCCGATTCTGCGCGGTCATGCTCGGCCTGTTGGGCGGCGGAGACAACCTGCGCGTCGGGCCCGGGAAAGATCACCGACGTTCGATCATCGTCGATCCAGCGAACGGTGTAGGGCGGGGTGCCGTCGTCACGGGTGCCGATGATCTCGGCTCTTCGGACGTGGCCTCCGTCGTTGTGACTGTGCACAACGAGCCAGTCACCTTCGTGGGCTTTCATCAACCTGTCTCCTCGAATGTGCGGAATGCTCGGGACCTCCCCATCACAGTCGTGACGGGCCGCAAAGGTCCAGGGTCGAAAGTCCCACCGCCGAGTCGGACGCGATGGCGGTGCTCGTTCGCTCCCTGGCGGGATGCGGCTTTCTTGCTCGGCTAGCTCATACGCCACGCATGTGTACTCAGCCGACGGCGACTGATCCCAGGGTCACGCTGATCGTTTCGGTTGTTGTCCCGGGTAGGTAACTGATCTGAATTGTGCTCTTCGAGGGGGTGAAATGTAGCGCTGCCAGCGGCAGGAAGTGAGCAAACGGAGCTACGGGTTGTCATAACCTCGCTGAAGCAATGGTTCTCACACCCCCGGTCTGCTGCCAGGGCCGAACGTCCCGACCACAGCCCGGTGACGCGGGCGCGGCTCGTTGACGCGGGCGGTTATGCCCTGAACCAGAGTTCGGCCGCCCACATCACTGCACTGCCGGCCGGGCTGCGGTGCCTGAATCGGAGGCCAGCTGACAGCTAGGCGAGGCCGCGCAGGTGACGATGGAAATTGATGACGGGACTTTTCGGAGAATTGACCAGGATGAATCCGGCCGTGATCGCGAACACAATAAACCGGCCACAGGTCCCACCACCTCACCGGGTAGCAGGACAACTTCCGACAGCTTCTGGTTGATCGTCTGTGCCACGACGCGTGAGGCACATCGCCCCCAGGATCAGCAACGGAACCGCCACCAGATAACCGACGCGCTCGATGACGCCAGATCAACAACCCTGTGACGATGGGGTCAGACAGAGGACAACACGGTCGGAGAGCTTTGGGAACCGTTCGGGCACGTTGCCGGACCGCGGCATAACTTGGTGTCGCAGCGGCGATTCCGGTGGCCATATCGGGCCTTCCGGTCAACCAAGGTCTCGATCGTGTGGGTCATGTGGACAAGTGACCAGCGGCGAAGGACCCACTCCGATGCCGGAATGGTCCGCACCATCGAGGACGGAGTGAGGCCTTAGGTCCCTGGTTGCCGGCGGCCGGCGCGTGAACCATGGGTGTGCAGGGAGCGGTCAGCACCCGCAGCAGAGCAATAGACAGGAGCATCACGGGCCATGAGCTGGGTTCGGGCCATCGCGTTAGATTTGGACGGCACCATCGCCTCTCACGACGTGGTCGCGCCCGACGTGGTCAGGGCCGTCGGTCAAGCCCGTCTTCGAGGGTTCCGGGTCCTGTTGGTGACGGGCCGCACGGTAAAGGCACTGGAGAAGCAGTTTCCTGGGTTGATCACTCATTTCGACGCGGTTGTCGCGGAAAACGGCTCGGTTCTTGTTGGTCTGGACCGGCACCGGTGGCTGGCAGAGCCGGTGAATCGGGCCCTTGCTGACTCGTTGGAGCAGCGGGGTGTGTGCCTGAACCGGGGGGAGGTGTTATTGGCAATGTCCGCCGAACACGATGCCGTGGTGCTCAGAGAGGTCACCGACCGCGGACTGGATTGTGTTCTGCTTCGCAATCGCGGCGAGTTGATGGTTCTGCCAGCCGGAGTGTCGAAGGGTTCGGGTTTGTTGGCAGCGCTTGAACTGTTCGGGCTATCGGCGCATAACACGATCGTTGTCGGTGACGCTGAGAACGACCATGCCATGTTCGACGTCGCCGAATTTGCCGTGGCGACGGCCAACGCGGTGCCGTCGGTGAAGGAACACGCGGACCTCGTCCTGGAAGAACCGAATGGTGCGGGGGTGATCGGTCTGTTGGGCGGTCCGATCATGGATGGTGAGCAGGGGAGCACGTCTGTGCGACGCCGGGTTCGGGTTGGCGCGTTCGCCGACGGTTCACCCACGCTGCTGCCGAGTACTTGTGCGACGGTCATGATCGTCGGCGGCAGTGGCCGGGGGAAGTCGTATCTGGCTGGTGTCGTGACCGAACAGTTGCTGGATGCGGGTTACCAAGTGCTGGTGGTCGACCCCGAGGGTGAGCAGTCTGCCTTGGGTGATTTGCCGAACGTGGAGATCGTGCAGGCGGCCGACAGCACCGAGGCCGACCAGATCGCGCAACGACTGCACCGCGGCCACAGCGTGGTGCTGGACCTCTCGGCCATCGGCCCACCTACCCGAATGCAGCTGCTGCGTGATCTCGCTGCGCTGGTGGTGGAATTGCGGGCCGAATCGGGGGTGCCGCACTGGATCGTGGTGGACGAAGCACACACCCTGATCGGGGTGGAAGGCCCGCTGCGCGGTGTCTTTGACCCCACCGCCGGCGGTCATTTGTTCGTCAGCTATCACCCCGAACGTTTATGCCCCGAGGTTTTGTCCGGTGTGGACGTGGTCCTCTCGGCGAGCCCGCCCATCGATCAACTGATCGACACCGAGAACCTTCCCGCATCGAGTCTTCCTCGGGCTGCATTTGGGCAGGCGCAGCTGCTGCGATCCGATCGAGCGGACACCGCTCGGCCGTTCACCGTCGCGGCGAGAATCACGGCGCATCAGCGACATCAACGCAAGTACGCGCACATGACGCTCCCGCAGGGCAAAGGCTTCCGGTTCCGGTCATCGGCCGAGCACCAACTTCCCGAAGCCTTGTCGATGGAGCAATTCCAATCGCAGCTACACCAGGTTTCTCCGGATACGTTGGCCTGGCATCTGCGCCGCGGGGACCTGTCTCGTTGGTTCGGTGAGGTGCTACAGGATCGGGACTTGGCCACGTTCATTGCGCATGTGGAACGGGACCTCGTGCATGAACAACAATTGCAGGTGCTGCGCTGCCGGGATGATGTGAGTGCGGCCATCGATGACCGATACCTGGTCGGCCGCGAGCCGGTCCCTGCGATGCCCTGAGCCGGGGGACCAACGTCCCGGTCAGGGAGGTCCATTCGCTGCCGCAGCGCCCTGAGGCGACAAAGCATGGCAGGTTGCAGTTGCAGCCCGCCCGTCACATTCGAAGGAGCGGATCACCCATGAACACAACCTCAGCCGATACCGTGCACGCCCGGACCACGAAGCCCTACGATCCAGTCCGAATGATCATGAGCACCCCGGTCGCTGTTTTGGACGTTGGCGCGACATTGCGAGAGGTCGCCGAAGAATTGACCCGCAACGAGATCGGCGCCGTCTTGGTCGCCGATGCGTCACGCACCGGACTCATTTCCGAGCGTGACCTCATCACCGCTTTCAGTGCCGGAGGGAACATCGCCCACCGGCAGATCGGTGAGGTCGTCACCTCGGACCTGGTCTGGTGCTCGCCTGAGGACGCGATCGTCGATGTCGGAGCCATCATGACCGCGACGGGGGTTCGTCATCTCCCGGTCGGTGACCACCGCACCGCAATCGGCATTGTCTCGGCTCGCGACGTCCTGACAATTCTGGTCGCGTCCACTCGTGACGGTTCCAGACACGCCAAGGGCAAGGCGGCTGCCGACGCTCCGCCCAAACCGCGTCGGTAGTCGGCTGCACGGTCACGCAGCTATCGCACTACCGCGATACGTGGAATCGCTTGCATGAGGCGGGACCGCATGGACCGTCCGCCGATCATGCCGGCACCCGTAGCAGCGGATATCGGTTGAGCGAGGCGGTAGCCGATACCGGGCGCTCGCGGGCACTGTTGTTCACACGGTGCTGCCCCGCTTAGGCCAGGCCGAAGGTCATCTCCGGGAAGGGTTGGAATGTGACGTACCTGAAGCGAATGACCTTTCCCCGGATGGCGGTTGTGGACTCGCTCAGGACACGGCTTCGACGGAGGGTATCTCTGGCCGGGTTTCAGTCAGTGTCGCGTGGTGCGCATTCCGGGTGAACGTTGATTTCATTGACAAGTGCATTGACATCTGGAATTCGCAATACAGCCCTCTCGACCGAAACCATTTCCGAAGAGGTCTGGACGTGACCGGTGAGCGTAACCACGCCGTCGATGACAGCGACTCCAATCGCCCTGGCGTCAACATTCGGTGTCCACTTCAATTCGGAAACCACGGCGAGTCGGAGCGTCTGATCTGACTTTGGTCGCCTTTCAATAGTGGTCATGACCGGCATTCTCCGACCCATCGGGTCCTGGGTCCCAGGGCCAAAAGTCCTTCTCGGAAGCAGTGATGCACCGTGAGGACATCATCTGACGCATTGGCTCGAGAGCCTGGTGCAGGTTGTGCTGCCGAAGTTTGGTCAACCTGCTCTTGTTGCCGTGCTGAATCAGCACCCATCCGGTTCTGCCCGTACCGGACTAGGACGTTCGACCCTGGCCCCGCCCAACGAGCCTGCGCACACTGGAAGTGGATGAGTTCGCACTGAACTGGCGTGGGGCAGCGAAGGAGGGTGGGTGATGAAGACGAGAACCAAGCACCGGACGACTGACTGGGAGCTGTACCTTTCCCGGCGTGAAGTCACTGCCGGCGAATCGATCGGTGTCACGATCACAACGTCACCGCACCATGATGCCGACCGCATCGCGGTGCCCGACATCGTCGTTCGTGGTGGCGAGGTCACCCTGGTTCGAACGGTGATCTACCGCTATCGCCACGCCAAGGCGTTCGGTGGAGCTCACGCAGCCCCCGACCGTAGGTCGGAGATCATTGACCGGCAGGTTCTCCCAGCAGGTGGAGAACGGATGACGGCGGAAGATCATGTTGTTGCCCGGACGACCGTTCTGGTACCGCCGGATGAACCGGGAACGGTCGCCGGGACACTTGTCGACATTCGATGGGTGGTGAAGGCGCACCTGGCCATTGATGGTGGACCTGACATTGATCTGGCAAGAACCATCAAAGTCCTTTCCGGAAGCATGGGCGGATGTGGTGTCAACCAGCAACCCCCAGTGGTGATCGACTGGGGGTGTGCTGTGCTCGGTTTCGACTCGCTCAAGGAGCAACGCATCACACCTGGATCGGAAGTATCCGGCGTGCTGAGTGTGGCCTCCAACGGACCTCTATCGGCGCGGGGGCTGCGGGTGGAACTTGTTCTGCGCGAGAACGTTCTTCATGGCCCATGGCTGGGGGAGGATCCTGTGCCCAATCCCGGCCATCAGGAGAAGGAAGCCGAGGTGGTGGTCGCCACCACTGCGCCGGCGTCTCAGATCGATTTCCTCCAGGCCGAGAACCGACGGTTCCCATTTGCCTTCACCGTTCCGGAGCAGCTTGCCGGCCCGTCTCTGCGCACTCCTGAGTTCACGCTGACTTGGATCTTGCGCGGCGTCATGGACCTGGCTTGGCGTCCTGATCCCCGTGTCGAGATCACGATGTTGGCATCGACCACACCAGAGTGACCGTCGCCGGTCTCGACTTCGCTCCCGGTCGGGCAGGTCGGGACAAAGTATTGCGTCCTGAGCAGCTGAGGGGTGAACGATTGGATGCCCGCACTGACCTCTACGCACTTGGGTCCGTCGCCTATGAACGATGCACCGACGAACAGTAGTTGTTCCTCGGAGCCGCGATGGCCCGCCAATTCGCGATCGAGTTCACCAACGGCGCCGGTGGTAACGGCTGTTCTATGTGGTTGTCGACAGTCGAACCCGTCTGACTGGTTCGACCACTCCGGCATCGAGCCTCGCCGGTAGGCGATAACTGTTGTACCGCAAGTCATCGACTCGACGACGGAGAGTCCAAAGGCTGTTTGAAGGCCACTCGACGGCAGCCGGTCGAGATTGCGCGACGTGCTGCCACACCTGAAGGGTTCGGCGGCGTTCGCACGACCGGCCCGAAATGCAAAAGACGAGTATGCTCAAGGATAATCATCGAGCTGGTCCTCTTCTGCACTGCGAAATCCGCAGCCGCCACGGGATCCCGTGCACAGCGTGTGCCGCCCCGAAAGAGAGACACTCAATGACCGCCGATCGCTGGTCGCGCCCCGAAACCCCCCAACCCGGTGCGGGTTCGGGCCCGGATGAGCTGGGCGAGTTGCTGCCGCTGACGTCCATGGCCGCTGGATCCCATGGTGGGCTCGCGGCAGGGATGGTGGTGGAGGCGACCCGGGATGCGGTTGCGCGATCGTCCCCGCAGGACGCGTTGAGGGCAGTCATCGACATGGCAGTCGAGTCCGGACCCTGTGATGCGGTCAGCCTCACCACGCTCGGACGAGGCCGCACCGTGACCACCGAAGCCCACTCGAGCGATCAGGTGTTGCAAGCCGACAGGTTGCAGTACGAACTCGGCGAGGGACCATGCCTGGACGCCGTCTGGACGAACGGCGTTTACCTGGTGCCGAATCTGATCGCGGACGGGCGTTGGCCCCGGTGGGCACCGCGGGCAGCGGAACTGGGCATCGCGGCCTCCATGTCGGTACACCTGTTCACGAACACCAAACTCGGGTCGCTCAACATGTACTCGTTGACCCCACGCCAGTTCGACCTCACAGACATCGAAACTGCCAGGGTGATCGCCGCACACGCCTCCGTGGTTCTCGCCTACGCGCACACCACCGAAGGCCTGTTCCGGGCGTTGGACTCTCGCAACCTGATCGGGCAGGCGCAGGGAATGCTGATGGCCCGCTACGGGCTGACCCCACCCAAAGCGTTCGCCGTGCTCCGCCGCTACTCCCAACACCACAACGTGAAACTCACCGAACTGTGCGAACAGCTGACCACCACGGGACAGCTGCCTCACCTTGACCGGCGCCACCTCGACGACCCCAGCTGACCGATCAAGCCCAATGTTTGCGTGGAGAAACACCCGACGCGTCTCGCGATCCTCGGCCGATCTTCCGCGCGACGGAGTACATCGCACCTGGGCCGTCCTCGATGGAATAGATGCGAGGTGGTGACCGCCTGGCAGGTGCGATCATGACCGAGATACCACCCTTCCTGACGTGGCGGCTAGGGGCGGCAACCGGTGGCGACGGGCTGTAAAATCTGTGCACAGGTCATGCCGCTCGAAAGTTGTTGCAGCAATGGCCGGGTGATCAGCCGTTGGGCGCACCCGCGGTGAGATCGGCGGCTTGATCCGGCTGCGCAACACAGAGCAACACGGCGCCGGGTCGGACGATGACGGACAGCGTGCGATCGGGTTCAACGACGTCGCCGTCGAGTTCCCGGGGCTGTGGCCGGTCACTGACGATCTCGATTCTCGAGCCGCGGAGAATCTCCAGCCGGGGCACTCGTTTTCGGCCGCGCATGACAGCCCACGCCAGTGTCACCCAGTGCCAGATGCTCCGCGGGGACAGCACCGCCACCTCCATCTGTCCGTTGTCGGGTTCGGCGTCCGGAAGAAGGTTGATCCCGGCCTGCAACCGTCCGACGTTGCCGACGAGCACCGTTCTGGCGCGGCGTGTCAACGGCGGCGCGTCGTCAATCTGGATCACGACCCGCATGGGTCGATCCCAAAGGTGTTTGATGGCTGAGACCACATACGCGGGGGCGCCGACCCTCGCCTTCAGCGAGGTCGACGCGTCGTCCATCATGGCCGCATCGAAACCCATCCCCGCCATGACCGCGAAGACCTGGCCGTCGACCTCCCCGATGTCGAGCCGCCGGCGGCCACGTTCGACCGCCAGCCTCACCCCGGCCTCGGGGTCGTCTGGCAAGCCCAGATTGGTGGCCAGCAGATTACCGGTACCCGCGGGCAGCACCGCAAGGGCCGCCTCGGTCCCGATGAGTCCGGCGATCACCGATCGAACGGTCCCGTCTCCGCCGCACACGAAGACGATTTGGGCGCCTTGGGCGACGGCGTGCCTGGCCTGCCCGGTACCGGTGTCCTGGGCGGTGGTTTCGAACCAGGCCGGCGCCGGCCAACCGGCGGCAGTCAAACAGCTCTCGATCACCTGTCGGCGCTGTGGCAGATCCTGCACCCGCACCGGGTTGACAATAACCGCCGAGCGCAGCGGACCGTCGCACGACGGCTGATGCCGCGAAATCGTGTGCTCCGCCGCCGACGTGACGGCGTTCGAAGCAGTGGTGAGACCAGCCGTTGAATCCGGTTGGATCAAAGGAGCAGGCATAAGGATCCTTCGCGATAGCTTGGGGCACGCCGATTCGTTGAAATTCTTCTCCCATCATCAGCTGCGACGGGGGGCGGCGACGGTGAAGAGGCAACCGCCCGGGTAGGGGCGTCACGCTGAAACGACTTGAGAAGTCCACCGCCGGTGCGATATCAAAACCCGGTTCACTGCAACGCGTACCCCATCGGGGACGTGTCAATCGGCGGTTCCACCAGTTCGAATGTCACAGCGCAACCTGAGGCTGCAGATGATATTCATCGAGGTGGCTACCCCAGTTGACACCACCCGTTGTCCTTGAGCGCCGGACGCGCCGACGTGCCCGCCGCCGGGCTGCAGAGCGAATCCCTCGTCGTTGGATCGCCGGGCGCCGCCCCCGTACCCGCCATGGCGTGGAATACATGGGACGCAGTGGGGTTGCGGTACTGGGTTCCGGGTACACCAGGGGTAGGTGCTTCGCTGATCACCCGGGAATCGGGCGGACACTCAGGTCCGACCGGTTCAGCCAACAGCCGGTCGGGCCGTCGCGACACCGACCGGCCGTCTGGAAGGCGTGACATCGCCTTCGAGAGTGGCGTCAACTCAGGCCCTGGCATCACCCAGATCCATCACGTCGCGGGATTGGTGATAACAGGCAGTGATGTGATCACCCCACAACGCCAACCAAACGATGCAGACAGCTACGAAGAATGCCCGGGCTACGGCCGTCGCGAGTCTGAGCGGACGTTGCCGGTGCACCGGTCTCGAGCCTATTAGGAGAGATTCCTTGTACTGGGCCGGAAGGCTGGCGAATGCCGCCTACCCCGTCTTGGGCCGCAGGGGCTCGGCCCAGAAGTTTTCATCGCCGTCCTCGGCGATGGCCCATGCTGCGAACTTCGTTCCGTCGTTGACATCCTGACGGAACTCCAGGCCGCGATCGGTCAGGTTGCCCGCGCCATCGAGCCGACGGGGCTCGCCGGCCACCGCAACGGTGATCGTGCTGGCCCCGATGAAGTCGGTCGGGATCGCGGGAAGCCGCCCGTCAACGTCGATGACCGGGTAAAGCCCGGTCCCGGCCGGAACATTCGGAACGCGTTTCATCGACATGGTCTGTCTCCCTGGCCACGGGGTATCTACGTTCGGTGCGGCTCGTTCCGTCGGAGTCGGAGATGCCGTCGTCCACCAGGACCTTTGACCCTTGAGTGCAGCCGGTAAACTCGTGTTGTCGATTTGCAGACGGTGTGTACCGAGATGGCGCGGTTGCGACCGGATCGACCTAGTGCCCGGCCTCGGCGGTGGTCGATGCGTCGACTTCAGTGCCGAGTACTCACACCGCACAGGGTGCGTGCGACCCAGCGGCGCGAGCCTCCGAAATGGACGTTGTGTTCTCGACATGAACACCCGCCCTCCAGGTGCGGCCGGTCGGATATACCAGTCACGAGGCGAATTCATGTCCAGGCCGGATTCGACCGACAGGGGCGGAGATGTTGTTTCACTGCATGTTCGCGAATGCCGTTGGACACCCACGGGCCACATCGGGCTCTTCGCCCGCATCCTGTTAGCAACCTCGGCGCCCAGCGATGACGACCACATCACTGTCGCGAGACGGACAAACTCACAACGGGTATGCCTGCAGTCGCACGCCGCTGCGGCCCCGCCCGCGGATGCGGAACGGGGCCCGTCGGGTTGAGTGGTCAGCCCAGGATGGCGAGCAATTGGTTGAGCAGTGCGGCGATCTGGCCGAGAACGGTGTTCAAGGGGAGACCGCCGTTGAGCAGGTTGGCGACGGCGCAGAGCAGGTTGCCGACCAGTTCACCAGGCCCGGACTGGGCGGTGATGTTCAGGTGCACGGTGTCCAGGTGCACCTGCAGTCCGAGCAGATCCAGGTCCAGCGGTCCGAGGACAAGGTCCAGGATCTGACACGACCCGGCGGTTTGCGCGAGGTCGACCGGGATGGCCAGTTGCTGGGTCCCCTGCGTGTTGCCTCCGGCATCGGTGACGGTACCGGTGAAGGTCCCGACCGCCAGGAGCGTCCCGTTCTCCTCGACGATGTTCTGGACGTCGAAGGTGCCGATGACGGCGCCGGTGCCGTCGCTCAGTGTGCCGGTGACCGGGGCCGTGGTGGGGTCAACCTCAGCGGTCGTTCGTGCGGTCGCGGTGCCTGCCACGCCGATCATCAGGAGCAGCGCCGCGGCCAAGCTGACCAGCACGGCTGCGATTTTCTTGAGCATTGTCATGATGAATCCTTCCAGGAACGGATAATTCTCGACAGTTGCGACAATTCGTTCATTTCCTCCTCTCCCAAAGTTCTCGATTATTGGTTCTGACAGTGATGAGACGATGGACCGGCAGCCTCGTCACGCCATTACCGCGAAAATTCTGAGAAACAATGCCGAGGACATTTAGGATGCCGCACTAAGGCGGTGTTCTGGCGTGAATCAGTTGAATGTCGAATGATTCGACCTTCAATCATCAAAGATTCATACCGGGAAGGGCGGCGTGCAATTCGGAGGTGTTTCCGGTGATCCACGGGCGCCATCCGGACGAGAGCCGCATCGGTGAACCTCCCAGCACCTGACGACCCGTCGGCCATGCCCTATCCGCCTCGATTCACTACGGTCGGGGAGTTAGGTTTCGCTTCCGGTGAGGAGGTGATCTGCCGAGACCGAGCCGCACCGCCGTCCAGGTCCCGCGTTGGACTTGTCGAACCCGTGCAGCCCCCGTCGCAAGTGTGCGAAACGTCGAATACCGTTCCGCGAGGTAACAGGAACAAGCGACGGAGGGTGTCCAGTGAGCTTTCATCGCTACGTGGCATTGGGTGATTCCTTCACCGAGGGTGTCGGTGACCCGGACCCCGCCCGACCCAACGGTGTGCGTGGCTGGGCTGACCGGGTGGCCGAAGTGCTCGCTGCCCAAACACAGGATTTCGGCTACGCCAACCTCGCCATCCGTGGGCGCAAGCTCCGCCAGGTGACCACTGAGCAGGTTGCCCCCGCCATCGCCTTGGAGCCCGACCTGATCAGCCTGTATGCCGGCGGGAATGACGTCCTACGGCCGAAAGTCGACATCGACGGTTTGATCGCGATCTACGACGCCGGCATCGCGCGGCTTGCGGCCACCGGTGCCCGCATCGTTCTGTTCACGGCCTACGACCCTGGAGGCCCGGATGCGTCTGGGCCGTTCGGTGCGTTCAGGGGTCGGTTCGCCATCTACAACGAGCTGGTTCGTCAAGTGGCTGATCGGCACGGTGTGACCCTGGTGGATTTCTGGCGGATGCGCGAATTGAACGACCTACGAATGTGGGATGTGGACCGGATGCACCTAGCCAGTCCCGGACATGTGTGGATGGCGATCATGGTTCTGAATGCGCTTGCGGTCGAGCACGATCTACAGCCGCTGCCGCTGCCCGCGCCGCCGGTGCTGTCAGGTCGTCAGCGGCGCGCGGAGGACCTGACCTGGGCCCGTTCCTATCTCGTGCCGTGGGTGAAACGACGAGTGACGGGGACCTCATCCGGTGACAACATGAGGCCGAAGTACCCAGTGATGAACTCGTTCGCGGACCGGGGCAATGAGAATTCGACGGTCGACAATTCTCGAGACGGGTCCTTGGGAAGCGGTGTCGATTGACCCGTCAGCGTGCAGGCGACTCCGACTAGAAGATAATTCCAGTGGCCGCTCCGCGTCCCGCGCCTTCCGCGCGGCCATCCTGCAGATCATGGTCGGCCGCCGCGCCGACCGGCAGCTTCGCCCGCACTGCGCACGGATGGGATCGGCTGAGCGAAGGGATCATTGCTTCCGTTTGTCGACCGGGTGTTCCGCACTGTCCAGAGCGGCCAGTCCTGATGGACGGCCCGCGGCAGGTCCATAACCGCGGACGCGGGCGAGGAGAGCGGACCGGAACAGCGCCGGATGCAGCAGCGTTCTCGGTGAGCTCATCAGGTGGTAGAGAGCGGTCAGGACGTCCGTTGCCCGGGCGTCACCGTGGACACCCAGCCGGCTCAGCTCCCTGGCCCATGCGTTCATGAGGGCCTGGCTGCGGGTGAGACGCCCGTTGCTCGTCGGCTGTCGCAGGTCCTGCCCGGTGGCCACGCTCCACGGCACCGCGGCGGTGGCGGCAAAGCCCCGCATCACCGACCTTGCATGGCCCGGCAGGCGGCCGGCACTCAGCGCGTCCCGGAGCACGAGGGCCTCGCAAGCCGCAACGGTCATTCCCTGCGCGAAGACAGGGTTGAACGATACGAAGGCATCCCCGATCGCGAGCAACCCGTCGGGCCAGTCCCGCAACCGCTCGTAGTGGTGACGACGATTTCCGGTCCGCCGGTAGATAGTGACTTCACTGCACGGCGTGCACTGGTCGACGAACGCTGCGAGTGAGGGATCGGGCAGTTGCCGCAGGAACGCCTCGAAACCGGGACGTCCCGCGGAGGCCGGCGCTCGCCCATGCCCACCGCCAGGACCAACCACCGACGGTCCTCCACCGGAAGGACCAGACCACCCACCGGGTTGTCGAGGGTGGTTTGCATGACGATCCCTGAAAGGTCGGCGAGGTCGGGACCGCCGCGGTACACCCGGGTGGCGTATCCGATCCGGGCATCCACCTCCGACACCTCGGGCGTGCGAACCCCGATGGCCGGCAACCATGACGACATCCGGGAACCTCGTCCCGACGCGTCGATCACCACATCGGCATCGACGTCATCGTCTTCCGCGATTTCTACCTGCCACCGCGGTCGACCGGGAAAGGCGTTGCGGTGCAGACCATGGTGACACGCACGGTCAGTATTTCATCGTCAACGCCGGCCGGACCTTGATGTGCCTTGATGCCCGGAGCGAATCACCGCCCTCGTTCGTGAATTCGTCGACACCGTCCGACCATGCCCGTCGTTGACGCAGCTGATGTGGGGTTAGTGCCGGGAGCCAGCGGTGTCGGAAAAGATCTTGGTCGGAATCGCCCTACCTGCTGCGGGTCACTTACATCGGTTGTTGGGTTACCCATCATGGATGATTGTCGGTCAGCGAAGCACCTCGACGGACCCGGAGCGGGCGTTGTTCCGGTGGTGGCACAAGACCGGGGCGATGGGCGATGTGGCGATGTCCGGGGACGCAGTCGCCGCGATCGACCACCACCACGCCGCCGGCAAGTTCATCAAGCCGGGGGAATCACCGGCGGTGCGTGCCGCGCTCGGTCGGCCGGTATTGACAGGTGCACCGGCGCGGCCGGTGATGACGGATCAGCTGGCCGCCGCGCTGCACGGCCTGCGGTCGCACGGGTGGACGCAGGGCATGTTCGGCCGCCGGGACCGCTGCCTGCTGGTGCTGTCCCATCCGGCGGGGTTGCCGTACAAGCACCTCGCTTCCTCGACCGTTGGCGAGATCACGCTCGTCGATGGCGTCGCGACCGTCACCAGTCCAACCGGCGCATGGACAGTCACACCTGACGACAATCCGATTCTTTGCGGATCGTGCGCGGTGACTCGCTGGCTCCGAATCGTTGACCTAGCGGTTACGAAGATCAATACCGCAGTCATCGCCGATGCCATAGACAAGTCCGAAGCGGTGAGGGTCGAGTCTCCACATTTGTGCCGCTCGACCAAAACCTTGGACGAGGCCACCGCTGAGGTTCCGGTGTTCCCACCGATCGACCAATGGGGGGCGCTGCCCATCCCGCTGGTACCGATGACCCCGCACTCGTTATCCGGCCGGGTTCGCGACCTCCTCGCCGGTGACCTCCGCGCGCACCGGCACCTGCCCGTCGACCGGGACGAGGCGGCCGACACCGACAATCCAATTCCGGTTCCGCTGGGGTTGAGCGGCGGGTATACAGCAAGCACGACAGTGCGCGGGCATGGGCGCGGCATCGAGCTGACCTGAAGGGACCTGGCAGGAATCGACGATCTGTTGGCTGAGGTGGATCGACGGGTGGACGACATGAATCGACTGAGCGGCAACCTTTTTGGAGTTGACTGATGCGGGTCCTCCGCTGGGTCAGCGGGGCCGTGTGGCTGTGGAGTTGGTACACCATGTATTTGGAGATTTTCCGGTGGGGGCACGTCACACGCCGGTTGCGGTTCAACCCCGGACCGCCCATACCTGGGACCGACATTCAGCCGAAACCTGGGTTGCCGCTGAAGGTGTTGTTCGGATGTTTCTTCGTCGCACCGATCGTGCTCCTGGCAACGTTGATCGCTGGTCGTCATCAAGGCGGCGGCTGACCAAAAGGACCGGCGTTCTGGAAGAACAGCGGGAGTGTTCTCGTGCTGCTAACCGTGCTGAGCTGAGTGTTCTCGTGCTGCTAACCGTGCTGAGCTGAGTGGTCACCGGGGTCTCTGCTCATGTTGGTGGTGACCTGTCACTGGGCCAGTCAAGGTGCGATTCCACGGAACCGCGTCTTCGCGGTCCGCTTACCCCCGCATGCGTGACGACGCCGCTTGGCGGGCTGGGCATGCCGCAGGAGTAATTCCCGCGAGTGATGCCTTCGAGGTCGCACGGGTATGCAGCTTGATCGGGCTCGAGATGCCTGCCTCCCATCGGGAGTCGACCACTACGGCGGCGATGGCCGGCATCCTGACGGTGTGACGGGTGGGGTGAGGATGCTGATGGAACGCGGTATCGGGTAGCCGACTGGCGGCCTTGCCGGAACCGACGCTGGCCCTATTGACGACCGGGTCGACGCTGTTGGATGCGCCGTCGGGTGGGGTTCTGGCTGCGGTTGGGTAGTTCGGATCCATTCGTGTGCGTGGTGCCCGCGGGGCTGCTACGCACGTTCCTGGTGTCCACCGATGGCCGGCAGATGACGGTGCGGTACGGCCGGCGCGGCGACATCGTGGGTGCCGCGACCCTGTTCGCGGGTCAGTTGCCGAGCACGGTGCGACCCGAACCGATTGCTGTCAGCCAGCGATCGATGATGTTCTGTATCTCAGCCGGACGGTCGCTGCAGAATTCAATTGAGTGCAGGAATGCTCCAGGTGAACTGGGAATGGCCGACGCCGTCATGATTCCACGTCTCCGGTGGCGGCAGCGATCCCGCTGCTGACCGGTGTGCTTGGCAGCAGCCCCCATTCGGCCCACGAGCCGTCGTACACCAGGACGTTGTCCCTTCCGATCAGATAGGTCAGCGCGAACCATGCGGTGCTCGCGCGGCCGCCGATTGTGCAATACGTGATGATGTCGGAATCTGTGGTGTCGAAAGGCTTGAACATCGAGCGCAGCTCAGTCTCGCTGCGGAACTTGCCCTGCTCGTCCAGGATTCCATCCAACGGTAGATTCACGGCGTTCGGAATATGGCCGGCCCGGCCACCCGGTTCCTGTCCGCCGGACGGCCAGAAACGTTCGCCGCGAAATTCCAGATCGGTGCGGACATCCAGAATGGTGGTGCCGGGGTGACCGAGGACGGAGCGGACCTTCGGTTGATCGGCCCGTATCGGTGCCAGGTGGTCGGGCAGCACGTACCGGGTGGGTGTCGGCTCGCGTAGATCGGTGGTCCAGGGCAGTCCGGCGTCCGCCCATGCGCGCCTACCGCAATCCAGAATGCGCACATCTCGGTGGCCATACAGCTTGAGCAACCAAAAGCCCAGCGCCGGCGCGTAACCGTAGAACACCACAGTCGATTGGGCGTCAATCCCGGAACGGCCGAGCAACGCCTCGATGGCCGCTCGGTCGACGGTCCGGTACTGCGTGTCCTTCAGGTCACGGTAGACATTCCACAGGGCCGCCCCTTCGATGTGGCCCGTGCTGTAGTCAGCCGGACTGACGTCCACTTCGATGACACATAGGCCGGGATCATCAAGGTGCTCGGCCAACCACTGCGGTCCGATGAGCGCTTCGTTCGGCGGGCGGAGGTCCTGCCCTGCAGTGTCGATTGCTGACGTCATCATGACCTCCGGGGTGTGGTTACTACTCGACCTGAATCCAGCCGAGCAGGTCCTCCCGTCGAACTGTCTCCAACAGGGCGGGATGGTCGGTGCTCATGTGCTGGCGGATTGCTGTGATCGCCTCTTCATCGGTGTCGCCGCGGGCGGTGAAGCCGCACTCGCATCGGATGATTCTGGCCATTCGCTTCCTCCTTGAACCGTTGTATGCCCATGGTGTTGACAGAATGTTGGCATGACCTTGGCGTCGGCGATGCCGACGAGAATCCAACTCTGCGGATCGACCGTGATCGAGTGGCACGGCGAGCGGCTGGAGGGCCGGTTGCCCGGGCGGCAGGGGCGACTCTTGTTCGCGTACCTGGTTCTGAACCGGCATCGGTTGGTCGGTCGGGATGAACTCGTCGACGCGATGTGGCCGCGGGAATCGCCGACCGCCGTGCAGGCCGGCCTCAACGCGCTGCTGTCCAAGCTGCGCAGGACGTTTGGCCAGGGCGTCATCGAGGGTCGGTCCACCTTGCGGCTGCATCTGGGAACCGGTTCGGTGGTTGATGTCGAGGCGGCAGTGGCGGCTGCGCATCGGGCGGAGTCGAGAGTCGCGCTCGGCGAGTGGACGCAGGCGTGGGGTCCTTCGTTGGTGGCGCTCTTCATTGCGGAGCGGGATTTCCTTCCGGGCGAGGACCTACCGTGGGTGAACGAACAGCGCGCCGAACTGGCCGATGTACGGCTTCGCGCCCTGGAGGCCTACGCGACAGCCGCATTGGGGACCGGCGGGACAGAACTCCCGGCCGCGGTCCGTGCCGGCCGGAAGCTGGTGCGCCTTGTGCCGCTGCGCGAAACCGGGTACCAGGTGCTGATGCGAGCGCTGGCCGATCAGGGAAACGTTGCCGAAGCGCTGGTCGTCTACACGGACCTGTGCGTCGTGCTCCGTGACGAACTGGGGATCTACCCCTCAAGCTCGACGCAGGCCATTTATCAAAAGCTACTCGGCCGCTGAGCTATCGGGCCCGCCTGCTGACGCTCGGTAGCTGATCGTCTACGGATCAAGCTCGTTCGACGATGAACACCGGTTGATGGTGGCGTGGGATGACGAGACTCTGCTCTTTGCTGGCGGCTGTCGTCACGCACGAAAAGTTGCACTCTTTACGTCTTGGGTTCTGGGATCTATCGCGGTGTGTCTGCCGAGCTTGCGGAGGCACTAGCTGAGATCGTTTCGACCGGGCGTTGTAGTCGCCGGGAGGTGAGTCTTGGCGCCGACAGATTTCGATGACCGGATGGCAGTGTTGAGCCCGCATGTCTTTGAAGGGGTTCCGCTGACTCAGGCCGCCGAGCGGCTGGTGCGGCGAATCATGCACCGGTTGGACCCTGGCCTGGTGGCGTTGGCTCATCACGACCCGGACGTTCATCGGGACGAGTTCGCACTGGTGCTGCGCCGCGAATCGGTTGCCGCGAAAGAAATGTGGCCGGCCGACCACACCGAGCTTGATCTGCTTGTGCTGGACGAACACGGCAAGCGGGCCCGGCCATGGTTGACCGTGGTGCTGGATGACCACTCGCGCGCGGTAGCCCACTATCCGGTCTTCTTTGGCGCCCCGACGTGAAGGTTCAGTTGATCCATTCCACGCCCGGTAAGCCCCACGGCAGGGGGAAGGTCGAACGGTTCTTCGGCACCCTGACCACCGAGTTGCTGCCCACCATGCCCAGGTACATCCCGCCCGGTCATCACGGAAACCGGTCACTCCGGCAGCCCTGACGCTGTTCCAACTGGACGCTGCGGCGGGCCGGTTCGTCGTCGGCGACTATCACCGGCGGGTGCGTCCCGAGACTGGTCAGACCCCGGCCGACCGATTGGCTGCCCCGGCTGCCCGAATCCCTGGCGGAACTTGATCTTCTACTGCTGACCGTGGCCACGCCGCGGAAGGTGCAACGGGACGGGATCCACCTGTTCGGGCTGCGCTACTTCTCGATCACACTGACCGCTTTTGTCGGAGAGCCGGTGACGATCCGGTACGCCCAAGGGATCTGGCCGAGATCCGGGTCTACCACTGGCCTGATTGCCCTGCGGGACGCGACCACATCACGGAGGTCCCATATCTCTTCAGGATGCAGGGGTGGCCTTCCTGTGGCCCGCCTGCCTTCACGCGACCAATGTCATTCCCTGCTCCTCAGCGGGTCGCGACCGATGAAGCCGAGCAGGCGGGTCTGCACGTCGGCGTCGTCCGGGACTGGCACCCTGGGGCCGTACTGACCGGAGGACCGCATTAGTTCCTCGATCGGCTCCATCCCGGCGAGCAGGTCGGCGCACGTTGTCGGGTCGAGCCGTTCGTCCTGACCGGTGGCGCGGGCCAGGTCCCAGGTGTGCATGAACACATCGGAGGTGTAGAACTGGTCGACCGCGTCCGGTAGCGGCATCTCTCCCACCATCGGGTGCCGAAAAGGGGTGGCCGAATCGGGCCCGTCGAGCAGCTGCTGCACCGCGTCGGAGTGCACCTGCCAGGCGGCGACCGGGTCCTGCTCCGGCGACGGGCCGCGGTCAAGTACCAGGCCGGTCGCGTTCGTCAGGAAATCCGGGAACCACTCGACCAGGTGACCGACCACGTCCCGGGCGCGCCAGCCGGGCACCGGGGCCGGTGCGTCCCAGTCGGACGCGCCCTGCACCCTGGCGGTGAATCCGGCGGTCACCGCACGATGCCGCTCGGCCGGGTCTGCAGGAAGGGTCATGCGAGTGCTCCTTGGGTGGTCCCGGCGATTTGACCGTCGGCGAGCAGGGAGTCCAGCTTGGCGTAGCCCTGGTCCACGCCGACCTCCATCCCGCTGCGCAGCCAGGCGTCTCGGCTCTCGAAGCTGTCAGACAGCGACTGTGCGTGCAGCCGGGTGCGGCCCTCGCCGAGGTCCTCGAAGGTGAGCGTCTCCAGCGCGACTCCGTCCGGGTTGCCCTCCCAGGTGAAGGTCTGCACGATCCGGTCCGGCCGGACCTCGTGGAAGCAGCCGTGGAAGCCGAACTCCGTCCCGTTCCGGGCGGCAAGGTAGCGCCAGCTGCCGCCGGTACTGGCGTCCCAGCGGACCAGTGTGGTGGTCATCCCGTGCGGGCCGACCCACCGAGCGAACAGCTCCGGATCGGTGTGCGCCTGGAACAGCTGCTCCGGGGTGGCCTGGAAGTCCCGGGTGATGCGGATGATCGGGACCGTCGGATCTGCTTCGATCTTCGCGGTCGTCATCGTGTGGTTCATGCCGTCTCCTCGCGCGCCGGGCGGTGCCCGGCCTCGTCGTCGTCCATCTCCGCCAGTACGGCGTCCAGCCGCCGGTACCGGGCCTCGGCCCGCTGCTGGTACCGCTCGATCCACTTCGTCATCAGGTCGAAAACTTCCGCCTCCAGGTGCACCGGGCTGCGGTGCCCCTCTGCGCCGCGGCTGACCAGGCCGGCCTGCTCGAGCACCTTCAGGTGCTTGGAGATGGCCTGCACACTGATCCGGTAGGGCGCTGCCAACCGTCCAACGGTGGCGTCCCCGTCGGTCAGCTGCGCTACCAGCTCGCGCCTGGTCGGATCGGCCAGGGCCGCGAACACCTGCGAAAGCGGGTCACTCATCTCGGCCCCATTTCAACTGGTTGGTTGACGAGACGCTATGCCTCGGGCCGGGCAGACGTCAACCGGATGGTTGATAGTATGCGTGAAGGCCCACGGGCGGGGGCGCTCGCCGATGGCCCAGGGGCAGACAGTGTTCAAGTGGGTGAGTTGCCGCGACGGACCATGGTCGCGCCGCGCCGACTGTTTCCCTCAGCTCAAATTCAATGAGCGGTAGGACGTTTCGTTCGACGGTCAAGGTCGAGGGCCGTGGATCCCTGGCTCGGTTCAGCCTCCTGGAGAGCTTGATAGGGCCAAGAGGAGGTGATGCGACGGACTACCTCGGCTCACTTGTTCGTGGTCCACCAAGCCATTTCGGCGAGTTCGAAGCCGCTGTGGATCTGCAGGATCGAGGCGAGGGTGGCCGCGAACGTGGCGAGTAGTAGGGCGATCACCGTCGCGGTCATGACCGTCCCATCAAGTCGCCCAACGAAACGCGTGCCGGCTGCGCCGCCGACCCGGCAGGCCGCGTTCGACTGCGGTGTGTGGCAGCCGCTCGGCCCGAAGCCCCTGAAGTCCACCGTGGCTTGACCGCCTGGCCCCCGACATCCACACTCTCACCATTAGGTAAGGCTACCGTTGCCCTTGAGAGGTTGTGGGATGAGTTCGTGGAGCATTGCCCTGCTGGGCGCCATCGCGGGGTTAACCATCTTCCTCGGACTACCCTTCGGCCGGGTCCGGAATCCCTCTCTCGGGCTACGGGTCTTCCTCAACGGCATGGCGATCGGCATCCTGCTGTTCCTGCTGTGGGACGTGCTGGCTCATGCCGTCGAACCGGTCGAGGAAGCTCTCACCGAGGTAGCGCTCGACCAGAGCGGAACGTGGGCGCGTTTCACCGAACTCGCCGCCACTGTCATCGTCGGCGTTGTGGTCGGGTTGATGAGCCTGGTGTATTACGACCGGTGGATGGCCAACCGGCGGACCCGCACCCCGGCAACCAATTTCGGCCCCGGAGCCGCCGCCGCTGCCGAACTCTCCACGGCCGCAACGAGCAACACAGTCGACACCGCCCGCCGCCTGGCACTGATGATCGCGGTCGGCATCGGCCTGCACAACTTCTCCGAAGGTCTGGCCATCGGGCAATCCGCCGCGAGCGGCGAGATCAGCCTGGCGCTGCTGCTGATCATCGGGTTTGGGTTGCACAATGCCACCGAAGGCTTCGGGATCGTCGCTCCGCTCCCCGGCGGGCAAGATCGCCCGGGTGGGGCTTCCTCGCGCTGCTCGGGCTGATCGGCGGCGGCCCCACCTTCATCGGCACCATCATCGGGCAGGCCGTCGTCAATGACATCCTGTCGGTGGGCTTCCTGGCCCTGGCGGCTGGGTCGATCCTCTATGTGGTGATGCAGCTGCTACGCGTCGCGGACAGGTTGGGGCGCAGGGAACTGCTGTGCTGGGCGCTGCTTCTCGGCCTTTTCCTGGGTTTCGCCACCGACTTCATCATCGTCGCAGCGGGAGCATGACCGGCTAGTTTCCGCGCCCGCTGGGGCGTCATCCCGGGGGGAGGGGAGGACCAGGAGCCGCAGCACCGCTGCCGCAGCACCAGGTTGGCCGGGTTCGTCACCGAAGCCTTCCGGGCCGGCGCGGACGCCCACGCGATTATGCGGCAAACCGGGCACCGCGGCCCGGGGATGGCGCGCACCGTGGGCAGGCTGCGCGGTAGACCCGAACAGGCCAGGATTACCCGTATGGGCGCTGACTACCGATTCGTCACCGTGTGGCGGGTGGCGGGCACGGTGCAAGAGGTGACGTCGGTCCTGGGTGATGCTGATTCACTCCCACGGTGGTGGCCGTCGGTGTACCTGGGTGTCGTTCAGGTGGCCGATGCCGGACCGGACGGAACCGGCGCGGCCGTCGAGCTGCATACCAAGGGTTGGCTTCCGTACACGCTGCGGTGGACACTGACGATCACCGAACCGATGACCGAGAAGGGGTTCGCGCTGACCGCGGCGGGGGACCTGAACGGAACCGGTCGGTGGACCTTCACCACAGACGGACCCGAGGTGGTGATCAGTTACGACTGGCGCGTCAGGGCGACAAAACCGTTGCTTCAGCGGTTGAGTTGGCTGCTCAAGCCGGTGTTCTCGGCGAATCATCGTTGGGCGATGGCCCGCGGTGAGGAAAGCCTGCGACTGGAGCTTCGCCGCAAGCGAGCGCTGGGTTCCGGCCGCGACGCTGGATCGGTACCGCCGCCGCCGGCACCGACGTTCCGGTGGCTGCAGCGCCGCCACCAATGACGCAGCCCGACAGAGCCATCCCGGACGGGCAGCCCCGCTCTGTCCCTATCCCGGGGTGGTCTCGGGTAACAGCGTTCGACACCCGGGGCCGCGGAGCGCGGACGGGCCATCGGCGGTCGTCCCCCCTTCGGGTGCCAGGGGTCGCCCGGCCCGGTGACAGGCCACCAAATGTCTGGATCCGGACCGCTCCGATCGATACGGTCCGTCCGGGGTCGTGATGATGGAGGCTCACCGATGTCTCCCACCGGTGCAGTAGTTGTTGCCCGAGACCGGGTGTTGCCCAGTACCAGGGTGCTGTCGATCGTCATCATCCCGTTTCTGCTCGTGGCATTCGTCGTTCTGTATTTCTGGCCGTCCGCCGACGACACGGCACGTTTGTTCGCCTGGCGGATCGTTCCCGGGTTCACCTCCATGGCGCTGGCGTCTGCGTACCTCGGCGGTGCCTACTTCTTTCTCCGGGCCGCCCGGGCCAAACAATGGCACACGGTCGGCGGGGGCTTCATTCCCGTCGCGCTGTTCGCCTCGCTGATGGGTATCGCGACCATCACCCATTGGGACAAGTTCATTCACACCAATGTTGCGTTCTGGTTATGGGCCACCCTGTACTTCACCACCCCCGTCCTCGTCATCGCGATATGGCTCCTCAATCGGCGCCAGCGGTCGGAGCCCTCAGCGGGGGACCTACTACTCTCGCCGAGCACCGCGCTGCTATTCGGCGCGCTCGGAATCGCCGCGTCTGTGACAAGTCTGTTCCTGTTCCTGCTGCCGTCGGTGGCCATCGCCATCTGGCCGTGGACACTCACGGAACTGACCGCCCGGGTGACGGGCGCGATATTCGCGTTGGGTGTCGCCGGCCTGGGCGCCTTCGCCGACAAACGGTGGACCAGCGTGCGGATCCTGTTGCAGGTCGCGGCGTTGATGCTGGGATTGTTTCTGATCAGTGCCGTTCGCTCCCGCGGTGATTTCGACACCAGCAAACCGTTGACCTGGATATTCGCTGCAGGGTTCACGGCACTGGCGGCCGGCGTCGCAATCCTCTACCTCCGAATGGAACACGCGGACCGAACCAGAAACTCGAGCCCGTCACGCTTCCTCCAGCGTTGATACCACCCCCCATAAATTTGACCAGATCTGCGAGCGCGATCCGAAATGACGCTGGTGATCGGCATTGCGGGGAATGGGATTGAACCACAATAACAATCTGATGGCCATGAAAGGATCGGTTGAATCACAGGAATTGTGCGCTGATCCCGCCTCCACCACCACTGTTTCGCCGGTTCGCCGACCACCCCGCGGCTTCTGGGCTTCTCGCATGGGGGCTTCTCGCATGTGGGCTTCTCGCATGTGGTCCGCGTGTCCGGTGACGGTCGCGGTGGGGTCCTCCTACGCTCGCCGACACCTTCCTGCGCCACGCCTACAACGAGATGGTCCAGATGTCCGCTGCAGTCAACACCTCGGATCTGGACTGGACCGTCGTCCGTTTCCTGGCCCCCAAAGCCGGCCCGGCCAAGGGCGTCCGCCGGGTCGGCTTCTACGGCCAATGCAAGATCGGCCTCGCCGTCACCCGCGCCGATATCGGACAGTTCACCGCTGACCAGGTCCACGACCAGAAATACTCAGAGCACCCCCGCCAATCAGCAACGGATCTTCGTCCCGCAATCCGCAAGTATTGAGACCGCTCGGGTCGAATCCCGTTGCCGCCACAGCACTGTGCAGTTTGCCCCTGGGGCTTGGGTCTACGTCGTCGATTCGGCCCACCCTGACCGCCATGGCCCGGTCATCGGTCGCGGTACGTGTGGCGACCCGGGCCCGCCGAGTTGGTGGCGGGCCGGGTCAGCGGGCCACTTGGGTCCGGCGACGGCAGCCAGGATCAGCGCGGTCACGGCGCGTGGGTGACTGACCATGGCGGCGTGGGAGCTGCGGATTTTGACGGTTTTGGCATTGGCCCGTGCTGCCATCGCCCGTCTTGGCCTCGGGGTTACCGGCTTGGCGTAGCCAGGTACCACGACGGGATGGTCTTCCAGGCGGGTTCACCCGATGGTTCGCCGAGCGAGGTGAGGGCAGCGGGTCGTTGGGTAGCGGCCATCACCGCTGCCATGGATTTGGGCACATCCGCGGCGAAGACTGCCTGGAACGATTCGACCTTGATGTAGGCGTCCAGGTTGCCCTCGGGTGGCGGGACGGGATCGAACCCGGGGATCGGGCGGAGGTAGATGCTGTCGAGTAGGTCGAGTGGCCACCGCCGAGGCTGTTGCATCGCTGGCCGCTTTCACCGGCCCTGAGGGCGTAGGGCTCGCGATGTAGACAAGCGCCTTGACGTTGGGGTTCCCGGTGGCGGCGTTGGTGATCACCGCTCCGCCGTAGGAATGCCGCGATTCCAGGATCAGAGGGCCGGTCAGGGGCGAGGATGTTCGGAGACGTCGGCGTCACCGATAGGCCCCGGAGTGGGTTTGCCGGCGCGAGAACCGGGTAGACCCAGCGCGTTGCAGAGCGACGCTGTCGCATAGAAACTGGATGCGTCGGCGAGGGGCCGGTGTACGAACACGATCGTCCGTTCCACCGGTGTCCCGGCCCGCCGGCCATGATCGACGTTTCGCCGGCCGCTACACCGCTGCTGCAGGCGCCGGGCAGTACACGGCGAGGACAAACGCGAGCAGAACGGTGAGCAGTTGAATTTCTCGACGGCGGGGGATCGAGGTCGGGCGGGACGGAACGGAACGTTTCATAGCGATCTCCGAAGGTTGAGGTTCTTTGCGGGACCGGGTGTCCTCTGGGGAAGCTGGCCTTGCGCTCTGACGTCGGTATCGCCGAGCGTCTTCGTCAGCTCGATGTTCCTCGACGAAGCCCAAGGCGATCTCGGCGACCTCCTGCCAACCATGGTCGATGGTCAGGGAATGTCCGCGGTCGGGCACGTCGACGAGTTCGGTGATGGCGTCGTTGTGCTTGGCCAGGTACTTATGGGTGGCGTGGGTGATGGCCGTCGGTGCGGTGTTGTCGCTGTCACCGGCGATGACGAGAACCGGTCCTCGGTCGGGGTTCTCGGTGTTGACCTTGGTCTCGCCTCCGAATGGGTTGAAGTTGGCGACGGCGGCCTGGAAGAGCGGGGCACCGGATGCCGGTACATGGTAGGTCTGAAGGTGTTCTTGCTTGGCCTCGACGTCGTCGAGGTTGTTGGCCCAACCGAACTGGAACTGTTCGAAGGTCAGCGAGATGGCCTTGCCGTGATTGGTGGGGTTGCCCAGGACAGGTGCTGCTGATTTCAGGGCGCTCAGTGGCAGCGGCATAGTCCCTTCGAACGGGGCGTTGTCGACCACACGTGGGAGCTACGCCCTCACCGGCGATCTTCAGGAAGAGACTCCAGTCCGCCGAAGGAATGGCCGATGACTGCGGGTTTCTTGCTGAGCCGGAGAGACGGCTTCCAGGTAGTGGTCGGTGAGCCCGCCGAACCATCTTGGCGGGCCAGATGTCCGGTTGCTTGTAGGCCTCGGCCAGGATGTTGTCGGGTCGTCCGGCCAGCCGGGTGCGATGGTGGTGTAGCCGTTGGCTTCGAAGAAATCCGCCAACTCCTGCCAACTGCTGGGACAGCAGCCACAGCTGGGCGTCACCAGGCCGGTGAATTCGGATCCGTTGGCGCGGCCTATCGTCACTTCCCAGTCGGTGAGCCGTGCGGAAGCGTCGGTCACGGCGAAACTCCCTCATTGGTGATTGCCCGGTTTACGGAGGGCGGATGGGTGGATCGGCTGACGGTAGAGCCGTTCTGGCCGGCAATATTCCCCCTGCGTGCAGCGTTTGGGAACCCAGCATGTACATGAGGTCACTGTTTCTGCACTTGGTGCCGGAGATGCGGCGGTGGTCAGTAGTGGTCAGAGTTGTTGGCGGGCGATGGATCGCCACCGACGCGACATCCCGTATGCCTCGGGCAATTTCGCGCAAGTGAAGCGGTGTCGATGGAACTGGACGTCGGGCGATCGCCGAAATCGTGTGAGCGGCGCGTCTCGGTGCGCCAGCTCCGCCGTGGGCAGCGATCAGCCGCTGGGCGATGATCCATTGGCTCAACGACTGTTCGTTGGTCCTGGACGGGACGTTGCAGCAGCCGCCGCAGTGAGATATGATGGGCAGCAGCGATTTTGGCTGGTGTCAAGCTCGGTTCGCGTAGGTGATCGCCAAGGTACAACCTGATCCGCAGGGGCAGACTGTCGGTGATGGCCGCAGTGTTGCCGATCCAGGTCCGCACCGGTACTGACGATGAGCGCACGCACCAGTTCGGTGGCGGCGTTGCCCACCATCGCCAACGCTGGGCCGGGGCGGATGCCATCGAGATCGACGCTGAGCCGAAGGATATGGTCGCGAACCAGTGGGTAGATCGGGCTTGATTCGACTCGTTCCGCCGCGGCGCGGACCTGGTCGACAGGCAGTCCAAGGACCGCGTGCTCAATTCCCAGCGCGAAGGTTTCACCGCCGCCGATGCGGTTGAACTCGTACGGCGGCCTGATCGGTCACCAGGATCCGGGCCTCGTTGAGTTCGACTCCGCCCTGGGCCGCCGCGGCGCAGGTCCAGCGGCCGGCGCCGAGAACCGTGACTGAGAAACGTTCCGGTGCAGCGACTCGGACCTGACGCGGCGTCCGGTCAGGCACACCCCGATCTGTCGCGGATCAGGCGGTTCTGCCGCCGAGTCGCCACAGTTCGTCGCCGCGCAGATCCGATCCGGTGGCGGCTCATGGGTGATCCGCTGAATCCCTAGACGAATGTATCGCCCGTCCGATAGGGTTGGCGCGGTCACATTCGGGAATCAGATGCGTGTCCAGGATGACCGCCATGATCGCTGCACCCCTGTTGGACATGTTCGGCTTGTCGAGGTCGCTTCGTCTGGACCACGTCAGGGCAATCTGTGTTAATCCGCTGAGAGTGCAGTTCTGTGTGCTCAAATTGCGGTCGACTTGCACGCCCGGAACATCGGCGTGGGAGGTCCCAGCACACCACGGGATGGGCGGCAGACCTAACCTTGGGCTTCCCCAGAAGCGTGCAGACGACGGGGGGCTCGTGACCCAACAACCACCCGAACGGGAGGACAGCGGCCGAGGTCTGGTCGCCTTCATCCCCGGTACCTGGATGCACGACAGTTCATGGGAACCATGGCAATCGTTGTTCGACCGCAACGGATACGACAGTCTCGTCATCGCCAGCGCCGGTCGAGCCGGCATCACGCAGGGTGCGGATGTCAGAAAGAACAGGGCCCGGGGAATCACCTTCAAGCGGCCACCACTCACGCCTGGAGGCGCCGAACGGATGGGGCTGGACAGCACGATCGATCGGGCACGGGTCGGGGGCCATGCTCGCCCAAGTGCTCCTCGACTGCTGGGGCCTCGCGAGCGCCGCGATCGCGCTGTCCCCAGCACGCGCCGGTTGGGTTGAAGACCGCCCTTCCCGGCTTCAGCCGTACCGCCGTCACGCTCAGTCGTCTAGCCCTCCCGTTCTGCAGCGGGATCAGCCAGGCGGCGTTTGTTCAGTCCTACGCGAACACCATACGGTTGCAGGCGGCCCGACAACCCCCACCGGGCCAGGTCACCGCGGGCTCGTGTCGACCGCTCTTACAAGTCCTGCCTACACCCTGCAGGCTCCCGGACATCCGTCGCCGACCGATCGGCCGCCGCTGCTGCTGGAGCGGGAAGGACAGGTTGACCCCAGAGGCCACCGCCCGATCATGGGAGCGGTACGGGCGGCGACGTCATCCCGACAGCGTCACCGACCACCACGTGTTCCCCGACCGCGGTCACTCCCTGACCGTCGACCGCGGCGCCGAGGACGTGGCCAACTTCTGCCTCGACCGTCGAGCAGTCAAGACCTATGACCTCTCGCGGCCACCGGAAGAGCAGGAGTGCCCGACGTCCTGCTACCTGCAGCACGGCTGTATGGTCGCTGAACCGGCACCACAGCATTCCCGAGATCTATTTCGTACTGGCCAAGACCCGCTGATGAACGCCATGACCCTCACCTTCGACATCCTCACCATCTCACCGAAGACCGGGCGGAGCTGATCAGGGAAGCCATCGAGCACCGTGGTCAAGGTCGAGAT
>CAVOIF010000004.1:0-690431 GCA_963696065.1 uncultured Actinomycetota bacterium
GACCAAGCGATCCTGCAGCTCCCCGGTTACGAAATCGGCGACACCGTCGTCATCGTCGCCGGCTCGTCGTCACACACCACGGCGCACACCAGCCTCATCCGGGTACACCGGCTCGGTCACCGGGACTGACCACCACCAGGTCCGTCGCAAACAAAATGAAAGGCCGCGCCGTGCGCATCGCCCGGATAGCCACCGACCATCGACCCGTCCGGGTCGTGCAACACGGTTAGACTGTGGCGGGAAATCGTGGACCCCTTCGCCACGAATCTGGCCTACACCGGCATCGACCACCCCTGCAGCGATGTCCGGCTGCTCGCCGGTCCAACCAACCGTGGTAATCGGTATGGCCCACAACGGATACCCCCGGACGATCGCGTCCCCCGCAGGCGTTCCTGAAATCCGTGCGGACCCTGACAGACCCCGGCACACCCATACACCTGAGCGACCACCTCGGCCAAATACACGTCGAGACCGAACTCGCCGTCGTCATCCGGCGCACCAGCCGCAACCTGTCACCCGCCGACGTCCCAACGGCGATCCTCGGGTACACCATCGGCAACGACATCACCGCCGTCGACCAGATCCCCCTCGATGAGATGATGACCCAAGCCAAGAACGGCGAAGGGTTCACCCCGATCGGGCCCTGGATCGAAGCTGAGCTCGACCCCATGAACCTCCCAATGACCGTCCACGTCAACGGCAAGAAGGTCGCCACCTACAGCACCAGCGAACTCGCTCGCAATGTCACCGAGATACTCGTGTACCTCACCGGCTACCTGACCCCTCGGGGCCGGCGACATCGTCCTGACCGGTTTTCCCGGCACCTTCGCCCCAGTCAAACCCGGTGATACCGGCGGTGAGTCGACAATCGAACCCCTGACCAACCCCATCCACTGAGCGGCAGACATACCCACAGGGCTCGGTCAGCAACACGGCGACCTCACCACCCAGATACATCGGCTCGTCGGAGGAACCATGGAAGCCCCGAGCAGACACACTGGTCCTCTCGGCGCCACCGGAGACATCGGGTGTCTCCGCATGACAACGGTCGACAAAGACGACGGCGTCTCGAGTGCTTGCAAGTCGTGGCGACGATCAGGGAACGATGAGCAGATCCCCCGGCGATCCCTGCAGTCCCTCACCGGCTGATCCGAGCCGGACCCGTCCTTGCAGGACGTGAACTGTTCCTCGCCGGGATTCTCGTGTTCGCTGAGTTTCTGCCCGGCGACCAGCGCGATCACGGATCTGGCATGTTCTCGTGCCCACCGAAGACCGTGGACGAGCTGCGCCCAGTACGAAGTCGAGTGCGATCGCCAACTGCTGGCAGGCGAGGGCAGTCAAGGATGATTTCGAGCATCTGGGCCTTCTTCTGCGGTGGCGGGTGACCGGAGGTCGTAGATCCGGGGTTGGGCACCATTGCCGCTGGTGGTCCAGGTGGGTGGTATTGAGAGCGGTATCCGGCGGAGCTCGTCGCGATGCAGCGCGCTGAGGTGGGCCAAGGTCTGCTCGCCGTCTTCGGTCAGTTGTACGCGGACCATGCGGGCATCGTCCGGATGGGGGCCGCGGTCGCCGGCCTGGGCCTCGGCCCCATGAACTGGTTGCTCCACGACGCTGGATGACGCGGCTCAGCGCTCAGGCCGCTTTACCGAGCACGCCGTTGCCAGTCGGGAATCCTTTCCAGCGCCCGCCAGGCGCAGCTGGTAGTGCTGTGGTGACCCCGTTGATCGCGGGTTCCTCGCTGGAGACGCAGGTAGTGGCGAATCCGGACCCGGAATCGGGCCAACGCCTCGAAGTCCTGCTTCGTCGAGCACCCGGAACGGGGCACCTGGGCGGTTGCCGCAGCTTTCTTCGGCCATCCGACCATTCTATCGCTTCACGACATATCGTGATACGATAGACGTTGGGTGGCGTGGTTGATCTGACCCTCATCGGAGGTGCGTTGTGCTCAGCGATCACGAGCGGGAAGTCCGCGAACTCGAGCGCAAATCCGCGCCGATCCGGATTCGCTCTCCCAACTTTTTGGCCGTCACCGCAGGCACCTGGGCTCTCCGGGATCTTGTTGATCACGGCAATACTGCTTCCGTCTGGTGTGCTCATGTTGATGGCCGGTTCGCTCACGGGGCGCTGATCTGTTCGGCGCCGTGACCTGGCTGATCTGGTGGGCTTGGCTGCCATTCAACAACCGATGACCCACGGCGATTGGCCCGTGACGGGCCGCTGTTCGGACACCGGGTTGATCACAACAGTACGAGAAACGGAAAGGCAAACCAATGACCATCGTCTATGTATTGATCGCAGTTGCGGTTCTAGCCGTGATGCTGCTGGGGTTGAGTGTCCACGTGATCACCCAATTCGAACGAGGCGTCGTGTTCCGCTTCGGCAGCTCGCCGGAATCCGCGGACCGGGACTCGCCCTGATCGTGCCCATTCATTGATCGATTGTTCCAGAAGGTCAACATCCAGATCATCACCCAACCAGTACCACTCAAGCGGCATCACCCGGGACAACGTGACCGTCCGCGTGGACACCATCCTCTACTACCGGGTGGTCGATCCAGGACGGGTCGCCGACGATGTCCAGGACTACGACTCCGCGATCCTGCGTTGCGCAGGCCTCGCTGCGCTCGATCATCGGAAAAAGTCGGCTCGATGACCTGCTTTCGAACCGGGAGAAGCTCAACCAGGGTGTCGAACTGATGATCGACAACCCGGCCGTCGGGTCGGGGAGTGCGCATCGGTCGTCTCGAAGTCGAGGACGTCGCACTACCGGAGTCGATGAAACGATCGATGTCCCGGCAGGCCGAAGCCGAACGTGAGCGCGCGCTCACGGGTCATCATCGCCGGGTCGCTGCTGGCTTCGGCGAAGCTGGCGGAAGCGGCCGGATCATCGCCGACGTCCCGCCACGCTAGCTGCGACTGTACGACGGCGTGGTGGAGGTGGCCGCAGAGGAGAACTCGACCTGGTATTTGCCTTCCCGGTCGGACTTCTCGCTTCCTCGACGGCAACTCCCCCGATACCGACACCCGCTCACCTCGCCCAACGGATCGTCCCCGCCGCCGACGGTATGAACCGCAGCCCTCGTCGAGAACCGGCGAGCAGCCCGTCCGGACCACTGATCGCGTCTGGACGCGGAGCATCACCACGCCATCTCGCCGCGGCGTCGTCAGCGCGGTCCGAACTGCGGACCACATGCGACGTGATCGGAATACCCGATTCGAGATGTTCGTCGCGACGATATCATGCTTTCCTCACCTGGCCGTGATCCTCCTGCTGCTCCGGGGTGCATGTTCGTGCACTGGCATCGGTTCCGCGCCGAACCCGACCGTTACCGGGCCTGGCAGTCCGTGTTCGGGCAGCGCGGAGCGAAGGTGGCACTGACTGTCGGGTTCGTTGCCCTCGCCGTCCTCACCGGCGCCCTCGGTGCTTTCCAGGATGCAGCCGGCGTGATGTACACGCCTCCGTTGAACACGAAGTAGCCCGGCCTCGCAACCGCCGCCGGAAGGTCGCACTCCCCGGTGGCGGGCCGGGGAACTGCTCCTCGCTGAGGGAATCGCCGGCCACGACATTCACAAGGAAAACGGGGTTTCCCGGGGGCAATGAGGACAGCATTCGATCTATCGGAATTGGCAAACCGTCAGGTGGTGTCGGCGGCCGGGGTGGCCCCGTCACTGTTCTCGGGTTGTCCCGGGTCCGAGTGCTCGGCAGACCCGTCAGAACCCAGTCGATGGTCTGCGTGCTGGGTACCGGTCAGCGACCGGCACGCTGATCAGGTACAGGCCGGGCTGGCACTGCAACGCGTGCTGCTGACCGCGACCGCGCTCGGGCTGACCGCGTCCTTCCTGTCCCAACCCATCGAGGTCACCGAACAGCGCCGGCAACCTGACCGCACACTCCTGGCGAACCGGCTGCACCCGCAGGCGATCCTGCGTCTGGGCTTCAGCCCACCGGTCACCGCGGCGACCAGCACGCCGATGTCGCCGGTCGACGATCCGGGCCACCACCATCTCGCCCTTCCGGTCCAGAGCTCCCGTTCGACAGTGACGAGATGCAACCTCGATGTCAGCCATTGTGCGACGTGGTCCTTTGATGGGTACGGGTTCCACTTTGCGGTGGCGCAATTCGGAGATGGTTGTCAAGGTGATGATTCGATGGGTCGGCCGCCTCATCGTTCGTCGTCACGGTGACATCCCCGGCGGCGGCGGGTCCTTCGTGCCGTCCCAGAGCCGGCCGAGCCGCTGACGCGGCGCGCTTTCCTGACCGTTCTGGGGAAACGCCTGGTCACCCGGGCAGAGCAGCCACACCCCCCAGAAACATGGCCAGGAAGCCGATCAGGCTGACGACGACGCCCCACCCTGGCGCTGCCTGCGCCAGGACCGCGCCGACCATGAATGCGACCAGGCCGGACACGAAGGTCACCGCACCCCGGACGGACCCGCCGCGGCCGCTCTGTGGACCCGTCATGTTGGCGAAGAACTCGGGGTCCTCGGCCCGCACTGCCTGTTCGATCTCGTCGAGGATCTGTTGTTCGTGTGGGGATAGGTTCATCGGGATCCCGCCCCCGCCAGGACTTCCCGACCCGAGAGGTGCGTGCGCTGCCCGAGAGCGATCGGATCCGGGACGTGCCGGACCACCGACGACCGGGCACGGTGCACCGGCGGCGACGTGTTCGCTGACCGAGCCGAGCAGCCTGCCAGGAAGCGCCAGGTGGCCGCGGGATCCTGACGACGAGCAGGTCGGCGCCCCGGGCGGCGGCGACCAGCACCTCGGCCGGGTGCCCCCGGGTCACCGTCATGGTGGCTGTGTTGGCGCCGCTGCCCAGCGCGACGTGCACCGCATCGGCCAGCGCGTGGCCCGGGCGTTGTCGGCCCGTCGATGTCGAGTGACCCGAATTCCATCCCCGTTGTGCTGGGGTACTCCCAGCTGATCACCGCCTCGACGGCGGCGCCGGTCAGGTCGGACTGCCGGGCGGCCCACCGCAACGCGTCGACGGAAGCCGGGGACCCGTCGACGCCGACCACGATCCGCGGTGCCCCATTCTTGGCGTGCGGTTCCACTGCCGGCGTCGCGGCAACCGGGGAGGGAGGCCCCCCGAATCCGAACATTGTGGACTGTGCCGCCGGCTGCCCATCCAGTTCCGGCTGCTGCTTCGTGCTGTGGCGATGACGTCGCTCGACGTTCGCGGGTATTCGTATCATGTCCTGTCCCTGTGGATGAGAGAGTTCCCTGTTAACGGGTTCCGGCCGTAGGGGGCGGAACCGACCGGTTCTGGCAGCAGCAGGTCCGCCGGGTCGCGCCGCGGCGTGGCCGCCACCGGTGCCCCAAAGCCCAGACGCACCACGGCCTGCGGGTACCGGCCATCGGCCAGTAGCCGGCGCAGTTCCCGGCGGTCTTCGATGACTTCAACGGGTTGCGACAGGAAGGACGCGGTCAGCCCGAGGGCGGTCGCGGTCAGCAGCACCCGTTGCAGGGCCTGACCGGCCTGGACCTGGCAGCCGGGTACGTCCATCCGGGTGGAAAGGACCACGACGAACGGTTCGGCCTCGAAGTCCTCGCCCCGGGACCGGACGCGGGCGAACCCATTGCCCATGTCCCGAAACGCCCACGGATCCCAGGGTTCGGGTCTTGGTCCGGCCGCGGCCAGCGGCACCCCATCCGGGTGACCGTTGCGGTACCCGGTCCACGCATCCAATTCGGCGCGGCAGAGAACACTGTCGCGTTGCCGTTGATCGGCGGCGGCGATGATGCACCGCAACTCGAACCGCTCCGCCGGGGCTGTGATCGTGCGCAGGTCGACGCCTTCGGCGGCGGCCGCATAGGTCAGTGCCCGCCGGTACGCCTCCGGCATCGGGGCGTCCAGAAAGGGGTGCCGGTTGGTTCGCCGGTGCATGATCGCCTGGTACAGGGCAGTGTCGTCGCGGGACTGCTCGGTCGCCGGGCCGCGGCGGACAACGGCCAGCGCATCTGGCAGGTCGCCGGGCTCAATGGTCACCACCGGGGTGACACCGTGGGCGTGCAGCGCCAACCGCAAGTTGAAAAGTGCCGCGCCGCAGGCGATCCGCAATTCCCGGTCCTCGGGATCGTGACCGATCAACCGACGACCCAGGTCGGCGTGGACCTCGATCCTGTCCGGGCAGAGCCGGAACCTCCACGGCTGGGTGTTGAACAGTGACGGGGCCATCCCGGCCGCCGACACCACCTGCCGGGTAGCCGATTCCGATAGTCCCAACGCCGTGGGCATGACGATCGATCCTCTTTCTGTGTTCTGTCGACCTGGGTCGGTCGAACTCGGATGGGTCTTACGTTGTGGCCCCCCTGACCAGGCGAACCCGATGCGGGGGGCGGGAAAGCGCCGGACCTACGGGAGAACCGTCCCGATGGGCGGCGACGTGGCTCATGTGGGCGTCACGCCCAGATCTCTCGAGGCGGTTCGATGGCAGGTGCGGGACTGGCTGCAGCGACTGCCGGCCGCGGTGCGAGCAAATGACAACAGCACGCGCCCAGCACTCGCGGGTCGGTCGTGATCGACGAACCCCAGGAACCGACTACTGCGGGGACGATGTACGGGCTGGAAAGGCCGAGGAACCACTGAATGCTCTGCAGCAGCGGTCATCTCAACCCCCTCCGACCATGTCGAGGACTGGCCGGGAACGCGCCCCGGGGCGCCGGCCGGGAGTTCGGAATGTTGCCTCACGTGGGGCGTTCCGACTCTTTTTTTAAGGGCCGCTTTCCTCTATATTATGGGAGGTACAGAGGGAAGTCAACCGGCCGGAGATGGGTGCAGCCGTGACGTATGTCATCGCCGAGCCATGCATCGACGTGCTGGACCGGGCCTGCGTTCAGGAATACCCAGTGGACCGCATCTACGAAAACGCCGGGGCGTTCACCGACGACACCGCCCAGTCATTCACCGACATTCTGCCCGGGCGCGAGCAGCCGATCGCGGCTCCCGGCGGAGCCAGGAAGATCGGGCGGCTCGAGTTGGACGCCGAACTCTTCACCGCCCATCCACCGCTGAGCACATCACCGACCACTACGGGTTCGAGAAAGACATGACCAAGTCGATCAAGCCGGGACATCTCGACGACGAACCGACCGACCCCTCCACGTCGAAACCCCGCCGGCGGCTGCTCAAGCTGCTGCGCCGCAGCGACACCCCCTTGGATGTCTACCAACTCGCCGAGGTAACCGGGCTGCATATCACCACCGTCCGAGCCCACCTGGACTTACTTGCCAAAGCCGGACAGGTCACCGTGCAGAAAACTCCGCGGACGACCCGCGGACGACCTCGCACCGTCTACGCCGCCCGCACCGAGGAGGCTCCCCCCGACGGGTACCGACCGCTCGCCGCCTTGCTCGCCGCTCACCTCGGTCCCACCCCACGCACCCGCCGACGACGAGCCGAAAAGGTCGGCCGGGACTGGGCAGCCACCCTCATCCCGGCCACCAACGCCACGGACCCGGACGAAACAGCACACCGGATCGTCGACCTGTTCACCGAGATGAACTTCGACCCCGAACTCGTCGACCCCGCACCAGCCACCGGAGAACGGGAGATCCGGCTCCGCGCCTGCCCCTACCGGGACGTCGCCCGTGAACACCCCGACGTCGTCTGCGCCATCCACCTCGGGCTCCTGCAAGGCGCGATCACCCAACTCGGCACACCACCCACCGCAGTCCGGCTGGTGCCGTTCGTCAAACCACACCTCTGCCTGGCCTACCTGACCCCCGATCGAGAAGGTACCGACGTTCCCAGGCCCGCGCCGTCGACCAACTAGACCCGGACGTGAAAGATGCCGGCAACCGGACAGATCATCGGCGCGGCCGTGGCGTTCGTCTGGCTCGGCATAGTGATGGCCTGAGCCTGAAGGTCGGCTTCCGAATGGATGCGTGATCTTCACGGGGTGCACCCGGCTGCCGGCAAGGTCCCGACAGCTGCCGGTTCTGCTGTGCTTACACGGTGCAGTCAGCTCGTCCGAGCAACTGTCGAACGAGGTCCAGGTCACCGGTCTGGAGTGCCTGACGTACCTGTGTCGACGAGCATGGCCGACCGGATAACGACAGCATCGGGACGGCGATGGTGTCGAATCCGAGTTCGGATCCGATGTCCTCCAGGAGCGTGACGTCGCCGATGTTGTCGCGGCCGAACCGGAAGTTCTGTCCCACCACAACGGATTGCACCCGGAACCGATCAACCAGGACCTCGATGGCGAACTCCTCGGCGGTCGTGCCCGCCAGGGTCGGAGTAAAGGGCATGACGATCACCTCGTCGATTCCTGCCGCCCGGGCGTACTCGGCGCGTTGGTCGACCGTGGTGAGCTGGTGGGGTGTCCGCGCGCGGTCGACAACCGTAAGCGGGTGCGGGTCGAATGTCAGGAGTACCGCGGGAACGTGTTTGCGTCCGGCCTCGAGAACGGTTCGGGCAATCAACTGCTGGTGGCCCAGGTGGAAGCCGTCGAAAACTCCGATGGTCAGCACGCACCCGCCGGCCCCGGTGGGCTCGGGGGTGACCGGGTGAGCCGAGCGGTCGAACCGGTCCGACCCGGCCGTGGAGGTGGTGGTCATCATGCCGCGTTCCCCTTTCCGTTTTGCCGCAGTCCCGGCCCGGGTACCCCTGGGGCCGGCGGTGTGTTGCTCTGGTTCCGAACCGCCGCGCCCCGGAATCGCGGGTGCGATTCCGGGACAATGGTGCTCGGGTGCCGAATCCTCAGCGGGTGAACGGAACCAGCCTCTCGCTGGTGGCCTCGGCCGGTTCCGGTTGACCTGTGACGGCGGACGTCCCGGCCTCTGTCTGCTCAGTTGTTGAAGGAACGGTGGGATCGGGGATCTCCGACCCGGTTTGGTCGTCGTGGGGGTCATCCAGGCGACCAATGCGGACTGTTCCGGGGACCACTGACAGGAGTAGCACGACCGCGATCATCGCGAGCCCACCGATCATGATCGCTACCTGCACACCCCACTGGTCGGCGACGGTGCCCAGCGCGACGGCACCGACGGGGAACGACAGGGTGTAGACCACATGGCGCAGCCCGATGACCCGTCCGCGCATGTGGTTGGCGACGATGTGCTGGATCGCGGTGTTGATCGCGGCGAGCGAGGCCAGTGCCGCGGCACCGAGGATGGTCAGGGCGATCATGCCGACCAGGAAGCTGTCGCTGATCGAAATGGCCAGCAGCGCCACGGCGTAGAGGACGATTGATCCTGCGATGACTTTGGACATCCGGAAATTGTCGTTCAGCCCGGCGACGATCGGGGCGGAGAAGATTGCGCCCAGTCCCAGTGCCAGGTTGAGGGCTCCGACGCCACCGGCGTTGACACCATAAACCTCGGCGCCCAGCACCACGGTGAACCCGTAGATCGGATTACCCGCCAGGCCGATGAGCACCGAAAGCAGGATCGCTACGAAGATGCCTTTGGAGGCCCAGGTGTAGCGACCGGCGTCGAAGGTCTGGACAAAGAAGTTGCCGCGGACCTGCTTTCCGTAGTTCACCGGTACCGTGCGTAGGGCGAACAAGGCCACGATGACGAACAGGAACGACCCGGCGGAGATCAGGAAGGCCCAGTTCACTCCGAAAGTCAGCAGCAGGACGCCGGCCAGCGCCGGGCCCATGGCCTTGGCGATGTTGTTCTGCAGTGAGTTCAGGGTGACGCCGGACATCAGGTCGCCCCGCGGGACCAGGTCGTTGATGAACGCCGCCCAGGCCGGGATGGTCAGACCGTTGAAGACGGCGATGAGGCCGACCAGACAGAGGATGACGTAGGGCTCGCGGACCTCGAGAAGGGTCCAGGCCGCCCACATCAACAAGGTGGAGGCCATCATCCCGAACTGGGCGAAGATGATGACTTTACGCTTGTTGAGTTTGTCTGCGAGTGCCCCGCCGATGGGGCCCATGATGACGCCGGGGACGTACTGGAAGGTCGTTGCCAGGCCCACGATCACCGCCGACCCGGTGATTTGATAGAGGACGATGGGCACCGCTATTGCGGTGAGGAACTTTCCGGTGTTGGTCAGCAGTGCACCGATCCAGAAAATGCGGAAGTCACGGTGCTTGAGGGCTCGCAGCGAATAGATGAAGGTGCGCAACCCTCCCTTCTTCGGCGACGTCTTCACCGCGGATGCTGTGGACATTTGGATCTCCTTTGAGCACGGCGCGGTTCACGAGAAGTGACAGTCGCCATTCGGATGGGGAAAGAGAGAAGAGGTCGAGACGCGGATTTCCCGGACTGCCGGGGGCGCTATTTCCTCGACCGCTGTCAGCTATTTCATAACAACCGGTGCTGCTTTCCCAGGATCTCGTTCCGAGTGACGGAACAGCAGCGGAGATTCCGGACGGGTGTGAAGCACAACTTTTCGGCGCCTGCGGTGGTCCAGGCGCGGTGTCAACAGCGGCCGCCTCGACGGTCACGACCACGACGACGGCAAGCACGTCAGGGCAGGTGCCGGTCACCCGCGCCTGGTTTCCGGAAACAGGAGAATACCGACGCCGGACACGGTGTGCCTGCACCGGCACGGCACGCGTGACGCGGCCTGTTCCACGCCAAGAAGCCCCGATATCACCGGGGGTGACATCGGGGCTTCTTGGCTCGCGGATCGTTCAGTTCGTTGGCTATTCAAGCACTGTGGTGGTTCAGGACCTGGGGTTGTCAGACCTTGACCCCGGGCGGTAGTTGCAGGCCGAACCGGTTGGTCGACCAGGCCTGGTACTTGGGCTCGGCGATGTTCACGATGTGGTTCATTCCCGCGTGCATGTCCCGCCAGAACCGCTGCAGATCCTGGTTGTAGTGCAAGGATCCGCCGCCCGCGTGCAGGAACAGGTCGTCCACGGCGGCCAGTGCGCGATGGGTGGCCGCGCATTGATTACGGGCGACTCGAAGCCGCTCTGCGAGATCGACCACCTTGCCGCTCTCGGCGATGTCGTACACCCGGTTGAAGTCCGCCTTCAGTTGCGTGATCGAGGACTCGATCTCGGCTGCGGCGTGTCCGATGGTCGACAGGTGAAACGGGTCACCGGATGCCCGTTGGCCGCTGATCGTCACCCGCTTCTCGGCGAAGGCGATGGCCGCGCCCAGTGCGCCCTGCGCGATGGCCAGGGTTCCCGTTGCGACCGCGCCGGCGAACATCACGCTGCGCGGAATCGAGTACAGCGGGTTCTCCAGGCCGAGTTCCCGGCCGGCGGTCCCGGCGACGACCCCTTCCTGCCCGATGACGCGGTAGTCCGGCACGAAGACATCTCGCACGATGAGGTCCTTGGAGCCGGTTCCGCGCAGGCCCAGGACATCCCAGGAATCCTGGACGATTTCGTAGTCCTTTCGGGGTAGGCAGAAGTGCCTTACGTCGCCGCGGTTGACGGTGCCGTCCCGGTTCGCGACGAAGCCGCCGATCATCACCCACTGGCAGTGATCGGTTCCGGAGGAGAACTTCCAGTGGCCGGTGAACCGGAATCCACCGTCCACCGGTGTGGCGACGCCCATCGGCGCGTACGGGGACGCGATCCAGGTGTCGGGGTCATCGGCCCACAGTTCCTGCTGCAGCCGGTCGTCGGACTGCGCGAGCTCATGGGGGTGTACCCCGACGACGCCGGCCACCCATCCGGTCGCGGCATCAGCCGACCCGGTGGCCAGTACGGCGTCCATGAATTCCACCGGGTGCGCCTCCAGACCGCCGAAGCGCGTCGGTTGCAGCAGGCGCACCAGGCCGGTGGCCTTGAGCCTGGCGGCGGTGTCGTCGGTGAGCCTTCCGAGTTCCTCGTTAGCGGGCCCGTTTTCCGCGAAATATGTGGCGGCGGCGTCGATGTTTTCCTGGACGGTGGTGGTGGACAGTCGGGACGGGGCGAGCACGGACATGGACTTCTCCTTTTCGGAATCAAGTTGCGGGTTTTGATGAGGTTGGTATTTGCAGATTCCGGATCGGGGATATCCGCGCCGGACGGTGGGTTCAGGCGTTGGTGGTCGAGGGCTTCTTCTGGCGTGCGTGTCCCCAGTAGTGGGCCCCGGGGTACCGGGTCGGGGTCCATGTCGCATCGTCGATCAGAATTCCTCCGGTGCCATACTCGACGGCGAATCCGGCGGGTGTCCCGGCGTAGAAGCTGATCGTCTTGTCGTTGGTGTGCATGCCCAGCGTTTGGACGATGGGTGCCGCGCCGCGCATCAGCACCTTGTCCCAGGCTCGGCCGACCACGTCGACCTTGGTGACCTCGAACATGACGTGCCCGACGGCCGGTGCGACACCGTCGACGTGGCCGAATGCGTAGGAGTGGTGCCGGGGATTGCAGTGCAGGAACTTCAGCTCGACTTCGCGGTTGGGTCCGCCGTCGACGTAGTCGCTGAGCGTGAAGCCGAGCAGGTCGAAGTACAGGTGATGATAGGTCTTTTCGTCCTGAACGAACTGGAAGATGTGCCCCAGACCGCCCAACCCCGTCACGAATTCGGCCCCGGTCGGCGACGAGAATGCCAGGAACGACTCCTGCAGCGCGTAATGCAGTTCGATGTCGAAGATGTCGTCCGGATCACGGAATCGGACTCCGCCGGAGATGCGGCGCTCCTTGCATTCCGCCTTGGCGAGCGGGTGGACCTGGTAGCCCGAATCAGCCAGCCGGGTGACGATCGCGTCCAGTTCCTGCGGGCCGCCGACCTCCCAGCCCACCGCGGTCAAGGCGTCCTGGTCCGCTTTGCGGACCGCGAGCCGGTATTCCTTCTGGTCCATGCGGAACTCGACGACATCGTCGGTGCGGGTGGAGACCTGCAGGCCGAGCAGGTCTGATGCGTATCGCACCCAGGCGTCAAGGTCGGTGGCGTCGACCCGCAGGTAGCCGAGGCTGCGGACCCGCGCGTTGGCCGTCGGGTCGATGATGCTGGAAGTCATGGCAAGTCTCCTGTTTCGGGTGAATCGGGGGGTTAGTTGTTGGGGGGTCTGTGAGGTGTACGAGGTCTCGCGGCGTGTTACAAGGTGCGGTCGACGAACCCGGCGACCACGCTGTTGAACTCTTCGGGGTGCTCTACCTGGGCCCAGTGGCCGCATCGGTTGAGCAGCAGCAGCCGGGAGTTCGGGATCAGCGTTACCAGGCGCAGCCCGTGTTCGTAGTGCACGACCCGGTCGTCGCGCCCGTGGACGATCAACGCCGGGATGTCGGTCCGCGCGAGGCTGGAGAGGTCCATCGGCAGTCGGCCCTTGGGGATGCCGGCGATGAAGTTGTCCAGGTGGTCCTGCCGGGAACGAGCGGTCTCGGAACGCTGGTTCACCAGTTCTTCGGTGGCGAACTCGGGGTCGAAGCTCATGATGTTGACCAGTCGGCGCATGCCTTCCACCGACGGATCGCGGTAGGCGGCCTGGAGGATTTTGATCCCTTCCGAGGGGCCGGCCGGCTGGAAGACCGGGTTGGCCGAAGCACCGGCCCCGGAGCCCATCGTGATGATGTGGCTGATCCGGTCGGGGTGTGCGATGGCGAAGCGGAGGACGGTGGCGCCGCCCATCGAGTTGCCGATGAAGGCAGCCTTCTCGATGCCGAGTTCATCGAGAAGCTCGACGGCGGCCTGAACGTGGTTGCGCTCTTCGAAGGTGACCGCGTCCGAGTCCCCCCAGCCGGGCATGTCGGGTGCGATGACCCGGAACTGGCTGGCCAACTCCTTCATGTTGGGGCCGTAGTTGCTCCAACCGGTGGCTCCTGGCCCGCTGCCGTGCAGCATGATCAGTGGGTAGCCAGATCCCGCCACCTGGTAGTGGATCTTCCAGGACTTGGTCTGCACGATCCGCGAAGTACCTTCTTTGGTCAATTCGAGCGACATTGCCGTGAGCCTTTCTGCGATGAGTTTTAACAGGTGGTGCCGTCGGTGACAGCGGGATGTGCGCGGTGCCGCGCGGGGTTTTGTTCCTTGCCGGATCGCCGCTAATGCCGCGGACGGTCAGCGGCTGCTGCTGTTTTGAAACGCGGGAGTTCAGGACTTCGCGGCGACGCGGGCGGTGGCCGTGGTCGCGGCCCGCGTCAACTCGCGGACCACCAGCAGCACCTCGGCTCCGGAAAGTCGCTGGGGCAACTGGGTGACCCGCAGGACGAGCTGAACCTCACCCTGGGCGTTGAGAACGGGGGCGACGATGGAACCGATGTCGTAGCTCCCGGTGTCCACGAGCTGGACATGCTGATAGCGGCCGGCGGCGCTCTTGAGTCGCTGGTGGACCTCGCGCACCCGGGCCGGGGTCGGCGTCGGCTCGTTGTAGATCTGCACGGCGTCCACCACCGGGTCCGACCGGTTGTCGTCATCGACGGTGTCGGCCAGCGTGAACGCCCACCCTGTTGCGCGGGTTCTGGCCAGGCGCTCGCGCAAAAACTGCTTGGTCGATTCATCCGCGGCGGCACGCTGCAGCCAACGCTCGATCTCGGCCTTGTCCCATGCGACGAACAGCTCGCCCAGCGGCGGCATCAACGGGAAGCGTGACCCCAGCACGGTCCGCGGGCTCAGGTCGTCGCCGACCACGGTCGCGACCGCGGCGATTTCGTCGCCCACCCGGGCATACGCGGTGACCTCCGCGCTCAGCGCCTCGGCCAGCACCTCCAGGTCGGCGCGGGCCTCGTGGGCCAACGCCACCGCGGAGGCCAGCTCGGTGTCCGACCGCACCAGCAACGAACGAGGCGTGAACCCGCCGTACCCACCCTGGAAGAACAGCAACGGAACCACCGACCGATGCACCGTGAGGTCATGTACAGCCCCGAGCACGATGTAATGGTCACCGCCGTCTAATTCTGCGTGGAAGGTGCAATCGATCGACGCGACCACGTCGGCCAGTACCGGCGCACCATGCGGGGACGTCGACCAGGCAACGCCCGCGAGCTTGTCCCCCGAGGGGCGCGCCAATTTCCGGCAGAGATCCTCCTGGTCTTGCGCCAAAATATTCACCGCGAACTTTTCGGCGGTTCGCAGACGTTGGTACGTATATGACGATTTCGTCGGCAGAAAAGCAATCAACGGTGGATCCAGGGAAACCGACGTGAAGGTCCCGACCACCATGGCGATGTTTTCACCGTCCGCCGCTACCGCTGTGATCACAGCGACGCCGGTGGGATAATGGCCGAGCACTTCGCGGAACTTCTCCGAGCTGATGGCCGGGATTTCCAATGTTTTCGTCACGGTCGCTCCATGGTTTCCTGAGTGTCATTGTCTGATCTGATTGACACTGATCACACAGCAACCCTCGGTCCTTGCCAACGAGCTCGTTCCGAGTCGTGGAACAGAATTCCAGATTCCGCCATGCACTTGGATCCGCCACCATCGCCGGTCCTGGCCAGGCTGATCAGATCCACCGGACGGCCCAGATCGGCAGGTTCCCGCGGTCCGGTCGTCCCCGATCGGCAGGTTCCCGTGGTCCGGTCGCAGCAGTTGACCCGATGTCGAACGCCGGGTGACGATTACACTTGAATTGGACATCGCGCAGGCATGGACGTGCCCACTCGACGTACCGGAGGGCTGGATGTCCTGTGAGTAATCCGAACGGAACGGGTGCCGACGTTGACGATGCGGCTGACACCGGCAGTTCGGCATCGTCGGCCACCAAGGCGCTCGCCCTGTTGGACTGTTTCCGGCAGAACAGCAACCCGATGGGTGTCACCGAACTCGCCCGACGGACCGGGTTGCCCAAGTCAACCGCCTTTCGTCTTCTCGCCCACCTCGAAGAGATCGGGTACGTGGGACGTGACGGCCGTCGATACCGGGCCGGCTGGTTGCTGTTCGAACTCGGCACCGGCGTCAATTCGATTGCCCCCGTCCGGATGCGGAACATCTCACTGCCCCATATGGCAGACCTCTTTGCGCAGACCCGTCAGACGGTTCACCTCGGAGCCCTGCATGGCCGGGAAATCATCCACGTCGCGAGAATGCGTGGCGCCCAGTCGGCGGTCTCACCGATTCGGTTCGGGGGGCGTGGGCCGGCTACCTGCTCCGCCATGGGCAAGATCATTCTTGCGCACCGCCCGCCGGAGGTGGTTCAGCAAGTGCTGTCAGGTCCGCTGGAACGCATGACCCGGTATTCCATCATCGCTCCGGGCGTCCTTTTCCAGCAGTTGCGCGACGCCCGCGAACGAGGCTATGCCGCCGAACGCGAGGAGACTGCCATCGGGCTGGTGGCCATTGCCGTGCCGATTCACCGGGGCCGGTCCGTGGTGGGTGCGTTGTCGATCGCGGCACGCTCAGTCGGGTTTGACGAGCAGACCTACCTTCCGGCCCTGCGTAAGGCCGCCGAAAAGATCGAACTCGAAATGAACCGCGCGGACTAGGTCGAGCCTCGAATTTCGGTGATACGACTCTCGTCGGTGGCAGCAGCCCCTTTCATCCATTCATGATCATGTGCCTGCCCGCCAATGATGCCGATGTCACCTGCACCGCAAACCGTTTCCTTATGTTCGGTTCAAACGGTGGTGGTTGGCAGGGGTTCGGGGTTGCTGCCGCTGGTGAGCAGGGGGATCAGGATTTTTGTTGCCGAGTCGGCCCGCACGGGGTTACCCAGCGCCGGTGCGAGCATGAATCCGTCAATGAATCGGGCCACGATCCACGCCAGATCCCGGCCGACCGGGCCATCGTGTTCCTCGGGAACGATGCGCCCGAAGAAGGCTGCCAGATCGGCCTCAGCCGCGCTGGAACCTTCCAGGACTGCTGACCCGCCCAAGGTGGGGGGTTCCCAGCGTTGCATCTTGAGCAGGAGCCCGGCTTTGACGGTGTCCGGTTCGGCCTGTACGCGATCCATGATCGTTTCCAGTGCCCGGGACAGTTCCGGCCAGCCATCAGTAGGGTCCGTCAATGACCGCAAGGGGTTCAGCAGGGCCAGGAACGGTTCGGCGACGGCGGCTTTCACCAGGGCGTCCTTGTCCTTGTACCGCCAGTAGACCGAGCTGCGTTGCATCTGGGCGGCCGCGCAGATCCGGCTGATGGTGGCACCCTCGTACCCGTGCTCGGCGATGAGTGAGCGGGTCACCCGCAACAGTCGATCTTTTCCTCCACTCGCCTCGTCCGCGAACGTGGAGGTGGCAATGTCGGGCTCACGCGCCAGAGACTGGGCTGACTCGAGAAGGAATCTGAAGGCGCCGTCCAAGGCCCGGGCCAGGATCCGGCTGCGGCGGATCGCCGCCTGCTCATCCACTACGATGTCCGAGATGTAGTGCCCATCAAGGAATGTCAGGCTCAAGGTGGTCATCCATAGGATCCCGGCGGTGTGGTTGATCCCACCGGTGTTCGGGTGGGAGGCGAAAACCGACGTCCACCATGCCTGGACCCGGGTGAGCGCCGCGGCTCGGCGCCGACGGAATGGCTCCTGCACCTTTGAGGTGGCCGCGCTTCCCTCCAACGCGAGCATGATGCCCAACCTCAGGGATCGCTCGGACTCGGTGACCAACAGTTCGGGCCCGAGCTCGCTCATCAACTGGTCGAGCAGCGGACGGTCGGGATCGAACGTGCTGTCCCAAGGGCGGTGCGAGCGCGGGACCTTCGAGTAAGAATCTTCCAAGGCAGCCGCGATGAGCTCGTCCTTGGTTTCGAAGTACCAGTAGATCGAGCTGGCCGGCCGTTGGGTCGCGGTGACGATGCGCGCAATGGTCGTGTTGTCGTACCCGTACCGACCGATCAAATCCACGGTGGCGTGCAGGATGCGCCGCAGGGTGGCCTCTCCGCGGGCGTTGCGGCGGTTGGAGTTCATCGAGACCCTTCTTCGAGCATGACTGCCGGATCCACGCGGCCGACTTCGCGTGGAGACGTCCCCTCAGCGTTCATCGAACGAATTTAGTCCAGCCTTGCCAGATCCTGGAACAATCACTACAGTAACTGTACCAAGCACTACGGAAATCGTCCATACGGGCCCGGGCTGCGGTTGACCAGCTCAACGATGAGCGCATGAAAATCAGGAGTAGACCCGTGACCGAACCGACGGACATCCGCGTCCCGCCCGATCCGGCCAGGGCGGCGTGCACCCGTCAGGTCGGGCCCCGTTCACCGCGTCACATGACACGGCCCTGTCGATTCCGGACGTCGGCCGCGGTGACCGGGCCGCCGCCGAGGTCAGTGACTTCGCCGGACAGGCTGACGTCCCGATGTCCCCCTCAGCCCGGTTGCCACCTTGTCAGCAGAACGACCGGAGTGTGAGGCATGCCTGCGTCCCATGCAGTACAGCGTGTTCTCACCGTGGCAGGTGCAGCGGCCATGGCGTTGTCGCTCGCGGCCTGCTCTTCCGGCAGCGATGCGAGGTCGGCGCAGGTTACGGAGCTGAGGGTTGGCGCCCCTCCCTCGCTGGCCGGTCTGGGGCTGCAGGTCGCGATCAGCCAGGAAGCCGCCTGTAAGGACAACCTGATGGTGACCTCGACGGTCAACAGGTCCGCGTACGATTCGATGCCGCAGTTGCTGAGCGGCGGGCTGCAGGTCGCCCAGATGGACACCATCACCTTCCTGCAGGCCCGCACCCAGGGGCTCCCGGTCCACATCATCGCCGCCAACGGTGAGCAGTCCACCGACGGAAAGCCCGGTCAGCAATCAGCGGGCAGCATCGTCACCACCCCTGACAGCCCCATCACTTCACCCAAGGACCTCGCCGGTAAGAAGGTCGGCGTCCCGGGCATCAAAACTCAGGTCTGGATGAACATCCGGGCCATCGTCGACGCCGATGGCGGGGATTCCGCCCAGATCGAATTCATCGAGGTCCCGCCGGCCCAGATGATCGACCTGCTCACGCAGGGCACCATCGACGCCGCGATACCGAGCGAACCCCTGGCCTCCAGATCGATCGCCAACGGCGTCGTCAAGTTCATTCGCAACACCGACGTACCCGGCAACAAAGGGGTGCCCAGTTCGGTCTACGTGGCCACCGGGGACTTCGTCGACCGGAACCGGGAGGCCATTGACAAGTTCGTCTCCTGCGTTCAGCTGGCAGCCGAAGAAGTCAATGAAAACCCTGACCTGGCAGCCGAAATCGCCCGAGAGCGGCTCGGCTACAAACCCGAGCAGCTCACGAATGCGTTCTACCAGACCTTCGGCACCGATGCCGTCATCCCGGCCGAGATCGACAAGATCACCGCTCTCGCCGTCAAGTACGGCATCCTGACCGAACAGCCCGATGCCGCAGGTGTCCTGGCCGGTCCGAGTAACTGACATGACCACTCCAACAAACACTTCGAAGACCATCGGTCAACCGTTGGCCAGGAAAACATCGACCAAGATCAGCGGACTGATGGGCAAACTCATCGCCATCGCCGTGGTGCTGTCGCTCTGGCAGATCGCGAGCAGTTCGACCACCGACGGCCGTCTGCCGACTCCGGTGGAAGTGTTGCAGGCCTTCACCGGGCTCATCGGAACCAGCACGTACTGGGCCGCGATCGGGGCCACCCTGCGTAGCTGGGCCGCCGGGTTGGCGCTGTGCGCGGTGATCGGGGTCCCCGTCGGCCTGCTCATCGGAACGTCCCTGCGGGCCTCGAAAAGCACCCAGTGGGTCATCGATTTCTGCCGCACCATCCCGGCCATCGCACTGCTGCCCCTCGTGCTCCTGCTGTTCGGCCCCACCTTCCGGATGGAGATCACGATGATCGTGCTGGCCGCGATCTGGCCGCTGCTCATCCAATCGATGTATGCGGCCAGGCAAGTTGAACCACTGCTCAAGTGGGTGGTCAGGGTGTTCCGGATCTCCACCACTGACCGCGTCCGCTACCTGTGGGCACCCAGCGTCGCCCTGTACGTCTTCACCGGTCTGCGGCTGGCAGCAACAATGGCCCTGCTGATGACGATCAGCGCCGAATACATCGGCGGTGCCCCCGGTCTGGGATTGGAACTCTCTTACATGGATCAAGGCCTGAACCGGCCCGAGGTCTTCGCCTACGCCATCACCGCCGGCATCATCGGCCTGCTCATCAATACGATCATCATCGGGTTCCAACGCCGCCTGTTGTGGTGGCACCCCATCATCCGAGGCGAGCGTTCAGCATGAAGCGCCTCAAGTCCTTCGCCTGGGAGATCTGGCTGCCGATCGTCCTGATCATCACCTGGCTCGTCCTGTCGGCAGGCAGCACATCGTTCTACTTCCCCGCCCTGAGCTCGATCCTGCAAAGAGTCCAGGAAGTGTGGTTCTTCAACGGGATCGTCGAGAACCTGCTGCCGAGTCTGGTCAGAATCCTCGCCGGGTTCGGACTCGGACTGCTCGTCGGCGTCGTCGCCGGCACCATGCTGGGACTGCTCCCCCGCATCGAAGGAGCCATTCGGCCCCTGCTGGAATTCCTCCGCTCCACCCCCGGCGTCGCCCTCCTGCCGATCGCAGTCATCTTCCTGGGCATCGGCGACGGCATGAAGATCTTCATGATCGCCCTTGCCTCGATGTGGCCGATCCTGCTGAACACCATCGACGGCGTGCGTTCGGTGGAACCCGTTCTGCTCGACGTCGCGCGCAGCTACCGGCTCCGCCTCGCCGACCGCATCCGCTTCATCTACATCCCCAACGCCGCGCCCCAGATCTTCGCCGGTGCCCGGGTGTCCCTGGCGATCGCCGCCGTGGTCATGGTGGTCACCGAGATGATCGGATCCCCCGGCGGCATCGGCTACTTCATCCTGGATTCCCAACGCACCTTCAAAATGCTCGACATGTGGTCCGGCATCGTGGTGCTCGGCGTTGTGGGATTCCTGCTCAATCTCGGATTCCGGCTGGTCGAGGCCCACGTCCTCGCCTGGCACCACAAGAAAAACGCCTAGGAGCCTGACATGACCACCCCCAAGACCCACACCCCCGGCCCAACGACTACCACCGGCGCGACCGACGAACTCCTCGTCGTCGATCATCTCGGCAAGACCTACGGCGACCACCAGGTCCTCGGGGACATCAACTTCACCGTCCGGTCCGGTGAATTCCTCTGCATCGTCGGACCCTCCGGCGCCGGCAAAACCACGCTCCTGCAATGCCTGTCCGGGCTCATCGAACCAACCAGCGGCTCCGTCGCGCTGCGCGGACAGACCGTCACCGAGCCACCCGCCGAAATGGCCATCGTTTTCCAGGACTATTCCCGTTCCCTCATGCCGTGGCTCTCGGTCCTGGACAACGTGGCCCTACCGCTGCGCTCTGAGAAGACCAGCAAGGCCGAACGCATCGACAAGGCCATGGCCGCCCTCATCGAGGTCGGCCTCAAGGACCACGTCCAGAAGTACCCCTGGCAGCTCTCCGGCGGCATGCAACAACGCGTCGCCATCGCCCGGGCCCTGGCCTATGCCCCGGCGATCGTCCTCATGGACGAGCCGTTCGCCTCGGTGGACGCCCAGACGCGAGCAGACCTCGAAGACCTGACCCGCGCGGTCAAGAACCACCTGGGTATCACGATCATGCTGGTCACCCACGACATCGACGAGGCCGTGTACCTCTCCGACCGGGTGCTGGTCCTGGGCAACAAGCCGACCCAGGTCGTCGACCTCATCGAGACCCACCTCGGCACCGACCGCGACCAGATCACCACCAAGGCCACCCCTGAATTCACCCAACTGCGCAGCCGGGTCTACCAGGAAATCCGACACGGCGACATCCCCAGCTCGACAGGATCCGTCACGACCTCAACGCGACTGGCATAACGGTGCAACTGACCTGGCTCTAAGGCCGTCGCTCGGATTCTGGTTCCAATCCGCAGGTTGGAATAGCTGACCTTCCCACCTATGGTCCCCGGCGATCGTTGACTTGGGAACTGCCGGGTCCCACATCGGAGCCACCAGCGCGGCCTCTGGGTACCGTGCCCGCGAGCCACGTCGGCCCTGCCCCGCACACTGGTCTTGGCCCGGCTCGTCATCACCACGACAACGGTGTTGCCTGCACTTGCCTGCATGTCGCCGTCGCGCTCGGGGCGGGCGTCGACCCAGTGCCGGCCTATCGGTGACTCATGTCGCCGTCGCGCTTGGGCCGGGCGTCGACCGGAGGCTCCGTGGGATGGTGCCAGAGGTGACCGCATTTCTATCTGGGACCTGAATTTCGTTGTCGGGACATTTCAGCCGATCACCACGTCAGTGAATAGGCATGAGTTCCAAGCCTCGAAGCTATCGCGAAGGTTTGGTGCCACAGTCGCCAACTGCGGGGTCGTGACGGCGGCCGCGGGGCCATTCACCGAACCCCCTACGCAGCCGCGAACCCCGTCAACAGGATCGCCCTGTGCCCCTAGATGGTGCAGTTGGAAAGTTTCGCCGCTGGTCTCCTGGATGTCTGCCAGGAGCACCGCAGGTCGGTGCTCGAAAACGCTACGTCACAGCCGATCTCGGTTGATCGGGGGCCGTACCATTCTCGCTTGGTCATGTGTTTGACTGGTGGTCAAGAGTTGTCGTGACCTGCGCGGTTCAGTTGGGTGCGCTAAGTTGGATTCCGGGCAGCGGCTCAATGGTCCAGCGGTGGAACCTGAACATGGCGCGACCCCCGTACTGGTGGAGGATTCTGGCGGCGTGTTGCTCCTCACTGTTGTTTCGCACCGGCACAAAGACGATGGCCTGATCGTTTCTCAGGGCCGATTCGTGAAATTTCAGCGTTTCTCCCTCAAATGCTCCACCACGCTGCAACACCCGCAGCACACGCGCCCAAACGCCATGTCCAGCGCCATCAAGATCAAGCAGTCGGGCTCCTTCCCGCCCACTGAGCACATTCACTCCGGTCAAGTCGAACCCTGCCTGTTCGAGCTGAGGCAATGCTGCCTTGACACCTGAGAGGTCGGCAAAAATCGCGGCGACCCGGTTCATCGGATACCGGTAGAACTGATTCACGTTGAACCCCGCTCCCGGTGTTGACTCCGATGAACCGGCAGCACGGAGCGGCCCCACCAGCTCAGCGACCGGAGCCTTCACAGCGGCATTCTCGTCGTACTTGTCAAGCTTCCGCGAATCACGATTGGTGTAGCGGATGACGAGTCCGCCGACGCCGGCGACGGCCGCTAGGATGAAAAGGGTCGACGTCACGGCCCAATCACTCGAGCCGATACCTGCCAGGACACCGAAAAGACCGAGCACGAGGGCCAGGTTGATCGTGGTGTCGGAAATGTCGGGTGAGGCAATCGTTTTCTCATTGCGCCTCATTTGATCCTCCTTTGTTATCATTTGGTTCTCAAGGTATGCAAGTTTGCTGGCGGCCTTAAGGTGTTGATAGCTCCAGCAATTCAATTCAATGACCACGACGAGTATCGTGGCCACGTTTTGCGCAACCCGCAGCGCCAGGTACAGAAACAGGACACACTCTGTGCCGAGCAGACGTCTATCAGCGCGACCAGAAGCTGCGAAAGCCATCTTTGACCTGCGCTGCAATGCACCCCGGCAGGTACAAACTCAATCAGCAGGCTGCGTTGAATCCTCAGGTTTCGGATTGAACCGCTGCGTGGGATCGAGCCGGGCCAGAATGCATGCGGTGATATCGCGTAACTGCTCGATCTGCGCGGCCGACAGCGAGTCGATCACCAGCTCGCGGGCCGCCGCGACGTGACCGGGTGCTGTTGCCCGGATGTGCAGCCAACCGGCATCGGTGAGGTGAGCGTTCGTGGCCCGTTTGTCCTGCGGGCAGGGGATGCGCTCGACGAACCCGCGGCTGACCAGCCGGCTGATCACATGGGACAGCCGGGCCAGCGTGGAATTGGTCTGCGCCGCAAGTGCTGTCATCCGCAGTGTGCGGTCGGGTGCTTCGGACAGCTTCGCCAGGACCATGTATTCGAAGTGGCTGACCCCGGCGTCGCGTTGCAGTTGACTGTCCAGTGCACCCGGCAGCAACTCCACCACACCGATCAGCCCCATCCAGGCGTCCTGCTCGGTTGGGGAGAGCCATTGGGTTCTCTTTCGAGCCACGGTTACCTGCCGCTCCTGCTGGTGACCTCGATGCGGTTGAGCCACGGGTCGTCGAACCCGAGGACCCGGCCGTCGTCCCGCTGGGGCAGGCCGTGGTGGTGCAGCCGGTCGCTCAGGGAGGACAGGTCATCGTCGGTGGGGACCTCGATCCGGACCAGGCCCAGCCCCAGCGCGAGCCGGCGTTTGCCGGCGCCACGGCTGTTCCAGGTATTCATCGCCATGTGATGGTGATAGCCGCCGGCACTGACAAACAGCGCCGAAGAACCCAGCTCCGCGGTGGTCTGGAATCCGAGCCGATCAACGTAGAAGTCGCGGGCGGTGGCCACGTCTCCGACACTGAGATGCACGTGCCCGACAGAGGCCGGACCGGTGGTGTCCCGCGGCTCAGGGGATTTGAATTCCCGCAGGAAGGCGTTCGGGTCGAGCATCAGGGTGTCCATCTCGACCCGGCCGTGGGTCCAGCTCCACGCGGTCCGGTCCCGGTCCCAGTACAGCTCGACACCGTTGCCTTCCGGATCGTTGAAGTAGAACGCCTGACTGACCAGGTGGTCTGCGCTGCCGGTGAACGACCCTGGGTGACGCGACGCGACGGCGTAGACGGCGTCGGCGAGGTCGCTCTGGGTGGGAAACAGGATCGCCGTATGGAACAGCCCGGCCTCCCGTGGTCCTGCGTGCTGCAACGCGGGTGCGTGCTCCAAAATGACGATCGGCGTGGCGCCTCGGCCCAGGACGCTGCGGCCCTGCCCTTGCGCGAGCAGAGTGAGGGTCACCGCATCCCGGTAGTACGCCGTCATCAGATCAAGGTCGGCGACCAGCAGGGTCACGGCGCCCATCGACGTGTCAGCGGCGAGCAGGTCCGTGGCACCGGCAGATCCGGCAGTACTGGTGTTCGTCATGTCGTTCCTCCGTCGCGATGGGGGCTGATCGGGTTACCGGACGATGCCGAAACCACCGGTCCAGCCGACCTTCTCGCTGGCTGCGAGGGTCAACTGGAGGAATCCGACGGCTTCCAGCTCGCGGGCCCGACTCAGGCTCCCGGCGTCGATCGCGTCGACACCACCGGCCGAGATCGCCGCCGCCAGCTCCGACTTCGCGTCCGCGTCGTCACCGGCGATCAGCACGGTGGTCTTGTTCGGGCCGACCGTCTTGGCACCCAGGGTGCCGGCAAAGGTCGTGTTGAACGCCTTGAGCACCTTCGACGACGGCAAGGCCGCCGCGAGCTCGGCGGCCGCGGAGCTGTCCGCGGGAACCGTCAGGGAGTCGAAGGTTTCGAAGTTCAGCGGGTTCGTAATGTCCACCACCGTCTTCCCGGCCAACTGTGGACCATAGGTGGCGACGATGCCGGACAGCGCCGGGTACGGCACCGCCAGGACGACGATATCGCCGGAGACGGTTGCGTTCGTCTCGGTGGAACCGACGTGCTCGACGTCGGCTCCGCCCGCGCTCAGCACCCCCGCGATGGCGGAACCCATGTTGCCGGACCCGAAGATCGTCACACTCGTCATTTTCTGCTCCCATTGTCGTGAGCCAACCGGCTCAATTTGGTTGTAGCTACAACTATAGCACATAGTTGTAGCTACAACAATGTCTGTGGACATGCTCGATTTTTGATCTTCGTGACCGCTGATCTCGAGCCCGGTGCCCGACAACCTCACCGATCGCTTTCGTGGATAAGTGACCCGGCCGCATCTCTGACACAGGCGTGACCATTGGATCCTTCAGATGCGGGGTGGCGACTCGTTACGCGACTTCCTGGCGGGGTTGCCGATGCTGATCGGGAGGATCCAGGGCGATCGCCATGAACAGCGACATTGGGCGCGCACCCGGTTCCGGTCGTCGGTGACCAGGGTTACGGCATGCGAGATGGATTCAGGTTTCCTTCTGATCGGGTCTCAAAGGGCGAAGTCTGTGCGAGCACTCCGGCTGTACGTCGTTCCAGTTCTTTGACGCGGGGATCGATCTCGGCCAGAAATTGTCGATTCCGGCGCTGTCTTCGAGGTCGTCGCGTCGCCGGGCCCACGCCTGTTTCGCGTGGTCCCTGGTGTACACCGCCCGGATCTGCACCGGCGTCGACGGCTCGGCCGGTTCCGCCACCTCGTCGTTGACCGGGATGTGTCGGTGCGTGACGAAGTCGCCCGGCGTCGACAGCACCCTGATGGAACTTTCTGCCCCACCGATCACCGCGCTCGATCTCCACCCGCGACAGATGGGAGCCGAAGCAGCCGTCATGCTCGGCGCCGCGCTAGATGGTCAACGGCAGAAGAATCAGGCAACAGTGCCCGTCGTTCTCAGACAGCGCGCTTCAACGCTGAGAATCAGGTGAAAGCGGATCGGGCACAACCACCTTGACCGGGTGTGCGGCCGTCATCGGCGCCTGAAAGAAACGCGATCATCGCCTCCTGGCGGTGTGGACCGGGTTCTTGCCGTTCTTTTGACAGCAACACGGTAGCCAGATCGCTGCACCCGACGGCCGTGGGGGTGCTTCGAGTCACGGAAGCCTCAAGTCAGCTAACCAGCTGACTGTCACCCACGCCCGGCTTGAGTGTGCTCTCGTCGTGGGTGGCCCGCAGCAGCCGCACCCGTGCTGCGCCGATGCTGTCGAGGGGCAAGATCTCAAGCCGCTCGTCTCCGTTGAGCACCCTTCCGTCAATGAACCTTCCGTCTACGAGCCGCTGTTCGACGACCTCGTCGATCTCCACCACGCCCTCACTGACGGTGAAGTCGACGGCGAACCCCTTCCCGATGAGCAGCAGTTCGTCATCACCGGTAGAGATGATGATGCCGAACGGCCGGTGGTCCGACGGGTCGAAGCGGTGTGCGGCAGGTTTGCGCTCGTTCACAACGGTGTCCGAAAAGACAGGGAGTTCGACCCCAGCGTCGAGCAGCATCCGGCGCAGGAGCCGGGCGCCGTGGCGGGCGGTGATGGTGAGCTCGCCGAGTGTCAGGTTCAGCTCGTCGCTATCGCCGTCAATCAGCACTCCCCGGATACGGTCGTTTGCCTGTGCGGCCGTGATGACGTCGGACGCGGCTCCGATCAGTCGCAGCGCGGTCACGAATTGGCTGTCCGCCCTCGCCTCGTCGATGCCGAAGGCGCAATATCCAATCGCCGCGTGCGAGCCGATGGCACTAAACAGGTTGCCGGCGTTGAGTTTTGCCTCCGGGACGAACAGCGGGTTGTCGTCGGTGGTGTACGCGGCCAGAACGTCAGCGACGTCATCGATGTAGATGTCCGGGGACAGAATGTCGATGGCCGGGGCGGCAAGTCTCCAGATGTTTCGCATCCGGGCGGTCGGGCCGCCACTGGGGTACTGGCCGGGCCGCTCCTGGCCGGGTTGCGGCCCGAGCCAGGCGTTGACATAGGTGGGGAGCGGATGGATCTCCTTCCCGGCAGCGGCGAGGTCGCCCACATAAGAGGCAAAGCCCCAGGCCATGAATGCCTCGTCGGTAGTTGGGTCGTCGACGAGAAAGTCGTTCCAGGTCCCGCCACCGCTTCCGGTCGACGTCCGAATGCTCAGGGGTGTGCCATCACCGAGAATGGGCCCTGACCGCACTGCCTCGGCCAGCGCGGGCGGCACTTCGCTGTGCCAGGCAGAATCTGCGATCACCGACCGGTCTCTGCTGTCGCCGAGCAAACCGGTCTCGTTCTCCACCTGAATCAGCACAACGGTGTGCTGCGGATCGTTGTCCCGTAGGTGAGCGAGCATGGCGCAGTAGGCGGTTCGGTCAGCAGCACGTAGCTCCGGGGAAAAGACCGATAGCACCGGCTTCGGTGTGGCACCATCGTAGGTGAAGCCCCTACGTTCCCCGGGCCGGACGACCGCGCGGGGGAACCGTTGTCGGTCGGCCCGCACCCATCGGGGAGCATAGGTGGAAGCGGCATTCTTGAACGCTCCGAACCAGATCAGGACCAGCCGGACCGAGTTCGCGCGCGCAGTGGTGAGGAGCTCGTCGAGCACCGCGAAATCGAAGCTGCCTTCGACGTTTTCGACCTGGTCCCAGCTGACGGTGGCGATCACGGTGCCGACGCCGGCGGCGGAAAGATCGGCGAACACCGGATCGAAGGACCGTGGGTCCGAGGACGTCGAGTTGAAGAGCTCGCCGCCGAGTGCGAGGTACGGACGGTCGTCGACGATGAGCTGTATGCGGGAGCCGTTGCGCCGCAGGTGCGGGATGGTCATCAGTCGGTTCCTATCGGTGAGTTGTAGTCGGTGGCGGCAGTGCTGTTGGCCGTGCCGGATGAGCTCCCGGCAGGGAGGTCTCGAGGTTCTCCTGGCGGAGCAGTTGCCGGCGAACTTCGTCCATCGTGTCCAGGACTGCGATGGTGTCGGCCAGTGGCCGGAGCGGATGCTCCCGGAGGCCCTGCGAGACGGCATCACTCACGGCGCGGAACATTGGTACGTATCCGGCGCCTTCCAGCGGCACGCTGACAGTCCGTGGCGTTCCGGTGGGTGGCGTTTCGATGCGGTACGTACCGGTCGCCATGAAATGCCGATCAAAGGCGATGTACCCGCTGCTCCCACCAACGCTCGCGGCCGGGTTCACGAATCCGGCAAGCGATGTCGTCGCTTGGGCGAATTGGCTGTTCGGGTATCGGAGGAACACCGAGGCGGTGATGTCCAGTCCGTCGTCCCGCATCTCTCCGATCGCCTGCACCGATTGCGGTGTTCCGAGCACGATGTGAGCGAGGGTGAGCGGATAGATGCCCATGTCGAGCAGCGCGCCGCCGCCCAGTTCCGGTCGCCACTGGTTGAACGACTGGGGGAAAGGGATACCGAAACCGGCTTGCACGAGTCGAACGTCGCCGATGGCGCCATCGGCCACGTCAGCAAGCATCTGGCAGAACGCGGGGTTGAAACGCATCCACATTGCCTCCATGAGGAAGCGGCCCTGCGCGGCCGCCAGTGCGGCAAGTGATCGCGCTGCGTCAGCTGTTGTGGTGAAGGCCTTCTCGACGAGTACGTGTTTGCCGGCGAGAAGGGCACGCCGGGCCAGTTCGGCGTGGGTGGATATCGGAGTGCCGATGTAGACGACCTCGACCTGATCGTCGGCCAACAGTGCGTCGTACCCGCCGTAGGCGCGGGGTATGGCGTGGGTCGACGCGAAGGCTTCGGCGTTGGCAGCGGTTCGGGAGGCGACTGCCACCAGATCGAGGTTTTCGGTCTGCTGCAGATCACCGATTGTCATGCGGCTGATTCCACCGGTTCCCAGCAACCCCCAGCGCACGCGTCTCATGTGGCCAGCAGGTCCTCGCTCCAATCCCCCGGGCCCTGACCCTCCCCCGACGCGATCATTGCAATGCCGTCACTTGACGAGCCGTCGCCGAACAGTGCGATGGGATCGTCAGAACCCGCATAGTCGAACGACCGCAGCACAATCTGGCCGCTGCTGCAGAACGCGCCGATCATCCGGCCGGTCATTCCGCCTGCCACCTCGGTCGACAGGTAGCGGCCGTCCAGACCGCCGAGCGCCGTGAAGGTGCCCTGCTGGTTCAGACCCACCTCGACCCGATCCGGGCCGCGGGACGTCGAATAGGCGCTGCCGATTGCTGGTGTCATCCTGATTTCCAGGTCGATCGATTCGCGGGTCGGCGTCGCGGCCTCTGCAAGCACGGAGCGGAGGTCGCCGACGTAGGCGACAGCGACAATGCGCTCCGGAGTGCATTCGAGTCGCAGCGAGTGCCGCGGATCGATCCACACGGCCAACCCGCCCGCACCGTCGATGTCCAGACTGGCCCGAACGCGCGCGAACAGGTGCTCCTGCCGCCGACCGACGAAGACCGGCTCATCGCCGCTAGCGCGAACGTGCCAACCGTCGTTCTGCCGATCGAGGAACTGGCCGGGGAAGCGTGTGGCCCCCACCCAGGACCGCGACAGTTCCGCCGCACTGAGGTCTGCGTGGACAACATGGTCGGTGCCGGCAGTCGGCTCGATGTGCTCGGTCAGCACCGGCCAGCCGTCGACCCAGATGACCTCCTGCGCAAAGGTTTCGCGTCCCAGAACGTGCCATTCCGGGCTGGAACCACGGGCACGAACGCCGTGATAGACGACCGCCCAGCTGTTGTCGGACCGCCGGACCAGATCGGCGTGCCCGGTGTTCTGCACCGGCTTGTCGCTGCCGCGGTGCGTCAGGATCGGGTTCCCGGCGAAGCTCTCGAAGGGGCCCTGCGGTGACGGACCACGGGCAATACTGACCGCGTGTCCGCGCTCGGTCCCGCCTTCAGCGATCAACAAATACCAGTAGTCGCCGATCCGGTACAGGTGCGGCCCTTCCGGGAACTTGTCCCCGGTTCCGGTCCAGAGCCGACGGCGGTCAGTGAGGATCTCACCGGTGGGGTCGATGATGGACTGCACGATGCCGTCTGAGCCGCCCGGCCCGAAGCCCGCGTAGGTGAGATAGCAGGTGCCGTCCTCGTCCCACGCGAGGTCGGGGTCGATCCCGACCGCGGCCGGGATGCGGATCGGATCCGACCACGGCCCGGCGGGGTCGTCGGCCCAGACCAGGAGCTGGCCCCCGCTGTCCGACCAGTTGGTGGTGATCATCCAGAACCGGCCGTCGTGATACCGCAGGGTCGGTGCGAAGACGCCGCCGGATGCATCCGCACCCGAGACGTCGAGCTGGCCGGGCCGATCCAGGACATTCCCGATCTGCGTCCACGACCGCAGATCGGTGGAGCTGAAGATCGGCACGCCGGGTGCGTACTCGAAGCTGGAGGTGACCAGGTAGTAGGTATCGCCGACCCGGCAGATGCTGGGGTCCGGATGAAATCCGGGAATGATGGGCCGTTGCTGCAGCGCGGGGCTCACGGCTGTGCCTGTACCAGCGTGGCGACGCGGTGCATCAGTCCGGGGACGTCGCCGCGGACCCCGTCCTGCAACCACCGGCCGAGTTGCAAGGATGCCTCGACCACCTCGGAGGCGCGGTCGAACCGCCGGTCCATGAATTCCTGCCATAGTTGGTCGTCAAGCGTGCTGTGTTCGAGTAGCACCTCGGTGAGCACCAGGGCGTCTTCCAGGGCCTGCGCACCGCCCTGGGCCACCGTCGGCGGGCAGACGTGAGCTGCGTCCCCGATGATCACGACTCGGCCGCGGTTCCACGGCGCCGGTACGACATGCGTTTCGAACCACGTGTAGTTCACTGTCGCTGGCGTCGGTGATCGAATCGCGGATCTCGTCCCACGGACCGTGGTAGGCGGCGGCCAGTTCGCGGATGACGGACACCTTCTCCGCCGCCGGTGAGAGAGAACCGGTCCTGGGCCTTCTCGACCACGTAGGCGTAGAGGGTGTCCGGCCCGGTCGGGCAGTACCCGGCGATGTAGCTGGGGCCGCCGTAGTACAGGTCGGTGCGGGTGACGCTCTCCGGGCGATCGGTGAAGACCCGCCAGATGCCCATGCCCGTCGGGGTTGTCTGCACGTCGATGCCGATCGCCTGACGGGTCCACGATCGGACCCCGTCGGCACCGATCACCAGGTCGTACCGGCCGGAGGTGCCATCGTCGAACTCCACATCGACGCCTTCCTCGTCCTGGCGGAGCGACACCGGCGCCACTCCCAGCCGCGGCTTGGCACCGACCTCGATGGCTCGCTCCATCAGCAGACGGGCGAGATCGGGTCGGTACATGCCCGCCGTCGCCGGCAGATCAGGCCCGCCGGTACGCATCTCATCCAGTTCGACGATCAGCGTGCCGTTCGGGTCCGGTGCCCGCAGGCCGAGGGAATCGTAGGAGTAGCCGAGTTTTTCGGCCTGCTCCCAGACACCCAGTTCACGCAGGGCACGTAACGCGTTGCCCTGCAGGGTGATTCCCGATCCCAAGGCACTGACATCCGTCTGTTTTTCGGCGATGTCGACAGCTACTCCGGACTGCGCCAGGCGGATGGCGCTGGCTGTTCCAGCGAGGCCTGCACCGATGACAAGAACCTTGCGCACCGCGGGCATGTATGACTCCTTCGTCATCAGAACTCTGTGGAGGATCCGACCTGACCGCGAAGCGCGGACGTGACGTCACGCGAGCGGCAGAGCCGGCGAGTCGTCCGTCAGGGCGAATGACGTCCAGCGTCGTGCACATCTGTGGGATCCGGAAGACCCGATCGCTGATGAGCGGCATCACCGACATCGATGTGTCGTGAACTCGGTTTCGCCGAGCAGACTCCGTGCACGTCCAGCCGCCCGCCCGGCTACAGTGGCCGCACTGTGACCGCACCCACACTTCCCTCGACCCTCCGGGCACTGTCCCGCGTCGATCTGAACCTGCTCATCGCACTGGACACGCTGTTGCGGGAGCGGTCGGTCACGGTGGCCGCCAGTCGGCTCGGCCTGAGTCAGCCAGCACTGAGTGCGTCCCTGGCGCGGCTGAGGCGGTACTTCGATGACGAGTTGCTCACTCGCGTCGGGAACAAGTATGAACTGACGCCGTTGGCGGTCGCGCTGCTCGAACGCACCACCGTCGCACTGGCCGCCACCGCCGAGGTCTTCACCGCGTCAGCTGATTTCGACCCGACCACCGCGGAGCGCGAGTTCGAGTTGTACGTGTCCGACTACGCCGCATCGGTGCTCGCCACCGAACTGTCGAGGCTGACCCGCGCCGAGGCGCCTCGGGTCCATCTGCGCCTGCAACAGCTGAACGCGACCGCGGTCGACAACGCCGCCATCTTCCTGCGGGATCACGACGGGCTGGTGGTTCCGCACGGACTGGTTGACGACGCACGGTTCGTCGACCTCTTCAGCGACCGCTTTGTGCTCCTGGTCTCGGCCGACAACCAGGCGATCGGCGATTCGATGACGGTGCAGGAGATGATCAACGCACCGATGGTGGTCGCCTACAACACCAGGACCGGCCGCAATACGGCCGTGCACCAGATGCAACTTGCCGGCCTCGAACCCACTATCGCCACGGTCACCGAGAGCTTTCTGATCATGCCGTTCCTCATTGCCGGAACCGACCGCGTCGGTCTGGTCCCCGAGATGCTCGCCCGCCGACTGCCCGCGCTGGCCGATGTCCGCGTCATTGCCTGCCCCTTCCCGGTCGCTGACCTGGTCGAGTGTCTGTGGTGGCACGAAAGGTTCGAGGACGACCCGGGACACCGCTGGTTTCGCTCGTTGCTGGCCAGGGCCGCAGTGGCCGCACAGATTGCCAACGCGAACGATGCCTTGTCCGGACAACATCAGTGAGCTGGATGGGCGTCATCAAGGATCTCGACTTCCCGGCCGCCTGCCGGTGAAGCATTGTCAGACCAGCAATTTCTCGCACCCTCTGGCATGAACCCACGGACACCGCTATCTTATGTGCTGTAAGCACGTAAGAGTAGTTGTCGACGTCCGGAGTCCCGATGAGCACACCGTCCTCCCCGCAGGATGCCTTCGTTCACGGGCAGCTGATCAATTTGGTGCGTACCGGGCGTGCCCGCACCAGGCCCGGGCTCGAGCAGGAAACCGGCCTGGGCCGAAAACTCGTCGCACAGCGCGTGCAGCAGTCAATCGATCTCGGCCTGTTGGAGGATGCCAATCTGGTGCCGTCCGGGGGTGGTCGACCCTCCCGGCAATTGCGGTTCCGCTCCGAGGCCGGTCATGTTTATGCCGCGCTGATCGAATCAACCGAGATCAGGGCCGCCGTTTGCCGTCTCGACGGCACGGTGGTCGAGTCCAGCCACGCGGAATGGGTGGCCGCCGACGGGCCGGATGCGACCATGGAAGTGCTGGACGGGATGTTCACCCGGCTGCGCAGACGTACCCGCACCGAACCGTGGGCGTTCGGGATCGGCGTCTCCGGACCCGTCGATTTCACCACCGGGCGATTGGTGGATCCGCCCATCATGCCCGGCTGGGACGGCTACAGCGTCCGGGCCTGGCTCCGGGACCGCTACGACGCCCCGGTGTGGGTCGACAACGACGTCAACCTGATGGCGCTGGGTGAATGGCATCGCGGTTCTCCCCGAGACGGGCGCGACCTGCTGTACATCCTCATCGACACCGGGGTGGGCTCGGGCCTGGTTTCGGAGGGCCGGGTGTTCCGCGGGGACACCGGCGCGGCCGGGGACATCGGACACACTTACGTCACCGACGACCCTTCGGTGATCTGCCGATGCGGGCAATCGGGATGCCTGGAAGCAGTGACCGGCGGCTGGGGCCTGGTTCAGGCATTGACCCCCCGAGCGTCCGAAAGTCCCTATCTTGCAAAGAAACTCGCCGAGAACGGACACCTGACGGCGCAGGACATCGGCCAGGCTGCCGCGGCCGGCGAATCGTTGGCAGGTGATGCCATCCTCGCCGGTGCTCGAATGGTCGCGGCGACGGTGGCGAATGTGGTCAACTTCGCCAACCCCGGCGTCGTCGTGGTCGGCGGTGGTGCCCTGCGTAATGGGCCGGAGATGTTCGCCGCACTGGAGGAGACGGTCCGCCGACGGGTCACCCGGCTCGCGGGACAGCGATTGACGATCCGACCCGCGTCGCTGGACTTCCAGGAGGGCGTCATCGGCGCCGGGATCATGGCGATCGAGCACCTGTTCAACCCCGGCTCCCTCGGGATGTGGATCCAGAACGGCTCACCCATCGGGCGAGCGGCCAACCTCCAGCAGGCACCCGCAGTCTGACCTGCTCCGAGAAAGTCTCAAAGACTCTCTTGACATACGTTCCTGTGGCACTAAAGTAGTGCCTACCGGAAGGCGATGTGCCCACCGGTCAGCTCAAACCCGGTGTGATTTCTCGAAATGTCACCCACCCCAGTTTCCCGTGTCGTCGCGGACCAACCCGACGACATCTCCTGTGCCCTGGCCACCGACGTCCCTGGAGTGAACGTGCGAAAATCCATCATCGCGGCGATAGCAGCCGCAGTCCTGCTGACCGTCTCCGCCTGCGGCGGCTCATCAGACGGAAGCGGAACCAGCGGGAGCGAAACCAGCAGCGGCGGCACCCTGACGCTTGCCGCGGTCACCCCTCCCAAGTCCTTCGCCGTCGGCGAGATGGCCTCCAACGGCCCGGAGAATCACTACTACCAGGCGGTGTACGACACCTTGCTCGGCCTGGACAAGGACGGGAAACCGGTCGCGAACCTGGCGACCGAGTGGTCCTATGACGCCACCAACACGACACTGAGCCTCACCCTGCGCGATGACGTCAAGTTCACCGATGGAACCGCGTTCGACGCGGCGGCCGTCAAAGCCAATCTCGAAAAGGCCAAGCAGTCCACCGGAGAAGCCGGGTCGGCGCTGCGCGCCGTCGAGAGCGTGACGGTTGTGGATGCCACCCATGCCGATATCGTCCTGTCCGCGCCGGATCCCTCGCTGGTGGACAGCCTCGCCCGGAGTTCCGGGTACATGGCGAGCCCGAAGGCCTTGGGCAACGCGGACCTGGCCACCAATCCGGTTGGCTCCGGCCCTTACGTCTACGACGAGTCCAAGAGCACGGCCGGCAGCACGTACGCGTTCACCCGCAATGCGGATTACTGGAACAAGGCGGCCTACCCCTACGACTCGGTGGAGATCAAGTATCTCGACGACACCACAGCGACCCTGAATGGCCTGCGGTCGGGACAGATCCAGGGTGCATCAGGAGCAAGCTCGGACCTGGTCACCGGCGCCGAACAGGCCGGACTCACCGTGACGCAGTTCCCCAGCGGCGGCGTCGAAGGCGTCTGGCTGTGGGACCGGGACGGAGCCAACACACCGGCTCTGGCCAATGAAAAGGTCCGGCAGGCCATCAACTATGCCTTCGACCGCAAGACCATCGTCGACAAGATCAAGGGTGGGCTCGGGACACCGACCGTGCAGATCTTCGGGCCGAGCACCAACGCCTTCGACCCGGCGCTGGAGGACTCCTACCCCTACGACCTGGACAAGGCCAAGTCACTGATGGCCGAGGCCGGCTTCGCGGACGGGTTCAGCATGACCTTGCCGGACTTCTCCCCGGTGTACCCGGACGAGCAGGCCGCAATGACCGAAGCCCTGACAGCGCTGAAGATCTCGGTCACCTACACACCCATCACCGGCGATCAGGTTGTTGGCAGCATCATGGGCGGCCAGTGGCCGATCAACTTCTTCTCGCTGACCTCTGCCTCCGCCTGGGAAATGGCCCAGCTGACACTGACTCCGCAATCACCGTTCAACCCGTTCCACACCGATGACCCGACCGTCCTGGGCCTGCTGGACAAGGCGCAGTCAGCGACACCTGACGCGCAAGGGCCGATCATGCAGGAGCTCAATGCCTATCTGGTGGAGCACGCTTGGTTCTCCCCGTGGTACTCGCAGGTTGGCGTCTACCTGACGACCACAGGTGTTGCCGTGCAGGCAATCCCGGGTGTCAACGTGCCGCCACTGGCCAGCTTCACGCCGGCCGGTAGCTGACCCTCACCCTCGACCCGCCCGGCCCTCGCAGCTCCGACCGCGGGGGCCGGGCGGGTACCGACCGATCGATTGGGAGCCAACGGTGTTTCTCTTCATCTTGCGCCGGCTTGCCGCCGGACTGGTGCTGGTGTTCGTCATCGGGACACTGACCTTCTTTCTCACCAGCTTGACCGGGTCCGACCCAGCCCGACAGATCCTTGGCAACCAGGCAACCCTGGAGCAGATCGCCGACAAGCGTGCCGAACTGGGGTTGGACCAGCCGCTGCTCAGCCAGTACGGGCACTGGCTCGGTGGAGTGGTGCAGGGCGATCTGGGCACTTCGTGGTCGAACAATCAATCGGTCAGCAAGCTCGTCAGTCAGGCGCTCCCGATCACCATGTCCTTGGTCCTCGGTGCGCTGGTGTTGACCGCGATCCTCGGGGTCGGCCTCGGTGTGCTGGCTGCCGTTCGCGGCGGATGGATCGACAGAGTGGTCCAGGTCGTCTCCGTGGTTGCCTTCGCGGTACCGAACTTCCTCCTCGGCCTGGTTCTTGCGTTGGTGTTCGCGGTGGGGTTAGGCCTTTTCCCCGCCTTGGGGTACACCCCCTTCGCCACCAGCCCCGGCCGGTGGCTGGCCTCGATCACCTTGCCGGCCATCGCCTTGGCGATCGGCGCCATGGCAACCGTTGCCGCGCAGACCCGCGGATCCATGGTCGATGTCCTGCAACAGGACTATGTCCGCACCTTGCGGAGCCGGGGCATCCCGACCCGCAGCGTGCTGCTCAAACATGCATTGCGGAACGCCGCTCCCGCCTCCCTGACCGTGCTCTCGTTGCAGTTCATCGCCCTGATCAGTGGCGCCGTCGTCATCGAAAAGGTCTTCGGGCTCACCGGCATCGGCGAACGGGCCACCTCGGCCGCCAACCAGGGCGACATTCCCCTGGTGCTCGGCATTGTGATGGTCACCGTCGTCCTGGTCGTCATCGTGAACCTGCTGGTCGATCTCGCTCTCGGCTGGCTCAACCCGAAAGTGCGGATCTCATGAGCACGGTCAATGGTGGCCTGGCCGCCAATCTCGCCACGCCCCCACTGGCGGCAACGGCTCAGGCGCCCCGGCCCGGTTTCCTCCGCCGACTGCTGCGGGATCCGCTCGCCGTCATCTCGTTGGCGTGGCTCACCGTGGTCCTGCTCGCGAGTGTGTTTGCCCCCCTGCTCACCTCGCAGGATCCCATCGCCTCGAAGATCACCGACGCCCTGGCACCGATGGGCGGCGACCACCCGCTCGGCACCAACGGGATCGGCACCGACGTGTGGGCGCAGTTGGTGTACGGCGGGCGGACCAGCCTGATCGGTTCGCTCATCGTTGTCGTGGTCGCACTGCTGGTCGGGTTGCCGGCCGGGATCATGGCCGGGTACTACCGGGGATGGTTCGACTCGGCCGCCAACTGGGTGGCCAGCTTGATCATGGCGCTGCCGGCGATCATCGTTCTGCTGGTGGTGCTGGCCGAACTCGGTCGCAGCACCTATCTCGCGATGGCGGTCTTCGGGCTGTTGATCGGGCCCGGGGTGTTTCGGCTCATCCGGGCATCAGTTGTCAGTGTGCGCGAAGAGCTCTACGTCGATGCGGCCCGCGTTTCCGGCCTCGGCGACGCCCGCATCATGCGCCGGCACATCCTGCCTGTCGTGGTCGCGCCAACAATCATCCAGGTCTCCCAGCTGCTGGGTATCGCCATCGTCATCCAAGCGGGCCTCGAGTTCCTCGGCCTCGGATCGGCGAACCAGGCCAGTTGGGGCGGGATGCTCAGCGACGCCTTCCAGAACATCTACTCCGCACCCAGTCTGCTGCTGTGGCCGGGATTGATCATCGTCCTGACGGTGACGGCCTTCTGCCTGCTGGGCAACTCCTTCCGGGACGCGCTCGGAGTTGGCGGCGCGGCGGCGCACGCCCGTTCGAAGAAGTTCGCCGGCATCAAGGATTCCGTCGTTGCTGCGATCGACACCGCGCCGACCGGAACCTCGACGACAGCCAAGGTCCCGGACGATGCGGTGCTGGTGATCGACGACCTGAAGGTCGCCTATCCGCTCCCTGACGGAACGGAATCAGTTGTCGTCAAGGGTGTGTCACTCACCCTGCGACGAGGGGAAATCCTCGGGCTGGTCGGCGAGTCCGGTTCCGGGAAGTCCCAGACGGCATTCTCCGTCCTGGGTCTGCTGCCACCGCAGGCTCGCACCACCGCGACCACAATGACCTTCGACGGTCAGGACCTGCGCGAGCTGTCAAAGAAGGCGATGAACCAGCTCCGCGGTGAGGGCATCGGGTACATCCCGCAAGAACCGATGTCCAACCTGGACCCATCGTTCCGGATCGGCAGCCAGCTCACCGAGCCCATGCGCCACCACCTGGGCATGTCAGCGGCAGCAGCGAAGACTGCGGCCGTCGGTCTGCTGGCCCGAGTCGGTATCCAGGACCCAGAAAGAGTATTCGCTGCTTACCCGCACGAGATCTCCGGTGGAATGGCGCAACGCGTGCTGATCGCCGGAGCCGTCTCCTGCAACCCGGATCTGCTGATCGCCGACGAACCCACCACCGCCCTGGACGTCACGGTGCAGGCAGAGGTCCTCGACCTGATCCGCGAACTGCAGGCCGAGCGGCAGATGGGCGTTCTGCTCGTCACGCACAACTTCGGTGTCGTCGCGGACATTTGCGACACGGTTGCCGTCATGCAGAACGGGCGCATCGTCGAGACGGCACCCGCGAAGCAGTTGTTCGCAGCACCCCAGCACGAATACACCCGAATGCTGCTGGCCTCCACCCTGGAGGACGGCGCAGCCCGACCGGCGCTGGTCTCCGGTTCGGAATCGACGTCGCAAGCCGTGACCTCAGAAGGAGCGAAGCAGTGAACGGGCCACAGCAGCTGGTGGAGATCGATCAGGTCGTTGTCGACTATCCGGTCAAAGGCTGGCGACGCCCCCCGTTCCGGGCCCTGTCAGACATCTCGCTGACCATCGGAGCCGGCGAAACCGTTGGCCTGGTTGGTGAGTCGGGTTCGGGCAAGACCACCCTGGGCCGGGCGATCCTCGGGCTCGCTCCGGTCACCGGTGGCGAGATCCGGTTCGAGGGCAGGGTGATCTCCACCCTGGGCCGCCGCGACCGACAGGCATTGAGCAGGGACATCCAGGTCGTCTTCCAGGACCCGTACACCTCGCTGAACCCGGCTATGACCGTCAACGACATCTTGACCGAACCCCTGCTGGTGACCGGCACCACCCGGAAGGACGCCGACCGGCGGGTCCGGGACCTGCTCGACGAGGTTCATCTCCCGACCGACGCCGGCCGGCGGCTCCCGCGGGAGTTCTCCGGCGGCCAGCGACAGAGGATCGCCATCGCCCGCGCGCTGTCCCGTGATCCCAAGCTCATCGTCTGCGACGAGCCGGTCAGCGCCCTGGATCTCTCGACCCAAGCTACGGTTCTCGATCTTTTCATCGAGATCCAGAACCGCACCGGTGTCGCCTATCTGTTTGTCACGCATGACCTCTCGGTGGTGCGACACATCAGCCACCGGGTTGCGGTGATGCACCGCGGTTCCATCGTCGAACAAGGTGATGCCGCAACGGTTACCTCAACCCCGTCGGAGTCTTACACGCAGCGGCTATTGCTCGCGGCGCCGGTGCCTGATCCGATCCGACAGGCAGTCCGACGCGAGGAACGCCGCGCCTTCGCGGCAGGAACAGCATCTGCGGTCGGCTGACCGAAAGCCAGAGCGCACCGCGGCGGGAATCTGCTGCGGTATCCCTGCACCCCCTGAAACTCTCGAGGAGGAACCGTGACCCCTGCTGTTCGTGCCGGCATCATCGGTACCGGATTCATGGGAACCGTGCACGCCCGGTCCATTCTGCGTGCGGGCGGAGTGATCACCCGCATCGTCGGATCGTCGCCGGCGTCCTCCCACGCCGCGGCGGAGCGGGTCGGCGCGACAACGCCGACCGACACCGTCGAACAATTATTGGCGGCCGACGACGTCGACATCGTGCACATCTGCACCCCGAACGCCACCCACGCCCCTTTGGTGCGGGCAGCGATCGCGGCCGGGAAGCATGTCATCTGTGAGAAACCCTTGGCGGTCGATGTTCTCGAAGCGCAGGAACTCATCACCCTGGCGGAGGCGGCAGGAGTCACGGCAACGGTGCCATTCGTGTACCGCTTTTATCCCACCGTCCGGGAGGCCCGGGCGAAGGTGATCGACGGCTCTGTCGGCACAGTTCGACTGCTGCACGGCTCGTACCTGCAGGACTGGCTGGCATTGGACACAGACGACGACTGGCGGGTCGACGCCGCAGCGGGCGGTGCCTCCCGGGCCTTCGCCGACATCGGGGTGCACTGGTGTGATCTGGTCGAATTCGTCTCCGGTCATCGCATTTCCGCGCTCTCGGCCCGTTTGGTCGTTGCAGTGCCGAACCGCGGTGGCCGACCGGTGCAGACCGAGGACGCCGCCGTGGTGATGTTCGAGACCGATCGGGGCGCCACCGGCAGTGTGACGATCAGCCAGGTCAGCCACGGCCGGAAGAATCGGTTGTCGTTCACCGTCGACGGGTCCGCGGAAAGCCTGTTCTTGGATCAGGAGAATCCCGAGACCCTCTGGATCGGCGGCCGCAACGTGAACCGCCAACTGCTGCGCGGCACCGACGGGTCCGCCGCGGCGGCGCGCTATTCGGTCGTGCCGGCCGGCCACCCGCAGGGGTACCAGGACTGCTTCGCCGCATTCGTCGGCGATACCTACGCAGCGCTGACCGGCGAACTCCCAGACGGGTTGCCCACCTTTGCCGATGGCCTGCGCGCCGCCCGACTGACGCAGGCGGTGCTCGACTCGTCACGCAAGGGCAGCTGGGTGGAGATCCAGCCGTGACTACACGGTCCACTCTCGTTCGACACCAACCCACCAATCCACGAAACATTCCTCATCGCAGCACTATTCGATTCGCAAGGGACAACCAACCATGAGCAGAGTGCTCCCCGATCTGGTCGATGTGGTTATCGTCGGCAGCGGCCCGACCGGAGCCGCGTATGCCCGGATCCTCAGCGAGCTGAACCCGGGTGCCAGCATCACCACCCTCGAGGTGGGGCCGCTACTCGCCGACCCACCGGGGGTGCACGTCAAGAACATCGCCGACCCGGCGGAACGCGCGCGCGCGCAACGACTGTCGGAGGGACCACGCCCGCAGGGTGCCCACACGCACACGGACACCATGAAGGGGTACAACGACGCAGCTCCCCGGTTGGTCCGGCCGGGAACGTATCTGCTGTCGGCTGGCTACCAGATGCCCGGCGAGGATGGACTTCCCGCGGCGGCCTTTTCCAGCAATGTCGGTGGAATGGGTGCGCACTGGACGGGAGCATGCCCACGGCCCGGCGGCAGCGAACGAATCGACTTCATCCCGGAGCTGGACGAGCTGCTGACCGAGGCCGAACGGTTGCTGAGCGTCGACTCGCATGCCTTTGACGACGCCCCCTTCGCCGACGAGGTGCGCAAGCGGCTGAGCGTGGCGATCGACACTGGCCGGGCCGATGACCGGAAGGTTGCCGGGATGCCGCTGGCGGTGATCCGGCACCCCGATGGGCGGCTCACCTGGTCCGGCTCCGATGTCGTCTATGGGGACGTCACCAGGGCAAACCCGAACCACACGCTCTACCCGGAGGTGTTGGTGACCCGGATCAACCGCGACGGTGCCGGAAGGGTCACCGGCGTCGAGGTCAGGGACCAGCAGACTGGGCGGAAGCACACTATCCGGGCGCAATTCGTGGTGGTCGCCGCCGATGCCCTGCGGACCCCGCAGCTGCTCTGGGCGTCCGGCATTCGGCCTGCCGCACTGGGCCGCTACCTCAATGACCAGCCCCAAACGGTCTTCGCCGTGCGACTCCGTGACGTCCACAACGAACCCGAGACTGCCGCCGTCGGGACAGAAATCGTCCCGCAGAGCGGCGTCAGCTGGGTGCCCTTCACCGATGACGAGCCCTTCCACGGCCAGGTCATGCAGATGGACGCGTCCCCGGTGCCGCTGGCCGACGGTGACGTCACCGCTCCCGGATCGATCGTCGGGTTGGGGTGGTTCTGCGCCAAAGACTTACAAGCCTCCGATCGGGTCGAGTTCGACCCCACCGAGGTGGACAGCTACGGCCTGCCGGCTATGCGGATTCACTACACCCTGACCGCCGCCGACCATGCCTCCATCGACGCCGCCCGGGCCGCCGTCGTCAAGCTCGCCGGCGCGCTGGGGGAACCCCTGAACGACGACCCGCCACTGACCTTCACCCCCGGTGCTTCGCTCCACTACCAGGGCACCGTGCGGATGGGACAGGTCGACGACGGAACGTCCGTATGCTCCCCCACCTCACAGGTCTGGGACGCAGCCGGCCTGTACGTAGCCGGCAACGGCGTCATCCCGACCGCCACCGCCTGCAACCCCACCCTCACCTCTGTCGCACTGGCCGTCGCCGGCGCCCGGCAGATCGCCGCTTCGCTCAACCACCAGGGAGACTGACATGCTCATGCTCGACCGAGACATCATTCAAGGCCGGGGTTTCCGCAACCTCGTGGACGGCGACCGGATCACCGGATTCCAGTTCCAGCTGCGCAACCCCAACTACCGGGGCACGTCGGCCAGCCTGCTCGACGGCATCGACGTCACCATCGACGGGGAGAAGATCCCCGATCACCTCCCGGTATGGACCCTGCAGGGCCGGACCTTCAGCCTTGACGAGCTCCGGGCCTCGACCGACGCCAGGTGGCAGCTCGACGAAACCGCGACGATCACCGTCCCGAAACCCGGCGGGCTGAGCGTCGGCGTGCACGACATTGACGTCGTGGTGTACCTACGACGCCCCTATTTCCCGCCGATGGTGTCCCGGTCGGCGTTCCCGGCGCAGGCCAAGCGGGTCATCGTCCCCCCGGTACCGGGAGGCGGACTGCGCTACGCAGTGTCGACCTACAGCCATTCCGGCGACCTCTACACCTCGATGACCCTCGAGGACGTCCTCGCCGATACTGCCGACATCGGCGCCACCGGCATCGAGATCCTCGGCGAGGCAAACGTTCCCGGCTACCCGACGCCGAGTCCGGCCTGGGTCGACAGCTGGCACGAATTGCTCGCGACCTACGGGCTCACCGCCACCAACTTCGGTGCCTGGGTGGACACCGCGATGTGGCGCGATCGCGACTTGACCGAAGAGGAGGCGGCAGCGCAGCTCCAGCTCGACCTGCGGTTGGCGTCCCGGCTCGGCTTCACCTCGATCCGTCCGAAGTTCGGTGTCACCTCGTTCGAGTTGGACCCGCACCCCGTCTGGTCCGGCGCCGTGCAGCGGTCGCTCGACCTGGCCGCGGAACTGGACGTCCTGATCTGCCCGGAGATCCACAGCCCGACACCGATCAAACACCCCGTCACCCAGGGGTACCTGGAGTTCATCGAGCGAACCGGGACCGACCACTTCAAGCTGCTGATCGACACCGGCATCTTCCAGACTGCGCCGGTCGACGACGGGCACGAGGGCGTCGAAATCGAAGAGGGCAAGAAACGGCCGGCGTTCCTCGAACCACTGGCGGTGCCGATCAGCGATCTGGTCGAGATCCTGCCGCAGGTGTATTTCATCCAGACCAAATTCTTTGAGATCGACGACCAGCTCGGCGATCTGCACGTGCCGTGGGCTCCCATCATGGCTGCATTGGAAGAGGCGAACTGGAACGGCTGGCTCTCCAGCGAGTACGAGGGACGTCGCGAGCCCTACCGCGGCCGCGACCAGGTGCGCCGCCAGCACGCACTGCTGCGTTCCCTCCAAACCCGGCCGTGACCGCCACCAGGCCCAGCATCGGCCTGGCCCGGTATCTGCCACCACCGGTGCCCAACGGCACCAGGCACTTCGTCGGCGCTGTGTACGCCGCGGTCGCCGGGTACCGGACCCTCCAACTCGACCTGCACGTCCCGGCCGGGAGCGGGCCGGTCCCGCTGGTGGTCTGGGTGCACGGCGGGGCCTGGTTGTTCGGGGACCGCCGGTTCCTTCCGGAAACCCTGGCGCCGGATCAGATCTTCGACGCACTGCTGGCGAAAGGGCTTGCCGTCGCCACGATCGACTACCGGCACGCCAGAGAGGCCCCCTTCCCGGCGGCCCTGCACGACGCCAAAGCGGCGATCCGGTGGTTGCGGGCCTACTCCGGCGAGCTGGGGATCGACCCGGACCGGGTGGGCATCTGGGGCGAGTCCGCTGGTGGGCACCTCGCCGTACTGGTCGGGCTGACCGCTCATCGGTCGGACCTGGAGGGCACCATCGGTGTCGCGACCGAATCCAGCGCGGTGTCGGCGGTTGTCGACTGGTACGGAGTAGCGGACCTGGACACCATGCCGGTCTTCACCCCACCACCAGAGGTGGTGGCGGTCATCCCGGCCGATGAACTCGTCGACCCGCTCGATGTCTTCCTGGCCGGAGCGGATGCGAAGACCAGGGCCGATGCCAGCCCCACCGAACATGTCCGGGCGGGCGCACCGCCTTTCCTGATCGTGCACGGGACCGCCGACTCGGTGGTGCCTCACGCGCAGAGTGTTCTGCTCGAGAAGCGGCTGACCGCAGCCGGCGTCGACGCGCGGTTGGAACTGGTTCCGGGCGCAGGACACGCCTTCTCGGGCAGCCCGGACATCGACGCCCTCGTCGACCAGGCGGTCGACTACCTGGTCGAGCGGTTGCACTGAGCACGACGAGCGAGCCAACAAGAAATGCACACCGAAGGTACAGGAACGAGCGCACCGAATGATCCAGGTCACCGATCTGCATGCCGAGTACGTCCGCGGCGCAGTCACTTTCGTTGCGACCAGCCGTCCGCGACTGACCTGGCGCACCCTGACGACAACACCCAACTGGACCCAGGCATCCGCTGAGCTCCGCGTCACCCGGTCGGACGGGCACTCGGAAAATCATCGCGTCAGCGGCGCAGACTCAGTGCTCGTCAGCTGGCCGTTCACGCCGCTCGCTGTACGAGAGCGGGTCACAGCGGCGGTGCGGGTCATCGGCGCCGACGGCGCGATCTCGGGTTGGGCCACGCCGATTACCCTCGAGGCCGCGTCGCTGGACCCCGGCTCGTGGCATGCCGACCTGGTGGCGCACCCCGACCCGGAAGAGAACCTCCGCCCGGTGCAGTTCATCCGGGACTTCGCCGTCCGCGACGGCCTCGTCGCTGCCCGCTTGCGGACCTCAGCACACGGCGTCTACCAGGCGGAGATCAACTCCGCGGTCGTCTCCGATGACGTGCTGGCTCCGGGGTGGACCAGCTATGACGAGCGGCTCCTCGTACAGACTGCTGATGTCACGGCCTTGCTGCGTGCCGGCGCGAACCGACTGGCCGCCACCGTCGCGGCAGGCTGGTTCGGCGAGAGCTTCGGCTTCCTCGGCCATGCGAAACGTGCCTATGCCGGCCCACTGTCATACCTGGCCCAGTTGGAGCTCGATTACACCGACGGCACCACCGATGTCATCGCCACCGATGCCGACTGGCTCGCCACCCGCTCCGGGCCGATCGTGCAGAGCGGCATCTACGCCGGTGAACGGCACGATGCGCGACTCGAGACCGTCGGCTGGTCATCCGTGGGGGTGCCGCTACCCGATCTGATGCCGGTCACTGTGATTGCGTTGGATCGTGAGGTCCTCGCGCCGGCCACCTCCGAACCGGTCCGGCGGATCGAGACGATGGCACCGGTCCAGTCCTTCCTGACACCGACCGGGCGCCGCGTGCTGGATTTCGGGCAGAACATCGCGGGTCGGGTACGTATCGAGGTCACCGGTGCCGCGGGCGACGTCGTGACCCTGCGGCATGCCGAGGTACTCGACGTGGACGGCGAACTCGCGCTGCGGCCGCTGCGGTTGGCCAAAGCCACCGATGAATACACCCTGGCGGGGAACGAGCGTGAGGTGTGGGAGCCGCTTTTCACCTTCCACGGATTCCGCTACGTCCAGGTGGACGGCTGGCCCGGTGGTGCTGACCCGATCGACGACCTGACGGCCGTGGTCTGCCACAGCGACATGAGCCGGACCGGCAGCTGGTCGTCGTCGCATCCACAGCTGAATCGGTTGCACGAGAACGTGTTGTGGAGCATGCGCGGCAACTTCCTGTCCATCCCCAGCGATTGCCCGCAACGGGACGAGCGGCTCGGCTGGACCGGGGATTTCCAGTTGTTCGCGCCAACCGCGTCATTCCTGTACGACGTCCGCGGCTTCAGTGCGTCCTGGCTGGCGGATCTGGCAATCGAGCAACGCCAGTGCGACGGGATCACGCCGCTGGTCATCCCGTCCGTGCTCCCCCCGTTTCCGGATCCCATCGCCGGTTGGGGCGACGCGAGCACCGTCGTGCCGTGGACGATGTACGAGCGGTACGGCGACCGAGGCATCCTGAACGGTCAGTATCCCAGCATGCGTGCCTGGGTGGAGGCCGAACTGGGCCGCACCAATTCCGCCCTGCTGTGGCTCCACGGCGGGCAGATCGGCGACCACCTCGACCCCACCGCGCCACCGGACCGCCCCACCGAGGCGAAGACCTCGCCGGCCATCGTTGCCTGCGCCTACCTGATCCGGTCTCTGCGGATCGTGGCGGATGCCGCATTGACCTTGGGTTTGCACGACGATGCGGCGCACTATGCGGAATCGGCCGAGACAGCCCGGGCGGCTTTCGAGCACTATTTCGTCACACCCGGAGGTCGGATCATCTCCGATGCGCCGACCGCGTACGCGCTGGCTATTGCCTTCGACCTGGTCACCGAACCGGTCAAGCGGGCGGCGCTCGGCGAGCGACTGGCAGAGATCGTGCGGGAGAACGGTTTTCGGATCGGCACCGGCTTCATCGGCACCCCGGTCCTGGTGGAGGCCCTGATCGCCACCGGGCACCTGCACACCGCGAGCAACCTGCTGCTGCAGACCCGGGCGCCCTCCTGGCTGTATGCCGTGACCATGGGCGCGACAACGGTGTGGGAACGGTGGGATTCGCTGCTGCCCGACGGCAGCGTGAACCCGGGCGAGATGACCTCGTTCAACCACTACGCCCTCGGCGCTGTCGCGGACACCCTGCACCGCCGCGTTGCCGGGCTCGCCCCCGGCGCGCCGGGATACTCACTGCTGGATGTCGCCCCGCAGCCGCTACCGGGCTTGACCTCCGCCGCCGCCACGATCGATACCCCCTATGGCCGAGCACAAGTCGGCTGGAGCATCGAGAACGATGTTCTCGCCCTGCAGGTCGAGGTGCCGGCCAACACCGGCGCAGATGTCACTCTGCCGGGATCCGCCGAGGTGTTCCGGGTCGGGTCAGGCCGCCATGATTTCTCCTGTCCCGCACCGAGCGAACGGGCGGTTCTTGGGCCGGTGGACATCAGGGGCACCGATCTGGCCACCCTGATCGACGACGCGGAGGCGCTCGGCGTGATCGTCCAGGCATTGGCCGTCCGAGATCCTGCCCGCTCGGCCAGCCTGCTCACCGACACCCAATGGAAGCGCGGCGCGTATTTGACTGACGTGCTGATGTTCGCCGGCCCGGAGGTTCTCGCAGACGTTGAGCGGGCCTTGGAGGACCTCAACCGGAACCGCGGTGCACGTTCCGATATGCAGTAGCCGTAGGTGATCTCGGAACGGATGTGACTGTGGCGCCCACAACAGCCTTGGCTACCTCTTCTGACTGAACTTGAGCCTGTCCACCAACGACTTCGGTGGGGTGTTCGACAGCGACAACACCTGATGGTCTTACTCTCGCTGGCCGAGCATCGCATCGAGGATCTCTTGAAGCCCCGCAAGTTGTTGGTCGTTGAGCCTGGCCAACGGGGTCGCCTGGGCCATTTGTCTCCAGACACCTTGTACCAGCACGTCCCCTGCCGGAGACAGGTGCACTCTGCGCACACGACGATCGGTAGCGTCCGGCACCCGCACGACCAGGCCACGACGTTCCAGTCGGTCGACGGCCACAGTGGCCAGGGACGGATCGCAGGCGAGGAGTTCAGCGACGCCGCCCATGGTCGTGTCACCACCGATCAGAAGATGCCGCAGCAATTTGACCTGAGGTGCGGTCAATCCGGCGTCGTCGATGACCTCTTCCCAGCGCTCGGTGATCTCCGCAACGACGCGCAGGACCCGGTCGGCGACCTCTCCGGCGAGTTCGACCCGGCGCACTTCGACTGTCACGGTCTCACTTTAACCGCAATTCGTGGAGCCTGGTCAATATTTGAGTTTGCTCAAGCACTGTGCTGGACTGAGGGTTGAATCTGAGGAGCCCGACCATGAAGCCAGCCGACCCGGCAACCGCTGTCCCCACGCTCACGCCGCATCGGTGGCGTTCATTTGCCGTCCTTGCCCTCGTCCAGTTGATGTTGATCCTGGACACGACGGTGGTGAACGTGGCACTACCGACAATCCGCGATGGGCTGCACTTCTCCCAGGTCGGGATGGCCTGGGTGATCAACGGATATGCCTTGGCGGCCGGCGGGTTGTTGGTGCTCGGTGGAAGGCTGGGTGACCTGCTGGGTCGCCGCCGGATATTCCTCGTCGGTGTGGCGGTCTTTGCGATTGCTTCATTGGCTTGCGGCGCTGCGGCCGAGCCGTGGCAGCTCGTGGCAGGCAGGTTCGCCCAGGGAGTCGGCACCGCGCTGGCCACCCCCGCCGCGCTGGCACTTGTCTCGTTGCTCTTCCCCGAGGGGCCGGATCGGATTCGAGCCCTGTCGTGGTGGGGCGGGTTGGCGGGTCTGGGCGGGACCGCCGGAGTGTTGCTTTCGGGTGTGCTGATCGAGATTGCCAACTGGCGGTGGGTTTTTCTGATCAACCTTCCGATCGCGGCGTTGGCTCTGCTCCTCGTTCCACGCCTGATCAACGCCGATCCGGTGGCTGAGCGACGGGATCGGCTCGATCTGCCGGGCGCGATCCTGTTGACCCTGGGCCTGGTCAGCGTGATCGACGGTGTGTTGCGCGCGGCCGAGGACGGCTGGGCCGCGGGCGGAGTGATCGCTCGCCTCGCCGGTGGGGGCCTACTGTTGCTCGGCTTCCTGGTGGTGGAGGCCAGGACCGCCCGACCGTTGGTGCCGCTGACCTTCTTCCGTGATCGCACCCGGGCGACCTCCTACGCCGCCGCCGTGATCGCCAGTAGTGCGATGGCCGTTGCGTTCTATTTCGTCACCCTGCTGCTGCAGGACACCCGCGGCTTGTCGGCGCTGCAGACCGGGATCGCCTGGGTGCCATTCGGTGTCGTGATGCTCATCGGCCTCTCGATCGCCGGTCCGGCCCTGCGCATCCTGGGCATCCGGTGGGCATTGGCGCTGGCGTTTTCCGTTTCCGCCGCCGGGGTGTTGATGCTGTCCATCCTGGGTCCGAACGGTGATGTCGTCCTGGCAGTCATCCCGGGGACCTTGCTGCTGGCGCTGGGTACGGGGATGGCATTCCCCGTTATCCAGGGCGCCGCCTTGCACGCCACCTCCTTCCGGGACGCGGGCTTGGCCAGTGGTGTTCAGGCCACAGTTGCAAACTTGGGCGGCAGCCTGGGCCTGGCCCTTTTCGTGGCGTTGGCGGCAGCCCGGCTCGGGGACGGGAGCGCCGGCGGGCAATCACCGGCCTCCGCCCACGCCTCATCCACCGTGTTCCTCGTTGCCGGCATCATGCTGCTGGCCGGCGCCGTTCTGGCCGCCATCTTTGTTCGAAATCCCGCTACCACCATCCAGCCTCTCCCCAAGCCGCTGGAGAACGCCGGGACCTCGGTTGAACAGGCGAACATTTCAACGGAAGAGGAAACCACTCACCATGGCGCGGCTGGAGTGCCCATCATCCTGCCGACTCGTGACTGAACCTTGGGGTTCAGCGGACCAAGGTGATGGAGAAGGTGTAGTTCGCGGCTCGATACAGGTGCTGCCCCCACTCGATGGGTTGGCCCGAGTCATCGAACGCCAGCCGGTCCACGGTCAGCAGAGGGCTTCCGGTCGGTTCTTCGAGGAGTCGGCATTCCTCTGCCGTGCCATTACGGGCACCGATACGTTGAGTCGCGGTTGCCATTTTGACCCCGTTCCGGCGCATCGCCTGGTAAAGGCCACCGAATCTCAGCTCGTCCTCGTCGAAGTCCGCGAAGGCTTCCGGCAGGTAGTTCTCCATGATCGCGAGCGGTTCCCGTTGGGCACTGCGGAGTCTATGCAGGTAGAGAATGGTTTCCCCGGGCGCGATGTTGAGCTTTTCCGCGACCTGCTTGGACGCCGGGAGCACCTGGTGGCGCAGCACGATAGTGCGGGGTTCTTGACCGGACTCGATGAGATCGTCGAATAGGCCGGTCAGCTTCATCGGACGGGTCGTTGCTCCATGGACTACCTGGGTGCCCACGCCTCTGCGTCGCACCAGCATCCCCATGTCAACCAGTGTTTGAATGGCCCGGCGCATGGTCGGACGGGACACTCCGATCCTCTTGGCGAGCTCGATCTCGTTGCCCAGCTGAGTTCCTGGGGTGAGATCATCGGATTCGATCGCACTTTGAATGTGCTGGGCGATCTGAAGATAGAGCGGCAGCCGAGAGGTCTTGGCGAAGTCCAGCGTGAGGAACATCAATGGATCGGCAGGCGCTGGCTCCGTCGACGCGTTGCCACGGTAAAAACCGTCGTAGTTGTGGTTTCGCGAAAGGACCAGCCCGTGGTCGGATTCCCATGAGGTGTGATCTGTCGTTTCGCTGGATGCCGAGACTGCAGTGACGCCGTTGAGTGCGGTCGCCATGTCAGGTTCCGAGTTCTTTGCTGACCCGTTCCAACATCCGGCGGTGAATCTCGTCGGCGTTTTCCTCCCACCCGAAAACGCACACCGTCGCGATGCCGTCGAACTCGAACTCTCGAAGGGTGCCGAAGAATTGGTCCCAGTCGATGTCGCCGTTTCCGATCTCGTTGTGCTGATGGATCCGGGCGTCGACTCCGGGTGGATTGATGATGTAGCGGTTACCGACGTTGGCCCGGTGGTTGTAGCAGTCGGCGATGTGCAGGTGGGTCATCTTGCTGCCGGCATACTGCATCATCCGGCGCAGGTCACCAGCACCGTCGGAGAGGTGGAAGGCGTGCGGCGCGCAGAACACGTAGTTCACCCACTGCTTGTTCAGACCCCTGATGATCTGCACCGCATCGTCATTCGTCTCAGAGAAGTCGTACGGGTGCGCCTCGAGATTGAGCCCGACACCGTACTTCTCGAAATCCGGGGCAAGTTCCTCCATGGACTTGTAGAACGCGTGCTCGGACCGGAGCGGGTCATTGGGGTCGCCGGAGAGTTCGGAGTTGACGACCGGGCATTCCAGCTCCGCCGCGATCTCCAGCAGTCGCCGCCAATTGCGGACCTGCGCCTGCCGCTCCTGTTCGTCCGGTGAGGACCAGTTGAACACCGGCACCAGGGTCAGCAGGGTGACACCCGTTTCCTTGCATGCCTTCTTGACCTCCGCGATGGCGTCGTCGTCGGCCTTGGGGTAGCGGTGCCAGAAGAAGAAGTCCGGCCGGGGTGAGAGCTCGAGGTACTCGTACCCGAGTTCAGCTGCCTTTCGGACCTCGTCGGCGACCGACAGGTCCGCGTGGTACATCGCCGGGTCGAGCGCGATCTTCACCATGCTGTTCTGCTCCTTCACGAGAATGGCTGTCCGGCAAACGGGAGTCAGTTCGGCCAGCGCCGGACCGGACCCAGCCCGCAGGCGGTGAGGTAACCGGCGGCCCGTGCCTGGATGGCCAATGGAATGTGCGGCGCGACCGGGTAGAGGTCCTGCTCGAGGATGGTGAAGATCTCCCGGTCCAGCCGGGCCAAGGCGTCCAGCAGGGGCGGCACGGCAGGCTCGCCGTACGGCGGCTCCACCATCACTCCGAGCGGCACGGCCTCGGCCAGCGAGAGCTTCTCAGCCCTGACCCGTTCGCGAACCTTCGGGTCGACGAACTTCAGGTGCACGTAGGTGATCCGGTCGGGCGCTTGCTCGATGATCTGCAGGTTGTCCCCGTCGCAATAGGCGACGTGGCCGGTGTCCAGACACAGGTTGACGAACGTGGGGTCGGTCTCGTCCAGGAACCGCAGGATCCGTTCCTGGGTGTCCAGGTGGGTGTCGGCGTGCGGGTGGGAGACCAGCTCGACGCCGTACTTCTCATAGATGATCTTGCCAAGTTCATTGGTGCCGGAGATCAGATTCGACCAACCCTCCGGATCCAATTCACCGGCCTCGGTGGCCGCACCGGTATGCATGTCGGTGTACTGCTCGGGCAGATGGATCAGGTACTTGGCGCCGACCTCGCTGAGCAGCTTCGCTTCCTGGCTGAACTCGGCAATCGCCTTGTCCAGCCCCTCCTTGCCCTTGTGCAGGCCGGCGAAGACCGTTCCGCCGCAGACCTTCAGGCCGCGGGAGTCCAGTTCGTCGCGGAGCTGGGCCGGGTCCTGCGGCAGGAAGCCCTGCGGTCCGAGTTCGGTCCACACGTAACCGGCGTTGGCGACCTCGTCGAGGTAGGTGTTCCAGGTGACCTGCTGGGGATCTGTGGGGAACCACACCCCCCAGGAGTCGGGTGCGGTGCCGAGCAGCAGCTTCGACACGTTCTCGGTGGGCACGTTCGCGGACATGGTCAGTTCTCCTTGAAGGGGGTCAGATAGGGGCGCTGGGTGGCTTTGTGCTGCGAGTACACCTGATACGCCTGCTGGGTGCTGTCGAGTTGGGACACATCGGACACCGGCACGTCCCACCAACTTTCGGAGGACGGCACCGGGGCCAGCGGGTCTGTTTCGATGTGCACGACGGTGGTGCGGGTCGACGCCCGTGCCTGGTCGAGTGCCTTGCGGAATTCGTCGACGCCGGTCACCCGGATGACGTCGGCACCCAACGATTCCGCGTTGGTGGCGAGGTCGATGGGGAGCTTCTCGCCGTCGAGCAGGCCGGTGTCGTCGTTGCGGTAGCGGTAGTAGGTACCGAACCGCTGGGATCCCAACGATTCGGAGAGGGATCCGATCGAAGCGAAACCGTGGTTCTGCACGATGACCACGATCAGTTTGATGTTCTCCGACACCGCGGTGGCGATCTCCTGGGCCATCATCAGATAGGAGCCGTCCCCTACCAGGGAGTAGACCTCGCGCTCCGGAGCGGCCATCTTGATGCCCAGCGCGCCAGCGATTTCGTAACCCATGCAGGAGAACGCGTACTCGACGTGGTACTGCTTGGGATCCTCGGCGCGCCAGAGCATCTGCAGATCACCCGGCATCGACCCGGCGGCCTGGACGACGGTGCCGTTCGGCCCAATGGACTCGTTGAGTGCGCCGAGCACCTCGGTCTGCGCGGGCAACGGCGCGTGGCCCAGGTGATAGGCCTCATCGACCACGGTGTTCCAGCGTGCCTGGTGCTCGGTGTGCTCGGCCGTGTATGTCTCGGGAACGGTGTAGTCGGACAACGCCGATGTCAGGGCTTCCAGTCCTTCCCGAGCGTCGGCCACCAACATCACACCGGAATTCTTCGCCGCGTCCAGAGCCGTGACGTTCAAATTCACGAACCTGACGTCCGGGTGTTGGAACGCGGTCTTCGACGCGGTGGTGAAGTCGCTGAACCTGGTACCGATCCCGATGATCACGTCTGCGTCGCGGGCCAACGCATTGGCCACGGGTGACCCGGTCGACCCGACCCCGCCCACGGCCTGCGGGTGGTCCCAACGGATACCGCCCTTACCGGCCTGCGTGTCGGCGACCGGAATACCAGTCGCGGTGGCGAAGTCGGCCAGCGCCTGAGTCGCCTCGCTGTAGATGACTCCGCCGCCGGCGACGATCAGCGGCCGCTCGGCCGAGCGGATGACGGCGACCGCTCTGGCCAGCGCGGACGGCTCCGGCACCGGACGGGGGATGTACCAGACCCGTTTGGCGAACAGCTCTTCCGGCCAGTCATGACCTTCGGCCTGCACGTCCTGAGGCAGGGCGAGGGTGACCGCACCAGTCTCGGCCGGGTCGGTGAGTACCCGCATGGCGCCGAGCATCGCCTGCGGCAGCTGCTCCGGACGCCACACCCGATCGAAGAACCGGGACAGCGGCCGGAACGCGTCGTTCACCGAGATGTCGTACCCGCTGGGCAGTTCGAGCTCCTGCAGCACCGGACTGCCGACCCTGGTGGCGAAGATGTCGCTGGCCAGCAGCAGCACCGGCAACCGGTTGGTGGTGGCAAGCGCAGCGCCGGTCAACATGTTCGCCGAGCCGGGACCGATGGACGCGGTGCAGGCCAACGCCTGCAGCCGGTTGCGGGTCTTGGCATACCCGACGGACGCATGCACCATGCCCTGCTCATTGCGAGCCAAGTAGTACGGCAGATCGGCCGAGCCCGTCGTGGCGGCCTCCAGCAGGGCCTGCCCGACGCCGGCCACGTTCCCGTGACCGAAGATGCCGAAGCAGCCCGGGATCAGACGTTGCTGCACGCCGTCCCGCTCGCTGTACTGGTTGGCCAGAAAACGCACCAACGCCTGCGCGACGGTGAGTCGAACGCTACCCATGAACGGGTCGCCTCATTCCTTGGATCGATGACCGAACGTAGCCGGGATGATGTGATGGGTCAGCGGTTCTCACGAGCCTCGCTCGCGGGAGTGGAAACGGTCTCACCGCAGACAGCGACTCGACCCAACGGCGCGAGGATCGGATGAAGAGTCGACATCTTCGACGCGCCTGTCGCTGGTGTCGTGGGGATCAGCCGTACAGACCGGGCTTGTCGACAAGTTTGACGTCGACTCGGGTGCCGTCATGCAACGCCTCGACGGCTGCATCGGACACCGCCGCGGCCGCGTACCCGTCCCAGGAGCTGGGACCGAACTCGCCATTGCCGGCGATGGCGTCGATCCATTCCTGGAATTCGATGTCGTAGGCGCGGATGAACCGCTCCCGCCAGTCCTCGGGAACCCGGCCGGCAAACGACGCAGCGGACCGGGTCACGATGGGCGTGGATTCGGCGAGCGTGACGGTGCCCTGCTCACCGACGACCTCACCGCGGATGTCGTAGCCGTATCTGATGTTCACGTTGGTCTCGATGTCAACCAGCACGCCGGACTCGGTTTCGAACACCAGCAGCAACGGGTCCTCCAGATCGCCACCCAGACTGTTCTTCCGCGGCTTGAGCACCTGCGCAGCAACGATCTCCTCACCGAGAAGCCAACGCGCCACATCGATGTCATGCACCGCCGTGTCTGTGATGGCCATCTCCCTGGTGTAGTGCCCGGGCACACTGGGATTGCGATGGGCGCCGTGCATCATGGTCGGGGCACCAATGTCACCGCTGTCGATCACCGCCTTCAACGCCCGGTAGGCATGGTCGTACCGGCGCATGTAGCCGACCTGCACCACCCGATGACCGAGCTCGGTCTCGGCCGCGATGATCCGCAGGCAAGCCTCCTGCGTGGTGGCCAGCGGCTTCTCGCAGAAGACCGGCTTGTCCGAGGCGATGGCGGCCAAGACGTACTCCTCGTGGGTCGGACCCCAGGAGCACACGATCACCGCATCAACGGATGGGTCGTTGATCAGTTCTTGACCGGTGGCGAACACCTTCGCCCCCACCGGGGCGGCGACCTGCGCAGCCTGGTCAGCGTTGACGTCGGTGACCGCGACGACCGCGGATCCTGAGATGACCGTGGTCAACCGCCGAATATGGTCCTGGCCGATCATCCCGACGCCGATGACTCCGACATTGACAGTCACGTACTGCTCCTTCTCAAGGGATGCCGACGTCCCGGACGGGTCCGTCGGTTGGCGGTGTGATGACGACGTGCCTCGGTGTGCGAGACCGTCTCGTGCGGAAGACTATTCGTTCTGCGGGAATCCGAGGTTGAGGCCGCCGTGGCTCGGGTCGAGCCAGCGGGTGGTGATGACCTTGCCCCTGGTGTAGAAGTGGAACCCCTCGGTGCCGTGCGCGTGGGTGTCACCGAACAGTGAGGCTTTCCACCCGCCGAACGAGTAGTAACCCACCGGGACCGGGACCGGGACGTTGATGCCGATCATGCCGACCTGCACCTCGTTCTGGAACCTGCGGGCGGCGCCGCCGTCATTGGTGAACAGCGCGGTGCCGTTGCCGTAGGGGTTGGAGTTGATCAGGTCGAGGCCCTCGCCGTACCCGTCGACCCGGACCATCGACAGCACCGGCCCGAAGATCTCGTCGGTGTAGATGCTCATGTCGGGGGTGACCTTGTCGAAAAGGGTCGGGCCGAGCCAGAAACCGTCCTTGTTGCCGTCGAAATGCTGGTCGGGATTGCTGGCCCGCCCGTCGACGACCAGTTCGGCGCCGGCATCGACCCCGGCCTGCACGTAGCCGGCGACCTTGTCCCGGTGCTGCTGGGTGACCAAAGGTCCCATGTCGCACCCCCGGCGGCCGTCACCGGTACGCAGGGTGGCCATCCGCTCGGTGATCTTGCTGATCAGCTGGTCGGCCACGGAATCCACTGCGAGCAGCGCGCTGATCGCCATGCACCGTTCGCCCGCACTGCCGAAACCGCCGTTGACCGCAGCGTCCGCGGCCAGGTCAAGGTCCGCGTCCGGCAGCACCAACATGTGGTTCTTCGCGCCACCGAGTGCCTGCACGCGTTTGCCGTTCGCGGTGCCGGTGGAGTACACGTACTGCGCGATCGGGGTGGATCCGACGAACGAGATGGCTTTCACTCGTGGATCTTCCAGTAGCGCGTCGACCGCGACCTTGTCGCCGTGCAGCACGTTGAACACCCCGTCGGGCAGGCCGGCTTCCTTCCAGATCCCGGCCAGCCAGTTGGCGGTCGTGGGGTCCTTTTCCGAGGGCTTGAGGATGACGGTGTTGCCCGCCGCGATGGCGATCGGGAAGAACCACATCGGCACCATCGCCGGGAAGTTGAACGGCGAGATGATCCCGACGACACCCAGCGGCTGCCGGATCGAGGAGACGTCGACCTTGGTGGAGGCGTTTTCGGTCATGCTGCCCTTGAGCAGATGCGCCAGACCACAGGCCAGCTCAACGATCTCCTGGCCGCGGGTGATTTCACCGAGCGCGTCGGAGAGCACCTTGCCGTGTTCGCTGGTGATGATCTCAGCGGCCTCGTGCTTGCGTTCGTTGAGCAGCTCGCGGAACCGGAACAGCACCTGGGTGCGGCGGGCCAGGGACATGTCCCGCCACCTCGGGAACGCGGCGGCGGCCGAGGCGATCACCGCCTCCGCGTCGGCCCGAGATGCCAGAGCGACCTGTTTGGTCACGTCCCCGGTGGCCGGGTCGTACACCGGCCCGGTGCGCTCCGACTCCCCCGCGAACGGCGCCCCGTCCATCCAGTGCGGCAGCACTCCGCCGTTGCCTGAGTAGTGATCGTCGACGGACGGAACGGCCTCGGGATCAGTGATCATCGTCATAGAATTTCGGCTCCCTTGTTCAGGTTCTTCTCGATGTGGACGCGCACTTGCGTGGTCAGCGGACCAGGGCGGCAGCGGTGTCCACGGCGCCGGCGACGTCGTCGTCATCCGGGTAGAGCAGCGTGCGGCCGACGACCAGGCCTCGGACCGACGGCAACTGGAGTGCGGCCCGCCAGGAGGCGAAGGTCTCCTCCGGGCTGGTGTCGGGATCGCCGCCGAGCAACAGTGTGGGGAAGGTGGTGGAATCCATCACCCGCTCCATGTCGGGCACGACCGGGAGCTTCATCCAGGTGTAGGCCGAGGTTCTGCCCAGTGCACTGCACACCCCGACAGATTTGATCACCGCATCGGCCGACAGGTCGTTGCGCACCTTGCCGTCGACCCTGGACGACCAGAACGGCTCGACCATGGCCACCAGGCCGAGAGCGGCGAGTTCATTGATGGCCGTGGCGGTTCCGGTCAAAGTGTTCAGGGTTCCGGGATCGTCCAGGGCGACCCGGGTCAGGGTCTTGCCGCCGTTGAATCCCATCCCCGCGATGGTGGCGGCGTCGTAACCGGTGAACTGGTCGTCGAGCTCGAAGGATGCGCCCTGCAGTCCGCCGCGGTTCATCGACCCGAACACCACCTTGCCCTCGAGCGCGCCGAGCAGCAGGAGGTCCTCGATGATGTCCGGGCTGCCGAGCAACCCGTCGACCCCTGGACGGGACAGCGCGGTCTGCAGCCGCTCCAGCAGATCGACCCGATTGCCCATGGCCAACGGCCGGTTGCCGACTCCATTCGCGCCGCGGGCCGGGTGGTCGCAGGCAATGATCATCAGCCGGCCGTCGGCGGGGACCACCGTGGCCTTGGTCCTGGCGTCCGCCGCCCGTTGGATCGCACCCGGGTCCAGAACCCTGGTCCTGGTGATCGTTTCGTACTTGTCCCGCAATGTGGTTCCGCCACCGCCACCGTTCGCCGAACCGTTGGCGTCAGACATGTTCGACCTCTTTCAGCAGGGACTGCACTTCGTCGGTGGTGGGCATGGCGGTGGAGCATTCCCGGCGGGTGGCGACAATCGCGCCGGCGGCGTTGGCGAACCGCAGAATGGTTTCCAGGTCCCACCCTTCGAGCAGTCCGTGGCAGAACGCACCGCCGAAGCTGTCTCCGGCACCCAACCCGTTGACCGGCACCACCGGGGTGGGCGGCACCTCCACGAACGTGTCCCGGGTCATGCCGAGAACACCCTTGGGACCCTGTTTGACGATGGCGATCTCGACGCCCGCGTCCAGCAGGGCCTCGGCGGCCCGTCGTGGCTCGGTCTCGCCGACGGCGACCTCGCATTCCTCCTTGTTGCCGATGGCGATCGTGACCTGCGACAGCGCGGCCCGCACCTGCTCGCTCGCCTGCGACTTCTCCTTCCAGAACACCGGCCGGTAGTCGAGATCCAGGATGGTGTGCGGTTGACGACCCCGAGCCTGCCAAGCCGCATGGTGCGCAGCTCGGCTCGGCTCGGCCGAGAGCCCGGTGACGGTGGACCAGTAGATGCCCGCATCGGCAATGGCGGACAGGTCCAACTCGTCAGGATTGATCACCAGGTCGGGGGCGATCGGCAACCGGTAGAACTGCAGTGGGAAATGGTCCGGCGGGTAGTTCTCGCAGAAGGCAAGCGGAGTGAGCAGGTCCGGGACCTCAGAGATGTACATGTCGGAGACCCCCATCCGGGTCAGCTCCTGATGCACGAACCGGCCGAACGCGTCCGGGCCGGTCCGAGTGATCACCGCGGTCCGCCGACCGTGCTTGGCTGCAGCGATCGCAACATTGGTGGCGCTGCCACCGATGGACTTGGAGAACGTTTCGACATCCTCCAAACCAACGTTGTCCTGCAGCGGGTACAGGTCGATACCGACCCGACCGATCGTCAGTACATCGAAATGCTCTGGCACAGGGTTCCTCTCAGGAGTGTGACGCCCGAGGGCGCGCGCGATCAATGAGCCGCTGACGTTGCGGCAACCCTCCGGGCGGCGTCACAAGCCGTGCACGTCCGCCGGAGCCGTGTGCACGAACTGGACGACAGTCAGGAGCCGTGCACGTTCGCCGGAGCGGTGTGCACCAGGTGGCTGGCGTCGTGGGTGCGGAAGTCGTCCTCGAGTTCTTCCAGGGTGCGGCCCCTGGTCTCGGGGACGAACTTGGCGACGAAGAAGATCGACGCCAGGTTGATGATGACGAACAGGCCGAAGGTCACCGTCGCGCCGGCCGCCTCGACCAGGATCGGGAAGACGAACGAGATCAACGCATTCACGCACCACAGCACGAATACCGCGATACCCATCGCGAAGCCGCGGATGGCCATCGGGAAGATCTCCGACAGCAGCAGCCAGACCAGGGTGCCGATGAACCCCTGCACGAATGCCACGAACAGCAACATGGCGGCCAGGATGAGGTAGCTGCGGAACGTCGACTCCGGGAGCAGGAACGACAGGGACAGCACCAGTTGTGATCCGGCGACACCGGTGAACCCGATCAACAGCAACGGCCGTCGGTTGAAGTACCCCAGCAGCACGATCCCGATGATCGTCATGATCACGGAGGTGACGCCGACCGCGATCGTGGCGATCAGTGCCGCGCTGGTGCCCAGCCCGGTGGATTCCAGGATCGTTGGGGCGTAGTAGTTGACGGTGTTGATCCCGGTGGCCTGCTGCACCGTCGCGAGACCGCAGCCGATCCACAGCGTGCGGCGCATCCAGGGGAACGCGCGCAGATCACGTAGCGCCGCACCCTTGTCCTCGCCCATGTCCCGCTTGGCGTGCTCGGCGATGATGTTGTATTCCTCGGCGGCCTCGGCCTCGCCGCGGCTCAGGTTCAGGACCCGCTTGGTGTCGTCCAGGCGGCCCTTGACCGCATACCAGCGCGGGGAATCGGGCAGGAAGAACATCCCGACCAGCAACGCGATGGCCGGAACTGCGGCGATGCCGAGCATCCACCGCCAGACATGCGGGTCCTTGATCAGCTGATCGAGCACCGCGTTCATGATGAACGCCAGCATCTGACCGGTGACGATCATCAACTCGTTGATGGTCACCATCCGGCCACGTCGATCGGCCGGCGCCATCTCGGCCAGGAACAGCGGGCAGGTCGCCGCCGCGGCACCGACGCCCAGTCCCAGGATGATCCGGGCGACCAGCATGACTTCGAAGTTGGGCGCCATCGCACAGGTCAGTGCGCCGACGAGGAACAGGCCGGCGCAGACCAGCAGGCTGCCCTTGCGGCCCAACGCGTCGGCGAGCTTCCCGCCCAGCAACGCGCCTACCGCGGCACCGGGGAACAGCAGCGCGCTGACCACGAGAGCTTCCTGCGTCACGGTCAGTGCGAGGTCGTCCTTCATGTACAGCAACGCGCCCGAGATCACCCCGGTGTCGTAGCCGAACAGCAATCCACCGAGGGTGGAGATCACCGTGAGTTTGATCAAGAACCGGTTGTGCTTGCCGGTCGTAGCGACGCTCGGCGCCGGACCAGATGAACCCGCCATTGGGCTTCTCCCTATTTCTGAATGTCTGCTTCGGTCGGTAGTGCGCCCCGTTCGGACCTCAAAGTCGTCCGGTGGCGTGACATTTGCGTGCGACCGGTCAGTTCCGTCGCATGCAGACGGTCCGAAGGGCGGACCGCGAGAGATGACTCCCTCCAACTGGTTGCGTCTGGTGGTGAACTCTGTCGTCGGTATGACCCCCGATGACTGGTTGGCGTCATCAGGTGGTGTGACCATCCGTCGCGGGCGACTCTTGCGACGCCAACTTCACTCAAATCTCTGCACCGATCTCAATGACGGCACGCTCTCCCCACCTGATTCGCCTAGGCCGTCCACGTATGCCTCCAGGTCCTTGACCCGAAATCGAGCCAATCTTTCGACATGTACCTGCGGCAACCGGCCGGTCGCGACAAGACGCTCGACTGTCCTCACGGACACGCCCAGCCGTTCCGCCGCTTCGTCCTTGGTGATCAACAACCGATCGGCCATGCGGGAATGCTGTCGTGTTCTGCTGTCCAGCGCAGCTAGTGGCGCTTCCTGACGGTTCCTGGCGAGTTCCTGGCGGCTCGTGGCGAGGTGCCGGAGGAACAGTGACAACTGCTCGACCTCACGTGGCACCTGCAGTCCTTGCACATGCAGCCGTCGGACATGGCCGTGCAACGCAAAAGTCAAGTGATGAACTATTTCTGGGACCCAGGGAGGATCGTCGGGAGAGCCCGATCGCTTGTTTGACAGAGGATCGCATTGATTCTCGGCGTCAGTCATCGGTCGCTGCCCGCCGTGAGGTAGGCGGCCGAACCGACGAACAGAGGCGTGTTCGGCAGCGCGGTCGTCAACTCGAACATGAATGCCACCCTTCGGGCATAGCAGCAGTGGGAACGTGGATCACTGACTTGGTCTCCCTGTGGCGAGCACCGGTACTTCGCAGCGCCGGGAGCCATGCTTCGCGTAACCGGACGATCGAGATCGAGCATCTTGCTGGATGCCGGACGGGCGTCCCGCCAAGGACTCGGGGTGAGAAGCAAACCCGCCCTGGGACCGATCATCTGGTTCACGAAGCGCTGTTCAAACGCTTTAACTACGACTAGTCTGAAGTAGTCGATTTCATTTGTCAAGACAAAGTTGGGTGGATGTTGTGGGGCCCCTCGATCAGCCGCGGCGTCCACGGTTGGATGACGTCGCCAGTGAGGTCGGCGTGTCACCGGCAACCGTCTCCCTCGTGCTGAGAGGAATCGCGGGACCCAGCACCGCTACCCGAGAACGTGTGCTGGCGGCTGCCGCGCGCCTTGATTACCGACCGGACCGTGCGGCCAGCGCTCTGGCAAGCCGACGCAGCCGGCTCATCGGGGTCGTCATGAACGTCAGCAATCCGTTCCACACTCAACTCATCGAAGATGTCGTCGAGGCCACCCAGCTAGCTGGTTACCACCTCATCCTGAACGCGGTGACCCGCAGTCAGGACGAGGCTCAAGCCATTGAGACGCTTCTTGATTCACGGTCAGAAGCGCTGGTCTTGCTGGGCTCGACCCTCCCCGTCCAACGACTCAAGATCCTTGGCCGCCAGCTGCCGATCGTCGTCGTCGGGCGACCTGTCTCGGCGGCCGGTGTCGAAGTGGTCCGGACCGACGACAACAAAGGCCTCGCGCAGGCTGTCACCTACCTCGTCGGCCTGGGTCATGAACGGATCGCCTATATCGGTGGTGGCCGCGGCGCGGTTCCCGCGCTCAGGGGCAGGGCCTATCAGCACGCCATGCGCCACTTTCATCTCGATGACTACATGCAGATCCTCGACGGCGGCGAAACGGAAGCCGCGGGCGGCCAGGCCGCGCGGATGCTTCTGCTCGTGGAGCGTCATCCGACCGCCGTGGTGACCTTCAACGACCGATGCGCTGTGGGACTCATCGACGCCCTCCTCCGTGCCGGCGTCAAAATCCCCGAAACAATCTCGGTGATCGGCTACGACGACAGTCCCGTGGCGAGGCTGGCCCACATCAACCTCACCACCGTGAGCCAGAACACCCACGAGCTCGCAGCACTCGCAGTACGTGCCTTGACCGAACGGATGGAGAACGGGCGCACGGGCAAGCAGGATGTCGTCGTCCCGCCGCACCTTGTGGTCCGAGGAACTACCGCATCTCCGTTGTCCTGACGAATCAGTGACCGGACTGTGGTTCAACGGTGTGTCCGGCCCGACACGCTGAACAGGCGTGATCGGCGATCGGTGTGACATCGCCAACGTCCAGATCACCCTGGTCGATCCGGAAGATGTCGGGTTGGGCGAACGCCATGGCGAGGCAGGTGTTGAGTTGCCGGGCGGACTTTCGGTACAGGCAGAAGGACTTTCGACAAATGATCCGGCCCTTGGCGGCTTGGGCCCATCGGCGGCTGGGCCATCGACGACTCGTGGAACACCGAGGGCGGGATCGCCGGTAAACCACTGGGCGACTGGAGTTCTCGAGCAGCTGTGTCAGGACCAACGCGTCGGCGGGAAACACATGACGATGCTCCAGTCCGAACGGGTGACAGTGAATGAGGTTGTCGCCCATGGTGACGGGGGCGTGAGACCGGAGAAGGGGCCGCGGGAGTCGTTCCCGTGGCCCCTTCTCGGGTGGTGCGTCGGGTCAGGCGTTGACCCGGGGGTGGTGGGTCAGGCGGCGACCCGCATGCTTTCGTCTTCGGCTTGGGCGGCGGCGCGTTCGACGGGTCCGAAGGTTTCCTTGGTGATCAGGGTGGCGGCCAGTCCGATCAGGCCGTAGAGGCAGAACAGGGAGGCGGCGCCGACCCAGCCCCACGCCGAGTACAGCAGGGTGACCACGAACGGGGTGAAACCGGAGACCACGGCGGAGAATTGGTAGGCCATCGAGGCACCGGAGGAGCGGGTGTTGGCGTTGAACAGTTCCGGGAACCAGGAGCCCTGCGCGCCGGCGAGGGAGTTCTGGATGACGGCGTAGGCGATGACCACGGCGATCACGATCAGGACCGCGACTCCGGTGTTGACGAGCATGAACATCGGGAACGCGAAGATCACCATGACGATGGTGCCGAACAGGTAGATCGGTCGGCGTCCGACCCGGTCGGTTGCTTTGCCCCAGTTGTAGGTGGCGAAGATGCCGATCGCGGAGGCCACGCAGATCGCGACCAGGGTCAGGGTGTTGTCCGCGAGTTTCTCGGTCTTGAGGTAGGACAACATGAAGGTGATGGCCACGGCGTAGCCGGCGGTCTCGGCGATGCGCAGTCCGATGCCGCGCAGGATGTTCCGCCAGTCCTCGCGGATGACCTGGGTGATCGGGTTCTTGACGATCTCGCCGCGGGCCTTGACCTCTTCGAAGACCGGGGACTCGGGGATCTTGGAGCGGATGATGAGACCGACGATGACCAGGACGATGGACAGCAGGAACGGCACCCGCCAGGCCCAGGTACCGGGCAGGTGGACCGAGACCAGGAAGACCAGGTTCGCCAGCAGCAACCCGACGGGGAAACCGGCCTGCACGATGCCGGTGTATTTACCCTTGTTGCGCCAGGGGGCGTGCTCGTAGGTCATCAGGATCGCGCCGCCCCATTCGGCGCCGTAGGCCAGGCCCTGGACGACGCGGACGAGGACCAGCAGGATGCCGGCCCAGATACCGACCGACGCGTAGGTGGGCAGCAGGCCGATGCAGAATGTGGCCAGCCCCATCAGCATCAGGCTGGCGACGAGAACCGGTTTGCGGCCGATCTTGTCACCGAGGTATCCGCCGATGACCCCGCCGAGGGGGCGGACCAGGAACCCGACGCCGAGGGTGGCGAAGGACAGCAGGGTCCCGGTGAGCGGGTCACCGGAGGGGAAGAAGTCGGTGCTGAAGTACAGGGCCGCGGCGGTGCCGTAGCCGATGAAGTCGTAGGCCTCGATGGTGGCCCCGATCCCGGAACTGATGGCCACCTTGCGGGTGCTGGTGGTGCCGTGGGCGTTGCCCTCCAACGAGTGCGAGTGGGATTGCGCGGTACTCACCGTCGAGGCTCCATTCTCGGTCCCTTCGCGGGACCGGGTCTTCGCTGACCGAAGGCCCCTCAGGGCCTGTGCTGTTGACTGTCAACAGCGATGAGGAAACTATGACCGACCTTCGCTCGACTGTCAACAGTCAACATCCAACTATTTTGGGATCAATTTTCGACGCATCAACGATGACAGCAAACCGCTGGCGGGCGAGTCGGCTAGATGGAGCAGCGCCGCAAGCAGTTACACCGAGCGCAGGTCCGGCCGCACTTGCACGGCGGGTTTCGGTCGGACCCGACGAAGAAGGGGCCGCCAATCGATACCGTGGGAGAGCACTGACACAACCCAGCGACGGAGCCCGGGTTGTTCAGTGCGCTCCTCAGGCGCTGCGGGGTTCGACCTGGTTGCGGTTGAGCAGGTTCTGCGCGGCTTCCCGCATGTGCTCATCGACCGCGTTCCGGGCGATATGCGGGTCACCGGTGGCGATCGCGTCGACGACCTGCTGATGACGGGGCACGGACATGTTCGCGACGGCCCTGTCGGTGCCGGCGAACATGATCGACATCCGGATGGAACCGGCCAGGGCCTCCCAGGTCCGCACCAGGGTGATGTTCCCGGTGAGTTCGCACAACAGCCGGTGGAAGGCCAGGTCCACCTCCACCATGTGATTGATCGACCCCCGTGCGGATTCCAGCGCATCGAGCGCAACTTGCAGTTTCGCGACCAGCGCGACCAGATCGGGTCGAGCGCTGACGATGGCGGCGGCCAACCCCTCCAGGGCGGCACGGACCTCGAACATGTCCAGGATCTCCGCGTCGGTCAAGGTCCGGACGGTCAACCGTCCCCGGTCACCTGCCTCGACCAGGCCCTCCTGCTGCAACTGGCGCAGCGCCTCCCGCAGCGTTCCCCGCGAAATACCCAGGGCGGCAGACAGTTCCGTTTCGACCAGCCGGGTACCAGGTGCGATCTCACCCGAGGTGACCGCATTGCGCAACTGGTCAAGGGCCTGCTCCCGCAGGCTCGTCTTCGCCAGCCCGCCGAGGCTTGCCCCGGACACCTGCCCGTTGGAGGTCATCGTGGTCCTTCCCGTTGGAGCCAGCATAGCCTGTTGAGTGCTATCTGTTGACTGTTGACTGGGACGGTCTCATTGCTCACCGTGGGCCAGCAGTGTGCGGGCGGCCTCGCGCATGTGCGCTTCGACCGCGCCTCTGGCGGTTTCCGGGTCTCCGCTGGCGATGGCGTCCAGCAGACGCTGATGGCGGGCTGCGGCCATGTTCGCCAACGCCGCTGCCGGGCCGGCGAACGGGATCGCCACCCGGATCGGCCCGGTGAGTGTTTCCCAGGCCCGGACCAGGGTGGCGTTGCCCGTCTGTTCGCACAGCAGTCGGTGGAAGGCCAGGTCCGCTTCGACCATGTCGTTGATGGAGCCGCCCGCGGCGTGCAGGGCATCCAGCGCCGTCTGCAACTCGAGGAGCAACAGGTCACGGTCGGGCCGGGTACTGATGGTGGCGGCGGCCAGTCCTTCCAGAGCGGCGCGCACGGTGAACATCTCCGCGAGTTCCGCGTGGGTCAGCGTCCGGACCGTCAGCCGGCCCCGCTCACCCACCTCGATCAGGCCCTCGTACTCCAGCTGACGGAGCGCCTCCCGCAGCGTCCCCCGCGAGATCCCCATGGCGGCTGAGAGTTCCGTCTCCACCAGCCGGCTTCCCGGTTCGATCTCCCGTGCGGTGACCGCCTTGCGCAACATCTCCAGGGCCCGCTCCCGCAGGCTCGTCCGGTCCAGCTCGACCAGCCCGCGGACCAACTCGAGGTCAGCCATCATCAGGTTTGCTCCTTTTCGAATTAACCCCATCCTACTGGTTGACTGTTAACAGTCGACATGTCAGGATGGTCTCACTCGGCCACCGCGGCCCGGGGGAATTCCTCAGGCCGCGGACCACGACCCGCTTTCGCGCCGCCACCCGCGGCCGGCCTTCACAGGAGGAATCCATGCCCAGCAGCACGCAGCGCACCGTCGTCATCACCGGAGTAGGGGCCGAACGCGGCATCGGCCGGGCCACCGCCCACCGGTTCGCCCGGGACGGCTGGGCCGTCGCCGGGCTCGACCTGGACGGGGACGCGTCGGCGAAGTTGGCCGCCGAGCTGACCGAGCAGTACGGCGTGCCGGCCTACGGCGGCGCCGTCAACGTCGCCGACGAGGCCTCGGTCCTGGCCGCGCGGGACGCCGTGCACACCGCGGACCTGCCCACCGTGGGCGCGGTGCTGAACATCGCCGGGATCACCTCCCCCGTACCGTTCCTGGAAACCACCCTGGACCTGTGGAACAAGATCTTCGCGGTCAACGCCACCGGCACCTACCTGGTCACCAAGGCGTTCCTGCCGGACATGATCGACGGCGGCTACGGCCGGATCGTGAACATGTCCTCGGTGTCCGCGCAGCAGGGCGGCGGCGTGTTCGGCAAGACCCCGTACTCCTCGGCCAAGGCCGCTGTCATCGGCTTCACCCGCTCCCTGGCCCGTGAGCTCGGCCCGACCGGGATCACCGTCAACGCCATCGCCGCCGGTGCGGTGGACACCGACATCCGTTCGGCAGGAACGACTCCCGAACTGGAGGCCTCCATCGTTGCCGGGACGCCACTGGGTCGGCAGGCCTCCGTCGACGACGTCACCGCCCTGTTCGCGTTCCTGGCCTCCGAAGAGGCCGGATACATCACCGCGACCACCCAGAACCTCAACGGCGGCTCCTACATCGCCTGACCCACCGCACGACTCGCACCCAACCAGTCGTTTCCCACTCCCCCTCCACTCCCCTGACTCCCTCGAGAAGGAATCCGCAATGACGCAGACAGTTGACCGGGGCACCCGGGTGGCCGACCTGGCCGCCGCCGCCGACCGCATCCGGCACCACATCCTGAACATGGGCGAGGTGCAGGGGCAGGGCTACGTCGGCCAGGGCCTCGGTTTCGCCGACGTCCTCGCCGTGATCTACAAGGACCTGACCACCTACCATCCCGAGGACCCGCACTGGGACGGCCGGGACCGGGTGCTGCTGTCCATGGGCCACTACGCCATCGCCGAGTACGCCGCACTCGCCGAGGCCGGCATCCTGCCGGTCGACGAGCTGGACACCTACGGATCGGACGACTCCCGGCTGCCGATGTCCGGGATGAGCACCTACACCCCCGGCATGGAGATCTCCGGCGGCTCCCTGGGCCACGGCCTGGGCGTCGCAGTCGGGATGGCCCTCGGGTTGCGATTCCAGGGCAACACCGCCCGCGTCGATCAACATGATGAGCGACGGCGAACTCGACGAGGGTTCCACCTGGGAAGCGGCGATGGCCGCGTCCCACCACGGCCTGGGGAACCTGCTGTGCGTGGTCGACATGAACGGACTGCAGGCCGACGGCGCCACCGCCGGGGTACTGCGCACCGAACCCGTCGTCGACAAATGGAAAGCCTTCGGGTGGCGCACCGTCCGCGTCGACGGCAACGACATCAACGCCCTCGTCGAGGCTTTCGACTCCGTCCCGGCCGGTGACGGCCCCGCGGTAGTCATCTGCGACACCCAGATCGGGCGGGGTGTGCCGTTCCTGGAAACCCGGGAAAAGGCGCACTTCATCCGCATCGACGAGAACGAATGGGACCTCGCCCGCCAGGCGCTGCGCGCCGCCAACCCCGCTGGGAGCAACTGACCATGACCACCACACCCACCAACGCACCCACCGAGGCCGCCGCGGTCGCCGCCGACGCCGAGGTCAAACCCACCAAACCGGTCCGGGCGAAAACCTCCGCGATGATCGCCAGCATCGCCGACGCCGGGCAGAAAACCGCGCCCGCACCGTTCGGGCACGCCCTGGTCACCGTGGCCGAGCAGAACCCGAAGATCGTCGGCCTGTCCGCCGACCTCGCCAAATACACCGACATGCACATCTTCCGGGACCGCTTCCCGCAGCGGTTCTTCCAGGTCGGGATGGCCGAGCAGCTGCTCCTCGGCGCCGCCGCCGGGATGGCCGAGACCGGGCTGATCCCGTTCGTGTCGACCTACTCCGTGTTCGCCGCCCGCCGCGCCTACGACTTCCTCTGCCTGGACATCGCCGAACCCAACCTCAACGTCAACGTCGTCGGCGGACTACCCGGCCTGACCACCGGATACGGACCCAGCCACCAGGCCAGCGAGGACATCGCGATCTTCCGCGGCATGCCCAACCTGACCATCGTCGACCCCTGCGACTCCGTCGACATCGAACAGGCCGTCCCGCAACTCGCCGCCGCCGAAGGACCGTCCTACCTGCGGCTGCTCCGCGGGAACGTCCCGACCGTCCTGGACGAATACGACTACACCTTCGAACTCGGCAAGGCCAAAGTGCTCCGCGGCGGCAACGACGTCGTCTTCATCTCCAGCGGCCTGATGACCATGCGCGCACTCGCCGCAGCGAAAGCCCTGGCAGCCCACCACGTCGACGTCGCAGTCGTGCACACCCCCACCATCAAACCCTTCGACGCCGCCACCATCCTGCGTGAGCTGAACACCGACCGGCTCGCGGTCACCCTGGAAAACCACACCATCACCGGTGGCCTATTCGAAACCGTCGCCTCCGCAGCAGTCCTCGCCGGAGTCCACAAAAAAGTCCTGCCCGTCGCGTTGCCCGACAAGTTCCTGGACGCCGGCGCACTACCCACCCTGCACCAGCGATACGGGCTCGACGTCGACAGCATCACCACCAAAGTCCTCGCCGAACTGAAATAACCCCTCCCGAACAGCCCGCCGCGACCAACGCCATGCCCCGGCCCGACCACACCCGCTTCGGGCCGGGGCATCGCGCTCCCGGTCGCGACCGTTCCGCTGCGCATCGCACTCGTCAGTGCCGGGTAACCTCCCCCCGCCACAGCCAAGCTTCCCCACCGAAGCCCGAAAGGGACTCGATGACCACCACCGACCACCAACCCACACAACCGGTCACCGAATACTGGGACTGGCAACTGTCCGCCGCCTGCCGCGGCATGAACGTCGAAACCTTCTACCACCCCACCGGCGAACGCCGGCACCACAAGAACGCACGCATCACCCAAGCCAAACACATCTGCCAACCCTGCCCCGTCATCAACCAATGCGCGGCCTGGGCACTGACAACCCGCGAACCCTACGGAGTCTGGGGCGGCCTGTCCGAAGCCGAACGCGCCCACATCCTCGGCGTTCGGAGCCTGAAATACCCCGGCCCCGCACCACGAACAACCAACTGATCGCATGGATCGGCTCGTTCCAGTGATTTCACAACGTTCTCGAGATCGCCATCTTCGACTACTCCGCAGCTGCTCCGGCCATCCGGTGGACCGGGCACCTGACAGTCTCGTACCCCACCGATTACCGGCAGCTTCGTCGCGACCGGACATCATCTGGATCAAAAGAGGCGCCAGCTGAGTGACCAGTGGGTCGGGTTCTGGAGATTTGCCAGGCTGCGCCTCACTGGTAGGTGAGGCGTTGCGCGAGCACGTCTTCGGCGACGGCACGGCTGGTTCTGTTCTGAGCGTAGGCCGTACTGCGCAGTAAGACACGCGCCTGGCCGATATCAGTATTTCGCTGCACGGCGATCATCCCGAGCGCCTGATGGACCGAGACCCGGTCGAAGTCAGAGTCCCTGAAGTGGGTGTCGAGTTGTTCACGGCTGTGCTCAGCGACGTCATTCAACACGGCGGCGGCGGCGGCCCGGGCCATTGCCAGTGCGGTGCTCAGGTTCCGGCCCCCAAGAACCCCGCGGGCGCGGCAGTAGAACGACAGCACGCCGAACACCATCCGATCGACCTGGAGCGGGAACGCGAACACCGCGCCTGCCCCGAGGACCGCGGCTTCCGGCGCGAACCATGGCCACCTCGCGGCCGCCCCCGGGCTGGTCATGTCGGGTTCCAGCACGGGGGAACGATTCCAATACGCCTGAAGGCACGGGCCTTCACCGGTGACGAACTCCAAATCGTCCAACCGGGCGCTGACCGGATCTGTGGCATAGAGCAACTCAGAAGTATCCGGTCCACTGCCGGTCGATACCGCCCCACCGTTGACGGGCAGCGATCGGACACTGATCCGGCAGATCAATCGGGTTCCGGCCAGGACATCACCGCGGACCGTCTCATCGGACTCTCTTGCAGGGCACCGGCCAGCCTGGAAAAGCGGTCCCGCATCGTCGAAGGGGTCGATCACTGGTCTGAATCCAAACGGCAATAGTGCTCGTCCGTCCTGGCGGTGGGGTTTCCTCCCCCAAGGCTGCGGCCCCGTAAGGCGGCGAACCACGTCCCAGGTCGGCTGTCGGTTCCAGCGACAACATGTTACGCGCCAATCACAATCGTCACCAGCTTCAGTTGCACAGCACCGAGAATGTGAAGATCAAAGTGGAGCCTTTCGAGCACGAGATTGACCGGCCGCAGTGCCCTTGCGCGTCCACTTGAAGGTGTCATGGACGTCGGTATGCACGAGCAGCCATGAGACGGCGGTGCACGACTAGCGTTGCCGAGTGAATGGGATGGTCAGCCGTACGCCAGCCTTTGTGGGGTGTTGCCGGCGCCCGCTCCAGGGTAAACCGGAGCGCGCTGATTCCAGATGAGTCAGTGCTCGCGGGTGGGGTCGAGGTCGGGTAGTTGCCCGGTCCTGGTGAGTTCTTCGGCGACGGCGGCCAGCCGGGTGCGCCGGGCCTGGGAGTAGCGCCGCAGGACGGCGAATGCCCTTTCCGGGGTCAAGCTGTAGCGGGCCATCAGGATGCCTTGGGCTTGCCCGATCAGGTTCCGGGTGTCGATGGTCCGCCACAGATCCTGGGTTTTCCGGGTGTGGGCCAGCACCACAGAGACGTGCGCGGCAACAACTTTCGCGACTTCCACATCGAGTTCGTCGTATTCCCGGGGCCGCTCGGAATACAGATTCAACGCACCGAGGCTGGTGTCGGTGTGCAGGTGCACCGCCAACAGGGCACCGAGACCCAACTCCGTCGCGCGCGGTGTCCATTGGGGCCACCGGCTGTCCGCGGCGAGGTCCTCCACCTGGAACACACCGTCGGTGAAGACCGCGTCCAGGCACGGGCCCTCGCGCAGGTCGTACTGCAACCGGTCGGCCTTGGTGACCCGGTCGTCGGACGCACCCACCGTCTCCAACGCGCGACCCGGTCCCAGCACGGTGATCGATGCCTGATCACACGGCGCGCAGGACAACGCCATCTCGATCACCGTCCGCAGCGATTCCTCCGGGGTGTCACGGGTCATCGCCCGGCGCATCGATTCCGCGATGACGCCGGCTGACAGTACCGAACCGTCGTCGGCGCAGGTGGTTTCCATGGTCGCTCCCGTTCGGGCGATGAGACCCGTGTCAACCCGACCTGTGGTGATCATCCACCCCGTCGCGGCGAACCGAGCCCATCCGGCAGCCGCTAGATCAGGCAACAGCCGACCGGATACCAGCAGATGACAGCCGGGCGGTGGGGCAGTCCGGGTCAACGCGGCGCGCAGGGATGTGTCGAGTGCTGTTGCAGCGACGTGCCTGACGCAGTTGGCGGCGCGCTGGTCGGTTCCTGCGGGTGTCGGGTTTGCCGGTATGGCGGCTGTGCTGCGACCGGCTGGCAGGAGGCCCTTCCGAAGACTGTTTCTATTCGGGTCGGCGGGTGGCGGGGGATGCGGTCGCCGATGGTCATGGCGGGCTCCTTTAGGACGCCACGATTCAGTGTTCCCGTTGACGGCCTCGCCAAGGCTCTTCGTCGCGCTTGATTGGTCCCCGCGGCCGGCAGGGTGGTGCACCCTACCGGCCGATCGGGAGCGTGACCGGTGTCAGGCTGGTCAGTTCAGGCGTTCACGGTTTCGGCGTCGACGGTGTTGTCGCTGCGCTGCTGGCCGTTGCTCTTGTGTCCGGTGCTGATTTCGCTGCTCGAACCAGCGTCGGTGTTGATGCTGATCTTCCGCGGCTTGGCCTTCTCGGCGACCGGGATGTGCAACCGCAGCACCCCGTCCCGGTAGGCGGCTTCGATCCGGTCGAGGTCCAGGTTGTCCCCCAGGACCAGTTGCCGGCTGAACACCCCACGCGGCCGTTCAGCGGCGAGGTACTCGGCCTTCTCGTCCAACTGGGGCCGCTGCGCGGTCACGGTCAGGACGTTGCGTTCCACGTCCAGGTCGACCGAGTCCGGGCTCACCCCGGGCAGGTCGAACTCCACCACGAACCGTTCACCCTCCCGCCAGGCGTCCATCAGCATCGCCGACGGGCGAGCGCTGGTGCCCAACAGCTGCTGGGTCAACCGGTCCAAATCACGGAACGGATCGGTACGCATGAGCATCACGAACCACCTCCCAGGTCCTCTCTGTCTTGACGTGTGCTCCACCATCCGTATCTGTTACGAACGGCATAGATTTGTTATAGCACCGACTGTACCCATGCGCAAGGGTGGAGGGAGTGAGAAATGAACCCGGACAGCAACTTCGGTGACGCGGCTGAGACGACCGTGACCAGTCGCGGCGATGACAGGCAAGTCGGGGCACAGACCGGCGGCGGGTGGACCTGCGGCGGGTACTGACCGGGCTGCGGAGCAAACATGAAGCGGCCGCCGAGGTTATCGGCGGCCGCTGGAGTTGGGGAACGGAGCGCACGTCCCGCTGCACAATGATGCGTCACGAGACGCGGGTGCGGTGTCCCTCAGGACGGGTTGTCCGCACGAAAGGTGAAACAGTGCAGGCGGTGTGGCACCGACCGGTCGGTTGAGATCCTTGATTCTCGATGGGCATCACCCTCTCGTTCGACAGTGTTCTTGTTCGGATACGGGTCGCGGACAATGAGTTCTCGAACCGGTTGCCTCGTCGTGGTGCTACCTCGGCGGAGGGGATCGTTCCCGCCGCCGGCTCTGACGTGGTTGCCCGGACGGCACGACCGTGGGGTTGTCCCCATCGACCGGTAGGACCTGCTGCCGACTGTGGTGGTCCGCGGCCCCGATCGCTGGTCGACGAACGAGACGCCGGCCGGCTTCGGCGGGTGCACTGACGATCGCGTCGAACTCCGCTTCCAGCCATTCCTCGTCCTCGCAGACCAACGCCCAGAACTGCGCGTCCACTGCCCCGGTACCAAGCACTTGGCCGGTGCCCTGACGACCGTTCGTCACCCGTCTCACCCCCTGCCGATCATCCACAAGAACTGCTCGATGTATGTCCGCTGGTGTAGATTCCTTCTATCACACCACACACCCCGCAGGCAAGAGATGCAGGACGAGAAATCATGGCCAGCAGCACATCTCCACAATCCACCCCGCCACCGGCCAGTGATGGCACCACCGGGGTCTACGGCATCACCACCGCCGCCCAACTCGCCGGGATGAGCGTGCAAGCCCTGCGACTGTATGAACGCAAAGGACTCCTCGAACCCACCCGCACCAGCGGCGGCACCCGCCGCTACAGCGACAGCGACATCGCCCGGCTCCGCCGGATCAGCGTCCTGATCGCCGAGGGCATCAACCTCACCGGCATCGGCCGAGTCCTCGGCCTGGAAGCCGACAACGCCGACCTGCACGCCCACAACACCACCCTGCAGCAACGCAACACCGCCCTCACCGACACCAACAAAGCACTCCGCGCCGGCGACGACAACGCCGCTCACCGTGCGCGTGACCGCCGGCCACCCGCACGTCATGACACCGGCACCACACCCGATAGTGACGACAAGGCTGGCCGTCGTCGGTCTGATCGATCAGGACGATAGCGACCATCAGTCCGGACCTGCTCGACCTTGACTCTCAATCCCCGGCAACAGCCCTCTGTCAAGCGGCCGCAGAGCTCGGTTCGACGGCTAGGTCCGCCCCGAGCCTGAAGTGTTCAGCGGTCCGGCCGGCCACCTTCTGGACCGACCGGACCTCGCCCAGCAACCCCTCCGGATGAGCGCCCGACGTACCCCGGCAGTACCCAGGTTCTGTCCGTTCACCCCGAATCACGACAAGATCAGCTAGTGCAGTAGTCTTTAGACAGTCGAACAATCGTTGATGACGCTATTGAGGAATATTCCGCCCCCGGCTGTCGCAACCAAGTGATGGTCAGCACCACATTCCGCTCACTACCCCCGCTTCGACGGCAACACCTGAAGGGCGGCCCCACGAGAGCGGTTGCAGCGCAATGCTGCCGGCGCCGTAGAACGTAATCTCCGTTTGAACCCGACGACCAGCGGCTCGTTCCGTTGTCGCGCGCAATGCTGACTATGCACCATCCTCGAGCCAGCACGGATCGACCACCCTCGATCGGAATTCCGACCCGCTGGCTACCACCCAGGCGGTGAATGGTCGAAATGTCTGGCTTATTCTTGGTCACGCCTTTTGGCCATCCGTTTCATCACCGGTCAGCGCGGACGTCCTGGCAACTCGCCGCCAGCGCGGTGGTTGTCGTCCTGGCCGCCCTGGCCTTGGTGGTGAGTCCCCTCTTGGGTCCCCACCGAGGTGGGCATGCCGACGGCCCCCACCGGGATGATGAGATCCTGCGCAGCACACTGCTGATCGCCGGAGTCATCGGAGTGGTGATCGCTGCGGTGGTCGGGTTTCTCATCGCCCGCCGCGCCGTTGCCCCGCTGGGCGACGCCTCAGCCGGTTGAGGACACGACGGTGTCACTGCGGTAGTGCCTGGGCTCGAGGCGAGTAGCCGGACCGCCCTCGACGTGTGTGTCGTTCAGGCGCCGCGTTCCAGATGCGGGTCGCCCAGGGCTCCGGCGTAAAGCTGGAGCCGGATTTCCCGGGCCTGGGTCATGTGCTCGGTGGCGATTGCTGCCGCGTCGTCGGCGCGGTGTTCGGTGATGGCTGCCAGTAGTTCGCCGTGCTCTCGGAGGATGCTGTCCCACCGGCCAGGGAATCTCAGGGTGGTCTGCGGGTGCAGGTGCGCGATGAGCCGGTCGATGACCTCGACCAAGGTGCCGTTGTGGCTGGCCGCCCACAGGGCCTCGTGGAACAGTCGGTTCAGCCGGACCCGGTGCTGGTCATCGTCCGGCCCGGCAGCTTCCATCTGCTCGTGGATGGCGCGTAGCCGGTTGATATCCAGGCTGGTCGCCCGCTCCGCAGCGGCCCGCGCCGCCTGCCCCTCCAACAGGATCCGGAGTTCGTAGATCTCCAGGATCTGCTCCGGGCTACGTTCCACCACTCTGGTGCCCCGACTGGTGCGTTCCACCAGACCGTCCTGTTCCAGACGGCGCAAAGCTTCCCGGATCGGTGTTCGGCTCACGCCCAAGCGGGTGGCCAGGCTGGTCTCCACCAGCATGGTGTCCGGACCGATCTCCTCACTGAGGATCAGCGCACGGAGCTGGTCATACACCGGAACGCTCATCAAGACATCCCTTCTCGGGGGCTGCGCACCCAGTAACGCCGACAGGTTGAACGCAGCGTCGGCATCACCGTATCCACGTGTCTGTCTTCGCATGCGAATCCACACGCCCATGTTACTTGGCACACAGCTGTTGACTTGTGCATCCCAGTGTATACAGTGGCACTCACACACATACAGCTGGATGTAGGGAGTGCTTGTGAGTGAGATCGAGGTAGGGTCCGCCGAGTTGGCCGTTCCGGCGTCCTGGGTCCGTGGTGGCACCAGCAAGTGCTGGATCTTTCAGGCCTCGGACGTCGACCCCCTTCCGGTGACCAGGGACGAGTTCCTGCTGCGCGCGTTCGGCAGCCCGGACCTACGGCAAATCGACGGCATCGGTGGGGCGACCTCGACCACCAGCAAGGCGATCATCGTGGAAAGCCGAAGTGCTGATCAGCCGGCGGATGTCGTCGGGTATTCCTTCGCCCAGGTCAGCGTCGATCATCCGCGGGTTGAATGGATAAGCAACTGCGGCAACTGCGCCACCGCGCTGGCCCTCTACGCCGTACAGCATGAGTTGGTCGGCCTGAGCGATGAGGTCACCACGTTCTCGATGCGCAATCGCACGACCGGACTCGTCCTGGATGCGGCAGTCCCCACTCCCGAAGCGACTGCACCATCGCAGGGCACACAGCTGGTCCGAGGTGTCCCGTTCCCCGGCGTACCGGTCGACCTCGGGTTCACCGAACAGACCTGGTCCACCCATGGAACCCTCCTGCCCACCGGGCACGCGGTCGATCAGCTCACAGTTGGCGACTCCGTCTACCCGGTCACCATGATCGACGCCGGCGCACCGGTGGCGGTCATCCGGGCCGAGACCATCGGACTGACCGGAACCGATGACGCCGACACCGTCGCCGCAAAGATGCCGTTCTTCACCGAACTGCGCCGCAGCGCCGCCCGAGCAATGGGATTGCCGGACAACGACCAGTCCGTGCCCAAGGTCGGCGTCGTCGCCGGCGGGCGGGACGGCGAAGTCGAACTGAACGCCCGAATGATCTCGATGAGCGCCCCGCACCCGGCGATCGGGCTGACCAGCGCGGTCGCGTTGGCCGCCGCCGCCACCATTCCCGGCAGCCTGGTCCACGACCTGGCCCCCGCCAGGCCCACCTACCGGATCGGCACCCTCAGCGGACCGATCACGGTCGCAATCACCGATGAGAACGGAAACCGCGCCGCCGCTTTCCGCCGCAATTCCCGTCGCATCGTCGATGCGCTCGTCTACATCCCCGCCGCCACCCCGGCGGACAGCACCCAGACCAAGTCCACCACCCGCCGCACCGCGACCACCGTCGCCTGACCGCACCGACGCCGTACTGCACAGCCCCTATCCCCTGCACCAGCCGAGCCTTCACGATGGAGACATCGTGTCGGAGAGGAAGACCAATGAAGATCACCCTCGAGAACCTGAGCCTGCAGTACAGCGGCAACACGGTGGTGAAAGAACTGGACCTGGAGATCGCCGACGGCGAGTCGCTGGTCCTGCTCGGCCAGTCCGGTTGCGGCAAGACCAGCACCATGCGGTGCATCGCCGGTCTGGAGCAGCCCAGCGGCGGCCGGATCACCATCGGCGACACCGTCGTGCACGACTCCGAACGGCAGGTCAGCGTCGCCCCGTACAAGCGCAATGTCGGCATGGTGTTCCAGTCCTACGCCGTGTGGCCGCACCGCACCGTCGCCGAGAACGTCGGGTTCTCCCTGAAGATGAAAAAGGTGCCCAAGGAGGAAGCCATCAAGCGGGTGCGTAAGGCCCTCGCCGTGGTCGGCCTGTCCGACTTCGAAACCCGTGGCGCCAGCCAGCTCTCCGGTGGGCAGATGCAACGCGTCGCATTGGCCCGCAGCCTGGTCATGCAGCCCAGTGTGCTGCTGCTCGACGAGCCGCTTTCCAACCTGGACGCCCGGCTCCGCGAGCGACTGCGGATCGAACTGCGCGAGATCCAGCTCGACCTGAACCTGACCACTGTGTACGTCACCCACGACCAGATCGAGGCCTTCGCCCTCGCAGACCGGATCGCCCTGATGCAACACGGCCGGATCGTGCAGATCGGCACCCCGCAGGAGATCTACGCCGCGCCGTCGACCAAGTCCATCGCCGACTTTCTCGGCGTCGGGAACATCTTCCCGTGCACCGTTTCCAAGAACGGTCACCAGCATGTCGCGACCCTCACCGACCACCCCGTCTCGTTGCCGGTGGTGGATGTTCCCGACGGAACCGGCCCGACGAGCCTGTGCCTGCGCGCCGAGGATCTGCTGGTATCCAAGGCATTGCCAGGTGATCCGACCGGTCCCGGGATCTGGCGCGGCCACATCGACGTGGCCAGCTTCCAGGGCGCCACCGTGCGCTACCGAATCACCCTGGAACAAGGACCCGTTGTCGAGGCCATCGCCATGCCGCAGGCCGGTGACTGGCTGACCACCGGGGACACCGCCACCGTCCGGGTGTCGCCCAACGCCGCGCAGGTACTGAAGGACGACACCTCGTCCCCCGTGCTGACCTCCCCCGCAGCAGCGACGGCGGTCGCGGCATGACCACCACCCTGCAAAGGCCGACCCCGCCGCCCGCGGTCAAACCACAACACACCTCAGCCGCCGGCCGGACGGCCAAGAAGATCCTGCCGTCCGGTTTGCAGCTGATCATCTTGGCGGTGCTCGTCCTGTTCCCGGTCGGGTTCGTCCTGCTGGCCGCGTTCACCGATACCAGCCCCGGACCGGGCTCGCTGGGTGAGGCCGCTTTCACCGTCAGCAATTTCAAGGTCCTGTTCACGTCCAGCGCACTGACGGCGATGCTCAACTCGGCGCTGGTCGGACTCGGCGCATCCATCGTGGCGTTGGTCATCGGGTCCGGGATGGCGTTCCTCGCCGCCCGCACCAATGTCCCCGGCCGCAAACTCATCTACTTCTTCGGCATCGCCCCACTGTTCCTGCCCGCCCTGGTCGGTGCTCTGGCGTGGGCGCAACTGGGCAGCCCGGCCTCCGGGTTCATCAATGTCGTCGCCCGCGCCGTCGGCGTGCCCGACCTGATCAACATCTACAGCTTCGGCGGACTGATCTTCGTGCTGGGCCTGTACTACGCCCCGTACACGTTCCTGATGGTCCACTCCGCGCTGTCGCTGATGAACCCCGACCTGGAGGACGCGGCCAGCCTGCACGGCGCTCCGCTGTCCAGGATGCTGCGCACCATTACGTTCCCGCTGGTGATGCCGGCGATCGTCGGCTCCGGAATCCTGGTCTTCGCGCTGACGGTGGAGAACTTCCCAGTCGCCCAGGTCATCGGTGTGCCCGGTCAGATCGACACCCTGCCCACCCTGATCTACCGGTTGATGAACGCCTCCCCGTCCCGGCAGAACGCCGCAGCCGCGATCGCCGTCGTCCTCACCATTTTGCTGATGATCGTGGTTTTCATCCAGCAGCGCACCGTCGCCAAGAAGCAGTACACCACCGTCAGCGGCAAGGGTGTCCGTGCCCGCCGGGTTCCGCTGCGTCAGTGGCGCTGGCCCTCCGCGGTCGCCGCATGGGTGTACTTCCTGCTCGCCGTGGTGCTGCCCATCGGGGCCCTGCTGATCTCGGCGTTGCAGACAAGCCCCTACCTCGGCCAACTCTCCCAGTTGTTCGAACCCGGGGCGTTGTCGTTCTACTCCATGGGTCAGACCCTGCAGGACCCGGATTTCTGGCACGTGCTGCAGAACAGCGTCATCGTCGGCCTCGGCACTGCCTTCATCGGCACTGCACTGTGTTTCGCGCTGTCCTACACCAGGTACCGCACCAACGCGTGGGGCCGCAAATGGCTGGAATACATCGCGATGCTGCCGCTGGCCATCCCAGCCATCGTGCTCGGCCTGGGTCTGTTGTGGACCTGGCTGACCCTGCCGATCCCGGTGTACGGCACCTTGATCGTGCTGGTGATCGCCTGTATCGCGGTGTTCATCCCGCAGGGTTACCGCGGGGTGTCCTCCTCGATCGTGCAACTCGACAAGGACCTGGAGGACAGCGCCATCATGCTCGGTGCCCGCCGGCCCAAAGCGATCTCGTTCGTCACCGTCCCGCTGCTGCGCGTCGGTCTGTCGTCCACGTTCCTGCTGCTGCTGATGCTCGGCATGCGTGAACTGACCGCTGTGCTCTTCCTGTTCACCTCCGATACCCGCCTGCTGTCCATCGCGATCTTCGACGCCTATGACAACGGGTCCTTTCAGCAGGCCGCCGAACTGAGCCTGCTCTACATCGTGGTCATCGGAATCCTCGCAGTTCTCGCTCGCCGCCTCGGCGCGAAGGATGTGGCCTGATATGACCAGCACCACCCGCACCATTCGTCGCACCGGCGCTCTGGCGGTCGCCGTCGGGATCATCGCCATGGCCACCGCCGCGTGTGCCCCACCGCCAGCCCCCAAGGAGGTCGTCACACCGGCCGAGACCGTCGACACCAGCAACGGTTTGGTCGTCAACGGCGAGCAGATCGCGGACAAGGAACTCTGGGACGCCGCCGTCGCCGAGGGCAGCATCAACCTCTACACCGGGTACACCGAAAACACCGAGGCCGCGCTGCTCAAGCAGTTCAAAGCCGACACCGGACTGGAAGTCAACGTTGTGCGGCTCACCCCGAACCGACTGTTCGAGCGGATCTCGGCCGAGTACGGCGCCGGCAAACTCAAAGCCGATGTCGTCCGCACCTCCGACTCCGGTTTTGCCAGTGCACTGAGCGAGAAGGGCGTCTTCCAGCCCTACACCCCCGACACCGCCATCAACCTGCACGACGACGTGGTGTTCGACGGCGGCAACTACTACCGCACCTTCAACCCGATCTACACCTTTGGATACAACAACGCGATCGTCACGCCCGAGGAAGCGCCCACATCCTGGGAGGTCATGACCGACCCGGCAATGAAGGGCAAGATCGGCATTGCCCAGGTCGGTGCGGGCGGCAGCGCCCTGGCTCTGACCCGCTTCCAACGGGCCGTGTTGGGTGACGAGTTCCTCACCGCCTACGCCGCGAACCGGCCCCGGATCTTCGACTCCCTGGGCGCCGAACTCGACAGCCTCGCGCGCGGTGAAGTACAGGTCGGCACCACCGTCGTCAGTGCCGTCAACCTCGCGCAGGCCCGCAACGCCCCCGTCCAGTTCGTCATCCCCAAGGAAGGTTTCGCGGTCTACGACTACTACACCGGCATCGCTTCCACTGCCACGAACATCAACGCCGCCAAGGTCTTCATGAACTGGAACCTGTCACTGCGAGGGCAGAACGTCTTCCGCGAACTCGGCGAATACTCCGTCCGCACCGACGTCGACCCCCCGCTCATCCTCGGCGAACAGTTCCCACCGTTCGAGTCCGAGCAGGTGCACCGGATCCTGCCGCCCGACGCCAAGGGATTCGCCAAGGAGGACCAAGCGATGTGGAACTCGCTTTTCGGCTACAACGAATAGCCCGAACGCACCGCCAGTAACCCCCATCGACCTCGGTGGCGGAACCGGCCACCACCGGCTCCGTCACCGGGCTTCACCGAGCCCAAACCGTTGCACCGCACCCGATCTCGAGCCCGCGCCACCAGGCACCCGAGGCAATCGAGCCCGCATACATCGAGGAGAACGAGCCGACATGCCGACCACCTCCGCACCCACCGACACAGCCGGCGCCACCCGGGCCGTGCCACCCAATGGCCCCCTGACCGGACTCCGGGTGCTGGACCTGGGCACCGTCTACGCAGCACCGATCACCGCGATGCTGCTCGGCGACTGGGGCGCCGACGTCATCAAAGTCGAACACCCCCGCGGCGACCCCGCCCGCGCCCACGGCCACACCAAGGAGGGCCACGGCCTCTGGTGGAAGGTCATTGCCCGCAACAAGCGGACAATCACCCTGAACTTCAGCACACCGGATGGCCAGGACATCCTGCGCCGGCTCGTCGCCCAGGCCGACGTGGTGATCGAGAACTTCCGCCCCGGCGTGCTCGAGAAGTGGGAACTTGGACCGGACGAGCTGCAGAAGATCAATCCCGCCCTCGTGGTCCTGCGGGTCACCGGATTCGGTCAAACCGGCCCCTACGCCAAGCGGCGCGCGTTCGGCACCCTCGCCGAAGCGATGAGCGGGCTCGCCCACCAGACGGGTGAGGAAACCGGGCCGCCGACCCTCCCGCCGTTCGGGCTCGCCGACGGCGTCGCCGGACTGACCGGCGCCTACGCGGTCATGCTCGCCCTCTACCACCGAGACGCCAACAACGGTGCAGGGCAGGTCATCGACCTGTCGCTGCTGGAACCACTGGTGGGCATCCTCGGCCCGGGCCCCAGCGTCTACGACCAGCTCGGGATCATCTCCGGCCGGCACGGCAACCGGTCCAGCAACAACGCCCCCCGCAACGCCTACCTGACCAGAGACGGCCGGTGGGTCGCGATCTCGGCCAGCGCAACCTCCATCGCCGAACGGGTCATGCACCTGGTCGGCCGACCGGACATCGCCGAACAGTCCTGGTTCCACAAAGCTGGGGAACGGGTGAAGCATTCGGACATGATCGACGCCCCGGTCGCCGAATGGATCGAGGCCCGCGACTACGAGGAGGTCTCCGCAGCCTTCCAAGCCGCCGGCGCCGCATTGGCCCCGGTCTACGACATCGAGCAGCTCATGAACGATCCGCACGTACAGGAACGGGAAGTCATCACCACGATCGACGACGAAGACCTGGGCCCGCTGAAGATGCAGAACCTGATCTTCCGGATGGGCGGCACCCCCGGCGCGATCCGGCACGGCGGCCGCAAACTCGGCCAGGACACCGACAGCGTCCTGGACGACCTGCTCGGCATCTCAGGCGACAAACTGGACGAGCTCCGCAGCAGCGGTGTCGTCTGATGGACAGAAGCTACCTGTTCGCACCCGGACACAACGCCAAACTGCTGTCCAAGGTCTTCGACGCCGGCGCCGACGCGATCATGCTCGACCTCGAGGACGCGGTGCCGCCGGAAGCCAAAGGCACCGCCCGGTCCATGGTCGCCGAGGTCCTCGCCGATCACCCCGCCTGGGTGCGGGTCAACACCGCACAAACCTCCTGGTGCCAGGACGATCTCAACGCAGTCGCAGAGAAGGCGTTCGGTATCCGGATCCCCAAGGTCGAGTCCGCGGCCGATGTGGAATGGGTCGCAGCACGCGCACCCGGCAAACCCATCATCTGCGCCATCGAGAGCGCCCGCGGGGTCCTTGCCGCCCAGGAAATCGCCGCCGTCCCCGGCGTCCGGAATCTCGCGATGGGCGGTGTCGACCTGCAAAGAGACCTGAACACCACGGGCGGGAACCTGCAAACCCTTTACGCCCGGTCGCATCTGGTGCTGGCATCCCGGGCGGTCGGCATCGAACCGCCCATCGACAGTGTGTTTCCGCAGCTGGCAGACCCGAAGGGTTTGCGAGAGCAAGCCGAGTTCGCCCGGTCGCTGGGGTTCTTCGGCAAGTCCGCCATCCACCCAAGGCAACTGGACATCCTGCACGAAGTATTCACCCCCACCAGCAGCGAAATCGCTTGGGCCCAAGAAGTTGTCGCCGAGTTTGATGCCGCAGGCGGGGAAGCTTTCCAGCTGCCTGGCGGTGAGTTCGTGGACCTACCCGTCGCCGATCGGGCCCGCCGGCTTCTGCAGATTGCCGGTACCGACCGGGCGTCGGCCGGCGCCTTGTCCTAGACCCGGAACCCAGGGGAATGCGGGGCACCAGGTGGTGAATCCGTTTGTTGGTTACTACAGGTTGGAAGCGACAGTGTCCTCATCCCTGACCACGGACTCCGGGTACTGCCCGTGGTGCTGGACATGGGGACCGACAACCTCAAACTTCTCAACGACGACATGTACCTCGGCGCCCGGCACGCCCGCGTCCGTGACCAACGCTACGACGACCTCATCGACGCATACGTCACCGCTGTCAGCACCCTGTTCCCCCACGCCATGCTGCACTGGGAGGACTTCGGGGCCACCAACGGCCGACGCATCCTCAACAAATATGCCGACCAGGTCTGCACCCTCAACGACGACATGCAAGGCACCGCAGCCACAGTCCTGGCAGCAGCGTTCTCCGCCGTCCGAGCCACCGGAGCCCGCATCCGCGACCAACGGGTCGTGATCTACGGCGCCGGCACCGCCGGCCTCGGCATCGCGGACATGATGCGCGAACAAATGATCCAGGAAGGCCTTACCCAACGAGAAGCCACCGACCGGTTCTACCCGCTCACCTCCGACGGTCTCATCCTGAACGACTCACCCGGGCTATTGGACTTCCAGTAGCCTTACGCCCGATCCAGAGAAGACATCCGCGGGTGGGCAGGCCCCGGCAAGGTTGGACTCGTTGACGTGGTCGCCCATGTGCATCCGACGATCCTGATCGGGACCTCCACCCACTCCGGCGCATTCACCGAGGGCATCATTCGGGACATGGCCGATCACGTCGAGCGACCCATCATCATGCCGCTCTCGAACCCCACATCCAAGTGCGAGGCATTGCCAGAGGACCTCATCAACTGGACCGACGGGCGCGCTCTCATCGCCACCGGCAGCCCTTTCAGCCCAGTCACCGACCAGGACCGCACCTACCAAGTCGCCCAAGCCAACAACGCCCTCGTCTTCCCCGGTCTCGGCCGTGGTGTTGCCGTCGCGAAAGCCAGCCGCAGGACGGCGATCGTGGCCGACACCCAGCGGCTGTCCGCACCGCTGACCGAGAAATGAGACTGGCAAACGCAAGCAGCCTGCCGTGGCGGCTGTCGTCAGCCCAGTGCCAACCGCAGTACTTGTGTTGCACTGTCTGCGGCCTGCCTGGCGGCCTCATCCACCGGAAGAGCCCGAAAGTCGGGGGTGTTGACCTCCACACAGAAGGGCCCGTCGAAGCCGGCCCGGCGGACCGAGCGGATCAGGCCCACCACGTCCAGCTCACCCCGTCCAGGGAGCTCCCGCCCGGCGCGGGCGTGTCGCAGGAAGTCCTCGTGCACCGATTGACCGTCGTTGAGCTGCACCGCCGCGACGCCAGCACCCGGCAGGTCCTGCAACGCCTCCAGGTCCGCACCGCTGTTGAAGAAATGCCACGCATCGATCATCAGGCCGGCGTTCGGGGCGCCGGACCGACGGACCAACTCCGTCGCGAGTCCAATGGTGGAGATGGCCGACCACGGAAACGCTTCGACTGCCACCAGCAGTCCGCGAGTAGCGAGCCGGTCGGCGTTGATCCGGAGCGCCGCCGCGGCGGCGTCGATGGCCTCGTCGGTGTCCAGGGTGAGATCCCCGCGGAATTCCCCCGCGCTGACGTGTCGCCCGCCCAGCGCTTCGGCGACGGCCTCGATGCCCCGGACCGACGTGGCCCGCGGAGTGTCCTCTGTTGATGCCAACGCCCAGCCGCCGAGAAACTCGATCTCCACCAACTTCACACCATTGATCCGCAGGACGGACTGCATCTCGCCGATGTCGACGCCGCCAGCGATGGTGCGGGGCAGATCCTCGGCATGCAGTCCGATCCCGGTGAACCCGGCGGCCGCGGCGGCCTCGCACCGCTCCACGAACGAGTTCCGGGGCGGCTCACCGAACCCCGCACCGGACAGGGTGAAAAAACTGGCGACCAGATCGGGCAACTGCACCTCAACCACGGAACGACGTCACCTCGATCATGATCTTGGCGTTCTCCCCGGTACGGCCGAACTCTGCCGACTGGATGGCGGACCGGGCGGGACGGTGCTCACCGAACCGGTCGGCCCTTACCTTGTTGAACGCAGGTCGGTCACGTTGCAGGTCCCGCATCACGATGCCGACTCGGACGACATCAGACAGCGTCGCGTCGGCGGCCGCGAAGATCGCGACCAGGTTGTCGAAGATCTGCTGGGACTCCGCGGTGACGTCCTGCGGGATCGCGTGATCTTTCGGGTCGGCCCCGAACAGCGCGGAAACATAGACCCAGTCGCCGGCCTCGACCGCCTGCGGGACCGGACCGGTGTGCGATGGCGCCTGATCGGTGTGAATGACCTTCACGGAACCCTCTCGATGGGTGAACTCTTGGGGCGAGGTCGCCACCTGAACCGTCACGGGTCTGATGCCGACTCGCCGCAGCGGCGCAGCCCGCCGAGCAGCATCAACCAGATCATCGCCCGGTCCCGGTGAGTCCGCAGAACCGCGACGAGCCGGTCCCACCTCATCCGGGCCCAGGACCCGCGGTAGTCGGCGCGGTGCCCGCACCAGCGGGATACCACGCAACGGGGACCGCCCCGGCCGCGCCGACAAGCTCCGCGGCACCGGATTCCTCGCCACCTCACCCCGGGCCGTGAGGTAATCGAACAACCCGGAAACCGTCGCCAACCGGCGTTTGATCGTCGACGCCGCCAACCCGGCCTCACCATCAACGAGCCGGACCACCCTCGGCTGTCGCGGCGAGCGTTGCTCCTCGATGAAACGCAGCACGTGGGCCGTCCCGACGTCGAGTGGAGGCTTGCCCGCCACGCCGAAGAACACCTTCACATCGAAAGACTGAGCCAGCAGCGTGTTCGGTCGACATCGTGCCGCGACGAACCGCAGGTACTCATCCAGCAACGGCTCACCCAGCCGAGGAACTTCGTCAACCGAACGCTGCAAACAGAGCACGAAAACCATCGCGGGCAACTCCCTCCACCGGCCGGCCATCGGCCAGGGCCCAAGGCTGACACCCGACACGTCAGATCACCCGCATATCAAGCCGACGTCCGCAGGATTTCGTTGGCCCGGCGGAGTTCTCCGACCTCACGGCGCAACCGGACCAGTTCAGTGTGTTCTTCCCTCGTCGTGCCCGGCCGGACGCCGGCGTCGATCTCGGTACGTTCGATCCAGCCACGCAACGTCTCGGAATTCACGTCGATCAACGCGCCGATCTGACGGCGGGACCCGATCGCCGACTCACCGGGATGCGTCTGCCGACGCTCCTGGTACATCCTCACCGCCCGGTCGCGGGTCTCCTGGTCGTACTTGCGGGGTGCAGGCATAGCTCGATTCTCCTTAGGAGATCAGAGCCTCCACCAGAGCGAGGACACCTCAGGCCCCCCGCATCTGTTCCACACCCCGCTCGAGATCCCCCCGGCGCCCACCCTGACCAACCCTGACCCCAACTTGCCCAGCCATCCATCACACTCGGTTCATCCTGGACACCAGCAACATGAGTCGCAGCCGTCCCCGCCCGTCGGCGATGCCGGGCCAACACCTTTGGCTCAGGTGGTCGACCGTCGCCATACGGCCCGGGTGTACTGCTCGGGGTAGGGTGCGTCGGCGGCGGGGATCCCCAGTTCGTGAGCGGCCCGCAGTGGCCAGGCCGGCTCGCGGAGCGCGGCCCTGGCGAGCAGCACCACGTCTGCCGAGCCTTCGTCCAGGATCGCCTGGGCCTGCGCCGGTTCGGTGATCAGTCCGACTGCCCCGGTGGGGATGTCGGCCTTGGTCCGGACGTCACGGGCGAAGGGCACTTGGTACCCGGGACCGACGGTGATCTTCTGCGCCGGGTGCAGGCCGCCGGAGGACACGTCGATCAAGTCGACGCCGCGCGCGGCCAACAGTTGGGCCAGCTCGGTGCTGTCCTGGATCGTCCAGCCGCCCTCCACCCAGTCGGTCCCGGAGATGCGAACCACCAGCGGGAAGTCCTCGGGTAGGGAATCGCGCACCTCGGCGACGACCCGCAATAGGAACCGGACTCGGTTCTCGAAAGAGCCCCCGTACTCGTCGGTCCGTTGGTTCGCCAGCGGGGAGAGGAACTGGTGCAGGAGATATCCGTGCGCGGCGTGGATCTCGACCAAATCAAAGCCGGCCTCCAGCGCAAGCCGAGTGGACTGGCCGAAAGCGGCCACGATGTCATCAATTTCGCTGATGGTCAGCGCGCGCGGTTCCGCGTAGTCGCCGAAGGCGACCGCCGAGGGAGCGACGGCTCGCCATCCGCCCTGGTCGGCTGGCACGGAGTTCTTGCCCAACCAGGGGGCGAAGGTAGACGACTTCCGACCGGCATGGGCCAGCTGGACGCCCGTGTGCGCGTCCTGCCCGTGCACGAAGTCGACGATCCGCCGCCACGCTTCGACCTGCTCCGAGTTGTACAGCCCCGTGTCCTGCGGGCTGATCCGACCGTCCGCGGTGACGGCGGTGGCCTCGGTCATGATCAGCCCGAAGCCGCCGACCGCCCGGGAACCGAGATGCACGAAGTGCCAGTCCGTTGGGACACCGTCGCGACGCTCGACGCTGTACTGGCACATCGGGGACACCCAGATGCGGTTCTTCACGGTGAGCCCGCGCAGGGCGATCGGGCTGAACAACGACGTCATGAAAACCAGAGCCTTTCGAGTTGAGCATCTGAATGGGGAACCTGGGAGCGGACAGGGCTTATTCCGCCGGGTTCACAATCCCAGGAATGCCCGACCGTGGGCGGTCAGCGCTTCAGCGTTGATTCCGTGCTGGACGGCGAACCGGACCGGGTCCTGTTGAGCCATGTCGAACGGGTAGTCGCTGCCACACACAACCTTCTGCTCACCGGCGCGAGCGGCCAGCATCCGAAGCTGATCGCCATCGTGGGTGACGGTATCGAAAAACAGTTCCCGGAAACCTGTGGCCGGCGGGCGTTTCGAATGCGTCCGGACGTCGGCGCGGCTGTGCCACCCGTGCTCCCAGCGACCGAGCAGACCGGGGGCACATCCGCCGCCGTGGACGAAACAGATCCGCAGCAGCGGCAGCTCCTCGATGACACCGCCGAGAATGGTGGCCGCGACCGCGGTGGCCGTCTCGGTGGGATTCCCGATCAGGTTCCCGAGATAGTGCTCCGACCACTCGGGCCTCGGCAGCTGCATCGGGTGGACCAACACGGAGAGCTCGAGTTCAGTTGCTGTGGAGAGGATCTCCCGAAGCACGCCACGATCCAGCGAACCGCCTGCGAGCACCGGTGGAATCGCGATACCCGCGATTCCGGGCGTCGCTGCGAGCGCGGTCACCTGGGCCCGGCAGGTTCCGGCGTCCTCCAGCGAAACCATCCCCAGACCGATGAGCGTCCCGTCGGATTCCCGAACCACATCGGCGAGTGCGTCATTGAAGGCACCGACGAAGTCCACGGAGCCACTGCCGCCGACCGCAAACGCGAACGGCGGGGCAGACAGCACCCGGACGGCAATTCCGGCGGTGCGCATGTCGTCCCGAATTGCAGACACGTCGCTCATGGACCGGGTCGAAATGGACAACGGGATCTCACCGAGGAACAGTTCACCCCCGCGGTCGTGCATCGCACCGTACGGCGCACCGGGCGGGAGGGCGAAGAGCTGCTCGGGCAACCAGTGCGCATGTACGTCGATCACGCCATCGGCCAGCGCTTGGGCTATCACTGTGACGGCTCCCGGTCCAGATCCAGTGGTGCGTTCTCGCTGTCCAAGTGCTCCACCGTGGTGAAGATCAACTCGGTGTCACCGACGTTCTGAATGTCGTGCAGCAGATACTCACCCTTCGCAAAGTGAAAGTACCTGGTCTCGCCGGCCTGGTAGCTGACCTCACGAACCGTGCCGTCATGGGTGTGCTGACGGCTCCGACCGGCGTTGATCGCGGTCCAGAAGTAGTCCAGCACATGCCGGTGGGCGTGCCAGCGCTCGCCCGGCGCGAGCCGGATCTCCCACACCCTGGCCCGCGGGGTCTGGCTCAACAGGCGCGAACCCACGTTGCCGTCTTCGGCATGAGTCTGGAACTCCTCACGTAACTCGGTGCTCCAACCGGTGAAGTCGGTGCCGACCAGGGTGCCGGCGAGCGGCAGATCGGCGAGAAAGGTGCTGGGCGCCATGGTGTCTCCTTGTGTGGTGGCGGTACTGGTCATCGTCCCGGTCCGTACAGACCGAAGCGGAGGCTCGGGTCACCGGGGGTCCAGGTGTCGCGGAACTGGGCTCGCTCGCCCATGTCGACGACCCGCTCCAGCAGCGCCGCCGACAGGGCGAGCTGGGCGGGCTCCCACTTGCGCAGCGCGGCCCGGATATCGCCGTCCGCCTGCTGCAGCGCGTCGTGCAGCGCCCAACCATCGGCGGCCGCCTTCGCGGTACCGGCGGCGGCGTGCGGGCGTGCGCCACACGCGGCGTCCCCGATCAGCGCGACCCGCCCGTCGGCCATCTTCGACGACCGGACGTCCTGCACCACCTGCACGTAGGGAGTGGCCGTTGAGGTCACCACCTCGGCGATCGCCGGCCCGAACAGTTCCGCGGCCGCGGCTCGCATCTCGGCCACGTAGCGGTCCTGTACCTGACCCGGATGGACGGAGACCGGTCCGGTGAAACCGCGCTTGTCCACCAGCATCTCGGCCAACTCCAGGCCGGCGGCAACGTTGCGGTACCATACGTAGTTCATCAGCCGGTCCTGCGGTCCGGCGCCGTGCTCGCCCGGAATCGGATACATGGTGATGTGCGAGTGGGGAACTACCGTGTAACTGATCGAATCGGCCAGGGTTGCTCGTGCATGGTTGGAAAGGGTGTGCTCGGGGACCGTGCCGCGCCAGCCGACGTACCCGGAGTAGGTCATGGTGGCGGAGGGGTCGACCCGGGTGCGTGCCATTGAGGTGATGCCGTCAGCAAACACCACCAGGTCCGCGGACTCGGTCCGGCCGCTGACGAACCGGACCGTCGCGGACTGCTCGTCCTGCTCGAATCCGGCCGCGAATTCACCGAGGACGTAGTTCTCCAGCCCGAAGTCGTCCAGCAGCGCCTTATAGAAGGTGCCCCAGGCGGTGTAACTCCAGGTCCGTTCCTCCCGGTGCACGATCTGGTCGGAGGCGTCCAGGTACTGCACCCAGCGGGTGGAGGTGGACAGCTTTGCCGGGTTCTGGGTGCTGCGCTCGGTGAACCAGCGGAGCGTGTCGGGCTGCAGCACGATCCCACTGCCGCGACCGTCCAGCACGGTGGGTGTGCGCTCGAAAATCGTCACGTCGAACCCGAGATCTTTCAGCAGCAGCCCGGTCGTCAGGCCGCCGATCGAACCGCCGATGACGATGGCGCGGGCACCGCTGTAGGTATCAGAGCGGTAGGTGTCAGAGCTGAAGGTGTCAGAGCTGTTGTTCTGCTGAGCCTTTGGGTCTACGTGGTTGGTGTTCACGAGTGGCTCTCTTCCGCGGTGGCGGCCGAGACCGTCGTTTCCGCAACGGTTCCGGCTCCTTCGGGAGCGGGGTCGGGCAACAGGGTGGGGTCGGTGGGTAGTGCGGCGCCCCGAGTTTCCGGGGCGAAGGCAAGGCCGACGAGGGCGATCAACCCGAAGGCGGCGACGCTCGTGGTGGCCATGCCCAGATTGCCGCCGAACCAGGAGACTGCGATGACGCCGGCGATCAGCGGCCCGGCAGCGGTGATGTAACGACCGACGCTGTTGGCCAGGGCCATGCCGGTGGCGCGGACACTGGGCGGGAAGATCTCGGGTCCGTAGACGAAGGTTCCGGACAGGGCGCCGAACAGGCCGAACCCGATCACGGGCATCGCAACCAGGAACTCGGTGTAGCTGCGCTCGAACGGGAACAGATAGACGACGCTGATCGCCGACACCAGGAAGCTGATGGCGAAGGCCTTTCGCCGGCCGATGGCGTCGGCGATGAAGCCCCAGGACGCGTAACCCAGGACACCGCCGGCGTTGAACAGCAGTGACGCCATCGCCACTCGGTGGTTGCCCTGATCGACGGACAGCGAGTCGGCCGCAGCGGCCAACCGGATGATTTGCGGGTACCAGGTCGACACGCTCCAGAAGGCGATCAGGGAGCCGGTGGCCAGCGCCGTGCAGATCAACGTGCTGCGCAGGAAGGGCGGCGTCAGGAGGCGGCGGAGGACGAAGCGGTCCTGCTCGACCCGCTGACCCTGTTGCTTGCGAGCCCGCCGGGCGGTGATAGCGGTGGTGATTTCTGCGGGCTCGGGGACATACCGGCGGATGAACCAGACCAGGATGGCAGGCACAACCGCGAGGCCGAGCATGAACCGCCACCCCTGGGTGCCGAGGATCGCGTAGGCCAGCGCTGCGATGAAGAAGCCGGCGGCATAGCCGGACATCATGACGCCGCAGGCCTTGGCGCGGTAGCGGTTTCGCCAGACCTCGGCGATCAGGGCGGCCCCGACCGGGGCTTCCACGCCGGAGCCGAGACCGGCGATGAACCTCAGAATGCCCAGCTGCCACCAGGTATCGGCGAAGGCCGCGGCCGCGGTGAAGACCGCGTAGGTGAGGATGCCGATGGACAGCACCCTGGTCCGGCCGAAGTAGTCGGCGAGCATGCCGAACAGGATGCCGCCGGTGGCCCAGCCGGCCAGGAACAGCGCGACGGTGAGCCCGCCATAGAGACCGATGTTCGCCGGTGACACGGGGACGCCGCTATTGGGTAGCAACTCCGTCATGGCCGGACCGAGGACCAGCGCATACAGACTGCCGGCGAAGCCGTCCAGGGCCCAGCCCAGGGTGGTGCCGAGCAGGACCAGCCATTGCATCCGGGTGATCTCGGTCCGCCAGCCACCGGCGGGTGCTCGGGAGAGGTGTGCGGTCATCGACAAGAACTCCTTTGTTCTGCGCCTGCACCAGGGCAGCCGCCATCAGCACATCGGGGGGAATTGCGAAGGGGCGCACGGCCCGCTGGATCTGAGTCGCTGGTACGCGACTGGATATCGCGCTAGTTCAGGCGGCCGGGAGTTGCCTGGCCGTACCAGTTGACGTCGTCCTCCGCGGTGCGGACGACGACCGTCTTGATCCAGGTGAAATCGTCGAAGGACTCGGTTCCGGCGTCCTTTCCGGTGCCGGACTCCTTGACCCCACCCCAGGGCAGCGACGGCTCCAGCCGGTGGTGATCATTGACCCAGACCATCCCGGCAACGATGCGGTCGGCCACCCGGTGGCCGCGGGCGAGGTCCCTGGTCCAGACTCCGGCGCCGAGGCCGAAGCGGTTGTCGTTGGCCATGGCAATGGCGTCCTGCTCGGTGTCGAACGGGACGACGACGGCGACCGGGCCGAAGATTTCCTCCTGGGCGACGCGCATGTCGTTGGTTGCGTCGGCCAGCACCGTGGGCTGCAGGTAAAAACCGGTGCTCAGTGAGCCCGGCAGGTCCGGAACGGCGCCGCCGGCGGTGAGCCGGGCGCCTTCGTCGAGACCGACGGCTATGTACTGCTGCACCTTGTCGCGTTGGACCCGGCTGATCAGCGGCCCGAGTTGGGTGCTCACCGAGGACGGGTCACCGATCCGGATGGCATCGGCCCGTTCGCTCAGGGCGGTGACGAATTCGTCGTAAACCCCGCGCTGCACCAGGAATCTCGCGCCGGCGACGCAGGACTGGCCGGCTGCGACAAATGCGGCGAACGCGGCGCCCTCGGCGGCCACGCGGGGGTCGATGTCGTCGAAAACGATGATCGGAGTTTTGCCGCCCAGTTCCGCGGTCACCCTGGCGAATCGCGATGCGGTGGCGATCGCCGCGGCGCGGCCGGCCTCGGTGCCGCCGGTCAGGGTGATCTTGGCGACGTCGGGGTGGCGGGTGAGGCGTTCACCCGCCACCCGACCGCCGGTCACCACGCTGACCACGCCCTCGGGAAGTCCTGCGGCATACAGGATGTCGACCAGTGCGAGGGTGGTGAGCGGGGTGAGTTCAGAGGGCTTGACCACCAACGTGTTTCCGGTGGCCAGAGCGGCCGAGAGACTGCGAGCCAGGATCAGCATCGGATGGTTGAACGGGGTGATGATCCCGCAGACACCGAGCGGCGTCCGGCGCTGGTATGTCAGGTAGGGACCGTCGCTGGGCAGTACCGCGTCCCGTTGGGTGGCCAACAGGCCGGCGTTGTAACGGAACCACTCCGGCACCCGGGACAGCTGGGCCATGGTCTCGGTGATCGGCCGGCCGTTGTTCAGCGTCTCCAGTTCGTACAGCGTGGTCGAGTTGGCCTCGATGGCGTCGGCGAAGCGGAGCAACAGGCGGGCTCGCTCGGTTCGGGTCAGTTCCGGCCAGGGGCCGGACTCGAAGGCAGCCTTTGCGACGCGGACCGCGTTGTCCACGTCGACGGCGGTCTGGTCGGGAACGGTGGCAAGGACCTCACCTGTGGCCGGGTTGATGATCGACCGAACGGTGTCCGCGAGAGCCATGTCCACCTCCTGCGCTGCCAAGACCGTGTCAATATCCGAGGGTGCCGTGCTGGTGTCCGTCATTGGACTCCTTTCGACCGAAAAACCGGGGCTGGGGTGCAGCAGGATTCGTCAAGTATTCGAGCTACCGTCCGGCGGCGCCATGTTCGCAGACACATACTTGCCAGATGGATATGGCGCTTGAGACATGTCGCACTGTGCCACCCTGGCTGTCATGACCAACACGAGCGACATCGGCTCGGAATCATTGGCCGAGCTCCGCAGCTGGTTGCAGGCGGTCGACGCGCTCACTGAGGCGGTCAACTCCACCCGCAGCCTGCCGGTGATTCTGGATCTGGTGGCCGGCAGTGCGCGGACGCTGCTGGGGTTCGATTTCTGTGCGGTGCTGCTGCCAGACGAGCCGAAGGTGAACCTGGTGATCACCGGGTGGAGTGGACTGTCCGCGGAGTACGTGGCCCGGGTCAACGCCGACCGGCCCGTTCGGCTCGCCGACCAAACCGACCCCTCCCGCGAGGCAGGGCTGGCACCGTCCAGCAAGGCGTTCCGGACGGGCCGTCCGGTGACCGTCACCGACATCGCCACCGAACCTGAGTTCACCCCGTGGGGTGGGGTGGCCCGCGAACAGGGCTATGCGTCCATGGTCTCGGTGCCGCTCGTCTCCGGCGGAACCGTGGTCGGGACGCTGAACGGCTATCACGCAGCGATTCATGTCTTCAGCCCGCATGAGCTCGAACGGTTGACGCTGCTGGCCAACCACGCCGCGATCGCCCTGTCGTCAGCCCGCTTGGTGGACCAGATGCAAACTTTGAACGAATCCCTGCTGCGGCAGCGCGATCTCTTGGCGAAATCCGAGAAGATACACCAACAGTTGTTGGCGGTCACCCTGGGTGGCGGTGGGATCGATGGCATCACAACGGTTCTCGCTGAACTTGTGGGCAGGGCAGTGCTGATCGAAGATGTGCGCGGCACGGTGCTGGCACAGGCCGGCGGGCCCGCCGAGTTGCCGGACGCTGACCTGCGTCACAGCTACGAGATCGACCCCGACAACGCCGCACCGCTGGCGGTTTCGGTCGCCGGCGGGGGTTTCGCGGTCTGGTCGGTGCACCTGTCCGACGAGTTGGTGGCCAGGGTGTGGTTGCGCGCTGACCTGTCCGAGCTGACGCCGATCGACGAACGCGCCGTCGAGCACGGGTCCATCGTGATCTCGCTGGAAATCCTCCGCCTACGGACCGCCATCGAGGTGGAGCACCGGCTGCGCGGTGAATTGCTGGCCGACCTGCTGGGCGGCGCCGCACCGGATTCCGTTTCGATGCGCGAACGGGCAGAGCGACTGGGGCACGATCTGTCTGTCGTCCATGTCGCGGTTGTCGCTCGACTCGAGACGGCAGACCCCCGACGCATGGGCACCGCTAACCAGCGCGCCCTCACCGCCGTCACCGAGATTGCCGCACATCTCGAGCCGCGGCCGCTGGTCGCCATACATAGGGGACTGATCGTCGGGCTCTGGCCCATCGACCGGACGCTCTCCGCATCGGGCCCGGCGCAGCGGGCTGGGCTGCGGCTGGCGGCCGACACCACACGCCGGGCGATCGCCTCGATTCCCGGTGTCGCCAACGCGACGGTCGCGGTCTCCGGGACGGGACAACGGACCTACCCGCAGGCCTACCGAACTGCCCGCGGTGCCGTGGATATCGCGATCCGGTCAGGCCGGCAGAACAGCACCGTCACTCTTGCCGACCTCGGTGTCGGCGGACTGCTACTGCAGCTGGACGATCCGGAGCAATTGCTGGATTTCGCCGATCGATCGTTGTCCGAGATCCGCCGCCACGACCAGCGTCGAGGTACTCAGCTCATCACGACGCTACGGACCTACCTCGACCACCGGTCGAACCGATCCGCCACGGCTGCCGCACTGCACCTGCATCCGAACACCGTGAGCCAGCGGCTGCAGCGGATCGAGGCTCTCACATCCCTCGACCTCGCCGATCCGACGGCGGTGGTGCAGATCACGGCTGCGCTCATCCTGCTCGACGTCGCCCAGGGCGGTGACCCGACCTGAGCGACCAGCGGGGGCAGATGACCAGGGCGCCGTCGACCAGGAGCAGATCAGGCCGATTCGATCCTGCCGGCGTAATCTGGGCGGGCTCGATGCGCCGGGACGGACGGAGGACGGATGCCCGGAGGACCTCCGCTGGCGTCCAGGATCGCCGGGATATCGGCGGCGATGGCCGGGCTGCTGAACCAACTGGCAGAGCGCGAATCGCAGCGCCACGAACCCGGGATGGCCGACCTGGTGTTGGGTAATCCGCAGGAGATGCCGCTGCCCGGCTTCGTTGCCAGCCTGCGGGAGCACACGATCCCGCACACCAAGGACTGGTTCGCCTACAAATTCTCCGAGCCCGACGCCCGCGCCGTTGTCGCGGATGCGTTGCGCCGGTGGCGAGGCCTGCCCTTCGAGCCGGATGACATCGCCCTCACCACAGGAGCTTTCGGTGCCCTGGCCGCCGCCTTTCGGGCGCTGCTGGATCCCGGTGACGAGGTGATCTACTCGCTGCCACCCTGGTTTCTCTACGAGCCGATGCTGCTGGCCGCGGATGCGGTTCCGGTCAAGGTTCGCGTGCGGGACGCCGACAACGATCTCGACTTGGACGCCATCGCCGCAGCCATCGGCCCCCGCACCAGGGCCGTCATCGTCAACACACCGCACAACCCGACCGGCCGGATCTACCCGCCCGCGACTCTGGCCGCGTTGGCGGACCTGCTCACCTCCGAATCGGAGCGGTTCGGTAGTCCGATCTGGCTGCTGGCCGATGAGCCGTACGCCCGGCTGGTCTTCAGTGACGCCGAGTTCCACAGCCCCAGCGAGTTCTATCCCTACACCCTGATCGCATATAGCTACGGCAAGGTGCTGCTGACTCCGGGCGAGCGAATCGGCTGGCTGGCGATCTCGCCGTCGATCCCGGATCGGCAAGCGCTCCGAGACGCGATACAGCTGGCCCAGGTGGCCGGCGGCTGGCTGTTCCCCAACGCGGTGCTGCAGTACGCGATCGCCGACCTGGAGACGCTGTCCATCGACCTGGACGAGCTCGAGGGGAAGCGGGACCGGGTCGTCGCCGAACTGCTGGATGCCGGGTACCAGCTGCGCCAGCCGGAAGGCACCTTCTACCTGTGGGTCCGCTCGCCGGATCCGGATGACCTCGCATTCTGCCGCCGACTCGCCGACCATCGGGTGCTGGTGCTTCCGGGCACCATCTGCGAAGCACCCGGCCATTTCCGAATCTCCCTGACCGGCAGCCAGGAGATGATCGACAACGCTCTCCCCGGGTTCCGCGCCGCGATCACCGAATACCGGGGGCTGACAGCCAGCCGGTGAGAGGCGCTGCGCCGATCGAGTGAATATCACGGTCGGATAACGCCCCAAGCAAATTCACAGTATTTCTGTGACCTGGGACTATTTCGATACCTGAGTAATGGCTGAGTGAACACCCAGCGACGGCGGCAGAATTGATTGTTGAAATGCCGGGGACGAGCGGCCTACGGTGAATCGTGTTCCGGATTTCACCGGAGCACCTGTGGAAATCATCCCGCTCCGGACACCGTCGACACCGTTGCCCGTCCGGAAGCGTTCACCGTCAAAGGCGGGGCAACGATCCTTTCGATGAGGAGTCGACGCTGCCTGGAAAGCGACTGCATGCCGAGTCTCACCCGCACCAACGCCGCACCACGTGCCACCAGATGGGTCAAGCGCGCAACGGTGGTGGGAGCCATCGCCGGCGCCGGCTTCTTGGGCATCAGCCTCCCCGCCTCCGCTGCACCGACCTCCACCTGGGACGCCGTTGCGGATTGCGAAAGCAGCGGCGACTGGTCGATCAACACCGGCAACGGCTACTACGGCGGACTCCAGTTCCTGCAGTCGACCTGGGAGGCCTACGGCGGCCTGGCCTACGCGGAGCGCGCCGATCTGGCCACCAAGGAGCAGCAGATCGCCATAGCAGAAGCAACTCTGGCCGGCCAAGGATGGGAGGCGTGGGCCTGCGCCTCCATCGTCGGGGCGAGCGGTGAGGCCGACGTCGACTCGGCCGTCGCCGCCGTCGATTCGACCAGCGGCGACCCAGTCATTGCGGATGACAGCACAGCGGCGAGCACGCGCGACGACTCCGTCGTCACGGACGATCCGAGCAGCGACGCTCCTGCACCCCGGGCGGAGCGGTGGCGCAGCGGCCAGGCTGGGGTCCCGATCGACCGCGGTGCATCCGGCGATCAGGGCAGCTGGTCCGGCGCCACCGGAACCGGCTCGTCCGGCGGGGGTCCCTGCGCACGCTGACGGACCGGAGAGATGAGTGCTCGACAACGGCGGCCCGATAACGGCGATGGCCCGACGAATCCCCTCCGTCGGGCCATCGCCGTGCGCAGTGATCAAGCATTCACCGTCATCGATTCTCGATTACTCCGCTACCGAAAATCGCCGCCACCCTGAAGCGCTGTGCACATTCACGAAAAGATCGGTGACCGAGGAAAACGATCGGTATTCCGGGCATTAAGGGAATCGAACGGCCCAGATCTCAACCGGATCACCGGTCATCGGCGCCCGCCAGGTCGACCACCCCCACCACTGATCGGGCAGTGACCTGCCCGACCCGCGCCGCCCGCCGGACGGGCATACTTTCGACTACGAAGGAGCCGCCGCACCAGGACGATCAGCAGGACAGGAGGCAGCTGCCATGGCCAGCCCGAACTCCGGTCACCCTGACTCCTCGACTTCCCCACCGGCGTCCTCGAACGATCCGACGGCGATCGGGCTGACGGACGCTCCGGCCGACACGATGGCAACCGACACCATGGCAACCGACACCATGGCCACCGACACCATGGCCACCGACCACCTGCCGGCACCCGTCCTCGATGTCACTCCGACCCCGAGCAGCGAACTGCAGGCACAGCCGGACGGCGACGGCCATCACCTGATCACCATCCCCTGGCACTCGGACGGCGGCGGCCCGGTGCCGACAGCCGACGGCCCGGTGCGGAACCGCTGGCGCAAGGTCGCCGGCCGCACCCTGAGCAAGGCCTGGTCGGATTCGTTGTTCGGGATGAGCTCGCAGGCGGCCTTTTGGACCGCCATGTCGACCGCGCCGTTCCTGCTGGCCCTGCTCGGCCTGTCCGGCATCTTCACCCGGTGGCTGTTCGGACCGGAGGGCATGACCGCCATCCGCGAGCAGGCCACCACGTTCCTGAACACCATCTTCAACGAGGAGGTCGCGAACAACCTGATCGGCAACACCATCGACACCATCCTGAACAGCGACCAGACCGGCGTGGTGTCGGTGGGTTTGATCATCAGCCTGTGGGCCGGTTCGTCGGCGATGTCGGCCTTCGTCGAATCGATCACCATCGCGTACTGCCAGCACGAGGTCCGGCACCCGGTGCTCGAGAGGTTCTTCGCCCTCGGGCTCTACATCGCGGCCCTGGTCGCCGAGATCGTCGCCCTACCGCTGCTGGCCATCGGCCCTGAGCAACTGCCGAGACTGTTCCCGGACTCCTGGGAACCGATTGTCAAGGTGACCTTGGACTACCTCTACTACCCGTTCCTCGCGGTCGGTCTGATCCTGCTGGTGACCACCTTGTACAAGGTGGCACCCAAGCGCAAACACGCGTGGGCACGCGGACTTCCGGGCGCGACGCTGGCCGCGGTGGTGTTCCTGGTGGCCACCACGGGGCTGCGCATCTATCTGGGCTACGTCTACAGCCACGGCCTGACCTACGGCGCGCTGGCCACGCCCATCACCTTCCTGCTCTTCTACTACTTCATGGCGATGGCGATCATCATCGGGGCGCAGTTCAACAACGCCCTGCTGGAGTACTACCCGCCGGTTGCCCGTCGGAAGGACTTCAAGGCCGCCCGGAAGGACGAGTCGGTCGCGCTCGCCCCGGCGGCCTGAGGCATCGTGCCGTCGCCGCACCGCAACCGCGTCACCCCGCTCGGGGACATCGTGGCGACCCCGCTGCGCGGCTCCTGGATGGGCAACCGGGGAATCCTGCACCGGGGCACCGAGATCGTCAGCTTCCACCGCAGCGACCTCTGGATCACCTGCCGGCTGACCTACCGGGACTGGCGGGCCCAGCAGTGGCAGCCCGGGCATTACACGGTGCTGTTCTTTCACGACGAGGCGGTGTCGTTGGCGGCGGGGCATCGACCGTGTGCATTGTGCCGACGCAGCGACTACCGAGCCTTCCGCGATGCCGCCCTACCCGGGGATGGACCGATGACCGCGAAGGCGCTGGACCGACTCCTGCACTCCCAACGGATCGTGGCCGGCAGCCACCGCCGTCAACTGCACCCGATCAGCTGGCCCGACGTGCCGGACGGCGTGTTCGTCCTGATCGACGACCGGCCTGCGCTGGTGCTCGGTGCCGCGCTGGTGGGGTGGACAACCATGGGTTACCGGGAGCCGAGATCGCGTCCGGCACAAGGCGTCGCCACCGTGATCACCCCGCCTGCCGCTGTGGCGGTCCTGCGGTCCGGCTACCCGGTGCACATCGACGCGTCCGCACAGGAACTGGCCGGCTGAGACGTCATTGCACGTCGGGTTCGCGGCGCACGATCTGGGCGATCACCCGCATCAGCATCACCGACGAGATGATCAGGCCGATGTAGCCGACGGCGAGCAGCACATCGGTGCTGCGATCACCGGCCAACGCGGAACCGACCAGCATCAAGGTCGAGGAGATCAGGCCAACGGCAGCGACCCCGGCGAAGATGGCCTGATCCAACCACCGGGTCAGATGCGCCCGACCCGGACCGAACACGTCGACCTGCAGCTTGACCCGGCCCGAGCGCAACTGCAGCGCAACATCTTCGGTCAGGCCCGGCAGTGCGCGCAGCGCCGGCAGGTTGCGCAACAGTTCGCGTTGCGCTGTCTCCTTGAAGGTCGTCGGCGACAACCCGATGGTGTCACTCATGAAGGCGGTGGCAGCGGTGGCCAGGTCGACCTGGGGATCGATGATCCGCAGCGTGCCCTCGAGGGTGATCATGGCCCGGGCCAGCAGGGTGAAGGCGGGCGGCACCGGGATCTCGTGCGTGCCCATCACATTGATGATCTCCTGCAGGCTGCGGGGGTCGAACCCGCCGGCGTGCAACTGCTCGCTCAGGATGCGACTGAGCTCGGCCTCCAACGCCTGGGTGTCCATCGCGTCACCGGCCGATCCGGCGATCGATCGCAGGGCCCTGGCCAGCAGGGCGGGCTGACCGGTGGCCAACCCCGCCCCCATCAGGTGCAGGGCGTCCATCGTCACCGGGTCGATCAGCCCGACGGCCCCGAAGTCGATCAACCACAGGGTGCCCTGTGGGTCGATCAGGATGTTCCCCGGGTGCGGGTCGGCATGGAACACCCCCGCCGACATCACCTGGGTCAGGAAGGTCTCGAGCAGCCGGTTCGCCAACTCCGCCCGCGGTACGCCGGTCGCATCCACCGCCTCGGTCACCGACACCGGCTTGCCGTCCACCCTGTCCTGCACCAGCACCGCGTCGGTGCTGACCGAGGTGACAGCGTCCGGAACCCGCACGCCAGGAACGGTCGACACAGCGGACAGGGCACGAGCGTTCGCCGCTTCCCGGAGGTAGCTGAGTTCCTGGTCCACCGACCTGATCAGCTCGTCACCCAGCGCGACCAGCCCGAGGCTCCGCGCCGCTTCCGACCGGCGCACCGCGGCCCTGGTCGCCCAGCGCAGCACCGCCGAATCCCTGGCGACGCCGACCTCGACATCAGGACGGCGAATCTTGACCACCACCCGCTGGCCGGAACGCAGCACCCCGACGTGCGTCTGGCCGATCGAGGCCGCGGCAAGTGGTTCGTCGGAGAACGACTCGAAGATCTCCTCGATCGGCGCACCCAGCTCGCTCTCGATCCTGGCCCGGATCTGTGCTGTCGGAACCTTCTTCACATTGGCCTGCAGATCGGAGAGCTCCGCGAGTACCGGTGCGGGCACCAGATCCGATCGGGTGGAAGCAATCTGGCCGAACTTGATGAACATCCCGCCGCAGTCCTCGAGGAACCGGCGAATCCGTAGGCCGCCCTCCGGGGTGGCCAGCGACGACCTCGACGTCAACACCGACCCCGTGAGCCCGTTGCGCCGGGCGATCCGGGACACCTCGAACAGCCGACCACCCACCGTGAAGAACGTCTTGATCCTGGTGCGCAGCGAGGCGCGCTTCACCCTGCGCCGCGGGCGGAGCAACACTTCCAGCACCACGCTGAGCACCATGGTTGCCAGCAGCGCGAACCCGAAGGCGAGCGGGATGATTTCCTCGCCGGTGATCTCTGCTTCGTCCCGCAACACGATGGTGGCGATGACCAGGCCGATGAAGCTGCCGATCAGCCCGGCGGCGGTTGCGCGAAGGAAGCCGCGGCGCACGCCCAGGATCCGCCCGGAGACGAAGCCGACCCCGAGCACGAAGACGATCGACCAGAATATTTCCCAGAACGACAAGTCGAGTTCGATGGACATGCCGTCAGCGTGATCAACAAGCCCGGCGATGTCCAGCGATCTCTTCGCGACTCGCACAAACCGGTCACTACACCACCCCGCGACACAGCTGTCGGTGATTCGACGTCCGCCATTCGGGGTACTGCTCCCCCATGGCCAAGGACAGCGAACTGAACAAGGGAGACGATGTCTCCTGGAAAACCCACGGCACCACGACCCACGGCACCGTCGAACGCAAGATCACTTCGGACACCAAGGCGGCGGGGCGTCAGGTCCGGGCTGATGAGGACGACCCGCAGTACCTGGTGAAGAGCGCGAAGTCCGGTCGTGAGGCCGTGCACAAGCCAGAAGCCCTCCGCCCGCGAGGAAGCGGCTCGAAGGACGACAAGTGAGTTCCGGCGGTAGTTCGTCGAAGGCGGAGAACACCGCGAGTCAGGCCGCCGATACGGCAGAGGACGCCGGCCAGCAGGCGATGAACAGCAAGCCGTTCCGGGTACTGCTGACCGTAGGTTTGATCGCCTACGGCGTGGTGCACATCCTGATCGGCTGGATCGCCCTGCAGATTGCCTGGTCCGGACAACCTGAGGGCGAGGAGGCCTCCCAGCAGGGTGCTCTCGACGAACTGGCCGGGCAGCCGTTCGGCGCCGTGTTGCTCTGGCTCGTGGTCATCGGGCTGCTCGCCATGGCGGTCTGGCAACTCGTCGAGGCGATCTGGGGACACCGCGACCGACCCAGTGGCATCAAGCGCATCCGCAAGCGTCTCGGGTCCGCCGGCCGCACCATCACCTACGCCGCCATCGCGATCGCCGCGGCGACGACAGTGCTCGGATCCAAGTCGCAGGGCAACAAGGAGGAGGGTTGGACCGCCAAGCTGCTGTCCGCCCCGTTCGGCCGCATCCTGGTCATCGCCGTCGCGATCGTGATCATCGTGCTGGGCGTCCGGCTGGCACGGCGCGGCATCACCAAGAAGTTCACCGAGGATCTCGCGGGCGGCACCGGCCGGGAGGTCGTCCGGCTGGGGCAGGCGGGCTACATCGTCAAGGGCATCGCCTTCGTCATCGTGGGTGGGCTGTTCGGCTGGGCTGCGATCACCTACGACCCGGAGAAGGCCGGCGGCCTGGACGACGCGCTTCGTACCGTCAACCAGGCACCCGCGGGCTCGGTGCTGCTGACCGTGATGGCGCTCGGGCTGATCGCGTTCGGGGTGTACTGCTTTTTCTGGGCCCGCCATCCGAAGGTCAGCACCAGCGGCGGCAACGCCGGTTCGCGATCCCGGTAGGAGCAGTTCGCGACCCGCACTATCCGGACATCCGACCGCGTGAAAGGCTGCGCACAGGCGCAGCCTCGCGGCTGCCCCACCTGTCACGCGCACACCGTCGGATGGAGCGAACCCATGGCCCCGCAGCACTCAGGTCACGAAGAGACATTGCTGCCGAAGCTGCCGAAGATCAAGAAGAAGGCCTACGCGGCCGAACTGGGTCGACTGCAGAGCGAACTGGTCACCATGCAGCAGTGGGTCAAGGCGTCCGGGAACCGGGTGGTGGCGATCTTCGAGGGCCGGGACGCCGCCGGCAAGGGTTCGGCGATCAAACGGTTCACCGAGGTGCTCAACCCCCGGCTGGCCAAGATCGTCGCGCTGCCGGCGCCCACCGAGCGGGAACGCACCCAGTGGTACTTCCAGCGGTACATCCAGCATCTGCCGGCGGCCGGCGAGATCGTCTTCATGGACCGCTCCTGGTACAACCGGGCCGGTGTGGAACGGGTGATGGGGTTCTGCACACCGGACGAGTACCGGCGCTTCCTGCACCAGACCCCGATCTTCGAGCGACTCCTCGTCGAGGACGGCATCATGCTGTTCAAGTACTGGTTCTCGGTGTCGGATGTGGAGCAGGAGAAGCGTTTCCAGTCCCGGCTCACCGACCCGAACCGACGGTGGAAGCTCTCGCCGATGGACGTGCAGTCGATCAGTAAGTGGGAGGACTACTCCCGGGCCAAGGACGAGATGTTCGTGCACACCGACATTCCCGAGGCCCCGTGGTGGACGGTGGAGAGCGAGGACAAGAAGCGCTCACGGATCAACGTCATCTCCCACATGCTCAGCAACATCCCCTACGAGCACATCGAACCCGAGCCGGTCACCATCCCGAAGCGGCCCAAGGCAATGAACTACATCCGTCCGCCACGGGACGAGTTCAGGTACGTCCCCGACCACGCGGCGTCGCTGGTCAAGTCCGAGCTCTGACCTGGCCGTTCGTACGGCGGTCGGCGACGAGAGTCGGCTGGCCGCATGAGGTCTCACCGCCGTCGCGGCAATCCGTTGAGCTGATCGGCGATCTGCCGCGCCGTGTCCGCCGCATCGGCGAGGCAACGCCAGGCGGGAACCCGGATCACCGTCCAACCCAACCCGGCGAGCACCTCATCTCGCGCCAGGTCCTGCCGGCGTTGCCGCCCCCTGGCATCGGTGTGGTGAATCCCGTCGATCTCCAGATCGACCGAGCCCGATGCCGTGTCGATCGCGAAGTCGAGCTCGTATCCTTCCACGATGGGCTTGGTTCGCACCGGGATCCCGAACTCGGACAGAGCCAGGAACAACCGCCGCTCCGACTCCGAGTGCAGGTCCGGGCTCTCGACGAGCAGATCGGCCGCGGCCTCCCGCCGTCCCCCCGCCATGGCGACCAACAGCTGCAACGTCGGCACCGGATGTCGTTGCAGCGCAGCGGTATCGGCGAACACGACCAGAGCGCGGCGGGCCCGGGAGACGGCAACGTTCACCAGATTCCGTTGCTTCTCCACCCAGCGAGCCGTGCCGTCCCTGGCGTCCTTCGCCAGCACCGTGGAGAACAGCACGATGTCTCGTTCGTCGCCCTGAAAGCGGTGCGCCGTACCGATGGTGATGTCCCGCTCCTCGAACTCCTGCTGGCCGAGCTCGGCGAGCAACATCTTCCGGACCAACTCGCCCTGGCTCTTGAACGGTGTGACGATGCCCAGCGCGCCGCTGCTCAGCTGGTGATCGAGCACCCAGGCGACGATCGCGGAAGCCTCGGCACGGTTGAAGGCGCCGCCCTTCTCCCCGCGTTGGGTCTCTCCCGGGACGTCGATCACGGACAGACCACGCAACGGGGTCGACGGGTCGACCGCGGTCAGCACCCGGAGGCTGCCACCGTAGAACACCTCGTTGATGAACCGGGCGATCTCGGGGTGGCACCGGTAGTGCTCGTCCAGCAGGTGCTGCCGTGACGGTCCACGCGACGCATACGCGGTGAACGCCGAATCGTCGGCGACCGAGACCCGAGCCACTCTCATGGCTTCCGCCGTCGACCCGACCGATCGCGCCAGTCGTGCCACGGTCGCTGCGCCGAGGGTGACCACCGGGGTGAGCTGATTCGGATCCCCGACGACCAGCACCCGGCGCGCCCGGTAGGCCAGCGGGAGGATGTCGGCGACCGAGCACTGGCTGGCCTCATCGATCACCAGCAGGTCGAAAAGGCCTGCCTGCAGAGGGAAGTTCGGTTCGACGGACAGCGCGGTGCAGGCCCATCCCGAGGTGAACGGGAGGGTACGGACAATGGCGGCGGCACGCGACGCCGGAGCGAACTTGCGCAGGTTGGCGAGCTGGCTCAGCGCCGCCCGTCCGGTCTGCAACCGATGCTGTACCAGCGCCCGAAGTCCGGTCGTGCCGGCTTCGGACCAGGCATCGGCGGATGCCGACAGTTCGCCGCGGTCGGCGTCGGGGTCGGCCGGACCGAGCCCGTCGAGCCGGCCGGCGAGTTCGGCGGCGCGCGCCTCGTCGGTGGCCCATCCGACGAGATCATTTGCCACCACGCCGGTTCGCCTCACCCCTGCTGCCGACATCAACCGGCGTTCCCGTAGCGCCGCGAACAGCCGGGCGCGGTGGACCCGGTCCGCCCGTCGACCGATCCGAAGAAGATCGGCGTGCACCGGGGACCGCCCCGGTGACCCCCAGATCGTCGCCCGGCGGTGTTCGAGATCGATGATCAGCTGGGCGAGTTCGGCCTCGGCAGCGGTGCGAGCGGTCAGCCGCTCCAGCACCGAGTGGCGCTGCTCCGCGGCGACGTCGAGCTGCCGGCTGACGATCTCCGGTGACGGCCCCGTCTCCGGCACCCGCTCGGTCAACCCGCGCAGCGTCTCCGGCAGGGCGTCGCGCAACTCGCGCTTCCCGGTCCGGATCAACAGAGCCCGATCGACATCGGCGCACCGACGCACCGCCACGTCGACGGCGCCGTTGTTGGTCGAGGCCACCAACACCGTGCGCCCGGCGAACCATTCGTTGACCACGACGGCGCCCACGAGCTGGCTCTTGCCGGTACCCGGTGGGCCGGTCACCACCGTCAGCTCGTCCTGCAGCGCGGCGACCACCGCCTGTTCCTGAGAGTCGTTGAGCTGCAGGCCCTGCACCGCGAACGGCGGCTTCGGCGGTCCGTCCGGCGGGACCGCAGCAGCCGTCGGGACCCAGCCGGCCGCGTGAGGTGCCGCCAACAGCCAGCGGGCCGCAGTCTGCTGCCAGTCGTCCCGGGACCGCAATGCCGTGAGGTCCCGGATCAGGGCCAGGGTGGCGGGATTCGACAGCCCCCGGAACGCCACCGCACTGTTGTAGACGCCCGCCCGGTCACCGACCCTGGGGATGAGCGCATCGGGATTGATCGTGCCGCTCCGAAACCCCAGCGTCTCCACGACCTCGGCCACCATCGACCTGGTGGCTGCGGCATCGCCGAACACCGCCCCCGCTGCGGTGCGGGTCGACACCGCGTCCAGAGCGTCGGCCGGGAAGTAGTTCTCGGCCAGTATTGCTGCGTTCAAGGCCGGCGCATCGTCGCGGGGAACGACCTGGGTGGCGTCCGGCCCCGGTGGTTCCAGCTCGGTGATGACCAGCGGCGCCACCCGCAACTGACCCGACAGATCGGGGACGACCAGCACCGGCCATCCGTAGAAGACGCTCTCGCCCGGTTCGAGGTCGGCGAACAGTGACCTCAGCGCCGGGACGAGGGGAAGTTCGTCGGCCCGCCCGGTGATCAGGTCCTCCCGGACCAGGGTCAATGCCGCCCACAGTCGGCGGTTGCCGAGCAGCACCGGCTCGATGGTGGCCGCGCGGGTCACGGCGAGCAGGTGGTAGTCCACGAGTTGCTGCCAGGGTGAGCGGACTATCGGCGCCGTCGTTCGTCCCGGCAGCGACCTCCGGGCAGCGGGGGCGGCCGGAGGTGCTGCGGGTTCTGGTTCCGCATGATCCTGCAGGTCCGTGCGACATCGCTCGCAGGTCATCATCTTGGTGTCCGGATCCCAGAGCACGGTGGTACCGATCACCAGATCCCGCCCGCAGACCCGGCATCGCCCCGGGTACCGCAGATTGATCTGCCGCTGCACCATGCCGGTCCCTCCAGCCTTCTGGCGAATGCACAGTGTTCGAAGTTCGCAGTGTGGGTCAGGGTCCGTCGGTTCGGGTCAGCGTCCGTCGGTGAACAGCGTCCGTTGGTGATCAATGTCCGTCGGTCAACGGGTCAGCCGATCCCGAAATCGGTGCCGATCCCGTCGACGACCGGGAGCTCCAACTCCGCGCGGATCCGCCGGACCCGCTCGTTCGCCTCGGCCCGGATCGACTCCAGGTCGAGGGTGGTCAACCGCCGTTCGGCCAACAGCCGACGGCCGGCGACGAAGACGTCGGTGACGTCGCCGCCACTCGCGGCGTAGCAAAGGAAGGCGAGGAGGTCGGGCAACGGGGTGGCCGTGACCACTCCCCCGTCGACCAGGATCAGATCGGCGACCTCACCGACCGCCAGTCGCCCCGACAGACCGGTCCGCAACGCACGGGCGCCGCCGGAAGTGGCCATCGAGAAGGTGTCCGCGCCCCGCAGGATCGCCGGGTCGTGATGAGCTCCCCGTTGCAGCAGGGCACCGGTCTTGACCTCCTCGAAGAGGTCCGCGGAGTTGTTGGACGCCATCGAGTCCGTGCCGAGAGCCAGGGCGACCCCGGCGGACCGGTACTGCGGTACCGGTGCAATCCCGGCGCCGAGTTTGAGGTTGGAGACCGGGTTGTAGGAAACGGTGATGCCTTCCGCGGCCAGCAGTTCGGCGTCGCCTGGTTCGGGATGGACCGCGTGCGCGACGTGCGTCCGGCCGCCGAGCAGTCCGAGATCGGCGGCGAGCGCGATCGGCGATCGGCCGTGCGCGGCCAGGCTTTCAGTGACCTCCAGCCGGGTCTCGGACAGGTGGATCTGGACGCCGAGTCCGTTCCGGGCTGCCCGCCGCGCCACGTCGGCCAGCAACTCCGGGCCGCAGCTGTACGGAGCGTGCGGGCCGTAGCCGACCTCGATCAGACCGTCGCCGGCAAACTCGGCGGCCAGGCCGGGGGTGCCGTCCAGCACCTGCGCGCCGGTCTGTGGGTCGGCCAGCGGGAATGCGACCGCGTCATACCCGAACACGGCCGGCGCGGCGTTGACCCGCAGGCCGGCCGCGTGGACATCGGCGAGCAGCCCGCTGTCCCACAGGAACATGTCGAGGAAGCCGACCGTTCCGGACCGGATCATCTCGGCCATCGACAGTTGCAACCCGGCCCTGATGTCGGCCCTGGTCATCCGTACCTCAAAGGCCCGGATGTGGGTCAACCACTGCTGCAACGGCTCGTCGTCGCTGTGCCCGCGCAGCAGGCTGATCCCGGCGTGGGTGTGCCCGTTGATCAATCCCGGCGCGGCGACCCGGCCGGTGCCGTCGATGTCACCGGCGCCCAGCGGGCCCCGGCGGGGACCGAGATAGCTGATCAGGCCGGTCAGCGGGGAGAGAGCGATCTCCGAGTCCCGCAGCACCACACCCGGCTCGGCCACCACATCGGCGCCGACGATCCGCACGTCGCTGGTCACGGCGTCACCCTACGGATGGGGTTCACGGGGTGGTGGACATGGCCTTCCAGTCGTCCCAGGACATGCCCCAGATGTAGATGTCGCCGTCCATCGAGCTCAGGTTGACGTTGGTGCCGTAGACCTCGACCGGGTCGCCCCACATGGCCGAGTTGTAGTAGGCCTCGGCGTCGGTGAGTGACAGGTTGACGCAGCCGTGGGTGACGTTGCTGTTGCCCTGGGCGCTGGCGCTGTCCGGGTTGGCGTGGATGAATTCGCCGTTGTTGCTGATCCGTACGGTCCAACGCTGCAGGCTGTTGGTGTAGCCGTACCGCGGGTTGTTCATCAGGTATTCGGGGGCCTTGTCGGTCACCACGTGGATCCCGGATCGGGTGACCAACTCCGGGTCGCCGTTGTCGCCGCCGCGACCGAACGAGGCCGGGTAGCTGGCCACGGTGTTGCCGTCCTGCTTGACGACCAGGTCGTGCGAGTTCACGTCGGCGTACACCACCTGGTTGCGGCCGATGGTGAAGTCGCTGGTGAGGTCCGATGCGCCGTACGAGGTGTCGTTCAGTTTCAGGCCGTAGAGCTTCGCGTCGACGTGCACCTGGGTGCCGGCCGGCCAGTAGTCCTTGGTCCGGTAATCCATCGCCCATCGGCCGTCGTCGTGCTTGACCCACGCCCAGGCACCCTCGACCTCGGGGACGGTGGTGATCGTGACGTTCTTCTCGATCAGTGCGCGGTCCTCGGGTTCGGCGCCGAAGCTGACGCTGATCGGTGCGGCGACACCGACGACGGCGCCGTCGGCCGGGTTGACCGTGTTCCTGGTCTCGGTGTCCGAGCTGACTGTGCTGTAGGTACCGGCGATCGGCACCTGCTTGCCGTCCGTCCCGGTGGCGGTGCCGGCCAGGGTGTAGGTCTTGCCGAAGCCGAGGACCTCGCCGACCGTCCAGGTGGTCTTGTCGTCGGAGATCGTCCCGAGGACGACCTTGCCCTCCGGGTTGGTGAGGGTGACGTCGTCGATGGTGCCCTGGTCGACCTTGAACGAGAGCGGTTCGACCGGGGAAAGATCGGTGGCACCGAAAGCCGGGGTGCCGGTGACGGTGGCGACCGGCGGCAGCACCTTCGTGGTGGACGGTGCCGCGCTCGACGAGGACGACGACTCGGACTCGGAAGCGGACTCACCGCTGCTGGTCGACTGCTGACCGTCGGACTGCCCTGCAGTCGAGGTCACGGTGGTCACCGCCAACGACCCGCTGCTGCAGCCGGCCAGGAGGGCCAGCAGTGCCACGATCGCCAACAGCACGGACAAAGGCGCGTTCTTCCGCGCAGCAATCATCGGTTCTACCGCCCTCACAGGTATCTCCGCGGGCGGGCATACCCCCCGAACCACGGCAGCCGATCCAATCCGGCCAACGCCCAGGGTAACCCGGGCCGACGTTGCACCCGCGTGAGTTGGCGGTGCCGACGCGCTGGCGGGTGACTAGCGGAACAGCCGCCGGATGATCACCACGACCACAAGGGCACCCACTGCGATCAGCGAATACTTGACCTTCGGCTCTTGCAGGGTCGCCGTCACGGTGCGCCTGCCCTGCTCGACGACCCGTTTCGGATTCGCCCTCGTGGTCAGCTCGTCGACCGCGGTGGCGAGCGAATCGCGCGCGCGCTCGATCTCTGCCTGGATGGTTTCCGCGTCGCGGGCCACAGCGCCTCCCCGTGCTCGGGTGCAGGGCCGCACCGGACGCGGCCCGCGGCTGTTTACCCTAGCTGCATGCAGACCCCAACTCTTGACGTGGGCGACATTGCCCCGTCCTTCTCCCTGCCCGATGCCGACGGCAACCTCGTCTCGCTCTCCGACTTCGCCGGCAAGCCGGTGATCGTCTACTTCTACCCGGCCGCGATGACCCCCGGCTGCACGACGGAGGCCTGCGATTTCAGCAGCGCCAAGAGCTCGCTGGACTCCGGCGAGTACGTCGTTCTGGGCATCTCACCGGACAAGCCGGCGAAGCTCGCGCAGTTCCGGGACAAGGAAGATCTGACCATCACCCTGCTGTCGGACCCGGACCGGACGGCGATGACCGCCTACGGTGCCTACGGCGAGAAGACGATGTACGGCAAGACCGTGCAGGGCGTGATCCGGTCGACGTTCGTGGTCGGCGCGGACGGCAAGCTGGAACAGGCCTGGCGCAACGTCAAGGCCACCGGTCACGTAGCGCGGGTGCTCAAGGACCTCGGTCTGGCAAGCTGACCGGCGGGGCCGTAGCCCAATTGGCAGAGGCACACGGTTTAGGTCCGTGCCAGTGAGGGTTCGACTCCCTTCGGCCCCACTCTGTTTCACCTGTAGCGTCCCGCGCGTGCGCATCACCGCGGGCCGTCTGCTGACCGCCGCAGACCTGGCTGCGACGTTCCTGTTCGCGGTCGAGGGTGCGCTGATCGCGGCCGCGGTCGGCCTGGACCTGTTCGGCATCATGGTGATCGGGTTCGTCAGCTCGCTGGTCGGCGGCATCATCCGGGACGTGTTGATCGGTTACACCCCGCCCGCGTCGCTCCGCGGCGCCTGGTACCCGACCGTTGCCTTCACCGGGGCCGCCCTGGTGTTCCTGCTGCACCAGACCGTCGAGCAGCTTCCTGACATCCTGCTGCTGTGGTCCGACGCCGCCGGACTCGCGTTGTTCGCAGTGGTCGGCGCCACCAAGGCCATCGACTTCAAGCTGAACCCGCTCATCGCTTCGCTGCTCGGCATGGTCACCGCGGTCGGCGGCGGGGTGGTGCGCGACATCCTGCTCAACCGGGTCCCGACGATCCTGCAGGAGGACATCTACGCGGTCGCGGCACTCGCTGGGGCAGCGACCACGGTTCTCGCCCGCCGGCTCGGTGCGTCCAGGGCGTTGTCGATGGCGCTCGGTTTCCTGGTGTGCTTTCTGCTGCGGATCGTCAGCCACTGGCAGGGCTGGAACCTGCCGAGGATCGGCGTCTGAACGGTTCATTCACCGTCTCAGGGGCCACAGCTGTCACACCGTCATCAATTGTCTCGATTGCAACACGCGGGGTCACGCTCCCGCACCGGGTCGCCGAGGCGTTGGACGATAGGGAGGCCTCCACCATGCAGGTGGAGGCACCAAGTCGTAGACAGAGGGGCCACATCATGACCGGACCGGACAACTCCAACACGTCGGGTGGTAGCGACCGGGACGCGGGATACGTCGCGGACTCCGCCGGCGGCGTCACCACCGTCTCGCCCTCGTCGTCATTCCCTGCGGCCACGCCGTTCTCGGACGATTCACCCAACAGCCCGTACGGATCGTCGAGCACCTCGACCGGGTCGTCCTCCACCTGGACCGGCAGCCCCTACGAGCCGCTGCCCACCGACTCCAAGGCCGGTGAGCTCTCCACGTCGTCCTACGGCGGTTACAGCAGCTATGACGACGGAGCCTCCTCCCCCACCTACATCGCTCCGCCGCCATCGGCCGAAGAAGCGCGTTCCACCGCGCCGGCCAATGGGAAGCAGACCAAGTCACGCGCCGTCGCCGGCCTGGTGAGTGCTGTTCTGGGTCTACTGCTGGTCGGCGGTGGCCTCTATCTGATCGGAGAATTCGGCTTCCGGATCTTCGACGTGATGCTCAATGTCGGCGGCCAGCCCGCCACCTGGGACATCGTCTGGACCTCGACGGGTGCGGCGCTGATCTTCGCCGCCGTCCTGCTCAACGGCTGGTCACCGTGGGCCACGCTGGTCCCCGGCCTGCTGCTGACCGCGGCCGGCGTCTGGTCGATCGCCTGGTACGACGGTGCCGACCGGGTCGCCACCTCGATCGACCGGATCTTCGCCCGCCCGGAGATGGTGGTGTGGGGCATCACCGGTTGGCTGCTGGTCCTCGGCCTGATCCTCGTCGGCGCCAGCGGCGCGGCCATCATCGCCCGGTCCGCGGGCCGACGACGCGCCCGGATCTGATCGCCCGAGCTTCCCGATCAGCGGGGCTGACCGAAAGGTCAGCCCCGCTTTTCCAACACTGCGGTCAGTTCCGGCAGCATCGCGGCCAGCGCTCGGCCACGATGCGACAGCACGTCCTTCTCCGCCGGGCTGAGTTCGGCCGACGTCCGGCCGTCGCCGGCTGTGTCGCTCTCCACCGGGACGAACACCGGGTCGTAGCCGAACCCGTTGCTGCCGACCGGTTCCCGGACGATCCGGCCGCTCCATTCGCCGCGGATCACCCGGACCTCCGCCCCCGGTACAGCGAGGGCCAGCGCGCAGACGAAGGCCGCGCCCCGCCGCTCGTCGGGCACGTCACCGAGCTGGGCCAGCAGCAGCGCGGTGTTCGCCGGGTCGTTGCCGTGGGTGCCCGACCAGCGGGCCGACAGCACACCGGGCATGCCGTTGAGCGCGTCGACGGTCAATCCGGAGTCGTCGGCCAGGCTGACCTCGCCGGTCTCCCTGGCGGCCTGCACCGCCTTGGCCACCGCGTTCTCCTCGAACGTCGCACCGGTCTCCGGTTCCTCCTCGAACTCGGTCACATCGCCCAGGCCGAGCACCTGCACCTGCTCTCCCAGGATCCGTTGCAGTTCGGCGAGCTTCTTGGCGTTCCGGGTCGCCAACAGCACCCGGCTCACGACTTGGTCGCCTGGGTGCGCTGACGCGGTGCCGGCGGCTTGCTCGGCTTGGCATCGGTGATCGCCACGTCTGCCCGCGGCGGCAACGGTTCGGCCAGGGCCGCCAGCTGCAGCGTTGCCAGGTTCTGGATGCCGGCGAGTGCCGAGTCGATCATCGCGTCCAGGGTTCGGCGGGAGAAGGTCGCACCCTCGGCGGTGCCCTGTACCTCGACCAAGGTGCCCACCTCGGTGGCGACGACGTTCATGTCCACCTCCGCCCTGGCGTCCTCCTCGTACGGCAGGTCGAGCCGGACCCGACCGCCGACCACCCCGACCGAGACCGCGGCAATCTGGCAGGACAACGGTTGCGGGTCGGCCAGTTGTCCCCGTTCCCGCAGGTAGGAGACGGCATCGGCCAGCGCGACGTAGGCCCCGGTGATCGCGGCCGTCCGGGTACCGCCGTCGGCCTGCAGCACATCGCAGTCGACCGCGATGGTGTTCTCACCCAGCGCACGCAGGTCGACGCAGGCACGCAGCGAGCGGCCGATCAGCCGCGAGATCTCATGCGTCCGGCCGCCGACCCGGCCCTTGACCGATTCCCGGTCGCTGCGTTCGTGAGTCGCCGACGGCAGCATCGCGTACTCGGCGGTCAGCCAGCCGAGGCCGGAACCCTTGCGCCACCGCGGTACTCCGGTGGTGACCGAGGCCGCGCACAACACCTTGGTCCCGCCGAACTCGACCAGCACGGACCCTGCCGGGTGCTGCTGGAAACCGCGGGTGAATCGCACTGGCCGTAGCTCGTCGTCGGCCCTGCCGTCAGCTCTGTTCATGTCCAGAAGGCTAGTGCCCGCCTCGGACGGAGCGCGTCAGACGGGCACGCTCATGCCCGCCACCGAGCTGATCTCCGGGCCGAGAAACCGTTGCCCGAGCCGGGCGAACGGCTCCGGATCGCCGGTGGCCAGGAACTCGTGCGGCGCAGAAGGAGTGGTGCCGGACGCCAACAGGTCGAGCTCGGTGAGCCGCCGGTAGACATCCTTGGCGGTCTCGTCCGCGCTCGAGACGAGGGTCACCTGATCCCCCATCACCAGTGACAACGCGCCGGTGAGCAGGGGGTAGTGCGTGCAGCCCAGGACCAGCGTGTCCAGGCCGGTCCGCTGCAGCGGCGCCAGGTAGGCCTGGGCAAGTCCGATCACCTGCCGCCCGGAGGTGATCCCGCGCTCGACGAAGTCGACGAAGGACGGGCAGGCGACCGCGTGCACCCTGACGCCGGCGGCGGCGTCGAAAGCGTCCTGATAGGCGCCGGATTCGATGGTGGCCGACGTCCCGATCACCCCGACGTCACCGGTCCGGGTCACCGCAACCGCCCGGCGGACCGCCGGCCGGATGACCTCGACCACCGGCACGTCATACCGTTCGCGGGCATCGGCCAGGCAGGCGGCGGACGCGGTGTTGCAGGCGATGACCAGCATTTTCACGCCGCTGTCGACCAACTGGTCGCCGATCGCCAGGGCATGCCGGCGGACCTCGGCAATGGTCAACGGGCCGTACGGGCCGTTGGCGGTGTCGCCGACATAGCGCACCCGTTCGCCAGGGAGCTGATCGATGATTGCCCTCGCAACGGTCAGGCCGCCGACTCCCGAGTCGAAAATGCCGATCGGCGCATCGTTGCCGGCTGCGCTGATCGGCATGTTCTCAACTGTCGCGTTGGTGATCGGGGCGTTCACACCTGTGGACGCTACCGGCCGGGGCCGGGCGTCAGCTGCCGATCGCCGCGCGATTGGCCGCGCGTCGTGGCCCGTCGGCCTTGGCCACCAGGAAGGCCGCGAGCACGCCGCCGATGGCGCCGAACAGGTGGGCCTGCCACGAAACGGTGACCACACCGGTGATGTCGGCCGCCGCGACCTTGACGATGCCGGTCCAGAACAGGCTGCCGTACAGCACCAGCAACACCAGCCCGAGCAGGATGTGCTGCCAGGTGCGGGTCCAGATGCCACGGACGATCAGGAAAGCCAGCCAACCGAAGACGATGCCGGACGCGCCGACCGTCGTTGTGTTCGACGGCGAGATCAACCAGACCCCGAGGCCGGACACCAGCCAGACCAGCACGGTGACGGCGACGAACTGCCGCACCCCGCTGAGCATGATCAGCACGCCCATGATCACCAACGGCACCAGGTTGGACCACAGGTGGCCCCACGAGCCGTGCAGCAATGGAGCGAACAGCACCCCCAGCAGGCCCTCCCAGCTCCGTGGGTCGATGCCGAACTGGTCGAGCCGATAGTCGGTCGCCCAGTTGATCGTCTGGATGATGATCATCACGGCGGCCAGCACACCGATGGTGATGAGAGCCGGTTTGGCCCGCTGGGCGAGATCGCCCGAGCGACCGCGCTTGGCCGGCGGCGATCCCGGGCTGGGCGACACCCCGTAGCCGGTGGGCGGCACGTACGCCGACGACGGCGGCGTACTCGGCTGCGGGAACTTGAAGGGCAGTGACGAGTCGGGCGACGGCGTACTCATGTGATCAAGGCTACCGATCAGGCATGGAAACCGACTCGGGGTAAACCCCCATTGGGTCGGGGTGCTGGGTCCCCGGTCCCATCAGCTGCCGGTGGCGTGACGCACCTCCCGGACGAACGGTTCGACGTTCGGCCACTGCTCCTCCAGTGCCCAGATCGTGAAGCCGCCGCCGCGCCGTCCAGGACCGGTGGCGAAAGAGATCTGCCGCCGGCCCTTGCGATTGGGTTCGTCGACCGTGACGTGCAGCAGTCCGACGATCATCCGGCCCGCTGTGCCCTCACGTTCGCTGAACAACTCCACGACCCGGCCGTCGAAGGTCAGAATGCAGGCGCCGAGCACCGGGTCGAGGTGGGCGAGGTCCGTCATGGACGCAGCATGACAGGCGCTGAGCTGGGTGCAGGGCCGGCCCGTCCACCCGTGCCGGCCGGGTCGAGTGACGCGTGTGCAGGGAAATCGGGTGGCCGGTAGCCGTTTTTCCCTGCAGAACCGCCACTCGATCAGGCCCAGAGTTGGCCCTCGAGCCCGTGGGCCGCGGCGGCGTCGTCACCGGCCTCGTACACCCCGGTCGAGAGGTACTTCCAGCCGCCGTCGCAGACGACGAAGGCGATGTCCGCTTCCACCCCGTCACGGACCGCGCGAGCGGCTATGCCGAGGGCGGCGTGCAGGATGGCGCCGGTGGAGATGCCGGCGAAGATGCCCTCGACCTCCAGTAGCTCCCTGGTCCGGCGGACCGCGTCATCAGGGCCGACGGAGAACCGCGAGGTCAGCACGGAGGCGTCGTACAGCTCCGGGACGAAGCCCTCGTCGAGGTTTCGCAGCCCGTAGACCAGCTCGCCGTACCGCGGCTCGGCCGCGACGATGGCGATGTCCGGGACCTTCTCCCGCAGGTAGCGGCCGACCCCCATCAAGGTGCCCGTCGTACCGAGCCCGGCGACGAAATGGGTGATCGTCGGCAGGTCGGCGAGCAGTTCGGGGCCGGTGGTGGAGTAATGGGCGCCCGCGTTCTGCGGGTTGCCGTACTGGTAGAGCATCACCCAGTCCGGATGGTCGGCGGCCAACTCCTTGGCCATCGCGACCGCGGCGTTGGAGCCGCCGGCAGCCGGCGAGGAGATGATCTGGGCACCGTAAGCGCGCAGCAGCAGCCGGCGTTCCTCCGAGGTGTTCTCCGGCATCACGCAGATCAGCCGGTACCCCTTGACCCGGCACACCATGGCCAGCGAGATGCCCGTGTTGCCGCTGGTCGGCTCGATGACGGTGCAGCCCGGACGGAGCAGCCCGTCGGCCTCCGCCTGCGCGACCATGGCCAACGCCGGGCGATCCTTGATCGAACCGGTTGGGTTCCGGTCCTCGAGTTTGGCCCAGAGCCGCACCGACGAGGACGGCGACAGCCGCGGCAACCCGACCAGCGGAGTGCCGCCGACCGCGTCGATCAGGCTGTCGTACCGGGCCACCGTGAGCTCAGCTGCCCGAACCGCCGGCGACGGCAGGAAGAATGGTGACGTTGTCGCCCTCGGCGACCGTGGTCTCCAGGCCGCCGGTGAACCGGACGTCCTCGTCGTTGACGTAGATGTTCACGAACCGGTGCAGCGCGCCGTTCTTGATCAGCTTGTCGCCCATCCCGGAGTACCGGCTGTCGAGGTCGGTGATCACCTCGGCGAGCGTGCTGCCCTCCGCGGAGACCGACTTCTCCCCTTTGGTCACCGGTCGCAGGATCGTCGGCACGGACACCGAAACGCTCATCGTGGAACTCCTCGTGGCTGTTGGCAGGTGACCGGCGGTTGCGGTCACGGCAGTGGTCGTCGACTCAATTGTGGCTGACGGGTGCAACATCATCGGCCGCCGGATTGATTTCCGCGTCGGCACCGGGTGTGACGATCTCCACCGGCTCCTCGGTCACCACCCCGTCGACGATGCGGTACGAGCGGAATTCGTGGGAATCCGGTTCGCGGGTGGAGACCAGGACGTAGTGCGCCTGCGGCTCGCCCGCGTAGGAGATGTCGGTCCGGCTCGGGTACGCCTCGGTCGCGGTGTGCGAGTGGTAGACCACCACCACTTCCTCGTCGGCGGCGTCCAACTGCCGATACAGCTTGAGCTGTTCCTGCGAATCGAAGCGATAGAACGTCGGCGACCGTTCGGCGTTCGTCATCGGCACCATGCGCGTGGGGGTGTCGGACCCGGCGGGCCCGGCGATGATGCCGCACGCCTCGTCGGGGTGGTCGGCTCTGGCATGGGCGACGATGGCGTCAACCATGTCGGCGGGGATGCGTAACACGCCGCTCAGACTATCCAGGTTCCGGGAGGCGGAACGCCACCGTGCATGGCCGCTACCCGATCCGGAGAGGTTCGGACCAGCCGTGCTCGGCTCAATCCAGCAGTGCGGTGACCAGCGAATCCTGCACTGCGGAGAGCCAGCGGTAGGTGGCGTACATGGCGGCTTCCGCGCTCTGCGGATCCTGCGCCCCGGGCGGGAGTTCGTCGTCCTCGGTGATCTCCAGCCGCACGCCCAGCGCCAGCCGGACGTCGTTGAGTGCCGCGATCCAGGCGCCGGCATCGTCCTCGTCGAGCCGGACCTGGCCGCCACCGCGCGGCAGCGAGTCGAGCAGGGCCACCGCAGCGGCGTCCTTCTCGGCGATCAGGTCGGGCTCGTGCAGCACCCGCAGCCCTGCCGACAGTTCGGTGTCCTCGGCGTGGAAATCCGGGAGCAGACGCGCCACGGCCGGATCGGTGGGTGGGGTGGACGGGCCGACAGTCATCCCGGTGAGCGCGGCCAGCGGGTCGGCCGGGGACTCGGTGCGACGGGTCGCGAGCAACTGCCGCACCTGATCGACCAGGTCGGCGATCAGCGATGCCTCAGCCGGTTCGAGCCACCCGACGAACTTGCCGAACCGACGGCGAAAGGGACGCACTCGTCAGCTGTCCCGGGCCATCGTCGCCCACAGGCCTGCGCTCTGCAGCTTCGCCACGTCGGCCTCCATCTTCTCCCGCGGGCCGTTGGACACCGTGGCCCTGCCCTTCTGGTGGACATCCATCATCAGCGCCTCGGCCTTGGGCCTCGGGTGACCGAGCAGCTTCTGGAACACCAGGGTCACGTACGACATCAGGTTGACCGGGTCGTTCCAGACGATGGTGACCCACGGGACGTCGGCGGCGGTGACCGGGTCGACGACCTCGGTCTTCTCGGGTGCGGGTGCCGTCATCGTCATGCCGTACGTGCTCCCTGTTCGCGTCATCGCGTCCTCGCCCACCACAACCCCATTTTGACACTCCTGGAGCCTGCCGCGAAACACCATGCCGAAAGCCCGGGCTTAGGGTCTGTGCATGACCGCTGCGTTGTCCGGACCATCGACCGGACTGTTCACCGACCGGTACGAGCTGACCATGCTGCAGGCGGCGATCGCCGACGGCAGCGTCGACCGGACCTGCGACTTCGAGGTGTTCGCCCGGCGGCTGCCGGCCGGCCGGCGGTACGGGGTGGTCGCCGGGACCGGTCGACTGCTGACCGCGATCACTGAGTTCACCTTCGGCGATGACGAACTCGGCTATCTGGAAACCTTTCTCGACCGCGCGACGATGGATTATCTTGCGGCCTACCACTTCGACGGCGACGTCGACGGATATCCCGAGGGCGAGCTGTACTTTCCCGGCTCACCGGTGCTCAGCGTCCGGGGATCGTTCGGTTCCGCGGTGGTCCTGGAAACCCTGGCGCTGTCGATCCTGAATCACGATTGTGCGATTGCCTCTGCCGCCGCCCGGATGTCGTCGGCGGCCGGTGATCGACCGCTGATCGAGATGGGGACCCGCCGGACGCACGAGGAGTCCGCGGTCGCCGCCTCCCGGGCGGCCTACCTGGCCGGGTTCACCGCAACGTCGAACCTGCAAGCCGGTGCGCGGCACGGGATTCCGACAGCCGGGACGGCGGCGCATGCCTTCACCCTGCTGCACGACACCGAGGAGGCCGCCTTCGCCTCGCAGGTCGCGAGCCTCGGTGTCGGCACCACCCTGCTGGTCGACACCTACGACATCACCGCCGGCATCGCGACCGCGGTCAAGGTGGCCGGCCCGGAACTGGGCGCCATCCGCATCGATTCCGGAGATCTGGGCGTGTTGACCCGGGCGGCCCGCCGGCAGCTGGACGAGCTGGGCGCGGTCGATACGAAGATCGTGCTGTCCGGCGACCTGGACGAGTACGCGATCGCGGCCTTGCGCGCCGATCCGGTGGACGTCTACGGGGTCGGAACGTCGCTGGTCACCGGCTCCGGCGCCCCGACGGCCGGGATGGTCTACAAATTGGTCGCCGTCGACGGCCGACCGGTGGAAAAGCGCAGTACCGACAAGCAATCCCACGGCGGACGCAAGTCGGCGCTGCGCCGGCACAAGGCCAGCGGCACGGCGACCGAAGAGGTGATCTACGTGGTCGGCGGCCCCGTCCCGGACTCGGAGCCGGGCGATCGTGTGCTGCCGGCACCCTTGATGCGCGGCGGCCGGCCGGTCGACGAGCTGCCCACCCTGGAGGATTCACGGGAGCACCTGCGGCGCTCGATGGTCGGCCTGCCCTGGGAGGGACTGACCATTTCTCCGGGCGACGTCGCCATCCCCAGCACCCTGGTATCGAGCACGGGAGCGTCATGACGACCGAGACCGGCATTCCGACCACCGCCGATCACGCGCTGGTGGTGGTGGACATGCAACATGACTTCGGCCACCCGAGCGGGTCGTTGTACGTGCGGGGCGCCGAGGAGATCATCGAGCCGATCGCGACGGCGATCGGCGACACCCGGGCCGCCGGCGGCTTCGTCGTCTACACCCAGGACTGGCACCCCGACGAGACCCCACACTTCGCCGATTTCGGCGGCCTGTGGCCGGTGCACTGCGTGATCGACTCGGCCGGCGCCGATCTACTGCCGGGCGTGCCGGTGGAAGGACCGGTGGTGCGCAAAGGTTCCGGGCCGGAGGACGGCTACAGCGGGTTCTCGGTGCTACACCTGCCGAGTGGGGAGAATCGGGACACCGAACTGTCCACCATTCTGGACGAGAACGGCATCATGGCAATCACCGTCGTCGGGCTGGCGGGTGACTGGTGCGTGAAGTCCACCGCCATCGACGGTGTGCGACTGGGTTATCAGGTGATCGTGCCGCTGGCGCTGACCAGGTTCGTGGAGCTGCGCGAGGGCGACACCACGACGGCCGTCGAGCAGATGCGGGAGGCCGGAGTCAGGCTGATCGAGTAGCGAACGGACCGGCGAGCTCGCCGGAACCGCGCTCGATCATCCGCACCGGTACCACCACGTCCCTGGTTGGTACGGCCCCGGACAACCAGCCGAACACCTCCTGCGCCGCCACCCGGCCGATGCTCTCCGGGTCCTGGTCGATCACCGTCAGCGGTGGATCGACGACGGCGGCCAGATCCATGTCGTCGAACCCGACCACGGCGACTTTCCGCAGCGCGTTGCGGCTCCGCAGCGTCGCCAGCACACCGACAGCGATCATGTTGTTGCCGGCGAACACCGCCGTCGGCGGGTCGGCCAGATCGAGCATGGCCGCCATCGCGGCGCCGGCCTGCAGCGGATCCGCCTGACCACGCCACTGCAGATCGGGGTCGACGGCGAGTCCGGCTTCTCGCATGGCCTTGGTGTACCCGCGTTGCCGTTCGTCCGCGGTGTACAGCAGCGGCCGGTCGCCGAGGAACGCCACCCGATGGTGGCCGTGCGCGATCAGGTGCGCGGTGGCATCGTGCGCACCCTTGCTGTTGGCCACCCGGACGGTCGGCGCGGCCAGCCGGCGCGGCGGCCGGTCCACGAAGATCACCGGGAGCCCGCGCTCGATCTCCGGCTGCAGGAAAGCGTGGTCGCGACGGCAGGACATGATCACCAACGCATCGACGGCCCTGGCCAACAGCCGGTCAACCAGGTATTCCTCCCGGTCCGGGTCGGCATTCGTGCTCACCGCCAGCACCAGGCTGCCCTGTTCCCCGGCGACCCGTTCGACGGAGCGGTTCAACACTGCGGCGAACGGGTTGCTGATGTCCTCGAGCACCAGCCCGATCGACGCGGATCTGCCATCCGAGCGGCGCAGTGCATGCGCGGCGTCGTTGCGCCGGTAGCCGAGCTTCGCGGCGGCGGCCAACACCTTCTCCCGGGTCTCCGGTGACGCGCCCACCTCGTCGTTGATCACCCGGGACACCGACTTCAAACTCACCCCGGACGCCCGGGCGACATCGTTCATCGTCGGACGGCGCAACCTATCGGCCATCGTGTGTCCTTCCGGTGGTCTTCGGTAGCGTCGTGTCGTCGATGGCGTAGGTCGTCGGCAGCTGTGCGGCACCGTTGCTCGTCGGAAGCTTCTGGCGCTGAGGATGTCACCTTCTGCCCCTGCACTCTCGCACCGGGTCGCCGGATTGCGACGGCTTTGACCCCTGTGTCGCAGCCCCGGATGCAGCTGATCCGAACTCGTCGGCTGTGGAGCGCGCCCCGGCCAGCGCTGATGCACAATCGCGCCATGCCAATCGCGCCGCCGACCGTGCACGCTGTTGCCGACGCCGTGCTGGCCGGCCTGCCGGAGCACCAGCAGGAACTGTTCGGGTTGCGCCTGGACCGCTGGTGGGACGACCTGCACGACGGGCTGTCCGTGGTGTACTCCGCCGCTGCGGTGGCGGATCTCGAACTACGACTCGTGCGGCAGGCGGCCGCGGCCTTCCGGGACCGGGAGCCCGACCTGCACCGGCTGGATCTGCGCCGCACGCTCGATCCGGCGTGGTTCCAGGACGAGTCGATGCTCGGTTACGCCGCCTACGCCGAGCGATTCGCCGGTGACCTGGCCGGCATCTCCGACCGGATCGACTATCTCAACGAGCTCGGTGTCGGCTATCTGCATCTGATGCCGCTGCTGCAACCCCGGGAGGGCGACAGCGACGGCGGCTACGCGGTGGCCGACTACCGGCAGGTCCGCAGCGACCTCGGTACGATGGACGACCTGCGAAGGTTGGCAAAAAACCTGCGCGCCAATGGAATCAGCCTGGTGATGGACCTGGTGCTGAACCACGTCGCTGCGGAACACGCCTGGGCGCAGAAGGCCAGGGCCGGAGACCCGCACTACCGGGACTACTTCTACATCTACCCCGACCGCACCGAGCCGGACCGCTTCGAGGCGACCCTGCCGGAGGTGTTCCCCGATTTCGCCCCTGGCAGCTTCAGCTACTCCGACGAGCTCGACGGGTGGGTGTGGACCACCTTCAACACCTGGCAGTGGGACACCAACTGGTCGAACCCCAACGTGTTCGCCGAGTACGCCGACATCGTGCTGTTCCTGGCCAACGCCGGGGTCGAGGTCCTCCGGCTGGATGCGATCGCGTTCGTCTGGAAGCGGCTCGGCACCAACTGCCAGAACCAGCCGGAGGTGCACGCAATCACCCAGGCGCTCCGGGCCGTTGCGCGGATCGCCTGTCCGGCAGTGCTTTTCAAGGCCGAGGCGATCGTCGCCCCGCAGGACCTTGTGCACTACCTGGGCCAGGGCGTCCACCACGGCAAGGTCAGCGACATCGCGTACCACAACAGCCTGATGGTGCAGGTCTGGTCGATGCTCGCCACCCGGGAGGCGACCCTGGCGGCGCACGCCCTGCGGGCGATCCCGCCGGTGCCTTCCACGACCACCTGGGTGACCTACATCCGCTGCCACGACGACATCGGCTGGGCCATCGACAATGACGACGCGGTGGCGGTCGGGGTGTCCGGCTATTTCCACCAGATGTTCCTGTCCGACTACTACTCCGGCATCCACCCCGGCTCACCCGCCCGAGGACTGGTCTTCCAGGCCAACCCGCAGACCGGCGACCGCAGGATCAGCGGATCGGCAGCGAGCCTGGCCGGCCTCGAGGCGATCGTCTCGCCGGAGTCGGTCGATCTGGTGGTCGGCCGGTTGTTCCTGGCGCACGCAGTGATCATGGGCTGGGGCGGCATCCCGGTGATCTGGATGGGCGACGAGATCGCACTGGTCAACGACCCGGACTGGGCCGACGAGCCGGGTCACGGGAACGACAACCGGTGGGCCCACCGACCACGGATGGACTGGGCGCGTGCCGACCAGCGCCACGACCTGCAGTCGGTGCCCGGCCGGGTGTTCGCCGGGCTCCAGCACCTGATCGCCGTCCGGCGCTCGCTGCCGCACCTCGAGTCCACGGTGGCGGCCGAGGTCGCCGAACTCTCCGACCCCGGGATCCTGCCGGTGCTGCGCCGGCATCCGCTCGGTCCGCTGCTCGAGCTGTTCAACGTCACCGACAGCTGGCGGCCGTTCCCGGGATCCCGGCTCGACGACCTCGGGCTGACCGGCGCGCGGGATGCGCTCAGCGGCAACCACATTCATCCCGGGCCCGATGGCAACGTCTGGCTGCATCCCTACGGGGTGTTGTGGCTGGTGCGCGACTGACCCCCAGCTGCAAGGGCACCCCTGCGGGGTCAGCCGATCCTGGCGATGACGGTGACGGTCCCCGGGTCGACCTCGGTAAAGCCGGCGTCCCGGACCGCGAGCAATCGCCCGTCCCGCCACGCCCGATCCTGCGCTCTGACCTCGGCCGACAGCTCGGCCCACTGCTGATCGGTTGCCCGGTGGGCGACGGCGGGACAACCGGCGTTCGTCCACCGCGCCAACAACTCACGGTCGTCAGCGGACAGCAACGCCACCGCGATCATCCCGGCATGGCCGGCCTGCGCCATGGCCTTTCCGACCGTCATCGGTGACGCGGCGGCCAGCGAGACGGTGAGCACAGGTCCGGTCGGGGTGTCGGTCGCCGGCGGATCGTCCGGCGGAACATCAGTGCCGCCCACCTGCAGCCGGCTGATCCGCGGGTCCAGCTCGCTGACCAGGCCGGGGACAAGGGCCCGCACCTGCGTTCCGGCGAGGTCGACGGTGATGCCCGGGAGTTCCTGCGCCGCAACCCAATGCGCACCCCGGGCCCGTCGGGTGACCTTGCGGATGTGCCCGCGGCAGTAGTCGCGGATGGCGTCGTGCCACGGACCGTCGGGCTCGGTGCGCGGGTCGACACAGATGGCCGCCGCACCGGTCGCTGCCGCGGCCAGCGCCCGATGCCAGGACGGCGGATCGGCGCGTTCCATCCGCAGCACCAGCTGCATTGCCCGGACGTCGGCCGCCGCCTCTTCGCGGTCCGCGAGCACCTGCTGCGGATCCAGTTGCAGCCAGTGCGCGTACCGCTCCCGCAGCGGCGCCAGCAGGTCAGTCAAGGGGCACCCGGCGCAGGGTTCCGTCGGCGGCGTCCGCCTCCTCGATTTCCTCCCTGGAGATGCCCAGGATGAACAGCACCGGGTCAAGGAACGGCTGGTTCAGGGTCGTGTCGGCGAATCCCGCGACCACCGGCTTGGCGTTGAACGCGATACCCAGGCCCGCTGCGGACAGCATGTCGATGTCGTTCGCCCCGTCGCCGACCGCGACGGTCTGTTCGAGCCCGACCCCGAACTGCGCGGCGAACCGCTCCAGCGCTCTGGCCTTGCCGGCGCGGTCGACGATCTCCCCGATCACCCGTCCGGTGAGTCGGCCGTCGATCACTTCGAGGGTGTTGGCAGCGACGAAATCCAGGTCCAGCTCGTCGACGAGATGCCGGGTGACCTGGGTGAAACCGCCGGACACGATGCCGCACCGAAATCCCAGGCGCTTCAAGGTGCGCACCGTCGTGCGCGCACCGGGGGTGAGCTCCAGGGACGCCCCGACCTCGTCCAGCACGGCGGCGTCCAGACCCTCCAACATGGCGACCCTGGCGCGCAGCGACTCGGCGAAGTCGAGTTCGCCGCGCATGGCGGCGGCCGTGATGTGTTCGACCTTCGCCCTGGTGCCGGTGTGGTCTGCGAGCATCTCGATCACCTCGCCGGTGATCAGCGTGGAGTCGACGTCGAAGACGATCAACCGCTTCGCCCGGCGCGCGATCCCGACCCGCTCCACCGCGATGTCCACGCCGGCAGCTGCTCCGACCTCGACAACGGCCGCCCGCAGGGCCTCGTCGTCAGGCGCCCGAACCGACAACTCGAGTCCGGTGACCGGATAGTCGGCAATACGCTTGATCGCCTCGATGTTGACCCCGAGATCACCGAACCGGAGCGCCAGCTCACCGATCGCCCCGGCCTGCAGCGGCCGGCCGAGCACCACGACGGCGTGGGTGGGAAAGCGGCGCCGGTCATCACCCGGCTGGTCGATCGCGACCCGGACATCCATCCCGAGCTCGCCCATCGCCAGTTCGACGTCGTTGCGCAGGCCGTCCGGGTCCTCCGGAGTCCCGACCAGCACACCGAGCGTCAGTTGCCCGCGGATGACCGCCTGGTCGATGTCCAGCACCTCGACCCGGTGGGTGGCGAGCGAGGTGAAGAGCCCACCGGTCACCCCGGGACGATCGGGGCCGGACACGGTGATCAACACCGACGACATCAAGCGGCCAATCGGGTGCAGCGGTCGGTCATCCTCCGAACGGAGCGGTCGACGAGCCGGAGCCCTCGTTCTCCGGGATCTTCAGGTGCGAACTCGCCTCTGCCTCGTCCAGCGCCTTCCAGTCGCGGTGCGGGTGCGCCTCGGTGCGCATCCGCTCGATCATGTAGGGATGGTGCAGCTCGAACGCCGGGCGCTCCGAGCGGATCCGGGGCAGCGAGGTGAAGTTGTGCCGCGGCGGCGGCGAACTGGTCGCCCACTCCAGCGAGTTGCCATAACCCCACGGGTCGTCGGCGGTGGTGATCTCGCCGTACCGCCACGATCTGATGACGTTCCAGATGAACGGCAGCGTGGAGGCGCCGAGGACGAAGGCACCGATCGTGGAGATGGAGTTGAAGACGGTGAACCCGTCCGTCGGTAAGTAATCCGGGTACCGGCGCGGCATGCCGATGTTCCCCAGCCAATGCTGGATCAGGAACGTCATGTGGAACCCGATGAAGGTCGACCAGAAATGCAGCTGCCCCAACTTCTCGTCCAGGAACCGGCCGGTCATCTTCGGGAACCAGAAATAGATCCCGGCATAGGTCGCGAACACGATGGTGCCGAACAGCACGTAGTGGAAGTGCGCGACCACGAAGTACGAATCCGAGACGTGGAAATCCAAGGCCGGCGCGGCCAGGATGACGCCGGTCAGCCCACCGAACAGGAAGGTGACCAGGAACCCGCAGGCGAACAGCATCGGGGTCTCGAAACTGACCTGCCCCTTCCACATGGTGCCGATCCAGTTGAAGAACTTCAGCCCGGTCGGTATCGCGATCAGGAACGTCATGAAACTGAAGAACGGCAGCAGCACCGCCCCGGTGGCGAACATGTGGTGCGCCCACACCGCCACCGACAAGGCCGCGATCGCCAAAAGGGCATAGATCATCCCTCGATACCCGAACAGGGGTTTTCGGGAGAAGACCGGGAAGACCTCGGAAATGATCCCGAAGAAGGGCAAGGCGATGATGTACACCTCGGGATGGCCGAAGAACCAGAAGAGGTGTTGATAGAGGATGGCTCCGCCATTGGCCGGGTCAAAGACATGTGAGCCGAAATGTCTGTCCGAGGCCAGCGCCATCAACGCCGCCGTCAACACCGGGAACGCCACCAGGATCAGCACCGAGGTCACCAGGATGCCCCAGGTGAAGATCGGTAGCCGCCACATCGTCATGCCGGGGGCGCGCATGCAGATCACCGTGGTGATCATGTTGACGCCGCCCAGGATGGTGCCGAGGCCGGACACTGCCAGACCCATGATCCACAGGTCACCGCCCACTCCGGGCGAATGCTCGACGCTGGACAGCGGCGGGTAGGCGGTCCAGCCGAAGGCCGCGGCACCGTTCGGGGTGAAGAAGCCGGAGGTGGAGATGATGGCGCCGAAGAAGTACAGCCAGTAGGAGAAGGCGTTCAGCCGCGGGAACGCGACGTCCGGCGCTCCGATCTGCAGCGGTAGCACGAAGTTGGCGAAACCGAACACCACGGCGGTCGCATAGAACAGCAGCATGATCGTGCCGTGCATGGTGAACAGCTGGTTGTACTGCTCGGGGGCGAGGAACTGCATACCCGGCTGCGCCAGTTCGGCCCGCATGAACAGCGCCATCAGGCCGCCGATCATGAACCACGTGAACGAGGTGGCGATGTACATGACGCCAAGGACCTTGGGGTCCGTGGTGTGCAGATACTGCAGGAATTTCGCCCCGCGCGGCGCGCGCTGGACCGGGTAGGGCCGAGTCACCACAGGACGGGGAGCGACGGCGGTCAAAGTTGGCCTCCAGCGGGTCGGCGCACGCAGGTGTCACGGCCGGACCGCGACGGAGTTGAGCTTAGTCCGACACTGCGTAGAACACCGTGTCAGGGGGTCACGACTTCAGATACTTCCGCCCGGAAACCACCTCGAGATGGGCCCAAACCGCCTGAACACCCGATATCGCCGCAGCCCTCGGATCACCGCGGCTTCTCGCGGCCCACCCCGCGCCGCCTCTGAGACCGAATTGACTGTCAGCCGAAGAGGATCGCGACGATGGTCACCAGCGGCGCGACACCCTGGATCAGCACGCCGCGGAGCAGCTTCGGTTTGGTGACCAGCAGGACGACGGCAGCGCCGAGCATCGAGCCGGTGGCCACCAGCACCATCCCGACCCCCGCCGCAACGGTGGTCGGGCTGTCCGCGCCGGCCAGCAGTACGCCGACGAGCGCGCCGATCGCCAGGAACAGGTTGTAGAAGCCCTGGTTCAACGCCCAGTCGCGGGTGGTGTCCGCGTCCTGCTGGGACGCGATGCCGAACGTCCGCCACGCAAACGGTCGCCGGAACATCACCGATTCCAGGACGAAGAACAACACGTGGATCAGGGCGGCGATGATCGCGAAGATCACCGCGAGCGTGGGGAGCCTGTCGAACACGGCGACTCTTCTCCGGATCCGTTCGGGCGTGCTGCCACGTCACTGAAAGCAGAAGGACCGCAAGTCGTGTCGACTTGCGGTCCTGAGCTGGGTGGAGCTGAGGGGACTCGAACCCCTGACCCCCACACTGCCAGTGTGGTGCGCTACCAGCTGCGCCACAGCCCCAAGCTGCCCGAGAAGGTTATCAAGCAGCCGCACCGCGACCTAATCGAACGCTCCCGCCCCTGGAGCGTTGCCGCCTACTGGCCGAGCAGAGTGCTGAGCCAGTCGACGGTGGTGCTGACGGGCGCTCCGTTGTAGAGCACGGTCGGGGTGGCGATCCGGCCGGTGGCGGCCTGCAGCGCTGCCGATGAGGCGTCGGCCGCCGCAGTCGCCGCGGCGATGTTCGTCCCGGCCGTGATGCACGATGCCGCGGACGTCGGAGCGCCGGTGGTCGTCGCGAGCTCGGCGAGCTGTTCGTTGGTCAAGTCGGCCGAACCGCCCTCGGCGGGTTGGTTGTCAGTGGAGAACAGGGCGGAGTGGTAGTTGAGGTAGAGCCCCGGCTGCGTCCCACCCTCTTCGGCGACGCAGAGCAATGCGGCGGCGGCCCGGGTCGAGTAGTCACCGGAGAACGACCGGGGGTTCAAGAAGTTCAGCATGTGGTAGTTCACGGCGAGGTCACCCTGGTCGACCGCCTGGTTCATCTGCTGGCCGAACTGCCGCTCGAACTCCGAGCAGATCGGGCACAGGGCGTCCTCGAACACGTCGATGGTCTTGCCGGGGGTGGCGCCGGGCTTCGCCACCGTCACCACTCCGTTGGCGACCGTCGCCACCGACTGGGTGGACGCCCCGTAACCCTCCCCCTGGACCGCGGTCTCCTTCTTGTTCAGCACCAACCCGAAGATGATGATCGCGATGATCACGACGACGGCGATCGCCCCGATGATCAGCTGGGTGCGGTTGTTGCCGCTCGACGAACGGCGTGCCGCGGCGACGGATTGTCGCCCGGCGGCCGGCTTTTTCACTGCGGGCGAACCCTTGGCCGCTGCCGGCTTCGGCTGAGGAGTTGTCGGTTGGGGGCTCTTCGGCTGGCCGGCTTTGGGCTGCACACCCTTGGACGTGGCACCGGACTTCCCGGAAGGAGTCCGCCTGTTGTTCGACTGCGCCACCGAGTGTTTCCCTTCGACCGACCCGGCCACTCCGGGTCCCGACACGTGCTCGATGTCAACTATGCCGGTTGTCCGGTTCGGCGCCGCACCCAGCGATCGACGGACAGCGGGGTGTCCGGCCGGAGGATGAGGTAGACGGCCAGCGTCAGGAAGCCGAGATCGCGCAGGATCTCCTCGGTGTAGGCCGTCTGGCCGGCCGCGACATCGCCGCCGCCACCGAAACAGCCGCAGTCGATCGACAACCCTCGGGCCGCAGCAGAGATCACACCTGCGATAAAGGCGACCAGCACCACGGCGGAGAGGACCGCGGTCAGCCGTGTCGCCAGACCGATCACCAGCAGCACACCGAGCGCGATCTCCAGGAACGGCAGGATGCCGGCGATGATGCCGACCAGCGACTCGGGAAATATCTGATACGCCCGAACCGCGACCACCGTGGTCCTCGGGTCGACGGCTTTGATGATCCCGGAGATCAGCCAGACGGCCGCGAGACCGAGCCGGGCCAGCAGACCGATCACGTCGCGGATGAGCTCGCTGCGGGATACGGTCCGCGGAGAAGTCACGTTTTCAGCCTATCGACCGGTTTGTTGCAGAACCTGTCTTCACCTGTTTCCGCACGTCGCAGCCCCGGAGTTTCACCCCTTGTAACGACCGTCACGCCAACCGCCCACGACGTGTCACCATTGCTCAGAATTGCCCACCCTGCGACAGAAGAGACATGCATGACGACGACGTTGTTCGTGGTAGGGCTGGTCGTGCTGACAGCACTCGTCTTCGACTTCACCAACGGCTTCCACGACAGCGCCAACGCGATGGCGACCTCGGTGGCCACCGGTGCCCTGCGGCCACGAACCGCCGTGCTGATCGCCGCGGTCCTGAACGTCGTCGGTGCCTTCCTGTCCACCGAGGTGGCCAAGACCATCTCCGGCGGGATGGTCAACGACGCGGTGGTCACCCCTGTGATGATCTTCGCCGGACTCGTGGGCGCGATCCTGTGGAATCTCGTCACCTGGCTCTTCGGGCTGCCGTCCAGCTCCTCGCACGCTTTGTTCGGCGGACTGATCGGCGCGGTCCTGGTGGGGGCGGGGGCCTCCGGTGTGAACTTCTCGGTGATCGTGTCCAAGATCCTGCTGCCTGCCCTGGTCGCCCCCTTGGTCGCCGGGCTGGCCGCCGGCCTGGCCACCTGGCTGATCTACAAGTGGCTGCACCGCGCTGACGAAGAGCCGGCCGCGACCTGGTATCGCCGGGGTCAGACCGTGTCCGGTTCCATGATCGCGCTCGCGCACGGCACCTCGGACGGCCAGAAGACCATGGGCGTCATCACTCTCGTGCTGATCACAGCCGGCTATCAAGCATCGGGAACCGGGCCGCAGCTCTGGGTGATCGCGGCCGCGGGCCTGGCCATCGGCCTCGGGACCTATTCCGGTGGCTGGCGGATCATGCGGACCATGGGCAAGGGCATCGTCGACATCACCGCGCCACAGGGCCTGGCCGCCGAGACCACCTCCGCCGCAGCCATCCTCGCGTCCTCACACATGGGGTTCGGGCTGTCCACCACCCAGGTGTGCGCCGGCTCCATCGTCGGATCCGGAGTGGGTCGTCGGCAGGCGGAGGTGCGCTGGGGCACCGCCCGCAAGATGGTCTACGGCTGGCTGCTGACCCTGCCCGCCGCCGGCCTGGTCGGCGGCCTCTCCGCCTGGATCGCACTGAGCGGAACCATCGGGGTGATCGTCGTCTTCGCCATCCTGGTCGCCGGCTCGGCCACCATCTGGACCATCTCCCGTCGCGCCCCGGTCTCCTCGGAGAACGTCAACGACGCCCGCGACGTCGTCATCAACCCGGAGAAGTCGGTCGACCCGGAGAGCTCGATCCACGCATGAACATCGACTGGGCGTCCCTCGGGCTGGTAGCGATCACCACAGTGGTCGCCGCCATCTCGATCGTCGGCATCTTCTCGATCGGGGTCTCGGCGCTGACCAGGGCAGATGCCCGGGTCACTGCGGGTCGCAGCGTCGGCCTGACCAGGATTGCCGGCTACGCCTGCCTGGGCGCGGCCGGCCTGATCGCGCTCTACGGCATCTACCTGATCATCCCGCTGTTCCACTGACCGCCCTGACCGCCGCCGCGGCCGGGTCAGCCGGGCGTGGCCGGGTCGTCAGCCGTGCGTGGCCGGGTCAGCCGGGCGTGGTCACCGTCTGCACCAGCAGATCGACAACGGCGGCGATGGCGGGTGACGGTTGACCGGTCGACTGATCTGTCTGCCCGGGCACCTGCACCAGCACCCGGCTGCCCAACGGCACGCCGACCAGACCGGCGAACGGGCCTCCGGTGGCCACCGGCAGCTCCTGCGGGCCGGTGCCGCTCGCGGTGGGATCGTCGCTCTGCCAGGTGGTCCCGGCGTTTTCCCCGGTCCAGGTGACCGCGGAGTACTGCACCAACACCGAGCCCAGCGCGACCGGCGCGCCGGTTCCGGTCGCCAGTACGGTGACCACGGGGGCAGTCGGCTCCGCGGTACCGGCCGGCACGGTGACCGTTGCCGGACCACCCAGCGCGCCGGCGACCTGCGGCCCACCGGCCGGCGGGGTCTGCACGGTGGCATCGGTCTGACCACCGGCATTGGCGCCCACGGCGTCGATGATGTCCACCACGAACACCAGGGTGTCGGTGCCCTTGATGCCGGCGCCGGAGTTGCCGGCCGAGCCATAGCCGTCGGCCGGCGGCAGGCTCAACATCACTCGGCTACCGACCGGGACCCCGACCAGAGCGGTGTCCCAACCCGGAACGACCTTGCCGGCGCCGATCTGGAACGCCGAGGTGGTGCCGCGGTCGTAGGAGTTGTCGAACACCGCTCCGCCCCACACCTGACCCAGGTAGTTGGTGATCAACCAGTCACCCTTCACAGTGACCGGGCCGGTTCCCTCGGACAGGATCACCCGTTGCAGGCTCGGCACCGGGTTGCCGGCCGGGAAGGTCAACGTCGGCTTCTCGCCGAAGGCGCCGGTGGCGGTCGGCAGCTGATCTGCCGGCACCGGCGCGGCCACAGCGGTCGCCGGTGGCACCGACGGCCCGAGGGTCGGCACTGCACTGGCGGACCCGGAGGCGCCGGTACCGGAACTGCTGGTGGAGGTGCTGTCCGTCCCCGACGAACAGGCAGCGAGCACGATCAACGGCACGGCAAGCAACAGGGCGCGAAGGCGCATCTGGGATCCTCAGGTCTCTACTTCTACGGTCGGCAACCCGCCACCCTACGCAATCCGACTGTTCGGTCGATGTGTGCCACATGGGCGATCCCTGCCGTCACCCGCCGTCAAGACCGCGAGGTTCCGCACTCCGGACCCCACCTGCGCGTCGTTGCGCACCGCGCGCCTTAACCTGATCCTCGTGCCGCCACCCAACAGAGTCTTCGTCGCCCAGCTGGCCGGGCTGCCGGTGTTCGGGCCGAGTGGCGAATCGATCGGCAAGGTCCGGGACATCGTGGTGGCCCTGCGGCTCGATCGCAAACCCCCCAGAGTGCTCGGGTTGGTCGTCGAACTGCCGACCAGGCGGCCGATCTTCGTGCCGATGCTGCGGGTCGGCAGCCTGGAATCGCACGCGGTGGCACTGACGACCGGATCGGTGAGCCTGCGCCGGTTCGAGCAGCGGGCGCTGGAGTTGCGGGTCCTGGGCCAGTTACTGGGTGTGCAGGTGCAGTTGGCGACGACCGCCAGCTCGGCCGTGGTGGTGGATGTGGCGATCGACCGCTCCCGCAGCCGGGACTGGGTGGTCTCCCGCCTTGCGGTCCGGGAACGGACCAGGCGGATCGTGCGCCGGGCTCCGGTGCAGGTGGTGGGCTGGACCGACGTCCGGGGAATGGATCCGGCGGAACTGACCGGTCACGCGATCCGCGGTGCGCAACAGGTGTTGGCCCAGCTGGAACGGCTGCGTGCGGCCGACGCGGCCGGCATCCTGCGCGACCTGGAACCCGGATTGCGGTACGAGGTCGCCGACGCGATGGATGACGACCGTCTGGCCGACGTCATCCAGGAACTCTCCGAGGACGACCAGCAGGAGTTGCTCGCGCATCTGGACGAGGCCCGCGCGGCCGACATCCTGGAGGCGATGGACCCGGACGACGCGGCCGACCTGCTCGCCGAACTGCCCGAGGGTATTCAGGAGCGGTTGCTCGGGCTGATGGAGCCGGAGGAATCGGCGCCGGTGCGGCGGCTTCTGCAGTACTCGTCGGAGTCCGCGGGCGGCCTGATGACCCCGGAACCGGTGGTGCTGACTCCGGACGCCACCATCGCCGAAGCGCTGGCCCGGATCCGCTCCCCCGACCTGACGCCCGCACTGGCATCGATGGTGTTCGTCTGTCGCCCGCCGCAGGCCACACCGACCGGGCGGTATCTCGGCTGCGTGCACACCCAGCGGTTGCTCCGCGAGCCGCCGTTCGAGCTGGTGGCCGGCGCGCTGGACACCGAGATGGCGCACCTCTCGCCGGATTCCGCGCTGACCGACGTCACCCGGTTCTTCGCGTCCTACAACCTGGTGTGCGCACCCGTCGTCGACGACGAGGACCACCTGCTCGGCGCGGTGACGGTCGACGATGTGCTGGATCACCTGCTGCCCGACAACTGGCGGGACGAGGGGATGCCCGCCGGACAGACCGACGCCGAATCCGACGGCGGGGCAGCACGCGCCACTCGGCGCGGAGCCGCCGGCGCCGCGCTCCGCTCGGTGACCGGCCGTGGGGGTGTCGATGGCTGACACCCCCCGCCGACGGCTGGACCAACCACGCAGCGCCCGCCGGTTCGCCATCGACATCGACCCGGAGACGTTCGGTCGGTTCTCGGAGAGCCTGGCCCGCTTCATGGGCACCGGCACCTTCTTGTTCTGGCAGACCCTGCTGGTGATCACCTGGATCACCATCAACCTGGTGGCGGTCAGCTACCGGTGGGATCCCTACCCCTTCATCCTGCTCAACCTCGCGTTCTCCACCCAGGCCGCCTACGCCGCTCCGCTGATCCTGTTGGCGCAGAACAGACAGGACGACCGCGACCGGATCACCCTGGACGAGGATCGCAACCGGGCCGCCCAGACCAAGGCCGACACAGAGTTCCTGGCCCGCGAACTCGCCGCGTTGCGGGTAGCGATCGGCGAGGTCGCCACCCGGGACTACCTCCGCGGCGAGCTCGACCGGTTGCGCGGCGATCTGGAGGAGATGACCAACCCGGACGCCGCCGCCGACAACACGGCCAAAAGAACCCCGGACAAGGGCAAGAATCGGTCCAAGTCGACCCGCAAACCTCCACCCCCGCCCACGAAACCGGCGAAGGTCGATGCCACGGATCCCCCGGCAGATGCCGTGCCGTCCCCCGAGAAGAAGTCCTGAATGTCGACCGTTCTGCTGCTGACCGCCGAATCTCTGCCGCATGAAGACCTGGACACCCAGCTGCTCGCCGGTGCGCTGACCGAGCTGGGCATCGGGTCCTCGACCGTGCCGTGGACGCTGGTCACCGATCGGACCGACGCCGATCTCGCCGTCATCCGCACCACCTGGGACTACACCTCCCGCCGGGAGGAGTTCCTCGGGTTCCTGGAATCCCTCCCGATGCCGGTGGTCAACCCGTCTGCGGTGGCGCGGTGGAATTCGCACAAGGGCTACCTCGCCGAACTTGGTGCGGCGGGCGTGCCTGTCGTCCCGGTGACCATGGTCGCGCAAGGCGGGCAGGCGTTGATTCCGGCGGTCGGCGCGGATCGGATCATCGTCAAGCCGGCGATCTCGGCCGGCGCCCGCGGGGTAGGGCTGTTCGCATCCGACGATCCCGCCGCGGCGGAACATCTGGCTGCGCTGATCGAGGTCGGTGACGCGCTGGTGCAGCCGTTCGAAGCATCGGTTGCCGAGGGTGAACGGTCTCTGCTGTACCTGGGCGGGACCTTCTCACACGCGATCCGCAAGATCCCGGCCGACGGCGACTTCCGGGTGCAGACCCGCTACGGCGGCCAGAACCTGCCGCACCGGGCCGGGCCGGCCGAGCTGGCTGCGGCGCAGGCAGCGCTGGACCGGGTCGATGCCGAGCTGCTGTACGCCAGGGTCGACCTGGTGGGCACCATCGAATCGCCGCTGGTGATGGAACTGGAATTGATCGAGCCGGAGCTGTTCCTGCCGATGGCGCCGGGTTCCGCCGAGTTGCTCGCCGCCGCGATCGCGGCGCTGCTCTGACCGGCCGCCGAGGATGTCCGGGCAACTCCAGGTGCCACTGAGCAACGTCCCGGTCACCCTTGCTGGCTGTCCGATCATCCCGAGGTGCCACTGAGCAACGTCCCCGTCACCCTTGCTGGCGTCCGAGCATCCCGAGCTGCCACTGAGCAACGTCCCGGTGACCCTTGCTGGCTGTCTGAGCATCCCGAGCTGCCACTGAGCAGCGTCCCGGGCGGGTGCTCAGTAGCACCGGCCGGCGCTCAGACGGTCGATCCCGCGGGCTGCGCAGCGCGGCCATGGGAAAGGTGAAACGGAAAACGGCCCCGCAGCGGTGATTGCTCACCGTTGCGGGGCCGTTCTCGGTGCAACCACGATGCTCCGTGGAGGTGGCGGGAATTGAACCCGCGTCCAACGTTGCTTCGTGAGGGCTTCTCCGGGCGCAGCTCGCTATGCCTCTACTCGGCCCCACCGGTCACGCGAACAAGCTGGTGTGACGGGCCCAGTCGCTGTTTGTTGTCCCTCAGGATCCCGCGACCGGAAACCTTCGGTAATCCTCCTAGCTGGCGCCAGGATCCGGGTCGGAGGAGCACCCGGCCTGACGGAGTCCTTACTCGCTCAGGCGGCGAGGGCGAACTCAGTGCGATTTGACTCGGCACTTGATTTTTTTGCAACGGATGGTTTACGAGATCATCGTTGCCTTCCTCGGCCCGCTTCACCTCACTCGACGAACGCTGTCGAGACCGATCACCCCCGAAGGGAAGAACAGCTCCACCATGATACGTGTTCCCGGCCCCGGGTCGCGCCCGGATTCCGGACTCACGACTGGAAGCACCCCTGACCGGGCACCAGCCCGCCGATCGCCAGCACCACCGTGTCCGTGCCGTCGGTCCAGCTCGAACCGGCCGGCCGGCGGCCGAGCTCGGTGACGATGGCCGCGGCGTCCGCGCCGTCGAAGACCTCGCACGGCACCCGCTGCGACCCGTTGACGGCGTCTTTGATCGAACCGGGCAGCGGCCAGGTGGCGATGCTGTCCGGATCGGTGGGATTGCCGAGCAGGCTCACCCGGATCCGGTCCGGCACCCACGTCGCCGTCCGGGTCATCCCGTCGCGTAGTTCGCCGATCAAGGCGGTCAACTGATCCCGGGAGTCCCGCTGACCGCCGGTCACGTACTCGTCGCCGATGCCGAGGGCGTAGACGTCGATGTCCACGTCGCCCGCGGAGTCGTGCACGGTCACGCTGGTGATGCCCTGATCGGTGATCGCCGGGTCACCGAGGTCGGCCTGCGCGAGGACGCCGAACTCGGCCACCGCCCGGGTGACCAGGCAGGAGTCGAGCAGGCCGATGGTCAGTTCCGGCAGCGGGTCGGCCGTGGTGCCCGGCTCCTCGGTGCGGATGGCCGTGCCGTCCGGGTAGATGGCGATGTCGTAGGGCTGGGTGTACGGACTGGCGACCCAGGAGTTGGTGCCCTGGGTGATCGTGATCAGCGGCGAGCCGACCGGGGTGGACGGCGCCGCGTCATCGGCCGGGACCCGTGTGCCAAGTGAGCCGGTGCCGAGCGAGCCCGGGCAATCCGGTATCTCGACGACGGGGCTGGTCGGCCCACTCCCCGAGGTGATCCCGCCCGTTCCGCCGGGTCCGCCGGTTCCGGCGACCACGGTGGTACCGCAACCGGTGACCGCTGCCCCAACCACCACGACGAATGCCAACAGCCCCCGGATTCTCATGCGGAAAGGACGTCGACGGCTCGAGGTTCGGTTGCACGCCGGATCTCGCGGACCGGTGGGGCTCAGTCCGTCATACCCTTCGACCGGCGCCCGGCATACCGTTCGATTTCCCGGTCGGCGTCCCGCTTGGCCATCGTCTGCCGCTTGTCGTATTCCTTCTTGCCCCTGGCCAGGCCCAGTTCGACCTTGACCCGGCCGTCGGTGAAGTACAGGGACAGCGGCACCAACGCCAGGCCGCCCTCCCGGAGGCGGCCGGCGATCCGGTCGATCTCCAGCCGGTGCATCAGCAGCTTGCGGGCCCGGCGGGGTGCGTGGTTGGTCCAGGTGCCTTCGGCGTACTCGGCGATGTGCACATTCCGCAACCACAGCTCGTCATCGCTGACCGTGGCGAACCCGTCGACCAGGGACGCACGCCCGGCCCGCAACGACTTGACCTCGGTACCGGTCAGCGAGATGCCGGCCTCGTAGGTGTCCAGGATCGAGTAGTCGTGACGCGCCTTGCGGTTGGACGCGATGATCTGCCGGCCCGCTGGTCGGTTGCTGCTGCGGGTCGCTCGGGTGGGTGCGGTGTTGGTAGCCATGGCCCTTGCAGAGTAATTGGTCGGGCTAGCCGGTTTCTCCCGATGCTGCCGATCGGCCGGCTACAACCTGACGTAGAGCCGGAGGGTCACGTAGGCCGACACCGCGGCCAGTCCGGCACCGATGGCCAGCAGGATCGGCGACACCCAGACCAGCGTGGCGCCGTCGATCTCCGGCAGGATCCCGGATCTGATCACCGGCCCCAAAGCCTGGTCGACGAACAGGAACTTCGCCGCGATCAGGCCACCGATGGCCAGCGCGGCGCCGACCACGCCGGCGATCACCGCCTCCAGCATGAACGGCAGCTGCGTTCGCCAACGGGACGCCCCGACCAGCCGCATGATCTGCGTCTCGGTGCGACGCGTGTAAGCGGCGACCTGCACCATGTTGGAGATCAGCAGCAGCGCCGCCAACGCCTGGATCAACGCGACGATGATGGTGGCGTTCCGAATGCCGTTGAGCAGACTGAACAATCGGTCCAGGAACGCGCTCTGGTCGGCGACCGACTGCACGCCTGGCTGGCCGTCGAACTGTTCGGCGATGATCCGGTAGTTCTGCGGGTCGTACAGCTTGACGTGGAACGAGGCCGACAACGCCTCCGGGGTGCCGATCTCGAGCAACTCGGGCTGCCCGGCGAACTGCTCCTTGTAACGCTCGAAGGCAGCAGCCTGGCTCTCGAAGTCGATGCTCTCGATCGCGTCGTTGGCCTGCAACAGCTCGTTGATGTCCTGGCACGGTGACGCCCGGCAGTCGGGGTCGAGAGCCGACTGGTCCGGCGTCAGGTAGATGGTGACCTCGACCTTGTCGCCATAGATGTCGCGCATCTGGTCGGTCATCCGGGCGATGATCAGCCCGCCGCCCAGCAGCCCCAGCGAGATCGCGGTGGTCAGGATCATCGCGATGGTCATGGTGATGTTTCGTCGAAATCCGTTCAGGACCTCGGTGACGACAAATCCTGCGCGCATCAGCGGCCAACTCCGTACACGCCACGGGCCTCGTCGCGGACGACTTTGCCCAGTTGCAGTTCGATCACCCGGCGTCGCATGGAGTCGACGATGGTGTTGTCGTGGGTGGCCATCAGCACGGTGGTGCCGGTCCGGTTGATCCGCTCGAGCAGCAGCATGATGTCCGCGCTCGTGTCCGGGTCGAGGTTGCCGGTCGGCTCGTCCGCCAGCAGCAGCAACGGCCGGTTGGCGAACGCGCGGGCGATCGCCACCCGCTGCTGTTCACCACCGGACAGCTCGTGCGGCAGCCGATTGGCCTTGCCCTCCAAGCCCACCATCTCGAGCACCTCGGGTACCACCTGCTTGATCGAGGCGCGGGACCGGCCGATCACCTCGAGGGCGAATCCGACGTTCTGTTCGACCGTCTTGTTGGTCAGCAACCGGAAATCCTGGAACACGCAACCGAGCCGGCGACGGTGGGCAGCAACCTTCGACCGACGCAGGTGCACGAGGTCCTGGCCGTCGACCTCGACCGTGCCGGAGGTGGGGATGTCTTCGCGGATCAACAGGCGCAGAAAAGTCGACTTGCCCGATCCGGACGGACCGATGACGAAGGCGAACTCGCCCTTCTCGACGTCGATCGAGACGTCATCCAGGGCCGGCCTGGTGGAGGCCTTGTAGAACTTGGACACGTGCGACAAATGAATCACAACGACGGAGTGTAAACGGTTCGTCGTTATGCGTTGGTGATCTGACCACCAAACGGCTACCCGTGAATCCTTGCCGATCGGGTCGCACCGACACATTTGACTTGATCAGAGACCCCCGGCCGAGGCTGGTTCACCCGTTCAGCAGCGTGACCACCTGATCGTGCACCAGACCGTTCGTGGCCAGCGCACTACGCACGGTGCCGCCGGATGGATGACCGTCGATTGCCGTCAACCGGCCGCCGGCCTCGGTGACAATCGGGATCAAAGCGGCAACATCCCACAGGTTCAGGTCCGGTTCCGTCGCGGCATCCACCGCTCCCTCGGCCACCAGCATGTAGGAGTAGAAGTCGCCGTAGGCCCTGGTTCGCCAGCAGGCCCGGCACAACGCATCGAACTCGTCGCTCAGCCCGACTGCTCGCCATTCCGCCGATTCGGAATACGACAGCGAGGCGTCTGCCAGGTCGGCCACCCCGGAGACCCGCAGTCGCTGCGGCTCCCGTTCGTTGAACCGGGAGTAGGCACCGCCCCCGGCGGACGCCCACCACCGCCTGACCAGCGCCGGCGCCGAGACAACGCCGACCACGACGTCAGGTCCGTCGAACAACGCGATCAGCGTGGCCCACACCGGCACACCGCGGACGAAGTTCTTGGTGCCGTCGATCGGGTCCAGCACCCACCGGCGACCGCCTTCGTCACCGGCCGACCCGAACTCCTCCCCCACGATCGCGTCGCTCGGACGGTGCTCGGCGATCAGCGCCCGGATGGCTCGCTCCACCGCCAGGTCGGCGTCCGACACCGGCGTCAGGTCCGGCTTGGCGGTCACCGTCAGGTCGGCCGCGCCGAACCTCGGCAGGCTGACCGCGTCGGCCGCGTCGGCAAGATGCAATGCCAGCGAAAGGTCATCGGGGAATTCGGCCATCGGCCTAGAGTAGGAGGACACTTTTCCTGGTCGGGAACCGCCGTCTGTGGAGAGTGATCCCGATGCCAAACGCCCTGCCCCTGATCGCCGACATGCTTGCCGGCGCCACCGACGTCCGCCCGTTGCAGGATGCACCCGGCAAATCCGGTGCCCGGTTGGAGCGGCTCACCGTGGGCGGTGTCGGGTGCGTTGTCAAGTATCTGGACCGCGAGTCCGATTGGACACTGCGGGCGTCGGGGGTGCTGGCCGGCCCAGTGGTCGCGATGTGGTCCCGCGGCCTGCTCGACCGGCTGCCGGCCTGCATCAACCAGCCGATCATCGGCGTCGCCGTCGACGATCCCGGCACCCCGGATCAGCGGACCGCCGTACTGATGCGCGATGTCGGGCCCGACCTCATCCCGGCGGTCGACGACGTGCTGCCGCTCGCCACCCACCTGCGGCTGCTCGATCACATGGCCGTGTTCCACGCAACCTTCTGGCAGGCGGGGGAGGAGTTCGACGTGGTGCCGGTGATGCACCGGTATCTGGAGCTTTCTCCGTGGACCTCGCTCGCCGAGGCCGCCATCTCCTCGACGCACCTGGTGCCCCAGCTGATCGGCCGTGGCTGGCCGTTACTCGCTGAAGTGGCACCCGCGGCCGCGGCGGTGGTCACGCCGTTGGCCTGGGATCCGTCCCCCCTGGTGTCGGCCCTGGCGTCGACTCCGCAGACGTTCGTGCACGGGAACTGGAAGCTGGACAATCTGGGGACCGACAGCAGCGGGCGGACTGTCCTGTTCGACTGGGAGCTGCCCGGTCTCGGCGCACCGCTGAGCGACGTGGCCTGGTACCTGGCGATCAACTGCCGGCGCCTCCCCCACTCCAAGGAGGCGGCCATCGACGCCTACCGGGAGTCCCTCGATTCGGCCGGGGTGGAGACCGAGCCCTGGTGGGACCGGCAGTTGGCGTTGAGCCTGCTCGGTGCGCTGGTGCAGTTCGGCTGGGAGAAGGCGCTGAGTGGGTACGACGACGAGTTGGCCTGGTGGGACGAGCACGCAGTGGCCGCCGCAACACTGCTCTAGACGGGGCCAACCTTTCTCGCCTCGCCCAGGGCGACGACCGCGGTGATCTCCTCGACGAAGCGTGACCAGAGCGCCTCGGGGAGGTCGTGACCCATGCCGGGAAAGGTGACCAGCCGAGACCCGGGGATCGCCGCCGCGGTGGCCCGGCCGCCGGACACCCCGATCAGCGGGTCCGCCTCGCCGTGCAGCACCAGGGTGGGAACGCTGACCTGACGGAGCCGGGCGGTGCGGTCCGGGGTGCCGAGGATGGCGGCGAACTGCCGGGCCCCGCCCCTGGGGTCGTAACGCCGGTCGTAGGCGATCCCGGCCATCCGCCGGACGCGATCGACGTCCAGCGGGTAACCGGGTGATCCGATCCGGCGCCAGGTGGCAAGGCTCATCTCGATCGCCTGCGCGCGGTCGGCGGCGCGTTTCCCGGTGATCATCCGCGCTGCGATGTCGAACCGCGGGCGGCCGACCCGCCGGGACGCGGTGCTCGACGACATCGACGTCAGACTGCGGATCAGGTCCGGGCGGGCCAGGGTCAGTTCCTGGCTGATGCAGCCGCCCATCGAGACGCCGACGACATGCACACTGGGCAACCCGAGCTCACCGATGAGATCGGCTGTGTCGGCGGCCATGTCGGTCAGCAGGTAGAGCGGTCGGCGGCCAAGGAATGCTGACACCGGCTGCGCCTTGGCGGCGTCGTCGAAGTGGGTGGACAGGCCCATGTCGCGGTTGTCGAATCGGATCACGTAGTGCCCGCGTTCGACCAGCATCGCGCAGAACTCGTCCGGCCAGGCCAGCATCTGGGCGCCCAGGCCCATCACCAGCAGGATCGGGACGTCATCCGGGTCGCCGAACGTCTCGTACGCCAGGGTGATGCCGTTGCACTGTGCGGTGCGGATCCCACTCATCTGCTGATTCTGGCAAACCGGCGACGGGTCGCCGCGGCACCGGGTCCGCAGAGCAGCTCCTGTGCAGAACCGTGCCGTGCTGGGTGGGTGCCGGGTTACGGTCGTCCGGAACTCCTCACCGCCGTCACTTCCAGGGGGCCCGGACGATGGTCGCGACCACCGCCACCGAACACATCCACGACGAGGTGCGCGAACTCATCCGTCGGCGTGGCATCGACCCGGTGACCGACCACCGCTCGACCCGGTTGCTGATCGACGAGGTGATCGCGCACTACGACGAGCGGGTGCCGGTTTCGTCGCTGCCGCCGCTCCTCGACCGGGCCGGGGCCATGCGTCATGTGTTCGACTCGTTGGCCGGATTCGGTCCGCTGCAACGCTTTCTGGACGATCCCGCAGTGGAGGAGATCTGGATCAACCAGCCGGGCCGGGTGTTCATCGCCCGGAGCGGGCGCTCCGAACTCACCACCGTGGTGCTGTCCGCCGAGGAGGTCCGTGACCTGGTCGAACGGATGCTCAAGCCCTCGGGCCGGCGGCTGGATTTGTCCTCGCCGTTCGTCGATGCGCTGCTTCCGGACGGCAGCCGACTGCACGCCGTCATCCCCGACATCACCCGCGAACACCTGAGTCTGAACATCCGCAAGTTCGTGGTGGCCGCGAACGGACTGGAGGACCTGGTCGCGCTCGGCACGATCACCGCACACGCCGCCCGGTTCCTGGAGGCGGCGGTCACCGCCGGCCTGAACATCATCGTCGCCGGCGGGACCCAGGCCGGGAAGACCACCCTGCTGAACACCCTGATCAATTCGATCCCGGCGAGGGAGCGGGTCGTCACCTGCGAAGAGGTGTTCGAGCTCAGGCCCAACCTGCCGGACGTGGTCGCCATGCAGACCCGGCAACCGAATCTCGAGGGCCACGGCGAGATCCGGCTGCGGCGTCTGGTGAAGGAGGCGCTGCGGATGCGACCCAGCCGGATGATCGTCGGCGAGGTCCGTCAGGAGGAATCCCTTGATCTTTTGATCGCGCTCAACTCCGGGCTGCCCGGAATGTGCAGTGTGCATGCCAACTCCGCGCGCGAAGCAGTGATCAAATTGTGCACGTTGCCGCTGCTCGCGGGCGAGAACGTCACCGACGCCTTCGTGGTGCCGACGGTGGCGTCCTGCGTTGACCTGGTGGTGCAGATCGGTGTCGAACCGGACGGCTCCCGGCGGGTGCGGGAGATCGTGGCGCTACCCGGCCGGGTCGAGGGAGCGGTGGTGGAGACCGAGGACATCTTCACCTCCCGGGACGGGAGACTTGTTCGCGCCCAGGGTTTCCCACCGCACCTCGACCGGTTCGAGCAGCACGGGGTCGATCTGGCGGCGCTGCTCGCAGTCCGATGAGCCGGTGACCGCGGTCGATTCCTCTGGTCAACGACCGGCGTTCAGCCTGCGGTGTTCTCGGTGGATTCCGGGAGAACCTTGCGCTGCAGGTCGTTGAAGATCTCCCTGGCCTCGGCCGATTTCTCCGTGCTGGACTGCAGATCCGATGTCCCGCGCCGCATCTCGTCATTCTCGGCGGCCGGTCCGTCCACCACCACCGGCTGATCCGGCTGGTTGGTCGGCTCGACATCGGCGGAACCCGCCACGCCCTGCTCCCCCGCGGCATCGGTGGCCGTGTCCGGCTCCAACCCGGTGTCGGGTGCGGCATCGTCATCGAGCGCGGCACTCTGGTCCACCGAAGCCAGCGATTCGTCGCCAGTGGTCATGATTCGTTGATTCCCTTCGACCGTCACCACGGCCGGCGCGCCGCCGGCCTCAGTGTCAGGTACCCAGGGTGCCCGGCCTCAATCCGGCTACGCCGTCTGACGATCGTCGTCCAGAACCTCGCGCAGCTTGTCGGCGAAAGCCTCCGGTTGACCGGCGTACCCGTGTTCGCCACCCAGGAATCCGCCGTGATGACTCGGGAAGACCGTTGCCTGCTGGCCGAGTTGTTCGGCGACCGCCACCGCGGTGCGTCCGGTGAAAGTGCCGATCGATTCCTCGCCGACGGCGAGGACCACCCTGGTCGGTGCCGCCAGTAGGGCTTGCACGTCCGGTCGGAAGGCGGTGACCGCCGACGACGAGTCGGACAGCAGTGGGTCGTCCCGCGAACCGTCGTCCTCGGTCGGCATGCCGAACATCGCGGGATCCGCCGGCGGCTGGGCGAAGTAGTCGTCGGTGTACTCACCCTGCCAGGACGTCATCGCGATGAAGTTCGCCATCCCGGCACCCCACCCCTTTGCCCGGTAGACGTCCTGGGTCGCGGTCTGCGCGCGGAGGGCAGCCGCAGCATCGGGCAACGCAGTCATCACCGGCGGCTCGTGCGCGACCAGCGTCGCGATGTCGTCCGGAAACGTCGCCACCAGCTCCAATGCCGTCACCGCCCCGCCGCTGCTCGCGAACATGTCGACCGCACCGGTGCCGAGAGCCTCGATGAGGGAGTGCACGTCCCGGGCCTGGTCCTGCGGGGTGTTGTCGGTGCGGCCGTCCTTGCGCGTGCTCCGACCGAGGCCACGCGGATCGTAGGTGACCACGGTGCGATCGGGGAAGAACGACGCCAGGGTGGTGAAACCATTGGCGTCCATGGGCTGTCCGATCATCAGCAGGACCGGGCGGCCATCGGCCGTCGGCAGCGGACCGCGGACGTCGTACGCGAGATCGACCTCGGCGAGTTCCAGGGTGTTGGTCAGCAGGGCAGTGTTGGTCATCATGGCAGTGTTGACGTCGGATGGGCGCTGAACTCATCGACAGCGATGCGCCGGTCGCCGGGGCGGTCGGCCCGATGTCACGGGATGTGTTTCCAGTGGCTGGATCTCACTGCAGGAATTCGGATCCCACTGAATCGGTCCAGGATGTCCGTCACCGGTTCGTGACACCCATCGGCTTGACTCCCCCCGGGTCAACGCATTAGATAGGGAAACTTCCCTAACCATTCCGGAGCACCGACCGGAACCCCCTCCAGGAGGACTTCATGAGAGCAGCGCGCCCCGCGCTGAAGATCGCGGCCGCAGCCGTCACTGCCGCCGCGCTGCTGTCGGCTGGCGCATGTGCGTCCGGGTCGACCGCGGCACCGGAGGCCGGCACCAGCGGCTCCTCGTCCGCCGCAGCGACCTCCGCGTCGGGCGAGCCGGCGACACTGCGGGTCTGGCTGCAGGGTGACACCCTCAAGGACATCGACATCACCGCGCTGAACGCCGAATTCGAGGCCGCGCACCCGGGTGTCACCGTGGATCTGCAGGAGCAGACCTGGGGTGAATACACCACGAAGGTCACCACCGGGCTGGCCGACGCCTCCGACGGCGCCCCGGACGTGCTGGAACTGGGCAACACCCAGGTGGCCCAGTTCGCCGGCTCCGGCGCCCTGATGGAGCTGGACAAGGCCGACTTCGAGAACTCCGACACCTGGCTCGGCGGCCTGGAGGAATCCTCGACGTACGACGCCAAGCTGGTGGCGGTGCCGTACTACGCCGGTGTGCGGGTCGGTATCTACCGTACCGATCTGGCCGAACAGGCGGGCGCCAACCCGCCGTTCAACAGCCTCGACGAGATGCAGGCGGCCGGCGTCAAGCTGCTGGAAGCTCACGGCGACGACGGCTCGTTCTCCGGTCTGTACTACCCCAGTCAGTACTGGTACGAGGGCATCTCGTTCATCTGGGACGCGGGCGGCGACATCGCCACTCAGGCTGCCGACGGCACCTGGACCGGCACCCTGGATTCACCGGAGGCCAAGGCGGGTCTGCAGCGACTCAAGGACCTGGTCGCCGCAACCTCGCGGGGCGGCGACGGCCAGAACGAGGCCGACGATGCACTGGTGATGGCCCAGGACCAGGCGGCGATGTTCATCGACGCGTCCTGGAAGCCCGCCGTCGTCTCTGACCCGGAGACCGGCAACCCCGAGCTCAAGGACAAGGTGAAGATCTTCGTGGTACCGGGGTCGAAGCCCGGCACGGTGCTGCCGCAATTCCTCGGCGGGTCGGACATCGCGATCAACGCCAAGACCCCGAACGCCGAGCTGGCCACCGCCTACACCGCCATGCTGACCGGGCAGAAGTACCAGGAAGTGTTGGCCGGCAAGGGATACATCGCGAACTCGACCAGCTTCGAGCCGAAGGCCGGCGACGAGACGTCGGCGGTCGTGATCAAGGCCGCCTCCACCGGTCGGTTCATCCCGAACTCGAAGAACTGGACGAAGATCGAGGACGGGAACGTGCTGCAGAACATGTTCGACAAGATCCTCACCGGATCGGCAACGATCGACGAGGCAACCGCCGAGGCGAACGCGCAGGTCACCGAGCTGCTCAACAGCTGATCGTGGCGCGACGGCCGGCCCGGAACTCGAACGGAGTTCCGGGCCGGTCCGCGGCCCGACACCTGTTCGTGCACCGGCAGTTCCGACGCTCGACCGCAATGACGTGACCAGGAAGGACAGAGGAGATGGCCTCCATCGCACCGGACAGCGCGCCGGCGCAGCAGCTGCAGCGACCACCGGCCGCTCCACCGCGGCGGCGCTCGTTCGCGCCGTACCTGATGGTCGCGCCGCTGATCGTGGTGCTCGGCCTGGTGCTGATGATCCCGCTCGTCCGGCTGATCATCGTGTCGCTGCAGGACTACGGTCTCGACCAGATCCTCGGCGGCCGACCGACCGAGTGGGTCGGCCTGGCGAACTACACCGAGGTGCTCGGCTCGGCACAGTTCTGGTCGTCGCTCTGGATCACCGTGCAATTCGTCGCGGTGGCGGTGACGATCACCCTGGTGCTCGGCCTGCTGCTGGCGCACCTGCTGCTCAAGGTCAGCCCCTGGGTGCGGGTCACCATGTTGCTGTCGATGATCCTGGTGTGGGCGATGCCGCCGATCATCGCGATGCCGATCTGGCGGTGGCTGATCGACCAGCGGTTCGGGGTGCTCAACTATGCCCTCAACAAGATCGGCGTGCTGCCGACCCGCAGTTTCAACTGGTTCGCCGAACCGCTCACCGGCTGGATGGTGATCACCGCCATCGTCGTCTGGGGTGCGCTGCCGTTCGTGGTGATCAGCCTGCACGCTGCGCTGACCGCCGTGTCGAACGACCACATCGAGGCCGCCCGGCTGGACGGTGCGGGAGCCTTCAAGGTGTTCACCGCCGTCACATTTCCGGCGATCAAGCCGACCCTGATGATCATCGCCACGCTGTCGATCATCTGGGACTACCGGGTGTTCGCGCAGATCTGGCTGTTGCGCGACATCGGCGCCAACAAGGACTCCTACTACACGATCGGCATCTGGTCGTACGTGGAGTCCTTCTCCAACAAGAACTTCGGGCTCGGTGCCGCCATCGCGTTGATCAGCGTGGTGTTGCTCGGTGCCATGTCCGCGCTGGCCGTTCGCCACGTCCTGCGCTCAGTCACCGAGGACGGAAAGCGATGACGATGGTCGGATCACGGACGGATGCCCACGCCGGGCAACAGGATTCGCCGCCGGACGGTGCGACGCCGAGAGGCCAGGTGCGCCCGCGTCGCCACCGGAACTACCGCCGGCCGGTGACCCGGACCCTGTGGAACATCGTCGGGCTGGCGATCGCGGCAGTCATGGTGTTCCCGGTCTACTGGATGGTCGCGAGCTCGTTCAAGACCGGGGTGAACCTGCGACGGGTCGAACCGCAATGGTTCCCCAGTCCGTTCACCTTCGACTCCTACAGTCGCGCCCTGGACCAGCCGCGGTTCCTGACCAGCCTGGGCAACAGCCTGATGGTCGTCACGGCGACCGCGCTGATCGCGCTGGCCATCGGCTTTCTCGCCGCTGTGGCGTTGGCCAGGATGAACTTTTCCGGGCGCACCTCGCTGGTGATCCTGGTGATCGCGATCCAGATGGTGCCGATCGAGGCCCTGATCATCCCGATGTACCTGATGTTGAACCAGGCCAACCTCACCGATACGGCCGTCGGACTGACCCTGGCCTATCTGTCCTTCGTGCTGCCCTTCACCGTCTGGATGCTCCGCGGGTTCATCGCGGCGGTGCCGATCGATCTCGAAGAGGCAGCGATGGTCGACGGCTGCACGCGGGGACAGGCCTTCCGCCGGATCATCCTGCCGCTGGCCGCCCCCGGCCTGGTCGCCACTGCGCTGTTCGCGGTGATCCAGGCCTGGAACGAGTACCTGTTCGCCTACGTCCTGCTCAAGCAGAACACCAAGCAGACCGTCACGGTCTGGCTCGACACCTTCATCACCACCAAGGGCGTCGACTGGGGCGCGCTGATGGCGGCGTCCACCCTGGTCGCGCTGCCGATCGTGATCATGTTCGCGCTCATCCAACGCAAGGTGGCCACCGGACTGACCGCCGGGGCGGTGAAGGGATGACACCGACCGTGCTGGACGTCGGGACACCAGGCCCGGACGCGGATGTCGAGGAGGTCAGCGCGCTGGCCGACGGGGTGCTGATGCCGTGCTTCGACGGGGTGACCGCGCCGGAGTGGCTGCTGCGTAGGGTATCCGGCTCGCTCGGCGGGGTATGCCTGTTCTCCCGCAACATCGGCACGTCGGAGCAGGTGCTCGCACTGACCACCGCACTTCGCGACGCTCGCGCCGACATCGTGATCGCCATCGACGAGGAAGCAGGGGACGTCACCCGACTGGATGCGGCCACCGGCTCCCGGTTCCCAGGCGCCGCGGCTCTCGGCCGAGCCGACGACATCTCGCTGACCGAGGAGATCGGCTACCAGGTCGGCGATCTGCTCGCCGATCTGGGCATCACGCTGAACTTCGCACCCAGTGCCGACGTCGCCGTCGACCCGGGCAACCCGGTGATCGGCACCCGGGCGTTCGGCGACGATCCGCAACTGGTCGCCCGGCATACCGCGGCGTTCATCGCCGGCCACCAGGCGACCGGCACCCATGCCTGCGTCAAGCACTTCCCTGGGCACGGCGACACCGCCGTCGACACCCACGTGTCGGTCGCCGTCGTCACCGCCGACCGCCCCGGCCTGGAGGCCGTTGCGTTGCCGCCGTTCCGGGCGGCCATCGGGCAGGGCGTCCACGCCGTGATGGCCGGCCATCTCATCGCGCCCGCGGTGGACGAACTCCCGGCCAGCATCTCGCATCGCTGGCTCACCGACATCCTCCGCGGGGAAATGGGTTTCACCGGTGTGGTGGTGACCGACGCACTGGAGATGGGTGCCATCCGCCGCACCTACGGGGTGGCGGGCGGTGCGGTGCTGGCCCTGGCGGCCGGTGCCGACCTGCTGTGCCTGGGCGGCGAGGACGCCGGTGAGCAGATGCTCGACGAGACCCGGGACGCCATCGTCGCAGCGGTGCACCGCGGCGATCTGGACATCGACCGGCTCCGCGATGCGGCGAGCAGGGTGCGCACGCTGTCCGTCGCGTCCTCGCTGCCGGGCGGACGGACCACCGTGACCGACGCGGCAACCCGGGTGGCCGCTGCCGCACTGGAGATCGCCGGTCCGCTGCCCGCCGCCGTCCACCCCGTCCTGGTGGTGCGGTGCGACGAGGCCACCAATCTGGCTGTCGGCACCATCCCCTGGGGTCTGGCCGCGGCCGCCGACGACGCCGTGCGAGAGATCGCCGTTCGTTCCGGTGATCCGCTGCCCGCTGACGACATCAGTTCGGCCGGAACGGTTCTCGTACTCACCCGGGACCGACATCAGCATCCATGGATGACCGGCGCGGCCGACGACATTCGCCGGCTCCGGCCGTCTGCGGTGCTGATCGAGATGGGCAACGCCGGTATTGACACCGCGATGGCCCCGGCCATCGCCAGTCACGGGGCGACGATGGCGAATGCCGGAGCGGTGCTGGCGGCGCTCGGCTTGGCGGACCCGTCACAATCATGAGCATGGATCCCGGGCGCGCTGCGCAACGCAGCGCCGACTCCCCCCGATTGCTGCGCGAGATCAACGACAACGTCGTCCTCGAACTGCTGCTGGAATCGGGGCCGATGACCCGCGGCCGGATCGGCGAGCACACCGGACTGTCCAAGCCGACGGTGTCCTCGTTGCTGACCCGGCTCGATCAGCGCGGCCTTGTCACGACCACCGGGGTGGTCGAGGGCGGCCCCGGCCCGAACGCGCGGATCTACGCGGTCAATCCGCGGGCGGCGTATGTGATCGGGGTGCATGTCGAACAACATCTCAGCGTTGCCGGCCTGGCAACGCTGACCGGCGAGGTGATCGCCACTCACGCGGTGGAGGTTCCGCAACGCAGGGAGTCTGCGCCGGTCGACGAGATGACCGCAGCCGTCGACGGTGTGCTCGCCGAGGCGGGTCTGCCGCGGTCCTGCGTGCACCGGGTGGTGGTGGCAACCCCGGGTGTGATCGATCCGGTCACCGGACATCTGCGGCACGCCCGGCACATCAAGGGCTGGGAGACACCGGGTCTGACCAGCCTGATGACCGAGACCCTCGGCATCCCGGTCAGCCAGGGCAACGACGTCAACCTGGCCGCGGTCGCCGAGGGCCTGCTCGGGGCGGCGAAGGACCGTACGGACTATGCGCTGCTCTGGCTCGATCGCGGCGTCGGGCTCGGCATCGTGCTGGACGGCGCGGTGCGCACCGGCGCGCACGGTGGCGCCGGTGAGATCGGCTACCTCCCGGTGCCCGGTGTCGATCACCCGCGGGTCGATCGCGGCGCCCCCGGTGGCTTCCAGCAGCTGGTCGGCGGCCAGGGGATGCGGGTGTTGGCCCGCAGGCACGGCATCCGCGCGGCTGAGCCGGCCGCGATCGTCACGGCCGCGCTGACGTCCGGCGAACGCGGCGAGGCGTTCCTGTCCGAACTCGCCGACGGGATCGCCCTGGGCGCCACCGCGATCACCACGCTGCTCGATCCCGGTCTGCTGGTGCTGGGTGGACCGGTCGCCCTGGCCGGCGGCAGTCGGTTGCTGGAGAAAGTGGTCGCGCAGATGCGCCAGGCCAGCTTCGTCCGCCCGCAGATCGTGCTGTCGACCGTGCACGACAACGGTGTGCTGCACGGCGCGATCGAGGTCGGGCTGCAGACCGTCCGGCGACAACTGTTCGGCGACCACTGATCTCGGTGACGTGTTGGCCGCCCCTGCTGCCGATCAGTCGTCCAGGGTCCGGATCCCGCCTGGCCCGTTGGCATTTCGGGACTCCAACGCCGCCGCGATGACCGCCCGGAGATCGCCGCCGACGTGCGCGGCGATCGACGCCGAGACCGCGCCCAGCACGAACGGGGCATCAACGATCACCACCCGCTCGGCCTGCTCCGACTCGAGGAACTCCACCGCGGTCTCCGCCGTCAGGTACCCGCTGCCCAGGTCGTACAGCAGCACGGCGCCGTCGCCCGAATCGGCCTTCTCGATGGCGGCCGTGATCAGGTCGAACGACGTGCCGATGGCCCCGTCCTCCAGACCGCCCGCGGGGGCGATCGTCACCGACGGGGCCATCTGGCCGGCGACGTCCGCCAAGCCCTGGGCCAACTCTCGACTGTGCGACACCAGGACAAGGCCAACGCTCACGTGGTTACCCTTTCGCAGCAGGTGATCAGGCGCTCGCCGCGGAGGCGAGGGCCTGCAGGAGATATCCGGTGCTGGTCGCCCCGGGATCCGGATGCCCGATCGACCGCTCCCCCAGATAGCTCGCCCGCCCCTTGCGGGCCTGCAAGGGGATGGTGGCCGCGGCCCCGGCCGTCGCGGCATCCGCGGCCGCGGTCAGCACGGCCGCCACATCGCCGCCCCCCTCGGCGGCGGCCTTCGCAGCCGTCACCGCCGGGGTCAGCGCGTCCACCATGGTCTTGTCCCCGGATTCGGCCTTGCCTCGGGCCACCACGCCGTCCCGGGCCGCGGTGAGTGCCGTCACCAATGCCGCCGCATCGACTGTCTCCGCAGTACCCAACGACGTCGACGCCCGCAGGAACGCGGTACCGAACAGTGGACCCGCAGCCCCGCCGACCGTGGAGATCAGCGTGGTGGCAACGATTTTGAGCACCGCGCCGGGTGTCGCCGGCGCCGCGTCCGCATCCAGGGCATCGAGTTTGGTCAACACCGCGGAGAACCCGCGCGCCAAGTTCTCCCCGTGGTCGCCGTCACCGATGTCCCGGTCGAGGTGGGTCAGCTCCACCTTGTGTTCGGCGACTGTTGCGGCGACCGCCCGGATCGCGGCCACGGTGCCGGCGGCATCGCAGGTCATCGAGTCACACGCCCCAACGCAGCGCGACCGTGTGCACCGGGGCATCCCAGAGCTCGGTCATCTCGTCGTCCAGTTTCAGCAGGGTGATCGACATGCCTTGCATCTCCAGCGAGGTGATGTAGTTGCCGACCAACGACCGGGTCACCTCGATACCCCGCTCGGCCAGGTACTTCCGCGCGGAATGGTAGGCGAGGTACAGCTCGATCGACGGAGTGCCCCCCATGCCGTTGACGAACAGCAGGGTGTTGTCGCCGGAGGAGAACGGCAGATCCTCGACGATGGAACCCAGCAGCGTGGCGACGATCTCGTCGGCGGAGGTCAACTTCACCCGTTCCCGGCCGGGCTCGCCGTGGATCCCGACACCCATCTCCATCTCGTCGTCGGCCAGCGTGAACGACGGCTCGCCCGAGTGCGGCACCGTGCACGGGGTCAGCGCCATACCCATCGACCGGACCTGGGAGCTGACCCGCTCGGCGACCGCGGTGACCGCGGCCAGGTCGTCGCCCCGGGCGGCCGCGCCGCCGGCGATCTTCTCGACCAACACCGTTCCGCCGACACCGCGCCGGCCCGCGGTCCAGGTCGAGTCCTTGACAGCAACGTCGTCGGCGATCACCACCGTCTTGACTTCGATGCCCTCCGCCTCGGCGAGCTCGGCCGCGGTCTCGAAGTTCAACACATCACCGGTGTAGTTCTTCACGATCAGCAGGACGCCGGCGCCGCCGCTCACGGCTTGGGTCGCGGCGATCACCTGGTCGGGGGTGGGTGAGGTGAACACCGGTCCGGGAACGGCCGCCGCCAGCATGCCCTCGCCGACGAATCCGCCGTGCAGCGGCTCGTGCCCACTGCCGCCGCCGGAGACGATCGCGACCTTGCCCTCGATCGGTGCGTCGGCCCTGGCGATGTACGCCGGGTCCAGCTGCACGGTGATCAGGTCGGCGTGTGCCTCCGCCATCCCCTGTAGGGCCTCCGTTGTCACGGTGGTCGGATCGTTGATGATCTTCTTCACGACAGTCCTCTCGACGCTGATCGGAAACTTCGGTGACGGGCAGCGGGACGGGGACGCCCTGGCCGCCGTTCTGCGCTCCTGCCGATCTTGCACCCCCATGGCCGCCGCTGCCAGGGTGGACCTGGCCGGGTGGGAGGGATTTCGCTCCGTGTTCAGGATTCGTTGGGCGGATGAAGCCGTTCGGCTCGGCGTTGATGCAGGGCCGGTGGTCAGCGGGATCCGGGTGCAACCCGCAGCCGCACCGACAGGCAGGTGACGCAGCCCTCCAGCTTCTCGAACTCCGAGATGTCAACTGGGAGCGGGGTGTAGCCGAAATCGGCGATGAGTTCCGCGGATCGGGGTGCGGACGCCGCCATCAGCAGCCGACCGTCGCCGAGATCGACGACGTGGGAGCCGGCTTCCTCGGGCATCGGCCGGAAATGTGGCCAGAATGCCGGGTCGTCGACCAACGGTGAATGCCCGATGACGGTGCCGTCCGGCAGCGCGGTGACTGCGGATTTCAGGTGCAGCACCTTGGTCACCGGCACCGCGATCACGGTGTAACCGAGCGGCTCGCAGATCCGGCGGAAGGCGGCGATACCGGCGGCGTTCGTCCGTAGCGTGCGGCCGACATAGATCGTCGTGCCCACCTTCAGCACGTCACCACCGTCCAGCGCGCCGATGCTGATCTTGCTGACCCGGTATCCGAGTTGGGTCAGAGTAGCTGTGGTGCCGTCGATCTCGGGTTTGCGCTCGTCCGCGCCCGGGTTGGTGATCACCGCGGTGTCGCCGACCATCACCACCGTGTCCTCGACGAACACCCCGTCCGGGCAGTCGTCGGCGGCCGACACCTCGATCGTTGCCCAGCCGGCATCGGCCAGGGCGCTGACGTAGCCGGTCCATTGCTGCTGGGCCAAGCCCACATCCGGCCCCACCCGGTCGATGTGGGTGACCAGTCCGTCGGCCAGGCGCGGCGACGGCCGGCGGATGAGGGCTTGGCGGGACGGCGTCACTGGCGGCTCCGGTCGCGGTGTGCGGATGCAGGCAGGTGTGGTGGTGGAAGGGCAAACTACTCGCGCTGATAGATGTCGGGTATCCCGTCGTGGTCCTCGTCCCGGTTCTCCTCTTCCCACAACTGGCGGTAGTGCTTGTTGCGGATCCGCAGGAGCACTGCCGCGATCACCGCGGCGAGGACCGACCCGAGCAGGACGGCGATCTTGACGTGATCGTCCGCCTCGGAATTGCCACCGAAGGCGAGTTCGCCGATCAGCAAGGACACGGTGAAACCGATGCCACCGAGGATCGCCACCCCGGTGACATCGGGCCAGGTGAGCCCCTTCTGCAGCGGCTGTCGGGTTGCCTTGGCGGTGATGAAGGTGGCGATCAGGATGCCGATCGGCTTCCCGACCACCAGCCCGACGATGATGCCGATGGCGATCGGATCGGTCAGCGCGGACTTCAGTCCGGCCATCCCGCCGAGCATCACCCCCGCGGAGAAGAACGCGAAAACCGGGACGGCGAAGCCTGCCGACACCGGCCGGACGAGATGCTCGAAATGCTCCGCCAGTCCGGGTGCTTTCGGATCGGCGCCCTTGCGTGGTCGCACCGGCACCATGAAGCCGAGCAGCACTCCTGCGACGGTGGCGTGGATCCCGGATGCATGGACCAACGCCCAGGTGGCAAACGCCAATGGCAGCAACAGATACCAGTGACTGATGCCGCGCTGCACCAGGACCGCGAAGACGGCAAGAGGCAGCAGCGCCAGCAACATCCACTGCAGGTGCAGGTCCTTGGAATAGAACAGGGCGATGACGGTGATCGCCAGCAGATCGTCCACCACGGCCAGGGTGAGCAGGAAGGTGCGCAACGAGCTCGGCAGGTGGGTGGAGATCACCGCAAGGACCGCGAGGGCGAAGGCGATGTCGGTCGCCGTTGGGATCGCCCATCCCTTGGGGCCGGTGCCGCCCGCGATCAGCAGGTAGGCGATCGCCGGCACGATCATCCCGCCGATCGCCGCAGCGACCGGCACCGCAGCACGTTTCGGGTCCCGCAGGTCGCCGGCGACGAACTCGCGCTTGAGCTCGAGACCCGCGACGAAGAAGAAGATCGCCAGCAGGCCGTCGGCCGCCCAGGTCGCCAGTGTCAGGTTCAGGTGCAGTGCGGCCGGCCCGACCTCGGTGTCGAGCAGCTGAAAGTAGCTGTCGGACCACGGCGAGTTCGCCCAGACCATCGCAATGACGGTGGCCAGCAGCAGCAACGCGCCGCCGACGGTCTCTTTCCGCAGGACGGCGGCGATCCGGCTCCCCTCGGACCAGGACCCGGGCGAGAACAACGACGGTGATTCGGTGGCCATCCAGTCCGTCCTTTCACTGCACAGCGGCTTCGGCAGTTCCCGGAACGTCATCAGCAGACTAGTAGTTGCCTGCATGTCCGACGCGGCACGGTTAGCGTGGATTCATGTCGGTCGCCGAGCACTCCGATCACGGCAGCCTCGCGGTGCTGCCCAGATCGCCGCGGCTCGCGCCGGCGGTGCCCCGGATGATCGGCTACCGGACGCCGCCGATGGCCGGAGTGCATCGCGGACTGCCGAGTCCGTACCTGACCCTTGTCTTCTCGCTCTCCGGGCCGTTGCCGATCGAGATCCCGTTCGGCGTGCCGAGGCGGACCGGCGAGTTCGCCGTGCCCGTCGGCGGCCTGCACACCCGCCCGGTGCTGCTCCCGCCACCCGCCGTCCTCGACGGGTCGGGCTGCCAACGCGGCATCCAACTCGAGGTCCATCCGTTCGCCGCCCGATCGCTCTTCGGCGTCGCTGCCAGCGAGCTCACCGGCGAGGTGCTCGAACTCGGCGACCTCGTGCGCGGCTCATGGGAGGTCCGGGAGCGGTTGGCCGAGCCGGTGGACGCCGCCTCCGCGGTCGAGCTGGTCGGAGGCTGGCTCGACCGTCGGCTGCGCGATCGACCTCCGCCCGCGATGCCGGCCGAGCTGGGGCGGGCGTGGCAACTGATCGTCGGGTCGGGCGGGCAATGCCGGATCGGCGAGGTGGCCCGCGAGATCGGTTGGTCCAGGCGCCATCTGACGACGAGGCTCCGGGCCGAGACCGGGCTCACCGCCAAGGATCTGGCGCGGGTGAGCCGTTTCCAGCGGTCCCGCAGGATGATCGGTGCGAGCGGGCACGCCCTGGCCGGCGTCGCGGCGGACTGCGGGTACGCCGACCAATCGCACCTGTGCGCCGAATGGCGGGAATTCGCCGACTGCACCCCGACCGAATGGATCGCCGCGGAATCGCCGGCGTCCTGAGATCACATTTCTCCAAGACCGAAGAGTCGATGATGGGCATGCTGTTCCCATGACGACATCCACACCGAAAACCTCGACCACGAATCCCGGCGTCTGGCCGACCCTTTCCTACCGCGATGCAGAAGCGGCCGCGCGGTATCTCGTCGACGTCGTCGGCTTCACCGAGTCCGTCGTGCACCGCGGTGACCCGGACCGGCCGATCTCGCACGCCGAGCTGCTGTGGCCGGACGGCGGCGGGATCATGTTCGGCTCGGAGCCCAAGGGCGAACGGTGGTCCGGCGAGACCGGCGGCCCGGGACACTCCACCATCTACTTGTCCACGGCAGACGTGGACGGCCTCGCCGAGCGGGTGACAGCGGCCGGCTGGACGGTGCTGCGACCGCTGAACGAGACCGATTATGGCAGCCGCGAGTTCGCGTTCACCGATCCCGAGGGCAACGCCTGGAGCGTCGGCACCTACCGCGGAGAACAGGCCTGACACTCCTGACGCGTCGAAGGCTCGCATTTCGAGCCGTCTGATGCGAACATATGTTCGTGAGGATGGCAGCCAGGAGCGATGCGTCGATCCTGCACGCCGACCTGGATGCGTTCTTTGCTTCTGTCGAGCAGCGTGACAACCCCAGGCTGCGCGGCAAGCCCGTCATCGTCGGCGGCGGGGTGGTGTTGGCGTGCAGTTATGAGGCCAAGGCCCGCGGTGTGCGCGGCGCGATGGGCGGCAAGCGGGCGCTCGGCCTGTGCCCCGATGCGATCGTGGTGGAGCCGCGGATGTCGGCCTATACCAAGGCGAGCAAGGACGTCTTCGAGGTCTTCCGCAGCACCACCCCGCTGGTGGAGGGGCGTGTCGATCGACGAGGCCTTCCTGGACGTCGGTGGGTTGCGCCGGGTCTCGGGAAGCCCGCCGGAGATCGCGGCGCGGCTCCGCGCCGAGGTGCTGGCCAAGGTCGGGTTGCGGATCACCGTCGGGGTGGCCGGGACGAAGTTCCTGGCGAAGGTGGCCAGCGCGGTGGCCAAACCGGACGGCCTGCTGGTGGTGCCGCCGGGTACCGAACTCGACTTTCTGCATCCCTTACCGGTCCAGCGGCTGTGGGGGGTCGGGCCGAAGAGCACCGAGAAGTTGCACGACATCGGCATCTACACCGTCGGCCAGGTCGCCGCCATGGGCGAGGCCGGGTTGGTCTCGATCCTGGGTCCGGCGTCCGGCCGGCACCTGAACGCGCTGGCTCACAACCGCGATCCGCGTTCGGTCCGGGTCGGCCACCGGCGGCGGTCCATCGGTTCGCAGCACGCCATGGGTCGTTCCCGGCATCTGCCCTCGGACATCGACGCGGTGATCGTCGGGCTGGTCGACCGGGTCACCCGGCGGATGCGGGACGCGGACCGCACCGGACGCACCGTCATGCTGCGCCTGCGCTTCGACGACTTCTCCCGGGTCTCCCGGTCGCGCACGCTGCTGCGCGCCACCTCGCAGACCGACGTCATTCTCGGCACGGTTCGCGGACTGGTCGCTACGGCGATGCCGATGATCGAGAAGCAGGGACTGACGCTGGTCGGCATCGCGGTCGGGAACCTGGACGACGAGAGTTCGCTGCAGCTGGAGCTGCCGTTCGACGAACGCGACCCGAAGGCCCTCGACTCCGCACTGGACAGCGTGCGGGACCGATTCGGCTCGGCCGCCGTCACCCGGGCCGTGCTGATGGGGCGCCGGCAGAGCATCGAGATGCCGGTGCTGCCTGATTGAGGTCCTTGGTTCTGCCGGCTGTCGGTGGTGCGTGGGAAGGTGCGGGTCATGACGAAACTGAAGAGCGGCGTCGTGATCAGCGCGGGCACCCCGCGGGAATTCGCCGATCTCGCGGTGGCCGCCGAGAAGGCCGGGTGGGACGCCATCTTCACCTTCGAGGGAGTGTGGGGCCAGGACGCCTGGGTGACGCTGACCGCGGCGGCGATGGTCACCGAGAAGATCCGGGTGGGCACGATGCTCACCCCGCTCGCCCGCAACCGACCGTGGGAGTTGGCCGGCAAGGTCGCGACCCTGGACAACCTCTCCGGGGGACGGGTGCAGCTGGCCGTGGGGATGGGCGCGCTGCATCCGGGCTGGCTGGCCTTCGAGGCCGACGAGGGTCGCAAGGTCAGGGCCGAGAAGCTGGACGAGGGACTGGCGATCTACGACGGGCTGATGCACGGCCAGCCGTTCTCGTTCTCCGGCAAGCACTATCACGTGACGCCGACCGATTTCCTGACGCCGCCGCCGCAGGTGCAGCAACCGCGGGTGCCGGTCTGGGTGGTCGGCGCCTACCCGTCCGCCAAGTCGCTGGGCAGGGCGGCGAAGTGGGACGGGCTGCTCTCCACCAAGGTCGGATTCGCCGCCGACACACCCTTCGGGCCGGCCGATCTGTCGGATGTGGTGGCGGCGGTCAGGCCGCTGCGGGAAGAGGCCGGTCTGCCGTGGGAGGGCTACGACGTGGTGGCCGAGGGGGTCAGCGACCCCGGCGACCGCGGATGAGCAGCTCCGGGAATGGGTCGACGCCGGCGCGACCTGGTGGGTCGAGTCGGACTGGTCGATGGGCGAGGATGCAGTGGCCCGGCACCGTGCCCGGATCGACGCCGGGCCGCCGGCGCCGTAGTTCACCAGGTGAAACATGTCCGGGGTGGGCCACCCCCGTTCGGCTGTCTCGAAATCGGGGCCGATCAGTCGGGGTAGGTCTTCGAATCCGCGCGCCGTGATCACCCCTTCGGGGCACGGCAGGCGATGGGCGCCGTCGGCCGGGTCACGCACAGCATCAATGGTGTCGGCTTTGTGCGGATTCGACATCGGCACTACGCCAAATCCGTTGGTACACGCGAATTCGGATCAACGACGAATTCGATCATGGAAATCCCTCCGCATTCCTGATCACCGCCAACGCAGTTATCCACATTGTTACGAGCGGGATTTCTTTCCGCGCGTCCACGCTGGGTATCGTCACCCGGTCACGGCGACGACGTGGGAGGGCGGGGTCAGTGGGAGCATTCCTCGGCCTGCTCGCCGGCCTCGGTCTGCTGCTGATCTGGCACGGTCTGATGGCGCAACCAGCCGCCCCGCGAACCCGGGTCCGCTCGTCCCGCACGCGCGAGCACCTCATCCAGGCCGGGCTGCCGTCGGTGTCGCCGGCCCAGCTGATTGCCCTGCAGGTGCTGGCCGCTCTGCTGGTCGGCGTCCTCGGGCTCGCCCTCACCCAGTCGTTCAGCGTGTCCGCGATCTTCGCCGTCTTCGCGGCCGACCGTGCCGCGTCTGGTGGTCGCCCGACTCCGGCACAAACGTCAGGCCGATCTGCGCGAACTCTGGCCCGAGGTGGTCGACAACCTCACCTCCGGTGTGCGGGCCGGTTTGTCGCTGCCGGAGGCGCTGTCGGCGATCGGCGTCCGCGGTCCGGAACAGCTACGCGAGCCGTTCCGCCAATTCGGCTCGGATTACCGCACCACCGGTCGGTTCAACGATTCTCTCGACCGGCTGAAGGAGGCACTCGCCGATCCGGTCGGCGACCGGGTGTGTGAGTCGCTGCGGGTCGCCCGTGAGGTGGGCGGCACCGACCTCGGTCGCCTGCTCTCGACGCTGTCCGGATTCCTCCGCGACGACGCCAGGACCAGGGCGGAACTGCTGGCCCGGCAGTCGTGGTCGGTCAACGCCGCCCGGATGGCTGTCGCGGCACCGTGGCTGGTGCTGATCCTGCTCGCCACCCAGCGCGAGACCCTGCAGGCCTACGACACCCCCACGGGCACTGTCATTCTCGTCGCGGGCGCGGCCCTGTCCTTTCTCGCCTATCGCCTCATGATCAGGATCGGGCGGCTGCCCGAGGATCGCCGGGTGCTCCGGTGAGCCTGACGATGATCGGCGGCCTGCTCGGCGGACTTGCCGCGGCCGGGCTGCTCCTCGCGGTCCTGGCCTCGCCTCCGTTGCGCCGGCCGACGATGGCGCGATCGGATCGCGCCGTACCTCACCGACGCCGCCCGACCGTCACGACTGTTGACCGGTGCGACCTCCGGCGGCACCGCCACTGCGCTGGGTCGGCTGACCGCGCCGCTGGTGCGGGACGCGGTGCGCTTCATCGACAAGGTTCTCGGCGGCCGGGCGTCGGTCGAACGCCGGCTGGCCGGCGCTCGACTCCCGGATGACCGTCGACCAGTTCCGCATCGAACAGGTGGTGTGGGGTGCTGCCGGAGCCGCGATCGGAGCCGGCATCGGCGTGCTTGCCGTGGTACTCGGGCAGTCGAACCCGCTGATCCTGGTGCTGCTGATCGTCGCGTGCGCTGCGGCCGGTGTGCTGGGTCGCGATTGGTGGCTGACCGAGGCGGTCAACAAGCGCGACGCGGAGATCATTGCCGAGTTCCCGGTGGTCGCGGAGATGCTGGCGCTAGCGGTGACCGCCGGCGAGAGTCCGATGGGCGCGATCGACCGGATCACCCGGCTCGCCCAGGGGCCGCTGGTCGACCAGCTCTCCGGGGTGCTCGCCGAGACCCGGTCCGGCATTCCGTTCCTCACCGCGCTCACCCACCTGCGGGATCGCACCAGGCTCGAGCCATTGGCCCGCTTCCTCGACGGCATGGCAGTCGCCATCGAACGCGGGACCCCGTTGGCCGACGTGCTGCGGGCTCAGGCAGCCGACGTGCGGGCGCTCGGCAAGCGCCAGCTGCTCGAATCCGGGGGTCGCAAGGAAATCGCCATGATGGTGCCCGTTGTTTTCATCGTCCTTCCGATCACCATCCTTTTCGCTCTGTACCCGGGCCTGCTGGCCATCACGGCGGTCGCCCAGTGACGACCTTTGCGACTCCAACCCATTCCACTGCGCTCCATTCATTCCCGACGAACCGATGATCGCGCCACCATCGCGGCCGATCGCCCCAGGAGGCCCCCATGAACACCAAGATCGGGCAAGCAGCCGGAACCTGGCTGACCACCATCACCCTGACGCTCGTCGCCGGGATCCGGGCGATCGCCGACGGCGACCGGTCGGCCACGGACGACCACGACCGGGGCGACGTGCCTGGCTGGGTGATGATCACCGTCATGACGGCGATCGTCGTGATTGCCCTATTGGCGGTCTTCCGCGAGCAGGTGGTGACCGCCGTGCAGAACGCCTTCGAGTCGGTGTCTGGCGCGGGCTGACCTTCTCGCACCCCTCCGATCGGGATCGGGACCAAGGTGACCGGGGATCTGCCGTCGCCGAGTTCGCCCTGGTCCTGGTGTTGTTGTTGATGTTGTTCCTGGCGCTGATGTCGGTCGGTCTCTGGGCCTACACCCGCACCCTGCTGACCTCCGCGGCGGCGGACGCGGCGCGGGTGGCGGCCAACTACGACGCCGCCGACGCCGTTGCGACCGCGCAGGTCGCGGAGTTGCTCGGCGACGGCATCACCGGGTCGACCCGATCGACGCTGGCCTGTTCCTCCGCGGTGACGGGGCTGTTGGTGACCGTCGACTGCACCATGGAGTCGCCGGGGATCATCGGGTTGCTCGATGGCGTGATGCCCACCATCGAGGTCACTGGGCACTCTGCCAAGGAGTCGCTCGGATGAGGCGGCTGCTCGCAATGCGTCGGGACCGCGATGCTGCGGTGGGGGGTGACCCTGAGACTGACGATCAGGACGCCGGCCGAGCGATGATCGAAGTGGTCTTCCTGGCTGTGCTGATCCTGATCCCGACCATCTACATCCTGGCGTCGGTGATGCGGATCCAGGCTGCGACCTTCGCCGTCGCCCAGGGCGCCCGGGACGCCGGCCGGGTGATCGACTCCGCTCCGAGCCTGCCCGAAGGCGTCGCCCGAGCGGAAGAGATTGCGCAACTCGCGTTGACCGATCAGCGAGTGCCGAGCGAGGGCATGGACCTGCGGTTCGTCTCCGCCGGCAGCGATTGTGTGTCGAGCCCGGAGATCGCGCCCAGCCTGCAACCCGGCGATGTCTACGACGTCTGCGTGGTGGCTGTCGTCTCGTTTCCGGGTGTTCCGTCGGTGATCACCGGAAGCCAGAACACCGTGACGGGCGTGTTCACGCTCCACGTCGGAGACTTCCGGGAGGGCACGTGACTCTCCGAGCCTCCGCTGCCGCCTCTCCCATGAATGACCGGGCTGTCGACGAGGGTGCACCGGACCGTGGATCGGTGACGCCGCTGGTCATCGGCATGATGGTCTGCCTCCTACTACTGACGGCAGGGGTCACCGCCGCGGGATCCGCGTTCCTCGCCGGGCAACGGCTGCAGCGCCTTTGCGACGGTGCTGTCGCCGCCGCCGTCGGCGCGGTCAACCCGAACCGGACGTCAAGCGCCGGGGTCTCGGTCGCCGACCCGGTCGCCGCTGCGAACGACTACCTGCGGGTGCGCGGACCGGATGTCGGTGCCGTGATCACCCTCGGCGCCGAGACGGTGAACGCTCAATGCAACAACGAATCCCCGATCACGTTCGGCGCACTGTTCGGGGTGCCGACCCTGGCGCGGACGGTGACGGCGACGAGCCAGCCGATCCGCCGGCAGAACGCACTGGCGGATCCAACGCTGGTTATTGCAGACGTGACGTCAGCCCCGGAAGGGACCCAGATATGAGACCGAGCCTTCGCTGGCGCCTGGCTGCATGCGCGCTGCTGGTGGGAACGATCTTGGCCGGCTGCACCACCAGCACCGCCGACGACCCGACCTCCACCGTCCCATCGGGCACCGCCAGCCCCAGCGTCGTCGACACCTCACCGGCCTCACCAGTGTCGTCAGTTCCCGCAAGCCCGAGCCCCAGCGTCATCGACGCCTCGACTCCCCCAACCTCCCCAACAACTCTCGATCCAGAAGCCCAAGAAATCGCCGACCGCGCAGCCGTCGAGGCTGCATATGCCAAATTCTGGGATCTGTTAGCGAGATCATTAGAACTGCCGAATCCCAACGAGATGCGCTGATGTCTCGGTGCGCGATAGATCCAATTCTGTTCGAAGATCCTCGACGAAGCACGCGATTCCGAAGCGAAAGGCCTTGACGACTATGGCGCAGTTGTCGCTCACCCATATCTGGGAACAATCGATCGAACGGCGCAGCCACGCCGTCATGGGAGATTGTCAAGATCAAGTCAATTTGGTTCGATCTAACATTGCCACGGGCGAAAAGAAGACGTCGGGGTTCCAGACAATCAAGATCCAGGTCGGTCCTCGTGCGAAGGGATCTGACGGCATCTGGACGAGTGCAGGACATTTTCTATCTGTTGGATGATGCAAGTGTTAGCCACCTTGCTTGCGATCCAGCGAACCGCATTTCGCCGCGATCATGTTCGATCACTATTTCTTGTCCTCGCCAGCCGATCTGCGTCGCAGATCCAGCGTCGTCTCCGCCGAGCAGCGACAGACCTGGGCCACGGCGTTCTTGATGTCACGCGGCAACACCGTCGGTGGCAATACATGGGGCGCTGAGTGCCGCGAACGGTTGGCGGCGGTCAAACCGCAGCACAGACCGAGCAACCTTGGTAATGCGATCCCGGACAGGTACTCGGCGCGATCGACTTGGCGGCCTAGATTCGGCAGACCAGCTGAGTTTCGGAGCCGGTGAGTGCCAATGGCGAATCATCGATCCACCGCCAGCAGCCGGATCACCGGCGTGGGAGGGGAATGATCCAGCGACCGGCTCAGTCATCTCTCGGGCATGTAACGGCGACGAAGAAACACTTTTCATGCCGGGGAACAACCCACTCGCTCCGCCACCGCCACCAGATCCCGCAGTCCTCGCCCAACAGGCATACAGCGAGCTCACGATCCCCGACCCGGAGATCGGCGCGGGCCCGGATCGCTCCAAGTTGTCCGTGAATCTCTGGACGTGGTTGTGGATCGACGACCCGGGCCCACAAGCGGTCACCGTCGCGGCGGGTGGTGTCTCGGTCACGGCAACGGCCACCCTCAGTTCAGTCACCTGGACGCTCGGGGAGCCCGCCAGCTACCGGAGACGGGTACGCATCCGGCCCGCCTGTCACCGTCACGTGTCAAGGCACCGGATCCGCCCCGCCGCAGGGTTACGACTGGAAGGCTGAACCACCCTGTGGCCACATGTACCACTGGCGATCACTCAAGGAGCGCACAGACGGCACCGGCAAGTGGCCCGTTGCCGCGACCTCCAACTGGACCGTCACTTGGCAGTCGAACACGGGTGTCACTGGAGGTACCACTCTGTCCGCGACAGGGAATGACGCGTTCGACGTCGGCGAGTACCGCACCGTTTTGGTTCAGGGACCGGGCGGCTGACCCCACCCGCGCCAAGATGTTTCCGCGATATCGCCATACGGAACAAATCGGGCAGCCTTCCGATCCTGTCGGACCTCGCCGTCGCAATCGCCAACGCACGACTCAGGGCGTGGGCAGCGCCAGCGCCCTGCGCAGGCCAAGAATGTTTCCGCGATATCGCCATACGGAACAAATCGGGCAGTCATCCCGATCCTGTGCGCGCAGCGCCTGCGCAGGCCAAGATTTCCGCGAATCGCCAACGGACAACGGACTCATCGCGGCGTGGGCAGCGCCAGCGCCTCGCGGCAGGCCAAAGATGTTTCCGCGATATCGCCATACGGAACAAACCGGACAAGGCTGTGGCGGCAGGTCGAGCGGCGAGGTCGCCCCACGTCCTTCAACACGTCGGGTCGGTGAAGTGGGACGATTTCGTGCTGTCCGCAAAGACGCAGCCGCGATTCGCCAACGCACCCCTACAAGGGAGAAGTCATGGCTTCCTTCAGTCGATCCGACGATCTGCAGGGCGCGGAGTTCGTCGGCGCGAATCTGCGGGGCGCCCGATTCGTCGAGTCCGACCTCTCGGGTGCCGTGATGCGCGGCGTCCAGGTCGAAAACCTGGATATCGATGCGCCTTGGCTCATCGACGGGGGCACGTTCAAGGTCAACGGCGTCGACGTCATCCCGTTCGTCGAGGCCGAACTCAACCGCCGCTTCCCCGGCCGCGCCGACCGACGAGCCAAGGATCCGGACGGCCTGCGCACAGCCTGGGCCGCACTCGAGCAAACCTGGGCGGCCACACTCGAGCGCGCGGCCGCGATGCCGCCCGGCACGGTCGACATCTCGGTCGAGGGAGAATGGTCGTTCGCGCAGACGCTGCGGCATCTGGTGCTGGCGACGGATACCTGGCTTCGCCGGGGCATTTTGGAGATCGATCAGCCGTTTCACCCGCTCGGTCTCGCCGGACCTGGAGCCGAGGAGGACGGGCTGGACATGTCCATCTTCACGACGGACCCGCCCACCTACGAGCAAGTCCTGGAGATCAGAGCGGGGCGAGCGGCGATGGTGCGCGATTTCCTGGCCACCGTGACAGCAGAGGAGCTCACAGCGACCCGCAAGAACCCGTGGGCACCGCACTACCCGGAAACCACCCTCTCCTGCCTGCACGTGATCCTCGAAGAGGAATGGGAGCACCTCCGCTACGCGGTGCGTGACCTCGACACCATCGAATCAAGGTCCGACGCCTGACAACCGCCGCCCACTAGCAGGCCGGCCAAGCGCGAGCGGCCGGAGGGTCGCCACCGGCCGCGTAGGCTGATCCCTTGTGAATCTCGACGACGCAGCCGCACTCAAGGCCTTGGACACCACTCTGGCGAGCATCGAGGCCGTCATGGACGTCGAGAAGATCCAGGCCAGCATCGCGAAGCTCTCCGAACAGGCCAGCGCCCCCGATCTCTGGAACGACCAGGAGAACGCGCAGAAGGTCACCAGCAAGCTCTCGCACGCCCAGGCCGAGCTCAAGCGCATCCAGGACCTGCGGCAACGTCTTGACGACCTCGAGGTGTTGTTCGAACTCGGCGACGAGGACCCGGACACCCTGGTCGAGGCGCAGGAGGAACTCGTCACGCTGCAGCGGGAAATCGACGCGCAAGAGGTCCGGACCCTGCTCTCCGGTGAATACGACGAGCGGGAAGCCCTGGTCACCATCCGCTCCGAGGCCGGTGGGGTCGACGCCGCCGACTTCGCCGAGATGCTGATGCGGATGTACCTGCGCTGGTCGGAGCGGCACGGCTACCCGACCGAGGTCTACGACACGTCCTACGCGGAAGAGGCCGGGATCAAGTCGGCGACCTTCCAGGTCAAGGCCCCCTACGCCTACGGCACCCTCTCGGTCGAGCAGGGCACCCACCGGCTGGTCCGCATCTCCCCGTTCGACAACCAGGGCCGCCGGCAGACCTCCTTCGCCGGGGTCGAGGTGGCGCCGGTCGTCGAGACCAGCGATCACGTCGAGATCGACGAGAAGGAACTGCGGGTCGACGTCTACCGCTCGTCGGGTCCCGGCGGCCAGGGCGTCAACACCACCGACTCCGCGGTCCGGATCACCCACATCCCCACCGGAATCGTCGTCTCCTGCCAGAACGAACGCTCGCAGATCCAGAACCGCGCCTCGGCGATGACCGTCCTGCAGGCCAAGCTGCTCGCGCGGCGCCGGCAGGAGGAGAAGGCGACCATGGACGCGCTCAAGGACGGCGGCAACTCCTGGGGCAACCAGATGCGTTCCTACGTCCTGCATCCGTACCAGATGGTCAAGGATCTGCGGACGAACTTCGAGGTCGGCAATCCCTCGGCGGTCTTCGACGGCGACATCGACGAGTTCATCGAGGCCGGCATCCGCTGGCGCCGCTCGGCCGGCGACGAGAACTAGCCGGACAGGGTCAGATCGAGCTCGGCATCAGCGCCAGACCCTCGACGAGTTGATCCTCCTCGTAGGCCAGGTGTGACAGCAGGATGTCGCCGAGTTCTGTTGCCAGTTCACCGATCTCGACGGTCCCGGCGCGGTCGGGGACGGCGGTCATCTCGTCCTCCCGGACCAGGTCGACCAAGGCACGATCGAACCGGTCGAGCACCCCGGCGATGACCAGATGCTCGGCCTCGAGGCGATCGAGGACAGGCTGCAGTGACGGCTGCACCGCGGCCAGGTTCGGGAACATGTGGGTGTCCTCGACGGCGTGGTGGATGGTGACGATCCGGCAGTACGACGCGCAGAACGACCCGAGGGTCCAGTGGTTCTGCCGCAACGTCATGCGGCTGATCAGCGAACGCGCCGCGACCGGGGTCAGCTCGCCTGCGGCCACCTGATTGACCGCTTGGCCGATCTGTTCGAGTTCGGAGCGGAGGTGGTCGTGAATCGCGACCAGGTTCCGGTGGTTGTCGCGCCCACCGTTGGACGCCGCCGACGTGAGAACAGCGCAGTGGACGGTCCTCGACCGGCAATCCACCGGCAGTGCCCCAATTTCCGTCGCGCTCCAACCGGACGGTTCCATCGGGGGATTCTTGCGGCAATCCGCCCGACACCTCAACGACGGAAACAGATTCCGTCGACTGGACCGGTGCTCCAGAACGTTCTGCCGACACCCGCTCCCGCACATCGGGCGCGACCTCGTCCGCGAACTGACTGATGGAGGCGATGATGTCGCCGGAGGGACCCAGGATGAACGACGAGAATCCCTGCTCCAGAACGAGTTCGGTGAGCTGCTCGGCCCAATGGTTGGACGGTCCGTCGAGAAACCCGCGACCGGCGGCGGCGAACCGGCCGCTGATGTTGTACAGCCGCAGGATGTCCGCCGGCTGCCGTCCGGCATCCTCGATCAGTACGTCGAGACGCGCATTCAGCTCCGCCGTTCGGTCAGGGCCGGCATACGCCTGACTCGGGATCCATCCGTCGGCCAATCGAGATGTCAGCGACAGCATCTTCGGCTCGTAGGCACCGACCCAGATGCCGATGGGATGAGCGGGCGCCGGGCCAGGAGCGGCCTGCTCGAGAGTGATGGAACTTGCCCGGCAAGGTGATCGGTTCGTCCGCGGTCCAGATCGCCCGGATCACCGCGATCGCCTCCTCCAGCGCCTCGACCGACTCGCCGCGGGTCAACTGCGGACCGCCGAAGCCGGCGATCGAATCCAGGAAATAGCCGGCACCGACGCCCAGTTCCACCCGTCCGTCGGAGAGCAGGTCGAGGCTCGCCGCGGCTCGGGCCAACACAGCGGGAGCACGCAGCGGCAGACAGGCGACGTCGGGAAGCAGGGAGATCTGTTCGGTGGCCGCGGCGAGGTGCGCCAGCAGGGTCCAGGTGTCGAGCAGATCCGGGTTGTACGGGTGGTCCTGCACGCCGATCAGGTCGAGTCCGCGCTGTTCGGACAGCTGGGCGAGCCGGACCACCGTCGCGGCCTGCGATGCGGGATTGGGCAGGGAGACGCCGAACATCAACTCGTGGCCGAGATCCGGCATGCGTGAACTCCCTCCTGCAGCCGGTGGCGGCGGTGCTCGCCCGGCCATCGCCTCACCGTAAGGGAGGTCGGCGCAGACCGCTGGAGGAGCAGACACCGGGGAGTGACAGCCGCCACAACACATCACAGAGGTGCGGAGCAGGACGTTGGTCAGGTCGAAGTGGGCCGCCGCGTCAGGGCGGCGGCGGCCGCGGCACGGGATCGAACCCCTAGCTTGGTGCGGGCATTCGCCACGTGCCGGTGCACGGTGTGCGGGCTGATGGTGAGGCGCTGCGCGATCTGGGCGTCCGTCAGCCCGGTTGCCACGAACGCGAGGATCTCCCGTTCCCGTTCGGTGACCGCCTCGGGACCCGCAACGAGGGGTTTGCTCGCGATGCGATGTCCCAGGCCGCGCAGCATCGCGTCGGCCACCTCTGTGGCGTCACCGCGCCAGGGGAAATGGTCGACGCCGTCGAGCGGGACGAACTCCGATCCCTTGATCCGGCGCGCCATGTCGGCGCCGAGCGCGAAGGGAACGGCTCTGTCGTTGCGCCGGTGGATCACGCAGGTGGGGACCCGCACCCGCACCAATCGGTCGGTGACGTCGACCGCATAGGCAGCCGCCAGCGACTGCGCGGCGCGCTCGGCGGTGGCGGACTGCCGCTGGAAACGAGCGAAGCGGTCCCGTTCCTGCGTGGTGGCCCCGGGCAGGAAGACGTCGGCGAGCAGTCTCGACCCCAGACCCCAATGACCGGCGATGACCTCGAGCATGGCGGTTCGCGCGGAGTCCGAGGCGATGTCGGCACCTCGGGCGAACGCGCCGTACAGCATCAGCCGGCTGACCTGCGGTCCGTGCGTGGTCGCGTAGGCGACCGCCGTCGCTCCCCCGGTCGAGGCGCCGATCAGCGCGAAGCGGTCCAGGCCGAGGGCATCGACAACCCCTGCCACGACAGCAACTTCCTCGTCGACGGTCCGCGGCAGAGACCCGTCAGGGCCGGACGCTCCGGTGCCCGGACTGTCGTAGCGGATGACCGTATGTCGGCCGGCGAGGCGCGAGAAGAACTCGCGGAACAGTGGATCCTGCCAATTCAGCTCGAGGTGGCTACACCACCAACCGCCGATCAGGACCGGTGGACCTTCGCCGACGGCGGAGTACGCGACTGGGTCGCCGCCGACCGTCGTGGTTCGGACGACCTGGTCCTCGATCCCGAGCACGGGCACCTCCCCGGTCAGGCTACGACGTCGTCGAGATTCGGCCTGCCCGAATTGGCCGGAACGGGCCATGTGCCGGCCATTCGAACCGCGGACGATCAAGTGATGACAACGACGACTTCACGGAGCGGCCGCATGTTCGCCGCCTGGTATCCGACCCTCATGGAACAGATCGAGCGCAACGGCCAAGCCGCCATCCGGCACGACCACCTCGCCGCGGCCACCGGACGGGTGCTCGAGATCGGTGCCGGGAGCGGGCTTTCCGTTCCGCACTACCCGGCGGATCTTGAGGAGTTGGTGCTACTCGAACCGAACTCCGCGTTTCGGACCCGCCTGCGCGAACTGCTCGACGGAACGCAGGTCCCGTCGACGATCGTCGACGGGGACGTGCACGACTTGCCCTACCCGGATTCGACTTTCGACACCGTGACGGCCTCGCTGGTCTTCTGCTCCGTGCAGGATCCCGCCCGGGCGCTGGCCGAAGTGCACCGGGTGTTGCGGCCGGGTGGACGGTTTCTGTTCCACGAGCATGTCCGCGGCGGACCAGTGCGCGGAATCGTGCAGGATCTGTTGACCCCGCTGCACCGGCGACTGGCCGATGGGTGCCACGCCGACCGGGACTTCGTAGCGCTTCTCGCCTCGTCGCCACTGCATGTCGAGTCGGTCGAGCACCTGCGGATGCCCACCTGGATCCCGACGCTGGTGCCGCTGGTCGTCGGTGCCGCGCGGCGCGACGCGATCGACCCCGCGCCGCAGCCTGCCGCCGCCGGAATCAAGATCGTCAATCGTCCGAGATCGGTGACGATCATTCCGCCGCCATGATCACCGTTTCGGTACATTTCGAGTCGTCCTGCGACTCCAGATCCTCCGAAACTTTGATCATGAAACCCCGGGCGACCCGAAACGGTAATCCAGCACAGGTTTTCCGCTCAACCAGACCCGCGGCCAAGTCCCGCACGAAATAGGATCACGGCCGGTGAGGCCAGGGGCCGCGAGGAGCGAGCGGCGCGTCGGCAGGAGCGTTTGCGGGGTCAGCTGCGGCCGGTCTCGTGGGCCCACATGGCGACCTCGACGCGGTTGCGGGCGCCGAGCTTTCGCATGAGGCTGGCGAGATGGGCTTTGACGGTGCTGGGGGTGATGTAGAGCTCGCCGGCGATCTCATTGTTGGTGCGGCCCTGGGCTACCGGTACGAGGACTTCCTCCTCGCGGGCGGTGAGCGGTTCTATCGGCTGCCTGGGTGGTGATGTTTGTGCGTGGGCGAACACCGCGAGCAGACGGACGGTCACGCTGGGCGCGATCAGTGCATCTCCATCGGCGGCGGCGTGAATGGCCTGGGTCAGCAGGGCGGGTCCGGCGTCCTTGAGCAGGAATCCACGGGCGCCGGCTTTGAGCGCCCCGTGGACATACTCGTCGAGGTCGAAGGTGGTGATGACCACGATCGGCAGGGGGTCGGCGACATCGGGGCCGGCGAGGCGTCGGGTGGCTTCGATGCCGTCCATCAGCGGCATTCGAATGTCGAACAGGCCGACGTCGGGGCGCAGCTGGAGCGCCAGGCGGACCGCCTCGCGCCCGTCGGCGGCCGCACCGACCACTTCGATGTCGGGTTGGGCGTCGAGCAGCATCGTCAGCCCGGTGCGCACGATGGGCTGGTCGTCGGCGATCAGGACCCGGATGGTCATCGTGGCGTCCCGGTTCGGGGCAGGATCGCCTCCACCCGCCAGCCCCGCTCGGCGGCGGGGCCTGCGTGGAAGGTGCCGCCGAGCAGTGCGGCGCGTTCCCGCATGCCCACCAGGCCATACCCCGCTGGGGCGCGTCCGCCGGCGCCGGCGGAGCCGTTGTCGTCGATGGTCAGCCGTACCCGGTCGGCGTCGCCGGTGACGGCGACGGTGACCTGGGTCGCGTGACGGCCATGCCGTCGAGCGTTGGTGATGGACTCCTGGGCCAGGCGGTAGATCGCGGCCCCGACCGCCGGGCTGAGGTCGTCGAACTCGCCGGAGAGCGTCACCTCGACGCACGGACGCGTCTGGCCGTTCGTGGCGAGCTGCTCGACCTCGGCCACGCCGGGCTGCGGTGCGAACTCGGTGTCCTGTGCAGCGCGGAGCACGCCGACAATGGCGCGCAACTCGGCGAGGGTCCGGGTTGCTGCGTCCTCGATGACGGCCAGCGCCTCGATGGCACGTTCGGGGTGGGAGGCTGCAATGGCACGTCCGGCTTGGGCCTGGATGGCGATGCCCGAGACGTGGTGGGCGACGGTGTCGTGCAGCTCGCGAGCCAGCTGTTCGCGTTCGCGGGCCTTGGCCTGGTCGATGTCGCGGATGCGGATCTTCGTGCGATAGCGGATCGCGGCGCCGAGCGCGGCGGCGAACAGGAAGAACGCATACCCGGCGACCGCCTCCGCCAGGCTGGTGGGGTCGGCGCCGTGGATGGTGATGGGCAGCCAGAGCAGGATGACGCCGAGGCCGCTTGCTGCTTCCCGACCGGAGCCCCACCGGAACAGGGAGTAGGTCAGGATCAGCGTCGCGGCGGTGCTGTTCAGCAGGACGCCGTGCGACCCGGTGAGGATTCTGATGATGTCGACGATCGTCAACGTCCCGAAGGAGATCGCAACCGCGACGAGCGGGTGCGTGCGTCGCCACAGAAGGGGGCCGATGACGGCGAGCGCAGCGAGCAGCAGCAGCGGGCGCGGCGCCAGGTCCTGGCGAAGCACCACTTCCGCCACCGACCAGCAAGTCAGTGCTGCGACCAGGACCCAGTCCCGCGGCCCCCGGTCCGGGGCATTCGTAGGTCGAGGTTCGGCCCACAGCGAGCGGAGTGCGCTGGTGGCCACCCGGTCAGCCTAGGCAACCGACGTGCTCGGTGTATCCGCCGAAAGTACAAGAGCCCGGCCGTGCCAATGGCCAGGTCGAACCAGGCTCCAGGGCTGATGTGCCCGCCGCCGGCATCCGTGAGGGTGGAATCACCCACCCGACCAAGCCCCCCGATCAAGCCCCCGATCAAGTCAAGGAGCATTGTGAAGAGAACACCTCAATCCCGCACCGCGCAAGAGAATCCGCCGTCCCAGCGCACGCTGGAAGATCGGCGCATGCCCGTACAGGCCAAACTCGCAGCAGCCTGGACCAGCTTGATGTTCTTCGTCATCTACATCGACTACTTCCACCTCTACCAGCCCGGCGCCATCGACCAGATCCGGGGTGGCGGCATCTTTGAGTTCGACATCACCCCGACGTTGGTGACCATTTTCCTTGTGGTCATAGGGATCCCGGCCCTGATGGTGATGCTCTCCGTGACATTGTCCGCTCGGGTGAACCGCGCGACGAACCTCGTCGTGGCATCGCTCTACATCCCCGTCATGGTTTTCAACGCGGCCGGGGCGTCCTGGGACTGGGCCTTCTACTACGGCTTGTCCATCGGACTCGAGGTGCTGCTGTTGGCCTTCATTCTGCGTTCCGCCTGGAACTGGCCACGCCGAACCGCATCGCCGGCGACTCTGGCGGCCAGCCACGGCAGCGAGCCACACCGCACGCCGCAGCAGGCGTGAACGCCCACCCCACCATCGATCGCTCGCGTCGCAAGGGTTTGGTCACAGATCTGATCGCAATGGCAAGTAGAACGGCCCCCCAGGACAGAGTCCTGGGGGGCCGTTTGACCTGATCACGATGGCATGACTTGACCTTTCCGCGGATCAGACCCTCCAGCAAACCACCACCAACCGGTACGGTTCAGTGTTTACCGGACATGGGTCGGAGTTCACCGGATCCGCGGGTGATCAGCTGGCTATCAATGGTGTAAACCCGTGCTGGAGAGCGGTCACCGGCGATTCGGGCGAAGAGTCGCTCTGAGGCTGTTCGCCCGATCGTCACTGTGTCCTGCGCGACGACGGTAATAGCAGGATCGAGAGTCTCGGCGAATTGGACGTCGTCGAAGCCGGCGAGAGCGATGTCGTGTTGCCGACCGGTGGAATGCAGGGCGTGGACGGCGCCGACGGTGATCAGGTTCTGGCTGGTGAACAGTGCGTCGGGCGGCTGGTTTTGCGCCAGCATACGCACGGTCGCTTCCTCGGCGGCCTCGACGGTGCGAAGACCGTGGTGGGCAAGGCCATTCGGCGGGTCGACCCCCAAATCGCGGTAGGCGTCCAGGTATCCCTGATACCGCTCGCCGGCCGTCTGGATGGTGAGCGTGTCGCCGAGATAGCCGATGCGACGCCGGCCGGTCTTTGCCAGGTGCGCCACGAGGCGGGCCGCGCTGCGCCGGTTGTCCGCGACGACGGCATCGGCCACCAATGGTCGTGGCTCGCGGTCGACGAAGACGATGGAGGTGCCGTGACTTTGTTCGGCAACGAGATACCGGTGGTCGGTGCCGGCCGGGACGATGATCAGACCGTCGACCCGGCTGTCAATGAGCCGGCTGGCCAATTCTCGCTCCCGATCGGGGTCCTCATCGAGGCTGGCCGTCAGCAGCAGCACACCGCGCTCGCGCATATAGTCCTCGATCGACCGGTGGAGCGCAGCCGAAAAGGGATTGCCGACGTCTTCGAGGAGCAGGCCGACGATGTTGGTGCGGCCGCTGCGAAGGTTCGACGCTGCCAGGTTCGGGCGATAGCCGAGTTTGTCCGCGGCGTTGCGAACCCGTTGGGCCAGTTCGGGGTCGACGGTGGGAACTCCGTTGATGACCCGGGACACCGTCTTGAGCGCGACACCGGCCAACGCCGCTACGTCGCGCATGGTGGGGCGGCTGGACTCAGGCTTGGCGACACTCATCGCGACCGGTTTCTCGCAGCGGCATCCGGGACAGTTGGCAGCGATATCGTCACCTGCCACCTCCTCGTCCAGCGCCCATCGGCCAACGTTGTCTGATCGAGGTCACCATCAGGCGACGGACCACTGCCGGCTGATTCTCGACTGTATCCCCTGCGACTGCGGCCGCTGCGGCCACGCTACCCGATCACCAGCCGCAAAACGGTCCGATAACGATATACCGTTGTCTGAATCGGTGCAGAAGCATGGTGCTGAACGCGTTTAGCAGTACAACCTGAGCATGGAATTGCCTCGGAATCCGTTGCCGCACTGGGCTTATGATCGAGCAGCGGGTGTCAAAAATTCTACACAAGGCCCTCTACCTCGTCGCTAGACAACGGTGTCTCAGCCCGCTACCTTCTGGTTGCGCGGTTGGCCACCGCGTGAACGAAGATGGTTAGATCGGTCTGCACGACCCGGTGTTTTCCGTTTCGACACTGATCTACGGTGCACAGTCGGCTGCAGTGCGGTCCGAGGTACGAGGGGAATCGTTGTCATGCGGCGTATGGCAGACCCAAGGGACCGAGCAACACACCTGCTTCACGATCAGGCAGTAGCCACTGCCGCGTCACATTCACTTTGGTTCTGATCGGTACACCGACCGGGACCAACCACAACAAAGGAGTTGTCATGCAGGCTGGCAAGACGAAGATGACGAAGCGGCTTGGTGTCGCCGTTATCGCGGCCGCGGCGGCATTAACCCTCACGGCGTGCGGCAGCAGCAGCGACACCGCAACCAGCTCGACCGCCTCAGCGGCCGCCACCAGCGCCGCTGCGACCAGCAAAGCCAGCAGTGCAGCGAGTGGGACGGCAGCACCCGGTTCGGCTCAGGCAAGCCTGGCGCCAGTGCCGGAAGGGGATACCGTCGCGGTCACGCTGATCACCAAGGATTCGGTCAACCCATTCTTCGTCGCGATGCAGGAAGGCGCGAAGGCCGCGGCGGAGAAGGACAACGTCACCCTGACCGTCGCCGCTGGTAAGGAAGATGGAGACGAAGACGGCCAGGTGCAGGCCATCGAGAACGCCATCTCCCGGGGCGACAAGGGCATCTTGATCACCCCGAACGGTCCGGGCGTGAATCCGGCGATCACCAAGGCGCGGGAAGCAGGCCTGTTCGTCATTGCCTTGGATACCCCGCCTGACCCGGCGGACACCGTCGACATCACCTTCGCCACCGACAACTTCAAAGCCGGTGAGCTGATCGGCAAGTGGACCGCGGCCCAGCTCGGTGGCAAGGAAGCGACCATCGCGATGCTCGACCTGTTCAACGACAAGATCGTCTCCGTGGACTACAACCGGGACCAGGGCTTCCTGACCGGAATGGGCATCGACACGGCAAGGACAAGACGAAGAACGGCGACGAGGCGCCTTCCGGCTCCTATTCAGGTGGGAACTACACCATCGTCTGTAACGAACCGACTCAGGGCAACCAGGACGGCGGCAAGACCGCCATGGAAAGCTGCCTGTCCAAGAACCCGGACATCAACGTGGTCTACACGATCAACGAACCCGCCGCCGCCGGTGCCTCCTCGGCGCTGGAGGCTGCCGGGAACAGCGGCGCACTGATCGTGTCGGTCGACGGTGGCTGCGATGGGGTGGCCAACGTGGCCTGCAGGGGTGATCGGCGCGACCTCGCAGCAGTATCCGGTGCGGATGGCGCAGTTGGGCGTTGACGCGATCACCACCATCGCCCGCGGCGGTGAAGCCCCGGCGGTGACCCCGGGTCTGGAGTTCTACGACACCGGCGTGGCATTGGTGACCGACAAGCCGGCCACCGGTGTTGACAGCATCACCAGCGCCGAGGGCGCGGAAATCTGCTGGGGCTGACCCACACCCACTGCCAGTTGGTTCCGGTGGGACTCGCCCGCCGGAACCAACTGGCGATCCGCCTCGCAGCACGCAGCAACACTTTTCGATGTCGAACACATCATTTCGTTGTAGGACACCGCATCACCGGAGTTCCAACACGGTGATCGCCCGACATGGAGGCCCCCGTGACCACGCCATCCTCTGACACAGAGATGCACTCGCCCAAGAATGCGGCTGAGCAGTTTGCGCAGCGCAGTCAGTCACCCGTTCAACGAATCCAGCATGTGCTGCACTCTCATCCGTCGATCAGCCCGCTGCTGGTACTGATCATTGCGTCGATTGTCTTCACCATCATCAATCCCCGTTTGGCGAGTCCGGCGAACATCTCACTGATCCTGCAACAGGTCGCCGTCATCGCAGCGCTGGCCGTCGGTCAGACGCTGATCATCCTCACCGCAGGAATCGACCTCTCCGTTGGCGCGATCACGATCCTGGCGATGCTGGTGATGGCCAACCTTGCAGCCAACAATGGTGTGCCCGCTGTCCTTGCGCTGATCATCGGTTTCGCCGTCGGCACCCTGTGCGGGTGGCTCAACGGAGCCCTGATCACCAGATTGAAATTGCCGCCGTTCATCGCGACCCTCGGCACGCTCAGCATCTTCACCGCGCTCGGCCTGCTGTACTCGGGCGGTAAGAGCCTGCAGGCCAACGATCTTCCCGACCTGCTGAACTGGACCGGGAAAACCATCGGTATCGGTGGTTTCCGGATCACCATCGGCGTCATCATGGTCATTCTTCTTGCCTTGGTCGTGGCGTTTCTGCTGGGTCAAACCGGCTGGGGCAGACACGTTTACGCGGTTGGAGACAACACCGAAGGGGCGCGGCTGGCCGGTATCCGGGTGAACCGGGTCCTCGTCAGCGTCTACCTGGTCGCCGGGCTGATCTACGGCATCACCGCCTGGATTCTCATCGGCAGGGCCGGCACCGCCAGCCCCAACGCCATCGTGGATGCCAACCTGGAGACGATCACCGCAGTCGTCATCGGCGGCACCAGCCTGTTCGGTGGACGAGGTGCGATCGTCGGAACCATTCTCGGTGCGCTGATCATCGGGGTGTTCCGCAGCGGACTCTCCCTTGCCGGCGTGGACGATCAATGGCGGGTGCTGGCGATCGGTGTCCTGATCATCGTCGCAGTGTCCATCGATCAGTGGATCCGGAAGGTCAAGGTCTGACATGAGCGCACCTGTCAAGCATTTCTCGACGGCAGCCGTCGACACCCGCGAGCCGGTCCTGAAAGCCCGCGGCCTGATCAAGACCTTCGGCAGGGTCGTCGGCCTCGACGGTGTCGACCTCGACCTGTACCCGGGCGAGGTGCTGGCCATCATCGGCGACAACGGCGCCGGCAAGTCCACCCTGGTCAAGGCATTGACCGGAGCCCTCACCGTCGACTCCGGCGAGATTTTCCTCGACGGCCATCCGGCGAACTTCCGCACCCCGATGGACGCCCGCAACGCCGGCATCGAAACCGTTTACCAAACACTGGCGGTCGCGCCGGCATTGGACATCGCCAGCAACCTGTACCTCGGTCGTGAAGAGAAGCGCCCTGGTCCTCTCGGCTCGATCTTCCGGATGCTCGACAAGAAGGGCATGAAGGACAAGGCCGGTGCCTCCATGGCCGAACTGGGTGTCGGCACCATCCAGAACATGGGCCAAGCCGTGGAAACACTGTCCGGTGGCCAGCGGCAGGCCGTCGCCGTCGCCAGAGCAGCGGCGTTCGCCACCAAGTTCGTCGTTCTGGACGAACCGACCGCCGCCCTCGGGGTCAAGGAAACCGGACAGGTCCTGAACCTGATCCGGAAGATCAAGGCGAAGGGCATGCCGATCATCCTGATCAGCCACAACATGCCCAATGTGTTCGAGGTCGCGGACCGCATCCACATCGCCCGGCTCGGCGGCTGCGCCGGGATCATCACCCCGCAATCGCACACCCCCACCGAAGCCGTCGCGATCATGACCGGAGCCACCACCCTGCAAAAGGGCTGAGGCCGAAAGGGTTTGCGCTGGTCGGGTCTCACGACCGATTGCGATGGAGCAGGCGTCGTCGCAACTCTGACCGACCCATGTCCTGCACGACAACGTTGTCCGCGTACCTAGATCTAGAAGGGTCGACCCTCAGTGTTGATTCGGACCAGCAAGCTCAAGAAGGCCGTCACCGCGGTGATATGTGTTGCGATGGCAGCATTATCGGTGGTCGGTACGCCCGCACTGGCGGAGGATCCACCGGATCCGGCCAGCGAGCAGTACCGCCCCCTCATTCACTACAGCCCCACCAAGAATTGGATGAACGACCCCAACGGCCTGGTGTTCTACAAGGGGGTCTATCACCTGTACTACCAGTACAACCCCTTCGGAAACACCTGGGGCAACATGAGTTGGGGACACGCGACCAGCACCGACCTGCTGCACTGGACCGAGCAACCGCTGGCCATCCCGCAGGACGCCGACGCGGACATCTTCTCCGGTTCCATCGTGGTCGACCACGACAACACCTCCGGCTTCGGCACCACGGAGAACCCGCCGCTGGTCGCGATGTACACCACGGCCTACCACACCGGCGAGCAGGCACAGTCCCTCGCCTACAGCACGGACGCCGGGCAGACCTGGACCAAATACGCCGGCAACCCGGTCCTCGACCGGAACTCCAACAACTTCCGTGACCCGCACGTGTTCTGGTACAACGGCGGCAGCCCGGAGAACTCCTACTGGGTCGTGGTCACCGTCGAGGCCCTCGACCACAAGGTGCTGATCTACAAGTCGACCGACCTGAAGACCTGGACTCCGCTCAGCACCTTCGGTCCGGCCAACGCCACCGGTGGCCAATGGGAATGCCCCGATCTGTTCCCCATTGCCGTCGACGGTGACCCGAACAACATCAAATGGGTCATGGTCGTCAACATCAACCCCGGCGCCGTGGGCGGCGGATCCGGCGGCCAGTACTTCGTCGGCGACTTCGACGGCACCACCTTCACCTCCGAGAGCACCGTCGGCTCCGACACCCCGCCCGCCGGAACGACACTGGCCGGCTTCGACGACGGCACCTTCAACGGGTGGACCGTCAACAACGAACCGGGCAACTGGAAGAACGGTCCCTTCGGCGACGCCCCGGCGACCGGGGCACTTGACGGCCAGAGCCCAGTGACCGGCTTCTCCGGCACCGGCCTGATCAACAGCTTCAACGACCACGACTGGCCCATGGGCACGATGCAGTCACCCGAGTTCACCATCGACCAGGACTACATCAACTTCCTCGTCGGCGGTGGGAACCATCCCTGGCAGAACGGAACCTCATCGCAAGGCGTCGACCCGGACGGCATGGTATTCAACGACTTCGAGACCACCGACTGGGGCAATTGGGCGGCGACCGGTGATCTCGCCGGGGCCGGCCCGACAACCGGTGCCGTGAACGGACAGTTACCGGTCACCGGATTCCGCGGCAGCCGACTGCTCAACACCTTCCTCGCCGGGGACGGCACCACCGGCACCGTGACATCGCCGGAGTTCACCATCAACTCCCCCGCCATCGACTTCATGATCGCCGGTGGCAAACATCCCTCCAGTGAGCCCAACCCCACCTCGTTCAATTTGGTGGTCGGTGGTCAGATCGTCCGCTCCGCCACAGGGAACGAAAGCGAAACCCCCACCTGGCAGGGCTGGGACCTCACCGACCTGCAGGGCCAGCAGGCAACCCTGCAGGTGGTCGACAACAACACCGGCGGGTGGGGCCACCTGCTCCTCGACCAGATCACCTTCGCCGACAAGCAGGTGACGACGTTCGCTGATTTCGAGAACACCACGGGTCAATTGCCGCAGGGATGGACCGCCGACGGTGACTTCGCCGGCAGCGGAACAGCAACCGAAAACCTCGACGCGAACAGTCAACAGGGACTCAATGTCCTGGACACCTGCATCGTGGCCGACAAGTGCGACAGCGCCACCGGGACCTTCTACTCCCCCACCTTCACCATCACCCAGGACTACATCAACTTCCTGATGGCCGGTGGCATTCATCCATGGGAGGGTGCCGAGCCCACCGCGGTGAAGCTGGTGGTCAACGGTGAGGTCGTCCGCACGGCCACCGGAAACGGGACCGGCTTCATGAACTGGACGGCGTGGGACGTCTCCACCCTCGTCGGGCAGACCGCGCAGATCCAGGTCGCGGATCTGCACGGCGATGGCGACTTCGGGCACATCATGATCGATGCGTTCACCTTCTCCGGGGCACCGGCCCTACCGCGTAGCTTGGCCACCGCGGTCAACCTGGTCGTCGACGGCACCGTGGTCCGCAGTGCCACCGGCGGCAACAGCGAAGCCCTCGATTGGGCGTCCTGGGACGTCAGCGAATTCGCCGGCAAACAGGCCCACATCACCATCGTCGATGACAACCGTGGCGGCTGGGGACACATCCTCGCCGACCAGTTCATGGTCTCCGACACCGCGGCCCAGTCGCGGCTGCAGACCTACGACTGGCTCGACTGGGGCCGCGATTACTACGCCGGTGTCACCTTCGACAACGCCCCCGACAACAAGCGCATCATGATCGCCTGGATGAACAACTGGGACTACGCCAACCAGATCCCGACCGGTCAATGGCGAAGTGCCATGGCCCTGCCCCGGGAACTGACCCTGGAAACGATCAACGGCAAGCCGAAGCTCGTACAGAAGGTGGTCGACCAAATCGGGAACCTGGAACTGCCGGCACAGGCATTCACCCAGGGCCCCGGTGACATCGCGGAAGGCAGCACCCCGCTGCCGGCGCAGGCCAACGGCTCCGTGCTGAAGATCGACGCGGTGTTCTCACCCGGCACGGCAACCACATTCGGACTGGCCGTGCGGCAATCCGCGGACGGCTCGGAAAGCACCCCGGTGCTCTACAACACCGAGAACGGGCGGCTGACCATCGACCGCACCCATTCCGGTGATGTCAGCTTCAGCCCCGCCTTCGCCTCCATCTCCTCGGCCCCGGTCGCACTCGAGAACGGCAAGCTGCACCTGGAGCTGTACCTCGACAGGGCCTCGGTGGAGGCGTTCGCCCAGGACGGCAAGCAGACCATCACCGATCAGATCTTCCCGGCCGAGACCAGCACCGGACTGTCGCTGCTGTCGCAAGGCGGGACGGCGCGTCTGGAAAGCCTGACCGTCACCCCGTTGAAACCGGCGATGTTCGGCAACAGCCGCAGGAGCAGACGATCACCTTCGGTCCGCTGGCCGCCAAGAGGTTGGGTGACCCCGACTTCCCGGTCACGGCAACCGCTTCCTCCGGATTGCCGGTGACTTTCACCGCTGCCGGGGCGTGCACCGTCACCGGTGCCAACGTGCACCTCACCGGAGTCGGGACCTGCACCATCACCGCCGCACAGCCGGGCAACGACGACTACGCGGCAGCAACTCCGGTGGAACAGGCATTCGCCGTCGAACAACCGCTCGCCCCGATCCTGGACGACCTTCAACCGCGGCAATGGCGCGGTTGGGTCGACATGGGCCGGGACCAGCACCACCTCGTTCTACCGAATTGCCGGCAATGCGTTGGACGTGCAGGCGGGCGGCCCGATGATCTGGAAGACGAAGTTCGGTGCCAGCCAGCAAGCCGCGGTCAAGCTCGACCACGATCGACCCGAAGAGCCCATCACAAGGTGTGCTGTTGAAGGTCCAGGCAGGCAGCATCGCCAGTGCGGGGGCCATCTCGGTGGTGTATGACGCCCCAGCAAAGGCAGTCCGGGTCTCCACCTTCCGTCTCGGACAACTGGCCTGGACGCCCTATGGCAACAAGCCGGTCACATTCGCCAACGGTGACGTCCTCGGCGCCAGGGCACTGACCAATGGCGAGGTTCAAGTGACCAAGAACGGAACGACAGTCGCTACGGTCACGCTGAACTCGGCAGACAAGCGGTTCTTCAACACCAAGGGTGGATACGTCGGGATCTGGGCGGCCGGTGCACGCGGCGCCGTCCTGGACGACTTCCGTGGTGGCACAGTCGGGACGAGTTGACCCGTATCCGTGGATGACAGCGACGAGGCCCGGCAGTCCAAGCCGGCCTCGTCGCTGTCCCCCGGGGGATCCATGACCCCCGACTGCTCGACCCCGTTCGGATCGGACGGGGACCGGCGAATGACGAAGGACTCGCTCATGCCCACCATTGCCGTCGTTGGAGAAGTCGTTGCCGATGCCGTGTTGCCACCAGACGGAATCATCGACGGCGTCGCGCACCTGACCGTCCACCCGGGCGGCGGTCCGGCGAACACTGCGGTCGCATTGTCGAGGTTGGGCACCACAGCGCGCTTCGCCGGAAGGCTCTCGTCAGGCGCACTCGGTGCCCTGTGCAGAGCCAAACTCGAACAGTCCAACGTCGACCTGAGCGCCTCGGTCACCGCAGTGGAACCTGCCACCCTGGCCATCGCCCGGCTCGACGCCGGCGGCGCGGCGTCGTACGAGTTCTACACCGAAGGTACCGCCGACTGGGCGTGGACCGACGACTCCCTCGCCCCGCTCGTCGACGGGCCCTTCCCCGATGACAGCCCGCCGGTAGCGATTCACACCGGCACCCTCGCCCTGGCGCTGCAGCCCTCCGGCCGGGTCATCGAGAACCTGCTGGCCCGGGCACGCAAACAACTCACCGTGTCCATCGACCCGAACCTGCGGACCCTGCTAGTTCCGGTCGAGAATTACCGGGCATGGATCGATCGGTGGGCCGGGCTGGCCGACATCCTGCGCTTGTCCGAGGACGACCTCGTCCAACTCTGGCCGGGCAGTACACCGGAGGAGGCAGCCGTGCACCTGCACGCCTGCGGGGTGCCGCTGGCAATCGTCAGCCTGGGGGCTGACGGAGCCTTCGCTTCGCTCCGGGGTCAGACCGTTCGAATTCCGGCCCTGCACACCACCCTGGTCGACACCGTTGGCGCCGGTGACTCCTTTCATGGCGGACTCCTGCACCACCTCGCCGCGGCCGGCCACCTCGGCGGGCGACTGGAGAAACTCACCCTCGACGGCCTGACCACCGCGCTGACCTTCGCCTCCCGGGTGGCAGCGATCACCTGTTCCCGGGCCGGTGCCAACCCGCCATGGGCCGCCGAACTTGATTCACCGGAGGGCTTCTCGGCACCTCCGGCGTCCATATCGGGATCTGCAAGCAAGGAGAATTAGGTCCATGACAAAAACGCTGTATGCAGAATTCACCGTCAAGCCCGGTCATGAGGCGCGAGTCGCCGAAATGATGGCCGCGTTGACGACTGACGTACGCAACGAACCGGGAAACCTTCTCTTCAACGCCTACACCCGAGAAACTGACCCCCGCTCGTACTTCGTCTTCGAGATCTACCGGGATGACCAAGCGTTCGAAGAACACATCGGAGCCGACTACGGTGCCCGATTCAACGGTGAACTCTCCCAACACATCGAGGAGGACGGGTCCATCCTCACCCACCTGCGTGCGCTGGATGAATGAAGCAAACGGAAAAGGAAACGGCCCCCGGACACAGTCCGGGGCCGTTTTGCCTGATCACAATGGTAGCGGGGCAGGATTCGAACCTGCGACCTCTGGGTTATGAGTCGGGCGCTCGGCGTTTCAATGCTGGGAACAAATGCTCTATAGGTTAAGGCTGACATGCGTAGACATGTTTCACGCCGCTCATTCGCACGAATTACGGCCTCATTGAGGGCCGATCTCAGCGAATTCAGGCTGTGGGTACCGTTTGGACAGCCAGTTGCCGAGAGCGTGCATGATGGCCAGAGCAACGACGAGAATGCCGATGCCGACGAGGATCTCAGATCCGCGATGTGCTGCCTCGGTGCCAACCTGACCGGGCGGGGAAAGAGCGAGAATGACGGCGAACGTCCAAAAGGCGTAGTAGAGCCAGTATTTCTTGTACTGCCAGAACGCCAGCACGAGCGCTGCGGCGGTCAGAGCGCTGATGGCCCAGGCAGGCAACCCAACGAGGGCCAGCGGTATCGCGGCGACGGCCCCGAGTGCGGTACCGAGCGCCTTTTCCCGTATCCGTTCCCGCTTTCCCATGATGATGTACAGCGCAAGGATCAGAATCGGCTCCGGAACCCAGTACGGCTCGGTCCATCCCAGTGCCACGCCGATCGCCGCGGCGCCGCCCAGAGCGACGCCGGACACGATCGCCACGACGGCGGCGGCCGGGAGGGAGATCCGCTGGCCCTCGACGATCTCGGGAGCTTTGAAGCGGCGCATGAGCACGACCCCGTAAACGGTGGCTATCCCGGCGATGACGCCGTACACCACGGCGTCCTTACCCGTAGGCACCTGGGTAGCGAACGTGGCGGCGAACGGCAGCATCAGAAGCGGCGGCAGCCATCCGAATCGCATCCCGGCGCCGGCGATGACGGCCAGGACCGCCAGCAGGGCCACCCACCACCAGTCGTATGCGGTGAACGCGCCGAGTCCTGCAGCCACCGCGACCCCGGGGGCGAGGTACAGCATCCGGCGGGTACCGCCGATCTTGGATCCGACAACGCCGAGCAGCAGCCCGATGATCATCGCGTCGGCACCGAACTTCCCGACGAGTGCGTCGATCAGCACCACGGGCAGGACTACAGCCACCAGTACGGCGGCGAGTACATGGATGATGCGCCGCGCGTGCGACGGCTTTCCCGGGTCCGCTTCACCCGCGGCGGTGTTCTTCGGAGCCTCGATGTTCTCAGCCTCACTCACCCTCGGCCGCCCTTTCATGGCGTCGCGCAGCAGCGCCCCCCGTACGCCGTAGTGTTTTGAGTTGATTGTGCCCCTTCGTCCTGTTAGCTGCCGCGGGTCTTGCCGGGGCAGGATCGGTGTTGTGGGTCTACCGCGTAGTGGCTTCCGTCCCGACAACCGCCTTGAGCATCGGTCCCCCGACGGCGACACAGCAGGGTGCTCGAGAACCTTGGGCTCCGGGCGTAGCGTCGCGGCGGTCGGTGGCAGCCTTCTTGACGCATGTGTCTCCGGAGCCGGAACTCAGGGAGCCAGTGCCTGGTCGGTCTGCAGACCTGACGCCTCCGTCGCGGATCAAGCTTGGACCTCGATCGGCTCAGCCGGTTGCAGGTCCACCGTCTGTGTTTTCGCTTTGATCCCGGCGGGCGACCCCACGCTTGGCCGCGGACGTCAGGAGCCTGATCACCAGGCCCAGCACGGCGAGATTGAGCAGCATCTGCACCGTCACGAGTAGTTGCATCCCGCCCGTTTTGGGGGTGATGTCCCCGAATCCGACCGTGGCGAACACAGTGACGGTGAAGTACAGGGCGCTGTTGTGGTCCAGCGGGACGGTGAAGGTATCGGGGTTGGCCAAGGAGTTCGAGAGGTAAACCCTTGCGAAGATCAACAGGAACAATGGAACGGTCACCGCGAGCGCCTCGATCGCGCGCACGTTCGGGTATTTGGACTTCATGATCGCCGGTAGCTGGATCCCGACCACGACGCCGAATATGGCCAGCGACAGGATCAGCCAAGGCACGTCTGAATCGCGGCTCTCGCCGATTGTTGGTACCAGGTAATAGGCAGCCACCAACACCGCGATGGTCAGCGTCACCCGCAGCAGCACGAGTATGCCGAGCTTCCACATCGCCCTGCGCCGCGGCGGGTTTGCGCCGAAGCCCGGTAACGACGGGGACGGGGGATCCAGTTGCGTCATAGTCAAACACCATCCCGCTCGGCACCCGTTGGCGTCTAGCGCGGCGCGCGCCGACAGCGGCGGCGGTCGCGGCCTTGTGAGTAGAGAAACTCCTCACGAAGGACGATAGCTGGGACATTGTCCATGTTCCCGGTCAGGCCGAAGACCGCTGGTTACCCCCCGTCAGGGAGGCGTGCTTGTTCCGGGCATCTACCGATCGGAGGATGTACGGGGCTCGCCCAGGGGCTACGCAGGGAGCACGGGAATCAGCAGAGTTGCCTGCTGTTCGCCTCCGGTGTGGATCCGAAGGGACCCTTCCTGGTGCGTGGCCCACTGGCGGGTTTCGCCGCCTTCCCATTGGCCCGGGCTGGACCAGGACTGGATGATCAGACGGAGGGTTTCGCCGGCCCGGAAGGTGGTGCCCGATGGCATGAGCGGGAGGGTGACCTGGGTGACTTCACCTGGTGTGAGGGGCTTGTCGACGGACAGGTCTGGCGCTGGGCGCCACGGGGTGGATCGTACGGCGTTGAGGGCGCTCTTGGATGCGCGGAGGAATCCTCTGGTCACAGGACCGTTGGCGTTGCCGCCGGAGGCGCTGAAGAAGTAGACCTCGTTGCCGTCGGTATCGAGCTTTTCGACCCCGACGAAGATGTCGCCATCTGTGGTGTCGACGGCTTCGATCGAGAGGGTGAGAGCCATGTGGCCAACAAGGTCGGTGTCTTCGGCGAAGGTGTAGTCGAAGACCGCGCGATTGGCGACGTCATCGACGGGGGCCGGGGCGATCTCGATGCTGCCGGCGGCCGCGGGTGCGTCGGTGGCGAGGATTCCGGTGGCGGCATCAAGGTGCAGGGTCTGATACTGGGTTCCCTCGACAGGCCACTGCTGGGTGTGGATGACCTTGTAGTCGAAGCGGTTCTCGTTGATTTCCAGCCGGACGGGTGGCTGACCGTCCATCGCGGTGGTGTCGTCCTTACAGAACCGGTCGAGGAACCGCTTCTGCAGTTGCAGTTCTTCCGCGCCGTAGAAGGCGCCCCACTTCTGACGGCGGTGGTTGTACAGCCATTTGTGTTCACTCTTGATGCGGGTATAGGCGTCGAACGTGTCCCAGGTATGCAGTTCCTGATCGGAGAAGCTCGCACAGATGAGTGCTGGGACGCTGATCGCGGAGGTGTCGTAGGGCCAGCCGAACAGGGCGGGTTCCGGGCCGGCCGCGTCGTGGTTGGCGTTGGGCCCAAACCAGACTTGACCCAGCCAGGCGGGGAACGCGGTTTCCGGGATGCCGCCGTACCCGCCGGCCGGCCCGGTCTCGTTGATGCCTTCCCAGGCGATGATGGCCTTGAGTTGCGGCGGTGCCGGGTCTTTCGCCGCGATCCACTGTGTTGCGCAGAGAGCTGAGACACCGCTCATGCCGAGCTTTCCGGTCGACCAGGGCTGCTGCTCCAGCCAGGCCATGGTGTCCCACCAGCGCGCCTCGGGCCCAGGGGTGTTCTCGGGGTTGGAGGTGGACTTGCCGAATCCAGCAAGGTCGACGAGGACGACGGCGTACCCGTTGGGGACCCAGAACCCGGGGTCGGGCGCCTCGAACGCGGTGTGATCGGACACCTCGACATGCCCGAGAAAGAAGCCGCCGCCGGGGACGTTGCCCTCGGGGGCGTCCCGGAAGTTGTTCCATTGCTCGTAATCGTCCTTGCCATAAGGAGTGGCGGTGACGACGACCGGAACAGGTTCGTCACTGTCGGCGGGCCGGTACACAGTGGCGGCCAAGACGACGCCATCGCGCATCGGGATCGACACCTGCTCCACCAGGATGCTATCTGGGAGTGGGGTTTTCACCAGGTCGAATGGATGGTCTTCGAGGTAGTCGTGCTCTCCCTCGGGCGGCAGTACAGGTCGCTTCCAGCCACCGGACGGAGCGGGGGCCTGGGCTTGGTGCGCGGTATCAGTCATCGTCGACTTTCTTGAAGAGTGGTTGACCTGGACACGGAGGGTTTCGACGGCGGTGACCTCAGGTACTGATGTCCGGGTAGGGCATTTGGATGTGGCTCATGCGGTCGGCGTAGGCGTGGACGTAGGCCATGGGTTCGTGGTCGTGTTCGAACATGGCGATGAACAGGGTCAACGTCAGAAAGGGGTGCGCGCCCAACTCGAACAGCGCGACATGGTCGTGCTTGGACAACGCGCGACGTTCGTCGTCGGAGAACGCCAACCAGGTGGATTCCTCGCTGTCAATGAGGTTGAGAATCTTGTTGGCACGGTTGGCTTCCCACCACATAACAAGGCCGGCCGGGTCGTCCTTGTACCGCTGGACGAGCTCGGGATCCCGATCGACGCTGTACAAGAATTTATCCAAAAGGTACTTGCTCATTGGTGGACTCCGTTGGGGTACCAGGTGAAGTAGGCCTCCATGGTGTGGAAGAGGTCCACGGTTTCGACGTAGTCGGCTTTCACGCCGTCTCCGGCGACGCCCATCATCAGCATGAAGTCCATGAACCCGTGGGTGGCGTTCCCGGGTTCGTGCAAGGAATCCAGGGTGACCTCGGCCAGGCATCCATCGATGTCACCGCTGGCGATCCAGTCGACCGCTTTGCGGTCGAAGTGCGGGTCCGGTCCGTGTTCGCCGAACTGACGGGGCCCGCCCAGCTCCAGGGACAGGTGCCCGGTGCCGATGATCGCGACCCGTTGGTCGCTGTCCCAGGTCTCGACCAGTTCCCGAATAGCCTTGCCCAGCTGGACGAACCGCTTCGGCTGCGGCAGGGGCGGCGCGAAGATGTTGGTGTAGATCGGCACGATCGGCAGATCGGCCTCGGGTCGCAGCGCGATGATCGGACAGGTGACGCTGTGGTCGATCCGCAGCTCGTTGGAGAACGCCAGATCGAAATCGGCGTCCAGGCGTCGCTCTGGGGCGTCTTCGGGGTCGTCACGATTCTGATCCTGATGAGCGGGATCCAGGCAATCAGTCCGTACCCGTTGACAGACCGCAACGCATTCGTCGTCGGAGTGCCGGTATTGGCAACAATCGGGACCAGCATGCTGCCGCCCGGCGTTGTCGCGGACATGCCGGCCTTGCTGGGCTACCTGTGCTCGTCGGCGATAGCAGTGGGCGCGGTCACCGCGATCGTGATGAACGTGATCCTGCCCAAACACGGCAAGCTGCTGACCGAGGAACCCACAGAGCGCCCCGACCAGCGGCCGATGAGTCCGGGGATCCTGGAGTAACGTCCGCTGCCATCCAGCCCCAGCCGGGATCGCACCACGGCACACAGAATCCGCTATCGAGAAGGGTTGGGAAGATGACCGACCAGCGGCAACCGACCACTCCCACACAGCCGATCTGCCTGACCTTCGACAACGGTCCGGAGCCGGACGTGACACCTTCGGTATTGGACATACTCGCTCGGCGCGGCATCATCACCACCTTCTTCACCATCGGTGAGAAACTCCGCGATCCGGCACGTCGCGCCCTCGCGACCCGCGCCCGGGAGGAAGGCCACCAGGTCGGTAACCACACGCTGACCCACGGCGTCCCACTCGGCCGCCGCGGCGGAGCCGACGCAGTCCACGAAATCGCCGAAACCGAAGCACTCCTCGGCCCGCTGGGGGAACCCGCAAAACTGTTCCGGCCGAACGGCGGCGGTGGCCTGCTCGGGTCGCATTTGCTGAACGCCTCTGCCGCAAGGTATCTGCAGAACGGCGGATACACCGTCGTCCTGTGGAACGCTGTCCCCCGCGACTTCGAGGACCCCGACGGCTGGCCCGACCGCGCCTTCGAGATGCACGCGACGGCCACCGAGCCAGTCATGATGGTCCTGCACGACCTGCCCAACGGCGCCACCCGTCACCTCGACCGGGTCCTGGGCACCTGGCAGGACCAGGGCATCACCTTTCTCCCCACAGCGCCCGATGCCTGCGTCCCGATGCGCGCCGGCCGGCCGGGCCCGAAATTCAACGACTTCGTCTCGCCTGACTCTTTGCCGTAGTCCATAGAACGCAGCGCACCGAAGATCTGCAGCACCGGGTGAGTGCCGTCGCCCACACCATGGCCAATCAGACGCAAGAGGGTAAGCATGAGAATCATCGGGTACCGCAACGACGCCGGGTCAGTGCACGTCGGCGCGCTCTCGGACGAGGGAACCAGTGTGGCTCCGCTGGCCACGCTGGAACAGTTCTGGATCGACCCTGTGCGGTTCCTGTCCGAACCGCCAGCAGCCCCGACCCTGCCAACGTCCTCAGTGCAGTTGGTGCCGCCGGTGTTGCCGCAGGCCCGGGTCATCTGCGTCGGGCTGAACTACTTCGAACACGTCGCCGAGGGCAGCTACCGAGATCAGAAACTCCCAGAGCACCCAACCCTTTTCGCCCGGTGGACCCGCAGCCTCAGCGTCGACGGCGCACAGGTGCCCATCCCTGCGAACGAAGAAGGCCTGGACTGGGAAGGCGAGATCGTCGCATGGATCGGCACCCGACTCATCGATGCCACGCCCGAGGAAGCCCTTGCCGCCGTCGTCGGTTACTCCACGTTCAACGACCTGACGGCCCGCCGGGCACAGAAGCTCACCTCGCAGTGGATCCTGGGGAAGAACGGCGACCACTCTGGACCACTGGGTCCCATGGTTCCCGCCGCCGAGGTCGGCGACCTGCGCGACGGGCTCCGGGTGCAGACCCGGGTCAACGGGAAGACCGTGCAGGACGGAACCACGGACCAGATGGTCTACACCGTTGGCGACACCCTCTCGCTCATCTCCCGCACCCTCACCGTTGAGCCCGGTGACTTACTGGCCACCGGCACCCCTTCGGGAGTCGGCTACGCCCGAACACCACCGTGGCTGCTGCAACCCGGTGACGTCGTCGAAGTTGAGGTCGACCGCCTCGGCGTGCTCCGCAACACCATCGTCGATAACCAGCAACGTCATCGCCAAGACGCAAGATGAGGGGTGTTCAGGACCCCGCCTGCCAGTCACTTCGGGACCCAGCACTACCTGTGGTCTGCTACTACGGTGAACGGCAAGAAAAACGGCCCCCGGACTAAGTCCGAGGGCCGTTTTGCCTGATCACGATGGTAGCGGGGGCAGGATTCGAACCTGCGACCTCTGGGTTATGAGCCCAGCGAGCTACCGAGCTGCTCCACCCCGCGTTGGTGATGACACCACTGTAACAAGCGCATGTCACCGGAACCAAATCGATTGCGGCACAACGACCGTGACCTAGGCGACAACCCGCGATTCCGCTGGTTGCCGCCCAGGCACGACCAGGACTATCCGCCGGACGAAGGTACCGGGCCGAGACTGGCGCTCGGTTGCTGAGCATCCACCAGAGTCAGATACGCCTTGACCGCATCCTCGAGCTTCTGGCTGGCGGCACCGATCTGGCCAAGGTCACCGGAGGCCTTTGCCGCATCCAGCTCGCTCGCCGCGGCGTCCATCGCTGTCACGGCCGCCGCCGCATCGGCCGGCGGCACTGCCGCTGTCGTGGTTGAGCTGTCCGTCGGCAGCCCCTGGTCGGTGCCGGGGTCCGTTGCGGCGGTCCCGGCGTCACCCACCGCGGGCGTCTGTACCGGGGCACTCTGCGCCGCTCTGGTGAGCGCCTGGGTCAGCGTCTGACCGACACCGACGCGGCCGGCGTACCAGACCAGCACCCGGTTGAGCTGCGGGAACGACGTCGACGACGCCTGGCCCTGGATGTAGAACGGCTCGACATACAACAGACCGTCGTTCACCGGAAGGGTCAGCAGGTTGCCGAAGATCACCCTGGCGCCGCCCTGCTGGGTCGACAGCGTCACCAGGCTGCTCACCTCCTGGGTGGTGCGGAACAGCTGTTGCACTTGTGTGGGCCCAGGGGTCTGCGTCGAGGTGGGCAATCGGAGCACGGTGAGTTGCCCGTAGTTCGACGGATCCGACGACGCTGCGACGTAGGCGCTCATGAACTCCCGCTGGAAACCGGTCAGCACACTGGTCAGCTGGAATTCCGAGTTCTCCTCGCCCGGCAGTTTCACCTGCAGGTAGTACGGCGGCTGCGGGGCCTGCACGGCCTCGCTCACCGTCGGGTCATTGGGGACCCGCCAGAAACCGGAGCTCTGGAAGAAGTCGACCGGATCGTCGACGTGGTAGCGAACCAGCAGCGACCGCTGCACCTCGAACAGGTCCTGCGGGTAACGGAAGTGCGAGCGCAGGCTGTCCGACACGTCGGCATTGGACTTCATCAGCCCTGGGAAGACACCCTCCCAGGCCTTGAGCACCGGGTCCTTCTCGTCGACCGCATACAGGGTGACGGTGCCGTCATAGGCGTCGACGGTGGCCTTGACCGAGTTACGGATGTAGGAGACCTGACGGTCCACCTGGCCGGCACCGGTACGTGCCGCCAGCGAATTGTTCGTGGCGTCCGAGAGCGTGACCGCCTGTGCGTACGGGTAGTTCGAAGCGGTGGTGTACGCGTCGACGATCCAGACGATCCGGCCGTCCACCACGGCCGGGTAGGCCTTGGTGTCGGTGGTCAGGAACGGCGCTGCCTTCTGCACCCGTTCCAGCGGATCCCGGTTGTAGAGAATCTTGGAATTGGCGTTGATCTCGGAAGAGAACAGGAAGTTGGCCTCGCCGTACTCGGTCGCGAACACCCCGCGCTGGAACAGGTTTCCGACCGCGACCCCACCAGCGCCGGTGTAGGTGTACCGGGACGAATCGGTGTCGTACTCCCGGGCGACCCCGCCCTCGGCTCCGACGATGGCGTAGTCCGTGGTCAGCTGCCCGTAGTAGGTACGCGGTTGCTCGACCGGGATCGCGCTGTTCGGATTTCCGATATTGGCGATATCCGACACCGTGTAGTCCGGATATCCATCGACCACCGTGTTCGCCGGCGCGGCGACGAAGCCGTCGCCGTGGGTGAACACCATGTGCTCGTTGATCCAGTTCTTCTGCGCGTCGTTGAGTCCGTCGGCATTCAGCTCGCGCGCAGCCACGACATAGTCCTGGGTCGTGCCGTTGACAGTGTAACGATCCATCGCGAGCTGATCGGGGAAGCCGTAGAAGTTCCGCAGCTGCTGCTGCTGGGTGAACGTCGGCGACAGCACGTTGGGGTCGAGCAGCCGGGCGTTGGGTACCGTGTCCTTGTCGTTCACGATGGCGGCCGGGTCGCCGGTCAGCTGGCCCTTGTAGTCCACGTAGTTGATCTGCTGATCTTCGATCTTGTACGCGGTCCGGGTGGCCTCGATGTTCCGGGCGATGTATTCCGGTTCACGGTTGATCCCGTTGGGGTTGACCACGACCTGCTGCAGCACCAGCGGCCACACCCCGCCGATCAGCACGCTGGAGAGCACCAGCAGACCGAGCGCGATGGCCGGCAGCTTGATCGACCGGGTGAACGCGCCGACGATGAAGCCGATCGCGCAGATCGCGGCGATCAGCATCAGGATCAGCTTGGCCGGCAGCACCGCGTTGATGTCGGTGTAGGACGCGCCGGTGAACGTCACTCCACGATTGGAGAACAGCAGTTCGTACCGGTCGTACCAGTACTGCACGGCCTTCAGCAGCACGAAGGCCGCGACCAGCAGGGACAGCTGCAGGGTGGCCTGCGAGGTGATCTTCCGGCCGGGGCCGGTCAGCCGGATGCCGCCGAACAGGTACTGCACGACGGCGACCGCGATGAAACAGATCGCGATGATGACGAACAGCCAGCCGAGCACGAGCTGGATCATCGGCAGGGTGAAGACGTAGAACCCGACGTCGTTGCCGAACTGCGGGTCGACCGTCCCGAACTCACCGCCGTTGAGCCAGAGCTGCACGATCGTCCAGTCCGACTGCGCGGACAGCCCGCAGATCAGCGCCACCACACCGGAAATGCCGAAGGCGAACAGCTTCGGCCGGGTGGTGATGATCGTCCGGTACGGCGCCAGCGGATCGACCTCGTTGGTCGGGACGAACACCGGCCGCGACTTGTAGGCGAGGTAGAGCGCCAGAAAGACCAGGCCACCACCGCCGACGGCGGCGATCAGGAACAGGGCCGCCCGGCTCAGCGCCTGGGTGGTGAAGACCTCGCGGTAGCCGACCTCACCGAACCAGAGCCAATCGACATAGATGCCGACGAACTGGAACCACAGGATGCCGAGGACGGCCAGGCTGACCAGGGCGATCAGGACCCGTTTGGCGCGTTTGGACATGGTGGGCAAACCGACAGGGGGCCGCATGGCCACTGGTGAACTCCTCAGGTCGACACTCTGGTGCAATCAGCCGGCGCGTTCGTGCAACTCCACCGTTGGGGCCGGTCTCGGGCGAACGATTGCCGCAATCTCAACGCTGCCCCGCCTCCTCAACTGTAAGCACAGCCCAGAGGTTCCCTGGCGACCCAGGTGGTTCGGAACGGAAACGTTGTATTGCGGCGGGTGGCGAGCACACCATCGGAGCAGGCGAACGAGTGGTGAAGTGCATGCGAAGATCATCGGCGTGACCAAGCCGGACTGGTGGGAGGAACCCGACCTCGCCGTTGCCGTCGCCGAGGTCGAGGAGTTCGTTGCGAGCGCTGGTTGGGACGCGCCGCCGCAGCTGTTCGCGCTGGTGAACACCGCGGATCTGCTGGCCGCGCAGCCGAGCCTGTCCTCCTCGCTGGGTGCGGAAGCAGCGGTGTACACGCCGATCGCGCAGGAGGCCTTGCCGGAGGGTGAGCTGACGGACGCCCTCGCGCAGATCTCCTGGCCCGAGGAGGTCGCCGGCTGCGTGCTGGTGCAGGAGATCGTGGTGCTGCCACCGGACGCGCAGGACGGCCTGTCGGACGACCCGGCCGTTGCCGCCGAGCAGGCGGCGCGGCACCCCGATCGAGCCGAGGCGCGGCTGGTCGCGGGCGTGCTGCGGGACGGCCATGGCGGCGCCTGCCTGATGCGCCTGCGCGGAGAGCACGACGATGCCCCGCTGCGGGGCGGCGACCTGGCGCCCAACCTGCTCGCCGCTCTGCGGCTCACCTTCGAAAGCTGAACGGGCCCGGCCGAACGGCTGTCAGCAGCCCGGCGGGGTGCCACCGGCTTTCAGTGTGTCCAGTGCCGTCATCGCCTCGTCCAGGGACGCCACCTTGACCAATTGCAGACCCTCGGGCACCTGGGTGACCGCTTCGGCGCAGTTGTCGGCAGGCACGAAGAACACCGTCGCCCCCGCCTCCCGCGCGGTGATCAACTTGAGCAACACACCGCCGATCGGACCGACGGTGCCGGACGGGTCGATGGTCCCGGTGCCGGCGATGAACTGACCGTTGGTGAGATCGCCGTCGGTGAGCTTGTCGATGATGCCGAGGGTGAACATCAGCCCGGCCGACGGTCCACCGATCCGCTCCAGGGCAATCGACGTGGTGAACGGGGCGACCGGCCGCTCCACGGCCCCGATTCCCAGCACGCCCTGATTGCCGACCTCCGGATTGCTGCCGAGAGTGATTTTCTCGGTGACGTTCTCGCCGTTGCGCAGCACGGTCACCGAGACCACCTGCCCGGGTGTGCTGTCGGCGAGCACGGCCTGCAGTGACGGGAAGTCGGTGATCGCGGTGCCGTCGACGTCGACGATCTGGTCCTGCGGTTCGAGCACACCGGTACTCGGCGAATCCGCCGGGATCTCGCCGACGTAGGTGACGTTCGGATATCCCAGGTACCGCAGGGCGGCGATCTCCGCTGCGGACTGCGAGTCCCGGAAGGCCTGGGCGTCCTGCTCCTTGACCTCTTCGACGGTCTTGTCCGGCGGGAAGTAGTCCTCGCGGGGAGCCAGCGCGTAGCGACCGGTGGCCCACATTCCGAGTGCCTCGAACAACGGCACGTTGTCGGTGATCGAGATGGTGGTCATGTTCAGGTGGCCGGGATCGGTGATGTCCTCGGTGACCGACGACGGGATGTCGTCCCCGGCGAAGCTGATCACCTCGACCCCCTCGACGGACCCCAGGGTGTCGTAGGTGACACCCGGCCCGATTGCGACGTACGGGATCGGAATTGCGGCGGCGGCGACCAGGAACACCGCGGTGACGGTTGAGCCGACCACCACCGTGCGGCCGCGCAACGTCATCTTGCTGAACCAGGACATGGTTTCCGAGCGTAGGGGGTGCGCGCACCACCGAGCGCGACCCGAGTCGACCGGGCAAAACTCCGCAGGCTCTTCGCATCGGGTTCGGTCGGAAAAATCACGTTTCGCCGGTGGCGATCAGGTCACATTCTCGTCACCTACCGGCGACGATCTTCAGTAACGTGGTCGACATGACGAATCTGCCGTTCGGCTTCTCCCCCTCCGGCGACGACAACGAGGGCAAGCCGGGCCAGGGGCCGGGCGGCCCCGCCGGTTTCGACCTCAACCAGCTGGGTTCGATGCTCTCCCAACTGGGCCAGATGATGTCGCAGGCAGGCACCTCCGGCGGGTCAACGGGGCCGGTGAACTACGACCTGGCTCGGCAGATCGCCACATCGCAGGTGCCGGCATCGCACCCGGCGTCCTCCATCGACGTGAAGAAGGTGGCCGACGCGATCGCGCTGGCCGAAGTGTGGCTGGACGGCGCGACGTCGCTGCCTGCCGGCGTGAAGACCTCCACCGCCTGGACCCCCCGGCAGTGGATCGACGCCACCATGCCGACCTGGGAGAAGCTCTGCTCCCCCATTGCCGAGCAGGTTTCCCGGGCCTGGGTCGATGGGCTGCCGGCCGAGGCCAAGGCGCAGGCAGGTCCGCTGCTGGCAATGATGGGATCGATGGGCGGCATGGCCTTCGGCTCTCAGCTCGGGCAGGGCCTCGCCCAGCTCTCCGGCGAGGTGCTGACCTCCACCGACGTCGGCCTGCCGCTCGGCCCGGTGGGCACGGCCGCGCTCATGCCGTTGTCGGTCTCCGAGTTCGGCTCGGGCCTGGATCAACCGGAGGACCAGGTGCGGCTGTACCTGGCGACCCGGGAGGCGGCCCATCATCGGCTGTACGCCGGCACCCCGTGGCTGCGGGACCGGGTCGTCGCGCTGATCACCGACTACGCCAAGGCCATCTCGGTCGACTTCTCCGCGGTCGAGCAGTTGGCCTCGTCCATCGACCCGTCCGATCCGGCGAGCATCGAGGCCGCGCTTGGCCAGGGAATGTTCGAGCCGACCATCACCCCGGGACAACAGGCCGCAATGGCCGAGCTCGAGACGCTGCTCGCGCTGGTCGAGGGCTGGGTCGACACCGTCGTCGCCGACGCGGTGGGCGACCGGCTGCCGGGTGCGGGAGCGCTGCGCGAGACCCTGCGTCGCCGCCGGGCGACCGGCGGTCCGGCAGAGCAGACCTTTGCCACCCTGATCGGCCTGGAGCTGCGGCCGCGGCGGCTGCGTGCCGCGGCGGACCTGTGGCGGGAGATCGGCACCGCCCGTGGCACCGACGGCCGTGACGCGCTTTGGGCGCACCCCGATCTGCTGCCGACCACCAAGGACCTGGACGATCCCGCCGGTTTCGTCGATCGGGACAAGCAGTTCTCCGAGCTGCTCGCCGGCCTGGACGACATCGAGTCGCACCTGCAGGACGAGGCCCAGGGACCGAGTGCAACTGCGACCGACAAGGCGCCGACCGACAAGGCGCCGACCGACAAGGCGCCGACCGACAAGGCGCCGACCGACGATGCGGGCACCGGGACCGACGAGGATCCGCCGCCCGCCCCCCGGGCCGTCTGACTCAGACCGAGCTGGACGGGCTCCACAGGTTGATCCCGGAATCGACGGCATGCTGCTCGATACGGGTCAGTTCGTCGTCGTCGAAGTCCAGGTTGCCGATCGTCGCGAGGTTGTTCTCCAGTTGTTCGACCGACGACGCCCCGACCAGCACCGAGGTCACCCGCTTGTCCCGCAGCGCCCACGCCAGCGCGAGCTGAGCGAGGGACTGGCCGCGCCCGGCAGCGATCTCGTTCAACGACCGGATGTGGGAGAGAGCCTCGTCCGACAGCAAATCGGTGGAGAGCGAGCCGCCCCTGGCGGCCCGGGAGTCGGCGGGGATGCCGTTCAGGTAGCGGTCGGTCAGCATGCCCTGCGCGAGCGGGGAGAACGCGATGCAGCCGACGCCCAACTTTTCCAGGGTGTCCAGCAGCCCGTCCTCCACCCAGCGGTTGAGCATCGAGTACGACGGCTGGTGGATCAACAGCGGCGTGCCCATCTCGGCCAGGATCGCGGCGGCCCGTTCGGTCCGTTCCGGCGAGTAGGACGAGATTCCGGCGTACAACGCCCGCCCGGACACCACGGCGGTGTGCAGCGCGCCCATGGTCTCCTCGAGCGGCGTCTCCGGGTCGGCACGGTGCGAGTAGAAGATGTCGACGTAATCCAGCCCCATCCGGGCGAGCGAGGCGTCCAGCGAGGCGAGCAGGTACTTGCGCGAACCTCCGTCGCCGTACGGGCCGGGCCACATGTCGTAGCCGGCCTTGCTCGAGATCACCAGCTCGTCGCGGTGCGGCTTGAAGTCCTCGGCGAAGATCCGACCGAAGTTGGTCTCCGCGGATCCGTAGGGCGGCCCGTAGTTGTTGGCCAGGTCGAAATGGGTGACACCCAGGTCGAAGGCGCGCCGCAGGATCGCCCGCTGGGTGGCGAGCGGATCGACGTCACCGAAGTTCTGCCAGAGCCCGAGCGACACCGCGGGAAGGTGCAACCCGCTGCGGCCGACCCGGCGGTAGGGCATGTCGTCGTAGCGATTCGAGTCGGCGAGATAGCTCATGGCGCACAGTCTGGCAGCATCGCGCGTGGACCGTCGGGCGACCCGGAAACCGATCGGAGGCGTCATTTCCGCATGGCGCAGGGGTGATTGCCGGTCCGTCGGGGGAGAAATCCCCATTTCTGAGCGTGGCGCCGGGTACGGTGGGCGCCGGTCCGGCGACGGATCTCAGGCTGCGGGCTGTGCACGCCGGTGTCTGCGCAACGAGCGGGGACACCCTTACGAAAGGAAGGCCGATGGCCGAGACCTACAACGGCTACTGCGTCAAATGTAAGGAAAAGCGGGATTTCGAGGGTGAAGTCCACGAGACGAACGGCCGCCGGATGGCGAAGGGGATCTGCCCCGTGTGCGGCACCAAGATGAACCGGATCCTCGGCAAGGCCTGATCCGACAGCGTCACGACGTGCCGCCCGATGCACCCGGTCGGGCGGCCGACCGTGCCGGTGCCTGTCGACCGATGCGGTCGGCAGCACAAGCTGTGGACAACTGAGCGGCGCCGGCACGACGTTCGGTCACTCTGTTCGTCGGGGTGATCGTCACGATGGAGCAGACCAGACCCACCCGGGTCGACATGTCCCGCCGCTATGCACTGTCCGATACCGCCCGGGTGATCTGCCGGTCCACCGACAGCGTGCAGATCGGCATCGACGAGCCGAGATGCGTCGTCGTTCACCAGGCACCCAGCGAGACGCCGAGTGTTCTCGCCGCCCTGGACGGGGCACGCACCGTCGCCGCGGTGCTGACCAGCCACGACGCCGATCCGGTGCTGTGGCGTGCATTGCTCGATCAACTGCTCGCCATCGAGTTGCTGGTCCCGACTGAATCCGCCGAGCCCGGACCGACGTTCACTCCCGGCGCCCATCTGAGCGACGAGCGGTCCGGGCTGGTGTTGCGGCACGGACACGCCGCGGCGACCCGCATCCTGCAGGCCCGGGATGACGCGCTCGTCGTTCTGCGCGGCAGCGGCGTCCTGGCGGCGCCGGTCGCCACCCTGCTCGCCGCGTCCGGGGTCGGACACATCCACCACGAGCCGACCCGACCGACGCCGTGGACACTCGCCACCACACCTCCCCCGCCGCCCGCTCCGGTCAGGGGTACCGGGCGGGCACGCGGCGAGGTCGCCGCCGAACTGCTCCGGACGCACCCGACAGTGCGGGTCCATCCGCCCGCCGCTCACCAACACCCGACGATCGTGTTGCTGGCCGGAGACCCGGTCCCCGATCTCGGCGTGGCGGCGAGCCTGGTCCGCAGCCGCGTCCCGCACCTGGCGATGACCACCGGAATCGCGCGCAGCGTTGTCGGCCCACTGGTGTTGCCGGGACGATCGAGCTGCCTGTCCTGTGCCCACCGGCGGCGGACCGAAGCCGATCCGGACTGGCCGAACGTGGCCCGCACACTGGCCGGTGAGCGGACCCGCGCATCGGCGCTCGTCACCTCGGCCGCCGCCCACCTGGCGGCCGGCCAGTTGCTCGAGCACATCGACGGTGCAGCATGCCCACAGACCGTCAACGGCACCCTGGAATGGCGCGCCGGCGACCCTGCCCCACGTCGCAGAACCTGGGATTTGCATCCCGATTGTGGTTGCCGCGGCCTGTCGGCGCGGGGCTGAATCGGCGCGCTGCAGGCGGCGCGCCGTAAAGGAGGGGGCGCCGGGCCACGCCTTTGTCACAATGGTGCGGTGGCAGACATCCCGCGTGGCGCCCTGAGCCGAACGGCGCGCTTGGCAAGCCTGCCCCTGTCCGCCGCCGGGCGGGCCACCCTGGGCCTCGGTCAACGGCTGGTGGGACGGGACCGCGACGAGATCTCGACCGAACTCCAGCGCCGTACCGCCGAGCAGGTCTTCGAGGTGCTCGGCACGCTCAAGGGCGGGGCGATGAAATTCGGCCAGGCCCTGAGCGTGTACGAGGCCGCAATCCCCGACGAGTACGCGGCGCCCTACCGCGAAGCACTCACCAAGCTGCAGAACGCCGCGCCGCCGATGCCTGCCGCCACCGTGCACCGGCTGATGGCCCAGCAGTTCGGCACCGGATGGCAGAGTCGGTTCACCGAGTTCGACGACCGCGCCGCTGCGGCCGCCAGCATCGGGCAGGTTCATCGCGGGGTGTGGAAGGACGGCCGCCAGGTTGCGGTGAAGCTGCAGTACCCCGGGGCCGAGGCCGCGTTGAAGGCCGACCTCGACCAACTGTTCCGGGTGGCACCGCTGATCGGGGTGGTGATCCCGGGAATGCAGATCCGGCCGTTGCTGGCCGAACTGCGGGACCGCATCCTGGAGGAACTCGACTACGCCCAGGAGGCCGACAACCAACGTGCGTTCGCCGCGGGGTACTCCGGCGACGAAGACTTCCTGGTCCCGAGAGTGGTCGCCTCGGCGCCGAAGGCGATCGTGTCGGAATGGGTTGACGGCACCTCGCTGGGCAAGATCATCGCGTCCGGCACTCCGGAACAACGCAATCGCGCCGGGACCTTGCTGACCGAACTGCATTTCGCCGCCCCGCAGCGGATCGGTCTGCTGCACGCGGATCCACATCCGGGCAATTACATGCTGACCGATGACGGCCGGCTCGCCGTCATCGACTTCGGATCGGTGGCCAGGCTGCCCGACGGGGCGCCGCCGATCATCGGCCGGGTGACCCGACTGGCCCTGGACGGTCGGTCCGCCGATGTGCTGGAGGCGTTGCGGGAAGAGGGCTTCATCCCGGAGGACTACGACCCGGACCCGGATCTGTTGATGGACTACGTGGTGCCGTTCATCGAACCGCTGCGGCACGAGTCCTTCCATTTCACCCGGACCTGGATGCAGGCGCAGGCCGCCCGGATGTCGAACTTCTCCAGTTCGGAATCGAAGATGGCCAGGCGGCTCAACCTGCCGCCGTCCTACCTGCTGATCCATCGGGTGACGTTCGGGTCGATCGGCGTGCTGTGCCAACTCGACGCCCGCGCCCCGTTCCGGGAGATGGTGATTCGGTACCTACCCGGGTTCACCGACGAGGACTGAACACCTGGGCGACCGAGCCATCGATATCTGGGGCCCTCACCACCAGGCCTGGTCGAGCTTTGACTCGATCGCCCGCAGATGCCGGCGTGCGCAGCTCTCACAGACCCAGACCTGCCCGCGTCTCGGGTCGGTCTCCAACATCCAGGTCAGCGGTACCTGGGCGACGGTGGTGCCGCACATCGAGCAACTCAACAACGGCGTGCCGGGCGATCCGGGGCCGCCGTCGGATACACCGTCGGCCCCTGCCGTTTCGGAACTCATTCGCGCAACCCTAACGCTGCCCCGCCGTCGGCCGGTCGTGCGTGATGTCGGGCCGCGAACAGCCAAAGGCCCGCCGATCCGTTGTCTCGGATCGGCGGGCCTCGGGTGGGACTTCAGGTGGAATTTCGGTGGGGATTCGGTCGATTCCGTTGACAGGGGCGGCGACGCGGGAGGTGCCGCCGCACCCGATCAACGACCCGACGATCCGTACGTCCGCCCCGACCGCCGCGCCGCTCGCGCCTGCCGGACCTGACGTGCGCGCTCGCCGTCGCGCTGGATCTCACGCATTCGATCCCGAGCGAGATCTTCGATCAGTAAACTCATTTCAAGCCTCCGTGGTAGTGCCACGTCGATCAGTCGGCGTGGAGAAGTGTTGTTTCGCAGGTGTTTTCGGTGATGCTGTTGTGCTGCAACGCTATCCGGTGGTTCCGAGTGGTGTCGACGCCGGTGGTGGCCGACGCACTGGACGGTCGTCGTCATGCCGCGACCTTCCGCGGCCGACCCCGTGGGCGCTTGCGGGCGATCACGACGCCGTGGTCGAAGATCTCTCCGCCCCAGACGCCCCATGGTTCGCCGCGGTCGAGCGCGGCGGCCAGGCACTGCTGACGGATCGGGCAATCGACGCACAACGCCTTCGCCTGCTCCAGCTGATCCGGTCTCTCCGCGAAGAAGAGGTCCGGATCACCCGAATGACAGGGCAGGTTGTCGACGATGGTGGAGTTGTCGATGAGTTCTAGGAGGTGCATCACGGGTTTTTCTCCTCCGTGAGAGGAAGGGCTGGTGAACGGAACCTGGATTGGCCCGGTACAGGGCTCAGAGTCTGGGAAAGGTCCGGTAGATACACCGAAGCCGCGGAAATCTTTCCCTGTGGAAAGGACCGCGGCCGGAGGAGCTTGCTCGAGACTGGCTATGCCAGCTGTCGCACTCCGGACCGTGGATTGCCCGTGGGGTCGTCAAAGACAACACCCTGCTCATGGCGCGGACGCGCCACAGCGATGGCCGGGCCAACCAGACGCGCGAGAACCACGTCGCCGGTACCGAGCCAACCAGAGTTCGTCTTCATCGTGATCATCTCGGCACCTCCTTTGCGATCGCGTCCCCGCCGTGGCGGATCGGCCTTGAAATGGACCCTGTCAGAACCTCTGTCGAAACCTCGTGGTCTCTCGACACACGACGCACCAACCGCAGACGACATTAGGGTCGGCCGCCCTGAGCGCGCAACTCATTTACCAAAGAAATTCTCAGAAGATTTTCAGGGCATCCCGGACGGTGTCGATCAGCGGGTGCGGCTGACGATCTCGATCACGTCCTGGCCGTAGGCGTCGAGCTTCGCCCGGCCGATTCCGGGGATCGACAGCAGGGCCGCGTTGTCCGTCGGCCTGCGCTCGGCGATGGCCAACAGGGTCGCGTCGGAGAAGATCACGAAGGCCGGCACCGACGCCTGGGTGGACCGGGTCTTGCGCCAGGTCCGCAGCGAGTCGACCAGTTCCGGATCGGCCGACGACGGGCAGTCGGCGCACCGGCCGATCTTGACCTGTGCCGGGGTGAGCAGTCGCCCGCCGCAGAGCCGGCAACGGCCGGGCGCACCGCGCGGGCCGGGGGTCGCCGAGTCCGGGGCGATGCCGGTGAGAAAACGGCTCCGCCGCCTGGTCCGCCGGCCACCTTCGGTACGGGACAAGGCCCAGGACAGCGCCAGCCGCGTGCGGGCGCGGGTCACGCCGACGTAGAACAGCCGGCGCTCCTCCTCGATCTCCTCCGGCGTCTCGGCGTGCTGGATCGGCATCGTCCCGTCGGTCAGGCCGACCAGGAACACCGCATCCCACTCGAGTCCCTTGGCGGCGTGCAGCGAGGCCAGCGTCACGCCCTCGACCGTCGGTGCATGCTGCGCCTCGGCCCGCTGGTCCAGTTCGGCGGCCAGCGTGCTCAGAGATGCCGACGCGTCCGCGTCGGCCAGTTCCTCCGCGACCGTGACGATCGCGACCAGCGAATCCCACTTGTCTCGCAGTGCGCCCGGTGGCGGCGGCTCGTCGCTGAGCCCGATTCCGCCCAACAACGCCCGGACCATCGGCACCAACGGCGCAGTCGCATCCGTACCGGGATCCTTTTGGCCGGGATCACTCTGGCCGGCATCACGCTGGGCGGCGGTGCGCAGCACCCCCAGCGCCTGCCGGACCTCGGCCCTGGCGAAGAACCGCTCGCCGCCGCGGACCACGTACGGAACGCCGAGCTCGGTGAGCGCCGCCTCGTACACCTCGGACTGGGCGTTGATCCGGTACAGCACCGCAATCCCGGACGCCGGCATCCCGCCCTCGATCAGCGCCGCCGCCGCGGCGGCCACCGATTTGGCCTCCGTCGGTTCGTCGGGGTGCTCGGTGAACGTGCTCTCCGGGCCGTCCGGCAGCACGGCGGTGAGCCGCAGGCGGTACTTCGCGGCCTGCCCGGAGGATCCGGCGATGATCCGGTTCGCCAGGGTCACCACCTGCGGGGTCGACCGGTAGTCCCGTTCCAGCCGGACGACGGTGGCGTTCGGGTACTTCCGTTCGAAGCCGAGCAGGTACCCGGGCGACGCACCGGCGAACGAGTAGATCGTCTGGTTCGCATCACCGACGACGGTCAGCTGATCCCGGCCACCGAGCCAGGCGTCCAGCGTGCGCTGTTGCAACGGGGTGACGTCCTGGTACTCGTCGACGACGAAACACCGGTAGCGGGAACGGAACTCGCGAGCCACCGCCTCGTCGTCCTCGAGCACCGCGCAGGTGTGCAGCAGCAGGTCGTCGAAATCGAGCTGCTGTGCCTCCTGCTTCACCGACTCGTAGATCGCGAAGACCTTGGCGACCGTCTCGGCGGGCAGTGGGGTGTCCCGCTGGTGTTTGGCGACCGCGGCCAGGTACTCGGACGGGCCGGCCAGGGTCGCCTTGGACCACTCGATCTCGCCCGCCAGGTCGCGCAGGGTCGCTGCGTCGGTGCCGGCACCCGCCCGCCGGGCGGCGATCGCCACCAACCGCAGCTTGTGTTCCAGCACCGGCCACAGCTGGCCGCCGACCGAGCGCGGCCAGAAGTACCGCAACTGCTTGAGCGCCGCCGAGTGGAACGTCCGGGCCTGCACGCCGGGGACGCCCAGGGACCGCAACCGCACCCGCATCTCACCGGCGGCCCTAGTGGTGAAGGTGACCGCCAGTACCTCGGAGGAGGAATGCGCGCCGTCACCGATCAGGTGGGCGATCCGGTGGGTGATGGTTCGCGTCTTGCCGGTTCCCGCGCCAGCCAATACGCACACCGGGCCGGATGGAGCCACCACCGCCGAGCGCTGACCGTCGTCGAGCCCCGCCAGCACACTCGCCCTCACCCTGCCACCTCCACCCGGACATGCTCGCACATCTGTACGACGACAAGCCCCCTCGACGCACAGGCGAGTCAGTGGCTGCCGTTGCCGTGCGCCACCCAGCCCTCGATCATTCGACGGGCGATCGAGACCGGGCCGGGCAACAGCACGCCGAACGACGAGCCCCCGGGACCGGACACCGGCGCCGGAGCAGCCCAGTTGTCCGCCTGGACCGGATCCTCGGCGGCGATCATCGCCAGGACACTCGCCCGGTCGAACCAGCGCGCCTCCTCGATCTCACCGTCCCGCGGAAAAAGCGCTGCGCCCGGCTCGGCTCTCGCCGCGAATCCCACCATCAGAGACCGGGGGAATGGCCAGGGCTGGGAGGCGAGATAGCTGACCTCGGTGACGTGCACGCCCACTTCCTCGAGCACCTCCCTGACGACGGTGCCCTCCAACGATTCCCCGGCCTCGACGAAACCGGCGAGCACCGACATCCGCCCTTGCGGCCAGATCGGTTGCCGCGCCAGCACGATCGAATCGGCTCCGTCATGGACCAGGACGATGACGGCGGGGTCGGTGCGCGGGAACTCCTCGTGGCCCTGCGGACAGACCCGGGTCCAGCCGGCCGGGGTCGGCTCGTTCGACCGACCGCACCGCGGGCAGAACCCGGCGGCCGAATGCCAGGTCAACAACGCGGTCGCGGTGGTCAGCAGCCCGGCGTCGGCATCGGAGAGCAAAGAGCCGTAGTCACGCAGTCCGCCGCCGCCGTCGACCTCGCCGCGCACCGCCCAGTGATCGATTCCGTCGACCGCCCCGAGCAGCACGGCACCGGAGGGCGGCTCTGCGGCGAGCGCAGCCGCCGACCGGGTGCGCAACCGGGTTCCGTCTCCGGACAGTTCGACCCGTCCCGCCTTGTCCATCGTGAGCACCCGCGCGTCCGGCCACTGTGCGAGAAGGCGCCCGGTTTCCCGGAGGTCCTCCGACCGATCGGCCGTGCCCCTGGACAGCGTGGGCACCGCGATGGTGAACCCGGCCGGGCCGGCCGGTGGCGCCGGCGGCGACGGTTCGCGCTGGTGATCGGCGGTCATTCGACGATCACATTGCCCAGGCCGAGCAACGACGGCTCGAGCACCGCCAGATCGCCGACCACGACCCCGGTGAAGCGGGCCGGCGCGAGCATCGACGCGGCGGCCGCCGCGACGTCGTCGACGTCGAGCGCCGCCAAACGGGCCGGGTGATCGCGCAGCCAGCTCTCGTCGAGACCCAACCCGGCGAGCATCGACAGGGTCGATGCCAGGCCCGACTGGGTCGACAACGAGGTCGCCAGGGTGCCGAGGGCATAGTTCCGGGCGGACTCCACCTCGTCGGCGGTCGGCGGCACCAGGGCGATCCGGCCGAGTTCGTATCTCGCCTCGAGCAGCGCCGGCGCCGTCGATGCCGTGTTGGTGTCGAAGGCGACGCTCACCGCGGCGCTGTCCGGCCAGAATTCCAGCGAGGACCGCGCGCTGTAGGTGTAACCCTTGTCCTCCCTGATGTTCTCGACCAGCCGCGAGGAGAAGTAGCCGCCGTACACCAGGTTCGCGATCTGGTGGGCGGGGTAGCCGGGATCGGTTCGCGGGACCGCCGCCGCCGAGAGCCGGATCTGCGACTGGACGGCGCCGTCCCGATGATGGGCCAGCAGGTCGTCGCCGACGATGGCCGGCGGGTTGCGCAGGGTGCGTGCCCGGACGTCGGGTGCCGACGTCCATCCGCCGAGCGCGTCCGCCACGGCGGCGATCGCTTTCGTCGGACTCAGGTCGCCGACCAGCACCAGGGTGGAGCCGCGGGGTACCACCGCCCTGGCGTGCAGGCCGCGGAGCGCGGCCGGGCCCACACCTGCGACGAGTTCGGCGTCCGGGATGTCCCAGGCCGCCGGGTGCTCGCCGAACCGTCGTTGCTGCAGGAAACGGTGCGCGACGGTCGACGGTTGGGTGGCAGCGATGGCCAGATGCTCGACCAGCCGCTCCCGTTCGCCCAGCACGTCCGGCCGCCGGTAGGCGGCGTCGGTCAGGCAATCGGCGAGGACGTCCAGCAGGACGGGCAGTCCGGTGGAGAGCACCGAACCGGTGATCATCAGCCGCTGCGGGTCGACAGAGGCATCCAGGTGGCCGCCGACCAGTGCAAGGTCGGCGTCGACCTGCTCGCGATCGCGTGCGCTGGTCCCGAGAAGCATGGTGGCCACGAGCATCTCGGCCCGCGCGCTGTGCAGCCGGGTGGTGCCGGCGAACGGTACCCGCAGGCGGACCTCCACCAACGGGCTGCGGGGTTTGCGGACCGCGACCACGGTGAGGCCGGAGTCCAGCTCGACCCGGGACAGCGACGGCGCCCGGGTGCGGGTGGTCAGCGTCATCGCCGGCACCGGCCGCGGCCCGATCTCGGTGCGGCCGATCTGCTCTGCCGTCCTGGTGGCCATCACGCCGCCTCGGACGACGAGGATGCCGGGACAACCCGCAGGACGGCGCAGCGACCTGGATCGAGAGACCGGGCGGCGTCCGCGATCTGGTCGGCGGTGACTGCGGACAGCAGGTCGGGCAGCTCGCTGAGCAGCTCGGCCCGTCCGTGCAGAAGTTCCAGCGAGCCCAACGACCTGGTCCGGCTGGCCACGCCGTCGTTGTCCCGATAGAGCGCGGAGGCGAACCTGGCAAGTGCTTGCTGCATCTCCTGGTCCCCCGGGCCGTCCTGCGCCAGCATGGCGATCTGTTCGGAAGCCGCGTCGATCACCGTCGCGGCCGGTACGGCCTGGGGATGGATGGCGCCGAGCACGAAGACATCCGGGTCGCGCGCGTCCAGCGGACCGCCCATCAGCCCCGGACTGGCCCAGATGTCGGTGACCAGACCCGCTTTCGCCACCAGCGTGGACTGCAGACGGGAGGACTCGCCGTCGCTCAGCATGCTGGCCAACACCACGAAGGCCAGGTATCCGGACAGGTCTGCCACCGGGTCGGGCAACCGCCACCCAACGGCCAGCGCCGGCGACGGGGCGTGCTGATCGATGTGTTCGGCCTCGCGGACCGAGGTCGGCCAAGGCTCGGCAAACGATGGCCGGACCGGTGCCGGGCGATATTCGATGTCGTCGAAATGCCGGCCGATCAGGTCGGTCGCGGACGCGACGTCGAAGTCGCCGCAGACCGTCAGCACCGCGTTGGCCGGCGAGTAGTAGGTGTCGAAAAACTCGGCGCAATCGGCGATGGTGGCCGCCTGCAGGTCGACGAAGTCACCGTACCCGTTGTGCGCGTTGGCAAACGAGTCGAACATGACCGCCGGCAACTGGATCCAGGGGAACCCGCCGTAGGGCCGGTTCAACACGTTGAGCCGGATTTCCTCGCTCACCACGTCCACCTGGTTCGTCAGGTTCTCGGTGGTGATCCTGGGCGCCCGCATCCGATCGGCCTCGAGGAACAACGCCCGCTCCAGGGCGCCGGCCGGAACGACTTCGAAGTAGTCGGTGTAGTCGGTGTGCGTCGAGCCGTTGAACACCCCGCCGGAGGATTGCACGAGCCGGAAGTGCTCCAGCTTCGGCAACGACTCGCTGCCCTGGAACATCAGGTGCTCGAACAGGTGCGCAAAGCCGGTGCGGCCCTCCGGTTCCGACCGGAATCCGACGTCGTAGTGCACGGCGACGCCGACCACGCCCGCACCTGCATCCGGGGCCAGCACCACCCGCAGACCGTTGTCCAGGCGCAACCGCTGCACCGGGTAGTCGGCACGGGGGATGCGGAAGGCCCGTCGTTTTCGGACAGTGGTTGCGGCAGCGGAGTTCACTGCCTCACCCTAACCGCGGCGCCGATGCGGTCAGGGACGCGCGTCAGGTGGTGACGCTGCGGTGGGTGAACAGCTCGTCGTGCAGGCTGGCCGCCAGGCTGGAGGTGAACGGGAAGGCCAGATCGACCGACGACAGCCGGCGATCGTCGCGGACCACGACCGGTGCACTGTCCTGCACCGGATCGGGCAGGGCGTGCCGGCCCGTCGGCTGCTCCGGCTGGTCGCGCCTCAGCTCGGCAGTGTCGTTCGGGAGGGGCGCCATGCCGACGTCGAACATCTCCGTCGTGGACTCGTACTCCGCCGCTCCGTGTGCGGCCGGCACGTCGGAGACGGCCCGACGACGCTGGCGGCGGCCGTCGAACCACACCGCGAACACCCCGCACACGCCGAGCAGTGCGGCCACCCCGAGCCCGATCGGCAGCAAACCGGTCGGTGTGTCGTCGGTCGAGTCCTGGTCTGCCATCCAGGCCGCGGCCGGATCACCGGCGGCATAGGACACCGCCAGCAGCTCGCCCTCCTGATGGCCACAGGTGTCCAGGCTGGTCCGGACCGGTAGGCCCGATGGCACCAGCACGTCGACGAGCGTCCCGCCGGCACCCTCGGTGCAGGCCAGAGACGAGACCACCACCGCCGAACCGGTTGTCTGCGCCGTCGCGATCGGCATCGGCTGTGCGCGTGAACCGAACCATGAACCGACCGCGATGACGACGACGATCAACAATCCGAGCAGCACTGTCGACGTCGAGATCCTGGATCGGGCTGCCCCCCTGGCATGTCTCCCCATACTCGGGATGATCGCACATACTTCGGGTCAAAATCTCAGACTTTCCCGCAGTTCACCCCATTCGGGTGCGTGGACCAGCCGCCGGGGCCACACGTGGCTTGGTCAATTGTCGAAGTGTCAATTGTCGAAGCCGAGTTTGCGCAATTGCTTCGGATCGCGCTGCCAATCCTTGGCAACCGCGACATGCAGATCCAGATACACCCGGGTCCCGACCAACGGCTCGATCTGCAGCCTGGCCCGCCGCCCGACGTCGGCGAGCCGAGAACCCTTGTGGCCCAGAATGATCGCCTTCTGTGACGAGCGTTCGACGAAGATCGTGACGAAGACCCTGGTCAAGGGTTTCGCAGTCGAACTGCCCGGCTCGGGTGGAACCAGCTCGGTCACCAGAGCGGCCAGCGAATGCGGGAGTTCCTCCCGAACGCCGTCCAGTGCCGCCTCACGGACCAGTTCGGCGATCCTGGTCTCCAGTGGTTCGTCGGTGACCTCCGCGTCCGGGTACAACCGGCTGCCCTCGGGCAACCGGGCGATCAGCAGCTCGGTCAGCAGCTCGACCTGTTCACCCGACACCGCCGACACCGGAACGATTTCGGCGAAATCGGCCAACCCCGACACGGCCAGTAACTGCTCGGCGACCTTCTGTCGGGAGACCCGGTCGGTCTTGGTCACCACGCCGATCACCGGTGTGCCGGCCGCCTGCTCGGCGAGCTCAGCGGCGATCCGGCGATCACCGGGGCCGACCTGTTCATCGGCGGGCAGACAGAAGCCCACGACGTCGACGTCCGACCACACCGTGCGCACCAGGTCGCCGAGCCGCTCGCCGAGCAGAGTGCGCGGCCGGTGCATGCCCGGCGTGTCGACCACCACCAGCTGGGCGTCCGGCCGGGTCACGATTCCGCGCACCGCGCGCCGGGTGGTCTGTGGTTTGTCGGAGGTGATGGCGATCTTCTCGCCGACCATGGCATTGAGCAGCGTCGACTTCCCCGCGTTCGGCCGGCCGACGAAGCAGGCGAATCCGGAGCGGTGGGTCACGCGGTGGTCCGGGTCCGGACCCTGCCGTCGACCGCAGCGATGATCACGACCGGCAGCCCGAGGTCCGCGACCGCTGCGGCCGATGACGGGTCGAGCTCCGATGCCTCGCCGACGACCGCAACCGCCTCCAGGGCTTGCGCCCCGGACGAGACGGCGGCCGCGACAGCCGCCTGCACCGCGGTCAGCCGCAGCGAGGGCAGGGCCACGGTGGCAGCTGCGTAGGTACGACCGTCGTCATCACGCACCGCCGCACCTTCGAGGGCCGAGGTCCGCCCGCGGGCACCGCGGGCGAGGGTGATCAGTTTCGCGTCTTCCGGGTCAAGCGGTTCGTCGCTCATCGAGCCACATTCCGTTCTGTTGCTTCGGACTCTGTTTCCCTCTCCGCGATCATTGCGTCGGAACGCGGGTTCGCAGCAGTCTTCCGGGTGGGAGCGTCCGGCTCGGCATCGGGTGCCTGACCGGGCTTCGCCCCGCGATCGGACTTTGCGGCCTTCTCCGCCTTGGCCGGCTTCTCGGACCTGGCGGATTTGTCCGCCCGAGCTGCCTTGTCGGCCTTCTCCGCCCGCTCGGCCTTCTCTGCTTTTTCGGCCCTGTCAGCCTTTTCGGCCCTGTCTGCCTTTTCGGCCCTGTCTGCCTTTTCGGCCCTGTCTGCCTTCTCGGTTTTGGCAGCCTTCTCGACCCGTTCGGACTTCTCCGGCTTCACCGTCTTGTCCAGCTTCACGGTCTTGTCCGACTTGCCGTCGCGCCGACCGGAAACGTCGTCCTCGCCATCCACGCCGAGTTCGGCCGGGCTCATCCGCCGGACCAGCAGCGTCTGCACCCTTGGCCGGCCGCGGCGGTCGACTCCCGGTTCGCCGAGCAGGTGCAACGCGTTCACCGATGCTTCCGAACCGGGGAGCGGAACCCGGCCGAGCAACTGGGCCAGCAGGCCGCCGACGGTGTCGACGTCGTCGGTGGGCAACTCGACGTCGAACAACTCCCCCAGATCCTCGACCGGCAGCCTGGACGAGACCCGGTACGAGCCGTCGGGCAACGGTTCGATCGGCGCCGGGGTCTCCGCGTCGTACTCGTCGGTGATCTCGCCGACGATCTCCTCCAACAGGTCCTCGATCGTCACGATTCCGGCCGTGCCGCCGTACTCGTCGACCACGACGGCGAAGTGAGTGCGATCGCGCTGCATCTCGCGCAACAGCGCATCGACGTTCTTGGACTCCGGGACGAAGACCGGAGTGCGCATCACTTCGCCGAGCATCGGCCCGCGCTCGCCGGGATCCAGCGCCAACGCCCTGGCGATCATGTCCTTGATGTAGGCGACCCCGAGCACGTCGTCGACGTCCTCGCCGACCACCGGGATCCGGGAGAACCCCGATCGGGTGGCCAGATGCAGCGCCTGCCGGAGGGTCTTGTCCTCCTCGATCCACACCACCTCGGTGCGCGGCACCATCACCTCACGAACAATGGTGTCACCGAGATCGAAGACGCTCTGCAGCATCTCGCGCTCGGTCTCCTCGACAACGCCGCGACTGCCGGCGATGTCGACCAGCTCGCGCAGTTCGATGTCGGAGGAGAACGGCCCCTCCCGGAAACCTCGCCCGGGGGTGATCGCGTTGCCGATCAGGATCAGCACCGAGGCGACCGGCGCGAGAACCTTTGCCAGCGCCCTGGTCGGCCCGGCCAGCGGCAGCCCGATGGCGTAGGGGTGTTGCCGGCCGAGGGTTCTCGGCAGCACTCCGATGGCGACGTAGGTCACCAGCACCATGACGGCGACCAGCAGCACTCCGACCCAGAACTGGAAGCCCCAGGTGCTCAGCGCGACCTTGGCCACCATCACGGTCGCGGTGATCTCCGCACCGGTCCGGAGCAACAGCAGCAGATTGGTGTACCTGGGCCGGTCCTCGGTGATGATGTGCAGCGCATGCGCACCGCGCCGGCCCTCCCGCGCCATCTCCTCGAGCCGGGCGGGCGAGACCATCGTGATGGCCGCATCGGCGGCCGCGAGCAGGCCCGCGATCGGGACCAGCGCTGCGGCGACGACGAGCAACAGCACATCCATGCTGTCCACGGTCGGATCAGCCCCGTCCGCTCGAATCGACGCCGGGTGCGGGTTGCCCGGCATCGCCGAGTCCCACCGTGTCGAGGACGGCGGCGTCGACCTCGGCCAGCCGCGCGCGTCGCGCCAAGGCGGACCGATGATCACGCCAGGTGTCCAACAGTTCGTTCTGCAGCCGGAACATCTCCCGCTCCTCGGCCGGCTCTGCGTGGTCGTACCCGAGCAGGTGCAGACAGCCGTGGACGGTCAGCAGATGGAGTTCGTCATCCAGGCTGTGCCCGGCCTGGGTTGCCTGATCCGAGGCCACCGCTGGACACAGCACGACGTCACCGAGCAGCGCCGGCCCTGGACCGGCTTCATCGGGACGGCGCGCGGTGTCCAGCTCGTCCATCGGGAAGCTCATCACGTCGGTGGGACCTGGCTCGTCCATCCATTTGACGTGCAACTCCGTCATCGCTTCGACATCGACCAGCAGGATCGACAACTCGGCGAGCGGGTTGATCCGCATCCGGTCGAGCACCCAGCGGGCGACCGACACGAGCCCGATCTCGTCGATGCCGATCCCGGATTCGTTGGCCACCTCGATGGTCATCGACCGGACTCCCGGTGCCGACGTTGCGTCGGGTTCACCAGGCGGCGTTGCTGACCGTCGGGGGCCGGACGTCCGGCCGGGGAGTTCTCCGCGTCCCACCGTTCGTACGCGTCCACGATGTGCCCGACCAGCCGATGCCGGACCACGTCGGAGGAGGTCAGCAGCGAGAAGTTGACGTCGTCGACGTCGTCCAGGATCTCCCGGACCACCTGAAGACCGGAGCGCTGACCACCAGGCAGGTCGACCTGGGTGACGTCGCCGGTGACCACGATCTTGGAGCCGAACCCGAGCCTGGTCAGGAACATCTTCATCTGCTCGGGCGTGGTGTTCTGCGCCTCATCCAGGATGATAAATGCATCGTTAAGGGTCCTACCACGCATGTAAGCCAGGGGGGCCACCTCGATGGTGCCGGCGGCCATCAGCCGTGGGATCGACTCCGGGTCGAGCATGTCGTGCAGGGCGTCGTAGAGCGGCCGCAGATACGGATCGATCTTGTCCGACAGCGTGCCGGGCAGGAAGCCCAGGCGCTCGCCGGCCTCCACCGCCGGCCGGGTCAGGATGATCCTGGTGACCTGCTTGGCCTGCAGCGACTGCACGGCCTTGGCCATCGCGAGGTAGGTCTTTCCGGTACCGGCCGGCCCGATGCCGAAGACGATCGTGTGCTGATCGATGGCGTCCACGTACCGCTTCTGGTTCAGCGTCTTGGGACGGATGGTCCGGCCGCGGCGGGAGATGATGTTCAACCCGAGCACCTGGGACGGCGAGTCGGCCACGCCTGGGGTGGGGTCGGCCAGCATTCCGATCGTCCGGCGAACCGCGTCCGGGGTGATCACCGAACCCGACTCCTGCAACGCCAACAGCTCGCGCAGGGTGCGCTCGGCGAACGCGACGTCCTCGGCGCTGCCGCGGAGGGTGACCCGGTTGCCGCGGACGTGGATGTCGGCGGCCAGGTTCTCCTCGAGCAGCCGCAGCAGCGAGTCCCGCGAGCCGAGCAGGCCCATCATCTGTCGTTCGTCGGCCACCACCAACGTCGATTCGCCCACCGAACGCTCGGTTCCGCGCGCGGACAGCTGCGCGGCACTGGGAACCTGATTGGCGGCACCGGTGGCTGGGAGGGGGTCGACGGTGGAGTCGTCACCGTGGGGGAGGTCGGTCCGCGAGGCGGTCGACGGGGAATCCGGCACCTGGTGCACTGCCTGCTTTCGATGGTCTGGAGCGGAGTGGTTCTGTGGGGTACCCATCGATTCTACCGTCGGGCACCGTCGGCGGTGCCACTTGATTGATCATCTTCGGGGGCCGGCCCGGCCCGCGGCAGGCGTCAGCCCGGAGGCCAGGTCAGCGACCGGCCGCCGAGCAGATGCAGGTGCGCGTGGAACACGGTCTGACCCGCGCCGGCACCGGTATTGAACAGCAACCGGTACCCGGACCGGTCGACGCCGTCGGCCTCGGCGAGCGAGCGCGCGGTGACCACCAAAGCCGCCAAACCGTGCGGGTCGTCGCCCGCCAGTTCGGCAGCGTTCTCGTAGTGAGTGGTCGGGATCAGCAGGATGTGCGTCGGCGCCTGCGGATTGATGTCGCGGAAGGCGACGACGTGATCGTCACGATGCACCTCGTCGGCCGGGATCGATCCGGCGACGATCTTGCAGAACAGGCAGTCGTCTCGGGTGTACGGCATCGGATCAACCTATCCACCGCCACCGGCCCCCCGCCGACCGGCCCGCCGACAATCTGGACAGCGATATCAGGGTCGAATCAGGGTTCTCCCGGATAGATAGCTTCACTATCGGATAGTGCTACTATCCACTGGTGCGGATGAAAGAACTCAGCGAGTCCAGCGGTGTTCCGGTCGCGACCATCAAGTACTACCTCCGGGAACGGCTGTTGCCGGCAGGCGAACGGACCCACCCCAACCAGTCCGATTACGGGGACGCGCACCTGCGTCGGTTGCGACTCATCCGCGCCCTGATCGACGTCGGCGGTCTCAGCGTCGCATCCGCCCGGGCGGTCACCAGCCTGCTGGACCTGCAGACGTCGAGCATCCACGAGATCCTCGGCCTGGCGCAGCACGCGATGTCCCCCGTCCTGCCCCAACCCACCGATGCCGAGTTCGACCGGGCCGGGCAACTCATCCGGGACCTGGTGGATCGGCTCGGCTGGCGGGTATCCCCGGGCAATGCCGGCTGGGCCGGTGCGACCGCCGTGCTCAGTACCTTCGCCGCCCTCGAGCAACCGGGACTGATCGACGTCCTCGAGCCGTACGCCCGAGCGGCCGAGAGCGCGGCACGGGCCGACCTGGACGCCGTCGCAGCAGCCGGTGACCGGGACTCGATGGTCGAGACCGCCGTGATCGGCATGGTCGTCGGCGAGGCGTTGACGTTGCATCTGCGCCGGATGGCCCAGGAAAGCGTTTCCGCCCAACGCATCTTCCCCACTCCCGCGGCAACCCAGCAGACAGAGGACACACCGTGATCTCCGACATCGAACCTGTCGCCACCCGCTCCCTACCGTCGGGCGTTCGCGCGCACCGACCGCTGTTCCTGCTGGCGGCCCTCATGGCGGCGGTCGCTGCGGTCGCGTTCGTCGGCCTGCTGGTCGACGACCGGACCATCACCGGCATCCCGTTGTGGGCCAAGCCGTTCAAGTTCGCCACGTCCATCGCGATCTACGCGTTGACCTTCGGTTGGCTCATCGGACAACTGCGTCGCGGCCGTCGGGTGGCCTGGTGGGCCGGCACGGTCGCCGCTGTGTTCCTCGCGGTCGAGATGGTGGTGATCGTCGGGCAGGCGTTGCGGGTGACTACCAGCCATTTCAACAACAGCACACCGATGGACACGGCGTTGTACGACCTGATGGCCGGGTCGATCGCGGCCGTCTGGGTGGCCACCCTGGTGATCAGCCTGCTGCTGTTCGCCAATCCGGGTCCGGACCGGGCGCGCAACATCGCGGTCCGGGCCGGGGCGATGATCTCGGTGGTCGGGATGGCGCTCGGCTTCCTGATGACCATTCCCTCCGCAGCCCAGATCGAGGCCGGCGGCGGCGTTGTCGGCGCCCACACGGTCGGCCTCGACGACGGCGGTCCCGGCCTGCCGCTCCTCGGATGGAGCACCGCCGGCGGCGACCTGCGGATACCGCATTTCGTGGGAATGCATGCGCTGCAACTGTTGCCGCTGCTGCTGATCATCCTGGAGCTGCTCTCCAGGCGTATCGGGGTGCTGGCGGACGCAGCAGTGCGGGCCAGGTTGACGGTGATCGCCGTCGCTGGATATGCGGCCTTCGTCGCCCTGGTGACCTGGCAGGCCCTGCGTGGGCAGTCCATCGTGCACCCGGACGCGCTGACCCTGCTGGTCTTTGCCGCCATCGCGCTGGCCGTCGGGATTCCGTCAGCGGTGGTGCTGGCGCGAAAGGCCCGTGAGCTGCACGGGATCGGCCAGGTGACCCGATGACCCAGTTCCTGTTCAGCCTGACTTTCCTGCTGGCGGCACCGTTCTGGGTGCTGATGATCCTGCTGCCGAGGTGGCGGTGGACCCACCGGATCACCGCGTCGCCGCTGATCGCGGTTCCGCCGTTGCTGATCTACCTGATGGTGATGGTCCCGATCTTTCCGCAGTTCTGGGCGGCGGTCAGCGCACCGGATCTGGACGCGTTGCGCGAGGTGCTGTCCACCGCGCACGGCGCCGCGGCAGTCTGGGCGCAATTGATCGCGTTCGATCTGTTCATCGGCCGCTGGATCTACCGGGACAGCCGCGACCGCGGGATCAGCCCTTGGCTGATCAGCCCGATCCTGCTGTTGACGATTTTCCTGTCGCCGATCGGCCTGCTGGGCTATCTCGCGATCCGGGCGGTGGCGAGTGTGCTGGCCGGCGAACCCCGCTCAGCGTGGCTCGATGCGGACAGCGTCCGTCCCGCCGCCGGAGCCGGTCAGCCACTGCCGCACTGAATCCCACCGGCCGTACCCGTCGCCAACCGCAAGGTGCCCCTGACCGGTCAGCGGATGCACGGTGGCGCCGAGGCTTTCGGCCCAGTCGGCAGCACCGCCCGGCCAGTACGGATCGTCGTCGGAGGCCACCACGTGGACGTCGGTGGTGGCGACCGCGGTGGTCAGTGCCTCGTCGTCCAGTCCCGGATCGAATCCAGCGATCGCCGGGTTGGCGGCCAGCACCGCCCTGGCGACCGGTGCCACCAGCAGTACCCGGTCGGCCTCCCGGAGCCCACCTCGCGCGATGAGGTCCAACACCACCCAGACCGCCAGCGAGTGCGCCACCACCGTCCGCTGCCGTCCGGCCAGCGCAACGAACTCGGCCGCGATCCGGTCCGACCAGGCGGCCCGATCGGGGTCGTCGGGGTCCGGGAGGGCCGGGTAGCTCACGTCGACGCCGTCCGCGGTCAGGTCGTCGGCCAGCTGGTGCTGCCAGTGTCCGGCGGGGCGGTGGTTCTGCCAGCCGTGCAGCAACAGCACGGAATGCGCAGGTGCGGCAGGAGTTCTCGATCCATCCGGCATTCTCAGACCATCCGGAGCACCTGGTCGCGACAGGCGGCCCAGGCGGGATGCCTGACGTCGATCAGTTCGTAGTGGCCGATCCGCGGCAGCACGATCAACTTCGCCGGATCGCCGACCCTGGTGGCAGCCTCGACGTACCGCTCCGATTGACTCAATGGCACGGTGTCGTCGGCGTCGCCGTGGACACACACCACCCGGGCGCCGTCGCCGACCTGGGCCAGCGGCGAGGCGTGGTGATATCGCTGGGGCAGCGACCTGGCCTCGCCCTCCATCAACGCGGTCACCGCACCACTCCCCAGCCGTTCGTCGGCGGCGGACACCAAGTCGAGCAACCCGGCCTGGGTGACCGCGCCGACGATCGGGACGGAGCTCTCGCCGGGGCCGACCGACCCTGCGGTGCCGGCCCGCAGTGACCCGCGATGTGCGAGCCAGGCGGCGAGGTGACCGCCGGCGGAATGACCGACGGCCGCGACCCGATCCAGCAGCAACCGGCCCTCGGCCAGCTGCTGGCCCGGCCCGGCCAACGAGTCGACGGCGCGGGCGGCGTCGGCCAGGGTGGTCGGCCACCCGCCACCCTCCCCGACCCTGCGGTACTCGATGACGGCTGCCGCCACCCCGAACCTGGTCAGATCCAATCCCAGCGGTTCGGCGAGCTCCCGGCCGTAGGTCGCCCGCCAGTAGCCACCGTGGATCACCACTGCCACCGGCAGGTGCGAGCCGGTCGGCAGGTAGAGCCGGACGGTCTGGCTGGCGTGCGGCCCGTAGGCGTATTCGAGTGTCTCGACCCTCATGTCCACCGACCGGTCAGCACGCCCAGCGCGCCGAGGACGACAGCGCCGGCGGTGGAGGTGCGGAGCACCTGGGGTCCGAGGCGTACCGGGACAGCACCGGCTGCAGCGAACACGGTCAGCTCCTCCTCGGTCAGGCCACCCTCCGGACCGACAATGACTACCACGTCACCGGCGGACGGCAGATCGACGCCCTGCAGCGGCGAGGTCGCCGATTCGTGCAACACGATGGCGGCGTCGGCGCTGCGGATCAGATCGGCCACCGCCGACGTTGACGCCAGTTCACCGACGGCCGGGACGAAGGTACGCCTGGACTGTTTCGCCGCAGCAGCAGCGGCCGCCCGCCACTTGGCCGCGCCGTGCGCCGCCCGATCCGGCGTCCAACGGGCGATGCAGCGCGCGGCCGCCCACGGGACAAGGGCGTCCACGCCTGCCTCGGTGGCAAGTTCGACCGCGAGCTCGCCCCGCTCCCCCTTGGGCACGGCCTGCACCAACGTGACCCTGACCGCCGGTGGTTCCTCACGGACCGACGGATCGACCTGCAGGGTCAGTTCACCCCGGCCGGGCGCGGTCACGGTGGCAGTCGCCGCACCCCCGCGACCATCGGTCAGCACCAGCACCTCGCCGACCCGCAGTCGACGGACGGTTGCCGCGTGCCTGCCCTCGGCGCCGCCGAGCACGAACGGACCGGCGCCGGGCAGCGCGTCGAGGAGGAAGAACGGTGCGCCCGGATTGGCGCGGTGCCCCTGCGGAGCCCGGCTCACTTCCCGACGAACGAGTCGCGGATGCGAGAGAAGAAACCGCCGTTGTGCGCACGTGCCGCGAGTTCGGGCTGCTCCTCGCCGCGCAGCGTCGCCAGTTCCCGCAGCAGCTCGGCCTGGCGTCCGTCGACCTTGGTCGGCGTGACCACCTCGATGTGCACGTGCAGGTTGCCGATGCCGGTCCCCCGCAGTCGCGGCATTCCCTGGCCGCGCATGGTGATCACGGTCGCCGACTGGGTGCCGGGCTGGATGTCCAGATCCTCGACGCCGTGCAGGGTCTGCAGACCCATCGAGGTGCCGAGGGCGGCGGCCGACATCGGGACGTGCACGGTGCAGTGCAGGTCGATGCCGTCCCTGGTGAAGCGATCGTGCTGCAGTTCCTGGACCTCGACGTACAGGTCGCCGGGCGCGCCGCCGCCGGGGCCGACCTCGCCCTGACCGGCCAGCCGGACGCGGATGCCGTCACCGACACCGGCCGGGATGTTGGCCCGCACGGTCCGCCTGGCCCGGATCCGGCCCTCTCCGTTGCACTGCCGGCACGGGTCCGGGATGACCTCGCCGAAGCCGCGGCAGACCGGGCAGGGGCGGGAGGTCACCACCTGGCCGAGCAGCGACCGCTGGATCTGCTGCACCTCGCCCGAGCCCTTGCACATGTCGCAGGTGGCCGGGCCGGTGCCCTCGGCGCAGCCGTTGCCGTGGCAGACCGAGCACAGGGTGGCCGTGTCGACCGCCAGGTCCTTGGCGACACCGGTCGCACATTCCTCGAGGGTGAGCTCGATCGGGATCAGCGCGTCGTCGCCCTGCCGCACCCGGGACCGGGGACCGCGGGACCGCGTGCCGGCGCCGCCGCCGAAGAAGGCGTCCATGATGTCGCCCAGGCCCATGCCGCCGAAGGGGTCACCCATGCCGCCGGCGCCTCCGCCGGCACCGCCGCCACCGAGTGGGTCACCACCCAGGTCGACCACCTGCCGCTTGGCGGGGTCGGAGAGCACCTCATAGGCCGCGGTGACCTCTTTGAACTTCTGCTGGGCAGCCGGATCAGGGTTGACGTCGGGATGCAGCTCCCGCGCCAATTTGCGGTACGCCCGCTTGATCTCGTCCGCCGACGCGCCCTTGGCCACGCCGAGCAGTCCGTAATAGTCCCGTGCCACCCTCTGCACCAGTTGCCTTCCCTGCGGGCCAGGCCCGCACCCTGCTCAGGCATCCGCAGCGCGGATGCTGTCACTGCCGACTCACTGCTCACGCACCGGCGCGAACCTGCACGCGATGAAAAACCGTCACGCACTGAAGATTGTCACCGACCGGAGACGATCTCTCCGACATAGCGGGCGACCGCGCGGACCGCGGCCATCGTGCCCGGATAGTCCATCCGGGTCGGCCCGACCACGGCGAGACCGCCCATCAACGTGCTGCCACTGCCGTAACCGGCCGAGACCAGCGCGGATGTCGACAGGTTGACATCGACGTTCTCCCGACCGATCGACACCATCACGGCATCCGGGCTCTCCAGGGCGGCCAGCAACTTGAGCAACGTCACCTGCTCGTCAAGTGCTTCCAGCACCCCGTGCAGGCTGGCGGGCTGGTCGGCCCATGCACCGGTGGCATGCGAGGTGCCGGATAGCACCAGCCGCTCCTCCGGGTGCTCGACGAGAGCGTCGAGCAGCACACTGACCGACGGCACCAGCACATGCCGGACGTTCGGATCGGCCAGCGCAGCGAGGTTGGAGACGGCCGTCGCCGCGTCTGCGAGACGTCGTCCGGACACCTGGGACGCGAGCAGCGAACGCAGCGTCGTCAGGGCATCGTCGGTGATGTCGGAGTCGAGTTCGACCAGGCGTTGTTCTACCCGGCCGGTGTCGGTGATGACGACCAGCAACAACCGGCGTTGGTCCAGTGCGACCGCCTCGACGTGCCGGACCAGCGATCGGGCGAGGGTCGGGTACTGCACCACCGCGACCTGACGGGTCAGCTGGGCGAGCAGCCGGACGGACCTGCGCAGCACGTCGTCGAGGTCGACCGCCTCGGACAGGAACGCCTGAATCGCCTTGCGCTCACCGGCGGACAGCGGCTTGACCTGCGACAACCGGTCGACGAACATCCGGTAGCCCTTGTCGGTGGGGATCCGGCCGGCCGACGTGTGCGGCTGCGCGATGTATCCCTCGTCCTCCAAGACGGCCATGTCGTTGCGGATGGTCGCCGGCGAGACGCCGAGCTGATGACGATCGACCAGTGATTTGGAACCGACCGGCTCACGGGTGGCCACATAGTCGGAGACGATCGCGCGGAGGACTTCGAAACGTCTGTCGTCCGCCGACATGATCACCTCCCGGGTATGCGGGCACTGGCACTCCAGGCACCCGCCTGCCAAGTGTAATGGCCGAGCGGCCTCTGTCGGTGGCGTGCGGAGCGACCCGACGCGAACCCACCAGGCGATGACGTCGACCCGTCGGCCGATACGCTGGCGTGGCGGAAACCGAACGGGAAGGCCGCCGATGATCTTCAAGGACGTGCGCGAGGGGCGGCCCTATCCCGAGCACGGCCTGTCGATGCGGGACTGGGCCCGGATCCCGCCGCGGCAGATCCGGATGGACGAGCTGATCACCACCAAGCGCGAACTCCGGCTGGACGCGCTGTTGGACGAGGACTCCACCTTTTATGGCGACCTGTTCGGGCACGCGGTGCTCTGGGAGGGCCAGATCTACCTGGAGGACGGCCTGCACCGGGCGCTGCGGGCTGCCCTGCAGCAGCGGACGGTCATCCACGTCCGGATCCTGAACCTGGACGCGTTGCGCGCGGGTGCGGGCGAGGTCGACCTCGAGGCCGACCCGGTCCCCGGCCAAAAGCCGCCGACCTCGACACCGTCACGGCGGTCGGCGTCCCGCGGCTGACCACAGGCGCTACGAACCGACCAGAGTCGATCAGTCCGCCAGCCGGAGCGCCAGGCCGTCGGCCAGCAGCCGGCCCTGCAGGGTCAGCACGGCCCGTCCCTGGCTCAGCCGGTCGGCCACCAGCAATCCGTCGTCCGCTGCTGCCGCCGCCTCGCCTCGACCGGTCGGGTCGAGCAGGTCGGTGTCCAGTCCGTCGACCAACCGCAGGCGGAGCAGGATGTCCTCCAGCCGCCGCGCCTCAGGGTCGAGCACCTCGCGGGCATGACCTGGGCTGGCGCCGCCTTCCAGCGCGGCCGCATACGCCGCCGGGTGCTTGACGTTCCACCACCGGACGCCGCCGACATGCGAGTGCGCCCCCGGTCCGATCCCCCACCAGTCGTCGCCCGACCAGTACGCCAGGTTGTGCCGGCAGCGGGCCGACTCGTCCGTCGCCCAGTTCGAGACCTCGTACCAGGAGAACCCGGCCGCCGTCAGGATCCGGTCCGCCTGCAGGTACCGATCGGCGAGCACGTCGTCGTCGGTCATCGGCAACGCTCCGGTGCGTACCTGGCGGGCCAGCCGGGTGCCCGGTTCGACGATCAGCGAGTAGGCCGACACATGGTCGACGCCGCTGCCGATCGCGGCGTCGAGCGACCGGCCGAACTCCGCGTCGCTCTCCCCCGGCGTTCCATAGATCAGGTCGAGGTTGACGTGCTCGAAGCCGGCGTCCCTGGCCCACCCGACGACGTCGAGGGCGCGGCCGGCGGTGTGCGTGCGGTCCAGGATCTGCAGCACCCGCTGCGAGGTGGACTGCATTCCCAGCGACAGCCTGGTGTAGCCGGCGGCCCGCAACCCGGCCAGCAGCTCGGGGTCCGTCGACTCCGGGTTGGCCTCGGTCGTCACCTCGGCGTCGGGCGCCAGGCCGAACCGCTCCCGCACGGCGTCGAGCAACCGGGTCAAGCGGGAGGCACCGACGAGCGAGGGTGTGCCGCCGCCGACGAACACCGTCGAGACTGCCCGCCGATCGCCGCCCTCATGAAGAACCTTTGCTGCCAGGTCGATCTCGGCGAGCGCGGCGGCCAACCAGGAATCGGGGGACGCAGCCGAGCCCAGTTCGCCCGCCGTGTAGGTGTTGAAGTCGCAGTAGCCGCAGCGTGTCGCGCAGAACGGCACGTGCAGGTAGAACGAGAGGCTGCGCTCGGCCATTCCGGCGTACGCCTGATCCGGCAGCGACCCGTCGGCGGGTACCGGGTCGCCCTGCGGCAAGGTGGATGGCACCCGTTCAGTCTGACTCAGTCCGGAGGACACGATGGCCGATCTGTCAGTGACGGAGCCCGCCCGAGGTGGGCCGGAGCCCGAACTGGTCCGTTTCGAGGTCGCCGACGGGGTCGCCACGATCACCCTGAACTCGCCGGCCAATCGGAACGCGTTGTCCGCCGCCGTCCGGGCCGCGCTGACCACGGCGCTGACGGTGGCGGCAGCGGATCCGGCGGCCCGGGTGGTGGTGCTGGGCCACGACGGGCCGGTGTTCTGCTCCGGCATGGACCTGAAGGAGGAAGCAGTCGCTGCGCCCGGTCGCGAGGGGGTCCGTGAGCTGCCTGCGATCCTGCAGTTGATCTCCGGCTGCCCGAAGCCGGTGGTCGCCGCCGTCCGGGGGCCGGCCCGCGCGGGCGGCATCGGGCTGCTGGCCGCCTCCGACATCGTGGTCGCTGCGCCCGCGGCGACCTTCGCCTTCTCCGAGGTCAGGGTGGGCGTGATCCCCGCGGTGCTGAGCGTTCCGGTGCTGCACCGGGTGGCGCCCGCCGCGGCCCGGGAACTCTTCCTCACCGGCGAGGTGTTCGGTGCCGAGCGGGCGCTGCAGATCGGACTGGTGAATGCGGTCGATGACGACGTCGACGGCGCTGTCGCCCGCTTCGTCCGGGCGCTGCAGTCGGGTGGGCCGCACGCATTGGCCGGGACGAAGGCGCTGCTGCGTCGTGGCGTCGACGACTCGGACGGCCGCTACGCGGAACTGCTGAAGCTCTCCGCCGCCCAATTCGCCACCGACGAGGCCAAAGAAGGCGCCCGGGCATTCGCCGAGAAACGACCCGCCAGGTGGGTGTCGCTCAGCGGGTGACCGCGACGACGACCGCCACGATCATCATCGCGACCAGGGCGATGGTCATCCAGCGCCGGGTGAGCACCGGCAGCGGCCGACGGCTCACCGACCGACCTCCGCCGGAGCGGTGGCCAGGTTGTCGGCGGCGGGGCTGCGGGGGCCCGCCGCCGGTTGGTCACGCCGGCTGTGCCAGGCCAGCACCGCCTCGACCACCCGATCGATCAGTCCGGCCAGCAGATAGCAGAGCGGGCCGAGAACGGCCAGCAGCAGCACCACCTGGGTCCAGTACCCCTGGCCGACGATCCACGACTCGATCGCGTCGATGACGTCGAGGACGGTCTGCCAGATCACCTGCCCAGGCTAGCCGCCGCCATCGGTGGCCGACCACGCTCGGACCCGGTGTCCGCGCCGGTGGCGATGGTGCCGTCGATTTACGGTTGTGCCATGGGCACCCCGATCCGGCGGCTGATCCCGCTGGTCGGCGTATTGACGGCCACCGCCCTCTCGGTGACCGCCAACAGCGTGGTGGCCATCGCCGTGCCGTGGTTGGTGCTGGAGCGCACGGGCAGCGCGGCGCTGGCCGGCCTGGCAGGCGCGGCGGCGATCGCGCCCATCGTCTTCTCCGCGGTGTTCGGCGGGGCGTTGATCGACCGGATCGGCAAGCGGACGTGCAGCATGATTGCCGATGCCTTCAGCGCGCTGGCGGTGGCGGCGCTCCCGATCGCCGAGTCGACGATCGGGTTGGGGATCCCGTTGCTGCTCGTGCTGGTGGCGTTGGGTGCGGTGTTCGACAGTCCCGGGGCCGCGGCCCGGGAATCGCTGCGGCCCGATGTCGCCCGGCACGCCGGGAAACCGCTGGCGAAGATCAACGCCTGGGGCGAGGCCGCCGAGGGCATCGGCTATCTGGCCGGACCGGCCCTGGCCGGCCTGCTGTTGTTGCTGGTCGGCGGCTTCGGGACGCTGTGGACGTCGGTGGTGCTCTTCGGGCTCGCGCTGGTGGTCACCGCGGTGACGATTCCGGCCCACCTCTCGCCGGCCCCGCACCCCGAGCCGTACCTGCGCTCGGTGAAGGAGGGCCTGGTCTACGTCCTGCGGGACCGGACGTTGCGCGCCGTCACCCTGGTCGCGGCCGTGATCTGGGTGTTCATCCTGCCGTTCGAAACCGTGGTGCTGAACGCCCATCTCCAGGAGACGGGTCAGGTCGCGGCGTTCGGTGCGATCCTGGCCGCCTACGCCGGCGGCGGTATCGCCGGCGCGCTCGGCTACGGCGTGATCGCCCATCACCTACCGACCCGAGCGACGCTGGTCGGTGCGCTGGCCCTTGCCGGGTGCTCGCTCGGCGCCTTCGCGCTGCTGCCGGCCACTGGCGTGATGATCGGGCTTGCGCTCGTCGCCGGGATCGTCACCGGGCCGATCAATCCGGTCTGCGCCGTGATCATCCAGTCGCGGACCCCGGAGCGGTTGCGGGGCCGGGTGATCGGCAGCTACACGGCCCTGGCGTTGGCGGCCGGGCCGCTCGGCCTGTTGGCCTTCGGACCGCTGGTCGACGCGTTCGGCCCCGCGGTCGGGTTCGCCATGATCGGCGGCGGATGCGTGCTGGCGGCCGCAGTGGCGGCGGTGTCTGGTGGGCTGCGCGGGCTCGGGCGACCCGCCCGCGGTACCGAATTGCCGCCGGATTCGGTGATCAGACAGTCGATCGAGGGTTGAACCTCGTTGCGTCGGCTCGACAGCCGGTATTCGATGGTCGGGTGCTCTTCGAGCGAGAAACCCTGCTCTCCGCGCTTCGAGCCTGCCTGACGGAGGCCGGAGCCGGTCACGGGCGACTCGTCGCGCTGAGCGGGGAGGCCGGCATCGGCAAGAGTTCGCTCGTCCGCCGGCTCATCGAGGATTCCTCCGGCGTCAGAGTGCTGATCGGGGTGTGTGACGGGGTTCTGCCCGCGCGTCCGATGGGACCGCTCGATGATGTCGCCGACGCCCTCGGCCGGGCAGTTCGAGGGTTTGCAGCACGGATCCCCGGATCGTCTCGACCTGTTCCGCGGGTTCCGCTCAGTGCTCAGCGATCGACTGACGCTGCTGGTCGTCGAGGATGTTCATTGGGCTGACCAGGCCACCCTGGATTTCCTCCGATATCTGGGCAGGCGCCTGGAGCAACTGCCGCTGCTGGTGGTCCTCACCTATCGCAGCGATGCGGTCGGCGCGAACCATCCGTTGACCTCGGCTCAGCGCGAGTGGCTACGACGCGGCCTCCCGGTCCCCCGCGGACCCCGGCCCGTCAACGGTGATGCGCAGGGACTCACGGCCCAGGAACTCGAGGTCCCCGAACTGCTCGGAGAAGGTCTGCGCAACTCCGAGATCGCGGACCGGTTGGTGCTGTCGGAAAAGACTGTCGCGCACCACGTCTCAGCCGTTCTCCGCAAACTGGCCGTGCCGACCAGGGCCCGCGCCACCAGCCGCGCCCGCCAGTTGGGAATCCCGACGACATCCACCGACCCGGCAAGTTGGGCAGCTCGACCGATGTGATGCCCAGATCGACACCGGTTGGCTCGGTTCATCAGACCGATCCGACCAGGAGCCGAGGGCACCATGACGCCGAGCCACGGATTCATCGATCTATCGCTGTCCGGGCAGATCAGCGATCGCCGCGCCCAGTTGATCGCGGATGGCAGCCGGGAAGATCAGGCAGTCGCCGGCACTTGTCCCGGAAATCCAGGAAGGCACAGGCGGAGCTGTCGAGGTCCCGGTCGGCCCCGATCCCATCGGTCCGCTCTTCGACACCGTCTGCATTGACACCGTATGGAGCGAGCCGATCTGAGCCTCAGCCGAAGATCTCGTCGAAGAAGGCCCGCATGGCCACCCACGACCGGCGATCCGCGGCCTGCTGGTAGGCGGCCCCGTGATCAGGCGTGTTGACGTCCGGCTGGGTGAAGGCGTGCATGGCGCCGCTGTAGTGCACCAGTTGCCAATCCACGTCGGGCGCCGCCCGCATCGCGTCCTCGAACTCGCGAACCTGGTCGTCGGGAACGACCGGGTCGGCAGCACCGGCCAACACCAACACCTTGCCCCGGATGTTGGCGGCGTCCTGCGGGCTCTGGGTGCTGAGCGCGCCGTGGAAGGTGACGACGCCGACCACCTCGGCGCCGCTGCGGGCGAGCTCCAGCGCCACGAAACCGCCGAAGCAGTAACCGATCACGGCAATTCTGGACGGATCGACCAACGGGTGGTCGCGGAGCTCGGCCAACCCGGCGGCAGCGCGCGCCCTGACCAGTGCCGCATCGGCGTAGAACCGCTTGGCGACGCCGGCAGCCTCCTGCATGGTCGGCCGGAGTTCGGCCCCGTAGATGTCGGCGGCCAGGGCCACATACCCGAGCCGGGCGAGCATCTGCGCCCGAACCTGCACGTAGTCGCCGACCCCCAGCCAGTCGTGGATCACCAATACCCCGGGGCGCCGCTCGGTCGACGCCTCGTCGACGGCGAGGTAGCCCTGCAGTGCGGTGCCGTCCAGCGCGTAGTCGACCGGACCGGTGGCGATCCGAGCGCCCGGCGGGATCGGGACCGTTGACAGTACGGCGGTCAGGGCGGAAGACGGTGCCGTCACGAGTGCTCCTCGGTCGATGGTCGTTACGCCGCCATCCTGCACCTCCTGCGGTCAGTGGCCTGTCGGGCGGGTCAGTACCGAGCGATGGTCGCCGGCGGGCCGGAGAGCAGGGCGCCGATCAGCACCCGGTCGATGGTGGTGAGGAAGGCCACGACCCGTGGAGCGCACCACAACACGCCCAACCCGATCGCCGCCAACACCGCCATGCTGGCCCAGCCGTCGATGAAGAAGTCCGGCCACCACTGTGCCCCGCGATGCAGAGAGCCGTCCGACGCCTCCTGTAGCGGCAGGTACTGGCGCCAGATCGGATAAGTGAGGCCACCCAACCCGTAGCCGTACAGGGTGATCGCGATCGCGAACGTCGCCGGCGCCAGCACGATCTTGATCACGAAGTAGGCCACGGCCCGCCAGCCGGCCGGATCGCGCAGGACCGCACCGAGGGCGCTGATCGGGCCGGGCCGCCGCGGACGCGCCCAGGCCGGCGCCACACCGGGCAGATCGAGCATGGCGAGCGCGAGGGAGCGTTGCACCAGCCCGCCGAGCCGGGCAACCAACAACCCAAGGGCCAGAATCGGCAGTCCGATGTAGATGATCGCCAGTCCGAGCCCGACGGACAGCAGGGTCACGATCGTCACGAAGAACGCGATCGCCGGTGCGAGATCAAGCACCGAGTAGAGCAGTTCCGCCCAGGATCGGGGCGAGAGCAGCCCCGTGCGCGGAGGTCTGGCCGGTCGGGACGGTTGCGGCAATTCCGGTGTGACGGCCCAGGCGTAATCGGTGCTCATCACTTCATGGTTCGCCGCAAGATCAGCGTCGACCACGGGTTCAGGCAGCCAACCACCGGGGGCCTAGGCCCACCACGTCAGCTGCTCCGCCTGCGTTCGAAGCCGAGGTCCGCTCTCGCTTAGCTCGACAGTCCAGAAAGCTCCCGCACCCGCCGGAGCAGCACGTCACGCTCGTCCTCGATCAGCGGAACATCCAGCAGATCAAGCAGTTCCGGCAGCTCGCCGGCGCGCAGCGGTCGGTGCTCCGTCGGCTCGCCCGGCCGGCGGACGGTCACCGCCTCGTGCGTCACGGTCACGTGCCGGTCCGGGAGATGACGGGTGAGGATCAGCATGTGTCGGAAGTGGCTCGCCGGGTAGGTGCTGGTGAAGTGGTGGCCGGACCGGAGATCCACCGGACGGACCGGGAGCTCGTCGTGGGTGTGCATCAGTTCCCAGCCCCCGTCACGACCGCGATGCAGCGCCCAGCCACGCCCGTCGCCGACCGGTACCTGTCGCAGCCGGTAGGCCCAACCTCCGTGCTCGTCGGTGGCCCCGTCCGCCAAGGGAATCGGCCGGAGCAGGCTGAAGCCGAAACCGGGGTCGGCCAGCAGTCTCTCGCCGTCCACGGTCACCACGACCACCGTGTGCGTCCTGGCGGCCAGCAACGGATCGCCCACCCGCCCCAACCGACGTTCGACCTGATACCCGAGCCGCTCCAGGGCCGCCGCGAACAACGTGCCGTGTTCGAAGCAGTACCCGCCGCGACCGCGGCCGACGAACTTGGCCTGGACCGCTGCCAGGTCGACGCCAGGGTGCCGGTCCAGCAGGACGTCGATGTTGTCGAAGGTGAACGCCCGCACGTGGGCCTCGTGCAGTGCGTCCAAGGCCGCCCGCGACACCGGTCCGGCCACGGCACCGCTGAGCTGCAGCCGAGCCAGATATCCCTCCAGATCGAGTTGTTCGATCTGCCAAGGGCTCTCGGTCGTCATCGGCGGCTCCTGCACGCTGCTACTTCTTCTCCCGACCGCCGGCCGAGCCGGCCGGCTCGTTGGAGAGCGCGGCGATGAAGGCTTCCTGCGGAACCTCGACCCGGCCGACCATCTTCATCCGCTTCTTGCCCTCCTTCTGCTTCTCCAGCAGCTTGCGCTTACGGGTGATGTCGCCGCCGTAGCACTTGGCGAGCACGTCCTTGCGCATCGCCCGGATCGTCTCCCGGGCAATGACTCTCGATCCGACGGCAGCCTGGATCGGCACCTCGAACTGCTGCCGCGGGATCAGCTCGCGCAGCTTGGCCGTCATGGAAACGCCGTAACCGTAGGCGGAGTCGCGGTGCACGATGGCCGAGAACGCGTCCACTGCCTCGCCCTGCAGCAGGATGTCCACCTTCACCAGATCGGCGGCCTGCAGACCGATCTCCTCGTAATCGAGCGAGGCGTAGCCGCGGGTGCGCGACTTCAGGGCGTCGAAGAAGTCGAAGATGATCTCGCCGAGCGGCATGGTGTACCGCAACTCCACCCGCGACTCGGACAGATAGTCCATGCCGCCCAGGGCACCTCGCCGGGACTGGCACAGCTCCATGATGGTGCCGATGTACTCGCTCGGGGTGATGATCGTGCACTTGACGATCGGCTCACTGATCGACGCGATCTTGCCGGCCGGCCAGTCGGAGGGGTTGGTGACGGTGTGCTCGGTCCCGTCCTCCATCTTGATCGTGTAGACGACGTTGGGCGCCGTCGAGATCAGGTCGAGCCCGAACTCTCTTTCGAGGCGATCCCGGGTTATTTCCAAGTGCAGGAGCCCGAGATAGCCGCAGCGGTAACCGAAACCGAGCGCCGCTGAGGTCTCGGGCTCGTAGGTCAGCGCGGCGTCGTTGAGCCTCAGCTTGTCCAGCGCGTCGCGCAGCAGCGGGTAGTCCGACCCGTCGAGCGGGTAGAGGCCCGAGTAGACCATCGGCCGCGGCTCGCGGTAGCCGCCGAGTGGGATGGTGGCGCCCTTGGCCGCCGAGGTGATGGTGTCGCCCACCTTCGACTGCCGGACGTCCTTCACGCCGGTGATCAGATAGCCGACCTCGCCGACCCCCAGGCCGACGGTCGGGATGGGTTCGGGCGAGATGACGCCGACCTCGAGCAGTTCGTGGATCGCCCTGGTGGACATCATCTGGATCCGCTCGCGCGGGGTGATCCGCCCGTCGATCACCCGGATGTAGGTGATCACGCCGCGGTAGATGTCGTAGACCGAGTCGAAGATCATCGCCCTGGCCGGGGCGTCAGCGTTGCCGACCGGCGGCGGGATGTCCGCGACGATCTTGTCCAGCAGTTCCTGCACTCCGGCCCCGGTCTTGCCGGATACCCGCAGCACGTCGTCCGGCGAACCGCCGATGATGTGCGCGATCTCCTCCGCGTACCGCTCGGGCTGCGCGGCCGGCAGGTCGATCTTGTTCAGCACCGGGATGACGTGCAGGTCGTTCTCCAGCGCCAGGTACAGGTTGGCCAGCGTCTGCGCCTCGATGCCCTGGGCGGCGTCGACCAGCAGCACCGCCCCCTCGCAGGCGGCCAACGACCGGGAGACCTCGTAGGTGAAGTCGACGTGGCCCGGGGTGTCGATCAGGTTCAGCACGTGGTCCTGCGGCTTGCCGTCGACCCCGGGCACAGCCCAGGGCAGCCGGACGGCCTGGGATTTGATGGTGATGCCGCGTTCGCGCTCGATGTCCATCCGGTCCAGGTACTGGGCGCGCATGTCGCGGGCGTTGACCACCCCGGTGAGCTGCAGCATCCGGTCGGCCAGGGTGGATTTGCCGTGGTCGATGTGCGCGATGATGCAGAAATTCCGGATCAGCTCCGGTGGGGTGAACGTGCTGTGCGCACGAGCAGCGAGGCTTCCAGAGGTCACAGGAATCTTTCTACGCAGACGATCGGTCGACCCATGGTCCCACGCTGGGGTGGCCGCCGACGCCCACGCAGTTCACCGCGGATCGAACCGGTACCTGACGTGCGTGACGATCGGCGAGTCGACGACCCGGATCTTGCGCATCGGCCGATCGACGGTGATTCCGCCGAGCAGCGGGATGCCGTCGCCCAGCAGCACCGGCACCACGTGCAGCTGAAGCTCGTCCACCAGGCCGGCCGCGAGGAACTGCCGGGCCACGTCGGCGCCCCCGCCGATGGTCACGTACCTCTCCCCGGCCGCATCCTGCGCCAGCTCCAGTGCCCGCTGCACCCCTTCCGGGACGAACACGAACCTGACCGGGCCGGTCGGCGCCGGTTGTGGCGGGCGATGGGTGACGACGAAATGCTGGACGTCGTAGGGCGTCTCCTCCCAGCCGCCGGCATCTTCACTCATGCCGTAGGCGCCGCGACCCAACACGATCGCGCCCGTGGTCTCGACCAGCTCGTCGATCACCGGCCGACTCGACGCGGGTGGGTCGAAATACCAGTCGTAGAGCCCCGGGTCGACCTCATCGGCGCGGCCGATGAATCCGTCCAACGAGATCGCCATGTCCAGCAGTACCTGTGCCATGTTTCGCCGCCCACTCCCCTGCGTTCGCCTCCGGCCATCCGACCGACGGTCGCGCTGCAGAATGTTCGACCATGCGGACCGCCCGATCTCATCGGCACCGGCTGTAGCGCTCCCGAGCTCAGCGGCCATGGGGCGGGCCGAGCCGAGCAGGAGACGAGCTGGCAGAGTCGGTTCCATGACCGAGCTCGCCTTCGTCAATGCCCATGTGGTCCCGATCGAGGGGATCCCGTTCGAGGGGACCGTGCGGGTCCGGGACGGCCGGATCGCTGCGCTGGGTGCACACCTCACCGTCCCGCCCGGCGCCACCGTCGTCGACGCCAACGGCGGTTGGCTGCTGCCCGGGTTCATCGACGCGCACACCCACCTCGGTCTGCACGAGGAGGCCGAGGGGTGGGCAGGGTCGGACACCAACGAGCTGACCGACCCGGTGACGGCCGGCGTGCGGGCACTGGACGCGATCAATCCGGACGACCTGGGTTTCGCCGATGCGCTGGCCGGCGGGATCACCACGGTGAACGTCAATCCCGGCTCGGGCAACCCGATCGGCGGCCTGACGGTGGCCATCCACACCCACGGCCGCACCGTGGACGAGATGGTCCTGCGCTCTCCGTCCGGACTGAAATCAGCGCTCGGCGAGAACCCGAAACGGGTGTACGGGGACAAGAAGCAGATGCCGTCGACCAGGCTCGGCACCGCGTCGGTGATCCGCAAGGCCTTCGTCGAGGCGCAGAACTACCTGGCCCGGCTGGAGTTCGCCGAGGAGGGCAAGGCTCCACCGGCCCGTGATCTGACGTCCGAGGCGCTCGGCGAAGTCCTCACCGGGGCCATTCCGTGGCGTCAGCACTGCCATCGGGCGGACGACATCGCCACCGCGATCCGGATCGCCGACGAATTCGGCTACCGGCTGGTCATCGATCACGGCACCGAGGCCCACCTGATCGCGGACCTGTTGGCCGCCAAGAACATTCCGGTGCTGATCGGACCGCTGTTCACCACCAGGTCGAAGGTCGAACTGCGTCGTCGATCGCTGGCCAACCCCGGCCGGCTGGCCGGGGCCGGGATCGAGATCTCGATCATCACCGATCACCCGGTCGTGCCGATCAACTTCCTGGTCCACCAGGCGACGCTGTCGGTCAAGGAGGGACTCGACCGGGAGACCGCGCTGCGGGCGATCACCATCAACCCGGCGCGGGTGCTCGGGTTGGCGGACCGGATCGGTTCCGTCGCCGTCGGGAAGGACGCCGACCTGGTGCTCTGGAGCGGGGACCCGCTGGACGTCATGCACCGTGCCCGGCGGGTCTTCATCGGCGGCCGGGAGGTCTACCACTACGACGACATCGCAAGAGTCGGCGTCGTCACCCCGCACTGACGGATCAGCGGTCTGCCTCCCGACCGACGCGCAGTGCCCCGAGTACCAACGGGATCTGCAGCGGCAGCCTGGCCCACGCGGCGACCCGGTACCACCCCGGTTTGCGGCCGGACCGCAGGGCCTGCGACACGTTGGCCGGGAAGACCGCGGCGAACAGGGCGGCGGTGACGGGTCCGCCGAACCGGCGGCTCGCCGGGTGCGCAAGCATCCCGGCGCAGGCCAGTTCGGCGGCGCCGCTGATCGCGACGAGTTCCGATCGCCGCGGCAGTGAGCGCGGCACGATCGCCACGAACGGTCCCGGCCGGACGAAATGCAGGACGCCGGAGGTGGTCAGCAACCCCATCAGGAAGAACCGGATCCGTCGGGTGGTGATCATGCCCTCATGGTGCCCGCAGCCGGGCCGCCCCACCGACGAGGCCGACGGCCAGTCCGCAGATCACCAGCAGCATCCCCGCCCAGACGGGCGCTCCGGGTAGTCCTGCGCCGAGCAACGCGCCGCTGACGGCTGCGGAGACCGGAGCCACGCCGGTCAGCAGTCCGGCTCTGGCCGAGCCAAGAGCGGCGACAGCGGAATACCAGAGCAGAAAGGCCACAGCGGTGACCATCACCGCCAGGTAGCCGATCGCCAGCCACTGCTCGGTCGTCAGCAGCGACGCCGCCGCCGGCCCCTCTGTGGTCACGCCCAGCACGGCGAGCAGCACGGCGGCGATCCAGACCGCGTGCACCGAGACGCCCCACGGTCCGAGTCGGCGCAGCACCGGAACCGCCAGCAGGGTGAAGCCCGCCTCGCAGCCCAGCGCGACCACCGCCCAGAACACTCCGGTCGAGTCGGCGCGGCCGGTGCCGGCCACCAGCACGCCACCCGCCGTCACCACAGCCGCGGCCGCCATCAGCCGTGGGGCCGGATGGCGACCCTCCAAAAGCGGCCCGATCACGCTGATCAGCACCGGCGCGCAGGCGACAGCAACCGCGATCACCGCCGGCTCCGCATGGGCCACCCCGCGCACCACCGCCACGTTGAACACCACCAGGCCGCTCACCGCGACGCCGATCAGCCAGCACCACTCCCGCCCGCGCGGCCGGTGCACCCGGGCACCGAGCGCCCGGGCGAGCAGCAGCAGGATCACGGTGGCCGCCGCGTAGCGGATCGCCTGCGCTGTGAACAGCGGCGCGTCGGTCAGCGTGCGGGAGACGCCGACGCTGGATCCCACCACCACCATTCCGGCCACGCCGGAGGCGAGGGGACGCCAGAGCCGCCGGTCGGTCCGGCTGTCGAGGTTCGTAGTGGTCATGTCCGCCACTCTGTGGCCATAATGGCCCGGTGACCAGGTCCAAACCGATCGATGTCGACAGGGCCAAAAGCCAAAATGTCGCGCCCTGGACCGGCGCGGGTGCCGACTTCCTGCAGCTCAGCATCGATGCCGCACCCACCGGTGGTCGAGCGGAGTGGCTGGCCGGCCAGTTGCGCGCCGCCATCGCCGACGGACGACTGGCCATCGGCAGCACGCTGCCGGCCAGCCGGGTGTTGGCGGCCGACCTGAACGTCTCCCGCGGCGTGGTCACCGAGGCGTACCAGCGGCTCACCGACGACGGGCACCTCGCCGGGGAGGGACGTCGGGGCACCATCGTCATCGCCGGACCGTCGGTCCGTCCGGCCGGCACCCGGACGACACCGGCCGCTCGCCGGCGCGAGAGTCGCGAAGCATCGCTCCGCAGCGCGATGTTCGCCGACCCGGTCGACAACTCCATGTTCGACAGACTCCGTGCGACGTCGGCGCGGATCGACCTCACCCCCGGCGCCCCCGACCTGGCCGCCTTTCCCCGCGCCGGGTGGCTGCGGGCGGAGCGATCGGTGCTGTCCGGGCTCGCCGCCGATGCCTTCGGTTACCCGGACCCGCAGGGGCACATCGACTTCCGGCGGTCGATCGCGGGGTGGCTGGCCCGCAACCGCGGGATGACCGTCGAGCCGGCCGATGTGGTGGTGGTCGCCGGAGTGGCGCAGGGTCTGGCGTTGCTGGCAAGGGTCCTGGGCGGCTCCGGAATCAGCCGGATCGCGGTGGAGGATCCGGGGTCAAGGGGCGCGAGGCAACAGCTGCAGAACTGGGGCATCGACACCCCGCCGGTCGCCGTCGACGACAAAGGGCTGCGCGTCGATCACCTGTGGGACGCCGACGTGCCGGCGGTGCTGCTCACCCCGGCCCATCAGTTCCCCACCGGTGTCGTGCTCGACGGCGGCCGGCGGCGCGAACTGCTCGACTGGACGGCTGCAGGCGGTCTGATCATCGAGGACGACTACGACGCCGAGCACCGGTACGACCGGCCGCCGACGCCGGCGTTGTTCACCATGCTCGGCGACCAGGTCTGCTACGCGGGCAGCGTGTCCAAGCTGTTGGCGCCGGCGCTCCGGGTGGGCTGGCTGGTGGTCCCGGCGCGGTTCCGGTCGGCGGTGATCGCCGCCAAGCGGGAGACCGACCTGGGCAACGCGGTGCTCACCCAACTGGTGCTGGCCAGGATGCTGGACAACGGCGACCTGGAGCGGCACCTGCGGTTGGTGCGTCGCCGACACCGCCGCCGACGGGACGCGATGGTGACGGCCATCGGCCGGCACCTGCCGTCGGCGAGGATCCACGGGGCGGCCGCCGGTTTGCACCTCACCATCACCTTCGACGAAGAGCGCACCGACGACGTCGCGCTGGCCACTGCGGCTCTGGGCGCCGGGGTCAAGGTGCACCCGTTGTCGTGGCACCGGCAACGACCTGGCCCAGCCGGGCTGGTGCTCGGCTACGCCGCCAGTTCCGAGAGCGAGATCACCGACGGGATAGCCGTTCTCGGCACCCTGGTCGATTCGGGGAGGCGGTAGTGCGCGGCGCCACCCGGCCGACCGTGGGCTTCACCCACACCTCGGTGGCCGCTGGCTTGAGGTTGCTGTGTTCGGCACTACTCCTCGTCGCCTGTTCGACGCCGGGGCAGCCAAGCGTGGCCCCGACGACCTCCCCGACGACCGCCGTGTCAGCTGCGTCGTCGGCCGGGACGACCAGTGCACCGACCACCGGGTCGTCCTCGCGTGCGTCGACCCCACCGGTGACGACCTCGGATGACGCGACTGATCCCGTGACGTCGTCGGTGCCGACGGCGCCGACCGACGGGCCCACCACCGGAGTCCTGACATCCGACGCAGGCTCCGGGTTCGCGGGTTTCGGAGCCGTCGGCGTCGCCGGGGTCAATGACCCGACCTGCACCTCGGAGCACCGCCCGGTGGTGCTGCTGCACGGAACGTTCTCCACGGTGCGGTCCAATTACGCGGCGATGATCCCGCGCCTGCAGGCCACCGCTCGCTGCGTGTACGGGATCAACTACGGGCTCGGCGGCCTGCAGTCGGTTCGGTCGTCCGCGCAGGCGGTGGCCGCCTTCATCGATCAGGTGCTGGCCGTTACCGGCGCCGAGCAGGTCGACGTCGTCGCCTTCTCCCAGGGCGGGTTGGTGCTGCGCGCCGCCCTTCGGCTCTACGGTGCGGCGCCCGACGTCGCGACGGCCGTGCTGATCGCCCCGACCTTCCACGGCACCACCTCGCCGCTGATCGCCTCGCTGCCTACGGGCGCGTGCGCCGCCTGCTCCGACCAGTCGGCCGGGTCGTCCCTGCTGGCCGACCTCGACGCCGGGAGCACGTCGGCCGACGGCGATCTCGACGGCGACGTCTCCTATGCGGTCGTCCGCAGCCGGGATGACACGGTCGTCACCCCTCTCACCGCACAGGTTCCGCAGGGTCCGGCCGAGCGCATCACGTCGATCACGGTGCAGGACAATTGCCCCGACGAGTACGTCGATCACATCGCCTTGCCGGCGAATTCCGGGGTCATCGGGTGGGCGATCGATGCGCTGGAGACCGACGGGCAACCGGATTCCACCGCCCTGACCTGCAGCTGAGCACGTCCACTACCCGCGCCGCGAGCGTCACACCAACGCGGATTTGGGGGCGACTCGCCCCAACTGGTAACCTCGAAGATCGTGTGTGCCGGGTTCGGCGCGCGCATCGCAAGGTTTATCCCCCTGACGAAATGAAGGCAATCCGGCGTGGCCAATATCAAGTCCCAGATCAAGCGCATTCGTACCAACGAAGCTGCGCGCCTGCGCAACAAGTCGGTCAAGTCTGCGCTGAAGACGTCGGTCCGCCGCGTGCGGAGCGCCGCCGAGTCCGGTGACAAGGCCACCGCCCAGGTCGAACTGGTCGCCGCGTCGCGCAGCCTGGACAAGGCCGTCTCCAAGGGCGTCATCCACCCGAACCAGGCCGCGAACCGCAAGTCGGCGTTGGCCCAGCTGGTCAACTCCCTCTGATCCGACCGGTTCGCTTCCGGTCGTGATGCGATCGGGGAATCCGCACCAATGCTCAGCCGTCGCAGCCGACGGCTGGGCATTTGTCGTTTCCGGGAGCTGAGTCGGCGGATCCGCGGTCAGCGCCGGTGTCGAGCGGCCACCAGGTCGATCACCGCCTGCTCCAACGCGTACTCCGGGTCGGCCGCCGATCCCTTGACCGCCGCGTTCAGCTCGGCCACCACCGCCATCCCGACCGCCAGGCCGTCGGACGACCAGCCGCGAGCTGTGCCGCGCGCCCGGTCCACCTTCCACGGCGGCATCCCGAGCTGCGAGGCGAGCGCGTAGGAGTTCCCGCCGCGGGCGCCGGAGACCTTGGCCACCGTCCGCACCCCGTCGGCCAGTGCATCCGCGATCAGCACCGGCGCGACGCCGACCCCCACCGCCCAGCGGAGCGACTCCAGCGCGGCCGGCAGGTCACCGGCCATGGCCGCATCGGAGACCGTGAACCCGGTGACGTCCGCCCGGCCACGGTGATATCGCCGCACCGCCTTCTCGTCCACCATCCCGCCGGTGTCGGCCACCAGTTGCCCGGCGGCGGAGGCCAGTTCCCGCAGGTCGGAGCCGACGGCGTCGACGAGCGCGGCGACCGCATCGGGCGACGTGGTACCGCCGGCGCGGCGGATCTCGGATCGGACGAAGTCCACCCGCTCGGACGCCTTGGTGATCTTGTTGCAGACCACGACAGTGGCGCCGGCCCTGGTCAACGCGTCGGCCAGCGCCTTGTTGCGGGCGCCGCCCGTGTGGTGCACGAGCAGCGTCACTCCCTCCACCGGGTCTGCGCAGTAGGCGGTCACCGCGGCGGCCAGGTCCTTGGCCGCATCCTGCGCACCGCGGATCACCACCAGCCGGGGTTCGGCGAACAGGCTCGGTGCCACCAGGTCCCAGAATTCACCGGCGGCCAGCCCGGACGCCGTCGCGTCACGGCGCTCGACACCGGGATCGATCCGCCTGGCCGCGGCCGTCGCCCGCCAGATGGCCCGATCCACCAGCAGCATCTCGTCACCGGTGATCAGCACCAGCGGCGGAACCTGGGTGGGCGTCATTCCGTCATCGTGCCAGCCCACCCGGACAACGCCTCCCGGTACGCTGCGCTCGCCCGTCCGCCCCCGCCCGGAGGATCCCGTCTTGCGTCGACACCAGCACCCCGCCCGGCCCACTTCCGTCGTCACCCGCGCCTTCGCCGCCCTGACGTTGGGCGTGATCGCCCTGCTCGGCACCGCATGTGGTTCGTCCGCGACGCCGGCCGCGTCCAGCACGAGTGCAGCGGCCCCGGCTTCCCCGGCACCGGCCGGAAGCGTGAACTGCGCCTACGTCCCCAGCGCCCGTCCGGCCGCCAAGGATGTCGGTGTGCCACCGGCGGTCGAACCCGCGACCGGCACCGCGGCGGCCACCATGGAGCTGACCGGCGGCAGCCTGACGATCGAGCTCGATCGGGCGACAGCACCCTGCACGGTGGGCAGCTTCGTGCATCTGTCGCAGGCCGGCTACTACGACGACACACCGTGCCACCGCCTGACGGCGTCGCCCTCGCTGAGTGTGCTGCAGTGCGGCGATCCGTCAGGCAGCGGTGGCGGCGGCCCCGGGTACTCCTACGCCGACGAGACCGATCCCACGATGGTCTATCCCGCCGGCACCGTCGCGATGGCCAACGCCGGGCCCGACACCAATGGCTCCCAGTTCTTCCTGGTCTACGCCGATTCGTCGTTGCCGCCGAACTACACCGTCTTCGGCACCATCACCGAGGGTCTGGACGTCGTGCAGGGCATCGCGGCGAAGGGAACGACAGGCGGTGGCCCGGACGGCAAACCCGCCGAGCCGGTGACGATCTCGGCCGTCACCGTGCAGGACTGATCGAGCCGGACGGGTCCGCGAAAAGCCGCCAGCGGCTCCCGGCGTGACGCGGGACGCAGCAGGGCGGCCCGACCCGGTGCGCTACGATGACCGGACAACTGAATCACCCACTCATCCAGAGGGGCAGAGGGACACGGCCCGATGAAGCCCCGGCAACCACTGTCGATGATCACATCTCGTGACGGCATCTCGCCCGAGCGAGGCCGATCGGCAGTAGGTGCCACTTCCGTCCCGCACCAGCGGGGAAGATGAGGAAAGGCCTCGCCATGACTGCTGTTCTGTCCACCCCGAACGCCCCGGCGCCGAAGCCAGGCGTCGATCTCGGCCCCGCCGTCGCGCTCTCCTGTCGCGAGTGCGGACACCGCATCGATCTCGGTCCGTACTACGCCTGTACCGAGTGCTTCGGCCCGCTGGAAGTCGCGTACGAGTTCGCCCTCTCGGGCGAAGAACTGCGCGCGCGGATCGAAGCCGGCCCCGCCAACATCTGGCGTTATGCGCCGTTGCTGCCGGTGCCCCCCGGCATCGCCGACACCCCGAACATGAACCCGGGGAGTACCAAGCTCATCCGGGCCGACAACCTCGCCCGCGAGCTCGGAATGAAGACCCTGTGGGTCAAGGACGATTCGGGCAATCCGACGCACTCGTTCAAGGACCGGGTGGTCGCGGTCGCGCTGGCCGCCGCCCGCGAACTCGGCTTCTCGGTGCTGGCCTGCCCGTCGACCGGCAATCTGGCGAACGCCGTCGCCGCGGCCGCGGCCCGTGCCGGCATCCGGTCAGTGGTCCTGGTCCCCAGCAACCTCGAGCAGCAGAAGATCCTCACCACCGCGGCCTACGGCGGCACCCTGGTGGCCGTCGAAGGAAACTACGACGACATCAACCGGCTGGCCGGGCAGATCGCCGCGGAACAGGAGGACTGGGCGTTCGTCAACGTCAACGTCCGGCCCTACTACGCGGAGGGTTCCAAGACCCTCGGCTTCGAGGTCGCCGAACAACTCGGCTGGCGGCTGCCGCAGCAGGTGGTCATCCCGATCGCCTCCGGCGCCCAATTGGTCAAGGTGGACAAGGGTTTCACCGAACTGGGTGAGCTCGGCCTGGTCGAGCCGACGCCGTACAAGGTGTTCGGCGCGCAGGCGACCGGTTGCTCCCCGGTCTCCGCCGCGTTCAAGGCCGGTGAGGACACGGTCCGCCCGGTGCGACCGGACACCATCGCGAAGTCGCTGGCCATCGGCAATCCCGCCGACGGCCCGTACGTCCTGGATGTCACCCGCCGAACCGGCGGTGCCATCGAGGATGTCAGCGACGACGAGGTGATCGACGGGATCAAGCTGCTGGCCCGCACCGAGGGGATCTTCGCCGAGACCGCCGGCGGGGTCACCGTCGCGGTGCTGCGCAAGTTGCTCGCGACCGGTCAGCTCGACCCGGAGGCGGAGACCGTCATCTTCAATACCGGCGACGGGCTCAAGACCCTCGATGCCATCGCCGATGTGGTCGGGCCGACCGCCACCATCGCGCCGACCCTCGACGCATTCGAGCGGGCCGGCCTGGCCTGATCTGCCGAACACCCAGGCCGGCGGTCGGGGTCGGGGGTATCTGAGCTCCCGCCGCCGACTCCTGACCGGCGTGGATCAGCCGGCCCTGGGCAACCTCAGCCCATCGATGACGATGGGCGGCGCCGACCCCGAACCGATTGCGGCGCCGAGTGTTTTCGATCGGGCAGTCCGCCCGCCCAGGCCACTGGACGTCGAACTGCCGCGGTTGCGGTTGCTCGGCCGACTGGACGAGCGGTGGGAGCACACCGTCACCGTGGTGTGCGCCGGACCTGGCTTCGGCAAGACCACGATGCTTGCCCAGGCGGTCCGGGCCAACCTGCTCGAACCTCGCGGGGTGGATGTCTGGATCAGCTGTGACGCCTCGCATCAGGACGCCCGGCGTTTCGCCGGAGCGATCCTGCACGCCATTGCTCCGCGTCGGCCCGACGACGCCGCAGTGCCGGTTTCCGTCACCCCGGGCGTCGCCGAGATCACCGACGCGCTGATCCGGATCGCGCCGCTGGAGGTCTGCGTCCTGCTCGACGACGTGCACGAGTTGCCCACGGATTCGCCGGGCGCGGAGCTGTTGCGCCGGCTGGTGCGAAACCTGCCGGCAACCGCCCATCTGGTGTTGGCCGGACGAACCGCACCGGATGTCCCGCTGGCCAGGCTGGAGGCGGCCGGTGACGTCCTGCGGCTGGACGAGCAGGAACTGGTCTTCACCGACATCGAGGTCACCGCGCTGGCCCGCCGGCTCGGCAGCCATCCCCGGCTGGCCCGTTCGCTGCACGGTTGGCCGGCCCTGGTGCGGCTGGCGTTCGCCGCCGGGCCCACTGCCCCCGCGCAGTTCGCCCGGGAGGAGATCCTGGCCCGGTTGGCCGACGGGACGCGGCGGACGCTGGCGGCGCTGGCCGCCCTCGGGGTGGCGACCGAGAAGGAGGTGGCCGCCGTCGCGGGCTCGGAGGTCGATCTCACCGATCTCGCCCACCGCATCCCACTCGTCGGAGTGCTGGACGATGGACGATTCCGGGCCCACGATCTGTGGTCCGGCGCCGTGTCGAGGATGCTGAGCCCGGCAGAGCGCACCGGCATCCGTCGGCGGGCGGCCGACATCCTCGCTGTCCGCGGCGATCTGGCCAGGGCGGGCGCTCTTGCCTGCGAGACCGGTGACTGGGCGCTGCTGAGCGAGCTCGCCGTCCGGCTGGTCCACTCCACGCTGTCGGCGTTGCCCGTCGCCATTGCACAGCATTGGCTCGAGGCCGTTCCGACGACCGCCGCGGACGAGGCCGGATTCCTGTTGCTGCGCGCGGCCCTGCGCCACGCCGCCGACTACACCGATCCGGGCGTCGACCGGCTGCTCGACCGGGCCTGGGACGGAATGCGCCGCGCCGCCGATCATTCCGGTGCGGTGGCGGTGGTGGGAAAGGCCATGATCGCGGCGCACTCCCGTGCCGACATCGACCGGTTGACGGAAATCCAGTGCTGGGCCGAGGCTCTGCCGGCCGAAGCCGGCTCGGTCGTCGGCGTGATGCGGCACAGCATCGCCGGCGTGATCGCCGAACTCGACGGAAACCCGGAAGGCGCCCTGGTGCACTTCGACCGGGCGCCGATGACCGGAGTCCCGCGAGCGCTGCAACTGGCCACCCGCCGGTTCCAGTTCCACTGCCTGAACATGGCCGGTCGTGGGTCGGAGGCCGCGGATCTCGCGGACCGGACTCTCGGTGACGCCAGGGATCCGCACATCCGGCTGTCCGGCGCCATGGCCAGATGGTTTTCCGGCGACCCCACCGAACTGGGGCGGCTGCGGGCGGCGGCACCGACATCGATGCAGCGTCCGGCGTCACCGACGGCGTCCGCGGCGCCGGTCACCGCACGCGACACCTTCGTCGCGACCGCGCTCGCCGCCGTGGTGGGGGCCTCGTGTGGTGAGGCGGCGGCAATGCCGGCGTCACCCTGTGGAGACCTGTCCGGTCACGGCAATCCGCGGGACGCGGTGCTCGCCTGCGTGGCACAGGCCGCGGTCGCCGTCGCCCGCGGCGACGAGGACACCGCGGCGAGGGTGTATCGGGATCTGTTGACCGCGCGTCCACTCGAGGATCGACTCGCCGAGCGGCATCTCCGTCGATTCCTGGCGCTGGGGTACGTGCTGCACGAGGGACTGCGTCAGCACTGGGACACCGCAGAACTCGGCCCGTCGCACCTCGACGCCAGGGCTGCCGCGCGTGCGCTGCTGAGCCTTCGGCGGGGCGAGGACGCCGGCGCGATCACGATCACCCCGGAGCACGCGCTGTGTTTCCTGCCGCTGCCGTGGTCGGTGGAACTGGCCGTGCGGCTGACGGCAACCGGTCACCCGCACGGAACCGTGCTGATCCGAGCACTTTTCGCCACCATCGGGCATCCTGTGCGCGGCCAACTGGAGACCCTGTGCCGCAGTGAGGATTCCGTCGTTGCGTGCGGAGCCGAGCTGTTGATGACCCGGCTTCCGGTTCCGCCGGCCCACCGGATCGGTATCGAGGTGATCGGGCATCTTCGACTGCTCCGGGACGGAGCCGTCGTCGACGCTCCGGAACTGCGCCGCAGCCGCGTCCGACAACTGCTGAGCGCCTTGGTGTTGCACGACCAACTGAGCCGTAACCGGGTGATCGAGCTGCTGTGGCCCGATCTCGATCGCGTCGATGCCGGCCGTAATCTGCGGGTCACCCTGACCCACCTTCGCCGCCTGCTCGAGCCCGGCAGGTCCGGCGGGTCGGTCGGTCATCACCTGCGCACCACCGACGAGTACATCGCGCTGGTGCGCTCGGAGGCCCTGACGGTCGATCTGTGGACTACGCGGGAGCTCGCCACCCGGGCCCGCTGCGCTCGCGCATCCGGTGACATCGACGCGGCTGCAGAGCTTCTCTGCCAGGCGGTCGACCACTGGCGCTCGGAGCCACTGCCCGACCTGGCACCGCTGGCCTGCCCGGACGTCGCGGCCCGGATCGCCGGGGTTCGGGCGGCTCACATCGCGGCCATGCTCGAGCTCGGCGAGCTACGGCTGGTCAGCGGGGATCCGGCGCCCGCCTTCGCACTTGCCGAACGCGCACTGACGCTGGATCCGTTCGACGGCCGGGGGCATCGCCTGCTGTTGGCAGCGGCGTTGCGCTCGCACCATCCGGTTGAGGCGGCACGCGCACGGCGGATGGTCTGTGCCGCGCTCCGGGAACTCGGCGTTGCTCCCGACCCGGCCACGGCCCTGCTGCTCCGCCAACTCTCACCGAAACAGCTTCCGAGCCAACAGGTCCGGGCGCTGCACGGGTGACCCCTGACGGGGAGGGCTTGGATCAGCCGATCCGGCTGGAGAGTTCCGCGTGATCGGTCGGGAGCTGGGTCAGATCGATGCCGAACAGGGTGTGCAGCGCCTGCAGGTAGCCGGCGCTGTCGCCGGTGCGGGCCAGTTCCTTCGCCCGCAGAGTCGGGGTGTGCAGCAATGATTGGGTGACCCGGTGCAGCGCCAGTTCGACGTCAGCGGCGACATCGGTGGGATACTTCGCCCGCAGCCGGACCATCTCCTTCTCCACCGCACCTGAGATGTGCTGCCGCAGAGCAACAACGGCCGGGTCCATCCGGCGAACCGCCAACCGCTCCTCGAACGCGGCGACGCCGGCGATCACGATGTCCTGGGCGGCGGTGACGGCCGACAGGTGACCAGGGTCCGCCTGCTCGGCGACACTGAGCAGATCGATCACCCGGACGCCAGGCACCGATCTGGCCGCGGCGCTGACGTCGGCGTGCAGCGCCAGATCGATGATCGGCAAAGGGATCTCACGGCGCGCGACGACCGAGGTCAGCATGTTCTCGTCGAGCACCCGGGTCTTGGTCCCACTGCAACTGACCACCAGGTCGGTCTCGACAACGGCGTCGGCCAGGCCGTCCGCCTCGAGCGGGGTCGCCTGGTGACGGTCCGCGAAGGACGATGCGCGGCCGCTCGGCGAGAAGACCGACAGGTCGGTGCAGCCACGAGCCCGCAGTTCGGCGGCGACCACCCTGGCGTAGGCGCCGGTGCCGATGACGACGGCCCTTGCCCCGTTGATGGTCAGTGATCGAGCCGCGATGTCCAGGGCGACCGACGCGACCGAACGGCCGGCAGCACCGAGCCCGGTGTCGCTGGCCACCTGCTTGGCGGTGCGGGCCGCGAACTGGAACAGCAGGTTGATGGCCGGTGACGCGTGCCCGGCGGCCTGGGCGTCCCGAAACGCGCGGGCCACCTGCCCGCCGATCTCGGCCTCGCCCACCACCATCGAATCCAACCCGGCGGCGACGGTGAAGAGGTGGGCGGCGACGGGAGCTCCGACCCGGACCTTCAGCAATCCGCTGACCTCGTCTGCGGGCACCCCCGCAGCGGCGGCGACGACCGCAGTCACCTCGTCGATGGCGTCGTGGAAACGCAGCGCGTCGACGTAGATCTCCAGCCGGTTACAGGTCGACACCACGACGACGCCGGCGACCGGCGACTCGTCGACAGCCGTCAACTCGGCCAGGCCGCGGCTGAGCAGATCGGGGTCACCGGTGAGCCGGTCCAATTGCGTCAGCTCGAGGTCGTGGTGACTGGCACCGAGCACCATGAGCATGCGAAGGATGTTACCTGTGGGACACCTGACTTCGGTACGAAGGCAAGCCTCACCTGATCGACGAGATATGCCCTGACCTGCAGTTTTCCGTGGGAGTGAGGTCCGTCGCGCTGCCGTTCGGGGTGCCGCGGGTCCAGCCGCAGAACGGCGGGTGACACGATGGACGAATCATGACCGTCATCTCTCATCCCGCCGCCGATCCGACCCCCGAGGGCTCCGAAGACAGGACGACCCGGAACCTTCCGCCGTCGCACCCGTTGCGGGACGGCCGCACCGCCGGCTCGCCGCTGATCGCCGCCTATCGCGGGCGCAGACCCGATCACCGGCCGGTGTGGTTCATGCGGCAGGCAGGCAGATCGTTGCCCGAGTACCGCGAGGTTCGCCGCGGCACGGAGATGCTCGAGGCCTGCCTCACTCCCGACCTGGCCACCGAGATCACCCTGCAACCCGTGCGCCGGCATGCGGTGGATGCGGCAATCCTGTTCAGCGACATCGTGGTCCCGCTGAAGCTGGCCGGTGTCGGGGTGGAGATCGTGCCGGGGACCGGTCCGGTGGTTGCCAGTCCGGTGCGCACCGCGGCAGACGTTGCGGCCCTCCCACCGTTGGATCCCGACGCCCTCGCGCCGATCATTGCCGCGGCCGCCGGCACGGTCGCCGCTCTCGGCCACACCCCGTTGATCGGCTTCGCCGGCGCGCCGTTCACCTTGGCGTCGTACCTGGTCGAGGGAGGCCCGAGTCGCGAGCACCTGCGGACCAAGGCACTCATGCACGGTGATCCGGAGACCTGGAACGCGTTGGCGGCCTGGACCGCGGGCGTGACCGGCGCTTTCTTGCGCGCGCAGGCGCTGGCCGGTGCGTCGGCAGTGCAGCTCTTCGACTCCTGGGCCGGGGCGCTGAGCCTGCCGGACTATCTGCAGTACGTCGCGCCGCATTCCGCTGCGGTGTTGGCCGGCGTGGCCGACCTGGGGGTCCCCCGGGTGCATTTCGGGGTGGGTACCGGTGAGCTGCTGGTGGCCATGCGCGACGCCGGTGCGGACGTGATGGGCGTCGATCACCGGGTTCCGCTCGACACCGCGAATACCCGGCTCGGCGGCCGAACGCCGTTGCAGGGCAACATCGATCCGGCGCTGCTGTTCGCCGGACCGACGGCCCTGCATGCGCAGGCCGTCGACGTGATCCGCCGCGGGTCGACGGCTCCCGGTCATGTGCTGAACCTCGGTCACGGGGTGCCGCCGGATACCGATCCCGACGTACTGACCCGGCTGGTCGAGTTCGTGCACACCGCCGACCCGCTGAACTGACAGGTCTGCCGATGATCGATCGGGACGACCGGGTGCTGGTGATCGGCGGCGGTGTCGCCGGTCTGGTGACCGCCCTCGATCTGGCCGGCGCGGGGCTGCGCCCGATCGTGCTGGAGGCCGGTGAGAGCTGCGGCGGCGTGCTCTCGTCCCACCGGGTGGCCGGCCTGACCCTGGACGCCGGGGCGGAATCCTTCGCGACAGGACGGCCCGCGGTCGGCGAACTGGTGGCCAGGCTCGGCCTGACCGACCGGATCGCCGAACCGAACCCGGTCGGCGCGTGGGTCCGGTTCGTCGGCGGCGTGGCGCCGTTGCCGGCCACCAGCCTGCTGGGCATCCCGGGCCACCCGACCGCTCCGGACGTGCGCCGGGTGATCGGGCTGACCGGAGTACTGAGGTCCAGGGCGGACGCCTTCCTGCCGGCCCGGATCGGCGCCGGAGACGGGACCAGCCTGGGCAGCCTGGTGCGAACGAGGATGGGCCGCCGAGTGCTCGAGCGTCTGGTCGAGCCGGTCGCCGGTGGGGTCTACGCCACCGATCCTGCCGACCTGGAGGTGGCAAGCATCTCCCCCGGCCTGCCGCAGGCGCTGATCGACACCGGGTCGTTGGCCGGGGCGGCCCGCCGGCTGCGAGGCGGCGGCCAACGTTCCGGGTCCGCCGTCGCCACGCTGTCCGGCGGCCTGCACACCTTGGTGACGAGCCTGGTCGAGGCGGCGGTGGCTGCCGGTGGTCAGATCCGGACGGGGCAATCGGTCGACTCGCTGGTTCGGGACGGGTCGGGATGGCGCTTCGACGCCGGTGGCGAATCACTGGCGGCGTCCCGGGTGGTGCTGGCCCTGCCGGCCCCGGCGACGCGACACCTGTTGGCGACGGCGATCCCGGATGCGTCCACGGACCTTCTGGACGCACCCATCACCCGGGTCGCGATCGTCACGCTGGTCATCGACGACCACCGGTTGGATTCCGCTCCCCGCGGCACCGGTGTGCTGGTCGCGGCCGGGGTGAATGAGGTGCGGGCCAAGGCGTTGACCCACGCCACCGCGAAATGGCCGTGGCTGGCCGAGCTCGCCGGACCCGGACGCCACGTCCTGCGGCTGTCCTACGGTCGGGGCGACGGTGCGGACATCCCCACCGGCGACGAGTTGTGGGCGGCGGCACTGGCCGACGCCGGCGATCTTTTGGGCGTCGACCTTCGCCCAGGGTCGGTCGTCGACCGGGCGGTGGTGCAGTGGCCGAGCGCCCTGTCCGCGGCCCGTCCCGGTCACGCCGACGCGGTCCACCGGTTGAGAGCCGAACTCGGCCCTGCCGGACTCTTCGTGGTCGGCGGCGCCGTCGCGGGGAGCGGGCTTGCCTCGGTGGTGACCGATGCACACACGCAGGCGGCTCGCCTCGTCGCCCTATCGGGGCCGGGTGTGGCGGGTATCGCGCCGTGATCGGTGCGACGGGACCCCGGGCTCCCGTCACGGTGGGGGAGGATGGACGGGTGACGACCGAAAACCCCGCACCTGCCACCACCGCTGCGAACGCTCCGGCCGCGCCCGGGTCGGCGGGCAGCCGAACGTCCGCACGCGAGATCAACGCGCAGATCGTCTACACCGCGTTCGCCGTGTACTCCCGGGTCGGCGACCTGGACGCGCCGGCCGACAAGGCAACCGCGGAACTGGTCGACCTGGTCACCGAACTGACCGACCAGGGGGTGACGATTCGCGGGTTCTACGACGTGTCCGCACTGCGCGCCGATGCCGACCTGATGGTGTGGTGGCACGCTCCGACGGCCGAGGCCCTGCAGTCCGCGGCCAGGTCGTTGCGTCGCACGTCGATCGGTCGCAGCCTGGCCCCGTCCTGGTCGGCGATGGGTCTGCACCGCCCGGCCGAGTTCAACAAGGGCCACGTGCCGGCGTTCCTGGCCGGTGCCGCCCCGAAGAACTGGGCGACCGTGTATCCGTTCGTCCGCTCGTACGAGTGGTACCTGCTGCCGGACGCGGAGCGCCGCGGGATGCTCGTCGAACACGGGATGATGGGTCGCGAGTACAACCAGGTGCTCTCGAACACGGTCGCCGCCTTCGCACTCGGTGACTACGAATGGCTGTTGGCCCTCGAGGCCGACGAGCTGCACGACACGGTCGACCTGATGCGCCATCTGCGTGCCTCCGGCGCCAGAATGCATGTCCGGGAGGAGATCCCGTTCTTCTCGGGTCGTCGCATCGACGAGGCCGGGGTCGTCGAGGTGCTGCTGTGACCGGCCGTGCCGGTCGTCCGCGAGCGGTCGGAGGGCGCAGCTCCCGACCCGCGACGCCAGGGTTACGACGCCGTCCTGCTCGCCGGATTCGGCGGTCCGGAGGGCCCGGACGACGTGATGCCCTTCCTGCGCAACGTCACTCGCGGCCGGGGCATACCGGAGGAGCGATTGGTGGAGGTGTCGCACCACTACCAGGCTCTCGGCGGCAGCTCGCCGATCAACGAGCAGAACCGCCGGCTCCAGGCAGCACTTTCGGCGGAGCTCGACCGCCGTGGCATCCGGATGCCGGTGCTGTGGGGCAACCGCAACTGGGCTCCCTATCTGGCCGACGTGATCGGTGCCGCCCACGGCGACGGGCAGGTCCGGCTGCTCGGGCTGGCCACGTCGGCCTATTCCTCGTACTCGTCCTGCCGGCAGTACCGCGAGGATTTCGGCCTTGCGCTGTCGGGCACCGGCCTCGTCGGCAGCGTCCGGATCGACAAGGTACGGCCGTACTTCGACCGACCGGGCTTCTGGCGGTTCTTCGCCGAGGGCACCGTCGCGGCTCTGCGTGACGCCATCGCCGCCGGTCTCGACATCGCTGATCTCGAGATCGTTTTCACCACCCACTCGATCCCGATGACGATGGCCGACACGTCCGGTTCGGCGGACCTGGGCGACCACGGAGATGGCGGGGCCTACGTTTCGCAGCACCTGGCCGTCGCCGGGGCCGTCATCGACCAGGTGCGCGCCGAGATCGGCGCCGACCCGAGCTGGCAACTGGCGTACCAGTCGCGATCCGGCCCGCCGTCGATGCCCTGGCTGGAGCCCGACATCAACGATGTCATCGACGATCTCGCCGCCGCGGACCGGCGCGGGGTGATCGTGGTGCCGATCGGTTTCGTCTCCGATCACGTCGAGGTGATCTGGGACCTGGACAACGAGGCCGCCGAAACGGCGGCCGGGCACGACCTGTACTTCGCCCGGGTCGCGACACCCGGTGTCGACCCGGATTTCGTCTCCGCTCTGGTCGATCTGGTGCAGGAACGATTGCTGGATCAGCCCGCGGCCGGGGCGACATTGCCTGGCGTTGCGGCGCTCTCGGGTGCGATTCAGCGGCCGGACTTCTGCGCCGCCGGGTGCTGTGTGAACTCCCGCGTCACCCGGCCGACCACGGCGGCGGTCGACTCCGCCGCCGACTGGGCCGATCTCGACGTCGACCCCGACCTGCTGGCCGCTTCCGGCATCCGCGGAACCGGTGAAGCGATGCGCCGGTGACCGAGCAGGTCCTCCGGGTCGGCACCCGCGGGAGCGCACTGGCCCTTGCCCAGTCCGGCGCGATTGCCGACAGCATCGTCGAGAACTCCGGCGTGGGAATCGAACTCGTCCGGGTGAAGACCGAGGGCGACGTCAACGCCGGGCCGTTGGCGACCATCGGCGGTACCGGGATCTTCGTCACCGCAGTGCGGTCCGCCCTTCTCGACGGCCGGGTCGACGTCATCGTGCACTCGTTCAAGGACCTGCCAACTGCGGCCGCGCCCGGGCTGGTATTGGCCGCCGTGCCGCCGCGGGAGGACCCGTCGGACGCGCTCTGCGCACGGGACGGTCACACCCTCGCGAACCTGCCGGCAGGTGCCGTGGTCGGGACCGGATCCCCGCGGCGGGCCGCCCAATTGTTGCGCCACCGACCGGATCTGCACGTGCAGGCGGTCCGCGGGAACGTCGACAGCAGGCTGCGGATGGTGTCCGACGGCCGCCTGGACGCCGTGGTGTTGGCCACCGCCGGGCTGGTCCGGCTCGGTCGGACCGCCGCGATCACCGAATACTTCAGTCCCGGACATCATGTTGCCCGCTCCCGCGCAGGGCGCGCTGGCAGTCGAATGCCGCGCGGCCGACTTCGACACCGTCTGGTACTCCGACCTGGTCCGGGCCGTCGACAGCCCGCAGACCCGGGCCGCCGCGACGGCGGAACGCAGCATGCTTGCGACGTTGGAGGCCGGTTGCATCGCGCCGGTCGGCGCGGCGGCGTCCGTCACCGACGGGGTGCTGACCCTGACCGGGGCGGTGATCGCCGTCGACGGGTCGGCGATCGTGGCCGGCGATCTGCTCCGGCCCGAGTTCGGACGCAGCAAACCTCGGCCGGGAGTTGGCCCTGGATCTGCTGTCCCGGGGCGCGGCGGAGCTGCTCGGAGCGGCACGATGAGCGACACCGACGTCGGCCATGGAGCTTTGCGCGGTCAGCGGGTGCTGGTGCCGCGTACCCCGGACCGCGCCGGTGAACTGGTGACCCTGTTGCGATCCGCCGGGGCCGAGGTCGTCGCGCTGCCGTTGATCGGCATCGCCGCCCCAGCTCGATCCGGCTGCCCTCGACCTGGGTCTGGTCACCCTGGCGAAGGGCGGATACTCCTGGGTCGGATTCACCTCCGTCACCGCCGTCGCCGCCGTCCTGGACCGGGCGACGGAACTGGCGCTGCAGCCGCCGATCTCCGCGGACACCAGGGTCGCCGCCGTCGGTCCGGCCACCGAGGCAGCCCTGCGGGCACGCGGGCGTGCCGGTCGACCTGGTGCCGGCCACGGCCGGTTCCGCCGAAGAGCTCGCCGCCGCCTGGCCGCACGGCGTCGGCCAGACAGTGCTGCTGCCGCGTTCCGACCTGGCGGCGCCGGCACTGCCGGAAGCATTGGCGGCCAAGGGGTATCGCGTCGACGACGTCACGGCCTACCGCACCGAACCGTTGCGTCCACCGGACGACGTCGCCGACGACCTGCGCACCGGCCGGATCAGCGCGGTGCTGTTCACCTCCCCCAGCACCGTGACAGCGCTGGACGGCCTGAAGATCGCCGCCGGAACCGTGCTCGGCGCGATCGGCCGGCCCACCGCTGCCGCAGTGCAGAAGTCCGGCCGTCGGCTCGATTTCGTCGCCGATCGTCCGACCGCCCGCGCACTGGTGGACGGGTTGAACGCGGCCGTCCAGCGGCCGCAATCCGATCGGACAACGACCGACGAGAAGCAGCACCGACGAGTGGAAGCGTGATCGTGAACTCACCATCCCCCAGTTACCAGGGCTCGTTCCCGACGGTGCGACCCCGGCGGCTCCGGCGAACACCGGCCATCCGGCGTCTGGTCGCGCAGACCCGGCTGCACCCCGCCGACCTGGTGCTGCCAATGTTCGTCAAGGAGTCGTTGTCGGAACCGGCGCCCCTTTCCTCGATGCCCGGAGTGCTCCAGCACACCAGAGATTCGCTCAAAGCCGCTGCCGCGTCGGCTGTCTCCGCCGGTGTCGGCGGGCTGATGATCTTCGGTATCCCGGCGGTCCGGGACGGCGTCGGGTCGCAGGCCACGGAACCGGACGGGATCCTCAACGTTGCGCTCGCCGACCTGCGGTCAGAGGTCGGCGCGGACACCGTGCTGATGGCCGACCTCTGCCTCGACGAATTCACCGACCACGGCCACTGCGGGGTGCTGACCGCCGCCGGCGCCGTCGACAACGACGGCACGCTGCAGCGGTACCGCGAGATGGCCGTCGCCCAGGCCGAATCCGGCGCCGATTTCGTCGGGACGTCCGGGATGATGGACGGCCAGGTGGGTGCCGTACGGGAGTCGCTGGACGAGGCGGGACACCTCGACACCGCGGTGTTCGCCTACGCGGCGAAGTACGCCTCGGCGTTCTACGGACCGTTCCGGGAGGCCGTCGACTCCGCACTGGTCGGCGATCGACGCACCTATCAGCAGGATCCGGCGAACCGGCGGGAGGCCGCTCGCGAGGTCGCGCTCGACATCGCCGAGGGCGCGGACCTGGTGATGGTCAAACCCGCGATGTCCTACCTCGACGTGCTCGCCGACGTTGCCGCATCGGTCAGCGTTCCGGTTGCCGCCTATCAGGTCTCGGGCGAGTACGCGATGATCGAGGCCGCCGCTGCCAACGGATGGATCGACCGGGACCGGGCGATCCGGGAGTCTCTCACCTCGATCCGCCGGGCCGGGGCGCAGATCGTGCTGACGTACTGGGCCGCCGAGATCGCCACTGCCCTCACCGCCGGCCGAGACCTGTGACCACACCCCCGATGAAGGACCCGACGAAGGACCTGACGAAAGACACTGCGATGACAACACCCCAGAAGCACCCGCCGATCGCCGACGCGGCCAGCGCCGCGTTGTTCGCCCGCGCCCTGCAGGTCACCCCCGGCGGGGTGAACTCCCCCGTGCGGGCGTTCCGGTCGGTGGGTGGGACCCCGCGCTTCATGGTCTCGGGTCAGGGTGCCGAGATCACTGACGCGGACGGCAACACCTACGTCGATCTGGTCGGCTCCTGGGGTCCGATGATCCTCGGCCACTCTCATCCCGCCGTGCTGGACGCCGTTGCCGCCGCCGCCTCCCGCGGCCTGAGCTTCGGCACCCCGGGCGAGGGAGAGGTGCTGCTGGCCGAGGAGATCGTGGCGAGAGTGCCTGCGGTGGAGCAGATCCGGCTGGTCTCCTCCGGCACAGAAGCGACCATGTCGGCGATCAGGCTGGCCCGCGGCTTCACCCAACGTTCCAAGATCATCAAGTTCGCCGGTTGCTACCACGGACATGTCGACGCGCTGCTGGCATCGGCCGGTTCCGGGGTCGCGACCTTTGCCCTGCCCGACTCCGCGGGCGTCACCGCTGCAACCACCGCCGAGGTCATCGTCGTGCCCTACAACGACATCGACGCGGTGCGAGCGGCTTTCGCCGCGCATCCCGGTGAGATCGCCGCGGTGATCACCGAAGCCGCGGCGGCGAACATGGGCGTGATCCCCCCCGAGCCGGGGTTCAACGCGGGACTCGCCGCGATCGCCCACGACGACGGCGCGTTGCTGATCACCGACGAGGTGATGACGGGCTTCCGGGTGAGCCGGTCCGGCATGTACGGGCTCGACGCCGCGGTGGAGGGCTGGCAACCCGATCTGATGACCTTCGGCAAGGTGATCGGCGGCGGGCTCCCCGTCGGAGCGTTCGGCGGCCGGGCCGACATCATGCGGTATCTCGCTCCGATCGGGCCGGTGTATCAGGCCGGCACGCTGTCCGGGAACCCGATCGCGACCGCGGCCGGCCTGGCGAATCTCCGGGGCTGCGACGACGCGGTGTACCGGCATCTCGACCAGACCGCCGTCGCCGTCGGTGATCTGGCCTCGGCGGCGTTGTCGGTGGCCGGCGTCCCGCACCGCCTGCAGCGGGCCGGGAACCTGTTCTCGATCTTCTTCGCCGACGGCAAGGTCGAGAACTACGACCAGGCCCGCCGGCAGTCGAACGCGGCCTACGCGGCCTTCTTCCACGGGATGCTCGACGCCGGTGTGTACCTGCCACCCTCGGCCTTCGAGGCGTGGTTCGTCTCGGCGGCGCACGACGACCGCGCGCTGGATCGGATCGCCGACGCCCTGCCCGGAGCGGCCAGGGCCGCCGCGGCGGCCACCGCCGGCTGAGCGGTACGGCTGGCTGTTCGTCCACTGCACGAGCAACGCGCCGGGATTCATCTCACCGGATCTGCGACCGAGCGCGCTGCCGAACACAAAGTGGTTTCCGCGATAGAGTCTTTTCGGCATAATTCGGACACAGCCTGCTGGGTCCCTGAATATGACTCGGGCAGGTTGGGGATGCACCGGGTTCGCCGATCCGGTCATGCCCGGATTCCGCCAACCTTCGAGTGCACCCAGCGTGGCTCAACGATGTCCGTTTTAGTACTCGATGACTCTATCGCGGAAACATTTCGCGACCCACCCCAACCTGCAGTGGTGCCAACCCCTCCGTACGCTCCGGGTCCCTTTCATCCCCGCACGCCTTGCTCCCGGACACAGCGGCCTCCAGCTTGCCGTGTCGGCGTTCCAGACCCACGTTGCCCGGATCACCATCGGCAGCAGCGGTGTCGGACCGCGGTGGCAGGATCACCGGTATGCCTCCGCGCCGCCGCACACCGCCTCCGATTCCGATCGACATCGACGCGGTGCGCCGAAAACTTGACGAGGGCAAGATCGTTCGAGTTGCCATCAGCAAGTCGGCGCAGTTTCCCGATGGTGGGACGGGCCGGGTGCGTCGGGTGGGTGATCCGGCGGTGGACGGTGAGGAGTACATCCAGGTCGAGCTGAGCCTGAACGGCACCAGGGATGTCCTACCCTTCACCCCTGCCGACCTCTCGCCTGCCACGCGGGCCGCCCGGGCCAAGGCCGAACCGAGCCCGCCGCAACGAACTAAGCCGATCGGCCGGGGCGTTGATGCTCCGACGGCCGGTCCGATTTCGGCCGGCCCAGGGTCGCCGGCAGCCGAGCCACGCGGATCAGGTGACCCACTCGGTTCGGTCATGGCCGGACCGCCTCGCGCTGCAGCGATCTCAGCCGGCCCTGCCAGCGCTGTGCCGACCGGTCAACCGGCACCGAGCGCATCGCCGACCGGACCGTCGGTGGCCCGGGGCAAGAGCAACCGCGGAGGGAAGGCCGGTGGCAAGAAGAGTCCGGCGGTGACGATCACCATCGCGACCACGGACTCCGAGCCTCCGCAGTGGAAGATCGAGGCTCGGGTCGGCGTTCGGGTAGTACTCCGGTCGGGAACGGTCTCCCCTGCGCGGGTCTGGGAGCTGGTGCAACAACTCGACGACGAGACGTTGACCCGAACGGTCGGTGGAGTCCTGGACGACCAGCGGCGCGCCGCGCAGGCACGGGCAGATGTGCTGGCCGCCGAACTCGCGCAGGTCCGCGCCGAGCTGGAGGCTTTGCCCGGCGGACCCTGATGGGCAGCTGGCCGGGGGTGACAGCCTGATCGGCGGTCATGTTCCCCGTCAAGCAGGTTCTGGGGGCCTCTGCCGACTCGCTGCCGAATTACGTCACCCTTTAGAACAAATCCTCGACCCGTTCGAGGGATATCACCCTTTTGCCGCTCGCTTCTACACTGAGGGTGATCAACGTCCCCGAGGAGTGCTCCATGATGCCGAGAAGAAGTCCCATTCCGGTGAGAGCAGCACACGACCTCTCGCAGCGATCATCACCACCGGTCAAGGCCGGCACTCCGGGCGAAATCATCGACATGAGCGAGAACGGCCTCTACTCGTACACCGTCACCTTCCACACGGTGGCCGCCATTGGCGGGGCAACGGACGGGAACGTCACGCTGCACGACCTGTGCCGTGCGGATCTCCGCGAAGCCTGATCGGCGGGCCGGCGGCAGGGCGCACTGCTCACGAACGAAGCACCTCCCCCGCATGGTGACCGCATGCCTGTGGTCACCCGTCACCCGACTCAAGGGCTATGGTCCGCGGGCATGCCGGCCCCACGCCTGCGGGTGGGCACCCGACTGACTGGTCATGCTTCCCAGCATGCTCACCCGGCGGCGCCGGCGCTCGAGCCTCCGGCTGCTGGCCGTCAGCACGCCGTCGATCAGACCCAGCGAGCCGTCGCCCTGGAGATCGGTTCTCAGGACGGTGCCGACACCATTCCGGGTGAGTAGATCCAGTGCCTTGACACTCGGGTGCCCGTAATCGTTGTCAACACCGACGCCGATCACCGCGGCCGTCGGTGACACCGCAGCGACGAAGCGGTCCAACAGCTTCGATGACCCGTGATGCGGCACCTTGAGAACATCGGCGTCGAGATCGACCCCGGCGTTCAGCAGCGCCTGCTGTGCCTCCACCTCGATGTCGCCGGTCAGCAGGATCCGCTCCCCTTCGCGGTCGGCCATCACCACCAGCGAATCGTTGTTGGGGTCGGAATCCGTGCCGACAAAGGGCTTTCGCGGACCGAGAACGGTGAGGCTCAGCCCTTCGGCGGCCCAGGTGATGCCGGGCGTGAATTCGACAACGGGAATCCCCCGGTCCGCTGCCGCTGCACTGATCTCCCGCCAGGCACCCGCCGGCTCCCGTCCCGGTCCGACGGCGATGGCACCGACGCTGCGCCCGTGCAGCACTCCAGCGAGCCCGTCGACGTGATCGGCATGCAGGTGGGTGAGAATCAGCAAGGGCACGGTGCCGATCCGTAGCCGATCCAGGCACGCGTCGACCAGGCTGGGCTCGGGTCCGGTGTCGACCACCACCGCGGTTCCGTCCTGCCCGGTCGAGAGCACCATGGCATCGCCCTGACCCACCTCGCAGGCCGTGAGCAACCAGTCCGCCGCGGGCCAGCCGGGGGCGATGACCGTCGACGGGACCAGCACCAGCACGACACCGGCCGCTGCGGCGCCGAAGAGATCGCGAAACCTGCGGTGCCGCAGCATCATCACCGCGACAACGGTCATCAGCGCGAGCAGCGCCGCACCGGTGGGCGTCGCGGGCCAGGGCACGGTGGCGCTGGGCCAGCGAGCCAAGGTGTGGGCAACGTCGGCGATCCAGTCCAGCAGTGGAGCGGTCAGCCGGGCGAGCATCGCGGCGGCACTCGACCACCACGGGCCGGTCAATGCGCACAGCATTCCGAGGATCAACGCCGGGGCCACCACCGGGGCGACGAGCAGATTGGCCAGCACCGCGACCACCGACACGGACCCGCTGATCAACACCACCACCGGCATGGTCACCAGGTGCGCGGCCACCGGAACCACCAGCAGGTCGGCCCATCCGCGCGGTAGTCCCCTGCGCTGCAACGACTCCGACCACACCGGAGCGAGAAGGACCAATCCGCCGGTCGCCAGCACCGACAGAGCGAACCCGATGCTGCCCGCGAGCTGGGGGTCGATCGCCAGCAGGACGATGACCGCGGTCGCCAGTGCGGGCACGCAACTGCGGGTGCGTCCGGCCAGCAGGGCGAGCATCGCGATCGCACCCATCACCGCCGCACGGAGCACCGACGGTTGCGGCCCGACCAGGACGACCAGCGCCACCAGGGTGAGGACGCCACCGACGGCCGCGAGTCTCGGTCCGAACCGGCGCAGCACCACCACGACCATTCCGCACAGGATGGCGAAGTGTGACCCGGAGACCGCGAGCAGGTGAGTGACGCCGGTGATCTTGGCGTCCGCGTCCAGGCGATCGCTGATCCCGCTGGTGTCACCGACGACCAGCCCCGGAAGCAGACCCGCAGCATCACCCTCGAGTTGGGACGCGTTGTCCGCCAACTCTTCCCGGATCCGCTGTGCGAGCCGATACCACCACGGCGAACGGTCGACGACGTCCGGCGGATCGCGGGCATGCAGAACGATCTGCCGGCCCGGCCCGAACGACTGCTCGCCGAGCCGACCGGCCGCATCGACCGTTTCGTCGGGCACGACCCGGGACCACTCGACGCCACGCCCGTAGATGCTCAGCGGGGTCGCGGCCGTCCACGACCGACCGGCAACCGCGGCCAGGTGGACGACGGCATCGACCCGCCATCGGGAGTCGTCCGCTGACCTCGGCGCCATAGCCGTTGTCCGGCGCGGCAAAACCGGTGTCGACCGCGCGCGGAAACCCGGCGACGACGACGGTCACCGATGCCCACGAGCCTCGGGTCGCCGCTTCCCGCAGCGGGTCGGCGGCTCGCTCACCCGCACCCAAACCCGCCATGACGATGGCCGTTGCCAGGGCCACAAGGGCGACCAGCCACCCGCGCCAACCGTGCCGCCGGACGACCAGGACGCCCGCGCTGCCGACCAGGCAGCCAACCAGCACCCACCAGGCGACATGGTCGGCGAACAATCCGATCAGCGAACCTGCCCACACTGCCAGGGCCGCCGGCACCAGGCGGAGATCGGTCGGCGGCGCCGAGCCCTCCTCGACCCACGGCCGGCTGCGGAACTCGATCATCCGGCAGCTACCGTGACCAACGGTGAAATCTGCGCGTAGCGAGAGGGACCTATCCCACTGATCTCCTGCAACTGTTCGATACTGGTGAAACGGCCATTGGTCTCGCGCCAGGCCAAAATGTTCTGCGCCATCACCGGACCGACGCCGGGCAGCGTGTCGAGGGCGGCCTCGTCAGCGGAATTGAGGTCGATCGGGCCGCCGGCCGGTGCGGAAGCCGCAGCCGTGACCGATCCCGCAACACCACCGGAAACACCGGATGCGACGTCACCGGCGGCAGGTGCAGCGCCGACCACCACGGAATCCCCGTCGGCCAACCTGGCGGCCAGGTTCATCCCGGTCAGGTCGGCATCAGCAGTGGCGCCACCGGCAGCGGCAATCGCATCAGCGACCCGGGAACCGGAATTCAGCGTGACGACGCCCGGCTGACCCACCAAACCGGTGACCGAGACGACGATCTCGCCCGGAGAGCCGCCTGCCGGTGGCTCAGAGCCCGACTGATCCGCCGCCCCTGCTTCGCCGTCGCCGGACACCGCACCACCGGACGGCCCTGGCGCCGACGACTCGGGCACCGCCGGTTCCGACGAGACCGCCAGCGCAGCAACGGCCGAGGTCTCCACCGGACGTGGTTCCGGTCGATCGCGCCAGACGCCGAATGCGGTGGCCACGGCCGCCAGTGCTGCCACCAGCAGCAGGACGATCATGCCTCGGCGGCCCGGATCGACCCGGGCATCGCGCAGTGATTCCGGTACCCACAGCTCTGCCAGCCTGCCGAATGGTCTTGCCAACCGGGGCGAACCGGGCCTGATCCGGCGCGCCGACACCCCGGAAGGCTGCTGGTCGCCAACGGAGTTGTCCGGATCGTCGTCGATCGGTTCTACGGAGAGGTCGTCGTCGATCTCGAGGGGGTCGCCCGATGTCTCGTCGCCGTCGTCGATCTCGTCGGCGTCTGCCGATACCTCCTCGTCGTCGCCGTCATCGCTGAATCCTTCAGCGCTGGAACCTTCAGACCTGTTGACGTGGTCGTTCAGGCCGCTGGTGCCGTCGCCGACGGCCCCGACAGGGGGCCGCCAACGCCGCACGACGCCACCGTCCGGGACCCAGCCGCCCACGACCGTTCGCACCGATCCCCCGCCGGTGGTCGGGTCACCGACGTCCACCGACTCGTCGATGAGCTCGTCCGGACTGTGGTGCCGGCCACGCGCCCTGCTCGGCGGCGCTGCACTCGGTTGACTCACCGGCGGAATCCATCCGACGACCGCCGGTCTCCGGTCAGCGAGGTCGGGATCCGGCCGGACCGGGGCAACGGAACGTCGCGCGGCCCGATCGACCACCGGTTCCGTGACTACCGCACGCTCCCGCAACACCGCGATGCGGCTCGACGGATCGGGGCGGATGCGCACCCAATCGACGCTAGGGAGTCGGGATCACCGACCCGACCGTGTCACCGACTCTGGGGAGCGATTCCAACCATGGCAACAAACGGGCGGGGTCAGTGCACGGGGGGGCACTGCTGAGCGAGGTCAGTGATCGGCACTGTCCAAGGCGAGCACCACATTGCCGATCTTCTGCCCGGTCTCCACGTACCGATAGGCATCGACGATCTGATCGAACGGGAAGGTCCGGTCGATCACCGGCGTGAACTGCCCGGAATCGATCAGCGCAGCGAAATTCCTGACCATCTGCTGGTTGTGCCTAGGGATCGGGAACTTCACCCGCTTGCCACGCAGCAGCGGCGTGACCATTGCCAGGACCGGGTTCTGCCCCTTCGGACCGAGTTCGGTCGAGAGGTAGACCCCCCGTGGTTCCAGCAGCGGCCGGCACCGGCCGAACGTGCTCTTTCCGACGGCGTCGATGACCACCGAATACGGACCGGGGAGCCGGGTGAAGTCGTCGACGGTTCGATCGATGACGGTTGTCGCCCCGAGCTCACGCATCAGGTCGAGATGTTCCGACCCACAGACCGCGGTCACCTCGGCGCCGCGGATGCGCAGAAGTTGGATCGCTGCCGAGCCGATGCCGCCGGTTCCACCGTTGACCAGGACCTGCTGGCCGCGACGGATACCGGCCGCGTTGATCACCGACAACGCATAATGCACGCCCTCGGTGCCCGGTGCCATCTCCGCGTACGTCCGCCCATCCGGGATCGGTGCGACGGAAGCCTTTTCCGGCATGACCAACAACTCGGCGTGCGTCCCGAACGGGCCCTCGTTGTAGCCGAACACGCGGTCCCCGACCGAGAACGACGTGACGCCGGCACCGACCGCCTCGATCCGGCCGGCGAACTCGTTGCCCAGCACCGCGGCTTTCGGGCCGCGCAACCCGATACCGACGCGGACGAATACCGGTTGGCCGGCGCGATAAGCACAGTCGGTGCGATTGACCGTCGAGGCGTGCACCCTGATCAACAGCTCTCCGGGCTTCGGCGTCGGGTCGGCGACCTCCTGGACGCGGACCACCTCGGGCGGACCGTATCTGGTGCAGACTGCTGCCTTCATGCCGTTCCCGCCTCCGGTGAATCAGCTGTGACCGCTAGGTTCCCGCAACCTCGTCCTCGCCGCGCGGCAGCACGACACCGCCGAGTCCCGCGTTGTAGGAATGCAGCCGCCACGCCCCGGCGAACCGGTGCAGGATCACCCAGTGGCAGTTGCCGACACCGATCAGCGTGCCCCAACTGTCCTCCGGCAGCGCGAGCAGGCAACCGGTGAGGCCGACGATCAGCCCGCCGTGCGAGACGATCAGCGCGCGGGCAGCCGTTCCCGCATCGAGTTCGTCGACCACCTCGCTGGCCCGTTGCGCGACCTGCCAGCGGGACTCGCCCTCGGGCGGGGAGGCGTGCGCCGACGTGGTCCGCCAGCGCTCCCACTCACCCGGCCACGTGGCGACCACCTCGTCCCTGGTCAGTCCCTCCCACAGGCCCATTGACGTCTCGCGGAGCCGAACGTCGGTCGTCGCCTCGATGCCGGTCAAAGCCGAGACGGCTGAGGCGGTCTCGCGTGCGCGCTTCAGGTCGGAAGACAACATCACGTCCGGCCGCAACGCCACGATCGACGGAGCCGCGTCCAGCGCCTGGTGCTGCCCCGCCGCGTTCAGTGCGATGTCCCGGTGACCCTGCAACCGCTGATTGCGGTTCCAGTCGGTCTCGCCGTGACGCATCAGGATGAGGTGCTCCAGGGTCATGGCGCCACGACGTCGGCCCGCTCGGGATCCGGCTGTCCGGTGTCCGCCTCACCAACCGTGTCGTCGGTTGAGGCGGCCGCGGTCGGATCGCCGGACGCATCGACCCACGGGATCGTCGGGCAGTCCTTCCACAGTCGGTCGAGCGCATAGAACACCCGCTCTTCGGAGTGCTGGATGTGCACGACGACGTCGACGAAGTCGAGCAGCACCCAGCGCCCCTCGCGTTCGCCTTCGCGACGTGGCGGTTTGGTGCCCGCGGCGCGCATCTTCTCCTCGACGGCGTCGACGATGGCGCCCACCTGCCGCTCGTTGGCGCCGGTGACGATCACGAAGACATCGGTGATCGCGAGGCGGTCCGAGACGTCCACCAGCAGGATGTCCTTGGCCAGTTTGTCGGCCGCTGCCTGGGCGGCAACCCTGGCCAGCGTCAGTGCGGTATCGGAGGCGGTCATTTTTCTCCCTGTGTTGCGGCATTTTTCGTCATCGAACTGATCATTTCTCCACGTACAAACCGTGTTTGGCGATGTACTGGACGACGCCGTCCGGCACCAGGTACCAGACCGGCGCGCCGCTCTCCACTCTCGAACGGCAGTCGGTCGACGAGATCGCCAACGCCGGGACCTCCATCAAGGTCACCGACCCGTCGGGCAGGTTCATGTCGTGCAGCGTGTAGCCGGGCCGGGTGACCCCGATGAAATGCGCCAGGGTGAACAGCTCCGAGACGTCCTTCCACGACATGATCGCCGCGAGCGCGTCGGCCCCGGTGATGAAGAACCATTCCGCGTCGGGCTCGATGGCCCGCAGGTCGGTCAGCGTGTCCTTGGTGTAAGTCGGTCCAGGCCGGTCGATGTCCACCCGGGACACCCGGAACCGCGGGTTGGCCGCCGTCGCGATGACCGTCATCAGGTAGCGGTGCTCGGCCGGGCTCTCGCCGCCCTTCTGCCACGGGTGTCCGGTCGGGGCGAAGATCACCTCGTCGAGATCGAACTTGTCCGCGACCTCGGACGCGGCGACCAGGTGGCCATGATGGATGGGGTCAAAAGTGCCGCCCATCACGCCGATCCGGCGCGCCGGGACGCTCACCCGACACCCGGTTGGCGCACGACGGCGACGACGCGGGTCACGACGTCGCCCGGATCTGGCCGTTGCCGGTCAGCACGTACTTGGTGCTGGTCAGCTCCGCCAACCCCATGGGGCCGCGGGCATGCAGCTTCTGGGTCGAGATGCCGATCTCCGCACCGAAGCCGAACTCGCCGCCGTCGGTGAACGCGGTGGACGCGTTCACCATCACCGCGGCCGCGTCCACCCGAGCGACGAACTCGTCGGCAGCGGACAGCGATTCGGTGACGATGGCCTCGGTGTGACCGGTGCCGTGCGCGGTGATGTGCTCGATCGCGGCGTTCAGATCCGGTACGACGGCGACCGCGATGTCGAGCGACAGGTACTCGGTGTCGAAGTCCTCCTCCGTCGCCGGCACGACTCCCGGGACGTCGCCGACCATCTCGATCACCGCGTCGTCGGCATGCAGGGTGACGCCCGCCTCCCGCAACGCCGCCACCGCTGCCGGCACGAACGAAGCTGCGGCGTCGGCGTGTACCAGCAGGGTCTCGGCCGCGTTGCACACCGACGGCCGGCGGGCCTTGGAATTCACCAGGATCTCCAACGCCATGGTGTGGTCGGCGCTCGCGTCGACGTAGACGTGGCAGTTGCCCACCCCGGTCTCGATCACTGGCACGGTCGATCCGTTGACCACGGCCTGGATCAGGCCGGCGCCGCCGCGCGGGATGATCACGTCGACCAGACCGCGGGCGGTCATCAGATGCTTGACAGATTCCCGGTCGGTCCCTGGAACCAACGCCACCGCATCCGCCGGCAGCCCGGCGGAAACCGCGGCGTCGGAAAGGATCCGGACCAGCACCTGATTCGATTCAAAGGCAGAGGCGGAGCCCCTCAGCAACGCAGCATTGCCCGCCTTGAGCGCGATGCCGGCGGCGTCGACGGTGACGTTGGGGCGGGCCTCGTAGATGATCGCGACGACGCCGAGCGGGACCCGTACCTGTCGCAGCCGCAAGCCGTTGGGCAGCACCGAACCGCGCACGATGGTGCCGATCGGATCGGGCAACCCGACCAGCTCGCGCAGCCCACCGGCCATGGCGTCGACGCGGGAGGCGTTGAGCCGCAACCGGTCCACCAGCGAGTCGGCGGTTCCGGCGGCAACCGCGGCCTGCACATCGAGTTCGTTGGCGGCCAGGATCTCCTCCCGCCGGTCGAGCAGCGCGTCGGCCATCGTCAGCAACGCGCGGTCCTTGGTCGCGCTGGTGAGCTGCGCCAGTTCGGCTGCCGCCACCCTGGATCGGGATGCAGCGGCGAGCACATCCTCTCTGGTGGCCGACACGACGGCCCGCGCCGGTGACTGTGCGTCCGTGGCTGCTGGCACTGTCGCCGCAGTGGCCTGCTGATCGATCACCGACATGTCCGGGCTCCTTCGTTCGTGTTCTTCACTGCGCTACTCCCACGGCCGTTGCCGCGTTGCCGGTCCCCGAGGTGACCGCGATCAGATCGTCCGCATGGACCACCGGATGCCGCTGGTCCACAGGCAGATCCGACAGGGTTCGGCCGATGATGCCCGGCATCTCGGCCGCATCGTGGCCGACGAATCCGCGGGCCACGATCACCCCGTCGGCGGAGAGCAGGTCGACGGCATCCCCCGACTCGAAATCGCCGTAGAACGCGGTGATCCCGGCCGGTAGCAACGACTTCCGCCGGTTGAGCACGGCAGCGACCGCCCCGTCATCGAGGCTGATCGACCCGGCGGCGGTCGCCGCGTGCCGAAGCCAGAACAACCGGGCGCTGGTCCGCCTGGTGGCGGGTGCGAAGGCGGTGCCGACGATCGGCCCCAGCTCGTCCGCACCGGACGGTGAGACCGCCAGCGCCGCTACGGCATCGGCCGCCGAAGCGAGCAGCACCGGAATACCGGCCCCGGTGGCGGTCAGTGCGGAGGTGAGCTTGGATTCCATCCCGCCGGTGCCGACATCGCTGCCGGCGGGACCGATCCCGATCCCAGCCAAGGCACTGGCGTCCGGCACCTCCCGAACCGGTGTCGAGGTGGGCAGCCGTGGGTCGCCGGTATAGAGGGCATCGACGTCGGAGAGCAGGATGAGCGCACCGGCGCCCACCAAGTGGGCCACCAGGGCGGCGAGCCGATCGTTGTCGCCGAAACGGATCTCGGCGGTCGCGACGGTGTCGTTCTCGTTCACCACCGGGACGACGCCGAACGAGAGCAACTTGCCGAACGTCCGCTGGGCGTTGCGGTAGTGCGCGCGCCTGACGACATCGTCACTGGTGAGCAGAATCTGGCCGACGGTGAGCCGGTGCCGGGCGAACGAGCCGGCGTAGCGCTCGGCCAGCAGCTGCTGGCCGACGGAGGCCGCGGCCTGCTGCGTCGCCAGATCCCGAGGGCGACGCCGCAGTCCGAGCGGCGCCAACCCGGCGGCGATCGCACCCGAGGACACCAGCACCACCTGGGATCCGGCGGCCACCCGGCCGGCGACGGCGTCCACCAGCACGTCCAGCCGATGCGGATCAAGTCCGCCGGCGGCCGTCGTCAACGACGACGATCCCACCTTCACCACGACAATCTTGGCCCGGCCAACGGCGAGCCGGGACTCGGACAAGGAGGTTCCCGGCGCATCCCAAGGAGCCCCGCCACCGGTCACGGCGCGATCGGCACCCACTGCCGAGCCGACCATGTCTCAGTCGTCCTCGTCGTCGAGGGTGTGCCCGTCGACGTCCAACCCGCGGCGCAGGCGGTGCATGGCCTTTCGCTCGGCGGCACCGACCCGGTCGACCTGATCGATCCGAAGATCGGTACCGCGGCCGGTCGGCACGATGTCGACCCCGGCCAGGGTGGTGGGCTCCCAGTCGAAGGTGACGTTGCCGATGGTCACCGGCGCTCCGGGCTGTGCGCCGTGGGCGGCCAGCTGCGCCTCGACGCCGAGCCGGGCGAGCCGATCGGCCAGGTACCCGACAGCCTCATCGTTGTTGAAGTCGGTCTGCAGGATCCAGCGTTCCGGCCGGGCACCGCGGACCACGAAGCCGCCGTCGACCTCGGGATCGGGCTCGACCTGGAACTGCTCGGAATCGATGGGCTGCGGGCGCACCACGATCCGTGGCGCCGGCGGCGTCGGCTTGTCCGCCCGGTCGGCGGCGACCACCTCGGCCAGGGCAAACCGCAGTTCGGCCAGCCCCTCGTGGGTGGCTGCGGAGATGGCGAACACCCGGTGGCCGGCCGCCTCCAGATCGGGCCGGACGAATTCCGCGAGCTCACGGGCCTCCGGGACGTCGATCTTGTTCAGCACGACCAGCCGCGGCTTGGACGCCAGATCCGTTGCCAGCGCGGGGGTGTACTCGGCCAGCTCGAACTCGAGCGCCATGATGTCGGACAGCGGATCGCGGCCGGTCTCGTAGGTCGCGCAGTCCACCACGTGCACCAGCACGGAGCAGCGCTCGATGTGCCGGAGGAATTCCAGCCCGAGACCCTTGCCCTGGCTCGCGCCCGGGATCAGCCCGGGGACGTCGGCGATCGTGTAGACCTCGGAGCCCGCGGTGACCACTCCGAGGTTGGGTTCCAGGGTGGTGAAGGGGTAGTCGGCGATCTTCGGCCGGGCGGCGGACAGCACCGACACCAGGGAGGACTTCCCGGCACTCGGGAAGCCGACCAGACCGACATCGGCCACCGACTTGAGTTCCAGGACGACATCGGCGGTTTCGCCGGGTTCGCCGAGCAGCGCGAAGCCTGGGGCCTTGCGTGCCCGGGAGGCCAGCGCGCCGTTACCCAGGCCACCGCGACCGCCGCGGGCGGCGGTGTAACTCGCACCGGGACCGACCAGGTCGGCGAGAATCGCGCCGTCCTCGGTCAGCACCACCGTGCCGGAGGGCACCCGCAGTTCCAGACCCTCGCCGTTGGCCCCGTCCTTGTCGTCGCCCTGCCCGGGCCGGCCGTTGCCCGCCTTGGCGTGCGGCCGGAAGTGGAAATCGAGCAGGGTGTGCACGTTGTCGTCGACGACCAGGGTCACGTCACCGCCGTTGCCGCCGTCACCTCCGTCCGGGCCGCCCAGCGGCTTGTACTTCTCCCGGTGCACCGAGGCGCACCCATGGCCACCGTCGCCGGCTTGCAGGTGCAGGACAGCGCGGTCGACGAACCTGGCCACGGTCACCTCCTGTGGATGTGGGCCGGATCAGCCGGCGGCGGTGCGAAACGAACGGATTGGTAGCGCCGAAACCGGCGTTGAAGATGCCGCGAGGGGCGGTCCCGGTTGATTCGGGCCCGCCCCTCGCAGGGATGAAGACAAACCGGTGCGGGTCAGACTCCGACCGGGACCGGCTGCTCGGCGTCGGCGGCCAAGGCCACCGGAGCGACGATGTTGACGGTCTTGCGGCCCCGCTTGGAACCGAACTCCACCGCGCCGGCGATCAGCGCGAACAAGGTGTCGTCCTTGCCGCGGCCGACGCCGTCACCCGGGTGGAACTTGGTGCCGCGCTGACGGACCAGGATCTCGCCGGCGCTCACGGTCTGCCCGCCGAACCGCTTGATGCCCAACCGCTGTGCGTTGGAATCGCGGCCGTTCCGGGAGCTGGACGCGCCCTTTTTGTGTGCCATGGTGGTGGCGCCTTTCTCGAAAGAGTCGTATCAGCCGGCGGAATCGGCCTTGGCCGACCCGACCGAGATCCCGGTGACCTTGACCTGCGTCAGCGGCTGGCGATGCCCCTGCCGCTTGTGGTAGCCGGTCTTGTTCTTGAACTTGTGGATGATGATCTTCGGGCCCTTGGTGTGCGCGACGACCTCACCGGAGACCGTCACCGCCGCCAGCGCATCGCTCTTGGAGGTGACGTCGGGGCCATCGACCAGCAGCACCGCGGGCAGGGTGACTGCGGCACCGGGATCGCCTTCGAGCTTCTCGATCTCGATGACGTCACCTTCGGCGACCTTGTATTGCTTGCCGCCGGTCTTGACGATCGCGTACATCGTGGACGCGCCTTCCTGCCTGTTGTGTTGCCGGTGTTGCCCGGTTTCGGTGGACTCGGTACTACTTCTCGGTGCTCTTCAGTTCTGTGCACGCCGCTTGCGCGGGTCTGCGGGGCTCTCACCGACGCCCACCGCCATGCCCACCTCGGATACCCGAGGTGTCCAGGTGATCAGTGTCGGTGGCGCCCCTGACGAGCTGCTCGAGAACGAGTCACCGAGACGCTCGGCCCGCACGCACGAGGCGACGAACCAGGGCACCGCAAAGCCCGCTGCGCAGCAGCGTGCCGACCGCCTACAGTACGCGGCCGGGCACCGTGGGGGCAAACCCACCGCTGCGACCGGTCGTCACCCAGCCGGCTGGTCGACCGGGATGGCGATCACCACCGGCTCACCGGCGCCGCCTGCCGCGGGTCCAGCAGGTCGGCTGGCCGCCCGCCGGCGACGCGGCGGGGTCGCCACCGGGGGTGCAGCGGCAACCGCATCGTCGGCCCGACCGTTGTCAGCAGAACCGTTGTCCGCGTGACCGTTGTCGGCGTGATCGTTGTCCGCGTGCCCGTTGGTGGCACCATCGCTCGCCTGCTGCTCCACCGGGGCGGCCCGCTCCGGGACCGATTCGTGGACGATGATGTCCACCGGCTGGGCCGACGGCGGCGCACCCGCGGGACGACCCGCGGCCCGCCTACCGCGACGCCGCTTCGGCGCCGGCTCGGTCTCGGCCGCCTCGACGACGACGTCGACAGCCGGTTCCGCTGCCGTCACCTCGGATTCCACGGAGTCGGCGGAATCCGGTTCGGCCGGGTCATCGACGACGATCTCTGCCACCTCGGCAGCGTCGACGGGATTGTCGTCATCGGCGATGCCGTCTCCGGGCTCGTGGGCCTCGAAGTCGTCCGCGTCGGCGTCCTGGGCCGCCTGGATTCCGGCGGCCGCGGCGGCCTCGATCCAGTCGATTTCCTCGGCGTCGGGCCCGGTCGCGACGCGTTCGTCCGCAGCTGCCTCGGTCCGCTGGTCTTGATCACGGTGGGAGTCCCGACCGCCGCCGATGCTCGGCGGCTTCGGCCCGCGCGGGTCCGGTCGCCGACCGGCGGGCACCTCGACCACCCGGGGGATGACGATCTCCTCGACCCGCTCGGTGTCCCGGCCCCGTCCACGCCGGCCCTTGCCGGAGCGACGCTCGTTGCCGCCACCGTCGTCGCTGACGGAGGCGACCACCGGCAGGTCGTGCAGCACGATCCCGCGTCCCCCGCAATGCGGGCAGGGCTCAGAGAACGCTTCGACGAGCCCGGTGCCCATTCGCTTGCGGGTCATCTGCACCAGACCCAGCGAGGTCACTTCGGCGACCTGATGTCGGGTGCGGTCCCGGCCGAGCGCCTCGGTGAGCCGCCGCAGCACCAGTTCGCGGTTCGATTCCAGCACCATGTCGATGAAGTCGATGACGATGATGCCGCCGATGTCCCGGAGCCGGAGCTGGCGGACCATCTCCTCGGCGGCTTCCAGGTTGTTCTTGGTCACCGTCTCTTCGAGGTTGCCGCCGGAGCCGGTGTACTTCCCGGTGTTCACGTCGACCACGGTCATCGCCTCGGTGCGGTCGATGACCAGCGAACCGCCGGACGGCAGGTGCACCTTGCGCTCGAGCGCCTTGGCGATCTGCTCGTCGATCCGGTAGGCCGCGAAGACGTCGGCTCCGTTCGGGGCCGGTTCGTAGCGGACGAGCCGGTCGGCGAGCTCCGGCGCGACCGCGGTGACGTAGTCGGCGACCGGGCCGTAGGCCTCGTCACCGTCGACCACCAACCGGGTGATGTCGGAGTTGAAAAGATCCCGCACCACCTTGATCAGCGTGCCGGGCTCGGCGTACAGCTGCGTCGGCGCACCGGTCTTGGCCTCGGCCCGCCGGGAGATCTCCTCCCACTGGGACTTGAGCCGTTCGACGTCGCGGATCAGTTCGTCCTCGGCGATGCCCTCGGCGGCCGTGCGGATGATCACCCCGGCGTCCTCGGGGACGATCCGGTCGAGGATCGACTTCAGCCGCTTGCGTTCTGTGTCCGGCAGTTTGCGGGAGATCCCGGTGGCGCCGCCGCCCGGGACGTAGACCAGGAACCGGCCGGGCAGCGAGATCTGGGTGGTGAGCCGGGCGCCCTTATGGCCGACCGGGTCCTTGGAGACCTGCGCGAGGATGGTGTCACCGCTGGACAACGCGGTCTCGATCCGGCGGGCCTTTCCATTGAGGCCGGCGGCGTCCCAGTTCACCTCGCCGGCGTAGATGACGGCGTTGCGACCGCGGCCGATGTCGACGAAAGCGGCCTCCATGGACGGCAGCACGTTCTGCACCCGGCCGAGGAAAACGCTGCCGATCATCGAATCGGACCCGGTCTGGGACACGAAGTGTTCGACCAGGATGCCGTCCTCGAGCAGCGCGACCTGGGCGAGGTCACCGCGCTGCCGGACAGCCATCACCCGTTCGACCGACTCCCGGCGGGCCAGGAACTCGGCCTCGGTGAGAATCTGCGGCCGCCGGCGCGAGGTGTCCCGGGAGTCGCGACGACGCTGCCGCTTCGCCTCCAACCGGGTCGAACCACGGATGCCCTGCACCTCGTTGGACGAGCCGCCGGCCGAGCCGGACGACGAGCCGGCCTGCGACAACCGAGGTTCACGGACGTGCACGACGGTGTTGTCCGGATCGTCCTCACGGGGTGCCTCGTCACCGCCGGACCCGCGGCGACGACGGCGTCGCCGCCGGTTGCCGCTACCGGTCCGCTGGCCGCCCTCGGATTCGGCGTCCGCATCGGCGTCGGATTCCGTTTCGGTCGTCGCGTCCTCGTCCTGCACGGCGGGAGCCTGCGAGCCGGCCTCGGCATCGCCGCTGGTCCCGGCGCCGTCCTGCTCCGCGCTCGCCTGCTCGCTGCTCTCCGAGTCCTGCTCGTCCGTCTCCGCCACCCGTCCGCGGCCGCGACGACCACGACGCCTGCGGCGGTTGCGGGAGCCGGCGTCGTCGTCCGCGTCACTGTCGGTGTCGCCGGACGGGCGCTCGTCGTTCGTCTCATCCGCGGTATCGGCGGGCGGCTCCGCGGTGGCGGTCGCCATCCGGAACGACCGCGTCATCCGGAGCGACATCGCCCGGCGCCTCGGTCGACTCCTGATCGGCCGGGCGACGGCTCGCACCCGAACGTCCACGTCGGCGGCGGGACGACCCGGAGCGGGCCGGACCGGCAGGCTCCTCGTCGGGTACGACGCTGCCCGCGTCAGCAACCGGCGGCAGGAACAGCGGATTGATCGCGTCCGGTGGGGTCGCCGGCACGTCTGGTGGCGCTTCGACCGGAGTCGCCACCTGCGTGTCCGGCTGATCGATGGGCTCGGACGTGCCGTCACCGCCGAGCAGCGATTGGATCACCTCTTGGGCGACCGCGAGCGGCACCGACGACGACGAGCTGGTGATCGTCAGGCCTCGCTCGGCGAGCGCGGCAAGCAGCTCCTTGTTGCTGATCCCGATCCGCTTCGACAGTTCGTGAACTCGGGGTTTGGCGGGCAGTCCCGATAGGGCTGATTCCAGGTTGGGCGTCACTGAGACAGTTCCTCTCCGAGGTCCCCGGGCGCGTACTGGACGCGTCCGCACAGGGACTTCGTACATTTCGTTTTCCGTGATCCCTGCTGGGAAGCGGGGACCGCGGGAAGTCTGGGTGGTTGTCGGGCCGATCGGTTCCGCAGCCGCGCTGCGTTCGCACCCGATGTCTCACTCACCGGGGCCAGCAACGACCTGCCGCGACCCACCATGCCCGGACCCGTTGCCGCTGCATGCGGCGCCGAATCGCTTCCGAGTATCCCACACGGCCGTTGGGCAAGCCGCAGGCGCGGCCCGGCGGCGGCTGCGCGGGCGTCACCGCAACAGCAGCCGGTCCAGCCGGCGGGCGGTGAGCGCGATACCGATCGCCGCCATCACCAGGAAGTACAGGACGTGCAACAACAGCCCCCACGAGACGATTCCCAGGCACAGGCCGCGCATCAGCTCGATGCCCTGGTACAGCGGCAGACACCGGACCACCGCCTGGATCGCCGGCGGATAGACGCTCAGCGGGTAGAAGGTGGTGGAGAACAGGAACATCGGCAGGATCGCCGTGGTGATCCAGTCCAGTTGTTGGATGTTGCGCAGGAACGACGTGATGGCCATGCCGACGGCACCGAACCCCAGCGCGATCAGCAGCGCGACCGGCACGGCGAGCACCACCCACCAGGACTCGACCAGGCCCATGATCAGCATCACGACGACGAAACCCGCGGAGTAGATCCCGCCCCGCAGCAACGACCAGGCGATCTCGCCGAGCGCCACGTCCATCGGACCGAGCGAGGTCGCCAGCATGGCGTCGTAGAGCTTGGCGTACCGCATCTTGAAGTAGACGTTGACCGTCGAGTCGTAGATGGCCCCGTTCATCGCCGAGGTGGCCAACAATCCAGGCGCGATGTACGCCGCGTAGCTGACCGGTCCGGCGCCGGTGTCGACGGTGCCGACGAGCGCACCCAGGCCGCCGCCGAGGGCCAGCAGGTAGAACACCGGCTCGAAGAAGCCGGAGACGATGATCATCCAGGCCCTCCGGTAGACCCGCAGGTTGCGCTCCAGCACGACTGATGCCCGGCCCGCGTACAGCTGCAACGGGATCACCCGCAGCAGCAACGGCACCGTGCGCCGGCGCTCCGCCTCGATCCGGGTCGGTTCGACCGTCACACGATCAGCCTCACCCGGTAACGGTGGCGGGCGACCAGGTAACCGGCGGCCAGCAGTGCGATCACATAGACCAGGTGACCGACGGCCGGCCAGAATTCGAGACCACCGAGGGCGGCTCCGCGGGCCAACTCGTTCCCGTGCCACAACGGTGAGAGCCAGGCCAACCACCTGATCGCGAGCGGGATCTCGGTGATCGGGAAGAACGATCCGGAGAACAAGGTCATCGGGATCAGGACGAACCGGAAGACCACGTTGAACGCTCCGCCCTCCGATCGCATCCAGGCACCGAGCGCCAGCACCCAGACGGCGCAGGCCAGACCGGTCAACGCGCCGATCGGGATCATCAGCAGCCCGGAGGCACCACCGGCTGCGCCGAAGGCGAGCAGCACCAGGTAGTAGAGGCTCGAACCGGCGAGCATCCGGGTGGCGATGAAGAGCAGCTCGCCCTCACACACCTGTGCCGGGGTCACCGGGGTGGCGGTGATCCCCCAGAACACCCTGGTCCACTTGAACCGGCTGTAGGCGGGATAGGACGACTCCCCCATGCCCACCTGGACGGCCGCCGCCACCAGCAGGGCCGGGGCGATGTAGTCCACGTAGTCGACGCCACCGAGGGCCTGCGGGTCCGGCCCGGAGTCGATCAACGTGCCCAGCCCGACCCCGAGCGCCAGCAGATAGAGCAGCGGTGTGCCGACGGCCTCGGCGAGGCTGGACACCAGGTAGCGACGCCAGCACCGCACCAGGTACTCCCAGACCAGGTACCGCCCGCCGGGGATCCGGGCCGGCGTCACAGAAGGGCTGCTCAATCGATCAGGCTCCTTCCGGTCAGCCGCAGGAACACGTCCTCCAGGGTTGACCGGCGGACGAGCGACGTCGACGGCTGCACCCCGAGGGCGTGCACGTCGGCCAGCGTCCGGTCACCGTCATCGGTGTACAGCAGCAACCGGTCGGGCAGGATCTCCATCCGTTCGACCAGCTCGCCCACCCGGTCCTGCGCGGCGTCCTGGGTTCCCGGCAGGAACCGCAGCTCGACGACCTCGCGGGAGCTGTGCGCGGCGATCAACTCGGCCGGCGACCCGTGCGCGACGATCAGACCGCCGTCCATCACCACCAGCCGGTCGCAGAGTTGTTCGGCCTCGTCCATGTAGTGCGTGGTCACGACCAGCGTCACGCCGCGATGCTTGAGTCGGAACAGCCTGTCCCACAGCACATGCCGCGCCTGTGGATCGAGGCCGGTGGTCGGCTCGTCGAGCAACAGCAGCTCCGGATCGTTGATCAGCGACCGCGCGATGGTCAGCCGACGTTTCATCCCACCGGAGAGGGTCTCGACCTTGGCGTCGCCCTTGTCGACCAGTTGGGCGAAATCCAGCAGTTCCGCGGCACGGCGGCGACACTCGCCGCGGGGGATGCCGAAGTAGCGGCCGTAGACGATCAGGTTCTCCCGGACGCTCAACTCCTCGTCCAGATTGTCCTGCTGCGGCACCACCCCGAGCCGACCCCGGATCCGGACGCCGTCCACCTCCGGATCGAGCCCGAGAATGCTCAGCCGACCGCTGGTCCGGGGCGAGACGCACGCGATCATCCGCATGGTCGACGACTTGCCCGCGCCGTTCGGGCCGAGGAATCCGAACGACTCTCCGCGGGCCACCTGTAGGTCGATCCCGCGGACGGCCTCGACATCAGGTCCGGACTTCACCGGAAAGCTCTTGCGCAGCGCGCTGGCCACGATCATCGGCGGAGCTTGATCCGGTGCCTGATCGGCTGCGGGACCGGCGACGGGAACGGTCGGGGACACGGTCGCCGACGGTACCCCGAGCCCGGACGGCGTCGATCGTGGTCATCTCGTCGGGCGCGTCGGGGCTGCCGGAAATGCCCGGTCGATACGTTGTCGATCGATACGTTGGCTGGCAGGTGCCACCCGAACAACACGACGGTGGGCGCAACCAGAACGGCGTTCCGTACGTCTTTCCCGTGTCAACCGCGCCTGCGCGCGCTGTGCCGGTCGAACCGAAGGAGGAGAGTCGATGACGCAGTACCGGTCGGTCCGACTCTGGCTCACCTCCGCCGCCCTCGTGGTGTTCAGCCTGGCGCTTGCCCTGATCGCCGCACCCGCCGCCTCGGCCGCCCTGAACGAGGAACCCATCGTCGCCACCGGTCCCTCTGGCACGACGCCGCTGATGCTGGCCAGCACCGGCCTGGACATCACCGTTCCGGTGATCGTCGGGCTCGTCGCACTGCTCCTCGGCACGGTGATGATCGGCTGGGCGTTCCTGGCCACCGGTCGCCGCGGCCGCCAGCACTGAGCGGGCTGCGAACCCCCGAGCACTCGCCGCGCCGACGGGTCAGTCGACGACGGCGAACGCCCTGACCGGGAAGGTGCCCATGCCCTGCACAGCCGGCGGCGCCGCGGTGAACCGAAACCCGCTGTCCGGCAACTGATCCAGGCCGGTCATGTGCTCGACGACCGGAATTCTGGCCGCCAGCAGCCAGCTGTGCGCGGGGCGCCGGCCGGTGTGCGTGGAGTCGATGTTCAGCGAATCGATGCCGACCAGCGAGGGTTTCGCCGCGACCAGGTACTCGACCGCGTCGTCGGTCAAGTACGGATGATCGACGAAGTACCCGGGGGTTCCCCACTGGTCGCTGTGACCGGTCTCGATCAGGATCGCCCGGCCGGCAAGCTGCACGCCGTCCAGGGCCGAGATCAGATCGGATTCCTCGATCGCCCGACCACCGGCAGAACTCCGCTGCCTGGCCCGGACCACGACGCCGTCGAGGTCGACCATCCGCTCGAGGCTCAGGCGGGCGAGATCCTCGCCGTCCCGGTACCGGTGTGCGGGGGTGTCCAGGTACGTGCCGGTGTTGGCGGCCATCGAGATCGTCCCGATGGAGAACTCGGTGCCGGCCGCATAGTGCGCGGCCGACTCGTCGAAGGTGAGATGGGCGCCGAGAACCGGCGCCGGGATGCCCGGGTAGGTCACCATCCCGTCGTGGATCGGATGTGACAGGTCGACGATGCGGCGGCTCACAGCAGCACTCCCATCAGGACTTCGTCGTGTTCCCTCGATCCGGGACGAACCCAACCCGGCCGGCGCCCCCATTCGGCAAAACCGTAGCGGCCGAAGAACTGCTCGAGTCCGGCTCCGTCCTGGACGTCCACCTCCAGCCGGTCCAACCCGCGTTCCCGGGCGAGCCGCAACAGCCCGTCCATCAGTTGGCTGCCCAACCCCGCCCGGACATGGCCGGGGTCGACGAGCAGCAGTTCGATCCGTCCGGTGTGCTGCCTGACGTTGCGCCCCGGTCGGAGCAAGGCGACCCCGACGAGCCTGCGCGACTGGTTGACCACCAGTCCGAGCAGGCGTCCGGTGCGCAGTTCCTCCACCAGACCCGCCGCCAGGGCGGCGACCTCCGACCGCACCACGGGTGCAGCGAATCCGACCGGGCCGCCGGCGTCCGCGACGTCCTGCCACAGGGTCACCAGCGCAACCCCGAAGGCGCTGTCCGACGCCACGCTGCCGCCGGGACCTACCCGGTCCACGGTGGCAGCGGCCTGGTCCGATCCGGTCACAGGTTCGGGAACCAGAGCCCGATCTCGCGGGCGGCCGATTCCGGCGAGTCGGAACCGTGCACCAGGTTGAACTGAGTCTCCAGGCCGAAGTCGCCGCGGATGCTGCCGGTGGCGGCCTTCTCGACCGGATCGGTGCCGCCGGCCAGCTGCCGGAACGCGGCGATGGCGCGCGGCCCCTCGGCGACGATCGCGACCAGCGGTCCGCCGGTGATGAACTCGAGCAGGCTGTCGTAGAAGCCCTTGCCCTGGTGCTCGGCGTAGTGCTCCTCCGCGACGACCGCTTCCACCACGCGCAGTTCCAGCGCGACCAGCTTCAGGCCCTTGCGCTCGATCCGGGCAATCACCTCGCCGACCAGGCCCCGCTCGACACCGTCGGGCTTGATCAGGACCAGAGTTCTCTCGGACACAGGAAGGTGCTCCCTTTGCTGGGGCGGCCGGTGGGCCGCACTGTCGTCTCTCACACAACCGGTCGGGATGACCGGTCAGCCGCCGCTGGGCTGCGGCGGCCCCGGCAGCGTACCGGCCGCCAGACGGCGCCGGAATTCGCCGCGGAACCACAGGATCAACGCCCACACCAGCCCGAAGACGATGCCCATCACGCCGAGCGGCGCGCTGATCAGCCAGCACGCGATCATCACGGCCTGCAGGCCGAGGATCACCGGAACCGCGAACGGCCGGGAGATGATCGCGCAGCAGGCGATCAGCAACAGGGCAAGCACGCAGATCACCGCCACACCGACCGGGCCGACGCCGGCCCCGGTGTTCGCGGCGACCGGGATCGACAGCAGCACGGTGATTGCCTCGAGGATCAGGGTTGCCGACATCACGCCGCGCAACCCCTTCTCCGGGTCGTAGGGCCGGGTTCTCGGCGGCGGAGCGGCGCTGTCCTGGTCCGGCCCGGTGTCGGTCACGACGGGGCCAGGCCGGTCAGCGAACGGCCGTCACCGGCCGAGACGACCGAGCCGGTGATGACCACCCCGGTCCCGGTGACGTCATCGGACCCCACCTCGACGAGATCGACGGCCAACGCGATGGCCTCGTCCATCCGGCCGGCGACATGCACCTTCTCCTCGCCGAACACGTCGATCGCCAGATCGGCCAGGTCGGTGACGGACATCGACCGCGGCGACGAGTTGCGGGTGACGACCACTTCGTCGAACGAATCGGCCAGCGCCTCCAGGATGCCGCGGGCGTCCTTGTCTGCCATCACGGCCAGCACGCCGACCAACCGGGAGAACGAGAATTCCGCCGCCAGCGCCTCGGCCAGAGCCGTTGCCCCGTGCGGGTTGTGCGCGGCGTCGACCATGATCGTCGGCGAGGTCCGGACCCGCTCCAGCCTGCCGGGTGAGGCGACGGCCGCGAATCCGTCCTGCACGGAGGCGATGTCGAGTTGGCGGCTGGCGCCCGCACCGAGGAAGGCCTCCACCGCGGCCAGCGCGACAGCGGCGTTCGTGGCCTGGTGCTCGCCGGCCAGCGGCAGGAAGATGTCCTCGTAGACCCCACCCAGTCCCTGCAACGTGAGCCGCTGGCCACCGACGGCGAAAGCCCTGTCCAGCACGTCGAATTCGCTGCCGAACCGGGCGACGAAGGCATCCACCTCGACCGTGCGTCGGAGGATGGCGGTCATCGCCTCCGGCTGCTGCGGCCCGATCACCGCCACCGAGTCTGGTTTGACGATGCCGGCCTTGTTCCCGGCGATCTCGGTCAGCGTGTCACCCAGGTACTCGGTGTGGTCGATGCCGATCGGCGTGATCACCGCGACCTTGGCGTTCACGACATTGGTGGAATCCCACGTTCCGCCGAGTCCCACCTCGATCACCGCGGCGTCGACCGGGACGTCGCCGAACGCCGCATAGGCCATGGCGGTGAGGATCTCGAACTTGGACAGCGGCAACCCACCCTGCGCCGCCGATCCGGCGTCCACCATCTCGATGTACGGCGCGATGTCGGTGTAGAACTCGACGTACCGCTCGGCCGAGATCGGTGCACCGTCGATGGCGATGCGTTCGGTGACCGATTGCAGGTGCGGCGAGGTGAACCGTCCCGATCGCAACCCGAGCCGCTCCAGCAGGGAATCGATCATCCGGGCTGTGGAGGTCTTGCCGTTCGTGCCGGCGATCTGGACCACCGGGTAGGAGGTCTGTGGGTTGCCGAGCAGGTCGAGCAGCGCGGTGATCCGGTCCAGGGTCGGCGAGATCTGCACCTCGGAGCGGCGCCGGTCCAGCAACGCCTCCACCACCGGCAGACTCAGCGGTGGCGCATCCGGGACCACCCCGGTGACGCCGGGCGGCAGGTCGTCGTCCAGATCGGCTGTGGCCGCTGCGATCTCGCCGGTCGGATCGGGCTCATCATCCGGAGCCGTGGCCCCTGGCAAGCCGAGATTGCCGGCATCCCAGGAGATCGCGTCGTCGTTGGCAGGCTCGTGATCATCCGGTCGATCGTCCGGGCCGGTCATGTGCCGCTGCTCTGCAACGCGGCCAGCCGTTCGGTCAACCGCGTGACGTCGGCGGACGCCCTGGCCGCCCGATCGCGGATCTTGTCGACGACGGCGGATGGTGCCTTGCCCAGGAACGCCTCGTTGCCGAGTTTCTTGGCCGTGTCCGCGACCTCCTTCTCGGCTGCGGCGAGATCCTTTCTGGATCTGGCGATCTCGGCCTCGACATCGATCGTGGACGAGGTGTCCAGCTGCACCGTCACGGTTCCCGCGCCGTCAAGTGTGACCTGGAGCGAGGTGCTCGCCCGGAAGTCGGCTTCCGCTGACGCGTCAGTGGTCAGCCGGCTGAGTGATCCGGCAGTGGTCAACAACGCCGCACCTGCCGGGGTCACCTCGCCGCCCCGGTCGAAGGTGATCTGCGCCGGGACCCGTTGGGCCGGCGGGAGTCCCTGATCGGCACGGAACCGGCGGATCTCGGTGACCAGCTTGTCGATGTCGGCGACCCAGCCGGCCGCGGCCAGATCCTTGCGGCGACCGGACGGGGTCGGCCAGTCGGCGATCACCAGTGATTCCCCGCCGGTCAGGGCGGTCCACAGCGTCTCGGTGACGAACGGGATGAAGGGGTGCAGCAACCGGAACAGGGCATCCAGGACGGTGCCCAGCACCGCCTGGGTGCTGGCGACCCTGGCCGGATCGGCGTCGGTTCTCGGCATCTGGACCTTGGCCAGTTCCACGTACCAGTCGCAGACCTCGTCCCACGCGAAGTGGTACAGGCCCTCTGCGGCCTTGCCGAACTGGAAATCGCCCAGCAGCTGGGTGGTCTGGAAGATCACCTCGTCCAGGCGGTCGAGAATCCACCGGTCAGCCGGGGTCAGCGCATCGACGTCCAACTCGCCGTCCGGCACCCTGGCCCCGTTGAGCTGGGCGAACTTCGCGGCGTTGAACAACTTCGAGCAGAACTTCCCCGAGCCGGCGACCCATTCGGTCGCGATGGCCTGGTCCGCCCCGGGATTGGACCCGCGGGCCAACGTGAAGCGCACCGCGTCTGCGCCGTAGTCCTCGATCCACTGCAGCGGGTCGACCGTGTTGCCCTTCGACTTGGACATCTTCTTGCCGTACTGGTCGCGGACCAGCCCGTGCAGGGCGACGGTGTGAAACGGCACCTGCGGTTCGCCGGCGGAGTTCTCGGTCGCGTACAGCCCGAACATCATCATCCGGACGACCCAGAAGAACAGGATGTCGTAGCCGGTGACCAGCACCGAGGTCGGGTAGAACGCCCTCAGGGTGTCGGTCTGCTCTGGCCAGCCCATGGTCGAGAACGGCCACATCCCCGACGAGAACCAGGTGTCCAGCACGTCCGGGTCCTGCGTCCAGCCCTCGCCAGGAGGCTCCTCATCCGGTCCGACACAACGGATCTCATCGTCCGGTCCGTACCAGACCGGGATCCGGTGACCCCACCAGAGCTGCCGGGAGATGCACCAGTCGTGCATGTTGTCCACCCAGTCGAAGTACCTGGGGGCGAGTTCGGTCGGGTGGATGACGGTGCGGCCGTCGCGAACCGCATCACCGGCAGCCTTGGCCAGCGGCTCGACCTTGACGAACCACTGGGTCGAGAGCCGCGGTTCGATGACGTCGTCGGACCGCGAGCAATGGCCGACCGAATGCACGTACGGGATCTTCTCGGCGACGATCCGACCCTGCGCGCGGAGTTCCTCCTTCACCGCAACCCGGGCCTCGAACCGGTCCATTCCGTCGAAACGGGTTCCGGTGTCGATGATCCGCGCCGCCTCGTCGAGAATCGTCGGTGCCGGCAGGTTGTGTCGTCGGCCGATCTCGAAGTCGTTGGGATCGTGCGCCGGGGTCACCTTCACTGCGCCGGTGCCGAAGGTCGGATCGACGTGTTCGTCGGCGACCACCGGAATCTCCCGGTTCATGATGGGCAGCAGCACGGTCCGCCCCACCAGGTGCCGGTACCGCTCGTCGTCGGGGTGCACGGCGACTGCGGTGTCGCCGAGGATCGTCTCCACCCGCGTGGTGGCGACCACGATCGAATTGGCCGGATCGCCATCCACCCCGCCGTAGCGGATCGACACCAGCTCGCCGGAATCCTCCGAGTGATCGACCTCGATGTCGGACAGCGCGGTGCGACAACCCGGGCACCAGTTGATGATCCGCTCGGCGCGGTAGATCAGGCCGTCGTCGAACATCCGCTTGAAGACGGTCTGCACCGTGGCGGACAGGCCGTCGTCCAGGGTGAACCGCTCACGGCTCCAGTCGACGGAATCGCCGAGCCGCTTCATCTGGCCGAGGATCGCCCCGCCGTACTCCTGCTTCCAGTCCCAGACCTTCTGCACGAACAGGTCCCGGCCGAAGTCGTGCTTGGTCTTGCCGTCGATCGCGAGCCGGCGCTCGACCAGAGTCTGGGTGGCGATCCCGGCGTGATCCATCCCCGGGAGCCAGAGCACCTCGTCCCCGGACATCCGGTGCCAGCGCGCGAGGATGTCCATCAGGGTGTGGTCGAGGGCATGGCCGACGTGCAGGTTCCCGGTCACGTTCGGCGGCGGCAGCACGATCGAGAACGGCCGCTTCGCGCCGCTGAGCACGGTCTGCTCGTCGGCCTTGAAATACCCGGCCGCCAACCACCGCTGATACAGCGGTACCTCGACCGCCGCCGGGTCGTACTGGGTGGCCAGTTCCTGGCGCGGCGGTGCGGAGTTCTCGGCAGTGGCGGTCACCGGGCAAGTTTAGGTGTCGGCCCGTCGGCGGACGAACGAGCCGACTCCCGCCTCCGCACGGCGGCCGACGGCCGTCAGTAGGAGCGGGGCAGCTTGAGGGTGTGCTGGGCGACGTAGTTGAGCACCATCTCGCTGTTCACCGGCGCGATGCGCAGCAGCCGGGCCATCCCCCACAGCGGCATCAGGCCGTACTCCACCGAGAGCCCGTTTCCGCCGTGCACCTGAATGGCTGCGTCGACGGCCGCGGTGGCCGCCTCCGCCGCGGCGTACTTCGCCATGTTGGACGCCTCGCCGGCCGGCAGACCCTGATCGTGCAGCCAGGCGGCCTTGGCCGTCATCAGCGCCGCCAACTCGACCTGGATCTTCGCCTTGGCCAGCGGATGTGAGACCGCCTGATGGCTGCCGATCGGCTGGCCCCAGACGTCCCGGGTGCGGGCATATGCCGCGGCGGTGTCGACCGCGTAACGCCCGATCCCGACGCCGATCGCGGCCGCGGTGATCCGCTCGGGGTTCAACCCGTCGAACAGCGGCGCCCAGCCCTGGCCCTCGATGCCGATCAGCGCGGTGGCCGGCACCCGGACCTCGTCGTAGAAGACGGTGTACTGCCGGTCCGGGATCTGGGCCGCCACCTCGAGCCGGTTCCAACTCAAGCCGGGTGCGTCCACCGGAACCAGGAAGAGCGACAGCTGCGCCTTCCCGGTGACCGGGTCGGTACCGGTGCGGGCGACCGTGATGATGGCCGCCGCTTCGTCGACGCCCGAGATGTAGTACTTCTGCCCGGAGATCAGGTAGTCCTCACCGTCCCGCCGGGCGGTGGTGGTGATCAGGTGCGAGTTCGAACCGGCATCCGGCTCGGTGATGGCGAAGACGACCTTGGTGCTGCCGTCGGCCAGCCTGGTCAGCCACTCCTGCTGCTGGGCCGCTGACCCGTGCCGGCGCAGGATCTCGACGCCGATGGCGCTGGACACCAGCAGGGTCAACAGCGGGCACCCGGCGGCTGCGGATTCCTCGGCCACCATCGCGAGCTCGGCCATCCCGGCGCCGCCCCCACCGAATTCGGCGGGGACGTTGATGCCGATGAACCCGGCCTTTCCGAGGTCGGTCCACAGGCCCGACATCGGAGTGGAGGTACGACCGTGCTCGGCGTACTCGGCCGGGCCGTGCGTCAGGGTGATCTCGCGGATGGCGGCGCGGAGATCGGCGTATTCGGCGGGTTCAGTGAAGTCGGTCATAGTGCAGTCAGGATGACAGAAGTGAACCCAGGTTAACAAGGGCTCGGTGAGCAGACTCACTCGGCTGGTGGAACGCGAGTGGATCGGCGGTTCGATCCGGGTGCGGGGGACTCCTACTCGGTCAGCGCCATCGGGCCGTAGACCGCCTGCAGATCGTTGAACAGGCTGACCGCGGCGATGCCCTCGTCCAGCAGTTCCACGTACTTCTCGCCGAGCCAGGATTCGGCTGCCTCCTGCGACCCGAACTCGACGGCGGGCCCATCGGCGACGACACCGGCTTCGTCCGCATAGCGCCACAGGTACACCATTTCGTACTCCTGTTCCTGTTATCCGCGGTCACCTCGGACCGGTGATCCGACGGTAACCCGCGATCACTGGCGGTAGCAGGCAGTCAACGGCTTTCATATCCGTTTACCGTCATACCCACCGGCCGCTATGACGGGGACCCGCGCCGGGCCTCCGGATCACGGTCGGATACCGATCGCAGGCCGCCCCGGCACAGTGGAAGACCAGCCCGGCCGGCCCGCTGACCAGCCGTGACCCGCACTCGAGGAGCACCGATGTCGCTTGACCTGCCCCCGGTTCCGCCGCTCGACGTCCAGGCGGCGGCCGACGCCGCGGCAGTCCGGCAATCGCTGCCGGTCGGCGCTCTGGGGCTATGGGGTTCGGTCATCGACCTGCTGGCGGCCGCAGCCGGTTCTGCGCGAGGCCCGCTCGCGCCGCACCGCCCGCAGCTCGTGGTGTTCGCCGCCGACCACGACATCGCCGCGCTCGGAGTCTCTGCCGCGGTGACCGGGGAGACGGTGCGACGAGCCGCCGGGCTGGCCGGCGGACATGGGCTGGCGGCCGCGCTGGCCGACGCCGCCGGGGTCGGGGTCCGGGTCGTCGACGTCGGGATGGCGGAAGCGAGCGAGAGCGTCCCCGGCCGGGACCCGGCGGCCGCGCCGGGTCACCGGATCGACACCGAGGACGCGATGACCGAGGACGAGCTCATGCTCGCGGTGCAGACCGGGCGACGGATCGCCGACGCGGAGGTCGACGCGGGCGCCGACCTGCTGATCGGCGCGGTCTGCGGGGTCGGGGTCAGCACCCCGGTCGCCGTGCTGACGGCAGCGCTCACCGGGATGGAACCGGTCGATGCGACGTCACGCGGGTCGGGCATCGACGATGCGGCCTGGATCCGCAAGGCGGCGGCCGTCCGGGACGCGTTGTTCCGGGTCCGTCAGGGCGATCTCGATGTGCTGAGCATGCTGCGGGTCGGCGGCGGGCCGGATCTGGCCGCGCTGACCGGCTTCGTGGTCCAGGCGGCCATCCGCCGGACCCCGGTGATGATCCACGACATGCCGAGCACCGTTGCCGGTGTGCTCGCCCACCGACTGGCGCCGGGGGCGGACAGCTATCTGCTGACCACCTCGCTGGCGCCGGATCGCGGGCACAGCCGGCTGCTCGACCTGCTGGGACGGGAGCCGTTGACGGACTGGTCGATCACCGGACATTCGGGCGTCGGGGCGCTGCTGGTGGTCCCGGCGCTGGCGGCGGCGACCCAGGCCTTCGACGACATCGATCGGGACCAGGTCGGTGCCGGACGGTCGCCGTCCGCGATCACCGCGTGGGACGCGAGCCTGTTGTAACCCTCATCAGGTGAATCGATGAGCGGCCTACCGGGTCTTCCGATTCCGGACGATATGTTTACCGCGCGTTGTCGTTTACTGCGCGTTGTCCAGTTCCGTCCCGCCACTTCCGGCCGGCCCGATCTCCTCGGGAGAGGCACACCTGATGACTGACTCGCCCGGCACCCCAGGACCTGCCGCCGCTCCGTCCGGCCCTCCCGCCGTCACACCAGGCGGCGCACCAGCAGTGGCCGCCGACCTGGACCCGGCAAAAGTCGTACGGTCCAAGGCTTATCTTTCCGCTGTCGTCTTCGCCGGCATTCTGGGCATCCCGATCTCGGCGATGGCCTACGGCTTCCTGTCACTGGTGTCCCGGATCCAGACGTTCGTCTTCACCGACCTCCCGGCCAACGTGATCGGCGGCACGGCACCGCCGGCCTGGTGGCCGGTGCCCTGGCTGGTGCTCTGCGGGGTGCTCACCGGCCTGACGATCCAGTACCTCCCGGGCAACGCCGGCCATTCTCCCGCCTTCGGTTTCAAGGCCGGCGGCGGAGCGCCCATCGGTCGTGATCTGACCGGAGTCTTCCTTGCGGCTCTCAGTACCTTGGCGTTCGGCGCCGTCCTCGGTCCGGAGGCGCCGCTGATCGCCCTCGGCGGCGGACTCGCTGCGTTGGCCGTTCATCTCGCGAAAAAGGACACGCCGCCGTTGGCCATGACGGTGATGGCGTCCGCGGGCAGCTTCGCCGCGGTCAGCACCCTGCTGGGTTCCCCGATCCTGGGCGCCTTCCTGATCATGGAGGCCGCCGGGATCGGCGGCGCCATGTTGACTCTGGTTGCGCTGCCGGGGCTGCTGGCCTCCGGCATCGGTGCGCTGATGTTCGTCGGACTGGACTCGTTCACCGGACTCGGCGGCTTTTCGCTGGCACTGACCACGGTCCCGCCCAAGGTGGAGCCGACGATCGCGACCATGGCCTGGGCGGCGGCGATGGGGCTGGCCGGTGCCCTGCTCGGCTGGTTGATCCGCTGGGTCGGCCTGTCCCTGCGGCCGACCGTGCACCGCAGTCGGGTCCTGGTCACCGCCGGCCTCGGCCTGCTGATCGGTCTGCTGGCCATGGCCTATCAACTGATCAGCGACAAGAGCTTCTCCGATGTGCTGTTCTCCGGGCAGGACGAGCTGCCGAGTCTGGTTGCGCATGCGGCCGACTACTCGGTGCCGATCCTGCTGTTGTTGGTCGCCTGCAAGTCCCTGGCCTACGGCATGTCGCTGAGCGCGTTCCGTGGCGGCCCGGTGTTCCCCTCGATGTACATCGGCGCTGCGCTGGGCATCGCGGCCAGCGGACTACCCGGCATGGACCTGGGTCCGGCCATCGGGATGGGGATCGGGGCGATGTGCGCCACGATGCTGCGGCTGCCGCTGACCTCGACCCTGCTGGCGACCCTGCTGCTCGGCAGTGACGGAGTCTCCATCACCCCGCAGGTGATCATGGCCGTGGTGGTTTCGTACATCATCACAATGATCCTGCCCACGCCCGGCCCGAAAGAGCCCGAACTGCTGCCGCCCGGCACCAGGGCCGCGGGTTGACCTGTCAGCCCACTGCGGGTGGCGGGTCGGCGGGGGTGATGGGTGCTGCTGCTTGCGCCTTGTTCCGTCGCTGAACGCCCTTCTGCGCCGCAGAGGACAACAGCCTGATGACCAGACCCAGCACCGCCAGGTTGAGCAGCATCTGCACCGTCACCAGCATTTTCATCCCGCCGGTCGCCGCGACGATGTCGCCGAACCCGACGGTGGAGAACACCGTCACGGTGAAGTACAGCGCGGTGACATGGTCCAGGATCTGGGTGAACGAATCCGGGTGGGTCAGCGAGTTCGACAGGTAGATCCTGGAGAAGATCAACAGAAAGAGCGGAATGGTCGCGGCCAGGGCTTCGACCGCTCGGAGAACCGGGTACCTCGCCTTGACGATCGCGGCCACCTGAATACCGACGATCACCCCGAAGACGGCCAATTCGAGGATGAGCCACGGCACATCGGAGTCGTCGGTATCGGCCCTTGTCGGGATGTAGAAGTAGGCGGCGAGCAGCAGCCCGACGGTCAGCACGATCCGCGCGGTCATCCAGAACGCCTGCTTGGCCATCGCGCCCCGCGACGCCGGGGGGAGATCGGGCAACGTGCTCATAACCGGGAACTGTCCCGCGCCGGATGCGGTCCGACCAAGCGCGGCGCGCCGAGCGCGGCAATCGTCGCCGCCGCGACCGCAGCCAGGATCACCATCGTCATCGCCCCCAGCCAACCGGCCCGGTCGAAGATCACCGCACCCAGGAAGCCGACCAGGCTGGAGCCGGCGTAATACGACAACGAGTAGAGCGCCGAGGCCTGCGATCTCGCTGCGGGCACCCGTTCCCCGGCCCAGGTGGCAGCGATGGCATGCGCCACGAAGAAGCAGAAGGTGGCGATCACCAGTCCGGCCAGCACGCACCACAGGGGCGTCGCCAGGGTCAGGGCCACCCCGCAGGCCATTCCGAAACCGGCCGCCGTCAGCACGGCCCGCCGGCCGAATCGGCCGACCATCCGGCCGACCCCGGAGGAGCCGACGGTGCCGACCAGGTAGGTCAGGAACAGCAGGCTGACCACCGAGGCCGGCAGCCGGTAGGGATCGTCCAGCAGTCGGAAGGCGAGCAGGTTGTAGACCGTGACGAACCCACCCATCAGCAGGAAAGCCTGCGCATAGAAGACCCAGACGGTGCGGTCGGACAGCGCGAGCCGGATCCGGCCCTTTCGGCGATCGGCGGGATGTTCCGGGCGGCTCTGCTGCCGTGGCAACAGCACCACGAAGACGGCCGTGGCGCAGAAGACCAGTCCCGCCGTCGTCGCCAGCCCCCAGCGCCACCCGGCGGCGCCGCCGACGGCGCCGGTGAGCACCCGGCCGGCCAGTCCGCCGATCGTGGTACCCGCGATGTACAGGCCACCGATGGCCGACGCCCGCCCAGGGCTCGCCTGGGCAACCAGGTGCGCCATTGCCAGCGCGGGCAGCGCGCCGAGCGCGAGACCGGAGATCCCCCGCAGGGTCAGCAGGATCGCGAAGGACGGCGCCAACGGCACCAGCAGGCCGGCAGCGGCGGCGACCACGGCTGAGATGGTCATCGCCCGCGCCCGGCCGATCCGGTCGGCCACCGCCGCCCAGGGCAGCACCGAGATGGCCAGGGCTCCGGTCGCCACCGAGACGGCGAGCGACACCGTCGATTCCGTCAGCCCCCATTCCGCCGCGATCGAGGGCAGCACCGCCTGCACGGCGTAGAGCTCGGCGAAGGTGGCGATGCCGCCGGCGAACAGCGCCGCGGTCAACCGACGGGACGATCGGTCGGACCCGCCGTGGGCGGACGGGATGGACGACGGGGTCACAATGCCCAGTCGACCGGTTCGCCGCCCTGCTCGATCAACCGGGAGTTGGCCCTGGAGAACGGTTTCGAACCGAAGAACCCGCGGTCGGCGGACATCGGCGATGGATGGGCGGAGGCGATGATCGGTGTCGTGCCGAGCAGCGGCGTCAGGGTCTGCGCATCCTTTCCCCAGAGCACCGCCACCAACGGACCGCCTCTGTCCACCAGGGCCCGGATCGCGGTTTCGGTGATCGGTTCCCAGCCCTTGCCCCGGTGCGATGCCGGGCGTCCCGGTTCCACGGTCAGCACCCGGTTCAGCAGCAGCACCCCCTGGTCCGACCACGCGGTCAGATCGCCGTGCGACGGCGGGTCGATGCCGATGTCGGAGCGCAACTCCTTGTAGATGTTGCCCAGTGACCGCGGCACCGGTCGGACGTGTCGTTCCACGGCGAAGGACAGCCCGATCGGATGACCCGGAGTCGGGTACGGATCCTGCCCGACGATCAGCACCTTCACCTGGCTCATCGGACGTTCGAAGGCCCGTAGCACCAGCGGACCCGCCGGCAGGTAGGTCCGGCCGGCCGCGACCTCGTTCCGCAGGAAGTCGCCCATCGCAGCAACCTGATCGGCGACCGGATCCAATGCGGCTGCCCAGCCGTCGTCGATCATCGAACGCAGCGGGGCAGGCATGGGCGAAGGTTACCGGGGCCGGATCAGCCGAAGTGATCCCAGCCGCCGGCCGACTCCCAGGCCACTCCGTTGACCGAGACTCCGCTGCCGGTGGTCACCGAACCGATCTCGGACCACCCGGGCGGCAGCGCCGCACCATGCGGGAAGGTCGCGACAAGCGCGTGGTCGTCGCCGCCGGTCAATGCCCACTCGAGGTGGTCCCGACCGAGCGCGGATGCGACCTCGACCAGCCGCGGGTTCACCGGTAGCGCGGACGTCACGACATTGATCGCCACCCCGGAGGCGTGCGCGATGTGGCCCAGATCGGCCAACAATCCGTCGGAGACGTCGATCATCGACGTGGCGCCGGATTGCGCTGCGACGATCCCGGCCGACAATGGCGGCTCGGGCACCCGGTAGGCGCCGACCGCAGCGGCCGGTGACCGAAAGCCCCTGGACAGCACGGCGAGTCCGGCCGCGGCCCATCCGAGCCGGCCGGCGACGGCAACCACGTCGCCGGTCCTGGCCCCCGAGCGGAGGACCGGACGAGCACCGCGCAGATCGCCCAGCGCCGTCACCGCGATGGTCAACACCTCGGAACGGGTCAGATCACCGCCGACGACGCCGGCACCGGCCGCGCCGGCCGCCTGGTTCAGACCGCGGCCGATGGCGGCGACCAGCTCGACCGCTGTGCTCGGCGGCGCCGTGAGGCCGACCAGCAACGCTGTGGGCGCGGCGCCCATCGCCGCGACGTCGGCCATCGCCGCCAGCGCCGCCCGCTGACCGATCTGCTCGCCCGTCGCCCAGTCCGTGCGGAAGTGAACGCCGTCCACGAGCACGTCGATGCTGGCGACCACCCGGCCGTCCGGGGTCGCGATGACGGCGCAGTCGTCCCCCGGCCCGAGCTCGGTGCTGGCCGGCTGACTGATGCCCGCCGTCACGGTGTCGATGACGCTGAACTCGCCGGCCGATGCCATCGTGCCCGGTATCGGCTCGGCTGCGGTGCCGGCCGCCGGTCGTTGGGGTGTGCTGATGGGGTACCTCACTCGGGATTTTGCCGGGATCGTGCGGGCCGTTTGCTGCGACCAGGTCGTCGCCGGCCGACATGCCATGGTCATCGTGCCCGACCGAGGGACCGACCATGACCACCGCCCGATGACCATCGCCGCCCCGGAGCGGCCCGACGTCACCCGGCGGTCCGGGCTGATCGCGCCGGACCGGGACGGGCCGCTAGGCTCGGGCGGCGAACAGGTCGCGATTCAGGCGAAAGGGGCACACCGTGGTGCAGGCGTTCATCCTCATCCAGACCGAGGTCGGCCAGGCCGCAGCGGTTGCCCAGGCGATCGGCGAGCTGCCGGGAGTCACCAGCGCCGAGGATGTCACCGGACCCTACGACGTCATCGTGCGCGCCGAGGCGAACAGCGTCGACGAGCTGGGCAAGCTCGTGGTGGCCAGGGTGCAGGGAGTTCCGGGAATCACCCGCACGCTGACCTGCCCGGTCGTGCACCTCTGAACCCGTCACCGTCACCGCAACCACCGGCACCACAGCCGTCCCGGGAACGACTCCCGACCTGGCGCCTGGTGGCGGCGATCGCGCTGCCAGTCGTGGCCATCATCGCGATCATCGTGACCGCGTCGGTGATCAATTCCAGACCGGTCTCGACCGCGGACGATCCGTTGGTCGTGTCCTCGGTCGAGGCACCGGGAGCAACGTCGGCGGCCTGTACTTCGCTGATGGCCGCGCTGCCAGACCCGCTCGGTCAACTGCCCCGCCGGGACCTGGTGCAGGGTGATGATCCGCTGCTGACCGGCGTGGCCGCCTGGGGTGAACCGGCGGTCGTCCTCCGCTGCGGCACACCGACGCCCGAGGAACTGACCTGCTCGGCCGTGATCCAGGTGGTCGACGGGGTCAGCTGGCTGCCGCTGCAGGGCGCCGGGGTCACCACCTACCTGGCGGTCGACCGGCCGGTCAGAATCGCCTTCACCATGCCGGACGGAACGGGTACCGGCCCCTGGCAGGAGATGTCGCGACTGATCGGCGGCACGTTGGAGCAGCGCCCGATCTGCGTCAACGGGGTGATCGTTCCGCCGGACGCCGGCTGACCTCGGACGCCCGCTGTCACCGGCCGAGCAACACCCCGCGCGCGATTCCGTCTGGCTGAGCAACCCCCGCGCGCGATCCCGTCTGGCCGAGCATCATGCGGAGTTACTGCACAACACCCCGGGCCGTTGTGACGTGACACCGGATGGTGCTCAGTGGCACTGGTCAGCTCTCCGGCCGCCGCTCAGCGCAGGCCGGTGCCCCTGGCCAGCGCCGTCCGGATCAGCACGGTGATCAGGTCGCCGTAGCCGATGCCGCCCTCCGCCCACATGCGCGGGTACATCGAGATCGGGGTGAAGCCCGGCAACGTGTTCACCTCGTTGATCACCACGTCGCCGTCGGGTCGGACGAAGAAGTCGACCCTGGCCAGGCCCTGCGCGTCCAACGCGGTGAACGCCCGCCGGGAGAGCTCCTGGATCCGGGCGGTCACCTCGTCCGGCAGTTGCGCCGGGATGTCGAAGGTGGCCGCCGAATCGTCGAGGTACTTCGCCTCGAAATCGTAGAACTCGTGCTCCCCGCCGACCTTGATCTCGGCAGTCGGTGACGCCTCGATGCGGCCGTCCGGGTACTCGAGCACCCCGCACTCGATCTCCCGGCCGATGACGGCTGCCTCGACCAGCACCTTCGGATCTGTCTGCCTGGCATGGTCGATCGCATGGTCCAGGTCGCCCCAGGAGTCGACCCGGCTGACGCCGAGTGACGAACCGGCCCTCGCGGGTTTGACGAAGACCGGCAGGCCGAGCCGATCCCGGTCCTGCTGGCTCAAGGTGGGCACCCCGGGCCGTAGCACCGCCCACTCCCCGACCGGCAATCCCTCTGCGGCCAGCAGCTTTTTGGTGAACTCCTTGTCCATGGCGGCGGCCGAGGCCAGCACACCCGCCCCGACGTAGGGCACCCCGGCCAGTTCGAGCAGTCCCTGGATGGTGCCGTCCTCGCCGTAGGGGCCGTGCAGTACGGGGAACACCACGTCCACGTCGAGCGCCGAATCGGTCACCCCGCCCACGGCGCCGTCCAGGGCGACCATCGTCGCCGCTGTCGGATCGACGGGTAAGGCCACGGCAGAACCCGTTGTCACCGTGGGCAGCACCGAGCCGATGGCGGCCGGCACGGCGGAGGGGTCCATCTGCAGCCAGCTGCCCTGGGGCGTGATGCCGATCGCCGTGGCAGCAAAGGTTTCCGGGTCGAGATTGGCCAGTACGCCGGCCGCCGAGATGCAGGAAACTGGATGCTCGCCACTGCGGCCACCGAAGACGACGGCCACCCGGATCCGCTCGGAGGTCATGGCGTCAAACCCTAGAGGATCGATCCTCGCCGTCTTCCCCGCCGCGGGCCTCGTCGATCCCCGTGTCGTCGTCGGTCGGGCCGGCACCGCTGCCGTTGGCCTCGGCGCTCGCGGCGAACAGGCCGGTCATGGTCGGCAGCTCCGCGACCGAGGCGTCCAGGTCCTGCAGGTGGTCCTGGGACGCCTTCAGCAGGGCTTCGGAGTCGCGCCTGATGAACGCGGCGAGCATCTCGCTGTGCTGCGCATGCAACTCGTTGCGGTCGTCGTTGGAGATGTGCGCCATCGGCTGGATCGGCTCGGTGATGTTCCACACCGACTCGATCATGTGCATCAGCCTCGGCATCCGGCACGGGGTGGTGAGCGCCAGGTGGAAACGTCGGCTGTCACGTTGGTAGGCCCGGTAGTCCTCGTCCAGCAGCGCCTGGTCGAGCGCGGCGAGGGCGTCGGCGGCGCGTCGGTCGTCGTCCGGGCCGGCGAGGCCGACCGCCGCGGCCAAACCGGCCATTTCCAGCACCCCGCGAACGACGTAGAGCTCCCGGAACTCCTCGACGGTGAGCAGGGTGACCGAGTATCCGGCTCTCGGCTGGTGATCGATCAGACCCTCGCCGATGAGCGTCTTGAGCGCCTCACGGATCGGGATGCGACTGACCCCGAACAGGTCCGCGGTCTCGTCGACCGGGATGGGACTACCCGGCGGCACCTCGCCGCTGAGAATGGCCCGTCGCAACTCGTCGAGAATCGCCTGCTGGGAGAGCCCCGGGTGATCAGACGCCAGGATCGAGATCAACGCCGACGTCCGACGCAGACCTGGCATCTGGGCACCACTCCCTTCGCGGTCGACCGGCGCACGGCATGGTCCGTTCGGATTGTCGTGCGCGGCGATCAGACCCTGCGATCAGACCGTGAACTGTTCGAGGAGACCAGCATATTGCTTGGATCCGGGTGCGGCGTATTCCGATCGCGTGCTCGTCTGCAGCCCCAGGGCGACCAGCGATTCCACCGTCTTGGTGGCCGCGGCCACGCCGTCCACCACGGGAACCCCGACCTGTTCGCTCAGGTAGGCGCAGAGATCGGCCATGCCGGCGCAGCCCAGGACTACGACGTCGGCGCCGTCGTCCTCCACGGCGCGCTTGCACTCCTGGGTGATCCTTTCGCGGGCCGGCGACCCGGGCAGATCCAGTTCGAGCACCGGGATCTCGCAGGCCCGGACGTTCCGGCAGAATGTCGACATCCCGTACCTGGCAGCGAGTTCCCACGCCCGGCCGCGGGTGCGGCCGAGCGTGGTGACCACGGAGAACCCCCGACCGAGGAAGCTCGCCGTGTGCATGGCTGCCTCGGCGATACCGATCACCGGGCCGCGCGCCAACTCTCGCGCGGCGTCCAGCCCAGGATCGCCGAAGCAGGCGATGACGTAACCGTCGACACCGTCCCGCTCGCCGGCGGCGATCTCGGCCAGCAGGCCGGGCACCGCCAGCGCCTCGTCGTAGTGACTTTCGATCGACGCCGGCCCCATCGTCGGGCTGACCGCCTCGATGACCGTGCCGGCGGCGGCCACCGATCGGGCGCAGTCGCCGATCTTCTCGGTCATCGCCCAGGTGGTGTTCGGATTGATCACCTTGATCAACATCGGTTCGATCCTTCACTCAAGACAGCGGATGTGCGGGGAACGTCGGGTCGGTGCTGGGTCGATTCGCGAAGCTCAGCGGGCGATCTCGGCGCTGCGGTCGACCGTCGGGTAGTTGGCCTTGGCAGCGAACAACCGGCTGCCGATCATGTACAGGGCGAAGGCCAGCCCGGCGCCGATGAACCAGGTGTAGGTCGCCGCCTCGGCGGAGCCGAAGAACACCACGACCATCCCCGCGATGGCGGAGAACGCGGTCACCACAACGGCAACAGGGTTGTAGCCCTTCTTGTAGTGGTACTTCCCGTTGGGATCAAGGGTGTACAGGGCGTCCACGTTCACCTGACGACGCTTCACCAGGTAGTAATCGGCGATCAGCACGCCGTACAGCGGGCCGATGAACGCGCCCAACGTGTCCAGCGTGTAGTGGATCGTCTCCGGGCTGTTGTACAGGTTCCACGGGGTGATCAGCACCGAACCGACGGCGGCGATCATGCCGCCCATCCGCCAGGAGATCTTCTGCGGGTTCACGTTCGAGAAATCGAAAGCGGGCGAGACGAAGTTCGCCACGATGTTGATCCCGACGGTGGCGATCATGAACGTCAGCGCGCCCAGGATGACGGCGTACACGTTGTCCAGCTTCGCGACGGTGTGCACCGGGTCGATGATCAACTCACCGAACACCGGGCGGGTGGCCGCTGCGGTGACCACGACGAGCAGCGAGAACACCAGGAAGTTCACCGGCAGACCGAGGAAGTTGCCCTTCTTGACCGCACCGAAACTCTTGCCGTAGCGGGCGAAGTCGCCGTAGTTCAGCATCGGACCGGAGAAGTAGGACACCACCAGGGCGATCGCGGACAGCAGCACCGGCAGCACGGCCCACCCGGTCAGCGTGATCCCACCCTCGGCGAGGTTGAAATCGATGTTCTCCCAACCGGCCTCGATGACGAGGTAGCCGGCGAGCAGGAACATCACCACGTACACCGCGGGACCACAGAAGTCGATGAACTTGCGGATCGACTCCATCCCCCGCCAGAACACGATGGCCTGGGCGATCCACATGATCCCGAAACCGATCCAACCCAACAGCGACAATCCGGCGAACCCGTACTGCGCGACCTCCGCGTAGGGGGCGAGTCCCGGCCAGAGCTTGATCGCCAACAACACCAGGGCCACCGACGCCAGATACGTCTGGATCCCGTACCAGGCCACCGCGATCAGCCCGCGGATGATGGCCGGGATATTGGCGCCGAGCACCCCGAACGAGATCCGTGAAGCAACCGGATACGGCGTCCCGGTGGCCTGGGACGGACGAGCCACCAGGTTGCACAGGAAGTACACGATGGTGATGCCGACCAGCAGGGCGATCAGCACCTGCCAGGCCGCGAGACCGAGCGCGAACAGGCTGCCCGCGGTGACATAGCCGCCGACGCTGTGCACATCCGACATCCAGAACGCGAAGAAGTTGTACGACCCCCACGTCTGCTTCTTCAGCGGTGCGAGGTCCTCGTTGGTCAACCTCGGCGCATACCCAGGCTTGATCACTCCGGCACCGGCGAGATGCTCGTGCCCGGACTCGGGCACCGGTCCGGTGTTCTCGTAGGTCTGATCTGTGGTCATGCTGGCTCCTGCCGAGGTCGGGGGAAATTCCCGGTGGTTCGTGGGCACGTTCTTTGCAGATAACGGGGCTCCGGGCGATCGCGGATTCTGGTGGAATCCCGGACCGGGCGGGCCGTCGGCGGCGAGTGAAGCGGGTGATGCGCTTTCTCGGATGTCAATCAGCATCGGGGTCGCCGAACCGGGTGGCAAGATATATCCGCTCTGCCGGACCAGATATATCGGCGCCAAGCGCAACGACCAGGATTTCGCTGAATCAGCAGGTCATGGGCTCGCAACGGCAATCGCAGACCAGGCGGCGGAATGCTTCGAGATATATCTGCGGGACGAAAGTGCTCGTAAGAGACCGGGGTTACTCGGGGCTGTGCGGCCGGTCTTACCGGCCGCCGAACCGCCCGCATCAACGGGGGGCGGATTCGATTACTCCGGGCTGTGCGGCCGGTCTTACCGGCCGCCGAACCGCCCGCATCAACGGGGGGCGGATTCGATTACTCCGGGCTGTGCGGCCGGTCTTACCGGCCGCCGAACCGCCCGCATCAACGGGGGGCGGATTCGATTACTCGGGGCTGTGCGGCCGGTCCATCAGGTACCTGATCATCTGGGTCGGCGGGAGGTGGCGGTAACAGACCTGATAGACCGATTCGGTGATCGGCATGTCGATCTTGTGCCGGAGCGCCAGGTCGCGGACGGAGCGGCAACTGACCACGCCCTCGGCCACCTGACCACCGGTCGCCTCCAGGGCCGCATCCAGCCCGATCCCGGCGGCCAGCCGACCACCGAGGGTCCGGTTGCGCGACAACGGCGACGAGCAGGTGGCGACCAGGTCGCCGAGACCGGCCAGACCCGCGAACGTCGCCGGTGCTGCGCCCAGTTCGACTCCGAGTCGGGAAACCTCGTTCAGACCGCGGGTGATCAGTGAGGCGGAGGTGTTCAGGCCGAGCCCGAGGCCGTCGGCGATCCCGCAGGCGAGCGCGACGATGTTCTTGCCGGTGCCGGCGATCTCGGCACCGATGACGTCGGTGATCGTGTACGGACGGAAGTAGGGGGTGGCGCTGGCCGCCTGCACGGCGACCGCCCGCTCGTGGTCGGTGCACGCCAGCACGGTCGCCGTCGGACGGCCGAGGGCGATCTCGACGGCGAGGTTGGGTCCGGTCAGGACGACGATCCGCGCCGGATCGACTTGGCCCACCCTGGCGATGACCTCACTCATCCGCAGGCCGGTACCGATCTCGACACCCTTGGCCAGCGAGACGATCGGCACGGTCGACGGCAGCGAATCCCGGAAGACGCGCAGGTTCTCGCGCAGTGCCTGGCTCGGCACACCGAGTACAACGGCGTCGACGCCGTCTAGCGCCTCGTCGAAATCCGAAGTGGCGGTGAGGCTCTCCGGTAGTCGTACCCCGGGCAGGTAATCGTTGTTCAGATGTTCGTTCCGGACCGATGCGGCGACCGAGTCGCGCCTCGCCCAGAGCGTGACGGAGCGACCGGCGTCGGCGAGCACCTTGGCGTAGGTGGTTCCCCAGGACCCGGCGCCCAGCACCGCGACCCGCTCGATGACCGACCCGGTCGAGGTCAACTCTTCGATCCGTCCGTAGGCGGTGATCCCTCGAGCGTCGGCTCCGCGATCGGCACCGGGGCCGCCTCCGGAGCCGCAGCGAAGGTAGAGGCCTCTTCTGGTGCCACGGTGGCGGCTGCACCGGGAGCGGACTCCTGGGCCGCCCGTTGGGCAATCCGTTCGGCCTTCTTGTGGTCGTAGAACTCGACCGGGGGCGTCTCGCCGCGGACCTCGGCCACCATGTCCCGGACCACCGTCATGATCAGCAGCGAGGCGTCGCGGATCGCCCTCGCATCCACGGGCCTGGACCGCAGCTCGGTGAGATCGATCGGCTCACCGAACACGGTGTGCACATCCTTGCGGGGCAACGGCTTGAACCGGCGGCCCTCGACGTAAGAGGCGTAGACCTGATGTGAGCCCCAGTGGGCGACCGGAATGACCGGGAAATCCCCCGCCAGCGCCAGCGAGCCGATACCAGGGCGTGGCTTCATCGGCCAGTGACCGGGGTCCCTGGTGACCGTGCCCTCCGGGTAGATGAGCACCACCCGTCCCTCGGCCAACGCCTCGGTGGCGAGTTCCAGAGCCTTCTGACCGGCGCCGGACCCGCTGCGCTCGACCGGGATCTGATCCGAACCGGCCAGCGCCTTCCCCAACACCGGCACCTTCCACAACGATGCCTTCGCCATGAAGCGCGGCACCCGTCCGGACTTGCGGACGGCCACCGAGTCGAAGAGCGGGTCGAGGTGCGAGATGTGATTGGCGACCAGCAGGTAGCCGCCCTCGATCTCGACGTTCTTGCGGCCCGTCGTCTTGCGCCGGCCCAGCAGGAACGACACCGGGTACATGACGACCTGACAGAAAGTCAGCCAGGCGTTGCCCTTTTCGTGAACGGGACTACGCGCCACATCGGCTCCTTCTCCTGGCCAGGGGACCGGCGGCGAGGTTCCGCAGCGCCCGCACCGGCTCACGTGCCGTTCAACCCTACGGCCTGGCCGGGCAAACCCGCGTGACCGTGGATTGCCGCGTCAGCCGATACGAGCTGTTCACGGTGATGCCGTGGCGACCCGAGTTGCGGACACTGGACAATGTTCGATGTGACAGCCAGCAGAGGTTCCCGGGCGACCGCAGGCAAGGCCGCCGTAACACCACGTACCACCCGCTCCAGCCGGGCGACCAAGGCCGACGGCGGTCCGCCGCCGGCCGACGGCATCGGCAGTTTCGCCGGCCGGCTGCTGATCGAGGAATCGGCGATCGAACCGTTCCACGGCGGTTCGTCCGAGGCTGTCCGGGAAACAGAGCCGGACGGCAATCCCCTGCCCGAGGATCGCTTCTCCAACCGCGAGCTGAGCTGGCTGGACTTCAACGCCCGGGTGCTCGCGCTGGCCGAGGATCCGGGTCAACGGCTGCTGGAACGGGCCAAGTTCCTGGCCATCTTCGCCTCGAACCTGGACGAGTTCTACATGGTCCGGGTCGCCGGGCTGAAGCGTCGTCGCGACATGGGGCTGTCGGTGACCAGCGCCGACGGCCTGACCGCCTCCGAGCAACTGGCGTTGATCTCCACCCGCACCCAGGAGCTTGTCGACCGTCAGGGACGCTGCTTCAGCGACGACGTCGTGCCCGCCCTGGCCGAGGCCGGTATCCGGATCGTGCACTGGGGATCGATCGATCCCGAGGACAAGGAGCGGTTGGCCGAGTACTTCACCTCGCAGATCTTCCCGGTGCTGACGCCGCTGGCCGTCGACCCCGCGCACCCGTTTCCCTACATCTCCGGGCTCAGCCTGAACATGGCGATCATCGTCCGCGACCCGGAGACAAAGGCCGAGCGATTCGCCAGGGTCAAGGTGCCCAACAACGTCGATCGCTTCGTCCGGGTCCGTCGCGGGGTCAACGATTTCCTGCCGCTCGAGGACCTGATCGCCGCCCACCTTGCCGAGCTCTTCCCCGGTATGGATGTGGTGGAGCACCAGGTGTTCCGGGTCACCAGGAACGCCGACCTGGAGGTCGAGGAGGACCGCGACGAGGATCTGCTGCAGGCGCTGGAACGCGAACTCGCCCGCCGCCGGTTCGGTCCGCCGGTCCGGCTGGAGATCACCGACACCACCAGCGAACGGGTTCTCGCCCTGTTGCTGACCGAACTCGACGTCGATCCCGCCGACGCGGTGGAAGTGCCGGGATTGCTGGACCTTTCGAGCCTGTGGCAGCTCTACGGGTTGGACAAGCCGACCCTCAAGGACCCGCCCTTCGTGCCGGCGACCAATCCGGCCTTCGCCGAGGGCGAGACACCCAAGAGTGTGTTCGCCACCCTGCGGGACGGTGATGTGCTGCTGCACCACCCTTACGAGTCGTTCGCCACCACGGTGCAGCGGTTCATCGAGCAGGCCGCCGCCGATCCGCGGGTGCTGGCGATCAAGCAGACCCTGTACCGGACCTCCGGCGACTCCCCCATCGTCGACGCGCTGATCTCGGCGGCCGCGGCCGGCAAGCAGGTCGTTGCACTGGTGGAGATCAAGGCGAGGTTCGACGAGCAGGCGAACATCTCCTGGGCGAAAGCGCTGGAGCGGGCCGGGGTTCACGTCGTCTACGGCCTGGTCGGGCTCAAGACCCATTGCAAGACCGCACTGGTCATCCGGCAGGAGGGCAAGACCCTGCGCCGGTACTGCCATCTCGGCACTGGTAACTACAACCCGAAGACCGCCCGGATCTACGAGGATCTGGGTCTGCTCACGGCGGACCCGGACATCGGTGCCGACCTCACCGACCTGTTCAACGTGCTGACCGGCTACTCCCGGCAGACCGAGTACCGGAACCTGCTGGTGGCACCGCATTCCATCCGCAGCGGCATCGTCGCCCGGATCGAACGGGAGATCGAGCATCAGCGGTCCGGCGGGGACGGCCTGGTCCGGCTGAAGATGAACTCGATCGTGGACGAGGGCGTGATCGATGCGCTCTACCGGGCATCCCGGGCCGGGGTGCAGGTCGACGTCACCGTCCGCGGCATCTGCGCCCTGCGCGCGGGTGTGCCCGGATTGAGCGAGAACATCACGGTCCGTTCGATTGTCGGACGGTTCCTGGAGCACTCGCGGATCTTCTACTTCCGCAACGGCGGGGCCGAGGAATACTGGATCGGCAGCGCCGACATGATGCACCGGAACCTCGACCGTCGGGTGGAGGCCCTGGTCCAGGTCAAGGACAAAGCGGCCACCGACCGGATGGCGTCCTTGTTCGAGACGATCACCGCGGCCGACACCCGTTGCTGGATCCTGGGTCCCGACGGTTGGACCCAGTCACCGACCGACGGCGCGGGCAAGGACATCCAGGAAGAGCTGCTGCGCCGGGGCGTCGCCCGTGGGGAATGACGCCACCGGCGGCGTGATCCGGGCAGCGGGTGCGGTGCTGTGGCGCCCCTCCCGCCGCTACGGCCTGCGGATCGCCCTGGTCCACCGACCCCGCTACGACGACTGGTCGCTGCCCAAGGGAAAGGCCGAACCCGGTGAGGTGCCGCTGGTCACCGCGGCGCGGGAGGTCGAGGAGGAGACCGGCTTCCGGGCCGCGATCGGTCGATCCCTGACAACGGTGTCGTACAAGGTCAACGTCGGGCCGAAGACGGTGCAGTACTTCGCCGCCCGGCGGGTCGGCGGGCTGTTCACGCCGAACAAGGAGGTCGACAAGCTGGAGTGGTTGCCGATGGCCAAGGCGGCCGAGCGGATGAGCTACGAGTTCGACCAGGCCGTGCTGAGCACCTTCGCTCTCGAGCCCGCGGCGTTGTCCGGGATCGTGCTGGTCAGGCATGCCAGGGCGGGCCATCGAGAGTCCTATGACGGCAACGACGACGATCGCCCACTGGATGCCAAGGGGCGACGGCAATCCGAGGCCCTGGTGAACGAACTGCAGGTGTTCGCGCCGTCCGCCGTGCACAGTGCTCCGCTGGAGCGGTGCCGAGCGACGGTTGCACCGTTGGCGTCCGCGCTGGGGCAGGAGGTCATCATCGAGCCGGTGCTCGCCGAGGACGCGTACCGGGACGATCCGGCGGGGGCCCGGCGTCGGCTGGTCGAGATCGCAGCGGGTGAACCCGAAGGCGGGGCCGCCGTGGTGTCCAGCCAGGGTGGGGTGATCCCCGGCGTCGTCAAGTCACTGGCCGGGCGATCGGATGTCCCGATCGGCGAGGTCAGCACGCCGAAATCCGCTTACTGGTACCTGTCCTTCGACGGTCGACGGTTGGTGCAGGCCGACTCGTACCCGGCCCCGGTGGTCTGAGCGGTGTGCTGCGGGCCTGGCACGGTCAGAACGCCGTCGCACGGCTGTTGAGGTAGGCCAGCACCGCGAGCACCCGGCGGTGGTCATGGGCGTCTGCCGGCAGGTTCAGCTTGGCCATGATGCTGCTGACATGGGTCTCGACGGTTCGCTCGGTCAACCACAGACGGCTCGAGATCCCGGCGTTGGTCCTGCCCTCGGCCATCAGTCCGAGCACCTCCGTCTCCCGCGCGGTCAGCAGGGTCAGCGGCGAATCGCGGCGCCGGACGACGAGCAATCTCGCCACCACCTCGGGATCGAGGGCCGAGCCGCCCGCCGCCACCCGGCGCAGTGCGGCGATGAAGTCGTCGACATCGAGCACTCGATCCTTGAGCAGGTATCCGAAGCCGCCACCGCCCACCAGGTCGACCGAGTGTCGCGTTTCCACGTGCTGGGACAGCAGGACGATGCCGAGGTCCGGGAACTCGGAGCGGGCCACCCCCGCGGCTCGAGCACCGTCGTCGGCAAGGTCGGGAGGCATCCGGACATCCAAGATCGCCAGGTCCGGCCGGTGCAGGCGGATCGCCTCCAACGCACCTGAGGCATCGCCGGCGGTCGCGACGACGGCGAGCCCGTGGTCTTCGAGTAGTCGCGCGAGACCCTCACGGAACAGCACCGAGTCCTCGCCGATCACGATCCGCACGGGATCACCGCCTCGACGACCGTGCCTCCGCCGATGGGACTGGCCACCCGCAGCCCACCACCCACTGCGCTCACTCTGTCCACCAGACCGGCCAGGCCGGAGCCGGGGCGCAGCGTCGCACCACCGAGACCGTCGTCGCTGATGGTCACGTTGACCGACCCGTCGACTGCCTGCACACACACCGCCACCTTGACGGCTTCCGAATGCTTGACCGCATTCGCGACCGCCTCGTTCGCAACGAAATACGCCGTGGTGCTCACCAGATCTGGAAGTGCCCCCACGTCGATGTCCAGCTCGATGGGAATTGCCGAACTACGACTGAGGTTGGTCAATGCGGCCTCGAGGCCGTCATCCAGGCTGCTCGGACGCAAACCGTGCGCGATCTGCCGCAGTTCTGCGACAGCAGTACCGATCTCCGCGACCGCGGCATCGAGCATCCCGGACACCGTCGACACCGGATCGTCGAGATGGCGTTGCAGCAGTCGAAGGGCCATGCCCAACGACACCAGGCGTTGTTGCGCACCGTCATGCAGGTCCTGTTCCAGCCGGCGACGCTCGGAGTAGCTGGCCCGCAGCAACCGTTCCCGACTCCCCGCGACCTCCTTGAGTGCCGACGCCAGCTCCAACCTGAGGCGCACCATTTCGGCCAGCAGGGCTGCCGCCGAGGCGATATCGGCAGCGGGCCGGTCGGCCGTCCGATCCGAAGGGACGATCAGGCCGATCTCCCGGCCGGACATCCGGATCGGAGCTGCATTCGTCCGCTGCACGACCTGCGTGCCGTCGATCTCGCACCATTGCCGGCTACCCGGCAGTCGGTAGCCGATCTGCAGACCCGAGTCACGCAGTGCCACCCTGAGCACAGCCTGCAGATCTTCCGGTGGAGCCTGGCCGGCATGCACCCGACCCAACAGGTCGTCGATGGCACGCAGCGAGCGATCTCGGGCGGGGTAGAGATGTCGACCGACCCAGCGTTCCGCAGCACGTCGGGTGGGTCCAAGGGCCATCGCGGTGATGGCGGTAACCACCACAGCGATGACGATCGATGCGTTGCCGGCGACGAGACCGGCCACGGCGGAGGTGGCCGCGACGACGACGAGAATCCCGCCCACGATCAGCAGGTTCGCGGCGGTGGCCATGATGGCCCGATCGACGTCGTACAGGTCGTGCTTGAACATCGCGACCGCCACGGCGGCGGGGATGGCGACGTACGACGCCAGGATTCCGATGATCACGGCGTCCGTTTCGCCGAAAAGCAGGTCGCCTGCCCAGCCGATCAGCAAAGTCAGCGGAATGATGGCGCCGGACAGCGCCAGCCAGCGGAGCTGAATCCGCACCTTCCCGCCGGCGGCGCGATACCTGATCACTGTGCTCCCGGCACAGGCGGCCAACATCACGAGAAACACCGGCAGCAGGGTGAATGCCACGACGGCTACCACGCCCACCGGGTCTTCATCAGCCGCACCGGGACTGAACGCACCCAGCAGGCAGAAACCTGCGACCACCATCGGCAGCCCGACTGCGACCACCCGCCAGCGTCGGGAAACGAGGCGACCGTCGGGAAAGACCAGCAACAGCAACGCGAATGGCAGGAACAACAGCATCCACGCACCTGAAGTCGCCTGACGAACCGAGGCTGCCGCCTCGCCGAGAGCGGGGTTGTTCTCTGCGACGACGCCGAGCACGTCGACCAGACCCAGCAGCGCGGGCACCAACCCGGCGAAGGAGAGCAACACGCCCACCACGGCGCCGGATGGTTGCAAACTGATCAACAACCCGAGGACCAACGCGGGTATGCAGACTACGAGTTGTGCAACGAACCACCACGGTGCCGGATCCGTCGGTGCGCCGACCTCGACGAGGACGATCACAGCGGACACAGCGGCCATCGCCAGCACCATGCAGGCGATCGAGACGCCTCGCGGCCATGCCATTTCTCAACCGTAGGACGGGTGACAAGCCCGCGGCATCGGTGCCAGTACGGAGTGCGAATTCCGTGCCGGCACAGAAGCGCGCGCGGCTGCGGATGGATCACCCTTCGGCAAGTCCATTCACGCGTCCCCAAGGAGCGCCATCATGACGAACGCCTACCGCATCCTCGCCTACGTGATCGCGGCGGGAGTCGTCGTCCAAGCTGCGGTCATCGCCTTTGCCGTTTTCGGTTTCAGTGCCTTCATCGACAGCGGCGGCGTTGCCGACCTGGCATCGTTCCAGAGCGGCAATCTGAGCTTCGTCGGGTCCGCGGGATACGAGATGCACGGCACCAACGGCGTCCTGTACCTGCCGATTCTCTGCATCGCCTTCCTCGTGGTGTCGTTCTTCACCAGATCGGTCCGCGGCGCAGTCACCTGGGCGGCCATCGTCCTCGGCCTGGTCGCGCTCCAGGTGCTGCTGGGATTCGCCAGTCACAGCATCGTGGGACTTGGCCCGCTGCACGGGATCAATGCCTTCGTGCTCTTCCTGTGCGCCCTGCATGCTGCCCGCAGAGTGGGGCATCGACAGGACGCCCCGGACCAGGGGACGGCCGTCGGGTCGGGTGGTGCGACCGGCGAGATCGATGGGAGATGAGCACACGGTGTATCTCGCGCCCAGCGGCGAACATCTGCCCGTGAGATGAAACTCCGAGGGAAGGTCGCATCATGCCCGCACCGTTCTGCCGTTGTCAGTGCAAGATGTGCCGCGGACCGCGCTCACTGCATTGTCACGCATTCCCGACATGTGGCGCCCCGCAACAACAGCGTCGGACCGGATCCGCCTCATCCAGGACTGAGCCAGAGATCGTCCGCACGCTCGAACGATTGCGAACCGACTCCGGTTCGCACGCACCGAGCGTGGGACAGGTGGAAGCGGCGATGCCGGGCCTGGTGGAGATCGATGCCTGCTTCCTCGCCAATCCGTACGCCACGACCGAGGTGCTCAATCGCCTGCAGACCCTTGCGGTCCCACAACTCACGCGGATGGTCGAGCATTACCCGTCCCAGGCCTCGGTGATCGCCAGAACCCTTGCACCGCAGATCGGTGTGCCGGCCGGGTACCTGTGCGTGGCCAACGGTGCCAGCGAGGTCATCGCGGCCCTGCTCGCCCGTAGTGGGTCGCTGTTGCTGAGCCTGCCGACGTTTTCGGCCTATCACGAGTTCGCGTCCGGCCCGGTGATGACGCTGCAATTGGAGGCGAGCGAGAACTTCCGGCTCGACCTGGACCGGCTCGAAGCGATGGTCAGGCGGCATTCTCCGGACACCGTCGTCATCATCAATCCCAACAACCCCGACGGCGGGCACGTCCCGCATGCCGAGCTCGTCGACTTCGTACAGCGGGTGCATCACAGGGTCGACCAGATCATCGTCGACGAAAGCTTCGGCCACTTCGCCGACGAGGGCCCACCGACGTCCCTGGCCCCGCTGGTCCCGGCCTTGCCGCACCTGATCGTGGTCAACAGCCTGAGCAAGAGTCACGGCATCGCGGGACTACGCCTCGGCTATGCGGTGATGTCCCCCGACCGTGCCGAAAGCCTGCAGCGCAGCGCACTGTGGAACCTCAACGCGTTCGCCGAATGGTTCTGCGGCCTGCTCGGCGACCCTGAGTTCCAGGCGGACTACGAGCGTGCGAGACGTCGATACGTCCGCGAGACCCGGGCCCTGTTCGCCGGGTTCCACGACCTGCCGACCATCAAGAGCTATCCGAGCCGGGCGAACTTCGCGCTCCTCGAACTCGACCGGTCCGCGGCCGAGGTCGTCGGTGCGCTCCTTGTCCGCCACGGCATCTACGTCCGGGACTGTGCCGACAAACGGGGGCTCGACGGCAGCAGATTCATCCGGGTCGCGTCCAGAACGCAGGAGGAGAACCGCACCGTCCTCCGGGGCCTCCGCTTGGTCCTCGAACAGCCTGCCCGATACCCACTGTCCCCGGTGATCGACGATCGAAAGCCGCGAGCCCATGCCCAGAATGCGATCACGCCACATTCCTCCCACAGCGCCGATTCCCACAGCGCCGGCGTCGACGATCAGGCCCTGTCCCATTCTCAGCGATCAGCCATCATCTGACCCGGATCGCTCCCGCCTCAGGCCGCACCCACCGGCTGACCGCCCGCCTGTGCTTGTCCGGGGGCAGTGGCGGCAGAGACTGGCCCTGGCGACGATGGCGACGGTCGCTGCCGCGTCGTTGAGCACGGGCCTGCCGGCAGCCGCCGCACCGATGGACTCCCTGTCGAGTGCTCAGACATCGAGGTCGGTCGGGGGAGTCGACCAGTCGTGGGAGTTCGGTGCGGCGTCGGTTGGAGTGACGCCGGTGCAGAAGGGGCCGTCTGCGGTTGCCGTGAACGAGGAGACCAACACCATCTACGTTGCCAACGGCAACAACATGAACGGCGCCAATGCCGGCGGGAACACCGTGTCGGTGATCGATGGACGTCGCTGTCGAGCGACCGATGTGTCCGGGTGTCGCGGGCCGTGGCCGACCGTCACAGTGGGGAACCTGCCGTCCAGCATCGCGGTGGATCAACCGACGAACACGGTGTACGTCACTAATTCGGGAGACAACACGGTCTCGGCGTTCAACGGGGCAACCTGTAACTCCAGGGTGAGGTCGGGCTGTGCGCAGGCGCCTGCGACGATGCCGGTCGGTCCTGCGCCGTTCGGTGTCTACGCCGATGCCGTCCATCACACCCTGTACGTGGGAAATCCCGGACCGGATTTCGATCAGAACACCATTTCGATGATCGACATGTCGACCTGCAACGGCACGGACCTAGCCGGTTGCGCCGAGCACGTTCCGGCCACCGCTTCGGTCGGGCCGGGTCCGGCCGCATTCGACCTCAACGATCAAACCCACACGGCATACGTGGCCCAGGACAACGGCGTCGGGGTATTCGACACCGACACCTGCAACGCCACAGTGCAATCCGGCTGCGGGACGGTAGGCACCCTCTCGGCCGGGCCGGCCTTCGTCAGCGTCGCCAAGGTCGACCCGGCGACCAACACCGTGTACACGGCCAACTTCGACAACACCGTCTCGGTCCTCGACGGCAACACCTGTCGGGCCGGCGACCTGACCGGCTGCGCCACCCAGGTGCCAGGAACGATCACCGTCAGTCCCCCGCAGCCCTTCGAGAACACCCTCTGGGTCGCCGTCGACGCTGCGCGCCGCACTCTCTACGTGGCCAACCAGAAGGACGACACCTTGTCCGTCGTCGACATGCGTGTCTGCAACGGACAGAACAAGGTCGCCTGCGCGGATCTGGACCCGCCGACCATTCACACGGGCAGCGACCCGGAGGGCTTTGCCGTCAATTCGACCACCCACACCCTGTACATCGCCAATGAAGTCGACAACACCGTCTCGGTCATTGCCGCCGACCGCTGCAACGCCGACACGGCCGTCGGATGCCGACCCCGACCACCAGCCGTCGCCGTTTCCCAACCTCATGGCATCGCCGTCGACCCGACCGTGCACACGGCCTATGTCACCTCGGGCGATGCCACCGTCGCGATGATCGACACCCGATCCTGCAACGCCCACCGACCGGCGGGGTGCGCATCGGTGCCGTTGACGGCAACCGTCGGCGCGGGTCCCGCCGACGTCGCTGTCGACCGGTCTCGCGGCACCGTGTACGTGGCCAACGCCGGGGACGGCACTGTCACGATGATCAATCCCCGCACGTGCAACAGCAGGCGGGCGGACGGTTGCACAGCCCTTCCAGCGCTGCACGTGCCGACCGGAGCTCCGGTCCACCTGTCCTTGGACCAACCCGCCCACACCCTCTACGTCGCCGTTGTCGAACCCGCCGGATCCGACGCCGTGGCAGTCTTCGACACCGCAACCTGCAACGCCCGCGAAATAGGTGGATGCCAGCAGACACCCGCCATGGTGAGCGTCGGTCTTGCGGGCCCCCACGGGTATTCCAGCTTGGACTTGGCGGCCAACCCCAGGACCCACACTCTCTATGTCACCAACTACTACGACCCCGGCTACCCGGGTTATCTGGGGAATTCCGTCTTCATGATCGACACCTCAGCCTGTGATGCGCTGGACCACAGCGGATGTGCGCAGGACCCGACCGCCATACACGTCGGCATCAGTTCCACCGGTCAAATCGCAGACGCGAACCCATCCGGGATCGCCGTCGACCCGCGCACCGAAACCGTCTACACCGCCGACCTCTTCGATGGCGAATACCCCGGGATGGTGTCGATCATCAACGGAGCCATGTGCAACGGCACCGACAGCTCGAGCTGCGGACAGACCCCGCGGACTGCGCCGGCCGGCTTCGGGTCGAAGGGAATGGGTATCGACTCCCAAAGCGGGACCGTCTTCGTCAGCAACATCGAGGACACGAGCCTGACGGTCCTCGATATTCGTACCTGCAATGCCACCCGATCGACCGGCTGTGCTGCCGAGAAGAAGCTCAATGTCGGTCGCGCGCCCCTGGACGTCGCCGTTGACCACGCACACGACACCATCTACGTCACCAACGGCGACAACACCGTCACGGTCACCCCGATCAAGCGCTGAGTCAAGGTCTCAGGGGGCGGCGCCATGACATCGGGGTCCGCGCAGCGGCAGAAACAGAAGCAGGTCCGGTGGGTCGCTCGCGAGAACGACCCACCGGACCTTGAAACCTGGAGCTGTTGCTGCTACTTCGCCTTGGCCGCCGGAGTCCGACGAGTGGCCGGCTTGGCCGCGGCGGCCTTCGGTGCGGCCTTGGCGGCCGGGGCGGCCTTGACAGCGGTCGCCCGGGGCGCCCTGGCAGTGGTCGCCTTTGCCGGTGCGGCAGCCGCGGTCTTCGCGGCGGCCCGGGTCCGGGTCGGGGCTGCCGCTGCTGCAGCGGGTTTGGCAGCGGCACGGGTACGGGTGGTCGCGGCGGCCTTCGGAGCGGCTGCTGCCGCGCGCGGGGCCCGGGTGGTCGTCGCCTTCGCGGCCGTCGTCGGGCCGGCCTTTGCGGCGGCGGCCGCCGCACGAGCGCTGGTCGGCTTGCCGGTCGGCTTCGGCAGCTTCACCGAACCGGCGATGACGTCCTTGAAGTACTTGCCCGGCCGGAACGCGGGCACCGTGGTCTTCTTCACCTTGACGGCTTCGCCGGTGCGCGGGTTGCGAGCGGTTCGAGCGGCGCGGGCACGCTTTTCGAACACACCGAAACCGGAGATGGAGACGTTCCGGCCCTTTTGCACCTCGCGTTGGACCAGATCGATGAAGCCCTCGACCGCGGCCTGCGCGGCCTTCTTGTCCCCGTCCAACCGCTCGGCGAGCTGGTTGATCAGATCGGTCTTGTTCACTGTCCCTCCCAGGACTCTCCGGCCCACGGCAGGTGGGGGCCGATTGGTCGCAAACGGTAGGCGCAAAATCGTCGGAGCGCCAGCCCGCCACGCGCAGGAGTCAGTGTGTTCTAACGGTTCTCACCGCCGATCGAGCCCGATCCCGGGCCCCGGAAAGGCTTCTCGGAGCGCCTCCCTCGGCTCCGCTGACGGATGAGAACTGTTGTGTGACAGAAGGTATCAAATGCTAAACCGACGCGACCTGCGGTAAGCAGGAGGTCAGCGGGTGGTCGGCGCGAACGCCGGGCGATGACCTTCAAATTCGTCGATTTCGTCGGCGTGCCGCAGGGTCAAAGAGATGTCGTCCCAGCCCTCGAGCAACCGCCAGCGGATGTAGGGATCGATCTGAAAACCGATCACCAGGGCCCTCGCCGAGATCGTTTGCTGCTCTAGGTCGACCGTCACCTCGGTGCCCGGCTCGTTCTCCAGCAGCTTCCACAGCAGCTCGACATCGTCCTGGGTCACCTGGGCCGCAACCAGACCGCCCTTGCCGGAATTCCCCCGGAAGATGTCGGCGAAACGCGGCGAGATCACCACCTTGATCCCGTAATCCATCAGAGCCCAGACCGCGTGCTCCCGCGAGGATCCGGTACCGAAGTCGGCGCCGGCGACCAGCACGGAGCCGGCCGAGAAGGCCGGGTGATTCAGCACGAATGTCGGGTCGTTACGCCAGGCCGAGAACAGGCCGTCCTCGAAACCGGTTCGGGCGATGCGCTTCAGATACACCGCCGGGATGATCTGGTCGGTGTCGACGTTGCTGCGGCGCAGCGGAATGCCGACCCCGGTGTGGGTGTGGAAAGCGTCCATCGTTTCTCTCTCCTGGCTTCGTGGGCGATTCTGGCCGAGCAGGTCGGCCGGGCTGCCGACCGGCGGACCCCAGCGGATCCGCGACGTTCTAACGGAACAGTCAGACTGATGCTCCGGCCAGCGCCGGAACCGGCTCGAGATCGGCCGGGGAGGAAAGGGTTCCACGCACCGCGGTGGCGGCAGCGACCAACGGCGACACCAGATGGGTGCGGCCGCCCTTGCCCTGCCGACCCTCGAAGTTCCGGTTCGAGGTCGACGCGCTCCGCTCGCCGGGAGCGAGCTGGTCCGGGTTCATGCCGAGGCACATCGAGCATCCGGCGCTGCGCCACTCCGCACCCGCCGCGGTGAAAACCGCATCCAGGCCTTCCTCTTCGGCCTGCGCCTTCACCCGCATCGAACCGGGAACGACCAGCATCCGCAGCGTCGGGTCGATCTGACGTCCGCGCAGGATGTCGGCCGCTGCCCGCAGATCCTCGATCCGTCCGTTGGTGCACGACCCGAGAAAGACGGTGTCGATGTGGATCTCACGCAACGGGGTGTTCGCGGTCAGACCCATGTACTCCAAGGCCCGCTCGGCGGCACTGCGCTCGTTGTCGTCGGTGATCTGCTCGGGATCCGGAACGCTCGCCGACAACGGAAGCCCTTGTCCCGGGTTCGTCCCCCAGGTGACGAACGGCGTCAGCGCGTCGGCGTCGATGATCACCTCGGCATCGAAAACCGCGTCGTCGTCGGTGACCAGCGACGACCAGTACTCCACTGCGGCATCCCACTGCTCGCCCTGCGGAGCGTGATCGCGACCCTTGACGAACGCAAACGTCGTCTCGTCGGGGGCGATCATCCCGGCCCGGGCACCGGCCTCGATGGACATGTTGCAGATCGTCATCCGGCCTTCCATCGACAACGCCCTGATCGCGGCGCCGCGGTATTCCAGGACATAACCCTGGCCGCCGCCGGTGCCGATCTTCGCAATCACCGCCAGCACGATGTCCTTGGCCGTGACGCCAGCAGAGAGCGTGCCCTCCACCGTGATCGCCATCGTCTTGAACGGCTTGAGCGGCAGCGTCTGGGTGGCGAGCACGTGCTCGACCTCACTGGTGCCGATACCGAACGCCAGCGCCCCGAAGGCGCCGTGGGTGGAGGTGTGCGAATCGCCGCAGACGATCGTCATGCCCGGTTGGGTCAACCCCAACTGCGGGCCGACGACGTGCACGATGCCCTGTTCCAGATCGCCCATCGGGTACAGCGGGACGCCGAACTCCTCGCAGTTGGACCGCAGGGTGTCCACCTGCAGGCGCGAGATCGGGTCCTTGATCAACAGATTGCTGCCGATGAACGGTCCGCGCGGCATCGATCCACCGCCGAACTCGGTCGGCACGTTGTGATCTTCGGTGGCCAGGGTCAGGTCGGGACGGCGGACCGGCCGGCCGGCCAGCCGCAGCCCCTCGAAGGCCTGCGGGCTGGTCACCTCGTGCACCAGGTGCAGATCGATGTACAGCAGGTCGGGCTCACCCTCCGCGGCGTGCACGACGTGTGCGTCCCAAACCTTCTCGGCGAGCGTCTGCCCCATGGCCGACCTTCCTCTTCCAGTGCTGTGCCCGCTCGATCCGGCGGACTCTCGGGTCTTTCACCACGACCCGACGAGCGGCGGCCCGGCGTCGTGGACATCTCAGCATGCGAGAATCTAGTATCGCTCCATGGGAAAGTCTAGCGGCATCGGCGTCTTGGACAAAGCGGTCGAGGTGCTGCGCGCAACCAGTGCCGCACCGACCGGACTGGCAGATCTGTGTGCCACCACCGGGCTACCCCGGGCCACCGCGCACCGGTTGGCCGTGGGCCTGGAGGTGCACGGACTGCTGGCCAGGGACGCCAACGGCCGCTGGTGCCCCGGTCCGATGCTGGCTGTGTTGGCTGCCGGTGCCCCCGACCCGCTGATCGCGGCCTCCGCCGATGTGCTGCCGCGACTGCGCGACCGCACCGGCGAGAGCGTGCAGGTCTACCGGCCCGACGGGCTGTCCAGAATCTGCATCGCGGTGGCCGAGCCGCCGTCAGGGCTGCGGGACACCGTGCAGCTCGGATCCCGACTCCCGATGAACGCCGGGTCGGGCGCGAAGGTGCTCACGGCGTGGGCCGACCCCTCGACCCAGCGTGCGGTGCTGGCCGAATCGGCCTTCTCCGAACGCACGCTGGCCGAGGTGCGCCGGCGGGGCTGGGCGCAGTCGGTGGCGGAGCGGGAGCCGGGGGTCGCGTCGGTGTCGGCGCCGGTGCGCAACCCGAAGGGCGCGGTGATCGCCGCTGTCTCGGTGTCCGGCCCGGTCGAGCGGATCGGCCGCCGGCCAGGCGCACGGTGGGCAGGCGATCTGGTGGAGGCCGCCGACGCCCTCACCGCGCGGCTGTGAAGCCGCACACCCAGGGCCTTGCCCGAAGACAAGAAAATCCCGGAGCGCGCCGTTGCGCTGCCGGGATGATCCTGCTGTAGCCCCGAAGGGATTCGAACCCTCGCTACCGCCGTGAGAGGGCGGCGTCCTAGGCCGCTAGACGACGGGGCCCTAGAAACAGTTGACACAGAAACAGTTGACGCAGAAACCCTGTGTCACGCAAACGTGCCACAGAAACACTCTGGACTTCGGCACTCTCGTGCCAAAGTCCGCTTGCAGATGTTACACGATCGGCCGCACAGCTCAGGACCGATCGCGTCGTCATCTGGCTGGGGTACTAGGACTCGAACCTAGAATGAGGGAATCAGAATCCCTAGTGTTGCCAATTACACCATACCCCAATGTCACCCTGAGTAACTCGATTCAGGGCGGCGCCGAGGAACGATACTACCTGCCGCGCAGCCCTACCCGAAATCCAACGCCGATCACGGTTCGATGTCCAGTTCGTCCAGCGAGCCGATCTCGAGCGCCGGTACGGCGGCATCTTTCGAGTCCGGCCGACGGGACTGCGCGGTCCGGTTCAACCAGACCGGACGCATTCCCGCCGCGGCCGAGCCCAGCACATCGACGTCCCAGCGGTCCCCGACATAGGTGATCCGGTCGGTCGGCAGGCCGAGCGCTTCGGCAGCTGCCCGGAAGATCCGCGGGTCCGGTTTCGCGACGCCGAGCTCACCGGAATAGAAGCCGCTGTCGCCGAGATCACCGAGTCCGACCGCGGTCAGCTTGGCCCGCTGATAGGCGCCGTCGCTGTTCGAGAGCACCCGCACCGTCACCCCGGCCCGGTGCAGTCGATCCAGGCAGGCCGGCACGTCATCGAAGACCCGGAAGTGGCCGAAGATCGCGCTGTTGCGGTGGTCCTCCAGCAGCTCATGACTCAGCCGATCCGCCCCCGGCCGGCCGATGGTGCGCAGGAAGGCCGCCATCCGGTTGATCCGCATCTGCTCGAAATCGACTTCGCCGTCGGTGAACCGGCGGTACTCGGTCTCCGAGACCTGGTCCCAGGCGCGGTCCGCGGCGCCGACCAGTCCTGCCGGTCCCTCGTCCGGGCCGCCCGGCAGGTCCGCGAGGTGCTCCCGGACCACGTCGAGCAGCGCGAGCCGGGCAGCCCCGGCGAAGTCCACCAAGGTGTCATCGACGTCGAACAGCACCGCGTCGAACAGCCCCGCGTCGAACGGCACCGTGCGCGGCGCCTGCCGAGAGAACTCAGGCACTGCTCGCGGCACCCACCAGATCGAGCGCAGCCCGCAACCGCGCCAGTGTCGCGTCCCGGCCGACCAGTTCGAGCGATTCGTAGAGCGGCGGTGAGATCGTCCGGCCGGTCACGGCGACCCGCACCGGCGCGAAGGCCAGCTTGGGCTTGAGACCGAGGTCGTCGACGAGCGCTGCCTTCAGCGCCGGCTCCAGGGAGGCCGCCGCAAAGTCGGGCAGCCCCTCGATGGTCGCGATCGTGGCCTCCAGCACCGGCCGGGACGCCGCCGTCAGCACCTTGCCGGCAGCAGCCGGCTCGACCGCGAAATCCTCGTTCGCGACCAGCAGGAACCCGATCATCGTCGCCGCCTCCGAGAGCAACGCGGACCGTTCCTGCACCAGTGGCGCGGCAGCGGTGACCAGTTCGGTCTGCTCCGTGCTGGGTTCGGCCGGCAGATCGCCACGAGCGACGAGATAGTCGATCAGCCGAGCCGCGAAATCGTCGGCGCTCAACATCCGAAGATGGACCCCGTTGATCGACTCGGCCTTCCGCCGGTCGAACCGGGCGGGATTGCCCGAGATCCGCGCACCGTCGAAGGCGGCGACCAGCTCCGCCGGGCTGAAGATGTCCCGGTCGTCACCGATCGACCAGCCGAGCAGGGCGAGGTAGTTGACCATCCCCTCGGTGATGAAACCGTCGTCGCGGTACTGGAACAGGTTCGATTGCGGGTCCCGCTTGGAGAGCTTGCGGTTGCCCTCGCCGGTGACGAACGGCAGGTGGCCGAACTGCGGGACGACCTCGGCCCGGCCGATCGCGATCAGCGCCTCGTACAGCGCGATCTGCCGCGGCGTGGAGGGCAGCAGGTCCTCGCCGCGCAACACGTGGGTGATGCCCATCAACGCGTCGTCGACCGGGTTGACCAGTGTGTAGAGCGCATCCCCTGTCCCCCGCACCAACACCGGGTCCGGCACGCTGCCGGTTGGGAAGGTGATCGGTCCCCGGACGATGTCGTCGAAGGTGATGTCCCGATCGGGCACCCGGAGCCGGAGCACCGGCCGTCGACCGGCCGCGACGGCTGACTCGATCAGCACAGGATCCGGGGTGCGGTCGTAGTTGTCGTACCCGAGCTTGGGGTCCCGGCCGGCCGCAAGGTGCCTGGCCGTGACGTCCTCGTTCGTCGAGTACGACTCGTAGAGGTGCCCCGCCGCCAGCAGTTCGGCCGCCACCTCGCGGTAGATCTCGCCGCGCAGGCTCTGCCGGTAGGGCGCGTGCGGTCCGCCGACGTTCGGCCCCTCGTCCCAGTCCAGCCCGAGCCAGGTCATCGCCTCGATGATGGCCGCGTACGACTCCTCGGAATCGCGGGCCGCGTCGGTGTCCTCGATCCGGAAGACGAAGGTGCCGCCGTGGTGCCGGGCGAACGCCCAGTTGAACAGCGCCGTGCGGGCCAGTCCGACATGCGGTGTGCCGGTGGGGGAAGGGCAGAAGCGGGCCCGGACGGGCCGATCTGCGGTGGGGCGATGGGCGTCAGCAGTCTCTGTCATGGCACGACCACCCTATTCCGCGGGTTGCCGCCGTCGAATCCGGTCCGGCGGCGGTCGGCCAGCTCTGGCTCGAGCCGCACGACATCGCGGGGATGGAGGTGCTCAGCGCCGCCTGCGATGGGGTTCCGCAGCTGCCCGGCCAGGACGTCGCCGTGCTGCTGCGAATGTCCTTCACTGCACTGAATCTCGACGGCTGCCCGATGCGCTGCGGATCCGCGCGGCGACGGTGCAGACCTGTCCCTTCACGAACCGCCGGCGCGACACCGCGCCGCCGGCCTGACCCGCCGAATTCCCACGCCCGCCCCTCCAAATCCCCCTGTTGATCAACCACGACGGCACCCTTCGCGGCGAAAAACGCGACCGCAAGTGGTTGATCAACAGCGGTGTGAGTGGTGGGCGAGCGTGACCTTTGAAGGCGATAACGGCGAGACCGGGTCAGCGGCGGGCGGTGGCGGGGTTGGTCAGGGTGCCGATGCCTTCGACGGTGACCGACACTGTCTGGCCGACGACCATCGGACCGACGCCGGCCGGGGTGCCGGTGAGCAGCACGTCTCCGGGCAGCAGGGTCATGATCCCGGAGACGAACTCCACGATCTCCCCGACGGTGAACACCATGTCCGAGGTGCGGCCGTCCTGCGCGATCTCGCCATCGAGTTCGGTGCGCACCCACAGATCCGCGGGGTCGAGCTCGGTTTCGATCCACGGCCCGAGCGGGCAGAACGTGTCGTATCCCTTGCCCCTGGTGAACTGCACATCGGCGCGCTGCTGGTCGCGGGCGGTGACGTCATTGCCGACGGTGTAGCCGAGGATCACCGACGACGCGTTCTCGGCCTTCACATCTCGGCACGGTCGGCCGATCACCACGGCGAGTTCGCCCTCGAAATCGACCCGCTCGGAGGACGCCGGCAGTTGGATCGCGGCCCCGGGCCCGATCACCGAGGTCGACGGCTTGATGAAGATGATCGGCGAGGTGGGGACGGCGTTGCCCAACTCGGCGGCGTGATCGGCGTAGTTCCGGCCGATCGCGACCACCTTCGACGGCAGGATCGGCGCCAGCAGGCGACTGTCGGCCAACGGCCAGGAACGGCCGGTGAAGGTCGGGGTGCCGAAGGGATGGTCCTGGATCTCCCGCACCGTCTCGGCGCCGTCGGGGCCGTCGACGGTGACGAACGCGACTCCGTCGGGGTGGGCGATCCGGGCCAGACGCATTGTCGGTTCCCTTTCCTCATGCAGCGGTTCGAATGTCGGTCCTGTGGACCTGCGGGCGGGCTGACCGTCAGACCGGCAGTTCTCGCCCGGATACAGCTTCCGGCGCGTCCGGCGAGGTGGGCTGCAAGGCGTAGACCAGCGCATCCACCAGCGCCTGCCAGGAGGCCTCGACGACGTTGGCGTGCACACCGACGGTGGTCCACTCCTGGGCGCCGCGGGCGGAGGAGACCAGCACCCGGGTGATGGAGTCGGTGCCGGCGGATCCGGCCAGGATCCGCACCTTGTAGTCCACCAGCTCGACCTGGTTGAACTCTGGGAACTCCTCGGCGACCGCGCTGCGCAGCGCGGAGTCCAGCGCATTGACCGGACCGTTGCCCTCGGCGGTGGCGATGATTCGCCTGCCGCCGACGTGCACCTTCACCGTGGCCTCGGATGTCACTGTCGGAACGGGCGATCCCGTCTTCTCCACGATCACCCGGTACGACTCGAGCTGGAACGCCTTGGGCGCCGCCTCCTCCGGGTGGTCGGCAGCCAATTCGTCCCGGATCAGCAGTTCGAAGGAGGCGTCGGCGGCCTCGTAGGACCAGCCACCAGCCTCCCGCGACTTGACCGTGTCGACGATCCGGCCGACGGCCTCGGGACGGCCGGACAGGTCGACCCCCAGCTCCCGCGCCTTGAGCTCGACAGACGCCCGACCCGCCATCTCGGTGATCAGGATGTGCATGTCGTTGCCCACCCGGGTCGGATCGAGATGGTTGTAGAGGTCCGGGTCGACCTTGATCGCCGAGGCATGCAGGCCGGCCTTGTGCGAGAACGCCGACGAGCCGACGTACGCCTGGTGGGTGTTGGGCGCGATGTTCGCCAGCTCGGCAAGGGCATGCGAGACCCGCATCATGTCGACCAGGGCGCCCTCGGGCAGTACCGGCAGACCCATTTTCGTCATCAGGTTGCCGACCACCGCGAACAGGTCGGCGTTCCCGGCCCGCTCGCCGTAGCCGTTGGCCGTGCACTGCACATGGGTGGCACCGGCCTGGACGGCGGCGACGGTGTTCGCCACGGCGCAGCTGGTGTCGTCCTGACAGTGGATGCCGAGCCGGAATCCGGTGCGGTCCCTGACCTCGCCGACGATCCGTTCGACGGACATCGGCAGCATGCCGCCGTTGGTGTCACACATCACGACGACATCGGCGCCGGCGGTGACGGCGGCCTCCTGCACCCGCAGGCCGTAGTCGCGGTCGAACAGGTACCCATCGAAGAAGTGCTCGCAGTCCAGGAACACCCGGCGGCCGTTGTCCACCAGCAGCCGCACCGTGTCCGAGACCATGGCCAGGTTCTCTTCCAGGGTGGTCCGCAGCGCGCGCTCCACGTGCCGGACGTCGGACTTGGCCACCAGCGTGATCACCTGGGCGCCGGAGTCGAGAAGTGCCTTGACCTGCTGGTCGTCCTGCGCGCGGACGCCGGCCTTGCGGGTCGCGCCGAAGGCGACCAGGGCAGCGGTGCGCAGGGCCAGCTCCCCCGAGCGTGCCCTGGCGAAGAACTCGGTGTCCTTGGGCATCGCGCCCGGCCAGCCACCTTCGATGAACCCGACCCCGAGCTCGTCGAGCAGCGTGGCGACGGCGATCTTGTCGGCCACCGAGTAGGTGATGCCCTCCCGCTGGGCGCCGTCCCGCAACGTGGTGTCGAAGACGTGGAAGGCGTCTCCCAGCGGAGAGGCGCGCCGGGCCGGGGCGGCGGACGGATCCACCGAACGGCCGGCGGTGGCCAGGTCGGGGAGATCCATCCGGGACGTTGAGGTCATCGTCATGTCAGCTCGAGGCGAGGGCAGCCAGCCGGTCGCCGACCGCGGACGTCCTGGAGATCGATCCCGGCTGTCGGGTCGCCAGGTCGAAGGCCACCGCGGCCTCGACCCGTCGAGCGGCTTCCGGCAACCCGAGATGATCGAGCAGCAGCGCGATCGACAGCACGGTCGCGGTGGGGTCGGCGGTTCCGGTGCCGGCGATGTCCGGGGCGGAGCCGTGCACCGGCTCGAACATGCTGGGGTTGGTCCGCGAGACGTCCAGGTTGCCCGAGGCCGCGAGCCCGATCCCACCGGATACGGCGGCGGCCAGGTCGGTGAAGATGTCGCCGAACAGGTTGTCGGTGACGACGACGTCGAACCGGCCAGGGTCGGTGACCAGGAAGATCATCGCGGCGTCCATGTGGCAGTAGGCGACTGCCACGTCCGGGTACTCCATGGAGACCTCTTCGACCACCCGGCTCCACAGCTGCCCGGAGTGCACCAGCACATTCGTCTTGTGCACCAGAGTCAGGTGCTTGCGCGGCCGCCGTGCCGCCCGTTCGAAGGCGTCCCGGACCACCCGCTCGACGCCGAAGTAGGTGTTCAGCGAAACCTCGGTGGCGATCTCGTGCACGGTGTCCTTGCGCAGCAGGCCGCCGTTGCCGGCGTACGGGCCCTCTGTCCCCTCCCGCAGCACCACCAGGTCGATCGCCTTGTCACCGGCCAGTGGGCCGGGAACCCCGGGATACAGCCGGGCCGGACGCAGGTTCACGTGGTGGTCCAGCTCGAACCGGATGCGCAGCAGCAGACCACGCTCGAGGATGCCGGAGGGCACCGTGGGATCGCCCACAGCGCCCAGCAGGATGGCGTCGTGATCGCGCAGTTCGCGCAACACCGAATCGGGCAGCAGTTCGCCGGTCCGGTGCCAGCGGGCGGCGCCGAGGTCGTACTCGGTGGTGGAAACGCCGGGGACGACGCCGCGCAGGACCTTCAGGCCCTCCGCAACCACCTCGGGACCGATGCCATCGCCGGGGATGACCGCGAGCTTCATCGTTGACCTCTCTGCCGCGCTGTCCGCGGGGGCTGGCCCGACCGGGCCGCCGACTGGTGTTCAAGGGGTGTGATCGAGCGGGTGATGCTTGTCGCGAGCGGGCGTGAGGCACGCCGAGCCCGGGTCAGGGTATCCGTCCGGGCGATGATCACGGGCCAGGGGTGGCACCCATTGGTCCATTTGCCGCGCAATCAGGTGGCCGCGATACCCCGGATGGCGCTTGCCTCGACGACGTCGCCGATGCGGTCCAGCAGATCCTGGTCAGGTACCCGGTCAACCCGCAGCACCATGATCGACGCGCGACCGTCCAGCTCCTGGGAGATCTGCGCGGCCTCGATGTTGATCTGCTCCTGGCCGAGCAGGGCGCCGACGGTGCCCATCACACCCGGCCGGTCGGCATAGGCAACGACCAGCAGGTTGCCCTCGGCCCGCAGGTCGAAGTGCCGGTTGTTGATCTCGATCAACTTGGCGACCTGGTTGCTGCCGGAAAGGGTGCCGGACACCGTCCGGGACTCGCCATCGGCCATCGCCGCCCGCAGTTTGACCGACGACCGGTAGTCGCCGGTCTCCTCGGTGGAGGTGCCGGTGAGGGTCAGCCCGTGCTCGGCGGCGAGCGCCGGGGCGTTGACGAAGGTGACGGCCTCGGTGATCACCCCGCCGAAGATGCCGCGGACCGCCGCCAACTGCAGGATCGAGGTGTCCTGGGCGGCAAGGTCGCCGCGCACCTCGACCACCACCTGGCTGGGCACCCCGCCGGCGACCGCCGTCAGGATCGTGCCGAGCCGGGACACCAGCGGGATCCACGGCTGGAGCTCGTCCGACACCGGCCCGGCGGCCTGCACGTTCACCGCGTCCGGCACGAAATCGCCGCGCAGCGCGAGCTTCACCGACTTTGCGACCGCGGTGCCGGCCTTGTCCTGCGCCTCCGCGGTGGACGCGCCGAGATGCGGGGTGAGCACCGTGTGGGGTGCGGTCCGCAGCGGGCTGTCCGCGGCGAGCGGTTCCTTGACGTAGACGTCGATCCCGGCACCTGCCACCCGGCCGTCGGCCAGCGCGTCGGCCAGCGCCTGCTCGTCGATCAACCCGCCGCGGGCGGCGTTGACGATGAGCACTCCCGGCTTCACGCCGGCGAGTTCGGCCGCGCCGATCAGCCCGAGGGTCTCCGGCGTGCGCGGGAGGTGGATGGAGATGACGTCCGCGTCGGCCAGCAGGGTCGGTAGGTCGACGAGACGGATACCAAGGGCCGCGGCCCGGGCGGGCTGCAGGTAGGGGTCGTAGGCGATGACGGTGGTACCGAACGCGGCGACCCGGGCGGCGAAGAGCTGACCGATCCGGCCGAGCCCGACAACGCCGACCGTCTTGTCCGCCAGTTCGACCCCGGTGAACTGACTGCGCTTCCAATCCCCCGACCTGACGGAGGCGTCGGCGGCCGGAATGTTCCTGGCCACTGCGAGCAACAGGGCGAGGGCGTGTTCGGCGGCGGTGATGATGTTCGACTGCGGGGCGTTGACCACCAGGACGCCGCGGGCGGTGGCCGCTGGCACGTCGACGTTGTCCAACCCGATCCCGGCCCTGGCGACCACCTTGAGCAGCGGCGCTGCTGCCAATGCCTCGGCGTCCATGGTGGTGGCCGAGCGGATCAGGATGGCATCGGCGTCGGCGAGTGCCGGCAGCAACGCACCCCGATCGGCGCCGTCGACATGCCGGATCTCGAACTCGGTACCGAGCACATCGATCGCGGACTGGGCTAGCTGCTCGGCGATCAGCACGACGGGCTTGGGCACGGCAGGTCATCTCCATGGGTGGGTCGATCAGGGCTTCGATCAGGATCGGTGACGATCGAGATCTGCCGAGCGGGATCGGTGTCGACCACGATCGGGCGTGGATCCGCGCGCTGGCACGACGATCCTCGCAGGGCGCATTCCGCCCGGCGGACCATGCTAACCGTGCCCGGCCGGGTGATTCACACCGCTGGCGGTATCAAGTCGGCTTCAAAACGTTCTTGAGGGTGATCCGCGGCGATATCGTCCTCCTTCACACGTGGATCCAGCTATCGCACCCGACGCACCAACACTGGATCGACACCGGGTCGAACCAGCGCGGCGAACAGAAACGGAACCGCCATGAGCACACCGTCCGGCTACCCGGGAAATCCCAACGATCCCTACGGTTCGGGTGGTCAGTACCCGACCGGCGGCAACCCTGCCGCGAGCGCGCCCGGCGGCTACCCGCCCCCCGGCCAGCACCCCAGCTACCAGCAGTCGCCCTACCCCGGTCCCGATCAGTACGCGCAGCAGCAGTACGCACAGCCGGCCTACGGCCAGCCCGCGTACGGGCAGCCGGCGTACGGACAACCCGCGTACGGACAGCAGGGCGTCAAGGCCCGTCCCGGCATGGTGACGGCGGCTGCCGTCCTGGCGTTCGTCTGGGGTGGTCTGGGAATTCTGTTCGGCACCATCGGGTTGTTCGCGGGCAGCGTGCTCAGCTCGGCGACCAGCTCGGTCTGTGACAGCGAGTACATCACCTCGTCCGATTCCGCCGCCTGCAACGCGGCGAGCGGCGTCAGCACCCTGCTGATCATCATCACGCTCGGCCTGATCGTGATCGCCGCGCTGATGATCTGGGGCGGCGTCGTGGCACTGAGCGGCAAGAACGGGCAGATCCTGGTCATCGCCTGCGGTGTCTACGCGGTCCTCGCCCTGGTCTCGGTGATCAGCTTCGGGTTCGAGTTCACCTCGCTGCTGGGCTTCGTCATCCCGGTCCTTATCCTGGTGTTCATGTTCAACTCCGAAACGCGTGCCTGGTTCCGGGCCAAGGGTGGCAAGACGTTCTGACCTCGACACCGAACGGATCCGCAGCGGCGGACCGAACACTGAGAATCACGGCCGGCGTTCTGGGCTTGGTGGTCGCCGTCCCGGTGATCCTTGCGGTCTGTTTCCTCATGGTCGTCGCCTGGGCCGGCGGCGAACTGAGGCTGTGGTTCATCATCCCGCCGCTCGCCATCCTGGGCGCCCTGCAGTTGGCGGTCGCCATCCGCGCGCTGCAACCGACCCGGGTAACGATGTTGTCGCTGGCGATCCTGGGCATTGTCGAACTCGCTCTCGGGATCTTCGTGCTGGCTGCGACCAGCCCGCTCACCGGCGGCGCGGTGACCGGCGGGGTCATCGCCCTGATCGCTGCGGTGGTCTCCTTCGCTGCCGCCTACCGGATGCATCTGGCCGGCGGCGCGGTGGCACGGACAGGTGGGTCGGCGATCTCGATCTCGGTCCGCACGCCGGCGAAGGGTCCGAGCGGTCAGCGGACCGGCGGCACTGGCGGACAGCGTCAGACCGCCAAGAGCCGGCCCAAGAGCAGCAAGGGACAGCGCAAGAAATAGCGGCAAGAAGCAACGCAAGAAGGCAGAACGGGCCCCCGAGGAATTCTCGGGGGCCCGTTCCGCTGGGTTCACATGGGGTTTGAGGTGCCGATCAGCCCCGGTTGGCGGTTCCGGTGTAGTCGTCCTCCTTGGCCACCCAGCTCATCAGACCCCGCAGCTGGCGGCCGGTCTCCTCGATCGGGTGCTGCTCCTGCTCGGTGCGGAACTTCTTGAACTCGGGTGCACCGGCGTCCTGATCGGCGATGAACCGGGCGGCGAAGGTGCCGTCCTTGATGTCGGCCAGCACGCCCTGCATGTTCGCCGCAACGTGATCGTCGATGACGCGCGGGCCGGAGACGTAATCGCCGTATTCCGCGGTGTCGGACACCGACCAGCGCTGCTTGGCAATGCCGCCCTCATACATCAGGTCGACGATCAGCTTGAGCTCGTGCAGGCACTCGAAGTAGGCGATCTCGGGCTGGTAACCCTCGTTGACCAGGGTCTCGAAGCCGAGCTGCACCAGCCGCGACATGCCGCCGCAGAGCACGGCCTGCTCGCCGAACAGGTCGGTCTCGGTCTCCTCGGTGAAGGTGGTCTTGATGACGCCGGCCCTGGCACCGCCGATGCCGCGGGCGTAGGAAAGGGCGAGTGCCTGCGCGCCGCCGGTGTAGTCCTGCTCCACCGCGATCAGACAGGGCACACCCTTGCCGTCGACGAACTCGCGCCGCACCAGGTGACCCGGGCCCTTCGGCGCGATCATGATGACGTCGACGTCCTTGGGCGGCTTGATGTAACCGAAACGGATGTTGAAGCCGTGCCCGAAGGCGAGCGCGTCGCCCGGCTTCAGGTTCGGCTCGATCGCCTCCGCGTACACGTGCCGCTGTACGTGGTCCGGGGTCAGGATCATGATCACGTCGGCCTCGGCGGCCGCCTCGGCCGGAGTGACGACCCGCAGACCCTGGTCAGTGGCCTTGACCCGGGACTTGGACCCCTCGGGCAGGCCGACTCGGACGTCGACGCCCGAATCGCGCAGGCTCAGCGAGTGGGCGTGGCCCTGCGAGCCGTAGCCGATGACGGCGACCTTGCGCCCCTGGATGATCGACAGGTCGGCATCGTCGTCGTAGAAGATCTCCGCGGCCATGTGGGTTTCGTTCCTGCTTTCTGGATTCGGGTTCGTGCTCGGGTGGGGTGCGAATGCTGCGCACGAGTGTTGCGCGCGATGGTGCCGGACGGATCCGCCGCTGGAGCGAATCCGGCGTCCTAGTCTGCCCTGCTGCTCGCCGACGTGATCGACCGCGGTCCGCGGCCGAGGGCCACCATGCCGGACTGCACCAGCTCACGCACCCCGAACGGTTCCAGCATCTTGATCAGGGCCTCCAGCTTGTCGCTGGTGCCGGTGGCCTCGACGGTGACCGCGTCCGGCGTGATGTCGATGATCCGGGCCCTGAACATCTCCACGATCGACACGATCTGCGGCCTGGTACTGCCGTCGGAGCGCAGCTTGATCAACAGCAGTTCCCGCTGCACGGCCTGGGTCGGTGAGAGCTCGACGATCTTGAGGACGTTGATCAGCTTGTTGAGCTGCTTGGTCACCTGCTCCAGCGGGAGCCCCTCGACCGCAACCACGATCGTCATCCTGGAGACCTCGGGGTTCTCCGTCGGACCGACGGCCAGCGAGTGGATGTTGAATCCACGACGCGAGAACAACGACGAAACCCGGGCCAGGACACCGGGTTTGTTCTCCACCAGCACCGACAACGTATGGCGGGTCACTGCGACATCGACTCCTCGGTCAAACGGGTTGGCGGGCGGCGGCCGGGACGGTAACTCGGCGGTACTGCTGGGACTTGCGGTCATCACGCGGGACCACGGCGCATAGCCGGGCAGCGTCATGCGGAGGACTCCCCGACGGGCGTCACTCGCGTTCGCGCCGTCGACCGGCCGGATGGTCGGTGCGCCTGACGTTCACGGATCTGGGCCGGCTCATGCTTCGTCGACTGGTCATTCTTCTCGGTCATCTTCGTCGAACAGTGGCCGGATGCCGCGGGCCGCCATGATGTGGTCGTTGCCGGTGCCGGCCGCGACCATCGGCCAGACCTGCGCATCCGCACCGACGACGAAGTCGACGACCACCGGACGGTCGTTCACCGCCATCGCCGCCTCGATCGTCTTGTCGACATCCTCCTTGGACTCGCAGCGCAGACCGAGGCAGCCGTAGGCCTCGGCCAGCATCTTGAAGTCCGGGATCCGGTGCTTGTGGGTGCCGAGGTCGGTCTGCGAGTAACGCTCGCCGTAGAACAGGGTCTGCCACTGCCGCACCATGCCGAGGTTGCCGTTGTTGATCACCGCAACCTTGATCGGGATGCCCTCGATCGCGCAGGTGGCCAGTTCCTGGTTGGTCATCTGGAAGCAGCCGTCGCCGTCGATGGCCCACACGGTGGTATCCGGACGGCCCATCTTGGCGCCCATCGCGGCCGGGACCGCGTAACCCATCGTGCCCAGACCGCCTGAGTTGAGCCAGGTTCCGGGCTTCTCGTAGCTGATGAACTGGGCCGCCCACATCTGGTGCTGGCCGACGCCCGCGGCGTAGATGGCGTCGGGGCCGGCGATCGCGCCCAGTCGTTCGATGACGTACTGCGGGGAGAGCGAACCGTCGGCGGGCCAGTCGTAGCCGAGCGGGAAGGTCTCCCGCAGGCCGTCCAGTTCGGCCCACCAGGCGGTGAGGTCGGCGACCACACCGGCGGCCTGCTCGGCGCTGACCGCCGCGATCAGCTCGGTGATCACCTCTTTGACGTCACCGACGATCGGCACGTCCGCGACCCGGTTCTTGCCGATCTCCGCGGGGTCGATGTCGGCGTGGATGATCGTCGCGCCGGGGGCGAACGTTGACAGCTGGCCGGTGACCCGGTCGTCGAACCGGGCGCCCAGCGCCACGATCACATCGGCGCGTTGCATCCCCGCGACGGCGGTGACGGTGCCGTGCATGCCCGGCATGCCGATGTGCTGGATGTGCGAATCCGGGAACGCGCCGCGGGCCATCAACGTCGTCACCACCGGGATTCCGGTCAGCTCGGCCAGCTGGGCGAGCACCTCGGTCGCGTGAGCCTTCAGCACGCCGCCACCGACGTACAGCACCGGTCGGCGGGCGGCCGCGATCAGCTTGGCGGCGGCGGTGATCTGCCCCGAATGCGGCCGCATGGTCGGCCGGTAGCCGGGCAGGTGGAGGTCCGGCGGCCAGACGAAGGTGGTCTCCGACTGCAGCACGTCCTTGGGGATGTCCACCAGCACGACGCCGGGGCGGCCGGTGGCGGCCAGATGGAACGCGGCTGCGATCGTCTGCGGGATCTCCGCCGGATCGGTGACCAGGAAGTTGTGCTTGGTGATCGGCATGGTGATGCCGCAGATGTCGGCTTCCTGGAAGCCGTCGGTGCCGATCATGGACCGGCCGACCTGCCCGGTGATGGCGACCATCGGGACGGAATCCATCTGGGCGTCGGCGATCGGCGTCACCAGATTGGTGGCACCGGGACCGGAGGTCGCCATGCAGACCCCGACCTTGCCGGTGGCCTGCGCGTAACCGGTCGCCGCGTGCCCGGCCCCTTGTTCGTGCCGGACCAGGACGTGCCGCACCTTCGTCGAGTCCAGCAGCGGGTCGTACACCGGCAGCACGGCGCCGCCGGGGATCCCGAAGACGACCTCGGCACCGACCTCCTCGAGCGAGCGGACCACTGACGCCGCACCGGTGAGGTGTTCGACCGGGCGCGCGGCCGGCGGAACCGGTGCGGGCGCCGTCGCGACGGCGGACGGAACGACGGACTGGCGGCTTTCGGCGATGCGGCCCTGCGTCATCGGAACCTTCTTCTTCAGCGGGTTGATGCGGCACTTCTGATCGAACACTGCACGGTGGAACCCGTGTCCCGATCAACGATCTCAGCTGGGTTGTTGGCCCGGTTCCAGGCTCGTGACCGGCCCCGGACAACAAAAAACCCCTTGCCACCGGTAGGTGACCAAGGGGTTGCGCGCCTTCGCCGGTCGGCGAGGGCGCGCTAGCTGATTACGAGGATCTGGGACACACACGCAGGGTAGGACGCGATTCGACGCGGTGTCAACCAGGCGGGACGGCCATCCCAGGATGTGGAATCCGGGTCGGGACCCGCGTCCTGCTCCAACGACGCGTGGTGCCGGCCGGACCGCCGCGGGTGTCACCATGGACGGCATGGCCCGAACCGACCGCGCGACCTTCCGCCTGCCTGCGGTCGCGCTGTTCGTACCGGTGCTGTTGTTCTTCTGCATCGCCCCGCTGGCGACCTCCGGCGGATGGTGGGCGTCGCTCTTCCTGGTTCCCGTGGCGGCCCTCGCCTGGGTCCTGCTCACCCGAACTACCGTCACCCCGGACCGGGTGACGGCGCACGGCCTGCTCGGTTCTCGGCGGATGGCCTGGACCGACCTGGACCGGTTGGAATTCCAGGACTCGCGGTGGGCTATCGCGGTGGCGCACGACGGCCGAAGGCTGCGACTGCCGATGGTGCGCCCGCGCGACCTGCCCCGACTGGCCGCGGTCGCCGGTGGCAGCCTGCGGCTCGGCGAGGACGCTCCGGCGCCGGACGAGGCCACCGGCGAACCGGCCGCCGACCCGACGACCGCCGGCTCACCCGACGGCACAGCGGCCGACAACCCCGCCCACGAGGACACCTCGGCAGCGGGCACCGCACCCGCCGCGACCGCGGTCGACGGTGTCGCGCAGTCGGCCGATCATCAGCGCTAGGACCGCCGATCACCTGCGGCGGAACCGTCAATGCCGGGCGAACCGGGCCGTACGCTGATCCCGTGACGAGCCGACCCGCGACCGGGCATCCCCCCGGCACGCAGCCGGCTCGCCCCGGGCCGCCCGGCGAACCGGCCAACGGCTCGGTGAAACCCTCGACCACGCCCCCACCGTCACCCGTCGTCGCGCCGACGCCCGCCGTCGTGACAGCACCGCCCGTCGTGACAGCACCGCCCGTCGTGACAACACCGCCCGTCGAGACAACACCGCCCGTCGAGACAACACCGCCCGTCGAGACGACACCGCCGGCAAGCGGCTTGACCGCACCACCCCTCGGGGCCGATCAACCGCTCGCCGGTGACCTTCCGCTGGAGCGACATCGGTTGCAGCCCAAAGTCACCCGGTACTGGCGGTGGCGCATGCTGTTTTCCGGCCTGCCGGTGCTGCTGTTGTTCGCCAGCCTCGCGTACGTCATCCCGTGGGGCGCCTGGTGGCTCCGCTGGGGCATCGTCGCCATCCTGGCGGCGATCCTGGTGCTGGGCATGATCGTGCTGCCGCCGATCCGCTACCGGGTGTTCTGGTACGCGATCTCGTCGACCGAGATCGACATCCAGCACGGGATCATCTTCATCAAGCGCAGCGTGGTGCCGATGCACAGGGTGCAGAACCTGCGGACCGAACGTGGGCCGATGGCCGACCACTACCAGATGACGAACCTGAAGATCCGTACTGCGGCCGGATCCGTCGGTATCAGCGGATTGGGCCGGATCGAAGCCGACGACCTGTGCGATCGGATCAGCCAGCTCTCGGACATCGCCGACGATGTCTGAGGCACCCGCCATCCACTACCAGCACGGTGTGGTCGTCCCGGACACCCGGTTGCACCCGATCTACCTGGTCATCGAGACGGCCAAGACGGTGCGTTCGGCGGTCCCGTTCCTGGTGGTCACCATTCTCGGCGGTGCACCGTGGTGGGTGAACACCATCCTGGTCGTGATGATCATGGTCATCGCGATCGCCCAGTGGCACGTCAAAAAGTATTCGGTGATCAGCGGCGTGCTCCGGCTGCACAGCGGCCTGGTCAACCGGTCGGTCCGGGTGGTGCCGATCACCAGGATCACGGCGCTGGAGGCGTACCGCTCGTTGACCCAACGACTGGTCGGCGTCTGGGGCCTGAAGGTGCAATCGCCCGGCGACCGCAACGGCTCTGCGGTTGTCCTCGGTTGCCTGTCCGGCAGCCGGCTCGACCAGCTCCGGACGGCGCTCGAGACCGGTCGATCACCTGAGGTGACCCAGCCGGGCCAGCCGGAGCACGACCACGAGCCGTCGACCATCCAGCGCTATCTGGCCTGGCGGCGGACGTCGTCGTTGAAGCACGCACCGGACGTGATCGCCGTGCTGTCGACCCGCGACATGCTGATCGCGACCATCAGCAACAACACCATTCCGCTGATCTTCGCCGGTGCGCTGGTCGTCTGGTTCCGGTTCTCCGAGTACGTGCCGAGCAAGGCCGCAGACTTCATGCAGGAGAACGTCGAGCCGCGGGGCATCGTCGCCGTCCTGGTGGCGCTGGTGGTCATCGCGATCGTCAGCGGCGTCATCCTGGGCGCGCTGCGGCTGACCAGGTTCACCCTGACCCGCGACGGCGACGTGCTGCGCAACAGTCGCGGGCTGTTGGGAAAACAGTCCGCGACGATCCCGGTCAACCGGATCCAGGCCGTCCGGATCGTCGAGGGATTCTGGCGGATGCTGATCGGCTATTGCATCCTGCAGGTCGAGGTCGCAGGGATCGGCCCGGCGAACACCAACCAGCGCATGCTCTTTCCGTTGCTGAAGACCGCACGCGCCGAGGCATTCATCCGGCGCGCGCTGCCGGAACTGCCGTGGCCGACCGAGCCCCTCCTGCAGATCCCGCAGCGGGTGCACCGTCGCTATCTGACGCTTCCGTTGGAGTACGGCGCGGGCTTCACGCTGCTGTTCCTGCTGCTGCCCGGATGGTGGAAATGGTTGGCCGTGCTGCCGTTGCCGCTGGGACTCGCCCTCGGCCTGGCCAGGCCACGGGAGGCGAGATGGCAGGTCGACGACCACTCCGTGCTGTTCCGCTGGCGGCGGCTCACCACCCGCAACACGGTGATCGCCTACCGGACCGGGGTGCAGAGCACCGAATGGTCGAGTTCACCGTGGAAAGCGCGGGCGCACGTCGCCGGTTTCAAGATGAGGTTCTCCTCCGGGCGGATCGCCAAGATCAGGTACATGGCCGAGGACGATGCGCTGATGCTGCTGCACGTCATCGGCCGCCGGGATCCGGGTCTGGATGACCCGGTTGCCCCGGTACCTCTCAGCTCCGTTGCCGGTCCCCCGCCGGCCGTCCGGGCGGCGGCGGCGGCGAGATGACGGTCGACAGGCCATTGCCGCCGATCGCCGAGCAGGCGGAACGACTGATCGAGCTGGGCATCGACCGGATCACTGGGCTGTCCGCCGACGCGATCCGCCGGGCCGCCGGTTCGGCGCCAACGGACACCGGCGACGCCTTGCTGGTGCTGCCGACCGAAATCGCGCCGGCATCGGTGCTTGCGCCGCTGCTGCGGCACGGCGGCAAGCCGGGCTTCGTCGTCGTGGACATGCCTGACCTCGACGAGTTCCTGCCGATCGAGGGCGTGGCGGTGCCCGGACCGCCGGGATATCTGGTGCGCGGGGTCGAGCGCGGCGACGAGATGGCCAACTGGAGCCCGGACGAGGCACTACCGGCCATCACCGGAGCGGGGCGGACTCCGCTGACCGTCGTCGAGGGCATCCATTGGTTGCTCCAACAACCCGACGTGCTCGAGCGCAACCACTGCTTCATGACCATCGGCTCCCGCAAACGGACCGCCAAGGGAAAGCTCGACACCAGGACCCCGGCGATCTGGATCAGCAACGGAACCGGACGGGACGGCAGGGTCAACCGCAACGCACCGAAGGTCGGATGGTGCTGGGCCGGCAACCGGCACACCTGGCTGGGCTTCGCCTCGGCTGCCGATCGGCTGCCGATCGGCTGACCGGCGCGACTGACCGGCGCGACTGACCGGCGCGACTGATCGACACGGTTGCCAGAGGTGATCTTGTCCGAGTGGCCGGAGATTCACCGGGCACCCACGGCCCGACCCGTACCGTGGACAGCGATGTCGACGTCGAACCCCCACCCCGCGCCGCGCCCGCGGACGCCGAGCAGTCGTGTGCTGCGCGCTCTCGGCTCACTGGTGGTCGGGACGTCGTTGCTGGCGCTGCTCTCCGGTTGTGCCGATTTCTCCAGCGAGACGGCCACTTTCACCGTCCAACCGTCGCTGACGGCGCGCGCCGCACTTCCCGACGACACCACGCAGCCCGACACTCCCACGTCACCATCACCGAGCCCCACCGACCCTTCGCCGTCCGGCAGCCCACCGCCCAGCGGATCCGAGCAACCGGCCGACCCCTGTGCGCCCACCGATGCCGCGGTCATCGCGACCTGCCTGACCGCGCCCTGGGGCCTCGCCCCGCTGCCGGACGGCGCATCCGCGTTGGTCGGCGAGCGGACGACCGGGCGGATCCTGCAGGTCGCCAAGGACACCGATCCGGTGCTGGTGGCCCAGATCGAAGACATCGACGGCACCGGGGACGGTGGACTGCTCGGCATTGCGTTGTCGCCGTCCTACGGCGAGGACGGGCTGATCTACGCGTACGTCACCGGTCAGACCGACAACCACATCGTCCGGATCGCCCGCGGAGACGTCCCGAAGACGATCTTCGCCGGCATCCCCAAGGGTGCGACGCACAACGGCGGGCGGATCGCCTTCGCCGCGGACCGGTCCCTCTACGTCGGCACCGGCGACACCGGGAACCCGGCGTTGGCGTCGGATCCGGCGTCGCTGGCCGGAAAGGTGTTGCGGCTGGACGAGTTCGGCAAACCGGCCGAATCCAACCCGACGGCCGGTTCGGCGATCTACGCCTCCGGTTTCACCCAGGTGGCCGGCATCTGCCCGACTCCCACCGGAACCGTTGCGGCCCTCGATCAACGCCCGGCCCAGGATCTGCTGCTACCGCTGACCGCGGGCAAGGACTACACCACCATCACGGACGGCGACGCGTTGTGGACCTGGACCGCGGCGGACGGCGGCGCCGAGGACTGCTCGATGTCCGCAGGCGTGCTGGCCAGCACGTCGCTGGACAAGCAGCAGCTCACCGCGATCGAGATCGCCGCCGGCAACACCTTCACCGGCTCGCCGACGGTATTGGTGGACGGCCGCTACGGCCGGTTGTTGACGGTGGTCGCCGATCTGCAGGGCCTGCTCTGGTTCACCACCTCGAACAAGGACGGGCTCGGCCAACCGGTGCCCAGCGATGACCGGGTTGTCGTCGTGCCGTCCGGTAGCTCCGGTGGCGAAGGCGGACCGGACTGATCCGTTCCGACCCATCCCGGCGCGCACCAGTCCCGCACCCGCCGCCAACCCCGTGTTGATCAACCGTTCCGGCATCCTTGGGCGCGAAAAACGCCACCACAACTGGTTGATCAAGAGCGAAAGAACGGGCGGGTGATCGTCAGCAGCGAAAGAGCGGGTGTGCCGCGACCCCCACGGCACAGCCCGAGCATCTTCCGAGTACCTCCCGAGCACATCCGCCGGTTGTCGGCCGAACGGTCGAAAACGATCCGGATGTGCCCACCCCTCACGGGCGTCACACTATGTGATGGATGAACTAGCAGCGTGGTTGAAAAGGTAACGGTTGGGCAACGGCCGGCTACGGGCGAGCGCGCTCCACCACCCGGGTGGTGAGGACAGAAAGAACGACCACCGCGGCGCCCAGCACCACGATCGCCAGCAGGTGATCTTGATACCAGCCCGTCGACGGCGTCGCACTCTCCTGAGCCACGAGCAGCAGGTTCCGCGCGATGATCGCCCCGACACCGACGCCGGCCGTGACGGCCATGGCGCGGACCGTACGCCGCAGCAGCGCCCCGGCGGCGACGCCCACCAGGAACCCGAACAACCACCAGCCGACCGGCTCGACCCCTCGCAGGATGATGAAGCTGGCATCCGTCACCCCGGTCAGCTCGAAGCCCTCGAACACCGACAACCACTGGGCGACAACCACTCCCATCACCACCCCACCGACAGCGACAAGACCGCCGAGGACGATCAGCCTGGTCAGGATCCACCGCCGGCGGGAGACCGACTGGGTCCAGGCGAGCCGCGAGGTTCCGGCCTCGAACTCCCGCCCCAGCAATGGGGCTCCCCAGAAGACACCGATCGCCACCGGAACGAGCCCGAGGAAGGGCAGCGCCTCGCCGAGCAATCGGTAGCGATCTGCCACCTGCTGCGGCAGGTCGACGCATCCCGTCGCCGCACAGTTGCCGGCCCGCTGCTCGGCGATGAACGAGGCGGTCGCGGAGCCGTGCAGCGCAGCGACGATGACCAGAGCCGACATCAGCACAGCGGTGACCACGATCTGCATCCGGTGCATGCGCAAGGTGGTCAGCACCACGCCGGTGGTCATCACGGAACCTGTTGGAGATAACCGAACACCAGATCCTCGACGGCCGGTTGGCGCACCGTCCAGTGCGGGTCCAGTTCCACGGCGGGATCGTGCCCGTCGACCAGCAGGATGGCCTGCCGATCGCCCCGGTGGGCGGACACCACAGCGACGCGGTCGGCAATTCGGGTCGCGGATTCGACCGGTCCGATGAGCAGCCGGTGTCGCGCCACCAGCGCATCGATGGAATCGGCGAGCCGCACCTGCCCGCCGTCGATCAGCACCAACCAATCGCACACCCTGGCCAGATCGGTCAGCGAGTGCGACGAGAACAACACGGTGGTGTTCCGCTCCATCAGATCGACCATCAGCGAAGACATCACCTCGCGCCGGGCCAGCGGGTCCAGATCGGCCAGTGGTTCGTCCAGCAGCAACACCTCGGGACGCTTGGCAAGGGCGAGGGCAAGGGCAACCTGGGTCCGAAGGCCGCCGGACAACTTACCGATCCTTGCTCCCAGTGGCACCCCGCGCTCCCGCAGTCGGCGCTGCGCGAATTCCTGATCCCACCCGGGATTGTTCCGTCGACCGAACCGCAGCAGGTCCACCACCCGCAGACCCGGATAGAGCGCCTTGTCCTGCGCGACGAACCCGACCTGGGTCAACCAACCGGATCGCGGCGGCCAGGTCGGCTGGCCCAGCACGGTCACCGACCCGGCGTCGGGCCGCAACAGACCGGCCAACAGCTGCAGCAGCGTGGATTTCCCGGCGCCGTTCCGGCCGACGACCGCGACCACACTGCCGCGCGGAATGTTCAGCGAGCACCCCTGCAGCGCCCAGCGCCGCCCGTAGCGGATACCGACGCCCGAGGTCAGGATCGCGGCATCCTGCGTCGGGCCGGTGGGGTCAGTGGCGTCTTGATCCGGGGTGTCCGGCACGAGCCCAGCGGTCTCCGGGACAGCCTGCAGCGACGCTTCCGGTAACGACACATCCGTCTCCGGCGCGTCCGGTAACGACGCATCCGTCTCCGGCGCATCCGTCTCGGGCGGCACCACCGCGAGGTGCCGCCGCCGACGATCCGGGCCGATCATGCGCGGCGGATCGCCGCGGTCTCTTGCGCTCCCGCGAACAGCGCGTCGACGTCCTCCTGGTCGAGACCGGCCGCCTTGGCTCGTTGCATCCAGCCCTGCAGTTCCGCGAACAGCCGATCACGGTCCGCCGGTAGCGCCGATCCCAGTCCGCGCAGGATGAAGGTCCCGGCCCCGGGTCGCGGCGACACCAGCCCCTCCCGCTCCAACTCCCGGTAGGCCTTCAACACGGTGTTGGGGTTGATGGCGAGCTCTTCGACGACCGCCTTGGCGGTGGGCAGCCGGTCGCCCGGGCGCAGCAGGCCCATCCGGATTCCGTTCTTCACCTGCTGGATCAGCTGCATGTAGGTGGGAACAGCGGAATCGGCGCGAAGAACGAACACAAACATGATCACACTATAGAAACTGTCGGGGCCGGCACCGGCTCAGAACCGACGGTTGGCCAGCACCGGGATCGACTCGCGGGCATCGGCGGCCTGCTGCGGATCCACGTCGACGACGAGCAGACCCGGCGCAGCACCGAGCTGGTCGATCACCGCACCCAGCGGTGAGACGGCCACGCTGCCGCCCACTCCGGTCGGCGCGGACCCGCGCGGGGTAGCGCCCACCGTGGCCGGATCCGCCTGCCCGGCGGCCAGCAGGAAGCTGGTGCTATCCAGTGCCCTGGCTCGGGTCAACAGATCCCACTGCTCGCGCTTGCCAGGTCCCGCGCCCCAGGATGCGGCCACCAGGATGACCGTCGCGCCCTGCTTGGCCAACTCCTGGTACAGGCCGGGAAAGCGGACGTCGTAGCAGACCGTCAGGCCGACCGTGACGCCGTCGACGTCGATCACCACCGGCTCGATTCCGGGCGCCACCGTGCGCGATTCCCGGAAGCCGTAGGCGTCGAACAGGTGAATCTTGTCGTAGGACGCCTCCACCCCGCCGCCGACGGCCAGCAGGGTGTTCCGCACCCGGCCGCCCGATCCCGGGGTGAACATGCCGACCACGACGGTGATCCCGGCGTCCGCCGCGATCTCCCGGACCGCGTCAGCCCAAGGCCCGTTCAGCGGCTGCGCAATCGGTGCGAGCGAGACACCGAAGGCGCACATGGTGGCCTCCGGCAGCACGACCATCCTGGCGCCGGCAGCCGCCCCCCGGGTGGCGGCGTCCCGGACCAAACCGAGGTTCCGTTCCGGGTCGATGCCACTGACGATCTGGGCCAGAGCAACGCGCACGTCCGACGACCCCTTCTGCTGTCGGCTCAGCCCTGGACGCCCAGGGTGCTGAGCACGAGCTCGCGCACCCTGGCCGCGTCGGCCTGACCCCTGGTCGCCTTCATCACCGCGCCGACGATCGCGCCGACCGCCTGGACCTTGCCCGACCGGATCTTGTCGGCAACCGCCGGCTGGGCGGCAAGCGCCTCGTCCACCGCCTTCTGCAATGAGGAATCGTCCGACACCACGGCCAGCCCCCGGGCCGCGATCACCGCGTCCGGGTCGCCCTCGCCGGCGAGCACGCCGTCGACCACCTGGCGGGCCAGTTTGGTGGTGAGCGCACCGGAGGAGACCTTGCCGATCACGTCGGCCAGTTGCGCCGGTGTGATCGGCAACTGATCGAGGCTGACCCCGAGCGTGTTGGCCTGCTGGCCGAGATAGGAGGCCCACCACGACTTCGCCTCGGCCGGCGACGCGCCGGCGTCGACGGTGGCGGCCACCAACTCGACGGCGTCCGCAGCCACCAGGTCCCGCATCTCCATATCGGTGATGCCCCAGGCGGTTTGCAGGGCAGCGCGGCGGATCCAGGGGAACTCGGGCAGGCCGGCCCTGATCTCCTCCACCCACTCCGGTTCGGGGGCCAGCGGCACCAGATCCGGCTCCGGGAAGTAGCGGTAGTCCTCCGCAGTCTCCTTGGACCGGCCCGATGCCGTCGTTCCGGTGGACTCGTCGAAGTGCCTTGTTTCCTGCTTGATCCTGCCGCCGGCTGCGAGACGTCCTGCCTGCCTGGTGATCTCGTAGCGGACAGCCCGCTCCACCGAGCGCAGCGAGTTGACGTTCTTGGTCTCGGTACGGGTGCCGAGCACCGGACTGCCCGCCGGGGTCAGCGAAAGGTTGGCGTCGCACCGCAGCGATCCCTGGTCCATCCGGACGTCGGACACGCCCAGCGATTTCAGCAGATCGCGGAGGGCGGCCACGTAGGCCCGGGCGACCGCCGGTGCCGAGGCCTTCGTCCCGGACACCGTCTTGGTGACGATCTCCACCAGCGGCACCCCGGCCCGGTTGTAATCGAGCAACGAGTATTCGGCACCGGAGATCCGCCCGGTCAGACCGCCGACGTGCAGCGACTTTCCGGTGTCCTCCTCCATGTGGGCACGCTCGATCTCGATCCGGATCGTCTCGCCGTCCACCTCGACGTCCAGATAACCGTCGTAGGCGATCGGTTCGTCGTACTGCGAGGTCTGGAAGTTCTTCGGCATGTCCGGGTAGAAGTAGTTCTTTCTGGCGAACCGGCACCACGACGCGATGGTGCAGTTCAGCGCCAACCCGATGCGGATGGCGTATTCGACGGCGGTCCGGTTGATGGTCGGCATCGCGCCCGGCAGCGCCAGGCAGACCGGGCAGACCTGGGTGTTCGGCGGCGCACCGAACTCGGTCGGGCAGCCGCAGAACATCTTGGTCGCGGTGCCGAGTTCGACGTGCACCTCCAGTCCCAGTACCGGGTCGTACCGTTCGATGGCCTCGTCGAAATCCATCAGGCCGTCGGGTGCCCGCAATGCTTCTTTGGATGTCACAGTCATGAGCCCACCATCTTCAATTCCGGCGCAGCATCCGGCACGAGCCCGGAATGCTGTGCCGCATAAGCGGATTCGAACGCGGCAGCGACACGGTAGATCCGCTCCTCGCCCAGCGCCGGTCCCATGATCTGCAGCCCGACCGGCAACCCGGTGTCCGAGGCGATCCCGCTGGGGACGCTCATCGCGGGAATGCCGGCCAGCGAGCCGGGGATCGTGGCCAGGTCGTTCAGGTACATGGCCAACGGGTCGTCCACCTTCTCGCCGATGGCGAACGCCGTCACCGGTGAGGACGGCGAGATCAGCACATCCGCTGTCCCGAAAGCGTTCTCGAAGTCCTGCTTGATCAGCGTCCGGACCTTCTGGGCGGATCCGTAGTAGGCGTCGTAGTACCCGGCCGAGAGCGCGTAGGTGCCGAGGATGATGCGGCGCTTCACCTCGGCTCCGAAGCCCTGTCCGCGGGTCAGCGACATCACCTCTTCCGCCGAGGCGGTGCCGTCGTCCCCTACCCGCAGCCCGTAACGCATGGCGTCGAAGCGCGCGAGGTTGGACGAGCACTCACTGGGCAGGATCAGGTAGTACGCGGCCAGCGCGTACCGGAAGTGCGGGCAGTCGACCTCGACGATCTCGGCGCCGGCAGCCTGCAGGGTGGCGACGGCCGCGTCGAACGATTCCAGGACACCCGCCTGATAACCCTCACCCCGCAACTGTTTCACCACGCCGATCCGCATGCCCGTGACTCCGTCGCGTTGACCGAGCCGGACCGCGTCCAGCACCCGCGGCACCGGCTGCGGGATGGAGGTGGAGTCCAGCGGGTCGTAGCCCGCGATCACCTCGTGCAGCAGCGCGGTGTCGGTGACGGTGCGCGCACACGGGCCGACCTGGTCGAGGGAGGAGGCAAGGGCGATGACGCCGTACCGGGACACCCCGCCGTACGTGGGTTTGGTGCCGACGGTGCCGGTGACGGCCGCGGGCTGCCGGATCGACCCGCCGGTGTCGGTCCCGATCGCCAGCGGCGCCTCGAAGGCGGCAAGCGCCGCCGCGGATCCACCGCCGGATCCGCCGGGAATCCTGGACAGGTCCCAGGGATTGCGGGTCGGCCCGTACGCGGAGTTCTCGGTGGACGAACCCATCGCGAACTCGTCCAGGTTGGTCTTGCCAAGGATCACCACCCCGGCGTCCAACAGCCGGGTGGTCACCGTCGCGTCGTACGGCGGCAGCCAGCCCTGCAGGATCTTGGATCCGGCCGTTGTCGGGATCCCCTTCTGGACGACGATGTCCTTGAGCGCCAGCGGCACCCCGGCAAGCGGTGACGCGGGTGGTGCGCCGTCCGCCCGTGCCTTGTCGACCGCTCGCGCCTGGGCCAGTGCGGACTCGGTGGACACGTGCAGGAAGGCATGTACATCACCATCGACGGAGTCGATGCGGTCCAGATGCGCCTGCGCGACTTCTTCCGCGCTCACCTGGCCCTCGGTGATCGCACCGGCAAGTGCCTGTGCGGTCATCCGGGTCAGGTCCGATGTCGCCCCGCTCACTGTTCCTCACCCAGGATCTGCGGAACGCGGAAGCGGCCGTCCTCGGCGGCCGGCGCACCGGCCAGCGCAGCCTCGTGCGACAACCCGGGGCGGACCACGTCATCGCGGTACACGTTCGTCAGCGGGACGGCGTGGCTGGTCGGAGCGATGTCGGCATCTGACGCGGCGACCGCGCTGACCGTCGCGACGGAGTCCAGGATCACCGACAGCTGCCCGACGTATTTGTCCAGCTCCTGCTCGGACAGCTCCAGCCGGGCCAGCTGGGCCAGGTGGGCGACGTCGTCACGGGTCAGGCCGGGCACGGAACTCGCCGGTTCGACACCGGTCTGCTGGTCAACCGCGGCCGGCTGCGGCGCGTTGATGGGTGGGACGCTGGACACTGGTCTCCCGGGCGGTCGGCATGGTCGGTGCCATGACTGGCATGGCCATCTACTGTCAGGCGGAACATCTCATCCTAGTGGGGCCGGGAGTACCGACCGGGCGAGCACCGGGGTCCATGGCGCGCAACCCCGGATTGATCGGGCGCACACCGGGGTACCACCCCAGCATTCCCCACCGTTGGGAATTCCGATCGGCATCCTGGACGGGAATCACGCAGGAAGCACGCCGGTGATCTGATCGAAACCCAATTCGGACACTATGGGCCTCGACAGGTACTCGGCCGCATCTGAACGTGCAGGTGAGTCCGCGTGCAGCGAGTACTACGAGCCGCCACCTGGGAGGCGAGCGAACCGCCATGTCCTATGTACTTCGACTCTTATTGCCCGACCGTCCCGGCACGCTGGGCGCCGTTGCGACCGCGCTGGGTCTGGTCGATGCCGACATCCTCGCGATGGACATCGTCGAGCGTTCCCCCGACCAGGCGGTGGACGACATCGTCGTGGCGTTGCCGGCCGGCCGGCAACCGGACGTTTTGATCACTGCTGCCGAGACCGTCCCCGGAGTGCGGGTCGAGTCGGTTCGGCCGGATCCCGGAGTGGCTGCCCGGCACCGCGAGTGGGAGTTGGTCGAAGCCATCGCCGCCGATCCCAAGGACGCGGTCGCGATCCTGGCCAGGATGCTGCCGCAGGTGCTCCGGGCGGGGTGGGCGATGGTCGTGCGAGTCGACACCAACGGTGACGGCCGCACCATCAAGCTGCTCGCTGGTGGCGGCGGCGTCCCGAACCTGACCGGCGTCATCCCGGGCTGGGCGCCGGTGGACAAGGCGACGGTGCTCGACGGTGAGGCCGACTGGGTGCCGGACGACTGGAAGGCGATCGGCACCGAGATGGCCGCGGCTCCGCTGTGGGACCCGGACACCGCGGTGATCGTCGGCCGGCCGGGAGGCCCGGCGATGCGGGATTCCGAGGTGGCCCGGCTGGGTCACCTGGCGGGGCTGACCTCGGTCGTCACCGGACGCTCCCCGCTCGCGATCATGTCCGACTGATCTCCCCTCCGGCCCGGGTGTTCAGGTGTCCGGGTCGGGCTCGAAGGCTGCCACCGAGCCGACAACGGTGATCGCGGGCGCCCGGATGCCGGCGGCCGCGGTCGCGGCAGCGATCTCGGCAAGCGGCGCACGGAGGCTGCGCTGGCCCGGCAGCGTGCCGTCGGCGACGGTGGCCGCCGGGGTTTGCGGATCCATCCCACCGGCGATGAGTTCGGCGGCGATCGCGGCCAGGTTGGCCACCCCCATCATGATCACCAACGCCGTCCGGGACCTGGCCAGGGCGCGATAGTCGAGCATCGACCGTGGATCGCCAGGTGGGACGTGCCCGGTGATCACCGTGAAGCCCTGATTCGCCGTGCGATGGGTGAGCGGGATGCCGGCCAACGCCGGGACCGCCAACGCCGAACTGACGCCGGGCACGATCCGCACCTCGATCCCCGCGGCGACACACGCCTGCCACTCTTCGCCACCCCGACCGAAGACGAAGTTGTCGCCGCCCTTGAGCCGCACGACCGCCCGGCCGGCAGTTGCGTGCTCCACCAGCAACCGGTTGATCTCCTCCTGCGGCGTCGTGGCGCCGCCGGGGATCTTGGCGACGTCGATGATCCGAGCGCCGTCGCGTACCTCGTCCAGGACGGCCAGCGGGGCGAGACGGTCGTGCACCACGACGTCCGCCTCGCGGATCGCCGCCAGTCCGGCAACGGTGATCAGACCCGGATCGCCGGGACCGCCGCCGACCAGCGTCACCACCCCGGAGCGCTGCGGTTGCGCAGTCGGTTCCTGCTCCACCGCGCGACCGGAGCCGGGCAGACAGAACCGGGACCGCAGGGCGGCCTGCTCCGCGATGTGGGCATCGGCTTCGGGAATGCCGGTCGCGGCGACGACCAACCAGCAGTCGTCGAGGTCGCGAGTTTCGAACTGCCGGCGATGCCAACCGATCAGTCCACGCTCGGCCAGGTCGGCGATCGAGGCGATGGCCTCGTCGGCGACCACCATCACCATCGCACCGCTGTCCCGCAGGGCGGCGATCTTCCCGACGGCCTCGGGGCCGCCGCCGACAACCAGTACGGGGCGCCCGGCGACGGGCAGTTCGACCCGCAGGCCCGCGGTTCGCTTCAACGTTTCTCCTGGCACCGACCGACGAGGGATGACGGGTACCGACGGTAGCCGTGAGAGGGTCGGATGGTGCCAACCAGCCTGCGCCTCGAGATCTTCCCGGCGGACCTCAACGCGACGGTGCGGTTCTACGTGGATCTGCTCGGTTTCAAGCTGGTCGCCGATCGGCGCGCGGATGCGCTGCCCTACCTGGCGCTTCAACGGGATGAGGTGCGCATCGGTGCGGTCACCGTGCCGGGCGGCCATCGTTCGCACCGGCAACCGCCCACCGGAGTGGAGATCGTCATCGAGGTCGACTACCTGCACGCCGAACGCGATCGTCTGCGGCACGCCGGATGGCCGATCGTGGAGGACATCATGCGCAGACCGTGGGGCTTGCAGGACTTTCGGGTGTTGGATCCAGATGGGTACTACCTACGCTTCACGTCGAAGGCTCGGTGATGTGGTGACTTCTCGCACGTTCACGGCAACGGTGCTGTGTCCCGATGAGGGGCCAGGGCATGCGGTGGCGGTGCCGTTCGATGCCGTCGAGGTGTTCGGCCGGGCAAGGGCTCCGGTGGTGGTCACCGTCTCCGGGCACGAGCCGTTCCGCACCACCATCGCCAGCTACGGCGGAACCGGGTGGATCGGGCTGCGCAAGGCGCAGCGGGACGACCTGATGGTGGGCGAGGGTGACGAGATCACCATGACCGTCGAACTCGACGAGGTTCCGCGGATCGCCGAGGTACCGCCGGAGCTCGCGGCCGCGCTGGCGTCGAACCTCGAAGCGACCATCGCCTTCGAGTCGCTCTCGTTCAGTCACACCCGCGAGTACGCGGAGTGGGTGGGCGGCGCGAAACGGCCGGTCACCCGGGAACGCCGTGCGGAACAGGCGATCGAGCGGATCCTGAAGTCCGCTAGGCCGACGACGAAGGCGCGAAAGCCGTAGCGTTCCGCCGCCACCAGCGGTTCCGACCGGTGAGCGCGAGCAACTCGGTCAGATCGTCGGTGCACCCCGGTACCGGGATCGACGGGGCGTAGCGGTCGGGCGGCAACCACCGGCCATCCGAGCCCTTGAGCTGTTCGAGGACGTGGGCGAGCAGATCGTTCGGGAACTCGTCCGGTGCATCGATCGCCCTCGCCAGGTCCCAGGCGTGCACGGTCAGATCGGTGGCCAACCGCCAGCCCAATTCCGACACCGGCGCCGCGCCGGTCGGCAACTGCACCTGGCTGTCGGGCGAAGCGGCCGTCAAAGCCTCGACCGCGGCGGTGGATGCCGCGGTCCAGCGTGCGACGAGCTCCGGTCCGCTCAGGTCCTGGCCGATTCGTTCCGAGGCGCCGCCGATCAGTGCGGCGGTCATCGTCGTCTGACCGACGATGACGTGCCGCACCAGGCGATGCACGTCCCACTCGGTGTCCGGAGTGCTCAGCGACCACTGCTCGTCGCGCACCGCCTGCACCCGGGCATCGAACTGCCGCACGGCGCTGCGATAAATGGGAAGCAACATGACCGATCCCTACTTCATGGACGGACCCGACTCGGTGCCGTAGGTGTCCTTCAGGATGTTCGGGTACCTGGCTGCCAACGTCTCGGGCGATTGCTTGCCCTCGAGCCGTTCCAGCGGGACACCCGGCATGAGGCGGATCACCGAGTCGATCACAGCCGGTGGCCAGAGCAGACCGCTCAGCATGAACGCCGTTCGACCCTGCTCGTCGAGCAGGATCAGGCTCTGGGTGCGGATTCCGAACCGGCGGCGGGCCAGGCTTTCCACCAGCACTGCCGATCGCACTGTGGACCGGTCGCAGGCAAACCCGCCCTTGCCGTTGGACACCGACATCATCTCGTCGGTGACCCTGAGGCGGATCTTCTTCGCCCGGGACCCGGCGGCGACCAAGGCCGCGACGATGGCGATCGGGGTTCCGATCAGCAGCAGTCCGCCGATCGCCGGGAAGAACATGGCGGCCAGATAGGACAGCACCAGGGCCGCGAGGATCAGCGGCCAGCTGTTGAAGAGCATCGCCCGCATCGGTTGCGGGACGCCGACATCGAGCAACAACTCGCTGCGATCGCGGTCGACGCGCTGATCAGGTGCTGACTCTTCGGGCACGCGACTCACGCTACCCGTCCCGCCCTGCGCCGACGGGGACCCGACCGACCCGCAGCCCGGTCAGCCCTCGGATCACGAAGAAGGGGTGGTATTCGGGCGGCAGGAGCAACCGGAGATCGGGGCCGGCCCGCAGTTGCTCCAACGACACGGCGATCTCCAGCCGGGCCAGCGGCGCCCCGATGCAGAAGTGCATCCCGCCGCCGAAGCCGATGTGGGTGGCGTCCCCGCGACCGATGTCGAACCTGTCCGGGTCCGGGAATCGGGCCGGATCACGGTTGGCGGAGCCGAACAGCATCCCGATCCGATCGCCGACGCCGAGGCGGCGGCCGGCAATATCGACGCCGTCCTCGAGCACCCACCGCTCGAACATCTGCAGCGGCCCGTCCCAGCGGATCATCTCCTCGACCGCGATGGTCGGCTCGACCTCCCCGCTGCGCACCCGTCGCCATTGGTCGGGGTGGGTGAGCAGGGCGCGCATCCCGTTGCCCAGGGTGTTCACCGTCGCCTCGTGACCGGCATTGAGCAGAACGATGACGGTGCAGACGATCTCGTCGTCGGAGAGTCGGTCGCCCTGGTCGGCGACCTGGATCAGTTGCGAGATCAGATCGGATCGCGGCTGCGCCCGGCGGGCCCTGATCAGTCGACGGACGTAGCTGATGAACTCGTCCGACGCGCGTTCGGCCGCGCGCTTGAGTTCGAGTCCGGTGTGCAGTTCGTACATCTTGACGATCGCGTGCGACCAGCCCAGCAGCAGCGGGCCATCCTCGACGGGCACCCCCAGCAGGGTGCAGATCACCGCCACCGAGTACGGCTGGGCGTAGTCGGTGATCAGGTCGAACTCACCCTGCTCGAACAGGCTGGTCAGCGCGCCGGCGGAGAGCTGCTCGATCACCGGACGCAACGCCGCCACCGAGCGCGCGGTGAAGACGGCGCTCACCAGTCTGCGAAGCCGGGTGTGGTCGGGTGGTTCCAGGTTCAGCAGCGACCAGCGTTCGGATTCCGTCCAGCGCGGCCATCGCAGGTCGGGCGCCCGTTGCCCGAACTGCTCATCGGTGTACCGGTGCCGATAGGCGCGGCCCAGCCGCCGATCCCGCAGCGCCGCGTTGACCTGCTCGAACCTGGTGAGCAGATGGACGCCGCGCGGCGGGTAGTACAACACCGGTCCGAGCTCGCGCATCCTGCTGTAGACCGGATAGGGGTCGGCGATGAACGACGGATCGGACGGCTCGAAACCCAGTGCGGTGAAATCGATGTCGTCCGTCATCGAACTCGGCCCTGCCGTCATGTCAGGAGTCGGACGTCGGGCCGGCAGCTGCAGGATCGGCATCAGGTGCTTCGGCGCCCGCCGAATCTGTGTCCGCTGACACCGTGTCCGCTGGTTCTGCGCCCGCTGGTTCGGCACCTGCCGGGTCTGCGCCGATCTGCGCGACCTTGGTGGCCTCATCGGGTCCTTGCTCGAGCAACACCAGGAACCCGGCTTCGTCCAGGATCGGCACCTTCAGCGAAACGGCCTTGTCGTACTTGCTTCCGGGGTTGTCGCCGACCACGACGAAGGCCGTCTTGGACGACACCGACCCTGCCGCCTTGGCGCCCCGCTCGAGCAGGGCTGCTCTCGCCTCGTCCCTGGACAGACTCTCCAGACCGCCGGTGACGACGATCGACAACCCGGCAAGGGTCTGTTCCGGTCGATCCGTCCGGTCGTCCTCCATCCGCACGCCCGCTGCCTTCCAGCGGTCGACAATCGATCGGTGCCAATCGATCTCGAACCATTCGGTGACCGCGGCGGCAATGGTCGGACCGACTCCCTCGCTTGCCGCCAACTCCTCCTCGGATGCCTCGCGGATCCGGTCGAGCGATCCGAACTGCTGAGCCAGCGCGCGGGCCGCCGTTGGTCCGACATGGCGGATGGACAACGCGACCAGCACCCGCCAGAGCGGCTGCGAGCGCTGTTTGGCCAGGTTCGCCAGCAATTTGCCACCGTTGGCCGACAGTGCCCCCGCCTTGGTGGTGAACAACGGCACCGTGAGCAGGGTGGCCTCGTCCAGCCCGAACCGCTGCCCGTCCAGCTCGCCCGGAAAGATGTCTCCCTCGTCGGTGATCGCACCCGCCGAGAGCAGCGCGGTCGCCGCTTCGTACCCCATGCCCTCGATGTCGAACGCGCCGCGGCCGGCGAGGTGAAACACCCGCTCGCGCAACTGCGCGGGGCAACTGCGGGCATTGGGGCACCGGATGTCGACATCCCCCTCACGCATCCGGCGCAGTTCACTGCCGCATTCCGGGCACACCGTCGGCATCTCGAAGTCACGCAGTTCCCGGCCGTCCTCACGCAGCGCGACAACGGGTCCGAGCACCTCGGGGATCACGTCACCGGCTTTGCGAACCACCACGGTGTCGCCGATCTTGACACCCTTGCGGACCACTTCGTCGGCGTTGTGAAGTGTGGCCAGACCCACGGTCGATCCGGCGATCACCACCGGCTCCAGGAAGGCGAACGGTGTCACCCGTCCAGTCCGGCCGACGTTCACCCGGATGTCCTTGAGCAGCGTCGTCGCCTCTTCCGGCGGGTATTTGTAGGCGATCGCCCATCGCGGCGCACGGGACGTGGAACCCAGCCGACGCTGCAGCGCAGTCTCGTCGACCTTGACCACCAGGCCGTCGATGTCGTGCGACAGGTCGTGCCGATGTTCGTTCCAGTAGGCGATCCGGTCGGCCACCTCGGCGGCGGTCTCCACCACCTTGTTGTGTTCCGAGATCGGCAGCCCCCACGAGCGAAGTCGTTCGTAGGCCTGCGACTGACGCTCGATGTCGAACCCGATGCGGGCGCCGATGCCGTGGCACAGCATGGTCAGCTTGCGGGACCTGGTCACCCGCGGGTCCTTCTGCCGCAGCGAGCCGGCAGCGGTGTTCCGGGGGTTGGCGAACGGCGGCTTGCCGGCCGCGATGAGCGAGGCGTTCAGTTCCGCGAAACCCTCGAGCGGGAAGAAGACCTCGCCCCTGATCTCGACGAATTCCGGGACATCATGGGCGCCGTCGTCGCGGAGCCGATCCGGGATCGCAGCGATGGTCCGGACATTGAGGGTCACGTCCTCCCCCACCCGGCCGTCGCCGCGGGTGGCCGCCCGGACCAGCCGACCCTTCTCATACGTGAGGTTGACGGCCAGCCCGTCGATCTTCAGCTCCGTCAACCAGCTGACCGGGGCACCGGCGTCGCGCGACGTGCGGTCCAGCCACGCCGTCAGCTCCTCGGCGGAGAACACGTTGTCCAGACTCAACAGGCGCTCGGCATGCTCGACAGCGGCGAAACCGGTGGCAAACCCGCCGCCGACCCGCTGGCTCGGTGACTCGGGGGTCACCAGCGAGGGGTAGCTCGCCTCCAGTGCCTCGAGTTCCTTGAGCAACGTGTCGAACTCGCCGTCGGTCATCGTCGGGTCGTCCAGTACGTAGTAGCGGAACTGGGCATCACCGATCCGTTGGGCGAGTTCGGCGTGCCGGGCGGCGGCCGGCGGCGGGGCGCCGACCGATGGCACCTCCGCCAGCGACGACTCGACCGCGGCTGCCGGATCCGGTTCGATCGTCTCGCGCTGGTCGCTGACCTCAGTGCTCTTGCTCACCCCACCACCCTAGAACCGGCTACCGACACCGACCCGATCTCGGCTCGGGTCAGGCGACTCCAGCTCGGTCAGGCGGTCATGGCGAGGGCCGACCTGCTCGTAGCGAGTGCGGCCTCGATTTCGCCGATCTCGGCGAGCATGTCGGCCAATGCGGTGTCGTCGGCGACGGAGCCGACGAACTCTCCGTCGACCACCTGCGCGGACGCGCGCGCGATTGCCACCGACGTCGGTGTTGTCACCATGCCGAGGGCATCGGTGATCGGCCGGAGCATCCTGGTCGCGCCCGCGCCGCCGCCGGCACCACCGCCGTAGCTGACGACGCCGAGCGCCTTGTTCTTCCATTCGGCATGCAGGAAATCGATGGCGTTCTTCAACGGCGCGGGGAAGCCGGAGTTGTATTCGGGCGTCACGATCACCAGGGCATCGGCGGTGCTGATCGCGTCGGACCAGGCGAACGTGTGCGGCTTGGTGTAGCGGCCCAACCGGGGATGGTGCGGCTCGTCCAGGAACGGCAGGTTGATCTGGGCGAGATCGAGCACCTCGACCCGATCGAAGGTGTCGGTCCGGCGGGCGGTCTGCGCGATCCAGGTGCCAAGAGCCGGGCCGATACTGCCGGGCCGGGTGGAGGCCAGAATGATCTTCAGGGTGGTCATCGGTAGGGATCTCCTCGAACTGCTTCAGCGTCTTGGCGGGCGAGTCCGTCGTCACTTGCCGACGGACAGTTACATGAACGTTCAACATAATGCAGCGTCCGCTGTTCCTTCGGCCGAGGTGATCTGATTCACCACCCGTGCGTGGTGGGTGCTGATGCTGACGAGCTGTGCCGCGACGGACCCCCCAGCGTTTCCGCGATATCGACAAATCGGACACCGGGGCAACGCATCGCCTCTCCATCCCCCGCTCGCCGCCGACACGCGCGGCCCCCGGGCGCTTCTCGGACTCTTCGACCGCTTGACCCATGCTGCAGTCGTCCGTGAGCAGTAGCCGCACCCCAACAGCCAGCCCGCACCGGGCGTGTCGCCGCCAGAGGAACGGAAATGCGAGCAAGGTTGGTCGGGCCGGAGCGGGCGCGTCGCAATGGCAGGCTGAGCAGATGACCTTCGATGCGGGGCAGATCAGCGACGGTGTGCGCGAATTCCTCACCGAACGCCACCTCGCCTCGCTCACCACCCTGCGGCAGGACGGCTCGCCACACGTCATCGCGGTCGGGTTCACCTTCGACGAGGAGGCCGGCGTCGCCCGCATCATCACCAGCGATGGATCGGTCAAGGTGCGCAACGCCGAACGCCTCGGCCCGGACGGACTGCCGGGACGGGCCGCCGTCTGCCAGATCGACGGCCGGCGCTGGCTCACCCTCGAGGGCATCGCCGGGGTCAGCCGGGTGCCGGCCGACGTGGCCGACGCCGAGCGCAGGTACTCCGGCCGGTACCGCACACCGAGGGTCAACCCGCAGCGGGTGGTGCTCACGATCACGGTCGACCGGTTGCTCGGCCACACCTAGCCAGGACGCTGTGCCACCATCTGGCGGTGGACGGGAACGCGGCCGCGGACGGCATCAAGGACGAACTGCATCGCAAGCTCCGGCTCGCCCGCGAGGGCGTGCTGTCGAAGTTGGTGGGGCTGAGCGAGTACGACCTGCGGAGGCCGATGACGCCGACCGGCACCAACCTGCTCGGCCTGGTCAAGCATCTGGCCGGGGTCGAGTACGGCTACCTGGGAGAGTCGTTCGACCGCCCGCCACCGGAGCCGTTGCCGTGGGTCGAGGACGGAACCATCTGGGAGGGCGCCGACATGTGGGCGACCTCCGACGAACCCAGTGCCGACATCATCGCGCTGTACCGGCGGGCCTGCGAGCACGGCGACCGCACGATCGAGGCGCTCGACCTGACCACGCCAGGGACCGTGGCGCACTGGCCACCCGAGCGGCGGGACACCACACTCGGTGTCCTGTTGATCAGGATGGTCGCAGAGACCGCGCAGCACGCCGGGCACGCCGACATCGTCCGAGAGCTGATCGACGGCCGCGGGGGCGCCGATCACGACGGTGACGGCGACGACGACACCTGGCGCCGGTACCTGGCCACGGTCCAGGCCGCCGCCGACGCCTTCGCAAACCCGTAGTCAGACTTCGCGCGGATCCGAGCGACGGAGAAAGAACCGGACCATCTCCGCGGAGGCGTCCGGGCCCTGCCGGTCGGAATGCCTGGCCGCCGGGTCGCCGCCGGACCAGGCATGACCGCCACCGTGCACGATCCACACCTCGATCACCGGGCGACCGTCGGCGTCGGCATGCACCGTTCGGGTGTGCGGCCGCATGCCGTCGGCTTCGATCCTCGCGCTGCTGAGCGGTTCACGATCGGCCTTGCGCGCCGGTAAACCCATTTCCGAAAGTGTTGCCGTGACCAGGCTTTCGGCGTTCGAGACGGTCACTATCGGATCGCCGTCACCGTGGAAGACGATCATCGGAGAGCCCGCGCCACCGGACGCGGAACCACCGGTCAACATCGCCATCATCGCGGTGCCGACGTCCTGCGCAGCGCCGTAGGCAAGCCCGGAATGGACACCCACCGCGGCGTAGAGCTCGGGATACGTCACCGCCATGATCACTGCCATGGCGCCGCCGGCGGACAGCCCCGCAACGAAGATCCGGTCGGGGTCGACGCGATAGTCACGGCACACCTGCCCGGTGATCCCGGCGATGATCGATGGCTCGCCAGCACCGGAACGCTGATCACCGGCGCGGAACCAGTTCCACAGGCCGTCCCGGTTCGCCTCCCTGGACTGCTCGGGATAGGCGACCAGGAAGGTGTCCCGCTCGGCGAGGTCGTTCATCCTGGTGCCGGCAGCGAAATCGGCCGCGTCCTGCTCGCCGCCGTGCAGCATCACGATCAACGGCACCGGCTGTCCCCGATATCCGGAAGGCACGAACAGGTCGAATCGACGACTGCCGGCGGGCTCTGCGTGATCGAGGTGGTGGACCTCGCCCGCCCGCGGCGGTTGCACACCGTCCGGAACAACACGTCGATCCGCTGCCGTACTGGTCGTCTCGGTCATCGTCCCCGGTCTCCTGGCTGCGCCGGAGAACGCGGCATGTTCGCGGTACTGCACGTACTGACCCGGCGGTTCTCGACGCCCTGCCGTGTCGCGCTGTCGAAGTTTCGCGGCGGCGAACAGCGTTGTGCTTGGCATGCATCGCAATCGACCATAGGATGATAACTCATGGACAAGTCGAGCGACATGGCCGAGGCCTTTGGGGCCTTTGTGAAGGCACAACGGCAATTGGCCAACATTTCTCAGCGGCAATTGGCCAAGGCCAGCGGGATGTCCGATTCCTACCTGAGTCAGGTTGAGCGTGGGCAGTACCGTCCGTCCGCAGAAGTGTTGCGCGGCATAGCTCAGGCATTGGGAATGGCGCCGGCCGCACTGTTCGCCCAATTCGGCCTGCTGGACGTCGACGACGAACAATCGCCGAAGGTCACCGTCGAAGAGGCCATCCGTCTCGACGAGTCGCTGACTCAGGACAAAAAGGATGCCCTGCTGCACATGTACCGGACGCTCAAAGATTCTGCTTGATTTATCAAGCACGACGCTTGACATACCGCGCTTTGCTTGGCAGACTGGGCAACGTCCAGATGAGCACACTCCGAGAGGAACACCCCGTGACCGACTACGTCGCCGAAGCCAACAAGGCCACCGAGCAGTACCTCGCCACCCTGGCCAAGGCCCAGGAAGAGTACGTCAAAGCCGTCGAGACCTTCGTCAAGCAGGTCCCCGCGCTGCCGAAGCCGGCCGTCGAGCTGCCCTCCGTCGACCTGCCCAGCGCCGGTGACATCACCGCCGTGTCTTTCGATTTCGCCGAGAAGGTGCTCGCCCAGCAGCGCGCGACCACCGACAAGCTGATCGCCGTGCTGTCCCCGAAGGCCTGACCTTCCCCCGCTCCGCGATCGCGGCGCACCTTGCTCGACTCGGACGCCCGGAGGCCTCGGCCCCCGGGCGTCCGCGTTTCACCGACCCCACAGCCCACACCGATCACCGGTGACGACGGGCCGACAGGTCGGACACACCCCCCCGATTCGCCCACCACCCTCCCGTCATCTTCGGTCGGCAAGGAGAGAGCACTCGATGAGCAGCGAAATGCGCTACTTCCCCAGTTCTGCCGACGACGACGACGACGAGCAGGAGCCGTCCGGCTATCCACGCATGGGTTCGACACCGAACATCGCCGATCGTTTCGCCGATCTGCTCGCCCCGCTCAGCGGCCGGCGCCGTCGTGGGCTGATCGCCCGGCTCTCGGTCGGCTACTACGAGGGCTGGCGACCGACCAGGGCCGAAGTCGCCGAACTGGTCGCCCAGGAGCTTCGTCGCAGCCCGCGTTAGACGCAGCGCACCGTTGGTCGAACCCGGCACCAAGTAGCCGAAGTCCTCAGGTCCGCTCGTCCCGCAGCAGGATCTCCGCCAGCTCCTTGCGGGAGTGCACGTCGAGCTTCGTGTAGACGTGCCGCAGGTGGTACTCGACTGTCTTCGGGCTCAGGAACATTGCCGATGCGGTCTCCCGGGTGCTCCGGCCGCCCGCCAACATGGTCGCGATCTGTAACTCCTGCGGGGTCAGGTCGGACAGCATGCTCGCACCCCTGGGATGCGGCCGCTCTCCCGTTGCCTCCAGTTCCACGGCGGCCTGAGCGGTGTGGGGCGTGGCACCGAGCCGGTCGAAGATCTCCCAGGCCTGCCGTAGCGGCGTCCTGGCCTCCGCCCGCCTTCGACTGCGGCGGAACCGGGATCCCTGCGCCAGCAGGGTTTTCGCCTTCTCGTAGTCGTCGAGGGTCGCGGTGTGCAGGCCAAGGGCCGCGGTGAAATGTTCGTCACCTTCCGGCCCCGCGAGACACATCGCCAGGGCCCGCTCCGCCCTTGCCATGGCCCACGGTTGGCCCTTGGCAACTGCTCGGTCGTGATATTCGTGCGCGACGGCGAGAGCGTCGTCCGGGCGACCGAGGCGCAGCAACACCTCCACCCGCTCCGGTCCGGGCGCGAGATCGACGTCGTGGATACCGTTGCGCTGCAGATGCGCCGTCATGGCCTCGAAATGACCGAGCGCCGCGGTGATGGATCCGATTCCGCACTCGAGATCACCCAGCCCGTAATAGGTCCACGCCCGGAACAGGTGGATCTGGTGGGCTTCGCACAGCTGGGCCGACTCGTCGAGGTGGACCTGGGATTCCGCGCGCATCCCCTGTCGCGCCTCCAGCCAGCCGAGGCCGGCCAGTGATGCCGCGAGTTCGGTGGTCTGGCCGGTCTCCCGGGCCAGCCGGATCGATTCGTGGTACTCCGAGCTCGCCCGGGCCCACCGGTCGGTCGCCGCATCATCGCGCCCGAGATGGAACAGCAGCATGGGCAGTGCACCGATCGCTGCCCGGCGCCGAATCTCCTCCGCCACCCGGAGAATCAACTCCCGTCCGGTGATCGACTCCCGCAGGAACAACGGGCCAAGGACGAGTAGGGCCATCCGTCGCGGATCGTCCATCAGTTCGTCGGAGTCGGCCAGCATCTCCACCGCTCGCCTGATGTCGTCCACGCCGCCCTTGCCGGCGAGCACCCCCGCGGTACCGACCGCCATCAGCCCGAGGATCTGTGCCCGCGGGCTGCGCACGATCGACAGCAGCCGGTTCATCCGGTCGATCGCCCCGGCCACCCAGGCGAGATCGCCGAGGTAGAAGCAGGCGTTGATCGCATCCGCCAGCAGGGTGACGGCCAGCTCCGGATCGAGCTCCTCGGCCTGTGACGCGGCTCGTGACAACGTGTCCCGGGCATCGAGCAGTGAGCCGCTGCGGGCGTCGATGGCACCGAGGATCTCCTGGGTCCTGATCAGCTGCGCAGGTGTGGACGCACTGTGCAGCGCTTCGTCCAGCAACGCCCTGGCCCGGCCCACCTGCCCGGCCAGCCACGCCGATTCGCCGGCGGACACCAGACGGCCGACGCCGCTCGCGCTGTCGGTGCTCCAACGGGCGGAGCGCTCGAACCAGGTCGCGGCAACGGCATCCGCGCTCCGGCCACTCGCCTCGACGGCGGCCCGCTCGAGCAAAGCCGCCGCCTCGTCGTCCGGCCCGGTGGTCGCCTCGGCCAGATGCCAGGCCCTGCGCTGCAGGTCCGCTTCCGGGAGCGCGGCGAACAGCATCCGGTGGACCGCCCGCAGATCGTCAGGGTCGGCGGCCCGGTACACCGACGAGCGGACCAACGGGTGCCGGAAGCCGACGCGGTCGGCGGTGGAACTCAACAGGTTCGCCCGCTCCAGCCGTTGCAGCGCCGACGAGTCGACCCCGAGCAGCGCCATCGCACGCACCACGTGGGAGAGCTCGCCGCCGGACGCGGCGGCGACGACCAGGGCGGTGCGCGCGGCCGGATCCAGCCGCGCGGTTTCCCGCGCCACCGCCCTGGCGACGGCCTGCGGCACCGGGACCGGCGCCTGTGGGGGCAGCGCCAACACCCCGTAGATGTCGGTCGACAGTTCCAGCAACCCGAGTGGATTGCCGCCGGTAGCCCGGTACAGCCGATCGAGGGACTCCGCCGGCAGGTCGATCACGCCGCGACCGGCGATCAGCTCGGCGGCCTCGGCGTGGTCGAGGGCACCGATGGTGATCTCCGGCAGACCGACCTCGGTCAGCGCGCAGGGCTCGCCGGCCCGGACGCCGGCCAGCAGCAGCACCGGATCGGCCAGCAGCCGGCGCGCGGCGAACGCGATGGCCTCGGCCGACGGCCGGTCCAGCAGGTGCGCATCATCGATGATCAACACCAGCGGACGGCGTTCGGCCGCCCGGCCGATCAGGCCGAGAGTGCCTGCACCGACGGCGAATCGGTCGGCGGGCGAGCCGGCCCGCAGCGCCAACGCCGCGGACAGGCCGGCTGCCTGAGGGTCCGGCAGGGTGTCCAGCAGGCGCAGCACGGGACGGAGCAACTGCAGCAGTCCACCGAACGAGACCACCTGCTCGGCCTCGATTCCCGTCGCGCGCAGCAGCTGCATGTCGCCGATGGTCGTCGCGGCCCAGTCGAGTAGCGCGGTCTTTCCGATGCCCGCCTCACCGGTCAGCACGAGCGCGCCACTCTCACCGACCCGGGCGCCGGCCAGCAGCGCGGCGATGACGGCTTTCTCGGACTCGCGCCCGATCAACATGCGGCGAGCGTAGGCCCCCTCATCACCAGGTGGGTACCTGATGCGGACAACGCCCTCGGCGCGGCACTGTCGGATCCACTCAACCGCCCGGGAGGCCGACGTGACCACCATTGCCCAACCATCGACGGACCAGCCGTCGACCGATCAGCCGTCGACGGAGCAGTCGACGACCCCGCCGATCGACCAGGACGCGGTGATGGCCTTCGTCTTCCGCGCCATCGAGGAGGTCGGCGCCACCCTGAACACCGCACTGGTGGTGATGGGCGACCGGCTGGGCTACTACCGCGCCCTGGCCGATCGGGGGCCGGCAACGGCCGGTGAACTGGCCGAGCGCACCGACACCGACCCGCACTACACCCGGGAATGGCTCGCCGCCCAGGCGGCCGGCGGCTACGTGACCTACGACGCCTCGACCGAGCAGTTCACCCTGCCCGCCGAACATGCGGTCGCCCTCACCGACGAGAACAGTCCGGCGTTCCTGCCCGGGTTCTTCCAGATTGCCGCGGGGACGGTCCGGGACGCCGCAGCAGTGATCGAGGTGGCCAGGACCGGCGAGGGCATCGGCTGGCACCAGCACAACAGCGACGTGCACGTCGGCTGCGAACGGTTCTTCCGCCCCGGTTATCACGCCAACCTGGTCTCGTCCTGGTTGCCCGCCCTGGACGGCGTGGTCGACAAACTCCAGGCCGGGGCCCTGGTCGCGGACGTCGGGTGCGGGCACGGCGCCTCGACCATCGTGATGGCCGAGGCCTTCGGCCGATCGAGGTTCGTCGGATCGGACTATCACGACGCGTCGATCGCCACGGCAGAGGAACGGGCGAACACCGCCGGGGTCGGTGACCGGGTGACGTTCGAACTCGCACCTGCCGGGGGCTTCTCGGGCAGTGACTACGACCTGGTCACCACCTTCGACGCGTTGCACGACATGGGCGATCCGGTCGGCGCTGCCCGGCACATCAGGCAGAGCCTGGCGCCGGACGGAACCTGGATGCTGGTCGAGCCGGCGGCCGCCGATCGTCTCGAGGACAATTTGAACCCGGTGAGCCGCGCGTACTACGGGTTCTCCACGCTGCTGTGCACGCCGGCATCGCTGTCCCAGGACGTGGGACTTGCGCTGGGCACGCAGGCCGGAGCGAGCCGTCTGCGGGACGTGGCGATGGCGGCCGGCTTCACCCGGTTCCGGGTGGCTGCCCAGACCCCGCTCAACATGGTGCTGGAAATCAGGCGGTGATCGGCGTCCGGGTCGGTGACCAGGTGGGTGGCTGGACGGTGACCGATGTCCAGGCCCGGACGGCGGGTCGACCGACCGGTGACGAATCACCGCCGCAGGACGACAATCGGTCGATGCGGCGCCCTCAACGCCGGGCCGTGCTGCCCGACCGGTCCGGATTTGCCGAACGGGGCGACGTCCGGCTGGCCTTCGAGGTCTTCGACCGAGGCGCCGAGTTCAGCGGGCCGACCGTGCTGCTGCTGCCGACCTGGCAGATCATCGCCTCGCAGTTCTGGAAGTGTCAGGTCGGCCCGCTGTCCAGGCACCATCGGGTGGTCAGTTACGACGGCCGGGGCAGCGGGAGGTCATCACACCCGGCCGGCGCCGCCGCCTATACCGACCTGGAGTGCGCCCAGGACATCCTGACCGTGATGGACGCGACGAACACCGAGCGGGCCGTGCTGGTGGCCCTGAGCTGCGCGGCAACCTGGGCCGTGCACGCCGCCGCCAGGCATCCGGACCGGATCGCCGGGATCGTGGCCATCTCACCCTCGTGCGGCTATCCGGTTCCCGGACAGAAGCGCGACGAGCACGCCTTCGACGCACCGTGGAACGGTCAGCAAGGATGGGCGACCTACAACCGAAATCACTGGCTCGACGGTGATTTCGCCGCCTTCCGGCAGTTCTTTTTCGAGCAGATGTGCTCGGAACCGCACTCCAGCAAGGTGTTCGACGATCTGATGGAGTGGTCGGCACCCACCGACACGCAGGTGCTCGCCGATGCCACTGCGGGGCGGATCGGGTTGGACGGGGCTGTGTGCGCACCGTTGGACGACGCCAGCCGGCGGGTGCGCTGCCCGGTGAGCGTGATTCACGGCACCGACGACCGGATCCGGCCGATCGCCATCGGTGAGCGGCTCGCCGAACTGACCGGTGGGTCGCTGCTGGCCGTGCAGGGCGGCGGGCACGCGTTGCCGGCCCGGGAACCCGTCCTGATCAACCGACTCATTCGCGAGGCTGTTGTTGCCGCAACAGGAACCGACACCGAGCCGGACCAGGTCAAGCCCCGAGCGGCGCGGGAGCACACGAGCTGGGTGCGGGCACCCCTGCGCCCGCGTCGGGTGCTCTTCTTGTCCTCCCCCATCGGGCTCGGTCATGCCCAGCGTGACGTCGCCGTCGCGGCGGCCCTGCGCGGCCTGCGGCCGGACGTCGAGATCGACTGGCTGGCACAGCATCCGGTGACGACGGTGCTCGGGCATCACGGTGAACGGATCCACCCGGCGTCGGCGGCATTGATCAACGAGAGCGCGCACATCGAGAGCGAGTGCGGGGAACACGACCTCGATGCCTTCGGCACGATCCGCCGGATGGACGAAACCCTGGTCAACAATTTCTCGGTGTTCGCCGACCTGGTCGAGTCGGAGTACTTCGACCTGGTGATCGGCGACGAAGCCTGGGACGTCGACCATTTCCTGCACGAAAACCCCGAACTCAAGCGATTCCGCTTCGCCTGGCTGACCGACTTCGTCGGCTGGTTACCGATGCCCGACGCCGACGACCGGGAACGTTTTCTGGTGGCCGATCTGAACGAGGAGATGCTCGAACACCGGGCCAGGTTCGGGCCGGTGCGTGACCGGTCGATCTTCGTCGGGAATCCGGCTGATGTGGTCCCGGATGCGTTCGGCCCCGGCCTTCCGGCGATCAACACCTGGGTGCAGGACAACTTCGACTTCTCCGGGTACATCACCGGTTTCGACCCTTCGGCACTCGAAGATCCGGCAGTGGTGCGTTCACGCTGGGGCTGCAACCCGGACGAGCGGTTGTGCATCGTCACCGTCGGCGGGTCCGGCGTCGGAACCCACCTGCTCAGGCGGGCGCTCGATGCGATCCCGATCGTCCGGGCACAGGTTCCCGATCTTCGATTCGTGGTGGTCGCCGGGCCGAGAATCGATCCTCGTTCTCTGCCGGCACCGGCCGGAACCACGGTGGTGGGCTATGTGCCGGATCTGTACCGCGACCTGGCGGCCTGCGACGTCGCGGTCGTCCAGGGAGGTCTGACGACCTGTATGGAACTGACCGCCGCCGGCACACCGTTCGTCTACGTGCCGCTCCGACACCATTTCGAGCAGAACATCCACGTCCGGCGGCGGTTGCAGCAGTACGGCGCCGGAATCTGCCTGCCGTACGAACAGGCCTCGATCCCTGAGCTGTTGGCCGGCGCAGTGCTCGATGCGGTCGCGACGACGCCGCGGCACCGCACGGTCGAGACGGATGGTGCACAGCGGGCGGCCTCGATGCTCGCCGAATTGCTCTGAGCCACGACGGAAGGTAGGTAACTTGGTACCACGCCGCCTCAGCTGGGTAGTGACCGCCGGTGTTTGGGTAGATATCGCCGGTGGCAGCAGGCAGCCGATCGAACATTCTCGATGGGTCACCTCAGCCACCGGGAGAAACCAGATGTCCATCCGGCGGACCAAGGTCGCCGACCTGGTCGGCGCTCCTCTTCGCCATCAGGCACGGCCGCCGGCGGCATCGTGCTGGGATATTTCTCTGCTGTGGCAGGTCAACCGCGCCATGCAGCCAGAGGTGCGGATGTGGTGGCGCTCGACGGGCCGGCCGCCGCGAGCTCGGCAGCGTGAGCCCTGCCGACGTTGGTCAGGCATCCCGTTTCTTGAGCAGGAAGAGCGCGATCAGCCACAGTGCCAGGGCCCACGCTGCGAACACCAGAAGACCCTGGATCGGGGTGGGGCCATCCGCCCCGGCTCCGCCGGCCGACACGAACTGTTGGCCGGCGGCGAACGGCAGCCACGGCGCATAGTCGCCGACCGTCGGAATCAGCGACACCAGCCGCTCGATCAACAACGGCCAGAGCAGCAGGATCGCCACTGCCCCGGCCGACTGCCGCAGGATGGTGCCCACCGACACAGCCATGACGCCCGCGATGGCGAAAAGCGGTCCATACCCGAGTACCTGACGCCATTCGTCGGCAGTGCTCAGTTCCATCGGCAGCATCGGGGATGCCGCCAGCGTCTTCGCCAGGTAAAACGCCGCGAGCGCAACGAGGGAGCCGGCCAGCAGACCGATCACGGCGAGCAGCAGCGACTTGGCCAGCAGCACCTTGAAGCGCTTCGGCGCGGCCAGGAAGGTGCTTCTGATGGTGCCGAACCGGTATTCGGTGGTGATCGACAGTGCCGCGAGGACCATGAAGATGCTCATCCCGATGGTCGCGCCGAGCAGAGCGCCACTGATCGACGCACCCTGGCCGCTGTCAGGCAGGCCGTTGATGACGGCGAAACCCAGACCCGCCACCAGGATCGCGACCAGGCACCAGTACGGCGAGCGGGTCGACTCGAGTTTGATGCGTTCGGCATTGACCAGTGTCATCGCAGGTCACCTTCCAGCTGGGCATTGCCGGGTGCGTCGAACGACGGCGAGGCGGGTGGCGGACCGCCCGGGCCGCCCCCGGAATCGGAATACTCCACCGAGTCGGCGGTCAGTTGGATGAACGCCTGCTCCAGCGATCCGGATTGTCCGGCCAGTTCGTGCAGGGGCAGTCCGGCCCGGAAGGCGATGTCGCCGATCTGCTCGATCGGTGCCTCGTTGACCTCGAGAGCATTATCCAGATCAGTGATCTCGAGGCCGGCCGCCTGCAATGCGATGCGGAGCTGGGCGAGTTGCGGCGAACGGACCCGGACCGACGAGCGGGTGGACCGGGCGATGAAATCGGCGGTCGACGAGTCAGCGATCAGCTTGCCGGCGCCGATGACGATCAGATGGTCTGCGGTCAGCGCCATCTCCGACATCAGGTGCGAGGACACCAGGACCGCCCTGCCCTCGGCCGCCAGGTCCTTCATCAGGGTGCGGATCCAGAAGATGCCCTCCGGATCGAGGCCGTTGACCGGCTCGTCGAAGATCAGGATCTGCGGATCCCCGAGCAACGCGGCAGCCAGCCCCAACCGTTGCTTCATTCCCAGCGAGAACTTGCCGGCCGCCCGGCCGGCGACCTTGGTCAATCCCACCGTGTCCAGCACCTTGTCGACGCGCTTGGCGTTGATGTTGTTGGTGGCGGCCAGGAAGCGCAGATGCGATCGAGCGGAACGGTTGGGATGGATCCAGTTCGCGTCCAGCAACGACCCGACCTTGGTCAACGGCTTCGATAAATTGTCATAGGGTTCACCGAATATCAGGGCCCGGCCCTTGGTCGGCGTGTCCAGCCCGAGAATCATCCGCATCGTCGTCGATTTGCCGGCGCCGTTCGGACCCAGAAACCCAGTGACCGTGCCCGTCCGAACGGTGAACGACAAATCATTCACCACGGTGGCGCTGCCGTACTGCTTGGTCAGTCCGATCACTTCGATCATCGCGCGTTTCCCCCTCGGCACAGTGAAAATCAACTCCTGCCCCGGAGTCTGACTGCGACAGGCGGAAAAAGCCAATAGACCCAGGACTACAGTAAGCCGAGCAAACTGTGCAGAATTCCGAGCCGATTCACATCCCTGGGCGGCAACCAGCTCCATCGAATGCAGCCTTGCGGCATTTGCTCGCCCACATATTCGGCGTCACTGCCGACGCCGTCGATCGTGTGCGACGACCGCCGGTGCATCCATTTCATACCGAGGAAATACAGACCGTGCATCGCACCGATACCTCTGACGTGGTCTGATTGACCCGTCTGATGGAGCGCCGGGGCCGGCAACCAGCGATGGCCGATCAAGGTTGCCGGTCGCCACCACCAGCATGCGGCACCACATCTCACCCATCGTGGTCCGCAGCCGCCACCCATCGTCATCGGGAACGCCGCGAGTACGTCGACCCCGGTTCGCACCGGGGCGTCCGCGCCGTAGCGCCGCAGGAAGGCGGCCACCTCGGACCCGGTCATGAAGCCGTCCGGTTCGGATCCGCGGTTGTGGTGACCCGGGGGGCGGGTCTGCCCATTCGGGCTGAGCAGGGTGCAGGAGTCCCACCGTTCGGTGTCCTATTTGTGGGCGATGCCAACGCGTTCCAGGACGACATGGTCGATTCCACGCATCCGCAGGCAGGCACTCACGGCCAGGCCAGCCTGGCCCGTTCCGAGGACAATGCAGTCGACGATGTCCATCTCGATCGCCCCTTCTTCCGTTGGATTGTGATCCGACGGTAGGAGCGGTCGACGGCGGGTTCGTCGGGAATGGCCACCCAGTTCGGACACCCCGGTGCTCAGATCGCAACCGGTGCGGTTACCAGTCCTCGGGGAGGTCGGTGAGTGCCTCAGCCAGTTCGCTGCAGAGCCGAAGGGCGCGCAACGTCCATTCCCGGTCGGCGCCCGCCAACCCGCAGGTGGGTGTCGGAACGACGCTGGCGGCCAACAGGTCCCGGGCGAAGCCGAGCCGGTCCCAGGTCTGCAGCAATGGCGCCGCCCACCGACGCAGCGGCGTCCTCGGTGCGCCGGGTGCGACCGATGGGACAACCCCGGCGAGCAGGATCGCACCGGTCTCGATCGCCTCGCCGATCGGGTCAAGGGCCGCCGCAGTACTTCCGAGCACGGTCAGGTCGACGGAAAGGGCATCGAATCCCGACGCCCGCAGGAGCCGCAGCGGTGCCCCCGGATGACAGCTGTGGGCGATCGACGGTCGGTCGCCGAGCGAGTCGGTCAACCGGGACAGCACCTCGATCGCCCGCACCGACGGGACCGCAGCGACCATCCCGAAACCACTTGCGGTGGGCAGGCTTCCGGACAACACGGTGGGCAGCGCGGGTTCGTCGATCTGCACCACGATCCCAGCGCCGGGTACCCGGGCGGCGATCTCCCCGATGTGCGCGGACAGCCCCTCGGCCAGCGAGTCGGCGAGATCGTCCACCGCTCCGGCGTCGGTCAGCGCGCGATGGCCGGACGGCACCTCGAGCATCGCAGCGAGTGTCCACGGCCCGCACACCTGCACCTTGACCCACTCGGCACCCGCATAGTGCTGTTGCACGGCGTCGGCGTCCCAGGCCAGGAAGTCCTTCGCGCGGGAGGTGTCCCGGCCCGGACGACGGGAGATGCGCCAGCCGGATGGCACCACCTCACCGTAGATGTCGACCAGCATGCCGACCGCGCGCCCGACCATGTCGGCGCCGACCCCGCGGTCGGGGAGCTCCACCACGTGCGGGAGCGTCGATAGTTCGTTGGCCACGATCGACGTCGATTCCTCGGCCGATGTCCCTGGCATGGAACCGACGCCGGTGGCGGCGCTGCGGTGCCACGCCCGCTTGACCGGGAACATCTCGACCAGCGGTGCGTTGTCCGCGGGTTCGGCGACGTGGATCTCCGGCATCAGGCGGCCCGGACCATGGTTCCGGCGGCGATGACGAATTCGTCGGCCGGGTCGTAGAGCACCACTGTCTGACCCGGCGCGACACCGCGGACGGGTTCGTCGAGGGTGAGTCTGAGCCGACCGTCCACCAGGTCGGCCGAACCGGCGACGGCACCGCCGTGTGCGCGCAGTTGAGCCACCGTCCGCAGCGGGAATTCCGGTTCCCCGCCGCCGGGGAAGACGACCCGTTCCGCGGTGATGACGCTGACGTCCAGACCGGTCGCCGGACCGACGGTGACGGTGCCTGACACCGGTTCGATGCCCAGGACGTACCTGGGCCGGCCGTCCGCCGCCGGCCGCTGCAGGTTCAATCCCTTGCGCTGACCGATCGTGTAGGCGAAGAACCCGTCGTGCTGACCCAGCACGTCGCCGGTCTCGGCATCGACCACCGCTCCCGTTCTGGCACCGAGCTTGTCGACCAGGTAGCCGTGGGTGTCGCCGTCGGGGATGAAGCAGATGTCGTAGGAGTCGGGCTTGGCGGCGACCGCGAAACCGCGGCGCGCGGCCTCCTGCCTGACCTGCTGCTTGGTCAGTTCGCCGAGCGGGAACATGCTGTGCTGCAACTGCTCAGGAGTCAGCACCGCCAGTACGTAGGACTGATCCTTGGCCATGTCGACGGACCGGTGCAGGACCCCGTCCAGCAACCGGACGTGGTGCCCGGTGGCCACCGCATCGAAGCCGAGCGCGATCGCCCGGTCCAGCAGTGCGGCGAACTTGATCTTCTCGTTGCACCGCAGGCACGGGTTCGGGGTCCGTCCGGCGGAGTACTCGGAGAGAAAGTCGGCAACCACGTCCTCGAGAAAGTCCTCGCTGAAGTCCCAGACGTAGTAAGGGATCCCGAGCAGGTCGCAGACCCTCCGGGCGTCGAACGCGTCCTCGACCGTGCAGCAGCCGCGGGATCCGGTGCGCAGGGTTCCAGGGTTGCGGGACAGCGCCATGTGCACGCCGGTCACGTCATGACCGGCATCCACCGCCAACGCCGCCGCAACGGCGGAGTCGACCCCGCCGCTCATCGCGGCCAGTACGCGCATCAGCGGCCGGCCGAGGCGTCAGCGGCATCGGGGCGGATGCCGGGCAGGTCCGTCATCGCCGCCGGCTTCCGGCGAGTGCTGCCCGGCGAGCGCGGTCGACCACCGCCGGGATGACCTCGGCCACCGCCAGGACGTCGACGGGAGTGGAGGTGTGCCCGAAGGAGAACCGGAGCGCGCCGCGGGCGGTCTGTTCGTCAAGGCCCATGGCCAGCAGGACATGTGACGGCCTGGCAACACCGGCCGTGCACGCAGAACCGGTCGAACATTCGATCCCGTTGGCGTCCAGCAACATCAACAGCGAGTCGCCCTCACAACCGGGGAATCGCAGGTGGGCGTTCCCGGGCAGCCGGGACGGCGCACCGTCGACCAGCGACTGTCCGGGGTCTCCGGAGAGCACGACGTCGGGAACGAGCGCCGTCACCGCGGCGACCAGGTCGTCGCGCAAGCCGGCGAGCGCCACCGCCCGCTCGGCACGATGGTCGACCGCATCCTGCACCGCGACCGCCAGCCCCACGATTCCGGCGACATCGAGAGTGCCCGAACGCACACCGCGCTCCTGGCCTCCGCCCTGCATCAGCGGAACCGCCGCCACGTCGCGGCGCAGCAACAGCAGGCCGTTGCCCGTAGGCCCGCCGACCTTGTGACCGGTGACGGTGAGCGCGTCGGCCCCGCTGAGACCGAAATCCAGCGGCAACTGGCCGAGGGCCTGCACCGCATCGGTGTGGAACGGGATGTCGTACCCCTTGGCGACCGCCGCCAGCTCGCGGATCGGGTTCACCGTGCCGACCTCGTTGTTCGCCCACATCACGGTGACGACAGCGACGTCGGCGGGATTCTCGGCGATTGCCGCGGCGAGGGTGTCGGCATGAACCCGGCCGAAGTCGTCGACCTCGAGCCAGGTGACCAGTGCGCCCTCGCTGGCGACCAGGAAATCCACCACGTCGAGCACCGCGTGGTGCTCCAGGGCCGCGGCGATGATTCTGCGCCGCGCCGGATCAGCTGACCGCCTGGCGCGGAAGATTCCGGCGACCGCGAGGTTGTCGGACTCGGTGCCGCCGGAGGTGAACAACACCTCGCTCGGCCTGGCTCCCAGCGCCTCGGCGATGCTCTCCCGCGACTCCTCCACCCGCCGCCTGGCCGCCCGACCCGAGCTGTGCAGGGAGGATGCGTTGCCGGTCTGGGACATCGCCTCGGATACGGCGGCGACCACCTCCGGCAGGACCGGGGTGGTGGCGGCGTGGTCGAGATAGGTCATCGCTGTCCAGGGTAGGACGCTGCGCGCGTCGCACCACAATCGGCGACCGGTCTGTCCGTCTCTCGGCCGACTTGCGATCGTCGAATCGTGCGAACGGGCCGAAACCGGTCGAGCTCTGGACCCGTCGGCGTTTCGCGTTGCCGCCGGTGCCGCGGTGATCCACTCTGTTCACGCGGGGCGGCGATGAGGCTGGCCCACCACGAGGGGACGTGCAGCATGGCGATTTCGGTGGATCTGACCAAGGCACTGGACAAGGCTTACGAGAACTCGTCGCTGGAGGAGATCCTGGCCGCCCCGCCGTCGGCGCTGGCGGGCGTGACCGAAGCCGACGACAAGGCATTGGCCGACAACCTGGGCATCAAGACCATCCGCGACCTCGGTTCGAACAAGTACTTCGCGGTCGCGGGTGTCCTGGTGGCGCTGTCCGGCAAGACCGGCTGACCGCCACCCGGTAGGGACGAACGAACCTGCCCCGGGGCGTTGAACGCTCCGGGGCATCGCCATACCCGCCGTGATCGGTTCCGGGCCGGCGCGTTTGCGTCCGATCGAGGGCGGTGCCTACCGAGCTCCCCCGTGGGTGAAGTCGGCGGACCAGCTGTCCAGCAGCACCAGAAACGCCGGTGTACCGAACGTCTCGCTCGTGGCGGGTGGTCCGCAGATCCTGCCGCCGCGTCGGACCAGGTGCTTGAGCAGCGGTGGAATCTGCGGCACCGCGGCTCGATCCAGCCCGCCGATCGCAACCGGGTTCCTGGGTCGGCACCGGAGTCTGGCCGGGGCCAGCCAACGGTTCAGGCCGAGATCCCAGAAGGACGCGGCGTGGGACGCCCCGTCGACCGGATCGAAGGGCACCGACGCGAGCAGGTAGCGGTAGCCGGTCAGGTGCAGATAGCGGGCGATGCCGTTGCACAGCATCGAAATCGCTGCGCCGTTGCGCTCATCCGTCCGGACGCACACCATCCCGACCTCGACCGTGGAATCGAGCAGCGCTTCCAGCGGCATCAAACCGTAGTCCCGGTCGGCCGCCAGGCCGGTCCCTCTCGGCATGGCATCGTTGCTGTGTGGGGGTAGCAGGCGACAGCTGGCCACCGGCTGCGCCGGGCCGGGCCCGCAGTGCCGCCGGACGATGAGATGGTCGCAGACGTCGTCGATCTCCTCGAGGTCGGCGACATCCGGCTCGGTGCGGCAGGACTCGCGCCGACCGGACAGCACCTGCCGTCGAAGGTGTTGGGCCGCCAGCACATCGGCTGTCCCGGTGGCCAGCCGCAGGTCGTACCCGGCGGCCGGCTCGAGCCGGTCGGTGTCGTGGCGGCCCGGCAGGTCGAGCAGCAGTTCGGATGTCGTCACGCTGCCCGATCATCCTGGTCCCCGGCCAGCGGGGACCGACAATCCGGTGGACTGCTCGTGACGCCCAGGTGAACCTCTGCCGCGCGCCCGCTCGACACGTCAGTGTGGAACATCCGGCCGATCGTCAGCCCTTGCGCTCCTTCACCGCAGCGGTGAGCTGCGGAGCCACCTTGAACAGGTCACCCACCACACCGAGGTCGGCAATCTCGAAGATCGGTGCGTCGGCGTCCTTGTTGACCGCGACGATCGTCTTCGAGGTCTGCATTCCCGCGCGGTGCTGGATCGCCCCGGAGATCCCCAGGGCGACGTAGACCTGCGGCGAGACGGTGGTTCCGGTCTGCCCGACCTGGAACTGCGGCGGGTAGTAACCGGAGTCGACCGCCGCCCGGGACGCACCGACCGCACCACCCATCGAGTCGGCCAGTTCCTCCACGACATGGAAGTTCTCGGCCGATCCGACGCCCCGGCCGCCGGACACCACCACGGAGGCACCGGACAGATCAGGGCGATCACCAACGGGCTCGGGATGATCGGCGACCACGACGGCCGAGATGGCCGGGTCGACAGTCACCTGAACGGAGACGACCTGCGGGCTCGCCGCAACCGGTGCCGCTTCGATGGATCCCGGGCGCACCGAGATGATCGGCGTGCCCAGCCCCACCCGGTACCGCACCGTGTAGGACCCGCCGAAGACCGAATGGGTGGCAACCACAACACCGTCCTCGTCCGTGACGTCGACGGCATCGGCGAGCAGACCCGACTCCAGCCGAACGGCCAGCCGGCCGGCGATCTCCCGACCCTCGACGGTCGCCGCGAGCAGGATCGCGGCGGGTGCCGCCGTGGCCGCCGCGGCGGCCAACCCGGCCACTGCGGGAGTCACCAGGAACCCGGCGGCCTCGTCGGACTCGGCCGCGTAAACGGTGGCCGCACCCAGCGCGCCGAGCTCGCCGGCCAGTGACTCGGCGGTACCCGGCTTGCCGATCACGACCGCGGCCGGGGTACCGAGGCGCCCGGCGGCGGTGAGCAGTTCACCGGTGACCTTCGCGACCGCGCCGTCGCGGTGCTCCACCAGAACCAGAACCTCGGACATCAGCGGTAATTCCTTCCCTCAATTGGACGAAGAAGAGTGTGTTGAAAGCGGTTGATCAATTGCTGTCGATGATTCGACGTCGAGCTGTGACGTCGGGACGATTCCGATCAGGTCGATGCCGGGTCGGTCAGATCAACCGGGCGGCAACGAGGTACTCGGCAACCCGGGTGCCGCCGTCGCCGTCGTCGGTGATCTTCTCGCCGGATTCCTTCGGCGGCCGGGGCGCACCGTCGACCACCTGGGTCGAGGCGTTCGCCAGACCGGTCGTTGACGGATCCAACCCGAGATCGTCGACGGTCAGCGTCGTCATCGGCTTCTTCTTCGCGGCCATGATCCCCTTGAACCCGGGGTACCGCGGCTCGTTGATCTTCTCGGTGACCGAGACGACCGCCGGCAGCGTGGCGGTGACCTCGCTGTACCCGCCGTCGCGCACCCGCTCGGCGCGCAGCGTCGTGCCGTCGATCTCGAGTGTCCGCACCGAGGTGATCTGCGGGAGACCCAGTCGCTCGGCGAGCATCGACGGCACCGACCCGGTGCGTCCGTCGGTCGATTCGTTGCCCGCGATGATCAGGTCGGCCGCAAGAGTGCGCAGGGCCGCCGCCAGCGCGGCGGAGGTCTGCAACGCGTCGGAGCCGGCCAGACCGTCGTCGTTGATGTGCACGGCCTTGTCGACCCCCATCGCCAACGCCTTGCGCAACGCGTCGGTCGCCCGGTCCGGTCCCATCGTGACCACCGTGACCTCGCCGCCGTGTTTCTCCGTCAACTGCAGCGCCGCCTCGACGCCGCGGGTGTCGATCTCGTCGATCACCGCATCGGCGGCCTCCCGGTCCAGCGTCCACTCCGGCTCGGTCAGGGTGCGCTCGGACCAGGTGTCGGGGACCTGCTTGATCAGAACTGCGATGTTCATCGCCAGGATGACCTTTCATTCGTTCGGGTGCGGGCCGGCAACACTGTGGGCCACCCCGTCTCGACCAAGGGCCAGACCATCATGCCCTGCGGCCCCGGAACCCATCCGTGCCAGCTAAGTTACTCGCCAGTAGCTTACTCGGATTCCGGTCGGCCGGCGACAAGTGGCAGGCTGGGGCCATGTCCACAGTCCCGGCGTCCAGCAACATCATGCTCGCGGGCACGATGGTCGCCTTCTTCTCGACCTGCCTCGTCCTGACCTTCCAGGCACCGCCCATCTGGTGGGTGATTCCCGCCGTGTCGGCCGGGGTCGTCGTGATCATCGCGACTATCCGATACCGACGGCATCGCCGGATGAAAGACGCCCTGCACGGCGCGCAGCTGTGACCGGGCCGTCCGGGCCGGTACCGGTGATCATGGACTGCGACACCGGGATCGACGACGCGTTCGCGGTGATGTTCGCCGTCCGCCATCCCGGAATCGACCTGCGCGCGATCACCTGCGTTGCCGGGAACTCGACGGTCGACCGGGTGGTGGCCAACACCCGATACGTGCTGGACGCCGCCGGTGCCGGGGAGATTCCCGTCGGTCGAGGCGCGTCGTCGCCGCTGTTGGTGGCCGCACCGGAATCCGGGAGCTTCCACGGGGCCGACGGGCTCGGCGGATTCTCCCGACCGTCGGACCGGCGGACGTCGTCGCTGTCGGCGGTCGACCTGCTCCGGCACGAACTGCTCGCCGCCGTGGCCAACGGCGAGCCGATCACCCTGATCGCGACGGCACCGCTGACCAACATCGCGCTGCTACTCCGAGCCCACCCTGAGGTCGCTGCCGGGATCGACCGGCTGGTCTTCATGGGCGGATCTGCGTCAGTGGGCAATGTCACGGCGGTCGCTGAGTTCAACATCTTCCACGACCCGGAGGCAGCGGCCATCGCCCTGGCGGCCGCCCGAGATCTGGACATCCCGGTGACGATGTACGGGTTGGACGTCTTCGAGCAGGTCCTCGTCTCCCGGGACGATGCCGCTCGGCTGCGTGCCAGGCTCGACCCGGCCTGCCAGCTGGCCGGAGCCCTGATCGCCTCACAGTGCGACAAGGTGGGCACCGATGCGGTGACCATCGGCGACGCCGGGACGGTCTGCTCGGTGGTCAATCCGGAGGGCCTCCGCACCGAACGACTCGGCGTCCGGGTGGAAACCGGGCACGGCTACACCCGCGGCCAGACCATCGTCGACCAGCGGGCCGATCCCATCGACCACGTCCGGATGCCGCACAGCATTGCGTCGGCCTGGGTGGATGTCGCGTTGGGCGTCGACGCCCGGGGGTATGCCGCGCTGTGGCTGGACACGCTGCTCAGCTGACCTTCGGTGCGGATCAGTCTTCGACGCCGATGTCCTCGTTCCACAGCGACGGCCGGTCGGCGATGAACTCGGTCATCATCCGGGTGCATTCGTCGTCGTCGATCACCACCACCTCGACCCCGCGCGCCCGGAGCAGGTCCTCGCCGCCGTAGAACGTGCGGTTCTCCCCCACCACCACCCGCGGGATCTTGTACAGCAGGATCGCTCCGGTGCACATGTCGCAGGGCGAGAGTGTGGTCACCATAGTGGATCTCGCGTAGACCGTTGCGGGCAACCGGCCGGCGTTCTCCAGGCAGTCCGTCTCGCCGTGCCGGATCGCGCTGCCCAATTGCACGCGCTTGTTCCAGCCCGTTGCCAGCACCCCGCCGTCAACGACCAGGGCGGCGCCGATCGGGATGCCGCCCTCGGCGAGTCCCTGTTTGGCGGCTCGTACCGCCGCCGCCAGGTACAGCGAATCGGGCTCGGTCGCAGCGCTCATCACAACCTCCGGGCGTTCGTCAGCGGGCTGTTCGGGACCGACCGGTCATCGAGGTGATCTCGTCCTCGACGGTGATCTTCTGCTGGGCCAGAGGTTACGCGAGCGGCTGAGAGCGACGGTCGGGTCATTCCGGTCACCGGTCGCCGATCATCTCCAGCAGAGCGTCCACCGCGGCGGCGCCACCGAGCCCGGACACCCCGCCACCCCTTCGACTGCCGGCCCCGGCCAGCAAAATCCTTGTGCTGCCCAGGATCTCGACACCGTGCCGGGCAGCAGGGGTGTCCGCAGGGTAACCGTCCGCCAGCCAGGGCCAACTCAGGTCGTCGTGGAAGATGTTGCCGCCGGGCATGCCGAGGCTTTGTTCCAGGTCGACGGGTGAGGAGATGTCCAGGCAGGGTTCTCCGGCGGCATCCCTTGCCAGGCAGTCCAGCAGCGGTTCGGCGAGGTGTCGTTGCAGCGCGATCAGCGCGCCCTGCGCTGCCTGGGCCCGAGCGGCATCGGGGTCGTTGCGGAACAACTCCACCGGGGTGTGCAGCCCGAACAGGGTGAGCGTGGCACCCGGAAACCCGCCGAGGATCGAGGGGTCCGCCAGCGAATGGCAGTAGACCTCGGCGGGCACCACTGCCGGGAGTTGACCACCCGCGGTGGTGGCGTAAGCCGCCTCGAGGTCCCAGAAGCCTTCGTCCAGGTGCATGGTGCCGGCGAACGCCGTTCGTGGATCGAGCCCGGAGGCGAGCCGGGGCAACCGGTCGAGCAAAATGTTGATCTTGATCTGGGCGCCGGTCGGGATCTCGGTCGCCCGGTTCAGCCAGCCGTCGACGATGGCCGGAGCCACCGCGGCAAGCAGGTGGGAGCCGGCGATCTCGATCTCCCCGCCGCCGGCAGAGCCGGTCACCCGCACCTGCTGCGCCGTCTCGTCGACGTGCAGAACCTCGACGCCACAGCGGATCTCGACACCCAGCGCGCGGGCTCGCGCAAGCAGCGCGTCAGTCAGCGCGCCCATACCACCGATCGGCACCATCCATTCCCCGGTGCCGCGGCCGATCAGGTGATAGAGGAAGCACCGATTGGCCAACAGGTCCGGATCGAACAACGAGGTGTGGGTGCCGATCACCCCGTCGGTCGCCACCACGCCGCGGACGGTGTCGTCGCGGAACCGCCGGACGATCATCTCGCCGAGCGGCTTTTCCACCACATCGGTCCAGATCTGTTCGCCGGCAGCAGCGATGACCGCGTCCCGGACATCCCGCCGGCGGCGCAACGGCCCGGTCATGGTGGGTGCGATGACCCTGGCCATGTCATGCATCTCGGCATAGAACTGGCGCCAGCTGCGGTATTCGGAGTCGCTGCCGGTGAGCTCCCTGAACGAGTCCTCCGTCGCCGCCCCCGGGTCACGTTCCACCAGCAAGCCGCGCGGGGTTCCGCCGCGAGTGACCGGGGTGTACGACGAAATGCCGCGTATCGCGAACGTCAGGTCGATACCGAGCCGGTGGATCAGTTCGTCGGGGAACAGCGCGATGAGGTAGGAATAACGACTGAGCCGCGCCGCGTGCGGCGGGAACAGCTGGGCACCCACGGTGGCACCGCCCGGAGCTCCGGAACGCTCCAGGACCGTCACCCGCAGCCCCGCCTGAGCGCCGAGAATCGCTGCCACCAGACCGTTGTGGCCGCCGCCGACAACCACCACGTCAGTGTCGTCCATCTGCAACACCTGCTCTCTCGCCCGGTCGGGCTCCATTCTCCGCCAGTGAGCCCACCGATGGCCCGTCGAGTGGCGCTGGTGGGGTAACGGATTTCAGTTGCTGACGCGTCGCTGGGTGCTCCGGGTCAGCGCGAGGCGGCCTGGATCGCCTGGGCCCTGGCGTACTCCCGGTTCACCGTCTCCAGCACGATCGGCCAGGCCGTCTGCGGCGCCGTTGTCCGGTTGTGGTCGGCGATCTGCCGACGTAGTTCGGTGTTCGTGGCGATCTCGACCAGTGCCTTGGTCATGCCGGCGTCACCGTCGGCGAGCAGTCCCTCACGTCGGTCGGCCACGAATTCGGTGATCCCGGTCCCCCGCATGGCCAGCACCGGCAACCCGGCGCACCTGGCCTCCAGGGCGGCGATCCCGAACGATTCGAGAAACGCGGGTGCGACGAAGAGGTCGGCCTGCCGGTAGATCGACCGCAGCTGGTCCCGATCGATCCTGCCCGCCAGGTCGACGGTGTCACCCATGCCGTTCCGAGAGATGAAGCGGCGCATGCGGGGCATCAACTTGCCGTCCCCGAACACCGACAACCGCAGGGTGACCGGCGATCCCGATTCCCGCAGCTCCCGCTGCGCCGCCAGCACCGCGGACAGCAGTGGCAGCGGTCGTTTGCGGACCGAGAGCCGCATGGTGGAGACGGCATGCACGACGGCGGGGTCGTGATCGGCCGCTTCGACCGTCCAATCTGTGGGGTCCAAACCGTTGGGTACCACGGATACCACCGCCCCGGTCTGCTTGCGCAGGGGTTCGGCGGCCGCCTCGCTCACCGCGTTGAGCGCGATCCGCGCGGCGATCTCGGGTGTGGTCCATGGGGTCAGTATTTTTGGCAACCGGAAGGTCGGTGGCAGGCAGTGCACCGTGACGGCGACCGGGAGGCCCAACTTCAGACCGACTCGCACGCCCGCGGCGGCGAACGGCGACCCGACGCCGGCGTGAACGTGCACCAGGTCGAAATGGCCGCGCCGCAGCGCCTTCTCGATCGGCCTGGAGGGAATCGGGTTGTTGGCGATCTCCGCAGGGATCGGGATCCCGAACCGGTGCACCGGAACGGCGAACGTTCGATCCTTCATCCGCCGCGGCAAAGGGGTCGCGGTGATCACCTCCGGCTGCAGGCCGATTTCCGACTGCCTCCGGGTCAGATCGTTGACCTGCATCTCGATCCCGCCGAGCCGGGGCACGAAACAGTCGGAGATGTGCGCGATCCGCATCGTCCCACCCATCCTGCCGACACCGGCTGCGGGCCGCCCGACCTCGTGCGGTGCTGGTCCGAACCCTGCGACATGCTAGCCCGGTGCCGCACACCGTCGTCTTCTTCCACGCGCATCCCGACGACGAGGCGCTGCTGACCTCCGGAACGATGGCCACACTGTCCGCGCAGGGCCATCGGGTGGTGTTGGTCGTCGCGACAGCCGGGGAAGCCGGACTGGCGGCCGACGAACTCACCGCCGACGGCCACCTCGGTGATCGGCGCCGCGCTGAACTGGAGGCGTCGGCGGCAGCTCTCGGGGTGCACCGACTGGAGGTGCTGGGTTATGCCGACTCCGGATTGGCGCAGGCACCGACGCCCACCCCGCCGACCGGGTCGCCGCCAAGATTCGTCGATGTGGACGTCGACGTCGCCGCCGGACGGCTGGGCGACCTGCTGGTGGCCGAGAACGCAACCGTGCTCACGACGTACGACGCGAATGGCGGCTACGGACACCCGGACCACATCGCCGTGCACCGGGTCGGGGCGGCAGCAGCGGCGTCGGCCGGCACCCCGGTTCTGCTCGAGGCGACGGTGCCACGTGATCGACTGCTGGCCGCCACCCGCGCGGTGAACCGCCTACTGCCGCCGTCCCGGCGCGTCGACCTGGAGCCCTGGGAGCACGCCTACTCGAGCTCCGCGGACATCACGCATTGCATCGACGTCAGGGGCCGGGCCACGCAGCGCCGGGCCTCGATGCGGGCGCATGCCAGCCAGGCGACGGCCGACAGCGGTCCACGAACGCTGGGGATCTTCACCCGGATCCCGCCACCGATTTTCGGCTGGGTGTTCGGCCGGGAGTGGTACCGGCTCGCCGGGCCGACCACTATGAAACCGCTCGACGGCAAACGCTTCACCGGGCTGTTCGACACCCTGTGACACGCATCGTGCTCATCGTTTCGACCACGACGGGGCAGGCTGCTGGATCAGGCGGGCGGTGGGCCGGCCCGGCCGCCCTCGGCCAGATCCGATGACTGCGCTGTGACGGCCTCGGCGTCCTGCATCATCTCGCCCACCGAATGGGCAGGCGGCTCGTCCGCGACAGCTGACTGCGACCCGCGTCCTCTGCCCCACAGCCAGACCAACCAGGCCAGCACGCCGAACGGGATCTCCAGGATGTGGGTGAAGATGGTGAACAGCAGGATGCCGCTGGCGGCCTGCGCCGGGTCGGCTCCCATCGCCACCAGCAGCGCCACCGAACCGGCCTCGACGAGTCCGATCCCGCCGGGGGTGACGGCCACCGAAGTCAGCAGGCGGCCCAGCGCGAAGGCGGCCAGCATCGTCCCGACGCCGGTGACCAGACCGCACAGCCATAGGCACGCCCAGAACAACACGAAGTAGATCGCCTGGTAGCCCAGGGTGCCCAAGGTCATCGACAGCCACCCGGAGCGCATCACCTCCCGGGTCTGGTCCCGGAGGCGGGCGATCGCGGCCTCCCAGCCGAGCTCGCGGGGTTTGCGGATCAGACGAAGCAGTCCCTCTGCAACCTTCTGGGTCCAGCCACCGACAACGTGCGCGGCCCGCGAGCTCACCATCACGACAACGAACACCGCAAGCACCGCGACCAGGGCCAGCACACCGAACAGAGCCGCGTTCCGCAGAGCCGGGCTGATGTGCCCGCCCTGCAGCACCAATGCAGCCAATCCGACCAGCGGCAGCAGTACCTTGCCGGCGGTCGAAAACACCCCACCGAGGACGATGGAGATCCCGATCGCGCCGCGGGAGAACCCCCACGACCGGCAAATCCCGTAGGTGGCGCCGATGGCGACCGCGCCGCCGAACGGCAGGGTATTGGCGACCAGCGACCCGGCCAGGTTGACGATCAACGCCTTGGTGTGGGTGATACCCGGCAGAGAGCCGGTGATCGTGAAGGTGACCGCGATCAGCGCACTGAGCTGCAGCAGGGCCAACAGCGCGAGGGCGCCGGGGTGCAGCCCGCGGAACGGTTCGACGATCTCCATCCAGCCGACCCCGGCCACCTTGGGCAGTCCCCAGACCAGCAGTGCGACCGCGAGAGCGATGGAAAGACCGTCACGGGCGAGCCGCAACCACACCTTTCGTTGCTGCCACCAGGGCCGCCTGACCACCTCCTCGTGCACCTGGCCAGAGTGTCACGGACGCCCTAGGGTCAGCACGTTTCACCTCTTCGACACTCGGGATGCGACTGCCCGCGCAGGCTCGGTCGATCACGCTCCGAAGCCCAGCGGGAGCGGCACCGGCCGTCACCGGTTCGCTGGTGCCTGGCTGTCGGCGGCCGCGGTTACCGTGTTGATCGTGCCCCCCTCCACCTCCACCGAGACCGGTGCCGCCGACGTCCCGGATACGGGGACGTCGCCGCAGGCCGCAGTGGACCAACCCGCCGGGTCGCGGTGGCTGCGCCGGCTGTGGGCCTACTGCTGGCGGCACCCGGTGATCACGCTGCTCGCAGGTCTGTCCGCTGTCGGCGGTGTCGGGCTGGGAGCGTTGACCCCCTTGCTGACCCAGGTCGCGGTCGATGACGCGACCGCCGGCGAGACCGGCAACCTCGGCTGGGTGATCGCCGGGCTGGTCGGGCTGGCACTGATCAGGTTCGGCTCGTCGTTCCTGCGCCGCTGGGCCGGCGGCCGACTGTCCCTTGATGTGCAGCACGACATGCGCCAGGACGTCTTCGGCGCCCTGCAGCGGCTCGACGGTTCCGGCCAGGACAGGCTGCGCACCGGCCAGGTGGTTTCTCGCGCATCGACCGACCTGCAGATGGTGCAGTCGCTGCTCGCCATGGTCCCGCTGTCGGCGGGGCAGGTCGTGCTCTTCGTGGTGTCGCTGGTGATCATGCTCATCCTCTCCCCGCTGCTCACCGTGATGGCATTGCTCGTGGTGCCCGCTGTCGTGGTGGTCACCAGGGCCACCAGAACCGTGCTGTTCCCAGCCACCTGGGCCGCCCAGCAATCGGCGGCCGAAGTGGCCGAGATCGTCGAGGAGGACGTCACCGGAGTCCGGGTGGTCAAAGGTTTTGGTCAGGAGGACCGGGAACTCGGCCGGCTCCGGGACGGTGCGCGTCGGCTGTTCGCGAACCGGATGCGGGCGGTCCGACTGACCGCGAAGATCAGCCCCGGTCTGCAGGCCCTCACCGCGCTCGGCCAGGTCGGCGTGCTGGCTCTTGGCGGGTACCTGGCACTGATCGGCAGCATCTCGCTCGGCACCTTCCTGGCCTTCACCCTCTACCTCGCCCAGTTGGTGGCGCCGACCCGGATGCTGACCATGCTGCTGGTGCTCGGCCAGCAGGCGCGGGCATCCGTAGAGCGGGTACTGGAAATCATCGATTCGCTGCCGGAGATCACCGAACGCACCGACCCGCAGCCGTTGCCGGACGGACCGCTGTCGGTCGAGTTCGCCGGTGTCCGGTTCGGCTACACGCCGGAGGAACCGGTGCTGGCCGGTTTCGACCTGAAGGTCGCGGCCGGCTCCACGGTCGCCCTCGTCGGTGCGTCGGGCTCCGGCAAGTCGACAGTGTCACTGCTGCTGCCGCGTTTCTACGACCCGCAGCAGGGAGTGGTCCGGGTCGGCGCGGTGGACGTCCGCGAGCTGGCCATGGCCGAGCTGCGCAATTCGGTCGGGGTGGTCTTCGAGGAAGCTTTCCTGTTCTCCGACTCGATCGCGGCCAATATCGGCTACGGCCGGCCGGACGCCACCGAGGCCGAAATCCGGGCAGCGGCGATCGGCGCCGAGGCCGCCGACTTCATTGCCGAACTGCCGGACGGCTATCAGACGGTGATCGGCGAACGCGGGCTCACCCTGTCGGGCGGGCAACGGCAGCGGCTCGCGCTGGCCAGGGCGCTGATCACCGATCCGCGGGTGCTGGTGCTCGACGATGCGACGAGCGCGGTCGACCCGATCACCGAGGCCGCGATTCATGCCACCCTGCGCCGGGTGACGGCGGACCGGACCACCATCCTGATCGCCCACCGTCGCTCCACGCTGGCCCTTGCCGATCAGATCGCGGTCGTCGAACGTGGGCGGGTGATCGACGTCGGCGAGCATCACGAGCTGGTCGAGCGCTGCGGTCACTACCGGTTCCTGCTGGGAGGTGACCTGGCACCGGATCCGGCGGCTCCGGATCTCGCTGCGGCCCCGGGTGCCGGAATCGACCTCGCCGGGGTCCCGGCCGTTCGCTCCTGGACGCCGGGACCCGACGGCGTGACGCCGGAGCTGTGGCCGGCCACCGACGGTGCGGCGGCGGACCGGAGCGCCGACCGCTCGGCGCGGCTGGCGGCCGCTGCGGCGACCCGGATCAACGCCCGGGCCGGTGCAAGAGGCGGTGCCGGCGGAGGAATGGGGATGGGCGGGATGCTCGGCGCCGGTCCCGCCACCCCGGAACTGATGAAGCAGGTCGAGGCGTTGCCGCCCGCTCCGGATCGTCCCCAGGAGATCCCTGCCGACACCAGGAAGTTCAGCCTGAAACGGACGCTTCGTCCGGTGCTCGGCCTGCTGGTCGTGGCGTTGATCCTGGTGGCGGCGGACGCGGTCGCCGGACTGCTCCTGCCGGTACTGATCCGGTACGGCGTGGACAACGGTGTCTCGGCGGGCGCCGCGTCGGTGATCTGGGCGGCATCCGGCCTCGCGCTGGCCGTGGTCGGCGCCGACTACCTGATCCAACGATTCCAGATGCTCTACGCCGGTCGCGCCGGCGAGAACGTGCTCTATCAACTGCGATTGCGGGAGTTCGCCCACCTCCAGCGGCTCGGTCTCGACTATTACGAGCGGGAGATGGCCGGCCGGATCATGACCCGGATGACCACCGACGTGGACGCGTTGTCAAGCTTCCTGCAGACCGGCCTGGTGACCTCGATCGTCTCGCTGGCCACCTTCGCCGGCATCGCCGTCGTGCTGCTGGTGATGGACGCCGGGCTCGCCCTGATCGCCTTCCTGGCTCTACCGCTGGTCGCGATCGCGACGGTGATCTTCCGGCGGTTCTCCACCCAGGCCTACACCGATGCCCGGGAGAAGGTCAGCATCGTCAATGCGGATCTGCAGGAGAACGTGGCCGGGCTACGGGTGTCGCAGGCCCTCGGCCGCCAGCAGGCCAACGCCGATGGTTTCGCGGCTCGCAGCGACGACTACCGACGGTCCCGAATGCGGGCCCAGACAGCCATTTCGATCTACTTTCCCTTCGTCGCCCTGTTGTCCGAGCTGGCAGCGGCTGCTGTTCTCGGTTCGGGTGTCATGCGGGTCGTCGCCGGAACCATGTCCGTCGGCACCCTGATCGCCTTCGTGCTCTACCTGGACTCGTTCTTCACGCCGATCCAACAGCTCTCGCAGGTCTTCGATTCTTACCAGCAGGCGCAGGTCGGCCTGGTACGGATCGGCGAACTGTTGGACACCACCACCTCCACGCCGGCGGCCGTCCACCCGATCGGAGTCGAGCAGCTCGCCGGTGACATCGGCGCGCAGAACGTCGGCTTCCACTACTCGACCGCCGATGCCGGTGCGTCCGCAGCGTTGAACGGCGTCGACCTGCAGATCGCGGCCGGTCAGACAGTTGCCGTGGTCGGGGCCACCGGGGCCGGAAAGTCGACCCTGGTCAAGCTGATCGCCCGGTTCTACGACGCCACGTCGGGTTCCATCACGATCGACGGCACCGACGTCCGCAGCTTCGATCTCGGCGGCTATCGGCGTCGACTCGGCGTCGTGCCGCAGGAGCCGCATCTGTTCATCGGAACGGTCCGGGACAACATCGCCTACGGCCGACCCGACGCCGCCGACGCCGAGGTCGAGGCGGCCGCCAGGTCGGTCGGCGCGCTGGACGCGATCGCCGGGCTGGCCGGCAAGTTCGAACACCAGGTCGCCGAACGTGGCCGGAACCTTTCGGCGGGGCAACGCCAACTGATCTCGCTCGCCCGCGCCGAACTGGTCGACCCGGACATCCTGTTGCTCGACGAGGCGACTGCCGCCCTCGACCCGGCGGCGGAATCGGCGGTGCTCGCGGCGACAGATCGGCTGGCCAGAGGGCGGACCACCGTGGTCGTCGCGCACCGGCTCACCACCGCTGCCAGGGCGGACCGGATCGTGGTGATGGACCACGGCCGGGTCGCCGAGGTGGGTCAGCACGAGGAACTGCTGCGTCGCGGCGGCGCCTACGCACGGCTCTACGCCGATGCTGAGCCGAACGGGAGCCGACCCCCGCGCATCGTGGTCAGGCCCATCGCGGGAATCGATTCGGAATCGACCCACGGCGTGACGCCGTAGTGCAGTCGAGGGAATTGTCGTGGACGCCACGGTGACCACCCGTCCACGATCGGCCGTCGAGGTTTAGCCTGGGTTCGACCCACTCTCACGTTCAGAACAGGCGGACAACCACCGTGTCGTCAGCAGGTGTGCCCGAATTCGGTCCAAATGACTGGTTTGTCGAGGAGAAGTATCAGCAATTCCTTGCCGATCCGCAGAGTGTGGACCCCATCTGGCGCGACTTCTTCTCTGTCAACGGCTCAGGCAAGAAGGCCGGTGCCCAGAAAGCCGCCGGCAATGGTGGGTCCACTGCGTCCGCCGCTGCCTCGACCTCGGCCGGCTCCTCGGGTGCCGGGTCGTCGTCGGGCGGCTCCTCGGTGACGGCGCGCACATCGGTGACCAGCGCCTCATCCACCGCTCCGGCATCCGCGGGCACGAAGACGGCAACCAAGCCCGCCGCCGCCACGTCCAGAACACCGTCAGCGCGAACAACCGCAACAAGAACAACGGCACCCACCATGACCAGCACCGCACGTCACAGCACCCCCCCGCCACCGCCGCCCCCGAACCGGACCCGAACCGCCGCGGCCACCAAGCCGGCGGCCGCTGCGCCCGCCGCCGGCGGGACGCCGTCCCTTCCGAAGCCGGTCGCTTCCGCGCCGTCGACCGCACCCGCCCGGGCCGGTGGCAAGGAGTCGACGGATTCCTCACCGCCGAACAACCGGCGGCCGGCGACGACCGCAACCCCGGACGACATGGTCGCCGCGAAGGCCGCCAAGGCGGCGCGGGCCGCCCAGGACGCAGAGGGCACCGGGCTGACCACCACTCCGCTGCGCGGCGTCGCCGCCGTCGTGGTCAAGAACATGACGTCATCGCTGGAGGTGCCGACCGCCACCTCGGTCCGTGCCGTCCCGGCAAAGCTGATGGCCGACAACCGCATCGTGATCAACAACTTCCTCAAGCGGAACCGCGGCGGGAAGATCTCGTTCACCCACCTCATCGGGTATGCCATCGTCCGGGCGATCGGCGACTACCCGAACATGAACCGGCACTTCGCGGTGGCCGACGGCAAACCGCAGATGGTGACGCCCTCGCACGTCAATCTCGGGCTGGCCATCGACCTGCCGGCCAAGGGTGGCGGACGAAACCTGGTGGTGGTGCCCATCAAGGGCGCCGAGGCGATGAGTTTCACCCAGTTCTGGAGCTCCTACGAGCAGGTCGTCCGCAAGGCCAGGGCCGGCACGTTGACCGCCGAGGATTACGCCGGCACCACCATCTCGCTGACCAACCCCGGCGGGATCGGGACCAATCATTCGGTTCCCCGACTGATGTCCGGGCAGAGCGCGATCATCGGCGTCGGGGCTCTCGAGTACCCGGCGGAGTTCCAGGGCGCCAGCGACCAGACCCTGTCCGATCTCGGCATCAGCAAGATCATCACGCTGACCTCGACCTACGACCACCGGGTGATCCAGGGCGCCGAGTCCGGCGAGTTCCTGCGCCGGATCCACCAGTTGCTGATCGGCGAGGACGGCTTCTACGACGACGTCTTCACCTCCCTGCGGCTGCCCTATGAGCCGGTGCGCTGGGTCAAGGATCTCGACGTCGGCCGGCACGGCCAGGTCGACAAGACCGCCCGCGTACTGGAGATCATCGACGCCTACCGGACCCGCGGTCACCTGATGGCCGACACCGATCCGTTGAACTACCGGCAGCGGCGACACCCTGACCTGGACGTGCTCTCCCACGGCCTGACCCTGTGGGACCTCGACCGGGAGTTCCCGGTCGGCGGGTTCAACGGCGAGCAGTTCATGAAACTGCGCGATGTGCTCGGTGTGCTGCGCGACTCCTATTGCCGCACAGTCGGTGTGGAGTACATGCACATCATGGATCCGACGCAGCGCAAGTGGATCCAGCAGCGGGTCGAGGTCAAGCACGAAAAGCCGCCGATCGACGAGCAGAAGTACATCCTGGGCCGATTGAACAGTGCAGAGGCGTTCGAGACCTTCCTGCAGACCAAGTACATCGGGCAGAAGCGGTTCTCGCTCGAGGGCGGCGAGACCGTGATCGCGCTGCTGGACGCCGCGCTGAACAAGGCCGCCGAGTACGGGATGGACGAGGTCGTCATCGGCATGGCCCACCGCGGCCGGCTGAATGTGCTGGCCAACATCGTCGGCAAGCCCTACTCGCAGATCTTCCGCGAGTTCGAGGGCAACATGGATCCGGGCCAGGCGCACGGTTCCGGTGACGTGAAGTACCACCTGGGTGCAGAGGGCAAGTACATCCGTCCGTTCGGCGACGGTCAGGTCGACGTCACCCTGGTGGCGAACCCCTCGCACCTCGAGGTCGTCGACCCGGTGCTGGAGGGTGTCGCCAGGGCCAAGCAGGACATGCTGAACCTCGGTGAAGAGGGTTACACCGTCATGCCGATCGCGCTGCACGGTGACGCGGCATTCGCCGGTCAGGGTGTGGTGGCCGAAACCCTGCAGCTGTCCCTGCTGCGCGGGTACCGCACCGGCGGCACCCTGCATGTGATCATCAACAATCAGGTCGGGTTCACCACCGCACCCGAGGCTTCCCGGTCGAGCGAGTACTGCACCGACGTCGCCAAGATGATCCAGGCGCCGATCTTCCACGTGAACGGCGACGACCCGGAGGCCGCCGTCTGGGTCGCCAGGTTGGCGGTCGAGTACCGGGAGACCTTCGGCCGGGACGTCGTGATCGACATGGTCTGCTACCGGCGCCGCGGGCACAACGAGGGTGACGACCCCTCGATGACCAACCCGTTGATGTACCAGATCATCGACGGCAAGCGCTCGGTCCGGCGGATCTACACGGAGGCGCTGATCGGCCGCGGTGACCTGTCACCCGAGGACGCCGAGGAAGCGTTGCGCGACTACCACACACAGCTCGAGCGGGTCTTCAACGAGGTCCGCGACCTGGAGAAGGCGGTGGCCACCCCGTCGCCGTCGGTGGAGGCAGAGCAGCAGATCCCGCCCAAGGTCGAGACCAAGATCAGCGAGGAGATGCTGCACCGGATCGCGGACACCGCGGTGAGCTTCCCGGAGGGCTTCACCCCGCACCCCAGGGTGAAGTCGGTCCTGGAACGGCGGGTCGAGATGTCCCGCGAGGGCGGGATCGACTGGGCGTTCGGCGAGTTGATCGCTCTCGGGTCCATCGCGATGGAGGGCCGGCTGGTCCGGCTGTCCGGTCAGGACACCAGGCGGGGGACCTTCGTGCAGCGCCACTCGGTGCTGATCGACCACAAGACCGGCGCGGAATTCCTTCCGCTGCAGCATCTCTCGGAGGACCAGGCGCGGGTGCTGATCTACGACTCGGCGCTGACCGAATACGCCGCGCTCGGCTTCGAGTACGGGTACTCGGTGGCGAACCGGGACGCGATGGTGATGTGGGAGGCCCAGTTCGGCGATTTCGTCAACGGTGCGCAGTCCGTCATCGACGAATACCTCTCCTCCGGCGAGGCCAAGTGGGGTCAGCAGTCGGGCGTGGTGTTGCTGCTCCCGCACGCCCACGAGGGTCAGGGACCCGACCACACCTCCGGACGCATCGAGCGCTTCCTGCAACTGTGTGCCGAGGGTTCGATGACCATCGCCGTGCCCTCCACTCCGGCCAACTACTTCCACTTGCTGCGCCGGCACGTGCTGGACGGCGTGCACCGGCCGATGGTGGTGTTCACCCCGAAGTCGATGCTGCGCAACAAGGCTGCCGTGTCGTCGGTCGCCGATTTCACCCACGGCAAGTTCGAATCGGTGATCGCCGACCATGGCGTCGACGCCGCCGATGTGAAGAAGGTGCTGCTGACCAGCGGAAAGCTCTACTACGAGCTGGATGCGTACCGGAAGGCACACAAGATCACCGACACTGCGATCGTCCGGCTGGAGCAGATCTACCCCGTGCCGCGACGCAAGTTGCAGCATCTGCTCGACGCCTACCCGAACGTCACCGACTTCCGCTGGGTGCAGGAAGAGCCGGCCAACCAGGGCTCCTGGACCTTCCTGGCCCTGGCGTTGCCGGAGATGCTGCCGCGCCTTGCCGGTATCAAGCGGTGTTCCCGTCGGGCCATGGCCGCGCCGTCGGCCGGATCCGCGAGGGTGCACGAGGTCGAGCAGGCCGCAGTGATCGGAGCCGCGTTTTCGTAGGTCAGTGAGGTCGCGCAACCCAACGACCTCCGGCACTTGGCCGCGAAGGCCAACAGTGATCGGCGCGGCGTTCTCATAGGCAAAGGGCGAATCGCACTACGAGATTTCGCGCGAGTAGATGTCCTGCTGTCCACTGTCCTGCCGCAGCAGCAGGAACGCGGTGCCGTCGTGCACCCCGATCTGACGCTGCTCGCCGGCGGGAGCAGGCTCCGTCGTCCAGGCGAGCGGCTGGGCGCAGACGAGGAGTTCGCCACCCGTCCCGGGGGCGACGATGGTGGTCGTGGCGTCGACGCCGACTCGTGGCTGGCCGGCGTAGCGGTCGATCTGCCGTTCCGGCAGGTCCGACGCCGGCGTCACCGCCGGCACGGCGGCTCGGGCATCCACCCGCCAGGCGGCGAGTCGGTCCCCGAGCCGCCCCACGACGACGCACGAACCGGCCGCGCACGAGACATCCGTGGCGGCACTGTCCTGATCGGAGGCGTCCAGATCGACTCTGGTCCACACCTCCGGATCGTCGCCAGAGAACCAGAGCACGGCCTGTTGGTGCACGACGCCACCGACGAAAGTCGTTGCCAGCCCGGTGATCACGACACCGGTTCCGGCTCCGGTCGCAGCTGTTGCGGTGGCGGTCAGCAGTTCGGTGGCGTTGCCGGACAGCACCGGCGGGCTGGGCCGGCGCACCCAGGTTCGATCCTGATGACCCCAGGTCGCCACCCCGATCAGACCGGCGTCGGTGGTCCAGGTGCCGACGATCATCGGGTCCGGTCCGCTCACCATGCCGGTGATGCCGCCGGCGTCCGGGCCGCCGAAGGTCTCCACGGTCTGCGGCTCCTCGACGACGCCGTCGGTGGTGCCGATCCAGGCTGACCTCCGTGGGTTCAGGTGCGCGCCGCCGGCGATCGATCCGATGGCCGTCACCTGCCGGTCCGGACCCAGCGCCAGGTGGACGACGGTGGCCATGGCGCCGTACTCGGTGCCGGCCTGCATCGGGATGCCCTGCCAGCCGGCGGGCTGCCACTGCGCCAGCATCGGCTCGGGCGCGGCGGAGTCGGTCGCCCCGCCGACGATCACCCCGTCGACCGCGGCGGACAGCGAGGCCGGCACCATCCCGACCGGCGTCACGGTCTGCCAGCCGCGATCCGCTGCTCCCACCGACGGGACAGCACCGGCGGTCCGCGTCGATGCAGCCTGTTCGCTGCCGGTCGAGGTGCACGCTGCCAGCACCAGGGCGATCAGCACCGCCGCGGCGACCGTCCATGGGCGGTGGGTGCTGCGTCGCATGACTTTCATTCTGCAACCCCGCTGCGAGCCCGGTTCGGGAATGCCCCGCTCGCACTCGAGGTTGATAGTTGATGAATCATCAAGACCGACACTTCTTCGAACAGAGTTCCGTCCGGCAGCGGCGGCAGCGTGAAAGGGCAACACATGCAGATCGAGGTCTTCTCCGACGTGGTTTGCCCGTTCTGCTACATCGGCAAGCGCCGACTGGAAGAGGCGCTCGACGGTTTCGATCATGCCGACGGGGTGACCGTGACGTACCGGTCGTTCCAGCTCGATCCGACCAGTCCCGCCACCTCCGAGTTGAGCCTCGAGGAGATGCTGGCCCAGAAGTACGGACGCACCCTGGAGCAGGCACGGGCGATGAACGACCGGGTCTCGGACATGGCCGCGACCGCCGGCCTGGATTTCCAGCTGCAGGATGCCCACCCGGCCAACACGTTCCGGGCACACCGCCTGCTGCACTTCGCTGCGACCAGGGATCTGGGCAATGCGCTCACTGAACGGCTGATGCGCGGCTACTTCTCAGAGGGCGTCCGCATCGGCGACCGCGACGAACTGCTCCGCCTTGCCATCGAGGTCGGGCTGGACGAGGCCGAGGCTGCCGACATCCTCGACGGTGATGCGTTCACCGCCGAGGTCGACGCCGACATCGCGCTGGCCAGGGCGTTCGGCGCCACCGGCGTGCCGTTCTTCGTCTTCGACCGCAAGTACGCCGTGTCCGGGGCGCAGGAAACCGCCGTCTTCAGCCAGGTTCTCGACACTGCATGGGCAGAAGCCCAGCCGCTCACCGTGGTGGGCGACGATGCCGCATTGTGCGAGGACGACTCCTGCGTTGTGCCCGAACCGTCGTCGTCGGCGGCCACCCACGGCTGAACCCGCCGGGACTGAGGGTGTTCACCCGCCGATCGGCGGGGGGACCTCCGGAATCCCGTTGCGGTAGACCGCATAGGTGAGCGGCACGCCGACCCGGTAGGCCAGATAGTCGTGCGAGGGGGCGTCCAGCACGTGCAGGTCGGCACGGGCGCCCACCCGGACCGTTCCGATGTCGGTGCGCCGCAGGGCCGCTGCGCCGCCGGCGGTCGCCGCGTACACGGCTTCCTGGGTGGTGAGTTGGCAGAGCAGAACGCCCAGTGCGACAACGAGATTCATCGAAGACGTGTAGGACGAGCCGGGATTGCAGTTGGACGCCAAAGCGATCCGGGCGCCGGCGTCGGCCAGGGCCCGACCGGGAGCCGGCGGCTGGCGGGTGGACAGGTCGCAGGCGGGCAGCAGGGTGGCCACCGTGCTGGAGACGGCCAACGCGTCGATGTCGGCATCGGTGAGAAACGTGCAGTGGTCCACCGATGCGGCGCCGGTGTCCACTGCGATCCGCACCCCGGGCCCGGTCGACAACTGGTTCCCGTGGACGCGGAGTCCGAGTCCCTTACGGGTCCCGGCCGCGAGCACCCGCCTTGTCTGCGCCTCGTCGAAAGCGCCGGTCTCGCAGAACACATCGATCCATCCGACCTGGGGCGCGACGGCATCGAGCATCGGGCCGCAGACCAGGTCGAGGTAGGCGTCGGGGTCCTTTGCGAACTCCGGTGGCACGACATGTGCTCCCAGGAAAGTGATCTCGTCGAACCCAGCCGCCTTCGCGGTGCGCGCCGCGCGCAGCTCGTCGTGGGTGGTGAGCCCGTAGCCGGTCTTGGTCTCCATGTAGGTGGTGCCGCCCGCGATCATCTCCCTACGGTTCCGGCGGGCCATCGTCAACAACTCCGGCTCGGTGGCCTCGCGGGTGGCGGCCACCGTCGCCTGCATCCCGCCGGCTCGATAGGGCGTGCCCGCCATCCGGGCGGAGAACTCCGCCGCCCGGTCACCGGCGAACACCACGTGCGAATGCGAGTCCACCCATCCGGGCAGGACCGCACGACCACCGAGGTCGACGGCGACATCGGCCGGCGGCGCGGACGCGGCCGATCCGATCCACTCGATCAGCCCGTCCTTGATCACCACGGCCGCATCGGGCAGCAGACCCAGCAGGCCGGGTCCCGCCGTCGGGTCGTTGGTCACCAGTTCGGAGATGCCGTGCAGCACCGTCGACTGGCCGACAACCGGATCGGTCCGCGTGAGGGCCGAGAGGGACACGCTCACCTCCAGGCATTCTCGATGGCCGCGGCCACCAGGGGTCCCGGATCGCCGTACCGGACATGGTTCCCGGATCGCACCTTGATCAATCCGCCGACCACCACCACCTCGACATCCGCGGCGGTCGCGCACATGACCAGCTGTTCGAGCTCGGCGCCGGCAGTACGGACGCTGTCGGTTCGGATCGCCACCAGATCGGCGGGTGCGCCCACCGCCAGGACCCCACCGGCCGATCCGATCGCGCGGTGCGAGGACGCGAGCGCAGCGGTCCACAGTGCGGCCGGTGCGAAGACACCGCGCCGTCCGCCGGCCAGCCGCTCGCCGTACTCCAGCCCTCGCGCCTGGGCGAAGGGATCGACCACCACCTGCTGATCACCACCCAGCGACAGCGACGCGCCGGCGCCCGCCAACCGTGCGGCCGCCGGCAAACCGTCCGCGAGATCGGCCTCGGTGGTCGGGCAGATGACCACCGAGCAGCGGGCTCCGCCCAGCACCGCGATGTCGTCGTCGGTCAGATGGGTGCCGTGAACGACCGCGGTGCGCGGACCGAGCGCCCCGGCGGCGGCCAGCAGGCCGGTCGGGGTCAGTCCGGTCGCGGCCAGGCAGTCCGCGTTCTCCGCGGGCTGCTCGGACAGGTGCACGTGTAGAACGCGGTCGTCACCGGCCGCCTGCACCACGGTCGGCATCTCGGCGAACGGCACGGCTCGCACGGAGTGGATACCCACGCCCACCCTGATGCTGTCGGGGAGTTCGGCGACCCGATCCGCCCAGGATTCCGCGGTGCCGTCCGAAAAGCGTTGCTGCACCTCGTTCACCGGAATGTCGAAGCCACCTGCCAGGTAGGCGATGTCCAGCAGGGTGAGGCCGACGCCTGCCTCCTTCGCGGCATCGGCCACCGCCAGTCCCATGGCGTTCGGTTCGGCGTACCGGCGGCCACCCGGGGGGTGATGCAGGTAGTGGAACTCCCCCACCGCGGTGTAGCCGGCACACAGCAACTCCAGGTAGCCGGCAAAGGCCAACTCCCGCAGGCTGTCCGGGTTCAGCCGGCCGGCCAACCCGTACATCCGGTCCCGCCAGGTCCAGAACGTGCCGGACCCGTCATGGGTCCGCCCCCGCAACCCTCGGTGGAAGATGTGCGAGTGCGCATCGGCGAAACCGGGCACCACCAGGCCGGACAGCCGCTCGACCCCCGATTCCACGCCCGAGCCGTCGGCCGGGGTGATCGACTCGATGATGCCGCCGGCGCAGGCGATGTCGACATCCGAACGGACCTCACCGTCGACAAGGGCCGCCGCGCAGCGGTACACGGCCCGAGGTGGGCCGGCATCGAGCCTCACTTGACCAGGTTCTCCAGCACGTCGGCCAGGGCGCCGATGCCGACCAGGCAATCCGCGGCGTCAGCGTGTTCGTCCGGGGCGTGCGACACCCCGCTCGGGTTGCGCACGAACAGCATCGCCGACGGGACGTGTGCCGAGAACACCCCGGCATCATGACCGGCGCCGGTCGGGATCACCGGTGCGGAAAGCAGTTCGGACAATTGCAGGCCGAGCCCGGGGTCGAACGACACCCGCTCGGTCATCGATTCCCGTTGCACCATCACCGAGATGCACCGCTCTGCGGCGGCCTCCTCCCGGACGGCGGCGACGATCGAGTCGACGATGGCGGCAGTCGCCGACGCCGACTCGTGACGGACATCGAGCCACAGTTGGACGGTCGAGGCAATCACGTTGGTACCGCCGGGGATCGGGTTGATCCGGCCGATGGTCGCCACAGCTCCGTTGTACTCGCTCATGGCCCGGCGGGCCGCCAGGACGGCGGCGGCGGCCGGAACCATCGGATCCCGGCGATCGGCAGGCCGCGTGGTGCCGGCGTGATTGCCCTGACCGGTGATGGTGATCCGCCAGCGGCCGTGCGCGAGGATTTCCGATCCGACCCCGACAACCGCTGTAGGGTCGGCGGTCTGCAACAACCTGCCCTGCTCTACATGCAGTTCGACGAAGGTGCCGATGCTGGCCAGCCGGGCCGGGTCCGGGCCCATGGTCGACGGATCGAGACCGACCCGCCGGGCGGCGTCGGCCACCGACACCCCGTCCTGATCGTGCAGCCGCCGCACCTGGTCGGCATCGACGGCTCCGGTCATCAACCGGGAACCCATGCAGGGCAGGCCGAACCGGCCGCCCTCCTCCTCCGCGAAACAGGCAATGGCCAGTGGTCGGGCAGGCGAGACCCCGCGGACCCGCAGCTCGTCGACGGCCAGCAGGCCGGACACCACGCCGAGCGGCCCGTCGAACGCACCGCCGCCCGGCACCGAGTCCAGGTGTGAGCCGGTCACCACGGCGCCCGGGCCGGGTATCCCCCACCACGCCCAGACGTTGCCGTTCCGGTCGTTCTCGACCTCGAGGCCGCGGCGTTGCGCCTGCTCGCCGAACCACTGCCGCAGTTGCATCTCGGCATCGTCGAACACGTGCCGGGAGTAGCCACCGCGCACCCGATCCCGACCGACGCCGGCCAGGTCGGCCCAGGTCGTGCCGAACCGGCTGGCCTCGGCGTCCTGCAGCCCATTCCTCATGCGTCGCTCCCGTCGCCCGCCGTGGAGTGCATCGGGATCGTCAGGTGGTTGGCCGCCGCTGCGGTATCGGCCTCCGGGTATCCGGCGTCGACGTGCCGTAGGACGCCCATCGCCGGGTCGTTGGTCAGCACCCGCTCGACCTTCTGCGCCGCCAGCTCTGTGCCGTCGGCGACCGTCACCTGACCGGCATGGATCGACCGGCCGATGCCCACCCCGCCGCCGTGATGGATCGACACCCAACTCGCGCCAGATGCGGTGCTGACCAACGCGTTGAGCAGTGGCCAGTCGGCGATCGCATCGCTGCCGTCGGCCATCGCCTCGGTCTCTCGGTACGGGGAGGCCACCGAACCGGCGTCCAGGTGGTCGCGGCCGATGACCACCGGCGCCGACAGCTCGCCGGAGGCGACCATGGAGTTGAACTCCAGCCCGGCCTTGTCCCGCTCGCCGGCGCCGAGCCAGCAGATGCGGGCCGGAAGCCCCTGGAAGGCAATGCGTTCCGGTGCCAACCGCATCCATCGCTGCAGGCTGTCGTTGTCCGGGAACAGCCGTTTCACTGCCCTGTCCGTCGCGTGGATGTCGGCTGGGTCGCCGGACAGCGCGGCCCAGCGGAACGGTCCCTTGCCGGCGCAGAACAGCGGCCGGATGTAGGCCGGGACGAACCCTGGGAAGTCGAAGGCCCTGGAGTAGCCGGCCAACTGCGCCTCACCGCGGATCGAGTTGCCGTAGTCGAACACCTCTGCGCCGGCGTCCTGGAAGCCGACCATCGCCTCCACGTGGGTCGCCATCGAGGCCCGCGCCCGATCGGTGAACTCCTCCGGCTTGGCCGCCGCGTAATCGTGCCAATCTTCCAGCTCGACCCCGATCGGCAGGTACGCCAACGGATCGTGCGCACTGGTCTGGTCGGTGACGATGTCGATCTCCACACCGCGCCGCAGCAGTTCGGGCAGGATCTCGGCGGCATTGCCGATCACCGCGATGGAGACGGCCCTGCGGTGTTTCTTGGCATCCAGGGCGAGCGCGATGCCGTGCTCGAGATCGTCGGCGACGACATCGAGATATCTGGTGGCCAGGCGTTTCTGGGCGCGGCTCGGGTCGCACTCGATGCACAGCACGGTGCCGCCGTTCATCGTCACCGCAAGCGGCTGCGCGCCGCCCATTCCGCCGAGACCAGCGGTGACCGTCAGGGTTCCGGCCAGGCTCGCACCGGCCGAGCTGCCCGGCTCACCGCGGCCGGTGGCCAGCTTCTCGGCCACCGCGGAGAACGTCTCATAGGTGCCCTGCACGATGCCCTGCGACCCGATGTAGATCCACGAACCGGCCGTCATCTGGCCGTACATGGTCAGCCCGAGGGCCTCCAGCCGTCGGAACTCCGGCCAGGTCGCCCAGTCCCCCACCAGATTCGAGTTGGCGATCAGCACCCGCGGCGCCCATTCGTGGGTGCGCAGCACACCGACCGGTTTACCGGACTGGACCAGCAGGGTCTCGTCCCGCTCGAGATCGGTCAGGGTGCGGCAGATCGCGTCGAAGCTGGCCCAGTTGCGCGCGGCCTTGCCGGTTCCGCCGTAGACGACGAGCTTGTCCGGTTCCTCGGCGACCTCAGGATCGAGGTTGTTGCAGAGCATGCGCAACGGCGCCTCGGTCGACCAGCTCTTGGCGGTCAGCGTGGTGCCGCGTGCGGCCCGGACAGGTCGCGGGCCGGGTCCGGCAGGCTTTCCGGCGGTCGACGGCAGTGCGGTGGTCATCTCAGTTCTCCCTGTCGGAAAGGCGGTCGGCATCCTGCTGGTCGGAGTTGCGAAGTTGTTGTGCTGCAGCCACGATCGATCCGTCGACGAGCAGGTCGACGACGGCGTCGATCTCGGGCCCGAGGTGGCGGTCCGGGCCCGGGCCGGCCACCCTGGTCCGCACGACGGTCCGGACCGCGGCGGTGACCGGACCGGGCGTCAGCGGCGCACGGAAATCCAGTGCTCTTGCCGCGGTGAGGATCTCGATGGCGATGACCCGCCGGAGACCGTCCACCGAGCGCCGCAGTTTGCGTCCCGCGTGCCAGCCCATCGACACGTGGTCCTCCTGCATCGCCGACGACGGGATCGAATCGACCGAGGCCGGAACGGCCAGCCGTTTCAGCTCCGAGACGATGCCGGCCTGCGTGTACTGGGCGATCATGTGTCCGGAGTCGACACCCACCTCGTGCGCGAGAAACGGTGGCAGGCCCTGCGATCGGGAGGCGTCCAGCATCCGGTCCGTGCGGCGCTCGCAGATGCCGGCGACATCGGCCACCGAGATGGCCAGGAAGTCCAGCACGGCGGCGATGGGCGCGCCGTGGAAATTCCCGTTCGATTGCACCCGCCCGTCGGGCAGAACGACCGGGTTGTCGATGGAGCTGGCCAATTCTCGATCGGCGATGACCGACGCGTGCGCAAGGGTGTCCCTGGCCGCGCCGTGCACCGCGGGCGAGCAGCGCAGGGAGTAGGCGTCCTGCACCCTGGTGTCCTTGTCGCCGGCGTGCGACGCGACGATCTCCGAACCCGCGAGGGCGGAAAGGATCCGGGCCGCACTGACGGCCTGCCCGGCCTGCGGGCGCAACGTCTGGAGATCGGCGGCGAACACCCGATCGGTTCCCATCAACGCCTCCACCGACATCGCGGCGGCGAGATCGGCGGCGTCCAGCAACATCTGCAGATCGTCGATGGCCATCACCAGCATGCCCAGCATCCCGTCGGTGCCGTTGATCAGTGCCAGGCCCTCCTTCTCGGCCAGCACCACCGGGCTCAGGCCCGCTTCGGCGAGCGCTTCGGCGGCCGGGCGACGACGTCCCCGCTGATCGATGACGTCCCCCTCGCCGATCAACGCGAGGGCGACCGCTGCCAGCGGGGCGAGGTCGCCGGAGCAGCCCAACGATCCGTACTCCGGCACGATCGGGGTGATCCCGGCACTCAGCATTTCGGCCAGCGCCGCGGCGGTCTCCGGACGAATCCCGGTGCGGCCGCGGGCCAGGGTGGCCAGCCGCAGCAGCATCAGGGCGCGCACCACCTCGCGTTCGACCGGTTCACCGCTGCCGGCAGCGTGCGAGCGGATCAGCGAGGTCTGCAGCGCCGCCCGACGATGCGGCGGGATGGACGTGGTGGCCAGCGCACCGAAGCCGGTGGAGATCCCGTAGTGCGGGGCCACGTCGTCGGCGAGGCGGTCGACAACCTCTCGGGACTCGGCCATCGCGGCCAGCGCATCGGCGCCGAGGGCCACCGGCCGGCCGTGCCTGGCCACCGCGACGACCTGTTGGAATTCCAGCGCTCCGACCGTCAGCTCGATCGGGCCGCCGCTTGCGGGACCGCGCCGATCGGCCGGCCGGTCGGGCGCATCGACGATGACGGCGGGGGCTGGGGAGTGGTGGTGGACTGTCACCGCTTCATTTGATGCCGTTCGGCCGGACTGCGCGAGAGGGCGCCGCCGACTTCTGTCCGGTATACCGGACAGATGCCCTCGACGGTGGTTCCGCCGGATGCCGAGCCCAGGCTGCCGACCGCCGCGGCCGGACCGGCTCCGGCGCTCCGCCGCGGCCTCGCTGTGCTACGCCTGCTGGGATCGAGGGCGACCCCGATCTCGGCGGGCACCATCGCCCGCGAACTGGGCTTGCCCCGGTCCACCACGTACGAGCTGCTGACCGAGCTCGCGGCCGCCGGCTTCGCCGTGCACCTGCCGAGCGAGCGCCGGTGGGGCCTCGGTCTGGTCGCGTTCGAGATCGGCAGCGCCTATCTGCGGGGCGAGCCGCTGGAACGGGCCGGTCGTCCGGTGCTCGCCCGGCTCTGCCTGCGCACCGGCGCGACCGCGCACCTGGGGGTGTTGCACGGCGCCCAGACCCTCTACCTGGCCAAGGACAAGGCCGGCGTGCACGGTCCGACCCTGGTCACCGAGGTCGGGGTCCGGCTGCCGGCGGCGTTGACCGCGACCGGCCTGTCGATCCTGGCGCACCTGCCGGCCGAGCAGGTCCGGGCGTTGTTCCCGGATCGAATCGCCTTCGTCGACCGGACCGGTCGCGGCCCCGGATCCCTGCCGGCGCTGCGCAGAGATTTGGCGGCGGTCCGCCGTCGCGGGTGGGCCATCGAGGACGGCCGGGTGTCCGCCGGAACGGCCTCCGTCGCCGCGCCGGTGTTCGACCACAACGCGGTGCCCATCGCGGCGGTCGGCATCACGGTGGGCCACCGCTGCGCAGCACCGGACGAACTGCAGTGCGATCGGGACTTCGCCGAACTGGCCGAGCCGGTGCGGCGCAGCGCCCGCGAGGTCACCGAGTCGATCGGCGGACGGCCGCCGTCCTGAGTCGCCACCGAAGCGGCCGCAGTCCGAACTCGGGTGAGATCTGCGGCCGCCATCTCGAGTGCGCCCCGGTGAAAGCCCGCGGCCCCCGTCCTGGGTGGTGGACGGGGGCCGCGGGTGGTGACCGGGGTTGGTTGCGACCCCGGCAGCTGTGGTGGGCGTCAGTGCGCGACGCCCTGGGCGTTACTGCGCGACGCCCTCGGCGCGGGCGGCCGCGATCACGGCGTCCGCAACCATCCTGGCCAGGCCGGGGGTGAACGGGTCGGGCACGATCCGGTCGGCGACAGCGCGACCGGGGACGGCGGCGCAGATGGCGCCGGACGCGGCGACCTTCATCCCCTCGGTGATCCGCTTGGCGCCACAGTCCAACGCGCCCAGGAAGATTCCGGGAAAGGCCAGCACGTTGTTGATCTGGTTGGCGAAATCACTGCGCCCGGTGGCGACCACCGCGGCGCCGTGCGCGATCGCCGCGCCGGGATCGATCTCGGGGGTGGGATTGGCCAGCGCGAAGACGATCGGCTGATCGCCCATGGTGGAGACCAGCGCCGGATCGACGCTCCCGCCGGACACCCCGATGAACACGTCGGCACCGGCCAGCGCATCGGCCAGACCGCCGACGACACCGCGGGGATTGCTGCGCTCGGCCATCTCCTGCTTGACCGGATGCATGCCGTCCCGGCCCACGGACAGCACACCCTTGGAATCGACCACGATCAGGTCCCGGATGCCGGCCGCGAGCAGGATCTTGGCGCAGGCGATACCGGCCGCGCCGGCGCCGGCGATCACCACCCGCAGATCGACCATCACCCTGGAGATGACCGAGGCGGCATTCATCAACGCCGCCAGCACCACCACGGCGGTGCCGTGCTGGTCGTCGTGCATCACCGGGATGTCCAGTGCGTCGACCAGGCGTTGTTCCACCTCGAAGCACCGGGGGGCGGAAATGTCCTCCAGGTTGATCGCGCCGAAGGACGGTGCGATCGCGGTGACCGCCGCGACGATCTCGTCGGGATCGGTGGTGCTCAGCACGATCGGCACCGAATCCAGCCCGGCGAAGGCCTTCATCAACGCCGACTTGCCCTCCATCACCGGCAACGACGCCTTCGGGCCGATGTCACCCAGACCGAGCACCGCGGTGCCGTCCGACACCACGGCCACCACCCTCGACGCCCAGGTGTAGTCCCGCGCCGCCGACGGCTCCGCGGCGATCAGGCTGGACACCCCCGCGACGCCGGGCGTGTAGAGCATCGACAGATCGCGACGATCGAGCAGCGGCGCCCGCAGCGAGACGGAGAGCTTGCCGCCGCGGTGCGCCGCCAGGACGTCATCGGCGGTGAACCCGGCAGGTGCCGCGGGCCGCGGCAGCACGGCGTCGACGGCAACACCGGCCGGCAGTCTGGTCGGATCGGCGGCGGGATCGGTCGTGGTGAGCATGGTCAACTCCGGACTCGGGCTGCAGGCGGGATCCTCCGGGCGCACCGCAACGAGGCGACAACGGTCCGGGAGGAGGGGTGGGAAGCGGGCCGTCGGGCGCTGATGTGCGCCGCGATGTCGGCTCGCTCCGCTCGGCGACGACAGTCGGTCACGGTGGGACATCGACTGCCGGGGGCCGCTCGGCCTGATCGGTCCAATCGGGCTGTTCGGTGGTGCGGGTGATGCGACGTGCTGGTGGGTGCCCAACATGATGCCGGACGCCGGCCGGGAATCCCAATCGCCTGCCCGACCCCGCGTGTCGCCCGGCGCGTTCTCGCCCCCCAGCCGTCCGCAGAGCGTTCAGCCGCCGGCCGGCGCCGCCCCGGACTGCCGGGCCAGTCCGTCGATGGTCCGGGCCATCTCCACGTCCTTCGCCGTCACGCCGCCCTCGGAATGGGTGGCCAGCACGAACAGCACCTCGCGCCAGCGGATGTCGATGTCCGGGTGGTGATCGGCGTCCTCGGCCGCGGTCGCGACAGCATCGACGAGCGCGATGGCACCGGGGAAATCCTTCGCCGCGTAGCGGCACCGGATGTCGGTGGTGTCGCCGCCCCACCCCGGCAACTTCTCCAGTGCAGCGGCGATCTCGGGCGAAGTCAGCAGCGTCATGTCCCTCACGCTGCCCGTCCGGTCCCCACCGGTCAAGGGGCGGTCACCCCGCTAGGATCCGCGCCATGCAGGTTCGCGAACTTCAGGTACCAGGGGCGTTCGAATTCACGCCCGTCCAACACGGCGACGACAGGGGGCTCTTCCTGGAGTGGTTCAAGGTCGAGAAGCTGGTAGAGGCGATCGGGCATCCGATGACGCTGGCCCAGGCAAACCTCTCGGTCTCCAAGGCCGGCACCCTGCGCGGAGTGCACTTCGCCGACGTCCCGCCCGGTCAGGCCAAGTACGTCTCCTGCCCCCGCGGCGCTGTGATCGATTTCGTGGTGGACGTGCGGGTCGGTTCGCCGACGTTCGGCGTCACCGACGCGGTGCGGCTGGATTCCGAGCACCGCCGCGCGGTCTACCTCCCGGAGGGCGTGGGTCATGCCTTCCTCGCGTTGGAGGACGACTCGACGCTGGCCTACCTGTGCTCCACCGGATACGCACCGGGCCGCGAGCACGGCATCACCCCGGTCGACCCGAAGCTCGGACTGGCCCTTCCCGATGGCGTCGATTTCCTGATGTCCGAGAAGGACACCGCGGCGCCCACCCTCGAGCAGGCCGCGGAGTCCGGCTTGCTGCCGACCTGGGACGCCTGCCGGCAGTACATCGCATCGCTGTCCTGAGCACAGCCTGCTGAGCACCACTGTCCTGAGCGCAGCTGCGCCAGCACGTTCACCAGCAGTCCCCCACCAGCCGGAAGGCCCCCATGGCACACAGGATTGCGCTGATCAGGCACGGCCAGACGGAGTGGAGCAAGAGCGGCCGACACACCTCGACCACCGACATCGATCTGACCGACGAGGGCGTCCATCAGGCGATGTCCATCCCCAGTCTGTTGTGGGGGCTGGACCTCGAGCCGGCGACGGTGTGGAGCAGCCCGCGGCTGCGCGCGCAGCGGACGGCGGCCCTGGCAGGTCTGCACGTGAACAAGATCGTCGACGACCTGGCCGAGTGGGCCTACGGCGACTACGAGGGCATCACCAGCAAGGAGATCCACAAGACCAACCCCGGATGGTCGATCTTCGTCGACGGCGCGCCCGGCGGGGAATCACCCGAAGACGTCGCCGTCCGCTGCGACCGGGTGCTGGAAAAGGCCAAGGAGAAGCTGCACCGGGGCGACGTCGCCCTTTTCTGCCACGGGCACATCTCCCGGGTGCTGGCCATGCGTTGGGTCGGGCTGCCAGTGGCGAACGGCGGCATGATCCTGATGAATCCCGCGGCGATCACCATTCTCGGCACCTATCACGACGCGCCCTGCATCGAACACGCCAACGTGGTGCCGTTCCGGCCGCCGCACATCAACCAGCACGAGGACGAGGACGAGGAGTCCGAGGACTCGGCCGTCGCGAGTGCCGCAGGGTTGGGGCATGCCTGACCCGCGGATCCGGCCGATCGAGGCCGCCGACGTCCCGACCGTCGTCGACCTGGTCTACGAGCTCGCCGAGTACGAGCGGCTGCGCGAACTGTGCCACCTGGACTCCGAGCAGCTGCAGAATGCGTTGTTCGGGCCGACGCCGGCGTTGTTCGGGCTGGTCGCCGAGGATCCCGAGCACAAGGTCGTCGGATACGCGCTCTACTTCCTGAACTTCTCGACCTGGGAAGGCGTGCACGGGATCTACCTCGAGGACCTCTACGTCCGCCCGGATCAACGCGGGTCGGGCCTCGGCAGGGCGTTGCTCACCGGGTTGGCGACCATCGCCGACGAACGCGGCTACGCCAGGGTGGAGTGGTCGGTGCTGGACTGGAACGCCCCGTCGATTGCGTTCTACCGCTCGCTCGGTGCCGAACCGATGGACGGCTGGACGGTCTTCCGGCTCACTGGTCCGGCTCTGCGAAGGGCAGCGGAAATCGGTTGATCCAGGCGTTCGCCGGCCGGCTGACCAGCAGGTACCCCGTCACCCCGCCGAGCAGCACCAGGCCGATACCCCAGCCGTAGCGCTCGCTCGGCACGATCAGCCAGATGCCGACCAACACCAGCACGACCTGGGCCACCAGACACGGTGTCCGCCCCCACCGTCGTCCGCGGAGTACTCCGTTGGCGCAGGCCGCCAGCAGCAACGCCAGCACCAGGTAGTAGGCGGTCTGGGCCAGCGTGCGGCCGATCGCGATGCCCTCGGACAGTCCCGAGATCAGCGTCGCGCCCGCCAGCATCAGCAGACCGAAACCTTCCAGCAGGACGAGGACTCCCGCGATCGCCACCGGCCGCGGCGGCGGGATGCTGATCGGCGGCGGGTCGCTGTACTGCCGTGGGTCCTCGAACGGGGACCGATCCGCGGTGGGACTCACACCGATCACGCTACCCACCGCCGGACGCCGACCCCGCGCGCCGGCACCAGGAGGGCCGCCGTCCCCCGAGCGGCACGTACGCTTCCCGACGATGCGCGCACTCCTGATCGTCAATCCCCACGCGACCTCGACCAATGAGCGCCGCCGTGATCTGCTCGCGCGCGCGCTGGCCGGTCAGATGTCCCTGCAGGTCGCCCGGACGGAGAACCGCGGACATGCCGCCCACCTGGCCGCGGCCGCCGCGGACAGCGGCGTCGACGTCGTCGTGGTGCACGGTGGCGACGGCACCGTCAACGAGGTGGTCAACGGGCTGATGTACCGCGGGGTCCGGCCGGACATCCCGCTGCTGGCGGTCGTGCCCGGCGGCTCCACCAACGTCTTCGCCCGGGCGCTGGGCATCGACGCGGACCCGACCATCGCCACCGAACAGATCCTCGAGGCGCTCGCCGGCCATCGCACCCGGACCGTCTCCCTCGGCCTGGCCGGCGACCGGTACTTCACCTTCAACGCCGGCCTCGGGCTGGATGCCGAGGCGGTGCACGCGGTCGAGAAGCGCCGGCACGCGGGCAGCGAGATCTCCAACGCGATGCACGTCCGGATGACGATCGCCAGATTCTTCCGCTCGGATCGACGCCATCCCCGGCTGACGCTGGAGCTTCCCGGCCGCGATCCGATCGTCGGCGCGCACCTGGTGTTCGTCTCCAACGTCGACCCGTGGACCTACTTCGGCAACCGACCGGTGCGCACCAACCCGGGCATCTCGGCCACCACCGGCCTTGGCATCTTTGCCGTCACGAACATGAGCGTGCCGATGGGCCTACTGGCCGCCGGTGAGCTGCTCACCGGCCGGACCGGGCACTCCAAACACATCATCCGGGCCAATGACGAGCCATGGGCGAAGGTCAGGTGCACCGAGCCGGTGGGAATGCAGGCGGATGGTGATTACCTTGGCAAAAGGAATGAGATGGAGTTTTCCTCTGTCCCGAACGCCCTGCGGTTAGTAGTCTGACCGCAACGCCCGGGTCCAGTGATGTGCCCGGCATTTTGCCGCCAACCCTGTTCTGAATCGTGATGAACAGGCATGATGGTCGTTGGGGACACGAGCTGATCAATCCTGACGTGACGTCCGTAACCCCGGCGTGACAAACCCTTGACACAACCGTCTCATGTGAAACCATTCACAAGGTCGTGCGGTGACTCCGCAACACCCGACCTCCGATACCCAGCCGGAATACGACTCCGGCGATGCACCGAGGAGTACACACCCATGGACTGGCGTCACCGCGCGATCTGTCGCGATGAAGACCCCGAGCTCTTCTTCCCCGTCGGCAACTCCGGACCGGCCCTGCTGCAGATCGCCGAAGCAAAGGCGGTCTGCCAGCGTTGCCCCGTGACGAGTGAGTGCTTGAGCTGGGCTTTGGAGACCGGTCAGGACGCAGGCGTCTGGGGCGCGATGAGCGAGGACGAGCGTCGCTCGCTCAAGCGTCGGCGCGCGCGGGCCAGGGCCCGGAGCCTCTGACCTCCCGCTGACTTCCGCACCGGAATTCCGGTCGATGACGAAAGCCCCGGAGGAAACTCCGGGGCTTTTTCAGCTGCGCCCCCGCAACGGGATCACGATCCGGACGCTGGTCCCGGCCTCCGACGGGTTGGTGTCCATCTCGATCGAGCCGAGCAACTCGGCTTCGACGAGTGTGCGCACGATCTGCAGGCCGAGACCGGATGCGTTCTCCACCGCGAAGCCATCCGGCAGACCGATCCCGTCGTCACTGACCACGATGTCGAGTTCCTTGGCCGACCGCTCGACCGTGATCGAGACCAGGCCGCCGGGGGTCTCCGGGACGAACGCGTGCTGCAGCGCGTTCTGCACGACCTCGGCCAACACCATCACCAGCGGTGTCGCCAGCTCGGCGCCGAGGATGCCGAACGTCCCGAACCGGCGCACCCGGGCGGAAGTCTCCGCCGCCGCGACATCGGAGATCATCGGCACCAACCGGTCCACGATCTGGTCCAGATCCACCCGGTCGTCGGGTGAGGTGGACAACGTCTCGTGCACCATGGCGATCGAAGCCACCCGGCGGACGGATTCGCTCAACGCCTGCTCGACCGACGGGTCGCCGGAGCGGCGGGCCTGCATGCGCAGCAGCGCCGCCACCGTCTGCAGGTTGTTCTTCACCCGGTGGTGGATCTCCCGGATCGTGGCGTCCTTCGACAGCAGCGCCCGGTCCCGCCGCCGTACCTCGGTGACGTCCCGGACCAGCACCAGCGCGCCGGACGGCCGGCCGTGCGGTCGCAGCGGCAGCGCCCGGAACAGCACCGTGGCGGCCTTGGCCTCGACCTCCATCCGCAGGCTCGCCCTGCCCTGCACGGCCCCGCAGATCCGCTCGTCCAGTTCCGCGGCGTCGAACGGATCGTCGATCAGCGGCCGGGTCAGGGCGCTGAGCCGCTGCCCGATCACCTCGCCGTTGTAGGCGAGTCGGTGGTAGGCCGACAGCGCGTTCGGGCTGACGTAGACCACGTTGCCGTCGGCGTCGAGCCGGAGCAGCCCGTCCCCCGCCCGCGGCCCGGTGTGCATCTCTCCGGGATGGTCGTGCGGTGGGAACGTCCCGTCGGAGACCATCTGGAACAGGTCGTCGGCGGCGTCCACGTAGGCGGTCTCCAGCAGGCTGCCCTCGCGTCCGACCATGCTGCTGGTATCCCGTTCGATGACGGCGACCACCTCGTCCAGGTACCGCACCGGGATCACCTGCCGCCGGATGAAACTGCGGGGCGCATCGACCGGCGGCTCCTCCGACATCACCCGTTCCTCTTCCCAGGCGTGCCGGAGCAGCGGGAAGTCGGCGAACGCGATGACGGCCGATACCCGGTCGTCGACGAAGGCGGTGACGCCGGTGGTCGGCCTGGCCTGCGCGGCACAGACCAGCTCCTGCCCGTCCGTCGGCACCCAGAGCAGCAGATCGGAGAACGACAGATCCGCCAGCAGTTGCCACTCGGACACCACCGCCTGCAGGTGCGCCACCGCCGACCCGGACAACACCGAGTGCTCGGCAAGGACATCGGACAGGGTCGACATGAGTGGTTGGTTCCAGGTGTGATTGGTCGAGCGCAGTGGACGACATCGACGACGCGGGGATCACCGAAGAGTTGCGGTCAACCCGCGATGGCATCGCGGAGTGCCGGCCGGCCGTCGCCGTGCTGTTGCCGGTGTCGGGTCGAGGAGATCTTCCGATCAGGAGATCTCGGCGATCAGGTCGCCCTCCTTGACCAGGCCACCCTCTTGCACCGCGAGCTTCGAGACGGTGCCGTCGACCTCGGCCAGCACCGGGATCTCCATCTTCATCGATTCCAGGATCACCAGGGTGTCTCCGTCGGCGACCTCGTCGCCCTCGGCGACCAGCACCTTCCAGACGTTGGCCACCATCTCGGCGCGGACTTCTTCGGCCATCGTCGTTTTCCTCTCGCTGACTCCTACGGGATGCCGGTTCGGCACACCACCCCGCCCGGCGGTGTGCCGGACCCGGGGACTGGCAGCCATCCTTTCATCCCGCGCCGCGACTCGCGTCCCACCGGTGCCGGGTGTCCGGCGCTCATCGAGACCGGCCGTCGACGGTCTGCCGACGTGGCAAAATGGCGACGATGCCGCGACCGACCCGGTGGCGGCTGCAGCATTTCGCCAGCATCGCCGCGAGGAATCCTCAGCAGAGAGCACTCCGCAGGAACCAGCCGCGATATCCAGCATCGGAGGACCCATGAGCAAGCGCGGTCGCAAGAAGAAGTCCCGCAAGAAGAACGGCGCCAACCACGGCAACCGTCCCAATTCCTGACGATCGACGGCCCTGACGATCAACGGCGAAGGCCGGCGGCCCCTCGGGAGATCGAGGAACTGCCGGCCTTTTCTATTGCCCTTTTTCGGCACACCGCGGGATGCTGCCCGCGCGGCTGGGACCGATCAGCCCGGCGGGCGCTGCGTCACCTGGACGGACCGAACGGTCAGCTGTTCGACGCCCTCATCGGTCACCGAGGTGACCCGCACCGAGCTCAGCGTCGCGACCAGCCGCTGACGCAGTTGCTCAGGCGCCCGATCGCCGCCGCACTTGCGGTGCAGCAGCTCCTTCAGCTTCTGATCGAGCCCGGCCTCGACCAGGCACGGTGAACACTCGTCAAGGTGCTGCTGCACCTTGGCCCGGTTCTCCTGGTCCATCTCGTCGTCCAGGAACAGCCAGACATCGCGCAGGACGCCCGAGCACTGAGAGTCCTCCATCGGGTCACCGCAGGCCATCGCCGCGACCTTCCCTTCGTCCGTCCCCGACGTTGGTGGCGTTCTCTTCCCCGCTACCGCCGCTCGCAGCGACCGACACCGGCACCGCGTCGGCAGCTGCCGCAGACTCCGGCTTCGGCCGGAGGAATCCCCGTTCCGTGGCATACGCGGTCAACAGTTCCCGCAGTTGGCGCCGACCACGATGCAGCCTGGACATCACGGTCCCCAGTGGGGTTCCCATGATCTCGGCAATCTCCTTGTAGGCGAATCCCTCGACATCGGCCAGGTATACGGCTAGCCGGAAGTCCTCCGGCAGCTCCTGCAGCGCTTCCTTGACGTCCGAGTCGGGTAGCCGGTCGAGAGCGTCCATCTCCGCGGACCGGAGCCCGGTCGAGGTGTGCGACTCGGCGGCCGCCAACTGCCAGTCGGTGATCTCGTCGGTGCCGCTGACGATCGGCTGACGCTGCTTCTTGCGGTAGCCGTTGATGTAGGTGTTGGTCAGGATGCGATACAGCCAGGCCCGCAGGTTCGTCCCCTGGGTGAAGCTGCCGAAGGCGGCATAGGCCTTCAGGAACGTCTCCTGGACCAGGTCCTCGGCGTCAGCCGGGTTCCGCGTCATCCGCAGCGCCGCGGCGTACAGCTGATCCAACAGCGGCATCGCCTGCTCGGTGAAGCGCTGGCTCAGCTCGTCGTCGACCGACGTGGTGGCCACGTGATTCACCTGCCCTGCTACCGCCGGTCGCGTCCGGTCCCCCACGACGCGCGATTCGCGACGCAGCGTTGAGGATACCCGTCGCGCAGGGGACTCCCGGCGGCCCCGTGGTCGGGACCGGGGCGCCGTCACCCTGTTCCGCGCGGTCGCCGATCCCTCCCGGGTCCGGTCGTCTGCGAGCAGAACCGTCATGTTGCGCCGCCTCCGAGATGTCCCTGGCCGGTCGTCCGGCTCCTGTTGGTGGCAACGCCCGACGTCAGGGCTGTATTCCGGTCGGCTTGGTCACGGGCCGTCGATCATGGGTCTCAATCGTCGGAGACCGGCTCGAGCAGGACGACCGGGATCTCGCGATCCGTCTTCGCCTGGTAGCCGTTGTAGTACGGCCAGACCGCGGCCGCCCGGTCCCACCATTCCTGCCGCTCCGGGCCGCTTGCCGTCCGCGCCCGGTACCGGCGCCGGACGTCCTTGTCCTGCAGTGTGACCTCGGGATCGGCCAGCAGATTCAGGTACCAGACCGGGTGCTCGGGGGCGCCGCCGAGCGACGCGATCACCGCGTACCGCTCTCCGTCGGTGACCCGCATCAGCGGAACCTTGCGCAGGGCGCCGGATTTGCGGCCCCGGGTGGTCAGGATGATCACCGGAACGCCGCGCATGTCGCCCTGCTCGGCGCCGTCCGACGCCTCGTAGGCACGCACCTGATCGTTGGCACGCCGACTGGTTCCCGGCAGATATTCGGTCTCCGACGACATCTGTGGATCGCCTCCAGACAACTCGGTTGCGGCGCGCGACCGCGCTGATGATCAGTGTCGCAAGGGGCGGCCGCGGTCAACGTCGACGGGTCGCCCGCTGATGTGCAGCGGTCACCAGACGACCGGCATGGTCTCCGCGCTGTAGACGATCGAGGAGCTCCGGAACCGCACGTCGGCCATATCGACCGCCGGTCGCATGCTGGGGAACCGCCGGGCCAGCGCCGGAAAGGCGATCCGCAGCTCCATCCTGGCCAGTTCGGCGCCGACGCAACGGTGGATCCCGTAGCCGAAGGCCAGGTGCGAGGTCGCCGGGCGGGTCGGATCGAACGTGTCCATGTCCGGTCCGACGCCCCCGCCCAGCACGGCGTCCCGATCGGCCGCGGACAGCGACACCAGGACAAGGGCGCCGGCCGGAATCGGTTGGCCGCCGATCGTCACCTCGGTGCGGGAGAACCGGGGGAAGGCGACCTGCACCACGGTGAGGTAGCGCAGCAGTTCCTCGACCGCGAGGTGCGCGGTCTCGTCGTCGGCGGAGCCGAGTCTGGCGTAGTAGTCCGGACTCTGCATCAGCGCCAGGGCACCGAGCGACAGGGAACTCGCGGTGGTCTCGTGCCCGCCGGTGAGCAACCCGTCGGCCAGGCCGGCGAGTTCGCGGTCACTGATGTCGTCGCCGTGTTCGCGGATCAGCATTCCGAGCAGGCCGTCACCGGGGTTGGCCCGCTCGTTGACCACGAGTCCCTGCAGGTAGTCCAGCGACGTACCGATCACATCCAGCGGTGAGTCGTCCCCGAGATCGAACCGGGCGGTACTCAGCGCCTGGAATCCCTCCCGGTCCTCGTACGGAACGCCCAGCAGCTCGCAGATGACCAGCGACGGGATGGGCATCGCGAACAACTCCACCAGATCCGCCGGCTGGCCGGCGCGCTCGATCGCATCCAGCTGCCCGTCGACGATGGCCTCCACCCGCGGCTTGAGTCGCTGCAGCCGGCGCATGGTGAATTCCGGGGTCAGCATCTTGCGCAGCCGGGTGTGGTACGGCGGATCGGTCATGCCCAGCCCGCCCGGGTCCTGCTCGTCGTCGGTGCCGGACGTGGTCAGGTTGCCGAAGGCGTTGCTGAACGAGGTGGCATCGCCCAACACCTCTTTCGCGGCGTCGTAGCCGGTCACCAGCCAGGCGGTGATGCCGAACGGCAGCTCCAGTTTCGACACCGGCTCGGTGGCCCGCCGCTCGCCGAGCTCGGCGATCGGATCCAATCCGTCACGCGAGAACATCAACGGAAAGTGGAGCGCATCGGTCACGGAATGCCGTCCTTCGGGTCGGGCGAGCTGCCTACGAACGTTGTCTCGGTGCGATTTGTCCGGACGAGGTTCTCCTGCGCGAGGTTTGTGCCCATCGTGCCCGAGTCCGCCCCGAACGGTGCGATGTCGTCGAGCAGCGCCTGCGCCAGCTCGACGTCGACGGTCAGGTCCCGGTCCACCATGGTGGCCGGCAGCCGGGCGCAGACCGACCACGCCGGTTCGAGTGCGGCCGGCGGGGTCAATCCGCGCAGCCGGATCGCCCTGGTCGCGGCCACCAACTCGACGGCGACCACCACCCGGGCCGCCGCTATGGCGTCCGCCAATTGGTCGGCGGCCAGCGGGGCGTAGGTGGCGTCCTGCTCGATACCGCGGGACAGGCCGGCGCTCTGTGCCGCGGCGGGGGCGGCCGCCGCCCGGACGGTGCCGAGCGCCGCCGCCGCCGTGTACTCCAGGACCATGATCCCCGATGCGGTGCTGGGGCCACCCGCAAGGAACGGACGCGACACCCCGGCGACCGGATCGTCGGCGACCACGACGTCATATCCGGCGGCGACCGCGGCGTCGGTGGTGACCCGGACATCCGGGGTGGCCACCGGCAGCGGCTCGGTCAACAGGGACAGCCGGTTGATGGACCCGACGGCGGCCCTGGCCAGCCCGAGGGCGGCATCGTCAAGCGCCGCCGTCAGGTGGACCGCGTGGAACCCGCCGTGATGCACGGCGCTGGCCGGCGGCCCACCCAGGACAAGGGGGTTCTCCAGTCCGGCGTTGGCCAGCGCGGTGACGACCTGGCGCAGCCCGGCCGCGCCGTCGACCGCGATGCCGAGGGTCTGCGGTGCCGCGCGCAGCCCGTACTGGTCCTGCAGCCGCGCGGCCCGGCGGCTTCCGGCCTCGAGGCTGCGGAGCACTCTGGCGATCCGCTGCGGCCCCGGGAACGGGCCGGCCGCCTGCGGATGCAGGGCACCACCGGCACCGTCCCTGGCCAGGAAGGTCAACGCCGTGACGACGGTCGCGGCGGCCAACAAACGATCGAGATCGACGACTGCCAGGGCAGCACGACCGATGGTCAACGCGTTGGACGACATCAGCGCCAGCCCGTCGCCCGGATCGAGGGCGTCGTCAGGCAGCGCCAACGCGAGCCTGGCCAGCGGCGCGATGTCACCGGTGCCGATCGAGCTGTACCGGCCGATGGTCGGCATCCGGTCGGTGTTCAGCAGGTCCACCAGGGCGACGACCGCCCGGGGGCCGAGTCCACTGCGGCCGACCGAGATCTGCTGTATCCGGACGGCCGTCATCGCCCGGACCTGTTCGCCCGGCAGCGGCGGACCGGCGGTCGTCGCGTGACTGCGCAACAGCCCGTCACCGTGCTCGGGCGCCGCCTCCGCTTTTGAGATCCCCGCATCCCCGGCCGACGCTGCCGCCCTTGGCTGGTCGGTGTCCATCACTCGGGCGGTGATCAGCGCACCCACCCCGGTCGACCGGCCGTACACCGGGCCGGTCTCGGCGAGCCGCATCACGGCCTGGTGGTTGGCGGTCAATCGGGGCGCGACATCGTCGGCCAACCGCACCGGCTCCCGTTGACGTGCGATCTCGACGATCTGTTCGCAGCTCAGCCTCCCGCCGCCCAATTCGATCACCCGGACAGTCTGGCGCACGGGTTCGAGGCCAGTCGTGGTGCTATCCCGGTCGATCCGGGCGGACCGGCACGGCAACCCGTGGCAGACCCGAAGAGAAGTGGCGGAGCGGCCGTTCGCCCCACCGCTGCCCGCATGACAATTGCTCAGGACCGGTTCCGCGTGCGGCACGGTTCGTTGTCGGGCACTCGGGGTACTGTCTGGCACGAGCGGCGACCGGTCACCACAGGGTGTCACCGATCGAACCGACGGGTTGATCGCTCGCGAGTCAGTGCCGACTTGCCGCACCACTGCACGCCCGCACCGACAATGCCCACCGACCGCCCGCACTTCCGGCGCCACAGGCCTACCCGAAAGGGACCGCCGTGATCAACTTCCAATCAGTGTCGAAGGTCTACCCGGATGGAACTCCGGCCGTGGAAGACCTGACCATCGAGATCCCCACCGGCAAGATCACGGTTTTCGTCGGCCCATCCGGCTGCGGGAAAACCACATCGCTGCGGATGATCAACCGGATGATCGAGCCCACCGGCGGTGTGGTGTTGATCGACGGCCAGGACACCCGGAGCATCGACGCCCCGACCCTGCGCCGTGGGATCGGGTACGTCATCCAGAACGCCGGTCTGTTCCCGCACCGCACGGTGCTGGACAACATCGCCACCGTCCCGGTCCTGCAGGGTCAGAGCCGCCGGGCCGCCCGTGCTGCCGCCGGTGACCTGCTGGCCAGGGTCGGCCTTGACTCCGCCATGGGCAGCAGATATCCGGCGCAGCTCTCGGGCGGTCAGCAGCAACGGGTCGGCGTGGCCAGGGCACTGGCCGCCGATCCGCCCGTGATGCTGATGGACGAGCCGTTCTCCGCGGTCGACCCCGTCGTGCGCGCCCAGTTACAGGACGAATTCATCCGATTGCAGTCCGAGCTCGGTAAGACCATCGTGTTCGTCACCCACGACATCGACGAGGCCGTCAAACTCGGCGACCAGATCGCCGTATTCGCCGTCGGTGGGCGGCTCGCGCAGTTCGCCCGGCCCGCCGATGTGCTGAGCCGTCCATCCGACGATTTCGTCGCCGACTTCGTCGGTCGCGACCGTGGTTACCGGGCGTTGTCGTTCGTGGTGTCGGAGGATCTGCCGGTGCACGACGAGCCGACCCTGACTCTCGGCCAGGCGGTTCCCGCCGGCGCCGGTTCGGCTGCCGAGGGGATCGGCGACGCCCACGGGCAATGGCTGCTGGTGGTCGACGAGCAGCACCAGCCGCGTGGCTGGCTCGACTGCCTGCGGGTGCCGGAAGGACATCGGGTCTCGGTGAACGACCTCGTCCTCGGCGGTTCGCTCGCAGGTCCGGACGCCTCATTGCGGACGGCGTTGGATGCGGCCCTGTCGTCACCGTCCGGACGCGGAGTTGCCGTGGACGGCGACTCGAAGGTGATCGGCACCGTCGCCGCCAGAGACGTGCTGGCCGCGATCGAGCAGTCCCGCGGTGCGGGAGGCGATCAGCCGCCTCCGCAGGCAGAGCCGGCCGAGTCGGCGGATCCGTTCCGCAAGGCCGGGGCCGCGACGTGAACTGGGCGTGGCTGGATCGGAACACCGACCAGATCGTGTCCTGGCTGATCGCCCACTTCTGGCTCGCGCTGATCCCGACCGTGGTCGGGCTGCTGCTGGCCCTGCCGATCGGCGCCCTCGCCCATCGTTACCGCTGGTCGTATGCCACCCTGATCACCCTGGCCGGACTGCTCTACACGGTGCCCTCGCTCGCGCTGTTCGTGGTGCTGCCGGCGATCCTCGGCACCCGGATCCTGGACCCGCTGAACGTGATCGTCGCGTTGACCCTCTACACGTTGGCACTGCTGGTCCGGGTGGTGGCCGACGCGCTGGACTCGGTGCCGCCGCTGGTGGTGCAGAGCGCGTCGGCGATGGGGTACCGGCCGTTGAAATCGTTGATCAATGTCCAACTCCCGCTTGCCATCCCGGTGATCGGTGCGGGACTGCGGGTGGCTGCGGTGTCCAATGTCAGCCTGGTCTCGGTGGCCGCCCTGCTCGGCATCCCGCAACTCGGTCAGCTGTTCACCGTCGGGTTCCAGCTCGACTTCGCGACGCCGATCATCGCAGGCATCGTGCTGTGTCTGCTGCTGGCGGCCCTGTTCGACGTGGCCATCCAGTTGATCGTGCGGTTCAGCACGCCGTGGCAACGGGTGGTGAAGAGCCGATGACCGGGGCCTTCGAGTGGTTGACCACCGGCGCGAACTGGTCGGGTTCGGGAGGCGTGCTCGCCCGGTTGTTCGAGCATCTCTGGTACACGATGCTGGCGCTGGCCATCGCGCTGGTGATCGCCCTGCCGATCGGTGCCGCCATCGGGCACACCGGCAAGCTCACCGGGTTGGTCTCCGGTCTGGCCAACGCTCTGCGGGCCATCCCGACGCTCGGCCTGCTGATCCTGCTGGCCCTGTGGGGGCTGAACACCCTGCGCGGCAGCATCTCTCTGCTCGGACCGGCGATCGCGGTGCTGGTGATCCTGGCGGTGCCGCCGATCCTGTCCAACACCTACGCCGGCATCGCCGCCGTTGATCCGGCGGCCAGGGACGCCGCCAAGGGCATGGGCATGACGAACCGTCAGGTGCTGACCCGGGTGGAGTTGCCGGTTGCCCTGCCGCTGATCATGTCCGGCATCCGGTCAGCATTCCTGCAGGTGGTGGCCACCGCCACGATCGCCGCGGTGATCTCGCTCGGTGGATTCGGCCGGTACGTGATCGACGGGCTGGCCCAGCAGAACTACTCGATGATGGTGGCCGGTGCCTTCCTGGTTGCCCTGCTGGCCATCATCGGCGACCGGATCCTGGCGCTCATCGCGCATTTCGTGGTCTCCCCCGGCCTCACCGGCCGGAGCGTCAAAGCCAAGGCCACCACCGCCGACATGGTCGTTCTCAAGGCCCAGACCAACTCGGGGACCGGATGACTGCCGACCCGCGCCGGTTCCGATGTTGTGGGACACCGGACCCACGACCGCATCTGACCCACCCGTGAACCTGACTCGCCAACGCACCTGAATCCCCCACGCACCTGATCAAGAATTGCACCTGACCACCCAGCACATCGCACCGTCAGCACTTCCTCGTCCGGCCACACCCGGCCGGCCCGGATCCCTAGGAGCAGCAGTGTCAGTTCGATCCAGACTCATCAAGGGCAGCACGCTTGTCGCCGCCGGGCTCGCCGCAGCCCTGACGTTGACCGCCTGCGGCGGCTCGTCCGACCCGCTGGCCAGCAGTACCAGCGCAACGGCCGCGGCCTCCGGTTCGGCCGCCGCGTCCGGTTCCGGTTCAGCCGCAGCCGGTGGCGCGATCGTCATCGGGTCCGCCAACTTCCCGGAAAGCGCGCTGTTGGCCAACATCTACGCCTCCGCGCTGAAGGCCAAGGGCGAGGACGCCAGCACCAACCTGAACATCGGCAGCCGCGAGGTCTACCTCAAGGCCCTGCAGGACGGTTCGATCGACCTCGTCCCCGAGTACACCGGGGTGCTGCTGCAGTACTTCGACCCGACCGCCACCGCAACCGCACCGGAGGACGTCTACACCGCCCTGCAGGCCGCCACCCCTGCCGGCTTGGAGGTGCTGGCGAAGTCGGAGGCCGAGGACAAGGACGCCGTCGTCGTCACCAAGGAGACCGCGGACGCCAACAACCTCAAGACCATCGCCGACCTCGGGCCGGTGGCCAGTGGATTCATCCTCGGCGGCCCGCCGGAGTGGGCGACCCGGCCGACCGGTGTTCCCGGGCTGCAGTCGGTCTACGGCCTGACCTTCAAGGAGTTCAAGCCGCTGGACGCCGGTGGACCACTGACTCTGAACGCGCTGACCGGTGACCAGATCCAGGCAGGCAACCTGTTCACCACCGATCCGGCCATCCTGGCCAACGACCTGGTGGCCCTGGAAGACCCGAAGAGCCTCTTCGCGGCGCAGAACATCCTGCCGCTGATCAACTCCGACAAGGCCACGCCGGAGGTCACCTCGACCCTGGATGCCGTCTCGGCGAAGTTGACCACCGACACCCTGATCGAGCTGCTGACGAAGGTCACCGTCGACAAGCAGGACTCTGCCCAGGTCGCCGAGGAATGGGTCAAGGCCAACATCCCCGGCTGATCGCCCACCACACCACCAGCTGACCCGAAGCGGGCCGGTTCCTTCGGGAGCCGGCCCGCTTCTTGTTGTCACTCCGGCCGCCCGGAACCGTTGCGGTGGAACATCGGCCTGCGTGACGCGTGCCGAACATCCACGATCGCGGCCTCATCCATGTGCGGCGTCGTGGGTGTTCACAACTGCAGTGGCCGATTGCGGGTTTCCCGCACAATCGGGCCCCATGCCCGCCCAGCCCGCGCCGTGGCGTGATGTCGCGGATCACCAACATGGCGTGGTGGCTCGTCACCAACTCATGGCTCTTGGCCTCAGCCGCTCACAAGCGCGCCAGAAGGTTGTGAACGGCCGGTGGCAACTGCTGCTCCCCGGGGTCTACTGCACCTTCACCGGACCCGTCGACGCCATGGCCACGATCTGGGCCGCGGTGTTGTACGCAGGTCCCGGCGCCGCTGCGAGTCATGGCACGGCCTTGTGGCTTGCCGGTGCCGTCGACGAACGCCCGGTCGTGGTCGACATCAGCATTCCGGCCACCCGTCGGGTCCGCCGTCAGGTCGGAGTGCGACTTCACCGCACCTCGGCGGCGTTCGTTTCGTTGCATCCCGTTGCCTCACCGCCCAGGAGCCGGGTCGAGGTAGCGCTGCTCGATCACACCGACGCCGCCACGGTCGATGTCGTCGTCGACCTGGTCCTTCGGGTCATCCAACGACGGGTCACCACGGCTGCTCGACTTCGCTCGGCGCTGGCCGCTCGTCCGCGTCATCGATTCCGAGCGCTCCTGCTCGATGTGCTGAAGGAAGCGAACGACGGGGTGCAGTCGACGCTGGAACGGCGGTACCGGCATGACGTCGAGGTGCGGCACGCATTGCCACGCGGTCAACGTCACCAACCTGAAACGACGCCCACCGGTGCCCGCAGGTACCGCGACGTGCGGTACGGCCCCTGGTCGACGCTCGTCGAGCTCGATGGGCGGGAAGCGCACCCGACCTCTGAGGCGTTTCGCGATCACCGGCGGGACAACGCCGCCACCGTCGCCGGGGACGCGTCACTGCGGTACGGCTGGCGGGATGTCGCTGCTCGGCCCTGCATCGTCGCGGCCGAGGTGGGTCGGGTCCTGCAGTCGCGCGGGTGGCCGGGCGGCCCGGAAAGCTGCGGGCCCGAGTGCGCCCTCGTCACACGCTCGAGTTGAGCTCCCGGTGGAACTTCGGCCCGCGTCACACCGGCCGATTTTCCAGCCTCGCCGATCGATCAGGGCCGTCACCCCTCAGACGAAGCCCGTCCCAACCCGGCGTCCCTGGCCCGGACTATGGCCTCGGCGCGGTCGGCCACATGCAGCTTGGCGATCAGCATCGCCGCGCTCGGCCCACAGCAGCACGCGGCACCGGGTGGCTGCGCCCGCCGGGGCCGCTGGTGGCCGAGAGCTGGGCGATCGTGGTGCTGCCGATCATGGGCATCTTCGGCCCGACCATCGGCGGACCGGCTGCCGGGCGGCACCTGCTGCTGGAATACGGAGTCCTTGGCGTACTGCTCGCCCGGATGCCGGAGCGCACCGGAGCAGTCTGATCCACTCCACACCTGTGATGCGGCGTCCCTGACCGGGGCGCCGCATCGCTGTCTGCAGCACTAATCTCTGCCCATGGCAGCGGCCCCCACTCCGGCGATCGCGGCGCTCGTCCGCGCCAAGGTCGCGCACACCCTGCATCCGTACCACCACGATCCGGGCACGACGGCCTTCGGCGACGAGGTGGTCGCGGCCCTGAACTGGGATCCGGAGCGCGTGTTCAAGACCCTGGTGGCTTCCATCGACGGCTCCCTGGTGGTGGGGATCGTGCCGGTGGCGACCCAGCTGGATCTGAAGGCCCTGGCCGCCGCCGCCGGTGGTAAGCGAGGTCAGCTGGCGAAGGTCGCCGATGCCGAACGTTCGTCGGGCTATGTCGCGGGCGGCATCTCCCCGATCGGTCAGCGCAGGGCCTTACCGACGGTGATCGACAGCAGCGTGGAGCACTTCCCCACCGTGATGGTCAGCGCGGGTAAACGCGGCCTGCAGGTCGAGCTCGCCCCCGTCGACCTGATCGCCGTGTGCAAAGCCAGGGTTTCCCCCATTGCCGCTGCGTAGACCGGATGAACTTTGTGGTTGGCATACACGGCCAGATGAGTGATGATCACTTCATCACATCGGCAAACAATGACGATCACGGCGCTCAAGTGCCGTTCAAGGCCGTTCAGTGCAGCAGAAGGGGGACCTCCGAATGAGCCAGCCGCCCGTTCGGTCCACACCGCAATCACCCAGAGCGACCAATCCGGCGCCGCCCTCTCCGGTCCGCGGCGATCTCACCCAGGAGTTGATCGACACCGACATCTGGACCGACGAGATGGTGGCGCGGGCCGGTATCCCGATCATCGACACCAAGTTCGTCACCGTCGGCGGTGGTATCGGGTCGTTCGTGACGGTCGATTTCCTGCGCATCTACGGTGTCCCGGCCTCCGACATCACGGTGCTCACCCAACTGGAGACGCCGTGGTCGAGTTACGAGTACCTGACCCGGGTCTCGCAGATCCCGCGGAAGGAACGGCTGCGGTCGGACTCCAAGTCGACCCCGGACAACATCTGGGGCTTCCCCAGCTACGCGGTCCGGGAGGCGTTCGGCGCCAAGTCGATCAAGGAATTCATCGCGCCGCTGTGGAACGTACTCACCGAACCCATCCTGTCCGACTACTACACCCCGAAGGCCGGGCAGGCCTTCGAGTCGATGGAGCGGGAACACGACCGGATCGGCTACGCGCAATGCGTCCGCAAGGGGCAGGTGCGGATGGTCCGGCGTCGGCGGGAGGGCGGCTACTTCACCATCCTGACGCCGCCGCAAGGCGCGACCCAGACTCGCCGGCTGGCCTACCGCAGCCCCTATGTACACGTCGCGATCGGCTATCCCGGCCTGAAGTTGCTCCCCGACCTGCAGCGCTACCGCGAGTACTACCGGGATCCGTCCAAGGTGGTCAACGCGTACGAGCCGCACGAGCACGTCTACCAGCAACTCGCGCTGCGTCCCGGCACGGTGGTCATCCGCGGCGGCGGCATCGTGGCGTCCAGGGTGTTGCAGCGATTGATCGACGACCGGGACAAGTTCGGCCTGCAGACCCAGATCGTGCACGTTTTCCGCACCTACATCACCGGTGCGCACGGACCGAACATCTTCAAACGCCGCAAGGGCGGTGACGGCTGGGCGTACCAGGGCTTCAACTACCCGAAGTCGGTGTGGGGCGGCCAGCTCAAGGCCAAGATCCGCGAACTCGAGGGCGAGGAGCGGGCCAAGGCCTACAAGGAGATGGGCGGCACCAACACCCCGGTCCGCAAGCTCTGGCAGTCCCAGCTGAAGCGGGGTCGCGCGGAGGGCTGGTACCGGACGATCACCGGAGAGGTCACCGAACTGCGGCCCGGCCCGAACAACCAGGGGGTGATCACCTACCTGAAGACGACCCAGGGACCACCCGGAATCACCGAGGTCTACTCCGACTTCGTCATCGACTGCACCGGTCTCGAGGCCGACGTCCGGGAGCACCGGGTGCTCGCCGACCTGATGGACCACAGCGGGGTGGGCCGCAATCCGGTCGGCCGGCTCGATGTCGATCGCAACTTCGAGGTGATCGGCGCGCGCAGCCAGCCGGGAAAGCTGTACGCCTCCGGCAGTGCCACGCTCGGCGGCTACTTCCCGGGGGTCGACACCTTCCTCGGTCTGCAGATCGCTGCCCAGGAAATCTGTGACGACCTGGCAAAGCTGGGTTTCTGCAAGAAGTTCGGGGTTGCCGCCTCGACCCGGCAGTGGTGGCGCTGGGCGCGCCACAAGAAAATCTAGGGGGCAGCGGTGGTACCCACCCTGTACGGGCGGATCCAGACGCGGATCGTGCTGCTGATCGTGGTCGGCGGTATCTGGACGTTGATCATCACGCCGTTCCTGCCCACCGGCCAACCGCTGAGCACCTCCTACCGGACCACTTTCCTGGTGCTCCTGACGGTGTTGGTCCTCGGCGTGCTCTGGGAATTTGTCTACCACGGGCTCCAGCAGTTCCGCTGGGAGAAGGACTGGCCCACCTTCTTCGGCCTGCTCACCATGATCAACGAGGGGATCCTGGTCTGGTTGCTGCTGAACGCCGGCGTCGTGCCCGGCATCGACTCTGTCCCACCCTCGGCGTTCCTGATTCAATTCATCACCACGTGGCTGGTGGTCTGGCTGGTGGCCAACGGTCCGGTGCAGATCTTCTTCTCGCGCTGGCGATTCCGGGGAGGCCGGTTCTGGTGAACGTCAGCTTCGACGACATCCGCGGTGAGGTGCTGCCCGGCGGGCACCTGGTGGCCAGGGTGCCCGGCATCGTGGTCGTCATCCGGCGGGACGAGGGCGCCGGTCAGGCGTCGTCGGCCGACCTGCTCGGATTGATCCGGGAGGCAGCCGTGGACGGCGCGCCCGCACCCGGTAGGGACCTGGCTCGACTGCTGACCGAGTGGGTGGTGACCACCAGCGCAGTGCCGGGGTTCGGCACCATCGCCGCCACCGAGGAGGGCATTGCGGTCTTCCTGCACGGCGACGTCAGCCTCTCCGAGCTCCCAGAACCAGGAGCCGTGGCAGGCGCAGGCGATCTGCTGCAACTCTCCGGCCGGACGGCTGCCTTCACCGTCGACCGGCTACTGCCGTGGCCGAAGGGACCGATCGTCCTGGCGGCCGGGTCGTCACCGGATCCCGAGGACGGCGGCACCGCGATCGGTGTCCTCGGCTGGTCGGGCTTGATCGAGGGACTCGTGCCCGGCGAGGGCATCGTGATGGCCGCGCCGAGCAGCGTCGCGGGCCAGCGCGCGGGTCGGCATCACTCTCCGATGCCGGCGGCCCCGCCGCCCCCCGCCTCGGCCCTGGTCACCGAAGCACCCGAGCCGTTCCTCGACGTGACCCAGGAGCACCCGTCCGCCCGGCCGGACCCGACCCCGGGTCGCCCCGATCCGGCACCGCGTCTCCCGCCGGCTCCACCCCTACCTGATCCCGCGCTGCTGCCACCCGTTCCCGAGCCGGCGCAGCCTGCGGCCGTGTCGCCGCCGCCGCCCCCCGCTCCCGACCCGGCACCGCGACTCCCGGTCCCCCAGCCGCCACCGGTACCACCGGCGGTACCTCCGGCCGTGAACATTCCCATCCCGGACCCGCCTCCCCTGCGCCCGCCGGCGCCGCCGGTGCCTGGCCCGGACCCGGCACCAGTTCCGGCCGGTGCGCCGCCGCCGGGTGGGAACCTGCAGCCAGGCGGGAACCTCCAGCCAGGCGGGAGCCTGCAACCGCAAGGCGGCAGCGTGCCGCCACCACCCGGCGCCGCGCCGGCCCAGTTGCGGCCGCCGAAGGTGTCCGAGCAGATCTTCGGTTCCCGGGTGCACGAGGCACGGCGGGCACCGCTTCCGGTCGCCGGCGTCAAACCCCCTCCACCGCGCCCGGGAGCCCCGGTGCCCGAGCAGCCGGCGCACGTCCTGGTGAAGGGTTTTCGCTGTTCCCGCAACCATCACAACGATCCGCGGGTCTCGTTCTGCTCGGTGTGTGGGATCCGGATGGATCAGCGGACCGGCATCCTGGTCGACGGTCGGCGTCCGCCACTGGGGCTCCTGGTGCTGGACATCGGGTCGACCTTCGTGCTCGACGACAACTACCTGCTCGGCCGAAACCCGGAGGTCGATCAGGCCGTCATCCAGAGCAGACTGCGACCGATCCGGCTGGACGACGACAGCGGCACCCTGTCCAGGGTGCATGCCGAGATCCGGTTGGAGGGCTGGGATGTGCTGTTGATCGACCGCGGGTCGGCCAACGGCACCTACGTTGCGGCAACTGGACAGCCGGGCTGGAACCGGTTGGCGCCCAACACTCCTGTGGTGCTCTCCCCCGGAACCCACGTCCGCACCGGCCGCCGGACCTTCACCTTCGAGTCGCCGCACGCCCGGCTCTGAAACCGGGCGGCGGCGCCGTGTTCGACCTGCTCCCGTGGGGCTGATCGAATTCGGTCAGCATCGCGGTCAGAAACACCAAAGGGGTCAGTCGGCAGCCAGCTTGGCGACCTGTTCGACCAACTCGGCCTCACGATCGTCCAAGCCGGCCCGCACGGCGAGCACGGTGCCGGAGGAGAGCGCCGGGGCGCCGGTGAGCGGCTCGAGCACGCTGTCGACGCCGATCAGCACCAGCCCGGCATCCGATGCGTCGTGCGAACCGTCGACGATCTGCACGTCGAGTCCACCGGAGCGCAACGGGGCCAGGGCAGCCGCGGCCTTGCGGGCGGCCCGGCCGCCATCCCGGGCGGCGACGACCAGGGTGCCGCCGAGTCGCCCGGCCGCCGCGGAGCCGAGCACGAGCGCTGTCCGACCGTCCGGGCCGTTGTCCAGGATCACGCCGACTTGGTCACCGGCCGTCACTGGATCGACGCCCAATCGGGCGAGGACAAGGGTGAACTCCGGGTCTGCCGGCACCGTTGTGGAACCCGGCTGGTCGATGAAGGCACGGTCGACCAGCACCACGTTCGCCTCGACGGCCTTTGCCTGGGCGACAACGTCCGCCCAGGGGTCGCCGGAGAACCTGGTGAGCACCGAGACGGCGGTCCCGTCGGCCTTCAGCTCGCCGGCCAACGCATTGAGTTCGTCGACGGTGGTCGCCATCCGGGCGAGATCCGGAACCACGGCGGCACCGACCTCGAGCGGCGCGGCCGGCCGGCTGATCAGCCGGCTCAGCACCACTTCCGCCGGACGGCCGGTGCCCAGCAGCGCGGCCCCCACCGCGGCCAGCGACCTGGCTCGCTGTGGATCGTCGTCGACCATCACCAGCACCCGGTAGGAGTCGATGAGGCCGAGCGCCGCCCGCTCGGCGGCGGCGATGTCGCGCTGCATCACCCGGTCCGAGTACACGCGTTTGAGCAATGGGCCGGTCATCGCCGTGGTGATCAATGCCATCAACACCAGCATCGTGAACAGCTCGTCATCCAGCACACCGAGCTGCCGTCCGACATTCAGGATCACCAGCTCGGTCAACCCGCGGGTGTTCATCAGCACGCCGATGGCGGCGGATTGCCGACTCGGCACCTTCATCGCCCTGGCGGCGGCGAAGGCGCCCAGGAACTTGCCCCCGATGGCTGCGAGCAGGATCAACGCCAATTGCCAGAGGCCGGTGCCGGTGAGCCCGCCGACATTGGTGTTCAGGCCGGTGACGACGAAGAACAGCGGCAGCAACAGCAGCACGCTGACCTGCTCCAGGCGTTCGAGAATCTCCCGGGTCATCTCGGCGGCGCCCTGCCGCGGCATCACTGCACCGAAGATGAACGCCCCGAAAATGGCGTGGATGCCGATGATCTCGGTGATGTAGGCGGAGACCAGCACCCCGATCAGCACCACGGCCAGGATGTCGGGGGTGAGCCTGCCGACGCGGCGGTACCAGTCGTTCAGCCGGCGCAGCGCCGGCCGGACGAGACCGAACATGAAGCCGGCGAAAACGGCGGTGAGGGCGACGATCCGCAGCACGTCGAGCGGACCGTTGCCCTGCACGACGGCGACCACGAAGGCCAGCAGCGTCCAGGCGATGATGTCGTCGACCGCTGCGCAGGCAAGGGCGAGCACGCCGGTGCTGGTGCGGTGCATCCCGCGATCGGTCAGGATGCGGGCGAGCACCGGGAAGGCGGTGATCGACATCGCGACGCCGAGGAACAACGCCAATGCCAGCGGCGCCACCGGCCCGGCCGCCGTCTCGTCGTGGCTGGGGTAGAGCACCAACGCCAATCCGGCGCCGAGTGCGAACGGCAACATCACCGACGCCGCCGAGATGGTCCCGGCCAACCTTTCCCGGCCCCGGATCAGCAGCACATCCAGCTCGAGGCCGACGATGAACATGAACAGCACGAGGCCGAGCTGGGCCAGGATCGACAGGTACGGCAGGACCTCCGCTGGGAAGAGCTTCGTCTCGAGATCACCCGGTAGCAGACCGAGCAGGCTGGGCCCCAGCGCGATCCCGGCGATGATCTCTCCGACCACCGGTGGTTGACCCACCGCGATGGCCAATCGGCCGAACACCCGCGCCACGATCATGATGATCGCGATGTCGATGAACACCAGCCCGGCAATGTGCATCTGCTGTCCTGTCTGCGGTTCGGGACGGCCCTGCCGACGTCGGAAGCTGCACACAGCAGAACTGTGCGGAGCGAATGCGAAACCCCACCGGCGCAGTGGATGACTCAGGAGCAACCACCTGACATCAACGGCGGGTGGCCGATAGGATGACATGCGCTAGGCCAAATGATAACTTCCCGCGCGTCAACGGAACAGCGCTTTGAGGAGTCCACGTGGTGCTGCAAGACACCCCGGTCCAGGCGGTGCCGGTGTTGGCGGACTTCCGGGTGGTGCGGCTGATCGGCGAGGGCAACCACGGCCGGTTCTACCTGGCGCATCCGCCGGCCCGGCTCGGCATCGACGACGAATTCGTCGCGGTCAAGGTGTTCGCCGGGCAGTGCAGCGAGGACGCTTACCGGCGCGGGACACGCGAGCTGCGGGCGTTCGCCGCGGTTGATTCGCCATATCTCGCCCGGGTGTACGACGCGGTGCTCGAGGACAACTTCCTCTACGCGATGGAGTACTTCCCGCTGGGATCGTTGGCGGCACCCGCCCGGCCGCTGACCCATGACGACGTCCTGCGGGCCGTCGAACACGCGGCGCGTGCGGTGCACGCACTGCACGAGGGCGGCTTGGCCCACGGCGATGTGAAGCCCGGCAACGTGATGCTGCACGAGAACGGTGGCAAGCTCTCCGATCTCGGCCTCGCCCGGGTCTTCACCGCCGGCGCCGCGTTGACCGGGATGGCACCGGAGACCTCGGTGGAGTACCTCGATCCGTCGTTGCTGCTCGGTGAGCCACCATCCCGGGCGACGGACATCTGGGCGCTGGGCGCCACCTTGCACCGCGCACTGTCCGGCAAGGGTCTGTACGGAGAGCTCCCCGAACGCCAACCACTGCTGGCGATCCGAAGGGTGCAGACCACCCCGCCGGCGCTGGATCCCGTGCTGACGGCGGATGAGGCCGCCTTGGTGCACGCCTGCCTGGCCGCCCCCGGGAGCCGGCCGGCCACCGCGCTCGAGGTGGCCGACCGGATCGCCGAGATCCGCGCCGCGGCCGGCTGACAGCTGTCGCTCCCGGGACGGCCGGCGCTCAACGGGCCCGGCTCGGGCGCACTGGGCTCAGGCGAGGGCCTTGGCCTTCAGCTTGTCGAACTCGGCCTGGGTGACGGCGCCGCTGTCCAGCAGACGCTTGGCGTCCGCGATCTGCTCGGCGGACGACTTCGACCCGGCGGAACCGGCCACATGCTTGATGTACGAATCGGTCTCGCTCTGCATCTGCCGCATCCGGGCGATCTGCCGCTCGGCCATCCCGCGGCCGCGGGCGATCAGGTAGACCAGCGCGGACAGGAACGGGGCGAAGATCAACGCGATGATCCAGACGGCCTTCCAGCCACCGGCCAGTTCATGGTCGCTGAACAGGTCGCTGATGATCCGGAACAACACCATCAGGTACGCCACGAAGACGAAAATCGTGAGCATGTACCAGATGATGTCCCAGAAATTGGACATGGCGGGTTCCTTCGGGGGTCGGGTGGGCGCTGTTGGGATCAGGGATTCGATCAGGGCCGGAAAGTGGAAATACCGCCCGAATCCCTGGTCAATCCTAGGCGCAGTCCCGCAGGCATCCGGTCACGACCCACCGCCCGGCTGCCCGGATCTGTGCCGGCAACAGCAGGCCCGGCGTGGGTTCAGAACGTTGCCGGACCCCACCAGTTGTCCATCAGGTCCGTCATCGTGTGGTCCTTCCAGTGCGCGTACAGCAGGTACTGCGCCCTGGCGTCGTCGTTGAAGGTGGTGATGATGTACGGGAGCGAGGCTTCCTCGTCGGCGGACCGGTAGAGCTTGCCCATCACGTCGCCGTCGACGTTCCAGGGCTCGATTTTCGGCGAGCTGGCCCAGTCGCGTTCGATGTAGGCGTCCTTGTCGGCCACCGTCGGGAAGTGCATGACCTCGAAGTAGACACCGTTCGGGTCGGTGCACGAGATGATCCCGTCGGCCTTGCTGTCCTCGGTGTCGCTGGCGACGGAGCAACTCGCCCCGTCGTAACCGGTTCCGGACGGTGTCGCGGGGAGCATCTCCGGAAAGTCGTCGACCAGGAAGGCGACCGGGCCCCAGGGATCGGTGATCGTCACCGAGACCGTTTCACTGGGCGCCGAGGTCAGGCCGGCGGAGTTCGACGCGGTGACCGAGTAGTTGTACTTTCCCGGCACCAGCTTGGGATCCAGGTAGGTCGTCGCCACCCCGGCATACACACTCTCGCCGCTGCGGGTCAGGGTGTACCCGGTAGCACCGGTCACGCCCGACCAGGAGATCGTGACGTCTCGACCGTCCGCCGCCACCGCGAGGTTGGCGGGAGTGGCCGGTGCGGACACCGTCGGCGTGCTCGACCGGTTCACGAAATAGGCGGTGCCGGCGCCGCCGACGATGATCAGGATGGCGGCCAGCCCGATCAGAATCCACTTCTTCGACGAGTTCTGCTTCGGCATCGTCGGCGCCGGGCCGGTGTGCGGACCGGTGACGAACTGCTGCGGGTAGCCGCCGGTGTGCTGTCCGGAGTGGTACGTCCCGCCGGGCGGCGGGTTGCCGGGTGGCCCGAACTGCCCCGTCGGGTAGTACCCCGATCCCGGCGGACCGTTGCCGCCCTGCCCGGGCGGGAGGTAGGACTCGGTGGGCCGCACCGAGCCGCCGCCGAGTGGGGGCACGGTGCCGGTCGGGGTCCAGGCGGCCGGGACCGCGCTGCGCTGAATGGCGCCCGATTCGTGCAGCACCTGCCAGCCGGCCAACTGTTCCAGCAGGCTGACGATCGAGTCCAGCTCCTTGGGCCGCCTGGCGCCCTCCCGCTCGTAGACGACGGTGCGGGTGATCTCGTTGTTGCCGACGGTGATCTCCTGCAGGACATCGCCCGGCACCACCTCGACGAGCGGCAACCGCGGCGGCAGGTCGAAGAACCGCGCCTGGTGCAGCAACTCCTCGAGCGCGATCCGGTTCGTCGCCGACAGGTAGTTGGTGCTGACCGGGCCGAGTTCGCTGACCGTTCCCTGCTTGGGTGCCGTTCGGCGCACCGACACGGTGTAGGGCGGGCGGGGCGTCGTCAACGCCACCGATTCGATGACCTGCTCGGGCTCCGGCTTCGCGGCCGCCGCCGGCTCGATCGAGGTGTGGTCGCCCTCCCGCACCGGTGGTGTGATCATCGGGGACGCGATCTCGGCGCGGGTCGGGCTGGACGCGGCCGGATCCGCCGAGGTCAGCGCCGCGCGTGCGGCCAGGCTCAACTCCCGACAGCTGCTGTACCGATCCTGGGGATCCTTCGCCATCGCCTTTGCGACCACGTCGTCGAAGCCGGGTGGCAACCACGGCACCTTCTCCGACGGCCGCGGCGGCGGGTTCTTCAGATGGGCGGTCATGGTGGCGAACGGAGAGGCCTCCGGGAACGGCACGCTGCCGGCCAGCAGTTCGTAGAGCACGCAGCCCAGCGCATAGATGTCGACCCGGTGGTCGAGCGGCCGAGCCTCGATCTGTTCCGGCGAGGCGTAGGCCAGGGTGGCCAACAGGTTGCCGGTGCCGGTCAGGTGCTGCACCTCGTCGGTGGATTTCGCGATGCCGAAGTCGGTGAGCAGCACATGTTCCGGCTCGCTCGGATCGTCGGCAGCGGCGAGCAGGATGTTGGCCGGTTTGACGTCTCGGTGCAGCAGACCCGAGCGGTGCGCGAAGTCGAGCCCGGACCCGACCTCACTGATGATGTGCACCACCCTGGCCGGTGTCATCGAGCCGTCGCCCGCCCTGGCCGCCACCGAGGCGTCCACTCCGGCCACGTACTGCATCGAGATCCACAACTGGCCGTCGACCGCGCCGCGGTCGTACACGGCGACGATGTTGCGGTGGATCAGACCGGACGCCAGGTCGGCCTCGCGCTCGAACCTGGTCCGGAAGTTCGGGTCTGTCGAGAAGGCCGGGTTCAGCAGCTTGAGCGCGTCACGGCGCGGCAACCTCGGGTGTTTGGCCAGGTAGACGGCACCCATTCCGCCGGTACCGAGAACGGACTCAATGGTGTAACCGGCGAATTCCTCGCCCGCGGCGAACACCACGTGCCGTACCCCCATCCGAGAAAAGTCTTACCGGGCAACCTTAGCCAAGGCGCCACGCGGGTGTCACGCCCCGTGGCGCCGTCAGGCCCGAGGCCATCCGAAGGAGTGACGATTGGGCCGTACAGATACCAGTCATCCGGGTTTTCCTGATCGGACGTCCTCGTGCCGACGATCGGGCCTCACTCGCTCGCACCGTCAGATCAACGTCGGCGCGCCCAACTCGGGGAGCAGTTCGGCAACCGGATCCACCAGGTTCGGACTGTCGTTGGCGACGTTGCCGACCAGCGCGCTGACCGGGCGCAGTTCCAGGCCCGCCACCAGATCGGGGGACGGCGGCGCGAGCATCGGGGCCGGGTCGACGCCCGGGTCGAGCCACGCAGCCCACTCCGAGGCGGGCAGGATCAACGGCATCCGGTCGTGAATGTCCTGCAGGTCACCGACCGAGTCGGTGGTGATGATCGTCATCGAGACGACGGGTTCGCCGTCGGCCGGTCGCCAGTACTCCCACAATCCCGCGAACGCCATCACCGAACCGTCGGCCGGCGTCATGTAGAACGGCTGCTTGACGACCTTCGACCGACCCTTGCCCGACCTGGTCGGAGGGTGCCCGGCAGCGGTGCCCTCGGGGTGCAGCTTCTTCCACTCGTAGTAGCCGCTGGCGGGTATCAGGCACCGACGCTTCGCCAGCGCCGTGCGGAACGCCGCCTTCTCACCGAGGGACTCGGCGCGGGCGTTGAACATCCGGCTGCCCACCGAGATGTCCTTCGCCCAGGAGGGCACCAGACCCCAGCGCATCGGCTCGATCTGCCGAGCGGCGTCCTCGGCGGCGACCCGCGGCTCCAGCCGGACCACCGGAACGGTGATGGTGGGCGCGATGTTGTACCGCGGCCGGACCGGATCGCCGCCGTAGAGGCCGTCCAATCCACCCGCACGTGTATCGGGTTCGGCATCGAAGAGCCCGTACAGGGTCTCCGGTTCCATCGTCAGCGCATAGCGACCGCACATGCCTTGCATGGTGCCACCGACCCCCGACAGTCACGTCTGCCACACCGCGGCGGCAATAAGAGACGCAATGACGCCCGCCCGAATCGCCCGGCCCGCCAATTTCCGCCGACTGATGGGAGATCATTGGTCGATGACCTCCGCCCGCACCGCTGCGCTGCCCACCTCCTGGCAGGCACCCGTCGCGGACCGACCGGTGCGCGGCACCGTTGCCGTGCCCGGTTCCAAATCGCTGACGAACCGTGCGCTCATCCTGGCGGCGCAGGCGACCGGACCGTCACTGATCACCGCGCCGCTGCGCAGTCGGGACACCGATCTGATGGCGGCCGCGCTACGCGCCCTCGGCACCTCCATCACCGACTCCGGAGCCAACTGGGCGGTCACCCCAGGCCCGTTGACCGGTCCCGCGGAGATCGACTGTGGTCTGGCCGGCACCGTGATGAGGTTCGTGCCGGCTTTGGCCGCCACCGCGACCGGGCAGGTCGTCATCGACGGTGACGAAGCCGCGCGCCGCCGGCCGATGTCGACGGTGCTGGATGCGTTGCGCGCGCTGGGCGCCGATATCGAGGGCGACCGGCTGCCGTTTACCGTGCGGGGTTCCGGGTCGTTGCGCGGCGGCAGCGTCCGGATCGATGCCAGTGCGTCGTCCCAGTTCGTCTCCGGGCTGCTGCTCTGCGCCGCATCCTTCACCGATGGCGTCACCGTTCTGCACGAGGGGTCCGCGCTGCCGTCGATGCCGCACATCGAGATGACGGTCCAGGCATTGCGATCGGTCGGCGTCGTCGTCGACGATGCGGTGCCCGATCGTTGGCGGGTAGAACCCGGTCCGGTGCAGCCGTGGACGGCCGTCATCGAACCCGATCTGTCGAACGCCACCCCGTTTCTGGCGGCAGCAGCGGTCACCGGCGGCGAGATCACCGTTCCGCACTGGCCGGCCGACACCGATCAGGCCGGCGACGCCATCCGGGAGATCCTGCGGGCGATGGGCGCCCACGTCACGAGCGGTCCGGATGGATTGACGGTGACCGGCCCGGATCGGTTGCGCGGCATCGACATCGACCTGCACGACGTCGGAGAATTGACCCCGACCGTCGCCGCCGTCGCCGTCTTCGCCGACTCCCCCAGCAGGCTCTCCGGTATCGGTCATCTGCGGGGCCACGAAACCGACCGGCTGGCGGCGATCGCGACCGACATCGCTTCCCTCGGCGGCGATGTCGGTGAGTCGGAGGATGCATTGACCATCACTCCTCGCGCTTTGCACGGCGGACAGTGGCGGTCGTACGCGGACCACCGGATGGCCACCGCCGGGGCCATCATCGGGCTCCGGGTGCCGGGTGTCGTCGTCGACGACATCGCCACCACAGCGAAGACCCTGCCCGGCTTCGACCGGATGTGGGCCGACATGCTCGGCACCGCAGCTGATTCGATCGGCAACCCGTCGGCGGTGGCCCGCTGAGCACCCTCGGGGAACGGTGGGACAACGACGATGTCCGGGTCCGACCGACCCGCGGCGGTTCCCGTCCCCGCACCAAGACCCGGCCGAGCCATTCCGATGCGGTCAGCGGTTTTGTCACCACGGTCGACCGGGGCCGGTACACCTGCCTGGTCGGCGAGGGAACGAAGCGGGCGCACGTGGTGACCGCCATGCGGGCAAGGGAACTCGGCCGTCGCGCGGTGGCGGTCGGCGATCGGGTCGATCTGGTCGGCGACACCGACGGCGCACCCGACACGCTGGCCCGGATCGTCCGGATCGCCAAGCGCCGCAGCGTTCTCCGGCGGTCCGCCGACGACACCGACCCGGCGGAACGGGTGCTGGTGGCCAACGCCGACCAGTTGGTGATCGTCTGCGCACTTGCGGACCCGGTGCCGCGCACCGGTTTCATCGACCGCTGCCTGGTCGCCGCCTACACCGGCGACCTGGACCCGGTGTTGGTGCTGACCAAGTCCGATCTCGCGGATCCGGCCGAATTGCAGTCCGTGTATGCCGATCTCGACCTGCCGATGCTGGTCACCCACCGAGTGACCGCCGCCGACGGCAGCAGGTCGGTGGAAGGCATCGAGGCAGTCCGGGAGCGATTGGCCAGGACGGTGTCGGTGATGATCGGTCATTCCGGGGTCGGCAAGTCGACACTGGTCAACGCGCTGGTGCCGGATGCCAAGCGGGCCACCGGTTCGGTGACCGGCGTCGGCAAGGGGCGGCACACCTCGACATCGGCGATCGCCCTGCCACTGGCCGACGGTGGGTGGGTGATCGACACTCCCGGCGTCCGCTCCTTCGGGCTGGCCCATGTCACCCCGGACGATCTGCTCGAGACGTTCGACGACCTGTTGCCCGGCACGGTGAACTGCCCGCCGAACTGCGATCACACCGGACCGGACGGTGGCGCCGACACCACCGGAACCGGCTGCGCGCTGGATGCTTTCGTGGCGTCCGGTGAATCGAGTCCCGGCCGGCTGGCCTCCTTCCGAAGGTTGCTGGCCTCCAGATCCGGCAACGAACTCGACGAGCGATGACGCGAGAGGGCACGTCAGCCGTGCGGGATCGGTAGCCCGCCAGGGCGATCGACGACGCGGACGTGCCACGGCACGTCGGGAAGGTCGACCCGAACTGTCGAGCGGTCCGGGTCGGACAGCAGGTCTCCGCTGAGTGCGTGGGCACAGTTCGACATCACCACCCGGCCCTGGTTGTCGATGATCGTCACCTCCACTCCGCGGCCACCCCAAGCGCCGAGCAGTCGGCGCTCGAAACGGGAGACCGGCACGTCCGCGCCGACCATAACGATTTCAGCCGCGCCGGCGCAGTTGATCAGCGCAACAACGGAGGAGGTCACGCACGGTCACAGACGGTGTGACCAGGGTCACGCGGCGTTCACTCCAAAGGTAGGTGACGCGTCTACTTCTGTGGAATAAGCTTCGAGCAGAGTTGTTGAACATTCAAGCAACCACGCTCACGTTGTCACACCACTGGAAGGAACCACGATGACCACCACCGTCACCACCCCGATCCTGACCGCAGGCACCTGGACCGCCGACACCGTGCACTCCGACGTCGCGTTCAAGGTCCGGCACATGGCCGTCGGCAAGGCCAAGGGCACCTTCGACCTGAAGTCCGCCACCCTCGTCGTCGACGAGAACGGTGCCCACTCCGTCACCGCCGAGATCGACGCCGCCAGCGTCGACACCAAGCAGGAACAGCGGGACGCGCACGTCCGGTCCGCCGACTTCCTCGACGTCGAGAACCACCCCGTGCTGACCTTCGTCTCCACCGGTGTGAAGAGCGTCGACGGGGAAGACTTCGTCCTCGACGGCACCCTGACCATCCGCGGCACCACCCAGCCCGTCGAGCTGGCCGTCGAGTTCCTCGGCGAGACCGTCGACGCCTACGGCTCCACCCGCGCAGGGTTCTCCGCGTCCACCTCGATCAGCCGCAAGTCCTACGGCGTGTCCTTCGACGCCGCGTTCGGCGCCGGCAACGCCGTCGTCGCCGACAAGGTCGAGATCGACCTCGAACTCGAATTCGTCAAGAACGCCGACTGACAACACCCCGCCGCGCGGATCAAACCGCAGCCACGGCACCGCACCACCAGAACCCGGTCGACACCAGTCGACCGGGTTCTCCCGTCCCCAGGGTCCGAGCAGCGCCACCTTGGTCCCGAAACCGCCGCAGGACCCACCCGGTCGAGATCGACTGCACCCTCAGCAGTCACTTTCGAGCCTCCACGGCCACATGTGACTGCTCACGGTGCAGTCGACCGCGCCAACCCGCCACCTGCACACGCCCGCGCCTCGAGGCCCGACCGCGCCCAGCCCGACGTCCCCCGCGCCTGCGCCGCCCCTCGCCTAATCGGCGTCCAATTCCTCGACGAGGTAGGTGATCTCACCCGGGGCGTACCAGGCGAGGTCGAAGTCCTCGGCCGAGCCGAGGGCGAATTCGGCATCGTCGTCCCCCAGGTCGGCGGCATCGATGACGGCCGCGGCTTCCCGCACCGCGGCCCCTGCGTCGGCGCCGTCCACGTGCACGGACGCGACCTGCGACCAGTCGACCTGCGAGGGGACCTTGACCACCGCCCTGTCCGCTTCAGGTCGCGGCGTCACCACACCGTCGGGTACGTCGGCGGCGATCACCACCCGCAGCGGCGGTTCGCCGGGATCGGAACCGGCCAACAACCGCAGGGAGGCGCGTGATGCGTCCTGCATCGCCAGGTATTCCAGATCCTCCTCCGACCAGTCCGGATACTCGGCGCGCAGCGGCGCGGTGACGGCGAAGCCGACCGCGGACCGGACGAAGAACGTACTGTCGGCAAGCGCGGCCCTGACCCCGCTCATGGTGGTCGGCAGGTAGATCCTCAACGTGGCAGATCCGTTCTGTGACAGGGGCTCTCGACGCGCAGCGCATTCACGAGCTGGACCGGGAGCGGCGGCCGCGACGGGACGACGGCGCGGCGGGTCCGGATTCGTCGGGAATCGTCGACATCAGTTCCTCGACGGCCTCTTGGATTTGCACCGCGAACTCCTCGACGTCGGGGATCGCGTCCCGATCAGCGGTCATCCCGAAGAAGACGCTGCCGTTGTACGAGGTGCAGGACACCGCGAGCGCCTGACCGAGACCCAGCGGCGCAACGGGATACATCGCATCGACCGGGAACCCTGCGGCATACAGCGGGACCTGCGGGCCGGGCACGTTGGTGATCAGCACGTTGTACATCCGCCGGGACAGCTGACCCGCCACCCGCGCTCCGAGCGCGTGCAGGGTCGGCGGGGAGAACCTGCCGAGTTCGACGAGGGCGTCGGCGCCGACCTGGTTGCCGGATTCGAGGAAGCCGCCCATCGCGAACGACACCTGGTGCAGCCGCATCGCCGGGTTCGGCTCGGAGACCGGAAGGTCGATGAGATACGAGGCCACCGAACCGTTGTCCTCACCCGGTGCCGGCGCCACCGACATCGGCACCATCGCCCGCACCACGGTGTGCGCGGTGACCGCCTCTGCCCGGGACAGCAGCCAGGAGCGCAGCGCTCCGGTGATCACCGTCAGCACGACGTCGTTGACCGAGCCGCCGTGTGCCCGCCGCACCTGCTTGAAGTCGGTGAGATCGGCGCGGACGGAGGCAAATCGGCGCTGACCGCTCTTGGCGTCGTTGAGCAGCGAACGCGGTGCGGGACTGACCGTCCGGCGCAACACCTCGAACGCGCTGCCGGCGGCACTGAGCACCTTGCTGACGACCGCGCCGACATCCTCTGCGGCATGCCGCGCGATGTCGAAAACCTCCGTCGGCCGACTCGTGAGGTCGGCGACAGCGTCGACCACCAGGTCGATGTCGCTGGGCGACGGATTCGGGATCCACGGCTGTTCCGGCAGGTCGCGCGAGCGCCGGTTGACGTCGAGGATCGCCGCCGCGACGTCGACGGCACCGATCCGGTCGACCATCGCGTGGTGGGTCTTGTTCACCAGCGCGATCCGGCCGCCGGTGAGCCCCTCGATGACGTAGACCTCCCACAGTGGCCTGGTGCGATCCAGCGGTCGGGAGATCAACCGCCCGACCAGTTCGTCGAGCTCGATGTCCGTGCCCGGCTTCGGCAACGCGGAACGCCTGACGTGATAGGTGATGTCGAAGTCCTCGTCGTCGACCCAGACGGGCCGGGCGAGCCGGCCGGGGACGAAGCGCACCTTCTGCCGGTACCGCGGCACCAGGTCGAGGCGTGATTCGATCAGCTGGATGATCTCCGAGTACTGGAAGTCGGGGCCGTCCTCGTCCGGCTTGAGAATGACGACCCCACCGACATGCATCGGCGTCCCGGCATCCTCCGCATACAGGAACGAGGAGTCGGTCGCAGAGAGCCGGTCGGTCATCGGTTCATCGTGGCACAGCCGGGCAGCGGGATCATCGGTCGGCCGACGAGCCGGGCCCTGGTCCGACAGCGGCCGGTCTCGGGGTCGGCGAGGTGTCGGGTCGCTCGAACAATTGCGCCAGGCCTGCAACGCTGAAGCAGGCGGCGCCGAGCGCGGTCCCCCAGTTGATCACCGCGACGCTGATCACCTCACCGGTCACCGGCCGCACGAAAGCCGCCAGTCCGGACACGAAGAACAGCCATGATCCGACCTGATTGACCACCACGATCCACCAGCCGAGCGATCGGGGCAGCAGCTGGAACCGGCCGTGGCAGACCTCGATCACGCCGATGTGGCCGGACACGAGAAACAGCACGCAACCGACCATTTCCGGAGCCCAGATCAGCCGGTTGATCTGTTGTGTCTCAAGTCCGTTGAGAAAGACGTCGAGCAGGCTGATCGCAAACGCCAGAGTGCCGCAGAACAACAGGAAGGCCGCGGTCCACCCCGGCCGCACAGGCTCGTAACCCCACCAGCGCCAACGGGTCTGGGTGAGGTGGCCGTCGACGTCGATGCCCCGGGGCGAGTTCAGCTCCTGCACGAGCGCCGCGTAGGCACCACTGGAGAAGAAGAAGCCGCCTGCCAGGAAGATCCAGTTCAACGTCATGGCCGGGGTGTCGCCCAGTTCGCTCAGCACGGCGGCCAGGCTGAACAGCCCACCGCCCAGGAAGAACGAGATTCCCGACACGGTGTTGCACCGGCCCAGCCGAATCGCCACCGCAGGTCGCGCCCGGATGCGCTGCACGATGCCGTCGCGCAACACTTCGATGAACCCACGCTTGCGCGCCGTGCGCGATTCCCAGGTCGCGGCGCTACCGTCCGGACGCTGCCACCGCACGCGGCTGACGAACGGACCCCTGCCTCCGGTCTGCTCCGGCGCCGAGCCGGACGGAACCTGGAAGACCGCGCGCGGATCGAGCGGTGCGCTCATCGGTCATACCTCGCAGATCGGTCCACTCACTGATCATCCAATGCCGGTCATCGCCCGGCACGGTCGGGCACCGGGTGCAGCGAACTGGCGAGATTCCGGACGGCCGAGCGAAGCGCAGAACGCGGAGCGGCGTCGGCCAACGAGACCCCGCGCCGCCACGCCCGATCGGTCGCCGCCCGATCTTCCGGCAGGGTGGCGATGACCGTCGCGCCGGCGAAGCGCTGCACCGCGGCCACTGCTTCGTCGGTGGAGCCGACCGACGCACGGCAGCGGTTCAAGACCACCTGAGGTGTTGCCCCCGGTACCGCGTCGGCCAGTTCGGCCAGGCCTCGAATCAGTCGCTCCAATCCCGCCGGGTCGCAGGACCCGACGGCGAGGACGACATCCGCCTCGCCCAACAGGGCCAGCGTGGCGCCGTTGCGACGCGGCGCCATCGTGTCGAAGGAGATCTCCTCGTCGGCTTCGAGGGCGAAGGCGCAGTCGACGACGGTCATCGGCGCCATTTCCCGGGCGATTCCGATGACGCCGGGGATCGCCGAGGGACGCACCTCCGGCCACCGATCGGCACGGGCGATGCCGGTCAGCAACCGCAGGTCATCGCCCAGCGACCAGCACAGGGCGGTCAGCGCACCGAGGTCGAGCCGGCCGTTGGCGGCCATCCGGCAGGCACCGGCCAGTCCGGGTGATTCGTCGAGCAGCCCGAATGCCGATGCGGCCACGCCGCCGTACACATCCGCGTCGATCAGCAAGGTGGGAATCCCGAGCTGGGAGAGCTCGACCGCTAGCGAGGTGGCCACCGTCGTCCGGCCGGGCGCGCCGGTCGGACCCCACACAGCGACCACCCGCCCTCGTGGCTTCGGTCCGTCCGGTTCCTCGACATCGGCCGGGATGCCGGGCGGCGGAATCGCTGTTCCCGGATTCGAGACGCCGACCGGCTCGCGCCAGGTCGTCAGGTCGTTCAGGGCGGTCCGGACCGCCGTCAGCACCGCCTCGGTTCCGGCGTCATCGGGCAGAACAACAGTGATCCCGATGCGCTCGAGCCGGGTGCGGGCTCGCTGGTCGGCGGCCGGATGTACGCCGACAACCGCAACACCGGCGGCTCGCAACTTGGTGACGGCCTCGGTGTCCAGACGGCGCAGATCTGCCGAGACGATCGCCACGGCGGCTTGGCCGGTGGTGGCAAGGGCCAGCACGTCACCGATGTCGACGCACCGACGGACCACCGTCATCGACGATCCGGGGCGATCCAGCGCCGCGACGAGGTCGTTCTCCCAGCCTTGACCGCTTCCCGCGGTCAACAGACCGGTACTCACCCGCCGCTCACCAGGACGACGATCGGTTCGCCGGTCGGCAGGATCCGCACCAATTTGTCGGCGGTGTCCGCCGGCAACAGCACTGAGAGCTGATAACGGTTGGCGGTCGCCCCGGACAGTCCTCCGGACGACGGCGCGGTGACCGACTGCACGGTGAGGTCCCGCCCGATGAGTTCGGTGGTGGCCTTCTCTTCCGCGCCGGCGGCGCCACCGGTCGTCAGGTAGAGATCGATGGTCGACCCGTGGTCGACGCCGGGTGGCATGTTGCCGGGCTCGACCCCGATGGCCACCACCCGGCCGGTGCCGGATTGCTCCACGGCGGAGACAGGCAGCAACTCACCGGCCGCCATCGGACTGACGATGGTCATGCCCATCGGCGACGCGGATCCCGCAGGCAGGTACAGGCCAGCGTTGTCACCGAGATTGACCTCGACGGCGGTCAGGTCGCCCGCTCCGAGCACCGTTCCGCCGGCGAGATTGCGCTCCGCTGCCCACACCGCCGTGGTCTGCGAGCTGGCACCGATCACCCGGGCACCGAGCACCACGGCGGCGATGATCAGCAGGATCCCGCCCACCAACCGGAAGTTCAACCACTTCGGACGGGCGATGCGCCGAGGCGTCGGCGCAGGGGGTACAGCCACTCGACGGCCTCCCCCTTCGTGCGACGCGCCCGCGGACAACCCGAGGTCGAGGTCGCTGTCCTGTGGCACACTGCTTCGTGGCAAACTACATCATCATCTGCCAAGCAGTGTCAAAAGCAGTCGATGCGAAGCTTCTGTCGGTGAAGAGGAGTAGCGGTGCAAGCGACCAAAAGGCGGGTAATCCCGTTGGCGGGTGACCGATGCCGGAACTGGCCGGCGGCCCGGCCCACGAGCATCGCCGCAGCAGCCATCGGCAGGGTCGAGCGATGACCGCCGACCGTTTCCTCACCCTTGCCGATGTCGGTGAGGTTATGTCCAGCCCCTCCGTCGAGGAGCCCGCTGAACTGCGGGTCCGCGACGTAGACATGTCCATGACGCAGAGGGTGAGGACGGCCCGATGACCGCCGAGCGTTTCTTGACCCTGTCGGATGTAGCTGAAATTTTGAATATTTCTGCCAGTCAGACCTATGCCTTGGTTCGCAGTGGCGATCTGCAGGGCATTCAGATCGGTGGCCGGAATCAGTGGCGTGTTGAGCGGACCAAGCTCGAGGAATACATCGAGCAGGCCTATCGGAAGACTGCGTCGAACTTGTCCGAACTTCCGTCCACGTTGCCTAGCGACGTCTGATGGAGAGGCCGTCAATGCAGTCCCCTTCGAGTGGCTGCGTCGCTCGGAGGATGTAGGTCATGTTCTGACCCCTCTGCTGGTGAGCAGATTGCCGCGCGCGGATCATGCAGGCAGGCGGCTCGACACCGTTCATCCTCGACACCACCAACCCGGCGGCCGGCTGGACCGCAGCCACCAGGTCGATGTTCGACAACCCGGCGACAGGCGACGTCAACCCAGTCCGGGAGAACGCGGACTCGGTGATCCTGCCGACCGGCGAGATCCTGATCGAAGGCGGCTTCAAAGTCGGCTCCAGCGATGCGACCGGTGTCACGTCGCCTGAGCTGTTCGATCCGACAACCTCGGCGTGGCAGGTACTTCCGCACAGCCCAGTGGTCCGTGGCTACGACAGCACGGCGCTGCTGATGCCCAACGGGGCCGTCTGGGTCGCTGGTTCCAACTTCAACGCCAATCCCGGTCTGAGCAACCGCGAGCTCCGCATCGAGATCTTCGAGCCCTGGTACTTCTGCGGCCGGCGACCGACCATCACCGACGCGCCGCCGCGGGCTCGCCACGGCGACGAGGTGCAGATCCTCACCCCCGACGCGGCGACCGTCACCAGGGTGGTGCTGGTCCGCGCAGGAACCGTCACGCACAACTTCAACCCCGACCAGCGCCACGTCACGCTGGAGTTCCGTCGGGGCGAAGCCGATTCGATCATCGCGACCGTGCCGAACGACCCCAACCTCGCCATCGTCGGTTATCACCTGCTGTTCGTCATCGACGGCACCGGCCGGCCGAGCACCGGCCGTTTCCTGCAGATCACCCCACGAACCGGAGGGTGGAGTCCGGGGTTGCAAGACGAGTGGTGGGATCGGCTCCGAGCGGTGCTGGCGGACAATCGCCGCCCTGGTCCGGACAATCTGCGCTGGATCACCCGCGATCTGGCCCCGACGGCGCCACCCCCGTTGCGACGGCCGCTCGCCACCGAACCGCACGGCGGCGGCGATCAGGGCGGGCACGTCCACGGTCCCACCCCGCCGGACCACGACCACGCCCACGACCACGACCATCCAGACAACGACGATGACGACGGCCCGCACGACGACCAGGGGCCAGGCGGCGGACACCACCATTGACATCGGCACCACCGCGCCTCGAGGGGATGCCGGCTGCGGACGCTCACCCAGCACGCCTCCCCTCGCCGGCGTCGGCGATCAGGATCCCAGGTGTGCTCCGGCCCCGACCAGATCGGCGGTCCGGTCCCACACCGCTGGGCTGACATGATGATCTCTCCTGTCCTTTCAGTACTGGACTCTGATGGATGGGTTCGCCCGGACGGTCGCCGCACTCAGACGGAGTCGCTGACCTTGGCCCACAGCGTCGCGAGCTGGTGCAATTCGTCGTCGTCGAGGACGTCGAACTGGGCCGCCAGGAACTCGTCGTGCTCCGGTCGCAGCCGGCGAACCAGGGCTGCTCCGGCGTCGGTGAGGGCGAGCTCGTTGGACGCGCCCGTTGCACTGCGGACCAGCGGCCGCGACCGACCGACCGGCTCCGACGCCGAGCGGGCGCGCGTGAACGTGGTGCGGGGCCTGCGGCGGGCAGTGCATCGACCTGCCGGACCCGTCGGCGTCACTCACCTGGCGGGTGGACCGCACCGAGCGCGTTTCGTGGTAGGACGGACCGGCGTGGAACGATTTGTTCCACCGTGATGAACGCCTTCTTGGTATGAGGCTCGGCTCGGACGACGCCGCGTGGGTCACGCCCTGCGGGATCAACCATGTCGCCGTGGTGACCGGCGATCTCGACAGATATCGAGCGTTCTACGACGACGTCATGGGACTCAGGGCCCGCATCGTCTTGGGCGCCGGCCCCGGACACGGCCGTCAGTCAATGCTCGTCGCGGGCGACGTCCTGCTCCATGTCTTCGAGGCACCGGGTACCAGCCCGTTGTCCGCGAGAACTCGGCCGGCGGCTGCAGTCCGATGTTCGAGCGGGGACGGCCCGACCACCTCGGCTTCACGGTCCGGGACGGAGCGGCCATCACGGCGCTTCGCGACCCGCTGCTCGCCGTCGACGCCACCAGCGGTATCGGCCGGCGGCTCGGTCCGATGCTCTCGCTCCGGTTCGTCGATCCCGGCGGTGCCAAGGGCGAGGTCAACTGCCTCGATCCCTCGTTCGACCCGACATCGCTACGGGACGAAGACGAGATCGTCGACCCCTGCTGGTTCGAGCACACCCGACGCGTCCTGAGGAGCGATCGATGATACACACCACCCGACGCCGCTGGTATCCGACATCGAGTCTCATGCTGGTCGCCGCCCTGCTGGCGGCGTGCACGGCCGGCAGCTCCGACCCGTCGTCGACGATCGTAGAGTCGGCAACCACCCTTGCGTCGGCAGCAACCACACCTGCGTCGGCAACGACCCAAACCACTCCGTCGGCCTCGAGCAGTCTGTACGAGTCGGCGCTCGACGCGGCAGTGCAGAAGGTTCCGGTGAAGGCGGTGCTGATCGGAATCGCCGAGGGTGAGGCCACGCCCTGGCTCGCCGCTCGCGGCGAGAGCATGACCGGCGTGCCCGCGACGCCGGACATGCACTTCCGCAATGGTGCCGTGGCGATCTCCTATCTCGGGACGCTGCTCCTGCTGATGGTCGAGCAGGGCGTGGTCGCCCTCGACGACCCCCTGGCGAAGTGGTTCCCCGACTATCCCGAGGCCGACAAGGTCACGCTGGAGATGCTGATCCACGGCACCTCGGGTTACCCCGACTACGTGCCGGACGAGGGCTTCCTCAAGGCGCTCCACGACGATCCGTTCCGGGCCTGGACGCCGGACCAGTTGCTCGACATCGCATTCAGCCAGCCGGTGCACTGCCAGCCGGGTACCTGCTTCTCCTACGCCCACACGAACTTCGTCATCCTGGGCGCGGTGCTCGCCAAGGCCGCGGGCAAGCCGCTCGCCGAGCTCGTCAAGGAGAAGGTTCTCGACCCGCTCCAGCTGACCGGCACGTTCGCCGATCAGACCGCACGCATCCCCGAGCCGGTGCTGCACGCCTTCGACGGAGAGCGCGGAACCTATGAGGAATCCACCTTTTGGAACCCGTCCTGGACCCTGGCCGACGGGTTGATCCAGACCTCGACCATCGCCGACGTCCTCAAGAGCGCCACCGCGATCGGCGCAGGGACCCTACTCACCCCCGAGTCGCACCAGATCCAGCTCGAGCCGGTGACGGCGAAATTCCCGCCGATGTCGGACGAGAACTACTACGCCTACGGCCACTATGTGGCCAAGGGCTGGATCTTGCAGATCCCGTCCTTCAACGGCTATGCGGCAACCATGGCCTACCTGCCATCCCGGAAGCTGTCGATCGCCATCGCCGTGACAGTCGACGAGACGGCCGATCCGGAGCGCAACTATTCGACCGACATCCTCTCCGACATCACCAAGACCATCGTTCCGGAAGCTGCGTTCGTGGGTTCGGCTCGCTGAGCTCAGCGGGATCGGTCACCGGCGTTCCTCATCACCGAGAGCGCTCGACGCCCCTTCAGAGCCGTGAGCATCGCGGCGAAACCGCTGTCCGCGGCGGCGCGCACGGGGGCTCCACTTGGACTCCTCCGGCGCGCCGGGCCGGGCGGCCGCTGCGACGAAGAACGCCGGGCTGAGCTGAACCGTCCTGGACTACTCGGAGGGTGGAGTTCAGTCCACCGAGCCAGACCTATGCCCTTGTCCGCAGCGGCGATCTCCATGGCATCCAGATCGGCGGCCGGAATCAGTGGCGGGTCGAGCGGACCAAGCTCGAAGAGTACATCGAGCAGGCGTACCGCAAGACGGCATCGAACCTGTCCGAACTGCCGTCAACATTGCCGAGCGACGCCTGAACCGGGCTCGGTCGATCCGACCCGGTTAACGGTCGTCGAGACCTGAAAGTCCGCGCGCGACAACGCGTGCGACATGACGCTTCATTCCCGGACGTCGGCGAGCTCGCTCCGTCACCCCAGCGGAATCGCTCGAACGAGCACCAGCGCCGTGATCGGGACGAGGGCGACGGACCGCACCGCACCGGCGCGACGGGGTTCCCACGCTGCATGCGCGGCGATCTCGATGAAATCGGCGCCGACCCGGTCGATGGTTCCGGTGATCTCCCCGGACCCGGCCGCGACCGAGCCGGCGCCTTGGCCGGCTGTCGCTACGGCGCCGGTCCAACCGGTCAGCGCCAGGGACACCGGTGATCGGTCGCGCGCCAATCCGCGGAGTGCACGACGGAGGTCCAGCCGAACGGCCAGGCCGGTGAGTGCGGCACCGGTCACCGAGGTCAAACCCTCGACGGCCGTCACCGCGCCGAGCGGAACGAGGCAGTCCCTCGTTTGCGCCTCGGTCAGCATCAGGAAGTCCGGTCCGACTGTTCGCAGCACGCCGCCGAGCGTGGCTCCGCCGGCCAGTCGGACCCGGATCTGTCCGCCGATCGAGCCGACGAGCCGCTGCTGCGCCAGGACGGCGCCCATCGCCACCCGTTCCCGATCGGCGGTTTCGGCCGCGGCGGCGGCATCGTCGAGTTCGTCGAACCGTGCCTCGAGATCGGCGAACAAGTGCTCCCAGCGCATGGGACCCACCCTGACCACTCAGACGGGCCGGGTCAAGCTGAGCTCAAAGACGCTTGACAAGACCTGACGCTTCCATTTGACTTCGTCTCATGGCAAACAAGCTCAAATGGACTGATTGGGGTTCGGTCGATGTCGAACGCATCTCGATTGATGCACCGACGTCCTCCCTCCGGACCGCTCGCGCGCAGTTCGCGGCGTGCCTGCTCGCGCTCGCCGGGTTGGCCGTGGTCGTTCCCGGACCGGCGAGTTGGGGTTCACGGCTGAGCGATCAGGCATCGCGTGCTGCGGTCTCATCACAGATCGGTTCGGCCGTGGAGGCGGCGGTCCTGGTTGTCGCCGGCGTGGTGGTCTGGGCATTGCTGTTGTGGGTCGCGGTGGTCTGGCTAGCCGCGATCGCCGGCAGCCTTCCCGGCCCCGCAGGACGCAAGGGCCGGGCGGTTCTCCGCAGAATCGCTCCGGCGGCCGCGGGTCGGATCGTCGCCGCAGCGGTCGGAGTTTCCCTCCTGGCCGGGACAAGTGCGTGCGCCGTGCCCTCGATGTCGGCGGCGAGTTCCGCCGTGTCGTCGACTGTGCAGAGTGCTACGGAATCCGCAGGTCAGACGGTATCCGGCGACGCGACCACCATCCCCGTCCCGTCCGGGGGCGGGACGGGGATGGCCACCCCGACCGCCCTCGATGAATCGACGCTGCCGACGGTCAGCATCGACTGGCCCGCACCCGACAGTCAGGTCGCCCCGTTGACGCACGCAGCACCTGCGAATGCACCATCGACAAGGACGGCTTCGACGCCACCTACTTTGACGCCTCCTAGCGAGACGTCACCGATCGCGCCAACAGCCGACCCGACATCCGCCCCGGTGCTGAGCGAGCCGGATTCCGCGGCACCCGACCAGGACTCCGTGCCCCCTCAGCCAGACACTGCACCGGAAGCCGGCGGAATCTCTGCGCTGGAGTTCGATCCGCAGTCCGCTGTCCCGACCACCGAGTCTCCCGCGATCGCGGGTGGGCCCTCGGCGCTTCCGTCCTCGGAGGGGCCCGCAGCGAGGGTCGAGGTGCGGCCGGGCGACACGCTGTGGTCCATCGCACACCACCACCTGTCCCCCGATGCTTCCGACGCGGACATCGATACCGCCTGGCACGCCTGGTATTCCGCCAATGCCGCGGTGATCGGCGCCGATCCCGACCTCATCCAACCCGGGCAGCTGTTCACGCCGCCCACTCCCGAAACGGGGAATTGATCATGACCGCCGCCGTCGCCCCACCCGCACCACCGCTGACTCATGATCCGCGGACGCCCCGCATCGCCGAGGCCAAGGGACCCCGGGTTGTGCTGCCGGGATCCAAGCCGAGAAACCGAACGCCGTATCTCGCGCCGGTGCCCAGCAGCGAACCACCCTTCGATGACGAACGACCTGTCGGCCAGGATGGCTCGGCAGCCACCGATGGGCCCGTCGCCGACGTGCGGGTCGAGGTCGCGCCGACGATCCCGGCACAGCGGACGGCAGTCGCCCGACGCTCGACGTCAGGCAGCACGGCAACACTCAGTCCCGCGACACTGAGCTCCGCAGCTCTGAGCTCCGGAACACTGAGCAGCGGATCGGGAACCGTCACCGCACGAAACCTCGCGACTCGCAGCGGCTCGACCAGCACCAGTTCGGCCGGCAGTGCGGGAATCCTGCCGATAGGCACCGCCCTGGAAACCGAGAAGCGTTCCGGCGGCGCCGGTCCCACCACCATCGCTGCAGTCGATGTCCCGACCTGGTCGTCGGAGGCCGACATCGGAGTGCGCAGAACCGCGACCGAGCACCTGCCGCCGGCTCGCCGGGCGGCCTCGGTACTCGCCCGTGCCCTGGTCGAGGTGTTGTCGAGCCGCCGGCCGGTGGCACAACTACGGGTGCACTGTGCACCGGACATCTACGCCGGGCTGCTCGAGCGACCGTTTGCCGGGCATCAGGCATTACCGCACCTGATGAACGTCCGGGTCTGCGAGCCGGCCGATGGCGTCGCCGAGGTGAGCGCCGTCTTCCGTCGCGCTGATCGGGTGCGGGCCATCGCGTTTCGCATCCAGGGCGTGGACGGTCGGTGGCGGATCACCGCGCTCCAACTGGGTTGAGTGCGAGCCGACTGCCTGCGCAGAACCTCCGGCTCGGTGCGGTGGGAAGGGGCCGAACCCGCCTCCCACCGCATGCCCTCCATCCGACCCTCTTCGATCCCGAAACGCGTTACATCCCGAGCAGTTTGGCCTTCGCAGCACTGAACTCCTCGTCGGACAGCACTCCGGAGTCACGCAGCTTCGCGAGCTGGGTGATCTTGCCGACCATGTCCTCCTCGGCGGGCGCCTCCGGCGCGGACGGCGGAGGCGCCTGGTACACCGGCTGCGGGGGTGCCTGCTGGTACACCGGCTGCTGCGGCGGCGGCGCGTTCTCCGCGGCCTGCTGGTCCGCCTCCGCCTCCTTCTCCGCGACCTTCTTCTGCTGGTGCCGGTTCACCGCACCGGCCGTCGCGGTCGCCGTCCCCGCCACCACTGCGGTCCGAGCGACCGTTCCCAACAACCCCGGCCGTCCACGTCGTCGAAACATCGTTGCGCTCCTCATCGATCACACTCGTTCGCCGCAGGGTATCGATCACTGCCGATCCACGCGGTGACGACCAGCCACGGACAAACACGTCACGAACCGCCGATCGCCACACCTGCGGGCGTCCGGTCGGTCCACTGCCCTGATCATGGCACTGATCGCTCAACCCCGGACAGTGCGGCCCTCGGGACAGCAGCCGCGGCCGGCAGCACCGATGCGTCCGATCTCAGTCCATCTCGGCCGCTTCCAGCGCCGCCTCGACCACATCGCGCGGGATCCTTACGTGCAGCGTCAGTTCTCCGCCTGCCTCGGCGATGGCCCCGGAAACCGTTCGTGCCCAGCTGTTCTCATAGACGATGACGGCGGCCGAATGCCCAGGTTCGAGAATGTCCCTGGCAAGGTCCAGATCGTCCTCGCTGATCAACGCCTGCTCCTGGATCTCCAGATGGCCGAGGCCGACGTCGTCCAGCTTCTCCGACACGTCGATCTCCCGGATCTCACCGGTCGACGACCGGGAGAGGAAGACCAGGTCGAGCACGGTGACGAAGCCGGCCTCCACCACCTCCTGCACGGCGGCGATGACCCCCGGATCGGCGTTCTCCTGTGGGAACGACAGCACGAGCAGTTCCACGGGACCGACGAGCATGCGGTGACCTCCGGGTAGGACGGTCCGGCCACGGCCGGGCGCGGACGCACCGCTCATCCTGGCCGAAGGACGCCGGACGCGCACCCATCTCGGCCAGGAAACTTCAGCGACCCATCAAGCCATCGATTCCCGCGGATTCATCAGTTCGTCGGGCGCGCCGAGCGGCGCCTTGCCGACAGCGATCTCGGGCGCGGACGCCGGGTCGAGCGAGGCGAATGACGTCTTGAGCAACCGCATCAGCTCGCCCTGGAAAGCGGGGTCGCGGGGGAAGTTCGAATGCCGGCCCGCCGCCGGCATGCAGGTGTCGCCCCTGCCGGGAAGGAACACCGGATCTTCGAGTTCGACATCGATCGACACGGTCTCGCCCGAGCCGGCCGTCGGCGCGGCGTCGGCGAGCGGGTCGCCGACCCGGCCGCCGAGATAATCCGTTCGACGCCACAGGTTGCGCCACCGCAGGGTCGGCGACGCCAGTCCCGGGTGCTGCGGCCCCCAGGAACCCGTCACCGGATCGGCATCGGCGGGCTCGCCGAGCCGCTCGGCGAGTTCGGCAAAGGCGCCCGAGGAGAAGTAGACCGGGAAGAACCGCGCATAGAGCCGCCGCAGCACGGTGCCGAAGGTGAGCAGCACCGTGTGATCGGCCGATCGCCACGCCGGCCCGAGCAGCGCCGCCATCGAGATCACCGTCCCCTGGCTGTGACTGGCCAGCACGACCAGGCCGGGTGTCGGCACCTCTTCGACGGCACCGTCGTGCCCAGGCTCCGGCGCCGGGCCGGAGGTGGTCACCATCGCCGCGTGCGCGTCGAGCCGAATCGCCAGCTCTGGAACGGCGCGCTCCGCGTAGCAGGGCGGCGCGAGCGGGTGCACATCGCGCGGCCAGAACGAGCCGATGTCCCAGAGGATGCCGACCGCCTTCCTGGTCTTCGGCACCCGAAAGGCCAAGGCCCCCAATACGACGAGACCGACCAACAGAATTCCGATGAGCCAGACGCCGACCGCCACCGGGTTCAGCGACCCCATTCCGAGGACCGACCAGAATTCCAGGTCACCGACCCGACCCAGCGGTTGACCGAGGACGAGTCGATACCCGAAGTAGAGCGTCAACACCGACCCGATGAGGCCGATTCCGAGCACCAGCACGGCCAGGTAGCCGGGCAGATAATCCACCCGGCGGGCGAGCCAGATGGATCTTGCGATCGACGTCCGGCGGCGGCCGAGGGTGCCCGGCCGGAATTCGGCGAAACGTTGCCGATTCCGTCCCTGCGCCCGCTCGCCGGCTTCGGCAGCGTGTTTGCGATCGCGCTTGGCGCCGCCGATACCCCACATCCAGCCGACATAACACGCGGTCACGAAGAACACGATCAGCACCACAACGGCGACCGCGAAAGTGCCGAGACCCGCGTACTGCAGCGACGTCGGGATCCGGACCGGACTACCGGGCGCCAGCAGGGCGTTCACGTCGTCGATGCTGATCCACGGGTTGGACGAGGTGATCCACGCGGAGGTCAGGATGACGAATCCTGACGTCAGGGCGGCGCCCAGGTACAGCGCGAGCACGGACATCGCCACCGTGCCCATCCCCCACATGGCCCGCCGCGGAGTGCGCGGGGGTTCTGCCCCGGCCATCACCGCGATCACCCCGAACATCACCAACGTGAGGGCGGACTGCCCGGCGAACCACGCGGTGACCAAGGCGTTGTAGCCGGGCATCTCGCCGGTCGCCGACGGCGGCGATGACAGCCCGATGATCAGCAGGACACCGACCGGCGGCCAGATCCACAGAATCCAGCCGATGGTGCGCGCCTTTGTCCGGAGCGAGGGAACGGCGGTCGACGAACCTGGTGGGTCGGTGCGGGACAGCAACTCCGGCCGGCCGAGGGCGACCAGGATTCCCGCCGCGGTCAGCCCTGCGAGCACGATGCCGATCCATCGCAGCACACCGGGGTGGGCGGCGACGATCAGGGCGATCCCGACGACCGCCACCCCGGCCTGCAGGTGCAGGTGCCGCAGCCGGCTGACCGGGTACCGCCCGTACCAGAAACTGGGATCGCCCAGCCGTGGCTCGGTCGACGAGCCCGTCTCCGCGGACACCTTGTCGGTGTCCTGCATGCCGGTGGGACGAACCAGGTCGTACTGCACCGAGTTCCGCCAACTGAGCACCGCCAGCACCGCTAATACGGCCAACGGCAGGCAGGCGCCCCACACCACCCGCCATCCCGACGACGCCTCGTAGAACATCGCCGAGAGCGGCCACGGCAGGTTCCCGCAGATCCCGGAGCACTGCCACGCCAGCACGGCCACCCCGACCCCGGTGGCGCCGAGGGCGATGGTGACGGTGAGGCTGACGGCCATCACCCGGCTCAGGAACCACACCAGGCGGGCTGCCCGCGGAGTGTCCTGCGGATGGTCACCGGGTACCGGCCGCATTCGCGGCGCCACGTTGATCAGGGTGAACGGCAACAACACCAACCACAGGGCCCGGGACGGCGACCCGGAGGTCAAGCCACCCCACGAGTAGCCCTCCAGCAGTGGTGGCGGGATCGCCTCCTGCGCGGTGGAATACGGTTCAGAGTCCGTTCCCGGGTCGTTGGACGGCCGGTCCCGCCACTCCTCGCGCAGCCTGGGCCGGTAGAAGCCGGCGATCTTGTCACCCGCCACCTGCCGGACCAGCTGACGATCGAGCAACTCCTCCGGGGGCGTCCCGGAGACCCCGTGGACCCGCAGCTCCACCACGTTGCCCCGCGATCCATCGGGTAGGGCCATCGTTACCTCCCACGGTCGGCGTGAGCATCCCGCATTCGCGTCGACCGGAGTTGCCCGACACGTCACCGATCAGCGAAATGCCTCGAAGACCCGGTATCGAGCGGTCCGCGCGGTTTCGCGTCAGGATGAGGTCGCCGAAGCGTCGGCGCCAATCCCTGTCAGCTCGGAGGAACCCACCATGCCGCTGGATACCTATCTCCTCATCGCCGCCCAGTACGACCGGCTCGACGACGCGATCGCCGACTACGACACCGTGCGGTACATCTACGAAGAGCTCGACATCATCGACACCTACGACGCCGCCGTGATCAGCAAGGGCGCCGACGGCACGGTGAAGATCGAGAAGAAGCACGAACAGCCGACCAGGGACGGGGCGGTCAAGGGTCTCTACGTCGGGCTGGCTGTCGGCGCGCTGGTCGCCGTCTTCCCCGCGGTGCTGCTCGGCGCCGGGATGCTGGTCGGCAGTGCCGCCGGAGCGGGGATCGGGGCGATCGCCGGCCACGCCGCCGGCGGGATGAGCCGCGCCGATCTCAAGGACCTCGGCGAACTGCTCGACGAGGGCGGCAGCGCCCTGATCCTGATCGCGGCCACCGACGTGCAGGCGCGGGTCGACAAGGCGCTCATCCGCGCGAAGAAGACGTTGAAGAAGGAGATCCAGGCCGACACCGATTCACTGAAGAAGGAGATCGACGCGATCGGCACGGCATCCTGATCTGCGCTGCGGTCTCGCCGGTCAGCTGGGCGGCGCCGCCATCGTCGCCTCCAGCTCTTCGGCTCCCTGCCTGCGGTTCTGCTCCGGGTACTCGACGATGTCCGACCGCCGGACAACCCGGCGCATCACGCTGTTCATCGTGTCGGCGTCGTTGTCGAAACCGCCGTGCGATGTCGCGCTGCTCCGGCAATCCGTCGCCGCGGCCTGATCGGTCGGTGACCAGATCACCTCCACCCGTCCCGGAATGCCGGGGGTGAGGCCGAAGGCCACCATCAGCTCCGGATCTCCCCTGATCGACTGTTCGAGTCCCAGGATCGGCGCGTCGTCCTCCGGCTCGAAGATCTGACTCACCAGGTACAGCAACGACTTCCGGTAGACCTGGAAGCAGTTGTCGTCGTTCTCGGCCTGCATGTTCATCGTGTAGACGGTGATCTTGTTGATGTCCGTGTCGACCATCGGCAGCAGTTGGGTGCGGAACCCGTCCACCCGCAGTGCGGGAGCGAGCAGTTGCAATGTGCTGAAACTCGGCACGCCCTGCTGTCGGGCGGCCGGGATGAAATGCGAGTGGAAGATGGCGCCGGCCGAGTGTCCGGCGGCGTGCACGGTGATCCGGCCCGGGTTCTCGGCACAGAACCGGGCGAGCCGCGCGCCGACGTAGGTGGCGCCCCCGTGCGGGCCGGACGCGTCGGCGGCGCTCTCCTTGACTGCCGACCACAGTCCCCACCCCAGCGGCCCGGACTGCAGGTTGTTCTGCTGGTCGCCCTCGCCGGGCAGATCCATCCGACGGATCAGGTCACGCCCGGCGCGCCACCCGAGCAGCTGCTTCAGGGTCTCGACAAAGCCCGTCTCCCAGACGAAGTGCACCGGGTAGGCGCCGTTCTCCAACCACCACGGCACCTGCGTCCGGGCGATGGCGAGGCCGTCACGCTCGGAGACGATGCCGCCGTGTGCCCAGAACACCAGCGGCACCGGACCGGTGACACCGTTCCGATCTGCCGCTTCGAGGAAGGCCGGCAGGTGCTCGTCGAAGATCGCATCGACATCGGACGGCGAGGTCTGCATGATGCCGTCCGTGGAGAACGCACCGAGGCTGAGGTTCACCACGTACGGCCGGAGCTGTTCCAGCTGTTCGTCGGTGAGATCGTCGTCGCCTCCCAGGACGCCGGCACGCCACCACGGTCGGTCCACGACATCCTCCCGCACGGTCGACGACTGTTGCGGCAATACTGACGGACGCGACGCTTGCGGGACAACACCGTTCTCACTGGGATCCGGCCCGGGTCTCAACCGGTCGCCGGCTCCAACTCGTTCTCGTTCTCCCTGACCAGGCGGACCACGATCCGGTCGAGAGCCGCGTCGACCCGCTGGGTCTCGGCGATCTCGGCGCCCGCACCGGGAAGCCAGTCACGAAGTTCGGCCACCAGCCAGGCACGCCAGGCGGTGATGATCTTGTCGACCTGTTGCCGACCGGAATCGGTGAGCCCCAGCGTGTCTCCGTTCCGGGTCAGCAGGCCGGCCTCGACGATCTCGTCGAAGAACGACCGCAACACCCCCTCCGGAATGCCGACGCTGCGTTCGACCGCCGACTGGCTCGCCGCACCGGTGATGGCGTCCCGCAGGTAGACGCCCATCACTCCCCAGGCCGTCGCGTTGTCCAGGGTGCTGCCCGAGTTCGCCAGCACCTCGGGGGCAGCGGTCTTTCCCTTGCGCCGCAGCACCTGTCCGATGACGTTCTCCAGCTGGGTGTCCGCGTCGGCACCCTCCGGGACGGCGAATCCCTCCCCGGCGCCCTTGGCCCGTTCCCGACCACGCAGGGTGACCTGCGGCAGGAACAGCGCGGCGACCAGCGCGAGCAACGCGATCGGGATCGCCCAGACGAAAACGCTGTGCAGGGACTGGTTGTAGGCCTCGACGACGGGTTCCCTGGTCGCCTCCGGCAATGCCCACAACGCCTCGGGATTCGTTGCCTGCTCAGGTGTCACCGCACCGGCGGACTGGATCAGTGCGGCGGGCAACAGATCTGCCAGCTGGTTGGAGTAGATGCTGCCCAGCACGGAGGCGCCGAACGCACCGCCGAGGGTGCGGAAGAACGTGACGCCGGAGGTGGCTGTGCCCAGATCCCGGTATTCGGCGGTGTTCTGCACGATCAGGGTGAGGATCTGCATGATCAGCCCGATGCCGGCGCCCAGCACGAACAGGAACACCGACTCCAGCCAGATCGGAGTCGTCTGGTCCATCAGCGAGATCAGGTACAGCCCCAGCGCTGTCACCGCGGCGCCGGCGATCGGGAACATCCGGTACTTCCCGGTGCGGCCGACAACGGCGCCGCTGGCGATGGCGGTCAGCAGCAGCCCGATCACCATCGGCAGCATGCGCAGACCGGAGGACGTGGCCGAGGCGCCGCTGACGAACTGCAGGAAGGTCGGCAGGAAGGTGATCGACCCCATCATCGCGAAACCGACGATGAACGACAGGATCGAGGCCATGGTGAACACTCGGCCGCGGAACAGCCGCATCGGCAGAATCGGTTCCTCGGCGCGGTTCTCGACGAAGACAAAGATCGCCAACGCGATCAGCGAGGCACCGAACAGTCCGATGATGGTCGCCGAGCCCCACGGGTACTGGGTGCCGCCCCACGACGTCGCCAGGATCAGGCCGCTGGCGCCGAGCGACACGAAGATCACGCCCAGGTAGTCGATCTTGGGCTTCGAGGTTCCCCGAATCCCCGGAATGGTCTTGGCGGCCATCAGGATCACGATGATGGCGATCGGCACGTTGACGTAGAACGCCCAACGCCACGACAGATGATCGGTGAACAGGCCGCCGAGTAGCGGTCCGATGACGGTGGTGACGCCGAAGACCGCGCCGAGCGCGCCCTGGTACTTGCCGCGTTCGCGCAGCGGGATCACTTCGCCGATCAGGGCCGTGGCGGTGACCGCCAGCCCGCCACCACCGATGCCCTGGACCGCCCGGAAGATGATCAACGTGGTCATGTCGTCGGCCAGCCCGCAGAAGAACGAGCCGACGATGAAGATCAGCACGCTGAGCTGGAAAACCCGCTTGCGGCCGAAGAGATCACCGAACTTGCCGGCCAGCACCGCGGCGATGGTCTCCGCCAGCATGTAGGCGGTGACGACCCAGCTCATGTGCCCGCCGCCGCCGAGATCGCCGACGATGGTGGGCAGTGCGGTCGAGACGATCGTCTGGTCCAGCGCGGAGAGCAGCATCCCCAGCATGATCGTGACGAAGATGATGTTCATCTGCGAGCGCGACAGTCTCGCCGGCTCGCCGCCGGTCGATTCCGGCCTGGTGGCCAGCGCCTCGCTCATCGCCCGCCGCCGGCCGACGAGGTGTCATCGATGCCGCACGCTCGCTCGGCCATGGGCCGGCCCCCTTACAGACAATGACGTTGGCGTCACGGAGCGTAGCCTGCGGATCTCCGGCGCGCTGGCACCCGGCCCAGAGCGGCGCGCTGGTGATCACACGAAGTCGGTGATGCCCGCGCTATTCAGGTGGTGAATGATCTCGGGATGACCGTTTCTCAGTCGCCCAGCGACGTTCGCCCGTCGATCGAAGGCAGTTCATGAGCCTCGTCGCGTGGATCATCCTGCTCGTTCTGGTGATCCCGATGCTGGGCATCCTGATCTGGGTGGTGATCACCGAGTCCCTGGTCAGGGTGCCGTCGGGCAGCCTCGGCCTGGTGATGGTGAAAGGCAGGGCCACCGACACCACGCTGCTGCCCGGGCCACACTTCGTGCCCGCCCTGCGTCGCCGGATGGTCGAGGAATACCCGTCGGTCGAACTCGCCTACCGGGCCGGCGCCCAGGACGACACGAACGACAACCGGCAGGGCATCACCGGACCATTGGAACGGTCGGGACCGCCGCAGCACTCCCGCAACCTCGAGCATTCCGGGCCGCCGCTGCAGGTCACTCTCGGCGACCGGACGACGGCCGTCATCTCGTTGACAGTGCGCTTCCAGCTGGTTCCCGAGCAGCTTCGCCTGGTGCACGAGCACTTCGGACCCAACGGCTATTACGGCATCGTCCGGGACGAGACCACCAGGAGCGTGCACATCACGCTCGGCGACCCGGCCATCGGAATCGACAGCCTGTTCGGCCCGGCCCGGCAGGCCTGCGAGCAGCAGCTCGCGGCCGCGGTCGGCGAGGCACTGCTCGGTGACGGGATCAAGGTGACCGCGCTGCTGTTGGGCACCGTGGACCTGGGCCGGACCGGCGAGGTCATCGCGGCGACCGCCAGGGCACGGTTGGAACTGGACCGCGAAAAGGCCGAGGCCGCCACCCGGTTGGCCCGCGCGATGAACGATGCCGATCTGCAGCAGAAGGTCACGACGTCCGGCGACACCGCGTGGCGCTACCGGGAAACGGACCTGTGGCGCGATCTCGTCGAGCGCACCGAGGCACTTCAGGTGGCCCTGCGCGCCGGTCCTGGCGGTAATGCCATCGGCCTCACCGCCAGGGACGACTTGATGAACATCGACGGCACGGCACCGGGGTCCACCTCGTGAGCGACAACTCGTCGACCTTCGGCGATCGCGTGCTGGAGATCATCGCGGTTCTGATCCTCGGCATCACCACCGTCGGCACCGCCTGGTGCGGGTACCAGGCCTCGGAGTGGAACGGCGCCCAGCAGGACCTGGCCCGGACGTCGTCCGACGAGCGGGTGGAGGGATCGCGGCTGTTCGGTCTCGCGACCCAGAAGGTCGCCTATGACGCCGGACTGGTCGCGCAGTATGCGCAGGCGGTGCAGTCGGGCAACACCCAACTGGCTCAGTTCTATCGCAACAACCTGGTGCGAGCACCGTTCCTGCCATTGCTCGAACAGTGGGAGGCCGACATCAAGAACGGCACGTCGCCCGCGAGCTTGTTCGAGGACCCGGCTTACCTGCAATCCCAGTTCGGCGACTACGACGCGGCAAGCGCCAGGGCCGAACAGGCGAGCCTGGAGAGCCAGGTGGCCGCGGCGAACGCCGATTCGTATGTGATCACCACGATCCTGCTTGCCGTCGCGCTGTTCTTCGCCGGGGTGACGGCATCGTTCCGTTATCGACCCGCGCGGGTGCTGCTGCTCCTGCTGGCGGTCGGCACCGTCGCTGTCGCGGCATCCAGACTGGCCGATCTACCGATCGCCTGAGCCGGTTCCCGGCGTCCGCTCGGGTCCTGGAACCCGCTGGGCGGCACCGTTGTGCCGGCGTCAGCCGCCGTCGGGGATCGGCAGGTCGTCCTCGGCATGCGGGTCACCGAGTTCGGCGCGCTCGGCGGCCTCGCGCTCGGTGAGTTCCTCGACGCCGTGCTGCGCCCAGTGGTCGATGCTCTGGTGGTCGTTGCCCCGCGGCAACCGATCCGATTCCTGGCTCGCTTCCGTCATGCGGCAAGCATTCCAGACCCTCTCGACCGCTCGCGGTTCGCGGTGCTCTGTCAGTTCGCGCCGGGGCGGCTCTATCAGTTCGCGCCGGTGCTCTGTCAGTTCGCGCCGGGGCGCCCGTGGCAGAGCTTGTACTTCTTGCCGGACCCGCAGGGGCACGGCGCATTGCGGCCCGGCTCCTTGGAACTGGTGGCCGTGGCAGCGCCCTGCCGGGCCGCCGCTCCCCCACCGGACCGCGTTTCGGTGCCGCCGTCCTCGGTCGGTCCGCTGTAGGTCAGCGGCGCCGCGGCCACCGGGCCACCCAACCCCTTGGCGCGCAAGGCGGCCGGGCCGGGAGCGGTGGTGACGGTCGCCGCCGCAGCTGCCTGTTCGGTCGGCAATGCCTCCACCGGACGCACCCGCCGTCGAACCGGAGCCGGGGCAGCTGCCGCCGCGGCCGGAGCCGATTCCGCAGGTGCCGAGGCGATCGCCGCAGCCGCGTTTCCACCGTTTGCGCCGCCGTTGCCCAGCGCCGTGGCGGCCGCCGATGCTGCGGTGACGACCGGGGCGCCGGGTGCCGGGGCGGGCTGCCCGCCGGCCGGCACGACCTGCACCTGGAGGTTGTACAGGAAGCCGACCGACTCCTCCTTGAGCGAGTCGAGCATTGCCGCGAACATGTCGAAACCCTCGCGCTGGTACTCGACGAGCGGATCCCGCTGGGCCATCGCGCGCAGGCCGATGCCCTCCTTCAGGTAATCCATCTCGTAGAGATGCTCGCGCCACTTGCGGTCGAGCACGGACAGCACCACGCGGCGCTCCAACTCCCGGGTGATCGCCGGGGTCAGGGTCTCCTCGCGCTTCTCCCAGACCTGCCGCGCGTCGGCCAGCACGGCCTCCTTCAGCGAGGTTCGGGTGAGATCGCCGTGCTCGGTGGCAATCGAATCGGGCGTCACCGAGATCGGGTAGAGCGTCTTGAGCGCGGTCCAGAGGGTGTCGGTGTCCCAGTCCTCCGCGTAACCCTGCGCGGTCGCGCCGTCGACATAGGCGGTGATCACGTCGGTGATCATGTTCTGCACCTGCAGGTGCAGATCCTCACCGTCGAGCACGCGCTTGCGTTCCTCGTAGATGACGGTGCGCTGCTTGTTCATCACCTCGTCGTACTTCAGCACGTTCTTGCGGATCTCGAAGTTCTGCTGCTCGACCTGGGTCTGCGCGCTCTTGATCGCCTTGGAAACGAAGTTGTGCTCGATCGGCACGTCATCGGGCATCCGGAGCCGGGTCATCAGCATCTCGACGGTGCCGCCGCCGACCCGACGCATCAGGTCGTCGCCGAGCGAGAGGTAGAAGCGGGACTCCCCCGGATCGCCCTGCCGACCGGACCGACCGCGCAGCTGGTTGTCGATCCGCCGGGACTCGTGACGCTCGGTGCCCAGCACGTAGAGACCGCCGGCCTCGCGCACCTTCTCGGCCTCGGCCTTGGCCTTCTTCTTGGCCTCCTCGACGGCGTCGGGCCACGCCGCCTCGTACTCCTCCGGGGTGTCGGTGGGATTGAGTCCCTGGGCGCGCAGTTCGGCGTCGGCGCTGAAGTCGACGTTGCCGCCCAGCACGATGTCGGTGCCGCGACCGGCCATGTTGGTGGCGACCGTGACGGCACCCGACCGGCCGGCCTGCGCGATGATCGCGGCCTCCCGGGCATGGTTCTTGGCGTTCAACACCTCGTGCGGCACGCCGGAGCGCAGCAACAGCTTGCTGAGCAGCTCGGACTTCTCCACCGAGGCGGTGCCGACCAGCACCGGCTGGCCCTTCTCGTGCCGTTCGGCCAGGTCCTCCACCACGGCGGCGAACTTGGCGTCCTCGGTCTTGTAGATCAGGTCGGCCTCGTCGGCACGTTGGATCGGCTTGTTGGGCGGGATAGGCACCACGCCGAGCTTGTAGGTCTGGTGCAGCTCGGCGGCCTCGGTCTGCGCCGTACCGGTCATCCCGGAGAGCTTTTCGTACAGCCGGAAATAGTTCTGCAGGGTGATGGTGGCCAGCGTCTGGTTCTCGGCCTTGATCTCGACGCCCTCTTTTGCCTCGATCGCCTGGTGCATGCCCTCGTTGTAACGGCGACCGTGCAGCACCCGACCGGTGAACTCGTCGACGATCAACACCTCGCCGGACACGACGATGTAGTCGCGATCCTTCTTGTAGAGCTCCTTGGCCTTGAGCGCGTTGTTCAGGAACCCGACCAGCGGGGTGTTCACCGACTCGTACAGGTTCTCGATGCCCAGCGCGGTTTCGACCTTGTTGACGCCCTCCTCGCTGACCCCGATGGTCCGCTTGGATTCATCCACCTCGTAGTCGACATCGGCCTTGAGCCGCGGGACCAGCCTGGCGAACTCGGAGTACCACTTCGACGACTGGTCGGCGGGGCCGGAGATGATCAACGGCGTCCTGGCCTCGTCGATCAGGATCGAGTCGACCTCGTCGACGATCGCGTAATGGTGACCACGCTGGACCAGATCGTTCTTCGACCCGGCCATGTTGTCACGCAGGTAGTCGAAGCCGAACTCGTTGTTGGTGCCGTAGGTGATGTCGGCGGCGTAGGCCGCCTTGCGGACCTCCGGAGTCTGCTGGGACAGGATCACGCCGACGTCCAGCCCGAGGAACCGGTGCACCCGGCCCATCCACTCGCTGTCCCGCCTGGCCAGGTAGTCGTTGGTGGTGACGACGTGCACACCCTTGCCCTCGAGGGCGTTCAGATACGCCGGCAGGGTGGAGACCAGGGTCTTGCCCTCACCGGTTTTCATCTCGGCGATGTCCCCGAGGTGCAGCGCCGCGCCACCCATCAGCTGGACGTCGAAGTGCCGCTGACCGAGAGTTCGCCTGGCGGCCTCGCGCACGACGGCAAACGCCTCGACCAACAGGTCGTCGGTCGTCTCACCGTTCGCGATGCGCTCCTTGAACGCCGCGGTCTGCTCGCGCAACTCGTCGTCGGACATCGCGATGTACGTGTCTTCCACATCGTTGATGTGGTTGGCGATCGTGCGCAGACGCTTGAGTGTCTTCGCCTCGCCGACCCGGAGCAGTCTGCCAAGAACCACGTGTTTCACCCTCGGTCGAATCGTGCCGCGCCGCGCAGCGGGGCGCCGAACATCAGGACAACGGTTGACCCAGCCGAAGTTCTACCGGGTGCCGCGGTCGACCGGGCTCGGAGTTGGGCCCAGCGGTGACCATGGTAGGCGCACCGCCCGGCGCACGCGGGTCACCGTCCCCCGGTGGGGGCCGCAACCCGGCCGCTGTGCACATGTTGTTCACCGGCTTCGCCGATCCGGCGGCGGAGATCGCCCTCCGCCGCCGGCCGTCGCACGTGGCGGGTCAGGTCAGCCGCAGCAACCCGTAGTCGAATCCCTTGCGCCGGTAGACGACGGAGGCCAGATTCGTGTCGGCATCGTTGAACAGATAGAAGTCGTGCCCGACCAGCTCCATCTGGAACAACGCCTGGTCGACGGTGATCGGTTCGGCGGGGTGATCCTTGACCCGGACCACCCGGCCCGGACCCCCGTCGGCCGCGCCGGCCCAGGAGTCGTCGTGGGTCTCGGTATCGGCCTCTGCCGCACCGTTGGACGAGTCGTCCACCCAGGCGCCGGCGACATCCTCGTCCTCCAGCACGGCGGTGGCCGCACCGTTCGTGGCCGGGGATCCGAGCTTCGCTCCACCCAGGATCTCTTCCGGGGTCGCCGCTACGGCCGTGATCGGGGTTCGACCGTGTTGATGATCGTGCCGCCGGTCGGCGGACCGACGGAGTCGATTCTCCAGCTTGGTGACCGCGGAATCGAGTGCTGCGTAGAAGCTGTCGGCACTGGCCTCCGCCCGAACGGCGGGACCCCGGCTGGCCAGCGTGATCTGCACCCGTTGGCAGGTCTTGGACTGCCGCCGATTGGTCTCGTGGGAAAGTTCGACGTCCACCCTGATGATCTTCGAGTCGTACCTTTCGCTACGGGTGAGCTTCTCCGCGACGTGCACGCGAAAATGCTCCGGAACCTCCACGTTTCGGCCCTTGACGACAATGTCCACAAGTCCTCCTCATCTGGCAGGGGACTGACGGACCCTGCCGCGCGCGCGGGAAAACGGTGTCCCGGACAGCCGGTATGTCCACCGGGCTCGCCCGGGATGACATCGAACCTACCGTCCGGCCGAAACGGCGCAAGAGCAACCTCCACTCCTTCCGCTCAGCACGCCCCAGAACACCCCCAGATGACTCTCTGTGCGGTGTGGTGAGCCATTCGCGCAGGTAAACGGCACAGCCGGGGTGATGCGGGAGAAACCGTCAGCGCGCCGTGACCCAGCCGGGAACGGACGCGAGCACCAGCACGGCACACACTTGTACCCCGGCCGTCCGCAGGGCCTGGCAGGCGACCGCCGATGTGGCGCCGGTGGTGAGAACGTCGTCGATCAGGACGACCGGAGTGCCGGACGGTGGTGCCCCGGCGGGTACCCAGCGAACCCGGTTCTGCAGGTTCGCGGCCCGGCCGGCGGCGTCAAGTCCGACCGAGTCCCGGGCGGCGCCGCCGGTGACCAGACAGGGGGCGACCCCGGTCGAGCAGCCCTGCCCGGCCAGCCACCGGGCCGCCGTTCTGGCCATGGTCGCGACGGGATCGCCTCCCCGGGCGCGCGCGGCGGAGCGCCTGCTGGGTGCCGGCACCAGCCATACCGTGGGCGGCAGCAGGCCCAGTCGCCGCAGCCGGAACAACCCCCGGCCGAGCGCGACACCGAGCACTGGCGGGAGATCTCGACGGCCACGTTCTTTTCCGGCGACAATCGCCGATCGGACGGGATCGCGATAGCGGGTCAATGCCCAGGCCGGCGGCAGCAACGGGGCGGTGTGATTCCGCGCTGGCTCAGGATGCTGCTCGGGCAGCTGGATTCTCCGCGGACGCCCGCGAAGGGTGGCGTCGCACCCGGCGCACCAGGGATCCGGTCCACCGCACCCCGGGCACGGGCGCGGCAACACCAGGTCCAAGGCGGCATCCAAGCCTCCCCGCACGGTGCCGGCGATGCCCGGCCGCTCCGCTTGCACCTGGAAAACCTCCGGGAGAGCGACGCCGGGGTCAAGGCCGGAACCGCCGCTGTGGACAACTCCCCGCAGGATCTGCGGCCTCACGGGTAACAAAATCGGCCGGGAACCGACGGATGTTCCCCGTAGTGGCCGTTCGCAGGGCCCAGGGCCCACAGCCCAGGTCCCGCCGGTCAGCTCAGCGCGCGGCGAACAAGCGCGAGCAACGCCCGGCCATAGGCCTCTGCGGGCTCGGCTCCCCAATACGGCGCTGCGTCACCAGAGGCGTTCTCGGCGTCGGGTGCCGCTGCATCCAGATGCTGCGCATCGACATCGAGGGACGAGCCGGGCAGCACCGCCGTCACGCGATAGCCGTCGTCGATGCGCTCCAGGGTGCGGAACGACGACCCGAGCAGGACCCGCAGTTGATCTTCCCGCGGCAACCAGAGCGCATCGCTCGCCTCGGTCGCGTCCAGCGCCCATTCGGTCGTGCCGTTGAACCCCAGCACGGTCCCGCTCCTGGATTCCCGGGCTTCCACCACCATGTCGGACAGGGTGAACACCTCGCCGTCGAAGGCACCGGTGATCAGCGTGAACTGATCTCCTGACGACGGCTTCCAGACCAGGCCGGCGTCCTTCAGGGCGGCGGCCAGTTCGAGCGAGATCATGGACGCATCGGTCCCTTTCCTGTGCACATGTCAGTGGGGATGGTTCAGCTGGGGTAAAACGGCGACGAGCCGTTCAGGAACGGCTGGTCGGGAAGCGGGGAGGTCCACTGGCCGTCGGCCTGCGAGCCCTCGAGCTGCCAGACCCGGCCACCGAAGGTGATCAACAACGGCTCGCCGACCGCGACCGCGAGGCCGTCGATGTCGCCGAACACCCCCTGGTCGGTGATCTTCCGGGATTCGAAGCCATCGATCGACACGTCCCACAGGCTCCGGTACGCATTCGGATTCGTGGTGGCCGCCACCATCAGTTCCCGGGAGTTGGCGAACGTCACCGGGCCGACGTGCAGCAGATCGGGCCGCAACACCGTCAGGTTGGTGATGATCAGCGGGACCTGACCGGACTCGCTGTCCGATCCGGCGTCCGGTGACGGCACCGCGGTATTGGTTGCCTGGTCGGGCGTCGCAGCCTCGTCCTCCGGCGGCGCCGCTTCGACCACTCCCATGTACAGGCGCTCCCCTGCCACGATCGCCACCCGAACCCCGTCCGGTGACAGCGCGAGTGCCGTGACGGTGCCCTTGCCGGCCAGATCGGTCGACACCACCCGATCCCGGCTGGGCTTGCCGGTGGCCGAAACCCGATACACCTCGGGCTTCGTCGCCCCGTTCTGCACCACCCATGCCTCGTCGCCGGCGTGCGTGAAGCTGGGGAGGGTGAGTGTGTCCGCCTTCAGCGCAGTGTCAGCGGCGTCCCCCTCCGCCGGCCGGGCCATCAGCAACTGCTGGCCGCCACCGGGGTCGGTCGCCACCGCGGCGATCGTGCCAGTTGCCGCCGACTTCGCCGCGCTGACGACGGGCGTCGCTCCGGAACCGAGCACCCCGGGGACCGGCTGCTCGTCCAACAGCCCGACGATCGCACCGCCCGTCGTGACATAGAACGGGTCGGAGGCCACCTGACCGGTGCCGGCGACCCGGTCCGGGTCGAACGAGGACACGGTGTTGATCGTGTAGACCGACTGCGCAGGGTCGAGCGGTTCCCCGTCAACGGTGATGCCGATCCGCGGAGAGGTGGGCGACAGCGTCCAGACGATCTGTGCAGCCAACGCCCTGCGGGCCTCCGGCGTGGACACGTCGACGCCGGTGAGGTCCACCTGCAGCACACCCTCCGAATCGACGGAGGGGTTGGATCGCAGCGACGACTTCGCGGTCAACTGCGAGTCGACGGCGCCGCGGAGCGGGGCGCTGGGACCCTCGATCAACAGCGACAACAGCCGGTTGGCGCGATTCGCCGGAGTTTGTCCGACAACGAGGTGCCGCACGTCCGGCACCACGACCGTCCCCGATCGATCCAGGAAATACAGCACGCGTTGTCGGAACGCCGTGGAGAATTCCGAGCTGGTCAGCAACAACTCGGGGGGTGGGTCGCTGATCCGCCACTCCCCGTCGACCTGCACCAGGTGCATCACCTTGTTGTAGAGAGTCGCTGCCTCGGTGTGGAAGGACCGCTCCTGGTCCAGCTGTCCGGGCGACAATCCGGCCACCGTCACGGTTCCCGGTGCTGCCGGATCTTCCTCGGTCCGGTACCCGTCACCCAGGACCACCACCGGCAGGCTGCTGGGCAACCAGGTGGCCTGGGCCTCCGGCGTCAGGTACTGCCGGGCGGCGGCGAAACTGGACCCGGAGGCCGTGTCCAGGTCCGGCCGTGCGCTGGCCGCGATGAAGCCGCGGACGATCTGGTCCGGCTGTTGGCCGGGTGTCGGCGCATCCGGCCCGGCCGGTGCCACCTGTTCGGCGATCTGGGTGACGTCGATCGCCGCACTGGAGCCCGGGACGCCCGAGCATCCGGTCACCGCAACCAGTGTCAGCGAGATCGCGAGGGCCAGCGTCAGCCGCCGAGCGGGTGTCGCCCACCGCCGGGTCGTCATGGCGCGCTCCCGGTCGATCCACCGGTGGCCGAGCTGACGGCCGCCCCGTCGGACGCGGCAGGTTGTTGCGCGCCGGAAGAACCTCCCGGAAGCCTGGGCACCTGGTCGGTGGACGAGAGCGTGGCGGTGGCGCCGGCCTCCGGAACGGACGCCGGGTGCAGGTCGTCGTCGCTCGGGGCGGGTTTGAGCGTGCCGTCCTCGACCATCATCCGGACACCCTCGAGGGGCATCACCCTGTCGTCCACGGCCACCGCAGACCCCGCACCGATGGCCGGTCGATCCGCCCCGATCCGCAGCGGCAGCGGCGACTGGGTGATCAGGCCGCTGCGGGTACGGGGCAGGGTGAGCCGGAAGCGGGCACCCTCGCCGGGTGCTCCCGAGGCCTGCAGCCAACCGCCGTGCAGCCGGGCATCCTCCAGCGAGATCGCCAGACCCAGCCCGGTACCTCCGGTCTGCCGTTGCCTGGACGGATCGGCCCGCCAGAAGCGGTTGAACACCAGGCCCGCCTCACCCGGACGCAGCCCGACCCCGTGATCGGTCACGGTGATCGCCAGCACCTCCTCGTCGGCGGCGAGTTCGAGCTCGATCGGTTTGCCGTCCGCATGGTCGATGGCGTTGTAGATCAGGTTGCGCAGGATGCGGTCCACCCGCCTGGTGTCGATCTCGGCGACGACGGGGTGCTCGGGAATCGTGGTGACGATCTGCACGCCGAACTGCCCGGCGAGCTGGGTGGCCGCAGCGATGCTGGTGTTGATGCTCGACCGGATGTCGATGGGTTCGGCGCTCAGTTCGGCCATCCCGGCGTCGTAGCGGCTGATCTCCAGCAGATCGCCGAGCAGCGACTCGAACCGGTCGAGCTCGTCGACCAACAGCTCGGTGGCCCGCGACAGGTGCGCCGGGAAGTCCTCCCGTCCCGCGTGCAGCACATCGGCGGCCATCCGCACCGTGGTCAGCGGGGTCCGCAGCTCATGGGAGACGTCGGAAGTGAAGCGGCGCTGAAGCTTTCCGAACTCCTCCAGCTGGCGGATCTGCACCCGGATCGCCTCGGCCATGCCGTTGAAGGAGTTGGCCAGCGTGGTCAGCTCGATCGGGCCGGTCACCGGCATCCGCTCGGCCAGGTCGCCGGCCGCCAGCTTGCGCGCGCTGGCCGCGGCCCGGCGCACCGGCCGCACCACCTGTGACGCCACCAACGCCGAGATCAGGGTCAACGCCACCACCAGCGCGATCCCGCCGACCAGCAGCGTGCGCTGCACCACCTGCACGGTGCCGAGTTCACCCGCGAGCGGGAAGATCAGGTACACCTCGAAGGAATCGGTGCTGGTCCTGGCCGGTGCGCCCATCACCAGCGCCGGGATGCTCTGCCCGTCCCGGGTGATGGTCGTGTACTGGTAAGCGATCTGGCCCTGCCCGACCCTGGCCCGCAGTTCGGCCGGGATGTCGCCGGTCGGCTGGGTCACCGCCAGGTCGGCTTCCGAACCGACCCGGCTCGGCACGATCACCGGCTCGAAAACCCCCGCCGTCGAACCCTGCGCCCCCGATGAGCCGTCCACCCGGCCGATCTCGGTGAGCGCCACCCGGAGCTGCTCGCGCAGCGAACTCGGGTCGGAATCGGCCCCCGACAGACTGTTCTGCACGGTCAGCCGCGCACTGTCGATCTCCGCGGTGGCGGCGTCGATCTTGCTCTGCAGCAGGCCGTTGGTGATCTGCTGTTGCAGGATCAAACCCAGCGTCAGCATCACGACGGTGGAGAGCGACAGGGTCAGGGCGACCACCCTGATCAGCAGCGATCGGCTCCAGAAGACGATCCGCGATCGGACCCGGTCGGCAGTGACCCGGATCCGGGCGCCGAGCCCCGTCGACGGTTCGGCCGGATCAGGGGTCGATATCGCCGCGGCGGCCGGCTGCCCGGGCGCCGGGCCCTGCGTCATGGAAGGCCGGCGGTCACGACGTGCCGGCCCGATATCCCACGCCGCGGACCGTGACCACCACCTCTGGGTGTTCCGGGTCCTTCTCGATCTTGGAGCGCAGACGCTGCACGTGGACGTTGACCAACCGGGTGTCGGCAGCGTGCCGGTAACCCCAGACCTGCTCGAGCAGCACCTCACGGGTGAACACCTGACGAGGTTTGCGGGCCAGCGCCACCAGCAGGTCGAACTCGAGCGGGGTCAACGAGATCGGCTCGCCGTCCCTGGTCACCTGGTGGCCGGGGACGTCCACCTCGACGTCGGCGACCCGGAGCCGCTCGGCCGAGCCGACGTCCGCCCGGCGGAGTCTGGCCCGGATCCGGGCGGTCAGCTCCTTCGGCTTGAACGGCTTCATCACGTAGTCGTCGGCGCCGGATTCCAGTCCGAGCACCACGTCGACGGTGTCGGTTTTGGCGGTCAGCATGATGATCGGGATCCCGGATTCCGCGCGGATCTCCTTGCAGACGTCCAATCCGGACATGCCGGGCAGCATCAGGTCGAGCAACACCAGATCGGGATGGACCTCGCGGAAGGCGTCCAAGGCCTTCGAGCCGTCCCGCACCACCGCCGTGTCGAAACCCTCCCCGCGGAGCACGATGGTCAGCATCTCGGCCAGGGCGGGGTCGTCGTCGACCACCAACACGCGTGCTCTCATACCGTCCATGGTGACATCACAGCCTGGTGGGCGGGTGTTCACCGCGCCCGGCGGGGCCGACCGATGCGGGGATCGGCGGCCCTTCCCGAGGGAATCGCCTGTGGGCCGACGGGTAGGGCGGATTCAAGTACGACCCGGCCCACCGGCGGCGCATGGGACGATGAGGACGTGAGCGTTCCGCAATATCCCAGTCCCGACCAGTACGGCCGGCCAGGTCCCGGATCCTGGGCCCAGCCGGGGGTCATCCCGCTGCGACCGATGACGGTCGGTGAGGTATTGGGCGTGGGGTGGACGATCCTCAAGCGGCACATCGGGCAGCTCGGCGGAGCGGCCGTGCTGGTCTCGGCACTGTCGACCGCGGTCACCTTCGGTTGTCTGGCTCTCACCGGCTCGCTGTCCACCTTCGCCGAGGCGGGGTGGCTCGACGATCTGTTGACCGGCAAGTCGACGTCGGTGCCGGCCGGGATTGTGCTGGCCAGCCTGTTGGGGTTGCTGATCACGACGTCCGGGGCACCGGTGATCGCCGGCCTGGCCACCGCCTATGCGGGCGCCGGTGCGTTGGGCAAGGACGGTCGCGGCGCGGTGGCCGAGCGGCTGCGCGGCCGCTGGCCGGTGCTGATCGGCACGGCGTTGGCGGTGGGCCTTGCCGTCGCGGTCGGGTTGATGCTGTTGGTGGTGCCGGGTGTGTTCGCCTACCTGATCCTGGTGCTGGCGGCGCCCGTCGTGGTGATGGAGCGTTCGGCCACCGGAGCGGCGATCCGCCGCAGCGCCGCTTTGACCAGGGGTCATCGGGGCCGGATCCTCGGGGCCGTCGCCGTCACCACGATCAGCGGCGTGCTGGCCGGTGCCGTCGCCTCCGCGCTGGTCGGCGGGTTGGTCGGCCAGACCGGTTCGGTCGGCGCCCTGCTGCTCACCGAGTTCGTCTCGGTGGTGGTGGGCGGGCTGGCGGCAGCGTGGACCGGCGCGGTGGTCGCGGTGTTGTACATCGACATCCGGATCCGCACCGAGCACCTGGACCAGGCACTGCGCTACGCCGCGTCGCAGGAAACCGGCCGGATCAATCCCACACCGCAGGCGGGATGGTGAGCGAGCCGTCCGGTTCCGGGACCAGCACCGTCCACTCGGACAGGTAGTCCCCCGCGGCCAGCGCCGCGTACATGGCGCCGGTGCGTTGCTGCAGTCCGGCGTCCGCCTCGAACCGGTCGAGCGCCCGGTCGGCCGCGTGTTCCGCCCGGCTGCGAGCCCGCTCCGCGGCGACCTCCAGCGGGGTCGCCAGCAGGATCTGCCGGTCGGGGGCCGGGATGCCGAACCGGTCGATCTCCAAGCCGCGAACCCAGTCGGCGAATCCGGTGTCGACCTGCGGGCCGCCGAGCCTGGCGGAGCCGTAGGCGGCATTCGAGGTCACATACCGATCGAGCAGCAGCACGTCGTTGGCGGCGAGCAGCTCGCGGATCGCCGGTGCGGCGGCCCGCCGGTCGAGGGCGAACAGCAGGGCCGGCCCGTAGACCGATTCGGAGAGATCGCCCAGCCGGCCGTAGAGCGCGTCCTGGACGAGGTCGGCGTGCACGTCCAACCCGTACCGGGGGAAGGCCATCGTCGCCACCGTCCGGCCATCGGCCCGCCAGCGGGTCGACAACGCGTCGGTCAGCGTCCGCTTCCCCGACCCGTCCAACCCCTCGATGACGATCAGCCTGCCCACGCGCAGCACCCTAACCCGCGCGAGATGACCGCAGCTTCAACGCGGTGAAGTCCTTGTAGCCCTTGAGCAGCATGGCGCGGCGCGCGGGACGCCGGCGCAACGCGTTGAGCTCGCGCAGATAGTCCCGCATCACCTTTCCGCCGAGCCGCAACGCGTGTTTTGCGTAGACGGCGCCGGCGCCGTAGTCGTAGAACAACATCCGTTCCAGGCCTTCGGCTTCCGTGCGTCGATGGTCGTGGGCCACCCGCGGCTGCGGGAAATAGCCGCCGGACCAGCCCGCCGCCGACGCCCGCAACGCGAGATCCCATTCCTCACCGGCAAATCGGGTTCCGGCGCCGAAGCGTTCGTCGAAGAATCCGGTCGCCTTCAGGCACTGGTGGGCAAACGCCATGTTCGAGCCCTGGATCAATCCGCGGCGGACGAACTGTCCGCCCCGCACCAGTTCCTGCGTCGGCTGTTCGGTGCAGCCCATGTCGGAGTACCGCCGGTCGTAGGGCGGGATCATCCCGGAGGCGAAGCCGATGTCGTGCTGCGCGAACACCTCCAGCCAGTCGGTGACGAAATCCGGGTCGGGGTAACAGTCGTCGTCGAAGAACAGGTGCACGTCCGCGCGGGAATGGCTCAGTGCCAGGTTGCGGCCGGCCCCGTTGCCGGGGGTGAAGGTCTGCAGCACGCTGCAGTACCAGCGTGATCGGGTCGCGAAATCCTCGAGCAGTTGGTAGGTCTCGCCGTCGGTCGAGCCGTTGTCCACCAGGCGCAGCTCGGTGTCCGGCGGTGCGTTCAGCGCCGCGATCGCATCGAGGCAGTGCCGCAGCCGCGAACCACCGTTCTTGGTGCACAGCGTGACGCTGGCGCGCATCGACTCCTCCACGCAGGAAGTATCTCCTCACCCGGACGAAGATCCGCGCACGATGATCATCCGGAGGCGGCCACGGTGCGTGATCCGACAGAGACCCGATCGGTACGTCGCGTCGCCCTGCGCAGCGTCCCGGCTGGTGGCACGCTCCTTCTCGTGACAACAGCAACTCCGGCCGGGCGATCAGACGCCGATTATCACAAGACCTTCCTCGGGCAACCGCGCCAGCTGGCCACGCTCTTCTCGGTCGAGATGTGGGAGCGGTTCTCCTTTTACGGCATGCAGGGCATCCTGCTGATCTACCTGTACTACTCGGTCGCCGAAGGGGGCCTCGGCCTTGACCGGGTGGCGGCCACCAGCATCGTCGGCGCCTACGGCGGCCTGGTCTACCTCTCGACGATTCTGGGCGCCTGGCTGGCCGACCGGATCATCGGCGCCGAGCGAACCCTGTTCTACGCCGCCGCGCTGGTGATGTGCGGGCACATCGCGCTCTCGCTCATCCCCGGCCTGACCGGTGTCGGCGTCGGCCTGGTGTTGATCGCGTTCGGCAGCGGTGGCGTGAAGGCGAACGCGACTTCCCTGGTCGGCACCCTGTATTCGGAGAAGGACCCTCGCCGGGACGCCGGTTTCTCCATCTACTACTTCGGGATCAACCTGGGCGCGTTCCTCGGACCGCTACTGACCGGATGGCTGCAGACGACCAGGGGCTTCCACTGGGGATTCGGACTGGCCGCCGTCGGCATGGCGATCGGACTGGGCATCTATGCCGTCGGCCGGAAGAACCTGCCCGCCGAATCGAACGACATTCCCGACCCGCTGCCGGCGAACCGCCGGGTGATGTACATCGGCGCGGCCGTTGCGGCCGTGGTGGTGATCGCGATCCTGGCGTTCACCGGCGTTCTGAGCGCCGACAATCTGGCCACCGTCATCGTGTTCGTGACGATCGTCGCCGCCGTCATCTACTTCTACGTGATCCTGTCCAGCAAGCACATCACCAGCACCGAACGCCGCCGGGTGTACTCGTTCATCCCGATGTTCCTGGTCAGCGCGGTGTTCTGGTCGCTGTATCAACAGCAGTTCACCGTGGTGACGGAGTACTCCGACAAGCAGCTCAACCGCGACATCTTCGGCTGGGAGATGCCGGTCAGCTGGGTGCAGTCGATCAACCCGGTGTTCGTCATGATCCTGTCCCTGGTCTTCGCCTGGATCTGGACCAAGATGGGCGACCGGCAACCGCCGACGCCGATCAAATTCGCGCTCGGTGTGATCGTGATGGGGGTCGCGTTCCTGCTGTTCATCCCGATGGCCAGCACGGTGCCGAACAGCGCTCCGCTGCTCGGCCTGATCGGTGTGCTGTTCGTCTTCACGGTCGCCGAGCTGCTGATCTCGCCGGTCAGCCTGTCGCTGGCCACCAAGCTCGCGCCGGAGATCTTCCGCACCCAGATGGTCGCGCTGTTGTTCCTGTCGATCGCGTTGGGCACCGCCATGGCCGGCGTGCTGGCCGAGTACTACAACGACGAGGACCAGGTCGCGTACTTCGGGATCCTGGGCGGCATCGCCATCGTCGTCGGCATCGTGCTGCTGGTGTTCACGCCGCCGATCCGCAAGTTGATGAGCGGGGTGCGCTGACGCCGGCCCGGTCGGTCGTGTTGGATGGAGCGCATGTCTGAAGCCAATTCCACCAAGCCGGTCATCGAATTCCCCAACGGTGAGCCGCCGACGAGCCTGGAGATCACCGACATCACCGTCGGCGACGGGGCCGAGGCGAAGCCGGGCGGGACCGTTCGCGTGCATTACCTGGGGGTCGATTTCGCCTCCGGCGAGGAGTTCGACTCCTCCTGGAGCCGCGGCGAATCCATCGAGTTCCCGTTGCGCGGGCTGATCAAGGGCTGGCAGGACGGCATCCCGGGGATGAAGGTCGGCGGACGCCGGCAGCTGACCATCCCGCCGGAGCTCGCCTACGGCCCGGCCGGTGGTGGGCACCGGCTCAGCGGCCAGACGCTGATCTTCGTCATCGACCTGCTGGACGCCCGCTGACCCCGAGCCCGTCAACGGCGAAGGCCCGCCCATCTCGGAGCATCTCCGAGGGGGCGGGCCTTCTGCTGGGTGCAGGACGGTGCTGGTGGATCAGTAGCGGTAGTGGTCCGGCTTGAACGGGCCTTCGACGTCGACCCCGATGTACTCGGCCTGATCCTTGGAGAGCTTGGTCAGCTCGCCGCCCAGCGCCTCGACATGGATCTTGGCCACCTTCTCGTCCAGGTGCTTCGGGAGCCGGTAGACCTCCTTGTCCCATTCATCGGGCTTGCTGAAGAGCTCGATCTGGGCGATCACCTGGTTGGAGAACGACGCGCTCATCACGAACGAGGGGTGCCCGGTGGCGTTGCCCAGGTTCAGCAACCGGCCCTCGGACAGCACGATGATGGTGTGGCCGTCGGCGAACCGCCACTCGTCGACCTGCGGCTTGATCTCGATCTTCGACGCACCCTTGAGCCGGGCGAGTCCGGCCATGTCGATCTCGTTGTCGAAGTGCCCGATGTTGCCCAGGATCGCCTGGTGCTTCATCCGCAGCATGTGATCGGTGCCGATGATGTCCTTGTTGCCGGTGGTGGTGATGATGATGTCGGCCTTTTCGATGGCCTTGTCGATGGTGGCGACCTCGTAGCCGTCCATCAACGCCTGCAGTGCGCAGATCGGGTCGACCTCGGCGATGACCACCCGGGCGCCCTGGCCGCGCAGTGATTCGGCGGCGCCCTTGCCCACGTCGCCGTACCCGGCAACCAGCGCCACCTTGCCGCCGATCAGCACGTCGGTGCCGCGGTTGATGCCGTCGATCAGCGAGTGCCGGATGCCGTACTTGTTGTCGAACTTGCTCTTGGTGACGGCGTCGTTGACGTTGATCGCCGGGAACAGCAGCTCGCCGGCGGCGGCCAGCTGGTACAGCCGGTTGACGCCGGTGGTGGTCTCCTCGGTGACGCCCTTGATGTTCGGCGCGGTGCGCGTGTAGTACTGCGGATCGTCGGCCAGCGACTTGCGGAGCAGGTCGAGGATGACCGCGTACTCCTCGGAATCATCGTCCTGGGTCGGCGGGACGACGCCGGCCTTCTCGTACTGCACGCCCTTGTGGATCAGCAGCGTCGCGTCGCCGCCGTCGTCCAAGATCATATTTGGACCCTGAGCTGTGCCGTCTTCTTTGGCTGGCCAGCGCAGCATCTGATCGGTGCACCACCAGTATTCGGGCAGCGTCTCGCCCTTCCAGGCGAACACCGGCACGCCGGCCGGCTCCTCGATGGTGCCGTAGCGGCCGACGGCGATCGCGGCCGCCGCGTGGTCCTGGGTGGAGAAGATGTTGCACGACGCCCAGCGGACGTCGGCACCCAGATCGACCAGGGTCTCGATCAGCACGGCGGTCTGCACCGTCATGTGCAGCGAGCCGGAGACCCGGGCCCCGGCCAGCGGGCGCACCTCGGAGTACTCCCGGCGAAGGGCCATCAGACCGGGCATTTCGTGCTCGGCGAGGCTGATTTCCTTACGGCCGAAATCGGCCAGGTCGAGCGATGCGACCTTGTAGTCGAGGTCGCCGAAGCGGTCGACCGTGAGCGTGGTGGCAGGCAGCGTTGATGCGGACAACAGTGCTCCTCAGAAGGGTGCGGACGGCGCCGCTGGTTGCGGACGCGAGAGCCGGACTCGGGATCCACCCTGCACCGGACGCCCCATCGGAGCGTGCATGTCAACGCTCAGGATACCGACCCGCCGTCGAAGGCGGAACTTTCACCCTTTTGTCAGCGGGTTGCTGCACAGCGCCGGGGGAACCGCACCGGCAGCCGACCGCCTCAGTCGTCGGTCGGAACGTGCTTGGTCCGGGTGATGTACAGCCCGAAGATCAGTCCGATGGCAGCGCAGACGACGATCGACACCATGAACGACCCGGTGACGATGGCCAGGGCCACCCCGACGAGCAGGCCAGTCACCGTCCAGATCGCCACCGCGGGACCCCGCGGTTCGCGGCTGTCCGGGTCTTTTCTCACCAGCCCACCGTAGCCCGGTCGGTGATCGACAGGCCGCATCTGCAGCTGACGACGCGGTAGATCGGGCCCAGTCGGTGCAGTGGACGGAGATGCAGGCAAAATGCCCTCATGAGCCAGGCCGGATCGGATCCCGCCCGTCCCGCCGACCCCGCGGATGGCGTCGAAGCGGTCGGCGGCGATGCGGTCGATGACGCCGGTGCAGTCGACGCAGGTGGAGAGGCTTCACCGACCCGCTCGACCGCCGGTCACCCCGCGGGTCGGAAGGTACGACGACGCAGCGAGCAGAACTACACGGCGGCCGTCTACGGCTCCGTCCTCGCGGCCTCGGTGGTGATCAGTGCCGGCGATCTGCGCGCGCCGTTGGTGCTCGCGGTACTGCTGATCTCCAGCGGGCTGGTGTTCTGGATCTCCCACGTCTACGCGGCAACCGTGGCCTCGGTGCACGGCGGCTGGCACTACGGAGCGATCAGTCGCGGGATGGCCCATGAATGGCCGGTCGCCTTCGCCGCCGTCCCACCCGCGATCGCCGCGCTGGTCAGCGGTCTGCTGCCGAACTTCACCGTCTCCGACGGGGTCTGGGCGGCCCTGATCGTCGCGGTCGCCGAGCAGCAGCTGTGGGGTTATGCGGCGGTCCGGCACGCCAAGCTTTCCGGTCCCGCGCTGACCCGGACGATACTGCTGAACGTCTTCGTCGGGCTGGTCATCGTGGCCCTGAAGCTCTCCATCCCCGGCCACTGACCGCGCCGTCTCTCGACTGCCCTCGAGGTCGCCGCAACGTCACGGTCGACAGCGCATCATCCGCGGACGTTGCGGTGTCGGCACAACGGGTGTGACGTCGCGGCTGCGTTGGCTCAGACTGCGGCGGCTCAGACTGCGACGTCGACCTTGGGCTTGCGGGCCGCCGGGGAGACGATTCCGGCGACCGCCACCAACGCCAGCACCATCAGCAGCGCGTTCAGCAGACCGACCTGTTCGCCGACGAATCCCACCAGCGGCGGGCCGACCAGGAACGCGAGGTACCCGATGGTCGCCACCGCACTGACCCGTGCTGCCGCGTTGCGCGGATCGTCGGCGGCCGCCGACATCCCGACCGGGAAGCCGAGCGCCGAGCCGAGGCCCCACAGCACCACACCGACGCCGGCCAGCCAGGGGAACGGCGAGAAGATGACGACGACCAGACCGACCGCGGCGAACACGGCGGACACCCGCAGTACGGGGACCCGGCCGAAACGGTCGAGCAGGTACACGCCGCCGACCCGGCCGACCGTCATGGCCGTTACGAAGATGCCGAAAACCATGGCTCCGGTTGCATTGTCGACCCCGTGACCGTCGACCATCGCCAGCGCCAGCCAGTCACCGGCCGACCCCTCGGCAAAAGCCATGCCCAGCACGATCAGACCGATCAGCAGGGTCCGACGATCACGCCAGATCCCCAGCCGGGCCCGCCAACCACCGTTGGACTTCTGCTCGCCGTCCTCGCCTTCCGACGCGCTGCTGTGAGACGCGAACGGGTCAGGTTGCAGGTAGCGGACCGCGAACAGCGCACCGGCGATCATCACCGCACCGACGATCGTCAGGTGCACGACGATGGCGATGCCGGCGAACTCGGCCGCCGCACCGAGTGCGGCGCCCAGGATGGTTCCGCCGCTGAACAACGCGTGGAACAACGGCATCACGGTGCGATCGAGCGCGCGCTCGTTGGCCGCGCCCTCGACGTTCATCGAGACGTCGCAGGTGCCGATCCCGAGGCCGAACAGCGCAAGACCGCTGACGACGACCGCGCTGACGGCCATCGTCGCGCCGAGACCGGTCAGCGCAAGGCCGAAGCCGGCCGCGGTCAGCGACACCCGAATGGTGTTGGCCGAGCCGATGCGGGCGAGGAGGTGGCTCGAGGAGGTCAACCCCACGATGGATCCGGCGGCGAGCCCGAAGACGATGAGGCCCATCTCGAACGTGCTGGCCCCGAGCGCGTCGCGGATCGCCGGCGTCCGCGCCACCCAACTCGCCATCCCGACCCCGCACAACGCGAAGATCAGGAAGACGGCATTGCGCCAGGCCACGATCTGCGGACGGGTCAACTGCGACCCTGCCTGATGGACGGGGGCGACTGCGGGGTGGGACACGATTTCCTCAGGTTCTCATAGGTCGAAACGATTCGATTACTGTATTCGACGCTTTCTGTACTGGTCAAGACAGTCTGCCTATCGGCTGCGTCACCCTGCCGGCCGCCTCAGCACGCAGGCATTGGGAGCTGGGCTCAAGTCCCCCACGCCACCCTCGGCGCAAACCGAGCAACCTCGTCGAATCGTTTCGAACTACCCTGAAGCAATGGCCGGACCCGAGTCGTCGGATCGTGCCGCCAAGCGGCCCACGCTGGCCGACGTCGCGGCGCTGGCCGGAGTCTCGTTGTCGACGGCTTCATTGGCGTTCAGCGGATCCGGCCCGGTGTCCGGATCCACCCGGGATCGGGTGCTGGCAGCGGCTGAGGAACTGCACTACGCAGGTCCGGACCCACGCGGTCGTTCGCTGCGGCAGGGCAGATCCGGGATCATCGGCGTCGTCATGGAGGAACGCATCCTTTCTGCCTTCCGGGACCCGATCGCCATCGCCATCCTCGACGGCATCGCGCAGGAGACCACTGCCGACGGTCGCGGACTGCTGCTGCTGGCCGACGTGGGGCAGAGCGCGGTGGCGATGGAGTCGGCCTCGATGGACGGCGTGATCCTGCTCGGCTGCAGCAGCCGGATCACCCGCTCGATCGAGATCCAGCGGCGGCGGGCGATTCCCGCGGTCGCTCTCGGTGGGCCCGCCTTCGACGGCGTGCTGACGATCTCGCTCGATGACGACCGGGCGAGCGAGATCGCGGCCCGTCATCTGGCCGGCCTCGGGCATCGGGACGTCGCCATCGTCGCTTTGCCCTTGGACATGGTCGACGGCACCGGTTTCCGAGGGCCGTTGACGGCAGCGGCCGAGCAGGCGGGAACCGTTCAGGTGACCCTCGACCGGCTGCGCGGGGTACGCGCGGTGTTCCCGGACTCCGCCGGACTGGTGACGGCCGGCAGCTTCGTGGACGAGGGCATGGTGGCCGGCCATCAGCTGTTGGCCGATCCCGATCGGCGGCCGACGGCGATCATGGCGCAGAGCGACCTGCTGGCGGCCGGCGTGATCAGGGCCGCCGAAGACCTGGGATTGCGGGTGCCACAGGACGTGAGCGTCGTGGGCTTCGACGGCATCGCGCTCGATCGCATCGTTCCGCACGACCTGACCACGATGGTGCAGCCGGCCGCCGAACAGGGAAGGGCCGCCGGACGCGCCGTCCTCGATCTGGTCGAGGGCGGCCAGACGCACTCCAAGAAATTCAGCAGCACGTTCCATCGCGGAGCCACCACCGCCGCACCCCGCACCGGCTGATCGCTGATTCGTCGGGACCGTAATCTGGGCCGATGACTCAGGAAAAGCAGCGCAGGGTCGGTCGTTCCGGATTGGCGGTGTCGGCGGTCGGACTCGGCTGCAACAACCTCGGCCGCGAACATACCTCGACCGTCACCCTCGACGCCTCGAAAGAATTGATCGACGCCGCCCTCGATGCGGGGATCACCCTGTTCGACGTGGCGGACATCTACGGCAAACCGGCCGGTCGCAGCGAGGAGTTCCTCGGCGCGGCGCTCGGGAAACGCCGCGGAGACGTCGTGCTGGCCACCAAGTTCGGGATGGATGCGGCCGGCGCGAACGGACCGGATTTCGACGCACGCGGATCGCGCCGGTACATCAGGGCTGCGGTCGAGGCGTCCCTGCGCAGGCTGAACACCGACTGGATCGATCTCTACCAGTTCCACCAGCCCGACCCGCAGACCCCGATCGAGGAGACACTCGCCGCACTGGACGATCTCGTTGTCGCCGGCAAGGTGCGCTACATCGGCCATTCGAATTTCGCCGGCTGGCAGGCGGCCGACGCAGCGTGGGTGGCCAGGAGTTCCTCGTTCACACCCTTCATCTCGGCGCAGAACGAATACTCTTTGCTCAACCGGGATGTCGAGCGCGACCTGCTGCCGGCGGCCGAGCACTTCGGCCTCGGCGTGCTGCCGTTCTTCCCGCTCGCCAACGGGCTGCTGACCGGGAAATACTCCCGGTCCGATGCACCCGCCGGCAGTCGACTGCGCGAACAGAAGCCGCACCTGCTGGACTCCGCACCCTGGGACCGGCTCGAAAAGCTGCAGACCTTTGCCGACGAGCGCGGCGTGAGCATGCTGCAGGTCGCCTTCGGCTGGTTGTTGTCCCATTCGCAGGTGTCGTCGGTGATCGCCGGCGCGACCTCGACGAAGCAACTACTGTCCAACGTCCAGGCGGGCAACGCGTTCGTCCCGACGACGGAGGATCTCGAGCAGATCGACGCGATCTTCCCGCCGCCGAGCTAGCTCTGAGATGTGCGCTCGGCTGTTCACTCGGGCGACTCGGCGATCAATCGGATCGCCTCGAGCCGGGTGTCCCACTGCCGGGCCAACCGGGTCATCCAGGCAGCGGTGGCGGTCAGTTGCTCGGATCGAACCGCGAACCGACGCTCGCGGCCCGACCGGGTGCTGGTCACCAGACCCACCTGACCGAGCACCGTGAGGTGCTGCAACACCGCCTGACGGCTGACCGGAAGATCGGCCGCCAACTCGGTCGCGGTGGATTCACCGCGACCGGCCAGCAGGTCGAGCAATCGTCTGCGCATCGGGTCGGCCATCGCTGCGAGCACCCGGTCGATGGCAGCGGCCGGCGCCGTCCCGTCGCGCTCCGGAACCGAATCGGGCGCGGGTTCAGGCACTGAGGTCGGCGCGCTCCGCATACTTCGCGGCGTTCCCGAGCACCTCGGCCCAACCGGCCCGGTGGCTCTCGTAGCCGGCGGTCGCCTCTCGCTCGGGTGGGATCACCAGGGTGGCAAAACCGCTCTCCAGCAACGACAACCGGGTTCCCGCACCTTCGGGCGTCAGGGTGAATTCGACCAACGTGGAGTTGTCTTCGGTCGCCTGGACCCCGGGATGGGCACTGGCCCATCGGTAGGCGAAACGGTTCGGCGGCTGGACGGTTTCGATTCGTGTGGGGAATGTCCCGTGTTCGCCGTGGTCCAGGATCATGATTCCCCCCGGGCGCAGGTCGATCGGTGTCGGCTCGCCCCGGCCGAACCAGGCGCCGATGTGCTCGGAGCTGGTCAGGACGGACCAGACGCGTTCGATCGGTGCTGCGATGACGATCTCGCGGGAAATGCTGTCCGGAGTCATGGTGGTCTCCTCGGTCGAAGGGGTTATTACCTGCAACCAAAGATTTGCACATCGCTAGCGTCAGTGCAAGTCCTCACTTGCACTTCAGTCACAGATGCCTCCACGACCAGTCATGGGCGTGACATCGACGGCGGCGTGAACAGGGCACGAGTCACGGCGATGGGTTCTCGACTGCGAGAGAACGTCGAACAACCGGACGCGGTCAGTCGGCCTCGGACTCTGCGGCCACCCGGTTCGCCAGCTCCAGGGTGGCGTCGTCGAAGAGCACCAGGGTGGCCTGTTCGACCCCGGTGTCGGCGGTGCGAAGCACCTGCAACGCCTGCCGCACCGCGTCGTCCTTGGGCCATCGGTAGACGCCGCTCGAGATCAGCGGAAAGGCAAGAGTTTTCGCGCCGATTTCATCCGCCACCGCCAGACTTGTGGTGTAACAGGACCGCAGCAGACCCGACTTGTCCTTGGTCTTGGCCCAGGTCGGCCCCACGGTGTGGATCACCCAGCGCGCCGGCAGGTCTCCGGCGGTGGTGGCCACCGATTCACCGGTCGGCAACCCGTCGGGATACCGGTCGGCCCGGATCTGCTTGCACTCCGCGAGGATCGATTTCCCACCGGCGCGGTGAATGGCGCCATCGACACCGCCGCCGCCCAGCAGCGAGTGGTTGGCGGCGTTCACGATGGCATCGACCTGCTGGGTGGTGATGTCGCCCTTGATCAGTTCGATCTGCACGCCCACCTCCGTCGACCGAATCTCAGGCCCGGCCGGGGAGATCGCCGCCGGCGAACTCGCCGGCGCTGTAGGACCCCTCGTCCAGGTAGGCCGCCGTCTCGGCCTCCTCACCCCGTTCGGTGAACGTGCCGGGAGCCGCCTCGACGTCCGGTAGCTCGGTCTGGTTGGCGGCCGGGTCAGGTCCGGTGGGCGGGTTGTCCGCGTCGGTCGGATCAGTGCTCATCTGCTGGTGGTGCCCCTGCGCCCGTTCCGCCAAACGCAGCTGCCCGGCCCCGCCACCGCCGCCCCGTTTTGACCGGCGGTGATCGGGGGTACCTCCGGCACGTCCACGGCAGCAATCGGATCGCAGCATGCAGCAAAGGGGCAATTGATGACGTCGATCGGCTACACCTTGATGACCGAACAGGCCGGACCTCGGGCGCTCATCGAGCACGCCGTCGCCGCCGAGCGGGCCGGTTTCGACTTCGAGGTGTCCAGCGATCACTACTTTCCCTGGCTGGACGAGATGGGGCATTCGCCGAACGCCTGGGTGACACTGGGCGCCGTCGCGCAGGCCACCGACGGTGTCGGCCTGATGACCTACGTGACGGCACCGACGTTTCGCTATCACCCGGCCGTTGTCGCCCAACAGGCGGCGACGCTGCAGATCGTCTCGGGCAACCGCTTCACCCTGGGCGCCGGATCCGGGGAGGCGCTGAACGAGCACATCGTCGGCGGCGGCTGGCCGAGCGCCAACCGCAGGCAGGCGAAATTGGTGGAGGCTCTGGAGATCATCAACGCGCTGTTCGACGGCGGTTACGTGAACTATGACGGCACCTATTTCGACGTGGAATCGGCCAAACTCTGGGATCTGCCCGATGTTCGGGTGCCGATCGGCGTCGCCGTCTCCGGGCAGCAGTCGTGCGAGCTGTTCGCACCGCTGGCCCAGGTGATGGTCGGCATCGAGCCCGACCCCGACCTCGGTCGATGGTGGGACGCCGCCCACCCGGGAGGGAAGCCGACCCGCAAGGTCGCCCAGCTGCCGGTCAGCTGGGACGCCGATGCCGACGCCGCGACGGCGCGGGCGCATGAGCTCTTCCGCTGGAGCCTGACCGATTGGAAGGTCAACGCGGAGCTTCCCGGGACCGCGGGCTTCGACAGTGCGTCCAGCAGCGTCCGGCCCGCCGACGTGGCGGAGCAGATCCCCTGCGGCAACGACGTCGGCGCGATTGTCGCTGCGGCGCAGAAGTTCTTCGATGCCGGCTTCACCGATCTCGCCCTGGTCCAGATCGGCGGGGATCAGCAGGACAGCTTCTTCGAAGCCGCCACCGGCGAGATCCTGCCGGAGCTGCGCAAGCTCTGAAGAACGCCTCGGAGCTGGTCAGCGGGCCGAACCGAGGATGTCCCGCGGCCGGCGGGGTGCCAGTTCTTCCCCGGCCCCGATGACCTGGCCGCCCGGCACCCGGCGCCGCACCCCGATCAATGCCGGGTGCTTGGCGTTGGCGGTGCCGACCCGCGCGGACCGGCCGACCACCACGTGCTCGGCCAGCACCGAGCGGGCGACCTGCGCACCCGAGCGGATGACGACATCGCTCATCAGCACGCTGTGCCTGACCTCTGCTCCCGGTTCGATCCGGACACCGGGCCCGATGATCGAATCGACAACGGTCCCCGCGACGTCGGCGCCCGGGGAGAGCCACGCGCGATCGATCTCCGCGGTCCGGTGCACCTTGGCCGGTGCCCGCACCGGCATGGAAGTGATGAACGGCCACCGCGGGTCGTCCATCGACAGCGGCGGACGGTCGGCGAGCAGCTGCAGCTGGCAGTCGAGATAGGCCTCCGGCGTGCCGAGATCCCGCCAGTGGCCCTGATGTTCGAATTCCGTGACCGTTCCCTGATCCACCATCAGCGGCAGCAGTCGTTCGCCGTAGTCACCGAGATCGCCGCCCTGGTCGCGCAGTTCCCGCAGAGCGCCGAACAGCCGATCCGGACGGTAGGCGAAGACCTCGGTGCCGACGATCCGCCCCTTCGGCTCGTCCGGCTTGTAGTCCACCGACCGCACCATCCCGTCGCGGCTGTCCACCAGCAGATACCGCGTCAGGTCACTGCCCCGCGGCATGCCGGTGGCGACCAGGGTGGCATCGGCCTTGGCGTCCAGGTGGCGGCTGATGACGTCCCGGTAGTCGAGCTTGAAGAGGTGGTCCGCGCTACAGACCAGCAGGACGTCCGGGTCGAAAGCCGCGATCAGCGGCCAGTTCCGGGCCAGCGCATCGGCATTGCCGCTGGCAAAACCGTTGCGGTCGTGGCCTTCGAACGGTGGCAGGGTGCGAAACCCGCCGCGGGTCCGATCCAGGTCCCACGGCCGCCCACCGGCCAGGTGCTCGTTCAGCACATGCGGCTCGTACTGCTGCAGCACCCAGACGTCGGTCAACCCACTGTGCATCGCGTTGGACAACGAGACGTCGATCAGCCGGTAATTGCCACCCACCGGCAGCGACGGTTTCGCCCGGCCGACGGTCAGCGGACCGAGCCGGGAACCCTGGCCGCCGGCCAGGACGATGCACAACACCCGTGGGACAGACATCGGTCCATCCTGCCCGAGCGCAGCCGGAGCTCTCGGCGAAGAGCGGCACCGGTGGTCAGCCCAGAGCCGTCCTGACCTCGTCGACCGTCCGCAGGGCGGCTTCCCGGAGGCCCGCGACGGTCGGGCCGGCGCCCAGTACCGCACGGCTGGTGGTCGGCAGCAGGGCGCCGTGCGCGTCGGCGAACACCAATTTCAGATCGGCAGCGGTCGCGCCCTGCGCACCCAGCCCCGGCGCCAGGATCGGTCCGTTCACCCCCGACAGATCGACACCGGTCCGGCCGATGGTGGCGCCGACCACCAGTCCGATCGAGCCGATCGGGTAATCCCCTGCGTTCACCGCACCCACCTGATCGACAATCGATTGAGCGACGGTCTTCTCGTCGTCGTGCCGGGCGTGCTGCACCTGCCGGCCCTCGGGGTTCGAGGTGAGGGCGAGGACGAACAGCCCGCGTCCCTCGGCCAGCGCGACGTCGAGCGCCGGCAGCAACGACCCGAACCCCAGGTACGGCGAGACCGTCAGCGCATCGGCCGCCAGCGGCGAGCCGGCGGTCAGGTAGGCGGCGGCGTAGGCAGCCATCGTCGAGCCGATGTCCCCCCGCTTGGCATCCAGCAGGACCAACGCACCGGCAGCGCGGGCGTCGGTGATCACCCGCTCCAGCACCGCGATCCCGGCCGAGCCGTAGGACTCGAAAAACGCCGACTGCGGTTTCAGCACGGCGACGGTCGGGCCGAGCGCCTCGACCGCGGTCATCGCGAACCGCTCCAGCCCGGCCACCGACGACGGCAGACCCCATTGCTGCAGCAATCCGGGGTGCGGGTCGATGCCGACGCAGAGCGGCCCCCGGTGATCGATCGCCGTGACCAACCGGTGCCCGAACGGCTCCATGATCGACATCAGTTTCGAACCCTCTCTCTGTCGACATCGGGTCGCGACGCCGTCGAAATTTCAGGCTACGAGCGGCGGGCGATCGCCCGGTTCAACTCGGACACGAGCGGCGGACCCGAGTAGATGAACCCGGTGTAGAGCTGCAACAGGCTGGCCCCAGCATCCAGCATGCGCAGGCCATCCTGCGCGCTGGAGATCCCGCCGACCCCGATCACCGGGAGATCGCAATGCCCGGTGACGAACCGCACCACCTCCAGGGCCCGGCCGGCGAGCGGGCGACCGGACAGGCCGCCGGTCTCCGCGGCCAACGCGGTTTCCGCCTCGGTGACGCCGTGCCGGTCGAGCGTGGTGTTGGTCGCGATGACGCCGGCGATGCCCCGATCGGCACACACCTCGAGCAGGTCGCCGATCGCCTCGTCCGACAGATCCGGGGCGATCTTGACCAGCACCGGCACCGGCGCGTCGTCCCGCCGGTGCGTCCAGGCCAGACTGCCCGCCTCCGCGGTGAGCGCACCGAGCAGTTCGTCCAGCGGGCCCCGATCCTGCAACGACCGCAGGCCTGGCGTGTTCGGGCTGGACACGTTCACCGCGATGTAGTCGGCATACCGGTAGACCGCGCGCAGCGAGGTCAGGTAGTCGCCGATCGCCGACTCGACCGGGGTCACCTTCGACTTGCCCAGCGAGATCCCCAGCGGCACACCGATCGGGCCGAGTCGCTCCAACCGGGTGGCGAGTTCGCTCGCCCCGGCATTGTTGAAACCCATCCGGTTGACGATCGACTCGGACTCGGTCAGCCGGAACAGCCGGGGCCGCGGATTCCCGGTCTGCGCGTGCGCGGTCACCGTGCCAACCTCGACGAAACCGAAGCCCAGCGCCGGCCAGGCCCGCAGCGCGACGCCGTCCTTGTCCATGCCGGCTGCCAGCCCCACCGCGGACGGGAAGTCGACGCCGAACACGGTGCGCGGTGACGGGTGTGCACGACGCACGGCACCGAGCACCTTCACCGCCCGCTTCGATCGGGAGATCCTGGCCAACGAGCGCAGCGTCCGGTGATGCGCGGTTTCCGCGTCCCCCTTGCCGATCCGGAACAGCACGGGGCGGGCCAGGCGCCGGTAGGCCAACCCGGTCACCCCCATGCACCCACGCCCCTGTCGGCTCGGTCGGACATCGCGAACTATCCTGCCTCCCGGTCCCGGCTGACCCGCAACCGGGCGTGCAGCACCTGCAGCGGGGCGACCCCGACATCGGACCTGGTGAGCGCCTCGATGCCCTGGATCGCGGCGGCCGCACCGGCAACGGTGGTGATGCACGGGATGTCGGCCGACACGGCGGCGGTGCGGATCTCGTAGCCGTCGACCCGCGGGCCGGACTGCCCGTAGGGGGTGTTGATCACCAGGTCGATCTGGCCGGCCCGGATGAGTTCGACGACGGTGCCCTCACCGGTGCCTTCCCCCTCGAAGTACTTCGACACCACCTCGACGTCCATCCCGTTGCGTTGCAACATCTCGGCCGTCCCTTCGGTGGCCACGATCCGAAAGCCGAGGTCGGCCAGCCGCTTCACCGGGAAGACCATCGACCGCTTGTCGGCGTTCGCCACCGAGACGAACACCGTGCCCTTGGTCGGCAGCGATCCGTAGGAGGCGGTCTGCGATTTGGCGAAGGCCGGACCGAACGCGGTGTCGATGCCCATCACCTCGCCGGTGGAGCGCATCTCCGGGCCGAGCAGCGAATCCACCCCGGTGCCGTCGGGCCGCCGGAAACGGTGGAACGGCAACACCGCCTCCTTGACGGCGACCGGCGCGCCGGCCGGCATCGCACCGCCGTCCCCGTGGGCCGGCAGCATGCCCTCGGCCCGCAGTTCGGCGATGGTGGCGCCGAGCATGATCCGGGCGGCGGCCATCGCCAGCGGCACCGCGGTGGCCTTCGACGAGAACGGCACGGTCCGCGACGCCCGCGGGTTGGCCTCCAGCACGTAGAGGGTCTGATCCTTGAGCGCGTACTGCACGTTCAGCAGCCCCCGCACCCCGACACCCAGGGCGATCGCCTCGGTGTGCGCGCGGACCTCGGCGATGTCGCTGCGGCCCAGGGTGATCGGCGGCAGGACGCAGGCCGAGTCGCCGGAGTGGATACCGGCCTCCTCGATGTGCTCCATGACCCCGCCCAGGTAGACCTCGGTGCCGTCGCACAACGCGTCGACGTCGATCTCGATCGCGTCGTCCAGGAACCGGTCCACCAGCACCGGGTGGTCGTCGGTGATTTCCGTTGCGCGGTCGATGTAGTCGGCCAACGACTCTTCGTCGTAGACGATCTCCATACCGCGGCCGCCGAGCACGTAGGACGGTCGCACCAGCACCGGGTAGCTGATCCGGGCCGCCACCGCCCGGGCCTGCTCGAACGATGTCGCCAGCCCGAACGCCGGTGCCGGCAATCCGGCAGCGGTGAGCAGGTCGCCGAAACGGCCCCGATCCTCGGCCAGGTCGATCGCATCGGGCGAGGTGCCCAGGATCGTCACCCCGGAGTCGAGCAGTTCCTGGGCCAGTTTCAGCGGAGTCTGGCCACCCAGGGTCGGGATGACGCCGGCGACCGTGCCCGAGAGCTGCTCGGCGTGGATGACCTCCAGCACGTCCTCGATGGTCAGCGGCTCGAAGTACAACCGGTCGGAGGTGTCGTAATCGGTGGAGACCGTCTCCGGGTTGCAGTTCACCATGACGGTCTCGTAACCGGCCGCCCGCAGCGCGAGAGCGGCGTGCACGCAGGAATAGTCGAACTCGATCCCCTGTCCGATCCGGTTCGGCCCGGAGCCCAGGATGATCACCTTCTGCCGCTCGGTCTGCGGCGCCACCTCGGACTCCGCAGCCGGATCGGTCTCGTAGGCCGAGTAGTGGTACGGCGTGCTGGCGGCGAATTCGGCCGCGCAGGTGTCCACCGTCTTGTAGACCGGCCGGACGCCGAGTGACCAGCGCAGCTCGCGCACCGCCTTCTCCGAGCCGAGATCCGGCCGCAGCGCAGCGATCTGGCGATCGGACAGGCCGTAGCGCTTGGCCCGGCGCAACAGGTCGACCGACAGCTCGCTCGCGTCGTGCACCTCGTCGCCGATACTGCGGATCAGGTCGATCTGGTCGAGGAACCACGGGTCGATCCCGGTCGCCTCGTGCAGTTGCTCCACGGTGGCGCCCCAGCCCAACGCCCGCTCGATGCCGTAGATCCGGCCGTCCAACGGCACCTTCAGCTGCTCCAGCAGCTCGTCCACGTCGCCGGTGGCCGACTCCGGCCCGGTCCAGAACCCGGCCAGCTTGGTCTCCATCGAGCGCATCGCCTTGCCCAGCGCCTCGGCGAACGACCGGCCGATCGACATCGCCTCGCCCACCGACTTCATCGTCGTGGTCAGCGTGGGATCGGCTCCCGGGAACTTCTCGAACGCGAACCGCGGGATCTTCACCACCACGTAGTCCAGCGACGGCTCGAACGCCGCCGGGGTCGCCTTGGTGATGTCGTTGGCGATCTCGTCCAGGGTGTAGCCGATGGCCAGCTTCGCGGCGATCTTCGCAATCGGGAAACCGGTTGCCTTGGAGGCCAATGCGCTCGACCGGGAGACGCGGGGATTCATCTCGATGACGATGATCCGGCCGTTGGCGGGGTTGACCGCGAACTGGATGTTGCAGCCGCCGGTCGCGACCCCGACCTCCCGCAGGATCGCCAGACCGAGATCGCGCATCCGCTGGTACTCCCGGTCGGTCAGCGTCATCGCCGGCGCCACCGTCATCGAGTCCCCGGTGTGCACACCCATCGGGTCGACGTTCTCGATCGAGCAGACCACCACCGCGTTGTCCGAACCGTCGCGCATCAACTCCAGCTCGTACTCCTTCCAGCCCAGCACGCTCTCCTCGATCAGCACCGAGGCGTGCACGTTGCCGGAAGCGGCGCCGTGACCGGCGGCGTTGCCGGTCGATTTCGCCGGGCCGTCACTACTGACCGGCCCGAACGAGGCCTGCGACGCGGCCAGCCCGCGACCGGCGATCCGCTCGAGATCATCGAGGGTGTAGGCCATTCCGGAGCCGAGACCGCCCATGGTGAAGGACGGCCGGACCACCACCGGCAGCCCCAGATCGGCCACGGCGGTGCGGACCTCCGCCATCGTGTGGCACACCGCCGACCGCGGGACGTCGCCGCCGACGGAGCGGACGACGTCCTTGAAGATCTGCCGGTCCTCCCCGCGGTTGATGGCCGGGATGTCGGCGCCGATCAGCTCCACGCCGTACTTCTCCAGCACGCCCCGTTCGTCCAGCGCGATCGCGGTGTTCAACGCGGTCTGCCCACCGAGGGTGGCCAGCACGGCGTCCACCGGAAAGCCCCGGGCCGCCTGGTCGGCCAGCACCTTCTCGACGAATTCCGCGTTGATCGGTTCGACGTAGGTGGCGTCGGCGAACTCCGGGTCGGTCATGATCGTCGCCGGGTTGGAGTTGATCAGCGAGACCCGGATGCCCTCCTCGCGCAGCACCCGGCACGCCTGGGTGCCGGAGTAGTCGAACTCGCAGGCCTGCCCGATGACGATCGGGCCGGACCCGATCACCAGGACGTGCGAGAGATCGGTGCGGCGTGGCATCAGGCGGTGACCTTCCTGCTGGGGTCAGCGGAATGGGCGGGAGCCGGGATGGCCGCACCGTAGTTCGGCGGGGCCGGTTTGCGGGCGACCTTGCCGGTGTCCTCGACCATCAGGTCGACGAACCGGTCGAACAGGTAGCTCGCGTCATGCGGACCGGCCGCCGCCTCCGGATGGAACTGCACCGAGAAGGCAAGCCGGTCAAGACATTCCAACCCTTCGACGACGCCGTCGTTCAGACAGCTGAAGGCGACCTTGACGCGACCGAACTCGGTGTCGGTGACCTCGTCGAGCGGGGCGTCGACGGCGAAGCCGTGGTTGTGCGAGCTCACCAACACCCGTCCGGTGCCGTGATCGCGCACCGGCTGGTTGATCCCGCGGTGCCCGAACTTCAGCTTGTACGTGCCGAAACCCAGTGCCCGGCCGAGGATCTGATTGCCGAAGCAAATACCGAACAACGGGATGCGGTTGGTCAGCACCGCCTTGGTCAGCTCGACCATCGCATCCGCGGTGGCCGGGTCGCCCGGCCCGTTGGACAGGAACACGCCGTCCACGCCGAGCGCCTTGATGTCCTCGATCGTCGTGCTGCTGGGCAGCACATGGGTACGGATGCCGCGGGCGGCCAGCATCCGCGGTGTGTTCGCCTTGATGCCCAGGTCGATCGCGGCGACCGAGAAGATCTCCTCGCCGTCGGCCGGCACCACGTAGCCCGCCTCGGTGCTCACGTCGCCGGTCAGGTCGGCGCCGGCCATCGGCGGCTGCGCGCGGACCTTGGCCAACAGCTCGGGCACCTCGGCGACCGCCGGGCCGCTGAAGATCCCGCATCGCATGGCGCCGGCGGTCCGCAGGTGCCTGGTCAGGGCGCGGGTGTCGACGCCCGAGATCCCCACCACGCCTTGGCGTTCCATCTCCTGTGGCAGGGATGCGGTCGACCGGTAGTTCGACGGGCGGGGCGCGAGGTCCCGGATCACGAACCCGGCCACCCAGATGTCGGGCGACTCGTTGTCGGAAGGCCCGAGATCACCAGACGGGTGGTACTCACGGCTGCCGTCACCGGCCACCCAGCCGGTGTTGCCGATCTGTGGTGCGGTCGCCACCACCACCTGCCTGCGGTACGAGGGATCGGTGAGGGTCTCCTGGTAACCGGTCATCCCGGTGGCGAACACCGCCTCGCCGAAGGCCGCGCCGCTCGCCCCGAAGCCCTCGCCCCGGTAGACCCGGCCGTCCTCCAGGACGAGGACTGCTGGTGTGCTGGTCATGACGGCGCTCCATTGGTGCTCGGTGAGTCGGTCGATCGGCCCTTCGGCCGGGCCGCGATCAACTCGTTCGCGGCGACGATCCAGTCGGCCTGCAACTCCGTGTCGTCGGCCCGGAACCCGCTGTCCAGCAGCGTTTCTCCGAGCTTCCAGCGGACGATCAACACCCCTTCGGCCTGGCCCATCACCTTGCCGGCGATTCCGGGGGCGGTGGTGACCTGCACCAGATCGGCGATCGGCAGGTAGATGTCGCTCTCCCCCTCGCGTTCCACGCACACACCCTCGACCGAGAGTCGGGCGGCGCCTGCCGCGCGGCGGCCGAGACCGCGGGCCACCACCCGGTCCTGCCAGTTGCCGGCCGTGGTGGTCGAGACGTAGACACCGGTCAGCGGCGGCGCCAGGTCGGGCCCGAGATCGTCGGGGGCGGCGGGCAGTTCGGGCAGTGCCGACTGCCGGGCCGCGCGATGACGCCACCCGACGAGCAACCCGTACCCACACAGCACGCAGACCAGCACCAACCCGACGACCAACAGCACGCGTTCCATGTCCGGCCCCCGTTCAGTGCCCGGCCGGTACGCCGGCATCCGCCGTGCACCGCCCTCGCAGGTAGGTGGCGACCACGCGGCCGGGCAGCTCCATGCCCTGGAACGGCGTGTTGGTCGACAACGACGCCAATGCGGCACCGTCGACCGTCCATCGCGCCTCGGGATCGATCAGCACCAGGTTGGCCGGTTCGCCTGCGGTGATCGGGCGGCCGTGACCGGTCAGCCGGCCGATCCTGGCCGGCGCCTCCGACATCACCCTGGCCACGCCCCGCCAGTCCAGCAGGCCGGGCAGCACCATGGTCTCGATCACCACGGACAACGCGGTCTGCAGCCCCAGCATCCCCGGGCTGGCGTTGTCCCACTCGGTTTCCTTGTCCTGGCTGGCGTGCGGCGCGTGATCGGTGGCGACGATGTCGATCACCCCGTCGGCCAGTGCCGCGCGCAGCGCCGAGATGTCCGCCGCCGTGCGCAGCGGGGGGTTGACCTTGAACACCGGGTCGTAGCCGACCGCCCGCTCGTCGGTGAGCAGCAGGTGATGCGGCGTCACCTCCGCCGTCACCGCCGTGCCGCGCTTCTTGGCGGCCGCCACCACCTCGACGGATCCGGCCGTCGACAGGTGGCAGACGTGCAGCCGGGAGCCGACGTGATCGGTGAGCAGACAGTCCCTGGCGATGATCGCCTCCTCGGCGACCGCGGGCCAGCCGGTCAGACCCAGCCGCGCGGAGATCTCGCCCTCGTGCATCTGCGCGCCCTGGGTCAACCGGGGCTCCTGGGCATGCTGCGCGATCACCCCGTCGAAGGCCTTGACGTACTCCAGCGCGCGGCGCATCAACAACGCATCGGAGACGCAGTCGCCGTCGTCGGAGAACACCCGCACCCCGGCTGCCGAGTACGCCATCGCCGCCAGCTCGGCCAGCCGCTCACCCTTGCGTCCAACGGTCACCGCACCGATCGGGAAGACGTCCACCAGGCCGACGTCCCGGCCGAGCCGGTAGACCTGCTCGACGACGCCGGCGGTGTCGGCGGTCGGGTCGGTGTTCGGCATCGCGAACACGGCGGAGTAACCACCGAGCGCCGCAGCCGCCGACCCGGACTCCACGGTCTCCGCGTCCTCCCGACCGGGCTCCCGCAGGTGGGTGTGCAGATCGACCAGCCCGGGCAGCACGACAAGTCCTGCCCCGTCGACGATCTCGGCGTCGGCGGCCCGGCTGTCCGCGGCCGCGTCGGACCCGGTCGCCAGAATGATCCCGTCCGCCAGCAGCAGGTCCTGCGGCTCCTCCCCGTAGGGGGCCGCACCTCTGATCAGCGTCGCCTGCCCCGTCACGCCACACCGCCACTCTGCTCGATCTCACCGGACAGCAGCAGGTAGAGCACCGCCATCCGGACCGTCACCCCATTGGCCACCTGTTCCACGATCACCGAACCGGCGCCGTCGGCGACCTGCGGGGTGATCTCCATCCCGCGGTTCATCGGACCGGGGTGCATGACGATCCCGTGCGGCGCGATCAGGGCGCGGCGACGCTCGTCGAGGCCGTAGGACCGGCTGTACTCGCGTGCCGTCGGGAAGAACGCGCCGCTCATCCGCTCGCGCTGGACCCGCAACATCATCACCGCATCGGCGCCGACCAGGGCCTTGTCGAAGTCGTAGGACACCTCGACCGGCCAGGACTCGACCCCGACCGGCAGCAGCGTCGGCGGTGCGACCAGGGTGACCTCGGCCCCAAGGGTGGACAGCAGCAGCACGTTGGACCTGGCGACCCGGGAGTGCAGGACGTCACCCACCACGACGATCCGGCGGCCCTCCAGGGCCCCGAGGTGCCGGCGCAGGGTGTACGCGTCCAGCAGCGCCTGGGTGGGGTGCTCGTGGGTGCCGTCCCCGGCATTGATCACGTGGCCGTCGACCCAGGCCGAGAGCTGTTGCGGCGCACCGGAGGACGAGTGCCGGCAGACCACGGCGTCGGCGCCCATCGCCTGCAGGGTCCACGCGGTGTCCTTGAGCGATTCGCCCTTGGACACCGACGATCCCTTGGCGGAGAAGGTGATGACGTCCGCGGACAGCCGCTTGGCGGCCAGTTCGAACGAGATCCTGGTGCGCGTCGAATCCTCGAAGAACAGGTTCACCACCGTGCGGCCGCGCAGCGTCGGCAGCTTGCGGACCTCACGCCCGGCGATGGCCTGTTCGAGTCGCTCCGCGGTGGACAGCACGTGTTCGGCAGTCACCCGATCGAGGTCACCCGCCGACAGCAGGTGCCGTGGGAGTCGCACCCGATCGGGGGTGATCGCGCTCGGCTGGACCACGAGATCGGGGGTTGGTGCCGTCGTCGTCGTCATGAGTTCCCCATCGTCGGCACGGCCCTGGCCAGCTCGACGCTGTCCATGCCGTCGATCTCGCTCAGGTGGACAGCGACGTCGTCGCCGAAGGCGGTCGGAATGTTCTTTCCGACGTAGTCGGCGCGGATGGGCAGTTGCCGATGACCACGATCGACCAGCACGGCCAGCTGGACCACGGCCGGCCGGCCGTGGTCGCGCAGGGCGTCGAGCGCCGCTCGCACCGTCCGCCCGGAATACAGCACGTCGTCCACCAGGATCACCACGGCGTCGTCGATACCGCCGTCCGGCAGCCTGGTCTCCTCCAGGGCCCGGGGCGGGTGCCGGCGGAGGTCGTCGCGGTACAGGGTGATGTCCAGGGAGCCGACAGCGGTCGGCCGGCCGGCAAACGCGGTGAGCCGCTGGGCCAGTCGCCGGGCGAGATGGACCCCTCGGGTGGGGATGCCCACCAGCACCACCGGTCGGTCGCCGTTGCGTTCGAGGATCTGATGGGCGATCCGGTCGACGGTCCTGGCGATGTCCGCCTGACCGAGGATCTCGGTGAGAATTTCCGGGGCCGCAGTCTGTCCGCGTGGGGACGGATGGACCGGGTCGGCTGTCGTGCCGGCCTGAGCAGGGCGGGATTGCGCCACTCATGACCTCCTTTCCCGCCTCACTGGACGGTCCTTAAAGGATGTCTGGGACATCGATCCGGGCGTGCGGAAAAGCGCTTGCCGGCCCGATGCTCAGGGCATGCTATCAACGTCCGCGGCCCTCTCCCGCCGCTTGCGCAGTGGTGTGCGGCTCACCCCCGCGGCGGGGTCGGCGAGTCCAGTTGGCACCAATCTGCCGATTACGACTACTCTGCGTACACAAAGACAGTTTGTTCAGGACTAGAGGTACCAAGGAGACACCATGTCCCAGGACTATGCCCATGCCCTGGGCGCGCGCCTGCGCGCCATCCGGGCACAGCAGGGCTTGAGCCTGCACGGGGTCGAGGAGAAGTCCGAGGGGCGCTGGAAGGCCGTCGTCGTCGGTTCCTACGAGCGGGGCGATCGCGCCGTCACGGTTGCCAAGCTGGCCGAATTGGCCGAGTTCTACGGAGTGCCGGTGGCCGAGTTGCTGCCGGACGCGCGCGCGACGCGGCGCGGGTCGCCGAGCCCCAAGCTGGTCATCGATCTGCAACGGCTGGCCGAACTGCCCGCCCATCAAGCAGGCCCGCTGGCCCGCTACGCCGCTGCCATCCAGTCCCAGCGCGGCGACTACAACGGCAAGGTGCTGACCATCCGATCCGAGGATCTGCGATCACTCGCGGTGATCTACGACATGACCGCGGAGGATCTCACCGATCAGCTGATGGGCTGGGGCGTGCTGCCACAGGGCACCGAGCTCGACTAGTCGTGCTCGGGCCGATTGCGATATGCGGCAACAAGTGTCGCCGGAATTCGGCCGCGGTCGCTGACCGGGATGCCGGCTGCGACCGCCCAGGCCCGAACGGCCGCCGGCTCGACCTCCCCGGTAGGTCGGGGTTCGGGCGCCGGGCGCAGCAGCACGGGTGACCCCGAGGCGAAGCTGAGGTCCAGATCCCGGCGATCCTCCGCGGCGGTCATCTCGACCAGGCAGGCGCCGAGCCAGCGGTAGGTCCATTCCTGGGCGAGCGGCCGGGTCTCGCAGAAGACGATCGGCACCGTCGGGAACCTGGCCTGGGCCTCGGCCAGTGACTCGGCCACCCGCGCGCCCGGCGTGTGCGGAAGTTTGAACAACCGGCTGTATCGGTCCTCGACGACGACGGCGGCCCTCGGCAGTGCCGCCAATTCCGCCAGGGCGTAGGTCAGCTTGCCCGACAACAGACTTCCGGCCAGGTCCTCCAACGTCTTTCGCTCCACCGCGGCCACCACCCGGTCGTCGATCAGCACCGCGTAGTCGCCGGCCGGCAACCGGCGTCGACTGGTTGTCGCCTGCTGGCTGTTGAACGAGTACGGGTACTTCTCCGCGGTGTCCACGACGATCTCCAGCACCTGACCGTGGGCTCTTGCGGTCGGGATCCGCACCGCGGGACGTGCCTGCTTCGACGTCCGCGGCGACTGCCAGAAGATCATTTCGCGGCCCCGGGCCTGCGCAATCACGAACTGCGAACGATTCTCCCTGGCCCGGTCCAGCACCAGATCGATCGCCGGACCGCGACGGGTGCAGGTCCGGACGGCGAGCCGCTCGACGATCTCGGCATCGACCGGCCAGCCGTCGGCGCGATGGCAGTAGATCTTCTTCTCCCGCGGCCAGGTCTGCTTGGCCTTCACCACGATGCCGCTGGGACCGAGCGGGATCCGCACCAGGAACGGCAAGGTCGAGTCCGGTTCCGGATTCCGCGCAATCAGCAGATCGTCGGGCACGCGGCACAGGGTGCCAGGCGGTCAGGCGCCACGCAATTGCGGGGTGATCACGGCGATCTGGCCCAGCACGCCGTTGACGAACTTCGGTGAGTCGTCGGTGGACAGCAGTTTCGCGGCATCGACGGCCTCGTTCACCACGACGGCCGGCGGCACGTCCAGCGAGTAGAGCAGCTCGTAGACGGCGATCCGCAGGACGGCCCGATCGACAGCCGGCATCCGGTCCAGCGTCCAGCCGCGGGCATGCTCGGACAGCAGGTCGTCGATCCGGTGCTGGTGCTCGACCACGCCGCGCACGATCGACTCGGCGTACTCCCCCATCGGCGCCCAGGAATGCAGGTCGGGGCCGGTGGGCGGTTCCATCCGCTCGGCGAGCACGACCAGCGGGTCGATGCCGCGGGCCTCGGCGGCGAACAGGACGTCGAGAGCCCGTTTGCGGGATTTACTGCGAGCCGACATCAGCTGTTGACGCGGCCCAGGTAGCGCCCGTCCCGGGTGTCGACCTTGATCTTGTCGCCGGTGTTCAGGAACAGCGGGACGTTGATCTCGGCGCCGGTCTCCAGCGTCGCCGGCTTGGTGCCACCGGTCGACCGGTCGCCCTGCAGGCCGGGGTCGGTGTGCGAGACAACCAGCTCGACCGACGCCGGGAGCTCGACGAACAGCACGACGCCGTTGTTCTGCGCCACCATCGCTTCCTGGTTCTCCAGCAGGAAGTTCGCCACATCGCCGACGGTCGCGGCCGGCACGGTGATCTGGTCGAAGGTGTCGCCGTCCATGAAGACGAAGTCGGCACCGTCCTTGTAGAGGAACGTCATGTCGCGCTTGTCGACGGTCTCGGTCTCCACCTTCACCCCGGCGTTGAACGTCTTGTCGACCACCTTGCCGGTCATCACGTTCTTCAACGTGGTGCGCACGAAGGCCGGCCCCTTCCCCGGCTTGACGTGCTGGAACTCGGTGATGGTCCAGAGCTGACCCTCGAGGTTGAGGACGAGCCCGTTCTTGAAGTCGCTGGTGGAGGCCATGGTGGAGTCCGGTGTGCCTTTCGCTGTGCGCCTGGCAGGCCGTGCCTGCCCGGCTGGGAGATCGTGACGGTCGGTGCTGGGTCGACGTGCGCGCCCGAAGGAATCAAGCAAGCACGACGAGCTCTTTGGAGGTCTGCGTGAGGACGTGATAGCCGTCCACGCGGATCACACCGCTGTCCTCGATGCGAACACCGCCTCGCCCTGGGAGGTACACCCCTGGCTCGACGGTGACGCACATGTCGGGAACCATGATACTTGGCGATTGCCTTGCCAAACTCGGTGCTTCGTGGATCTGCAGGCCGACGCCGTGCCCGAGCCCATGGGCGAACTGCGGGCCGTAGCCGGCCTCGGCGATCACGGTGCGGGACGCTGCGTCGATCGCATCGCCGGTCGCGCCGATGGTGCAGGCCAACCGGCCGGCCAGCTGCGCATCGTGGACCAGGTCGTAGATCTCCCGTTGCCAGTCGGCCGGCTCTCCGAGGACCAGGGTCCTTGTCATATCCGAGTGATAGCCGTCCACCCTCGCGCCGAAATCGAGCTTGACGAAATCACCGGTCGCCAACACCGCGGAGGTGGGCCGATGGTGCGGGATGGCGCTGTTCGGCCCTGCAGCGACGATGGTCTCGAAGGCCGGGTCGTCGGCACCGAGTTCGCGCATCCGCTGATCCAGGTCGAGCCCGACCTGCCGTTCGGTGCGGCCGGGCCGGATCCCGTCGGCGGCGATCAGCTCGGCCAACGCGTGGTCGGCGACCGCACACGCATGGCGCAGCGCCTCGATCTCGCCCTCGTCCTTGACCGCCCGCAGGGTCTCGACCAGGTCGGTGGTCGACTTCAGCTCGATCGATCGTCCCGTCCCAGCCGCGGCGGCCAGCTGGGCGCCATGGTCGGCGACGCTGACCGACCTCGCCTCGAACCCGACGATGCCCTCAGGGGCGCGGCTGACCAGCGCGAGATCACACGGCCGGGCGATCAGTCTGGGTAGGTCGGGGACCTCCGACTCCGCCTGCGTCGTGTAGCGGCCATCGGTGCAGAACAGCGTCCGCGGGTCGCCGGGGCCCTCCCGTCCGTCCCCCGAGGTGCCGATGACGGTGTCGGCCGGGCCGGTCTCGTCATCGGAGTCGACCACCAGCAATGCCGCGTTCGAGCCGGTGAAGCCGGTCAGATAGCGGACATTGATCAGGTCGGTGATCAGCAGCGCATCGACGCCGGAGCGGACCAGCGCCGCTCGCAGGAGTGCTCGACGCTGGGCGTGGTTCGGGTTCGTCACGACCAAGATGGTAGGCGGGACCGTCGACCCCGGTCCGGTCGTCGTTGACCTGGACGGTCGATCAGGGGCACATCGACTGAACGTCGTGCAGTCAGACAGCCGCCCGATGACGCTCAATGACCTGCACACGGTGCAGTGGGTGGCGTGAATCGGGTGGCTCACAGGTTGGGCACAGCCGACCAACAGTCGGCACACGGGTTGATATTCAAACGTTCATGTAGCTTCGTTGTCGAAGCTCGTCGATCCCATTTTGCATCGACATATTCGCGCAGCGAGGCGCATCTCAGGACGGCACCTACCCCGGCCGATCCCCGACCAGCGTCAGGAGCTCATCGATGACCGGAATTCAGCAGAAATCCCAACGACGACAACGCAGGCTGTTCGCCGCCATTGCGGGCTGGGCATTGCTCGGCGCCGCCAGCACGGGCATCGTCGCGTGCACCAACGCGGCGGCACAGGAAGCCACCTCGTCGGCCCAGTCGGCCGCAACATCGAACAGCGCACCGTCGAGCACCGCCCCCACGAGCACCTCGAGCAGTAGCGCTTCGGCGAGCACCAGCAGCGCGGCTCCGACCAGCAGCGACGCCGCGGCGTCGAGCAGCACGGCCGAGCCGACCACCGCAGCAGCGGCCGCCAGTACCTACGCGGACGGCACCTACACCGCCACCGGCAGCTACTCCAGCCCCGGCGGGACCGAGACGATCAGCATCTCCCTGACCCTGTCCGATGACGTGATCACCGCAGCAACCGCCGAGGGCGAGGCCACCGGCGGACCGTCCAGCCAATACCAGGGTGAGTTCGAGGAGAACTTCGCGGCACTGATCGTCGGTAAGGACATCGATGACGTGTCGCTGGACAAGGTCGCGGGATCGTCGCTGACCTCGGGTGGCTTCAACGCCGCCGTCGAGACGATCAAGTCCGATGCACTCGCATAGTCGGCGGCGCCGGGAGTTCGAGGCGATCGGCACCCACTGGCAGATCGACACCGACCTGCAGCTGACGACCGACCAGTGGTCCGCGATCGATCAGCGGATCGAGGAGTTCGACCGCACCTGGTCCCGGTTCCGCAGCGACTCATTGGTCAGCAAGGTCGCTGCCGGGCCCGGCAGCTTCGCCTTTCCGCCCGATGCCGGTCCGCTGTTCGCGTTCTACCGGCGGCTCTACGAGCTCACCGGCGGAGCCGTCACCCCACTGATCGGCGGGGCCCTCGAGCATCTGGGGTACGACGCCGAGTACCGGCTGAGCGCGCTTCCCGGCCGTCCGACGACGCCTGACTGGGACGCCGTGATGACGTGGGACGGCAACACTCTGGACACCGCCGGGCCCGTCGTTCTCGATGTCGGCGCCGCCGGCAAGGGCTATCTGGTCGACATCATCGGCGAGCTGCTGCTCTCGATGGGCGTCACGACATACGTGGTCGACGGCAGCGGGGATCTCGCGCATCGCGGACCGGACGTCCTGCGAGTCGGCATGGAGCACCCGGCCGACCCGAGCAAGGTGATCGGGGTCGTGCCGCTGGGCAACGCCTGCCTGGCGGCCTCGGCCGCGAACCGGCGCGCCTGGGGCTCGCCCGACCGGGCCCTTCACCACATCGTCGATCCGGCGTCGGGCGACCCGGTGGGCGACGTGGTGGCGACCTGGGTGGTCGCCGACTCCGCGATGGTCGCCGACGGGCTCGCGACCGCGCTGTTCTTCCTCGAGCCCGCGGCCCGCGGCACCCTCGAATCCGACTTCGGCGCCCGCTGGGCGCGCGTGACCTCCGCCGGCGCGGCCCAGTGGTCACCCCAGTTCGAAGGAGAGTTGTTCAGATGAGTTCAACCGATACGACAGTTGCTGCCCGCCAACCGCTCTCGATCCGGCAGCGGTTCGACCGCCAGCTGGGTCGGGTGACGATGTACCGGCTCGTTGTGCTCGCGCTCGCGGCCCTGGTGGTGCTCGCCTTCGCCCTCTCGGCGGTCGGCACCCTGCCCTACGCACCACAGGATCTCGCCCTCAGCCTGCTCGTCCTGCTCGGTGCCGCCTATCTGTCGAACCGGTTGTATGCGGTGTTGTTCGCCGTACATCCGCACTCCGAGTCGACGATCATCACTGCGTTGCTGTTGTTCTTCCTGCTCTGGCCGAGCAGCGAGCCGCTGGAACTGCTCGCCCTGGCACTGGCCGCTGGATTCGCGTCCGCATCGAAGTACCTGTTGGCGTTCCGTGGTCGACACATCGTCAACCCGGCGGCAATCGGCGTGGTGTTCGTGACGGTGTTGGGTCTGACCGGCGGGGTGTGGTGGATCGCCACCGCGTGGATGCTGCCGGCGGTCGCCGTCCTCGGCTTCCTGGTCGCCTACCGCACCCGCCGGCTCCCGATGGTGGGCCTCTTCCTGGCGATCGCTGCGGGCTTGATCATCTCTTTCCGACTGGGCGCCGGTGACGACATCACGGCTGCGCTCGAGTACGCCCTCGTCTCGACCCCGATGGTGTTCTTCGCCGGCTTCATGCTGACCGAACCGTTGACGCTGCCGCCGCTGTTCCGCCAGCAGTTGGCCGTCGCCGCCGGTGTCGCGGTGCTCTTCGCGCTGCCGAACCTGGTGACCGTCGGGGTGGGCGGCGTTCTCGTGCTTTCCCCGGAACTCGCTCTGGTCCTGGGCAACGTGGCGGCGTTCCTGCTCGGCCAACGGCGCGGCATCGGGCTCACCCTGCGCGAGAAGCGTCCGCTGGGGCCGACGACGGCGGAGTTCGTCTTCACCTCCGACGAGCCGGTCACCTTCCGGCCGGGTCAGTACATGGAGGTGACGGTGCCGCACCGGCGCGCGGATTCCCGCGGCATCCGTCGGGTGTTCTCCATCTCCGCAGCCGACAGCGCGGCCGGCACCGTCAGCTTCGGGATCAAGATTCCGTCCGAGGGTTCGAGTTCGTTCAAGCGGACCTTCGCCGAACTCCCGCCGGGCAGCCGGGTCCAGGCCACCACCGTCGGCGGCGACTTCCTGCTGCCCAGCGATCCGGCCGAGCCGCTGCTGATGGTTGCCGGCGGGATCGGGATCACCCCCTTCATCTCCCACCTGGCCGCGATCACCGGCCCAGCTCCGCGCGATGCCGTGCTGGTCTACGCGATCTCCGATCCGGAAGAGGTGCCGTACGTCGACGTGCTGGCGGCGTCGGGGTTGCGGGTGGTGCTGGTGGCACCGCGGGCTCCGCGCAACCTGCCGAACGGCTGGGAGGTGCTGACCGGCCGGCTCGATCGGGAGGTGCTGGCCGACCGGGTGCCGGACGTCGCCGAGCGGCACGCTTATGTCTCCGGCCCGCCGGCGATGGTCAGCGACATCAGTGCGGCGCTGCGGTCACTGAACGCGAAGAAGGTCCGGACGGACGCCTTCACCGGCTACTGAGCAGCCCCCGTTCGGCCAGCCGCTCGAGCACCAGCCGATGCGGTCAGAGGTCGATGGTCCGGACCCGGGGTTTCTGCCCCGCCACCACCGAATAGGCGGCGGCCAGCAGGACCGGGTCCGGCCCGACCAGCCGACCGGGCCGGGCCAACGCGTCCAGCACGACGAACCGCAGCGTGCCCGACCGGGTCTTCTTGTCCGATCCCATGATGGTCACCAGTTCGGTCAGGGCGTCGGGGTCGTACGTGGTCGGCAGGCCCAGGGTGTGCAGCACGGTCAGGTGCCGGTCGGCGGTCTCGTCGTCGAGCCGGCCGGCCGCCCGCGCCAGCTCGGCGGCGAAGACCAGGCCGACGGACACCGCGGCGCCATGCCGCCAGCGGTACCGCTCCCGCTTCTCGATCGCGTGGGCCATGGTGTGCCCGTAGTTCAGGATCTCCCGCAGGTCCGACTCCCTCAGGTCGGCGGCCACCACACCGGCCTTCACGGTGACCGCCCTGCGGACCAGCTCGGCCAGCTGCCGCCCGGTCGGGTCCACCGCCGCGGTCGGGTCGGTCTCGATGATGGTCAGGATCTCCGGGTCGGCGATGAACCCGCACTTGACCACCTCGGCCATGCCGGCGACGAGCTCGTGCGACGGCAGCGTTTCCAGGGTGGCCAGGTCGGCGATCACCGCGGCCGGTTCGTAGAAGGCGCCGACCATGTTCTTGCCGGCCTCGGTGTTGATCCCGGTCTTGCCACCGACCGCCGCGTCCACCATCCCGAGCAGTGTGGTCGGCACCTGGATGACCTTGACGCCGCGCATCCAGGTGGCGGCGGCGAAGCCCGCGACGTCGGTCACCGAGCCGCCGCCGAGACCGATCACCACATCGCGTCGATCGAGACCGATCTGGCCGAAGACGTTCCAGCAGAACCCGAGCACCGTCTGGTTCTTGGCCTCCTCGGCGTCCGGCACCTGGAGCAGCTGGGCGTCGATCCCGGCGTCGGAGACGGCTTCGCGGATCACCTCGGCCGTCGCCGCCAGCGTCGGCGGGTGGATCAGTGCCGCCCGGGAGGCACCGGTGGCCACGGCGGCGGCAACCAGCTCGTCGAGCAGCCCGCGTCCGATCACCACGTCGTACGGAGCGGCGGAGGCCACCCGCACCGTCACCGGCGCGGTCGGCTCGCCACGGCGGTGGGATCGGCGCCCGCGTCGTGAATGCTGATGTCGTGACTGCTCATGTCAGGCCCAGCTTGTCGACGATCACGGCGGCGACCTCGTCGACGGACAGTTCATCGGTCTGCACCACGATCGTCGCCACCTCGTTGTAGAGCGGCAGCCGGGCGGCGAGCATCGCCTTGTAGGTCGCCCGCGGGTTCACCCCGGTGAGCAGTGGGCGGTTCGAGGCCAGCCCGGTTCTCCTGACCCCGGTCGGCATGGTCAGGCCGAGGAAGACAACGGAGTGCCCGACGAGGGCGGACCTGGTCTCTTCGGCGAGGATCGATCCACCACCGAGCGCCAGGATGCCGTCGTGTTCGGCCAGTGCGGTCGCCACCGCCGTTCGCTCCATCGCCCGGAAGACCGGCTCACCGTCGGTGACGAAGATGTCCGGGATCGGCCGGCCGGCCGTCGCCTCGATGTCGGAGTCGGTGTCTCGCAACCGGTGACCGGTGATCCTCGCCAGCGCCCCACCCACCGAGGTCTTGCCCGAACCCGGTGGACCGACCAGCACCACCACCGGGGTCATCGAGCCTGCACCGTCGGGAGCACCGACGAGTCGTCCTGCGTCACCCGATCCGCACCGATCGGCAAGGTGTCGGCCAGCGTCGCCAGGTAGGCCTGCACGTTCCGGCGAACCTCGGGAACCGAGTCACCGCCGAACTTCTCGGTCACCGCGTCGGCGACGACGAGGGCCACCATGGCCTCGGCAACCACCCCGGCCGCCGGCACCGCGCAGACGTCGCTGCGCTGGTGGATCGCCACCGCCTCCTCGCCGGTGGCGATGTCCAGGGTGGCCAACGCACGCGGCACGGTGGAAATCGGCTTCATGGCGGCCCGGACGCGCAGCACCTCGCCGTTGGTCATCCCGCCTTCGATCCCGCCGGCCCGGTTCGACCGGCGGGTGACCCCCGGATGGCGTGGGTCGATCTCGTCGTGGGCCTTGGAGCCGCGCCTGCGGGCGGTGGCGAACCCGTCGCCGACCTCGACGCCCTTGATCGCCTGGATGCCCATCAGCGCGGCGGCCAGCCGGGAATCGAGTTTGCGATCCATGTGCACGAACGAGCCGAGTCCCGGCGGCAGTCCGTAGACCAGCACCTCGACCACGCCGCCGAGGGTGTCGCCGTCGGCCTTCGCGGCCTCGATCTCCTCGATCATCGCGGCCTGCGAGTCGGGGTGCAGCGCGCGCACCGGCGAGGCGTCGATGGCGTCCCGGTCGTCCGGGGTCGGCAGTGGTCCGTCGACGGCGTCACCTTCACCGATCGACACCACGTGTGAGACGACCTCGGCACCGAGGACGGCACGCAGGAACTGCTGGGCGACGGTGCCGAGGGCGACCCGGGCAGCCGTCTCCCGGGCGGAGGCCCGCTCCAACACCGGGCGGGCGTCTTCGAAGCCGTACTTCTGCATTCCGGCGAGGTCGGCGTGACCCGGCCGGGGCCTGGTCAGCGGGGCGTTGCGGGCCATCGACTTCAGGGCGTCGGCGGTGGCGTCGTCCGGCGGGTCGGGAGCCATGATCTGCTCCCACTTCGGCCATTCGGTGTTGCCGATCTGCACGGCGAACGGCCCGCCCATCGACACCCCGTGCCGGACGCCGCCGAGCAGCGTGACCTGGTCCTGCTCGAACTTCATCCGAGCTCCCCGGCCGTAGCCGAGCCGGCGGCGGGCGAGCTGGGTGGCGATGTCGGACGAGGTCACCGGCACACCTGCCGGCAGTCCTTCGAGGACGGCAACCAGGGCGGGACCATGAGATTCACCTGCGGTGAGCCAGCGCAACACGCGCGCCATCCTCCCACGCCCGGATCAGTGGCCCTGCCGGTGCCGATCAACAGTGTCGACCGCGGCTGAGGGTCACTCACTTCGACGGCACCGACCCTGATCACCGACCGATCGGCCAACCTGGAACATCGGCCGGTCCGGCAGCGACTTTGTTTCCACCGGGGCGGGTGTGGGCGGCCGCCGGTGACATCACCTCGGGCGATCAGTGCGCGGCTTCCCAGGCGGCGTAGGCGTCGTGCACCACCCGGACCATGTCGTCGACGTCATCGGTGACGTGCAGCAGCTTGAGATCGGGCGCCGAGATGTTGCCGGCGTCGCAGACGGTCTGTTCGATCCAGTCGGCCAGCCCGCCCCAGTACTCGGACCCGAACAGCACCACCGGGAACTTGGTCACCTTCTTGGTCTGCACCAGGGTCAACGCCTCGAACAGTTCGTCCAGGGTGCCGAAGCCGCCGGGCAGGCAGACGTAGGCCTGGGAGTACTTGACGAACATCGTCTTGCGCGCGAAGAAGTACCGGAAGTTGATGCCCAGGTCGACGTACCTGTTCAACCCTTGCTCGAACGGCAGCTCGATGCCCAGCCCGACCGACATCCCGCCGGCCTGCTTGGCACCCTTGTTGGCGGCCTCCATGATCCCGGGACCACCACCGGTGATCACCGCGAAGCCCTCCTCGGCCAGCGCGGCACCGATCTCCTCGGCCTTTTCGTAGAACTTGGTGCCGGGCTTCGTCCGGGCGCTGCCGAACACCGTGACGGCGCGCGGCAGGCCGGCCAGGGCACCGAAGCCCTCGACGAACTCGGCCTGGATCCGCAGTACCCGCCAGGGGTCGGTGTGCACCCAGTCGCTGGGACCGCGTGAGTCGAGCAGCCGTTGGTCGGTGGTGCTGGAGGTCTGGTCGCGTTGATCGCCACGCAGCCGCACAGGTCCCTTGAATCGCTCCGACACCTGGCCGTCAGGGAGTGCGGTCGGTGGGTCTTCGAATTCAGTCACACCGGTCACAGTAGTGACGCTGAGGTGATGATTGATGAACGGCAGCCGTCAGCGCAGGAAACTACGCAAGACCTCGGTCATCTCCCGGATCTGGGTCATCGAGACCCATTCCTCCCTGGTGTGGGCCAGCGCAGGGTCGCCGGGACCGTAGTTCACCGCGGGGATGCCCAATGCGGCGAACCTCGACACATCGGTCCAGCCGAACTTCGCCTTTGCAGTGCCGCCGGCGGCGACCACGAACTCGGCGGCAGCCGGCGCCGACAGCCCGGGCAGGGCACCGGCCGCGACGTCGAGCACCGTCATCTCCACATCGAAGAACAACTCCTGGAGCACCGCGATGGCGTTCTGCGGGCTGCGGTCGGGAGCGAAGCGGAAGTTCACCCGGATCACGCACTCGTCGGGAATGACGTTGGAGGCCACCCCGCCGGTGATGGCGACCGCGTTCAGCCCCTCGTGGTACTCGCAGCCGTCGATGTCCACGATCCGTGCATCGAACGCGGCGAGCCGATCCAGGATGGCGGCGGAGCGGTGGATCGCGTTGTCGCCCAGCCACCCTCTCGCGGAATGCGCACGCCGGCCGCGAATGGTGATGGCTACCGCTGCCGTGCCCTGACATCCGGCCTCGACCTGCCCATTGGTCGGCTCGCCCAGGATCGCGAGGTCGGCGGCCAGCCATTCCGGGTACTCGGCCTGGAGCCGGGTGAGCCCGTTGCGCTCGTATTCGATCTCCTCGCAGTCGTAGAACACGAAAGTCAGGTCGCGACTGGGACTGTCGATGGTCGCGGCGAGGTGCAACAGCATCGCGTCACCGGACTTCATGTCGGTGGTGCCGCAGCCGTGCAGGGTGTCCCCGTCCCGCCGGGAGGGCACGTTGTCGGCGATCGGCACGGTGTCGATGTGCCCGGCGAGCAGCACCCTGGTCGGACGGCCGAGGTTCGTCCTGGCCAGGACCGAATTCCCGACCCGCTCCACCTGATAGTTCGGCAGTTCCCGTAGCGCCGCCTCGACGGCGTCGGCGATCGGCCCCTCGGATCCGGACACCGAGGCGATGTCGACCAGCGCCGCGGTCAGCTCGGCCGGATCGGACCGCAGGTCGAGGACGATCGGAGCGGGCGCAGTCGTTTCGTGGGTGGCGGACACGAAGCGCACAGTACCGTCGTTGGCGTGCGCAAGTCGGTCAAGATCAGCCTCACCGTGCTGGGTCTGGTGGTGGTGCTGGTGGCTGCGGTTGCCGCTGGGCTGTTGCTGTGGCGGCCCGCGTTCCTGTCCGGACCGGAGTGCACCGTGCCGGGAACAACAACCGGCCAGTCGTCGTCGCCCACCGTCGAACTCACCGTCGTCCAGCTGCAGCACGCCTCCACGATCAATGCGGTCGGCCTCTCCCGGGGAATCTCCGAGCAGGGCAGGATCATCGCGGTGGCGACGGCCTACCAGGAGTCGAGCCTGCGCAACCGACCGGACGGTGACCGGGATTCCGTCGGCCTCTTCCAGCAACGTCCCTCCCAGGGGTGGGGTACCGCCGAGCAGATCATCGATCCGGTCTACGCGTCCAACAAGTTCTACGATGCGTTGTTGGAAGTGCCCGACTGGCAAGACATGTCGCTGACCGATGCGGCACAGGCCGTGCAGTACTCCGGTTTTCCTGACGCCTACGCGAAATGGGAGCCACAGGCCACCACTCTGGTCACCGGACTCTCGGGAGCTGACGTTGTGGCCCTGGGCTGCGGCGCCGGGGCCCGCGAACCCACCGCTGCGCACCCGAATCGGCCCGCCCCGGCCGGCACCGACGAGGCCGAACCGGCGCTGACCCAGGTGCTCGCCGCCGCGCAGGCCGAGCTCGGCGGGCTCACTGTCGCTGCCGTGTCCGATGACGGCCTCACCGGCACCGTCGACATCGCGTTGCCCGACACCGGTCCAGCGGCGGCCGGCCGGGCGCTCGCCGCGTGGGCGGTCGCCCACGGCACCGGCATGCAGATCTCGCAGGTCGATGTGCAGGATCGGCAGTGGGCGGATCACGAATGGGTGTCCACGACACCGATCGACGATCCCGCCCAGGTACGGATCACGGTCGAGCCGTAGCGCATCCGCGGTCAGCACGAGCCGGCCCCGATCACGTCGAGAACGGCAGCGGCCCTGCGGATCCCCGGGGTCCTGGTGTGCCGAACCAGCTGCGCGGCAAGCTCCTCCCCGGTGACTGTCCCCGTCGACAGCGCGGTGTCGGCCACGTCGACGGCATCGCGGAACGGCAGCGTGAAGGCGCAGTCCAGCACCGTCCGCGGCACCGACGTCACGGTGGGACCGGTTGCCGGCCGGGCCACCTCCGCCGGCGTCAATCTGGCGCGATGCACCTGCACCAACTGCCCGCGACGGGATTTCGTCGGTCCCGCCCTGGTGACGTGCACCGGCGCCGGGAACAGGCCGGCCGCGCTGCCCGATGCCGCGACCAGCCCGAGCAGCACTGCCGCCGACAGGTGACTGACCACCGGATCTCCGACCAACAAAGGTGTCACCGCGCACACTGCGGCCCGGTGTCTGGCCACCGGATCGAGTTCATCGATGTCTGCGGTGCGCAGGTACACCCCCGGCACGATGCTGGTCAGCTCGCCGGAGCACAGGGCGCGGCGAATGCGATTGTCCGAAAGGCCTTGGGACAAAAGATCTGCACGGCGCAGCAGCGGTGCGGGAGAGGGAGGTGCGGGAGAGGGAGCGGTCATGCACGCACTGTTTCTCTCCTGGTCCAAGCCTGGATAGGGCACCGGTGGGGTTGTGGACAGCCCCCTGCTACATCACCGGACCGGGGTGCGGCACGACTGACTTCTCCACAGCCGCGGGACGTCGTTCACCAACAGCCCGCTCGAGTGGTAATCGACCCCCTGCGGGCTCCACTGGACGGGACTGCGCGGCAAACAGTGGCACCACGGCCGACCCGGACATAGGACATGCAGACATGACGAAGATTCGGTGGGGAATTCTCGGCGCCGCGAACATCGCCCGCACCCGCGTGCTGCCCGCGATGGCCCTGGCACCGAGCGTCGAGCTCACCGCTGTTGCCTCGCGCACGCTGTCCACGGCCACCGAGTGGTGCGCCGAATTCGGCATCGAACGACCCTATGGCTCCTACGAGGAGTTGCTCGCCGACCCGGACATCGACGCCGTCTATCTGCCGCTGCCGAACCAGTTGCACGCGCTGTGGTCGATCAGGGCGATGGAGGCGGGCAAGCACGTGTTGTGCGAGAAGCCGCTGTGCCTGACGACCGCCGAGATCGACCGCGTCCGAGAGGTCCGGGATCGCACCGGCCGGCACATCGAGGAGGCCTACGTCTACCGCAACCATCCGCAGTGGTCCGTGGTCGAGGACGTGCTGGCCGATGGCACCATCGGCGAGGTCCGATCGGCCCACCTGACGATGGCCATGCAGTTCCTCGATCCGAACGACATCAGGAACAGTCCCGAGCTCGGCGGCGGCTCGTTGTACGACATGGGCGGCTACGTGATCAGTGCCTGTCGGATGATCTTCGGCCGGGAACCCGACCGGGTGATCGCGGCCGTCGACCGCGACCCGGACACCGGTGTCGATCGACTGTCCACCGCGATCCTCGACTACGGCGGGGCGCATGCCGCGATCACCGTCTCCATCCGATCCGGGCCGGCCGGCCGCGGCAGCCACCAGTTGCTGTCCGTTCTCGGTTCCACCGGCTGGCTGCGCCTGGACTACCCCCTGGCACACGCGAAGGCGACCGAGTGCCACCTGCTGATCGGCGACGCCACCAGTTACGGCGCCGTCCCGTCCTCGACCATCACCTTCGAACCGGTCAACCAGTACACCCTGCAGGCCGAGCGGTTCTCCCGCTTCCTGCTGGGCGAGCCGGTCCGGACCTGGCCGATCGAGGACGCGCTGAGCACCCTGCACATCATCGGGGCATTGATCCGATCGGCGGAGGCCGGCAGCTGGGTGCGCCTCGACGACGTTGCCGCCGACCTCAGTGGGGCCGGCGACGATTCCGCACAGCAGCTGGAGCACGGTGACCGGGTGGTGGCCGCCAGGGACATCGACTCCACCCAGGGCATCCAGGTGCTGGCCGGCACCGAGGGCACCGTCGCCGAGGACCGCGGCTCCAAGCTGGTCGTGTTCTTCGAGGAGGAGCCCAAGATGATCAACGTCGACGAGGCCGACCTGCGTCCCTCGGCCGATTGAGCGGACCTCGGGCGCCGCCGGCGCCTGACGTGGGCCGGCCGAGCGGATCGGCGACCCCCGATAGGCTCCTTTGCGACCGAGGAGAGACCGATGAGCGAACTGATCACCGACGGCGCGTACGGCACCGGGCTGTCGACCGTCACCCCGGACGGCACCGTGCTCGATGTCTGGTACCCGTCACCGGCACTGTTCTCATCCGATGCGCCGTATCGCGAGCAGCCGGAACTGCGGCTCACCGAGCGAACCGATGACATCCGTGGAGTGCAGCTGCGGATCGTCCAGGGGCGCATCGCCTCGCTGGCCGATGCCCCTGTCGACACCGCGGACGCCTACCTGCGGCTGCATCTGCTCTCCGCGCGACTGGTCCGGCCACGGTCCATCAACCTGGACGGCATCTTCGGCCTGCTGCCCAACAACGCCTGGACTTCACTCGGCCCGGTCCCGGCGGACGACGTCGAGCGGGTGCGGCTGGAGGCGGTGACGGCCGGCATCCGGCTGTCGGTCTTCGGGGTCGACAAGTTCCCGCGGATGACGGACTACGTCGTCCCGTCCGGCGTCCGGATCGCGCATGCCGACCGGGTCCGACTCGGGGCCCATCTGGCCGCCGGCACCACGGTCATGCACGAGGGCTTCTGCAACTACAACGCCGGCACGGTGGGCACCTCGATGGTCGAGGGCCGGATCTCGCAGGGCGTGATCGTCGGCGACGGCAGCGACATCGGCGGCGGCGCATCGATCATGGGCACGCTGTCCGGCGGCGGCAAGGAACAGGTGACGATCGGCGCCGGGTGCCTGCTGGGCGCGAACTCCGGGGTCGGCATTTCGCTGGGTGACGATTGTGTCGTCGAGGCCGGGCTGTACCTGACGGCCGGCACCAAACTCACCCTCAAGGCCGACGGACAGGAGCAGGTCGTCAAGGCAAGGGAGCTGTCCGGGACCGCCGGATTGTTGTTCCGCAGGAACTCGTTGACCGGCGGGGTGGAGGCGGTTCCGCGCTCGGGCAGCTGGGGTGGGCTGAACACCGCCCTGCACACGCACTGATCAGGCGGATCGGTCGCCTCCGATCCGCCGGGCAACACCGTGCGGGCGCATGGACAGCGGCGGGTCCCGCCCTGACCGGCAGGTCGGTGCGGGATACTTGATCCGTGCCCACGAGAACTCGAGGTCGAGCCAGCCCGCGGCCGGCGCCGGTCGTCCACCAGGACATCTACTCCGAACAGGCACTGCACGAACCGCCGCGAAACGGTTCCGGCAAGCGCGCCAAGGCGAACGGCAAGGCCCAACCCAACGGCAGCGCGCAACCCGAGAGCGGGACCCGGCCCGCCATCCCGGTCGCGACCCAGGCGGCTCCGGACGAACCGGACGGTGACGAGGTACGAGAGCACCAGGTGCTGGCCCCGCCGATCCCGGCTCCACGTCGACCGGGGCTGATCCCGACCGAGATCGCCGACACCATCGGGCCGGTGCTGGGCAAGGCCATCGCCGACATCAAGGCGCACGAGGACGGCAGTCGCCGCGGCGGTGACATCGAGGACGTGCACAAGATGCGGGTCGCCACCCGCCGGGTCCGCGCCTACCTCAAGGCCGCCCGACCGGCTCTCGACCGGGTCGCCACCGACCGGTTGCGGGCGGACGTGCGCGAGCTGGCCGGCACCCTCGGCGTGATCCGCGACAACGACGTGATGATCCACCAGCTGCACATCGAGGCCGGCCTGTTGGGCGACCCGGACACCGGTGCACTGGAACATCTGATCACCAGGCTGGACACCGAGCGGATCGCCGGCCGCGACCGGCTGATCAGCGAGTTGGACGATCCCTCGTACCAGGAGCTGCTGGCCGAGCTGGAGGCCGCCGCGCTGCAGCCGCCGGTGGCCGATCCCTGGGCCGATCTGCACGAGTTGGCCGCCGACGAATGGTGGGTGCTCGACAAGGCCCACCGCAAATTGCACCGGACGTTCGGCAAGAACCCACCGAACGACGAGCTGCACGAATTGCGGATCTACGGCAAGCGTGCCCGCTACGCGGCAGAACTGTTGCACGACAAGGGTGCTGTCAGCGATTTCCTGGCCGCCCTGGCCGCCTTTCAGGAGGTGCTCGGCAACCACCAGGACGCCTGCGTGCTGGAGGACAAACTCCGCGAGCTGGTGGAGGAATCGGGTGATGCCCGAGCCGGGATCGCCGCCGGCCGGGTGATCCAGGGCTGCCACGAACGCCGGATCGCCGCACGGGCGGCCTACCCGGCCGCCTGGAAAAAGGCGGAAGCGGCCGGCCGCAAGGCCTTTGCCGGCTGATCATTAGTGAAACCCGACTATCGCATCACGACCCGACCGCAGGCCGACCCGGCCGCCGTTGTCCAGGGCGATCTGTTCCGGATCACTGTGCTCACCAGTGGCCTGCTGCGCCTGGAGTACTCCCCCGACGGCGTGTTCGAGGACAGGGCAAGTGCTTTCGCCCTGTTTCGCGATCTGCCCGTGCCGTCGTTCCGGTTGATCGAGACCGACCACCACCTGGAGATCGTCACCGACCGGGTGCATCTGGTGTACGACCGGGGCCCGTTCTCGACCAGCGGCCTGAGCATCCAGGTGCGGGGCAATGTCAGCTCGTATCACAGCATCTGGCGCTACGGCGACACTCCGGACGACCTGCGCGGCACCGCCCGCACGTTGGACATGGCCGACGGCGCGGTACCGCTGGAACCAGGGGTGGTGTCCGGCTGGGGCTTCGCCGTCCTGGACGATTCCCGCACCCTGGTGCTCACCGACGACGGCTGGGTGGCGCCCCGTGACGGCGCCCGGACCGACCTGTACTTCTTCGGATTCGGGTTGGACCACCGGGATGCGATCAAGGCGTTCTACGCGGTCTCCGGGCCGACCCCGGTGCTCCCCCGGTTCGCGCTGGGCAACTGGTGGAGCCGCTACCACCGCTACACCGCCGACGAATACGTCGAGCTGATCACCAGGTTCGCCGACGAAGGCATCCCGTTCTCGGTCAGTGTGCTCGACATGGACTGGCACCTGGTCGATGTCGATCCGCAGTACGGCAGCGGCTGGACCGGCTACAGCTGGAACACCGAGCTGTTCCCGGATCCCGCCGGGTTCCTGCAGTGGTTGCACGACAAGGGTCTGCGGGTGACGTTGAACGTGCACCCGGCCGATGGCGTCCGAGCCTTCGAGGACGTCTACCCGCAGATGGCAAAGGCTCTGGGTCGGGACCCGGCGTCGGGCGATCCGATTGCCTTCGACGTCACCGATCCCGAGTTCCTCACCGCCTATTTCGAGATCCTGCACCGCTCGCTGGAGCGGACCGGCGTCGACTTCTGGTGGATCGACTGGCAATCGGGCCCGCACTCCAGGGTGGCCGGGATCGACCCGTTGTGGATGCTGAACCATTTCCACTTCCTGGACAATGCCCGGGACGGCAAGCGGCCCTTGACGTTCTCCCGTTACGCGGGTCCCGGCAGCCATCGTTACCCGGTCGGGTTCTCCGGTGACGCGCTGATCACCTGGGCCTCGCTGGATTTCCAGCCGTACTTCACCGCAACGGCGTCGAACATCGGCTACGGCTGGTGGAGCCACGACATCGGCGGCCACATGTTCGGCGGAAAGGACGACGAACTCGCCACCCGCTGGGTCCAGCTCGGCGTCTTCTCCCCCATCCTGCGCCTGCATTCCAGCCTCAGTCCGTTCAACACCAAGGAGCCGTGGCGATTCGGGCCGGAGGCCCGCGCCGTGATGACCGAGTTCCTGCGGCTGCGGCACCGGCTGGTGCCGTACCTGCACACGATGAATCATCGGGCCGCCGCCGGTGAGCCGCTGGTCCAGCCGATGTACTGGTCGCACCCCACCGAGCGCGACTCCTACCAGGTTCCGAACCAGTTCATGTTCGGCACCGAGTTGCTGATCGCACCGATCACCGTGCCGAGAGATCAAGGCGTGCAAGTCGGCAGCGTCCGCGCCTGGCTGCCGGACGGTGACTGGGTCGATCTGCTCAACGGTCTGCGGTACACCGGTGGGCGGTCCGTGGTGATGCACCGCGAGCTGTCTTCGATCCCGGTGCTGGCCGGTGCCGGTGCCATCGTTCCGCTCACCGCAGAGCTGATCCCGGGCAACGCCACCGACAACCCTGCCGCGCTCGAGGTCCTGGTGGTGATCGGTGCCGACGGGTCGTTCGAGATGATCGAGGACGACGGCACCGGTTCCGGTCTTGACGAAGAAACTGTTGCCCGGACCCCGATCTCGTTCGATCAGGCGTCCGGATCGGTGACCGTCGGCCCGACTACGGGTGCGACAGCATGCCTGCCCGAACTGCGGAGCTGGCGGATCACCTTCGTCGGAACGGATCCCGCCGTGGCCGACCGGATCTCCGTCCTCATCGACGACGCCCGCGGAACGGGAACGACCACGACGGAGACCGGGCGGGTCAGTGTGACGGTCGACGACATCACGCCGACCCGCACGCTACGGGTGAGCGTCGGGCCGGAACCGGCCCCGTTGCCGAACGACGTCGCCGGACGGATCTTCACGCTGCTGGACCGGGCGCAGATCGAGTTCGAGACGAAGAAGGACATCTACGCCCTTGCGACGTCCGATCGACCGCTGTCGGTACGGATGTCGCATCTGCAGGCCCTCGGTCTGGATCGTCCGCTGGAATCGGCGGTCAGCGAGATCCTGCTGGCTGCCGCCGAGCCACCACCCCAGTGACGTCCGCGGGTCAATTGCCGTTCGGGATTAGCGGCCGACCGACGTCGTGCAGATGGTGGACGAGATCGTGCACGAAGTACTTGCCGAGGGTCTCGACGGTGAAGATCGAGCCGTTGCTGCGACGCCCGGTCCTGACCCACTCATCGTCGCCCACGGCGTCGAAGATCTCGGCAGCTGACTCGGCCCACGCCGTCAACTCACTGGCGACGACGTCGGGTTCGCCCTCCCAGTAGCGTTTTTCCAGGGCGGTGACGTCCTGGTCCCAATTGGCGAACTGCGGGTCGGCACTGTGCAGCATCAGCCGCACCCGGGCGCCGAAGAGTTCGTACACATCGCGGCAGTGCGCTGCGTACTCGAGCGGCGACCACACCGTCGGCGACGGCCTTCGGCGCACGTCCGGGTCGGCGAGCACCTCCTGCCAGACCACGGCTGTCCGGCGGACGACCTCGGCGATCTGGCCCCGTTCCAGCAACTCTGCGTCGAATCCGCACTCGGCGCAGGGCTGCTGCAGCACCCAGGTCCAGTCCTTGTCGTCGGCGTCCGGGGTGGGCGGCACCCCTGCACCGGCGGCATCGGGCCGGTCGCCGGTGCTCGTCATCGCCTCACCGCCGGCGGGCGCGGGCGTTTTCCAGCCGGCTCGCGGCCGACTTGACCCGCTCGTCCGATGCGGTCAACGCGACCCGGACATGATTGGCGCCGGCCGGCCCGTACACGGTCCCCGGCGCGACGAGGATGCCCTGTTCGGCACACCAGTCCACCGACCGCATGGCGGGCTCGCCGCGCGTGCACCAGAGGTACAGCCCGGCTTCGGAGTGGGTGATCTGAAATCCCGCGCTGTCCAGCGCGTCCCGCAACAGCTCGCGGCGATGGCCGTACCGGCTGCGCTGGGCGAGCACATGGCCGTCGTCGTCCAGCGCCGCCCGCGCCGCCGCCTGGACGGGGCCCGGCACCATCGCGCCCAGATGCCGGCGCACGGCGACCAGCGACGCCACCAGAGCCGGGTCACCGGACACGAAACCCGCGCGGTATCCGGCCATGTTGGATCTCTTGGACAGTGAATGCACCGCCAGCAGCCCCGTGTGGTCGCCGCGGCAGACGTCCGGATGCAGGATCGACATCGGCGTCGATTCCCAGCCCAGGTCGATGTAGCACTCGTCGGAGGCCACGATCGCGCCCCGCGACCTGGCCCAGGTGACGATCTTGGCCAGGTGCTCGGGGGGCAGCACCCGTCCGGTCGGGTTGGACGGGGAGTTGATCCAGATCAGCGAGATCCGCTCCGGCCCGAGTGCAGTGAGCGAGTCGGACCGCACAGCAGTCGCACCGGCCATGATTGCGCCGATCTCGTAGGTCGGGTACGCGAGTTCCGGGATGACCACCACGTCGCCCGCGCGCAGCCCGAGCTGCGTCGGCAGCGAAGCCACCAGTTCCTTGGACCCGATCGTCGGCAGCACGTTGACCGGATCGAGATCGGGTACCCCGTGCGCACGACCGAGCCATTCGCTGTAGGCCCGACGCACCGCGACGGTGCCGTGCACCATCGGGTAACCGGGCGACTCCGAGGCATCACCGAGTGCGGTCCGCACCGGCAGTGGCACCCGGTCGACGGGAGTACCCACGGAAAGGTCGACCAGACCCTCCGGATGCGCGGCCGCCACCGTCCGCGCGGGCAGCAGGCTGTCCCACGGGAAGTCGGGCAGCTGGGTGACCGGTGCCGTCGGTTGCGGAGTCAGTTCCCCTCCCCCATCGGCGGAAGGGCGGCGATCGCCGGGTCGTCCTTGCTCAGCTTGCCGGTTTTGGACGCACCGCCCGGCGACCCGAGATCGTCGAAGAAGTCGACGTTGGCCCGGGTGTAGTCGGCCCACTCGGCCGGCACATCGTCCTCGTAGAAGATGGCCTCGACCGGACAGACCGGCTCGCAGGCGCCGCAGTCGACACATTCGTCGGGGTGGATATAGAGCATCCGACCGCCTTCGTAGATGCAGTCGACGGGACATTCCTCGACGCAGGCACGGTCAAGAAGGTCCACACACGGCTCGGCGATCACATAGGTCACGTCGGTTCTCCACACTTGGGTCGGCACGCCATGGTGGCGGCGGACAGGGCACTGACAAGTATCACCCGCGCGCGGGTCTGTGTTGAACTCAGGCGGGTTCGACACCGGCCGGCGGGGCGTCTTCCGCTTCGTCGTCCCGGGCCTGCGCCGCGGCGCGCTCCGCGGCGAGCCGGTCCCGGAGCCGGTCACCCCAGATCAGCCCCAGGGTGGCCGCCGCGGCCAGCGATCCCAGGCCGAGCAGCACCATCACCCGCCACTGACCGTCGATCACGGTCAACGGCAGCCCGGGCATCATGGTGTTCCGGCTGAGCACCAGCCACACCGAGACCGCGAACCAGGCGGCAACCGGTAGCACGGCGGCCAGCACCGATCCGGTCAGCCGGTACGCCGCGCGGGGCCCGAGGATCATCGCGCCGACGCCGAGCAGGGCACTGATCGGGAACGGAACGGCGCCGATGTGCATCGGCAGGAACGCCAGCCCCAACACCGCCGCGCCGGCCGCCAGCAGGGTGATCAGGGCCACCAACAGCCAGTCGACGACCGTTCCCACAGCCGCTGGTCCACCGCTCGCCGGCCCACCAGCGTCGACAGGCTTTTCGCCCGACGTCCAGTTGTCGGCTGCGATGGTCGTCTCGGCGGCCACCCCGGGCGGGTTCTCCGGCGCGCCGGGTTCTGCTGCCGCGCCGATCGGGGCCGTGGTCACCCGAGCCCCGCGAAGACGTCGCCGGCCGGTGCGCCGTTCGCCTGCCGGGGCGGTGGCTCACCGACCAGCAGCCGGAAGTACTCGGTGTCCGGGAGCGGTTGCGCGATCCGATTGGACAGCGCGAAGCCGCCCGGCAGCAGCTCCACCTGAGTGCCATGGGCCCTCAGTGCCCGCTCCCGCGCCTGCGCGACCGGGGCGGTCGGAACCGCCACTGCGACCAGGTCGTCGGCGGCGAGGGAACCCACATCGGCGGCCTCCGCCCGCAGATGGTCGGCCGGTCCGGTGAACGAAGCGAACGACGCCAAGGTCGCCGTCGACGGCCTAATCACGGCCAGCACCCGCGGGATCCGCCACCGCGCGTTTGCCGCCGCTGCCAGCGCAACCTGATGGGCCGCAACATGATCGGGATGCCCGTACCCACCATCGGCGTCGTAGGTGAGCAACACGGCGGGTTCGGTCTCGTCGATCACCTCGACCAGCGCGGCGACCGCCCGATCGTGGTCGCGGCCTCCGGCCGCGGCCCGGACGAAGGCGTGCGGGTGTTCGGCGGACGGCGTTCCGACCATCCCGGAATCGCGGAAGGTGCCGATCCCCCCGAGCAGCCGTTGGTCGGTGATGCCGAGCGCTGCGCAGGCCGCGCGCAGCTCGGTCAGCCGATATCCCCCGAGCTGATCGGCGCGGTCGGCCACCAGGCCCTGGAGGTCGTCCCCGATCACCTCGCCCTGCTCGCCGAGGGTGGCCGTGACCAACGTCACGTCCGCGCCGGCGGCCACGGCGGACGCCAGCGTGCCGGCCATCGTCAACGACTCGTCGTCGGGATGCGCGTGGACGGCGAGCAGGCTGCGGGACACGACTTCGAGCCTAAGTGGTCTCGCCCGTATGTTCTTCAGGGGTCAGGCGGCGCGGGGTTGTGCCTGGGGGCTGGATACCCGATAGGCATTCCGACAATCCGACGCGCGAAGGCTGATCGTGAGCACATTGATGACTTCGACGGCGTGACGCGGGGGCGCCGGCGGAGCCGGGCGAGGACGACAGCGGTGGGTTCATCAATCGCGGCCGGAACTGAGTGTGCACGGCATTCCCGCCGGGCTGACCCTGATCGACAGCACCATCTCCACCACTGGTGTCTTCATCGGAACCTATGTGCCGGCAGGCGAGATCGCCATCGGCTCATTTGCCCTGGACCCGAGCTCCTGATCGGACCAGGTTTGTTGGGGCAGCCGCGAGATATCAGCGGACATCACCCGGTGCTGATCGTGTGGCGGCCAGGCTTCTACCGGTAGCGGTGGGTCCGCGGTGAGGTAGCGATGGCCGGTGGGTGTGGTCCAGCTGGAGGCGTGCTCCCCGGTGCGCGACGAGCGGTGCCCGGCGTGGGTCTTGGCTCGGTGGTCGTGCCGGCATTTGTCGTTCAGGTTCGAGGCGGTCGTCGGACCGTTCGGCGCGGGCACCAGGTGGTCGAGGTCGCAGTCCGCCGCCGGTTTCGTGCAGGTCGGTCCGCTGCAGGTGCCGTCCCTGAACTTGACCGCCATGCCGAGCTTGCGGGACGGGAAGCGGCCCATCTCGGTCACGTCGAGCAGGTTGCCCTGCTCGTCGGTGAGCAGTCGGTAGAACAGCGTGCCCGGTTGCTGCGCCATGTCCCGGATCGTGCCGGCGGGCACCATCGCGGATCGGTCCATCAACTGCCCGGGGGTGTTCGTTGCTCCGGCCAGCGACTGGATCGACACCACCACGCCGATCACCACCGGCGCCGGCCGGACCTCATGCCCACCAGGGCACGGCGTGATCCGCCAGGAGCCACTTCCGGTCCGACCCCGACCCAGCGGCCATGGGGGTTCGGGTGGATCCGCTGATCCCGACCACCGCGGATCCGCTCGGAAGGCCGCAGCCGGTAAGTCCCAATCCCCAGCGTCCCAATCGGTTTCGCTGAACTCCCCGTCACCCGGGAGCTCGTTATCCGGAGCTGAGTCGTCCGGAAGCTGATCATCTTCGTTCACGTCATCCGGATGCCAGCCGATCGTTTGCCAGTCGTTCTCAGGCCGTCGATTTTCATGCTCATTCGGCTTGTCTTCGCCAGGCTGCGACGTCGCGGCTGCGGGATCGTCGGATGGCGCCAGCTCAGAGTCCTTCAGGGAAGAGCCGCTCGGTGCGGCGCGCTCGGGCAGGTGTCAGCTCGAACGGTGCGTTCGGAGTGATGTCGTTCGAATCGGTGTCGGCCGCACGCGTTCCAAGGGCGGCGTCGATCGGCGACAAGTTGCTCGGCGCGGTTGGGTCGTCTGAACCTGGCGGATCATCACGATCTGTGTCGAGGTGATCATCGCGATCGTCATTGGCGTCCCACACCACATGACAACCATTGCTGATCCGGCCACACAGCATGTCCACCAACGCGTCTGACCGACGTTGCCGCATCGTCCGCAGATCGCCCGGCGACGCGGCCGCCGCCAGCGACGACAGAATCCTGTCGATCGCCGCCGCATCCACCGCCGACATCATGCAACTGAGAAAACTCATCCCATCGACATCCGGCCGCACCGAGGCGTAACGGTCGTCCATCGACCTGCGCAGACGCTCATCCTGTTCCTCGGGCTCGAACCGGGCGATGAACTGATTCAACCAGCGCCCCAACAACTCCGGCGTCTGGCCGACAGCTACCTCCACGACCAATGAATTCAACAACTGCTTCGACGAGTCATGCACCAGACGCCGCAACGCCCGATTGATCCGGAGCACCCGTTCCTGATCGATGTCGCCCGCGACCCACGCGTCCCAGGCATCTGGGCACTCCGCCTGCACCCGCCTGGTCATCGCCACGATCCGTTGCGCAGCGAATTTCGAGGTCTTGACCGCCAGACTGATCTCCAATCCGGCGAACTCACCGGCCTTGAATCGAGGGTCCTCGCCCCGCGCACGCCGATCCGCGATATCCCGGTGATCACAGGCTTTTCGGGTCTCGGCGAACTCCACCATCAACTCGGCCCGCCGCGCCTGCGCTCGACTGACCGCCGCATCTTGCGCCCGCAACTCATCGATCAACTCCCCCGCCCGACCCCCGGTCGCCACCCGCACCTTCCCCATACAAGAAAGCTACAACCACCCACCGACAGTCACTTTCAGCTACGAAAGTGCCGCCCAACAAACACTTTCAGCAACTGACCCCGTGAAATGTTCGGGATCGGAAAAGTTCTCCACCGACGATCACCGCGGCAGCAGTTCGGGCGGGCCGACCATCGACACCCGAGCCTGGTCTGACGCCGCGCCCGACGATTAGTCGTTGGCTGGGTCGGTGTTGTGTCGGGTTCCTGGGTCATCCCCTGTTCGACCAGTTCGGTGAACGGGACGATCCCACCGCCTGAACCTGGACCAGAACCCCCGAAGAACTGACGGGCGAGATCACTAAGCCCGGTGCGGACCGGGCTCAGACACCTCCGAGGTTGGCGGTCGGGCCCTGTTGTACCTGGGTGTCCTTTGCCTTCGCGAGCGCTTCCTGCTCGGTCATGTCCGCGATCACACCCTGTGTGGCGTCCAGGTCGTCGAGCCCGATTCCGGCGGCCAGGATGGCGTCGCGCTCGATCCGCCTACGGCGTTGCTCGTCGGGATCCGGCACCGGAACGGCGGCGATCAACCGCTTGGTGTACGCCTGCTGAGGGTCGTTGAGGATCTGCTCCCGGGTGCCCAACTCGACCAGGTGCCCGTGGTGCATGACGGCGATCCGCCGCGAAAGGATCTCCACCACTGCGAGGTCGTGCGAGATGAACAGGCAGGCGAAGCCCTTCTCCTGCTGCAGTTCCTGGAACAGATCCAGCACCTTGGCCTGCACCGAGACGTCGAGGGCCGAGGTCGGCTCGTCGGCGATCAGCAGCTTCGGTTCGAGGGCGAGTGCGCGGGCGATCCCGACGCGTTGTCGCTGGCCACCGGACAGCTCGTGCGGGTAGCGATTGCGCATCGAGCGGGGCAGCTGCACCCGGTCCAGCAACTCCTCGACCCGCTTGCTCAGCGCGGCCCCCTTGGCCTCGCCGTGCAGCAGCAGCGGCTCGCCGATCGACTCACCGATCGGCAACCGCGGATTGAGCGACGAGCCCGGGTCCTGGAAGACGAAACTCACGTCGCGGCGTAGTGCCCGCAGATCCTTGGTGTTGACGCCCACCAGGGACGACCCGACGACGCTGGCCGTGCCCTGCACGATCGGCAGCAGGCCGACCAAAGCGCGGCCGATGGTGGTCTTGCCGGAGCCGGACTCGCCGACCAGGCCCATCACCTCGCCCCGACCGAGCTGCAGCGTCAGATCCTCCACGGCCCGGAAGGCGGGCGTGCGCCCGCGCTTCGGGTACTCGATCGCGATGTCCGACAGCTCGACGATCGGCTCGACACCCTCGGCAAGTCCGGCCCGATGCACCACGGGCTCCGACGGCGGCTCCGGACGGTCCTCGACCGACTCCGGGCCGTTCTCGACCTGCTTCGGGCGGTCCTTGACCAGGGTGGGGATACCGACCTCGTCCGGCGCGCCGACGGCCTCGTCCAGCTTCCCGAGGGTCTCCAGCTCGTCGGCGTTGGTCACCGAGCCGAGGTGCGGGACGGCGTTGAGCAGCTGCACCGTGTACGGATCGATCGGCCGGTTGAAGACCTCGTCGGCGGTGCCGGACTCGACGATCCGACCCTCCTTCATCACCAGCACCCGATCGGCCATGTCGGCCACCACGCCCATGTCGTGGGTGATCAGCACGATCGCGGCATCGATCCGGTGCTTGAGATCCCGCATCAGCTTGAGGATCTCGGCCTGCACCGTGACGTCGAGGGCGGTCGTCGGCTCGTCGGCGATCAGCAGCTCGGGATCACAGGCCAGCGACTGGGCGATCATCGCGCGTTGCCGCTGACCACCCGAGAGCTGATGCGGGTACGAATCGACACGCCGTGCGGGGTCGGGGATCTCGACCATGGTGAGCAACTCGATGGCGCGGGCGCGGGCAGCCTTCGGGGACATCGCATTGTGGCTGCGGAGCATCTCGCCGATCTGGAAGCCGATGGTGTACACCGGGTTCAGCGCGGTCATCGGTTCCTGGAAGATCACCGAGACCTCGCGGCCGCGGATGGACCGCAACTCCCTGCCATCGGCTCCCACCAGTTGCCGGCCGCCGAGCTCGATCGATCCCCTGACGTGACTGTTCTTGGGCAGCAGCCCGAGCAGCGACATGGCGGTGGTGGACTTGCCCGACCCGGATTCGCCGACGATGGCCAGCACCTCACCGCGGTTGAGGTCGAAGTTGGCACCGACCACAGCGGGATACCAGGTGCCGTCGACCCAGAAATCGATCCCCAGATCGCGGACCGAGAGAACGGGGGCATCAATCATTGTCGTCACAGCAGAATCACCCTCCCAGAGATGCAACGATGAACCGATGGCGACCGTGTACCGAACCGGCTCCAGCCGGGTGCTGGCGGCCTCGATCGGCGCCATCGCCGGCATCGGCCTGATCGCGCTCGCGGTGGACGACGGCCTCGGCGGCTTGCTGCGGTACGGCTGGTGGATCGGCCTGGCCGCGACCCTGGCCTGGGCGACGTTCTGGAACCCCAGAATCGAGGTGGACGACTCCGGCGTCACGTTGGTCAACGTGTTCCGGACGATCACCCTTCCGTGGCCGTCGATCTCGGACATCGACACCAAATGGGCGCTGACCCTGCGCACCGCGTACGGGTCGTTCGGGGCGTGGGCCGCACCCGCGCCAGGTCGGCACGGCACGCGGGACACCACCGAGCAGGACGTCAAGCATCTGCCGGCGTCGACCTTCGGGGTCGGCAACAGCGTCCGACCCGGCGACTCGGTCAACAGCCCGAGTGGCCGTGCGGCGCTGGCCGTCCGGCAGCGCTGGGAGGCCCTGCGCGAGGCCGGCTACCTGGACAACCCGCGACTGGAGTTCGACAAGCCCCCGGTGCGCTGGCATGTCGGTCTCATCGCGCTCATCGTCGTGATGATCGCGCTCGGGATCGCCGGCCTGGTGCTGTGAACCGATCATGCCGGTGAGCCGTCCGAGGCTGCCGGTGCGGTGCTGGGTGCGGCAGGATCATCGCCTTCCACTTCCCTGAGGTCCTTCTGCTTGGGCACCCGCTTCTGCCGGGGATCGAAGGCATCGCGCAGTCCGTCGCCGATGAACTGGATGCACAGCACGATGATGATGATGAAGACGCCGGGCCAGACGAACAGCCACGGCCTGGTGGTCAACGCGCCGGAGTACTGGCTGATCAGCGATCCCAACGAGATGTCCGGCGGCCGGATGCCGAATCCGAGGAAGCTCAGCGCCACCTCGGTGAGGATGCCGGCGCCGAGCAGCAGGGTCATGTTGACGACGATCACCCCGACCGAGTTCGGCAGGATGTGCTTGAAGATGATCCGCGCCGACGAGGCGCCGGCCACCCGGGCGGCATCGACGAACTCCCGTTCTCGCAGGGCGAGGAACTCGGCTCTGACCAACCGGGCCAGCCCGACCCAGAGGAACAACCCCATGACGATCGCGACGGTCAGCACGCCGCTGGCACCCAGTGCGTAACCGGCGACGGCGGTGATCAGGATGATCGGAATGATGATGATGACGTCGGTCAGCCGCATCAGGATGGCGTCCCACCAGCCGCCGAAGTAACCGGAGACCGCACCGATCACCACGCCGAGGGTGGTGGACAGGATCGCCAGCACCACGATGACCACCATGGTGTTCTGGATGCCGCGCATGATGGCCGCGAACAGGTCCCGACCGGTCTCGTCCTGACCGAACGGGTGATCGCCGATCGCGAATCCCTCGCCGCCGAAGAACGGCAGGGACAGCGTCGGCTCGCCGCGCGGGTTCAACGGCGGCGGCCGGTCGTAGGGGGTCCACTTCCACCAGCCGGGGATCGGACCGATGCCGATGCTGGTGAACGAGAGCACCAGCACGAAGATCAGCACGATCAGCGAGACCATGGCGCCTTTGTGCCGGAAGAACCGGCGCCGGACGATCTGCGACTGGGAAAGGCCGACAGTTTCCTTCTGTTCCAGCGTCACCTCGTCCGGTTCCGGCGCTACGGCCTGACCGGGAGTGTGCTGGAGATCCGGCGCGCCGGGAGTGGCTGTCATTGTCCCACCCTGATTCTCGGGTCGAGCGCGGCGTACAGCAGGTCCGCGATGATGTTGAACAGCACCGCGACGGTGGCGACGACCAGGAAGAACGCCATCACCGGGTTGGGGTCGCTGTTCAGCAGGCCCTGCTGGAACAGCCGGCCCATCGCATCCCACTGGAAGACGGTCTCGGTGATCACCGCGCCGCCCAGCAGTTGCCCGATGTCGAAGGCGACGATGGTGGCCAGCGGGATCATCGCGTTGCGGAACGCATGCCGCATGATCACCGTCCGCTCGGTCAGGCCCTTGGCCCGCGCTGTCCGGATGTAGTCCTGGTTGAGCACCTCGAGCATGCTGGACCTGGTGTATCTGGTGTAGCTGGCGAGCGAGATCAGGATCAGGGCCAGGGTCGGCAGCAGCAGGTGGGTGAACAGATCTACGGAGTGGATCCAGAAGTCACCCTCGAGCCCGGCCTGCGAGTCCCCGATGGTCTTGATCGGCCTGCCGCGGATCGCCGGGTCGTTGGTGTACGTGCTCCAGGCCTGCATGCTGCGGTCCAGGAAGATCACCGCACCCATCAGGATCGCGGTCAACGCACCGGTGCGGGCGGAAAGGCCGCGGTCGTCACCGCCCCAGAGATAACCGATCCCCATGCCGACCAGGACGGCGACGACGGCCAGACCCACCAGCAACCAGAACGAGAAACCCTCGTAGAACAGGAACTGCAACGGATACCAGACCGCCATGCCCACGACCACGACGGTGGTCAGCGCGGTGTTCAGCGCCTTGCGGTTCTTCAGGCCGGCCGTCAGTTCGGTGACACCGAAGGCGATGGCCACGCCGATTACGGCGATCACGATCGGGCCGAGTCCCGGGTCCAGCAGCCACTGGGTGACCGACATGTAGTAAAAGATGCCGCCGACGATCACCGCACCCGCGCCGCCGAACAGCAGCCGTCGGGGTTGGCTGCCGCCTATCAGGCTGTAGCCGACCAGGAAGGCGATGATGGCCGCCAACCAGATGAACCACCACGGTATGTGGGCCCCGGCGGCGATGAAGTCGTTGAACTGAATCGCGACGAACTCTTTGAGCAGCACGGCGACGAAGAACACCGGCAGCGAGAAGAACAGGAACGTGAAGAAGGTGATGGTGTAGTCGAAACCGGAGTACTGGCGCAGCGCCGTGATGATGCCGATGGCGATACCGATCATCACCGCCAGCACGATGGCGGCCAGCACGAGCTTCAGGGTGATCAGGATCCGGCCGACCAGATCGTCGGCGACCGGCTGATTGGTGATGATGGAGATGCCGAAGTCGCATTGCCCGACGACGCATCCCGCAACACCCTTGAGCCAGATGAAGTACCTGACGACCGGGTTCACATCCAGGTTCAGCGCCGCGGTCAGCGAATCGATTCTCGCCTGACGGGCGATCGGGTCGGTGATGCCGTAGGCCGGGGCGAGCGGATCACCGGCGTTCGCCACGAGTATGTACACGATGAACGATGCGCCGAGAACGACGAAGAACCCGGCGATCAGTCGCCTGACGATGTACAGCGCCATGGAACAGTCAACCCCTTCACGAGGCGATGCGTGGCCGTCGGTGCTGGCGGACCACGCCCCGACGATATGCAGACTCTAGGCCCAGGTATCGGCATTCAGCCTGCGCAAGCACGATTTCGCTGAACCCACTGTGCCGCTGCCGACACCTGAAGAGAGACTCGCCGCTCGATCCCACCAACGGCGAGGGCGCCGGCCCATGGATCTCGAGCCGGCACCCTTTGCCGTGTTGGCTTACCGCTGCGCCCGCGACTGGCGGGCGCAGCGGATCAGGTCGTCCGACTGCTGTTACGGAGCGGTCCACTCCCAGTAGTTGAACAACACGCCCGGCGACAGCGAGAGATCGGAGACGCCGTCGACCTTCGTGGAGTTCCAGGCGATCACGTTCGGGAACTGGAAGATGACAGTTCCGAAAGCGTCGTCGACCAGGTGCTTCTCGATGTCCGACAACAGCTTGAAGCGCTCCTCGTCGGGCAGCACACCACCGGTGATCGTGTCGAAGGCCGTGTCCACCTCCGGGTTCGTGTACTTGCCGTAGTTGTTCGAGCCGGTGGTGACGTAGTTCGCCTGCGACTCGGCGATGACCGGTCGAGGTGTTCTGCCAGCCGAACAGCGAGGCGTCATAGCCGCTGATGGTCGGCAGCAAGGTGCCCCAGCTCGGGCTCTGGCCGTCGATCAGGTTGAAGCCGGCCTGCTGGGCAGATGCCTTCATCAGGTCGTATTCGTTGGAGCGGCGCGGGTTGTTCGCCGCGTACAGCAGCCGGACGTCGATCGGGCCGGTGACGCCCGCATCGGCGAGCAGCTTCTGCGCGCCCGGGATGTCCACCTGGTCGAAGGCGCCCATGCCGTTGGCTTCCGACACGACGTCGTAACCGGGCGCACCCGGTACCAGGATGAACGACTCACGCAGCACGGCTTCCGGGTTGATCGGCTTGATCAGCCGGTCGAGGATCTCGGTGCGCGGAACGGTCTTCAGGAAGGCTGTCCGCACCGCGAGCGCCTTGGCTGCATCCCCGCCGTAGGTCGCCGGGTCGAACGGGCCGCCGTTGGCGAAGACCAGGTCGACGTGCTCGTAGGTGCCACCGTCACCGGTCTTGACCTCGATGCCGCGATCCTTCAGACCCGAGACGGCCTGGTAGATGTCGGCCGTCGCCTGCGGGGAGATCACGTCGATCTCCTCGTTGGTCAGCGCCTGCACCGCTGCGGTCGGGTCACCGATGATCGAGTAGCTGATCTTGTCGACGGCCGGGATCGGACCCCAGTTGTAGTCCGGGTTCCGCTCCAGCGTCAGGTTGGCCCGCTGCGCGTAGGAGGTGACCTTGTACGGGCCGCTGGACAGGTACAGGCTCGGGTCGGTCGGCAACTGATCGGCGTCGAAGCCGGTGTTCCAGAAGTCCGCGATCGGCTTGAGCTTGGCCTTGTCGTTGGTCTTGAAGGCGTCGATCAACGCATCGTTCGCGGCCTGCAGGGTCGGTCGGTGCCAAGGGCCTTCGCCGCGACGACGTGCGCTGGGATCAGCGTGCCGGCCGCGCCGTTGTTCGCCGGGGAGGCGGTCTGGTAGTCGAGGTAGTACTGCGACCAGACGAAGGTGGCCGACCGGCCGTCGTCACCGATGACCGGGAAGTCCTTGATCAGCGACAGCGACGTGTCGACCTTGTCGAAGGCGACTCCGGTCGACGGGAGCAGGTTGCCCTCGTCGTCGAGCTTCGCCTCCTCGTCGTTGAAGTTGCCGCTCTGCGCGGCCCAGGACAGCACCAGGTCGGCCGCGCCGATCTGCACGCCGTCGGACCACTTGACGCCCTCGTTGACCGTGTACTTCACGGTCAGCGGGTCGAGCGAGATGATCTCGCAGGTCCCGAACTGATCGTTGTTGATCAGGTTCAGATCTTTGTCGTAGTACGTGAACCCGGTGTTGGTGAAGTACTGGATGTTGCGCGCTGGCGACGGCGTTCGCGTGAGTGGTGTTGTTGTTGAACGACAGGGGCGGGTCGTTCCAGGCCACCCGGACGTCGCCGCCCTTCTTGGCCGGCTCCTCGTACGGTCCGTGCGGGATACCGCAGCCGGATCCGCCGACCTTGCCGACATTCTCGGCGCCCGGCAGCGACGTGGCAGCGACTCCGGCACTTGCTCCGCTGCTGGCGGCCGCACTGCCCGACGATTCGGCCGGGGCGGCTGTGGTGCTGCCGCCCGCCTGGCCGGGTGTGCCGCTGCAGGCTGAGATGACCAGCGCTGTCACAGCTGCGAGGGCAGTGAGACCCACTACCCGAGATTTCCTCATGAACAATCCTCCTCATGGCGCCGTTCGCCCACGCCGGATGAACCTTGGCAGGTCCCTCTGATGGGTGCGACGCACGTCACCGACGTGTCTGACCTCACGACCTTACGAGCAGTCCCAGCATCTGGGCGCCCGACGTGGGCAAATTGTGACCGAAGGTTAACAAGGTCTGAGACCTTCTTAGGGAGGAAACGGACGAATACACATGAAACACTCACCTCGGATCCGGGATTTCACCCAATCGGGCGAATGGCAGGAAGATCTCCGGCACAACTCTCATCGCTACCACATCGGTTTCCACGAATTTGTACAGTGACCGGCGATATTGCGGCGCTGTGAAACCGAATCGGCTCTGCGACTCCACCGGTCGGGCTGTGCCACCCTGACACCGTGCCAGCTCCGGGTCGTGCATCCCGTGCGGAGGGTCAGTTCGTCTTCCGTCCGACGACGGGTATTGCCGCCTGCGTCCTGTGGGGACTGCTGGCGGTGTTCTGGCTCGCCTCGGCGGCGGGAGGGTACGGGTGGTCGACCCTGCTGGCCCAGCTGCCGGCGGTGGCGCTGATCTCGACCGTCGTCTACGCCGTCTGCGGTCGCCCCCGGGTCATCGTCAAACCCCAGGAAGTGTTGCTGCGCAACGTCGTTCGGGACACGACCATTCCGTACACCGCCATCAGCGAGATCGACACCCGCTACACCTTGACTGTCACCACCGCGGACGGTCGGCGCCATCAGGCCTGGGCCGCACCGGCCGGCGGGCGGTTCGGCGCGGCCCGGGTCACGGACGAGGAGCGCAAGTCGCTGAGCTTGTCCGGTCCGGTCGAGGAGATCCCGGCCAGTGCCGGGCTCCGCAGCGACGCCGGTGCCGCTGCCGTCGCGATCCGCCGTCGGTGGCAGGCGATCACCGAACGGGGCGACGCGGAGCCGGGTCCGGGCGTGCCCACCGTACGTTGGGCGACCGGCGTCCTGGTCGTCTTTGCGGTCAGCCTGTCGGCGGCGCTGGTCGCGGCGCTGGCCTGACCCGCTGTCGGGCCCGCTGAGGTCGGTCGCCGAAGACGGATTCCCCGCCGATCTGAAGGTGACTAGGCCGTTGCCACATCGTCGTCGGGATCGGCACCGGCGGCCAGCAGGGCGCGCCTCCCCTCCCGCCTGATGGCCTGCTCGGCCGGATCCGGAACAGGCGCGGCCGCGAGCAACCGACGCGTGTAGGGATCCTGCGGATCTCGGAGAATCCTTTCCCGGGAACCGATCTCGGCCAGCTGGCCGCGGTGCAGCACGGCGATCTGTTTGGCCAGGATCTCGACCACCGCAAGGTCGTGGCTGATGAACAGGCACGCGAAGCCGTACTGCTCCTGCAGGTCCTTGAACAATTCGAGGACGTGGGCCTGGACCGAGACGTCCAGCGCGCTGGTGGGTTCGTCGGCCACCAGCAGATCCGGTCCCAGCGACAACGCACGGGCGATGCCGACCCGTTGACGCTGACCGCCGGAGAGCTCGTGCGGATAGCGGTAGCGATAATCCCGGCGCAGTCGCACCGAGTCCAGCAGTTTCTCCACCCGGCCGGCAAGGGCGCCCTTGCGCAGCTTCTCGTGCAGGAACAGCGGTTCGCCGATCGATTCACCGATCGTCATCCGCGGATTCAACGACGACGCCGGATCCTGGAAGACGATGGCGACCTTGCGCCGCATCGGCATCAGGTCGCGTTGCGAGAGACCCTTGATGTCCCTTCCGGCGATCTTGATCGACCCGTCGGTGATCGGCAGCAGACTCGCCACGGCCCGCCCGATCGTCGACTTGCCGGACCCCGATTCGCCGACCAGACCGAGGATCTCGCCTTGTGGGACCTTGAAACTCACACCGTCGACCGCCCGGAACGGTGGAACCCGGCCCCGCCCCGGATACTCCAGCACCAGGTCGACCACCTCCAGCGCCCAGTCGGTCGGCCGGTCGTCCCTGCCGTCCGGGGTGGCGGCATCGGCGATTTCCGAGCCGAGGTGCGGCACCGCTGCCAGCAGATCCTGGGTGTAGGCGTTCTGCGGGTAGGTGAAGAGCTCCTGGGCGGGCCCTGTCTCGACGATGTGCCCGTTCTGCATCACCACCACCCGGTCGGCCAGGTCGGCCACCACCCCCATGTCGTGGGTGATGAGCAGGATCGCCGAGTCGAGCCGGTGGTGCAGATCCCTGAGCAGGTCGAGGATCTCGGCCTGCACGGTGACGTCGAGCGCGGTCGTGGGCTCGTCGGCGATCAGCAGCACCGGGTCGCAGGCCAGGGCCATCGCAATCATCACCCGCTGCCGCTGCCCGCCGGAGAGCTGGTGTGGGTACAGGTCGAACCGCTTCTCCGGGTCTGGCAGATCCACCAGCTTCATCAACTCGATCACCCGGCGCCGGGACTCGTCCGGCGTCATGTCGAAATGGCTGAGCAGCATCTCGTTGATCTGAAAACCGACGGTGAGCACCGGGTTCAGCGCTGTCATCGGCTCCTGGAAGATCAGCCCGATCTCCTTGCCGCGGACCGCGCGGAGCATCGGCTCCCGGACGCCGATCAACTCGCGCCCGAGCAGGGTGGCGCTGCCGCTGACCCTGGCGTTCTGCGGCAGCAGACCGAGGATCGACATGGCCGACACGGACTTGCCCGATCCCGATTCGCCGACGACGGCCAGCACCTCGCCCGGGTTGATGTCGAATTCGACGTCCTCGGACGCCATCACCCAGGAACCGTCGACGGAGAAGTCCACCCCGAGTCCGCGAACCTTGAGAATGGGCTCGCCGGACCGGACCGTCTCGAAGACCGGATCGAACACGTTGCCGACTGTCATCTGTCCCCTTCCGGCTGCTGGCCGTTCATGCCTTCGCCCTGGTCTGCCGGGGATCGAAGGCATCCCGCAGGCCGTCGCCGATGAAGTTCACCGACAGCGAGATGAGCACGATGAAGACGCCGGGCCACCAGAACAGGTACGGCCGGACGTCCATCGCCTGGCGGTACTGCTGGAGCAACAGCCCGAGCGAGATGTCCGGGCTCTTCACCCCGAAATTCAGGAAGCTCAAGGCGGTTTCGAGCAGGATGGCGCCGGAGATGGCGAGGGTCGCCGACACCGTGATCACCCCGACGGTATTCGGCAGGATGTGCCGGAAGATGATCCGCCGGCTGGAGGCGCCGACCGACCGCGCGGCATCGACGAACTCCTTCTCCCGCAGCGAGAGGAACTCACCACGGACGATGCGGGCCAGCGAGGTCCAGGTGACAAGGCCGAGCAACACGCCCAGCCCGACGATGCCCGAACCACCGATCTGACCGGCGATCACCGCCGCGATGGCCAGCAGCGGGATCGTGATCATCACGTCGGTGAAGCGCATCAACACCGACTCGATCCGACCCCGGAAATACCCGGAGACCGCGCCGATCACGGTCCCGACGATGGTGCTGACGATGCCGACGATGAACGCGATGATCAACGACTGCTGCAGTCCCCGCATGGTCAGGGCGAAATAGTCGCGACCCTCGTTGCTCTGCCCGAACGGATGATCCCCCCACGCCGGCGGAAAGATCGACAGCGTCGGTGCACCGCCGTCGGTGAGGGTCGGCTCGAATTCGGTGTAGTCGTACTTCCACCACCCGGGGATCGGCCCGAACCCGATCGACGAGAAGGCCAGCAGGATGATCAGGGCCAGCACGATCAACCCGGCCCTCGCCGCCTTGTGCCGGAAGAACCGTTTGGCGACGATCCGGAACTCGGTCTTGGCAGCCATCGGCGCGGAACCGACCGGCGGCCCCATTCCGGTCTCGGCGAGTTCGTTGTCGATCCCGACGAACGTCGCCATCTCCAACTCGGTCGAGGGCACGTTGTCGGGCGGAATCCGCTCCGGTTCGTTCTCGATGTCTTGGGCCATCATCACGCCAATCGGATGCGCGGGTCGAGGTAGGCGTAGGCAATGTCGGCGAGCATGTTGAACAACACGATCGCGGTGGCCGACACCAGGAAGAAGGCCATCACCGGGTTGGGGTCGATGTTCGACAGCGACGTGGTGAACAGCTTGCCCATCCCGCTCCAGCCGAAGACGGTCTCGGTGACGATCGCGCCGGAGAAGATTGCTGCGAAGTCGAACGCCATCAGTGTGGCCAGCGGGATCAACGCATTACGGAACGCATGCCTGACGACGACGGTGCGGTTGTTCAGGCCCTTTGCCCGAGCGGTCCGGACGTAGTCCTGGCCCATCACGTCGAGCATGCTGGCCCGGGTGTACCTGGTGTACAGGGCGAACGAGGCCAGCATCAGCGCCAGGGTCGGCAGGATCAGGTACATCAGGGAGTCCAGCTGGGTGGCCCAGAAGTCCACTTCCAGGTTCGGGGTCGCCGAGCCGGTGGTCTTGATCGGCCGGCCGCCGGTCGCCTGGAAGAGCGCCGGATAGGCCCGCAGCAGCTGGTCGACCACCACCAACAGGGCGACGGTTACTCCGGTCAGCGCGCTGACCCGCATGGCGAGTCGCTGGGTCGGCCTGCCGAGCAGATACCCGGCCAGCAACCCGACCGCGATCAACCCCAGCGTCACCAGGAGGATGACCAACCAGTCGCCCTCGGCGATCACTGTCCGCAGCAGCAAGGCGATCACTGCGCCGGCGACGGCGGTGGTCACCGCGGAGATCAGCACGCTACGGCCGCGCCGATGGAGACCGGCGAACAGGGCGCTCCACCCGACGGCGGCCGCGACCCCGAAGACCGCGATGCCCAGGATGCCGAAATACGGCTCCCGGAAGAAGTCGGTGACCAGCAGGACGTACATCACCGAGATGGTGGCCAGCGCGGCAGTGGCGAAGACGATCAGCACCCGTCTCCGATCGCCACCGATCACCAACGCCCACAGCGCCCCGACCACCACGCCGAGTATCACCAGCCCGGCCGTTGTCATGGTCGGGTTGTTCAACCAGGTGTTCAGATCGATGGCCACGTACTGCTTGAGCAGTGTGGAGATCCAGAACACCGGAAGCGAGAAGCACAGGAAGGCAACGAAGGTGACGCCGTAGTCGAAGGTGCTGTACTGCCGCAGAGCGGTCACGATCCCGGTCACCACACCCAGAATGAGCGCCAGGATGGTGGCCACCACGACCAACCGAAGGGTGGACCCGATCGCCGTCTGCAGTTGTGGCAAAACTGCGCCGCCGTTGCGGTCGCTGCCGAGCGTGCACGGTCCACCGAACGGCGACAGGCAGCGGCCGACATCCTGCAGCCACAGCAGGTAGCGGATCCACACCGGCTGGTCGAGATGCAGGGACTGGGTGCGAGCCGCGACCTTGGCGTCCCGCTGCGGCCCGCGCAGTTCCAGCAGATCCTGCAGGGGGTTGCCCGAGTAGGCGACCAGGAAGAACGTCAGGGCCGTCGAGGCCAACAGGATGAAGAACGAGACGACGAGCCGTCTCGTCACGAACACCAGCACGGTGCGCCTCCCCAGCTCGTGAGACCGATGGCGGCGGGCGCCGCACAGGGCGCCCGCCGCCGCGAGGCGTTAGCCGGCCGACTTGGTCCATTCGGCCGCGTTCCAGGTGGTGCCGTACTGGGTCGGGTTGCTGACCGGTCCGGTGATGTTTTTCGTCCACGCCGCGAGGTTCGGGTTGGCGTAGAGCGTGGCGTTGTACGGGTTCGTCCAGAGCGCCTTCTCCATCGGCACCTTCTTCTCCTCCGCCGCCGCGCGGTCGAGCGTGGTCACCACGTCGGCCCAGGAGGAGTCGACGGTGGGATCGCTGTACCCGCCGTAGTTCTGGTCGCCGCCGGTCACGTAGATCGACTCACCGGAGGCAACCAGGCCCGAACCGGACCAGCCGAACAAGGCCGCGTCCCAGGTACCGCGGGTGGTCAGCGTGGTGAAGAGGTCCGGATCGGGCAGGTCGGTGATGTTGAAACCGGCCTGGTCACACGAACCCTTGATCACCGCGACCTGCTGACCGCGCAGGTCGGAGGTGCTGGACCGGATGATCTTGAGCTCGTACGGCGTGGTGACGCCGGCCTCTGCGAGCAGCGCCTTGGAGCCGGCGATGTCGACGGTGTTGTACTGCTCCGCTTCCGGCACCTGCGCCAGGATCTCCTTGTAGTTGCCCTGGGCCGGCAGGAACTCGCGAAGGTTCAGGATCTGCGCGTCGGGGTTGATGGTCTTGGCGAACTTGTCCACCAGCTCCTGACGCGGGATGCACTTGAGGAAGGCCTGCCGGATCTTGATGTCGGCGAGCTTGCCCTGCGGCGAGGAGTCGAAGTCCAGATGGCTGAAGGTGTAGCCCTCGCCCACGTCATAGGTCACTGTCGAGCTGAGCGCATCCAGCTGGGAGACGGTGTCCTGGCTCGGGTTCGACGGGTCGTACTGGTCGATCTCACCGTTGGCCATCGCCTGCACCCACTCCTCCGGGCTGACGAACTTGAACACGAAGCTGTTCGTCTTGCCCGGGGTGCCCCACCACTTGTCGTTCTTGACCAGGGTCAGCGTTCCGTTGGAGCCGTTGTCGTATTTGTAGGGGCCGGAGGTGGGCAGCAGCGCGGTGTCCGGCAGCTGCGGCAGGTCCGGCTGGTAGTCCCAGCCGGTGCTCCAGAACGTCCCGACCGGGGTCAGTGCCGCGGTGTCGTCCTTGGTGATGGCGTCGATGAGGGCCTTGCCGTCACCGTCCGCGCTCATCCCGCCCTGCGCCGCCGCGATGTGTGCCGGCATGAAGACGGCGCCGGAGAACACCGCCTCCCAGTCGGCGTAAGGCTCGGAATACACCGCGGTGAACGTCTTGTCACCGGGCGCGCAGGTGGGCTTGTTGATCAAGTTGAAGCCGTTGGTCGAGGCCGGCGTGAAAAGGTCGACATCGTTGCCGGCGTCGTCCTTGGTCCCGGTCGGGTAGCTGTTGGACATCGCGGCCCAGGCGAGCATGGCGTCGTCACAGTCGATCGGCACGCCGTCGGACCACACCGCGTTCTCGTCGAATGTGTACTCGACCGTGAGCGGGTTGTCGGAAGTCTTCTTGTAGGTGCCGAACTCGGGGTTGGGCTTGAGCGAACCGTCCGGCTGCACATTCACGAAATTGGCCTGGGTCAGGTTGTCCACGTAGGCGGTGTAGACGCTGTTGGCACCGGCGGACTGGCCGTTGAAGCCGCCCGGCGTCTGTTCGATCCCGACGGTGATGGTGTCGGCCTGGGCGCCGGAGGTACCCGAAGCCGCGGGGCCCGATGAGGCGGCAGATGCCGACGCGCTGCCGGCGGGGGCGGAGGTGGTGGTCGTGTCGGAACTCCCGACAGACCCGCACGCCGCGAGCACGAGTGATGTCGCCACCATCGCGCTCAGGCCGATGGCCCGTGTCTTTCTCATGAACGATCCTCCTCGTGGGGTGACCAGCACCCGACTTCTGTGTGTCGTGGCTACAGCACCTTAGAACCTACTGTGATCCGCCGTTCACAGAGCTCACCGATCGTGACTCAAGAGCAACCAAAACAGCACCGCCGCGGCTTCATGAACCGGACGGCGACCCGGTTGCGGACCCAATCAGGACACCGGCCAGGTCGGCAACCCGCTCAGCGGTCCGGCCCACATCCATCCTCGGTGCTCGGTCGCCATCACCGATCGCAGGGACTCGCTGACGGCAAACACAGCCGCCGGCTGGATCAGGGGCAACACCGGCAGGTCGGACCACAACGCCGGATCCGCGGCGGCCACCTCCCCGTCCCCGGTGATCGCGTCCACCAGCTCACGCTGGGTCGACGCCTGGCAATATCCCGACAGATTCCCGGTGCGCGGCGCGGCGGTCTCGTCCTGCGCGGCCGCCTCGCCGGTTGGCCTCCCGTCGGTGGTCGACGTGGGATTCCCGTCCGGGGTTGCCACCGTGGTCTCGCCGGTGGTCGGCGCGTCAGCCCCGTCCGGAAACTCGGCGTCGGTGCCGTCCGCCGTCGGTGTGGTGGCGCTCGTTTCGGTGGTCACCGTCGAACCGATGCCGAGCACGTCGCCGGCCGGGCAGCCGAAGTCGGACGCAGCCGCGACCGGGTCCGAGCTGCCTCGAGGAATCGGCAGCAACGCCAGATCCATTGTGCCGGAGGCGATTCGGGTCTCGACCAGGTTCGGCGCCGCGTCGGGCAACAGGTCGATCTCGATACCGATCTCGCCCAGTTGCCGCTGAATGTCGCGGGCGGCCGCCGCGAGCCTGGCGTCCCCGTTCGGATAGCCCAGGGTGAGCCGGAGGATGACGCCGTTGTCAGATGCGTACAAGCCGCCCTGGGTGTAGCCGGCCAGGGCCAGGGCGTCGGCGGCGGCCTGGTCGTCGGTCGCCACCGGCCGTTCCCCCTGATCGATCTGCCCCGGATCGATGACCCGCGGATCCGACGGCAGATGCACCTGCGAGGTGACCGCCGCCCCGCCCTGCGGCCAGTCGCCGGTCAGCTCCGCGGTGACCTCGGCCAGGTCGATTCCGGCCCCGATGGCCGCCCGGAGCGACGGGTTCGAGGTCGCGCCGGTCGTGGTGTTGAACACCAATTGGACCGTCGCCGGTATCGGGATCACCGTCCGCAGGTCGGCGGGCACCGCGGCGTCGAGCGCGGTCGCGACACCAGCGGTCGGCGCGAACCACAGCGCCTGCACATCGCCCCTGGAGAAGGCGGCGAGCAGGTCGGACTGGTCCCCGAGACGCAGGATCACGGTGGCCGGTTGCGGCGGTGTTCCCCAGTACTTGTCGTTGCGCGACAGGCTGATCTGGCCGGTGATCGGGTCGTAGGAGTTCATCCGGTACTTGTTGGCCGACACCGGTATGTCGGCGTTGAACGCCGCACCCCACCCGCCCGGGAAGTCCTTCACCAGGTGGCTCGGCAGCAGCGGGGAGAACAGTGTCCGCCAGTCCGGGAACGGCTCGGAGAACTCGACCTCGACGGTCTTCCCGGCGTCCCGCGAGCGGATGTCGCTGATCAATCGGTACCCGGCCGGATCGACGGTGCCCGGCGCGGTGAGCAATTGCTCGCGCAGATAGGAGAAGTCCTCGGCGGCGACCGGGGTGCCGTCGGACCAGGACGCCTTCCGGTCGACCGTGTACGTGACGGTGAACGGATCCTGGGTGGTCACCTCCGCGGAGTCGATGACGTCCGGGTCGGCCGTCAGGCTGCCGTCTGCCGCCACCACGAAGGTGGACGGCAACACCAGCGAGGCCGCGGCCTGCGCGGCCGGGGAGAAGTCCGCGATCGCATACGGATTGAAGCCCGTCAGCCGCCCCGCCCGGCCATCCAGCCCGATGACGACTGTCCCGGCCGCCGGGGGTGAGGTCGGCACCGACGTCAGTCCGGTCGGCGTGATCGGGTCCGGGAGGCCGGGCGGCGTGCAAGCGCCGATCAGCAGCAGGACCGCGCCGGCGAGGGCGCAGCGCAGGATCGAGCGCCGCCCGCTGCTCCCGCTGGCCGCATCCACGGCCTCACCCTACGGAGTCGAGGGTGGGTTACTTGTTGCGTGACCGCTGCTTGGCCCGGTCGGTGGCGGCCAGTGCGACCTTGCGGATCCGGGCGCCCTTCGGGGTGACCTCGACGCACTCGTCGTCCGCACAGAACTCCAGTGCCTGCTCCAGGGAGAGCGAGCGCGGCGGCACCAGGTGGACGAGCTCGTCGCCGCTGGACTGCCGCATGTTGGTGAGCTTCTTCTCCTTGGTGATGTTGACGTCCATGTCGTCGGACCTGGAATTCTCGCCGACGATCATCCCCTCGTAGACCTCGGTGGTCGGCGGGATGAGCATGGTGCCGCGTTCCTGCAGGGCGAACATCGCGAACGGAGTGGCCTTGCCGGGGCGATCGGCGACCAGCGAGCCGGTCGGACGACCGCGCATGGCGCCGGCCCAGGGGCCGTAGCCGTCGAAGATCGCCGACGCGATGCCGGTCCCCCTGGTGTCGGTGAGGAAATCGGTGCGGAACCCGATCAGGCCGCGGGAGGGCACGTGGAACTCCAGCCGCACCCACCCGGTTCCGTGGTTCGTCATCCCCTCCATCCGGCCCTTGCGGACGGCGAGCAGCTGGGTGACGGCACCGAGGTACTCCTCGGGGACGTCGATGGTCAGCCGCTCGTAGGGCTCGTGGGTCTTGCCGTCGATCTCCCGGGTGACCACCTGCGGCTTGCCGATGGTCAGCTCGAATCCTTCGCGGCGCATCGTCTCGACCAGGATGGCCAGCGCCAGCTCACCGCGGCCCTGCACCTCCCAGGTGTCCGGCCGCTCGGTGGTCAGCACCCGGAGCGAGACGTTGCCGACGAGTTCGGCATCGAGCCGGTTCTTCACCTGACGGGCGGTCAGCTTGCTGCCACCGTCCTTGCCGGCCAGCGGCGAGGTGTTGATCCCGACGGTCATCGAGATGGCCGGCTCGTCGACCGTGATGGGTGGCAACGCCACGGCGTTCTCCGGGTCGGCCAGGGTCTCGCCGATGGTGATCTCGGCCATTCCGGCCACTGCAATCAGATCGCCCGCGTAGGCGGACTCGACCGGGATCCGGTCCAGCGCCTCGGTGATCAGCAGCTCGGTGATCTTGGTCCGGGCGACGGTGCCGTCCGCCTTCATCCAGGCCACCTGCTGGCCCTTGGTGATGGTCCCCTCGATCACCCGGCACATCCCGATCCGGCCCAGGAACGGGGAGGCATCGATATTGGTGACCTGGGCCTGCAACGGCGCGCCCTCGGTGTACTCCGGCGCCGGGATGGTCTCCAGCAGGGTGTCGAACAGCGGGTCGAGGTTCTCGCGATCCGGCATCTCACCGTTGCCCGGCTTGTTCATCGAGGCCCTACCGGCGCGGGAAGCGCAGTAGACGATCGGGAACTCGATCTGGTCGTCGGTGGCGTCCAGGTCGAGGAACAACGCGTACGTCTCGTCCACGACCTCGTCGATCCGGGCGTCCGGTCGGTCGGTCTTGTTGATCACCAGCACTACCGGGAGGTGCGCCTGGAGCGCCTTGCGCAGCACGAACCGGGTCTGCGGCAGCGGCCCCTCCGACGCGTCGACCAGCAGCACGACGCCGTCGACCATCATCAACGCCCGTTCCACCTCGCCGCCGAAGTCGGCGTGCCCGGGGGTGTCGACGATGTTGATCACCATGTCACCGCGACGAACGGCCGTGTTCTTCGCCAGGATGGTGATGCCCTTTTCGCGCTCCAGGTCGTTGGAGTCCATCACCCGGTCGGTGTGCGCGGACCCGATCCGGAACGCGCCGGACTGCCAGAGCATGGCGTCGACCAGGGTGGTCTTGCCGTGGTCGACGTGCGCGACGATCGCGACGTTACGCAGGTCGGAACGAACAGAACGGTCAGCCACGACTGCAGTACTCCTCGGGTTCGGGGAACGCTCCGGATGGCACCGCGACGGTGACCGGTGAAGCGTTGGATCGGCCACCCACCCGGCAGTACCGACGCAGTGCAGCCTTCCGAGTCTACCGGCGCGCGCCGGTCCCACGACGCGCTCCGGACTCCGGGCGGGTGTCATCCATTACATTTCACCGATGGCGGAACCATTGCACGGCGACTTCCCGCTCGGCCCGGACGGCCTTCCCGACCTGCCGTTGCAGGTGCTGGAGGAGGACGAGAACATCCCACCGCGGCCCGAGGAGGAGGTCGCCGACCGGGATCGCACCGAGCCGTCCGCGCACTGACCCGGAAAGCTACGGTGCTGATCAGTCCGGAGCGCGGGTGCTGGGGAAGCCGGGCATCGGATTGACGTCGGTGTCGATCCGGTCGCCGGTGCCCAGCACCGGCTCCTCGCTCAACGGCGCCGGGAATTCGTCGCCCAGCGGCACCTCGGTCGGGTGCAGCACCCTGGCCAGGAACGACTTCGTCCGCTCGTGCTGGGGGTTGCCGATCACATCCTCTGGCGGTCCCTCCTCGACGATGTAGCCACCGTCCATGAAGACGACCCGGTCGGCCACGTCGCGGGCGAACGACATTTCGTGGGTGACGACCATCATCGTCATCCCCTCCTTGGCCAGGCCCTTCATCACGGCGAGGACCTCACCGACCAGCTCCGGGTCGAGCGCGGAGGTCGGCTCGTCGAACAGCATCAGATCAGGCGACATCGACAGCGAACGGGCGATGGCGATGCGTTGCTGCTGTCCGCCGGAGAGCTGCGCCGGAAAGGACTCCTCCTTGTGCGCCATGCCGACCCGCTCCAGGTTCTCCCTGGCGATCTTCTCGGCCTCGGACTTCGAGCGCTTGAGCACCTTGGTCTGCGCCACCGTCAGATTGCGCAGCACGGTGAGGTGCGGGAAGAGGTTGAACGACTGGAACACCATGCCGATGCGCCGGCGGACCTTGTCGATGTCGACGTCCGGATCGGTCATCTCGTCGGTGCCGACGAAGATCTTGCCGTCGGTCGGCGTCTCCAGCAGGTTGACGCAGCGCAGCAGGGTGGACTTTCCCGACCCGGACGGGCCGATGACGCAGACCACCTCGCCCGGGTAGACGTTCAGGTTGATGTGCTTGAGCACCTCGATCGGACCGAACGACTTGACCAGGCTTTGCACCGAGATCGCCGGGACATCCTTCGTGGAAGCAGCTGTCATGTTGCTCACCTGGCCTTTGCGTGACGGATCTCGAGGCGACGGACCAGCTGGGACAACGGCAGCGTGATGCACAGGTACAGCAGACCGCCGACGACCAGCGGTGTCGGGCTGACCGCCTTGTTCAGGAAGTCCTGGCTGAACTTGGTCAACTCGTACTGACTTGTCGTCACACCCAGCACGTAGACCAGCGAGGAATCCTTGGTCAACAGGATGATTTCGTTGGTCAACGGCGGGATGACGATCCGGAACGCCTGCGGCAGAACGATTGTCACCAGCGCCCTGCCCGACGACATACCCAGCGTGCGGGCCGCCTCGACCTGGCCCTTCGGGACCGCCTGGATCCCGGCGCGGAACGTCTCCGACATGTAGGCCGCCGCCGTCAGCCCGAGGCCGACGGTGACCTGACCGAGGAAGCCGCCCGGGAACTCGAAGCCGGGGAAGGCGTTCGGGATGCCGTAGGCGACGAAGAACAGCACGAGCAGCGCGGGCAGCCCGCGGAACAGCTCGACGTAGGCGGTGGCCACCCACCGGTACGGGCCGACCGACGAGAGCCGCATCAACGCGATGATGATGCCGACCAACAGGCCGAAGGCGAACGCGCACACCGTGTACAGCAGGGTGTTGGCCAACCCGACCGTGATCACCCGCGGGAACATCCGGGCGGCGACGTCGAGATTGAAGAAGGCCTCGGTGAGCTGTTGCCAGTTCGCGGTGAACGCGATGTACAGCACGATGCCGATGAAGACGGCGTACTGGATACCCAGACTCAGCCGTTTGCGTTGCCTTCGCGTCATGGTCGCCACGGGTTCTCCTCGGGTGCCGTCACCTGCGCCGGATGGGTGGTGATGCGGTGCGGGCCCCGGGTTCTGCCCGGGGCCCGCACCGTTGGATCAGCCTGCGCTAGGGGTCTCCCCGATCCACTTGGTGTAGATGTCGGAGTACGTGCCGTTGGCCATGGCCTCGGAGATCGCGGCGTCGACGACCTTCTTCAGCGCCTCGTTGCCGAGCTTCATGCCGAGCCCGTACTGCTCGCCGGTGTCGAACTGGGCGGCGATGACGGTCTTGCCCGGCTGCTCCTTCACGAACTCGGACCACACGGGGAGGTCGTTGATCGCGCCGTCGACCTGGTTGGTCACCAGGGCCTGCTGCTGCGAGGCCAGGTCCTGGTACTCGACGATCTCGTAGCCGTTCGCTGCGGCTTCCTTGGTCGCGTAGTCAAGGCCGGTGGTCGAGGACTGCGCCCCGAGCTTCTTGCCCTTCAGGTCGGCCAGCGAGGTGATGCCGTCGCCGTCGCGGACCAGCAGCGCCTGGGTGGCGTCGAAGTAGGGCTCGGAGAACAGGATGACCTGCTTGCGCTCATCGGTGATGGTCATGCCGGCGGCCGCGATGTCGCACTTGCCGGTCGACAGGTCCTGACCACTCTTGATGCCCTCGAACGGGGTGTCGACGATCGCCTGCTCGACGCCGAGCTTGGCGGCGACCAGGTCGACGATGTCGACGTCGAAGCCGATCGTCTTGCCCTCGTCGTCATTGGACTGGAAGGGCGCGTACGGCAGGTGGGTGCAGGTGGTGATGGCGCCGGAACCGATCAACGCCGCCTTGGCGGCCGTGATGTCGGCGTCCTCGATCGTGGTGCCGGCGGTTGCTCCGGAGATGCTGGTGGGCGCACCTGCCGCGGCGGAGCCGGCGGAAGACGATCCAGCTGCGGCCGACGTCGAGGACGGGGAGTCCGAACTGCTCGAGCCGCACGCGGAGAGGACGAGCGCACCCACTGCGGCGGCGCCGATGAGTGCTGTGCGAAGAATCGGTCGAGAACGGTCTTTCAAGATCACTCCTTGTGAGAGGTAGAGCGGGGAACCGGGGCGGAGGCCCGCGCATTACTGCATCCGAGGCATCCTGCCACGTTCGACGTGCCATTGATGTGACAACCAAGCAACGAACGACGCACGCAACTGCTGGGCGGAAACCGGCCCAAAGGCCATTCGTCAGGCTAAATCGGGCGATCGTCGGCAAGCAGTGCGCGATGCAGATCGGGCAGGATCTGGCGATCCGCTGCCAACCAGTTCACCGCGTCCAACCCATCGGGTTCCACCCATTGGAGAGCGTCGTGCTCGTTCGGCCTCATCGGGCTGCCGCCGGCGCGGGCGAGATGACAGCGCAACAGCAGGTTGTCGCCGAGATCGACGTCCGGGCCGACCCGCTCGCCGATGCTCACCGCGATACCGAGTTCTTCGGCGAGTTCACGCCGCAACGCATCCTGCTCGGATTCGCCGGGGTCGACCTTCCCGCCCGGCAGTTCCCAGAACCCGGCCAGTTCGCTCGGGGCGGTACGGCGGGCGGCGAGCACTTTTCCGTTCTCGATGACCGCGCCGGCGACGACGACCTGGATCTCCCGAGCAGCGAGCAGCGCGATGCCGAGGAACACCTGTGCTGCGGCGAGCACCCGGCGGCGCAGCGTCGCGGTCAGGACGGCCGGAACCGCCCGCACCCGCACGTCGACGGTGACCAGGGTCCCGGCGCCCGTCGCCACCGATGTCAGGCCGACGTGGCAGCGACCCAGCGGCCCGGCCAGCAGGTCGAGCGTGGGCAGCTGGTCGTCCTCTTCGGCCTGCAGATCGACACGGAGAATCAGCGACCTGGGCGGCCAGAGCACCGATCCCCCGTCGCGGCGAACCCGGATGAGGTCGCCGTCCTCGAGTCGTCCCCGCGGGCCCGCCGGTGCGCCGACCGTGGCGACGTCGGCGCGTGCCCCCAGGGCGCGGATGGTCCTGGTCCAGACATCGGTACGGCGCAACACCCGACGGACCGCACCCAGCGGGGCATCCATCAACAGGGTCGCGCGCAGGGGGATCTCGGTGGAACGGAGCAACGGCACAACCGGTCACCCTACGAGCGGTTCCCCGACGAGGGCATCGCGACCGGGCAGGACCGCCGCCCCGGCTGGGTCGAAACGCAGTCGCACGAGGTCGTCGACGGCCACCGGCACGTCGGTTGCCGCGATGGCCTTGACCTCGCCGACGCCGTTGATCCGCACCGTCAGCAGCAGACCGTCCGGTGCCGGTGCCACCAGCTCCACGCGACCGGACAACGGACCGTTGGGGTCGAGCCGCAGTGCCGTCGGCCGCAATGCCAGGGAACCGGACCCGAGTGCAAGGGTCGACCCGACCGCGGCAGCGGCCTGCGCGTCGAGCACCGACGAATACCCGACGAACCCGGCGACCCAGGCATCTGCGGGTCGAGCCCAGATCTGCGCAGCCGGACCGATCTGCCGAATCGATCCCGACGCCATCACGGCAACCAGGTCAGCGATGGCGAAGGCCTCACCCTGGTCGTGGGTGACGAAAACGGCCGTCGTGCCGGTGCTGCGAAGCACCGAACCCAGGTCGGCGAGCAACCGCTCGCGCAGCGATCGATCCAGTGCCGCAAGGGGTTCGTCCAGCAACAACAGCCGCGGGCGCGGGGCGAGCGCGCGCGCCAGGGCAACCCGCTGCGCCTCGCCACCGGACAGGGTCGACACGCGTCGGGAGCCGTAACCGGGCAACCCGACGAGCTCCAGCAGATCACCGACCCTGGAGTCGATCTCGCTGCGCGGCAGCCCGGTGCGGCGCAGACCGTAGGCGATGTTGCCCGCGACGTCCCGGTGCGGAAACAACACACCGTCCTGGAACATCAGGCCGAACCCTCGTCGGTGGACGCTGATTCCGGCCAGATCCGTTCCGTCCCAGCTGATCCGGCCGGTGGTGAGCGGCTCCAAGCCGGCAATAGAGCGCAGCAAGGTCGATTTCCCGCAGCCCGACGGTCCGAGCAGCGCCAGCACGGACCGATCCGGAACGTCCAGATCGACATTCCGCACCGCAACGGTCTCTCGCTTGTCGGCGGCAAAAGTGATTCCTGCATCACGGATCTCGAGCATCTCAGAACCCGCCTACACCCGGCTCGCCGCGCCGCCCGCCGGTGGCGAAATCGACCAGGAACACCGACAGCGCGCAGAGCACCGCGAGGATGACGGCGGCGGCCAGCGCCATCCCCGCGTTCACCGACCCCGGCCGGGCGATCAACCGACCGATCACCACCGGCAGGGTCGGGGTCTCCGGCCGGGCGATGAAGGAGGTTGCGCCGAACTCGCCCAGCGCGACGGCGAAGGCGAACGCAGCGGCGCCGGCCAGTGCCCTGGACATGATCGGCAGATCCACCGACCACCAGACCCGGATCGGCCCTGCGCCCAGCACGGCGGCGGCCTGCCGCAACCGGTTGTCGGCCGCGCGCAGCACCGGCAGCACCATCCGCACCACCAGCGGGATCGTCACCATCGCCTGCGCGATCGGGATCAGCAGTGGCGACGACCGCAGATCGAGAGGTGGTGAATCCAGCGCGATCAGGAATCCGAAGCCGACCGTCACCGCACTGACGCCGAGCGGCAGCATCACCATGGCGTCAAGACCGCCGACGGCCCGGCGTGCTGCCCGATGGGCAGGGCGTCGAGCGAGGACGACCGACAGCAGCACCCCGATCAGCACGGACAACGCCGCGGCGAGCAGCGCCGCGCGCAAGGAATAGCCGAGAGCATCGGTCACCGGGGTCACCAGCACATTGCTCTCGCCGGTCCCCGACAGCGCGCGGTAATTGCCCAGCCCCCAGCCGGTGGGGGTCCGCAGGGACCGGACGACCAGCACCACTAGCGGCGCCGCCAGCAGCACGCCGACCGCCGCGGTGACGAACACCGCCGGCCAGTCCGACCAACGCACCGGGTGGGTCAGGTCGACCGAGGCGCGCAGTCGCAGGGTGGCTTCGCCGCGGCGACGGACGGCGGCGGCGACCACCAGCACGGCGACCACCAGGATCAGCTGCAGGATCGACAACACGGCGGCGGCCCGCAGATCGCCGATCTGCGCGGTCTGCCGGAAGATCTCGGTCTCCAGGGTCCCGTACCTGGAGCCGCCCATGATCAACATGATGCCGAAACTGGTGGCGCAGAACAGGAACACCATCACGAAGGCGGCCGCGATCGCCGGCAGCAGGGAGCGCAGGGTGATGGTGAACAGCACCCTGATCGGCCCCGCGCCCAAGCTGCTCGCGGCCTCGGCCGGCCGGGAATCAAGGTGCGCCCAGCTGGCCCCCACCGTTCGCACCACCACCGCGTAGTTGAGGAAGACGTGCGCGGCCAGGATGGCGGCCACCGAGCCGTCCCATCCCCATGCACCGAGCGGGCCATCGGCCGCGAACAGCGTCCGGAACGCCAGCGCCACCACGATCGACGGCAGCACGAACGGCACCGTGACCAGCGCCCGAACCGCCGTGCGTCCCCGAAAACGGCAGCGGTACAACAGGTACGCACCCGGTAGACCCAGCGCCACCGACAGCGCCGCCGACGCCGCCGCCTGCCACACGGTGAACAACGCAATCCGCTGCACTCGCGGCTTGGCCGCCACCTCGGCGAGCCCGGACAGATCCAGCGTGCCGCCCGGCGCAAGGCCCCGCCCGAGCAACGAGCCGACGGGGTAGAAGAAGAACGCCGCAAACATCGTCACCGGGATGCCGGCGATCAGCACCCAGCCGGCGATTCCGGCGAACCGGCGCAGTCGCCGGTCCAGACCACCCGCGGCCGCCGGTTCCAGCGGTGGCGGGTCGACGACGAGCGGCGGTGCGGACCGCCGGGTCGTCGTGCTGGCCGTCATGACGGAAACCTCAGCCTTCCAACAGGTCCGACCACTGGGAGATCCAGGCATCGCGGTTGGCCGCGATGTCGGCGGGATCCAGTTCCGCGGGCGCAGCGGCCACCGGCGCGAACTGCTCCCAGGAGGCGGGCAGCGGCGTCGCCTGCCGAACCGGGTAGACGTACATGGCGTCCGGGACCGATGCCTGGAACTCCGGCGACAACAGGAAATCGACGACCTGCTGCGCGCCGGCCGGGTTCTTCGCGCCCGCCAGTACGCCCGCGTACTCGACCTGCCGGAAGCAGGTGTCCAACAGCGCTCCGGTCGGTGCCGGCTGTGTCGGATCGATCACCTCGGACGGTGGCGAGGAGGCGTAGGACAGCACGAGCGGCCTGGATCCCTTGCCGGAGGAACCGGAGAAGTCGACGGTGTAGGCATCGGTCCAGCCGCCGGTGATCTCGACACCGTTGTCCTTCAGCTGGGTCCAGTAGTTCTGCCAACCGTCCGGTCCGAAATGGGCGATCGTGCCCAGCAGGAACGCCAGACCCGGTGAGGACGTCGCCGGTGACGGAGTGACCAGCAGGTCCTTGTATTCCGGCTTGGCCAGGTCCTCGAAGGTCGCCGGTTCGGCCAGCCCTTTCCCGGCGAAATAGGCGTGATCGACGTTGACGCAGACGTCCCCGTAGTCGACGGCGGTCAACCGGTCGTCGCCGATGCCGAAGGCGTCCGCCCCGTTGCCCGCCTCCGGTGAGGTGTACGGGGCAAGCACTCCGGCGTCCAGGGCGCGCGAGGCGAAGGTGTTGTCGATCCCGAACACCGCGTCGCCCAGCGGATTGCTGCCGGTGAGCAGCAGTTGATTCACCATGGCGCCGGCATCGCCCTGGGCCAGCACGGTGACCGTGAGGCCGGACTCGGCCTCGAAATCAGCGAGCAGTTTTTCGTCCACGACGAACGAGTCGTGGGTGACCAGGGTGACCTCGCCGCCGGCGGCACCGGACGGCGTCACCGAATCTGTACCGGAGGTGGCCGTTGTCTGCTCGGCCTGGGTGGTGGCCGCCGCGCCGCTGCCCGATGAGCCGCAGCCGGCCAGCGCCAGCACGGCCGCGCCGGCCAGTGCCAGCGCGAGACCTGCTCTGTGGGACCTGTCGTTCTTGACCATGATCGGTGCCTCTCCCGCTCGCGCGGAGTCAGGCACGGGTGGTGATGTGGAGAGGACGTTCCTGCGCCGGCATGATCCGGATCAGGTTCGACGGTCCAGGACTTCGTGTCCCGCTCTCAGCCCGGCGCACCGGACTCCCGTGTCGTCGTGCAGTCTACGACGCCGCGGGCAGACCCGGGTCCGTGGCCGAGGCTCCGTCGACGGCGCCGGCCGGCCGGTCGGGGCGGATCCGCCGGGAGACCACCACCAGCAGGACCAGGGTGGCGATTCCCAGCACCGGGTAGATCGCGCCGAGCCCGGCCTGCCAGAACGGCCGGGAGGGGCCCTGATCGATGTACTGCTGCGCGATCAGGATGCTCACGATGTAACTGCAGGTGCCGATCACCCAGGCCCAGGCCAGCACCCGGACCGACGTCAGGCGTTGGCGCGGCCCGAACAGGCACCAGAGCAGCAGCGGCAACACCCACACCCAGTGGTGCGACCAGGAAATGGGCGAGATCAGCAGCCCGGTGAACTGCACCGCGAGGAAGGCGGCTGCCCGATCCCCGGCCCGCAGGCAAACCCAGCAGGTCCAGACCCCGAGGACGGCGGCAGCGGCCGCGAAGACGAACCAGACGGAGGTCAGATCCGCACCGAGGAGCCGGGCCAGCGCGCCACGCAGGGACTGGTTGATTGCCGACCAGACCGGCCCGGTCCGCGCGGGATCGAGCATCAGTTTGGTGAAGAACCGCCAGGTCTCGCTCGGCAGCAGCGCAGCGCCGACGGCCACCGTGACGGCGAAGAACACCACCGACCAGATCACCGCGGACCAGCGCTTCTGCAGCAGGTAGTACAGCCCGGTGATGGCCGGGGTCAGTTTCACCCCCGCCGCGATACCGACCGATGCGCCGGACATCCATTCCTTGCCGGCGATCGCACCGGCCAGCAGCAGCGCACACAGGAACAGGTTGATCTGGCCGTAGTTGAAGGTGGTGCGGACCGGTTCCAGCCAGAGACCAAGGGCGGTGATGGTGACGACGATGCCCCGCAAGTTGGCCATCGGCCGGGAGGCCTTCGGTCCGGCGCGGCCGAGCAACCGCAGCGTCGCATACGCCATCAGACCGATCGCGCCGAACGAGGCCAGTTGCCACAACACCCGCAGCACCGTCCACGGCAACCAGGTCATCGGGGTGAAGATGATCGCCGAAAAGGTGGGGTAGGTGAACGGCAGGTGCAGCGGCTCGGAGAAGAAGTCGTACAGCGTGCCGTCGGTCAGGTGTCGGGCGCCGTCGACGTAGACCGCGAGGTCGACCATCAGGAACGGGTCACCGCCGGCCAACGTCGCCAGCACGTGCAGCACACCGGTGACGGCGAGCAGGACCCACGGCGCCCAGGACGATGCGACGAACCGCTGCGCGAACCCGAGCACGACACCGACCTTCACCCTGCGGGTCCCACCCGACCGGTGGGACTGTCAGTCCGCAGCCTGATCGTAGGGCGGGTGCCCGGCCAGTCCGGGCATTGCCCGCACCGGATGGGTGACGAGTTCGCCGAAGCCCGGGTCCGATCCGAACGGCGCATTACGTTCACTCGGCAGCATTCCGGACAAACCATCTAGAATTCGCGGGGCGAACAAACGACCAGCGCAGGAGCGAGAATGACCTCTGGATCAACGAATCTTCCACCGCCGGTCTATTCGGCCGGAAGTCCCGCCCAGATGAAGCGGCGGAATCCGGTCCTGGTGTGGATCGTCTTCCCGATCATCACGCTGGGCATCTACCACTTCGTCTGGTACTACAAGATCCACGAAGAGATGCTGCGCTTCGACTCCCGGCAGCCGATCAATCCCGGTGGATCGCTGCTGACCATTCTGTTCGGCTGGATCATCATCGTCCCGCCCTTCGTGTCGTACTTCAACACCGGCAATCGGATCGCCACCGCGCAGCGAGCCGCCGGGCTGGCGCCCACGGCCAATCCTTGGATCGGTTTCCTGCTGCTGTTCCTGTTCGGGTTGACACCGCTGTATTACCAGATGGAACTGAACAAGATCACCGATCGGTACGGGGTCCCTGAGGGCACGCCGATCACCCTCGCCGTCTGACCGCCCGGTCGGAATCGCGGAAGGGTTCACCGAGCGCGAACGCTCTTCTGCAAGGGCGTCGGCGGCGCTAACGTTGATCCCACGGATGAACGTGATGCTGGGAGGCAGCCATGGCCCGAGGACGCGCAGCAGCACGGATTCCACGGGTCCCCGCCCGGATCGTCATCCCCGATCTGACCGGAACGATTCTGCGGGCTGCCCAGCAGCGCGCCCTCGAAGTCGGCTTCTCCCTGGTTGTCGCCGAACCCACACTGCCGACCGAGGTGTTGCTGGACTCGGCGCGGTGGACCGTCGCCGAGCAGGATCCGGTCGGCGGATCCGCACGGTTCCGCGGTGACACGGTGGTGATCAACCTGCGGCACGACGGCGGTGGCGACCTGTCGGGCGACCGCGAGCCGCGTCATCCGCTTCCCCGGCGCCGAGCCGATCGCGCGCTCTCCCCCGGTGACCTCGACCGGCTTCGCGGGGACGAACCGTTCATCGGTCAGGTACGGCCGATCGAGTCGGCGCAGAGTTATCAGCTGCGCGGCGATCGCGACTGATCCGAAGTCCGGAATAGTTGCACCGTCGGGTTTGTGGGACGCCGTTGTGGCAGCGGTCACGCAGCCGTTTGTCGTGAAATGTTGACCGACGGTGATCGAGTGATCTAGGTTCAGCTCAGGTCATGAGTTCCAGCGCTCAGCTCCGGCTTGCTGGACGGCAACCCTCCCACCGCGGCGGGGTGCTCCGGATGAAGACCCGGCAGATCCCCGCACCTCATCGCAGTGGGGATTCGCAAGCGCGGGCTCGCCACGAGCCTGAGAGACCAGGACGAGGGCAGGGCATGAGAATCACGACGGCGGTGACCTTCACCGAGACGAGAACTCCGCTGTGGGCGGCCCCTGCCGTTTGCCGGCGCGAGGTCGACCTCCAACGGGTGTCCAGCGCGCTCTGTTGCGTGGCCTGATCGCAGCCCGCCCCACCCGGGGCCGCCTGCTCGCTGCACCTTCACCGGACGTCATGTCCGGTTCTTGTTGACCCCTTCACGAAAGCCCTTGCCGACGGCGGATTCTCCCGTCCCGCCGGCATGACGGCTGTCGTTGCCACGCACCCCCACGGTTGATCCTGGAGCCCCCATGACGGCGACCGCCGTTGCCCCGTTCGCTGCAGAGTCCCTGCTGTCCACCCACGTCGCCGCCCTGTCCCGGGCTGCGCCCTATGCGATTCCCACCAACGGATTCGACTCCCAGGTCATCCGCCTGGTGAGCGGCGCACCCGCCGCCGATGCACTCCCGCTCGACGACTACGCACAGGCTGCCGCATCGTTGCTGACCGATCCGATCGCCGGCCCGGAGGCACTGGGCTACGGCCCGCATTCCGGGCTCCCGGCGCTGCGGGAGTGGATCGCCCGCCGTGAAGGCGTGAGCGCCGACCGGGTGTTGGTCACCAACGGTGGGCTGCACGGTGTTTCGTTGGCGTTCGCCGCGCTCCTCGAGCCGGGGGAATCCGTCGCGGTCGACGATCCGGTCTTCCCCGACACCGTGCGGATCGGCGAACTGCACTCGGCGCGGGTGCTGCCGGTCCCCGTCGGCGCCCACGGACTGGACGTCGACGCGGTGAGCAGACGGCTGGCGTCGGGTCAACGGATCAAGGTGCTGTACACGGTGCCCGACTTCCACAATCCCTCGGGCGGCGTGCTGCCCGCGGCGCAGCGGGACCGGCTGGTCGAACTCGCCGAGCGGTACGGATTCGTCATCGTGTCCGACAACCCCTACCGGGAATACGGTTTCGATGCCGCGCCGGTGCGGGATTTCAGTACCGACTCCGATCAGGTGGTGCGCGTCGGCACCTTCACCAAGACCCTCGGTCCGGGGCTCCGGCTCGGCTGGATCGTCGCACCGTCCTGGCTGGTTCCCCACCTGGAGAACCTGCGGCGTCGATCCGACTTCCACTCCTCGATCCTCGGCCAACGATTGATCACGGACCTGCTGATCAGACCGGGATGGTTCGACCGGCTCATCGAGTCGGGCCGGACCAATTACGCGCACCGCGCCCGGGTGCTCGGCGATGCGTTGCGCGCCCAGCTCGGCGATGTGCTCGCCTTCGAGGACCCGTCGGGCGGCTTCTTCCTGTGGGCCGAGATCACCGACCCCACCATCGATCCCGCCGTTCTGATCCGGGCGGCCGGCCAACGCGGCCTGCTGCTGACCGCCGGCCGCAACTTCGCGGCGACCGGCGGCTCGAGCTGGGACAGGCGCCTGCGGCTGGCCTACTCGTCCGCTCCGCTCGAACACCTGCTGCCGGCCGTCGACCGCCTTGCGGCCGCGGCAGCCGATGTCCGCTGACACCGCTCCTCGAACGAGATCCGCGTACTCCCTGTCGAAAGCTCCTATCCGCCATCGCATGTCGAACCGTCTCGCACCTCACTCGACCCATCAGAAAGGCCTCCGATGACCAGACGCCCGCTTCAGCGGCGCCTCGCCACCGTCACTGCGACCGCCCTCGGGCTTGCTCTTGTCCTGACCGCGTGCGGCAGCTCGGACGCGGCAGCACCCAGCAGCAGCGCAGCAGTTTCACCGGCCGCCGCCGGCGGCGTCGACCTCTCCGGGGTCACCCTGCGGATCGGCGAGACAGGCTGGAAACAACAGCAGCTGCTGTTGGAGAACGCCGGCGTCGCAGACACCCCGTACGCGACGGAGTTCAGCCTCTTCCAAGGCGGGAACCTGCAACTCGAGGCCCTCGGCGCGGACGCCATCGACCTGGCCAGTGCCAGCGAGATCCCACCCATCTTCGCTGCCCAGTCCGGTGGCCCCGGCTCCCTGAACATCGTCGCCGTCCGGGAGGGCAGCACCCTCACCCAGGAGGTGGTGGTTCCGGAAGGCAGCACCATCACCGATGTGGCAGGCCTGAAGGGCAAGAAGGTCGCCTACGTGCAGAACACCACGGCGCACTACTTCCTCCTGAAGGCGCTCAAGCAGGCAGGTCTGACCTGGAGTGACATCGAGGCGGTGCCGTTGTCGACCAGTGACGGGCTGGCCGCTCTGCTGGCCCAGCAGGTCGACGCGCTGGCGTCGTACGGCAACGCGATCATCGCCGCGCACGCCAACGGCGCGGTCACCGTCGTCGATGCCAAGGACATCCTGTCCGGCAACTTCGTCTACGTCACACTGCCGGATACGATCGCCGATCCGGCGCAGAAGGCGGCGATCGTCGACTACTTCTCCAGGCTCCAGCAGGGCTTCAACTGGGCGCGAGCGAACCCCGACGCATGGGCCGCGGTCACCGCCGCGGAGACCAAACAGCCGGTCGAACAGGCGTTGAAGACCTTCGTCGACGGGGAGACGCAACGGCCCAGCAAGTTCGTGCCCACGTCGCCCGCGGCGATCTCCTCACAGCAGGACGTGCTCGACACCTTCGTCGAGGCAGGCATTCTGCAGTCCGGGTTCAACATCGGCGACTACTGGACAGATACCCTCGATGCCGATCTGACAAAGATCGAGGGCGAGTCCGTTGTCGGCTGATGCCATTGCGCCGGTTCGAACCTCGCAGCACCGAACGGTGCCCACCACGGTCATCACCGGAGTACCGGGCTCGAGGAAGTCACGCAGTCACCGCTCTGTTCCACGGTGGCTGATCAAGTCGATCACCCCGGTGCTGCTGCTTCTCGCCTGGTACGTCGCGAGTTCGGTGGGCTGGTTGTCGGCACACACCCTGGCCTCTCCGCAGCAGGTCGTCACCACGGCGGGTGAGCTCCTGCGGTCCGGCGAACTCCAGGAGGCGATCGGCGCCTCGGCATCCCGGGTCGGTCTTGGCCTCGTCTTCGGCGTCCTCGCCGCCGTGACCGCCGCGCTGATCACCGGATTGTTCAAGGTGGGCGAGGACATCCTCGATGCTCCGATCCAGATGTTGCGCACCGTCCCGGTTGTCGGTCTCATCCCGTTGCTGATCATCTGGTTCGGCATCGGCGACCAACCCAAACTGATCCTGATCGCGCTGGGCGTATTCTTCCCGCTCTACCTCAACCTGTTCGCCGGCATCCGCGGCACCGATCCGGCACTGATCGAGGCGGGGAGAACGCTGGGGCTCAGCAGGTTCGGTCTCGTTCGCCATGTGGTGCTCCCGGCGGCCGTTCCCAGCGGACTGGTCGGTCTGCGGTACTCCATCGGCGTGTCCTGGCTGATCCTGGTGTTCGCCGAGACCATCAACGCAACGACCGGCATCGGCTACCTGATCAACGAGGCGCGGGAGTTCTTCCAGACCGACACCATCGTGCTGTGTCTGGTGCTCTACGCATTGCTGGGGCTGCTGGCCGACATCATCGTCCGACTGCTAGAAAGGGGTTTGCTGGCATGGCGACCGACATTCACCGGGACCTGAAGCCCCTCGGTGTGGCAGATCCCGATGCGCACGTCGGTGCGGTCCGGGTCCGCGACCTGAACAAGTCCTTCGGCGACCACACCGTCATCTCCCATCTCGACCTGGACATCGAACCGGGCGAGTTCGTGGTGCTGCTCGGTGCCAGCGGCTGCGGAAAGAGCACGCTGCTGCGGATACTGGCCGACCTGGACCGGGACATCAGCGGAAGCGTCGTCGTCGCCGACGCCCGCGCCGTCTCGTTCCAGGCCCCGCGGCTGATGCCGTGGAAGAAGGTGTGGCGCAACGTCGTTCTCGGCCTGCCCGGCAAACCGGATCGGAGCCGTGCAGAGGCGGCGCTGGCCGAGGTCTCGATGACCCACCGCAGTGATGTATGGCCGAAGGTGCTCTCCGGTGGAGAGGCGCAGCGGGTATCGCTGGCCAGGGCGCTCGTGCGGGAGCCGGACCTGCTGTTGTTGGACGAGCCGTTCAGCGCACTCGACGCGCTGACCAGGCTGACCGCCCAGGCACTTGTCGCCGACCTCTGGGCCCTGCATCAGTGTGCCGTCCTGCTGGTCACCCATGACGTCGAGGAGTCGGTGAAACTCGCCGACCGGGTCCTGGTGATGAAGGACGGCGTGATCGCCCACGAGGCGAGGGTGGACCTTCCCCGACCACGAGATGTGACCGATCCGAGGTTCGTTGCGCTCCGCGCGGAACTCCTCGGTCATCTCGGCGTGGGAGTGCACTGATGACGCTGACCACATCGCCACTCCCTGCAACTGCGACGCCTCGATCACGCGCCCAGCAGTGGCTGTTGACCAGGCTCCGCCAGGTCCTCGATCGGGCCGAGATCAGCCTGCTGACAGCTGATCTCGAGAGCTACGCCACCGACCGATCCGGGCATCGACTACCCGGGTCCGCGCTGGCGGTGCTGCGCCCATCGACGACCGCGGCCGTCCAGGCCATCCTCAGAGTCGCCGAGGCAGCCGGTGTCACCGTGGTGCCACGAGGTGCGGGGACCGGACTCTCCGGCGGCGCCAGCGTCCCCGACGGCGCGCTGGTGCTCTCGACCGAACGGCTGAACTCGATCGTCCGGATCGACCCCGAGAACGAGATCGCCGTCGTGCAGGCGGGAGTCATCACCGCCGACGTCGACGCCGCCGCGGCCGAATTCGGTCTGATGTACGCCCCCGACCCGGCCAGCCATCAGATCTCCACGATCGGCGGCAACATCGCCACCAACGCCGGTGGCCTTCGTTGTGCGAAATACGGTGTCACCAGGGAGTCCATCCTCGGGTTGACCGTCGTGCTTGCCGACGGTTCGTTGCTGCGGACCGGCCGGCAGACGATCAAGGGCGTCGTGGGCTACGACCTCACCGCGCTGTTCGTCGGCGCGGAGGGCACGCTGGGTGTCGTGGTCGAGGCCACCCTGAGGCTTCGGCCGCGGCCGATCAGGACCAGAACAGCGGTGGCGTTCTTTCCCTCGGTCGCCGCAGCCGCCGCCGGTGTGACCGGCATCGTTGCCTCGCGCGCACAACCCAGTGTGCTGGAACTGCTGGATGCTGGGGCGTTGTCGAGCATCGACCGCGCCCAGGGCACCGACCTGCTTGGGCGAGGTGCCGCACTGCTGATCGCCCAGACCGACGGGTACGGCGCCGATGCGGAGATCGACGCCGTCGCCGGCGCGCTGGCCACGGCCGGTGGGGCCGTCGAGCAGCTCGATGACGCCGGCGCCGAGTGGTACCTCTACCTGCGGCGTTCCGGACGGGGCGACTGGTCCGGTCACTGGGCGGTCGGTGAGGACGTCGCCGTCCCACGGTCGGCGCTGGCGCCGATGCTGGAGGCGATCAATGAGATCGGCCGCCGCCATGGCCTGGACGTCGCCGTGGTCGCGCATGCCGGTGACGGCAACCTGCATCCGCTGCTGAGCGTGGCCAAGCGTCCAGGAGACGGCGGCCCGCCGCCGGCGTTGCATGACGCCGCCGATGAACTGGTTCGCGCGGCCATCAGACTTGGCGGGACAATCAGCGGTGAGCACGGAGTGGGGATCACCAAGCGCACCTGGTTGGACGCCGAGATCGGCGGGGCCAGTGTGGCTTTGCAGCGAAGGCTGAAGGCGAGCTTCGACCCGCGCGGGATCCTGAATCCGCACACCTGGCTCGCGCAGCAACCGGTCGCAGCTCCGCAGGAAGGGCAGTCGAATGGGTCACAGCGAGCCGGGAACCGTTTGACAGCCGGTTGTTCTCGCCGCCTATGGTGAGGGCAGGTCATGAGTTCCAGTACACAGCCCCGGCTTTCTGGACGGCAACCCTCCCACCGCGGCGGGGTGCCCCGGGTGAGGACCTGGTGTCGACACGAATCGACGCAAGCGCGGGCTCGGCAACACCGGGCCCTTGTTCACGAGCAGCAAGGAACGAGATGACTCAGCACGAAGGCCCGCGTACGTCGTGGGCGATGACGGCCGTCTCCCGCCGTCATGTCGACCAGGGACGCCTGTCCAGCGCCCTGTGTTGTTGCTGACCGCTGCCCCCTCGCCGCGCTGATTCGTCAGCTGCACTCAGCCGTTTCCGGCTCGAACCTCCCCCCGGTCCCCTGTGGACCGATACCTGCTGACCGCCGCATCGGGCCACCCCTCCCGGTGTCAGGCGTCGTCGACCCCGAGGACAATCCCGTGACGACATCGCACCTCTCGAAGCCTGCGTCGACCACCGCCCCACCGGAACTGCCACCGGCGGAAACGTTGTCGACGCGGGCCGAGTTCGACGCACCATCAGCTGATCCAGCGGCCCTGACCGTGGTGCGCTCCCGGCACCCCTGGCGGTGGGTCGCCGCGATCGCGGTCGCTGGTCGTCGTCGCACAGTTCATCAACGGGCTGGTCACCAACCCCGGCTGGGACTGGCCGACGTTCGCCCAGTACTTCACCGCGCCGGCCGTGCTGAGCGCCCTGCTGGCTGACCATCCAGCTCACGGTGTACGGAACGGTGCTCGGCTTCGCCCTCGGCATCGCGTTGGCCGCCGCCAGGTTGTCGAAGAATCCCGTCCTGCAGACGGTGTCCTGGACCTACATCTGGGCGTTCCGCTCCATCCCGCTGATCGTCCAGCTGCTGTTCTGGTTCAACATCGCCTACCTGTACCAGACCCTTTCGCATCGGAATCCCTTTCGGGCCGACCTTCTTCACCTTCAACGTCAACTGCGTCGATCAGCGGGATGACGGCGGCGGTGATCGGCTTGGCGCCTGCACCAGGCCGCCTATTCGGCGGAGATCATCCGGGCCGGCATCATCTCGGTCGACCAGGGCCAGCTGGAAGCCGCTGCGGCGCTGGGCATCCCGAAGCGTCGGCAGTTCTTCAAGATCGTCCTGCCGCAGGCGATGCGGGGCATCCTGCCGAACGCGGCCAACGAGGTGATCAGCCTTTTCAAGGGCACGTCGATCGTGTCGACCATGGCCATCGCCGAACTCTTCTACCAGGTGCAGGTGATCTACGGCCGCAACGGCCGAGTGGTGCCACTGCTGATGGTCGCCACGGTCTGGTACATCGTGCTGACGACGCTGCTGTCGATCGTCCAGTACTACGTCGAGCGGCACTACGCCAAGGGCGCCGTCCGGACGATGCCGTTGACCCCGTGGCAGAAGCTGCAGCGCAGGATCTCCACCATCAACGCTGCCCGGCAGGAAGTCACGTCGCCTGCGTGGCACCGTCCCGATGACCGGGCGAGTCTCGAGCAACGTCGACCAGGCCACGCCGTCGAGAGTACGCGTCGGGTCGTGCACAAGTCTTTCGGTGCGCTGCGACGTGCTGCGCGGCGTCGATCTACCGTCCGCCGAGGTGAGGTCACCGCCATCCTCGGACCGTCCGGCTCCGGCAAGTCGACACTGCTCCGGACCCTCAACCATCTGGAGAAGGTGGACGCCGGACTGATCCAGGTCGACGGGCAGACCCGGTCGGCTACCGACTCAAGGGCACCAGGCTGCACGAGCTCCGTGAGCGGGACATCCTGCACCAGCGGGCGCAGAGTCGGCTTCGTCTTCCAGAACTTCAACCTCTTCCCGCATCTCACCGTGCTGGAGAACGTCATCGAGGCACCGGTGTCCGCGCAGAAGCGCAACCGTAAGGACGTCGAGACCGAGGCCCTGGAGTTGCTGGATCGGGTCGGGGTCACCGACAAGGTGCACGCCTACCCGCGGCAGCTCTCCGGCGGCCAGCAGCAGCGAGTGGCCATCGCCAGGGCACTCGCGCTGCGCCCCGCCGTGATCCTGTTCGACGAACCCACCTCGGCGCTCGATCCCGAACTGGTCGGCGAGGTACTCGAAGTCATCCAGCAACTGGCCAGCGACGGTCGCGACCCTGGTCATCGTCACCCACGAGGTCGGCTTCGCCCGCGAGGTCGCCGACACCGTCGTGTTCATGGACGCCGGCTTGATCGTCGAGCAGGGTCCGCCGTCCGCGGTCCTGGACAACCCGCAGCACGAACGCACCAAGGCATTTCTGTCGAAGGTGCTCTGACCACAGGCTTCTCCCGAATGACACCTCGCCGTTCGACCAACTCCACCGCCGGTTCACCCTACGTATGACCCCCGAAAGGAACCACCATGTTCTCCCGTACCGGACGCCGCATCGTTCTCACCTCGGCGCTCGCCGCCGTGGCGCTGGCGATCAGCGCCTGCGGCGGCTCCAGCGATGGCAGCTCCGCATCGACCACGCCCCAGCCGACCAGCGCAGGATCAGCGTCCCCCGCCGCTGCGGAGGGCGTCGAGTTCAACCTGACACCCGAGCAGAACCGGGTCAGCACCGCCGAAGGTCGACGCCATCGCCGCCGAGGTCCCACAGGCCATCCGCGACCGCGGCACGCTGCTGGTCACCGGGAGCGCCGGAACCGCGCCCCCGCTGCGCTTTTACGCCACCGACGACACCACCCTGATCGGGTCCGAGGTCGACTTCGCCTACCTGATCGGTGATGTCCTCGGATTGGACGTCGAGATCAGCACCGCCGACTGGGCGCAGAACTTCGTCCGGATCGACTCCGGCGAGGTCGACGCGTTCATCTCCAACGTCACGGTCACCGAGGAGCGCAAGGAGAAGTACGACTTCGCGACCTACCGGCTGGACACCCTGGCACTGGAAACCCAGAAGGACTCCGACTGGACGGTGAGCGGACCGGAGGATCTGGCCGGCAAGATCATCGCCGTCGGCTCCGGAACCAACCAGGAGAAGATCCTCGTCGACTGGAATGACGCCAACGTCGCCAAGGGCCTGGAACCCATTGACATCAAGTACTTCCAGAATTCCACCGACTACTACCTGGCGCTCTCATCGGGTCGGATCGACGGGTACTTCGGGCCGAACCCGACCGCGCAGTACCACGCCGCCAGCACCGGTGAGAGCAAGGTGATCGGGACCTTCTCCGGTGCGGGCGACGCCCTGCAGGGCGAGATCGCCGTCCTGACCAAGAAGGACAACGGCTTGGCCAAGGCGTTCGCCGATGCCATCAACCACACCATCGAGAACGGCACCTACCAGCAGGTGATCGACCGCTGGAACCTGGCCAGCGAGACGGTCGAGTCGTCCGAGATCAATCCTCCGGGACTGCCGAAGACCACCAGCTGATCGCCGCAAGCGCCGCCCGGGTCACTGCAACCGGGGTCGAAGCCACTGTCAAACGGCGAGTCGAACCACGTGCCCAAAGAACAAGGGAGGAAACCGATGGCCCACACCACCACCAGATCCGTTGCCGTCATCGGCGGCGGCGTGATCGGCTCCGCCGCTGCCTGGCAACTGTCGGTGCGGGGTCATCGGGTCGTGCTGTTCGAGCAGTTCGGTCCCGGCCACGCCCGCGGCGCTTCGCACGGCAGCTCCCGGATCTTCCGCCATGCCTACCCGCTCCGTCGGTACGTCGATCTCGCCAGTCGCGCGGCGCGGCTCTGGCGTCAGCTCGAACGGGTTGACGGGCAACGGGTCTACGCCAGAACCGGCGCCGTCGATCACGGCGACCCGGTTCGGGTGGAGCTGCTGGCCAGGACCCTGGCGGAGGCCGGACTCGAGCATTCCCTGCTGACACCCCGGGCCGCTGCGCGGCAGTGGCCCGGGCTGCGGTTCGACACCATGGTCCTGCATCATCCCGAGGCCGGACGCCTGCACGCCGATCTCGCGGTGGCAGCACTACAGCGGCGGGCCAGGGCAGAGGGCGCCGAGATCTGGCATCACAGTGCGGCGACCGGGCTACGGCTCAGCCCGTCCGGGGTGCGGGTGCTGACCAGCTCGGGATCGATCAGGTTCGACCAGGTGGTGGTCGCCGCCGGGGCCTGGACCGCCGAGTTGCTCGCGGGAACACCGCTGGCTGGCCGGCTTCCGGAGCTGGTCACCACCCAGGAGCAGCCGGCGCACTTTGTCCCGACCGAGACGCCCGTGGGTTGGCCCAGTTTCATCCACCACCCCGGCGCGGAGTACACCGGGCCCGGCATCTACGGCCTGGCCTCGCAGGACGGCATCAAGATCGGCGAGCACGGGACCGGCCCACGGGTGGATCCGGAGACCAGGGACTTCCGACCGGAGCCGGAGGGTGTCGCCCGGCTGCAGCGGTATGCGGAGCAGTGGCTGCCCGGGGTCGATCCCGGCCACGCCGGCGCCGGTCACCTGCCTGTACACCACCACGCCCGATCACCACTTCGTCATCGACCGGCACGGACCGATCACGGTGGCAGCGGGCTTCTCCGGTCACGGTTTCAAGTTCGCACCGGCCGTCGGCGAGCTGGTCGCCGGCCTGGTCAACGGGTCGGTTGAGGCACCCGACCTGTTCCGGCTGGGTACCCGCGAAGGAGCCCATGCCGCCGTCGGCGGCACGTAGCCGGGAGCAGGGAACCGCACCGCCAGTCGCCAGTTCGAGCAGGGAGTCCCATGTCCACGTTTCTGTCCATCTCCGCGAGCCCGCAACAGATCTCGTCGACCCACAGCCTGCTGACCCACGTCAACCGGCGCATCCTGGGTGCCGGGCACACGGTCGGCACGCTGCAGGTCAGGGATCTCCCGGCGCACGCACTGCTGGCCGCCGACGTCCACGATCCCGAGATCGCCGCCGCGGTCAGCGCAGTCCGGACGGCGGACGCGATCGTCGTCGCGACGCCGGTGTACCAGGCCGCGTACTCCGGGCTGCTCAAGGTCTTTCTCGACCTGTTGCCACAGTTCGCCTTCCGCGGCAAGGCGGTGCTGCCGATCGTCACCGGCGGCTCCCCCGCGCACGTCCTGGCCGTCGACTACGCACTGCGACCCGTGCTGGCCAACCTCGGCGCCGCGCACATCGGGCAGGGCTGGTTCGTTCCCTCGTCCCACATCAGGGTGTTCGCCGACGGGGGCGTGGTGATCGAGCCGGCGTCGCTGGCTCCGCTTGCCCAGGTCACCGACGAATTCCTGACCACCGTGCAGCGGTTCAACGGCTGGGCCGTCGTGCCCGGACGGGTTGATGCTCGAACGGGGAGCGCAGGTGTCGGCCATCGCTGGGAGCCCGGATCTGCGGGTCGAGCGGGTGGCGGTGGGCGATCCCCGGCTGACACCCCTGTTGACCGACCTGGTGGTGGAGTACGGCACCCGGTACGGCCGGCCGTCTGCCAACACCCAGCTGACCGAGGTTCCATCCACCGATTTCGTCGAGCCGAACGGTGTCTTCCTGATCCTGCAGGAGAACGGGGAAACCGTTGCGGGCGGCGCCCTGCGCCGCTACGACGCGGAGACCGCAGAGGTGAAACGGGTCTGGACGTCCTCTCGTCATCGGCGCCGTGGGCTGGCGCGGCGGGTGATGGCCGAACTCGAACAGACCGCCGTCGAGTTGGGCTACCGACGTCTCCATCTGACCACCGGCCCGCGGCAACCCGAAGCCCGCAATCTGTACCTGGCGGCCGGTTACACGCCGCGCTTCGACCCGAACGCCGACCCGGAGACGATCGGCCCGCTGGCCTTTGCCAAGGAGCTGCTGCCGGGCGCCGGGTTTGCGCCGTGGGAGCAACCGACCTGGGCCGACATCGAAGCGGCGCACCGGCGGGCCTGGAGACGGGACTGACGCACCCGCAGAGGGCGCCGTCCGGACGAGGTCCGAGCCGCAGAGCGCGACAGCCTGACCCAGGATCCCGACTGATGCGGCAGGACCGGTTCGCCGGTGCCGACCGGCGCCGTCGACGAGCGGCGGCACCTGCACACCAAACTGGTCAACGGCGTACCGCGATGAGCACGCCTGGTCTTCGTCGGCGGTGGCCCACGCACCGTTGGCCTGCTCGAGCGGTTGGCCGCCAACGCCGGCGAACTTCTCGGCGCGGGTCCCTTGACCATCCACGTCGATCGACCCGCTATCCCGGCCGGCGGTGGCCGGATCTGGCGGCAACGGCAATCGGCACTGCTCTGGATGAACTCGATGGCCCGCGACGTCACGATCTTCACCGACGAGTCGGTGACGTGCGAGGGACCGATCGTTCCCGGTCCGGCCCTCGACGAGTGGGTCGCCGGCGAAGGGCGGGCGATCCTGCCGGGAGGCCGGACTGGGGACAGCAGGCCGCCGCGCTGCGGCCCGGAAGACTTCGCCAGCAGGCAGGTCCAGTCGCACTATCTGCAATGGGCACTACGACCGGGCGGTCGACGGCTCTACCCGACCGAGTCACGGTCGCTGACCCATGTCGGCACCGCGGTCGACGTCGACCGACGACGACGACCGGCAGCGGATCGCGCTGTCCGACGGCACCACCCTGATCGCCGACATCGTCGTGCTGGCACAGGGTTTTCTCGATCGGGAACCGACCGCCGAGGAGGCCCGCCTGACCTGCAGCCGCCGACAGCGCAGCGGTCTGACCTACATCCCACCCGGCTACACCGCCGATCATCGACCTGTCCGAGCTGCGACCCGGGGAACCGTGTACTGGTCCGAGGTTTCGGCCTGGCGTTCATCGACCTGATGATCCTGCTCGGCGAGGGTCGGGGTGGCCGCTTCACCGAGAACGGGGACGGCACCCTGACCTACCACCCCAGCGGCGCGGAACCGATCCTGCATGTCGGGTCCCGACGCGGCGTGCCGTATCACGCCAAACTCGGTTACGCGGTGCCCGGCAGTGCGCCGGTCCCCGCCACAGTACTTCACCATCGATGCGGTTGCCGAACTGGCGGCCGCCGGCCGCGCGATCGACTTCCGCAACGACGTCTGGCCGCTGATCGCCAAAGAGCTCACCGCCGCCCACTACCGCCGGCTGTTCCAGGCCCATCCGGAGCGAACACTGGGTTCCTTCACCGATCTCGAGTCGATCCTGGCGACGGAGCGGGTCACCGGTGACGCATTCAACGAAGCCGTTGCGCGGGCAGTTCCGAAGCGGGAGGACCGCTTCGATCTCCCCGCCATCGACAGGCCCTTGTCCGGCAGATACTTCGGCTCACACCGTGACCTCACCGATGCCGTTGTCGACCACATCCGGGCGGACCTGCGAAGGCGGGCGGACCCGTACTTCTCCCCCGACGCCGCGGTTTTCGATGCCCTGCTCACGGTCTACGGAGTCCTGGCCGTCGCCCTCACCTCCGGCATCATCGGCGCCGTCGACCGGATCAGGTTCGTGGAAGGCGAGTTCCACGGCTTCTTCTCGTTCCTGGCCAGCGGGCCGCCGCCGCGGCGGCTGGCGGAGTTGCTCGCGCTGCACGGTGCCGGGCTCGTGGAATTCGCCGGCCCCGATTTCCGCGTCGAGATCGACGGCGACGGTTTCGTCGGCTCATCCCCCGCAGTTCCAGGCGGCGGTGTCCGGGCCCGCGCCCTGATCGACGCGTTCCTGCCGCGGCCCGACGTCCGCGCGACCACCGACCCGGTCATCCGCAGCCTCCTCGCCGCCGGCGAGCTCGCCGCCGAGCAGCTCGTCGACCCGGCCGGTCGGCCGCTGCCGGGCGGGCAGCTGCTGGCCGATCCGGGATGCCGCGCGATCCGCGGCGACCGTTCCGTTCATCCGCGCCGTTTTCTGCTGGGTCCATCGGTCTCCGGCTCGGCAGGGTCCGCCGGCTTCTCCAGGCCCGGATTCAACGGGGCAGGTTTCCGGCAGAACGATGCCGTGGCCCGACAGATCCTGCGTCTGCTGCAGGAACCCGCCAGCAGTGCCGATCACTCCCCCAGCCGCAACCGACCGAAGGAGCTACATCATGCCCGTTGAATTCCTGGGAATCGCCGGTACCAACCCGGCCAGCGAGGTCACCCCGCGACCGGGTGGCAGTCTGGATCTCGACTACACCCGGCGATTGGCCCGGGCCCACGAGGATCACGGCTGGGACCGCATCCTGTTCGCCTACCATTCCGGCTCCCCGGACCCGGCCCAGGTCGCGGCGTACGTCGCCGGGCACACGGATCGGATCAAGCTGGTACTGGCGCAGCGGCCCAATGTTTCGGTTCCCACCTACGCCGCCAAGACCTTCGCCACCCTGGATCATCTGTCGGGGGGCCGGTTCGAGGTGCATTTCATCACCGGCGGCTCCACCGCCGACCAGGCCGCAGAGGGGGACTACCTGGACAAGGACACCCGGTACGAGCGGACCCGCGAGTACATCCAGATCGTGAAGCGGGCGTGGACGTCCACCGACCCGTTCGACTACGAGGGAAAGCACTATCAGCTCCGAAATTTCCGCGCGGACATCTTCCCCGTGCAGCAGCCACGCCCACGGATTTCCTTCGGCGGTTCGTCTGCCGCGGCCTACGCGGTGGGTGCCGCCGAATCCGATGTCTATGCGCTCTGGGGTGAGCCGCTGGCCGGCACCCGCGAGCAGATCGCCAGTATCGAGGCGGCATCGGCGGCGGCCGGGCGAGCGGAGCGCCCGCGGCTGCAGATCGCCTTCCGTCCGATCATCGCCCCGACCGAGCAACTGGCCTGGGAGAAGGCGGAACAGATCCTCGGGCGGATCAAGGGTGTGAAGGACGGCACCGGCCTCCCCAGCGCCGCCGGTACACCTGAGAATGCCGGCTCACAGAGGCTTCTCGCCGCGGTCGCCGACGGCGATCGGCACGACCGGGCACTGTGGACCGCGCCGACGGGGCTGACCGGAGGTGGCGGGAACTCGACCGCGCTGGTCGGCACGCCGGAGACCGTCGCGGCCGCCCTGCTCGACTATTACGACCTCGGCATCACCCTGCTGTCCGCCAGGGGCTACGACATCTACGACGACGCCATCGATTTCGGCCGCTACGTCATTCCCCTTGTCCGGGAGGAGGTCGCCAGGCGCGATGCGACCGCCGCGGCAACAGCCGCCCAGGCCGCAAGCGACCGACGCAACGGCGCCCTCGCACATTCCGCATCCCGCTGACCGAGCTCAACTGACGACTCGAAACCACTGACTGAAACCACTGCGACCCTTGAGGACATCTCGATGACGATCACCGCGACATCCGAATTGCACGACGCCTGGGCCCGCTGGCACGACGCCCGCGAGGCCGACCTGGCGGCCGATCACGGGTGGCTCAGCCTCACCGGATTCCACTGGTTGCCAGACACCGCAACTACTCTGGACGACCTGCCCGGCAGCTGGTCGGCCGGTGACGGCGGAGCCACGCTGACTGCTGCGGAGATCGACGGCCTGAGAACGATCGAACCAGGCGACGGTACCGTCGAGGGAACCATCACCGCCACGGTGGCCGAAGCCGGTTCGCTGCCCTGGGTGCGGCATGGCGACCGCCTTGTCGAACTCGTGCTGCGAGGCGGGCGGTACGCCATCCGCGTCCGGGACCCGCGCGCCGCCGAACGTGCCGCGTTCGACGGCATTCCCACGTTCGATGTCGATCCGTCCTGGATCAGGCCGGGCCGGTTCACGCCCTTTGCCGAACCAAAGGCCGTCACCGTCGACACCGCGCGAGCCGACCTGAGGCAACAGGTCGTCGCGGTCGGGACCGTCGAGATCTCCTTTCCCGACGGGCCACGAACCCTACTGGCGACCGCGGGACAGGGTGGTCGACTGAATCTCTCCTTCCGGGACCGCACCAACGGCGAGCTGACCGCGCCGTGGCGGGTGGTCAGCACGTCGATCCCCACCGAGACCGGTTCCCTCGTCGTCGATTTCAACCGAACGGTCAATCTGCCGTTCGCCTTCACCGAGTACGGCACCTGCCCGGCCCCGGTTCCGGAGAACACACTTCCGCTGGCCGTCACGGCCGGTGAGCTGGCACCGGTCAGGGTGACGCCGTGAGCACCGCGCATCATCTCACCGTTGTGGCGGGAAATCCGAAGCCCCGATCACGAACCCTCACCGCCGCAACCACTCTGGCCGATGCGCTCGCTGTAGAGCTGTGGTCGGACGGTCCGGTTGCCACCACTACAGTCGACCTGGCGACCATTGCCGACGGTCTGCTCGCACCATGGAGCCTGTCCGAAGCCGGGGTGGCATCCGCCGCCGCTGTCCGATCGGCCGACGTGGTGATCCTGGCGACGCCCACCTACAAGGCAAGTTTCACCGGACTGCTGAAACTCTTTCTCGACGTGCTACCGGCCGGATCCCTGTCCCGCACGGTGGTCGTCCCGCTCGTGGTGTCCGGCGGACCGGGGCACCGGCACCTCGCCGACCTGCAACTCCGTCCGGTGCTGTCCGAGCTCGGCGCCGTCGTGCCGACCCCGTCGCTGCTGATCGAGGAATCCGAGCTCCCGGGCCTGGACGGCATCACCGCGACTTTCGTCGCCACCCACGGCCCGGTGCTCCGTGCAACGACTGCCGCATTACTCACCGTGCCCGCCGAGAAAAGAGCTGCTCATGTCTGACCACCTGCACTTGGCGATCGCCCTGGACGGCGCCGGCTGGCACCCCGCCGCCTGGCGCGAGCCTGCGGCCAGGCCGCGGGAGCTGTTCTCCGCCGGATACTGGGTCGACCAGGTGCTCGAGGCAGAACGAGGTCTGGCCGACTTCGTCACCTTCGAGGATTCCTTCGGCCTGCAGAGCACCGGCTTCCAGGGTCAGGACCACCGGCAGGACAGGGTGCGGGGTCGGCTCGACGCGACGCTGATCGCGGCCCGGGTGGCACCCAGGACGCGCAACATCGGCCTGGTACCGACCGCCGTCGTCACCCACACCGAGCCGTTCCACGTCTCCAAGGCCATTGCCACCCTCGACTTCGTGAGCACCGGCCGGGCGGGCGTCCGGACCCAGATCTCCGCCCGCGCGGTCGAGAGCGATCACGTCGGACGGCGCCGGCTTCCTGAATTCGGCGTGGACGACCTCGATCGGACGGACATCCGCGCGGTCGTCGCCGATCTGTTCGACGAAGCCGACGAATACGTGCAGGTGGTCAGGCGGCTCTGGGACAGCTGGGAGGACGACGCGGAGATCCGGGACGCCGCCACCGGCCGGTTCATCGACCGGGACAAGCTGCACTACATCGACTTCCAGGGCAGGCACTTCTCGATCAAGGGCCCGTCGATCGTCCCGAGACCACCGCAGGGACAACCGGTGGTGACCGCGCTGGCGCACTCGGCGGTGCCCTATCGGTTCGCAGCCCGCAACGCCGATGTGGTGTTCGTGACGCCGGTCGATGCAGCCGATGCCGCCCGGATCGTCGGCCAGGTTCGTCGTGAACAGGCCGCTGCCGGCCGCTCGGAAGACACCGTCCACGTGTTCGCCGATCTGGTGGTGTTCCTGGACACCGCCACCGAGTCCGGACCCGATCGCCAGGCCCGTTTGGATCGGGTGGACGGCACCGACTACACCTCCGATGCCCGGATCTTCGCCGGCGGCGCCGTCCGGCTGGCCGATCTGTTGGCCAGTTGGCAGCAGGCCGGGATCACCGGCTTCAGGCTCCGGCCTGCGGTGTTGCCGAACGACCTCGGATCCATCATCCAGAATCTCGTGCCGGAGCTGCAGTCCCGCGGCCTTTTTCGCACCGCGTATGAGGCAACGACCCTGCGCGGATTGCTGGGTCTGCCACGACCCGCCAACCGGTATGCGGCCACCCCCGAAGGAGCATTGGTATGACCGACGTCAGACATTCCGGCAACGGCAAGCCGCGCAAGCAGATCCACCTCGCGGCACACTTCCCCGGAGTCAACAACACCACGGTGTGGAGCGACCCGCAGGCGGGCAGTCACATCGAGTTCTCCTCGTTCCTGCGGTTCGCGCAGATCGCCGAGCGCGCGAAGTTCGATTTCCTGTTCCTGGCCGAAGGTCTGCGGCTGCGGGAACAGAACGGTGAGATCTATGACCTGGACGTGGTCGGCCGACCTGACACCTTCACCATCCTGGCCGCGCTGGCCGCCGTCACGGACAAACTCGGGCTCACCGGCACCATCAACTCGACATTCAACGAGCCGTATGACGTTGCCCGGCAGTTCGCCACCCTCGACCTGCTGTCCGGGGGTCGAAGCGCCTGGAACGTCGTCACCTCCTGGGATGCGTTCACTGGCGAGAACTTCCGGCGCGGTGGCTTCCTGCCGCAGGAGCAGCGTTATGCACGGGCGTCGAGCTTCCTGGGCGCCGCCAACGAGTTGTTCGACTCCTGGTCCGGCGTCGAGGTTGTCGCCGACAAGACCGGCGGACAGTTCCTGAACACGGACGCGCCGGGCACTTTCGCCATCCGCGACGAGCACTTCGACATCCAGGGGCACTTCAACGTGCCCGGGAGTCCGCAGGGCCGTCCGGTGATCTTCCAGGCGGGCGATTCCGATGCCGGACGCGAGTTCGCGGCCGCGTCGGCCGACGCGATCTTCAGCCGGCACGGCACGCTGGATGCCGGAAAAGCGTTCTACGCCGACGTCAAAGCCCGGCTGGCCGGCCACGGCCGCAGCCGCGACGACCTGCTGGTGCTACCGGCCGCCACCTTCGTGCTGGGCGACACCGATGAGGAAGCCGCCGAACAGGCAGCCCTGGTGCGCCGCCAGCAGGTCAGCGGTGCCACCGCGATCAAGTTCGCCGAGCAGCTGTGGAATCGGGACCTGAGCGACTACGACCCGGACGGACCCGTGCCGTCGTTCGATCCCGTCGTCGGCGAGAACACCATCGCGAAGGGAAGGGCGTCGGTGCGGATGCACACCGACCCCGTCGCCACGGCGCGGCAGTGGCGCGAACTCGGTGCGGCCAAACAGCTCTCACTGCGGGAGGTGGTCATCGAGGTGACCGGCCGGCAGAACTTCATCGGCAGCCCCGCCACCATCGCCGCGACGATCGACGAGTACGTGCAGGCCGATGCCAGCGACGGCTTCATCCTGGTGCCGCACATCACCCCGGACGGGCTCGCCGGGTTCGCCGACAAGGTGGTCCCGCTACTCCAGGAGCGCGGGGTCTTCCGCACCGACTACGAGGGAAGCACCTTGCGCGACCACCTGGGCCTGCCGGCCCCCAGGGTGCGGGACGTCGCGCTCACCGGCGGTCGGGCAGCCTCGTGACGGTGACCGAGAACGCCACCATGGTGGTGGATCCCAGCCTCGGCGACCCCGTGCTGGACAATGCACCGTGGGCCAGCCTGACCGGTCCGCACCGCCGGTTTGCCGAGCGCCGGGGCGGGGCTGTGCGGTATTCACCGGACGTCGCGCCGTTCGTGGCGTTGGCCGACCCACGGGATCCGCGGTGTTGGACCGACGTCGCCCAACTCCTCGGACCAGGCATCGGCTTCGCCGTCAGCGGCTCGGACATCCATCCACCGGAATCCTGGCCGACACAGTTGGTCGGGATCGGGGTGCAACTGGTCGACGTCGATCTGGTCAAACAGCGTGACCCGGAGGCTGTCCGGCTGGGACCCGCCGATCTGCCGGACATCCTCGATCTGGTCGAGCGCACCAAACCGGGCCCGTTTCGCCGGCGGACGATCGAACTCGGCACCTATCTGGGCATTCGGCGAGGTGGCGCCCTGGTGGCCATGGCCGGCGAGCGACTGCACCCACCGGGGTGGACCGAGATCAGCGCCGTCTGCACGGATCCGGCTCATCGCGGTCAGGGCCTGGCCACCCGGCTGGTGTCCGCGGTCGCAGCCGGAATCGCCGACCGTGGCGACCGGGTGCTGCTGCATGCGCTGGCCACGAACACACCGGCCATCGACCTCTACCTCTCCCGCGGGTTCCGACTCCGGCGGTACACCGAATTCCGGTCCGTGACGACACCCGAGTGATCGATCAAAAGGTGATCGATCAGTAGTGGATCACTCCCGGGATGCCGCCGCCGCAGGCGACGGCGTCACCGTTGATCGCCACGCTGAGTGGTGAGGCCAGAAAGGCCACCACGGCGGCGATTTCGTCGGCGTTCACCATTCGGCCGATGGAGTTGAGCCCGGCCAGCCGGGATTCGATCTCGGCAATGTCGACACCACCGGCCGCCGCCCGGGCCGCCACCACCCCGGCCGTCGCCTCTGTTCTCGTCAGTCCCGGATGGACAACCGTGACGTTGACCCCGCTGCGGCCGAGTTCGTCGGCCAGGTTCTTGGCCATCGCCGCCACCGCGACGTTGCGAATGGAGCCGATGGTGGAGCCGGTACTCCGGGCGGCGAGCCCGCTGATGCTGATGATCCTGCCCCAGCCGCGTTCCACCATCCCTGGCGCGACGGCCTGGGCACAGCGCAGGTATCCCAGCACCTTGACGTTCACCTCGGCCAGCAGCGCTTCGGCCGTGATCTCCGGGAGGGAGAGTGGTGGTGCCTGGCCGGCCGGGGTCGCGGCGGCATTGACCAGGATGTCGATCCCGCCCATGGCATCGGTGGCTCGGGCGACCAGTTCCCGCACGGATTCATCGCTGCCGGTGTCGGCGACGACCGCGGTCGCGCCGAGTTCGGCCGCGGCGCTCTCGACCGCCTCGCGATGCCTGGCGCAGATCGTCACCACCGCTCCCTCGGCGATCAGCGCGGCGGCGACCGCCTTCCCGATCCCCCGGCTACCCCCGGTGACCAGGGCACGGCGGCCCGCCAGCTGAAGATCCATGTCCGTCCTCCTACGTTGCGCTCCCCTGCGGTCACCGCACTCCCGAGCTAGATCACCCGGGCATCGGCGAACACCAGGGGACCCCATGATCGCGCCGGTCGCCGGCCATGACCGGGGTCGATGCCGATGAACCGGCGACCCTCGACGATCGCCGTGCTGTGCCGCAGCAGGGGATCGTCGATGATCTGCACCCGCTCCTCGAGATGGCCGTAACGCCGGCCGGTGACCCAGTCGATGGTGCTGCTGTGTCCGTGCACCTGGTTGAACGGTGCCGGTGCCGCCGACGCCAACCAGGAGGGCAGCAACTCGTCAGGAGCGGAGGCCCAGAGCGGCCCGGCCGACAAACTCACCTCGCCGGTCAACATGACGCCGGGGCGATAGACCCAGTTCTCGTGCAGCAGACCGACCAGTCCGTTCAGCGATGAGGCTGCGGCAGATGCGTTCTCCGGCATCCCGATGAAGTGCCGCCAGAAGCCTTCGGTCAACCCGGCGTGGGTCACCAGATAGGGATACGGCTCGCCGGCCACCTCGACCGCTGTCGCCACCCGCATCCGACGCGAACTCCACCATTCGAAGAGGGTCTCGAGATCGTCCTCCGGCAACCGCTCCGGCCAATGAAACTTCGGCGGGGTGAGGTACTGGGCTTCGTGGTTGCCGGCCAGCTGGATCCACTGCCCGGGTTGCTGCCGCAGCACGGTCCTGACCAGGTCGATGGCTCCGGGTGAATCCGGTCCGCGGTGGATGAGGTCGCCGACCTGCACCACGGTCAGATCCGCCGGCAGCCGCTTGGTGGTGGCATCCATTCCGAGCGCGACCAGCGCGTTGCGGAGTTGTTGGGCATGCCCCCCGACGTCACCGAACAGAGCAACCCGCCCGCGGCCGGGCTCGGCACCTGCCCGCCCGGGGCCGGGCTCTCCGCCGCCGCTCGTCACTCACGAAGTGGATCACACCGTCATCGGTGTCGATCAGTGGCGGTACCGGGCCCCCGACTTCCGCTCAGCGGGACCGCCGAGGGGCGGTCACACTGGGCAGATGCAGAAGATGTCGTTGCAGGCATTGGCTCGGGAGCAGAAGGAACGCGCGGCCGCAGCGTCCAGCGGCCGTAGCGCCCGCACGGTGTGGGGTGGCCACGAGCACGTGCTGCGGCAGACATTGATTGCGTTGACCAAGGACTCGTCGATGTCGGAACACGAAAATCCTGGTGAGGCAACGGTTCAGGTGATCACCGGTCGGGTCAGGCTGGAGGCGGACGGCCACAGCTGGGAGGGCAGGCAGGGCGACATGCTCTTCATGCCACCCGCGCGCCACTCGCTGATCGCCGTCGAGGACGCCGTCGTCCTGTTGACCGTGGCCAAGATCGCCAAGGCCGGTTCACCGCAGACGTGACGTTCGCTCGGTGTGACCTGGCCGACGGCAAGCAACAGCTGACGCCGATGCGGACGATCGTGAAAGGAAATTCGGCCGTGGACCGACAACAGCTTCGCCATCAGGGCCTGGCCGGGTTGTTGCCCTACCTGGCGGCTGCGGCAGGATGCTCGGTGATGGACTCGACGCGGTTCGGGTAGAACGCGACGTGGTCCTTGATCAGAGCCACTGCTTCAAAGGGGTTCTCGTAAATCCAGATGGCGTTCTTCGACTGCTCACCGCCGAGCGGGATGCTGAAATACCCGGCATCTCCCTTGAACGGGCAATAGCTCGAGTGATCCGTCCGCTCGAGCAGCGTCTGGTCGACATCCTCGATGGGGATGTAGTCCACCGGCGCGTACTTGGCTTCCTGCAGCCGCAATGCCCGTGTGGTATCCGCGACGACGCGGCCGGCGACCGTCACCACGATCCGGGACGAATTCGGCTCGATCGTGATGGGGTGATTCGGGCCTGGCTGAAGTATCGGCTTGACCGACATGTCGACGGCTCCGTTTCTCGAATTTCTGACCGGACGGGCGCGAGCCCGTCGATCAGGTGGCGGCCGGCGCGCTGGACCGCAGGCGAACGTCGTTGCAGGCTTCACACACCGAGGCCGGAATGACCCCGATCGCCTGCAACCGGCCGAAGATTGCGCAGCCCAGGCAATAGCCCAGTGCTGATTCCAACAGCGCAGCCACCGTGATCATTCCGACCAGCACCCAGGACAACCACGCCGCGTCCAGGTAGAAGGCCACCAGCGCTCCCACCGACAAGGTCGCACCGATCGCCTGGGCGAATCTCTTCGGTGGGCCGGGCACGAGTTTGGCCGGACCGATCCGTGGTGCGATCACCTTGGTGGCGAGCTGACCGAACGGCGAGAACCGTGGCCCGGACGCTACTCTGGCAACGAAGCCCAGAGCCAATGGCCAGAGTAGCCATGGTGTCCGGAACAGCAGGGTGGCCAGGCACAGCACTACCACCATGGCGGCCACCGATCGGGCCGCGTACTCGTTCACCGGATTCGGGAACGAGACGAGACGCCGCAGGGACGAACTCATCGTCACTTCACCTCACGTGGTTGGTTCTCAAGAGTCGGTATCCGGGTCGCCTGGCAATGTCGGCCCGTTACTCAGGGGTACTGCGGCAGGCTGTTGATGACCCGTGTACACAGCCGGACGTCGCAACGCGGCCGAACAGAAGGGAAGACGCCAGCAGAGCCGACGGATACTGATCGCCCGGTGATTCAGCCCGAGGATTGACAGCGACTGGTCCCGCTGCGCATGTTGTCGACATAACGCCGACGCACCAGCACGCACGAGGCACCCGAGAGGTGCTGGATCGCGGCGGTCATCCTTCGACTGTCGTCACCGCCGGGTCCGTTGTCAACCCGTCCGGTCATGACTCGCCTCACCTCCGGCAACACTGGCGTGCAGCGACCGGACGGCGGGCCAGGAACGCGCGAATCCCGGGTGCAGTGCCAGCCCTTCTACCTCGTCCTCGGTGACCCACCGCAGTTCCGCACTCTCCGCGTTGGCGAGCACGGTGAGCGGACCGATCACCCGTGCGACAACGGTGACGTAGGCCCAACCACCGTGGTCGTCGACGAGTTCGCCCAGCACCTCGACCGCAGACGGTTCGATCCCGGCCTCCTCCGCCGCCTCCCGAAGCGCTGCCTGGACAGATGTCTCGTGACTGTCCCTGGCGCCACCGGGAATGCCCCACGTATCACCGTCACTGGTCCACACTGCGCGGTGCTGCATCAGGACTCTCGTCTCAACGCCCGGGCCAAGGTGCCGCAGCAGTAGACCTGCGGCCCCGTGGACGCCCCAATGTCGATGACCCTGCCCGCAGCGGATCCAGCCGTTGCCGTCACCGTTCATGCCGGTACATCCGGACCTGGCCGGCGGGCGAGAACGACGAATTCGCGACCCGGCCGATCGACTGCGTCACGGACCTCCACCCGGTCGAAACCCTTCTGAGACAGGGAGTCCTCGATCTCGGCACGGTCGCGAAACCGCAGCGTCGAGTCCGATGTCATGGTGACCCCGTCGGCCTGGAAGGTGAAAGTCCAGCGAAAGCTGACCTTCGGGCCATCGTGTCCGGTGACTTCGACCCAGGATTCGACGATACCGACCCCAGGGACGGCGGTCTGCCGCTGCGATCGCTCCCGAGTCCACTCGAGCCAGGCCTGACGCTGCGGATCCCGGGTCTCGAACACCAGGTGACCGCCTGGACGCAACGCGTTCCACGCGGCGTGCAGCACCGAGGCCCACTCCGAGTCGGTGAGAAAGACCTGCGCCACGTTGGCGGTCATGGTCACCAGGTCGACACCGACCCAGTCATCGGAAACGATCGTCAGCAGGTCGGCGGCATCGGCATGCAGCCATTGAACCCGGTCCGCGCCCGTTTTCGATCGCGCGACCTCGAGCGATGACGCCGCCGGGTCCACGCCGATCACCTCGACGCCACGCTGCGCCAGCAGGCGACAGAAAGTGCCGGTGCCACAGCCGATGTCGAGCACGCTCCGGGCGGCCAGCTCGTCGACCAGCTGGACGTACGCCTCCAGATCGGTCCGATCGGGGTCGAGGTCGTCGTAGATCCGCGCGAGCCGGCGCTCCTCGAACAGTGCGTCGGCCATGGCAGAACAGTAGGTCCTTGAAAAGGCGTCAGTGAGTTGCCCGCCCTCGGGACTCCGTCAGATGTCGATGACAGTGATCAGCTCGTCCAATCTGACGAAGTCATCGGCGCTTCTTGATGTGGCGAGGATGTCTTGTGTGGCGCGGTCGCCTTGATCAGCAGATCGGCGCTCAGTCGGCGGAGCCGCACCCGACTCATCACCTGTCACCGTCGGAGACGGCATCCAGGTCGCGGCGAAGCGCGGCGAAGTCGACTCGCGGCCCACCTTTGTATGCGGCGACGGCCTCCGTAGCAGCGATCGATCGACGCTTGCTCACCGGCATCAACATGCCAACTGGACGACCGTTCCTGCTGATCACAAAGGATTCACCGGCGGCGAGCGCGCGCACGATGCGTCCGCTTTCATTGCGCAGTTGGCGTTGGGAGATCTGCTCGCTCACGCCACCAGGCTATGACTGTGCTGAGTGACGCGCATCAGACGTTGACTCCGCCCATTCTCCGCCACCGACCGACCTCGTGCCGATCGCTGATCATGGCAGCGCCAGGAAGTCGCGAAGCCACAGGTCGACCTCCTTCATCGTCGCCCCATCGACGGTGCCCGCGAGGTCGAAGAGTCGGTCGCGGGTGACCGTCCGCGGCTGTTCGGTCATGGCGAAGCTCGGCTGATCGAGCGCCAGATCCGGGCCCTTCAGCAGCACGTGATTCGGCCATCCACGATTGTTCGTGGTCACCGGGACGATGATCGCTAGGGTGTCGGCCTGTTCCAGGAAGAGATCACTCGCGATGACGAGCGCGGGCCGGCGTCCTGCCTGTTCCCGCCCGCGCACGGGATCGAGTTCGGCCCACACCACGGTGCCGCGCAGAAGATCAGTTGCCATCGTGGCCGTCGGCCAGCGTGACGTCCCATTCCCGAAACTCGTCTCGGTACTCCTGCTCGGCGCCCCGGAAGGCGCGCCCAAAAGCCTCCATCCGCCTGCGCCGCTCATAGCCGTCGAGCAGCTTCTCGATCAGACCGGCCGCAGACACACCCTGCTCCTGAGCACCCCGATTGATGCGGTCGCGAAGCTCGACCGACACCTTGATCGTGGTCGACATCCAGCGAGTATACCGAGAAGTATTCCCGCTGGTCTACGCATCGGTCCTTGTCACCAGCCGAGACGCAACGGGAGACAGCCGGTCAACCCGCGCGATAGCGTCGGTTTCAGACGTTGAAGCGGAACTCCACCACGTCACCGTCGGCCATCACGTAGTCCTTGCCCTCGATGCGCACCCGGCCGGCGGCCTTGGCCGCGGCCATCGACTTGGCCGCCATGAGATCGGCGTACGAGACCACTTCGGCCTTGATGAAGCCCCGCTCGAAGTCGGTGTGGATCACCCCGGCGGCCTGTGGCGCGGTCGCACCCTTCTTGATCGTCCAGGCCCGGGATTCCTTGGGACCTGCGGTCAGGTAGGTCTGCAGACCCAGGGTGTGAAAACCTGCGCGCGCCAACGCGTGCAGACCGGGCTCCGACTGGCCGACCGATTCCAGCAGCTCGGCCGCCGACTCGGCATCGAGTTCCAGCAGCTCGGATTCGACCTTGGCGTCGAGGAAGACCGCATCGGCCGGTGCGACGGCGGCGGTCAGCTCGGCCCGCCGCGCTTCGTCGGTGAGCACACCTTCGTCCGCGTTGAACACGTAGAGGAACGGCTTCGCAGTCAGCAGCGAGAGTTCTTTCAACAGAGCAAGATCCAGCGATGCGCGGGCGGAGAAAAGGGTTCTGCCCGAATCGAGCACGGCGTTCGCGGCCTGGGCGGCCTCCAGCAACGGCTTGCGGTCCTTGGCGTTGCGGGCTTCCTTCTCCAACCGCGGGAGCGCCTTCTCCAGGGTCTGCATGTCGGCCAGGATGAGTTCGGTGTTGACGGTCTCGACGTCGGCGAGCGGATCGACCCGGCCGTCCACGTGGATGACATCGTCGTCGTCGAACACCCGGACCACCTGACAGATCGCATCCGCCTCGCGGATGTTGGCCAGGAACTTGTTGCCCAGCCCGGCGCCCTCGCTGGCACCCTTCACGATGCCGGCGATGTCCACGAAGGAGACGGTGGCCGGCACCGTCTTGACCGAATTGAAGACGCCCGCCAACTCGTCCAGCCGCGGATCCGGGATGGGCACCACGCCGACGTTGGGTTCGATGGTGGCGAACGGGTAGTTCGCCGCCAGCACATTGGCACGGGTCAGGGCGTTGAACACGGTGGACTTGCCGACATTGGGCAGGCCGACGATGCCGAGGGTCAGGCTCACGAGGGGTGAGTCTACGGTCGCGGCCGGGTCAGTCCTTCCGTCGCAGCACGGTGACCGCCCAATCCGCGCTGTCCGTCCACCTGTCCAGATGCCACGTCGCGAAGCGGTGTTCCACCGTCAGCTCTGCGGATTCGGCGTCCCGATCGAGATGGTCCACCGTGTAGTCCCGGTCGGTGGCGAAACCGGCGACGATCCGTCCGTCCGGCGCCAGTAGGCCGGCGAGAACCTCCAGCACCGTCCGCTCGGTGCCGGGTGCGACGTACACCAGCACATTCCCGGCGAGGACGATGACGTCAAAGGTGGTCGGGCCCCCAGTCCGCCCGAGTAGCGCCGGAGTCAGCGCGAGCAGGTCGGCGGTGACGAAGGTGGGACCGGGGTAACGGTCGGCGGCGATTCGTACCAGCCCGGCGTCCCGGTCGACCCCAACCGCGGTGTGGCCCATCCGATGCAGTGCGGCGGCGATCCGGCCGGTGCCACAGCCCGCATCCAGCACCCTGGCCCGTCGGGGAGCGAGCACGTCGACGAACCTGGCCTCGCCCTCCAGGTCCGTCCCGTCGGCGAACTCGCGGGCGAACCGATCGACGTAGAAGTCCCAGCGGTCACCGGTGACGGTTCGCTCCCAGCGGGTCGGTGGCGGGTCGGCACTGGTCGGGCTGGTCACCTTCGCATGATGGCACGCAGTCGGCGCCCCGAACGCCGTCGGTGACGGTCGATGGGCTGGCAGAGTGGGCCGGGTGCCGCCCGAGACAGTGACGTTCCAGCTTCCGGTCGCCGGGCCGTTCGCCGCCGACGACATGTTGAGCTTCCTGTCCACCCACCTGGTCACCGGCGTCGAGTATGTCGACGGACGGCGGTACTTCCGGTCGCTGCGGCTGGCAGCAGGAACGGGCACGGTCTGCCTGACGTTGCCGACCCCGGGCGAAGGTCGGGAGATACCGGTGACGATCCGCGTCGACGATCCGGCGGATCTGCCCCGGGCGATCAACCATTGCCGAACTTTGCTCGATCTCGATGCCGATCCGGCCGCGATCGATGCCGTGCTGTCGACCGATCCCACACTTGCCCCTGCGGTGGCCGCCATGCCCGGTCTCCGGGTACCAGGTGCGGTCGACGGTCCGGAGATCCTGGTCCGCGCGATGCTGGGTCAGCAGGTGTCGGTGGCGGGAGCGCAGACCGCGGCCACCCGGTTGGTGCTGGCCGCCGATGATCGCCTGCCGTCGCCCGATGGCCCGCTCACCCACTTGTTTCCGACACCCGCCGCCATTGCCGAACTCGGTCCCGGATTGATCGCGGGTCCGCGACGCCGTGCGTTGGCCATCTGCGGCGCAGCGGCGGCAATGGCGGAGGGATCGTTGACCGTCACGGCCGATCGGACGACCGATGTGCTCACGGCCGATCTGGTGTCCCGACCCGGCATCGGACCATGGACCGCCGGTTACGTGGCGATGCGGCTGCTCGGCGATCGCGATGTGCTGCTCACCGGTGATCTCGTTCTTCGCGCGGGCGCCGCGCTGCTGGGCCTGCCTGCCACCCCCACGGCACTGGCGGCCAGATCGGCGAACTGGCGGCCGTATCGGGCGTACGCCGGCATGCACCTGTGGCGGGCGGCGCTGGGTGAGCGCGCCAGATCGAAACAGGACAGGGTCATGACCGGGGGGAGATCCTGATGCGCGTGCGGGACAGCGGGGGTGGCAGGGGCGATCGGGACACGAGCGGGCGCCGGTGGCGGTGGGCGGCCGTCGCCGTCGCTGCCGCCGCGTCGGCGGCGCTCGCGGTGTTGATCCGGCGACTCGGACCGATGCCGGGTGTGCTGCTGATCAAGTACCTGTTCGACCGGGATTCCGCCCGGGTCACGGCGGCGCTGCTGGCGCACCGGCCCGGCGGCGTGGTGGTCATCCGCGACCAGCAGTACCGCAACGGTGATCGGGATGCGCTGCTCGACGTCCACCTGCTCGCGAAGCCCGGGCCGCGGCCGACTGTCGTATGGGTGCACGGCGGTGCCTGGGTCTCCGGCAGTCGGAAGAACGTCGCGACCTACTTCGAACTGATTGCCGCACAGGGGTACACGGTGATCGCGGTGGACTATTCCCTGGCCCCGGCCGCCGCGTATCCGGCCGCACTGAGGCAGCTGAACGACGCCCTGATCTACCTCCAGGCCCAGGCCGAGCGGTTGTACGTTGACACCACCCGACTGGTGCTGGCCGGGGACTCGGCCGGCGCACAGTTGGTCAGCCAACTTGCGACACTGACGACCGTGCCGCGGTACGCCGCTGAACTCCAGCTGACTCCGGCGCTGCAGCCCGATCAGCTGGCCGGGGTGATCCTGCACTGCGGCTATTACGACATGCGCACCTTTATCGACCGCGGCCTACTGGCGCCGGCGGTCTTCCGGTGGGGCATCGGCACTGTCGTCCGGGCCTATACCGGTGATCGGGCGACCGACTCGGCGGCGATCCGGCAGATGTCGACCATCGATCACATCACCGCCGACTTCCCGCCGACCTTCATCGCCGGCGGCAACGCAGATCCGTTGACCGACGCCCAGTCCCGACCCTTCGCCGAGCGGCTGAACGACCTGGGCGTGGATGTCACCACCCGTTTCGTCCCACCGGATCACCGACCAGCGCTGGGTCACGAGTTCCAGTTCAACCTGGACAACGAGGACGGGGCCGACGTGCTGCGGCGGACCGTGGCGTTCCTTGCGGATCACACCCGCTGAGTCTTCCTCCGCCGCAGGGTGATTCAGTTCGGAAGCCCCGCATGCTGCTGCCAGAACGTCACAATGGTGGCCGTGGCGTCGAAGTGCTCGGCGACCGGCGGGTTCCCGCGGGTGGCGGGGGTGGGCCAGTTGTGCCCGCCATTGATCACCGTTGCCATCAGGAAGGCGGCCTCGCCCTCGAACAGCTGGACCACCACCTCGGTGATACCCGTGCTGCCAGGGGCAAGGCGGGCATTTGCGGGGACGTCACGGGAGATGCCGTTCCGCTCCAACATTTCCAGGCAGGTGAACGCCGGAAGTGTAGTGCCGAGGTCGGTCTCGTCGACCGTGAGCGGCGGCCGGAAACCGCGATCCGCCGTGCCGTGCACATAGACCACCGGCGCCGGTGCCGGCACAGCCCCGGTCGCCGCCAGCTCGGTGCGGTAGTGCCGGGCCTTCTCCGGGTCGAGCGCCTTACCCACCGCGGCGAACCCTCGGAATGCAGTCGAGAGCGCGGAGTTCAGCAGTTGCCAGACCATGCCCCCGCCGTTGGAGAAACCGGCCGCGTAGATCAGCTCCGGATCGGCCGAGACCGTCGGTACCGATGCCGAACCGGTGGGATAGGGCGTGGTGGTGAGTTCGGTCAGCAGCCTGCGGACGAACTCGAGATCGAGAGTCGGGAACTTGCTGTCGCCGGCCTGGAAGTGCACCCACTCCTCGCCCATCCCCGGGTTGGTCTCGGGAAAGACCAACAGATAGTCCTCGAGCGGGCGCGGAAGCGGATTCGGCGGATCGACCCCCCAGCGAGCGGCGATGGTCCGGGAATCCTGGCCTCCACCATGGAACACGATGATCGCCGGAACGGAGGCGGTGACGGGACGATCGGGCACCTGCACCGTGTAGGTGCGGGCGCCCGACTCGGCGAGGGTCAGTCCGGTGATCAGCGACATGGCATTGCTCCTGAACGAGATCGACGGCCTGCCGCTCGTCGGCGTCCGTTCTGACTGCTAGTACGGGCACGCCGGGCGCATTGGTTCTCGGGGCGTCCGGTTCTCGGGGCGTCCGGTTCTCGGGGAGTCACACCCGCAACGACCGGCAACTAGACTGCATGCCGTGACCACCACCCCTGGGGACAACACGCCCGCCGAGCAGCCTGACCACCACCGCACCCCCGCGGAGGAGATCGAGTGGATCGGGGCCGAGGTCGAGGCCCGACCCAAGGTGATGTTCTGGGGGACGGTCGCGGTTGCCGTCGTCCTGGCAATTGCGCTGATCGTGGTCATTTACCTCGCTCTGTCCTGACCCTGCGTGAGCTCAGGAAAGGCCCATTCCGGCGAGAGTGTTGTCGGGCCGAGATCACTGCCGTGAGCGGCAGTATGGCTTTCACAGGCACTGACGCCCTGCAGATTCCGTTCGGCAGGCGGCGGCCGACGATGGTCGCAGTTCCGTTCAGGCGCTGTTGACCGCGGTCAGCGCCTCGTCGTACCGCTGCAGCACCAGGCCGGCCAGTGCCGTACCCAGCGGCTGCGCCACCTCGGCGTCGATCAGCATCGCCTGCTTGGCCGTCGCGTCGAGCAGCAGACCCGGCGCCAAGAACAGCGGCACCACCCCGATCCGACGACGTTGCGCTGTTGCCCGTTCGAGAACGGTGGTGGCCTGCGGTTCTCCGGTGGTGGCGAAGCCGGCCCACACCGGCCCGAGGCGACGCAGGCTCCACCGTTCGGCCAGTTCGTGCACCGCCTGGTTGGCCTCGTCCCGGCTCGAGCCGACCGCGAGAAGCAGGATCGCCTCGTGCGCGGAGATGTGCGCACGAGCAGCGGAATCCTCCAGCGCGAGCAACACATCCTCGCCCATACCGAGGATGTCGCCCAGCCGGAGCGTCACCCCGGTCGCCTGCTGCGCCTCCCGGACAGCCGTCGGCGAATCGACGGTCGCGTGAAAGGCCTCGCTGAACAGCAATGGCAGCACGACCGCCTCCGACGGCTGTTCGTCCTGCCGCAGGGCGGTGACGGCAGTGACGAGATCCGGTTCGGAAAGGTCCAGGAACGCCGGGACCGCAACCAGTCCGGGCCGCAATGCCTGGACGGCGCGCATCAACTCGGCGATCATCCGGGCTGCCCGGGGGTCGCGGCTGCCGTGGGCCAGCCCGATCAGCGGTGGCAGGCGTGTCGGCATTGCTCGAGGCTATCGTCACTGCATCGTCACTGCCGGTCAACCATCACTACCGGTCAATGGTCGAACACAGATTCCGAGCGGGACGGCAACGAGCCCCGAGGTGCGTGCACCCCGGGGCTCGTTCGGTACGACGCGACTACCGCTTCTTGGTCGACAATCCACGGGCATCGAGAATGGCCCGCTCGAGCGGCCGGAACAGGATCAGTTCGACCCCGACGCCGACTACGAAGATCAGGATCAATCCTGCATACAGCAGCGGTGCGTCGGACAGATCGCGGCCCTGGTTCATCAGCTGGCCGAGACCGAAGCCCAGCTTCGACGAGGTGACGATCAATTCGGCCGCCATCAGCGACCGCCAGGAGAAGGCCCAGCCCTGCCGCAGTCCGGCGAGGAACCCGGGCAGTGCGGCCGGCAGGAGGACATGGCGGGTCTGACCCCACCAACCCAGGCCCAACACGTGTCCCACCCGGGAGTAGAGCGGCGGAACCTGGTCGATGCCGGCGGTCAGGCCGTTGGCGATCGACGGGACTGCGCCCAGCAGCACCACCATGTAGATCATCGCCGGGCTGATCTGGAACCACAGGATGGCCAGGGGCACCCAGGCGACTGACGGCATCGACTGCAGGCCGGACAGCAACGGACCGAAAGAGGCTCGCAGCCAACTGAACCTGGCGATGGCCAGCCCGATCGGGACCGCGATGACGATCGCCATGGCGAAGCCGATCAGTCCCCTGGAAAGGCTGGTCCAGATGGTCTCCCAGGCCTGTCCGCCCTCCAACAACCGGAGCAGCTCGTCCCAGACCGCTGTCGGCGACGGCAGCATCACCTCCGGCTTGACCCCGAGCAGGTAGACGATCTCCCAGATGACCAGCACCACGCCGAGCGCCAGGATCGGCGGGACGATCGAGCTGCCGAGCCGGCGCCACCAGGGTTCCCGGATCCGATCCGGTTCCTCCAGGACATCGAGACCCGCGCCAACCGCGGCGGTGTCCTCCCGTTCGACCTCGTCCTTCGTGATCACACTGTCATCCAGAGCAGGCACCGGTGGTCTCCTTCCGCTGCAGCGAACGTGAGCCGGTGGTGAATGAGTTACGGGCGGGCATGGCTGGCGATCTCCTCTCGCAGGCGCAGAGTGATCTCGGCAGCGAGCGCACCGACCTCTGGGTGCTCGATGGTGCGCGGTCCCTTGATGTTGACCTTCCATTCGCCGACGACCCGGCCGGGCCGCGACGAGAGCAGGACGACGCGTTGCCCGAGTCGGACGGCCTCCCGGACGTTGTGCGTCACGAACACGATGCTGTTGCCGGTTGCTTTCCACACCCGGGTGAGTTCGTCGTGCATGACGTCCCTGGTGATCGCGTCGAGCGCCGCGAACGGCTCATCCATCAGCAGCACGTCGCTGTTCTGACCGAGCGCGCGGGCAAGTGCGACCCGCTGCCGCTGACCGCCGGACAGTTCGTGGATCCGGCGGTCGGAGTGACCCGACAACCGGACCAGATCCAGCAACTCCTCGATCCTGGCCTTGGACTGCTTCTTCGGCACGCCCGCGTATTTCAGTGCCAGACCAATGTTCTGTCCGGCGGTGAGCCACGGGAACAGCGCAGCCTCCTGGAACATCAGCGCCGGGTTCCCCTTGGTGGTCACCGTTCCGGTTGTTGGGTAATCCAACTTGCTGATCAGGTTGAGCAGGGTGGACTTTCCGCACCCGGATGCGCCCAGCAGGCAGACGAACTCGCCGGGAGCCACGGACAAGCTGATGTTGTCCAGCGCGGCCACCTTGCCACGTCGACCGGTGAAGACCTTGCTGACCCCATCGATGATGACCGCGGCCTCGCCGCTGTGGTCCTCCTCGGGCAGCAGCGGCACCACCCTGGGGTCATCTTCGTAGTAGACGAGGTCTGACTCGCCGACGAGTGTCGTCATCCTGTTCGCCCCTTATTCCTTACCGAGACTTGCTGCGCTGACCGGCGGCTCACCGGCTGCCGCGAGCACCTTGTTCAATGCGGTGAGGTCGTAGATCCCGTTCAGGTCCGGCACCTCGGTGAGGGTTCCCGCCTCGACGCCGTTCTCTGCGATGGTGTTGAGGGTGCCCGCCAACGGATCCCAGGTCGGCTCGATGTTGGCGAAGGCCGCCTGGATGGTGGTGTCCGCCAAGGGCTTTCCGGTCAATTCGCCGATCGCGGCGTTCAGGTCCGTCTGCGCCTTCGCCGGGTCTGCCTCAATGGCCCCGATCTCGTTGACCTCACCGGAGATCAACGCTTCGATCGTCTCCGGGTGATCTTCGAGGAACTGCCGGGAGGAGATCAGGATGGTGGTTTGGAACTTCTCGTCCGGCCACAGGGTCTTCTCGTCGACCAGCGTTTTGCCGCCGGCCTCCAGCACCAGCCGGGACGCCCAGGGTTCGGGCAGCCATGCGCCGTCGATCTCGCCGGTCTTGAACAGGTCCAGGGTCTGCGAGTTCTCCTGGTTGACGATGTCGAGGTCAGCGCCGCCGGTGGTCTGAACCTTCAACCCGTTGTCCAGCAACCACTTGCGCAAGGCGACATCCTGGGTTCCGCCGAGCTGCGGGGTGGCCAGGGTCTTGCCCTTGAGGTCTTCCGGACCGTTGATCTCCGGCTTCACGACGAACGCGGCGCCGTTGTTGGTCGCGCCCGCCACGATCCGCAGCGCGTCGCCGTTGGACTTGACGAAGGCGTTGATGGCGGGGTTGGGACCGATGAACGTCGCATCGATGGCACCGGAGAGCAACGACTCGATCGCGGCCGGGCCGGCGTTGAAGGTGGTTGTTTCGAGCTTGGTGTCGCCGAGCGCCTTCTGGAACGTGCCGTTCTTCACGCCGAGCACGGCGGAGGCGTGGGTGACGTTCGGGAAGTAGCCCAGTCGCAGGGTCTCGGCGCCGGTCGTTGCCGGTGCATCGGCGGCCGAACCCTCTGCAGCGGAACCGGTGGGAGCGGAAGATGCTGCGGCAGCGGGTGTCTCACTGCTGGAAGAAGTTGCGGTGTACTGCCGGAGGAACAGGCAACGGTCAGGGTCGCGATCCCGGCGACGAGGGCGCCGGCGACCAGTCGGGACGGTTTGAGGCGGGTCGCGGACCCGATGGAACGGAAGATCGACACGGAAAGTCCTTTGCGGTGAACGCCGGCGCTACGGGCCGGGCGTGTGGGCGTTGCTGGGGGTGAGGGCGAAGTCGCGACCGGTACAGGCCGGGCGCGGACATCGCTCGAGCGTCATCACACGCTCGGCGGTGCGGGAGTTCCTCATGCTGATTCCTCCTGGGCGGCGGTGGTGCTGGAAGGTGCGGGGGTTTCGGGGTGCAGGGCGGCACGGCGGTTGCCGACCATCCCGGCGGACAGCGTCGTGCCGTCGGCCGGGTCGATGATCAGCAGCGACCCGACGGCGCCGCCGGGGCGGTAGGCCTCCACCGGCAGCGCTTCGGCGGTGCGCAGGGTGACCTGGGCAATGTCGTTGAGTGCCAGCACTTTCGGCGCTTCGACGAAGGTCAGGCTGTCGATCTCCAGGAGGTTGTCGATGGAAGTCACCACGACCCTGGTGGTCGACGAGCCGTACCGCAGCAGCGCCCTGGCCCCTGCCCGGAGCGGACGATCGGCGAGATGGGTGATGGTGGCGGTGAACTCGGTGACCGGGGTGGGCGCATCGGCGACGCCCGAGATCAGATCCCCTCGGGACAGGTCGAGATCATCGGCCAACAAGAGCGTCACCGATTCCCCGGCGGCGGCGGAATCCCGCTGACCGTCGGCGGTGTCGATGGTGGTCACCACCGATCGCAGACCGGATGGCAGCGCGACGATCTCGTCGCCCGGCCGGACCGTACCGGCGGCCACCCGGCCCGCGTAACCGCGGTAGTCGGGCAGATCGTCGGAGCGGGGACGGATCACGTACTGCACCGGGAACCGCAACGACCCGTCGGCGGAATCATCGGTCAGGTCGACGCTCTCCAGATGCTCGAGAACGCTGCGTCCCGTGTACCAGCCGATCCGCTCCGAACGAGTCACCACGTTGTCGCCGTGCAGCGCGGAGATCGGAATGGCGGTCACTTCGTGGATGCCGAGTTCCTTGGCGTACGCGGAGAACTCGGCGGCGATCTCATCGAAGACCTGCTGGTCGAAATTCACCAGGTCGATCTTGTTGACGGCCAACAACAGGTGCGGCACACCGAGCAACGCGGCCACTGCGGCGTGCCTGCGGGTCTGATCGACCACCCCGGTACGCGCGTCGGTCAGGATGACCACCAGATCGGCGGTCGAGGCGCCGGTCACCGTGTTCCGGGTGTACTGCACGTGCCCCGGGGTGTCGGCCAGGATGAAGGTCCTGGCCGGCGTGGCGAAGTAGCGGTAGGCCACATCAATGGTGATGCCCTGCTCCCGCTCGGCCCGCAGACCGTCGACGAGCAGCGAGAGGTCAACGGTGTCAAGACCTCTGGCCTCCGAGGTCCGTTGCACCGCGTCCAGGGTGTCGGCCAGCACCGACTTGGAGTCGTGCAGCAGCCGCCCGACCAGGGTGGACTTGCCGTCGTCGACCGAACCGGCCGTCGCGAACCGGAGCAGTCCGCGGGCGGTCGTCAACTCCTGCGCGAGTTCATGGGCGTCGATGGCGGACCCGAGTTCGTCCTGGCCCGGCGGCCCGCTCAGCTGATGCGGTATCGATGGTGCTGCGCTCATTAGAAGTACCCCTCACGTTTGCGGTCTTCCATCGCTGCCTCGCCGAGTTTGTCATCGGCGCGGGTGGCGCCCCGCTCGGTGATCCGGGTGACGATGATTTCTTCGATCACGGCGCGCACATCGGCGGCGCTGGACTCGACGGCACCGGTGCACGACATGTCGCCGACGGTCCGGTACCGCACCTGGCGTCTTTCCAGCTGTTCCCGCTCCCCCGGACCGCCCCATTCGCCCGGTGCCAGCCACATCCCCTGCCGCTGGAACACCTCTCGCTCGTGCGCGTAGTAGATCTCCGGCAGGTCGATGCCCTCGGTCTCGATGTAGTTCCACACGTCAAGTTCGGTCCAGTTGGACAGTGGGAACACCCGGACGTGCTCACCCGCGGCATGGCGGCCGTTGTACAGGCCCCACAGTTCCGGGCGTTGCCGGCGAGGGTCCCAGCCACCGAACGAATCCCGCAACGAGAAGATCCGTTCCTTCGCCCGCGAGCGTTCCTCGTCGCGGCGCGCTCCACCGATCACCGCGTCATACCGCTCGTCGGCGATGGTGTCGACCAGCGGAACCGTCTGCAGCGGGTTGCGGGTGCCGTCGGGCCGCTCGGTGAGCCGACCGTCGTCGATCCAGTCCTGCACCTTCGCGACCTGCAGCCGCAGTCCCTTCTCGGCGACGACCCGGTCCCGGTAGGCCAGCACCTCGGGGAAATTGTGTCCGGTGTCGACGTGCAGCAGGGAGAACGGCAACGGCGCCGGGTAGAAGGCCTTCAATGCCAGGTGCAACACCAGCACCGAATCCTTGCCGGCGGAGAACAGGATCACCGGCTTGTCGAACTGGCCGGCCACCTCCCGCAGGATGTGGATGGCCTCTGATTCCAGCGCCCGCAGGTGCGGACTGGCCACCCGGGGCTGGGCCGCGTTATGGGTGGGCGCATTCTGGGTGGGCGCATTCTGAGTGATCGTCATATCAAGCCCTTCTCGGTGAGCAGGTCGAGCAGAGCAGCGACGGAGGCGTCCTTGTCGACGGCGGCGGTGTCGATCCGCAGGTCCGGGTCGGCCGGGATCTCGTACGGGTCGTCGACGCCGGTCATCGAGCTGATCTCGCCCCGATAGGCCTTGGCGTACAAGCCCTTGACGTCGCGCTCGGCGCAGACCTCCACCGGGGTGGAGAGATGCACCTGCAGCAGGGTGCTGCCGGTGGCGGCGTGATGGATCCGGACCTTCTCCCTGGCATCGGCGTACGGCGCGATCACCGGCACCAGCACGATCACCCCGTGCCGGGCAAGGAGTTCGGCCACGAATCCGATCCGGGTGACCTGCGTTTCCCGATCCTGCCGGGTGAAGCCGAGGCCGGCCGAGAGGTGGGTGCGAACCTGGTCGCCGTCCAGGATCTCGACGTCGGCGCCGCGGGCTCGCAACTCGTCGGCCAGCGCCAATGCCAGTGTGGTCTTGCCCGCGCTGGGCAGGCCGGTGAGCCACACGGTTGCGCCGCCGGCCCGCCGGGCAGCGACCTGGGTCGATGCGGTCTGGGTGCTGGTCATGTATTGATCCCACATTCGGTCTTGGTCAGGCCGGCCCAGCGGCCGGCTCGGGAATCCTGTCCCGGCAACACCTTCCGGGTGCAGGGTTCGCAGCCGATCGATGGGTACTCGTCGCTGAGCAGTGGGTTGACCAGGACATTGTTGGCGGCGATGTAGGCGGCGACGTCATCGTCGGACCAGGCCGCGAGTGGCGCGATCTTGATCTTGCCGCGCTTGGCGTCGAAGGCCACCACAGGGGTGTTGGCCCTGGTCGGTGACTCCGCCCGGCGGACTCCGGTGGCCCAGGCCTCGTACTGCCCCAACGCCTTGTTCAAGGGTGCGACCTTGCGCAGTGCACAGCACAGGTCGGGATCGGTTGCAAACAGATCCTTGCCGTACTGCGCATCCTGCTGCTGCACGGTCTGTAGGGGCAGCAGGCGCTTCAGCGAGACGTCGTACACGGCTTCGACAGCGTCTGCGGTGCCGATGGTTTCGATGAAATGGTAGCCCGTTTCCAGGAACAGCACATCGATTCCGGGCAACGCCTTCGACGCCAGGTGGACCAGGACGGTGTCCTGCATGGACGCCGTGACCGCGAGACCTTTGCCGAATTCGTCCGCCGCCCACCGCAGGATGTCCTGCGCCGAGGCATCGGCCAGCTCGACCGCGGCCCGGTCGGCAACCGCGGCCAGTTCCGCACCGCTGCGCAGTGCGGTGATCACGGCGTCACCGTCGCGGTGTCGGTGACCACGGCGTCGGTGACCACGGTGTCGGTGGCGCCCAGAGTCGCGGGCGGGGCCGAACGCCTGGCGATGCCGATGAACCGCACCGCGAACACCCGGTTGCAGTCGCGGCAGGTCCAGGCGCCGTGCGATTCCTCGTGCGGCCACAGGTTCGTCTCACCGCAGTACGGGCAGTACTGGGCGGGAGCGCGGTTCTCGCTCACAGCAACGCCGCCTCGTCGGCGCGGGCCACCCACTGGGCAAACCTCTCCCCGCTTTCGCGCTGGGAGTCGAAGGTCTTGATCACTCGCTCGACGTAGTCGGCCAGGTGGTCCCCGGTCACCTTGTGACCGCGGACCTTTCGACCGAACCCGGCATCCAGACCGAGGCCACCGCCGAGGTGGACCTGGAAACCCTCCACCTGGGCACCGTTCTCGTCGGTGACGATCATGCCCTTGAGGCCGATGTCGGCGATCTGGGTGCGTGCGCAGGCATTCGGGCAACCGTTGATGTTGATCGTCAGCGGCACGTCCAGGTCGCCGATGCGCTTCTCCAACTCATCGACCAGTGCCATGCCGCGGGCCTTGGTCTCGACGATCGCCAGCTTGCAGAACTCAAGCCCGGTGCAGGCCATCATGTTGCGCCGGAACGTCGACGGGGTGACCGACAGGCCGAGTTCGTCGAGCGCGGCGACCAATGACGGCACCTTGTCCTCGGCGATGTCCAGGATGACGAAGCCCTGATCGGTGGTCATCCGGATCCGCCCGGACCCGTGCGCCTCGGTGACGTCGGCGATCTTGGTCAACAGGCTGCCGGAGACCCGGCCGACGGTGGGATTGATCCCCACGTAGAACTTGCCGTCCTTTTGCGGATGCACCCCGACGTGGTCACGCGGCCCGGTCGGCAGCTCGGGTGCCGGTCCGTCGATCAACGACCGCTTGAGGTACTGGGTCTCCAGCACCTCCCTGAACTTCTCCACGCCCCAGTCGGCCACCAGGAACTTCAGCCGGGCGCGATTGCGCAGCCGGCGGTAGCCGTAGTCGCGGAAGATCGAGACGACGCCCTTCCAGACGTCCGGGATCTCGTCGAGCGGGACCCAGGCGCCGAGCCGCTGGCCGAGCATCGGGTTGGTGGACAGTCCCCCGCCCACCCAGAGGTCGAATCCCGGGCCGTGCTCGGGGTGGACCACACCCTGGAAGGCGATGTCGTGGATCTCGTGGGCGACGTCCTGCCGCGGCGAGCCGGAGATCGCGGTCTTGAACTTGCGAGGCAGGTTCGAGAACTCCTCGCTGCCGATGTAGCGCTCGACGATCTCCCGGATCGCCGGGGTGCCGTCGATGATCTCGTCCGAGGAGATGCCCGCAACGGGCGATCCGAGAATGACCCGGGGCACGTCGCCGCACGCTTCGGCGGTGCTGAGCCCGACGCCTTCCACAGCTTCCCAGATATCCGGGACGTCCTCGATCCGCACCCAGTGCAGCTGGACGTTCTGCCGGTCCGTCAGATCGGCGGTGTCCCTGGCGTACTTGGTGGAAACCTGGCCGATGGTCCGGAGTGCCTCGGTGGTGAGCTGCCCACCGTCGATCCGGATGCGCATCATGAAGTACTTGTCCTCGAGCTCCTCCGGCTCGAGAACGGCGGTGCGACCACCGTCGATACCGGGCGCACGCTGGGTGTACAGCCCCCACCAGCGCATCCGGCCGCGCAGATCACCGGGATCGATGCCGTCGTAACCGGTGTAGCGGTACCTGGTCTCGATCCTTTGCCGCACGTGCAGGCCGTCGTCGTCCTTCTTCATCCGCTCGTTGACGTTCAGCGGCTCCCGATGACCCAGCGCCCACTGCCCCTGACCTCGGGCGACCGTGGCCCGCGGGCGTCGCGCCGGACGGGCCGGCGCGGTCGACGGGGTCTCCGACTGCGCTGTGCGGTCGGTTGATCGCACAGCGTGGTCGCCTGTGGCTTGGGTATCGGGCTGCAGTGTGGGCACGGGGATCCTTGCGGACAGGCCGGGTAGCCGTCACACCGTCACGAGGAAACCCAGGAAAGTGGGCCGACGCGCCGACATGACAGCCCGGCGCTGGTGAGCGGCGGGTGTCAGACGGCGGTACAACAGGCAGCGCTGGCAACGCGCACGAGGTCGACCTCGCGGCAGCACACCAAGAACACTCCCTGGGCAGACATAGGCAAGAGCATACCGCGAGTGCGGCGAGGTCCACTCCAGCGATTCCGGCCGGAAATGTGGGATTGATCTGCAGATTTGTACCCATTCGGCGCTTTCCACAGTGGCCGGAAACTGCCGATCACCCACGACTGCGGAATGCGACGGGCTTTCGGGTTCGTATGCTCTGCGCCGTGACCCTCATCGACCGGATCAGCCAGGCACTGACCAGCGGCCCCGCAACGGTGGTGATCGAGCCACCCGGAACCGGCCCGGGATTCTGGGCGGGCGGCCCGAGCGTGGTCAACACCGGCGGTGACTACCACCTGGCGTACCGGCTCCGTCGCCCGGTCGACCAGGGTCGGGGATATGCGAACGTGGTCGCCTCGTCCACGGACGGCGTTCATTTCACCCCGGTGGCGACCGTGTTGGCCAGCACCTTCGAGTGCGCCTCGCTCGAACGACCCGCACTCATCCAGCGGCCCGATGGTGGGTGGCGGCTGTACGTGAGTTGCTCCACCCCCGGTTCCAAGCACTGGTGGGTCGAGGCGATCGACACCCCCGCCGGCGGCAGCCCGGCCGATCTCGAGAACGGCGTGCGGACGGTGGTGCTGCCCGGCGACAACGTCTCGGCCTGGAAGGACGTCGTGGTCGCCCGGGACGGCGAGCTGTGGCAGATGTGGGCCTGCGAGCACCTGCTGGACGAGGGTGATGATCAGGCGGACCGGATGCGCTCGGTGTACCTGACCAGCACGGACGGCCTGCTCTGGACGGCGGACAAGGTCGCGCTGGCCGCCACGCCGCAGACCTGGGACGGCCGGGGTGCCCGGATCACCAGCGCCTGGGAATCGGACGGCAAGTGGATCGCCAGCTACGACGGCCGGGCATCGGCCGCGGAGAACTGGTTCGAACGAACCGGCTTCGCGGTGGGCGCCGGCCCGGACGACTTCGTCCCGGTGGCCGGGCCGTTCGACCGGGACGGCCGGACCCTGCGTTACGTCACGATCGCCCGCACCGCCGACGGACTACGGCTGTACTTCGAGGCAGAACGCGAGGACGGCGCCAACAACCTGCGCACCGTGTTCCTGCCGTTCGCCGCCTGAACGACCGACCGACCCGGACGAGTACGGTCGTTGGTTGTTGTTCATCGACCTCCCTGTGTTTTCGGTCGCCCGAGCATCGCGGCGACCGGATTCGACCGGGTGGAATAGCGAAACGAGGAGCTCGACATGACCGAGACAACCAGCACCACTGCGGTACCGAACGTGCAGCTGAACAACGGCGTGCAGATCCCGCAGCTGGGCTTCGGGGTGTTCCAGATCGATCCGGCCGAAACGGCAGCCGCCGTGAGCACGGCTTTCGAGGTCGGATACCGGCACATCGACACCGCCGAGATGTACGGCAACGAGAAGGGGGTCGGTGAGGCGATCGCAGCGTCCGGCCTCGCGCGGGACGAGGTGTTCGTCACCAGCAAGCTGAACAATGGATTCCACGCCTACGACGATGCGCTGCGGGCATTCGACCAGACCCTCGCCGATCTGCAGCTGGAACAGATCGACCTGTTCCTGATCCACTGGCCGCTGCCCAAGGTCGGCGACTACGTCGAGACCTGGCGTGCGCTGGAGAAGATCTACGCGGACGGCCGGGCCCGGGCGATCGGTGTCTCCAACTTCCAGGCGCACCACCTGCGCCGGTTGCACGAGGAGACGACCGTGATCCCGGCGGTGAACCAGATCGAGGTGCACCCGTACCTCACCCAGGAGGAGCTGCGCGCTTTCGACGCGGAGCACGAGATCGCCACCGAGGCCTGGTCGCCGATCGCGCAGGGTGGGGTACTCGGCGACCCGGTGATCACCGGGCTGGCCAGGACCTACGGAAAGTCCGCCGCCCAGATCGTGCTGCGCTGGCACCTGCAGCTGGGCAATATCGTGTTCCCGAAGTCGACGACCCGCAGCCGGGTGCAGGAGAACTTCGAGATCTTCGATTTCGAGCTCAGCGACGCCGACATGGCCCTGATCTCAGCGCTGAACAAGGACGAACGCACCGGCCCGAACCCGGACGAGTTCAACCGGATCCCGGGCAAGTAGCGCGTTCGGGACGCGGTGCCGTCACTGCCGTTCGGTGAAGGCCCCGCGTCCCTTCTCGTTCATCCAGTCCGAGAAGTCGATGCCGGTCAATTGACCGAGCAGGGCGTTGTCGTCCGCGAAGTACGGCAACAGGGTCTTGCGGTCGTCTACGGACAGCGAGGGGCGCCGACCGCCGCCCTGGTAGAGCGCCGCCAGCAGGGGTCGCTGCACCTGGCGCCACACCTGCGGCGGCAGGTGCGCCCCGGCGGCCGCGCCGGCCCGCATGGTCTTCTGCAGCACCCGGTTCACCGGGGTGTCCGGAACCCAGTTCGAGACGTTCGATTTCGGAATGGTCGAGACGAGACCGGTCGGCACACCGAGGAAAGCGCAGATCTCGTCGAGCACGGCCGAGGTGTTGTCGATCAACTGGCGATATCGCAGCACAAACACCTGTTCCTGCGGAAATATCCCGTACAGGTGCTCCAATTGCCGCCCGTACAGTCCGGTCTCCAGGTAACGCCAGAACGGTGCATAACCCGCCTCGACCCTGGCCGGCTCCAACGCACATGCCGCGAGGAAATCGCTTTCCGGTTCCAGCCCGTCGCACCACAGATGACCCCAATTGGAATAGGCACGGTCGATCGGGTCCCTGATCACCGCGATCATCTTCACGTCCGGAATCAGTGCTCGAATTCGCTCGTGAGATGCGGTGTCCCACAGATAGAAAGGCGTGCTCTCGCCGCGCAGTGCCCCGGACGGCGCATCGGCGAACAAGCCCTCGTAGGCCGAACGCTCCCACACCCATTCCTGGGCACTGTGCGCATCACCCGGACCCTTTTGCTGCGCAGGGTCGGGTCGGGCCTGTTCACACATGAAGAACTTCGGTTCTTTGGGATTGGACAGGAAAAGATCCGGATGCTGCGCCAATGCGACATGCAAAGCTGTCGAGCCGGCCTTCGGCGAGCCGATGATCAGGAAATCTGGGAGCGTCATCGAGAATCCTTGACGGTGAGAATGGCGGGAATGCGCGGCGGAATTTTCGTGTCGAGCCCGAGTGGGACGCCCATCTCGGACTGCTGCAAGGAAACCTCGCGCGGCGGTGCGCTGGATCCGGCGGGTGATCCTGCACGGTCCCGGTGGACGGGTGGGACGTATCCCCGGCGTGCGGCTCAGAGAACGCGGCTGCTGCCCGGACAGGCGGCACTGGAGACCCGCACGAGATCGACCTCTCGGCGGCAGACCAGCAGCAGTTCCCGTCCCGGCATGCGCAGCAGGGTATCGGATGGGACCGCCGACGCCGCAATCTCCTCGAGACGTCCTGGGTCGGCGCGAGGGTCACATTTCTCGGGCTGCACCGTTCTCGACCCGCCACCGCCTGGTCAACCGAACCTGCTCGAGCATTCTCCGGTCATGGGTGACCAGCAACAACGTTCCGGTATAGCCGGACAACGCCTGCTCGAGTTGCTCGATGGCCGGCAGATCAAGGTGATTGGTCGGTTCGTCCAACACCAGAAGGTTGACCCCGCGGGCCTGCAGCAGCGCCAGCGCCGCTCTGGTCCGCTCCCCCGGTGACAACGACACGGCGGGCCGAAGCACGTGCTCCCGGCGCAGCCCGAACTTGGCCAACAGCGTCCGCACCTCCGATTCCGTCCACTGCGGGATCAGATCGGAGAAAGTGCGCAGCAGAGCGGATGGGCCGACCAGCAGACCGCGCGCCTGGTCGACCTCGCCCACCTGCACCGAGGAGCCCAGCGACGCCGACCCCTCGGACGGTTGCAGCCGGCCCAGCAGCAATGCCAACAGGGTCGACTTGCCGCCTCCGTTCGGTCCGGTGACCCCGATCCGATCGCCCACATCGACCTGCAGGTTGATCGGGCCGAGGGTGAACCCGCCCCGCCGGACGACCGCCCCGCGGGCCACCGCCACCACACTCCCGGACCGGGGCGCTGCCTGGATGACGTACTGCAGCTCCCATTCCTTGCGGGGCTCGGGGACCTCGGTCAGTCGCTCGATCATCCGGTCGGTCTGCCGCGCCTTGGCGGCCTGCTTCTCGGTCTGCTCCACCCGGAAGCCCCGGCCGACCTTGTCGTTGTCCCGTTGCTTTCCGGCCGCCTTCCGCAGACCCGCGTCCAACCAGGCCCGCTGCATACGGCCGCGCTCCTGGAGGCTGGTCCGGCGATCGGCGTACTCCTCGTAGGCCTCTCTGGCATGCCGCCGGGCCACCTCGCGTTCGGCCAGGTAGGCCTCGTAACCGCCGCCAAAGACACCGACCTGCTGCTGCGCCAGGTCCAACTCGACCACGCTGGTCACGCAGCGCGAGAGGAACTCCCGGTCATGGGAGACGATGACCATGCCGACCCGCTGCCCACCGACGAAGCTCTCGAGCCGCGCCAGTCCGTCCAGGTCGAGATCATTCGTCGGCTCGTCCAGCAGCAGGACATCGAACCGGGACAGCAGCAGGGCGGCCAATCCCACCCGAGCCGCCTGGCCGCCGGACAGCCCGACCATCGATGTGTCCGGACCCACGCTCAGCCCGAGATCGGCCAGGGTGGCCGCGGTCCGCTCCTCCAGGTCGGCGCCGCCCAGCGCCAACCACCGCTCGAGGGCGACCCCGTAGTTGTCGTCTGCTCCCGCTGTGCCGCAGGCCAGCTCTGCGGCGGCAGCGTTCATCGCCAGTTCCGCCGCGGCGACACCGGTGCGCCGGGCCAGATGCCCACCGACCGTTTCGCCGACCGGTCGCTCGACCTCCTGCGGGAGGTAGCCGACGGCGGCATCGGGCGGACTGAGCGAGACCGTGCCGTCCTCGGGTCGGTCGATTCCGGCGAGCAGCCGGAGCAGCGTCGATTTCCCGGCCCCGTTCGCTCCGACCAGCCCGACCACATCTCCCGGCGCCACCACCAGATCGAGCCCGGCGAACAGGGCTTTGTCGCCGTGCCCGGCGGAAAGTCCACGGGCGACGAGGGTTGCGCTCACGAGCGCCGATCATGCCAGCCGGTCGGTTGGCGACCGGACGGACGACGCCGGACGAAGCGCATCGTTCGGCGCGCCGGGCCCGGCTGTCGGTGACCCGGGTCATGCTCTTGGCCATGGATCCCACCGCGTTGCTCATCGGGGCACTGCTGCTCGTGATCGGACTGGCGGTCGGCGTGCTGATCGGCCGCTCGCACCCGGGTCAGGCGTCGCCCGGTGCCGGCGTCGAGGTCGCGGCGCTACTGGCGCCGGCATCCGATGCCCTGCTGCGGGTCGAGCAACGCCTGCAGGAGGTCGAGCGGGACCGGGTGGGCGCCTACGCGGGCCTTCGCGAACAGGTCGCCGCGCTGCATCGCTCGTCATCGGACCTGGGCGTGCAGACGCGCGCCCTGGTCGGCGCCCTGCGCGCGCCGCAGGTCCGCGGAAGGTGGGGCGAGGTCCAGCTGCAGCGCATCGTCGAGTTGGCCGGAATGGTGGAGCACTGCGATTTCGACACCCAGGTCAGCGCAAAGGCTTTCGGCGGCGACGGCAGCGGAGTCCGGCCCGACATGATCATCCGACTGTCCGGCGGACGGCAGATCCCGCTGGACGCCAAGGTCCCGTTCGCGGCCTGGCTGGAGGCGTTGGACTGCATGGACGATCGTCGCCGGGCCGCCCTGATGGCGGCGCATGCCAGGGCGCTGCGCGGTCATGTCGACGCGTTGGCGGCGAAGGCCTACTGGCGCCACTTCCAACCGGCCCCCGAGTTCGTCATTCTGTTCGTCCCCGGAGAACCGCTGCTGGACGCGGCATTGGCCATCGATCCCGGGCTCTCCGACCATGCCTTCGCGCGGAACGTGGTGATCGCGACGCCCACGTCACTGATCGCCCTGCTGCGCACCATTGCCTTCACCTGGCGGCAGGAGCGGTTCTCCGCCTCGGCGGCCGAGGTGCATGCGCTCGGTCGGGAACTGCACGGCCGACTCGGCACGGTTGCCGGGCACCTGACCAGCCTCGGCGCGGGTCTGGAACGGGCGGTGCAGTCGTACAACCACACGGTCCGGTCATTGGAGACCCGGGTGCTGGTGACCGCCCGACGATTCTCCGATCTGGGCGTGACCGGCGAGGAACTCCCCTCCCCGGAGCCGCTGGACACCGTCCCCCGACGACCACAGGCGACCGAGCTCGTCGACCCCGGAATCGACGCCGCCCAGGTTGCGCCACTGCGCAGCACCGCGAGAAGAGCCTGGGACGCTACCGTTGAGGGGTGACGACGACTGGCTCCGGACGATTCCCGCTCGCCGACGCATCGGTGTTCCGCAACGTCCGGGGGTGGCCGTCGTGGGCCGTCATCGTGCTGGCGCTGGCACTCACCCTCGCCGGTACCGCCGTCGACGGGTTCACCACCGGCGTGCTCGCCTGGGGTCTGCGGCTCGGCTTCTACGCGGGCGTCGTGCTCGCGGCGATCATGGTGCGCCGGGCCTCGATCTTCACCGCCATGGTCCAGCCGCCGCTTGTCCTGGTCGTCGGCATCGTGATCGGTGGGATGCTGTTCGCCGACATCGGTGGCCTGTACGGGACGGCACTGAAGATCATCGGCACGTTCCCGACGATGGCGATCGGGACGGCGGCAGCAGTTCTCATCGGGCTGATCCGGATCCTGGCCCAACCGCTGAAGTCGGCCGCCCGCTCGAGCACCCGTTCTCCGGCGTCGCACGCCTGAGCCAACGTCAGGTGCGGGCGGGCCGAAGGTCCTTGCGCAGTTCCTTGGGCAGCGAGAACGTCAGCGTCTCGGTGGCTGCGGTGAACTCCTCCGCCGTCGGATACCCCCGCTCGGTGAGGTAGTCAAGGACACCCATCACCAGATCGTCGGGGACGGAGGCGCCACTGGTGACGCCGACGCTGACCACGCCTTCGAGCCACTGCTCGTCGATCTCGCTGGCGTCGTCCACCAGGTACGACGCCCGGGCGCCGGCGTCGAGAGCGACCTCGACCAGTCGGACCGAGTTGGAGGAGTTCGTCGAACCCACGACGATGACCAGATCGCAATTGGGGGCGATCTGTTTCACCACTTCCTGACGGTTCTGGGTCGCGTAACAGATGTCATCGCTCGGTGGGGCCGTCATCAACGGGAACCGCTTGCGCAGCAGGTCGACCGTGTCGAGCGTTTCGTCGACCGACAGCGTGGTCTGGGAGAGCCAGATCACCTTGTCCGGGTCGCGGATCACCACATTGTCGACGTCGGACTGATCGTTGATCACCTGGATCGACTCGGGCGCCTCACCCTGGGTGCCCTCGACCTCTTCGTGTCCGCGGTGCCCGATCAGCAGGATGTCGTAATCCTCGGCGGCGAACCGCTTGGCTTCCTTGTGCACCTTGGTGACCAGCGGGCAGGTGGCGTCGATGACCTGCAGCCGGCGTTGCGCGGCCTCCTCGTGCACCGCTGGCGACACCCCGTGGGCGGAGAACACCACCAACGCCCCCTCCGGTACCTCCTCCGTCTCCTCGACGAAGATCGCCCCGCGGGCCTCGAGTCCGGCGACGACGTGCTTGTTGTGCACGATCTGCTTGCGCACGTAGACCGGTGCCCCGTACTGCTCCAGAGCCTTTTCGACCGTGACGACCGCCCGGTCCACACCGGCGCAATACCCGCGAGGGCTGGCCAGCAGAACGCGCCTCGGCGGCGCAGTCGCAGTTTCGGTCATCGGCCCATCGTAGTTGGCCGGCTCCGCCCGCAGGCAGCCTTTGGCGACCGCCGAGCCCCGGCACGTGCGCAGCACCACACCGATGGGTCCCGGGTGCGGCCGTCGTTGCCGTGGAATGAACCCGCCGGGGGCGGGAAGCGATGGGCCGAGTTCCGTCCGGGTCTGCGATGGGGCAGGCTGGTGACATGGCCATCTCGCTGCCCCTGCCCGTTCGCGTCGCCGCCGGCCTTCTCGCGACGGGAATCGATGTCGTGCGGTCCCTGCCGGAGGAGATTCCGGCCATCCCGGTCGCCCTGGTCGGCAACGCCATGCGGCTGTCGATGAAGGTGCAGCAGGAGATCGCCACCCTGGCCACCAGGGGCGACGAACTGTTGGGCGGGGTCGTCGGCGCGCCGCAGGAGAACCCGTCCTGGGCCAAGTTCGACGACGACGAGCCGCCGTCCAAGCCCAACCTGAAGGCCGCACCCGACTCCGGCCGATCCGAGCCTGCGTCCACCAAGCCTCCGGCCGCCGGGAAGAAGCCGAAATCGGACTCGACATCGCGGTCGAAGTCGGCAGCGGCGGGGTCCGCCCCGACCGACAAAACCGAAGTGTCGACGGCGACCGCAGCGGGCACCGAAGATTCGGCCGATGAACTGACCACTCCCAGTGAGACTTCGGTCGCACCCATCACCACGATTGCGATGGAGGCTGCCATCGAGGTCTCCGAAGCGGTGGTGGAGGAAGTGATCGGATCGGACAACGGCCATGCCGACCTGAGCTCGTCCTCGAGCGCGGCGGACGATGTCGATCCTGGCCTGAGCGATGCCGTCCTCGACACTGGAACGTCCGTGAACGGGGTGGACCCGACTCCGATCGAAGACGTCACCACCGACGTCGTCGCCCCTGAAGACGTCGTCAGTCAGGCCACCGGGACCTCCGCCGCGGACGATGACGATGAGTCCGAAGAGCCCACCGCATCGGACGCGGCGGACGACGACGATCCGCCGGCGCTCCCCGGCTACCAGCGGATGACCCTGGCGCAGGTCCGCGGTCACCTGCGGGAACTGAGCGTCGAAGAGGTCACCGCGCTGCTGCAGTACGAGCAGTCCGCTGACAACCGCGCCCCGTTCCTCACCCTGCTCAGCAATCGACTCGTCACGTTGGACGCCCAGCCCTCGTGAGCAGCGCCGCCCGCCCGGGGACCACTCCCGATCGTCCCGCGACACCGGCCAAGGCCGGCGACACCAGCCGGGAGAACCCCTGGCCGGTCAGGGCGCTGGCGCAGCGGATGACCGAGTATGTAGCCCGGGCTCCCGCCGCGTGGGTCGAGGGACAGCTGGCCCAGGTGTCGATGAGGTCGGGGTCGGCCATGTCGTTCCTGACGTTGCGCGACCCGTCGGTCTCGATGTCGCTGCAGGTGGTCTGTTCCCGCACCATGTTGAGTGCGTTCTCCCCGCCGCTGGCCGAGGGCTCCAGGGTGGTGGTGCACGGCAAGTTCGAGTTCTACCCCGCCCGTGGCTCGCTGAGTTTCAAGGTCGATCAGATCCATCCGGTCGGGCTCGGTGAGCTGTTGGCCCGGCTGGAGCGGCTCCGGCAGTTGCTGGCGGCCGAGGGCCTGACGGCTCCCGAGCGCAAAAAACGGCTCCCCTTCCTGCCGCGGGTCGTCGGCCTGATCACCGGGCGGGCGAGCGCGGCCGAGTCCGACGTGCTGGCCAATGCACGGGCACGCTGGCCGGCCGTCCGGTTCAGAGTGGAAAATCCTGCCGTACAGGGAATTTCGGCCGTCACCCAGGTGATGGAATCGTTGGCAAGGTTGGACGCCGACCCCGAGGTCGACGTGATCGTGATCGCTCGTGGCGGCGGCAGCGTCGAAGATCTGCTGCCGTTCTCCGACGAGGCACTGTGCCGAGCCGTCTCCCGGTGCCGGACCCCGGTCGTCTCCGCCATCGGCCACGAGCCTGACCATCCGATCATCGACGACGTCGCCGACATCCGTTGTTCGACACCGACCGACGCCGGCAAGCGAGTGGTGCCCGATGCGGCCGCCGAACTGCGGCAGATCGAGCAGTTCCGAGGACGGGCCAGGCGGGCCCTGACCGGTTGGGTGGACACCGAACAGGCCCGCCTGCGACGGCTCACCTCGGCGACGGTGCTGGCCGATCCGCTGACGCCCATCGCGAACCGTGCCACCGAGGTGCTCCGATTCCGCGACCGGTCCCGGGCGAGCGCGTCGATGACCCTGGAGCGGATCGACCGGGACATCGCGCACCGACGTGCCCAACTCGCCGCGCTCGGACCGGCGGCAACCCTGGCCCGCGGCTACGCGGTGGTGCAGACCGGCGGCACCGTCGTCCGGTCGATCCTGGACGCGCCGGCGGGTTCGCCGCTGCGGATCCGGGTGGCGGACGGTGCCATCCTGGCCGCCGGCCTCGGCTCGGTGCCGGCACCGTGACCGTCAATCCCATGACACACCATGCAGCACAGGAGCTTTCATGACCTCTCCGCAAACCGACGGACAGCCGACCAGTGACGACGACGATCCGGATGCCGCCGCCAGTTACGAGCATGCCCGCGACGAGTTGGCAGCCGTCGTGGCCAAGCTCGAATCCGGAGGTTTGTCGCTGGACGAGTCCCTCGCGCTCTGGGAACGCGGCGAGCACCTGGCGGCGGTCTGCACCCGGTTCCTGGACGGCGCCAGGGAGCGCGTCGAGGCTGCGCTGCAACGATCGGCGGAGTCCGAGCGCGACTGACCCGGCCCCTCCGCGCAGCCCGAAATGATGCAGCCGGAAATGTTCGGCGGACGTCCCTCGCTGCGCATCGCGGTCCTTTGACGCACCATTTCCAAACGCACCATTGATGCACCAGTGCCGCATTCCGGCATGCTCCGTCGATCAGATCCGTCGCAACCACGGGCTGCGACCGGCAAGAACCTCGGGGCCACCCATGACGAACCGGCGCCCACGGACACCCCGGCATGCGGCGGTCCTCGGAACGACGGGCCTGCTGCTGCTCGCCGCCTGCACCGGAGTCAACGCCGGGCCGAGCACCACCACCACACCCAGGACGAGCGCTCCCGCTCAGACGATCAACCTTGAGTTCCTCGAAACCCACCAGTTCGGCACGTTCACCAGAGTGGGATGACCGGCGGCCACCGGCATTCGTCAGGACAGGCCGATACCCGAGGGCAGCAGCCCGAACCCGGCCGGAACGTCACCCGGATCGCTGCCCAGCTGGACGATCCGATTGTCGGCGTCGACGAACACCACGTGCGCGGCCCGGTTCCGGGCCTCGGCGTCGGTCAACATCCCGTAGCCGATGATGATGATCACGTCACCGGGGTGCACCAGATGAGCCGCCGCGCCGTTGATACCGACGCCGCCCTGGCCTCGTTCGCCGGCGATGACATAGGTGGTCAACCGGGCGCCGTTGGTCACGTCCACGATGTCCACCTGTTGACCGGGCAGCAGATCGGCCGCGTCCAGCAGGTCGGAATCGATGGTGATCGACCCGACGTAGTTCAGATTCGCCTCGGTGACAGTGGCGCGATGGATCTTGCCGATGAGCATCGGACGGAGCATCGGGGCCTCCCAGCACTTGTTGGGCGGAAGTCACGCCATATCGGCGTGAGGTGGTGAGCACGAAGCCTGCACTCACCAGGATTTCACGCCGAACCGGTGCCCGGTGGGTGAAGGTGATCACACCTGTGGCGCGGCCGGATCTGAGGCGTCCGGGTCAACCGCGTCCGATGAACGGCATGGCCGTGGCCATCACGGTCATGAACTGCACGTTCGCGTTCAGCGGCAATCCGGCCATGAACACCACCGCGCGAGCGGCTTCCGCGGTGTCCATCGACGGCTCCGGGCGGATGCTGCCGTCGGGCTGCGGCATGCCGTCGCCGAACCGCGCGAGACCGGTTGCCGCGTTTCCGATGTCGATCTGTCCACAGGCGATGTCGTACGGCCGGCCGTCCAACGAGAGCGATCGGGTCAGTCCGGTGATCGCATGCTTGGTCGTGGTGTACCCGATCGAGCGCACCCGCGGGACGTGCGCCGAGATCGAGCCGTTGTTGATGATGCGACCACCGCGGGGCTCCTGTCTGCGCATCACCCGGAACGCCTCCCTGGCGCAGAGAAAGGCACCGGTCAGATTGACCGCGACGATGGCATTCCACTCCTGCAGGGTGATCTCATCCGGCTCCTTCGACGCCGAGAACATCCCCGCGTTGTTGAACAGCAGATCGACCCGGCCGAAGGTGCTGCTTGCGCGGTCGAACAAGTCGAACACCGACGACTCCTCGGTGACGTCGGTGGGGACTGGCAACAGTTCGCCCGGTAACCCGGCGCCCTGGTCCGCGACCTCCTGCAGCGCGGATTCCCGCCGTCCGGCCAACGCCACCCGCCACCCGCCGGCGGCCAGGGCCAGCGCCGTCGCGGCGCCGATGCCACTTCCTGCGCCGGTGATGACAGCAACGTTGGTCGGCGGCTGAACCTGCGATTCTGGCTGCACCCGGCGAGCCTGCCATGTCCAGCCGCAGCCGACTACCCGTGTCGGGGCCGGCGACTTCGTCGCACCCGACCGTCCCCACTGCGGCTGGCGACTTCGTCGCACCCGACCGTTCTTACTGCGGCTGGCGACTTCGTCGCACCCGACTATCTTTCACATTTATGGAACCGATTGCTGCGTTGCGCCGGATCGCGTTCCTGCTCGAGCGCGCCCGGGAACCCACCTACCGGGTCAAGGCGTTCCGCACGGCCTCCATCACACTGGCCGGGTTGAAGCCCGGCGAGATGGAGAAGCGCGCTGCGACAAAGAGTCTCACCGAGTTGCCGGGCATCGGACCGAAGACGTCCACGGTGGTCATGCAGGCCCTCGACGGTGCGGTCCCCGACTATCTGGCGGCCCTGGAGGCCGACTTCGCGCCTCTGGTGCAGGGCGGTGAGGAGATCAGGGCCGCGCTGCGCGGAGATCTGCATTCGCACAGCGACTGGAGCGACGGCGGCAGCCCGATCCAGGAGATGGCAGTCAGCGCCATGGAACTCGGCCACGAATACCAGGCGCTCACCGACCATTCCCCACGCCTGACGGTGGCCAACGGCCTCACCGTCGAGCGACTCAAGAAGCAGCTGGCGATCGTCGCCACCCTGAACAAGCACCTCGGCGACTTCCGACTGCTGTCCGGCATCGAGTGCGACATCAACGAGGACGGCACCCTGGATCAGACCGACGAGATGCTGGGCCGGGTCGAGATCGTCGTCGCCTCCGTCCATTCCAAGCTGCGCGCCGATTCGGGCTCGATGACCCGCCGGATGCTGCGCGCGATAGAGAACCCGCACACCGACATCCTCGGACACTGCACCGGGCGGCTGGTCACCGGCGGACGCGGCACCCGGCCGGAGAGCCAGTTCGACGCTGCGCGGGTGTTCGCGGCGTGTGCCGAGCACGGAGTCGCGGTCGAGATCAACTCCCGTCCGGAACGGTTGGACCCGCCGAGACGGCTGCTCCGGCAGGCCGTCGAGGCGGGTTGTCTGTTCAGCATCGACACCGACGCCCACGCGCCGGGTCAGCTCGACTGGCAGCCCTACGGCTGCGCGCGGGCTGCGGAATGCGACGTACCCGTCGATCGCATCGTCAACACGTGGCCGGTCGACGACCTGCTGGCCTGGACCGGACGGGATAGGTAAGCGCCGCGCCCAACCTGGATCCCACCGAGTGAAGGCGAGAAATCGAGCGTTGACGCCCGAAAACGGGAGATAAGTCCCCCCAACTCTCACCGCGGCTGGTCCAGGGCGTCGAGCTCGGCCTGCTGCCGGCCTCATCGCCGTCAACCGGTGACGGTGGTCCCGTCGCCGATCGCGGCCGCGAGGGTGCGGAAATCCTCGGGCGCCGCGCTCCCGGTGATCACCCAATTCACGTCGCCGTCGGTGTGCACCCAGGCGGCCTCGTTGCGCCGACCGCTCGTCACGGTCCACTCCACGTCGCCGACCTGCTCCGTCCCGGTCGCCGACCCGGCCGCGCCCAGTTCGGCGACCAGCACGTCCGCAGTGGCCCCGTTCGACTGGACGACAGTGATGAACCGGCCCTGGGGGGTGAGCCAGCCGGCTCGCACGGTCGGCGGCTGGGTGGCGCTACCCGGTTTCTCGGTGAAGGAGAACGAGTTGGCGTTCCAGCCGTCCGGAAGCGGCCCCGGGAGGACGACCGGGAAACCGACCAGGGGCGCCGCGCGCTGCAGTCCGCCGGTGACATCGGCTGTCGGCGCCTGACCCTCGGTGGCACCACCCGGCGAGAAGCTCACCTGGCCGTACATCCCGTACAGCAGCAGCGCGACCACCGCGAGCAGGCCCAATGAGAGCGCCATGTCCCGCAGGGTCTTGGGTCGCCGGTCTGCCACCGCTCCATGGTTGCACGGCGAGTCGTCACCGCCCTGTCGTGACTGCCGATGCGGTCCGGGGTGGCCGCGTTCCCCCCGGCCCTGATCGCGAAGCCATTTTCGGTCGCCAGCCGGGTTTCCTTTCACGATCGTCAACACGTGCATCGGCGTCAGGCGCTGCTTGCCGTCGGCCAGGTCAAAGAAGCGAACCTCACGCCTGCGGTGATCCGGCCCTGGCGATCTTGGTCACGGTCAACCGGACGACGGCGTCCTCGACGGCGATCAGCGAGTGCCGAGTAGACGGCTCGGCAGTGATCCCCTGCACGTCACGTGCTCAGATGTGACCGAGTCGGGCGGGGTTGGAGTGGTCCGCGGGCAATCCACCCGATTACCGTGACGGCCATGGCAGAACACAACGGCGAGTTCCGGCCCACAGCGAACACCTCACCCGTCGGTACCTCGACCGTCACCCAGGCTTCGGTCACGGAGATCGAGTACCGGATCGAGCACGACACCATGGGCGAGGTGCGGGTACCGAAGGACGCCAAGTACCAGGCACAGACGCAGCGGGCCGTCGAGAACTTCCCGATCTCGTTCCGCACCCTCGAGCAGACCCAGATCCGCGCGCTGGCCCTGATCAAGTCGGCCGCCGCGAAGGTCAACGCGCGGCTCGGCGTGATCGACCAGGGCATCGCCGACGCGATCGCCGCGTCCGCCAACCGCATCGCGGACGGCGAGTTCTACGGCGACTTCCCACTCGATGTCTTCCAGACCGGCTCCGGAACCAGCTCGAACATGAACGCCAACGAGGTGATCGCCACCCTGGCCGCCGAGTCGCTCGGAAAGCCGGTGCACCCCAACGATCATGTCAACGCCTCGCAGTCGTCGAACGATGTGTTCCCGACCTCGATCCACGTCGCGGCCACCGAGTCCATCGTCCGGAATCTGCTGCCCGCGCTGGTACACCTCGAAGGGGCGCTGGAGGCGAAGTCGGTCGAATGGGCCACCGTCGTCAAGTCCGGCCGCACCCACCTGATGGACGCCACCCCGGTCACCCTCGGCCAGGAGTTCGGCGGCTACGCCGCGCAGATCCGCAACGGCCAGGAGCGGCTCGCCTCTTCCCTGCCCCGGATCGCCGAACTACCCCTCGGCGGGACCGCCGTCGGTACCGGGATCAACACCCCGCCGGGCTTCGCGGCTGCCGTCATCGACGAGTTGAACGACGCCACCGGGCTGACCTTCACCGAGGCCCGCAACCACTTCGAGGCGCAGTCCTCCCGGGACGGGCTGGTCGAGGCGTCGGGCCAGCTCCGCAGCATCGCCGTCAGCCTGTTCAAGATCTGCAACGACCTGCGCTGGATGGGGTCCGGCCCCACCGCCGGGTTGAGCGAGATCGCGCTGCCCGACCTGCAGCCCGGCTCGTCGATCATGCCGGGCAAGGTGAACCCGGTGCTGCCGGAGGCCACCATGATGGTCTGTGCGCAGGTGCTGGGCAACGATCACACCGTCGCGTTCGCCGGCACTCAGGGCAATTTCGAACTCAACGTGATGTTCCCGGTGATCGGCCGCAACCTGCTGGAGTCGATCAACCTGCTGACCAACGTCACCAGGGTGCTGGTCGACAAGTGCATCTCCGGGATCATCGCCAACGTCGAACGGTGCCGGGCCTACGCGGAATCCTCACCATCGATCGTCACGCCGCTGAACAAGTACATCGGCTACGAGGAGGCGGCAAAGATCGCCAAGCAGGCGCTGCGGGAGAGCAAGACGATCAAGGCCGTCGTCCTCGAACACGGTCACGTGGAGAACGGCAACCTGACCGCCGAGCAACTCGATGCCGCCCTCGACGTGCTCTCCATGACGCACCCCTGAGCCCGACTTCGACCCACGCGAGGTCGACGAGGTCGACGATGCGAGCCGGGCCGGTATCCCACCGGTTCGGCTACTCGCCGACCTCGCCGTCGATCGCCTCCCGGATGATGTCGGCGTGGCCGTTGTGCCGGGCGTACTCCTCGAACAGGTGCCACAGGATCCAGCGCAGCGAGATCTCACCCATCCGCTCGTGCTGCACCGACTCGTCCAGTGAATGCGCCCGGACAACCTCGTCGGTGCGGGCACACTCGGCCCGCCAGGCCGCCAGATCGGCCTGCAGCCGATCGGCCTCGAGCTCGGTGAAGTCGGCGTCCGGAGCACCCGGCCGGCTGTAGAGGGGCGGTAGGTCCTGGCCGAGGAAGTCCTCGGCGATCCACCCCCGCTCGACCTCCGTCAGGTGCCGGACCAGCCCGAGCAGGGTCAGCCCGGAGACGGTGCTCCGGCTGATCGCCTGTTCGCCGGTCAGCCCATCGATCTTTCGGGCCAGGGTCAGCCGGTGGTAGTCGAGGTAGGCAAGTGCCATCTCCCGCTCGGCGAGCGTGCCCGGTGGGTCCGGCCGCGGGATCACCACGAGCACCGCCGCCGCAAATCCGATGCGGTGACGGCCGACCCGGTCATCAGCGACGCCCGGGACTGTCGCCGTCGTCGGGGTTCGACGGCCCGTTCGGATCCTGGTCACCGCCGGTGTCGCTGTCATCGAAGTCCGGCGCCCACGCCTGGGTACCCGGACCGTCGGTGCCACCCGGTGTGCCGGGGTTCGTCGGTCCCGGACCCGCCGGCGGGTTGGGTGGGATTGCCTCGGTGGGTGGGCCGGCCGGCCCACCCGGCGGTGCCGGCGGCGGGGCGTAACCCTGTTCGGGACCCCCGTGGCCCAGGGGACGCCCGTACTGATCCGGTCCCTGACCGAGCGCCTCGGTCGGACCGGCCGGGTCCTGCCCGGAGTACAGCGACGGGTTGTCCGGATGATCCCGCCCGGACAGCAGGCCGTAGGGGTCGGCGCCGGGCGGCGGCCCACCCTCGGGGGGCACCGGCGGCAGGAACACCGTCGGGGCATCGCTGTTGTACTGGTCCGCGGCGCCGGCGCCACCAGCGGCGGTCTGGGCAGCGGCGGCGTCCGCGATCTCCTGCTCGTCCTGCTCGCGTTTGGCCTGCTGGTTGCGCCGGTAGACGACGATCGCGGTGATGATGCCGGCCACCACCACGATGGCGATGATCAACCACAACCACCACAGGCTGCTGCCGCTGTCACCACCGGTCGGGACCACCGCGCTGCTGGAGGTCACCGCGCTGGACGAAGCCGGCGCGGTGCTGGAAGCCGCAGTGCTGGAGGAAGGGGTGCTCGACGGGGTCGGTGACGGTGAGGGCGAGGGGGACGGCGTCGGGCTCGAGGACACCACGGGTGCGGTCACGTCGAAGGTGGCCACCCCGACGGTGCCGGAGTTCTGGCCGATCGCCTCCAGTCGGTGGGTGCCGGCCGGGAAGTCCGCTGGGACGATGAACTCGGCCCTGGCCACCCCGGTCTGGTCGGCGGTGACCGGAGACAGCGTGATCGGGTCGGAGAACAGCGTCAGGTTGACCTGCTCGCCGGCGCGGAACCCGGAGAAGACCACCAGTTGGGTACCGCCGGCAACCACCGACGGCGAGCCGATCTGCTGCGGGATGGCGGTGCCGGGTGCGGTCGGCGACGTCGGGGTCGACGAGGACGACGGCGGCGCGGCCTCGAAAGTGATTGCCACCGGCTTGATCTCGACCTTGTCGGCGTCGCTGTCGCTGACCGCGAACAGCGAGCATTTGCCGGTCACGCAGTTCGGCTCACCCTGGGTGACGGTGGGCAGCACCAACTTCACGTCGAACGATCCACCCCAGTTGCCCTCGACGTGGGCCCAGGCCGCGGACGGCGGGGTGGCTCCCTGCACCGGTCCACCCACGCACGAATCCAGTGCGGTGTCCGAGTTCTCGGTGCCGGCGCAGACGGCGATGTACATCCCGTACTTGTCGCTGTCGGCGAAACCATCGCCCTTGACCTCGATCTCGGCACCGGTGACCGGCAGCCCGGAGGTGGGGTTCACCGTCAGGGTGGCGACCTGACCGGCCGCGGTCACGGTCGCCGGCGTCTCCTCGACCAGCGCGACCGCCGGGGCCGCGGAGCCGGCGGGAGCGGGAGCCGCGGCCTGCGCCGGGGCGAGGGTGACGAACAGCGCGGCTGCGCCGGTGGTCACCAGGGCCAACGCGGCGGCGGTCAAACGTGTTCGACTCATCGATACCTTCCATCCGGTGTCTTCCCTCCGTCACTGTGCCGGGTCCCCCGCCATCACGCACGACGGCTCGCCGGGTGGTCGTCACGGCTCGTGCACCGGGGCCTGCCGACCGACGAGCAGGTGGTGCGGGTGCAACCGGCGCCGATCGAGCCTGGTCAGCGAGCATGACAACCCGAGTTCCTCGAGCCAGCCGGCCATCTCCTCGGGTGGGACAAAATCGAACGCCGACGTCCGCCGGCTCCATGCCGTCTCGGGCTCGTCGTTGCCCGCCACCGGTTCCACCCGCGCGCTGATGCCCAGCACCGTCACCGCGAGCGTCTCCTGCAGGCGGTTCAGTCGGGCCTTCCACCGTGGGGCGGCGCTCATCTCCTTGACCAGCACCAGGCCGCCCGGCGCCAGTTCGGCAGCGGCCGCAGTCAGCAGTTCGCGCTGCTGCGCGACGGGCAGCAGATAGAGCATGTCGACGACCAGGATGGCGTCCCATGGCCCGGCCGGCACCCGCCCGGACTCGGCAACGCCGTAGTCCAGGTCCAGGTTCGGCAGGGTCCGCGCGACCTGCTGCGCCTGGCCGATCCTGGCCGGGTCGATGTCCACACCGAGCACGCTGCGGGTCGGTCGGGAGAGCGCCAGGTAGGTGCACAGCAGACCGCGGCCGCAACCGATCTCCAGAATCCGCCCGGTCGGCGGAACCTGGGCCTGCACCGCCGCGAACGGCGCACTCCACCACCGCACGGTCGCATGCAGGCGGGCGCGGATCGGCAACAACCGGTACGCGCGCAGCGCGGCTCGTCCGGCGCCGGTCGGACGTCGCGGAAATCGATCGATGGTGCTCATCGTCGCGGCCGGGGTCTGCGCCACCGCTGCCCGGCTCCGGTCATCCCGGCGCCAGTTCCGGGAAGCCGCCCAACCGGTAGCCCTTCCGCTCGATGGCCGTCCGGGTGGCGGGCGAGCAGAGCATCGCCAGCTCGTCGGCCCAGCGGTAGCCCCAGCCGAAGCGTTCGAGGTCGGGGTCGCCCTGTTCACCGGGATGCGCATTGATCTCGACGGTCGTCCCGATGGCTGCGGCGACCGGCAGGTTGTCCAGTGAGCGTTCGAACCTGGCCTGGTCGAACGAACCCGCCTCGTCCAGGCCGGTGTAGGTACCAGTGGTGGCCAGACCGGCAAGATTCAGCCGCCGACGGAGCCGCTTGGACAGCGCGTTCACCCCGAAACCGACCGGCAGCACCCGGTGGCTGACCGGGGTGCGGACCGCCGGGATGTGGTACTCCGCAGCGAGTTCGGCCACCACCGCGGCCACCGCCGGCCAGAGATGCACATGCTGATGGGTGTCCAGATGGGTGACGCGCACCCCGGCGTCACGGATCTTGTCCAGCTGCGCCCGGAATTCCTGGCGGACGTCGTCCGGGTCGAGCCGGCGACTCATCCCCCGCAACACCACGGTGCGGTACGACAGCGGAAACGCCCCCCGCTTGTCGACCAGGGTGGGGATCTCCTGCGCTGAGAGCAGCGGTGGATCCTCCCCGACGATCGCCAGGTGAGCCCCGACATCCAGGGTCGGGGTGTCGGCGAGCATCTGCACTGCACCGTCGAAGGCCCGGCCGACGGCCAACAGCGAGGTGGCGGTGACCACGCCGTCCACGTGCCCGCGGAGCACGGCCCGGGTCACCCCGTCGGTCAACCCGAGGTCGTCCGCCGAGACGATCAGCAGCCCGGTCACGTCGACGGGGCCGGCGGCAGGGCCTTGAGCTCACCGCGCAGCCTGGCCATCTCGCCGAGCATCGTCCGGATCACGGCCGGCGATGACAGCGTCGACACCCCCCGCGTTCTCGGGAAGTAGTCGACGCCGATCTGGACGATCGAAAAGCCGGCCTTCTGCGCCCGGATGACCAGCTCTGCGTCGATGAAAGAGCCCTCGCTGGACAGCGTCACATGGTCCAGCACGCAGCGTCGGCACAACTTGAAGGCGAAGTTGATGTCCCGCAGGCGGGTGCCGAAGGACAGCTGGATGAGCCAGTTGTAGACCCAGGAGTACACGGCGCGACGTGGCCCCTCGCCGGTGCGGTCGAGCCGGTAGGCGCTGACGATGTCCGCCTCGTAGGTGCGCATCACCCGGATCGCCCGCACCAGTTCGATCATCTCGAACGGCAGGTCGGCGTCCGTATACAGCACGAGATCGCCGGTGGCAGCAGCGAACCCGCTCTTGATGCTGCCGCCGAGCCGGCGATTGCTGGGGTGGTGCACGACCCGGATGTGGGTGTCCGCCGCGGCCAGTTCGTCGGCCAGCTCGCCGGTACGGTCCGTCGATGCGTCGTCCACGACGATCAGTTCGTAGTCGCCGATCTCGCCGGCCTCGACCAGGTCGTCGCAGATCTCCTTGGCCGCACGGACCGCGCGGTGGATGTACTCCTCCTCGTTCCACATCGGGAAGAAGATCGACAACGTGCCGAATCGCTCGGATTCCAGGAGGGGTCTCACGGAGTGGTTGATCCCATCGGGTCGGGGAGGAACGGGTTGGTCGGATGAGCGCGGGCTCGGATCATGACACCGGCAACACCATCGCGTAGAGGACGGCTGCGCCGATCAGACCGAAGATGCTGATCGCGAAAGCCGTTGGTGCGAGCCACCGCCGGTGACTGTCGGCGATCACCGCGGCCGCCACGGCCATCACCGGGAAGGCCACCATGATGTACCGGCCGGTGCCGTAGAAATCCTTGGTGCCGATCAGCGGGATCGCGAGCACGACGATGGCATACGCGCAGTACCCCCAGCCGAAGAACCGACGGACCAGCGGCAGTGTCGCCACGGCCAGCACGCACAACACCAACTGGGCGGTCAGCGACAACGCCTTGAGCTTGTAGCCGTGCAGGACGGTGTCGACATAGGTCAGCTTGAACCAGGTTGCCGGACCACTGGCCTGTCCCCACGCCTCCTGGGCCTGGATCCAGATCAGTGGATTGCCGAAGGTGAGCCAGAGATAGACGCACCAGCCGACGAGCCCGAACCCGGAGATCAGCACGCCGAGCTGCCGCCAGCGCACCGTCGGCACGGCCGCCACGATCTCCCGGAACGTGGGATGCGGACCCACCGTGGGATGCGGCGAGACAGCTGTGGTCAGTCCTGGCGACGGGTCGGTGGGCGCTGCCGCACTGGTGCGCTTCGTCCTCGCCTCCGCCTGCATCTCCAGCATCCGCACGACCAGGCCGACGGTGATCGCCAGGCCCACCGGTCGTCCTGCGGTGGCCAGGACCCCGACAAGCCCGGCGGTCCAGTACATCCGGCGCTCCAGCAGGGTGAACGCGCCCAACACCACCAGCAGGAAGACCGGATCGGAATACATCGGCCCGTAGAAGAAGAACGCGTACGGGAAGACCATCATCAACGCGACCGCGATCACGGCAGCTCGGCGGGACAACCGGGGCCACACCCACCTGGCGAACAGGCACATCGCCGCGGCCCCGCAGGTCACCGAGATCAGGGTGCCGGCGATCTGCGCGTCGCCGATCAGCGCGCCGAGCCCCCTGACCGCCATCGGGTAGGTCGGGAAGAACGCGATCGACGATTCCGCGCCGGGAGTGAACGAGTATCCGCCGGTGGCGATCGTGTAGTACCAGACCGAGTCGAAGTGGAACCAACTGTCGAGCCACGCCGGGCCGGTCTGTACCGACGGATACTCGGGCGCTTTCGAGGTGATCGTCACCGCGATCGTCAGCACCACGACGATCACCGCGTAACCGGCCAGGATCAGCCCGTACGGCGGCCGATCACCTGCCAGCCGGGCACGCCAGCCGGCCCGGACCGCGTCGGCCGAGCGGACCATGCCACCTCCCGCCCCTGTTCGACTGCCTGTTGCGTGCCGTCTCCGCCGGCGCCCGGGCGGAACATCACCTCGGTCGCCCGCCCGTGTTCGCCGCCGAACCTGCCGGTGGCGGCGCTAGCCTACCGATCACCGGTTACCGAAACCTCGCAACGCACGCAAACGCCGCCCCGGAGACATGATGACCCTCGCCCTGCTCGCGGTCGCCGGCGCCGCGGTGTGCTCGGGCAGTGCGGCCGTCCTGCAGGCGTCCGCGGTGTCCCGACTGCCGCAGGCCGATTCGATGAGCGCGGGCTTCGTCGGACGACTCGCCCGCAGCCCCCGTTACCTGCTGGCCCTGGTGTTGGTGGCCGCTGGTTTCGGGTTGTCGATCCTCGCGCTGCGAACGCTGCCGTTGTTCGTGGTCCAGGCGGGGCGGGCGTCCAGTCTGGCGATCACCGCGGTGTTGTCGGTACTGCTGCTCCGGGTACGGCTGCGAACCGCCGAGGTGATCGCGGTGATCGGTATCGGTGCCGGGTTGGTGGTGGTGGCCGCGACCGCTGGACCGCAGTCGACTGCGGAGGTCGGGACCGCGGTCCGGGTCGGCATGCTGGTGGCCGTCCTGCTGATTGCCCTCACCGCGGCCGCCGCCCTGCGGATCGGCAATCCGGCACATGCCGGGCTGGTGCTGGCCGTCCTGGCCGGACTGTGTTTCGGCCTGCTCGCCCTGGGTGCACGTCTGCTGCACGGGTTCTCGCCGTCCGTCCTGGTCACCGACCCGGCCGCCTGGGCGATGGCCGGCGCCGGCGGGCTCGGCCTGCTGCTCGGCGCGATGGCGTTGCAGCGGGCCGGTGTGGTGACCGTGACCTCGGCGATGGTGGCAACCGAAACGGTGGTGGGCGCGGCGCTCGGAATGATCATCTGCGACGACCGCCCGGCCCCCGGACTCGCCGTCGCGGCGATCGGCGGCTGCCTGCTCGTGTTGGCCGGGGCCCTGGTGTTGGCCCGGTTCGGCGCACCGGCGCCGGATGCCCGCGGACACGAAGAACCGGCCGCCCTGCCGATCGCCTGAGCGCTTCTTGCGAAACGGTGGCGAACGGCTGGACGGCCGGTTTTCGTGGCGTGATCAGGGCAGATCGGGCAGCTCCAGCAACTCGGTGACCAATGCCGCGATCGGCGAGCGCTCCGAGCGGGTCAGCGTGACGTGCGCGAAAAGTGGGTGGCCCTTCAGGGTTTCGATCACGGCCGCGATGCCGTCGTGTCGGCCGACCCGCAGGTTGTCACGCTGCGCGACGTCATGGGTCAGCACCACCCGGGAGTTGGTGCCGAGCCGGGACAGCACGGTCAGCAGCACGTTGCGCTCCAGCGACTGTGCCTCGTCGACGATGACGAACGAATCGTGCAGCGACCGTCCACGGATGTGGGTCAGCGGCAGCACCTCGAGCATGCCCCTGGCGATCACCTCTTCGATGACGGCCGGCGAGGCCACCGCGGAGAGCGTGTCGAAGACCGCCTGGGCCCAGGGCTGCATCTTGTCGTTCTCGCTGCCCGGCAGGTAACCGAGTTCCTGGCCGCCCACCGCATACAGCGGCCGGAAGACCACCACCTTGCGGTGCGCCCGCCGTTCCATCACCAGTTCCAGGCCGGCGCAGAGCGCCATCGCGGACTTGCCGGTGCCGGCCCGGCCGCCGAGCGAGACGATGCCGATCTCGTCGTCCATCAGCAGGTCCAGCGCGATCCGTTGCTCGGCCGACCGTCCACGCAGGCCGAAGGCCTCGCGTTCCCCCCGGACCAGCCGGATCTGCTTGCCCGGCGTCACCCGGCCCAGCGCCGAACTCGTCGGCGTGACCAGCTTGACGCCGGTGTGGCAGGGCAGCTCGCGGGCCTCGTCCGAGTCGATCAAGCCCGCGTGGAACAGCGTGTCGACCTGCTCGGCGGCGACCGGGAGCTCGGCCATCCCGGTCCAGCCGGACGGCACGATGTCCTGCGCCCGGTACTCGTCGGCGGCCAGCCCCACGGCCGATGCCTTGACCCGCAGCGGCATGTCCTTGGTGACCAGCACCACCCGGCCGGCCGGTCGTTCGAGGGCGAGGTTCAGCGCGCAGGCCAGAATTCGAGAATCGTTGCTGTCATTGCGGAATCCGGCCGGCAACACGGTGGAATCGGTGTGGTTGAGCTCGACGTGCAGGGTGCCGCCCGGCGCGCCGACCGGCACCGGTGCATCCAGTCGGCCGTGCTCCACTCGAAGTTCGTCCAGGATGCGCAGGGATTGCCGGGCGAAATAGCCGAGTTCCGGGTGATGTCGCTTGGCCTCGAGTTCGCCGATCACCACCAGCGGCAGGATGACCTCGTGCTCCTCGAACCGGTTCAGCGCCCACGGATCGGACAACAGGACAGAGGTGTCGATGACGTAGGTCAGGCGTTCCCTGGCGCCGTCCGGGGTGTCGCCCGCTGCGGCGTCGGGATTCGGCGGTGAGTTCAGGACGTCCGGATGTGCTGCTGTGCTGTTCGATGCTGCGTTGTTCGATGCTGTGCTGTTCGATGCTGTGCTGCTCGATACTGAGGCGGAACTACGTGTGACCACGAGCGGCTCCCAGACGGACACGGACCATCGCGTCCGGTTCTACGAGAAGGGCCGGCGGTGTCCCTGCGGCCCGTTCCGACGGATCGTCGGTGGGCAAGGGGACCCGGTGCCGGCCCCCTCGTGCTCGGTGCTGCATCAGCGGCACGCACGATCGGGGCCTCCCGTATGGGCCGCTTGCTGTGCGGCTCACTCCTCGGACGCTACCCGGGCAAATTCGCTGCACTCGACCAACACGCGAACAAGCCGGTGAACATCAGATTTCCGGTAGGTCACGCGGTGGGGTCGGCGGGATCCGGTCGGTGGCCGGACCCTGCGGAGGCCCTTCCGTCGGCGACGGTGCAGCTCTTGTTCCGGCCGACGGCAGGACGCCGGTCTGCACCGCAATCGGTCCGGTTGCCCCCGGCGGCGGAACAGCCGCCGTTCCGGTGGCCACCGGCAGGATCACCGTCATGGTCAGGCCGCCGCCCGGGGTGTGGGAGGCCACGATCTGCCCGCCGTGCGAGCGGACGATGGCGGCGACGATCGACAGGCCAAGGCCGGTCCCGCCGTTCTCCCGACTGCGCGAGGCATCCACCCGGAAGAACCGATCGAACAGCCGCTGCAGTGCCTCGTCGGACACGCCAGGCCCGTTGTCGCTGACGCTGATCGCGATCTCTTCCAGCCCGGCCAGCACCGAGACGGTCGCGGTGGTGCCGATCGGGGTGTGGGTGCGGACGTTGGCCAGCAGGTTGGCGAACAGCTGGTGCAACCGGAGCCGGTCGCCGAGTACCACCGCCGGCCCGTAGCCGCCGGCCAGCCGCCAGGTGCGAGTCGGATCGATGACGGCCGCGTCGTCGACCACACCGGTCAGCAGGTCCGACAGGTCGACCCGTTCGTGGGTCATCGTCCGTTCGGCGTCCGCCTGGATCAGCGTCAGCAGGTCGTCGACCAACGCGCCCATCCGCTTGGCCTCGAAGCCCATCCGCTGCATGGCCCGCTCGACGGCGGCGGTGTCGGGCAGCGCGCCGGCGTTGTACAGGTCGGTGTAGCCGCGGACGGCCGCCACCGGCGTGCGCAGCTCGTGCGAGGCGTCGGCGACGAACTGACGGAGCCGTTCCTCGCTGCGCCGCCGTTCGTTGAGCAACGACGAGATGCCGTCGAGCATGTCGTTGAACGCGACCCCCAACCGGCCGATCTCGGTGCTCGGATCGGACTCGTCGACCCTGCGGTCCAGGTCGCCCCTGGCGATGTCGTCGGCCGCGGTGGCCATCGATTCCAGCGGCCGGAGTTCCCGGCGGATCACCAGGCTGGCGGTCGCGCCCAGCAGGATCAGCAGCGCGGCCGTGATCACCAGTTCGACCAGGATCACCCGTTGGAAGGTCTTGTCCACATCGCTCAGGCCGACCCAGGCGACCAGGTATCCGCTGCCGCCGGCCTGCGTGGTGAACGGCACTCCCTGGGCGCGGTAACGGGTGTCGCCATCGCGCGAATCCTGCACCGTGACGGCTTCGGTCAACCAGTCCGTGGTCGCGCTGACATCGGGATTGGCGCCGGGTTCGCTGACCGTCGGCACCTCGACCTCGGAGATCCCGGCGTCGGAGACGGTCGACCAGCCGATCTCCCCGCGCAGCTGCGCGAGATTGCTGAGGTCGCTGAGGTCCTGCGCGTTCACCCTGGACCGGCTGACCGCATTGATCACGCTGGCCAGCGTCGCGTCCTTGGCGGTGATCGCGGCGTCCCGCACCACCAGTGGCAGCGCGATGTTCACCGCCAGCAGCGCAATTGCGGCGGTGGCGACGACCAGCGCGATCAGCCGGGCGCGCAGACTCCAGCGGCGGGGCGGCACGGGATGCTGGCCCGGCCTCGGCCGGATCGCGGTGACGGCGGGTACCGGTGGGACGGCGTCGCCGACCTTCGCGGTGGTCGGCGTCGCCTGGTGAGGGGACGACCGCGCCGTCGCCCACCCCTCGGTGTCCACCATCTCGTGTCCGTCCGGCCGCAGGTCAGTGACGCTGGCCGCGGAGCACGTAACCGAATCCGCGATGGGTGTGGATCAGTGGCTCGCCGGTCGCGTCCACCTTGCGCCGCAGATACGAGATGTAGGTGGCAACGACCGAGTCGTCGCCGTAGAAGTCGGTGCCCCACACCGCATCCAGCAGCTGCTGGCGGGAGAGCACGACGTTGGCGTTGATCATCATGTGCCGCAACATCTTGTACTCGGTCGGCGCCAGCTCGATCGGGACGCCGTCCCTGGTGACCTGGTAGGTCTCCGGATCGAGTTGCAGGTCGGCAACGCGGAGCACGCCGTCCTCGTCGGTGTCCGGGCGGGTCCGGCGGAGGACAGCGGCCACTCGGGCGGCCAATTCCTCCAGACCGAACGGCTTGGTCACGTAGTCGTCGCCGCCGGCGGTCAGGCCCGCGATCTTGTCGGCCGGGGTGTCGCGCGCCGACAGGAACACCACACCGGAGGCGACGCCCGCGGCGCGCACCCGCTTCATCACCTCGAGACCGTCGAAATCGGGCAACATCACGTCCAGGATGATCAGATCCGGGTGCGTGTCGGTCGCCATCCGCACCGCCTCGCGGCCGGTCGCGGCAACTGCGACCTGATAGCCGAGGAATCGCATCGAGGTCGCGACGATGTCCTGCAGCGACGGCTCGTCGTCGACAACCAGGAGCCTGGCCTGACCACTCATCGGGGATCCCTTCATCGGTGCCGGCCCGGTCGTACCAAAGCTCGGGACGGCGCAGTGCACGGCTGTTACCTCATCAGAATCGGACCTGACACTGGGAAGAATCCCATGGGAACTGCGCATGAGGCCCGCAACCACCCCGGGGCGCGGGTCAGCCGATGGCCACGAGTTCCGCCTGGACCACCGCCGGGGTCAGCGGTTCGTCGAGCAGTCGCTGGAAGCGCTGCAGGGCGCTGGTGCCCGGATCCCGTGCCTCCAGCCATGGCCGGAGCAGTCGGTCACCCTCGACATAGGTCGAGGTGTAGGCGCGCCACAGCGGATCGGTCATGAACCGCAGTCGTTGTCGGGCCTGTTCTTCGCTGGCGAGCGACCATCGTCGCTGGTAGGCGATGACGTCCTCCGGATCGGCGCCCCGGTCGTGCAACAGAATGGCGGCGTTCTGCCGGACCGTGTTCAGCGGCCGGGAGGCGACCTCGACGGCCTCCGCCAGGTCCGGGTCGAACGACGGCCCCACCCCGTCCAGTACCTCGGCCAGCCACCGCCCCCACCCTGGGCCGACGGCTGCGGTCAGCGCCAGATCGCCCAGGCCCTCGGCCATCAGGCATTGCGGAGTGTTGACCAGGAAGATCGTGTGCTCGGCCTCGCCGCCGCGCCGGACCAACAGGTCCTCCTTGCGGCAGTGTTCGGTGTGATGGCCGGGGTAGCACTCGTGAGCGACCAATACCCCGAACTGGCTCATCCGGTGCCCGATGTCGGCGTTGACGGCGACTCTGGACGCGAAGTCGCCGAGGTAGTAATTGAACCCGCTCCAGGCGACGTCACGGGCTATCTCGAAGTCGATGTGCTCCGGCAGCTCACTCAGCCCGGTCGGTCCGACCACCCGTTCGCGCAGCGCCGCGGCCACCGTCCGGACGGCCTGCTCGACCAGCTCCGGCGGGCAGGCCTCGGTCGCCCGGAGGGCCGCCAACCGCTCGTCCAGCGGGCCGGTTCCGCCGAGCAGATCGGAGATCTCGTCGTGGGCATGCGCATAGACGTCGGTGTCGATCTCCTCGATCCGGACCTGGAAATAGCTCTGCACCTCGTCGATGAACGACATCTCCAAGCCGGCCAACCGGCGGCCGGCAACGGCGAGCGCATCCAGGTGCGCGGTCAGGAACGCGGCCCGAGCCGCGTCGAGATCGGTCTGGGACACCTCGGCGGAGAGCGCCGCGGCCTGCCGGGACAGGTCGGCCGGGTCGGGCGGTGGTTCGTCCGCGACCTGCTGTTTCAGCGCCGGATCGCCGGTGTACGCGTCAACGAACCCGTCCACCACCCGGTCGAATCGCAGGCCCAGCTTCAGGTATTCGCTCACCACGTCCATCGGCCCAGGCTAAGCCAGCCGCTCCGCCCCCGACCCCCGCGCGCCCTCCCCCACCGCCCCGGACTTCGCGCCGAACAACTTCTTCGGCGCGGGGTTCAGGGTCGCGGGGTCGACGGGTCACAGGGCGAGGGGTGATGGCCAGGGGTGATGAGGTCAGGCGTGAAGTGGGTTATTCGCCGAAGCGGCGGTGCCGGGCGGCGTAGTCACGCAGGGCACGCAGGAAGTCCACCCGGCGGAAGTCCGGCCAGTAGGCCTCACAGAACCAGAATTCCGAGTGCGCGCTCTGCCAGAGCAGGAAGCCGGACAGCCGTTGCTCACCCGAGGTCCGGATGACCAGATCGGGGTCCGGCTGGCCCGAGGTGTACAGGTGCTCCCCGATGGTCTCGACCTCCAGCGAGTCGATCACCTCGCGGATGCCGTGACCCTCCTCGATGCCTGATTCGAGCATCGACTTGACCGCGTCGACGATCTCCTGCCGCCCGCCGTAGCCGACGGCGATGTTCACCTGCAATCCGGTGCGGGTCTCGGTGCGGATCTCCGCTGCGGCGAGTCTGGTGGTCATCGGCGCGGGCAACATGTCCTTGGCGCCAATGACGACCAACTTCCACGGCTGACCAGGGGCGGCGAGCTCGTCCACCACATCGGTGATGATCTCCAGCAGGGGCTGCAGCTCGTCGTCGGCCCGGCGCAGGTTCTCGGTGGACAGCAACCAGAGGGTCACCATCCCGATGCCGGCCTCCTGGCACCACTCCAACAGGTCGGCGATATGGGCGGCGCCGGCCCGGTGACCCTCGGTCGGATTGCTGAATCCGGCCTTGCGGGCCCAGCGCCGATTTCCGTCCAACATGACGCCGACGTGGTGCGGGATTTGCGCTCCCACCAGTTCGCGAGTCAACTTGCGTTCATAGACGCGGTAGACCAACGACGGGAGCCTCACGGGTGTTGACCCTACTGGCGGGGGTAGGCCCCGGCAGGGACCGGGATCACCACCTGATTCCCTGGGCAAACCCGCAACCGTCCGGGACGATGGAGTCATGACGATGACCGAGCTGGCGGCTCCGGTGGCCCTCGGCCGACCCCGTGCACGCGGCTGGATCCACCTGTATTCGGCGGCCGCCGCGGCGGTGATGAGCCTGGCATTGATCCCGATGGCCGCGGTGTTCGCCGGCGTCGGGCCCGCGCTCGCCTGCGCGGTCTATGCGGTGACATTGATCGGTTTGTTCTCGGTGAGCGCGATTTATCACCGTCATACCTGGGTCTCGACGCGGGCCAGGACCTGGATGAAACGCGCAGATCACTCGATGATCTTCGTGTTCATCGCCGGCTCGTACACCCCGCTTGCGGTGCTCGCGTTGCAGCCGCCGACGAGCACCGTGGTGCTGATCGTGGTCTGGGTCGGCGCCGCCGGCGGTGTCGCACTGAAGATGCTGTGGCCTCACGCACCGCGGTGGCTCGGGGTGCCGTTCTACCTGGCACTGGGCTGGGTGGCGGTTTTCGTCCTGCCGGACATTCTGGCCAGCGGCGGCGTCGCCGTGCTGGTGCTCATCGCGGCCGGTGGGCTGCTCTATTCGGTCGGCGCGATCTTCTACGCCACCAAGCGCCCCAACACCTGGCCGCAGACCTTCGGCTATCACGAGTACTTCCACGCCTGCGTGTCACTCGCCGCGCTGTGTCACTGCGTCGCGATCTGGCTGCTGCTGTTCACCGTCACCTGACGGTCCGCGGCAGCTTCGCCGAAGGACCTGCGATTCGCATCGACACCGACACCCTTGCAGGTGTCGATGCCGGCGCGAACCTGCCGACGGCCTTCGTGACGGTGGGCATCAGCCCAGGTCCGGGCCCTGATTGCGGAGCCGGTTGACCTCTTCCATCGCGTTGCGCAGATCGCCGAGCCAGCTGTCGGCGTTCTGGCCGACCAGCCGTACGGCCCAGACCACTGCGTCCGAGCGGGAACGGGCGACGCCGGAATCCACCAGCGTGTCCAGGATCTGCCGTTCCGGTTGACGCAGCCGCGTCATGACCGGGGCCGACAGGGTGGTGAACAGTTCCTCGGTACCGCCGAGGCGGGCGCCCCAGGAAACGTCACGACCGTAACGGTGCTGACCCTGGCGGGCGATTTCGATCCGCTGTTCGCGGGTGTCCTCCCGGAACCGGGTGATCCGTCCTGACTCGGCGGCCGCACGGGCCGCGTCGTCCGCGAATTCCTCGGTGAGGGCGGGCAGTTCGCCGACGACGATGACCTCGTCACGATCGACGGTGACGGTAGGTGCGCCGGTGAACCAGTCATCCGGCAGTCGCCCGGCGAACCAGGCTGCTGCGTCGGACGCGTCCGGTGCCTCCGGTGCGCCACCGCGACCGCGGCCACGCGGACCGAAGCCTCGACCGGGACCGTAGCCCCCTGGACCACCGCGGCCCTTGGCGTCGCGACCGAAGCCGCCACGACCGCCGCCGTGTCCGCCACGTCCTCGCGGACCTCTTTCTTCTGGGCCGGGCATCTCGCCCTCGCCCCATGCTGCGAAGTGTCCCTTCATGGGAACCCCTCCTTCTTGGTCTTCGAACGCTGCATGATTACAACGTTACATGTGCTGTAACTGCAGCATGCCTTGTTATTGTTCCGCGAATGGTCCGCCACCTGCTGTGAGCCCGGTCACATCCCGGTTGCACGGAGGAACGGTGCTCTTCGCCGGCTCATGCGCGAAGGTCGGTCAACGGCGCACCCGATAGCGCAGGTGCAGCACCCGGTTGCCCTGAACAACGACCTCTGGGTCTTCCAGCAGGTGCTGCGAGTCGACGGAGCCGAAGTACCGCTTGCCGGACCCGAGCACGACGGGTGCGACGTCCATGCGTACCTCGTCGACCAAACCTGCGGCGAGCACCTGGCCACCGACGTCGCCGGCGGCGACCTCGACCATGCGGTCACCCGCGAGCTCCTTCGCCGTGGTCACGGCCGCCTCGATGCCGTGGACGAAGTGAAACGGCGCGTTGGGGTCCCAGCCCTCGGGCGCCGGCCGGTGTGTCACGACGACGACGTGGTCGATCCCGCTCGGAGGCTTCCCGTCCCAGCCGTCCGTGATGTCGAAGACGTGCCGGCCGGTGATGGTCACCCCGATCTGGTCCCAGTACGGCCGGATGTGGTCGTAGGACGCTTGCGACACGTTCAGTACGCCGCTGTCGTCCAACGGCACGTCACCGCTGACCAACCATTCGAACAGTGGACCGGGATCGTCATCCTCAGCCGCAATGAAGCCATCCACCGACACCGACGCATTCATGACCACTTTCCCCATGGGTTCCTCCTCCGCTGGAGTCCCCAGTCTCGTGTGTCATGAGTGATCGCTCTTGTAAGAAATCAATCAGCCGGCAGCGGCCAGCCATCCAGCGCGTGGTCGGGATGTTCGCGGAGGAAGCGTTGCCGGACTTCGACATACCGGGTCGGCGTGAGCCCGGTGAACTCCCGGAACTCGTGGACGAAGTGGGCCTGGTCGAAGTAGCCTGCGCCAGCGGCAACGTCGCGCCAGTCGATCGGTGCGGCCACGTCGATCGCCAACACGGTGACGGTGAACCGGTAGCTGCGCGCCAGCCGCTTCGGGGTGACGCCGATGACCTCCTTGAACCGCTTCGCCACGTACGTGCTGCTGGCGCGGGCTGCCACGCCGAGGTCGCTGATCGGCACCGCTCCACCGGTCTCCGCGATGGCGCTGCCCAGGTGGCGGACGATGTCCAGGCCGTTGATCGCGCGCAGCCGTCGCAGCAGTTCCTCCTCCAGCACCATGAGCATGTCGTGCGGTGCGTCCGCCAAGGTCAGTCGGTGTCGCAACTCAGCGACGGCGGGCCGGCCCCAGATCTGCTCCACCGTCGCCGGTCGGTCGCACAACTCGGCCGCAGGCATCGGAAGGAACGGGGCCAGCCCCCACGGCCTGAAGTGGACGCCCACAGACCGGGTCGGGGTGGGGTAGCCGAACTCCCACGCACGGGTGGGCGTGGTGACCGCGCAGCCGTCGGCGTACTCGGCCATCTCGATGTCGGTGCCGGCGCGGATACGGAACGGCGCCCCCAGGTTGACGATCAGCAAAGGCGCCGGCGCCGCCGGCAGCATCAACCGGGAATACGGCGGGTCGCCCTCCAGGTAGTAGAGGTCGTCGATCAGCCCGTCCAGCGGCGGACCGGGCACCCTGGACACATACTTCACGCCGACATCATCGCCGACGGCCTATCAGGCATCACCCGCCGCCGCAAGCATCGCATCGAGCCGATGCCGAGCTCGGCCGTGCAGGTCAGTCGCCTGCGACTACCCGGAGTGCTTGTGTGCCAGATCGGTGGTGCCGGGATCCGCATGCTGTGCAGCGATTTCCGACGCATCCGCAGGGCGTTCCGAGGCGACCGTGTCGGCCGCCATGGGGTCGACGGCATCCTCGTCCGGCGGGTCGAAGCTGGCCGGCACCTTGTTGATCTTGCGGACCATCGAGCGCAGGAGGAAGAAGGTGGCGATCACCAGCAGCAGGATGACCAGCAACCCGATCGGCGCGGCCTTCCCCCACTCCGGCCCCTTGCCGGTGCTGGGGTCGACGTCCACCGGCGCCTCGGTGAACGCGGTGGCAAACGACATGACCAGGCTCACCGGCGGACCGCCTCCCGGACACCGGCGAACAGGTCGTCCTCCGGAAGGGGCGCATCCACCAGAGAGCGCGCGAGCTCGTAATCGTCGGTACCCCAGACCTCGGCCTCGAGGTCGTGCGGAACCGCGAACCAGTGCGAATCCGGATCGATCTGGGTGGCGTGCGCCTTCAGCGCCTCGTCCCGGGCGTGGAAGAAGTCCGCCACCGGCACCTTCGTGGTGATCCTGCTTCCCGGATCGGGCCGCGGGTTGTCGGCGAACCGCTGAATCCATTCGTCGAACGGACCCTCACCGGTGCGGTCCCGGACGGCATTGTTGATCGTCAGGATGCGTTCCCGGGAGAACCCGACGTTGTAGTAGAGCTTCAGCGGCTGCCACGGTTCACCGGCATCCGGGAAGGCGTCCGGATCACCGGCCGCCTCGAACGCACCCACGGACACGACGTGGCAGCGGATGTGATCGGGGTGCGGGTAGCCGCCGTTCTCGTCATAGGTGGTCATCACATGCGGGCGGTACTGCCGCACGACCTTGACCAGTGCTTCGATCTCCGGCAGCGGGTCCAGGGCTCCGAAACTGCCCTCGGGCAGTTCCCAGGTTTCCGGCGCGCCCTCGTGGTAGCCGGAGTCGTGGAACCCGAGCCATACGTGAGCGACACCGAGAATCTCGGCGGCCCTTGCCATCTCGGCGATGCGGAGGGCCGGGATGTCAACACCCTCGGTCTCGATCTTCGGGTTCAGCACGTCGCCGCGCTCGCCACCGGTGCAGGAGACCACCACGACGCCGGCGCCCTCTGCCGCATATTTGGCGAGCGACGCCGCGCCCTTGCTCGACTCGTCATCCGGATGGGCGTGCACGGCCATCAGCCGCAAGGGTGCGGATTGGGCGGCCGACGCGCGTGCCTGCGCGGCATCGGCGAGCGGGGAGTCCGCCGGGATCCCGGCCTCGGTCAACGGGGCCGAGGCGTCATTCGACGATGGCGGGGCGTCATTCGACGGCACTGATGCGTCATTCGCCGATGCGTCACTCGATGGTGTCGAAGCGTCGTTCGACGGTGCCACCGATCCGGGGATGCCATTAGTCACTGTCTGCCGATTCCTTCCGGTCCCGCTACGACGCTGGGACGCATCACCATTGTCCACTGCCGACCGACAGCCATCACCACGGCAAGCCGATCGAGCTATCTCCATCCCCATCGCCGCAGGTCAGCCGCGCTATCGGCACGCAAATTCCGATCGGGCAAACCCCTGCCCGACCATCCACAACGGAGGCAAAATCGAGATGTGACCGGGCTTACCGTGTTAGCATGGGCTCACGAAACGGCCCCCGGACGGGGCCGTGACGTGTTTTCGTGCCACATGCGACTGCGGGGACGCGTCTTCGACCGGCTCGCGGTACGTCCGGCCCCCCGCACACCCGCTGCACCGAACCCCGGTGCCGCGAACGAATACCCGTAGTAGTGAGGAGTTGCCATGACCGGCACCGTCGTGACCTGGCTGACCCAGGAAGCCCACGACCGTCTGCAGCACGAGCTCGACGAGCTCGTCGCTCACCGCCCGGTGATCGCGGCCGAGATCAACGCCCGGCGCGAAGAGGGCGACCTGAAGGAGAACGGCGGCTACCACGCCGCGCGTGACGAGCAGGCGAAGCAGGAGGGACGGATCCGTCACCTGCAGGAGATCCTGCGTACCGCCCAGGTCGGCGTATCACCGGCGGACAACGGCGTGGTCGAGCCAGGCATGGTGGTGACCATCGCCTATGACGGTGACGACGACGACCGCGAGACCTTCCTGCTCGGCTCCCGGGAAGAAGGCGTCCACGGCTCGATGCAGGTCTACTCGCCGCAGTCACCGTTGGGTCAGGCCATCCTGGGCGCCAGCCGGGGCGAATCCCGCGAGTACATCCTGCCCAACGGCCGGGTGCAGAAGGTCGCCGTCATCGACGCCAAGCCCTTCTCCGGCTGATCCTTTCCAGCTACTGCACGCCAGCTCCACCAACGGCCGCGCCCCCGCCAGAACGGGACGCGGCCGTTGGTGCGTCGCCTGCGCTCAGCGTTGTTCGAGCACCCGGATCCCGGCGCCGGTCAGCGCCTGCACGATCTCCTCGCAGTGCTCGGCCCCGCGGGTCTCCAGCCGCAGAGCGACCTCGACGTCACCCAGCGGTAGCGACGACCCCACCCTGGAGTGCTCGACGTCGACCACGTTGCCGCCCAGTTCGCCGACCAGCGACAGCAGCGAGGCCAGCGATCCTGGTCGATCGATGATCTCGATGCGCAGCGAAAGGAACCTGCGGGCCGCGACCAGGCCGTGCTGGGTGACGTGCAGCAACACCAGCGGGTCGATGTTTCCGCCGGACAGCACCGCCACGACAGGCGGGACGAACATCTCCGGGTGCGCCATGATCGCGGCAACGGCGGCGACGCCCGCAGGTTCGACCACCAGCTTGGCCCGTTCCAGGCAGAGCAGCATCGCCTGTGACAGCTGATCCTCCGACACCGTGACGATCTCGTCGACCAGCTCGCTGACGTGCGCAAAGGTCAACGCGGATGGTTCCCCGACGGCGATTCCGTCGGCCAGGGTGCTCATTCCGCGCAGGCGGACCGGACGGCCAGCCCGCAGTGAACCCGGCCACGCAGCGGCCTGCTCGGCCTGCACTCCGATGATCCGCACCTCCGGCCGCAACTCCCGCAGTACCGCGGCGACCCCGCTGATCAATCCGCCGCCACCCGCCGCGACCACCACGGTGGCCACCTCGGGGACCTGTTCCAGGATTTCCAGGCCGACAGTGCCCTGCCCGCGCAGCACGTCCGGATGATCGAAGGGATGCACGAGCACGGCGCCCGTCCGGGCCGCGTAGGCATGGGCGAATTCCAGGGCGTCATCGAGTGATTCGCCCACCAGTTCGACGTCGGCGCCGTAAGCCCGAGTCGCGGTCAGCTTGGCGATCGACGCGCCGACCGGCATGTAGACCTTTGCGCTCGCCCCGACCAGCGAAGCAGCGAGCGCGACCCCCTGGGCATGATTGCCGGCCGAGGCCGCCACCACGCCGGCCGCCTTCTCCGCTGCGGAGAGCCGGTGGATGCGGACATAGGCACCCCGGATCTTGAAAGACCCGGTTCGCTGCAGGTTCTCGCACTTGAGGAAGACCGGGCCGCCGACCGCGAGTTCCAGCGGCCGGGACGACTCCATCGGCGTGTACCTGGCCACCCCCTGCAACAGTTCCGCGGCGGCCCTGACGTCCTGCACACTGACCTGCTCCATGCCCTGCATTATGTGCGCCCCACCTCGAGTCCCGCTGTGTCAGCGGGAATCGGACGCAAGCAAGAATCTGACCCCAGCAGGAATCGAAGTCAGCGGGAATCGGGCGCCGCGGGCCAGTACCGGTCGGGCGCGAGCACCACGGCAGCCGCCCCGATCAGACCGGCCGCCCCACCCAGCTGCGACGGGACCACCCGGGGTCGGGCGGCAAAACCCAGGGCGGCGTAACGGCGGTAGGACTTCGCCAACGGCTCGAACAACAACGGTCCGGCCGCCGCGACTCCGCCGCCGATCACCACCAGGTCCAGATCCAGCAGCGTCACGGCGCCGGCGATCGCCATTCCCAACGCCGCCCCGGAGCGCGCGAACGCCTGCACCGCAACGGGTTCCCCGTGCGCTGCGGCCTGCGCGACCGCAACGGCCGTGCCGTCACCGCCGGTGAAACCATGCTCGGCGGCCCAGGCGGCGAGGGACGGTCCGCTGGAAATGGCTTCCAGGCAACCGATTCCGCCGCAGACACAGACCGGCCCCTGCGGGTCGACGCTGATGTGACCGATGTGGCCGGCGTTTCCGGTGGATCCGGCGACAGCCTGACCGCCCAGGATGAAACCACCACCGACCCCGGTGGACACCACCATGCCGAGAACGTTTCGGTAGCCCTGGGCCGCACCCTTCCAATGCTCGGCCACGGCTACCGCGACGGCGTCGCCGATCATCCCGACCGGCACCCCGTATCGCTCGGTCAGCCTGTCGCGCAACGGGAATGACCGCCAGCCCGGGATGTTCACCGGCGAGACGGTGCCGACGGTCAGATCGAGCGGCGCCGCTGTGCCGACCCCGATCGCCGCAACCAGTTCACCCTGGGCACTCCCCTGGTCTTCGTTCGCGGGGCGACCGCCCGGTCCGGGCAGCGCGAGACCGGCTGCCGTCAGGGTGGCATCGACCGCCTCGACGAGTGCCGCGAAGACCACGTCGGGATCCGTACTGCGCGGCGTGTCGGCCCGCCGGGTGACCAGCACATCGCCCGCATCGTTCACGATCGCCGCGGCGAACTTGGTCCCGCCGATGTCGACCGCCAGCGCGAGGCGATCGGAGTCTGCTGTCATCAGCGGATTCTCGGCCACTCGGCGACGGAACGCTCGGCCAGACTCGCCGATCAGGCGAGGGCGTCCTGCAGATCCTGCAGCAGATCGTCGATGTCCTCGATGCCGACCGACAACCGGATCAGATCGTCGGGCACCTGCAGGAGCGACCCGGCAACGCTGGCGTGGGTCATCAGGCCGGGGTGCTCGATCAACGATTCCACCCCACCGAGCGACTCGCCGAGGGTGAAAAGCCGGGTGCGCTCACAGACCTTGAGCGCTTCCTCCCGGCCGCCGGTCACCGTGAACGACACCATGCCGCCGAACCGCAACATCTGTCCTGCGGCCACCTGATGACCCGGGTGTTCCGGCAATCCGGGGTAGTACACCCGGCCGACCTTGGGATGTTCGACGAGCAGATCGGCGACCGCCTCGGCATTGTCGCAATGCCGATCCATCCGCAGGGCCAGGGTGCGCACGCCGCGCAACGTGAGCCAGGCGTCGAACGGACCGGCGATGGCGCCCATCGATTTCATGTGGAAAGCGAAGGCCTCGCCGAGTTCGTCGTCATCGGTGATCAGCGCACCACCGATGACGTCCGAGTGGCCGCCGATGTACTTGGTGGTCGAGTGCAGCACGACATCGGCCCCGAGAGCGATCGGTTGCTGCAGATACGGCGACGCGAAGGTGTTGTCCACCAAAAGTTTTGCATTCGCGCCATGGGCCAGCTCGGCAAGTCCGGCGATGTCGGCGATGGCCAGCAACGGGTTCGTCGGAGTCTCACACCAGATCAACCTGGTCTGCGGACGCAGCGCTTCCCGGACCGCGTCCAGATCGCCGAGTGGGACCGTCGAGTACGTCAGACCCCATGGCACACCGATCTTGTCGAATAGCCGAAAGGTGCCGCCGTAGGCGTCGTTCGGGATGATGACGTGGTCGCCAGGACGCAACGCCGCCCGGATCATCGTGTCCGACGCCGCCATGCCGGACGCGAAGGCGTGACCGTGCCGGGCGCCCTCCAGGCTGGCGAGTGCCTGCTCCAGAGCGGTCCGCGTCGGATTGCCGGCCCGGGAGTAGTCGTAGCCACCCCGGGTCTCACCGACGACGTCCTGGGCGTAGGTCGACGTCTGGTAGATCGGTACCACGACGGAACCGGTCAGCGGATCGGGCTCCTGGCCGGCGTGGATGGCGCGGGTGGAAAAGCCGTCGTCGTTGTCCGAACTCATGCGGCTCAGCGTAGTGGCCGCAGTGCCGGCTAGGTTCCGGGCCAGAGGATCGCGCCCGACTCGGTGGTGCCGATCACCGTGGACGGCTTGGGATTCCGCGGGCTGCGACCGATCCACCGAGAGGTCGCCGGGAGCAGGGCCAGCACCACCACCACGACCCCGCCCCAGTACAGCGGCCACTGACTGACCGGGATTTCGGCGCCTTCTCCCCCGTAGCCGATGCCGAACTGCGCCCAGGCGGTCGTGCCGACGGCAACCAGGCCGCCGAAGACCAATAGACCGCGGCCGCGGCGGAACAGCAGCAACACGGCACCGATCACCATCAGCACGGCTGCGACGGCCCAGCCGACGGTCGGTACGGCAACCGTGCTCAGCGATTCCTCGAGAGCGTCCTCCTGCGCGGTCGTCAGGTTGCCCATCAATCCGTCGATGAACTCCCTGACCACCGGGTAGGCGTACTGCCCCAGCACCCAGGAGGTGATCAGACTGACAGTGGTGGTCAGGATCGCTGCGACCGTCGCGGAGAGATCGTCCTGCTGCGGTGACTCATAGGGGGCCGGCAAGTAACTCACGGGACCTCCAACGCCGCAGATGGGCCTGAATGACCCATGGTAGCTCCGGCAGTCGGCAACCGGCCCGGCCGATCAGCCCCGCTCGCCGGCCAAGAAGGCCAGCAGGTCTGCCCTGGTCAGGACGCCAACCGGTTTCCCGTCGTCGATGACCATCACCGCATCGCTGTCCTGCAACGCCTTCCGCACGGTCGCGATGTTCTCCCCGGACCCGACCAGCGGGAACGGTGACGCCATGTGCGCGGAGACGGCGTCGGACAGCGACGCCTGGCCGGCGAAGAGGGCGTCGAGCAACGCACGTTCGGACAGCGACCCGACCACCTCGCCGGCCATCACCGGGGGCTCGGCGTTGACCACCGGCATCTGCGAAACGCCGTACTCGTGCAGGATCTCGACCGCATCGCGGACGGTCTCCTTCGGGTGGGTGTGCACCAGGGACGGCAATTGGCCACTCTTTCCCCGCAACACCTCACCCACGGTTGCCTCGCCGTCCCGGGACAAGAATCCGTAGGACGCCATCCAGCCGTCGGAGAAGATCTTCGACAGATAGCCGCGCCCACCGTCCGGCAGGATCACCACGACGATGTCGTCGGCGGTCAGCCGGCCGGCAAGTCGCAGGGCCGCGGCGACCGCCATCCCGCAGGAACCGCCGACCAGCAGGCCTTCCTCGCGGGCCAACCTGCGGGTCACGGCGAACGAATCGGCGTCCGATACCGCGATGATCTCGTCGGTGACCGACGGGTCGTAGGCGGACGGCCAGAAATCCTCGCCGACGCCCTCGACCAGGTAGGGACGGCCGGTGCCGCCGGAGTACACCGAACCCTCGGGGTCCGCGCCGATGATCTTCACCCGACCGTCGGACACCTCCTTGAGGTACTTGCCGGTGCCGGTGATGGTGCCGCCGGTGCCGACACCAGCCACGAAATGGGTGACCCGGCCGTCGGTGTCGGCCCAGATCTCCGGGCCGGTCGTCTCGTAGTGGCTCGCCGGGTTCTGCGGGTTCGAGTACTGGTCGGGCTTCCAGGCGCCGGGGGTTTCCCGGACCAGCCGGTCGGACACCGAGTAGTACGAATTCGGGTCCTCCGGCGCAACCGCGGTCGGGCAGACCACCACCTCGGCGCCGTACGCCCGCAGGACGTTCCGCTTGTCCTCGCTGACCTTGTCCGGGCAGACGAAGATGCAGTGGTAGCCACGCTGCTGGGCGACGAGGGCCAGCCCGACACCGGTGTTTCCGCTGGTGGGCTCGACAATCGTGCCGCCCGGCCGCAGCTGACCGGACTCCTCGGCCGCGGTGATCATCTTCATCGCGATGCGATCCTTGACCGACCCGCCCGGATTCACGTACTCGATCTTGGCCAACACCAGCGGCGCGACATCGGCGGCCAGCGGCCCCAGTTTGACCAGCGGGGTGTTGCCGACCAGGTCGACTATGGACTGGGCGTAGCGCACTGGTTCTTCTCCTCGGGTTCGGTCCGATCGTCCGGCTGCGGCGCCGATATCAGGGCCGAAACCGGTCCTGCCGGATGGCTCAGGCTATCGGTCCTGCCGTCACCCGACCGCCCACGGACCGCCCGCGGGCGGCGGCCCCGCGGGTACGGCCGTTCGAGGTCGCCCGGTATCAGCTCGCACGCTCAGTCACTCCTCACCTTCACACCCGGAGCCTCGCAGCAACGGTGACCGGGGTGTCCGTACCCGACCGGGGGACCAGCTGGGTGATGACCGGGACGAGCCCTGTCGAATCGACAACGAATCTCGCCCGTCAGAGACGGAACGCAAACGGCCGCAGCGGGGAAAATAGGGAAATTGCCCTTCGCGGGAGGAACATTTCGGCGCGCGGAGTGTTGTACAAGAGAATTGCCTTTTAGCCACAGCAAGCACCACCTCCATCACGGTCCCTGAGGAGGCGGCAGTACCGATCGACAAGGGGGCAGCGATGAGCATCATCCCGATCCGGGCGCTGGACTCGGGGAGCCGTAGACGGCCGTCCGACGCGCTCAGCACCCGCGGATCTGCGGGTCGATTGGGTATCGGCACCATCACCGGTCTCGGCCTGCTCGCCGGTCTCAGCAGCGCGGTCGTCGCTCTGCTGGGCCAGGCCAGAAGCGCGACCAAGTCCATCGAGGCGGCGGCGATCGAAGCGGCCATGGCCGACGGCACGCTGGTACCGCCCACGGTGCCCGGTGGAACGAGGGCCCAGCAGCGGCTGGCCGACCACCTGGTGCACGTTCGACTCCCGCAGGGCGAGGGCGTCTATGCGCCGGACGGCAGCTTGATCGAGCACTCCGCGGGTCCCTCGCCATTGCGGTTGGCCATGCTGGGTGATTCGACGTCGGTGGGTTACGGAACAAGCACCCCCGACGAGTTGCCTGGCGTGATTCTGGCCCGCGGGGTGGCCCGGGATCTGGATCGGCCGGTCGAGCTGCTCTCGTTCGGCCTGACCGGCGCGCGAACCAGTGACCTGGCCGGACAGCTGGACAAGTGCCTTGCCCAGAAGCCGGACATCACGGTGATCCTGATCGGCGCCAACGATCTTCGCGACATGGTGCCGCCATGGCGGTCAGCGGCGTTGCTCGCCGAATCGGTGACCCGGCTGACCTCTGCCGGCGTCCCCGTGGTGGCGGGCACCTGCCCCGACTTCGGTGTGATCATCGGGATCCCGCAGCCTTTGCGAGGGTTCCTCGGCACCTGGTCGACCGGACTGGCTGCGCTGCAGGATCGAGCGGTGACGGAGGCCGGCGGGGCGACCGTCTCGCTGGGTCGGCTGGTCGGGCCGCAGTTCGCCGGGAAGCCGGAGATGTTCGCCCGCGACCACTTCCATCCGTCCGGCGCCGGTTACGGCCGGGCCATGGACGCCATGCTGCCGACCGTCATCAACCAGCTCAAGGCAGCTGCTGCCAAGGCGGTCCCCCGCAACCTCGAGCACGACGGCCACTCCCTCTCCGCCTGAAGCACGTCGCTCGGGACTCCGCCGCACCGCCCGGTCACTGCTGGCCACCCCCAGCTGGAGTTGATCAACCGGTCCGGCGCCCTTCCGGCGCCGGGATGGGGCCGAAAGTCCATGATCAACAGCGGCATTGGGGTGCGGGGGTCGACGACCACCCAGATTCGGTGTTGATCAACCGGTCCGGCACCTTTCCGCCGCCCGGAAGGGGCCGAAAGTCCATGATCAACAGCGGCTCGTGCTGGTTGGGAGCAGCGGGCGCGGTCGGTGCTGGGGGCGCGGGGGTGTGCAGGTGGCTTGACGGCAACTCGGCCGGGCACGTCGAATGCACCGTGAGCAGTCAAATGCGGTCGTGGAGGCTCGAAAGTGACTGCACAGGGTGCAGTCGATCTCGACCGGGTGGGTCATGCGGCGGCGTCGGGCCAAGGTGGCGCTGTTCGGGGATCTCACTGCCCTGGCGTGCGTGCCGACAAGGGCAGCTCAAGGAAGCGGTATCGCCCGCTCGCCCCCCCGGAAGTTGATCAACCGGTCCGGCACCCATCCGTCGCCGGGAAGGGGCCGGAAGTCCATGATCAACAGCGGGTCGGGCAGCGTGCGTCCACGACAACTCAGATTCGGTGTTGATCAACAGGTGCGGCACCCTTCCGGTGCCGGGAAGGGGCCGAAAGTCCGTGATCAACAGCGGCTTTCGCGGGGTGGGAGCGGCGGCGTTGTCGGTGCTCGAGGCGCCGCGGCGTGCAGATGGTGACGGCACCTCGGCCGGGCACGTCGACTGCACCGTGAGCAGTCAAATGTGGCCGTGGAGGCTCGAAAGTGACTGCTGAGGGTGCAGTCGATCTCGACCGGGTGGGTCCTGCGGCGGGCGTTCGGAACGGGAGAACCCGGCCGACTGGTGTCGACCGGGTTCTGGTGGTGCGGTGCCGTGGCTGCGGTTTGATCCGCGCGGCGGGTGTTGTCAGTCGGCGTTCTTGACGAATTCGAGTTCGAGGTCGATCTCGACCTTGTCGGCGACGACGGCGTTGCCGGCGCCGAACGCGGCGTCGAAGGACACGCCGTAGGACTTGCGGCTGATCGAGGTGGACGCGGAGAACCCTGCGCGGGTGGAGCCGTAGGCGTCGACGGTCTCGCCGAGGAACTCGACGGCCAGCTCGACGGGCTGGGTGGTGCCGCGGATGGTCAGGGTGCCGTCGAGGACGAAGTCTTCCCCGTCGACGCTCTTCACACCGGTGGAGACGAAGGTCAGCACGGGGTGGTTCTCGACGTCGAGGAAGTCGGCGGACCGGACGTGCGCGTCCCGCTGTTCCTGCTTGGTGTCGACGCTGGCGGCGTCGATCTCGGCGGTGACGGAGTGGGCACCGTTCTCGTCGACGACGAGGGTGGCGGACTTCAGGTCGAAGGTGCCCTTGGCCTTGCCGACGGCCATGTGCCGGACCTTGAACGCGACGTCGGAGTGCACGGTGTCGGCGGTCCAGGTGCCTGCGGTCAGGATCGGGGTGGTGACGGTGGTGGTCATCGTGGTTCCTTCCAGTGGTGTGACAACGTGAGCGTGGTTGCTTGAATGTTCAACAACTCTGCTCGAAGCTTATTCCACAAAGGTAGACGCGTCAACTATCGCCTGCGTCACGTCTCCGAAAACAGCAAAGGGCCCGCAGTCAGCTGACTGCGGGCCCTTGCGTGCCGGTGTCGGAGTGCGACTAGTTCCGCATGTAGCTGAGCAGTCGCAGGATCTCCAGGTACAGCCAGACCAGGGTGACCATCAGGCCGAAGGCGAAGTACCAGGAGGTGTTCGCCGGTGCGCCTTCCTTGATCGCCTTGTCGATGGAGTCGAAGTCGAGCAGGAAGCTGAACGCCGCCAGCGCGATACAGACGATCGAGAAGACGATGGCCATGGTGCCGCCGCTACGCAGGCCGACGTCGACCCCGAACAGCCCCATCACCAGGTTGAACAGCATCAGCACGGCGACGCCGATGATGCCGCCGATCAGCATCTTGGTGAACCGCGGGGTGACCCGGATCGCTCCGGTCTTGTAGACGATCAGCATGCCGCCGAAGACGCCCATGGTGCCGACGATGGCCTGTGCGGCGATGCCCGGGTACCACTGGTTGAACACGCCGGTGATGGCGCCCAGGAAGATGCCCTCCACCACCGCGTACGCGATGATCAGCGGCGGGCTGATCTTGCGCTTGAAGATGATGAACATCGAGATGCCGAAGCCGATCAGCGCCGCCGGCATGGCCAACCAGTACAGCTGCGACCACGCGGTGACAAAACCCGCGATGACGGCCAGGACCAGGATGACGGCGGTCTTGGTGACCACATCGTCGACGGTCAGGAAACGCTCGCGGGCGGGCGCGGTGTAGGCAGGCTGTTGGTACATCTGGTCGAGGTACTCGGCGCTGGGTGCGGCCTGCTGCTGGGCGCTGATCACCTTCTCCATGTTCTTGAAGGCTGGGTTACTGCTGCTCTGCACGGTGACCTCCGGTGAGGCGGGTGATGGCTGTTGCCTGCTGACTGACTGTGATGCCTGGTGCTCTGTTGCGACGAACCTAGCCGAGAAAGATCACCGATCGATGACAAAACCTGTCGGGATCTTCGCGGTTGCGGTTCCACAAGGTGCAACGAAGGCCCGCCTCGGGTAGTTCCCACGCCGATTTCGCCATCGGCCCGATCTAGATCACAGTTGCGCTGCGTCATGCCGAGGTAACAGAACGCGGCCTATTCGCGAAACAAAGCACTCCTACCGTGCGCGAGGGAGTGAAGCCGGTCGTGGGCGCGCTCGCTCCGTGTTCTGCCATGACCCCCGCGGCCTGAGAGGACCGGTCATGACCCAAACCGAGGCTGCAGGGGAACCAACAGGTCCCGCTGCCGGCGCAGTACCGACAACGGCGGAGCCCGCTGCGGCGGCGCCACCCGCGTACGACCCGGGCGACATCCCCACCGTCACGCCCACCGAGCACTTCGAGGGCAAGGCGGCCAGCGAGACGCTGGAGGACTACACCCTCCGCTTCGCTCCGCGCTCGTACCGGCGCTGGGGAACCGGCGTCGTCGCGACCTCCGCGCTGGGCGGCATCGCCTACCTCGCCGACTTCGCGATCGGCGCCAACATCGGCATCGCGCACGGCACGACCAACGCGCTCTGGGGCATCCTGATCGCCGCGGTGATCATCTTCGTCACCGGGTTCCCGCTGGCCTACTACGCGGCCAGGTACAACATCGACCTCGACCTGATCACCCGAGGTTCGGGCTTCGGCTACTACGGGTCGGTGTTGACGAACGTCATCTTCGCGACGTTCACCTTCATCTTCTTCGCCCTCGAGGGCTCGATCATGGCCCAGGGTCTGCAACTCGGTCTCGGCATCCCGCTGTGGCTGGGCTACGCGGTGTCCACGCTGATGGTCATCCCGTTGGTGATCTACGGGATGAAGGCCCTTGCCAAACTGCAGGTCTGGACCACCCCGCTGTGGCTGATCCTGTTCGTGATCCCGATGGTCTACCTGCTGGTCAGCCATCCGGACTCGGTCGAGACCTTCTTCGCCTACCAGGGCGCGGACGGCGATGGCGCACCGAGCTTCGCCTCGATGATGCTGGCCGCCGGCGTCTGTCTGTCGCTGATGGCCCAGATCGCCGAACAGATCGACTACCTGCGCTTCATGCCGCCCCGCACGGATGCCAACCGCAAGTCGTGGTGGCGCGCGGTGGTCCTGGCCGGACCCGGCTGGGTCATCTTCGGCGCCATCAAGCAGGTCGTCGGCCTGTTCGTCGCGGTGTACATCATCGCCAGGTTGACCCCGGACGCCGCAGCCACCGCCAACGAGCCGGTGCACCAGTTCCTCACCGTGTACGAACAGTTCCTGCCCGGCTGGGCGGCGATGACGTTGGCGGTGATCCTGGTGGTGATCAGCCAGATCAAGATCAACGTGACGAACGCCTACTCCGGGTCGCTGGCCTGGACCAACAGCTTCACCCGGCTGACCAAGCATTACCCGGGACGGCTGGTGTTCGTGCTGTTCAACCTGGCGGTCGCGCTGCTGCTGATGGAACTGAACATGTTCAGCGTGTTGAACACCATCCTCGGCTTCTACGCCAACTGCGCGATGGCCTGGGTGGTGACCGTCGCGGCCGACATCGTGATCAACAAGGGGCTGCTGAAGATCTCGCCCACCGTCCCGGAATTCCGTCGTGGCATGTTGTACGCCATCAACCCGGTGGGCTTCGGTTCGGTGATCCTGTCGGCCGGGCTCTCGATCCTGGTGTTCTTCGGCGCCTTCGGGTCGTGGATCGAGCCGTTCTCGCCGATCGTGGCAATCGTGCTCGCGCTGGTACTGACCCCGCTGATCGCGATCGCCACCAAGGGCAAGTACTACCTGCGACGCGATGACGACGGCATCCCGATCGCGATGTTCGACGACGACGGCAACCCGTCCGGTGAGACCCTGACCTGCCATGTCTGCCACCAGGAATACGAGCGTCCGGACATGGTCAAGTGCGACGCCCACGACGCCTACATCTGCTCCCTCGACCTGTCGACAGACAAGCACAAGGAGCATGTGTTGCCCGCCCAGGCCTGACATTTCTGTGCTCGCCTGAGCCTTGCTTCACCAGCACGACGCGGAACGCCGCGCCTGTCGGATCGGTCCTAGCGGCCGGCCGAGGGCGCGGCGTTCGGCGTCCTGGGTCCCCAGTCGCGCTCCATTGCCGTTCGTTCACCGTCCGGCCATCACTTCGACCGGTTGACGTACCCCCGCGTTGACTCCGGGAGTGCACACTGGAGTCGTGGACAGTCACTCCTACGGTGCATGCCGCAGCTTTGTCGGACAGGTCGAACGCGACCGCGACGGTGTGCTCTGGGCGGCGCTCTACACCGCGCCGGCGGAGCGCAGAGGATTTCTGCTGAGCCGCGAGATGGTTCGCTCACTGCGGCAGGGCAAGCGGCGGGTGTCGGACCTGGTTCTCGCCGAGGCCGATGCGTCGAGCGTGCTGGCCGGGCCTTCCGGCCGGCACTGAACAACGCGCTCACCGGCCCGCTGTCGGGGGTGACGAACTACCCTCAGCCCGATGCAGCACGCGCCGGCGGTGTCCAGGGTGGTCGGGTACGCCTATCCGTGGGACGTGATCGGCGATCCCGGTTTCGCCGACCGGGTCCGGTCGATCGACATTGCCGAGGTTGCGCTGGCGGCGTCTTATCACGGAACCAGGGCGGCAACCCCGCTGCATCCGCAGCATCGATTCGTGAATGCTCCGCACGCCGCCCTGTACCGACCGGTCCGTCCGCAGATCTGGGCCGAACGGGGCCTGCAACCCGTTGCCGCATCCTGGGTCCCGGCCACCGATCCGTTCGCCGACGCGGTTGACACCCTGCGGGCCAACGACATCGAGGTGCACGCCTGGGTGGTGCTGGCCCACTCGTCACGGATCGGCTCGGCCCGACCGGATCTCACGGTCCGGAACTGCTTCGACGACAACTACTCCTACGCCCTCTGTGTCGCCCACCCCGAGGTCCGGAACTACGTGACAACCCTTGCCCGGGAGGCGGTCCGCGACGTCGACCTGACCGGCGTCTCGGTGGAGAGCTGCGGACAGCTCGGGGCCGCGCACAACGGTGCCCACGAGAAGACCGACGGTGCCTATGGTCCGGCTGCACAACGGCTGCTCTCCGTGTGTTGCTGCAACCGATGCCGACAGTCCTGGACAGATGCCGGCCTCGACGGCGCTGAAGTCGTGGGTCGGCTGCGGAATGCGCTGCGCCGGGTGCAGGACGGGGTCAATGAAAATGACGCCACGATGGATCAGCTGGTGGGCGCGGAATGTTCCGCGGTCCTGCTCGAGACCCGGCTCGCGGCTCAGGCCACCACCCGTGCCGACGTCCTGGCCGGACTTCGCGATCTTCACCCGGCCGGCCGGATCACCCTGCACGGCCACCCCGACCCGTGGGCGACCGGCCCGTCCCCCGCTGTCACCGCCACGGCATCGGCGCAGGTCGACGCGGTCCTGGTGCCGGCCTGGATCGACGCGCCGGCCACCCGGGAAGCCATCGCCGCGGCCAGGGAGCTGGCGCCTGACCCGGTGTCCGTCGGTGCCTACGTGACCGTCTTGCCGCCTGCCGACCCGGACACCATCGACGAACATGTCGGAGCATTGATCGCCGCCGGTGCCGACGAGCTGCACCTCTATCACCTTGGCCTGGTCAACCGGGAGCGATTGGCGGTGCTCGGCCGTCTCGCCTCCCTGAAGCGGTGAGGGTGGAATCGAACGCGCCCCTCACCGCGGTCGCGAGCCCCTCTGACGTCGCCGTTCGGCCCGCCCCACCTTCAACCGGTCGGTGGCAATGATCACCATCGCTCGACCCGAGCACTCAGGTCATGTCATCATATGAAGACATCTACTGAAGACATCCGCATACGCAACGCAGAATCCCCACTGAGGTGCCCGTGATATCCGCCCGCCAGTCCGCGACTGCCTCACCGGTTCGCGGCGCCCATCGTCTCGCTCACGCCCACTCAGCCGGCGGTGCTGAGGCGGAAGGCCTGCGCGAACGCGCCCTGGTGCCGGTGCTGATGTTCATGGGGATGGTCGTCGCCGTCGTCAGCAGCCTCGGGGCACCGCTGATCCCGTCGATCGCCGTCGACTACAACGTCACCGTCGGTGGCGCGCAGTGGTCGCTGACGATCGCCCTGCTCGTCGGTGCGATCACCGCCCCGATCCTCGGTCGACTGGGTGACGGACCGTACCGCCGGCAGGTCATGCTGGGCACACTCGGCATCGTGATGCTGGGCAGCATCCTGGCCGCACTGCCACTCAGCTATGCGTGGTTGCTGGTGGGTCGCGGGATGCAGGGCGTCGGTCTCGGCCTGATGCCACTGGCGATGACCCTGGCCCGGGATCACCTGCCGGAGGCCAGGTCCCGCAGCACGGTGGCGGTGCTCTCGATCACCGCGTCCGCCGGGGTCGGGCTCGGCTACCCGCTGACCGGGCTGTTCGCCGACACCTGGGGCTTTCACGCCCCGTTCTGGTTCGGCGCGGCGATCAGTGGGCTCGCTCTCGCCTTGGCGGCGGTCGTCCTGCCCGGCAGCAAGCACCTGAAGTCCCGGCCGCTGGACATCGTCGGCGCCGCGCTGCTGAGCACCGGATTGCTCGCCCTGCTGCTCTGCCTGAGTGAGGGCGAGGTGTGGGGCTGGGGCTCCGCGCGACTACTGCTGGTGGCGGTGGTCGCCGCGCTGATCCTGGGTGCCTGGGTCCGCTACGAACTGCATGCCTCGCTCCCTCTGGTCAACTTGCGGCTGATGCGGAACCGCACGCTGCTCACGGCGAACGCAACCGGACTCTTCGCCGGCCTCGGGATGTACATGCTGTTGCCGCTGGTCACCAGGTACGTGCAGGCACCCACGTCGACCGGTTATGGCTTCGGTGCATCGGTAGTAACGGCCGGCCTGGTGCTGCTGCCGTTCTCGGTCGCCAGTGTGTCCGCCAGCCGGCTGTTGCCTCTGGTTGCGAGACTGCTCGGCCGCCGGCTGGTGTTGCCGCTCGGCGCGCTGTTCCTGGTCGCATCGATGCTGATCTTCCTGACGGCGAGGACAGCGTTGTGGGAGTCGTTCCTGGTCATGGGGGTGGCCGGCCTCGGCACCGGGCTGATCTTCGCGGCGATCCCCGGGCTGATCGTCCGCTCGGTGCCGCCGGAGGAGACCGGCAGCGCGCTCGGGGTGAACCAGGTGATCCGGCAGATCGGCTTCTCGGTCGGCAGCGCGCTCGGCGCGACGATCCTGATCCAGCACACCGTCGCCCCTGACCCGCTGCCGACAGACGCCGCGTACAGCGTCTCGGCGCTGGTTGGCATCGTGCTGTGCCTGTTCACCGCCGTGCTGAGCTTCGTGTTGCTGCGGCCGCGGCCCGGCGACTCGGCGCAGCAGGAGGCGTCGAGCGTCGACCAGACGCAGGAAAGGTTGCTGATCGGCGAGAGCGTCGACGGCGCTGCGAGCGGCGTCATGCTGCTCGATACGGAGTACCCCGACCAGCCTGCGGCCGCCGCGGAACTCCCGTCCGCCGGCCCTGGCAACCGATCGATGCGGTCCAGCACGCATGGCGGGTCTCGACGGTCGGCAAGCGTGCAGACTGTGCCGGTGAACGAGGACGCGCGGAACTCGGACCTGGTCCGGCGATGACAGACGCCAAGGCGCCCGTCCGGCGGCGCAACGCCGCCGACAGCCGACAACGTCTGCTGGACGCGGCCCGAAAACTGTTCGCCGAGCGCGGGTACGAGCGGTCCACCATCCGGGACATCGGCGAGCTGGCCGGCCTGGATTCCACCCTGATCGCCCGGTATTTCGGCAGCAAGGCCGCGCTGTACCTGGAGTCCATGCGCACCGATTTCGCCGCTGAGGAGCCGGGTGCACTGCGAGATCTGCTGGCTCCCGGCCGGATGGCCGAGTTGCTGGAGCGGGTGGGTCGCCGCGGCCCCGGCCCGATCTTCGATGTCGCCCTGCAGCGACTGTTGGACCCCACCCTCGACAACCAGGCCCGAACCATGCTCGCCGAGCGGGTGGTCGACCCGCTCGACCGGCGGCTGTCCGGCGACGGGGTCCCCGAGGCCCGCCTTCGCGCGGAGATCATCACCGCCGCGCTGATCGGGGTGGCGGTCAGTCGGTACCGCGGTGCGCTGCCCGCGCTGTCCGCGGCGACGCCGGAGCAGGTCGGGGAATTGCTATTGGAAGCATTGAATGGTCTGGCGCCGAGCGCGTCAGTTGCGACGCTTCCAGACTGAGGTGCCGCAATAATCTCGTCTGCGGACTGAGACGTTGGCCAGCGCGACAGTAGAAGTGTCAGGCGGCTCGCAGAATTCCACCGATGATCCAATACAACACATCTACTCTTCGGGTTATGAACCTGCCCTGGTGAAGACTGAGCTCACCGTCCGCAGAATGATCTTGACGTCGAGCCAGAGCGACCAGTTTTCGACATAGTAATTGTCGAGCCGAGCCCGGTCCGAAATCGATGTGTCCCCTCGAAGTCCATGAATTTGCGACCAACCAGTCAAACCGCACGGGACGCGATGGCGGGCGAAATAGCGTGGGTGCAGATGACGAAATTGTTCGACAAAGTGCGGACGCTCTGGCCTCGGACCAACGACGCTCATCTCACCGCGAAGGATGTTGAACAACTGTGGAAGCTCGTCCAGGGAAGTCTTGCGAATCACCTTGCCTACCGGACCCAGCCGATCATCATGGGAGATATTCCAGTTTGTCGCAGATTCGGTTTCGTCGACGGGACGAAGCGAACGAAACTTCAAGACCCTGAACTCGCGGCCGTCGATACCGATACGCATCTGCTTGAACAGGATTCCGGGGCCACCCTCGATTCGCACAGCTAGGGCGATCGTAGCCATGAGCGGTGACAACACCACCAGGGCAACTGCCGAGGCGATGATGTCAAAAAGTCTCTTCAGACGCCACGACCTGGAACGGTGTGCACCCCGGCGAAGCCGAGTCAACGGCATTCCCCAGATGTAGTCCATGTCGTTGCTCACATGGTGCACCTCGAAGAGGCGAGGCACCACGAAAATTTCGCAATTCATGCGGTCGCAATTGCGAATCAGGTCGATCATGGTCTCCTCGCGTGGAGACGCAAAGGCGATGATGACAGACCGGACCCGATATCTGCTCAGCACCGACGGCAGCGAAGCGTGGTCGCCGACAACCGGGACCCGGTACTCGCCGACAGGTAGCAACGGGTTCGAGTCGATGAATCCGATCGGGAAGAGACCGTACTCGGGGTGGTCACGAAGTACGGTGGCCACCGATGAGCCCACTCGACCGGCGCCAACGATAAGGGTGCGGTGCATGATGCCCAGTGACCGCAAGCGCCGTATTCCCCCGTAGGCCACCGCACGGCCAAGGATGACGACCGCGTATGCGGAAATTCCGAACCAGAACATATGAGCGTCGATGTTATGTGTCAGGCCGAGCATCGGCGCAAGTGTTGCCGAGATCAGTGCCGAGAAGCCCGATGCGACGACGAGCCCACACAGCAATCGCGGCATGTCGTCCAGTACGGACATCGACAGCCGAGAGCGGTAAAGCCCCATCATGACAAAGATGGCCACGACGAAAATGGCGAAGATGACCGCCCCCAACGTGACGAATTGGGCGGCGATTGCAACAAGTAGCACTGCGAGTAAATCCGCGGCGAGGTTGAGCGGCCAAGTCCCCTGCCCCAGTAGCCACTCTGGAATCCGCAACCGCCGCCGAGCATCCGGCAATGCCGGCTTGGCAGGGGCGAGTACGTCGGGCAGACCTTCAAGCGTCAGTTGGATCTCTTTGTGACGTTGGTCGGTGATCGTGCTTTCTGACACTCGCTTCTCCCCTGTGAGAGCTGACTACACAAAGTAAGTAATCGGCCGCCGGGTGTCCCCCAAGACACTCCCGTGCGTGCCAAAGCTAACAGATACCTACTCGGTGCAGTCTCTTAGGCCCGAATGAGAATCAGGGTTCGCCCATTAGGGTGACGGTTCCTGCGAGACAACCGGACGAACCGACAGAGAAACTCCATCTAGCACGTCACCCATCCGGTGCAGAGTCACTGAGCGACTTCTTGATCCCTCGAGGAGGTCGGCCACAGCCTAGGATTTCTATACCGTGGTTGCCATGGACGACCCGGAGCGCAAGTCCGTCAAGCAGCTCAAGACCGACGACGGGCCGGCCGATCAACCCCTGCCGCTGGAAGGTCGCGGGGTGTCCCGACGAGCCCTGCTGATCGGCGCAGGCCTGATCGCGGCCGCAGGGGCTGGAATTGCCATTGCCAGAGCCGTTGCACCTGAACAGGACTCGACAGCATCGAGTCTCGACCCCGAATCACCCCCCACCTCCTCCACCACTGCATTGCTGGCTGAACCTGACACCAGTCGAACCTCTCAGTCCGGTTCCGCTGGGGAAACGTCATTATCGGAGTTGGCCAGACCGGCGCTGCCGGCACGAGCGGTGTCCATGTGGATCAACACCTTTGAGCGGCCGACCGTCGCCGAGCTGCCCGCCGATGTCCTGGAAACTGTGAACTTGGTCATATTCGCCATGGCACAATCGGCGGAATCCGGCACCGGGATACTCAAGTGGGAGCCTGGCTTTCAGAGCTATGACGACATCGCGAAGGACATTTCCCGTCTTACATCTGCGACCAAACCAGTTCTCCTGGGAATCGGGGGGTCGAACGATGGCGGAATTACGCTCGTCAGCGACAAGAATGTCGATGAATTTTGCGGTTCCATCAGGTTCTTTGTTGAGACTTTTGGATTCACCGGTATCGACATCGATCTCGAACCGTCCGGAAGCTCTTGGTCGCAAGAGGCCCTTGTCAAAACAGTACGCACCCTCAAGGACGAGTACGGCGCGAATTTCCTGGTCGGTCTCACGGTGGCGCTTTACGCCGAACACACCGCGCGCTGGTTGTCGCTCGCGAACGAACTCGGAGATGCCTACGATTACTGGTCCCCGATGCTCTACGACTACCCCGAGGCGCACGACGAACGACTCGTCCCTGATGCGCTGAAGAAGATCCAGACAGCCGTGGACGGCGGAGTCCCCAGTTCAAAACAGATACTGGGATTCATGTGCAATGCGTACTACAACACGAGCCCGGTAGCGGTGACTGCACAGGTATGGCAGGCCGCGGAAGCGAAGTACCCCGACCTGCGCGGCGCCTTCATCTGGGAATCAAAACTCGAGCTCGCGTCGAACTATCAGTGGACGCGCGAAGTCGGAGCACCGTTGATCAGCGCGGGGTGACGATGGCGAAATGAGAACTTCCAGTTCACCGACGCCGGTGCTTCGTGCGAGGATCTCGAGCTGTCGCGGCAACGGGCTGGCGTTTGAACAACAGTCCTTCGAGAAACCCGAGACCCCAGGTCAAGTGCATGGTGGCAAACGAGCCGACCAGCGCCGTTGGCTTCAGAGGGGAATCGTTGCTACGCATCGTTTTCACGGTTGCCGCGGTCAGAGCGACGCCATAAGGAGCAACCAGGGCCAGCGCGGCTTTCGGGCGTCTTCCGAAGATCAAGAGTGCCGACGAGACGAGCATTGCGACCAGCGCGGGCGCGGCGAGATGCCGAATCCGCACCGCGGCCGTCCCGTTCTTGCGAACCATCGCTGCTTTACCCCGACCGTACCGACGGTACTGCCGGGCGAAATCTGGAATAGTTTCTCGTACCTGCCAGTAGATCTTCATTGACGGATCGAACCGGATGCGATGCCCAGCGAGCGCGATTCGGTGATCGAAGTCGACGTCCTCGTTCACCAGTAGTCGCTCGTCCCATCCGCCGACAGATTTCGCCACTGCTGTTCGATAGACGCCGAACGAAGCGTGGTCCGTGTCCTGCGCCTGATCGGCGTAGTGGTTGATCGAGTTGCCGACGCCGAACGGACTGGCCAGGGCCGCTCCGATGGCCGTCCCTGTCGGTGTCTCGGCGACCGCGATCCGGATACCTCCGACTGCTGCGACCTCGACGTCTTCCAGCTGTCGGGCACCTGTCGCCAGGTAGCTCGAGTTGACGCGGGCGTGAGCATCGACTCGGGCTACGAACTCACCGCGGGCAGCCGCGAGACCGATGTTCAGCGCGGCTGGGATGGTGCGAGCTGGATTTTGCAGTACTCGCACTCTCGGATCCCCAATCGACCTCACCAATTCGACGGTCCGATCCGTTGACATTCCGTCGACGACGAGCAGCTCGAGCGAAACTTGCTGCTCGAGTACGGAACTGATCGCCGCGATCACGTGACGTTCTTCGTTTCGAACCGGCATCACCACGGAGACCAGACTGCGGACACCTTGGCCCGACGGCCCGGCATCAGCCGGCCCGTAGGACTCAGCTGCGGTTGCGGGCGCCGTTTCTCTAGCAAGCAGCGACTCGTGCGTCATTCTTTCCGGTTCCTTTTCATCTCGAATGTCAAGGCGCGCATTGTTCACGTCGACACCGCATCGGCCTGTCGCCTGGCATGCCCGGGTTGCAGGGGCTCACGTTCGGGAAGCAATTTCTCGATGGGCAGCCCTGGACGCGGCGACCACAACGTGACCATCGCCAGCAGCGGTGCAACGATCACCATCGTCGTCACCCCAGGTTGCAACAGCCACAATGACACAAGCAGGGACAATCCCATCGCTCGACTTGGACCGCCCCAGTAACAGCCGAGTAGAAATGCAGCGAGTACGACACCGGCTACCAGCCCGTACTCAAAAAAGACCTTCGCCGGGCTGGGCACCAGCAATCCCAGCACGTTGGTGTCCGTCACGATTCGCTGCGAGGAACCAGGGCCATACCCCCAAAGCACGCCCGAGAGTTGCTCGGTCCATCGCGGAAATAGCACACCGTAAGGTTCGAACGCTCGCAAAGACGCAGATGATCCGGATGACGAGAACTCCGACGAACGGTCGAGCAGTAACGATCCGAAAGGTGTCAGCGTCGCCAGGACAACGGTGACGCCCCCCAGCAACGCATACTTCGTCAGCAACTGTCGGCAGCGGTGCAGCAACATCACCAGCACCCCGACGATGACAATGACAATGCCGGAACCCGATGCTGTTGCGACGAGGCCGAGAATCAGAACCACCACCGTCCACCATCGGGCGCGCACGAACAGCGCTGCCAACAGCCCGATGCCTAGCTGAGCCGAGACCATCGACGGCTCCAGTCCAATCCAGGCGCTGCCTTTCAAGATGTTCGAGCCATAGGTCAGTGGGTAGGTCAGGACAAATCCGCCCAGCTGCAGGTCCGCGGGTACAACGGCGGCGAACCAGTCGCGATAAGCGATGCCCATGAGTTGGGTACCCACCATTGCGATGGTCAGGACGGCGAGAATGGTCGCGATCAAAGAGACGTATCGAAGGGATTGCAGATATGCCGCAGGCCCGTTTTCGACAAGTCGCAAGACAAAGGGCAACCACACCACCATGACCAGACCCCAGGCGGTCACGCTGATCTCCGCCCCGGCGACGGCAAAGTCTTGGATCAACATCACGAAACATGTGGTCGTCGCCGCGGCGAACCACCAGAGGAGACGCGTTCGATCGACGACTGCGATTCGCCTCGCCAGGGCGAGGGCGGCCCAGACCACGACAGCTGGCACGAGCAGGGCGAGATTCGGCACACCTGGGAGGGCAAATCGCTGCAGGAGAACGACAAGGAGAAACAAGACCCCGACCCAACGGGCCGTTCTCAGTTCAACGCTGCTGGGAACCACTTCTACCGTGCCAGAACGAGAACAGGCTCCGCATGGCTGTACGACTTCATCACTCGAAGGGCAGAAGCGATCGGTGTATGCCGACGGCGCACCACAATCAACGCACACAGGTCGGACTGACCTTCCAGCAGCGCCGACGCCTCACTTCCCTCGTCGACAACGGCCACGATCATGTCAGCCCCGACTCGCCCGGCGACATCACTGCGTGCGTCCCTGCGGAGCAAATTGATGGCCGAAGTCTTGTCGCCCTTCTTGATGGGCCCGACCTCGGCAATTGTCCGCCCGTGTGCCCGCAAATAGTCGGAAACATCGCGAGCAAGCGCGACTCCTTGGTCACTGACGCCGCGGGTGGCAATGACAGCAACGGTCGACCGACCGGACTCGATGATTTGACCGGCAAGTTGCGCCGCATGTGCCGACGAACTCAGTGCTGCGTCGGGAACCAAATGTGCCAATTCACGGGCGGAGCGGGCGCGAAGCCCTCGAACCCCGAGAAGCAGCGAGAGGAGGCCCCCCAGCAGCAGTCCCGCAACCAGGCCGATAGCGGCTCCGATCGGCTTGGAGAGACCGGCCACCGCAGCATCGGAAGCCGAGTCAGCAACCGTCAACTCGCCAGATTGTGACGCAATCGCGTCCTGGCGCGACCCCAAGGAACTACCCAATTGAGCCTTCCGCGCCGACTCCGCATCGGGCGAATCGAGCTGCTCAGAGTTGAGGACTTCATTTGATTGGTCTCGCGCCTGTTCGAGACGGCTACTGATGGAGGTCTCGGAGATTTGAACCATGGTCTGGGCAATTGCATTGGCGTCGGCGATGGCGACTTCTGCACTGGGCGCAGTGACCGTGATTGTCACCAGCTTGGTGTCCATTTGCCATTCCGCGGTGACCCGCCCGCTGAGATCGTCCGATGCACCGAGGTTGCCTGATTCGGCCGCTTGCAGCACGTCGCTGGCAACGGCGTTCCTGGCAAGCGTTTGACCTGTCTGCTTCACCAGCAGACTGTCGGTTCCGGGAGGGGTGAATTCCACGACCGCCTGCGCGCTGTATCCGCCGTTTCCGGTCAGCACATATCCGATCCCGGCTCCGAGCAGAGCGCAGATCAGCAGCAGCAACGGCCGAGCAAGCAGTAGCCCGGTGGCCGGAAGACGCCCGATGTCGATGGCATCCACCTTGGATGCCTTCGACTCACCCGTCGGCGCCGCGACGGGCACGTGCTGTGCGGGCGGGGCGACGTGTCGGGGACTCGATGGTGGCGATGCGGGCGCGTCCGCTCCGGGCTTCAACCGATGCTGGCGACGCACCCCTTGATTGCTCACAGACATGGTCGCTGACTTCTCGCTTTCGTTTCTGGGAGGGGCGTCCGGGATGGCGATGCGCCCGGCGTGGCATTGTCGGCAACATGACGACGAATGGAGACCAGCCTGTCGAACACCCGCAGAGTTGGGTTGTCGTGGCTGATTCGGATTTTCTGCCGGCCCACGGAGGAGGTGAGCGCGAACATCTCGGTTTCGTCAGAGCAGCGCACCGTGCTGGTTGGCTCGCCGTTCTGGTCGTGCCAACCTCTGGACAGCTTGATCTTGCTGCGTATGCGGAGGTCGTCGGCTCGACCCCGGTGATCGAGACGCGGCGCAGGCTTTCGCCGCTCCGGTTGGCTGACCCCAGGTACCCGTACGTCGTTTCGTCGCGGCCCTACCCGGCCAAGCTCGCTGAGCGAATTCGGGAGCTCGCACCGGAGGCAACGGGAGTGGTCACCTTCTCCTACAAATCCCGGGTCATCGGCCAGAAGATCGCTGCCACCCTGCAACTGCCGATGATTCTGCGGCAACACAACCGCGAGGGTGATTACCATCGCAGTCTGGCTGCTGGACTGAGCGGACCGCGCAAGTGGGTCATGACTTGGGAAGCATGGCGTATCGCGCGGGACGAACGAGCATTTGATCGATCGACTGCTGTGACGGCGGTGGCGGACATTTCGGCGGACGACGCCGCCAAGCGTCGCGAAGCAGGTGCCAATCGGGTGCTGCATGTGCCGCCCTTTGCGTTCGACCCCGACCTGAAGGGCAAGAGGCGGAACGGTGACGTCAGCACTCCCCGTGAAGCGAGAGTGTTGTTCCTGGGCGCCCTGGACGTGGTCACCAACCGATCCGCCCTGGAATGGTTCACCACACAGGTGTGGCCCAGAGTGCGCGAAGGTTTCCCCACCGCGATTCTCGATGTCGTGGGACGCCAGCCCCCGGAGTCCCTTCGTGCGCTCATTGCCGAAACTGCCGGCGCAGAACTGCACGCCGACGTTCCAGATGTCCGGCCGTACCTGGATCGGGCGTGCGTCGCCGTGAACCCGGCGGTGACCGGCTCCGGTGTGAACATCAAACTGGTGGAGTACTTGCAGGCAGGCGTTCCGGTCGTCAGCACTGCGTTGGCGACGCGAGGCCTCGATCTGCGACGAGGACAAGATCTCGAGGTCCATGACGAGCCGAATGCCTTCGCTGATGCCGTGGTCGGCCTCCTGCGCGATCCTCAGCGGGCCCGACGACTGGCAGACAGTGGTTCGCACCGCGTCGCCGAGCTGTTGGATCCACAGCGAAATCTTGAACTGATGGCTGCGGCATTCGCGGATCCGGCCGCGACCGACGCCACAGCAACCGATCGTTGATCGGTTCATGACGGTCGAAACCGATCGATTCCACGTCGCCGACTTCGACATCAGTCCTTCCAAACCTTCCAAGGCGCTTCTCCGCGGTCCCAGCGGCCGTTGAGATCGGTCCAGTCTCGGAACGTGTCCATGCCGGCCCAAAATCCCTCATGCGGGAAGATCGTCAACTGTCCATCCCTGGCCACTCGTTGCAGTGGTGAAGCCTCCAGCAGCAACTCCTGCTGGTCGTCGAGGTAGCGGTCGGCGAACTCGCGCTGGAACAGGAAGAAGCCACCACTCACCCAACCGGTCGCGAGGGTTGGCTTTTCGTTGAACTCGACCACTCGACTTTCCTTCTCGTCGACGTGGATCTCTCCGAAGCGGCTGGTCGGATGGACACCTGTCACGGTCGCCAACCGACCTGCCTCCACGTGATGCTTCAGCTGAGCTGTCAGATTGACGTCGCCGATCCCATCCCCGTAGGTCAGCGCAAAAACGTCGGAATCGACATACTTCATGGCTCGACGGATACGTCCGCCCGTGCCGGTTTGTAGTCCTGTCTCAGCGAAGGTGACTTCCCAACCTTCGTCTCGGCTGTCTCCGTGGAACACCGGTTTGTGGTCACCGGCGAGATGGAGGGTGAAGTCACTCACCTGCTCCCGCATGTCCAGGAAATGGCGCTTGATCAGCTCACTCTTGTAGCCAAGGCACAAGATGAACCGACGGAACCCATGTGCTTCGTAGGTCTTCATGATGTGCCAGAGGATCGGCTTCCCGCCGATGTCCACGAGCGGCTTGGGCAGTTTCTCGCTCGCCTCGCGGAGCCGCGTACCCATACCGCCGCAGAGGATCATGACCGGAATGTCGGCCGGGTCGAGGTTCGTGGAAACGCGGGTGACGTCGTTGTCGGCGTCGTGCATGTGGGTGCTCCTTGGCTTCGATCGTTGTTTTGGCCGCTATTTGCTGAGTTCGGTGGTGACCACCACGGTGCCCGCCTGGAATCGCGAACATTGACCAGCTGTCAAACCTTCACAACCAGATCCGATTGGATCGCCGCCAAATTCGGTAATCCGGCAAGAGTCATGACGTGCCGAAGGTCGTCGGTCAGTTCGGCCAGCACCGATCGGACCCCCTCAGCGCCGTCAGCGGCAAGCGCCCAGAGAATAGGTCGACCGACGAACACCGCCCTGGCACCCAACGCCAGGGCCACGAGTACATCCAGTCCAGACCGGATTCCACCGTCGACCATCACTGGGACGCGATCACCCACTGACGTGGTGATTTCTTTCAGCGCGAATGCACTCGGGATTGACCGATCGAGCTGCCGGCCGCCGTGGTTGGACACGATCACTCCCGCTGCTCCGGCGTCGACGCACTCCACCGCCGCATCACCGCGGAGAACTCCTTTGACAAGTACTGGCAAGCCAGTCAGGCGGTGAAGCCACTCGATGGTGCCCAGGCCGATGGCCGGGATCCTGAGCCGCGGCTGCGCGTCCGTCTTGTCCAGCAGTCAGATGACGGCTGATGTTGACCAAGAAGTGGTCATCCGGCAGCGGATGACGGACACCCTGTACTCGTCGCTTACGACCCACGACCGGTGTATCACCCGTGAGCACCAGGGCCTTCGCCCCTGCCTCTACCGCATCCAGCACAATACGGGCGGTCACATCTCGATCACGCATGACATAGACCTGGAACCACCAAGGCGCCGTCGTCGCCGCACCGATCTCGGCAATCGGCAGAGATGCCCGGGTGGACAGGACAAACAGCCCACCGGCCCGTGACGCGCCTACGATGCTGGCGCGCTCGCCTTCTGAATGGCCGAGCTTGTGAAACGCCGTGGGCGCAACCGCAATCGGCGTCGCCAACTCAGAACCGAACAATTGCAGTGACGTTTGGACGTTGCTGACGTCCCGCAAGGGATGAGGCCTGAGACGAAAACTGCTCCACGCCTCGGAGGCTTGATCTCGGGTGATTTCGTCAGCAGAACCTGACGCGTAGTAGTCGAAGACATCCGTCGAAAGCGTCGCCCGCGCCTTTGCTTCTTGGTCGCTCAGCAGATCAAGCATGGCATCCACGCTGCCCGTAGCCCGGGACGCCTGCGTAGACCCGAGCGACGCGCGGATTTCGTTGGCAACTGACGATCAACGGCGGTGTGCTCACGCGGCCCCCCTCGTGTGTCCTGCGATCGTGCCTGTCGAATTGACATCCATCCGGAGTAAAGATACACGATTGCCGAGGATCCACCGACCTTCGCGATCACCCAAAGTCACTGATTTGGTTCGACATGCCATGCTTCACCCTCTCTGCGGCGGAAACACGGCTCAACTGGAAAGAAGTTCACCCATTCGGGCACAAGTAACGAACGGTCCCACGAAACGTCACGGTGACACGACTCTCGCCTCTCCAGCCTGTCGGCGAGCACCTACCGAATGCTTCCCACGCGTGCGCGGTCGAGGGCGGACAAATCGATGCTCGATGAAGCGATAGGAGATCTCTGCACAGATCAAAGTGGCAACGACATTCGCGGGTACCCACCACCAGGTGCCGCGGAGCGAATCGGACAGTGCCCAAGCAACGAAGTTCTCCCACAAATAGATCGAGTACGAGCGTTTGCCGATTGCCACCAGCGGACGGCTGCGAAACACCCGACTGAGCCAACTTGCGGTTAGTCCGAATGTGTCTCGACCGACCATGCCTGCCACCAGCACTCCGGCTGCCATGGCGCCGAGGAGGATGCCGCCGGCATAGGTCGACAGATCGTTGACGTCGAGCACCAAACTCAGCATCAGCAGCACTACCAGGCTCACGACCAGCGGCCACGCTTTGGTGGCGATCCAGTGGAACTGGCCTTCAGCTTTTCGCCACACGTACAGCTGAGCCAGCAAGCAACCGAGCAGGATCCCGTTCGCATGAAATGGGCTGGCGACGTAGCCCCACGCTACCGAGTGTGTCAGGGCAAAGATGAGCGCTTGGCCGACAGTCGAAGCCAGCGCGCCGGCTGCTGTGAGGATCATGATGGTTCGACGTCCGGCCACCTTGAGCAACAGCACCAACAGCACGGGCCAGAGCAAGTAGAACTGCTCTTCGACGGACAGTGACCACAAGTGGTCGACCTGCCACGGCGGGTTGTGACCCAACAGGGGCCCAACATTGAAGGTGTAGGTCAGAACCCCCAGGTCGACGGCCCCGGCCACGACGAGATCACGACGGTCCGGGCTGGAAAGCGCTACCACGACCGTGAAAACAGCGATCAGCGCGAGAACCGCGGGCAACAAGCGGCGTGCACGCCGGACATAGAACGACCCCAGTGCGATTCGGCCGGTTCGTCCGAACTCCCCCAGGAGGATGGACGTGATGAGGAAACCGCTCAGAACGAAAAACACGTCGACGCCGAGGAAGCCACCAGGGACCAACTCCGGAACGATGTGAACAAGCGATGTCAGTACTACGGCCAACGCACGCAGGCCATCCAGAGATGGCAAGCGTTGGAGTTGTCGATCGTCACTATCTGTCATGAAGCCCCTCCGCAACGGTGCGCCCCGACCACTGAACTACTCATATCTGCCGAAATGCTAACCCGTCGATGTCACCTCGCATTCGGCCACCCGATTTGATGGATCGCACCACTCTTTTGGGGTAACAGCCACCCAGTCCCCGTCCGAGGATCAAGTAGTGCACACCCTTCGTATCGAACACATGACTGCTTGTAATTCTTGGACCATCCACTCACATCTAATGGGGTAGGGATTGCATGAGTCAGTGAGGCCCGACACACATAGCGACGCATGCTGCTGCGTGAGTGTTTCAACCTTCTTGGATGCGTAGCCCATTTGGGCTATCGTTGAAGTTGACGCGCAGCCTGCTGACATAGACTTCTCCCGACCTGGTGCGCATGACTCATGGCTCTCCGCAACAGGCCCAGAAGACGAGACTCTAGGAATGTGATGCGATCCTTTGTGCCCGAAGGGGTTCGTCGAATCGCGCAACGGGTGAGCTGGACGGTCGGCGACCAGATTCTTTCCGCTCTGTCGAACGTGCTGCTGGCCGTTCTCGTAGCGCGGACGGCTGACGCGGCCGGCTTCGGCGCCTTCTCCATGGCATTCCTGGTCTTTTCCATCATGATCGGGCTGACCCGAGCAGCCGTTGGGCAGCCCTTGCAGATCAGCTTCGCGGCCGCTGCCACGCGTCAGTTCCGCTCGGCCGTGAGATCCGCACTGGGTGGAGCAACGCTCATCGGTGTGTTCACCGGCGCCGTGGTTGGAGCCTTCGGCCTGGCCCTGGGTGGTGAGACAGGTTCGGCTCTGATCGCTGTGGCTGTGTGCTTGCCCGGGCTGTTGGTGCAGGACACCTGCCGGATGGCATTTTTTGCGGCCGGCCTGCCGAAACGTGCAGCTGCCATCGATGCGCTGTGGTCAGGCCTGCTGTTTGCCCTGCTGGCCGTGGTCATTGCTCTCGCAATGGATCAGATCTGGATACCGATTGCTATCTGGGGGGCAACAGCGGCCGCGGCAGCTCTGTACGGGATGCACCTGCTTGAAGCAATCCCACGAATTCGAGGTGCTGTCAACTGGCTTCTGGCTCAGCGCAAACTGACCGGGTACCTGATTGCCGAATATTTCCTGGGGCAGGGAATCGCCCAGATTGGGATTCTGGCCGTTGCCATCGTCGGCACCGAGGAAGGTGTGGGTGCGCTGCGTGCGGCCCAGGTTCTGATTGGGCCGCTGAACATTCTCGGTGCAGCCGCATTCATGTTCGCCATCCCGGAGATCGCCCGTCGGCCCCAGATGTCACAAAGAAGTCGTGGAGTCTTCTGCGCAGGTGTGTCGTCCGCGATGGGCGTGGCCACCGCAATCTATTGCATCGTATTGCTGGCAATGCCGGACAGCATCGGCGAAAGCCTGCTCGGCGACACCTGGACGGGGGCAGCATCAGTCCTGCTCCCGACGTGTCTGCTGTCATTCTTTGCTGCACTGTCCACCGGTCCTGCCACCACTCTTTATGGTCTGGGCATGGCCCGTGCCACCTTCATGATCAATATCATTCACGCACCGATGCTGGTCATTTTTCTGTCCATTGGAATCAGCTCGTGGGGCGCAGTGGGAGCAGCGTGGGCATTGGCGGCAACGGAGATTGCAATCCTGCCGTTCTGGGTGGGTCGAGTCGTCATCGCGCTGCGGAAACCGCAGGCGCCGATAACGTCGGGTTCGTTGTCAATAGTCACCAGGTCCGGGAGTACAGGGCCTGAGAATGAAAGTCTGCCAATGGGGACCTCGGATGTCCCATCGATCTCTGAGAAAGTGCGATGACATTACGCTTGCTGTACCGCCTCTACGGCGGAGAGAACCTCAAAGGTCGCCCCGCCTTCTACAACAAGCGGACAGCGCTGGCTTCTTTCCTACGAGCGGCCGAGTTCGCCGATGCGGACGCAGTGATACTCGCAGACGGACCCATTCCCGATGACATGCGGGCCATGGCCGCACAGCGATCACGCATCGTCCAGCTGGAAGGTGGCCCGTTGGGAATGCGCGCGAGCTACCTCGCGGCGCTTCGGTTCCCCGTCCAACAGAGGTGGGACGACGACGACATCGTCTACTTCAGTGAGGACGACTACCTTCATCTGGAACAGTCGTTCGTCGCACTGCAAGCTGCGTCAGACCAGATTCCCTCCGCTGCGTATTTTGCGCTCTACGCATCGACGCCTCGAAATCCCTGCATCGGCCCGGGTGTACCTCACGCCGTGCCTGCTGACTGGATGCAGCAACCGGAGGCACTGGTCGACGGTCATGGTTGGGTCAACGTACCGAGCACCGCCAGCACCTTCGGTGCCAGGGTCGGTGCACTGCGGGCCGATCTCGGGATCTTCAGGCAGGGCATGATTCCGTACCCCTCGCGATTGCTGGATCACGAGACATGCCTGGTCTACCAAGGGAGATTTCCTTACACCCCCACTGAATTGTTCCTCGGGCCACAAAACACCCGGTTTCGCGAGGGCTATCGTGCCCTCGCCGCCAACGCTGTGCTCACGCCGTTTCGAATGGCGTTCGAGGTCCGATCGCTCACCAGACGTAAGAGTCCTCACCTCCTTTATGCGGCAGATCCGAACTACGCGTGTCACATGGAGACCGAGTTTCTTTCGCCCGGCACCGATTGGTCTGAATGTGCCCGACAGGCAAGGGAATGGGCCGCGGCGAGCGGACATCCGATAGGCGCGAGCAGGCCCTCAGGGTGATCAAGAGACTCGGATTTCCAGACCTGTCATGGGCCAACCCGATCTTGAAACCGGGCGCGGCGGCAACCAGCTTGGCGACGGTGGCCTTCGGTTCGATGGTCATTGGATTGGTGATGACCATTCGAACCGGAAAATGGCTTCCGCGAGTCCTTCTCATCGCCGGAGCGCTGGTGTGGCCACTTCCCGATCACCCCTGGCAGGGACCTGTTGCCATCAAGCTCTCGTACCTGCACGGAATCCATGTCGCTGATCTGCTGAGCGTCATCGCCATCATCGCAGCAGTCGTCCCCTGGCGACGACGACGGAAATCCAAGATCTCCTCAACTGCTGACCAGGAACACTGACCAGAGCGCAGAGCTCTTCATCCCAACGGACCTGCTCTGCGTCGTCAGGACGAATAGGGCGACTTTCGGGTGACGATTCCTTTGATATAGGCGACGTGCTGGCGGGCCAAACCGTGACGACCTTTTGCTGCCGCCACAACGATGCGAGGAAGCATCCCCACCACGAACGCTGTCCGCATGACCAGAGCCGAAGCCATGCCGTTGTGATCATGCAGATACGCAGCCATCGACGCCCCGCGCTGTTGCGGCATCTTCGTGCCTGTTCCGCCGGAGGTGCCAGTCGCGTGCGGAACCAGCAGGTCGGTCCGCAGATCTTGGCGTAGACCTGAGTTCCTCACGGCCCGCCCGTACGCCATATCTTCGTTGTATACGAAGTATCGTTCGTCAAAGCCGCCCAGCTCCAGGAATACGTCCCTGCGGACGGCCATGCAAGCACCGCCCAGCCATCCGATGTCTACCTGCTGGTTTTGCGCCGGCCTTGCATAGACGCCGGCGTTCGGCAACAGACGATGCAGGCCGAGGGCGTGAACAACAGCCCTGGTCGGCGTCGGCTCCCAGCCTCCGACGCCGATTTCAATTTGTCCGGTATGACCAACCGTGGCCGCGGCGACGGCGCCCAGCTTCGGATCGTTGCGCAAATCCTCGATGAGCTCGTCCCAGATTTCCGGAGTCGGTCGGCTGTCCGGATTGGCAAACACCAGATACTCGGCCTGTGAAGTCCGAGCACCGCGATTTGCAGCAGCAGCGAATCCACTGTTGTGGCCGTCGACGTACCGGCCCTGGGCGTACTGCTCGACAACGCCTGGGACCCCGTCGGCGCCGGAGGCGTTGTCCACCACCACCAGTCGCTGGTCCGCGCGGACGGCCTCCAGCAGACCTTCGAGGTGAGGTCGACTGTGATAGGTCACGAGTACCACCTCGTAGGACGTGGTTGTCTCGTCGACGCATTTGTCAGGTCTCAGTGCGGAGTTGCTCATCCGAAAACCGCCGCCTGTTCGGCCCTGAGCTTGTCGATGAGCCGACCCTCGGGGATTCGCACGTCGTCATAGGTCAGCGTCGCGTCCTTCGACACGGGCCTGACCAGCGTGCAACCCTCCGCCACACCCATGGGGAGCAAGCGTTCAGTGGTGGTCGCGCTTGCGCTTTCGGCCTCCCCATAGGTGTGGTAGCCGCCGAGAGCATCAATCACGGTTCCGCTATCCAAATCTGCCTTTGCAGTAGCAACAACCTCAACCCGCGGGGGCCCCGCCGCAGCGATCACAGCATCGTTGAAGTCGACTGCGCGAGCCAGACTGGTGGGTACCTCGAAATGGCACAGGTGATACGGCGTGTAGAAGCTGTAAAGCGGGCCCTCGCCCAGCTTGTACAGATTCAGATAGTGCTTCTGAGTTGGATCCTCGATCGTCGCCAGGCAAAAGACTCCAGGTCCGGGCTGGGCCCCGACCACATAGTCGACCACTCCACCCAATTCGATCAGCCGGTCGACATCATATGCCCCGGTGAGCTCATCGACGTGCCCACGATGGTCGGAGCCGGTCATGCCCCGACGGGCGACAGTCATTCCAACGGCATTCGCCACAATCGCCTGTTCGAACGACACCTTCGTGCCATCCGCGAAACTGGTCACCATGTGAGGATCCTGGCCCCATTTTGCGGCGAAAGAAGCTTGTGTGGTTGGTGTACGAAAGCGATCTTGCAAACCCTTGATATTCCCCATGACCAGCGGGGTCAGGCCGATGCCCGAAACGAATCGATGCAAGTTGATCTCGACGCCTGGCTGATCGCCATCCACGCCGGAGAAGATCAGTCCCGCGCTCCTGGCCCGATGCGCGAGGAGTGGTCCGACAGTGCCGTCGAGTTCAGCATTCATCGTGACCACGTGTTTGCCTGCCTCGAAGGCGGCCAGGCTGATCATCGCTCCGAACTCAACTGCACCAGTGACATCGCAGATCACATCAATGTTTTCAGCAGCACAAACCGCCAGCGGATCGTCGGTGATCACCGGCTGCCCTGCGGATACGGCCTTGACCACTCCGGCAACCGAGTCGGCAATGGAGACCTTGTCGACACCCGCCTCCCGGTAGGCCCGTTCGGCCCCGCTGAGCGTTCGGTTCGAGACTGCCGCAAGCACCATTCCAGGGGTGTACTGGATGATCTGCCTGGCGACACCACGACCCATGAATCCGGCACCGATCATGCCAACCCGAATTGGTCGGCCGTCGCGCTCGCGTTCGGCAAGAGCGCGGTCGACCAGCATCATGCGATAGCTCCCACGTCTTCGAGCAGTGGCCAGGAATTGTCCTTCTCCGAGATCGCCGTCACGTCGAGTGGCCAGTGCAATCCCAGCGCCGGGTCGTTGTACCTCAGGCCGCGCTCCTGGCCAGGGGTGTAACGCTCACTGACTTGATAGAGAACCTCGGCGTCATCGACAAGCGTTTGGTAACCGTGCCCGAACATGGGCGGCACGTACAGAGATCGTCGATTCGAGGCGGAGAGTTCGACCGACACGTGTTGTAGATACGTCGGAGATTCGGGGCGAAGATCGACGATCTGATCGATGATCGCGCCTGAGATGCACCTGACCAACTTGGCTTCCGTTGCCGGCTCGAGCTGATAATGCATTCCACGGAGCGTTCCGGCTCGGTGGTTGTGAGAGATGTTGCACTGCGCGACCATTGGCAGTAAGCCATGGTCGGTGAACTCGTCCTGACAGAAGCTGCGTGCGAAAAACCCTCGGTCGTCGCTGCGCAACTCGAGGTCGATGATCGCGACGCCCTTGATGTCTGTGGCGGTGAACTTCATACCTCGGCCGTCCACATCAGCTCGGCATCGATCTGCTTGGTGCGCAGCAGGTACTCGAGTTGGGCCAGGCGAGTGTGTCCACGCCCTCGGAAGGTCTCCGTATCCAGGTCGATCAGGTTGAAGATCTTCGCAAGCTGTGCTGCACCGCTGGCAGCATCCCAGTCACAGCTGAAACCAGGCAACTGGTCGTGGATCTTGTCGAAGTTGACGCGATAGCTTCGGTTGTCCGCACTCGGCTCACCGAACTCCGTCACGCAACCGGGGAATGCCGCGGCGACGGTTTCCGCAATCTCGCGGACCTGATAGTTCTGCGCATTGCTTCCGACATTGAAGACTTCCGCGTGAATGAGTTCTCGCGGTGCCTGGAGCGCACAACGGATTGCCTTCCCGATATCCTGCGCGTGGACCAACGGACGCCACGGGGTTCCGTCTGACGTCATTGCAATTCGTCGTGTGGTGTGGGCCAGCCCGCTCAAATTGTTCAGGACGATGTCGAAACGCATGCGGGGCGAAGCGCCGAACGCGGTCGCGTTGCGCATGAACGTCGGCGAGAAATCGTCATCGGCGAGTGCGGTCACATCACGTTCGACGAGAGCCTTGCAGTCGGCGTAGGCAGTCTGCGGATTGATTGGCGACTTCTCGTCGACCACACCTTCGGCAACCCCGTAGACGCTGCAGGAAGACATGTGTATGAACCTCTGGACGCCGGCCTGCTTGGCAAGCGTTGCCAGCCGGACCGTGCCCTTGTGATTCACGTCGTACGTCAGCTCGCCAAGGAGATCCCCCATGGGATCGTTGGACAGTTCGGCCATGTGAACGACCGCGTCGAATCCGACCAGTTGCTCCACGGTCACTTTTCGGACATCTTGATCGACCGTTGCAACGGTCCGATCCGTTCCGCGGTACAGCCAGCCATTCTTGAAATAGCCGGTGTCCAGTCCGGTGACATCATGTCCTCGTCGGCTGAGATCCGGTGCCAGCAAGCTGCCGAGATATCCCTCGGTGCCGGTGACGAGAATGCGCATAGTCCCCTCCAGTGGTCACATCGCGGATCGGCGTGATGACCGTTCGTTCCGATTCAGGCACGCGAGCAGCACACGCCGCCCCCGGTACGGCAACCTTACCGAACCTAGCCGGAGCGAGCATACGCCCGTTAGAGGGTTGTTCCACACGTTCGGCTGATTCCTTGCTCCTTACTGAGTCCGGAACTCGCTGTCTGCGACCGATCCGATCGCCTGTCAGACCAATTTGGTCTAACCCACTCCACGCTCGACTACGTGGGGTGGGCGATTGCACAAGAGTCAGCGAGATGACTTTCAGCCTGGCTCGCGGCGAGATCCGCGCATTCGATGTCAACAACCCGTAAGGACGTATTTCCGATACATCGGTGTCACAGAGTGACGCTCACTGGCCGCAATGGCGATCTCCCATGGCCGACAATCACCCCATTCAGCGGTGCTGCGGCATTCTCGCTGACCTCCACCGACGGCCAGCCGAGATCCCCTCGACCTGGTGCAGATCGTCGACTCTTGCCCACTCCCGGCACGGACCTTAAGCTCCGCCTTGTCAACAGAGGGTAATCAACTGGTCACCTGGTGTTATAGTCGTTCATTGCGGGTCATGGAGGAATCAGTGGTGGCCAACGGCTCTCGACGATCGACTGATACCAAGCACCACCGGCGGGCTCGAATAAGACGAAGTGCGCAAGCGGCCAGGTCAGGCCTTTTCGTGGTTTTGGCGATCGCGTTGGTGATGGGCATGGCATCATCGCCGGTTCAAGCGGCACCACAAACGTCAAATATTGATGTCGACGATGCTGTGACCAGCGGCACGAATAGCTTCACCTACAGTGGGCTCTGGGTCAATTGCGGAGCGTGCAACTCCGGAGCTTTCTCCAACAGTTTTCGCTACTCCTATTCCCCGGGCGCGAACGCTACGCTCAGCTTTTCAGGGACGCAGGCAACGCTTTACGGATATCGCGAGCGCACCGGCGGAATTGCCAACGTTTCCGTCGACAATGGACCTCCCGTCCAGGTGGATTACTACTCGGCCGACCAGAAACTGGTTGAGGTCTACAAGAGTCCCGTTCTGAAAAGTGGCTTGCACCGGTTGACCCTCACGGTGACCGGGAAGCGTGGGGCCGGGGTCTCACCCACCATCAACATCGACCGAGCGGTCATAGAGAGTGGCGCCGGATCGTTGCCTCCTGCAACGGCGCCGCCGGCAGCGGCCCCCCCGGTTGACAATCCGGCGACCGGCCCGGGCGCAGGTCGGTGGATGTCTGGCGCGAGTGGTGAAGGCGTGGGGAACGGCAAGTTCGGGGTTTGGCGGGGTACCACAGTTCCACTCGCAGTGACGTGGTCGGACATCTCGTTCGATGCTGCCGTCAACTCGTACCAGTTCGAGCCGGGTGCTGAGTACGGCAGCTGGACAGGATCCGCCGACTGGGCGTTCGGCGGGATCTGGGCCGGTGACACCTGGTCGGCGGCTGCTTCGGGAGCCTACGATTCAAGATGGTCGCAGATTCTGTCCAATCTGAAGAATAAGTGGCAGGCTAGGCAACGAGGGACCCTGTACATTCGCTTCGCTCATGAAATGAACGGAAACTGGTCCAACCACAGCGTGAGCGCATCCGATGCGAAATACTTTGTAACAGCGTGGAAACGATTCTACGCGATCAAACAGCGCGTTTTCCCGGGCGCAAGAGTCACCTTCAGCACAAATGGCAACACTGTTGGCCAACAATACGACTGGAGAACATTGTGGCCGGGAGATGCCTTTGTGGATGTCTATTCCACTGATTGGTACGCGGCCCATTGGAAGCTCGGTGGCTCCACCGACCGATTTGGCGCACCCCAAGGATTGGAACAACACCGGCTGTTCGCCAAAGAACACGGCAAACCGTTCGCGGTTTCCGAATGGGGAAATCAGGTCGAGAATGGCGACCAACCGAAATATGTCGAGTACATGCATGACTTCTTTACAAGAAATGCTGGAACTGGCGCCGGTCAACTGCTTTATGAAGGCTATTTCAACGTGATCTGGACTCCGAATACCTTCGGCCTGTTCCCTGAGAGCAAGTCGCTGGCCAGGAATGCATCCGCCAAGTACCGTGACCTCTTCTGATTCGAACAGTCGCGTCCGCGCCGAGGCGGGGATGGGTTCACCGGTACCGCGGCGGCACTTCGACACCGCTTCATAGCCAAGCCGGGTCGGTGGGTTCCGATCCGTGTCGTTGATCTTGGCGCATGAATCCGTGGTCGGGAACTGGCGGCAAGCGGGCAATCGCGATTCAGCGATAGGTCCGAGCGACGCCTCTGATGTCCTCGATCTTCAGGCTGAAGTCCCGTTTGCGCGGTCCCGATCGGGCTGAACCCCCTCACGACATGCCGAAGATCGGTCGCGGAGTCGACTCGTCTCATCTATGGCTGTACGGGTTGTCAGACCCGATCTACGGACCGTAGTAGAGGCTTGGTTCTCGTACGACCATTCGTGTCGTGACAACGTCGATGTTGGGAGAACGCGCGGTCTTGCGTTACCCTGCGCTACTAAGGGGTTAGACCGTCGCCGCAAATGCGTGCAAACCACCAATTGGAGTAAAGCCATGACAATCCTGTCGCGTTCTGGTCCAGTGAAGTATCAGGCGCACCGGCGATACCGATTGGGCACTGGCCTGGTCACGGTCGCCGCGGCCGTTCTGTTGACGGTGGCAGGGAGTCCGGCGGCCTCCGCACAGGCTGTCCAGGCGGCAGCGGCAGAGCCCTCGGTGACGATGCCCGGTGGGTACGGAGCAGTGACCCCGCTGCGGTTGTTGGACACCAGAAACGGGACAGGTGCTCCGCAGGGTGCGGTGCAGGCCGGCGGCTCGGTCAGCATTGCCGTCCTCGGTGACGGCGGCGTGCCGGCCAAAGGTGTGTCCGCCGTGGTGTTGAACGTGACGGTCGGCTCCCCCGCTGCGGCGGGTTACCTCACCGCCTACGCTTCGGGAACCGCTCGACCGTTGGCATCGAACCTGAACTTTGTCGCGGGTCAGACAGTGCCCAACCTGGTCGTCGCCCCCGTTGGCTCCGACGGCAAAGTCACGCTGTACAACGGCTCAGCGGGCTCGGTGCAGTTGATCGCGGACATCTCCGGCTACTACATGGGCGGCACGGTGCCGGCCGGTGGTTTCGGGTCGGTGGCTCCGCTCCGGTTGCTGGATCTGCGCAACGGGACCGGAGCGCCGCAGGGAGATCTCGCGGCCGGCGGCACCACAACGTTCTCAGTGCTGGGCAGAGGCGGGGTACCCGCCGCCGGTGTCTCGTCGGTGGTGCTCAATGTGACAGCGACGGGGTCGGCGGCCGGCGGGTTCGTCACCGCGTTTGCCTCGGGAACCCCTCGCCCACTGTCCTCGAACCTGAACTTCCTGACCGGTCAGACCGTGCCGAATCTGGTCATGGTTCCGGTCGGCACGGATGGCAAGGTCTCCCTCTACAACGGCTCAGCCGGAGCAGTTTCCCTGATTGCCGACATCTCCGGCTACTACGTCGCCGGCGCAGTACCTGCGGGTGGCTTCGGGTCGGTCGCACCGTTGCGGCTGCTCGACACCAGGAACGGAACCGGCGCATCCAAGGCCGCAGTTCAGGCGGATGACACGGTGAACGTCGAGGTGGCCGGACATGGCGGCATTCCCGCGTCCGGGGTCTCCGCAGTGGTGCTGAACGTGACCGCCACCGCGCCGAAAGCCGCCGGTTTCAGCACCGTCTACGCGTCAGGAACCCCCCGGCCGCTCGCATCTAATCTCAACTTCGCGACCGGCCAAACGGTGCCCAACTTGGTCATTGCCCCAGTCGGTCTCGACGGCAAAGTCACTCTGTACAACGGCTCGGCTGGATCGGTGGACCTTTTGGCGGACGTGTTTGGCTACTTCCTCGAGCCTGCAACCAGCCAGCCGCCCGGTCGGGGCATGGCCAGCATCACCTTCGATGACGGAACTCTCGGCCAGTACAACTATGGCCGGTCGATCCTGCAGACGCGCAATCTGCACGCCACGTTCTATCTGATCTCCGACGCCCTGGACTGGACGGCGACCAACGTCAACGTCGAGAAGGTGCGCGACCTGATGGCAGATGGCAACGAAATCGGCAATCACACGAAGGATCATGCCGATCTGGCGCTTCTGACGCCGGCGCAGGTCGAGGCCGAATTCGCTCAATCCCAAGCGGTCATCGCGAACAAACTGGGAGTGACCCCGACCAGCTGTGCCTACCCCAATGGAAGTCACAACCCCACGGTCGATCAGATCGCAGCCCAGCACTTCAAGGCGTGCCGCGGGGTCGAGGGCGGATTGAACACGGCGGCCGACGCATCACATTTCAATGTGCTGACGTACTACGTCACGTCGATCACCAAGCCGGAAGACATCAGGGCCGCTGCCCAAGCGGCCAAAGACACCAACTCCTGGGTGGTGTTCGTCTACCACGTCATCGATGGCGACACTTCGGACCCGGGATTTGTGACGCCGACGAACCTTGCGGCACAGATGGATGCACTGGTGGCATCGGGCATCACAGTGCGAACGGTTGGCGAGGCACTGACGAACCTCGGTTGGTAGCGGCCGCTCTGGCCAATGGTCTCCGAAAGCTCCGAACGGCAAGGAAGGCTAGTCGTTTCTCGGTGCCCCCGGCGGGATTCGAACCCGCACTGGAACCATTTTAAGTGGCCTGCCTCTGCCGGTTGGGCTACGGGGGCGATGAGTGGTGCAGACGGCATCGTCAGAGTAGGAGACCGTCGGGGGCCTGCGACAGTCGCCTCGCCTGCCGGTAACCGGGCAACTTGCGATCGTCCAGTGGATCAGTCAGGCAGGGCGAGCGACAGCGCGATGCCGTCCAGGATGTCGTGCTCGGAGACCGTGACCTCGTTGATCGGTGCCCGCTGGGCCACCAGCCGGACCATCGTGGACAGGATCAGCCCGCCGCCGCCGATGACGTCGACCCGCCCGGGATGCATGTAGCCGAGGGCCGCCCGGTGGGACCGGTTGGCGCCCAGGAAGAATCCGGCCACCTTGTGGACCTGATCGGCCGTGATCCGGGACAGATGAATCCGGGCCGGGTCGTACGACGGGAGCTTGAGCGCCGCTGCCGCCACCGTGGTGGCCGTGCCGGACACCGGGACCAACCGGCGCACGGTGCTGATCGGCAGCCGGTCGAGAGCCCCGGTGAGCATGGTGGTGACCCAGGCGGTCGCCTCGTCCCGTTCGGTGGCGGTGGGCGGATCGGACCGCAGGATCCGTTCGGTGATCCGCACGCAGCCGATATCCAGGCTGACGGCACCACTGATCAGGTTCTGGCCCCGTTCCCGGATCCCGACGACCAGTTCGGTGGACCCGCCGCCGATGTCGACGACCAGGAAGGGGCCGGTGGTCGGGTCGAGTTCGCCGACGGCGCCGGCGAAGGACAGCTCCGCCTCCTCGTCACCGGAGATGACCTCGGGGTTCTGGCCGAGGGTGTTCCGCACCATCTCGGTGAATTCCGAACGGTTCTCGGCGTCCCGGGTCGCCGAGGTGGCCACCATCCGGACCCGCACCACCTCCGACGCGTTGACGACAGCGGCGTAATCGGCCAGGGCGCGCCAGGTGCGGTCGAGTGCGTCGCTGGAGAGCCGGCCGGTGGCATCGACCCCCTCACCGAGCCGCACCACCCGCATCTCGCGGTGGACGTCGACCAGCTGCGGCGAGCCGTCCCGCTCGTGCACCAAGTCGGCGACCAGCAGGCGGATCGAATTCGTGCCGCAGTCGATGGCGCCGACCCGGATGCTGTCCGTCATCGCCGGGGCCGGTGGGTCATTGGTAGTCAGGGGTGCGGTGCCGCTGTGCGGTCCTGGTTCCCCATCCCCCTTTCAATCCGTACGTGCGGTTTTCCCGCATACGGCTTACCGACGGTCTTCTTGACATGGTTACGCTGCCTTCGGGTAGGAATGGTGCCCATGAGCTGATGTAGTCCCTGGTCGTGGAACCAGGCGCGGGTCCAACGGTCCGCCTGACCGGCCCGCAGGTTGCGGCCCCGCTTCTTGACCAGCAAGCGTTTGAGCCGCCACGCGACGTACCGGTCCAGTTGGACGAACTTGTCGGCTGCGTTCCCGGTGCGGAAGTAGTTGCCCCATCCCGAAGGAACAGGTTCAGACCGGCTATCAGGTCCCGTAGCTCCGCACCGCCCCGAGCACGACCGGTCAAAGCCTTGATCCGCAGGCGGGCCCGCTTCATCGACCGCGCGGAAGGCCAGCGATGCAGGTAGTAGCGGATGACCCGCCTCTGTTCCCACAACCGACCCGACATGCGGGCACGGAAATGACACCCGAGGAAATCAAAGCCTTCCCGGCCTTCCCGGAGATCGACCACCCGGGTCTTGTCCGGGTGCAGGTCCAGACCCAACCCGCCCAGCAGGGCCGCGGCCCTCGCGTGAGCTTGCTCGGCCTGCTCCATGGTCTGGCAGATCACCACGAAGTCGTCCGCGTAGCGGACCAACTCCCCGGTGCCATGCTCGGCCCAGTCCCGATCGAACGCGTGCAGGTAGATGTTGGCCAGCAGCGGGGAAATGACCCCGCCCTGGGGTGTCCCGGCAACCGTCTCGGTGACCACCCCGTCGGCCAACACACCCGCACCCAACCACTGCCGGATCAGCTTGAGACACTCGCGATCCGACACGCGCCGCTCGACCTCGACCATCAACCTGTCCTGGTCGATCGACCCGAAGAAGTCCCGGATGTCGGCCTCGAACACGAACTTGCCGCCACGAGGAAACGCCACCCGGATCACCTCCAAGGCATCGGTGGCACTGCGTCTCGGGCGGAACCCGAAACTGCACGGCAGGAAGTCGGCCTCGAAAATAGGTTCCAGGACCAGCTTCGCCGCCTGCTGCACCACACGGTCACGCACAGTGGGAATACCCAACGGCCGCTTCCGGCCGTCAGGCTTGGGGATCTCCACCCGCCGCACCGGCAACGGGTGATACTCCCCGCGCAAGGAGGTCAGCACGCAGTTCCGCCAGCAGGCGGTCCACGCCGTATTCCTCCACCGCGGCCAGCGTCACACGATCAACACCGGCCGCGCCACGATTCGCTCGCACCCGCTCCCACGCCTCCACCAGGACGTCAACCCGGCAGATCCGGTCGAACAGAGCATGGAAACGCCTACCCTCAGACTGCTTGGCCGCAGCCCATAGCTTGCGTTGGAGTTCTCGCACTTGCCCCACCGGCGGAAGCCGGTGCAGCTCAACGGGCCTAGGTTGCCCGCCGGGGTTGTTGGACCGGGCGGTCCCGGTCATGCCCTCACGCTTACCTCCACCACCAGCACGACCGAAGTCGGGGCCCTTTCCTCCCGGCGCGTTATGTTGCACGCCGATCACCGGTACTACGACCCCGTCGGACTCCCGCTGCCCTCCACAGGACTTCACCATTGGCTTATACCTGCGGTCTTTGCCCGACGAAGGCCAGGCAGACGGGTCTCTCCTGTTCCGCACCAGACCGTGATCACGTGCCGCCTCCCATACCCCGGAAGGACCCGCCGAGCTGACCCCGGAACAGGGCTCGACGGACATGGCCTTCGCCGTGACATGAGCGGCTCGGCTCCTCCGTTGTCAATCTGACGAGGCTGCAGAGTTCGCTTAACGCTGCGGCCCGCGATCTTGCTCCCTCCAAAGAGGCTCTTGACACCCCGCTCAGCCCGCCACCTCTCGACGACGAACCGGGGCCTGCTACCCGGCGCTCCGGTACCTACCGGGACGGGACTCACACCCGCAGGTCTGGCACAGCTTCCAGGACGCACCATGATCGGACGGTACCGCAGCCTCGATCTCGATCTGGAGGTCCCTTCCGTGCCGCCGACCCATCAGGTCAACAATCAGGTGCCGCCGCTGGTCGGGTACGACGTGAGCGCGCCGGACCCCGCGCTGCGCGCCGCCCTGGACGCGGTGGGAATCGACCTCAGCCCCGAGCTGCGGTCGCTTGCCGTCGATGCCGGTTCGGCCGAGTTCGTCGACGCGGTCCGACTGGCGGACACTCATCCGCCGGTGCTGCGGACCCACGATCGTGGTGGTCATCGGGTGGATGAGGTCGAATACCACCCGGCATGGCACGCGCTGATGGGGCGGGCCGTCTCGGCTGGACTGCAGGCCGCGCCGTGGGCACCGGACGCCGGCGAGCACGCCCATCTGCTGCGCGCCGCCGGGTTCTACCTGTGGACCCAGACCGAGTCCGGGCACCTGTGCCCGATCTCGATGACCTATTCGGCGGTGCCCGCGCTGCGTCACGATCCTGACCTGGCCGCCCGGTTCGAACCGGGTCTGCGGTCCCGGACGTACGACTTCGGCCTACGCCCTCCGGCGGTGAAACACGGCCTGCTGGCGGGCATGTCGATGACGGAGAAACAGGGCGGATCCGATCTGCGGGCGAACACCACGGTCGCGGTGCCGAGCTCTGCGGCATCCGGTGAGTACCGGTTGACCGGCCACAAGTGGTTCACCTCGGCGCCGATGAACGACGTCTTCCTGACCCTGGCCCAGGCGCCGGACGGATTGACCTGCTTCCTGCTGCCAAGAGTGCTGCCGGACGGTCGACGAAATGCCATTGCGTTGCAGCGCCTGAAGGACAAGCTCGGCAACCGATCCAACGCCTCGGCCGAGATCGAGTACGACGGGGCCGTCGGTTGGCGGGTCGGGGCCGAAGGTCGGGGCGTGGCCACCATCCTGGACATGGTGACGATGACCCGCTTGGACTGCGTGCTCGGGTCGGCCGGCCAGATGCGCGCGGCACTGTCGCAGGCGTCGTTCTACGCAGCGCACCGGCATGCCTTCGGCGGTCCCTTGGCAGCACAGCCGGCCATGCAGCAGGTGCTGGCCGATCTCGCCGTCGAATCCTGGGCGGCCACGACGACCGCAATTCGGCTGGCAACGCTCGTCGAGCGGTCCATCGGCGGCGACCAGCAGGCGACCGCGTTGCTCCGGATCGCCCTGCCGGTGGCCAAGTTCTGGGTGTGTAAACGCGCCACTCCGATGATCGCCGAGGCCCTGGAGTGCTTGGGCGGCAACGGTTATGTCGAGACGTACCCGATGGCAAGGCTGCTGCGGGAGTCACCGCTGAACGGCATCTGGGAGGGATCGGGAACCGTCACCGCCCTGGATTCGCTGCGGGCACTGCAGCGTTCGCCGGAATCCCGTTCGGCGCTGCTGGACGAGCTCGGGACCGCAACCGGCGCCTCTGCCGACTACGACCATGCGGTACGTCAGTTGGCCGAACTGCTCGATCGGCCGCTGGAACCCGCCGCGGCCCGCCGGGTCGCCTCACTGGCTGCACGGACACTGGCAGGCTCACTGCTGATCAAACAGGCGCCGGGCCCGGTTGCCGACCTCTACTGCGCAACCCGGCTGGCCGGCCACGGGGACCGCGTCTTCGGCGAATTCCCCGGCCGCTCAGGTCAAGGAAGGGGCTTACGGGAGATGGTCGAAGCCGTGACACCATCACCCGTCGGATGGGCGTGAGAGGTTCGGTGTTAGGTCGGGTCCGGGAGATAACCGATGCGGCGGAGCGCATCCACCACATAGTCGGCTATGGCCGGCGCTGCTGCGATCGCGGGCGACTGCGTGCCGGCGACATCCATGAGCCCGATGATCCCCGGCGCTGGGCCGATGACGAAATCTTCGGAGTAGGTCACCGCACGGACGGCGCTGCCCACATGGACGATGGAACCCACCGGGTATGCGGGGTAGATCCTTTCCGCCGCGGCGAGGATGTCGTCGATCTCTGCCTGGGTGGGCGGGAGCGAGGTCCTCGACTGCTGCTCCACTGCAGTCGGGCCACCGGTGGTGAAACCGCTCGGGCGCGCCGTCATCCCGCAACCCTTGGAGTACGCACCGGGGACCTGCCAGACGCTGGTGCGGTAACGATCGTCGGCGCCCGGATCGAACAACATCAAAGAGCCGCGACGCGGGTGGATGCTGTACCGACGAGACCCGGCTGTTGCTGCCAACACATCCGCGTAGACCCCGGCGGCGTTGATCACCAATGGTGCGGCGACATGCCGTTCGCCGACCTGAACACCGGTGACCCGGCCGGACTCGACGGTGATGGCCGAAACCTCGGTCAGCAGGCTGACGGTGCCGCCGAGACCGCGCAGCTTGGCGGCAAGACTCTCGGCGACCATGACCGGGTCGATCGAGGCGGTTGTCGGGAGGTATAGGGCGCCGCTGATGGCAGCACTGAGCCGAGGCTCCACCTCACGTGCTCGATCGCCCGAGATGAGTTCCGCACCTGGGACACCGTTCACCTGGGCTTTCGACAGCAGACCTTCGAGACGAGCGTCATCAGCGTCGCCGAATCCCACCACCAGCGAGGCCCGCCGTTCGAAGAACAGGCCGAGGGCCTGCATCAACTCCGACCATTCGGCGTTCCCCCGAATGTTGAGCAGTGCCTTCAACGTTCCGGGCTTCGGGTCGTGGCCCGGGTGGACCATGCCGTTGTTCCACGAGGTCGTCATCTCGCCGATTCGGGACGCGGAATCCAGGACCGCGACCCCCAGTCCCGCCCGTGCGAGAGCGAAAGCGGTTGCCATGCCGCAGATTCCGGCGCCGATCACCACGACGTCGGCGGAATCAGGGATCTCCTGGGTGTGCAGCGACACCCGCGCTGCGCCAACGGATGCCGGCTCCGACTGTTCTGGCGAGATGTCGACGACCACGTCGCCGGGATTGTCGTTCCGCAGCGTGACCCACGCGGCAGCAGCCGCGTGACCCGCCCGGACGACGTCATCCCATGTCGCCAACTCGCCCGTCAGGACCGGAACCCCACTGCCGGGCTCGGCGTGAACGTCCAACGATTCCGCGGATGCTCTCTCCGGATCGACCCCGGCTCTCGCCGCCGCCAGGACCTCGCTGAGTACGTCGGCCGCTGGGGCTTGAGGGGCCGATGGCCATGACGGACTACTCATCAAATCTGCTCCCACCAACTCGGGAAATTCAGGTCGACGGGTGACAGGCTGAGCTCGGCGGAACCCGTCCACCGAGGATGTTGTGCAGCACTGGCGCGCGGCCGGACGGATGTCACGGCGATCGCCACACCCGTTCGATCGATACTACGGTTCGGGCCGAAAACCGACGACTGGACCGTCTCGGCCCGGGTCAGCTGTTGATGGCCTCAAGATGCGCACACGCCGGCTGCCCGCGGAAATAGTCGGGCAGAGCGTCGACGGCCTGGTCGCCCAGCGGGTTCACCCCGCGGCCCATCGCCAACGAGTGGGCCACCAGGACGTGCAGGCACTTGACCCGATCCGGCATCCCGCCGGCGGTGACCGCGATCCCCAGGTCGTCGAGCTGGTTACGTTGCTGCAGATAGGAGTCGTGCGCGGCGCGGTAGTGCTCGGCGAGCTCCGGGTCTGCGGCCAGTTGGGCGGTCATCTCCCGCATCACTCCGACCGACTCCATCCGGCTGACAGCGGAATTCAGCACCGAGCAACACAGATAGAACATCGTCGGGAACGGGGTTCCGTCCGGCAGTCGAGGCGAGGTCTGCACCACGGCCGGCACGTCGTGATCGCAGCGGTAGGCGACGGCCAGCAGGCCACGCGGCGGTCGGCCCAGTTCGCGGGTCAGCAGCTCGCGATCGTCATCGGTGACAGGGGTCCAAGTCACGATGCGAGAGTCCATGGTCCACAGGCGACAGCCGACACCGCTATGACGCGCCATCCTCGGACAGCGTGGTCCACAGGTTCCCGTACCAGGGTTGGTCCGCATTCGTGTCGGCAGTGGCCGTCTCTGTCGGATCGGCCAACGCGGGAGCGTGCACGACGAAGACGGTGTCACCAGGGGTGACGTACTGCAGGCGGCGGCGCGCCTCGGCCGCGACGTAGTCGGCGTCGGTCAAGGCCAATTTGCGGGCCTGCAACTCGTCGCGTTGTTGTTCGAGTTCCTGCTGCGCCGAGACCGCCTGCGCCAGCTCGGTTCGCTGCTCCAGGTAATTGCGGAGCGGGAATGCCACGGACAGCGCGACCGCGAAGAGCACCAGGCCGAGCAGCGCCACCTGCCGGGCCAACGCGGACTGTGGCAGCAGACTCCGGGTGGGCGCCTCCGGCGATTTCGCTTTCCGACCGGCACGCCGGGCCACCCCGGTGGCCGAGGCAGCCGGCGCGGTGGCGGGTCTGGCGGCAACCGGCCGTGACGACCCTGCTCTGGCCCGTCTGGTCGGACGCGCCGAGCCGGTGACGCCATCACCCGCGGCGCTCGCCCGGGGTGCGCGCGAACCACGCGAGCTGGACCCCGGGCGGCGCTGCGGATGTTGGCTCATCGATCGATCAGGATCCCGCGTTGTACCGCGGGAAGGCCAGCTCTCCGAGGTATCGGGCGGCGTCGCCGAGGTTCTCCTCGATGCGCAGCAGCTGGTTGTACTTCGCCACCCGCTCCGACCGCGCCGGTGCACCGGTCTTGATCTGACCACACCCGGTGGCGACCGCGAGGTCGGCGATGGTGACGTCCTCGGTCTCGCCCGAACGGTGGCTCATCATGCAGCGATAGCCGGCGTTGTGCGCCAGGGTGACGGCGTCCAGCGTCTCGGACAGGGTGCCGATCTGGTTCACCTTGACCAGCAGTGCGTTGGCGGCGCCGCGGGCGATGCCGTCCTCGAGCCGCTCCGGGTTCGTCACGAACAGGTCGTCGCCGACGATCTGGATCTTCGAGCCGATCTGCGTGGTCATCGAGATCCACCCGTCCCAGTCGTCCTCGGACAGCGGGTCCTCGATCGAGACGATCGGGTAGTTGGCGACGAGGTCGGTGTAGATGGCGATCATCTCGTCCGACGTGCGGCCGCTGCCCTCGTACGTGTACACGCCGTCGTTGTGGAACTCGGTGGCCGCGACGTCCATGGCCAACACGATGTCGGTGCCGAACCCGAAGCCGGCTTTGGTGATCGCCTCGGAAATCAGGTCAAGGGCGGCCTTGCTGGACGCTGCGGCCGGCGCGAACCCGCCCTCGTCACCGAGCGCGGTGGAGAAGCCCGCCTTCTTCAGCACCGACTTCAGCGAGTGGTAGACCTCGGCGCCCCAGCGCAGTGCCTCCCGGAACGTGGGGGCTCCGATCGGCGCGATCATGAACTCCTGGACGTCGACGCCGCTGTCAGCGTGCGCGCCACCGTTCACGATGTTCATCATCGGTACCGGCAGGATGTGCGCGTTCGGTCCGCCGATGTAGCGGAACAATTCGAGTTCGGCCGATTCGGCGGCGGCCTTGGCGACCGCGAGCGAGACGCCAAGGATGGCGTTAGCGCCGATCCGGCCCTTGTCCGGGGTGCCGTCCAGGTCGATCAGCTTCTGGTCGATGACCCGCTGCTCGATCGCGTCGTACCCGATCAGTGCCGGCCCGATCTCCTCGAGCACCGCCTCGACGGCCTTCAGCACGCCCTTGCCCAGGTAGCGGGAGGAGTCGCCGTCCCGCAGCTCGACGGCTTCGTGTTCACCGGTCGACGCTCCGGAGGGCACGGCAGCGCGGGCGAGCGAGCCGTCGTCGAGGGCCACCTCGACCTCGACCGTGGGGTTGCCTCGGGAATCGAGGATCTCGCGTGCGCCGATGAGTTCGATGGCCGCCACAGGGCACATCCCTTCGCTTGCGGGTGGGTCGGACTGGAAAAATAAACGTATTCAGTTGAGCAGTGTTTCGCTTGCTGGTTGGCGGCGCTCGGGCATGACAGCAGCCCCGAACAGCGCCGGACTCAGCCTAGAGGGGAAGCACCTGACGGTCCCGGCGGACTCGCCAACGGGGATGGTCCGTTCGCGGGTCGGCCCGCGGACACCCGTTCAGGCCAGTGCACGAAGCCTGGGCAGCACTTGCTCTCCGTAGAGCTTCAGGAACCGCGCCTGGTCGGGGCCGGGAGCATGGAAGACCAGATGCCGGAAACCGAGGTCGAGATATTGCCTGATCTTCTCCACATGTTCATCCGGGTCGGTGGAGACGATCCACCGCGACGCCGCCTGTTCCACCGGCAACTCGTCGGCGAGCCGCTGCATCTCGATCGGATCCTCGACGCCGCTCTTCTGCTCCGGGGTCAGCGCGAGGGCCGCCCAGTGTTTGGTGTCCTCGAGCGCCTTGGCCTGATCGGGATCGAACGACACCTTCATCTCGATCAACAGGTCGAGATCGTCCAAGGTGCGGCCGGCCTTCCCGGCACCTTCGGACAGCGCCGGCAACAGGGTGTCCGAGTAGAGGGTCGGCGACTTGCCGGAGGTCGTGATGAAGCCGTCGGCGATCCGGCCGGCCAGCCTGGTCGCCGCCGGGCCGGAGGCGCCGATGTAGATCGGCACCGGATTGTCCGGCCGGTCGTAGATCGTCGCCTTGTCGGTTTGGTAGTAGGTGCCGTCGAAGGTGACCCGTTCCCCGGTCCACAGCTCGCGGATCAGCGTCACGGCCTCCTTGAGCCGGGCGAACCGCTCCTTGCCGTCGGGCCACTCGAGCCCGAGCGGAACCTCGTTCAGGGACTCGCCCGATCCGACGCCCAGAATCATCCGGCCCGGGTAGAGGACCCCAAGGGTGGCGAAGGCCTGCGCGATGACGGCCGGGTGATACCGGAAGGTGGGGGTGAGCACCGAGGTGCCCAGCAGTACCCTCTCTGTCCTGGACCCGACCGCACCGAGCCATGGCAGCGCAGCCGGGGCGTGACCGCCGTCGTGCCGCCAGGGCTGCAGGTGGTCGGAGATGAACACCGAATCGAAGCCGGCCTGTTCGGCGTCGACCGCGAAGTCGGCGAGCTCGACGGGTCCGAACTGTTCGGCAGAAGCTTTGTAGCCCAACCGCAATGGCATGGAATACTCCTCGCTGGGTCCGCTGCGGGGCCACCTGACACGCAACGCCCCGCCAAGTCAGTGGTACCAGCCCAACGCAGACTCGGCCCAGCCGGGGCGGACGTCACCCGTCCAGGGCGTCCCGGACCACCTTGGCGATCGCGTCGGCCTCGATCAGGAATCCGTCATGGCCGTAGTCGGAGTGGATGGTGATCAACGGCCGGGCCGTCGGTGCGGTGGCGATCAACTCACCCTGGGCCGGCAGGAACAGCCGATCGGAATCGACAACTGCCACGGTCAGTTCGGCCGAGATCTGTTGCAACGCAGCCTCGACACCGCCGCGGCCACGGCCGATGTCGTGCGAGTTCATCGCCTCGGTGAGCGCGAGGTAGGAGTTCGGGTCGAACCGCTTGCCCAGCTTCTCGCCGTGGTGCTGCAGGTAGGACTGGACGCTGTACCGGCCGCCGCGCAGCGGATCCTCGTCACCCTGGCCGGACCGCCCGAACCTGGTGTCCAGTTCGAGGGCCGACCGGTAGGTGGTGTGCGCGATCTGTCTGGCCACCGCCATCCCCGCAAGAGGTGGCTCCGCGTCGTAGTAGTCCCCGCCGAGGAAGTTCCCGTCGGCCCGGATCGCCGCGAGTTGCGGGACGCTCCACGCGATCTGGTCCCCGGAGAAGTAGGCACAGGTGGCGATGGCGATCGCCCGCTGCACCCGGTCCGGTGAGCCGACCGCCCACTCCATTGCCCGCATCCCGCCCATCGATCCACCGAGGACGGCGGCGAAGCTCTGGATACCGAGGGCGTCGGCGAGCGCAACCTCGGCCGCGACCTGATCCCGCACGGTGATCTGCGGGAACCGCGAGCCGTAGCGCCGCCCGTCCGGCGCCGTTGATGACGGGCCGGTGGTCCCCCGGCAGCCGCCCAGCACGTTCGCCGCCAGCGCGAAATAGCGATCCGTGTCGACCGGGGCACCCGACCCGATCAGCCCGTCCCACCATCCGGGCGTCGGCTGATCGGGCCCGGTCGGGCCGACCACGTGGGCATCACCGGTGAGCGCGTGCAGCACCAGCACCGCGTTGTCCCGTTCGGCGTTCAGCTCGCCCCAGCTCTGGTACGCCATGGTGACCGGGTCCAGCGTGACGCCGGACTCGGTCTGCAGGGCGCCGACCGTGACGTACCGCCGACCCGGTCGGGTCGACGGCGTCACGGAAACGTCAACAGAGACGGTCACTCTCCCTTTGCGGCCGTGAAGCCGGCCTCCAGGTCGGCCAGGATGTCGTCGATGTGCTCGGTGCCGATGGCCAGCCGGATCAGCCCCGGCGTGACACCGGTGGTCAGCTGTTCGGCAGGCGAGAGCTGGGCATGGGTGGTCGACGCCGGGTGGATGACCAGCGAGCGCACGTCACCGATGTTCGCCAGGTTGGTGAACAGCTCCAGCGCATCGGTGAATTTCTGGCCGGTCTCCACGCCGCCCTTGATCTCGAACGCAACGATCGGCCCGCCGCCCTTCGGCGCGTACTTGAGCTGCAGCTCGTGCCACGGGCTCGACTCCAACCCGGGGTAGGACACCGATTCCACCTCGTCCCGGCTGCTGAGCCACTCGGCGACCCGGGTGGCGTTGGCGATGTGCCGCTCGATCCGCAACGACAGCGTTTCGATGCCCTGCGAGATCAGGAAGGCGTTGAACGGCGAGATCGCCGGGCCAATGTCCCGCAGTCCTTGCAACCTGGTCTTGAAGATGAACGCCACGTTGACCTTGAAGAGCCCGTCCGGACCCAGGTCGACGCCCCAGGTCAGGTTGTTGTAACTCGGGTCAGGGGTGTTGAAGTTCGGGAAGCGCTCGGCGTTCGCGACCCAGTCGAAGTTGCCGGAGTCGATGATCACCCCGCCGATGGCGGTGCCGTGCCCGCCCAGGTACTTGGTCGCGGAGTGCACCACGATGTCCGCGCCGTGCTCGATCGGCCGGATGAGATACGGGGTGGGCACGGTGTTGTCGACGATCAGCGGCACCCCGACGGCGTGGGCGGCATCGGCGATCGCGCGGAAGTCCAGCACGTCCAGCTGCGGGTTCGAGATCGACTCGGCGTAGAAGGCCTTGGTGTTCGGTTGCGCGGCCGCGGTCCAGGAGGCCGGGTCGTCGGGATTCTCGACGAAACCGACGGTGATGCCGAGCTTGGGCAGCGTGTAGTGGAACAGGTTGTAGGTGCCTCCGTAGAGCCGTGGCGAGGAGACGATGTGGTCGCCGGCCTCGGCGATCGCCAGGATCGCCAGCGTCTCCGCCGATTGGCCGGACGCCGTCAGCAGCGCACCGACGCCGCCCTCCAGCGAGGCGATGCGCTCTTCCACGACCGCCTGGGTCGGATTCATGATCCGGGTGTAGATGTTGCCGAGTTCCTCCAGCGCGAACAGCTTTCGCCCGTGCTCGGAGGAATCGAAGGCGTAGGACGTTGTCTGGTAGATCGGCAGGGCCCGGGCTTTGGTGGTGGGATCCGGGGTCTGGCCGGCGTGAATCTGTCGGGTCTCGAAGGACCAGTTCGGGGTCATCTCTTGCTCCTGGAGGGGTGGACCTAGAGTCCACGGACGGGGATGGGGGAAACCGCTGGTGTGCGGCGGGCACTTCGGGATTGCCTTCCGACGCGCAACCGCCCCGCAGGAGGGCGGGTGCTGGACGACGGATCGGTCCGGGCCGAGGTGAGGGGACCGCGGCGGATTGACCGCCGAGCTGACGTCAGTCGCTACAACACATCGTGATCCGCATCGCGGCACTCCTCTGTCATCGTCGACAGGGTCCGGCGATCGCGGACCCGCGCTTGCCGATCACCGGGGCCGGTGATCCGCCTGGTCATCACCCGGGGCACCCCACCGCGTGTGGAGGGTTGCCGCCCAGCAAGCCGGGGCTTGTCGCTGGAACTCATGACCTGGCCGCGAGTGTAGCGACCCCTTCTCGAACCACGACAGGACCATTGACCGGTCGGTCGGCCAGTTGTCGCTGCGTCTCTCCGTCGTTACCGACTGTCGGTCGACGGTGACGCTGCGCGGTTCCGGAACCAGATGACGGCCGCCGGGATGGCGGGCGGCAGGAAGATCAGGACCGCGATCGGCAGCTCTTCCGAGAGGCTGTAGTCCGCATAGGCGACGCCGTAGTAGAGGTTGCCGGCCGCGACAACGAACCAGAGACCGATGAAGTTGGCCGAGACCCTGGCGAGCGCACGCTTGTCGGAACGCTGAGTCGTCAACAGCAGCAGGAAGAAAACGAAGAATCCTCCGATGATGAAGGCCAGGGCGCGCATCGGATCTCCTGTCAGCGGCCGGTCGGTGATGTCGGGCTCGGGGAAAGGTTAGCCGGGCGATGCCCCCAGGCGCCGGACTCCGTCACCGAACGGCCCGGCGTCAGTGCCGACGATTTTTCAGAGCCGACGCTTTTCAGGCCAGGGCGTCGCCGGGCAAGACGATCGGGATCATCCCCAACATCACGCCGCGGCCGATCGGCGCAGAGTGCGCGACCAGTTCGCCGGACTCGGCAACGCTCAGCAGGTCGGGCAGCTGGTAGGGCTCGGCCGCATCGACGTCGACCTGATACCCGAGATCGCCCAGGCTCGCCACGGTGACCCTGCTGATCGGATTGCCGGGTGCGTCGATGAACCCGCTCATCAGCTCGTTCCGGAACACCGTCTCCCGCCAGTGCGCTCCCCTGGTCCCGGCGCCGCCGGTGTTCTCCACCGGAACCGCGCGGGGTGCGGCGGCCTCGAGCAGAGCCGCGTACTCGGCCATCGCCGTCGGCCCGATGAAGGTCGGATTGCTGCCCGACGCACCCTGCAGCAGCCTCTTGTCCTGCCAGATCGAACCGATGCCCAGCACGTGCCCCATCTCATGGGTGATCACGTCGCCGAGCGTGCCGTCGGCCTCCATCTGTTCCAGGTCGGCAGTGTCGAACGACATCACACCCTTGGCCGGCAGCAGCGCGGCGGTCCCGGCGGAGGCGGGACGGAGCACGGTGGGACCGGCCTGGCCGAGGATCCCGCCCCGCCCGTCGATGTCCGTGCCCTGGGCGAGAATCAGCACGTCGTCGATGGTTTCACCGTCGGCGACCACCGGCGGCAGGTCACCGACGATCATCGTCGTCCAGCGGTCGGCCGCGGCGGTGAAGGCGGCCTGCTGCGTTTCGGTCAACCCGCCGAGGAACCGCACTTCGATGGTGAACGGAGAGGTGGTGTCGGCCAGCAGCTCGGCCCGCTTGGCATCGGCAACCGCGTGGTAGCTCTCGTACGTCGTCATGACTCTCCAATTCCCCGAACCGCGACGGTCGAGCGGCCGGTCACGGTTGATCCTGGCAGCGGCCACCGACAACCAGCCTGGCGGGCGTCGAAAGGGGCCGCGGGCACCGGTCAGAAGTCGGTGAAGACGCCGATGATCAGCACCGCGTTCAGCGACACGATGGCCAACGTGATCAGCCACCCGACGGCCTTGACCGCCGGACCGTTGGCATCGGTGCCCATCAGCGTCCGGTCCGAGGTCAGTCGCAGCAGCGGAACAAGCACGAACGGCAACCCGAACGAGAGGACCACCTGGGAGATCACCAGGACGGTGGTCGGATCTGCCCCGATCGCCAGCACGATGAGGGCCGGGATCAGGGTGATCACCCGCCGCAACAGCAGGTTGACCTTGCGGTGCAGCAGGCCCTCCATGATCACGCTGCCCGCATAACACCCGACTGACGTGGACGCCAGGCCCGAGGCCAGCAGTCCGACGGCGAACAGCACACCGATGACCGGACCGAGGGAACTCTGCACCGCGGCGTGCGCACCCTCGATGGTGTCGACGCCCTCCTGGCCACGCAGCGACGAGGCGGCCAGCAACAACATGGCGATGTTCACGCTGCCCGCCAGGATCATCGCGAGCACCACGTCGGTCCTGGTGGCACCGAGCAACCGGCGTCGCGCCGGACCGGCTTCGATCCCGCCGAAGCGGTCCCGGGTCAGCGCCGAATGCAGGTAGACGACGTGCGGCATGACCGTGGCACCGAGCATCGCGGTCGCCAACAGCACCGAATCCAGCCCGTCGAACCGCGGTACCAGGCCGCCGATCACCCCCGCCGGCGACGGCGGCGAGACGAACAGGCCGGCCAGGAACCCCACCGCGATGATCAGCAGGAAACCGGTGATCAAGCGCTCGAACGGGCGCTGACCCCGGCGGTTCTGCACGGCCAGCAACCCCAACGACACCACCCCGGCGATCAGCCCACCGAGCAGCAGTGGCAGGCCGAACAACAGGTTCAGCGCGATCGCCCCGCCGATCACCTCGGCCAGATCGGTCGCCATCGCGACGGCCTCGGCCTGCAACCAGTACGACAGCCGGGACTTTCGCCCCAGCCGACGACCGACCAGTTCCGGCAGCGAGGCGCCCGTCGCCAGACCGAGCTTGGCGGACAGGAACTGCACCACCCCGGCCGACGCCGTGGCCACCACCAGCACCCAGACCAACAGGTAGCCGTACCGCGCACCCGCCTGCAGATTTGCCGCGACGTTCCCCGGGTCCACGTAGGCGACCGCCGCGACGAAGGCCGGACCCAGCATGCCGACCCGGATCGCCAACCGCCGCGACCGACTGACGTCGAGATTCGCCCCGATGTCGTCGGCGGGGTTGGCCGCCTCGCTGCGGTCGCCGGGCTTCACCGTGCCATCTTCCTTCATCGCTTGCCCTCGGTGGTTCGCTGCGCGGGGCCCCGACGCGGACGGCAGGGTCACACCGGAGCGCAGATCGATGCTCGACCTGAATCGGACAATCGACGCGCGAGGTTGCCGAGGTTGTGTTCGACACGGCATTCTCACTGTCAGCGACCTGTTCACCCCCGAAAGGCAGATACCTCCCCAATCAGACATACCTATCGGGATGACATTGCGACTGCGTGTGATAAGTGAGGTGAAAGTTCAATACGGATGGGGACTGTTACCTCCCTGTGATGGGCTCAGACTTGAAGAGCGACTTGCACAAGATTGCCCGGAGGGAGGTTGGGGTCGAATGAATGATGAAACCTGCGCCAGCACGTACGTCGGACAGGTCGAACGAGATCCCGACGGACTGCTCTGGGCCGTGTTGTACAGCGGAACCGAAGTTCTGGTCCGAGAGCACGTTCGATCGCTTCGCAAGGCCAAACGCCGGGTCACGGACCTTGTCCTCGCTGCCGCAGACAATTCGCCCATCTACCTCGGCCAGAGTGCGTCGCCCGCTCATCGGACTCGTTTGGTGGAACAACGTCCACCTGCTTCGTCGCGCGTGTTCCGTACTGCCTGACCGCGACCGCTGACTGACACGACCAGGGTCGATCGCACCAGACGTAACTCTTTCGATTGCCATCTCGGGACCTTTGGGATGTTTTGGGGGTTCACGCGCCTTCTGTACGAAGGCCCGACTGGGTGAATTTGACCCGGTCAGGCTATGGCAATAATTACCGTCTGTGATGCACACTGTGACCGCGGCCCGCTCCTGAACTCGGGGGACAGAGGATCGCGCACGCCTGGCGAGGTACACCCCTTGAACCCCCATCTCGCCAGGCGTGCCCCAAAATCCGGTCGATCCATCTGGCTGTTTCGCCATTTCCGATGTGGACATTTGTGCCCGCAACGGCATCCATCGGTCTTCGATGACTGCCAGAGCGCTACCGACGGTACTGCGCGTGACGGTCGCTACTCGATTTCCAGCTCGCGGGCGACCCGGTCGCCACCGAGTCATCTGGGATGTCTTGAGTCACAACGGAACCCGCACCGATGATCACCCGGTCGCCGATGCGGATCCCGCCGAGGACCGACGCACCGGCGCCGATCAGCACGTCGTCGCCGATTGTCGGTTGTCCTGGCTTCGACCCGTCACCCAGGGTCACCCCTTGGTAGATGCGGAGGTTGCGGCCGACCCGCACATCGGGTCCGACGACAATCCCCACACTGTGCATCAGACACAAGCCGGGTCCGAACTGCGCCCCTGGACTGATCTCAGCGCCGCTGGCACGGATTGCCCTGCTCTCCAGCAGCATTGCCAGAGGAACCAGCCGCTTCGATGCCAGAGCGTGCCCCAGTGCGGTAGTAGATGACAGCCCTGATACGCGGTACCAGGAAGGCCTTGGTGATCACCTCAAGCCGCCACCGGATGCCGGCTTGGTCGGGTGCTTCGACCATGTGGCGCAGGTCGTCCATGAGCAGTGCGCGTACAGAATGAGCTTCAGCCATGCCAAGTCCCCGATCGGATGTCCAAGTGTCGCAGACTGTAACCAAATCTGGGGCACCCGCCTATCCGATCGAGCGTCAGACGACGAAACCCCTCACACCACCCGCCGGTGAGAGATCGTCGACCGACAACTCGAGCCTCAGCATTCTCGACACTGCTGGGGACCTCAGGCCTACTCCCAGCCCAATCCGCCACCTGTTTGATATTCGATGACGCGCGTCTCGAAGAAGTTCTTCTCCTTCTTCAGATCCATCATTTCGCTCATCCACGGGAATGGGTTGTCCGTGTCCGGGTAGAGCGGTTCCAGCCCGATCTGGGTGCAACGACGATTCGTGATGAAATGCATGTAGCGCTCGCATTGGTCGGCCGAGAGCCCGAGCATTCCGGTCGGCATCGTGTCCCGCCCGTAGGCGATCTCCAGCTCGCACGCGGTGGTGCAGCATCTGCCGGACCTCCGCCTGGAACTCCGCCGACCACAGGTGCGGATTCTCGATCTTGATCTGGTTGATCACGTCGATGCCGAAGTTCAGGTGGATCGACTCGTCCCGCAGGATGTACTGGTACTGCTCGGCGATGCCGACCATCTTGTTCCGCCGGCCGAGCGAGAGGATCTGCGCGAACCCGGTGTAGAACCACATCCCCTCGAAGATCACGTAGAACGCCACCAGATCACGCAGGAACGCCTGGTCGGTCTCCGGTGTCCCGGTGCGGAAATCCGGGTCCTCGAGGTGCTGGGTGTACTGCAGGGCCCAGGCGTCCTTCGCGGTGATCGAGTCGACCTCCCGGTACATGTTGAACAGCTCCCCCTCGTCCAGACCGAGCGAGGTGCAGATGTACTGGAAGGTGTGCGTGTGCACGGCCTCCTCGAAGGCCTGCCGGAGCAGGTACTGCCGGCATTCGGGATTGGTCAGCTGCCGGTACACCGCCAGCACGATGTTGTTGGCCACCAACGACTCCGCGGTAGCGAAGAAGCCGAGATTGCGCTTGAGCATCGTGCGTTCGGCCGCGGTCAGGGCGTTGGGTCCGTCACCCTCGCTCTTCCACAGCGCGATGTCGGCCTGCATCGACACCTCGGTGGGCATCCAGTGGTTGTTGCAACCGGCCAGATACTTCTCCCACGCCCACTGGTACTTCAGCGGCAGCAACTGGTTGACGTCCGCCCGGGCGTTGATCATCGACTTCTCCCCGACCGAGACCCGCCCGCCGTCGCGGTCGATGGTGCCCAGACCGGTTGTCACGGTCTCCGAGGTCGGCAGGATCGGATCGGGCACGGGCGCCGGCGCGGGAACCGGGGCCGGCGTCGGTTCGGGAACGGCGGCCGGTGCCTCCAGGGTTCCGGCTCGCGCGCCGCCGGAGGCCGGTCGCGCGGTCGGTCGCGGGCGATGGCTCGTCGAAGGAGTTCCAGAAATCGCTCATGGTGATGCCTTTCGTGATGGTCGGTGGTTCGGCCGGCGCGGAGGAAATCGTTGACTCCCGTCACACCAGCCACGAAATGGGCACGATGATCGGCGCGGACGTCGATGATCGGCGCCGAACCAGGGGAAACGCGCTACTGGCAGGCTTCGCAGTCCGGGTTGTCGATCGAGCAGGCCAGGGCGTCCGCCGACGGCTCTGCCGAGCAGCGGCAGTGGCTCTCCGGCACGGGCCACCGCGGCTGGCGAGGGCGGTGCGGCGGGTCCGCAGCTGGCAGGCGTACCGACCGGGGACACCGCGTTCAGCCGGCCGTCGGTCCCGCGCAGGGTGGATTTCTCCACGTGGGTGGCCGACGTCGACCGCAGGTAGTAGGTGGTCTTGCAGCCCAGGTGCCAGGCCAGCCGGTACAGCTCGTCGAGCTTGCGGCCGTTCGGCGCGGCGACGTAGAGGTTCAGCGACTGCGCCTGGTCGATCCACTTCTGCCGCCGGGACGCCGCCTGGACCAACCACGAACCGTCGATCTCGAAGGCGGTGGCGAACAGTTCCTTGACCTCGTCGGGGATCCGCTCGATGGGCCGCAGCGATCCGTCGAAGTACTTCAGGTCGGCGATCATCACCTCGTCCCACAGATCACGACGCTTGAGCTCGCGGACCAGGTACTCGTTCACCACCGTGAAGTCGCCGCTCATGTTGGACTTCACGAACAGGTTGCGGTAGGTCGGCTCGATGGACTGGGAGACCCCGATGATGTTCGAGATCGTCGCGGTCGGCGCGATCGCCATCACGTTCGAGTTGCGCATGCCCTGCCGAAGTACCTTGCCGCGCAGAGTGTTCCAATCCAGCCGCTGGGTGCGGTCCTGGTCGAGATCGCCGCCCCGGTGCGCGGCCAGGATCTCCACCGAGTCGATCGGCAGGATGCCCCGGCTCCAGAGCGACCCGTCGTAGGACGCGTAGCGGCCGCGTTCCACGGCCAGGTCGGACGAGGCCTCGATGGCGAAGTAGGAGAGCTGCTCCATCGAGGTGTCGGCGAACTCGACCGCAGCATCCGACGCGTACGGCACCCCCAGCCGGTACAGCGAGTCGGCAAATCCCATCAGCCCCAGACCGACCGGCCGGTGGGCGAGGTTCGACCGGCGGGCCGGCGGCATCGTGTAGAGGTTGATGTCGATGACGTTGTCGAGCATCCGCACGGCCGTCGTGACGCTGCGCCGGAGCCGGTCGACGTCCAGCCCGTCGGGACCGACGTGAGCGGGCAGATTGATCGAACCCAGGTTGCAGACGGCGGTCTCGGCCTCGGCGCCGGACCGGGTGTTCAGGGTGATCTCGGTGCACAGGTTCGACGAGTGCACCACCCCGACGTGCTGCTGCGGGGACCGCAGGTTGCACGGGTCCTTGAAGGTGATCCACGGATGCCCGGTCTCGAACAGCAAGGTCAGCATCTTGCGCCACAGTTCCAGCGCCCGGACCCGCCGGAACACCCGGAGCTCACCGCGGTCGGCGGCGGCCTCGTACTCCGCGTACCGCTCGGCGAAGTCGTTGCCCACCAGGTCGTGCAGGTCCGGGCACCTCGTCCGGCGAGAACAGCGTCCACTGACCGTCGGCCTCCACCCGGCGCAGGAATTCGTCGGGAATCCAGTTGGCGGTGTTCATGTCGTGGGTGCGGCGGCGGTCGTCACCGGTGTTCTTGCGCAGGTCGAGGAACTCCTCGATGTCGACGTGCCACGATCTCCAGGTAGGCGCAGACCGCGCCCTTGCGCTTGCCGCCCTGGTTCACCGCCACCGCGGTGTCGTTCGCGATCTTCAGGAACGGCACCACGCCGGAGGACAACCCGTTGGTGCCCTTGATGTGTGCGCCGATCCCGCGGACCGGGGTCCAGTCGTTGCCCAGGCCGCCGGAGTACTTGGCCAGCAGGGCGTTGTGCTTGATGCCCTGGAAGATGTCGTCCAGATCGTCCGAGACGGTGGTCAGGAAGCAGGACGACAGCTGCGGCCGGGTGGTGCCGGCGTTGAACAGGGTCGGGGTCGAGGACATGAAATCGAAGGACGAGAGCAGCCGGTAGAACTCGATCGCCCGGCCCTCCCGGTCGATCTCCCGGATGGCCAGACCCATCGCCACCCGCATGAAGAACGCCTGCGGCAGCTCGTATCTCGTCCCCCGGTCGTGCAGGAAGTAGCGGTCGTACAGGGTCTGCAGCCCGAGGAAGGTGAACTGGTTGTCCCGCCCGCCGTCGAGCGCCTGCCCGATCCGGTCGAGATCGAAATCAGCCAGCACCGGGTCGAGTTGGCCCAGTTCGACACCACGCCGAACGAAGGTCGCGAAGTAGCCGGCGTAGACGCTCGTTCATCTGGGTCGCCGACGCCTGCTGCGGCGTTCCGGCCAGGAAGCTCAGGGCCTCGGCCCGCAGGGTGTCGTTCAGCAGCCGGGCCGCCACCTGCGAGTATTGCGGCTCGGTCTCGACCAGGGCCCTGGCGGCCATGATCGGCGCCAGACCCAGTTCACGTTCGGAGATCCCGTCGTACAGGTTGTCCTGGGTCCCGGCCAGCACGGTCGCCGGATCGGTGTCGTCCAGACCCGCGCAGGCCTCGGCGATCACCGTCGACAGCCGGATCGTGTCCAGCGGAACCGTCGTCCCGTCGGCCCGGTTGACCGTGAAACCAGCGGAGCCGCTGACGCTTTCACCCGCGGGCAGCTGGGTGCGCTCGCCGCGGGCACGGCGGTGCTCCTCGCGGTACAGGATGTAGGCGCGGGCGACCGCTGCGTGACCGCCGCGCATCAACGCCAGTTCGACCTGGTCCTGGACCTCTTCGAGGTCGACCGGCCGGCCGGGGGCATCGGCTCCGTACCGGCGGCTCAGCGTGCCGACGACGGAGTCGGTCAGCTCGATGACCTGCGCCCGCAATCGCGACGATCGACCGGCCGATTCACCCTCCACCGCGAGGAAGGCCTTGGTGATCGCCACGGCGATCCGGCCAGGGTCGAACTCGGCAATGCTGCCGTTCCGACGGAGTACCCCCATCCCGGCCGCGGCGGGCGCGAGCTGGCGGGGCGGGTCCGAGATCTGTTGGTGCGAGCCGTCCTTGGCGGTGGTGATCACTGCAGTGCTGGTCATCGCTCTCTCCTCGCGAGCTCAGTCGCCTGCGACGAAGTCGTCAGGCGCAATCAAGCACGAGAGCGTGTCTGCCGGTTGTGCCAGACCCGCTCTCCCGCCGGCACCTATGAGTGCCGACGGTCAGCTGCCCGACACCGAGGACCACGGAGGGGATGCGGCGGCGACCGCAGGGGTCGCTCGCTTCGCACCGACCCTCCCTCGGGGTCGAGCAACAGACGCATTCCAGGTTCGAAATGCGTCGCGAAGGCAGGTCTTCGGACTTGTGGGCAACGGGATCGGGTGATCCCGCGGGCCTACTGGCCGTCGCTTCCCGGGGGCGTTGCTGCTCGAGCCCCCAGTGCTGACGCACCGGACCTGGCAGGCCCGGTGGGACGGCTGTCGTTCCCACTCACCGCTGCGGGGCAGTCCCGGATTCGCACCGGGTTCCCTCTTGCCTCCCCCGCCCGATGATCTTCGGCCGGAGGAACCTTCAGCGAGATGAACATACATCTGGTGGTCGGTGATCCGGGTGACCCCCACATGTCGGGGTCGGCGTGTCGCATCGAAGTTTCTCGCTGCGACGGCGTGTCGGCCGCGGCACGCCGATCCAGGTTCGTCAGGACGAGAAAACGCGCCCATCGCGCGTGCATGGCAGCATGCCATGGGTGACCGAATTCCCCGCATCTTTCCCGCTCGCCCGCACCCCGAACCCCATGGATGCCCCGCCCCTGCGCTGGGGGGTGCTGGCTCCCGGCCGGATCGCCGGGTCGTTCGTCGACGCCCTGTCCAGGCACACCCGCCAGCAGGTGGTCGCGGCCGGTTCCCGTTCGCTCGACCGCGCCCGGGCCTTCGCCGATCGGTTCGGCATCGAACGCGCCTATTCGTCCTACGAACAACTGGTCGGCGACCCCGACATCGATGCCATCTACGTCGCCTCGCCGCACAGCGAGCACGCCGCCCAGGCGCTGCTCGCGATCAGCGCCGGGAAGCCCGTACTGATCGAGAAGGCATTTGCCCGCAACGCGTCCGAGGCCAGGCAGGTGGTCAGCGCCGCCCGCGCCGCCGGCGTCCTCGCGATGGAAGCCATGTGGACCCGTTACCTGCCGCAGTCCGACGTCATCGCCCAGTTGTTGGCCGACGGGGTGCTGGGCGAGGTGGTCACGGTGCTCGCCGATCACGGTCAGAGTTTCGACTTCGACCCGAACGGGCGGCTGTTCAATCCGGCGCTGGCCGGCGGGGCCCTGCTGGATCTCGGGGTCTACCCCATCTCTTTCGCATCCTTCGTGCTGGGCAACCCGGACGAGATCGTGGCGACCGGTACCCGGACCGCCACCGGGGTCGATGCCCAGGTCGGCGTGGTGCTGTCCACCGGGGTAGCGCAGGCCTGCGTCAACACCACCTTGTTGGCCAGAACCCCGACGACAGCGTCGATCTCGGGTAGTGCGGCCCGCCTGGAGATCTCGGGTCCGTTCTACGAGCCGGGCACGATCACCCTGACCGCCGGCGCCGAACAGCGACTGGTCCGCGATGGGGACGTGATCACCGGTCATCACGGCTTGTGCTTCGAGGCGGCCCATTTCGCCACGTTGATCGCGCAGGGCGCGACCGAATCTCCGCTGCTACCGCTCGACGAGACGGTCGCCGTGCTGGACACCGTCGACCGGATCCGCCGCCAGATCGGCGTGATCTACCCCGGCGAGTAGATCGCATCCAGGAGACACGCCAGCCCTGTGACGGCGGTCATCCGGCTTCGCTCTTGCCATCGCACTGAACATGCGTTTAGCATACTGTTCATGTGTTCAGCGAAGCGTGCCGTGGACGACCTGACCGCCCGGGCCCGGATCCGGGATTCGGCGATCGTGTACTTCGGACGGCACGGATTCCAGTCGGCCACCGTGCGCGCCATCGCCGCCGACGCCGGCGTCTCCCCCGCCCTGGTGATCCACCACTTCGGCTCCAAGGACGCCCTCCGCGAAGCGTGTGACCAGTACGTCACCGATTCGATCGACGAGCTGACCGACCAGGCATCGACCCATCTGCAGCCCCGCGATCTGCTCGACCTGATGACCCGCGCTCCTGCGTTGTCGCCCCTGGTGCCGTACATGATCCAGGCCGTGACCGAGGGCGGGCCGTTCGCCGGGAAGCTCTGGGATCGGCTGGTGCAGGACGCCGAGACGTACCTGCGGGCCGCCACGGCGGCGGGGATCGTGCGACCGACCGCCGACGAGCGGAGTCGCGCCGAGATGCTGAGCGTCTTCAAGCTCGGTGCCTACATGCTCGCCCGGTACATCGTGCCGCCGAACGACGGTGACACCGAGGGCGACGCCACTGATCACGACGGTGCGATCGCCGGATCGCCGCCCACAGGTTCTCCGGCGGACAAGGTGACCGGCCGGCAACCCCCCGACTTCGACATCGTGGCGGTGGCCGAGAAATTCACCATTCCCAGCCTCGAATTGTTCACCTACGGCTTGTTCACCACTTCGGACTACCTGGACGCGTTCGTCGCGCACCAGCAGGACACCCGGCCGCGGCCGGGTGATCAGGAGAAAGGCACCACGACATGAGTACGGAATCCGACGCGATCATCATGAACGACATCGTCAAGACGTTCGGCCACGTCCGGGCCCTCGACGGCCTGAACCTCTCGGTCTTGACCGGCGAGGTGCACGGATTTCTCGGACCGAACGGCGCCGGCAAGTCCACCGCCATCCGGGTGCTGCTCGGCCAGCTGCACGCCGATTCCGGTACCGCGCAGGTGCTCGGCGGCGACCCCTGGCGCGACGCGGTCGAACTGCACCGCCGGCTCGCCTACGTCCCGGGCGATGTGAACCTCTGGCCGAACCTGTCCGGCGGCGAGGTGATCGACCTGCTGGCCCGGTTGCGGGGCGGTATCGACGTCCGTCGCCGGGACGAGCTGATCGAACGGTTCGAGCTGGACCCGCGCAAGAAGGGTCGCGCCTACTCCAAGGGCAACCGGCAGAAGGTCGCGATCGTCGCCGCGCTGGCCTCCGACGTCGAACTGCTGATCCTGGACGAGCCGACGACCGGCCTCGACCCGTTGATGGAGGCCGTGTTCCAGGACTGCATCAACGCCGAAAAGGATCGCGGCCGCACCGTTCTGCTCTCCAGCCACATCCTGTCCGAGGTCGAGGCGCTGTGCGACCGGGTCAGCATCATCCGTTCCGGCGCGGTGGTGGAGACCGGAACCCTCGCCCAGCTGCGGCATCTCACCCGGACCGCGATCACCGCCGAGCTCGACGCGGTCCCGCCGGCGCTGACCTCGGCCACCGGAGTGCACGATCTGGTCGCCGAGGGCGCCAGGGTGCGGTTCGACGTCGATTCCGCCGAGCTGGACCGGGTGATGCGAGTGTTGGTGGACGGTGGGGTGCGCAGCCTGACCGCGACGCCGCCGACGCTCGAGGAGCTGTTCCTGCGGCATTACGGCGAACGGGTCGACAGCGGCGACGAGCCGGCCGACTCGGCCGCGGCGGCCCGGCACGCCGGACGTCATCAGCAGGAAGCCGCAGCGCGATGACTGCCACCCTCGCCGTGAGACCCGCGGCAACGACCAGCCGGTCGACCCGGAACAAACTGACCGGCACCGGCGCGTTGATCAGATTGAACCTGCGGCGGGAACGGATCCCGCTGCTGGCCTGGATCCTTGGCATCGGCGCCGTTGCGGCGTCGACATTCTCGACCATCGCGGCGTTGTACCCGGAACCGGCCGAGCGCGCCGCGCTCGCGCTGAGCATCTCGACGAACCCGGCTTTCCTGGCGATCACCGGCCCGATCTCGGACACCTCGGTCGGCGCGATCAGCGCGTGGCGGGTCGGCGCGGTCGGCACCTCGCTCGTCGGGTTGATGGCGATCTTCACCGTGATCCGGCGCACCAGGGCGGACGAGGAAACCGGACGCACGGAGTTGCTGTCCTCGGCCGTCGTCGGCCGAGCGGCCCCGCTGGTCGCGGCGGTCACCGTGGCGATCGGTGCCAGCCTGGCCATCGGCGTGCTGATCGCCGCGGCCGGCATCGGCAGTGGCCAGGATGCGGCGGGGTCGATCGCCTTCGGCGCGGCGATGGCCGGGTGCGGGCTGGTCTTCGGCGGCGTCGCCGCGATCGCCGCCCAACTCGCCGAGAGTTCACGAACGGCGCTGGGCATCGCCTGCGGCGTGCTGGCCGCCGGCTACGGCCTGCGGGCGATCGGTGACGTCCAACCGTCGTTGAGCTGGCTGACCTGGCTGAGCCCGCAGGGCTGGGCCAACCACGTGGGCGCGTACGGCGACAACAACTTCGCGGTGCTCGTTCTGTTCCTGGTCGCCACCGTCGCAGCGTTGGTGGTCGCCGGTTGGCTGCTCGACCGGCGTGATCTGGGACTGGCGATGTTCCCGGCCAGATTGGGTCCGGCCGACAACCCGAGGATGTCCAGCGCGGGGGCGCTCGCCGCGCGACTGCAGCGGGGTTCGTTGATCGGCTGGACAGTGGGCATGGCAGCTCTCGGTGCCGTCACCGGCGCGGTCGCCTCGACCAGCAGCGACCTGCTGACCGGCAACCCGCAGTTGGAAGCGGTGATGGCGAAGATCGGCGGCGCCGGCGCCATCACCGACATGCTGCTGTCCACCATGGGTGTGCTGGCCGGACTGATCGTCGGCGGATATGCCATCTCGGCGGCCCTGCGGATGAGCGCCGAGGAGAACGCCGACCGGGTGGGTCCGGTGCTGGCGACCGCGGTCGGCCGGCCACGGTGGATGGCGGGCCACCTGGTCTTCGTCGTCGCCGGGCCGGTGATCCTGCTCGCGATGGCCGGTCTGGTCGGCGGCGTCATCAACGGTGGTCTGGTCGGCAACTTCGGTGACGGGCTGACGGCGGCGCTCGGCGCCATGCTGGTCCAGATCCCGGCCACCCTGGTGCTTGGCGGCTTGGCCGTTGCGCTCTTCGGCTGGTTGCCGCGCCTGACCTCGCTGGCATGGGCCGCGCTGGTACTCGCGTTGCTGCTCGGCCAGCTGGGCCAGCTGCTGCAGCTTCCGCAGTGGTTGATGGACGTCTCGCCGTTCACCCACGTGCCGCTGGTCCCGGTGCAGGACGTCCGGTGGACTCCGCTGATCGTGCTCACCGCCGTCGCTGCCGGGTTGATCTGCCTCGGGATCGCTGGGTTCCGTCGCCGGGACGTGCACTGACCCAGTTCGTCGGGAGCGCTACTCGACGGTCATTGCGGACTGGGCCGCCTCGAGCCCCCGGGCGTGGGTGAGAGCCACGGCTCGGAGGGCCGACTCCGGGTCCTCACCCCTGGCGCCCGCGGCGTAGGCGATCCGGAACAGCGCCTCCGCCGCGGACTCACCGGTCGGAGGTTCGACCACGACGTCGAACTTCGCCGCCCTGGCGCCGAGCTTCGCGGCCAGCGCGGTGGCGGGCTGTCCGAATGCCACGCCGCCCAGCACGCCCGACCGGCCCTGCTCGGTTTTCTTCAGCTCGTCCCAGCGTTGCTGCTGATCGGCGGCGGTGTGGACCGCGTCGGAGTTGGCGTCGAACACGTGCGGGTGACGCCGAACCAGCTTGTCGACCAGGTCCGCGGCGACGTCGTCGATGGTGAAGCCGCCCTGGTCCGCGGGCTTCTCGGCGGCGATCCGGGCGTGGAAGAGCACCTGCAGCAGCACGTCGCCGAGTTCCTCGCGGACCGCCGACTCATCGCCCTGCTCCACGGCCTCGACGAGTTCGTAGCATTCCTCGATGAGATAGCGCAGCAGGGACGCGTGGGTCTGCTCGGCGTCCCAGGGGCAGCCGCCGGGCGAGCGCAATCGGTCCATCACCGCGACCGCGTCGAGCAGCCTTTCGCCGGCGATCGGCTCGCTCACAACCCGCTGCCGCTGGGGATCACCTGCAGCGTCAGCGGGTCCCAGACACCCAGCCGGGGATTGACGCTGATGCCCGCGGCCTCCGCGTAGGGCCCGAGCAGCAGGGCGCCGAGGTCGAACTTCCCGCCGAGATCCTGCGGCGTCAGGTCGGCCGCGGTCAGCACCGCCGGCTCGACGGATCGACTCTTGATCCGGATCACGAAGTAGCCGTCCGGACCCGGATAGAGGAGGACGTCGCCCTGTTCGGCGGCGAACACGCCGGTCGGCGCGACGGTCGGGGTCTGCAGAATGGTGAACGTCTGTTGCACTGGAGAGGCCGAGGCGGCGACCAACCCGTCGACGGCCGAGGGGTCGGCGAGGAACTGGCTCCGGGTCGCGACCGCCTCGTCACGGGTCGGGACGGATACCCCGTCGACGCTGACGACGACGTTGGTGATCGGCGCTCCGGCTGCAGGTTGGGTGGCGACCAGGCCCTCCAGCCGCAGCAGATCGCGGACGGTCTGGTCGACCATCGTCTGCGGCGCGCCGAGTTGGGAAGCCGCGGTGGCCGCGGTGTCGTCGGCGAGGGCTGCGTTCACCTGCTCGTCGGTCACGGTGACCCCGACGTCATTCGCGGCGACCTCGAGCAGCTTGCTGCGGATGGCGGACGTGGTCTGGCGGCGGTTCAGCTCGGCCAGCGTCGCGGCATCCGGGGCCGGATCGCCCTGCGCCTGGACCTGCTCGACTGACTGCCGTCGTCCGGTCGAAGATCACCGACTCGGAGATCGCGGTGTCGCCGACCTGCGCGGCCGAGGTCGCCGGGGTCGCGCAACCGGCCGCCGTGGCACCGATCAGGCTGACGCAGGCCGCGATCGCCAGCACTCTTCTGGTCCGCGAGTTGGCGGTGCGCTGGGTGGCGGTTCGACGAGCAGAGATCACTCCTGGCACCTTCCGGTCCGGACCGCCGGCCGCGCGGTCACACCCTGACACCTTTCCACAGCCGTGACAGTGTTCCGGCCAGGCTTGTGTTCGGGGCTTTGAGTGCCAGCCGGTTGCTGGCGACCGTCAGCCGGCCGGACATGGTGGGGCGGGCGGTGCCCGATGGCAACGCCCGCCCGCCTGCAACAGAGTTCTGAGGTGATCGACCTCGGAGATGGCCGTTGTTCGTGCCTCTAGTAGGCACCAGAGGAGGAGACGACCGCCCTTGCGGTCTTCCAGATGATCACCATGTCGCCGGTGATCGACCAGTTCTCGACGTAGTAGACATCGAGACGGACCGTGTCGTCCCAGGTCAGGTCGGAGCGACCGGAGACCTGCCACAGGCCGGTCATCCCGGGCTTGACCAGCAGCCGGCGGCGGGCCTCGACGCCGTAGAGATCGGTCTCGGCCTTGAGCGGCGGCCGCGGGCCGACCAGGCTCATGTCGCCCTTCAGCACGTTGAACAGCTGCGGCAGCTCGTCGATGCTGAACCGCCGGATGAACTTGCCGATCTTGGTGATGCGCGGGTCGTTCTTCATCTTGAACAGGACCACGTTGCCGGCGTCGCGCTGCTCGGCCTGCAGCTTCTCCAGCCGGGCCTCGGCGTCGATCACCATCGACCGGAACTTGATCATCTGGAAGATCTCGCCGTTGATGCCGACGCGGTCCTGCCGGAAGAACACCGGGCCCTTGCTGGTCAGCTTGATCGCGATCGCGAAGCCCAGCAGCACCGGCGAGAACAGCACGATCAGCAGCAGGCTGCCGACGAAGTCGAACGACTTCTTCAGGATCTTGTTCGCGCCGCGGTAGGTCGGACGGTCGACGTGGATCAACGGCAGACCGGCGACCGGCTGGGTGTGCACCCGCGGACCGGCGATGTTGGTCAGCGCCGGCGCCAGGATCAGCTCGGCGTCGGTGTCCTCGAGTTCCCAGCTCAGCTTGCGCACGGCACTCGGGCCGAACGCGGCCGTCGAGGTGACGGCGACGGTGTCGGCGCCGCACTGATCGGGCGACCTCGGCCACATCGCCAAGCGCCACCGAGCACCGGCACACCGTCGACCTCGTCCACCTGGCTGCTCGCGACATCGGCCGAGCGCTGGCCCTGGCTGACGCAGACGCCGATCACCTTGTAGCCGGCCCGCGGTGCGCGGCGCAGGTCTTGCAGCAGTTCGGTGACCGTCTGGATGTTGCCGACGGCGAGGACCTGGGACAGGTACTGACCGGCGTCCCGCTGGCGGTGCAGCCACCGGCGCCAGACGAACCGGGACGCGATCAGAGCGGACCAGACCGACCGGCATCATGATCAGCAGATAGCTGCGCGGCAGCTCCAGCTGGAACAGGTAGGACGCAATCGCGACAGCGCCGAAGACGGCGAAGGTCGCCTGGATGATCCGCTTGTACTCGACGGCTCCATAGCCGATGGACTTGGCATCTCTGACTACCGGAGCAGGTCAAGCGCGATCATCCACACCAGGACCAGGATCGCGGTCAGCACGACATAGGGAAGGTGAAGCTGGTCGACAGCCGATCGCTGTGCTGACATCCGGGAACCGGATGAGGTGGATGCAGGACTGAGGTGACCAGCAGGACTGCGAGGTCCGTCGCCCGAAGGCGTGCGGCGTAACGATGACCCCAACTTCGACGTCGCGGCCGGACGGTGCCATCGACCAGCTCATCGGCTGTCGTCGGCACTCGCTGCGCCCGGCGCAGTGATCACGTGTGCAGGTGTGGATCACTCCAGACCGCGTGAACAGTCGCGCGAAGCCCACGCCGACCTGATACGACCGGTTCGGTCGTGAGCGCCATGATGATCCCCAATTTTCCTGCAGTAGTGCAATGACAGCGAGACAGATCCGAACAGGCATGTTCCGACCGTCGATCGATCGGAGATCGTACCGAGCCTGTGCTCTTGCCTGTTGTCCAAGTAGAGCGCCCCCGCGCTCCTTTGATGCACTTAACCTAACGGTAAGCAACGACAAAGGGAAGTATTAGCTTTCTGACTCCCCCGTTAGAGTGACAACTACCGCCTACTCGTGTGACGGAATCACTGCCACGTGCTGTCAGATCAGCCGGCGACGCTTGAGCCGTTCGCGCTCGCCGTCGATGCCGGCGAGTACTCGCCGCAGCAGGCTGCTGGAGGTGTGCATGGTGTACGGGAAGTAGACGACCTCGACGCCCACCTGCGGCGAAGTCGCGCTCGAGCTTCTCGCCCTTGGCTGTGCCCCGCCAGTCGTCGCCCTTGAACAGGACGTTGAACTGCACGCTCTCCCAGGTCTCCAGCTTGTCGGGGACGACCTCGGCGACGGCCTCGTCGACGTAGGAGATGTGCGACACGATCTCGAGTCGCTCGGCCAGCGGAATGACCGGGCTCTTGCCCTTGGTCAGCTCGCACATCTCGTCCGAGACGACGCCGGCGATCAGGTAGTCGCATTGACTCTTCGCGTGCCGAAGGATGTTCAGATGCCCGACATGAAACAGGTCGTACGCACCGGGGGCATATCCGATTCGCCTACTCACGTGCCGTCCTCCCAGCAAATCCGCTACGCAGGCGGTCATGCGAAGTTCCAGATGCCCCAGACGAAGCACCACTGTTGTCATCCATAGTAACCGAAATCGGCCTCGTGGGGAGCGGAATACCCGATTAGGGGTGACAAGTTCCACTTCATTGACGACTGTGGGTGATATTCTTCGCTTCGAAGATTCTGCCGTCTCCATAGCCTGACCGCAGAGCATCTCATGAGCAAGTCGATCCTGAGGCACAGCACCTGTCGAGCTGGAAGACCGGGTGACACAGTGCGCCGGCGACGCCGGCAACCGCCACGGACGATCGTCGCCACCTACGCACGGATCCAGCAGGCGAACTCCCGTCGCCAGCGGTGTCGCGACGCGCCATGACGGGTCTGGGCCGGATGACGCAGATCGTTGACGCCGGCGTGCACCGCGCCGACGCTGCATGCTGCCGCAGACCCAGGCGACGCTTTCGGCGATGACGGAGGCAAGCAACACGCCAACCGGACCGCGACGGATCCCCCGCTAGACGAGAAGACCTCACAGCTGGGCCTCCGCTTGGCCGTCCAACGAGGGCGCCTTTGCCGACAGGTGATCGCAAACCCACACGATGACGTGCGTTCTTCTGTGTCTGCGGTTCCGGGGACGCTTGGATCACAGCGGCCGGCACGTCCTGGCGCGGGATGACCTTCTCGACGTTCGAAATCGTCGGCGTAGCCGTACACCGAAGTAGGCGTCGTCGGCTCGTGACCGGCGTCATCGCCAACACCGTCCCGAGAAGCCGCGCGTTCACTGCCTCCAAAGACCTGAGCGCGGATGTCAGATGATGCCGTGACGTCTTTCCATAACGAACGACGACAACTGCCCCGTCCGCGTGCCTGGAGGCCACCGCCGCATCCGTGACCGGCAGCAGGGGTGGCGTGTCGATGACCACGAGGTCGAACCTGCGCCGCAACTCCGCGACCAGGTCCGACATCGGGTTACTTCCCAGAAGTTCCGACGGATTCGGTGGAATTGTTCCGCTCGGCAGGACAGCGAGCCGTCCGTCGCCCCACGGCTGGAGGACGTCGTCGAGAGCCACCTGACCCACCAGAACATTGGTGAGGCCTACGGCCCCCTCGATACCGAGATACGACGCAACCTTGGGCCGTCGTAGATCGGCTTCGACCAGAATGACCCGCTGCCCGGCGGACCCCGGCAAGTCGGCGGTCCGCTGGGGTTTCGCCGTTGATGCCTTGATGTGGTCGGTCGTGGTTGTAGGACTGGCGGAAAGCGTCGAGTTGTAGTTGGAGCTCGGGCAGGGTTCGGGTCAGGGGTTGATGCGCTAACCACTGGCGGGCGGTGCGGCGGCCGCGTTCGTTCTTGCTGTTCGTTTGAGGGTGGTACGGCCGGGAGGTGATCGTTTGACTCCCAATGCGCGCAGATGCTTCTCGACGAGCACCACCTTTCCGAGTCTTTTTCCGGTGAACGCCAACCCATTGTCGGACAGCAGCATTCGTGGCGTCCCGTACCTGGCGATCGCGTCGGTCAGGCACCGCCAAGCTCCTGCGGTGTCTTCTCTGGGCCAGGCCAGGTTCGCGACCTGGTAGCGGGAGTGGTCGTCAGGCAGCTCGAACACCACGATTTCGGTGCCATCTGCCAGCGCGTAACCGAAGGCATCGATCTGCCAGCAGTCATCGGTAGCCGGGAATTGGAATCGCCGCAACGCCGACCGAGGACGCTTTCGAGGTTCCGGTGTGACCAACCCCGCCCGGACGAGAACCCGGTGCACCGTGCGAGTTGCGGCGGATCGGCCCCGTCGCGAAGCAGCCGGGACCGCACCGAGATCGCCCCGTTGTCCCAGCCCTCTTCCTCCAGCTCCTTGCGGGCACGGACGATCAACTCGACCATCGCAGGACCGGTGATGCCCGGGCTGGTGATCGGACGCCGCGAACGCGGTACCAGTCCGTCCAACCCCTCAGCCAGGAAGCGACGTCGGTACCGGTAATAGGTTTGCCGGCTGATCTCCAGGTTCGCGCAGACTTCAGTCACCGATACCGCGTAACCCGCGGCCTCC
>CAVOIF010000005.1:0-750000 GCA_963696065.1 uncultured Actinomycetota bacterium
CCCGTCACGTAATTCCCCAGGGGTGGTCGTCACGTAATTCCCCAGGTAGGGCCTGCGTGGTCAGGTCTACCCGGCGGTCGGGGTTGGTGTCGAGTCGGCGCGCCCGGGGCGTTTGCGGGGCCGGTAGGACGGGCCGTCCATGAGGACCTGGTGGCTGGTGTTGATCAGCCGGTCCAGGAGCGACTCGGCGACGACGGGGTTCGGGAACAACGGGTACCAGTCGATCGGCTGACGGTTCGAGGTCAGTATCAGCGGGCGGTGGTTCACGGCCCGATCGGAGATCAGTTCGTAGAGGTCGTCGGCCTGTGCGGCGGTGTGCTCGCGCAGGGCGAAGTCGTCGAGGATCAGGACGGTCGGACGGGTGTATTCGCGGACGCGGGCGCCCCAGGTGCGGTCGGCGTGGCCGCCGGCGAGGTCGGCCAGGACCCGGCTGGTCTTGGCGAACCGGACTTCCCCGCCGCGGCGGGCGACGAGGTGACCGAGTGCTTGTGCCACATGGGTTTTGCCTACTCCGACGGGTCCGTAGAGGATGACCGATTCACCGGCGCCGAGCCAGCGCAGGGCGGCGAGGTCGCGGATCTGCGCGGCGGGGACCTTCGGGTTCGCGGTGAAGTCGAACCCTTCCAGGGTGACTTGTTCCTCGAACCGGGCGCGGCGGATCCGGCGGGTCAGTGCGGCGGTCTCCCGGCGGCCGATCTCGTCCTCGCAGAGGACCTGCAGGAATTCCAGGTGCCCGAGGGTGCCGGCCCTGGTCTGCGCCAGTCGGGCGTCGAGGGTCTCGAGCATCCCGGTGAGTTTCAACGTCCGCAGCGCATCACGCAGCGACGGGTCAAGAAGTGGTCATGAAGATGATCTCCTTTGTCCGTGAGATATGAAGTGAGACAACAACTACGATTCGCGCCCTGGTGGCCCGGGACCCAGGGCTGGCCGGTGCTTCGGCGCCCCCGGTGTGCCGGTGCGGTTCTAGGCGAGGAGTTCGTCGGGGCCGCGGAGGAATGCCGGGCTGTTCGTCGCGGCGGTTGTTGCTGTCGGGGTGGGTGTTTCGGTGCCGGCGGCGAGGATGCCCTTGATGGTGCGGTAGGACGGGTCGCCGACGGTCAGGGCCCGGTCGCACGCCGCTTCCAGCCGGGTGGTCCCGACACCGGGCCGGGCGGCGAGGCCGATGATGCCCTGCGCGGACCGGAGCCGGTGCAGGGCGTTGACCTCCATTAGTTCGCCGATCACCGCGGCGGTGGCGGGGCCGATCTTCTCGGCCTGTTGCCGGCACCAGGCCGGGGTCCGCATGTGGAACGCGATCTTCTCCGCGGGGTAGTGCTCGAAATCCGTGGCCCGGCCCCGGAGCAGCTGGACGTGGGTCGCGACGACCTTGCCCTGGTGCAGGATCTGCACGGTGTTCCCGGCCGCCCGGGCATCGACCTGCTGCCCGATCAGCCGCCACGGCACGGAGTACAGCGCCCTGCCGATCTTGAGGTGGCAGTCCGGGCCTATCCTCCCGGTCGACCAGGTCGCCAACACGAACTCGTTGCGGGGCAGCGGTTTCAGTGCGGAGGCTTCGACTGCGTCGAACACCGATACCGGGCTCGCGCCGTCCAACGAGCGGTGGGACCGGACGTTCGCGACCTCACGGCACCACGTCAGCGCCGCGGCCTGCATCTGCTCCAGCGAGGTGAACTCCCGGCCCCGCCAGAACGAGTCCCGCACATACGGCATCGCCCGCTCGACCCGCGGCTTGTCCTTCGGCTTGAACGCCCGAGCCGGGTCGGCGAGCACACCGTAATGCGCGGCGAGTTCGGCATAAGCCCGGTTGATCCGCGGGTCGTAGAGATCCGGGCGGTCGACACCGGTCTTCAGATTGTCCGGGACCAATCGGGCCGGGCAACCATGAAAGAACGCGAACGCTTCGACATGACTTTCACACCAGGACGTTTGGTCCATCCGTATCACCGGGCGGACGAAGATCAACCTCGAGCATGCCAGCACCATCACGAACGCCTGGATGATGTGCCGGGTCCCGGTGGCCGGGTCCGTCCACGACCCGAGCCGGCCGTAATCGATCTGCGCCTCACTGCCAGGCTCGACCGGCCCCCGCGGCACCGACACCCGCCGCCGGGCGGTTTCTTCGGCCAGGTTCGCCGTGATCCACCGCCGCACCGATGATTCCGACGCCGTCAGGCCCTTCTCGGCGGTCAGCCGGGCGCTGATCGTCGAGACGGTGACCTCGTCCGCCAGTTGCTTGACGATGTAGTCCCGGTGCGCCTCGATCGCCGGCCACGTCACCTGCCGCAACCGGGCATCGGACAACCCCGGGAACCACCTCGCGATCCGCTGCGCCCAGACCAGCTCACCCGCCGGGGGGCCGCCCGGCACCAGGCCCTCGGCGACCGCCGGTGCCAGGAACTTCCGCACCGTCTTCCGGTCCAGGCCCAGGCTCTCGCTGATCTGCACCTGAGACCTCCCGGCCTCCCAGTGCACGAACAACTCGGTCAGATCCACCACGTCGAAAGTCCTCCTGCCCATCACCGCTCCCGTCCGGGCCACCAAGCGGCCGGAGGTCAGCGTGACCCGCGAGCAGGACCCACCCAACGACGGCACACCGTCGTCCCCATGGGGAATTACGTGACGAACCAGGGTGGGGAATTACGTGACGGACACCCGTCCCAACCTGGGGAATTACATGACCGCTGACACATGGCAGGTCGAAGGCAATACCCACAGGGTGTACGGAGTCAACCCGAAACTCCACCGGCGATCGGTTCGTACCGGTCCGGGTGTCGGACGCTGCGGAGCAAACCGCCACGCATCGGCGGTCGCGCCGCCCCAGCCGACGTGCACCGGGTCAAGGACAGCGTGAACTGTTTCCACTCCCTGCTGCTCTCTCGAGATTCGCGTTAAAGGTCGGCGTAACCGGCGATGGGCGGTGGTTCGATACCAACAGAAATGCCTATTTCATCCATCAGGATCTCGATCCGGGTGATATCTCATAGATGCATTCCCCTTCTGCGGCGGCGGTGTCTGCGTCTACGTCGTCGAGTTCGCCGAAGAGATCATCGGGATCGGCCAGGTCCACCTTTTCCGGTTCGGTGCTCATCGACGGCACCTTCGGTGTCACCCACCGGCTGTCACCGTTGACCGGATTGGCAGTGATGATCAGCTACGCGATCGCCCTGACCGGGCTCGTCGCCTGGCGCCTCCAACACGCCGACGCCTAGCGCCGGGAACGTCAGCAAGACCACCTCACCTTCGGCCCGAAAACCAACCCTCGTGACTGACTCCGACCAGGCCCGGTCGGGTCGGTGTAGTCGCCGGTTCGCGGGTGGAGCACCGGACTTGCTGCGAATACGCTGCCGGGGTGCTACACGGTCGGGAACGTGAACAGGAACGGCTCGCGGCCCTCCTGGACGCCGCACGCGGCTCCCGGGGTGGTTCGCTGGTGGTCCGCGGGCAACCGGGTGTCGGGAAGTCCGCGCTGCTGACCGATCTGGTGAACCGCGCCGGGTCTGATGGAGAGCCCGACATGCAGATCCTGCGAACCCAGGGCATCGAGTCGGAATCGCCATTGCCCTTCGCCGCGCTGCAGCGGCTGCTGCGCCCGGTGATGCGGCACGTCGCACACCTCCCAGGGCGCCAAGCGACAGCCCTGCGGTCGGCGTTCGGGGAAACCGATACCGCGCCGGGTGACCGGTTCCTGGTCTTCCTCGCCACGCTGAGCCTGCTGGCGGAGGCAGCCGAGGAGTCACCGGTGCTGTGCGTCGTGGATGACGCCCATTGGCTGGACGAAGCTTCTACGGCGGCACTGCTTTTCGTCGCCCGCAGGCTCGGACCGGAACGGGTTGCGCTGCTGTTCGCGGCTCGCGACGGTGACGTCCGCCGTTTCGACAGCGGCGGCTTGCCCGAGCTGGTGCTGGGCGGCATCGACGCGGCCGCCGCGACAGCGTTGCTCGCCGACGGGGCCGGTGTGCCGGTCGCCGATGACGTCCGAGACCGGCTGATGAGGCAGACCGGGGGCAACCCGCTGGCCCTGGTCGAGCTGCCAGGTTCACTCACGCCGGCCCAGCTTGCCGGTCGGGAACCATTGCCGTCGGACCTGCCGCTGACCCAGGGGGTGCAGCGGGTTTTCCTGGACCGCAGCCGCCGACTGTCCACCGCGGCGCAGAACCTGCTGTGTGTCGCGGCCGCCGACGACTCGACCAGGTTGAGCGTGGTCCGGCAGGCCGCGGAACTGCTCGGCGCCGGCTCGGCCGCGTTGACCGAGGCGGAGGAATCGGGGTTGCTCACGATCGCCGGAGGCGACATTGGATTTCGTCACCCGCTGGTTCGTTCCGCCGTTTATCAGGGCGCCGCAACGCATATCCGGCAGCAGGCGCACCGGGTGCTGGCCCAGGTGATGACCGACGGCCAGGACGCGGACAGGCGGGCCTGGCATCTCGCCGCCGCGGTCGACGAACCCGACGACGAGGTCGTTGCCGCGCTGGACGACGCCGCCAGCCGCGCGGCCACGCGGGGTGGCTTCGAGGCCGCCAGCGCCGCATTCGAACGTGCCGCCGAGCTGACCAGCGACGAACAGGCCCGCAGCACAAGGCTTCTCGCGGCGGCGACCAACTCCTACCTTGCGGCGCAGCTGCCGCGGGCGATGCGGTTGGCCACCACCGCCCGAGCCGGTGCCACAGACCCCGTGGTGCGGTCTGACCTGGATCGGCTCCGCGGTCGGATCGAATTCGTAGCCGGATCGGTCCCGATAGGGGTAGGGATCTGGAACCAGGCTGCCCGGGACGTGGTGGCCGCCGACCCGCAGCGGGCCCGGGAGATCGGCATGATCGCCGCCGCCGGGTCCACGTTCCTGCCCGAACAGGACCGCACCGATCTCGACCCCGTCGAACTCCTCGCGCCCACTGCCCAGGACACTTCAATCCGGGCGCGATGTTTCACCCATCTGTTGATCGGGTTCCACCAGCTGAACCAGGACGGCCTGGCCGCCGCGGCCGTTTCCCTCCGGAAGGCGGTCACCCTCGGGCACGACCTGTCCGAGACGGACCTGTTGACCAACCTCGGGATCGCGACGTTCCACCTCGGCGACGACGACGGCTTCCGCCGCTTGTTCAGCCGGATGCTGACCCAGGCCCGCAACGACGGGGCGATCGGACTGGTGCTATTCGCGTTGCCACGGTTGGCGCTGGCCGACCTCTCGGGCGGGAACTGGACCGGCGCGGTAGCCCATGCCACCGAAGCAGTGGAGCTGGCCCGCAGCACCGGGCAACCCGGCCTGACCGCGATGCCGCTGGCGCAACTGGCCCTGATGGCGGCGTTGCGCGGCGACCCGGGCCACGACGGTTTGCTGGCCGAACTGGATCGAGTCACCGCCGGGCAGCCCGCTGGCATCCTGGGTGTGCTGATGCAGGACACCCGGCGGTGGGCGCAGGGTTGCCACGCAGCGCTCACCGGGGAACCCGCGGCCGCGCTGCACCACTTCCGGCAGATGACCCAACCCACGCTGCTCAGGTTGGCCGCCTACGACCGGCTGGACATCGCCACCCGGACCGGTCACCTCGACACCGCCGCGGCGTGCTTAACGGAGCTGGAACAGTTCGCAGAAATAGCTGACACCCCGCACGCCCGAAGGGTCGTCGCCTACGGGCGGGGACTACTTGCCGCACAGGGGGATTCACCGGCGGCCGCCGAAGAATTCTTCTCCCTAGCGCTGGGAACCGAACCCGGCCAGGACCGGCCCTTCGAACGGGCCCGCACCCACCTCGCCTACGGGGAGTTCCTGCGCCGGTCCCGCCGCCGGGTCGATGCCCGGGAGCAGTTGCGGACCGCCCTGCAAACCTTTCAAGACCTAGGCGCCGAACCATGGTTGCAGCGGGCCGAGTTGGAACTCCGGGCCTCCGGTGAGACCGCCCGGAAACGGGATGCCACCACCAGCGTGACGCTCACGGCCCAGGAGAGACAAATCGCTTCCTCCGTCGCACAAGGGCTTTCCAACCGTGAGGTCGCCGCCGAGTTGTTCCTCAGCCCCAGAACCATCGACTTCCACCTCCGCAACGTCTTCGCCAAAACGGGTATCACCTCGCGCAGCGAACTGGCGAGGATCAACCTCGGCTGAAGCTCGATAGCACCCGACGACCTTCGCCGACGACTACTGACGTCGTCAGTGCATGTGCATCCGTGCCTGACCGGTCGCACGCGTCGCCGGCATGGTCAGCAACGCGACCACCGCCAGACCAGCGGCGATCCCCGCTGCCGCCAGGAAATCCCCAGGAAAACCCGGTTGCCGCACCGGCAGGTGTGGTCAGGTCACCACCGGCGGTGGCCACCGCCGCCAGCACCGCGACCCCAAGCGCCGCCCCGATCTCATGGCCGGTCATCAGGAACCCGGACGCCATCCCGGCATGCTGGGCCGGGATGCCCGTCATCGCGGTGATCGACACGGCCACGAAAACCAGACCGACACCGACACCGAGCAGCAGCAAGCCCGGGAGGAGGTCCGCGGCGAATCGGGCATCGACTGGTGCGGTCGACAACCAGAACGCACCACCGGCGGCCAGCAGCAAACCCCCGGCAGCAACCAACCTGGGCGGGATGTGGCCCAGCAGATGACTCCCGAGCCGCGTTCCGACGATCAACACCGCCGCCATGGGCAGGAAAGCCAGGCCGGCCTGCAATGCGGTGTAGCCGAGCACCGTTTGGAAGAAGACCGAACTGAGGAAGACCGCGCCGACCAGCAACCCGGTCACCCCGAGCATCACACCCGTCCCGGAGACCAGGGTCTTGATTCGCCAAGTGTGCGGCGGCACCAACGGATGCGCCACCCGCCGCTCGATGAACCCGAACGCAACAAGCAGCAACCCTGAGGCAGCCAGGGCCGCAAGGGTTTTCGGGGATGTCCAGCCGTCGCTGGCCGCGCTTTGGATGCCGAACACGAGCGCAGCCAGGCCGGTAACAGCGGCGATGCCGCCGGGCAGGTCCAATTGGCCGAGCCCAGGCCGCGCCGGGTCGTTCTTTCCCAGCAGCACCAGTGCGGCGATGATCGCGCCGACGCCGATCGGGACGTTGACCCAGAAGATCATCTGCCAGCCGGCGAAGGTTGTGATCACACCGCCGACCAGAACGCCCGCGGCGATGCCCAGGCCGCCGACAGCTCCCCACATCGCCAGGCCCTTGGCCCGTTGCGCACCCGCGTAGGTCGTCATGATGATTGCCAGTGCCGCCGGGGTCATCAACGCGGCGCCCAAACCCTGGGCGGCGCGGGCGCCGACCAGCACACCGGCGGTGGAGGCGAACCCGCTCACCAGGGACGCCGTGGTGAAGACCGCGAGACCGGTGATCAGGACCCGTCGTCGGGACAGCAGGTCCGCGATCCGGCCGCCGAGCAGCAAACCGCCGCCGGACATCAGCAGGTACGCGGTGACCACCCATTGCAGGTCGCCGCTGCTCAACTGCAGGTCAGCACCGATGGTCGGCAACGCCGTGTTGACCACCGAAATGTCCAACACCACAAGAATCTGTGCGACCAACGCCAGTACCAGGATGGCCCATGACACCCGCTTCGGAGAGTTTTCGGGGCCGCCCGGGTCTAGGTGGTGGTGGTTCGTCGCCGACTGTGGAACGGGGTCCTGATGTTCGGTGGTGCTCATGATGTGCCTCCGGTGTGCTCAAAGGGGTTGCCGCGGTGAAGCACCCACCATCGCCGTGAACCGCTCGGCATCGCACCGGCGAAACCACCAGCGACGGAACCCGGTCCGGGGCGAGGAACGATCACACCGACGGGTCCCGCGCCGGGTGCCGGCGAAAAGCTCCGGTCGAGCACCGGGCCAGCCGCGAACGGAGAGATACCGGCGGTTTCACCGGCGCGAGAACAACGCACCGCCCCGAACACTGATGACACACAGCACCACAAAGCTCCAGCCATCACCTCGCACAACAGTCCACCCGCCAGCAGTACGGCGGCCGATGCCCGGTCACCGTGAGGGGAAGACAAGGTCCTGCACCCCGCCATCACGACGACAGCCGACGCCCGGCTGTCGATGGCGGAGAAGAGACCGAGTGTGTTTGCCCGAAAGGGCTCCAGCCGGTGCACCCCGCTACCGGTGCCCATCCGGCGTCTGTCGACACTCATTAGGGAGCGGTCATGATGTCCAACACCCCGCGGGTGTTCGTGGGCACCACCACGTTCCTGATTGCGGGCATGACGTCTGTAACCGACCTGCAGACGGTGACCGCTGCGATCAACGGCTTTCCCGGGGTACTGGTGGTGGTTACCGATCAGCTCGCCGGCCTGGTCACGGTGACCGCCGGACGCCCGGTCGACCGTACGGACCTTACCGCCGCCGTCATTCAGGCCGGTTACACCGTGCTCGCATAGCACTCCTGCGACCCTCGACGTGAGCTGGGCGCCCGGCCCGTCCTCAGGACGGGCCACAGTGGTCCGGACAAGAACGTTCCGTCCGCATCCCCCGGAGATCAGTTGTGATAGCCGATCGTGGGCTGGTTGGTGCTCGTGAGCGGTCGCTGCGGCCACGCCACCAGCTTCGATCGTCGAGATGACGGTGGACAAGACGAATCCCGGCCGGGGAACGTTTGCCTCCGGTGCTGTTCACCGGACGACCGGCAGGACGGGTCGGTGGTGCGTTGTCGTCCCTGGCCACGGCTGCCAGGATCAGCGGTGGGTCACTTCTGGCTGACCCGTGAGGCGGTCGGTTGGGCCATGCACCTTCAGCTGCTGGGACCGTTCGAGATAGTGGTGGACTCCGGCCCGGTGCGCGTGGCTGGGCGGGGTGAACGCGCCCTGGTCACGCTCCTTGCGTTGTCCCCCGGCCGGGTGGTCGCCGACACCACCCTCATCGACAAGTTGTGGTCGAGCCGGGATCAACCGGTGGACCCGGTGAACGCACTGCAGACCCGGGTGTCGAAGGTGCGCCGCGCACTGGCCGCGGCCGGCAGCCCGAAGCTGTTGACCCGGCAGGGCGCCGGGTACCGCCTGGCAGTGGACCCGGCCGGTGTCGACGTACACCGCTTCGTCGCACTGATCGACCGGGCCCGCCGCTCCGGCGCCGCTGACGAGGCGATCCGCCTCTACGACGCGGCGCTGGCGGAGTGGCGGGCCGAGCCGTTCGCCGCCTTCGCGGGCGAACCGTGGGCGGCAGTGGAGACCACCCGGCTGGTCGAGTTGCAGCTCGCGGCGACCGCCGAGCGGGCCGAACGGATGCTGACGTTGGGCCGCTACGAGGAGTTGGTCGCGGACCTGGAACCGGTGGTCGCCGGGGCGCCGACCCGCGAGCGATTGGTCGGGCAGCTGATGACCGGGCTGTTCAACGCCGGGCGGCAGGCCGACGCGTTGGACGTGTATGCCCGCACCCGGCAGGTGCTGGCCGACGAGCTGGGCCTGGACCCGTCCCGGGAGTTGCGCGGACTGATGGAACAGATCCTGCGGCAGGACACCGCCATCACCCCGGTCGCGGCATCCCCCAGCACCGTCCTTCCGGCGGATCCGGACTTTCGGGCGGGGGGAAACCTGCCGCTGCGGCTGACATCGTTCGTCGGCCGGGCCGACGACCTGGACCGGGTGCTGGAGGCGCTGCGAGGGGCTCGACTAATAACCCTGGCCGGTCCGGGCGGCGCGGGGAAGACCTCGCTGGGGGTGGAGGCGGCCCGGCAGGCCGGACCTGGATTCGCTGATGGGGTGTGGCTTGTGCGGCTGGCCTCGGTGACCGAACCGGAGATGCTTATCCATGCGTTCGCGGACGGTGCGGGATTGAGCATTGAGGGCGGAACGGTGGCCCACCGGCCGCGGGATGTGCTCGTCGACCGGCTGACCGGCCGGGACATGCTGATGGTGCTGGACAACTGCGAGCACCTGATCGAACCGGTCGCCGCCCTGGTGCAGGCCATCCTGGAGCGTTGCCCGAAGGTGCGGATCCTGGCGACGAGCCGCGAGGCGCTCGCCGTGCCCGGGGAAGTTCAGCTCGCGGTTGCGCCACTGCCGGTCCCGTCCGAAGACAGCCCATTCGAGACGGTCCCGGAGTTCCCCGCGGCCAGGCTGTTCCTGGACCGCGCCGCCGCGGTGCGCCCCGATCTGACCGTGGACGGGCCGGCGCTTGATGCGGTCGCCGTGATTTGCCGCCGGCTGGACGGCATTCCCCTCGCCCTGGAACTGGCAGCCGCCAGGCTGGTCGGACTGCAGCCGCTCGAATTGGCCGACCGGGTCCGGGACCGGTTCGCGGTGCTGACCTCCGGCGACCGCACCGCCGAGGCACGGCAACGAACCCTGCGCAGCGCGGTGGACTGGAGCCACGACCTACTTACGCAGCAGGAGCGGGTGCTGTTCCGCCGGTTGGCGGTCTTCCGCGGCGGGTGGACCCTGACCGCGGCCGAGACGGTGGTCGCCGACACGGAGCTGCCAGCAGAGCGGGTGATGGAGCTGCTGGAGCGGCTTGTTCGGCAGTCGCTGGTCGTTGCCGACAAGTCCGGCGGTCACACCAGATACCGCATGTTGGAGACGCTGCGGCAATACGCCACCGGCAGGCTCGCTGACGCCGGCGACACAACAGCGATGGATGCGGCTCATGCTGCGTACTTCCTGGCCATGGGTGAACAGGCAGAGACCGGGTTGCGTGGATTGACCCAGGCCCGGTGGTTGGCCGTGCTGCGGACGGAACACGCGAACCTGCGGGCCGCGCTGGGCTGGATGGCGGCGACCGACGGGCAAGCTGATCAGGCACAACGGCTGGCCGGGTCGCTCGGACTGTACTGGCACCTTGGTCGTCACCTGGAGGGTCGCGAAGTACTGCGCCGGGTGATGGTCCTACCCGGCGGCTCCCCACAGTCGAGGGCCCGGGCACTGCAGGCTGTGTCACTGGTCGAACGTCCCCGCGCGTGCATCGTGCACCCCAGCGCGCAATGCGCCGCAGCCGCGCAGGAAAGCCTTGACATCTTTCGGCTGGTCGGGGACCGCGGCCGAGCCGCGTTCTCCGAGCTGCTGCTGGCCGTGGAAGGGATCAGCGGCGGCGCCCACCCCGACGCCGATGCGGCCTTGCTGCATGCGGACAGCGAATTCGCTGCACTGGGCGATGACTGGGGCCGGGCGGTTGCGGCGTTCGTCCGGATGGAAATGCTCACCTACCACGCTGATCTCGAGAAAGTCCGTGGCGCGGCCGAGGACGCCACCGCACGGTTCCGTGCACTGAACGATGGGTGGGGGCTGTCGGCGGTGCTGTACCACTTCGGCTGGGCCCTCACCCGGTTCGGAGTACCGGCGGACGCCGTCCCCGTGTTGCAGGAAGCGATCGACGTCGCCAGTGCGGCCTGCGTGTACAACACCGCGCAATGGGCCACCGCTGACCTCGGTCTCGCCCTGCTGGGCCTGGGCCGGGTGGACGAAGCGGCCACCTACTTCACCCGCGCCGGCACAGCCCGGGATCAGGTCGGTGACGACGCCGGCACCATTCTGTACACCTACGGGCAGGCGGTCCTGGCCGCCACGCGCGGCGACCACCCGGCGGCCCGTACCCTTTTCGTCCGCGCCCATAATGGTTTCCAGCGACTCGGGGTGGCCGTCCCGACCGGCCTGGCGTTGGCCGGAATCGCCGCCGCGGACGAACATCTCGGCGACACCGGTGCCGCGCTGAACGGCTACCAGCGGCTGCATGAGCATGCCGAATCCTCCGGGGAAATGGGGTTGATGGCAGCCGCCCTGGAGGGCCTGGCCCGTGCCGCACTGACCACCGGCGAACCCGCGCGTGCCGCCGAGTTGCTGGCCCGGGCCGCAGCGGTCCGCGCCACCTACGATCGTCCGGCCACGCCGAGCGAAGCGGTCGCAGACGCCGCGACAGCCACCGCGGCGGACCGAGCGCTGGCCGAAACGGCCGACCCGCCAGGTGAAACCGCCCGCCGGGTCAACCACTGAAAGGTTCAGGCGGGTAACCGGCCGCCACCAACGCAGCGCGGACCTCCCGGGCGTCGACCGGGCCGCGGACCACCACCAACCCGGCCGGTGCGTCCACCTCTACGGACTGCACGCCGGGAACATCCCGCAGCCGGGCGGACACGACACGGACGGCGTGTCGGCACGTCAGACCCGGCACCCACATGGTGACTTCCATCGATGCCCTCCCGTGCCAACCGTCGAATGCCGAGAGCCTCCGCGCGAACGCTGTCGTCCCGCTGTCCCCGCACGCCCACCTCGCACCGATGAAGGCAGCACCTGGGCAGCGCCCGGACAGGACGGCACGCCACGGTGGAACACAGCACCACCAGATCCCCACGATCACCCTGAAGTCCCCGCCAACTGGTGCGGCGGCCGATGCCCGGCCGCCGCGGTGAGGGCAAAGGTCCCGCAGATCCGCCATCACCACCGCAGCCGATGCCCGGATGCCGATGGCGGAGCAGGGGGAGCGTTCCAGCGGTGACGGGGATGTTCGCCCCTAACCCACCCCTAACCCGGTGGTTTCACCGGCGCGATGGCACCCCGTTGCGCCGAAGACTGATGACATGCCCACCAGCTAGCGTTCCCCGATTCACTCGCAGTCACCCCGCCATTGGTGCGGCGGCCGATGCCCGGCCACCGAGGTGGGAAACGAGGTCCCGCCAGTCCCGCCAGCTGTAGGCATCCGATGCCCGGAAGCCTATGACGGAAGGCGAAACCGAATTCGTTGAACGGCTCGACCTGGTCCTGGCCGATTTAGTGCCCGCCCGCAGCGGCGTACGGCTCGGACATCACAGAGTGCCCGAGTAGCCCATCCTCATCCGACTCCAGACCGGTCTTCCGGAAGAACGAAATGCCTTCCACACGAACGGTTCCCGCACGCACCTCTCGGTGCCGCCGACCGGCTGGCACCCCAGGAAAGGAACACCATGATGACCGCCACCTCGGTGACCGAACACCATGCTCCGACCGGCCCTGCACCCAACACGGTCGGGCACGAATCAGCCGGGCAGGATGCGTTCAGCACCGACATCACCGGCCTTCCCGCCAGCGTTCCCACCCCGACCGTCCAGCTGACCGACGGTGCCGTCTACGACTTGCGCGTCGCGCCGGTGACCAAGCAGATCGGTGATGCCACGGTCCGGATGCTGGCCTACAACGGGTCCATCCCCGGACCCACGCTCCGCGTGCGGCAGGGCACCGAGGTGGTGGTGAACGCCGCCAACGACGGGGACCTGGAGACCACCGTGCACTGGCACGGGCTGCGGCTGGACAACCGGTTCGACGGCACCCACCACACCCAGGACCCCATCGAGACGGGCGGCGCCTTCGAGTACCGGATCTCCTTCCCCGACCCCGGCGTGTACTGGTACCACCCGCACATCCGGCAGGATTACGGCCAGGAAATGGGCCTCTACGGCACCATCGTTGTCGAACCCACCGACCCCGCCTACTGGCCGCCGGTGAACCGGGAGATCACCCTCACCCTGGACGACATCCTGCTCACTGACGGTGCTGTCGCCCCGTTCAGCCGGACCCAGACCACGCACACCGCGATGGGCCGGTTCGGTGACGTGCTCCTCGTCAATGGCGAGCCGGATCTGCAACTGGCCGCCCGTGCCGGTGAGGTCGTTCGCTTCTACCTGGTGAACACCGCGAACACCCGGGTCTTCAACGTCGCGATCCCGCATGCCCGGATGAAACTCGTCGGCGGGGACAGCGGCCGCTACGAACACGAACAGTTCGTCCGATTCGGTCGTCCTGGCCCCCTCCGAACGGATCGTCGTCGACGTGCAGTTCACCGCACCCGGCGCCGTGAGGATGGAACACCACACCCCCGACCGGGTCTACCCGCTGGCCGAGATCACCGTCACTGCAGAGCAGGTCACACCTGACCTGACCGATGAATTCGACACGTTGCGGATCAACGCGGACATGGTCGCCGAACGCGACCGGATCACCCCGATGCTCGACACCGCCCCGGCCAAGACGGTCGCGTTCGTCGCCGAGATGGACATGGACGCCCCCGACATAGAACCTGGTGCTGCGGTGATCTACGTCTGCCCGATGCACCCGGAGGTGACCAGCACCGAACCCGCCCGGTGCCCGAACTGCGGGATGAAACTGCTCCCGACCGCGGCACCCACGGCCGGATATGCCTGTCCGATGCACCCCGAGGTGACCAGCACCGAACCCGCCCGGTGCCCGGACTGCGGGATGAAACTGTTGCCTGCGCACCTGGTCGGTTCGAGCACCGGTCATGGCGATCACCAGGACCACGCAGCCCACGACAGTCACGCCGCCCCGACCGCACATCACCCCGCTGGTCATGCACCGGCTGGGGAGGGCATCGAGTGGGAGGACGACATGGTCGAGGTGAACCGGATGACCACCCCGGCGAACATGCGGTGGATCCTTCTTGACAGGGACACCGGGGAGCGGAACCACGGCATCGACTGGCGGTTCCGGGTCGGCGATCAGGTGAAGATCCGGCTGGTCAACGAGATGGATTCCGACCACCCGATGCACCACCCGTTCCACGTGCACGGCGCCGGCCGATTCCTGATCCTGAGCCGCGACGACTCCGTCGAGCCGAACCTGGTGTGGAAAGACACCGTGCTCGTGCGACGGGGTGAAACCGTCGACATCCTGCTGGACGTTACCAATCCCGGTGTGTGGATGGCGCACTGCCACATCGCCGAACACCACGAGAGCGGCATGATGTTCAACTTCCACGTCGACCCCGCGATCGATTCGGCGACCGCGAGCGCGACGCACTGATCCGGATGAGCGGCCCCGACGGACACCCCAGGACGTCCTGGCCATCGGCTCAAGAACTGGCCAGTTGAGCTCGATCGGCACGCCGCCCCACGTGGAGAACTGTTCCTGATCGCTGTCACTTCGACCCAGGCCGGGCAGCAACCCGGTTCCCCCCGGGGGGATCTGCTATGAACGTTCGCCCCGGTGTGTCCTGATTTCCCGTCGGCAGTTCGTCCTCCGTCCTACCTCAACCGACATGAAACTGGAGTTTGCTCGTGAACACATCTCGCGCCGCCCCCACCTGGCGGTTCATTCGGCATTTCCTGGAAATGCTGGCCACCATGGTGCTCGGCATGTTTGTTCTGGGGCCACTGTGGCCGACCGTCGATGGGGTCGAACTCCACGCTCTGGTGATGGCCACCAACATGACCATTGGGATGACGGCCTTGATGGCCGTCCGGCGGCACGCCTGGCCAGGCATCGTCGAGATGAGCGCGGCGATGTACGCGCCGTTCATCATCCTGTTTGTGCCCTACTGGACCGGGCTGATCACCGCCGGCGGCCTGTTCCAACTCGGTCATCTTTTGATGCTGCCGGCCATGCTGTTGGCGATGTTGCGCCGCCACGCCGAGTACACCGCCGCCCACACCAGGCACCACAGCGGCCGACGGCTCGCGACCTGCAGTTCCCCGGCCGATGGTTGGGCACCGGCGGCGTACGGCCGGCGCCGCTGAACCCGTCTCTTCACCGGCGCGACGACACCTGTTCCAGCCCAACATTCATGACAGATACCCACCGCCCATAGGAGCCCACCGTGACAACCACTAACGGATACCAGCAGCAGGCAAATGACTCAGTCTTCGACGTTGTCGTGATCGGTGGCGGCCAGTCCGGCCTGGCGATCGGACGACAACTGCAGCAACGCGGCCGCTCATTCCTGATCGTGGACGCCGGCCCGGACACCGGGCACGTCTGGCGGTCACGGTGGGACTCCCTCACCCTGTTCACGGCGGGCCGATACTCCGGGCTGCCGGGCCTGCCGTTCCCCGGCGACCCGGACAGTTACCCCACGAAAGACGCTGTCGCGCAGTACCTCCACCGCTACGCCACGACTTTCGGGTTGCCGATCCGCCACGACACCCGGGTCACCAGGGTGACCCAGGAAGGAGCCGGATTCTCCGTCCACACCGAAGGTGAGACCTTCCATGCCGCCGAGGTTGTGGTGGCCACCGGGCCGTTCCAAAACCCGGTGATCCCGGCGGTCGCAGACGCAATCGGCCCGGACATTGTGCAGCTGCACAGCTCGGCGTACCGCAACCCCGAACAGCTCGCCGACGGGCCGGTCCTGGTAGTCGGCGCCGCCAACTCCGGTGTACAGATCGCCGCAGAACTGCACCGAACCCGGCCCGTCACTATCGCGAGTGGATCCGCCACACGGTCACTGCCGCAACGGATTCTGGGCCGGGACCTGTTCTGGTGGCTCACCGCGACGGGATTGTTCACCGCACCCGCGCAGTCCCGGTTGGGACGGCGATTCCGGAACAGCGGTGAGCTGGTCATCGGGATCAGCACCCGGCGGCTGGCCATGGCCGGTGTCACCGTGCGCCCCCGGGTTACCACCGCCGACGGCACCACGGTGATCTTCGCCGACGGCGCCACGACCACCCCGGCGGTCATCGTGTGGGCCACCGGATACCGCTCCGATTACTCCTTCATCGACATCACCGGTGCCACCGACCCTGCCGGCGCACCGGTCCACCAGCGCGGGGTCAGTCCCGTCCCCGGCCTGTACTTCCTTGGCCTGCCTTGGCAGCACACCAGGGGATCGGCGCTGCTCGGTTTCGTCGGCGACGACGCCGCGCACATCGCCGACCACATGGCTGCCACACCCACCGCGGTGCCGGCTATCTGATTGGCGAACCTCGCTCGCGGCCGAACCCGGTGATTTCACCGGCGCGACCGGAACCCGTGTCGGCCAAGACTCAAGCCATCCGCTTCCAGGTCAGGAGACCCGTGATGTCACTGCACCACAGCAGCATTCAAGAAGCCCTTGTACCGCCACCGGAGTCCGCCACCGACCGCAACGATGCCGCGTCGGTGCCAACCATCAGTTCCTCCATGACGACCGGTACTGCGGGCCCAACACACCGGCGGCACATCCGGTGGCCGATGCGGGTCGTCGTCGCCCTGAGTTTGTTCGTCGGGCTCGCCGCCGCTGCGGTCGGTGTGGTCGTGTCGGCTGGTGGGACCGAGCCGGTCATCGATGCGTTGGTGCTACTTGGTTTCGCCGCGGGGTGGGCGCTGCTGTTGGTGCTGTCGGTGTTCTTGACCGACCACCCGCAGTGCTGGGCCGCCGTTCCCGCCGCCGTGATGGGTGTTGGCGGTGCCGCGCTGCTCGTCTTCACCCCCAGCAGCGCCACCATGGACGCCCTTGGTTGGGTGTGGCCGCCCGCTCTGCTGGGCCTGCTGGTCTGGATCACCATCCAGATCCGCCGGCAACTGCCGCGCCGCGGCGGCCGGTGGATGCTCTACCCGGTCATCGCGGTCACCGCACTCGCCGCGGTTGGCGGAGGGTTTCACACCGTCTCTCAGTCCATCGACCAGGCGTCCGCCGAAACGCTCCCCGGGCAGCTCATCGACGTGGGCGGCCACCGGCTATACCTGTCCTGCACCGGATCCGGCGAACCCACCGTCATTCTGGAACCCGGCCTTGGGGGAACCTCCGCAGCCTGGGGATGGATTGAACCCGCTGTCGCCGCGCACACCCGGGTCTGCGTGTACGACCGGGCCGGCCGCGGCCGCAGCGACCCCTCCCCTACCCCGCAGGACGGCGACCAGCTCGCCACCGACCTGCACACCCTGCTGGAACGCGGGGGTGTCACCGGCCCGCTGGTCACGGTCGGACACTCCCTGGGCGGGCTGTACGTGCTGGACTACGCCGCCCGGTATCCCCAGCAGGTAGCCGGGATGGTGCTGCTGGACACCACCCCACCCACCGCGTTCACCTCACTACCGGATTACCCCGGGATCTACGACATGTTGACCACCGCAACCGGGTTGTTCCCCGGCCTGGCCCGCCTCGGCCTCACCCAGCTGGTCAACGGTGTGAACGCCGCCGAACTGCCCGCCCAGGCTGAGAGCCAGGTACGCGCCGACTCATCCACCGCCGCGCATGCCCGCAGCCAGCGCGACGAGCTCGCGATGGTCCCGACCATGATGGCCCAGGCGCGGGCAGTCACCGACCTCGGTGACCTTCCCCTATATGTGCTCACCGCGCCGGTGGACACCCAAACCAATTGGCTGACAACGCAAACCGAGCTGGCCCAACTGTCGAACAACAGCGTCCACCTGGTCGTCGCCGGCGCCAGCCACCAATCCCTGCTCGACAACCAAGCCGCCGCCGCCGTCTCCAGTCAGGCAATCACCCAGGTTGTGGACGCCGCCCGGACCGGCGCGGCCCTGAAGTGACCGGGCTGCCAGCCGGTGTCGCCCCGTGCTGGACGAGCACCTCTCAAGCAAGAGGACAACTGATCCGTCGGAAGGAAATGATCATGAGGGATGACGCCCGGAACGTCGCGACGACCGACAGGAACCACCTACCGATGGGGGAACCCAACGATGGACGCGATCGTCGGAGACCGTTACCGGACCCTGGACCGACGTCCCCCGGGCGAACGATGCGCTTGGAAGAGAACCTGGGCGCGGCGGCCGCGACGCCGCCTCTATCGGCACTGCAAAAACTCTTCGCGGATGGCCGCGCACCGCTCATCTGGGGAGTCCTCTGGGGCGTCCTCCAAGCCGCCGCACCACTGGGCCTCTGGTGGCTCGACGCAGCGACCGTCTACGGCATGTCGATCGCCCTGATCGCAGCGGTGTACATCGGTTTCGCCGTCGCCGACGGTCGCCCGGCCGTCATCGCCGTCGAGACCACCGTCGCAGGCGCATTCGTGGTGCTCGCCGCGGCAGGCGTCACCGGGTCGGCGTGGCTGATCGTCATCGGCTTCGTCGGCCACGGGATAAAGGACCTATGGCAGCACCGCAGCCACTTCGTTGCCAACACGCAGTGGTGGCCCCCGTTCTGCATGAGCGTCGACTTTGTCGCTGCCGCGATCATCGCCGTGGCGATCGCCAGCGGAGTCACCTTCCATCAATAATTCGCTGGCTTATCCGCAACAGCAGGTCGGCCGAACATGAGGTCACCAGGCCCTCGGGGGTAGCGGAAAGACCACATCGGCGCCAGCGCAACAGCCATGGGCAAGCGATGGACCCTGACAACCTCCGGCAAACAACCCGGACACCCCGGAATATCCTGAGACCGGGCGGACCCGAAGCATTCAGCAAATCGCCGACGCCGCTGTCGTGACCCCGGACACGGACGTGCGCCGACACCTGAACACCAGTTCCGCCGGCTGCTGGGCGGGGTGTGTACTCGGGACCGTTTTGATTGTTGTCATGCTTGGTCGCGGGAGCTGTCGCTGCGGACCGACCGATCTAACGCATCGAGGTCGGCGAACACTCCACGGATGACGTCCAATGACTGGCTGACCTGGGTGGCTCCGGTGAACTCGTCGGTGTGCATGCCGAGAAGGTCGGTGGTGGTGGACAACTCGAGGAGCTTTGCGTAGATCTCACCGATCTCGTCGACCGCCGCGGTCAGGCCGGTGAGCAGGTCACGGCGTTGCTGCTTCATACGCTGGACCGATTCCTGCACCTGCGTCGGACCGGCCATTTGCCGGGCGATGCGGTCGGCCCGGGTGACGGCGTCGTCGATCCCATCGAGGGCGCGGGCGACCCGGGTGGCCACCGTTTCCGCCGTACGGGCGGCCTCGGTGGCCTGGACCCCCGCGGCCGCGACGGCCTGAGCGGGTCGGGCTTGTTGGAGCAGTTCGAGACTGACCCGGTAGTCATGCACGGTGTTGACCAGGTTGGCCTGCACTGTGCCTGCCCGCAGCGGTTTCGGAGCCGGTTCGGATGAGGCTACATCATTGGTGGGTCCACAGACCGTGCTGACAACCGTTGCGACGCCGAACATTCCGGCGCCCACGAGGCCCGCGGCCCCTACTGGTAGGCCGATCGCCCAGGCCGCGCCGGCACCGACGCCGGCGACGACCAGGCTCCAGGGGTCCCGGAGCGTCCGGGTCCCGAACGGGCCCGGGCCTCGGGAGGTACCGGGCCGGTGAAATGGTGAAGGACGCATGGCGGGTTAGAAGTTGGACAGGACGTCGGCGAAGACCTTGTCGATCGTCGCTGGGTTACGGGCGTCGTAGGCGGCCGCCTGAGATGCATCGGAGATCTGCTGCAGCGTGTCCAGGTCGGCGTCGGGCCCGTAGGCGATGGTGAAGACGCGGACCCCGTTCTCCCGGGCGTGGACCTGTAATTGGCTGATCAGTCCGTTGAGATCGTTGTCGGTGTATTCGTTGCGCCCGTCGGTGAGCACCACGACGGCGTTGATCAGCGAGGGATCCCGGCTGGCGTTCATTGTTTCGTCGGCGAGTTGGGTGGCCGCGTAGAGCGGTGTTCCGTTCATGGGGGTGAGTTGGGCGATCGCATCGTTGATCGGCTGCCGGGTCGCGCTCAGCGGCCCGACGTCGACCAGATCCGCGGTGATGGTGTTCGGTGTCGGCAGATCGGTGGTGAACACCGAGAACCCGACCTGGTCGGTGTCGACCAGCTGGTCGAGGGCGGTGGTAGCGGCCGATTTGGCCAGGTCGAGTTTGGATTTGCCGCCCGACCCGGAGTCGCTGGCCATGGATCCGGAGACGTCCATCAACACCAACACCCGCGCGCTCTTGCGGACCTCCGCCCACAGCGACCGGACATCGCGCAACACATCCGGGCTCGGTGGGTTCAACGCGATCGTCACCCCGTCGGCGATCAGGTACGGGCTGGTGGTGATCGGGTCGCCGGGCGCATGGTCGGCGGTTCGGAAAAAGCTGTCGGTGAAGACCTTCTGCTGTTCGGGGAGCTGCAGGTACTCCAGGAAGTCCTTCGCGCCGGCCTTCTTGTCGGCCGATGCCCAGGGCGCATCGAGAATGACGTAGGGGCTGTCGCTGTACAGCGTGCCCTCCTTCGGGTACACCGCCACCAGCGGCACCTTCGGCGCGGCATGCTCGCCCAGGGTCTTCGGGTCGCCGCTCGGGTTCCCGGCGTTGTAGTCGAGCACGCTCTTTTCCTCGACCGCCGCAGCGGAAAGGTAGCCGAGCGCGGCACCGGCGTCGTCGGCGCGCTGCAGATTCGCCAGGTAGGTCAGCGTGGTGTCGCCGTAGTGCACGACCGAACTCTCCACGTCCTTCAGGTACTGCTGCACCTCGGGTTTCTGCAGTGCCGCCTGGGTCAGGTCCGATGATGTCCCGGTCGCCGCGACCAGGGTGCCGATCGTCGCGGCAAGTCCCGAGGTGGACACGGTCGGGTTCGTCTTGCCCAGGGTGAACTTGCCCCACTCCGGGTGTCCCTTGGATGCCCAGCCCTGCGGATCGGTGGCCAGGGCCAGCACGTCGGCCCAGCCGATCGGGGTGTCCGGCCAGCCCAACGCCTTCGCCATCGGCTCCGGCATGGCCAGCACCAACGGTGTCGACGTCACGGATTCCGAGGCGGTGGCAGGGACGATGTTCGGCTTGTCCTTGGCCGTCAAGTCACTTTGCAGCAGGCTGACCCAGGTCGACGCGGCCGGCGTCCAGACATCCGGCGACGGGCCGTTCAGGGTGTCGTCCCAGCCGGCCGCGAGATTCGCCTCCGCGGTGCCGGAGGCGGCGGAGGTGACGGCAACGTCGAAGCACTTGCCGTCGACGGTCCGACCCGAATCGCGGTAGGAGTTCGCGATCTGCCCCATCAACGCGGCCTTCTCGCTGGATGCTGCGATGTTCACCGTGGTGCAGCCCTCCCGGGGTGGCTGCACCGCGGTCTGACCGTCGGTCGCTGCGACATCCGTGCCCGGAGCGGGGTCGTCACTCCGGGTGGTGAAATACCGGATCCCCACGATCAACAACACACCGGCAACGATCGCCGCGATGATCGGCACCTTGCTGCTGCGTCTGCCGGACGTGCCGGTCCCGGATGCTGGTATCAACGTCGGCTCCTTCTGCGTGTGAGACGTGAAGTGACTTGCGCTACCGATGGTCCGAAAGGCTTTGCCGCGGAGGTGTTTTAGACGGGCGATCGGGTTCGCGCTGCGGGTCGGGCCAGATCTTGCCGCCGGGTTCGGTGGGTCTCCACCCTCCCGGAACCCGGCTGTCCGCTCCGATCACAGGGCCGAGAACGGCCAGCACCACGAAAAGTCCGAGCACCACAAGCATCTCCATGTGCCGTCACCTCCGCGTCGATTCGGCTGCCGAATCAGCGAGAGCACTCGCGGGTGAGCCGAGCGGGAACGTGGACGGTGTGATGGCCGGCAGCGCGCCTTTGCGCACCGCGGTTGTGAAGGTTCGGTCCGGGTGGTTGTGGTGGGTGAACAGCGCCGTAATGCCCTTCCACCAACGCCCGGACAGGACGAAAGTGCTGATTTGAAGACCGATCTCGCGCAGTCGATGGGTCGGTGGGTTGGCCCCGCGGGCCTGTCGTAACAGTGTGTGATGCCTGATCAATTCCGCGTGCTGCTGTTGGTGCAAGCGGTGCAGGTCTTCCGGGTGAGGAAACATTTCAGGTACTCCTCGGGGTCGGTGGATCTCCTGTTCATGAAGGGGACGCTGAGAAACCCCGGGGTAGCGGCGATCGTCCACATACATCGGGGTGGGAACGGTGGTGCGGGACTGCGCGGCCAGGCGCTGATAGATCAGCGGGCCGAAGGCGAGGACCCCGTCGTGAGGAGGTCCTGCGATGATTCGGCAACCAACCTTGAGTGACTACCGAACGAGCAGCGGGGATGTGACTTCATTACCGTCTCCCCCTTCTGCGGCGATAGGGATGCGCGTCATCCGCGATCCTGCATCGATTGTGACGCCCATCACTCCTACAATGGAAGGGTGATTGCAATATTGCAGAGCACCTCGCACAGCAAATGTCCAGTTTCTCCTCGGCTGGAGTCCTTCGGTGGTGCTGGATGACGACCCAACCCGACACACCATCGGTCCGGGAACGGCAACTGGCCCGGGAACTTCGAGAGGCCCGGATCGGCGCGCAACTGCCGGGCAGCGAAACCGCCCGCATCCTGGGCTGGTCGGCGTCCAAGGTCTCCCGGATCGAGACCGGCCGGATCGGGATCAGCCCGACCGACCTCGACCGGCTACTGGACCTTTATCAAGTCCCGGACGAGCAGGCCCGATACCTGCGCCGGCTGGCGCCGGCCGCCCGGACCCGCGGCTGGTGGGACGCCTACGCCGACTCACTGTCCGCCGGGTACTCCGGCCTTCTACGACTGGAAGCGGGTTCGCAAGCCCTGTCGTGTTACTGCGCCGTCGTGCCGCACCCGCTGCTGATGACACCGGAATACGTCCGCCAAGTGGTCATGGCCACCTGGCAGGCACCATCGGCGCAGGAGGCGGACCGGCGGGTGCGGATCTGCGTCCGACGGCAATCGGTCATCCAACCCCGCGACCCGCACCCAGGCCTTGCCCTCAGGGCCGTCATCGATGAGGCCGTGCTCCGCCGGTCGGCCGCGCCGGCCACCTCGCCCGACGGTGACACCATCATGCTCGGCCAACTCGACCACCTCATCACCGTCGCTGGATGGCCCGACGTCACAATCCAGGTGCTGCCCTACACAGCCGGGATCCCACCGGTCAGCGCCGGGTCATTCTCCGTGCTGGAATCCAGGGCCACCGGCGCCCCCGACGTTGTCTACCTGGAAAACAGAACACGAATCTTCTTCGTCGACGCCGCACCCGAGGTCGACCGGTACGCAAGGGATTTCGAGTTGCTCACCGAGATCGCCCTCGCACAGAACGAATCCATCGAATTCATCCATACCATCGCGAACCAACTCCGGAACACCACCACAGGTGCGCTCTAATCAACCAGGAGCGAAACACCGGGTCCGACGGAGAACCGGCTGGACCGGCGCAAGGCCCGGACCCGAGCGGCCCTCATCCGGGCGGCGCAGACCCTCATCGCACAAGGCCGGACGAACGTGCCGATCCTGGAGATCACTCAGGCAGCCGACGTGGGCATGGGGTCGTTCTACAACCACTTCGAGAGCAAGGAGCAGCTCTACGAGGCCGCCTACGAGGCCGTGATAGACGCCTACGGCGAACAGCTCGACCACGTCACCGCCGGCATCGAGGACCCCGCCGAAGTGTTCGCTGGCAGCTTCCGGCTCACCGGGCGCCTCCACCGGAGCGAACCCGAACTCAGCCGCGTCCTGCTCAACAACATTCCCCGCCTGCTCAGCGCCGACGACGGCCTGGCACCCCGCGCTCGACGTGACATCACCGCCGCCGTCGACGCCGGCCGATTCGACGTGACCGATGTCGACATCGCGGTCACCATCGCCGCCGGGGCGCTCCACGCCCTCGGCCAACTGCTCCACGACCAGCCAGACCGCGACGTCGAACGGACCACCGACCAGGTGACCGAGGACCTGCTACGGATGTTCGGCCTACCCCGCCCCCAGGCGCACCGCATCTGCACCAAACCCCTCCCCGACCTGGACACAGCCCGCGGCGACGGCTCCGCCGCCTGACCGTCGACAGCAGGCTCTGGAGCCCGCCCGATATTGTGCGGTCGCTATTGGCCAACACGAGGGGCGGCTGCACCCACAACGCCTGGCATGACACGGGTCAGCGCATGCCCATCTCGACAATCTCGAGCAGCCTGTCGATCACTGCTTGCCGCTGTTCGATTCCAAGGTGACCGAGATGCCCCTCGTTGAGCAGGGTTGCCAGGCCGTGCACCGCGGACCAGGCGGCAATGTCGCTGTTCGGGCGTCGACCCGCGTCCAGCGTGCCGGCCCGCACCATGTCGTCCAAACAGCACCCGAGTAGGCGAAAAGGGTCCGACTCCTTGCCCTCTCCGGCCGAGGAGTCGGCTCGATTCGTCGTCGCCCGTTCGGTACGGAAGGCCACTGCGAACCAGCCGGGCTCATCGATCGCGAATTCCAGGTAGGCGGCACCCGTCGCGCGCAGTCGTGCACGTGCCCCTTCTGCCGGCGGCAGGTCCTCGTCGACCTGCCCTTGGGCTTTACGCATGCGATGTGTGAGTTCAGCGGCCGCGACGTCGGCGATCGCGGCCAGCAGCGCGTCCCGATCGGCATAGTGCCGGTACGCCGCTGAATTGCTGACACCCGACCGGCGCTGGACCTCTCGGATCGATACCACATCGGGCCCGCCCGTCCTGGCGATCTCAACGCCGTGGCGCAGCAGGTCCTCGCGGAGGCCGCCCTTGCGCCGCCCATCGCCCCTGTCTGCGTCTCCTGTCACCCGCCCATGGTCGCATGTTGACACCGCTAACTAGGGAGTGGCACGCTGCCGATGTTGACAGTGCTAACACAAGGTTGAAGGGTGGCACCGGTGATCACCAGCCCAACGCAACTCCACGACTACGGGCCGTGGGGGTTCGTCACCGGCGCGACCGAGGGCATCGGCCGGGCCATTGCGGTCGAGCTCGGTCGAGCGGGCTTCAATCTGGTCCTTGTCGCCCGCCGGCCAGCGGAGCTGGACACCGTTGCGAAATCGTTGTCCAACCAATTCGAAGTCGAAACGCTCTGCTTGGCGGAGGATCTCGCTGAGCCAGCGGCTGTCGAGCGGATTGTCAAACGGACTGCGCATCTGGATATCGGCCTTGCGGTGATGGCTGCCGGGTTCGGGTCGGTCGGCGAGTTCGTGCAGTCGGACCTGAACACCGAGCTCGACATGATCGCGGTCAACGTGTCCGCGGTGATGGCCCTTGCGCACCTGTTCGCCCGGCGACTGGTCGCCCGGGGACGCGGCGGTCTGGTCCTGTTCAGTTCCATCGTGGGCTGGCAGGGCACACCCTTACAGGCGAACTACGCCGCCACTAAGGCGTACGTACAGGTTTTTGCTGAAGGGCTGCACGCCGAACTGTCCGATGACGGAGTTCACGTCCTTGCCGTTGCGCCAGGACCGGTACGCAGTGGGTTCGCGGTGCGCGCGGGAATGACGATGCGGGCGGCGGCAGAACCGGAAGGCGTTGCGCGGCAGGCCCTTGCCGCACTCGGGCGACGGGCGACGCTGATCCCGGGTGTTGGCACAAAGACCCGCACCTACGCTTTGTGGAGTCTGCCGCGCTCCGCTCGATCAAGGATCATGCGCTCGGTGATCAACGGCATGCGGAACGAGCCAGAACCGACGAGATAGGGGCCGGGCCGGCGGAGTGATCCCGGTGGGCACACCCCACCGCTCGCCGTCCTCGCACGATCCAAGCACCGGGGACCGGTACCCCGCGCGGCGATACGGACTGCGTCCGCGTCCCCGCGGACGGGACCGTCGCTGCGGCGGCGACCGGGGCCAGCAACCCACTAGAGGCCGTGAGCACCGCGGCACCGGTCAGGGCCGTCCCAGAAAGCATTTGACGACGGTTCAGTGGCATTGATCCTCCAGGTGAAGTGGCTGGCGCCCAGTGACCCTGCTACCCGCAGCCAACCAACCGATGACGACAACGTGAACACGACCTGAACGGCACCCCCTGATCGAGGTTGCGATTTCTGGGTTGGCTGACGCCGATTTCGACCGAGCGGCCGCCGGAAATGATCACCCGTGATCCACAAAGGTGTCGCGGGCGAGGACACCGATGTCGGCCCGGGATCAGCCGTTGTCGGGTGGTCCTGGGTTGTCCTTGCTCAGCTCGTCCCGCGCGACCCGCTCGACGAAGACTGGCACGAAGTCCCGGATCGGGTGGCCGGCGAACCCCTCATGAGCCTTTGTCACCACCGAACGCACCTTCTCCTCCTCGACCTCCGGGAACTGTTCACGGAGTCGTTCGACGACCTCATTCAGCTCCCGAACCTCATGGGCAGCAGCGGCGTCCGGCATGACGTCATCATGGCAGGCCGGCGCGCGTCACCCGCGCAGTCACTCTCGGAACCGGGTCAGGGTTGAGCCGGGGGATCTGTTTCGGTGGACTCGGCGTCCTTCGCGGCCGCCTTGATGTTGCGGGCGGTCACGTCATCGACCGCCGACTCGACAATCGCGTTGGCCCGCCCGAGTGCCTTACGGATCTTCACCGCACTCGGATCGGAGACCAACGCCACGAGCCCCGAATGCCCCGGAGCAATCGCGGTCTCAAGTTGTTCGGCCAGTTCCTTGCGATGGTGACGCTCTCGAAGCTTCCCGCCCGCCGCGCCGGCCGCGCCCAGCACGGCTGCACTGCCGATGATCGACGGCGGGAAGATCACCCCCAGCACGACCCCGCCGACCAACCCCCATGTCAGGCCCGATCTGGTGCTGTGGTCAGTGGCCTGCTGCACCTCCACCGCGCCGTCAGCGTCACGTTTGACCACAACCACACCATCGATCGCAACGCTGACGCCGTCCTCCAGCGACTGGAGTTCCTGATACGCCGCCCATGCGGTGTCGGTGTCGTCGAAGTCCGCGACAAACAGCGTGTACGCACCGTCGGTGACCGCGGCCGCGGTGACCGACACCTCAGATTCCGCATTGCTCTGACTGCCGTCCCCTGCCATCACTGCGACCCCTTCACATCGAACCGAGCGTCAAACCCGACGCCGTGCACTCGCATGGTGCCACCACCGACCGCAGGTCGATCAACGAGCGGTACAACCACCCCCGCAGGGCCGGTCCAGGGATCCGCTCGCGAGCACGAGCGACAGGCGCTCTGTCAGGCCCCGTTCACTCAATGTTCACTGGCCGGTCGCCGCAGGCAAGGGGGATGCTGTTCATACACTCGGCCCGGTGACAAACCGGCGCCGGGTGTGCCAATGAATTCCCGCGAATGGACTCCCGGATTGGGCAAACCGTCAGAGAAAAGTCCGGCTGAATGGACCGCGTCACAGCAGTTCGACTGTCGGTGTTGTCAGTGGAGTGTTGTGTGGAATGGTGACGACCTGCAGTTCCCACCCGGCTCTCACCGCATCTGTGGATGCCTTGATGCGGCAGGACCATCAGCTCGGCGTGCGCCCCCATGGGCCAACGTATTGTCCCTACCGAAAGGCTGATTGATGTTCAACGATAACGGCTCATTCCTTCTGGCACTTTTCGAGATCTTCCTGTTCTTCGCCTGGTTCATGTGCCTTTTCTGGATCTTCGGGGACATCTTCCGCAGCAAGGACCTGGGCGGTGTGGCTAGGACAATCTGGGTGCTGTTCGTGATCTTCGTTCCCTGGCTGGGCATCCTGGTGTACCTGATCGCTCGTGGGCGGGGCATGCAGGAGCGCCAACTGGACCAGGCCATCCAGATGCAGCGGGCCCAGGCCGAGTACATCAAGTCGGTGGCCGGCAACTCATCCACGGGTGCCTCCGATCAGATCGCATCGGCGAAGGGTCTCCTGGATAGCGGCGCGATCACGCAGGCAGAGTTCGAGCAGCTCAAGTCGAAGGCCCTCGCCACCTAAACGTTGGCATCGGCCGACAGCGGTCAGAGCCCTGCCTGCAGCGAACCCGCCGTGTCATGTGCCTGATCCGGGAAGGCTGTTTCCTTTGCAGCCCCCGGGACCGAATGGAGTTCAACACCGCCCAGAGAGGTCTGTCGTCGACCGTTGTTCGGTACCGTCCGCTGCGAGAGGATCCAGCATGCCGCTCTCCGAGGACGATCAACGCAGGCCCGACGAGATCGAGCGCGCCCTCTACCGAGACGACCCGAGGTTCGCTGCCGGGCAAACCATCGACCGCCTCCGGCGGCATCGGGCGATCACGTCCGTCGCAGCGTTTCTCGTCGGAGCGGTCCTACTGGTCGTGGGCTGGTGACAACGTCAACGATCCTCTGTTTGGCGTGATCATCAGCGTGACCGGGTTTCTCATCATGGTCGGCGTGGCGACGGTGTTGATCGGCTATCCCACTAGCGGGCAGCCGCATGGTGTATCGGACCCAGGGTCTGGCAAGCAGCCTGGTCATCGATCGTGCACGCCTCTGCCTTCCTGCTTCGGGGCTGGCCGAGCGCCGGGTAACGCTCGGCTAATCGTTGCGCGGCAGGTGTTCACCGGCCGTCCGCCTGGCGTTGGTTTCTCGATCAACTGCTGGTCGCCGCAGTCGGCAGGGATGACCGTATGGTCCGCTTCGTCCGCGCCATTGCAGCCGCGGAACTGACCGGTTCAGAAACCGATCGGACCAGGTGACTTTCCTCGGTCAACGACCGGGTCAGTGGCCGCCCACGGTCGAAGCCAAAGCAGGAACTGGTGGGCACTTTCGAGCATCACCCGACCGGAAGGTACGTCATGTCCTCGAGTATGGAATCGCAGACCGCCGAGCAGCACCGGCTGGCACAGGCGACCGGTCGTGCGGAGGACGACTTGTTCGACGCAAACCCCTGGTACGAGTGGGGCCCGTATCTGTCGGAACGTGCCTGGGGCACGGTGCGGGAGGACTACAGCGACAGCGGCGACGCGTGGAGCTTCTTCCCGCATGATCACGCCAGGTCTCGGGCGTACCGGTGGAACGAGGACGGCATGGCGGGGATCTCCGACATTCACCATGATCTGTGCCTCGGGCTTGCCCTGTGGAATGGTGTCGACCCGATCCTGAAGGAGCGGATGTTCGGCCTGACCGGTCCGCAGGGCAACCACGGCGAGGATGTGAAGGACTACTGGTGGTATCTGGACGCGCTGCCGAGCCACGCCTGGCTCCGGTGGCGGTATCACTACCCCCAGGCTCCTTTCCCGTACCAGTGGATGGTCGAGGAGAACGCACGCCGGTCCAGGGACGAACCCGAGTTCGAGCTGCTGGACACCGGGGTGTTCGACGACAACCGGTACTGGTCGGTGGATGTCACCTACGCCAAGGTGTCACCGACCGAGGTGCTCGCTCGGATCACCATCGAGAACCACGGTCCGGAGGAGGCGACGTTGTCGGTGTTGCCGACCCTGTGGTTCCGCAATACCTGGCGGGTCGCTGGGGAGTCTCCGCCGTCGTTGTCCCTGGATGGCGAGGGCATCGTGGCGGAACATCCGCGGCTGTCCGGGTATCGGCTGGATGCGGCTCCGACCGCGGATGGCGTCCAGCCCGTGGCGGTGTTCTGCGACAACGAGACGAACACCGGCAGGGTGTTCGGGTCGGCCCCGCTGACTCGTTATCCCAAGGACGGGATCAACGATCACGTTGTTTCCGGCGCACCGACGGTCAACCCCGAACGCGTTGGTACCAAGGCGGCCTGGTGGTACCGGCTGACCGTTCCGGCCGGGGGCACAGCGGAGGTGCGGTTGCGGCTGCACCGTCCACCCCCCACTGCATTGGTGGGTCTGTCCAACGGAAGTCGGCGGGGCGATTGGTCAGGCGAAGCATTCGACGAGACGATCACTGCCCGTGAAAAGGATGCCGACGAGTTCTACACCGCCCTGGCTCCGGCCGGCACCGACCCGGAACGGATGCGTGTGTTGCGGCAGGCCTGCGCCGGGCTGATCTGGAGCAAGCAGATGTACCCGTACCGGGTGAATCGGTGGCTGGACGGCGACCCCGGGCAGCCGGAACCTCCCGCCGGGCACCGGACCGGCCGCAACGCCGGCTGGCGGCACCTGGACGCGTTCGACGTGCTGGCGATGCCCGACCCGTGGGAGTACCCGTGGTTCGCCGCCTGGGATCTGGCGTTCCACACGGTGCCGTGGGCGCATCTGGATCCGGCGTTCGCCAAGTACCAGCTGCTGGTGCTGCTGCGGGAGTGGTTCCAACACCCGAACGGGGCGCTACCCGCGTATGAGTGGAACTTCGACGACGTCAACCCGCCGGTGCATGCCCTGGCGGCGCTGCGGGTGTTCGTGATCGACGGTTCCCAGGACTACGACTTCCTGGAGCGGGTGTTCCAGAAACTGCTGCTGAACTTCACCTGGTGGCTGAACCGGCAGGACCCGGACGGCAACAACCTGTTCGGCGGTGGATTCCTCGGCTTGGACAACATCAGCCCGATCGACCGGTCACACCTGCCGCCGGGGATGCGGTTGGAGCAGGCCGACGGCACCGCGTGGATGGCGTACTACTCGATCGCCATGCTCACCCTGGCGGTCACCCTGGCCGACCGGAACCCGGTCTACGAGGACATGGTCGTCAAGTTCACCGAACACACCGTGTTGATCATGGACGCGCTCGAGTCCTCCGGCTGCTACGACCCGGTCGACGGGTTCTTCTACGACCTGCTCACCGACGCCGCCGGAACCAGCAGCCTGATCCGCGTGCAGACCCTGGTCGGGGTCATCCCGGCGCTGCCCGCGATCGCCATCAGGGCGTCGGTGGCCGAACGACTCCAGGGTCTACGCAAGCGATTCGCCCGCCGGCTGGAGCACAAGGGTCGCCACCAGATATTGGACTGGCGGATCCGCGGCACCGGCGAGAGTCGGCAGCTGCTGCTGTCCGTCGTCCCGCCCGATCACTTGCGCCGGATCCTGACCACCCTGTTCGACGAGGACGCGTTCCTGTCCCCACACGGCCTGCGCTCGGTCTCCCAACGGCACAGCTCCCCCTACTCGGTGCCCGGCGTGCCCGACGCGACCATCCGGTACGAGCCCGCAGAGTCCAGCAATGCCATGTACGGGGGCAACTCGAACTGGCGCGGCCCGGTGTGGTTCCCGATCAACTATCTGGTCATCCGGGAACTGCTGCAGTACGACCAGTTCCTCGGCGCGGACTTCACCCTGGAATATCCGACCGGCTCCGGACGGCGATTGAGCCTGCGGGACATTGCCGGCGACCTGTCCGACCGGTTGATCGGCATCTGGCTGCCCGACGCCGACGGCCGGCGACCCGTGTACGGGGGGGTGCAGAAACTGCAGACAGACCCAGCATGGCGGGACAACCTGCTGTTCTTCGAATACTTCCACGGCGACAACGGCGCCGGACTGGGCGCCATGCACCAGACCGGTTGGACCGCCCTGGTCGCCGACCTGATCATCGACCCGCCCCGGTCCAGCCGGCGCCTGCTGTTCGCCGAACCGGAGGACACGGACGACCCGCCGCCGCCGGCTCCCCTCAACGCCGACGGCGTCGCCGCGGCCACCCCGAGCTCGGCATGACCCGCACCGCCACCCCGGAGGCCACCGCTCCCACCGGACCCGCGACCGCCCGGCGACCGGGCACCTCGACCGGCCCGATCCTGCCCGCCCACCCGGTCATCTACGAGATCAACACTTGGTCGTGGCTGACCGAGCTGAGCCGGGACGAGGGCCGACCCGTCACCCTGGGCTCGGTGCCGGAGCGGTGCTGGGACGAGCTGGCAACGCTCGGCGTAGACGCGGTGTGGATGATGGGGGTCTGGCAACGCAGCCCCGCAGGCATCGGCATCGCCCTCAACAACCCGGAACTCACCGCCGGTTTCGACACCGCACTGCCGGACTGGGAACCGGCGGACGTCGTCGGTTCGCCCTACTGCATCCGGGACTACCTGGTCGACGACCAGCTGGGCGGCACCGATGGTCTGGCCGCCGCCCGGGCCGCGCTGGCCGCCCGCGGGATCGGACTGATCCTGGATTTCGTGCCCAACCACGTGGCCCCCGACCACCCCTGGGTGATTGGCCGGCCGGAGCTGTTCGTCGCCGGCACCCCGGATGACCTGAACGGGGACCCGCGGTCGTTCCAGCAGGTCGGTGACCGGGTCCTCGCCAACGGACGGGACCCTTTCTTTCCGGCCTGGCCGGACGTGGTGCAGCTGAACGTGTTCCAGCCGCAGCTCCGGGCGACCGTGATCAACACCCTTCGTGCGATCGCCGACCAGTGCGACGGGGTGCGCTGCGACATGGCGATGTTGACGATGAACGACGTGTTCGCCCGCACCTGGGGTGACCGGGTCGGCCCCGTCCCGGTCAAGGACTACTGGGACTCGATCATTCCCGCGGTCCGCGCCCACCACCCGGGGTTCGTGTTCCTCGCCGAGGCCTACTGGGACCTGGAATGGGCGCTGCAACAACAGGGTTTCGACTTCTGCTACGACAAACGGCTCTACGACCGGCTCCGGCACGGACCGGCAGCGGCGGTGCGCGGACACCTCACCGGGGACCTGACCTACCAGGAACACCTGGTGCGGTTCGTGGAAAACCACGACGAGCCCCGCGCAGCCGCCGCGTTCGATGCCCGGCAGGCACCGGTAGCGGCCGTCACGGCGCTTACCCAGACCGGAGCCCGGCTGATCCATCACGGACAGCTCACTGGTCGACGCACCCGACTACCGGTGTTCCTGGGTCGGTACCCGGACGAGCCGACCGACGCCGCGGTGGCCGATTTCTACCGCACGCTATTGGACGCCCTGTCCGATCCGACCTTCCACGAAGGCCGGTGGCAGCTCGCCGAGTGCTCCGGGTGGCCCGGCTCGGGAGCGGATAACCTCGCCGCCTGGTGCTGGGACGGCGACGCCCGGTGGCTCGTTGTGGTCAACCTCGGTGACCGGCCGGCCACCGGACGGGTGCGGGCCCCGCTGGGCGACCTGCGCGGCCGGCGGTGGCGGTTGACCGACCCCACCCACGCAGTCTCCTACGAACGGGCGGGCCACGATCTGGTCGACGGGCTGTACGTCGAACTGGCTGCCTGGGACTGGCACCTGTGGCGCATCGACAGGGTCGGATGCGACGCGGCGGTGGCCCAACCTGGAACGACCGGCGGTGACGGATGAGCGGGACAACCTCGACCCCATCCGCAGCCAGGGCGGTGCTGCTGCCGTTGGCGCTGGCCCAATTCCTGTGCAGCTACGCCGGTTCCAGCATGAACGTGATGATCAACGACATCAGCACCGACCTGGGCACCACCGTGCAGGGCGTGCAGGTCGCGATCACCTTGTTCCTGTTGGTCATGGCCGCGTTGATGATCCCCGGCGGGAAACTCACCGACCGGTACGGCCGGACCCGCTGCCTCACCGCGGGTCTGGCCCTATTCGGGGTCGGCGCAGTGATCAGCGCGGTGTCACCGAACCTGACCGTGCTGATCATCGGGAACTCCATCCTGGAAGGGGTGGGTACCGCCCTGCTCATCCCACCCGTGTACATCCTGACCACCCTGCTGTTCACCCAGACGACCAGCCGCGCCAAAGCTTTCGGCGCGATCAGCGCCATGGGCGGGATCGGCGCCGCGGCCGGCCCACTGCTCGGCGGCCTGATCACCACCACCCTCGGCTGGCGGGCCGCCTTCGGCGTCCAAGCGCTGATCATCGTCCTGATCATGCTGCTGGCCCGCCGGATCACCGACCCCCTGCCCGCCGACCCCACCCGCCCCTTCGACACCACAGGTGCGGTCCTGTCGGCCTCGGGACTGGTCCTCCTGGTGACCGGGATCCTCGCCGTCGACACCAACGGCTGGCTTGCGCTGGCCCTGGGTACCGGCGGTGTCCTGGTCCTGGGCTGGTTCTACGCGAGCATCCGGGCCGCGGAACGCAGCGGTCGGGAACCGCTTCTGTCCACCGCGCTGTTCCGCAACCGCACCTCCAACCTGGGCATGGTCACCCAGAACACCCAGTGGCTGATGCTGAGCGGGGTGTCGTTCGTCGTCGCCGCCTACCTGCAGGTAGTCCGCGGCTACGACGCCATCCAGACCGGGGTGCTGTTCACCGCGGAAACCGGTGGTCTGCTCGTCGCGTCCCTCGCTGCCGGGATGCTCGCCCGCCGGTTCGCCCAACGGACCCTGATCATCACCGGATTCCCGCTCACCATCGCCGGGATCGTGCTGCTGGTCACCATGGCCGGCGGCAGCGCATCCGTGTGGGCGTTCACGCCCGGTCTGCTGCTCATCGGGCTCGGCCTCGGACTGATGCTCACCCCATCGGTGAACGTGGTGCAGTCCAGCTTCGGTGACACCCTCCAAGGCGAGATCTCCGGCCTGTCCCGCAGCGTGTCCAACCTCGGCTCCAGCCTGGGCACCGCCATTGCCGGCACCATCCTGGTCGCCGGGATCACCACCACCCCCGAACGTGACTACGGCCTGGCCCTGCTGGTTCTCGCCGCCATCGGCGCCCTCGGACTGATCGCGGCCGTCCTCATCCCCGCCGTCGTGGCGCCGACCCGGTCATCCAAACCCGCCCGGCCACCTGCCACCCACCATTGAGGGTTTCGTGGTGGTTCTCCCCAACCTGACCAGACCATTCCGACCGCCCACTGCGGCCGCCACCTGCCTCAGGTCGACGCAGGTGTGCTTGGTGGTTGCGGCGAAGGTGGCCCGGCGAGCAACGACGGCTCAATTTCGCCGTGCGCAAGTGATGACGCCGATGACGAACTAGTCCGGCTGAACGTCGCTCTCCGTAAGTCCCGACATCGTGACAGGAGCTCCGGGAACGCCGCCTTCGGGAGTGAATTCGACGTTGTAGTTCGTGCTTGACCAGTTCGGCCAGGAACCGACAACCCTTCCGTGCTGGCCGAACTTCACGACATTGGGTCCTTGGTGGATGTCGTGAGTCGCGTGAACAGGGGTGAGGGTCCGAAGACTCACAGTGGCTCCCTGGTGATAGACGGTGACCGGCAGCTTATCGCCGCATCTCGGCGGAAACTTAGGGAAGTTTCATGCACTCCTTCATTTCTCGTGGATGGTTCGAAGTCACCCGGAAACCCACGGGCCGGTCAGCGGCTTCGATCTGTTGAGACTGTGCTCGTCGGCGGACGGCCGGTGGGTAGTTCACCGAGCATTGGTGTGATGTTGCCCGATCGGCCATGTTGGGAGGGTTCAGTCGGTCTGTGGGATGCCAGACGGCTGCCCGAGAGGCACACGCCCCGACGGGTGCGCAGGTCCGTTAGACCGGCCGCTTTGCGACATGTGCGGGCTATTCGAACCTTCCGCCGGGAAAAGGGGAATTCACGTGACCGAAATTCTGAACGACGAGCAGTCGGTGGCGCCGACGAATGCGTTGAGTGATGCCGAGTTGGACGACATTCATGCGTGGTGGCGGGCGGCGAACTACCTGTCGGTCGGACAGATCTATCTGCTGGACAATCCCCTGCTGCGACGGGATTTGATCCCCGATGACGTGAAGCCGAGGTTGCTCGGCCATTGGGGCACCACTCCGGGGTTGAACTTCATCTATGCACATCTGAACCGGATCATCCGGGAGCGGGATGTCAATGCGATCTTCCTGGCCGGTCCGGGGCACGGCGGCCCGGCCGCGGTGGCCAGCGCCTATCTGGATGGCACCTACAGCGAGGTGTACCCGCGGATCACCCAGGATGCGGAGGGCCTGCGAAGGTTGTTCCGGCAGTTCTCCTTTCCCGGTGGCATCCCCAGCCACGTCGCGCCCGAGACGCCGGGGTCTATCCACGAGGGTGGCGAGTTGGGGTACGTGCTGTCGCACGCCTACGGCGCGGCGTTCGACAACCCGGACCTGGTGGTCGCGGCAGTCGTGGGTGACGGCGAGTTCGAGACCGGCCCGCTGGCAGCCTCGTGGCACGCCAACAAATTCATCGACCCCTTACATGACGGTGCGGTGCTGCCGATCCTGCACCTGAACGGCTGGAAGATCGCGAACCCGACCATTCCAGCCCGCATTCACCGCGCGGAACTCGAGGCACTGCTGACCGGCTACGGGCACGAGGTTTTCACCGTCGAAGGCAACGATCCATTGGAGCTGCACCAGGCGATGGCTGCGACGATGGACGTCGTATTGGAACGGATCCGGGACATCCAGTCGGGTGTGCGGGAACGCGGTGAGACCGAGCGGCGACCGTGGCCGATGATCCTGATGGTCACGCCAAAGGGTTGGACCGGGCCGAGGATGATCGACGGATTGCAGTACGAGGGGACGTGGCGGTCCCATCAGGTGCCGTTGACCGGTACCAGGGACAACGACGAGCACCGCAGGTTGCTGCAGGACTGGATGGCCTCGTATCGACCTGCCGAACTCTTCGACAGCGACGGCACGATCAATCCCCGGATCAGCGCCCTCGCCCCGGCCGGCGATCGCCGGATGAGCGCGAACCCGCACGCGAACGGTGGACTGCTCTTGAAACCGTTGGTGCTGAGGGACTTCCGCGAACGCGGCGTCGAGGTCGTCGCGCCGGGCGCATCGGTGCACGAACCGACGAGGGTGATGGGCCAGTACCTGCTGGACGTGATGACCGACAACCCGGGCAACTTCCGCCTCGTCGGCCCGGACGAGACGGCGTCCAACCGGTTGGATGCTGTCTACGCCATCACCGACAAGGTGTGGCAGGGCGACATCCTCCCAGTGGACGAGCATCTCGCCCGATCCGGGCGAGTCGTGGAGATCCTGTCCGAGCACACCTGTCAGGGGCTGCTGGAAGGCTACCTACTCACGGGGAGGCACGGACTTTTCTCCTGCTACGAGGCCTTCATCCACCTCGTCGACTCCATGCTCAACCAGCACGCCAAGTGGCTCAAGGTGACCAGTGAAATCGGCTGGCGCAGGCCGATCGCGTCACTGAACTACCTACTCACCTCCCATGTCTGGAGACAGGACCACAACGGGTTCTCCCACCAGGACCCAGGTTTCATCGACCACGTCATCAACAAGAAGCCCGAGGTCGTCCGGGTGTACCTGCCACCGGACACCAACACCCTGCTGTCCACCATCGAGCACAACCTCGCCTCGACCGACTACGTCAACGTGATCGTCGCCGGTAAGCAGCCTTGTTTCGACTGGCTCACCCCCGACCAGGCCGGTGACCACTGCGCACGCGGCCTCGGGATCTGGGACTGGGCATCCAACGACGGCGGCGACCCGGACGTGGTGATCGCCTGCGCCGGTGACGTACCGACACTCGAAGCCCTGGCCGCCGTCAGCATCCTCCGGGAACGACTGCCGCACCTGAGAATCAGGTTTCTCAACGTCGTCGACCTCATGCGCCTACAGGACGACACGCGAACACCCACATGGGTTGTCCCACCGGGACTTCGACACCCTGTTCACCACGGACAAACCGGTGATCTTCGCGTTCCACGGATACCCCTGGCTGGTGCACCGACTCACCTACCGACGCACCAACCACGCCAACATGCACGTCCGCGGCTACAGGGAGGAAGGGACCACATCAACCCCGTTCGACATGGTCATGATGAACGATCTCGACCGCTTCCACCTGGTCATCGACGTGATCGACAACGTCCCGGCGTTGGGTTCCCACGCCGCGCTGCTGCGCCAGGAAATGGTCGACGCCCGTGCCGCGGCCCGCCGCTACACCCGGGAACACGGCGACGACATCCCCGCGGTACGCGACTGGGCTTGGGGCACAACGACAGTTGCCGGTGCACCAGGCGCGGACACCAGCGCGGACTACACACCCGACACGTCCCCGCCGGGCTGATCGGACACCTGCTACAGAAACTCCAGCTGAGACCAACTCTGATCAACGGTTTGGCTGCGGGTGGATGAACAGTGGTTGAACGATTTGGGTATCACGCCGCATTGATCCCAAATCTTCCGTACGGCAGTACGCTCCGTGGCGCGGGCAGGCAACACGGCCGCGTGCTTCATCGGCGCGCACCCGCGGGATTGGAGTTCGACCGTGCGGAAGGTTGCAGGGCTCACGGCAATCGTTGTCGGAATCATCATGGCAGTGGCGGGAATGGTCACATGGGTGGTCATCGGCAATACGCTGGCGGATCAGAAGATCGTCGTGTCGGCGGACGCAGATTGTTTGGCCGGTGATGATGTGAACGGCCCGTTCTCGGCGTACTGCCAGGCGATGGTGATCAACAAACACACCATGGGGATCACCGCTGGCAAGACCTACGCGGAGCTCGCGAAGGACGACCCGAACCGGGCGACCGCAATGGACTCGGCTTTCCTGCAGGCGTCTCTCTTCACTTCGGTTGTCGCCTTCGGCGTCGCTGCGATGGCGTTCGTGCTGGGAATTGTGCTGACCCTGATCGGCTTTGCCATCCGGGGTCCCGCCGTTGCGGGAACAAGGAGCACGCCCAGCGACCCGGTGAGTGTCGCCACACATGGTCCGGCGGAATGAGCAAACACCCCCAGGTGGCCCGTGACGCCGGGCCCGAGGGCAGCCGAAGCGTCCGGATCCATCGCGCAACGAGCCACGGCGTTGATCGGGTTCGCCTGAATTCCTGCCGATAGTCGTTCGTCGAACCGCCGATCTCTGGGAGTCCGCATGGGAGTTTCGTCCGGCACGCCGACCCTGACGCCGACCGAATCGCCGGACCGGGTGTGGCACACAATGCCTGCCGACGAGGTGCTGCGGGTGCAGGGGGTCGACCGCGGTTCAGGCCTGAGCTCGGGGGAGGCGGCGGCGCGGGCGAGCCGGTTCGGTCCGAATCGGTTCGCGGCCGCACGGGTGGAACCCCGGTGGCGGGCGTTCCTCCGGCAGTACGCGGACCCGATGCAAATTGTCCTGTTGGTTGCCGGCGCCTTGAGTCTCTACCCACTCAAGGAGCTGGAGACCGGCGTCGTGTTGATCGCGCTCACCCTGTTCAACGCGGTATTGGGCCTGCGCCAGGAGGGCAAGGCTGTCGCCGCGGTGGCCGCCCTACAGCGGATGATGATCGTCACCGCCCGGGTCGTGCGGGACGGCGAGCTGCGGCAGGTCCCCGCCGAGCAACTCGTGCCAGGTGACGTCGTGTCGGTCGAGGCCGGCGACCTCGTTCCCGCGGACGGCCGGCTGCTTCGAGTGGCCACCCTGGAGGTTGCCGAGTCAGCACTCACTGGGGAAAGCCTGCCCGTCGCCAAGGGTGTCGACCCAGTGCAGCAGAAGGACACACCGCTCGGCGACCGGACCGACATGGTGTACATGAACACCAACGTCACCCGCGGTTCCGGGGAGTTCGTGGTCACCGCGATCGGAATGGGTACCGAGGTCGGCAAGATCTCCGGGCTGCTCGCCTCGCAGGACGAAACCACATCGCCACTGACCCGGCAGCTCGCCCGACTGACCCGGCAGATCCTGTGGATCGCCGGGGCCGCCCTGGTCGTGTCGATGGCGTTGAACCTGGCCCGCGGTGCCGAGTTCACCGTCGTCTTCGCCGCCGCGGTCGCGTTCGCGATCGGCGCACTGCCGGAGAACCTGCCGGCGGTGGTGACCACGATCCTGGCATCCGGCACCCAAACGCTCGCCAAGGCCGGCGCGATCATGAAACGGATGCAGTCCACCGAAACCCTCGGATCGACGTCGGCGATCAATTCCGATAAGACCGGGACGCTGACCCTGAACCAGATGACCGCCGTGCAGATGGCGATGGTGGGTCGCCGCTACACCGTCGACGGGGCCGGATACACCGGCACGGGCAACATCACTCGTGTCGCGGGTCAACCCGTGATCGACCTGGATCAGTTCCTGTTGCCGATGGTGCTGGCCTCCGACGCCGTCGTCAGCAACGGCGAGCTGATCGGCGACCCCACCGAGGGCGCGCTCGTCGCGTTGGCGGCGAAGGGCGGAGTGGACGCCGTTGCGACCCGGCAGGCCTACCCGCGGATCGCCGAGTTGCCCTTCGACGCCGACTACAAACTGATGGCCACCTTCCACCGGATGACCGACCCGACCGGCCGGGACGTGGTGCGGTGCTTCGTCAAAGGCGCCCCTGATCAGCTGCTCGCCCGCGCCGGCGCCGTGTTCGACGCCGACGCCGGGTCGGTGCCCGTCGACGCCGACGTCACCCAGCGGTACCTGGCGGAGAACCGGCGACTGGGCGAACAAGGCCTGCGGGTCATCGCCACCGGCCGCCGGGACTTCGACCCTGCCACGTTCGACCCCGACGGCGACCTGCTGCAGCTGGTGAACAACCTGGAACTGCTGACTCTGGTCGGGATCGTGGACCCACCACGCCCGTCAGCCAAGGCGTCCATCGCCACCGCGAAAGCGGCCGGAATCAGGGTCCGGATGATCACCGGCGACCACGCCGTCACCGCGACCGCGATCGCCACCCAGCTCGGAATCGAGGGCACCGTGCTCACCGGCGCCGAATTCGCCGACCTGACCGACACACAGGCTCTGCAAGCGATCGACGAAGTCGGGGTGATCGCGCGGGTCACCCCGCAAGACAAGGTTCGGCTGGTCGACCTCCTGCAACGCAAGAGGCAAGTCGTTGCGATGACCGGCGACGGCGTGAACGACGCACCCGCATTGAAACGAGCGGACATCGGGATCGCGATGGGCATCACCGGCACCGAAGTGACGAAGGAAGCCGCCGTGATGATCCTGACCGACGACAACTTCTCCACCATCGTCAAGGCCGTCGAACTCGGCCGCGGACTCTACGACAACCTGACCCGGTACATCCGTTTCCAGATGGGCTGCCTATTCGGGTTCATCGTCACCTTCCTGGGATCCAGCATCCTGAACATCCTCGGCGGGGTCCCGTTCCTACCGCTGCAGACGTTGTGGATCAACTTCACCACCCTGCTGTTCCAAGCCATCGGCCTCGGCTACGGGCAACCCTCCGACGGCTTGATGCAGCAACCACCGCGGCCACCTGACCGGCCCATCCTCACCCGGGGCCTGCTGATATGGCTGATCACCGCAGGCGTCATCATGGGCGCCGGCACCCTCGGGGTGATCACCTGGGCCGAACACACCTACACCGATACGGTTGCGCACACCATGGGCATGGTGACCTTCTCCCTGTTCACCCTGTTCTTCTCCATCGCCACAAAAGACACGCGGCGAACCGCGTTCACCCTGGACACTCTGTCCGACAAGACCTTCGTCCGCGCCACCGCGATCTCTGTGTTGACGCTCATCGCAGCGACCGTCCTCGGGCCGTTGCAGGCGCTGCTGGACACCACCAGCCTGACCTTCCAGCAATGGCTGACCTGCGCCGGGCTGGGGGCGACGATTCTCGTCGCCTCCGAAATCTGGAAGGCGGTAAGCCGACGCATGTCACCCTCCACGATCAGCACCACGAGTAGCTCAGACCGACGAACACAGGACAGCTGACCGGAAGTTTCATGTCGAATGCGCCGGGGGACGACGGTGCACAGCAACGCCGCAGAAGGACGCCCGGCAGCGAGGTAGCTCGCCCGAAACCCCTTACGAATCAACGGATAATCCCGGCTGCACGGCCGGAACATCGACTGTAAGGAGCCCCGCATGTCCGAGCTGATCGTCATCGGGTTCGACAATCCGGTGACCGCCAACGCGGCCTACAGAGAGGTACTCGCAATGCAGTCGGACTTCATCGCCGATCTGCGGGGGGTGGCCGTCGTCACCGTCGACGCGGAGGGAAAGACCCAGGTGGAAACGACGCAGAAGATCGTCAGTATCGGCGCGGCGTCGGGCGCCTTGTGGGGGATTTTGATCGGGCTGTTGTTCTTCGTACCCTTTTTCGGTGCCGTTCTGGGCGGCGCGATGGGCGCACTGTTCGGCAAGCTAGCCGAATCCGGGATCAACGACACCTTTCGGAATCAGGTCGAGGCACTCTTGCAGCCAGGAAAGTCGGCCGTCGTCATGATGGCGGACAAAATCACCGCGGACAAATTCGCCGAACGCATGTCACCGTTCGGCGGCCAGCTTCTCAAGACATCACTCTCCGAACAGGACGAGAAGGAACTGGCCCACGATCTCTGCTCAGCCGACTGATCGGCCGCTCATTCGACACAGTCGATCCGGTGAACGTCAACCAACGCAGATCAGGAGACACCGACTCGACGGCATCGTCGACGGAGAAAATGACGATGAGTTCGAACCAGCTACCCGGACGGCAAGAAGCAGAACTGCCAGGCGTCCCGCGACCAACTCATAGGTCCAAACAGATCTCGATGCCGTCAAAGAAGCAGGGAAACAGGATGATCAGGCGCGGGTGACCGACCTGCAAGAAGCTCTCCAGCAACTGCAGACCGCAGTCGGCGACCTCGGCAACGGCGACACGGCTGAAAACCTGCGAGCTGTGGGCAAGGCAAGGATCTGCCCTGAGTTCAGTTGACTCCTTGCCTGTGAGGATCTGTCCTCGCTGGAAGGATGCTCCACATGCCGAAAGCATTTCCACCAGAGTTCCGTCGTGACGTCGTCAGGCGGCGGCATGGGCTGCGGCGGCCGAGTGCGCGGGCTTGGCTGGACAGATTCAGGGTTTTGGTTGGGTGAGCGGTTTGGCGACTGACCCGGCGGAGCGGGATCAGGTGTGTTTGGCGGCGATGCGTGCGAGCAGTGCGCGCAGTTGAGTTTGCTCCGCTTTCTCCAGCCCATCGAGGAGTCGCGCCTCGGCCTCATCGCTGGCGAGTAACGCTGTGCCCAACGTCTGGTGACCGGCATCGGTCAGCGCTACGACGTTGCGTCGGCGGTCCTCGCCCGCGGCTTGTCGTGCCACCAGACCCTTCGACTCCAGCGCGTCGAGTATTCCGACCATGGTGGTTCGGTCGACCTTCAGTCGGGTGGCCGCCTGCTGCTGAGACTCGGGTTCCCGGGCTTGCAAGAGCAGCAGCACCGCGAGCTCGCGACCGGTGATCCCGACAGGCCCTAGCTCTTCGCGGTGCAGTTCTTCCAAGTCGAGAAGGGCGCGTTTCAGAAGATATGTCAGCCGTTGGCCGAGCTGCGGCCCGAGTTCGTCTTCTCGCCTCACAACGCGAGTTTACGGCTAGACTGATAGTCAGTAGTACTGACGATCAGGGAAGGGACACATCATGACGACCATTCTCCTGACCGGGGCCAGCGGACTTGTCGGGTCACGGTTGCTGCCACGGCTGGCCCAGGCAGGTTTCGACTGCCGCGCCCTCGTCCGGGCCGACTTTGCGCCGCCGCATGGCACCACTGCCGTGCGAGGTGACCTCCTGGAAGACCCCAGCTCACTGCGGTCGGCGGTGGAAGGAATCGATGCGGTTGTCCACCTCGCCGCGCTGTTCCGCACCGACGACCAGAACGCCGTCTGGCGCGCCAACCTCGACGGGACCCGCAACCTGGTCAACGCGGTCAAGCTCTACGCACCCAAGGCCCGGTTCGTCATGGCCAGTACGGGCAATGTCTACGACGCCGACGCGACCCGTCCCGCGCTTGAGACTGACGCCTGTTCGCCGACAGCTGCCTACCCGGCGAGCAAGATTGCCGCCGAGCAGATTCTGCGCGAGAGCGGCCTGAACTGGTCCATCCTGCGGCTGCCGTTCGTCTACGGAGACGGCGACGGGCACCTGGCTTCACTGGCCGGCCTCGCCGAGCGGTTTGGGCTGCATCCCGCCCACACCTACTCCGTCGTCCACCAACGCGACATCGCAACGGTCATGGGCCTTGCCTTGGCCGGCCACATGGATGGACACATCGTGAACGTGACCGACGACGCGCCCGTCAGCGTCTACGAGATGACTCTGATTGCGGGGGTTCCGATTCCGGGATCAGCGGAACCCCTGGACAATCCGTGGTCGGGACGGATGGACGGAGCGCTGGTTCGTGAGCTCGGCTTCCGCCCGACTGTGCCGACCATCCACGCTGCAGCCCGTGACGGGTTGCTGTGACGTCGACCAAGGACAACTCGTCGACGGGCTTCGACCCGGGTCCGCAGCCACGGGGCGGATCGAGTGGCCGGCTTGTCGTAGATCGCCAATCCGTACTCGCTCTTCCTCCGACAAGAACCGGGCGGAATCGAGTTCGGATGGGTGGTAATCGGTGCGTAATGGCGGGTCGGTAAGCCGCTGTCCACCATTGTCCGACCGTCGCGCCAGCGCACGCCGGTGATGCGGTGGATCCCAACTTTCCGGCAGGCCTCGACATTTGCTCATTACCCGTGTCACCAGGCGAAGATAGATTTCACGCTCCGCGGTCAATGGGGCGCCGCGCCCGGGTCGTGGCCGGTTGATCGGTACCGGCATCGGAATCCCACCTGTGGTCGGGTGTTGCATCGATCCCTAGAACCCAAGGATCAAGGGTGAGCCATATACCGCGACCACGACATACCAGGTCGAAGCGCCGTTCTAACTGCACCTTCCACTGGTCACGTGTGATGACGATCTCCCGCATGGAGGTTGCCGCAGAGGTGCGAAATCTGCTTTCTCGTAACCTGTCTGAGGCATGGTCGAAGTCGTGAGCGCATGGGTACCAATCGCCGGCTTGGCGGTGCTTGCTGCCCTCGTGCTCTGGCTGGCGGTCGCGACTGACCGGTGAGCGGCACCAAGTCGAGTCGCTCCCTGCGGAGATCCTGGTCCGGATCCTGAGGTTCCGGAATGCAGATGTTCGCCAGTTGTTCATCTGATTGTGTGAGGCTGCGCCCTGCCGGTTTCTTGGTAGCTCGTGTCCAACCGGGGCGGAGGTAGCGGTGCCGAAGTCAAAGGATGCAGTGTCGGTGCGGCGCGCACGAACACTGTCCAAGAAGTTGCTGCGCCAGACCCGTGAACGTTGGCAGCACACCAGTGGCGTGGCCGCCCGAGCCGCCGAACTGGCCGACACCGTCGATCCGGTGGATCGGCGGCTGCTGCTGGCGGCGGCGTGGTTGCACGACATCGGCTATGCCCCCACGCTCCGGAAGACCGGGTTCCACCCTCTCGACGGCGGCTTGTATCTGCGTGACCACAAGTGGGATCAGCGATTGACGGCCCTGGTTGCCCACCACTCCGGGGCAAGGTTCGTGCCGGTGGAGCGCGGGTTCGCGGATCTGATGAGCATGTTCCCGTTCGAGGACTCATCGCTGTCGGATGCGTTGTGTTACGCCGACCAAACCGTCGGTCCGCACGGGAAGCGCATGACAATCGAGTACCGGATCAACGAAGCAATCGCCCGGCACGGGCCCGACTCGCCGAACGCCCGTGCCCGCGTTGATCGCGTTCCGTACCTTCTCGGCGTCGCCGCTCGGGTCGAGGATCGCCTTGCTCGCGTGGGTCCCCCGTCGACCAGCCACTGATCGGGTCAGCAGCGGCCGCCTCCCGAGCCTTCGTTGTGCGCTCTGTGGTCGACCGGCCGGCGCAAATGCAGCCAGCTGAGTCACCACACGCAGAACCGCGGCCGCCGAAAAATGTGGATGAATCCGGACCATGGCAACAAACGAACAGGGTCAGTGCGAACGTCTCGCACCCCGTTCAACACCCGGCAGAGAACGTTCAACTGGGCTAGTTGACCCACCGGGTCAGCGGGTGTTCAGCGCGGCTGCGGGGTGCATCCTGATGTTTCGCCATCGTCATCGCCATCGCCAGCCGGGAGCGCATGCCATGTTCGAGACAACGAAGTTCTTCGCGAGCTTCTCGGTGGACGACCTCAGCGTGGCGAAACGGTTCTACGGTGAAACGCTCGGCCTGGATGTGTGGGAAACGGATGTCGGCCCGGAGTGGTTGCGGGAGCTGTGGTTGCAGCAGTCAGGCGAGCGCCGGGTGATGATCTATCCGAAACCGGACCATACGCCAGCGATGTATACGGTTCTGAATTTCCCGGTCAGTGACATCGGCCGGGTCGTCGACCACCTCGCCGCACGTGGGGTCACCATGGACACCTTCGATGCCTACGAGTCCGATTCCAGGGGAATCCACCGGGTCGGCAATCATTCAATCGCGTGGTTCCGTGACCCGGCCGGAAACGTCCTGGCTATCGACGAAGAACACTGACACCCGCAGCGGCCCGGCTGTCCGCTCAACCCGAGCTTTCGCGCCTTGGTTGGCAGGAAGCACGCCGCTTCGAGCCACCACCGCGATCGTCGGCGAACCTTCCCTGGTGGGCCCGTTCGGTGTGGACCTCACCACGTGTGTGTCCGGCCCCTGCGCTCGTCAACTACGATGAGCAAAGTTTGCTGCATCTGCGACGGTCTCCCTCTCCGATGTCGCAGTAGAGGTCACAACGACAGTGACAACCAGACAACCAGTGACAACCATCACGAATTGCTGAACTGTTCGACGACGCCAGCAGAATGCCGCACACCACCCCTGATAGGTCTTGGAGTCGAGCCCGAGCGGCATATCGAGGCGAGCGAAACCGTCGCATACCAGCGGGCCTGTTTCCCCGGGGGCGAATTCGGGAACGTGAACCGCACGAACGCATGTCTCTCCGCGCGCCACTACCGAAGTAGGTCAATATGTTTCAGGTCGCGCCATGAGTGTGCGTATCGCGATTGTCTCCACCTACCCACCCCGGCCCTGCGGCATCGGCACCTTTTCGCGGGATCTCCGAGCCGCCCTGATCGGGGCCGATTCATCACTGAAGGTCGATGTGGTGTCGATCGTTCGCGATCAGTTCATGTCGACCGAACCCGAAGTCCTGTCGGTGATTCGGCAGGATGTCCGCGCCGACTACGTCGCGATGCCCGCGCTGCTGGACGGCCGCGGAACTGATGTGGTGCTGATCGAGCATGAGTATGGAATCTTCGGCGGTGAGTCCGGCTCCTACGTGCTGTCGCTGGTTCAGGAGCTCCGGCAACCGTTCGTTGTGACGCTGCACACGGTGCTGTCCACTCCGACCGCACGACAGGCCGACGTCCTGACCGCTCTGTGTCGACGCGCCGCACTGGTCACCGTCTTCACCGAAACAGCCCGGCGGATGGTCGTCGACGCGGGGGTCGTGACGCCGGACCGCGTGTGCGTGGTCCCGCACGGCGCTCCGGCGATGCTGCTGTCGAACATCGCGGAGGCGACGTCAACCGGGGATCCCGTCCTGGAGACCGAAGGTCTGCACCCGACGATGGCCACGCTCGAGGGTCGCACCGTGCTGTCCACCTTCGGGTTGATCTCCCCTGGAAAAGGTATCGAAACCGCGATCGAGGCACTCGCGATGATCGTCCCCCTGCATCCCGATGTCTTGTATCTGGTGGCGGGACAGACCCATCCCGAGGTGGTCAAGGAGGAGGGCGAACGCTACCGGTTGTCACTCGAACGGCTCGTGCGTGACTACGGCCTCGAACGGAACGTCCAGTTCCTGGATCGATTCCTGACAGTGGAGGAACTGGCGTTCCTCTTGTCCTCCACCGACATCTATCTGACCCCGTATCTGTCGCGCGAGCAGATCGTCTCGGGGGCGTTGACGTTCGCGGTGGTGGCGGGCTGCCCGGTGGTATCGACACCGTACTTCTACGCGGAGGACCTGCTTGCCTCCGGTGCAGGCGCTTTGGTGCCCTTCGACGATCCCGCAGCATTCGCCAAGGGAGTACTCCAGTTCCTGGACAATCCGGACGAGCTCGCCACGGCTGCACTGGAAGCACGACGTGTCGGGGCCGGGCTGACCTGGCCGTCCGTCGGCGCCATGACTGTCGATGTGCTCCTGCGCGCGAGGAGCCTCGGCGCCCCGCTGGAGGGCGGGTTTACTCGAGGTCGGGTGGCATCGTCGCCGACGATCCGATCGGAACATCTGTTGACACTTGTCGACGACGTCGGGATTTTGCAGCACGCCGATGGCGTCGTGCCCAACAGGGTCAGCGGCTACTGCGTCGACGATGTGGCCCGGCTTGTCGTGGTGGCACTGGGTCTCGGCCTGAATCGCCAACCGGACGACCAGACCTTCAGCCGAATGGTGACCCGTGGACTCAGCTTTCTGCATCACGCGTGGGATCCCGAGGATCAAGCGATGCACAACATGATGTCCTACGACCGGCGATGGCTGGACGAACCGCACGGCGGCGATCACCTCGGGCGAGCGTATTGGGCGCTGGGAGCTGTTGTCGCAGCACAGCCGCCTCGTGCTGTCGCTGCACCCAGCCTCCGGCTCCTGGAGGAACTCGCCCCCGCCATCGAGCGGACAGACAGCCTGCGGACCGTGGCCTTCGCGGTCATCGGACTGACCCGGCCACCCCTTGATGCGATGCCTGCGCCGCTCCGCCGACTGCTCGGCGTACTGGCCAACCGGTTGCTGGACGTCTACACGAAGTTCCGCACCGACAAGTGGCGATGGTTCGAGAACAATCTGACCTACGACAATGCACGGCTCCCCCAGGCTCTCATCGCCGCCGGTGATCGACTGGGCGACGTTGCGATGTTGACCGCCGGGCTCGAGGCTCTGGATTGGTACGGCACTCAATGCGCACTCGACGGTCCAGCGGTCAGGCTCGTCGGTAACGGCTGGCACCGCAGCAGCGAGACTCCATTCGCCACACCGCTGGACGGTGATGAACAGCCCCTCGATGCCGCGGCACTGGTCGAAGCGCTCACCGACGCCCTCGCCGCCACCGATCAACGCGTCCACGGGCAACGTGCGGTCCGCGCGTTCGAGTGGTTCCTCGGCCGCAATGAGCTGGGCAAGCCCGTGTACGACTTCGCGACCGGTGGCTGCCATGACGGGCTGTCTGCGCAGAGCCTGAACGACAACGAGGGCGCAGAGTCGACCTTGGCGTTCTTCCAGGCACTGCTGGCGCTCGAGTCGGCCGGATTGCAATCGTCACTTCCCCAGCCGTGAAGATCACCGGCGCGATCCGCCCGGTTCGTCCAAGACGAGCGCGAGCGTGAAGGTTGCAATGCTCGCACCGATCGCGTGGCGCACCCCGCCTCTGCACTACGGTCCGTGGGAGCAGGTCACCAGCCTGATCACCGAGGGTCTGGTGGCGCTCGGCATCGACGTCACGTTGTTCGCCACCGGTGACTCCGTGACGGCCGCCGAACTGGACAGTGTGTGTGCAGTTCCGTATGCCGAGAACCCGGACATGGACGGGAGAGTCTGGGAAGCACTGCATGTCGCGCACGTTCTGAAGAGATCCGGCGAATTCGACCTCGTGCACAACAACCTCGACTGGCTACCGTTGAGTTTCTCCGAGCTCAGCGCCGCGCCCATGGTCACCACCATCCACGGTTTCTCCAGCCGCTCGATCCTGCCGGCCTACCGGTCCGCGCGGTCGGTCTTCGTCTCCATTTCCAACTCGGATCGCGTGCCCGACCTGGACTATGCGGCCACCGTCTACCACGGCATCGACCTCGACGCGCTGCCCTACTCTGCCGATGGTGGCGAGGAGTTGGTCATTCTCGGGCGCATCCATCCCGACAAGGGCACAGCTGAAGCGATCGAAATCGCCCGACTGGCACAGCGCCGACTGGTGATCTGCGGGATCGTCCAGGACCACGACTATTTCGCCGAACGGGTCCGGCCACACATCGACGGCGATGCTGTGACCTACCTGGGTTCGATCGGCAAGGAGCAGCGAGCCTCGGTGCTCGGGAATGCGCACGCGCTCGTTCATCCGATCGCCTTCGACGAGCCCTTTGGGCTCTCGGTCGTCGAGTCGATGGCCTGCGGCACGCCGGTTGTCGCCTACCGGCGAGGCTCGATGCCGGAAGTCGTCGATAGTGGTCAAACGGGCTTCCTCGTCGACAACCCCGTCGACGCAGCAGTTGCCATCGACGCGGTCGGTGAACTCGATCGCGCGACTTGCCGGGCTGTCGCGGCGCGCCGGTTCAGCGCAGAACGCATGGTGCAGGACTACGTTGCCGTGTATGAACAAGTCCTCCGGAGTGGTTGGTGACGGCTTGTTCGAGCGAGCGCGCGGCAACCCACTCCTGACTCCAGAACGATGGCCCTATCAGATCAATGCGGTGATGAACGCCGGCGCGACCATGGTCGGTGACGACACGGTGCTGCTCTGCCGGGTCGAAGATCGACGCGGTATCAGCCATCTCACCGTCGCACGGTCCAGGGACGGGGTCTCGAACTGGGTCGTCGATGATCACCCGCTGCTCGCTCCGTCGCCCGATCATCCCGAGGAGGAGTGGGGTGTCGAGGATCCGAGAGTCACCCGCGTCGACGAGTTGGATTGCTGGGTCATTGCCTACACCGCATTCGGCCCGGGCGGACCGGCGGTGTCGTTGGCGACCACCCGGGACTTCGTTTCGGTCGAACGGCTCGGGCCCGTCTTTCCGCCGGAGGACAAGAATGCATCCCTGCTGCCGCGCCGGGTCGGCGGTGACTTTGTGCTGTTCCACCGGCCGGTCGCGGTGATCGGTGGCAGAGCAGACGTGTGGATTTCCCGCTCGAACGACCTGCGGAGTTGGACCGCCCCCGAGCCGGTCTTCGGCGCAAGACCCGGTGGCTGGTGGGATTCGGCCCGAATCGGCGTGGGACCGCCGCCCCTGGAGACGACCGACGGATGGCTGGTGGTCTACCACGGTGTCCGGCAGACAGTGGCCGGGGCGCTGTATCGGGTCGGGCTCGCCATGCTCGATCTGGACAACCCGGCCGTTGTCACCAAACGCTGCGATGAGTGGGTGCTGAGCCCCGCGGAGCCCTACGAACTGATCGGCGACGTCCCCGGCGTGGTCTTTCCGTGCGGCCTCATCCACGACAAGGCGGCCGGACAACTCCGGCTCTATTACGGGGCCGCCGATTGCCGGATCGGCATGGCGTCAGCCAACTTCGACGACGTGATGGCCTATGTCCTTGAGCACGGCTGACCGCACGACACAGTGATCGCCGTACCAGTGCCTGGTGGTCCTGTGCCGGGTGTCTGTCAGCCGGAATCGATCTCGACCGATCATCCCCGTCACGCTTCTCGTGCCGTCGCTGTCTTCGTCGGGACAGGCAGAGTTCGTGCAGCAATGAACACGGCGGCGAGAGTCACCCCTGCGGTGGTGGCGAATCCGACCATGGCGCCGGCGTTGTGCCCGCCGGGAACCAGCGCGATGCAGGTGCTCATCACCCCGACCCCGATCAGGCCGCCCAACTGGCGGGCCGTGGACACCACGCCCGACGCCTGACCGCGTTCGTTGTCGGAAACCGTGCTCAGGGTGGCATTGGTCATCGGGCTGAGCAGCAGACCGATGCCGACACCGGCCGGCGCCAGGCCGACCCCGACAATCCACACCGAGTCCACTGCCACACCGACCGCAATGACGACCAATCCGGCGGTGAGCGCAACGGTGCCGGCGACTCCGACGCGCCGCGCCCCGACCCGGGTGTACGCCGTCGCCACCCAGCGGGTCGCGATCAGCAGCGGAACGACCATCGGCAACAGGGCCAGGCCGCCGGCCGCGGGACTCAGATCCAGCGTCTGCTGCAGAGTGATCGCACCGTAGATTGTCGCCACCGTCATGCCGAACCCCAGGGCGGCAAGAACCAGCGTCCCGCCGGTGAACGGGCGGCTGGCGAACATGCGCAGGTTCAGCACCGGATCGGCGACCCGACGACAGCGCACGACGAAGGCAACCAGCGCGACGATCCCGATTCCGGCACATGCCAAGGTCTGCCAGGCCAGCACGCCCCACACCGGAACCTGGATCAACGCCGTCACCGCCGCTGTCGCGCCGACCACCAGCAGTGCCGCACCAAGGAGGTCGAACCGGATACTCGCGGTCCGCCGGTTGGCCGGTCGCGCCGTCAGGATCAGCGCGATACCCAGAGCACCGACCGGAATGTTGATCAGGAACCCCCATTGCCAGCCGATGAACTCTGCGCACAGACCGCCGACCGCCGGACCTACGGTGGCGAAAGCCTGACCGACGCCTGCGTAGACGGCCAGCGCTCGCGCCCGCGCATCGTCGGCGAACGCGGTCAGGATGATCGACAGCGTTGCCGGCATCAGTAGTGCAGCGGCCGCCCCGGCCACCGCCCGCCAGCTGATCAGCGCGAGATCGCTGCCGGAGAAGGCGATTCCGGCAGTGGCCACGGCGAAAGCGGCCGTACCGACCACGAACGCGGTCACCGGGCCGATCACATCCGCAACCCGGCCGCCGATCGGCAGCAGCACCGCGAGGGCGAGCAGGTAACTCGACACCACCCACGCGACGTCCGCCGACGAAAGGTCAAGATCCTGGCCGATACTCGGCAGCATCACGCCGATGATGCTCGAGTCCAGAACCAACAGCACCATCGTCAGCGTGCAGGCCGCGAGTACCCGATTCATCTGACCACTCTCGCTGTCGGTTCCGATCATCAGATCAGCACCCGACGACTCCGGCCCGATGTCACCCGCGCCGCCCGATACAGATCATGCGCGAAGAACCCAAGACTCGGCGATGATCGCCAACGTGGCCGCAGCCCGTTTCCGCGGTAGCGACAAATCGGACACCCGACGGTCGTGGACAGCGAGCGTGACCGGTGCGAATCCCACTCCCCGCTGAGGATCGCTCATCGGACATGACCGAGACGATCCCGGCACCGCAACTCCGGCACCGTCGTTGGGACAGGTGCACCGCATCGACGAGCGAACATTGTTGGTGCAGGGTCAAGAACTCAACATCGACGCGAAACAACCCGACGTCGCCAACGCCGTCCTCCACCGAACCGGTGACACCGTTGTGATCGTCGACACCGGCGTCACCGAGGCATTCCGCAAGGCGCTGAGGGGCGCAGTGGACGAATTCGTCGACGCGAAGCGCCTGCTGCTGCTCACCACCCACTGTCACACCGATCACGTCGGCAACAACGACCTCGTCGACGACATCGCCTCCGAACGTGGAATCGTCGCCGAACACTTCGTTCCGGCGCGGGATGTCGGGCAGATGCTGGATCCGGTCGACTACTGGACGTCGGCCTTCAGCCCGATTGTCGACCTGACCTCGTTTCCCGCCCGCCGATCTGTCCGCCGGCTTCGTGGTTTCGTTGTTCCGGCCGCTCCGACCGTTCGGGGCCACTACCCGGACCTACGAAGAGCTTCCGATGCAACGCCTCGATCTCGGCCCGTTGCCGGTCAACGGCTGGTCCTTCGCCGACGGCGCGGTGAGTGTGATCCGCAGCCAGGGACATTGCGCGGGACACGTGATCGTCTACCTGCGCGACAGTCGCCTGTTGCACCTGGGTGATGAGGACAACGGGCCCTTCGGGTCGATGCCGGACGCGGACCAGGTCAAGGTGCAATCGGCCTTCGGCCTGGCGGCGTCCCTGATCGATTCCGGCTCCGTGCAGACGATCACCGACGGCCATGGTTCTGTGCATCGGGACGCCGAGGCGCGAGCATCCCTCGACGACCTCCTCGATCAGGCGGTCTCGCTTCAGTCGCTGTCCCTGCCCGCCCGGTCCGGAACCGAACCGGTGGACGGACATGCCTTCCTGGATCGGCTGACCGACGATCTCAAGAAGCGCAGCGACGACCACGTCGCACCCAACCCGGTGTTCACCGCGATGATCGCGGTCAACGAGCTCGACGAAGCGGGCTTGACGCGGCGGCCGAGCGAAACCACCAGGGATCGTCCGGCACTGAAAACCCGGCTCCGGTGACCGGAAAACCCCAGGGCCTGGGCATCATCCCGGCTGCCGCGGAGATGCTCCGTTGAAAACTGCGCCGCAGGCACGACTGAGCCCCGATCCTGCCATCCGAGAAGTTCACTCCCACAGCGCCGATCGGTAGGGTTCCGCCCGTGAACGATCGCACCAAGTCAGCCCTGCTCGGCGCCCTCGACGCCGCCCGCCGGCACGTCCTGGACATCATCGACGGTCTGGATGACGAGGCGTTGCGTCGACCGGTGCTGCCGTCCGGTTGGAGTTGCCTGGACATGATCAAGCACCTGACGTATGACGAAGAGATCTTCTGGTTCCGCGCTGTGGTCGCCGGTGAGCAGGAAGCGATCGACCTGCTGGAAACGCCGCAGGCGCAAGCATCGTGGAAGGTCGCCGACGCCGTTCCGGCGGCCGATGTGCTGGCCGACTATCGCCTTGAGATCGAACGGTCGAATGCGATCGTCGCCGCGACCGCGCTCGACTCACCGCCCGCGTGGTGGCCCGGTGACCTGTTCGGCGACTGGCGTCTGCACGACCTGCAGGAGATCCTGTTGCACCTCATCGTCGAGGTCGCGTGCCACGCCGGTCACCTGGACAGCACCCGCGAACTGATCGACGGTCGCCAGTATCTGGTGCTGACCGACTGACCGAACCACCGCGCAACCGGGCGCTGGCCGGGCCGCGCGGTGGCCCGCATCCGTCAGGCAGCGAGCGCCTTTGCCTTGAGTTGATCGAACTCCGCCTGGGTGATCGTGCCGCTGTCCAGCAAGCCCTTTGCCGATGCGATCTGGTCTGCGGCACCTGTCGCGGAACCACCGGCGACCGACTTGATGTACTCGTTCTGGGCCCGCTGGATGTCCCTGGCCTGTTCCAGCTGACGCTCGTGCATGCCCTTGCCGCGGACGATCAGGTACACCAGGATCCCCAGCCAGGGCACCAGGATCACGAACAGCACCCAGAAGGTCTTGGATCCGCCGCCGAGGTCCTTACTGCGGAAGATGTCGCCGAAGATCCAGAACAAGCACATGAACCAGGCGAAGAACAGGAAGAACTCGAACAGCGCCAGCAGGAACGAGCCATTGTCGTTGAACATCGATCAGCCTTTCGGTGAAGCATCCCAGTCGCTCGGAGCGAGCTTGGCCAGTGTTGTACGCCGGGCGAAAGCTCGGCATCGACCGAACAGGGTGAGGCCACCGCAACACCCGGCCGAGGTCGACCCCTCTCGACCTCGGCCGGTGGGCGTGCCCTAACGACAGGCTGATCTCCACGGAACGATCGGCCGCCCGCAGGCGTCCAACTTCGCGGTCCGGCCGGTGAAGGGCGCCATCGACACCGATGGCTGCTGGCTGTTCGGCCGCATCGCGGGCCGTTGAGCCGGAGGCTGCTGGGAAGGAACCTGCTGGACTGCCGCCGGGACGGGCGCCACCGGCCTGATGTCGTCGGCCGTGATCGCGATCATCGAGAGCACAGCGGCTCCGATGGCGACCGCCAACGCCAGCGCCGGGAGAACTTGTCGGCGGACAGCCCCGGCCCGCTGGGCAGGGTCGTTTAGCTGGGCAGGGTCAGTTAGCTGGGCAGGGCCGGTCAGCTGGGCCAAGACCAGTGGTTGAGAAGCATCGGTGACGGACCTCATCGGAATTCTCCTTTCGCCCGAACCTGGCCGGGCGTCGACGACGTTTCCGACGCCGAGGCGGCGTGAACCCGTGCAGCAGCGCCGGTTCGCGATCGCCGAACAAGCACGCAGTTTCTGCGCGGCTGGAGTACGCCATCGATCGAGGAGGTCATTGTCCCAAGGTCCGACCAGTGTCTCGGTGGGCGCGCCGATCGCCCGCCCCTAGACAATCGCCGCCCCGGCCGGGGTCGTTCATCGCGGTCGAACTCATGGTCCGCCGGTGACCCCGTGTGCAGTTGGCCCACGAGCGCTCGACGGCCTGCCCGGCCCGCCGCCGGGATTCAGAGCCTATCGCCGACCCAGCAACGCGGTCTTCTTCGCGGTGAATTCTTCTTCCGTCAGGAGACCCCTTGTCCCAAAGCCCGACCAGCGTCTCGATGGCCGCGCCGATCTCCCCGGCCGTCGACGCCGCGCCGGCGGCCGCCGTTGAACCGGCCCGGCGGGTGCGGGTGCGGGTGTGGGTATTCGAACAGAAACCCGCTCCGGTGCAGCCGCTCTTCGCGCCATAGGTCGCCGGTGTCGTAGAGGGTGATCTCCGTGCCGCGCTTGATCGCCAACCGGCGAGTCGCGGGGAAGACAGAGCTCTTCGACATCCCTACCCGGACATTGCTCGGCGACCCGATCGACACCGAGGCCCGCGACAGCAACGCCGTCTTGCGCGCCGATGGAATGCGAGCCGCCGCTCGACGCATGACGGCGTCGTCGTCTGACCACCGGACGAACTGGGCCGGCGGCCTGCGACCTTGCCCGCCCATCACCCGGAGGAGTCGGACCGAACGTGGGACCGGCCGGCGCGGGCGACCCGCGCTGTACCGGCGGACAACCTAGTCGCTCAGGGCGTCGGCGAACCCCCCGTGACCGAGAGTGTTGATCCTGTCGTGTAGCTGGATTCACCGGATGCGAGATAGACGTAGGCACCGGCCAGTTCGGCCGGTTGACCGGCCCGGCCGAGCTCGGACTGGGAACCGAAGTCGGGCAGCTTGTCGACCGGTTGGCCCCCACTGACCTGCAATGGAGTCCAGAACGGTCCGGGGGCAACAACATTCACCCTGATGCCCTTGCCAGCAACCTGCTGGGCCAGCGCCTTGGAATAGGTGTTGATCGCGGCCTTGGTGGTCGCGTAGTCGAGCAAACCAGGCGACGGGGTGTACGCCTGCACCGAGGATGTGGTGATGATGCTGCCACCGGCCGGCATGTGCGGCAGCGCCGCCTTCGTCAACCAGAACAGCCCGTAGACGTTGGTCTTGAACGTCTGGTCAAATTGTTCGGTGGTCAGATCGGCGATGTCCTCGACGTAGACCTGCTTTCCGGCAACGGACACCAGGATGTCGATCTGCCCGAGTTCGTCGACCGCCTTCTGCACCAGATCGAGGTTGCCCTGCTCGGTCGACAGGTCACCGGGCGCGGAGATCGCCCTGCGGCCGGCATCCTCGACCAGCTTGATCACCTCGGTGGCATCCGGCTCCTCATTCGGCAGGTACGCGAGCACCACATCGGCGCCTTCCCTGGCGAACGCAATGGCCACCGCCCGACCGATGCCGGAGTCCGCACCGGTGATGACCGCCTTGCGGCCGGTCAACCGGCCCGACCCGACATAGGAATCCTCGCCGTGGTCGGGTTTGGGTTCCATCGCGCCGGCCAGTCCGGGCGCCGGCTGCGTCTGCTCGGGCTGCGGTGGGGTCGGATACTTGGTGGTCGGATCAACCTGGTCGTACTGCGTCTGAGTGGTCACGATCCTGTAGTGCCCGGTCGGTGGACACCCGAATCGCAAGATCGCTATTCGCCGGTTCGAGATCACCGCGTCGGTGTCTCGAGGTGACTTCAGGATTCCGGGGCGACGAAGATGCAGAACGGATGGCCGGCGAGATCGGCGAAGACGAACAACGGTTCGTCCGGGTCGTCGGAGCGATCCAGCAACTCGCGGGCGCCGAGACCGAGCGCACGTCGCCGCTGCTCGAACAGGGCTTCGATCGTCGGCACGGTGGAATCGAGATGCAGCATCTGGGGGCGGGGTCCGTCGGGCCAGGTCGGCTCCGGAAGAGCCGCCACCTGCTGGAAGGCGAGGCCCATTCCTCCGGCCACCCCGCGCAGTACCAACCAATCCTCGCCATGGGGGTCCGGCTCCCCCGGTGACGGTGGTTCGTCACCGGGCCGGTAGCGCAGGCCGAACAGCAGTCGGTAGAACTCGGCCAGTGCGCGGGCGTCCGGGCAGTCCACTACGACCTGCCGAATGCTCGGCACCGCGGCGGCGCTAACGGATTCAGTCATGCGGACCAGGTTTCCAGCCGGCGTCAACACCAATCGCGCCACCATCAATTCTGCGCATCACCGGGCTGCGTCCCCTGGCACCTGATGGACGCGCACAGCGAGTCTTGACGATAGTTAACCTGAAGGTTAACGTTTGTCTGGAGGTGGACCATCGTGGCCGGCGAGGACGACGCTCTTGATCAGGTGCTCGAAGCCGTCGCCAACCCGCATCGGCGCGAGATCTTGCGCGTTCTCGGGCTTCAGCCCTGCGCCATTCACCAACTCGCACAGATGCGCGCACTGTCACTGCCGGCCATTCACAAGCATCTGAAGGTGCTGGAATTCGCGGGGCTGATCACCCGGCACAAGCAGGGACGAACGACCTATCTCACGCTCAACCGCAGGCCGTTGGCACAACTGCAGGAATGGGTCGGCCAGTTCCACCCGCATTGGGGCGCCGACGGGGCCACCCACGAGAACTATCTCGATCATCTTGCGAAGCAACCAGTGGGCCAACCAGCCGCCAACGACCGAAAGAAGGAGAACTGATGAAGAAATTCCTGATCCTCACCTACGGCTTCGAGCCGCCCACGGAAGCGGTCAAACAAGCTTGGGGCCACTGGTTCTCCGCCGTCGCGCACCGGCTCGTCGATCCAGGCAATCCGTTTGGCCGCGGCGTGGAGATCACCAGGACCGCTCGCACTGACCTGACCGTGGACTCACCGTCGCCATTGGTGGGCTACTGCATTCTCAACGCGGAGGACATGCAGGAGGCGGAGTCGCTCGTCGCGGACATGCCGATCATCGACAGCGTTCGCATCTACGAGGCGCATTCGATGTGATGGAGTCGACCGGCCACGCAACGGCTGAGTACGTGTTGTCCCGGGCAACGCGTGTTCGCTCCCGGGTCAGCAGGAGCCGGCCCGGGAGCGAAGTGAACGAGGTGAGAACTACCTCACAGCACCACGATTCCGGTCGGTGCGGTGCCGGCGGGTAGCGGTGTCGGAGATCCGGGCAATTCGGTGACATCGCCGCCGTCGACCGCAAATCCGCTGACCACCTGTCCGCGGCCGCCGGTCACGAACAGGAACCTCCCGTCCGGGGACAGTCTGGCGTCAACAGCTCCGGCGCCGTTGGTGAAGGCCGTGGTGCCGATCAGCGACAGCGAGCCGTCGCGGGCAATGGCATATCGCGAGAGATTGGCCGAGCCGGTGTTGATCGCGAACAGATACTTCCCGTCGCGGCTGATCTCGACCCAGCACGGTGCTGTCTGGCCGTCGGGGACCGGAGAATCACCGATCGACGAGAGCACACCGGAACGGCTGACCCGGAAAGCGGACACCGTCCCCAGACCAGGGCCGTTGTGGGCATTGCTGACATACAGCTGGGACGGGTTGGTCGGCCGGAACTCCGCGCCGATCTGACCCAATCCCTGGCCGATGAACGGTGATCCAGGCGCGGCCACCAGACGACCGTCCAGGCGAACGGTGAAGCTGTCGATCAGCGATGGGTTGTCCCGGGTGCCGACGAGCCGGTCCCCGGTCGAGTTGAACAGGACGTCGCCGACGCCGGACCCTTCTGGAACCGGGAATGTAGTGCCGGGCAACGGAATCAGCCGACCGGCCGGGGTGAGGAAGAAGCCGGTGTAGTTGCTGCCGCCGTCACCGACGTTGGCGACATACACCAGACCGAGACGATTGATGGCGATGCTGACCGGCTGCACGCCGCCGGATGACACGGGCTCCCCCACCGGTTCCGGAATGCCGCGCGCAGTGATCCGCAGCACCGAGATCTGACTGCTGCCGGCATCGACGGCCAGCAGGAACCGCCGGTTCGGACTGAGCTGGATGGCGCCCTGTGAACCGAGCCCGGCTCCGGTTCCCTCCCCGCCGATGGCGAACGGTGATCCGGCCACCGGGGTGAGTGACCCGTCGGCGTGCCGATCGAATGCCGCAACGGTGTTCACCCCTGGCGTGTTGTCGTTGACGTAGGCGTGGCCCACGACCGCAGATGTTCGTGGAGGTCCTGCCTCGGCCGTACCGCCGACCAAGCTGAGGGCCGCAACCACCAGAAGACTCAGCGTTGCCAGACCCGATGCTCTTCGCATTTCCACTCCGATGTTCGCGGGGCCGGATCTTCCTGGTCCGAACGACCCCGCTCGCAGTGAACAGCTACCGCCGGCCGATGGCGACGAAAAAGCCACGGACGTCAGAGTTCCGTAATCCGCGTACTCGATGAGATGCACCGGCTGGTACCCGCTGAGCGCTGCCGACGAAGAATTCAGCCCGATCGCGGCCCAGCCTTACGGTCACGTCAGGAGTGAACTGCTGCGTTCGATCACCCGCGAGTGAACTCGGCGACGTCCGGCAACCGGCTCAGTCGTCGCAGCACCCAACGGCTGAAACGGTCGGGATTGGTGAGCCGTCCCACGGTGCCGATCAACCGCTGCGCAGAGAGCCTGCTCCAGTCGGCCACGTTGGATGAGCTGCTCGAGGACGGCCCCGTGCGGAGCGGGATCACAGTACCTCCCAGGACGACAGACCGACGACCGTCGCGACCGCGACCACCACCGTTGCGGTGAGCAGCACGGCAGGGACGACGACGCAGACATTCTTGAGAAGATTCATCAGGGTTCCCTTTCGGAACAGCGGCGATCTGACCCCACCCGTCACGGGCTCGCAGAGGCTCGGCGGACGACATCCCACCGACTCAAGGGTCGGTGTTGAGAGATCGTCGATGCCGGCAACACAAAGGTGGGCGCTGTTTTGGACCCGTGCCGGCCAGCTGCGCGCGGACGTGGCGTCATTGACGGTCACCCGCGAAGCTGAATCGCTGTAGCCCAGTGTAGGTGAACGGCGGCATCGCACAGACGTGTCGGTGAACACATGGCATCGGCGCGCGCCTCACCACGGACGTGACATCCCTACGGCGGGCCGGGGAAGTCAATCGCCATTCGCGGATCACCCGGTGACGACGGCTATCTAAGGCTATTTCAGTCGTCTGGCCATGGAATACCTCGACACCGAATCCACCGAACCCGGGGTCCCGGTGAGCTCCTCGAGCCGGGACAGCTCGGTCAGGAGTTCCGGCCGACCAGCAAAGCCGGAAGACGCGGTCACTTCGTTCACAAGCCTGAGCCGCCAGCCCTTGGCACCGAACGAATTCATCACCTCGATGTGGTCAACGTCGGTGCCATGAATCGGTTCCTTGCCGCCGATGCGCGCAGAATAGTTCGTGATCGGCTCGGCGCTGCCCTTTGGAGTCACGCCCAACAACGTGAGCTCCCCGTACTCCCAGATTTCCTTCCTTCGTGCCATCGGGCCAGATTAGGGCGCGTCCGCGTCTGAACGGCCAACTCGCTGGGTGCCACCGTGATTGTCATCTGGAATGCGTTTGCTGTTCGCAGTCCGTTTGTCGCATCGAGCCAGAGTTGACGCCGGACCTGAAACAGACAGACCCCGGAGGTCACATGACAACCAGCAGATCGCGCGCCGGACGGTCCGGCCCGACGGATCCCGGCCCATCGCCGGGTCTGGTCCCACCGATAGCCGGATACTTCGAACTCGTTCATCAGTCGGTCGAAACCAACCGGGAGGCGGTAGTTCAATGGGCCGCGTGGATGTCCTGGGTCACGGTGGCTGCGCGCGAGCACACGGAAGAACTCTCATCTCTCAGCACTCGCCGGGGCCGACTCGGTGCCCGACATCGGCCGGCAACCGGGTTCGTCGAGGATGTGATGTGGCAACTCATCGACGCCGATATCCGCAACGGGTAGCAGATCGCAGCTCAGTTCGTGTCCATCGCGCGGGCTACAGGCATTCGAGACATCAAGGGACATCAGCTGCATCGCCAACTCTGGCATCCACATCGACACCGGTCAGTGCATCTTGACCCGGTCTGTAGCGTGACGCGCTGTGGCCCTGGACGAGGAAACCAAGCGGATCTATCGGCGCACCGATTCCGCGACGCTCCTGGCTCTGCTTCCTGAACTGCGTCGACTGAGCAAGGCGGCACAGAAGGAACAGGAGCGGGTGGAGCGCGGCCAAGCCGAGCCATCAGGTCACGAGGGAAAGTTCGCCGCAGACCTTGCCGTCTACCTCACGATCGCGATCGAGCGCGAATCCTGGATCCGGAACGAGTTGAAACGCCGCGGCTTGTTGCCGCTCTGGCCTGGTGAAGAGGCTCATCTCGACGAGGACGCGTAGGTGCGTGCGCGGAACCGGGGCGGGCGACAGCGACGAGGTAGCGTCCTGTGGCGTGCAAGCCACAGACGCGGTGTCAACCCCGGGACAACGGGCAATCTTCCTTGATTTCGACGGCACCTACGCGGACCACGGGGTCGTCCCACAAGGAAACGTCGGCGCCGTTCGTGCCGCCCGCGCGGCCGGGCACCTGGTCTTTCTGTGCACCGGTCGGCCCCGGTCGATGGTCCTCACGTCGGTACTCACCGAACTGGACGGGTTCGTCGCGGCGGCCGGCGGATACGTCGAGCTTGGCGGAAAGGTGCTGTCCGATCATCGGTTTCCGGCCGACCTTGCCGCGCGGGTGGTGACCCTGCTCGACGAGCACGACGTCGCCTACCTGCTGGAGGCACCGGACGCGGTGTATGGCCCACCGGGCGTCGACGAAAGGCTGGCAGCGCTGCTCATCGGGCACCTACGGTCCTCGGACAGTCCCGACCGCGAAGGACCCAAGGACATCCTGGATGCGCTGCGCATGTCGGACGACCTCACCGCGGCCTCGTTCGGCAAGGTCACCTGTTTCGACTCACCAGTACCGATCGCGTCGATCGCCGAGCAGATCGGTCCCGAGCTCGGTGTGCTGCCCAGTTCGATACCCGACATGGGCGATTCCGCCGGTGAGCTGTACCTCTCCTGGATCCACAAGGCGCTCGGCATCCAGACAGTCATCGACCATCTCGGAATCGACCGCGCGCAGGTCGTTGCCGTCGGTGATGGTCTCAACGACATCGAAATGCTCGAGTTCGCGGGAGTCGCCGTTGCGATCGAGGGCAGCGACCCGCGGGTACTGAAGGCTGCCGATCACCTCGCCCCCGGACCCCACGAGGACGGGCTGGTGGCACTGTTCGCCCAGCTTGGTCTGGTCGATTCGGGCCGACCGGCCGACTCTTCGTAAGGCTTTCTTCACGTCTGCACCTATTGTCCTGTTCATCCGACCGGTGGAAGCTCATGGCTGGCTCACCACACCGGCGAGATTCCAGGGCGAAACCAGAAGGACGGCGGCCATGCCGAACCCCGACAGTGACTTCTCGAACGACTTCTCCGACCTGACAGCTCTGTTCATCAACACGACGTTGACCAGATCCCCAGCTGCCAGCCACACCCAGTTGTTGATCGACGTCAGCGCCGACATCATGCGTCAACAGGGGGTCACGGTCGACCAGTTCAGGGCGGTCGATCATCGGATCGCGACCGGCGTCTACCCGGACATGCGCGACCGCGGGTGGGACGTGGACGAATGGCCCGAGCTGTTCCCGCGAGTACTCGCCGCCGACATCCTGGTCATCGGCGGCCCGATCTGGTTGGGCGACAACAGCAGTGAGACGAAGAAGATCATCGAGCGGCTGTACGCACATTCCGGCGAACTCAACGACAAGGGCCAATGGCTGTACTACGGCCGGGTCGGCGGGTGCCTGATCACCGGAAACGAGGACGGCATCAAACACTGCACGTCGAACGTCCTCTACAGTCTGCAACACATTGGGTACAGCATCCCGCCCCAGGCGGACGCAGGGTGGATCGGCGAGGCCGGCCCCGGGCCCAGCTACGGGGACCTCCTCGATGACGGCTCCCGGGCCGGCCTGGACAACGACTTCACCAACCGCAACACCACCTTCATGACGTGGAATCTGCTGCACCTGGCCAGGATGCTGAAGTCCGCCGGCGGCTTTCCGGCCTACGGTAATCAGCGGAAGGCATGGGACGCCGGTACCCGGTTCGATTTCCACAACCCGGAATACCGGTCCTGACCCGGCGTTTGGAGGCCGTCATCGGACCTGCGCAGTGTGGCGCGATGGCTGCTGTGTGAACATCTACCTGGGGTGCCGGATGGATCCGTCCGGTCGTCGGGAAAGGACCGCCGCTGATGAGGTCGCCGGATTCCGCTTCAGCCGATGCCGACCCGTACGGGGGCGGCCCTGACGATCGCGACGACGAAACCCGCGGCGGAACAGCCGACGCCCTTGATGACGACCGCATTCTGGCATTGGAACTGGTCAGAGCCACCGAAGCAGCGGCCATGGCCGCTGCCCGGTTGCTGGGCCGGGGCAACGCGGAGGAAGTCGACGGCGCCGCGGTCGATGCTATTCGGCCGGTATTAGGGACGATCCCGATGCGCGGGGTGATCGTCATCGGCGAGGGCGCGAACGACGACACCCCGATGCTGTACGCGGGCGAGCACGTCGGCTCCGGCCGCGGTCCGCTGGTCGACATCGCCGTTGATCCCGTCGACGGTGCGGGTCTGACCGCCAAGAGTCTGCCCAACGCGATGTCCCTGATCGCATTGGCGGATCGGGGGGCGATGTACGACCCGGGTCCCTGTCTTTACATGGACAAACTCGTGATCGGACCGGATCTCGTCGATGAGGTCGACTTCGCCGCCCCGATCGAGGACACCCTGGCCACGATCGCCCGGGTGCGCGGCGAGAACGTCGAAGACGTCACGGTCGCTCTCCTGGACCGACCGAGGCACGCGGAGTTGGTGAGCCGGATTCGCGCGGTCGGAGCCAGGATTCAATTGCTGATCGACGGCGACCTGGCCGGCTCGCTGATGGCCGTCCAACCCGAGTCCGAGGTCGATCTGCTGGTCGGGATCGGCGGCAGCCCGGAAGGTGTGATCGCTGCGTGCGCGATCAGGAGCCTGGGCGGCGCGATCTACGGCCGGTTGTACGCCCGCAACGACGCGGAGAAGCGGCAGGCCCGACAGCTGGGCCACAGCCTGGAACGGGTGCTGTGCACCACCGACCTGGTGCGCGGCAACAACGCCTACTTCGTGGCGACCGGCATCACCGACGGGGAAGTCCTTCGCGGCGTTAGGTTCTCCCAAGACCAGGCGATCACCCAATCGCTGTCCATGCGATCGAGCAGCGGCGCGGTCCGCACCATCGAGACCAGGCATCGACTCAGTACGTCGACCCTGGTCCCGTCGATCCGGAGTCAATCGCCGTCCCGTGGCGCGCTGCCGCGATGACCGGAACCGGGATCAGCGGACCGACGGAGACCTTCCCGGAAGGGCCGACGCGGGCGATAACGGCACCGCCGAGTCGGCTGCGGTCCTGGCTGCTCGAAGGTCTGATCGACAAGAAGGGCAGCCATCCCGGTCCCGGAAAGGTCGAGGACGCCCACGAGAAGCCGCATTCCTGGTGGAAGGTCATGTGCCTGACCGGAGTCGACTATTTTTCGACCCTGGGCTACCAGCCGGGCATTGCGGCACTCGCCGCCGGTCTGCTGTCCCCCCTGGCCACCATCGTCCTGGTGCTGCTCACCCTGCTGGGTGCGCTGCCGGTGTACCGCCGGGTGGCCAGGGAGAGCTTCCGCGGCGAGGGATCCATCGCGATGCTGGAGCGGCACCTGCCCAAATGGGCCGGGAAGGTGTTCGTGCTCGTCCTGCTCGGCTTCGCGGCCACCGATTTCCTGATCACCATGACGTTGTCGGCCGCCGACGCGGCAGAGCACCTGGTGGACAACCCGCTCATCCCCGCCGGCTGGTCCGACCACAAGATGCTGATCACCCTGGCCCTGCTGGCCTTGCTCGGCGGGGTCTTCCTCCGTGGCTTCAGTGAGGCGATCGGGCTCGCGGTCGGGCTGGTCGCGGTCTACCTGGCCGTCAATGTCGTCGTCGTCGGGGTCGGGTTGGTCCACATCTTCCAGGCGACCGACTTGGTCCCGGACTGGACCAACGCGCTGCGCACCGACTACTCGAGTATCTGGGTCATGATCGGCATCTCGCTGCTGGTCTTCCCGAAGCTGGCGCTGGGACTGTCCGGATTCGAGACTGGCGTGGCGGTGATGCCCCAGGTCCGCGGGGACGCCACCGACTCCCCCGACAATCCCGCCGGTCGGATTCGGGGAACCAAGCGGCTGCTGACCACCGCTGCCGTCATCATGAGCGTCTTCCTGATCACCTCTAGCGTCATCACCACCCTGCTGATCCCGCAGGCGGAGTTCCAGCAGGGCGGCGAGGCCAACGGGCGGGCGTTGGCCTACCTGGCGCATGAGTACCTCGGCCCCGTTTTCGGGTCCGTGTACGACCTGTCGACGATCACCATCCTGTGGTTCGCCGGTGCCTCCGCGATGGCCGGGCTGCTCAACCTGGTCCCCCGCTATCTCCCGCGGTACGGCATGGCACCGGAATGGGCGAAGGCCGTCAGGCCGCTGGTGCTGGTGTTCGCCGCCGTCGCCTTCCTGGTGACCTGGGTGTTCGACGCGTCCGTCGACGCCCAGAGCGGCGCCTACGCCACCGGCGTCCTGGTGCTGATGACATCGGCATCGGTCGCCGTGACGCTGTCCGCACGACGGCGCCGGAAGCGCAATCAGGTGATCGGGTTCGGCGTGATCGCGGCGATCTTCGTCTACACCACGATCGCGAACGTCATCGAGCGCCCGGACGGGGTCAAGATCGCCTCCCTGTTCATCCTGGCGATCGTGATCGTGTCGTTGGCATCACGGGTGGGTCGGGCCTTCGAACTACGGACCAGCAGCATCGTGCTGGACCAGCAAGCGGCAGCGTTCTTCGACGACTACCGAAACCGCGACGTGCAGATCATTGCGCACGATCCGGACGGCGTCTCCCAGCACACGCTCGGATTCAAGGAACGACAGCAGCGCGCGGACAACCACATTCCCTCAGAGGATCGGGTGATCTTCCTCGAGGTCACCGTGACCGATGCCTCGGAGTTCGCCTCCGAGCTGCGTGTCCATGGCGTCATTCGCAACGGCCGCCGGGTGCTCGAGATGTCCAGCCCGGTGGTGTCGAATTCGATCGCCGCCCTGTTGCTGCATCTGCGTGACGACTATCAGGTCAAGCCGAACATCTACTTCGAGTGGACGGAGGGCAACCCGGTGACCAATTTCCTGCGCTTCCTCTTCCTCGGCGACGGCGAGATCGCGCCGACCACCCGAGAGGTGTTGCGGCGGGCCGAGCCCGACCGTTCGCAGCGCCCGAAGGTGCATGTCGGATGATCGCTGCCCGACCGGTTCTGCAACCGGCCGGGCACGACCCGGCGTTGCTCAGCCGGCATGGAGCGCAGGGTCACTCGGGCGCGGATCGAATCCGCTGAGTCGGTACGACCCGTCGATCAGCTTCATCGTCGCGACCGCTCCTGCCGCGTCGGTCCTGGTGGGTTCGCCGGTGCGGACCGCGTTGGTGAACGCCTCGAGTTGGTAGGTGTAGGAGGAGCGGTTCCCGAGGCGCTCGGTGCGGGTGCCGTCCTTCGTGGTGACGACGAGCCGGTCGTCGTTGTGCGGGTTCACGAAATCCTTGATGATCGCTTCCCCGGTACTGCCGATCAGTCGATGGCTCATCTCATGGTGGTCGCTGGCCATGTTGCATCCTGCGGCTCCGGTGACGCCGTTCGGGAAGACTGTCTCGGCGGTGATCCATTCGTCGACGCCCGGATGTCCTGGGCGCTCCGCGCCCGACGCGGCGACCACCGTGGGCTCCCCGCCGGCATATGGTCCGAGCATGCGGTGCGTGTGCAGGCTGTAGCATCCCAGATCCATCAGGGCGCCGCCGGCGAGGTCGAGCGACCAGCGCGGATCGGCCGGCGGCGGCGCGGGCATGTTCATCACGGTCTCGACGTGCCGCAGTTCTCCGAGCTCGCCGCTGGCCAGGATCTCGTGCAGACGGGCGATCAGCGGATGGTGGACGTAGTGAAAGCCCTCGAAAAAGATCAGATCCTGTTCCGCGACGACCTTCTCGACAAAAGTCGCATCGATGCTGTTGTTGGCTGATGGCTTCTCGGTGAAGACGTGCTTGCCGGCCCGCAGTGCCCTGACATTCCAGATGGAATGCAGGCTGTTGGCGAGCGGGTTGTACACGGCCTCCACTTCGGGATCGGCGAGCACCTCCTCGTAACTGTCGTGAACCCTTTCCACGCCATGTTTGTCGGCGAATGCCTCGGCGCGAGCGCGATCCCGTGCAGCGACCGCAACCAGCCGGGTACCGGTGAGTTGGGCGGGCTTGATCATGGCCAGCTCCGCGATTCGCGCAGCGCCGATGATGCCGATGCGCAGTGGCTCCATCGGGTCGGTCCTTTCGGTCACTGGGACTTGGCGAGCAGGCTTCGGACGTAGTCAGCGCTGGTCCGGGCGTTGTCGATGGGGCCGGCGCCGGCAGGGGGCTGCTCGGTGAGGATGGTGTCCTGCTCGAGGGTGAACCAGCCGGTGTACCCGTTGCCCTGCAGGGTGTTGACGATGCTGGCAATGTCGACATCGCCGGTTCCCAGCGGCCGGTACATGCCCTGTGCGACCGCGTCATAGTAGGTCAGGGCCCCGGATCTGACCTTGGCGGCAACGGTGTTGTCGACGTCCTTGAAATGCGTGTGGGCGATGCGGTCCGGGACCTGCCGGGTGAGCTCGGCCGGGTCGGTTCCACCGATCAGCAGGTGCCCGGTGTCCAGGCACAGCGACATCTCCGAGCCTTCGAGGACCCGTTGGACGTCGTCGCCGGTCTCGACCATGGTGCCGACGTGCGGGTGGAGCACGGCACCGACCCCGTGTTCGGCGGCTCGGGCGGAGATGCGGTCCAGGTTGCGCAGCAGCAGCGCCCAGCCGTCGGCGTCCAGTTCGGGGCGGCTGTCGTACCCGTCGAGCCCGGAGACCGATGACAGGACCAACGTTTTCGCGCCGGTGGCGTCATAGCCGGCGAGGATGCGGTCGATCTCCGGGAGCGGGTCGTTCCCGGGCTGGTGCATGATCACCGGGGTGAAGCCGCCGACGCCGGTCAACTGGTGGTGCTCGAGTACCTTGGCCATCTGATCGGGGTCGGCCGGCAGGAAACCGTCCGGGCCGAGTTCTGTTGCCGACAGGCCGATGTCCTGCATCTCGGCGAGCACCCGTTCCGGGGTGAGCTGGTAGCCCCAGTTCGGGACCTCGCAGACTCCCCAGGAGATGGGTGCACCTGCGATCCGGTTCTGGGCGGATGTTGTTGCAGGAAAGCCTGTTTGCAGGGTGGGTTCAGTCATCACAGCACCTCGTCGATCTGCACCGGGCGGTGCTGTTGAAGAGAAAGAGTGGCGGCTTCGGCCATGTAGGCGACGGCCATCGCATCATCGACGGTGCACGGTGATGTCCGTTTCCCGGCAACGACTTCGGTGAACGCTTGGAGTTCGGCGCGGAAGGCCGCGGTGAGCCGGTCCATGAAGAAGGTGGCCGGTGGTCCCGCCGGCCAACTGACGCCGGGTTCCAGATTCCGCAGCGGGGTGGTGTCGCTCCAACCGGCAGTGACGCTGTCGTCGGTGCCGTGCAGTTCCAGCCGCACGTCATACCCGCGAGCGTTGTACCGGGTGTTGGAGACCACCGCGGTCGCGCCGTCATCAAACGTCAGCAGAGTCTGCGCGGTCGCGACGTCACCGAACTCGGCGAAGAAGGCATCACCCCTGGCGCTACCGGTCGCATAGACCTCGACGACCTCCTGCCCGCTCACCCAGCGGACCGTGTCGAAATCGTGCACGCTGCAGTCCCGGAAGATGCCACCGGACACCTCGATGTACCCGCGTGGTGCCGGTGCGGGATCCAGGGTGGTCGACCGGACGGTGTGCACCCAGCCGAGTTCACCGGTCTCGACGGCCGCGCGGGCGGCCGCGAACGCCGGGTCGAAGCGGCGCGGATAGCCGATCTGCACGACAGCGCCGCTGTCGTTGACGAAGCGGGCGATGGCGGCGGCCTCGGCAATGTCGCCGGACAACGGCTTCTCACAGAACACCGGGATGCCGGCGTCCACACCTGCCCGGATCAGCTGTGTGTGGGCGTTGGTGGCCGCGGCGATGACGATCCCGTCGACGCCGCTGCGGATCAGGCTCTCCGGGGAGTCGGCGGCCTCGGCGCCGACCTTCTCCGCGACCGCCTTGGTCACCGCCGGGACGAAATCGGTGACGACGAGGGAATCGACGCCGGGAAGCTTCGACAGGGTGTCGGCGTGGAAGGCGCCGATCCTGCCGAGCCCGATCAGGCCGAGACGCATGATGCTCTCCTTCTCGAAAGATGATGCTCAATAGCGATGATCAAGAGTTGGTGCGTCATCCCAGACCGCCGATCACGGTCTGGTCCCAGTCGATGACCGATCCGGTGACAACGCCGCTGCGGTCGGACAGCAGGAAAACGATGAAGTCCGCGATTTCGTCGGGCTGACCGAGTTTGCCCATCGGCAGGACGGCGCCAGCCGCGGCCTTCCAGTCGCCGGCTCCTTGGGTGCGCAGGTCCCCGGTCTGGGCGGCGCGGCGTTGGGTCTGGTCCTCCCCGTCGGTGGCCGACCAGCCCATGTTCAGGCCGTTGATCCGGATTCGGTCCCAGCGGTGGGCGTGGGCGGCGTTCTTGGTCAGTCCGGCAAGCCCGGCCTTGGCCGCGACGTACGGCGCGAGAAACGATTGCCCACCGTGGGAATCGATGGAAATGACGTTGACGATGCTGCCGGGTGCACCGCGCCGCTTCATGTTGGCGATGGCGGCCTGCATGAGGAAGAACGGCGCCCGCAGGTTCACCGCGATGTGCTGGTCGAACAGTTCCGGGGTGGTGTCCAGCATCGAACCACGGGTGGTCAACCCCGCCGCGTTGACCAGTCCGTCGATTCGCCCGTGTTGGGCGATCGTCGCCGCAACGCAGGCTTGCGCAGCTACCACATCGCTGACGTCGGTGTGCACGAAACTCGCCGTCCCGCCGAGGGACTCGAGTTCGGACACCACCTTTTCGCCGCGTTCGTCATTGCGTCCGGAGATCACCACCGCGGCGCCCTCTCGGACACCGGCCCGCGCAACGGCAGCGCCGAGGCCCTGGGTGCCGCCGCTGATCAGGATGACCCTTCCGGTGAGCAGGTCTTTCATGACGACCCCAGGGGTGCGGTGGTCGTCTCCCAGCCGGGGTTCGCGACCGCGGCCGGTCGAGTTCCGGTGAGGACGTCGAGGACTCCCTGGGCGGCGTCGGTGAAGGTGGCGGCAGTACCCTGCCTGCTCAATCCCATGAGATGCGGGGTGAGGACGACGTCGGGGTGGTCGAACAAGGGGTGATGGCTGGGGGGTTCGGGGTCGAACACATCCAACCCGACTCCGCCGAGTCGGCCGTCCTGCAACGCCGTGTACACGGCGTCGATGTCGATCAGCCCGCCGCGTCCGCAGTTCACCAGGATCGCACCGGGTTTCACGGCACTGAGCAGTTCGGTGCCGACCAGGTGGTGGGTGGAGTCCAGCAGCGGCAGGTGCAGCGTGATCACATCGCTACGGCCGAACAGATCCTGCAGATCCGAACACCGCACATCGGCGGGTGGTTCGCTGACCGGGTCGTAGGCCAGCACCCGCATGCCGAGCCCGGCACCCAAAGCACCGGCGCGTTGCCCGATCCGCCCGTAGCCGACGACACCCAGGGTCGCGCCGCCGAGGTCGCCAACCGAGACGGTGCCGCGGCTGGCCCACTGGCCGTCGCGGACCAGGGTGGTCAACCGGCCGAACCGCTTGACCAGATGCATCGCCATCGCGATCGCGCCCTCGGCGACGGCGTTGGTGCCGGCGCCGGGGGTGATCACCACGGCGATACCACGTGCGGTTGCTGCTTCCAGGTCGACCTTCTCGACACCGACACCGGTGCGGGCGACAACCCGTAGCTGCGGGGTGCGGGCCAGGAATGCCTTGTCCACCACGGCATCCGCTCGGGCGATCGCACCCTGCGCCTGAGCCAGGTCGGCATCGGTCGGCTCCGGGATGAACCGGCACCGACCGTGCAGGACCGGGCTCACCAGGTCGTGGTCGACGACACCCAGCCCGACAACGACGGGCAGATCGACGGCCTCAGCCATTTCCGGCCGCTGTCGTGTCGGCGTGACCGAAGGTGGCGCCGGGGACCTGCGGCACCTTCTGCCACTGCCCGTCGACCGCGGAGGAGGCGATCGCACTGATCACCGATGCGTCGGCAAGCGCCTCGTCGATGGTGGAGTTCCGCTGCTCGCCGCCGGTCACCGCGACCAGGAACTTCTTGGCTTCGATGACCTTGAGGTCGTCATAACCCATGCTGTTACCCGGACCCGGTTGGAATGCGGCGTAGTCACCCTGCGAGGAGTTACCGAGAATGGTGGTGTATCCCTGGTGGGGGCCCTTGCGGCCGATCGCGAGTTTCAGTTCGTTCATCTGCTCGAAGTTCCACGATGCGGAGCCCTCGGTGCCGTAGATCTCGAACCCGAGCCCGCACTGCGGGCCGACGATCACCCGGGATGCCTCGAGCGTGCCGACGGCACCGGCGCCGGGAGAATCGGCCGCGAACCGGACGAGAGCCGCGGCGTAGTCGTCGTTCTCGACGTCGCCGAGTTCCCCGTCCTCGATGACCGCGAAGTGTGTGGCCTGACCCATCGGCAGGATCGGCCGCTGGGTGTGGATGGTGGACAGCAGCCCGTTGACTTCGGTGATCGGTCCGACGACGTACTGCATGAGGTCGACGACGTGGCTGAGCAGGTCACCCAGGGCGCCGCTACCGGCGAGGTCCTTCTTGAATCGCCAGGACAAGCGCGCCGTTGGGTTCGGAGGCGTAGCCGTTGAAGAACACCGCCCGGACGTTGGTGATCCGCCCCAGGTCGCCATTGGCGATCAGCTCACGGACGCGTTCCACCGCGGGGGCGTGCCGGTAGTTGTAACCGATCGAGGTGGCCACTCCGGCCTCGCGGGCGGCGTCGGCGACCGCGGCGGTGTCGACGGCGTCCCGGCCGACGGGCTTCTCGATCCAGAACGGCTTGCCGGCCTTGGCGGCGGCGATCCCGATCTCCTTGTGCAGCAGATTCGGCGCGCAGATCGACACGATGTCGACGTCGGGGTCGGCCAGCACGTCCCGGTAGTCGGTGCTGCCCTTCTCGTAGCCCAGGACGTTCACGGCGTAGTCGGCCCGATCAGGAGCGGTGTCCGCGGCGTGCACCAGCCTCGGCTTGATGTTCAACTCCGGGTACACCAGCGGGATGGCCTGGAAGGCACGGCTGTGCAGCTTCCCCATCCAACCGACGCTGATCAGGCCGACACCGATCTCGGTGATGCCCTTGTCGTTGACGTGTCCAACCATGACGAATTCTCTTTTCCGGGAAGGTGATCGGTGATCAGGAGCGGGCGGCGGCAAGAGCTGCGCGGGAGGCGGCGGCGAGCAGGGTGGAGTCGGATCCGATGGCCACGAAGGTCCAGCCCTGTTCGAGCCGCTTGGCAGCCGCTTCGCCGTCGGTGACGAGCAGCCCGCAGGCCTTGCCGTGGCGCTTGCCGGCCGCCAGCACGGTGTCCAACGCCTCGACGAACGCCGGGGCGGTCACGTCGCCGGGGAAGCCGAGGTCGTGGGACAGGTCCCGGGGGCCGATGAACAACACATCGACCCCGTCGACCGCAGCGATCTCGTCGACCGCCTTTACCGAGGCGGCGGACTCGATCTGCGCGATCACCAGGATTTCGTCGTCGGCCCTGTCGAGAGCGCCGGTATCCAAGCCGAATCGGCAGGCCCGGTTGTAGGTCGCGACCCCGCGGTCCCCGCGCGGCGGGAATCGCAGATGGGTCAGCGCCTGCTCGAGCTGAGCGGCACTGTCGATGCGGGGCAACATGATTCCCGCGGCGCCGTTGTCCAGTACCCGACCCATCCGGATCCGGGCGTCGGTCTCGACCCGGACCACGGTGGGTACTCCGTAGGAACCTGCCGCCGGAACGACGTCGCGGACCTGTTCCTCACCGCCCGCGCCGTGTTCGAGGTCCAACAGCAGCCAGTCGAATCCGGACGCGGCGCACACCTCGGCGGTCAACGCGGACGCGGTGCCCAGGAAGGTGCCGAGGGTGGCGTCGCCGGACCGAACGGCCCGGGCCAGCGCACCGTTGTTCAGCGGACCGGGAAGGGTGGGGCTCATCCGAGCCACCGCTGCGTCTGACGGTCCTGCTCGTATTCGGTGCGCAGCGGCGGGACGGTGAGCACCTCGGACACCTCCGCGGGTGCGACGTCCCACCACACCCCGGCCGGGGGTAGGTCGGCGTGCGGGATCGCCGGGACAACGATCACGACCGTTCCCTGATAACCGCGGGTGTCATCCAAGGCCTTCCGCAACTCGGCGGCACTGTTGGGGCGCAACGCCTTCGCGCCGAGACCGGCGGCGATCTGCACCAGGTCGACCTGCAGGTAGTCACCGTTCAACCGAGCCGCCTTGTCGACCTCGGCGGCATCGGCCAACTCCAGTGGTTGGGTGCGGTAGCGGAACTCGTTGCCGAACTCGCGGCCGCTGCGGAACATCTGCAACCGGTGGATGACCTGGTAGCCATGGTTTTCCGGGACGACCAGGGTGATCGGCAGTCCCTCCTGCGCGGCGGTGACCAGCTCGGTGGGTGCCATCAGGAAGGTGCCGTCACCCAGGAACGCGGTGATCCGGGCCGACGGGTCAGGGTGCGCCATCCGCACGCCCATGGCGGCCGGGATCTCATATCCCATGCAGGAGAAGCCGAACTCCAGATGACAGGTGCGCCCACCGGTCGCGTCCCACACCTTCTGCAGATCACCGGGAGGTCCGCCGGCAGCGGCGACGATGACATCACCTGCGCGGGCATGTTCCTGCAGCACACCGATGATCTGGCCTTGGGTCAGCACCGCATCCGTCGTGGTCACGATGTCCGAATCCACCGGCACCGCCGACTTGTCGAACAACTGGTCCGGATTCACTGCATCCGCACGCTCGATCGCCCAGGCATCGGCGAGTTCCTCGACCCGGACCCGCCAGGACGAATCGCCCTGCACCTTCTGCGCCGCAAGCGCTTCGGTCAGCGCGGTCAGGCCGCGTTTCGCGTCGGCGACGATGCCGGTGGCACCGAGCCGGTCGGCGTCGTGGATGTTGACGTTGATGCTGGCGAACTTGACGTCCGGGTTGGCGAAGATGGAGTGCGAGCCGGTGGCGAAGTCGGTCAGCCGTGACCCGACGGTGAGGACGACGTCGGCCTCGTTCGCGAGGGTGTTCGTGGCGGGTGTGCCTTCCAGTCCGATACCGCCGACCTGCCACCACGCGGCCTGCTGCACGGCGCCCTTGCCGCCGAAGGTCTCGGCGACCGGCGCGCCGACCGCAGCGGCGAGCTGCTCCAGTTCGGTGGTGGCGTTCGAGTAGATCACGCCGCCGCCGGCGATGATGACCGGCTTCTTCGCCGATGCGAGAAGCTCTGCCACCGCGGCGATCTCATCGGCATCGGGGGTGGGCCGGCGGATCACCCAGTCCCGCTCGGCGAAGAATTCCGCCGGGAAGTCGTAGGCGTGTGACTGCACGTCCTGCGGGAGGGCCAGCACCACGGCACCGGTCTCCACCGGGTCGACCAGGGTCCGGATCGCCGCCGGCAGCGCGGTCAGCAGCTGCTCGGGGCGGGTGATCCGGTCGAAGAATCGGCTGATCGGCCGGAACACGTCGTTCACGGTCAGATCGGCATCCACCGGGTGCTGCAACTGCTGTAACACCGGACCCTGGTGCCGGGTGGCGTAGGTGTCGCCCGGCAGCAGGAACACCGGGAGCCGGTTCACCGTGGCCAGGGCAGCACCGGTGACCAGGTTCATCGCACCCGGACCGATCGACGCCGTCACCGCGAGGGTGGCGTGCCGGCGGGAGTGCTTGGCAAAACCGACCGCCGCGTGCACCAGCGCCTGCTCGTTGCGGCCCTGGATGAACGGCATGGATTCGTTCAGCTGGTCCAGTGCCTGGCCGAGGCCGGCCACGTTGCCGTGACCGAAGATGCCCAGGGTGGCCGGGATCAGCCGGCGGCGGTTCCCGTCGGCAACGGAGTACTGGCGCGACAGGTAGGTCACCACCGCCTGGGCGACGGTCAGTCGGATGGTCGGTGCGGAGTTCGTCATCGAAGCTCTTTCCTCACAAGGGAAATCGGGACGGGGGGCGGGAGGCGGAAACACCCGGCATAAGACCGGGAAGGCGACACGGGCCGCAGGGGAAGAACGAGGAATCGACCTACCAGGGCTTGCCGTGCAGGATGACGGTCTTGACGTCGGTCATCTCGGCCACCGCTGAACGCGGGCCTTCTTTCCCGATGCCACTGCCCTTCAGGCCGCCGTACGGCATCAGGTCGGCCCGCCACAACGGGGTCCAGTTGATGTGGATCGTGCCGGCATCGATCTCCCGGATCGCCCGCACCGCACCGGAGACATCCGAGGTGAAGATGCCGGCGCCCAACCCGTACGCGGTGCCGTTGGCCTGCGCGATCGCGGACTGCCAGTCCTCTGCGGTGGAGACCGCAACCGCCGGTCCGAACAACTCGTCCTGACTGAACGGCGACGACGGGTCGACACCCGAGACCACGGCCGGGGAGATGATCGCGCCATCCCGGTCTCCACCGGTGAGCAGGGTCGCCCCGGAATCCACTGCCGTACGGATGGACCGCTCGACCCGCTCGGCTTCCTGCTGGGTGATCAGGGTGCCCATCCCGGTATCGGTGGAACCCGGGTTTCCGGTGCTGATCTTCTGCACCCGGGGGACGAGTGCGTCCAGGAAGTCACCGGAGATCTTCGGATGGGTGATCACCCGCTGCACCGAAATGCACACCTGCCCGGCGTTCACGAACCCGCCGAGCGCGACAGCCGCTGCGGCAGCGTCGATGTCAGCATCCGGCAACACGACGACCGGGCAGGACGCACCCAACTCCAGGGACAGCTTCTTCACGCCCGCGAGCTGGGTGATCCGGGTACCGATGCCGGTGGATCCGGTGAACGAGATCTTGTTCACCCGAGGATCACTGACCAACGCATCGCCCAGTTCACCGCCGGCGCCGGTCAGCACGGACAACACACCTTCGGGCAGCCCGGCATCCACGAAACACGCGGCCAACGCCAAGGCGGTCAACGGTGTCGTGCGGGCCGGCTTCAGCACGACCGCGTTGCCGGCGGCCAAAGCCGGAGCGACCTTGTGCAACACCAGCAGCGCCGGATAGTTGAACGGCGTGATCGCGACCACCACACCGACCGGCTGCCGAACCGTGAACCCGATCTTGTCGAAACCGGTGCCCTTGTTGGCATCCAGCGGCAGCGAATCGCCGTAGAGCTGGGTGCCCTCGAACGCCGCCAGTCTGATCAGCTCACCGGACCGGGACGCCTCACCGCGGGCCTCGGTGATGGCCTTGCCGGCCTCCGCGCTGATCGTCTGCGCGATCGCCTCCGCCCGCTCGTCGGCCAACGCGGCTGCCTGCAACAGGATCCGCATCCGCTCATGTGCCGGTGTCCGCCGCCAGACCCTCGCGGCCTCGGTGGCCGCGGCCAGAGCGGCATCCACATCCCGCAAACCCGCCAGCGACACGGACCCGACGACCGAACCGTCGAAGGGCGAGGTCACATCCTCCTGACGGCCCGATGATGCTTCGACCCACTGGCCACCGATCAACAGATCCACGCTGAACCCCATCCCATCGACGTTGAAGGCATGCACCGGTGGAGATCACGATCACCTCGGCGGCCTGTGACATCAGACTGTCGGGCGGCGCGGCGCCAGTCAAGCCTCAGAAACCATCAAAATCCCCTCATTTGCCGCCCGTGTCCGGATTCAGTCTCCTGATGAGGCCCTCTGTGCTTGCCGATCTGGGTCTTGCAAAGACGTCAGGAAGCCCTCAGACTGATCTCGAAGTTCGACAGTTCAGATGTCAGCACTCCGTTCGTCGGGCCCGCCTCGTCGTTTCGACAGCCCGAATCCGCCAGCCAGGAGTGACCTCGGATGAGCAACCCCACACCAGCTGCTCCGGATGAGTTGATGGCCACCTGCTGGAGCTCCGCAGGGGATGCTGCGTCCGACCGTTCGGATCTGCGCAGCCCGCTGACGCTGCGGGAACGGATCGAGGCAGCCTCGTCCGCCGGCTTCCGCGGCTTCGGCCTGCTGTCGGACGACCTGCCGGCGGCCGTCGACGAGTACGGGTTGTCCGGGATCGCAAAGATCCTCGCCGACAACGGAATCGATCGCCTCGAGCTCGAGGGAGTTCCGTTCTGGTGGGAGAACGGGCCCCGGCGGGAGGAATCCGACCGGGTACGACGCGGCCTGCTCGTTGCCGCCGAGGCGCTCGGCGCCCGGCACATCAAGGTCACCCCGGACGGCGACGACAGCCCGTGGGACCGGGCGCTCTGGGCAGCCAAGTTTGCCGAGCTCGCCACCCAGTCGGAGGGCGTCGGCGCACGTTTGGGGATTGAATTCTTTCCCTGGTCGAACATCAAGACCTTGCACGACGGCCTGCGGCTCGTCACCGACGCCGGACACGATGCCGGCGGTGTCATCATCGACACCTGGCATGTCGCGCGCGCCCACACGCCGAACGCCGACCTCGCCGCAGTGCCGTTGGAACGCATCATCGGCGTCGAGCTGAACGACGCGGACGAGCAGGTGATCGGCACCCTTTTCGAGGACACTGTGCACCGCCGCCGGTATTGCGGGGAGGGATCATTCGACCTGACGGGGATGATCGCCGCCCTGCGGACCGCCGGATGGAACGGTCCGTGGGGGGTGGAGATCCTGTCCGACGAACATCGGTCACTGACGGTTCAGGAGGCGCTCCGCAGGGCCGCCGTCAGTGCCCGCGATGTGCTCGGTTCCGCTCAGGAGCGATCTCCTTCGCCTGACGGTCGGTAGGTCAACGGCCGGATCTCGATGGCACCCTCGATCGGTAGGCCCTTCGCCAGATCGAGCACCTCGTCCAGAGTCTCGGCTCTCACCAGATAGAAGCCGCCGAGCTGCTCCTTGGTCTCCGCGTACGGACCGTCCAGAACCTTCGGCACCGTGCCGGCCGAAAGTCGCACGGTGGTTGCCGAAGGAGTGGTCTGCAGCCCACCGCCGTCGATCCAATGACCACCGTCGATCAACCGCTGGTTGAACGTCAGAAAGCCGGCCATCATCTGCTCCCACTCGGGTGAGCCGAACTGCGGTGCTTCGGTTTCGTCGCGATAGATCAACACCATGTATTCCATGACTGCTCCTTGATGGGTCGAGGCGGATCATCTCGATCTCGCGGCGGCCGGGTCGTTCCGCCCGCTGATTCTCTGACGCAGCACCCGAACTGGATCGACAGCCGGGTCTGAAAATATCCTTCACCCCCGCAGATATTCATTCGGACGCCGGCGGGATCACCATGGTCATCACGCAATTGCCCTTGCCTTTCGGCCGCTCGAAGGTGAAGCCGAGTTGCTCGTACATCGTCCGGGTCGCGTTGTACAGAAAGGATGCCGACATCTTCTTGCCCTCCGGCAGGTCATGCGGGTACGACTCCACCAAGCCACCACCGGCAGCGGCGATCAGCTCGAGGGCACCTCGAACAGCGATCGCGGCCACGCCCTTTCGCCGGTACCGTCGGTCCACGAACAGGCAGGTGATCCGGTAGTCCGGTCGGTGCACCACGCCCTGCTCCCACTCCTTGCGGTGGTGGATGTTCGGCAGCTCGCCGACCGGTCCGTACTCCGCCCAAGCGACGGCGACGTCGCCGTCGAACACCAACGCGGCGTGCGCGCGACCACTCTCCACGAGTGTGCGCTTGAATTCCCGATTGCCGACCTCCCTACGCTCGGGTGGATCCGGGTACAGATGGAACCAGGTGCACCAACAGCCGCCCCAGACCCCGTTGTGCCGCTCCGCGAGATCAGCGAAGGCGTCCCAGGTCTGCGCCGACAGCGGTTCGATCCGGTAGCCGCCGCAGCTCTCGATCACGTCACCCATGAGTCGACCGTAGATCCAGATGCGGACGATCGGCCGCCTGAATCCGATCCGGATCGGATTCGGCTGCGGGAACCTTTCTTCAGTTCGTCGTGTCCTCGAAGATCAGGATGGTCCGCGTCGACAGCACGCCGGGCAGTGCCTGCAGCTGCTCGAGCACCACCTGGCGGAGCGCATTGTTGTCGGCCGCACGGACGAGCAACATGACATCGAACTCACCGCCGGTCAGTGCCATGTGCCGGATCTCCTTGATGCCCGCCAGTCGATCCTTGAGGTCTCGCCAGCTGTTCTGGCGCACGGACAGGGTCACATAGGCGGAGGTCATCAGGCCGACCCGAGCCGGGTCGACGACCGCGGTGAAACCGGTGATCACCCCATCCGCGATGAGCCGATCCAATCGGGCATATGCGTTGGCCCTGGAAATCGACACCCGATCCGCAAGTGCTCGACCGGACAACCGGGCGTCCGCCTCCAGTTCCGAGATGATCCGGCGATCGATGTCGTCGAGGGGATGAACCATTCGTCTCACGCTCCACTTCACGATCGGTGCGGGCTTTTCCGTTCGAACCGGTGAGCCGGTCAATTTGGGCCATGAGTCTCAACTCTTCGTCAGATGCTAGTCACACGGCGCGGTGAGCGGGACAGTTGATGACAATGTCCCAACACCGGAGGATGAGTTGAGCGCTGATCTGCTTGCCCGCGCCATGACGGCGACCCGGGTCCTGGATGAGGCCGGTCGGCTGCTGAGAGGTGTGGAAACGCCCGATGGGGCGATGCTGTTGGACGGCTACCGCCGGCTGATCCTGGCCAGGCGATTGAACGACCAGGCAGGCGCACTCGTCCGCCAGGGCCGGCTCGCCGTGTACCCGTCGTCCCGCGGGCAGGAGGCGTGCCAAATTGCCTGCGCGACGGTGCTTGCGGATCGCGACTGGCTGTTCCCCACGTACCGCGATGCTGCCGCCATCTGTGCCCGGGGCGTCGACCCGGTCGAGGTGCTCACCCTGCTGCGCGGCGACTGGCATTGCGGTTACGACCCTGTCGAGCACCGGGTCGCGCCACAGGCCACGCCGCTCGCGACGCAGCTGTTGCATGCGGTCGGTGTCGCCCATGCGGCGACCTTGCGCGGCGAGGACACCGTCGTGATGGCGTTGTGCGGCGACGGCGCGACCAGCGAAGGCGACTTCCATGAGGCGTGCAACTTCGCTGCGGTCTTCGCCGCACCGGTGGTGTTCTTCGTGCAGAACAACAAGTACGCCATTTCTGTACCGCTGGCGCGTCAATCGGTCGCCCCGTCGCTGGCGGCCAAGGCGGTCGGCTACGGCATGCCGGGGATCCGCGTCGACGGCAACGACCTGGCCGCGTTGAACCTGGTTCTCGGCGAGGCAGTCGCGCGGGCGCGGTCGGGAGGCGGCCCGTCCCTGATCGAGGCCGACACCTACCGCATCGAAGCCCACACCAATGCCGACGACGCCACCCGTTACCGCACCGACGACGAGGTCGCCGAATGGGTCGCCCGCGATCCGCTCAGCCGCTTGCGGACCTACCTCACCGGCGTCGGAGTTCTCGACGAGAGTCAGGAGCAGGAGTTCGCCGCACAGGCGGAGGAGATGGCCGCGCAGATTCGCGCCGGCGTGGGAGCAGAGACGTCGGTGAATCCCGATGACCTCTTCGCACATGTCTATACGTCCCTCACCCCGCAGCTGATCGAACAACGGGCCGCTCTTCGCAACGAGTTGACTCTCGAGGAGGCGTCGTGATCAACGAACTGCCGAAGATGACGATGGCGCAGGCCATCAATGCCGCCCTGCGGGACGCGATGACCGCCGACGAGTCGGTGGTGATGTTCGGTGAGGATGTCGGAACCCTGGGTGGTGTCTTCCGGGTCACCGACGGGTTGACCCGCGACTTCGGCGAGAACCGTTGCTTCGACACACCACTGGCCGAGTCCGGCATCGTCGGCCTTGCCATCGGGATGGCGATGAACGGGATGCGACCCGTCGTGGAGATGCAGTTCGACGCCTTCGCCTACCCGGCTTTCGAGCAGATCACCAGCCATGTCGCGAAGATGTCCAACCGCACCCGGGGCAGGCTGCGGATGCCCCTGGTGATCCGCATCCCCTACGCCGGAGGCATCGGCGGAGTCGAACACCATTGCGACTCGTCCGAGGTCTACTACGCCCACACCCCCGGACTGACGGTGGTCGCGCCGGCCACCAACACCGACGCCTACGGACTGCTGCGCGCTTCGATCGAAAGCCCCGACCCGGTGATCTTTCTCGAGCCGAAGCGGCAGTACTTCAGCAGGGAGGAGGTCGATCTGACGTCGGCTGTTCCGCCGATCGGCAGAGCCGTGGTGCGCCGTCCCGGCCGGGACGCGACCCTGATCGCCTATGGACCGTCGGTGCCGGTCGCCATCACCGCCGCCGAGCAGGCCGCCGCCGAGGGCCGCGACATCGGCGTCGTCGACCTCCGATCTATCGTCCCCTTCGACGACGAGACCGTCTGCGCCGAGGTGCGCCGAACCGGCCGGGCGGTTGTCGTCGCCGAGTCCGCCGGTTTTGCCTCGGTCGCCTCGGAGATCGTCGCTCGCGTCACGGAACGCTGCTTCCACCACCTGGAGGCCCCGATCGGTCGCGTCACCGGCTTCGACATCCCCTATCCCCCGCCCAAACTCGAACGTCACTTCCTCCCCGGCGTCGATCGCATCCTGGACGCGGTCGATGCACTGCAATGGGAACCCACGGCAGCACCGGTGATGTCATGACCCTCCAGACGTTCACGCTGCCCGACCTCGGTGAAGGACTTGCGGAAGCCGATCTCATCAGGTGGCTCGTCGATGCCGGTGACACCGTCGCGGTCGACGCCCCGGTGGCCGAGGTCGAAACCGCGAAGGCGACAATCGAAGTGCCGTCGCCCTTCTCGGGGGTGGTCGCGCAACTGCACGGCGATGCCGGTGCGACGATCGCCGTCGGATCCCCGCTGATCTCGATCGACGACGGTGCCGGCTCGGCCGAGGAAGAGCGCACCGGGTCCGGCAACGTGCTGATCGGTTACGGCACAACAGCAGGCTCACCCTCTCGGCGCCGGCGTGGCAGTCGACCCACTGGCGACCCCGCCACCTCGACCCCGTCGACACCTGCCACAGCTGCGCGGGACACCACCGCTCACCGGAGTGGCTCGCCGAACCGTCCGGCTGTGCAGTCCCCGATCGTCCGCAATCTCGCCCGCAACCGCGGCATCGACCTCGAGTCCCTCGTCGGAACCGGTCCTGGCGGATTGATCACCCGGCCTGACGTCGAATCGGCAACCCCGTCATCCGACAGAACCGCAGCCATCGCGGCAGCACCGGATCCGCAGGGGTCAGCGCTGGCGGTGGGAGCCGATGCCGACCGCCGGACGGGACTTCCGGTGCGGGACAGAGTGCCGATCCGCGGTGTGCGCAAGGCGATCATCTCCACCCTGACCCGTAGCAGGGCCGAAATCCCCGACGCCACCACCTGGGTCGACGTCGACGCCACCGCCCTGTTCGACTGGCGCACCTCGTTGTCCGAGCGCGGAGAGGCGCCGGGAGTGCTGGCGATCCTCGCGAGGTTCGTGGTGGCCGGCCTGGCCCGCTTCCCGGAACTCAACGCCAGGGTGGACACCGATCGTCAGGAAATCGTGCTGCTGGACGGGGTCAACCTCGGGATCGCCGCGCAGACCGAACGCGGTCTCGTCGTGCCCGCCGTCCGCGATGCGCACAAGCTGGGCATGCGCGGCTTGCACGCCGAGATCAAGCGCCTCACCGCCGCCGCACGCGAGGGGTCCGTCACCGCAGGTGAGCTCACCTCCGGCTCCTTCACGCTGAACAACTACGGCATCCTCGGGGTCGACGGCAGCGCAGCGATCATCAACCATCCCGAGGTCGCGATTCTCGGTCTCGGGCGGATCATGCCCCGGCCGTGGGTCGTCGACGGCGCCATCGTCGTTCGGCAGATCGCCCAGCTGTCACTGGTTTTCGACCACCGCGTGTGTGACGGCGGTACCGCGGGTGGGTTCCTGCGCTTCGTCGCCGATGCGATCGAGAACCCGATGTCGGCGCTGGCGGAGCTTTAACCGACGCCACCGAACCGGGAGCCGTCAGCCCTTCGGCCGTCGGTCGATGATGCGCCGCATCTTGCCGGCCGAGCGTTCGATGCCGCCCGGGTCGACGACATCGACGGCGACCGTGACACCGATATGGCTCTTCACCAACTTGCCCAGCGCAGTACCGGCACGGTCGCCGTCGTGCTGATCGACGGTGGGGCGCCGTTCCACCCGGACGGTCATGGCGTCCATCCGGCCCGGGCGGGCCAGTTCGCACTGGAAATGCGGGGACAGTGCCGGCACCTGCAGGATGAGTTCCTCGATCTGTGTCGGGAAGAGGTTCACTCCCCGCAGGATGATCATGTCGTCGCTGCGTCCGGTGATCTTCTCGACGCGGCGCATAGGTCGCGCCGTGCCCGGCAACAGTCTGGTCAGGTCGCGGGTCCGGTAGCGAACCACCGGCATCGCCTCCTTCGTGAGCGAGGTGAACACCAGTTCCCCGTACGACCCGTCGGGCAACACCTCGCCGGTGATGGGATCGATGATCTCGGGATAGAAGTGGTCCTCCCAGATGTGCAGTCCGTCCTTCGTCTCGACGCACTCCACACCGACTCCGGGTCCGATCACCTCCGACAGTCCGTAGATGTCGACGGCGTGCATGTCCAGCCGGGATTCCATCTCCACGCGCATGTCGTTGGTCCAGGGTTCGGCACCGAAGATGCCCAGCTTCAAGGACGTGGTCGTCGGATCGATGCCCTGCCGCTCCATCTCGTCGATGATCGACAGCATGTACGACGGGGTGACCATGATGAAATCCGGTTCGAAGTCCCTGATCAGTGTGACCTGTCGTTCGGTCATCCCACCAGAGACCGGGATGACCGCGCAGCCCAACCGCTCCGCACCGTAGTGTGCGCCGAGCCCGCCGGTGAAAAGGCCGTATCCATAGGCGATGTGCGCCCGATCGCCTGGTCGACCGCCCGCGGCCCGGATCGAGCGGGCCATGACGGTGGACCACATGGCGACATCCGCCGCGGTGTAGCCGACGACGGTCGGTTGGCCGGTGGTTCCGGACGAGGCGTGGATCCGGGAGATCCGTTCCCTGGGTACGGCGAACATGCCGAACGGATAATTCTCCCGGAGATCGGACTTGCTGGTGGTGGGGAAACGGCCGAGATCGGCGAGATCCTTGCAGTCGTCGGGATGGACACCTGCCGCCTCGAAAGCCCTGCGGTAATGCGGCACGTTGTCGTAGGCGTGCCGGAGCGAGAACTGCAATCGGCTCAGCTGCAATGCCCGCAGCTCGTCGATCGATGCCCGTTCGATGGCGTCCAGGGTGTCCTGGGGTGGCGTGCGGTCGTCCAAGGCTCCTCCTCGAGTCCTGCAGCGGGTCACTGACGTGAAGGCTCCTACAGAGCCGGGCCACGACCGAGTGACCTCACGCCGGCCATTCCTTGGCGACCAGGGTGAGCACGTCGTAGGTGGCGACTGTATCGCCATCCTGGTTGACAACCTCGGCGTCCCAGACGACTTCGCCGTAGTCGGCATCGGCCCTCGGCGAGATGCTCTTCGCGGTCAGCGTGACGGTGAGCGCGTCTCCCGGGTAGACGGGGGTGGTGAAACGCAGGTTCTCCAGGCCGTAGTTGGCCAGCACCGGTCCGTAGTCCGGGGAGACGAACAGGCCGGCCGCCAGCGACACGACGAAGTACCCGTGTGCGACGCGCCCGTCGAAGAACGGGTTGGCCGCCGCCGCTTTCTGGTCGGTGTGGGCGTAGAACTTGTCGCCCGAGAGGTCGGCGAAGGCGTCGATGTCGTCCAGGGTGATGGTCCGCGGACCGCCCACCACCGCGTCGCCGATCCGCAATTCGGCCAGGCTCTTGCGGAACGGGTGCGGCCCCTCGGTGTTCCGCGGAGCCCCGGTGACCCAGGTTCCCGTCACCGCCGACACCGCGGCCGGCGAACCCTGGATCGCGGTGCGCTGCATGTAGTGCTTGACACCGCGGATGCCGCCGAGTTCCTCGCCGTCACCGGCGCGGCCGGGACCGCCGTGTACCAGGTGCGGCAGCGGCGAGCCGTGCCCGGTGGACTCGGCTGCGGAATTCTGATCGAGCACCAGTACCCGGCCGTGCCAGGGGGCGACACCCAGCACCAGGTCCCGCACCACCTGCGGATCGGCGGAGACCAGGGAGCCGACCAGGCTGCCGCGACCACGCGCGGCCAGGTCGACGGCGTGTTCGGTGTCCCGGTAGCCCAGCACCGTGCTGACCGGCCCGAAGACCTCGATGTCGTGCGGTTCGCTACGGCTGGAATCTCTGGCCCACAACAACACCGGCGGAAGAAACGCGCCACGCTGCGGATCGGCGCCGATCACCTCGAAGTGGTCCGGGTCGCCGATCACCACGTCCGCCGCGGTGGCGAGTTCGGCCAGGTTCTTCCGGACATCTTCCCGTTGCGCCAGGCCCACCAGCGCGCCCATCGTGACGCCGGCCGCGCCGGGGTCACCGACCCTGACCTTGTCGGCGATCCGCGCCTGCACGGCATCGATGACAGCGGGCACCAACGCGTCGGGGACAAGTGCCCGGCGGATGGCGGTGCACTTCTGTCCGGCCTTGGAGGTCATCTCGGTGACGAGTTGCCGGACGTACAGGTCGAACTCCGCCGATCCCGGTTGGACGTCGATGCCCAGCACGGAGAAGTTCAGTGAATCGGCCTCCGAGCTGAACCGCACACCTTTCTGCATCACCGAGTGGTGCGAGCGCAACAGGGCCGCCGTCGAGGCGGACCCGGTGAACGCCACGGTGTCCTGCTCGGACAACAGGTCCAGCAGACCCCTCGACCCGCCGGCGACGAGCTGCAGGCTGCCTTCTGGCAGCAACCCGGAGGCGATGATCTCCTTGACCACGGCTTCGGCCAGGTAGGAGGCCTGCGAGGCGGGTTTCACCACGGTCGGCACGCCGGCCAGGAACGCCGGGGCGAGTTTCTCCAGCATCCCCCAGACCGGGAAGTTGAACGCGTTGATCTGCAGGGCAACCCCACGCCGCGACGTGTAGATGTGCTGGCCGACGAATTGACCCGTCCTGCCCAGCCGCTCCACCGGACCATCGACGAGCACCGTCGCGTTCGGCAGTTCCCGGCGGCCCTTACTGGCGTAGGTGAACAACACTCCGATGCCGCCGTCGATGTCGACGAGCGAATCCCGATGGGTGGCCCCGGTCCACGCCGAGATGGCATAGAACTGTTCGCGTTTCCCGTTCAGATACGCAGCGAGTGCCTTGAGCGCCAATGCCCGCTCGTGGAAGGGCATCTCCCGCAATGCTGGCCCACCGACCGATCTGGCGTGATCGAGAACCGGAACCATGTCGATGGGATCGGTTCCGACGACGGCGACCGGCTCCGCCGTCGATGCGTTCAGCAGCTCGGTACGCGGTCCCGCCGGACCGTGCCAGCTGCCTGCGATGTAGTTCTCGACGGGGATGGTCATGATGTCACTCCTTGATCCGGACGCTGCCACCCGTGCTGGGCCGGACTCATGGCGCCTGCTCGAAGATCTCGTACAGCTGGTGGTTCCACTCCCTGGTGCCGACGGACGCGAACCCGGCCTGCCGTGCGGCGTGCCGGCCGACCTCGTTCCATTCCGGCACGGTCGTCCGGAGCCGGCGGTCCAAGGCCACCGAGGAGGCGTAGCGAACCGCGGCCCGACCCAGTTCGGAACTCCAGCCGCGACCGGCGAACTGTGGTCGGATCCCGATCGCCACATCGACGACATAGTCGTCCTGCGGTGCGCCAGGAACTCTGGCGGCGGCGCCGACGCAGCAGAACCCGAGCAGGGCGTCGCTGCCGTCGACGACGGCCCAGTACCCCTCGTCGGGCTCCGGCGCCTCCAGGGCATCCTCGATGTGCCAGGCGCCGGGTCGGCTCCAGCTGGCCAGGTCGAGTCCGTCCTCGATGGTCAGCTGGCGCACCCGGAACGGCGGCACCGGATCGGGGATGCGACTGGCGACGACGCGAGCCTGCCGGCGTTGCGCACGGTCGTCGAGGAACGCGGTCATCCGTCGTCGTTTGTCGTCACTCTCGAACAACAGCGCCTGCGCGGCCATGTCGAACGCCGTGGTGGCGGGGCGATGCTGACGCAGCGCCAGCTTGGTCAGTTCCAGTGCCCGCCAGGAGCGATCGGCAATCCGCTCCGCCATTCGGATGCCCTGCTCGAACAGGCCTTCGGCGGGATGAACCGCGTCGACCAGTCCGGTTGCGAGCGCCTGGTCAGCAGTCAACACCTCGCCGAGATAGAGCATCCGGCGGGCGGTCGGCAACCCGGCGGTCTGCGGCAGCCGCCAGTTCGCCCCCGCGCCGGCTACGATGCCGAGCCCGAGTTCGGGCTGGGCGAACCGTGCATGGGGCGAGGCGAGACGCAGATCGCAGGCCAGGGCCAGTTCGCAACCCCCGCCATAGGCCGGCCCGTCGATAACGGCGATGCTCGGCCAGCGGTGTGCTTCGAGCCTGTCGAACAGGCCGGCGTTGATCGCGCGCAGTGCCGCATCGGAGTCCCGGTCCAGCATTTCGGCAATATCGGCCCCGGCCGCGAACACGCCGGGTGTCGTGGAGTGCACGAGCAGCACGCACGGTTCGCGCCTGGCCTCGATCAGCGCCAGCTCCAACTGGTCGACGATGGCCCGGTCCAGCGCGTTGTGCTTGTCCGGACGGTTCAGACCCAGCAAGAAAACGTTGCCGCGGCGCTCGGTCCGCACGAGACCGGTTGCGGTGAAAGCGTTCGCCGCGGCGCCGTCGAGCGCATTGGAGTCGTCCATGGTTCCGGTCACTGGTCGTAGTCCACGATGACCCGGTCGGTCACCGGGTGCGCCTGGCAGGTCAGCACGTAACCGCGGGCCACCTCGTCGGGCTCGAGCGCATAGTTGGAGTCCATCTCCACTTTTCCTTCGACAACCTTGGCCCGGCAGGTGCCGCAGACAGCGTTCTTGCACGCGTACGGAGCATCGGAGCGGACGCGGAGCATCTCGTCCAGGACCGAGTCCCCATCGCGGGGCAGCGTGAAGCTCAGCGACCGGCCGTCCAGGATGACGGTGACCTCGGATCCCGTCACCGGAGTTGCCGGGTCGGCGGCCGGTCGACGACGGGTCACCGGTGCACCGACATGGAACAGTTCGCGGTGCACATGGGCGGGGTCGACGTGCCGGTCCAGGAGCACGCCGCGTACGGAATCGGTCATCGCCAACGGCCCGCAGAGGAACCATTCGTCGACGTCGTCGACCGGAATGATGGTGTCCAGGATGCGCCCGAGACGCTCGACATCGAGCCGGCCGGAGAGCATCTCGACCTCGGTCATCTCCTGACCAAGGACGTGCACGAGCTGAAAGCGGTCGGGGAACCGGTTCTTGAGATCTTCCAGCTCCTCCAAGAACATGATGGTCGAGGCGCGTCGGTTGACGTAGATCAGCGCTGCGGAGCTCAGCGGTTCCACTTCCAGCACGGTGCCCAGGATCGACAACACCGGAGTGATCCCGGACCCGGCCGCCACGGCCACGTACCGCTTCGCGTTGGCGGGATCCACGGGCGTGGAAAAGGTGCCGCTCGGGGTCATCACATCAAGGACGTCACCGGCCCGAAGCCGTTCGGCCGCGTAGCCGGAGAACACTCCCTCCGGGATGCGCTTCACCCCGATCCGCAGCGGCCCGCCGGTCGCCGGGGCGCAGATGGAGTAGTTCCGACGGACGTCCTCGCCGAGCCCGGCGGCCCTGACCGACAGATGCTGACCGGCGTTGAACCTGAACTCCTCTCGCAGCTCATCGGGCACGTCGAAGGTGATGGCGACCGAATCCTCGGTCAGCCGGTCCACCGACGCGACCCGCAACGAATGGAAGACCGCGTGCCGGTAGGCCGTCGGCATCAAATCGCCTTGAACGAGTCGAAGGGCTCGGCGCAGGACAAGCAGGACCACAGCGACTTGCAGGGGGTCGAACCGAACCTGCTGATCTCCCTGGTCGTGGTGGACCCACAGCGCGGGCACCTCGCGGTCAGCGTCAGGCCGATCCGCCGTGGACCCGAGGACGGTGGCCGGCAGGCACCGGGCGGGGCAATGCCGTACTCCCGCAGTTTGCTCTTGCCGTCCTCGCTCATCCAGTCCGTCGTCCACGCCGGCGACAACACGGTATGGACCACCAGCTGACCGATACCCGCTGCGCGCAGCGCGGTCTCCACATCGGCAGCGATCACTGCGGTCGCCGGGCAGCCGGTGTAGGTCGGCGTCAACGTCACCTCGACGACACCGTCTGCGGTGATCTGCACGTCCCGCAGAATGCCCAGATCGTGCAGGGTGAGCACCGGAATCTCCGGATCCGTTACAGCGCCAGCGATCTCGCGAAGTCGTTGCAGCGACAGGGCAACCGGCAATGCGACCGGTGCCGCGGGGTCGATTGTCGTGGTCACCAGGTCGCTCCGGGGTGTGACCGGTGCAGATTCTGCATCTCGGGCAGCAGGTGCCCCAGGTTCTCGCTGTGATAGCCCGCCCGACCACCGCGGGACCGCCACTTCGGGGTCGGGACAGTCAGTGTCGCCTCCGCGAGAACCTGCTCGACATGATCGGACCAGGCCGAACGCAACAGGGCAGGGTCGACCGCGATGCCGGGGAGTGCGGCCACAGTGTCCGTGGCATCGAAGATCTCCTCGACATAGGGCCAGACCCGGTCGAGTCCGGCCTGCATGCGGTCGTGCGACTCCGGGGTGCCGTCCCCGAGACGGAGCACCCATTGGGTGGCATGGTCGCGGTGGTAGTCGACCTCCTTGACCGCCTTGGCAGCCAGCGCGGAGAGCATCGGGTCGGCTGAGGTCGACAACGCCGAGTACAGCTCGTACTGGTAGCTCGAGAAGACCAGCTGACGCGCCATGGTGACCGCGAAATCGCCGTTCTCGATCTCCACCAGCTGGACATTGCGGAACTCCCGTTCGTCCCGCAAGAAGGCCAGGTCGTCCTCGTCCCGCGGTTGACCAGTGACGGCACCTTCCAACTCGCCGGCGTAACCGAGCAGGGTGCGAGCCTGTCCGAGCAGGTCGAGGGCGATGTTGCCCAAGGCGATGTCCTCTTCGATCTGCGGTGCCCGGGTGATCCACTCCCCCAGCCTTTGGGCGAGGATCAGGGCGTCGTCACCGAGACCGAGAACGTAGGCGGCGAGGGCGATTCGGTCGACGTCGGGGGTGGCGCCGGCCCGGGCGGCGGTCGTCACAGGTGGGACACCCCCTCGGGAACGTCGTAGAACGTGGGATGCCGGTAGGCCTTATCCATCGCCGGGTCGAAGAACGGGTCCTTCTCATCCGGGCTGGATGCGGTGATCGCAGCGGAGGGGATGATCCAGATGGAGACGCCTTCGCCGCGGCGGGTGTAGACGTCGCGCGCGTTACGCAGCGCCATTGCCGCGTCAGGCGCGTGCAGGCTGCCGACGTGCTGGTGGGACAGTCCCCGGCGGGCCCGGATGAAGACCTCCCACAGCGGCCATCCCTTGCGAGAGCCGCTGTGACCCTTCGAATCCGACGGCGCCGGCGGTGGAATCGGAACTCCGGACACGGGAACCGCGCCGTGCCCACCGGCAGCGGTCAGGTCGGTTCCGGTGCCGCCGACCGGTCCCGCCGGCCCGCTCGTCGCAGTGCTGTCGATGCTCATGCCGCTGTCCCCGCCCGGGCCGTCCCCGCGTACTTCTCGGCGTAGGCAGAAGCAGCCTCGCGGACCCATCGGCCGTCCTCATGAGCGGCAACCCGGCGATCCATCCGCTGCGCGTTGCAGGGTCCGTCACCCTTGATCACCCGGGTCAGCTCCGTCCAGTCGATGGCACCGAAGTCGTAGTGCCCACGTTCCTCGTTCCACACCAGGTCCGGGTCGGGCAGTGTCAGATCCAGTGCCCGCGCCTGCTCGACGCACATGTCGACGAACCGCTGCCGCAGTTCGTCATTGCTGAACCGTTTGATCCCCCACGCGGTCGACTGCTCGGAATTGGGCGAGTCGGCATCGGGCGGTCCGAACATCATCAGCGACGGCCACCAGAACCGGTCGATCGCGTCCTGCGCCATGGCGTGCTGTGCGGGCGTGCCGTGCGAGAGGGTGTGCAGGATCTCGAAACCCTGCCGCTGATGAAACGACTCCTCCTTGCAGACCCGGACCATGGCCCGGCCGTACGGTCCGTAGGAGCAACGACAGAGCGGAACCTGGTTCATGATCGCCGCGCCGTCCACCAACCAGCCGATCGCGCCCATGTCGGCCCAGCTGAGGGTCGGGTAGTTGAAGATGCTGGAGTACTTCTGTTTTCCTGCATGCAGCAGGTCGAGGAGGTCTTCCCGGTCCACTCCGAGCGTCTCCGCAGCGGAGTACAGGTACAGCCCATGGCCCGCCTCGTCCTGCACCTTGGCCAGCAGGATCGCCTTGCGTCGCAGACTGGGCGCCCTGGTGATCCAGTTCCCCTCCGGCTGCATGCCGATGATCTCCGAGTGGGCATGCTGGGCGATCTGCCGGATCAGTGTCTTGCGGTACCCGTCGGGCATCCAGTCCCGCGGTTCGATCCGCTGGTCGTCGGCGATCAGCTGGTCGAACCGTTCCTGCATCCCCTCGGGTGCCCGTCCGTCCGAGGACTCGATCCTGTCGACATTGCCGTACACGCGCACTCCCTCTGCTGGTTCGATCGATCGTCTCTTACCGAACGAACGGTCAGTAAATTATGTAGTGCACAATGGGCGCATGTCAACGGTTTCCGGGCAAGAATCCGTCACCGAAGAAACCCCGGCGATCCCGTCCCGCGCCGCCCGCGGCCGGCCCGCCCGGTACACCAGGGAAGGTCTGCTCGATCTGGTCGTCGGCGTCTTCAACGAGCGGGGCTACGAGGGCGCCAGCATGGAGGACCTCGCAAAAGCCAGCGGCTTCACCAAATCCACCTTCTACCATCATGTCTCGGGCAAGGAGGAGCTGCTCCGGATGGCGGTGAGCAGGGCGCTTGACGCGTTGTCCGCGGCCCTGGACGACACGGTCGAAAGAGGCGGGAGGCCGGTCGAGCAGTTGGAGGACGCAGTCCGCCGGACGACCGAGGTTCTGCTGGCCGAGCTGCCCTACGTGACCCTGCTGTTGCGGGTGCGCGGGAACACCGAGATCGAACGGGAGGCGCTCGCTCGTCGGCGCGTGTTCGACGCCAGGCTCGCCACTCTGGTCGCGGCGGCCGTCGACGCCGGCGAGATCCGCGACGACATCGACCCGAAGCTGGTCAGCCGATTGCTCTTCGGAATGGTCAATTCGATCACCGAGTGGTACCGGCCGGGCAGCCGGGCCAACTCGAAGAAGTCTGTGGTCGATGCCGTGGTGAACCTCGCCCTCGACGGGCTCAAGGACCGTCGATCCCAGATCTGAGTTGCCCATCGGGTGATCCGCGCAGTGACCGGCTTCTTCCCCGGAACTCGGCGATGACCGCGAACCGGGATCCGCGCCGGCAGGTGACGGTGACGTCATACAGGCCGCTGCGTCCGAACCTGGCGCGCTCTACCGCTTCTGCAACCAGCTCGTCACCGAGCGCGGCCGGAGCGATGAAGGTGATGTCGAATCCTGCGGCCACGGTGACCTGACCATAGGTGTTGCAGGCGAAGGCGAATGCGCTGTCCGCCAGGGCGGCGATGAACCCGCCATGGCAGCTGCCGTGGCCGTTCACCATGTCCTCGCGCACGGTCATCGTCAGAGTCGCACGACCCGGACCGACACCGGTCAGCTGCATCCCGAGACGGCGACTGGCCTCGTCGTTCGCCCACATTTCCGATGCGCAGCGTTTCGCCACCGTCAGGCCGGGGTCCTCCCCCACCGGCGGGGTCTGTTCAGAGTTCACGAAGCAACCGCCCGCTCCACGCCGCCCGGCGCAGGGTCGTGCAGGCCCGGTACCGACCGTCGCGGTAAATGGCCGACAGGGCATCCAGCAGCACTACGAGCCGGTGGGCACCGATGCGATCACCCCACTCCAGTGGACCGATCGGGTATCCGACACCGAGTCGCATCGCCAGGTCGACGTCGGCCGCCGACGCGACTTTGCGACCCACGACGTCCGCGGCCTCGTTGACAAGCATGGCGGCCGTCCGGGCCACCAACAGTCCCGGAATGTCGTCCAGCACGCTGACGGCAGCACCCGCTGACTGCACCAGCGCGGCCAGTTGTGCGAGGTGCGCCGGCGGACAGCCGGGCGATGCGGCAACGGCGAAGCGGGTGGCGGTCGAGGGATCCAGCGCCAGATCCAGCACCAGCAGCGGCCCACCCGTTTCCGCGGCACGCTCGGCGGCCATTCGTCCATCGGTCGGGACGACAACCGCACCGTCGGGCAATTCCGCCCGCGGCCGACCGCCGCCGTCGCTTGCGGCAACATCGATACCGTTGTTCGCCAACCGATCCCACAACCCGGCCCAAGGTCCCCAGTCGCCGCCGACCCGAACCCGGGTGACCGGCGAGCCGACGGACGCGGTCGAGGGGATCGGTGGGTTGGCGTCCGCGGCATACGAGTAGAAACCCTGCCCCGACTTGCGTCCCCACCGACCGGCATCGACCAGTGCCTGCTGCGCCAGCGACGGCGCATACCTGGGGTCCTGTCCGAACAGCTCCCAGACCGACCGGCCGACAGCCAGATTCACGTCCTGACCGATCAGGTCGGTCAACTCCAGGGGCCCCATGCGGAACCCACCGGCCTCCCGCATCAAGGCATCAATGGTCGCCGGGTCGGCCGCGGCTTCGTCCAGCGTGCGGAACGCCTCGCCGTAGAACGGTCGGGCTACCCGGTTGACGATGAATCCCGGTGTCGACGCCACCCTGACCGCCGTCTTGCCCCACAGGGTCGCCACCGCAGCCACCGCTGACGCGATGTGCTGGTCGGTCTGCAGACCGGAGACCACCTCCACCAACTTCATCACCGGAGCGGGATTGAAGAAGTGCATGCCGACACAGCGGCCCGGGTAGCGGAGGGTGGCCGCCACCGCCGTGATCGACAGCGATGAGGTGTTGGTGGCCAACACGCACTTCTTGTCCACCACTGCTTCCAGGCCGGCGAAGATGGCGCGTTTGACGTCCAGCGATTCGACGGCTGCCTCGACGACGAGCCCGCAGCCGGCCAGGTCGGCGACGTCCTTTGCTGCCGTCAGTCGCCCGCGCGCAGCATCGGCCGCAGCCGGGTCGAGTCGACCCTTGCCGACCATCCGGCCCCACTGGGATCCGATGCCGTCGACCGCAGTCTCGGCGCGACCTGGGACTGCGTCGAACAACAGGACTGGATGACCCGCCTGCGCGGCGATCTGGGCGATCCCGGCGCCCATCGTCCCGGAGCCGACGACGCCGACCGGGACTGCCGCGGTCAACTGCATCAGTGCCTTCCTGCCTTCGATAAACCGAACGTTCGGTAAGTATTCCGGCGCAGGCATCGCCCGTCAACACCCATCACCGCATCTTGTTCGCGAACTTAACTTTCAGTTACATTGCGGCGATGCACAAGCAGGCGCTGCGCGCCGTGGTCACTCTCGGATTCGCTGCGGCGCTGGTCGCCGGTTGCACCGGTCAGTCCGCGACCAGCGACAGCTCGTCGGCCGCGTCCGCCACCACGGCGTCTCCATCGAATTCCGGGTCCGCTTCTGTTTCGGCATCGCCGACGGGCTCCAACTCGTCCACGACGGCCAGTTCATCGTCGGTCAGCTCCTCCGGCAGCGCCCCCGCTGCGAACGTTCCGGCTGAGGTCACACCGGTGCTGGCGCGCGTCAACACCGAACCCGTTCCGGTCACCGGGACCGACGGCAAGGTGTACCTGGCCTATGAGCTGTATCTGACGAACATCGTCTCGACGCCCGTCACTGTCGATTCCGTCCAGGCGCTGGACGCCGACAGCGGTGCGTCCCTGCAGACCTACTCAGGTGCCGATCTGGTCTCGCACAGCAGGTTGCCGGGTACCGCCCCTGGGGCTCCCAAGGCAACCAGCTTGGTCCTGGCCGGCGGTCAGATGGGCATCGTGTGGCTCGATCCGAGTGTGACCGCCAGGTCTGAGGTGCCGACGTCCCTGGCACATCAGGTGAAGCTCACGTTTCCCACTCCGCCGAGCCCGCTGATCCCGGCAGAGCTCACCGAAACTGTTGCGATCACCGCCGTCAGCGGCTCGCCGGCACCGACCATCGCATCGCCGTTGGAAGGTCCGAACTGGTTGGACGGCGACGGTTGCTGTGACGAGGTCACTGCGCATCGTGGGGCCTCGAACCCGATCAACGGTCAGTTCTTCTTCGCCGAACGGTTCGCGATCGACTGGGTGCAACTGACACCGGAACTGACGCTGACCACCGGCGACCCCACCGAGCTGTCGAGCTACGCCTACTACGGCGCGCCGATCCACGCGGTTGCCGATGGCGAGATCGTGGCCGTCTCCGATGAACTGCAGGACCAGGTCCCCGGCGCCAACCCGCCGGTAGGTTCGCTGACCCTTGCCCAGTACGGCGGGAACCATGTCGTGCAGCGCTTCGAGCAGAACGGCCGGACGTACTACGCGTTCTACGCCCACCTCAAACCGGGAACCGCGAAGGCCGCGGTCACCGTCGGTCAGAAAGTCAGCACCGGCGATGTGCTCGGGGAACTCGGCAACTCCGGCAACACCGACTCGCCGCATCTGCACTTCCATGTCATGGACGGCCCCGACCCGTTGGCGAGTGACGGTCTGCCGTATCAGTTCGACAGCCTGCAGTTGGTGGGCCAGGCGACGGGGGACGAAGCACTCGCTCCGCTGTTCACCGGGAAGCCACTTGCCCTGGCACCGACCGGTCGGACCGGCGAACGCAAAGACGAGATGCCGCTGCATCTCGACTTGGTCAACCTGACGGCGACGACCCCGTCATCGAGCGGGTCGCAGTCGTCGACCGGGTCGCCGTCATCGACCGGGTCGTCGGTCTCCTCCACTTCGCCGGCGGCATCGTCGGGACCGTCGTCGACGACCTCGAGTTGAACAGGCCGATCCACCGCCGGTGACCCTCGGGGTTCGACTGGTTGATCTCCAGCCGGTGCCGCGTGGGCATTCCGCTCGTGCGGCGATCAGAAGCGGCGGTCCCGGCGGTCGTCGCGCCGATCCTCCCGCCGGTCACCGCGGCGCCGGACTCCGTGGGTCACCACAGCTGCGGTGGCGACCGTCGCGGTGGCCCTGCGGACCGGGGCAATCACAGCCGGTCGGCCGATTCGTCGTCGTCCCAACATCGTCAGACTCCCTGCTCTTCGGTGGTGTCGATCTCAGCTTCGATTTCGGTCTCGACCTCGTGCTCGAGGACTGCCAGCAGGGCCTGAACCGGGATGCGGCCGTCCGCGACGAGTTGCCCACCGGACCTGCGTACTGCTGAGGCAAATGGTGCGGCCCAGAGGTTTTCGTACACCAGCAGGCCGGCGGTACTTCCCGGCTCGAGCGCGTCGGCCGCGGAGATGATGTCTTCTTCGCTGAGCACGTCGGCGAGCTCGCGTTCGAACTCGCGCAGGTCGCCGAGTGCGCTGTCCTCGATCTCATCGAATTCGAGGGCGTCGTAGGATCCGTCCTCCTCCTTCTTGATGAGCACGAGGTCAAGGACGCGAATGATCCCGCGCTGCACGAGATCAACCAGCTCAGGCATGATCTCGCCGTTGAAATTGCTACCCGGGAATTCGACAACCAGGTAGTCGACCGGTCCCAGCTGATCGATGGAGTCGACCATCACGCACCTCTCGCTCGATGACTCGACAGCGCGGCTCACTCGTGGTCGAGTGACGTCTACCGGCTGTGAAATGGGCCGACCAGGCCACGGGGTGAGATCCGGGGTGCGGCCGACCGGTACGACGGTCCCACGCCGCGATACCCGATGGCCTCATCCGAGGCGGGTGATCGGCCGGCCCGGATCCAGCCTGTTCGGGACCACCTCAGGTGCGGGCAAGTCGCTCCGACGTCTGTGAGCCAACGGTGTGGTCGTCGCGGCGAGCTCGTCTCGCTTGTTTCGCATCGCTTGCGATCGGCAACGCCGACTCGGTTGAATGTTTGCCACTCAGTGGCAATCATGACTGCGCCGGAGGCGGGTGGGCACTCATCCTTGACACGTCAGCGAGGACGACTGTCTGGAGATCCGATGAGCTTCGAATACTTGGTGCACCCCGACCAGGGGCCGCAGTGGAAGGGGACGCTGCCCGGGAGGCCTGAGCCGTACGTGCTGCGCCGGGGCGAGGGCGAACACGCCATGCTGTTCACCGACCTGTTCACCGTGCTGGTGTCCGGCGACGAGACGGCCGGCCAGTTCGGCATGATCACCAGCGACTGCCCGACCGGCGACATCATCCCCACCCATTCGCATGACGAAACTCATGAGACGTTCTACGTTCTCGACGGAAAGGTCCGGCTGTTCTTCACCGATGCCGAGGGCGCCAAGACCTCTCGATTGCTGACCCCCGGTGATTTCGGCTATGTGCCTGCTGGTACCCCGCACGCCTATCGTGTCGAGGAGGCCGCCCGGATCCTGGGCGTGATGACAGGTGGATTCGAGCGCTTCTTCCAGCACATGGGCACGCCGACCGATCACAACACCACCCAGCAACCGCCGTTCATCCCCGACTTCCCCCGGATGAAGGCCGCGGCTACCGAGCACCGGATGGAATTCATGCCCGACCACCTATGGCCGGACGCCTGATGGTGGCGCCTGTGATCGTCGGTCCGCCGGTGGAGTCGGCGCCGCTGCCGCCACACCGAGAGGCCGCAGGCGGAGTGCGGATGCTCGCCGGTGTGCCGTACGCCGGTGTGCCGGGAGCCCGGCCGCTCGAGCTCGACCTGTGGTTGCCGCCGGCCCCGACCACCGACGTCCCCGCGGTGATCTTCCTGCACGGGGGTGGCTGGCGACTGGGTAGCCGGCACGGCGCGGGACCCGCCTACGCCGGCACCTCACCGAACCCGTTCGAACTGGTCGCTCAGTCGGGAATCGCGGTGGCCAGCGTCGACTACCGGCTCTCCGGCGAGGCCGGTTTTCCTGCGCAACTACACGACGCGAAGGCGGCGGTCCGCTGGCTACGGGCCCGGGCCGGCGAGATCGGCGTCGATCCCCAGCGCGTCGCCGCCTGGGGCGAGTCCGCCGGCGGCCACCTTGCCGAACTGCTAGGACTGACGGCCGGCGACGCGACACTCGAGGGCACCATCGAAATCACCGGAACAAGCGCGGTCAGCGCGGTGGTTGCTTGGTACGCACCCAGCGACATCGCCGCGGTCGCCACCGACGCCGGATCCGATCCGCTCGACGCCACCACCAGGGAGGCGCAGTTGCTGGGCGCGCCCGCCGCCAGCGTCCCGGAGCTGGCCGCCCTGGCCAGCCCCATCCGCCACGTCAGGGTCGGCGTGCCGCCCATCCTGCTGCTGCACGGCCGCTCCGACCGGCTGATCTCATTCCGGCAGAGCGAGCGGCTGCACGCCGCACTGGTGGCGGCCGGTGCAGACGCCCACCTACACCTGTATGACGACGCCGATCACATGTGGCTCGGTTCGACGGAAGCGGCGGCCGATGCGCTGCAGCGGACGATCGCCTTCCTCCATCATCACCTCGACACAAACGGAGTCCGACCATGAGAATCATCGGCATCGACCGACCCGAGACCGGCGGGATCGACGTCGCCGCACTCTCCCAGAAGGGTGACAGCGTCACGGTTATCGCTTCCCTACGGGACTTCTGGACCGACCCGGCGGGATACCTCGACCGCGCGCCTGCCGGTCCGACCCTGCCAGCATCCGACGTTCAGTTCGTCCCGCCGGTGCTGCCCGAGGCCCGGGTGATCTGCATCGGTTTGAACTACCTCAAGCACGTCGCCGAGGGCAGCTACCGGGACCAGGAACTGCCGGAGCACCCCACCCTCTTCGCCCGGTGGACCCGCACACTGACGGTGGACGGCGCCGAGGTACCAGTTCCCTCGAACGAGGACGGCCTGGACTGGGAAGGCGAGATCGTCGCCTGGGTCGGCGCGCCGCTGGTTGACGCCGATCCCGACGAGGCGCTGGCCGCCGTTGTCGGCTATTCGACGTTCAACGACCTGACCTCCCGACGTGCCCAGAAGCTCACCTCCCAATGGATCCTGGGCAAGAACGGCGACCGGTCCGGGCCACTCGGCCCGATGGTGCCCGCAGCTGAAGTCGGAGACCTGCGGGACGGACTGCGCGTGCAGACCAGGGTCAACGGCACCACGGTCCAGGACGGCACCACCGACCAGATGGTCTACACCGTCGGCGAAACGCTGGCCCACATCTCCCGCACCTTCACGCTGTTGCCCGGTGACCTCCTCGCGACCGGCACCCCTTCCGGGGTCGGCTACGCCCGCACCCCGCAGTGGCTGTTGCAGCCCGGCGACGTCGTCGAGGTCGATGTCGAACGGCTCGGCGTGCTGCGTAACACCGTGGTGGGCAACGAGAGCCGGCGCGCCGCCGTGAAGATCGCCAGCACCGCAACCGCCTGACATCCCGCCGCGCATCGAGAGGCCATTCACCATGACCGGGGAATTCCGGCAGTACCTGTACCCGCACGACCACCCCCGATTGACGGAGGTGCGCGATCTGGACGCCTACACCTACCGGGACGTCGCCCGTACTCCCGGCACCTTCACCGGTGACCTTGTCGCCGGTTGGACTCCCCTGTACCTGAACGACTTTCGCGGCATCACCGAGAACGGCACGCTGCGGGAGGACGTCCACGGCTTCGAGCCCGCCAGACCCGGCGAGGAAGCGCCGGTCGACGAGATGGTCGAGGCGGCGCTGGCTCTGTTGGCGTCGGTCGACGACGAAGGCCGGGACCGCCTGACCCATGCTGTCGACGCCGTGCAGTGGCAGACCTGGGCCAACCCGGAGTTCATGCAGTTCGACACCGGGCTGCGACTGGAATTCCAGCCCACGGCAGTCCGGGACAACGCGCTGGCCCTGGTGCGTGCGTCGCTGAGCCCCGAGGGCTACGACTTGGCCCACACCATGATGCTGATCAACGGCTTTCTCGGCGAGGTCGTCGGCCTGGAGTCCGTGCTCAACGAGTTCAGCTACAACATCGCGCTCTACGGGACGCCAGACCTCCGTGCGCCGTGGGGATGGCAGCTCTATGGCCACCATTGCGCGGTGAACTGCCTTGTTGTCGACGGACGGATGGTGCTCTCACCGGTGTTCCTCGGCGCCGAACCGAACGAGATCGACCGCGGCCCGAACGCCGGGCGGCCCTCGTTGACCGAACGGATCGTCCTGGGCACCGAGCTGATGGCCGCACTGCCGGAGGATCAGCGAAGAGCGGCTGTCGTCTATGAGCAGATGGTCGATCCGGCGATGCCGCCGGGCCGGGTGCATCCGGGCGACGAGCGGCATCTGGCCGGGGCTTTCCAGGACAATCGAGTGATCCCGAACGAGGGCATCCGGGTCGGCGACATGCCTGCTGCCGCCCAGGACCTGGTGATGGCGATCGCCGAGGAGTTCATTCGGCTGCTGCCCGCCGGCCCACGGGCAGCCCGGCTGCGGGAAATCCGGGAACGGCTGCCCGAGACCTGGTTCAGCTGGATCGGCGGACACGAACCCGGGGACGTCTTCTACTACCGCGTGCAGTCACCGGTCATCATCGCGGAGTTGGATCACCACTGCGGAGTGTTCCTCGACTACGACAGACCCCAGCCGTTCCACATCCACACTGTGCTGCGTACCCCGCACGGCAACGACTACGGCCGGGCATATCTGCGTCAATACCTGGCCTCTCGCGATTCGGTTGCGGTGCAACAGGAATCAGCTGCGGCCTCCGGAGCCTGATCGACTGGCGTCAATCACCCGGCTCGGGTGATTTCGGTGGGCGAAGCGCGCTCGGGGCTCCCAGTGCCCGGGAGATCGCCCTCGCACCGGCCCGCACGGCGGGTCCGACTCGCTTGGCGTCCATGTCACCCGCCGGAATGACCACCGAGACGGCGGCAACAACATCGTCGCTCTCGCCACGGATCGGGGCGGCCACAGCCACGAGCGGCTCCGGGACATTGCGGTGCACGATCACCAGGCCGTCCCGGCGGGTGTCGGCGAGCCGACGCCGCAACGCCGTGTGGTCGACCGGACGATGTTCCGGTTCGTGCATCAGCGGCCGGGCCAACAACTCCTCCTGGAACTCCCGTTCGGCGTGAGCCAGCAATACCAGTCCAACGCCGGTGGAGTGCAACGGCAACCGGCCGCCGATCCGGTACAACACCGTCATCGCCGATCGTCCCGAGAGACGTTCCACCAGAACGGCTTCCGATCCTTCCCGGACAGCCAACAGGACATGCTGGCCGGTCGCCACCGACAGGTCGCCCATCACCGGCATCGCCGCCTCGCGCAGCCCCTGGGTCCGCGGCGCCAGTGAAGCCAGTTCCCACAGCCGCAGGCCGATCACGTAGGAGCGGCCGCGACGTTCCAGCGCGCCCTGGGCGACCAACTGCCGGGCCAGGCGCAGCGCCGTGCTGACCGGCATACCGGAACGGCGGGCGAGGTCGCTCAGCGACAGCACCCGATGTGCAGGGTCGAAGCCGGACATCAGGGTGAAGGCCCGTTCGATCACCGGGTCACCGGCCGCCGTCGGCGCCGCTCCGGCCGCCTGCCGACCCGCCATGATCACGCCTCCGCTCGCTCCGGTCACCAGTGACCCACGTCGCAAAAAGTTACCACTGAGCGGCAAGACCGGTACTGCCGGACCGTCTCCGTTCGCCACCATGACGACATCGAATGCCGCGGCAGTTATTCGGTGCCACAGATTCCGATCGACTCCCGGGATGCCGGGACCGCCCACCAATGACGTTGTACGGAGGACCTTCTCATGGCACGTTCTGTATCCCCGGCCCAGCCGGTGTCCCGATGGGCCATCATGGTCGTCCCGGTGATCTGTTGGCTCGCCCTGATCTCGGACGGGTACGACCTGTTCTCCTACGGTGCAACACTGCCCGGCCTGATCGACGCCGATCCGTGGCACATCACTGCTGCGCAGGGCGGTCTGGTCGGGAGTCTGAGCCTGATCGGCATGCTGGCCGGGTCCTTGGTCGCCGGCACCCTGACCGACATCCTCGGCCGCCGCCGGCTTTTTCTCTTCTCGGTCGCGCTGTTCTCGGTGGCGATGATCGGCTGCGCGATCAGCCCCAGCTTCGCGGTGTTCGGCGCCTGCCGATTCATCACCGGCTTCGGTGTGGGCGGCCTGCTGCCCACTGCGGTCGCGATGGCCAGCGAGTTCGCCGATCCCCGCTACCGATCCCGCATTCTGGGCGCGGTGCTCACCGGTCCCCCCGTCGGCGGCCTGCTGGCCAGCATCGCGGCCATTTACCTGGTTCCCGGCGGCGACTTCCGCTGGGTGTACGCCATCGGCGCCGCTGCACTGATTGTCGTGCTCCCGCTGGCCGTTGTCGCGCTGCCGGAATCCCCGTCCTTCCTGCGCAGTCGGGGCCGAACGGCCGAGGCCGACCGCATCGCCCTCGCCCACGGCTTGCCGATCCCCTCGGGGACCGCGCCTGCCAAGGCCGCCGGCCACGCCGGATCGCCGGTGAAGCTGCTCTTCCGGCCCGGGTACAGCGGCCCCACCGTCGGTCTCTGGGCGGTCAACCTCTGCAGCCTGCTGGTGTCGTTCGGAGTGAGCACCTGGCTGCCGCAGATCATGCGGTCCGCGGGCTACGCCCTTGGCTCCGCGCTGACCTTTCTGCTGGTCTACAACGTTGGCGCCATCGTCGGCACTCTGTTGGCCTCCACCCTGGCCGAGCGGATCGGCGCGAAGTACCTGGTGCTGATCGGGTTCGGCAGCGCCGCCGTCGCCCTCGCCCTGCTGGGGACCCACCCGCCGATGGCCCTGCTGCTGATCCTGATTGCGGTGACCGGGTTCGGCGGCCTCGGCACGCAGAACATGCTCAACGACCACGTCGCCGGCTTCTACCCTGCCGACGCCCGGGCCACGGGCCTGGGCTGGGCGCTGGGGGTCGGTCGTCTCGGCGCCATCGCCGGGCCCACGTACGGCGCGTTCTTCGTCGCGGCCGGCGCCTCCGTCGTGGTCAGCGCACTGTCCTTCGCTGCGCCGGCCCTGATCGGTGCAGCGATCATGAGCTTCCTGCCGCGCCGCGGACCCGTGACCCCGACCGAAGCGGCCGCCGAGGTCGACTTCATCGCCGCCCACTGACTTTCCACCACCCGGTCGAAGAGAGAACCTGACATGACGCACAGCGAATCCACCGGGACCCACGTACCGGTCCTCATCGTCGGTGGCGGGCCGACCGGTCTGGCTGCCGCCATCGAGCTGGCCGCCCACGGCGTCGCCAGCACGGTGATCGAACCCCGGGTGGCCGTGGACACCGACCGTCCCCGTGCGAAGACCACCAACACCCGGACCATGACCCACCTGCGCCGCTGGGGGCTGGCCGACACCCTGCGCGCCGCCGCCCCGATCCCCGTCGACTACGCCCAGGACGCCGTGTTCTGCTCGACCCTGCTCGGCAAGGAGATCACCCGCTTCGAGGAGATCTTCCAGCTCACCGTGACTCGGCCGACCGAACAGCCGGAACGCGGGCAACAGGTGGGTCAGCCGGTTGTCGAAGAGGTCCTGCGAGCGGAGGCCGAACGTCTCGATCTGATCGACCTGCGACTGGGACTCACGGTGGTCGCGGTCGAACAGACCCCCACCGGCGCCCGGGCCATCGTCCAGGACCACGCCGGCGACACCACCGAGACCATCGACGCCGACTACGTACTCGGGTCCGATGGCGGCAGCAGCCTGGTCCGGCCCGCGTTGGGAGGCCGGCTCGAAGGTGGTTCCGGGGTCCGTCCCAATCTGTCAATCCTGTTCCACGCGCCGGGGCTGGCCGAGCGGGTGCCCTTCGAGAATGTCAGTCACCACTGGGTTCTCGCACCTGGCGCCGGCGGGATCGTCGGACGGCTCGATCTGAAGGACACCTGGTGGGCCATCGTCCAGGGCGTCGACGTCAGCACCGGCGAAACCGATCCCGTCGGCATGGTGCGCTCTCTGATCGGCGACGAGATGCCGGTCGAGATCATCGCGACCGACAAGTGGAACTGCCGGATGCTGCTGGCGGACCGTTACCAGTCAGACGAGCATCCGAACCTGCTGATCGCCGGGGATGCCGCGCACCTGAATCCGCCGTGGGGTGGGCACGGCTTCAACACCTGTGTCGGCGACGCAGTCAACGTCGCCTGGAAACTTGCCGCTGTATTGAACGGGTGGGCGGGGCCGAATCTTCTGCGGAGCTATGAACCGGAGCGTCGGCCGGTGGCGGCCCGGACCATCGCGGACGCCACTGCCAACAACAAGGCATTGGCGCACCACTTCGCGAGCGATCTGCTCGGCCAGGACGGGCCGGAGGCCGACCAGGCCAGGGCCGCCGTCGCCGCAGACCTGCAGATCAAGAAGAGCGAATTCCATTCGCTGGGACTGGTTCTCGGCTACAACTACGCCGATTCGCCGCTGGTCACCGATGACGGAACCCCGGCGCCGGCCGAGGATCCGATCCACTACACACCCAGCGCCCATCCGGGGTTCCTGCTGCCGCATGCCTGGATGGCCGACGGCAGTTCCGTCTACGACCACTTGAACAAGGGCTTCACCCTGATCACCCTCCCCGGCGTCGACGCCGACACCGCGGCCGTCGCGGAAGTTGCTGCACGCCAAAGCATCCCCTTCTCCGTGCTTGCGCTCACCGACGACGCCGTCGAAGGCGATCCCGTCCACCTGCGGGAGCGCTGGGGTACCGACGTTCTGCTGGTCCGCCCGGACCAGCACGTCGCTTGGCGCGGCGACGACGCCAACGCCGCAGCAGCAGCCCTCACCCGGGCAGCAGGCTGGTGAGAGCGGACCTGCCCGCTGCGGTTCGTTTCCGGCAGGCCGGCACAGCATCCCGTTCTTGCCGTTTCGGCAAGTAGATTTGCGTTCTCAGCAGATGTCGCCGCAGGATGGTGTGAACGTTCGACCACAGCGTCAGCCGGTCGGATCAGGACCACGGAGGCGTGATGGCACAGGAATTCGACAAGGACTATTGGGAAGCGCACTGGGAGCAGGCCACTGGGCACCGCGGTGAACCGATCATCGTCCCCAACCCGTATCTCGCGAGCGAGACCAGCGGCCTGGTAACGGGTTCTGCCCTGGATGCCGGCTGCGGCGAAGGCGCAGAAGCCATCTGGCTCGCTTCAGCCGGCTGGCAGGTCACCGCCGTGGACATCTCCACCGAGGCACTCTCGCGCGCTGCTGAACGGACTTCGGCGATCGGCCTACCGCCCGAGCGTGTGCACTGGGTCGAGGCAGACCTGGGCGTGTGGGAACCGGACCGTCAGTTCGACCTGGTGACGACGCACTACGCGCATCCGGCAATGCCGCAACTCGACTTCTATCGGCGTATCTCCAACTGGGTCGCACCCGGCGGCACGCTGCTGATCGTCGGGCATCTGCATTCGTCCGATACCCCGGACCATGACGCATCCGACCACGAACACACCCACAGGCAGGGGCACGGGCAACATCACCCTCCTGCGGAAGCCTCCGTCACCGCGGCGCGCATCACCAGCGGAATCAACCCCGCTCATTGGGCTGTCGTCACCGCAGCAGAACGCGCCCGAACCCTCACCAACCGGGCCGGCCGGGAGGTCCGGTTGGACGACGTCGTCGTGCGGGCCACCCGAAACGCGCCGATGATCAACTCCAGCGTCCGATAACTGTCGCCGAGCAGCATCTCGGACCGTCACCGAGATCGACCACGTGGCTGCCGAGCACGCGGCATTCATCCCGGACATGATCTGGCAGGAATCGGATTCCTACGAGGCCTACCGGGACGCGCTGGACGGCAACCGGGGCTGGCTGCTCTGGTGGGATTGACCGGACAGTTCGGCCGGCGGTCCCAGTCAGTTCAAGATGCGCTCACGTCATCGATGTGACCCGGCAGCATCGAACGATGAGTCCCGCACCCGGCCTCGGTCTGCAACGATGAGCCGCCCGGCTCGATCTGTGAGGAGTCATCATGGGAACAGTGGTTGCGCAGGCGTCGATGTCGCTGGACGGCTACATCGCCAAGGCCGACAACAGCATCGGACTACTTTTCGACTGGTACGAAGCCGGCGACGTCGAGGTTCCGACCGCGACATCCGGCCTGACCTTCCATCTCACGGCCGCCAGTGCGGACTACTGGCGGTCGTGGACCACGGATCTCGGTGTGATCGTCTGCGGCCGAACGCTCTTCGACTTCACCGACGGTTGGGGCGGTCGCCACACGATGGACACGCCCGTGGTGGTGGTCACGCATCAGGTGCCGACCCAGTGGGTGCAGGACCACCCGGATGCGCCGTTCGAGTTCGTCACCGACGGTGTGGCGGCGGCCCTCGCCCGCGCCCAGGAGATCGCGGGATCGAAGACCGTCGCGGTGTCGGCCGGAACGATCGCCGCCCAGTGCCTGCAGCTCGGCCTGCTCGACGTCGTGGCCATGGATCTGGTGCCCGTCGTCATGGGTGGCGGTCGACCGTTCTTCGCCGGTCTGTCGATCGAGGACGTCCCACTGGGCGATCCGGAGGTGTGCATCGTCAGTTCACGGGTCACCCACCTACGGATGCCGGTCCTGCGGGCGGATCCGAGCTGATACCGGCGCCGACCAGCAGATTGCGCCCGCCACCATCAGTGCGGCCGCTTCGTTCGCTCAACGATGGGTACCCGCACTGCCGTCGCCCACCTCGACACCGAGGATGGAGCGGGCGAATTCGGCCTTCAGCACGAACATCTCGATGGCGAGATTGTCCGGCGCGCGGACGTTGAGGTGATGACCGGCGTCGGTTTCGACGATGGCCGAGTGCGGCACCGAGAACTCCGCGAACCGGGCCACCCAATCCTCCAGGGTCGGCACATCGGCGACCGCCAGCGCCAGATGATCAAGCCCGACGTGGTGTTCGTCGAAGGGTCCCACCACCGATCCGTGGTGCGCGGTCAGGCCGATCGCGATCAGGGCCGACGGGTGCCACACCATGCTGGCTTCCTCACCCTTCACGACCAGATCGAAACCCATCACCCTGCACCAGAAGTCGATGGTGGCGTCCAGGTCGGCAACTGCCAGTCCGAGATGCGAGATGCCGTTCAGTGCGGGCGCGGACGCAGCGGATCCCGTGGTCGACACCGTCGGTGCTGCCGTGGTCATCGCGTCCACCGAGCATTCGGTCGCGACGTCGACGAAGCGCAGTGACGGCTCAGCAGGATGGACGGACTGACCACGCCGAAAACGAAGCCGGCGGCGATCATTCCGTCGGACGACAGCGCGATGAGGGCGTCCAGCGGGGCAGACGCGCGGAGTCGTTTCGGCTGTCGGTTGTCTGCGGTGCTCGAAGAGGTTGTTGTCATGTCGGCAACGGTGCCCGGGATACCCACCTCGTCGCATGGGTGTGAACACCCATCAGAGCCTCAGGATGCGAACTCGGCGGCCAGTTCAACTCGTGAGTTCAGTCCGCGCTTGCGCAGCACGCTGGTGACGTGATGCTCGACAGTCCGCGGACTGAGGAACAACGCAGCGGCGATCTCCCTGTTGGTCAGGCCCTTGGCGGCGAAGAGCGCCACCCGCGTTTCCTGCGAGGTGAGCGCGGCATCACGCTGCGGACCCCGGCGGGCCGTGCTTCCGGTCGCCGTCAATTCCGTCTCGGCGCGGCGCACCCAGAGGGTGAGGCCCATCAGCCGGAACGAGTCCGCGGCCGCGCGCAGCTGCTCTCGTGCCGCGCGGCGTTCTCCGGCACGTCGTAACCGCTGTCCGTGCGCGAGCCGGGTCCGGGCGGCGGAAAAGGTGTCGAATCCGGTGGCGTGCGCCGCGTGCGCGGCCTCGAAATGGCTCAGCGCGTCCGGCAGGTTCTGCGTCGTCATCCCGGCGAGCCGCAGGACCTCGCCGCGGATGTGCGGGTCGGGCGAATCGCGATGCAGCTCTGCATGACGCTCGGCGATGTCGCGGGCATCGCCCTGGCGTTGCAGGCCGATGTAGGCCTCCACCAGATCCGGGGCAACCGACAGCGGATAATCGCCGCGCGGCTGGCGCCCACCGTCAACGGCGATGCGGTGTTCGAGAATGTCGACCACCTGCTGCAGATCGCCGGCGCACAACGCGCAGAACGCCTCCACCAGTTCAACGTGCACCGCCGCTGCGGACACCCCGGCCCGGTCCTGCAGGAGACGCGCCTGGCGTATCGCCTCGGCCGCCTGCTCCGGGCAACCCCGACCGGCGAGCTCCCAGGCCAGGATTTCCTGGGCGGTCGACACGTCGACGACGAAGCCGAGTTCGGCACCGAGCTCGACCGCCTCGCCGGCGTAGGCGAACGCGTCCTGGTGACGTCCGAACAGAGTGGCGCCACCGGCCAGCAGGGTCAGCACTGTCGGCAGAACCCCGATCGCCCCTTGCGACCGCGCCTCCTCGAGACGTCGCGGCGCCTGTCCGTAGGCGAGCTGCAACGTCCCTGCCCAGCTCGACGCGAGGCCGGCAATCATCAGATAGCGGGGGTCGTCGCGGAGATCCGGGGTCCGATCGAGCAGTTCCACCGCGCGCGTTGCGAGTTCGGCTGCAGCGTCCCAGTTCCCGGCGAAAGCCGAGGCAGAGGCCGCCGAATAGGCCACCAGCATTGCTTGTTCCGGATCGCCCGAATCGGCGGAAACCTCGATGGCGGCGGCCGCCTCCACCATTCCCGCAACCTGTCCGAGCCGATAGTGCGCGTGCAGGAGCTCGACCAGGGATCGCACCCGAACCACGCCAGTGCCGAGCCCGGCGGCCATGGTCAGCAGCTCCGCCGCTCGTGGGACGGAGCCGCTGTTGCCCTCGAGGGTGCCCGCGCAGAGCAATGCACGGGCATGGGCCTGGGGCGAGACCTCGATGGGCTCGACGTCGATGCGATCGACCAGAGTCCGCACCCGGTCGACATCGCCGCTCAGCGCTGCATCCTCCACGGCACCGGCCAGCGCGTCGAGGCTGGGACCCGGGTGTGTCAACAGGGCGGAGGCCCGCTCCGCGATGACCGACGCAGCCGCGAATCCCGACCTGGTGCGTTCAGCTTCGGCCAAGGTCAGTAATGCCGCAGCAAGTGCATCGTCCGGGTCGGTCGATGCCTCGGCGAGATGACGCAGTTGGCGACCGGGACGCTGCGCGGATGCGATCGCCAGCGACATGTGCGCGGATCGGCGTTCGACCGCGGTCGCGGCCAGCCACACCGCGTTGCGCAACAGCGGATGTCGGAACCGCACGGTGTCGGATTCGATCGTCAGGACCCTCGACGACTCGGCCTCCGCACCAGCTGCCACCCGGTCGACGCCCTCATCGTCCAATGCCTGCATCACTGGCCCGGCCTCGGCATCGAGCGAGGCCGCGGCCAGGGTGACCATGCGACGGGCCGCCGGGGACAGCTCGGCGATCGACTGGGCGAACGCCTCCGACAGGCGGGCTCCGACGGGCAGCGCGGCGGGCAACGGCACCGATCCGCGCCGCTGCCCTGGACTCAAAGTTCGGGTGAGTTCCAGCAGCGCCAACGGATTCCCACCGGTCCGAGCAACCAGCGGCTGGACCAACGGCTCGGCGATCGTTCCCCGCAGCAGCAGCCCGGCATCCTGGGGCGGAAGACCTGCCAACGAGATCCGCCGGAAACCCGCAGGTGGTTCCTGATCGGCGCCGGGCGGTGTGCGGTGGGTGAGCAGCATGGCGACCCGGTCCCGGCCGAGCCTGCGGGCCGAGAATTGCAGCGCTGCAGTGGTTTCCGGATCAATCCATTGGGAATCGTCGATCAGCAGTACCAACGGCTGCTCGTCGGCGTGCAACGACAGCAGGGCAAGAGTTGCGGTCGCGACAAGGAAGCGATCGGCACCTGCCGAACTCTCCGAACGGCCGAACGCCCTTTCCAGCGCCAGTCGCTGCCCGGCAGGAAGTGCATCCAGCCGATCGAGTATCGGGGCGAGCAGATCGAGCAGACCGGCGTGGGCCAATGACAGCTCGGATTCCACACCGACCGCACGGATGACCTTCATGGCCGGTCGCTCGAGTCGGACGTCCTCGACGACCGCGTCGACCAGGGCGGTTTTCCCGATCCCCGGCTCTCCCTCGACGCGAACGGCGCACCCGCGACCGTTCATCGCCCCGACGACGGCGACACGAAGAGTCGCGAACTCGGCGTCGCGTCCGACCAGCACCGTTGCACCGTAGCCAGCCGGCTCAGGAATTCACAGCGCCGCGACGTGCCGCAGGGTGGTCGAAAATCGCCATCGGGTCTGCGCGCTGACAGCGCACCGCTTCGGTGCTCGCCTCCCTGTCGACCGAATGCCGACAGAAGTCGCCGGCGGGATCCCGATGAGAATGCGCCTCGGCCCGGGTCGACACGGACATGGGCGCAACCGAACCGACCGCCAAGAACCTGGCCGACCTGTATCAGCTCGGCACGCTCGACTGGAGCGACGTCCGGGGCAGGCTGGTGACCAAGCTGACCCAGGCACCAGGGACCGGCGGTCCCGATCACCACACCTTCTGGTTGTCGACGATCGACGCCGACGGCAAGCCGCACCTGACCGCCGTGGGTGCGTACTGGGTGGACGGCAGGTACTACTTCAGCGGCGGAGAGCGATCGCGCAAGATCCGCAACATCGAGCGTGACCCCCGCTGCGCCATCGGCGTCGCGATCCGCGGTTATGACGTCGCACTCGAGGGCCAAGCCGTCCGGGTCACCGACGACGCACTCCTGCACCGCATCGCCGAGGTCTTCGCCGAGGGCGGTTGGGCACCTGAGGTCGCCGACGGCGGGTTCACTCACGAGTTCAGCGCCCCCAGCGCTGGGCCGCCGCCGTGGTTCGTCTACGAGTTCACCCCGCGGGACGCCTACGCCGTGATGACGGAGGAGCCCGGCGGCGCCACCCGCTGGACGTTCTGACAGCTCCAGCCGAAAAACGGACTTGAACGCAGGGACCGACGGATTGTGGTCATCGCCGCTGATCACACCGGTCAGGTGAGCGACTCGGCGGCCGGCAGTTTGACATGCTGTCGGCATGAGCGATGACGGCAGCACCTCGAAGGCGGCTCGGATCGGGCTGGAAATACTCGGCTGGCTGCTGTTGGCGGCCGGAGTCGCCGCGCTCATCCTGCCCGGACCCGGCCTGCTGCTGCTGGCGTTGGGGCTGTGGGTCCTTGCCAAGAACTATCGGTGGGCGGATCGGCTGCTCGATCCGGTCAAGCGAGCGGCGTACCGCGGTGCTTCGGAAAGCGTCACATCCTGGCCACGGATCATCCTGTCCACACTGCTCGCCCTTGGCCTCATCGCACTCGGGATCTACTGGGGCGTTCGACCGCCTGCACCGGGCTGGTGGCCGTTGGCCGAGAAATGGTGGCTATTCGGTGGCTGGGGCACCGGCGTCTTCCTGATCGCCTCCGGCCTGCTGGCACTGGGCCTGCTGGGCTGGAGCATGAAGAATTTCAGGTACGGCGACATGACGCTGGAAGAGGTCTACAAAGACCGTCATCTGAAAGAGGGACCTCGCCGGAGCGAGTGATTCCACCCTCTGGCGGACGCCGGAGCACCCGGAGCCAGATGGTGGCTCCGGGTGCTCCGGTGGTGTTGGAGGTGATCGCTCAGGCTGGAACAGTGAACCCGTCGAGGTCGACCGCCGCGCCGGCAGTGCCGGTGAAGTCACCGTCCGGCGCCTGGAGGGTCTCGACGGTCACGCCTTCGGATCCGTTCTTCCACGGGCTCTCGACGAAGCCGCCGGTGCGCCATGCCTCTTTGACCTCGGCATCGGTCATCGCGCGGGCGAATTTGTTGACGCCGCCCCGGGCGCCGACCTGCTGCTGGTCCGGGACATCGAACGAGAGGCCCTGCAGCAGCCAGGTGGTCTGGCTTCCCTTCATGGTGATCTTGAGATCGCCCGTCACCCGGACCATGGGCTCCTGCGCAGACAGCCAGGCAACCTCACCGGGCGCCACATTGAGGTCTTCCTGCTGCGAGAAGGTGTGCGTCGTCTTCCACTCCTTCTTGTAGGTCGTGGTGAGCCCCATCTCCACCGCCCCGAAGATCGTTGCCTTGACGCTTGCGCCGATCTCGAGGCTGGTGCTGGTCTCGACGGTGTCACCCTCGGTGATACGGGTCGTCTGGTCTCTCGAGGTCAGGTTGGCGACCCCACGGCCGAACGGATGCGCAGGGCCGAGTAGCCCGTCCTTCTTTTCCTTCGGCTCGAAAGTGCACTCGACACCGGCCTGGCCGCACAGGCTGTTCATCGTCTTCGACTGGGCGGCCGGGTCGCCCGCGGGAATTGTCACGGTGCCGGGCTTGTCCAGAATGGTGACGTCGGCGCCGCCCTTCAAGAACTGACCCTCCAGCCCCTGCGCATCCGAGTAGCGACTCAGGCCCGAGACATGCAGGTAGACGAACGCGTCCCGGCCGTCCTCGTCCCGGAACTTCACCGTGATGCCGTGGTTGCTCCAGTCCCTGATCTCGAAGGTCATCTGCTGACCCGGCTTCAGCACGGAACCGGCCAGGGGCAACTCGTCGTAGGGGTCGAATCCGGTCTTCTTCGGATACGGCCAACCCGAGGTGCCCCAGATGTCGTTGATCGTCAGGGTGTGGGCGCTGAAGTTGGTGATGGTGAACTGCCGGGTGCCCTGGGTGGTCATCTCGTCGTCGCCAGGCCCGGGGGTCGTCTCCGTCACGGTGGCCCCGGCGACGGCGGTCGGCGTGGCGGCGTTCGCCACGGACGCGGTGCCGGCCAGTCCGAACAAGAGCGCGGCGGCGACCACGGCGGACGTCAGCTTGGTTGCAGTGCGCATGGGTATCGGCTCCTTGTGAACTTTGCTGGCCGGCTGGTCCGACGCTGGGCAATTGCTCGATAGGAACATCATGTCCAGACATTCCGTCAGGGTCTGTCCGACGATCGATCGACCCACCGGGTGACCCAGCTGTCCACCGATCGGCGGATGAGTCCCCGCAGGTGACGCCGAAAAAACGCTCAGATCGCGGCGACGAGTCCGGCGAGCGGCCGCGGCAGCGCAGCGAGGTCGAGCGCAGCGACAAGCAGTGGCGCGTAGTGGATCTTGCGGCCACCTCGAGTACCCATGAACCGCCGGAGCCGGGCGTGGTCCGACTTCCCCTGTTGCGCGGGCTGCTGTTGAAGAATCCGGAACGACGCGAGATCACCCTGCTCGGCAAGGATCTCCTCGACCCTCGCGACACCGAGCGCCCGAATCAGCTCGTCCTCGAGATCGGCATCGCAGACGAAGAAGTGTTGGTTCTCCAGATCGCCGACGGTGGAGGAGTTCCCCATACCGACCGATTCGAGAGCCTTGTGGAAGAAACGCATCTCGGCCAGATCGCACAGCCCGGCCACCCGTACGTTCAGCCCGGGCGGACCGTAGCGCCGGAGAAAATGACCGATGTTGGTCGCTCCGTACATCGGAAGAACGGCAGTGCCTTCGGACCGCAGATCACGATCGCACCGCGCCGCCAATGCCATCACTGCACGTTGATCGCTGACTCCTTCGACGAGAACCACCGTCGCGGCATCGACCGCCTGCTCTGCCGGCATGGTCGGGACTGTAGCCGCTGGGATGTTCCCGTCACGAGCGAATTGGCGCGGCGTAGGGCCTAGCTCTCAACCCGGGCGGGCACCGTGAACGCGCGGCGGAAACGGTCGAGAGCCTGCAGCGAATCTCCCGATGCGAAGGCCTCGAGGCCGACGACGCCGGTGTAGCCCCACCGTTCGAGCGCGGCGGCGATGGCCGGGTAGTTGATCTCACCGGTGCCCGGTTCGCAGCGACCCGGAACGTCGGCGACCTGGATCTCCCCCACCACCGGCAGGCATCGTTCGAGGAGCTCGATCAGATTGCCCTCGCCGATCTGCGCGTGATACAGGTCGAGATTCATTCTGAGATGCGGGTTGTCGACGGCTTCCACCAACGCAAGGGTGTCGGCGGCTTTCGCAAACGGGGTGCGGGGATGGTCGACGGCGGTGTTCAGGTTTTCCAGGGTGAACACCCGGCCCGCTCGTTCGCCGAGCTCGGCCAGCCGGGTCAGCGTACGGGCCGCGGTCAGCCACATGGCCGGCGAGACGACATCGGTGGGGATCACCGGCAGACCCTTGTCGTCCAGCCCGGTGCCGTGCACATTGAGCCGCGGGCAGTCCAGCTGCTCGGCGATCTCGAGAGAGAGTCGAGCGGTGCGGAGCAGCTCATCGGCACCGTCGGCATCGGCCAGCGAGCCGGTCACGTATCCGGTCATCGAGGAAAATGTCGCTCCGGTGGCGACGAGGGCATCGATGTCCTTCTTGGTCCAATCCCAGATCTCCACCTCGAATCCCAGCTCGTCGAGACGGCGGATCCGCTCGACGATCGGCAGATCCAGCAGCACCATCTCGGCGGACACCGCCAATCGATAGCTCACTTCGCCAACTCCTCGATCAGCACCGGACGTCCCGACTCGACCGATGCTGCTGCGGCCAGCGCGATCTGCAAAGCGGCGCGGGCGTCCTCGCCGTCAACGTCGGCGGAACGACCCGCGCGGATGGCACCGACAAAGGCCGCCAGCTCCGCGGTGTAGGCATCGGACAGCAGTTCCTGGTCGCTCCGCACGGTCTCGGCCAGCTCTCCGGCGGACGCGGAGAACACCATGCCTGTTCGCCGTCCGCCGCCCATGGTGGCCATGCCGCCGGAGCCGAACACCTCACCGCGGACGTCGTATCCGTAGGCGGCCTCGAAACAGGCCTCGGCGGTCCCGACGGCGCCGTTGTCGAACCGCACGGTCACCACCGCTGTGTCCAGTAACCCGCGGTCCTTCCAGTCGGGCTCCACCAACGCGGTCGCGGTGGCGTAGACCTCGACCGGCTCCGCACCCGGATTCAGGAATCGCAGTGCGTCGAAATCGTGGATCAGGGTCTCCAGGAAGATCGTGTTGGGCGCAACCCGCGCAGGGTCGAAGCCACCCGGATCCCGGGTCACCGAACGCAACAGCCGTGGCGTGCCCAGCCGGCCGTCGTCGAGCAGGCCGCGGGCGGCTGCCCAATCCGCGGCATAACGACGGTTGAAGCCGACCTGCAACACCACGCCGGCGGACCGTGCGGCACCGATCGCCCGATCGGCGTCGGCCAACGACAGTGCCATCGGCTTCTCGCAGAACACCGACTTGCCCGCCGCCGCGGCCCCCACCACCAGATCGGCGTGGAACCGGGCCGGCGCCGCAATGACGACGGCATCGATCTCCGGGTCGGCGAAGACGTCAGCCGGATCGGTGAAGTGTTTCGGCGCACCGAGTGTCGAGGCGAGCTTCGCTGCGGCGCCGGGTGCGGGGTCCGCGACTGCGGCCAGCACCACACCAGGCAGCCGGCGCGCCAATGTCTCACCGTGGAACGAACCCATCCGCCCTGAACCGATCAATGCCACCCGAACCGGGCCTGTCACCTTTACCTCGGACATGCGCAATCTCCTTCGACGTGTCGGGCTCGACCAGCTAGAACGTTATATCTCAGAAAAGGTATGCGGCCGCCGGCCTGTTTGTCAAGACAATCGACGGTGCTACCTTTACAACGTTCTAGTCCCCAAGTTTCCGGGCGTCCACGAGGAGCGAAGTGGTTCAGGAGCAGCCGGTCCGCCGCGCCAGACGGCCCACTCTCGCCGACGTCGCGGCCGCAGCAGGGGTGTCCGTGCCGTTGGTGTCGATCATCATGCGGGACGCACCGGGGGCCGGCGCCGCAACCAGGGAGCGGGTGCGAAAGGTAGCCGACGACCTGGGGTATCGCCCCGACCAGCGCGCCCGCCTGTTGCGTCAGCAACGCAGTCGTCTGCTCGGTGTCACGTTCGAGGTCGAACAGGCCTTCCACGGGGACCTGGTCGAGGGGATCTACGCGGCCGCCGAACCGGCCGGATACGACGTGGTGCTCAGCGCGATCGCACCGACCCGACCTGAGACACGAGCGATCGACGCCGTCCTCGACGACCGCTGTGAGGCCGTCATCCTGCTCGGCCCGCGGTCGGCCACCAGGGCGTTGACCGCGCTTGCGGCCAAACTGCCGGTGGTGACCATCGCCCGCAACGTCAGGTCGCGCACGGTCGACTGCGTTCGCACGGACGACCTCTCGGGCATGAGCTCCGCCGTCGGTCACCTGGCGCAGCTCGGCCACCGGCGGATTGTGTATCTCGATGGCGGACGCACGCCCGGCGCTCCCGAACGTCTGCACGCACTGCATGCCGCAGCTGCCGAGCACGATGTCGACAAGGACCTGCTGATCCTGCCCGCAGGCCCCGAGGAGGAGGACGGTGTCGCTGCCATCGGACATCTGCTGACCTTCAGGCCCCTGCCGACCGCGCTGATCGCCTTCAACGACCGCTGCGCCATCGGCGCCATCGGCGCCCTGCACCGCGCCGGACTGGCCGTGCCACGGGAGATGTCGGTGGTCGGCTACGACGACAGCAGAATTGCCCGGATCTCCTACATCAACCTGACCACCGTCGGGCAGAACCCCTACCAGCTGGCTCATCTCGCCGTGCACCGGGCCGTCGACCGCCTCGAGCAACGGCCGGTCGAACGCCGCGACCAGATCGTCCGTCCCGAGTTGGTCGTCAGAACCACCACTGCACCGCCCGGCACCGGGGCCGCCCGATGAGGTCCGAGTCCGGGCGACGTCAGCGCGATGATGTCGTGGCCGGCAGCACGACCGCGCGGCATTCACCGAAGCCGACCGGCGCTGCGCCGGGCCGTTCGGCCCGCGCGCGGAGGAAGATCTCGTCACCATCCTCGAGAAAGGTCCGGGACTCCCCCGACGGCAACTCCAGCGGCCGAGAACCGTTGCCGGTCATCTCCAGCAGGCTCCCGTAGCCGGTGCCGGTAGGAGCCGAGATGGTTCCACTTCCCAGCAGGTCTCCGGGGCGCAAGTCGCAGCCGCCACTGGTGTGATGCGCGATCAGCTGCGCCACCGTCCAGTACAGGTACCTGGTCGAGCTCGACGACAACAGGTGCGCGGGTATGTCTCGAGCTCGCATCCGAGCTGTGCAGATCAGCACCTCGAGGGACACGTCAAGACCACCGTTCAACTGATCGTCAACACCGTCGAGGTAGGGCAGCGGTGCCGGATCGCCCGGCGGCCTGGACGGGGCCGGCGACCGATACGGAGCCAGCGCCTCCGGGGTGATCACCCACGCGGAAACGGTGGTGGCGAAGTTCTTGGACAGGAACGGCCCCAGCGGCTGGTACTCCCAGGACTGGATGTCCCTGGCCGACCAGTCGTTGAGCAGGCTGTAACCGGCGATGTGCTGAGCGGCATCCGCGATCGGCACCGGCGCGCCCGGCTCGTTGCCACGGCCGAGCCAGATACCGAGTTCCAACTCGAAGTCCAGCCGCCGGGTGGGCGCCAAGGACGGAACGGTCTCTGTCGGCGTCTTCACCTGGCCCCTCGGGCGGCGAAAGGCCTGACCGGACAACCGGACCGACGAGGCGCGGCCGTGATAGCCGATCGGCACCCATTTGTAGTTGGGCAGCAACGGATTGTCGGGCCGGAACAGTTTTCCGACGGTGACCGCATGATTGATTCCGGCATAGAAATCCGTGTAGTCCCCCACGGTCGCCGGCAGGTGCATCACCACCTCATCGACAGGCCGCAGCAGGCCCGCGACAACGGCTCGCTCGGAGGCGTTGTCGCGCAACAGCGAGTGCACCCGCCGCCGCAGCGCGCGTCTCGGCCCGGCGCCCATCCCGAAGAATCCGTTGAGGGTCGGCCCGGCGGCAGCTTGGGCTCCCTCCAACGGCGCGCCCCTCAGCAGTCCGGTGCCGGCCAGCGCGCGCAGATCCAGGACAGCGTCGCCGATCCGGATTCCACCCCGTGGGCCGGCACCCGACGAAGCGTCATCGTGCGGCGGCTCGAAGATGCCGAAAGGCAGGTTCTGCAGCGGGAAATCGGTGTGGCCGTCGGCGCTCTCGACCCAGCTGCGGATCGACGGGTCGTGGGTGTCGTCGATCTCCGAGGACGGGTCTACCGGCAGGCTCACACTCGCTCCGTGCTGACCGCCGGCTCGAGCCCATGGCGTGCGACGAATCGAAAGCGGTCACCACGGAACACCGAACGTGTCCATTCGACCGGTCGGCCGTCGGAGTCACGACCGGTGCGGTGTACCAGCAGGATCGGAAGCCCGGTGTCGACGCCGAGCAGCGAGGCTTCGATCGGATCGGCCAAAGCGGTTTCGACGACGTCCTCGACTCCCGCGAGCTCGATTCCGTACACCTCGTGCAGGGTCTGATAGAGCGAACCGCGGGTCGCCAGTTGAGCAGCCAGATCCGGCAGCGGTCCTGCGAGATGGGCGATTTCGTGAGCGATCGGCTCGTTCGCCGCGGTGCGCAGGCGCTCCACGCGGTAGATCGGTGTTCCGGCGGCGACTTCGAGGTGAGCGCTGACCTCGTCGTCCGCGGGCTGTTCGTTGATCCGCAACATCACGCTGCCAGGTCGCCGGCCCTGGGCCTGCAGATCGCCGGAGAACGACGTGAGCTGCCTGACCTGCATGAGCTTGGGCTGTGCGACAAAAGTCCCGCGACCCTGAACCCGTTCCAGCCGACCGTCCACCACCAGTTCGGCAATCGCCTGGCGAACCGTCGTCCGTGAGGTCTCGAACCGCTCGGCCAGTTCGCGTTCCGTCGGCACTGCCGCACCAGGAGCGAGATCCGCCATCAGCGCGAGGATCTCGTTCTTGACCTGGTAGTACTTCGGAACCTTCACCATGACTGGTCCTTCCGGACGGTGGGGACCAAATGGTCTACTCCAATGACTGTATCTGCATTGGCGTAGACCAATCAAGGGATTCCCCCCGTCGAACACGTCGCGTGACGTGTGATCTACACCATGTTCACAACGGACTTGACGTAGCGATTGGTCTATGCCAATCTTCTTCCTGTTGGTCTATACCAATCACCGAACAGATTGCATGAACACCGCTTCCGATCACGAGGAGAAGTTCATGCAGATTGTCGTCCCGGGCGACGCGCGGCGGACCTGCCGCCTCGTTGTCCAGCATCTGGACCCCGCCGTCTGCACCGGCGTCAGGGGTCTCAACCCAGGAGTTCCGACGTCGCGACTGCGCACGTCCAATGTCAGTGAAAGTGGAGGTTGTTGGTGATGAGCAAGGCCAAAGTGACGGACAGCAAGAAGTCCGGCTTACGAATTCCCGGCTTCGCGCAGTTGCAGCGATTGGGCAAGAGCCTCATGCTGCCGATCGCGCTGCTGCCGGCCGCGGGCATTCTGCTGCGGCTGGGCCAGCCCGACCTGCTGGGCGGCATCAACGTGCCGGTGATCGGTCCGTTCTTCGAGGCGATGAGCGCGGCCGGCGGCGCCGTCTTCGCCAATCTCCCGCTGCTGTTCGCCATCGGTGTTGCCATCGGCTTCGCCAAGAAGGCCGACGGCTCGACCGCCCTGGCCGCCGCTGCCGGTTACCTGGTGATCGAGGCCGTCTTCAAGAAGATGTCACCGGTCGTTCTCGAGGGCGTCGTCGATGCGGCCGGCAAGCAGGTCGAGATCAACTACAGCGTGTTCGCCGGCATCCTGGTCGGCCTGGTCACCGCTGTGCTCTTCGACCGGTACCACACCATCCAACTGCCGTCCTATCTCGGCTTCTTCGGTGGGCGCCGTTTCGTGCCCATCGTGGTGTCGGTGGCCTCCCTGCTCATGGGATTCGCCCTGTCCTACTTCTACCCGATCTTCGATGCCGGTCTGACCTCGGTCGGTGAGTTCATCGGCGGCGCAGGCGCTTTCGGTGCGTTCACCTACGGCTTCGCCAACCGGATGCTGATCCCTCTCGGTTTGCACCACATCCTGAACACCTACATCTGGTTCCTCTACGGCGATTACCAGGTGCCTGGCGGCGACGTCGTGACCGGCGAGCTCACCCGATTCGCTGCCGGCGACACGACCGCCGGCCTGTTGACCTCAGGCTTCTACCCCGTCCTGATGTTCGGGCTGCCTGCCGCGGCACTGGCCATGATCCACATGGCGAACCCCAAGCAGAAGAAGATCGCTTTCGGCATTCTCGGTGCGGCGGCGATCACCGCGTTCCTCACCGGCGTCACCGAACCGCTCGAGTTCGCGTTCATGTTCGTGGCGTTCCCGCTGTACGTGGTGCATGCGGTGCTCACCGGCCTCTCGCTGGCGATTGCGTACATGCTGGACATCCACCTCGGCTTCTCCTTCTCCGCCGGTTTGATCGACTTCCTGCTCTACGGCACTGCCCCGGCTGCGAACAACGTCTGGATGCTGCTCGTGATGGGTGCGGTCTTCTTCGTCGTCTACTACGTGCTGTTCCGACTGGTGATCCGTTGGTGGAACCTGCGGACCCCCGGCCGGGAGCCGGATGACGAGTTCGAGGCCGAGCAGGCTGCCAATCTCGACGACGACACCGTGCCGGCGATCTCGGGCGGCGGTACCGCGCTGGCCACCAGGACTGCTGCCAACGTCAAGGCCGAAAGGTTGATTGCCGCGTTCGGCGGCCGCGAGAACCTGGTCAACGTCGACGCCTGCATCACCCGACTGCGGATGGAGGTCGCCGACAAGAACCAGGTCGACAAGAAACGACTGAAGGCCCTGGGCGCGGCCGGTGTGATCGAGGTCGGCAACAATGTGCAGGCGATCTTCGGCACGCAGGCAGAGCTGCTCAAGAACGACATCAAGGATGCGCTCGCCGGCCCCGCACCGGTGGTTGATGCCGGGCCGGATCCCGAACCCGAGACGGTTGCGCCGGCAGTCGCAACCTCGCCGGTGGCCGGCTCGGCGACCGGGCGAAGCACCAGCAGCACAGTGATTCTCGCCCCGCTGCAGGGAAGGGCAGTTCCGATGCAGCAGGTCCCGGATGCAACCTTCGCCCAGGGCATCGTCGGTTTCGGCGCGGCCATTGATCCGCCGCGGGAGATCGTCGACGCCGTGGCACCGATCAGCGGCAAGGTGCTGCAGATGTTCCCGCACGCCTACATCATCATCAGCGACGACAACGTCGGCGTGTTGGTCCACCTCGGACTGGACACGGTCCAGCTCAAGGGCGAGGGCTTCACCACGCATGTCGCAGTGGGCGACCGCGTCGAGGCCGGCCAGCCAGTCATCACCTATGACGTGCCCGCCGTGGTGGCCACCGGTCGCAATCCGATCGTTCCGGTGGTCGTCATGGAAAAGAAGCCGGAGGACATCGTTCTCGCCGACGTGATCGCGGCTGGCGGCCAGCTGGCATCCTCGCAGGAGCTGTTCACCGTCAACATCTGACCGACCTCGGGTGGTGCCGCCGGACACAGCCGTCCGGCGGCACCACCCGAATGACGCCCGACCACACCATCTGTCGACACACGATGAAGGAAAGCCTCATGGAAATCGTCATTCTCCCGGACAACCAGGCGATCGGCAGTCTCGGCGCCGACGCGATCGGAGCGCTGCTCACTCGAAAGCCCGACGCGGTGCTGGGTCTGGCCACCGGCTCGTCGCCACTCGCGATCTACGACGAGCTGGCCGGCCGCTGCGCCGCCGGAAAGGTCTCGTTCGCCAAGGCCCGCGGTTTCACTCTCGACGAGTACGTGGGATTGCCCGCGGACCATCCGGAGAGCTACCGCAACGTCATCGACAAGGATTTCGTCTCCCGGGTCGATTTCCCACCAGGCGTAGTCCATGGACCGGACGGGCTGGCCAAAGACATTCCCGCTGCCTGCGCGGCCTATGAGGCGGCGATGGCCGAGGCAGGTGGGGTCGATCTGCAGATTCTGGGAATCGGCACCGACGGTCACATCGGCTTCAACGAGCCCGGTTCCTCGCTGGCATCACGAACGCGGATCAAGACGTTGACCCGGCAGACCCGGATCGACAACGCCAGATTCTTCGACGGGAACCTGAACGCCGTGCCGACACACTGCCTCACCCAGGGCCTGGCCACGATCATGTCCGCCCGCCACATCGTGCTGGTCGCAACGGGTTCGGGCAAGGCCGAGGCCGTCCATCACCTGGTCGAAGGACCGGTGAGCGCCCTGTGGCCGGCGACCATCCTGCAACATCATCCGCACGTGACGGTGCTGTTGGACGGCGCGGCCGCGAGCCGGTTGCAGCTGGCCGACTACTACCGCGAGACCTTCAGTGCCAAGCCTGCCTGGCAGGGCATCTGAGGCTGATTCATTCCTGACCCTTCGTCCCTGACCGCCCACCGAGCCCGAGGAATCCAGCGTGTTGATCACCGCCGATACCGTCGTCACCGGCCACGAACTGCTGCGGCCAGGATGGGTTGATGTCGATCGAGGCCGGGTCCGAGCGATCGGCGCGGGCGCCCCGCCGCTGCCGGCCGATCTCGAGCTCGGCGCGGTCACCGTGGTACCCGGGTTCGTGGACATGCACGTGCACGGTGGTGGAGGCGCTGCGTTCCCGACGGCTGACCCGTCGCAGACCGCCGACGCGACGGCCGCGGCCGTCGAACTCCACCGCCGGCACGGCACCACGACGATGGTCGCGTCGCTGGTGACGGCACACCCGGCCGAACTGCTGACGCAGGTGCGGGCGATGGCCGAACAGGTGCAGTCCGGTCTCGTCGCCGGCATCCATCTCGAGGGACCATGGCTGGCTGCCGAACGTTGTGGCGCCCACGAGCTTTCGGCGTTGCGGGACCCGGATCCGGTGGAGCTCGCCCGGGTGTTGACAGCCGGCGGCGGGACCGTCCGGATGGTGACGCTGGCCCCGGAGCGCGCGGGCGGTCTGGCCGCGATCCGGCAGATCGTGGATGCCGGCGTGGTGGCCGCTGTCGGTCACACCGACGCCACCTACGCCCACGCACGGGAGGCCATCGACGCCGGGGCGACCGTGGCCACCCACCTGTTCAACGCGATGCGGCCGGTGCATCACCGCGAGCCGGGTCCCGTCCTGGCCCTGATGGAGGATCCGCGGGTGACGGTGGAACTGATCACCGACGGGGTGCACCTGCACCCTGCTCTCTACCGCGACGTGAGCCGCAGCGTCGGCCCCGATCGGGTCGCGCTGGTGACTGATGCGATGGCGGCGGCCGGAATGGCCGACGGCGCCTACGCTCTCGGGCCGCTGGCGGTGACGGTGGCCGCCGGCGTCGCGAGGGTGGCGGGGACCGACACCATCGCCGGCAGCACCGCGACGATGGACCAGGTGTTCCGGAATGCAGTCGACAACAGCGGACTCCCTCTCGGCGAGGCGTTGTTGCTGGCAGTCCGGCAGTCGTCGGTCAATCCGGCTCACGCGTTGGGCCTGCCGGAATCGGGACTGGCCGTCGGCGGCGCAGCGGATCTGGTGGTGCTCGATGCCGGCCTCGCCGTCACCGGAGTGCTGCACCGCGGCTCCTGGGTCACCCGGCCACCGGCTGCGGATCGGCCCACCCCGGTCCCGGCGGCCGCTGATTGAACTGGTGGCCCCCGCGCGGGTCGGTCGAACCCGGCCGTACCGAGTCGGGTCGGGTCGGCGATGATCCAATCAGATTGACCGATCAGTGTTGCTGGGCAGCAGCTACGGGACAGGGAAGTTGATCACCGGGGCTGGGTTCGCGGCACTCCGCTGTCAGGTCAGGGTCAGCCGGTGCCTTTGACGCCTGCGTTCCAGGTTGATCCGATCTTCTCCTCCATCCACATCCGCGCCCCCCACCCGTTGTCACTGCAAGCCCGACCCACTGTGTCGGCGCCATCTGACGCCGAGCCCCGCCGCGTCCGGCGATCAGCCCTTAGTGCCGGTGGTGCCGGGATCGACAGCCAAACGCGGGGGCAGATCCTCATCGAGCTGCTGGATGGATTCGTCCGTCGCCGGATCGCGTACCAGTTCGGTGCGACGCTCGGCCGAGCTCGCCGCGGTGCCGTCGCTCGAGGTGTCGGGCATGTCGATCTCCAGTCGTGTCGCCGTGGGGTTCGTCGCCGGAACGTCTGAAATATAGCCAACCCGGTATCGGGCCTGTCTATCTCCTCCTCCGACGCATCAAGCGGTCACCTCTGGTGGTTCGGTCAATCGGGCGTGAATGGCGGCAGTGGCGGAATCCGGCAGCAAAGCAGCGGCGGCCACCTGAACCTTGTTCTTCAGCGCACCGGCGACGACATGGTCCTTTCCGGCCATCAGAGCCGCAAAACCGTCGGCGGCGACCTCCGCCGGGTCATCCTTCTTTCCCTCGCCGGCCGGGGTGGCCTCCATGTCGGCCCGATCGAAGAAGTTGGTGTCCGTCGGCCCGGGCATCAAGGCGGTCACCGTGACGCCGCTGTCCTTGACCTCGTACCGCAACGCCTCGGCAAAGGACAGCACGAACGACTTGGAGGCCGCGTAGGTGGCATAGAACGGGCCGGGCATGGTGCTGGCCACCGATGCAGTGAACAACAACCGGCCGGCACCTCGGCCCACCATCGCCGGCAGCAGTCGCTTCGCCAGATGCACGGTCGAGACCACATTGAGCTGCAGCAGCCGCATTTCGTCGGCCAGCTCTATGTCGACGAACCGCCCACCATTTCCGAAACCCGCGTTCAACACAACAGCATCCACCGGCCGATTGGCTCGCGCGATCGCTGCGATCAACTGTTCTACCCCCTGATAGGTGGTCAGATCCGCGCGAATCACGGTGATCGACGTCCCCGACGACCGTAGTTCCGCGGCCGCCGCGGGGAGGGCCTCGTCCTCGGCGCAGATCAACACGTCGAATCCGTGCTCGGCGAACTGTCGGGCCAGCTCCAGGCCGATCCCACTTGATGCTCCGGTGACCACGGCGTACGACGCTGCTGATCCAGTCGGCATGACGACTCCTCGGTGCGATTGGCGATCACCACACACTGTGCCCGCTCAGCGACCGCACCAACCGGAGACCACCTCTGACAACCCGGGGTCGGCGCCCTCAGGACAGGGTTCTGCTGGTGATCGGACCGCTTTGCAGGAGCTCTCGGAACTGCCTGCCGACTGTTCGCGGCCGCAACACGGGGCTGCTGGTGCTGGCTGCGGCCTTCATCCCGTCAATGGCCTCGACCAACGCTGCTCTGGCGTCCACCCGTGGCTCCCAACCGAGTTCGCTTCGGGCCCTCGTCGTGTCGAGAAGCGGGGCGGCGAAGGCCAGGTCGATCCAACCGGCGTCGATTCGCTGCACCCTGGCGGCGAAGGTGGCAGCGACCAGCCCGCGGACCAACGACTGCGGAACGTGAATCGGATGCGCATGCAGCGCCGCGGCGATGTCGTCGCGGCTGATGGCAGGTTCGGCGGCAAGGTTGAACGCACCGCCGGCCTCCCGCTCGATCGCCGACAACACGGCGGTTGCCACATCGTCGGCATGAACCAGCGGAATGGTCAGCCGGCGGTCAAGGGGTAACACCGGGAGCAACCGGATCAGCGGGGCCGGAACGTATCCCGGAAGTCCGTAGCGCAGCAGTGCGCTTCCCGCGTCACGCTGGACGATGATGCCGGGCCGGAAACGCGTGACGATCGGGCCATTCGCAGTGCCCTCCATCCCGTCGAGCAACCGCTCCGCCGCCGCCTTGTGCCTGCTGTATGCAGACGTGGGAACCCCGTCGGTCGGCCAGTTCTCGCTCACCCGCTGCCCGGGGGCACGACGATACGTGCCGACCGATGACATGTGCAGCAACTGCCGCGCACCGACTCGGCCGGCAGCGTCGACCACCGCCTGCAGACCGCCGACACCGACGCGTTCCAGCCGTCGGACGTTCCGGGTCGGCTGGAATCCCCACACCAGATTGATCACGACATCGTCCGGACGCAGCACCGCGGCGAGCCGCTGCGCGGCGTCCGCGTCCGCGACGTCGATGGCATGCCACGTGGCGATGTCATACGGGGGTCGGGCCGGTGGCGGTCGCCGGCAGACACCCACCACGATTCCCGGGTCCCCTCGGTTCGACAAATTCCTGAGCAGGGCGGTTCCGACGTTGCCGCTTGCCCCGATGATCACAGTGCGCATGCGCATCACGTACCCAGTCCGGGATCGTCCCAGCACATTTCAGCCCGGCCCGACGGAACACCGGTGTTTTGTGATGCTGCGACGGGGTATGAACAGCTTCAGGTCAAGCCGGCCGACGCCGGCACCGATCAGCGCAACGAAGCGACGGGAGTGACGGCGATGGACACCGCAGCAGACAACGAGCAGAACGCGGACTCAACCGATCGGATCGAAGAGGTCACCGACACCTGGGAAGCCTCTCCGCTCACCACACCGGAACGAGCCGCCGATCCCGCGGCAAAGGGTCCGGCTGAGCACGGCGACACCGACAACGGCTGAGCGGTCGAACGCCGATGTTCGAGGGGTTCGAGACGACGACCGTCGACACCGGCGATGCCTCGATCTTCGTCCGGCACGGTGGCGCAGGTCCGCCGATCCTGCTGCTGCACGGGCATCCACGGACATCGGCGACCTGGCATCGGGTCGCACCGTTGCTCGTCGATCGGGGCTTCACCGTGGTCTGTGCCGATCTGCGCGGCTACGGGCGCTCCCGCGGCCCGGTCCCCACCGTCGACCATTCCGCACACTGCAAACGCGCTGTCGCGGCCGACATGCTGCTGGTGATCCGCAGTCTGGGTCACGAACGCTTCGCGATCGTCGGGCATGATCGAGGCAGCAATGTCGCGTTGCGGTTGGCTCTCGATCATCCGCAGCAGGTGGCCGCGCTCGCCGTGCTGGACAGCATCCCGATCGTCGAGCACCTCGATCGGCTGGACACGGCCTTCGCCACCGCGTATTGGCACTGGTTCTTCTTCGCCCAACCCGAAATCCCCGAGCGGGTGATCACCGCCGATCCCGACCGTTGGTACCAGGGTGATCCCGACGCGATGGGCAGCGAGAACTACGACGAGTGGCGGGCCGCTGTCCGCAAACCGGAAGTCGTGCGGGCGATGCTCGAGGACTACCGCGCCGGCCTGACCATCGATCGACTCCACGAGGAGGCCGACCGGCAGGCGGGCCGCAGAATCCGTTGTCCGACATTGCATCTGTGGTCAGAACACGATGATTTGGAGGAGCTCCACGGCAACCCGCTGCTGATCTGGGAGAAGTGGACCACCGAGTTGACGGGACACTCCATCGATTCGGGACACCACATGGCAGAAGATGCTCCAGCTCCGCTGGCGTCGGCGCTTGCTGATTTTCTGGATCGAGCACCGCCCTGGTCCTGACCCGGATCCCGCCCAGAACAAGGTGGCTGCCCATTCGTGTTGCGGTCACCGCACCACGACGGACACCACTCTCGCGGCGTGGGTCACCGACGAATTGCGACCACTGCTCGACCAGTCCTGAGCCGTCGAGTCACCGGCAAGGGTGGATGAGCGCGGCCGGCAGCGGCACCTGCTGTGCAGCCAGGGCACCGGAAGTGGTTCCTTGCCAGCTGTTGTCGATCAGCTGGCGGGCGACATCCAACGCGTCCACGATGACGCTGCCGGCCGGCAGGCCGTCGAGGTCTGCCGGATCGATGAGCACGCGGGCCGGCGGCCGCCACCCGCCCGCGATGACGGCGTCGGCATATCCGTCATAGGTCAGGACCGGCAGTCCTGCGTCGATCGCCGCATCGGCAGCGTCCCGCAGAACGGACGCCAGCGCGTCCCGGGCATTCATGGCACACCCACCTCCATCACCGAGCCGCAATCCCCCCGACGACGGTCACCGACCTTGGCCGTGACCAGGTCAATATCCCGCGAGTCCGGGGTCTAAACACCGATTGCCGAAGAACCAGACAAAGGTGGTTGATCCGGACATCGATCGGGTACCTGTTCACCTGCACAGGAGGCGGATATGGATCTCGATCGGTCATGTGGCCGGCCCGCGCCCGTGGGCGTCGGCCCGGCGCGTTGCGGTCGGCACCCCGTCGCGACCATGCTGATTGCGCTGCCGTTGATGCTGGCGACGTCGTGTTCGACGCTGGGTCCGAATATTGCGGCAGCCGACGAGGTCGCCGTGGACTTCCACCGGTCGATCCAGGACAGCGATGGAGGTGCTGCCTGCGCGCTGCTTGCCCCCGCCACTGTGGAAGAAGTGGAATCGACCGGCGGAACGTCCTGTCCGGACGCGATCCTGGACAGGGACGTGCCCGACGCCGACCAGGTGCAGGAGAGCCAGGCCTTCGGCCGGGGCGCTCAGGTCGTGCTGAATGGCGACGTTCTGTTCCTGTCGATCTTCGGTGATCACTGGCTGATCACCGCTGCCGGGTGCACCGCACGCGACGAACGCCCCTACGACTGCACCGTGAAGGGGGGATGAACGATGCGAATCGCCTTCTGGAGCTACCTGTCGGTCATCGCGGTCGGGTTGGCCTACTTCATCGCCATCGGGCTGTTGCACAGATGAACGCCCGACCCGCGATGAGATCCGTCTGGCGCGAACAGGGATTGGCCATCTTCTTCGGTCTGATCTTCCTGGCGGCGTTGATCGGCCAAGCGCTCACCGGAGTCGCGCAATACAACAACGAGCAGGTCACCGCCGGCCTCGAACAAATCAGTCTCGGACAGTACGTGACGTCCTCCAGTTTCGCCGTCGACGTCGCCGAGAACTGGCAGTCCGAGTACTTGCAGTTCCTGCTGTACATCTACGCGACCGTCTGGCTGTTGCAGAAGGGATCGCCGGAGTCCAAGCCGCTCGGCAAGCAGGGACGCGAGTCCGACAAGGAGCAAAAGGTCGCCGAGCACGCCGATGAGGATTCACCGCACTGGGCGCGCACCAGGGGCTTCCGCCTGGCCCTGTACTCCCGGTCGCTCGGGATTGTGATGGGGCTGATCTTCGCATGCAGCTGGTTGGCCCAGTCCATCGCCGGACGGAGCGGGTTCAACGAGCAACAGCTCAGCCAGCTGCAGGACCCGGTCAGTTGGCTGGGATACGTGGTGTCCTCGGATTTCTGGAACCGCACCCTGCAGAACTGGCAGTCCGAGTTCCTCGCCGTCGGCAGCATGGTGGTGTTCTCGATCTATTTGCGGCAGCGTGGTTCACCGGAATCCAAACCGGTCGGAACTCCCCACAGTGCAACCGGTATCGAAGGCTGAGCATTCGGCATCGGGCGGGAATCCGTGCCGTCGAACCGACGGCAGTAGCTCATACCAGTTCGACACTGTCCCCGCCGAGTACCCGGAACCATCTCGTGCCGTACCGCTCGAGCGCGATCCTCAGCTCGCCCTTCTTGCCGATGGGAACAACCGTCGACCGATCGAACAGGTCGACGCAACGTTTGCCTGCTTGTTCGGGAATCGACAGATCGACGGTGACCTCGTCGATGCCGAGATTGTGACAGAGCAGCAGAGTTCCGCCATCCCAATCGGTCTGGTGGACCAGAACGGCTGTCTTGTCGTGATCGAGGATGGCCAGCGTGCCCCAGCCGAGTTCCGGACACTCGCGGTAGCAGCGGATGTGCTCGCGCAGGAACGAGAACAGCGAATCCGGATCGTGGCGTTGGCTCACCACATTCACCTGATCCGGGCCGTAGGGCGCCGCGGGGAATGGCCGGCACAACTGCTCCGGGTCGGCGGCGCTGAACCCGCCGGCCTTGCCCGGATGCCATTGCATCGGCGTGCGGACCGCCATTCGCCCGTCCAGGTCGAGGTTCTCGCCCATCCCGATCTCCTCGCCGTAGAAGAGGGTCGGCGTGCCGGGTAGCGACATCATCAGGCTGTACACCAGCCGGATCCTGGCCGGGTCGTTGTCGAGCATCGGCGGCAATCGCCGTCGCAGGCCCCGGCCGTACACCTGCATGTCCTCCTCCGGACCGAAAGACGCGAAGACTTCTGCTCTTTCGGCGCCGCTGAGTTTGTCCAGGGTCAGCTCGTCGTGGTTGCGGGCGAAGACCGCCCACTGTGAATCACTCGGACTCTGCGGTCTACCCATCAGGGCCGACCGCAGCGGTCCGGCGTCCTCCCGGGCAAGAGAGAGATACATCGCCTGCATGGTCGGAAAGTCGAACAGCATGGTGAGCTCGTCGCCGTCCTCGTCCCCGAAGAACGCCCGCGACTGGTCATGGGTCAGATTCACCTCGCCCAGCAGGATCGCGTCGCCGCTGCGCCTGTTCAGGAAGGCGCGAAGATCCCTGAGGTAATCGTGCGGCTGCGGGAGTGCCTCGGCGCCACCCTCGATCCCGGATGTCTCCAGCAGGAACGGCACCGCGTCCACCCGGAATCCGGACAGGCCCAGTTCCATCCAGAAACCGATGATCCGGGCGATCTCGTCACGAACCTGCGGATTGGCCACATTCAGGTCGGGTTGGCTGCGGTAGAACCGGTGCAGGTAATACTGGCCGGCCTTGCGGTCCTTGGTCCAGATGCTCGTCTCCCGGTCGGGAAACACGACGTCGCCGGGCTTTTCGGGTCCGGGTTCATCGCGCCAGACATACCAGTCGCGATACGGCGATTCCTTCGACGAGCGGGCCGATCGGAACCACGGATGATCAGCGCTGGTGTGGTTGACCACCAGATCGGCGATCACCCGCAGGCCGCGCGAACGGGCCGATCGGATGAACTCGACGAAGTCGCCGAGTGAGCCGAGCCGGGGATCGACGGTGTAGAAGTCGGTGATGTCGTACCCGTCGTCCACATCCGCCGTCGGGTAGAACGGCATCAACCAGAGAACGGTCACACCCAACTCGACCAGATGGTCGAGTCGTTCGGACAGCCCCGCGAAATCACCGATGCCGTCGCCGTTCGAGTCGTAGAAGGTCTGCACATCAAGGCAATAGACGACGGCGGATTTCCACCAGAGATCGCCGGTCTGCGAGGCCTTCATGCGGCAATCCTGAGCTCGGGCAGGACGTGCTGACCGAAATCGCGGATGAACGACTTGTTGCACTGTCCGACGTGGTGCAGGAACAGTGCTTCGGGTCCGAGGTCGAGGTAGGACTCCAGCCATCCCCGATGCCGACCGATGTCGCCCGAGACGTGCACGTTGGCCGCGACTTCGGTGTCCGGGACATGCCGGGTCGCCGCCTCGAACTGCTCCGGCGTGGTGAGATCCCAGGCCAGCAGCGTCGGCACGCAATTGCCGCGCCACTGGTCGACGGCGATGGCCAATGCCTCGTCATCGGTTGCGGCGTAGGACATATGGATCTGCAGCCGAATCGGCCCCCGCCCGCCGGCGTCGCGGTAGGCATCGATGACCCGGCGCAACTTCTCCCGCGGTTGGTTGACGGTGATCAATCCGTCGGCCCATTGCGCGGCCCAGGCAGCGGTCTCGGCACTGATCGCGCCGGCAACCAGGTCCGGCGGCTTCTCCGGCAGCGACCACAGCCTGGCCCGATCCACCACGACCCTGCCGCGGTGCGACACCTCTTCACCGCGCCACAGCGCCCGCATCACCTCGACACATTCCCGGAGCCGTTCCATCCGTTCCGGTTTCGGCGGCCACGCATCGCCGGTCACGTGTTCGTTCAAGGCCTCCCCGCTGCCGACGGCGATCCACGGCAAGCGGTCGGGGTACATGGCAGCGGCGGTCGCGATGGCCTGGGCCGAGATCACCGGGTGGTACCGCTGGCCGGGAGCGTGAAATGCGCCGAACGGGACGTGATCGGTCGCTTGTAGGGCTGCGCCGAGCCAGGTCCAGGTGAAGCCGGACTGGCCCTGCGCGTTGGTCCACGGTGCCAGGTGATCCGAGCACATCACCGCGTCGAATCCGGCCGCCTCGGCGTGCACGGCGTCGTCGAGCAGTATTTGCGGGTGGACCTGTTCGTGGGAGGCATGAAAGCCGATCAGCACCATTTTCGCATGGTGCCCAGCCGGAAACCGGTCAAACTTCACCCGGCCGACCGCCGGTGCTTCGTTCAGCTCGTCCTGGTGTCGCGGGCCAGCCGCACCGCGCGATGCATCGCCCAGGAATCCGCCAACGGCCCGAGGTGCCCGAGCTTGTCGGGGTTGACCACCGCGCGGATCGTCTGAATTCGACCGCCGAGCACGTCGAGGGTCATCGTCCCGGCGACGTTTCCGTCCCGGTCGCGCAGGATCGCACCCGGTTGGCCGTTCAACTCGCGTCGCGCCAGGCTGGCCTCGACGTCAGCGAGCAGCGGAAAGTTCGCGGCGAGCACGCGGGCGACCCGGTCGGCGCCGATGACGCTCCTGGCGAATGCCGGCGCCTTGCCGCCACCGTCCCCGATCAGCTGCACGTCGGCGGCGAGAAGCACCCGCACGCCGTCCACGTCGCCGTCCCGGATCGCCTCGAAGAATCGCAGGGCCAAATCCTCCCGTTCCCTGCGGTCAGCATCGAACCGGGGACGGCCCAGTTCCATATGACGGCGGGCCCTGACCGCCAATTGCCGGCACGCCGCTTCCGAACGGCCCACCGCCGTCGCGATATCGGGGTAGTCGAAGGCGAAGACGTCCCGCAGCACGAACACCGCGCGCTCGAGCGGGGACAGCCGCTCCAACAGCATCAGTGCCGCCATCGAGACGGAGTCGGCCAGTTCCGCCGACCGGGCCGGATCTTCGTACGGATCGGTGAGCAGCGGCTCGGGAAGCCACTGCCCGACGTACTCCTCACGACGAACCCGTGCCGACCGCAGCACATCGATCGAGATCCGGGTGACAACGGCCGACAGGAACGCCCTCGCCGACGTGGGCCGGGTCGGGGTCGACTCGTAACGCAACCAGGTCTCCTGGACCGCGTCCTCCGCTTCCGCGACGCTGCCGAGGACCCGGTAGGAGATCGAGAACAGCAGGGGCCGCAGCTCCTCGAACTCCTGGACCCTGTTCACCCCAGCTCCTCGGAGAATCCCAGCCGCCACGACGGATATCGCAGCTCCCACCCGAGATCTCGTTTTGCCTTTGCGTTGGAGAAGCCGCGGCCCTGGGTCATCACGCCGACCGCCATCTCACCGGCGATCGGTCTGGCCAACCACGCCGGCACCCGACGAGGTGGCTTGGCCCCCGCACGCTCGGCGAGATAGGGCAGCCACTCGCTGACGGGCGCCGGCTCGTCGTCGACGATGTTGAACACCCCGCTCGCCTTCTGTTCGACAGCCAGCACCGTTGCACTGGCCGCATCGTCGACATGCACCCACGAGAAGTATCCGGTGCCGCCGCCGACAATCGGGATCAGCCGACGTCGGACGAGTGCGAGCTGATCGTCCCACCCTCCGGGACCGTAGAACCCGCCGTAACGCAGCACTGCGCCACCCGAACCCACCACCGCGTCCTCGAGGTGTTCGATTGCCCTCGTGCCCTCCAATACCTCTAACGGATCGTCTTCGGTTTTGACCCAGCCGCCCTGCCGTAGCCCGTTCATGCTGGCGTGACCCTGGGAGATGACGTGGGAGACACCGGCGGCCTCGGCAGCGCTCAGCAGGTGGTCGACTCCTTCGCTGCGCAGCCGGTTGGTCGAATCGAAGAAGCGGTCGGGCCGCCTCGGATTGGGTTTGCCGGAATGTCCGACGGACAGCGCCGTCATCTCGTTCACGATGACGTCGGGCCGGGCCACAGCGACCGCTTCGCCGACCGACACCGCGTCAAGCCCGTCCATCACGACGCCATGGGCACCGAGCTGGGCCAGCAATTTCAGTTTCGACTCGCTTGTCGTCGTTGCCGTCACCTCATGGCCACGGGCTACCAGTTGCGGCACCACCCGACGTCCGATGACGCCGGACCCACCCGCCACCAACACTCGCATCACGTCACGCTCCTCGTCTGTGCTCGCTCCTGCCAGTGAGACGAGACAGCCGATGCGCCTGTGACATCGAGGATCGTCGGTATGGATCCGCTGGCCGAGGCCGAACCCGCTGCGACGAGCTAGCCCGCGTCGGTGGACTGGTCCATGACGTAGATCGTCATGCCGCCGGCATCCCGGTAGGTCGCCAGGAAACCGCCCGGGATCTCCGCGGGCGCCTCGATCACATCCAGTGCAGTGGGGCGCTTCTCGTGGAAGGTTTGCACACTGTCGACCACGAACAACGGACCGAACGGTGCGGTCGGATCATTCGAATCGAGCATCAACTGCACGTCGGTTCCCGGAAGGGACAACGTGATAGTCGAATCGCCCTCCCGCCACATCTCCTCGCAACCGAAGGTGTCTCGATACAGAGCCAACGCTCAGCCGTTCGACGAGGTGACCGTCGGCGACCTTGCGGCGAAGGCGGGAGTCACCACAGGTGCGCTGTACCACCACTTCGAGAACAAGCTCGGTCTGTACACGTTCGTCCGCCGTGACGTCGAACGTCGGCTGCTCGACCGAATGGAAGGCGCCGCAAGCGCTGTCGAAGGACGATCGGCCTCTATCAGCGCCGCTCTGCTGGTCGGCTTCGACTACGCCGTACGCCAGGACGCTCAACGTCTTCTCGGCGAGCCGCCCACCAGGACAGCCGACGACCCGCTGGCGGACCTGCTGACGGCGCTGAGCCTGCCCACTCCGCCGCCGATCGGACGAATCCTGGCGGCCGCCTGGCGAGCCGCCGTACTGAGCGTGGCCGACGGCGTTCCCGCGTTCCAGGGTCGGCACGCACTCGGCGCTCTCGAACTGCAGCTGGGCGAGACAGCACCGAAGAGTTGATCACGTCGGCAGGTTTGCGGTGGACAAACCTCACCTGTCCAGCTGAAGCCGCCGCCAAACCATCACGGTCGCGGCACCGAAGATCAGCGGCACGAGCGGCACCACGGACAACGCGAGGGCGGAATCGACGTCGGGACGGATCGACCAGAAGGCCGGCGCAACGAACGGTATCCACGATGCGAAGTCGGCCAGCACCGAGACCTGCGCGAGGACCAGAATTCCCACGGTGATGGCGATTCCGGGTAGCAGGCCCCGGCCCCAGGATGCGGCCCACGCCGCCGGCACCGCGATCAGGGCGGTCAGTGCACCGAGGGCGAACTGTCGGGCAAGCCCCGCGATCGCTGCGCCGTCCGGTGCCCCGAGCCCGAGAGCGAATCCGGCAACCAGGAGCAGCACGGTCAGCGCCGCGGACACCACAACCGCCCACGCGAAGAAGACGATCAGCTTCGCAGTCGCAATGGCGGAACGGCTCACCGGGAGACCGAACAGCCCGGAGATCGTGCCGTCGGCGAACTCTCGCCCGGTCAGCCAACTCAAGCCCACTCCGAAGGCCAACAGTCCGCCGGCGGCGGTGACCTGGGCGGCGGTCGCGAGCAGCGCGGTCCAGTCTCCCGTTGCCGCCTGCGGCCCCAGTTTGGCGAGGATGGCCGGATCGGCAGTGCGGCCCGCAGCGACGACCACCGCGGCCAGGGTCGCGACGCCGAACGTCAGTAGTGCGCCTGTGGACCACAACACCCTGGCGGAGCGCGCCTTTCGCGACTCGACGGCGACAGCGTCGATCAGTGCGTTCATGAGGTCGTCGCCTCCGCCGTGTACACCATCGCGAAAAAGGCCCGCTCGATGTCGATCCCGTCGGGGTCGAGGGTGCCGACGATCCGTCCGTCGGCGATCACCGAGATCCTGGTCGCGATCCGCGCCACCTCGTCGAGGTGATGGCTCGAGATCAGAATTCCGGCGCCCGCCTCGGCCCTTCGCAACAGTGCCTCCCGCAACAGGATGACGCCGGAAGGGTCAAGTGCGTTGGTCGGTTCGTCGAGCACGATCAACCTCGGGTGGTGTTGGAGCGCAGCAGCCAGACCGATGCGCTGCTTGTTCCCCAACGACAATCGACGCGCCCGCACCGCGGCGTACCGGTCGAGGCGCAGTTCGTCGATGGCCCCGTCAACGGCCGTGGCCGCGGCTCTCCCGCGCATCCCGCGCAATCGCGCCGCCATCAGCAGGTTGGTGCGGCCATCCAGCTCCCCGTAGGCAAGCGGGTACTCGATGAGGGCGCCGACTTGCGCCCAGTCGACGCCATCGGTGCCGAAGATGTTGCGACCCAGCACCTCGACGGTGCCGGCATCGGCTCGCAGCATGCCGACCATGAGCTTCATCAACGTCGATTTTCCCGCGCCGTTGAGGCCGACCAAGGCATGAATTTCCCCCGCCGCCACGTCGAGGTCGACGCCGTGCACCCCGGCGCCTCCCCGGTACGTTCGTGACACCCCACTCAGCCGCAACCGGACGTCACTCATCGCGAGACTCCAGCACGTCCAGTGAGCGTTCGACGGCATCGCCGAGACTGCCGCTGTCGGTCACGGCCCAACTGGTCAACCCGGCCATCAGGGCGGCCATGGCCGCGGCTGCCGCAACTGTCGCGTCAGTGAGGTCGGCGCCGTCAGCGACGAGTTGATCGGCGATCGCCCGTTCCGTCGCCGCCGAGCTCGCCCGCAGGGTGGGCAGCAAGGTCGGCGTCGACGCAACGATCGCGACCCGTTGGCGGATCGGGGCATCGTCGGTGATCGGAAGCCGGCGCCAGGCCAACCGGATTCCGCGAACGGCCCTGGCGAGCGGACGAAGCCCGGCTGGTTGTTCGCCGATCGCGGAGGCGATCAACGGATCGTACGGATCGTCGATCAGCAGTTGATCCTTCGAACCGAAATGCCGATAGAAGGTCATCTCGGTCACGCCGGCCGCGGCGGCGATGTCAGAGATCCTGGTCTGCTCGTACCCCTTCTCCGCGAAGAGCTCGAACCCCGCCGCCAGCAACCTGGCCCTGGTCTTCTCGGTCCTGCTCAGCGGCAGGAGTTGATCGGTCACCCTTCAAATGTTAGTGACTAACATTTGATCTGGCAAGAGGTCGCCCGCGCCAGTGACACCGGATGCCGTGCAACGACATCGGGGGCAGAATCGATCCATGAGCAAACCTGACGTCGCATCGGCGGGCGAGTGGCAGCAGCTCCGTGACGAGCTGCTGGTGGCCGAGAAGAAGGCAACCAGGGCCCTGGACGAGCTGGCCGCGCAGCGACGGCGACTGCCGATGGTGCCTTTCGGAAATGACTATGTGTTCGAGACTCCGGACGGACCGCAATCGTTGCTGGACCTGTTCGACGGTCGACCCCAACTGGTGGTGTACCAGTTCATGGACAACGGTCCGGATGACTACTGCCCGGGATGCACCTGGTTCACCAACGGTGTTCCGGCGAACGGGCCGGCCCTGCTGGCCGAGCGCGACGTGACCTGGGTGAACGTCTCCAACATGCCGCTCGAGCAGATCGAGGCCTACAAGCGGCGAATGGGCTGGACGCTGCCGTTCGTCTCGTCGCGCGGCACGTCGTTCGCGAACGACTGCGACGCCGGCGGTGGATTCATGCTGAGTGTGTTCCTGCGTGACGGAGACGACGTGTACCGGACTTACAACACGACCCAGCGAGGCGTCGATCGGTTGGTGTTCGCGAACAACATCCTCGACCTGACTCCCTACGGCCGCCAGGAGGACTGGGAGGACTCCCCGGCCGGCTGGCCTCAGCACCCGACCTACGGGTAGATGCTGACGCAGAGTGGTGAGATCGCGGGGTGACACCAGGATCCGGGCCGGCGGCCCCGGCCCGGGAACAGGTGACCGCGGTACGCGACGACCCGGCCGGTCGGATTGCGTTGCTGCAACGCCTGTATCGCAGGCCCGGTGACCACCGTGACCGACATTGGTCTCACTGCGAGATCGGCAGCTGCACCTGGAGATTCGTGCCCCGACCTGCGGGGCTGTCCAGCCGGAGGCTGCCACCGAGGACGTCCGCCCGGTCCAGCAGCCCACGGATTCCGGTGCCGCGATCGATGGAGGCACCGCCGACACCGTTGTCGACGACTTCGATGTTGAGTGTTCCGGCGGTTTTCGCGAGTCGAACGTCCACCTTCGACGCGCCCGCATGTTTCATCACATTCGCCACGGCTTCGGCGACCACGAAATACGCCGTGCTCTCCACTGTTCTCGGCAACGATCCGATGTTCCCCAGGTGCAGGCTGGACGGCAGCGGCAATCGGTCCATCAGATCCTCGGTTGCCATCGCCAAACCCCGCTCCACCAGCGACGACGGCATGACTGCATGCACCAACGTCCGGAGTTCGGCCGCCGCCGAGTCGATGCCGCGCCGTAGTTCGGTGGCCCGAATCCGGGTGACCGCCGACGAATCCAGTTCATTCGCGAGCTGCTGCGCCTCCAGCGCCAACAGCACCAGCTGCACCTGCAGGCCGTCATGCAGGTCCTGCGCGATTCGGCGGCGTTCCCGGTCAGCGGTCTCGACGATGCGTTCGCGGGATCGCCGCAGCGACTGTTCCGTCAGCCGCAACGCCGCGGTCAGTCGCTCGCGGTCGACCCCGAGCGCCACCACCCGACCGGCGGTCCGGACCAGCTCCGGGTCGTCGATGAGTTCGGAGTCGTAGACGATCGCGCCGATCGGCTCGCCGGAGAGCTCGACGCCAACCGACGAGCGCAGGGTTCCTGGTCTCGGGAGCAAAACCTGATGTCCGGCGGAGTCCACATACCGGCTTTCCTCCGGGACCCAGAACACCAGCTCCAGCGAGCTGTCCCCCAGCACCGAGGCCAGCGCCCAGGACAGGTCGGAGCGTCGGTCGCCAGGAGTGCCGAGCCAGGTGGCCAATTCCTCCAGCTCACCGGTTCGGGCGAATCCGCCGCGGAAGACCGCGAGGGCAAAGGCGATCGGGATACCGGCAACCACAACAACCTGGCTGAGGGCCAACAGCAGTGGATCGATGTCGAACCAGACCGACAGCAGGCTGGAGGACACCGGAATGTAGAGCACGGCAACGATTCCGTAGCCGAACAGCGGGATCAGCACGCGGCGTTGATACGGCTTGGCCCGGCGCAGCCGACCGGCAAGGATGACGGTGGTCGCGATCATCACCAGGGTCCCGGAGACCTCTTGGACGACGTCGCCGACGGCGACCAGATCGGGTCTGTCAGCGATGAACACCGGTAATCCTTCAGCCGCCGGGTTGAACGCGTAAAGCGGTATCTGCATCCCGATGGCGACCACGTAGCCGGCGATCACAGTGATCCGAGAGGCGCGGCCACGGATCCGGCCCGACGGGAACGCATGCAGCAGATGCACTACGACGGCGAGAATGGCCGTCGCGAACACCACTCCGACCGCGGCAACGGCAACGATCGTGCTGCTGTTGGCCTCCCCGAGGGTCAAGGCGATTCCACCCAGCACCAGTAGGGCACCCAGACCATTGCTCGGCCGACGCCACCACGCGAACACCCCGGCCAAGAACCACAGCCAACAGGTGCCGCTGTACACCAGAAATGCCCAGGCCGGTGCGTTCTGCCCGTCGATCAGGATGACCAGGAGCAAGGTGCTACCGCCCAGCACCACCGCTGCCAGATAGGCCAGGGCCCGCCGGAGCGACCGGCCGAGATCCGATCGATTCACTGCCAGCTGTGGCATGAGCGAATCTAACCATCGGCCGTCGCCGAGCTACGCGACAGGTACTTCAACACCGCCATCACCCGTCGGTGGCCGTCGTCGTCGATCAACAGGCCGAGCGTGTCGTAGATGCGCGAGGTGTGTTGCACGACAGCCTTTTCGGTGATCACCAGCTCGGCCGCGATGGACCCGTTGCTGCGACCCTCGGCGACCAGCTTCAGCACCTCCAGTTGACGAGTCGTCAGCCGGCCGATCGCACTGTCGTCCAGGCTGGCCCTGGCCATCATGATGGCGACGACCTCGGGATCGATGACCGCCCCGCCGGCACAGATCCGACGGAGGTCGTCGCAGAAGGTCTCGACGTCGGCGATGCGCTGCTTGAGCAGATAGCCGATCCCCTGGCGCTTTTCCGCCAGCAGCTCGACCGCGTAGCGACGCTGGACATGCTGGGACAGCACCACCACGGCCATGGCCGGGTGCTCCCTGGCGATGTGCAGGGCTGCGACCATCCCCTCGTCGGTATGGGTCGGCGGCATCCGAACGTCCGTGATGACCATGTCGGGCAGGTGCCGTTCGGTCAGGTCGATCAGCTGCGCTCCGTCGGCGGCGGCCGCGGCGACCTCGAACCCGGCGTTCTCCAGCACCAGGGTCAACCCCCGGCGAAGCAACGCCTCGTCCTCGCCGATGACCACCCTCATGCGGTACCTGCCTCGCCTCACGGTTGACTGATCGTGTGCAGGATCGACCGCTCCGGCACGTCCGGATCAGTCTCGACCACAGCCCCCCGAAGCGGAATAGACCTAGGTCACCAGCTGTCCCGTCCCGCTACTCCGCCACCGTCTGGAGCTCCCGTGATTCGGTGGGTTCGGTCGAGCCCAGGTTCCACAGCTCGACCGTCTGCACCAACCAATAGACTCCGAACAGCAGGATGATGATCACCTCTGCGATCAGGATCAGGTGATCGAACCCGGTCAGCGTAAGAGCGACGACGACCGTGAGCACCAGCAGCACACCCAGCGCAACGGCCAGCAGGATGTACGTCCGCCGGTACTTCGCGCCCTCGCCGCCACCATGCCGTTCGTCCGCGCGTAGCGCGTTGAGCACCATCACGGCGATCACCCCGGCCACCATCGTGCCCGCCGCGATGCCGTGACTCAGGGCGATGAAGCGGTCGCGCAGGACCAGGAAGAGCGTCAGCTCACCCAGCAGGATGCCGGCGCAGATCACCGTGACCACGATCGTCCGCGTCGCTGGCCGGCCGGCGCCAGGCGCACGTCGGCCGGCTGATGTGCGTCGCAAAACCACCACCACCACAGCCGCGAGCACTGCGACGAGGATGAGCGACCAGATGTTGTTCCGCACCGCCATCGCGATCTCGGTCGCGGATTGGGTGTAGGCATTCGGTCCGCAGAGCCCGTCGGGCACCGTCGGCACCATGGCGACGACGAACGCCATGAATCCCGAGAAGTTCAGCAGCACATCCTCTTCGGGCGAGTGGCCCTTGTAGGCGATGAGTACCGCACCCAGTGCGCAGAGCGAGCCGACGAACACGGTTCGGACCGGGGTGAAGTAGTAGGCGCTGATCGATCCCAACCAACACGAATGGCCGGTTTCCCACCACCATTGATAGCCGACCGAAATCAGCAGCAGCAGGAGCAGGGCGATCATCGTGCCGCGGAGGTAGCGGTAGGTGTTGACCACGTCCCGGCTGTGTTCTGGTGTCACGGTCGATTCCCCTCGATTCCGTTCTCCACAGAAGAGAGGCTGTCCGGTTCGGCGGTAATACAGCAGAACGAATGGGTAACCGGCAAAGTCGCTGGGAACAACTCTTCACATGACAAGCGACCAGCAGGCGGGCGTGCTCATCGATCGACAACTGCCGCCGGGATACGGCAGCGTCAATCCGTTCGCAGCGGTGCGCGGACCGGGCGGGGCCGCTGCGTTCATCGACTTCGTCGTGCGGGTCTTTGGCGCCCATGAGACGTTGGCGGCACACACGATCGACGCGGACGATCTGCTCATCCACGCCGAGGTCCGGATCGGTGACTCGACTCTCATGCTCTGTGACGCCAAGCCGCACTGGGCCTTCACTCCCGCGCTGCTGCAGGTGTATGTGAGTGACGCGCAAGCGGTCGTCGACCGGGCACGGGCGGCCGGCGCGGAGGTGATCACCGATCCGACGGACTTCCACGGCAACCAACGGCTCGCCCGGCTGCGCGATCCATGGCACAACATCTGGTGGCTCTTCGAATACGGGGACGGCAGTGTGGCGCCCAGTCAAGCTCCGAACGAACTTCCCTCCTGGCGTCCGGATCCGTCGACACCGCCCAGTGACGTTCACCGGACGATCGACGAGGCCATGACGTCACTTCGAGCCCCGCAGAACGAGGACGCCAAAAGTCAACGGGCCTGTTGACCACCTCCCAGGTCACCGATGCCTCACCGGCCGCCTTCGCCGCACACGTCCCCGATCGGGGAGACCAGAGTGAGATCGCCCGACAGATCATCAAGAACACCAAGGTCGACGTCGTTCTCGGCGGTGGCGAGGACTGGTGGTACCCGGCCGGCAACGAGGGCAGCTGGCCCGATCGGCCAGGCACCGAGCGTCCGCAGATCAGCAAGGGCACCAAGGGCAATCTGGTCGATTTGGCGAAGCAGGAGGGGTACCAGTGTGTCAGCACGGCCGGCGAACTGAACCGGGTGAGGCAGGGGCCGGTGCTCGGGCTGTTCGCGAACGAGGAGATGTTCGAGCATCACAACGAGGGCGAGGGTGACGTCTACGATCCTTCCGTGCCGCTGAAGACCATGTCCAGCAAGGCACTCGACATTTTCTCCCGCGACAAGGACGGCTTCTTCCTGTTCATCGAGGAGGAGGGCATCGACGAGATGTCGCACCACGGCAACGCACACAAGACGGTGGACGCCGACGCCGCACTGGACGACACCGTCGCCATGGCACTGCGTTTCGCTGCCCGCACTCCGGGAACTCTCGTGCTCGTCGTCGGCGACCACGAGACCGGAGGCCTGGCAATCGAAAACATCGATCCCGCTGACGAGAACCCGTCGGGCGAGCAGGCCGAGGACGAAATCGACATCGCCACATCGAATCTCACGCTGACCGTCGACTGGACCACCAACCAGCACACCGGGGCAGCGACACCCATCACCTCGCAGGGTCCGGGCGCCGACCGGTTGGGCAAGGTCCTGAAGAACACCGATGTGCACGATGCGGTGCTGCGAGCCATGGCCCTGCCCCGGCGCTGAGCGTCGCATCCGGCATCGCTCCCAGCGACTTCTCAATCCTCTCAGCTGCCGTCGAGCCAAACCCTTGCTGCGCTTTCGGCGTCGTCCTCCGGACAGGCCTGGTCGGGCGTCACTCCGGTGCCTTCCCAATTGTGCCCGCTGACCGCGTCGGCCGGAGTGGCCTCCGGAATGAGCGCGACGACGGTTGGCGTCACTCGGATCGGCGTGACGTGGTCGGCTGCACCTGGTGTCGGCTCACCGAAGACCCGCACCCGGCGCCGCACCGCCGTTTCGCCGTAGATCGACGATCACACCTTCCACTCCACGCATCAGCGCGAACGCTCCCAGGAGATACTCGCCGACGGGCGCGACGTCATCGAACCCGTCGAGGCGAAGGAGACCCATGCCGTCGGCGGACCTTTCGACGCGACGGACGAATCCGGCACGACGTCGGACCACATCCCGCGGAACCGATGGCCAGCCGGCGACGTCGACGTCCGGTTCGGCAGCGGGCCGTCGTTCCAGCGTCAGGTGCCGCGCCGCGGTGACAGACCGACTCGACCCCCCGAAGCATCGTCTCGTCGAAAGGCTGCGCGGTAGGGCGTTTGACGGCTTCATCCCGGAACTGGTGCAAATCACCGGCAAGGCGCTCCGCGCGCTCCGGGTCCGGAATCAACCGCCGCGACCATCGCACGATCCCGTCGATCAGTGCAGTGAAGTCCTCCATTGTCGTTCAGCCCGCCGCTATTGCCTCGATCTCGACCCGCAGTGCGGGATCGGCGAGACCACTGACGATCAGCATGGTGGTGGCCGGTGGCGGTTGCGGCAGGCTTCCACCCACCGCATACATGAACGGCTCGACATCGGCCGGGTCTGTGAGATAGATGGTCAGCTTGGTGATGTCAGCCGCGGTCAGACCCGCTTCGCCGAGCACGGCGTTCAGATTGGCAACCGCCTGGGCGGCCTGTTCGCCGACATCGTCCAGGATCTCGCCGTCGGCGGTCATCCCGACCTGTCCGGAGACGAAGACCAGACGTTCGGCGTCACGCACCTGGATGCCGTGGCTGTAGAACGGTGAAGCGGGCAGCGTTACGGGGTTGAGGGCAGTATTCGTCATGTCTGTTGCTCCTTCTCTTTTCGGGGGATGTCACTGCGAGGGATGTCACTGCGGAGGGTTTCGAATTCGCGAAGGATCGCGTCGCGGTGGTGTGTGGTGAGTTGCCCGGCTCGACTGAGCACGAGCAACCCCTGGTAGATCAGCACCAGTCGGGCGGCGGTCGCGTCCGCTCCGGTGGGCCCCAACTCGCGTCGGACAACGTCCAGGATGTGGGTGTGAACGAGCCCTAAGCCGTGCCGAACACCCACGCTGGCAATGGAATCCGTGCTGCCGAACTCGGCGGCGGAGTTGACCACCAGGCAGCCGTACCCGTCGTCGTACGGCGGTTGAAACAGGGTGAGGAACAGCTGCTCCAGGTCGTCGAGCGTGGCCCGCGGCCCGGCGTACAAGATCAGCCGCGGCTCGACCAGCGTGCTGACGTAGTGATCCAGCGCGCGCCGGAACAGGCCCGCCTTGTCGCCGAACGCGTGGTACAGGCTGCTGGTCCGCAGGCCGGTCGCCGATTCGAGCTCTGCCACCGAGATGTGGGCGTACCCCTCCCGGCGAAAGGCGTGCATGGCCGCCGTGAGTACCTCCTGTTCGTCGTATTCGCGAGGACGTGGCATGCAGTCATTCTGTAGTGATCGCTACAAAACCGCAAGCCCTCGTCCCCGCATTTCTCGTCGAACTACCTACGGCCGGGACGGCCGGCAGGATCGAGCAGCCAGCCCAACTGCGGGTAGATGCCGACACTGTCCAGGATCTGACTCGCCGACTTGACCCGTTTCAGCTCGGTGCCGGCCGCCGCCGCGCGATCCTTGGACAAGGCGTCGGTGGGCATCCCGCCCTTCCCGAAGACGGCGTCCAGCAGTGCCAACAGTTCCTTCGCGGGCGGTCCCACCGCCGGGTCGACAGCGGTCGCCTTCTTGATGCTGGTGAGCAGTGCCTTCTTGTTGGTCTGGTACGCCGCCTTCCCACTGGCGAAGAACTCGTCGGCGTTCTCCCAGGGATGCTCGCTCTTGGCACCGGCTTTCAGGGCGGATGGATCAACCATCATCAGACCGACCGGAACAGTCGAATCCTTCCCGGCTTTCGTCTGTTCGAGGCGTAGGTACAGGTCCGCCACCCTGGCCGGGACGGACGTTGTTGCAGCTGACTTCGCTCCGGTGGTGCCGCCGGCCTGCATCATCGCGTCGAGTACCGCGTGTCCCATCTCGTGGGCAACGGTCGGGACATCGGCGTCGGCGGGATCGAGCATCAACACCGCAGCCTGCCCCCAGTACGCGAATCTTGTCGTGGCCGGAGTGATGAAGCAGGTGGTCACCTTTCGGGCCGATTCCTTGATCGCGGCATTGTCGGCTGCCACCTGAGTAGCGAGTTTCGCGATCGCGGCCCTTGCGGCTGACTCCTGCGTCTTGCCGACTGCGACCAGGAACCGGATCCCCGACGAGGTCTGCTCGAAGGCGACGTAGTCGCCCCAGGCCCATGGCAATGCGAGATCAGCTGTCGCGTCCCTGGTTTCAGGCTTGGCGTCCTTCGCGGGGGCCTTTGCACCCTTGCCTTTCTCGTCGTCGGGCGCTCGCTGCAGCGGCGGCAGCGCATCGCCCAGAACGGAAGTCACCGCGCGGTTTCCGGCGGCACGCTGCAGGGCAACCATCCGGGCTGCGGTCCCCGGAGCGCCACCGGGGTGTTCGCGGGAGGCAACCGCGACGTCAGCCGATGCCCGGGCCCCGTGCCGGGCGCGGGCCGACGGCGTGTCGTCGTGCGGGCGTTCCGCCCTGGTGAACTGCACCCTTCGGGTGTAGTCACTCGCGGCGACCCTCGCGCCGACATCCAGGCTGCCCATCGGGCAGACATTGTTGCCCGATCGGCTCGGGTCACAGCGGATTCGGCACGACCACGATGCGCTGCCCTCGATCGGTCACGGGTCTCATCGACCGGGCGGAGCGTCGTGGCCTGGTGCGTCGCCGCTCGACGCCCGCCGACGGACGCGCCGTCCTGGTGTCCTGCACGACAGAGGGCCGTCGGCTCATCGACCAGGTCGGTCCGACGATCACTGCCGATGTGCAATCCCTCGGCTCAGCGCTGGATGCCACCGAACGGGTGAGGCTCACCGAACTGGTCCGTCGCGTCGTCTCTGAGTCGGAGGCCGTCTCCACCCCGGTCACCCCGACTTGCCTCGTGACTCCGCGGTGGGGCACCCTGGGCACGGCCCGCAGCTGCAGTGAGGAACAACGATGACGGCAACGGGGTATCTGGTAGGGAGCCGGTACGAGGTCGACTCCCTGGCCGAACGCGGCAGCATCTCGGAGGTGCATCGCGGCCGTGACCTGCGGTTGGGCCGGGACGTCGCGATCAAGGTGCTCCGCGCCGACCTCGCCCGTGACCCCTCTTTCCAGGCCCGGTTCCGCCGCGAAGCCCAGAACGCCGCCTCCCTGAACCACCCCGCCATCGTCGCCGTCTACGACACCGGAGAAACCGAGGGCGAGTCCGACAACGTCCCCGCTGTCGTCATTCCATTTGTCGTCATGGAATACGTCGACGGCGACACCCTGCGCGAGGTCCTCAAGGAGGAAGGACCCCTCCCACCCCGCCGCGCCATGGAGATCGTCGCCGACATCTGCGCCGCCCTCGACTTCTCCCACCGTCACGGCATCTTCCACGGCGACATCAAACCCGCCAAAGTCATGCTCAACCGCGCCGGCGCCGTCAAAGTCATGGACTTCGGCATCGCCCGCGGCGAAGCCGTCGACGCCCGCTCCGACGTCTACGCCACCGGCTGCGTCCTGTACGAACTGCTCTGCGGCGCCCCACCCTTCGCCGGCGACTCCCCCGTCGCCGTCGCCTCCCAACACGTCCGCGAAGAACCCCGACCCCCCAGCGACACCAAACCCGGGCTCCCCGCAGAGATTGACGCCATCGTCGGAAAAGCCCTCAACAAGAACCCCCTCAACCGCTACCAAACCGCCGCCGAGATGCGCTCCGACCTCGTCCGCGCGCTCTCCGGCGAGGGCGTGCAAGCGGCGGCCCTGCTCGCGCCGCCCTCCAGGTCGATGCCGGACCTGGACTGGGAGCCGGACCAGCCGGCTCAGCGTTCCCGGGCCCGGGCCTGGGGGTTCGTCGGGATCGGCGTGCTGTGCGTTGCGCTGCTGGCCGGCGCCATCTGGCTCACCGTTCGAGTGCTCAGCGCACCGCCGCCCACCGCGCTGGTCGCGGTCCCTGACCTGTCCGGGATGTCCCTGGAACAGGCGACGAAGACGTTGCAGGACAAGGGCTTGACGCTGGATGCGGTCAGCCGCGCCGATTCGTCCGACGAGATGAAGGAGAAGGTGGTCGCCCAGCGGCCGTCCAGCCATACCGAGGTCACTCGGAACGCCCCGGTGGATGTCGTCATCGGCAAGGGGGTGAGCGCGACGACGGTGCCGGACGTCGTCGGCGACACCCCGGCCGTCGCGCAGCAGGCGATCACCGCTGCCCACCTGGTGTACGCCGAGAAGAACCAGCCGTCCTCGGACGCGGACAAGGGTCGGGTGATCGCCCAGGACCCAGCGTCCACCTCCGCGGTCGCTCCGAACGCCACCGTCACGGTAACCATCGGCTCCGGGATGACGATGGTGGCAGTCCCGAAGGGAATCGTGGGCAAGGATGTGGCCGCCGCGACCGCCCTGCTGGAGAAGGCCAAGCTCACCGTCGTCACCGAGGAGGGCGACAGCGCGAAACCGGTCAACCAGGTCATCGCCGTCGATCAGCGCTCGGGTGACAAGGTCCCGGAAGGTACCCCGGTCACGCTGACGATCTCCAACAACAGCGGGATGGCGATGCCCAACGTGCAGAACCAGACACCCGACCAGGCCGTCGCCACCCTCCGGTCGAAGGGGTGGCAGGGCGATGCCGGCAGCCTCACCATCACCGAGCAGGTCATCGCCAACCCTGCTCAGGTCGGCGTGGTGCTGAGCCAGCAGCCCGCCGTGGGAGCGGCAGTGAACAAGACCGGCACGCCGGTCTCCGTTGCGGTCGGCATTCGCGGCATCACGGTGCCCGACCTGGTCGGGAAGACGCGTCAGCAGGCAGAGAGGCTGCTCCAGCGGGCGGGCGCCACCAACGTGACGTTCATCGACGCCGGGACGCCCCCGCGCGGGCAGGCGAACCGCGTGCAGAGCCAATCGGTGCCGGCCAACACCGGCGTGGGCGCCGACGCCGCCATCACCGTCAGCGTCTACGGCGGCTGAAACCTGGCGAACGGTCGCGACCGGTCGAGGCCGCCGAAACACTGCCATACTCCGACGGTGACCGAGCCCATCGATCCGCACCTGCGAGAGCGGGCCGACAGCGGGGACCGCGACGCGGTCGACGAGCTGATCGGACTTGCCGCGGAACGCGGCGACACGACCGAACTGCGCCGTCTGGCCGACGCCGGGTACAGCGACGCCGCCGACGAGTTGATCCAGCTGGCCGCCGAAATCGGCGACGTGGCCCAACTCCGGCGACTGTCCGACGCCGGCAACGCCACAGCCACCGACCAGCTGATCGAAACCGCCGGCGAGCTGGGTGATCTGGAAGAACTGCGCCGACTGGCCGCGAACGGAAACACCGCGGCCGCCGAACAGCTTGCCGAACTCGACGAAGACTGAACAGCATGGTCGCCCACTCGATCTCGGTCGCCCAGGCGCGGCAGATCGCAGTCCGCGCCCAACTCCTGGACGAGGCCCGGCCGGCCGGCCTGATCGACACCGTGCGTCGGCTCACGCTGTTGCAGATCGACCCGACCGCCGCCGTCGCGCCGAACGCCGATCTGGTGGCCTGGAGCCGGATCGGCTCCTCGTATTCACCCGCCGACCTGACCACCGCGCTCCAGAACCGGACGCTGATCGAATTGCGTGCCATGATCCGGCCAAGCGAGGACCTGGCGCTCTACCGGGCCGACATGGCGAACTGGGTCGACGGCGAGCTCTCCGGATGGCGGGAATCGATGCGCTCCTGGGTGTCGGCCAACGACTCGTGTCGCCGCGACATCCTCGACCGGCTGACCGCGTCCGGGCCGTTGACCTCCCGCGACCTGCCGGACTCCTGCGTTCGGCCCTGGAAATCGACCGGCTGGACCAACAACCGCAACGTCAGCCAACTGCTCGAGATGATGGTGCTCCGAGGCGAAGTCGCGGTCGCCGGCCGGCAGCAGCGGGAGCGGCTCTGGGACCTGGCGTCGCGTGTCTACCCAGATGTCCCGATGATCCCCGCCGATGAGGCACGCCGCCTGCGCAACGAACGTCGGTTACGAGCACTGGGGATCGCCCGGGCCAGAGGGCCGGAGTGCCCGGTCGAACCACTGGATGTCGAGGAGGCCGGCGAGCCGGTGGTGATCGAGGGCGTCAAGGGCACCTGGCGGGTCGATCCCGATCAGCTCGGCCAACCCTTCACCGGTCGGGCGGCGCTGCTCTCCCCGTTCGACCGGCTCCTTCACGACCGCAAACGCACCATCGAACTGTTCGACTTCGATTACGCCCTCGAGATGTACAAGCCGGCCGCCAAGCGGCGGTGGGGATACTTCGCGCTGCCGATCCTCTACGGGGACGAACTGGTCGGCAAACTCGATGCCACGGCCGATCGCTCCGCCGGCGTCCTCCGCGTCGACGCGATCCACCGGGACCGGACCTTCAGCGCGGCCATGACCGCGGAGATCAGCGCCGAGATAGCGGATCTCGCAACCTGGCTCGACGTCGAACTGGTTCTACCGGGCGGATGACACCGCATCCCGTCGGCCGTTGGCGGTCGACCGGCTTGCGGAGCTCGCCGGCATCTCCATCGTGGTGGCCACCCCTTCCTGACCCGGCTCCCCGAAGCGTTTCCGCGATATCGCCATCGGGGACGAATCGGGCGTTGCCGGGGTCGCCAGGCGTGTTCGGCCAGCCGGCGCTTGGTACTGGTGCCCGGCGGGTACCTGTCGGTGAACGCCTGCACGGAACAAGTCACCAACAAGGGAGCGCTCTGATGGTCGATGACGAGAGGTACGTCGAGATACAGGCCGGCCTGGAGAAGATCCGCACCGAAAAGCCGTATGACGACACATCCGACGCCATTGCGGCCAGGGACTGGCTCAGCAGTGCGATCGGCGACCTTCGCAAGCAACTGCGCAAGTCGGCGGACAACCCCGGCCAGGTGGCCAGATTGCAGGAGCTGCTGACTCTGTCGGAGAGCGCCGCGTCGTCGATCGAGGCGCGGATCAAGCAGCAGGGTGATCGGGTACCGCAGCGGCACCAGGACGATCGTGGGGTCGTCGTCGACGGCTGAGCATCCTGTCCGCCGGGTCGACCGGCTGCGTCAGGACGAAACACAATCGTAAAGACCGGCAGACCGCTCTGTATTCTACGAGTTGTAGAGTGACTGTATCGATCCAGAGAGATCGTTCAGTCATCAAGGAGCGCAACCATGTCACCGATACCGAGTCGCCAGAAATCCGCCTCACCCGAACCGCGCCGGCTGGCCTCCGTCAAGTCCGGTGGGCAGGAGCGTGCAGCGCTGCTGTTGGCGGTCGAGCCGGCCGCTCCCGCAGATCTCGAAGACACCCTCGCGGCGAGTGGTATCAACCTGGCCGGACGGATCGTGGATGAGCTGCCGGATCTGACCGAGCCACCCACGGTGCTGTGGTACCTGACCCGGCGCAACAGCGACGGGGCCGCGATCGCGGCGGCGGCCGCCCGGCGCGGTTGGCCGGTGGTCGTTCTCGCCGCGGACGAGGATCCGCAGCACCTTCGCTCCGCCGTTGCAACGGGCGCCACCGGCTACGTGGCGGCGCCGTTCACCCAGGAGCGCTTGCTTCCCGCCCTCGAACTGGCTGCGGCACGCACGACCGACCTTGCGGCGCTTCGGGCCGACGTCGTCGAGATCCAGAACCGGCTGGACACCCGAAAGGTGGTCGAGCGGGCCAAGGGACTGCTGATGGCGCAGCAGCAGCTGACCGAACAGGAAGCGTTCCGGCTGATCCAGCGCACCGCGATGGACCGACGCACCTCGATGCGGGACGTCGCCGCGGCGATCAACAATTCGTTGGCCGGTGCCGCCTGAGGCAACGGTGGCATCATCCGGGACGTCTGAGAGTTGTCGGGGTCCGAGCGCGGAACAAGCACACCCCAGCAGAACCACAGCCATAGAGGAGTTTCGATGTCTTTGTCCCACCCTGGTCGCGGCGCCCGCCGCCGCGCGTCGGACGATTCCGCCGACGCCACCGCGCTGCTGCGCATCGGTGCGCCGATCGCCTGCCCGACCTGCGGCTCCCACACCCGGCCGGCCGACAGCCCCGACGGTTGGGCCTGCCTTGATGAGCAGTGCGTCTGGTCGGCCTGATTTCCGCACAGCAGGCACACAGCTGGTGAACCGGAATCGTCAAGTACACCAGCATCTTTCCTGCCTGCTACAGCGGCCGCTGGCCGCACGTGCACTTCGAGGTCTACCCCGATCAGGCAAGCATCACCGACGCCTCGAACGCGATTGCGACATCGCAACTGGCGCTCCCGCAGGATGTCTGCGAGCAGGTCTATGCCACAGCCGGCTACGCGAAGTCGGTAGAGAACCTGGCCCAGGTGTCGTTGCAGACCGACAATGTGTTCGGCGACGACGGCGCTGTGCACCAGCTCGCGACCGTCAGCGGCGATGTGGAAGGCGGCTTTGCGGTCTCCCTCGCAGTGGGGGTCGACACCGCAACAACCCCGAGCGGGGGTCGGGCGCCTGGCGGTGCCCCGTCCTCCGGCGGACCAGGTGGACCCGGCGGGTGAGTCAGCCGGTCATCGCGACATGCTCGTCGGGGCCGGATCCGGCGGACGCCGGTGACAGCGGAAGGATGCCCGTCGCGGTGAAACGCTCGGCGAGGACGGCTATCTCGATCTGATTCTGCTGCGCGATCCAGCTCAACATCCGGTAGGCCCGGCTCTCGTCGAGTCCGTACTTCTGCATCAGCATTCCCTGTGCGCGCCCGATCATCGCCTTGTGCTGCACCGTGCGAAGAAGGTGGGATTCACGGCCCAGAATGGCCAACTGCACCGACGCATGCGCAGCCATGGTGCAGGCATCTTCGATGACGGTGTCGTCGATCGGCGGACGCCCTGTCGAGTACAGATTCATGGTGCCGAGCGTCCGATCGGTGAACAGCCGCAGCACCAGCGTCGACCGCACCCCGGCCGACATCGCTGCGGCCGACCACCGCGACCATCTGTCGCCGACCGCGAGGTCGGAAACGTGCTGCACCTGGTCATCCCCCATGGCGTCGAACATCGGTCCCTCGCCGAGTTGCCGCTGCAGGAGGTCGACGACGGGCGCGACGTCTCCGACGGTGGTGACCGTGACAGGGCCCGGGTCCGCCGTCACCTCGGTGATGCTGCCGGACGACCATCCGCCTGTTTCGACCGCCAGCTCCAGCAGCGCGGTCAACGCGCCGTCACCGGAGTCGCGCTGTGCGCCCACGCGAAGTACCTCGGCGATCTGCGCCGAACGAAGCCCCCATGCTGCAGCACTTTTCACCGTCGAATCCCTTCTCCGGTACATCCCGACCTTCCCAATCAACCACCCCTAGGGCTGGTCCGGTACACCCCTGGGAGGGTTAATCTGTCCCGGTGCCCGAGCCTGCGCAGAACCCGCCGATCACGGTCGCGCTGGTCGACGACTACGACGTCGTGCTGCTCGGGATAGCCCAGATGCTGGATCCCTACCGCGACCGAGTGACAGTGGCGGAGATCGACACCAACAAGCCGTTGAAGCAGGACGTCGACGTGGTGCTCTACGACTCCTTCGCCCAGCCGGAGTCCGATCAGCAGGAAATCAGTGTGCTGGTCGACAACCCCAGGGCGCGCAAGGTGGTGGTCTACACCTGGAACTTCGATCCCGAGCTGATCGCCGGCGCCCGTCGTCAGGGCGCCCACGGGTACCTGTCCAAAACACTCCCGGCACGGGATCTCGTGCTCGCGCTTGAGGCGGTTCATGCCGGCGAGGTGGTGGTCAGCGCGCCGCCGACCCGGAGTCGAACCACCAGTGCGCTGAGTTGGCCGGGTCGCGCCGAGGGGCTGAGCGACCGGGAGTCCGAGATCCTCGCCCTGATCACCCAGGGACTGAGCAATGCGGACGTGGCAGCGATTTCCTACCTCAGCCCGAACACCGTGAAGTCCTACATCCGCAACATCTATCGCAAGATCGGCGTCACCAGCCGCACCCAAGCGGTGCTGTGGGGTGTCGCCAACGGTTTCACCCCCGACCACCATCGGATCGATCATTGGCGGGGTGGGCCGTGATCGGCCACAGATGACAAAGCACCCTGTGCCGTCGGCATGCGACGGAACAGGGTGCCTGTTCGGTGAACTGCCCAGGTTGGATCAGGTGAAGATGCTGACCCCACCCGGCCCCACCAGCAGGCCGACCACGATCAGCACGACACCCCAGAGCACCTGTTTACGGAAGATCGCGAAGATCCCCGATACGACCAGAATGACGGCCAGGATCCACAGGATAGTTGCCATGGTGTAACTCCAATTCTCGCGGCGGATACGTTCGCCTCTGTGGTGCCCAGGATCGGGCCGCAGTAAACGGGGAATCACTTATCTCCGCCCGAACTATCCCGAACTGCACCTTCGGGCACGATTTGCCTCGGTTCTCCGAGGTCGGTGGGGTGGCGCCATACCCTGGAGGGAGCGAAAAACCACGTCGCCGGCCGGTCGCGACTCTGGAGGTCAGATGCCGCAAGGGACCAGCAGGGCCGTCGCGGCGCCGCATCGGGACGCCGATCGACGAGCCCGCCGACCTATGGCCGGGGGATCCACTCTCGCCTCGTTGCTGCAACAACAGGCCGGTAACCAGGCCGTGCGGGAGATGGTCGGAGGTGCGCACCCCGCGTCCCGGCTGCTGGCCAACGGGACCGGTCGAGCGGATCAAGTCACGGTGTCGCGACTGCTGGATGCGCAGGTGGTCGTCCAACGCGCTCCCGGGCCGCTGACGCCGGCCCAGGAGAAGACGGCCATCACGTTCAACCGCGGTCTCTACGACATCAACTCGGTGCGGGTCATCCAGGTCATCGTCCGCACGGCCGTTGACGGGAGCTTCGGTCCGATCTCGGCACAGGCGGTTGCCACGTTCCAACAGACGGCCGGCATCGTAGCGACCGGTCAGGTGGATCAGCCGACGCTGGACGCGGTGGTGGCTCGCTGCGTCACCAACAATCAGCACGACTACGGGATCTACGCCGCCGCCGACTTCTTCGCCATCCCCACCAGAACGAACGCACTGACGGTGAGCTTCAAGGCCGCGCAGGCAGCCGCCGGCGCAACCACCTTCGAGGGCGGCGGCCTTCGGGTGATCACCCTCGGCCCGACCGCCATGACCAATTCCGCCAAGATCCGGGACACCATCACCGCGCAGCTGGCCCTCCCCGCGCCGGCGGCAGCGGCGGTGGGACCGACGCCGACCTTGCTGAAGCCGAAACAGGAGAAGGCGGCCATCGCCTTCAACCGGTCGAAATTGCGTGACCCGCGTTCGATCCGGGCGATCCAGGCCTTCATCGGTGCGACCCCGGACGGTGTGTTCAACGCCGACACCGTGCAGCGGGTGGCGAACTTCCAGAACGGCGCCGGGCTGAAGGAGGACGGTGCGATCGGCCGGATCACCATCAACCCACTGGTGATGGGTCTGGCCGGTGCCGGCAGTCAGAACAGCGCCATCCGAGCGATCATCGACTTCTACCGCCTGGACGAGAACGGCCTGGTGGACATCCATTTCGACACCGCCGACCCGAACAACGCGACGACGACAGACCAGGCCATCCCCGGAAATTCGAGGATCACCGTCTCGCCGAACGCCTTCACCCAGGGGTTCGCCGGATTGGTGCACACGGTCGCGCACGAGTTCGAGCACGTGCGGCAGAACCGGGCCGGAATCGCGGACCTCCCGATCAGTGAATTCCTCGGCGAGCGGGTCGAGATCCTGTCCAAGGGCATGGACGAGGAGGACCTCGCCGGATTCATGAACGATGCCCAACGCGCGCTGGCGCAATGGAACCTGATGCCGGCCGACCAGCGGCGGGCGAACTTCGGCAAGTTCGTCGAGGTGCGCAACAAGGTCAGGGCCCGGCTCGCCAAGGCACCCAAACCGCTGTCGGCGGCCGATCAGACGACCTTGACCGGGTTCAACGCGGTGGTCAAACCATGACCCTGCAGGTGGACCTGCAGCTGCCGTCGGGTGCACTGCGCCGCTCGGAGCCGGCCGAGGTCACCGTCTCGGTGACCAACCGCGGGCCCGAAGCGGTGCTGATCAACCGGCGGATGAGCCCGGGATACGAGGAGAGTTTCCCCAGGGAGATCTACTTCGAGCTGGACGCCGAGTACGGCAGGCTCAAGTACGACCGGGACATCTCCGACGACTCCGATTACGCGCCACTCGATCCGGACGCAACCGTCAGCACCACGATCGACCTGCTGCACTGGTACCGGATCACCGAACCAGGCAGTTACCGGATCGTCGGGTGCTATCAGTGCGACGAGCCAGGAGCGCGACCACCGGCCGGCGTGCTGCGTGGGGTGGCCCGCAGCCGGGTAGCCGAATTCACCGTGCAGTAGCTGCCGCGATCAGGCCGGGCGCTTCTGCGGGGCATTCTTCGCTGTCATGGACGGATCTCGCACCACGACATCGCCGAGAACCTCGTCGATCCGGCGCAACGCATCGTCGGGCAACCGGACCCCCGCCGCCTTGACGTTCTCCGCGACTTGTTCGGGCCGGGACGCGCCCACCAGCGCGGCGGCGACATTCGGATTGGCCAGCACCCAGGCGACGGCCAACTGCGCCATCGTCAGCTCCAGCTCATCAGCGATCGGCCGGAGATCGGCGACCCGGGCGAGCACGTCGTCGTCCATGAATCGTTTGATCATGTCGGCGCCGCCCTTCTCGTCCGTGGCCCGCGACCCGGCCGGCGGGGCGGCGCCGGGCCGGTACTTCCCGGTGAGCACTCCCTGGGCCACCGGGGACCAGACGATCTGTGACACACCCAGCTCAGCGGAGGTCGGAACAACCTCGTCCTCGATCACCCGCCACAGCATCGAGTACTGCGGTTGGCTCGAGATCAGCTGGATGCCAAGGTCTTCGGCCAGCGCGTGACCCTGACGAAGCTGATCCGCGGTCCACTCACTGACCCCGATGTAGAGCGCTTTCCCCTGCCGGACCACTTGGGCGAACGCCTGCATCGTCTCCTCGAGCGGAGTCTCGGTGTCGAACCGATGCGCCTGGTAGAGATCGACGTAATCCGTCCGCAGCCTGGTCAGCGAGGCGTTGATCGACTCGGCGATGTGCTTGCGCGAGAGACCGACATCGTTGTGCCCCTTCGGGCCGGTCGGCCAGTAGACCTTGGTGAAGATCTCCAGAGACTCGCGTCGCTCACCGGACAGCGCGTCACCGAGCACCGACTCGGCGCGCCCGTTGGCGTAGACATCGGCGGTGTCGAAGCTGGTGATCCCGGCATCGAGAGCGGCTCGCACGCACTGGGTTGCGACGTCGTTCTCGACCTGGGACCCATGGGTCAACCAGTTGCCGTAGGTGATCGACGAGATCTTGAGGCCGGAGCGGCCGAGGTGGCGAAATTCCATGCCATCACCGTAGAGCACATCCGTTCGACGGCTGACGGATCAGCCGGCAGCGCGCAGCGTCGGGGCCGGAGTGATCGGCGACTCCGCATCGAGGTAGGCGGCATCCGGGCGGGCGGGAGTGCGCTTCCGGCCGGACAGCAGTCCCGACACCTTCGCCCGGACAAAGCCGGCGGCACCTTGGACCGCGGGGTTGTCGGCGATCTTCGAACCGAGCCGGACGATCTGCTCGTACCGTTCGCGGCCGGCCTTGGAGCCGAGCACGTAACCGATGACAAGACCAAGTGCGATACGGAACATGTCGATGCCTTTCGATGGGCGTTCACATTCGAGCAGTAGGAGCCAATTCTCCCACCCGAGCAGTTCCCCGCAGCTACCGGTCGAAACCGGTGCGGTGTGCACCGGCGCCGACGGCGAGCGGCCAACGATTAGGCTCCGGAGCATGGAGGAACCGGTCCGCAAGGGTCAGCGGTGCCCGGTTTGCAAGAAGGGCGCGATCATCGAGCGCACCAACGAGCAGTACGGCCGGTACCTGGCCTGCAGCACCTTCAACGGCAGCAATCCGAAGGCTCCTGGCTCGGACGCGACGGTGTGGAACATGGGCGGCGTGCGGATCCAGCCCCAGGCTTCGCGGATGTCGCTGCTGCTGATGGCGCTGCTCACGGTGGTGATCTTCGCGGTGGTGTATTTCGTGCTGACCCAGACGGCGGTGTTCGGCGGCTGATCCACGGCTTACTGGGTGAGCCGCAGCCACCGTTCGAAGGACGGGTTGCACAGGCACGCCGGTGAGCGCTTCTCTCGGATCAGCGCGATCGCCTCGTCGGCGGTCAGCCCACTCAGCACCAGTGCTCTGGCGGTGACCAGGCTCGACCTGTTCAGACCGGCCTGGCAGTGCACCAGCGTCGGCCCCGCGGACCGACAGATGTTGACCCAGGCCGCGATCCCGTCGATCTGGTCGAAGGCCTGGTCGACACTGTCGTACATCCGCACCTCGAGCGTGCTGTGCAGCTCGTGGTTGACCGTGTACCGCTCCCACGGGTACAGCGAGACCAGGTGCTCGATGAACGAGGGCAGGATCAATCCGTCCTCACACCCGCCGAGCCACAGCCCGGGCACGATCTCGCTGATGAACGGCACATCGAAGCGCATCAGGCCGTGCGCCGAGACGCCGACCATGTGTTGCCGTTGCGGATCGAACTCGATGTCGATCCGGCTCGGGTCGATGCTCACCTGGTGAACTCTGTCAGGGCATCGAGCAACCTGTCGACATCGGACCGGCTGGAGTACGGCGCCAAACCCACCCGCAGGCCGCCGGCGTCCCCCAACCCGAGGAATCGGGAGGCCTCGATCGCGTAGAACGAACCCGCCGGCACGTTGATGTCCCGCTCGGCAAGGAACCGATAGGCCTCCACCGGATCGCGGTTCTCGAAGGTCAGCAACAGGGTCGGTGTGCGAACGGTGGCGCGGGATCGCACCTCCACGCCGGGCAGCGTGGCAAGCCCTTCCTCGATGACGGACCGCAGCCGGTCCTCGTGCTCCTCCACCAGGCTCATCGCCGCGACGAGCTGCTCACGACGGGTCGGCGCCGGCGGCGCCAGGTCGGCCAGGAACTCGACGGCGGCGGTGGTTCCGGCCAGCAGCTCGTAGGGCAGCGTGCCGAGCTCGAACCGCTCGGGCACGACATCGGTTGACGGCAGCAGCTTGTCGGGCCGCAGCTGTTCCAGCAGCGACACCCGCCCGGCCACCACCCCGCAGTGCGGCCCGAGAAACTTGTAGGGCGAACACGCGTAGAGGTCGGCGCCGATGGCGTCGACATCCACCGGCGCGTGCGCCGTGAAGTGCACGCCATCGACGAAGCACAACGCCCCGACATCGTGTGCCAGTGCAGTGATCTCGGACAATCGGGGGCGGGTGCCGAGCAGGTTCGAAGCAGCGGTCACCGCCACCAGGCGGGTCCGCGGTGTGATCACCTCGGCCACGTTCTCGACCGGGAGCTCGCCTGTCGCCGGGTCGAACTCCGCCCACCGGACCACTGCTCCGGCCGATTCGGCCGCGATCAGCCAGGGCCGGATGTTGGCATCGTGGTCGAGCCGGGTGACCACCACCTCGTCACCGGGTTGCCAGGTCTTCGCCAATGCCCGCGACAGGTCGAACGTCAGCTGGGTCATGCTGCGGCCGAAGACGATCCCGCCGGGGTCGGCACCGAGCAGGTCCGCCATTGCCTGCCGGGCCGCCAGCACCACCGCGTCGGCGTACCGCTCCGCCGCCGTCATCCGGCCGCGGTTGGACACTCCGGCCACCAGCGTCGTGCGGATCGCGTCGGCGACGGCGTCCGGGACCTGGGAGCCGCCCGGTCCATCGAAATGCGCGACCCCGGACGCCAGGGCCGGGAAGCGCGCGCGGAGCTGATCGACGTCGTAGGTGTTCAACTGGGCGGTCATCGATGGTTGTGCCGGCTCAGCCGAACGGATTTTCTTCCGGCAACCGCAGATCCGGCTTGTCGAGTTCCTCGACGTTGACGTCCTTGAACGTCACCACCCGGACGTTCTTGACGAAACGCGCCGGCCGGTACATGTCCCACACCCAGGCATCGGACATCCGCAGCTCGAAATACATGTCACCGTCGGGGTTCCGCACCTGCAGATCCACCGCGTTGCACAGATAGAACCGGCGTTCGGTCTCCACCACGTACGAGAACTGGCCGACGATGTCGCGGTACTCGCGATAGAGCTGGAGCTCCATCTCGGTCTCGTACTGCTCGAGGTCTTCAGCGCTCACTGACTCATCATCCCCTCAGGCCCGACCAGCAGGTCCGTCGACTCGCAGAACAGGTCGGGCTCCTCGCCGGGCAGCCGCCAACTGCGCCGGTGCACCGTGGACGGACCGTACTCGCGCAGCGCCGCCACGTGCTCCGGGGTGCCGTAACCCTTGTTCTCGGCAAAGCCGTAGCGCGGGAACCGGGGGTCCATCTCGACCAGCAGCCGGTCGCGTTCGGTCTTCGCCAGCACACTCGCCCCGGCCACGGCCGCGCAGGTCATGTCGGCCTTGATCTTGACGTGCACCGGTGGCTCGGTCGGGGCGGTCGACTCGACCTCCAACTCGAACAGCGGCAGATCGTCAGAGGCGGCAGCCAGCACCGACGGTGTCGTCAGGTAATTGTGATTGCCGTCCAGCAGCACGGCGTCGACCGGGCCGGACAGGGCGGCCAGCGCCCTTCGGCCCGCTGTCCTGAGTGCCGCGATGATGCCGATCTCGTCGATCTCCGCCGGGCTGGCGTGGCCGACGGCGTATTCGGTCACCCAGCGGCGGATCGGCCGGACCAACTGCTCCCGCGCCGCCGGGGTGAGCAGCTTCGAATCCGCCAGGCCAGGGGGTACCCGCCCGATCGACGGCGTGATCACCACGACGCCGATGCTCACCGGACCGGCCAGCGCGCCGCGGCCGACCTCGTCCATCGCGGCGAGCCGGGTGGGTCCGCCGCGGAAGAGTTCCTTTTCGAAACGCAGGCTCGGCCGACGGATCACCGGCTTGGCCGGTTGACGCTGGACCGGGACGGCGCCGACCCGGCCGGGACGTTGCTGCTGGGCTGCTGTCATCAGTTCGCCGGGTTGTCGGGATCGATGTCGGGGTTACCGATTGTCCCCCACCGCGACGGTGGCATGACGATGAAGATCGCCTTGCCGATCACGTTGTCCACCGGAATCGGCCCCTGGCAGACGGCGCCGCTGGTGGGCGGCAGACCCTGGCACTGGTACGAGGAGTCCGCGGAATCCGAACGGTGATCGCCCATCACCCACAGCTCGCCCTCGGGGATGGTCACCGGGCCGAAGCAGCGTCTGGACATCTGCGTGGTGGTGCAGTCCAGCTGACCCGGGACGAACTCGATCGGTTCATAGATGTAGGGCTCGACCAGCGACCGGCCGTCGACCGTGACGGCACCCTCGGCGTCGCAGCACATCACTGTCTGACCGCCGACCGCGATCACCCGCTTGACGTAGTCCTTCTCGTTCGGCGGCGCGATGCCGACCACCGACCCGACGGACTGCATCAGGCTGCCGAACCACGTGGTGGGGCCGGCGATCCGGGCCTCCGGCGCCCAGGTGGCGGGGCCGGCGAAGACGACCACGTCACCCTGTTGCGGATCGCGAAAGTCGTAGACGATCTTGTTGGCCAGGATGCGGTCGCCGCCACTGGCCGTGCCGTGCAGCGTCTGCTCCATGGAACCGGACGGCACGTAATACACCTTGGCGACGAAGGTCTGGATCAGGAACGTCAGGCCGAAGGCGATGACGATGAGAATCGGCAGTTCGATCCAGAACGGGCGCTTCTTGGCCGGGCCTCGGCGCCGTCGGCCGGTCGGTTCGTCGGCATCCCTGGCGTCGTTGGCGCCGGAATCCGCATCTGGTTCCGACGCCACCGATTCTCCGTCTTTGTCACTCATCACGGTCAGGCTACGGCGCGGGTGTCAGCTTGCCGTGATGCGGCGCGGTCAGCGCCCCTGGCGCTTTTCCTTGATCTTGGCGGCCTTGCCGCGCAGGTCGCGCAGGTAGTACAGCTTCGCCCGGCGGACATCGCCGCGGGTGACCAGTTCGATCCGGTCCAGGTTCGGGGAGTGCACCGGGAAGGTGCGCTCGACGCCGACGCCGAAGCTGATCTTGCGAACGGTGAAGGTCTCGCGGATGCCGCCGCCCTGGCGGCGGATGACGTGCCCGGCGAAGACCTGGATCCGGGAGCGCGAGCCCTCGATGACCTTCACGTGCACCTTGACCGTGTCACCGGGACGGAAGTCCGGGATGTCGGACCGCAGCGAGGCGGCGTCCAGCGCGTCAAGGGTGTTCATGTCGGTGTCCTCGTCAGTATCAGCAGGTAGCGCGCGCGGTCAGTTCTGCAATGCGCGCTGGTGGTCGCCACGATTTCTTTCGCCGTGACCGGCAGATGGCAACCGCTCCATTGTGCCAGACGGCACCCCGGAACAGGAAACCGGTGATCAGCCGGCCGTGGTGCGCCCGATCAGGTCGGGCCGATTGGTCTCGGTCCGGCGCAGCGACTCCGCCCTGCGGTACGCCGCAACAGCAGCGTGGTCACCGCTGGTCAGCACGGCCGGCACCGCGAGTCCGCGGTAGACCGGAGGACGCGTGTAGCTGGGGGCCTCCAGCAGGCCGGCCAGGTCACCGGAGAAGGAATCCTCCGGCGCCGAGTTCGGATTGCCCAACACACCGGGGATGAGCCGGGTGATCGCCTCGATCATCACCATCGCCGCCACTTCACCGCCGGCCAGCACGTAGTCCCCGATGGACAGCTCGAGGACCGGCATGCGGGTGGCCGCGTCGGTGATCACCCGCTGGTCGATGCCCTCGTACCGGCCGCAGGCGAAGATCAGATGGTCGGTCGCGGCCAGCTCCGTCGCCGTGCACTGGGTGAACGAACGACCGGCCGGCGTCGGCACCACCAGGGTCGGCGGCTGCGGCTCGAGCGGAGTGGCGATTTCGTCCAGAGCCCGGCCCCATACGTCCGGTTTCATCACCATTCCGGGGCCTCCCCCGTACGGCGAGTCGTCGACCGTGCGGTGCCGATCGGTGGTCCACGAACGCAGGTCGTGCACACTGAGCTCGACCACGTGCTCGGCGATCGCCTTGCCCAGCAACGACTCCCGGAGCGGATCGAGGTACCCGGGAAAGATCGTGATCACACTGATCCGCATCGGTACCGACCTCTCAAGCGAACATTCCGTCCGGTGGCACGACCACCAGGCGGCCGGCAGCCAGATCGACCTCCGGCACGATCGCCGACACGAAGGGCACGAGTTCCTGGGAGCCGTCGGGCCGGTCCACCGCGAGCACCGGAGCGGCGGGTGGGTGCAGGACCTCGACCACCGTGCCCAGCACGACGCCGGCGTTGTCCACGACGGTCAGCCCGATGAGCTGGTGATCGTAGAACTCGTCCGGGTCGTCGGTGCCGGGCAACTCCGCGGCATCCAGGGTCAACGTCGTACCGCGCAGCGTCTCCGCGGCGTTGCGATCGGGGTAGCCGGCGAAGCCCAGCACCAGGACCGGCCCGGAGCGCCGCATGCTGGTGACGGTCAACGGACCGCGGTCGGCCGGATCGGTGCCGAGCACCGCGCCGGCCGCGAACCGTTCGTCCGGGTCGTCCGTGCTGACCTGGACGGTGACCTCACCCCGCAGTCCGTGCGGTCGACCGATCCGGCCGACCACCACGTCCATCGACTGCCCGCTGTTCAGCGGTCGGTGTCGACGACGTCGACCCGGATGCCCCGACCGCCCACCGCCGACATCACGGTGCGCAGTGCGGTGGCGGTCCGGCCGGCGCGGCCGATGACCTTGCCCAGGTCGTCCGGGTGCACCCGGATTTGCAGGGTGCGACCCCGGCGTCCGGTGGTCAGCTCGACGCTGACGTCATCGGAGTTGTCGACGATGCCCCGAACCAGATGCTCCAGGGCGTCCTCGAGCACGCTCACGACGCGTCGGTGCTTTCTGCGGCTTCAGCGGGAGCCTCGGCTGCAGGCTTTGCGGCCTTCTTCTTCGGCGTGGTCGCCGAGTTCGCGTCGTCGCCGGTGACCTGGGCCATCGCGGCCTCGTACAGCGAGCGCTTGTCGGTCTTGGCCTCGGCCACCCGCAGGGTGCCCTCGGCGCCCGGCAGGCCCTTGAACTTCTGCCAGTCGCCGGTCACCTTGAGGATCGACAGCACCGACTCGGTCGGCTGCGCGCCGACGCCGAGCCAGTACTGCGCCCGGTCCGAGTCGACCTGGATGACACTCGGGTCGGCCTTCGGGTGGTAGAGCCCAATGTTCTCGATCGCCCGGCCGCTACGGCGGGTGCGGGCGTCGGCGACGACGATGCGATAGAACGGCTCGCGGATCTTTCCGAAACGGGCGAGCTTGATCTTGACAGCCACGGTGGTGGAGTACTCCTTGCAGACTTTGAGGGCGGGCGCCGACGGCTCCGCGTGGGGCTGCGGATCCGGACGCACCAATGGCGGCCGCGCCCGGAGAGAGGGGCCGGACGGCAGCCGTAACCCGACCATTCTGTCACACGATGATCAGCCGGCAGACCCACGCGCGATCCGGCCCGCCCGAATGACCACCGCCGGGTGCTGCAGCACGCCGATGTCGGAGAGCGGATCTTCGGCGTAGAGCACCAGATCGGCGGCGGCACCGAGCTGGTGAACGGGCAGCCCAAGCCATTCTCGGGCGCTGTGCGACGCGGCGTACAGCGCTTCCCGGGTGCCGATCAGCTCGGCCATCGCGGTCACCTCGTCGGCCACCCGGCCGTGCTCGACGTACCCGCCGGCGTCGGTCCCGGCATGCACGGCGATCCCGGCGTCAACGGCGTCGGTGATCATGTGCGCGTTGCGTCGGTGCAGGTCCCGCATGTGCTTGGCGTAGGTGGGGAACCGGCCGGCCGCATCGGCGAACGAGGGGAAGTTCGCGATGTTGATCACCGTGGGGACCAGGTGGACCCCACGGGCGGCGGCGGTGGCGATGGTGTCGTCGGTGAGCCCGGTGCCGTGCTCGATGCAGTCGACGCCCGCCGCGAGCAGCCCGGGCAGCGCGTCCTCGCCGAAGACGTGGGTGGTCACCCTGGCTCCGCCGGCATGTGCGACGGCGATGGCCTCGGTGAGCACGTCGTCGGGCCACAGCGGGGCCAGATCGCCCAGCGACCGGTCGATCCAGTCCCCGACGATCTTGATCCAGCCGTCGCCGTACGCCAGCTGCCTGGCCACCTCGGCCGGCAGCTCGGCAGGGTCGTCCAGATCCACGCCCAGTTCGCGGATGTACCGCTTGGTCCTGGCGATGTGCCGACCCGCCCTGATCAGCACCGGCAGGTCGTCCCGGCCGACCAACGGCCGGGTATCCACCGGCGATCCGCAGTCCCGCAGAGCGAGTGCGCCCGCGTCCAGGTTGGTCCTTGCCTGTTGTTCCGCCTCGTCGAGGGTGGCGGCTCCGGCGGGCGAATAGCCGACATGGCAGTGCGCGTCGACGAACCCGGGCAGCACCCAGCCGGACAGTTCGACGGCGTCGGCGACCGGGCCGTCGACGAACCGGCCGCCGCTGATCCACAGGTCCACCGGCTCACCGGTGGCCGGGTCCACTCCGCGAACCCGAAGATCGGTCACTTCTCGGCAATCACTGCTGGGTGATCACTTTTTGGGGAACTTCAGCTGGGACGGGTCGAAGCCGGGCGGAAGCTGGTCCAGCCCGAAATTCTGGGCTGGGGGCTGAGCACCCATTCCGCCGGCGCCGCCCATCCCCGGTGGCAACGCGCTGTGTCCGGCCCCCCCGCCCAACCCTGGGAACCCACCCGGCATCCCCTTCACCTTGGGTGGAGTCGGCCCGCGGCCGGTCGAACGCTTGCCCTTGCGGCCCTTGGCCGCCTTGCGGTTGGACGGTCGACCGCCGGGCATGCCGAACCGGCCGGCCATCGAGGACATCATCTTGCGGGCCTCGAAGAACCGGTCGACCAGGGCGTTGACCTGGGAGACCGTCGAACCGGAGCCGCGGGCGATGCGCTGCCGGCGGGAGGCGTTGATGATCTTGGGTTCGGCCCGCTCGGCCGGGGTCATCGACTGGATGATGGCCGCTGTCCGGTCGATGTCGCGGTCATCGACGTTCGCCAGCGCCTCCTTCATCTGCCCGGCCCCCGGCAACATGCCCAACAGCCCACCGATCGGGCCCATCTTGCGCAGCATCATCATCTGCTGCAGGAAGTCCTCCAGGGTGAAGTCGTTGCCGGCCATCTTGGCCGCCATCGCTTCGGCCTGATCGGCCTCGAAGTGCTGCTCCGCCTGCTCGATCAGGGTGAGCATGTCGCCCATGCCCAGGATCCGGGAGGCCATCCGGTCCGGGTGGAAGGTGTCGAAGTCGGCGAGCTTTTCACCGGTGGACGCGAACATGATCGGCTTGCCGGTGACGTACCGCACCGACAGGGCGGCGCCACCGCGGGCGTCGCCGTCGAGCTTGGTGAGCACCACCCCGGTGAACCCGACGCCGTCCCGGAACGCCTCGGCCGTGGCCACCGCGTCCTGACCGATCATCGCGTCGACCACGAACAGGATTTCGTTGGGATCGACGGCGTCCCGGATGTCGACCGCCTGCTGCATCATCTCGGCGTCGACGCCGAGCCGGCCGGCGGTGTCCACGATGACGATGTCGTGTAGCCGCACCCTGGCGTGCTCGATGCCGCTCTTGGCGACGGCCACCGGGTCACCGACACCGCTGCCCGGCTCCGGTGCCCAGACCGGCACGCCGGCCTGTTCGCCGACGATCTGCAGCTGCTGTACGGCGTTGGGCCGCTGCAGGTCGGAGGCGATCAGCAGCGGGGTGTGTCCCTGTCCTTTGAGCCACAGCGAGAGCTTGCCGGCGAGCGTGGTCTTACCCGCGCCCTGCAGGCCGGCCAGCATGATCACCGTCGGCGGGTTCTTGGCGAAGGTCAACCGCCGGGTCTCGCCGCCGAGGATGGCGATCAGCTCTTCGTTGACGATCTTGATGACCTGCTGTGCCGGGTTCAGCGCTGCGGAGACGTCCGCGCCGGTCGCCCGCTCCTTGATCTTCGCGATGAAGGTGCGCACCACAGGCAGGGCGACGTCGGCCTCGAGCAGCGCGATCCGGATCTCGCGGCACGTCGCATCGATGTCGGCCGGGGTCAGCCGACCCTTGCCGCGCAGGTTCGAGAAGACCGTGGATAGCCGGTCGGACAGAGTTTCGAACACGAAAGAGGCCTTCCCAGACACTGGCAGGTGGTGCTGACTCCGGCCATTCTCCCACTGCCCGATTCCCGCAAACGCCGTTGCGCATACCTGTCGGCCGGTAGTACAACTACTACATGGCGTCACACACGTTGGAGCAGACTGCTGTCGTCGAGGTCACCGATCTGCGGATGCGGTACGGCACCAACGACGTTCTGCACGGCGTCGGTTTCACCATCAACCGGGGCGAGGTGCTGGTCCTGCTCGGGCCGAACGGGGCCGGCAAGACCACCACGATCGAGATCCTCGAGGGATTCCGGCTGCCGTCGGCGGGAAACGTCTCGGTGCTGGGCGAGAATCCGGCAACGGCCGATGAGCAGTGGCGGGCGAGAATCGGTGTGGTGCTGCAGTCCTGGCGCGACCACGGCCGCTGGCGGGTGTGGGAGCTGCTCGACCATCTCGGGTCGTTCTACCTGCCCTATTCCGAACCGCACCGGCAGCGGCCCTACCCCACCGACGAGCTGATCGAGACGGTCGGGCTGACCGAGCACCGCAACAAGAAGGTCTCTGCGTTGTCCGGCGGTCAGCGACGGCGGCTCGATGTGGCCATCGGCATCGTCGGCCGGCCGGAACTGTTGTTCCTGGACGAGCCGACCGCCGGCTTCGATCCGGCCGCCCGGCGGGACTTCCACGATCTGGTGCATCGGCTGTCCGATCTGCAGGACACCACGATCCTGCTCACCACCCACGACCTGGACGAGGCCGAGAAGCTCGCCGATCGGATCCTGATCCTCAACCACGGCCGCATCGTTGCCGACGGCAGCGCAGAGGAACTCGCCCAGGCGGTCGCCGGCACCGCGGAGGTGCGGTGGACCCAGGACGGCCAGCGGCAGGTGCACGCGACGCCCGACCCGACGGCCTTCGTCCGGGAGCTGTTCGACCAGGAGCGGACCGCCGCCGGGCCGTTCGGCGTCATCCGGGATCTCGAGGTGCAGCGACCCAGCTTGGAGAGCACGTACCTGACCATGGTTGCGCAGGAACAGGAGTCGGATCGATGAACGCCGCCGGTTATGCGATGCGCTGCGGGGTCAGGCGCGGTCGGATCGAGTTCATGAACAGTGTCCGGGCCGGCCAGGACATCGCTTACTACGTCATCGTCTCAGTGGTGCTGCTGGTGGTGTTGTGGCTCAACCGCAACGGCACCGTGCCCGGCACCGACGTCTCGGTCGCGGCCTTCATGCTGCCCGGTCTGCTGGCCCTACAGGTTGCGTTCGCCGGCGCCTTCGGGGTCGCCACCGTGCTGGCCACCGAGCGTGAGGACGGCACCCTGCTGCGGCTGAAGGCGGTCCCCTACGGCACCGTCGGGTACGTCAGCGGCCAGCTGACCAGGGTGCTGCTGGAGATCGCGTTCAGCATGGTGCTGGTGCTGGTCCCGGCTGCGTTCTTCGTCCCCGGGTTGATGGCCGACGGATTCTGGGCGGCGCTGGGTGCGGTGGGCTATCTGATCCTCGGCCTGTTCGCCGTGCTGCCGCTCGGTTTCATCATCGGCTCGGTGTTCAAGAACCCGAGATCGGTTGGCGGCTGGGGGATGTTGGTGATGGGCGCTGTGGTGTGGGTGTCCGGGATCTTCAGTCCGCTGGCCACCATGGCGACCTGGGTACAGATCCTCGGCCAACTGACCCCGACCTATTGGCTGGGTCTTGGCCTGCGGTCCACCCTGCTACCGGAATCCGCGGTCGTCGCGGAGATCGGCGGCAGCTGGCGGACGCTGCTCACCATCGGCGTGCTGCTGATCTGGGCGATCGGCGGGCTGATCCTGGCGCCGATGTTGTTGCGCCGCATGGCCCGTCGTGAATCCGGCTCCAGCGTTGCTGCGCGCCGGGAGAAGGCGCTGCAACGTGTCTGATGCGCCGACGCCGGCGACGCTGCACAACCGGCTGGCCGTGCTGCGGGCCGAGCGCGGGATCACTCGCCGTCAACTCGCGGAGGCGGTGGGCGTGCACTACCAGACCGTCGGATATCTGGAACGTGGTGAGTACAGCCCGAGCCTGCTGCTGGCGCTGCGCATCGCCGAGTACTTCGAGGTGCGGGTGGAGGATGTGTTCTCCACCAGGCCGTTCCCGCGAATCGGTTCGATGGTCGGCTGAGGCGGTTCCGGCGATCTGTTGCGCCGGCTGCGGGCAGAACCTACCGTGCAAGGGTCGGACGCATCGCCGCGACACGACGCATCCCTGCGCCGCCGCGGTGCATTGCCGTTCGGGCTCAAGCATTCTCGACACCCGCGCACCGGACATCAGGGACTGACAATGACGTTTCCCGCAAAGTTCCCGCAGCTCAACGAGACCCAGCTGACCGAGCACGCCAGGACGGTGCTGATCCGGGTCATCCGGGTCGCCTTTCCGCATTCCCGGATTCCCGACGGCCCCTACGAGCGGACGGCCGACATCATCCTGAAGGAGGCGCAGGCCTCCACCTGGTTCCGGGTGGCGCTCACGCAGGGCCTGAACTCGCTGGACGGCCTGGCCGGTGGTGACTTCTGCGCACTCGACGACGACAACGCCTACCGGGTGCTCAAGGGGATCGAGGGCACGGACTTCTTCGGGTTCGTCCGGCGCACCACGGTGCTCAACCTCTACGACGACGAAGAGGTCTGGACGGTTCTCGGGTACGAGGGGCCTTCGTTCGACAAGGGCGGCTACCTGCATCGCGGTTTCGACGACCTGGACTGGCTGCCAGAGCCCCGGATCGAGGAGTACGACGGACCGGAGACGTTCGAGCCGATCTGGCGCGCTCCCGGCGCCGCTGCGGGCAACGGCGCCAGCACGCCGACCCCCGATTCCGGGGAGAACCAGGGCAAGCTGGCCGCGACCCTCTCCACTCAGCAGGATCCCCGCGAGGGCGCCCGGCCGGCCGACCAGAACCCAGCGAAGGCGAGCGTCTGATGGCCGAGTTCGACCACGACGACGACTCGGTGGTCGTCGTCATCGGATCGGGCGCCGGTGGCGGCACGGTGGCGAACGAACTGACCAGGGCCGGGGTGCACGTCGTGCTGCTGGAGGCCGGCGGGCACCTGACCAACGAGGACTACGTCAACAACGAATGGCAGGCCTTCAACCAGATGGCCTGGCTCGATCCCCGCACCACCACCGGAACCTGGCGCATCGCAAAGGATTTCCCGAACCTGCCGGCCTGGATTGTGAAGGCGGTCGGCGGCACCACGACGCACTGGTCGGGTGCGACGCCGCGGTTCAACGCGCACGAGTTCCAGACCCGCCGTCATTACGGGCGGATCGAGGGCGCCAACCTGTTGGACTGGCCGATCACCGTCGACCAGTTGGCGCCGTACTACACGCAGGCCGAGAACAACATTGGCAGCACCCACCGGGGCGGGCGAAAGCCGCAGCCCGCCAACAACAATTACAAGGTGCTGGCGAACGGTGCCGAGCGGATCGGGTACCACTTCTACGCCACCGGCCCCTACGGCACCAACGCCGAACCGTACGACGGCCGACCGGCATCGATCCAGGACGGATTCAACTTCCAGGGCGACAAGAACAAGTCCAAGTGGAGCACGCTGGTCCGGGAGATCCCCCGCGCGCTGGCCACCGGCAACCTCGACCTGCGGCCGAACTCGCACGCCGTGCAGATCACCCACGACAACTCCGGGCGCGCGGACGCGGTGCTGTACCTGGACGGCGAGGGCAACCTGCACCGGCAACGGGCCAGGGTGGTCTGCGTCGCCGGTAATGCCATCGAGACTCCCCGGCTGTTACTGCTGTCGGGCAGCGCATTGTTCCCGGACGGGCTGGCGAACTCCTCCGGCCAGGTCGGCCGGAACTACATGCGGCACACCACCGGATCGGTGTACGCGCAGTTCGACAAGCCGGTGAACATGCATCGCGGTGAGACGATGGCCGGCCTGATCGCGGACGAATCGCGGCACGACCCCTCCCGCGGGTTCGCCGGCGGGTACTACCTGGAGACGTTGTCGTTGGGGGTGCCTTTCCTGGCCGCCTTCGCCGATCCTGGCGCCTGGGGACCGGCGTTCACCGCCATCCTGGACGGCTACGCGAACACGGCGGGCCTGTGGATCGTCGGCGAGGACATGCCGCAGGAGACGAACCGGGTCACGCTGAACTCCGCGGTGACCGACAAGCACGGGTTGCCGGTGCCGAACGTGCATTTCGACGACCACCCGAACGATGTCGCGATGCGCGACCACGGTTACCGGCAGGCCGAGCTGCTCTACGAGGCGGTCGGCGCGACCAGCGTGCACCGGACGCCGCCCTACCCCTCCACGCACAACATGGGCACCGCCCGGATGAGCGCACGGGCCGATGACGGTGTGGTCGACGAGTACGGCCGCGCGCACGACGTGCCCAACCTATTCGTCTCGGACGGCTCCGTGTTCACCACGGGTGCCGCCGCGAACCCGACCCTGACCATCGTCGCGCTGGCGCTGCGGCAGTCCGAACACATCGTCGACGCCTTGAAAGCCCAGACGCTGTAACCGGAGTCGACCGGTCAGGCGAGCGCCTGGGCGACGGCGGCCGCGACCTCCCGACCCCTGGCCGGCGAGAGCGGTGAACCGTCGCCCGCCTGCAGGTAGAACACGTCGACCGCGTCGGCGCCCAGCGTGTGCACCCTGGCCGAGGTGACGTTGACACCGAGCGTGGTCAGCGCATTGGCCACCGCGTACAGCAGGCCCGGGGTGTCGTGGGCGCGAACCTCGATCACCGAGGCGGCCTGCGAGGCGCCGTCGACGACGAGTACCTCGGGCGGTGCAGCCGAGGTTCGACGCGTCGGCGCGGTGCGCCGGGCGAGCCTGGCGGCGACGTCGAGGCTGCCGTCCAACGCCCGTACCAGGTCCGCCCGCAGGGTTGCCGCGGCGGGCGCATCACCGAATTGCGGTGCCACGGTCCAGGTTTGCAGTCCGGTGTGCTCGACAGTGCGCAGGCCCGCGGCGCGCACGGTCAACCGGTGCATCGTCAGCACCGCCGCCGAGGCGGCAAGCAGGCCGGGCCGGTCGGGTGCGGCAATGGTGACCCGGAGCGCGCCGGGGATCTGTTCGATGACGATCCCGACCCCGCCGTTCTCGATCAGTTCCCGCTCCACCTCGGTGATCGCCGGTGGTTCCGCGGGCGGCTCGCCGGCCAGCGCCCGTCGGACCCGGGACACCAGGTGGCTGATCTGCCCGGCGCGCCAGGTGGTCCAGGCGGCCGGACCGGCTGCCCTGGCGTCCGATTCGGTCAATGCCCAGAGCAGCTCGAGCGTCGGCAGGTCGCCGACGGCATCGACCACCACCGCGATGGTGGCGGGGTCGTCCGGGTCGCGCTTGGATGCGACCTCGGGCAGCAGCAGGTGGTGCTCGATCAGCTTCGAGATCAGCGCGATGTCGGCGGGTGGCAGGCCCATCCGCCTGAGCCAGCCGACCGACAGCTCCGCGCCGGCCGCCGAGTGATCGGGGTAGTCGGCGCTGTGGCCCTTACCGATGTCGTGCAGGATCGCGGCCAGCAGCAGCAGGTCCGGTCGGGACACCCGGCGCACCAGACCGGCTGCCACAACAGCGGTTTCCATCAGATGCCGGTCGACGGTGTAGAGGTGGATCGGGTCGCGCTGGGGCATCGAGCGCAGTCGTTCCCAGCCCGGCAGCAGGGTGGAGATCAGGCCCGCCTGGTCCAGGTCCTCCCACGCCGGGATCATCGGCGCACCGGATCCGAGCAGCGCCAGAAAGGCGTCGAGCGCGACCGGCGGCCACGGCTCGGGCAGCGGCGGGCAGGTCTTGGCCAGCCGCAACACGGTGGCCGGGGACACCGGCAGTCCGGCCTGGGCGGCAGCAGCAGCGGCACGCAGCACCAGCGTTGCATCGGTGGCCGGGTTCACCGCCCTGGCCAGCACCGCTTCGCCCTCCTGCTCGACGATGCCGTCGGCCAGCGGGGTGCGTTCGATCCGGCGGACCAACCGGCCGCCGACATCGGTCATCGCGCCCTGCGGGCGGCTCAACGCGCGATCGACCCGATGCCAGGTCAGATCGCTGGCGTGGCCCACCGTCCGGGCGATGCCGGCGACGTGGCGCAGCAGCACATCACGGTCGTCCAGGCCCATCAGTTCGGCGACGGCGTCCTGGTCCTGGACCTGTAGCCGGTCGGTGGATCGTCCGGCGAGGGTCTGCACCACGTCGCGGACGTCGAGCAATGCCGACCTGGCCTCCTCCAGCCCCTGGTGCGGGCAGTCGGCGACCCAGGACGCGGCAACGGCCCGCATCACCACCAGATCGCGCAACCCACCCCGGGATTCCTTGAGATCGGGGGTGGTGGCGAAGGCCAGTTCGCCCGATCTCGTCGCCCGTTCATTGCAGGACTCGCGCAGTGCTTGCAGCCGGTTCTTGGCATCGGCCCGCCAGTCGGCCAGCACCCGGCGGTGCAGCGTGACCGCCAGTTCCGGGTCGCCGGCGATGTGCCGCAGGTCGAGCATGCCGAGCATCGCCGGCAGGTCGGTGCGGGCGATCTGCCTGGCCCCACCGACCGAGCGGACCGAGTGGTCGAGCCGGATCTTGGAATCCCAGATCGGGTACCAGAGCCGTTCGGCCAGCATGCCGGCATAGGACGCCGGCGTCTCCGTCGAGTGCAGCAACACCAGGTCGAGGTCGGAGAACGGCGAGAGCTCGCCCCTGCCGTAACCCCCCACCGCCACCAGGGCCACTCCCCCGACATTGACCCCGGCATCCTGGGCCAGCTCGCCGAGCCAACCGTCGGTCAATCTGGCCAGAGCGCGCCGCCGAGCCGGACCGGCAACACCGGTCCGGCTCAGCAACTGGGTTCGCAGTTCTGCGAAACCGCCCGCCATCCCCACAGGCGAATTCGGCATATCCCTACAGGGCTTCCTGACCGCGTTCGCCAGTACGCACCCGCACCACGGTCTCCACCGGGACGGACCAGACCTTGCCGTCACCGATCTTGCCGGTGCGGGCGGCCCGGACGATGACGTCCACGACGTCATCCCCGTCCTCGTCGTCGACCAGGATCTCCAGCCGAACCTTCGGCAGCAGTTCCACGGTGTACTCCGCGCCCCGGTAGACCTCGGTGTGACCGCGCTGGCGGCCGTACCCCGATGACTCCGAAACGGTCATGCCCTGTACTCCGAATGCCAGCAACGCTGCCCGCACCTCGTCGAGTTTGAACGGCTTGATGACGGCGGTTACCAGCTTCATGCTTTGACCTCCTGGGTGCGGTGCGTCGCGTTGGTGAGAACTCCGGACATCCCGCCGTTGCCGGACTGCGGCTCGATGTCGTAGGCGGCCTCACCATGGGTGGTGACGTCGACACCTTCGACCTCGTCCTCTTCCGAGATGCGCCAGCCCATCGTGTACTTCAGCGCCAGACCGATGATCAGCGTCAGCACGCCGGAGGCGACGACGGCGATCAGGGCGACCAGGATCTGGGTCCACAGCTGGGTCAAGCCGCCGCCGTAGAACAGTCCGTCGAGCGCGCCGTCCGGAGCCCAGGTGGACGTGGTGGCCACCCCTTCGGCATCCCTCGGGACGTTGGCGAAGAAGCCGATCAGGATGGTGCCCACCAGGCCACCGACCAGGTGGACGCCGACGACGTCGAGCGAGTCGTCGTACTTCAGCTTGTACTTCAGGCCGACGGCCAGGGCGCAGAGCGCTCCGGCAATCAGGCCGATGAACATGGCACCGACCACGTCGACCGCAGCGGCGGCCGGGGTGATCGCGACCAGGCCGGCAACGACACCCGAAGCGGCACCGAGGCTGGTGGCGTGATGATCACGGATGCGCTCCACGATCAGCCAGCCGAGGGCGGCGACGCAGGTCGCGGTCAGGGTGTTGACCCAGGCCTGACCGGCGGTGCCGTCAGCGGCGAACTCGGAACCGGCGTTGAAGCCGAACCAGCCGAACCACAGCAGGGCGGCACCGAGCATCACGAACGGCAGGTTGTGCGGCTTCATCGGATCCTTGGCGAAGCCCTTGCGCTTGCCGACGATCAGACACAGCACCAGGCCGGCCATACCGGCGTTGATGTGCACCACGGTGCCACCGGCGAAGTCGATGGGCGTCGAGAGCCACTCGGCGATCTTGCCGCCGCCGCTCAGGAAGCCACCGCCCCAGACCGCGTGCGCGATCGGGCCGTACACGATGGTCACCCAAAGGCCGGAGAACACGAGCCAGGTGCCGAACCGGGCGCGGTCGGCGATGGCGCCGGAGATCAGGGCAACGGTGATGATGGCGAAGGTGGCCTGGTAGCCGACCGCGACCATGGCCGGCACGCCGGAGGCGGCCATCAGGCTGTTCTCGTCGGTGAGGCCCTTGAGCGCGAAGTACTCGAACGGATTGCCGATCAGGCCGCCCATGGACGCCTCGCCGAATGTTTCCGAGTACCCCCAGAGCATCCAGATCGGACCAACCACGGCGAGTGCGCCGAAGCTCATCATCATCATGTTCAGGACGGTCTTGGAGCGGGTCATACCGCCGTAGAAGAACGCCAGGGCCGGGGTCATCAGGAGCACCAGGGAGGCCGCGGCGAGCATCCAGGCAGTGTTGCCGGTGTCCAGTTCGAACGGTTCCATCAAGCCTCCAGGCTCTAGGAGAGGGTGATCGGGTCAGCCGCAAGCAACGCGGCTGGGGGCTGACCCAGTGACCCTCGAAGGTTCGCCTGTGAGTGTTTCGATCCGCACTCGGCAACGTTTCGCGGCTGTGAACTCGGACGCGAATGTGTTTCCGCGATGTTTCGCTTTTGTCGACAACACGTGACACCCGATCACCCACCGTGAGATGGGCGGCGCTTCAGTCCCCCAGGAGAGCGTCGATGAACGCTTCCGGCTCAAACGGGGCCAGGTCGTCGGCACCCTCGCCCAGCCCGACGAGCTTCACCGGAACGTTCAGCGTCCGCTGCACCGCCACCACGATGCCGCCCTTGGCGGTGCCGTCCAGCTTGGTGAGCACGATGCCGGTGATGTCGACGACGTCGGCGAACACCGTCGCCTGCACCAGTCCGTTCTGACCGGTGGTGGCGTCGAGGACGAGCAGGATCTCGTCGACCTTCGCCTGCTTCTCGATCACTCGCTTGACCTTGCCGAGCTCGTCCATCAGGCCGGTCTTGGTGTGCAGCCGGCCGGCGGTGTCGATCAGCACCGCGTCCGCGCCGTCGGTGATGCCACGTTTGACCGCATCGAACGCCACCGATGCGGGGTCGGTCCCGGCGTCCGCCCGGACGACGACCGCACCGGCCCGTTCACCCCAGGTGACCAGTTGCTCCGCCGCGGCGGCGCGGAAGGTGTCGGCGGCGCCGAGCACCACGTGCCGGCCGTCGGCGACCAGCACCCGAGCCAGCTTTCCGGTGGTGGTGGTCTTGCCGGTGCCGTTGACCCCGACGATCAGCAGCACCGACGGCCGGCCGTCGTGCGGCAACGCCCGCACCGACCGGTCCATCTCAGGTCCCACCGCGTCGATCAGCACCCGGCGCAGTAGGGCCCTGGCGCTCGCGGCGTCGGTGACCCCGTGCGCGGCGACCTCCTGACGGAGCCGCTGGGTGATCTCCGCGGCCGCCCCCGCTCCGAGATCGGCCATCAGCAAGGTGTCCTCGACGTCGGTCCAGGAGTCCTCGTCCAGGGTGCCGGCGCCCAGCAGGCCGAGCAGCGATCGGCCGAACGCGTTCTGGGACCTGGACAGCCGGCCGCGGAGCTTGTTCAGCCGCCCGGCGGTGGGTGCGATCTCGTCGACCGCGGGGGCCTCGGAATCGACTGCGGATTCGACTGCGGATTCGACGAGGACAACCGGCGCTGCTGCGCCTGGGGCATCGGGGGCCTGAGTGTCGACGGCCGGGATGTCGACGACCACGTCGTCGACCAGCACGTCGTCGACGGCGATCTCCTCGACGATGATCTCTTCGACGACCCCGTCCGGGCCCTCGACGACCACCTCCTCGACGACCAGGATCTCGTCGGCCGGCGGAGCGTCGGGCAGTGCGACGTCGACGATGTTCCTGGTCGGTGAATCACGCGGAACCGCGGCGTCGTCACCGACCGCGGGTTGCCCGTCGACCTCGGTGCGCTCGGGGAGCCTGTCGGTCGGTTCCTCAACAACCGCGGGGAACGGCCTGGTGACCGGCGGGGCCGTGCTGGTGGTGGGCGTTGCCGTGCTGGTGGGCCCGGAGGAGAAGGAGATCGATCCGCCGGCCTTGTAGCCACCCTTGGGCGGGGGGCCCTCGGTGACCGGCTTCGGCGGTGGGGCAGCGTCTTTCAGCGAGATGCGGCGCTTGCGCGCCAGCATCGTTCCGATGCCCAGCGCGATGGCGAGCACGACGACGACAGCAATGACAATCCAGATCCAGGTCGGCACCGGCCAATCCTGACAGACGCGGGAGGCTGCTTGGTCCAGCCGCCGTTCAGCAGCCGCCCTCGATCAGCCGCCGTCGAAGATCCGGTCGACAACCTTGCGAGCCCGACGGGTGGCACGGCGGTAGTCGTCGACGAACTCCCCAGGGTCGCCGCCGGCCGGATAGCCGAGCGCCCTGGCCACAGCGGCCAGCTCCCGACCCTGGCGCGGAATCTGGTCATCGGGCTTGCCGCGGACCAGCATGATCGCGTTCCGAGTCCGGGCCGCCTCCAGCCACCCGTTGGTCAGCGCCTTGGCGTCGGCCTCGCTGATCAGGCCGGCCTCGGCGGCGGCCGTGATCGCCGGCAGGGTTGACGAGGTCCGAAGGCCCGGCACCTCATAGGCGTGCTGCAACTGCAACAGCTGAACCGTCCATTCCACATCGGCCAGCCCGCCCCGGCCCAGCTTGGTGTGGGTGGTCGGATCGGCGCCGCGGGGCAGCCGCTCGGCGTCGACTCTGGCCTTGATCCGCCTGATCTCGACCACGTCGCGCATGGACAGCCCGCCCTGCGGGTAGCGGAAGTCGTCGGCGGCCCGGATGAACTCCGCGCCGAGTTCCTCGTCACCGGTGACCGGCCGGGCCCGGAGCAACGCCTGCCGTTCCCAGGCGACCGCAGTACGCGCCCAATAGCCCTGGTAGGACGACACCGGCCGGACCAGTGGCCCGTTCTTGCCCTCCGGCCGCAGGTTCGCGTCGATCTCCAGCGGCGGGTCAGGGGTCGGTCGGCCGAGCAGCCGGGACATCAGGTCGGCCACCGCGTTCGCGTCGGCCCTGGCCGCTTGTTCGTCCTCGCCCGGCAGCGGTTCCATCACGAACAGCACGTCGGCGTCGGAGGAATAACCCAGTTCGGCGCCGCCCAGTCGGCCCATGCCGATCACCGCGAACTTCGCCCGGAAGCCGCCGCGGTCGGCCGTGACCTGCTTGACGGCGGCGTCGTAGGCCGCGGTCATGGTGGTCTGCGCCACACTGGTCAGACCGCGGGCGATGTTGGTCACCGAGATCAGGCCGAGCATGTCGCCGCAGGCCAGCCGCAGCATCTCCTGCCGACGGGCCGACCTGGCTGCGTCCACCGCCTCCCTGGCGTTCCCGGCCCGGTGTGATCTGGCCAACAGCGCGATCGAGACGGACGACGGTTCGGGGGCGAGCAAGGCCTCGTCGTCGACAAGCAGTCGGAGCACCTCGGGCGCCCTGGTCAGCAGGCTGGCGATCAGCCGGGAGCCACCGAGCAGGGTCGCGAGCCGGCCGGCCACCGATCCCTCGTCCCGCAGTAGCCGCAGGTACCAGGGGGTGTCGGCCAGCGCCTCGGACACCTGTCGGTACGACAGCAGCCCGCCGTCGGGATCGGGGCTGGAGGAGAAGTAGTCGAGCAGCACGGGCAGCAGGGTGCGCTGGATGGCCGCACGCCGGCTCACCCCAACGGTCAGGCCTGCCAGGTGGCGCAGCGCGGCGTCGGGGAACTGGAAGCCGAGGGCGGCCAACCGGGCTCGGGCCGCATCCGAGGACAGCCGCATCTCGTCGGTCCCGGCGGCATCCACGGCGGCGACGGCGTGCAGCAGCGGCCGGTAGAACAGCTTTTCGTGCAGTCGCCGGACGGTGCCGGCGTGCCGCAGCCGTTCCGCGAGGAACACCTCCGCGGCGCTGGACGATCCCGCTGCCGTGTACCCGTCGGACCGGGCCAGCCACTCCATGTCGGAAGAGTCCTCGGGCAGCAGATGCGTGCGCCGCAGTCGCTGCAACTGCAGCCGGTGCTCGGCGCGGCGGAGAAACGTGTAGGCGGCGGCCATCTCGGCCCCGTCGGTGCGGCCGACGTAGCCGCCCCGGATCAGCGACCGCAACCCCATCAGGGTCCCCGGCAGCCGCAGGTCGGGGTCGGTGCGACCGTGCACGAGTTGCAGCAGCTGGACGGCGAACTCGACGTCCCGCAGGCCGCCGGCGCCCAGCTTGAGTTCCCGGTCCCGCTGCCGCTCGGGAATGTTCTCCTCGACCCGGCGGCGCATCGCCTGGACGTCGTCGACGAACGACTCCCGGCCGGCGGCCGACCACACGCCGGGGGCGGTGATGTCCAGGAACTCCTGACCGAGAGCCGGATCGCCGGCGGCCGGCCGGGCCTTGAGCAACGCCTGGAACTCCCAGGTGTGGGCCCAGCGCTTGTAGTAGCTCGCCAGCCCGGCCGGGGTGCGGACCAGGGCGCCTGCCTTGCCTTCGGGCCGCAGCGCGGCATCGACCTCCCAGGCCGCCGCGCCGCAGATGCGCATCAGTCCGGATGCCAGTGCCGTCGCGGTGGCGAGCATGCGCGTCTCGTCCTGTTCACCCCCATCAGGGTCCGGGTCGGGCGTCTCGTGGGGGTCGCCCCTGCGCCGGTCGCGCCGGGGATGGTCGGCGGCGAAGATCACGTCGACGTCGGAGAGGTAGTTCAGTTCCTTGGCGCCGCACTTGCCCATGGCGACGACGGCGAGACGCGCCGGGGCAGCGTTGGCCGGCAGCTCGGCCGCGGCCACGGCGAGACCGGTCTGCAGCGTGGCGTCGGCGAGGTCGGACAACGCCTGGCAGACGGCCGGTAGCGCGGTGGTGGGCAGCGAGGACTCCACGGCCGGCGCCAGGTCATGCGCCGCGATGATCAGGAGTTGCGATCGGTAGGCCCGCCGCAGCTGGGCGATCGCTTTGCCGCCGGTGACCGTTGCCCTGACGCCCTCGGTTCCGGTGCACGGCGGCCCGTCCGGATCGATCCCGACCGACTCGAACAGCACGTTGCGCATCGACTGCGGCGACAGCAGGAGTTCGGCCGGAGCCTCCGGCAACAACGAGCGCCAATCCTCCGGCCACGCGGCGAGGTGCTCCGACAACACCGTCGAGGCGCCGAGCAGCGCGATCAGCCGTCCGCGGAATCGGGGGTGCAGGCGTAACGCCTCGATCAGCTCCACCGGATTGGGGCACGCCTCGAAGAGCCGGGTCAAACCGTAGACCGCGAGTTCCGGGCGACCCGCCCGGGAAATCGCGGCGAGGACCTCTTCACTGCCGGGCGTCGGGCCGGATTCGGTGAACAACCCCACGGTCGCGAGATCGGCCCGGACCCTGTCGGTGTTCGGCAACCCGTACCTGGCCGGCGAGCGCACCGCTGGTCTGGTCATTCGTCGATCCCGACGACCGGCAGCAGTCGCTTCGGCGCTGCCGGGGCGATCGGTGATGCCGGGGCGATCGGTGGCTGCGCCGCGAAGGCGACGAACCGGTGCGCGAACTCCCGCCACACCTCGGCCATCACTTCGTCGGCGCCGTCGAGCATCGGACCGAGCCGGCCGGTCAGCTCGCGCCCCTCGGTGCGGGCCCAGCCGCGAAGATGTTCGGCCGAGGTCTCGAAGTGGAACTGCACGCCCCAGGCCGCCGGACCCTGGCGCCAGGCCTGGTTCGGGTAGCCCATCGAGGACAGCAGCAGCACGGCTCCCTGGGGCAGGGTCGAGACGACGTCGTTGTGGTACTGCATGACGTCCGGCGTCATGGGCAGGTCGGCGAACAACGGATCCGACATCGCCGCGTCCCGTTTCGCCGTCAGATAGGCACCGATCTCCGGGCCGTCCGCACCCTTGCGCACCGTTCCGCCGGTGGCGGCCGCCAGTAGTTGACCGCCCAGGCACACGCCCAGGGTCGGGGTCGCGGATGCCACCGCGCCGGCCAGCAGGGAGCGGGTCGCCGGCAGCCACGGCGCCCGGTCGTCATCCCGGGCGCCCATGTCGCCGCCCATGCTGATCAGCGCGTCGAACCCGGTCAGATCGGACGGCACGGTGTCACCCGCGTAGGGCCGACAGATGACCAGCTCGGCGCCGGCCTCGGTCAACCATTCACCCAGGCGCAGCGCCGGATCGGACGCGTCGTGCTCGATCACCAGGATCCTGGTCACCTCAGTCCTCCAGCTCGACGATCACCGGAGCGTGGTCGGACGGCAGCTTGCCCTTGCGCTCCTCGCGATCGATCAGGGCGCCGGTCACCCGGCCGGCCAGCGCCGGGCTGGCCAGCGCGAAGTCGATCCGCATGCCGCGACGTTTCTGGAAGGACAGTTGGGTGTAGTCCCAGTAGGTGTAGACGCCGGGACCGGGCGTGAACGGCCGCACCACGTCGGTGAATCCCGCGTCGACCAGCGCGCTGAACGCCTGCCGCTCGGGCGGGGTGACGTGCGTGGAGTTGCGGTAGTAGTCGACGCTCCAGATGTCGTCGTCGGTCGGCGCGATGTTGAAGTCTCCGCAGAAGGCGATTTGCGCGTCCGGCTGATCGACCAGCTGCTTCGCGGCGTAATCGCGAACCGCGGCCAGCCACTGGAGTTTGTAGTCGTAGTGCGGGTCGCCGATCGCCCGGCCGTTCGGCACGTACAGGCTCCACATCCGCACGCCCGAGCACAGTGCACTCACCGACCTCGCCTCGGAGACGGCCGGATCGCCCCAGGTCGGGAGCCCCGGGATCCCGACCTGGACGTCATCCAGACCCACCCTGGACAGCACCGCGACGCCGTTCCACTGATTGGTGCCGTGGTGCGCGACCTGGTAGCCGAGCTCGGTGAACCGTTCGGTCGGAAACTTCTCATCCGGGATCTTGGTCTCCTGGATGGCGACCACATCGACGTCGCTGCGCGCCAACCACGCGGTCAGCCGGTCGATCCGAGCACGGATCGAATTGATGTTCCAGGTGGCAATACGCATTCAGATCAACCCAAGACAGGAGCGGGGGGCGGTGCGGGGACGAAGAACGGGACGGTCCATTCGGGGCGGGACTCCCCGTCGATTCTGGCCCGCCAGACCAGCACCTGTCCCGGTGGGAGCGGCAGCCCGGTGTTGAAGTACAGCACCACGTGCGATCGGGTCGGCAACGCCCGACGTGGGACCCCGCTGCCGCGGAAGTTGGGTTCCTCGATCTGCAGCGTCTGCCCGAAGCGCATCACCCGGGAGCCGGGAACTGCGGCGGATTCGGCCAGCTCCAGCGGCGTGCCCTTCTCGCCTTCGAGGACCACCTCGAACGCGTACTGCTCGTTGAACAGTTCCGGCGGGAAGGTCAGGCTGACCACCAGGGCGAACGCCGCTGAGACACCGGTTCCGTGGTCGCGACCGATCAGCTGCAGGCCGCCGCCGACCATCTGCAGCTTGCCCAGCTGATCGGCAACGGCGTAGTCGGCGAGGATCAACGACACCGATGCTTGTTCGAAGACCTCGCTCATGGAACCGATCGTGCCAGAGTCGACTCATCGGAAATCCCGCGAGGGCGTTGCGGCAACGAGATTCACCGCGGCGATCCGGTCGGCGACGATCGAGATCGCCCCGCCTTCGCGCTCCACCACCCCGCGGATCACCAACGACGGGGCGCCCCTGGCCACCTTGCGGTACTTGGCCCAGAGGCCGATGGAACAGATCACGTTGATCATTCCGGTCTCGTCCTCGAGATTGATGAAGATGACGCCGGAGGCCGTGGCCGGCCGTTGTCGATGGGTGACGACACCGGCGACCAGCACCCGGGTGCCGTGCTCGATGGTGTGCAGCTCGATCGCCGTCCGCACTCCCCAGTCCTGCATGGTCTGCCGGGAGAACTCGGTGGGATAGCTCTCCGGCGAGATCCCGGTGGCCCAGATGTCGGCGACCGTGAGCTCGATGTCGCTCATTCCGGGCAGCGCCGGCGCTTCGAGGCCGACGGTGCTGCCGTCCAGGGTCCCGGCCCGAGGACCGGCGGCGGCCCCCGCCGCCCACAGCGCGCTGCGACGGTCGGTTCCGCCGGTCGACCTCGACCCGGTCAGCGGATCGAGGGCGCCGGAGGTGGCCAGTGCCTCGGCCTGCGCGGAGGTCATGGTGACCGTCCTGGTGAGTTCGTCGAGCGAGCGATAGCCCGTTGCCGGTCGGGCGTCGACGATCTGATCGGCGAGTTCGGTGCCGATGGTGCGGATCCCGGCGAGGCCCAGCCGCACGGCGGGTTTGTCGTGCGGACCCGGCTCGAGATCCGCTTGCGCCCTTGATGCATTGATGTCCGGCCTGCGCACCGTCACCCCGTGCCGCCTGGCATCGGCGACCAGTGATTGCGGTGAGTAGAAGCCCATCGGCTGGGCCTTGAGCAGGGCCGCACAGAAGGCCGCCGGGTGGTACAGCTTCAGCCAGGAGGAATAGAACACCAGCGCGGCAAAAGAAAGGGCGTGCGACTCGGCGAACCCGAAGTTGGCAAAGGCCAGCAGCCGCTCGTAGATCCGGTCCGCGGCCTCCCCGGTGATGCCGTGCAGGGTGCTCATCCCCTCGTAGAGCCGGTTCTTGAGCTTTTCCATCTTGGCGCTCGATCGTTTTGCCCCCATGGCCCGGCGAAGTTGGTCCGCACCACCGGCATCGAACCCCGCCACGTCCACCGCCAGTTGCATCAGTTGCTCCTGGAACAGCGGGATGCCCAAGGTCTTGGCCAGCGACCGTTCCATCACCGGGTGGTCGTAGGTCACCGGCTCGAGCCCGTTGCGCCGGCGGATGTACGGGTGCACCGACCCGCCCTGGATCGGGCCTGGCCGGATCAACGCGACCTCCACCACCAGGTCGTAGAACGTGCGGGGTTTGAGCCGCGGCAGGGTGGCCATCTGCGCCCTGGACTCCACCTGGAAAACCCCCACCGAATCGGCGCGTTGCAGCATCTCGTACACCGCTTGTTCTTCCAGATCCAGCGTCGCGAAATCGACCTCGATGTGCTCGTGCTCCCGGACCAGGTCGACCGCATAGTGCAGTGCGGACAGCATGCCGAGACCCAGCAGGTCGAATTTCACCAGACCCATTGCGGCGCAATCGTCTTTGTCCCACTGCAGGACCGAGCGGTTGGTCATCCGACCCCATTCCACCGGGCAGACCTGGGCGACCGGACGGTCACAGATCACCATTCCGCCCGAGTGGATTCCCAGATGTCGCGGGAAGTCCTGGATCTGTGCGGCCAATTCCAGGATGTCGACGGGAATGGGGTGTTGGATGCCGCCGGTGCCCGCCTCTGCGTCCTTGATCTGGGCGGCCAGCGGTGACCAGCCGTCCAACTGTTTGGAGTAGGCATCCTGTTGGCCGGGGGAATGACCGAGCGCCTTGGCCATGTCCCTGACCGCCATCCGCGGCCGGAAGGTGTTGACATTGGCCACCTGTGCGGCGTAGTCGCGGCCGTAGCTGTCGTACACGTATTGGATGACCTCTTCGCGTCGATCGGATTCGATGTCCACGTCGATGTCCGGCGGGCCGTCCCGTTCGGGGGCGAGGAAGCGTTCGAACAGCAATTGATATCGCACCGCGTCGACCGCGGTGATGCCCAGCGCATAGCAGACCGCGGAATTCGCGGCCGATCCCCTGCCCTGGCAGAGAATGTCTTTCCTTCGACAGAAGTCGACGATGTCGTGGACGATGAGGAAATACCCGGGAAAATTCAGGTCGGCGATGATCCGCAGTTCTTTTTCGATCTGTGCGTACGCCTCCGGTCTGCTCTCCGGCGATCCGTATCGGCGGGCGGCACCGGTCAGGGTGAGCTGTCGAAGGTGGGAGTTCTCGTCGTGACCGGGTGGGACGTCGTAGGGCGGGAGTTTCGGCGCAACGAGATGCAGGTCGAACGAACACTCCTGACCGATGGCTGCGGCGTTCGACACCGCGGTCGGGTACCTGGCGAACAGCGCCGCCATCTCTGCTCCTGAGCGCAGATGTGCCCCGGGACCGGGTGGCAGGAACGGGTCCGCCTCGTCCAGGCTGCGGCGGCCGCGGACAGCAGCCATCGCCGCGGCGACCCGGCCGGACGCAGGAGCGGCGTAGTGCGCGCCGGTGGTGGCGACCACCGGTAGCCCGAGCTCGTCGGCGAGTTCGGCCAGCACGTCGTTGTCCTCGTCATCGGTCGGCAGCAGTTGGGTACTGAGCTCGACGAGCACGTTCTGCCGACCGAAACGATCCATCAGCTGCCGGATCTCGGTGCGTGCCTGATCCCTGCCCTGCCGCGCGAGAGCACGACGCACCCGACCCTTGCGGCAACCGGTGAGGATCAACCAGCTGTCCTGGGCAGCGTCGGCCAGCGCATCCAGGTCGTAGATCGGTCGACCCTTCTCCCCGCCGTCGAGTTGGGCGCGGCTGATCTGAACGGAAAGCCGGTTGTACCCCTCCTGACCCCGGGCGAGGACCAGCAGGTGATCACCGACCGGGTCGGCGACACCCATCTGCGGCTCCGGTAATCCCAGCGATAGTTCGGCCCCGTAGAGCGTGCGCAGCGGCGTGTCGGCAGCAGCCTCGGCGAAACGGACGATGCCGTAGAGACCGTCATGGTCGGTGATGGCAAGGGCATCGAGCCCGAGTCGAAGCGCCTCGGCGACCAGGAACTCAGGGGTGGAGGCACCGTCGAGGAAGCTGAATGCGGAGTGGCAGTGCAGCTCCGCGTATGGCACCCGGGTGATCGAGGCGTCCGGAGGGGAGATGTCGATCTGAGGCCGGATCCGGGGTTGCGAGCTGGGGTACTCCAGCGGGCCGGTGGGACCACGACCGGGAAGCGGTGGCTTCCCGGACAGGGCACGTTCCAGTTCGCTCCACGGAACGATGGGATTGGACCAGCCCATCAGTCGTACACCCCCTCGACCTGCCAGTCATCGGCGGCGAGTCGCATCAGGATGGCGGTCCCGGTCTCGGTGACGACCTGGATCCGGGCACCGGCCGACCGGCGATCTGCGGACCACCATCGTTCGTCCAGCACCCAGGGTCCGGCCCAGGCCTCCACTCGTTGCAATTGCTGATCGGCACGTTTCCCGTCCTGTCCCAGCCAGGCGGGCGACCCGGTGAGCAGCCCGCGACCGTTGAGCAACACGGGTTGGCCGGCATCGTCGAGGACCGTCACAGTCCCCGGTACCGGGTCCGTCTCCGTCCCCGTCCCCGTCGGCACCCTGGTCGGTGATGGCGCCGGTATCGATCCCGGCCAGGGGTCAGCCGGATTCCTGATGCTGACCTTTTCATCCCCCCACGGCACCAGCGTGATCCGATCGATCGCGCTCCGACCACCGGAGCGCACCGGGGCGAGCACGGATTCCGGTCCGAGGAGCCCCTGCACCCGGGCGAACGACCATCCCGCCCGCTGGTCATGCTGCCCATCAGATCCCCAGAGCCCGTACTGGATGTGCCCGGCGCCGATCGCTTCGATTGGCTCCAGGATCAGCTTGATGATGGCTCCAGGAGCTTGAACCTCTAGTTGAACTTTAGGGTTATGAGCGCTGTTGATCGAGGTTGTTGAGGTGTTCTGTCTGCCTGCTGTCGCTCGACCGGCGGCGATGGTGCGTCCTGCGGTGAGCCAGCCGTCCAGCTGCCACCGCAATCGATCGGCAGTAGCGGCGGCGGTCAGCGGAGCGGCACACCGCCAGATCCGGGTCAGCTTTGCATCCCGTTCGGTGACAGCCGTGATCGCCAATCGGGTGCAGGCAAGCCCGGCGTCGGCGAGCCTGGCATGAAATCGCTCCGCGAGAGCGCGCGCCGCGAAGGCGGCGGTGTCCACCCGGTCCAGCGGTGGGTCACAGACCTGCTCGACGGTGAGTTCCTCGGGAATCTGCCGTCGAGACACTCCCCGTTCGGCCATTCCCCGCGCCAACCGATGAGCCTGCAGCCCGTCAGCGCCGAACCTGGTTGCGACCTTGCCCTCCGGTAGCGCTGCGAAGGCACCTGCTGTGGTGATCCCGAGGCGGATCAGCAGATCGGTCAGCGCTGCCCGCTCGGGCGGTGAGATGGCGGGGTCGCGGGCGAGCTCGGTAATGGGTAGGGGTGCACAGAACTCGGCGGATTCCCCCGGCGGGACGATCACCCCGCGATGGGCGGCGAGCACCGCCACTGCCAGCACATCGGCCACACCCACCGAGCATTCGATGTCCAGCGACTCGACGACGTCCACGATCCGTTCGGCAGCGGCGGCGTCGCTGCCGAAATAGCGTCCGGGGCCGCGAGCGGGACACGCGACAACTCCCGAGCGCAGGATCTCCACCCCCGGAGCAATGGATTCCACAGCTGCTGCCACCGGTTCGAAGAGACGTCCATCGCGATCGGTGTCGACCTTCGCGATGAGCAGATCCGGGCATCGTGATTGCGCGTCGCGGCGACGCTGACCGACGTGAACACCTTCTGCCCTGGCTGCTGCGTTGCAGGCCTGCACCCGATTGGCATGAAAGACCGCGACCGGGTCACTGGTCGGCTTTCCGGCTTGGCGCGCCGCCGCCACGGCAGGCCAATCCGGGCACCACACCACCAGCGTTCGAGAGGACTTCATGCCGGCACCTGTTCGAACTCGAACTCCCGAGGTTCGGATGCCCCGCAAAAGACGGCGACGGAATCGGCGAGGCTGAACCGTTCCCCGCGCCATCCAGGCCGAATGTTCTCGGGATCCATGGGGGTAGGCGCAGGCGGGTCGCTATCGATGGTGCTGTCACAACGCGGCTGGTGAGGGATCGGGATGCCGTCGGGTCGGTGGAACTGCCAGTCGGAATCGATCCCGGTGGCAGATGAGACGGTGAAGCCTTCCTCGTGAATTGCCACGTGATGCCGCCGGCACAGCAACACCAGGTTGTCCAGGTCGGTGGGACCTCCGTTGACCCAATGCCGCACATGGTGCGCATCCAGGTGGGACACCCGGTGGCACCCGGGGAACCGGCACCCACCATCGCGGAATCGCAAAGCGCGTCGTAATGCCGGGGAGATCTTTCTGGTTTTCCTGCCAAGCCGGAGCTGTTCGCCGGGAACCGCGGAATCGATCAGCGTCACCAATGCTGCGTCGCAGCTGATCCGCAACACATCCGACCGGCTCAGACCAGGACCGTTCTCGATCCGGCACAACCCACTGGCATCTTCGTCTTGAGTGGAGGTGGGCACGGCGGGTGAGGGCACCGTGGGAGTTGGCTCGGCAGCGGTCAGGATGCCGGCGTCGACGTGCACCACGACGAGATGTCGGTCGTCACCGGAACTGTCGGCAGGTCCCGCTGACAACGCTGCCATCGCAACCGCCACCAGCGCATCCGCGGCACTCCCCCGGTCTGTTTCCTCTGCGTCGGGTGAATACGAGGGATCGGGGGCTTTTGCTGGGTCAGCTGATGAGGTCGTCGCGACGATCGCTTGATGCTGTGCATGTTCCAGAGCCGCGACCACGATCGCGCCTTCGTCCGCGGGCAACCTTGCGGTGAGAACCAGCATGCCTTCGTCGTCGAAGAACCATCTCGCCCGCCGCATCCGTTGCTGGTCGACCCCGATCCCGTCGGCCCTGCGGAATCCCCGAACCAAGCGTTCCAACTGGGATGCGGTGTGAACCAGACCCTGCTCCAACAGCACCTGCTCCGGCACTCGCCCGGCAACCCTGGTCAGGGCGCGCACCTTCGAGTACGACAATCGCCCTTCCCGGAAAGCAGCATCCAGCAGCGGCAATCCCACCAACCCGTTTGCCACCCGTACGTACTCGCGGGCGGCAACGGGCGCGACCGAACATGCCCAAGCCAACCAGTGCGCACAGGACCGAACCCCCCACTGCGCCCAGCCTTTCCGTCGATCGAACTCGGCGATCAGCCTCAACCAGTCGCAGGTCGATGACGCCAGTCTCCCGGCCAGGGAACAGATCTCGGCCTCAAGGTGCTCCAGAGAAACACCCTCGTCGAGGGTTGTTTCGAAGATCGGTTCAGCAGATGCGTGAGCCTCAGGTACCGGGGTGACGAGCGCCGGAGGTGATGGAAACGGATCAGATCTGACCACTCCTGGCGGCGAGTGTTCTGATGCGCTATCGCTGCTCGCCGCCATCCCGGCAGCCACTTTGACCTTCGCTGAGCGCAGCATCGGAGCGCTCTGCCACATCAATGCCAGTTCACCCAACTCGTCGTCCATGACGTCCACCAGAACCCCACCCTCTACATCAATCGAACTTGTGTTCGAGTGTAGAGCGAGGGTCCGACAGCCTCTATTTCGAAGACATCCATCAACTGGATGTCTGATTTGTCTCTATCGCAGTATCGCCTCACGGACCGATGGGGGAGCCGCGGAAGCAACAGACGCAGGCAGTCGGTGCCGCTACTCATGACGCAAAAGGGGTGTGCGAACCGAATGCTGTCGGTCGATGCGTTCGGTAGAAGTCGAGAAGTTCGCCACTCAGGCGGCGTTCGTCCACTAGAAGAGCCGCGACACGTGATCACATCGACGCCCTCTAGTCCGAATTGTCTCTATCGCGGAAACACCCAGGCGTTCAGCTCACACGGCGTCGCTCAGCTGCGTCAGGTGTAGAGATCCGCCAGGCGTAGAGATCCCGGAGGAGGGAGATCTCGGCTCCGTGGTGGATGACCTCCCGGTGGATGTGCAGGATGAGCGCGGCCATCGTGTCCTGCTCATGGCCTTCCTCTCGGCAGGGCTCGGCGAGAGCATCCTCGTCCAACGATCGGACCCCGGCGATCCAGTCGGCGTACATGGCGTCGATCCGGTCGAGGGCATCGGCGGCGGTGAAGGGGTAGTCGTAGGCGTCGTAGCTGACCGGCGCTCCGCCGAAGTACGTGGCGAGCCGGGAGCCGAACACGCCGACCAGCAGGTGGCCCATCCGCCAGGCGATGGTGGTGACCGGTGGCGGGGACGGTTCGGGAAAGGCGAAATCGATGATGTGGTCCCCGGACCCGACCTCGACGGCTACTCCCTCACCCCTCGGTCGCACGCTCCACATGCCGGCTACCGGTTCCCAGAGGTACTCCTCATCGGAGAGTCCATCCCAACGACGCCGGAGATGGTTGTCCCAGAGCCAGCTCAACTGCTTGTCGAGTTCCTCGGTCCAGTTCATGCCGTCGCACCCTCCACAGTCCGCAACAAGCAGTCAGCTCACGTCCGCAACCGGTTCGAAGGTTCCCGGTTCGGCGACCGCCGGAACAGGAGATTGCGATGGTGCGACTTCGATGGAGGTGCGATCGGACCGCAACAACAACGCAGCGGTGTTCCGGCGACCTGCCGCCGCTCCCCTGCCGCTGACCTCGACGACGAGCTCACGATCGCGCAGCCGCCCGTGCCCCTGCCCCAGGCCGGTCCAACCGACTGACCGGGCGGTCATCACCAGGTCGGCACCCGGCCAGGGACCCATCACCAACAGCACCGCGCCGTGCTGCCGGAGCCGCCCGGTGAGTACCCGCTGGCGGGATGGACCGGGGCGAGCCCCGGCAGGAAGGGCGACCGCGATCATGTCGACACCGTCGATCAGGATCGACAACACTTGCAGCACATCGGGTCCGGGTTCGGGGATGACGACAACCCGGTCGAGATCGACACCGAACTCAGCAGCGGCGAGCAGACCGACGCCCGGCATGCCGACCAGGGCGGACCAGGGTGCCTCCGGACCGGCGAGCAGGGTGAACAACAGGCTGGTGGCTCCTTGACCCACCACGCTGACGACCGACCCACGAGCAACACCGCCGCGCGGCAGCACCGCGGCAAGGGGTTCGGCCACCGGTAACACCTGCCGGTCGTCATCGACGGTCTCACCGGACACCGCGGCGACCTTGCGGCGCAACTCCCGGAGAACCTGATCATCGAACACCTGTTCGAGGATAGGCGACCGCTCACACCGTGGCAACCCACCGGCGGAGCACCTCGGCGCCGGCATCGCCGGACTTCTCCGGGTGGAACTGGGTGGCCGAGAGCGGCCCGTTCTCCACCGCCGCCACAAACCGATCGCCGCCGTGCTCGGCCCAGGTCACCACCGGCGCGGTGAACGGCCCGGACACCTCCAGCTCCCAGGTCCGGACGGCGTAGGAGTGCACGAAATAGAACCTGGTGCGTGGATCGAGCCCGTCGAACAACACCGACCCCGCACCCGGCTCTACCGTGTTCCAGCCCATGTGCGGGACGATCGGGGCCTGCAGCCGTTCGACGGTGCCGGGCCATTCACCGACCCCGTCCGTCTGCACCCCGTGTTCCACCCCGCGTTCGAAGAGGATCTGCATCCCCACGCAGATCCCGAGCACCGGCCGGCCACCCGCCAGCCGCCGGTCGATGATCCGCTGGCCGCGTACAGCCGACAGCCCGGCCATGCAGGCCTCGTAGGCACCGACCCCCGGCACCACCAAACCCGAAGCGTTCAAAGCGGTCTCGAAATCCGAGGTGACCACGACGGACGCGCCGGTGCGGCGCAGCGCCCGCTCGGCCGACGCGAGATTGCCCGAACCGTAGTCCAGGACGGCGATGTCGGTCATGACGATCCCACCAGCCAGAGCAACCCCCCGACGATGCAGGCGGCGGAGAAGACGCCGAGCAGGACAGCAGCAGGTACCGAGTTCTTCCGTACGGCCACCACCCCACCGATCAGGAACCCGCCGAGCCCGATCAACAGCACCGGAACGATCTGGCTCACAACACGCCCTTGGTCGACGGGATCCCGCGCACCCGCGGATCCGGCTCGACCGCCTCGCGCAGCGCACGGGCGATCGCCTTGTACTGCGCCTCGCAGATGTGGTGCGGATCGCGGCCGTAGATGACCCGGACATGCAGCGCGATCCGGGCGTGAAAAGCCAGCGAGTCGAAGACGTGCCGATTCAGCACCACCGGATAGTTGTTCCCGACGACGAAGCCCGCGATGGCGTCGGGTTCACCGGTGTGCACGGAGAACGGCCGCCCGGAGACGTCGACCGCGGCGTGCGCCAACGTCTCGTCCATCGGGATGAAGGCATCGCCGAAGCGGCGGATCCCGGCCTTGTCGCCCAGTGCCTGACCGATCGCCTGCCCGAGGACGATCGCGGTGTCCTCCACCGTGTGGTGGGCATCGATGTCGACATCACCGACCGATCGGACGACGAGATCGAAGCTCCCGTGCACCCCGAACGCAGTGAGCATGTGGTCGTAGAACCGCACACCGGTGGAGATCTCGACCTGACCCGTGCCGTCCAGATCGATGTCGACCAGCACCGACGACTCGCTCGTCGTCCGCTCGATCCGAGCCTGGCGCGTCACTGGTTCTCCCTCATCCGTTGCAACTTCATGCTCACGTCCAGTAGCACGTCATTCTCCGCGTCGGTGCCGATCGTCGCCCGCAGATATCCGTCGATTCCCATGTCGCGCAACAGGACTCCGGAGTCGAGATAATCCCGCCAGACCGCCGCCTGGTCGTCGAAGGTGCCGAACAGCAGGAAGTTGGCATCGGAATCGACGACGTCGAAACCGTTGTCGGTCAACGCCTTGGCCACCCGTCGGCGTTCGGCCACCAGATGCGCCACCGATCCCAGCGTGTCGTCGGCGTGCCGCAACGCGGCCAAAGCAGCCGCCTGGGTGAGCGAGGACAGGTGATAGGGCAACCGCACCAACAACAACGCGTCGATCACCGCGGGCGCGGCGGCCAGATAACCGAGCCTCCCGCCGGCGAATGCGAAGGCCTTGGACATGGTGCGCACCACCACCAACTGCCCGGGGAACTGACCGATCAATCCGATCGCGCTGGGCCGGTCGGAGAATTCGGCATAGGCCTCGTCGACCACCACGATGCCCGGCGCCGCCCGGACGAGGGTCTGGATGTCCTGCAGCGGAAGCGATCCGCCGGTGGGGTTGTTGGGGCTGGTGATGAACAGCACGTCCGGGGAGTGCTGGGTGATCAGTGCGGCCGCTGCGTCGACGTCGACGCTGAAGTCGCTGCGCCGGGGACAGGAGATCCAGCTGGTCCTGGTACCCGACGCGATGATCGGGTGCATCGAGTAGGACGGCTCGAAACCCAGCGCGGTGCGTCCCGGCCCGGCAAAGGCCTGTAGCAGTTGCAGCAGGATCTCGTTGGACCCGTTGGCAGCCCAGACGTTGGCGCTGGACAGCTCGATCCCGGTCGACGCCGACAGGTAGCCGGCCAGCTGCTCCCGCAGTGCGACGGCATCCCGATCCGGATACCTGTTCAGCTCGACAGCTGCCGCCGCCACCGACGCTGCCAGATCGGCGACGAGGGCATCCGATGGCGGATAGGGGTTCTCGTTGGTGTTGATCTTCACCGGCACGTCGAGCTGCGGCGCCCCGTAGGGGGACTTGCCGACCAGGTCGTGCCGCAGCGGCAGATCGGCCAGCGTCACCTCGACGCCGATCACAGCCGCTGCCCCGATCATCGCAGCTCTCCGGGGCCGAACCGGGCGGCAACGGCCTCGCCGTGCGCGGGCAGGTCCTCGGCGGCGGACAACGCCAGCACGTGCGGCGCCACCGCTGCGAGCGCATCGCGGGAATAGTCGATCACCTGCATCTGACGCAGGAAGGTGACCGCCGACAACCCGGCGGAATACCGCGCCGAACCGCCGGTCGGCAGGACGTGGTTCGATCCCGCGCAGTAGTCGCCCAACGAGACCGGTGAGAAGGGGCCGACGAACACCGCTCCCGCATTGCTGATCCGGCCGGCAACCGTTGCCGCGTCACGGGTCTGGATCTCCAGGTGCTCGGCGGCGTAGGCGTCGGCGACCTCGATCGCATCGTCCAACGACGCCACGAGGACCACCCCTGACTGTTTGCCGGACAGGGCTTCCCGCACCCGCTCGGAGTGTTTGGTCATCGAGACCCGCTGCTGCAGCACGGTATCGACCGCATCGGCGAGCACGAGCGAGGTGGTGATCAACACGGAAGCCGCGAGCGGATCGTGCTCGGCCTGCGAGATCAGGTCCGCGGCAACGTGTACCGGATCGGCCGACTCATCGGCGACGATTGCGATCTCGGTGGGACCGGCCTCGGAATCAATGGCCACCGTGCCGCGGAGCAGCCGCTTGGCCGCCGTCACGTACACGTTGCCCGGCCCGGTGACGACGTCGACCGGCTCGATCACCGTGCCGTCCAGATCGATGGCGCCGAGGGCCAGCAGGGCGATCCCCTGGGCGCCGCCGGCGCTGTAGACCTCGTCGATGCCGAGCAGCGAACACGCGGCGAGCACGTTGCGGTCCGGCCAGCCGTCGTTGTCGCGCTGCGGCGGGGAGGTCACTGCGATCGCCCGCACCCCGGCCACCTGCGCCGGGACCACGTTCATCACCACGCTCGAGGGATACAACGCCAGACCACCCGGCACGTACAGCCCGACCCGGCGCACCGGAACCCACCGCTGGGTGACGGTGCCCCCGGGGGCGATGGTGGTCACCCGCCCGGTCGGCAGCTGCGCGGCGTGCCCCACTCGGGCCCTGGCGATCGATTCGGTGAGGGCGGCGCGGACGGCCGGCGTCACCACATCGGCCGCGGCGGCGATCACCTCGGCCGGCACCCGGAGGCGCTCCGGCCGGATGCCGTCGAACCGCTCGGCGGCGTCCAGCACGGCGGCGGCGCCCCGGTCCCGGACGTCCTGGATCAGCGGCCCGACGCTGGCGACCGCGCCGCCGATGTCCACGGCTGCCCGCGGCAGCACGCCGCGCAAGGTGCCGAGGCCGGCACGCAGGTCGATCCGCTGCAACATGGTGCCAGCGTAAGGGCTCACTGGGACAGGTCGAGCCCGAGGTCCAGCGCCGGAGCGGAGTGGGTGAGCGCACCGACGGCCAGGTAGTCGACGCCGGTGGCGGCGATCTCGTGTGCCCGGTCCAGGGTCAGCCCACCGGAGGCCTCCAGCAGCACGGTGCGGTTCGCGGAGCGCGCCCGGCGCACCGCCTCGATCGTGTCCTCGGTCGAGAAGTTGTCCAGCAGAACGAGTTCCGCCCCGGCCAGCACCGCCTCGTCGAACTGATCGAGGGTGTCGACTTCTACCTCCATCGGGATTCTCGAATCCCGGGCACGGACGGCCGCGATCGCGGCACTCACCGACCCGGCGGCCGCGACGTGGTTGTCCTTGATCAGCGCGGCGTCGCCCAGACTCATCCGGTGATTCACCCCACCTCCGCAGCGCACCGCGTACTTCTCCAGTGCCCGCAGGCCGGGCAGAGTCTTGCGGGTGTCGCGGATCCGGGCGCCGGTGCCGGCCACCGCGTCCACCCAGGCCCTGGTGAGGGTGGCGATCCCGGAGAGATGGGTCAGCAGGTTCAGCGCGGTCCGTTCCGCGGTCAGGATGCCGGCCGTCGGGCCGGTCAGGCTGATCGCGGGTTCCCCAGGCACCAGGTCACCGCCGTCCTCGACGAGCAACCGGCAGGAGCCGGCCGACCCCAGCACCATGTCGAAGACGGCCAACGCCACCGGCCCACCGGCGAGCACGCCGGCCTGCCGCGGGGTGATGTCGGCGCGGCTGAGCTGATCGGACGGGACGGTGGACAGCGTGGTGACGTCCGGGCCGTCACGCAGGTCCTCGGTCAGGGCGAGGTCGATCACCGAGGCGACCTGGTCGGGGGACAACCCGGCTGCGGCGATGGCCAGCCGGGTCGATTCGGTCAGGCCCATGCGACGGCGGGCCTGAGATCGGCAACGTCGGTCCGGATGACTCCGTCGACCTGGCGGACCAGCACCGACCGCTCCCAGGAGGACACCTTGTCCGGATGGTCGTTGCGGACGTGACACCCACGGGATTCGGCCCTCGCCTCGGCGGCCGCCAGCAGCGCCGATGCGGCCAGGGCCAGATTGGCGGTCTCCACCGACCACCGATCGGCAGTCGCGGCGGGCCGGGAGGCCAGCCCGAGGATGCCGGCCTGGGCGGCCAGCAGCCCGACCAGATCCCGTCCGATGCCGGCCGAGCGGCTCATCGTCGCCTGCACCGCGGAACGTCCGGCAGGGTCGGCGCCGGGCACCGGAGTGAGGATCAGTTCGGCCGGCCGGGCGGTGGCTTGGGCCAGTTCGATGCGGACAGCCGCGGCGGCCCGCTCGCCCATCACCAGTCCCTCGAGCAGGGAGTTCGACGCGAGCCGGTTGGCGCCGTGCAGGCCGGTTCGGGCCACCTCGCCCACCGCGAACAATCCGGGCACCGTGGTGCGGCCGTCCAGATCGGTGAGCACGCCACCGCAGTGATAGTGCGCCGCCGGGGCCACCGGGATCGGGTCGCGGCCGGGGTTGACACCGGCCAGCGCGCAGGCTGCCGACACCGTCGGGAAGCGGCGAGCGAAAACCTCGGGCGCGATGCCGGTCGCATCCAGGAACACGTGGTCGCCGATGCCGCCGGGTGACAAGGCCATCCGCCGGGAAACGGCCAGCGACACCACATCTCGCGGTGCCAGGTCGGCCAACGGATGCACCCCGAGCATGATCCGGTCGCCCGCGCCGTCGATCAGTACCGCGCCTTCACCGCGGACCGCCTCGGTGACCAGAGGCCGGTGCCCGAGGTCGCCTGGGCCGGTCCAGAGCACGGTCGGGTGGAACTGCATGAACTCGGTGTCGGCCAGCGCCGCACCGGCCCGCAGGGCCATCGCCAGCCCGTCGCCGGTGGCGACCCCGGGGTTGGTGGTGGCGGCGTACAGGTGCCCGGATCCACCGGTGGCCAACACGACGGCGCCGCTGCGGATCAGCCCGACCCGGCCGTCCGGTCCGAGCACCGAGAGCCCGCGGGCCCGCCCGGTGCCGTCCAGGACGACGTCCAGCGCCTGGTGACCGGCCAGCACGGACGGCAGTCCGGGAACGGCCAGTAACGCCCGCTCGATCTCGGCGCCGGTAGCGTCGCCGCCCGCATGGATGACCCGGTTGGCGGAATGACCACCCTCCCGGGTGCGCAGCAGACCGTCCGGACCGGCATCGAACAACGCGCCCCGATCGATCAGTCGCTGCACGGCGGCCGGACCCTCGGTGAGGATCAGCTCGACCGCGACGGGGTCCGACAGACCGGCGCCGGCGACCAGGGTGTCGTCGATGTGGGTCTGGATGGAGTCGCCAGGGTCGCGCTCGTCACGAACGACGGCGACGCCGCCCTGCGCCCACTGGGTACTGGCCTCCTCGGGCCGGCCCTTGGTGATCAGCAGCACCGACAATCCCGCGGACGCCGTGTTCAGCGCCGCGGTCAGCCCGGCCACACCGGTCCCGACAACGACGACGTCGGCGCTGGCCTCCCAGGCGGGCAGCAGCGTGCCCGCGGCCACGCTGAGCGAGGTCACTCTCCACCGCCGCTCTGGCCGATGGCGATCATTCGCTCGACGGCGCCCCTGGCGCGCGCGGCGATGTCCGGATCGACGACCACCTCGTCACGCATCTCCCGGAGCGAGCGCAGCAACTTGTCCGGAGTGATCATCTTCATGTACTTGCAGGACGCCCGGTCGTTGACCGCCTTGAACTCGACACCCGGTGCGGCCTTGCGCAGTTGGTGGATCATGCCGATCTCGGTGGCCACCAGCACCTGCCTGGACTTGCTGATCCGGGCCGCGTCCACCATCTCGCCGGTGGACAGGATCTTCACCCGCTCGGCGGGCACCGCGCCGGCGGTGGCCAGGTAAAGGGCGCTGGTCGCGCAGCCGCACTCGGGATGGATGTACAGGTCGGCGTCCGGATTCGCCGCGGCCTGGGCCGTCAACTGGCCGCCGTTGATCCCGGCGTGCACGTGGCACTCGCCGCCCCACACCGAGATGTTGTCCCGGCCGAGCACCCGGCGCACGTGCGCACCGAGGAACTGGTCCGGGCCGAACAGGACCGGGGTGTCGGCCGGGATCGACCGGACGACCTCGACGGCATTCGAGGAGGTGCAGCAGATGTCGGTCTCCGCCTTGACCTCGGCGGTGGTGTTCACGTACGAGACCACCACGGCGCCGGGATTCTCCGCCTTCCAGGCGCGCAACTGGTCCGCGGTCAGCGAATCGGCCAGCGAGCAGCCGGCCGCGGCGTCCGGGATCAGCACCGTCTTGTCCGGGGACAGGATCTTCGCGGTCTCCGCCATGAAGTGCACGCCGCAGAAGACGATCGTCGACTGCGGGGCCGTTGCCGCGATCCGGCTCAGGGCGAGCGAATCACCGACGTGATGGGCGACGTCCTGGATCTCGGGCACCTGATAGTTGTGCGCCAGGATGACCGCGTCGCGTTCGGCGGCGAGCGCGTGGACCTCGCTCGCCCACTCGGCGAAGTTCAGCGACGAATTCAGTGTCGGTGCGGTCATGGTGTCCTCCTGGCGTCCGCCCCGGTGCCGTGGTGGCGAGGGCGAGGTTTTCGACTTACAATCGATAACGTGCCCAATCGTATCAGGTCGTCACCTCCCGGTCATCTCCAGGACACTCACGTCGAGGTCCTGGTGGCCGTTTTCACAGTCCGGCCGGATGCGGCGGGACGGGTGTGCCTGCAGGTTCTGCTGTGGCAACGGGCCCGTGAGCCGGCCGCCGGCAAATGGGCGCTGCCAGGTGGTCTGGTGCTCACCGACGAGGACGTCGACACTTCCGCGTCCCGGCAACTCGCCGAGAAGGTCGACCTGGACCGGGTCGCCCACCTCGAGCAGATCGGCGTGTTCTCCGACCCCGACCGGGTGCCGGACGCCAGGGTGGTCGCCACCGGTTTTCTCGGACTGGTGCCGCTGGGTGCCGATCCCCGGCTACCGGCGGACACCGCCTGGCACCCGGTGGATCAGCTGCCCGAAACCGCGCTCGACCACGGGTTGATCGCCGACCGGGCGCACCGCCGGCTGCAGGCGAAGTTGTCGTACACCAACATCGGTTTCGCCCTTGCTCCCTCGACGTTCACCATCGCCGAGCTGCGCCGGGTGTACTCCACGGCGCTGGCCCACGACGTGGATCCGACCAACCTGCAGCGCATCCTGACCAGGCGCGGGATGCTCGAACCGACCGGCACCACGGCGCCGCCCGGGCCGAGCGGAGGCAGACCGGCCGCGATGTACCGGTTCACCCTGCACGAACTACGGGTGACCGACCCGTTCGCCGCCTTCCGGCCGCCCGCCGACTGACTCGTCCACAACCGCACCATCGTCGACAACCGGACTGTCGTCGACATCAGCACTCTGATCCACACCGGTGCCCAGGTCCGGGCGGCCGTTCCAGGCGACCAGGAAGGTGTAGACCGCAGCCGCCATCGCGGGCTGCGCGAGGACGACCAGAAGGGTGCCGGTGGTCGGTGGGGCGATGACGATCGAATCCGCAGCGGTCGCACCGACCGTCGCCGGGTCGGTACCGGGGGCGAGCCACTCACCCACCGCCCAGGCGATGATCCCGCCGAGCAGTGAGCCGCCGACCAGGGCCAGGATCATCTGCCAGCCACGCGCGGCGCGGAGGTGCCAGGCACCGACCGCCAAAAGGATCCCGATGACCATGCCGGACAGCGCGAACAGCGCGACGTCGACGAAGTGGTAGGTCGAGGTGGTGGGTAGCGCGCCGAAGCGCCCGTCCGCCAACACCTTGTACGGGATTCCCGGTGCGGTGAACGCCCAGACGACGCCCTGAATGATCCCCACCAGCACGCAGACCGCCAGCACGGCGAGCACGCTGCGCCGGATGGTGCCAGGGCGGATCATGCCAGACAGTCTGCACCCAGCAGGGCCTTGAGATCTCCCATCAGCGCCGACGTCGGTGTGACCCGCAACCCGTCGTCGAGCTTCAATGTCGTCGCCTTGGCGCCGTTGAGCAGCTTGAGGTGCACGGCCGTCGTACCGGGGTGGGCCTGCAGGACGTCGCGCAACCGGTCGACCACCGGCGGGGTGCAGCGGGCGGCCGCGATGCTGACCTGCACCGGACCTTTGTCACCGGAGACCGACAGGTCCGGGATCACCACCGTCTGGGCGTGCAGCGACAGCCGATCCTCGGACCGGGCGACCCTGCCCTTCACCAGCACGATCGCGTCCTCGGCCAGCAGCAGGGCGCAGTCCAGGTAGACCTTCGGGAAGAACGCGACCTCGACTCCCCCGGCCAGGTCTTCGAGCGTTGCCGACGCCCACGGATCGCCCTTCTTGGTCAGCCGCCGCTGCAGCCCGGTGAGGATGCCGCCGACGGTGATCACCCCGCGGTCCGGGACGGTGCCGTCCAGGATGTCCGGGATCGAGGCGTCCGACAACGACGACAGGATGTGTTCGACGCCGGAGAGCGGGTGCCCGGACACATAGAGCCCCAACATCTCCCGCTCGAAACCCAGACGCAGCTTGGTGTCCCATTCGGTGTCCGGCACGCTGCCGCGGAACGAGTCGCCCTTCTCCTCGACGCTCATCTCACCGAACAGGTCGAACTGGCCGATCGCCTCCGCCTTTTTCAGACCGAGCACCTCGTCGATGGCCCTGGCGTGCTCCATCAGCAGACCCTTGCGGGGGTGGTTCAGGGTGTCGAAGGCGCCGGCCTTGATCAGCGACTCGACGACCTTCTTGTTGCAGGCGACCTGGTCGACCTTCTCCAGGAAGTCGTAGAAGTCGGTGTAGTCGCCCTTGTCCTTGCGGCTGGCCACGATGGAGGCCACCACGCCGGTGCCGACGTTGCGCACCGCGGACAGGCCGAACCGGATGTCGGTGCCGACCGGGGCGAAGTCCCGCACCGAGGTGTTCACATCGGGGGCCATCACCTTGATCCCCATCGACCGGCATTCGGCCAGGTAGATGGCCATCTTGTCCTTGTCGTCACCGACGCTGGTCAGCAGGGCGGCCATGTACTCGGCCGGGTAGTTCGCCTTCAGGTAGGCCGTCCAGTAGGACAGCATGCCGTAGGCCGCCGAGTGCGCCTTGTTGAACGCGTAGTCGGAGAACGGCAGCAGGATGTCCCAGAGCGTCTTGATCGCCGCCGCTGAATAACCCCGCTCCTTCATCCCGCCGGAGAACTTCTCGAACTGGGCGTCCAGCTCGGACTTCTTCTTCTTGCCCATCGCCCGCCGCAGCAGGTCGGCCTGGCCGAGCGAGTAACCGGCGATGTGCTGCGCGATCGCCATCACCTGCTCCTGGTAAACGATGAGACCGTAAGTGTCACCGAGGATCTCGAGCAGAGCCGTCTCGAGCTCGGGATGGATCGGGACCACCGGCTTGCGGTTGTTCTTGCGGTCCGCGTAGTCGTTGTGCGCGTTGGCGCCCATCGGTCCCGGCCGGTACAGCGCGATGACGGCCGAGATGTCCTCGAAATTGTCCGGCTTCATCGAGCGCAGCAACGCCCGCATCGGACCGCCGTCCAGCTGGAACACCCCGAGGGTGTCGCCGCGCGCCAGCAGCTCGTAGGCCTTCGGGTCGTCGAGCGGAAGGTCTTCCAGCACCACGATTTCGCCGCGGTTGGCCAGCACGTTCGCCACCGCGTCATCCAGGATGGTGAGGTTGCGCAACCCCAGGAAGTCCATCTTGATCAGCCCGAGCTTCTCGCAGGTCGGGTAGTCGAACTGGGTGATGATCGCGCCGTCCTGCTCCCGCTTCATGATCGGGATCAGGTCGAGCAGCGGGTCGGAGGACATGATGACGCCGGCGGCATGCACCCCCCACTGCCGCTTGAGACCCTCGAGCCCGACGGCCATCTCGACCACCCGCTTGACGTCCGGGTCGGTCTCGGCGAGAGTCCGGAACTCGCCGGCCTCGTTGTACCGCGGGTCGCTGGGCTCGAACATCTTGGCGAGCGACATGTCCTTGCCCATCACCGGCGGCGGCATCACCTTGGTGATCCGGTCGCCGACGGAGAACGGCATGCCCAGCACCCGGGCGGAGTCCTTGACGGCCTGCTTGGCCTTGATGGTGCCGTAGGTGACGATCTGCGCGACCCGGTCGTCGCCGTACTTCTCGGTGACGTACCGGATCACGTCGCCCCGCCGGCGTTCGTCGAAATCCACGTCGAAGTCGGGCATCGAGACCCGGTCGGGGTTGAGGAACCGCTCGAAGATCAGCCCGTGTTGCAACGGGTTCAGGTCGGTGATCCGCATGGCGTAGGCGACCATCGACCCGGCGCCCGAGCCGCGGCCAGGACCGACCCGGATGCCGTTGTCCTTGGCCCAGTTGATGAAGTCGGCAACCACCAGGAAGTAGCCGGGGAAGTTCATCTGGGTGATGACGCCGACCTCGAAGTCGGCCTGCTTCTGCACCTCCGGCGGGATGCCCTCGGGGAAGCGGATGCCGAGCCCCCTGACCACCTCCTTGACGAACCAGGTCTGCTCGGTCTCCCCGTCCGGCACCGGGAACCGCGGCATGTACGACGCCGACTCGTCGAAGGTCACCGAGCAACGCTCGGCGATCAGCAGGGTGTTGTCGCAGGCCTCCCGCAGCTGGTACTTGCCGTCCCACAGGGCGCGCATCTCGGCGGGCGATTTGAGGTAGAAGTCGCGGGCATCGAACTTGAACCGGTTCGGGTCGTCCATCGTCTTGCCGGACTGCACGCAGAGCAACGCCTCGTGCGCGTCGGCGTCGGACGCGTCGGTGTAGTGCAGGTCGTTGGTGGCGACCATCGGCAGTTGCAGGTCCCTGGCAAGGCGGAGCAGTCCGTCACGGACCTTGGTCTCGATGCCGAGGCCGTGGTCCATCAGCTCCAGGAAGTAGTTCTCCTTGCCGAAGATGTCCCGGAATTCCGCCGCGCTGGCTCTTGCCTTTTCGTAGTTGCCGATCCGCAGCCAGGTCTGCACCTCGCCGGACGGACAGCCGGTGGTGGCGATCAGCCCTTCGGCGTACTCGGCGAGCAGCTCCCGGTCGGCGCGCGGCTTGTAGAAGAAGCCCTCCAGCGACGCCCTGGACGCCAGCCGGAACAGGTTGTGCATCCCGGTCGTGTTCTCTGACAGCAGGGTGATGTGGGTGTACGACCCCGATCCCGACACATCGTCTTCACCGCCGTCTGCCCAGCGCACCCTGGTCCGCTCGAAGCGGGAGGTGTTGGGGGTGAGGTAGGCCTCCATGCCGATGATCGGGTTGACCCCGGCCGCCCTGGCCTGGCGGTAGAAGTCGTGCGCGCCGAACACGTTGCCGTGGTCGGTCATCGCCAGCGCGGGCATCCCCATCTCGGCGGTGCGCTCGAACAACTTGCCCAGCCGCGCCGCGCCGTCGAGCATCGAATACTCGGTGTGCACGTGCAGATGGACGAAGGAGTCAGCGGCGGTGGGTGTCGTCATGGCAGCTCGTTTCTATCACTGAACACCGACTGTCCCCGGCGCGCCGCCACCGGTGAGTTCCGCCGCCTCGAGGCTCAGCCGGAATCAGACGCGCACCACGTGGCAGTACACCTGGAGGTAGACGACGACGTCCTGCCGCTCGGGGGCGACCTGGGTGATCAGCGTTTGGATCTTGGCCTTCGCCGCCTGCAGCTCCGGCGCGCTCTCGCCGACGAGATGTTCGGCGAGCCGGTCGAGTTCGTGCTTCAGCGCCGCCTGCTGGGCCGCCGACCGGTTCAGGGCGGCCTCCACCGCAGCCACCCGCTGGTTCAGCGACTCAGGGTCCATCGGAGCATGCTAGATCGCTGCTCGGCCACCGCAATTATGGGTGCCGCCCCGCCGCGCGCACGTGCGGATCACGGCGGGCGTTCCACAGCCAGGCCAGGCTGTTCGCGATCGGCCGCAGGACCGCCTTGTCGTTCCAGTAGGCGACGTGCGACACCGGGGAGAGACCGATCAGCATGGCGCCGACCGAGACCGACCTGTCCTCGTCGACCGCCTTGTCGTAGTGCTCGGACAGGCCCTTCAACGGGAAGGCCAGCACGTCGTCGGCGTCGTAGAAGTTGATCCATTCCGCGGCCGCGGCGATCACCGGGTCCGTACTGGACTTGCCCGGAATCTGCACCGGCCGGCTGTAGTCCCCGTACCGCTCCATCCACAGGGCGATCGGACTGCCCAACGTGTAGAAGGAGGTGAAGGTCTCGCCGCGCTCCAGCGGGGTGGCACCGGTCGAACGACCCTTGTGCAGATCGTAGAAATGATCGGACGCGATCACGCTGCCCAGGCTGTGCGCGACCACCACCAGCGGCGCGTCGGGTGCCTTGGCCGCCAATCTGGCGAGCGCCTCGTCGACGCACGCGTGCACCGCGTCATAGACCACACTGCTGTTCGGGCCGACCTGGTACGCGACGATGTCGCCGACGAACGTGCTCACCGCCCAGCGCAGCGTCGGCCAGTGGATCTTCGGGATCCCGGGGACGTGTCGGACCAGCCCGGACAACGCCAACGGGACCATGGCCACACTCGAGCCGTTCGAGATGCGTTGGGTCAGGTTGTTCAGGCCGCCGAACCAGCCGCCGACCCGATCGGGAAAGGCCGCGCGCATCAACCGGTCCTCGCGCTCGGCGACCGCCGGCGCCCAGTAGGCGGACTCCACGATCAGGTCGGCGTCGGCCGCCGGATCGTTGGTGGACTTGGCAAACTCCTTGCGCAGCGCCCTGATCGCCGACCTTGCGTAGTCGGGCTCCCGGATGCCGACGCCGTGGACGAAGAGCACCGCCAGCTTGTCTGTCACCTTCTACAGAACCGGGAACATGCGCCCGGTGCGCTCGCCCGCCTCGTAGACGTCGGAGGCCGGGCCGACGATCAGCGGGTCCGTCTCGCCGATCCGACCGGGGTTCTTCCCGGTGTAGTTCAGGGTGTGCAGCACGTGCCGCAGCGCGTTGATCCTGGCGCGTTTCTTGTCGTTGCTCTTCACCACGGTCCACGGCGCGTACTCGGTGTCGGTGTAGAAGAACATCGCCTCCTTCGCGTCACCATAGGCATCCCACTTGTCCAGCGAGGCAAGGTCTGTCGGGCTCAACTTCCAGCGCCGGACCGGATCGATCTGCCGGATCATGAACCTGGTCCGCTGTTCGGACTGGGTCACCGAGAACCACAACTTGAACAGGTGGGTGCCACTGCGCACCAGCATTCGCTCGAATTCCGGCGCCTGCCGCATGAACTCCAGGTACTCGGCCTCGGTGCAGAAACCCATGACCCGTTCGACACCGGCCCGGTTATACCAGGACCGGTCGAAGAGCACGATCTCGCCGGCCGAGGGCAGCTGCGAGACGTAGCGCTGGAAATACCACTGCCCGCGCTCCCGGTCTGTTGGCTTCTCCAGGGCGACAACCCTTGCGCCACGCGGGTTCAGGTGTTCGGTGAACCGTTTGATGGTGCCACCCTTGCCGGCCGCGTCCCGGCCCTCGAAGACCAACACCACCTTCTGCCCGGTGTCCTTGACCCAGGCCTGCAACTTGAGCAGCTCGATCTGCACGGCCCGTTTGGCGACCTCGTACTCGCGACGGGTCATCCGCACGTCGTACGGATAATCCTCCTGCCAGGTGGTCACCGGCTGACCGTCCGGGCCGACCAGCACGGGGTCGTCGTGCACGTCGTTGTCGACGTCGAACCCGTCCGTCTCGTCGATCAGGCTCCAGCCCGTGAGCACGTCTCGGGTGTCTGCTTCGGGAGTCTTGGGCACACGCAGACTCTAGTCGCCCACGACGAAGTCGGCGGGCGCCATCAGCTCAGTCGCGTTTGCGGCTGTACCTCTTGCGGCCGATCAGGAATCCCGCGATGAACCCGCCGACGGCGGCGATGGTCAACGCGATCCACAGCGACATGGTCACCGTCGTGAAGATGAACGAGACCTCGGTCGGTGTCCGGTTCACCACGATGAACAGGATGACGAGCGCGGCGATGACCAGCCCACCGATCGCCCGCCCGCTGAGCCCTTTGCCCTTCTTCGGTTCCGCAGCGGGATCGATGTAGGTCATGGCATTTACCGCCTCACTGTCACGATGTGGACCGGCTCATTCTCCGGGCCGAGCCAGCTCCAGTTGTGCTGCGACCAGTTCCAGGTCGCTCCGGTGATCAAATCATGTGCCCGGAACGAATCGTCCCATTCGAGACCGAGGTCGGGCATGTTGAGGTGGAACCAGGTCGCCTCGTTCTGGTGCGGGTTCAGGTTCGCGACCACGATAACGGTGTCGTCCCAGGTGTTCCCGGTTCCGTCGGTGACGGTCCTGGACTTCGAGAAGACCATGACGTTGGAGTTCTCCGCGTTGTGGAACCGCAGGTTCCGCAGCCAGTGCAGCGACGGATGCTCGGCGCGGATGCGGTTGATCAGCGTCAGGTACGGCGCGATCGACTGGCCGGCCTTGGGGCCGTATTCCTCGTAGTCCTCCCAGTGCCGGTTCTTGAATTCGTACTTCTCGTTGTCGATCTGCTCCTGGGCACCCGGCCGCGGAATGTTCTCCATCAGTTCGTAGCCGGCGTAGATCCCGTAGGTGGGCACCAGCGTCGCGGCCAGTGCGGCCCGCAGCTTCCAGGCGGCCCGCCCGCCGTTCGTCATGTACGGGGTCAGGATGTCGTGCGTCGTCGGCCAGAAGCTGGGCCGCATGTAGGGCGCGGCGTCGCGGGCCAGTTCCTGGCAGTAGCTCTCCAGTTCCCACTTCTCGTTGCGCCAGGCGTAGTAGGTGTACGACTGCTGGAACCCGATCTTGCCCAGTCCGTGCATCATCGCGGGCCGGGTGAACGCCTCGGCCAGCCAGATCACCTCGGGGTGGTCGAGCGCGACGTCACCGATCAGCCACTCCCAGAATTCGACCGGCTTGGTGTGCGGGTTGTCGACCCGGAAGATCTTGACCCCGTGGTCGATCCAGACCTGCACCACCCGGCGGATCTCGGCGTAGATGCCCTTGGGGTCGTTGTCGAAGTTCAGCGGGTAGATGTCCTGATACTTCTTCGGCGGGTTCTCCGCGAACGCGATGGTGCCGTCGTTGCGGGTGGTGAACCACTCGGGATTGGTGGTCACCCATGGATGATCGGGCGCGCACTGCAGGGCCAGGTCGAGAGCCACCTCGAGACCGAGTTCGGTGGCCCTGGCGACAAAGGCGTCGAAATCGTCGAAGGTGCCGAGCTCCGGGTGGATCGCATCGTGGCCGCCCTCGGCCGATCCGATCGCGTACGGCGAACCCGGATCGTGCTCGTCGGTGATCAGCGAGTTGTTGGGGCCCTTTCGGTTGATCGTGCCGATCGGGTGGATCGGCGTCAGGTAGATGACGTCGAAACCCATTCCCGCGACGGCCGGCAGCCGCTCGGCGGCGGTCGCGAAGGTGCCGGACTTCCACAGCCCGGTGTTCGGGTCGAGCTCGCAGCCCTCCGACCGCGGGAAGAACTCGTACCAGGCGCCGTAGAGCGCCCGCTCCCGCTCGACCAACCACGGGTAGTCCGGGCTCGGAGTGACGTAGTCACGCAGCGGCCGCGCCGCGAGTTCGGCCTCAACGGCATGCGAAACCCCTGCTCCCAACCGGTTTCCCGGCGAGTGCGAGCGGTCCCGCAGTTTGCCGATCGCATCGGTGAGCACAGCGGCCTGCTCCGGTGTCCGCTCGACGGAGGAGACCGCCCGCTCCAGGACAAGGGCGCCCTCTTCGAGCATCATCTCGGTGTCCACGTCGGCCGCGATCTTGATCGCCGCGTCGTGGTGCCAGGTGCCGTACGGGTCGGACCAGCCCTCCACCCGGAACGACCAGCGACCGGTGGTCGGCGCGCTGACGGTGACCTGCCAGAAGTCCAAACCCGGGTTGCTGCAGGTCATCGGCAGATAGCTGGTGGCGCCGGTCGGGTCGGTGAGCACCACGTTCGCGTTCACCGCGTCGTGCCCCTCCCGGTACACCGAGGCGGTGATGTCGAATTCCTCGCCCACCACCGACTTCGCCGGCCGGTTGCCGTTGTCCACGATCGGGAAGACGTCGGCCACCGGGATGCGGCCAAGCCCCCTGGCACCGGAGGTCGGCGGCACGGTCTTGGGCGGTTCCGGCAGCTTCCTGGTGGCCGGTCGCCTGGCCGGCGCACGCTTGGCGGCCGGTGCCTTGTCGGTGGTGGCAGTCGATGCTTTCGATGCTCGTGCCCTGGGTGCCTTCGGGGTCGCTTCGCTCACGCCGGGAACGCTACCCAAGCCACGGCAAAGCGCATCTCGGCGGGTCAGCCCTTGCGGGCCGCCCGGTACCGACGGATCAGCTCGTTGGTCGAGCTGTCGTGCTGCAGGTCCGGGTCGTCGGCCGACTGCAGCTCCGGGATCACCCGCTGCGCCAACTGCTTGCCCAGTTCGACGCCCCACTGGTCGAACGAGCCGATGGACCAGATGGCGCCCTGGGTGAACACGCTGTGCTCGTACAGCGCGACGAGTTGGCCCAGCACGTACGGGGTCAGGGTGTCGATCAGGAACGTCGACGACGGGTGGTTGCCCTCGAACACCTTGAACGGCACCAGGTTCTCCGCGGTGCCCTCGGCACGCACCTGGTCGGCGGTCTTGCCGAATGCCAGTGCCTCACCCTGGGCGAAGACGTTGGAGGTCAGGTAGTCGTGGTGGTCGCCGAGCGGGTTGAGCGAGTGCGCGAACGCGATGAAGTCCACCGGGATGGTCAGCGTGCCCTGGTGGATCAGCTGGTAGAAGGAGTGCTGGCCGTTCGTGCCCGGCTCGCCCCAGTAGACCGGGCAGGTGCTGTAGTCGACCGGCTTGCCGTCGAGCGAGACGGACTTGCCGTTGGACTCCATGGTGAGCTGCTGCAGGTAGGCCGGGAACCGCAGCAGGTACTGGTCGTACGGCAGCACGGCCTGGGTCTGCGACCCGAAAAAGCCGGTGTACCAGAAGGTCAGCAGACCCATCAGCACCGGCAGGTTCTGCTCCAGCGGCGTGTTCAGGAAGTGCTGATCGATGGCGTGCGAGCCGGCCAGCAGCTGCTCGAAGTTGTCCGGGCCGATCGCCAGCATCGTGGAAAGGCCGATCGCCGACTCCATCGAGTACCGGCCACCCACCCAGTTCCAGAAGCCGAACATGTTGTCGGTGTCGATGCCGAACTTGCTCACCGCATCGGCGTTGGTGGAGACCGCGACGAAATGCTTTGCCACGGCGGCCTCGTCGCCCAGCGCGGCGAGCGACCAGTCGCGCGCGGAGCCGGCGTTGGTCATCGTCTCCAGCGTGGTGAACGTCTTGGACGAGACGATGAACAGGGTCTCCTCCGGGTCGAGGTCATGTGTCTTCTCGGCGAAGTCGGTGCCGTCGACGTTCGAGACGAAGCGGAACGTCAGGTTCCGGTCGCTGTAGCTCTTGAGCGCTTCGTAGGCCATCACCGGGCCGAGATCGCTGCCGCCGATGCCGATGTTGACGATGTTGCGGATCGGCTTGCCGGTGTGCCCCTTCCACTCACCGGAGCGGATCCGGTCGGCGAACGCCCGCATCCGGCCCAGCACCTCGTGCACGTCCGGAACCACGTCGGCGCCGTCGGTCTGGATGACCTCGCCGGCCGGTGCCCGCAGCGCGACATGGAGGACGGCGCGATCCTCGGTGATGTTGATGTGCTCGCCGCCGAACATTGCCGCCCGCAGGTCGGCCAAGCCGGACTGCTCGGCCAGCTCGACCAGCAGGCCGATCGTCTCGGCGGTCACCCGCTGCTTGGAATAGTCGAGGTAGATGCCCTCCGCCTCCAGGGTGAGCGCGGTTCCCCTGGTGGGGTCGCCGGCAAACAGGTCCTTGAGCTGCTCGTCCTTGATGGCCGCGTAGTGCTGCTCAAGGGCCCGGTAGGCCGGGCGCTGACGAAGTGGGGTCGATGCGGAGAAAGTCATGCCGGAAAACCTAGCGTGCGAGCACCTCGAGCGCGTGTGCAAGGTCGGCCGGGTAGGGGCTGGTGAACTCGACCCAGCGGCCGTCGGCCGGATGCGCGAACGCCAGCGACCGTGCGTGCAGCCACTGCCGGGTCAGGCCCAGCCGGGCAGCCAGGGTGGGATCGGCGCCGTAGGTGCGGTCACCGACACAGGGATGCCGCATGGCCGAGAAGTGCACCCGGATCTGGTGGGTCCGGCCGGTCTCGAGATGAACCTGCAGCAGGCTGGCCGACGGGAAGGCCTCCAGCGTCTCGTAGTGGGTGACGCTCTCCCGACCGCCGGCCACCACGGCGAACTTCCAGTCCGACGAGGGGTGCCGGCCGATCGGGGCGTCGATCGTGCCCGAGCTCGGATCCGGGTGCCCCTGCACCACCGCGTGGTAGATCTTCTCGACGGTCCGGTCGCGAAAGGCGTCCTTGAGCACCGAGTAGGCGCGTTCGCTGAGCGCCACCACCATCACCCCGGTGGTCCCGACATCGAGCCGGTGCACGATCCCCTGGCGTTCCTGCGCACCGGAGGTGCTGGTCCAGATCCCCTGCCCGGCCAGTGCGCCGAGGACGGTCGGACCGGTCCACCCCGGGCTCGGGTGGGCGGCAACACCGACCGGCTTGTCCACCACCACGATGTCGGCGTCCCGGTAGAGGATCGTCAGGCCGTCGACCTGCTGAGCCTCCACCACCGAAGGCCGCTCCGGCTCCGGCAGGGTGACCTCCAGCCAGCTGTCCTCGACCAGCTTCGCGGACCGGATGACCGGATGCCCGTCGACGAGCACCGCGCCGGAATCGACCATGGTGGCCACCGTCGTCCGGCTCAGACCGAGCAGTTTGGCCAGCCCGGCGTCGACCCGCATTCCGCTCAGGCCGCCCGGTACCGGCAGCCGCCTGACCTCAGGCACTGTCGTCCTTGGCGTCCTTCTTGGGCTTGCGGGTGCTGGTGCCGTCGAAGTCGATACCCAACAGCGCGGTGATCACCAGGCTGATCCCGCCGATGGTGATCGCCGAGTCGGCCACGTTGAAGATCGGGAAGTACTCCGCGTTCGGACCGAACACCGACACGAAGTCGACCACGTGCCCCTGCAGGAATCCGGGCGAGCGGAAGATCCGGTCGATCAGGTTGCCCAGCGCCCCACCCAGCACCAGCCCGAGCGACACCGCCCACGGAGTGGAGCGCAGTTTCGGGGCCATCCTGATGATCACGATGACCACGGCGATCGCCACCAGGGCCAGCAACCAGGTCATGCCGGTGGCCATCGAGAAGGCGGCACCCGGATTGCGGATCAGCGAGAAATAGACAAGGCCGCCGAGCAGCCGCACCGACTCGCCGGGGGTCACCGTCGCCACGATGATGATCTTGGTCAGCAGGTCGAGGATGACGACAGTGGCCGCGATGACGGCCAGCAACGCAACCCGCTTGGGCTTCTGCGGAACCGGCTCGGTGGTCGGCGCCGCTGCCTCTGGCTGCGGGGGTGCGGGTTCGTCGGGGCTGTCGGTCACCGGACAAGTCTCCCAAATCTCGGACCGCCCGCCGACCGCCGGTGCCTCGGCCGTCCGGATTTCAGTCGATGGCCTCGCCCCGTTCGCCGAACCACATGGCCAGGGCTCCGCCGCGGCCGATCGCCCGCAATCGGCGCTCGGTCGCCGCCCTGACCCGCTCCGGGGCGACGATCAGCAGCTGATCGCCGGACTGCAGGCGGACGTTGGGATTCACCGTCACCGGTTCGCCGTCCCGCAGCAGCAGCCCGATGGTCGACGGCGCGGGCAGCCGCAGTTGGGAGACGTAGACGCCGTGCATCTTGGAGTTCTCCGGGATCGTCACCTGCAGGACGTGCGCGTTCATCTCGTCCAGCGGCGCTGCCTCGACCTGCACCTCCTCTGCCTGGCCGGACTGGATGACCCCCAGCTTGCGGGCCACCCAGGGCAGCGTCGTGCCCTGCAGCAGGGTGTAGATGACGACCACCACGACGATCACGTCGAGCAGGAACAGCGCGTCCGGCACGCCCGACATCAACGGGATCATCGCCAGCACGATCGGCACCGCACCGCGCAACCCGGACCAGGACAGGAACGCCTGTTCCCGCCAGGGCAGCCGGAACGGCAACGCCGCTGCGAAGACCGAGATCGGCCGCGCGACCAGCAGCACGATCAACCCGATCGCGATCCCAGGCAGCAGCGCGGCCGGCAGCCGGCTCGGGTCGACGTACAACCCGAGCATGACGAACAGGCCGATCTGGGCGATCCAGCCGAGGCCCTCGGCGAACGAGAGGGTCGAGGCGCGGTGCGGCAGCCGGGAGTTGCCCAGGATGACGGCGGCCACGTAGACGGCCAGGAAGCCGGAGGCGTGCGCGAACACCCCCACCGCATAGGCGCCGCCGATCAGCGCGATGGTCGCCAGTGGGTAGAGCCCGGCGGCCGGCAACGCCTCCCGGCGCAGCAACACGGCGCCGGCGAACCCGATGGCGCCGCCGATGATCGCCCCGGCGATCAGCTCGTAGACCACCAGCAGCGGGTCGATCCAGGTGATCTCGGTGGTGCCGGCCAGCAGCAGCACCGCGATCACCACCGGCGCGTCGTTCAGCCCGGACTCCAGTTCCAGGGCCGCGGACAGCCGCGGTTTCACCCCGACACCGCGGAGCACCGAGAACACCGCGGCAGCGTCGGTGCTGGACAGCACGGCACCCCAGAGCAACGAGATGCGCCAGTCGTAGCCGAGCAGCAGGTGCACCCCGAGGCCGGCCACGGCGATCGACACCACCACCGACACGGTGGCCAACGAGATGCCCAGACCCAGTGCCGGACGGACGTTCTCCCACCTGGTGGTCAGACCACCCTCGGCCAGGATGAAGACCAGGGCGACGAAACCCAGTTGCTCGGTGAGCAGTGCGTTGGTCAGGTCCAGACCGAAGGCGTCGATGCCCAGCACCAGGCCGATGCCGAGATACAGCAGCAGCGACGGCATCCCGATCCGGCGGGAGAGCCGGACGGCGATCAGGGCGAGAAGCAGGACCAGCGAGGCAATACCGAAGGCACCCTCCGGCGTGGACAGGTCCACGCTCATCAGCGCCGCAACACCGGTGCCATACCCAGAGCGGTGAGCACCTCGATCGTCGCCTTCGAGCGGTTGAAGGTGTAGAAGTGCAGGCACGGTGCGCCCTGCGCGAGCAGCTGCTCACTCATCCGCACGGCGTGGTCCATCCCGACCGCGCGGCCGGCATCCGGGTCGTCGGCGACGGCTTTCAGTTCGTCGGCCAGGTCGGCCGGGATCGGTTGGCCGGACAGTTCCTGAATCCGCATCAACCGCCCGTACGAGGTGACGGGCATGATGCCGGGCAGCAGCGGAATGTCGACTCCGGCCGCGGCGAGCCGGTCGCGGAGCCGGAAGTAGTCGTCGGCAGAGAACAGCATCTGGGTGATCGCGTAATCGGCGCCGGCCCGGATCTTGGCCACCAGGAACCGGGTGTCCGATTCGACATCGACCGAGCGCGGGTGCTTGTCGGGGTAGGCGGCGACCCCGACCGAGAAATTGCCCAGCGAGCGCGCCAGCTTCACCAGGTCGCTGGTGTATTCCAGGCCCTGCGGGTGCGCGACCCATTCGCCGTTCGGATCACCCGGCGGGTCGCCGCGCAGTGCCAGGATGTTGCCCACCCCGACCGCGGCGTAGGAGCCGATCACCTGTCGCAGTTCGCTCACCGAATGACCGACGGCGGTCAGGTGCGCGACCGGCACCAAGGTGGTCTCCTCGGCGATCCGCTGGGTCACCCGGATCGTCCGCTCGCGGTGCGAACCGCCGGCTCCGTAGGTGACTGACACAAACGCCGGCCGCAACGGTTCCAGCCGGCGGACGGCGCGCCACAACAGGTCCTCGTCCGCGTCGTTCCGCGGCGGCATGAACTCGACCGAGAAATGCGGACCGGGCGCGGCGAGACGGTCGCGGACGGTTGGCATCCACGGAGCCTATCGGGGCCCGATCACGACGAGGTGAACCGGTCTGACGCAAACTGTGCCGGTGGACCCCGATAGATTGCAGGCCGTTCTCGGCGCGGAACTGGCGCAGCGGCGGTCTGAAGTCGTCGGAATCGACCCCCGGCTCGGCGACTCGGTGGATCTGTTGATCGGGTTCGTGATGCGGGGCGGCAAGCGGCTGCGCCCCGAGTTCCTGTGGTGCGGCTGGCTGGCCGCCGGCGGATCCGATGACGACACGTCCGAGACCGATGCGATCTATCGGGTGGGTGCCGCGCTCGAGCTGATCCAGGCCTGTGCGCTGATCCACGACGACGTCATCGACAGATCGGACAGCCGCCGGGGCCGGCCATCGACGCACCGCGCGGTCGCCAAGGTGCACGCCGACGCCGGGTTGACCGGCGACGCGGAGCACTACGGCGTGTCGGCGGCCATCCTGCTCGGCGACCTGGCCCTGGCGTGGGCGGACGACCTGGTGATCGAGGGAGCTCACTCCCTCGGCGCCGTGGACCGGGCGCTCCCGGTGTGGCGGGCGATGCGCACCGAGGTGTTGTCGGGGCAGCTGCTCGACCTGCTGGTGACCGCTTCGACCACCACGGACCCGGCGCAGCAGGAAGTGGATGCGTTGCGGATCAACCGCTACAAGACGGCGGCCTACACCGTCGAGCGGCCGTTGCAGCTGGGAGCCGCCCTGGCCGACGGCACCGCTGCGACCATCGCGGCGCTGCGGTCATACGGCGCGGACGTCGGCATCGCCTTCCAGCTCCGGGACGACCTGCTCGGCGTCTACGGCGATCCTGCGGTCACCGGCAAGCCGGCCGGCGACGACCTGGTGGAGGGCAAGCGGACCCTGCTGCTGGCCACCGCGCGCGAAACGCTGACCGGTGAGCTGCTGGCGGAACTGGACGCCGGGATCGGCACGCCCGGCGCGGATGTCGACCGGCTCGCCGGGATCATCGCCGGCAGCGGCGCGCCGGACGTGATGGAGCAGCGGATCAGTCAGCTGGTCGCAACAGGGTTGGCCGCGCTGGGCGGTTCCGATGACGCGCCGGTGATCGGCGAGGGCGCACTGGCGCGGCTGACCGAGCTCGCCCGTCTTGCCACCGCACGCCGGTTCTGATCCGGGGAACAGTGGTGCTAGAAGCCGGCGACCTGCGCGCGGCGGTGCACCTCGCGGCCGCGGTTCTCCCGTAACGCCTGGATCGGGCTGCCTGGCAGCGAATCGTCCTCGGCGTACAGCCAGTTGAGCATTTCCTCGTCGTTGTAACCGGCGTCGCGCAACAGGGTGATGGTGGCGGGCAGACCCTTGACCACCAGGCCGTTGTCGATGAACTCGGCGGGCACCCGGAGCACGCCCTGCACCCTGACGGCGATGAGCTGCTGCTCCCGGATCAGCTGGTGCACCCTGGTCACCACCATGCCCAGCTGGGCGGCGATCTCGGGTACCGGGACGAACGTAGGCGTAGTCGACACGCAGGACAGCCTGCCATCCCCGATGACGCTCAGCTGACGACCGCACCATCCAGGACGACGCACCTCGGTTCGCCGAGTGCGCCGGTGGTCTCCCGCAGGTCACCTGCCGACACGACGATGTCGGCGTCGAATCCCTGACGCAGCAGCCCTTTTCGATCGCCGAGACCGCAGGCAGTTGCGGCGACGGAGGTCGCGGCCGCCAGTGCGTCAGTGGCGCTCGCGCCCGCGTCGAGCAGGAAAGCGATCGCGTTGGGCACAGAGCCGTGCGGGATCAGCGAGCCGATGCCGGAATCCGGGCCGGTGACCAACCGCACCCCGGCCCGATACAGCCCGCCGAGCCAGTTCAGCCGGATCGCGTACATCTGTTCCGGAGTGATCCCCTGCCGCCGCAACATCTCCTGGATGGCGGGCGGAGCCTTGGTCAGGTCCATGGTCGGCATCGGGATGAAACCGCCCACGAAAATCCCCCTGGCGACAAGGTCCGCGAGCAGTTCCTCGGGCACTTCGACACCCTTGGCGGTCAGGCAGCTGCAGTGTTCGATCCCGTCGACCCCGGCCCGGACCGCGATCTGGACCGCCGCCAGTGCATGCGCGTGGGCAGTGACCGGGAGCCCGGCGGAATGCGCCCGATCGACCAGGAATTGCAGGTCGTCCAAGGAGAATTGCGGCGCCAGCGCGTCCGATCCGGGGGTGCCCATTCCGCCGCTGGCCATCACCTTGACGATGTCGACCCCGCGGTCGGCGCGCTCGTCGACGGCGGCGGCGATCTCGGCGCGCCCGGCCACCTCACCGCCCATGTAATGGCAGTGTCCGGCCGGAATGGTCAGCGGCGGACCCGCGGCCAGGATGGTCGGTTCCATCGCGCTCGTCTGCCCGGAGCGCTGCCGGTCACGCCGCTCCAACACCGAAAACCCACGGTCCCCGAGGTCACGGACCGTCGTCACGCCGGCCGCCAGTTGACGTCGCAGCCCCTCGGTGATCACCACGTCGAGTTCGGCTGCCGAGTACCCGGCAATCCGTAACAGCGCGTTCTCGTCGCTGTCGCAGACCAGGTGCGCGTGGGTGTCGATCAACCCGGGCAGCACGGTGTCGTCCGGGTGGTCGATCACCTGGGTGGCGTCCGGCAGGTCGGGCCACCCAGATTCGACGGCGTGGACTCGGCCGTCGTCCAACAGCACCGTGACCCGGCCGTCGGTGAATCGCTCGCCGTCGAACATCTGCCCCGCTCGGATCGCCAGCATGTCCTGTGGATACTCCGGACGAAACGGACAGTCAACGGAATTCACGGAAGCCGGGGTCGCCGGTTCGGGCACCTAGAATCGCTCGTTGTGGACCCCTACGCCGCCCTGACGAGCGGCACCGTGCTCGAGGGGCGGTACCGGCTGGGCGGAATGATCGCCAGGGGCGGCATGTCCACCGTCTACCGCGGGGTGGACACCAGGCTCGACCGGCCGGTCGCGATCAAGGTGATGAGCCCGCAGTTCGTCTCCGACCCGGCGTTTCTGAGCCGTTTCGAGCGGGAGGCCCGGCTGGCGGCGTCCCTCGGGCACTCCGGCGTCGTCGCGGTGTACGACCAGGGCCGGGACGGCGATCTGGTCTTCCTGGTGATGGAACTGGTCGACGGCGGAACCCTGCGGGACCTGCTGCGCGAGTCGGCTCCGCTGTCGGTGCCGGTGACCATGTCGATCCTCGAACCGCTGCTGGCGGCACTCGGCGCCGCGCATGCGGCCGGACTCGTGCATCGCGACGTCAAACCCGAGAACGTACTGATTTCTTCGCAGGGTGCCGTGAAGATCGCCGACTTCGGACTGGTCAGGGCGGTGAGTTCGCAGACCATGGCCACCGGCAACGTGATCCTCGGGACGGTCGCGTACCTCTCCCCCGAACAGGTCGCCACCGGCGCCGCCGACGCCCGGTCCGATGTCTACGCCGCCGGCGTCGTGGCGTACGAGATGCTCACCGGGGAAACACCTTTCAGCGGTGACACGCCGATGTCGGTGGCCTACCAGCATGTGCACTCCGACGTCCCGCGGCCCGCCGACCGGGCGTTGGGCACCCCGGATGCGCTCGACGATCTGATCTTCGCGGCCACCCGGCGGGATCCGGCGCAACGACCGCGGGATGCCTCCGCCTTCCTGGCGGCGCTGGTCGGGATCCGCTCGCAACTGGGTCTGCAGCGGGTGCAGGTGCCGGTCCCTCACCGGCTGCCCAACCCCACCGCGGCGCCCGCGCCACCCGTCTACGCCCCGCCGGTCGCCGGGCCGCAGGTCGGCCCCGGCGACACCCGGATGCTTGCCGCCGGCGACGGTCCGGTCTCGGTGGCCGACCCACCACACCCGACCCAGGCCCAGACCCATCCACCGGTGCCGGCCAGGTCGCCCACCGTCGGCTTGCGCCAGCTCAAGCGCCGCCGCTGGTTGATCGCGATCCTGGTGGTGCTGCTGCTCGGGTTGGCCGCCGCCGCCGGTGGCTGGTGGCTGGGCGGCCGGTGGGCGGCCACCCCGCCCGCCGTCGGCCTGTCGCAGGCGCAGGCCGAAACCCTGGTCCGGGACGCCGGACTGGTGCCGCGGGTCACCGTCGAGCACCACAACGACATCGCCGCCGGCAGGGTGGCCCGGTCGGATCCGGCCGCCGGCACCGAGCAGTTGCGTGGCTCGACGGTCGAGTTGCTGGTGTCCAGCGGCCGGCCGGAGGTGCCCGACATCGCTCCCGGCACCGACCGGACGGCGGCAACCGCCGCGCTGACCGCCGCCGACCTGACGGCCGTCGTCGGGTCGACACCCGCGTTCGACGACGTGGTGCCGGCCGGCGCCGTGCTGCGCACCGACCCGGTCGCCGGGACCCCACTGCTGGTCAGCGCGCCCGTCACGCTGGTGCTCTCCGGCGGGCCGGCGCCGGTCAAGGTTCCGGACGTCACCGGCAAGTCGCCGGAGGACGCGGCGAACAAGCTGGTCGTCGACGGGTTCACGCTGGCCGAGGAGCAACGCGTCTTCGACACCTCCGTCGCGCCCGGCACGGTACTGGGCACCACACCCGGAGTGGGGACGTCGGTGCCGCGCGGCACCGAAGTGGCGCTGCGGATTGCCGATGCGCTGCCCGTCCCCGACGTCCGGGGCAAGCAGACCAAGGACGCCGTCAAGGACCTGGAGAAGGCCGGGTTCACCGTCACCGTCGGCGATCCGGCGTTCGACGCCGACATCGATGCCGGCGACATCCTGCGTACCGACCCCGGTCCAGGGGCAATGGTGGATCCGAACAATGCCAAGATCTTCATCGTCCCGTCGAACGCCGTGCAGGTGCCGGATCTCGTCGATGACAGGGTCGATCAGGCCAGGAAGAAACTGGAGAAGCTGGGTCTGCAACTGAGCGTCAGCGCCTTCTTCAGCGGTTCCGACGACTCGACGATCTGGGATCAGTCGCCGCGGGCCGGCGGCCGGGTCGCACCGGGCGGGACGGTGTCAGCATCGGCCTTTCCCTGACCGATCCGCGCAGCCGCCGTAGACCCCGATGGCCCCGGCCACTGCCGTGCGATCCTCAGGACAGCGCCTGGACCACCCTGGACGGTGACGGACGGCCCAAGTGGCCGGCCATCCACCGTGAGGTGTCGACCAGCTTCTCGAGGTCCACGCCGGTCTCGATGCCCAGACCGGTGAGCATCCAGACCAGATCCTCGGTGGCCAGATTGCCGGTGGCGTTCTTGGCGAACGGGCAGCCGCCGAGACCACCGGCCGAGGCGTCGATCACGGTGATGCCGCCGCGCAACGCCGACAGGGTGTTGGCCAGCGCCTGGCCGTAGGTGTCGTGGAAATGCATCGCGAGCCGATCCGGGCCGACCCCGGCGGCTTCGAAGGCCCCCAGCAGGCCGGTCACCTGGCCGGCCGTGCCGACCCCGATGGTGTCGCCAAGAGACAGTTCGTCGCAACCCAGTTCCAGCAGTTCGGTGCCGACGTCCACGACCTGGCCCACCGGCACAGCGCCCTCCCAGGGGTCCCCGAAGCACATCGACACGTACCCGCGCACCGTCAGCCCCGCCGCCACCGCGCCGGTGACCACCGGCCCGATCATCGCCATCGACTCGGCCAGGCTCCGGTTGAGGTTCTTCCTGGCGAATGTCTCGGTGGCGCTGGCGAACACGGCGACCTCCCGCACGCCGTGCGCGAGCGCCCGTTCCAACCCCCGCTCGTTGGGAACCAGTACGGGATAACGGATCTCACCGGCCAGGTCGAGGCGGTCGAGCAGCTCCTCTGCGTCGGCCAACTGCGGCACCCAGGACGGCCGGACCATGCTGGTCGCCTCGATGGTGCGTAGTCCGGCGGCCGCGAGACGGGCGATGAACTCCGCTTTGACCTCGACGGACACCGAGACGTCCTCGTTCTGCAGGCCATCCCTGGCACCGACCTCGTAGATCGTCACCCGCTGCGGCAACCCGGGTTCTCTGGCGACCTGCGGTCCGGGGTTTCCCACTGATGCTGCCTCCGTCGCGACTCCGGTGGCGGACAGGATCTGACCGGATCTGATCCTAGGGTCGGATTCGACACCACCGTCCAGAGTAGGAGCGTGCACCGTGATCCACGAGGCAGAGGTCTTCCTGATGGCCGATCGGGCGGCGGTCGAGGTCTTTTCGACCATCGCTGATCAACAGTGGTCGACGGTGCTGCCGCCGATCTTCGACATGCCCGGCGCGGACGTCCCGACTCCGTTGCGGCAGGCGATCAACCACTACGCGTACGACAACGCCTGGGTGCCGGCCATGCTGGCCGGCCGGACGATGGACGAGGTCGGAAGGCACCGGTTCGACGGAGATCTGCTGGGCGCTGACCCGGCCGACGCCGTCGCCCGGATCTCGGCCGAGGCCGCCGGGTCCGCCCGCGGGGTGACCGATCCGGACGCAACAGTGCACTGCTCGTTCGGCGACGTCGCGGCGTCGGACTACTTCTGGCAGCTCAACATCGCCAGGACTCTGTCGGCTCACGACGTCGCCGTGCACATCGGCTCTTCGTTCCGGCTCGGCGAGGAGCTGGCCAGGGCGATGTACGAGGGCACCGAGCCGACCTCGGACATGTGGCGATCGTTCGGGATCTACCGAGACCTCCTGCCGGTACCGGAGTCTGCGACCTGGCGCGAGCGGTACCTGGCGTTGACCGGAAGGCGCGCGGTCACCGGGCGGGCGGCGGCGTACTCCGATTGACCCAGGAAGGATCGACGGCCCGCTCGCCGACCGCCGACAGCCCTTCGAGCCGGGCGAGATCCTCTGCGGTCAGAGCGATCTCCGCCGCGCCCACGTTCTCCTCGAGGTAGCTCACCCGCTTGGTGCCCGGAATCGGCACCACGTCCCCACCTCTGGCCAACACCCAGGCCAACGCCACCTGGCCGGGTGTCACCCCGTGGGCGGCGGCAACCTCCCGGACCGTGTCGACCGTGGCCAGGTTCGCCGCGAAGGCGTCGTCGGCGAATCTCGGTTGGGTGTGCCGCATGTCGCCGGCCGAAAGACTGTCGGTCGAGGTGATCGCGCCGGTCAGAAATCCGCGACCCAGCGGGCTGAATGGGACGATGCCGATTCCCAGTTCCCGGCAGACCGGAACGATCTCGTGCTCGAGATCCCTGCTCCACAGGGACCATTCACTCTGCAGCGCGGCGATCGGATGGACGGCAACAGCCCTTCGGATGGTGTCGACGGACGCCTCGGAAAGGCCCAGGTAACGAACCTTGCCCTGCTCGACGAGCTCTGCCATGGCGCCGACGGTGTCTTCGATCGGAACGTTCAGATCCGCGCGGTGCTGGTAGTACAGGTCGATGTGATCGATGCCCAACCTGCCGAGCGAGGCCTCCACGGCTGCTCGCACGTACTCGGGCCGGCCGTCGACCACGGCAGGTTGACCGGCCTGCGGTCCGGAGACGATCCCGAACTTGGTCGCCAGGACGACCTCGTCCCGGCGGGACCGGATCGCCGCGCCGACCGCGGCCTCACTGGCGCCGTAGGCATCGGCGGTGTCCAACAGCGTCACCCCGAGATCGAGTGCCCGGTTGATCACCGCGTCGACGTCGAACGCGCCGGCATCGCCGTAGGAGCCGCCGAAGCTCATGCAGCCGAGACCGACGGCGCCGACCTCGATCGGTCCGAGCCTGCGGGTGGGAAGTGTCATGCCTCAAGCCTGCCAGTGATTCTCACGAAACACCGAACGTTTCCCAGCATGCGGGAGTGCACCGGCGTCATGGACGATGATCAGGCCCCGTACGTCACTTGGCCTTCGCCGTCGACTTCGGGTTTCGGGTTACGGGTTTGGATCGGGGATCGGGTCGGGAGGCGAGCTCTCAGCCCCGCAGCATTTCTGCCACCAGGAAGGCCAACTCCAGCGACTGCTGGGTGTTCAACCGCGGGTCGCAGGCGGTCTCGTAACGACCGGCGAGGTCGGCGTCGGAAATTTCCTGCGCGCCGCCGAGGCATTCGGTGACGTCCTCACCGGTCAGCTCGACGTGAATGCCGCCCGGGTGGGTGCCCAGCTCGTGGTGCACCTCGAAGAAGCCCTGCACCTCGTCGACGATGCGGTCGAAATGCCGCGTCTTGTAGCCGGTGGACGACTCATGGGTGTTGCCATGCATGGGGTCGCACTGCCAGATCACCTGGTGCCCGGACGCCTGCACCTTCTCGATGATCGGCGGCAGGACGTCACGGACGTTGCCGTTGCCCATCCGGGAGATCAGCGTCAGCCGACCGGGTTGGTTGCGCGGGTCGAGCAGTTCGACGTACTCCACCGCTTGCTCCGGCGTGGTGGTCGGACCGATCTTGAGGCCGATCGGGTTCGACAGCAGCTGGGCGAACGCGATGTGCGCGCCGTCGAGCTGCCGGGTCCGCTCCCCCACCCAGAGGAAGTGACCGGAGAGGTCGTAGAGCCGTGGCTCATCGTGCCGGGTGTCCAATCGCAGCATCGCCCGCTCGTAGTCGAGCAGCAACGCCTCGTGCGAGGCGAAGATGTCGACCTGGTGCAGGCTGTGCGAGTCGACGCCGCAGGCAGACATGAACCGCATCGCCCGGTCGATCTCGCCGGCCACCCGCTCGTACCGCTCGCCGGCCCGGGAGGTGAGGACGAACTCCTGGTTCCACTCGTGGACCCGTGCGAGGTCGCCCATCCCGGTGCTGGTGACCGCGCGGACCAGGTTCATCGCGGCCGAGGAGTTGGCGTACGCACGAACCATCCGGGAGGGATCGGCGACCCGGGCCTCCGGGGTGGTGGCCAGCGAGTTGATGATGTCGCCGCGGTAGGACGGCAGTCCCAGCGAGTCCAGCGCCGACGAGCGGGGCTTGGCGTACTGGCCGGCGATCCGCGCCACCTTGACCACCGGCATCGACGCGCCGTAGGTCAACACCACGGCCATCTGCAGCAGGGTGCGGATGTTGCCGCGGATGTGCGGCTCCGTGTTGTCGACGTAGGTCTCCGCACAATCGCCGCCCTGCAGCAGGAACGCCTCGCCGCGGGCGACCGCGGCCAACTGCTCGGACAGATTGTCGACCTCGCCCGGCACCGTCACCGGCGGCACCGCCTCCAGCACGGCCCGGATGGCGAGCACCTGCTCGGGATCGGGCCACTCCGGCTGCTGTGCGGCCGGCCGGGCAAGTGCGTCGTCCAACCTGGTCCGCAGGCTCGGCGGGAGCGGCGGCAGACTGGGCAAAATGTCGGCCGGTATGTCGATGGTCCAGTTCACGCGGGACAGCCTAGTCGGGGCGACGCAGGAGACCCGCCAGACAGCTCAGTCGGGGCGACGCAGGAGACCCGCCAGACAGCTCAGTCGGGGCGACGCAGGAGACCCGCCAGCTCAACTCACTGGGCGGCCCGGGCGTCGATCACGTCCTGGGCGACCTGCCACCTGGCGTAGGCCAGGCGGGCGTCGGCCAGTGCATCGTGACGGTCGGTGCCCGGCCCGGGGATCGGCGGGCAACCGGCCGCCTCCCAGTGCTGCCTGATCTCCCGGGTCAACCTGGGGACGTCCCTGGGCAGGTCCGGCATGGTGCCCCACAGCTGGGCCAGCACCACATGGTCGTAGGCCGCGAACCACGCCCACAGTTCGATGGGCAGGTGCGGGGCGCTGAGGAAGGCGTACAGCTCGTCCCGGATCGTCGTTCTGGAACGCCAGGCCTTGTCGGCGGGCGAGGGCAACTTGTCCAGCACGTGCCGGCGGACCCAGGGGTTGGCCCGACCCGGGTCGAACTCGGTGGACACCGCGTAGAACTCGCGTCCGTCCTGGGCGATCACCCCGATCGAGATCAGCTCGATCGTCCGACCGTCCTCGATGAACTCGCAGTCGTAGAAGTACCGCGCGACGGGGCCGCTCGGTTGAGGGCGGACCAATGCGGACTCAGCCGGCCTTGGTGCCGGGAAGCCGGGTGACGGTGCCCGGGCCGCGTCCCACCTGGGTGACCGGGGCCGCACCCGACGCCGCCGCCTCCGCTTCGGCCTTCACCTTGGCGGCGTACACGTCGACGTACTCCTGGTTGCCCAGTTCCATCAGCCGGTACATGATCTCGTCGGTCATCGACCGCTCGACGAACCTGTCGCCGGCCATGCCCTCGTAGCGCGAGAAGTCCAGCGGCCGGGCGATGATCATCGTGATGCGGTGCGGCCGCCAGATCTTGGACCCGATCGGGTTCACCTTGTCGGTGCCGATCATCACCAGCGGCACCACCGGCACGCCGGCTTCCAACGCCATCCGTGCCACACCGGTCTTGCCCTTGTAGAGCCGTCCGTCCGGCGAGCGGGTGCCCTCCGGGTAGATGCCCAGCACGTGACCCTCGTTGAGGAGTCGGATACCGGTGTCCAGCGCGGCCCGCGCCGCACTCGCTCCGCTGCGGTCGACCGGGACCTGCCCCATCCCACTGAAGAACGCCTTCTTGAGCCGGCCCTTCAGTCCCTTCTCGGTGAAGTACTCGCTCTTGGCCAGGTAGGTCACGCGCCGCTTGATGTGCAGGGGGGTGAAGAACGAATCGGCCACCGAGATGTGGTTGCCGGCCAGGATCGCGCCGCCCTCGGCGGGAATGAACTCGGCGCCGATGACCTTGCAGGGAAAGAACAGCCGAAGAAACGGTCCGAGGAGGACGTACTTCATCACTTTGTAGAGCACGCGGGAAGGCCCCTTAGCTCGCGGGTAACGATTTCCGATCACCGTACGCCGCCGGGCAACTCGGCGCCCCCGGCGCCACGCGTGCGACCATGGAGTGGCGCATGTCCGCAAGCTCAGGAGTTGAGATGACCCAGACCGGCCCTGACCAGGGGCTCACGGCGTTCAGCCATGACGGCGGCGACGTCGGGGTGCTGTTGTGCCATGGGTTCCCCGGCGCGCCGGGTTCGATGCGGCCGTGGGCGGATTACCTGGTGGATGCCGGTTACACGGTGCGGCTTCCGCTGCTGCCGGGGCACGGCACCAGGTGGCAGGACGCCAACCGGACCACGTTCGACGACTGGTTCGCCGAGGTTTCAGCTGCTCTTCAGGAGCTGACGGACCGGTGCCGGGCGGTGGTGGTCTGTGGGCTCTCTATGGGCGGCACCCTCACTTTGCGGCTGGCCGAGCAGTACCCGGACGCCATGGCCGGCATCGTGCTGGTGAACCCGTCGGTGTTGACCCTGCGCAAGGACGCCAAGTACCTGTTGCCGGTGCTGCGTTATGTGTTGCCGGCCTACCAAGGGATCATCGGCGACATCGCCAAGCCGGACGTCGTCGAGCCGGGCTACAAATACATCCCGGTCAAGGCCATGTATTCGCTGTCACAGGCCTGGAAGACGGTGCGGGCCGACCTGCCGAAGGTGACCGCACCGATGCTGCTGATGCATTCGCGAGTCGATCACATCGTCGAGCCGGTCAACGCCGAGGTGATCCGGGACGAGGTCTCGTCGACGAACATCACCGACATCGTGCTGGAACGCAGCTACCACGTCGCAACCCTGGACCACGACGCCGAGTTGATCTTCACCTCGTCCGTCGAGTTCATCGAGAAGGTCACTGCGAGCGTGCCGTGACCGGAGCCAATGGAGAAGAAGAAGGCACCCCGCACAACGAGGACGAGCGCTCGACAAGTCGCCCGCAGTCGTCGTCCGCACCCCAACTCGACGCTTCGTCGCCGGCTCCCGATCTGTCGCCGGACGGCGGCGACCCGTCGCCGTCGCACGACACGAGTAGTGCGGACGGCCCCGTTCAGCCGGTGTCCGCCAACGATCAGTCGGCATCTGATCCCGAGGCCTCCGGTCCGCGCCACGACCCGCCGACGCCGGCCGTCATCGGCTGGCGCAGCGAGGCCACCGATGCCGATATCGACGCAGCGTTCGCCGCCATCGTGTCGGGCATCGTGTCCAACCCGGATCTGCCGGCGGGCGCCGAACGTCATCCGTCCGCCGGACGGCCGCTTCCGGACACCAGTGACGACCGGGCACGGCGTCGCGAACTGCGCCGGCTGGAGCGGGCCGCGGAGGTCGCCGCATTCGCCGCACACGAGGCCGAGATCGAGGCCGAAAGAGCTGCCGACGAAGCACATTTCGAGCCGCCGGAGCCACCCCCGCTGCCTCGTCCCAAAGGTCGGACCATCGGCGCGCTGCTGATGTTGTTGGGCGGCCTCGTCTTGCTGGTCCGACCCGGTCTGCTCGCGGTCGGGTTCGACTTGACGATGGTGATCGCGGTGATCCTGATGCTGGGTGGCGCCGTGCTGCTGTTGACCGGGATCTGGAAACGACGCAACAGCTCCGAAGCCGACGGGTGGGATGACGGAGCGGTCGTCTGATCGAGTCCTCGACTCAGCTCCCGGCCCGGTCTGGACGACGCAACCACGCTCCTGGGTTCATCAGCCCGAAGGATGGGTCGACGCCGCGGCCGCCAACAGTGCTGCGCCCAGAATGCCGGCCCGATCGCCGAACCTGGCGAGTTCGACCCGCGGCACAGGTCGGTGGCCGGCACCGGTGATCTGCGCCGCGAACTCCGAAACCGCAAGCGGCAGGAACATTCCCGCCGCACTGGCCACACCACCGCCGATGACGATGACCTCCGGATCGAGCACGTCGGTCACCAGGGCGAGCCCGACCGCCAGCCAGTGGCCGAGGTCGTCCATGGCGGCAAGCGCCGCCGGATCCCCCTCGGTGGCCGCGATCGCCACCATGGTGCCGGTGATGGCACCGGGGTCGTTGCCGCTGAGCTGACGGAGCACCGGCGCGTCGCCGGCGGTCATCTTCTCTCGCGCGGTCTCGGCCAGGGCCGTACCCGAGCAGTACCGCTCCCAGCAGCCCTTCTTGCCGCACGGGCACGGTCGTCCATCGGGGACCACCGTCAGGTGACCCAACTCCGGCGCGACACCGTGTGCGCCACGGTAGATCTCGCCGTCGATGATGAGTCCGGCGCCGATGCCGGTGCCGAGGGCGATCAGCAGGGCGATCGGTGCGCCGGCCGATGCGCCGCGTTGGAACTCCGCCCAGGCGGCCGAGTTGACGTCATGATCCATCACCACCGGGAGTTGTACCCGCGCGGAGATCCGTTGCGGCACATCGGCATCCCGCCAGGCGAGGTGGGGCGCGAACATCACCCGTTGCCGGTCGGCGCTGACGAACCCGGCGACGGCCAGACCGACGGCCGAGACCTCATGGGTGGCAGCAAGTTTGGTGATCAGATTGACGAGGATGTCCTCGGTCTCGCGCTCGGTGTGCGGTGTGGTGTCGCGCAGCGAGGCCCGGATCTCGCCCTCGGCGTCGATCACCGCAGCACGCACCGACGTTCCGCCGATGTCGATCCCGATGGTTGCGGCGTCGTTCATGAGATGTCGTCGTTCATGAGATGTCGATGTGCTCGAGCCCGCCGCGACGGGCGGGCTGCTGACCGGACGCTGACTCGCCGGCGCTCTTGGTGTCAGTGCTCGCGGCGGCAGCTGCCTCCGGTGGATCCGGGACCAGTGAACGCAGGGTGCGGATGATCATCAGTGCTCCGTCCACGAGCTTCGCTGTTGCTTCTGGCCGTTCTCCCCGTAACAACGCCATGAAACGGCACAACGGGCACGCAGTACAGGAGGCGCCCGGTACGGAGCCACATTCGGGGCATTTGCCGCTCGCCGAACCCACGCTCGCCGCGCCGAAACCGCCTGCGGTACCGCCTGTGCCGGATGCACCGATGCCGGCGATGGGGATTCCAGACGTGTCGACCCCGGGCGTGTCGTCCGGGGACGCGTCAGTTCCGGCGGCGGTCTCGGGTGTTGCAGTGCTCGCCGATTCGTCGGTCGTTGTGGGAGTCAGGTCGCCCTGAGGCCTCGGTGCAGCACCGCTGCTGGCGTCATCCCCCTGGGATTTCGCAGTCGTCGACGGTGCGGTGCCACCTGCTGCAGACTGCCCCGTCGCGGCCTGTCCTGTTCCCGACTGTTCCGCTGCAGACTGTTCCGCTGCAGACGCACCACCTGGCGTCGAGGCGGTCGAGTCGTCCCCCGCCGCCGCGACACCGGCCTCTGTCGAGCGCTTCATCGCCACCAGTCGCTCAGCGACGACATCGAGCAGCAAGGCGGCCTCCATCGCGAGCGGACCCACCACAGGGCCCTGCGGCCGCTCGGGTGGCGGTGGGGTCACCCCGCACCCACCAGGGTCGCCGCGCTCAGGCCGGCCGGCCACAGGGCAGGATCGGCCGCGAAATCGATCATCAACCGGCCCTGTTCGAAGCTCGCCCCTTCGGTGCTGCACCGTTGCAGGATCGATGGCAGCGCAATGCGGCGGCGGACGTCGCCCACGGTGACCACCAGATCGGCGCCGGACCTCGACAATGCAATATCCCCGCGATCGGCGAAGGGCAAGGGCAGTGCGAGCCGGTACCACCCGTCCGACCCGGTGACCTCGATACCGAACGGCGCATCACTGCCGGCCAACGGGTCGACCGCGGCGAACATATCCACCGCCATTTCCGACAAGCGCTGCAGCCCAATCGGTTCCACCGGCGTCTGGAGAACGCGACGGATCGGCAGGCCCTGGAACGACTCTTCCACCTGGGTCATCGCCTCCCGTTGTCCCTCTCGTTGCCGTCGCAGGAACTCGCCGCCGACATGCGGGGGCAGCAGCCGGTTGACCGTGACGGCTTCGACCCGGAAACCGTGCAGCGACAGGGCTGTGAACAATCGCCGGGCTTCGGCGACCACCATTCTCTCGGGCGTCAGCACCAGCCGGACACCGGTGATTGCCGGATCCGCCAGCAGCGCACGCGCCGCCATCAACTCGGCCAACAGTTCGCCGAGGGCGTCGCGAACCGTCGCGTTCGGCGCGGACCCTGGCAGGCCCGTCAGCGACGCCGCGATGCTGCGCAGGACGCGTTGCGGGGCGCCGAGCAACCGCTGGGCGTAGAAGCCGATCGTCTCCGGCAGGGCCAGCAGCCGGAGCGTCTCGCCGGTCGGTGCACAGTCGACGATGATCGCGTCGAAGTCACCTGACTCGGCCAGTCGGCGCAGTTCGAGGAGGGCCACGATCTCCTCGGCGCCCGGCAGCACGGTCAGCTCCTCCGCCTGCACCTCGGCCATCCCGCGGGCAGCGAGCACTCCGACCAGGTATCCGCGGATGTGTGACCAGCTCTGTTCGAAGCGACCACGGGTGTCGACCTGGGCGGCCCACAGGTTGGGGACGCCGGGAACCTCGGTGGGATCGCCGTCGACGGCAACGCCCAGCACATCGGCAATGGAATGGGCCGGATCGGTCGAGACCAGCAGGGTCCGCGCACCGCCCATGGCGCAGGCAATTGCGGTGGCCGCCGAAATGGTCGTCTTCCCGACCCCGCCCTTGCCGGTGTGTAGGGCGATCCTCATCCGGCCTCGACCCTTTTACGGAGCTCTTTCAGCGCGGTGTCCAGGATGACCCGCTCGGCCTTGCGGCGCAGGACGCCGATCATGGGCACGGTCAGATCGACGGCGAGGGTATAGGTCACCTCGGTGCCCTTGGGTGTGGATTTGAGTACGTAAGAGCCCTGCTGAGCCTTCTGCAGCTGACCGGAGACCAGTGTCCAGGACACCGACATCCCGTCATCGGCCCAGTCGTAGGCAAGCTCGTAGTTGTCCTTGAGCAGGCCGGCGTCCATGCTGAACGCGACCTGCTTGGCTCGTGCACCGTTCTCACCCGGAACGGTGACCTTGGCGCTCTTGAGCGAGCCGGTCCATTCCGGGTACGAATCGAAATCGGCGATCACTTCCATGATCGCCGCGGGGTCGGCAGCCATGGTGAGCGACTGCGATGAGGGAGTGGCCATGGATGGAAGGCTACCCAGGTCAGGGGACGATGGCTGCCCATTCCCCCGGGTGGGACCACGCGCTTCGTGACGCACGTCTCGCCGTTGGTTCGCGAGGGCAACGCTGCGATCATCGATCCCCACCTCGCCGTAAGTCGGTCGCGTCCACAACCCGTCATTTCGTGCGGGCCATTCCGCTGGCGGCACGTCGTATCTCGCGCCGTCGGACTGTCCGGCGACCAGCCCGATTGATCCCGGCCACCGCACCCTATTGCCTCATTGATCCGACCCATTACCCCGTTGATCACAGTGCACCCTTTCCCATCACTGCACGGCCCGGGACGACCGACAACTCGGTCGTCCCACGTACCGACCCGAATATCTGTCGACGAGAACTCAGCCGTTCCGCTCTGTCTGACCTCTTGCATGTTAGCAGACAGATTGCTATAGTTCGAACACTTGTTCTAGTAGGAGATGCGAAGGGGCAGCAGATGACCGGCCACACGGGCGAAGCAGGTGCGAATGACGCCTGTGACAACTCGGCTGGCGATTCGCGTCCATCTGGCCCCATGAAATCCAGCAATCCGAACACCGAGATCGATGGTTCTGTTCTCGGCGATGACGCAACCCTCCGCTCCTGCCCGGATTGGCCCGCTCTTGCGGGGAGCAGAGCGTCCGTCGACTCGTTGACAGCACTGGCCGGAGCCGATCCGGCAGAACTGAGCGGGTCCGAGCTGGTGGAGGCGGTCGTCGCCAGCGAGAAGGCGATGTCGATGCTCGCAGCCATTCAGATGCGGCTGCTCAGCGCGTTCGCCAAGCCGTTCGTCGCCGGCGATCCCATGCGGCTGGCTGCTCGCCTCGCTCGGAAGAACTGCATCACCGGAGACGAAGACCCGAACAATGTGGAGATGTTCGTGCCCGAGGCTGCCGCATCACTCGCTGCGGCCGAAGTTGCTGCAGCGCTGCGGATCTCACCGGTGACGGCGGGGATTCGAGTGCGAGAGGCAGAGACGATGACCACCGAACTCGCACCGACGTTGGACCTCCTGCACAACGGAACTCTGGACCGTGGCAAAGCGAGAATCATTGCCGAGCATTGTGCGCCGTTGACTCCGGACCACAAGGCCGAGCTGCAGGAACTCGTTCTTCCGCACGGAGGAACGTCCACCTCGAGTGAGCTCAGGGAGCTCGCTGCCCAGGCCGTCATCGTGATCGACCCCGATGGCGCGGACGAACGACACAAGGCCGCAGCCGCCCGTCGAGACATTGCCCTCTCCGCGCTGCCGGACGCGATGGCGACCCTTCGTGCCTTCCTGCCGGCGGACGGAGCCGTCAAGATCTTTCAGGTCAGTGACCTGCTCGCGACCGGCACCGCGGGCACTCCCGGCGACACCAGAGGAATTGGTGCCCGCCGAATCGATGCGCTCGTCGACATCGCCGACCAGTTGCTGACGCACGGCTATCTCGATCTGGGCAATTATCTGGGCCGGCCGCTCCCCGACCACGGTCTACAGGACACGGCGTCACGCCCCGGCCGAGCCGAGGACGCTCCGGCAGGTGACGGCGATCCGATCGCGACCGTCGACACCGCCGCGACTTCAGACCTCGGGCCGGCCGACGACCGGGCCGCTACTTCCGACCTCGGGCCGGCCGACGACCGGGCCGCTACTTCCGACCTCGCTTCAGACTTCAGGCAGGCCGACGACAGCACTGATCCTGAAGACCCTGGTGCTACCGATCCCGAACCGGGCGACGACGATCGGCTACCAGACGGGTATGCCCACGACCTGCGTGATGTTGCTCCCCCCGTCGGCGGCGTCTCGCGACGTGATCCCAACGAGTTCGCTGTGCTTGCTTGTGGCTGTGGCAGGCAACAACGCGGGCGTGATGTGGTGGGGCACGCCTTCCGGAGACAGGGCCGCGCACCTCATCTCTCGGTCACGATCGGCCTGGACACGCTGGCCGGACGCGACGATCTGCCCGGGTTGCTGGCCGGCTTCGGCGCCATCCCGGCAGGCATGGCCCGGAGCATTGCGGTCTCCGCGTCCACCGTGACCGCTTTGATCACTGACCCGGCCACCGGACGAGCTGTTGATGCCGGGTCGTTGACCTATCGACCCCGGCAGGAGCTGCGGGACCAGGTCGCAGCGCTGCTGAATTACTGCCAGTTTCCGAGCTGCCGCCAACCGGCCTGGCGATGCGATGTCGATCATCGGACGGCGTTCGATCACCAGAATGCAGCCGCCGGCGGACCGACAAGTCGGCACAATGCCGGACCTTTGTGTCGACGCCATCACCTCTTCAAACACCATTCCGAATGGCGCATACGGCTTGACCCGGATCGCGTCACCGTGCATTGGGCGAGCCCGACCGGCCACCACTACTCCAGTGGTTCCCGCCAAGCCGCACCGCCGGGGATTTGGGTGACCTCAGCCGGAACGCTGCTCGCCGAGCGACTCGACAACGTCACCGCCACAGGCGATGCCAGTGACCCCGTGAGCAAGGCGGAGGACCTCCTGGCCGCGCTGCTCCTGCGTCATCAACTCGACACCAGGCCCATCGAATACGTTCCGGTCCCGGAATTCTGGGAAGAGATCACGCCCGACGCCGCGGACGGTCTGACCGAGTCATTGCACTCCGAGCTCGGCGCTGATCATTCGGAGTCGGACGTTCGGGCCGATCCGGACGCGGGAGCCCTCCACTCAGACCCGGACCCCGATGAAGCAGAAGAAACCGAGGAAGACGGAAGCGCAGTGTCGAAGAAGGAACTGCCGAAGAACGAAGAGCCGCCGCCTCCGTTCTGACGTCCGCGGGCACTGACCCAGACCTCCCTGCGGTTAGTCAGAACCCGGCGCGCTTACCGCAGCTCGTACTCGAACGGTTCCGGATACCGCTGGAAATGCCCGACGTTGACGCACTCGGTGTGTCCCCTGCGGATCCGCCGACTGATCGGCTGGTGCACGTGACCGAATACGGCAAGTCGCGGGCGGTGCTCATCGATCGCCTCGACCAACCCGGGCCCGTACATCTCGAGGCGGCCCGGCACCACGTCATACCTGAGTTGGGCTATCCCGGGCGGTACATGGGAACAGAGCACATCGACGGGGCCGACGGCCTTGACGGCCGCCGCGAAGTCCTCCGCCGAACGGATCAGCGGCTTCCACACCTGGTCATGACGACGGAACGGCACGCCCGGCCGGGACGACCCGCCTGCGACGAAACCCACTGTTCTACCCGCGATCTCGACGGATTGCGCATCGAGATAAGGCAGCTCCTCCCCGGCCACCTCGTTCCAGACACTGGCGACGTCGACATTGCCGAGCGTCAGCAGGGCGTCCGGCCCGACTGCCGCGACGACGGCTCGGTACCGATCGGCCACCACCTCGGTCAGTGTGCCCAGCGGGTCGGGCGTGGAGTCCCACAGCTCACGGTTGTAGGCGCGCAGGCCCGGGAAGTCACCGGCCAAGCGCAGCGCGATGAACGGACGGACCCGCTCTGCCCCGAAGATCCGGCCGATGATCCCGCCGGACGGGTCGTAGTAGTCGACGTAGTCGAGGAGGTCGCCGAGGACGACGAGTTGATCCACTCGGCGGGCGACATCAGCCAGGCCGGCAATGTTGCCGTGGATGTCCGAGACGAACGAGAGACGCACCGGCCCACGGTAGGCGGTGCGGGCCGACGGGTCTCGACGGGGCTCGGCTCTCCATCAGGTCCTGCTCGACCGGTAGGCGCTCAAATCCGGACGGTCCGGGACAGCGACCCCCAAAGGTCCTGCACATCCGCCGCAACTCCGCGCATCCCACACGGGTTGGCGCGGTCGACTCCAGACCGACGCGGGTCTTTCGCCGTCGAGGCAGCAGGCACAGACCAGCTGCAGCAGGCGCAAAGACAAGACCGGCGTGGTTCCCACCCACAAGGGGCGGGTACCACGCCGGTCCGGAGAAGCGGTGGGTCAGCGGTTGACGGAGTGACCCGTCGGGTTCGGGCCCGCCGCGGCCAGCGGAACGACCTTGATCGGCACGCCGGGCATCGAGGCATGCAGCACCTTGCCGTCACCGACGTACATGCCGACGTGGCTGACCGGCGAGTAGTAGGTCACCAGGTCGCCGACCTGCAGTTGGTCGAGCGGCACCTCAGGCAGTTCGGCCTGCGCCGCACTGTTCCGCGGGATCGTGACACCGGCCTGCGCCCAGGCCCACATCATCAGGCTGGAGCAGTCGAAGGTATCCGGACCCTCGGCCGCCCAGACGTAGGGCAACCCCTGCCGGCTCAATGCGGCGGCGACGGCGATACCCGCGGTCACGCTGGGGGCGTGCTGAGCGGCCCAGGCGGAGAACTCCGGCCCGGTGTCCAGTGGCGCAGCATCGGTGGCCAAACCGGCGCGATCACGCTGCGCGGCCTGCTCATCCTGCCGGGCAACCGATGCCGCATCCATGTTCGAAGACTCGGCGCTGGCCACCGCGGCGGTGACGTCGGCAGCGGAGAGCTGAGCGAACGCGATCTGGTAGCTGTGGATCTCGGCATCGAGCTGGGCCTTGCCGGTGTCCAGCGCGGCGCGGGCGGCTTCGGCATCGGCACTGGCCTGATCGGCGGCCTGCTTGGCCTGCTCCGCCTGGTTCTCGGCAACCTGAGCTGCCGCCCGGGCGTCGTCGGCGACCTTGCGGGCGGCGAGCGCCCCGCTCAGGGTGTTCTGCTGATCGGTGGCCACCCGGCCGAGCGACGTCGCCTGATCCAGGTAGTCCTCCGGCGAGGCCGCGGTCAGCAGGACCGACAGCTCACTGAGGCGGGCGCCGCGGAAGCTGGCGTTGGCGAAGGAGTCCACCTTGCGCTGGTACTCGGCGACGACTGCATCCGCATCCGTCACCTTCAACTGCTCTGCAGCGGTGTGGTCGGCGGCAGCTGTCACGGCGGCGGTGGCATTGGCTGCCGCGTCGTGAGCCGCGGTGACCGCTGCTTCCGCGGTGAGGACCTGCTCGTTGTACGACTCGGCGCGGCGAGCCGCATCGATCCATGCCTGCTTGGCCTCGTCGGCGCTGGCCGGCGCGGGAGCGGCGGCAGGGGCAACAGCTGCCGCAGCGGCCACGGCCGCGTCGGAAGCGGGATCGGCAGCTGCGGGCAGTGCGGCGGCAATGGTCAGCAAAGCGGCGGACAGTGCAATGACACTGGCCATCCGGAACGCCCGGGCCCGCGGTGGGCGGCGGCGCGCAGGGGCACTCACCGCGCCCTCGGCGCCGATCCGGGTGCCAGAGGGCAGGAGGTACCTACTATTGTGCGTCGTCACGGGAAATGCGGCCCTTCTTCCTTGCCGCCTACCGAGTTAGCTGACGGATTCGGGCCAGGAAGTAGCCCTACCCCAGCCGCGCAGCGCAGGAGAGCGCCACTCGGACAGGGGATTCACCCCAAAGTAACCGGGTCCCCGGTTCAATGCGTACGCATCGGCAAATTCATGCGTGTACATCGATTCGGCGGTGACCATGGGGGCGCCCGTTTGGCGATCCGCAATCCAAGGTCACGATAAGATTACGAGCCGGATACGGTTCGTCGCAATCCTCTCGGGCATGACGGGCCTCTCACAATGGGCACGACAACGTTGACTGAGCACGAATGGCCGACCCTCTGTGAGTGACATCACTCGTCCGGATGAGAGCCCCGTCACTCTCCCGAGGCGTCATCCGGACAGCAACTCGGCGAGTCGCTCGGCCGATCGGTCCCAATTCCACGTTCGCCGCACCCAATCGCGTCCGTTTGCTCCCCACTGAGTCGCTCGTGTCCGGTCATCCAGCAGGTCGGTGACCGCGCAGGCGACGGCCTCTACATCACGACCGTCGACCACCGTGCCGGTGTGGCCCGGCTGGACGGTTTCCGGGGCCCCACCGGAGCGTCCGGCGATCACCGGAAGACCGCTCGCCGCCGCCTCCAGAAAGACGATCCCCAAACCCTCGACGTCAAGACCCGAGCCGCGGGTGCGGCACGGCATCGCAAAGACATCTCCGGCGGCATAGTGCCCGGGCAGCTCCGACCAGGGGATACTGCCCGCGAACAGCACCTGCTGCCGCAGACCCAACGATTCGACCATGGTGCGCAGCCGAGGCCCGTCCGGGCCGTCGCCGACGATCAGCACCTTGGCCTGCGGGAGCTTGTTCACGATCTGCGGAACCGCCCTGATCAGGTTGTCCTGGCCCTTCCTGCTGACCAGCCTGGACACCGACACGACAAGCGGCGAGTCGGCCAAGCCGTACCTCGCCCTCACCAAACGGCGAGCCGCCGGATCCGGTCGGAAGGTGTCGACGCGCACGCCGGGCGGCAGGTATTCCAGCGCAGCCATCGGCCCAAGGGCACTCGAAATTCGCCGCCTCGCGTACTGCGAGACAAAGGTGATGACGTCGTTGTCGCGGCCGATCCGGCGTAGTGCGTGCCGCGGGCCGGGCAGCATCGACCAGCCGACTTCGTGACCATGCGTGCTCGCCACCGTCCGGGTGACGCCCTCGACCCGCAGCGCGGGAGTGAGCAGGCTCAACGGCGCGGCCGCGCCGTACCAGACCGCTCGAACAGCGTGATCCCGCACCAGTTCTGCAGCGCGTCGGCGCACCGACGGCCCCGGCAGCATCAGTGAGCCGGGGTGCCGGTAGATCGGGAAGGGCTGCGTCGCATCGAAAGCCGCGTCGCCGCTCCATGACGGCGCATACACCACCAGTTCGTCGGCGGGCAGCCGCTCGGCCAGAGACTGGACGTAGGACTGGATCCCACCCGCCCGCGGCGGGAAGTCGTTGGTGACCAGCAAGGTACGCCGCACGACTGGGTTTCCGACCCTTCTGCAGGTGGTCCGGCCCGAAAGGCCAGATCGCCGGTGCGTTTCCGACCCGAAGGGATCGGACGCACCGGCGATCTGTTCGGCTTGCGCCGAGCCTAGCTAATTATTGCGAGTCATACGGGGGCTCAGCCCACGCGGTGACCACTGGCGTTCGGGCCGCCACCACTGACGCTGGTGACGTAGACCGGGCGTGACTCGGTCGAGGCGTGGACGATTTGGCCGTTGCCGATGTACATCGCGACGTGGCTGACCGGCGAGTAATAGGTCACCAGGTCGCCGGGCTGCAGTTCGCTCAACGGGACCGACGGCAGACCGGCCTGACCACCGGACGTCCGCGGGATGCTGACGCCGGCCTGTCCCCAGGCCCACGACGTCAGACCTGAGCAGTCGAACGAGTTGGGACCCGCAGCGCCGTAGACGTAGGCCGATCCGACCTTGGACAGCGCTGCCGCGACGGCAGCAGAAGCGGCCGAGCTCCCGGCCGGCGCCGAGGGTGCCTCCTGCTGCGCGGGAGCGGAGGACTCGGACGACTGCTCTTCACTGGCGGCAGCGGCCGGGGCGGCGGCTTCGGCGGCGATCGGCGTGCGGTTCTCGGAGCGGTTGGCGGCAACCTGAGCCGGTGCCGCGGCGGCAGCGGCGGCGTTGGCCGCCTCGGCAGCTGCTTCGGCGGCGGCCTCGGCAGCCTGACGCTCCTGCTCGGACAGCGAGTCGAACAGTTCCTTGTACCGCGCGGCTTCTGCATCCAGCGCGGACTTGCGCGCGGTCACGTCGGCGGCTGCGGCCTGCGCGCTGGCGGCGGCGGCGTCGGCGTCGGTCTTCGCCTGCTCGGCGGCGGCTTTGGCGGCATCCGCGTCGGCCTGGGCAGCTGCGGCGGTGTTCTTGGCCGCGAGCGCTGCATCGAGCGTCTGCTGGGTGTCGGCGGCGACCCGGTCGAGCGAGCTGACCTGATCGAGGAAGTCCTCTGCCGAATCAGCGGTCAGCATCACCGACATCTGGCTCAGCCGGGCGCCACGGAAACTGGCGTTGGCGAACGCGTCGACCTTGCCGCGGTAGCTGGCTGCGGCCGCGTCGGCCTCGGTGGCCTGCTGCTCGGCGGCGCTGGCGGCAGCGGTGGCTGCGGTGACCTGCTCGGCGGCGGATGCGGCAGCAGCGGTGGCGGCCGATTCCGACTCCTGCGCGACCAGCACCTCTTCGTTCAGGGCGCCCGCGCGGTGGGAGCTGTCGAGCCAGGCCTGCTGGGCCTCGTCGGAGGTTGCGGGATTGTCCGGGTCGGCCATCGCCGATCCGCTCCACGCAAGGCTGAGGCTCAAAGCCACGGCGGCACCGACGACGACACTCCGGGTGCGCCAGCGGGTGCTCCGCGGCGCGGTCGTGCGCAGGCCAAATTCAGTGGTCGCCAAGGCAGGCGTACCTTCCTCCTCGCCGCCTACCGGGTTAGCTGACGGATTCGGGCCAGGAAGTAGCCCTACCCCCGCCGATGTGCTGCGCGCAGCACGTCTGGCAGGGGATTCACCCCATACACAAACCTGGTTCCCCGGTTCGGTCGGATGTGTGAACCACTCCGAGCCGATTCGGCGGTGACCTCGCGGACCACCCGATTGGTGGACTCGATCCAAGGTCTCGGTCAGGTTACGAGACGGACACGCCGGAGTCCAGCCGACATGTGAAAGTTCTTGGAACTGCCTCGGCCAACGTTGTCGGTCGTGCACCGGCATACCCGCTGACCAGGCAGTATCACGTCGCCTCCGGCCAAGATCACCATCGGTGACCAAAACGAGACAGGCATCACACTGCGTGTCGAGCAACCCCCGCTTCACCCGACTGCACAGTCCACACACAGGTGATGCGCACCTTCTGCGACGGCAGGATCAAGGACACGCTGACCCAATCAGCATCAGTGAATCGGCGAATCCGACACACTGCCGTGCCGAGAGTGTGCCGAAACAAGCAGGGAACTCGGTGCCCCGAGGTCAGCCCACTGCCCGTCTCCGGTCGCTCATCGAGGGCACCAGCCGCAATGGCGGGACCAACCCGGAATCGGCCAGCACCCCCAGCGCTGCCCGCTCGGTCTCGTCCCACTCGACACCGTCGGGGGTGCATCCCAGCAACACGGTGACGACACAGCCCCCGCAGGCCGGTCCCTTGACAGCGCAGTGATCGCAATCGATGTGCATGATCGGCGTTCCTCTCGGTGGTTTCAGCCAGTCCTGACCCCCGCCGCGAACGCTAGATCCAGGTACCGACAGTCACGCTTCAGCCGCCCAACACCGCCAACAACGCCGCCGACGCCGCCGTCCTTGCTCCATCGGCAGCAGCCCGGTCGACGACCTCTCGATCCGAGCTCACCACGATCAGCGCACGCCCGACCGGCTCCGCTCGCACCAGGTCGCGGATGACCTCGTCGGCGATCACGCCCGGTGGCGAGAAGAGCACCCGGATCCCGCGTCCCGCCGGTCGCGCGGCGGCGACTGCCGCGCCGTCGAACACCACGGTCATCTCCGCGGACGTGCGGGCCGCGAACGCTGCCAGGGTTCGTACCAGTCGATCCCGTTGCTCGGAGAGGGACAGCTCCGGGTAGCCGGTCTTGGTGACGTTGTAGCCGTCGACGATGACGTGCACCCCAGGCATGGCCGCCCACGCGGCAAGCCGGGACGGATCCGACGTCCGGGCCGCGTCGCCGGACCGTTGGGGCAGTCCGGCGGCGACGACGTCACCCGGCAGGGGTCCGCCACCCACCAGATCCCATTCCCGGCGCAACCCGGAGGCGGCGCCCTCCAACGCACCGAGCAACAACTCGAGCCGACGATCGGAGGCGGCTCGACGATCTCCCGCCGACTCGCGAAGCCGCTGCACATTCTGTGACGCCGCATCCGCCCTGGCCTCCGCAGCGGCCATTCGTTCTCGCCACACATCGATCTCGGCGGCCGCCCGATCCCGCTCGGCGCTCACCCTGGCGAGTTCGGCTTCCGCGGTCGCCCGCTCCGTGTCGATCCGTTGCTGCAGCTCCCTGATCCGGCTGCCCTGCTCGCGAAGTCGTCGCTTCAATTCCGACTCCTGATCGGACGAGCCAGGTTCCGCAGCCCGTGCCGTCGCTGTGCGCAGGTCTGCCTCCGACCGCTCCAACCTGCCGGTCAATGCGCGCAGCTGTTTTTCCAGTTGCCCGACCCTGGCCCGATCGTCCGATCGTTGCGACACCGTCACCGCAGCGGCCAACAGGTCGTCCTGCTCGGGGAGCCGGAGCAGGACCGCCCGGGCGGCGGCACCGATCGGATCCTGACCAGCCGCGTCGATCGCGCCGGTCGCGTCAGTGGTCGGTTGGGCGGCTCGGCCGGCGACGAACGATCGAAAAGCCGGATCGCTCTGCAATGCCGCAATCAGTGCCGCCGCAGCGAGTTTGGCTCGCTTGGCCGGTGCGAACCGGGCGAACCGGGTGAGCGTCGAAGGAATCTCGGTCGGAGTGGCCACGTCCAACGCCTGCGACGCCCACTCGACAAGCCGTTGACGAACGGCGTCCGGGAGGTCGCTCAGTGGTCGCGGATTCGTGGGATCGCCGACGGTGCTCATCTCCGACCCCCTCCTGCCTCTGCCTCGTTCATTCCATCCCACCGCAGTGCTCATCGTCGATCCGGCGCGTCGAACACCGGGGCTGTCGTACCTACGTTCTACGGTCACGACCATGCCACTGTTCACCCGCGATCGTCCCCCTGACGGGTCCGAACACCGTGGGCTCCAACCCAGTGGATTCCAACCCAGCGGTTTCCGACCCAGCGGTTTCCAGCCCAGCGGGTTCCAGCACAACGGGTTCGGCCCCACCGGCTTCCAACCTGGTGGCTTCGACCGGCTGATCGCGGAAGAACCCATCGTGCGGCCGGGCATCTGCACCCAGCGCAGCTTCGACGAACTCGGTGAGCCGCTGCGCGAAGTCACTTTCGTGGTGGTCGATCTCGAGACAACCGGCGGCTCGTCACTGACCGAGGCGATCACCGAGGTGGGCGCGGTGAAGGTGCGCGGCGGCGAAGTGCTCGGCGAATTCGCCACTCTGGTGGATCCGGGGCGGTCCATCCCGCCGCAGATCACCATTCTCACCGGCATCACCGACTCGATGGTGTACGACGCACCACGGATCGACGCAGTGATACCGCCCTTCCTGGAGTTCATCCGCGGCTGTGTGCTGGTCGCGCACAACGCACCGTTCGACGTCGGATTCCTCAAGGCCGCCTGCGCCAGGCTCGGGCTGCCGTGGCCGGGTCCCGCTGTGGTGGACACCGTCCGCCTGGCCCGCAAAGTGCTGACCCGGGACGAGGCTCCCAGCGTCCGGCTGTCCGCACTCGCTCCCCTGTTGGGTGCGACGGTGGCGCCCGACCATCGAGCGCTGACCGACGCCAGGGCCACCGTCGATGTCCTGCACGCATTGTTCGAACGGCTCGGATCGTTGGGGGTGCACAGTCTTTCGGAGTTGCAGGACGCGAGCCGGGACGTCTCGCCGGAACGTCGGCGCAAGCGCCGGTTGGCAGATCACCTGCCGGCAGCGCCGGGGGTGTACCTGTTCCGCGGGCCGAACGACGAGGTGCTCTACGTCGGCACATCGGGCAATCTGCATCAGCGGGTGCGCTCGTATTTCTCCGCGGCCGAGACCCGCGACCGGATCAAACACATGGTGGCGCTGGCACAACGCGTCGATCACGTGGAATGCGCCCATGCGTTGGAAGCACACATCCGCGAGCAACGGCTGATTGCGATCCATCAGCCGCCGTACAACCGGCGATCACGGCGACCGGGAAAGATCTCCTGGGTCACGCTGACCGACGAAGCTTTTCCGCGGCTCAGCATCGTGCGATCCATGCCCGATCGTCCCGAGGTCTGCCTCGGTCCGTTCCCGTCGAGGCAGGCCGCCCAGACAGCGGTCGAGGCGCTGCAGGACGCGGTTCCGATCCGGCGTTGCACGAGCCGGATCCGACGCCTCGATCCGGACGGAAGTCCCTGCGCGCTGGCCGAACTCGGTCGGTGCGGGGCGGCCTGCGCCGGTCTGGAGGACGCAGCAGTCGTACTCGGGGCATGTCCGCCGGATCCGGCAGCTCATCGACGGCGATTCCGACGAGATCCTGACGGTCCTGCGGGAACGCCTGACGACGCTGTCCCGGTCGGGCCGTTTCGACCAGGCGGCGCTGATCCGCGACCGGCTGTCCGCTCTTGCCGCGGCAGTGGATCGCCGACAGCGGCTGGGGGCATTGGCCGGCATCGGCGAGATCGTCGCCGCCCGACCCGACGACCTCGGCGGGTGGGACCTGACCGTCATTCGATTCGGACGCTTCGCGGCCGCCGGTCGGGCGCGCCGCGGGGTCGATCCGATGCCGGTGGTCGAACTGCTGGTGTCGTCGGCCGAAACGGTTCTGCCCCGGCCCGGTCCGCTGCCGGGAGCATCCGCCGAGGAGACGACAACGTTGTTGCGGTGGGTCGAACGACCGGGCTCGAGGCTCGTTCGGACGACGGCAGCCTGGTTCAGCCCGGCTGCCGGGGCCGGGCGATGGCGCCCGTTCATGAAGGCCGCGGACATGGCCCGCGGCACCCGCTCGGCGCTGACCCTGGGCGGGTGATGCGGTTGGACCGAGGCAGCCGCCGGGCGGTCGGATCCGCTGGAGAAGCAGCGGGATAGCATCGCTTCGCTGATAGTTGCCCGACAGTGGTAGGCCCCGACAGTGGTAGGAAGGTCGCTCGACATGGTGACGGCAATCGTGCTCATCGACGTGGAGTCCGACCGGATCCCGGAAGCCGCGCAGGAGATTGCCGACCTCCCCGGTGTCGACCAGGTCTATTCCTGTGCCGGCGATGTCGATCTGGTGGCGATCACCCGGGTCGCCGATCACGAGGCGATCGCCGAACTGGTCCCTGGGCACATCTCCAAGGTGCCCGGCGTGCTGCGCACGGTTACCCACATCGCGTTCCGGGAGTACTCCCAGCGCGACGAGGACGACGCTTTCTCGATCGGCATGCAGTCCTGAGGAACCTCGGCGATCGGCCCTGCGCTCAGCGCACCGCCGAGAGCCGCTGACCGGCGGCGACCCAGCGCTCCAGGACGTCGGCGGCCGCACCGGAATCCAGTGCTGCGCCTGCTCTTTCGATCCCGGTGCGCAGGTCGGCCAGCAGATCACCGCTGAGACCGGCGTGCGCGGCGAGGCCTGCACCGGCATTGAGCACCACGGCGTCCCGGACCGCACCTGTCCGTCCGGCGAACAGCTCGCGTGCCACGGCGACGTTCTCGGCGACGTCGCCGCCGCGTAGATCTGCGGCGCCGGCCCGATCGATACCGAGCAACTCCGGGTCGACGGTCAGTTCGCGGACAGTTCCGTCCCGGACCTCCCATACGGTCGAGGTGGTGGTGGTCGTCAACTCGTCGAGCCCGTCGTCACCCCGGAACAACAACACGTCCGCCGGCCGTCCGTCGAAGACCCGGCCAGCGAAGACCTCGGCCATCACCGGCGCCATCCTTGGGTTGCCGCAGCCGATCGCGCCCGCGGCCGGCTGTGCCGGATTGGTCAGCGGCCCGAGGAAGTTGAACACCGTCGGGATGCCCAGTTCCCGTCGCGGCGGACCGGCGTGCCGGTAGGACGGGTGATACACCGGCGCGAAGCAGAATCCGATTCCGACCTCGGCGACGGTGGCGGCCACTCCGTCTGCCGGCAGCGAGATCGCCACCCCGAGCCCCTCCAGCAGATCGGCCGCACCGCATTTGCTCGACGCCGCCCGGTTGCCGTGCTTGACCACGGGCGCTCCGGCACCGGCGATGACGATCGCGGCCATCGTCGAGATGTTCACGGTGTTCGCGCGGTCGCCGCCCGTACCCACGATGTCCACCGCGCGCACCGGCACGGTCACTCGCATCGCGTGCGCCAGCATGCTGTCGACCAGGCCGGCCACCTCGGAGGGCGTCTCACCCTTGGCCCGCAGCGCGACCGCGAAACCGGCCACCTGCGCCGAGGTGGCGTCGCCGGACATGATGCGGTCCATCACCCAGGCGGTGTCCTCGCCTTCCAGGTGCTCGCCGTCGAGCAGCCGGGTCAGCAGTCCGGGCCAGGAGCGGGTGTCGCTCACCTGGCGCGGGGATCGGTGACCGCCGGCACCAACCCGGCGGCCCGGCGACGCAACACACTCGCGATGCAGTCGGCGGCCGTCACCGGATCGAGCGGGTGGACCAGTATTTCGTCGGCCCCCGCCCAGGTGGCGAGCCAGCGGTCGTCGGCCCGTCGGACGACGATCACCACCGGGGGCACCACCGAGGCTTCCTGATGGATCTGCCGGCTGATCCCGATGCCGCCCGTCGGCTGTGCCTCTCCGTCGAGGATGAGCACGTCGGCCGTCTGCGCCTGGGTCGCCATCATCACCTCGTACACGGCGGAGCATTCCAGGTAGTCGACCCGGCCGACGTCCGGCGCGGGTCGGCGGCCGATCGCGGTCATGATCCGTTCCCGGACCTCTGGGCGGTGGCTGTAGACCAGCAGCACGGGGTTGCTCACGCCGCTGATCGTAATGCCCGGTTGTGGCCGCCCGACCCGGGCGTTGCCGGATCCGGTGCAAGTCAAGGGAGCGGGCCGGCCGGGGTCGGTCACTGATGCCGGGCCGTGCCGTCTGAGCATGCTGCAGCCGACCCCGCGAAGCGCCGCGGCGACCTGCCGGACCGGGGCCGTGTCCGTCCTGCCCGATTTGCGTTTCACGACCGCGCGCGACGCGCGCGAACACCAGCAATTTCGACAACCTGTCGAAGCGATTTCGGGGCCCTGACCTGCAGCGATAACCCGGTGCGCGACCCGGCGACACCCCGGAGCGCGACCCGCAGGCGCATGATCGTGCGAGGCAGTCCATAATCCATCTGTGACGACTGCGACCAGCCCCTCGGGGGCCCCCGCGATCAGCACCAGGATCCACACGCTGAACCGCCCGAACATGGTCAGCGTCGGCGTGATCGTGTGGCTGGCCAGCGAGCTGATGTTCTTCGCCGGGCTGTTCGGGATCTACTTCACGGTCCGGGCACAGACCGAAGGCGAGTGGCCGCCGGCACCGACCGAGTTGGACATCGTCTATGCGGCGATCTTCACGACCATCTTGGTGGCTTCGTCCTTCACCTGTCAGTTCGGTGTGTTCGCGGCCGAACGTGGTGACGTGTTCGGCTTGCGACGCTGGTACCTGCTCAGCTTCTTACTGGGCCTGGTCTTCGTTCTCGGGCAGGCGAACGAGTACTACACCTTGGTCACCCACCACGAAACGACGTTGGCGTCCTCGCCCTACGGCACCGTTTTCTACCTGACGACCGGGTTCCACGGACTGCACGTGATCGGCGGGCTGATCGCCTTCCTGCTGCTGATCGGGAAGACCAAGATCTCCAAGTTCACCCCGGCCCAAGCCACCAGCGCCATCGTCGTGTCCTACTACTGGCACTTCGTCGACGTTGTCTGGATCGGATTGTTCGCCACGATCTACATCATTCGATGAAGGGTCTTCGCATCCGCGATCACAACTTCTACAGTAGTTAGAAGTACGGCTTTACCGGCAGTTCCTGCGGATCACGTCCGTTGCACCGCCTGCACCGCCACGCCGCCGCTACCGAGTACGAGGTGTCCACAGAATGTCGGTCAAAGACACACCGCCAACGGGCGGGTCGACGCGCAAGCGCCGCCGGTCGAAGGTGATGCGCCGGGTCAGCGGCAGCCTCGCCCTGCTGCTCGCCCTCTGCACGGTCGGACTCCTCTACGGCGCCATTTTCAGCGACAAGAACACCGCAGTCGCCGCCGATGTCGATGCCGCCCAGGTCGCACAGGGCAAGGAGATCTACCAGACGGCCTGCATCACCTGCCATGGCCAGAACCTGCAGGGCGTGACCGACCGCGGTCCGTCGCTGGTCGGCGTCGGACAGGCGGCCACCTACTTCCAGGTCTCCACCGGTCGCATGCCGGCCGTCGAGAACGGCGCCCAGATGCCGCGTAAAGAGCCCTACTTCGCTCCGGAGGAGATCGACGCGCTGGCCGCGTACATCCAGGAGAACGGCGGCGGACCGGTGATCCCGCAGGGCGACCTTCGGGCGCCCGACCAGATCGCCAAGGGCGGCGAGCTCTTCCGGCTGAACTGCGCGTCATGCCACAACTTCACCGGCCAGGGCGGTGCCCTCTCGCAGGGTAAGTACGCCCCGAACCTCGACGAGGCCACCGACACCCAGATCTACGGCGCGATGCTCAGCGGCCCGGAGAACATGCCCAAATTCGGCGACGGCCTGCTGACGTCCGACGAGAAGCGGGCGATCATCACCTTCATCCAGAACAACAAGGCAACCATCGATCCGGGCGGCTACGCCCTCGGCGGGTTCGGCCCGGCCCCCGAAGGCCTGATCGCCTTCCTGGTGGGCATGGGTGCCATCGTCGCCGCGACGCTGTGGATGGGATCGAGGGCATGAGCGAGCGAGACATCACCGCGTTGCTGCCGGTCCGTCACGACGACCGAGTGAGGGACTGACAATGGCTGGCAACCCGAACCTTCAGGTTCCGGACGAGGCCGAACTGGCCAAGATGTCGCGCGAGGAGCTCGGCGCTCTCGGCATGGCCCTCGACGGCGTCACTCTCGCCGAATACGGCGAGCGGTACGTCCCCGGCTCCCCCGCCGACAAGCGGGCCGAGCGTCAGGTGGCCAAGTGGTTCCTGCTCGCGGCGCTGTTCGCAGTGCTGTTCGTCGTCGGCTTCATCTGGTGGCCGGCCGAGTACGAGCCCGCGTACTCCGATCAGCAGTGGGTCTACGCGCTGTACACCCCGATCATCGGGTTCACCCTCGGCGCGACGATCCTGTTCTTCGGTCTCGGTGTGGTCTCGCTGGCCAAGAAGGTGCTCCCGCACGAGGTCGCGATCCAGCAACGCCGGATCGGGATGTCCGACGAGGTCGATCGCAAGACGCTGGCCGCACAGGTGCTCGACACCGGCGACAAGGCCGGGATCAAGCGTCGCGGCATCCTGAAAGGGTCGCTGGCGCTGGCCGGCGGTGCGCTCGGCGCGGCAGCGGTGGTGCCGATCCTGGGCGGTCTGATCAAGAACCCATGGGCCCAACGTGCGGACTCCCCGCTCTGGGTCACCCCGTGGGCCCCCGCCGCCGACGGCACCAAGGTCCGGATGGTGCAGATCGACGGCACGCCGATCCGCCCGGAGGATCTGGAGGCCGGTTCGATGGCCACCGTGTTCCCGGCGGTTCCGGGCGGCGGCAAGGCTTCCGACGCAGCGGTCATGTTGTTCCGGATCCGGTCGGATTCGGTCGTCCGGATTCGCGACGGCCAGCAGGGCTTCCAGTTCGGCGACTACTACGCGTACTCGAAGATCTGCACACACGTCGGCTGCCCGGTCTCTTTGTACGAGCAGCAGACGGGCCGGGTGCTCTGCCCGTGCCATCAGTCCCAGTTCAATCTCTATGAGGGGATGTTCCCGGTCTTCGGACCGGCGACCAGGCCTCTGCCCCAACTGCCGATCGAACTGGACGACGAGGGGTACTTCGTCGCCTCCAGGGACTTCGTCGAAGCTGTCGGTCCCGGATTCTGGGAAAATGGCAAGTACCCGGCATGGTATTCAGAACCGAAGGAGGCATCCGGATGAGCCGACTCACCGCCTCTACCAAGGCATCTGCAGGTCCATCAGTACTGCAGAAGGCTCTCGACGGTGCCGATATCCGGTACCACAATGCCCGGCCCATCCGGACGCAGCTGAACAAGGTCTTCCCCAGCCACTGGTCGTTCATGCTGGGCGAGGCCGCGCTCTACTCGTTCATCGTGCTGCTGCTGTCGGGCGTCTACCTGACCCTGTTCTTCGACCCGTCGATGGCCGAGACGGTCTACCAGGGCGTGTACGAGAAGCTCCGCGGCGTCCCGATGTCGATGGCGTACGCGTCGACCCTGGACATCTCGTTCGAGGTCCGCGGAGGCCTGCTGATCCGGCAGATCCACCACTGGGCCGCACTGATCTTCCTGTTCTCGATGATGCTGCACATGATGCGGGTCTTCTTCACCGGCGGCTTCCGCAAGCCGCGTGAGGTGAACTGGATCCTCGGCGTGCTGCTGCTGGTGCTGGGCATGGTCGAGGGCTTCCTGGGCTACTCGCTCCCGGACGACCTGCTCTCCGGTACCGGGCTAAGAGCCGTCAGCGCATTCATCCTGTCGATCCCGGTGATCGGGACGTGGATGCACTGGGCCGTCTTCGGTGGCGACTACCCCGGCGAGATCATCATTCCGCGGTTCTACTCACTGCACATCCTGCTCATCCCGGGCATCATCCTGGCGTTGATCGCGGTACACGTCGCGCTGGTGTGGTTCCAGAAGCACACCCACTTCGCGGCCCCCAAGGCGACCGAGAACAACGTCATCGGCCTGCGGGTTCTCCCCTCTTTCGCGGCCAAGGGCGGCGGCTTCTTCGCCGTGGTCTTCGGCATCATCGCGATGATGAGCGGGTTGTTCCAGATCAACCCGATCTGGAACCTCGGCCCGTACAACCCGTCGCAAGTCTCCGCCGGCGTACAGCCGGACTTCTATATGGGCTTCCTCGACGGCATGGTCCGAATATGGCCCAACTGGGAGATCCGGAACCTGTTCGGGCACTACATGGTTCCGGCCGTTTTCTTCCCCTCGATACTCGGGGCCACCGTCCTGTTGATCATCGTGATCTCCTATCCGTGGATAGAGACGGCGTTCACCAAGGACAAGGCCATGCACAACATCCTGCAGCGGCCCCGGGATGTCCCGGTGCGCACCGCCCTCGGTGTCGCATTCATGACCTTCTACCTGGTCAACCTGATCAACGGCGCGAACGATCTGTTCGCCTTCAAGCTGGATATCTCGCTGAACGTGATGACCTGGGCCGGCCGGGTGCTGTCCATCATCGGACCCGTCATCGCCTACGTGGTGACGTACCGACTCTGTCTGGGACTGCAGCACTCCGACCGCGCCGTCCTGGAACACGGCATCGAGACCGGTGTGCTCAAGCGGCTGCCCAGCGGCGAGTTCATCGAGGTCCACCAGCCACTCGGCCCGGTCGACCACCACGGCCACCCGGTGCCGCTGAACTACCAGGGTGCTCCGGTGCCGAAGCGGATGAACCAGCTCGGATCGGCCGGCATCGCCGTGCCCGGCATCCTGACGCCGGCCAAGGACGAGGGCCACATCTACTACGACGACGACGAGATCCACGCCATGGAGCAGATTGAGTCGGGCACCAAACACTAGAAGCAGCAGCGCACTCGACAGGCCCGTCTCGCATCGCGAGGCGGGCCTGTTGTATGAGGTTGGTGGGCACCTGGTACGGCAGACGGCCCCGCCGGACTCACTCCCCGGCGGGGCCGTTGCACTGCTGCCCGGCGATCGATGATCGTCCGGGCTGATACTCAGCTGGTGGGCGCTGCCGAACTCGATGCTGCGCCACCCGTTCCGGCGACCGCAGCGTCGAGCAGCGGCACCAAGTTCTCGAGCGCGAACGGCAGGCTGAGCACCGAGGCGTAGTTGAACGCCCCGATCACCGCCGGGTCGACCACCCAGGCCACGTTGCCACCCTGCGCCGCCGGTAGCGACTGGTACAGCGGGTCGGCCAGGACGACCGCCTGCTGATCGTTGGCGTCGATGGCCACGACCACGTCGGCATTGATCTCCGGGGTGTTCTCCTTCGAGATTTCCTTGTAGAACGTGTCGTTGCCCAGTGCCTCGATCTGCGGGCTCAGCGTGAAGCCGAGCGCCGTCATCAGCTGCACGCGGGGATCGATGTCAGTCCAGGCGAACCAGCCGGCGCCCTCGGGCCGCGGCCAGACCGCGGAGAACGACGTGCCGGCGAACTGCGGATTGGCCGCCGCCGTCTCCTGCACCAGCGCGACGTTCTCGGCGAGCAGGTCGTTCATCTCGGCCTCCTTGCCGAGCGCCGTCGCGATCAGCGTGGCGCCGACCTCCGGCGGAACGCCGAAGTCCGGGTACTCGGCCGGCCGGGCGAGCGTCGGGGCGATGGCGGTCAACTTGGCGTAGTCGTCGGGGGTGATCGCCCGGGTCACCGCGACGATGAGATCCGGCTGCAGGGAGGCGATCTGCTCGAAGTTGATCTCCGTGGTGCTGGTGAACACGGTCGGGGTGGCGCCCTCCAGCAGCGGCTCGGCCCATGGTCCGACGCCGGAATCGAAGCCGACGCCGAACTGCTGGATGCCGACCGGCACGGTGCCCACCGCGAGGACGGAGTCGACGTCGGTGAAACCGAGCACGACGACATTCTCCGGCGCGGCCGGGATCACCGTGGTGCCGTAGGCGTTCGGGATCTCCACCGGATAGCTGACCGCGGTGGCGCTGCCGGACGCGGCCGAACTCGGGCCGGAGGTGGCGCTGCCGGCAGCGGCCGATCCCGCCGACGACGAAGCCGTTGTCGAACTGCTCGAGGAGGACGTCGAGGACGAACCACACGCGGCCAGCGTCAGGGCCAGCATGGCGGCCGATGCGGTGGCGAGCAGTCGCGGTCCGCTGCGGCGGGCTCGGGTCAGTGGGTCGGACATCAGGCTCCTAGTGGTGTCGGCACCGCAGGGGGTGCGTCGGGGTGATGCAGGTCAGGTCCTCGCAGGGCCGCTCGGGCGAGCGGGACGATCAGCGGGGTACCCGTCTCCGGGTCGTCGATGACCCGGCAGGCGAGTCCGAAAACGTCCTCGACCAGTTGGGCGGTGACGATCTCGGACGGTCGTCCGGTGGCGACGACAGCACCGGCACGCATGGCGATCAAGTGGGTCGCGTAGCGGCACGCGTGGTTGAGGTCGTGCAGCACGGCGACCAGGGTTCGGCCCTGCTCGGCGTGCAGATCGGCGCAGAGGTCGAGCATCTCGATCTGGTGGGCGATGTCCAGGTAGGTGGTCGGCTCGTCCAGCAGCAGGATCGGTGTCTGTTGGGCAAGGGCCATCGCCAGCCACACCCGCTGGCGCTGGCCGCCGGAAAGTTCGTCCACCGACCGGTCAGCCAGGTCGGCCACGTTCGTCGCGGCCAGCGCGCCGGCCACGATCTCCTCGTCGGTCCGGCTCCACTGCCGCAACAGTTTCTGGTGCGGGTACCTGCCACGGGCGACCAGATCCGCGACCGTGATGCCGTCCGGCGCCACCGACGACTGCGGGAGCAGCCCCAGCCGGCGGGCGACCTCCTTGGACTTCAGCGACGAGATCGATTGACCGTCCAGCAGCACGGCGCCGGCGGTCGGCACCAGCATCCGGGCCAGCGAGCGCAACAGGGTGGACTTGCCGCAGGCGTTCGGCCCGATGATCACCGTGAACTCGTTGTCCGGGATGTCGACCGTCAGTCCCTCGGAGATCACCCGCGCGTCGTAACCGATCGTCACGTCGCGGGCGCGAAGGCGGTCCTGCGCCGGCATTCCGGGCTTGCCGACACCTGGCGCGCTCATCCTCGGCCCTTCTTCCATTCGGACAGCAACAGCCAGATCAGATACAGCCCGCCGACCACACCGGTGGCAATGCCGACGGGCAGCTGGACCGGAGCGAACAGCCGCTGCGAGACGATGTCGCTGACGGCCAGCACGAAGGCGCCCATCAGCGCCGCCGGCAGCACGCTCACCGCCACCGAGCCGGTGAGCCGTTTGGCCAGCTGCGGCGCTGCCAGCGCGACGAACGCGATCGGCCCGGCGGTGGCGGTCGCCCCGGCTGCGAGGGCGACGGCAAGAATCACGATGACGACCCGGGTCCGGTCGGCGCGGACGCCGAGCGCGCGGGCGGCGTCGTCGCCCATCTCCAGCAGGCCGAGCGGGCGGGAGGCGATCATCAACAGCGGCAGGCAGATCAGCACCACACCGAGAACCGGCCAGAGCTGGTCCCAGCTGCGCCCGTTCAGCGAGCCGGTCAGCCAGACCTGGGCGCTCATCGCGTCCTCGAGCTTGGCGGTGATCAGCAGGTACCAGTTGATCGCCCAGAGGAACGCGTTCAGCCCGATGCCGACCAGCACCAGCCGGTAGCCGACCGCTCCCCTGCCCATGGCCAGCAGGTAGACGACCAGCGCCGACGCCAGACCGCCGACCAGCGCGCCGCCGGCAATGGCCAGGGACGTGCCGCCGATGATCAGGATCTGCAGCAGTGCGCCGGTGGCGGCACCGCTGGTGAAGCCGATGATGTCCGGGCTGCCGAGCGGGTTGCGGGTGAGCGCCTGGAACGCCGCACCGGAGGCGCCGAGTGCAGCGCCGATGGTGACCGCGCACAACGCCCTGGCCAGCCGCAGGTCCAGCACGACGAAGTCGGTGGCGGTGCTGCCGTTGCCGAGCAGCGAGGCGATGACATCGCCGGCCGGCAGCGGGTAGTCGCCCAGGAAGCAGGTGCCGACCACGACACCGACCACGGCGACGGCCAACAGCACGGTGACGATCAACGGGCGGCGGGTGACCCGCAGGCTCACCGGTCCCAGCCGCACGGCGGCGAGCGGAAGGGTCACTGGCGGTTTGTTCTCGACGGCGGTCACAGCTGGGCCACCCGTCGGCGACGAACCAGTGCGATGAACACCGGTGCCCCGATGATGGCCGTGACGATGCCGACGCTGAGTTCGGCAGGCTGGACCACGATCCGGCCGATGATGTCCGCGCCGACCAGCAGGATCGGGGCCAGGATCGCCGTGTATGCCAGGACCCACCGGTTGTCCGGCCCGGTGATCGCGCGTGCGGCGTGCGGGACGGCCAGTCCGACGAACCCGATGGGGCCGACGGCCGCGGTGGCCGCGCCGGCCAGCAGCATGATCACGATGCCGGAGAGCACCCTGGTCCTGGTGACGCTGGCGCCGAGGGCGCGTCCGACGTCATCACCCATCGCCAGGGCGTTCAGCGAGTGTCCGATGCTCACCGCGAGCACGCCGCCGACCAGGATGAACGGGACCACCTGCCAGAAGATGTCCATGCCGCGCCCGCTCAGCGAGCCGACGGCCCAGAAGCGGTACCGGTCGAAGGTCTCCGGGTCCAGCAGCGTCATCCCGTCGATCACCGCGGTCAGCGCCGCCGTGACGGCCACGCCGGCCAACGCCAGCCGGACCGGGGTGGCGCCGCTGCGTCCGGCGGAACCGATCAGATACACCACGATCGACGCGATGGCCGCTCCGGCAAACGCAAACGGCAGGTAGCCCAACGCATTTCCGACCCCGAACACCGAGATCCCGATGACGACCGCTGTCGCCGCACCGGCATTGACGCCGAGCAGGCCGGGGTCGGCCAACGGGTTACGGGTGAGCGCCTGCATGACGGCGCCGGCCATCCCGAGGGCCAGACCGACCGCGATTCCCAGCACGGTCCGCGGTATCCGCAACTCGTGCACGATCGTCGAGGCCTGCGAATCGTCCGGGTTGAACAGCACCGAGAGCACTTCACCGGGCGGGATGTACCGGCTGCCGACCGCGATCGAGAACAGCGCCACCACGCCCAGCAGCGCTACGGCGAAGAGCAATCCGATGACCTTGCGACGGCCGGTGGTGGCTACCCACTTCGGGACGTCCGGGTGACTGCCGCCGCCGCTGGCCGCAGGGCTCTGTGCAGGCGTCTGGGGTGGCGAACTCACGAACGAGCTCCTCGATCAGGTCAGGCTACGTTGTGTAAATGTAGCCTGGCCTAAGCGAGCTGAGAACCACGAACGAAGTCGTTCCTGTTCGGTGGCGACGTGATCGCGCCCACCTGCTCACCCGTGTTAGCTCCGCGATGACATGACCGTCATCGCGGGGAAACAACAGGACAGACCAACCCGGTATCAGTGATGCGGTGTCAGTGATGGGCCGGGCGGCGGTGGTACTCGTAGATGAATCCGCAAACCACCCACAGCAAGAACCCGACGCCGATCACCATCAGCCAGATCAGCAGATAGGCGGTGGCAACCGCGACCAGCGCGACGCAGGCGGCGAGGAAGAACGGGAAGTACGACCCGGGTGAGAAGAAGCCGACGTCGCCCGCGCCGTCGGACACCTCGGCGTCGTCGTTGTCCTCCGGTCGTGGTTCTTCCAACCGGTTGGAGACGAACTTGAGGAACGTGCCGATGATCAGGGTCAATCCGGCGGTGAGGGTCAGCCCGACGATGCCCACCGGCTCGGTGGGTGCCAGCAGCCCGTAGACGACCGCGGCGATCGCGAAGAAGGCGGTCAGGCCGAGGAACATCCACGTCTCGACGCTCATCCCGCGCTTGGCGGCCTTGGGCTTCTTCGTGTTCTGCTCGGTATGCGAGGCCATCAGTTGCCCCCAGTGGGCGGTTCGGTTGCGGACTTGGCGGTGCGGTCGGTGTTCAGCGGGTAGGTCGTGGTCGCCAACGGCGCACACAACTCACCGCAGGACGGATCGTCCTGGCCGACCTTCGCCAGCGCGTCGGCGGCGGTGTAGGGCTGCCCCGTCACCGGGTTGACCGACTGCCGCAGATCCAGATAGGCGTCATAGACCCCCTGCGGAACCGATCTGACCTCGAAGTTCATCGCGCTGTGGTAGGTGCCGCACAGCTCCGCGCAGCGGCCCACGAACGCGCCGGTCTCGTCGATGGTGTTCTGGAAGACATTCACGGACTGGTTCTGCTCCGGGTACGGGAAGACGTCGCGCTTGAACAGGAAGTCGATCGTCCAGAAGGAGTGGATGACGTCCTTGGAGCGCAGCTCGTACTGGATGACCTGGTTGGCCGGCAGCACCAGGATCGGGACCTCTTCGCTGGTGCCGATCGTGTGCACCTCGCCGCCGCCGGGAACCGTGGTGTCCCGGTAACCGAAGTCCCAGTTCCATTTGAACGCGGTGACGTCGATCGTGACGGCCGGGTCGTCGTCCTTGGCCAGGACGAAATTCTCCGTCGTCACCGTGAAGTAGAACAGCACGCCGACCATCAGGAACGGCACGGCCGTGTAGATCAGTTCCAGCGGCAGGTTCTCTTTGGTCTGCTTGGGATACAGCGGACCGTTCTTGCGCTTGCGATAGACGATGAACGCCCAGAACATCAGGCCCCAGACGCCCACCCCGACCAGCAACGCCGCGGTGAACGAACCGGACCAGAACTCCTGCATCCGCTTGGCCTGCGGGGTGATGCCTTCGGGCCAGCCGTACCGGGGCAGATCCGCGACCGAACAACCGCTGACCAGCACCGAAACCAGGCCGAGCAATCCGACGAGAGTGACCCGTCGTACCGCGCGAGACCGTGTCACGTGCGCCCTTCCTCTCGCCCCTGTTGCACCGCTGCGTAAATGCCGGTTCTGCCTGCGCACCGAAAGCCCTCTAAAGAGCCCAGTGGCGGCAGCACTGGATCACCGACACGGTGAGATTACCCCGGCAGGTTCGGTTCCACTCGGCCGGGGACCCGCGAGTTCTACAGATTGTCGATGACTGCCGGGCGGCTGCTTTCCAGCCCCGCGAGCGGGGGTGTTGGTCCGGTCCTGCCGCAGGCACCGGCGATACTGGCAACGCGGTGGAGAGAGTTGCCGAACCGATGGAGGCAGTGCGGGTGTGCGGACTGATGGGCTTCGTCTCCGGAACGGGACAGGCAGCGCAGCGGGTGGACGCGATTGCGGCCGGGATGCGGTGTGCGCGGCATCGTGGACCTGACGATGCCGGCACCTGGAACGACGACGACGTCGTGTTCGGGTTCAACCGGCTCTCGATCATCGACATCGAGCATTCCCATCAACCGCTCCGCTGGGGACCGCCGGAATCCCCCGACCGGTACGCCCTGGTCTTCAACGGCGAGATCTACAACTATCTGGAACTCCGCTCCCAGTTGGCGACCGAGTGCGGGGCGCTGTTCAACACCGAGGGCGACGGTGAGGCGATCGTTGCCGCCGTGCACTACTGGGGCCCGGAGGCCGTCGCCCGGCTCCGCGGGATGTTCGCGTTCCTGATCTGGGACACCCAGGACCGGGTGCTGTTCGGCGCACGTGATCCGTTCGGGATCAAACCGCTCTTCGTCGCCCAGACCCCGGACGGGATTGCCTTCTCCTCTGAGGCCAAGGGGCTGCGCGAGCTGACCGGTCAGGCCAGCGTGAATGTGCCTGCCCTGCAGCACTATCTGGTGCTGCAGTACGTCCCGGAGCCGGCGACCATGGACCCGGCGATCCGCAAGATCGAGTCCGGGACCCACCTGACCGTCCGGCCCGGCCGGCCGATGAAGACCAAACGCTATTTCCACCCGGTGTTCGCCGGTCGTCCGGCCATCTCCGACGCCGAACGCTCGGCGCTGTACCAACGGATCGCCGCCGTGATGGACGACTCCGTCGCCAAGCACATGCGGGCCGACGTCACCGTCGGGGCGTTCCTGTCGGGCGGGATCGACTCCACGGCAATCGCCGCCCTGGCCAAGCGCTACAACCCCGATCTGATGACGTTCACCACCGGATTCGAGCGGGAGGGCTTCTCCGAGGTCGACGTCGCGGCCGAGTCCGCGGCGGCGATCGGTGTTCGGCACGTGATCCGTACGGTGTCCGAGCAGGAACTGACCGAGACCCTGCCGTTGATCATCTGGTACCTGGACGATCCGGTGGCCGATCCCGCGCTGGTGCCGCTGTACTTCGTGGCCAACGAGGCGCGTAAGCACGTCAAGGTGGTGCTCTCCGGCGAGGGCGCCGACGAGCTGTTCGGCGGCTACAACATCTACCGCGAGCCGATGAGCCTGCGCGGTATCACCGGGCTGCCCGGCGGGATGCGCAAGGGTCTGGCCGCGGTCGGACGTGCACTGCCGCAAGGGTTCCGCGGGCAGGACATGCTCCGCCGCGGGTCACTCGACCTGGAGGACCGCTACTACGGCAACGCCCGCATCTTCCGCGAGGAACAGCTGGCGGGACTGCTGAAGACCTACGACGAGGCGCGCTCCTTCCGGGACGTCACCGACCCGGTCTACGCGCAGACGCACGAGACCGACCCGATCTCCCGCATGCAGCACGTCGACCTGTTCACCTGGATGCGCGGCGACATCCTGGTCAAGGCCGACAAGATGACGATGGCGAATTCGCTGGAACTGCGGGTGCCGTTCCTGGACACCGAGGTGTTCGAGGTGGCCAGGACCATCCCGGCCGACCAGAAGGTGACCAAGCAGACCACCAAGCTGGCGCTGCGCAGGGCGATGGAGTTGATCGTCCCGCCGCACGTGCTGCACCGGCGCAAGCTCGGTTTCCCGGTGCCGATCCGGCATTTCCTGGCCGAGGGTTCCTACGAATGGGCGCGGAACATCATCACCACCGCGCACACCGAGGAGTACCTGGACCCGGCCGCCGTGCTGGCTCTGCTGGACGCTCACCGGGCCGGCGAGGCCGATCACTCCAGGCGGATCTGGACCATCCTGGTCTTCCAGATCTGGCACGAGATCTTCGTGACCGGCGCCATCACCCCGACCATCCCGGAACCGGCCTACCCGGTCTTCCTGTAGCCGCGCCGAGGTAGTTGATCGGCGCGGACGAAGGCTTACCAGTGCAGGGCGTGGGCGATGTCGGCCGCGGCGTCCTCGCCGTAGGCATCGGCCAGCCGCACCCGGGCGACGTCGTGGTCGAGCTGGTACTCCTGGGTGCCGACGGTTTCCAGGGTCAGGGTGGCCATCAATGACCCCAGTTGCGCGGATCGCTCCTGCCCGAGTCCCTGCGCGGTGCCGGCCAGGAAGCCGGCCCGGAACGCGTCGCCGACACCTGTCGGATCGGTCTTGGACTTTTCCGGAAGCGCCCGGACGGCCAACCGACTGCCGTCTGCGGCGACGATCTCGACGCCCTTGGATCCCAGGGTGGTCACCCGGTAGCCGACGGAATCCAGGATCTTCGCGTCGGTCCACCCGGACTTGGACTGCAGCAGACCGAGCTCGTAATCGTTGGTGAACAGGATGCTGGCGCCGGTCATCAGCGACACCACGTCCGGACCGTCCATCCGGGCCAGTTGCTGCGAGGGGTCGGCGGCGAAGCGATAACCGCGTTCCCGGCACTCCTGCGAATGCCGGACCATGGCGGCCGGGTCGTCGGCGGCGATGACCACCAGGTCGAGCCCGCCGTAGGCGGCCGAGATGGGTTCGAGCTCGATCTCCCTGGCCCTGGCCATGGCGCCGGCGTAGAACGAGGCGATCTGGTTCATCTCGTCGTCGGTGGTGCAGACGAACCGGGCGGTCTGCACGTCCTCGCACAGGTGAACCTTCGTGCAGTCCACCCCGTGCCGGGTCAGCCAGCTCTCGTAGTCACCGAAATCTGCGCCCGCCGCGCCCACCAGGATCGGATTCAGCCCCAGCAGCGCCATCCCGAAGCAGATGTTGGGTGCCACCCCACCGCGGCGCACCACCAGGTCGTCGACCAGGAACGACAACGACACCCGGTGCAGTTGATCGGGCAGCAACGAATCGCTGAACTTTCCCGGAAAGTGCATGAGATGGTCGCTCGCGATGGATCCGGCGACGGCGATCGGCATGATCAGCTCCCTGAGAGGTGTTGCTGTTTCGCCTTCGAGTCACAGACTTCTGTTCACGGACTGCGGGCCGATCCGATTCCTGCTCGGCCGGGGACGACCTTACCGGTCCCGGCGCCCGTCAAGGCCCGGACACCAGGAAACCCCCGGCGCTTGGCCGGGGGTTTCCTGGTGAATCGGTGGTGCTGGCGAATCAGTGGAACGAGTCGCCACAGGCGCAGGAGTTCTGCGCATTGGGGTTGTCGATGGTGAAGCCCTGCTTCTCGATGGTGTCGACGAAGTCGATGACGGCGCCGTCCAGGTAGGGCTTGGACATCCGGTCGACCGCCAGGCCGATGCCGTCGAACTCGACGAGGGCGTCGCCGTCGAGCGAGCGATCGTCGAAGTACAGCTCGTACCGCAGACCCGAGCAACCACCCGGCTGGACGGCGATCCGCAGCACCATGTCGCTGCTTCCGTCCCGCTCGAGCAGGCCCTTGGCCTTGGCGGCGGCCGATTCCGACAGCGTCACGCCGTGGGCGGCAGGCGCCGTGACGGCGGCCTCGACCTCGGTGGCGCTTGCGGTGTCAGCAGCGGTCATCTGTCACTCCCCTAAATGTCGAGTTGCACTCACACGATGGTGAACGGATGCTGGACGGTCTTGTTCTGATGATGCCACGCCGAGGGTCGCAAACGTGAGGCCACGACGGTCGACGTGATGAACAACCCTCCCGATAACGCGGCTATTCCCGGCCGGGTAGTCCTCTAGGCTGCCGTTGTGAGTTTTCTGCGCCGCAAACCCACCGACGGCACTGACGGTGCCGCTTCGGACGAACCGACCGCCGACGCTGTCGACGACGAGACCCCTGTCGTCGGTAAGGGTCGGCCGACCCCCAAGCGTCGCGAGGCCGAGGGCAAGCGTGGGCCGGTGGCCCCGCCACCGAAGACCCAGCGCGAGGCGATGAAGCGCTCCAAGGTCGCGGGCAAGTCGATGACCAAGGAGGAGCGGCGCGCTGCCGCTCGGGTGAATCGCGAACGAATGATGGCCGGTGACGAGAAGGCCCTGCTCCCGCGGGACCGTGGAAAAGCGCGGGCCTACGTCCGCGACCTGGTGGACACCCGCCGCAACGTAGCCGGGATCCTGCTGCCGATCGCGCTGCTGTCGTTCATCGTGCTGCTGATCCCCATTCCGCTCGTGCAGGCCTACGGCCCGCTGGTGCTGCTGGTGGCGATCCTCGCCGCGATCATCGACTCGGTGATCTTCGGTCGGCAGCTCGGGAAGAAGGTGCGGGCGAAGTTCCCGAACGGCGATGGCTCCGGCCAGTCGACCAAGGGTTCGGCCCTCGGCTTCTACGCCTTCAACCGCGCGTGCCTGATCCGACGATGGCGGGTTCCGCGGCCCAGGGTCGCCGCGGGCGCGACGATCGACTGATCCGGGCGGAACCAGGTGAGCGACGAGTTCCAGCGCGCGGCAGCGGCCAACGCCGATGCGGTACTGCGCCGGTTCTTCGACGCCGACGGACGGCTGATCACCCTGCCGGCCAAGCAGTCCCGGCAGCTCGCGGTGTACGACCTGATCGCCCAGCGGTTCGTCCCCGGCGTGCGGTACACCGAGATCGAGGTCAACCGAGAGTTGATGTCGATCTACGACGACTACGTGACGCTGCGCCGAGGACTCATCGACTTCGGCCTGATGGATCGGGCCAACGGCCAGTACTGGCGTAGCGGCGGTTCGGTACCGATCACCCAGGGCGGCGCGCCCGTGGGTGACGGTCCACACCGCGGCGGGACGTCGATCTCCGCACGGGGTGCCGCCCGCAGGGAGGCGATCCTGACCGCGGCCGCCCAGCTGTTCGCCGAGCGTGGCTACGCGGCCGTCGGGATGGACGACATCGGCGCGGCCGCGGGCGTCACCGGACCGGCGATCTACCGGCATTTCGGTGCCAAGGCGTCGGTGCTCACCTCGGTGTTCGACCGCGTCATCGATGCGGTCACCATCGACCCGGACGTGATCGGCGAGTTCCCTGGGCAGGCCGACGCCTCACCTGCCGCGCAACTGCGGCAGCTGATCGAGATGTATGCCGAGGCGGTCTCCGGACGGCGGCGGCTGATGGCCGTCTTCATCCGCGAGGTGCACCACCTGCCCGCCGAGGACAGGTCCCTGCTTGACGAACGTCAGCGCACGCTGATCGGCCGGTGGCGCGCGCTGCTCGCGCAGGTGCATCCGGAGTGGGACGCCGAACGGGTGCGGACCGCGGTCCACGGTGCGTTCGGGATGCTCAACGCCGTCGGGACGTTCGAATCGCCGCTGTCCGACCGCGAACTGGCCGACCAACTCGCCGGCCTCGCCGCAACCGCTCTCCAGCTCGACGAGGACGCCGTCCAGGATCAGCCGGCCGACGGGATCTCGTAGTCGGCGAAGTCGGCGACCGCCCGGAAGCCGAGTCGGCGGTACACCTCGTTGGCCGGCAGGTAGTCCGCGTCGGTGAACAGGGTGATCTGTCGCGCACCCTGTTGCTGGGCCGAGCGCACAGCGGCGGCCGTCGCCGCGCTGCCGTACCCGTGTCGGCGAAGCTCGGGTGGGGTGTACACCGGGGCTATCCGGGAGGCGTTGTCGCGCACCGCGGTGTGCCCGGCGGCAGCAACCGGACGATCCTCGTCGCACCACAGACAGACGACCTGCCCCCGGCCGGCGGCCCGGAGAAGTACCTCCGGGTCGGGGGCCGCGGGTGGGTGCGCGTTGGCGGCGGTCTCGTGTTCGAAGGCGAACCACCAGGACGCCAGCAGGTCGAGGTCGGCCGGGTCCTTGACGTCGGCCATCCGGGCAACGCCGGAGACGCCGGTCGGCGGGATCAAGGTGCCCAGTCGGTGATACCGCAGGGCCATCCGCAGCTCCGGCGTGATGCCGGTGATCGCCGACCACTGCTCGGCCAGCGCCACCACGGTCGGACGGCGTCCGGTCAAACCCGGCACCGGCTGACCGCTCGCCGCCACCACCGCCGTCAGATCGGCGAGAACGCCTGCGGGGTCGGCGTTTCCGGGATCCAGCAGGACGATCAACGGGTGCTCGGTGATCCGCATCGCTGCCGCCGCCACGGTGTCCTGCTCGACGATCACCACCATCAGCGGCGGGATCCCCGGCTCCGGCGCCAACAGCTGGCCGACCAGCACGCTGCCGAACATGGTCGCGCCGACCGGGTCCACCTCGATCAGCGGCCGGACCCGCGCCTGGAACGTCTCGAGCTCGGTGAAGAACTCGCTGCTGCGCATCCGTCGACGATAGAAGCGGCCAGCAGCGACGGCGAGTGCATTTGCACCCCCCTGGCCAAGGCGTCAGCTCACAGGGACAGGTACCGGATCAGCTCCTGCGGGGTGACCTGCCGCCGGTAGGCCTCCCATTCCGCCCGCTTGTTCCGCAGGAAGAAATCGAAGACGTGCTCCCCCAGCGCCTCGGCGACCAGCTCCGATCCCTCCATCACGGCCAGCGCGGACTCCAGCGAGGTAGGCAGCCGCTGGTAGCCCATCGCCCGCCGTTCGACCTCGGACAGTGACCAGACGTTGTCCTCGGCCGGCGCCGGCAGTTCGTATTCCTCCCGGATGCCCTTGAGCCCGGCGGCGATCACCACCGTGTACATCAGGTACGGGTTGCACGCGGAGTCGGGCAGCCGGAACTCCAGCCGCTGGCTCGACGACTTACCGGGCGAATAATTCGGTACCCGGACGAGCGCGGACCGGTTCGCGGTCCCCCATGACGCGGTGGTCGGGGCCTCGTCGCCAACCACCAGACGCTTGTAGGAGTTGACCCACTGGCAGGACACCGCGGTGATCTCCGGCGCATGCTTGATCACGCCCGCCAGGAAGTGCTTGCCGGTGGCCGAGAGCTGGTACTCGTCCTCCGGGCTGTGGAAGGCGTTCGTCTCCCCGTCGAAGAGCGAGAAGTGCGTGTGCATCGCCGATCCCGGCTGTTCCACGAAAGGCTTCGGCATGAACGAGGCCCGCACACCCTGGGTCAGCGCGACCTCCTTGACCACATAGCGGAACGACATGATGTTGTCGGCCATGGTGAGCGCGTCCGCGTACCGCAGGTCGATCTCCTGCTGCCCCGGCGCGCCCTCGTGATGCGAGAACTCGACCGAGATGCCCATCGCCTCCAGGGTTTCGATCGCCCGGCGGCGGAAGTGCGGTGCCGCGTCATGGGATGCCTGGTCGAAGAACCCACCCTGGTCGGCCGGTTCAGGGACGCTGCCGTCATCGGGCAGGTCCTTGAGCAGGAAGAACTCGATCTCGGGATGGACGTAGCAGGTGAAGCCCATCGCTGCGGCCTCGCCCATCGCCCGGCGCAGCACGTGACGGGGGTCGGCCCAGGACGGCGAGCCGTCCGGCATGGTGATGTCGCAGAACATCCGCGCCGAATACACCCGGCCGCCGTCCGCCTCCCAGGGCAACACCTGGAACGTCGACGGATCGGGGCGGGCGACCATGTCGGACTCGAAGACCCTGGCGAAACCCTCGATGGCCGAACCGTCGAAACCGATGCCCTCACTGAACGCACCCTCCAGCTCGGCGGGTGCCACTGCAACGGACTTGAGGTAACCCAGGACGTCGGTGAACCACAGCCGGACGAACCGGATGTCGCGTTCCTCGAGGGTGCGGAGGACGAACTGCTGCTGACGATCCATGAGCACACCTTATGTAGGTCCTGTTTCGCGGGCATTGCCGCACCCGCTCGTGCGCCTCGACCGGGCGTGATGACGTACGGTGACCGGATGCCGACACCCGAGGCGCGCGCCGTGCCCTCGGGCCGCCACCACCACGACACCGCCGACCACTGGGGCCCGATCGTCACCGACGATGCGGTCGAATTCCGGATCCCCGACGAGGCCCACGAGCTGGACGGCGTCCGTCTCGAGGTCGACTGGATCCTCGGTGACGTCGATCCGGAGTTCGGCTGGGAGAACGGTTGCTGGACGATGCTGCTGCCTCGGCCGCAGGCCTGGCGGCTGGAGTACCAACTGACCCTGCGGCGCGGCAGCGACTACGAGTGGACCACCGACCCAGGCAATCCGCTGCGGGTGCCGAACCCGTTCGGCGAGAAGTCGGAGATCCGGTTCCCCGACTATCGCGAGCCCGGCTGGCTGCTGACCGAGCCGGCCGGCCCGCTCCGGGAACTCGAGACGAAAGCCGGCCGGTTGGCGCGGCCGGTGCCGATCCACCTGTGGTCCCCTCCCGGGCTCGCTGCCGATTCGCGGGCGCCGCTGCTGGTCGCGCACGACGGGTCGGACATGGCCGAGCGCGGTTCGCTGCTGCGGTGGGCGACCGCGATGTCCCGCGAGCTGCCGATCAGAGTGGCCCTGCTCGATCCGCCGAACGGCCTGCGCGACCTCTGGTACTCGGCCAACCCCGACTACTCCGACCACCTGGCCGATGTAGTGCTGCCGGCGATCACCGCAAAGGTGTTGACCGGACCGGTGATCGGTCTCGGTGCGAGCCTGGGCGCGCTTGCCATGCTGGACCTGCAGCGTCGTCATCCCGGCGTCGATCTCCGCTCTGGCGCTGCAGTCCGGATCGTTCTTCACCAGGAACCTGGACGCCCAGGAGAGCGGTTACTCGCACTTCGATCAGGTGTGCGCCGCGGTCCGGCTGATCAGCTCCGGTCCGGACCGGTCCACCGACAACGCACCGCGGCCGGTGCCGGTGCTGATCACCTGCGGTGAGATCGAGGAGAACCGGGCGAACAACGAGGCGATGGCGGCGGCACTCGGCCGGCAGCACCATCCGGTGGAGCTCCGGCTGGTGCCCGATGCGCACACGATGATCGGCTGGCGGGACGCCTGGTTCCCGGCCCTCGACGGCCTGATCCGTCCCCTGCACTAGCGCCGGGCCGTCGTTCTGGAAGAGTCTGCGCATGACCCGTACCGAGTACCACCGGTTGGATGCACCGTCGCTGGGCGGTTCGGCGGAGATCGCCGTGCACGGGCACTGGGGACGCCCGGTGATCTGGTTCCCGTCCGAGGGCGGTGCGCCCTGGGATTTCGAGGCCAACGGGATCCTGGACGCCGTGCGCCCGGCGATCGACGACGGCCGGATCACCGTGTTCTGCGTCCCGTCGTTCGACGCCGAATCGTGGTCGGCGAACTGGATGCCGTTGACCGACCGGGCCCGCCAGCACCGCCGTTACGAGGACTGGATGATCTGGCAGGTGGTGCCGTTCATCCGGGACAAGTGCGGCGGGCGCGACGACATCGCCACCGCAGGCCCATCAATGGGTGCGTTTCACGCCGTGCTGTTCGCGCTCCGGCATCCGCACGTCTTTGCCAGGGCCGTCGGGATGTCCGGTAGTTACGACCCGTGGACCTGGCGGGCGTGGGGACCGGCCGACGACGAGACCTACTTCGCCAATCCGATGCAGTTCATCCCTGGAACCAACGGCGGACACCTGGACTACCTGCGCTCCCGGCTGGCCATCACGCTGGTGGTCGGCAGCGGGATGTGGGAGGACACCACGGGTTCCAACGCCTCCACCCGGGCGTTGGCCGGCGTGCTGGCCGAGAAGCAGATCCCGCACGAACTCTTCATCTGGGGTCACGAATGGCCGCACGACTGGCCGAGCTGGCGAGCGCAATCCGCCGTGTACCTGCCGGCGCTGGGCTGAGCGGGGTTCCCAGGTGTCGCTCCGTCGACCCCGGCGTTGCCGCGCCCGGCAACGCCGACAAAGATCACTGCCATGACCGCGCCACGACGTGACTCCGCAACCCACCTGATCGGACTCCTGCTCGGCACCGAGAAGGACTGGCCGACCGCCTTCGAGACCCTGACCCGCCGGCTGGACCCGATCAGCTACCGCGGGGTCCCCCATCATGTGGACACCGAACGGATCACCATCGAGCCGTTCGACCTGCGTGCGCCCGTCCGGCACGACGTCGTGATCGACCGGTTGGCGTGGTGGTACTACCACCCGCGGGAGTGGTTGAAGAAAGCGGCGCTGGTCAACGACACCTACCTGATCAACAACCCGTTCACCTTCCAGGCCATGGAGAAGCACTCCGCGTACTGCGCGATGATCCGGCTGGGTTTCGACATCCCGGAGACGGTGCTCGTCCCCTACAAGAACCCGGTCGACCACGAGAAGTGGGCGTACACCGCCGAGACCTACAACCTGTCCTTCGATCTGGACGAGGTCGCATCCAGGGTCGGCTACCCGATGTTCATGAAGCCGTTCGACGGCGGCGCCTGGCGCGGGGTTTCCCGGGTCGATGACGTCGACGCGCTGCACAAGGCGTACAACGAGTCCGGTCAGATGCTGATGCACCTGCAGGCCGCAGCCGAGTACGACTCGTTCGCCCGGTCGCTGACCATCGGCCCGGAGACCAAGATCATGCGGTTCCGGCCGGAGCTGCCGATGCACGACCGCTACGAGGTGTCGCACAACTTCCTGCCGCCGGAGGCCGGCATGGAGATCCTGACGCTGTCCCGGACGATCAATGCGTTCTTCCGGTGGGAGTTCAACTCCTGCGAGTCGCTGGTCACCGGAACCAGCGTCCGGCCGATCGACTACGCCAACGCCTGCCCGGACATCGCGATCACCTCCCTGCACTACTACTTCCCGTGGGCGATCACCCAACTCGTTTCCTGGTCGGTGTTCTGCGCCGTGACCGGCCGAAAGCCGCAGGTGGACACCAACACCCGCGCGTGGTTCGACGTCGCGGACGATCCGGAGCTCAGCTGGGCGGACAAGCTAGGCCGTTATGCGCTGATGTCCGACCAGTACTTCGAGGCCGACACCTACCGGGAGTTCTGCTCGACCGCGCTGGCCTCGCTGCCGGAGATGGTCCACGAATGGGTCAGCTCGGCCGATTTCGATGCGCTGCTGGTCGACACCGTGCGGGCCACCTACCCGCCGCACGAACACGAGAAGTTCCTGGCCCACTTCCGCGGGTTGATCGGGTTGTGGGTGGCCGACCAGACCTGATCGCCCGAGAAAGGGCCGTTGTCACTGGCAGGTGGTGTCGTCCGCCGGTAGGTCGAGCGTGGTCAGGTAGGTCGTGCCGATGGTGTTGGCGCACTTGCTGCCGCCGAGGTAGGCGGTGTGGTTCGTGCCGTCCACGGTCAGCAGGGCGGCGCCGAGTGTTTCGGCGAGTTTGACCCCCGCCTCGTACGGGGTGGCGGGGTCGTGCGTCGTCGAGATGACCAGCACCCGGGGCAGCCCACTGGGTTGCGTCAGACTGCCGGCCTCCGCCGGCGTCGCCGGCCAGAAGGCGCACGGGTCGAGGACGCCGCGCGGCGGGTCACCTGTTGCCTGATACGGCGCCGCCTCGGCCAGTTTTGTCGCGAGCTCGTCGACCTGGTCCGCCGGAACCGTCCTCGATCCGTCGATGCAGCCGATCGCAACGAAGGCGTCCAGCAGGTTGGAGTAGTGACCCTTGTCATCGCGTCCGTCGTAGGAATCGGCGATCCCCATCAGCGCCGCACCGTTCCCGTTCGCGAGGTCGGTGAGTGCACTGGACAGCGACTCCCATTGGCTGGCCGCGTACATCGCCTCATTGGTGCCGGTGACGGCGTCGCCGAAGCTGAGCACCCGGCCATCGGCCAGCGGTAGTGGCTTGTCCAGCAGCGGCCGGACCAGGGTCTGGAAGTTGGCAGTCGCCTTGGCCGGGTCGGTGCCCAGCGGGCAGCTCTCCTGGTCCGCGCACCACTGCGAGTAGTCGTCGAACGCCTGCTGGAAACCCGCTGTCTGGGCAACGTTCTCGGCGACCGGATCGGCGTTGGGATCGATCGCGCCGTCCAGGATCATCGCCCGGACGTTGTCCGGGAACTGCTCGGCATACGCGGTGCCGATTGCGGTGCCGTAGGACCAGCCGATGTACGTCAGCCGCTCGTCGCCGAGCACGGCCCGCAGCATGTCGAGATCCTTGGCGACATTCGCCGTTCCCACGTTGGCCAGGAACTCGGCGCCGTTCACCCCCTGCTCGGCGCCGGTCAGGGTGGCGCAGCCAAGGGCGAACTGCTTGGAGACGGCATTGGCCTGATCGACCTCGGCCTGGGTGCGCGTCCGGGCGACGAACTCGCGGGCGGCGTCGCGTTCGGCGTCGGTCTGGCATCTGATCTCCGGCACCGAAGAACCGACCCCGCGCGGGTCGAACCCGACGAGGTCGAACTTCTTGTTCAGGTCCGCGGCGACGCCATAGGCACCGATGACCCCGGCGTTCTCCACCCCCGAACCGCCCGGCCCACCGGGATTGGTGATCACCGACCCGATCCGCTGCGCGGTCTCGGTGGCCGGCTTACGCAGCACCTTCAGCGTGACCGTCGCACCGGTCGGGTCGTCGTAGGAAAGCGGAACCGTCAGATCCGCGCACTGCAGGGACGCCGACCGGTAGAACTTCAGGTCGTCGGAGGTCGCCAGCTTCGCGCACGACCCCCAGTCCAGTTCCTGCGAGTAGAACTCCTCAAGACCGGCCGGCACCGGTGCCGGGCTGACCGACGCGTCTGCAGCGCCGCCGCCGGATTGATCCACCGGCACCGCAGAGCCGGCAACCGTGCTCGAGCAGGCGGCCAACGCCGCGGCGGCCAGCAAGCAGACAAGGGCGCGCCGGGCAGTGAGGAGGCGAGGGTGGGACACCGTCCGATCATGCCATCGGCGGGCGGCGGCCCCGGTCAGCCCAATCGCCTGGTCGTCTGGTCTCTCAGCAGGTCGCGTCGGCGGCGAGCGGTTGCCCGCTGACCAGGAACGCCGTACCGACGTCATCGACGCAGGTGATCTCCTGCAGGTAGGCGCCACCGCTCATGGTGCCCGCGACGGTCAACAACGGGACACCCCACGCGGCAGCAAGCTCGACCCCGGACTGGTGCGGTGTTGCAATGTCGCCGACAGTGGAGATCACCAGGGTGGGCGGCAGGCCCGGGACTCCGGTCGCCAGAGTGTCGAGAGTTGTTTTCTCGGGCCAGGTATCGCAGGGACCAGGAAATGCCCGCTGCAATTCGCCGGAGTCCATGAACGGTGCGGTGCGGATGCCGTCGGCCACCACCTGCGCTGCTGCCTCACCGGTCAGGGGTGTCGGACCGTCGAGACACGGCGCGATCACGGCGGCGTCCAACGAGTCCCAGTACTGCCCGTTGAAGTATCCCCACTGGCGATCGGCAAGTCTCATCAGCGCATCGCCATCGCCGCGGTTCAGCGCGAACAGCGCGTTCGACAGATCCGGCCACTGCAGCTTGTCGCCGATGCCGACCAGGGTGCCCCCGAGCGCGTCGTCGTAGCCCAGAGTCCTGCCGTCGGGCAGCACCAACGGCGTCTCCAGTAGCGGTCGGACCAGGTCCTGGTACTCGACCACCGCCCGGGCCGGATCCTCCGTCAGCGGGCAGTAGGTCATCGTGATGCACGATCGGGCCCACTCGTCGAAGGCTTGCTGCGCGGCGGCGTACCAGGCGTGTTCGTCGGCGACCTGATCGACGCCCGGTGAGGCAACGCCGTCCAGGATCATTGCCCGCACCCGATCGGGGAACTTCTCGGCATACTCTCTTGCCACCCGGCTGCCGTAGGCCTGTCCGACGAGGGAGAGTTGGTCCTCCCCCAAAGCGGATCGGAGCACATCGAGATCGCGGGCAGCTTCCCTGGTTCCGATCAGTCCCAGGTAGGTCTGCACGTCCACCCCGTCGGGCGGGACGGTCTTCACGGCACATCCCTGGGAAATCGATGCCGCTTCCGCAGTGGCCGCGGCCAGCCCTGCATCGGTCGCGGTCCGCTGATCGGTGCGGCGCATTGCGGTGATCTCGTCATCTGTCAGGCAGTCGATCCTCGGCCCGGAGGCGCCCATCCCTCGTTGATCGAAACCCACCAGGTCGAACGATTCGTTCAGCTGCCTCTTGTCGGGCCCGGAGGCGAAGGCCACCATATCCGTGCCGAGATCCATGGCTCCCCTGGTCAGCGCCACCACACCGATTCGCGCACTGCCGGTCGCCTTCCTGCGCAGTACACCGAGCGAGAGAACCGGGGAGTCCGGGTCCGCGGCGTCGGAATAATCCACCGGCACCAAGAAGTGCGCACATTCCAGCGTTGCGTTCAGGTATGCGCTGCGCTGATATTCCTCGGCAACGAACTCGTCGCAGCTGGTCCAGGCAAGGGACTGCCCGTAGAAGCGCTCCAGATCAGCGGGGACGGCGCCGAGCGACTGCGCTTGCGGGCCGGCGGACAGCTCTGCCGACGTCGAGGACGCATCGGTGGTGGGAGTGCAAGCCGCGACCACCATCAGAAGCAGAGCTGTGGCCAGCGCTCGCATCACGGTCACCCGCATGGTCTAACTCTACCTAGTGATCCGATTGATGACAACTTGTCTGATTTCACCCAGCAGGATCTCTCGCTGACCAACACTGTTCGCAAGAGATCGCCGGACGATGTCGAGAACGTGGGACCCCGGTCGACGTGAGGGTGAGGACGGCCAACGGGGCCGTTCCACCGAGAAGGAGCTACCAATGCGATTCATGTGCTTGCTCAGGTCCGACGAGTCCGAGCCCTTCGGGCCGGCGCCCCAGGCGCTGTACGAGGCAATGGGTCGGTACGGACAGGAGGGCTTCCGTGACGGAACTCTCGTGGAGCAGGGCGGGCTGGGGTCCAGTTCGCAGGGCGCCATTGTGTCGTTGGTGAACGGCACCATCACGGCCGTGGACGGCCCGTTCGCCGAGGCCAAGGAACTGGTCGGCGGTTATGCGGTTGTCGAGGTGCGGTCCAGGGCCGAAGCGGTCGAGTTGGGCCGTCGGCTGCTGCAGATCCACAAGGACAACTGGCCCGGATGGGAAGGCAGCTGCGAGATCCGGCCCATCTTCACCGGCGAGGGCGACACTCCCCCGGCCTGAGCCGACCGTCGTGGCGACCACGCTTTGCACGTCGGCCGGCCGAGGTGGTCTGATCGGTGATCATGACCGACCGGACCGCCTTCGCCGGCGACAGCAGTGCGGCCATCGAGGCCGTCTGGCGCCTGGAGTCGACGCGCCTCATGGCGGCCCTGGTGCGGATCGTTCGCGACGTCGGCCTGGCCGAGGACCTCGCGCAGGACGCGCTGGTGGCGGCGCTGGCGCAGTGGCCGGAGTCCGGCATTCCGTCGAACCCGGCGGCGTGGTTGATGACCACCGCGAAACGGCGCGCCATCGACCAGTTCCGGCGCAGCGAACGGCAGGACCGCAGCTACGCCGCCGTGCTGCGCGACCAAGGTGGTGAGGAGTTCGTGCCCGATTTCGCCGCCGCCGTCGACCATGTCGAGGACGACGTGTTGCGGCTGATGTTCGTCTGCTGCCATCCGTCGCTCACCACCGATGCCCAGACGACCCTGACGCTCAAGCTGGTCGGCGGGCTGAGCACGAGGGAGATCGCGCGGTCGTTCCTCACCACCGAGGCCACCGTCGCGCAGCGGGTGGTCCGCGCAAAACGCACCCTGGCCGACGCCGGCGCCGCCCTCGAGGAGCCCGACCTCGCGGAGCGGTTTCAACGGCTGGCAGCTGTCATGTCCGTCGTCTATCTGCTCTTCAACGAGGGCTACTCGGCGACCGCCGGTGACGATTGGATGCGGCCGGCGCTCTGCGACGAGGCGTTGCGGCTCGGCCGGATCCTGGGCGCCCTGGTGCCGAAGGACTCCGAGGTGCACGGGTTGTCGGCGTTGATGGAACTGCAGTCCTCCCGCTTGCGGGCGCGCACCGGTCCCGACGGCGAGCCGGTCCTGCTGCTCGAGCAGGACCGCCGCAGGTGGGATCGGAACCATCTGCGGCGCGGGCTTGATGCGCTGGACCGCGCCGAAGCCCTTGCCGCAGGGGCACAGTCGGGCGTCGGCAGCTACACGTTGCAGGCGGCCATCGCTGCTTGCCATGCGCGCGCGAACAACGCTGCGGAGACCGATTGGGTCCGGATCGCCGCCCTCTACGAACAGCTCGCCAGGATCAGCGGGTCGGCGGTGGTCGAGGTGAATCGGGCGGTGGCGCTGGGGATGGCCTACGGCCCGGCCGCCGGACTGACCCTGGCCGACCAGCTCGTCGACCTTCCGGCGCTTCGCCACTACCACCTGCTGCCCAGCGTGCGGGCCGATCTGCTGGACAAGCTCGGCCGGCACGACGAGGCGCGGGCAGAGTTCGAACGGGCCGCGGCGATGACCAGGAACGATCGGGAGCGAGAACTGTTGCTCGACCGGGCCGGCCGGCTCGGCGGGGCGACGACGCCCTCGGGGTGAGCACGAGCCGTCAGCGGGTCCGGGACGGCAGCTGTTCCGGATCGACCTGCACGGACTGCACCTTGGCCCTTGCCTCGTGCAACGACAGCGCGGTCACGGCGCCGACCACCAGTGCTGCTCCGACCCATTGACCGATCGACAGGTGGGCGTCGAGGAACGCCACCCCCACCACGGCCGCGGTGAACGGGTAGGCGAGCTCGGCCAGGGTGGCCCTGGAGGCCGCCGTCCGGCGCAGTCCCACGTAGTACAACCACATCGCGAGCAGGCCCGGGATCAGCGCGATCCCGACCACCGAGACGGTGGACTGCAGATCGGGGACCCACAGCGGCGAACCTGTTGCCAGCACGATGATCAGCGCCGCCGGCAGCCCGAACCCGAAGCGCAGGGTGGTCAGCTCCACCGCTTCCAGGCGCGGCGCGACGTACCTGCCGAGGACGGTTCCGGCCGCCCACAGCACAGCAGCCCCGAACGCCAGCAACGCGACCGCAGCCTGATCGACGCCGATGTCCAGCGGATTCGGGAATGCCAGCAGCCAGGCGCCGATCAGCGCCGGGATCGCAAAGAACGCGAAGGACGGCCGCAACCGCTCGTGCAGCAGAATCGCGGCACCGACGATGGCGATCACCGGCTGGAACTTCTGGATCACCGCCGGGGTCACCGGGTCGCCGAACCGGAACGACAGGGTGAACAGCGTGGTCGCCACGGCCGACGCGCCCGCGCCGATCGCCACCACGGCGATCCTGCCCCCGAAGTCGAGCCTGCGGAAGGCGCGGATCGATCGTGGCACGAACGGCAACAGCACGAGCACCAGCACCGCGTGTTCGGCGAAAACGATCGTCGGGGCGGCGACCTGCACGGCCAGCGGCAGTCGGAGCAGTGCGTCCGTTCCCCAGAGTGCCGCGGCCAGGGCCACCACCCAGGTCAGATCACGGACTCTGGGCAGCGGGGGGCCGGAGGTTGCGCTGTTCACATGATCGTCAGCGCGCTCAGCGGTCCCGCCATTCCCGATCTTCGGCGTTCAGGCGTTCTTCCCGTTGGCGGATGATCTCGAGCGCATTGGCGGCCTCGTCCGCAGTGGCGAACGGCCCGAGCAGGTCCTTGGCCTTGCTCTCGCCCTCCCGCTCCACCTTGCCGGTGCCGATGTTGTAGTAGAAGGCCGTGTTCTGGCCGATCTCGTCTCCCATGCGGCCAGCGTGCCATCCCGTGCCGACAGCCGCTCAACCGACCGGTTCGACGACGAACTTGTTGCTCGCCGGATCCGCCGATCGCAGTCGCACGGTGATCACCGATCCCTCCACCAGCCCGTTCGGATCGCAGTGCGCCCGGACCGGCGGTTCGTGCAAAATGACGATCGCGCGGTCCCGCTCGCGCTCGATCTGGAGAACCGTTGCCTGGAACTCCTCCCCTTCCCGGCCGTGCAGGACGAACACCGACACCGCGCCGGCGCAGGCCTTGGACAGCTCCGACGCCTTGCGGTCGGCAGCGGCCATCGTCTTCGGCAGGTCCGGCAGAGCTGTTCTCACCCAGGTCGGTACCGGCTGACCGGCGTGCAAAGCCAGGCAGATCTCGGTGGCGAACCGGTCCGCCAGCCGGCGCAGCGGCGCCGTCACGTGGGCATAGGGCGCGCCGACTCCGCCGTGCTCGGTGCGCTTGGGCGGCTCCCCGTCGAACGGGGTGTACCCGGCGCCGCGGAGCAGTCGCACGGCGTCCTCCAGGAACGCCGCTGCCTTGGGCTCCGCACCGTTCAGGCCGGCGATCACGTCACCGGGCGGCACCGACGCCGGCCACGGGATCCCCAGCACCGCAGTGGTTTTGCGCAGGGCAGCCACCTGCGCGTCGGTGGGTGACGGCAGCGTCCGCAGCAGCCCGATCCCGCCGTCGATCATGATCGCCGCTGCGCACATCCCGGTCAGCAGGCTGATCTCGGCGTTGTACTGCTCCACGTCCAGCACGGCCCGCAGCTCCAGCGTCCAGTACCCGTCGGGACCCTTGACGATCTCCGAATCCGGGATGTCCAGGCTGATCGCATGCCGCTGCCGGGACCGCTCCAGGCGCAACTTGCCGATCTCCGGGAGCAGCTCGATCGACGGGTGCAACCTGCCGGTGTCCGCGTCCACTTGCACGCCCGGATAGTTCAGCTGCGCCACCGAGGCGATCGCGGTCCGCCGCACGTCAACCTGGACCGGGTCGCCGCTGCTGTCCAGTCGGATGGTCCAGAGCACGGCCGGTCGTTGCCGGTCCGGTAGCAGGCTGGCCGCACCCTCGGACAATTCCACGGGGTGCAGCGGGGTATTGGTGTCCGGGCTGTACAGCGTGGCGCCGCGCCGCCAGGTTTCGGCTGCCAGCTCCCCGTCCGGCGGGACGAAGGAGGCGACGTCGGCGATCGCATAGTGCACCAGGTAGCCGTCACCGTCCCGGGCCAGGTGGACCGCCTGGTCCAGGTCCATCGATCCGACCGGATCGACGGTGACGAACGGGATGTCCTCGTCGGCAACCTCTTTCGGCAGTTGCGCCAATCCGACGGCGGCGACCTCCGTCGCCTCGGCCACAGCCGGCGCCGGATAGCTCGCCGGGATCCCCAACTCGTCCCGGATCGAGTCGAAGTCGATCGCGGCGGGCGGCGTGACGATCTTTCGGGTCGGCATCTTCCCAGGCTAAGAGTCGTTCCCGTACGGCGCAGCCGGGTATCGGGTGGTGTGCGACGATCGTCGGCGCCCGACCGGTCGTCGTTCGCGCTGTTTCGGTCTCGAGAAGGAGGACCTCTCCATGGCTCTGGTGCGCTGCGACTTCTTCTCCGACGTCCTGGGTCTGAGCACGTCGATGACCGTGATCCTGCCGCAGTCGACCACCGGGCAGATCGGCATGGCCGGAAGCGAATCCACCGGGCCGGCCCCGGTGCTGTACCTGTTGCACGGATTGAGCGACGACGACACCATCTGGCTGCGACGCACGTCGATCGAGCGGTACGTCGCCCCGCTGGGTCTGGCCGTCGTGATGCCGCAGGTGCACCGCAGCTTCTACACCGACGAGGCGCACGGCAACCGCTACTGGACGTTCCTGACCGAAGAACTCCCGGCGCTGGTCGAGAGCTTCTTCCGGTTGTCCCGGCGCCGGGAGGACACTTTCGTCGCCGGATTGTCGATGGGTGGGTACGGCGCGTTGAAGTGGGCATTGAGTCGACCGGATCGGTTCGCCGCGGCGGCCAGCCTTTCCGGTGCCGTCGACGTCGCGGGGATGAAGGCGCAGGGCGAGTGGCGCCCGGACCTGATGGACCAGGTGTTCGGTGCAGATCCGATCGCGGGTGGACCGAACGACCTGTTCCACCTGGTCGATGAGGTGGATCCGGCCGCCGCGCCGCCGCTCTGGTTGTCGTGCGGTACCGAGGACGTGCTGATCGATTCGCATCGCCGGCTGGTCGTGAAGATTCGATCGAAGGGGCTGACCCTCGAGGAGCGTTCCGGGCCTGGTGAACACGAGTGGGGACTCTGGGACCGCCAGATCCAGGACGTCCTCGCCTGGCTCCCCCTGCGCGCGGGGCGCGCCGGGCGTTAAGAGTGGGACGGGCGATCATGCCCGATTCGTCCCCAATGGCTCTATCGCGGAAACGCTTTGCACCCCCGGGAGGCGGGCACGTACGCGCCGACCCACCCAAGGGCTTCGGCAGAACACGATGTGGATGTCCGGTTCGTCCCCGATGGCTCTATCGCGGAAACGCCGCCGCGGGCGGCTCGGCACCGTGTGATGCGCCGTCACGAAGATGGCAGGGTCAGCGGACGACGGCGAGCGGGACGGTTGCGTGGGCGAGCAGGCCGCGGCTGGTCGAGCCGAGGGACTGCTCGTCGGAGCTGCCGACCCCGCTGGCGCCCACGACCAACAGTGATGCACCCTGCTCGGCGGCGTAGTCGGCCAGCACGGTCGAGGGATGGCCGCGACGCACGGCCGGCTGGACCGTGACGCTCGGGTGTCGTTCGGCGCGGTCGGCCAGGGCCGCGGTGAGTTCCGCCAGCTGTTCGTCATCGGCCTGGTCGTGATCGACCTGCAGGTGGAACACCCGACGAAATCCTTGCACCGGGCTGTTGTTCCAGGCGTGCACCGCCTGCAGCGGGACCCCGCGACTGTGTGCCGCCTCGAAGGCGAAGTCGATCGCCGCTTCTGAACCGTCGGATCCATCCACCCCGACGACGACCGGCCCGGTCGACGGCACAGCGGCGGCGTCACCGCGGAGGACGACGACGGGACCCTTGCTCTGCTCGGCGGTGTAGGTTGCGACCGAACCGATCAGCGTCTCCAGCGACTGGTGTTTGGCCTGGCTGGCGATCACCGTCAGGCCAGCGTCGGCGGTCACCTCGAGCAGCGCGGTGGCGGCCGGCTCGCGCTCTTCGCGGGTCTGGATCGTGAGCTTCGGGTGGACCTTCCGCACCTCGTCGGAGGCGTCCGCCAGCAACTGGTCGGCGTCGATCTCCGCCTCCTCGTACGCCACCGACCCGGGCAGCGCCGCGTCCTTGGAGCCGTAGGCGTACAGCACGAACGCATACAGCAGCACCAGCCGGACGCCGCGCCGAGCAGCTTCGTCCCCTGCCCAGACAGCGGCCGCGGTGGACGTCGCCGAGCCGTCGATTCCGACGACGATGTCGGTCTTCCTGATGCCGCTCATGCTGTCCGCTCCCTGACGCACCCCGACCCGCGCCGACGCGCAGGTTCAGTCGGTGACCCTACCGAGCCGGGGGACGGGTCCTGCTACCCGTGGCCATTGGAGCCGGCAGGCGGGACGCGCGGCCCGCAGGACCGGGAGCCGGCGCTCAGCTACCTGGGGGTTCGGGACTCCGTCCGAGTGGGTCAGCGACCGTATCCCAACTCGGTTGCGGTTTGCCGTGCCCCGTCGTCCATCGGTACGGCGATGACCGCAGTGCCGTAGGCGCAGATTTCCGTCCAGGTGTCGCCGATGTCGGAGGTGTCGAATCGCATGCAGATGATCGCGTTGGCTCCGCGGGCCTTTGCCGAATCGAACAACCGCGTCATCGCCTCGTTGCGGCTCTCGGTCAGTTGTTTGGTCATCCCCTGCAGCTCGCCACCGAACATCGACTTGAACCCTGCCCCCATCTGCGCGAACGCGTTCCGGGAGCGAACCGTCAGGCCGAAAACCTCCCCACAGACGCGCTGAATCTGCCATCCGGCGATCTCGTTCGTGGTCACAACCAGCATGTTCCGCTACCCCTTGTTCCGGCTTGATCGTTACCGTCGGTCACAGTGTCGGGTACAGGACGCGACCGCGCCCGACGACTGCACGAAGTGGGGGGATGAGCCGGCCTGTAAGCCGGGTTCTGTTCCCGGGCGCCTTGCGGCGATCCCGTTCGGCGACCATCCATCTCGGCGTACCGTCGCCGGCACGCTCCAGCGGTCTACCCGCAGACTCGGGCGGGCAGCCCTCGAACGCCTGCGCACCACCGCCGCCCGAGGGCAACGGCAGCTTCTCGACCTTGCTCCAGGTGGGGTTTACCGAGCCATCCCGGTCACCCGGGATGCTGGTGGTCTCTTACACCACCGTTTCACCCTGACCGGCACACCCGAGGGTGACCGGCGGTCTGTTCTCTGTGGCACTGTCCCGCGGCTCGCGCCGGGTTGCCGTTGACAACCACCCTGCCCTGTGGAGCCCGGACTTTCCTCGACGGAGCCACCCCCGAGGAGGCAGATCCGACGCGGCCGCCCGGCCGACTCATCCGCCGATGATCTTACGGCCGTTGAAGTAGCGTGCTGCACCGTGACCTTCCGCGCGGCCTCGGGATGACGCCGCTGCTGGCGACCGTGATCGGCGTCGCGCTGCTGTTGGCCGTGCTGGCGTTTGCCATCGCGCGTCCGCGAAATCTGCCGGAGGTTGTCGCCGCGGTACCCGCCGCCGGCATCGCCCTCGCCCTTGGTTTGATCTCCCCGGCCGAGGCCGAGCAGAGCGTCATCGCGCTGGCGCCCACCATCGGCTTCCTGGCTGCTGTGCTCGTCATCGCCCATCTCGTCGAGGCCGACGGGGTGTTCCGTTGGCTGGGCGCCGTTCTCGCAGACCGTAGCCACGGGAACGCCAAGCGGTTGCTCACGCTGGTCTTCGTCGCGGCGTCGGTGACGACGGCGGTACTCAGCCTGGACGCGACCGTGGTGTTGTTGACGCCGGTGATCCTGACGACGGTGCGGCAACTCGGGGTCCGCGGCGCACCGCACGTCTACGCCACCGCGCACCTGTCGAACAGCGCGTCGCTGCTGCTGCCGGTGTCGAACCTGACGAACCTGTTGGCATTTCACGCATCCGGTCTGACCTTCATCGGCTTCGCCGGGTTGATGACGGCGCCGTGGCTGCTGTGCATCGCCGTGGAGTACGTCGTCTTCCGGTGGTTCTTCCGGACCGATCTCGCCGTCCCGACCCGGGACGACGTGGCGCCGCCGGTTGAGCGCACCGAGGTGCGGGTGCCCCTGGTGTCGCTGCTGCTGCTGGGCCTGATCCTGCTCGGTCTGGTGATCGCTCCGACGTTCGGCCTGGAGCCGGTGGTGGTCGCCGCCGCCGGCGCCGTCGTGCTGGCGATCCGGGCGCTGATCCTGGGCCAGGTGCGGCCGCCGGCCATCCTGGCGGAGACCAACCCGCTGTTCCTGCTCTTCGTGGCGGCGCTGGGGGTGGTGGTCGATGCGGCGACCGGTCACGGGCTGCAGGACGCGCTGGCCGCCGTCCTGCCCACCGGTCAGTCCCTGCTCTCGCTGCTCGCCCTGACGGTGATCGCCGCCGTGCTGGCGAACCTGATCAACAACCTGCCGGCCACCCTGGTGCTGTTGGCAGCGCTCGGCACGAACCCGGCGGCCGGCGCCGTGCTGGCGATCCTGATCGGCGTCAACGTCGGGCCGAACCTGACCTACACGGGATCGCTCGCGACGCTGCTGTGGCGAAGAGTGTTGCACGCCAAGGGGCATCGGCCCTCGCTGGGGCGATTCACCCTGTTGGGGTTGCTGACCGTGCCCGGCTGCCTGCTTTTCGGCACCCTTGCCCTGTGGGTCGGCTTACTCGCGTGATCGTCACGGACATGAGCCGGTTCAGGACGAGCCGGGACGCAGCAGGGCGATCACCTCGTCGTCCGGGGTCTGGGTGAAGTCGCGGTACCCCTGGTGGACCGCTCGGAACGGCTCCGGGAAGAGCGCGCAGACCACCTCGTCCACCTGCTCGCGGAGCATCTCGCAGGTCCGCTCCGCGGCGACCGGCACCGCCACCACCACCCGCGACGGCGACGACTGCCGGACGGCGGCGACCGCCGCCCGCATCGTCGAACCGGTGGCCAGGCCGTCGTCGACGATGATCACCACCTGGCCGGTCAGCCGTAGCGGTGCCCGGTCGCCGCGGTAGGCGGCGGCCCGCCTCCGGAGTTCGGCCAGCTCACGTCGCCGCACCTCGTCGAACCGGGCCTGCGTGACGTGCAGACCGGTGATCACCGGTTCGTTGCTGACCACCTGGATGACGTCGCCCACCGCGGCGATCGCGCCCATCGCCAGTTCCGGTTGGCCGGGTGCACCGAGCTTGCGGACGATCAGCACGTCGAGCACGGCGCCCAGCGCCCTTGCCACCTCGGCGGCCACCGGCACCCCGCCCCGCGGCAGTCCCAGCACCACGACATCCGTCCGGGCCGCATACCCGCCGAGCAGGGCCGCGACGGCCCGGCCGGCGGTCACCCGGTCGGCGAATCTGCCCTGATGGGTGTACAGGGACATGGCATCAGTCAAGTACCGGTCGACGGTTCCGGCAACCGGCTCAGCCCAGGAGATGGCCGGTTTCGTTGATCGCCCACACCATCACCGCGCCGTCGGCCTCCACGGTGAACCCGGACAGCGAGGCGGTGTCCACCCGCACCCGGTAGGCCACCGCGGGGTCGACGTTCAGCGCGGTGGTCAGGATCATCTTGCTGGGTGCGGCATGGGTGACCAGCACGACGGTGTGGCCGCGGTAGTCGGCCAGCACATCGGTCATCAGCGGCCGGATCCGCTGCCGGATCGCGGTGTACGACTCGCCGCCCGGCGGCGCGGCGTCGGGGTCGGAACGCCAGTCCGCGAACTCCGCCGGCCATCTCTCCTCGATCTCGGCCGCCCGAAACCCGGTCCACTCCCCCAACAATCCGTCGATCAACCGGTCGTCCACGACGACCGGCGCACCGAGCTCGGCCGCTATCGCCTGGGCGGTGTTCCGGCAGCGCCGCAGCGGCGAGGTGAGCACCGCGGTGGGCTCGAAGAACCTGATCCGCCCGGCAACGGCAGCCGCCTGCCGCCGACCCCGTGGTGTGAGCGGGACATCCTCGCGACCGGCGAACCTCGCCTGCGCGCCCCAGGTGGTCTCACCGTGCCGGACGACGATGAACCGGGTCGGTTCGCCGTCCCTGGGATGTGGCAGCGCCGCCGCCGGATCCTGCCAGGTCGGGGTGGTGTCTTCGGTGGTGTCGCCGGTGGTGTCCGACCCCACCGGCTCGTCGGGTTCCTCGGACCCGGCCGGCTCCCCCGGCGGCGAAATCTCTGTCGCCGACCAGGTTTCGCCCCGGCTCGCCGCGTCCATCGCTTCGTTGGCCAGCCGGTCTGCATGCGAATTCTCGGCGCGCGGCACCCATTCGAAGTCCACCCGGTCGAACTTGGCGACCAGTTCGGCGGCCCGTGCCGCAAGCGGTTTCATGGCCGCGTGCTTGACCTTCCACCGCCCGGACATCTGCTCGACCACCAGCTTGGAATCCATCCGGGCGGTCACCCGCGCCGCGCCGACCGCGAGCGCGGCCTCGAGCCCGGCGATCAACCCCGAGTACTCCGCGACGTTGTTGGTGGCGATGCCGACCGTGTCCGCCCGTTCCGCGAGCACCGTGCCGTCCACCGCGAACACCACCGCGCCGTACCCCGCCGGACCCGGGTTGCCCCTCGACCCGCCGTCGGCGTTGACGACGACGAGGTCGGGGCCGGGTTGCCGGGTCACGAACGGATCAGGATGGCGCCGCACTCGGTGCAGCGCACGACATCTTCGACACCGGCAGCCCAGATGTCACCGAGCGCGCTGCGGTCCAGATCCATCCGGCAGGCCTCACACCGCGACCCGTTCAACGACGCCGCCGCGACCCGGCCACGGGCGCGGATCTGCTCGTACAGTGCGACCAGGTCGGCCGGCATCCCGCCGAGCAACTCCTTGCGCTCGGCGGCGAGCCGGGTCAGCTCGTCGTCGATGTCGGCGAATGCGGCATCGCGGCGCTGCTGGGCGCCCTCCAATTCGGCGCGGGCGATCGTCAGGTCCCGTTCGGTGGCGGCGAAGGCGGTGTCGGCGACCTCCCTGGCCTCCATCAGTTCCAGCGCCTCGTCCTCCAGGGTCGCCTGCCTGCGGGCCAGCGAGACGATCTCGTGCTGCATGTTCTCGAGGTCCTTCGCGGGCGCGACGCCGGCCGCGAGCCGGTCCGAATCCCGTTTCGCGCGGAGCCGCACCGCGTCGATCTCGTTGTCGAGCTTGCGGGCCGACCGGTCGAGGTCACCGATCTCGGTCTGGGCCAGCACCGCGGCGTTCCGCAGCTCGTCGACCGTGCTCGTGCCGGACGCGATGAGCGCGAGTTCGGGCAGCGACGTCCGGCGATGCGACGCGGCCGAGGCAGCCTGGTCGATGCGGGCAACGTCGAGCAGGCGACGCTGGACGAAGGGATCGGCTTTCGGGGCCACGGACCACCTTCCTGTTGCGTTCGTGTCGTCGAGACGCTACCCGACCCTCGCCCGGCGACGCACCGTCAGCCGCCGGGTGATGGCGCGTGCACCGTCCAGGGATCGGTCCGGATCGTCGACACGGTGACCGTCAGTTCCGGGAAGCGTGCGCTGATCATCGCAGCCGCCCGTTCTAGCCACGGAGATTCGCCGGCCCAGTGCGCGATGTCGACGACGGCCGGATGGCCGGCCATTGCGACGAATTCGGCGACGACATGGTGCCGCAGGTCGGAGGTGAGGTAGACGTCGGCGCCGGCCTCGGCGGCTGCCGGCAGGAACGAATCACCCGCCCCGCCGCACAGGGCGACCACCCGGAGCTCCCGTTCCGGGTCACCGGCCGCCCGCACCCCGGGCAGTGTCGGAGGCAACCGTTCGGCGGCGAACGACGTGAACTCCCGCAGGTTCATCGGTGTCGGCAGGCGCCCGACCCGACCGCTGCCGGTGGCGCTGCCATCGGCATGCTCGACAAGCGGCCGGAGGTCAGTCAGCTCGAGCAGGGCGGCGAGCGCGTCGTTCACCCCGCCGACCGCGCTGTCGGCGTTGGTGTGCGCGGCGAAATGGGCGACCCCGCAGCGGATCATCCGGTGGATCAGGGTGCCCTTGGGGGTGTCGGCGGCCACCGACTGCACGGGCCGGAACAGCAACGGATGGTGGGTGACGAGCAGGCCGGCACCGAGCCCGATCGCCTCATCGACCGTCGACGGATCCGCATCGAGAGCCAGCAGCACGCGGTCCAACCGATCGGCCGGGTCACCGCAGGTCAGCCCGATCCCGGTGTCCCAGTCCTCGGCGAGGTCGACCGGGTAGACGTCGAGCAGCGCCGCGATCACGTCCCGCACTTCGACCATCTGCACACCCCTTCACCCCACGCCGGCGGTTCAGTGTGGCAGCCCGGGGTGACAATGATCCGGTGAGCTCCGCCGCCCGGTCACCCGACGACACCCGTTTCCACGTCTGTGTGGTCTGCACCGGAAACATCTGCCGCTCGCCGATCGGCGAGCAGGTGCTGCGCGCCGCGATCATCGAAGCCGGACTCGACGACCGGGTCCGGGTGAGCAGCGCCGGCACCGACGGCTGGCACGTCGGCGGCGGTGCGCACCACGGCAGCGTGCGGGTGCTGCGGACCGCCGGATACCCGGAGCACGACCACGTCGCCCGGATGATCACCCGGTCCGAATTGGCAGACGTCGACCTGGTGCTGGCCGCCGACCGCGGGCATCTGCGGGACCTGCGGGCGATGACGACCGACCACGACAAGGTCGTGCTGCTGCGCAGTTTCGACCCGGACGCCGAGCACGACGAGGTACCCGATCCGTACTACGGACCGGATTCCGGCTTCGACGAGGTGCTGGCGATGACGGTGGCCGCGGCTCCCGGCATCGTGCAGGAGATCCGCCGACGCCTGGATCGCCCGTGACGAACACCCGCGAGCACCCGGCCGCCGCAGACAGCCGACCGCGGCGGCGCTGGGCCTTCCTGCTGCGCCCGGGGTGGATCGCGATCATCCTGGCCGCATTCGCGTTCGCCGCGGCGTGTTTCCTGCTGCTCTCGCCGTGGCAGTTCGATCGGAACAGCGAGCGGTCGGCGCAGAACACCGCGATCGACGCCTCCATCACGGCGCCGGCGGTCCCGGTGACCGACCTGCTCACGACCACCGGTCCGCCGCCGCAGGACGTCAGCTGGCGGGTGGTCACCGCCAGCGGCGAGTTCGACCAGAGCCGGCAGTTCTACGTCCGGCTCCGGCAGGATTCCGCCGGTCAACCGGTGTCCGAGGTGATCGCACCGTTCCGACTCGACAGCGGCGAAAGCCTGCTGGTCGACCGGGGTTACGTCTCGTTCGGCGATGTCAGCCGGGGCGTGACGATCCCGGCGCTGCCGGCCGGACAGGTCACGATCACCGGCCGGGTTCAGCAGGAACAGGTGGACCCCGCCAACCGGTCCCCGGTTCTGGTCGACGGTCGGGTGGAGGCCTATGCGATCAGCTCCGGCTCGCTGACCGCGGCCGCCGAACTCGCGGGTACCTCCGGCGGGTCGGGGACCGGGGATTTCCTGCAGGGCTACATCCAGCTCACCGCGAACAGTCCCGGTGTGCTCACCCCGATCGACCTCCCGCAGACCGATGCCGGTCCGTTCCTGTCGTATGCGCTGCAGTGGGCGGCATTCGGCGTCATCGCGCTGATCGGGCTGGGCGTATTCCTGTACCGGGAGGCCTTCGTTCCGCGTGACGACGACCTCGATCCGGACGAGCGAAATCCCACGGGGCGGAATCCCGAGGAACCGGATCCGGCTGAGCCGCAGCCGGCGACCCGTCGTCGCGCGCGGGATGGCTTCGACCGCTCCCAGCTCTACGACGACTGACCACGGCAAAGATGACGGGTGGCTGGGCCGACCGGGCGGCCGACGCCGAACGGGCGGTTCTCACCCGGCACGCCCGGCGGGCGCTGGCCGTGCCGGGCACCGAACTCGGGGTGAACAGCTGGCCGCCGTCCCGGTTGCACCGGGTCTTCCTCGGCTGGAACTACTGGTGGCAGGCCCATCTGCTGGACTGTCTGGTGGACGCCGAGATCCGCGAACCGCGACCGGACCGGCGGCGCCGCATCGCCAGGTTGATCCGCGGGATCAGGGCGTTGAACCGGGGTCGCTGGACCAACGACTACTACGACGACATGGCCTGGTTGGCCCTGGCACTGGAACGCAGCGACCGGCACTGCGGGACCGACCACGGCTGGACCGACCACGGCCGTGCGATCCGGATTCTGACCGAACAGATCCTGACCGCGTGGTCCGCCGATCAGGGCGGTGGCATCCCGTGGCGCAGGGGCGACGTCTTCAAGAACACCCCGGCGAACGGCCCGGCGGCCATCCTGCTGGCGCGCACCGGGCACCTGGACCGGGCGACCGCCACCGCCGACTGGATCGACAGCCGGCTCCGTGACCCGGAATCCGACCTGATCTGGGACGGCCTTCGACCCGCCGACGACGGCACCACCCGGTTCGAGACGACGATCTACGGCTACTGCCAGGGTGTGGTGCTCGGCGCCGAACTCGAACTCGCGCAACGCCTTCCCGATCCGGGCCGGGCTCATCTACAACGGATCGACCGGTTGGTGACGGCAGTCGCCGGCAGGCTGAGCTCCGACGGGGTGCTGACCGGCCACGCCGGCGGCGACTCCGGACTGTTCGGCGGCATCCTGGCCAGGTACCTCGCACTGGTCGCGCGGGGACTGCCGAACGAAGCCGCCGCGGACACCGCCCGGACCCTCGTGCTCCGGTCGGCCGATGCCGCCTGGACCAACGCGGCCGCGGTCGACGGACTGCCGCTCTTCGGCCCCGACTGGACCCGGCCGGCCAGGGTGCCGACCACAGCCGGCGCCGAGCCGGAGCGCGATCTGTCGGTCCAGCTGTCCGGCTGGATGTTGATGGAGGCCGCTTGCCGGATCGGTTAACCTTCGGCGATGCGCGTCGGTGTCGTCATCCTCCCCCAGTTCACCTGGTCGCAAGCCCGTGATCGCTGGAAATCCCTGGAGGACAGAGGGTTTGCCCACGGTTGGACCTACGACCACCTGGCCTGGCGCGATCTGTCGGAGCAGAACTGGTTCGGCACCATTCCGACGCTGACCGCCGCCGCCACGGTGACCAGCAGGATCGGCCTCGGCACTTGGGTCACCTCGCCGAACTTCCGGCATCCGGTCACGCTGGCCAAGGATCTACTGACGCTGGACGACATCTCGGGTGGGCGGGTGATCGCCGGCATGGGCGCCGGCGGGACCGGTTGGGATGCAACGGTGCTGGGCCAGAAAGCGTTGACCCCCGGCGAACGGACGGCGCGCCTTGCCGAGTTCGTCACGCTCACCGACCTGTTGCTGACAAATCCCGAGACCAGTTGGCAGGGCGAGTACTTCCAGGCCGACCGGGCCCGGATGATCCCGGCCGGCAGCAGGTCCAGGATCACGATGGTGGTGGCCGCGAACGGTCCACGCACCATGCGGATCGCAGCCGGCGCGGACGGCTGGGCGACCACCGGTCCGGAGTCGACCGACGCGACCACCGAGCAGTGGTGGAGCGCCATCGCCGGTCTGGTGCAGCGGTTCGAGGACACCGCACGCAAGGCCGGGCGGGATCCGGACGCGATGGGCAGGTACCTGAATCTCGATTCGGCGCCGGTGCTCTCGGTCAGCAGCCTGGACGCGTTCACCGATGCCGCCGGCCGGGCCGCTGCACTCGGCTTCACCGACGTGGTCGTGCACTGGCCGCGTCCGACCGGCGTCTACGCCGGCGACGAGTCGGTGCTCGATGCGATCGCCGGCCTGCTCACCGACGGGCACGTGAACCTGCCATGAACATCGAACTCGCCGCCATCGTCGTGGAGAAGTACGACCCGGCGATCGCCTTCTTCGTGGACGCGCTGGGCTTCGAGCTGATCGAGGATTCACCGGCGCTGACCAACGATGGGCGACCCAAGCGCTGGGTGGTGGTCCGCCCGCCGGGTGCCGCGACCGGGATCCTGTTGGCCGAGGCCGATGGTGCGGTGCAGTCCGCGGTGGTCGGCAACCAGTTGGCCGGCCGGGTCGGGTTCTTCCTGCGGGTCGACGACTTCGACGACGCGCTGGCCCGGATGACGGCCGCCGGCGTCGAGTTCCTCGGCGAACCACGGTCCGAGGTGTACGGGCGCGTCGTGGTCTTCTCCGACATCGCCGGCAATTCCTGGGACCTGTTGGGGCCACCGGCCTCTGGGTGATCCCGACCCGTCAGGCGCCCGGTTGGATCCCGCGCCGGCCGGCCGGTGGCGCTGCCGGATCGATCTGTCCCGCGAAGATCCCCACCGCAGCCACGATCGCGAACAGGCCGCCCGCCGCGGTCAGGAACGGCCCCAGCCCGGCGGTCGCCTCACCGGCCTCGAAGACCCCGGCGTCGCCCGCGTCGATGGCGCGGTACAACCCCCAGCCGGCAAGCACCAGTCCGCACAGCATCAGCACGGAGGCAGTCACCCGGTGCGGCCGCGGGCCGTTGGACACCGACGCGACCGCGATCGCCGCGATCACGGCGATCACCCCGAAGATCACCCCGAGCAGGCCGGGCCGATAGGTGCCGGAGCCGTCCAGCACCTCGTTGAGATTCGTCCCCGCGATCGAGCTGCTGCCGGTGATCCCGCCCCACCCGGTGATCGCGGTGTTGCCGCCGTCCTCGGTGTCGGTGTGGATCCACGGCAGGAAGGACGCGACGATCGCCAGCGCCCCACCGAGACCGGCCAGCGCGGCGAGCAGCCGTCGCCGACTCGTCGCCCGGTCGGTCGTCATCAGGGCACCACGTCGATCAACACCTTGCCGATCACCGAATCCTCCACCGCGGCGTGCGCCTGCGCGGCCTGCTCCAACGGGTAGTGGTGCATCGGGAGGCCGGCGTCCTGGCCGATCCGGATGGCCCCGGCCCGAACCGCTGCGGCCACCGCGTCGACGGCGCGCGCCTTCGCCTCGCGGGGCGCGGTGTAAACCAGCACGAACTGCCAGCGGGCGTTGGGCACCATCAGTTTCGTCACCGGAAGGGCGACCTCGTTGCCGCCGTCGTTGGCGTAGATCGCCACCGAGCCGTGCCGGGCGATCACGGCCGCGTCGATGGCGGCGTTGGCCGGGGAGACCTCGACGACGGTGTGCACGCCGTGCGGGGCGAGCCGGCCGATCTCGGCGACGACGTCCTGCCGCCGGTAGTCGATGACGTGATCGGCCCCGGCGGCCACCGCCAGCTGCGCCTTCGCCGGACCGCTCACCGTGCTGATCACGGTGGCATCACTCCACCGGGCGAGCTGGATGGCGGCGTTACCGACCGCACCGGCGCCGCCCGCGACCAGCACCACCCGGCCCTGCAGGGTGCCCGGACCGAGCTCCGATGGTCCGTCCTCGGTGACGGTCAGGCAGCGATGGGCGGTGAGGAACGGGATGCCCAAACTCGCTCCGAGGTCGAACGACGTCTCGTCCGGCAGTGACACCAATTGGCCGGCCGGCACCAGCGCGTATTCCTGCGCGGTGCCCTCGGGTCGCCGGAAGGCGGCCTCCCAGATCCACACGCGGCCGCCGACCAGCGCGGTGTCCACCCCGTTCCCCACCGCGTCCACCACGCCGGCGCCGTCCTGCCCCGGCACCTGCGGCGGGTCGACGGCACCGCCACCCGAGCCCGTGGAACCCGACCCACGGCGGGACTTCCAGTCGGTGGGGTTGACCCCGGATCGGTGAATCCGCACCCTGGCCTCCCCCGGCCCGGGCTCCGGGACCGGGCGGTCGACGAGGGTCAGGACATCTGGATCTCCCGTGCGGGAGTACTGGATGGCTCGCACAGGACGACGGTAACCGTCCCGCTACGCTCGCCGACGTGCCGACCCCCGCCCGCCGCGTCCTGCTCACCGTGGACGGCGTACTGCACGACAGCGACCTGCCGGTGCAGGCCTTCGCCCGGCACGTCACCGACATGCTGCCGGCCGGCCGGGTCCGGCCCGTCATCGCCGGGATGCGGGGTTTCCTGGAGGGCAAGGCGGAGCTGCTCCCTCCGGATGTCGATCTGAGTGCTGCAGAGGACGGTGAACAGGCCGTCGAGATCCTCGCCCGCGCGGCGGGTTTGAGCTCGGCGCAGATCGAGTCGGCACGGCTGGCCGGTCGCGGCGACCTGGTCGCCAGCTCCTGGGCCGTCGATGAGCCGGACGGGCTCGCCGAGCTGCTGGCCGAGTTGTCCGGCCGGGCCGGAGTCGGTGTGCTGGCCGAGCACGGCGACCCGGCCGCCGCCGCCGTGCTCGATGCGCTGGGGATCGAGGTCGACGCGATCGTCGACCGGATCGACTCCGCGCCGAACCCTGCATTGGTGCTGGTCATCGGGACCCGATGGGCCGGCCCTCTCGACTCGGCGCAGCTCGCCGGCTGCACCACCGCATTGGTGGATCGATTCGGGCGCGGCCGCGGTAGCCCGACCTACCGGGTCACCGGTGTGCCCGGCCTGCTCGACCCCGTCCGCCGCTGGCTCGATCAGGCACCGACACAGGAAGGCACGACCGATGACGACACCGCCCGGTGATGACGGCAGGTTCGACGACTGGCTGACCCCGGACGGCACCTGGCCCGAACGTCCGACCCACGTTCTCGCCCATCTCTCCGACACCCACCTCACCTCGGCCGGCGTCCGGTACAACAAGGTTCTCGACGCGGACGCCGCATTGGAGCGGGCTGTCGCCGTGCTGAGGGACTCGGTGGCACAGGGCAGGCGGCTGGACGCGGTGGTGTTGTCCGGCGACCTGACCGACACCGGCGACCCGGATGCCTACCGCCGGCTGGCCGCCGCCGTCGCCACCATCGACCCCGGTCCGGGCGCTCCGCTCCCGATCTTCGCCACCGGCAACCACGACCTGCGCACGGTCTTCCACCGCGAGCTGTTGCACGCCGACACCGAAGGACCGATCCAGCAAGTCCATCTGGTCAACGGTCTGCGGGTGATCGTGCTGGACTCCACCATTCCCGGGGCCGGACACGGGCGGCTGACCGAGGCGCAACTCGCGGAACTGGCGGACGAGCTGTCGAGGCCGGCGGAGGCCGGGACTCTCCTCGTCCTGCACCATGCCCCGGTCCCGCCGCCGTCACCGCTGCTCAGTTACTTCGCCCTCGAGGCGGGTTCCCGCCATGCGCTCCGCTCGGCGATCGCCGGTACCGATGTCCGGCTCGTCCTGGCCGGGCATCACCATCTCGCACAGTCGGCCACGCTCGGCGCCGTCCCGGTCGCCGTCGCCGGGTCCACCGCGATCAGGACCGATCCGCTTGCTCCGGCGGGCCATGACCGGACGTTCGCCAGCGGTGCGTTCAACCTGCTCGAGGTCTACCCGGACACGATCGCCGTCTCGGTCATCCCGGTGGACGGTGCGGCGGGGGTTTTCGACCTCGACGCGGCCGGGTGCCGGGAGGTGATCCGGGCACACCCGATCCGCTGACCCGATCGGGCCGCAGATGGCTGCCGAGCGGGTAGACTCAAGGTATTCGGCGCGCCCTGTTCCGAGATATTCTGCAGCAGAGGCGATCTGAAGAATCGGCGGCCGATGTGAACGAGCAGGCGCTGGCCGCGGTCGATGCGATGGCAGGTGGGACGTCACCCCCCGTCGGCCGTTTCCGGTATGTCGCCGACGGTGACCGCTGGTGGTGGTCGGACGAGATGTTCGAGATGCACGGCTTCGGGCCGGGAGAAATCGTCCCGACCACCGAGCTGCTGCAGTCCCACAAGCACCCCGAAGACCGCGCCATCGCGATCGACGCATTGGCCCTGGCCTTGACCAACGGCCTGCCGTTCTGCTGCCGGCACCGGATCGTGGACAACCGGCAGAAGATCCACACCGTAGTCTCGATCGGTCAGGGAGTGCGTGACGATGCGGGCAACATCAGCGAATTGCGGGGCTACTTCATCGACGTGACCCGGTCCCTGCAGCTCGACCTCGCGGCCGGGACCAGAGCGGCCGTCCAGCGGTCCGCCGAGGCCAGGGCGGGCATCGAACAGGCCAAGGGTGCCTTGATGGCGATCTACAGCATCGACGAGAACGAGGCCTTCGCGGTGCTCACCTGGCACTCGCAGCATTCGAACACCAAGCTGCGCGACATCGCCGACACGGTGACCTCGGCGCTGGATGATCCGGTGCTGGCCGAGCTGCATCCCGAGGAGAAGCTCGGCGTGATCCTGGCCGGCGTCGCCCACGCCGGGGACAAGGAGCCCGCGCTGAAAACATGACGACCGGCGCCCGGCCGCGGCGGACCTTGACAGTTCGCGGCGTGCAGGGTTGCCTGATAAGAGCTGGACTCAACAGCCGTCAGGGGATCGTTTTCGCCGCCACTCGGCCGCGACTCGCTGGACCTACTCACCGCCGTTGCGCATGTCGATCGATCAACCCCTGATGCTCGTGCCGAGGAAGGCCAACGATGTCCACCGCCATTTCACCGTCCCTACGGACCCCCAGACCCAAGCCGCAGACCGACTACTCACAGTTGCTCAAAACGATTCAGCAGGCCGGGCTGATGAAGCGTCGCTACGGCTATTACGCGGTCAAGTGCAGCCTGATGATGCTGGCGGTGCTGGCCATCGGTACGGGCATCGTGGTGTTGGGCGACAGCTGGTGGCAGCTGGTGCTGGCCGCCCTGCTGGGACTGGTGTTCGCGCAGTTCGGGTTCCTCGGTCACGACGCCGCGCACCGGCAGATTTTCGTGTCCGGTAAGGCGAATCACCGCGCCGGCCTGGTACTGGGCACGTTGTTCAGCGGGATGAGCCTGGTGTGGTGGAACAGCAAGCACAACAAGCATCATCAGGCGCCCAACCAGATCTCCAAAGACCCGGACATCGCGCCGATGGTGCTGCATTTCTATCCCGTCGAGCCGAAGCCCGACCGCAGCAGGTTCTCCGCGTTCTGCCGGGCCCGGCAGGGTTGGCTGTTCTTCCCGCTGCTCACCCTGGAAGGGGTGAACCTGCACGCCCAGTCGGTCATCACCAGCTTCGGCCGGGGCTCGGGGAAGCGCCAGCCGGTCGAGATGTCGCTGCTCCTGCTGCGCTGGACGGCGTACCTGACGCTGTTGCTGCTGGTGCTCGATCCCGGCAAGGCGGCCGCCTTCCTGGGCGTCCAACTCGTCGTGGTCGGGGTGTACCTGGGCTGCACCTTCGCGCCCAATCACAAAGGGATGCCGGTGCTGCCGGCCGACGCCCGAATCGACTTCCTGCGCCGTCAGGTGCTGATGTCCCGCAACATCATCAGCAATCGGCTGACCACCTTCGCGATGGGCGGTCTGAACTACCAGATCGAGCACCACCTGTTCCCCAGCATGCCCAGGCCCAACCTGCGCCGGGCGCAACGCATCATCAAGCCGTTCTGCATCGACAACTCGGTGGACTACACGGAGACGACGCTGCGGCGCTCCTACGGCATCGTTGTCCGCTACCTCAACCAGGTCGGCCTGAACGCCCGCGATCCCTTCGACTGCCCGATCGTCGCGTCGTTGCGTCCCCGCGTCTGACCTACCCGATCACCGCCGGGACGAGCTCCGGGACGGCGAGCACCAGCCAGCACCCGGCGAGCAGGAACGGGCCGAACGGGATCGCCGAGGTCAGCGACAACCGGCGGATCGCCATCCCGAGCACCGCGAGCAGGGCACCCAGGACGAACGCGACCGCCACCGCCAGCACTGCTGATGCGACAGACGCGTAACCGGTCATCAACGCCAACGACGGAACGAGTTTGACGTCACCCCGGCCCATTGCCCGTGGTGCGACGGCGGCCAACGCCCAGAACAGCCCGGTGGTCACCACCGCAGCGGCAACGGCGATCGGGATGCTGCCGGTGCCGGGCACCGCGTACTCGACGGCGCCGATCAGGAGCAGGGTGAGCGGGATGGCCGGCAACGTCAGGGCGTCCGGCAGCCGGTGGGCGACGATGTCGACCGCGCTCAGCCCGACGGCGAGCAGTCCCGCCCAGACCACCACCGGCGTCCACGGTCCGGGCCACGACACCGCGACGCCGACCCCGGTCAACGCAGCGGCCGACGCCTCGAGGATGCCGGCGCGCACCACCACGCCGCGCGGCAGTCGGGCGAGCAACAGCCGGATCGCCCATCCCGCGACGCCGCCGCCGAGGACTGCGATCAGGACCGCGGCTCCCGTCTGCACGCCTGAACGCTCTCACGCCGGGCCGGCCGATCGGGTGCGCTGTCCCCAGTACCGGCCGGATGGCAGACCTCGGGCCGGTTGTCAGACCGGCAGCGGCAGGTCCGTCTTCGAGCCGGCCAGCAACCCGGCGCGCATGGCCTGCACCGGCGCCGGTACCCCGGTCATCAGTTCGAACTGGCGAAAAGCCTGGTGCAGCAGCATGTCCAGACCGGTCAGCGTGATTCTCCCCGGTACGCCCATGGCCGCGAGCGGCGTCGGCCACGGGTGGTAGAGGACGTCGAAGAGCGTCGGAACGGCCTGTAGTCGCTCGGCCAGCGAATCCGCGGCGCCCGCCGGCACGGTGGACACGACCAGGTCGGCGCCGTCCGCGGCCTCGCCGATCGGGTCCAGCTCCCAGCCGATCGCCCGGATCCGCAGCCCCAGCACCCCGGCCAGCTCCACCACACCGGCCGTGCTCTGCGGACGGCGGCCGGCGATCACCACGTCCGTCGTGCCCAGCTCCGCGAGGGCCGCGATCACCGACGCCGCTGTCCCTCCGCCGCCGAGGATCAGCGCGGTTCTCGGCGCCGGTGCTCCGGCCGCCCGCAGCGCCCCGATCAGCCCGTCCACGTCGGTGTTGTCGGCGAACCAGCCGCCGTTCCGGCGGACCAGCGTGTTCGCGACGCCCAAGGCGGCCACCCGCGGGCTGCGCTCGTCGGCCACCGCTGCAGCCGCCGCCTTGCCCGGCATCGTCACCGAGAACCCGGCCCACTCGGGGCCGGACTTGCCGACCAGCTCGGGCAGCGTCGCCGCGTCGCACTCGATGGGTTCGTACTGCCAGCCGACCAGCCCGGCCGCCGCGTACCCCGCCCGGTGCAGGGCCGGCGAGAGCGAGTGGGCGACCGGCGATCCCAGCACCGCGGCACGACGGATCACGCCGGTTCCGTTGGCGGCCGGGGTCGCCGGGCGGTCAGCCGAAGACACCGTTCGCCCTTGCCTGCGCGATGCAGGCCTCGTGTTCGGCGACCGTGATGCTGAAGCAGGACTCGCCCTCCGGGTTCTGCTTGACGAAGAACAGCCAGGAGCCCTCGGCCGGGTTGAGCGCGGCGTCAACCGCGTCCGGTCCGGGTGAGGAGATCGGCGTCGGCGGCAGGCCCATCACCTGATAGGTGTTGTACGGGCTCGGGTTTGCCCGGTCCTCGGCGGTGGTGGCGATCGAGGCCCGGTCGAGTGCGTAGTTGACGGTCGAGTCGAACTCCAGCTTCATCGGGACGGCCAGCCGGTTGTAGATCACCCGCGACACCTTCGGCATGTCACTGACGATGGATTCCCGCTCGATCAGCGAGGCGATGATCGCGCTCTGGTACGGCGTCATCCCATGGGCCGCCGAATCCGCGATGATGTCGGTCCGGTTCCACAACGCCGCCGACGCGCTGACGACGGCCTTCAGGGCCTGTTCCGGGGTGGATCCAGGCGGGATGTCGAAGTCCCCGGGCAGGATCGTTCCCTCCAGGCGCTTCCGCGGTTCCGGCGCCGCCCTGACCCCGTCGGCGGCCCATTCCACCACCCCGAGCGCGGCCGGATCGGCGGTCTCAGCGACCTCCCACAATTCGTCGGCGGTGAAGCAGTCCTGCTGGCCGTTGAGCGGCACGCAGGCGGCCGCCGTGATCTCCGAGATGTATCCGGGGACGTTGACCGGCGCCACGCTCGGATCAGTGGACACCGCGGTGACGTCGGCCAGTTGCCTGCCGGGGATCAACCGCACCCTGCCGACGTGGTTCTCCTTGTTCACCAACGCATCGGCGGTCGCCTGGGCGGAGGCGTTCTGCCGGACCTTGTAGTACCCGGGGCGCAGGGCCTGCACGTCGGCGTCCAGCGCGGCCTGGTTCTGGAAGGCCTCCGGGCTGGCCACCACGCCCGCCTCGGTCAGCGTGGTGGCGATGTCACCGATCCCGTCGCCGCTCTGCACCCGGACGATCACCTCGGTGTCACCGGAGCCGCTGAAGTCGGGGATCTCGTCTGCGGTGTTCCGCCAGAGCACGAACCCCGCGATCAGCCCGGCCACGATGATCAACAGCACGATGACGGCGAAGACCAGCCACCTGCGGTGCCGGCGACGAGCGGTGTGCGCCCGTTCCTCGTCCGAAATCAGCGGCGGCGGGGGCGGGGCCGCCGGATCGGGCTCGGTGGGACCGGCGGCGAGCGCAGCCCGCAGCTCGTGAACGTCCAGCTCTCCGGTCTCGCCCTCCTCCCGGCCGAAGATGCCGAGGTGGTCGCTCATCGGCCCCTACCACCGGCGAGGTTGTCCAGCCGGTTCTGCAGGATCCGGGTGGCGGCGACCTGGTCGATCACCTTCCGGCGGGCCTTGCCGCGCACGCCGGCCTCGGAGAGCTGCCGGTCCGCGGAGACGGTGGTCAGACGTTCGTCGACGTAGACGACGGGTACCGGTGCAATCGCTGCGGCGAGAGCATCGCCGTAGGAACGGGCCGCGGTGACTGCCGGCCCGTCAGAGCCACGCAGGGTCTTGGGCAGACCCACGACCACTTCCACCACCTCGTGTTCCTCGACCAGCGCGATCAGAGCTTTCAGGTCCGAGCGATCGACCGTGTTCCGCGCCAACGTGGTCACCGGAGTGGCCAGCACGCCGTGAGGGTCACTCATTGCAACTCCCACGCGAACGGTACCGACGTCCACCCCCAGACGCACGCCTTTCCGCGCCGCGTCATCAGCAGTGTCGGCTGATTCACCCGTTTTCATGACACCGCATGAAGGGGTTCGCTGACGTCGGCCATGATGCTGGACGCCGCAGGGCCATCAGGGTTGCCACCACACCCGTTCGGGCTGCCGGAAGGGCTCATCCGTTGCCGTCGGCCATCGCCGCCCGGAGCGCCTCGATGGCGGCCGGAATGCCGTCCGGTCGGGTTCCCGCGCCCTGCGCCATGTCCTTCTTCCCGCCGCCCCGACCCTCGATCGCCGGCAGGAACGCCTTCGCCAGATCACCGGCCGCGGTGCCCGCGGCGATCGCCGGCTGGGTGACCGCGACGGCGAACGCCACGGTCCCCTCGCCGGGGGCGAAGATTGCGACCACACCGGGCCGGGCACCGAGTTGGTTCTTCACATCGGTCGCCAGGTTCCGCACATCGCCGCCTGAGGTGCCGGCCGGTGCCGTCGCCGCGACCAGCGCCACTCCTCCGACGTCGACCGCGCCCTGCGCCATGGTCGCCGCAGATGCCGACAACGCAGCCGCCCGCAGGCCGGCCAGTTCCTTCTCCGCGACGCGCAGCCGCTCGAGCAGGGTCTCGATCCGGCCGGGCAGTTCGCTCGGCTGCACCTTGAGCGAACCGGCAAGCTGCGAGACCAGGGTGCGCTCGGCTGCGAGCCGGTGGAAGGCCTCGATGCCGACCGCCGCCTCCACCCGGCGCAGGCCGGATCCGACGGAGGACTCGCCGGTGATCGCGACCGGGCCGATCTGCGAGGAGTGCTCGACATGGGTGCCGCCGCACAGCTCGACCGACCACGGGCCGCCGATCTCCACGATCCGCACGGTGTCGTCGTAGGTCTCGCCGAACAGCGCGATGGCGCCCATCGCCTGTGCCTCGGCCTGCGAGCCGTAGAGCACCCGGACGGGTAGGTCCTGCCGGACGGCGCGGTTGACGACATCCTCGAGCTCGCTACGGGTGTCGGTCGACAACGCCTGGTTCCAGGCGAAGTCGAGCCGCAGGTAGCCGGGCTTGTTGTAGGAGCCGGACTGCAGCGCCTCCGGGCCGAGCACCTGCCGCAGCGCGGCGTGCAGCACGTGGGTGCCGGAATGCGCCTGCCGGGCGCCGAGCCGCCACTCCGGATCGACCTTGGCCAGCACCTTCGCCCCGTCGGACAGTTCGCCGTCGGTGATCCGCACCCGGTGGACGATCAACGACTTGTCAACCTTCTGCACGTCAAGGACCTCGGCGGACGCCCCATTGCCCAGGATCAGCCCGGCGTCGGAGTCCTGACCACCGGATTCGGCGTAGAAGGAGGTGCGGTCCAGGACCAGTTCCACCTCGTCGCCCTCACCCGCAGAGCCGACCCGGACCCCGTCCCTGATCAGACCCTTGACGGTGGCCTCGGACTCGAGTTCGGAGTAGCCGGTGAACTCGGTCCGACCGGCGTCCACCAGCTCGCGGTAGACGCTCAGGTCGGCGAGCTTTCCCTTGCGCGCCTTGGAATCCGCCCGCGCCCGCTCCCGCTGCTCCTCCATCAACCTGCGGAACTCGTCGGTGTCGACGGAGAGCCCGGCCTCGGCCGCCATCTCCAGCGTCAGGTCGATCGGGAACCCCTGCGTGTCGTGCAGTGCGAAGGCCGTCGACCCGGTGACGACCGTGCTGCCCGACTGCTTGATCTCCTCGGCAGCGGCGTCGAACAACTTGGAACCGGAGGAGATGGTGCGCAGAAACGCCTGCTCCTCCTTGACCGCGACCCGCTCGATGCGCTCGAAGTCGGTGGCCAACTCCGGGTAGGACGGGCTCATCAAGTCGCTGACGGTCTGGGTGAGGCCCGGCATCACCGGCTCGGTGACCCCGAGCAGGCGGGCGCTGCGCACGGTGCGGCGGAGCAGCCGGCGCAGCACGTAACCGCGGCCCTCGTTGCCCGGCGTCACCCCGTCGGAGATCAACATCACCGACGACCTGCTGTGGTCGGCGATCACCCGCATCCGGACGTCGGTGGCCGGGTCCTGCCCGTAGGTCAGCCCAGAGAGCTTTTCCATCCTGGCGATGATCGGACGCAGAAGGTCTGTGTCATAGACGTTCTCGACGCCCTGCAGGAGGAAGGCGAGGCGTTCGACGCCGAGCCCGGTGTCGATGTTCTGCTGAGGCAGCGGCCCCAGAATGGGAAAGTCCCCCTTACCTGTGCCCTCGCCGCGCATGTCCTGCATGAAGACGAGGTTCCACACTTCGAGGTAGCGGTCTTCGTCGGCGATCGGGCCGCCCTCGATGCCGAACTCGGGGCCGCGGTCGTAGTAGATCTCCGAGCAGGGACCGCACGGTCCCGGCACGCCCATCGACCAGAAGTTGTCGGCCATCCCGCGGCGCTGGATCCGTTCGACCGGAACGCCGGCGATCTCCTGCCACAGCCGGAACGCCTCGTCGTCGGTCTCGTACACGGTGACCCACAGCCGCTCCGGATCCAGCCCGTACCCGCCGTCGTCCAGCGAACCGGTCAGCAGCGACCAGGCGTGCCGGATGGCGCCCTCCTTGAAGTAGTCGCCGAAGGAGAAATTGCCGGCCATCTGGAAGAAGGTGTTGTGCCGGGTGGTGATCCCGACGTTCTCGATGTCACCTGTCCGGACGCACTTCTGCACGCTGGTGGCGCGGGGGTACGGCGGCGTCGACTGGCCGAGGAAGTACGGCTTGAACGGCGCCATCCCGGCGATGGTGAACAGCACCGTCGCGTCCTGGCTGATCAGCGAGGCCGACGGCACAACGGTGTGCCCCGCCTTCTCGAAATGGTCGAGGAAGCGTTGCCGGATCTCGTGGGTCTGCATGGGTCCTCACTGACATGTCTGGGTGATCGCTCGGGGCGACGGTGGTCGTCCCGGGCGTGGAGATGCTGCTGATGGGTGGCTTTCGCTGGTCGCGCTCAGTTCACGCGGAGCGGCGGGTCGACCTGGCGGTGGTGTTGCCGGCATGCGGAGCGGCGGCCGGGTGCGGCGGTGGCGGGGCACCGGGCGCGCGCGGTTCGATCGGTGCCGGCGGCGGCCCCAACTCCTCGGGCCCGACCATGACGACCGCCCCGGTGGCGTTGTCGACCAGCGGTCGGTAGCTCGCTCTGCGGTTGACCGCACCCTGCCGGACGTCCGAGGCGAAGGCGCCGACGGCGTTGCCCAGTTCGGCGATCGCGTCGGCGACGTCGGCCGCGATCGCCGACGGTGTCACCTTCGCCTTCAGCGCCTGCTTCGCGGCTTCCTTCGCCCGCCGGGTGCGTCTGGTGGCGGCAACGCCGAGGGCGATGCCGGCGCCGAAGTAGTAGATGCGCTTCACGCAGCCGTCATCCCCTTTCGGTGGACGCCGGTCAAGATGCCGGGCCCTTGCTTTCCCGGGGAAGGTTACTCGCCGGTGTGGGCTTGAAACGGCCAGGACGGCGTGAACGGAATCGGTCCGCGGTGCGTGTACCCGTCGGCGCGAAGATCAACGGCTCGGATGGGAGATGATCATTCGCATGGTGGAAGAGATCAACGGCTTGCCGGCTCACGTGCTGCTGGTGCACGCCGTCGTCATCGTGATCCCGCTCGCAGCCCTGCTCACGGTGTTGTCCGCGTTGTGGCCTGCCGCCCGCCGCCGGCTCGGCATCATGACCCCGATCGTTGCGCTGATCGCGTTGATCCTGGTCCCGGTAACCCAGAACGCCGGCTCCTGGCTGCAGAGTCGGCTGCGGAAGGCACCGCTGATCGCCGCGCACGCCGAACTCGGCGACACCATGCTGTGGTTCGTGATCGGGCTGTTCGTCGCCGCCCTCCTGGCCTGGGGCGTGCCCACCCTGCTGACCCGCAACTCCCGGCAGGCGCCGCCGCCGTGGGTCGGCGTGGTGGTGGCCGTGGTGGCCGTCGCGCTCGCCGGGGCGAGCGTCGTGCAGGTGTTCCGGGTCGGTGAGTCCGGCTCCAAGGCCGTCTGGACCGGCTCGTTCTGCCCGGAGCCGGTCAATGCCGACGGGTCCTGCCCTGCCGCGTGAGGCCGGCGCGCAGCTGATGGGCGCCCGGGTCCGGGCTGACAGGGGCGCGACGGCCGCTGCCAAGCCGGTCCGGACGAGGGTCCAGCGGGCCGCTGGCCAAGTGCCGCGGCGAAATTTGTTTCCGCGGTAGAGACAAATCGGACACTCCAAGTCTTTCGATCGCGTAGCCTTGACACCGGTCGAATCGATTCGAGTGAGCTGCGGCACGTCCGCCGGATCCGCTCAACCAGGTCCGGCCAGGGGCGTCAAACCCCGTCGTGACGTTGCCGGAGCGAACCCCTGTGGCCGACCGGTCATTTCGCCGCGACCATGTGACCACGTCAACCGACACCTAGAGAGAGGCTCTTCGATGTCCATCGGAGAAACCACGACCGACGAGCTCTTCGACGACATCACCGCGCCGTTGAGCATTGAACCCGAGCAGCGACCCGGCCAGGAGCGCACCGACCCGGCGCAGGATTGGCGCCGCACCGCGGTGGTCTACCAGGTGTATCCACGCTCGTTCGCCGATTCCGACGGCGACGGGGTCGGCGATCTGCCAGGCATCACCGGCCGGCTCGGCGCGCTGGCCGACCTCGGGGTGGATGCCGTCTGGCTGTCGCCGTTCTACACGTCACCACAGGCCGACGCGGGGTACGACGTCGCCGACTATCGCGACGTGGACCCGATCTTCGGCTCCCTGGCAGACTTCGACGCCCTCCTCGAGCGGGCCCACGGGCTGGGCCTGAAGGTGATCGTCGACCTCGTCCCGAACCACAGCTCCGACGAGCACGTGTGGTTCAAGGCCGCGTTGGCTGCGGCGCCGGGATCGCCCGAGCGCGCCCGGTACATCTTCCGCGACGGCCGCGGCGAGAACGGTGAGCTGCCGCCGAACAACTGGGAATCCTGTTTTCGCGGGCCGGCGTGGACCCGCACCACGAACGCCGACGGCACTCCCGGCCAGTGGTACCTGCATCTGTTCGACACCAAGCAGCCGGACTTCGACTGGGAGAACCCGGAGGTGCGGGCGGAGTTCCTGGACGTCCTGGCGTTCTGGCTCGACCGCGGCGTCGACGGCTTCCGGGTCGACGTGGCGAATGCGCTGATCAAGGCACCCGGCCTGCCGGACATCGACGTCAGGGTCGACGACGAGCTCGACCCCGACACGGAAGGGCTCTTCGGCTCCGGGCCGATGTGGGATCAGGACCGGGTGCACGAGGTCTACCAGTCGTGGCGCGAGCTGCTCGACTCCTACCCGACCGACCGGATCCTGGTCGCCGAGGCGTGGGTGCAGCCGCTGTCCCGGCTGGCACGGTACGTCCGCGCGGACGAGATGCACCAGGCGTTCAACTTCGACTACCTGGAGACCGGCTGGGACGCCGCTGCCCTGCGCAGGTCGATCGACGCCTCGATGACGACCAACGATTCGGTCGGCGCCCCGACCACCTGGGTGCTGTCCAATCACGATGTGGTGCGCCACGTCTCCCGGCTCGGCGTGGACACCGGCGGGCGCCGGCCGAACGGCATCCGCGCGGGTGACCCGCAGCCCGACTACGCGCTCGGCCTGCGCCGGGCGAAGGCGTCGACACTGCTCATGCTGGGCCTGCCGGGTTCGGCGTACCTGTACCAGGGCGAGGAGCTCGGGCTGCCCGACCACACCACGCTCGACGACGAACTCCGCCAGGACCCGACCTGGTGGCGGTCCGAGTACACCGAGGCGGGGCGTGACGGCTGCCGGATTCCGCTGCCGTGGGAGTCCGATGCGCCGGGCCTCGGTTTCGGCCCCGGCGGAAAGACCTGGCTCCCGCAGCCGGACTCCTACGCCGAGTTGGCGCGCGATCGCCAGGAGGGCGTCGAGGGTTCGACGTTGGAGATGTACCAATCGGCCCTCGCCCTGCGCCGGGCCTTCAAGCTCGGGGCCGGTTCGCTGGAGTGGGGCCCGGAACGCGGCGCCGATGTCATCGCGTTCACCAACGGCGAGGTGACGGTGGTGACGAACATGGGCGCCGAACCGGTGCCGCTGCCCACCGGTGAGGTGCTGATGGCCTCCGATCAGCTGACCCGGGACGGGCTGTTGCCGGCCGACGTCACCGCATGGCTCGTCTGAGGCCGCACCGCCCCGGTGATCGCCCGGCACCGGCCGGGTGCATCATCGACCGATGAGAGCAGCGGTACTGCGGGGGCCCGGCCGGATCGGCATCGATGAGGTCCCGGATCCGGTCATCGTGGCGCCGGCGGACGCGCTGGTCCGGGTGGTCGCCAGTTGCATCTGCGGGTCCGATCTGTGGCACTACCGGGGCGCCACCACCCGCACGGGGCGGATCGGTCACGAATTCGTCGCGGTGATCGAGGAGGTCGGCACGGAGGTGCGAACGGTGCGGCCCGGTGACCTGGTCATTGCGCCGTTCGTCTACTCCTGCGGCGTCTGCGTCAACTGCCGCGCCGGTTGGACGACCTCCTGCCTGATCGGCGGCGACTGGGGCACTGCGGACCGTGACGGTCATCTGGTCGACGGCGGGCAGGGCGAGTTCGTCCGGGTCCCGTTGGCCGACGGCACCCTGGTCGCGGCGCCGGTCGACGAGACCGACGAGCGGATCCCGGCGCTGCTGGCGCTCACCGACGTGGTCGGCACCGGTCATCATGCGGCGGTCTCGGCCGGCGTCACCGGCGGCGGGACCGTCGTCATCGTCGGTGACGGCGCGGTCGGGTTGTCCGCGGTGCTGGCCTCGCGCCGGCTCGGTGCCGACCGGATCATCGCGCTCTCCACCCACCCGGACCGCGCCAGGATGGCCCAGACCTTCGGCGCCACCGACGTTGTCGCTGCTCGCGGCGGCGAAGCGGTGCAGGCCGTCCTCGACCTCACCGACGGTGTCGGCGCGGAATGGGCCTGCGAGTGTGTCGGGACCACGGCGTCCTGGGACACCGCGCTGCAATCCGTCCGACCCGGCGGAACCGTCGGCTACGTCGGGGTACCGCACGGCGTCACCGACGGCCTGCAGCTGTCGAAGATGTTCGGGCGCAACGTCAATGTCCGTGGCGGAGTGGCTCCGGTCCGGACCTACCTGCCCGACCTGCTGGCCGACGTGCTCGCCGGCGCCATCGATCCGTCGCCGATCTTCACCGAGAGCATTCCGCTCACCGAGGTCGCTGCCGGGTACGCGGCGATGGACGCACGCACCCAGATCAAGGTGCTGCTCCGTCCGTGACGCCCACCGCCGATCCCGTCCTGATCACCGAGAGGCTGCGGTTACGACCGCTGCGGACCTCGGATGCAGAGGCACTCTCGCGGTATCGATCCGACCCGGCGACCGCGCGCTACCAGTCCTGGAGCACGCCGTACACCCTGCAGGACGCCACCACACTGATCGATGACCTGAATGACAACGACCCGACGACGCCCGGCTGGTTCCAGTACGGCATCGTGCTGAGCCGGACCGATGAACTCATCGGCGATCTCGGCGTCAACCTGGCGGAGAACCGGCGGCTGGCCGAGATCGGTTTCACCCTGGCGGCCGAACAGCAGGGTCGCGGGTACGGGCTCGAGGCGGTCCGGCGAATGCTGGATCATCTGTTCACCGATCGCGGGCTGCATCGGGTGGTCGCCGAGTGTGATGCCCGCAATCTGGCGTCCGCCCGGCTGCTGGAACGGGCCGGATTCCAGCTCGAGGGACATCTCCGCGAACACACCTACATGAAGGGCGAATGGACCGACGACCTGCTCTTCGGGTTGCTGGCCCGCGAGTGGCCCGCCCGTCAGTAGGCGCGACATCGGCGGCCGCTCGACATCACGGCAGCAGCAGCAACTTTCCGGTGGTCCGTCGGGCGGCCAGATCCTCCTGTGCCTTCGCCGCCTCGGCCAGCGGGTAGGTGGCCCCGATCCGAACAGTCAGCCGGCCGGCGCCGACCCAGCCAAAAACATCCTTGGCGCGAGCCAACTGTTCCCGGGTGTCCAGGACGAAATGATCGACGTTCGGCCGCGTCAGCTTCAGCGACCCGCCCTTGTTCAGCCGTTGGATGTCGAAGGGCGGCACCTGGCCGCTGGCGCCGCCGAACAACACCATCATCCCGCGGGGCCGGAGAGCATCGAGCGAACCGTCGAAGGTCGCCTTGCCCACCCCGTCGTACACCACCGACATCCCTCTGCCGTCGGTGAGATCCCGTGCCTTGGCGGCGAATCCTTCGTAGCCGATGATCACGTCGTCGGCGCCGGCCGAACGGGACAGCTCGGCCTTGTCCGGTGTCGACACCGTGGTGATCACCCGTCCCGCGCCCTTGATCTTCGCGATCTGGGTGAGCAACAATCCCACCCCGCCGGCCCCGGCATGGATGAGCACGTCGTCGCCGTCCACGATGCGGTACACGTCCGTCGCCAGGCTCTGTGCGGTGAGTCCTTGCAGCGCAAGGGCTGCGGCCTGCTCGTCGGACAGCGCGTCCGGCACCGGGATCAGTCGGTCGGCCGGACCGACCGTGACCTCGGCGTAGGAGCGCGGGACCTGCAACCAGGCCACCCGGTCGCCCACCGCAACGCCGGTCACTCCCGATCCGGTGGCGATCACCTGACCGGCGCCCTCCCGACCCGGGACGAACGGCATCGGCATCGGGTAGACGCCCTGCCGGTGGTAGATGTCGATGAAATTGACTCCCGCGGCGCCGATCTGGATCGCGACCTCGCCAGGACCCGGTTCCGGGACGTCGATCTCGACATACTGAAGGACCTCCGGTCCGCCCGGCTCCAGGATCTGGACCGCCATCATCTTTCCTGCACCTGACCCAGAGGTCATGGAATTGCTCCCTTCTCACCCGACTCCTGGCCGCGGATGGTGCGGCGCAGCTTCGGTACCCGTTCTGCCAATGCCCGTTCGGCCCCGTAGGAGGTCGGCTGGTAGTAGTCCCGACCGACCAATTCGTCGGGCGGGTACTGCTGCTGCACCACGGATCCCGGACGGCCGTGCGGATACACGTAGGTCTGCGCGTTGCCGAGTTTCGCGGCCCCCGGATAGTGGCCGTCCCGCAGCGCGGGTGGCACGGAACCGGCCTTGCCCTCCCGGACGTCGGCCATCGCCGCGTCGATCGCGGTGATGACGGCGTTCGACTTCGGCGCGGTCGCCAGATGAATGGTGGCTTGCGCCAAGGCGATCCGCGCCTCCGGCAGGCCGACGAGCTGCACCACCTGGGCGGCCGCGACGGTCACCGGCAATGCGGTGGGATCGGCCATCCCGACGTCCTCGGAGGCATGGATCATCAACCGGCGGGCGATGAACCGCGGATCCTCCCCCGCCTCGATCATCCTGGCCAGGTAGTGCACCGCGGCGTCCACATCGCTGCCCCTGATCGACTTGATGAACGCGCTGGTCACGTCGTAGTGCTGATCGCCGGACCGGTCGTAACGCACCGCCGCCCGGTTGACCGCCCGCTCGACGGCGGTCAGATCGATGACCGCCTCGGCGTCGGCGTCGGTCCGGATCTCGTCGCCGACCGAGTCCGCCGCGGCCTCGAGCGCGGTGAGCGCGCGCCGGGCGTCGCCGCCGGCCAACGCGACCAGGTGCGCGCGGGCCTCGTCGGTGATGGTGAACGCTGCGGCCAAACCGCGTTCGTCGTCGACGGCCCGGTCGACCAGGGCGGCGATGTCCGAGTCGGTCAACGGTTGCAGCTGCAGCACCAGGGATCGCGACAGCAACGGGGAGACCACCGAGAAGAACGGGTTCTCGGTGGTCGCGGCGATCAGCACGATGGTCCGGTCCTCGACGGCGCCGAGCAGCGAGTCCTGCTGGGTCTTGGAGAATCGGTGCACCTCGTCGATGAACAACACGGTCTGTTCGCCGGTGGACCGGAGCCTGGCGGTGGCGTCGGCGATGACCGTCCGGACCTCTTTGACGCCGGCCGAGACCGCGGAGAGCTGGGCGAAGTGCCGCCCGGTCGAGCCGGCCACCAGCGTGGCGAGGGTGGTCTTACCGGTGCCGGGAGGTCCGTACAGCAACATCGACGACGGCGCGCCACCCTGCACCAACCGACGCAGTGGCGCCCCTGGTCCGAGCAGGTGGGCCTGGCCGGCCACCTCGTCCAGATTCCGTGGTCGCATCCGCGCGGCGAGCGGCTCGTGCCGGTCGATCGGACGGTCCGGCGCCCAGGCAGCCGCCCCGGTCGCCACCTGCACCCGGTCCCCCGGTTCGGGGTCGACCGCGAACAGACCCGGATCAGTCGGACTCACCCGGCCGACGCTACCGCCCCGCGGCGGATCCGATCACCGGCCGCCCCGAACACCCAGATAGCCGGCGATCGCGGCCATCGCCGCGGCCCGCTGGACCGGGTCCGGAAGCTGGTCGATCCGGTAGCCGAGGACGACGGTGTCCGGCGTGGTCACCGAGGCCGCGGCCGGCGGCGCCGGCCCGATCACGAAGTCACCGGCGTTCGGTGGGCTTCCGGCGGGTGCGCCGGGAACGGTCCACGGCCCGGGCCCCGACTCGAAGCCCTCGGTCACGGTGACCTCGTCGCCAACCGTCAGGGTGGTGTCGTCGACGAAGATGCCGGCACCACCCGTTCCGCCGTCGGTGACGTAGCTGATGGCGACCTCGATCTGCTGCCCGGCGTACCCGGACAGGTCGAACGCCAGTTGTTGCCAGCCGCCCGATGAACCGGTCAACCGGTGCCAGCTGCCGGTGCTGCCATCGGGCAGGCACGGATCGCCGGGGCTCAGGTAATGCGAGAGGAACGGGTGCCGGTCCAGCAGGAATCCGGCACCACAATCGGCCGGCACCCCGGAGGTGGTGCGGCCGCCCGCCTCCGGCAGCGTCGTCCAATCCTCGGATCCGATCGTGTGCACCTCGACGATCACGCTGTCATCGTCCTGACCGGTGTCGTAGGACAGCGCAAAACCCAATCGGGGAGCGACAAAAGCCGGCACCGCCGTCAGGTCGACCTTGCGGGACAGTCGCAGGTAGGAACCGTCGGAATGTCGTGCACCGGCATAGGAATCACCCGTGTAGGGCACTGCCGGGCTGCCGGTCGGTTCCCGGTACACGCTGGAGATCTGGCTCCGGAACTGCGGGAACTCCTCCACCGGAAGCGCATCGCTCGTCGCGGTCAATACCCCCGACACACCCGGCTGATCGGATGACGAGCCACCGACACCGTACGCGGCGTCGCGGAAGGGCATCGCCGTCCCGGTCACCGATCCGGGACCGGTCCGCGCGACACTTCCGTCGACGCCGAGGTAGTACCTGGTGAAATCGTCGGCCGCACCATCGTTGTCGTTGGCCGTCCCGTCGAAGTACGCCACCTTGCCGCCGGCATTGAGGTAGTCGCGAACCGACACCCTCAAGTTCTCCGGCGGATTCTCGCTCGCCGACCAGACAACAGCCCTGAAATGACCGAGCACACCCAGGTCATGCGGAACGCCTTGCGCCGAAACATCCCACACCGCAGTGGAGATGCCGGACGCCGCCAGCGCAGCGACGGCGTCGACTGCCTCGTCGGAGGAATTGGCGAGCACGAGAACCGCACCGCCGTCCTGGTGCACCGTGTAGCTGAAGTGTTCGCTGGCGACGGTCCGTCCGCCGCCCCGGGTGTTCGCCGGCGGCGCCGCCGAGATCGTCGAGCGGGACGTCCCGGTGAACCACACCTCGACCGAGTCGCCCGGCTCGGTTGCCCTGATAGTGCCCCGGAACTCGCCGTAGTACAGGTCATCGGATCCGCCGTACCGCTCACCACCGCGCCATTCGCGGACACCCGTCCTCTGCTCCGGACCGCCGTTGACCCGATAGTGCACGGCGAGGCTGCTGACGTCCCGGCGCGCCGTCACCGCCACGGTCTGCGGGTCGCCGTAGGACACGTCGAACGAGTCGACGACGAAGTCCGGCGCGACGAGGTCGACGGCGGAAACCGGATGCGCCGGGTTGCGGGCAGACCGGGCCACCGACAGCGCGAAGGGGATGTTCTTCTCGAACTCCGCCTGCACCAACGCCTCGGAATCCGGGAAGTCGACGCTGCTCGCGCAATCCTCGGCCAGGAACTGATCATCGGGATCGGAGTCGGCGGCCGTCCGGCAGCTCGACATCTCCGCGGTGAAACCCACAGTCCGGTCCGCCGCCCGGGCGCGGTCGGTGATCCCGCCGTTGGTCGAGTACCGCTCGGCGGCGAGGGAGGGGTCGGATCCGGGCACGGCGGGGCGGGCGTCGTCACCGACGAGCGCCCGGGAGATCACATCGTCCGGGGACGGGGTCGCCACCTGCCAGCCGGCGCCGTACGACAACCGCTCGGCCGCCGAGTGGTAGTCCACCAGGAAGGTGAACCCGATGCGATCCATCAATCCGTCGAGCGCCCTGGTCTCCGGTTCCGACCCCGCCTCGGGACCGCGGTAGGTCTCGGCGAACGGGTTCGGCGAGGAGCCTTCGTTGTCGTACCCCCACTGGGTGGGGAAATTGCGGTCCAGGTCGACACCGTCGCCGTCATCGATCACTCCGTCGCCGTTGTTGTCGGAAAGGTTCTTGCGCCACAGCCGATGCCCGTCGGTGAAGGTGAAGTCGTAGCCGTCGGGGTTGGCCACCGGAACGAACCACAGTTCCGTGGTGTCGACGATGGTGTGAATCGTCTTGTCGGTCGGGTAGTTGTCGATCAGGTGATGGAGCAATCGGCGGTCCATCTCCGCACTGATCCACTCCCGTCCGTGCTGCGCCGCGACGTAGAGGACGGCGGGCCGCGTGCCGTCCGTCGTCCGGTTGGCGTCCCTGGTGACCTTGAGTGCGACGATGTCCCTGCCCTGCACCGTCTTCCCGATGATCACCCGCTTCACCAACGTGGGGTGCTGATTCGCGATGGCGGCATATTCCTGCGACAGGCCACCCGGGCCGGTGTACGGGCGGAACACCGCCGGCCTACCGGCCGACCGCCGGTCCGTTGACTGCAGCGGCACCCCCGCAGCGATCAGTGCACCGGCCTGCTCGGCACCGAGAATGACCTCCACCGCCGTCGATCCCGACTCCCCCGACCTGGCGACGACCTCCTGCCGATCGATGCCCGAATCCATCACGAGAGCCAGCTGCGCGGCGGTCAGGTCGCCGACGAAGACTGACGGGCCGCCCGTCCGGCTGCCCGACGGGGACGTGACCGGTGCGGCGGGTGTGGCCGACATGGCCGGGGCCGGCAGCAGGCCGATGATCACCACAGCAGTCGAGAGAACGACGGCGAGGCGCTTCATTGCGACCGTCCCTGCTACCTGCGTTCGCGGCGTGCAGCTGGTGGGCCGCACGACCACCAGCCAAGTCCCGCACGGGGTCGCGTGTCAACGATTTCTTCGCAGGCCGAACGTATGCTGTGCCCTTCGTCGCAGTACCCGATGGGGGCTCGAGACATGACTGCGCTGCGGACATCAAGAACGGCCGTGCCGGTGGGCCTGGTCGTCGGCCTGCTGTTGGCGGCCTGTTCATCGGGGACGTCCGCCGTCCGAACATCTGCCACGGACACGGCTTCTGCCGGCGTCACCGCATCCGCAACCGACACCGCCGGACCGGTAGACATCGGCGGGCGGGAGATCTACCTCGACTGCCGCGGCGCCGCCGTGCCCGGCAGGCCGACGGTGATCCTGGTGTCGGGGTACCACGACTCGTCGGACGTCTGGAACCAGTCCGACGTGCTGAGCCCGGTCGGCAGCGCCGTCCCAGCCCCGGTGCAGGAAACCCTCGCCGCATCGGGTCGGGTGTGCTCGTACGACCGGCCGGGCACGGTGCGGTACATCGAGGGCGCCCCGCTGACCGACCGGAGCACACCGGTGACCCAACCGCGGACGGCCGCCGACATCGTCGCCGAACTCGATCAGGCGCTCACCGCGGCCATGGTCCCGAAGCCGTACGTGCTGGTCGGCCACTCGCTCGGCGGACTGCTGGTGCAGCTCTACGCGCAGACCTACCCGGACCAGATCGCCGGCGTGGTGTTCGTCGATGCCCTCAGTCCCACGATTCCCGCGGCCTTCGACGACCGCTGGGCGATCTACCGCGACCAGTTGCTGAACGTGCCGATGGATCAGATGCCGATGGCGTCGATGCGCACGCCGGAGTCCGAGCGGGTCGACCTGGACGCCAGCGCGGCGCAGACCCTGGCCCCGCCGGCCTTCCCGCAGGTGCCGGTGGTGGTCCTGACCAAGACGGAACCGTTCGGCGGGCTGACATCGGCGCCTGGGCTGCCCGCCGAGGACCTCAACGCCGTCTACGAACAGGCTCAGGACAGCCTGGTCGCCCTGGTGCCCGGGACGCCGCACATCCTGGCGACCGGTAGCGACCACTACATTCAGCTCTCCCAGCCCGATCTGGTGGTGGCCGCCACCGACCTCGTGCTGGGTCGCTCGCAGGGTAATGAGGGTCCGGGGAAGTAGCCTCCGACGATGGAGATCCTCCGCTACGCCGCCTTTTCCAGCGATCCGGCGGGTGGCAACCCGGCCGGGGTGGTCCTGGACGCCGGTGATCTCGATGACGCGGCCATGCAGCGCATCGCGGCCGACGTCGGCTTCTCCGAGACCGCTTTCCTGACACCCACCGGGCCGACAACGGCGCGGGTCAGGTACTTCGCGCCGATCGCCGAGGTGCCGTTCTGCGGGCACGCGACCATCGCCTCGGCGGTGGCCCGTGCGGACCGCGGAAGTGCCGGCCGACTGCAGCTGGATTCACCGATCGGCCTGATCGAGGTCACCACCTCGCAGACCGCCGACGGCATCGTCGCCACGCTGGTCAGCGTGCCGCCGCAGGTCACCGAACCGGACCCGGCAGCCCGGGCGGCACTGCTGGCGGCACTGCGGCTGACCGAGGACGACCTCGATCCCGAACTGCCGATCCGGGTGTCGTACTCGGGCAACCATCACCCGGTCGTCGGCGTGCCGCCTGAGGTCCTCGACCGGCTGGACCACGACCAGCAGGAACTGACGACGCTGATGGCCAGGCAGGGTTGGGAGGCAACGGTCGCGGTGGTCGCCAGGACCGGTGCCGCCGCATTCGAGGCGCGGAACCCGTTCCCGCCCGGCGGCGTGCGGGAGGACCCGGCAACCGGATCGGCGGCCGCTGCGCTCGGCGGTTACCTGCGGGCGCTCGGTCTGGTGCGCCCGCCCGCGCGGGTCACCGTGCGGCAGGGCCGACATGTCGGCCGGCCTGGAGTGCTGACCGTGGACATCCCGGACGGCGACCTGGGGATCGCGGTGTCCGGGACGGCCGTTCCGATCGGCTAGCGGGCCGCGGTTCAGACCACCGCGTTGATCGCCACCGGCGCGTTGCTCGCCGCCACCAGTTTGTGCACCAACCGCATCTTGCCCAGCACCACCGGCGGCAGCACGAACGGGTAGAGGTCCTTGTGCCCCATCGATCGGTTGATCATGTTCAGCGACCAGGCCAGCGGCAGCCACAGCTCGATCATCCGGTCGAAGCCGGCATCCCCGGCGAGTGGGTTGGTGGCCGTCGCACCGGCCGGCGCAAGGCCGAAAGCGGCTGCGGTGTCGATGGTGTCGCGGATGTGCAGGTAGTGCGCGAACGTCTCGGCCCAATCCTCGGCCGGGTGCATCGTGGCGTAGGAGGAGACGTAGTTCTGCTCCCAACCGAGCGGGGCGCCCTGCGAGTAGTGCCGGTCGAGCGCGGCCTGGTAGTCCAGGTCCGGGTCACCGAACAGGGTCTCGAACTCGCTGCGCGCCGGCCCGGTCTCGGCCAGCACGAAGAAGAAGTAGTGACCGGTCTCGTGCCGGAAGTGGCCGAGCAGGGTGCGGTACGGCTCGTCCATCGACACCCGGAGCTGCTCACGATGGACGTCGTCGCCCTCGGCCAGATCGAGCGTGATCACGCCTTCGTCGTGCCCGGTGATCACCGGCTCGTGCTCACTGGACAGCAGGTCGAAGGTCAGCCCGCGCTCGGGATCGTCGTTCCGGTCGTTGATCGGCAGGCTGAGCTCGATCAGCTCCACCACCAGCCGGCGCTTGGCGGCCTCGGCCTCGGCGAAGGCGGGCAACGCAGGGTCGCCGTCCATCGGCCTGGTCCTGGTCAGCGAGCACGACCGGCACAGCGGCGCCCCACCGACCGGGACCAGCCAGTTGCACCCGGCAACGGTCAGGTTCGCGCACATCTGTCGCGGCGGATCGAGCACCGTGACCCCGCCCGGTCCGAGGACGGCGAACTCCCTGGTCGTCAGGTCGAACCCGATCGGGCTGTTGCAACTCAGGCAGACCGAGTTCTCGAAGGCCAGCCGCTGGCCGCAGTGGGGACAGGCGAAGTCGCGCATGGTGTCAGTTCTCCAGGTAGTCGCTGCAAGGCGGGTTCACGATAGTGCTGTCGCACCGATCGAGTCGTCGACGGCCACCCGACCACGCCGGCGGGAGCCAGCCCGTCCAGGGCTGGTTGATCGGGAGTTTCCCGGCCCGCGGACGACCAAACGAGACCGAGACCGAGGTCACCGGCCGACCACGGGCAGCGGCTCGTCAGCCGGCCAGCGGTGCGACATCGACAGCGACGTCCATCTCGTTCTTGTCGGCGTCGGTGTAGATCACCCCGCGCAGCGGTGGCACGTCGTCGTAATCCCGGCCCCAGGCCACCGTGGTGTAGCGACCGTCGACCATGGTGTCGTTGGTCGGGTCGAACGCCAGCCAACTGCCGTCGGCAAGCCGGACCGCCGCCCAGGCATGGCTGGCGTCCACCCCGATCATCCGTTCCTTGCCCGGCGGCGGGTAGGTCGCCAGGTACCCGGAGATGTACCGGCAGGCCAGTCCGAGCGATCGGCAGGCGGCAACAGCAAGGTGCGCGAAGTCCTGGCACACGCCGGCTTTGGCGTCGAGCACATCGGTGACCGTCGACGACACCGACGTCGCACCCGACTGGTACTTGAACTCGGTGAAGATCCGATGGGTCAGGTCGGTGACGGCGTCGCGGATCGGGCGGCCAGGGGTGAACGAGACGTCGGCGTAGTCGCGGATCTGGGCCGGCATCCGGACCAGCGGCGAGGCGAGGGTGAACTCCACCGCCCGCGGATCGGCGGTCGACGAGGGCCGGGCTTTCTCCCAGGGCAGGTCCAGGATCCGCGGGTCCAGGTTCGGCGATTCCACCTCGACGTCCGAGGTCCCGACCACCCGTAGTTCGGTGTGCGAGTCGGTGACGTGGAAGTAGCTGTTGTTGTTGCCGTAGCCGTCGACGCCGTGCGAGATGTCCGACGGGGTCGGGTTGATCGTCAGCTCGTGCCGCAGGCACCGCTGACCGGGCATGTCCCGCGGTCGCAGGTACCCGCGCCCGAAGGAGGTCGACACCTCGTCGGAGTAGCGGTACACCGTGACGTGCTCGATGCGATAGCGGCTGATCATCCAGGCACCCCGTCGTAGGTGACGACGCCGAGGGCCTGCATCGGGGTGGGGCGCCAGAAGTGCTGGGCCGCAATCGCATCGGCGATCCCCCGCAACGATTCGTTGAGCCCGTCGAGCAGGGTGACCAGTTCCGGCCGGCGGTCGTCCCCGTCGATCCGGTCGAGTTCTGCGGGTCGGACGCGGCGAAGCACCCCTTCGACGTCCTCGAGTCGACGCTGCGGCCGCGAGGTTCCGGACGAGTCGGGCAACGCCCGCAGATCCGCTCTCGCCTGCGTCACCTGGTAGGCCAACGACCGCGGGTTGCCGGTGTCCAGCAGCAGCAGTTCGAGCATGGTGGCCACCTGGATCCTGGCCCGGTACCGACGCCGGTAGGTGACCCCGGACTCGCCGGCCGCCAGCACCGCCTCGACGACCAGGGAATCCACCGCGGAGCTGCGGGAGCGGGTCATCGTGGCCCGCAGCAGGCCGGTGACCTGTTGCGCCCGCTCCAGGCGCCGTCCGATGTCCATGAAGTACCAGCCGGGATCGCGGACCATGTTCTCGCCGGACAGCCCGGACAGCGCCAGCATTCCCGACAGCACCGCAGCCTGGGTCGAAGCCAGCACCATCCCGCCGTCGCCCCGCGCTTCGGAGAGTTCGGCGATGGCGCGGTCGGTGGCACCGAGCACCATCCAGGTGTCGCCGGACAGTTGGTCGCGCACCGACCTGGCGGATTCACGCAGCCCGTCGAGCGACTGGGCCACCGTGCCGGTCTCGATGGTGTCGAGCATCAGCTCCCGGATCCGCTGCAGCGGCTCGAGACCCGGCGCGAAGCCTCGTGTCCCCGACACCTCGGCGACCGCATCCAGCAACACCGGGACGCAGCCGGCCCCGAGATGCTCTGGACGGAAACGGAAGTCGTCCACCCGCTCGCGGGCGACGATCAGCAGCCTGGTCAGATCCTCGGTGCGCTCGGCGTACCGGCCGAGCCAGAACATGTCTTCGAGCACCCGCGGGGACGAGCTGGACTCCAACGGATCAGGCTGCACCAGCGGACCCTCGTACAGCCAGGTGCGGCCCTCCCGCCGATCCGGCGCATCGGTCCGGCCGGAACGGATCCAGACGTCCTTGGCAACGCTGCTGCGACCGCGACCGGCCATCGAGAGTTCGGCATCCTGTACCCGGCCGAGCGAGCCGGGCATCGCGACGTAGCCGGAACCGTGGGCCACCGTGAACAGTCGCATGCTGACCTGGCCGGCGACCAGGCCGCTCGCGGCAGCCATCGGTGCCTCACTGAACGGGGCCAATTGCTGACCCACCCAGCGGGTCGGTTCGGCCGCCAGCCGGACCCGCCAGTTCTCCCGTTCCGCGTGCGACATCCCTGCCGGGAACACCGATTTCCCACGACCGGTCGGCCGCAGCACCATGTGGTCGAGATGGGCCAGCACGTGCGAGCGCTCGGCGTCGTCACCGCACCAGAAGGTCGGCACCGACGGCAATCTTCAGCGTCTCACCCAGCACCGCCCTGGCGAGCTTCGGCAGCAACGGCGCGAACCCCGGGCTCTCCAGCACCCCGCTGCCCAGGGTGTTGACCACCGTGACCGTGCCGCGACGACAGGCCTCCGCCAACCCGACCACGCCGAGCCGGGATGCCGGCTTGAGGTCGAGCGGATCGGACCAGAACGCGTCCACCCGCCGGACGACGACGTCCACCCGCTCGAACCGGCCCATCGACAACATCCAGAGCCGACCGCGCCTGATCGTCAGGTCGGCGCTCTCCACCAGCGGCACACCGAGCAGCGAGGCCAGCATGGCCTGGTCGAAGGCGGTCTCCGAGTGGGTTCCCGGGGTCAGCACGACGATCCGCGGATCCTCCGCCTCGTTCGGCGCGACCGAGGCCAACGCCGACCGCATGGTGTGGAAGAAGGCTCCCAGCCCGCGGGGTGCGCTGCGTCGGAACAGGTCCGGCAGTACCCGGGAGACGACCCGGCGGTCGGCCATCGCGTAGCCGGCGCCGGACGGCGCCTGGGTGCGATCACCCAGTGCCTGGAACTCGCCGTCGGCCGCGCGACAGACATCGACCGCATGGAAGAACAGCTGGTGCGCACCCGGAATGGTGATGCCGTGCGCGGGTCGCAGGTAATCCGGGTGGCCGAACACCAGCTCCGGCGGCAGCAGCCCGTTCTCCACCAGCTTGTTCCCGCCGTACAGGTCGGTGAGCAGGGCGTCCAGCAGGGTCGAGCGCTGGATCAGCCCGGCCTCCAGCCTGGTCCACTCGGCGTCCTCGACCACCAGCGGCAGCGGATCCAGTCGCCAGCGCTCCGGCGCTGCGGGCGTCGCCTCCGGATCACCGGCCACCCCGTCGACCGGCGTGTAGGTGACCCCGTCGTCCTCGAGCAGTCGATCGACCTGCCCGGTCAGCGCCGACAGTCCATGGCCGCCGATGGTGTCCAGTTCGGCGGCCAGTTCCGACCAGCCGGCCAGCAGGGACCCATCGGCGCCGGTCATCTCGTCGTAGCGTCGCGGATCGCCGACGCCGGGGGTGAACATGCCGCTGCGGGCCAGGTAGGACTCGATCATCGACGCCCGTCCGGACCTGGCGGTTCCCAGCACCGCCCCCACGTCGGGGGCGTTCACCCGGCATCCCGGGAGGGTGCGGTGTGGGCGGTGGGAGCTGGCACAGTGCACACGGTAGCCGCACGTTTTGCACCCTCCGCCCACCGACGGCGCGACCTCGCCCGGATCGTCCCCGACACTGTCACCGACAGATGGCTCGGGCTCGGCGCAGATCCAGGATGCCCGGTGCGGCGGAATCGACGGCGAGCAGACCGGCCCGTTCCCGCAACTGGGTGAGGTCGATCTCGCCCGGGGTGTGACCCGCAGCGTCGAACCGACGGGTCCGCCGGGCCTCGGCCTCCATGGCGTTCACCGGCGGGTTGTCGTAGGACCGGCCACCCGGATGGGAGACGTAATAGGTCGCCCCGCCGAGCGAGACCCCGCTGCCGGCGTCCACCACGTCGAAGACCAGCGGCGAATCAGGCGGGATGGTCGGATGCAACGAACTGGGCGGCGCCCAGGCGCGGTACCGGACCCCGGCCACCTGCACCCCGGGGATGTGCGTCGGCCGCAGCGGCACCGGGAACCCGTTGCAGGTCACGATCACCTGACCCGAACCGGCGGCACCGGTGAGGCTCACCTGCAGGCGTTCGACGGACGAATCGACGTAGCGTGCGGTGCCGCCGGCGGTCGCCTCCTCACCGAGCACCTGCCAAGGTTCGATCGCCCAGCGCAGCTCCAGCTCCATCTCGCCGACGGTCGTGCTGCCCAACCGGGGGAAGCGGAACTCGGTGAACGGGTCCAGCCAGCTGGTCCGGAAATCGATGCCGTGCGCACGCAGATCGGCTGCCACCTCGGCGATGTCGGCGATGACGTAGTGCGGCAACAGGTATCGCCCGTGCAGGTCGTCGCCGTGGCGGACCAGTGGCGCCTGCAGGGGGTCGTCCCAGAACCTGCTCACCAACGAGCGAACCAGAAGCGTTTGCACCAGGGCCATCTGGGCATGCGGCGGCATCTCGAAGCCGCGCAGCTCCAGCAGCCCGAGCCGACCACGGGCGGAGTCGGGGCTGTAGAGCTTGTCGATGCAGAACTCCGCGCGGTGGGTGTTGCCGGTGATGTCGGTGAGCAGGTGCCGCAGCGCCCGGTCGACCACCCAGGGCGCGACGCTGCCGTCCTCGCGGGTCTGCCGGCGGATCTCGGAGAACGCGATCTCCATCTCGTACAGCGTTTCCGACCGGCCCTCGTCGGCGCGCGGCGCCTGCGAGGTCGGCCCGATGAACTGCCCGGAGAACAGGTACGACAGTGACGGGTGGCGCTGCCAGTGGGTGAGCAGGGACACCAACAGGTCGGGACGGCGCAGCAACGGGGATTCGGCGGGCGTCCGGCCGCCGATGGTGATGTGGTTCCCGCCGCCGGTCCCCCGGTGGCTGCCGTCGACGGCGAAGGTCTCCGTTCCGAGCCGGCTCTGCCGGGCCTCCTCGTACAGGGTGCCGGTGACCGACACCTGCTCGTCCCAGCTCGCCAGCGGCTGGATGTTCACCTCGATCACGCCCGGGTCGGGGGTGACGGACAACGTCTGCAGCCGGGGATCGTTGGGCGGTCCGTAACCCTCCAACACCACCGCTGTCGCCGTCGCGGCGGCCGCGGCCTCGATGGCGTTGATCAGCTCGACCCAGGGATCGAGCTCCTCCAGCGGCGGCAGGAAGATGTACAGCAGGTCGTCCCGCAGCTCGGCGACCAGCGCGGTACGGGGTGCCTCGTCTGCCTCGACCACCACGGCCCGCGGCTGCGGGTCATCGGTGGTCGGCAGTGCGGGCTTGGCGGCCAGCGGATCCGGTTCCGGAACCACCTCCGGTGCGGTCCAGGAGATGGCATCCAGCGGCAACCGCAGACCGGCCGGCGAGTCCCCGGTGAGCAAAACGATGCGCCCGCGCCGGAGCCGCCAGTCGGCGCTCCCCCAGCCGATGCTCGGTGCCGCCTTCCTGGCGGCCGGGTCGTCGCGGCTGTCGTCGTCAGCGTCTTCGGCTGGGTCGTCGGCGATCGGGGCCGGCAACCGGTGCAGCGGCAACACGTAGGCGCTCGCCTCGGTGACCGACTCGTCCAGCTCGTGTAGCAACTCGATGCGCGCGTCCGGGCTGTCCTGCTCGAGGTCCTCGGCGGTCCCGACGGGTTCGCCGGCGGGCATCCGCACCTGCTGGGCGAGCTTGCCGAGCGCGTCCTCGTAGGCAGGTCGCACCTGGCTCGACGGCAGTTCGAAGTACTCGGCGACCGCGGTGACGAACCGGCGGGCGACGTCCTGATCGGCCAACTTGGCCGTCGCTGATCCGTCAGCGGACTCCGGATCGGCGGGCTTCTGGTCCGCCCAGGGATCGGCGAGCAACGCAGGATCGGTCCACAGCGGCACCCCGTCCGACCGCCAGTGCATGGCGATCTGCCAGCGCGGCAACGGCTCCCCCGGATACCACTTGCCCTGGCCGCGGTGCACCACACCCTGCTGGGCATAGATCCGCCGCAGCCGCTCGGCCAGCACGCCGGCCCGTTCCCGCTTCTTCGGCCCGTCCGCGTCGATCGTCCATTCAGCCGATGTGCCGTCGTCGATCGACACGAACGTCGGCTCGCCGCCCATGGTGAGCCGGACGTCGCCGGCCTCCAGCCGCTTGTCGACCAGCGCGCCGACGTCGAGCACGGACTGCCACTGCTCAGGGGTGTACGGCAGGGTGACGCGCGGATCCTCGTGGATCCGGCGCACCACGTTGCTGTATTCCAGGGTGGTGGTGGCGATGCCGGTGGATCCGGTGATCGCGGCCGCCGTGCTCGGATGCGGGGTGGCCGAGAGCGGGATGTGACCCTCACCGGCGAAGAGGCCCGAGGTGGGGTCCATCCCGATCCAGCCGGCGCCCGGGATGTAGACCTCGGCCCAGGCATGCAGATCGGTGAAGTCCGCGGCCGGCCCGGACGGGCCGTCCAGTGAGGCGATGTCGGAGGTCAGCTGCACCAGGTACCCGGAGACGAACCGGGCCGCCAGGCCGAGTTCGCGCAACAACGAGACCAGCAGCCAGGCCGAATCCCGGCACGAGCCGATCGCCGAACTCAGCGTGTAGTCGGGTGTCTGGACACCGGGCTCCATCCGGACCGAGTACCCGACGTCCTGCCGGATCGCCCCGTTGAGCTGCACCAGGAAGTCGACGATCGCGGTTTGCGGCGCGATGACGAAACCCTTGAGCCAGTTCTGCACCAGCGGCCCTGGTCCACTGCCGGGCTGACGCTCGTCGACCGGGCGCAGGTACGGCTCCAGGTCGTTGGCCAGGTCGGCCGGGTAGACGAACCCGTAGTGCTCTGCATACTCCTCGATGAAGAAGTCGAACGGGTTGACCACGGCGAGATCCGCGACCAGCCCCACCGTGATGGACAGGTGGTCGGCCCGCTCGGGGAACACCAGCCTGGCCATGAAGTTGCCGAACGGGTCCTGCTGCCAGTTGATGAAATGGTCGGCCGGCTCGACCGTCAGCGAGTAGGCCTCGATCCTGGTCCGCGAATGCGGCGCCGGCCGCAACCGCACCACATGCGGGTGGATCGTCACAAGACGGTCGAAGCGATACGTCGTGCGGTGCTCCAACGCCACCTTGATCCCCACGCTGATCCCTTCACACGCTGCCGAAGTGCTGGTGGCGGAACCGAAATGCCGTTGCAGAGGGTGCTGCGGCCGCCCGCTCGTCGCACACTCTATTCAGGCCTTGTTTCCGGCTTGGAACAGCAGCGCGCCGCCGGCCGGCGATCAGCTCCGGAACGGGGTCCGCCGCCGGCGGTCGGGGTCGAACAGATTCCCGGTCCTGTTGTTGAACCGGTGTCCCCAGCGGCGAGCCAGCAACATCGCCACTGCGGCCACCACGATGCCGGCCAGGTTGATCAACAGCTGCACGGCGGACCCCCAGACCTGCGACCACTCGCCGAGCACCCCGCCGACCGCCACGTAGCCGGCCGCCGGAACCGTGGTGACCGAGATGAAGACCCCGACGAGGGCGGCGGAGTTCCTACTGGTCAGCGACAGCATTCCGGCCGCACCGGCCAGCAGCGCGACGATCAGCGACAGCACCCCCGGTTTGTAGATGAACTCGGTCTGGGTGTTCAGCTCCACGAGATCGTCCGACGCCAGGCCGGTGTGCACCGCGAGAACGGTCGCCAGCGCGGTGATGACCATGGCGATCGGGAACCCGACGACCAGTGCGATGAGGCCGCGCCGGGCCAGCCGGATCCGCCGCCGGGCCAGGCCGACCGCGATCGCGGCCAGCGGTCCGAACTCGGGCCCGACCACCATGGCGCCGACCACGGTGACCGCGGAATCGGTGACGATCCCGATCCCCGCCAGCAGCGTGGCGATGGTCAGAAACGTGACGAAAGTGCCGGTCAGAGCGGCATCGTCGCCCGTCCGGGCCTCGACCTCGTCCCAGATCACGGCATCGGTCGCGTTGCCGGGAGCCTGCCGTTGCGCCTCCCTGGCACCGCTGGACAGCGCGAGGTCGACCTCCTGCACGGAGATCGCGCCGCGTTCGCCGATCCCGATCTCGGCAAGCGCATCGAAGAGCCCGTCGGCACACTCCCGGGCTGCTTCGAACTCGACCAGGTCGCCGGCCGGCAATCGCGCCGCGCCCTTGACGATGCTGATGTCGGCCACCCCGACGGTCGCGTCGATCAGGGCCAGCACCTGCGCCAGCAGATCCGTCGGCACCAGCATTCGGACGTGCAGCATCGCTCACCCCGCGAGAGCTCGAATCAGGAAGGCTCAGTCCGCCGTGTCTGTCGACTGAGTGTCTGTCGACTGTGTGTCGGCCGGCTTCGGCGGCGGCGCGTCGACGCCGGCCTCCCTGCGCTGCTGGGCGGTGATCGGCGCCGGTGCCTGGGTCAGCGGGTCGAAGCCGCCGCCGGACTTGGGGAAGGCGATGACCTCCCGGAGCGAGGACGTCCGGGACAGCAGCATGACGATCCGGTCCCAGCCGAAGGCGATCCCACCGTGCGGCGGGGCGCCGAAGGAGAAGGCGTCGAGCAGGAAGCCGAACTTCTCCCGGGCGTCGGCCTCGGTCAGGCCCATCACCGCGAACACCCGTTGCTGGATGTCGGCGCGGTGGATACGGATTGACCCGCCGCCGATCTCGTTGCCGTTGCAGACGATGTCGTAGGCGTAGGCCAGGGCCGAACCGGGGTCGGTGTCGAAGGTGTCCAGCGACTCCGGCTTCGGTGAGGTGAACGCGTGGTGCACCGCTGTCCAGGTGCTGCCCTCGCCGCCGACGGTGACATCGTCGGTCTCGTCGGTGCGTTCGAACAGCGGCGCGTCGACCACCCAGCAGAACGCCCAGGCGCTCTCGTCGATCAGCCCGTCGCGCCGACCGATCTCCACCCGAGCGGCACCCAGCAGCTCCTGCGCCCCACGGCGGGTGCCGGCCGCGAAGAACACCGCGTCGCCGGGTTCGGCGCCGACGGCCGCGGCCAGCCCGGCCCGTTCGTCCTCGGAGATGTTCTTGGCCACCGGACCACCCAGGGTGCCGTCGGCGGCGATCGTCACGTAGGCCAACCCGCGGGCACCCCGTTGCTTGGCCCACTCCTGCCACGCATCGAAGCCGCGGCGCGGGGTGGCCGCGCCGCCCCTCTGCACGACGGCCCCGACGTACGGCGCCTGGAAGACCCGGAACGGGGTGCCGGCGAAGTAGCCGGTCAGTTCGGTGAGTTCGGAGTCCAGCCGGAGATCGGGCTTGTCCGAGCCGTACCGGTTCATCGCGTCGGCATAGGTGATCCGCGGGATGGGAGTGGTGATGTCGTGCCCGATCAGTCGCCAGAGGGCGACGATCACGGCCTCACCGACGGCGATGACATCGTCCTGGTCGACGAACGACATTTCCACGTCGAGCTGGGTGAACTCCGGCTGCCGGTCGGCGCGGAAATCCTCGTCCCGGTAGCAGCGGGCGATCTGGTAGTACCGCTCCATCCCGGCGACCATCAGCAGCTGCTTGAACAGCTGCGGCGACTGCGGCAATGCGTACCAGGAGCCCGGCCTGAGCCGGGCCGGTACCAGGAAGTCGCGGGCACCCTCCGGGGTGGACCGGGTCAGCGTGGGCGTCTCGATCTCGACGAAATCCTGGTCGTCCAACACGGTGCGGGCGGCCCGGTTCACCGCGGCCCGCAACCGCAGCGCGGCGGCCGGGCCGGTGCGGCGGAGGTCGAGATAGCGGTACTTGAGCCGGGTTTCCTCACCGACGGTGATGGTGTCGTCGATCTGGAACGGCAACGCCGCCGATTCCGACAGCACCTCCAGCTCGGTCGCCTCGACCTCGATCTCACCGGTGGGCAGATCGGGGTTGGCATTGCCCTCGGGCCGGATCGCGACGGTTCCGGTCACCCGGATGCAGAACTCGCTGCGCAGCTGGTGCGAGGCCTGTGCGGCGGCGCCGGTGTGGAAGACCACCTGGGCGACGCCGGAGGCATCCCGCAGGTCGATGAAGATCACCCCGCCGTGATCGCGGCGGCGGGCAACCCACCCGGCGAGGGTGACGGTCGCGCCGTCGTCGGAGGGACGGAGGGAGCCGGCGGTTCGGTCGCGGAGCACAGGTGATCCTCAGGAGCTTCGTCGGGTGGCACGGGACCCGACGATCCTACGGTGAGTAGCGGACCCCGCCGGGTCAGCGGCTACCGGGCTACTTCTTCTTCGACTTCTTGCCCTTTTTCTTCCTGCCGATGCTCGGGAACCGCTTCTTCACCGCGGCCCTGACCTTCCGCTTCTCGTCCTTGCTGCCGAACTGGGCCACCCTGGCAAGTGCGTTGCGGGCGTGGGCCTTGTCCGGGATCGGGTACTTGCGTTTGCCCGGCAGCGCGAACGAGGACTTGCTCAGCTTCTTGCGCTCCTTGGTGCTGCTCAGATCCTTTGCCATGGATCGGCAGGTACCCGCATCAACCGTCCGGCAAACGCAGCTGCCGATTCCGGTCCGCACGGTGCGGGCCGCTGTCAGGCGGCGACCCGGCCCTGCAGCGCGTAGGCATCGGCGATCAGTTCCATCGACCGGAGCTTGGCACCCAAGCCGTGCGCCCTGGTCGAGATCAGCATCTCCTTGACCCCGAACCGGTCGACCAGCTCGTCCAGGCCCTCGGCAACCTGATCGGCGGTGCCGACCACCTCGGTGGTGCCCATCGCCCGGATCAACTCCAGTTCGGCCGGGCTGTAGGGGTAGGACGCAGCCTGCTCCGGCGTCGGAATCTCCTGCAGCCGACCGGATCGCAGCAAGACCATGGACAGCGCGCCGGCCCGCGACTGGTACCGCGCCTCGTCCTCGGTGTCGGCCGCCAGAGCGGTGACGCCGATCATCGGATACGGCTCGTCCAGTACCTCGGACGGCTCGAACAACGAGCGGTAGAGATCAAGGGCGGCGTCGGTGTTGCCGCCGGCCCCGGCGAAGTGGTGCGCAAACGCGAACGGCAGACCCTCACGGGCCGCGAGCCTGGCGCCGTAGTCGGACGAGCCGAGGATGAACACCGGAACCGGGACGGCCGGGGTGGTCCGGATCCGTGAGTACGGATGGTCCGCCGGGAAGTCGCCGTTCATGAAGTGCTGCAGCTCTTCGAGCTGGTCGCCGAAGTCATCCGGACCCTGGCCGGCCATCCGCCGGCGCAACGCGTGGGCGGCCAGCTGGTCACTGCCCGGCGCCCGGCCGAGGCCCAGATCGATCCGACCGGGGTGCAATGCGGCCAGCGTGCCGAATTGTTCGGCCACCACGATCGGTGCGTGGTTGGGCAGCATCACGCCACCCGATCCGACCCTGATCTTCCTCGTGTTGGCGGCGAGGTGCGCCAGCAGCACTGCCGGTGCCGACGACGCCACCGCGGGCATCCCGTGATGTTCGGCCACCCAGAACCGGTGGTAACCCAGGTCGTCGGCCCTGATCGCGAGCCTGGTGGTGTCGGCCAGTGCCTCGCCCACGCTGCTGCCCACACCCACGCCGGCCAGGTCCAGCACCGACAGTCGCAGTGGCCGCCGGCTTGTTGCTGTTGTGTCACGTGCTGATGTTGCTTCTCGTACCGTCGTCACCCTGTTGCGCCTCTCGTCAGACCGTCATCGAGTCCAACCGGGGAACGCCTCGGGCTGTTCCCCGCTCGTCAGGTGTAGCTGAGCGGGTGCGGCGAATCGTCCTGCGCAGGCCGACGCTGGTAGGCGCGGACGTGCTCGGCGAGTCCGGAGAGGCGCTCCGACCGCTCGGCGGGGTTCGCCGAGGTCTTCACCCACTCGACATAGATCCGCTGGTCGTCGGGACGGAGTGCCTCGAAGGCCGTCAATCCCGCTTCGTCGGCCTGAAGTGCCCCCGCCATGTCGTCAGGAACTGCGACGCCCTTGTCCGTGATCATCCTTCCGACTCCTCCTTCTGCTGTTCAACGCTGTGCTCGAACCTTGTGTACGAACAACTTTGCCCAGTCTGCCCGTTGCGGGGCGGGACTGCCAGCAGCACGCGGCGGTGGTTCGCCGCACTGTCGGCAAGATCGACATCGTCGGGGTCGCCCGCCGATCGGGCACGCCGGTTCCGGCCGCATCATTGACCGATCACCCGGTCGGCATCGGACAATTCAGCCGCGGTGGCGGCCCGGGCCGCGAAGAATTCCCGTTCCGCAGCGGTGCGTGCCCGAGCGGCTGCGGCTGACCAGGCAGCCGCCGCATCACCCGAGCGGCCCAGAGCGGACAACATCTGGGCGCGCGCTCCGAAGGCGTAGGGGTATCGGTCGAGACCGCCGACCTCGATCACCTCATCCAGGTCAGCCAATCCGGCGCCCGGTCCAACCAGGTTCGCGATGGCGACGCACCGACCGATGGCCAGGGTCGACGACGGCTGCACGGTCAACAGCTCGGAATACAGGTCGACCACCGCCGACCAGTCGGTCGCGGCGAAGTCGGGCGCCAACGCGTGCTCGGCAGCGATCGCGGCCTGCAGCACCATCGGCCCGCGCGGCCGCACCTGGGGAAGCGCCAGTGCCGCCCGGAGCGAGGTCATGCCCTGCTCGATCATCGCCCGATCCCAGCGACTCCGGTCGACCTCGGCGAGCAGTACCTGAGAGCCGTCGTCGTCGGTCCGTCCCCCCGCCCGCGCCCTGGTCAGCAGGATGAGCGCGAGCAAACCCCGGAACTCGGGGTCCGCCGGCCGGAGCAGGGAAAGCGCGAGGGCGAGGTACTGGGCGCGGTCGGCCAACTCCTCATCGGTCAGGTTGCTGCCGGCCGCCGCCGTGTGGCCGAGCGTGAAAGCCAAGTACACGACCTCCCGAACGGCCGGCAGCCGGGCATCGACGGTCGCGTCGTCGGGAAGATCGAGCGCCGGGCCGGCCGCCGCCAATCGTTTCTTGGCCCTGGTCAGCCTGGCGGCCATCGTGGGCTCGGCGGTCAGAAACGCAGCCGCGATCGCAGCGGTCGGCACACCGCAGGCCAGCCGCAGGGTCAACGCGACCTGATCGGTGACGGCGATCCGCGGATCGCAGCACAGCACGACCATCCGCAGGTCCTCGTCGCCGATGATGCCGATCTCGTGGCCGTTGTCCGCCGCTGCGATGGCCGATCGGAGGTCGCCGGTCTGCCGGATCAACGCCCGCCTGGCCGCCTGCGCCGACCGGATCCGATCGATCGCCCGCCGCCGGGCGGCGGTGATCAACCAGGCCTCCACCGAGGCCGGAACCCCACGCTCCGGCCAGGTCTGCAGGGCCAGCAGAAATGCGTCGGCCGTCGCCTCCTCGGCGATGTCAAGATCGCGGACCGACCGCAGGGTCACCGCCAAGACCCGGCCGGACAGTTCCCGCTGGGCCCTGGCCGCAGCCTCGGCCACGATGACCGAGATCATCGGCGGGCCATCTAGCCGCCGAATTCCCAGACCGGACGCAGCTCGACGTAGCCGTAGGCCGCAGGGCAGAGCTTGGCGAGCTCCAATGCAGCCGCGTCGTCCGCGGCCTCGACCACGTAGTAGCCGCCGACCGTCTCCTTGAGCTCGGGCAGCGGGTTGTCGGTGGTGTGCACCTCCGGCGTCCGGGTGCCCCGGAGATAGGTGGCGGTGGCGGACGGCTGCAGCGCCTCACCATCGAGGATGGTGCCGCCCGCCTTTGCCACCTCGTCGACGAAGGCGTTGTGCTCGGCCATCACCGAGGCGAACGCCGCCTCGCCGGCCTCCGCGTACGCGGCCTCGGATTCGACGATCACCATCATGTACTTCGGCATGTGCTTTCTCCCACTTCGCCCCTGGCGGGCAGCCCACCGAGCCGCCCGATGCGGCCCCGTCCGGTGAAGACGGACGGGCACCGGCGAAATCGACAACTCCGTCGATATTCCTCCCGGTTCACCGTGCCCGCACGGGCGGGCTCTGCGGCGCCGATAGCCTGGGCGCCATGCCGTTCGATTCCGAGCCCGAACTGCTCGTCCTGCACAGCATCCGCATCCAGGGCATGGCGCCGACAGCGGCCATCGCCGGGCGCTTCTCGCTGGATGCGACCGCCGTGCAGGAGCTGCTGCTGGACTTCGAGGCCTACGGCTGGGTGTACCGCGTCGCGTTCGCGGACCTCAGCGGCTGGACGCTCAGCGAGTCCGGCAAACAGGAGGGGCAGCGCAGGCTCGCGGCCGAACTCGACCTGGCGGGAGCACGCGACCAGGTCACCGCGTCGCACACCGACTTCGTGCAGCTCAATGGGCGGTTCCTGACGCTGGTCACCAAGTGGCAGATCCGGCCGACCCCGCGGGATGCGTGGGCGGCCAACGACCACCAGGACTGGGCGTGGGACGAGGACGTCCTGAAAAGCCTGACGAACATCTCCCGCCGGCTGCGTCCGGTGGGCGACGCTCTCTCCGCCGCGCTGGCCCGCTTCGCCGGCTACTCCGACCGGTTCGACAAGGCCCTCGGCCGGGTCGACAAGGGCGAACGCAGTTTCGTCGACCAGCCGAAGATCGACTCCTGCCACACCGTGTGGTTCGAACTGCACGAGGATCTGTTGGCCACGCTCGGCATGGAGCGCGGCGGCTGAGTGCAGCGGGTGGGCCGGGACTGGCGTGGGCGAACTCACTTCCGCAAGATCACCTTCGTCGGTTACGATGAGTCGTTCTTGGAGTGTGTCGCGCCGCTCTCGACGACGGATTTCTCATCATTCGGGACTGCGACAGGAACCCAGCCAACCGGGCGGGTTCCCGACGCTCCTGACTCACGATGATTGGTTTTGATGTCCTCCAGCGCTGCCCTCATTGACCCCACCATGCCTACTGAATCGATCAATACGCCGGAATCGACGGACTCAGAGTTCGCGCCGGCCAGCGAAAACATCGCGGTCGAGACCATTCTGATCGACGCCGACGCGCACCTCGAGTCCGTCGACGCCGACAACGATTCCACCCCCCGTTTCGCCGACCTCGATCTGCCCAAGCAGTTGCTCCGGGCGGCAGCAGATCTCGGCTTCGACATCCCCACGGCCATCCAGGCCGCCGCCATCCCGGCCCTGCTCGACGGTCGCGACATCACCGGTGTCGCGCAGACCGGCACCGGGAAGACGGCTGCCTTCGGCATGCCCCTGCTCGCCTCGATCAACGGCAACCGCGGTGTTCAGGCACTCGTGCTGACCCCCACCCGGGAGCTGGCCGTGCAGGTCGCCGAGGCGATCGGCTCGTTCGCCGCACACCTGCCGGCCATCACCGTCGTACCGATCTACGGCGGGGCCAGCTTCCTGCCGCAGCGCGCTGCCCTCAAGGCGGGCGCTCAGGTCGTGGTCGGCACTCCTGGCCGGATCATCGATCACCTGGAGCGCGGAACTCTCGACCTGTCCGGACTGAAGTTCCTGGTGCTGGACGAGGCCGACGAAATGCTCCGGATGGGATTCGCCGAGGACGTCGAGCGCATCCTCACCGACGCCCCGGGCGAGCGGCAGACGGCGCTGTTCTCGGCGACCATGCCGCCGGCCATCCGGTCGATCGCGCGCAAGCACCTGACCGATCCGGTCGACATCGCTGTCTCCCGTCAGTCGTCCACCGTGGACGCGGTCCGGCAGACCTACGCCATCGTGCCGTTCCGCGAGAAGGTCGACGCGCTGACCCGCATCCTGCAGGTCTCCGAGGGTGACGCCACCATCGTGTTCGTCCGCACCAAGGACGCCTGCGACCAGGTCGGTGCCGACCTCATCGCCCGCGGCGTCTCGGCGGCGGCGATGAACGGTGACGTCCCGCAGAAGGAACGCGAACGGATCATCGAACGGCTGCGTGACGGTCGACTCGACGTCCTGGTCGCCACCGATGTCGCTGCCCGCGGGCTGGACGTGGAACGCGTCGACCTGGTCGTCAACTTCGACGCACCGGGCGAACCGGAGTCCTACGTGCACCGCATCGGCCGCACCGGCCGGGCCGGGCGCGAGGGCGAGGCGTTGACCTTCTTCACGCCGCGGGAAATCGGCCGGCTGCGGGCGATCGAGCGGGCCACCCGCAACAAGCTTGAGCAGATCACCCCGCCGACGGCCGCCGACGTGGCCGCGCACAAGGCGACCCGGGTGCTGCAGCAGGCCGTCGAGCGCCTCGGTGGTGGGTCGCTGGCCCATTACCGCCAGGCTGTCGCCACCTTCCTGGCCGAGCAGGACCTGACCGCGGGCGAGCTCGCGGCCACCCTGCTCGCGCTGGCCGCCGGCGACGACGGCAAGCCGGCCGAGCACGTCCGGACCGCCTCGTTCGCACCGGAGCGGGACGATTCCCGGTCCGGCGGCCGTTACGACAACGACCGGTCGTCGGCCGAGCGTGGCGGGCGTCGTCGCGATCCGATCGGCCAGCGCTACCGGGTGGCCGTCGGTCACTCCCACGGCGTTCGGCCGGGCGGCATCGTCGGCGCGATCACCGCGGAAGGCGGCTTGAACGGCAAGGATCTCGGCCGGATCGACATCTACGACACGTTCTCTACCGTCGAGATCGCCGGTCAGCTCTCCCCTGCCGCCTTCGGCCGGATCTCCGCAGCCAAGGTGAGCGGTCAATCGCTGCGGATCGAACTCGATTCCGGTGACTACGACGGCCGTCGGCCCGGCGCCCCTCGCGGGTCGCACGGTCCGCGTCGGTCGGGTCCGGGTCGCGACAACGAGCATCGTCCGGCGCGCGAGCGTCGCAGCTACGCCCGATGACCTGATGGTGGCAGGCCCGCTCCGCACCGGGGCGGGTCTGCCACCATCTCCCGGTGGCCCTGCCACAATCTCCCGGTGGCCCAACGATTCGAGCACGACCAGCTGGAATTCGCCCGGGCGGTCACGTTTTTCGACGCGATCTTCGCGTTTGCCGTCACCCTGCTGATCACCACCATCGACGACTTCTCCACAGAGGCGTGGTCCAGCCTGCCCGCGTTGTGGGAGAAGAACGGCGATTCGCTGACCGCCTTTGCGATCAGCTTCGTCGTCGTCGTGTCGTTCTGGCGGGAGAACCACCGGCAGGTCACCGGGTTCATGGCCCTGGACCATCAGCTGATCACGCTGAACTGCGCGGTGATGTTCGGCATCGTGCTGATCCCGTTCGGCACCGAGGCGATGGGCAAGCAGGGCGACCTGCCACTGCCGGTGGCCGTGTACGCCGTCATCCTGTCGGCGACCTACGTGATGCAGTCCATCGTGCTGATCGTCGCCAACCGCAAGGGCCTGACGACCACCAAACTCAGCCCGCGAGAGACGCTCTGGTCCTACATCTCGGGCGCCCTGCTGCCGATCGTCTTCCTCGGCTCCATTCCGTTGGCCTACCTGTACGGACCCCTGGTCGCACAGCGATCGTGGATCAGCTTGTTGTTCCTCTACCCGCTGCTCGGCCGGCTGGAGAAACGCGACCTCGCCCGGGCGAAATGACGGCGGTCGCCCAACGAATCAGAACAGGCTCGGCTCGGCGACCCCGCCGGAAGGGCGATCCGACGACGCCGCCGGCAGACTCCCCCGCGGGAAAGATGCGTCGCGAGCGCCCGGCACCCCGCGGACCGGGTTGTCCCGTCCCGCCAACTCCTGGTCGGCCGACGGGCCGAGACCGAATCCGGCGGCGATCCGCTTGATCCGGGCGGACAGCTCCCGCCGGTAGTCGACCGGCAGGTTGGCACCCCTGGAGTACAGCCGCTGATAGGGATCGACGAGATCCGGGTGGGTCCGGGACAGCCAACCGAAGAACCATTCCCTTGCGCCCGGTCGCAGGTGCAGGCCGATCCCGCTCACCCCGGTCACGCCCGCCTCGGCCAGGTCGGCCACCAACTCGGTGATCTGCTCGTCGGTGTCGGTCAGATACGGCAGCAGGGGCGCCATGAAGACCCCGCATGGCAGCCCGGCGGCCCTGATCCGCCGGATCAGTTCCAACCGGGCTCGCGGGCTCGGCGTTCCCGGTTCCAGGGTCGCCTGCAGGTCGTCATCCAATAGGGCCAATGAGACGCCCAACCCGACGGGGACCGATTCTGCCGCAGTCGCCAGCACCGGCAGATCACGGGCCAGCACGGTGCCCTTGGTCAGGATGGAGAACGGCGTCCCGCTGTCGGCCAGCGCCGAGATCACGTCGGGCATCAGCCGGTAGCGGCCCTCGGCGCGTTGGTACGGGTCGGTGTTGGTGCCCATGGCAACGTGCTCGCGCTGCCAGCGAGGGGCCGAGACCTCCTTGCGCAGCACCTCTCCGACGTTGATCTTGACCACGATCTGGGTGTCGAAATCATGGCCGGTGTCGAGCTCGAGGTAGGAGTGCGTGTTCCGGGCGAAGCAGTACACGCAGCCATGGGTGCAGCCGCGGTAGGGATTCACCGTCCACCGGAACGGCATCGGCGAATTGCCCGGCACCTTGTTCAGCGCCGACTTGCTGTGCACCTCGTGGAAACTGACCCCGGCGAACTCGGGCGTTCGGACCGTCCGCACGAAGCCGGCCAGCCGACCCATTCCGGGCAGTGCTGACTCGTCCTCGACCGCCAGCATTCTCCCTTCCCATCTCATGACGTCATTCGAACAGATGTTCGGACGAAATTCAAGGGATCGCCCGATCTGCCGTAGGCGCAATCCTCGGCAACCGTGTCGAGCGGTTCGCGGCGCCAGAATGAATCATGCAGCCAGATCGGACCGCTTCGGCGCTCGACGCCTATTCGCAGGTGGTGGTCGACGTCGCCGCAACAGTCAGTCCACACGTCGCGGCGATCAGCGTCCGGGGCCAGGGCTGGGGTCCTCGATCCCAGGGCTCCGGGTCGGCCGTGCTGTTCGCCGACGGCGGCTACCTGCTCACCAACGCACATGTCGTCGCAGATGCTGTGTCCGGCACTGCCGAGTTCGCGGACGGCACCCAGACGTCGATCGACATCGTCGGCTCCGATCCGTTGTCCGATCTCGCCGTCGTGCGGGCAACGGATGGGGTCCCAAAGGGTTTCGTCGAGCTCGGCAACGCCGACGACCTGCGGGTCGGACAATTGGTGGTGGCGATCGGAAACCCGTTGGGGCTGGCGGGTTCGGTGACGGCCGGGGTGGTCAGCGGGCTCGGTCGATCGTTGCCGACGCGTGCGGGCCGGGCCGGCCGGGTGATCGAGGATGTCATCCAGACCGACGCCGCGCTCAATCCCGGGAACTCCGGTGGCGCACTCGCCGATTCCACCGCGACCGTGATCGGCATCAACACCGCGGTCGCCGGCGTCGGACTCGGACTGGCCGTGCCGATCAATGGCACCACCCGGCGGATCATCACCGCGTTGCTGCGCGACGGACGGGTCCGCCGGGCCTACCTGGGCCTGGTCAGCAGACCGTCTCCGTTGCCTGCCGAGTTGGTCACGAAGACCGGCAGGCGCAACGGGTTACGGGTCGTCGAGGTGGTCACCGGGTCACCGGCCGACCATGCCGGACTGACCGCCGGCGATCTGCTGATCACCGCCGGACGGGTGCCGGTCGTCGACGCACAGAGCCTGCAACGCCTGTTGTTCGACGACGCCATCGGCCGGCCGTTGCCGATCACCGTGTGGCGCAGGGGCGCCATGGTGGACGTGATCACCACTCCGACCGACATCAGCAGGGCCTGACGGCATTCACCGGGCCTACGGGCGCCGGGTGATCGGGACCGCGTCGCTGTCGGCCGGAGTGCCCGGTGGGGCGGAGTCGTCCGCGGCGCGGACCAGCAATGCCGCCAGCACCAGCCAGCAGATCAGGCACGCGCCGACCATCAAGTACGGATTCAGGGGTGGCAACCAGGCGTCGTCGGCCCAGCCGAACCACGGGCTGTCGGCGGACAGCCCGTTCACCTGACGGCGGATGTCCACCGCCAGCGCGTGCGCCTGGAGCAGCGCAAACGGTATCGCTACGGTGATCATCACCCGACGGCCGATCCAGCCAGGCAGCGGTGGCCGCGCCTGTTGCAGGGCGAAGGCCGCGACCAGGGGGACCCCGACGGCGATCGGCAGGCCGTAGCGGCCCTGCCAGAACTGGCCGATGAAATGGGCCTGGCCGAACTCCGCGTAGATCGGCAGCACAACGACCAGGCAGGCCAGCGCCACGATGGCCACTTGCTCGCGCCATCGACCGAACGCCAGGCCCGCGATCACGATGACCAGCACCAAACCGGCGTAGCCAAGGTAGACCCAGTCCGGCATCGGTACCTCGAGCCAGCCGAAGACACCGATGCTCTGCTCGGTGTACCAGCCCGTCGATGCGGTGGTCAGCCGCAGGATGGTCTCGCCGGTCAGGGCCGGGTAGTCCTCGGTGGTCGGCATGGTCAGCGTGTCCGCGCCGACGGTCCAGGCGTACCCGGCGACCACCGACAATCCGCACACCGCTCCATAGATCCAGCTCAACCGCGAGCGGAGCAGTGCAACGATGTCGGCCCAGCGGCTGATCGCGAGCCCGGTCAGCACGATGACCACCACCAGCAGCGGGCCGAGCCCCCGGACATTCGCGACGAACACCGTCGCAAGCGTGAGCCGGAACAGCCTGCGGTGCAGCAGGTCCGGATCCGGCGAGCGCAGCAGGGCCAGCACCGCCACCCAGAGCAGGATCGCGCCTGCCAGTTCCACGCTCTGCGGGTTGATCGAGGCCGACATGAAGACCGTCATCGGGGTGATCGAGACCAATAGGGCGGCGAACGGCCAGTAGGCGCCGGTGAGTTCGGCAAGGGAGCGGGCGGCGAGGGCCAGCATCCAGGCGGCCAGCAGCCCGCCGACCAGCCGCATCCAGTAGAACGTGGAGATCGAGTTCCCAAACAGACTCGGCAGTCCGGCAAAGGCGTAGTAGAGCGGGTTGTACCGCACCGCCGAGGTGGTGACGTCCACCGTCTCGGACAGGTCCTGCCCCAGATTCGGCGGGCAGTAGGTCGCGGTGATCTCCGGCTGGCCGGCCGTGCACACCAGGCTTTGGCTCTCCAGGAACAACCGCGGAACCTGCACCACCCCCGTGCCGACCCGCAGACCCGCCTGATCGCCGGACAGTTGGCCACGCACCACGGCAGCTGCCTTGATCGCGTGCGACGGCTCGTCCACCGACGACATCGGCGGAGTTCCGATCGCCCACAGACCCGCGATCAACAGGTAAATCGCGAGAAAGGCCCAGAACACCATCCGGGGCGACACTCGCCTGTTGTGCACCGAGGGGATCTCGGGTGGGGTCGCTGCGTCGTCCGCGGGAACGGCGGCGCTGAGCACCGGCCGATCTTGCCATCCGAACGGCAGGTGCCGACACCGACCTGCCTCGCTAACATCGGACGATGAGTCCCGAACCCGGTCAGGACGGTCACGGATCGAGCGTCGACGAGCGCCCTCGTCCAGGTCACCAGGTCGTCGCGGTCTGTGATCTGCCCGCCGGGACCCACAACAAGACTCTGGTAGCGACGGGGACACCGGGCGAAATCGTCCGTGCCCCCGCTTATTTCTGCACGACCTATTCGATCGCCTTCGTGGTGCACGACAAGAGCATCACGCTGCACGGGATCAACCGTCACGAATTCCGGCTGCAGGATCTCGATCGGGCACACCCCGTGCCCGGTTATCCGCCGAACGATCGGTACCCGCAACCGCGCCGAGCGGAAGCTCGCGAGACCGATCGGTGACCGTCGGCCCCACCAACCGACCACTCTGGGTCTGCCCGTCCTGCGGGAGGTCGTTTGCCAACCCCCGCCAAAGCCACACCTGTGCCCCGCTCGGCGATCTCGACGGCCACTTCGGCCGGTCGTCACCGGAGGTCCGAGCCACGTTCGACCGATTTCGCGGGCCTACGACGTCGGAGCCCAGCGCCATCTCCGATAAGCGCGGACCAGGTCAGGGCAACAGTGTCGACACCAGGCCGCGGGCCCAGGTGGCGTCGGCCGGTTCGCCGAGGAACAACGCCCGGTAGTACAGCGGCCCCAGGATCAGGTCCGCGGTGGCATTGACCGACGGCGGTTGACCACCCCGGGCGGCCTCCCGATCGAGCATCGCGGCCAGCTGATCCTGCCGATCGGCGACACAGGCGCAGCCGCCGTCGGGACCGGAGCCGATGGTGGCCCGCATCAGGGCCAGCACATCGGGATCGGCCAGGTCGGTGGCCACCGCCGCGGCCCACCGTTCGAGATCGCCGCGCAGGGTCCCGGTGTCCGGCACCACGATGTCGCCGCTGAAACGACTGGTCGCCACGTCGGCGAGCAGATCGGCCAGCGATCCCCACCTGCGGTACACGGTCGTCGGATGCACCCCGGCCCTTGCCGCGATCACCGGCATGGTCAGCGCTTCGGAGGGACCCTCCGCCAAGAGTTCCTCGACGGCGTGGTGGACGGCGGCCCGCACCCGCGCGGAGCGACCGCCGGGCCGGAGAGGGGTGACAGTGGGCACATCCGACATTATTGCACTGATCGTTGCGTTTGCTGTTACAGTCGCCTAACGCACTGATCATTGCAAGAGGAGCATCATGCCTGAGCTCGTCGCCGCCGATCCGGCAGGTCGCCCCGGCTACGCCGGCCGGTTGTCGCGCCGCACCGCCTTCGCCGCGATCAGCGTCATCTTCGTGGTGTTCATGGCCGCCTCCAGCGCGCCGTCGCCGCTGTACGTGGTGTACCAGCAGCTGTGGGGCTTCTCGGCGATGACGTTGACCGTGGTCTTCGCGGTGTACGTGTTGGGCCTCATCGGCTCACTGCTGGTGCTCGGCGCGCTGTCGGACTACATCGGGCGGCGCCCGGTGCTGGCGGCGGCGATCGCGCTGGAAGCGGTCGCGTTGATCCTGTTCATCAGCGCCGGCAACGTTCCCGTGCTGGTGTTGGCCCGGCTGCTGCAGGGCATCGCCACCGGCGCCGCGATGACCACTCTCGGCGCCACGCTGGTGGACCTGAACCCGCCGCACGCTCCTGGCCGGGCCGGCCTGGTCAATGGGGTCGCGCCATTGGGCGGCCTCGCCGTCGGCGCGCTGGGATGCGGCGCCCTGGTCCAGTTCGGTCCCGCGCCAACGCATTTCGTCTTCGAACTGTTGCTCGCCGGAATGCTGGTGGCCGCGGTCTTCGTCGCGCTGATGCCGGAGACCGGCGTCCGCCGGCCCGGCGGCCGGTCGTCCCTGCGACCCCGGTTGGGCGTACCGCCGCGGCTGCGGCCGGACGTGTTGGCGCTGGTGCCGATCCTGATCGCCAGTTGGGCGCTCGGTGGGCTCTACCTCTCCCTGGGGCCGTCGGTCGCCGCCTCCATTTTCGGCCTTTCGAACCATCTCGTCGGCGGACTGGTGGTGACCCTGCTCTGCGGGACCGGTGCCATCACCGCCTTCGCCGTCCGCTCCTGGCCGACCGCGAGGGTGTTGGCGATGGCCGCCGCCCTGCTGACCGGTGGAACCGCGGTCACCCTGCTCGGCGTCCAGCTCGGATCGATCGGGATCGCTGCAGCGGGAACGGTTGTCGCCGGGGTCGGCTTCGGCGCATCGGCGCTGGGCTGCTTCGGGACGCTGGCCCGATTGGCCGCACCGCAGGAGCGCGGCGAGTTGTTCGCCGTCGTCCTGGTCATCTCCTACCTTGCCTTCAGCCTGCCGGCCGTGGTGGCCGGTCTGGCGGCCACCAGCGTCGGGCTGCTTGCGACTGCGCTGGTGTACGGATCGGTCGTGGTTGCCCTCGGTGCCATCACGATGATCATCCAGTGGCGCCGTCGTCCCGCGCGGCGCAGTTCCACGCTCAGCGCGGCGGCAGAGCAAGGCTGAATCGGTCGGCGAATTACCCCTGGCCGCACCGTGTGCTGAACCGGTAAGGTCATCGGACCCCTGTACGCCGGGTCGCTCGCCATTCCTGGAGATTGCCTACCCGGCGCCTACTTTCGAGACAGGAGCGCGCACTTTCCATGAGCGATCACGGATCCCACCGACCGCATGATCCGACCGACCACGACCACATCCACGGTGCCGGCTGCGGCCATCGCACGGTGCTGCACGACGACCACACCGATTACCTGCACAACGGGCACTGGCACGCCGAACACGACAACCACTACGACGAACACATCAATCTCGACCACTGACCGGGCAACGTGGGAGCTAGGGCAGATAGAGGTCGTAGACACCGATCCGGACCAACTGGTAGTCCTGCGCCGGTAGCCGCAGCGTGGGGTTGACCCCCGTTGTATAGACCAGCGCGACCTGGGTCGGATCGGCCGCGTTCACCTCGGCGGCCTCGTCGGAGAGCCGCACCGACACGTCGGGTGCCACCGTGAGTTGACCATCAGCCAGATAATCGGCCAGGTACGTCCCCCAGTAATCCCCCGCCAGGTAGTGGATGTCGCGGGCGGCCAGCTCACCGACGACGAGTTGGGCATCCTGGTCCGGATTCTCGGTGCGCCAGCCGACCTGCTGGTGGATCACCGGCACGCACAGCACCAATGCCCAGATCGTCGGCACGGTGACGATCAGCCATGGCGAGCGGCGAACCGCCTCCGGCAGCAGCAGGAACCAGGCGCCGAGCCCCATCAGCACCATGGGCAGCAACGGCAATGCGTACCGCCCGTCGGCGACGAATCCCAACGGCTTGAACACCGCGAGGAACGGAAAGGCCAGCACCCCGGCAACCAGCAGGGGTACTGCCGGTGCGCCCCGGCGGACGACGAGTAGCACCAACCCGGTCAACGACCCGGCGATCAGCACCGTCGCGACCGCGATCGCGAGCCAGGACGGGAGCCAGTAGTCGCCGTCCGGCGCCAACAGCCCGAACATCCTGGGCAGCAGTTCGGTGAAGAAGTTGACCACGCGCTGCTCGTAGGTGCTGGGAACGGTGGCCAGAGCCGACGTGGGCCAGCCGTGCTGCGCGATGAACAGCAGCCATGGCAGAACGCCGAGCACACCGCCGGCCGCCGCCGGCAGCCACCAGGTCAGCAGGCGTCGCCAGTGGTACACCGACGGTGCGATCAGCGCGAGCACGGCGACCACGCCGAACATCGGGTGACTCCAGGTCGCGAACCCTGCTGCGAAGCCCGCCAGCACCGCCGTTCGGGCCAGCTTGTCCGGGTTCCGGATGGCATGGCAGGCCAGGGCGATCGCGATCACCTGCGCGATGAAGCCGGTGTTGTAGCCCATGTAGGCCCGCGACCACAGCAGGACGAAGGCGCCCGACGTCGTCCAACCGATCAACGCCAGGGTCGCCGCGATCGTCCGTTCCAGGAACGGCCTGGCCAGCCGGTACAGCGCGTACGCCGCCAGCGCGGAAAGCGCGGTGGCCATCACCCGCAACGGCCAGACGCCGGTCCAGAAGTGCAGGATCGGCGCCATCAGGTACGACTCGGTGGTCGCCCCGTACTCGTTGCCGGCCACCACCAGCCGGAACCGGCCGTCCAGCACCTCGAATGCCTGCAGCCCCGTGATGCCCTCGTCGGAATTGAGCGAGAGCAACGAGGTGTGCATCACCCACACCCTGATCAGCAGGCCGACCGCTACTGCCGGCAGGCAGGCCAGCAATAGCATCCGCGTCGGACGTCGGCTCGCCCGTTCCCGGGTGAGCACCGATCGCCCTTCCCCGTCGCCCGGCGAACTGGGGGCCTCGGGGTCGTCGATCAGCGGCATCCTGCAGTTCCTCCCCGAGCTGGCGTCCGACGCACCAGGATATCGACCGGGCCAGCCCCCGAGAGGCTGCTGGGAGCAGCGGGCCGACGGTGCTAGTTTCCAGACCTGTATCCGACGAGTTGCCAGGAGTGGTCAGTGACGGACGGCACGATGCCCGGTACCCCGATCGGCGTCGACGACGAGGTTTCCGGCTATTTCCAGACGCGACTCGCGCCGAACCCGCACCGCACCGCCGTGTGGCAACACATCTGCCGGTACCTGGAGCGCTGGATTCCGACCGATTCCGCCGTCCTGGAACTCGGCGCCGGTTGGTGTGATTTCTCCAACAACGTCACCGCACGGCGAGCGGTCGCGATGGACATCGATCCCACCGTGCGGCGGGCGGCCGCGGCGCACGTCCAGGCCGAGCTGGGCGACTGCACCGACCTGTCGCGCTTCGACGACGGCCAGTTCGACGTGGTCTTCGCCTCGAACCTGCTCGAACACCTCGATCGCCCGGTCACCGACCTGTTGCTCGCCGAGTCCGCCAGGGTGCTCAGGAAGGGCGGCACATTGATCCTGTTGCAGCCCAACTTCCGGTTGAACCCCGGTGGATACTTCGACGACTACACCCACGTCGCGATCTACACCGACCGGTCGTTGGCCGACTACCTGACGTCCAGGGGCTGGACGGTGACGCAGAAGTACGCCCGGTTCCTGCCGTTGACGATGAACAGCAAGGGCTCGGCACTGACCTTCCTGGTGCCCTGGTACCTGCGGTCGCCGGTCAAGCCGCTCGCCGGTCAGATGCTGCTGATCGCCACCCCGGGAGACACTGCCGCCAACCGCTGAGCCCGGACCGGCCCGTCGAGCCGGTCGCACCGCCGCCGGTCAGGTCAGGATGGCCCGGACGGCGGCCAGCACGTCGGACTGCGCGGTCGGCTGCTGTTCGCCGGTGGTCAGGTTTCGGATCATCACGGTGCCGTCCTGCAGTTCGCGATCGCCCAGCACCAGCGCGATTCTCGCGCCGGAGGCATCGGCCGCCTTCATCGCCGTCTTCAGCGCCCGGCCGCCATAGGCCATGTCGGTACGCACCCCGGCCCGGCGCAGCTCACCCGAGATCACCGCCAGCCGAAGGGATGCCGCTTGACCCATCGGCACGCCGTAGACCTCGCAACGACGCTGATCGCCGACGGCGACCCCCTCTGCGTGCGCTGCCATCATCGTCCGATCGACGCCGAGGCCGAACCCGATGCCGGACAACGACTGTCCGCCCAACTCGGCCATCAGACCGTCGTACCGGCCGCCGCCGCCCATGCCCGACTGCGCGCCGAGGCCAGTGTGCACGAACTCGAAAGTCGTTCGGGTGTAGTAGTCAAGGCCGCGCACCATCCGCGGGTTCAGCTCGTACCGCACACCGAGGGCGTCCAGCACCACCCGCACCTGATCGAAGTGTTCCCGGCAGGAATCGCAGAGGTGATCGAGCATCAGCGGCGCGTCGGCCAGAAGGGCTTGCATCGCTGGACGTTTGTCATCCAGCACCCGGAGCGGGTTCACCTCGGCGCGCAACCGGGTCGCCTCGTCCAGGTCGAGGCCGGCGAGGAAGGCGGTGAGCCGGTCCCGATAGGCCGGTCGGCAGGTCGCGTCGCCGAGCGAGGTCAGATCCAGCCGGTACCCGGTGAGGCCGACGTCCCGGAAGCCTTCGTCGGCCACCGCGATCACCTCGGCATCCAGGGCGGGATCGTCGCTGCCGATGGCCTCGATGCCGACCTGCTGCAGCTGCCGGTAGCGGCCTGCCTGCGGGCGCTCGTAGCGGAAGAACGGGCCCGAGTAGACCAGTTTCACCGGTAGCGGACCGCGGTCCAGCCCGTGTTCGATCACCGCCCGCATCACCCCGGCGGTGCCCTCGGGGCGCAGCGTCACCGAGCGGCCGCCGCGGTCGGCGAAGGTGTACATCTCCTTGGACACCACGTCGGTCGACTCGCCGACTCCGCGGGCGAACAGGGTGGTGTCCTCGAACACGGGTAGTTCGATCGGTGAGTAACCGGCACGGTCGGCGGCTCGGATCAACGTGTCCCGGACCGCGGTGAAGACCCGGGAATCCGGCGGAAAGTAGTCGGGCACGCCCTTGGGCGCGGCAAGAGCCGACGGCTTGACCGCCTTGCCGGGATCGGCCGGCCTGGCCGGCGAGGAATTTTCGGTGGTCGCTGACATCGTGGGATCAATCCTTCAAGAACTTGCTGTGGGCGGAGGGACGTCAGGTGCGGGCAGACCTGCCCTCGGCATGCCTGGCCTGGTCCCAGGCCGACCGGGTGAGGAACGGATTGCCGGCCCGCTCCGCGCCGATCGTGCTCGACGGTCCGTGTCCGGCAAGCACGACCGCCTCGTCCGGACGACTGAGCAACCGGTCGTGGATCGAGTCCAGTTCCTGGGCCGCCGAACCGCCGGGCAGGTCGGTGCGGCCGATGGAACCGGGAAACAACGTGTCGCCGGTGAGCAGCACCTCGGGGCGCTCCCCATCGCCGGCCAACCGGAACACCACAGAGCCACCGGTGTGCCCGGGAGTGTGGTCGACCGTCAACGGCAGCCCGGCCAGATCGGGGGTCAACCGGTCGGACAGCGCGAGCACGGTCGGGGGACGCAGCCCGCCGATCGGCATTCCGGCCAGCGCCGCCCGCAGTTCGGGGGACAACGCGGCCAGCGGGTCGTCCAGCATGTACTCGTCATCGGGATGGATGTAGGCCGGGACGTCCAACCCCCGGCAGAACTCACCGACCGAGGCGGTGTGATCGAGATGACCATGGGTCAGCAGCGCAGCGACCGGGCGCAACCGATGCTCGGCCAGTAGCGGTTCCAACCGGGCGAGGGCGTCCTGACCCGGGTCGACCACCACACACGGACCGCCTGGCTCGACGGCCAGCACATAGCAGTTGGCCTGGAACGACCCAGCCGGAAACCCCGCGATCAGCACCTGTGCAGCCTATCCGGCGCCTTCCCGTGCAGACGTCGCACAGCGCGTTCACACCCGATCCTGAAGGGCCGGTCCGGCCGGTCACCTAGACTCCGGCCCGGGTCCGCCTTCCGCGCGGCACCCGATCTGATTGCAGGAGGACCAGGCGTGCCCACCAACCAACAGCGTCGCGACGCGGCCAAGCGCAAGCTCGAGCGACAACTGCAGCGTCGTGAGGCACAGGATCGCGCCCGCCGACAGCGCCTGGTGATCATCGGCGTGGTGGCCGCGGTGCTGGTGATCTCGGGTGGTGTGTGGCTGTTCGTCACGCGTGATTCCGGCTCCGACACCGCTTCGGACGCGTCGTCGACGGATACCGCATCCTCCGAACCGGCCGCACCCGAGACACCCTGCTCGTACCCCGCCTACGGGACGGCGGCGAAAGAAGTCAGTCCGCCCAGCAACCTGGAGCCGCTGAATTCCGGAACGGTGGATTCCACCATCGTGCTGAACGGCCAGGACGTTCCGGTGTCGCTGAACCGGGAACTGGCTCCGTGCGGGGTGAACTCGTTCCTGTCGCTGGCCTCGCAGGGCTTCTACGACAACACCGACTGCAGCCGGCTGACGGTCAGCGAGCAGCTCAACATCCTGCAGTGCGGCGATCCGACCGGGCAGGGCAACGGCGGACCCGGCTACACGTTCGCTACAGAGGCCGCAACGGACGCCACCTATCCGGTCGGCACCGTCGCCCTGGCCAATGCCGGCGCTAACACCAGTGGGTCGCAGTTCTTCATCGTCTACGGCGCCACCACGCTGCCGGCGTCGTACACCATTCTCGGGACGGTGACCGGCGAAGGCATGAAGATCGTCGACGAGATCGCCGCGCAGGGAGTGCAGAACGGTGCCCAGGACGGCCCACCGGTCGCAGTCACCACCATCGCCCGGGTGACGGTGCCCGATGGCGCGCTCGAGGGCACCGGCACCTACGTCACGGCGACCCCGAGTGACGAACTGCTTCCCACCGACGGTGTCGATGCCACGGCGGTCGCTCCCACCGCAGTGGAGTCCCCCGCCGTCGAATCCCCCGCCGTCGAGCCGACCGCGACGGTGAGTTCCGGCGGAGCCGGCTGAGCGATGACCGCTGTTCCGGCGGTCACCGGCAACCAGGTCCGGGCGTATCGCATCCTGGTCTCCGGTCTCGACCGGGCGGCTTCCCATCCGAGGAAACTCCCGTTGTGGGACTTGGGCATTCAGGACCGCGACGGTTCGACCCGGCTCGCCCTCGCCGCGCGATTGGCCGACCCGACAGCGGTTCCCGACCTCCCCGACCCGGGCAGCCGAAGCTGGTCCGCGTTGGTCTGGTCGCTGCGGGGATCGCCACATCTGCACCGGCGCGCCGACCTGGGCCGGATCAGCGCGGCACTCTGGCCCGCCGGCCCGGCCGACGCCAAGGCCCGGCTGTCCGGTGACGCCGGCCGGCTGCTGGGCGACGGGGCGGATCCACTCGAGGCCTTCGCCGTCGTCGCGGACGGGATGCGGGAGGTGATCACCGAGCCGATGGTGAAGGGCGAGGCCAGCGCCGCCGTGACGGCCGCGCTCCCGGCGGAGTTCTCCGGATTCTGCCCAGGCTGCGACACCGTCCACGTCCGAGAATTGCTCTTCCGATTGGCCGCGCTGCCTGCCGGACTCGGCTTGGTGCCGGACACCAAACCCGTTGTGCTGGCCCCCTTGTCGGGTTCGTCGACTCGACCTGACGAGCAGCAGGGACTGGCTGACGTCGCGTCGCAGTGCTACCGCCAGTTCGGGGTCGGCACACCGTCAGACGTCGGCGCGCATCTCGGCACGTCGGCCGCCGGCATCCGCCCGGCGCTGCCGGACGACCTCGTCCCGGTCACCGTGGACGGCATGAAGAGCCGGGTTCCTGCATCTCTTCTCGGCTCCATCGTCGACATCGATGAGGAGGCAGCGGCCGGCATCACCCGACTGCTGCCGCCGTCCGATCCGCTGTTGCAGCCACGGGACCGGGCCGTGCTGACCACTGACGCCGGGCAGCGCAAGGAACTGTGGCCGGTGATCGGTTCGCCGGGCGCCGTACTGGCCGATGGCGGGATCGCCGGGACGTGGCGCACCCGCGCGAGTTCTGGTGCGCTGACGATCACCGTGAACCCGTGGCGCACACTTCGCCCAGCCGAGCAGGCGATGTTGAAGGACGAGGCCCAGCTGGTCGGGCAGATCCGGGCCGCGAAGCGGACAACGCTGGTCTTCGGCTGAACAAAGTTCTTGGCGAATGACCGCTGTTCGGTGTCCGGATGATCGCGTCGGCAACGACGTCTTCAATGCGTGATACCGCTGGGGTGTCAGCAGGAAGGGGCAATCATGAAGTACATGATCATGTTGTACGGCTCGCAGCAGGACTACGACGCGATGGTCGGCAAGGCCACCGACAAGCCCGCCTGGACCGGCGAGGACTTCGCCGCGATGGGCTCCTTCATGGCGCAATGGAACAACGAACTGGTGGAGTCCGGGGAGTTCGTCGATGCCAAGGGTCTCCTCGAGCCGCTGCACTCCCGCCGGGTGACCATGCAGGGCGGGGTTCCGGTGGTCACCGACGGACCGTACGCCGAGGCGCAGGAGGTGCTCGCCGGTTACACCATCGTCGAGTGCGAGAGCTTCGACCGGGCAACCGAAATCGCCGCCCGGCTGGCGCACTGCCCGCCGGGGCCGAGCGGCGCGGAGGGTCAGTACGTCGACGTCCGGCCCATTCAGGAGGACCAGGGCGAGCCGGCCGCGTAGCACCGTCATGCCGGCCGACACCGTCGAGGGCCTGCTCCGCCAGTTGGCGCCGCAGGTCCTCGGCGCGCTCGTTCGCCGGTACGGGCATTTCGACGAAGCCGAGGACGCGGTCCAGGAGGCGATGATCGCCGGCGCCGCGCAGTGGCCGACCAAGGGCCTGCCCGACAACCCGCGGGCCTGGCTGATCACCGTCGCCGCGCGCCGGTTGACCGATCTGCTGCGCAGCGACCAGGCCAGACGGCGCCGGGAGAACGACGTCGCCACTTGGACCCTTCCCGATGAATGGCTGGCACCGGCGGCCGACCGGCGGATCGGGACGGGGACGACCGAGCAGGACGACTCGCTGATCCTGCTGTTCCTGTGTTGCCATCCCGCGCTGTCGCCCGCGTCGCAGATCGCCCTCACCCTGCGCGCGGTCGGCGGCCTCACCACGGCCGAGATCGCCCGCGCGTTCCTGGTTCCGGAAGCCACCATGACCCGGCGGATCACCCGGGCCAAGCAGCGGATCAAGGACAGCGGGCTCCCCTTCGGCCTGCCGCCGGTGACCGAGCGGGCGGCACGGCTCGCCGCTGTGTTGCACGTGCTCTATCTGATCTTCAACGAGGGCTACGTCAGCACGTCGGGGCCCGACCTGCACCGCAGTGAACTCTCGGCCGAGGCCATCCGCCTGTGCCGCATGGTGCTGGCGATCCTGCCCGACAACGGGGAGGTCGCCGGGTTGCTGGCGCTCATGCTGCTCACCGACGCGCGGCGGCCGGCAAGGACCGGCCCGGACGGCTCGCTCGTCCCGATGGCCGATCAGGACCGCAGTCGCTGGAACGCCGACCAGATCAGCGAAGGCGTTGCCATGATCAGCCGGGTGCTCCCCCGCGGGTCCGCCGGGCCGTACCAACTGCAGGCGGCGATCGCGGCCATCCACGACGAAGCGCCGACCGCTGACGACACCGACTGGCCGCAGATCGCGGCGCTGTACGAGGTGCTGCTCGGGCTCGAGGACAACCCGGTGGTGGCACTGAATCACGCCGTCGCGGTGGCCATGTCGCGCGGTCCGGAGGTCGGCCTCGAACTGCTCGCCGCTCTGATGAGTGACGCCAGGATGGCCAATGACCACCGGCTGTATGCGGTGCGCGGGCACCTGCTGGAGATGGCGGGCGACGCCCCAGCGGCCCGTGACGCCTACCGCACCGCCGCCGGGCTCACCAGCAGCCTGCAGCAACAGCGCTACCTGCACAGCCGGGCCGCCAGGCTCGGCGAAGCATCCGACTCCGTCTGAGCGCCTGAGTGTTTCCGCGATATCGCCATTCGGCGCAAACCGGACACGCGTAGGCACGCTAGATGCACTACGCCAGGCCGGAGCCGCCACGAAGTGTTTCCGCGATATCGCCATTCGGGCATGAACCGGACACGACACGCCCGATGTGAAGTTGCTGATGGGGTCGAACTGGCGCTCATCGGGTGCTGCGAGGGCCCTATAGCGGGAAATATGCCTCAGAAGCACCGGACCATCGGGCGTGTCCGCCAGGAATGGCGTCACCGGCATCGAGAGTCACCCGGTATCAAGGGTCGCCGGTATCGAAGGGTCACCGGCATCCAGGAGTGTGCATCCCCCGCTCGGGCCAATGCTGCCCATCGCAGAATGGGCACCTGCCGGGCCGCGACCAGAAGAACGTTTCCGCGATATCGCCATTCGGGCATCAACCGGACACCCAACTTGCCCGTGGACGCTGGTCGAGCCGGGGTGGAGCAAGGCCTGCGCGGCCCCACTCCTGCGCGCTTGGCACGATGGTGGGCATGACCATCATCAAGATCAACGCGATCACCGTGGCCGCGGACAGCGGAAGCGAGCTCGCCAAGCGGTTCGCGGCCCGGGCCGGCGCGATCGACGACCAGGACGGCTTCGAGGGTTTCGAGCTGCTGCAGCCGACGGACGACCGGACCACCTGGCTGGTCATCACCCGGTGGCGGGACGAGGCTTCCTTCAAGGCGTGGGTGAGTTCACCCGCGTTCAGCCACGGCCACCGGTCGGCGGCCGAGCGGGCCGGCGAGAAGGCGCCGCCGCCCGTGGGCGTGCACAGCGAACTGTGGTCCTACGAGATCGCCGGCGGGTCGGCCGGTGCGGTGACCAGCGAGACATCCAGCGAAGTGACCGGCAGCACCAGCGCAACGAGCTGAGGAGAAGCAGCTCAGATCTGGCCGAACAACTGCTGCTTGCGGGCCTGGAACTCCGCCTCGCCGATCATGCCGGCCTGGTGCAGCGCCCGGAGTTCGGCCAACTCGTCGAGCGGATCGCGTCGCACGGGCGCCCCGTCGGGCGGCGGGTTCTTGGCCTGCCGGATGCTGGCGGTCAGGGTGTCTGCCTGGTTTCCCAGGATCTGATCGACGGTCAGTGGTCCGGAGCCGGTCGTCACCTCCAGCACCCCCAGACCCCGATGCATCCGCGAGTCGACGGCTTCGACGTCGGTCAGGTCGACCGAGGTCGTTGTCGCCCGATCGGTGGCCTTGGGAACGAACAGCAGCCTGCGGGTGGTGAGCACCAACAGCCCGGTCGCCCCGGCACACCGTCCCTCGACGAGTTGGATCACGCCTTCGGTATCGCTCAGCTGGGCGGCCATGTCGTACAACCCACGGTCGGACTGCCGGGAGAACGCCGTTCTTTCCGCTGCCCGGACCACGTCATCGCGCACGCCGTGGGACCGCAGCCGCTCCGCCAACGACGGAACTTTGAACCATTTGCTGAGGGGTCCGCCCATGCCCGCACCTCTTCGTCGACAAGCCGCGGTGGCCGTTCACCGCCGGACATCAGTATGTCAGCGGCCACCACCGCCGTCGGTCGTTCAGTGCGTCAGGTACACCTTGAGCAGGCTGATCAGCAGGCCCACCGCCGCCACCGCGACACCGGCCAGCAGCAGCCGCAGCGAGCTGCGTTCGTTCCGCAGCCGGGCCACGATCACCCCGGTGCCGGCGATCCGGATCAGCACGACGGCCTCAGCGATGGCCAGGGCGACCCCGTTGCTCAGGACGTCCCAGTAGCCGAGTAGCAGGATGACTGCCGGGAACCCGCCCGAGGTCAGCACCGGCAGCGATTCCTTCGCCAGCGCAAGGGATTCGAGCAACGTCGGCCGTGCCGTCGATCTGACCTGCGCCCCCATCGCCTCGGCGAAGACATGTGCGACGAACGTCGAGATGGCAGTCCCCAGCACGATCCAGAACGCCCGGTTGGAGTCGACGTCCCCTTCGGTGACCGACAGGATCGCGGCGAGGACGAGCAGGTTGCCGTACACGTAGGCGGTCGTGCGTTGCTTGGCATCCTCGAGATCCAGCGGTGTTCGCCTGGCCCAGATCGGCCGTTGTGCGGTGTCGGTCATAGCCCAGACCCTAGAGGCGGCCGGGCGACGACCGACCCGGCGGCCAGGGCAGACTGATGCGATGAACCGGCTCGCCATCCACGAATCCGCCGCACCCGATCTTTCCCCGACCGAACTGGTCGACCTCGCTCTGCGCACCGGTTTCGACTCGATCGGATTGAAGGTCGCCCACTCCCGCGGCGCCGACCTGTGGTGGCGCAAGGGCGCGGGTTCAGCGGAGCTGTCCAGCATGGTGGAACACCTTCTCACCAACCGGGTTTCGGTGCTGGACGTCGGTCGAATCGAACTGGCCGGCCCGCCTGATCCGCAGTCCTATCGCGGTGTGCTCGACCTCTCCTCCCGGCTCGGCGCCCGGTACGTCACGGCCTGCGGCGTGCCGAGGGCGGCCGAGGAGAGCTCGGTCGAGGAGGAGTTCGGGCAGCTGGTGCGGGACGCCGACGACTATCAGCTCGTCCCGTTGCTGATCGATCAACCGGGGACCGGAGTGACGACACCTGCCCAGGCACTGGAGCTCGTCCGGGGCACCGGCGGCGGCGCGATCATCACCGTCTCCACCCGCCAGGCCGCGCTGGACATCGAGGCCCAGGTGCTCGAGGCCGGCAACCGTCTGGGATACCTGCGGTTGCTCGCCGACGACCTGGACTCCGCGGTCGACGATGCTGTCGCGGGGCTGCTCGCGACGGTTCCGGTCCACGTGCCGATCGCGGTCGGGTCGCTCACCGTTTCGCGGGCCGGCGATCTCGACGCCAGGGCCCGCAGGTGGAGCTCGCTGATCGACCGGATGCTCGAACATCCGCTGGCCAGGGCCCACCGGGAGGCGAGCGCCGCCGACCGAACGGTTCAGCCGTAGGCCTGTATCCCCAATCGGATCGCCAAGGCCATCCCGGCGATGCCGATCAGCACCCGCAGCAGTGTCGACGGTGCTCTGCGCACCACGATCGGGCCGAGCCGGGAGCCGATCAGGCAGCCGATCCCCAACGGCACCACCGCCGCCCAGTCCACCGGCGCGAGGAACGCGAACAGCACCGCAGCAACCGTGTTGGCGACGAACAGCAGGACGTTCTTCGTCGCATTCGCCCTGGCCAGGGACGCATGGGTGATCCGCAGCAGCAGCGCGAGCAGCAGCACACCGGCCGCGGCGCCGAAGTACCCGCCGTAGATCGCGATCAGCAGCAGGGCGGCACCCTCGAGCACGATCTGCGCCCGTCCCCGCAACACCGGCTGGTCACCGGACTCGGCGGGCGGCTTCCGCGGGATCAGGATGGTCAGCGAGGCCAGCCCGATCAGCAGGGGCACCAGCTTCTCGAAGCCCTCGGCCGGGGTGGACAGCAGCAACACTGCGCCGATCAGACCGCCGATCGCCGCAACCGGGGCCAATGCCTTGATCCGTTGGCCCTGCCCGACCAGTTCCGGGCGCGACCCGAGGAACGATCCGACGCCGGTGAAGACCAGGGCGACCGTGTTCGTCACGTTCGCCGAGACCGGCTCGAGCCCGACCGCCAACAACGCCGGGTAGGTCGCCAATGACGCCAGCCCGGCAATGCTGCCGGTCAACCCGCCTGCGACGCCGGCCGCGATGAGGAAGACGAACTCTGCTGGCGACACCGATGGATTCTCACAGCGACCCACCCACCCGACGACGGCGGGGCGATCGAACGTCAGGCGCTGGTCACCCGGTAGACGTCGTAGACGCCCTCCACATTGCGCACCGATCGCAGCAGGTGACCGAGATGCTTCGGGTCGGCCATCTCGAAGGAGAACCGGGAGATCGCCATGCCGTCCTTGGACATCGACAGGTTTGCCGACAGGATGTTGACCTTCACGTCGGCAAGGGTCTTGGTGATATCGGACAGCAACCGGGCCCGGTCCAGCGCCTCGACCTGGATGGTGACCAGGAACACCGACGCCGAGGTGGGATCCCAGGTCACCTCCACCAGCCGGGCCTGCTCCTGCTGCAGGGACGCGGCGTTGGTGCAGTCCACCCGGTGCACCGACACGGCCCCACCCTTGGTGATGAAGCCGAGGATGAGATCGCCCGGCACCGGGGTGCAGCAACGCGCCAGCTTGACCTGGATGTCGCTGATGCCCTTGACCAACACCCCGGCATCCCCGGTGGCCCGCGAGCGGCGCCGGGTGATCAGCGGGGCGGACCGTTCGGCGACCTGTTCGTCTGCCTCCTCCTCGCCACCGAGGTAGGAGACCACCTTGCCGACCAGTGTCGTCGCCGACAGGTTGTTCTCGCCGACGGCGGCATAGACCGCCCCGATGTCCTTGTAGCCCAGGTCATGTCCGATGGCGGCCAGCGCCTCGTGCGAGATCAGCCGCTGCACCGGCAGTCCCGCCCGGCGGGCGGCCTTGGCGATGGCCTCCTTACCGAGCTCGACGGCCTCCTCGCGGCGCGACTTGGCGAAGTACTGGCGGATCTTGGTCTTCGCCCTCGAGGACGCGACGAAGCCCAGCCAATCCCGGCTCGGTCCCTGGTTGGGCGCCTTGGAGGTGAAGATCTCCACGAACTGCCCGTTGGACAGGTGCCGCTCCAACGGCACCAACCGGCCGTCCACCTTGGCCCCGATGCACCGGTGGCCGACCTCGGTGTGCACTGCGTAGGCGAAGTCGACCGGAGTGGAACCCGCTGGGAGAGTGTGGATGTCGCCCTTCGGGGTGAACACGAAGATCTCGCTGTGCGCCATCTCGTAGCGCAGGTTGTCCAGGAACTCGCCGGCATCGCCGGCCTCCCGCTGCCAGTCGAGAAGTTGTCGCATCCAAGCCATCTCGTCGACCGAGGTGCCGACACCCGAATGGGTTCCGCGAGATTCCTTGTACCGCCAGTGCGATGCGATGCCGTACTCGGCCGTGTGGTGCATGTCGTAGGTACGGATCTGCACCTCGAGCGGCTTGCCCTCCGGACCGATCACCGTGGTGTGCAACGACTGGTACACGCCGTATCTCGGCTGTGCGATGTAATCCTTGAAGCGGCCGGGCATGGGTGCCCACAGGGCGTGCACGACGCCCATCGCCGCGTAGCACTCCCGGACGTTCCCGACCAGGATGCGCACCGCGACCAGGTCGTGGATCTCGTCGAACTCGCGACCGCGGGCCTGCATCTTCTGATAGATCGAGTAGTAGTGCTTGCCGCGGCCGACCACCTGGCAGGAGATCTTTGCCGCCGACAACTCGGCCTCGAGTTGCCCGGTGACGGCCGCCAGGTAGGTGTCCCTCGACGGGGCGCGATCGGCGACCAGTCGGACGATCTCGTCGTACCGCTTGGAGTGCAGGATCGAGAAGGCGAGGTCTTCCAGCTCCCACTTGATGGTCGCCATGCCCAGCCGATGGGCCAGCGGCGCCAGCACCTCCAGGGTCTCCCGCGCCTTACGGGCCTGCTTGTCCGGCGGCAGGAAACGCATGGTGCGCATGTTGTGCAACCGGTCGGCCAGCTTGATCACCAGGACCCGGGGGTCCTGGGCCATCGCGATGATCATCTTGCGGATCGTCTCGGCCTCGGTCGCCGCGCCGAAGTGCACCTTGTCCAACTTGGTGACGCCGTCGACCAGATGCGCGACCTCCTCACCGAACTCGGCGGTCGCGTTCGCCAGGGTGTAAGGCGTGTCCTCGACGGTGTCGTGCAGCAGCGCGGCGACCAGCGTGGTGGTGTCCATCCCGAGGTCGGCCAGGATCGTCGCCACCGCGAGCGGGTGGGTGATGTAGGGGTCGCCGGATTTGCGGAACTGACCGCTGTGCGCCTTCTCCGCCACCTCGTAGGCGCGCTGGACCAGCTTGAGGTCGGCCTTGGGGTGCAACGAGCGGTGCACCGCGAACAGCGGCTCGAGCACGGTCCGGTTCGGCGGCGCGCTCGAGCGTTGACCACTCATCCGGCGGGTCAGCCTGGCCCGGACCCGGCGGGTCGCCGATGGCGGCGCCAGGGTCTCCTCGGCGGGATCGGGGTCGACGTCGACCACCGCAACGGCCGCCGATCCCCCGGTCGCGGCATCCGCCGCCCCACCGAGGTCGTTCTCGGGTTCCTTCACCGTCGCGAGATGCCGTCCGGACGCACCGGAATCGGGCTTGGGATCGACCAGTTCCGACGGCGCCTCGCCGGGCGGGCGCGCGTGGGCCAACCGGCCTTCGATATCCGAACTCATGGCGCACCCCCTTCACCGGCGGCGATCGGGCAGAGATCTGTCGATCGAGCATAACGCCGCAGGTGCACGCTTCCTTCCGGGTGCGCTCGCCGATCAAGGGCCGAGAGCCGGGATTACTCGATCAGGCCGCGCCGCATGGCCTCTGCGACGGCCGCCGCCCTGTCGGACACCCCGAGCTTCTCGTACAGCCGCTGGGTGTGGGTCTTCACGGTGCTCGCTCCGATGAACAGCTCCGCGGCCGTCTGCGGGATGCTCAGCCCCCTGGCAAAGGCTTGCAGCACTTGGCTTTCCCGTTCGCTGAGCACCGGCCCGGATGACTGGGCACGGAGCCGGATCTCGCCGGCAAGTGCCCCTGCCAGCTCCGGCGGCACGACCGTTCGACCATCTGCCACCGAGAGCACCGCATCCACGATCTGGGCCCGGCGGGAATCCTTCGACAGGTAACCGGCAGCGCCCTGCTCCAGGGCACGGAACACGATGGCACTGTCCGTGACGGCCGAGAGCAGCAGCACCCTGGTCGGCAGGTTGTCGCGGACGACAGCGTGCACGACGTCCAGACCGTCCAGATCTGGCATCTGGTAGTCCACCAGGGCCACGTCGGGTGACTCCGCGGCAATCACCTCGAGCGCCTCCCGGCCGGTCCCGGCCTCACCGACGACGGTGATCATCCCGCTGCCGAGCAACCCCCTGGTGACGCCGTCGCGAAAGAACGGGTGGTCGTCCGCGATGACGACCGTGACCTTCTTGTCCGATGAGCGCACGCCGTGAGGATACGTCCCACAAGGGCGGGTCGAGCCGCCTCGTCGGACGCACGCCCGCAGGAAGCGCTCCCTGCCGATTCTTCGTGTCATTGTTCTGCCATGTCGATGCCCACCACCCCAGTTGTGCCGCCGGCACCCGGTATCGCCCGCATCGTGCTGGAGCACGAACGACGCGGTGTCAGCCTGCAGATCGCCCTGCGTGGAGTGCTGGCGTTGTTCGTCATGGGCACGACCATCCTGTTGCCGCCGTCCTCGGGGGCGACCTGGTGCGCGATCGTCGCCGCCGGCTACCTGCTGGCCGCGATCGCACTGACCGTCTGGTTGCGCGGTGGCGCCCCCAGCGCGATCCATTGGGGTTGGCTCGGGCTCTATGTCGATCTGCTGGCGCTGTCTGCGGTGTGCCTGATCGCCGACCGTTCCGCCGGCACCACCTGGACCGCGTTCGTGTTGCTGGGTGGCTTCTTCCTGCTCCCGGTGTTGGCCGCGACCCAGCTCGATGTCCGGGTGTGCGTCAGCGTCGTCGTGCCGACCGTCGTGTTCTACGCGATCGAGGCCATCGCCAGCCGCGAGTCGGACGCCGAACCATGGGCATCGGTGGTGTTGCGGGTGGTGGTGCTGGCCGGTGTCGGGATCGCGGCGATCGGACTGACCCGGATCCAGCGATCGCGGGTGACCGCGATCCAGGGGCTGGTCGCCGACCGGACGGCGCTGCTCGCCGAGTTGATGGCGGTCACCGAATCCGAGCGCCGGAGCATGGCCGAGCACCTGCACGACGGCGCGCTGCAGTACATCCTGGCGGCTCGGATGGACCTGGAGGACGCCCGTGAACTCGCCGACCCCAACGCCTTCGACCGGGTGGACGAGGCGCTGACCCAGTCGTCACAACTGTTGCGCTCCACGGTGTCCGAGCTGCACCCCGCGGTGCTGGCGCAGTCTGGCCTGGCCGCCGCGGTCGCCCAACTCGCGCAGGCGGTGGCCCAGCGAAGCTCGCTCGTGCTCGAACTGGACACCGATCAATGGCCGCCCGACACCCGGACCGGCAATGACCTGCTGCTGTTCGGCACCGCCCGGGAACTCCTCGCGAACGTCGCCCGGCACGCCAGGGCCACCCGGCTCACGGTGCGGCTGGAGCTGACCGGTGAGCTGGCGGAGCTGACCATTGCCGACGACGGGGTGGGTATCGCTCCCGGATCGTTGGCCGACCGGCTCGCGCAGGGCCACATCGGGATGAACTCCCACCGGGTGAAGGTCGAATCGGCCGGTGGGGAGTTCCGCCTCGACTCACCGCCCAGCGGCGGCACGGTGGTCTCGGTGACCGTTCCAGCGGTCGCGCTGGTCACAGCCGAGCCGCAGAGTGCGAGGTGATGCCCGGGCCGGTTCAGCCCGCTCGGTCTAACATTCGCACACATGCATCGGCGTCAATCGGCGCCGACACCGGAAAACGGAGGAAACCCCATGAGCGCGAACGTGTATGGCGTCACCGAGGTTGTCGGTACCTCGCCGGACGGAGTGGATGCGGCCATCGAGGTGGGCATCGCACGGGCGTCGACCACCCTGCGCGGTTTGGATTGGTTCGAGGTCACCGAAGTGCGTGGGCACATCAACGACGGCAGGGTCGGGCATTACCAGGTGAGCATGAAGGTCGGTTTCCGGATGGACGCCGAGTAGTCGGCGCGCAGTAGTCGGCGCAGGCGGTTGGCCCATCCGGGTCAATCCTGGATCGTTGCGCCGCCTGCCGGGTTACCGTTCCCTCGGGTAATCAACTCCTCGAGTAATGAACTCGGACAAGGGTGGTGGGGCTCGTGCCGGTCTTCATGATCGAACGGCGGTACGCCGAGGAATTCACGCCGAGCACGGAGGGTGCGGCGGAGGTCAGGCTCGTCAACGATGACGAGGACGTGCACTGGCTGTACTCGTTCCTGTCAGCGGACAAGCGGAAGTCCTTCTGCCTGTACGAGGCCGAATCCGCCGACGCGATCCGGCGAGCGGCCGAGCGCGCTGGGCTGCCCGCCGACGTCATCATCGAGGTGTCCGACCGGATCACGCCGGACGGGGTCATGCACCCGGTGGGCTGACCCGCCGCTGGTTCACGACAACAGCCCGTGTGACGAGGCGAACATGGCCGCCTGGGTGCGATTGGCGGCCCCGGTCTTCATCAGGATGCTCCGGACGTGGTTGGCCGTGGTGTTCTCGGTGATGTGCAGCTGCCCGGCAATTCGTCGATTGCTCATCCCCTGTCCCAGCAGGCCGAGCACCTGACGTTCGCGGGCCGTCAGCCCGGCCGGCAGCTCCTGCCGGTCGACCGGTTTGCGATCCCCCGCCGAGCGGTTCGCCCGGTCGAGCAGCCGCTCGGCACGGACCAGTCCGTACTGCCGGCACAGCGCGTGTGCCCGTTCGGTCATCTCGGCCGCCCGCTCGGTCGTGCCCGTGCCGCACACCCGGTGCAGGTGCCGGACGTGCACCGCGAGGGTGGTCGCGATGTGCACCGGTGAGCCCATGGCGGTGTCCATCTCCAGCGCCGAGACAAAGTGCGCCTCCGCGGTGTCCCTGCCGAGCAGAGATGCGATTTCTCCTCTTCCCCGGTCGGCACTCCCTGCGGCGGCGAGGAACTCACCGCCCAGGAGGTTGAGGCCCGCGTATTCCTCGACCATCGGTTCGATCAGGCGGGCGGCATCCGCGTCCTCCAGCCAGCAGGCGGCGTCGACGAGGAACGAGACAACAATGGGCCAGGACGACGACATCCGGTAGGCCGAAAGGTCCTGCTGCAGCAGGAAATCCAGCGTTCGACGGGTCGGCTCGGGCAGTTCCAGCTCGCAATACAGGGCCAGCAGTGCCGGGGTCCAGTGGGCACCGGGGTCTTCGCTCCCGTCGATCAGCGCGCGAACCTGATCCAGTCCCCCGGTTTCCCGGCGGACCATGAAGGTCTGCAACCCGGCCGGTCCCTCGGCCTTGCGAGCTGCCTCGAAACTCCGGACAAGCTCCTGCGACTGGGCGATCTGCTGCATGGCGGCGACGAAATCCGCACGGAGGAAGGCCTCGCCGAACAACAGGTAGACCTGCACCCACTCCCAGAACGGTTGACCGGTTGCCCTGGCGGTGGTGGCGATGTCCCGGCGAGCGGCGGCCAATCCGGCCGGATCCCCCAGGATGTAGGAGATCGCGGCCCGGTGGTAGGCAGCCGGCCCGAGGTGTCGCGGATCCCGTACCCGCTTCGACAGCTCGGTGAGTTCCATGGCCCGGGCCAGCTTCTCCTTCAATTCAGCGGGCGATCCGGTGTCCTGCAAAGCGATCTGGAGGGCCGCAGCGAGGAGCACATCGTCGCCGGTGGCGCGGGCCAGCTCGACCGCCCGGTCGCCGAGCTCCTTCGCCCGCTCCGGTTCTCCCGAGAACACCAGGGCGCGACCGAGTGCCGCGGTGCCACGGACGTTCAGCGGGTGCAGCTCGTCGAGGGTGACCTCGGCCATCGCGGCGGTCAGCAGCTCGACGGATCGTCCACCCGGCTCGCCGCATCGCCAGGAGGCGGCCTCGTAGCCGATGGCGGCCCTGAGCCGGTCGGCACCCGTTGCGGTTTCGGCGACGAGCGCATCGAGCTGCCGCGCCCGGTCGAACTGCGAGGACCGCATCCAGCTGCGGGCGGCGCGCATCCGGAGATCGTCCCGCGCGGGGGTCAGGTCGGCGATGCCCGCCGCCCGTTCGAACAGTCTGGCGGCCTCGTGGTGGGCGAGGGAGCGCTCGGCCGCCTCCCCCGCGGCCGTCAGATACTGCACGGCCTTTCCGGAATAGCCGAGGGCCTGGGCGCTCGCGTAGTGATATCCGAGGCGTTGCACCCGACGGTCCGCGGCCGGGAACTCCGCCTCCAGAACCTCTGCGACGCGGGCATTGTCGCAAGCCCGCTGGTAGTCGGTGAGCAGATCGAGGACAGCCTGCCTGGCCAGCCCGTGCGGGAACCGGTAGGTCGCATCCTGGCCACGGGCGGGTTCCAGCAGGCCGACGGCCGTTGCCGCCTCCAACCCCGCGTAGGTCAGGGCGGTGGCGTCGATCGCCGCGGTGCCGCGCTCGGCGATGGCCGACAACAACCGCACCGGCGCCTCTTCGCCGATCACCGCCGCGATCTCGACCGTCCGACGGTGTGCCTGCGGGAGGCCGGCGAGCCGGTGCGACACCGTTTCCCGGACCGATTCCGGTGCGCGGAGATCGACGTCACGCAGAGCGGAAAGGCCGCCGTGGGCGGACAGTTCGCGCCACACCTCGAGTAACAGGAACGGGTTGCCGCCGGTCTGATCGCGCAGCACGGCCGCGGCTGCGAGCGCGTCGCGTCGGCTCGCCACGGCGACGCCGGCGAGGAAGTCCGCGATGTCGTCGGTGGTCAGTCCGTCCAGGTCCATCCGCCGGACGCCGTCGAGGCGATACAGCCGGCCCACCGTGCTGACCAGGTCGGCAGATCGGTCCGGTGCGGACGTGCGCAGGGTCGCCATGATCAGGATGCGGGATTCCGCGGTGTGGCCCACCAGATATCGCAGCAGTTGCAGTGCGGTGTCGCCGGCCCACTGCAGGTCTTCCAACACGATCACCAACGGCCGGCTTCGAGCGGCCAGCAGAACGGCCTCGGAGCAGTCCTCGAAGAGCTGTCTGGTGAACTGATGTTCCGGCCCATCCGGCGACTCGGGACGTTCGGTCCCGGTCATGGTGCGCAACGACGCCAGCCGGCGGGAAGCCATCCCGGCGGATCCGTCGATCGTGAGTTCCCCGGACGCCACGGCCGAGATCAGCGCACCCATCGGTTCGACGAACGGCTGATACGGCGTGCCCATTTCCGGCACGCACGCGCCGAGCAGGACCGCGGCGCCCTGCTCGTGCAGCCGGGCCGCCATGTCGCCGACCAGGCGGGATTTGCCCACTCCCGGCTCTCCGCCGACGAACACCACCTGGCGGTCACCCTGCGCGGCCAGCAACCAGGCTTCCCGCAGGGCCTCGATCTCGCGCCCTCGGCCGACGAATGCCTGACGCGAACCCGGACCCCACCGAACCGGTAACGTCGGACCATCCCAACGGGGCATCGTCATACGGTACCGACGGCCCGAGCACCGGTCGATGGCCAGAATTGACCATACGGCCCATCCGCGAATCGCCTTTTCTGGTCATGACCAGGCACATCCGCGAGGTCAGGCTCGACGCCAGCGCTGCGTCGAGGACCGTCGGCCAATCAACAGGGGGGACCCCGTGCGCCGCGCGATCCGGTGCAACCGCCATCCCGGCGGTTGCCATCTCCGACCACGGAGGGTCGTATGGCCACACGAACTCGCTTACTCCTGGTGGCGACGCTGGTCGCCGCCGCAATGCTGCCAGTCGCCGGCACCGCGGTCGCCGACGGTGACCACAACCCACCCGGCCAGGGTCAACCGGACCCGGTGCTCGCCTGGAACGAGACAGCGACCAGCGCAGCAATCGCCTGCGGGCTGTCGGGCGCCCCGCCCATCGAATCCCGGATGTACGCGATGATGCACATCGCGATTCATGACGCGGTGAACGCCATCCGTGTCGAGTCCGCGCCGTACGCCTACCGGCCCCATCGGTTGAGCCCGAACGCGTCGCCGACCGCTGCCGTCGCGGCCGCAGGGTGGAATGTGCTGAAGGTGGGACTCGCCGGTTGTCCGGCCCTTGGCACCGCCGAAAGTGCTTACACCGCAATGCTTGCGAGTGTGACTGATTCCGCAGCGAGGGCGGCCGGTCAGGCGCTGGGCGAGGCGTCGGCGGCGGCCATTCAGGTCAAGCGAGAGAAAGACCATGCAGCGCTGCAAATCTCGAGCCCTACTGACTCGAAGTTTCCTCAGGGAACCAAGCCGGGCGAGTGGCGGTTCACTCCGAACGCTGACGGCAGTGATGTCGTCGGCTTCGCCTTCCTGCCGAAGTGGGGATCGGTGACGCCGTTCACCCTGCGCAGCAGCGACCAGTTCGCACCGTCGGACCCGTACCGGCTGGGCAGTCGTCAATACGCCGATGACGTCAACGAGATCAAGAGCCTCGGCGCGAAGACCGGCAGCACCAGGAACGCCGAGCAGACCGAGATCGCGGTGTTCTGGGTCGGCAGCTCGCCGTACCAGTGGAACGCCATTGCCCGGACGGTGGCCGGCCAGAGCCGGCAGATGGATCTCTGGGACAACGCGCGGTTGTTCGGACTGCTGAACATGGCCATGGCCGACGGCTACATCAGCAGCTTCGAGGTCAAGTACGACGAGCTGTTCTGGCGACCGGTGACGGCCATCCGCCTGGCCGACACCGACGGCAACGACCGAACCCAGGAAGACAAAAAGTGGCTTCCACTGGTGGAGACACCGCCGATTCCCGACTACGACTCTGCGCACGCCGTCGAGGGCGCCGCGGCGGCTGCCGTTCTCCGGTCGGTCTTCGGCGACCGCACGTCGTTCAGCAACTGCAGCCCCTGGTTGCCGGCCGGCAATAGTTGCGCCGGAGGTACCGGCGGCCAGGGAGTGGTCCGCACTTTCACCAGCTTCTCCCAGGCCGCGGCCGAGAACGGGGTGTCCCGGATCTACGTCGGCTTCCACTTCCGCAAGGCGGTCGACGACGGCCTGCGGCACGGCCAAAAGATCGGCAACCGGGCGGTGACAACGGCGATGCAGCCCGCCCACCGGTAGCGGCCGAACGCCCGGCCCCGACTCGGGCGACCGCTACCCACTCGTCCCCCGATCGGTCACCGATCGGGGGACGAGCCGTCCCCCGGGTGGGCCACCGCTCGGTCGATACTCGCTGGGCAGCTGCTTCGCGATGCTGGGTGTAGACGCCGAATCTCGGCGACAGCGCCCCGACATCGAAGGAGCATGGTGACGCCGACCAGGTTCGCCCGCGACAATTCCCCGCCGAAAGCGGACCTGTCATCCGCGTTGGCCGACGGACACTCCGCCCTGCCGGCCGGAATTCCGGCCGGTGCGGCGGTGTTGGCGGTCGGCGTGTTGACGGTGGCGATCGCTGCCTGGTTCATCACCCGCGATCGTCAAACCCTCTCCGCGGCAACGACCATCCCGGAAACGACCATCCCGATCACCGGCGGACGACCGCAGCGGTGGACGAACCGGGTGGTCGTCGACGAGATGCTGCTCAGCCGACCAGCCGGCGACGGATCCGCGACTGCACATCGTCGCCGATCCCGATCGCCTTCAGGTAGCCGTCGAACGACCCGAAATGCTCGTCGGCAGAATCCCAGGCGGCCTGCAGATAGCTGACATCGACACCGAGGATTCCGTTGTCGGCCAGGAACGCGTCGCCGTACTGCGCCTGCATCCAGGCACGCAGTGACTCGATGGCCGCATTGCTCTGCAGATAATCCGCCAGTACGGCATCGCGATCCGCCCCGGCAATGGTGAGCAACGTGGCGATGGCCCAACCCGTTCGATCCTTACCGGCTGCGCAATGCACCAGCACGCCGCCGGTGCCGTCGGCGACCCGGCGTAGCAACGCGGCGATCGAGTCCTGCGCCGGCTGCAGCACGGGCATGGCGGAGTAGTAGCGGCGGACCCGGTCGTGCTGGGTGAGCGGTGAACCGTCCTCCGCGACCTCGTGCACCGGCATCTCACCTTCCTCCGGGTGGAAGGGCGCTACCGTCACCGCCACCGATTCCGGCAGTCGGTCGGCGCCGTCCCGGCCGATTTCGAGCGGTCCCCGGAGGTCGAAAACATCGGTGACGCCGAGCTTTTGCAGGTTCTCCAGCCCGGTCGGATCGAGTTGGGCGAGGTTCGCCGATCGGAAGACCAGCCCGTCGCGAACCGGGCCGCCCGGTGTCGGCACCCCGCCGATGTCACGGAAATTCCAGGAACCGGGCAGTGCATCTGCGTGGTTCGGCAGCATCGGGTGGAACTCCTTCTTCGACAAACGTCACGCCGGGACGTGACCGCGGTACGACGGCAACCCATCGATCATGCCTGGTGCGCCGGCATCACCAGGTCCGCAGCGCGGTGACCCGCACCCCCGGCAGGGCGGCCCGCCCCTGCAGCTCACCGAGCTCGATCGCGACCGCCACACCGGCGATCTCGGCCCCGGCCCGGCGAAGCAACCGGCAGGCGGCTGCCGCGGTGCCGCCGGTGGCCAGCACATCGTCGATCACCAGCACCCGGGCGCCCGGCGGTACGTCGTCCGGATGTAGTTCCAGTCGCGCCGAGCCGTACTCCAGCGCGTAGTCCTCGAACAGGATCCGCCCGGGCAGTTTGCCGGGCTTGCGGATGGCCAGCACGCCGGTCCCGGCAATCACGGCCGCGGCCGCCCCGAGCAGGAACCCCCTCGACTCCAGCCCCGCGATCAGCGTCGCATCGGGCGCCGCTGCGGCCAGCGCCGTCGCCACATCCCGCAGCGCGACGGCGTCGGCCAGCACCGGAGTCAGGTCCCGGAACAGCACCCCGGGCTGCGGAAAGTCGGGCTGGGTGCGCACCAGCCGCTCGATCGTGGCGCCGGCGACGTCGAACTTCTGCAGCCGCTCGGGTGAGGAGTCGTCCATCGGGAACACCCCGAGCATCGGAACTATCGACCCCGCTTGCCCGAGGGCCGACCACCCTTGCCGCTGGGCCGCGACCCGCCGCCGGACGGCTTGGCGGTCGGCCGGACCGGTTTGACGCCGGGCTTCGGGGCCGCACCGGGCTTCAAGTTGGACGGCTGGGTCACTGCTCTGGCAGCAGCGGGCGCGCCCGCGCCGGCGGCGACCGGCGTCCGGGCGGCCGTCCCGCCGGTCCGCCGGAGCGGATCACCGTCGGCGTCGACGATCAAACCGTCGGACTTCCGCTTGGCCATGACCCGGGCGGTGTGCGCCTTGATCAGCGGGTCGCGCATCTTGAGGTCGACGGCGACCGGAACGGCGATGAACACCGACGAGTAGGCGCCGACGAGCATGCCGATCAGCATCACCAGGGACAGGTCCTTGAGGGTCCCGGAACCCAGGATCACCACGCCGGCCACCAGCAGCCCGGCCACCGGCAACAGCGCGATCAGCGAGGTGTTGATCGATCGCATCAGTGTCTGGTTGACCGCGAGGTTGGCCGCCTCCGGATAGGTCCGCCGGGTGAGCGACGTCAGACCCTTGGTGTTCTCCTGCACCTTGTCGTAGACCACCACGGTGTCGTACAGCGAGAAACCGAGAATGGTCAGCAGACCGATCACCGTGGCCGGGGTGACCTCGAACCCGGACAGCGAGTAGATGCCGGCCGTGATGATCAGGTCGTGCAGGACGGACACGACGGCGCCGACCGCGAACCGCCGCTCGTAGCGGACCCAGAGGAAGCCGGCCACCGCGACGATGAACACCACCACCGCGAGCAGCGCCCGCTGGGAGATCTCGGAACCCCAGGTCTCGGACACGGCGGAGTCGGAGACACCACCGACCGGCGTGTACTGCTCGTTCAGGGCCGCTTTGGCCGTGATGACCTGGTCGATGGACAACGTCGCCGAGCTCACTTCGACCTGGTTGCCGACGGTCTGTACCGCGTCCGGCTCCACGCCGGTGGCCGACGTGACCACCTGGGCGACCTCGGAGGTGGAGATCGTGGTGCCCTCGTTGGGCTGGAACTGCAGCGTCGTCCCGCCGGCGAAGTCGATGCCGAACTGGAAGCCGCGGAAGACGATCAGCAGGATGGAGCCGATCACCAGCACCGCGGAGACCGCGTAATAGACCTTGCGGTACCCCAGGATGTTGAACGCCCCGGTGCCGGTGGTCAGCCGGCTGAGGAAGCCGGCCTGCCGACCGTACTGCTTGTCCTTGGTCGGTCGGCCGGCGGCGGCATCGGCCGTCGTCGCATCGGCCATCGCCTTGGTGGCCACGGCATCGTCGTCCGTCGTCATACCGACACCTCCTTCGTGTCCTTGGTTCCGGTATCGGAAGTGCCGCCCCTGGGCCGACACGGGCGTTCTCCGCCCGCTGGGACGCGCCGGCCTTGGCCACGCTGCCCAGCCCAGACCAGGTCGGCGAGGAGAACAGCGGCGAACCGGCCGCCAAAGCGACCAGCGGGTGCGTCACCAGGAAGACGACGACCAGGTCGAGCACGGTCGACAGACCCAGGGTGAAGGCGAAGCCCTTGACCTGGCCAACGGCCAGCACGTAGAGGATGGCGGCGGACATGAACGACACGGCGTCGGCGGACAGGATGGTCCGTTTGGCTCGCTGCCAGCCGCGTGGTACCGCGGACCGGAAGGTTCTGCCCTCCCGGACCTCGTCCTTGATGCGTTCGAAGTAGATGACGAACGAGTCGGCGGTGATGCCGATGGCGATGATCAGACCGGCCACGCCGGCCATGTCCAGGCTGTAGTTGACCCAACGGCCGAGCAACACCAGCACGGCGTACACGATTCCGAACGACAGGATCAACGACAAAATGGTGATCACGCCGAGCAGTCGGTAGTAGAGCAGGCAGTAGATGATCACCAGCAGCAACCCGATACCGCCCGCGATCAGGCCGGCCTTGAGGTACTCCAGGCCCAGTTCGGCGCTGACGTTCACCGACTCGGCACGGTCGAAGGCCAGCGGCAGCGCGCCGAACTTCAGTGAGTTGGCCAGCGCCGCGGCCGACGTCTGGGTGAACGACCCGGAGATCTCCGTGGTCGGGGTGGTGATCGGGCCGCTGATCCGCGGCGCGGAGATGACCTGGCCGTCCAGCGTCATCGCGGTGAGGGTGCCGGTGTTCGCGGCCGTGTACGACGACCAGGTGGCATAGCCCTCGGACTTGAAGCTGAGGTTGACCACCCACCCCGCGCCCTGGCTGCTCTGGCCCGAGGTCGCCGTCTCGATCTGGGTACCGGCGATCAGCGTCGATTCGAGGACGTAGATCGCGGTGCCGTCGACGTCGCAGGCGATCAGCGGTTTGGTCGGGTCGTCCAACCCGCGGTACGGCTCCAGGTCGGCGCACTTCAGCGTCGGCAGCGCGGTGACCGCCGCCGTCTGCCATGCGGTCCAGGCGGCCTGATCAGTGCCCAGCGGCTGGGTCGGGTTCTCCGGGTTGCTACCGGCCGGCCAGGCCGGTGCCGCCGTGGCGGTGCCGGTCGTCACCGCATCGGTGCCGGACACGGGAGTTCCGGAGACCGGCGCATCGGTGGCCGGGGCCACGGCGGATTCGGTGGCCGCCGGAGTGCTCTCCGGTGTCGCGCTGTCCTCGACCACGGCCGGCGCCGGGGCGACCGCGGCGTTCTGCGGCGCCCGCAGACCGGCCGGGGCTTCGCTCGCCGCCGTTGTCGCTGCGGCGGTGTCGGTACCGGGGGCGACGGTCTCGTCGACACTGGGCGCGGACGCCGGAGTCGTGTCGCCGATCGCCGGAATCGTCGTCGGGGCAGTCTCTGCGGCCGATCCGCTTGCCGACGCGCCGCTCTCGGTCGGGGTGGCGACGGCGCTCTCGCTGGTGACCGGTGGCACGTAGTCGGCGGGATAGCTGATCGCCGGGTTGCCGCTGGCGTCCTTGGCGACCGGCCGGATGTTCATCTGGGCGCTGCGGGTCAGGCCGGAGAGGTCCTCGTTGCCCGGGACCGTGATCACCAGGTTCTTGGCCCCGTCGATCTGCACCTCGGCGCCGGCAACACCGGATCCGTTGACCCGGCTCTCCATGATCGTCCGGGCCTGCTGCATCTGGTCCCTCGACGGATCGGAGCCGTCCAGGGTGCGCGCGGTCAGGGTGATCCTGGTGCCGCCCTGCAGATCGATGCCGAGCTTGGGGGTGTTCGACCCGGGGGTGAAGAACACCAACCCGTAGAGGACGGCAACGATGCCGATGAAGGTCAGGATCAGTCGCCAGGGCCTGAACTGCCCAGCTGGTGTCGCCACGTCGCGCCAATCTGTTCGGCACACGGTCGGGGGCCACCGGCGATCTCTGCTGCCAGATCACTGCCGTGGGCCGGCCGCAATGCATATCGGGGCGATCGTCACGCCCCCCACATGATGATGCCCCGACCCTTGGCAGGGCCGGGGCAATCGATGGAGCTTAGTTCAGGTCCTTGGACTTACGGTCCGTCACGGCCTGATCGGTCGGGTCGACCTCGTCGGCGTCGATGATCGTCACGTCGTCGTTGTCGTCGGCGTCGATGGCCACCAGATCCTCGGACGGACCCGGAACGACGATCTCGCGGACGGCGGCGCGGACCCAGGTGGTGCGCAGGCCGGGGGCGATCTCCAGCTCGATGGTGTCGTCGGCGATCGCGGTCACCGTGCCGTGCAGGCCGGAGGTGGTCATCACCCTGGCACCGGGAACCAGCGAATCGTGCATCTGCCTGGTGGCAGCGGCGGCACGCTTCTGCTTCTTCATGCTGAAGTACATGAGGCCGCCAAGCCCCGCAAACATCAGGATCGGCAACAGCATCTGTTCCATGGTTCTCCTCGGTCTCGAGTTCGGCCCTGCCCCTGGTGCCAGGCTCCACGCTCGCAGGGGCGGTGCGGCGCGATCGTTTCCTCGTCCGCGCGGTCAACGAGGCAGGGCTGCCGGTGGTTCCCACGCCATGGCCTGGCCGCAGCATGTCCGGTGAGTTACGGCCAGGATACCGGACCCGCACATGATCATCTGTGCTGATCGGCGGCGCGGCGGGCGTCGGACCGGGCTCTACAGCTCGTCGAACAGCGGTGCCTGACTCACCCGCGGAGCGTCGCGGCCCATGGAAAGACCCAGGTGCTCCCAGGCCGCCGGCGTCGCGACCCGCCCCTGACGGGTCCTGGCCAGCATCCCGACCCGGACCAGGAACGGCTCGCACACCTCTTCGACCGTGGTCGACTCCTCGCCCACCGCCACCGCCAAAGTGGTGAGCCCGACCGGGCCGCCGCCGAACGATCGGCACAACGCGTTCAGCACGGACCGGTCCAGCCGGTCGAGGCCGAGTTCGTCGACGTCGTACACCGCGAGGGCGGCGCGTGCGATCTGTCTGGTGATGATGCCGTCCGCCCTGACCTGCGCATAGTCCCGGACGCGGCGCAGCAGACGGTTGGCGATCCGCGGCGTGCCCCTGGACCGCCCGGCGATCTCGGCCGCGCCCTCCGGTCTCAGGTCGATGCCCAGGATGGCGGCGCTGCGGGTGATCACCGTGGTCAGTTCGGCGGCCGAGTAGAACTCCATGTGCGCGGTGAAGCCGAACCGGTCTCGCAGTGGGCTGGTCAGTTGGCCCGACCTGGTGGTCGCCCCGACCAGGGTGAACGGCGCGATCTCCAGCGGGATGGAAGTGGCGCCGGGGCCTTTGCCGACCATCACGTCGACTCGGAAATCCTCCATCGCCAGATAGAGCATCTCCTCGGCCGGCCGGGCGATGCGGTGGATCTCGTCGATGAACAGGATGTCGCCCTCGACCAGGTTCGACAGGATCGCCGCCAGGTCGCCGGCGCGTTCCAGAGCCGGTCCCGAGGTGAGCCGCAACGCGGCGCCCATCTCGGAGGCGATGATCATCGACAGGGACGTCTTGCCCAGTCCGGGCGGTCCGGCCAGCAGCACGTGATCAGGTGGAGTGCCCCGCAACTTCGCGCCGGACAGCACCAGTTCCAGCTGTTCGCGGACTCGGACCTGACCGACGAACTCGGCGAGTGACCGGGGGCGCAACGAGGCTTCGACGTCGGAGTCCCCCGGCACCTCGGTGGGCGCGACGACCCCCTCGAACACGTCGCCGGGCGCCCGCTCTTCGACCTCGTCGCCCGAGGTGTCCGGCGGGCTCACCGGTTCCGACCCAGCAGGGCAAGGGCGCGGCGCAGCAGCAGGCCCACATCACCGTCGACGACGGCCGGATCATCGGTGTCCGCAGCGACAGCACTCGTTGCCTCGTCGGCCTGTTTGGCGGTGAAGCCGAGTCCGACCAACGCCTCGGAGAGCTTGTCCCGCCAGGGCAGACCGACGCCGACGCCGGCCGGGCCGGTGGCGCCCGTCGAGCCTGGGGTCGGCCCGACCTTGTCCTTGAGCTCCAGCACCAGCCGTTCGGCGCCGCGCTTGCCGATCCCGGGGGCGCGCATCAGGGCCGCGGTGTCGCCGGTGGACAGGGCGCGTCGCAGGTGCTCCGGATCGAGCACCGCCAGCAGCGCGAGGGCGATCTTCGGACCCACCCCGGACACCGACATGACAAGCACGAACAGATCTTTCGCCTCATCGGAGCCGAAGCCGAACAGGGTCAGCGAGTCCTCGCGCACCACCAGGTTGGTGAACAGTGTCGCCTGCTCCCCGCGGCGCAAACCGGCGAGGGTAGCGGGTGTGGTGCGGACCGCGAGGCCGACCCCGCCGACCTCGATGACGACGTGGTCGAGGTGAACGGCCAACACCTGACCGCGGACCGAGCTGATCATGGCGCCATTCTCGCTTTCGCCGCGGCCGCAAGCAGCCGACCCTGCATCGGCGAACGCCACAGGTGGCACAACGCGAGCGCGAGCGCGTCCGCGGCATCGGCCGGCTTGGGGGCTGCGGGCAACTTGAGCAGTCTGGTGATCATCGCGGTGACCTGTGCCTTGTCGGCGTTGCCGTTGCCGGACACCGCGGCCTTGACCTCGCTGGGGGTGTGCCAAGCGACCGGGATGGAGCGACGGGCCGCGGCCAGCGCCACGACGCCGGACGCCTGCGCGGTGCCCATCACAGTCCGCACGTTGTGCTGGCTGAACATCCGCTCGATCGCCACGGTGTCCGGCCGGAGCCGGTCCATCATCGACTCGACCTGCAGGGCGATGGTCAGCAGCCGCTCCGACAGCTCAGCACCGGGTGGGGTGCGGACGACCACCACCTCGACCATCCGCGGAGGAAGACCAGGGCCGCCATCGATGACGCCGATGCCGCATCGGGTCAGGCCGGGGTCAACGCCGAGCACCCGCACGCAGCCTCCCCGGCTTCATTTTCGGTCAGGGCCAGCCACTGTTGTGCTGGTCGCTCGTCAAACCGAACACCTGTACGTGCCGGGACGTTACCGGAGCAGCATCGCCCGATCGGCTGCACCACGCCGCGGCCCGGGTGGTCCGAGCAATACCCCCCGGGAACGGCCCGGGTGGTCTGAGCAACACCCCGGCGGCCGAGGTCTGAGCAACACCCCGGACGGTCGGGGTCTGAGCAACACCCCGGCCGGCCCGAGGTCGTCTGAGCAACACCCCGGGACGGCCCTCGGTGGTCTGAGCATCCTCACCTGCTACTGAGCGACTGCCCGGGAGGTTGTGATGTAGCGCCACACGGTGCTCACACGAGCCGATGTCTTCGCCTGGGGTTGCTCAGTCGGGCCCTCGCAGTTGTCCACACCCGGCGAAGTGTCCACATTCCTTGTCCGGAACGGTGCGCCGGCCTGACTTCCGGTCAGCATCAAGGCATGCCGGAACAACTCGCCCTGCCAGCCGTCATGCACCGTTCCCAGCTGTTGGCCGCCGGTACCACCTCCGACGAAATCCGCACTGCGCTGCGGAGAGACGAGTGGCAGGCGGTTCACCGCGGCACCTACTGCACGGCAGAGGCCGTGGCCGCACTCAACAGTGAACAGCAGCACCGTCTTCGCGCGTTGGCGTTGGCGCAACGATCCCCGCACCTGGCGGTGAGCCACCTGTCTGCGGCCACGTTGCTGCATCTGCCTCTGTGGGATGTCAGGTTCGACGACGTCCACCTCACCCGGGCTGGAAGGGGTGGGAGTCGAGTCGGTCCGGGACGGATTGTGCATGCCGGCCGTCTGGATCCGGGTGATGTCGTCGCCATTCACGGCGTTCGGGCGACCTCCCCCGGTCGCACCCTTGTCGATCTGGCTCGCACCACGTCGCACCCCACCGCAGTGATCGCCGCCGACTACGCCCTCGCGAGGCGGCTGGTCGCCCCTGGAGAACTGGCTCTGGCATTGGCCGCGGCCGGCCACTGCCGTGGCGCTGCTGCCGCCAGGCGCGCGCTGCTGTTCGCGGACGGTCGGTCGGAAAGTGCGGGCGAATCTCGCACGAGGTTGGTCCTGCATCAGGGCGGGCTCCCGGCACCACACCTGCAAGTGCAGATCTATGCCCAGGACGGGACCTTCCTCGGCCGGGTGGACCTCGGCTATCCCGAGCTCGGTGTTCTCATCGAGTTCGACGGAAAGGTCAAGTACCAGCAACCGTTTCGACCTGGGCAGACGCCGGCCGAGGTCGTCATCGCGGAGAAGTTGCGGGAAGACCGGCTCCGCGCGTTGGGCTACGTCGTGGTGAGGTTCGTCTGGTCGGACCTGGCCGATCCCGCCGGGATGGCTGCCACAGTCGCCACTGCTCTCGAGCGTGGACGCACCGTTGCCGCTGCTGGTGCCATCGCAGGGACCTGGACCGCACTGCCGCCGATGCAGGTGATGCTGCCCGCCGCCGCCTGAGACGCGCCGATCGCAGACCCCGCCGCTGCCCGCCGCCGCCTGAGACGCGCCGATCGCAGACCCCGCCGCTGCCCACCCCGCGCTCGACCCTTGCCAGCCACCGAGCATCAGCCGCGGTCACTGAGCACCACCCCGGCCGGTCGCTCAGTAACACCGACGGCGCTCAGTGCAGGCGGGGCGGAGGGAGTGCGGGCAGGGTCCGGAACTGAGCATCCGCCGCGGTCACCGAGCACCACCCCGGCCGGTCGCTCAGTAACACCGACGGTGCTCACTGGTGGCGGGGCGGAGGGAGTGCGGGCAGGGTCCGGAACTGAGCATCCGCCGCGGTCACCGAGCACCACCCCGGCCGGTCGCTCAGTAACACCGCACGGTGCTCACTGGTGGCGGGGCGGAGGGAGTGCGGGCAGGGTCCGGAACTGAGCATCCGCCGCGGTCACCGAGCACCACCCCGGCCGGTCGCTCAGTAACACCGGCGGTGCTCACTGGTGGCGGGGCGGAGGGAGTGCGGGCAGGGTCCGGAACCGAGCATCCGCCGCGGTCACCGAGCACCACCCCGACCGGTCGCTCAGTAACACCGCACGGCGCTCAGTGCAGGCGGGGAGGGAGTGCGGGCAGGGGTCAGTCGCTGTCCAGCTGTTCGGCGATCTCGTCGGAGATGTCGGCGTTGGTGAAGACGTTCTGCACGTCGTCCAGGTCTTCGATCGCGTCCACCAGCTTGACCACCTTGCGGGCGCCGTCGACGTCCAGCGGGACGTTGACCGACGCGATGAAGGTGCCGTCGGCGGAGTCGTACTCGATCCCGGCGTCGGTGACGGCGGTCCGTACGGCGACCAGGTCACCGGCCTCGGACACCACCTCGAAGACGTCGCCGAGGTCGTTGATCTCGTCGGCACCGGCATCCAGCACGGCGAGCATCAGGTCGTCCTCGGAGATCTCCGCCGACCCGTCGCCGTTCTTCGGGACGATCACGACGCCCTTACGGCTGAACAGGTACGAGACGCTGCCCGGGTCGGCCATCGACCCGCCGTTGCGGGTCACCGCCACTCTGACCTCGGAGGCCGCCCGGTTCCGATTGTCGGTCAGGCACTCGATCATGATCGCGACACCGTTGGGCCCGTAGCCTTCATAGGTGATCGACTGGTAGTCGACGCCGCCGGCCTCGGCCCCCGAGCCGCGCTTGGTCGCCCGATCGATGTTCTCGTTCGGCACCGACGATTTCTTGGCCTTCTGGATCGCGTCGAACAGGGTGGGATTGCCGTCCGGGTCACCGCCGCCGGTGCGCGCCGCCACTTCGATGTTCTTGATCAGCTTGGCGAACAGCTTGCCGCGCTTGGCGTCCTTGGCCGCCTTCTGGTGTTTCGTCGTTGCCCATTTGGAGTGGCCACTCATTGTCTTGCCAGAACCCCTTCGCCGCTGTCACAGCTGTGTCTACCGGTGCCCGATGGGCATTCACCGCCGCCGTCGGGACGGCCCTGCGGTTCGACAGGCGATCCTACGTCCCGCGCCGGGTCAGCAGGGACTCACGCCGACTCGACGATCTGCAGGAACAGCGCGTGCAACCGGTCGTCGCCACTGACCTCGGGGTGGAACGAGGTGGCCAGCACGTTGCCCTCGCGCACCGCGACGGGATGCTCGCCGACCGCGGCCAGCACCCGGACCCCCGGCCCGGTGCGCTCGACCCAGGGCGCCCTGATGAACACCGCACGGACCACGCCGTCGGGGACGCCGTCGATCTCCAGATCCGTCTCGAACGAATCCACCTGACGTCCGAAAGCGTTGCGCCGCACGACGATGTCGATCGCGCCGAGCGGCAACTGGTCGGCCCGGCCGTCCAGGATGCCGGTGGCCAGCACGATCATCCCGGCGCACGAGCCGAAGGCCGGCAACCCGTCGGCCAGCCGCCGGGACAGCGGCTCGCGCAGTTCGAAGACGTCCAACAATCGGCAGATCGTGGTTGATTCACCACCCGGGACGACGATGCCGTCCAGCTCGGCGAGCTCGGACGGCCGGCGAACGGGTCGCGCAGTGACCCCGAGACCGGCGAGCGCCACCAGGTGTTCGCGCACATCGCCCTGCAACGCCAACACGCCGATCACCGGGTCGATGCGGCTCACGACTCGCTCGGCACGGCGGGGCCCGGTGGGGCGTGGTTCGGGCGCATCCGCGGGAGCCTACCGACCCTCCGGCTCCGAGAACGGCGCCCCGTTCGGCTCCACCGTCTCATCGGGATCGGCGGCGACGGCCGAGCTGATCTCAAGGCGCGGCAGCAGCAGGTGCAGCAGCGGTCCGATGGCCAGTGCGTAGACAACCGTGCCGACTCCGACGACACCACCGAGCACCCAACCGATGCCCAGCACGGTCAGCTCGATGGTGGTCCGGACCAGCCGGATCGACCCGATCCCGCGACCGACGATGCCGGTCATCAAACCGTCCCGGGGGCCGGGTCCGAGCCCGGCGCCGATGTAGAGCGCTCCGGCGAGCGCGTTGCCGACGATGGCCAGTGCGAGCACCACGATGCGTACCGTCAGGTCGCTGAATTCCGGCAGCACCGCCAGGGTGGCATCCGTGGTGAAGCCGATGATGGCGGCGTTCGCGATGGTGCCGATGCCGGGGCGTTGCCGCAGCGGGATCCACAGCAGCAGCACGAACACCGAAACGATGGTGATGACCGCCCCGTACGACAGCGGTATCCACTGGTTGACCAGTGCGGTCAGACCCTGGTGGAAGACGTCCCAGGGGTCAAGGCCGAGCACCGCCCTGACCATCATTCCCATGGTGATGCCGTAGAGCAGCAGTCCGACGAGCAACTGGGCGAACCGGCGGGGGCGACGGTCAACTGGTATCGGGGCCAAGAAGCGCATGTGGCCAGTTTGCGGTTCAGTGGTCTGTACATCCAGTACCACTTGCGAGAAACTGGTCTGCATGAGTGAGACCACACGGATCTCCGCTGCGACCCTGGCCCGACGACTCGGCCCGGCTCCGGTGGACACCGGATTACCCACCTACCGGGTGCTCGCCGACCGGATCCGGGCGGCCGTACTGGACGGGCGGCTCGCGGTGTCCACCGGACTACCCAGTGAGCGGGACCTGGCCGGGGGCCTCGCGCTGTCCAGGACGACGGTGGGCGCGGCCTACGCACTGCTGCGGGAGCAGGGTTGGCTCGACTCGCGCCGCGGCTCCGGCAGCCGGCTCCGGCTGCCCGACAGCTCCGGCAGCGCTGCGATCGGTCGAACGACGACCGGCAGCGCCGTCCGCACGCCGGGTTTTCGTACCCAGATCGGTCCGATCGGCGCCGGCGGGGTATTCGGCATGCGACCCGACGGTCCGGACGACGGCTCGGAGATGATCGACCTGACGACGGCCTGCCTGCCGGCGCCGGCGGAGCAACTCGCCGCCGCCGTGGGTTCGGCGGTCGGTCAACTCCCCCGCTACACCGGGGGCGACGGTTATCTCCCGTTCGGACTACCGGTGCTGCGGGACGTGGTCGCCGCCAGGTACAGCGCCGCCGGCGTTCCGACGACGGCGGAGCAGATCCTGATCACGTCCGGTGCCCAACACGCGTTCACCTTGATCGTCGGCGAACTCTCGGCGCCCGGCGACCGGGTGCTGATCGAATGCCCCACCTATCCAGTGGCGCTCGACGCGCTGCGGGCAGGCCGCCGAGTACCGTCCCCGTTCGGTCTGGCGGACCCCGACCCGGTGCTGGGTGAATCCGACAGCGCCTGGGACACCGATCTTTTCCGGGCGACCCTGCGACAGACGGCGCCCCGACTCGGGTATCTCATCCCGGATTTCCAGAACCCCACCGGCGCCCTGATGGACACCGGAACCCGGGAGGAACTGGTCGCCGCTGCCCGCAACACCCGCACCCTGTTGCTGATCGACGAGTCGTTCCGGGACGTGCCCTTCCCCGGTACTGCGCCGTTGCCGCCGCCGATGGCCGCCTTCGACGACGGCACCCGGGTGCTGTCGATCGGGTCGGTGTCGAAATCCATCTGGGGTGGGTTGCGGGTCGGCTGGATCCGGGCCGCGCCACCGCTGGTCCAGCGATTGGCGGCGGCCAGGGCGCTCGGCGACATGTCCGGTCCGGTGCTGGACCAGTTGGTGGTCGCTAACATGTTGGCCGACGTCGAACCTGCGCTGACCGTGCAGCGATCCCGGTTGGCCACCGGCGCCGCGGCGTTGCAGGCCGCGCTGGCCGCCGAGCTCCCCGACTGGCGACCGACCCGGCCCACCGGCGGGACCTTCGCCTGGGTCCGGTTGCCCGGACCGTTCGCCACCGATCTTGCGCTGCTGGCCCCGTCGGTGGGGCTGCGGGTCGCGCCCGGACCGAGGTTCGGGCCGGACGGAACCATGGAGTCGTACCTGCGGTTGCCGTTCACCACCGGGGTCGACCGGCTGATCACCGCCGTCGGGCGGTTGGCGGCGATCGCGGATCAGGCGGCCATCGGCGCCCGCTCTTCGCTGCCCGGCTGGCTGGCCTGACTGCCACTGCCAGCGTGGCCGCGGCGTTCAGGTATCAGGCGCTCGACCCCGCATCTCCCATTCGCCACATGCATCCGGCGGTGGGTGGTGGTACTTCGCGCCCACCGCATGACCAGACAGGGCCGAGGATGAATTCGCTGCGCACCGCCGAACTCGACGTCCACCGCATCCGCGATCAGTTCGATCTCTCGCGCAGCGGGCGGATCGTGACGAACAATGCCGCCAGCACGCAGCCTCCCCGCCAATTGTTGGACCTGTACCGCAGCCTGGTTCCGTCGTATGAGAACGTGCACCGCGGCCAGTCGAGCGCATCGAGGCGGACGACCGAGCTGTTCGAGGAATCGTTCGACACGATCGCCGGTTGGCTGAACGCACCCAGCCGCCGGTGCATTGCGACCTACCGGAACACCACCGAGGCGCACAACGCGGTGATGTACTCGCTGCTCACCGAGTTCCGTGACGGCGACAACATCGTCACCACGATGCTGGAGCACAACTCGAACTTCGTTCCCTGGCATGCACTCTGCCGCGAGATCCTGCCCCGACTCGGTCGGCGGGTGGAGCTGCGGATCGCGCGGTTCGATCACGAGACCGGTCAACTCGATCTCGAGCACCTTCGATCGCTGGTGGACGAGCGGACGAAGCTGCTCTGTTGCACCGGCGCGTCGAACTTCCTGGGCACCAAGCCGGATCTGGCGCAAATCCGTGAGATCGCCGACGGCAGCGGGTATCCGCAGCCCGATGGTGAACTCCGGTCCAGGCTGCTGGTGGACGGTGCGCAGCTCGTCCCGAGCAACCACATCGACGTCCGGGCAATGGACGTCGACTATCTGTCGTTCTCGTTCCACAAGTTCATGGCGCCGTTCGGCGTCGGCATTCTCTATGCGAAGGAGCACCTACTGCAGAACTCGCTGCCGTTCCTCTACGGCGGCGACATGATCGCCGAGGGGCAGGTCAGTGCGGATGCCGTTGCCTACAACGAACTCCCGTGGAAATACTCCGCGGGTACCCCGAACATCCTCGGGGTGATCGCCTCTGCGCAGGCACTGCGCTATGCCGTGGACCTGGTGGGGGTCGCCGGTCCGCCGATCTACTTCCGCAGCCGGGTGCCGATTCCGGCGGATGCCGTCGCCGCCACCATGACCGCCATCGAAGACCACACCCGCCAGCTCACCGATTTCGCCATGCATGCACTGGGCAGCATCCCCGGCATCACGATCTACGGACCGTCGGTGGAGCACCACCGCTCCCCGCTGGTCGCGTTCAATGTGGCCGGTCGCAACCCGTTCGAGATCGCCGAGCGGCTCAACGACGCCGGGGTGGAGTCACGCGCGGGCTGCCATTGCGCCACCCTGGCCCACCGCGAACTCGGCCTCGATCCCGCCGCCAGCTGCCGGCTCAGCTTCTATCTGTACAACTCGATCGAGGATGTCGAGCAGGCCGTCGATGCCCTCCGGCAGATCGTCACCGGAAGGGTGCCGCGCCACCGGGCGTCATCGATGTCCGTCGTTCCGGCCGCAGACATCCTGCGGCACTTCACGATCGGCCCCGGCGGGCGACGCCACGCGGGCCTCGGTCCCGACGCGGCGCCGCAACCGGCGCTGTCCCTGTTGGCCGGCTGATGCTGCGTCGGCAATTCGAGTCGTCCGGCGCGATGAGTTCCAGCTGTGACGCGCGTCTGTTCTGGTGACCGTTGCCGGACGGCCTACGAGGCTGTCCGCCCTAGACACCAGCCGTCCGCAGATCAGCACGGAGGACACCATGACCACCGCCCCGGAGGACACCACCACCCAACAGAAAGGACGCCCGCCCGTGGTCGACCTGGCCACCTGGCAGGCCGCACGGGACGAGTTGCTGGTGCGCGAGAAGGCCCACACCCACGCCGGCGACGCCATCGCCGCGGCCCGTCGCCGGCTGCCGATGGTGGAGATCGACGGAACGGTGGAGGTTGTCGGCCCCGACGGCCCCGTGCCCTTCCTCGACCTTTTCCAGGGCCGCAACGAACTCATGGTCTACCAACACATGTGGTGGGACGGAGCACCGCACCAGGGACAGTGCGAGGGATGCACCACCGCTGCCTGGCACGCGAAGGATGCGGTCTACCTCAACGCCCGTGGCGTCTCGTTCGCCGTCCTGACCACGGGCCCGTGGGAAGAGGTCGCCCCCTTCGTCGAGTTCATGGGATACACCCAGCCCTGGTACTCGGTGCGGGGACTCGACGCACCGGTCGGCGGCGAAATGGGCCACTTCACCTGCTTCCTGCGCGACGGTGACCGGGTGTTCCTCACCTATACGACGACCGGCCGGGGTAACGAGGTGGCCAACGGATCCTTCGGTCTGCTCGACATGACGCCCTACGGTCGAGGTGAGGCCTGGGAGGACAACCCCGAGGGCTGGCCGGTGATCGGCCAGGTCCTGGAGGGGGATCCGTCCGCGCGCGGCCAGGCCTGCTGGTACTGGCGCACGGACGCGGACGGGAACGCCACCTGGGGCGGGACAGGTCGTCCGGCGCCGCAGTGGACCCGTCCCGGCGCCGCTCCCGAGTCCACCCTCGGCCGGCAGGACGAACATCACTGATCATTCGATAGCGGTCGGAGGGATTCTCGCGCAGTCCCGCTAACGAATTCTGGAATTGCCTGCACAGGTACAGCACAGGAATGCGTCGTCATCGGGCCCCGGTCGAATTGCATTGGCCGGATTCGGATCCTTTCGCCTCCATCGGTGATCACCGGGCACCTCATTCGGCAGAGCGCAATTCGCGGGCGAAAGTGGAGAATGGTCAATCGGTCGAAAACTTACCGACCGCACCGACAACTACAGTCACGGCGCGTGAGGGATTGGGCGACAGCGTCATCAGTTTGGCGGAGTTCCAGCGTCGGTGAACGGCGGCTAATGTCCGCGCTTGAGCAGCCATGGCGGCGCAGGGCGGGGTTGGATCAGCATGTCGGTACGCACCACTGTGGGACTCTCGCGGCGGCCTTGGAGACTGGTCGGCGCAGCCTCGGCAATCGCCCTGGTGCTGGCGATGGCGCCGGTCAGTTCGGCCACCGCCGCGCCGGTGGATCCGGGCGATCTCACCGGCCAGGGATTGACCAGTTCGGACGACGAGTCCGGCGGCAAGGCGACCACCAGCCGGTTGGCGCAGAGCGATCCGGCCGTGCTGGAGGCGACCGGTACCGAGCAGGTCCCGCTGCTGGTCAAGCTCGATTACGACTCGGTCGCCACCTACTCCGGCGGGGTCGACAACCTGCAGCCGACGAGCCCGGCGACCACCGCTCAGGCCCTCGACGAGAACACCGAGGCCGTGCAGCAGTACGAGTCCTACATCTCCGGCGTCGAGGATGCCTTCGTCAACGAGCTGACCGCGACCATTCCCAACGCGGCGGTCGGTAGCCGGCTTCGCACGGTTTTCGGCGGTGTCGCGGTGTCGGTTCCGGCCGACCAGGCCAAGAACCTGCTCAAACTGCCCGGGGTGGTGGCCGTCCAGGCCGACGAGCCCAATCAGCTGTTGACCGACTCCAGCCCGGGCTTCATCGGTGCGCCCACCGTCTACAAGGCACTGGGCAAAGAGGACGGAACGGCCGGCGACGGAGCCATCGTCGGTGTCCTGGACTCCGGGGCGTGGCCGGAGCATCCCTCGTTCGCCGACCCGGGTATCGGTGCTCCGCCGACGAAAGCCGATGGCACGCCCCGAACCTGCAACTTCGGCGACAATCCCTTGACGCCGGAAGCGGATGTATTCGTTTGCAACGACAAATTGATTTCCGGTGAACCATTCCTCGACACCTACAACAAGCAGTATCCCGACGAGGAGACCTACGCCGATTCCGCGAGGGACAGCAATGGTCACGGCACCCACACCGCAACGACCAGCGCCGGCAGCCCGGTGGCCAATGCCGTTGTCCTGGGTGTCGATCGCGGCGCCGTGCACGGCATCGCACCCGGTGCGCACGTCGCCGTCTACAAGGTCTGCGGCGCAGAAGGCTGCTACCCCTCAGATTCGGTGAGCGCGGTCGAGCAGGCCATCCGCGACGGTGTCGACGTGATCAACTTCTCGATCTCCGGTGGTACCCAGCCGTTCACCGATCCTGTCGAGCTGGCGTTCTTCGACGCCTACGCCGCAGGGGTTTTCGTCGCCGCCTCCGCAGGCAATGACGGACCCGGCGCCGCCACCGCCAACCATCTGAGCCCCTGGGTGACCACGGTTGCGGCCTCCACCCAGCAGCGAGCGTTCGAATCCACGCTGACCGTTCAGGGTGGTGGCCAGACCTTCACCGCCACCGGCGCGTCGATCACCGCGGGAGCACCGAGCTCTCCGCTGGCCTGGGCCGGTGACGCTCCCTACGGCAAGGTGCGCTGCGACGCGCCGGCGCCGGCCGGCACCTTTACCGGCAAGATCGTTGCCTGCGAGCGGGGCGGCAACGCCCGGGTCGACAAGGGTGTCAACGTGCTGGCCGGCGGTGCCGTCGGGATGGTGCTCTACAACCCGACCCTGGCCGACATCGAGACCGACAACCATTGGCTGCCAACGGTTCATCTGGCCGACGGCACCCAGTTCCTCGCGTTCCTGAAAGCCCATCCCGACGCCACCGCGAGCTTCACCGCCGGTGTCGCGGCGACCGGTCAGGGCGATGTGATGGCCGCGTTCTCCTCACGGGGACCGGCCGGCAACTGGCTCAAGCCCGACGTCACCGCGCCCGGAGTGGAGATCCTGGCCGGCCACACACCTACGCCGGAGAGCCCGCTCGAAGGCCCGCCCGGCCAGTACTTCCAGGCGATCGCCGGCACCTCGATGTCGTCGCCGCACGTGGCCGGCTCGGCCGCGCTGCTGGCCTCCCTGCACCCGAAATGGACGCCGGGACAGATCAAGTCGGCGTTGATGACGACAGCGACCACCGCGGTGGTCAAGGAGGACCTCAAGACCCCGGCGGATCCGCTGGATCTCGGGTCCGGACGGATCGACCTGACCAAGGCCGGCGATCCGGGCCTGACCTTCGACGTGGTGGCGCGTGACTTCCTGGACGCCGGGATGAATCAGGAAGCCGACATCAACCTGAACACACCGTCCATCTACGTGCCGAAACTGGCCGGGACGATCACCACCACCAGAACCGCCACCAACGCGACCGACCAGCGGGTCCGCTACCGGGCGTCGGCCACCGCCCCGGACGGCGCCACGATCTCGGTGACTCCGAAGAACTTCACCCTGCGACCAGGGGAGTCGGTGAAGCTGACCATCACGGTCAATGGGGTCAAGCTGCCCGTGGACCCGGCCGACACCAGCCCGCAGGACGCGACCTGGTACTTCGGGCAGGTCGATCTGGACGAGCTGACCGGCAACCGCGACCTGCATCTGCCGGTGGGCTTCACCAAGGCCCAGGGCTCGGTATCGCTGGACACCGCCTGCGCGCCGACGACGATCACCCTGCGTCCCTTGACCGAGTCGACGTGCACCGTCACCGCCACCAACACCGGAAGCGGCGATACCGAGGTCGACCTGAAGACCGCGGTGTCGAACAAGTTGCGAATCACCGGCGTGAAGCCGCCGGCCGTCAAGGACGGCACCACCGGCGTCAAGCTGGAGAATGTCGTTCTGGCCGGCAACAAGCCCGGCAAGCCGGCTATCGCACCCACCGGAGCCGGGTACCTCGCACTCGACAAGTTGGGAGTGGCACCAACGCCCCTTGGCGACGAGCAGTTCCTGAATTTCAATGTCCCGTCGTTCGTCTACGCGGGCCAGCCCTACACCCGGATCGGGGTGGATTCGAACGGATACCTGGTGGTCGGTGGGATGACCGCCGCCGACAACGTCTGCTGCCAACCGCAAGCCCTGCCGAATCCGGTTCGGCCGAACAATGTGCTGGCGCCGTATTGGTCTGATCTCAACGGTACTGGCGCTCCCGGTCTGTATGCCGCAACGTTGTCAGGTACCGGCGGACAGAAGTGGATTGTCTTCGAATGGCGGGTCTTCGAATACGGCAAGACTCAACTCAAAGTGTTCCAAACCTGGATCGGACTGAACGGCGAGCAGGACATCACCTTCAACTACGACCCGAGCAATATGCCCGGACCGACTCTCAGCAATCCGCTGGCCATTGGTGCCGAGAACAGTGACGGTTCCGGCGGTGCCCACATTGACGGGCCTCCCACCGGGGATCTGGAGATCACCAGCAGTCCCGCAGTGCCCGGTCAGAGTGCCACCTACTCGCTGACCGTCGTGGGCGCGACCCAGGGCGTCGGGCAGGTGACGACGACGATGACCTCGCCCGCGGTTCCGGGTCAGACCGTCGACGTCGAGAACATCACGGTCAACCGCAAGTAGCTCACGAATCGCCCCGTCGCCCCGGACGCAGCTTCTTCGCAAGCTCGTCCGGGGCGACTGCGGTGATCCCGGCAACCGTGGGCAGCGCATCCGCCGAGGTCGCGGGGACGAGCACCACCACCCGGTTCCGGGAAAGCTCGCGCAGCACAGTGGCGTCGGGGATCACCTCGGCGAGGGTCCGGCGGAACTCCTCCGTCGGCACGGCCAGCGTGACGATGTACGACTTGTTGGTCACCCTGGAACCTCCACTCGGCGTCAGCTTGTCGAGCCCGGCCCGATGTCGGCAGGGTAGCGAATCGGGGCGAGACGGAGGCGTGCGCCGGGGCGACTAGCCTGCCGGCCGTGGACTGGAGCCTGCGCGTATGTGGACGCCGCGGTCATCAGACCTACGCGCCCGACGAGCCGGACCTGCGCGCGCGACTGAAGGTCAGCACTCCGGCCGGCGACGCCTGGCGATGCCTGCGTTGCGGGGACTTCGTCATTGGCGCGCCGCGAGGTTCCGGCCCGGCCGACCGGGCGCCCGAAGTACCGCGCGGGCGCAGGCTCCGAGACCTCGCCTTCCAGCGGTTGCTGGCCGTGTAGCGACTGGTGCGCGGCCTCGCCCTACTCGCCCTGGGTGTCGTCGGCCTCCGCTTCCGGGAATCGGATGCCCGACTGCGCGCAGCCTTTGACAACGACCTGACCCTGCTCCGCCCGCTCGCCTCCCAGATCGGTTGGGATGTCGACTATTCCGATGTGTTGCACGGAATCTCGAAAGTGTTCTCGTTCTCCCCCAGCCTGCTGGGCTGGCTGATCGCTGCGATCTTCGGATACTCGGCCCTGTTGTTCGTCCAATCGTTCGGGCTCCGGTCAGGACCGGTGGGGCGAGTACTTCTCGGTGGTGGCGACGAGCGTTTTCCTGCCGTGGGAGGAACCAACTGAGTCGGGCGTCACGGATGGACGTCAGAACCGTTCCTGAGCAGGCGATGTCAGGACCGGGTGGTGCTGACGGCCGACCGGTGGCCGAGATGCGGCTCGAGCTGGGCCAGGATGGCGGCCCGCGGCTTGGCACCCATGAACTGCACGACAATCTCGCCGTCGACGAACAGCGCCAGCGTCGGCATCCCCATGACCTTGTAGGTCGAGGTGGTGACCGGATTGGCGTCGACATCGAGCGACACCACGCGCAACCGGTCTGCCTCATCACCGGCGATCCGCTCGAGGACCGGTGCGATCATCACGCACGGCGGGCACCACGCCGCGGTGAAGTCGACGAGAACCGGCAAGGGACTGGCCAGGACGTCCTGCGCGAAGTCGGCATCGGTGGTCGGGTTGAGTGACATGTGCTCTCCTGATTCGAGTTCGGGGGTCTGTTGAAACTGGCGATCAGCGATTGACCTCGGCGAGCAATCTGCCGCCGGGTTGGGCGAAGTCGCCACACTCACACTGCAGCGTCGCGGTCACCCGACCACCACAGCCGCCGTGTCGGTAGACGATGGTCGGCAGCTCGCCACCGGTGCCGATGTGCCGCTCCCCCCAGTCCGACAGCGCCGACAGCACCGGCAGCAGGTCGAGCCCGGCGTCGGTCAGGGTGTACTCCGATCGGGCCCGGGCGCCCGGCACCTGGTAGTTCCGGGTGGCCAGGATGCCGGCCGACGTCAATCGGCGAAGTCGGTCTGCCAAGACCGTTCTCGGTGCACCGATCGCCGCCTGGATCTCGTCGAACCGGCGGAGCCCAATCGAAACCTCGCGCACCACCAGCAACGCCCATCGCTCGCCGACCACATCGAGCACCTCGGCCACACTGTCCATCACAGTCCTGAGTCTAGACTCTGTACTCAGCTACCGCAAGGACAGCGGTCAACGTTGGATGCGTCCCGGGCGGCCTCGTCGGCCGTCCGGCAGCGCCGTCTACCAGCCGCGCTCAGCCAACCGATGCGGCGGCGATATTGCCGCACCCGACATGCCCAACGGGTCGGCGCCGGCGGCCTCCGGCCTTTCTACGCCGTCACCAACCGCGTTCGGCAAGTCGATGCGGCGGCGATATTGCCGCACCCGACATGCCCAACGAGTCGGCGCCGGCGGCCTCCGGCCTTTCTACGCCGTCACCAACCGCGTTCGGCAAGTCGATGCGGCTGTGGAATGTCGTCGACGTTGATGCCGACCATGGCCTCCCCGAGCCCGCGGGACACCTTGGCCAGGACGTCCGGATCGTCGTAGAAGGTGGTCGCCTTCACGATCGCCTCGGCCCTGGCTGCGGGGTTGCCGGACTTGAAGATGCCGGACCCGACGAAGACCCCTTCGGCGCCGAGCTGCATCATCATCGCGGCGTCGGCCGGCGTGGCGATCCCGCCGGCGGTGAACATCACCACCGGCAGTTTGCCCAGCGCGGCGACCTCGGCGACCAGGTCGTAGGGCGCCTGCAGCTCCTTGGCGGCCGCGTACAACTCGTCCGGCGACAGCGAGGTCAACCGGCGGATCTCTCCGCCGATGGTCCGCATGTGGGTCACCGCGTTGGAGACGTCGCCGGTGCCGGCCTCGCCCTTGGAACGGATCATCGCCGCGCCCTCGGTGATCCGGCGCAGCGCCTCACCCAGGTTCGTCGCCCCGCAGACGAAGGGCACGGTGAACGACCACTTGTCGATGTGGTGGGCGTAATCGGCCGGGGTGAGCACCTCGGACTCGTCGACGTAGTCCACGCCGAGCGACTGCAACACCTGGGCCTCGACGAAATGACCGATCCGAGCCTTGGCCATCACCGGGATCGACACCGCAGCGATGATCCCGTCGATCATGTCCGGGTCACTCATCCGGGAGACGCCACCCTGCGCGCGGATGTCCGCGGGCACCCGTTCCAGGGCCATCACCGCGACGGCGCCGGCGTCCTCGGCGATCTTGGCCTGGTCGGCGGTGACCACATCCATGATCACCCCGCCCTTGAGCATCTCGGCCATCCCGCGCTTCACCCGGGCGGTGCCCGTGGTGGTCAGCGATTCGGTGGGGCTGGACGATTCGACCTGCGGGCTGGTGGGCGCGGACACGGCACTGGCTCCTCAACGGATGACGTCGCCGGCCGACCGCCGACGACTGTTCACGGCGACCGTGTCCCGAGAAGGTTCTCGAGGGCCGTCACCGACGGCGACGGTCGCGCTACGAGCGGAATTCTACTCGGGCGCCAGGGTCGAAATACCGCGTTCGTCGTGGGTCAGGAAGCGCCGATCGACGCCGTCGGCGGCACCAGTGCCACCCAGCTCTTGCCCGGCTTGAACGGTGCCGGCTGCCCCGAGGCGTCGAGGAACTGGAACGGCTGATCCGGCGCTGCCCGGCTCCAGCTCCCGCTGATCGCGTGGCCGTCCCGGAACAGAGTGAACGTGCCGTTGCCGACGGTGTGCGAAATGAACGATGGCGAGCCGACGGAGTCGAACTCGCCGTCCGGCTCGAAGCCGACCGTCATGAACACCACATTGTCGGTGAGCACCGGCGCGCCACTGGCATCCGACTCCCCTTCGCCGTTCCGGATCAGCCGGTAACGGCCGTTCTCCTGGCCGAACTCCACCCTGGCGGCCTCGTACTGCACCGACATCGAGGTCGCCGCTGGTGCGGCATCGACCCGCGGGTCACTGGCGGCGAACACCAGGCCGATGTTGTTGGGCTGGCTGATGCCGTTCACCGTGCCGACGACCGACTGCAGGTTGCTGTGCAGGTTGTACGGAGCGGGAGCGGCGTCCGACCGCCAGAAGCCCGGTCCCCCGTCGTCCTGCGAGACCGGGACGACCGGGGTGTTGGCCAATGCTGCCAGCGGCACTCCGGCGCCGCCGGAGAAGACCAACGCCGGCGTGCCGAACACCGGCAGCAGCTCGGCATCGGTGGTGCGCACGCTGCGGACCGCGCCCACCTCGGTGGGCAGGTTGCTGTGGTAAACGGCCATCAGCCGGGTCAGGCCGCCTTCGACCTGCTCGACGAACACCAGGTCGGCATCCGAGACGCCGTACTGTGGGAATCCGGCCGAGGTGTTGTCGATCTTCACGGCGATCACCGGGCCCTGCAACAGGTCTCCGCCGATCAGCGGATCCGTGGGGGGAGGCGGGGGCGGTGGCTCCGGGGTGGGCGTCGGCTCCGGCGTCGGGCTGGGTGTCTGGCTGGCCTTGGTCGACGGCGAGGGTTGCGCCGATGAGCTGACCGGAGTGGTGCTGACGGCGGTATCGCTGCCCGATGAGCAACCCGCGACGACCAGCAACAGGGAAATGCCAACCGCACCCATCGCGCGATGCAGACGCTTCACAGTTCCTCCAAGGCGCGCGCTCGCGCCCCGTCGGTGGGGTCAGGCGGCTCGACAACGCTAGGCCCAGCGCTCCTGGTCACGGTGGCAACCCGCCGGGGTGGCGGCTTTTCGTTGCCGATCGGACGCCATGGCGTGATCCGGACCGCGGCGAGGGCGCGATACTGACCCGCTGGCGAGGTCAGTTGACCTCGACGACCAGCTCCGGGACGCTGCCGGATCGCAACGAGGCCAGCACCTCGGGCAGCCGCTGGGCCAGTTCGACCGGATAGACCAGCTCGTCGGTGGTCGTCAGGTCCTCGGCAGTCCACCACCGGTGACCGGTCAGCGTCAGCCGTTCCAGGTCTGTGTGGCCGGACACGTCCAGCTGGTCCTCCAGGAGATCTGCCGGAGACGCCGAACCGAGCGACGGATCGACGGCCGCGCCACCCACCGGCGGCGTCGTCGCCGCGACCGCGTCAGGGCGCCGACCGTCGTCGATCGAGCTGCGACCGACGAAATAGAACTCGGTCTGTTCGTACTCGACCCCGGTGAAGGTGAACCGCGCCACCCGTCGCCAGATCGGTCCGATGAGCTCGTCCTCGGCGAGTCGCAGGCCGGTCTCTTCGGCGAGTTCCCGGCGGGCGGTGTCGGCGAGCTCCTCACCGGTCTCGACTCCACCTCCTGGGGTGATCCACCACTTCGAATCCACCTGCGGATCGGTGCCGGACAGGAGTAACACCCGATCGGCGGGATCGAGCAACACCACCCTCGCTGCGGTCCTGGTCAGCAGGGACGGTCGTGCCGGGTACTCGGCGATCTCGAAATAGTCCGGCAGCGCGGCTCGGCCGGCCAGCCCGAAGATCCGGGTGAACAGCACGGCGCGCAGGGCGCGGGTGTCGCGGACCGCGTCGTTGTAGAACCGGCGGGCCAACACCACCCGCTCACCCGCGTCGACGAGCTCGGCGGCCAGATCGGGGTCGGACGCCGCCGGGATGGCCGACAGGGCCCGAGAGAGATCGTTCTCGGCGTCGGCGCGGTGCGCCCGGTCGGCGCGATCGGCGACGTCGGCCAGCCGGCGCAGCTCATCGGATTCGGGGTGCTGCCACACGCCGGCCGCCGCCACCGCCCTGGTCGCGACGACCCGCCGGGCCAGCGCGCCCTCCAGGGCCGACCAGGCCGCCTCCGTGCGGACGTGCAGCCGGTCCAGGCGATTGGCCGTGATCCACAGCCGCAACGCCGCGAAGAGCAGCAACACCACCAGAACGACGACAACAGCGGTGGTCATCGTTCCTCCTCTGCGATGGCGACGGCAGGCGCCGGGTCCGGGATCAGAATCCCACGCCGGGCGGCCGGAACCATCAGGGCTTTCACCGGATCAGGCGACCAGGGTGCCCGAAATCACTCGTTGATTTCCAGGAGTTTGGTGGTACGGCGGCCAGCTGTCGACGGCGGGACGACCGTCAATCCGCTTCGACGACGGCCCGGGGATCGGCGGCGACAACCGTTTCGTAGACCTTGACCACGGTGGCGGCGACCACCGGCCAGTCATAGGCGGCGACCACCCGGCGGCCCTGCGCGGCGAGCACGGCCCGCCTGCCGGGATCGTCCAGTACCGCCGACAGTGCCCTGGCCAGGGCCGGTGCGTCACCGACCGGGCTCAGGACGCCGGCGATGCCGTTGTCCAGTACCCGGCGGAATGCGTCCAGGTCACTGGCCACCACCGGAGTGCCGGCACTCATCGCCTCGGTGAGGATGATCCCGAAGCTCTCGCCGCCGATGTTCGGCGCGCAGTAGATGTCCAGCGACCGCAGCATCGAGGCCTTGTCGGGGTCGGACACCCGGCCGAGGAAGCGCAGCGCACCGGCCAACTCGGGCCCCGCGAGCTCCCGCAGGTCCTTCTCATCACCGCTGCCGGCGACCACCAGACGCAGCTCGGGACGCAGCGGCACCATCAGTCTCAGGGCATCGAGCAGGACGGCCATGCCCTTGCGTGATTCGTCGTAGCGGCCGACGAAGCCGATGGTGCCGCCGGTTCGCGGATATCCCGGCAGCGGACTCGCGTCCGCGAAGAACTTCACGTCGACCCCGTTGGGGATGATCACCGCATCCCCGCCGAGATGCTCCACCTGGACCTGCCGGGCCAGCTCACTGACCGCGATCCGGCCGGTGATCTTCTCCATGAACGGCTGCAGGACGCCCTGGAAGGCGTTGAGCCAGCGGGACCGTGGGTTGGCGGTGTGGAAGGTGGCGACGATCGGCCCGTCGGCGACCACCAGCGCGATCAGCGACAGGCTGGGTGCCACCGGCTCGTGGACGTGCAGCACGTCGAAATTGCCGGCCCGGATCCACTTGCGGACCTTGGTGTAGGAGACCGGCCCGAACGAGAGCCGGGCGACCGAGCCGTTGTACGGGATCGGCACGCTGCGACCGGACGGCACCACGAACTCCGGGAACTCGACCGCTCCCTCGCTGTCGTCACCGGGTGCCAGCACCGAGACGTGGTGCCCCATCCCGATCAGCGTGCGGGCCAGGTCCGCGACGTGGGCCTGCACTCCCCCGGGAACATCGAAGGAGTACGGGCAGACCAGGCCGACCCTCACCGGGCCGGCCGATTCGCGTCGGCGGGCCACAGCCGCTGCAACATGTGCCAGTCGGCCGGGTGCTCGGTGATCCCGCGTTCGAAGATCTCGGCGATCTGCTGGGTGCCGCCGCGGACCTGTTGTGCCAGACGGGTTCCGGGCAGCTCCAACGGCGGGTGGATGTGCTGCGCCCAGCCGCGGTCGGTGAAGCTCAGGTTCGTCGGGCACAGGTACGAATCGGTCAGCGCGGCGAGCATGGCCGGACCGGGCGGCATTGTTGCGGTCTCCCCGAAGAACGACACCGGAACCCCGCTGGCGGACAGGTCGCGGTCGCCGACCAGCGCGATGATCCCGCCGTTCGTCAGTCGCTCGCGGAGCACCTGGGACGGACCCTTTCCCCCGGTCAGCGGCAGGATCTCCATCCCCAGCGACTCCCGGTAGGCGACGAACTTCTCGTACAGGGACTCGGGTTTGAGCCGTTCGACCACGGTGGTCATCGTCCCCCAGCGGCGGGTGACCCACATCCCGGCCACATCCCAGTTGCCCGAGTGGGTGACCACCAGCATGACGCCCTTGCCCTGCTCGAGGGCCCGGTCGATGTGCTCGGCGCCGATCGTCCCGGCCTCCACCTGCTCGAAGACCTCGTCGTGATCCATCGCGGGCAGCCGGAAGGTCTCCTTCCAGTACCTGGCGTACGAGCGCATCCCGGCCTGGACGACGGCGGAGAGCGAGGCGGGCGTCGACTGATTCCCCAGCACCCGGTGCAGGTTCTTGGCCAACTGCACGACGCTCGGCCCACGTCGCCGGAACGCGGTGTCGGCCGCCTGCCGGAAGATCCGGTCGGCGACCGGATCGGGCAGGTTCTTGGCCAGCGACCAACCTGCCCCGAATCCGAGGTCGGTGAGCCGATCCGCGGTGCCGCTCACAGCGCGGGGCGTCCGGTGCCCCGGTTGTTGCTGGTGTCGGCTGCAGCCTTGACCGCGGCGCGGCGGACCTGGACCAGTCGTTGGACCACGGTGACCAGGCCGGCCACCGCCAACACCCACAGGCAGACATCGAGCGCATGCGGCACGCCAAGCCCGGCCAGGCCGGCGCCGACCAACCCGAGCACGTTGCGCTCGGCCCGTTCGGCCAGGGCGCCGCCGATGATCAGCCCGACCGAGTCCGCCCGCGCCTTGACGTACGAGATCACCTGGCCGGTGACCAGGCAGATCAGCGTGGCGATGCCCAGCCATTTCTGATCGGAGGAGAACGCGTAGAACGCGAGCGCGCCGAACAGCGCACCGTCGGCGATCCGGTCGCAGGAGGCGTCCAGCACCACCCCGAAGTCCGTCCCGTACCCGCGGGCCCTGGCCATCGCGCCGTCGACCAGGTCGGCGAGCACGAACAGCGTGACCACCATGCAGCCCCAGAACAGGTAACCCGGGGCCAGCAGCGCAACGGACCCGGCGACGACGCCGACGGTGCCGATCACGGTCACCAGGTCCGGGCTCATGCCGGCCTTGAGCAGACCCCTGCCGATCGGGTCGGTGACCTTGCTCACCGACGACCGGGCGAGGGAGTTCAGCATCGAGATCCGTCCGGTAGGGCCCTCACGGCGGTCCGCGGTGAGAAGCACTCGTCGAGGTGGGCAGGTGGTGGGACAGCGGGCAGGTGGGTCAGCGGATCCAACGATAGCGGCGAACGAGGGCGGATCCGGTCACCCGGCGCGCGACGTCACCAGGCCTGCGCCAGCAGGCGGCGGGTGTCGGCCAGCAACTGCGGCAGTACCTTCGTCTGGCCGATCACCGGCATGAAGTTCGAATCGCCGCCCCATCGGGGCACGACGTGCTGGTGCAGGTGCTCGGCGATGCCGGCGCCGGCCGCCGACCCGGCGTTGATCCCCAGGTTGAACCCGTGCGGCGCACTCACCGAGCGAATGGTCTCGAGGGCATGCCGGGTGAACACGCTGAACTCGCCGAGTTCGGCCCCGTCCAGATCGGTGTAGTCGGGCATGTGCCGGAACGGCACGACCATCAAATGACCAGGGTTGTACGGGAACAGGTTCAGTACGGCATAGACGTGCTCACCGCGCGCGACGATCAGCCCGTCCTCGTCCGACAGGGTCGGGATCCGGCAGAACGGGCAACGGTTGTCCGGAGCGTCGTCATCGGCCTTGTCGGTGCCGGACCCGCCCGTGACGTACGCCATCCGGTGCGGGGTCCACAACCGCTGCAGGTGGTCGGGAATCCCGATTCCCTTCTGCTGCACCAGATCCGGGCCGTCAGCCACCCGCCGACTCCTGCCCGGGTTCAGCGCCGTGAGGCTCCTCTTCGGTGGACTCCACCGGCGGAACCAGGTCGCTGAACTCCGCCGCGGTCGGCGAGGTGTTGGACCGGCTCAAGATCCAGCCATCGATCGCGTCGACAGCCTGTGCGACGGGCACGCCGTTGATCTGGGTGCCGTCCCGGAAGCGGAACGACACCGCCCCCGCCTCGACGTCCTTCGCGCCGGCCAGCAGCAGGAACGGCACCTTTCCGGTGGTGTGGGTGCGGATCTTCTTCTGCATCCGGTCGTCCGAGTGGTCCACCTCGGACCTGATCCCGCGTCCGCGCAACTCCCGGTTCACGGCTTCCAGATGATCACCGAAGGCATCGGCGACCGGGATGCCGACCACCTGGACCGGCGCCAGCCAGGCCGGGAAGGCCCCGGCGTAGTGCTCGGTGAGCACGCCGATGAACCGTTCGATCGAGCCGAACTTGGCCGAGTGGATCATCACCGGCTGCTGCCGGGTGCCGTCGGCCGACTGGTATTCCAGGCCGAACCGGGCCGGCTGGTTGAAGTCGTACTGAATGGTCGACATCTGCCAGGTGCGGCCGATGGCGTCCCGGCACTGGATGGAGATCTTGGGCCCGTAGTAGGCGGCGCCCCCAGGGTCGGCGACCAGCTCCAGGCCGGATTCGGTGGCCACCCGTTCCAGCACGGCGGTGGCCACCTCCCACTCCTCATCGGAGCCGATGAACTTGTCCGACAACGGGTCTCGGGTCGAGAGCTCCAGGTAGAAGTCGTCGAGGCCGAAGTCGCTGAGCAGGCCGAGGACGAACCGCAGCAGCTTCGCGATCTCCTCCGGCGCCTGCTCGGGGGTGCAGTACGAATGCGAGTCGTCCTGGGTCATCCCGCGCACCCTGGTCAACCCGTGGACCACGCCGGACAGCTCGTTGCGGTAGACGCTGCCGAACTCGAAGAGCCGCAGCGGAAGCTCGCGGTACGAGCGGCCGCGGGACCGGAAGATCAGGTTGTGCATCGGGCAGTTCATGGCCTTGAGGTAGTACTTGCTCCCCTCCATCTCCATCGGCGGGAACATGCCGTCCGCGTAGTACGGCAGGTGCCCGGAGGTGTGGAAGAGACCCTCCTTGCTGATGTGCGGGGTGTTGACGAAGTCGAAGCCCTCGTCGATGTGGCGTTGCCGGACGTAGCCCTCGAGCTCTCGGCGCAGGATCCCGCCCTTGGGATGGAACACCGCGAGCCCCGAGCCGAGCTCGTCCGGGAAGCTGAACAGGTCGAGCTCGGTGCCGAGCTTGCGGTGGTCGCGCCGTTCCGCCTCGGCGAGCCGTTGCAGGTAGGCGTCCATCGCCTCGGCGGATTCCCAGGCGGTGCCGTAGATCCGCTGCAGCTGCGGATTCGCCTGGTTACCCCGCCAGTAGGCGGCCGCCGAGCGGGTCAGCTGGAACGCCGGGATGTACCGGGTGGTCGGCACGTGCGGTCCGCGGCACAGGTCGCCCCAGACCCGCTCCCCGGTGTGCGAGTGCAGGTTGTCGTAGATGGTCAGCTCGCCGGCGCCGACCTCCACGCTCTCCTCGGCGTCGCCGGTGCCGGCGACCTCGGACTTGAGGTCCACCAGTTCGAGCTTGTAGGGCTCGGTCGCCAGCTCGGCCTTGGCGTCGTCGATCGACGCGACCACCCGCCGGGAGAACCGCTGACCGGACTTGATGATCTTGCGCATGCGCTTGTCGAGGTCGGTCAGATCCTCCGGGGTGAACGGAGTGGCCACGTCGAAGTCGTAGTAGAAGCCGTCGCGGATCGGCGGACCGATGCCGAGTTTGGCATCCGGGAACTTGTCCTGCACCGCCTGCGCCAACACGTGCGCCGCCGAGTGCCGGATCACGGAGCGACCGTCCTCGGTGTCGGCCGCGACCGGCTCAGCGTCGGTCGGTTCGCTCGGCGACCAGGTGAGGTCCCGGAGGGTTCCGTGGACGTCCCGGACGACGACGATCGCCTGCGGTCCACTGGTCGGCAGGCCGGCTTCCCGGATCGCCGCGCCGGCAGTCGTGCCCGCCGCGATCTTCACGCTCGAGATGGGCGCGGCGGCGGGGGCGGTGGACACGGGGTCTCCTCAGGTAGGACGCGAGCTCGGTAGGACCGGCTCGGGCAGGACGGCAGGGCGGCAACGCGGGTGTTGCCGAACGCCCGATGCTAGTCCGAGCGTGGGTGACGTTTCGCGCGGCTTTCTCCGGCGACGTCGATGAATCAGTTGGTGCCGGCGCTGATGGCGACGGTCGTGCTGACCATCACGGCCGCGGAGATCGCCAACTGCATCTCCTGGATCGCGCTGCGCACACCGTCCGCCGCCCAGTTGCCCTCGGCGATCGCCTTGGCCCGCTGCTTGGCGGTCTTGGCATCGTTCTTGTCGACCACCGTTCTGAGCATGTCCGCGGCCGCCAGCACGGAGATGATCGCGGCCACCCGCTCGTCGGGGTCCTGTCCCAGCAACAGCGCGTTGGTGACCTGCTGCCGAGTGCCGGCCTCGTGGACCGAATCCTCCGCCGGCCAGCGGGTCGTCGAGAAGATGCCGAGCACCTTGCCCGACTCGCGGCGCAGCGTTCCCTTGGCCTCCAGCGACGCGTACAGCCGCTCGCGCAGACCCTTGCCGACCCGGCCGATGGCCGACTCGGGCCGCATCGGATCCTTGTCGACCAGACTCTGCAGACTCGGGTCGAGAACGGGATCCCCGGTCGGCGCGGCATCGACGACCACCACCTTCGCGGTCCGACCGTCGCGATCGAGCTGTATCCGGCCGGCTACCGCCAGCTCGATCAGCACCGCCCCGGACAGCGCGGAATCAAGATTCATCGCCCACTGCGACACCTTTCCGGTGGCATCGTCGACGGCGAGCAGGAGGACGTCCTCGGCAATCAACATCCGTCCACGGTAACCAGATCGTCGTCACGCACCGCTGCCCGATCCCCCGGACGACCCAGTTGTTCGACCAGCACCCGGCCTCGAAACAGCGAAAATCGGCGCCCCGCCCGTCACGCGGGGCACACTGGAAGGTGCCGCGGGAGTTGCGGCAAACGATCCCAACCGGAGGACCGCCATGGCCAGCAACGACCCGTTCGGATTCGACCCTGAAGACCTCGACCGGCTGTTCCCTGGAGCGAGCGATCAGCTGCGCGGAGCGCTCGGCGAGATCGGCAAGCTGCTCGGCGGCGCCGGCGGCCTCGGTGGCGCCGGCGGTTCCGGTCAGCGTCCTGGGTGGTCGGTGCTGTTCGACCAGCTCGGCGGCCAGCGGCGGACGACGCCGGTGCCCGAGCAGGTCACCACCGGCGAGACCGGCGACGGCGTGTGGGTGATCTACACCGTGAACGACGGCGGCGGCGCACAGATCGAGCAGGTGTACGCCACCGAACTCGACGCCCTGCGGGCGAACAAGCACAACGTCGACAGCACCCGCAAGGTGCGGTTCCTGCCGTACGGGATGGCCGTCACCGTCCTGGACCTGCCGGAGCTGACCGCCGAGGACGACGAGTAGGCCAGAGCGTGCGCGCCTGCACGGCGGAGATCCTCCCGCTGCGCCGGGCCGGGTACCGGACCTACCGCTACGACTCGATGTCCTGCAGGCGTGGATCCTCCCGCCCCAGGACCCGCAGGGTATGGCGGTAGCCGACCATCTCGTGGCCGACCACCTCGACGAGGGCGGCGAGAGCGACCAGCCCGACCACGACGGCCAGGATGGTCAGGTCAGCCGTCTGCTCCAGGTCGATGGGTTCAGTGGCGCCGGCGAAGAGCGGAACGGCGACGGCCGCCAGGAGCCGCCGCCACCGGAATGGCCAGTGCGAGTGCAATCTGCAGGGTGGAGAGTTCCTGTTCCGCGACGGCGGTCGCCGCGATCCGCAAGCCGGCGCCGACCGCTGCGATCGCGCCGAAGATCGGCAGGTGCGCGTATCGCCAGGCATAGGTGCGTTCGGGCCAGCGCTCGAGAATGATGCGGGACGGTATGAGGAAGTACGCCCACCAGAATGCTGTTGCCAGAACGAGTCCCGAGGCCGTGATCGCGACTGCCGCTGGACTCCAGCCATCCTCACCGGTCAGTGCCGTCACCGCGCTGGTGGTTGCGGCGATGACCTCGCCGAGCACGATCAGGGTGAGCAGGCTGAAGCGCTCGGCGACGTGACCGGCATTCCATGGCGGTCGGCCCAACCGTCGCTCCAGGATGATGGGCACGACCATCTCGGCGGTCGCCAGCAGGACGAGAATCGCGACGGTGACGACAGTGGTGAGACCGGCGATCGCCGACAGGACCCAGGCGACCTGGGCGATCGCGATGGTGACCGCGTAGGCGGTGTCGATCCGCCGATGGGCCGGGTCTTGCCGGGCAGCGCGCAACCACAATGCGATCAGAGGTACGCGCATGACGACGTAACCGAGCACCATGAGCATGTTGTTGGGGCTCTCGCCATGCGCCGCCGCTTCGAAGCTGACCGGTAGACCGAAGATGAGAATGACAACGCCGATCATCTGCACGAGCGTCGCGACACGGAACATCGCATCGTCATTGCCGTAGGCCGAAGCGAACCAGGTGAAGTTCATCCACGCCCAGGTCACCGCGAAGATCGCAAACGCGTACGCGCCGAGCGCCGGCCAGAGGTGCCCCAGACTCACTCCGTGCGCGAGCTCCTCCGCGGCAGCTGCGAATGCGATGACGTAGGTGAGGTCGTAGAGGAGCTCCACCGGAGTGGCCGATCGGCCTCGCTCTTCCGGGTCCCGGCCGGACATCGGTCGAAGCCGGTGGTAGAGGTCGGTCCTCAACAACGTCCGCAGGGTGGCAATGTCCGATGTCATGCGGATCAGTAGAACCGAACGGCTTCTCCGACAGCCACCCGACATCGGCGCACGGTGGCACTGGAAGCAGAAAGGCCACCCAGATCATCGTCCGGATGGCCTCTGGCCTGCAGCAATGCGGTGGGCGATCGGGGTATCGAACCCCGGACCTCTTCGGTGTGAACGCGGATCAGATCAAGTCCAACCGTCCGGGGATGGCTCTTGTCCCAGTCAAGTACTTCGGTCCCAATGATGCGTTCGACTTGGCGATGACCGACTTGCCTGAGTGCGACGCGGATCAGAACGAAAGGACCTCCCGAGATCGTCAAAGGCGGTCCAACGGCCGAATCGTAGCGCTGGAAGGCGTGTGAAAGGCTCCGCCTCATGGACACTTCGGACGTGATGGTGACCGGTGGGTGAGACGCCGGACCAGGTGCCCGTTGGCTGCGTGTCAACGCCACGGCCAACGTCGTGGTCGCCGTCAGCAGTGCCATGATCGCCGACAAGTGGAGCCGTTGGATGGTGGCGGGCGCCCTGCTCGTCGAGACGATGTGAGTTTGGCTATGACGGATGTCTTCGGTCCGTGCTCGTCGTGATCATTGGGCCGGGGTTCCACCGGTTCGGCGTGGTGGACTCAAGTCACGCGGACGGCGGGCCGGGTGCCGTCAGTGGGTGATCGCCATTCTCGTGGACCGAGGAGACGCTGTGGTGCGACTACGCGAGTACTACCAGGATCCGAACGCGCCGCGCGCGGACGACGTGCTGCCTGCGGCGTTCGCAGCTGTCCGCAACGTCGCCGGCGAGGTCCTGCTGGTCCGTCGGATCGATGACGGCTACTGGGAGTTGCCCGGAGGACGCCTCGAAGTCGGCGAAACCGCCGCCCAGGCGGTGATCCGCGAGGTCGCCGAAGAGTCGGGAGTGGCCATAGCACTCATTGGGCTCTCCGGTGTCTACAGCGACCCCACCCATGTCCTTCTCGACCCCGACGGCACCGTTCATCAACAGCTGGCGCTGTGCTTCCACGCCATCCCCGCCACATCGAACTACCCACAGCAGCCGCGCCCGGACGGGATTGAAACGCAAGAGGCAGCCTGGTGCGACCCCGCAGCCCTCGTCGACTTGACCATGCATCCCGCCATGCGGATTCGTGTCCACGACGCCGTCACCGCACCACACCAGCCTCATTTCGAATAGGGGAAAGATGCAGGTGAATTGTCCCGGCTCCAATCCACCAGGTACGTACTCTGTGCCCGATAGTGGAGCCCAAGGGCAAGTGAGCTCAAGTGCTTGAGGTGCACGGGTTTGCCGGATCTGCAACCGCTGAGTGATGAGTCGGGAGTTCGGTGTTCAGTGCGACGCACGAATGCTCGATATAGCGAGTCTGACGCTGACAAACAGATCTCACCTGGTCTCTGCTGTCGTCGTGGAATCGGCCCGAATCACGGTTTTTTGGTCGAATCTCGTCACCCAGCGCCCGATGAGCGAGGGACATCCCCCTCAGGGCTCCTCAGCTCAGATGGAGATCGGACGCCTCGGCCCAGCCGATTTCTTCGGTAGCGTGCTGGATTGCCGCGTTGATATCGTCTGCGTCCACGTCCAGCTGTTTGGTGACCGATTTCGTTGCGTTGAATTCAACGGTGTTCAGGCCTTGTTGCAGGGTGCCGCGGCCGACGACGAGGAGCGCGGCCTGTCCGTCGTCGATGATCTCGCCGAGTTCCTTGGTGTCCGCGCGGGACAGCCCCTTCCAGAGGTGACCGCTCACTCCTCCGATGGCGGCGCCGACAATGGCCGTGGCGATGAGGGCGGGCGGGAACAGGATTCCCAGTACGGCGCCGACGGCGGCGCCGTTCCACGCCCCATGCCGGGTGGCCATTTCGTCCTTGTGAAGATGAACCCTGCCGTCGTCGTCCTTGGTGATCACCGCGGCGTCGTAGTTGCCGATGTTCCGGGCAACGAAGAGGTCTTTCACGAGGTCGTAGTCGGCTCGGGCAGCTGCCTGGTCGGCGTAGGTGCCGAGGTAGATGAAGACCGGGCTGTTGACCATGTGGTCGGCTCCTGCCGTCGAATCGGCGACCGTGGTGGTGGTCCGCGGACGTGCCGACAAAGACGATACAAGGCCTGGGTGGTTTGGGCGGCTTCGGGGGTTTCGGGCCGTTGCGCCAGAATGAGCGAATTTCCATCGAGTCCCACGGCGGCGGTGCCTGGGCGAAGGACGGACAGGGATCATGACCGAGACGAACAGACCTGACGAGACCACACCACCGGCCCCGGCCGTCCCTGCATCGATCGACACGGGCGACGCGGGACCGCGGCTGGACCTGCGGGGGCCATCGCGGTACGGGTTGCCCCGCGGGTTGATCATCATCCTGGGGCTGGCCGGCGGTGTGGTGGCGGTGCAGGGGATGCGCGCGATCCCCGGCATCATCGGTCCGGTTTTCATGGCGATGGTGTTGACCATCACGGTGAATCCGATCCGTGGGTGGCTGCTTCGGCACGGCGCCAACCGGGCGGTGGCGTCCCTGGGGGTGTTCCTGACCGTGCTCGCCATCGTGGTCGGATTGTTTGTCGCGACCGTTGTCGGGGTCGTCCAGCTGGCAACCCTGCTGCCGGAGTACTCGACGCAGATCCAGCAGGAACTCAGCGGTCTGGAATCGTGGTTGGCCGGTCTGGGTGTCACATCGACGGACATCAAGTCGTTGTTCAGCAGCATCAGCAGCGGCGAGATCGCCGGGTTCGCCGAGGGGCTGCTGTCCAGCGTGTCGGGCATCGTCTCATTCGTGCTGCTGATGGTCGTGGTGCTGATCTTCCTCGCGGTCGACGGCGCGATCTTCGGCGAACGCATGGCGAAGGTGCGACCCGGCCGGGAGCCGGTGCTGAACGCGTTGGACGTGTTCGCCAGGGGGACCCGCAAGTACTTCGGTGTCGCCACCGTGTTCGGCGGGATCGTGGCGGTCCTGGACTGGGTGGCATTGCTGATTCTGGGGATCCCGGCGGCCGGGTTGTGGGCGTTGGTGGCTTTCGTGACCAACTACATCCCGAATATCGGTTTCATCATCGGTCTGGTCCCACCGGCGATCCTCGGGTTGCTGGTCGGCGGGCCGGGTCTGGCCATCGCGGTCATCGTGATCTATTGCGTGCTGAACTTCATCATCCAGTCGGTGTTGCAACCAAAGTTCGTCGGCGACGCGGTCGGACTGACCACGACCGTCAGTTTCCTGTCGTTGATCGTCTGGGCATACATACTCGGGCCGATCGGCGCGATCCTGGCGATCCCGGCGACCCTTTTGTTCAAGGCGCTGCTGGTCGACATGGACACCGACGCCCAATGGCTCGGACTGTTCCTGGGTGACAAACCGGTGTTCAAGGAACGGACCGGCAAGCGCGCGTCAGCCAAGATCGAGGCTGGTGACACCGAGCCGGGCACCGACGGGTCCGCTCGGCCCGCCGACTCCCGCTGAGCCCTCTCGCTTCTGCTTCGGCGGTGACGGTGGGGGCCGATGACCCGCCGGCCGGAGCGAACCCGCGCTGATCTGGTACCGCGCAAACCCGGTCGAAGACCCCTCCAGGACGTCACGACCCGGGTCCCTTCGGTTCTATCGCCGGGAGTGCGGGGCGGTGCAGGCGGGTCGCGATCAACGGGAAAATGGCGACGGACAGCACCCCGGCGCCGACCAGTGCCGCCGCGTTCTCCTGCAGCATCACCCCGGATTCCACTCCGATCACGGCCAGGGCGACCAGCATCGGCAGCGTCGTCGCGGTCAGGAACGCCATCTGTAGCCGTCCCCGCAACGGCAGGGATCTCCGGTAGACCAGCAGGGCGGGTAGGCCGCGCACCCCGAGGAGCAGCAGGAAGAACACCAGCAATCGCTCCGGATTCTGCAGGATGGACAACAGGTCCAGGGCCATTCCGGAACTGACGAAGAACACGGGGATGAAGAAGCCGTACCCGACGGCGTCGAGCTTCTCGTCGAGTTTGCTGCCGTTCCCGGTGGCCGTGTTTCGCAGCACCATCCCGGCGAAGAACGCCCCGAGCGCAGCCTCGACCCCGAACTCCTCCGTGATGAGCAGCAGCCCGACGAGCAGCACCACAGTGATCCGCAGGATCGACTGTGAGGTCGCGTGCCGGTTTTCGGCGATGATCGCCGCCACCCGGGTCCGGGATACGAGCCGGGTCGACCACACCAGCAGGTAGGCCAGCGCACCGATCGAGGCAATGATCAGGGCCTCCCACCAGGTGCGGTAGGCGCCCAGGAGCAGCGACGTGGCGATGATAGGCAGCAGTTCACCAACGGCACCGGCGGCGAAAATGTACCGCCCAAACCTCCCGTTCAACATGTGTTGGTCCCGCAGAATCGGCAGCAGGGTACCCAGCGCGGTGGTCGTCAACGCGATCGATACCGGCACGAAGGCACGGACGAAGCCCAGGTATTCCAACCCACCGACAATCAGAACCGCCGCGACCGCACTGATCCCCCAGCCGATCAACGCCAGCCGGCCGGCTTTCTCTCGCAGCAATGCGGGTTCCAACTCGTATCCGGCGAGCAGGAACAGGAACCCCAACCCCAGGCCCGCGACGAGTTGAATGTCGTCGGAATCAGCGACTCCCAGCACGTGCGGTCCGATGACCACGCCGCCGATGATCAGGAACAACACCTGCGGCGGCCGGCCGGGGATCAGCCGGGAGACGATCGGGGCCAGCGCCGCGATCATCATCACCAACAGCAGGGACAACAGGGAACTCTCGCTCATCTACCGCCCACTACCTCAATCGGTTAGCGTCCCAGTCCGGCCAGTGATGCCCGGTTTAGCCGTTTTCACCATTTCGTGGTTGAGTGCTGAAAGCAACCCGGTCACCCGAGCGGTGCGGGCGTCCGGAGAACGGACCTGCGTCCGGCCGGAGGTTGCCGCCGTCGACCGGGGCGGGTGCCCCGGAAGGAAAGGTGTGACATGACAGCGAAGGTGATCCCACACCCCAGCGTTGCCGATCGGCAGGCGAGGGGGGCCGACGCGCGGCTGGCGACGCCGCCCGAACTGCACGCCGAGTGGGTGCCGGCGGCTGATCGGCGTGACCCGGTGGCGTTGTTGGAGGAGCAGAACACCACCCGGGAACCGGATCTGGTCCCGGTCCGGCACGGCCGAATGATGGTGTCCCCGTTCACGTTCTACCGGGGCGCGGCGAAGATTATGGCCACCGACCTGGCGGGCACCCCGACTGCGGGGCTGACCAGCCAGTTGTGCGGGGACGCGCACCTGTCGAACTTCGGGGTGTTCGCCTCTCCGGAACGGCGATTGTTGTTCGATGTGAACGATTTTGACGAAACGCTGCCCGGTCCGTTCGAGTATGACGTGAAACGGATGGCGGCCAGTTTCACCATTGCCGCCCGGAACAACGGCCTGACCCGGGCAGCGGGCGTCCAGGTGACGACAGCCGCGGTCCGGGCCTACCGGGAGGCGATGGCCGGGTTCGCCGGAATGGGCGTGATGGACCTGTGGTACGCCCGGATCTCCGAGGACGACCTGCAGACTGTCGTGTCCCGGCTGGCCGCTGAAGGCAAGAACACCAAGCACGCCAAGCACCGCGACGCCCACGACAGGACCAAACCCGGCAAGGAACTGAAAGCCGGGAAGTCCGCGAAGCCGGGCAAGGACATCCGGGCATCGAAGACCGCGGCCGCCGAGCCTGACAGTGCGGCGTTCGCGGCCCGGCAGGCGGAGAAGACCCTGCGCAAGGCCCGCACCCGGGACAGCCTGCAGGCCCTGTCCAAGCTCGGTGAACTCGTCGACGGTAGGTACCGGATCGTCAGCCAACCGCCGATCGTGGTGCCGATCCGGGACCTCGAGCAGCACTACGGGATGACGGCGCAGGATGTCGAGCGGGCCGTGCACGAGCAGTTCCGGGACTACCGGTCCACCCTGGAGGACGACCGGCGGCAGCTGCTGGAGAAGTTCCAGGTGGTCGACATCGCCCGCAAGGTCGTCGGGGTCGGCAGCGTCGGCACCCGGTCGTTCATCGTGCTGCTGCAGGGCCGGGACCAAAAAGACCCACTGTTCCTGCAGGTGAAAGAGGCCACCCGGTCGGTGCTGGAGGAACACCTACCCCACAGCCGGTACCGCAATCCTGGGGAACGTGTGGTCCGGGGCCAACGGATGATGCAGGCCGCCAGCGACATCTACCTGGGCTGGACCAAGGGGGTTCAGGCCAACCGGTACTTGTACTGGCGGCAATTGCGGGACATGAAGGGCTCGGCCCTTGTCGACACCATGTCCACGGCCGCGTTGGAGGTTTACGCGGGGTTGTGTGGGTGGACACTGGCCCGCGCGCACGCTCGATCCGGCGACCCGGTCGCTGTGGCCGCTTACCTCGGCGCCGGCGACGAGTTCGACGTCTCGATCGCCGAGTTCTCCCAGCGGTACGCCGACCAGAACGAGATCGATTACCAGGCTTTCGTCGAGGCCGTCCGCACCGGCCGGATCCCCGCCGTCGAGGGCATCTGAGCCCCGTGACGGCCTGCGGCTCACGGGTTGACGGCCTCCGCACGCTTGGCACCGTGATGGAGGCTGGTACGCGATGACAGCCACATCGGACCCGCCGCCGATCACCCGGACCCGCGGGTTCTGGACGTTGATCGGGTACTCGGTTGCGCTGGGTGTGCTCGGCGCGGTCGCCGCCCTGCGTGTTCATGGGCGTGATCGGGTTCGGCGACAACTGGAACACCGACACGAACCCCGGCTGGTTCGGCGGGCAGTGGTGGTGGATCGCGGTCACCGCCGGCGCCGGTGTGCTCGTCGGTCTGCTCCGACGCCTGACCCACCTGCCCGATCAGACGTCCGGGCTGATCGCCGACCTGCAGGACGAACACGTCGACCCGGTCCCGGTGCCCGCGGTGGTGGCCGTGTCTGCGGTGTCCCTGATCGGCGGGGCGAGCCTTGGACCGGAGAAGGCGCTTGGTTCGATCGGCGGCGGCGCCGGCACGTGGATCGCCCGGCGCCGGGGACTGAACACGGAGGACTCGAAGACCAGCGACCCTGGCCGGTTTCGCCGGCGCCTACGGTGGGTTGTTCACCAGCACGGTGATCGTGGTCATGATGATCATGGAGATCGCCCGGCCCGGCGGCCGACGGTTCACCACGGCACTGGCCGGGACCATCGTCGCTTCCAGCGTCTCGTTCGGGCTGTACTTCGTCATCGCCGGAACGATCTTCCTGGACGCCTACCAGGTGCCGCAGTACGAGTACCAGGACTGGCAGCTGCTGGCCGCGGTTCCGCTGGGCCTGTTCGCGGCCGCAGTGACTGCCGTGCTCGGCCTGGTCATGAGGATCTCGGCCGCGCTTCTTCGGTGGGCTGAAAGCGCCTGGCATCGTGAAATCCACCCTCGGCGGGATCATCTTCGGGTTCATCGGGGTGGCGCTGCCACTGACCTTGTTCACCGGCAGCACCCAACTGGACACGGTGCTGGCCGACGCCGGGACCCTCGGCGTGGGCCTGTTGGTCGCGCATGCTTATCGGCAAGATGCTCGCCTTCGGGGTGAGCCAGGCCAGCGGGTTCGTCGGCGGACCCATCTTTCCCGCCCTGTTCATCGGCGGAACCGCGGGAGTCCTGGTCCACCAAATGATCCCCGGCCTGCCGCTGGGGCTCACGTTCACCTGCCTGCTCGCCGCCGTCCCCGGCTCGATGATCGCCGCCCCGTTCAGCATGGTGCTGCTCGCCGCTTTCATGACCCAGGTCGGCGCGCTGCAGACCGCCCCCATCCTGATCGCTGTGATCACCGCGTTCCTGGCCCTGGAGGGCGTCAAGTATCTGATCGCCCGACGGCAACACGCGCGTGCACCCAACTGACCGACACCGGTGCGCCACCCGGTGCGGCTGCCGCATCATACGGTGATGACCGAGCAGATCGAGAACAAGTCGGGCCCCTGGTTGAACGTTGGGACCCCGCGGGACGCCAAATCGGCGGCCGCGCTCGCCCGGTACAACGAGCGGGCGCCGATACCGCTGGTGTTGTCGGCAATACTCCCGTTGGTCGTCGCCCCCCAGCCGGGCAACCCGGTGTCCGTGGCGATCGGAGTGCTCTCCTGGTTGGTCTTCGTCATCGACTTCGTCGTCCACGAGCGGCTGCTGCAGCGATACCTGAGCACCCGCCTGGGCAAGTTCGACCTGCTGATCGTGCTGCTCACGGCACCGTGGTTCCTGTTACCCGGCACGCCGCCTGGTGGCGGCATCATCGTGATACTCCGGCTGGCCCGGCTGGCCCGGCTCGTCGTTGCCAGCAAGCGCGCACGGCAACTATTCGACCGGATCGGCCGCGTCGCAGTGGTTGCCGTGTCGGTGATGACCGCCGGAGCCGTTGTCGCCTACTACGCCGAGCACCCCGTCAACCCGGAATTCGCGACCTTCGGCGATTCCCTGTGGTGGGCGATCGTCACCCTGACCACCGTCGGCTACGGCGACATCGTGCCGGTGACAACGACCGGCCGGATCGCCTCGGTGATGATCATGCTCACCGGTGTAGCCGTGCTCGGCCTGCTAGCGGGCACGTTGGCCAGCTTCTTCCGGCTCCAACCTCCCGGGACCTCCCCGACCGGGACCGCCGACCCAGGGTCGACTGCGGCCACCGGTCCGCCGGAAACCACCCCCGAGATCGACTCGACGTCATCGGACGGCCTGGACCGGGTGCTCACCGAACTCACCGAACTGCGTGCCCAGGTCGCGGAGCTGACCGACCTGAAAACCCAACTGGCAATGCTCACCGCCCACCTCGGGCCACCAGCACCGAACAATGCTGCCACCGACACGACGACCGGTTAACACGGTGACCGATAGCCGCCGAGAGCGCTGAGGTATTTGTGCCGTTCGTGCCTGTTCGAGCGAACTCACGACATGGCCCCTCGTGCTGGCTCCTCAGAGCCGCTCCGTGCCCGCCATTCGGGTCCGATGCTCGGCCTGGCGAACCCGGCCGTCGGTGACGATGTCGCTTTGCCGGAGTTCGCCCTGCACGACGATCTGTCCCGGCGTCGGTTGGGTGCTCTGGCGGGACAACGCGCACCTGCCGGGCGGGTCCGGGTCAGAGGATGTTGATCGCCCGGGCGATGACCAAGGCGGCCAGGGCGAGGGACACCAGGGACTCGACGACCATCATCAGCTTGGCCCAGACCCGAACGGCGGACACATCCGTGGGACTGAAAGCCAGTGCGGTGTTGAAAGACAAGACCAGGTAGTCCGGGAACGTCGGGTACCAAGAGTCCGGAACGTACGTCGGCATGGTCATCTCGGGGAATATGAATGCGGGTCCTGCCGATGGCGAACCGGCAGCACGGGCCGCCGCACCACCGGCGTCAAGATCCCAATACCACAACGCGAACGCGATCACGTTGATCAGCCAGATGCACCCCCCGATGAGCAGCAGTTCGTCGGCGGCGGTAAACCTGGCATCGGTGAATATCCCGTCGACCAGGCGAACCGCAGCCGTCGCCGTCGCCAGCGTGATCAGCCCGAACATCAGCAATGTCGTGACCCTGAGCCAGCGGCGTTGCCGGTCGATCCGTCCGGGATCCCCCAGGATCAACACACTCAGGAAGCACAGCAGAATAATCGGGTAGACATACCGTGGGAGCACCCGGAAGTCATCGGGGACCAGCTCCTGCAAGATTCCCACGCCCACCACGGCAGTGGCCATCGGCCACCGGTGTTCGCCTTGACGGCTGCCCGCTGGAAGTGGGGGCACCGGCTGTTCGTCCCGCTGGGGGCGCCCGTCATCATCGCCGGACGGTTCGGGCTGGTCGCGTGCGCCGGTCACAGGCCCATCATGACGGTTGACCCGAGGTGCGGAAATCGGCGTCGTGACTTTCGGTGTCGGGATCCCCGCGGTGGCGGCACCGGTGGTCCGACCGGGGCCTGCATTCACGCCTTGTCGGGACGTGCGATATCGGTGTTCAGCGCTCCCTGCGCGGCGTCGGAGCCGGCCTGGCCGCCACCGCGCCCGCGCAGCACGAACCCGCACAGGACGGCAGCCGCTGCCCCGGCCCCGGCTTAGTCTGGGATTGTCCGATTCGCCCGGTTAGTCCAACCCTTGGCAAACGGCTTCAGCGGTTTCCGTCGCTTGAATGAGCAGAGAAGTACCGGCGGCCGCGACTGCGGTTCTAGGGTCCTGACGGCGGTGAGGATCGCTTGCCAGGGCAGGTCGCGTGGGCCCGCGGCGCAAGGCTGGCTAGCTCGCTGAGGACATCCAGCCGGCGTACTCGGCGCTCGCCGCGCCCGACTTGCTGAGCGACAGGGGTGGTCGATGACGGCGTGCCGCCGCACATGGTCAACGGGTGATGGGGCACGAACGAGCTTCGACGACGTTGGACCTCTACACCCGGCCAACCGAGAACGCCGAACGTACCTTGCGTGCCCTCGATGATGGCGGCTGATGCCATTTGCTGCCTTTTGCAGTGAAGGCCTTGATTCGTTTGTGCGAATCAGGGCCTTCGACCTGGGTGGGCGATCGGGGTTTCGAACCCCGGACCTCTTCGGTGTGAACGAAGCGCTCTCCCACTGAGCTAATCACCCGTGCTCGAGTTCCGTTCGGACCCGCAGTGGTCATGCGGAATCCGGGAAGGCGCTCGAGCAGTCGTCACGATACCCGATGCGCGACACCAGCTTCGCCGTGATCATTCCGTGATCTATTGGGCCGAACGGGTGAACTGCAAAAGTCTGCGTGATAACCCTGCGAGTCAGCCGTCCCCCATGCAAGAGAACGGCCTGACACCAGAAGCGCGGAGAGAGAGAACCACCGCGCACAGGCCGCCGAAGGCGGAGACGACATGCCACAGCACACCGCGGTTGACCACACGATGACCACCGCTACCACTGAAATGATCCTGATCTCGGACGCCGTGCTTCCCGCGGTCAACGCCGAGCTTCGCTACTACTGCGAAGACCCTTTTGCCGTGCAGATGCTGCTGTCGGTCGACCAGAGCCCGGCGATCTGCTGGACCTTCGGCCGCGAGCTGCTGTTGAACGGCGTCAACGTCCCGACCGGCCTTGGCGATGTCCAGGTCTACCCGACCCACGACGGCGTGATCATCGAGCTCCGGTCCGGCGGTGCCGCGGCCCAGCTGCTGGCCCACACGCCCGACATCACTGCGTTCACCGACCGGACGCTCGAGCTTGTTCCGCTCGGCTCGGAGATGGACCACTACGACCTCGACCTCGGTATCGCGTCGATGCCGGTGCCCAACTCGTACGAAGCGTGACCATTTTTCACTCCGCCACGGTCCAGGGAACCGAGGCGGGGGCAGGCCGTTGACCGCCTGCGCTGACCGGCAGCACCCCCTTTGCAGGGGTGGCCACCGGGCCCATCGAGGGGTTGGGCAGCCATTTCGGCTCGGCGCAGGCGGAATGACGGTGAAAGTGGTTGAGCTACAGCCGGTTTGATTGCACCAATCGCTTCAGATACAGTTGCCGGGCCGCGCAGCCCCGCTGGGACGTGAGGCACAAGCGGACGTAGCGCAGTTGGTAGCGCATCACCTTGCCAAGGTGAGGGTCGCGGGTTCGAATCCCGTCGTCCGCTCGGAAGAGGTCCAGGCCGTCACCTGGGTTGCCTCCACGGTGGGATGGCCGAGAGGCGAGGCAACGGCCTGCAAAGCCGTGTACACGGGTTCGAATCCCGTTCCCACCTCGCAATTTCGACCGTTCGCGAAACGAACCATCGGAATGGTGAAGGGCGATTAGCTCAGCGGGAGAGCGCTTCCCTGACACGGAAGAGGTCACAGGTTCAATCCCTGTATCGCCCACCATCACGAACAGCCCCTGATCAGCGGAAACGTCGAGCCTGGGCCGAGCGTCAGGGCCACGAACAGCCGGAATCGGCCGCTTGCCTGACGAACTGCCTGACCAGACATCCTTCGACCCGCCGCTGATCGTGGCCGCGAAGAGGCCATCCATGGCGGTCGCTCCGGTCTGGATGACGGCCGCGGTTGCTTCCTGTACACCTTCTCGGTCACAGCGCTGCCACCCTTGTGACCCACGAGCCGAGCGATCTCTTCGATGCTGCCTCCGCTGTCGGAGAGCAAGGACACGAACGGAATGCCGCATCTCCCGAGGAGTCCAATGCTCCGGGGGTCACGCACGGCCTCCCGCACCCGGTAGCGGTCGGAACCGACCACCATCCCGGCCTAGCTACCGCCGTATTGGTTGCCGGGGTCACGCCGAGCGAATTGCTGGTAACAATCTCGAGTTGGGTGCCGTGGGCAACGGGTCAAGTTCGACGAGCCAAGAACACCGTGCCTCCGGCGGATTCCGCCCCAGCGGGCAGGATGTCGCCTAGATCGTGGACGGCGACCAGTTCCAGTCCGCTGGCGGCTAAAGCCGTGGTTACCTCGTCGACGGTATGTGCTCGCTGACGGTGAATCTCGACGTCGGCACCTGTTGAATCGGCGACCTCGAGACGTGCTGTCTGGGTCCGCGACAGCGGGTCGTACTGAGCACGCACCGTCACCGAACGTGAGGGTGATCGGTGCAGATAGACCGGTCGATTCTCGACAGGGTCGTCCGGCCGTTCGGTGGTGACGTCGAAGACCGCTGATCCCCCTGAGGTCAAGGCGCTGCCGAAGGCAACCAGTGCCGATTGCAGATCGTCGGTGGTCGTGAGGTAGTTGAGCGCCTCGAACTGGCAGGTTACTAGGTCCACGGTCTGGGGCAGGCGCAGCTGACGCATGTCCTGGAGCAGGAACTTCGCCCGGTTGCCGACGTTCTTGACGGCGGCAACCTCGAGCATCTGCGGCGAAAGGTCGACCCCCCAGACCGGTCCGGATCCGGTCCGGCACAGGTAGTCGACAAAAGAACCGGTCCCACAACCTATGTCCGCGGCCGAGGCGAATTGCAGGGAGTACCGATTCCGGATCCATTCGAAGGTCTTTTGCATGTCCTGAAATGATTGATCCCCGAGCAGGGCGTCGTAGACCTCGGCGAACCGTCCGTAGGGGGCGTCCCCCGATGCGGTGTCCGTCATGGTTGCTTGAGACCCGGCATGGCCTGGTCCGGGCGCGCCGGGCGTGCGCGGCCGACCAGGACCAGGGCCCCGACGGTCTCGAAGACGACGAACTCGTGGGCGTCGCGGGCCTGGACAAACCCAGGCAGTCTCGCTCTCATCAGGATGACCCGTCCACCAGCGGCCAGGTGACCCGCCAGATTTGATGAAGTGTTGGGCCGGCGTAGAAGGCGCCGGGGATTAACGACGCACGGCGCTGGCACGCACGCCCGGCTTGTCACCTGGCCCTCTTCAAACGGCCTGCCCTGCAGATTCCGCCACCGGTAAGCCCTTCACGGCGAAAGCCCCAAGATTCCCGACATGGCCCAGCCGCCCACCCGGATGCCATCTCGGGAGTTCCGCCGGGATGCTCCAGGCGTCAGGCGAGGATCTTCGCCTTCTGCGCTTGGAACTCCTCCTCGGTGAGCACCCCGGCATCCTTCAGCTCGCCGAGCTTCTGCAATTGCTTGAGCATGTCGTCGGTTGACGATGCGACGGGCGGCTGGGCGTACTGCGGCTGGGCATACTGCGGTGGCTGGGCGTATTGCGGCTGGGCGTATTGCGGCGGAGGCTGTTGGGCGTACTGGGGCTGTTGCTGTGCGTCCTGCGCCTGTTGCTCCTGGTCGGCCTTCTGTTCCTTCGCCGCCCACCGACCGGCCTGGCGCCGTGACACACGGTTGGACACGGCTGTCGCCGTGCCGGCGATGGCGGCGGTTCTTGCTAGTCCACGGAGCAGTCCCATGGTTTCCGTCCTATCGTTCTCGGGTTTGTCATTCTGGATTGTCGATCTGAAGCATCAGGTGTTGGCCGACTCCAGGTCGTCGAGCACTGCGACAACGGCGTCGGCGGGAATCCGGCCGTTCGCGATCACCTCGGCCCCGGCGTTTCGCATGGCGGAGACGAACGGTCCCGCCCAGGTGTTCTCGTAGACCAAGAGACCGACCGCGGTCGACGGCGCGACGAGATTGGCTGCTTCTGCCAGGTCGTCGTTGCCCAGCAAACCAGACTGGGCTCCCTCAAACACGGCCAAGTCGAGCTTCCCGTCGTGATCCAGGTCAGCCAGCGCCACCGCCGTGAACGAGCCGTCCTCGCCGACGACGACGAAACGAAGATCGAGGATTCTGATGATCCCCCGTTCGACGAGATCAAGCAGGGCCGCCATCCCCTCGCCGGTGATCTTGGCTTGCGGAAACTCAAGGACCAGATAGTCGATGGGACCAACGTCCTGCTCTGCCATGCTCAGCCTTCCTGCTTTGGAATGACCTGTCGTGGGTCTGGAAGTAGGTCTGACCTACACCGAAATGTGACCGTACCTGGGGATTGTTGAAGACCTTCATCCGGCCCAGTTGAACCGATGCCTGCCTTCGCCTGCGCTCGTCGTGTCACCGACAATGCAGCTCGATCTTGCTGCCGTCCAAGAAGTCGACGCGCACTGTGCGATGTGCGGCCTGAGTATTCACGGCCCGCCCGCCATAAGAGCGGCCGAGCGCTCGAGCCGGCGCCAACGGTCGACTCGAGACCTCCCCCGGCGTTTGCCGGATCGGCAACAGGATTCGCTTCCGCAGCAGACGTCCCGCGAGAGTGGGACCGTGACGAACGACATCTCAACCGCAACTGCCCCGTCCGACTCCGCTTCGCACCCCGATGGATACCTCGGCGACCCGGCTGTGCAGGCCGACTGGGACAAGCTCTATCTCGACCGGGAACAGCTGTGGAGCGGGCAACCCAACGGCGCTTTGGTGGCCGAGGTCGCCGGGCTCACTCCGGGGCGGGCGCTGGACGTCGGTTGCGGCGAGGGAGCGGACGCGGTCTGGCTCGCCGGCAAAGGCTGGGACGTGACGGCGCTGGAAGTCTCGGGCGTCGCACTGGCGCGCGCCAAGGTGCATGCGCGGGACGCCGGCGCCGCAATCCGCTGGGTGCACGCCGAGTTGACGGAGGCGGCACTGCCGGCCGGCTCCTTCGATCTCGTCTCGGCCCAGTACCCAGCGCTGCTGCGCACCCCCGACGCCGTCGCGGAGCGGGCGTTGCTTGCGGCAGTCGCACCCGGCGGTGTGCTGCTGCTCGTGCACCACGCAGGGATGGAAGCCCGCCATGACGACGATGCGCCCTTCGACCCCAACGACTTCGTCTGGCCGAGCATGGTCGCAACATTGCTCGACGACGACTGGAAGGTGGAGGTCGACGAGCAGCGGCCGCGGATCGCCCCCGACGGCGGCGCCGGCGCGCATCACGCGGACGACCTGGTGCTACGCGCACGCCGGCTGCGCTGACCACCCAAGACGGCGGGTGACCCTGTAACGGCTTTCCCCCCGCACCCGATAGTCAGGGCATGCCGGCAATTCTGCATGGCCCCTCGGACTCCGACTTCGTCAGGTTGGCGTCAACGCTGGTGATCGCCCTCATCGTGGTGATGTCGGCGGTCGTGCTGATCGTGCTCACCAAGGGCTGAACCCCGGATCCCACCACCTTCCGCATACTTCTGGCGCGACCGACAGCGCCAGTAAACGGCGACCACGGGGAATGACGATCAGCACGGCCGCCGGCGTGATCATTCTCCCGCTCCAGCCTTCCCGGATCGCGGCATCGGCACATACCGCGGCCCCAGCTGCAACGACACCGATGACGAGCGCCAAGAGGTATGGGTGCCTGCTGCTGTTCGCAAGGTCTCTCACGTGCAACCACGAGCGTCCAGGTCGACGGCCATCCAGCGATCTTGCTCCCCCGGTCGCCAGCTGGCAGGAGCACTCGTGGCGAAGTGATCAAGCAGACCGTGGTCGAACGCTGACGTCCGCTGTTTGTCGAGATGGTCACCTTCGGAGAAGATCTCGTGAGACTGTTCGACGACAGCTGGATGCAGGAGTGATCAACGGTGGCTGGTTCCGAAGATGTCACTGTCAATCTCATACGGTCGCTGGTCCGGGCCATGAATGAGCCATCCCTGGCCACGGAGATGGGTGGGCGGGTGGACGACTGGGAGGCCTTGGCGATCGTCATGGAGTTCGCCGACGGCTACCGCAGTGCGTCCGGCTATGCCTACCCGGCCGATGGCACCGTCTCGCCGGTGGCGTGTAGCTGGAACAGCATCCAACAAGAGGTGAACGCCTACCTGGCGACCTACTACGAACCCGGTGATCGGCTGCCGGTCAAGATCCTTGTGCAGTTCGATCGGGCGACGGGCAGGTACGGGGTGACATTCGAGGACACGGACGAGGAACGCTGGAAGACGCGACCTCGCAACTTCCGGGAGATGCGCGAGCAGCTTCGTCCGAGTTTCGACTGACGGCCGATGCGGCCAGGTGGACGAAGATCACCACTTCCGTGAACACCCGATCAGGTGACTAGCGTCGTAGCGACAGCTCAAGCACACTCTTGACTACGCCCGACGGGTTACCGGCGGGCGTGCCAACTTGGTCACCGTCGTCCTGAAGGTCACCGAGACCGAGGCGCCGCCGGAGCGCACCGTCCAGGTCACCGTCACTGCGACGCCGCCGGCTCCGGCCGCGGCATTCCGCGACGGACAGCACATCGTCGGCCGCGACATCCAGCCCGGCACCTACCGCGCCTCGGCCGTCAGCGACATCTGTTACTGGGAGCGTAAGGATCAGGCGGGAGACGTCATCGCCAACGCCTTCGGCACGGTGGCGACCATCCGGTCGGGCGACTACACCTTCCAGAGCAACCGCTGCGGCACCTGGTCGCGGGTCGACTGAGGGCCACCCGTGCACGTCCACGAACAAGTCACATCTTCTGCCGGGACAACACCTTTCGCTGCACCTGACGCTCTGCGACGAACGAGACGAACGGAATGGTCCCGGCGATCAGCACCCAGAGCGTGCCGAGCGGCGACCAGCGGTCCTTGTAGGCCAGGTCGAAGGCGATGATCACGTAGACGACGAACAGGGCTCCGTGGATCGGACCCCAGACGGCGACCGCCGCGCCCATATCGAACACGTACTTCAGCACCATCGCGGCCACCAGGATCAGCAGCCCCCAGCCGACCACGAACGCGGCCACCCGGTAACGGCGGAACGCCGCCATGATCTTCGGCGGGACCACGGGCGTCGCCTTGGCCGGCGGCGGTGCGGGTGACGCCGACACCAGGTCGGGGGTGTCGGCGATCTCACCGGTGGGGTCAGCGGGCACGACGGCGGTCCTCCTCGGCCAGGGCTGCCAGCGCCTGGTTGTATGCGGTCAGTTCTGGATCGTCGTCATCATCTTCGCCGACCATCGCGACGGAAATGGTCACGCCCTGGCTCGGTCGCTGCAGATCCGGTCGGCGGCGGAACAGCCGCGGCGGTGGATCGTCGGATTCCTCGCTGTCGGCGGTCCGGGTCTGTTCTAGCGGTGGCTCGGATTCTGTCGACTGATCGGTCTCCGACTCGGTGCCCCCCGCAGGTTCCGGCTCCGGATGGACCACACCTTCGGCCTCGAGCAGTTCCCGTAGGTCGCGATCGGTCTGCTCGTCATCCTCGACGTCCTTGACCACCTCAAGGTGCAGGAATCGCACCCACATGAAGACGAACGCGGCCCCGAACGCCGGCCAGAGCAGGGCGTAACCGAAATTCTGCGCGGTGCCGGTGGTCTCCTGGGTCCGCTCCCACTGCCACCAGCCGAGCCGTAAACAGGTCAGGACAGCCAGGAAGACCAACACATGCCCGGCGATCCAGCCGGGCCGCAGGAAGCGTCGGTCCACCCCTTGACGGTACCGCCGACGAGGCATGGTGGTCATCGGGTGTGTCGTGGAATCCACGGTCGTCAGACGGCCGGCCGGGACGCGCACCACTCCCGCGCGAATCCAGCCCGCTGAAGGACCGCGCCGGTCCGCGGCCCGGTCACGTCCGGCAGGTCCGCCAGGTGGTCGACATCGCGCCGCAACCCGGAATCCACCGGGAGCTCGAGCCGTACCGCACCGTCCGCCAGATGCCGGCCCAGCGAACCGGACCCGTATCGCGGGCGCAGCAGTGACACATCCGACGCCGCAAGCAAAGTGGTCCCGGTGCCCTGCTTGTCCGCCACCACCGCGCGGGAATGGAGGGCGGCCGCCGACAGCGCGGCGGCGAGTTCACCCGGCAGGAGTGACGGCAGGTCGCCCGGGAGCACGGCGACCGGCCCGGACCGGCGCCGACCGTCGGCATCGCCGACCATCGCCCGAGCCCCGTCGACGATCGCCTTATTCAACTCGGAGGCGTGGGTTCGCACCACCCGGACTCCGGGGAACCGCGTGAGCTGGTCGGCGTCGGCCGGCTCGTCCACCACGACCACCACCTGCAGCACCCCGTCCGCGGCGGCCGCGGCGGCGACGGTGTCCAGCGCCATCGCCAGTACGAGTTGCCGGCGCAGCACCGGGTCGACCTCGATCCGGCTCTTGCCGCGGTCGCTCGCCTTGAGCGGCACGAGGATCGTCCAACGATCACCTGGGGTGGCTGATTGCACCCGGCCATTGTCACCGCGGATCGCACAGTGCCCACACCGACTCCCCCATCGACGGTGCTCCCCGCGTGGGGATCAGCTACCCAGGACCCGGCGCTTCTCGGTCTCGATGTCGAACGAGGCCGGTGGGTAGGCCGGGTCGATCGTCTCCAGCGCCTCGGTCAGCAGCGCAGCGATCGCCCAGTTCCGGTACCACTTGCGATCCGACGGGATGACGTACCACGGCGCGACGTCGGTGTTGCATTCGCTGAGCGCCGCGGAGTAGGCCTGCTGATAGGCGTCCCAGTAACCGCGCTCGTCGATGTCTCCCGGGTTGTACTTCCAGTACTTCGTCGGGTCCTCCAGCCGAGCCAGCAACCGTTCGGACTGCACCGCCTTGGAGACGTGCAGGAAGCACTTGACGATCGTCACATCCCTGTCGACGAGCCGTTTCTCGAAATCGTTGATGGCCGCGTAACGCGCGGACCAGACCGGTTCGGCCACCAGGTTGTGCACCCGCACGACCAGCACGTCCTCGTACTGCGACCGGTTGAACACCCCGATGAAACCCGCTGGCGGCACCCGCTTCTCGATCCGCCACAGGAAGTCGTGGGCCAGCTCCTCCTCGGTCGGCTTCTTGAACGACGCCATCGAGATGCCGCCCGGATCGACCAGGCCGACGACGTTCTTGATCACCCCGTCCTTGCCCGCGGTGTCCATTCCCTGCAGCACCAGCAGCACGCTGCGGGGATCCCCGGCGGTGCTCTGGGCGAACAACCGTTCCTGCAGGCCGGCCAGTCGCTCCCCCAGCTCCGGCATCGCCGCCTCGGCCTCGGCCTTGGACTGCGGTCCGATCGGCGTCGCATCGGTCGACACCGTGGTGACATCGACGGTGCCGCCAGGCGCCCGGAACGCCCGGCTCGGCGGAATCGCGAACGGCTCCGTCGTCGTCTTCTTCGAGTGCTTCTTCGCCATGCCTCACGATCGCACGGGCCGGCAGGCGGCGCGGGCCGACGCGGCGGACCGGATCGCGACCTGCGGCTTCCCGATGCTCCCGTGCTGCCGCCGGCTTGGTCGTAGGCTGACTCTTTCGACGCAGAACCCGTCCGGAGTGCCGGACCGCCGGACTTCCGTGAAAGGCGCAACGTGACGAACACCGGCCCGAACCCGGATCAGCGGGACCCACAGGTCTACCTCGACCTGGACGAGAAGTGGTGTGCGCACAACTACCACCCGCTGCCCGTCGTGCTGACCTCAGCCCAAGGCGCCTGGGTCACCGATGTCACGGGCAAGCGTTATCTCGACATGCTGGCCGGGTACTCCGCGCTGAACTTCGGCCATCAGCATCCCGATCTGATCGCCGCGGCCATCCGGCAGATGGGCAGCGTCACCCTCACCTCGCGGGCGTTCCACCACGACCAACTCGGGCCGTTCTGCGAAGAACTGGCGGAACTCACCGGGACCGAGATGGTGCTCCCGATGAATTCCGGCGCGGAGGCCGTCGAGTCCGCGATCAAAGTGGCGCGCAAGTGGTCGTACCGGGTGAAGGGCGTCCCGGAGAACCGGGCCCAGATCATCACCGCCGGCGGCAATTTCCACGGTCGCACCCTCACCATCGTGTCGTTCTCCGACGATTCGGTCGCGCACGACGACTACGGTCCCTACACACCCGGATTTCTGACGGTGAAGTACGGCGACCTGCAGGCTCTGGAGGCGGCGATCACGCCGGACACGGCGGCGATCCTGTTGGAGCCCATCCAGGGCGAGGCCGGGGTGCTGGTACCGCCGGCCGGTTACCTGGCCGGCGTGCGCAGGTTGTGCGACGAGAACAACGTGCTGTTCATCGCCGACGAGATCCAATCGGGCCTGGGCCGCACCGGACGGACCCTGGCGCTGGACCACGAGGGCGTCCGGGCCGACCTCTACACCCTGGGGAAGGCGCTGGGCGGCGGGATCATGCCGGTCTCCGCCGTAGTCGGTCGCCGGGACGTGCTCGGTGTTCTGCAACCCGGCCAGCACGGATCGACGTTCGGCGGCAATCCGTTGGCCTGTGCGATCGGTCGCGCAGTCATCACCTTGCTGCAGACCGGTGAGATGCAGTCCAGGTCAATCGATCTCGGAACGCACCTGCACGCGAGACTGGGCTCCCTGGTCGGCAGCGGCCTCGCCGAGGTTCGTGGCCGGGGACTCTGGGCCGGCGCGGAACTCGCCCCGCACATCGGGCTGGGCCGGCCGATCAGCGAGGAGCTGGCCAGGCGCGGGATCCTGGTCAAGGAGACCCACGAGACGACCCTGCGGTTCGCCCCGCCGCTGGTGATCACCCGCGAGGAGATCGATCTCGCGGTCGACACACTGGCCGAGATCCTCGCCGAGCACTGACTGACCCGACCATCCGGAGCGCAGGACCACCTCGCCTCGGCTCAACCGGGCCGGTGGGTTCTCTGAGCAACCTCCGGGGGGCCAGTGGGTTTCGTCTGAGCAACCTCCGGGGGGCCGATAGGTCCTCTGGGCATCTGCTGATGTCACTGAACACCCGCCCGGCAGGTCCCTCAGTAACGCCGCAGGATGCTCAGACGTGCCGGCGCGTGCACCCGAGGATGCTCAGACGTGCCGGCGCGTGCACCCGACGATGCTCAGACGTACCGAGGTGTGTACGTACTGGCGTTGATCTGCACAGGGGATGAGGCGCGCGCGATAAACCAGGGCAGCAGGCGTCAGCCGGCGTCTCGGGCAAGGGCGAGGATGCGGGAGGTGGCTCGCAGGTACTTCTTGCGGTAGCCGCCGCGCAGCATCTCCGGGGTGAAGATCTGATCCAACGGCGCACCCGACGCCCGCACCGGGATCGAGCGGTCATAGATCCGGTCGATCAACACCACCCAGCGCAGCGCCGACGACTGGTCGGCGAGCGGCGTCACCTGCTGCAGATGCACGGTGGAGATCCCGTCGACCAACTCGCCGTACTTGGACGGGTGCAGCCCGGAGATCTTGCCGGTGAGCGCGGCGAAGGAGTCGAGGCTGGCACCCGGGGTCGCCAGCGCAACCGCATCCAGCGCCTCGTCGCCCAACGGCGGCGGCGCCTGCGCCAGCCCGGCGTGCCGATAATCCGGCCCGTCCACCCGGAGCGTGTCGAAACGTGCTGACAGGGCATGGATCTCGCGGCGGAAGTCCTCCGCGGCGAACCGCCCTTCCCCGAGTTTGTCGGGCAACGTGTTCGATGTCGCGGCCAGGTGCACCCCGGCGTCCGACAGTTGGCCGAGCAGCCGGGTCATCAGCATGGTGTCGCCGGGATCGTCCAGCTCGAACTCGTCGACGGCCAGCAACCGGTGGCCGGACAGCCGGCGCACCGTCTCGGTGAAACCGAGCGCGCCGACCAGGTGGGTGTACTCGACGAAGGTCCCGTACGCCTTCGGGCCGGGCACGGCATGCCAGAGCGATGCCAGCAGGTGGGTCTTGCCGACGCCGAAACCGCCGTCCAGGTAGTACCCGCCCGCTGCCGGCGTTGCCTTCCGGAAGAATCCCTTCCGCGGCGGGGTGGCGATCCGCGACGCAAACGCGGACAGCGCGTCGACGGCTGCCCGCTGGCTGGGTTCATCCGGCGCCGGGCGATAGGTGTCGAACCGCACCGCATCGAAGCGTGGCGGCGGCACCAGGGAGCTGATCAGCTCGTCCGGGCTGATGACGGGATCGCGGTCGATCAGGTGGATCACGGACACGAGGACCCACCCTAGAGCGGTTCGGCAGGTCACCGGCGCCCCGTGGTACGGATGGTGGTGTGCTTCCGGACACCACAGACCCGTCCCCAGCGGTCGGCAACCCGCCGGCGGTCGCTGCGGCACAGGACCCCGCGATGCTGACCCGCTGGCCCGACGGGTCGGATGACGACGCCGTCGACGACGCGTTGGCCGACCACTACGGCTGGCCGGATGACCTCGGTTCACCGGTGGTCCGGGCGAACATGATCGCCTCCCTGGACGGTGGCAGCACCGTCGACGGCCGCTCGGCCGGCCTGGGGAACGCCCAGGACGAGCGGCTGTTCTCGATCCTGCGTGACCTGGCCGACGTCATCCTCGTCGGCTCCGGCACGGTGCGGGCGGAGCGGTACGGCGGTGTCGTCCTTGATGCCCGACGTCGGGCCCGCCGGCAGCGTTGGGGCCTTTCCGAGACCGCACCGCCGATCGCCGTCGTCACCACCCGCGGGCTCGATCCGGAGTCGCCGATCTTCACCGAGACCGACACACCGCCGGTCGTCATCACCACCGAAATCGCCGCGGACCGCGTTCCGGACGGCGTTACCAAGATCATCACCGGCCACGATCGGGTGAATCTTTCCGTCGCCGTCTCGGCACTCGGAGTAGCGGGCCACCGCCGGGTGCACTGCGAGGGCGGGCCGGCGTTGCTCGGCTCGCTGATCGCCGACGACCTGCTCGACGAGTGTTGTCTGACGATCGCCCCGATGCTGCTCGGCGAACGGTCCACCGCCCTGGTGCCCGTCGACCTGCGGGACCCCGTTCGCTGGATCCTGACCTCTGCGATGGTCGGCGGCAGTCACCTGTTCACCCGGTACCGGCGGGCGGCGACGCGATGAGCAGACCGACGACGGTCGGGCTGCTGGCCGTGGCCTTGGCGATGGTGCTGCTGGCCGGCTGCACCGTCGGCCCTTCGCAACGGCCGTCGCTGGCCACCTATGGCACGGGTCAGACCGAGGTCGCCGGCACGGCGCCGTCCTCGGTGCCGGTCGGACCTGGTGGCCCTGGCCAGCGCGCCGATCCGATCAGCTGGGAAGCCTGCCCGGACGTCGACCGGGTCGACCGGACCACCGGACTGTCCTTCGACGTCGACTGCGCATCCGTGGTGGTCGACCGCAGCTCTCCGAATTCTTTCGGCGATCCCGCGGTCGAGGTCGCGCGGGCCAGGGCGGACGGGGTCCCCGAGGACGCCCCGGCCGTGGTGGTCGTCCGTGGCCGGCCGGGTGAGAACGGTCGCAGTGCGGTCGCGTCGGTGGCGGCCGGCCTGTCGCCGGCCGTCCGGGAGCACTTCGCCGTCATCACCGTCGACCTGGTCGGCACCGGGCAGTCCGGACCGATCGACTGCCTGTCCGGGTATGACGAGCGGGCATTCATGACCCTCGGCATCGACCCGACCGAATCCGCCTCCGCCACCGCGCTGGCCGAACTCTCCCGGTCGCTCACGTTCGAATGCGGCGATCTGGCCGGGCCGGAGCTCTCCACCGTGAACAGCACCGCGGCGGCCGACGATCTCGACGCCCTGCGCTCGGCACTGGGAGCGTCGACCCTGACGTTCATCGGGCAGGGGTACGGCGCGACCCTCGGTGCGGTCTACGCCGACCGGTATCCGGGCCGGCTCGGCGCTGCCGTCCTCGATGCGCCGGCCGATCCGCTGGACGATCTCGACGCCAGGGCGGCCGCAATCGCCGTCGCCGCCGAGAAATCCCTCGACACCTTCGCCGCCGCCTGCGCCGATTTCGACGGCGGTTGCCCGCTGGGCAACGACCCGCGCGGCCAGATCCAGAAGGCGGTCAGCACGCTGGATGACGCCCCGGGAGCCGGCCCGGGCCTCGGCACCACCAACGGCGGCAGCGTGCTGCTGACCCTGCTACTCCGACTCGGCGACCTCGACGGCTGGCCGGAGCTGGCGACAGCGCTGGCCGCTGCCGCCAAGGGCAACGGCGAACCGATCCAGGACATGCTCACCGAGGAGCTCGGTGGGCAGGACGCCGAGTGGCTCGGCTCCGCGATCATCTATGCCTGCAACGACAGTGCGCTGCGAATATCGCCGGATCAGATGACCACCGCGGTGGAGAACATCAAGCAGCAGGCGCCGCTGCTCGGGCCCTACACCGTGGGCCTGGTGGGTATCTGCACCTCGTGGCCGGCGCCGGAGGCGGCGCTGGGCGCGGTCAAGGCGACCGGATCGGCGCCGATCCTGGTCGCCGGGGCGGTGCAGGATCCGCTGGCGCCCTACCAGGCCGTGCAGTCGCTGGCCGGCCAACTCGCGTCGGCCACGCTGATCAGCTGGCAGTCCGGCGAGCACGGCAGCTACCCGGATAGCCCTTGCGTCTCCAAGGCCGTGGACGCCTATCTGCTGACCGGCGAGCTGCCGGCGGTCGGGAGCCTGTGCCCGCCGTGAGGCGGAGCGGGGCCGCCGCCCGCGATACGACGGGAGGCGGCGTCCCGGCCGAGCTGATGGCAGGGCAAGGCGTGCGGCGTGGTGTGCGGCGCAGTGTCGGTGCCCGGTCGTAGGGTCGCGACCATGACCGCGTCGACGACCGCCGCCGGTCCCGCCGAGTTCCTGCGGGCCGTCGCCAGGCTCGACATCGCCCGTTTGCGGACCGAGGTGGAGATCGGTCCGTTGCCCCCACCGGCCCGGCTGGCGCCGTGGAGCCACGCTCTCTCGGCCACCCTGTACCCCGCCGGCAGCGACGAGGAAATGGCGTCCGGCCGGATGATCCTGCTGTTCGACCCGGACGGCGTCGACGCCTGGGGTGGGTCGCTGCGGATCGTCGTCTTCGCGACCTGCGAGCTGGACACCGAGATCGCCCAGGACCCGCTGCTGCCCGAGGTCGCCTGGAGCTGGCTCACCGAATCGCTGGAGGCCAGTGGCGCCGGGTTCAGCGCACTCGGCGGAACGGTGACGGCGACCTCGTCGACCAGGTTCGGCGACATCGCCGGGCCGCAACGCGCCGACGACCTGGAGATGCGCGCTTCCTGGACCGCCGACGAGAAAACAGACCTGCACCTGCAGGCGTTCGCCGGTTTTCTTGCGGCCGCCGCCGGCCTGCCGCCAGAAGGAGTCACGCTGTTGCCGACGACCGATCCGTTGCGAGTCCGATAAGTCCGCTACGGTAATCTCCGCTAGTCGATTCGGGTGCTTGACCACGGACGGCCGAAGGGCAGACACTAGCTGTGACAACGGACCGACTGCTCCGGGGCAAACCGGGCGCAGCAATGAACTCGACGCGCGACCGGAGGATCCGGACAATGGTGACGCCGAGCAGTGGCGCGGCAGGGTGGGAGGACGTCCGGTGAGTAATTCCATGCCCGGTATCAGCGCAGCTGGTCTCGGTTCAGCAGCTTTCGGTGCCGCAGGTGCCAACTCGGCGGGCACGACTTCAGGGGGCCTTGGCGTGAGCACTGCGCGGCGGACGGATGAGGCACATCCGGGCACTCTGCTGCCGGCCCAGCGTTCACCGTTGCGTGATGCGCCCGCAACGCCGTTGCGGATGGCGACGATCCTGGTGGTCGATCCCGACCGGGCGACCCGCGAACCGCTGCGGACCAGCCTCGCCGACATCGGCGTCGGCCGGATCCTGGAGGCCTCGTCGGTCGCCGCGATCGAAGATCTGGTCGCGCGCCAGGTCGGTGGTGATCTAGCCCTGGTCAGCCTGCAGCTCGGCCCGGAAGCCGGACGAGTGGTGCACGCGCTGCGGGAGGCCGGGTGGCCGCGGGTGATCGCGTTGGCACCGACGGCCGACATCGGCCCGGTGATCGATGCCGTCGGCGCGGGAGTCAGCGGTGTGTTGATCGGGCGGCGGGCCAACCCCGCGGCGGCCAGCATCCCCAGCACGATCCACGACCTGTCCAGCCGGGAGATCGAGGTCATCCGGCTGGTGGCCGACGGCCGGTCGAACAAGTGGATCGGCGAACAACTCTCGCTCTCCGCGCTGACCGTGAAGAGCCACCTGGCCCGGATCGGCCGCAAGCTCGGCACCGGCGACCGCGCCCACATGGTCGCGCTCGCCATGCGTGCCGGAGTCATTTCCTGACCGCCGGCGGGTCGATCGACCTCGCCGTGCGGAGGTGTTGATCATGTCGTCGGCGCGTCGAACCCGCACGAAGCGGTAGGTTCCGAACATGCCCGACGTCCGTGATCTGACCGTCGCCGACGCCGACCCCGGTGACGACGGCCTGCTTCTCGGCGCAACCGTGCCCCACGGATCCGATCCGGTCGACGGTGCGGACGGGCAGGCGGCGTCCGCCGATGACTCCGCGACGACCGCGATTCCGCTGCTGGCGCCGAGCGGGCCGGTCCTCGGGCCGATCACCGAGCGGAACGAACTCCAGGACTGGGCCGACCGGCTGGCGGCTCACACCGGTGAACCGGTCGCCATCGACGCCGAGCGAGCGTCGGGCTTCCGTTACGGATCACGGGCGTATCTGGTGCAGATGCGGCGGCTGGACCTGGGCACCGCGTTGCTCGACCCGATACCGCTCGGCGACCTGAGCATCCTGGACGGGCCACTGGCCGAGTCCGAGTGGGTGTTGCACGCGGCAAACCAGGACCTGCCCTGCCTGGCCGAGGTGGGCATCCGGCCGCGGCGACTGTTCGACACCGAACTGGCGGGGCGATTGGCCGGCCTACCGCGGGTCGGGCTCGGACCCCTGGTCGAGCAGATGTTGGGCCTGCACCTGCGCAAGGGACACGGGGCGGCCGACTGGTCGACCAGGCCGTTGCCGCACGACTGGTTGGTCTACGCCGCACTGGATGTCGAGGTGTTGATCGAACTCCGCGACGTGATGGAGGCTCTTCTGGTCCGGCAGGGAAAGCTGGAGTGGGCTCAGCAGGAGTTCGCGGCCATCGTCGCTGCTCCGCCTGCTCCCCAGCGGGTCGACCCCTGGCGCCGGACCTCCGGCATGCACCGGATCTCCGATCGACGCGCCCTGGCCGTCATCCGCGAACTCTGGCTCAGCCGGGACTCGGTCGCGCGACGCAGAGACGTTGCACCGCATCGGATTCTTCCGGACACGGCGATCATCGCAGCGGCGACCACCCGTCCCTCGTCGATCGGCGCACTGACCGCGCTGCCCGTCTTCTCGGGCCGCATGCAGCGACGCAACGCCGATCTGTGGTTCGCCGCGATCAGCCGAGCCATGTCGTTGCCGTCGGACGAGTTGCCGATCGTCCGTCCGCCGGGCGACGGTCCACCCGCTCCGGCCAAATGGGCATCCCGGGATCCGGCCGCCGCCGCGCGGCTACAGGCGGCCAGGGTCGGCTTGGCCGACCTCTCCGAGCGGGTCGGCATGCCGGTGGAGAATCTGCTGTCCCCCGACACCGCGCGCCGGGTGTTGTGGAGCCCGCCCGACGGCGGGGCCGACGAGTCCATCGCCGCTGCCCTGGCCGACCGGGGAGCCCGTCCCTGGCAGATCGAACTGACCGCTCCGGTGCTGGCCGCGGCCCTGGACGCCCCGGTCGCCGGCCAAGTTACCCGTCAGTAACATTCGGGGTAGGATGGCTGGGATGGCCTCCCGACCGGCCCACGGTTTCCTGCAGTTCGACGGCGTCGCCACGGCCGCGCCGTCCGGGATCCTCCGTTCGCGGAACGTCGACGGCCATGTGCATGTCCTGCGCATTCATTCGTCCTGACCGACACACGACAGGGAGCACCTCCGTGGTTTCAGCGGCACCAGCAACAACATCAACGCCCTCCGGCCGCACTGCACCGGCCCCTCGCACCCTGCGCGACGTGGTCTTCGTCGAAGGTGTGCGGACCCCGTTCGGCAAGGCCGGCGACAAGGGTCAGTACGCGCAGACCCGAGCCGACGACATGGTCGTCAAGGTGATCAGGGAACTGCTGCGGCGCCAGCCAGGACTGCCCCCCGAACGGATCGACGAGGTGGCCATCGCGGCCGCCACCCAGACCGGGGACCAGGGCCTGACCATCGGGCGCAGCGCAGCCATCCTCGCCGGGCTCCCCCGGTCGGTGCCGGGCTTTGCCATCGACCGGATGTGCGCCGGCGCGATGACCGCCGTCACCACTGTGGCCTCGGGCATCGCCGTCGGCGCCTACGACGCCGTCATCGCCGGCGGGGTCGAGCACATGGGCCACCACCCAATGGGCGAGGGCGCCGACCCCAACCCACGTTTCGTCTCCGACCGGCTGGTCGATCCGTCCGCCCTGATGATGGGCTCGACGGCGGAGAACCTGCACGATCGCTACCCGGAACTGACCAAGGCCCGGGCGGACGCGTACGCGGTGGCCAGCCAGGAGAAGTACGCCAAGGCGCTGGCCAACGGCAAGATCGAACCCGACCTGGTTCCGGTGGCGACCCGCTCGGTCGAACAGGGCTGGGGACTCGCCGGTGCGGACGAGATGCCTCGTCCGGGAACGACTCTCGACGGACTGGAGACCCTGCGTACACCGTTCCGGCCGCACGGTCGGGTAACCGCGGGCAACGCTTCCGGACTCACCGACGGAGCGACCGGTGCCCTGCTGGTGGCGGCCGAGGTGGCCGACGAGCTCGGGCTGCCGGTGCGGATGCGGATGGTGGCGTTCGCCTTCGCCGGCGTCGACCCGGAGACGATGGGCACCGGGCCGATCCCGGCCACCGAGAAGGCCTTGGCCAAGGCCGGTTTGACGATCGACGACATCGGCCTGATCGAGATCAACGAGGCGTTCGCGGTGCAGGTGCTGGCCTTCACCGACCATTTCGGGTTGGCCGATGACGACGAGCGGGTGAACCAGTACGGCGGAGCGATCGCGATGGGCCACCCCCTGGCTTCGTCCGGGGTTCGGTTGATGACCCAGCTCGCCCGGCAGTTCGCCGAGCGGCCCGACGTGCAGTACGGCCTGACCACCATGTGCGTCGGACTGGGCATGGGCGGCACGGTGATCTGGGAGAACCCGCACTACACCGAGTCGGGCGCGACTGGGTCGGCCACCGCCGACTCCGCAGAAGACACCACCGACACCGCCACCGCCGGGAGCGCCCTGTGAGCACCACCGAAAAAGTCGACACCGAGAAGACCGCTGATCGGACTGCAGCGGAAAGGTCCGACACCGCGCCGACCACATCCGCCCTGACGGGCGCCGAGACCTCCCGTCCCGGAGCCGGTTCTGCTGGCGCCCGCGGCGAGGTGGTGACGCAGTCGTTCACTCGGCTCGTCGAGGTGCCGTCACCCGGCAGCGCTGGCGGCTCCATCCGGGTGGCGCTGATCACCCTGGACAACGGCCGTGACCACACCCGCCCGTCGACCCTCGGGCCGTTGGGGTTGGCCAGCCTGGACGCTGCGATCAGCACCGCCATCGAGGCCACCCCGGACGCCATCGCGGTCACCGGAAAGCCGTTCGTCTTCGCCGTCGGCGCCGATCTCTCCCAGCCCGACATGGCCGCCGACCGCGAGAGTGCCACCGCCTTCGGCGCTCTCGGTCATCGGGTCTTCCGCAGGCTGGGCACGTCCGGCATACCGACCTTCGCGTTCGTGAACGGAGCCGCATTGGGCGGCGGCGTCGAACTGGCCCTGCACTGCGATTACCGCACCCTGGCCTCCAATGCCGCGATGGTCGCACTGCCGGAGGTCTCCCTCGGGATCCTTCCCGGCTGGGGCGGCACCCAGTTGCTCCCGCGCATCGCCGGTCCGGAGAACGCCGTCACGGTGATCATCGAGAACGCGCTCAGCCAGAACCGGATGATGAAGCCGAAGGACGCCCTGCGGCTGGGCGTGGTCGACGTCGTCCTGGACGCCGCCGACTATCTCGAGCAGTCGCTGGCCTGGCTGGTCGGAGTGCTGGACGGCTCGATCACTGTGTCCCGCACCGCATTCGCCGGCGCGACCGACGAGGAGTGGGCGCAGGCGCTCGAGCGGGGCAAGATCATCGCGGACATGCGCACCCACGGCGCGGCGCCGGCCCCGTACCGGGCGCTGGAGATGATCGCGTTGTCCCGCACCGCCGAGCTGGAAGCCGGGTTCGCCGCCGAGCGGGAAGCTCTTGTCGACCTGATCATGTCGCAGGAGTTCCGGGCCGGGGTCTACTCGTTCAACCTGGTCCAGAAGAGAGCCCGGAAGCCCGTCGGCGCGCCCGATCCGAAGCTGGCCCGCAAGGTCACCAAGGTGGGCGTGATCGGCGCCGGGCTGATGGCCGGCCAACTGGCGTTGCTCTTCGCCCGGCAACTCCACGTGCCCGTAGTGATCACCGATGTCGACCAGGCCCGGCTGGACAAGGGACTCGGCACCATCCACCGGGAGATCGGCGCCCTTGCCGGCAAGAAACGGATCACCCAGGACGAGGCGAACCGGCTGACCGCCCTGATCACCGGCTCGCTCGACTACGCCGCGTTCTCCGACTCGGAGTTCGTGGTGGAGGCGGTGTTCGAGGAGATCGCCGTCAAGAAGCAGGTTTTCGCCGAGTTGGAGAAATACGTCGGCCCGGAAACCGTGCTGGCGTCCAACACCTCGTCGCTGTCGGTGTCGCAGATGGCCGCCGATCTGGAGCACCCGGAACGGGTGGTCGGCTTCCACTTCTTCACGCCGGTCGCGGTGATGCCGATGCTGGAGATCGTCCGCGCCGAGAAGACCGACGACGCTTCGCTGGCAACGGCTTTCGCGGTTGCCAAGACCCTGCGCAAGGGCGCGGTGCTGGTCGCCGACGCGACCGGATTCCTGGTCAACCGACTGTTTCTGCGGTGCATGGGCGAGGTGTTCGCGGCGATCGACGAGGGCACCGACGTTGGCGTTGCGGACGGCGCGCTGGCCCCCCTCGGGCTGCCGATGAGCCCGCTCGCCCTGATGCAGCTGTCCGGGCCGGCGATCGGCCTGCATGCACAGGAGACGCTGAACGCCTCGTTCGGTGACCGGTTCCCGGTCTCGGCCAACCTGCAGCGGATTGTCGAGGGTGGCCACCGCACCCTGCTGGTCTGGGACGACCAGGGTCGGCAGACCCTCGATCCGGAGATTGCGGCGCTGCTGGTGCAGGGCGACAAGCCGTCGACCGCGGAGCAGGTGTTCGACCGGGCGGTGATGGCCGTGGCCGAGGAGGCCCGGCTGATCCTGGACGAGGGCGTCGTCGCCGATGCCGCCGACATCGACCTCGGGATGATCACCGGTGCCGGCTGGCCGTTCTGGCTGGGCGGGATCACCCCGTTCCTGGACCGCACCGGTGTGTCGGAGCGAGCCACCGGCCGCCGCTTTGCGCCGCCGGGAGTGGCCACACTGCCCGCCTGAGCGGCACTACGCGCTTCTCGACGCCGACCGGTTGTCCCACTGAGGACAACCGGTCGGCCGCGTCGCCTCGAGGTGGAGCGTGCGTGAGACCGGTCACAGAGACGCCCTTTCCGGTCTTTTGGCGGCCTCATGGCCCTCCAACGGCGTGAAGCAGCCCACATGTGGCCATCCTGGGCGAAGGCTGTGCGTCATCCTGTAACAAGCGACCAGAGACGTTCGCATTGCCCACTCCACGAGCAAGCGAAATGAGCCGCCACATGAGCACCACACCCATCGCCAAAGACAACGCCGACACCACCTTTGATTCGGCACCGCTGGTCGGTAACCCGCAGCGGGTCCGCGGACTCGACAGCGCGATGCTGGACCGGCCCGCTCCGGTCTCCGAGCTCGTCGGCAATCCCCGCCGGCTGCGCAAGCTGGATCTGGCTGCATTCGCCGCCTGACCCACCTGGGCCGTCCCTCGATTCGGCACTGATCCGTCACGAGGGACGGCCCGGTCAGCCCTTCCCATCGGACAGGCTAGGCTTGCCTAACCTTGTTCCGGCAGTCCTGATCGAGTCCATCAATGCGGCCGCCGGGCACCCCCGCAACCCGGAAGGTCTGGCGTTGACGACCGACGAACAGGTTCACTTTTCCTCGCTTTCGCTGCGCGGGAGACACCGGCGTATCGCCGCTGCCATCGCCGCTCTCGGGCTGATCGTGGTGGTCTCCGCCTGCGGTTCGGCGACCGCGAGCGGTACGGGCAGCACCCAGGAGTCGTCCACCCCGCTGAGCGGCTCCGCCGGGGCGACCGGGTTCCCGTTGTCGGTCACTCACAAGTTCGGCACCACCGTGATCGAGCAGGAGCCGACCCGGGTCGTCTCCGCGGGGTACACCGAGCATGACACCCTGCTCTCGCTCGGCGTGATCCCGGTCGCGGTCACCGATTGGTACGGCGACCAGCCGTACGCGACCTGGCCGTGGGCGCAGGACGAACTCGGCGATGCGACGCCCGAGGTGCTCTCCCTGGCGGATGGCTTCCAGTTCGAGAAGATCGCCGCCCTGAAACCCGATCTCATCGTGGCGACCAACGCCGGGATGGAGGCCGAGGACTACACGAAGTTGTCGGCGATCGCGCCGACCGTCGCGCAGTCCGGAGAATTCACCGATTTCTTCGAGCCGTGGTATGTCCAGTCCATCGCGATCGGCGAGGCGGTCGGCAGGTCGGCCGAGGTGACCGAATTGGTCGACGACGTGCGCGCGCAGTTCGCCGATGCCGCCGCGGCCAACCCTGAGTTCGCCGGTGTCCCAGCGGTTTTCCTGCAGAACGCGATCTACGACGGCAGTGCGATCGCGTATCAGAAGGGCCTGAGCACCGACTTCCTCACCGACCTGGGGTTTGACATCCCGTCGGAGATCGACGCTTTCGCCACCGAGGGTGGGCAGGCCTACATCCCGGTCGAGCAGCTGACCGTGCTGGACAACGCCGAGGTGTTGATCTGGGGAACCGAGGCCGACTCCGACAAGGCCGACCTGGAGCAGGTGCCGTTGTTCGACGGCCTGTCGGCGGTGCAGGCCGGCCGGTCGATCTATACCGGCGGCGAACTGGCCGCGGCCATTTACTTCACCACGCCGCTCAGCCTGCCGTACGTCCTGGACTCGCTGGTCCCGCAGCTCGCAGCGGTGCTGTGACCGTGCCCTGACCGGTCGTGGTGTGAAATGGCCGGATGAACACTGCTGAATTGCTCACCGACGGCTTCACCCGGGTGTCCGAGACGGCCCATCAGGCGGTCGAGGGGGTGAGCCCGGAGGTGCTGACGCTCCAGCTGGATCCGGCCGCCAATTCGATCAGCTGGCTGATCTGGCACCTGGCCCGTACCGAGGACGACCACCTGGCCGACGCCTTCGGCCGCGAACAGATCTGGACCGCACAGGGTTTCGACAAGAAGTTCGACCTACCCTTCGACGGGGCGGCCACCGGATACGGACAGCGCCCGGCGGACGTGGCCGCGGTCAAGGCTCCGGCCGAGCTCCTGCTCGAGTACGTGGATGCCGTCCACGCTGCGACCCTGGGGTACCTGACCGGGGTCACCGACGACGACCTCGACCGGGTGGTGGACACCGCCTGGGACCCGCCGGTAACCCTCGGCGTGCGGTTGATCAGCGTGATCTCCGACGGGCTGCAGCATGCCGGTCAGGCGGCCTACATCCGGGGAGTCGCCGAGCGGAAGTGACGTGACCGGGCCGACGCCGCCCGATTCCGACGGTCACTCCGGGAGGTGGCGATCGGCGTGGAACGCCTCGTCGTATCCCCACATCGCAGCCACGTCGGCGGTGATGGCCGCCGGATCGGTGGCGTCCCCGCGCAACTGCACGTCGGACCTCCTGCTCCCGCCTACCCGTCACAGGGTGCTACCGGTATGACGCCCGGGCGCGGCGAGCGGTGACATCCGGTTGTCGATCAACCGCCTCGAGGACCGTCAACCACCCGTCTGCTCCAGGTACGCCCGGCCACGGGCCGAGAGCTCGTAGCCGACCGGCAAGCTGTGGGTCAGACCCAGTTCCTTGAGTCTGCGAACGTCGGTCTTGAACCTGATGGTCTCCCGGCCCAGCGACTCGGCCAGGTCGGGTGCCCGCACCGTCGGCCGGGATGCGATGAGCCGCAGGATCTCCCGGGTCCACGGGCCTGTTCGGCGCCCCTTGTCCAGCCGGTCCAACGCGGCGGTGATCTGCTCGACATCCGCGGGAGTCGGCAGAGTGTCCCGCAGGGCGACGCGCTCGTCAGGACGGTCGAAGGAGACCCCGATCCGGTACAACTGCGTCCCACGGCCCCGCTCGTTCGCCTTCAGTAGCTGGGCCAGCGAGGCCATCCCGGCGCCGAGCGCGTCCGCCTCGGTCAACGTCGCCGCGTCCACCGGCTCGACCGAGTCGAACCGCACCACCCCGGCGGCGGTCCGCTGGGTGCCGCCGGGACGGGCCCGGGGCGCGTCCCAGCGGCGGAACACCGCCGTCACCGACCCGTCCCGAATCCCTGCCGCGATCACCGGGCTGAGCAACATCAGGGCTCCTTCCGCCTTGTCGGGCCGCTACCCGACGGATCATCGCCTGCCGAAGAACGTGCTTCGCCCGACCGGCGGGCACGGCCCGGGCCGGTCGGCGTCCGGCCTCATCCTGGCTCTCCCGGCAATTCGACCAGCACCCGCAGGCCGCCGCCGGGCTCCGGGACGGCGCCGACCGTGCCGCCGTGCGCGGCGACCACGGCCCGGACGATGGACAACCCCAGCCCGGTGCCGCGGTGACCGGTCCGGGCACGTTGCCCCTGACGGAACGGCTCGAACAGCTCGGCGATGGCCAGCTGATCGACCGCCGGCCCGGACGAGGCCACCTCGAGAACGCCGTTGCCGCCGACCGTCCTGGTGCCGATCCGGATCCAGCCCGCCCGCAGGTTGTGCCGTACCGCGTTCTCCACCAGGTTGCCGACCAGCCGCTCCAGCAGCGCGGGATCTCCACGCACCGGGGCGGGTCGGCTGTCGACGGTCACCGTGAGGTCGCGGTCCAGCCGCTCGGTGTTGACGGCGGCCAGGGCCGGTTCGACCAGTTCCGCCAGGTCGACCACCTGGTGCACCGACACCCCGCGCGCCTGGGTCCTGGCCAGCAGCAGCAACGAGGTCAGCAGCCGGTTGGCCCGATCGGTGGCCTCCAGCACGATCTCGCCCATCCGGCGCAGGTCGTCCGGGTCGGCGTCGGGATCGGCCATGGTGACCTCGACCTCGGTCCGGATGACCGCCAGTGGGGTGCGCAGTTCGTGCGACGCGTTCGCCACGAATCGCCGTTCGGCGTCGAACGCGGACTGCAACCGGCCGAGCATGTCGTCGAAGGTGTCCGCCAGATCGGCCACCTCGTCCCTGGGACCGGACAGCCGGATCCGTTGGTCGAGCGACGATTCCGACAGCGCCCGTGCCGTCCTGGTCAGCGTCGACAGCGGGCGCAGGGTCCGTCCGATCAGCACCCAGGACAGCAACGCGCCGGCCAACACCTGCAGCGGAAAGGCGATCAACCCGACGATCAGCACCGTCTCCCGGCCCTGCGCGGCGATCTCGGCGGTCGCCTGACCCGCGTCCATCACCTGGTCGCCGATCTGTACCTGAGTGCCGGCCGGGAACTGCGGGAGCGCCGCCACCACCCGCCCGACGACCAGGTACGACAACGCGAGCAGCAGGGCGCCGATCAGCGCCAGCAACGCTGTCGAGAGCAGGGTGAGCCGCATCCGCAGACCCTGCCGCACCGGTGTCCGGGAGGCGCGGGATCCGTTCGGTCGCAACGTATTTCCCGCTCCGGGATCGAGGCCGGGATCGACCGGGGTCATGCAGTGGGGACCCGGTAACCGGCCCCGACGACGGTGTCGATCAGCCCCGGCTCGCCGAGTTTGCGGCGCAACGTCATCATCGTCACCCGCACCGTGGTGGTGAACGGATCGGCGTTCTCGTCCCACACCCGCTCGAGCAGATCCTCGCTGGACACCACGGTGCCGCGCGCTGCGAGCAGCACCTCCAGCACGCCGAACTCCTTGCGGGTCAACTCGATCGGCGCGCCGGCGCGGGTCACGGTGCGCTTGGCAGAGTCGAGCTCCAGGTCACCGGCGCGCAGCACCGGCGGGGCGGCGGGGGTGGCCCGCCGGCCCAGTGCGCGCACCCGGGCCACCAGTTCCGGGAAGGCGAACGGCTTGGACAGGTAGTCGTCCGCGCCGAGGGACAGCCCGTCGACCCGGTCGTCCACACCGGCGGACGCGGTCAACAGCAACACCCTGGTGATGTCGTTGGCGGCCACGATCTCGGCCAGCAGGTCGTCCCCGTGCATCTCCGGCAGATCCCGATCGAGGACGACGACGTCGTACCGGGTGAAGGTGGATTTCTGGTGTCCCTCCAGCCCGTCGTAGGCGACGTCCACCGCCATCCCCTCGGCGCGCAGCCCGCGCGCGATGGCGTCGGCCAGCCGCCGGGCGTCCTCCACCACCAACACGCGCATCGTCTCCCCCAACCGCCCGGTCAGCCCGCCGCGCCCGGATCCCGGTCACCGGCCAACCGGCCCGCGCTCGGACCCACCGGATCATGGCTGCTGCGGGCGATCTCCTCGGTGATGCCGCGGGCCACCGCGCGCGCGGTCAACCCGAGGTCACTCAGCAGTTCGGCCCGTGGCGCCGGCTCCAGGAACCGCTGTGGCAGGGCGAGAACCTGGACCGGCAGACCGCTCCCCGCCAGCACGTCGGTGATCGCCGCGCCGACCCCGCCGGACCGGCCGCCGTCCTCGACGGTGACCACCAGCCGGTGGTCCGCGGCCAACGCCCCGATTTCCGGCGGCACCGGCAATGCCCACCGCGGGTCCACCACGGTCACCCCGATGCCTTGTGCGGCAAGCAATCCGGCCGCCTCGACCGCGAGACCGCCGAACGCCCCGACGGCCACCAGCAGCACATCCCGGTCCTCACCGGCCGGCGGTTCGGCCAGGATGTCGACCCCGTGCGGGACGCGCCCAGCTGCCCCGTCGCGACCGGAGACCGCTGGCGGGACATGGGGTGTCAGGTGGAAGCGGCGAACCGCCGGCACCGCAGCAGGCGCCGCGCCCTTCGGGAACCGCAGCACCGTCGGGCCGTTGCTGACCTCGAGCGCCTCGGCCAGTTCCTCGGCCAGGGTGGCGGCGTCCCGTGGGGCGGCCATCCGCAGGCCCGGGACGATCGCCGCGAGCGACATGTCCCACATGCCATGGTGACTCGGCCCGTCCTCGCCGGTCACCCCGGCCCGGTCGAGCACCACGGTGACGCCGAGCCGGTGCAACGCGCAGTCCATCAGCAACTGGTCGAATGCCCGGTTGAGGAAGGTCGCGTAGACCGCGACAACCGGATGCATGCCGCCCATCGCCAGCCCGGCGGCCGAGGTCAGCGCATGCTGCTCGGCGATCCCGACGTCGAAGACCCGACCCGGGAACGCCGTCGCGAACGGCACCAGGCCGGTCGGCCCGCACATCGCCGCGGTGATCGCCACCACATCGGGCCGTTCGGCGCCGGCCACCACCATCTCCCGACCGAAGACGTGGGTCCAAGTGTTGCTGGTCGCCGCCTTCGGCTTGCCGGTGATCGGGTCGAACGCGGGTGGCGAATGCATCTGCTCGGCGTCGTCGGATTCCGCGGGCGGGTAGCCCTGGCCTTTCTGCGTCACGCAGTGCACCAGCACCGGCCCACGGAAATCGCGAGCGCGGACCAGCGCCAGCTCGAGCGCCTCGACATCGTGCCCGTCGATCGGGCCCAGGTACTTCAGTCCGAGATCGGCGAACATCGTCTGCGGGATCAGCCAGTCCTTGACCGCCGACTTCGCGGCATGCAGCGCGGTGTAGAGCGGGCGGCCGACGACCGGCGCCTTCGGCAGGGTGTGCTTGACCCGACCGAGCATGCGTTCGTAGCCGGGACGCAGCCGCATCGCGGCCATCCGCTGCGCCATCCCGCCGGTGGTCGGCGCGTACGAGCGGCCGTTGTCGTTGAGCACGATCACCAGCGGTCGGTCCTTGGCGCCGGCGATGTTGTTGAGCGCCTCCCAGGCCATCCCGCCGGTCAGCGCGCCGTCACCGATCACCGCGACGACGGTGCGGTCACGTTCCTTGCGCAGCGCGAACGCCTTGGCCATGCCGTCCGCGTAGGAGAGCGACGTGGAGGCGTGCGAGTTCTCGATCCAGTCGTGCTCGGATTCGGCCCGGCTCGGGTAGCCGGAGAGTCCGTTCCTGGTCCGCAGCTTGTCGAACCGGTCAGCCCGGCCGGTGACGATCTTGTGCACGTAGGCCTGGTGACCGGTGTCGAACAGGATCGGGTCCCGCGGGGAGTCGAAGACCCGGTGCAGGGCGATCGTCAGCTCCACCACGCCCAGGTTGGGACCCAGATGCCCGCCACGCTTGGAGGTCTGCTCGACCAGGAACTCGCGGATCTCGGCCGCCAGAGCCGTCAACTCCGCGGGTGACATCCGCCGCAGGTCGGTCGGATCGGTGATCCGGCCGAGCGGGGTCGACGGGCCCTGCTGCGTCACAGATGCCTCCCGGCGCTCGTGCGCAGCGACCATTCGCGCTGCTCTGCCCGTGTGCCGCTGGTCTGTCGGTCCCGAAGGACCAAGCGATCACCCCGGCGGCACGGCGCGACCACACCGACCGACGTTACCGCCCCCGCGGGTGACTTGGTGTCGCGCCACCAGCAGCCGGCCCGGCAATCGGCCTGGCTCCCGGATGACCTGCGGCGGTGGGGTGAGGTCGCACGGCGACTACAGGACGTTCGAACTCCCGCCGGGTTGATCGCTTCCTGGGTAGCGTCTTCGCTCATGAGCGCACCGATCGATCCCCCTCCGACCCTGCGCCGGCCCGCGCGGCATGCCGTCGTCATCGGTCATCGCGGGGCCTCCGCCGACGTGCCGGAGAACACACTCCCGGCCTTCGCGGCGGCCTGGGAATCCGGCGCACCGTGGGTCGAGGCCGACACCCAACCGACTTCCGACGGAGTGCCGGTGATCCTGCACGACGACGACCTGGACCGCACCACGTCGGGCAGCGGACCGGTGCGACGGCACTCGTTCGCCGAGGTGTCGGGGCTCGACATCGTCGGCGGGTCGGGCTCCGGGGTGCCGTCGCTGGCGGCGCTGCTCTCACTGATGCCCACCGGCCGCGGGGTGCTGCTGGAGATCAAGGGCGACCACAGCCGCGCTGATGTCGCGGAGATCCTCCGGCAGTGCGAGCTGTCAGGACACGACGACCGGGTGTTCCTGCAATCGTTCGAGCATCCGGTGCTGGACCATCTGCAGGCGCTGGCGCCGGATCGGCCACGGGGCCTGCTGGTCGAATGCCTCGACGACGATCCGCTCGCCCGTTGCCGGGAGCTGGGGGTGGCCGCCTACAACCCGGCCTACCGGGACGTACTGCGGCGGCCGGAGGTGGTGAACGAGCTGCGGACGGCCGGTATCTCCGTCGCCGTGTGGACGTGCGACGACCCCGCCGGGTGGGCGGACCTCACCGACGCCGGGGTCGACGCGATCATCACCAACACCCCCGCCGAGCTCCTCGCGTGGCAGGCCTCCTGACACCCCAAAACCCGTGTTGATCAACCGGTCCGGCACCCTTGGCGGCAATCCAAGGGTGCCAACGTGGTTGATCAACACGGGTCTGAGAGGCGGGAAGATGCGGGGCCGGCGGGGTGCGATCGCGGACGGACCGGCGGTGGACAGTCAGTCGCGAGGTGCGCGGGTGCGGTGCTGGCGGCTGGCAACGGTGTAGGCGCAGGTCATCGACTCTGCGGCGGTGAGCACTGCGAGAACCCCGTCCAGGGAGCAACTCTCGGGCACGTCGACGGTGAGCATCGGCGGGGTCAGACCACTGGCGACCCGGGCACCCAGGGCGTCGAGGGTCCGGACGATCGGCGCCAGTTCGGCTTCCGAGGTGGCCATCACGTGCACCGTGGAGTGCCCGCTGCGGCTGACGATGCCACCGCCGACGTAACCGATGCCGTCATGGCGCACCTGGACGATGTCCCCGCAGCTGACCTCGGTGACGAACCACGGGATCCCGCGGATCTCCGCCAGGTCGTGGGCGATCAGCACGGCGTCGATCGTCTCGGCCGGGTAGGGCGGCCACTCCTCCTCGTCGACCAGCGGGAACAGCACGTCGACCACGGTCTCCGGGGCCGCCACCGGGCACGGCGAGGGTGCGACCAGCCGGGCGGGCGTCCCGGGCGTCCGGTCCGCAGACCGGACATCGATTGACATGGACATACAAAACTCCTCCGCCGGGCGCACCACAAGGTTTGATGACGGATTGAGGAGCAGCACCCCGGCGGGCAGATACATTCAGCGACAGCCCGAGAGCTGCGCCGAGCCGAGCGGTCAGTCGCGCAGGTAGCGGGCGACGCACTCGATGTGGTGGGTCTGCGGGAAGGCGTCGAAGGCCCGCAGGGTGTCCAGCCGGTACCCGGCCGCCGCCAACGCTGCCGTGTCCCGGCCGAGCGCGGCGGGGTCGCACGCGACGTAGACGATGACGGTCGGGTCGCGTTCGGCGATCGCCGCGCACAACGCGGGGCCGGCTCCGGTGCGCGGCGGATCGAGGACGACGACGTCGACCGGCTCGGTCAGCTGTTCCAGGACGTGCTCGACCTTGCCGACCCGAACCTCGGCCTGCGGGTGATCGGCGAGATTCGTCGCCGCGAGTTCGCCCGCCCGTTCGTCCGATTCGACGGACACCACGGCGCCGTCCGGACCCACGACCCGGCACAGCACCTCGGCGAACAGCCCGACACCGCCGTAGAGGTCCCAGCCGGTCCGGCCGACCAGGTCGAAGCCGTCCAGGGCTTCGGCCACCGCGGACGCCAGCACGTCGGCGGCCTCGACGTGTGCTTGCCAGAACCCGTCCGCGGCCACCGCGAAGTCCCGGCCGATGGCCCGTTCGGTGATCACCGCCGTCGCCTCGGAGCGCGGCTTGGACGGCAGACCGATCCAGGTGGCGGTGGTGCCGCCGTCCGCGGCCCGGGTCAGGGCCACCTCCGGCAACGCCCCCTCGACCCGGTTCGCGCCCCGGCCGCCTGCCGGTCGGTGGCCCGCGCCGCGGGTCCGACGGGGCCGGACCGGTCCCCGGATGCCGGTGGGTACGTCGACGGCTTCGGCCAGTGCGGTCAGCTCCGGCACCGCGATCAGGCACGGCTCGGTCTGGTTCACGCCCTCGACCCGATGCGACCGGACGCCGCGCGGACCGATCCGGCCCGCCGGGTCCAGTGCCCAGCGAACCCTGGTCCGCCAGCCGAACCCGTTGCCCGGCAACGGTTCCACCATGACGTCAAGGTCGAGTCCGGCCAGCCGGCTGAGTTGCTCGGCGACGACCGCGGCCTTGAGCTTGCGTTGCAATGCGGCATCCGCGTGTTGGAAATCGCAGCCACCGCAGCCGCCGGGGTGGAAGTGCGGGCACGGCGCCTCCACCCGACCGGCGTCGGCGCGCAGCACCCGGATCACCTCGCCGCGGCAGAACGAGCCACGCTTCGCCTCGGTGATCCGCACCGTCGCCCGCTCCCCCGGCAGGGCGAGCCGGACGAAGATCACCCGGCCGTCATACCTGGCCACGCAGTGGCCGCCGTGGGCGACCGGGCCGATATCGACCTCGACCTCGACGCCGGGAGCCAGTTCGTCACCGGTCAGCGTGCTCGTCATCGGGTCACCGCCTGGCCGGTCACTCTTCGTCCGGTCTGCCACGGGTCCAGCCCGGATCGGGCACGGCGCCCTCGTCGATCATCGTGCCGGGCATCCGGCCGCGGACCGAGGGCAACCGGTCCGCCCGTTGCCGGATCCGTTCCTCCAGCGCTTCGGAGGACGACAGCTGCCACGGCACGGAGGTCACCATGACGCCTGGGGTGAACAGCAGGCGGCCCTTGAGCCGGAGTGCGGATTGGTTGTGCAGCACGTGCTCCCACCAGTGCCCGACCACGTATTCGGGAATGAAGACGGTCACGATGTCTCTGGGCGAGTCCTTGCGGGTGCGCCGCACGTAGTCGAGCACCGGCTTGGTGATCTCCCGGAACGGCGAGTCAATCACCTTCAGCGCCACCGGGATCTGCCGGTCCTCCCATTCCCTGGCAAGGTCCGCGGTGTCCTCCGGGTCGACGTTGACGGTCACCGCCTCGAGCGAGTCGGGTCGGGTCGCGCGGGCGAACGCGAGCGCCCGCATGGTCGGCAGGTGCAACTTGGAGACCAGCACGATCGAGTGGACCCGGCTGGGCAGCACCAGGTCGTCCTCGTCGGCGGCGATCTCCCTGGCCACCCGGTCGTAATGCTTCTTGATGGCGCGCATCGTGACGAAGATGATCACCATGGCCAGGATGGCGATCCAGGCACCCGCCAGGAATTTGGTGACCAGCACAATCGCCAGCACCACCGCGGTGAACGAGAACCCGATCGCGTTGATCGTCTGGCTGCGCCGCATCCGGCGCCGCGCCTGTGGGTCCCGCTCGGTGCGCAGCAGCTTGTTCCAGTGCTTGATCATGCCCAGCTGGGAGAACGTGAACGAGACGAACACCCCGACGATGTAGAGCTGGATCAACGCCGTGACGTCGGCCTGGAAGGCGATCACCAGGATCAACGCGATCCCCGCCAGGAAGACGATGCCGTTGGAGAACGCCAGCCGGTCACCGCGGGTGTGCAGCTGACGCGGCAGGAACCGGTCCTGCGCCAGGATCGAGCCGAGCACCGGGAAGCCGTTGAACGCGGTGTTGCAGGCCAGCACCAGGATCACGCCGGTAGTGAACGAGACGATGTAGAAGGCCAGCGGGAAGCCGGAGAACACCGTCTCGGCGATCTGTGCGATCAACGTCTTCTGGTAATAGCCCTCCGGCGCGCCGATCAGCTGGGTGGCGGGGTCGTCGGCGAACTGCACCCCGGTGTACATCGTCAACGCGACCAGGCCCAGCATCATCGACACCGACAACGCGGCCATCAACGCCAACGTGGTGGCCGCGTTCCTGGACTTCGGTTTCTTGAAGGCCGGGACGCCGTTGGAGATGGCCTCCACCCCGGTCAGCGCGGCGGAGCCGGAGGAGAAACCCCGCAGCAGCAGGAAGACCAGGGCGAATCCGGAGAGCGCCGACTCGGCCTGCATGTGGAAGTCCGCGCTCTGCGCCTTCACGTCCGCGCCGATGATGAACTCGACGAGTCCGGTGATGATCATCACGAAGATGGAGATGATGAAGGCGTAGACCGGGATCGCGAACGCCGAGCCGGATTCCCGGATGCCCCGCAGATTCAGCGCGCTGACCAGCACGATGATCCCGACGGAGAACCACACCGGGTGGTCGCCGACCACCTGGACCGCCGACCCGATGTTCGCCACCCCGGCCGCGGTGGAGACCGCCACCGTGAGGATGTAGTCCACCAGCAGCGCGCTGGCCACCAGCAGTCCGTAGTTGGGTCCGAGGTTCTTGGTGACCACCTCGTAGTCCCCACCGCCGCTGGGGTAGGCGTGCACGTTCTGCCGGTACGACAGCACGACGACGACCATCACCAGGCACACCAGGCCGGCAAGCCACGGCGCGTAGGCATAGGCGGCAAGACCGGCGACGGAGAGCACCGCGAAGATCTCCTGCGGTGCGTACGCGACGCTGGACAGCGCGTCGGAGGCGAACACCGGCAGGGCGATGCGTTTGGGCAGCAGCGTGTGTGCCAGCCGGTCACTGCGGAACGGCCGGCCGACCAACAAACGCTTGGCGGCGGTGGTCAACTTGGACACAGAGCGGGAGCCTACGGTCCGTAGATCACATCAGATACCTTGGCGCACCGTTGGCCGCCCGCCCAGCACCTGTGCGACGGGCGAGGGGACCACGTTGTAGGTTGCTATCGCGAGAAGACGCTCGCGCAGCAGCTGCGTCCGACGAAGGTTTCCGGGGCCGTCAGACCCGCCAGCGAAGGGGCACGTGCGTGCACATCGTGATCATGGGCTGTGGCCGGGTCGGGTCGTCCCTGGCTCGCCAGCTCGGCCGGGCCGGTCACTCGGTGGCCGTGATCGATCGTGACCCGGCGTCGTTCCGCAGGCTCGGCGCGGATTTCCACGGTCAGCAGGTCACCGGCATGGGATTCGACCGGGACGTGCTGCTGGCGGCCAGGATCATGGAGGCGCACGCGTTCGCCGCGGTGTCCTCCGGCGACAACTCCAACATCATCGCCGCCCGGGTGGCCCGCGAACAGTTCAACGTGGAGACCGTCGTCGCCCGGATCTATGACGCGAAACGCGCCCAGGTGTACGAGCGCCTCGGCATCCCCACCGTCGCCACCGTCCCGTGGACGACGGACCGGCTGCTGCGCGCGATCATCCCCGAGGGGTTGATCAGCGAGTGGCGTGATCCCTCCGGCACCGTGACCATCGTCAACCTGCCGTATCACCGGCACTGGATCGGCCGACCGTTGCGCGAGCTGGAATCCGGGGTCGGCATCCACACCGCGTTCGTGGTGCGCTTCGGGCGTGGTCTGCTGCCGTCGTCGGAAACCGTTGTGCAGGAAGGTGACCTGATCTACGCGTCGGTGCTCTCCAAGGACATCCACGACGTCGCCGACAAGGCCTCCGTCTCACCGGTGGACGGCCTCTGATGCGGATCGCTATTGCGGGTGCGGGCAGCGTCGGACGGTCGATCGCCGGGGAGCTCGTCGAGAATGGCCACCAGGTGATGCTGATCGACCGGGATCCGGAGGCGATCAAGCCGGGCCGCATCGAGGCCGCCGAGTGGGTGCTGGCCGATGCCTGCGAGGTCGCGCTGCTGGAGGACGCCGGCCTGCAGACCTGCGACGTGGTGATCGCCTGCACCGGAGACGACAAGGTCAACCTGGTGGTCTCGCTGCTCGCCAAGACGGAGTTCGCGGTCGGCCGGGTGGTCGGCCGGGTCAACGATCCGCGCAACGAGTGGCTGTTCACCGAGGCGTGGGGCGTGGATGTCGCGGTCTCCACACCGCGCATCCTGGCCGCCCTGGTCGAGGAGGCGGTGACCGTCGGCGACCTGGTCCGGCTGTTCACTCTGCGCCAGGGTCAGGTGAACCTGGTCGAGGTGACTCTTCCGCCGACCACCAGCATCGCCGGTCGCCCGGTCCGCGATCTGCAGCTACCGCGGGACGCCGCCCTGGTCACCATCCTGCGCGGCGGTCGGGTCATCGTGCCGCAGCCAGACGAACCGCTGGAACCCGGTGACGAACTGCTGTTCGTGGCGTCCACCGAGGTCGAGGACGAGGTCCGCGACGCCCTGCGCTGACCGCGCAGAAGGCGACCTGGATCAGTGCCCGCCCAGACCCACCCGGTCCCGCCAAAGCGGCGGCTCGATCCCGAGTTCGTGCAGCACATCCCTGGGTCGCGGGTTGGTCCGGACCTCGCCGTTCGGCAGCACCACGGTCGGCACCGTCTCGTCGCCGTTGTTCACCGAGCGAACGAAGGCGGCCGCTTGCGGGTCGTCGTAGATGTCCCGACGGTCGTAGTCGACGCCTGCGCCGTGTAATGCCCGCTCGAGCATCCGGCAGTACCCGCAGTAGTCCCGCCGGTACACGGTCAGTCGGTCTGTCATGGCCGGATCCTCGCATTCGCCGGCCCGACCGGCATTCTCGTCGGGCCGTGGTCGCGGGATGACGGAACGGTCAGCGTCCTTCGGATCGGCGATCCCGCCGCCACGATTCGGGGAGCTTGACCGCACTGCCGCCGGCGACGATCCACACCGAGACGGCGATCGCGATGATGAAGACCGGGTAGCCCATCAGCAGCCTGACCGCTGCCAACCAACCGACCTGGTCGGTGTCGTACAGGTAGTTCTGCACCAGGTACCTCGCGGCGAACACGACCACCCAGACGAACGTCGCCCAGTCGTAGCGCCGCACCAGTTTCCGGTCCGAACGCCAGCCCGTTCCCTTGCCGTTGATGCCCTCCCAGATCACCCCGATCAGCGGCCAGCGCACCAGGATGGACAGCAACAGGGCACCGCCGTAGAGCAGATAACTCCAGATGCCGAGCAGGAAGTAGCCCTTGGCCGAGTCGGTCTTGTAGGCGATGAAAGCGGCGATCCCGACCCCGAACAACCCCGCGACCGCCTGGGTCACCGGGCGCTTGCGAGCGATCCGCATGATGGCGATCACCACCGCCGCGCCCAGTGCCGCCCCGATGCCCCAACCCAGCCCACCGATCGCGTTCGCGACGATGAAGACAACGACGGGCAGGCCGGAATCGACCATTCCCATCGGGCCGCCCATCTGCTGCCAGATGGTCGGCGGCCCGGGTTCGGGGGCGTCCTGCTGCTCTGCAGCGGTGCCATCTTGATGCTCCGCTACGGTGCCGTCCTTGCTGAGTTCGACCGGTGCTGTCGATCCAGCCGTCGGCTCGATCGACAGCGGCTTGGTCAATGACAGGTCGGAGGGCGGCGCCGAGTCAGGGCGCGAACCGTCGATGCGGGCCGATTCGGCGGCAGCCAGGTCCGACAAGTTGTCGGGAAGCAGTGAGGAAAGGTCCAGCCCGTTCTCGGCACGGCCGTGAGGCGGTGCACTCGCGGCATCGGTGACCGGGGGAACGCCACCCGGGGCGGCCGAGCCGCGCGGTGGATCTGCCGTCACGCGTGCGCCGGCAGCAGGTCGTAGTCGGGGTTGTAGATGACCTTCTGCCCGTCCCGGATCGCCACCCTGCCGCGGACCTTGACGGTGCGGCCGGGCTCGATACCGGGGATCGAACGGCGTCCGAGCCAGACCAGCTGGACGCCCTCGGTGCCGTCGTACAACTCGGCCACCAGCGTGGCCAGCGAGTCGGTCGGCCGGAGGTCGACGTACCGCAGCCGGCCCTGGAGCGTCACCCGGTCACCCTGGCAGCAGATCTGCGCCCGGATCGCCCCGGAGGCGTCCACCTCGCCACTGAGCCGCAGGGCATCGACCTCGTCGTCATCACGGGTCAGGCGCTTGAGCCAGCCGGAAACCTTTCCGCCCATCACAGTCCTTCTTCCGGTCCACGCTCGGCACGCGCTCGTCGCTCTGCGGCAGCAGAACCGCCACATATTCCTGCCACCGAGGGTAGACCTTTACAGCGTCCTCAGAACCGCCGCGATATTCGGCGGCCGATAGCCGGGGCCCTTGAGCACCTTGCCGTCCGCCCGTCTGATCGGGCGACCGTCCGCGCCCAGCTTGGTCATATTCGAGGAATGGACCTCGTCGAGCACCGCGTCCAGGTCGATTCCATAGACATGCGCTGTGCCGTATGCCACATAAACAATGTCGGCCAAAGCATCCGCGACGCCCACCAGGTCGCCGGCCCTGGCGGCTTCGGCCAGTTCTCCTACCTCTTCCTCGATCAGCGCCAGCCGGAGTTCGACCTGATCGGCGCCGACGTCGACGGTCGGACTCTCCCGTACCGGCAGCCCGTAGGCGCGGTGGAAATCGCCCACCTGCACGCCGGCCCGACTCGGGCCGGCGCCGCCGGGGTTTGCCTGCTCAGGCACAGTCCACGCAGACCAGCCGGCCACCGTTGTCGGAGGACAGGCGGCTGCGGTGCTGGACCAGGAAGCAGACGGAACAGGTGAACTCGTCGGCCTGCTTCGGGATCACCTTGACGGTGAGTTCCTCGCCGGAAAGGTCAGCGCCGGGGAGTTCGAAACTCTCTGCGGTATCGCCCTCGTCGATGTCGACAACTGCCGACTGGGCCTCGTTGCGACGCGCCTTCAATTCCTCGAGGGAATCCTCGGACGGTTCGTCGGACTCGTTGCGGCGGGGGGCGTCGTAATCGGTAGCCATGGTCTTTTCCTCACTTCGAGTTCGCACTCGTATTCGACTGCATCATCTGGTTCTGCTCGTACGTCACTACTTGTTTCGTCACTGCTCGGTGCTGTGTCGTGCATCTGTGTCGTGCTTCTCGTCACCACGTTCTTCTGTTTGCTCCGGACGTAACGTCGAAGACCGCCGTTTTGTGCCCGCGACGACGGCGATCACACCGGGCGTCAACTGCCTGGTCCGGAACGCCGCGAACCCAGCTCGATCAGCGATCGACGGGGCGCCGTCATCAGTTCGGCGCGCGCAGAGTAGCCGACAAGCACTCGATGACGGAACCGGGGTGGCGATACCCGCGCGTCGCGGAGAAATCTCACTCTTCGTCGAGTGAAGATCACAGCGTGTCGTCATCCTGCGAGCGGTGGCCCGGCACCCGCTTGCGATTCGGCGGGCGAGCCGACGGCGTGCCTTTACCCTGGTCGAATGTCGCGACAGCCATGATGTCGCGGGTCGGGCGCTGCCCGCAGTGCGCCCCGTACCCATCCGGTCTTCCGTCACAGTCCCGGAACGGCCACTCCTGAAGGAGGTTGCTCAGCGGTGAGTCCTGACTCCGCTTCGGATCGCTATCGACGGCGTCGGTACTGGCCTGCCCTGACCGTGATCGTGGTGCTGCTCATCGGTGCCGCCGTCGTCTGGTTCCCGAGCCTGCGACCCAACCCGGAGAACAGCAGCGCGTGCAACGCCCCCGGACCGGCGCCGGTGACCACCGCGCCAACCACCCGCAGCGTGGCCGAGGACGCCTCCGCCGGTGACAGCGCCGCAGCGACGTCTGCGCCGGCATCCGATACCGCTGCCGCGACCACCTCCCAGATCCTGACCACCCTCGGCGGGTACACCGATCACGAGAGCCTGGCCGCTGTCCGGCCGGCGAACCCGTCGACCGTCCTGTTGCGGGTCTACAACTCCAGTTCGGTCCGCGGCCAGGCCAAGGCCGTCACCGACGAGCTCCGCGCGGCCGGATTCGAGTCCATCCTCGACGGCGCGAACGACCCGCTGTACCCGGCGGCCGATCTGCGCTGTGTGGCACAGATCCGGTTCGGCCAGGCCGGCGCCGCGGCCGCCCGAACGGTGCTGCTGGTCGCGCCGTGTGCCCAGCTGGTGGTGGACGGCCGGGTCGACGATTCGGTGGACCTGGCGCTCGGCGGCCGGTACATCTACGACTCGGTCAGTCAGCAGACCCGCGACGAGCTGAAGGCGATCAGCGATGCGGCCACCCCGCCGGCCGTGATCGAGGGTCAGACCGCCGCCGCCAAACCGCTGCCACCGATCCCGCCGCTGCCCCAGGCGGCCTGCGCGACCTGACCCGCCGCCCCGGCAGGTTCGTGGTGCACGGTCGGCGGGGCCGAAGCGGACACGCCGCGCCGAGCGGGCCGGGTGTCAGTACGATTTCCGCACGACGCCCGCCCAAGATCACCGAGCGGCGGGTTCACCAAACGGCGAGGAGCTCGGCGTGGCAATCGTGCAGCAGCCAGAGACGGCTTTCGGCATCGACATCGGCGGCACCGGGATCAAGGGCGGTGTGGTCGACCTTCGCGGCGGCGTCCTGATCGGTGACCGGTTCCGGTTGGACACCCCGCAGCCCTCGACACCGCAGGCGGTGGCCGAAACGGCCGGCAAGGTCGCCGCGAATTTCGACTATCAGGGCGCGTTCGGCGTCGCCTTTCCCGGCGTCGTCCTGCACGGCGTGGTGAAAACCGCGGCGAACGTGGACAAGGGCTGGATCGACACGTCCCTGCAGAACGCCATGGAACCCGAGCTGCCGGGCCCGGTGACGGTGTTGAACGACGCCGACGCAGCCGGTCTGGCCGAGGCCCGCTACGGCGCGGGACGCGGCCGGCGCGGCCTGGTCATCGTGGTCACCTTCGGAACCGGCATCGGGATCGCGTTGGTCAACGACGGGAAGCTGGTGCCGAACGCCGAGCTCGGCCACATCGAGCTGGACGGCCACGACGCGGAATCCAAGGCGGCGGCATCGGCAAGGGAACGGGACAGCCTGTCCTGGGAGCAGTGGGCCAAGCGGGCGTCGAAGTACCTGCGCACCATCGAGAACCTGCTGTGGCCGGAGCTGTTCATCCTGGGCGGCGGCATTTCCAAGAAGCCCGACAAGTGGGTGCCGATGCTGAAGAACCGGACCCCGCTGGTGGTGGCGCAGCTGATCAACAACGCCGGCATCGTGGGCGCCGCACTCGCGGCCAGCGAGGCCGGCGAGGACGAATCAGCCGCCGAGACCACCCAGACGCTCGTCCTGGACTGACGCCCGCGAGGTCCGATTTCGCGCCCGGACTCTCACTCGTTCGGGACCGATTTGACGGTTGTCGTCCGTCATTCGGTCGTGGCCGACGGTGGTCGCCGTTACACTGGAGCAGTCGCTTTCCGGCAGGACCACGGTTCTCGAGGTCGGATCCACCGCGCCAGAACAGCTACGGCTGCCTTGCGGCGCGAAAAGGTACGGACTGCCGGTCCAGGCGGCTCGTTGACGCGAAAGGGCATCAGTGGCAGGCGCAGCACCCTCTCCCAGCTCGACCAAGACCCGACGGGCGGACCCCGCCGCGGGTCCGGTCGCCGACACCGCCGCAACACCTGGCGATGCGGTCGAAGACCTGGTTGTCCCGGACGAGGAATTCGTCGCGGGTGAAGAAGTAGAACTGATCGACGTCGACCAGGTCGTGGCCGAGGTCGCCGTCGACCCGGCCGCCGAGGTCATCGTGGTCGGCGCGATCGAGGTCGACGACGAAGAAGAGGACGAGGAGAACACTCCCGTCACCGCGGCCATCCCCGGCGCGGCTCCGGCCGCGAAGCCGGCGACGGAGTCCGAGGAATTCACCTGGGACGACGAGGAGGAGTCCGAGGCCCTCAAGCAGGCCCGCAAGGACGCCGAACTCACCGCCTCCGCCGACTCCGTCCGTGCTTATCTGAAGCAGATCGGCAAGGTCGCGCTGCTCAACGCCGAGGAGGAGGTCGACCTCGCCAAGCGGATCGAGGCCGGTCTCTACTCCTCCGAGCGGATGCGGCAGAGCGAGGAAGCCGGCGAGCGGCTGACCAACCAGATGCGCCGTGACCTGCGCTGGATCAAGCGTGACGGCGAGCGGGCGAAGAACCACCTGCTCGAGGCGAACCTGCGGCTGGTGGTCTCACTGGCCAAGCGGTACACCGGTCGCGGCATGGCTTTCCTTGATCTCATCCAGGAGGGCAACCTCGGCCTGATCCGGGCGGTCGAGAAGTTCGACTACACCAAGGGCTACAAGTTCTCCACCTATGCGACCTGGTGGATCCGGCAGGCGATCACCCGCGCGATGGCCGATCAGGCCCGCACCATCCGCATCCCGGTGCACATGGTCGAGGTGATCAACAAGCTGGGCCGCATCCAGCGTGAGCTGCTGCAGGACCTGGGTCGCGAGCCCACTCCCGAAGAGCTCGCCAAGGAAATGGACATCACCCCGGACAAGGTGCTGGAGATCCAGCAGTACGCCCGCGAACCCATCTCGTTGGACCAGACCATCGGCGACGAGGGCGATTCGCAGCTCGGTGACTTCATCGAGGACAGCGAGGCCGTCGTCGCGGTCGACGCCGTGTCGTTCACCCTGCTGCAGGACCAGTTGCAGGCGGTCCTGCAGACCCTGTCCGAGCGGGAGGCGGGTGTCGTCCGGTTGCGCTTCGGGCTCACCGACGGCCAGCCGCGCACGCTCGACGAGATCGGCCAGGTCTACGGGGTGACCCGAGAGCGGATCCGGCAGATCGAGTCGAAGACGATGTCCAAACTGCGTCATCCGTCGCGGTCGCAGGTCCTCCGCGACTATCTGGAGTAGACCCCGAAAGCACCCCGAACAACCTCGAACGCCCGGCCATCGTGCCGGGCGTTCGTCGTGTTCTCGCCGCCCGTCCCGGCCTGTACTCTCTTCGATGTGCCCGCCTCGGGCACACCCCAGGTTCACCACGAGGAAGCCGGTGCGATACCGGCGCTGACCCGCAACCGTGACCGTCGCATCGTTCCATCGGACTGCGACGCAAGCCGGACACTCGCTGAACGTGGTGTAGCTCCCTCTGTCGAGGAATGCAGGGTGGGGCCCGGAGTGCCGCAGGGCGCACCGTGCCGATCCCCTGGTGCTGGAACGGAAACGCCCTGCGCACCAGGCGATCTCGCCGTTTCACCGGAACCGACGGTGAACGGCCGGTGTGGTTGTCCTGATGCTCGATGGGCGCCGCGTTCGTTCCCCGGACGAAAAAGGTGCCTGTGAAGAACCGCCACGTTCCTGACCACCGCCGGACGCTCGCGACGGTTGCCGCGGGCCTGCTGCTCGTCGCGACGACGCTGCTGACCGGAGCGACACCGGCGGCCGCGGCGCCGCCGGCCACGGTCACCGGGCAGGCCTGCGCGCCGGGCACCGGTGTCACGGTGGCGGTGGACTTCGCCCCTGGCAGCGACGCGGTCGAGATCGGCTGCGCCGTCGGCACCCAGGCCACCATGGCCGCCGCCGGAGCCGCCGCCGGCTTCACCTTCGCCCCCACTACCGGGTTCCTGGCCACCATCAACGGCGTCGCACCCGCGGATCCCGCTGTCGGGTTCTGGTCCATCTTCATCAACACCACCGACGGCCAACCGGCAGGACCGCTCGGCACCGCCTGGTCCTTCGCCCAGACCGGCATCGACGGCGGACCGCTCGCCGTCGACACCGTCCTGTTGTTCGACCTCGTCGAAGACTTCAACGCACCCCAGGAAGACCCCCGGATCACCCTGTCCGAGATCGCGGCCACCGCTCCGGTCGCTCCTGCGCCTGTCGCAGCGACCCCGCCGGCGACCGTCACCGGCCAGGCATGCCTGCCCGGCCAGGGCGTCACCGTCGCGGTGGACTTCGCACCGGACAGCGACGAGGTCGTCATCGGCTGCGCGATCGGCACCCAGACCACGATGGCCGCTGCCGGAGCCGGCGCCGGCTTCACCTTCGCCCCCACCACCGGGTTCCTGGCCAGCATCAACGGCGTTGCACCGACCGACCCCGACTGTCGGGTTCTGGTCCATCTTCATCAACACCACCGACGGCCAACCCGCCGGACCGCTCGGACCCAATTTGACCTCCGCCATGAAAGGCATCGACGGCGGACCGCTCGCCGTCGACACCGTCCTGCTCTTCGACCTGGTCGAGGACTTCAACGTCACCGAGGACCCTCGGATCACGCCTCCAGGAACTCGGCGCGACCGCACCCGACAGCGGCGCCGTTCAGCCACCGTCCTACTCCCCCACCGGTGACGGCGATGCGCTCGCCGCGGCGGGATGGATCGGCCGTCAGCTCGAGGCGTCCGGCGGGGTGCTGAAGCCGGCCGGGACCGCCGACTACGGCCTCACCATGGATGCGATCTTCGCGCTGGCCGCGGCCGGCGTCGGCGGAAGCGACATCAAGTTGGCCGCCAATGCGCTGTATGAATCCGGCACCGGCTACCTCGGCGCCGCCTCCGACGCGGCCGCCAACGCCGGCAAGATCGCCAAGACCACCCTGGCCCTGCAGGTCGCCGGTCTCGATCCGACCGTGTTCCCGGACGGCGCGGGCGGCACCCGTAACCTGCCGGCCGAACTGCGGCTGTCCATGTCGGCCGACGGCCAGTTCGGCCCGAACGACTTCCCGCTGGTGCACGCGCTTGCCGTGCTGGCGCTGCACCGGACGACCGGCGGCGTACCGGCCGAGGCCGTGAGCTGGCTGCAGGGCACCCAGTGCACGACCCCCGGCGACTCGTTCGGCGCCTACGGCTTCTCCGGGTGCGCCGACGTCGACGTCGACGGCACATCGCTGGCCACTCAGGCGTTGCTGGCCGCCGGTGTGGCTGCCGGCGACCCGTCCGTGGCGGATGCCAACGGCTGGCTCACCGGGCTGCAACAGCCGGACGGCGGCCTGCCGTCGAGCTTCGGCTCGGCCAACACCAACGGCACCGGGCTCGCCGGGCAGACCTTCCTGGCGCTCGGCGAGGACGCCGCGGCCGGTGGCGCGGCCGGCTACGTCGGGGGTCTGCAGGTCTCCTGCGCGTCGCTGGTCGACGGCAGCAAGCTGACCGTCGCCGACGTCGGCGCCATCGCCTACGACCCGACCGGATTCCAGGATGGCGACGAGTTCGGGATCGACATCGTGAGCGTGGACCAGTGGGTCAGGGCCAGCACGCAGGGCATCCTCGGTCTCGGACTGCCGGCCTTCGACGCGATCACCGCCGCCGGCGCCGACCCCGATCTGCCGGCGGCCGCCGACTGCGCGCCGGTCACCACGCCGCCGTCCACGCCGCCGACGACGACCACTGCGGCCATCGTGGTGACCACCAGTGCCGGACCGCAGTTGTCGGCCACCGGGGTGACCACCGCAACGCTGCCGATGACGATCACCGGGCTGGCGGCCCTGCTGATCGGTGTCGGGTTGGTGTTGTTGGGACGCCGCACCAGCGGTCGGCACAACTGATGCTGCGCCAGGTTTCGGGCCGGCGTCTACTCGACCGGGGGCACGGTCGGCGATTCCTGAGCAGGGGTGCGGCCGTTGCGGCGGCCGCGCTGATCCTCATCGGCACGTCACCCACGGCGCTGGCGGCCGGTCAGCCGATGGCGGCCGCCCGGGATTTCTGCAGCCCGGGAGACTCCAACTCGGTGACGGTCGTCGTCGACTTCTCCGGGGTCGGCGGCGGCGTCGACATCCGCTGCGCCCCGGTGTCGGCCGGTGCGACCGGTGCACAGGCGCTGTCCGCCGCCGGTTTCGGTATCGCCGGCACCGTGCACGATGGGCCGGGATTCGTCTGCCGGATCGACGGCGAACCGGCCTCCGATCCGTGCGTGGACACCCCGTCGACCTCGGCCTACTGGTCCTATCACCAGGCCGAGGCCGGAGGCGGGTGGTCGTACTCGTCCCGCGGCTACACCTCGAGCCGGGTCAAGCCGGGCGGATTCGAAGGCTGGTCGTTCGGATCCGGCGGATCCCCCGGAGTAAGTCCGGTGCTGCCCGCCGCACCGGCGCCGGAACCGGAACCCGAGCCGGCCCCGGAAGCCCAGCAACCGGCCGATCAGCCCGCGGATCCGGCTGCACCGCAGGCCGACACCGGGGCGGGCGCCGGAGAATCGACCCAGGACGGCGACCCGGCGCCGGCCCAGGATCCAGCCACCACTGCCGATGACGCCGACGGTGCAGCGGCGCAGGCTGCGGCCGACGCGCAGGCTGCCGCCGACGCGCAGGCTGCCGCCGAGGCTCAGACCTCCAGCGAGGCGCAGGCAGCCGCGGACGCTGCGGCCGCTCAGGCGGCTACGGAGGCCGCAGCGGCCCAGGCCGCCGCGGAATCGGCCGCCGCTCTGGCCGCCCAGTCGGCCGACGCAGGTAGTTCGTCCGCCGCTACTACCCCGTCCTCCCCCCACTCGGCCGCCGGCGGGCCGGTGACGTCATCGGCCGACTCCAGCGCGATCAGTGCGAACGAGCCGGCCGGCGGCTCGACGATCTGGTTCTCGGTGATCGCGCTGCTGGCCGTGGCGTCGTTGGGATCCGCGGCGGTGGTGATGTCGCGTCGCCGCCGGCTCGGGGCAAGCGGCGGGGCCGACGGTGCCGGCGCCGGAACGACAGACGGCGCAGGCGACGGAGCGGGTCACGACGACCGGACCGGCTGAGCCGGCCCGCCGCGCCTACCCTCGAGTCGTCATGCCGGACCATCGGAATGGGTTCCTCCCGCAAGGGCTTCGTGACCGCCTGGTCGCCGCCTGGCTGCCCCGGTCACTGCACCCGGCTGCCTGGTGGCTGTGGGCGCTGGGGCTGGCGGTGGCGGCGACCCGCACCACGAATCCCCTGCTGCTGTTGCTGATCATCGCGGTGGCCAGCGTGGTGGTGATGGCCCGGCGGCCGGATACGCCCTGGGCCCGGTCGTTCCGGATCTACCTGATCCTCGGCGCGGTGGTCGTCGGCTTCCGGGTGCTCTTCCGAGTTCTGTTCGGCGGGTTCGGCCCGACGGTGCTGTTCACCCTGCCGAGCATCGAGCTGCCGGACGTGATGGCCGGCATCCACCTGCTGGGTGTGGTGTCCGCGGAGGCCCTGCTGGCCGCTTTCTACGACGGCCTGCGACTGGCGACCATGATCATCTGTGTGGGCGCCGCGAACTCGCTGGCCAATCCCAAGCGACTACTCGCCTCCGTGCCACCCGCGCTGTACGAGATCGGCACGGTGCTGGTGGTGAGCGTGTCCGTCTTCCCGCAGCTGGCCGAGTCGGTCGTCAGGGTGCGGCGGGCCAAGGCCCTGCGAGCCGGCCGGCGGCGCGGGCGGAAAGTGCTGCGCGGCATCATCATTCCGGTGCTGGCCGACGCCCTGGACCGGTCCCTGCTGCTGGCGGCAGCGATGGATTCGCGGGGGTACGGCCGGCGGGCGGACGTTCCCGAGCGGCAACGGGTGCTGACCTCGACACTGCTCACGGTGGGCATCCTGGGGCTGTGTGTCGGCATCTACGGCACCCTGGACGGCACCACGCCGCGCTACCTCGGCCTGCCGTTGGTGGCCGGCGGGGTGGTGGTCGGTGCTGCGGGCTTCCTGCTGGCCGGCCGTCGGGTGCAGCGCACCCGATACCGACCCGACCGCTGGCGGGTGCCGGAACTGTTCGTTGCCACCTGCGGTGTGGTGGCCGGGACCGCGGTCTGGGTGACATCGCGGGTCGAGCCGACCATCGCGCACCCCTCGGTCTACCCGATCAGCTGGCCGCAGATCACCCTGCTGCCGTTGCTCGGCATCCTGGTCGCGGCGCTGCCCGCCGTGCTGACCCCGCCGCCGCCGGGTGCGGCCGGGACCGGCAGTCCCGAACTGCGGCACGCAGCGGCTCCCGGCCCGGCGGTGGTCGACGAGCACCGTCCGACGGCGGTGACCACCCGGTGATCCGCTTCGAAAACGTGAGTGTCACCTATCCCGACGACGTCGAACCGACGCTGCGCGATGTCGACCTGACGATCGAGGAAGGCGAACTGGCCCTGGTGGTCGGCCGGACCGGGGTCGGCAAGTCGACCCTGCTCGGAGCCATCAACGGGCTGGTACCGCATTTCACCGGTGGCACCCTGGCCGGCCGGGTCAGCGTCGACGGGCGGTCGACCGATCGGCACCCGCCGCGGGAACTCGCCGGCGTGGTGGGGGTCGTCGGCCAGGACCCGCTGGCCGGGTTCGTCACCGATACCGTCGAGGAGGAACTCGCCTACAGCATGGAACAACTCGGGATCGCCCCGCAGACCATGCGCAAGCGGGTGGAGGAGACCCTCGACCTGCTCGGCATCGCCGCGCTGCGCGGCCGCACCCTGCGCACGCTGTCCGGCGGGCAACAGCAGCGGGTGGCCATCGGCTCGGTACTGGCCGCCGGCTCGCGGGTGCTGGTGCTGGACGAACCGACCAGCGCGCTCGACCCGACCAGCGCCGAGGAGGTGCTCTCCACCGTGCTCCGGCTGGTCCACGACCTCGGGGTGACGGCGGTGATCGCCGAACACCGGATGGAGCGGGTCGTCGAGTACGCCGACCGGGTGGTGTTGTTGACCGGCGACGGTCGGGTGGAGATCGGCGCACCGGCCGACATGATGGCCAGGACCGTGGTCGCCCCGCCGGTGGTCGGTCTGGCGAAACTGATGGGCTGGCAACCACTTCCGCTGTCGGTCCGGAGCGCACGCCGGCTCGCCGGTCCGCTGCGGGAACGGCTGCGGGAGGTGGATCCGAGTTCGATGGGCCGAGCGGCGCCGACCGCCGACAGGCTCGACCGCACGCCGGAGGAGCCCCGCGGTACGGCGGACCGAACGCCCTCGGGACTGCGGGCCACCGGCATCGTGGTCAGCTATGGACGGGTGATCGCCGTCGCCGGCGTCGACCTGCGGGTGGCACCAGGTGAGGTGGTCGCACTGATGGGCCGCAACGGGTCCGGCAAGTCCAGCCTGCTCTGGGCGCTCACCGGGGTCGGCCCGCGGAACGCCGGTCGGGCCGAGATCGACGGGGTCGACACCGGAGGGCTCGGTTCGGCGCAGGCCAGGGCGCTCGTCGGGCTGGTGCCGCAGACGCCCGGCGATCTGCTGTACCTGGACACCGTCGTCGCGGAATGCGCTGCGGCCGATGAGGAATCCGATCAGCCGCCGGGCAGTTGCGCGGCCCTGCTGGCGCGGCTGGTCCCCGGGATCGACCCGGGCGCGCACCCGCGAGACCTCTCCGAGGGGCAGCGGCTGAGCCTGGTGCTGGCCGTGCAGCTGACCGCGCGGCCGCCGGTGCTGTTGCTCGACGAGCCGACCCGGGGCTTGGACTATGGGGCCAAACATGCGCTGGCGCGGATCCTCGCCGAGCTGGCCGCTGCCGGAAGGGCCGTGCTGGTTTCCACCCACGACGTGGAGTTCGTCGCGGGCGTCGCCGGTCGGGTCGTGGTGATGGCCGAGGGCGAGATCGTCGCGGACGGACCGGCGGAGGACGTCATCGGTTCGTCGCCGATGTTCGCGCCGCAGGTCGCCAAGGTGCTCGCGCCGCAGCGCTGGCTCACCGTCGAACAGGTGCAGGGCGGCCTGGCCGTTGCCGACCGGGACACAGAAGCCGCACGCCCGGTGGGCGGGGGTGACGGGTGAGCACGCCACTCGGCGGACAACCCGGCGCCGACTTCCTTGAACCGTCGGCGCGGACGACCAGACGCGCCAGGGCGGCGGTCCCGGTACGCCCGCTCTCCGCCGTCGTGCTGCTGATCGCCTCGATCGGTGGGCTGATGATGTTCATCTGGCCGCTGCTGATCAGCGCGGAACCCACGCCGACACAACATGTCTCCGATGCCCCGTTCGTCTTCATGGCGATTCTGCCGGTGTTGGTGCTGCTGGTGCTTGCGCAACTGGGCGACGGCGGCATGGACACCAAGGCGCTGGCGATGCTGGGCGTGCTGGCGGCGGTCAACGCGGCCCTGAGACCGCTCGGGGCGGGGATCAACGGCATCGAAACGGTGTTCTTCCTGCTGATCCTGGCCGGCCGGGTGTTCGGACCCGGGTTCGGATTCCTGTTGGGCTGCACCTCGTTGTTCGCATCCGCACTGCTCACCGCCGGGGTCGGACCGTGGTTGCCGTTCCAGATGCTCTCGGCCGCCTGGATCGGACTGGGCGCCGGCCTGCTACCGCACCGGATCTTCGGCCGCACCGTCAAGGGTGGGGGCGAGATCGCGCTGCTCGCCGGGTACGGCGTGCTGGCCGCGTACCTCTTCGGCGCGCTGATGAACATGTGGTACTGGCCGTTCGTCACCGGCGCGATGGACGAAAGTCTCGCCGGCCTTGCCTACATCCCCGGTGGCCCGCTGGCGGAGAACCTGCACCACTTCCTGATCTACACCCTGCTGACCTCCACCCTGGGCTGGGATACCGGGCGGGCGATCACCAACGCCGTGGCCATCGTCATCCTCGGGCCACCGGTCCTCGCGGTGCTGCGACGCGCCGCCCGCCGGGCGCGATTCCGACCGCCCGTTGCGTTCCATCCCGCCACCACCGGCACGGCGCCAACGGATCCCACCGATCCGGCGGGCTGATCCGAGCCGGTCGGTGCCGATCCGAAACTGGAAGCTCAGGTCCAGTGCAGCAACAGCACGCTGGCCGGAATGGCCAGCAGGGCCGCCGCGAGCAGACCGACCAGCGCCAACCGGGAGGCGGCCAGTGGGCGGGGTTGCATCAGCCGACGGACCCGATCGGCGACCGCGGTGCCGGCGATGGCCGGTGAGTCCGCGAGCCGGTGCGGAGATGTCGGCGTGGCCGGACCGGACAACGCGACCTTGGCCAGCGCCGAGGCAAGCACCGAACGGGAGGTGCGTGCCGCTGCCACGTCGTCGGCCATCATCTCGGTCAGTTCGGCCACCGAGCCACCGGCAAGACGCACCCCCGGGATGCGGCCGAGCGCGATCGCCCAGGCCTGGAACGGCAGGACCAGCAGATCGTGCCTGGCCCGCAGATGCGCCCGTTCATGCTCGACGACGGCCGACAACTCGTTGTCGGTGAGCAGATCGACCAGACCGGCCGAGAGCACCACCCGGGAATGCCAGCCGGGGATCGTGTAGGCGATGGCTGCCGCGTGATCGAGGATCCGCACGTTCCGGGCCGTCGCCAGGCCGTTCCTGGGCCGCTGACCGGTCGCCGCCACCGCTCCGGGTCCGGTGAGCAGGTCGAGCACCAAACGGTGCGCGCGGCGCCGTCGCACGGTGAGCGCGGCTGTCCGGCCGAGTACGACCAACAGCACGATCGCGATCGTTGCTGCCGCCAGCCCGCAGGCCCATCGCCACAACGGGATGCTCAGGCTGCCGGTGAGCAATGCCCCGAACCAGTTCCACGCCGCGCCGAGAATGGTGTGACCCAGCGGCTCGACGGCCAGCAGGACGAGGCCCGCGACGACGGAGAACCCCGCAGCGAGGCAGAGCGCCTGCCACAACACCAGTGCCGCCCGCGGCGCCCGACAGGTCCAACCGGCCTTGGCCAATCGGTAACTGACCGGCGCGGTCAGCACCAGACCGACCACGATCAATGTCAGCGAGAAGGACCACAGCGGGAACTCGAGGGAACCGGCGGTGATCACGGCTAGCGGCCGTCCAGCGCCCGTCGGAGCGCCTCGGCGTCCGCCGCGGACACCCCGCCGACGAAGCGGGCCAACGCGGCATCGCGATCCGACGCCGTGTCCAGAAGCTGCTGCATCAGGGCAGCGGTGTGTTCCTCGCGACTGGCAACGGCCTCATAGGAATGCGCCCGACCATCCCGGGTGCGCCGCACCAGGCCCTTGGTCTCCAACCGGGACAGCACGGTCAGCACCGTGGTCACCGCCAGCTCCCGCCCGGGCAGACCATCGACGACGGCACGGGCGGTCAATGGGTGCCCGGCATCCCAGAGCACCTCGACGACGGCACGCTCCAGCTCGCCTCGACCGGCCATCCACCACTCCTTAGCGACTGATCACATCGCGTCGGCACAATTCTACATCTAGTAGAAGTCCGACGGCCAGTGGCCTACGGTGAATTCATGGAGACTCTCGGCAGCGCACCCCGCCCCCCGGTCCTCAGTCCGCGCCAGGAACAGATTCTGACGCTGATCGGCGAGGGCATGACGAACCGGGAGATCGGCGAGCGACTCGGCGTCGCGGAGAAGACCATCAAGAACGCGGTGACCGGGCTGATGGCCTGTCTGAACGTCCAGCGCCGCTCGCAGGCCGCGGTGTATGCCGCGGTCCGGCGGATGCGGGCGGAGCAGTAGCCGGCCCGGAATAAAGTCCCGGAATAAAGCTCAGCCGGTTGCCCCGACCAACCGCCCACCGGCCAACCGCAGCACGACATCACCGAGTGCGGCATCGTCCGGTCGGTGGGTGATCAGCACGCAGCAGCGATCGGCCCGCGGCTGCAGGAGAACCGTCGTCACGGCGTCGGCCGTCGCCGGATCCAGGTGGGCCGCCGGTTCGTCGGCCAGCAGCACCGGCCGGTCCGCCAGTAGGGCCCTGGCCAGCGCGATCCGCTGCCGTTCACCGCCGGAAACAGCCCCGCCGTGCTCGCCGACCCTGGTGTCCAAGCCGTCCGGCAGCTGGTCGAGCCAGTCGCCGGCGCCGGCCGCTCGCAGGGCAGCTTCGATCTCGTCCTCGCCGGCGGTGGGCCTGGCGAGCCGGACGTTCTCGGCCAGGCTGGAATCGAACAGGTGGGCGCGCTGGTCGCACCAGCCGAACAGCATGCGAACCGCGTCCGGATCCATGGTGCGGGTGTCGATCCGGTCCACGGTGATGCTGCCCTGCGTCGGAGTGAGAAAGCCGAGGAGCACCGCCAGCAGGGTCGACTTCCCTGATCCGGATTCGCCGAGAACGACGATCCTGCTGCCGGGGTGCAGCTCCAGGTCGATATCGGTCAGCGCATCGGAATCGGCGCCCGGCCAGCGGGCGCACACCCCCCGCAGGCTGATCACCGGCCCGCCCGGTCCGGTCGGCACCGGCACCGGATCGGCGGGCGCCGGCGCGGTCACCGGCGGCGCGTCCAGCACCTCGAACAGTCGCCGGACGGCGGCGGACGACCGGCGCAGCGTCGACGCGGCAACCCCGACCGCCTGCACCGTGTCGGTCAGTGCCAGCGGGGTCAGCACGATCACGGCGAGCAGCACGGGGGCGAGGTCACCGTCGATCACCGCCGGCACCCCGAACTGCGCGGCCAGCCAGACGGCGGCGCCCATCGACGCGACCGCGAGACCGGCGGCGATGCCGGCCGCCCTCGCGGTTCCGGCCGCGACCCTGGTCGATGCCGTCTCCAGCTCCGCCAGCTCGGCCAGGCGGGCGTCGACCGCCCCCAGCGCGGTCAACTCGGCCAGATCGTCGAGCGTTTCGGTGACCAGTTCGGTCCGCCTCGCCCGCAGCCGCACCACGTCCCGCTCGGTCCTCGCGGTCCGTCGGGCGGTGATCAGCGGAGCGAGCACGCAGGCCAGCAGAAGTGCTGCGGCCAGGGCAATCCCGGCCGCCGGCAGGATCAGGAACGCCAGCACGACGGTGCCGCCGCCGACCAGCACCGCCGCCGCCAGCGGCAGCAGACCACGCAGGAAGGCATCGCCCGCGTCGTCCACGTCATCGACGGTGCGGGCGAGCAGATCACCCTTGCGCCACAGCGGCAGACCGGCCGGCGCGATCAGCGCGAGATGACCGACCAGGTTCTCCCGGATCCGGCCCAGCACCCGGAACGCCGCGTCGTGGGACACCAGCCGTTCGACGTAGCGCAGCACTCCGCGACCGATCCCGAAGGCGCGGACCGCCACCACGGCGACCATCAGGTAGAGCACCGGCGGCTGCTGCGCGGCGCGGGCGATCAACCAGGCCGACGTCGCCATCAGCGCGACGGCACAGCCCGACGCGAGGGCACCGACGATCGCGGCCCCGATCAGCCGCGCGCGGACGCCGCGTGCCTGCTGCCAGAGCCGCAGCAACGGTGGGCGACGGTCGGCGGACGGCGCGAGCGGCGGGTCGACGACCCGGCGGACCTGGTCGGTGTCGGTCACCAGGGCCCCGCCGAGGTGAGCGACTCCGCGCCGTCCAACGATCCGGTCGAGACCGGCTGCGACACAGTGCCATCGGCCGTTTCACCGGCAACCGCCGGGTCGATGGCAGGCAGGACAGCGTCCAGCTCGACCACCGTGTCGGCCAGCGCGAGCGGCGCCGGTCGGTGGGTGACCAGCACCACCGTGCGACCGCGGATTGCGGCCGCGATCCCGGTCAGTACCCGCTGTTCGGTCAGTTCGTCCAACGCCGCGGTCGGCTCGTCCAGCAGCACGAGTCCGACCGGACGGGCGATCGCCCTGGCCAGCGCCAACCGTTGCCGCTGACCCTGGCTGATTCCGGAGCCGGCATCACCCAGTACGGTGTGCCAGCCGAGCGGGAGACCGTCGACGAAGTCTGCGGCGTCGACGGATTCGAGCGCGGAGCGCAGGGTCGCGTCGTCGGCCGCGGGATTGCCGACGGCCAGGTTGTCCCTGATGGTGCCGGCCTGCATCGCGGCGCCCTGCCCGGCCCAGGCCACCTGCCGTCGCCACACGGCGGGGTCGACGAGCGCAAGGTCGACCTCATCGATCCCCCCGCCGACCAGTACCTGGCCGGTGTCCGGTCGCTCGATTCCGGCGAGCAATTGCAGCAGCGTGGTCTTTCCGGCGCCGCTCGCCCCGGTGACAACGGTGATTCGGCCGGCGGCGACGTCCAGCGACAGCGGGCCGATCGTGCCCCGCTCACCGGGTCGGCCGACGACCACTTCGGCCAACCGCAGCGCGGGGACCGCAGGGACGTCGGTGCGGCTGCCGGCCACCGGCAGTGGGGTGTCCAGCACGGCCAGGATCTTCGCGGTTGCGGCGACACCGTCCGCCGCCGCATGGAACTGGGTGCCGAGCTGCCGCAGCGGGAGATACGCCTCGGGCGCGAGAATCAGTACCGCCAAGCCGATCTCGAGTGTCAGGCCGCCGTAGACCAAACGGAGGCCGATCGCCACCGCCACCAGCGCGACGGACAGCGAGGCGAGCAGCTCCAACACCATCGACGACAGAAACGCCACCCGCAGCGTCCCCATCGACGCCCTCCGGTAGTCGTCGGTGACCTTCCTGACCGCAGCCGCCTGCGCCTTGGCCCTTCCGAAGACCTTCAGCGTCGGCAGGCCGGCGACCACATCGGTGAAATGGCCGGCCAACCGGGACAGGCTCTCCCACTTCAGCCTGGTCTCGCGTTGCGTGTACCAGCCCACCAGGGCCATGAACAGCGGGATCAACGGCAGCGTGAAGACCACGATGAGCGCGCTGGTCAGGTCGGCGGTGAACAGGTAGATCACCATGACCAGCGGAATCACCACCGAGAGCACCAACTGCGGCAGATACCGGGACACGTAGTCGTTCAGCGACTCCACCCCGGTGGTCGCCAACGCGGACAACTCGCCCCCGTGTTCCCCCGACCGCCAGCGTGGTCCGAGGCCGGCGGCGTGCCGGAGCAGATCGCGGCGCAGCCCCACGGTCACCGAGCTCGCACTGCGTTTGGCGAGTTCCTCGGAAGCCCAGGCAAGGCCGGCCCGCACGGCGATGACGCCGGCCAGCCAGACCAGCCGGGAGGCCACCTGCTGCGGCCCCTCACCGCCGATGATCACGTCGGCGAGGATTCCGGCGATCAGCACCGCCTGGATCACCACCACGACCGCGGACAGCACACCGAGCAGCACCGAGACCGTCAGCAGCGTGCGGACACCGGATGCGTACCGCATCAGGCGCGGGTCGAGAGGCCTCACCACCCCAGTGTCACAGACCGGCCGGGACAACCCGTCCGAACGGATGCGCTTTCCGGTCACCGGGCCGGGAGCTGCTGAATCCGGTTTAGCACTGACCGGCTTCGGGTACCTGCACCCCATGGACCGCAACGGTTCCAACGGGCAGGGGTGGACGCACATGAATGCGACGGCGGGCCGAACGACCGAACGGCCGATTTTCGACGATATGGTGACCCTGCCGACCCAGACCGGGCGCAGGACGGGCACTCTGCCCAGTCAACGAACCGGGACCACACCGGAGCGCACCTGGGCCGGCAGCGCCGTCCCGGTGCGGACCACCGTCCTGGTTGCCGATCCGCAGCTCTTCACCAGGCAGACGCTGACCGCGCAGCTGTCCAGCGGTGGGGTCGGACAAGTGATCGAGGCCGACACCGTCGCCGGTGTGCAGGAAGTGATCCGGGGTGGTGTCGGCGGACAGGTCGCCCTGGTCAGCATGGGCTTCGGGGACGGCTCGATCAGGCTGATCCACGATCTGCGGGAGGCCGGCTGGCAACGGGTGATCGCGCTCGCGCCGACCACCGATGCCGAGCCGGTCATCGCCGCCATCCACGCCGGCGCCAGCGGCATCCTGCGTGGCCACCCCACCGCTCCGCCGAGCGAGGCGAACCGCGAGATCAAGGGGCTGTCCGACCGGGAGATCGAGATCCTGACCCTGGTGGCCGACGGCCGGTCCAACAAGTGGATCGCCGACCTGCTGACCCTTTCGCCGCTGACGGTGAAGAGCCACCTGGCCCGGATCAGCCGCAAACTCGGCACCGGGGACCGGTCACATCTGGTTGCCATCGCGATGCGGGCCGGCCTGATCAGCTGACCTACTGCTCCGATCCTGCGGCGACTCGCAACGCGACCGGCGGCGGACGCTCGGCTCAGTGCACCGGGACCGAGGTCGGCGACTCCGGGATGTGCCGTACCGAGATCCGCTTGCGGAACACCCAGTAGCTCCACGCCTGGTAGCCCAGGATGAGTGGCGAGAAGATCAGTGCGATCCAGCTCATCAGGGCGAGGGTGTAGGGGGTGGAGGCCGCGTTCTCGATGTTCAGCGAGAACGCCGGGTCCAGCGTCGAGGGGAACACGTTCGGGTAGAGCGAGGCGAACCAGCCAAGAGCCAGGAACGCGGTCGAGAGCGCCGACGCGACGAACGCCCAGCCGTCCCGGCCCATCCTGGTCAGCAGCACCGCGCCCAGGATCGAAAGCACCGCCAGCACACCGAGAGTGAGCGACAGCGCGGTGCCCCGCAACGAGTACTGCCACACCACCGACACGGCCATCAGGACCGCCGCGACGAGGCCCACCGTGCGGGCTACTGCCCTGGCCCGGCCACGGACCTCCATCGTCGTCTTCAGCGCCAGATAGACCCCGCCATGGGCGATGAACAGCGACAGGGTGACCAACCCGACCAGCAGCGCGAAGGGGTTCAACAGGTCGAGGAAGCTGCCGACGTACTCGTGGTCGGCGTCCAGGGCAACGCCGCGAACAATGTTGCCGAACGCCACCCCCCACAACAGCGCCAGCCCCCACGAGGTGATCAGGATCGCCCAGTCCCAACGGGCCCGCCACCGATCGCTGTGCCCCTTGCCCCGGTACTCGAAGGCGACGCCGCGGACGATCAGGCAGACCAGGATCAGCAGCAGCGCCAGGTAGAACGCCGAGAACATCGAGGCGTACCACTCCGGGAACGCCGCGAAGGTGAACGCTCCCGCCGACACCACCCAGACCTCGTTGCCGTCCCAGATCGGCCCGATGGTGTTGATCAGGACCCGGCGGCCCTTCTCGTCCTTGCCGACGATGCGCAGCAGCGCCCCGACGCCGAAGTCGAAGCCCTCGAGGATGAAGTAGCCGACCCACAGCACACCGATGACGAGGAACCAGAAGTTGTTCAAGAACACGGGAGTTGCGCCTCCAGCAGTGGTGACCGATTCGTGGCAGCGTTCGTCGGCTAGTAGGCGAACGCCATCGGTTTCTCCTCGTGCTCGTCGGTCCCCTGAACCCCTTGACCGCCGCCGCCACCGCGTTTGGGCGGTCCGCGCCGGATCTGGGCCAGCGCCTCGGCCTCACTGGGCGCGCCGATCTTCACGTACTTGACCACCAGACCGACCTCGATGACGGCCAGGATGCCGTACAGCAGGGTGAAGACGATCAAGGACGTCAGCACCGACCCGCCGGAGACGGCGGGTGAGACCGATTCCTCCGTCTTGTAGAGGCCGACCACCGTCCAGGGCTGGCGGCCCATCTCGGTGAAGATCCAACCCGCGGAGTGACCGACGATCGGCCCGGCGATCGAGATCATCGCCAGTTTCCAGACCAGCTTGGACTTCGGGACCCGTCCCTTGCGGGTGAGCCAGAGGCCGACGATCGAGACCAGCAGCATCACCGCGCCGGCGCCCATCATGATCCGGAACATCCAGTAGGTCACCGGAATGTTCGGCCGATAGTCGCCCGGCCCGTACTTCTCCTCGAACTGGGCCTGCACGTCGTTGATGCCTTCGACGGTCCCGGAGAACGATTCGGTGGCCATGAAGGACAGCACGCCCGGCACCCGGATCGACCAGACCTCCTCCGACCCGTCCAGGGTGCCGATGGTGATCAGCGAGAACGAGGCGCCCGATGTGGTGTCGTACAGCGCCTCGGCGGCGGCCATCTTCATCGGCTGGACGTCGGTCATCACCTTCGCCAGCAGGTCACCGGTGACCAGGGTGGCGACCGCGCCGATCAGCATGCCCACCAGGCCGAGCCGGACCGACTTGCGGAACAGCGGCACGTCACGCTGCTTCATCAGGAAGTAGGAGGAGATGCCGGCGAACATCGCGGCCCCGCTCAGCACCGCGCCGGCGATGACGTGCGAGTACGCCCACATGTTCAGCGGCTGGGTCAGCACCGCCCAGATGTCGTTCATCTCCGCCCGGTTGCGGTCGGCGTTGACCGTGATCCCGACCGGGTGCTGCATGAACGAGTTGGCTGCCATGATGAAGAACGCCGACATCGTGGTGCCGATGGCGACCAACCAGATGCAGGCGGCGTGCAGGGCGGGCGAGAGCTTGTCCCAGCCGAAGATCCAGATGCCGATGAAGGTCGATTCCAGGAAGAACGCCAGCAGCGACTCCATCGCCAGCGGCGCACCGAAAACGTCACCGACGAACCGGGAGTAACTCGACCAGTTCATCCCGAACTGGAACTCCTGCACCAGCCCGGTGACGACGCCCATGGCGAAGTTGATCAGGAAGATCTTTCCCCAGAACTTCGCGGCCCGAAGGTAGATCGGGTTCCGGGTGCGGACCCAGGCGGTCTCGGTGATCGCGATGAACAGGGCCATGCCGATGGTGATCGGTACGAAGAGGAAGTGGTACACGGTGGTGACCCCGAACTGCCAGCGGGCGATCCCCAACGGGTCCATCGTGGCTCCTTCAAAGACGTTCGGGCGTAGCGACAGAACTGGCCCAGCCTGACGCCGGGCCACCACGGCGTCCAAGGACCAAGGTCCCAAGATCAGTGTGAGCCCTGTCACCGTAGAACGCATGATCACGGCGTGTTGTACGCCACGGGCGAATTCCCACTGTGCGGAGCCCTCGGGATGGCACGATGAACAGGTCCCACCCAGCACGGTCGAAGACCTGTCCGAACAACGGGCGGTATCGAACAACCTGTGGGACGGCTCTTTCGTCTAGAGCATGTCGGGTTCGCCATGAGCGACCTCGTCGGCTCGGTTCGATCGGAAGGACAGTCAGTTAGGCACCACCCGTGAACGGGAACGAAGAACGTGAACGGTGCGTGATGTACCGCCACCGCCTGCGGTGGCCGACGATGGGAGGACGACAATGACCGGAATTCTGGCCAGTCCAGCTGCACTCACCACCGCCGACCGTTGTGACCGCTGCGGAGCCGCAGCCATGGTCCGCGCCGTCCTGCCGACCGGCGGTGAACTGCTGTTCTGCAATCACCATGCGACCGAGCACAGCGCTCGGCTCGAGCAGCTTGCTGCGGTCCTGCACCACTCGCGCGAAGCGGGCTGACCGCTCGCCGCTGCCCGACCTGGTCCAACCCTGCTTGATCCTGCGCGCTTCTCCCGCGACAACGCTGCCGCTCCCGGTGTTTCCGACGTGCCGGACTGACGTTTGCCGATGGGTGAACGTTGCCCGGCATCAGTAATTCACTGACACCCCACCCGCGATGCGCCATGATTTCCCCGTGGCGGTCGTGGTTTCGGCCGACCCCTGGGAGCACGGGAGAAGTCACGGATGGGATTGCGGGACGGCGCGATGACCTATGCGGGGAACGGTTTACCGGCCCCGCCGTCGCCCTACCGTGCTCCGAAGGCCGATCCCGTCGCGGCCGCCATCCTGCTGATCGCTGGTGCGATCGGGATCTGGCAATTGCTGCTGCCGTGGCGCACCACGTCCCTGGACGTCACCGGTTCCGGCACCGGTGACGTGTCGAACACCGGTTGGCAGGTGTACCGGCTGTTGCGCGCGATCCCGGATCCGGACGGTGACATCCGGGCCGCGATGTTCTCTGTCCTCGGCGTGGCGGTGGGCGGCGGGGCCTTGATCGTCCTCGGCCTGACGATGATGCTGCCGCTGAATCACCGCCCGCTCGGCTGTGCCGCGCTGCTGGTCTCGGTGCTGTCGATCATGGGTGCCTGCTGGATGCTGATCCGTGCAAGGGCCATCTTCGACGTCGGGCTCTTCGGGCTCTTCGCCCAGGCCCAACTCGGCTGGTATCTCTTCCTGGCCGCGGGCATCCTCGGAGTGGTCGGCTCCTGGAAGGCCATCTCCACCGGCTAGCGCTCAGAGCAGGCTGAGCAGGTGATCGCGGCGGGCCTCCAGCACGTCCGGCCCGGCGGCGGCGGACGCCGGCCCCGGCACCTCCCGGCGCAACTGCGAGTGCACCTTGGCATGCGCGGCACCGGTCCTGGCGGCCACCCTGGCGACGAGTTGATTCACCTCGCGACGCAGCGCGGCGGCCGCCCGCCACGCCGAAACTTCCGGATCCTGATGACCGGGCAACCCGCCGCCACCGGTGTCGGCCGCGGCCTGCACCCGGCGCCGCAGGTCCGAATCTCTGGTCGCCAGCAACGCCGCGGTCTGCTGCGGAGTCAGGAGCCCCGGCAGACCGAGGAAGTCCTGATCCTCTTCCGTCACCGGCTGCTGCGCGGCGACCAGCGGGGCGGTGTGTGCCTTGCCGGAGTGCAGGACGTGGGCGAACTCGGCCTGCGAGTCCAGCACCTCGATCGCGCCGTCGCTGTTCGGCTCTGCGGGTTCCAGCGGCAGGTCGAGCGCGTCCGGATCGTCCTCGGCGGGCGGGGGCGGTGCCATCACGTAGTTGCGGTCGTTCTCCAGCTCGGCCGCCAGGGCGAGCAGCGGGCGCACCGCGGGCAGGAACACGGTCGCCGACTCGCGCGCGCCACGGGAGCGCACCACTCGGCCGACGGCCTGGGCGAAGAACAGCGGTGTGCGGTAGGCCGTCATCCATGCCAGGCACGCCGCCCGTGGGATGTCCACCCCTTCGGAGATCATCCGCACGCAGACCACGATCCGCTGGTCGGACGTCCGGAACTTCTCGATCCGCTTGGATGCGGCGGGATCATCGGACAGGACGAGGACCGGTGCCGTCCCGGTGATCTGCCGGACGATCGCCGCGTAGGCGCGGGCATCGTCCTGGTCGCTGGCCAGCACGATCCCGGCCGCGTCCGGCATTCCCGATTCGCGCAGGTGGGTGATCCGTTCGTCCATGGCGGCGATGACGTGCGGCACCCAGCCGCCTGCCGGATCCAGCGCGGTCTTCCAGGCCGCGGCCTCCACCGACCTGGTGCCGGCGTCGGTCAGCGAGGCGGCGATCACCTCTCCCGCGCTGTTCCGCCACCGGGAGACACCGGTGTAGGCGGCGAAAACCACCGGCCGGACGACGGTGTCGGCCAGCGCCTGCCGGTAGCCGTAGGTGTAATCGGCGACCGACCGCAACAACTCGCCGTCGACCTCGTACTCGACGAACGGAATCCGCTCCCCCGGCTTGGTCCGGAACGGGGTCCCGGTCAGGCTGAGCCGGCGGTGCACGTCGACGAACGCCTCTGCGGTCGCCTCCCCCCAGGACAGGCCGTCACCGGCGTGGTGGATCTCGTCCAGGATCACCAGGGTGCGCTGCCGCTGGCAGCGGGCGGCGTGGATGGCCGGCCTACCCGCGACCTGCGCGTAGGTGCTCACGTAGCCGTGGGCCCCGGCCGGTATCGGGCCCTGCGCGTTGGTCATCTTCGGGTCGAGGACGATCCCGACCGCGCCGGCGGCGTCGGCCCACTGGGTGCGCAGATGGTCGGTCGGGCAGACGACGACGACCCGGTCGATCACCCTGCGGCGCATCAGCCGGGACGCCACCGCCAGCGCGAAGGTGGTCTTGCCGGCCCCGGGGGTGGCGGTCAGCAGGAAGTCCCGCCGCGGCCCGCCGTCGTCGTAGGCGTCCAGAGCCTGCAGCTGCCAGGGCCGCAGCCGCGACTCCTCCAGACCGACCGGACGCACTGCCACCTGACCTCTGACCTCGCACCCCTGACTTCGCGGAAAAACCCCCGACGCCGGTGCACATCGCGCTACCGCGATTGCCTCTCCAGGCGGCTCGAGGGCCGGGATCGACCCTACCTTCGGCCGGGCCGCCCGATGTCCAGGACGGGCCGTTGTACGAGGAAATCACCGGTCGACCCTGCGTCGATCGCGTGCCTGACCGCGCAGGACCGGTTGGCGGGCGTGTGTTTCGAATTGGTGTCGCTGGCGCGCACACCGCACCGGTCAGGGCATGCTCGTAGGGTGACGAGCGCGCCGCCGCCAACCGGCGACCCCACCGAGCGGCTCCCACCCGCGGTGGTCGGCCGCCCGGCGCCCGCCGCGAACCCGCCGATCGTCGTTCAGGGCCCGACGCGACATCAGGGTGCCGGCAGCGCATCCGGTACACCCGGCCACCTGCAGAACCCCAACGGCGCGGCGAACGGGACGATCAGCGACGGCAGCGCCGAACAGACGGCGGTGCTGCCACGGCCGGCGCCGTCACCGGCGGATTCCTACACGGTGCCCTGGTTCCGGCAGGGCACCGGCCCGGTCGCACTGCCGGCGGCCCCGGTTCGGCAGCGGTGGCGAAAGATCGCCAAGCGCACGCTGTCCAAGGCCTGGGGCGACTCACTCTTCGGCATGAGCTCGCAGGCGGCCTTCTGGTGCGCACTGTCCACGGCTCCACTGCTGCTGGCGCTGCTCGGGCTGATCGGCTACGTCGTCCAGTGGTACTTCCCCACCGGGACCATCGATCAGGTCAGGGAGCAGATCCTGCTGTTCCTGAACACGATCTTCGACGAGGAGGTCGCCACCCAGCTGGTCGGCAACACGGTGCAGACCATCCTCGGACAGGGCCAGGCCGATGTGGTCTCCATCGGTCTGCTGATCAGCCTGTGGGCCGGATCGTCGGCGATGTCGGCGTTCGTCGAGTCGATCACCATCGCCTACAACCAGCACGAGGTCCGGCACCCGGTGGCCGAACGGTTCTTCGCGCTCGGCCTGTACCTGTTGGCGTTGTTCGCCGGCATCATCATGCTGCCGTTGCTCGCCATCGGTCCGGATTACCTGCCCAGGCTTTTTCCCGAGTCCTGGCGCGGCGAGGTGTCCGACATCGTCAACCTCGCCTACTACCCGGTGCTGGCGCTCGGGCTGATCTTCATGCTGACCGTGCTCTACAAGGTCGCCCCGAAGCACAAGCACCCGTGGTACCGCGGGATCCCGGGAGCCTTACTGGCCGCGGCCGTCTTCATCGTGACGAGCTTCGGGCTGCGGCTCTACCTGTCCTACGCCTACGCGAACGGACTGACCTACGGGGCGCTGGCCACCCCGATCACGTTCCTGCTCTTCTATTACTTCGTCTCGATGGCGATCATCATCGGCGCCCAGTTCAACAACGCGATGCTCGAGTTCTACCCGCCGAAGGCCTCAAAGCGGGAGCTGCGCAAGTGGCAACGCTACGACCCCGAGCTGGACCGGCCGGCCGCCGGCTGACAGCTCCTTCGCGGAGCCGAAGGTCAGCCCTTCTTCATCGATTCGTAGATCTTCTTGCAGTCCGGGCACACCGGTGAATCCGGCTTCGGCGACTTGGTGACCGGGAAGGTCTCCCCGCACAGCGCCACCACGTAGTTCCCCAGCACGGCCGATTCGGCGATCTTGTTCTTCCGGACGTAGTGGAACATCTTCGGGGTGTCGTCACCCGTGGTGGTGTCTTCGAGCGGCTTGTCGAGGGTCTGGGTGGAAGTCGTCATCTGAAGCTCTCCTGTTCGTGCCGATCGCGGGTGCGATTCGCGGACCTCGGCCGTCGCACGCCATCATTCGTCGCACTGCATCATTTCCTCGTACAGCACCTTTGTCACGTTGCACTGTGTTCTGGGCTCATGATCCGTCGTTCTCGTCATGATCCGACCACCGTCATGATGCCACCGCCGGGAACTCCGCCCGGCCCCGAGATCGCCCGGCCCACCGACCGACCACCCGGACAGGAGTCCCCACCCCCATGTCGTCCCTGCTCTCGATCTCCGCCGAAGTCGCCGAGGCACTCGATTCCGGCGGCCCGATCGTCGCCCTGGAATCGACGATCCTGGCGCACGGACTGCCCCGCGGTGAGAACCGGGTGATCGCCGACCAGATCGAGGGCCGGGTCCGGGCGACCGGCGCCGTTCCGGCCACCATCGCGGTGCTGGACGGGGTGGTGCGGATCGGGCTCGGACCGGCGGAGTTGGACCGGCTCTGCACGTCGACCGACATCGCGAAGCTGTCGGTCCGGGACGTCGGCGTCGCGCTGGCCCTGGGGACCAGCGGGGCGACAACCGTGGCGTCGACCTCCGCGTTGGCCCACCGGGCCGGTATCTCGGTCTTCGCCACCGGCGGGCTCGGCGGCGTGCACCGCGGCGCCGCCCACAGCTTCGACATCTCGGCCGATCTCGGGGTGCTGGCCAGTACTCCGGTCCTGGTGGTGTGTGCCGGGGTGAAATCGATCCTGGACGTCCCCGGCACCCTGGAATACCTCGAGACACTGTCGGTGCCGGTGATCGGTTACCGGACGGATCAGTTCCCCGGTTTCTACCTTTCCTCCTCCGGTGAGCCGGTGACCTGGCGGGTGGAGACCCCGGAGCAGGCCGCCGCGATCGTGCTGGCCAGGCGCGAGCTCTCCACCGATCGGGCGGGGGTGGTGCTGGCCAACCCGTTGCCGGTCGATCGGCAACTCGATCCGGAGTTGCACGACGAGACCCTGGCATCCGGGCTGGCGATGCTCGAGGCGGAGGGGGTCACCGGAAAGGACGTCACCCCGCGACTGCTGGAGTACTTCCACACCGCAACCCACGGGCTGAGCCTGCGGGTCAACGTCGACCTGGTGCTGGCGAATGCCGAACTGGCCGGCGAGGTCGCAGTGCCACTGGCGGCGCAGACCGTTGGCTCCCGGTGACCCGCCCGCACGTCACGGTGGTCGGCGACGTCGGCCTCGACGTGGTGGGCAAACTGGCCGGACCGGTGGTCTTCGGCCACGACACCCGCGCCCGGGTCACCGTCACCCCGGGCGGGGCCGGCGGCAACACCGCTGCCTGGCTCGCCCGGCACGATGTCGACGTCTCGCTGATCGCCCGGATCGGCGCCGACGAGGCAGGCCGGACGGCGAGCAGTGAGCTGACAGCCGCCGGGATCGACTGCCGCTTCGCGGTGGATCCCGGTCTGCCGACCTGCTGCGTGGTGGTGCTGGTCGCGCCCGACGGGGACCGCACGATGCTGGCCGATCGCGGCGCCAACGCCGCGTTCTGCGTGGACGACGTGCAGTTGCCCGAGGTCACCGGCCGCGCACACCTGCATCTGTCGGGATACGTGCTGCTGGACGACGGTTCCCGGCCAGCGGGTCTGGAGGCGTTGCGGCTCGCGCACCGGGCAGGGTGGACGACCTCGGTGGACCCACAGGCCGCCGTGCACGTCGCGACCGCCGGAGCGGAGCGCTTCCTGTCCTGGGTGTCGGGCGTGGACCTGCTGTTGCCCAACGACGCCGAACTGGCCGCGTTGGGCGGTCTCGACCCGGTGCTGGCCGTCGTCGGGGCGGTCGTGGTCACCCATGGTCGGCACGGCGCGTCCTGGTATTCGCCGACCGAGCGGATCAACGTCCCGGCGCCGGAATCGCACGAGACCGACTCGACGGGTGCCGGCGACGCCTTCAACGCCGGGCTGCTGTCCTGCTGGCTGGCCGGTGACGGGCCGCTGGCAGCGCTCGAGGCGGGCGTCACCGCCGGGACCGCCGCCACCGCGAGCATCGGCGCCCGGCCGCGTCAATGACGTGCGCGGTCAGACCCCGCGCGCAGTGCCGTCCGGCGTCTGCTGCTCGGCGTCATCGGGGGTACTGTCGACGATCTCCCGACCACCCGGGGTCAACGCCCGCTCGTAGTTGATCGTGCCGGGGACGAACTTCTTCCGCTTGCGGGCCGGTCGGTCGTTGGCGATCAGCACGGCCATCCACGGCAGCGGAATCGAGATGGCGATCACCAGGATGGCCAACCACGGGGTCTGGTAGAGCAGGGTGGCCAGGATCAGGCAGGGCACCCGCATGCTCATCATGATCACGTAGCGCTTGCGCCTGGCCTTGAGCTGTTCGTCATAGGACGGTTCGGCCTCGGTGATCAGCGTGGCCTGGGCCCGGCGCGGGGGTTGCCCGAACTCGGCGGATCCCGGAGTTCCCGGTTCCTGCGCTGGAATGGATGTCATTGCCTATAACCCCGCTTCGATGCACACCACAGTGGTCGATACCGACAGCGGGCGAAGCCAGCCACCGGACTGCGCCACCACAGTCACGCTACGCCGCAGCCGACCGGGTGGTGCCGCGACCCGGCACGGGATTCCTCACACCGCCGAGGTCTGCGCCTTTGCCGCCGCTTTGGCCGCCCGTTTGGTGGCCCTGACCTTCACCAGGGAGTCCGGATCCACCACGTCCGCGACCGACCGATGGCTGCCCGGCTCTCCGTAGGCGCCCGCGGCCTCCCGCCACCCAGGCGGAGTGACGCCGTACTGCTTGCCGAGCAGCGCGGTGAAGATGGCGGCCTTCTGCGCGCCGAAGCCGGGCAGCGCAGCGATCCGGTCGCGGAGCTCGGCGCCGGTGCGCACCCCGGCCCAGATGTTGGCGGCATTGCCGTCGTAGGACTCGGCGAGCACCCGGCAGGTCGCCTGCACCCGTTTGGCCATTGCGCCGGGGAACCGATGCACCGCCGGCGGCCGGGTGCACAGTGCGCCGAACTCCTCCGGGTCGGCGGCGGCGATGGCCAGCACGTCGAACTCGCCACCCATCCGCTCCGCGATGACCGCCGGCCCGGAGAACGCCTTCTCCATCGGGACCTGCTGATCGAGGACCATGCCGATCAGCAGCGCGTTCGGGTCCGTCGCCAACAGGGTGTCGGCACGCTGGTCCCCGGTGATGTACAACTCGGTCGCGGTCATGGCGTCAGCGTTCCACATTCGTCGACGATCGGTCGGGCCCGGACGGTGACCTTTCGGCACCCGAAACGGTGAGTGTCATAGGCGAATTCCGCGCCGCGTCCTACTCTCGAACGATGAACTCCACCGCGACGGTGAACCGGGACCAACGGGTGAATCCGTTGGCGTTCCGCCGGACCAGGCTCAACCCGGTCGGTTGGATCGCCGTGCTGGCCCCGGGGTGGCTCGCCGGGGTTGCGACGGCCGTGCTGACCACGCAGGGCCGGCCGGGCCCCGTCCGGGTCCTGGGATTCGCCGCCGGCGGTGCGCTTGCCGGTGCGCTGCTGGCCCGCGGCATGGACGAGCTGCAGTGGCGACGCCTGCCGGTGTCGCTCGAGGTCGACGAACCCGACGCGGCGCTGGATCTGATGCAGGCGGTGCGCGCCGAAGGGGTCCGCGCCGAGATGGTGCGGGCCGACCACGTGATGGCGGCACCTGCCTACGCGGTGCGGTACCGCGCCAAGGACGACCGCCGGGTCCGTGCCGTGCTCGCCGAACAGCAGGGCTGAGCAGGCTCGTCCTCGCCGGACCCGACCCTGGTCCAGGGCGGGCCCGCACTACCCTTCGCCGGGTGAGCCAGAACCCGTCGAGCGACGCCCCACCCCTGTCCGATCACGATGTGCTGGACCGACTGGGTGACGACCTGAGGGCGGCCGGGTACGACGCCGACGGGGTGCCGGAGCTGCTCGGGCCCAGTGCGCATCGGGCGCTCGGCCGCGGGGAGCCGGCCGCTGCGTTGCGGGCGACCGGGGACGGCTCGCCGTTGGCCACCCTGACCAGGTTGTTCCTGCTCGGCACCACCGAGCGCGAGGACGCCGCGCGGGAAGCCCTGCCCGGCACCGGCATTCGGGACGCTGTCGCCCAGGGGGTGCTGGAGCGAACCACCGACGGTATTCGCGCGGCGCTGGACATCCGGCCGTACGCGGCGGATGCCGACCAGTTCCTGCTGGTCTCCGACCTGGACTCCGACACCCGCCCCGGCCCGGTCCGGCCCGATCACGTTCTCGGCATCGGCGCCGCGTCCATCACCCTCGCCCGGGCGGTGATCCGGCAACCGGTCGACCGCGCACTGGATGTCGGCACCGGCAGCGGCATCCAGGCGCTGCACCTGGCAGCGCACGCCGAGACGGTGGTGGCCACCGACGTCAATCCCAGGGCGCTGGCGCTGGCCGCCGCAACCGCCCGGCTGAACGGCCAGCAGTGGGACCTGCGGGCCGGTGGGCTGTACGAACCGGTGCGCGACGAGGACTTCGATCTGATCGTGTGCAACCCGCCGTTCGTCATCTCCAGTGGCGAGATGCGTTACTCCTACCGGGATTCCGGGCTGGCCGGTGACGGGATCTGCCGATCGCTGGTGACCGGTATCAGCCGGCACCTGCGACCGGGCGGCACCGGGCAACTGCTGGCCAACTGGATCGTTCGCGAGGACACCGACTGGCGCGAACGGGTCGGCGAGTGGGTCACCGAGTCGGGCTGTGACGCCTGGGTGGTGCAACGCGAACTCGCCGACCCGGTGGAATACGTCGGGCTCTGGCTCACCGACGCCGGCGAGGACGGGAAGTCCGGCGGATTCGATCGGGGCGCCGCCGCCGCGCTCGCTCGGGAGTGGCTGGACTACTTCGCGGCCGAAAAGGTGCAGGGCATCGGGATGGGGCTGATCACCCTGCGCCGCAACGATTCGGCCCATCCCAGCGTGACGCTGGATGAGATCACCGGCCAGGGTGAAGAGGTCACCGGCGACGAGGCCGACGGGTTCCTGCGGCGCCGGGCCTGGGTCGAGAGCCGGACCGATGCCGACCTGTTGCAGGCCAGGCTCGCGCTGTCCCCGCAGGTCGTGCTGGAGCAACGGTCGCTGGCCGGTCACGAGGGCTGGACCACCGTGCTGCGGATGCTCCGGAGGCAGGGCGGGCCGGGCGCGATGCTGCAGCTGGACGAGTGGGGCCAGGCGCTGCTCGCCGGCTGCAACGGGCAGGTCCCCCTGCAGCTGCTCGTCGACCTGCTCGCCGCCGCACACGGCCTGTCCACCGACGCCCTCGCCGCCGCGATCCTGCCGTCGGTCCGGGTGGCGATCATCCGCGGCCTGTTGGAACCGGCCTGACGTCGCCGCCGCCGCGGCACGGATCGCGGTCCTGCCCATGCCGAGCCGGCGCAGTGCTGCGACGATCAGCCGATGCGAGCCGTCACCACCAGGGTCACCAGCGCCAGCGTCAGCGTCGACGGCGAGGTGGTCGGCCAGATCGACGAACCCGGCCTGCTCGTCCTGGTCGGCGTCACCCACACCGACAACGCCGACACGGCGCGGGCGATGGCGGCCAAGCTGCACGAGCTGCGCATCCTGACCGGCGACGAATCCTGCGCCTCGACCGGGGCGCCGCTGCTGGTGGTGAGCCAGTTCACCCTCTACGCAAGGACGGACAAGGGCCGACGTCCCTCATGGAATCTGGCCGCCCCCGGCGATCACGCCGAGCCGCTGGTCCGCGAGCTGGTGCTCGAGCTGCAGCGGCGGGGCGCGGCTGTCGAGACCGGCGTCTTCGGCGCCATGATGAAGGTCACCAGTGTCAACGACGGACCGTTCACGGTCATCGTCGAGCAGTAATCACCGGCGGATGCACCCATCGGGGTGTCGTTGATCACGCGTCGCCCGAGCCTTTCTCATGCAGTTCCCATCCTGGGCACACCCCACGTCACAGCGGCGCGGGTTTGGGTAAGCCCATAGCACCGACGTTGTGAGCGAGCGTTCACCCGAGTGGTTGATGGTCCCGGGCCGAGGGAACTAAATCAGGGCTGACAGACGTTCGAATAGTTGCCGGACCGCGTACAAACGCCTCCGCTGGAACGTGATGAAGGGAGCTTGACATGGCCGCTTCTTCCCTTGCCCCCACTACCAAGACAACTGCGACCATCAGGACCACGAGCAGGGACGAGGACCTGGACGCCCAGGGCCCGTCCGCTGACCTGGTCAGGGTTTATCTGAACGGAATCGGCAAGACCGCTCTGCTCACCGCGGAGCAGGAGGTCGATCTCGCCAAGCGGATCGAGGCCGGCGTCTTCGCCGGACACATGTTGGAGTCGGGCAAGCGACTCTCACCGCAACGTCGCATCGACCTGAAGATGATCGTCCGGGACGGCGGCCGCGCCCGCAGCCACCTGCTGGTGGCCAACCTGCGGCTCGTCGTCTCCCTCGCCAAGCGCTACACCGGGCGCGGCATGCCGCTGCTCGACCTGATCCAGGAGGGCAACCTCGGGCTGATCAGGGCCGTGGAGAAGTTCGACTACACCAAGGGCTTCAAGTTCTCGACGTATGCGACCTGGTGGATCCGGCAGGCCATCTCGCGGGGTATGGCCGACCAGGGTCGGACCATTCGGCTGCCCGTGCACCTGGTCGAACAGGTCAACAAGCTGTCCCGGTTGAAGCGGGAGCTGCACCAGCAGCTCGGCCGCGACGCCACGATGGCGGAGTTGGCGGAGGAATCCGGGATCCCGGAGGAGAAGATCGCCGATCTGCTCGACCACGCCCGTGACCCGGTCAGCCTGGACATGCCGGTCGGCTCGGACGAGGAAGCGCCGCTGGGTGACTTCATCGAGGACAGCGAATCCACCTCCGCCGAGGCAGCTGTTGTCGCCGGGTTCATGCACGACGACATCAACCGGGTGCTGCGGACTCTCGACGATCGGGAACAGACGGTGGTCCGGCTGCGGTATGGGCTCGACGACGGTCGTCCGCGCACGCTCGACGAGATCGGCCGGGTCTTCGGTATCTCGCGCGAGCGGGTCCGGCAGATCGAGCGGGATTCGATGGCCAAGCTGCGGGTCGGCGATCGGTCCGAGGTCCTCCGGTCGTACGCCAGCTAGCACAACCCGTCAGCCGGAGTTCCGGTCATGTCAGGTCAGCATGCTGCCCATCGGGTGAACGCAGGGGGTCGGTGAACTTTTCCGCGCTGAGTCCATAGTTGTGTGCGCTCGGCAGCTGCCGGCCACGAATCGTCACGGCGAACATCCAGGGTCATCGCGACCCCGGGGATGTGCCGTCGCCAGAGAGACCGGGTCTACCTACGGGTGGACCCGGTCTTTCGCTGTCCCGGACGTTGTGGTGCCCGCTCGTGCGGCCCGAATCATCGACCGCGACATCACCCTTGTCGGGTGCGGACGCCCGATGCCGGGTCTGCGAGGATCGGCCGGTGACTTCTCCCGCACCAACGGCCGCCGCGAAGTCGGCCGGCGCCGGGCTCGTCCTCGCGGTGCTGGCCAGCAGCCAGTTCCTGATGACGCTCGACAGCTCGGTGATGAACGTGTCGATGCCCACGGTCGCCGCCGACCTCGGCACCACGATCACCGGAATACAGACCGCGATCACCTTCTACACACTGGTGATGGCGACGTTGATGATCACCGGGGGCAAGATCGGCACCATCATCGGCCGCCGCCGGGCGATGGGGATCGGGTTGGTGATCTACGCCGCCGGTTCGTTCACCACCGCCATCGCCCCGAACCTGACCGTCCTGCTGATCGGCTGGTCGGTGCTGGAGGGCATCGGCGCCGCGCTGATCATGCCCGCCATCGTGGCGTTGGTCGCCTCCAACTTCCCGGCCGAGAAACGCGCCGCCGCCTACGGAATGGTTGCCGCCGCCGGTGCGGTCGCGGTGGCGGCCGGGCCGCTGATCGGCGGTGCCGTCACCACCTACGCCTCCTGGCGGTACGTCTTCATCGGCGAGGTGGTGATCGTGGTGGCGATCCTGGCCGTCCTGCGCAAGGTGCGTGACGTCGCTCCGGAGCCAGGCCGCATCGACTACTTCGGATCGCTGTTGTCGGTGGTCGGTTTGGGTCTCTTCGTCTACGGCGTGCTGCGATCGGGCGAATGGGGCTGGGTGATCCCCAAAGAGGGCGCCCCGACCTTCCTCAACATCACGCTGACCATCTGGTGCATCGCGATCGGGCTGCTGGTCGTCTTCGGGTTCCTGCGCTGGGAGGGCTGGCTCGAGGCAGCCTTGACGAACAATCCGCAGGCCCTGCAACCGCTCGTCCGGCCGGGCATGCTGCGCAACCGCCAGCTCACCGGTGGGCTCGGGATGTTCTTCTCCCAGTTCATGATCCAGGCCGGTGCGTTCTTCGCGGTACCGCTGTTCCTGTCCGTCGTGCTCGGCCTCAACGCCATGCAGACCGGCGTTCGGCTTGTCCCGTTGTCCATTGCGCTGCTGATCAGTGCCATCGGCATCCCGAAGTTCTGGCCGAGGGCCAACCCCCGGATGGTGGTGCGGATCGGCCTGTTCCTCACCCTGCTCGGCGTCGGCTTCCTGGTCGCCGGCATGGATCCGGAAGCCGACGCCGGGGTGATCACGATCCCGATGGTGCTGATGGGTCTCGGTCTCGGTGCCCTTGCCTCGCAACTCGGCGCCGTCACGGTGTCCGCGGTGTCCCAGAAGGAAACCGCCGAGGTCGGTGGGCTGCAGAACACCGCCACGAATCTCGGTGCATCGCTGGGTACCGCACTGATCGGGTCGGTGTTGATCGCCACGCTGAGCAGCGTGGCGCTGACCGGAGTCGCGGACAGTCCGGAGGTCAGCGCAGCGGTGAAGGGCCAGATCTCCACCGAGCTGATCGGCGGTGTGCCGTTCATCTCCGATGTCCAGGTCGACGCCGCGCTGTCCGCCGCCGGGATCAGCCAGCCGGAGATCGACGCGATCACCGAGCTGAACGCCACCGCCCGGCTCGAGGCGCTGCAGGTGGCGTTCGCGCTGGTCGGTTTGGTCGCCATCGGGGCGCTGTTCATCACCGGCCGGATCCCCTCGAAACCCCCCGGCGCCCAGGACGCCCCGGAGTTGGGCGCGGATCCGCCGAAGGACCCCGCCGAGTCGGACGTCAGCTGAGCCGGCGACGGGCGTCCAGCAGGAGGGACGGCGGACCGACCCGACCCGTTGCCGCCGTCACCGCGACCCCGCCAGGTCCGGCCAGCACCGGCAGCAGCTGCAGGTCGACGACCTCGGGCAGATCGTCGGCGAGCGCCGACAACCGCAGGGCCAGGTCGATCAGCGGCTCCGGCGGGACGATCCGCGAACCCCGGTAGCCGCGCAACAGTGGCGCTGCCCGCGGTGCGGCGATCAGATCGGCGGCGTCCGCGTCGGTGAGCGGCACGGCCCGATAGGCCAGGTCGTCCAACAGCTCGGTGGCGACGCCGCCGATCCCGAAGGACACCAGCGCACCGAACGAGGGGTCGGCGCTGATCCGGAACACCGTCGGCACCTCGCGGCGCTCTCGTTCGACCTCGGCCTGAACGTACAGCCACGGCCCGGCCAGCGCGGACAGCTCGTCGTAGGCGTCGTGCAGCTGTTCGGAGTTGTGCAGGCCGAGCCGGACGCCCGACTGGTCGAGGCGGTGCCGCAGCGATTCGTCGAACGACTTGAGGGCAACCGGATAGCCGATGTCGGCGGCCGCCGTCACCGCCTGCTCGGCGTTGCCGACCACGGTGAAATCCACCACCGCGATGCCGTAGTGCCCCAACAGGTTCACCACTTCTGCGTCGGTCATGGCGCGTTCCGGATCGGCCGGTCCGCGCATGGCGGCCACCGCCGCCCGCGCCGCCGCCCGGTCGATGCCGTCCAGCTCGGGAACCGCTCCCGGCGGGCGCGCCAGCCAGGTGCCGTACCGCACCGCATAGGACAACGCCTGCACGGCGCGCTCCAAGGTCCGGTAGGAGGGGACCGAACCGCGCCCCGCCCGTCCGTCGGCGTCCCGCACCGCCAGCAGGTCCATCAACCCGTCAACTGCCAGGAAGGTGGTGACCACCGGTATCGATGAACCGGCAACCGCTTCTCGCAGAGCGGTGGCGTGCTCGGCGCCTGGGGTGGCCACCGGCGGCACCCAGGCCACCACGAGTGCGTCGATGTCGGTGCGGCTCACCGCCGCCCGCACCTGCTCGGCGAGATCCGCCGCGGTGACGTCCACCCCGAGGTCGACCGGCGCGTCCGGCGCCACCAGCAGGCCGGCATCGAGACAGAAATCCACCGCCAGCACACCGAGGGCGCTCGAATTGCCGACGATGCCCACGCGATTCCCGGGTGGCACCGGCTGTGTCGACAGCAGTTGGGCGACATCGAATGCGGTGGTCAGACCGGGGGTCCTGATCACTCCGGCCTGTTCGAACAACGTGGCCACCGCCACCTCGGACAGCGGTGACGAGCTGGCCGCCAGCCCGGGAGTGACCCGGGAGTGGCGACCGGATTTCACCGCTATCACCGGCTTGGTCCTGGCCAGCACCCTGGCCAGCCGGGCGAACTTCCGCGGGTTGCCGAACGACTCCAGGTACAGCAGAACCACTTCCGTCCGATCGTCGCCGTGCCAGAACTGCAGCAGGTCGTTGCCGGAGACGTCGGCCCGGTTCCCGGCGGAGACGAAGGTGGACAGGCCCAAACCGCGGCTGGCGGCGTCGGCCAGGATGGCGATGCCCAACGCACCGGACTGGCAGAAGAAGCCGATCCGGCCCGGCGGGGGCACCACCGGGGCAAGCGTGGCGTTCATCCGGACGGCCTGATCGGTGTTGATCATGCCGAGGCAGTTCGGTCCGAGGACCCGCATCCCAGCGGCCCTCGCCACCTCGACCATGTGCCGCTGCGCATCGGCCCCGTCCGTGCCGGGTCCGTCGGCCGGCCGGTCGGCGAAACCGGCGGTCATCACCACCAGCCCGTGGACGCCCTTCACCCGGCAGGACTCGACGACCTCGGCCACGGTGGCGGCCGGCACCGTGACAACGGCCAGGTCGACCGGGTCCGGAATGTCGGTGACCGACCCGTACGCCCGCACCCCCTGCACCGACGGCGTGTCCGGGTTGACCGGGAACACCGGCCCGGAGAAGTTGCTGCGCAACAGGTTCAGCAGCACGGCGTGCCCGAGTTTGGTCGGCTCGGTGGACGCCCCGATCACCGCGATCGACCGCGGCGAGAGCAGCCTGGCGATCGACCTGGCCTCCGCCCGGTGCTCCCTGGCCAGCACGACGGCCCGCGACTTGTCCGTCGGACCGATGTCGAACACCAGATCCACCACGCCGGAGTCGTACTCCCGGGACACCGAATACCCGGCATCGATGAAAACCCGGACCATCTGGGTGTTCTCGCTCAGCACCTCGGCAGTGAACCGACGGATGCCACGTTCCTGGGCGGCAGCCGCGAGGTGCTCGAGCAGGATCGAGCCGAGGCCGCGTCGTTGCTGGGCATCCTCGACGACGAACGCCACTTCGGCCGCTTCGGTGTCACCGCTGGTGTTCCGGTGATAGGTCCCGGCCGCGATGATCTGCCCACCCAGGACGGCCACCAGGCCGGCCGCGTTCATGTTGTCGAGTTCGGTGAACAGTGCGATCTGCTTGTCCGACACCTGGTTCACAACGGAGAAATAGCGCAGGTACAGCGTTCTCGCACTCATCCGGCCGTGCATGGCGCGGATTTCCTCGGCATCACCAGGCCCGGACGGGCGCAGGTGCACCACCCCGCCGTCGGCCAGCAGTACGTCGGCCTCCCAATGGTGCGGGTAGGCGGCCGCCACCGCGGGTTCAGTCCCGGGGGTCATGAGGATCCAGCCCGTACAGCGGGTAGATCGCGTTCCTGGTGCTCAGGATCGCCTTGTCGACCGACATCTCCACCGATCCGTCCCAGCGCTCGTGGGCCACCGGACCGGTGGTGCCCTCGGTCATGTCGATCGGTAGCTCGATGTCCGGCCGGGCCCGCGCGGCCAACGCAATCCAGTCGGCCGGCAACGGCGTCGACGGGTCGATGTCGCGGCCGGCGACGATGGCCAGCAGGTTGGTCCACGACCTGGGCACCACCCGGACCGTCGCATAACCACCACCGCCCAACGCCAGCCACCGTCCCCCGGTGGTCGATTCGGCCAACGCGCGCAGCGCCTGGTAAGTGGTGCGCTGCCCGTCGATGGTCAGGACCAGATCGGCGAGCGGATCCTCCCGATGGGTGTCGGCGCCGTGCTGGGTGACCAGCACCTCCGGCCGGAAGGCGCCGACGACGCCGGGCACCACCGCATGAAATGCCCTGAGCCACCCCGCATCCGATGTCCCCGGCGGCAGCGCGACGTTGACCGCAGTGCCCTGTGCGGCGCCGCGGCCCAGCTCCGCCGGCCAGCCGGTTCCTGGGAAGAGCGACAGCGGGCTCTCGTGCAATGAGACGGTGAGCACTCGCGGGTCGTCGTAGAACGCGGCCTGGACGCCGTCGCCGTGGTGCACGTCGACGTCGACGTAGGCCACCTTGCGGACACCGGCGTCGAGCAGGGCGCGGATCGCCAGCGCCGCGTCGTTGTACACACAGAAACCAGAGGCGTAGTCGGCCATCGCATGGTGTAGGCCGCCGCAGAAATTCACCGCCCGGTCGACGTCACCGCGGGCGATGGCCTGCGCCGCCTGCACCGAACCGCCGGCGATCAGCGCGGAGTTCTCATGCATGCCCGGGAACATCGGGTTGTCGGGGGTGCCCAGACCGTGGCCCACCCGGCCGGGAAACTCCTCGGACGCCTCCCGCACCGCGGCGATGTACGCCGGAGTGTGGATGGTGCCGAGGGTCTCGTCGTCGGCGGCGTCCGGAGTGAGCACCTGATAGGCGTCCAGGATCCCGAGATCCCCGGCCAGCGCCCAGGTCAGCTCCCAGCGCAACGGGTGCAACGGGTGGTCCCCACCGAGGTCGTACCCCAGCATGCGCGGGTCCCAGACCACCAACGGCGCTGTCATGATCCCCAGGCTAGTGCCCTTCCCGGATCAATCACTGCCGATCACCCAACCTTCGATCAGGCATTGCCCACCGCCACCGGGTGCCCGGCGGCGCACCACTGGGAGTAGGACCCAGGGAACAACGCCAGGTCGATGCCGGCGACCCGGCCGGCCAGGATCAGCTGGCACGCCGTCACACCGGACCCGCAGGAGGCCGCCGCTGTCCCGGGAGTGGCGTCGACGCCGAGCCCGACGGCGGCGAACGCCGCCCTGATCTCGCCCGGATCGCGGAAGGTGCCGTCCGCGGCCAACACCTGCGCGATCGGCAGGTTCACCGATCCGGGAATGTGGCCGGCCACCGGGTCGATCGGTTCGGTCTCGCCACGGAAGCGGGCGCCGGCCCTGGCGTCCACCAGCAGTCCGGACGCGGAGCCGGCCAGCTCGGCGGCACCGTCAAGGTCGACCACCGGCATCGATCCCGGTTGCACCGTCACCCCGCCGTCGGCCGGCGCCGTCTCCGGACCGGCCGTCAAGTGCTGCCCGGCGCCGTCGACCCAGGCCGGCAGCCCGCCGTCCAGCACCCGTACTCCGGCGATCCCGGACCAGCGCAGCAGCCACCAGGCGCGGGCCGCCGCCATCCCGATTCCGCCGTCGTAGACGACCACGTCCGACCCGTCGTCGATACCGAGGCGCCGCCACACCTCCTGCAGGTCGCCGGCTTCGGGCAGTGGATGCCGGCCGCCGGCACCTGCGGCGCCGGCCAGTTCGCGATCGAGGTCGACGAACCTGGCGCCCGGAATATGCCCCTCGAGATAGCCGGCGCGATCGCTGCCGGCGAGCGTCCACCGGACATCGAGCAGCACCGGCGGCGCAACGGAATCGGCGCCGTGGGACAGGACGTCGATCAACTGGGAAGCCGAGATCAGTGGGGGGTCGGACACCCTGACTATTGTGGGGTACCGACCGAACGGAACACCCTCCGGATCTTCGTGCGGTCCGGCCAGGGTTGCCGGGCGCTCCCCATTCGGTTCCGCCGCGACCCCGGCCGGGCCGGGTACCATCACGAGGGCCAAGAAGGGGACCGCCAGCGTGAACGACCTGATCGATACGACCGAGATGTACCTCCGGACCATTTTCGAACTCGAGGAAGAAGGCATCGTCCCGCTCCGGGCGCGGATCGCGGAACGACTGAACCAGAGCGGTCCGACAGTGAGTCAGACCGTCGCCCGGATGCAGCGGGACGGTCTGCTGGTGGTCTCCGACGACCGGCACCTCGAGTTGACCGACCTCGGACGTGAACGGGCGATCGCCGTGATGCGCAAGCACCGGCTCGCCGAGCGGCTGCTGCTCGACGTCATCGGGCTCGACTGGCAGGACGTGCACGTCGAGGCCTGCCGCTGGGAGCACGTGATGAGCGAGCAGGTCGAGCAGCGACTGATCACCCTGCTCGGTCATCCGCAGACCTCGCCCTACGGCAATCCGATCCCGGGCCTGGACCACCTCGGCGAATCCGCGAAGCCGGTGACCGAGACCCACCTCGACCTGATCGGTGCCGATGTGGCGGCCGGTCGGGGCGGTCGGTACGAGGTCCGCCGGATCATCGAGATCGTGCAGAACCAGCCGCGGGTGATGGACCGGCTGCACCGCGGGGGCGTGATCCCGGGCGCCGTCCTCGAGTTCGCCGTCCGCGGTGATTCGCTGGTCGTCGTCGACGGGTCGACCACCACCGAACTCGCGCCGGACATCGCGCACGGAATCCACGTCCGCCCCGCTGCCTGAACACGGCTGATCCAACGGCAGCGCGGGCGGCGCCGATGGGAGATGATCTTGCCGGGTGAGGTTCCGGTCGGTCCGGGGCCACCGGAACCCTCGACCTGAACTCCCGAGGTATCGCGATGGACACCTTCAGCCTGGTATCGCTCATCGGCATCCCGGCCGCCGCCGCACTGGCACCGCTACTGTCCTCGGCGATCGGCCGGTACATCCGGATCCCGCTGGTCGTCTTCGAGATCGTGCTCGGCCTGCTGATCGGTCCGTCGATCCTGGGCTGGGTGCAGCCGACCGAATTCACCGAGAAGCTCTCGGATTTCGGACTGGCCATGCTGTTCTTCCTGGCCGGCAACGAGATCGACTTCCAGCGGATCCGCGGCCGGGCGTTGAACCGATCGATCGTCGGTTGGCTCCTCTCCCTGGTCGCCGGGGTGGCCGTCGGCCTGCTGATCGCACCGACCCCCGCTGCCGGGGTGTTCGTCGGGATCGCTTTGACCAGCACCGCTCTCGGCACCCTGATGCCCGTGCTGCGGGACGCGGGCGAACTGCGCACCCCGTTCGGGACGTCGATCATCGCGATCGGCGCCGTCGGCGAATTCGGGCCGCTGATTGCGATCTCGCTGTTCCTGTCCGGCACCAGCCCGGGTGTCGCGACGGTCGTGCTCGCGGCATTCGTGCTGATCACCGCCGGGGCCATCTACCTGGCCAGCCGCGGTACCCACCACCGGCTGCACGCGTTGATCAACGCGACCCTGCACACCAGCGGGCAGTTCGCGGTACGGATGGTCGTGCTGCTGCTGACCAGCCTGGTCGCGTTGAGCCTCGCGCTCGACCTGGATATGTTGCTGGGCGCGTTCGCCGCCGGGGTGATCGCCAAACTCCTCCTGGCCGATGCCACCCCACACGACGCGGAGATCATCGAGGGCAAGGTCGAAGCACTCGGCTTCGGCTTCTTCGTGCCGGTGTTCTTCATCTTCACCGGGGTCACCTTCGACCTGCAGGCCCTGCTGGACAGCACCACCGCGATGTTGCTGCTGCCGGTGTTCGTGGTGTTGTTGCTGCTGGTCCGCGGGTTGCCGGGGATGCTCAGCGCACCGGCCGGCGCGGTCGGCGCTGACAAACGAGCCACCGTGCTGTTCTCGGCCACCGGTCTGCCGATCATCGTCGCCGTCACCGGTATCGGTGTCGAGGCCGGCTACCTGGAGCCCGGAATGGCCTCCGCGCTGGTCGGCGCCGGCATGCTGTCCGTGCTGCTGTTCCCGCTGCTCGCCCTCGGTCAGCATCGCCGCGCTGTCGACGGTGCCCCGAAACCGCCGGACCAGGACCCTGCGATCGTCGAGGAGGGCTGACCCTTCGCCTTCGGTACCGTCGTGATGTGACGAATTCCGTTTCGGTCGCGCCGACCCCGCGGACCGGCAGCGCCTGCGCACCACTCGCGTCGCCGGAGCAGGCGGCCGAGATCCTGCGCGGCAAGCGCATCGTCGCACTGACCGGCGCCGGACTGAGCACCGACTCGGGAATCCCCGACTATCGCGGCCCGGACAGCCCACCCCGTTCCCCGATGACCTACGACGAGTTCGTCTCCGGCCCGATCGCGCAACAGCGGTACTGGGCGCGCAGCCACCTCGGCTGGCAGCGGATGGGCCGGGCGCGGCCGAACGCCGGCCACCTGGCCATGGCACGGCTGGAATCGGCGGGTGTCGTCACGGACCTGATCACCCAGAACGTCGACGGGCTGCACCAGCAGGCGGGCAGCCGGGCGGTGATCGACCTGCACGGGCGGATCGACGAGGTGATCTGCCTGCGCTGCCGGGAGATCTCCGACCGGGTGGCGCTGCACGAACGGCTCACCGCGTTGAATCCCGACTTCGGGCACAGTCTGGATGTGACGACGGCGCCCGACGGTGATGTCGACCTGGAGGACACCGCCGGTTTCCGGCTGGCCGACTGCCTGCAGTGCACCGGTCCGCTCAAGCCCCATGTGGTGTTCTTCGGCGAGAACGTGCCGAGAGCAACCGTCGACCGGGCCTTCCGCATGGTCGACGAGGCGCAGGCGATGCTGGTCGCCGGCTCGTCGTTGACGGTCATGTCGGGACTGCGTTTCGTCCGGCACGCCGCCCGCAACGGCCTGCCGATCGTGATCGTGAACCGCGGCATCACCAGGGGCGACCCGCTGGCCGGCTGCCGGGTCGACGCCGGCTGCTCCCCCACCCTGCAGGCGCTGGCCGACGCCCTCGCCGACCATTCCTGAAACGACCACCGGCCGACTGCACACGCGTTCTCGACCCGTTCAGCTGACAGTCGCCCCGACGGCCCGGGCGACCTGCACCGAGGAATCGCCTGCGATCGAGCCTTGCTGCACCTCGAGCGCGAGAGTCTCGGCCTTGACGGTGTCGATCCGGGCCAGCACCGCAGTCCACAGCTCGTCCGGCACGTCGAGGGTGAGATGGATGCGGTCGGAGACCTCCAGCCCGGCGTCCTTGCGGGCCTGCTGCACCAGCCGAAGCAGGTCGCTGACCGCTCCGTCGGCCAGCAGGTCGTCGTCCAGCACGGTGTCCAGCGAGACGAAGCCGCCGGACCGCAGCAAACCGACTGCGTCCGAGGACGACCCGGTTGCCACGAGTTCGAGGGTGTACTCCCCCTCGACCAAAGCGAAACCGCCGCAGACCACGGCGCCGTCGTCGCCGACGGTCCAGTCGCCCGCCTTCGACGCCTTGATCACCTTCTGCACGTCCCGGCCAAGACGCGGGCCGGCGGCACGGGCATTCACCGACAGCTGCCGGGACACCCGGTCGTCGCCGTCGGCCAGCTCGGTGAGCTCGACCTGCCGCACGTTGACCTCGTCGGCCAGCAGAGACACGAAGGGCCGCAACCGTTCCGCATTCCGGGTTGCCACCGTCAGCGCGGCAAGCGGTTGCCGGACCCGGAGCTTGGCGGCCTTGCGGACGGACAGCGAGACCGACGCGATCTCCCTGATCTCGTCCATCGCGGCGACCAGCTCGGCGTCCTCGGTGAGCTCGTCGGCCGTCGGCCAGTCGGTCAGGTGCACCGAGCGGCCGCCCTCCAGTCCCCGCCAGATGACCTCGGTGGTCAGCGGCAGCAACGGAGCGATCACCCGGCAGAGCACCTCCAGCACGGTGTGCAGGGTGTCGATCGCATCCGCGTCACCGTCCCAGAATCGTTGCCGGGAACGGCGGATGTACCAGTTCGTCAGTCCCTCGAGGTACAACCGCACCGAGGCGCAGGCGCCGGCCAGGTCGTAGACGTCCAACTGGCCGGTGACGTCGCGCAGCAGTTCCGCGGTCTTGGACAGTGCGTACCGGTCGAGCACGTCCGCCGAGTCGGTCCGCCGAACGCCGGTCCGGTCCGACGCCTTCGCGTAGAGCGCGAGGAAGTACCAGGTGTTCCACAACGGCAGCACGGCCTGCCGCACGCTCTCCCGGATCCCGGCCTCGGTGACCACCAGGTCCGCGCCGCGCAGGATCGGCGACGACATGAGGAACCAACGCATCGCATCCGAACCGTCGCGTTCGAAGACCTGCCCGACGTCCGGATAGTTGCGGCGGGTCTTCGACATCTTCTGCCCGTCGTCGCCGAGCACGATGCCGTGTGCCATGCAGGTCACGAACGACGGCCGGTCGAACAACGCGGTCGCCAGCACGTGCAGCGTGTAGAACCAGCCGCGGGTCTGCCCGTTGTACTCGACGATGAAGTCGCCCGGGTAGTGGTCCTCGAACCATTCCCGGTTCTCGAACGGGTAGTGCACCTGGGCGAACGGCATCGAGCCGGACTCGAACCAGCAGTCCAGCACCTCTGGTACCCGGCGCATGGTCGACCGGCCGGTCGGATCGTCCGGGTTGGGCCTGGTCAGCTCGTCGATGTACGGCCGGTGCAGGTCGTCCGGGCGCACGCCGAAATCACCCGCCAGCTCGTCGAGCGAGCCGTAGACGTCGACCCGGGGGTAGGACGGGTCGTCCGAGGTCCACACCGGGATCGGCGAACCCCAGAACCGGTTGCGGGAGATCGACCAGTCCCGGGCGCCCTCCAGCCATTTGCCGAACTGGCCGTCCTTGATGTGCGCCGGCACCCAGGTGATGTCCTGGTTCAGTTCCACCATCCGGTCGCGGAAGGTGGTGACCGCGACGAACCATGACGACACCGCTCGCTGGATGAGGGGGGTGTCGCACCGCCAGCAGTGCGGATAGGGGTGCTCGTAGCTGTCCCTGCGCAGCAGCAGCCCGGCCTCCTTGAGGTCCGCCATGATCGGGATGTTGGCGTCGAAGACGTGCAGGCCCTCGTACGGCGGCACCTGCGAGGTGAACCTGCCCTGCGAGTCGGTCGGGTTGACCACCTCGATACCGGCGGCGTCGGTGACGACCTTGTCCTCCTCACCGAAGGCCGGCGCGATGTGCACCACCCCGGTGCCGTCCTCGGTGGTGACGTAATCGGCGGTCAGGAACTGATGAGCCCGCTCGTTGCCGACGAAGAAGTCGAACGGCGGGGTGTAGCGGGTGCCGGCCAACTGGCTGCCGGCGAAGGTGGCCAGCACGCGCGGCTCCTCCCCCAGCTCGCGCGCGTACGCGGGTACCCGGGCAGCGGCCAGCAGGTAGCGACCGGCGAAAGGTCCGGCCGATTCGACCACCACGTACTCGACGTCCGGATTCACCGCGGCCGCCAGGTTGGACGGCAACGTCCACGGGGTGGTGGTCCAGATCAGCGCCTGCACCCCGTCCAGCAGCGGATCGGCCGACTGCAGCCGGAGCGACACCGTCACCGCCGGGTCCTGCCGCGACCGGTAGGTGTCGTCCATCCTGGTCTCGGTCGCCGACAGCGGCGTCTCGCAGCGCGTGCAGTACCACAGCACCCGGTAGCCCTCGTAGATCAACCCCTTGTCCCACAACGTCTTGAAGGCCCACATCACGGACTCCATGTAGTCCAGATCGAGGGTCTTGTAGTCGTTGTCGAAGTCCACCCAGCGCGCCTGCCGGGTGACGTAGTCCTGCCATTCGTGGGTGTACCGGAGCACCGATTCCCGGCAGGCGTCGTTGAACGTCTCGATACCCATCTCGACGATCTCGGACTTGTGCTTGATCCCGAGCTGGCGTTCGGCCTCGAACTCGGCCGGCAGTCCGTGCGTGTCCCACCCGAAGCGGCGCTCCACCCGGCGGCCGCGCATGGTCTGGTAGCGCGGCACCACGTCCTTGACGTACCCGGTCAGCAGGTGCCCGTAATGCGGCAGACCGTTCGCGAACGGCGGTCCGTCGTAGAAGACGTACTCGTTGTCCCCGTCGTCACCCGCCGGGCGGTTCTCGACCGACGCCAGGAATGTCTTGTCCTTGGCCCAGTAGGCGAGGACCTCCCGCTCTGAGTCGGGGAAATCGGGGTGCCCGTTCACCTGGGCGGCGCCGGCACGCGGATATCCGGTGCGCTGCGTCGCTGGATCCTGCCGTGCTGGATCAGTGGTCGCGTTCATCAGTACTCCTCGTCGCTGCAGTAGCCCTACCTGCAGGGACGAGCCACGACCGTGCCGGTCGCGCCCGCGGTACCACCCCGCTTGCCCGGCCTCCGGGGTCTCCCTCGGTTTGATCCGGGCCACTCTGTCCGGCTGTGACGGGCCGGACCCGTTCGGTTCTAGTGAGGATCACCGGCGGTGCCGGTGCTCCCGTTCTTCCGAATGGCTCGCCGGTGATGGCCGGGTCGTCGCCAGATGTTCAGTTCGTTCCTCAAGCCTAACGCCGGTCACCACCAATTTCGTCCCCCGCCTCGGGCCGGGCGGGTCCGCCCAGGACGGTCAGGCGGGATCCGAGACCACAGCGGTGGCCTTTTCCCGATTCGCGTCGCCGTCCAGCTGCGCCAGCTGATCGCTGATCCAGCTCTTCAACCGGCCGCGGTATTCCTTCTCGTAGGTCCGTAGGTCCTCGATCTTCTTCTCCAGGCCGACCCGTTCGGAGGCCAGGTTGCCCAGGACCTCGTCGTAGCGGGCCTTGGCCTCCGCGTCGAGTGCCTCGGCCTTGATCCGGCTGTCCCGCTCGGCCGCCTCGGCCCGAGTGGTGGCGTCGCTGACCATTGCCTCGGAGTGGCTCTTGGCGTCGGCCAGCACCTTCTCCGATTCCGTCCTGGCCTCTTCGGTGAGCCGGTCAGCCGTCTCCTGTGCCAGCAGCAGCAACCGGGCCGCCTGGGAATGCCCGTTTCCACTGGGTGCCGCTGCCGCCTCCGGGGCGGCGGCAGGGGCCGGGGTGTCGACCCGCGCCGCGGCGGGGGTACCGCCGGCCTCGTACTCCGAGAGCCTTCCGGTCAGCGAGGCGTTCTCCTCGATCAGCCGACTCAGCTCTGCCTCGACCACGTCGAGGAACGCGTCGACCTCGTCCTCGTCGTACCCCCGCTTGCCGATGGAGGGCTTCTTGAAGGCGACGTTGTGGACGTCGGCAGGTGTGAGTGGCATGACAACTCCTCGATCGATCTACTTCTCGGGTGCGCTACTTCGCGAATGCAGACTTTAATGTCGCAACAGCATCGTGGCAGCGGCGACCGGCGAAATCCTAGAGGGCGGCCAGGGCGAGCCGGGCGACGATCTCCATCAGGACATACACCAGAATCAGCAGCACCACGATGCTGAGATCGAACCCTACCCCGCCGAGTTTGATCGTCGGAATGATCTTCCGGAACAGCTTCACCGGCGGATCGGTGCTGGCGTAGAGGACCTCCATCGCGACGGCCGGAGGCCCGGCCGGGCGCCAGGAGCGCGCGAACACGCGGACGAACTCGATGACGATCCGGCCCAGCAACGCCAGCCGGAACAGCCAGAGCAGCAGGTAGACGACCTGCCAGAGAATGTTCACATCTCCACTTTTACCCGATAGCCGGACCGGCGGAAACCACTGAGCGACGTCCGGCGCCGGTTGTTCACCTCAAAAAGGCGAACAACCGGCGCGCAGGACGCGATCAAGGTCAGCGGCCGCGAGCTCCGGCATAGGCCTGACGACCACGGCCGGACGACTCCGGGTCGTAGCCGCCGGAGAAGCCATGAGTGGCCGGCTCGTAGCTGGGGATGTCGGCAACGTCCGTGTCGGGGGGCAGCAGCATGAAGACCTTGGTCGTGACCTTGTCGATCGACCCGCGCAACGCGAAAGCGAGTCCCGCCGCGAAGTCGACGAGGCGACGCGCTCCGGCGTCGTCCATCTCGGTCATGTCCAGGATCACCGGCTTGCCCTCGCGGAACTTCTCGCCGATCACCCGCGCCTCGCTGAACCCGGTGAGCTTGACGGTGACCGGCCGGATCGCCGCCGCCGACTCCTGTTCGCGGCGCGAGTCGGGGCGCGCGGCAACGGCCAGCGCGCCGTGCGTCATCGGCTCTTCGTAGCCATTGGGCACCGACCGCGGTCCGGCGGCAACGTACGGCGACGAGTGACGATCGAACTCGTCATCGGGGTAGTCCGCGGAGCCGTGGTTCGGCGGGTAGTCGCCCGCATAGCCGTCCGAGTCCTGGTAATCCTCGCCGAACTCGTCACGACGTCCCTCGTCCGGGACGAGTCCGAGGAAGGCTCCCACCTTGCGCCATGATCCCATTTCTTCGTCCCGATCCTTCCGTTGTACAGCCACTGTCGCCGACCGTCGATCAGCAGCTGCCCTGCCCAAAAACATGCCGCGCGAACCGATTTCCACGCCTTGCGAGTGAGGCTATCGCCGCGAACAGGAGCGATTGCGCTGCGACACACCCGGTTGATCAACGGGTCTGGATGATCCGTGAACACCGCTGTGGTCGAGGCCCGCGTTCAGGGCCGCTTCGACATCCAGATCACCCCGGCCAACCGGCCGGTCGGCGCCCCACGACGATGGCTGAAGAGCTCGAGATCGCTGTAGGTGCAACGCTCGTCGACCAGCACCGAGTCGACGCCGGCATCGCGCAGTTGCCGCGCCAGGCCCGCCCTCAGGTCGAGGCCGGGCGTCCCGCGATCGGTCGTGCTCGCCGAGCCCGGCAGCGCGGCTTCGACCTCGTCCCGCATCGCGGCCGGAACCTCGTAGCAGTCACCGCAGATCGCCGGGCCCAACAGGACGTGCACCTGATCGGCCCGAGATCCGGCCGCCGCCATCGCGTCCAGTGCCCGAAGGGCGATCCCGTCGGCCGCACCGCGACGTCCCGCGTGCACCGCCGCGATCACCCCGTTGACCGGGTCCGCCGCGAGCATCGGCACGCAGTCGGCCACCAGTACGGCCAGCGCCACCCCGGCGGTTGTCGTGACCTGACCGTCGCACGCCTCGGACCGCCCGGTTGCCGACGGGCGGGCGAGCGTCACCGTCGTCCCGTGCACCTGATCCATCCAGGCGAGCGCATCGATCGGCAGTTCGATCCGGTCGGCCAGGCGTTGTCGGTTGACTGCGACCGCGGCAGGGTCGTCGCCGACCTTGCCGCCGAGATTGAGGGTGTCGAACGGCGGCGCGGAGATCCCGCCGGCCCGGGTGGTGAACAGGTGGCGAATCGGCCCGGCGCCCTGCACCGCACCTGCCGCCACATCGGGGGTGGGCCACGAACCGAAAACGCCTGAACCAGCCGGCCAAAGGGGCACGGCTGGTTCAGGCGTCATATCCGTCACGCTAGCGAAACGTCGGGTGGGTGGGACCCGCGGTCAGCGCTTCATGAAGGACGGCACGTCCACATCGTCGTCGTCCAGGTCCGCCTGCCGGGGGTTGCGACCGGTCGGAACACCCTGGTGGACCGGCACCGAGCCGGTGCCTCCCTGGTAGTGACCGCCCGGTGCCTGCTGCTGGTAGGCCGGTACCGGAGGGCGCGGAGCCGGCGGGAGCGTGGTCGCCGAGTACTGCGGCTGGACCGGCCGCGAGGCCGCCTGCGAGAAGCCGTTGCCGTTGGGACCGGGCCCGCTTCCGGTGCTGGTCGCCGCCCGAGCCCGTTGGTCGATGCTCGGCGGCAGCACCGACGGCGTCGAGTCGAATCCGGCGGCGATCACGGTGACCCGCACCTCGTCACCGAGCGAATCGTCGATCACCGTGCCGAAGATGATGTTCGCGTCCTCGTGCGCGGCCTCCTGGACCAGCGAGGCGGCCTCGTTGATCTCGAACAGCCCGAGGTCGGAACCACCGGCGATGGAGAGCAACACGCCGTGCGCGCCGTCCATCGAGGCCTCCAGCAGCGGAGAATTGATCGCCTTCTGCGCCGCCTGCACCGCGCGGCCTTCCCCGCGGGCCGAGCCGATGCCCATCAACGCCGTCCCGGCGCCGGCCATCACGGACTTGACGTCCGCGAAGTCGACGTTGATCAGGCCGGGCGTGGTGATCAGATCGGTGATCCCCTGGACACCGTTGAGCAGCACCTCGTCGGCCGACCGGAAGGCGTCCATCAGGGAGACGCCCATGTCGCCCAACTGCAGCAGCCGGTCGTTGGGGATGACGATCAGGGTGTCGCACTCGTTGCGCAGTTCCTTGATGCCGTTCTCGGCCTGGCCGCCGCGACGGCGACCCTCGAAGGCGAACGGCCGAGTCACCACACCGATGGTCAGCGCGCCGAGCTTGCGGGCGATCGAGGCGACGACGGGAGCACCACCGGTTCCCGTTCCACCGCCTTCCCCGGCGGTGACGAAGACCATGTCCGCACCCTTGAGCACCTCCTCGATCTCCTCGCGGTGGTCCTCCGCGGCCTTGCGGCCGACGTCGGGATTGGCACCCGCGCCGAGGCCACGGGTCATCTCCCGCCCGACGTCGAGCTTGACGTCGGCGTCGGACATCAGCAGGGCCTGCGCATCGGTGTTGATCGCGATGAACTCGACCCCACGCAGGCCGACCTCGATCATCCGGTTGATGGCGTTCACACCACCGCCGCCGATGCCGACGACCTTGATGACGGCCAGGTAGTTGTGCGGTGGCGTCATTCGCCTGAGCCTTTCTGCTCGATCCGGGGTTCGGGCCGCCGAATCTGGATCTGGGGGCAACCGCTCGGCGTGTCGAAGTCTCAACCTCAACCGAACGGTTATAGTTATGTCAGGTAGCGCTGGGATTGAAAGTAGGTCGGCGCCCGCGACCCGCTACGGAGGCGCGCCGGTGTGGCGCGGAGTTTTGTTGTCGTTTCGTCAGTTGGCCGTGACGCTCGGCCGGTTCATGATCAACGACACGGAAGCAGAACCGTCACCTGATGACGGAAAGTCTTCCCGGCCTTTGATCACCCGGATTTGCTCTCGCCGTACCGGTTCCAGAAGGTGAAGCGTTCGATCGGCTCCCGGGCGGCCGGCTTGAAGTCGAGCCCGACCGTGTACGCGACCGGCAGCAGCGCCACCTGCGTGACAGTGGCCGGGATGCCGACCAACTCGCCGACCTCGCGTTCGAACGCCAGGTGCAGCGTCGTCCAGACAGATCCGAGACCGCGCGACCGCAGCGCGAGGGCGAAGCTCCACACCGCCGGCATGACCGATCCGTAGAACCCGGCGGCCGCCTGGTTGTCCCTGAGCGGCGGCCGGCCCTTGACACAGGCCAGGACATGGACCGGGACCCTGGCGAGGTTTTCCATCAGATACACCGACGAGCTCGCCACCCGGTGTTGTTGATCGGTCCGGGCACGCGCAACACCGGCCGCGAGGTAGTCCTCGGCGCCGCGCCGGTAGTACGCCGCGATGCCCGCCCGGATGTCGGGATCGGTCACCACCACGAACCGCCAGTTCTGCACGTTGCCACCGGCGGGCGCCTGCGACGCCAACCGCAGGCACTCGGCGATCACCGCCGGGTCGACCGGGCGCTCGAGATCGAGCCGCTTGCGGACGGCCCTGGTGGTGCTGAGGACGTAGTCGATGTTGTCCAGCGGCGGCCCCGCGTGCGCATCCGCGCCCTCGTCCGGCACCGTTCGCCTCCCTGTCCGCTGCTTCGATTCCGCTCCGACCGCCGGCGCGCCCGTTCAGCCAGCAGATCATGCCTGTCCCGGACGTGCCGCTCGAGTCCGGGCTCAGCACCAAGCTCCCTGCACACGCGATGAGTTCGGTGGGACAAACCGGTCGATCCAGCACACGTTGCCGCGATGAACAGGAGACGCGTCATGGGCCGGGTTGCGGTGGAGATGAGCATGTCGCTCGACGGGTTCGTCGCCGGCGTCAACACGGACGCGACGAACCCCCTCGGTGAGCACGGCGAGCTGCTGCACCGTTGGCTCTTCGCCGACCCGATCGACCCGGCCGATGCGCAGGTGGCCGCCGAGATGAGGTCGTCGGTCGGCGCAGTGGTGGTGGGACGTCGTACCTTTGATGTCGGCGTCGACATCTGGCAGGACGTGCCGTATCCCGTGCCGACGTTCGTTCTCACCCATCGACCACACGAGGACATGGTGATGCCGAGCGGGACGTTCACCTTCGTCACCAGCGGTGTGGTCGACGCGGTCGCCGCGGCGCGGGCGGCCGCCGGCGAGCGCAAGGTCTTCCTGATGGGCGGGACCGCCGCGCAACAGGCACTGGCCGCCGGCGTGGTCGACGAGGTGCAGGTCAATCTCGTGCCGGTGCTGCTGGGTCGCGGCGTGCGGATGTTCGACGGGCTCGGCGGCTACCCGATCGAGCTCGTCCAGGCCAGGTCGATCGGATCCGGTGCGGCCACCCACGTCAGGTATCTGTTGCCCCCAAGGGGAGGAACGCAAGGGTAGGAATGAGGGATGAAAACCATCCTGCTGATCGCGGCCGGCGTCCTGATCGTCTTCGGTGGGCTGTTCACCCTGCAGGGGCTCGGCATCGTCGGCGGGAGCGCGATGAGCGGTAATCCCACCTGGGCGGTGATCGGCCCCATCCTGATGGTGATCGGACTGTTCCTCGGCGGCTGGGCGCTCCGCCGAGGCGCACGGGCGCGGTGACCTCCCCCGCGCCGCTGCTTCGTCCGCCGGCCAACCGGGTGTCGCCGCGTGCGGTCTGGTACTGGTTGACCCGCGCGTTGATCGGCTGGCTCGCGGTGATCGCCGCACAGATCGTCGCCTGGGTCCTCGACTGGCCCGTCCCGCCGTGGCACCCACAGGTTCTTGCGTTCACCGTGGTGATCGCCGTCGCGCATCTGGCCGTCATGCCGCGATGGCGGTACCGGGTGCATCGCTGGGAACTGACCAGCGACGCCGTCTACGTCAGATCCGGCTGGTGGACCCAGGAATGGCGGATCGCCCCGGTTTCCCGGATCCAAACGGTCGACACCGAGCGCGGACCGATCGGCCGGCTCTTCCACCTGACGAAGGTCACCGTGACGACGGCCTCCGCCGCCGGTCCCCTGGTCATCGACGGGTTGGACGAACCGGTTGCGGCGGGCTTCGCGGCCTCCGCCACCGCGACCGCTCAGGCGGCGCAGGGTGACGCCACATGACAGCGGAACCTCAGTCGGATCAGCCGTCCGGAATTCCTCCGCCGATCGGCGTGCTTCCCGACCCGGGAATCCCGGACCCGCCGTGGCGACGACTGGCACCGGGCATGCTGCTGGTGGAGCCGGTCCGGGAGCTCATCAGGTTCATCCCCATGCTGATCGTGTTGATCTTCGCGGGTCGGGTCGGCGATACCGGGCCGCCCTGGGGTCTGGTCGCCACCGGGGCCGTGATCGCGTTGGGGATCAGCCGGTACGCCACCACTCGCTACCGGATCTCCGACGCTCTGGTCGAGGTGCGGCGCGGCGTCTTCCAGCGCAGGCATCTCACCGTCCCGCGTGACCGCATCCGCACCGTCGACGTCAGCGCACACCCGCTGCAGCGGCTGCTGAAGCTGGTGAAGGTCGAGATCGGAACCGGAACCTCGCACCATGGATCGGAGGCGGTGGCCCTCGACGGGCTGCCGGCGTCAGCCGCAGGTCAATTGCGGGCCGAGTTGCTGCACCGGGCTGCGGCGACCGGCGACGCAACACCGAGGGCAACGTCGGACGAATCCGCCGAGGAGACGGTGCTCGCCCGACTCGACCGGCGCTGGATCGGCTTTGCGCCGGCAACGCTGTCCGGGGTGATCACCGGTGCGGTGCTGATCAGCCTGGCTTGGCGGATCGCCGGTGAGGCCCGGATCCGGCCGTCCGAGATCGGTGTGGTCGCACAGCTGCTGAGATCGCTGCGGAGTTCGCCCCTGTGGCTCGATGTGCTGCTGGTGGCCGGCGTGGTGATGCTGGCCGTGACGATCCTGTCGGTGGCGGGGTATGTGTTGTCGTTCTGGGGTTACACCCTCACCCGGCATGCGCGGGGCACCTTGCAGGTGACCCGCGGCCTGCTCACCACCCGCGCCACCAGCATCGAGGAACGCCGGCTGCGGGGAGTAGATCGCTTCGAACCCCTGCTGCTGCGCTGGTTCGGGGGTGCCCGGCTCAATGCCATCGCCACCGGACTGCGACATCGCGGATCCGAGAACGGCAGCGCCGTGCTGGTCCCGCCGGCGCCGGTGGCGATCGTGACCGCGGTCGAGGATGCCGTTCTCGGCAATACCCGGATCGGCGCGGCAGCCCTGATCCCGCACGGCCCGGCCGCCCGCCGGCGTCGCTACAGCCGGGCATTGGGTGTCACCGCTGTACTGATCGCCGTGCTGCTCGTGCTTTCGGTGCGAGTCGGCTGGTTGGTCGTGCCGGCGTGGTCGTCGTTGCTCGCGCTTCCGGTGGCCGCCCTGCTGGCCCGCGATCGCTATCGGGGTCTCGGACATGCCCTGATCGACGATCACCTGGTCGCCCGGTCGGGGTCGCTGGCCCGACATCGCAGTGTGCTGGCCGTTTCCGGGGTGATCGGGGTGACGCTCCGGCAGTCGTACTTCCAGCGGCGGGCCGGGTTGATCAGCCTGACCGCCACCACGTCGGCCGGAGCCCAGCGGTACGTGGTCCCGGACCTGCCGGACACCATCGCGCTCGATCTCGCCGAACGACTGGTCCCGCAGAGCGGCACGATCCGCGTAGCTGTTGCGCACGACGCCGGGCGTCAGCACACTGCCTGATGAGGGAGCCCGCGGGCGTGCGTCCCCAATCGCTCACCGCTTCCTGCCGGAACGCTGCGGCCACCGCCGCTGCGCAGGTGGACGACCGAGGTGGCGACGATGGCAGCTGGCGACGATCCGGCCGACGGGGTCCGCAATGTGGTGCTGGTCGGCCCGGGCAGCGCCGGCAAGACGATGCTGGTGGAGGCGATCCTGGCCGCCACCGGCGCGATCAGCCGGCCCGGCACCGTCGAGAACGGCACCACTGTCTGCGATTTCGAGGATGTGGAACGTCGCGTCGGCCGATCGGTGTCGTTGGCGGTTGCCAGCACTCTCGCCTCGTCGATCGGGCCCGGTGGCGCCCCGGCCCAGATGCGGATCAACCTGGTCGACACCCCCGGCCACGCCGATTTCGTCGGGGAGTTGCGGGCCGGCCTCCGGGCCGCGGACGCCGCCCTGTTCGTGATCTCCGCGTCCGACACCGCGGCCAGTGGGGCGATCGACGGAGCCACCCGGGTGCTCTGGCAGGAATGCGCCGACGTCGGCATGCCCCGGGCCGTGGTGATCTCGCACATCGACCAACCGCGCGGCGATTTCGATGCCGCCGTGGAGAACTGCCAACTCGCCTTCGGCGACGGTGTCCACCCGCTCTACCTCCCGGTGGCCGACGATGCGGCCGGCGGTCCGACGGGCCTGATCGGCCTGCTTTCGCAGAACGTCTTCGTGAACGGCGCCGACCCGAGGCCCGCTGACGAGGCGGAACGACAACGCATCGCCGGACCCCGGGACGACCTGATCGAGGCGGTGATCACCGAATCCGAGGACGACGGGTTGCTCGACCGGTACCTGGCCGGCGAACAGGTCGGTTTCGACACCGTCGTCGAGGACCTGGAGACGGCCGTGGCCCGCGGCGCGTTCCATCCGGTGCTGCCCTGCGTGCCGACCTCGGGACTCGGCGTACCGGAACTGCTCGAGGTGATCTGCCGCTGTTTCCCGATGCCGGTCGAGCATGTCCTGCCACCGGTCTACACACCCGCCGGTGCACAGCGAGAAGCGTTGTCCGGCAGTCCGTCCGGCCCCCTTGTCGCGGAGGTGATCAAGACCACCACCGATCCGTACGTCGGCCGGGTGAGCGTTGTCCGGGTGTTCTCCGGAACCCTGCTACCCGACGTCCCGGTCCACGTCAGCGGTCACTTCGCCCGGTTCTCCGGTCATCCGCAGGACGAGACCTGGCACGCCGAGCACGATCTGGACGAGCGGGCGGGCGCGATCTCCCGGCCCGTCGGAGCGACGCTGAGCGGGATCGCGCAGGCCCGGGCCGGCGACATCGTCGCGGTGGCAAGGCTCGCCCACGCCGAGACCGGCGACACCCTCTCCGATCCGGCCGACCCGGCGGTCCTGTCTCCGTGGTCGATGCCCGAACCCCTGCTACCGGTGGCGATCTCGGCCCGGTCGTCGAGTGAGGAGGACAAGCTCGTGCAGGGCCTCGCCCGGCTGCAGGCGGAGGATCCCACCGTCCGGGTCGAGGTCAATCCGGCGACCGAGCAGTTGCTGATGTGGACCATGGGCGAACAGCAGCTCGAGGTGCTGCTCGATCGGCTGCGGGTCAGGGCAGGCATCGAGGTGGTGGTGCAGCCGGTCCGGGTGGCGATCCGGGAAACGGTGCGGGCTTCGGCGAACGGCCTCGGCCGGCACGTCAAGCAGTCCGGCGGCCACGGACAGTACGCGGTGGCCCAGATCGAGGTCGAACCGCTGCCGGAGGGTGGCGGATTCGAGTTCGTCGACCGGGTGGTGGGCGGCGCGGTGCCCCGGCAGTACATCCCGAGTGTGGAAAAGGGCATCCGCAACCAGCTCGAGCGCGGAGTGAACGGCCATCCGATGGTCGATCTCCGGGTGACTCTGGTCGGCGGCAAGGCGCACAGCGTCGATTCGTCGGACGCGGCCTTCCAAATGGCCGGATCCCTTGCCCTGCGGGAGGCCTCGAACGCGGCCGGGGTGCAGGTGCTCGAACCCATGGACTCGGTGACGATCACCGTCGACGACGATTACGTGGGTGCGGTGCTCGCCGATCTCGCGTCCCGCAGGGGCAGGGTGCGCGGCACGGAGCCGGCCACCACGGGGCGCTCGGCCGTGCAGGCCGAGGTTCCCGAAGTGGAGCTCACCCGATATGCCATCGATCTGCGCTCGCTCGCGCACGGCACCGGAACCTTCAGCCGGGAGTACCTGCGGCACTCACCGGCACCCGATCACGTGCTGTCGCGCCTGACGGCGGGCGCCTCCGGCTGATCCCGTGACCCGGGCGGTCAGGCGATCACGTCGGCCAAAGCCGGGTAGGGCACGGCCAGGACGACGATGTCACCACTCACCGCGGAACGCGCGTCACTGTGCGCGATCAGTTCTGCGATGTGGCCACCCTTGGTAGCCAGGCCGGCGATCGCCTGGCCCATGTTGCCGGTACCGATGACGGTGAGCTGTGTCACAGCAGGCTCCTCTCAAAGCCGAACCTTCATGAAACAGTGGTGCCGTCGACTTGAATCGTCAAGTGTCTGGTCTCATCGATCCTGACCTCGAAGAGTTCCCGGCCTGCCATGTCCACTCGGAACCGCCTGCCCGCCTTGAACATCGACGTTGCGCGACAGCGAATCCCGGCGGGCGTCGGCGGGCCGTCCTTGCTCCCGCTTGGCTATGCGGGACGGCACACCAGGCCGCCGACCCACCGACCCCGGTCGCACACCGCTGTGCGAAAAGGACTAAATTTGTGTGCATGTGGGAGCTACCCACCAGAACGAGATCGACGACCGGTGGGGCCACGGCCGTCGACTCACAGACCGCTTCGAGCGACTACCTGACCGGCATCGACACCCTGCTCGCCAGCTACCGCCGGATACCGGCGTCGGCCAGGGTCCGGCTGTCGAAACCGACGTCGAACCTGTTCCGGGTACGGCACGCCGCCGATGCGCCCGGCCTGGACACCAGCGGGCTGCGCGGCGTGCTGAGCATCGACGTCGCCGGGTGCACGGCCGATGTCGCGGGCATGTGCACCTACGAAGAACTGGTGGCGGCGACCCTGCCGCACGGCCTGGCGCCACTGGTGGTGCCGCAACTCAAGACCATCACCGTCGGCGGGGCGGCAACGGGCGGCGGCATCGAGTCGAGTTCGTTCCGCAGCGGCCTGGTCTTCGAGGACATCGTCGAACTCGATGTGCTGACCGGTGCCGGCGACATCATCACCGCGAGCCCGACCGGCGAGCACGCCGACCTGTATTTCGGCTTCGCGAATTCGTACGGAACCCTGGGCTACGCAACCCGTCTCCGCGTGCGGTTGGAGCCGGTCAAGCCCTTCGTCGCGGTGCGACATCTGCGGTTCGGCCGACTGCAGGATCTGCAGGACACCATCGAGCAGATCGTCGACAGCTCGACCCACGACGGTGTTCGGGTCGACTATCTGGACGGAGTGGTGTTCAGCAGGTCCGAGTGTTACCTCTCCCTGGGCACCCTCACCGACGAACCGGGCCCGACCACTGACTACACCGGCCAACAGATCTACTACCGATCGATTCGGCAACGAACCACCGACCGGCTGACGATCCACGACTATCTGTGGCGCTGGGACACCGACTGGTTCTGGTGCTCACGGGCCTTCGGCGCACAACAACCGTTGGTGCGCCGGCTGTGGCCGAAACGATTGCGGCGCAGCTCCTTCTACTGGAAGCTGGTCGCACTCGACCGCCGGTTCGGAATTGCGGACCGGATCGAACGGCTGCATCACCGCCCACCCCTGGAACGCGTCGTGCAGGACATCGAGGTGCCCGTTGCCCGGACCGCGGACTTCGTGAACTGGTTCATGGACACCATCCCCATCGAACCCGTCTGGCTCTGCCCGTTGCGACTTCCGGTCGTCCGGGAGAACGACCCAACACCCACCTGGCCGCTGTACCCGATCCCACCCGAGAAGACCTACGTCAACGTGGGTTTCTGGTCGACGGTGCCGATCGAGCCGGGAGCACCCGAGGGCGCGACCAATCGGCTGATCGAGAACAAGGTCAGCGAACTGGGCGGGCACAAATCGCTGTACTCCGATGCGTTCTACACGGAAGCGGACTTCGCGGCTCTGTACGGCGGCGATGCCTACGACGCGCTCAAGTCGGCCTACGACCCCGATTCCCGACTGTTGACCCTCTATCAAAAGGCGGTGCGACGACAATGACGTTGACCAAGACGACATTCAAGGCGTCATCATCCCCGGCGCAGGCCCGGCAACACCGGACCAAGGAGGCGATGTCGATCGCCGACATCGCGGACACCCTCTCCGATGGCCCGTTCCCTTTCCGATTGACCGCCTACGACGGCAGCAGCACCGGGCCGCTGGACGCACCCGGTCTGGACCTCATCTCACACCGGGCACTCTCCTACATCCTCACCGCCCCTGGTGATCTCGGCTTGGTCCGGGCGTACGTCGCGGGCGATCTGAACTTCATCGGAGTCCATTCGGCCGATCCCTACGAATTCCTCCGGCTGATGGACGACGAACTGCACCTACGTCGGCCGTCGGCCGCCGAGCTGCGGGACGTCGTCGCCACCGTTGGGGCGCGATCGTTCCTACCGGTGCCACCGCCGCCCCAGGAAGCACCACCGCGGTGGCGGCGGATCGCCGAGGGTCTCGGCCATTCCAAGAAGCGCGATTCGGCGGCGATCAGCCGGCACTACGACGTGTCGAACACGTTCTACGAGTACGTTCTCGGCCCGTCGATGACCTATACCTGCGCCGTCTACCCGGATCCTGGCGCCAGCCTCGAGCAGGCCCAGGATGCCAAACACGCACTGATCTTCGACAAACTCGACCTGCAACCCGGCCAGCGACTGCTCGACGTCGGCTGCGGCTGGGGTTCCATGGTGCGGCACGCGGCCCGCCGCGGCGTTGCCGCTCTCGGCGTGACATTGTCGCGCCAGCAGGCGGAATGGGGCCAGAAGGCCATCGTCGACGAGGGATTGCAGCACCTCGCCGAGATCCGTCATCTCGACTATCGCGATGTCCCGGAGGGCGGATTCGACGCCGTGTCGTCCATCGGCCTGACCGAACACATCGGGGTCAAGAACTACCCCGCGTACTTCCGATCGCTGCAGGACCGGCTCCGGCCCGGCGGCCGACTGCTGAACCACTCCATCACCCGTCCGATGAACTCGACGGCGGTGAAGACCGAGGCCTTCATCGACCGCTACGTGTTCCCGGACGGGGAGCTGACCGGTTCCGGTCGGATCATCATGGCCATGCAGGACACCGGGTTCGACGTGCGTCACTCGGAGAACCTCAGGGAGCACTACGCTCTCACCCTTCGCGACTGGTGCCGGAACCTGCGGGAGAACTGGGACGCCTGCGTGGACGAGGTCGGCGAGGGAACGGCCCGGGTCTGGGGGCTGTACATGGCGGCATCCCGGTTGAGCTTCGAACGCAACGGCATCCAGCTGCACCAGGTGCTCGCGGTCAAGCCGGGCCCGAAGGGCGATTCTGCGGTCCCGTTGCGGCCGTGGTGGTCGGGCTGACCGACTACCGATGACGCCTCAGGGCCGGGCCTTCCGCTCGGCCGGGGGTGGAACCTGTTTGGCGGCAACGACGTCGGCAAATCGCACGGTGACCGGCCCGCGCTTGGTCTCGATCACGCAGCTCCGCGCATTGGTCGACAGCAACCAGCCGAGGGCGTCGGTGTAGCCGCTATCGATCCGGTACCGGGCCACCACCCTGATCCCGGGCCGGGCCGTGGCCAGGAACTGCACCGACGCAGCCGACAGTTCCGCCGGATAGCGGGCGGCATCACCCTGGGCCGGCAGGTCGTCAGGCAGCGTCACACCGGGACCCGGAGCACCGACTCGATGGTGATCGGCAGCTCGCGCACCCGCACGCCGGTGGCGTGATACACCGCGTTGGCCACCGCCGCAGCCGTGCCGACGATCCCGATCTCGCCGATACCCTTGGTGCCCAACGGGTTGATCGCGCTGTCCTGCTCGTCGAGGCACTCCACCTCGATCGAACCGATGTCGGCGCAGGATGCGATGTGATAGCCGGCCAGGTCGTGGTTGGCGTAATCGCCGAATGCCGGGTCCATGACGCCTTCTTCGTGCAGCGCCATCGACAGGCCCATGGTCATCCCGCCGATCAGCTGGGAACGCGCGGTTCGCGGGTTGACGATGCGGCCAGCGGCGAACACCCCGAGCATCCTTGGTATCCGCACCTCGCCCGTCACCATGTCCACCCAGGCCTCGGCGAACTGGGCACCGAACGCGTGCCGGCTCAGTTCCTCCCGCGCCTTCAGATCCGCGGAGGTGCTCGCGGTCACCGTGACCTCCCCGGTCCGGTCGGCAGCGTCGCCGAGTTCGGTCAACCGCTCGACCAGCTCCCGGCAGGCCTTGTGCACCGCCCACCCCCACGAGGTGGTCCCGGCGGAGCCGCCGGCCACCCCGGCGCGAGGCAGATCCGAATCACCGATCCGGATCTCGACCCGGGAATGATCGACATCGAGGGCCTCCGCCGCGAGGATCAGCATGGCTGTGCGGGCACCGGTGCCGATGTCGGTGCCGTTGATCGACACCAGGAAACTGCCGTCCGCGGTTCTGGTGGCGGACGCGGTGGCCGGCATCGCGTAGCCCGGGTACGTGCTCGACGCCACGCCGGTCCCGATCGACCATCGACCACGGCGCCGTACACCCGGACGCGGATCCCTTTCGGTCCAGTCGAACAGCTCGGCACCCCGCCGCAGACATCCCACGAGATTCCTGCTGCTGAAGGCGATTCCCAGTTCCGGGTCGGTTTCCGGCTCGTTACGGATCCGCAGTTCGATGGGGTCGATGCCGACCTCGGAGGCCAGCTCGTCCATCGCCGATTCGAGAGCGAACATGCCGGGGCACTCCCCCGGCGCGCGGAGCCACGAGGGGATCGGCACGTCAAGGGCAAGGACCCGATGCCGGGTCCGACGGTTCTCTGCGGCGTACATCATCCGGGACGCCGTGACCACTTGTTCGACGAATTCGGCGTGCCGGGATGTCTGTACCACGGCGTCATGGTCGATCGACCGCAGCCGACCGTCCGGCTCAGCGCCCAGCTTGATCCGCTGGATGGTCGGCGTCCGGTAGCCGACGAGCGAGAACTGGTGCTGGCGGGTGAGAACCATCCGTACCGGCCGTTCCAGCTGGACGGCGACCATCGCCGCAATGATCACATTCGGTCGCGGCAGGCCCTTCGAACCGAACCCGCCGCCGACGTGAGTGCTGACCACCCTGACCCGCTCCGTCGGCAGGCCCAAGGCCCCGGCGATGAGCTGTTGAACAGGGTGGCCGCCCTGGCTCGAGTCGTACAGGGTGAGCTCACCCGCCGTGTAGACCGCCGTGGTGGCGTGCGGTTCCATCGGATTGTTGTGCTCGGCCGGCGTTCGGTAGGTTTCGTCGAACCGGACCGGGCTCGAAGCGAAAACGCTGTCCGGGTCCCCCTTTTCACTCAGTCCGGCGAACCCGGCGTTCACCGTGTCGGGAGTGCGGACCGCAGGATTCCCGGGGTCGAGGTCGACATCGTGATCCCGCTCCACCGACGTGACGGTGAGCAGACCCGCCGCTTCGCGGGCGATCTCCGGCGACGTCGCGACCACCACCGCGACGATCTCCCCGCGAAAGTGCACCTCGTCCGACTGCAGGACGGCGAGCATCGGCATACCCACATCGGCCAGCCGCGGCGCGTTCCCGTGCCACCACACCTGGACCACGCCGGGCATCTTCTCCACCTCGGTGGTGTCGACGTCGGTGATTCGGCCGGCAGCGATGGCCGAGAGCACCGGCCATGCGTGCAGCAGATCGCCGAAGTGGTACTCGGCCGCGTAGCTGGCGCTGCCGGTGACCTTCTCCCGGCCTTCAACCCGATGCAGCGGGGTCCTGGTCAGTACGCCGGTCACGATTCGTCCCCTGCTCGAACGGCGGCGGAACCGCGTGTCAACTCCTGCAGCATCGCGACTCCGAGGTTGGTGGCAAGCGGGACCTTGAATGCGTTGTCGGGCAATGCTTCTGCGGCACTGAATTCCTCGGCGAGGGCGGCGGAGAAGGCGGTCTCTGTTGCCGGACCGCCGTGGAGCAGGGCTTCGGCGGTTCGTGCCCGCCAGGGTCGCGGCGCTACCGCGCCGAAGGCCAATCGCACGTCCTGCACCGCTCCGTCGGCGACGGTCAGCGCTGCCGCGACCGACGCGACGGCGAACGCGTACGACGCCCGGTCCCGCACCTTGCGATACCCGGACGCCAGCGAGATCGCCGACGGCGCCGGCAGTTCGATCGCAGTGATCAATTCGCCGTGCTGCAACGTCGTATCCCGGGTCGGATCATCGCCGGGCAACCGGTAGAACTCGTCGAGCCCGAGAGTCCGGATGCCCTCGGGACCCTGGACCTCGACGACCGCGTCGAGGGCAGCGAGGGCGACGGCCATGTCGGAGGGATGCGTGGCGATGCAGGCCGAACTGGTACCCAGGATGGCCAGATCGCGGTGCACCCCCGTCCTGGCCGGGCATCCGGATCCGTTCTCCCGCTTGTTGCACGGTTTGCCGACGTCCTGGAAGTACAGACATCGCGTGCGCTGCAGCAGGTTGCCGCCGACCGTTGCCATGTTGCGCAGTTGCCCGGACGCACCCGACAGCAGGGCCTGCGACAACGCCGGATACCACCGGCGAACGCGCAGGTCGGCGGCCAGGTCGCTGTTGCGCACGCCGCCGCCGATACGCAGCGCACCCGACTCGATTTCGGTGATCGACCGGGAGAGCCCGGACACGTCGACCAGCCGGTCCGGTCGCGCCACACCCAACCTCATCAAGTCGACGAGATTCGTTCCACCGCCGAGGAACACGGCATTCTCGTCGTCGGACACCGAGCTGATGGCCGCGGCGACATCGGAAGCCCTGGCGAAGGCGAACGGCTTCATCGTGCTTCACCTGCGGTCGCTTCCGCACCTGCGACATCGAGCACCGCCGGCACGATGTTCGCATAAGCGCCACATCGACACAGATTGCCCGCCATCCGTTCTCGGACCTCCGCCTCGTCCAGGGTCACCGGACCTTCCGCAGCGGCCCGGTCGGCGGAAGTGACCACACTCGGCCAGCCCTGCGCTGCCTCGTCCAGCACGGCGATCGCGGAGCAGATCTGCCCTGGAGTGCAGTAGCCGCACTGGTAGGCGTCCCGATCAAGGAACGCGCGCTGCATCTCGTGCAACTGGTCCCCGTCGGCAACTCCTTCGATGGTGGTGATCTGCCGTTCCTGTGCGGTCACTGCCAGCACCAGGCAGCTGTTGACCCGGCGACCGTCGACCAGCACGGTGCAGGCACCGCACTGACCGTGGTCGCAGCCCTTCTTGGTCCCGGTCAACTGCAGATGCTCGCGAAGGGCGTCGAGCAGTGATGTTCGATGGTCGACGTCCAGGTCATGCCTGTGCCCGTTGACCTCCAGGGCGATCGTGCTGCTGGTGGCATGGCTGAGCGAATGTGTCGGCGTCACCCGCGCGACGGTAAACCGATTCCCGGCCCGCTGCCAGATTTCGACCCGTTCAGCCGACAACGAGACTGTTGATCAGGCCCAACAATCCGGATTCGACCTCCCGTTTGATCGGCTCCGGGTCCGCGGGATGGAACGATTCCCTGGCATTGCCCTGGAACGGCCCGGTTTCGATCGTGTAGCCGTCCGTTTTGTGCAGGGCCGGGTCGGCCAGGTGCCTGCTGTAGGCATAGTCGCTGTGGGTGCCGGTTGTCGGGTAGAGCGTCATGCCGGGTTCCGGCGTGTACCTGCTCCCGCGGACGGCGGCGATCTCCCTGACCACCGTCGCCGAGACCTGCTGGAACCGGGCCAATTCCTCCGGAGCCAGATATTCGCGGTACCCCGCCCGCTGGATCGGCAGGCAGGTGCCGGTCGGCAGGGTGGTGAAATTCTCCGTTGAATCGGACGTCTGCGTCAGGGCATGACCCCAGGGGTAGATGACCAGTTCCGAGTAGGAGTGGACGTCGGCGAAACAGTCGATCCGATAGGTGTCCAGGACGTGCTTGACGTTCCGGTTCTCCGGCTCACTGAAAGCCGATGGCCCGCAATAGATGTCCGTGCACGGGGAGCAGGACGTCTGTCCCTCCGTCACTCCCCAGACGATGTCGACGTTGCGGTTCAGATCGACCCCGTCGCAGGAGCTGCCAGGGTTGTCCCGCCGGTTCTTGCGCCACATGTCATCGACCGTCATCACGTAGCTGCGACCGTCCGGATTGATGCACGGCAGCAGGTACAGATCCACCGTGTCGAGAATGGTCCGCACGGTTGCGGCCGCCCAGGTGCGGTTTCCCAGCACGATGTCGGTGCCCGACCGGTGGCTCGACACCAGATCCACCGCAAGCTCGACCAGCAGATCCGGGTTCATCAGCTCCCTGGCATGCGTGCCGCCGATCAGCAGCACGCCCGGCCGGATCCCGCCGTCGCCGGCAGCCAGCTTCAGGCCGAGCACCTCGTGACCCTGCACCGAACTCTCCGGCATCCGGAGCACCTCGCAGAGCGACGACGCCGTGCTGCCGAGCGTTGAGATGACCGTGTCCAGTTGCTCGACGGTGCGGTACATCAGCCCTCCCCCGGCGCCCGGAGCCGGGCGGTGAGCCAGGACAGGTTGTCCTCGTCCGCGGTGACCAGCCCAGGGTCAAGTGGCTGGACCGGGACGGCCCGGTGCAGGCGCACCTCGAAGCCCTGCGCGACAAGGCGGGAGATGTCGCTTGGTTCGACCAGCACTCGGATGCCGCCGGACGGGTCGGGCACCCGGTCGAGATCGAGTTCACTGACACCGGCCAGCGCGTCGGCATCGGCTAGCGCCGGGTCGGCGGCGTGGATGGTGGCCTCGTACCGCTCGCCGGGCTCAGTGGGTGCGGCGGGCAGATCTGCTGTTGGCGGCGACTGGTCCGTCATGATGGATCACCAGAGCTCCCGGATCGTCGGGCAGGCGTCAGTGGTGACGCTACGCCCGATCGCAACAAGCTCGAGGGAAAATCTCGGCGGAATATGAGGCCGGAGGCGGACCGGTTCCCGGCATAGGAACGTTCGGTCACGCCTCCGGCATCCACGAGTCCGATTGCGGACTGCGGGAGCAACGAAGCCAAAAGCCCCGGGTGCGGCTTCGCTACTCACAGTCAGAGTAGCGCGGTTTCACTCCGATGCGTCACACTGATGGTCTATCGATCGAGTGAATCTATCGCTATCGGTGATCTCCTCGGCCATCGTTAGGCCTTTGGAGTGGTGGGCTGGCCGATCAACGGGAGTGCGCCGAAGGCGTGCTGTTGCCACAGCAACCTGGAGGCTTCTTCCGGATAGGCGGCGCCGGTCGGTGGGGTGTCGATGAGCTCGACCAGCCGCTCCTCGCAGTCGAACACCGGCCAGCCGGGATCGCCGTCGGTGGCGAAGGCCGTCCACGCCTCGCGGATCCATGTCGACATCGCCTCGGTCTCGGCCGAGGGCGGCTGGTCGATCAGCATGGCCGGCCCGCCGCTGCTCAGGTTGCCGAAAACGAGCGGGACATCCAGGCCGTGACAGGCGCCGAGCACACCTCCCATCCCCGGCGCGGACCAGGTCAGCTCGTACACATGGGTCCGGCCGCCGGCCGCGGCGTGCGCCTCGGCGAGCCGCAGCGACGGCATCCGAAACAACCAATCGGAGTTGACCAGTTCGTACAACTGCTCCGGATGGGCCTCCGGGAAGGCGTTCCGGTACCGGCGAGCGCCATCCCAGCCAGGGGCCAGGGCGTGCAGTGCGGAATCGGCTTGCTCCTCGGTCACCTGGCCGAGCACACCGTCGATCAAGCTGAACAGCCGGTGCTCGTCGCGGGTGTGACCGACCAGCAGGTCGACGTCCCTGCCGGCACCGAGTGCCAAAGCCTCCCAGGGAGCGGATGGCAGGACCTCACCGTCGACCACTGGCGCGAACGGGATCGGCCGGTAGGCGATGGGGCCCCAGCGATCCCGAAACTGCGCGATCTTCTCCGAGACGGCCTGACCGGCTGCCGGCAAACGGGCGGGGTCGACGGCCGACAGGTCGGCCATCGTCGGCAGCAAGCCCAGCTCGGCGGCCAGGGCGACGGCGATGTCCGCGGCGAGCGCTGGGGTGAAGAACGGCCCCGGCACGCTCTGGGCGATTGCCCCGCGAAAGAGCCCGGATGCCCGCGGCATGGCCAACAGTGCGGCGACCGATCCACCACCCGCGGACTCGCCGAAGATCGTCACCCGGTCCGGGTCACCGCCGAAGTCGCGGATGTTCTCGCGCACCCACTGCAGCGCGGCGACCTGGTCGAGCAGCCCCCGATTGGCGGGAGCACCGTCGATCTGTGCGAAACCCTCCACTCCGAGCCGGTAGTTGAGCGTCACCACGACGACGCCGCCGCTCGCCAGCCGGGCTCCGTCGAACTCCGGGAAGCTGGACGCCCCGATCACATACGCACCGCCCGGGATCCAGACCAGCACCGGCAACCCGGCACCGGAAGCCGCATCGGGCGACCAGACATTGAGGGTGAGCCAGTCGTCGCTCGAAGATTCCTGACCGGAAGCGTCCATCCCGAACGCGGGCTGCGGAGGCTGCGGGCCGAACGAATATGCCGGCCGTACTCCGGCCCAGGCGCTGACCTCCCGCGGTGCGGCGAAGCGGAGCGCACCGACCGGAGGCTCGGCATACGAGATGCCACGGAAGACCGCCAGCCCTGCTTCCACCCGGCCGCGCAGCACGCCGGCCGCCGTGCGGATTTCCGGCTCGAACCCCGACTCGGGCGACGTGGCGGCAGTGACGGTCACAACGGTTCTCCTCCTGAAGGTGGCGCGGCCGGCGGTGTTGAGCGATGTGGGCGAGGCCCCGACGCCGGGACATTTCGGACGCCCGGACGCCTGCCGGATCATGCTCCTGCTGATGCTTGCCTGCGACGCATTTTCCGGACCCGGCGATCGGCAGCATCCTCGGCGCACCTGCGAGCAGGGAGATGTTTCCGCGATATCGCCATACGGAACAAACCGGACATGCTCACCGCGATGACCGGGGCTCCGGCGTGCCCCCGCCCCCGGTGCTGCTCACAGAAACGTTTCCGCGATATCGCCATACGGAACAAACCGGACACCGGCACTTCGCTCATCCTCGCCCGCCCATCCCCCGAAGCCGCTCGCTCCACGGGCCGCATGGAGTGATCCGCACCGCTGAATCAAATCGATTCGACTCTGCGGGAATGGATCGTCGCGACGTCCGGTTGCCCCAGACAGCGGCAGTGCGGCCCATCACGTCCGTCAACGGGCACCGACAGGTACCGGTTGGCGTCTGAAACCTGACGGCCCCGATCCGTCGACGAATCCCGAGAGGCAGTTCCATGATCAGCTCAGCGCCGCCGACATCCGCCGCGACCACCACGTTGCCGGCCGGCGTCCCGCCCGAAGCTCGCGCGCATCGGCGGCGGGTTCATCCTGCTGCTGGGCGCGTTGACCGCCATCGGGCCGTTCACCATCGACCTCTACCTCGCGGCCTTCCCGCAGATCACCTCGGATCTCGACACGCAGCCTGCCGCGGTCCAGTTGACCATCACGGCGACTCTGGCCGGCCTGGCTCTCGGCCAGTTGCTGATCGGATCGATCTCCGACGCCGTCGGGCGGCGGCGTCCGCTGTTGGCCGGCTTGTCGCTCTACATCGTGGCGTCGCTGGGCATCGTCTTCGTCACCTCGGTCGAGATGTTGACCGCCCTCCGGTTCCTGCAGGGCTTTGCCGCATCCGCCGGCATGGTGTTGTCGATGGCGATCGTTCGCGACCGGTTCGAGGGCATCCAGGTCGGCAAGGCGCTCGCCAGGTTGATGCTCGTGGTCGGTGTCGCGCCGAGCATCGCGCCGCTGATCGGCGCGCAGTTCCTGCTGCTGGGCTCGTGGCGCTACATGTTCGTGGCTCTCGCCGGGTTCGGCGCGATTTTGTTGGCGCTGGCTTTCTTCCTGTTGAAGGAATCGCTGCCGGTGACGTTGCGTCGTTCCGGCGGAGTGGGCGCGGCTGCCAGGTCCTACGGGTCGCTGCTCAGGGACCCGGTGTTCATGGGCCTGGCGTTGCTGAGCGGATTCTCGATGGCGGCTCTTTTCACCTACGTCTCGTCCGCGACCTTCGTCTTCCAGCAGGGATTCGGGCTGTCCGCGCAGCAGTTCGCCTGGATCTTCGCGTCCGGCGCGGTGGCGGTCACCGCCGGAACCCAGATCAACGGCGCCATGTTGGGCCGGGTGGCCCCGGAGCAGATCCTGCGCTGGGCCGTGCTCGCAGCGTTGGTCGTCACCGGTTCCATGGTCGCGGTCACCGCGCTGCAGCTGGGCATCTGGCCGCTGATCGTGCTGCTGGTGTCGAATCTGCTCGTGACGGGGATCCTGCTGCCGGCGGTGCCGGTACTGGCTCTGGAGGCCAATGCCCACCGTGCCGGCAGTGCGGCAGCCCTGTTGGGCGCCTTGCAGTTCGGGGTCGGCGCGGCGATCGCTCCGGTCACCGGACTGTTCGAAGAGGGATCGGCGCTGGCGATGGCCGCAGTGATGTTCGGCGCCACCGCGGTGATGGTCGGGTTGATGATCGCCGTGATCCCGGCGCTGCGGCGGAGCACGAAGGACGCCGCCCGGGTGTTGGCTCGTTCCGAAGAACTCGTCGTGTCCGAGCGCGTCGCCTGACTTCGACGCCGCGCACGAGCGGCGCGCGCCGGAGCGACGACTCGATCCGGTGCTGACAGAATCGGCGGATGACGCTCACCTCGGCATTGCCGGCGGGTTGTGTCGTCATCGATTTCGGATCGTTCGGCGACGTCATGCTGGCTCTCGGCATCGTCGCGATTCCGGCCGTCGCCGTTCCCGTGCTTGCCTATGTCGCCCGGCGGTATCCGAGTCAGGCATTCCTCACCCAGGGCAGGCGGCCCGGCGGCATCCGGATGTATCGGTGGGGGCTGGCGGTCTTCGGCACAAGCCTTGCCGGGGCCATCGTGTCGATCACGCTGACCTGGCTGGAGTCCGCCACCTGCCAGCCGGAGAGCATCGGCTGGTTGGTGGTCTCCGTCATCGGTGCCGTGATCGGCAGCCTGTTGATCGGCGGCGGTTGGGCTATGGCCATCCGGGCGACCTGGGTGGTGCTGGCCACCATCGCGGTGCTCGACGTCTGGATCTTCTACATCAACCTGCTCTTCGGCATCGCGGATCCGAGCGCGATTCTGGGACTCGTCCTGCTGGCCTTCCTGATTCACGGCGTCTGCATCTCCCTCGCGGCCAGGTGGTCCTACCGTGCCCGCGATCTCGGGCGGGTCGGGCGGGCCAAGGCAGGTGAGGCCGGACGGTCGCTGGCTGCGGTGTGGGTCTTCCTGGCTTCCTACATGGCGTTGACGTTGATCAGTTCCGGCGAAGGGATTCTGGACACCCCGGCCGGTTCCGCGGTGATCGGCGCGCTGACCCTGGGCGCGCTCGCCGTCACGATGGGCAGCGGCTACACCAAGTACGCCGAGGCCATGTACGCCGAACCCAGCGGACCGCGTAACGCCGTCCCGCAAAACGCAGGGACCGCCACGGACCTGGGCGACGAGGGCGACAGCTCCTCCGACGCCGGCTCGACGGGCTGACCGCACCGCGGCTGACACCGTTCGAAGGGACTGTCGGACCTCGATGCCATCATCGCGGTGTGGATCGGAGTGCGGCCGTCCACCTGATGAAGGAAGCGATTCTGGATGGCGACAACACGGTTTTCCGACGACGGGCGACTCGCCGAGCTCGGCCTGTCGGTCGACATCATCACCCGCGCCCTGCGTCGCGCGGACGCCGAGACGCTGACCAGCACCGATTTGGATCCCCCGATCATGGAGGGACTGCTGAGGTGGGGTCGCACCACCAGGTTCCTGCGCGAGGAACTGATCGGACGAGGGTGGTCGTACGACAATCCCCGCAACCTGGCGCGGACCATCCACCCCACCGGAGATTTCGCGATCGTGGTGGCCACCGGTGACGAGCGGACGGCGCTGGCCGATCACGAACCCGGCCCGAAACACTCGCGGGGCTATGCCACCGAGCAGGCCATCCACGCGAACGGTCAGCTCTCGTTCGAGTTCGGCACCCTGATCCATGTGACGCAGGCCGGTCAGGCGGCTGGGCTCGGCGCGCTGCGGACCTGGCTGCTGCTCTATTACGCGGCGGCCGGCGGGTTCCAGGTCGAGCTCTCCTTGCCCGAGGCGATCGAAGGCGGACGGATCACCCGGTGGACCGAGCGGATTCTGTTACCCGCCATCCCGCGGCAGCCCCGAAAGCCGGTCGGCGTCGGGCCTCGCATGCATCAGCTGTTGCTCCGATGAGGCCGCAACGGTTGACCGGTCTGACGACCGATGGGAACGGCACAGGTCTTCGGCGGCAGCCGGTGGCATCCTCCAGCATCACGTCGGTCGGATTCGACCCGGCCACCAACGAGCTGGAGATCGAGTTCCGCGGTGGCGGGACCTACCGTTACTCCGTTCCCCGCCGAATCCATCGGGAACTGATGGCGGCCGAGAGCCTCGGCGCGTATTTCGCGCGCCAGATCCGGCACACCTACCCCGGTTGGAAGGTCGCCGATTGATCGGGGGGTGACGGTCGCCGATTGATGACAGGTGCGCTCACCCCGCTGAGCGCACCAATTGGTTCTTGATCTCACCCTTGAGCACCTTGCCGACCTTGGAACGCGGTAGGTCCGACCAGATCTCGACCTGCTTGGGCGCCTTGACGCTGCCCAGCCGCGCCTTGACGAACGTCGCCAGGTCGGCGGAGCTCAGGCTGTGGCCAGGACGCAGCTGAACCACCGCGGTGACCCGCTCGCCCCATTTGTCGTCCGGCAGTCCGATCACCCCGCAGTCCTGCACGTCGGGATGCTGCAGAATCGCCTGTTCGACCTCGGCCGAGTAGACGTTGAAACCGCCGGTGATGATCATGTCCTTGAGCCGGTCGACGATGAACAGATAGTTGTCGTCGTCCAGGTAGCCGATGTCACCGGTGTGATGCCAGCCGAACCGCGAGGCCTGCGCTGTTGCTGCCGGATCCCGGTAGTAGCCGGCCATCACCAGCGATCCGCGGACGACGATCTCGCCCCGCTCGCCGTGCGCCAGCAGCCGGCCGTCGGCATCCATGATCGCGACGGTGACCAGTGGCGCCGGGCGTCCGGCCGACCCGAGCCGGTCGAGCGCGATGCCACCGTCGGCATCGAAGTGCTCGGCCGGTGGCAGCATGGAGATCATCATCGGGGCCTCCGTCTGCCCGAAGAGCTGCGCCATCACCGGCCCGATCCTGGTGATGGCCTCCTCCAGCCTGGTCGCCGACATCGGCGCCGCTCCGTACCAGAAGCATTGCAGGGAGGTCAGATTCGTGGTGTCCAGCGCGGGATGGCCGAGCAGCAGGTAGATCAGCGTCGGCGGCAGGAAGGTGTGGGTCACCCGGTGCTTTTCGATGAGCCGCAGGAAGTCGCCGACGTCCGGCTTCGGCATGATGATCACCTCGCCGCCACTGGCCAGCACCGGGAAGCAGAGCACCCCGGCGGCGTGGGTCAGCGGCGCCAGGGCCAAGTACGTCGGCCGTCCGCGGAAGGGGTAACCCATCAGCGTCAGGGCGGTCATCGTCTCGAGATTCCGACCGGTGAGCATCACGCCCTTCGGCCGGCCGGTGGTCCCTCCGGTGCCGACGATCATCGCGAGATCATCGGCGGCCGCGGCCTCCCACGCCTCGCCTTCCCATGCCTCGTCCGCCCCTGCCTCGTCCGCCCCTGCCTCGTCCGACCTGGCATCGGCCGACCCTGCCTCGTACCCCAGTCCGTCGACCCACTGGTCGAACGATTGGCACCCCGGCCGTTCCTCATCGAGGCAGACCACGGTGGTCAACTGAGGCAGGTCGGGCAGGATCTGATCGACCAGGGCGGCGAATCCGGACTGATAGATCAGACAGGTGCAGTCGAAGGCGGCCAACAGATCCCTGTTCTCGGCCGCCTCGTTCCGCGGGTTGATCGGGCACCACACTGCGCCCGCCCGGGTGATCCCGAAAACGCAGGAGAAGGCGATCGGATCGTTGGCCGACAGGATCGCCACCTTCTCCCCGACCGCGACGCCGGACCGGCGCAGAGCCCGCGCGATCGTGAACGACAACGCCTGCACCTGGCCATAGCTCAGCGTGTTCTCGGCCATGGTCAGACAGGGCTCATCGATGCCCAGTGAGGCACCCTTGTCCAGATAGTCGTTCAACCGCACGCTGTCTGCCCTTCGTCACCCACGGGACCAGTTGCCGGACAAAAGATCTGTCGGTCAGTTCCGAACCGTCAGCTCCGGCTCCAGCACCAGCCCGAAGCTGCGCAGGATTCCCAACAGTTCCCGATGCCCGAAGGCCTGGCAGCCGGACGCGAAGCCGACCCGCTTCGGCGCCTGCTGCAGCAGGGAGTACGCCGAATACGCCTGCAGCAGACCGGACTGCTTGTAGTTGCAGTTCCCATGGATGACGCAGTGCGCACGGCCAAGCGGGCCTGATGCGTACACCGAGTCGAGCGAGGTGTTCAGCCGGGGGTTCTCGCGAGGCGGCATGCTCGCCTGCACGGTCCCGGCGACGTCGGCGAGCGCGGCCTCCTGCTGGTCGAGCGGCAGGGTCTTGATCTGCTCTTCGACCATCTTGACCGTTGCCACCACACCCTCCATCACGGTCCGGTCGAACACCCCGCCAGCCACCTTGACGTTGGCCACCCGCGGATCGTCCTTGAACCACACCGGATGCGAGGTACCGCCCCAGGGCAGGGCAAGGGCGATCGAGTGCTGGCCCGGCACGGCCACCTCGAAGGTGCTGGTCGGCGCCCACTGCTTGTACTGGTTCTGTTCGAGATAGAAGTGATCGGCCTTGAGGATGGTGAAAATCGTCTGCATCGACGCGTACGTCGGAAAACCCTTCCACAGCACCAGGATGTCCAGGGTATCCAGACCCGGCGTCTCCAGACAGATGTTCGCGGCGATCTCACCGGTGGTGTACATCTGCGCGATGCTCGGCGCGAGCAGCAGACCCTTGTCGGCGAAAGCCTTGCCCCACCGCGACTTCGACTCCATCAGCCAGTCCTGCTCGCCGGTGGTGTCCAGATAGTGACAACCGGCGGCAAGTGCGGCCTCGACTGCATCACCGCCGAACTTGATGAACGGGCCGGCCATGTTGCTGACCACCTGCGATCCCTGGAAGAGGTCGGTCAGCGACGCGACATCGTGCTCCACCTCGGCGATGTCGTAGTCGGCAGTCTCGATCCCGGGGATCTTCTCCATGACTGCCTGGATCCGGTCCTTATCCCGTCCGGCAGCGGTGAACGGAACGTTCAGCTCGCGCAGGTATTCGCAGACGAGTCGTCCGGTGTAACCGGAGGCACCGTAGACGACAACTGGTTTCGTGCTCATGGTCAATGCCTTTCGAACGGCTCTCGAGGACATGGGGGCAGGGCTGACCGGGCCGCGCCCCAAGGATTGGCTGGGGGTCGAGGCCACGGTTGCCGAATTGGTCAGGAAGATCAGGGACGAGCACAGGGACGGTGCGACATCACATGCCCATGCCGCCGTCGACCGGCAACCCGGCGCCGGTGACGAATCGGGCCGCGTCCGAGGCGAGGAACACCACCGCGTCCGCCATGTCCGCGACCTCGCCGAGCCGACCCAGTGGCGTCAGGCCGATGACATCGCCGATGATCGCGTCGGTACTGGGCCAGAGGCCAAGGGTGACCATGTCCTGCGCGAGTTGGGCACCCATCTCGGTGGGCACCAGACCGGGATAGATGCAGTTCACCCGCACGCCGTACCCGAGCTTGCCGGACTCCATGGCGGCGACCCGGGTGAGTCGATCGACCCCGGATTTGGTCGCCGAATAGGCGCTGATCCCGGGGAAGGCGATCGTGGCCGCGACCGACGACACGTTGACCACCGCGCCGCCCTTGCCGGCCGGGCCGTCCGGCCGCATTGCCCGGAAAGCGTGCTTGAGACCGAGGCTGGTGCCCAGCAGGTTGACCTCGAGCATCAGCCGGAGATCCTTCGGATCGAGATCGACGATCAGCGAAGAAATCTCGACTCCCGCGTTGTTCACCAGCAGATCGAACCCGCCGAGCTCGGCGATGGTGGACGACACAGCGCCCGCCCAGCTGTCGTCGTCGGTCACATCGAGCGGGACGAAACCCGCAGAACCACCGGAGGCGGTGATCTCCTCGGCGGTGCGCCGCCCCTGGTCCTCGAGCAGATCACCGATCATCACCGTCGCTCCGGCTGCTGCCAGTGCCTGGGCCATTCCGGCCCCCAGCCCCTTCGCCCCGCCGGTGACCAACGCCTTGCGTCCGGTGAGATCGAAAACACCCATGCAGCAACTCCTTTGAGATTCGACATTGAATCTGGACGAACATCTGGCACGAACATCGCAACAGGCTCCCCCGACGAAGCCTGAGCGGGGTGATCTAGAGCACACTAGTCGGGCCTGGACGACTGTCAAGAGTTTCCTGGACATCTGTCAAGGCGACGATTGGAGACCTGTCCGGTCGGCGGTAGACTGCCCTGGCCTGCAACCAGCGGGCGGCCGAGCCGACGGAGAAAACCATGACGCAGGTGGTCCAGCAGGATGACACGCTGCGCCCCGCCGACCGGGTCTCCCGTCGTCAGGTGGACAAGTTCACCGAACGCCGCGCCCAGCTCGCCGAATCCGCTTTGTTGACGCTGTCCGAGCTGGGTTATGCCCGGACCAGCCTTCGCGAGATCGCCCAGAATTCCGAGTTCTCGCATGGCGTGCTGCACTACTACTTCCGCGACAAGGTCGACCTGATCACGCATTGCGTCCGCGAGTACAAGGCCCGTTGCGTCACCCGGTACGACCAGATCGTGGCCACGGCCACCACCGCGGAGGAGCTGGTCACCGGGTTCGCCGAGGGTCTCGCCCAGACGATGGTCCAGGACGCCCACCTGCACCGCCTCTGGTACGACCTGCGCAGTCAGAGCATGTTCGAGGCCTCCTTCCGGGTGGACGTCGCCGAGATCGACAGCAGCCTGGAGAGAATGATCTGGCGGATCGTCAGCCAGTACGGCGAACTGACCGGGCGCCCGACGACCGTTTCCCCGGCCACCGCCTATGCCATCTTCGACGGGTTCTTCCAGCACGGATTGATCGGCCATCTGTTCGGCAACGCCGATGCGGCGCAGAATCTCCGGCAGACGGTGCAGCGCACCCTGCCCACCCTGGTCGACCAGGCACCGGCCGAGAGCTGACAGTCACCTCACCTCGGGAGGGCCGACCGTCGCACCGCCTACCGTGGACGGCATGTCACCCGCTCACGACGCACCACCACATCACGAGGTGGCCTGGCTCGGCACCCCGCGCCCGGACGACCCGGCCGTGCCCACCCTGGTGTTGTTGCACGGCTACGGGTCCAATGAACGGGACCTGATCTCCCTCGTCCCGGCGATGAAGATGTTCCTCCCCGGCATCACCGCCAAGGTCATCGCGGTGCGCGCATCCCACCCCGCACCCGGACGTCCGCGCGGGTACTCCTGGTTTCCGGGTTCGGTGATGGCGCAGCCCAGCGACGCGGCGATCGGTCGGACCGCGGACCAAGTTGCCGCTGTCATCCGGCAACACACGTCAAAGGCTGTGGTTCTCGGCTTCTCGCAAGGGATGTGTACGGCCATCACCGTGCTCCGCCGGCACCCGGAGCTCGTCGGCGCGCTCGTCGCGCTGTCCGGTTTCATGTTCGACGACGATCACCCCGGTGACGCCCGACTGGCGGTCGGTGCCGCGACCGGTGCGGGCGTGCCGGCCTTCGCCGGGTACGACCCGGCCGACCCGATGATTCCGGCGGTCGCCAATCGATGGGCGATGACGTACCTGCGGACGCACACCGACCTCGAGGAGCACACCTACCCCCGGATGGGCCACAGCGTGTCGATGGAGGAAATCGCCGATCTGACGACCTTCCTGCGCAAGGTGTTGGTTCCGCCGGGGTGAGCTGCCGGCCGACCCTGGCTACGATTGCTCGATGGCGAAATACACCGTCAATCCCGACGCCGTTGCGCGCGCCCGGCAGCTGATCGACAAGAAGCAGTACGTACTGGACAGCGACTGGGGTGACGCCCAACCCAACGCCGAAGCGGAGAACGAGTTCCTCAAGAATCACGACTGGGACGACTATGCGGCCTGGCATCTCGGGCTCACCGATGGTGCGAACGACGAAACCAAGGCTCGCTATGCGTTCGTCTACGGCGACCTGCGCCGGATCCACCGGACCGGGCTGATCGCCTGTGTTTACCGGGCCTCCGAGTGGCGGCACAAGGACGTCGAGCTGGCCGCACACGACCTGCTGCAGTATCTGGACCGGTCGACGGCCTGATCCGGCGCCTCGTTGAACATGGCTCGTTTCACCATCGTTGATGCCCGGAAAGTGTTCAGCCGGCACATGAGTCGGCCTGCCGAGCTCCCGTAACGTCTGCGCTGACCCCACCGCAGGGTCGCGCCGACCGCACCGGGTGTGCGCCGCTCGGACGCCTCGACGAGGAGGACACACGCTGATGAGTCGACCCCGATCGACCGGACCCAGGTCCCTGACCCGACTTGCCGTCGCAGCCGCTGCGACGGTGCTGCTCGTCGCCTGCGGTACGCCGGGCGCATCCACCACCGAGAGCACGACTGCGGCACCGAGCGGGACCGTGGCCGGCTCCTCCGGTGCGGCGGCCACCGGTGATCCGATCAAGGTCGGCATCGTGACCTCGTTGTCCGGCCCGCTGCAGTCCTACGGCCAGATGTATCTGGATGCCTTCACCGTCGGTCTCGACTACGCCACCGAAGGAACCGGCCAGGTCAACGGCCGGACAATCGAGGTGGCCACCGCGGACGATGCCGGCGATCCGGCGAAAGCAGCCACCGCGGCAACGGATTTCATCGGACAGGGCTACCAGATTCTGGCCGGTTCGGCCTCGTCGGGGGTGGGCCTGCAAGTCGCCCCACTCGCCGCCGAGAACCAGGTGCTGTTCATCTCCGGGCCGGCCGCCACGGACGGATTGACCGGCATCAACAAGTACACCTTCCGGTCGGGACGGCAGTCCTACCAGGACGTCAAGACGGCGGCCTCCTTCCTGCCTGATCTGCAGGGCAAGAAGGTGACCGTCTTCGCGCAGGACAATGCCTTCGGTCAGGCGAATGTCACCGCCGTGACGTCGGTCTTCGGTGCCGGCGGCGCCACCGTGACGCCGCTGCTGGTTCCGGCGACGGCCACCGACCTGGTGCCGTTCGCCAAGCAGGCCGCGGATTCCGCCGCCGATCTGCTGTTCGTCGCCTGGGCGGGCACCAATGCCACCCAGATGTGGGAGTCGTTGAACCAGCAGGGCGCCTTCCAGGATTCCACCGTGGTCACCGGGCTCGACATCAAGCCGACCCACACGGTTTTCACTCCGGTTGCCAGCCAGTTGAGCCTGCTCGCACACTACTTCGACGGTGCCACCGACAACGAGGCCGAGCAGGCACTTGTCGCCGGGCTGGCGGAGAAAGGCACCACCCAGGACCTGTTCTCGCCGGACGGGTTCAACGCCGCGCTGATGGTGGTACGAGCTGCGCAGGAATCCCCGGACGACGTCGACGGGATGGTCACCGCCCTGGAGGGTTGGACGTTCGACGGACCCAAGGGCGCGATGGAGATCCGGGCGGAGGATCACGCGATGCTGCAGCCGATGTTCCAGACGAAGTTGGTCGACACGAACGGGACGCTGACTCCGGAACTGGTCAAGGCGCTGGAACCGCAGGACACGGCGCCGCCGGCCACGCCGTTCAAGTGAGTGACGAGGTGAGCGCGATCGACGGTGACACCGATGCCCCACCGACGGCGCGCGGCACGCTCGTTGCCGACGCGGTCCCTGCAGTCGAGGTGCGTGATCTCGGCTGGACTGTCGGCGGGTCGGTGATCCTGGCCGAGATCTCCCTGCAGATCGGGGAAGGGGAGCTGCTCGCCGTCATCGGTCCGAACGGTGCGGGTAAATCGACTCTGGTCAACATGATCTCGGGAGTCGCGAAACCGACAACCGGTCGGATCCTCCTGTCCGGAAGGGATGTCACACGACTGCCGGTGCGGCAGCGGGCAAGGGCCGGCATCGGCCGTACCTTTCAGACCTCGTCACTGTTCGGCGGATTGACCACCCTGCAGAACGTCTGCTTCGCCCTGCAATCAGCGACTTCGTCGCCGCTGAACCCGTTGCGGCGGGCCGCGTCACCGGGTGAGCGCGCGGAGGCAAGGGAGCTGTTGGAACAGGTCGGGATGAGTCATCGCGCGTCCTGGTCGACCGCTGCCCTGTCGCACGGCGACAAGCGAAAGCTGGAGCTGGCGGTGGCGTTGGCCAGGCGGCCGGAAGTGCTGCTGCTCGACGAGCCGATGGCCGGCGTGTCGATGGAGGACGTGCCGGGACTGGTCCGACTGATCGAAGAACTGCACGGCAGGGGCATCACCATCTGCATGGTCGAGCATCACATGCATGTCGTCCTCGGGCTGGCCGAACGGATTGCCGTGCTGCACCATGGACGGCTGCTCGCGGTGGGCACCCCCACCGAGGTGACATCCGACGAGTCGGTCAAACGGGCCTACCTGGGCGACGCACTGTGATCCGACGAGTGCCGATCGGCGGCCGCACCGGATGAGCGACATCCTGCGACTGACCGATGTCCAGGTCCGGATTGCGGGATCACACATCCTGCAGGGCATCGACTTCACCGTGCCCGAGGGAGGCGTGACTGCCCTGCTCGGACGGAACGGGGTCGGCAAGACCACCACCCTCAAGGCGATCCTCGGGATCGTGCCGGCCACCGGGAACATCGAGTTCGACGGCCATCGGATCGACGAGGCGCCGACCCATCGGATCGTCCGGTCCGGGGTCGGTTACGTGCCGGAGGATCGCGACGTGTTCGCCTCGCTCACGGTCGAAGAGAATCTGCGGCTGGCCGAGGTCCCCGGCGTCCAGCCCGACTATGCGACGGTCCACGATCTGTTCCCCGAGCTGCGGGACCGCCGGAAGCAACGCGCCGGAACGCTGTCCGGTGGTCAGCAGCAGATGGTCGCACTGGCCAGGGTGCTGCTCGGCCCGGCCCGGCTGCTGTTGGTCGACGAGCCGACGAAGGGGCTGGCGCCGAAGCTGGTGGCGCAGGTGGGCGATGTGCTCGCCCGGGTTGCCGAGCGGACGACCGTGCTGTTGGTGGAACAGAATCTGCCCCTGGTCAGGCGGATCGCCGATGCCGCGGTCGTCATCGACAACGGCCGGGTGGTGCACACTTCCGACGCTGCGTCGCTGCTCGGCGATGAATCGCTGGTCAACTCGCTGCTCGGGGTCGCCGATGCTTCGCGAGCAGGTACCGAATCCACGTCTGTCGAACATGCGGCGCGCCATGAGCCGCCACCCAGCATGACGGCCACCAGCGAGATTGGTGGAACCGGATGAGTTCATTGATCCTGATCCTGGTCACCGGCGTCGGCCTCGGCGCGCTGTATTTCCTGGTGGCGTCCGGACTTTCACTGATCTACGGCCTGATGCACGTACTCAACTTCGCGCACGGCGCCTTCCTCACGGCCGGTGCCTACGCGGCGTGGGTGGCGGCGGCATCGTTGTCCACCCTCGGTGGTTGGTCGTTCCCGGCCGCGGTGCTGATCGGCATGATCGTCGGTGCGTTGATCGGCGCCGCCGTCGAGTTCTTCCTGATCCGGCCGCTCTACCGACGGCACATCGAACAGGTCCTGGTGACGGTCGGTCTGGGGCTGATGGGCGTCGCCCTGATCACCGGCATCTGGGGCGCCGATCCGCAGCCCTTCCCGCGGCCGGCCTGGACCACCGCGACGACGACCATCGGCGGCGCCGCCATCCCGAACGACCGATTCCTGCTGATCGGCGCGGCAGCCGTGTTGCTGATCGGACTGCTGTTGCTCCTCAAGTACACCCGCCTCGGACTGATCATCCGGGCCGGTGTGGAGAACCGCACGATGGTGCAGGCGCTCGGCATCGACGTCCGACGCACCTTCACCCTGGTCTTCGCGTTGGGCGGCGCAGCAGCGGCGCTGGGCGGAGTGCTGGGTTCGGTGTACTCCGGGTCGGTCTCCCCCGGTCAGGGCACGGCGCTGCTGATCTATGCGTTCATCGTCGTCGTCATCGGCGGCTTCGGGTCGATCGGCGGAACGGCCCTGGCGGCCCTGGTGGTCGGACTGGTGCAACAACTCGCGAACTATTACCTGTACTCCGGTATCGGCGACGTGTCGGTCGTCCTGCTGCTGGCAGTGGTTTTGCTGGTCCGACCGGGCGGACTGACGGGACGGACGGCATGACCGACCTCGCACAGGCTCTCACCGACCGGGCCATCTCGGCCACCGGCTCTCCCCGACGCGGGCGACCGCCGGCCGGTCGGATCCTCACCGTGCTGGTGCCGCTGGCCGTGCTCGCTCTGCTGATCTTCCTTCCCTGGATGGGCTTTTCGATACCGGGTGTGTTGCCCGGTGCGGTCAACTCCCCCGGCTCGATGCAGCTGCTGGCGCTCTGCCTGGTCGCCGGCGGCATCGCCCTGAGCTACGACATCCTCTTCGGCAGAACTGGTCTGCTGTCCTTCGGACATGCGCTGTTCGTCGGAGCCGGTGCCTACTCGGCGGCCATTGCGTTGGGTGAGTGGGGCGGCGGTCTCGGCTTGGCCGTCCTGGTGGTGATTGCCATGGGCATCGCCCTGCCGCTGATCGTCGGCGCGGTTGCCCTCCGGGTCAAGGGTATCGCCTTCGCCATGGTCACCCTGGCGTTCGCCCAGGCCGTTGCCATCACCGTGTTGCGCAACCCGGCAGGACTGACCGGCGGCGAGGAAGGCCTGTCGCTGAACCGGTCCCAACTGCCGGCGGTGCTGTCCGGGGTGGTCAACGCCCCGTACCGGTACTGGCTGGCACTGGGGTTCTGCGTGCTCTGCTTTCTCGTCGTCGCCTGGCTGACCGCCGCCCGAACCGGGCACGCCTGGGCAGCAGTCAGGGAGAACGAAGCCAGGGTCGAGGTTCTCGGTTTGTCGTCCTATCGCGCGAAACTGATGGCGGTCGTCGTCGGCGGATTCCTCGGCACCCTGGGTGGTTTCGTCCAGCTGATCGTGATCGGCGGCGCGAATCCGCACCTGCTCTCCACCGAGTTCACCCTCTCGCTGCTGATCATGGTGGTGCTCGGGGGGGCAGGCAGCCGGTGGGGCGCAATCATCGGTGGAGTGCTGTACGTCCTGCTGGACAACAGGTTGCAGGAGCTGTCCACGTCGCAGACCATCGCCGAGCTGCCGGCCGTGCTGCGGGTGCCGCTCGGTCAACCGGTCTTCGTGCTCGGGCTGCTCTTCGTGTTGGTGGTGTACTTCGCACCGGGCGGCATCGCCGCCATCGGCGGGCGGGTGCGCGGCTGGTGGCGGCGGCGCCGGCAGTCCGGCGTCACCCCGACCTGACCAACCCGCGCAACTGCAACGCCAGCTGGATCTGCAGTGCCCGATCCGGGTTCGACCAGTCGGGGCCGAGCAGTTTGCTCACCCGCGCCAGTCGCTGACCGACGGTGTTCGGGTGCACGTGCAGCACACCGGCCGTCCGTCCAAGATGGCCGCCCTGACCGAACCAGGCATCAAGGGTGGTCGCCAGATCCGACCCACGGGCGCAGTCGTAGTCCAGGATCGGGCCGAGAGTATCGGTGATGAAACGTCTTCCGGTGTCACCCGCGGACAGCAGGACGCCGACGAACCCGAGTTCTGCCATCGACGCGCCCTGGCCGTCCCGGCCGAGTGCGAGCATCGCCGACAGCGAATCCCTGGCCGAGCGATGAGCGGTCGCCAGGCCGGCCGAGCTGATCGAGCGGGCCGACGGTGCCGAGCCGTCGACGACACGTTCACCCGCCGCGGTCACCGGTCCGCCCAGCATTCTGGCCAGCGCGGCGGCGGCCTCCCGAGCGGCGCCACCGGCATCGTCACCAGGCAACAGCAGCACCAACTGACCGTTGACCCGACCCGACAGTCCGCGCCGCTGCCCGGCGTAGAACGATGCCGCCTGTTCGGCGTCCGCCCGATGGCGTTGCGGCGCACACACCACGATGATCAGAGGTCCGTCGAGGTCGACATCGAGATCCTTCGCTCTGGCGTCGATCTCGTCGTCATCGATGACCGACCCGGTGAGCAGGTCCTCGAGCAGGTCACGGCGTCCCCGATTGGCCACCTCGGCCAGATGGCGGTTGAACAGCAGCAGCAACGCCGTCACCACCGCGCCGCGCTCCAGCACCCGGAGATCGGCCGGTCGCGCCGCGCCGTCCCGGGTGAGGACCAACCGTCCGAGAATCTCCGAGCCGGCGGAGACCGGCACGGACGACTGTCCCGGCCCGATCGGCTCGTCCGCCTGGGGCGGCAACCACAACTCGACCGTCCCGCCCAGTACATCGGCAAGTTCGGCGGCAACCTCGGCAACCCCACCGCCGCGCAGCACGAGTTCGGCCAGCCGATCGTGCGCCAGTACCGCCAGTTCGATGTCCATCCGCTGATCGCGCAGCACGGTGTTGGCATGCTCGAGACCGATCAGCGCAGAACGGGTCTCGGCCAGCAGCCGGGCATTGTCCAGCGCCACCGCGGCATGTGCGGCCAGCGATGATAGCAGCGCGACCTCGTCACGGGAGAAGGCCCGTTCATGGCGATCGGCGGCGAACAGCACGCCGATCACCTGGGAGCCGCGCTTCAACGGGACGCCCAGGATGGAGACCAGACCTTCGGCGCGGACCGCAGAGTCGATGGACGTCGTGTGCGGGAAACGATCGTCGCGGAAGTACCTGGCCGAGGCGATCGGGACACCTTGCTGCGCCACCAATCCGCCGAGACCGGCACCGAGAGGCAGCCGCACCGCCTGGAATTCGGCCGAGACCGATCCGTCGGTGACCCGCATATACGTGTCTCCGCGGTCGTCGTCGTTCAGGCAGAGGTAGGCGATGTCCCTGCCCAGCAGAGCCCGCGCGCGCCGGACGATGGCGGCCAGCACCTCGTCGACGCTGGTCAGCGCGGCGAGGTCGGAGGCGGTCTGGAAAAGTGCCGCCAGTTCGGCCTCCCGCCTGCGGTGTGCCTCCAGTTGCTCGCGCAGCGACAGCGCGACCCGTTTGGCCCGCTCGAGCGTCTCGATGTCGTGCACCGGCAGCCCGGCGGCCCTGGCCTCCACGACCGGCCGTTCGAACTCCACGGCGGAGGCATCCCGGCCGAGCAGATCGAGCAGATGCGACACCCCTTCGGCCATCCCCATGTGGACCATGCTGCCAGCAGGGACCGCCCCGAACGCCGGGAGTCGGCCCGAGGTGTCGAGCTGGCCGGTGGCCGGGGCCTCGGGGGGGTTCAGCGTGCCCCCCAACCCCCGTCGAGCACCAGGTCGGAACCGGTGATCGAGTCGCTGCCGGGCGAGCAGAGGAAGGCCGCCGCGGTTGCCACCTCGGAGGGATCGATCAACCTCTTCACCGGTGAGGAGGCCAGGATGACCTTGCTGAGCACCTCGTCCTCCGACATCCCGTGTGCCGCCGCCTGATCCGCGATCTGGGCCTCCACCAGCGGCGTGCGAACGTAGCCGGGGTTGATGCAGTTGCTGGTCACCCCATGTGCGGCGCCTTCCAGCGCGATGACCTTGGACAACCCCTCGAGGCCGTGTTTGGCGGACACGTAACCGGCCTTGTACGGACTCGCCCGACGGCCGTGTGCCGATGAGATGTGGATCACCCGACCCCAGCCGCGTTCGTACATCCCGGGCAGCACCGCCCTGGTCAGCACGAAGGGCGCGGTCAGCATGATCCGCAGGATCGTCTCGAACGTCGCGACCGGGAAGTCCTCGAGTTTCTCGACATGCTGGATGCCGGCGTTGTTGACCAGGATGTCGACGCCGCCGGCCAGTTCGCCGATCTGCGCCTGCAGGGACCCGATGTCGGCCAGGTCCATCACCACCGGCGTCCCGCCGATCTCGTCCGCCACCGCGCGGACTGCGGCCTCGTCCCGATCCATCGCGACCACCGCGGCGCCGTCAGCTGCGAACTGGCGCGCAATCGCCCCGCCGATACCGCCGGCCGCTCCGGTGATCAGGGCGGTGCGGCCCTGCAGGACAGTACTTCGATGCTGCGAGGACGCCGACGTCATGATCTGACCGTATGGCCCAGGCGCGCCCGATCACATGGTGATCCGCCACACCATCTCGCTCGATTGGTGGTACACGCGCACATGCGGTGCTCAGGCGCTGCCGGGAACGGCAAATGCCCGGTAGTTCGCCGTTCCGTCGTCGGCGACGGCGTAGCAGGCGATGACCTGATTCTGCGTCGATCGTTCGAAGACGGCGCTGCCGACGAAAGACCGGGATGACGAATCCGGGATGGTCCCGTCCACCGTGTAGTGCACGGTGACCGGTTGATCCTGCGCCGGTGCCTCGATGGTGAGTGAGCGCGGCCCTGCGGATGCCGATCCGCTCGATCCGCTCGATCCGCTGTCCGGGGCCAGCTTGATCAGCGGTCGGCCACGGCCGGCTCGTTCGTCGATGGCCTCGATCTCTTCGGCGGTCAGCTCGACCTCAACCGGCTGCGCGGGATCGAGCACCCACCGGCCGTCCACCAGGTACAGGGTGAACGGGGTGAAGTAGCCGAAGCGATCGGAGTAGGCCAGGTAGCCGGTGACATCGATGCGTCCGGCGACGAAGTGGCCGACGGCATCAGCGGTGACGGCGTCCTCCCAGGTGACCCGCTTGCTGAAGGTGGCGCTGACCACCTCGGAGGCGGTGCCGTCCGCGGTGATGGCGATGAACGAGACCACCGCGTCCTGGGTGATCGTGACGGCGGCTCCTTCGGTCCAGGTCTGCCCGTCGAGCGAGTGGTACAGCGTTGCGGTCGGATCCGATGCGCTTGCCGTGACCAGCAGGCTGGTATCGAACGGCACGCTGCTGTCCGTGGTGATACTCGCGACGAGCTGCTCGACGCCGACGTAGTAGGTCCGCGACACCGGCCCGCTTGCGCCCCCGGCTGCGGCGGTCAGCTGCCACACTCCCGGGGAAACGAGCGTCACGCTGCCGCCGCTCGGCACCGTCTGCTCAATGGTCTCGGCAACCGTGTCGACGAGATAGCCGTTGACGAACTGCCTGGTCACCCGGTTCGCCAGAAGGTCGGCGACGGCGGTGTCCGGTTCCACCCGCGCGGTGACAGTCAGCGGCGCGGGATGGCCACCACTGTCGGGTTCGACGATCAAGGTGACCGGGGGCAGCGGCGGAACCGAGTTCAGCAACGGCCGGAAATCGTCGAAGACGGCCTGGCTCTCCTTGACTTCCTGATGCCCCTGTTGCCCGGATCCAAGGTTGTAGGACCGGTTGACGGCGCCTTCCAGTCGCCCGGTGCCGGGATTCTGCGCGTCGACGAAATCCCCGGCCGCCACCCCGCAGAAATAGCTGATGGTGTGTGGATGCGGGTCGGGTGTGGGCGGATCGCCCTGTCCGAAGGGTGTTTCGCCGCCTCCGCCGTCGGTCTCGGCCAGCAATTCGTTCATGAACTCGCCGCCGGTGCGCCACTCCCCGATCGATCCGGTACCCAATCCGTGGAAGGCACCGGCCAGGGCCACGAAGGTGCCGATCCGGTTCCATCTCTTGGGCCGGCCCCAGGTCGGCGGCGTCGACTGTCGATCCAGGCCGCGGCAGACGGAATACATCAGGGAACAGCCGAGCGAGTGTGCGATCACGTCAACCACCTCGACGTCGAGGTAGCTGCAGACGGCCTCGAGGTAATCGCGGACGTCGTCCACGTTGTTGGTGTGCGGTGTCTGAAGATCCACGGCGCCTGCGGCGAGGTAACTGGGTGCCCAGATCAGTTCGTCGACGTAACCGGCGGCCAGCAGGAACCGCCGCTGGTCGAGCAGGTCCCAGGGGCGGACGTCAGCGGCGCCGCCGTTGCCGTGGACCAGGATGACCGGTGCCCTGCCGATCGAGACGACAACGTTCCGGTGCGCCGTGCGGTCGACCGCCTGATTGCCACCGAATCCGCCCACCGGCTGACCGGCACCGGGTCCTCCACGATCCAGCGGGACGGGAAAGTCTGACGGATAGCTCATGTCGCCCAGTGTGTCCCAACGAATTCTCCGCGCAGAACGCAGGTCGGCGGCATTGACCCGAATGGCGGAACTGCCCGCGCCATACGGGAGCTTTGTCTTCGTTACCCGTATCACCTGTTGGGATCGCCGTCACCTGCTCAGGAGAATCCGATGATCCGAGGGGCAGAACATGATCAGCGAAGCGAACGTCGAACGACTCCAGCGCGAGGGCAGACACCTCGAGGCGGCGCAGACCGGCGACCCGGATCTCGGCGCCTTCACCCTGCTGCCCGGCACCTGGGCCAACAAGCCCAACCTGGCCGGCCGCGGTTGGAACATGATCGCGTTGCCCTTCGCCCAACCCGATGGCGGCACTTTCGGGCCGCCCTACCGGTTGCTGCTCAACCAGTTCAACGAGGAGCTCAAGTTCCAGTTGGTCGACAAGGCGGTACCCAATCGCGGCGTCGACCTGTCGATCGGGGCCAACACCGATCAGGTGATCGTGACCATCGACTACGAACAGGCCATCTCGCAGATTGCCGCGGAGGACTTCCCGTTGAGCGGCCTGGCCGGCGGCACCGAGCTGCCGATCCATCACGAACCGGGACTTTTCCTGAACATGACCAACCGGATCGACAACGGCCCGGACATCGCCCGGCTGGCCACGATTCCGCACGGGGATGCGGCCCTTGCGCTCGGCACCTCACGGGTGGTCGAGGGGATGCCGGATATCCCGAAGGTCAACGCCCTGCCGATCGGAGTCGACCAGAACATCGACACGAACTTCTACCTGTTGCCGTACAAGCACTTTCACGAGGCGCTCTTCGAGGGGCTGTTCGACCCGACCGACCCGACAGCGTTGCTGAGTGCCGCCAACCAGGGTGTGGACATCGTCCGGACAACCGTTCTCGAATTCGACACCACTGTGGAGAGCGGCGGGATCAACAACATCCCGTTCGTGGTCCGGCAGGCCAACGCGTCGGAGATGAAGTCGACGTTCTTCATCCAGGAATTGGCCGAGACCGACGAGTGGGGCCGGCCCAAGCTGCGCCTGCAGTACGTCCAGGTCGTTCAGCTGGATTTCTTCCCGCGATTCGACGGCGGCCCGGGGCGCATCAAGTGGCCGCATGTGAGCATCAACACGCTCGAGAAGGTCACCGACACCGTCAGTCTCGACTCGTACGCGAAGATGCCCTGAGACCGGTGCATCACGCCGGTTGTTCCTTCGTGCGGTGCAACAACCAGTCGGTCGAGGTCTGGATCAGCGCGTATCGCACGGCATTTCGCCTGCCGTGCAGGGTGAACACGATCCGCCGATCGTTGCGGTCGTGCTCCTCCCACCAGCCGATGTCGGCGATGCTCTTGTCCTCGTCCTCGTAGGTCAGGTGGTCGAGATCGTGATCGGGAACGGCGACCGCCAAACGATTCTGGGCCGATGAGTCGGGCAGTCCGCGGGGCACCGCCCACGACCGGAGCATGCCGTTCTCCTCCAGGCGCAGGTCGAAGTGATGGCGAGGTCGGCGGTGTTCGTGCAGCACGAACGCCGGCCGATCCGCCGCCGGTTCCGGGGTGCTCACCCGGTTGCACTCACCGGGTCGGCGGCCTTATCCGTCTTGTCGGGCAGGGGTTGCCAGCGATGACCCCATTTCACCAATGGCTGCAACGCCCGGATGAGATCGATGCCCCGCTCGGTGAGCCGGTACCTGATCTGCACCGGCGTCGATGGCACGACCTCACGCTCGACGAGCTGCGAGGCCTGCAGCTCACGCATCCGCTCCGCCAGCATCCGGTCGGACAAACCCGGTACCTGGGAACGGATTTCGCCGAACCTGGTCGCACCGCGGGCCAGCGCCAGCAGGATCGCCGAACTCCACCGCTTACCGACGAGTTCGACGGCGGACTGGAAATGCCGGCACTCGTCGTCGTCGATGAGCTCCCAGGATCGCTTCACTTACTGATCGTAAGTCCTCTCTAGCCGGTCAGGGCCTGTTCGCGGACGATGTTGAAATTGTCCCGGAAGACGTTGTCCGGATCGAGCCGAGCCTTGATCTCGACGAGCCGGGCCAACGTGGCCGGCGGGAAGGCGTCGGCGAGCCGCTCGGGACGCAGATCGGTGTCGAAGCTGAGGTAGAGGCCACCGAAATGTGAGTGGAGCTCGTCCCACACCCGGTCGAGTTCGGCATGATTCGCGCCGAGCGCGGTGATCGAGAAGTTCGCGGATCGGTTGGCGTAGGCCGTCTCCGCCGGGTCGACGTCGGCAACGGCGCCGCCGACCGAGCGGATCTGGAAGAAGTACACCGCTCCCGTTGCGATCATCCGGGCCACGGCGCCGGCGAACTCGGGCGTGATGTGGTCGATCAGGCCGGATCTGGCCGCCGGCTCACCCTGGGCGTTGTGACCGGCCGAACTGGCATTCGCCATCACCTCGGCATAGGTGGTGAGCGTCACCGACTGGTCCAGTAGCGGACCGGCGTCGGCCAGGGGCTGCAGCCGGGCCACAATCGTCTCCGGATCGGCCGAGTTCACCATTGCCATCACCGTGGCCACTATGGGCTGCCGTGGTCGTGGTCGGCCCATGATCAGGAAGCTGGTGAGATCCCGCGGCGCGGCCTCCTGGGCTGCGCCCCACCGCTGGAGGAATCCGGCGGTGTCGCCGGCATCGAGGGCGAGCTGGGCCCAGCCGACGTCACCGACCTCGTCCACCTCGAACTCGAAGGAGGTGACGATGCCGAAGTTCGCGCCGGCACCGCGCACAGCCCAGAACAGATCGGGGTTCTCCTGCGCATCGGCGCGGGTGACCGTGCCGTCGGCAAGCACGATCTCCACCGCTCGCAGGTGATCGATGGTCAGCCCGTGCTCGCGGGCGAGCCAGCCGATCCCGCCGGCTGTGGCCAGTCCGCCGACGCCGACCCCGCCGTAGTCGCCGGAGCTCAGCGCCCAGCCGTGCGGTGCGAGTGCGGCGGCGACGTCCATCCACCGGGCGCCCGGCCCGAGCCGGATTCGGCGGGTCTGCTCGTCCAGGATCTCGATGGAGTTCAGCCTGGAGACGTCGAGAACGATGCCACCGTCGTTGGTCGAACGACCGCTGATGCCGTGCCCGCCACTGCGTACGGCCAGCGGCACATCCTGGGTCCTGGCGAACGCCAGCGCGAGCACGACCTGCTCGACCGAAACCACCTGCAGCACCAGCCCGGGAGATCCGCCCCGCATGTACGTCGAACGGACCCGCGAATACCGGGCGTCACCCGGTTCGATGACGGCATCGGCCAGCGCGGTCGGGATGGCGTCGTAGTCGATACCGGTCCGCCGTTTGGCACGGATGCTCAAGCTTCTGACGACCGGCGCGCCGGCCGGCCGCTCGGGTCCCCGTTCGACCGAGACCGCCTCCCGCAGTGCGGGAATCACCTCCTCGGCGAACGTCTGCAGGGTGCGGGGATCGTCCGACCCGAGCACGAAGGTTCCGATCCCGTCCCGAACGGCCAGCGGCAGCAGTGTTTCGACCCACTGATCGGCCGGACCCTGCAGCGTTCCCGAGGTCTGTGGCTGGAACTTGCCGGAGACGTTGAGGATGCGCCGGATCTCCCGCGGATCGCGACCGACCTGCTGTGCCGCTTCGTCGATCTTCGCGTTGCCGGCGGCGAGATCGCCCGGCTTGAGGTAAGCCAAAGAGGGCAGCCATCCGTCGGCCCGGCGTCCGACAAGCCGCTGCATGCGCGGCTTGTAGGCCCCGATCCAGATCGGGATGTCGTGTGCCGGGGCCGGACCTCGTTGAGCGCCATTGACGTGGTGGAACTCTCCGGGGACCCGCAGCGGTGTCTTGTTCTCGGCGTCCCAGACGCCTCGGATGACGTCGATCGCCTCCTCCAACGCCTGTACCGCCTGCCCCGGCTCGAGCCGCCGGCCGCCCATGGCCTCGATGGCATCCCAGAATCCCCCGGCGCCCAGCGCCAGATCGAAACGACCGCCGGACAGCCGATCCAGACTCACCGCGGCCCGGGCCAGGACGGCCGGCGGCCGGAGCGGCACGTTGAGCACGTTGCCCGACACCCGGATTCGTTCCGTCTGCGCGGCAACCCAGGTCAACAGTGTCCAGGTGTCCAGGAACGCCGGTTGATAGGGATGATCCTGGAAGGTGACCAGGTCGTAGTTCAGCTGCTCGCTCAGCTGCGCAAGCGCGACCGGCGTTGTCGCGGGATCGTTCGACGGCGTGATGAACGTTCCGAACTCGAGCCGGTGGAGGTAGTCAGGCATACCGCAAGCTTGAACCTACCGATCAGAATGTTCAAACCTCTGGTTAGTCACTTACTATTTGTGAGTATCGATCCCGCGTTGTCGATACAGTCCATCCGTGGATGCCATCGATGCTCTGCAGCGGGCCACCGAGGACTACCGGTCCCGTCTGCACAAGGTGCACTCGCCCAGGCAGTGGGAGTCTCCGACGCCGTGTGATCAATGGACCGTTCGCGATGTCGCCGATCACATCCTGGGCGGCAATCGTTTTACTGTCATGATCCTGGACGGTCTCGCGCCGGCGGCAGCGATGGATCGGGTGATGCATGGCGACTTCGCAGACGAGCCGATCCGAGCCTTCGACAAGAGTTCGAGTGAACAGCTGGCGGCCTTCCGTCAGCCCGGCATGTTGGAGCGCCTGCATCAGCACCCGATCGGGCTCATCTCCGGGCGGCGCTTGGCGGCACTGCGAATGAGCGACCTGGTGGTGCATGGCTGGGATCTCGCACGAGCTTTGGGCCTGCCCGAGGAATTGGATCCCGAGCTGGTCACCGAGTCCATCGCCGTGTTCGGGGAACTTGCCGAGAACCCCGCTGCTGCTGATTTTTTCGGCCCAGGTGCCGGCCGGACGCTTCCGGAGGGTGCCTCCGACCAATCCAGACTTCTGGACATGGTCGGCCGCCGCCCGTAGCCGGCGCGCCGCATCGCCGGTGACAGCCGCCCAGGTCCGCGCGTCACTGGCCTCTAGTCACCGGATCGTACATATGTTCGAATGGGGAGGTGCTGACTCCCGGCGACTTCGGCCTCTCCAAGCGGCACTACCGCGTCGACGGACATCGAATGGTCGAGGCGATGCCGGACCATTGTCCGGCGGGTCACCCGATGGGCGAGAACACCGTGCTGATCGGCAACCATCCCTGCATCAAGTGCACCGGGTCGAGCCATCGAACGTGGCGGTGCCGGCAATGCGATGCATGTTGGGTCTGGCCGGCTTGCACCGAGCGACCCGAGTGGCGGGAATGGCCCGGTCACTGACTTTGCGAGTCCCCGCAGGGGAGCTAGGGCTGGGTTTCAGACGAGTCCGAGCCCTATGACGGTGTCCCGTTCTTCGATGAGCTCGGCGACCGAGGCGTCGACCCTGGCGCGGGAGAACTCGTTGAGCGAGGTCGGGTTGGATCAGCGGCATGATGATCGGCCGGTCGGTCTGCGCGGCCATGTCTTTCACGATGGCCTCGTTGAACGCCCAGAGTGGATCGCCCCGGCACCAGGAGTGGTGTCGGGGCGATCGCCTGCTCCGTTCCTCACCCCGGGGCGTCTGGGGTGAGGAACGGCGCGTTCCGTGCTCGGGCGTCCGAGCCGGAAAGTGTCAGTGCGCGGGTGATGTGGCTTCCTCGCTGGCGTGGCTGTCGGCGTCGACGACGTCGTGGTGCAGGTCGATGTCCTCGATTTCCAGTTCCGCTTCCGAGGTGAGCAGGTGCGGGTGGTGCTTGGCGTCGTACAGCACCTGCTTCGCCCGGTCCTGGTCGAAGTCGCCTTCCCATTTCGCGACAACGATGGTGGCGATCGCGTTGCCCAGCACATTGATGAACACCCGGCCCTCGTTGAGGATCCGGTCCACCCCGACGATCAGGGCCAATGCGGCGACCGGGACGGTGCCGATCGCGGCCAGGCTGCTGGCCAGGACCACGAACGCGCCGCCGGCGATCCCTGCAGTGCCCTTGCTGGTCAGCATCATGATGCCGACCAGCAGCAGTTGCTCCTGCCAGGACAGGTCGATCCCGGTGGCCTGGGCCAGGAACAGGGTGGCCATGGTCAGGTAGATCGCGGAGCCGTCCAGGTTGAACGAGAAACCGGCCGGGATGGTAATGCCCACAACGGGTTTGCTGGCCCCGAGGTTTTCCAGCTTGCGCATCAGCTGCGGCAGCACCGTCTCACTGGACACGGTGGCCAGCACGATGATCAGTTCGGTCTTGAGATACCGGATCAGCCCGAACAGGCTCAGTTTGCAGGCCCGCATGACGGGCCAGAGCACGATGAAGATGTAGGCCACGCAGGTGCCGGTGAATACCAGGACCAGCATGCCCAGGTTCGCCAGGCTGGACGCGCCGTAGGTGGCGGTGACCGCGGCCAAGCGCCCCGAGCGTGCCGTACGGGGCGAGTTTCATGATCCAGCCGACGATCCGGAAGATGATGCCTTGGAGTGCGGTGATGAAGTCGGTGACGGGTTTACCCTTGGGGCCGGCCATGTTCAACGCGAAACCGAAGACGATCGAGACCAGCAGGGCCGGCAGGATCGCGCCGTCGGTGAACGCGGATAGCAGGGTTTCCGGGATGAGTTCGGTGACGAAGTGGACGAACCCGACCTCCTGGCCCTGACCGGGGATTTTCGACGGGTCAAGGGTGCTGGCGTCGATGTTCATCCCGGCGCCGGGTTTGAAGATGTTCCCGACGATCAGTCCGATGAGCATCGACAGCAGCGACAGGCCGATGAAGTAGACCAGCGCCTTGATGCCGATCTTCCCGACCCGGCGGACGTTGTCCATGGTGGCGACCGCATGCACGACCACCACGAAGATGACCGGTGCGACGATCATCTTCACCAGGGCGATGAACCAGTCGTTGAGCGGTTTGAGCGCAACACCGACCGGGGGAAACAGCAGACCGATCGCGATGCCCAGCACCGCGCCGATCACGACCTGCACCCAGAGTTCCTTCAGATGCCGGAACGGTGATCGCGACTTCTGCTTCACTGCGACTTTTTGGGACATGTGGCCCCACTCCTTGACATCTTTGTGGTGAACGTTGAAGGTGGTACGCGGGGCTCGGATGGCGTGCGAGTGCCGACGGCGTCGTGCCGTGGCCGCTTGGTCCCAGTTCCAGCGAGCACGGCTCGAGCCGGTGCCCGCTGGAACTGGCGGCCCGAATCCTGACCGGACAAGTTCTGTTGCTGGGTGTTGCGGGTGATCAGTCGTGCAGGGCCTTGAGGACCTTGTAGAACGCGGCCTTGCCTTCGAAGCCGATGCCGGGGATGTCGGTGAGCCCGACCTGGCTGTCCAGGACGACGGCGTTGTCGGCGAACCCACCGGTGGGCTGGAACTCACCCGGGTAGGACTCGTTGCCGCCGAGCTTGAGCGCGGCCGCGATGTGCAGGGAGAACTGGTGCCCGCCGTGCGGGATGCAGCGGCGGGAGGACCAGCCGTGCTGGCGGAGCATGTCCTGGATCCGCAGGTACTCGGTGAGGCCGTAGCTCAAGGCGGGGTCGACCTGGATGATGTCCCGGTCGGGACGCATCCCGCCGTACCGGATCAGGTTCCGGGCATCCTGCAGGGAGAACAGGTTCTCCCCGGTCGCGATCCGGCCCTTGTAGTGCTCGGACACCGTGGCGTTCAGCGCGTAGTCCAGCGGGTCGCCGATCTCCTCGTACCAGAACAGGTTGTAGGGCTCGATCGCCTTGGCGTACTCCAGGGCCTCGGACAGGTCGAACCGGCCGTTGACGTCGACCGCGAGGCGTTGCCCGTCGCCGCCGACGACGTCCAGCACGGACTCGATCCGCTTGAGGTCCTCACCCAGGGGTGCGCCGCCGATCTTCATCTTGACCACCCGGTAACCCAGGTCCAGGAACCTGCGCATCTCGTCCTGCAACTCCGGCAGGCCCTTGTCCGGGGCGTAGTAGCCGCCGGCTGCGTAGACGAACACCGAGTCGTCGGGCTGCGCCGTCGCCGTACTTGTCGGACAGGAACCGGTACAGCGGCTGGCCGGCGACCTTGGCTGCCAGGTCGAACAGGGCCATGTCGATGACGCCGACCGCGACCGACCGTTCACCGTGGCCGCCGGGCTTCTCGTTCCGCATCAGGAAGTCCCACGCCTTGGTGGGATCGAAGTTGGTCCCGTCCTCGTTCAGGATCTCGTCCGCCGGGGCGGCCAGCAGACGCGGGATGATCCGGCGCCGCAGGATGTCGCCCGCGGAATACCGGCCGTTCGAGTTGAACCCGTACCCGACAAGGGGTTTGCCGTCCACGATCACGTCGCTGACGATCGCGACGATCGAGCAGTCCATCGAGCTGAAATCGATCCAGGCGTTCCGGATCGACGAGCTGATGGGAACGATTCCCTCATGCACCGACACGATCTTCACTGGTCCTCCAATGTCTTGTAACTTATAAGATGTGTAGGACGGTATTATAAGAACCAACCGAGCGCAAGGGGGCAGCGATGAGTTCGCCGAATCTTTTTTCCACCAAGAGCGACGCCGCCTACGCCGAGGTCCGCCGGCGCATCCTGGCCGGTGAACTCGCCCCCGGGTCGGTCCTGGACCAGTACCTGCTGTCCGACCAGATGGGCATGAGCATCACCCCGCTGCGGGAGGCGCTACGCCGCCTTCGCGGGGAAGGACTGATCGACATCGACGTGCACAAGAACACCCGGGTGACCCCGTTGACGTCCACCGAAGCCCGCGAGCTGTTCGAGATCCGGATGGCCCTGGACCCCGCCGCCGCAGAACTCGCCGCCAGCCGCCGGACGGACGGAGACATCAAAACGCTGCGGAACGCAGCCAAACACCTCGTACCGGTGACCCGAACCTGGGGCGAGAAGGGGCTTCTGGCCCATTCCGCGTTCCATCGCGCCATCTACGTCGCATCGCACAACGACAACATGATCAATATGCTCGACGGGCTCTGGGATAAATCCGACCGCTACCGCCGACTCGGTCTGATGCTGCCCTCAGGTGCCGACGACCGGGAACGCGACTTCATCGAACACCGCAAGATGATGGAAATGATCATCGACCGAGACGCTCAAGGAGTCGCTGACTTGATGCGTCAGCACATCCGGCTCAGCCTCACCGTCGCCGCCATCGACGCACTCGACGAGCAACTCGGCAACCCTGCAACGACCAAGCGATAGCAGAAGCTTCTGATTGGTGCCCACCCGTCTCGTGTCACCTGGAAGCCAGAGTGGCGCTGCCATGGGCGTCCGACGAACTACGCCTGATCCGCTGGCTCGGGGCGGGCGTCGCCAGCATCGCGCTGATCATCATTGTGGTGTCCGTGTGGACCGGATTCGGCGGGAACACGCTGGAGATCGTGCACGGCATCGCGCTGGTGGTCGGGGCACTGACTGCGGTCGGCACCGGCCTGGCGACGACCGAGTCAACGGATCACCGGGTTCCCTAGGTTCGCGATGGGCCACGCCCCTTGTGGCCGCCTCGATCCTTGTCCACGTCAGGGGTCAACGAGTCCGCCGTTCTGGTAACAACGATGACGCCAATGTGTCGCTCAGCCAGTCGCGGTATTCCTCGTGGCTCCAACCACGAGTGGTGACCAGGGCGTCGTAGTTCGCCTGGGCGCAGATGGTCCAGATCAGGTCGGCAGCCCGCTCGGCGGTGAGACCGGGGCGCAGAGCCTTGCTCTGCTCCAGCAGGTCGGCGAACCTCCGCAGGCCGTTGAGGCGTTGTTGGGCATGGGCTTCCTTGAGCTGGACAAGCGCGGGATCGGTCGCGGCCGCCGCGTCCAGCACCCGCAGCAATGGGCCGACCCTGGACCACACCCCCGGTTGCGTAGCGGCGTAGGTCGCCAGTTGTTGGCGCGGATCTGACTCCTCGATGACCCGGCGAATGCCTTCCCGCTGTTCGACCGGGAGTTCCGCGCGTTCCACGCCTCCGGCCAGGGCCGCCTGCACGGCCGCGGCCAGCAGCCCGGCCTTGCCACTGGCCGAGCGGTAGACCGTTTCGACGGCGACTCCCGCTTCGGTCGCGATCGCGGGAATGGTCGCCCCGGAGTAACCGCGCTCCAGAAACATGCGGGCCGCGGCATCGATGATCTTCGTCCGGGTCTGCGTCGCGTGTTCGCGACGTCGCGATCCGTCGTATCGCCGTTTGGGTCTTGCGGGTTCAGACATTGGAGAGAATGATACTGGCATCAATATGATCGGCGCTCGACACGCCGGACCACCCACAGGAGGACCCGAATGACCACATCCACCGACGACGTCAAGACCGCAGCTCGCCGAGTGCTCGAGGAGATCTTTCCGGCCGATGATGAGGCAGCCGTCATCGATGCCGTGACCGACGATTTCGTGAACCACGAAGCGCCGCCCGGCACGCCTCCCGGCCCGGCCGGGATCATTTTCTACATGCACGCCTTGGCCAAGGCCTTCTCCGACCAGCGGTGGACGATCCACCGAGTTCTCGCCGAGGGCGATACGGCCGTCGTCTATTGCGAGCACAGCGGCCGGCACACGGGCGACTTCTTCGGCCTACCCGCCACCGGTCGCAGCTTCGCCTACCAACAGATGCACATGATCAGGATGGTTGACGGCAGGGGCGCCGAACACTGGGCCGTCCGCGACGATGCGACCCTCATGCGCCAACTCACCGGACCGACCGTCACCTGACCCGGGGGTCGATGGCGCTGGGGTCACAACATGTTTCGCCGTACCACGGCAGGTGTTGCGTCAGAAGCGCTTCACCGTCACGGAAACCGTCGTGGTCTTGACGCCGAACTGTTCGGCCTGCCGGTCGAACATCTCCACCATGTTGGGACGATCGCCGGCCAGCGAGGAGTCGATCATCTTGGCCGTCATCGTGTTCATGATCGCGGCCGGCGAATCGAAGAGGGATTTCGCCAGCGGCAGCTTGTACAGGCCTTGTGCCACCGGGTACCACCGCTGCCAGTGTCCGACGATCAACGAGCGATCACGGTCTTCCAGCACCAGCTTCCGATCCTGATAGGCGGTGCCCACCCCGCCCCAGTCGATGAGCCCCTCGACCCCGGCCGGCGGTAACAACGTCAGACCACCGGGCGGAATCAGGGAGGGCTTGTCGCTCAGGAAGTTTCCCGGCTCGGACAGCCAGATCGGTGGCGGCAGCAGTCGAATCCCGCGTCGGAGCGGCGCGTCCGCCGTCGGTGCATCGCCATCACGCTGCACCGGGATGCGACCGGCCGCCCCGGTCAACAGCGTTCCGGCGGCTCGATTGCCGGCGGCTCGCTGAAGGGCCAGCATTCCACTCGGGCCGAGAACCGGAGCACCACGAGCGGAAATCCTTTGCAGCAGCGCCGTTTGCACCGGGACCGGTGTCTCGTTCTCGCCATCCCGGCGTCGAACGCGTGCGCGACCGTATGTCGCTGCCGAAGTCAGCTGCTCCCGCATACCTGATGATGTGCTTCACGGCATCGCATCGGCAATCGCGATGGCCCGGCCGTCAGGGCACCAGGTGTTGCCCCTTCGGGCATTCCACCGCCGATGACGGCATCGGAGTGTTCTCTGCACCACATCGGCCAACAATTGTTACGCGGTCGACCGACGCCATCCTCGCGGGTATCGGCTATTGCGAGGCCGGTTCGTAACACGCGCGTGACCCGTTCGTCATCGCGAAACTCGTTAGCACTCAGGGGGTCTTGTGTGCTAACAACAATGTGATTCACCATGAGCCATCCGGCCGCCCCGCGATGGAGGTTGACCATGAGAGAGCCCGACGAAAGATCGGTCGAAGTGGCGCCCTTCCATGCCGAGGGTTTGCTCAGCGGGTTCCTCGTTTCCGGCCGGTGGCCGGCCAGCACCGTCGAATGGGCCAGGTTCCTCCTCCTCGCCGTCCGGGTCGCCAGTGTCCCCGGCATGTTGCACACCAGCACGGTCTTCCGGGTCAAGGAAGAACTCCCCGATGACCCGGCGCCCGGAACCGTCGGCCTGGTCATCGCCGAAGGCCCGGTGGTCGGAGACAACGCCGTGCTGCCCGGGCAGTTCGCTGCGCACCAGCCACCCGGGCTGATCGTCCTGCATCCACCGACCGAGATCCGTCCGACGTTGCCCGAGTACGACGAGGTCGCCTCCGGCTGTGTGCTGCTGCCCGGCCTGCCCCACCTCGGTCTCGACCACCGCGCGGCGTGGGTGGAGGCGGATCATCGGGGCAACATCACCAGCATGGTCAGCCGGGCCGGCATCGATCCGTTCGATGATGCGGACACCGCAGTGCTCGCACTTTTCCTGGCGGCTTGATCACCCCGTAGCGGGCGGAGAACCCGCCGCGGAGACGACGAATGTTCGTTCCGAATCACCCTTTTCGGTCATTCGGTTCATAAGAGTGACCCCTTCATCACCTCGAGTTGTCGGACTCTTCGGCGCGGGCTACCTTCCGGTCCACTGGTGTCAAGGAGGCCACTGTGACCGTTCGCCGCTTCGCCATTTTCCTGCTCTCGCTGGTGCTGATCGCCGGCATGGGGATCGGCACCTCGCAGGCCGCTGCGGACCGCGGCGGGACCGGAGGTCTGAACGGCGAGCATTCCCTGCGGACCTCGGTCACCGACGAGAACTTCTACTTCGTGATGGCTGACCGTTTCGAGAACGGGAACACCGCCAACGACACCGGAGGCCTCGGTTCGGATCCATTGGTGTCCGGGTTCGACCCGACGAAAAAGGGCTTCTACAACGGCGGTGACCTCGCCGGGCTGCGTCAACGCATCGACTACATCAAGGGCCTTGGCACCACCAGCATCTGGTTGACACCGAGTTTCAAGAACAAGGCAGTGCAACTGGAGGACGGTCCGTCGGCCGGCTACCACGGCTACTGGATCACCGACTTCACCCAGATCGATCCGCACCTGGGTACCAACGATGATCTTCGCCAACTTGTCGAAGCCGCACACAAGCGGGGAATGAAGGTCTATTTCGACATCATCACCAACCACACGGCGGACGTGATCGGGTACCAGGAAGGCGCGCGTCAGCCGTACGTCTCCAAAGATCAGAAGCCGTACCTGACGGCGGCCGGCACACCATTCGATGATCGCGACTATGCGGGAACGAACTCCTTCCCGGCCATCGACCCGACGAAGTCCTTCCCCTACACGCCGGTTCTCGACCCCGCCGAGCAGAACCTGAAAGTTCCGGCCTGGCTGAATGACGTCACGCTCTACCACAATCGAGGTGACACCACATTCGTCGGCGAGAACTCCCAGTACGGCGACTTTTTCGGCCTCGATGATCTCTTCACCGAGAACCCGAAGGTGGTCGACGGGATGATCGACGTCTACAAGACGTGGATCCGCGACTTCGGCGTCGACGGCTTCCGCATCGACACCATGAAGCACGTCAACGACGAATTCTGGCAGAAGTTCGGGCCGGAGATCCTGAAGTACGCGCAGCAGCAGGGCAAGCGCGAGTTCTTCATGTTCGGCGAGGTTTTCGACCTGTCGAAGCCGTACACGTCGCATTTCAGCACCCAGGACAAGATGCAGGCGGTGCTGGACTTCCCGTTCCAGGACGCTGCGCGGAATTTCGCCTCCAAGGGCCGGCCGACCAACCAGCTCACATCATTCTTCAATGACGACGACTGGTACACCGACGCCGATTCCAACGTGTATCAAATGCCGACGTTCCTCGGTAATCACGACATGGGGCGTATCGGCTACTTCCTGCAGACCGACAACCCCGGCGCCGGTGACACCGAATGGATCGCGCGGGATCGGCTCGCGCACGAGTTGATGTACTTCTCCCGCGGCAATCCGGTCATCTACTACGGCGACGAGCAGGGGTTCACCGGTTCCGGTGGGGATCAGGTGGCGCGCCAGACGATGTTCGCCAGCCAGGTGCCGGACTACCTTGACGACGACCTGCTCGGCACGACTGCGACCCACGCGACGGCCAATTTCAATCCCTCGCATCCGCTGTACCAGACGATCAGCGAGCTGGCGAAACTGACCGACCGCCATCCCGCACTGCGCAACGGCGCACAGCAGGATCGGTACTCCTCCGATTCGGCCGGCATCTACGCGTTCTCCCGCACCGACAAGGACAAGCAACGCGAGTACGTCGTCGCGCTGAACAACAGCGAACAGCCGAAGACAGCGAACATCCCGACCTACGATGCCAAGCGGCTGTTCCGGCTGGTCTACGGCGACGGCGCGAAGTCGATCAAGACCGGCACCGACGCCACGCTGGCCGTCACCGTTCCCGCGTTGTCTGCGGTCGTCTACGAATCGGCCGGTCGGGTCCCGAGGTCCAAGGCGGCCCCGTTGATCTCACTCGCAGCACCGACGCCGGCCGCTGAATCCCGCAGCCGGATGCAGGTCTCGGCAACGGTGGGTGGTTCGTCGTTCTACGAGGTGACCTTCTACGCCAAGACCGGCAACGGCGCGTGGACGTCGATCGGCACCGACGACTCCGCGCCGTACCGGGTGTTCCATGACGTCAGCGCCCTGTCGTCCGGTCAGAACGTGCAGTACCGGGCCGTCGTCCTCGACAACGCCCGGCACACCGCGACCAGTCAGGAGGTCGCGGCCGCTGTTCCGGCACCGACCCTGAAGATCGAGGCCCCTGCCGAGGGCAGCAACGTCCGCGGCACGGTCGAGGTGCGGGCGGTCGCGGACCCGGAGCGGGCAACCCACAAGGTCACCATTGAACGGCGGATCGCCGGTGGCGCCTGGACCTCGATCGGCACCGACGAATCCTCCCCCGCGTACACCGTTTTCGACACTGTGCCGGCGGAGCTGGCGGCGGGAACATCTATCGAGTACCGGGCAGTATTGACCCAGCCAGACGGGACCACGGTCACCAGCCCGGTTCGAACCGTGAAGTCGGCCGGCGCACCAGCATCCTCGATCCAGCTGCGGTACTACCGGCCGGCAGGCGACTACGGCGCTCCGCCCGGTGGCTGGGGTCTGCACATGTGGGGTGACGCGGTCGATCCCGCTGTACTGGCGCAGATCGCCTGGGACAAGCCATGGCAACGAGCCACCATCGAAAATGGCTGGGCGGTGTACGACATTCCACTGGTCGACGACACGAAGCCGGTCAATTTCATCATGCATCTGCCCAGCGGCGATTCCGTGCCGGCCACCCGGGAGCCGGGCGGCGACCGGTCGTTCCGGCCGATCGACTACCTGACGAACGGCGCGTACCTCGTCCAGGGTGACCCGACGGTGTACAGCAGCCCACCAGCCCTGTAGGCCCCGGTGCCGCCCCGGACGGGCGGGTCCGGGGAGGGCTGTCGGCGCGGTCGGCGACAATGCGGTGGTACCGAGCAGTTCGGTAACGCGCCGTCGTCGACCCAGGGAGTGGGCAGTTGTCCGAAGCAGGCCGAACGTCCGCGGCCGATGAGTCGTCCAACGGTGTCTCGACCTCAGCGGACCCCACCTCAACGGCAACGGCCCCGACCGGTATCACGCTGGTGGCCTCTGTGACGCCGGTGTTGAGTTACGCGTTGGCGCACAACCGGATCGCGGTGGTGCACCGGGTCGAGGTGAACAATCCCGGCGCCGGCGTCGGCGCGGCGACACTGCGGATCACTGTCGCGGACGAGGCCGGCCCGATCGGCGGCGCCACCGACCTGCTGGTGGACCTGCCGTCCGGCGGCTCGACCGCGATCTCCGAACCGACTGTGTGGCTCGATCCCGCGGGCATGGCGAGGATCCGCACCCAACAGCCGGGGACGGTGCGGGTCGAGCTGTTCGTCGACGGGGCGCTGGTGGCGCAGCAACTCGAGCCCGTGCAGATTCTGGCCGCCAACCAATGGGTGGCGGTGCCCGAACTGCTTGGCCTGGAGATGCTCGCGGCGTTCGTCATCCCGCAACATCCGGCGATCGCCTCACTGTTGTCCGGTGCGGCGCAGATCCTGCAGCAGCGCACCGGGAATCCGGTGATCGCCGGGTACCAGTCCGGCGCCGAACGGGTCGACGAGACGGTGCGGGCGATCTTCGAGGCGATGCAGGCGCAGGCGATCCGTTTCGTCACCGCACCGGCCAACTGGACCGACTCCGGTCAACAGATCCGTGATCCCGCCGAGGTGCTGCACGGTCGGCAGGGCACCGCGCTGGACACGACCGTCGTGCTGGCGGCCGCGCTGGAGCTGGCCGGACTGCGCCCGTTGGTCTTCGTGGCACACAGCCACGCGTTCCTGGGGTATTGGCGGGACGAGCGGGCCCTGTCCGGCCCGGCCCAGACCGACATCGCCGACGTCGTCAACCTGATCGACCTCGACCTGATCCGGTTGGTGGAGACGACCACCGTCACCGACTCGGCGTGGACCTTCGAGGCGAGTCACCGCCCGCCCTACAACACCTATCTCACCGGCGATCTCGAGCACATCCACGGCGTGGTGGACATTCGCCAGTCCAGGATCGACCGGATCGTGCCGTTGCCGGCGCACGTTGCCGCCGACGACGGCACGATGCAGGTGATCACCTACGTCCCGGTCGACCGCCGCGGCCCGACGCCGGCGGCCGGATTGGTGGTGGCGCCGGCCGCCGGTGACGCGGCGATTGCACCGCCACGCATCGAACAGTGGAAGAACGCGCTGCTGGATCTGAGCCTGCGCAACAAGCTGATCAACTTCCATCGGCGCGGCAGCATCGGCCTCACCGTGCCCGACGGGTTGCTCGGCGCGATCGAGGACCGGGTGCACGATCCCGCCGGTGTGCTGTTACTGGCGGCCGACCAGGTCTCCACCGTCGCCGCGGAACGCGGGATCGGTTTCGGGCGGGATCTGCCGCCGGATCAGCTCGCCGAACTGTTCGGCACCAGGGGCGCCCTGTTCACCGACGTCAACGCGGCCACCTACGACTCGCGCTTGCGTTCTCTCGCCTACAAGGCAAGGACGGTGATCGAGGAGACCGGGGCGAACAACTTGTATCTCGCCCTGGGCAGCCTGCTGTGGAGCCTGGACGACAGAGAACTGCGGTCGCCACTGATCCTGGTGCCCATCCGGTTGACCACCCGGGCCCGGCAGCAGTCGTACCGGATCGAACTCGACGAATCCGGTGCCAGCACACCGAACTTCTGCCTGTTGGAGAAGCTCCGGCTGGTGCACGGGCTGCACGTTCCCGGCCTTGCCCAACCGGCTGAGGACGGCGCCGGGATCGATCTCGACAGCGCGCTGCAGGCAATGCGGGTCGCACTGGCCGACGCCGGGCTGCCCTACCGGGTGGAGGCGAGCGCGGAGATCGCGGTGCTGCAGTTCGCGAAGTACCGGCTGTGGAAGGACCTCGCCGACCACTGGCCGGACCTGATCGGCAACCCGCTGGTCGCCCATCTGGTCAGCTCCCCGTTCGAGCCGTTCGTCGATCCGGTTCCGGCACGTGCGGATGAAGACCTGGACGAGCTGGCCGCGGCCTGCCCGGTGCCGGCCGATGCCTCCCAGGTCGCCGCTGTCGGTGAGGCGACGGCCGGCCGGACGTTCGTCCTGGAGGGACCACCGGGAACCGGCAAGTCGCAGACCATCACCAACCTGCTGGCCCGGGCCATCGCCGACGGGCGACGAGTGTTGTTCGTCGCCGAGAAACGTGCCGCACTCGACGTTGTCACCCGCCGGTTGGACGCGATCGGGTTGGGTCCGTTCTGTCTGGACCTGCACGACAAGTCGAGCAAACCGACGGTCGTCCGCGGGCAGATCAGGGCCGCCCTGGATCACCAGGTTGCGGCGGATCAACAGGGACTGGCGGCGATCGGCGAGGACCTGCGGGCGGCCCGCGGACAGCTCGCCCGGTATGCCACCAGGCTGCACGAGCCGAACGGGTCCGGGTTGTCGTACTACTCGGCGCGCACGGCGATGCTGGCAATCGGCGACGATGCGCCGAGTCTGCCGATCCCGCCGGAGTTGCTGAACCTCGCCAGATCGCAGACGCTGGCCGGTGTCCGCCGCAGCCTCACCACCGTCGGCGACGTCGCGGCCTCGGCGGCACCACGACCCGATCACCCCTGGGCATTCGTCGATTCTCCTGATGTCGATGTCGCCGCGGTCCGGGCCGCGGCCATCGCGTTCGACGCGGCCGTCCGTGCGCTGCCCCGGCAGGGCCTGTTGGCAGACACCCTGCAGGCGGTCCGCGGGCCGGCAGAACTCATCGCGGTGACCGGTGTCATCGATCGGTCGGGTGTCGCCGTCAGTGTGCTTGACGAAACCCGTTCCGCCCGTTGGCATCAGGCAACCTCCGAGGTGACAGCGCAGCTCTCCGCATTCGCGGCGACGACGCATCCGGCGCTGGAATCCGCGACGCCGGCCGCGATGGACCTGCCGCTGGCCGACCTGTTGGGGCAGGCCCGGGCGGCGGCGGAATCGAGTTGGTTCGGACGCAAGAAGCGACTGCTGGCCGTCCGCGCCCAACTGGAGGCAGTCCTGCGGCCGGGCGTCGAGGTCGAGCCCGCCCGGGTGCCCGACCTGGTGGCCGAACTCGGGCAACTGCAGGGCACCGTTCGCGGGTTGGCGGCTCAGGTCGGATCGATCCCCGGCGTGTTCGTCCCGGCCGGTTGGAATCCGCTGACCGATGTGGGGCGGCAACAGGTCGACGATCAGATCGCATGGTTGCGTTGGGCGGGTGCGGCCGTCGATCCCGGTCGCACACCGAGCGAGTTCGTCACCCGGCTCCGGCGGTGGATCTCCGCTGCCCAGCCGGTGTCGGCTCAGGACCGGCCCTTGGTGCTGGACGCCCGCTCGGCGCTCACCGCGCTCATCGACGCCTGCGCCGGTGCCGCCGACCTGTTGCCCGAGTGGTCCGGTGACATCGGGCTTTTCGACCGCTGGCGGGATACTGCCATCGCTCGGGACCTCGGTGATGCCCAGATGGCACCCCTGCGACGATGGCTGGCCCTGCTCTCGGCGTTGGAACCGTTGCGACCAGCGGGCGCCGACGCGGCGCGTCGTCTGCTGCTGTCGGGCGCGGTCCTTGCCGATGACGCGGTTCGCGCCTTTGATGCAGGCGTCGCAACCGCCTCCGGTGCCGAGCGTCGGGCAGCGACCGGGCTTGCCAATTTCGACACCGTGACCCAGGAACGGCAGATCCGCCGCTTCACCGGTTCGACCATCGGCATCCGCGAACAGCTCAGGACGGCGATCCCCCGACAAGTGCTGGACCGCAGGAGCTTTGACGCGGCGTCCGGGCTCGGGCAGGTGGGCGAACTGCAGCGGGAACTGGCCAGGCAACGGCGCGGCCTGCCGGTCCGCGGCCTGCTCTCGAAGTACGGCGAGCTGATCACCGCGATCATGCCCTGCATGCTGGTCAGCCCCGACTCGCTGTCCCGGTTCTTCCCGCCGCGTCCTGGACTCTTCGACCTGGTGGTGTTCGACGAGGCGTCGCAGATCCGGGTCGCCGACGCGGTCGGCGCCATGGGACGCGGTCGATCGGTGATCGTCGTCGGCGACAGCAAGCAGATGCCCCCGACCTCGTTCGCCGAACTCAGCCTGGGCGGGGAGACAGGTGACGGCGCCGACACCGGCGATCGGCACTGGACCGAGGACGAGGCCGCCGAGGCGCTGCCGGCCGAGGACGAGGAAAGCATCCTGTCCGAATGCGTGCAGGCAAGGGTGCCGCAGCGCTGGCTGTCCTGGCACTACCGCAGTCAGGACGAATCGCTGATCGCATTCAGCAACCGGCAGTACTACGCCGGTGGGTTGTCATCGTTCCCGGCACCCCAATCCGGCCTACCGGATCCAGGACCGAACGGGCACGGCATCAACCTGGTCCGGGTGGACGGTCAATTCCATCGCAGCGGATCGGGAAAACTGCTGCGGACCAACCCGATCGAGGCGCAGGCCGTCGTCGACGAGATCCGGCGCCGGTTCCTCGCGGAGCCCGGGGCGACACCGTCGATCGGGGTGGTGACCTTCAACGTGCAGCAGCGAACGCTCATCGAGGCATTGCTGCGGGACACGGGTGACGAACGACTGATCCAGGCCCTGGATGGACCCACCGAGACCGGTGCGGCTGCCGAAGGTGCTGCCGATCACGAGGGTTTGTTCGTGAAGAACCTGGAGAACGTCCAGGGCGACGAACGGGACGTCATCATGTTCTCCACGGCGTTCTCGGTGAACAGTCGCGGATCGCTGCCGTTGAACTTCGGCCCGTTGAACCGGTCCGGCGGCGAGCGGCGGTTGAACGTGGCCATCACCAGGGCCCGCCGTCAGGTCGTCGTCTTCTCCTCGTTCGACCCGCGGCAACTGCGCGCCGAGGAGACATCGTCGGTCGGGATCAAACACCTCCGGGCCTACCTCGACCTGGCCGAGCGTGGGCCGTCGGCGCTGGCGCCGTCGCCGGGCGGAAACCGACTGCGGGTGATCGACCGGCATCGTGAGGAGATCGCCGACGCACTGCGGCAGCAGGGTTTCGGCGTGCGAACGGAGGTCGGACTCTCCGATTTCACCATCGACCTGGTCGTCTCCCCGGTCGACCGCGCGGAGGAACCCATACTCGCCGTGCTGCTGGACGGTCCCGGTTGGGCCGGCCGCAGAACCGTCGGCGATCGGGACGGATTACCGATCGAGGTGCTGTCGAAGCTGATGCGCTGGCCGGCCGTCGAACGCGTCTGGATGCCGGAATGGCTCGCCGACCGGGATGGGGTGCTGACCCGGTTGGCGGCGGTTGTCGACACCGCCGTCGAAGCCGTCGCCCGGGACCGGGAATCGACAGCACCGACCGCCGACGCCGAACCACTCGTCGCTGATACTGTCTCCGCCGAGTCGGAACCATCTGCACCGGAATTGATCTCGGCCGGCAGTCCGATGTCGGAGCACGAGAGTGTCTTCTCCCCGTGGGTTCCGGGTGAACTCGGTGCGCGGGCCGTGCTCGACGGGCTGCCCGGACCGGGGTCGACGCAGCGGGTCTACCAGGCGATGATCGACGCCATCGAGACCGAGGGCCCGATCCAGGTGGATCGGTTGATTCGATTGGTGGCGGCCGGGTTCGGCCTGCATCGGGTGGTGGCCTCCCGTCATGCACACATCGTCGCGGTCCTGCCCGCCGGGCTTCGCTCGGATCCGGCGGCTCCCGATTTCGTCTGGCCGCCGTCGATCGATCCGTTGGCGTGGGAAGGTTTTCGACGGACGCCGCTGGGCGTCGAGCGTCCGCTCGAGCAGGTCAGCACCAGGGAGATCGGCAACGCGATGGTCGTGCTGTGCGGGGCGGCCGCCGGGATGACGGAGGAGCAATTGTGGGCTGGGACCCTCGAGGTCTTCGGGTTCACCCGCCGCAGTGCTGCGCAGGGCAGCAGGCTCGAGACGGCCCTGGGTCTGCTCCTCGGCTCCGGTCGGCTCACCCGCCGCGAGGACGGCCTGCTGGTCCGACCGACGGGGTGAGCCGGCCCCGTCACTGATCAACCGAGCAGAATCAGCGCTGTGCCTTTCGCTGCCAGCACGACTGATGCCAGTGCCGACGGGATTCGGCCGCGGTCTGCATCCAGGACGGGTCCTGCTCGGGCCACACCACCAGATGTGGCGTGCCCACAGCGATCTGCTGCTGACAGCCCGGGCAGCGGTACTCCTTCCGAGCGGCGGCACCGGGAATGCTCCGGACCAGGAAGTCGCCCTCGGCCGTCCGGTAGGTCTCCCGACCGCCGAGCGGTGCGCCATCACCGGATCGCACCGGGCCGCCGCGTCGGTCTTCTTCCCGCTCGCGGCGCAGGGAACCGTGGGAACGGCGAGGCATACCTCCACGGTATCCCGGCGACCCGGACCGCCCGGTGGGCGGACCTGATGACGATCAGTCGAGTTGGATCACCGACAGGATGTTGCCGGCCGGATCGGTGAACCAGGCGATCGGCGGCCCGCCCCTGCGGTTGATGCCCTTCTCGTCGAGCCACTCGTATTTCTCGAACACCACCCCGCGGGCGACCAGGTCGTCGACCGCGGCGTCGATGTCGTCGACCACGAAGTTGAGCACGGTGAAGGTCGCCGGCGTGTGATCAGGCTTCGGATAGATCAAGGTGTCCCGATCACCGGCGGTGTGCAGCGTCAGCATGCCGTTCTCCTCGGTCACCCGGACACCGAGCGTCGTGCCGTAGAACTCCTTCGCGGCCGGGATGTCGTCGGCGGAGAAACCGCTGAACGCACGTGCCTGTTCCAACATGAGATACCTTTCGTCGGCTCTGCCACCGGACCGCTGCGGTCCTGGTCGTGAAGTATCGACCTCCCGGGACGCGAAAGTCATCGGTGCCGGAGAATGGGCTCGCGGGAACCGGACCTCGCCGCGCAGGAGGCATCGTGAAGTACCTGATCCTGATCTTCGGAAATCCCCGGTCCCGGGCCATCTGGGAGCAGTTCTCCGGCGAGCAGCGTTCTGCGGGATATGCCGCCTACGCGGCGCTCGACGAGTCGCTCCGCGAGTCCGGTGAGCTCATCGTCAGTGAAGCGCTCACCGACCCTGCCCTGGCGCAGCGGTTACCGGCCAGGGCCGACCTCGGTCCGACCGACGGACCGTTCGCGGAGGCCAAGGAGCAGCTCGCCGGTTTCTATCTGGTGCAGTGCGACAGCATGGAGCGGGCGATCGAGATCGCCGGGCGCATCCCGGAGTCCGAGTTCGGCCTGGTCGAGGTACGGCCGGTGATGGACCTCGGCGACGTCGATCTTCCGTGACCGAGATCGACCGTCTACTCCGGGATCTCGCGCCCCAGGTGCTGGGTGCGCTGCTCCGCACTGCGGGAGACTTCGAGACCACCGAGGACGCCGTGCAGGAAGCGCTGCTGGCGGCGGCGCTGCAGTGGCCGGTCGACGGCGTCCCGCAGCACCCGAAAGCCTGGCTGATCACGGTGGCCGACCGCCGGCGGATCGAGATCTGGCGCAGCGAATCCGCCCGTCGCCGACGGGAGGACGTCACCTCGACTCTGCCGGCCGACGAGCCGGATCCGCGGTCGGGAATCGACGACACGCTGACCCTGCTGCTGCTGTGTTGCCACCCGTCGCTCACCCCGCTGTCGCAGGTTGCGCTGACCCTCCGTGCGGTCGGCGGACTGACCACCGCGGAGATCGCGAGCGCGTTCCTGGTTCCGGAATCGACCATCGGGCAACGCATCAGCCGCGCGAAGCAGCGGATCCGGGCAAGCGGAGCGCGGTTCCGGCTGCCGCCGGCGGCCGAATTCGACGAGCGGATCGCCGCGGTGCGGCAGGTGCTGTATCTGATCTTCACCGAAGGTTCCACCGCCAGTTCGGGATCTTCGCTGCAGCGGGTCGAGTTGACCGATGAGGCGATCCGGCTGACCCGGCAGCTACACAGCCGGATTCCCGAGGACGGCGAAGTCGCTGGCCTGCTCGCGTTGATGGTGCTGACCGATGCCCGCCGCCCGGCCAGGACGCGGGCCGACGGTGCGCTCGATACCGCTCGCTCTGCAGGACCGTCGCCGCTGGGATGCCGCGGCCATCGCCGAGGGCACGGCGTTGATCTCGGCCACCCTGGCGACCGCCGTGGTGGGGCCCTTCCAACTCCAGGCCGCGATCGCAGCGCTGCACGACGAAGCGCCGACCGCGGCCGACACCGACTGGCCGCAGATCCATGGGCTCTACCTGCTGCTCGAGCGTCTTGCTCCCGGGCCGATGATCACGTTGAACCGTATTGTCGCGCAGTCAATGGTTCTCGGTCCATCGTCCGCCATCGCGGACCTGGACGGGTTGTCCGACAGTTTGTCCGGCCACCATCGGGTCCATGCCGTCCGGGCGCACCTGCTCGAACAAGCCGGTGACCCCGCGGCGGCCCGTTCGGAGTACCAGCGGGCAGCCAGGCTGACCAGGAGCATCCCCGAGCAGCGGTACCTGGAGGCGCAGGCCTCCCGGCTGGCCTGATCAGAGCTGACTGATCAGGCTGTCACCAGGCGGCCGGGACGTCCCCGTCCACCGACCGATGGGCCGGCCTCACATCGCCGTCGGTGAGTCCGACCAGGGTGACGACGCCGCCCGGTGCCGAACTTCCGGGCATCGGGCCGAACTCCACGGTGTAGGTGGTCGCCGCCCACCCGGGATGCTGATTGACGATCCGACCCTGTGATCCGAGCTGGACCACCACGGCACTGCCTCGCTGGATGTCGCGCACCGCTTGCACTACCGAGAGCGTTTCAAGGGGCATCGTTACTCCTTGGAGTCAGCTGGGTAAACGGACAGTACAGAGACTTGCGGGTGATGGATAGGCGATCGTTCTGAACAAATCGGACAACTGCTCGCCGTGTGCTGCCGACCGGGACCGGTGGGTCCTTCGGTGCGGACCACCATCAAACCACGGCCACGGCGCGGCCCTGACCGGAGGTCTCCCGACCCGGTCTCCGCGCTGGTCAGTTGGCGGCGGGGGTGCTCAGCATCTCGCCGACCGTGATCTTCAACCTCGCGGTGTCGTCGTCGGTCCAGCCGTCGGGCGCCCAGAGTGCCGCCAACCCGTCGGCGTACTCCGGCCGGTAGTTGTGGCCGTGCCCCTGCGGGATGTCGGCGCCGCCGGCCACGAACAGATCGGCGGTGAGCTGCCAGAAAGTGACGACCGGGTACCAGTTGACCGCGCTGACGACATCGGGCCCGTTCGGCTCGCTGAGCCAGTCGGGCTTCTCCCACAGCAAACGGGGCGACCACCACACAACGCCGTCGGACGCGTGCTGCACGTACACCACACGCGGTGCGTCCCAATCGGTCCCGAGGTGCCACAGGTCGATGCCGTCCGGCACCTGCTCGCCCCACCGCACCTGCTTCCCGCCGTCCAGCACCGGTACACGTTGCAGGGAACCGGGATCGCGGTCGGCGGTCAGCTCTGCGGCCAGCGGGGTGAAACTCGGCGTCCCGAGGAAAAGAGCACCATCGGTTCGCTGCGACAGGTCCTGCACCCCGCTGAAGGCACCCTGCATCCCGAACGAACCCAACGAGATCCCTTGCGCGATCAACCGGGGGCGCGACTGTTCCGGTAGTTCCGACCACCTGGCGAAGACCGCCTCGAACAGCGCCTTGCCGGCGGCCGGCGGGGTCTCCCGGTCACCCACGAAACTGATCCAACTGGGCAGGTAGGAATACTGCATGGTGGCGATCGCCGTGTCACCGCCGTGCATCAACTCCAGCGAATTGCTCATCCCCGGATCGATCCAACCGGTCCCGGTGGTCGTCGCGACGACCAGGATCGACCGGTCCCAGGCGTTGGTCCGGTCGAGCTCGGCCACCACCTTGGCAGCTGTGGCGTCCAGATCGCCGTCCGGGTCCAGGCCCCCGTACACCCGGATCGGGACCCGCACGTCGGCCGGATCGACCGCCGAACCCGCGGCGGCGAAATCCCGCAACTCGGCCAGGGTCGGACCCTGCGCCACGAATTCGCGGCCGGCTGCACCCAGCGTCGCCCAGCTCTCCAGCGAATCCGGTGATCCCGACCGCTCGGCGTCGATCGGCGGCACCAGCTCCGGGTCGACGGCGTCGTTGGCGGATGAGTAGATGTTGTTCAGCACGCTCAGGGTGGTGTTCCAGATCACCCCGGTCAGCAGCAGGATCACGGCGACCGTCACCACCACCACGCTGACCAATCGCGCCAGCGGCTTCGGGATGAAGCGGTCGATGAACCCGGTCAGCCAACCGGCGACGCGGCGCAGTCCGCGGGCGATCTGCAGGACCAGCAACCCCACCACGATCGCGATCAGGATGACCAGCGCACCATGGCCGCCGGCCACGGTCGGCATGCCGAAGAGCACCCGGATCTGGTTCTGCCACACCACACCCAGGATCACGAACAAGACCATCAGCACCGCCGCGACCACGGCGAACACCCACCCGGCGATGCGGGCGCCCCGCCGGCTCCAGTGCACCGTGAACCCGAGTTTGACCACCAACCACTCCAGCAGGACGCCGAAGCCGTACCCGGCGACGACGCAGAGCCCGGTGATCACCCCTTGGTAGAGCCAGGTCCGCGGGATCAGCGAGGGGGTCAGTGAGAAGCAGTAGAACAACAACGCAAGCACCCCGCCGGTGCCGCTGAACCGTCGCCCGTACCGGCGCGCACCAGCTCGAAAGCCGTGCTGTTCCGGTGTCGGCTCCGCAGGCTGGCTGTCGGCACCGCTCGTGTTGGCGGTCTCGCTCGTCGAAGTCGCGGGCTGCACGGGCGAATCGTACGACCGATGCCATTCCCGTAAGAACGGACACGGCCGGTCCGATGACGATGGGCGATCGGGCTACTGGTGCTGCAGGGCCGTCGACAGATCCGACAACAGTCCGAGCGCTGCCTCGGCGATGACCGTGCCCGGGCCGAAAACGGCTGCGGCACCGGCGGCCCGGAGCTCCGGGATGTCACCGGGCGGGATGACGCCGCCGACCACGATCATGATGTCCGGTCGGCCGAGATCGGCCAATGCCGTCTTCAGCGCCGGGACGAGGGTGAGGTGCCCGGCTGCCAGGGAGTTCACCCCGACGACGTGCACGTCGGCGTCGACCGCCTGCTGGGCAACCTCTTCCGGAGTGGAGAACAGCGGGCCGACATCGACGTCGAAGCCCAGATCGGAGAACGCGGTCACGATGACCTTCTGCCCGCGGTCGTGTCCGTCCTGGCCCATCTTGGCGACCAGGATCCGCGGCCGACGGCCCTCGGCCTCGGCGAACCGGTCGGTCGCGGCCAGCACCTCGGTGATCAGGGGGCTCTCCCCCGCTGCTTCCCGGTACACCCCAGAGATCGTACGGATCACCGCGGTGTGCCGGCCGAACACCTTCTCCAGCGCATCGGAGATCTCCCCCACGGTGGCCTTCGCCCTGGCCGCGTCGACCGCCAGCGCGAGCAGGTTGTTGCTCAGGTCGCCGGTGGCGGTGTCTCCGGCGCGGGCGCCCGCCTCGGTCAACGCGTCCAGGGCCCGCAGTACCTCGGCGGGATCCCGTTCGGCGCGCAGCCGTTCGAGTTTCTCGATCTGCGCGGCCCGGACGGCCCGGTTGTCGACCTTGAGCACCTCGAGGGGTTCGGCGTCCGCGGCGATGAACGTGTTCACCCCGATGACCGCCTGGATGCCGGAGTCGATCCTGGCTTGGGTGCGGGCGGCCGCTTCCTCGATCCGCAGCTTCGGGATGCCGGCCTCGATGGCCTTGGCCATCCCACCGGCGGCCTCGACCTCCTGGATGTGTTGCCAGGCGCGGTCCGCCAGATCGTGGGTGAGCTTCTCGACGTAGAAGGATCCACCCCACGGGTCGATGATCCCGGTGGTACCGGACTCCTGCTGCAGCAGCAGCTGGGTGTTGCGGGCAATCCTGGCCGAGAAATCGGTCGGCAGCGCGATTGCCTCGTCAAGGGCGTTGGTGTGCAACGACTGGGTGTGGCCCTGGGTCGCTGCCATGGCCTCGATACAGGTGCGGGCAACGTTGTTGAACGGGTCCTGGGCGGTCAACGACCACCCGGATGTCTGCGAATGAGTCCGCAGGGACAGCGATTTCGGATTCTCCGCACCCAGCTCGCCCACCAGCCGGGCCCAGATCGCACGGCCGGCGCGCATTTTCGCGATCTCCATGAAGAAGTTCATCCCGATCGCCCAGAAGAAGCTCAACCGTGGGGCGAAGCCGTCGATGTCCAGCCCGGCGGCTTTCCCGGCTCGCAGGTACTCCAGCCCGTCGGCGAGTGTGTAGGCCAGCTCCAGGTCGGCGGTCGCCCCGGCCTCCTGGATGTGGTACCCGGAGATCGAGATCGAGTTGAACTTGGGCATCTTCGCCGCGGTGAAGGAGAAGATGTCGGAGATGATCCGCATCGACGGGGCCGGCGGGTAGATGTAGGTGTTGCGGACCATGAACTCCTTGAGGATGTCGTTCTGGATCGTGCCGGCCAGCTTCTCCGGCGGCACTCCCTGCTCCTCCGCGGCGACGATGTACAGCGCCAGCACCGGCAGCACGGCGCCGTTCATCGTCATCGACACGCTGATCTGGTCCAACGCGATGTGATCGAACAGTTGCCGCATGTCGTAGATCGAATCAATCGCCACCCCGGCCATCCCGACATCACCGGCTACCCGCGGATGATCCGAGTCGTACCCGCGGTGGGTCGGCAGGTCGAACGCCACCGACAACCCCTTCTGCCCGGCCGCGAGATTCCGCCGGTAGAACGCGTTCGACTCCTGGGCGGTGGAGAACCCGGCATACTGCCGGATCGTCCAGGGCTGCGTCGTGTACATCGTCGGGTACGGCCCCCGCAGGAACGGCGGGAGGCCCGGATAGGTGTCCAGCGCGTCCAAGCCCGCCAGGTCGGCCGCGGTGTACACCGGTTGCACCGCAATGCCTTCCGGCGAGAGCCACGGTTCGGTCTCCGTCTCCGTCTGGCCTGATCCAGAGCCGGGCTGCGCTGCGCGCAGTGGAAGTTCGGCGAAGCTCTCGGGCACGCTCATCGGGTCGACTCCGCATCGGTCAGGTGACGGCGCATCCGGTCGAGGAATTCGACGACATCGTCGCCGACGGCCACGTGATCGTCGATCGCGCTCTCGAGGTCGCCCTTCGGGCGGCCGGCCAGCACCACCCTGGTTGCACCGGCTTTCCGCAGCGCAGTCGCTGTTGCGACTCCCGATGCGGCGTAGGCGGTGTCAGTGCCGGCCAGGCAGGCGATGGTGGTGCCGGCGGCGGTGAACGCCGTGATCACGTCGTCGACCCCGGCGGTACGGCCGGCGGTGACGGTGTCGATCCCACCGGCAGCGAACAGGTTCGCCGCAAACCCGGCCCTGGCGCCGTGTTCGGCAACCGAACCGAGCGTCGCCAGGAACACCGGGCTCTCGGCGGGTGAGTCACGCATCTGTTCGAACGGTGCCGCCCACGAGACCGATTGCTGCTGATCGGTTGTCGGCGCGGACACCCTGGCCGGGAGGACCTCACGCAGGTTCGGGAACTCACTGACCCCGGTGATCGGCTGCTTCCGGGTGGCGATCCTGCGGGACCGTTCGGCCACCGTCACCGCCCAGCGTTCCCGGACCGAACCGTTGTCGAGCGCCCTGACGATCCCGCCGGCGGCCTCGATTCGCTGGAACTCGGCCCAGCCGGCTTCCGCCAGGTCGGCGGTGAGCATCTCCACCGCCTGCGCACCCGCCGCCGGGTCGTGAACCGCGGCCACATGGGATTCGCTGATCAGCAGCGACGAGATGTTCCTGGCCAGCCGTCGGCCCAAGGGGTCCGGCAGCCCCAACCGGGTGTCGAACGGCAGCACTGTCACCGCATCGGCCCCACCGACCCCGGCGGCGAACGCCGCCACCGTCGTGCGCAACAGGTTCACCCACGGGTCGTAGCGCGTCAGCATGGGCAGCGAGGTGACGGCGTGCTGGGACTGGCCGACCGGCCCCGTTTCCCCGGACAGCTCGCCGATCCGGCTCCACAAGACCCGCGCGGCACGGAACTTCGCGATGGTGCTGAATTGATCAGCGGTCGCGGCGTACCGGAACTCCAACAGTTTCAGCGCCTGGGCCAGGTCGTAGCCGGCCGCTTCCAGCCCGCGCAGACAGTGCACGCCGACAGCCAAGCTGTAGCCCAGTTCCGCCACGTCGCCGGCGCCTGCTTCGTGCGCAGCCGTACCGTCGACGGTGATGGCTCTGACGCCGACAGCACTCGCCAGGGTGGCCAATTCGGCGACCGCATCACCCATTCCGATGCTGGCACCGGGAGGTCGTCCACTGCGCACTGCCCTCGCCACCGGATCGGTCGACAGGCAGCCCCGTGGATCCGGTGGGGATTCGTTGCGTTCGAAGAGCCTGGCCAGCGCCGTGGCGGCCTCCAGATCCGACGCTGCTCCGCTCGCGCTGATCGCGACGGGAGCCAACTGTAGAAGGACGCCCTGCAGAGCCCGTTCGAGATCCGCTGGGGCCGTTCCGGAAGCGCCGACCCGCAGCCACAACGAGGTGGCGCCGTTCTCCAGATCCGTCACCGCGTCGGCCGCGGCCCTGCTGCTGTCGGGGTCGGCGATCAACGATCGGATATCCCAGCCGGATTCGGCGCGCTGGGCCACCGTGCTCGAGGACTCGGGCAGGACGTGTGCGCCTGCCACTGTGGCGGGGGTGCCGAGGGGCGGGATCCGCACTCCCTCGACGGTGCTGCGCGCCAGGATGTTCCACGCGGAGGCGTCCGGTTCATCAGCAGCCAGTCTTCCCGCTCGGCGCAGTACCGCAGCGGCGGCACGGTCCCAGTCCTGCTCGGTGGCGGCTGCCCCGGCGGCCAGTCGAACGGGACCGCTGTCGTCGAGGTCCATCAGCCCATCCTAGGTCGGTCGTGGCTCATCGTCGGGGTGGGCTTCTCGAGGTGCTGGTCAGATCGCGGGTGTACCGAGTACCATTTGGACGGTACTAGGTACCGCTACCGCTGGCAAGACAGAACAGGCAGGCGAGATGGTCGATCAGGTCACAAAGAGGCCGATCAGCGAACGACTTGTCGATGCCGCCTTCGACCTCTTCGCCGAGCGGGGGTACGAACACACCACCGTCGACGACATCGCCGAGCGGGCCGGCGTCGGACGGACGACGTTCTTCCGCTACTACCGTTCCAAGGAAGACGTGATCTTCCCGGCGCACGATGACCTGATCGCGGCGGTGCAACAGCGTCTCGACACGTCATCGGAGAGCACGGCCATCGTCGCCGTCACCGATGCGGTTCGACTGGTGCTGTTGCGCTACCTCGCCGAGGGTGAGCGCGCCCGGTTGCGGTACTCCCTGACCAGCCGGGTCGCCACCCTGCGAGATCGGGAGATCGCCAGCGCCGCAAGGTATCAGCGCTTGTTCCGGGAGTTCATCGCGAGATGGATGGGTCAGGCAGACGACGCGGCACTGCGGGCGGAACTGATGGCTGCGGCGGTGGTGGCCGCGCACAATCACGTGCTCCGTCGGTGGTTGCGCCGCGACACCGATGATCCGATCGACGAACTCGAATCGGCCATGTCGCGGGTGGTGACGCTGTTCTCGGGCAGCGGTGCGACGGATGTCGCGGAATCGGGAGTGTCCGACGGCACTGGGGACGCCGCGGTGATCATCCTGCGCTCCCCCAGGAGTTCAGCGGATCTGGTCGCCACAGTGCGGCGGGCACTCGAGTCGAGCTGAGAATTGGTCGCCCAGTGTGCGGTTTCCAGTCTTCGGGACGGCTCGAGCAGCGTGGAATCCGGCGTTGTCGCTTCGGCCACACGCAGTCGATCACCTCTGACGACGACGAGCCGCCGAAGCGGTTCGGTATGGATGTGACGAAGCAATAGCGCCTGGCTGATGGGGCTTTAGTTCAGTGATGGTCGGTGACGGTGGTTTCGGCGTGGTGTTTGTTGGGGATCGATCCAGCTGGGTGGGATGAATTCCGGTGTCCCGTCGGTCGCAATGCGTATTCGCCATTGACTGGAATGGGCCTGCTGATGGTGATACAGGCACAGTAGGACACCGTTGTTCAGGGCGGTGTCGCCACCGTCGAGCCAGCTGATGATGTGGTGCGCCTGGCACCAGCCGGGTGGGCGTTCGCAGCCGGGCCACGCGCAGCCCCGATCCCTGCTGGTGAGCGCGGCACGGAGGTGCGGCGGGAACAGTCGTTGGCTGCGGCCGACGTCCAGGATCCGGGACGCACCACCCAGGACGGCGGGCAGGATCCGGGCGTCGCACAGGATCCTCCGGGCCTGCCCGATGCTGATCGGTCCGCCGTGGGTCAGGGTCGCCCCGGACAGTTGCCGGGTGATGGTGTCGTAGTCGATGTGCATCGTGACGTGCGGAACCTGACCACCGTTGCTGGGTCCGTCGCCGGCGTCCAGGTACGCCCGGAGCACTTCGTGGTGGGCATGGGCGAGCCGGTTTGCCGCGGATCGGGTGTCCGGGATCCCCTCCGCGGGTGCGGTCGGGCGGGCGATGGCGTTGGTGGCTTGGCGGAAGGTTTCGACGGCCTCGTCGGTGAAGGTCCCGGTGAACGGGGTGAGCCCGGTCTGTGGGCTACGGTTCCCGAGCCGGAACTCCATCCGGTCCGCGGGTTCCCGGTCCTTGGGCAGGGTGCCGTCAGGGTCGAGGATCTGTTCGAGCTGTTGCGCGATCTTCCCGAGCTGGGCGGGGTCGACCTGACGGGCCTGGTCCACCAGGACCTGTTCCACGTCGTCGCGGGTGTCGGGGTCGACCTGCTTCGGCCATCCGGCGGCGGCCTTGGTGATGACCGCGACGTGCCCGGCGCCGATTTCCCCGTCGTGCAGAGCGGCACCCACCCTGGGTAGCTGGGCGGGGATTTCACCGCCGCTGAGGGGTTCGCGGGGTTGGGTCATCCGGGCGGCGCGGACCCGGTCCGCGGCGTCACCGGTGTTGATCCGCAGGACGTCCCGCAGCAACACCCGGGTCGAGGAATACCCCAGTTCACTGGCGGCCCCGGAATCCTCGACCTCACCGACCCACTGAACCTGCGCTGCATACAGCGCCCTGCCCAGGTCTTCCAGGATCCGCCCGGCGTCCAACAACTCGTCCCGGCCGAGTCGGTAGAACTCGGTGTCGCGGAGCACCCGGATACCTGACACCACCGAGTCAGCAACGGATTTCACCTCAGTGGCGAAACCGATCCGGGCGGTGGTCATGAACAAACACTATCCACCCGCACCGACAGCCGACCCCGGAAACCGCGCCTGTCCGGGACTTAAGATGTCACGGTCGAATAACGATATCCGCCAACGGTTTCGGCCGGGACAGACGCCAAAGCGCCGACCCGGACTGGCCTCTCGCGGCCTGTCCGAGTCGGCGCTGTAGGGGTTCTAGCGGTTGCCGACCAGCACCTTCTCTGCGGGCTGCTCGATCCGCGCGTTCCCCTCCCGGCGAGCCACCGCGTTCCAGATCACCAGCGCGATGCCGACGACAGCGATCACGATGTCCATCACCAGCAGCAGACCGGTGTTGTTGGCGGAGTAGTCATGATTCGCGAACATCTGGTAAATATGCCCGCCGGCGGCACCGAAGGCGAACACCGCCGTCGCCGCAACAAGGGCGACCTTGGCCCGCAGTTGCGTTGTCCTGCCGTGCAGGATGAATGCCATCACCGCGATTCCCAGGCTGGAGAATGCCAACTCGAGTTGGAACGGGCTCTGCGCCCAGCCGATCGTCGAGGCGGCGAAATCACCGAACACCGAATGCATCACGAAGTTCACGGCCTGAGCCACGCCGATCGCCCACAGGATGTAGTTGTTCAGGAACAGTTCGCTGGCCGTCCTTGAATCACGCCACTTCCGGCGGAGAACGTGAATGCCGGCGATGACGAGGCCGATCACAAAGCAGGTGGTCATGTAGTTGCCGATCAATGCGGCGATGCCAGTGGCGATCATGGTGAGAATTCCTTTCGATGTACTGCAGGACGTTTGATGGTCAGGAGGTGCCCGGTGAATGCTGGGGTTGGTTCAGGATTGGGCAGCGGCGTGCTCCGTCGGCTCGACCGAGGTGGAGAGCGGCAACCGCTGCACTGAGCGAGCCAACTTCTGAGCCCGCCGGCAGACGATCTCGGCCTGGAACGCGACCATGACGGCGATCATCACCATGATCTCGCCGAAGCCGGCGCCGTCCTGGATCCCCTTGAAATAGGCCAGCACACCCATCCCGAACTTGGCGGCCACCAGTCCGACGAACAACAGAATGGTCACCAAGTTGCCCTTACGGACGATCCGGCCGTCGGGCTCCATCCAGATGTCCGTCCGGTATCCGCGGAGCACACCGATCGCGGCGGAGAGCGCCAGGCCGCCGACCAGCAAGCCGTAACCGGCCACGCCGTGCGGAAGGGCGAAGCCGCCGGCGACCAACCCGATGATGCCGTAGATGATCGCGAGCTTGAACCGCTGGTTGGACGTCGCGACGACGCTCACCACCGTCTGCTTGTAGATGGCGTAGCCGGTCATGGCGACGATGGCGACTATTTCGATCGGGGACATGCTCTGCTCCAGTGTGGTGGTGGCTCGTGGCCGGTCGGTTGGTTTGATGGGTCAACTTTGTCGCGAACCGGACAGAGGAACATCCGCCATCCCGCGTAGGACATACGTAGATCTCGGCCGGAGTGACGTAGGCCTATCGAGCAGGGACGCCGGCAAAGAGCCAGGACTCCGGTAGGCCATCGGGCCGCAGGAGGTGGTGTTGGGCACCACCACGGAGATGGCCCACTGTGAAGCAATTTTCGGCTGAGGACCGAAGATCCTTTCGCACTGTGGTCATCAGGGGCAAACGTGTCGACCCCCCGTCGGCCAGCGCACGGCGTCGATGCGCCAGCAAAGCGGGACGAGGAGACCAGCCGATAGACGCAGAGGTCGGGCGATCTCGATCTTCGGCATGGGATGCTGAGGCGGTGCCGACGGTCAGCGAAACCCGGCTGCGCATCCAGTCGGGGCGGGTGGACGGTCTGCTGTCCCTGCTCGCGGCCCGCAGTGGTGACCGGAGCGGGGCAACCGTGCTGCTCTCGGGCGCCCCCGGGGTGGGCAAGTCGACCAGCGCCGACGCTTTGCTGCGGGGCCTGGCCGGCCGGGTCCGGCGGGCGTTCCGGGTCACCGCCGACGAACCGAGTCGGCGCCGGCCGTTCGACCTGATCGCCGGCCTGGTCGGTCTCGTCCCGGAATACCCCCCGCTGCCGGACCTCGGCGACCGGGTGCTGGCCGCTGTCGAGGAGATGTGCGCCGCCGGCCCGTTGGCGCTCTGCGCTGAAGATCTGCACCACGCCGACGGCGACTCGCTGCGGGTGCTCGGTCAACTGGTCGACGCCACCCACGACCTGCCGCTGACCCTGGTGCTGGCCTGCCGGCCGTTGCCGGTGCGCGACCAGCTGATCCAGCTGGCACATCGGTCCGATGTGCTTCAGGTCGATGTCGTTCCGATGGACCGGCCGGGCCTGGCCGACCTGGTCCGCCGACGGTGGGGTGTCGAACCGACCGGCGACCTGCTCGATCAGCTGAATGTGGCAGGTGGCAACCCCTTTCACGCCGGAATACTGCTGGATGATCTCCGGCGCGCGGGCCGGGTCAGCCTGGACGGCGGCAGTGCGCGACTGACCGACGACGGGACGACACCGGCAGACGGCCGCACACCCGATTCGGTGCAGAACACGATCCGCACCCACCTGGCCATGCTCGACGAGCCGGTGCGCGATCTGCTGCAGGTGCTGGCAGTGTGGGGACGACCGGCCGACGTGATCGACCTGGCCGCGGTGGCCGGCAGCCCGCCGGCTGCAGTGCTGCGCGGCGTTCAGGCGGCGGTCGCCTCCGGGGTCACCGTGTGGACCGACGACGATCTGCTGGCTTTCGCACACGACCTGTACCAGGACGTGCTGCTCGCCGATCTCGCACCTGGACTGCGCCGACTGCTGCACGGCGCCTGCGCGCAGCGGTTGCAGTCGACCGGTGGATTGCCGACCGAAATCGTCGGCCACACCGGCGATGCCAGCGCGCGCGGCGTCGACGTCCGGCAGGCCCTGCAGATGGCCGCAACGGACCTGGCTTTCGCACCGGAACAGGCCGCGGAACTATTGGCGTCCGTCAGCACCGTGCCCGGTACGGCCCTGGCCGCCGAGGTCGCCGTCGCCCGGGCCGGCGCCCTCGCCGCGGCCGGCCGGATGGCGGAATCGGAAGAGGTCGCCCTTGCGGCGCTGGCGATCACCCGGGAAGCCGCGGCTCGTAACACCCTCACCCGGCTGCTGTTGCACGCCACCATCAGCACCGGCCTGACCGACACCGCGTTGGCCTCGATCGACCGCTATCTCCCCGATGCCGAGACCGATCCGGAGTATCACCACGCCCTGGTGCACCTGAGGCGGTGGGTCGTCACGCTGTCCGCCACCGAGCCGGTCCCTGCCGAACCGGACCCCGGGCCGATCAGATCCGGCGCCGCCCTGGTCCCGACCGCCATGCAATTGTTCTACCGGGCAAGGTGTGTCGAGGCTTTCGAGATGATCATCGAGGCGGAGCAGGCGAGAGTGGCGCGTCGGGCGCCGGTCTGGGGTGACGGGGTCACCGCACCGGTATGGGCACCGTGGTTCGCGTTGTACGGCAACGGACCCGTTGCCGCGAAAGAACTCTCGCAGGAGGCGCGTCGCAAGGAACAGCCGCGCCGAGGATGGCTCTGGCCATACCATCTCAGCGTCGCCGGGGTGATCGACCAGTTTGCCGGACGGTGGGACGATGCACTGACCGTGTTCGAGGAGAGCGCAAGGGCCGCAGACGGCACCGGGACGAGCTGGGTCAGCCGGGTCACCGGAGGGCGGCTGCAGATTCTGATCCAACGCGGACTGCTGGACGACGCCACGGCGATATGGGAAACCTGGCAAGCAGCCGAACGCCGCCATGAGGGCGGTCTGCCACTGCCCTCACTCGGTGCACTGCTGCTTGCCGAGGCGCGCGGGAACCTCGACGGCGCAGCCGTTCTCGCAGAGCAGGTCTGGGGAGACCGGTTGCGATCAGGCCATCTGCTGTGGACCCTGCTCGCCGGGCCCGACGTCGCCCGGGTCGCCCGGCTGGCCGGTGCGGACGGGCTGCTCCGCCGTGTCGTCGCCGACCTCGCCGAAGTACCCACCGACCAGGTGCCGGCGCTGGCCGGGGTGGTTCCGCTGGTCGGATCCATCGCGTCCGGCGACGCCGACCTGGCCGCCCAGGCCGCACTGGCCAACCAACGGGCCGGCCATGTGGTGGCCGAACTGTATTCCTGGGAGCAGGCCGCAGTGGCCGCTGCGGCCGGCGGTGATCGGGACCTGGGTCGCACGTGGGCCAAGCGAGCGCTCACGGTGGCCGGTCAGCTCGGCGCGCGCACTGTCGAGCGCCGGATGACGGCGCGTTTGCGGGAGCATAACCTGCGTTTGGGGGTGTCCGGGTCGAGGCGCCGGCCGACGACGGGTTGGGGCAGCCTGACCGCCACCGAACTGCGGATCGCCGAGCAAGTCGGTCAGGGACTGACCAGCCCGCAGATCGCCGCGCAGCTATACCTGTCCCCGCGGACGGTGCAAACACACATCTCGAATATCCTGCGCAAACTGGATCTTCATTCCCGGGTCGAGATCGCCACCGTCGTCGCCCGACAACGGTGACAGTTTCGGCCTGCCGACCAGGAGAAGCATGGACCGCGAGCTGCAGGCACCGCTGTCGATCCGTGACGCCGATCGCGCCACGAAACGGTCGCTGCGCTCCGGCATCCTGGCGTTCTACGTCGATCAGTTCGACATCTATCTGCCGGTACTGGTTCTCGCACCGATCGGCGCGTACTTCGAGCCGATGGGACTGGACCCGACCACCGCCTCGGTGCTGTCCGCGATGGTGTTCGCCGCGACCCTGATCGCGCGGCCGATCGGCGCGGCGATCTTCGGCAACTTCGCCGACACCGCTGGGCGCAAGCGGAGCACGATCGTCGCGATGACCGGGTTCGGCGTCATCACCCTGTTGATCGCGCTGATTCCGGGCACTGCCACCATCGGCGGCTGGTCGATCGGACTGCTGATCGGGTTGCGATTCCTCAACGGCATCTTCCTCGGGGGCGCCTACACCTCGGCGGTACCGCTTGCGCTGGAATGGACACCGCCGCACCGGCGGGGACTGGTCGCGGGCCGCATCCTGTCGGCGTCACCGGCCGCGTATGCCACCCTGGGGCTGCTCAGTTTTTTGCTGCAGCAACTGATGTCGTCGGACGGCGTCGACTCGGACTACGCCCGTTGGGGGTGGCGGATCCCGTTCCTGATCGGTGCCCTGCTCGCCTTCGTGGCGGTCATCGGCTACCGGCGCTCGGCGGTCGAATCGTCCACCCGGCGTACGACTGCGGGCGAGCGTCGCCCACTGGCCGAGTTGGTGGTCGGGCGATTCCGGCGGGATCTGCTGCAGGTGCTGATCCTGATGAGCGGCGTGTGGCTGGCCAACAACATGGTTTCTGCGGTGATGCCGCAGCTGCTGCGCAGTCAGCTGGCGCTGAGCGGCACCGAGGTCGCCGCGGTCAGCACGATCAACTCGATCGGCCTCGTGGTGGCGTTCCAGGTGTACGGGGCGCTGTCGCAGCGGACCGGGCGGCGGCCGTTCTACCTCTGGTACGGCGCGGTGATGGCGGTGATCGGAAGCTCGCTGTATGCGCTGCTGATGACCTCGGGCGCCGGTCCGGTGCAGGCGACCATCCTGGCGTGTGCGGTCGGCTGGGCGGTGCAGGGCAGTTTCGGCCCGATCGCTGCCTACCTCACCGAACGCTTCCCTGCGCAGGTCAGGGCCAGCGGGTTCGGCACCGGGTACAGCCTGGCCTTGGTGCTGCCTGCGTTCTACTCGTTCTACCTGGCCGGGCTCGGTCAGGTGATGCCCTCGTACCTGGCGCCGGTGGTGCTGATCGTCATCGCGGGAGCACTGGTGTCGATCGGCGGCGCCCTCGGACCGGAGACCAGGGACGCCGACCTGCGTCGCTGAGGGCAGGCCCGTCCTCCTGATTCAGCCTCCGTCCGGCCCGCCCCACCCGTGGCCTCACGACCCCTGCGAGCCGCTGTTGATCAACCACTTCGGCACGGGAAAATTGCCGGCAAGCATGCCAGAGTGGTTGATCAACAACGTTTTTGGGGGCGCGTCAGGTGAGCAGGGCTGCGGCGCCGAGGACCAGTGTCGTCATGATCCAGATCGAGGAGGCCGGCGGGTCGATGTGGGTGTCACCGTGCATGTGCCAGAACCTCGCGAAGAACTCGCCGAGCCACGCTGCGACCATGCCGAGCACAGCGCCGATCAGCAGCGCGACGACCATGTTGCCGCCGACCACCGGCAGGAACGACACGGCCGCGACACCGCCGATCAAGGTCATGTGGTGGGTCACCGGCACCGACATGCCCAGCGACAGGAAGAGCAGCGACACCGCGGAGAAACCGAACCCGATCGTCGCCGCGATACCGGCTGCGGTCGGGTAGTTCTGCACCACCATCAGGGCCAGACCGGCGGACATGCCACCCGCGAACAACCCCAGCAGGGTGTGGGCCGAGAAGCTTTCCTGGTGCCGGACCCAGTTGTTCGACTCGGTGGGCGCGAATCTGGCCCAGCCCGATACCCGGGGCGGCAGGTCTTCCAGCAGTTCGGCCTGGCTCGGTTCGGACGGTGCGAACCGAGCCTGCCCGGCCGGCTCTGCGCCCTGCGCCACCGATGATCTCGCCGCGAGCGCGCCGGGCAACCGGCCGACCAAACCCGAACTGCCGAAGGTGAAACGGGCAATCAGCGCAGAGATGATCACGGTCACCGCCACCGAGTCGGTATGCCCGCCGAACCACGGAATCGCCGCCACCCCTGCATGAATCAGGTATCCGATCACACCGAAGGCCGCACCGACCAGCAGCACGTCCGCTCGGCGGAGGGTGATCAGCGGTGTCACGATGTCCTTCCCGTTCGCCCATCCCCTCTTGTGCGCGTAGGCGACGGCTGCGACACCGCCGGCAAACGCGATGTGCGGGCCGAACACCGGACCGAACGGGACGTAGCCGAAGAACGCGGCAGAGGCATTCCCGAAGATGCCGGCCGCTCCGATCAACACGGTCAGCCCACAGAAGATGAACGACTGCAATGCACCTATCGCTGCGCCGAAAAAGCCGCCGGCCGCCGCAGCGATCAACCAGAACAGATCAATCTGCATCTTCAGGTCCTCTCGGGTGGGCGATATGGCTCGGAGCGGCACGGTCACCTGCGAGCCAGGTGCCGGCCACACCGCCGAGTCATCAGGCGACGGACGGTAGGAACGGCCTCGTTGCACGTTCGTTGCGGGGACTGCAGCGGTGCCTGCAACGTCAGCCGGCCCGCGCCGGAATTGACTGCGCAACCAGACTGTCGACGACGCAACGCCTCCGGAGTACCGGAGAGGTTGCGCGGTCGCGCGGACGTTGCGCTGACAACGGGACCGGTGGATCCGGACGAGTTGCAACCCCACTGCAACTGTTGTGCCCCGTCCGGCCGCGGTCCACTGTCAACCGGCAAGCCCAAGGGACCCCGGCGTTGAGGTCAGGTGATGAGAAGTGCCGCCAGAACTGGTCGACGTGATCGTCACCGATGCAGTAGGACAACTCGCGACCACCCGACCACGCACGACTCGGCGGGCCGTCGCGCCACGTACAAGCCGAGCCGATGCGCGGTTCGAGGCCGCACTGCCGGCCGGTGAGAACCCCGCCCGGTACGCCCACTTGCTGCGGCAGATCCGGGATGCCGCGTTGTCCGGCTCCCGGTCACCGGCCGCCGCCCGGCCGATCGTCGACGATTCGTGGCAGCGGTCGCTGGCCGCCGGAATGGATCCGGACCAAGGCCGGGAGCTGCCGGCCGGCGCCGGACCGGCAGAGGTCGAATCCCGCCGGCGCTCGGGCAAACTGGCGCGGGTACTGCCCGTTCTCGGCGGAGTACTGCTGCCCGCTGCAGAGGACGCCGGCCACGTCATGGTCGTCGTCGATGCGGGCGGGATGATCCTCTGGCGCGACGGCCCGCGAAAGATCCAGCAGCATGCGTCGCGACTGGGTTTCGAGGTCGGTGCCAACTGGGGTGAACGCTACGTCGGCACCAATGCCATCGGCACGGCACTGGTGTTGCAACGTCCGGTCCAGATCTATTCGGCCGAGCATTTCGTCAAGTCCCACCATGCGTGGACCTGTGCCGCAGCACCGATTCTCGATCCGGCGAACGGGAGCCTGCTCGGCGTCGTCGATCTGAGCGGCGCCGCGGCGACCGTGCATCCCAGCACCCTCGCCCTGGTCGACGCCGCAGCCAGACTCGCGGAGTCGTACCTGCGCGAGGAGCACCACCGTGCGATGAACGCACTGCGCGCGGTGGCGGCGCCGCTGCTGTCCGGCAGTCGGCACCCCACCATCGTCACCGACGCCGACGGGTGGGTTGCTGCCTCCTCCACTGCATTGGGCGCCCCGCGGATCGCATTGCCGGAGGATCGCGACACCGAGATCGCCTGGATACCGGCATTCGGGTCCTGCCGGTTGGAGCCGGTGCCCGGTGGGTGGTTGGTGCACGTGCTGGACCAGCAGGCGGATGCGCCCGCCTCGGAGGTGGTCATCGACCTGCGGGACGGACGTCACCTCCGGGTGAGTATCGAGTCCCCGTCCGGTCGTTGGTCGCACCGACTCAGCCCCCGACATGCCGAGCTGTTGCTGCTGCTCGCCGTCTCACCGAACGGCCTGACCTCCGCCGAACTCTCGCAGGAGCTGTATTCCTCGGGCGAGCACGTCGTGGCCATCCGGGCCGAGATCTCCCGGCTGCGCAAGCATCTCGGCGGCGTGCTGGAACAGCGGCCGTACCGGTTCGCCGACTGGGCGGACGTCGCGGTCACCGGCCCCGCATCTGCGACCGACCTGCTGCCGGCATCGACGGCACCGACCATCCGGGCTCTCCGCAGCGGACGCAGCCCGTACATCTCGACCCTCTGATCTCACTCTCGACACCCCTTCAACCCCCAGCCCAACCCAGCAAAGGAGCAGCGATGACCGCAACACTGCAGAGCACCGCACGCACTGTCATCACCGAGTGGCTCAGTTCCTTCGAGACCGCACTCGCCGCAGGTGATGTCGAGGCCGTCACTGAGCTCTTCGGACAGGACAGTTACTGGCGCGATCTCATCGCGTTCACCTGGAACATCGTCACCGTCGAAGGACCGGACGGCATCCGCGACATGCTCTCCGAGAATCTGGAGCGGGTGCAGCCCAGCGGTTTCCAGGTCGCCGACGACCTGGGTGAGCCCACCGAGGGCGGTGGCGTCGCCGAGTCCTGGATCCGGTTCGAAACCGCGGTCGGGCGTTGCGTCGGTCATCTGCGGCTCAAGGACGGCCTCGGCTGGACCCTCCTGACCACCATGCACGAACTCAAGGGGCACGAGGAGCCCAGCCAGGAGCGCCGGCCCAAGGGTGCAGAGCACGGTGCGAACCCGGACCGGCAGACCTGGCTCGAGCGACGCCAGCAGGAGGCCGAGGAACTCGGTGTCACCACCCAGCCCTACACGGTGATCATCGGCGGCGGGCAGGGCGGGATTGCCCTTGGGGCGCGGCTTCGCCAGCTGGGCGTGCCGGCGATCATCATCGACCGCAATCCCCGGCCCGGCGACGCCTGGCGGAACCGCTACAAGTCGCTCTGCCTGCACGACCCGGTGTGGTACGACCACCTGCCCTACATCGACTTCCCGAAGAACTGGCCGATCTTCGCGCCGAAGGACAAGATCGGCGATTGGCTCGAGATGTACGCCAAGGTCATGGAACTGAACTACTGGGGCAGCAGCGAGTGCAAGAGCGCCACCTACGACGAGGAGACCGGCGAATGGGCCGTCGTCGTCGAGCGGGACGGCACCCGGATCACCCTGCGTCCGCAGCAGCTGGTGCTCGCCACCGGGATGTCCGGTAAGGCCAACATCCCGCACTTCGAGGGAATGGACATCTTCAAGGGCGACCAGCACCACTCGTCGCAGCACCCGGGACCGGATGCCTACCGCGGCAAGCGCGCCGTCGTCATCGGCGCCAACAACTCCGCGCACGACATCTGCGCGGCGCTGTGGGAGGGCGGGGCCGATGTGACGATGGTGCAGCGGTCGTCGACGCACATCGTCAAGTCGGACTCGCTGATGAAGATCGCCCTCGGCGGGCTCTACTCGGAGGAGGCTCTGGCCGCCGGGATGACAACGCAGAAGGCGGATCTCACCTTCGCCTCGCTGCCGTACCGGATCATGCACGAGTTCCAGATCCCGGTGTACGACGAGATCCGCAAGAAGGACGCCGACTTCTACTCCCGGCTCGGCGCCGCCGGATTCATGCTCGATTACGGCGACGACGACTCCGGCCTGTTCATGAAGTACCTGCGGCGGGGCTCGGGCTACTACATCGACGTCGGCGCCTCGGAGCTGGTGGCGAGCGGCGACATCAAGCTGGAATCGGGGGTGGACGTCGTCCGGCTGACCGAACACGGGGTGGTGCTGTCCAACGGCAAGGAGCTGCCGGCCGACGTGGTCGTGTACGCCACCGGGTACGGCTCGATGAACGGCTGGGCGGCAGACCTGATCTCCCAGGACGTCGCCGACAAGGTCGGCAAGGTCTGGGGTCTTGGCTCGGACACCACCAAGGACCCCGGTCCGTGGGAGGGCGAGCAGCGCAACATGTGGAAGCCCACCCAGCAGCAGGCGCTGTGGTTCCACGGCGGCAATCTGCACCAGTCGCGGCACTACTCGCTCTACCTGGCGCTGCAGCTCAAGGCCCGGATGGAGGGTATTCCGACGCCCGTTTACGGACTGCAGGACGTGCACCACCTGCGCTGAGTACTCCCCCATCCACCATCAATCGATCGAAAGGGTCAGTCAACATATGAGTATCGAGGACAAGGTCGTCCTGATCACCGGCGCCGGCCAGGGCATCGGCCGCGGCATCGCACTGCGGCTGGCCGCCGACGGCGCCGACATCGCGATCATCGACCTGAACGAGGCCAAGATGGCCGAGGTCGCCGACGAGGTACGCCGGATCGGGCGCAAGGCAACCACTTTCGTCGCCGATGTGACCAAGCGGGACGAGGTCTACGCGGCCGTCGAACACACCGAGTCCGCCCTGGACGGGTTCGACGTGATGATCAACAATGCCGGGATCGCGCAGGTGAACCCGATCGCCGACGTCACCGAGGCAGAGGTCGCCAAGATCTGGGCGGTCAACGTCGACGGTGTGCTCTGGGGCATTCAGGCCGCTGCCGCGAAGTTCCAGCAGCGCGGTCAGCGCGGCAAGATCAGCTGTACTCGATTCAATGCGCAGATTGTTCACAGTGACAACTGATCAAACGATCTTCCCCTACGTATCTGATCACTCACGCGAACCTTCGGCCCGCGATCGTTGGATCAGTGTGAACAATCAGCGCGGGGCCTCGTCGATCGCCGGACGCCGCCGGTTTCGCGTCGGCACCGACATGTGGGTGACCATCGACGAGCGCTTCGCCGAGCTCACCGGTGCCCCGAAGGACCAGACCTACCAGCAGTTCGTCGACGGAATTGCGCTGGGCAGGGCCCAGACACCCGAGGACGTGGCCGCTTTCGTCTCGTACCTGGCCGGGCCGGACTCGGACTACATGACCGGGCAGGCCGGGCTGATCGACGGCGGCCTCGTCTACCGCTGACCGGTCAGGTCGCACAGCACCTTTCACCCGTCCACCAGCACACCAACGACATCAGGAGAACCCAAGAACATGAAGGCAGCCCGCTATTTCGATCGTGGCGACATCCGTATCGAGGACATCGCCGAGCCGGAGGTAGCAGCCGGGACGGTCGGCATCGACGTCGCCTGGTGTGGCATCTGCGGCACCGACCTGCACGAGTACCTCGACGGTCCGATCTTCATTCCACCTGCAGGACACGACCATCCGGTGTCCGGCGAATCCGCGCCGATCACCCTCGGGCACGAGATGTCCGGCGTGGTCTACGCGGTCGGCGAGGATGTCGACGATCTCCAGGTCGGTGACAGCGTCGTCGTCGAGCCATACATCATCGATCCCAAGGAATCGACCGAGCCCGGCTCGAACTACCACCTCACGCCGAACATGAACTTCATCGGGCTGGCCGGACGCGGTGGCGGCCTCGGCGAGAGGATCGTCGTCGAGCGTCGCTGGGTGCATCCGGTCGGCGACATCCCGCTGGACGAAGCGGCTCTCATCGAGCCGCTTGCCGTCGGCTATCACGCCTTCGTCCGCAGCGGCGCCAAGGCCGGCGACATCGCCCTGATCGGCGGGGCCGGCCCGATCGGGCTGCTGACCGCGGCCGTCCTCAAGGCCAACGGCATCACGGTGATCATGAGCGAGCTCAGTGAGTTGCGTCGCCAGAAGGCCATCGACACCGGGGTTGCCGACCATGCGCTGAACCCGGCAGAGGTGGATGTCGTCGAGGAGGTGAAGCGGCTCAGCGGCGGGTCCGGCGCCGATGTCGGCTTCGAGTGCAGCTCGGTGAACGTCGTGCTGGACACCCTGTTCGACGCGATCCGGCCGGGCGGGGTGATCGTCGTCGTCGCCATCTGGGGTCACCCGGCGAAGCTCGATCTGCAAAAGCTGGTGCTCAAGGAGGTCGACATGCGGGGCACGATCGCCTACATGGGCAATCACCCCGACGTGATCAAGTTGGTGCAGGACGGCAAGATCAACCTCAAGCCGTTCATCACCGGCAAGATCGCCCTGGACAACCTGGTTGACGAGGGCTTCGACACCCTGATCAACCGCAACGACACCGCGGTGAAGATCCTGGTGTCGCCGTCCGGTCGAGGACTGTGATCCGCACGGGATCGAGCACCCGCGTCACCGTAGAGTCGAAAGCCAACGGCAACAACTGATCCCCGCGCCACCAGGCAGCATGACGACGGCCCGTTCCCCGCACCCGGGGAGCGGGCCGTTGGTGGCGCTCGGGCACACGCCGCGCGATCGTCAGCTGTCGTAGTGACCGGCGGCGATGTCCTCCAACAGGGTCGGTCCGGTCGGTTCCCAACCGAGCAGTTCGCGGGTGGCGGCGCTGGACGCCGGGATGTCGGCGGCGAGGAACGCGCCGATGAACGGCAGCTCCTGCGCGAGCTGCTCGGCCGGCACCGGCTTGACCGGGACGTCGAGCCGGGCGGCCAACGCCTCGGCGATCTGCCGCACCGGAACACCCTGCTCGGCAACGGCATGCAGGATCGAGCCGGCCGGTGCACTCTCGAGCCCGAGCCGCACCAGTCGCGCGGTGTCCAGTCGGTGCACGGCGGGCCAGCGGTTCGCGCCGTCGCCCGGATAGACCGACGCGCCCCGCTGCCGGGCCGCCTTCGACACGATCGAGATGAAGCCTTGGTCGCCCTCGCCGTGCACCGTCGGGGCGAATCTGGCGCTGACCACCCGCACGCCCTGATCGGCGAATCCGAGCGCGAGATTCTCGGCCCCGCCGCGCGGTGAATCGATGCCGACCGCCGGTGAACGATCGAGTTCCGTCGCCGGATGATCAAGGCCGAACAGGGCAACACCGGAGGCGAAGACGAAGGGCCGATCCGATCCGGCAAGGGCCTGGCTGATCGTCTCGACGGCGCCGCGCTCGGCCCGGTTGGAGATGTCAGGGTTCGCCCAGTCGTGTTTGTTGGCGAGATGGATGACGCCGTCGGCGTTCTCCGCTCCGGCGCGGATTCCCGCCAGGTCGTCGAGGTCGCCACGCCGCACGGTGGCGCCCTGTTCGGTCAGGGCGGCTGCGGCGGCGTCGGACCTGACCAGGCCTTCGACCTGGTGACCCGCTGCCAGCAGTTCCGGGACGACGGCCCGGCCGATGAAGCCGGATGCCCCGGTGACGAATACCCGCATGGAACTCTCCTTCGTGATGTCAGTAACTGTCATCACCAAGGTAGCACTCGATGTCAGTCACCGACATCACCTAGGATCGAGCGATGGGACGGTGGGAACCAGGGGCTCCGGGCCGCCTGCAGCAGGCGGCGATCGAACTGTTCGCCGAACGCGGGTTCGACGCCACCACCGTCGCCGACATCGCCGACCGGGCGGGCGTGACCGAGCGAACGTTCTTCCGTCACTACGCCGACAAACGCGAGGTGCTGTTCGCCGGCGAAGCGCAACTTCAGGCCGCCTTCGTGGATGCCGTCGTGCAGGCGCCTGCCCACTCGTCGGCGATCGAGCTGGTGTCGACAGCACTCGAAACGGGTTGTCGCGCCCTGCAGGACGCCCGCGGTCCCGAATTCCCGCGGATCAGGAACGCGATCATCGCCGCGAATCAGGCACTCCAGGAACGCGAGCTGCTCAAGATGAGCCACCTCACCGGCGTGCTCGCCGAGGCCATGGTCGCGCACGGTCTGGGCGTCCTGCCGGCGCGCCTCGCGGCCGAACTCGTCGTCTCGGTGTTCATCACCTCGTTCGGCAGCTGGATCGAGGTCGGCGAGACCCGTGATCTGGTCACCATCCAGCGCGAGACCCTCGAGGTCTTCCTGACCCTGGCGCGCTGACGATCAGCGGCGGTCTGCCGCCCGCGAGGCACGCCGCCCTCCGCGGCGCACAGTGCTGATGGTGGCCAAGGCACGATCGACACGCGCCGTCCGGGCGAACGTTGCCACTCTGAGCAGCGCAGCGAAGCGTTGCCGGGCAACGGCTCTGGTGGTGGCGAATTCCCGCAGTCCGTCGGCGCCGTGCACCCGGCCGAACCCGGACTGCTTCACACCGCCGAACGGGAGCGCCGGGATACCGGTGAAGGCGATCACCGAGTTCACCGACACCATGCCGGTCTGCAGCCGCCCGGCGATCTCCTTTCCGCGGCGCTGACTGAAGACGCTCGCCCCCAGGCCGTAAGCGGAGGCGTTGGCCAATCGAACCGCCTCGTCCATGTCCGGAACCGCGGCGATGGTCAGCACCGGACCGAACGTCTCCTCCTGCACGGCGAGCGCGTCCTCCGGCACGTCGACCAGCACCGACGGCTGCACGAACCGGTCGACACCTGAGATCTCACCGCCGACCACCGCACTTGCGCCGTGCGCCAACGCATCCCGGACATGGCGACGCACCACCGCCGGACCGCCTGGTGTCGTCATCGGCCCGATCTTGCCGCCCGGTTCGGCCCGCAGCTGCCCTGCCAGCGCGACGACCCGGTCGACGAATTCGTCGTAGACCTGCTGGTGCACATAGATCCGCTCGACGCCGACGCAGGTCTGGCCGGCGTTGACCAGGCCACCCCACACGGCCGCCTCCGTGGCGGCGGCGAGGTCGGCGTCGGCGTCGACGAGCAGCGGATCCTTGCCACCGGCCTCGACGACCAGCGGTACCAGACCATCGGCGCAGGCGTGCATCACCTTTCGTGCCGTGACGGCGCTGCCGGTGAACGCGATCTTGTCGACACCTGCCCGGCACAGCGCGGTTCCGGTGTCGCCGAAACCCGTGACCAGCTGCAGGATCGGCGCCTCGGGCACCAGCACGCTCAACGTCTGCACCAGGAACCGGCCGACGCCCGGCGCGAACTCACTCGGCTTGTAGACCACGGTGTTGCCCGCTGCCAGGGAGCAGGCGATCGAGCCCATCGGGGTGAACACCGGGTAGTTCCACGGCCCGATCACCCCCACCACGCCGTAGGGCAGATACTGCACGGTCGCGGCATTGTTGCCGCCCAGCAGCCCGGATGAGACCTTCCTGGTCCGCAGCACCTTCCCGGCATTCTTGGCCGCCCAGCTCAATTGTTCGATCGCGATGACGATCTCCAGCTGGGCATCGGAGCGCGGCTTACCGGTCTCGGCCAGGATCAGCTCGGCGAGCTCCTTGCGTCGGCGGGTCAACGCGCCGGCCCAGGCCGTGAGCCGGTCGGATCGCCCGTCGAAGCTCAGTGCCGACCAGAACTCCGCGGCCGCCCTGGCCCTGCCCACCGCGTCGTTCACCTCGGCGGCGGTATGGACGCGATGGCTCCCGATCACCGCATCCGTCACCGGATCGCGGGACTCGAAACTCGCCGGCGGATCGCCGCCCGGTGCGGTCGGATCGGTGGTGGTCACTGGTGTCTCTCGGTCCCGGAGAGCGCGCGCTCAGCGCACGGTGACCAGCGACGGGTCGGTGATGTCGTACTCGGTGCCCTCCTGAGCGGCCAACAGCGCCGGCAGCATCTGCATCTTCTGTGCGGAATCGGTGGCCTCGCCCCAGATCACCCGCTTCCCGTCGACCAGGGTCAACTCCACGTCGAAGGCGGTCCGCGCGGACACGATCGCCACCTGCGGGCGGAACTGCTCGCTCAGCGAGGCGGCAACCGCCAGCGCCGCACTGGTGGACGGGTCGCCGGTGCCGGGCGCGACGAGCTGCACGGTGATCATCCCGGCGGGCGGCGCCGACACCGAGAGGTACGGGTCGCCCTGTGCGTCCAGCAACCAGAACTGGCCGTTGGCGGAGGTGACCGCCACCGGCACCCGCGGCACCACGTCGATAGCCAGCGTGTCCGGCCAGCTGCGGGCAACCTCGACCTCGGCGACCTCCGGCACGGACTCGACGCTCGCGGCGATCGCATCGAGATCGACGCGAGCCAACGGTGTCCCGTCCGGCACGTCGACGACCGCCTGGACCTTGGCGGTGAGTTCGGCGGGGGCGCCGGCGATTGTCACACTCTTGACCCCGAGCAGTGGGCTGAAGAACACCGCATACACCGCACCGGCCAGCAGGACGAGCACCAGCGCGATGGCCAGCAGCCAGGGCCAGCGACGGCGCTTGCCGGGCTCAGCGGCGACCCGAGTGCGCGGCGCCTTGCGCCGACGCGTCCACCAACCGCCGCGGCTGCGCGCCCGACCGCGGCCCGAGCGATCCCGCTTCGCCGCGGACTCCGTGTCCGGCTCGGACCGGCGGGTGCCGGGTGTCGTCGCGGTACTCATGTCGCCTCCAACAGGGTCAACAACTCCGGGCCGATCGCGGTGACATCGCCCGCGCCCATGGTGATCACGATGTCGCCCGGTTCCAGCACACCGGCCACGAAGGACGCGGCGTCGGACCGATTGGGGTGGTACAGCACCGCCGCGCCGCCGTCCGGGACGGCCGAGGCCACCAGCTCACCGGTCACCCCCGGTCGGGGGTCCTCCCGGGCGCCGTAGACGTCGAGCACGACCACCAGGTCGGCGCCGCCGAGGGCGACACCGAACGCGTCGGCGAATGTTTCCGTCCTGGAGTACAGGTGTGGTTGGAAAACGACCACCAGCCGGCGGCGGGCCGCACTCGCGTCGCCGGCCCCGATGTCGAGAACGCCGCGGGCGGCGGCGATCTGCGCCGCCACCTCGGTCGGGTGATGTGCGTAGTCGTCGTACACCGTGATCCCGCCGACCGCGCCCTTGTGTTCGAACCGGCGCCGCACCCCGGTGTAGGCGGCCAGCCCCTCGGCCATCAGTTGGGCATCGACACCGAGTTCGACGCCGGCGGCGAGCGCGGCAACGGCGTTGAGCAGCATGTGGTCACCCGGCACCGAGAGCACCAGCTCGATCTCGCGGTCGTCGACCAGCACCACCGGCGCACCGCTCGGCCGATGATCGAGCAGCCGTACCGTCGCGGAGGGTGCACGGCCGTAGGAGACCAGCCGCCGCCGCTCGGAACGATCGGCCAACGCCGCCGCGCCGGGATCGTCGATGCAGGCGACCAGGAACCCGCCGGGTTCGATCCGGTCGACGAACTGGTCGAACACCGCCGTGTAGGCCTCGGCGGTGCCGTGGTGGTCCAGATGGTCGGGTTCGAGGTTGGTGATGACGGCCCCGTGCGGCGCGAAGGAGAGGAAAGAGCCGTCCGACTCGTCGGCCTCGGCGACGAAGATGTCCCCCTCGCCGTGGTGGGCGCCGAGCCCGGAACCGGTCAGCTCCCCGCCGATCGCGAACGACGGGTCGAGACCGGCCTGCTGCAGGGCAACCGTGAGCATCGAGGTGGTCGACGTCTTACCGTGTGTCCCGGCAATGCAGACGCCGCGGTAGCCGGTCATCAGGGCGGCCAGTCCGTCGGCCCGCCGCACCACCGGGATTCCGGCCTCGCGGGCCGCCACCACCTCCGGGTTGTCCGGTCGCACCGCGGTCGAGACCACGACGGCCGTCGGCCCGCCGGCGATCAGCTGCAGGTTCGCCGCGTCGTGACCGACCGCGGTCACCACACCGCGTGCGGCCAGTCCGGCCAGCATCGGCGAATCCCGGGCATCGGAGCCGGACACGGCGTACCCGCGGTCGGCCAGGATCCTGGCGATGCCGCTCATGCCGGCCCCGCCGACCCCGACCAGGTGCGCCCGTTCCAGCGAGACCCCGTCCGCCGTCACCGGTGTCGGCCGCTGCGTGCTCATTGCATCACCATCAGCCCGATCGCCCGGCTCCGGCGATGGCGTCCAGGACCATGCGGGCAACCAGTTCGTCGGCGCGTTGGGCGGCCATCGATGCCGCGGAGGCCGTCATCCCGTCCCGCATGATCCCGTCGATCACCAACGGGATCACCGTGCCCACCACTGCGGACCGATCCAGGTCGGCGTCATCGATGATGACGGCCGCGCCGCTGGCCACCTGGGCCGAGGCGTTGAGCCGCTGTTCGCCGTTGCCGTGCGGCAGCGGGACGTAGATCGCCGGCAGGCCGACGGCGGCGATCTCGGCGACCGTCATCGCCCCCGACCTGGCCAGCACCATGTCGGCCGCCGAGTAGGCCAGGTCCATCCGGTCCAGGTACGGGACGGCAACGTAGGGCGGACCGGCCGGCAGCGGTGTCGGGAGCTCGAACTCGTTCTTCCGGCCGTAGGCGTGCAACACCCCGATACCGGTCTCGGCGAGGTCGGGCGCTGCGGCGGCGAGCGCGGCGTTGATCCGCGCCGCACCCTGCGAGCCACCGAAGACGAGCAGTGTCGGCGCGTCCGGATCGAGGCCGAAGAACTCCCGCGCCGACGCCCGCAGACCGGCCCGGTCGAGTTCGGACAGGTTGCGCCGCACCGGGTTCCCGACCACCTTCGCGCCCTTGAGGCCGGACGAATCGACAGCGGCGGCAATCGACACCGCGAACCTCGCGCCGATCTTGTTGGCCAGGCCGGCCGTGGCATTGGCCTCGTGGATCACGATCGGCACCCGGCCGCGGGCGGCCAGGTAGGCCGGCAGGGCGACATACCCGCCGAACCCGACGACCACGTCGACCTCCCGCTCGGCCATGATCGCCCGGGTCGCCTTGATCGCCCCGCGCATCCGGCCGGGCAGGGTCAGCAGATCCGTGGAGGGCTTGCGGGGCAACGGGACCGCGGGGATCAGCTGCAGGTCGTAACCGCGGGCCGGCACCAGGGTCGTCTCCAGCCCGCGTTCGGTGCCGAGCGCGGTGATCCGGATCGTCGGGTCGATCGCGACGAGGGCGTCGGCAACCGCGAGCGCGGGCTCGATGTGCCCGGCGGTCCCGCCGCCCGCCAGCAGGACACTGCTCACTCGCCGCCCCGTCGAGCCGGTCGGCCGCCTCGGCGCCCGGGATCTCCCCGCCGCGGATCACCGGCGGGGATGTCGTTGCGCCGAGTTCGCTGCGGCGCCGCCGGATCGTCCCGAACGGGCCTGTGTCGGACTTGCTGCACGACCCCGGTCGACCCGGGGATCCGGCGCCGCTCCGCGTCGCTGCGGCGCGGCGGAACGCTGATCGGCGGCGCGATCCCGGTCGGCGGTCGATCGTTTCGCACTGGTCCAGCGCTGGTTCGGCGGCGCCGGGGCGATCGGGGCAGGTCGGCCGCGCCGGCTGTTCTCGGCCGGAGCGGGACGGGTCCGGCGGCGGGTCACCGAGCCGGCAGCGGCCGCACCGGCAACAGCGGTCGCGGTCCCCCGTCGCCGACGCCGCATCGATGGCGTCTTGGTCCCGCTGCCGTCGGCGTGCTTGAGGCCCAGGAAACTGGCGAGCCGGTTGCCACCGCCCGCCTGCAGGGCGGCGGCGGCCTGTGGCTCCCGCCTGGCGAAGTTGGCCAACAGGCCGAAGACCACCATGGTGATCAGCAGGGACGTCCCGCCGGCCGAGATCATCGGCAGCGGGATGCCGGTCACCGGCAGCAGGCCGACGACGTAACCGATGTTGATCGCGGCCTGGCCGACCAGCCACACGGTGGACGCCGAGGCGACGATCTTGACGAACGGATCGACGTTGCGGCGGGCGATCCGCAACCCGGTGTAGGCCAGCAGGGCGAACAGCAGCAACAGGATCCCGGTGCCGATCAGGCCCAGTTCCTCGCCGATGATCGCGAAGATGAAGTCGGAGTCGGCGTTGGGCAGGTAGCTCCACTTCGCCCGGGACTGCCCCAGCCCGACCCCGAACCAGCCGCCGTTGCCCATTCCGTACAGGCTCTGCAACAACTGGTACGACGTGTCCGGATGGGCCTCCGGGTTGATGAACGACAGCAACCTGGCCAGCCGGTATTCGGCCGAGAAGGCCAGCAGGGTCAACCCGGCGATGCCGACGGCCCCGAGGCTGGCGAACATCCACCACGGCGCCCCGGCGAAGAACAGCACCGCCATGAAGACGATGGTCAGCGCGACCGTGGTGCCGAGATCCGGTTGATACATGATCAGGCCGGCCATCAACCCGAACACCGGCAGCACCGGGATCAGTAAAGCCTTGGGCGACCCGAGGGTGGATCGACGGGCGGCCAGCACGTGTGCCATCCAGAGCAGCAGGGCCAGCTTCGCGATCTCGCTCGGCTGGAACTGGAAGCCGCCGATCCGGATCCAACTGCGGGCACCGTTCACCAGTGCACCGATGCCGGGGATCAACACGGCGACCAGCAGGGCCAGCGAAACGATCACTGCGATGGTGGACAGCGACCGCATCAGCCTGACCGGCAGGTACTGGGTGGCACAGAAGGCGATCAACCCGAGCGCCGCGTAGGTGGCCTGATTGGCGAACACCGAGAACGACGAACCGCCGTTGCGGAACGCCGCCACCGACGACGACGAGAGCACCATCAGCAGGCCGAACCCGAGCATCAACGCGAAGATGCCGAGGATCAGGTGCAGCGAGGTCATCGGCCGGTCGAGCCAGTCGCCGGTGAGCTTTCGCACCGAGTCCCAGGTGCGCCGCACCCGGCCGGCAACCTTGGTCGGGGTGGACCTGGTCCGGGACTTCGACGGCGGTGCGGTGACGCTCACCGACCGGCCCCGCCGGCAGCGCCGTCCTCGACTGCGACGGCCCCTGGCAACGACCTTGCGGCCGCGGCAAAGGCGTTGCCGCGGGCGGCGTACGAGGCATACATGTCCAGCGAGGCCGCCGCCGGTGCGAGCAGAACGACATCACCCGGAGCGGCCATCGACGAGGCCGCGCTGACCACTGTGCGCATCACGTCATCGTCCTTGCCAGGCACATGGAGAACAGGGACATCCGGCGCGTGTCGGGAAAGTGCGGCGTGCAGGATCGGGGCGTCCAGCCCGAGCAGGACGACACCGCCGAGCCGATCACCGATCCGCTGCACCAGATCGTCCACGGACGCGCCCTTGAGCTGCCCGCCGGCGATCCACACCACCCGCCGGTAGGCCTGCAGGGAGGCGAGCGCGGCGTGCGGATTGGTGGCCTTGGAATCGTCGAAGTACCGCACCCCGTCGCGCTCGGCCACCAGCACGTTGCGGTGCCCGCCAGGGGTGAAGGCCCGCAGGCCGTCCGCCACCGCAGCTCCGGAGACCCCGATCGCCAGCGCGAGCCCGGCAGCGGCCAGCGCGTTCGTCACGTTGTGCTCGCCGGCGGGCCGGATCCGATCGACCTCGAGCAGGACGTCCTGGCCGAAGGCGTTGTCCACCAACATCTCGTGCCGAACACCGAGCGCTCCGGGGAACGGCCGGCCGCCCAGGATCGGCACCGCCAGCCCGGCCGGGGACGCGGCGAGCAGGGCGGCCGCGCCCGGGTCGTCGATCACCGCCAGCGCCACCCGGCCGGTCAGCGCCACGGCCTTGGCGGCGGCGTAGGCGGCCATCGACCCGTGCCAGTCCAGGTGATCCTCGGCGACGTTGAGCACCACGCCCGCGGCCGGCCGGATCGATGGTGCCCAGTGCAGCTGGAAACTCGAGAGCTCGACCGCGATGACGTCCTGCCGGGGCTCGGTCCCTTCGGTCCGGGTATCGGTGCCGGCCAGCACGGCCTCGAGCACCGGCCAGCCGATGTTGCCGCTGGCCGTCACCCGGTGGCCGGCCGCCCGCAGGATCGACTCGAGCATTCCGGTGGTGGTCGTCTTGCCGTTGGTGCCGGTGACCACCAGCCAGTCCCGAGGGGAGCCGCTCGCCTGATCGAGTCGCCAGGCCAGCTCGACCTCTCCGATCACCTCGATCCCCGCCGCGGCGGCGGCGGCCAGCAGCGGGTTCGTTGGCGGGATGCCGGCCGAGGTGACCACCAGGGTGGTGCCGTCCGGCGGTGCCTGCAGATCGCCGGCGAAGGTGACATCGCCCGGGATCGCCGCCAGTTCCGGTGGCGGCGGCCGGTTCGAGCTGACCACCACCGCGGCGCCGGTGCCGGCCAGGTAGCGGACCACCGGCAGCCCGGTGACCCCGACGCCGGCGGCCAGCACCAGGTCGCCGGCGGTGGGGAGCGTCGGAGCCGGCACGGGTGCCGCCGACCTGCGCGGCCGGCCGGCCGGCGGTTCGTCGGTCACCCCACCAGTGGGCCGCCGGCGACGACGCGGCCGGGCCGGGGACGAGTAACTGAAGTTCGCGATCATCTCGGCCGTCGCGGCGGCCTGCTCATCGGTCATCCGGTGCCGCATCAGGGCGGCGACCGCGGTCAACCCGGCACGCGCGCTGGCGTCCAGCTCCTCCCGCCTCCAGAACGTCGGCGACCAGGCAGGTGTGCGTTCCGGGCGTTCCGCCGGCGGTGCGGTTTCGTCGGGACGCGGCTTGCGCCCAGGGGCCGGCGGCGGTTCGGGCAGACCGACGGCGGCCAACCTGGCCGCGGCCGCCGCCCACCGCTCGTCCTTCGGATCGTTCGCTGAAACCACCCGCATCAACCGCCGGTGAGGGACAGCCATTCGGCGTAGAACAGGCCGAGACCAAGGGCCGCCGACATCGCGGCCAGCAACCAGAACCGCACCATCACCGTGGTTTCGGCCCACCCGGAGAGCTCGAAGTGGTGATGGAACGGGGCCATCTTGAACACCCGGACGTGCCGGGTCTTGAAGACCGCTATCTGGATCACCACCGACAGCATCTCCACCACGAACAGGCCGGCGATCACCACCAGCAGCAGTTCGGTCTTGGTCAGGATCGACAGTCCGGCGATCAACCCGCCGAGGGCGAGCGAACCGGTGTCGCCCATCATGATCCGGGCCGGATGGGCGTTCCACCAGAGGAACCCGATGCAGCCGCCGAGCGCGGCCGCGGCGACGACCGCGAGGTCCAGCGGATCCTTCACCTCGTAGCAACCCGCCGCGGCGGCGTCGCTGAGCACCGTCCAGCAGGCGTTGCGGAACTGGAAGAACCCGATGGCCACGTAGGTGCCCAGCACCATCACCGAGGAGCCGGCCGCCAGCCCGTCCAGGCCGTCGGTGAAGTTCACCGCGTTCGACCAGGCGGCGATCAGCAGCCAGGCCAGGATGACGAATCCGACGGCGCCGAGCGAGAAGAACGCCAGCTCCCTGGTGTAGGACAGGGTGATCCCGTCGGAGAGGTCATAGCTCTGCAGCACGAAGTACGCACCGACGCCGAAGGTCAGCGCGACGAACGTCTGGCCGAGGAACTTCATCCGCTTGTTCAGTCCGAGATTGCGCTGCTTACGGATCTTGATGAAGTCATCGAGGAACCCGACCAGTCCCATCCCGGTGGTCAGGTACAGCAACACCAATGCCGACGAGGTCGGGCCGACACCACCGCTGAACCATTCGATGCCGACCGAGACCAGGTATCCGGCCCACATCGCGATGATGATCGCGGTGCCACCCATCGTCGGGGTGCCACGCTTCTTCTTGTGGTGGGCGGGCCCGTCCTCCCGGATCTCCTGGCCGAAGCCCTGCTTGGAGAAGATCCGGATCAGGTACGGGGTGAACAGGATGGACACGCCGAGCGAGACGATCGCGGCGATCAGGATCGACTTCACCGGGCAGCACCGTCGCCGACCGGGCGATGCGGCTGGAGTACCCGCTGAGGGTTCGGGGTTGCCTCGCCGAGATCGGCGATCAGCCGCAGTGCCACCCGCTCCAGACCGGCGGACCGGGATGCCTTGACCAGCACCACGTCTCCCTCCGCCAGCTCGGACTCGAGGATCTCGACCGCATCATCGATGCTCGCGACGAGTTCGGACTCGCCGCCCCACGACCCTTCCAGATGGGCGCCCAGGTGCAGGGCGCGGGCCCCGGTCCGGCCGCCGACGGCCGCGCCGGTCGCCCCGCCGGGACCCTGGACGACGATCAACCGCTCGATGCCCAGCCGCACCACCAACCGGCCGATCTCGTCGTGGGCGCTGTTGGTCTCCGGGCCGAGCTCGGCCATCTCCCCGAGCACCGCCCAGGAGCGCCGGCCACGGCCGATGATCGACAGCGAGCGGAGAGCGGCCTTCATCGAATGCGGGTTCGCGTTGTAGGCGTCGTTGACCAGGGTGATGCCGCCGGCCAGCTCGGTGAGTTGCATCCGCCACTTGGACGAGGCCTGCGCACCGCTCAGCCCGGCGGCGACGGCCTCGACCGAGAGGCCGACGGCGCGGCCGACCGCGGCGGCGGTCAGGGCGTTGCCGACCTGGTGCGCGCCGACCACCCGCAGTGCCACCTGCGCCGACCCCTCCGGGGTGATCAGGGTGAAGCCGGCGCGATCAGCGTCGTCCTGGGTGACGTTCTCGGCCCGCAGCTGTGCACCGGGCGACCGGCCGACGGTGACCACCTCGGCGGTCGTGACCGCTGCCATCGCGGCGACCAGCGGATCGTCGGCGTTCAGGATGGCGACGCCCCCGTCGGCTGCAGACGGCAACGCGGACACCAGCTCCGACTTCGCCTTCGCGATCGCCTGCACCGAGCCGAACTCGCCGATGTGTGCCGACCCGACGTTGATCACGGCACCGATCCGCGGCGGCGCGACCCCGGCCAGCATCGCGACGTGCCCGATCCCGCGGGCGGACAGCTCCAGCACCAGGTAGCGGGTGTTCTCGTCCGCGCGCAGTGCGGTGTAGGGATGGCCGAGTTCGTTGTTGAACGACTCCGGCGGCGCCACCACGGCGCCCGGATCGGAGTCGGCGTTGCCCGATCGCAGCACGGCGGCGATCAGGTCCTTGGTCGAGGTCTTGCCGGACGAGCCGGTCACTCCGATGACCTCCAGCCCGTGCTGGCGGACCAGCGCCGTCACCGACGCATGCGCCAGCGCGGCCAGCGCCTGCAGGACGGCCAGATTTCCGGCGTCGTCGGCCGGATCGGTCGGTGAGCCGTCGGCGGCCGCGAGATCGACTTCGACCTGCAGCAACGGCAGATCGCCGGCGATCGGAGCGGAGCCGAGCACCGCGACGGCGCCGGCGGCTGCGGCGGCCGGTGCCAGCGCGTGGCCGTCGGTGTGTTCCCCGCGCAACGCCACGAACAGCGCGCCGGCCGTGACCCGGCGGGTGTCGAACTCCACCGACCGCACGACGACATCGCCCTGCCCGGCCGGGACCGGTACGCCGATCGCCGCGGCGACCTCCGCCAGGGTCATGGCGATCACGGGCGGCTCCCGGTCGCGGTTCCGGCGGCGGTCGATGGGTCGTTCACGCTCAGCAGGCTAGCCGGACCCGGGCGCTGGACGAGCGCCGACATCAGCTCTTCCCGGTCCGAGAACGGGTGCACGACACCGTCGATCTCCTGGCCGAGCTCGTGCCCCTTCCCGGCGATCACCACCGCGTCGCCGGTGTGGGCAGCCGCGACGGCCGCCCTGATCGCGGCTCCACGGTCGCCGATCTCGCTGATCTCGCCGGTACCGCCCGCGGCGCGGGCGCCGGCCAGCACCTGCGCGCGGATCTCGGCCGGCCGCTCGGACCTGGGATTGTCGTCCGTCACGATCAGCAGGTCGGCACGCAGCGCGGCCTCGGCGCCCATCAGCGGCCGTTTGCCGGTGTCCCGATCGCCGCCGGCCCCGACGGCGACGATCAGCCGGCCGGTCAGGCCATCCCGGATGGCATCGAGCACGGCGGCCAGTGCGGCCGGTTTGTGCGCGTAATCAACCACCGCCATGAAGTCCTGCCCGGCGTCCACCCGCTCCATCCGCCCTGGCACCACCACCCCGGTCAGCGCATCCGCCGCCTGCTGGACGTCACGGCCCAGCGCATCGATGCAGGCCATCGCCATCGCCGCATTGGAGACGTTGAACGCACCCGGCAGGGCCAGATCGAGGGTCACCGTCGGTCGTTCCGCACCGGGTTCGGCCGGCCCGAGCAGGGTGACGTGCTGGACCCCGGTCGGGGAGATGTCGACCCCGGTCACGCACCAGGACGCAGCCGGGTCGCCGCCGCCGCTGACGGTGAGCGCGTCGGCATGGTCGGCGGCCAGCCTCGCCCCGTACGGATTGTCGATGTCGATCACATGCCGGGCGGCGCGTCCGTCGAACAGCAGACTCTTCGCCCGGAAGTACTCCTCCATGTCGTGGTGGTAGTCAAGGTGATCCTGGCTCAGGTTGGTGAAAGCGCCGACGGCGAAAGCGGTTCCGCTCACCCGGCCGAGGGACAACGCGTGAGACGAGACCTCCATCGCGACCGCGTCGACCCCACGTTCGGCCATCACCGCGAACAACGCCTGCAGGTCGGGAGCCTCCGGGGTGGTCAGTGCACTGGGCGCGACCTCTCCGTCGATCCGGGTCTGCACTGTGCCGATCAGGCCGGTCCGGGAGCCGTCCGCGGCGAGGGCCGCCTCGAGCAGATAGCAGGTGGTGGTCTTGCCGGAGGTGCCGGTGATCCCGACGACCGCGAGATCGTGGCTGGGGTCGCCGTAGATGGCGGTGGCGATCGCGCCGAGGGTCGCTCTGGGGTTGTCGACGACCATCACCGGGACGTCGAGGTCCGCGAGTTGCGCGGCGCCGGCCGGATCGGTCAGCACCGCCACCGCCCCGGCGGCGACCGCGTCGGCCGCGTAGGTGGCGCCGTGCGCCCGGCTGCCCGGGATCGCGGCGAACAGGTCACCAGGCCGGACGTCCTGTGCCCGCAGCGTGACGCCGGTCAACCGCACCAGTGTTGCTCTCGACGCTGCCGATCGGGACGCCTCCGACGTCCCGAACCCGGCTCCTGAACGTTCGACGATCGTCGCCAGGGATGCCCCTGCGGGCTGGTCCGGGCGCAATGACCTGGCCGACCCCTTGGCGTGGGTCATGTCGGGCCGATCGATGCGCAGTGGGCCACGGGCGGCAAGACTACCCGCCCGTCACGACACGTAGAGGTCGTAGACGGGCGCCTCGGTGGCCGACGGCGGCACGTCCGCCGCCCGCATCGCGTAGGCGGCGATGTCGTGGAACAGGGGTGCGCAACTGGTGGTTCCGGCGGGCGAGTCGCCCTTCGGATCGTCCATCATGATCGCCACCGAGTACTTCGGGTTGTCGGCCGGGACCACTCCGGCGAAGGTCGAGGTGATCTCGGTCTGCGAGTAGTCGCCGATCGCCTCGTCGACCTTCTGCGCGGTGCCGGTCTTGCCGGCGACCTGGTACCCGGTGATCGCGCCCTGCGGCGCGGTCCCCCGGTGGTTCGTGTCACCGTCCTGCATGGTGCCGCGGAGCATGTCCAGCAACGTTCGCGCGTTCGTCGGGCTCATCACCTGGGTGGCGGCGCCCGGCGGGTTCGGCGTCATCTCGCCGTTGACGCCCGTGCTGGCGATGATGGTCGGCGCGATCCGCACGCCGCCGTTGGCGATCGCCTGGTACATCCCGGCGAGTTGCAGCAACGAGATCGATACGCCCTGGCCGATGGGCAGGTTGCCGAAGGTGCTGACCGACCACGAGGACTGTGCCGGGAAAACGCCCGGCGTCTCGGCCGGCAACTGGATGCCGGTCTTGACCCCCTGGCCGAACTTCTTCGCCATGTCGATGAACGCGTCCTGGCCGACCTTTTGGGCGATCATCAGGGTGCCGACGTTCGAGGATTTCGCCAGGATGCCGGTCGCGGTCATATCGATCGGGCCGTGCGCCCATGCGTCGCTGACCGTGACGTCGCCGACCGGGATCGATCCATCAACGTTCATCACCGTGGTCGGGGTGATCAGGCCCTTCTCCAGCGCGGCCGCGAAGGTGACCACCTTGTTCACCGAACCGGGTTCGATCGCGTCGGTGACCGCGCGGTTGCCGGTCTCCTTGGGCGTCTTGCCGGGTTCGTAGCAGGCCATCGCCGCGACCTGGGCGTCGGCGACCTGCATGACCACCACGCAACCGGAGTTGGCCCTGGAGTTGTCGACCGCCTTGGTGAGCATCTGCAGCGCGGTGAACTGCAGGTCCGAATCGATCGTCAGGTCGATGTCCACCCCATTGGTGGCCGGCACCTCGTCGCGGGAACTGCCCGGGATGATGAGGTGCCTGGCATCCACGTCGACCACCCGCTCGCCGTCCTTACCGGAGAGCTTGGTGTCGTACTTCGCCTCTACCCCGGACAGGCCGTTGCCGTCATAGTCGGTGCCGCCGACCAGCGCGGCCGAGGCGAAACCATCGGGGTACTGCCGCAGGTCCTGCCGCTCGGTGACGACTGCGTCGAGATGGTCCTTGTCGAAAAGCTCGGAGATCTTCTCCATCACCGCGTCCGCCTGCGCCGGCATCAGGTTGCGGGCCAGGTAGACGTACGTCTTGCCGGACGTCAGTTTGCTGATGATCTCGTCGCTGGTCAGCCCGTTGCCGACGTCGGAGACCAGGATGGCGGCGACCGCCTGACGCTGGGCATCGTCGGTGAACAACGCCGGCCGCGCCGCGATGGCCCGCCCCTCGACGGTGAACGCCAACGCTGTGCCGTTCCGGTCGGAGATCGACCCGCGCTGGGCGAGCAGGCTGATCGTCCGGGTGCGTTGCGCCTCACTCTTGGCCGCGTAGTCGGACGTGTCGATCGCCTGGATCATCACCAGCTTGCCGCCGGCCAGCATCAGCATCGAGAGCAGCACGATCAGGGCGAGCCGGCTGCGCATTCGCGGGTTGCCGACCGCCGTGCGGCTGCGCCGAACCCGGCGGCCGCGGACCGAGGCCTGTTGCCGCGGAGCGGGTGGGCGGACGGGCGGCCGCTGGTTGCCGGCCGGAGCTGCCGGACGGGGCGCGCGCGGCGAACGAGCCGTGCGGGGGGCTGCCGGTGCCGGCTTGCTGCGGGCCGACGTCCGGTCGGGGCGCCGATCCGCGGCCCCGTCGCTGCGTGCCGGTCGGGCGTCATACCTGCGGTTCGACGAGCCACGCTCGGCGGCGGCGCGACTCGAGGCGGTGCTGTTCGAGGCGGCGCGCGGATCGCGGGGGTCGTTACCTGACCACATCACTGACCGGCCCCCTGCGTCTGGGTGTTCGGATCCGCCTGCGTATTCGGGTCGGCCTGCGCATTCGGGTCGGTCTGGGCGTTCGGGTCGGTCTGGGCGTTCGGGTCCGGCTGGGCGGCAGCTGCCGCTGCGGCCGCGTCGGTGGCCGCCTGAGCCGCTCCCGCGTCGGTGGCGGCCTGAGCAGCCGCCGCATCCGTGGCGGCCTGGGCCGCTGCGGTGTCCGTTGCGGCCTGGGCCGCTGCCGCGTCGGTGGCCGCCTGAGCCGCTGCCGCGTCAGCGGCAGCCTGGGCGGCCGGGTCGACCGGTGTACCCGCAGCAGCGGCCTGCGCGGCGGCGGCATCGGCGGCGGCCTGAGCGGCGGCGGCGGCTGCGGCCTCAGCGGCCGGGTCGGGCGGCGGCACCGGGCCGGGCACCGCAGTCGGCTCGCCGACCACCGACCCGGTTCCGTTTCCGTCGACCATCAGCATGGCCGAGTCGCCGGCCGGCACCATGCCCAGCGCGGCGGCGGCTTCGGCGATGTGCGGAGTCGCATCGAGCAGTGCGACGTCCCGCTGCAATGCCTCGATCGTCAGCCGCAGATCGGTGGCCTTGCTCTTCGCCGTCGAGGTCCTCATGCCAGCCTCGTCGGTCATCGTGTTCAGGTAGAGCACCCCGGCAATGCCGCCGGCGAGCAGCGCGATCAGCACCACCACGAACGGAGCCCGGTTCAGCGCTGAAGCGACGGGCTTGCCCGGACCGACCAGCTTGGTGGCGGTCATCTTCTGCCGACGACGCTGGCGGCGCTCGTACGCGCGCCGTGAGGAGGCAGTCGTCGAGGCCGGCTGGTGGGTGCCGGCCTTACTCCCGACGTCGGCGGCTGCCGGCTGCTCGGACGTGGTGGTCACGATGTTGCCTCCCTGATGCGCTGCGCCGCCCGCAGCCGCGCGGACGCGGCTCTGGGGTTTGCCTGGATCTCGTGCTCGTTCGGAATTTCTGCGCCGCCCCTGGTCAACCAGGCGAATTCGGGCTCGTGACCTGGCAGGTCGACCGGCAGATCAAGTGGACTGGTGGAGACCGTCAGCGGCGCGATGGCCCGCTTGACGATCCGGTCCTCCAGCGACTGGTAGGACATCACCACGATTCGACCGGCCACCGACAGATGTTGCAGCGCAACGGGAATGGCGCGTCGCAGGGCGCCCAGCTCGTCGTTGACCTCGATCCGCAGCGCCTGGAAGGTGCGCTTGGCCGGGTTGCCGCCGGTACGCCGGGTGGCAGCGGGGATGGCCGCCCGGACCAGTTCGACCAGCCGGGCGCTGGTGGTGAATGGCTGCCGCGCTCGCTCGACGACGAGCACCTTGGAGATCCTGGCGGCGAACCGTTCGTCGCCGTACTCGCGCAGGATCCGGGTCAGCTCCGCACCGGGATAGGTGTTGATCACGTCGGCTGCGGTGATGCCGCTGGTCGGATCCATCCGCATGTCCAACGGAGCGTCCTGCGCGTAGGCGAAGCCGCGGTCGGACTCGTCGAGCTGGACCGACGAGACGCCGAGGTCGAACAGGATCGCCTGCACCCGGCCGGATCCGACCCGCTCGCTGATCACCTCGCCGACCCGGTCGTAGACGGCGTGCACCAGCTCGACCCGATCGGCCAGGCCGGCTGCCTCGATCCGGCGCTCGGCGATGCGCAACGCCTGCGGATCGCGGTCGATGCCGATCACCCGGAGCTCCGGATGCGCGTCCAGCATCGCCAGGGTGTGTCCGGCCATTCCGAGCGTGGCGTCGACCAGAACGACATCGCTGGCGCCGGAACGGGTTGCGGCCTCGATGGCCGGCGCGAGCAGCTCGTCGACCCGGCGGACCAACACGGGCACATGTCCGTCCGGGGTCTGGCGATCATCGCCGGTCGACCCGCCGCCCGTCATGCCGCCCGCACTGGGTGCGGTTGTCACGTCGTCATTGCCGTCTTGGGGCGCCGCGGGTGCGAGGTTGTCGCCGTCCGCCGGACTGCCCCCCATCGATGCCTCTTCTCTCCTGGTGCGGTGAACGGGTGGTGCGACGGGTGGGGCTGGTCTTGCGGACTGTCGATCTGGGGTGTGGTTCGCGGCGCCGGGTGGATCCTGATTCCTGGTCCCCACCCGCATCGGTCCTGGCACGGGGGAAGTCGTGTCAGGGCCGGTGGTCCTGGCACGGGGGAAGTCGTGTCAGGGCCGTTGCGGGTGTGGGCCGGGCGGCAGGAGCCTGCTTGCGGTGCAACGTGTGTCGCTGCGCCGGGCGGACGGCCGCTGGTCAGCTGTCGAGTAGCCCCCGTTCCGGAGCGGCGTACGCCGCCTCCTGCCGGGCCTCGTAGGCCTCCCATTCGGCCGCGTCCCAGATCTCCATCCGCAGGCCGATGCCGGTGATCACCAGATCCTTGGAGAGTCCGGCGTACTCCCGCATCCGTGCCGTGACGGTGATCCGTCCCTGGGCGTCCGGGCGCTGCTCGTCGGTGTTGGCCAGCATGTAGCGCTGGTAGCCGCGGGCCTTCTCGTCGGTGATCGAGGCGTTGATCGCGGACTCGGCGAACTCCTCGAAGCCCTCCGGGGTGAACACATACAGGCAGTGATCCTGACCGCGCACGAGCATGGCGCCGTTGGCGAAGGACTCGCGGTAACGGGCGGGCAGGGTGACGCGGCCCTTGTCGTCCATCCGGGGTGTGTAGGTGCCGTAGAAGCCCTTGAGCATCCCGACCACCTCCATCCCGGTGGGGCCTTCCGGTCCTGATTTCTCAGGGCCCTTCGGCGATCCCGTTGGCGTACCTGGCCACCCTCTCCAAGTTGCTCCACTCTAACCCACTTTCTGCCACCAGCGTCCACCAAGTCCCCCAACTGGTGGGGGTGTCGTGGGATTCGTGCACGTCAGAGGGGTGGGTCGAAGTGGGCCGTCACGGACTGTCAAATTCCGACTGCTGCCCGCACTTCACCGCCCGTCGGTGCGACCGCACGCCGCAGCGCCTGCCGGTGACTCATCACCGCAGGTCACCGGCTTCGCGGAGGTGCGGGCCTCACTGAGCTCTCCGCCACTGGGGCGTGAGTGGGTCGAAGTGGGGCGGTCGGGGAGGTCCAGTGGGTCGTCAGTCCGGTCTCAGTCGGAATCGGACTCGCGCGGTGGGCGGGTGCTGGGGGGTAGAGGTGCTGGGGGGTAGATCTGTCGCTGTCGGGCGACTACAACACCCCCGCAGCGACAGTATTGCCAGGTCAGCGGTCCTGGACCCGACGTGGCGTGCCCGATTTGTTCCTCATGGCGATATCGCGGAAACGCCATACCGGTGTGGCAGGCCTGTTCAAGCCTTCGGTGATCGCAGGGCAACCGGCGAACTCGAACGACGCTGCGGCCATCCCCTGGCAGACTGTCTTGAGGGCACCCGGCGCAGTCGGCCGTGGGCGAAGTCCGTCTGGAGGAATCTACGGTGACACAGCGCGTCGACCTGGAACGAGCGGACGGTCCAGGCGGCGGTGCGGCCGCGCCGAACGGTGGGCCGGGCGCGCTGGACCTGGACGCGGTCAAGCAGGTCGGCGGGCAGATTGCCGCCGCGATTTCGCAGATCGTGCTGGGCAAGCCCGAGGTCATCCGACTGGCGATCATCGCGGTGCTGGCCGAGGGCCACCTGCTGATCGAGGACGTCCCCGGCACCGGTAAGACTGTGCTGGCCAAATCGCTCGCCAGGACGGTCGACTCGACGGTGAGCCGGGTGCAGTTCACCCCGGACCTGATGCCGAGCGATGTCACCGGGGTCAGCATCTACGACCGGCAGTCCTCGCAGTTCGAATTCCGGCCCGGGCCGATCTTCGCCAACATCGTCGTCGCCGACGAGATCAACCGGGCCTCACCCAAGACCCAGTCGGCCCTGCTCGAGTGCATGGAGGAGCGTCAGGTCACCGTCGACGGGACGACCTATCCGTTGGCCCGGCCGTTCCTGGTGCTCGCCACCCAGAATCCGGTGGAGATGGAGGGCACCTACCCGTTGCCGGAGGCGCAGCGGGACCGCTTCCTGGCGCGGTTGTCCATCGGCTACCCCGACCACAATGCCGAGATCGCCATGCTGTCCGATCGGGACCGGGTCGATCCGCTGGCGATGCTGCGCCCGGTGACCGACGCCGCGATGGTGTCCGGCCTGATCGACGCGGTCGCCACCGTGCACCTTTCGCAGCCGGTGCGGCAGTACATCGTGGAGCTGATCGGAGCGACAAGGGCCGTACCCGAGGTACGACTCGGAGCGTCACCCCGGGCCGTGCTGCATCTGGCCCGCGCCGCGAAAGCGGCGGCGGCGCTGGACGGTCGTCCGTTCGTGGTGCCCGACGACGTGCAACGACTGGCGGTTCCGGTGTTGGCCCATCGGTTGCTGCTGACGGTGGAGGCGCATGCGTCACACCGTTCCGCCGAGGAGGTCGTCCGGGTGCTGCTCGGCCGGATCCGGGTCCCCCGGGGTGGCTGAAACCACCCGCAAGGCCAGGACCGGGAACGCGCCGTGGAGGCGAGGTCGCCGGGCCGACCAGGCGCATCCCGGATCGCGGGGCCTGACCACCCGGGGGAGGTGCCTGCTCGCGGGAGGCGTTGCCGCCATCGTCTGCGCCCTGGTGCTGGACGAGCGCGACCTGCTCAGGATCGGGATCTTCGCCGCCGTGCTGCCGGTGATCGCAATGGTGGCCGGATCCATGCGGCGGCTCCGGCTGACGGCGTCCCACCTGGTCACCCCGGTTCGCCTGGCCCCGGGCACCACGGGGCACGTGGTGCTGTCCGTCGGCAACTCCGGCTCGAGTCGCACCGCGACTCTGGAGATCTCCGAGCGGCCCACCGCTGACCTGACGCCCGGCGTGCGGTGCCTGGTGCCGCCACTGCGACCGAGTCATCGCGCCCAGACCGACTACCCGCTCACCGCGTCCAGGCGCGGCCGGTTCGTGCTCGGACCCCCTGTCGTCCGAGTCGGCGATCCGTTCGGGTTGTGGGAGGAACACCGCACGCTGGCCACTCGGACAGAGGTGCTGGTGGTGCCGACCGTCGTCGACCTGTCCGGCGTACCGGGCAGCACCGGCACCAGATCCGCCGCATCGGACCGGGCGAGGACAGGCGCGTCCGGCGGCGATCCGGACGTCGGGATCAGGCATTACCGCAGCGGCGACGACATCCGGACCATCCACTGGCGCGCCTCCGCCAGGCATGACGAACTGATGGTGCGTCTGGAGGAGCCCGTCTCGCACGGCGAGGCGGTGGTGATGCTCGATCACCGAGCCGTCGCTCACGCCGGCGAGGGCGCCCGGTCGAGCCTGGAAACCGCGGTCACGCTGGCCGCCTCGATCAGTCTTCATCTGCTCACCGACGACCACCAGATGCAGCTCACCACCCACACCGGCGCGCTGCTCGCCAGCGGCCGGGACATCGAGGACGACGTGCTGGCCGCCCTTGCGGTCGTCGAGCCGGACACAACCGGCGAGCTCAACGCGCGGGCGGTCCGCGGCTCCGGCCTGGTGATCGCCGTGCTCGGCGCCCTCGACCTCCCGGCTGCCCGGCTGCTGATCGCCGCCCGTCGCCGGGGCACCAACGGCATCGCCCTGATGCTGGACACCCGGGACTGGGATCCGCGGGGCACCCATGGCGACCCACGCGCCGGCGGGCTCCTACAGCAGGCCGGCTGGCGGGTGGTGACCATCGGGTCCGGCGAGAGTCTCGCCCTCGCCTGGAGCCGAGCGTGCGGCAGCTCGATCGCCTTTGGCCGCCCGGTCGACCGTCCGACGGCACTGCCAGCACCGGTGGTGGCGCGATGACGGCCACCCCACGGCTCGGACCCCCGAGTACCGCTACTCGGGACGAAGGTCGGGCGGCTCCGAGAACGGTCCCGGCACGGATGTCCGGGGCGGACCGACCTGCCGGCGCTCCACCACCGCCACCGCCACCGCCGATCCACCTGGTGCCGACCCTGCTCGGCGCCGTCTCGGTGCTGGCCGCCTCGCTGGCCATCCCGCCGATGATCAGCGGTGACAGTTGGTTCTGGCCGACAGTCGAAGTGGTGATGGTGATCTGGCTGGTCGGCGTCGGTGCCCGGCTGGCAAGGGCGCCGGCCGCGGTCTCGATCCTGCTGCAGCTCGCGGGCGCTGCCATCGCCCTGACCGCGCTGTTCACCACCGGCGGCTTCGGCGGCGTCATCCCCAACGGCGCCGTACTCGGCGAGGCCGGCGACCTGCTGACCGGCGCCTGGGAGCAGATCAGGACGACCATCTCGCCCGCCCCGCCGTCCACCGAGCTGGCGTTCCTGATCAGCCTGTCGGTGGGGGCAACCGCGCTGATCGTCGACATCCTGATCGCGGTGTGCCGGGCGCCGGCTTTGGTGGCACTGCCATTGCTGTGCGTCTATTCGGTGCCGGCCTCGATCGACCTGGGCATGCTGCCGTGGGAGGCGTTCGCCGCCCCGGCCATGCTGTACGCGCTGTTGCTCGTCGCAAGCGGGTTGTCCGGTCGTCGGATCGGAGCGGGTGCCGGCGTCGCCCAGGTCGTCACCGGCCTCGGGCTGGCGTCGCTGGCGACGGTGATCGCGCTGTTGGTTGCCGGTTCGGTGACCGGTGTGGGAACGGCCGGCCGGCTGCCCCGCACCGATGCCGGGCCGAGCGCCGGCATCGGACTGTCGCCGTTCGCGACCCTCAAGGGCAATCTGCAACGTACCGAACCCGTTGACATGCTGGTGGTCTCGGGCCTGCCGACCCCCAGGTACCTCCGGACGATCGGGTTGCAGCAGTGGACCCCCGGCGTCGGCTGGTCGATCGACGACCTGACCGACGGGCCGGTGCCGGACTCGCCCCCGACGCCCGACGAGGCACTGGTGAACGTGTCGGCGGTGTCGTACCGCGACGAGTTCCTGCCGATCTACGAGGGCACGACATCGCTGGCCGGCATCGATCCGGCATGGTCGTACGACCCGGCCCTGCAGTCGGTGCACCGGGAGGAGCCGCTCGCTCCCGCGCCGTACACCATCGCCGCCAGCCTGGCGCAGCCGACCGCGGACGAACTACGTGCCGATTCGGTGGTCGGCGGCGGTCTGCTCACCGAGACCGGCGACCTGCCGGCCGAGGTGGTGGACCTGGCCACCTCGATCACCGCGAACGCGACCACACCGTTCGACAAGGCGAGCGCCCTGAACTCGTACTTCACCGACCCGGCGAACGGCTTCACCTACTCGTTGAACGTGCCGCAGGGCAACAGCGGCGACGCCCTCATCGATTTCCTCACCCTCAAGCAGGGCTACTGCGAGCAGTACGCCTCGGCCATGGGCATCATGTTGCGCGCCGTCGGCGTGCCGGCCCGGGTTGCGATCGGCTTCACCCAGGGCACCCAGACCGCCGACGGCAACTACCTGATCAGCAGCAACGACGCCCACGCCTGGGTGGAGGTGCCGTTCGTCTCGGCCGGTTGGGTGCAGTTCGATCCGACGCCGCTGGACGGCAGCCAGGGTGGGCAGCAGGGCTTCAGTGACACCGGCGCGGCGGCGCCGAGCACCGCGGTCAGCGTCAGTGCGATCCCGACACAGGGCACCGGCGACGACGTCCCGAGCCGGGAGCCGGTTCCGCAGGCCGGGCCGACGGCCGGCACCGCGGCCACCGGCACCGCCGCGGACGAGCCGGTCATCCCGACCGGGTTGTGGTGGGTACTGGGTTTCCTCGTCCTGGTGGTGGTGGCGGCCAGCGGCCCGACGGTGGTCCGAAGGCGACGCCGGCTACACCGACTGGCCATCGCCGATGCAGGCGGCCCGGGCGCCGCGGCCGCGGCCTGGCGGGAGATCGAGGACCTCGCGGTCGACCACGGTGTCGGGCTCAACCCGGCGGAGTCGGCGCGATCCACCGCCAACCGCCTGGCCAAGGCCGCCCACCTCACCGAACGAGGACGACTGGAGCTACGGGCCGTGGTGGCCGGCGCCGAACTGGGCTGGTACAGCGGCGATGCGCAGACGGCCGCTGACGCCGGCGGACCGGGGGACGGGAGCACCACGGCGACCCTGGAACGAGCAGTGCCCGGGTTGGGTGCGGCGCCGCGGACGATGGCGATGGAGCTGGATCACAGCGTCCCGCTCTCGCCCTTGGAGCGGCTGGTCCCCCGGTCGGTGCGGCCATCCTGGTGGCGGGACTGAGTACACCCCGGTGGGCGGGCCTGAAGCGGTGGCTTACCTGATGCGCCGGCACCGTTGGTTGTCGAGGCAGCAAAATGGTTGTCGAGGCAGCAAAAAACCGCGGCACCCACCTGGATGCCGCGGCCCGAAAGCTTCTGTTGGAACCTACTGACCTGGTTCGTCGAAACGGCGGCGGAATCGCTCTTCCATCCGGTTGCCCAGTGACGGATTCGCCTTCGATGCGGACTTGTCGACACCCTTGGCTGCCCGCGCGCTCGGCTGGCCGATGACGAACAGGCCGACCGCACCCACCATGGTCAGGAAGCCGATCACGCTGACCACCACGCCCACGGCGAGGAAGCTCTGCGTTGCGATCACTCCGACCACCAGCGCGACCAACCCGGCGACGAACAGGCAACCTGCGACGATGGGGCGACGGCGGCGAATACGGCTGACGTTGACACTTGTCGCAAACTTAGGGTCATCCTCATAGAGCGCGCGTTCGATTTCGTCGAGCATCCGCTGTTCGTGCTCGGAGAGCGGCATGGGTCCCCTCCTCCCGGCACCTGACCACCAGCATTGGTGGTCACATCTTACGACCGCCAACCGGCGACCTGAGACCAGGATACGAGTTGTGCGCGCGGACCACTAGCGCACGAGGCGAAACAGACACTCTTTCACCCCAACTGTGTAGAAGATCAGAGGTTTTGCGGTCTTTCCAGCAACGCGGCCGGGCGAACCGCGGTCGATCCGAACCTTTCCGTGACCCGGTCGACCGCGCCCTGCGCCTCCCGCCATCCAGGGGTCTGCTCCTGCGCACCGAGTTCGAGCTGTTCGACGACCTCGCCGGCGGCGATCAGACCCTCCAGCCGGACTCCCAGCAGGCGCACCTTGCCGGAACCGGTGCCGCTGGCCCGCACCCGGCGGAGCAGTTCCCTCGCTGTCGTGTAGACGCCCCGGGAGAGGTCGGTCGGCAGCGGCAGCGTGGCCGCCCTGGTGATCGTCGAGAAGTCGTCGAACCGCACCTTGATGCTGACCGTCCGGCCGCGAACCCCGGCCCTGCGGGCTCGCTGGGTGGTTCGTTCCGACAGCGCCAGCAACAGCCGATTGAGTGCCGCGAGATCCTCCGTGTCGACCGACAGGGTCGTCTCGGCGCCGATCGACGACTCCGACACCTCGGTCTGCACCGACCGGTCGTCCCGGCCCCAGGCGAGGTCGTGGAGTCGGGCGCCGCCGGCGGCGCCCACCGCCCTGATCAGCTGATCGCGCTCCATCCGGGCGATCTCACCGACGGTGCGGATCCCCAGCGACTGGAGTTTGGTCGCCGTCTTCGGCCCGACGCCCCACAGCGCCCGAACCGGCAGCGGGTGCAACAGGCCGAGCACGTCGGCCGGCGGCACGATCAGCAGACCGTCCGGCTTCGCCAGGCCGGACGCCAGCTTCGCCACGAACTTGGTGGCGGCCGCTCCGACCGTTGCGGTCAGCCCCAGCTCGGCGGCGATCCGGGTCCGGATCAGCTGCGCGATCCGGCCGGGTCGACCCAGGGTGCGGCCGGCGCCGGAGACGTCCAGGAAGGCCTCGTCCACCGACAGCGGCTCCACCAGCGGCGTCACGTCGGCGAAGATGCCCATCACCGCCCGCGAGGCTTCGGCATAGGCAGCCTGATCGGGGGTGACGGTGACGATCCCTGGGCAGAGCACCAGGGCCCTCGATGTCGGCATGGCCGAGCGGACGCCGTAGTCGCGGGCTTCGTAGCTGGCCGAGAGCACCACCCCGCGGCCACCGGTTCCGGCGACCATCATCGCCCGACCACGCAGCTCGGGCCGGCGGCGGACCTCGACCATGGCGAAGAACGCGTCCATGTCGACATGCAGGACGGTGCACGCCGAGTCGTCGATCCCGGCCGGATCCGCGGTGACATAGCGGTGTGGATCGGCCCGATGCGTCATGTTCCCGGTACCCGCATTCAGCCGAAGTTCGCCGGACGCCTGGCCACCACGTGCAGATCAGCCGCGATCTGCAGCAGGGCCGGGTGGACGGCGGCAACCGCCTCCAGCCCCGCCAACTCGGTGTCGGCACCGGCGAGCGCCTGCATGGCAGCACCCGACACCAGCCCGGACAGCACACCGACACCGCTCACCGACTCGACGGTCAGGCCGGCGTCGGTCAGCAGTGCACCGATGCCGTCGGAGTCGAACCGCCTGCGCAGCGGATCCGTCGCCGAGAACCGGCCGTCCGGATCGACCAGCATCGCCCGGGCCTGCGAGAACCTGCCGATCAACGTCTGACCGACGACAGCGCCGAGCCGACCCGCGACCAGCACCGAAACGACCCCGCCCGGACGCACGGCGGCCGACAACGCTGTGATGACCGCGGTCGGGTCATCCACTTCTTCGAGTAGGTGGTGGCAGAGCACCAGGTCGGCCTCGCCGGAAGCGACCACCGTCGCCAGTTGATCGGCGTCCGCCTGCACACCAGTGACCCGCTCGACGACTCCGGCGTCCTGCGCCCGGCGACGCAGGATCGCGAGGGCGTCCACCGACGAGTCGACCACCGTCACCCGGCAGCCGAGGATGGCCAGCGGGACCGCCCGGGTACCGCTGCCGCCACCGACGTCGACGACCGTCGCAGCGGTCGACCCGATCAATTCGGCGAGCGCATGATCCACCGGGTCGCTGCCCAACGGACGGCGATGTTCGACCATCGGACTCCTCCTGATGCTTGCTCGGACCGGATCGGCCGCCGGCCGGAAACCCGTCCGTCAGCAGCGTATCGGCGCGCCCCGACCATCCCTGGAATGGCCACACCCGGCCTGTACGGTTGGCCGGTGTTGGTAGCCAGTGTGCTCAGCCTCAAGGGCGGCGTCGGGAAGACCACGGTCACGCTGGGTCTTGCATCCGCGGCCGTTCATCGCGGCGTCGAAACCCTGTTGGTCGATCTCGATCCCCAGATGAATGCGACGACCACCGTCGATCCGATGCCGGAGGGGATGAACGGCGGCGCCGGCGGACGGCGTTGGTCGGTGGCCGAGGTGCTCGACGACCCGTCGCGCAAGGTGATCAACAAGGTGATCCGGGTGTCGTCCTGGGGCGACACGCTGCGGATCCTGCCGGGCAGCGAACGCACCGAGAACCACAACCACCCGGACCCGGGCTCCAAGACCCTGTTCCGGCTGGCGGGCGCGCTGGAGAAGGTCGACCCCGCACCCGAACTGGTGCTGGTCGACTGCCCGCCGTCACTGGGCCAGCTCACCCGCAGTGCGCTCACCGCCGCTGACCGCGCCGTCCTGGTCACCGAGCCGTCGCTGTTCGCCGTCACCGGTGTGCAGCGCGCGCTGGAAGCCGTGCAGACCGAGCGGCTCGCGCATCGGCCCGCCCTGCAGCCGCTCGGCGTGGTGATCAACCGATTCCGACCACGGGTCACCGAGCACGAGTACCGCCTGGCCGAGCTGCGAGACCTGTTCGGGCCATTGGTGCTCGCGCCCGTGCTACCCGATCGGTCGGCCGTGCAGCAGGCGCAGGGCGCCGGCGTACCGATTCACCTCTGGCCGACGGCAGGCGCCCGCGAGGTCGCGCAGAGCTTCGATGCCCTGCTGGATCGGCTGATGAGATCGTCCCGTCAGAAGGTCCGTCGCTGATCCTGGACCGGCGGGGCCAACGCCTCGTCGACCAGGTCGAGAAACGCGGAGACCTGCCGCACCATGTCATCCGCCTCACGCGGCGACACCCATCGATCCAGACCCGCTTCCGCCGCCTGCCGTTTGGCCGAGCCGGCCGCGAAGAACGCCGCCCACTCGGAGAACTCCGGTGCCACCTTGGAGATCAACTCCCAGGCACTCCCCCGGCGGCCGCGCACCGGGCGGGCCCTTGCCGCGAGCACCGCCGCCGCGGCCCGCAGCGCGGCGAGATGCGCTGCAGCGTAACGATCTGCGGCGTCGGTGGCACCGATCGCGCGCCCCAGGCCGCGAGCGGCGTCGGCGAGCAGATCCCTGGCGGCCTGCGGAATGGGCGGCACGGCCCGCGACCCTTCTCTTCGTGAACGACGATCGGCCGCTGCCGGCCGGTGCGCGACGGCGCGCTGTGGACGCGGGATCCGCGGAGCCATCTCGGGGTCGAACAGGCCGAGCGCGCGATCTGTCGAGCGTGAATCGTGAATGACCGAACTGACCGACATGGCGTCCCTCTCCGACGTTCGAACTTGTGTTCGATAGTACACGTGTTCGTATGGTCTCGCCAGTGTGTTGTGGGCGGCAAGTGCTCACGTCCAGTCGGCCCTGCGCCTGCCGCTGGGTTGTCCTCACGTGATCTGATGACGTCATGGATCTGTTGCCCGAACGGGGCGTCCGGGAGCAGCGTGCCCGGGATCAGGACGCCGAGCGGGACGGTCGGCGAGCCGCGGGTGACGCGCAGTTGGCAGTGATCGATCCGGCCGGCTTTCGGCAGCGGATCCCGGAACTGATCGACGTCTATCTGCTCGCGATGCACTATCCGCCCGATCTGGCCGACGCCAGGTCGGCACTCTGGCAGGAACACAGCCAACGGGGCGGTTTCGCCTGCGTGATCGCGACCGGACCGAACGAGCGGGTGCGCGGGTTGGCCTACGGCTACCGGGGTGCACCGGGCCAGTGGTGGTATTCCGAGGTACGCCGGGGAGTACGCGCCGACGAGCAGCAGCAGCTTGCGGACTTCTTCGAGCTGACCGAACTGCACATCCATCCGGAGCACCAGGGTCACGGGCTCGGCGAGCTCCTGCTCCGGGCACTGGCAACGGGACGTCCCGAACGCCGGATGCTGCTTTCCACGCCCGAGGGCGAGAACCGCGCGTGGCGGCTCTACCGTCGCCTCGGCTTCACCGACGTCCTGCGCAACTACCGGTTCACCGGCGACCCGCGACCGTTCGGTGTACTGGGCCGGGATCTGCCGCTCGATCCGCCGACGGCCTGAGCCTCGCCCATCAGCGCAGCCACCAGGCGTTGTGACGAGGCTCAGAGCACCGCGAGTCGCTTCGCCAACGGGTCCAGACCCATCCCGCCCATGTTCAGCGCGGCGGCATGAAAGGCCTTGAAGTCGAAGGCGGCGCCGTGCCGCTGCCGCGCGCCGTCCCGGCCGGCCAGCCAGATCCGCTCGCCGACCTTGTACGACGGCGCCTGGCCGGGCCAGCCCAGGTACCGGTCGATCTCGTCGCGGCAGTGCTGGGCGTCGGTGATCGTCCTGGTCAGCAGGAACTCGAGCCCGAGTTCGCTGGTCCAGCGCTCGCCCTCGTGGAAACCGGTGCCGACCGGGATCAGCAGCTCGAGGTGCATGCCGATGTCGACGACCACCCGGGCCGCGCGGAACAACTGCGAGTCGAGCAGACCGAGCAACTGGCCGTCGCTGCGCAGGTACCCCAGTTCGCGGACCAGCCGCTCCGCGTACAACGCCCAGCCTTCGGCGTGCGCCGAGGTCCCGGCGAGCAACCGCTGGAAGTCGTTGAGGGTGTCCTTGCGGGCCACCGCCGTCGCGATCTGCAGATGATGCCCGGGGACGCCCTCGTGGTAGACGGTGCTGGTCTCCCGCCACGTCGAGAACACCTCGCGACCGGGTTCGACCGCCCACCACATCCGGCCCGGTCGGCTGAAATCGTCGCTCGGCCCGGTGTAGTAGGCACCGACGCCACCGCCGGGCGGCGCGATCAGGCATTCCAGAGTCCTGATCTGGTCGTTGATCTCGAAATACCTGGCGCCGAGGTCGGCCACCGCCCGGTCGGAGAGGTCCTGCATCCAGGACTGCAGGGCGTCGAGGCCGGTGATCTGGTACTCGGGATCGGCGTCCAGCGCGGCGGCCGCGCCGGCCGGTCCCGTTCCGGGAGCGACTCTTTCGGCCACCTCACGCATCTCGGCCTCGATCGCCAGGAATTCCGACCAGCCCCAGGCGTAGGTCTCCTCGAGATCGATCACCGCACCGAGGAAGTCGCGGGAGGCCAATTCGTACCGTTCACGGCCGACGGCATCCTTCTCCGGCGCGTGCTGCCGGAGTTCGCTGCGCAGGAAGCTGCCGAGGGTGGCGTACGCGGCGTCGGCGGCCGCGGCGCCGGCCGTCAAGGCGTCGGTGATGGCCGTTCCCCGCCGGCCGTCGGCGTTGACCGACTCGGCGAGCCCGGCGAAGAACCCGGTGCCGGTGATCCCGGAGTAGGTGTCGCATTGGATCGCGCACTTGTCGATCTGCCGCAGCGCGGCCACCCGACCCGCCGCCGCCGCGGCCAGCAGGCTCTCCTGGTATCCGGCGAGCGCGGCCGGCACGGCCGCCATCCGCCGGGCCAGGATTTCGACCTCGTCGTCGGTCTCCGTCGGCATCAGGTCGAAGACCATCCGGACGTCCTGCACCGGCGAGGCGATGACGTTCAGCGCAGCGTGCGCCCACCCCGAGTCGTACAGATCTCGGGCCACCTCGAGCCGTTCCACCAGCACGTCACGGGCGATGTCGTCGTCGGTGCCGGTCGACGGAGCGGCCTGCACGTCGCGCAGCGTGCGCAGCACCAGTTCGTTGGCCTCGGCGAGGCCGGCCGGCGACAGATCGTCGAGCCGGTCCTCACCACCGGGGACACCGATGTAGGTGGCCATCATCGGGCTGCTGCGGGTGTACTCGACGACGTAACCGTCGGACAGTGCGGTGATCTCGGACGTGTTGATCTGGGACGTGTTGATCTGGGACGTGTTGATCTCGGACATCCGGCCGACGCTACCGCTCGTCGTCGGCGGGTGCTCCGGAATTCTCCGTCGCTCCCCCGGCGACGGTCTCCTCGGCCAACGCCTGCGCCATCTGGTCAGGGCCGTCATCGGCGGCGGCCCGCTGATCGGTGGTTTGGGTCGGGTCGTCGTCCTGCGCGTTGCGGTACGCCACCCGGACGGTCAGGTGCGCCGACACCGGTGCCGTGAGGAACTGCAGGATCACGATCAGCACCAGGGTGCCGATCACGGCCGGTGACCCGAGTCGGAGCCCGACGCCCAGCATCAGCAGCATGATCCCCAGTACCTGGGGTTTGGTGGCCGCGTGGATGCGGCTCATCGTGTCGGGGAAGCGCAGGACCGCGATCCCGGCGAGCAGCGACATGAAGGCGCCGAGGATCAGGCACGCCGAGGCGATGATGTCGATGGTGCTCATTGCCGGTCCCTCGGCAGCAGCTTGGCCAGGCTGGCCGACCCGAGGAAACCGAGCAACGACACGACAACAGCGATCACCAGGGTGATCGAGCTGCCGGAGACCGCAGCGGTCAGCACGATGACGCCCACCACGATCGCCAACATGACGTCGAGAGCAACGGCGCGGTCGATCTGGGTCGGTCCGCGCACCAGCCGGACGGCCGCGAACAGGGCGCCGAGTCCGAACATCACGCCGGCGACGACCACGGTCCACATCACCTCGCCTCACCGCCCCGGCGGCTGCCGCGCTCGGCAGCGGGCGACCGAACCCCGCCAGGGCGGGGGGAAGGTGGGCTGTCATTGACGGACTCGTCGCCGAGCGCGAGCCGGATCCGCTGCTCCTGGGCGAGCACCTGCTCGCCGAAGCTCTCCATCGTCCTGCGCTCCGCGTCCAGCACGTGGATGGTCAGCGTCCGGGTCTCGGCGTCCGCATCGACGATCAGGCTGCCGGGCACCAGGGACACGGCCAACCCGGTCAGCGCCTCGATCAGGTCGGAGTCACCGGCCAGCCGGACCGTGGTGACCTCCGGTTGCGGCGACCGCGGGCGAAGGGCCAGCCACCCCACCTGGATGCTGGCCACCACGACGTCCCAGAGGAAACGGCCGACCAGCACCAGGGTGCGCCAGGGGTGCACACCGAACCGGAACACCATGGTGGGCAACGGGAACAGCAGCAGGATGACGGCGCTGACCACCAGCCCGATCAGGATGACGATGAGCGAGGCGGAGCCCCACAGCGCCATCCAGACCAGCACCAGCAGGACCAGGGTGAGCAGATACGGGGTCCACCCACCACTGCCCGGGATCTTGCCGCCGCGCACCTCGGTGGCTCTGTCCCGGAGCCTACGGACCGGACTCATCCGCCACCACCCGTCGACCCGTCGGTGGATGTCGAGCCGTCCGTCTCGCCCTGGTTCACCGTGCTGCCCGGTGGCGCCGGCACCCCGGAACCGAGGACGGCGTTGACGTACACACTGCGATCGCTGAGGCTCGCGCCGGCCTTCTCCGCGATGCCGTAGATCGGGCCGGCGGCGACGGTCAGCAGCAACCCGACAGCGACAACGGCGGTCGTGGCACCGACCATCCCCATCGGCAGGTGCGAGGCCTCCTCCGACGCCCGGCGCCGTTGGCTGTCCCGTTGCACCCGCCGCCGGACCGCCAGCGACCGGCCCGATTCGGTCTGCAGCGCATCGGATTCCGCGCCGGCCCCGCTGACCTCGGGCACCGGCCGCCAGAAGGCCCTGCCCCAGACCCTGATGATCGCGTACAGGGTGAGCAGGCTGGTCAGCGCGCCGCCGATCACCAGGATCAGGGCGAGCACCCGCCCGTCCTCGATGCCGGCCTCGAAGAGTCCCACCTTGCCCAGGAAGCCGGACAGCGGCGGCACCCCGGCCAGGTTCATCGCCGGGATGAAGAACAGGATCGCCAGCACCGGGGACGCTGCGGCCAGCCCGCCGAGCCGGGCTAGCACGGTGGTGCCGGCCACCCGCTCGATCAAGCCCGACCGCCAGGAACAACGCGGTCTGCACGAGGATGTGATGCGCGACGTAGTAGATCGCGGCGCTGAGCCCCGTCTCGGAACCGAGCGCGACGCCGAACAGCATGTAGCCGATGTGCGAGATCAAGGTGAACGACAGCATCCGCTTGATCCCGGACTGCGAGATCGCACCGAGAATCCCCACCACCATGGTCAACAGCGCGGCGATCATCAGCAGGGTGGCGTACGACCCGGTCGGGAACAGCAGGGTCTGCACCCGGATGATCGCGTAGATGCCCACCTTGGTGAGCAGGCCGGCGAAGACCGCGGTGACCGGGGCCGGGGCGCTGGGATACGAGTCGGGCAGCCACGCGGACATCGGGAAGACGGCGGCCTTCACCCCGAAGGCCACCAGCAGCAGCGCCTGCAGGACGGCGACGATCCCCTCCGGCAGGGCGGCCAGCTTCCCCGACAGGTCGGCCATGTTCACCGTGCCGGTCGCCGCGTAGATCATCGCGATGGCGGACAGGAAGATCAGCGACGAGAGCAGCGAGACCACGATGTAGGGGGCGCCGGCGCGCAGCCTCTCCCGGGTGCCGCCCGAGGTGAGCAGCACGTAGCTGGCGGTCAACAGGATCTCGAAACTGACGAACAGGTTGAACAGGTCGCCGGCGATGAAGGCGTTGGAAACACCGGTGACCAGGATCAGGAACGTCGGGTGGAAGATCGAGATCGGCACCTCCGGCCCGACTTCGCGGTCGGCGATGCCCTGCGAGATGCCGTAGACGAGCACCGCCAGCGACACGATCGTCGAGACCACCAGCATGAACGCGGCCAACTCGTCGGCGACCAGGGTGACGCCCAGCGGCGCCGTCCAGCCGCCGATGTGCATGACGAGCGGTCCGTCCCGACCGACCTGCAGCAGCATGACGAGTTCGACGACCAGTTGGATGGACAGCACGGTGACCGAGATCGCCCGCTGGACACGGGGTCGCCGGCTCGCCACCAGGGTGAGCGCGGTACCGGTGATCGGCAGGATGATCGCCATCGGCAGCAGCCAGGTCATTCGTCCCCCGCCCCCGCCTCGGCGTCGGCGAACTCGTCCGGCTCCAACACGTCGTCGATCTCCGGGTCCCTGGTCAAGATGTAGTTCCGGTACGCCATCGCGAACAGGAAGGTGGAAACCGCCAGGCTGATCACGATCGAGGTGAGGATCAGCGCCTGCGGGATCGGGTCGGCCATCGGCTCGCCGTTGTTCGGTTCACCCACGATCGGCGGCGAACCGCTGCCACCGGTGGACAGCAACAGCAGGTTCACGCTGTGCCCGGCCAGCAGGAATCCGAGGATGACCCGGATCAGGTTGCGCGACAGCATCAGATAGACACCGGCGGCGAACAGGCCACCGATGGTGATGGCCAGGACGAGGTTGGTGGTCATCGGCTCGCCTGCCGCGCGCCCGCGGTGCCCTTGGTGGCGGTCGAACCGTCACCCAGGTCGAACCGGTCGATGACGCCCTGCCGGTCGAGTTCGGCGCCCATCGCCCGCAGGACGTCGAGCACCAGGCCGATGACGATCAGGTACACCCCGATGTCGAAGATCGACGAGGTGACGAACTTGAGATCGCCGAGCACCGGCACGCTTGCCTTCAGGATGGTCGACTGCAAGGCTGCGCCGCCGGCGATGACCCCGTACACCGCGGTGGCCGAGGAGATGAACAGGCCGATCCCCATCAGGATGCCCGGGTCCCAGGGGGCCGCTTCGCCGAGTTCGAACGCACCGCCGGCGATGTAGCGCAACGCCAGGGCGAGGCCGACGATCAGCCCGGCCGCGAAACCGCCGCCGGGTTCGTCATGCCCGACGAAGAGCACGTAGACCGAGAACACCACGATGATGTGGAAGATCATCCTGGTGACGACCTCGAGCAGCAGCGACCGGCGGGGCATCCAGTTGGTCGCCAGCCAGGGCGAGGGCTGTTGCGGCTTCACCGGATTGGCGACGGCAGTCGGCCGGCGCGGCGTTCGTCCGGTGCGTTTGACCAGGAAGATCAGCGACGCGACACCGGTCGCGGCCGCGATCAGCACGGTGACCTCGCCGTAGGTGTCCCAGGCGCGCACGTCGACCAGGATCACGTTGACGATGTTGTAGCCGCCGCCGAACTCCACGGCGGGGCCGGCCAGGTCGGCCGAGACCGGTGTCGCGGTCCGGGTGCCGGGGATGATCAGGGCGAGTGCGGTCATCAGGGCGCCGGCGGCGACGGCGATGACGGCGCGGAAGCCGTTGCCCTTGTGCTTGGCGTACAACGCCTGGTCCGGCAGCCGGGTGAGCACCAACAGGGCCGCGATCAGGGTGACCGTCTCGACCAGGATCTGGGTCAAAGCGAGGTCCGGCGCACCGCGCAGGATGAACAGCACGGCAATCGCGTACCCGACGCCGCCGACCATCATCACGGCGGTGAGTCCTCGGGTCACCCGAACGGTCGCCGCGGCGATGCCGAGGATCACCAGGGACAGCACCAGTTGCGCCGGCTCGCCCAGCACCTCGACATCCGTCGGGGCGGTGTTGGCCTGGATCAGCATGGTGCCCGGGAAGGCGACGAGCACCAGCAGAATCGCGCCCATCGAGACCGGCAGCGAACCGCGCTGGGTGGCCGTGGTGACACCGTCGGCAAGCGAGTCGACTCCGCGGGTGGTCGCCCGGTACGCCGTGCCGGGATCGCCGCCGGGACGGGCGATCTCGCTGCGCCGCTCCCTGCTCCGTTGCGCGGCGTAGATGCCGGCACCGACCAGCCAGCCGGCCGCCGATAGCGCGAGCGGCAGCTCGAGACCGTGCCAGAGCGCCATCGCGCCCTCGTGGGTCGGCCCGGCGGTTTGGGCGTACGACTGCAGCAGTGGTTCGAGCAGCTGCGGCGCGATGCCGAGCACCAGCCCGAGCACGGCCAGCAGCATGGTCGGCCCGGTCATCCACACCGATGCCGGTTTCGGCTCGACCGCGACGACCCCCGGCTTGTGGGAGAACGCCCCCCACAGGAAGCGGGCGCTGTAGGCGACCGTCACCGCCGAGCCGACGGCCATGACCGCGGTCGCCGCCAGACCCCAGGTGCCGCCGTCCAGCAATCCGGCGTAGCCCGCCTCCTTCGCGGCGAACCCGAGCATCGGCGGAATCCCGGCCATCGAGATCGCGGCGGCGACGGCCATCGCGGCGACCATCGGCATCCTTCGGCCCAGCCCGGACAGCTTGGTCAGATCTCTTGTCCCGGTGGATGTGTCGATGATCCCGACGACGAAGAACAACGGCGCCTTGAAGGTGGCGTGGGCGATCAGCATCGCCATGCCACCGAGCAGAGCGTCCGGATTGCCGCTGCCGATCAGCAGCGTCATCAATCCCAGTTGGGACACGGTGCCGTAGGCGAGCAGCAGCTTGAGGTCGCGTTGCCGCAGCGCCACCACTCCGCCGTAGAGCATGGTGGCGCCGCCGAGGGTGATCAACAACGGTTGCCACAGGGCCAGGGCGGCGAACGCCGGCGCGAGCCTCGCGAACAGGTAGATGCCGGCCTTGACCATGGTCGCGGCGTGCAGGTAGGCGCTCGCCGGGGTGGGCGCGGCCATCGCTCCCGGCAGCCAGAACTGGAACGGGATGATCGCCGACTTGCTGATCCCGCCCACGATCATCAGCACGATCGAGGTGGTGATCAGTGGGCCGGACGGCGGGTTCGCGATGATCTCGGACAGGGTGAAGGTGCCGGCGGTGACGCCGAGCATGACCACCCCGATCAACATCACCAGGCCGCCGGCGGTGGTCACCATCAGGGCCTGGGACGCCGCCATCCGGGACGACCTGGTGCCGGTCCGGTGCGCGATCAGCAGGTAGGACAGGATGCCGGTCAGCTCCCAGAAGATGACCAGCAGGATCAGGTTGTCCGCCCAGACCAGCCCCAGCATGGCGCCGGCGAACGCGATCAACGACCCGCTGTAGCGGCCGAGCCCCTCGTCGCCGGCCGGGAAGTACCGCCCCGAGTACAGCAGCACCAGGGTGCCGATCCCGGCGATGACCAGCGTCATGATCATCGAAAGGGCGTCGAGCCGCAGGTCGATCGACAACGACAGCGCAGGCACCCATTGCACCTGGGTCGATCTGGACCCGCCGTCGAGGACGGCCGGGATCTGTGCGGCCGCCCAGACCGTGGTGGCTGCCGGCAGCAGGGCCAGCGCGAAAAGACCGTTCCGGTTCAGCACCTTGCACACCGACGGCGACACCAGGGCGACCAGCAGGTAGGCCACGAGAAACCAGGGAGCAAGGGCGAAAACGCCCGTTTCGCCCGTCATGCCGCGTCCTGGAGCGGTGGCGTGCCGCCGCTGGTCGCGGGGGTACGGGACGGTCGCACGAGTCTCCCGGAGGGGTTGGGGGCCGAAGCGTCAACCCTACCGAGTGAGAGCACCCGTTCCTGCCTCCGACCGTTGCTGACGAGCCTTGACAAGGTCGTCCAGCCGTGGTCAGAGCAGGGCGCGGGTGGTCGAGGCGTCGGCCTCCAGTTCGGCGAAGACCCCGCGGATCGCGTCCAGCGAATCGTTGACCTGCGCCGCTTCGGTGACCCCGTCGGTCTGCACACCGACCAGGTTCGCGGTGGTGGAGAGCTCGAGCAGTTTGGCGTACACCTCGCCGACCTCGTCGACGGCGTTGGTCAGCTTGGTCAGCAGGTCGTGCCGTCGCTCCAGCATCCGCTGCACCGAGGCCCGCACCTCGCCGGAACGCGGCATCTGCCGAGCGACACCCTCGGCCCGGCCGACCGCGTCGTCCACGGCGTCGACGGCCCTGGCAACCCGGTTGGCCACACTGTCGGCGTTCCGCGCCGCCTCCACCGCCTGCACCGCGGACACCCCGATGGCCGGCGCCAGTGCAGTGCTCTGCAACTGTTCGAGATCGGTGCGGTACCCGCGCAGGGTGCTGACCAGCTGGGCCTGGACGGTTCCCGGGCGCAGCGGCGGCGGCTCCGGCTCAGCGCTGTCGCCCCCGTCGCCGCGCATCGCGCCGCCGACCACGGCCGCGACGCCGAGCATCCCGGCACCGACCAGTCCGACGGCGCCCACCGGCAGCCCGATCGCCCATGCCGAACCGGCACCGACCCCGGCCACCACCAGGCTCCACGGGTCGCGCAACGCCCGCGCCGCGCGGGAGACGAACGAGCCGGCCATCGACGTGGATCCGATCGGTTGCCCCGGGGCCGGGGTGAGTGGTCAGGACGGACTGCTTCTGGACAAAACGTGCGGTCAGAAGTTGGACAGGACGTTGGCGAAGACCTTGTCGATCGTCGCCGGATTACGGGCATCGTAGGCCGCCGCCCTGCTGGCCTCCGAGATCTGCTGCAGGGTCTCCAGATCGGCATCCGGCCCGTACGCAATGGTGAAGACGCGCACCCCGTTCTCCTGGGCACTCGCCTCCAGGTCGCGGAGCAGTCCGGACAGGTCGTTGTCGGTGTATTCGTTGCGCCCGTCGGTCAGCACCACGACCGCGTTGATCGACGCCGGGTCCTGGCTGGCGTTCATGGTGTCGGCGGCGACCCGGGTCGCCGCGTACAGCGGCGTCCCGTTGAGCGGGGTGAGGCCGGCGATGGCGTCGGTGATCGGTTGCCTGGTCTGCGCGAGCGGTCCCACATCGACCAGGTCGGCGGTGATGGTGTCCGGCGTCGGCAGGTCGGTGGTGAAGACCCAGAACCCGACCTGGTCGGTGTCCACCAGTTGATCCAGCGCGGTGGTGGCGGCGGACTTGGCCAGATCGAGCTTGGTCCTGCCGCCGGAACCCGAGTCACCGGCCATCGACCCGGAGACGTCCATCATCACCAGCACCCGGGCCGGCTTGCGGACTTCGGTCCACAACGCCCGGACGTCGGGCAGCACGTCGGGGCCGGGCGGGTTCAGCTCGATGGTGACGCCGTCGGCGATCAGGTAGGGGCTGCTGGTGATCGGCTCCCCCGGCGCGCCGTCGGCCGTGCGGAAGAAGCTGTCGGTGAACACCTTCTGTTGTTCCGGCAACAACAGGTAGTCGAGGAAATCCTGCGCACCGGCCTTCTTGTCGGCGTTCGACCAGGGCGCGTCCAGGATCACGAACGGGCTGTCGCTGTAGAGCGTGCCCTCCTTGGGGTAGACGGCGACCAGCGGCACCTTGGGCGGCGCGTGATCGCCCAGTGTCTTGGGGTCGCCGGTCGGATTGCCGGCGTTGTAGTCCAGGACGCTCTTCTCCTCGACGGCCGCGGCCGAGAGGTAGCCCAACGCGGCACCGGCATCGTCCGCACGTTGCAGGTTGGACAGGTAGGTCAGCGTGGTGTCGCCGTAGTGGATCACCGAGCTCTCGACGTCCTTGAGGTACTGCTGCACCTCGGGCCGCTGCAGGGCGGCCTGGGTGAGGTCTGAGGACGTCCCGGTCGCTGCGACGAGCGTGCCGATGGTGGCGGCGAGGCCCGAGGTCGACACGTTGGGGTTCGTCTTGCCGAGGGCGAATTTGCCCCACTCCGGATGACCCTTCAGCGCCCACCCCTGCGGATCGGTGGCAAGGGCGAGTACGTCGGCCCAGCCGATCGGGGTGTCCGGCCAGCCCAGCGCCTTCGCCATCGGCTCGGGCATGGCCAGCACCAGCGGCGTCGAGGTCACCGACTCGGACGAGGGGGGCACAATGTTGGGGCGGTCCGCCGCCTGCAGGTCGCTCTGCAGCAGGCTGACCCAGGTGGAGGCCGCGGGAGTCCAGACATCAGGGGCCGGACCGTTCAGCGACTCGTCCCAACCGGCAGCCAGGTTCGCCTCTGCGGTCCCGGAGGCCGCGGAGGTGACGGCAATGTCGAAGCAGGCGCCGTCCACGGTGCGGCCCGAATCCCGGTAGGCGTTGGCGATCTCGCCCAGCAACGCGGCCTTCTCGCTGGACGCCGCGACGTTGACGGTCGTGCATCCGTCACGCGGCGGCTGCACCGCCGTGTTCGAGGTCGTCCCGCCGGTGGCGGCGTCGGGGGTGTCCTCCCGGGTGGTGAACCACCGAATACCGATGATCAACAGCACACCGGCGATGATCGCTGCGATGATCGGCACCGCGTTGCTGCGTTTGCGTGCCCCGGACGGTTGAGTCACCGGTCAGCCCCTTTGATGTGCGCCTGCGTCGACGCCGTGTCGGTGGTGGCCACCGGCTGCGGCGCCGTACGGCCAACCGGGTGCCGCTCATTGTGCCCGGCGCAACCGACGATCCGGCGCACATTAGAGTCGCGTAACGAATTCGGGGCAAATCGGACAGCCTGCGAGGGCACCGCTGCGGCTCCCGGGCCGCGATGGTCTACGCGGCTATCTGCCCGGGCGGCCCTCGTCCTTGTTCACCTTGCGCCTGGCCAACGACGAAACGATCTTGTCGATCCAACCCATGATGGTCTTCATCTAGGGATCTCCTTCTCTCTCACCTACGGCCGCCGCGCCGGCACCCGGGAATCGCGTCCATCTCTCCAGGGTGCCATGCCGGTCCGACACATCCGCCCGTCTCCGGTCGTTCGGCGACGTCATGCCCAGGTCCCCGCTCAAGCGACGCCGATCGGACGGAACTGGACACTGACCCGCGGCCCGGTTGGCCTGGCGGTCTTGGGAATCGCGTGCTCCCAGGTCCGCTGACAACTGCCGCCCATCACCACCAGGTCACCGTGCCCGAGGGAGAACTTCAGGGTCGAACCGCCGGCGCGTGGCCGCAGCAGCAGGGACCGCGCCGAGCCGACCGACAGAATGGCCACCATGGTGTCGGTGTGGGCGCCCCGACCGATGGTGTCCCCGTGCCAGGCCACGCTGTCGGAACCGTTGCGGTACAAGCACAATCCGGCCGTGACCAGCATCTCGCCGGGCTCCGGCCGGTAGTGGTCGTTCAACGCCGTGCGCGCCGTCGTCAGCACCGGGTGCGGCAACGGTGCGGCGCCGCTGTACCAACAGAGCAGCCGCGGGACGTCCACCTCCCGGTCGTACATGGTGCGGCGCTCGGCGCGCCAGGGCACCTCGTTCAGCAGGGTCTGCAACACCTCGTCCGACCCGTCCAACCAGCCGGGTAGGTGATCGACCCAGGCACCATCCCGCAAGGCGGTGCGCTGCACCCGGCCGGCCAGGGCGCCCAGGCGTGGTTCGTCCGCGACATCGAAGAACGACGGCTGCTGCAGGGCGGTCATCGACCCATTCTACCGCTCGGATCGAACGTATGTACGGGTTTGTTTTCTTGGCGATCCCGGGGCGATCAGAGCTCCGGGGTCGGGCCGCCTACGCTTCGCTGATGACTGATCCGGCCGGTCCGCCCCTGCAGCTGCGACCCGACACCGTCGCGGTCACCGCGGGCAGACCGCCGGCCGAACCGGGCCGACCGATGAACGTGCCACTGGTGCTGGCCTCGAACTTCAGGTCCGGGACGGCCGACGCTCCCGTCGCCGAGTATTCACGGGACGGTGGGACCGCAAGTTGGCAGGCGCTGGAGGCCGCGGTCGGCGCGCTGGAGGGCGGCACCGCCGTCTCCTTCGGCTCCGGGATGGCCGCGGCGGCAGCGATTCTCGACCTGGTGCCGGCGGGCGCGCAGGTGGTGGTGCCCGCTGACTCCTATGCCGGCGTGCGGGCGCTGTTGGCCGACGGCGCGGACATCGGCCGATGGAAGGTGACGACGGTCGACATCACCGACACGGCAGCCACCAAGCAGGCCGTCTGGGCCGCCGACCTGCTCTGGCTGGAGTCGCCGACCAACCCACTGATCGACGTTGCCGACCTGCCGGAGCTGTGCCGGTTCGGCCAGGGCACCGGCGCGCTGGTGGTGGTGGACAACACGTTCGCCACACCGCTCGGACAGCGCCCACTGTCCTTCGGCGCCGACCTGGTGTTGCACAGCGCGACCAAGTTCATCGGCGGGCATTCCGATCTGTTGCTGGGCATCGCCGTCGCCGGCGACCCGGAGCTGGCGGCCCGCATCGTGCGGCGGCGCAAGCTGGCCGGCGGCATCCCAGGGGCCCTCGAATCGTTCCTGGCTCTCCGCGGACTGCGCACCATGCCGCTCCGGCTGGCCAGGTCGCAGGAATCTGCCGGCATCCTCGCCGGCCGGCTGCGTGATCATCCCGCGGTGACAAGGGTGCGCTACCCCGGCCTGCCCGAGGATCCCGGGCACGTCAAGGCAGCTGCCCAGATGGACGGATTCGGCGCCATGCTCGCGTTCGAGGTCCGCGGCGGCGCCGCGCCGGCCGATGCCGTGTGCGCGAGCTTGCAGGTCGTTGTCGCTGCCACCAGCCTCGGCGGAGTGGAGTCCACCATCGAGCGGCGCGGCAAAATGGTCGGCCAGGAGCATGTTCCGCCGGGCCTGTTGCGGTTCAGCGTCGGCATCGAAAATGTCGAGGACCTCTGGGCGGACCTGGATCTCGCACTGAACCGTTCTCAAACCGCCGGTTAGTCCCGCTGTCGGCGTGCGTTGCTCCTGCTGCCGCTTTCTGAAGGAGCCAGCAGGTTCCTCCGACGACTGGCCGACGCAGCCATGTCCGCCGATCGGCGGACACCGGGCCCATCCCCACCATCGACCGATCGGACGACGGGTCTGGCCGCCCCTGTGCGCGACAGTGGAGTGGTCAAGCCGAACCACCACGGCGAGCACCGGGACGAGGGATCCGATGCTCGCGCCGGTCGACGGCCGGTTGGCCGGGAAACACCATTGACCGGCATCGGGACGAGGGGTTCCGATGCCGGCAGTCGGTGGGTCAGCACACATGCGACAGCGGCGCCGGATCTTTCGATCCGGCGCCGCTGGGCGTCACAGTGGAGCGGGCAATCAGGCGACCTGAGCGGTCCGATCCCGACGGGCTCCGACGGCCAGCAGGGTGCCGCCGCCGGCCATGAACAGGACACCGAGAATCAGCACGAAGATCCAGAGGCCGGTCGAGGAAGGCAGGCTCGCACCGATCTCGGCTGCGGTCAGCACACCCGCCGAACCGTCGGCGTTCATGATGACGATCTCGTAGTTGCCGTCCTCGATCTGCCAGGCGATCGAAGCGACATCCGACGACGAGGACGAGGCGGTCCAGAAATCCTGCTCGGTCGGCGGCTCGGCGACGACAGTTCCCTCGGTGCGGACGGTGTCGATGTGGAACGGCGACAGGTTGAAATCGGTGACGGTCGCCGTTTCGACCCCGTCGAGGTAACGCTCGACGTCGGCGGTCGGGCCGACTCCGACGAAGACTGCGCTCTCCCTGACACTCTCGGCCGAGAGGTGCAGGGTCGGCGCACCGGTGACGAAGTCGAGGCCGTTGATGCCGTCGATGTGACCGAGGTCGGTGACCACCGCTGAGCTGGACGTGGTGATCGGGTGCTGGCCGGAGCTCAACACCTGGCCGTCGCCGAAGAGGCCGAGCAGCGCACCGCCGGATACCGCTGTCAGGAATCCGCTGCCCAGGATCACCGCACCGACGACCATGGCGGCGGTGCCGCGCTTCGGAGTGTTTCGCGGCGCCGGCGGGGGGAGGTATCCGCCGACCGGCGGCGTCGGTGCGTCAACGGCCGGGTGGATGGTGGTGAACTCGCGGGTGTTGTCGTCGATGGTCATGGCGTTCTCCTTGTGGGGTGAGAAACGGCTGACCGGTGATCTCCGGTGCCGGTTCCGACCGCTGATCGGAACACCACTGACGGTAGATATTTCCGTTGTTGCTGATCAGGGAGTTGACCGCGCAGTTGCCCGGGGTGTGACGCACTCTCGCGGGGGGCTGGCCACCCGCACCGGCGGTGGCTGACCCGCTCCCCGCAATACGCCGAGGCGGTTTCAGACCCGGACGGGGTCCGGTGCGTCCGGATGAGCCGGCATGCCGTCGATACTGACCGCGTTCACCGTGCGGTGATAGTCCTCGTAGTAGGACTCGTCGTTGCGCTCCTGCACCTTGTCCAGGATCTCCCGATCCTCGCGAAAGTCCATCAGCGGCAACGAGTACCCGCAGCTGTCGGAGATGCGCGCCAGATTGACCACGATGATCGAGCGCTGGCCGATCGTCCGATCCTTACCGAAGGAGGCTCGCAGGACGTCGAACTCGGGATCACCGGGGAACACCGGCCGACCGGTGCCGTGCAGCCGGACGATCTTGGGTGGGCCGTCGAGGGCGCAGAACATGATGACAATCCGGCCGTTGTCGCGCAGGTGCGCGATCGTCTCGGCGCCCGAGCCGGTGTAGTCCAGGTACGCGACCGACCGCGGCCCGAGGACGGCGAAGGTCCCGCCCATGCCCTTCGGGGAGACGTTGATGCTGCCGTCGGCACCCGCCGGCGCGGTGCCGACGAAGAAGATGTGCTGTCGGTCGATCCAACCGATCAGCTTGTCGTCGAGTTCCTGGTAGACCTTGCCCATTCGTCGATGGTCTCACCTCGTGGCGACCGGCCGGGCTGGCCTCCTGCGGAAAGACTCCCCGCAGACGGCGCGGGCCCGGCCCGGTTCGCTGTGAACCGGGCCGGGCCCAGCATGCGCTGCTCTTGTGCGGTCAGCTGCAGCCGGAGGTCGAGCCGCAGCCCTCGCACAGGTAGCAGGCGCCGGACGGCCGCATCTTGGTGCCGCAGGTGAAGCAGAGCGGGGCATCGGCGGACTTGCCGATCACCAGCTCCAACAGCTCGGTCGACGAACCCGCACTCCCGGTGCCCCGGGTGACCGGCTTCGACTCGGCGGACGGCGCAGGGATGCCACCTTCGACGGCCGGTCGGACGACCGGGGTCGAGTCGACGGTTGTCCGTAGGTCCTCCACCAGATCCGTGGTGTCGGGCGCGCTCTCGCCGCCGTAACTGGCCGAGACCTGAGCCACCCGCTCCTCGGCGGAGAAGATTCCCAGCTCGGCGCGGGCATCCACCGGCAGGTAGTCCAGCGCGATCCGGCGGAACAGGTAATCCATCACCGAGGTCGCGATCCGCACGTCCGGGTCGTCGGTCATCCCGGCCGGCTCGAACCGCAGGTTGGTGAACTTCGCGACGTAGGACTCGAGCGGGATGCCGTACTGCAGACCGACGGACACCGCGATCGAGAAGGCGTCCATCACACCGGCCAGCGTCGAGCCCTGCTTGCCGAGCTTGATGAAGACCTCGCCCAGACCGTCATCCGGGTACGAACCGGTGGTCAGGTACCCCTCGGCGCCGCCGACGGTGAACGAGACCGTCTGCGACGGGCGCTTCTTCGGCAACCGGCGCCGAACCGGTCCGGTCACCACCGGTGCCGCGGCCACGGCGGCCGGACCGACATCCGCCGATGCGTCGGCCGACTTCTCGCCGTGGTTCTTGTTCGACGCGGACAGCGGCTGACCGACCTTGCAGTTGTCCCGGTAGATGGCCAACGCCTTCAGGCCCATCTTCCAGCCCTGCTGGTAGATCTCGGCGACATCGGCGACCGTGGCGTTCTCCGGCATGTTCACCGTCTTGGAGATCGCCCCGGAGATGAACGGCTGAACGGCGGCCATCATCCGGACGTGGCCCATCGGCGCGATGGAACGGGCACCCATGGCGCAGTCGAAGACCGGGTAGTGCTCCCGCTTGAGCCCGGGAGCGTCGATGACGTGACCGTTCTCGGCGATGAACTCGACGATCGCCTCGACCGATTCCTCCTGGTACCCGAGCGAGCGCAGTGCCCGCGGCACCGTCTGGTTGACGATCTGCATGGAGCCCCCGCCGACCAGCTTCTTGAACTTCACCAACGCGAGATCGGGTTCGATGCCGGTGGTGTCGCAATCCATCATCAGTCCGATGGTGCCGGTCGGTGCCAGCACCGAGGCCTGCGCATTGCGATAGCCGTTGCGTTCGCCGGTGGCGATGGTCTCGGCCCAGACCGAGGTGGCCAACTTCAGCGTCGCGGAATCGTTACCGCCCACCGCCCGGATGTAGTCGTTGGCGGCGGCGTGCTTACGGATGACCCGCTTGTGTGCGTCGGCGTTGCGGGCGTATCCGTCATACGGACCGACCACCCCGGCCAGCTCGGCGGAACGCTTGTAGGCCACGCCGTTCATCAGCGAGGTGATCGCGGCGGCCAGCGAACGGCCACCGTCGGAGTCGTAGGCGTGACCGGTCGCCATCAGCAAAGCACCGAGGTTGGCGTAGCCCACGCCGAGCTGCCGGAACGCCCTGGTGGTCTCGGCGATCGGCTGGGTCGGGAAGTCGGCGAAGCAGATGGAGATGTCCATCGCGGTGATGACGAACTCCACCGCCTTGGCGAAGGTGACCGCGTCGAACTGGCCGTCGTCGGACAGGAACTTCATCAGGTTCAGCGACGCCAGGTTGCATGACGAATTGTCCAGGTGCATGTACTCGCTGCACGGGTTGGACGCGTTGATCCGGCCGGATTCCGGGCTGGTGTGCCAGTCGTTGATGGTGTCGTCGTACTGGATGCCGGGATCGGCGCAGTCCCAGGCGGCCTGAGTGATCTTGCCGAAGAGCTCACGTGCGTCGACGGTCTCGATGACCTCGCCGGTCTGCCGCGCCCGCAACCCGAACGAATCGCCCGCGTCGACCGCGCGCATGAATTCGTCGGAGACCCGCACCGAGTTGTTCGCGTTCTGGTACTGCACCGAGATGATGTCCTCGCCGCCGAGATCCATGTCGAAGCCGGCGTCCCGCAGCACCCGGATCTTGTTCTCTTCCCGGGCCTTGGTCTCGACGAACTCGGCGATGTCCGGGTGATCGACGTCGAGCACCACCATCTTCGCGGCCCGGCGGGTGGCACCGCCGGACTTGATGGTGCCGGCCGAGGCATCGGCACCACGCATGAAGGAGACCGGCCCCGACGCGGTGCCGCCGGAGGAGAGCAGCTCCTTCGACGACCGGATCCGGGACAGGTTCAAGCCGGCGCCCGAGCCACCCTTGAAGATCAATCCCTCTTCGCGGTACCAGTTCAGGATCGCGTCCATCGTGTCGTCGACCGACAGGATGAAGCAGGCCGAGACCTGTTGCGGGGACGAGGTTCCGACGTTGAACCAGACCGGCGAGTTGAACGCGAACACCTGGTGCAGCAGCATCCAGGTCAACTCGTGGGCGAAGACCTCTTCATCGGCGTCGGTGGCGAAGTACCCGTGCTGGACGCCCGCCGCCGTGTAGGTGTTGACCACCCGGTCGATGATCTGCCGCAGGCTCGATTCCCGTGCCGGTGTACCGACGGCACCGCGGAAGTACTTGCTGGTCACGATGTTCGTGGCGTTCACCGACCAGGATTCGGGGAACTCCACCCCGCGCTGCTCGAAATTGACCGTGCCGTCGCGCCAGTTGGTCATCACGACGTCCCGGCGCTGCCAGCTGACCTCGTCGTAGGGATGGACGCCGGGCGTGGTGAACACTCGCTCCAGTCGCATGCCCCGAGATCCTCCCGTGCCGTCGGCCGGCTGCGTCGAGCGTGCCCGACGACCCTTGGTTCCCGATGACTGTCCTCCGTTCGAGGATGATCCGGGTGCTCCGATGGTCTCCGTCATGTGGTTCCTTCCCCTGGTGAGCGGCTGCTGGTCCGGCAGCTGCCCGTGGTGCTCCCCCGTTGGCGCGGCGGGAACAATGACAACGCGTGCGGATTTCTCCGGTGATCGGACGTTCTCTGGTGGTCGGACGACAGGTGGGTACCTCGTCCGAGATGTTCGTCGGTGAGCGGCAGATGGCAGGACTGGACGGACGGTGGCCTCAGCCGACTGCGACCGGCGGCGGCCGGTCGACCGGTGGCGGATCACCGGTCGGTGGATCCGCCCCGGCGCGGGACGAACGCATCTGCGCGATCTCCGCGGCGAAGTCGTCGGCCGAGGTGAACGAGCGGTATACCGACGCGAATCGCAGGTAGGCAACCTCGTCGAGGTCGCGCAACGGCCCGAGGATCGCGAGCCCCACTTCCTGGCTCGGCACCTCTGCCTGCCCGGATCCGCGAACGGCCTCCTCCACCTGCTGGGCCAGTTGCGCCACGGCGTCCGGATCGACCGGGCGTCCCTGGCAGGCCCTGGTCACCCCGGCGATGACCTTGCTCCGGCTGAACGGTTCGGTGACGCCGCTGCGCTTGACCACCGACAGGAGTGATCCCTCGACGGTGGTGAACCGGCGTGAGCACTCCGGGCACGACCGCCGGCGACGGATCGCCTGCCCGTCCTCGACCTCGCGGGAGTCGATGACCCGGGAGTCCGGGTAGCGGCAGAAGGGGCACCGCACGATCGCACCTCCCGCCTGAACTGTGAACACCGTGCTTGTGAAGAAACGCTGCTTGTGGACAACGCTGTGGAGCCTGTGTGGATCGTCCGTGGACAGCTTCGAGGTGCCCGCGCCTGCATCCGATTCGTCTGCCGATGTGGATCAAGTTGTGGACCACCGGTGCGCAACTGACCGCTGCTGTGGACAACTGCCGATCGGTGGTAGCACAACCTGTTGATATCTTACACCCGTGTAAGTACCAGATGTAGGGGTTGACGGTAGATCCCGCCGATCCGCGGCGCAAGCCCCGGCGGCGTGTCGTGGACGATCAATCTGCGTCGGCGTGGCGGACCAGGTCGCCGACGGGGATCCGCTTCTGAAATGGTGTCGAGCCCAGGTGCCGACCGCCGTTGTCAGTCGCTGGTCGGCACCCGCAGGACCACGCCCACCGGCAGCACGGTCCCCGGAATGTCATTGAGGTGCCGGATCTCCTCGATCACCTCGCGGGGGTCCCGATCCGGTGCAGCCTGGCCGGCGATGGACCACAGGGTGTCGCCGGGAGCGACGGTCACATCCACCAGCGCCGTGGGCGTCGAGCCAGCCGTCATCGACACCGCAATCACCACCGCAGCGGCCAGCACAGTGAGTGTCAGGGTCAGCCGCGCCCAGCGGCCCATGCGGTAGCCCTGGACGGCGGGCACCTCCGTGCGCTGCTCGAGCATCGCCGGCGCTGGAATGGCGATATCGAGTGCCTGGGCGGCTGTGATCCGCGGCTCCGACCCGGTCCGCACCCGTCGGAGGTGTCGTTCTCTTGCGGCTCGCCTCGCCTCACGCCGGGTCCGCTCGGTCCGCCTCGATCCGGCGCGCCTGCCGGCCGTCGACCGCCGCTCCGTGCGATCCTCTGCTCCGTCGCCGACGTCCAGGTTCTCGGCCGCCGGCGCCGCGTCCCGTGACTCGCGCACGGTGGAGCCGGCTGCCCGCGGGGCGGCCAGCCAGCCCGTGGGGTCGACCATGCCGGGAAGTTCGGCGTGACCGTCGGACGGCGCCGTGATCGTCTGAGACCTCATCGCTCACCTCGACCTATCTGACCGGCGGTGCCGGTCCATCTGTCTCCTGTGATCGCCCGGCCGAACCGGCCACCGGGCCGATTCTGGTCGAACGCGCGTTCTAACGAACGCTTGAACGATTTCTACACCGAGCCACCGACAGAGGGAAGATTGTTCGGCGTGTTCATCGAACGCCTGTTTGAATTGTGACCTTGACGAACCTAAGCTGCAGGCAGGTCGGCGCAGCCTGAACCGTCCGGGGTCCACCCCGGTACCGACCGACACGAACACCATGGAGGGCACAACGTGGTTACCGACCACCCGCAGAGCGGCCACACCGACGATCCGTCGGACGGCCCCGTCGCCGACGGCATCGTGATCGACACCGACCTGGCCGCTGAGGTGGTCGACTTCCCCGACGCCGAGCCGGCCGCCGGCCGGGTGCTGACCATGCGGCAGCACAAGATCCTTCAGGTGATCAGGGATTCGGTCGAGCGTCGTGGCTATCCACCCAGTGTCCGGGAGATCGGGCAGGCGGCCGGCCTGAAGTCGCCGTCGTCAGTCGCGCATCAGCTCAAGGTCCTGGAGAAGCGCGGCCTGCTCCGCCGTGATCCGAACCGTCCCCGGGCGGTGGACATCCGTCCGATGGAGGACGTGATGGAGGAGTCGCCGCAGCAGCCGACGCCGACGTACGTGCCGGTGGTCGGCCGGATCGCCGCCGGTGGGCCGATCCTTGCCGAGCAGGCGATCGAGGACGTCTTCCCGCTGCCCAGGGATCTGGTCGGCGACGGCACGCTGTTCCTGCTCAGGGTGGTCGGCGATTCGATGATCGAGGCGGCGATCACCGACGCCGATTGGGTTGTTGTCCGGCAGCAGCCGGTGGCCGAGAACGGCGACATCGTGGCGGCGATGATCGACGGCGAGGCGACCGTCAAGACGTTCCGCCGCAAGGATGGTCACGTCTGGCTGATGCCGCACAACGCGGCCTACGAGCCGATCCCCGGCGACGACGCGGTGATCCTCGGCCGAGTGGTCACGGTGCTGCGCAAGATCTGAGCAGCGAATCGGAAGGGTCGCCCGGACTGCGCCGGGCGACCGCTGGGGTTACTTGGACCGGTGCCGCTCAGGCCCGACGTTCTTCGATCGGAACCCCGTTCACGACCGTGGGCGGGGTGACTACCGGCGGAGCCGGCGTTCCGGTGATCTGCGCGGTCGGGGTGGCCATCGAAGCGGTGGCGTCTGTCTCGCCGGGCGCCTGCTTGGCCTTCTCGTCGTCGTCATGCATTGCGCTGACCTCGGACTTCAGGATCCGCAGCGAGCGGCCCAGGCCGCGTGCCGCGTCCGGAAGTTTCTTGGCGCCGAACAGCAGGATGAACACCGCGAGGATGATCAACCAGTGCCACCACGACAACCCGCCCATGCTGTGCCTCCTCGACCTGACGGTGACTCACCGGAGCGCTGAGCCCGCCTGTATGTCTTCTGTTGTCACTTCGTCGCTTGATGCTTTCACCGCTGTTGATACTGAGCCGCTGTTGATACTGAGCCGCTGTTGATGCTTCGTGACCGCGGCCCCAGCAGATGGCCCGCGGCGTGACCCATCGGTGTGTGTATTCCTCAAGGTTACCCGGGGGGACGGCTCCCATCGCTCCGATCTCAGTCGATCGAAAGAATCGCCGGTGAGTTCACAGCCTTGTCAACACCCGACCGGCGCGGTCGGCAGATCTACGACCGGAGGACGTCAGCGACGCGCCCAGGCCGGCGCGGAGACCTCGGTCGCGTCATCGTCGGTCAGCAGTCGCCGTTCGTCGTTGCCGGCCGAGTCCATCACCCAGAGTCGGGATGGCCCCGAACCACCGCCGTCCGCGCGCTCGCTGACGAACGCGATGCTGGCACCGTCCGGCGACCAGCTCGGGTCCTGGTCGTTCGCGGCGTCGTCGGTGAGTTGCCGCAGGTTCTGCCCGTCGGCATTGATCGCGAAGATGTCGAAGTTCCCGCGTGCGGTCGCGCCCGGCAGCCGTCGACGAAAGGCGATCTGTGTGCCGTCCGGCGAGAACACGGGATCGGCATCGGTGCCGACCGCTGAGGTCGTCACGGCCGTCGGGGCGCTGCTGCCGTCCGCGGCCATCACGTAGATGGAGCCGCCGTCGAACGTCGACGGGTCGCTCCCCCAAAAGGTCAGTTTCGTTCCGTCCGGTGAGTAGGAGAGGTCGTCGACCCTGGCAAGGCCGGTGGTCAGGGTGCGGATCACCCACCCGTTGACTCCGACGATCTGGAGGCTGGTCTTGCCGGCACCGTCCACACAGACCAGCGCGATCTCGTTCGGGGTCACCGGATTCCAGGCCGGGCGATTCATTCGGACACAACCCGGCGGTGGGTTGGCGAACAGCAGTCGCGCGCCGGCCCCGTTGGCCGCCATCACCACCGGAACCCGGGTGGTGTCGGTTTCCTCGAGGTAGATCACCGAGGTCCGGTCAGGGGAGAGCGACGCCATCCGGTGCTGCGCCGGTCCGGCGGTGAGCTTGCTACCCACTGCCCCGGTCGCGGTGTCGACCAGGTAAAGGTCGGTTGCGCCGTCGACCGTCCGCGACACCACCAACTGGTTGTCCGGCAACGCTTCCGAGGACGGTAATCCGATCGCGGAGACCGTCGCGGTCGCTGTTGAGACAGCCGACGATGAGGCTGCCGATGAAGCGGCGGACGACCGGCTGGCCGCCGAACTGCTCGGTGTTGCCGATTGGGACGTCGTCGTTCCGCCGGCCCCTTGATCGTCGTTGCCCGAACGCTGGATCAGCACGACCGCGGCCGTGCCGGCCAGCAGTACCGCCACTGCACCGGCGATCAGCGCGATTCGCATCCGGCCACGCCGCACGGCGGCGGCTGCCGGGACGGCGTCCGCACCCTCCCGGGCGGATGACGGGTCGGGGGGGCCGGACCAGGGTGGGCCGCCGGCTTGTCCGGTGCCGGAACCACCCGGTGGCTGGTGCTGCCAACCACCCGGCGGGCCTTGCGAACCCGCTGTCGGTGCCACGCTCGACTCGGGGTTGGTGATCGAGTTCGGCCCGACCGGGACACGACCGCCGTCCGGTTGAGCCGCAGGCGGCGCGCCGTAGGGCGTCGTCGAACTGGGTCGCGGCGGGGACTGCTGCGGTTGATAGGGCCGCCCTGCCGGAACCACCGGCGGCAACGGTGCGCCATGGCGGCCGGTGCCGGGCATGGTCGCCGGCGATCTGGTCGCCGAAGCAGTCGGCGTGACCAGCGGCGACGTCGCCGAAGGCAGCGTCGCCGCACGGGCGGCACCCATGGCGACGTCGTTCTTCGGGTGGGTGTCGATCGCGATCGGGCACCGGAACTCGTTGGCCAGCAGCTCTGCCACCAGCGGGATCCGGGACGACCCGCCGACCAGCACCATGGCTGCCAGTCGGCCGGGCTCGGTGTCGGCCGAGCGCAGTGCCCGCCTCGTCGCACCCATGGTCTCCTCGATGGAGGGCCGGATGATGTCCTCGAACTCCCCGCGAGTCAGCCGTACGGAGGTCCGCGACCGTGGCAGGACAACCGGGATCACCGCCTCGACATCGGTGGACAACGCCTCCTTCGCCTCGACGCAGTCGCGCCGGAGCCGACCGAGCGCGGCCATCTGAGCGGCTTCCTCCTCCTCCGTGCCGCCGGCCGATTCGGATTCGAAGGCGTCGGGCGGCAACTGGTCGATGACCCGACGGAACACCGCTTCGTCGAAGTCGATGCCGCCGAGATGCTCGATGCCCTCCGGCCGGCCGAGGACCCGGAACCCGCCGTCGGTCTTCTCCAGCACGCACACGTCGAAGGTGCCGCCGCCGAGGTCGTACACCGCGATCCGGTCGCCGATCGCCACCTTGGTCCGGGACGCGTACTGCAGCGCGGCCGCCTCCGGTTCCGAACAGGCCCGGGCCAGCGTCACGTCGGCCAGGGTGGCGACCTGCCGGAGCAGATCGATCTTGAAGTTGGCCCAGTTCGCGGGGTAGGTGAGGGTGATGTCCTGCGGCGGCTCGCCCATCTGTTCGGTGGCCTTGTCGAGCACCCACCGCAACACCCGGGACGTCATGGCCTGTGCCGAATACGGCCGGCCCGCGGCCAGGATCGGCACCGGATCACCGATCCGGCGCTTGAACTCCCGCACCGTGCGGGTGGGATCCGAGGTGCTGCGGAGCTCCGCCGCCTCGCCGACCAGGACGGATCCGTCCGGGTGGAAGTACAGCACCGACGGGATCTGCAGCGCCCGGTTGCCGAGGCCGAGCATGGTGGGCCCGCCGCCGTTCATCACGGCGGCCGCGGTGAAGGTGGTGCCGAGGTCGACCCCGAGGTGGTACCCCATCACGGCCTCCCGGTTCCCGGCGATCCACTGCACACCCGTGCGGGCCTGCCGATTCGCCAGGATCCTTTCATCCGCCACCCGCCACGGCGTGCAGGTGGGCGCGGATGATCGTCGTGCGGGATGACCAGCTGTCGATCACGGACGTGCGGAGTCGGAGCTACCCCGCCGCAGCGAACGGTGCCAGCACGCCCGCCAGGTCGGGATAGACCTTGGCGTGCAGCCGGGTTCCATCTGCCGTGTGCTCCTCGTCGATCACGGTGCCCTCGGAGTGCACCCGGGAAACCAGGGCGCCCTCGGTGAACGGCATCAGCACGCGGACCGCGACGGCCGGATCGGGCAGGGCGGCCGCGATGACCTGTCGCAGTTCGTCGATTCCCTCGCCGGTTCGGGCGGACACGAACACCCCGCCGGGCAGCGCGTGCCGCAACCGGGTCAGGGTCATCTCGTCCGCGGCGTCGATCTTGTTCACCACGATGATCTCGCGGACCGACAACGCGTCGATTTCACCGAGAACCTCGCGGACGGCCGACACCTGCTCCTCGGGGTGCTCGTCGGAGCCGTCCACCACGTGCAGCAGCAGGTCGGCGTCGGCGATCTCCTCGAGCGTCGACCGGAACGACTCGACCAGCTGGTGCGGCAGGTGGCGGACAAAGCCGACGGTGTCGGTCAGGGTGAACACCCGGCCGTCTGTGGTGCGCGACCGCCGGGTGGTCGGATCGAGGGTGGCGAACAGGGCGTCCTCGACCAGGACTCCGGCGTCGGTGAGCCGGTTCAACAGTGACGACTTGCCCGCGTTCGTATAGCCGGCGATGGAGACCGCAGGAACCGCGTTGGCCCGCCGCTGGGACCGCTTGGTGTCCCTGACCCGCCGCATCCCACCGAGTTCGTGGCGCAACTGGGAGATCCGTTTGTGGATCCGGCGACGGTCGATCTCGAGCTTCGTCTCACCGGGACCACGGGACCCGATGCCGGCGCCGGCCGCCACCCGACCGCCCCGCTGCCGGGAGAGCGCAGCACCCCAGCCACGCAGCCGAGGGACCAGGTAGTTCAGCTGGGCGAGCTCGACCTGCGCCTTGCCCTCCTTGGAACGGGCATGCTGGGCGAAGATGTCGAGGATCAGCGCGGTCCGGTCGACGACCTTGACCCGCAGCCGCTCCTCCAGGTTGCGCAACTGGCTGGGGGTCAGCTCGCCATCACAGATGACGGTGTCGGCGCCGGTTGCCTCGACGATCGCCAACAGCTCCTGGACCTTGCCGGAGCCGATGTAGGTCGCACCGTCCGGATGGCTCCGGCGCTGCACCAGCGCGTCGAGGACGATCGAGCCGGCGGTTTCGGCGAGCCGGGCCAGCTCGGCCATCGATGCTTCCGCGTCTCCGGCGGTGCCACCGGCCCAGACGCCGACCAGCACGACCTGCTCGAGCTGCAGCTTGCGGTACTCGACCTCGGTGACGTCGCGCAGTTCGGTGGAGAGCCCGGCGACGCGTCGGAGCGCGGCCCGGTCGGCGAGGTCGTGGTCGCCCTGGGTGTTGAACCCGTCGTCGATGGGCAGACCAGCGGCGTCATCGACCCCGTCCGCGACGTCGCGGATGTCGTGAGTCGGACTGGTGCGCACGTCAAAGCCCTCGATTTCGGTCGCGGATTCGGTGAATGGATCGGTGTGCCCGGAGGAGTCCGCAGTGGCGGACGAATCTGCTGAGGCAGGAAAGTGAATTCTCATATGACTCCAGGGTGCCACGAACGGCCAACCATGTCCTCTTCTTTCCGGCCGTCCCGCCCGGATGATGCATTCAGGCATTGACAGCGAGACAGGCGGAGGTGGCCAGAGGTGTTGCGGACTGCCGATGCGGGTGACGTCGCCGGGCAATGGCCGCGGGCTCGATCGGTGATCGCGGCCGGACGCAGGCACTCCGTCGGCGTGCGCCCGGACGGCTCAGTGGTGACGGCGGGTATCCCCCGGGCGCCGGAGTGCCGCGTCGACGCGTGGCGCGACATCGTGGCGGTGGCAGCCGGGAACGTTCACACCGCCGCCAACACGGGCCGGTCGCACACTGTCGGCCTGCGCGGTGACGGCACCGTCGTCGCGGTCGGCTGGAACGGGGACGGTCAGTGCGACGTCGCCGACTGGACGGACGTGGTGAGCATCGCCGCGGGCTGGCGACGCACGTTGGCGGTCCGCGCGGACGGCACGGTTGGTGCGGCGGGCCGTCGCAGCGAGGGGGCGTGCGAGGTCGACAACTGGAGCGGGATCGTTGCTGTTGCGGCCGGCGATTGGCATTCCGTCGGTCTTCGCGCAGATGGCACTGCCACGGCCGTGGGCAACAACCGCAGGGGCCAGTGCGAGGTGACCGGGTGGCGCAGGCTCCGCTCGGTCGCGGCAGGCTATCTGCACACCGTGGGCGTCACCGAAGATGGACGGGTGCTCGCCGCCGGCCATCCGGCCACCGGCATCGAAGAGGTGTCCGACTGGCACGACGTGGTCGGGGTATCCGCGGGAAGCGGCTTCACGGTCGGCGTCGACGCCCGGGGTCGGGTCTTCGCCGCCGGCGACAACAGCAGCGGACAGTGCGATGTCGCGTCGTGGCGCGATGTCGTCGCAGTCGCTGCCGGCTCTGTGCACACCCTCGGGTTGCGCGCCGATGGCGTCGTTTTGGCGACCGGTAACAACGACAACGGCCAATGCGACGTCACCCGGTGGGACATTCAGACGCGGTGGCAGCCCTAGCGGTGCCTGGCCCAGAAGTCGGCGTCGAGATGGCCGGCGGCCACCAGCACCGCGGGGCCGGTGAGAGTGGAGTCGGCGTCCTCGATGCCGACGACCACGGCTCCGCCGGGAACGCGGACGGTCACGGTGCCGGTCGACCGGCCGGTCGCCGCCAGGTGTGCCGCTGCCACTGCGACGGTTCCCGTCCCGCAGGACCGCGTTTCGCCGACACCGCGCTCGTGGACCCGCATCCGGACCTCGTCCGGACCGAGCACCGTCACGAATTCGATGTTCACGCCCTCCGGGAAGACCGCGGAGTCGAAGTCGGGTGGCACCTTCAGGTCGAGTTCCGCGAGTTCCGGTCGAGATCATGCAGACCAGGTGCGGATTTCCGACATCGACGGCCACGCCGGGGAATTCGACGTCTCCGATCCGCGCGGACGACGACACGCCCAGGCGCGCCGGACCCATCTCGATGGTCACATCGCCCTGGGCCGGCACCTGCGCGGTGCGGACCCCACCCCTGGTGTCGAACACGAGTCGTCCAGGAGCGGCCCACCCGCTGTCGACCAGATACCGGGCGAACACCCGCGCACCGTTGCCGCACATCTGCGCCAGCGAGCCGTCGGCGTTGCGGTAGTCCATGACGAAGTCCGATGAGCTCCCGGCCGGGGCGGGCGCGATCCGGATGATGCCGTCGGCGCCGAGACCGGCATGCAGGTCGCAGATCGCCCGCACCTGGGACGGACTGACCTCGAGCGTGCCGTCGGGATCCGGCAGCAGCACGAAATCGTTCTCGGTGCCGTGACCCTTGACGAACGCCACACCGGTCGACGCCGCACCTTCGACAGCACCGTCACCAGATCCGGCGTGCTCGCGCAGTGGGTCTTGGATCACCTGCTCAGCCTATGGCCTGCTGGTGGGCAACCGGGCCGCGTCCACGGCCTGCATCGCCTGCTCGACCAGGTCCGGATCGCTGGCGTCCAGGTCGATCATCCGTTCGTCCCTGCGGAACCAGGATCGCTGCCGCCGGACGAAGCGACGGGTGATCGCCGCCGTCGTCACGATGGCCTCCTCCAGATCGATCTCCCCGTCCAGCACGGCCAGCAGCTGGGCGTACCCCAGCGCCCTGGATGCGGTGACGCCGCGTCGTAATCCCTCGGCATCGAGCCTGCGGACCTCGTCCAGGAACCCGGCCTCGATCATCGACCGCACCCGGTCCTCCAACCGCAGATCGAGCTGGTCGGTCGGCCGGTCCAGCCGGAGCAGCACCGCGTCGTAGCGTGGCCGGCCGCGGCGGGGCATGGTCGCGGTGAACGGCTGACCGGTGAGGGTGATCACCTCAAGGGCGCGGACGATCTTGCGGCCGTTGGCGGGTCCGATGGCCACGGCAGCGGCCGGGTCCTGCTCGGCCAGCAGGTTGAACATGTAGTCGATGCCGAGCCGGTCCAGATCTCCCTGCAATCGCTCCCGGACCGCCGGATCGGTTGCCGGGAAATCGATTTCGTCGATCACCGACTGGATGTACAGGCCGGAACCACCGACCAGCACCGGCGTGCGCCCGCGGGCCCGCACGTCCTCGACCGCCGCCCTGGCATCGCGTTGATAGGACGCGACGGTCGCCACCTGCGACACGTCCAGCACGTCGAGCAGATGGTGGGGTATCCCTCGTCGTTCGGCGGGCGGGACCTTCGCGGTGCCGATGTCCATTCCCCGGTAGAGCTGCATGGAGTCGGCGTTGATGATCTCGCCGTCCAGCCGCTCGGCGAGATCGAGTCCGAGGTCGGACTTGCCGGTGCCCGTCGGACCGGCCACCACGATCAGCCGGTTCCCGGTCACGTCCGATTCCATCGCCAGGAGGCCACCAGATATCCGACGCCGAACGGAGCATCGGAATAGAGCAGTGCGGCGGAGCTTGGCGGGTCGCCGACGGTGAGCGCGGCGAGCACGGCCAGCGGATCCACCGTCGCCAGCAGCTCACCGGCCAACTCCCGTCGGCCTGCGGCCGCCGCGAGCGCGACCGGATCACCGGCGCCGAGCGCGGCAGCAAGGTCGGCGTCGAACGATTCGGCCCGATCGTCCCGGCGGCCGGGGGCATCGTCGCCGTGGCACGCCGACCCGTCCGCGATGACCAGCAGGCAGACCCGCCCTGCCCCCGACAGCTCTTCGTCCAGCAGCGCGGCGGCGGCCGCGGGATCGCCGGCGATCTCGATTCCGATGGTCGGTGGGAACGGCGCGGGACGGTCGGTCAGCAGGTTCGCGCCGACGACGGTGCCCACCGAGTACGAGACAGGTCGGCCGGGTCCGGCTGCTCGCTCCCGCCCTGCTGCTCCGGCCGGCAGGGTCACGTGGCGGTGGTCCGGGAGGTCGCTCCGGCGCAGGGCGGTCGAGGAGATCACCGTCCCGGGTTCCATGAACCGACCGGGTGATTCCGCACGGGGTTGCTGCGACGACGCCGACAGCAGGACGAGCCGATCGGCGTCCGGGAGTTCGGCGATGGCCGTCGCGCAGGCCGACACGACCACCGTCAGACGGTCGGCGATGGTGTCCGCAGTCCCAGGGATCAGGAAGGGAGCACCCGGGCACACCGCTGCTCCGACGATCACGCCTGCAGATTAGCCGGGAGCGCGGCGCGATCCCGGCGGCCGCGCGCAGCAGTACCCGGCCTCGCCTCACCCGGGTCGGGCGGGCACACTGGACGTGATGTCGGCCACGCCGGCCACGGATGCAGAGGGGGCACCGCAGGGTGCCCGGGGGCCCAGGCCCCCTCGAGCAGTAGGAAGGTCCCCGCCAATGTCCGAGGACAGCATCAGTCCAGCGTCGCCGCAGGCAACCGGGAGCGACCAGGATCCGCTCTCGAGAATCGTGGATCACGGACCGGACGGGGTTGCCCCCGCGATTGTCGAGGAGGCCGTGTCGGCAGCGGCGGTGCCCGATGACGTCGCTCCCCCGGACGGGGAACCCGCGGTGCCGGTCGAGTTGACCGTTCCCGAGCCTGGTCCTTCCCCGGACGTCCCGACCCCGCAGCCGGACGGGCCAGCGCCCGCCCCCGAGGTCCCGGACGTACCGGAGATCCCGGATCCACCGCAACGCCCGGAGACACCGGATCCGGCCACCGTTCCGGATCCCGCCGACGTCCCGGATCTGAGCGCCGCGCCCGCCGCAAGCGCCGAGACCGCGGCCGAACCGGAGCACTCCGAGCCGGAAGTTCCGCCGTCGGCATCCGAGCCCGTCGTCACCCCGGAATCCGAGCCGGCACCGGAGGAAGCCCACTCGGTCGCCTCGATGCCGACCGTCACCCCGTCGCAGCCGGCCGCACCGATGCCGACGGTGGGCCCGCAGTCCCCCGCCGCACCGATGCCGACCGTCGGACCGGGCAACAAACCGGCTGGTCAGCGCACCCGCGGCGGCCGACCCGGCGGTCGGCCCGGTGGCCGACCCGGAGGGCACGGCGGACCGGGCGGGCGACCCAGCCCGGTGCCGTCGGCACCGCTGCCCGCCGGTGTCGTGGAACCGATCGTGGAAAGCGTCGATCCGCACCTCTGGGGCCGTATCGACGAGGCGGGAGTCGTCTATGTGACGACCGCGGCCGGGGAACGGGCGATTGGTAACTGGCAGGCGGGCGACAACGAAGCGGGCCTGCAGCACTTCGGCCGCAAGTTCGACGACTTCTCCACCGAGATCGCCCTGCTCGAGGCCCGGCTTGCGTCCGGCACCGGTGATCCCAAGGCCACCAAGACGCAGGCCATCGCGTTGCGGGAATCCGTCGAGACCCTCTCCGCCATCGGTGATCTGGACAACGCCGCGATCCGGCTGGAGATCGTCATCGGGGCTGCGGACGCGGCCATCGCCGGTGCCTCACACGCGCGGACGGCGGCCAGGGCGGCCGCCGTCAAGGCGAAGGAGGCGCTCTGCGTCGAGGCCGAGGAATTGGCCGAGTCGACGCAATGGAAGGCGACCGGCGACCGTCTGAAGGCGATCGTCGAGGAATGGCGGACGATCCGCGGGATCGACCGGAAGACCGACGACGCGTTGTGGAAGCGGTTCGCCAAGGCCAGGGACACCTTCACCCGGCATCGCGGTTCGCATTTCGCTGAACTGGACAAGCAGCGCGGGGCCGCGAAGGAGGCGAAGGAGGCGCTGATCGCCAAGGCGGAGGCGCTCTCCGACGCCACCGATTGGGGCGAGACGGCCGGTGCCTACCGGAATCTGATGGAGGAATGGAAGGCTGCCGGGCGGGCACCCAGGGATGTCGAGGACGCGCTGTGGGCACGATTCCGGGCAGCCCAGGAGAAGTTCTTCTCCCGACGCAACAAGACGTTCTCCGACCGGGACGCCGAGTTCGAGGCGAATGCCGCCATCAAGGAGAAGTTGCTGGAGGAGGCCGAAAAGCTCGATCCGGCAACGGGTCTGGATGCGGCCAAGGCCAGGATGCGGTCGATCCAGGAACGCTGGGAAGCGGCCGGCAAGGTGCCGCGGGAGCGGATCCGGGAGTTCGACGGCCGGCTGCGTGCGGTCGAGGACAGGCTGAAGTCCGCCGAGGACAGGCACTGGCGGCGCACCGACCCGGAGACGACGGCCAGGGTGGAGCAGTTCCGCAACCGGGTCGAGGCATTCCGGTCGCAGGCTGCCAAGGCCAGGGCGGCCGGCGACGAGCGCAAGGCCAAGGAAGCAGACAAGCAGGCCGCTCAGTGGGAAGAGTGGCTCAAGACGGCGCAAGGCGCCGTCGACCAGTGACCGGACCGGTGGCTGTCGGCGTCGGGCGACCGTGAATCGCTCCGCCGACCCGGCCGCGACCCCGCCATCTGTGGCTGCGGACCCGGCCGGGTTGGCAACGCGGGTCCATCGGCTGCTCACCGGTCGGGCCCGGGTACTGATCGGCATCGCAGGCGCACCCGGCGCCGGCAAATCCACCTTCGCCCAGCAACTGGGGCTGGCCTGCGGACCCGATGCGGTGCTCGTCGGCATGGACGGTTTCCACCTGGCCCAGGTGGTGCTCGACGGGCTCGGTCTGACCGCGATCAAAGGCGCTCCCGAGACCTTCGACGCCGAGGGCTATCTGGCCTTGCTGGAGCGACTCGCGCGGCCCGTCGCCGGCAGCCCGGTGTACGCACCCGAGTTCCGGCGCGCCATCGAGGAGCCGATCGCGGGCGCGATCACGGTCCCGCCGACGGCGCGCATCGTCATCACCGAGGGCAACTACCTGCTGCTCGACGACCCGCCCTGGGACCGGGTGCGCACGCTGCTCACCGAGACCTGGTTCCTGGACACCGAGGAATCGCTGCGGATCGATCAGCTCGTGCGCCGGCACATGGAGTTCGGGCGATCACCGGACGCGGCCAGACAACGCGCGGTGCAGGGCTCGGACGGCAGCAACGCAGATTTGGTGCTGGCCTCCAGGCTTCGGGCAGACCTGCTGCTCGAGCCCGGCTGGTCGGGCTAGCCCTTGATGTCAGCCGGCGCTGCAGGCGCCCGCGGTGGCCGGCGCGGGTGCCGGTCGGCCGAGTCCCGGCATGCCAAGGCCGATCCCGGGCGTGCGCAGGGCAGTCCCGGACTCGGATCGATCCCCGGCCCGGGTGCGGCGATGGGACAACACAGCGCTGTCTGCCACCAGGTGGTGCGGCGCCGCGTAGGTCACCGTGGTCGTCACCACGTCGCCCGGCCGGATCGCCCTGTCGACGGCACCGACGGGAGTGAAGTGCACCAACCTGCCGTCGCGCGCCCGGCCCGAAAGCCGTCCGCGACCCTCGTCCTTGCGCCCCTCACCGGCGGCGACGAGCACCTCGACCTCGGATCCGATCAGCGCCCGGTTGCCGGCGAGAGCAGAGTCGTCCACCACCGCCATCAACCGCTGAAAACGCTCGGTGACCACGGCCCGCGGCACCTGATCGGGCATGGCCGCCGCCGGCGTGCCCGGCCGCGGCGAATACTGGAAGGTGAAGGCGGCGGCGAACTGCGACACCGCGACGACATCGAGGGTGGCCTGGAAATCGTCCTCGGTCTCCCCGGGGAATCCGACGATGATGTCCGTGGTGATCGCCGCGTCCGGCATGGCCGACCGGACGTCGGACAGGATCGAAAGGTACCGCTCGCTGCGATACGAGCGGCGCATCGCCCGCAGCACCCGGTCGGACCCGGATTGCAGCGGCATGTGCAGCTGGTGGCAGACATTGGCGGTCTGCGCCATGGCGTCGATGACGTCGCCGGTGAAGTCCTTCGGGTGCGGCGAGGTGAACCGGACCCGTTCCAGACCCTCGATGGTCCCGCAGGCCCGCAGCAACTTGGCGAACGCGGCCCGGTCGCCGAACTCGGCGCCGTAGGAGTTGACGTTCTGCCCGAGCAGGGTGACCTCGAGAACGCCGTCCGCGACGAGCATCTCGACCTCGGCCAGGATGTCGCCAGGCCGCCGGTCGGCCTCCTTGCCGCGCAGCGACGGCACAATGCAGAACGTGCAGGTGTTGTTGCAGCCCACCGAGATCGACACCCAACCCGAGTACTGCGAGTCGCGCTTGGCGGGCAGTGACGACGGGAAGACCTCGAGCGCGTCCAGGATCTCCAACTGCGCCTCGTCGTTGTGCCGCGCCCGCTCGAGCAGGGTCGGCAGCGACCCGACGTTGTGCGTCCCGAAGACGACGTCCACCCACGGCGCCCGGCGCAGGATCTCACTGCGGTCCTTCTGGGCCAGGCAGCCGCCGACCGCGATCTGCATACCGGGATGCTTGGCCTTCACCGACGCCAGGTGCCCGAGGTTGCCGTACAGCTTGTTGTCAGCGTTTTCCCGGACGGCGCAGGTGTTGAAGACGACCACGTCGGCCTGCTGGCCTTCCGGGTGTGCCGCGTAGCCGGCCTGCTCGAGCAGCCCGGAGAGCCGTTCGGAGTCGTGCACATTCATCTGGCAGCCGTAGGTGCGGACCTGATAGGTACGGCCGAAGCCGGAGGTCGGGTCCGTCGTTGGGCCGTCAGCGCGGTCGTGCAAGGCAGAACTCACGCAGATCAGGGTACGTCCCGATACGCGTCATTCGATCCGCCCGCAAGGTGCCCGAACGGCCCAGTGCCAAGAAGGCGAATGGGTAACTGTTCGATTACCGCTGGACTTCCCCGACCCGTGAGGGCGTCGGGTATGACAGTCTCGACACACGCCGGTGGCCGACGGCCCCGGACCGAACCCTTCGGGAGGGCATGTGAGCGCTGACGCCGGAACCCCGACGCCGACAGGTGATCGACCCATGGTCGCGATGCACGACGTCGAAAAGCACTTCGGGGCCCTGCACGTGCTCAAGAACATCCAGCTCGATGTGCCGTCCGGTCAGGTCTGCATCGTCCTGGGTCCGTCCGGCTCCGGGAAGTCGACCCTGTGCCGAACGATCAACCGGTTGGAGTCCATCGACTCCGGCCGGATCGAGGTCGACGGCGTACCGCTGCCCGCCGAGGGCAAGGCCCTGGCTCAGTTGCGCGCGGACGTCGGGATGGTCTTCCAGTCGTTCAACCTGTTCGCGCACAAGACGATCCTGCAGAACGTCACCCTCGGGCCGGTCAAGGTCCGGAAGATGAACAAGAAGGCGGCCGACGACCTCGCGGTCTCGCTGCTGGAGCGCGTCGGCATCGAGGCGCAGAAGGACAAGCTGCCGGCCCAGCTCTCCGGCGGCCAGCAACAGCGGGTGGCGATCGCCAGGGCGCTGGCCATGAAGCCGAAGGTGATGCTGTTCGACGAGCCGACCAGCGCGCTCGACCCGGAGATGGTCAACGAGGTGCTGGACGTGATGACCTCACTCGCCCGGGAGGGCATGACCATGCTGGTCGTCACCCATGAGATGGGGTTCGCCCGCAAGGCCGGCGACCGGGTGCTGTTCATGGCGGACGGCGAGATCGTCGAGGACGCTCCCCCTGAGCAGTTCTTCACCAATCCCACGAGCAATCGCGCGAAGGATTTCCTCAGCAAGATCCTCACGCACTGATCAGCGGACGGGACCGACCCGCCCGACGACCACCGGAAGGAACCACCCGAATGAGATTGGCCAGGATCGCCTCAGCCGTTGCTGGTGCGGCGGCGCTCGCACTCGTCGTATCCGGCTGCGGAAGCAGCACCAACACCACCGCCTCCAGCGCGGCCACCGCCGCCCAGAGTGCCCTCGCCTCGAAGACCTCGGAGGTGGGCAGCGCAGTGTCCTCGGCGAAGGGCGCCGCCAGCAGCGCGGTCGAAAGCGCCAAGAGCCAGGTGAGCGCGGCGGTCGGCGACTCCCAGGTGCTCTCCAGCGCGGAGGCCGGCAAGCTCGTCGTGGGCATCAAGTTCGACCAGCCCGGTCTCGGACTGAAGAACTCGGACGGCTCGTTCTCCGGCTTCGACGTCGAGGTGGCCAAGTACGTGGCCGACAACCTGGGCGTCCCCGCGGACAGCATCGAGTTCAAGGAATCCAAGTCCGCCGAGCGTGAGGGACTGATCGAGCGCGGCGAGGTCGACTACATCGTCGCGACGTACTCGATCACCGACGCCCGCAAGGAGAAGGTCAACTTTGCCGGCCCGTACTTCGTCGCGGCGCAGGACCTGCTGGTCAAGTCCGACAACACCGACATCACCGGCCCGGCCGCGATGGCCGGCAAGATCCTCTGCTCGGTGACCGGCTCCACCTCGGCCCAGAAGGTCAAGGACAACTACGCGGCGGACGTGGCGCTGCAGGAGTACGGCACCTACACCGAGTGCGTCGAGGCGTTGCGGTCCGGCGCCGTCGATGCGGTCACCACCGACAACGTCATCCTGGCCGGCTACGCCGCGCAGTACCCGGGAGAGCTCAAGGTTGTCGGCGAGGGCTTCTCGACCGAGAACTACGGCATCGGCCTGAAGAAGGGCGACACCGCGGGCACCGCCAAGATCAACGCCGCCATCGCCGCGATGATCGCCGACGGCAGCTGGAAGAAGGCCCTGGAGGACACCGTCGGAGCGTCCGACTTCAAGATCCCGGCCCCGCCGACCCCCAGCAGCTGAGCTGATCGGTGAACGGCCCCCGGGAACGCACGCTCGGGGGCCGTTCCCGTCAGTAGTGCAGTCGTACCGCACAGATTGATCGACTGACGCCGGGCAGCACGCCGGCCGGTTCCGAGAGCGAGAGGTGGGCCGCGTGGACTTCAGTTTCCTGTCCGATCCCAGGTACAACGTCCTGGGCGCCTTCTGGATGACCATCCAGCTGACCTTCTGGTCGGCGATCGGGTCGTTCATCCTGGGCGTGCTGCTGGCCGCGATGCGGGTGAGCCCGGTGCCGCTGATGCGCGGATTCGGGACCGCCTGGATCAACATCTTCCGCAACATCCCACTGACCCTGATCATCATCATGATGTCGCAGGTCATCGCGAATCAGCTGGGGGTCCGGCTGGCCCAGCGCGAGGCCGGCGTCAACCCGCAGGCCTTCCTGGACAGTCAGAACTTCCGGCTCGCGGTCGTCGGCTTCATCGTCTACACCTCGACGTTCGTCTGTGAGGCCATCCGGGCGGGCATCAACACCGTTCCCGCCGGGCAGGCGGAAGCGGCCAGAGCCATCGGCCTGACCTTCACCCAGGTACTCGGGATCATCGTGATGCCCCAGGCCATCCGGGCGGTGATCGCCCCGCTCGGATCCGTGCTGATCGCGTTGACGAAGAACACCACGGTGGCGTCGGCGATCGGCGTGGCGGAGGCTGCGCTGTTGATGAACACCCTGATCGAGAACGAGGCGGACAAGTTCACCGCGGTGTTCATCGTGATCGCCGCCGGATTCATCGTCCTGACCCTGCCGGTGGGCCTGGCGTTCGGGGCACTTGCCAAGCGGAATGCGGTGAAGCGATGAGCGAGCGCGCGTCCGTCCTCTACGACATCCCCGGGCCCAAGGCCAAGCGGGTCAACCTGATCATGAGCGCCGTCTTCGGCGCCCTGTTGTTGCTGCTGGCCTGGTACGTACTCTCCACGCTGGCATCGAAGAACCAGCTGACGGCGGAGAAGTGGTCGCCGTTCCTGGAATCCGACAACTGGACCACCTACCTGTTGCCGGGGCTCTGGGCAACGCTCTACGCGGCGGCCGTCAGCGTGGTGATCGCGTTGCCGATCGGCGCCATCCTCGGCATCGGCAGACTGTCCGATCACGCCTGGATCCGATGGCCTGTCGGCGTCATCGTGGAGTTCTTCCGGGCGATCCCGGTGATCATCCTGATGCTGTTCGCGTTCGAGCTCTGGTTCTTCGCGTTCGGTTCGTCGAGCCCGTTCGCCGCCGTCGTGATCGGCCTCGTCCTGTACAACGGCTCGGTGCTGGCCGAGGTGGTCAGGGCGGGCATCCTGGCGGTGCCGAAGGGTCAGACCGAAGCCGGCGTGGCGATCGGGCTGAACAAGACCCAGCTGATGACGCTGGTGTTGCTGCCGCAGGCGGTCACCACCATGCTGCCCGCCGTGGTCTCCCAGCTCGTGGTCATCGTGAAGGACACCGCGCTCGGCGGCATCCTCGTCGGCTACGTCGAACTCCGCCGGGCGGCCAACACTTCGGCGAGCAACTACGGCAACCTGCTGCCGACCTATGTCGTCGTCGCCGTCATCTACATCATCATCAACATGCTGCTGAACTCGCTGTCGACCTACCTGGAACGCAAGCTGCGGACCAGGCGCGGCGGCCGGCGCGTGGCGATCATCCAGGCGGGCACCGAATCCGACCTGCTGGAGCGTCAGGAGATCGTGGTGCTGGACGCGCCGGGGGTCGACGAGTTCAACAAGTAAGCCGGCTTCCCTTCGTAGGGCGTGTGCCACGCGCCCGTGGTGCTGGCTGGTGTTTCCGAGATATCGACTAACGGACAGCTCTACTGGCGACCCGGCCGCTGGGGTGACGCCCCCGACCGGCGCTGGGTGGCCGGCCATCCCCGACCCCGCCGCTGGGGTGACGCCCCGAGTCCGCGGCCTGTCGGGCCCATCGACCGGCAGACACGCCCGAGCCAAGGCCGCTTGTCGGGCACATTGACCGCTTGCCATGCGCTGAGTCGTCCTCAAGCGGTAGCTCCGCCCCACCAGCGGGCTGGGGCGGGCGTGTCGCCCCAACCAAGACCGCGCAAACAAGCCGCCCTCCGACCCGAGTGTTCCGCCCCGCCACCCGGCCGTACGACGCGAGCAAACGAGACGCAAGCGTTTCCGCGATAGAGACAAAACGGACAGCCCTGGCGGTGGGTCGCTGGGGTCAGCGGGCGATCTCGGTGGCGCGGGATTCCCGGATCACCGTGACCCGGACCTGCCCGGGATAGGTGAGCTCTTCTTCGATCTGCTTGGCCACCTCGCGGGCCAGCAGGTGCGCCTCGAGGTCGTCGACCACATCGGGCTTGACCATGACCCGAAGCTCCCGGCCGGCCTGCATGGCGAAGACCTTCTCCACCCCGCGCTTAGAGCCGGCGATCGCCTCGATCTGCTCCAGTCGCTGCACGTAGGACTCGAGGGACTCGCGGCGGGCACCGGGGCGGCCACCGGAACAGGCATCGGCGGCCTGGGTCAGCACCGCTTCGACGGTGGACGGTGGAACCTCGTCGTGGTGCGCCTCGATGCAGTGCACCACGTCGTCCGATTCGCCGTACTTACGGGCCAGCTCGGCGCCGACGATGGCATGCGAACCCTGGGCCTCGTGGGTCAATGCCTTACCGATGTCGTGCAGAAAGGCGCCACGGTTCACCACGGTCGGGTCGATGCCCAGCTCGGTGGCCATTGCGCGGGCGATGTGCGCCGTCTCGACCAGGTGACCGAGCACGTTCTGACCATAGGAGGTGCGGTATTTCAACCTGCCGACGAGGGTGACGAGCTCAGGGTGCAGATCGGTGATCCGGACGTCGAGCAGCGCATCCTCGGCGGCCCGCTGGCACAGCACATCGACCTCGTCACGGGCCCTCTCGTACGCCTCCTCGATGCGGTGCGGATGGATCCGGCCGTCCTCGATCAGCATCTCCAGGGTAATCCGGCCGATCTCCCGGCGGACCGGGTCGAAGCAGGACAGCAAGACAGCTTCGGGGGTGTCATCGATGATCACGTTGACACCGGTGACGGTCTCGAAGGCCCTGATGTTGCGGCCCTCACGGCCGATGATCCGGCCCTTCACCTCGTCAGCCGGCAGGTGCACGACGGCCACCACGGTCTGGGCGGTCTGGTCGGACGCGACCCGCTGAATCGCCTCGGCGACGATCGCCCTGGCCCGCTGCTTGGCCGACACCTGGGCCTCGGCCTCGATCCGGCGCACCATCATGGCGGCGTCGCGGCGAACGGCCTCTTCCTGGCTGGACAGCAGCTCGGCCCGGGCCGCCTCGGTGGTCAGCCCGGAGATCCGCACCAGTTCGGCCTCCCGAAGCGCGGCAGCCGAAGCCAGCTCGCGTTCCCGTTCGTCGAGCTCCTGGGCTCTGGCCTGCAGGGTGGCCGATTCCGTGGCCAACGCCTCCGACCTCGCCAGCAACGACTTCTTGGTGTCGTTGAGCTCGCCCTGCTCGGTGCCGATCCGTCGGCGGTCGGCAACGAGGGCATGTTGTTCGTCAGCCAGCGCGTCGGCGGCCGCCCTGAGTTTCTGCTCCGCTTCCTGCAGTTCCTTGCGGTCCTCGGACAGCGCGGCGGTGGCTTCGATGGTGATCCGGTTCCGCTCGGATTCGAGCCCGGCCCGGAGTTCGGCGGCTTGGGCCCGAGCGGCGGCAACAGTGCGTTCGGCCTCCGCCAGGGCGTCGGCTCGGACCTGTTCGGCGTCGCGTCTGGACCGGTTCTGCAGCTCGTCAGCCGCCTCGGTGGCCGTGCGGCGGACAGCGTCCGCGGCCTCGGCCGCCGCTGTCGCCTCGTGGCTGAGGAGGGCGAATCGACCCAGATCGGGTTCCGCGGCTGGTTCGGTCGCCGGTGAGGTGCCCACGCTGGAATGACTGACCGCTTGCTCGACCAGCCGCCGCAGCGTCTCCTCGTCCAGCCCCGGCGCGGCCGGGGGTCGGCGGCGGGCAAGGACGAGCACAGCTATGACGGCAATCAACAGCGCAGCAGTCAGCACGATCATGATGACGAGAGCTTCTGACATCCCCACCCCTCCCTCACCAAGCGCCGGACAGACGGCAGCCCGGCGGGCACGCCGTCCTCATGTGGGACGGCAGGAGGGTCGTGGGCGCTCGGCCAGTGGATAGGTACCAACAACGGCATCGACGCCACAATCTGGCGGCAGTGCATATCCCCTGGCCAGGCCAGGGCTGTTGCGGCACGTTCGCCGCTATCGGCCGCGCGGCCCTTCGGTGCGCGTCATGTGACTCTCCTGTTACCAACGAGGTTAAGGAGCCACACACCAAGGGTCAAGCCGACCCGCTACCGACGAGCTGCCGGTCACCGCACGCCACCCGATCGCCGCATGCCTCGGAGCTCGGTGACCGGCCGTCAGACCTCGGTCACGGACCGGAATCAGGACCAGCCGTCATCCTGTTCTGCTCCGTAGGCGGCCAGTGCCTCGTCGACCACACGTGCCGAGACCTCGGCCGAGTACCCGCGGCGGGCGAGCAACCCCACCAGCCGACGGCGTGCCGCCACCGGGCCGTTGCCCATGGCCGAATCGACACGGCGCTCGATCAACGCCTTGGCCCGCGCCAGCTCGGCGTCGCTGTCGACGGTGCGGACCGCAGCGTCGACGGTGACGTCATCGACGCCCTTCCGTCGGAGCTCCGTTCGCAATGCCGACGATCCGAGTGCCCGGTCGCGGTGCTTGGCGGCGACGAACGCCTCGGCGTAAGCACGGTCATCGATCAGGCCGACCTCGGTCAGCCGGTCCAAGACCCCGGCGGCCACGTCGTCCGGGATGCCCCGCTGCCGGAGCGCCGTCTCCAATGCCGCCCGCGGCCGGGCAGCACCGGTCAGCAGGCGCAGGCAGATCGACCTCGCGACTGCCGCCGGATCGCCCGGTGCGTCCTCCGGATGACCGCCGGGCTCCCGTCGTCGCCCAGTGGTACCACTCGAGCCAATCGGGCCGGACGAACGGTTCGATCCCGTTGAGCCCGTCGAGCGTTTCGAGACCGCCGACGATGCACCATCGGCGGACCCGTGCTTCGCGGTGCGGTCAGCGACCGGCTCGTCAGCCGCCGACGATGAACCGCGCATCGGCGATGACGTCGATGCCTGATCCCTGGATTCGATGGCCGCCAACCTGGCCGCGAGTTCGGCGATGTGGGCGGCTCGCGCCCGGTCGTCCATGGCTGTCGGACCGGCCGCCTCGTGCTCTCCGGTGTCGCGATGCGGCGGTGGAGTGGGCCCGACGAAGTTCGGTGCTGCCACGATCGATCAGAAGTCGACCGGCGCGGGGACCGGCTCGTCCAGATCGATGCGGGCTCCGACGCCGAGCTTCTCCTTGATCCGCTTCTCGACCTCGTTGGCGATGTCCGGGTTCTCGCGTAGGAACGTTCGCACGTTCTCCTTGCCCTGACCCAGCTGTTCGCCGTCGTAGGTGTACCAGGCACCTGCCTTGCGGATGAGGCCCTGCTCCACACCGACGTCGATCAACGACCCCTCGCGGGAGATGCCCTGGCCGTAGATGATGTCGAACTCGGCTTGCTTGAAGGGCGGGGCCATCTTGTTCTTGACCACCTTGACCCTGGTCCGGTTGCCGACGACGTCGGTGCCGTCCTTGAGCGCCTCGATCCGACGGATGTCCAGGCGCACCGAGGCGTAGAACTTCAACGCCTTGCCACCGGTGGTGGTCTCCGGTGAACCGAACATCACGCCGATCTTCTCGCGCAGCTGGTTGATGAAGATCATCGTGGTGTTGGTGTTGCTCAGCGCGCCGGCGATCTTGCGCAACGCCTGGGACATCAACCTGGCCTGCAGGCCGACGTGGCTGTCGCCCATCTCGCCCTCGATCTCAGCCCTTGGCACCAGCGCCGCGACCGAGTCCACGACCACCAGGTCGATCGCGCCGGAGCGGATCAACATGTCGGCGATCTCCAGCGCCTGCTCACCGGTGTCCGGCTGGGAGACCAGCAGCGAATCGGTGTCCACTCCCAACGCCTTGGCGTACTCCGGGTCGAGCGCGTGCTCGGCGTCGATGAAGGCGGCGATGCCGCCGGCGGCCTGCACGCTGGCAACGGCATGGAGGGTGACCGTCGTCTTGCCCGAGGATTCCGGACCGTAGATCTCCACGACCCGACCACGCGGCAGCCCGCCGATGCCGAGGGCAACGTCCAAGGCGATAGAGCCGGTCGGGATCACCTCGACCGGCGCCCGGCCCTCGTCACCGAGGCGCATGATCGAACCCTTGCCGTAATTCTTCTCGATCTGCGCAAGCGCGATCCCGAGTGCCTTCTCACGATCCGGTGCTGCTGCCATGACCCACCCCGTGCCTTTCGTCCAATGAAGTGACACCCGCCGTACTTCTCGAGGAGTACTCGTCGAGCCGGGCGAATCTCTGTTGTCCTGCTTGTCGTTGCCGACGTTAGAACCGACCACCGACAGCCACCTCGAACGCCACGGATTTGTGGATGGATCAAGGCATGGGGACAACTTTAGACGTACACCTGTTCGATACGCCAGAATTCCCCCGGCGTGTCACGTCGGCTGAACGGCGCACGGATCCACATGGTTGCGGCAGGCCGAATCAGCTTCAGTCGGGCAGCCCGTACCGCAAGGCGTCGGACACATCGAAGTCGTCGCACACCGCGCGCCAGATCACCTTCGGGTCCTCGCCGGCGGCGAGCGCCTCGTCGGCCGTGCGGCCCGCCAGCGCCGAGAAGACGTGGTCCCGGGCGACGGACGGGGCCCGCAGCGGGCCGAATTGCGCCTGCATCAGGCCCCGGAACTCGGTATGTCGCACACCGACGACCCTACCGACGGCAACCGACCACTCCGGCCGCCCGACCACCCCGGGAAGGCCGCCCGGCCGGTCAGGTCGACAGCTTCCCGAACACCGCGACACAGCGAGCCTTCGCGCTGCAACCGTGTGCGTGCCCGGCAGCGGGGTCGGCGGGGCCGAGCCCGCTCCGCACGCCCCATCGCGGTCGCCACGAGACGACACGCCCGTCGGCGGCCCGCTTCCGGGGCAGAACCAACGCTCACCCACGACTGCGCCACCCCGACAGCGACCACTCCGACCCACCAGCCAAGCCACCCCGGGCGTGTCAGGACGGCAGACCCCCGCGTCACGCCTCAGCCGGACAACGCCACCCTCCAGCCGGCCAAAACTGCCGCACACCGAGCCCGAACCGACGACCTGCAGCACCGGGCCAGGCGAAGGGCACACTCGATGAATGGATCCCACCGGGATGTCGAGCACACTGGGTCAGTTGGTGATCGCCGCCGGGTTGATCGCCACGATCGTCGTGCTGGTGATGCTGCTCCGCCGTCGTCGCTGAGCTCCGTCGCCGCTGAGTTCCGCCCTCCCCCGCCCGAGCCCGCTATCCGCACCTGAGCCCGCCATCCGCCGGCGAGCCGTACCTCCGTCGCGAACCGCCACGAAGCCGACCGGCCACCGCCCGCTACCTAGAGAACGAGCCCGGCTAAGCGCATAACGAAACGATACGGTTGCGTATCGGAATACATCCGGCGCAGACTGACGTTGCCCTTCAGTGGATCGCGACGATCCCAGTTTTTCAGGTCAGCGCCGACCGAACATGCCCAGCAGCCGCCTCCCGACGGAGCACGCTGCATCGAAATCCCGGCCTATACCGCCCCGTTCAGCTCCGAAAGAAGACCCAGATGACCGAATCATCGTCGCCCGCGACGGGAAGTGTGGCCGCCGCGTCCACCACCACGGGCACCTATCCCCAACGCTGGAAGGCGCTCGGCGTCCTGGTGGTCGGCCTGTTGGTCGTCATCCTGGACAACACGATTCTCAACGTCGCCCTCAAGACCATCCAGGAAGACCTGGGCGCCACCCAGAACGAACTGGTCTGGGCGATCAACGCCTACTCCCTCGCCTTCGCAGCGCTGTTGTTCACCTGGGGCGTGATGGGCGACCGGTTCGGCCGCAAGCGCATCCTGTTGATCGGCCTGGTGCTGTTCGGCGCCGCCTCGGCACTGTGCGCTTTCGCCACCAGCCCCGGCGAGCTGATCGCCTTCCGGGCGTTGATGGGCATCGGCGGTGCCTCGGTGATGCCGATCTCGCTGTCGATCATCACGGTGATCTTCCCGCCGCAGGAGCGCGGCAAGGCGATCGGCGTCTGGGCCGCTGCCGTCGGCGGCGCTGTCGCCCTCGGCCCGGTACTCGGTGGGCTGCTGCTCGAGCACCCGAACTGGTTCAACTGGCTGACCGGCAACGACTGGGGCTCGGTCTTCTTCATCAACGTGCCCATCGTGATCATCGGCATCATCGGCATCATCGCGTTGGTCCCAGAGACCAAGAATCCGCGGCCCGGCAAGCTCGACCCGCTCGGCCTGGTGCTCTCGGTGGTCGGCCTGTTCGCCGTCGTCTACGGCATCCAGAACGCCTCCTCGAACGGTTGGGGCGCGTTCTCGACCTGGGGCTTCATCGTCATCGGCGTGCTGATCCTGGTCGGCTTCGGCATCTACGAGCTCAAGAGCAGCCACCCGTCCATCGACCTGTCGCTGTTCAAGATCCGGTCGTTCTCGGTGCCGCTGACCGGCGTCTCGCTGGCCTTCGCCGCCATGCAGGGCACGCTGCTGTTCCTGACCTTCTACTACCAGATCGTCCGCGGCTGGTCGCCGCTGCAGGCGGGCCTGCTCGTGCTGCCGTTCGCGGTCGGGCAGCTGCTCGGCGCGCCGCGCAGCGCGAAGATGGTGCATCGCTTCGGCGCCAGGGTCGTCATCACCGGCGGTCTGATCTTTGCGTTGGCCGGCATGCTGTGCTTCGCCTTCGTCACGCCGGACGCCCCCGTGTGGTTCCTGATCGTGATCGGTGTGGTGTTCGGCTTCGGCCTCGGCAACACGATCGCGCCGTCGACCACCCGGATGACGCTGGCGACCCCGCCGGAACGCTCCGGCTCGGGTTCGGCCGTGCAGAACACCGTGCGGCAGGTCGGCGCGGTCTTCGGCGTCGCCATTCTGTCCTCCGTGGTCGGCACCGTGTACAGCAACAACATCAGCCCGCTGCTGGAAGGCAAGGGTCTGCCGCCGGAGGCGCTGACCGCGGCCACCGATTCCATTGGCGGCACCAACGAAGTCGCCGATCGCCTGGCGGCAGCTGGAAACGTCCCACCGGCCGCGATCGATCAGCTGCGGCAGGTCGCCAACGAGTCGTTCATGCCGGCTCTGCACACAGCGGCCTTCGTCTCCGCCGGCCTGTTGCTCGCTGCGATCCTGGTCATCCTGTTCCGGCTCCCGGCCAAGGCCGAGGCTGTTGCCTGGACCGGAACCGGACCGGGCTCAGCTCCCGATGCCGGCCCGGCGATCACCGATGCGCAGAGCCAGGTGCACCTGGTCGACGAGACCGACGACGAGTTGTCCGAGTCCGATCAGGTCCCGGCGACGCCTGCCGACACACCTGTCGAGCCGGCGACCTACGGGCGGCATGCCGCCAAGCCCGACGAGAACGTCGGGAATGGTGCGGCCACCGACAGGACCACCGCCGGAGCTGTGCCACAGCCGTGATCGTCACCGATTGCGCGGACGCGTCCCGACGTCCCGGTCGGCCCCGCGAACAGCGGGCCGACCGGGCGATCGTGGCCGCGACGTTGGAGATCTTCGCCGAGGACGGCTATCACGGACTCTCGATGGAGGCCGTCGCCGCCAGGGCCGGCGTCAGCAAGGCCACCATCTACCGGCGCTGGCCGGGCAAGCGTGATCTGGTGATCGACGCACTGGCCAGCCTGAACGACGACTTTCCCCGCGTGCCGGCCGCCGTTCCCGCCGAAACCACCCGGGAGCGGCTGCTGACCGCGATGCGGCACATGACAAATCGGGATCCGGATTCACCGGCCGGTCGGATCATGCCGCGGATGATGGTCTACAGCGTGAGCCAGCCCGACCTGTACGCCGAGTACTTCGACCGGGTGATCATGCCGCGTCGGCGCTGGCTCTATGCGGTGCTGAGAGAGGGCATCGACAGCGGAGAGTTGCGCTCCGATCTGAACGTCGAACTGGCCGCCGCCGCCATCGTCGGAACCATCCAGTTGCGCTCGCACAGCGCACAGTCACCCCAGCCGAACGCCGACCTGCCGGATCAGCTGATGGACATCCTCTGGCCGGGAATGCGCAGTACGGACCAGGACGCCGGATAGGGCGTCAGCCCTGGGTCAGCTCCCGCATGCCGGCGGCGAGTGAGCGCAGCTGGTCGATGTGCTGTCCGAGTTCCGGATGCAGCGTGCCCTGTTGCGCCGGATCTGACTTGGCCAGGGACACACCGCTGCCGTTGTAGGAGCCGTTGGAGTCGGCCAGGTTTCGGGACGCAACCACCGCATCGCTGGCCGCCGACACCAGCTCGCCATAGCTGGCCACGCCCTGGTGGATGTGGCCGTGCAGCTGCGTCGCCGTGGCGTCGAGTTGAGTCGCTGCTTCCGGCGGTGCGTTGCGCTTGGCCTTCAGCAGCCCGGTCAGATCCATCGCCTGCCGGCGCAGCCGCGCCTCGGAAGCGTCTGCAGCAACAAGGATCTCGTCCCGCAACTGGCGCAGACCCGGATCGTCGTCAGCGATCCCGATCATCCCCACCAGCTGACGCAGACCGTCGGAATAGCTGTCCAGCCGCGCCATCTCCGGGCGGATCTGCCCAGCAACGACCGGTCGCGCGGGCGCCGCGGCCGGCAGTTCGGTGACCACCCGCTTGCGGGCCCGCAGATCCGAGGCTGCACGAACCAGACCCACCACACACCAGATCAGCAGCGCGAGGAAGAGCACCATCGCGCCAACCCCGCCGGCTTCGACCCCGTCCTCGACCATCATGGTGGCGCCGGTCGCGACAAAGGCTGCACTGACCACGCCACCGGCCGACCAGGCGGTCACCCGGCGACGCGCCGCCCTGACCCGCTTCTCGGCGACGACCGCCGGATCCCGACGTGCCCGCAGCGCCTCGCTGGCAGTGGCGCCGACCATCGTGGCCAGCTCTACCCCCTGCGCGACGGCAGAGCCCGTGGCACGCACGGTGTCCTTGGCCAGGCCCGACCGGCCGACCGGCGACCCGTCCGACGGCTTGCCGCCCGAAGACTTAGCCATGGCTGCGACCACACCTCACGATAGGCAGATCAGGTCTGCTGGTTGGGCAGCGGCGCCGGCTGGGCGGCCGCGGTCGACGGTGCACCGGCGGTGCCGGTGGCCGAGTCGATGGAACGCGGCTGCTGGGTGGCCAGCTCCGGATGCAGCTGGGCCCGCAGCTGGTCGAGCCGCGCCGACCCGGCCATGTCCAGCGTGGACTTCTGCACCTCGAGCATCCGGCCCTCGACCGAATCCGTGTGCAGCTCGGCCGACCCGAGGGCGTTGGCGTACCGGCGTTCGATCTTGTCCCGCACCTCGTCCAGCGAGGGCACGTTGCCCGGTGCCTGCAGCTGGGACATGGACTGCAGTGAGGCCGACACCTGCTCCTGCATCTTGGCCTGCTCGAGCTGGGAGAGCAGCTTGGTGCGCTCGGCCAACTTGGTCTGCAGCTGCATGGCGTTGTTCTCGACGGCCTTCTTCGCCTGCTGCGCGGCCTGCAGGGCCTGGTCGTGCATTGCCTTGAGATCTTCCATCTGCTGCTCGGCGGCGACCAGCTGGGTGGCGAAGGCCTGAGCCGTCTGCTCGTACTTGTCGGCCTCGGCCGCATTGCCCTTGGCGCGCTGCTCGTCGGCCAGCACCAGAGCCTGGCGAGCTGACGACGACAGCCGCTCGACGTCACCCATCTGCCGGGTCAGCTTCATCTCCAGCTGGCGCTGGTTGCCGATGACGGCGGCGGCCTGCTGGGAGAGCGCGGCGTGCTGGCGCTGCGCATCCTCGATGGCCTGCTGGATCTGCACCTTCGGATCTGCGTATTCGTCGACCTTCGACGAAAACAGCGCCATCAGGTACTTCCAGGCCTTGGAAAACGGATTCGCCATGGTGATGTCCTCTCGCCTTCTTGCGCGCTACGGCTCCCCCGCGCACGGTCGCGGTAGTGCCATCGTTGCAGGTGATCCAACCAGCTTCCACCCATCGGGTCGCAGTATGGGAGGAATTCCGGCGGAACCCGGATCCGCGGGGCGGCCACGATGCGGGATGTCCCTGATACAGCGGTCCGTCCCGTCCGGTCGATCGCAGGACGCCGAGGACATTCCCACCCGAACGGACCAACCAGAAGAAGCTCTCTGGTTACAGTGTGGCGGAAGAGAACGGGAGCTGTCATGACGTCGCGCCACGCATCCGACGGTGGGCGCCGCGGGATCGCCACCTGGATCATCGTCACCGTCGTCGTGGTGGTGCTGTTGGCCGGCGGGATCACGGCCTACCTGCTGATCGTCAACGACGACGAACAATCCGCCGGAGCCTGTCAGTCGCAGGTGGTGCTGCCCGTCGTCACTGCGCCCGGGCCCGCCGCCGCGATCACCCAGGCGGCCACCGCGTTCGATGCGACCGCTCCCGTTGCCCGGTCCGCCTGCGTCAGCACCACCGTGACCGCGATGCCCGATGACGAGGCGGCCACCGCGCTGGCCGCCGACTGGCAACCGCCGGTCGGTTCGCCACCGGGGATGTGGGTTCCGGCGTCGGAAGCCGCGCTGACCGGCCTGGAGACGACCGATTCACCACTCACCGCCGGGCGGGGCAACGATCCGCTCGCCACCTCCCCGGTGGTGCTCGCCGTCCGCAGCGACGATGCCGCTGCGGTCGAGGCGGCCGGCCTGAGCTGGGCGGCGCTTGCTGAGGCGACCGGTCCGGACGGATCGGTGACGCTGCCGTCCGGCGGCAAGTTGATCATCGCGTTGCCCGACCCGACCGCGAACCGGGCGACCAGCTACGCCCTGCAGTCCTATCTTGCCGTCGGTACGGGAACCCAGGTCGACGCCGCCGGCGTCCCGCCCCGGGCCTCCGACCTCAGCGCCATCGGTGCGGGCGGCCCCCCGTCGCAACCGGCGACCACGCAGGACGCCATGGCCCAGCTTGCGGCGGGCAACGCCGGTTTCACGGCGGTGCCGGTGGTCGAGTCGGATCTCGCCGCGTTCACCGCCACCACTCCCGGCCTGATCGCTGTCTCGCCGACCGGCGGCACCGTCGGCGATGCCGTGTATGCGGTGCCGCTGACAGCCAGTTGGGTCGACCCGACCATGAAGGACGCCGCCGCGGTGTTCCTCGCCTACCTGCGCGGGGCCGGCGGGGACACGGCGTTCGCCGACAACGGTCTGCGGGTCGAGGGCCAGGCGTCAGACAACCCGCCGGTGACGGCGATACCGGCGGGCGGTCAGGACGTCGACGCCGCCATCGCAGCCGCCATCGGCGCACCGCCGGCCGGCTGACCGACGATCAACGGGCGCCGCAACCGCGGTCAGCCCAGCGGCAGTTCGTTGGCGCCGATCCCGAGCAGCGTCCCGGTCAACTGGTGGGGTCCCACCACGATCAGCCGGCAACGACCGAAGGTGGAATCGGGGTCGAGGTCCGCGTCACCGAAGTCCCCACCGCCGGCCTCCGTATTGCCGCCGACCACCTGAACCTTCAACAGGCCACCAGCGTTGACGTCCGGCATGCCGGACATCGCCTTGATCAGCTCCCCGCACGCGGCAACCGCTTCGCGGGACGACATGCCGGCCTCGACGGCGACTCCGAACTCCTGGACGCGATGCGGCGAACTGCAGGACACCCAGCGGTCCGCATGATCTCCCGATCGGCACAGACCGAACGGAGGGGGCGCCTGCTGACCGGACATCGACTCGACAAAGGAACCCGGGTACAGCTCCAGACCGGGTGCCAACACCGCACATGCACCCCAGGAACCTTCCGTCGACGCACTCAGGATCGCGACGAACCGCTGATTGGTCGACGGCTGCCACAGCCCGCTCGTCGCGCCACGGAACCGCCACTGCATCATCGACTGATAGCCCGCGCCGACGTCCTGACACCAGGCGTTGTCCAGTTCCTTCGACGGTTCGCCGTCCGTTACGGGCGTCAGTCGGTAGGCGACCACCTCTCCCACATGCTCGCCACTGCAGTCCGAGTACGTCACCGACGTCTCCCCGACACTGGCGACCGACAGGCTCGACGGCGGGAAGGCCGCCCGCGTCGGCACGGTCAGCGGTCCGGCGACGCCGACCACACAGTCCCCCACGCTCGGCGCCGTTGCTCCGGGGACCGCCGTGGCCACACCGGCGACCCGCCGGCCGTCGATCCTGGCGAACAGCACAGAGCCGAGCACGACCGCGACCAGCAGCAGCACACCGGCGAGCCGTTCACGAGTCATCGACCTCTCACCCCACCAGCGGCACCGGTCGGTCGGCCAACCCGATCAGCGTTCCCGAGAGTTGTTGTGAGCCGGCCGAAGTCACGAAACAGGCGATGGACAGCGGCGCATCCGGCCGACTCGACACATCCCCGGTGAGGCGATCGGCGACGATCTTGAGGGCGCCGCCCCTTGTCGGATCCGCCGTGTGCATGATCCGGCCGGCGACCTCCGCGCACGAACTGTCGATCACCGCGGTCGGGGCCTCGACCCGATCGCGGATCCAGCCCGTCGCCAGCAACTCGGCGAGATGCGGCTCCGCGCACCGGACGACACCCGGCAGCTGATCGAGATCTGTTCCGTCCCAACATGATCCGAATTCATCGGGCATCGACCCGGTGGTGAAGGCGTCGCGCAGGGTGCCGACGTAACCGGCCCTGGCTGTCGGCACCGCCAGGCAGGCCACCCAGTCCCGGCCGGCACTGCGCTCCACACGTCCGGGCAGGAGCTGCAGCGAACCGTCGCCCATGGTCGGCCGCCAGCTCACCGGTCCCGACGGCGCGCCCGGCAGATCCATCGACCGACCGGACCGTTCGAGGCCGGCGTACTCCGCCGCCTCCCGGGCGCACGGATCCCGCCACGGTGGTCCGGTGCCGTACCCGGGGTCATCGGACGAGGCCCACACGGCGACGATCTCGCCGGCCACGACGCCGTCACACGCGCCGTAGGCGGACGCGTCCACCGTCATCTCCGAACCGGGGTAGTCGTCGGCCGGCGACGGAGATCGGGCGAGCAGGCAGTCCCCGACCTGCGGCAGATCGGGCAACGTCACCGGGGTTGCGGTGCCGGAGATCCGGCGGCCGGTGACGGAGGGGATGACGGACACCGCGACCAGCGCGAGGACCAGCACCATCACACCGACCAACCGACGGTCCATCGCCCCACGGTAACCCTGGTGGCTCAGCCGGCGTACGGAATCGGCCGGTCACCGATCCCGACCACCGTTCCGGCCAACGAGTGCTCGGTCGGGATGACGAAACACACCACATCGAGGTTGGCCGCGCGCCGCGTCTGACTGTCGAGCGTTTCCGGCGAGACCCGGACCGTGATCCCGCCGCCGGCGGTCGGATCGGTGCGTCGCATGACCCCGGCAGCCAACTCCTCGCACGATTGTTGGATGGCCATCGCCGTGGTCGCCGCCCGGTCAGGCACCCGCCCGCTGGAGATCAGCTCTGCCTGATGCGGTTCGTTGCAGGGCAGCGTCTGGATCCGCGCGCTGGATTCGGGCAGGTCCCAGCAGGTCCCGAACGCATCGGGCAACCGACCGTCCCGGTAGGCACCGGCGATCGTCCCGGAATAGCGTTCGGGAGAGGTCGGCGCGACCACGCACGCAGCCCAGCTGCGGCCGGTCGCCTGCAGCAGTTCGCCGGGTAGCACCCAGGTCCCGCGCAGGTCGACGGAGAGCCGCCAGAGCACCGGATCGACCGCGGTCGCGCCGGGAATCGAATAGTTGCCATCGTTCTGCACAAGGCCGGCGTAATCGAGGGCGGCCGCCCGGCAGTCGAGGCCACTGTTGGCAATTTGCAAGCGGCGAGCCGCGGTGTCGCCGACCGCGCTGATGATCGCTACCACCTCCCCGGCGACGGACCCGGCGCAGCGACCGAAAACCGGTGCCGGACCAGGCCGGGCGACATTCCGGTCGACCGACGACGACGTCGGCGGTTCGGCGGGTGCCTGGCGGATGTCGGCGAAGAAGTCGGCGGTCGGTTCCAGCAGACAGTCGCCGACCACCGGATCGTCGGGCAGTGGGATCAGACTCGGCGTGCCGGCCAACCGGCGTCCGTCGCGCGACGGGACCAGGATCGCGATGGCAACCACCGCGACCACCAACAGCGCTCCCATGAGCCGCCGGTCCATGGAGAAACGCTAGAGCAGAAACCGCCCGCCGAACAGGCCCGTCCGTCTCGCTACGCGTACGCCTCCGTATCCACTGGTCGGCGCCACTGCTCCGCTCGTTCCTCGCTACGCGTACGCCTCCGTATCCATTGGTCGGCGCCACTGCTCCGCTCGTTCCTCGCTACGCGTACGCCTCCGTATCCATTGGTCGGCGCCACTGCTCCGCTCGTTCCTCGCTACGCGTACGCCTCCGGCGACGGGCAAGAGCAGACCAGGTTCCTATCCCCGTACGCCCCGTCGATCCGCCCGACCGGGGGGAAGTACTTGTGCGCCGGGGAGACGCCCGCGGGGAACACCGCCTCGGCCCGTGAGTAGGGGTGTTCCCAGTCCCGGGTCAGCGATTCGGCCGTGTGCGGGGCACCACGCAGCGGGTTGTCGGTCACCGGCCACTCCCCCGAGCCGACCCGGTCGATCTCGCCCTTGATCGCGATCATCGCCTCGCAGAACCGGTCGATCTCGCCGACGTCCTCGCTCTCCGTCGGCTCCACCATCAGCGTCCCGGCCACCGGGAACGACATTGTCGGCGCGTGAAAACCGTAGTCCGCCAATCGTTTTGCCACGTCATCGACGGTCACTCCGGTTGCCGAGGTGATCGGCCGCAGATCCAGGATGCACTCGTGCGCGACGAAACCCCGGTCGCCGGTGTAGAGCACCGGGTAGTGCTCGTCGAGCCGGCGGGCGACATAGTTGGCGGCGGCGATCGCGGTCAGCGTCGCCCGGCGCAGACCCGCGGCGCCCATCATCCGGATGTACGCCCAGCTGATCGGCAGGATCGACGCCGATCCCCAGGGCGCCGCCGACAGCGCACCGACACCGGTGGCCGGACCGGCCGAGGGGGCCAGTGGGTGATTGGGCAGGAACGGCGCCAGGTGTTCGCGGACGGCGACCGGACCGACGCCCGGACCACCGCCGCCGTGCGGGATGCAGAACGTCTTGTGCAGGTTCAGGTGCGAGACGTCGCCGCCGAAACTGCCCGGCCGGGCCACCCCGACCAGCGCGTTCAGATTTGCGCCGTCGACGTAGACCTGACCGCCGGCCGCATGGATCGCGTCCGCCAGTTCGGTGATCGTGTCCTCGAAGACGCCGTGCGTCGACGGGTAGGTCACCATCACCGCTGCCAGGTCCGCCGCGTGCTTGTCGATCTTGGCGTGCAGGTCGGCCATGTCGATGTTGCCGCCGGTGTCCGTGCCGACGACGACAACCTTCATCCCGGCCATCACCGCGCTGGCGGCGTTGGTGCCGTGCGCGCTCGCCGGGATCAGGCAGATCGTCCGGCCCTCGTCGCCGCGGGAGCGGTGGTAGGCGCGGATCGCGAGCAGGCCGGCAAGTTCCCCCTGCGACCCGGCATTGGGCTGCAGCGATACCGCCGCGTACCCGGTGATCTCACACAGCCAGTCGGACAACTGACCGATCAGCTCCAGCAGCCCGGCCGCGTCCTCGACCGGCGCGAACGGGTGCAACCCGGCGAACTCGGGCCAGCTGATGGCCTCCATCTCGGTGGTGGCGTTCAGCTTCATGGTGCAGGAACCGAGCGGGATCATCGTCCGGTCGAGCGCCAGGTCCATGTCCGACAGCCGGCGCAGGTAGCGCAGCATGGCGGTCTCGCTGCGGTGCGCATGGAACACCGGGTGGGTCAGGAAGTCCGAATGACGGGTCAACGCCTCGGGCAGCACCGGCGGCGAACCCACCGGCCCGGAGGACAGATGGAACGCCCCGAGTACCGCGGTCAGGTGCTGGCCGGTGGTCGCCTCGGACACGGAGATCTGCACGGCATCGTCGCCGTCCGCCCAGAGGTTCACCCCACGTTCGCGCGCATCGAGCACGACCTCGCGGGCCCGGCCCGGGACGCGAACCCGCACCGTGTCGAAGAAGTCCTGATGCTCGACCTGGAAACCGCCGGCCTCGAGCGCCGCGGCCAACCCGGCAGCTTGGCCATGCACCCGTTCGGCGATCCGCTGCAATCCGTCCGGACCGTGGTAGACGGCGTACATCGACGCCATGACGGCCAGCAACACCTGTGCTGTGCAGATGTTGGAGGTGGCCTTCTCCCGGCGGATGTGCTGCTCGCGGGTCTGCAACGCCAACCGGAATGCCGTGGTGCCGTGCGCATCGTGCGACACCCCGACCAGCCGGCCAGGGAGCTGACGCTGCACGTCGGCCCGCACCGCGATGAAGCCGGCATGCGGCCCGCCGAAACCCAGTGGGACACCGAACCTTTGCGACGAACCGACGGCGACGTCGGCCCCGATCTCACCCGGCGGGCGGAGCAGGGTCAGCGCGAGCAGGTCGGTGGACACAGCGACCTTGGCCTCCCGCTGGTGAGCGGCCTCGATCAGCTCCCGGTGGTCACGAAGCGCACCTGACGCCCCAGGGTAGGAGAGCAGCAGGCCGAAGAAGTCGCCGACCGGAAGTGCTTCGACACCGGCCGAGAGGTCGGCGACGACGACCTCGATGCCGATCGGCTCGGCGCGGGTGCGGATCACCGCGATGGTCTGCGGCAGGGTGTCGGCGTCGACCACGAACCGGCTCGACTTCGACTTCGCGGTGCGCTTGATCAGCGTCATCGCCTCGGCAGCCGCGGTCGCCTCGTCCAGCATCGAGGCGTTCGCGATGTCCAGCCCGGTCAGGTCAGCGACGGCGGTCTGGAAATTGAGCAGCGCCTCGAGCCTGCCCTGCGAGATCTCCGGCTGGTACGGGGTGTAAGCGGTGTACCAGGCGGGGTTCTCCAGCACGTTCCGCTTGATCACGCCAGGGGTGACGGTGTCGTGATAGCCGAGGCCGATCATCTGCACCATCGGCCGGTTCTTGGCCGCGAGTTCGCGCAACTCCGCCAGTGTCTCGGTCTCCGACGCCGGGGCGGGCAGGTCGAGGGCGGGTCCGCCGAGAATCGCGGCCGGCACCGTCACCGTCTCCAGCGCGTCGAGATCCGGCTGGTCCAGCAGGTGCAGCATGGTCGCCATGCCGGCCTCGTCCGGGCCGATGTGGCGATCGGCGAACACGGCGGAGATGCCGGGTCCGTGGGTTCCGGCGGCGCCCGCGGAAGCCGTACCGATGTCCTGATGAGTACTCATGGTGTCCACCTCCGCCCGGCGCAGGCCGGGCCTCCCGGGTCCGTTCGCCGGTGGGACCGGCGGGCGAACTGATGACATGTGGCCGAACCGGGCGGACCCGGTCTCCCCCTCTGTCATCGGAGCCGGAGAACGTCACCGCTGCAGGCGATGTGCGCTCCGTCGGCGAGGCGTTGGGCTTCGATGAAGTCCGCGCGCCCTGTTTCCAGAGGTGTCTGTCCCCGGCGGTTCGGTGGCCTGAGAGATTGTGGGGAGGACTTGCTCCTTCGGCGTCCCGAATTCGTCCGTGAGGACGCTTCCGGAACTCTCCCGCCAGGGGTCGTTGACGACGACGACGGTACCAGTCACGCACTCACCGATGTTTGGCTCGTGGCACGACACACAAGCCCAGCAGCACATCCGCCAACCGTCGATGTTCTCCGCATCAACTCCCTCTGACGTCAAACTCAACTGAATTGACGTCTTGTTGACATCACTATGACGTCATAGACTGGCGTCATGGCTGAACTGGAACTGCGGATCTCCGATCTCGACCGTGACCGGGCGGCGGCGGTACTGCACAAGGCGGTCGCCGACGGCAGGTTGGACTGGACCGAACACAGCGAGCGGCTGGCCGCGGTCTACGCGGCCAGAACCGAGGCGGAGCTGGCCCCGATGCTCCGCGACCTGCAACCCGGCCCCCGCCAGGTCACCGCCTTCGCCCAGAACACCGCAGTCCAGGCCCCGATGCTGCAGCCGGCGCCGGACGGGCTGTTGCAGGTGACCTTCAGCAAGGTCCGCCGCACCGTGCAGCCGAACACCTCGCAGCACGTCCAGGCGACTCTCGGCGCCGCGGTGCTCGACCTGCGCGGCCTCCCGCAGGGCTGCACGGTGGAGGTGCTGGCCGATTCACTGCTCGGCAAGATCGAGGTGTACGTCTCTCCCGGCACCCAGTTGATCGACTCGGGGACCGCCTGGCTCGGCAAGCGGTCGACCGTCGAGCGCGGTCGGGGTGGCCGCCGGGCTCCGGTCCGACCGGGCGCCCCGATCGTCCGACTGGGCGGCCACAGCGTGCTCGGGCACGTCCGGGTGACGATCGGCTGACCGCGTGAGTTCAGGTCCAGACGAGCGGATCAGTTTTCCGGCACCGAGTTTGTGGTGGCCGGATCGGGCGTTGGTTCCGACGGCCGACATGCGGATTGCTCAATGCCCGGTTCGAGGACCTGAGGCCAATTGACGAGCCGGTCGAAGGTGCAGATTCAGTCGGATGGAGATTCCGGCCGACCGGGCCGCGAGCAAGGCCGCGACAGCAGCGGCGACGACGCAGACCCCACCGGAAATGATGAGCGCGGTCGGCGCTCCCCACGCCTCGGTGATCCATCCGACGATGAGTGACCCGAGCGGAGTTCCGCCCATGAACACCAGCATGTACAGGCTCATCACCCGGCCGCGCAGCTCCGGCGAACTCGCCAGCTGCACCGACGAATTGCCGAGCGTGTTGAAGGTGACGGAGATGAATCCGATGGCGACCAGCAGCACGGCGAACGGGATGAACCAGGGGGTGAGGCCGAGCAGGATCAACCCGAGCCCGACGCCGGTGGCCGAGAGGAACAGCACCGACAAAGTGGCCGAGGTCCGGCGGGCGGCCACCAGTGCGCCGACGACGGAACCCGCTGCCATCACCGTGTTCAACAGCCCGTACACGTTGGCACCGGCGTCGAAGACGTCCTTGGTGTACGCAGACAGGATGATCGCGAAGTTGTACCCGAAGGTGCCGACGAAGAAGACCAGCACAATCGGCCAGAGCAGTGCCGGGGTCCGCCGGACGTACTGCAGGCCCTCCCGGAGTTGACCCGGACCACGCGGGGCCAGCGGCATCCGTTCCAGTTCACGGGTACGCATGGCAGCCAATGCGCCGATGACGGCGACGAAGCTGAGCGCATTGAGCGCGAAGGCCCAGCCGATACCGACCGCGCTGATCAGCACGCCGGCGACAGCGGGGCCCAACATCCGGCCCAGTTGGAAGTTGCCGGAATTGAGCCCGACTGCGTTGCGCACCAGGCTCTTCGGCACCATCTCGTTGACGAACGTCTGCCGGGCCGGGTTGTCCACGACGGTGGCCAGGCCCAACCCCAGCGCGATCAGGTACACCTGCCAGACCTGCACCAGGCCGGCCAGCGTCAGCACGGTGAGCAGCACCGCGAGGCCGCCCATCACCGACTGGGTGATCATCAGCAGCCGGTGCTTGGGGTAGCGATCGACGATCAATCCGCCCCAGAGACCGAACAGCAACATCGGCAGGAACTGCAGGGCGGTGGTGATGCCGACCGCCAGCGGCGAATTCGTCAGCTCGAGCACCAACCAGTCCTGCGCGATGCGCTGCATCCAGGTCCCGGTGTTCGACACCACCTGACCGGCGAAGAAGAGACGGTAGTTGCGGACTCGCAGAGCAGCGAACGTCGAACCGTGGCCGGTCGACTCGGGCGACGGTTGCTCGTCTGCGACTCGATCGGTCGCCGGTGCGGGGGCCGAATCGCCGGGAGTACCAGGACCCGCGACATGGTCGGCTCTACGGTGCATGGTCAGGAGGCTCACGGTTGCTCCGCCAACCTCGCCAGGGCGGGTGCCGCGGCGGCGATGGCCTGCTGATCGGCGACGGACAGCCCGGCGAGATGACTGGCCAGCCAGGCCGAGCGCACCTGCTTGGACGCGGTGACGAATTCTTCGGCCACCTCGGTCCGGGACACCAGGTACTGCCGGCCGTCGGTGGGATGGGGGTCGCGGCGCAGCATCCCGCGCGCCTCGAGGCTCTCGATGACCTTGGTCATGGATGGCGGCTGCACGTGTTCGGCGCGCGCCAGCTGGCCGGGCGTCATCGGGCCGCATCGACCGACCCGACCGAGGACAGCCATCTCGGTGGCGTTCGGGACGTCGTCGCCGGCCACCTGATAGCGAAGCCGGCGCGCAAGGACCAGCACCGCGGCACGCAGAGCGGCGACGGTCTCCTCGTCCAGGGCTTGGGTCATGTCGTTAGTTTACCTCATTAGTCCACCTCATGACATGACTGCTCGCTCACAGCGGCAAGCGGCGCCTCTGTGACGAAGCCGACGACGAACTGGGCGCCCCCGCGGCGAACTGGGCGCCTCTGTGACGAAGTGGGCGCCTGCTGATGTGGGCCGAGTTCTCATCTCGGGCGCCACGGCGCGACAGCAGTTGGTTCCGATCAGGACACACGAATGGAACGCGCCGCAACCGCGAGAACGATGGAGGTTGCCGAAACAGCTCAGCCGGCGGTGCGGGCCTGCCGACGCTGGGCGAGCTCGTCCGGCTCCACCGGAACCACCCGGTCACCCTCGACCCGCTCGGCGGGGAACTCGGCCAGCGATCCGGTGATCTCGCGCATGGTGCCGCCGACGGCGATCCCGAAGACGCCCTGGCCGCCCTGCAGCAGGTCGACGATCTCCTCCGGCGATGTGCACTCGTAGACCGTGGTGCCGTCGGAGAACAGCGTCACGCCGGCCAGATCGTCCACGCCGCGAGCCCGCAGGTGTTCCACCGCCACCCGGATGTTCTGCAAGGAGACGCCGGTGTCCAGCAGTCGCTTGACCACCCGCAGCACCAGGATGTCCTTGAACGAGTAGAGCCGCTGGCTGCCCGATCCGTTGGCGCCGCGGACCGTCGGCACGACGAGGTCGGTGCGGGCCCAGTAATCGAGCTGGCGGTAGGTGATCCCGGCCGCCTGGCAGGCCGTCGGTCCGCGGTAACCCGCGTACTCGTCGGGCACGGAGGTGTTCGGGAACAGCGCAGCCTGCTCTTGCTCGGGCATCCCGCCACCTCTCTGCACAGCTATGTCACCCGCGATCGCCTTTCCGGCGAATCACATCGGCGTGACTTCGACTGACGGTAGGCCCGCACCAGCCGTGGGTCAACGTCCGACCCGGCGTGTCCTCAACCTGAACTTCAGGGTTAGTGCGAATGAGGTGGTCTCTGCGCCGGCCCGACGCTGCGTGGTCAAACGGCCGGTGACGGGCCGTGATCAGGGCTTTTGTTCGCCGCCGAAGTCTTCTGGTGACACCGAGTCGAGGAACTCGCGGAAGCGTTCCACCTCGTCCTCGGCGTCCCCGGTGCCTTCGCCGTCGGCGTCATCGCCGCTGTCGTCGACGTCGTCGGGAACCACGATGCCGGCCTCGGCGAGCACCGCCTCTTCGACGAACACGGGGATCTCCACCCGCACGGCCAGCGCGATCGCATCCGAGGGCCGGGCGGACACCGTGGTGCCGTCGTCAAAGGCCAGCTCCCCGAAGAAGGTGCCCTCCCGGAAGTCGACGACGCGGACCTGGACCACCGAGCGACCGAGGGCGGTGATCACATGGCCCAGCAGGTCGTGGGTGAGCGGCCGGGTGGGCCGGACGCCCTGCTGATGCATGGCGATCGCGGTGGCCTCCGCATTACCGATGAGGATGGGCAAGCTGCGCGGACCATCGACCTCGGTCAACATCAGAATCGGCTGCTGGGTGGGCATCTCGACCCGGACGCCGACGATGCGCATCTCGATCATCTCGGTGTGCCTTTCTCCGTCACCTCGAAACGCTACACGTCGCAGGAACCGCGCGCGGGCACGCCGTCCCGGTCGCCCTACGGTGATCTAACGACCGAGATCCCGCCGTAATCCGGCCTTCACCAACTGCGTGTGCAGGCGCAGGATCACGGTGGCCAACTGGGCGGCCTCGGCACCCGCCCGCTCGCGCGCGTCGGGGTCGCGCTGATGGGCCTGCGCCGAGACCAGCTGGGTGATCAGCGTGGCTTCCCGGTCGGCCGCGGTGCGGAACGAACGCAGATGACGCGGCTCCAGACCGACCGCCAGCAGTTCGGCGGCCGTGCTGGCGACGTGCACGGAGTCGGCGTCGAAATAGCCACCCGGACCGGCCGCGATCAGGCCGAACTGCTCGAGCTCGGCCAGTGACGTCGCGGTCAGGCCGGATTCGGCGAGCAGCTCCGCCCTCGTCATCCGGATCTCGGTGGTGGCGGCGAAGTCGCGCGGCGACGGTCCGTCGGCCACCTCCAGCGAGCGCGGCAGCCTGGCTTCCGGCGACGCCGGTTCCAGCCCACGGTCGATGGCGTCCAGATGGTCCTTGATCACCCGCAGTGGCAGGTACTGGTCTCGCTGGGCGCCGAGCACGTACCGCAGGCGTTCGACGTCGGCGGCACTGAACTGCCGGTACCCGGACGGCGTCCGGTGCGGCGTGACCAGCCCCTCGGACTCCAGGAACCGGATCTTGGAGATGGAGACGTCCGGGAACTCGGGCTTGAGGCGGGTGAGGACGGCGCCGATGCTCAGTGACGGATGTTCGGGCATGTCGTCGGCCAGGGAGGTTGTCATGACTGGATCGGAGTTCTTTCCGACGACGCTGTCGGTCCGCTGGGCAGACCGGCCGGCGTCATGACCCCGAGTCGCCCTGGGCCTGATCGCCGGACAGGAACACCAACCGGAACTTGCCGATCTGGACCTCGTCGCCGTTGGTCAGCGGGGAGACCTCGATGGGTTCGCGGTTGACGTACGTGCCGTTCAGCGATCCGATGTCGGCCACCTCGAAACCCTCTGAGGTGCGCCGGAATTCGGCGTGCCGACGGGAGACTGTGACGTCGTCGAGGAAGATGTCGCTCTCCGGATGACGTCCTGCGGTGACCTTCTCCCGGTCCAACTGGAACCGGGAACCCGCGTTCGGGCCACGCTTGACCACCAGCAGCGCCGAACCGGACGAGAGTCCGTCGACACCGAGCACTTCTTCACTGGTCTCTGGTTCGGCGTTGTTGAACAGACCGCCGGCGAAGATCGAAGTGGAATCCGACGCCGCCGACCCGCGGTCATTCTCAGTCACCAGTCACTCCTTCGTCGCACCGTGCTCGTCACACCGTGTCCTCGCCCTGCCCCGGTCATTCCCTGCCAGTTGTGTCCCGCCTGCGGTCAGGCAAACAGGTTCTGGGGGTGGACAACCAGCCCGGGACTTCTCCGGTGGGACGACCGTACCGTGCCGATCCCGATCGCCGCACCGTGGGCACACCGCACGATCGACGCGGATGGCCCAACCGGAAACCTCAGCCCTCGCCGATGGTGTCCGCGTACCCGGCGGCATCGAGTAGATCGCCCACCTGAGCCGGATCGGCGAGCTCCACCTCGATCATCCAGCCGTCCCCGTACGGATCGCTGTTCACCAGTTCGGGTGCGCCGTCGAGCGCGTCGTTGCGGGCGACGACCGTGCCGCTGACGGGCGCGAAGATGTCGGAGACGGACTTGGTCGATTCGACCTCGCCGATCGAATCCCCCGGCTCGATCGTGGTGCCCGGCTCCGGCATCTGAACGAAGACGATGTCGCCCAGCGAGTTCTGCGCGTAGTCGGTGATCCCGATCCTGGCGACGGTGATCCCGCCGGTGTTCTCGGTGTCCGCGTCACCGTCCAGGGCGCGAATCCACTCGTGGTCCGAGCTGTACCGCAGATCCTCTGGAATCACGATGGCTGGCCTTCCGGTCGACGGCTCGGTGCTGGGTGGGCGTTCACTGCGCTGGGCGAGCGTAAAGCGGTGTCTCGGGCGGTCGCAAGGCATCGATCGTCACCGAGTCGGACTGCGCGACGTCCATCGATCCGCCCGCCCGACGCACCGTATCGAACACTCCCCCGGGAATCGCCAGCGCCGCCGCGAGTGTCGGCGGATCGCCGATCGCGCTGACCGTGTACGGCGCGGTCAGCGTGCTGCCGTCCACCGCGATTGCGCCGCCGGAGCCGGTGAACGCGGAGTCGACCCCGATCCGCACCCCGCCCACCTGGAACGCCTCCGCGCCCGCGTTGCGCAGCTCCTGGATCGCATCGAGCATGACCTCGGGCGGGATCCGCCGATCCGGGTCCTGGATGACGATGTTCACCCCTGGCCCGGTCGCCGGCACGGTGCCGGTCAGGATGCCCAGTGCGGCCGCCTGCCGTTCGGCCTCGGCGAGTGCCTCCTCCGAGGACGCGCCGCTGCTCTGCAACCGGCCGAGGGTGTCCCGGAGCGCGGCGATCTCCAGGTTCAGGTCGTCCTCCCGGCGCTGCAGTCCGTCCAGGATCTGCACAAGATCGTCCGGTCGGGCCGTGGCCAGCGTGTCGCCGGACGCCGTTCGCTGCACCTGCAACACCACGGCGAACCCGAGCAGAGCACACAGCAACGCGACGACCACCCGGTTCGCCACCGTGGTCCTGGTCCGTTCCGGGACCGGGCTCGATCCGGAGGCGGGTGCCGACGGCGGCGGTTCGGCGGCCGACGCCGGTTCGGGCTGCGGCGCCGAAGTGGAATCCGGTGTCGGAGTGGACTCAGGCGACGGGGTGGACTCCGGCGACGGAGTGGAGGTCGGTCCAGTGGGTTCGGGCACGGTCACGCCTTGAAGATGTGCCGGCGGATCGCCGCGGCGTTGCCGAAGATCCGGATCCCGAGGACGACCACGACGGCGGTGGACAGCTGCGCGCCGACCCCGAGCTGGTCGCCGAGGAAGACGATGAAGGCCGCCACCAGGACGTTGGCGACGAACGAGATGACGAATACCTTGGCGTCGAAGATGTCGTCGAGCTTCGCGCGCAGCCCGCCGAACACCGCGTCGAGCGCCGCCACCACCGCGATCGGCAGATAGGGGCCGAGCCAGTCGGGAACGGTGGGATGCACGAACAGGCCGATGGCCACTCCGGCGGCCAGGGCCAGCAATGCATACAAGAGACCAACTCCTCAATCCTCAGTCGGTGGGCTCGTCAGGTGGGGGCTCGTCAGGTGGGGGCTCGTCAGGTGGCGGGCACGTCGGTCGGTGGGCTGGTCAGCTCGTCGGTGGTGCGCTCGCGAACAGCAGGTCCGCGCCGGTGCCACCCGGCAGGTTCAGCGTCTCCTGGGCCGAGACATCGAACTCGATGCCGTAGAGCTGGGCGAAAGTAGAGAATCTGCCGTAGCCGGCCGAGCCGATCAACTTGACCTGCATCCCGGACGGGTCGCCGACCGCCTCGATCGTCAACGGCCAGAAGACCGGCCGGTTGTCGACCAGGATCGATCCGCCGGCCTGCCGGATGGCGCTCCTGGGTTGCACCCGGACCCCGCCGATCGCGATGCCCTCGGCCCCGGCGGCCCACAGGTCGTTCACCAACAGCTGGATGTCGCGGTCCAGGATGACGCCGCTGGTAGAGGCGTTCTCGTCGTCCTTGGGAGCTTCGTCGAGCACGATCCGCAGCCCGGGGCCGGTGACCGGGGTGATCTGCCCGGCCAACTCCAGTGCGGCGACGGTTTCCAGCGGCCCGGCGACCCCGAGCGCCGACTGCGTCGCCCGCAGTTGCTCGGCCAGGTCCGCGATCGAGGTGGCCAGCACCGATTCCTGTTGCTCGGCCCGGTCGATGTCCTCCAACAGGGCCGACCTGGTCTTCTCCGCGCGGGGAGCGTTCTCCTCGGCGCTGCTCGCCGACACCCCGAACAGCACGCCGACGACGACCAGGGCGGCGGCCACCGCGGCGACGGACCAAGCACGACTCGAACCGGGGCCGGGTGCCGCTGCGCCGCCGTTCGCCTTGCGTCTGGCCGCCTCGGCGTAACCGGGGTCGAGGTGGTCGCGGCCGAGGGATTCCAGCAGCGACGGCACCGGGTTGCGGCGCACCGTCGGCTGCTGTTGCACCGGCCCGGACGGGCCGTGGTCACCCACCGGACGCACCGCCGGTCACGGGCTTGCGATAACGGGGCGCGAGCGGGCAGTTCCTGATCACCCAGCCGAGTTGCCGGAAGTAGATGACGCCGGCCCACAGATACATCACCGTGCCCCAGGCGATGAAGGCGTAACTGGTCGGCAACGCGATCTGCGAGATGACCGAGTCACCTTGCGCGAGTAGCAACATCGGCAATCCGTAGAACAGGCAGAAGGTCGCGGCCTTGCCCAGGTAGTGCACCGGCAGCGCGGTGAAGCCGTACCGGCGCAGCACCGGCAGGGTGGCTGCGAGCAGCACGTCCCGACCGATGATCAGCGCGGCCACCCACCAGGGGATGAACCCACGGATCACGAAGCCGATCAACGCGGCCAGGATGTAGAGCCGATCGGCGGCCGGGTCGAGCAGCGCGCCCAGCCTGCTGTACTGGTTGAGCAGCCGGGCCAGTTTCCCGTCGGCCCAGTCGGTGATGGCACTGACCATCAGCACGATCAGCGCCCAGCCGTCGTACTCCGGCCCGATCAGCAGATAGAGGAACAGCGGCACCCCGAGCAGGCGCAGGAACGACAGCACATTCGGCACCGTCAGGATCCGGTCGGATACGACCGGCTGCGCCGAAGGCGGGTGGGCAGCGGTTTCGGACACCGTGCCTCCTCGACTGACGGACGGACGAGTGGACCGTCCACGACTGCTCGGGCGCGTCTCCCCCTGCCCGGCGGTCAGCTCAGAAGTCTAGTCGGACCCGACGGAGGAGGGCCGCCAATCGACAGGGCAGCGCCGCCCTCCGCCGAGCCGTCACGCGTCCGGCAGCGCCATCCGCAGGAACGCGTACGCCGCAACTGTCGGTGCGTCGACGATGCGTCCGTCGGCGATCATCGCCCTGAACTCGGCCTCGGCGACCACGGCATGCACCATGTCCGCCTCGGTGTCCTCCCGGTCGTGCGGACCAGGCGTCAGATCGGTGGCATGGAACACGGTGAAACCCTGGGAGCAGAAGCCGCTGGCCTCGTGCATGCGGCCGCTGATCCGGCGCCAAGTCGCGGCGGTGACACCGGTTTCCTCCAGCAACTCGCGCCGGGCGAGTTCTTCGACGGGGCCGGATTGACCAGCCGACCAGGTGCCCATCGGGAACTCCCAGGACCGCCTGCCGAGCGGGTAGCGGAACTGCTCCACCAGATGGAAGGCGCCGTCCTCCTCGGCGATGACCACCGCGAAGTCGGTCTTGTCGACCACGGCGTAGGTGACCACCCGGCCGTCGGCCTGCGCATAGGTGTCCTCACGGACCCGCATCCAGTTGTTCCGGTAGACCGTCTTCGTGGTGAGCCGGCCGGGGGCCGCCACGCTGTCGAGTGGATCGGATGCCATCTGCCGAGTATCGCCGCACCACCCCTACGCTGGCTCGGTGCCCTCCCCCGCCCAGCCTTCGGCGTATGTCGACGGACTGCTGGCAACGGATCTTGTCCAGGTCGCCGATCTGGCCGCCGACCCCGGTGTGCTGGACCGGGGCGGCTGGTGGGCGGTGCTGGCCACCTTCGAGGGTGCGATCACCGGCTACCGGTTCGGCTCGGTGTCGGCGTCACCGATGCCGCCGGCCGCAGCGCCCTGGCGCGGACCGCCTTCCACCCTCTGGCGCAGCTCGATGACCGAGCGCGAGTATCTGCAGGGTGTGCACCGGATCCGGCGGTACATCGAGGCCGGCGACGTTTATCAGGTCAACCTCTGCCGGTTGCTGACAGCGCCGATCGCCGGCGGTTCGGATCCGTTCGCGCTGGCCCGGTTGCTGGCCGCCGGAAATCCGGCGCCGTACCAGGGCGTCGTCGACCTCGGAGATCGGTGGGTCGTCACGGCATCGCCCGAGTTGTTCCTCGCGCGGGACGACGAGAGGATCTCGTCCTCGCCGATCAAGGGTACGACGCGACCGGCAGAACCCTTCGCGGACAAGGACTATCCGGAGAACATCATGATCACCGACCTGGTTCGCAACGACCTCGGCAGGATCGGCCGACCCGGATCGGTGACGGTGACCGAGTTGCTGGCCCGGCAGGAGCACCCCGGTCTGGCGCACCTGGTTTCCACGGTCACGGCCCGATTGGCCGACGGCGTCGGCTGGTCGAAGATCCTGGCCGCAACCTTCCCGCCCGGTTCGGTCACCGGCGCGCCGAAGATCCGCGCGCAGCAGGTGATCACCGAACTCGAACCGGTGGCCAGGGGTCCCTACTGCGGCGCCGTCGGCTACGTCGACGCCGACCGCCGCCGGGCGCGGCTTGCGGTCGGCATCCGCACGTTCTTCACCACCGCGGACAGCGCGACGACCGGCGGCGATCTGCTGCATTTCGGTACCGGGGCGGGCATCACCTACAGCTCGGACCCCGACGCCGAATGGCAAGAGACCGAGCTGAAGGCCGCCCGGCTGATCGCCCTTGCCGGCTCCTGACCTCAGCGGGGCGACCAGCCCGGGTCGCGGCCGGCCAGGCCGATGATCCGGTCCACCAGCGGGGCCCCGTCGGGGACCGGCACCACCGGGCCGAAGATGCCGTCCCGCAAGGACTCCTGGCCGGGGGCCGCGGATTCCAGCACGAAGCCGTGGACGACGCCGAGCGACTCGGGGTCGTAGTCGAATCGCTGGCCGCTGGACACGGCAACGTCCCACCCGTGGATCACCACCTCGTCGAGCGCGACGAGTCCCGCGACCTCGGCCGGCAGATCGATGCCGCCGGCCTTGGTCATGCCCTCCCAGGCGGCCGGGTCGCGCCAGGCCTGTGCCATCGCGAGCAGGTCACTCGGGATCCTGGTGCGCCAGTCGGCCGGCAGCCGGGTGGCATCGCCGACCGGAGCGCGGGAGGTGAGCTCGCCCTCCGACTTGTCGGCGGCCGCCCGGAACGCCTGCGCCAGACCGCCGATGTGCTCGACCAGATCCCCGACCGTGTAGGCCGGGCAAGGGGTCTCAGCACTCAGCGATTCTTCGGGCAGGTTGCTGACCAGGTCCGCCGTTCGTCGGGCGGCCGGTTCCAGATCGATCATGACGACTCCTCGGATCACCGGGACGCGCGGTTTCACATCCCTGGTAGGTCACGACGAATCCGGAGCCCGAAACTCATCGGCCGGGCGGTCCGGAGTCAGGAGCCGAGCGTCGTGCCGTCCGCAATGGTGCCCGGGGACCCGTCCGCAAGAACGGTGGCAGTCCCGACGACGGTGACGTCCTTGCCGAACGTCCAGTCGCCCTTGACGGTGAGCCGCTCGGCGTCGATCAGCGACGGTGCGCCGGCGGGGAAGCGCGCGTCGAAGTCGTTGACCAGCTTGTAGGGCTTGTCCAGGTCGACCAACGGCGCAGCAGAGCGCGACGGCGACAGGCGGACCTGCGCGTCGTCGGTCAGCTCGTAGGCATCGGACCGCAGCACCAGCAGGTCGCTGGTCGCCTTCACCGGCAGGAACCGGGAGCGGTCCACCTCGATCGCGCCCGCACCCTCGAAAACCCCGATCGCCGCCCCCATCGCGGTCTCGATCTGGATCACCTCGGGGCTGCTGGAGTCGGCGGGATCGACGGTCTTGACGTTGCGGATGATCGGCAGGCCGAGCACGCCGTCGTTGGCCTGCAGCACCGCATCCAGCGCGACCAGGTCGAGCCAGAGGTTGTTGGTGTTGAAGAAGCGGTGCCGGTTGATGTCGCCGAAGGCGTCCTCGTCCTCGGGACGGGTCTGCGCGGATTCCCGCAACACCAGCTGTCCGTCGCTGACCCGACGGGCCAGGTGCCCGCCCTTGCGGTCGGCGGCGGTGCGGCGGCAGAACTCGGCCGCGAATGGGCTGCCGGACGCAGCGAACCAGGCGGCCAGCGCGGGATCCGGCCGGGCGCCCAGGTTGTCGGCGTTGGAGACGAACAGGTAGCGGAAGCCGCTGTCGAGCAGTTGGCGCAGCAGACCGGAGGCATCGAGGGCGGTGTAGATGTCGCCGTGCCCGGGCGGGCACCACTCCAGGCTGGGGTCGGCCGGCCAGCTGACCGGCGTCAGGTCGTCGGACCGCAGCTTGGGCTCGCGGTTCTGCAGGAAGTCCAGCGGCAATCCGTCGGTGGCCAGGCCGGGGTGCGAGGCGAGCGCCGCAAGCGTGTCGTCGGAGGTGCGGAAGCTGTCCATGAACACCACCGGCAGGGCGACGTCGTACTCCTTGCGGAGGGCGATCACCTGTTCGGCGATGATGTCCAGGAAGCTCTTGCCGGGCCGCACCTGGAGCAGCGACTTGGCCTTGTCCAGCCCCATCGAGGTGCCGAGCCCGCCGTTCAGCTTGACCACCGCGGTCGCGGCCATCGCGGCCTTGGCGGCCGACGGATCGGTCTCCAGGTCGGCGAGCCGGGGCAGCTCGGCAATTGGTTCGAGGTCGGTCTCGGCGAGCATGCCGGTCTCACCGGAGGCGAGCACTCCGTAGGAATGCGCGAACACGGCGATCGCCCTGGGGTGCACTCCCCCCTTCGCCATCAGATCCTTGGCCTGCTGCAATCCGTCGCTGGTCATGGGAAAAGCCTAGGGCCCGGAATCACGGACCGCTGACGGCTCCCGCACGCAGCGTGAGCTTTTCCATCCCGACGCAACCTGCGCCAACGACGCCGCCCGAGGGCGTCAGACGTCCGCGTCCGGGTCTTTGCGCCGCTCCTCCGATTACCGCAGGATCGCCTCGGCCTGCTCCTCATCGAACCCGGGTGAGGCTGGAACACCGGCCGGTGTGACGCGGGCCGAAGTTCCGCCGGGAGCTCAGCTCGAGCGTGTGACGAGGGCGAAGTGCCCGCAGCTTTCCTTGACGCCCGCTCATCGCTGAGGCCGCGATCGTGGATGTTCGGCCCGCGTCACGCGGGCCGAAGTTCCGCCGCAACGGTTCCGGACGGCCGGGGCGGCGACGAAGCAGGCCTGCTCCCGCACGCAGCGTGAGCTTTTCCATCCCGACGCGACCCACCGACGCCGCGGCCGGCGGGCGTCAAACGCCGGCGTCCGGGTCGTTGATCCGCTCCTCCGATTCCCGCAGGATCGCCTCGGCCTGCTCCTGCGGCCGGTCGCTGCCGACGGCCAACTCCTCCGGCAGCAACTCGGCCCGGGTCGCAACTATCTCCGCGGGCACCTCCGGCGTTTCACCCTGGCCGGGCTCGACCTCAGTCATCGCCGTGCTCCGTTCTTGCGCTCCGGAAGACAAGTCACGTTGGCAGGATGGCACTGTCACCGGGAACAGACCGAGTGCGGCCGCCCGGACGAAGGTTCACGCCAGACAGCACAGCAACGAGGGGGACGAACCGTGGTCGCAGAATCCGACGCCTGATGCCAACCTCGACCGGGCGCTCATCCGGCTGCTCACCGAACGCGGCGACGACAAGACGGTGTGCCCGAGTGAGGTCGCCAGGGCCGTCGACGGCGAGCACTGGCGGGACCTGATGGAACCTGCTCGGGCCACTGCTCGCCGTTCGGTGGCCCGGGGCGATGCCGAGATCACCCAGCACGGCGAGGTTGTCGACCCATCCATGGCGAAAGGGCCCATCCGGATCCGCCCCGTCCGGCACGGGTGACAGCATCGAGTTCAGCTCTTCGATTCCTCTGAGCTCCACCGCGATGGGACCACCCGCACGCCGAGCCTCGCGGCGCCGCACCGGTGCGGCGCCGCGATTCACGGTCTGACTGCGCGGCCGTGTTGTGAGCCATCAGCGGGTACGGGACTCTGGAGCTTCCCGCTGGATCGCATCGCGATCGACGGGCTCCCGGAGGAGCGGCATGGAACCGAACGACGTGATGGGTACCGCGGTTCGTCTCGGAGGCTCGGTCGACGCGCTGGCGGCGCTGGTCGCCTTCGTCCGGCTCGAGACCGAGCAGATTCCCGCCGATCCGGCGGTCCGCGACCTGCTCTCGCAGATCGCAACCGAACTGGTCGGCGGCGACGGAATCGCCGAACCTGCCGCCGCTGCTCCGATCGTCGGGCTGGGCCGGACCTTTCTGCGCCAAGCAGCAGAGATGATCGAGAACCCCGGCCGGAGCGGCAGCTGGGACCAGGTGGACGTTCCGCTCATCCAGAGCATGGGCCGACTGTCGATGGCGATCAGCGGCGCATTCTCCTCGGCCGGGCGGCAGCTGCCTGAGCTCGGCGCACTGTTGGACTCGCCTGACGGACGCCTGCTCGACGTCGGGACCGGCGCCGGTTGGCTGGCCGTCGCCCTCGCCCGGTCCCGCCCTGATCTGGCCGTCGTCGGCATCGACATCTTCGAGCCCGCGTTGGACCTTGCGCGTCAGAACGTCAAGGACTCCGGCCTCACCGATCGCATCTCACTGCGGCTGCAGGACGCCACATCGTTGGACGCGACCGACCAGTTCGACGTCATCTGGCTTCCACTGCCGTTTCTGCCGGCCGGCATCGTCGAATCCGTGGTCTCCGCTGCGACGCGAGCGCTGCGTCCCGGGGGCTGGCTACTTCCCGGAACATTCACCGGAGCGCCCGGTCGGCTCCCGGAATTGCTCACCGATCTGCGAACCGTTCGCGCCGGCGGCCATCCCTGGCGGCCGGCCGAGATCACCGGCATGCTCACCGCCGCCGGGCTCGACCGGGCCCAGGAGATTCCGCGCGACTGGGCGGCCCCGGTCCGGCTCTACGCCGCACAGAAGGCCTGACCGCCACGCTTTCCGGCGGTTGATCGCTGCGGATCGCCACCCCGTACCCGCTGTTGATCAACCACTTTCGAACGCTTGCATGCCTTCCAAGCATGTCCAAGTGGTTGATCAACTCACAGTTGGGTTGACCGCGGTGCGAAGTGCATGCCGTCGCGGGCGAACGACGGCGCCGCCCTTAGGCGAGTGCTGCGTCCAGGGTGATCTCGACGCCGGTCAGCGCCTTGGAGACCGGGCAGGTCTCCTTCGCGGTTTGCGCGGCCTTGAGGAAGCCGTCCGCGTCCAGACCTTCGACCTGCCCCCGCACCGTCAGCTTGATCCCGGTGAGCCGGAGCCCGCCCGCCGGATCCGGCCCAAGGCTGACTTCGGCCTCGGCGACAAGACTCTTGGTGGTGCCGCCGGCATTGCCGATGACTCCCGAGAGCTGCATGCAGTAGCAGGACGAATGCGCGGCGGCGATCAGTTCCTCGGGGCTGGTGACGCCGCCGGCGGTGTCGGCGGTCCGGCGCGGGAACGAGACGTCGAACGTGCCGACTGCGGAGCTGACCAGTTCGACCTCGCCGGTCCCGTCCTGCAACCCGCCGTTCCACTGCGTCCTTGCAATGCGTGACGTCACTTCGATCTCCTTGTTGTCGTCCTGGGCTCGCGGATGTCACGAGACGGCACACCTTGATCGGCTGCCCGCGCACCAAGATAGCCGGACCGCCGATCACTCACCCGGGCACCATGATTCGCGCCCGACTCCTCCCCGTACGGGCGGATCGAGCCACCGGCTCGGCACCCTGACGCCGGAGCGGAAGGGTGCCGACCTGGTTGATCAACTCGAGCGAACTCGGGCGCCGTCGTCGTCGAGGGCGCGCTGGTCCCCGTCGTCGAACCCGTCCCTGCGCACGATCTCGCCATCGGTATCGACGGTGCGGGCATTCCCATCGGCATCGACGGTGTCCGCGCGCTCCGTCGGCGGTTGCGGTGATCGCATTCCCGTCGGCATCGACGGTGACGGCAGGCTTGTCCGCGTCCTCGTCGGGCAACGGATTGCGCAGCGAGGCAACGATCGAGATGGTCAGTGCCAGCACGATCACGCCCAGCGAGACCAGTGACGGGATCTCCGGGATGGAGGTCGAGATCACCTTGTGGCCGGCCTGCAGGAACAGCTTCACGCCGATGAAGGCGAGGATGAAGGCGAGCCCCTTGCCGAGGTAGTGGAACTTCTTCAGCATGCCCGCGAGCAGGAAGTACAGGGCGCGCAGACCCAGGATGGCGAAGGCGTTGCTGGCGTAGATGATGAAGGTGTTGTCGCTGACGGCCAGCACGGCCGGCACGCTGTCCACGGCGAAGATCAGGTCGGCGGCCTCGATGGCGACCACGACCGCCAGCAGCGGGGTGGCGATGCGCTTGCCGGCTTCCTTGTAGAAGAACTTGGTGCCGCGGTACTCGTCGGAAACCGGGATCAGCTTGCGCAGCAGGCGAACCGCGAAACTCTTGCCGGGGTCGATGGTCTCGTCGTCGTCCTTGAGCAGCTTGATCGCGCTGTAGATCAGGATCGCGCCGAAGACGAAGAGCACGGCGGTGAACTGGCTGACGATCGCGACACCGGCCGCCAGGAAGATGCCGCGGAAGACCAGGGCGCCGATGACGCCGTAGAACAGCACTCGGTGCTGGTACTCCCGGGGAACTTGGAAGTAGCCGAAGATCAGCGCGAACACGAACAGGTTGTCGACGCTGAGCGATTTCTCGAGTAACCAGGCCGTGGTGAAGTCGATGGCCGGATCGGCGCCCAGCGTGAAGAAGATGACGACGGCGAAGATCAGCGAGATGCCGACCCACACCGCACTCCAGATGGCGGCTTCCTTGAACTTGATGATGTGCGCGCCACGGTGGGCGAGCAGGTCGATGGCGAGCATGATGACGACCACGGCGCCGAATGCGGCCCAGGCCCAGAGCGGAACTGTCACGGATGATCCTTTACAAAGGTGTTGGCAGGCAGCAGTCCGGCGTCCGGCGCCGGAAACTCCAGCGTGCCGACTTCTTCGTTGCCGATCCACGGCAGTATCCCGCCAAGAACTCGCGCTTGAATTGCATACTCTCGGCAATGTAGCCGCCAGTCTCACCAAACAACGCAGACGAGAACGTCAGTGCGCCGCGGGCCAACCCAACAGCCGCGCACCGACCACTGCGGTCTGCAGCTCGAAACGTGCGGCCGGATCTGCGGGATCCCGACCGGTCAGCTCGGCGATCTTGGCCAGCCGGTAGGTCATGGCCCGCACCGAAAGGTGCAGCGACCGGGCGGCCAGCGAAGCGTTCCCGTTGGCCTCGAAGTACGCCTCCAGCGTCCGCAGCAGCGGCTCGGCGCCACCCCGGGCGGCGGTCAGCGGTTGCAACACGGCTTGCATCAACTCGCGCATCGCCGTGTCGTCGCGGACCAGCACCCGGTGCATCAGCATGTCCGCGGCGTCCAGCACCCGCTCCTGACGACCGAACCGGAGACCGAGTTCCAGGGCCTCCTGGGCCTGCTCGTACGACAGCCGAACCCCACCCGGCCCCTGGTGCGCGCCGCCCACGCCGATCCGCCACGCCCCGACGGGCGCCGTGCGGTGCAGTCGCACTCCGGTGGTCGGCTCGTCACTCGGTAGAACGCCCCTGAGCCCGCTGATCACGCCGTCGATTGCCCGGCGATCCGGGGCGGCGAACACCACCACCAGGGCGCCGTCCTTGGTGCTCACCAGCGCGTCGGCGTCCGCCTTGGCGCCCATGATCGATCGTTCCAGCATCCGGGTCTGCGGCGAGGAGTCGGTGAACGGCTGATCCGCCTGCACGATGAGAACGGCATGCGGCCCGGCCAGGCTCAGCCCGAACAAGCCAGCCCGCTCGACCAGACCCGCGAGCGCCTGGGTTCCACCGGACAGCAGGTCGTCGACGAACTCCCGGCGAGCCGCCACTTGCGTGGACACCAGATCCCGACGGGCCAGCTGGTATCCCTCGGTGAGTGCGGCGACCACATCGTCGGCCGCCCGCAGCATGACCTCACCGGCCTGCACGACGGCACCCGGATTGCGCTCGGCCTCGATCACCTCCGGCAGGTGACGCCAGAGTCGCCAGGCCGCGGACAGGTACAGGTCCACCAACGCCCGCAGCGCCACCCCGGCCTGGGCGGCCGACCGACCCGCCTCGTGGTACCGGGCGAGATCGCGCCGGTGCACGCGGTTTCCCGAGCCCACCGCAGCGACCAGATCCGGCAGGAAATCAGCGAGCATCGCGACCTCGAGGCCACCGGCATCATGGGCGGCTGCTGCGGCGATGTCCGCCAGCGGTGGTGTCGCGGCTGCGCTCAGGTCAGCTGGCCCATCATCCGGACGGCCTGACCGAAGGACATGTTGGGCAGGTAGGCGTGCGAGATGCCGAGTCCGATCCGGGGCAACACGGCCGCCTCGGGATAGCACATGAACATCGGCTGGTAGACCGGCTGGAACTTGGCCTTGAACCGCAGCAGCGAACGGAACCCGTAGACCGGCTCCATCGTCTTGCCGACCACTTCCAGCAGCTTCTGCACGCCGACCTGTTCCTCGCCCGGGTTCGCCTGGGCCAGCGGAGCGCCGGAAAGGCTGACGAATTCCGCGCCCTCCTTCTGCAGGTCGAGTGCGGCAGTGCCGATCAGGAACTCCATCACGCCCTTGAAACCTTCACCCCGCCGCCGCATGAAGTCCAGGGTCCAGCCGACGGCGACACCGTCGCGGTAGCACGGCATCCAGCTGGTGATCCCGTGGATGGTGCGGTCCGCGTCGATGGCGATGAGGCACCGCACAGCCGGGTCGTCGAGTTCGTCGAGACCGCCGAGGGTGAAGCCCATCTCGGGCAACGCCTTGTCCGACACCCATTCCTCGGAGATCGCCTGGATCTGGTCGCGGATCGCCAGCGGCGCCTCGCCGTAGTACAGCCACTCCGCCGTGATGCCGCCCTTGCCGGCACGGCTGATCGACGTCCTGATGTCCTGGAATTTCTTGCCGGTGAAGGCGAGCTTGCCCAGCGGCAGCACGGTTTCCTCGGCGACCTGCAGGCTCGGCCACCCGTAGGAGTCGGTGATGTCCCGCACGGCCTCGGTCGTGCTGTACAGGCACGGCGTCCAGTTCTCGGAATTGCAGAAAGCGATGAACTCCTTGACGGTCTCGGCCAGGTTCTCGGGCGGCCCGACCGGGTCGCCGGTGGTGATCGCCACCCCACCCTCTACTCGGTAGGCGACGAACGAGCGCCCGTCGGCCGAGAACCAGTAGCTGTTGCCCTCCCAGGTGGTCAGATAGGCCAGCGCGGTGGTGCCGTTCTTTTCGAGCAGGGTCCTTGCCGTTGCCCGGTCCTCGGCGTTCGATTCCACCCGGGCGGCGATGAAGCTGCGCAGCAACCCGAACAGGATGACCGCCCAGACCAACACCGGGATCCAGTCGGCCATGAACCGGCCGACGCCCGCGGTCGGCTCGAACGACGGCTCGATGATGTAGAGATAACCGTTCGGCAGCAACCGGATCGGGAAGTCGACGATCAGCTCGCCGACCGTCGCCGTCGGCGAGAACTCCTCGGAGATCAACGATCCGACGATCACGTACAGCGCCCACAGGGCCAACACCACACCCAGGACGCTCAGCCCGAGCTTGCGGTAGATCCCGACCGGCGCCTGCACGGTGAAGGAACGGCGGGTGAGGACCAGCAGAATGATGATCAACACCGGCAGCAGGACGAGTGGGGTCAGCCAGGCGACCCAACTGAAACCCTCGTCCAGGGCATCGTTCTCGATGGCCCAGTTGTAGTAGTCGATGGCGTAGAAGGTACCGAGCGCGAGCAGCAGCACATGCACGACCATGGTTGCCCACCAGGCGAACCGGCGCCCGCGGCGGAGCCCCGCCGCCAGCACCAGCACCAGCAGGGCCGGCATCAGCGACATCAGGATGTCGGCGAGATCGCGATTCGCTTCGTCATAGGCCTTGGGTCCGACGTAGAGGTCGGCCAGCGCCGACAACGGTCCCTCGATCTCGCCGGTGATCGCGACCAGGATCGGACCGATCGCGGTGGCCGCAATGACCACCGCCACCAGCACCCTGGTCTCCCGGCGGCTGGCGTGGGCGACCAGTTGACGCTCCCCGGTGTGCAGGAACAGGGCGCCGGCCAGCAGCCCGACCAGTGCCGTGCTGAGGCGCAACGCGTCCTGCAGCTGGCCGCCGTACAGCAGCGCCACCAGACACAGGGTCAGCACACCGATCCGGATCCGCCTGCGCCACAACGCGGAGAGTCCGCCGCTGTAGGTCATCAACAGACCGGCGATCAACGTCGAGGTGCCGACGGTCAGGTCGGAGGCCAGGTAGTCCGCCCACAGCCAATCGAAAAGCGCGTCGCTCAGCGCGATCACCCCGACACCGGCGGCCACCCCGACGATCTGCACCAGCAGCGTCATCCAGGCCATCTTGAGGCTGCCGTACCGGCGCTCGAACAGGCTGCCCAGGACGAGCAGGAGAACCGTCACGACGATGTAGGTGAACAGGTCGGCCGCGAAGAACGCTGCGGTCACCGGCGTCCACCAGTTGCCGTCCTGGAAGGCCGGCACCCCGGCGGCGACGGTGTCCTGCAGACTCTCCGACGGTCCGTCCAGCAGGCTGCCGGTGACCGCGCCGATCACCCAGAGGAGAACGACAAGCGCGATCGTCACCGGTGCCTTGCGGGCCTGGACGACCTGCGTGGTCGCGAACGACAGGATCCCGTCCCACCACCGCTTCGCCGGCGACAAAGGTTTGGCCGCTTCGACCTTGGTGGCCGCGTGGCTCATGACGCGATCAACCCCATTCTGTTCGACAACCACGGCAGGGCCTCCTGGAAGCCCTCTCCCCACACCCGCCAGTCGTGCCCACCGGGCAATTCGACGTAATCGATGGTCATTCCCGCGTCCTTCGCCGCCTGTTCGACCCGCTGCGCCCGCGGCAGGTACGAGTCGTCCAGTCCCCCGACGACGAAGCCCGCGGTATCCGGGAACTTCTTGGTCTTCATCACGGTCAGCGGATTCACCGCGTCGAATGCGGCCTGCGAACCACCGAACAGGGTGGCGATGGTCGCCGCGGCGTCGTCACCGACGTTGATCTGGTCCTCCGGTGACATCGCCAGGAAGGTGCGGTAGACGTCGGGCGCGTTGACCGCCATCACCAGCGCGCAGGTGCCGCCGTTGGAAAGCCCGCCGATGGACCACTTCTGGGTGTCCTGGACGACCTGCAGGTTGGCCTTGATCCAGTCCGGCACGTCCTGGCTGAGGTAGGTGAAGACGTTGCCCTGCGGTGAGTCGACGCAACCGGGGTTGGCGAAGCTGTCGCCCAGCGGGTCGACGACCACCACCACCGGCGCGAGCCCGTCGTGCTGAGCGGCGTAGGCGTCCATCACGGCGCCGAGCTTCCCCGCCTCGAACCAGTCCTTCGGTTCTCCCGGCTGCCCGGCCATCAGCACGATGACCGGCAGTTCGGCCCGCGGCGTGCTCTGATACGCGGGCGGCAGATAGATGTAGGCATCCCTGGCGGCGAACTTGGATTTCGTCCCGGGTATCGCAACCGTGCTCACCGTGCCCGTTGCCGGCATGTTCGCCGGCGCCTTCCACACCGTCGACAGCGCCGCCCCCGCCGGGGCCTTGACCAACTGGTCGGGCTGGACGTTGTTCTTGTTGTCGAAGTCGGACTGGTTGTCCAGATCCGCGCCGAGCAGCGAACCCACCGTCGGGTACTGGCCGTAGTGCTGATTGATGGCGGCGGCACCGGAGATGAAAACACCGATCACGGCCAGCACGGCCACGATGCGCAGCGGCCAGCGCACCGGCTTCATCACCGCGAGGGCGATCGCGGCACCGTTGAAGAACATCGCCACCAACGACACGGTGGGCAGGGGATCCTGGGGGAACGGCTTCCAGATCACGTCCATGACGAGCTTGGCCAACACCGCGGCCAGGATCCCGACGCCGATGGCGATGGGGACCTTGACCAGCCACCAGCGCTTGGTCTTGCCGAACAACAGGAAACCGAAGCTCACGACCCCGATACCCAGCAGGATCAGTTGGGGCAGTCCATCCAACAGCGGCCAGTCGAGCATCAGCTCGATGCTCCTTCCCCATCCTGATTCTCGTTCGGGGGTGATCGTCTCACAGTGCCGTCAACCAACGATCATGTTCCGGTTGTCCGGTCCGTGTCGGAACTTCCGCGTCGCCACGAGCCGGATCAGGAACGCGAACGGCCCCGGATCCGCAGTGCGGATCCGGGGCCGTTCGGTGAGTTCAGGTACTGCGGGGGAACGTCAGATGACGGTGACCGCGGTGGCCTGCGGGCCCTTGTTGCCCTGGGTCACGGTGTAGCTGACCTTCTGGTTCTCCTCGAGCGAGCGGTAGCCGCCCGCCTGGATCTCCGAGTAGTGGACGAAGACGTCCGGACCGGAGCCCTCGGGGGTGATGAACCCGAAGCCCTTCTCAGCGTTGAACCACTTGACGGTGCCCTGTGCCATGGTGCTCTCCTTGCGGGGTGAATCCGATACGGATCCGCGCACTGTGCGCAGATCCGGGCTAGTCGACGATTTCGACACCTTCGGATGCAAACACCCATGGAGCCAAGCCCGTGGCGACATCTTGCAGTCGCGTGGAACGGACTCAAGAACGGTAACCGGCTACAGCCTCTCACGATTCGACAGGAAAGACCACCCACCCGCGCATCGGCAGCAGATCGAGGGCGATGAAAATCAATGCCCGCGAATCCTGGGCACCGGATTTCGGGCCGACATCATCGACCTGGGCGCGTCAACTCGACGAGCGCACCACCAATGTCGGCGGGAACAGCGTCGGCGGACCGGGTTCGGTAGCGCCGGACAGCATGTCCAACAGCACCGTCCCGGCCGTCCTGGCCATCTCGACCACCGGATTCACCACGGTGCTCAACGGCGGGTCGGTCACCGCCGCAACGGCGCCGTTGTCGTAACCGACCAGCGCTACATCCCCCGGAACAGAGCGCCCTGTGGCCCGCAGGACGCTGAGCGCGCCGACCGCCATCAGATCACTGGCCACGAAGATGGCGTCCAGATCGGGATGTCGCTCGAGCAGTGCACGGGTGGCCTCCGCTCCCCCCGGCGTGGTGAAGTCCCCGTGTTCGACGGCGTCGTCGGGGACACCCTGCGCCGTCAGTGCGTCCCGCCATCCGGCCAGCCGGTCCGCTGCGGCGATCATGTCCGCCGGGCCGGCCACGGTTCCGATCCGGCGGCGCCCGCGCTCCAACAGATGCCCGGTCGCCATCGCGCCACCGAGCCGGTTGTCGGTGTCGACATAACTCAGTTCATCGGGTCGATACCAGGGTCGCCCGACGAAGACGCTGGGCAGCCGCGCCGATAGCAGGTCCTTCTCGATGTCGTCCGCGCGATGGTGCGACACCACCACCGCACCGTCGACATGTCCGCGGCGCAGGTACCTGATCGTCCGGTCGACGTCCTCGCCGTGCCTGGCCATCAGCAATACCATCTGAAAGTCGCTGTGCCGCAACGCCTGTCCGAGGCCCTGGATCACCTGCCCGAAGAACGGGTCACCCGTCACCCGATCGTCCGGTTCCGGGATCAACAGCGCGATGGCATCCGCCCGGTGGGTGACCAGCGCGCGCGCAGCGCGGTTGGGGGTGAAGCGGAGACGCTCGACGGCGGCATCGACCGCCGCTTGGGCGTCGGGGCTGACCCGGCTGCCACCGTTGATCGCGCGGGATGCCGTCGACCGGGAGACCCCGGCGGCCGCGGCTACATCTTCCAGCGTCGGCGAACGGGCCGGAAGGTGGTGATCGCCGGTGCTCACCGGGTGAGCATCGAGCGGCATCCCGGAAATGTCCAGACCATCCATGGTCGCCGCGGTGGCGTCGGACGACGCGGAACCGGTCACCGCCGGATCCACCGCGGCAGGTGAATTGGGGTGCCCGCGCACGCTTGGCCCACGGGCACCCCAGTTCTCCCCCCTGGCACCGCCGGAGGTGAATCCGTCGGGGCCCGCCGTGGGAGCGCTTCCACCCACCCACGCTGCATCCTGTTGCCCCTCGCGCACGCTGTCAAGAGGACCCGCCGGACGGCGTCGAACCCAGCAACCCGCACGTCGTCGCACCGATAGGCGTTGCGATGACTGCGCGGTCCTGCTCAGCGGCAGCTGACCGGCGACCGGGATGCCCGGCAGGCACTATGGAGGACCGCCGACGATGGTGCCGGCGGGAACCGCGTCCCTGCGACCGCCGATGCCACATGATCAGGAGATCGAAATGCGATTGCTGGTGATCGGTGGTGGGCCCGCCGGGGTGTCCGCGGCGTTGCAGGGCGCGGAACTGGGTGCCTCGGTCACGCTGGTCGAACGCAAGCGGGTCGGCGGCACGAGCATCAACGAGGGACCCGCGCCGATCCGGACGTTGGCCAGAGCAGCGCGCCTGGCCCGGGACGCCAAGTCCTGGGAGACCTTCGGGCTGCGCGGTGCCGCTCCGACGGTCGACGTGAAGGCGGCGGTGGCCAACGCGACCCGGGTGGCGGACTATTCGCACGACGTCAAACGGATGAGCGACTACATCGCGGCGTGCGGGGTCGAGTTGGTCCAGAACGCCGGCCCGGCGCGATTCGTCGACGATCACACCATCGAAGTCGAAGACGGTCGGCGGTTCTCCGGTGATGCCATCGTGGTGGCGGTCGGCGGCCACGCCGGGCGGCTGCCGATCCCCGGTGCCGAGCTGGCCCTGACCTATGAGGACATCCGCGACCTCACCGAGCTGCCGGTGTCCTCGGTGGTCATCGGCGGGTCCGACACCGGCTGTCAGCTGGCCTCGATCCTGGTGGATTTCGGTTCCAAGGTCACCGTGCTGGAGTTCGCGGACCGGATCAAACCTCGTTCGGATCACGATGTCTCGGCCGGCCTGACCGCGGCCTTCGAGGCCAAGGGGATGCAGGTGATCACCGGCACCAGGGCAACCTCGATCGAACGCAGCGGTGACGTCTTCGTCGTGCACCACGAACGTGACGGGGTCAGCGCGTCGGTGCCGGCCGACACCGTGTTCTTCGCCGTCGGCTGGCCCGGCAACGCGAGCACCCTGGATCCGGGGTCGATCGGTCTTGCCGTCAACCGCGGTTATCTCACGGTGGACGACCGGCTGGTGAGCAACATCCCGCACATCTTCGCCGCGGGCGACGTCAACGGGATCAGCATGCTGGTACCGAGCGCTCGGCAACAGGGCCTGGTCGCCGCGGAGAACGCGGTGATGGGCACCAGACGCCGGAACAGCCACGAGATCGTCCCGACCGGATCGTTCACCGACCCGGAATACGGAAGCGTCGGTCTCACCGAGGCCGAGGCCCGCGCCCGATACGACTGCGAGGTCGCCCTTGTCCGCTACGACGACCTGCTGCGGCCGGTGGTCGATGCGCGATCCGGCGGATTCTGCAAACTGATCGTCGAATCGAACCGGCACTACATCCTGGGCGCCCACGTACTCGGTGAATACTCGGCGGAACTGATCCAGATGGTGGCCGCGTGCATGGCAACGAACATGCGGGTCGAACAGCTCGCCGACCTGCCGTTCGCCTTCCCCACCTTTACCGAGGCGGTCGGCATGGCAGCCCAGAAGTGCGTCCGGCAACTCGGTATCGCCCGCATTGCGCAGCAGTGGAGCGACCTACGTCCGCATTCCGAGGGCTGACCGGGGCCGGACGTCAGCCGGCGACCACCCGCAGGATCTTGCCCGGGTTGGCGTCGGTGGTCAGGTAGAGCTTCTTGTTCGACGGATTGATCACGGCCACCCGCAGCCTGCCCTGGTCGGTCACCTTGACGGTCTGCGAGACGACGGTGGTGCCGGCTCCGTTCAGGCACAGGATGCGAAGGTGCTGGTCCTTCAGCACGGCCATCGCCAGACACCCCTGGAACGACTGCCATTGGGAGCCGGAGAGGAAGGTCCCACCGGACGGGGCGATCGTCGGGTTGCCCGACGACCAGGTGGCCGTGATCGCGTTCGGGAACTTCGTCTTGTCCGTCATCGGCCGGGATTCGTCGTAGAACAACGGTCCGGATGCGGGTCGCGGATCCCAGCCGTAATTGGCCCCCGGGTACAACCGGTTCACCTCGTCGTCCCGGCCGGTCCCGTGCTCGATCGAAAACGCCTGGCCGTCCGCGTTGAAGGCAAGGCCCTGCACATTGCGGTGGCCGTAGGTGTAGATCCGTGGGTCAAAGGGGGCCGGCGCGTTCCCGGCCACCCCTTTGCCGTTCGTGTCGACCCGCAACACCTTGCCGCCCAACGACTGCGGATCCTGCGGATTGGTCGCCACTGCGGCGTCGCCGGTGCCGATCCACAGTCGGCCGTCCGGCCCGAAGCGCGGGCGGCAGCCGGAATGGCGCCCCGAGCTCACCGGGATGCCGGTGACGATGTCGGTCCGATTGGTCAGGGCGGTCACCCCGGAGTTGATGGTCCAGCGCACCACGCGGACGTCGAGCGCCCCGCTCTTGTTCGACATGAAGCAGGTGTAGACGCGTCGATTCGTCCCGAATTTCGGGTCGATCGCGACGCCCATCATCCCGCCCTCGCCCTGGGCGACCACATCCGCCGGCCTCGCCAGCTGCCGGACCTCACCACCCACGATCCGGAACTTGATCGGCCCCGTTCGTTCGGTGAACAGGATGCTGCCGGCCGGCGGTGAAGGCCATGTCCCAGGGATTCTGCAGCCCGCCCAGCACGGTCCCCACCGTCAATGCCGGCTCTGCCTGGCAGTCAGCGAGTCGGGTGACGAAGCCGACGCAGCGGGCGCGAGCAGAACACCCGACGACGCGAGCGCGGCAGCCAAGACGACGAACCACAGACGTCGACGGAGCATCGATGACCCCCTTCCCTCGCGCACCACCGTACGACTCTGTGTAGTCAAGCGATTACCCGACGCGCGGAGCTGGCACGACAACGCGCGAGAGGTTCGGTGCCGAAGGTCAAGGATGACGAGGACCCGACGTGTGCCGAGAAACCAGCCATCACTACGATCTCGTGTCATATTCGGTCAGTTTGTCGGGTGTCCGCACCACGTCCAGGCCCTAGGAGTCACCGTGCTCGTCCCAGTTCTCGTCCTGGCGATCAGCGTCGCAGTGCTCGGCGCCCTTGCCATGGCCGGCACCGGTGGTCTGCGGGGGAACCCGATCCAGGCCGCGATCATGTTCATCGTTCTACCGCTCATCGCGGCCTACGGCTTCGTCACCCTCGGGACCATCTCGGGGGGTTGAGTGCCACACCCGCGTCGAACCCGGTCACAGTTTCCCCAGCCAACTGACGACCGCTTCGCCGATAGCGCGGTCGGCGTTGCGCGGATCGTGGCCCCCGGTGAGCCACACCTGGGTGATCGGACCCGGGATGCTCGCCAGATGCTGGTCGAATTCGGCGGGGGAACCAAAGGGATCACTCTTGCCGGAGATCACCAGCACCGGCACGTTGATCTCCGGAAAGTGCTCCACCCGCAGGTTCTCCGGCTTGCCCGGCGGATGCAGCGGGTAGCTCAACAGGATCAACCCGGCCGCCGGCAGACCCTGCGCAACCGCCATCGAACACATCCGGCCGCCGTAGGAGCGGCCACCCAGCACCAGGCGATCCGGCGCGACGCCGGCCTCGGCAACGAGCGCGGCGGCTTGTTCGGCCAGGTGGGCAATCGCCACCGGCGGCCGGTCCGGAACCCGCTTGCCCTGTAGCCGATACGGAAAATCGACCCGGGCACAGGGCATCGGCTGCACCGCCCGATCGACGGCCACCAGGGTGTGCTGGTCGCGGGAGGCGCCGGCACCCGGAGTCAGCAGCAGCGCACCGGCTTTCGAGCTGGTGCCCGCTGCCATCGACGTCTCCCCACGCTTGCGAACCGCTCCGCCGTTCACCTTTGCCGGGAGTCTACGGTCGCCGCCGCCGCCGACCCGAATGATCTTCGCGGCGCGACGGGTCCCTACTACTGACACCGGCACGGCTGCGGGGATATGGTCATCAAGATCGTCGTGGTGTTCATCACAGTTCAGCCGCCGCAGTATCCCGCCGACCGGGAGGTCTGATGACCGACTCCGCTCTGTTAGCTCTCCACCGATCCGTTGACGAATTGAAGTCCGCCGTTGCCATGCTGTCGCACACCCATGGCAAGGTGCCCGCGGTCGCCCGCCTCTGCAACGACCTGGAGCGATTGCAGATGGACGTCGCCGACGCCGAGTCCCTCCGCTCCGTCGACCCCGGCAGCATCGCCTCACCGGCCGGCCAGCCAGCCGTCTACCAGATGAGCGACGAGCCGTACGACCCGTCGATGTGGGGCAACGACTACGACCAAGAGGGCTTGGGCGGCTACCACGGCAAGAGCCGTTGAGCGGGGTCAACACCCCAGGACGCGCGCTCCTGGCAGCGAAGACGCTGCGGACCGACAACTGGCGGCGGGCGCCTGCCCTGACCGCCGCCGGCCTGCTGCTCTTCGTCGTCTACGGCGGGGTCCGGGCCTTTCAGTTCGACTACTACTACTCGGCCCCGTATCTCTCGCCGTTCTATTCACCCTGCATCACCACCGGCTGCGTCCCGGAGGCCAGCGACTTCGGCCAGCCGATCAGTTGGTGGCCACTGTCGCCCGCGCTGATCATCCTGATCTTCCCGCTGGGGTTCCGACTGACCTGCTACTACTACCGCAAGGCCTACTACCGATCGTTCTGGCTGTCACCGGCGGCCTGCGCGGTCGCCGAACCGCACAAGAAGTACTCCGGGGAAACCCGGTTCCCGTTGATCTTCCAGAACGTCCATCGGTACTTCTGGTACGTCGCCATGATCTTCGGCGTCATCCTGACCTATGACGCGATTCTCGGGTTCCGCAATGCCGAGGGCGACTGGGGCCACATGGGTCTCGGCACCGTCTTCCTGCTGGTCAACGCCGCGCTGATCTGGCTGTACACGCTGTCCTGCCACTCCTGCCGGCACATCATGGGCGGAAAGCTCAAGCACTTCTCCCGTCATCCGGTCAGATACAAGGCGTGGCAACAGATCTCCAAGCTCAACGCGCGGCACATGCAACTCGCCTGGGCATCGCTGTTCTGGTTGCTGTTCACCGACCTCTACATCGTGTTGCTGTCCACCGGAACCATCTCCGACCTGAGATTCTTCTGATCGCCGACCAGCCACCCGATGCCGCGAGATCCCAGGAGTCCACCATCTTGATCGACACGCCCTTGATCGACCCGCACCCCGACACCACCGCATCGACCGCCGGAGCCGCATGACCGACCACGAAGTACATCGCTACGACGTCGTCATCATCGGCGCCGGCGGCGCCGGTCTGCGGGCGGCGATCGCGGCCCGGGAGGCCGGGATGCGCACGGCGATCATCTGCAAGTCGCTGTTCGGCAAGGCGCACACGGTGATGGCCGAGGGCGGCATCGCCGCGTCCATGGGCAACGTCAATTCCAAGGACAGCTGGCAGGTGCATTTCCGCGACACCATGCGCGGTGGAAAGTTTCTCAACCATCCGCGGATGGCGGAGCTGCATGCGAAGGAGGCGCCGGACCGGGTCTGGGAACTGGAGACCTACGGAGCACTGTTCGACCGCACGCCGGACGGCCGGATCAGCCAGCGCAACTTCGGCGGCCACGAGTACCCACGACTCGCCCACGTCGGCGACCGCACCGGCCTGGAACTGATCAGAACCCTGCAGCAGAAGATCGTCTCGCTGCGCCAGGACGAGGACACCGCAGAAGGCGTCTCCGAGTACGGGATCGGTGACGAGGACGCAGGTCTGCGGGTGTTCGCCGAGGTCACCATCACCGAGTTGCTGACCGACGACAGCGGAGCCATCGCCGGCGCCTTCGGGTATCGCCGGGAGACCGGGAAATTCGTCACCTTCCACGCACCGGCGGTGATCCTGGCGACCGGCGGCATCGGCAAGTCGTTCAAGGTGACCAGCAATTCCTGGGAGTACACCGGAGACGGGCACGCGCTGGCGCTGCGCGCGGGGTCGACCCTGGTGAACATGGAGTTCGTCCAGTTCCACCCGACCGGCATGGTCTGGCCGCCGTCGGTGAAGGGCATCCTGGTCACCGAATCCGTGCGCGGTGACGGAGGTGTGCTGCGCAATTCCGAGGGCACCAGGTTCATGTTCAACTACGTCCCCGACGTCTTCCGGGCGAAGTACGCGGAGACCGAGGAAGAGGCGGACGGCTGGTACAAGGACTCCGAGAAGAACCGGCGCCCACCGGATCTGCTCCCCCGCGACGAGGTGGCCAGGGCGATCAACTCCGAGGTCAAGGCCGGTCGCGGCACGCCGCACGGCGGGGTCTTCCTCGATGTCTCGACCCGATTGCCGGCCGAGGAGATCAAACGGCGGCTGCCGTCGATGCACCATCAGTTCTCCGAACTCGCCGACGTCGACATCACCAAGGAGGCGATGGAGGTCGGGCCGACCTGTCACTACGTGATGGGCGGGGTCGAGGTCGATCCCGACACCGCTGCCGCCGCAAGGGTTCCCGGGCTCTTCGCCGCCGGTGAGGTGGCCGGCGGGATGCACGGTTCCAATCGGCTCGGCGGCAACTCGCTGTCCGACCTGCTGGTGTTCGGCCGCCGCGCGGGGCTCGGCGCGTCCGACTACGTCCAGGGCCTCGGCGATTCACGTCCGGCGGCATCGCCGGGATCGATCGAGTCCGCCGCCGAGCGGGCGCTGGCCCCGTTCCAGGTCGAGGACGGCGAGAATCCCTACACCCTGCACCGTGAGCTCCAGCAGGTGATGAACGACCTGGTTGGCATCATCCGCAAGGAGGAAGAGATCCAGCAGGCGTTGGACGCCATCGATGCGCTCAAGCCCCGGGTCGCTGCGGTCAGCGTGGAGGGGCACCGCCAGTTCAATCCGGGGTGGCATCTGGCCCTCGACCTGGTGAACATGCTGCAGGTCAGCGAATGCGTCGCCAGGGCCGCACTGATCCGGCAGGAGAGCCGCGGCGGACACACCAGGGACGATTACCCGGAGATGAGCGCCAGGTGGCGCCGGAAGCTGTTGATCTGCGCGGCCGACACCAGCAACGACACCACAGCCGTCACGGTCACCGAGCAGCCGATCACCCCGATCAGAACCGACCTGCTGGAGCTGTTCGAGCGCTCCGAGCTGGAGAAGTACCTGGAAGACGACGAACTGCCACCCGCACCGGCGGCCGACGGCCCGTCAGAAGGAGGAGGTCGGTCATGAGCGAGGCTCGCCGAGCGAATCATGGACACCGTCATACGTTTGCTCCACGAGGAACGAGTGGAGCAAACGCATGAGCCGGGACGCGAAGTTCAGGGTCTGGCGCGGGGACGCGAGCGGCGGCGGCCTGCAGGACTACACGGTCGAGGTCAACGAGGGCGAGGTGGTGCTGGACATCATCCATCGGCTGCAGGCCACCCAGGCCGGTGATCTGGCCGTCAGGTGGAACTGCAAGGCGGGCAAGTGCGGATCCTGCAGTGCGGAGATCAACGGCCGTCCGCGCCTGCTCTGCATGACCAGGATGTCCACCTTCACCGACGACGAGGTGATCACCGTGACGCCCATGCGGGCGTTCCCGGTGATCAGGGACCTGGTCACCGATGTCTCGTTCAACTACCAGAAGGCCAGGCAGATCCCGTCGTTCGCACCGCCGGAGGGTGTCGGACTCGGCGAGTACCGGATGGCCCAGGTCGACGTCGAGCGATCACAGGAATTCCGCAAGTGCATCGAGTGCTTCCTGTGCCAGAACGTCTGCCACGTCACCCGCGACCACGAAGAAAACAAGCAGGCATTCTCCGGTCCGCGATTCTTCATCCGGGCCGCCGAGTTGGACATGCACCCGTTGGACGCCCGCACCGATCGCCGGGAGTTCGCGCAGGAGCACCAGGGCATCGGCCTGTGCAACATCACCAAGTGCTGTACCGAGGTGTGCCCGGAACACATCAAGATCACCGACAACGGCATCATCCCGATGAAGGAGCGGGTGGTCGACCGGCGTTACGACCCACTGGTGTGGTTGGGCAACAAGCTGTTCCGCCGGAGCGGTAAGGAATGATCCGATCGCTGGCGGTGTGATCTGCGCAACCGGACCGCGGGTCCGCAGCAGCCCGCCTCACCGCCAGTTCACGCGTGCAACCCCCCAAACCCGGGCAGCATGCTTTCCTGAAGGGTCACCCAGTGGCGGGCGGCCTCGACGACGGAGCGGATTTCGATGATGCGTAGTGGTACCCACCGCCCGCTGGTGACGGCGTTGTTCGGCGCGCTGACGCTGACGCTGGCGTTGACGGCCTCCATCCTGCTGGCACCAACCGGGATCGCCGCTGCCGCGACCCCGGTCGGCATCGATCAGTCCGAAGACCCGGCCGCCATCGCGCAACTCTCCGCCGCGGCCGCCGCGGCGAACCCGACGGCGAGCACGATCGCGCTGGCCCCTGGCCTGTCCGGATTCGACAACATCGGTGCCGACAGCGCCGTGCAGCTGAACTGCCTGAGTGCGTCCGGGTTCTCCTTCGACGTGATCGATGCGTTGGGTGCGGGGTGGGACACCGAGTACCGGACGGCCGCCGGGCTCGGAATGAGCATCGTGCTGTTCCAGGGCTTCTATCAGCCGTTCTGGTCCGATCCCGCGCAGGGAACGGCCCGCGGGCAGTTGATGGTGACCAACGCAAAGTCCGTCGGCTACCCCAGGGGTGCGCAGGTCTTCCTGAATCTGGAAAACAACCTGAGCGACGGAACATCGCCCACGACAAGGGCCGGGATGATCTCCTGGGTGAAGAACTGGGCATCGGAGGTCCGCAGCGCCGGCTTCGTCCCCGGGGTGTACGTCGGCGTCCCGCAGCTGTTGACGACGGCCGACCTGGAGAACGCCGTCGGCAGCGACGGGGTGTTCTGGCGATCGGCGTCGTCGTCGGCTCCGCAGACCAACCGCGGGTACGTGATGCGTCAGCCGACGATCTCGATGCCCGCCTGCGGGACGACCATCGACGTGGACATTTCCGGATCGGCCACCAATGGTGCTGCCCTGGTCGGCGCCGGCTTCCCGCGCAGCACCACCCCCCCGACTGTTCCGGGGGCCTTCGGTCCGCTCATCCCGGCACGAATCATGGACACCAGGGTCGACGGCCGAGGTCAGGTCCCGGCCTCCTCGGCCCGGCGGGTCCGCATCCTCGGCGCCGGCGGCCTTCCGTCCATCGGTGTCTCCGCGGTCGTGCTGAACCTGACCGTCACCGGCGCCAGCAAGGGTGGATACCTCACGGCCTACCCCACCGGCACCAGCAAACCGACTGCGTCCAACGTCAACTTCGTCGCCGGCCAAACCGTGCCCAACCTGGCCGTCGTGCCCGTCGGTTTCGACGGCTCGATCCAGATCTACAACGCCGCCGATGCCCCGGTCGACATCCTCGCCGACGTCGCCGGTTACTACCTCGGAGGCACTCCCGCGGCACCCGGTGCCTTCGCGCCGGTCAGCCCGGCCCGGATCCTGGATTCGAGGGTCGATGGCGGAGGCCAGGTCCCGGGCACCGCTACCCGTCAGGTCCAGATTCTCGGCGCCGGCGGCGTTCCACTCACCGGCGTCTCCGCCGTCGTGCTCAACCTGACCGTGACCAACACCACCAAGGGTGGGTACCTCACCGCCTACCCCACCGGCACCAGCCAACCGACCGCATCGAACGTCAACTTCGTCGCCGGCCAAACCGTGCCCAACCTGGTCGTCGTCCCGGTCGGCAGCGACGGCACGATCCAGATCTACAACTCTGCGGACGCCCCGGTCGACATGCTCGCCGACGTGGCCGGCTATTACCTCGGCGGCACCCCCACCGCGGCGGGAACCCTCGGCGCGCTGCCGCCGTCGCGGATCCTCGACACCCGGACCGACGGGCGAGGAATGGTCCCGGGGTCCAGCGGGCGGGCCGTGACGGTCGCCGGGCAGGGTGGGGTACCGGCAGGAGGAGCGTCTGCCGCCATCCTGAATGTCACCGTCACCGACACCACCGACGGCGGCTTCATCACGGTCTTCCCGACCGGGGTGAACCGGCCGACGGCCTCGAACCTGAACTTCATCGCTGGTCAGACAGTCCCCAACCTGGTGATGGTTCCGATCGGCACGGACGGAAAGATCATGTTGTACAACGCCTCCACGGCGCCGGTCGACCTGGTCGCCGACGTGGTCGGTTACGTCATCTGAGCAATCGCTGCAGAGCGTTATCCGCCGGTGAGCACCGGGCACGGAAGGTTGATCACCCAACCCGGGCCCGGCGGGGTTGTCAGCTCGACGGTGCCGGCCGAGCTGCCGTTAGCGGTCGCACAGACCGCCCTCGCCCGCTCCACCTCCGCCGCCCACGACCCGTAGCCCGGGCCTGTGTCGAGAAAGAGGTTGGCGGCCAGTGCGATGACCAGCGCGCCCAACACCGCGTACCAGATCCATTGCCGGCGGCGGTACTCGCGGATCAGTACGGCGACGGCGACCGGGATGGTGGCGGCGAGCATCATCGACGCCGCCGTGCCCCACCGGGTGTACAGCGGTGAGGCGAACTCCTCCAGCGGTAGCTCGCTGTAGTAGAAGTCGGGGTTGCGGCTCAACACGAACGACGCCGTCCAGCTGACGACCGACCCGTAGAGCAGCGCCACCAGCGCGATCCGCTCCGGTGTCCTGCCCTTGACGAATCCGAGCACGGCCAGCGCCAGGATCGCCGCGACGCCGAGGAAACCGGGCCACCAACCGAATCTGACGAAGACTGATCCCAGCAACGGCCGGTAGGTCGTACCGAGCGTCATGCCCGCGTTCAGCACGTATCCCTGCACCACCGAGGCCAACGGTGGAAACTCGCCCGAGACGCCGCGCGGTGCGGCGAACGTGGCGACCACCTGCGCGGCGACTCCGAGGAACCACCCGCACAGCACCGGGATCATCAGCCGTCGAGATTCCGGGTCCGTGGGCCGCCACAGTCCGTATACCCGCCACAAAGCCAAGGGCAGGAAGATCGCGCACTGCGGTTCGGTGGTGGTCGAAAAAAATGCGACCAGGGCGATTCCGCTTGCGCCCCAGCTGGTTCGGGGCGTCACGAGCAGCAGCCAGGGCGTCAGATAGAGCAGGAACCAGTGCAGATTGGCGATGTTGCCCAGCGCCTCGGTCGCCGCTATCGGGACCAGCACGGTGATCATTCCGATGACCACCCGGCAGGCCAGGTCGGTGACCACATCCCGGCTGAAGACGAAGATCAGTCCGGCGACGGCGCCGACGGTGAGGCAGGAGATGACGTTGATCGCGATCCCCCACCAGCTCACCGGCAGAACGGCGGTGACGAACCACGACGCCAGCCGGGGAATCGCGTGCTCATAGCCGGCATACGGCGTCCACAGAACGGAGATCCCGCCGGCAGCGTCGGCGCCTGCCCAATCGGCGGCGAACTGTTTGCCGTCCTCGGCATAGAGCCACCCGCGGACCATCGACGGCATCCGGAACCAGGCGATCAGCGACGCCGCTGCCACGATCGGGACGACAACCTGCCAGGAGTCGTGCTGGTGTCCTCGGGTCTCCACGCGGTCGTCCGGCGGGACCAGCGGCACGCTGGAGTCCGGGCCGGTCCGGTCGGCGCTCATCGCCCGATCAGTCGCCGGAGCCGGTGATCCGCTTCCAGAGTCCGCGTTTGGCGCCGGACGTGGGTTCGCCGCGAGCCATGTCTGCCTCGGTGAATTCCTTCTGCTCGGGCAGGTCGTCGGCGACGACACCGATCAATCGGCCGCCCTCGACCACCGGCGATCCGGCCGGCGCTGACGCGGCATCACTTTTCGACACGGGCTGACGTGCCGACCGATCGGCGAGCTCGAGTGCCTCGTCCAGCACGGTGGCCGACAGCTGGGTGCCCATCGCCGCCTGCAGGCCGGCGACGTCGAAGACGTGGTAGACCGCATCGTCGCCGGCACCGTCGACCACCACCACGGGCAGCCGAGAACTCCGCGCAGTCAGCAGTCGCAGTCTGGTCGGCCCGACGGTCTGCGTGGCATCGACCGCGATCACCGATTCAATCCGCACGTCGCGAACCTACTGGAGCCGATCGGACCGGGCGAGCGGAGCGCGGCGGCATTCGGCCGATGGCTCGCACGTCGCTCGCCGATAGGGCCCGGGGAGCAGATCGGTGCGCCGCCACCGGGTTGAGATCCCCGACCAGCGGGACGCTGGAGGCACGCTCACGCACCGGTCGGAATCGATGCCGGACGACAACGATGCCGACCACTCGGAGCTGCAGGGCCCTTTGCAGTGCAAATTTTCACTTGGCGGCACCATGCGCCCTTCCGAGGTATCGAACGGACAGTCATCAAACACTCACCCGGTAGGGTGTAGTGGACAATTACGGCAACGCGCAGGTAAGTCGAAGGAGCGACGTTGGCCCACGAATTGGACACCAGGGACGCACCGGGTAGCGGTGACTCCGAGTTTGCTGACTCTGTGTTCGCCGACAACCTGCGGATCGCCCGAATGGCCGCACCGGACGCACCCGACCTACTGGTCCCGCCGACGGCCAACACCCTGTTCGTGCCGACCGCTCCGTTCTGGACCCAGACTTCGATGAAGCTGCCGGTCGGCCGACAGCGCATGGAGGTCCTGCACATCAGCGACTACGACGGGGTGGAGGAGGCACTCCGCGCCCGTTCTGCGTCGGGACCCCTGTCCCAGGCTTTCGAGCTGGCGCCGCTCCGAGTGCTGCGTCGACGGTTCGGTGTCGGTCACGTCAACAACGGCGGGCCATGGATGCTCGACGAGCCGGCGTTGGCAGATGTCCGCCGGTTGATCTCGGCACCGTTCAAGCCGACGGAGATGAAGGCGCTGGTCGCCGACGTGGTTGCCACCTGCGACTCGGTGCTGGCGGAAATGCTGAAGGCCGACCCCGAGATGCTCGACGTCGGTACCTACGCCAACGAAGTGCATTTCCGGATGATGGCCCGGATCATGGGCGTCTCCGAGAGCCTGGCGCCGGTGTTCCGCGAATGGATGCGCGTCTTCAACGAATCCGATTCGCTGGCCACCCTGACCCGGCAGCCCGAGATCCGCCGCACCCTGAGTGCTCTGCTGGCGCAGGCCGAAACCTCTCAACACCAGGGCGGTGAGATCGTCGGGCTGCTCGGCTTCCTGGCGCAGGAACACCTCGGCGGCGCCATGATCGGTTCATCCCGCCTGCGGACCTCGGATGTGGTCAGCCTGTTGTGGGCCGTCATCGCCGCGGGCACCGACACCCCCGGGACCGCGGCGGCCGCCACCGTCTACTTCACCCTGCAGACGGGCGACTTCGCCGGTCTGACCGAGTACGACCGCGCACGCAAGGCGATCTCCGAATCCCTGCGCTTCTACCCGCCGTTCCCGAAACCGCTCAGCAAGGTTCGGGTCGATTGCGAGATCGCCGGTGTGCCGCTGAAGAAGAACCAGTGGGTCGAGACCCACCTGCCCGCGGCGAACCGGGACGAACGGGTCTTCGAGCGCCCCCATGAGTTCGACATCGACCGACCGGACATCAAGAACGCCCGGCCGTTCGGCGACATCCCGCACTACTGCATCGGTTCGCACTACGGCCAGCTGGTCGGGGCCTACGTGATCACCACCCTCGCAACTCAGCTCCCAGGACTTGCGTTGCTACCGAAGCCGCGCCCGTATCGGCGGCACACCGGCCTGCTGCACCGGCTCGACAGCCTGCCCGCGCTGACCAACGTCTGACCCGCTCGTCCGTCGGTGGGTGAACTAGCGTTCCGGGAATGTCGGAGCCGTCCCATCTCTCGCAGATCCGCACCGCGTACGACGTCGTCGCCGACGATTACGCCGCGCTACTCGCGGATGCCCTTGCCGCCAGCGTCTTCGACCGGGCGGTGCTGGGCGCCTTCGCCGAACTCGTCCTTGCCGACGGCGGCGGACCGGTGGGTGATCTCGGCTGCGGACCGGGTCGCGTCACCGCCCACCTGGCGTCGCTCGGTCTGGCGGCGTTCGGTGTCGACCTGTCGCCGGGAATGGTGGCGGTGGCTCGTCGGACCTACCCGCACCTGCGGTTCGACCAGGGATCCATCTCCGACTTGGCCATCGCCGACGGTGTGCTGGCCGGTGCGGCGGCCTGGTACTCGATCATCCACACGCCGCCGTCCCTGCAGCCCTCGGTCTTCGCCGAGTTTCATCGGGTCCTCCGCCCGGTCGGCCACCTGGTGCTGGCGTTCCAGGTCGGTGACGACGAACGGCGCCATCTGGGGCTGGCGTACGGGCACGACATCGACCTCGATGCCTGGCGACTGAATCCCGACCGGGTCGCCGCACAGTTAGCACGGGCTGGGTTCGAACGGCTTGCGACGATGGTCCGGGAGCCGGAGGGACCCAACGAGAAGTCCCACCAGGCTTACCTTCTCGTCCGCAGAGTTAACCGCTGAAACAGCTGAGGAAGTCGCGCTGGATTTTTTTCCTGTGAAACAACCGATTCGCACGGTAGGTTACACAAATGAAGAATCACCCTCTTTGGGTGTTTTACCATCCTGCCGTGACACCATGCTCACGACTGCGCATCGGTCGGGCGGCCGGTCGACGCACGGCAGTCGTTGCCACGGCACTAGCCCTGACTCTGGTCGGTGCGGCGTGCAGTAGCACGACGGCCGACAGCACATCAGCGACGACGACCGCGACTGCTTCAGCCGGGGCGACGTCCACGGCACCGGCGTCGACGTCGGAGTCGGCGTCTGGGCTGAAGACGATCGACCCGGCCGCGCTGCAAGCGATTGTGGATGAGACGGCCCAGGAACTGCTGGTGCCCGGCTATATGGTGCTGCTGCGAACACCGCAAGGCGAATTCATCGCTGCCTCCGGCACGACGAAGTTGGGTGAGAACAGCCTTCCCACCGCCGACACCCATTTCAGGATTGCCTCGATCACCAAGACCATGACGTCCGCGGTGATCCTGCTGCTGGCTCAGGAGGGAAAGCTCAGTCTTGACGATCCGGTGTCGAAGTACCTCCCGGAGGTGCCCGACGGGGACAATATCTCGATCGCACAATTGCTGGAGATGCGCAGCGGCCTGTACAGCTTCACCGATGCTCCAGAGATCTCGACCAGCATGGACAACGACCCGACCAGGGTGTGGAAGCCGCAGGAGCTGTTGGACATCGCCTTCGCCCAGCCCCCGAATTTTGCGCCCGGCGCGCAGTACGAGTACAGCAACACCAACTACGTGCTGCTCGGCCTGATTATCGAGCAGCTGGACGGCAAGCCGATAGCAGCGGCGTTCAAGGAGCGGCTATTCGACCCCCTGGGTCTGAACGACACTGTGTTTCCCGCCGCCGAGTCGAACACCATCCCCGAGCCCTACTCGCACGGGTACCTGTACGGCAGCTCCTCCACGATGATGTACGGCAGTCCGCCGTACACCCCTGAGATGGAGGCCGAGGCCCGGGCGGGAACGCTCCAGCCGAAGGACTTCACTGACGTCAACCATTCCTTCTCCTTCGCGGCGGGCGCAGTCACCTCGACCGCGGCCGACCTCGGCACGTGGATGAAGGCGCTGGCGGGTGGCCAGGTACTCAATGCCGAATATCAGCGCCTGTGGCAGGACAGCGCGCAGATCGTCAATCCCGCCAACAAATACAACTGGTACGGGTATGGCATCGACCAGATTCGGTGGGGATCTCACGTCATCGATCTGCACGGCGGTCAGACCCCCGGTTTCAACTCGGAAGCCGCCTACGATCGCGCAACCGACATGACGCTCGTCATCTGGGGCAACCTCACGATGGCGCTCAACAACAAGTTCACGGCTCTCGAGTTGATGCTCAAGGTGCTGGACCAGATCTATGTCGAGTCTCCGCTGCCACCTCCGTCGGCGACCGCCGCACCGACAACATCAGGCGGTTGATCGACAGACCCTGCCGAATTTCAGGCTGCTTGGTGGTGACCACTGACAGCACCGTGTACAGAAGCCTCTCGGTCGGCTTGCCGGACTCATCGTGGATCATCTGGGTCTACCTGCGGCCGTGAACGTGCAAGACCGCTCCGGGCAATACATGGTCATGGGAGCGGTGGTGGAACCAGGCGGCGCAGAAGCGATGGCGCCGCTCGATGTCCGTTCCGGGGACCCGGCCACCGTCTTTGCGAGCCTGTTCGATGCGCATGCGTCCGGTCTGCACCGGTACCTGAGCCGGCGGGTCGGGGCCGTCGCTGACGACCTGGTCGCTGAGACCTTCCTGGCCGGCATGGCAAGCCGGGAGGGGTACGACCAGTCGAAAGCGGACCCGCGAGCCTGGTTGTACGGCATCGCGACGAACCTGCTGCGCCGCCATTTCCGGCAGGAAGTCCGCGGGTTGGCTGCGACCGCGAAAGCGGCGGCCGAGGTCACCATCAACGGGTCCGACCCAGGTGAGGCGGTGTCGGATCAGGTTGATGCCCAAGCCCGGATCGGCCGATTGGCGTCCGGGATCGCCGCATTGAACCAGGACGACCGGGATGTGTTGTTGCTGACCGCATGGGCCGGGCTGGACAGCAATGAAGTGGCCCAGGCGCTCGACATTCCCGTGGGAACGGTGCGGTCCAGGCTGCACCGGGTCCGCCGGCAACTCCGCACCCACGAGGCCCGTGAATTTGGCTCGACCAACAGATCCGGCGAGAAGACCGGGAGTACCCATGACTGATCACGACGGGACCACCCGCCTGTGGAGTGACGACGAACTCGACGAAGCACTGCGCGGCCTGCACAGCACACCGCTGGACGCCTCGGAACAGCGAGACCCCACGATCGTCCTGGCCATCGCGCGGGCCAAGGTGATGGCCGCCGCGGACGGAGAATTGGTTCCCGGCGCCGCAGCGGCCGCTTCGACAACGTCGAGCCACCAGCCGCCCACTGTGTTCACTCCGCGCGCCCGCACGCGCCGGCGGTGGTTTGGGGTCGCACTGGCCGCCGGCATCGCCGCGGTGCTGGTCGCCATCGGGCTGCTGGTCCCGTCGTTCGTCACCAAGCAGAACAAGCCGGTCAACTCGGCGGACGCCATCAACGCACTGAACGCGGCCGCTGTTGCCGCCCTCGGCGCCACTGATGAGCCCGTTGCGGCCGGCCAGTTCCGTTACATCGAGACCCACTCGTGGAACACCGTTTTCAGCGGCTACGACATCTACCAGGACGAGAACCTCAGCGAGGTCTGGGTTCCGGCCATTCCCGACGACCCAGCCCAGGACTGGATGCTGGACCGGCGCCCGACCGGGAACCGGGTGTGGATCGAGGGCAGCGAGGCGCAAGCCCGCGATGACGGCACCTTCACCGACCCGCTCACCGGCGGCAACGCCCTGCGGACAACCGCGCCCTGCGGGAACTTCTACGGGCCAGAAGCGTGCCCCCGTGCCGGGTCGTGGCAGGACCCGACACCGTCCTTCCTCGCCGCCCTCCCCCGAGACCCGGCCCAGCTCTATGAGCGGCTCCAGGCCGACGCACCCGACAACGGAAGGGGCAACGCCGAACTGCTCGTCTACGCGGCGGACGCACTACGCACCGGGCTGGTCCCGGCGGACCTCCGAGCCGCGCTGTATCAAACGCTCACCCGCCTGGACGGTGTCGACCTCGTCGACAACGCGGCGAACCTGGACGGCCGGATCGGCACCGCCATCGGCATCGATGACGGCCAGTTCCGCCAGGACATCATCATCGATCCCAGCACCGGCGCGTTCATCGGCGAGCGGGAGGTCCTGACCGGTGAGTACGACGGCGCACCCGACGGCATCACGTTCGGCTATTCCGCGGTCGACACCGCAGTCGTCGACACCATCGGCGCCATTCCGACCAAGTAGCAACCGACCAGCAACAGGGGAATCCACCATGACCACTGCGACGACGGGACGTAGCGCCCGGCTCAACTGGGGCGACGGCGCCACGGCGTTGGCCGCGGTCGGCGTCGGCGCGTTCGGGGCGTTCGCCTACTACGGCGACACCATCCTGCGGCCCTTCGCGCACACCTTCGGAATCTGGATCTTCCTCGTTGCGGTGGTCAGTGCCCGGCAGAGTGTGCTCCGCGGCGCCCTCCGCGGCGCCGGCGCGCTGCTGATCAGTGTTGTCGCGTTCTTCTACGGCAAACAGATCTACTACGACATCCTCTACCCCGGGCCGGGTTTCCCCTACCGAGTGCAACCGATCGACCTCCTCTTCTGGGGCGTGCTCGGGATGCTCGGCGGCGCCGTCCTCGGGGTCATCGCATCCCGGATCGGCCGCCCGGGGTGGATACCCGCCGGCGCGTCAGCACTGCTGATGGGGCTGCTCCTGGCCGACGCCTACCGCTGGTACAGCACCTGGACAGAAGACCTCCCGATGGCCGCAGCATTCGTCGGAGTCATCGCGATTGCGGCCCTGGGTCACCGGACCTGGCGGCAGATCGGCTACACCGCGGTACTTCTGGTTCCCGGGACCGTCGTCGGATACCTCCTGGTGTCCGCACCGGACTGGGCGCAACGCCTGTTCCGGCTCTGAGTCGGTTCACTCGTCGACCTCGCAGAGCGATAGCGCTCTGAGTCGGAGAGGGGTCAACCATGTGCAGCTGTCCCTCCGATTCACCGCAACACCAGTAGTTTTGAATCAGGGAGGCTGATCCAATGGCGGGTGTCGTTCTGATCGCGGGTGTCGTCCTGGTTGTTGGCTTGCTCTGGTACGTCTGGCGGCATCGGACCGGTAAGTTGGCCCGCGGCGTGGGGGCTGCCGGGGTCCGTTACAACGAGCTCTACGGTCAGGGTGGCCCACCTCAGATCGTGCCGCCCGCAGCTCACGGAACCCTCGCACCGGACGAGGGCGACAGCAGCAAGTGAGGCACCATCGACGGCTCACCGCGCCGGCCTCGCCCCAATGGAGTGGACCGCGAGGACTGGCGGTTCTGTTGCTGGCCGGGTCGTTGACCACGGGATGTGCCAACTCACCGATCGGCGGTACCGCAACCGCTGTGCGTACATCGCCTACCACCCGCCATCCACCTCTGTCTGGTGATCGACAACAACCTGCCATGGGGCACCTCCGGCAGCACCGCCTGCTCGCGCGGCGAATACCCCGTCACCGGAACCGCCATCCTCTGGTCCGACGACATCCCCGATAACGATTCGCAAGCAACAGTTCTCATCCCGGACGGAGCCACCGCGACCATTGACCGGGGTACCTTCATCGCTGCCGGCGACGGAGTCATCGGCATCAGGCCCGCCACCCCAAAGGAAGGTGTCGCCGTCACCCTCGAATTCGCCGACGGCCACACATCCCATTGAGCCCTCATATTGCCGCGGGTCGGGATTGGCCGTCGCGTTGGGCATTCTGGGTCGCCAAGCTGCCCCTCGACAGTTGTCCGGTGACGGCGTGGTGGCCTTCCTGCCTGACGCGGAACTTCGTCAGGCGCAATGACGGCTCCCGGGGAAACAAAATCGCTCACGGGCCGAATTTGTTTCCCCATTCCGGGATTAACGCCCCCGGGGCGCCCAACGTTCAAGGCGTCGGCAGAGGATCAGGCGGCCTCAGCGGGCGACGGGATGAGTGACGGCCAGAGCGCTATTCGTCTCGCCGACCGCCACTACGCGTCGCGTATGACCACCAATGGCGGCGAACGCGACAGGCCCGCTCTCGCCACCTTTCTCTGGCCGGTCGTCAGCGGCCTGCTGATCATGGCGGTCCTGATTCGATTCGTTGTCTTCGCGGACGGCCAGCCCCCCTGGTACATCTGGCCTGGAATCGCCGCCGTCGTGTACGGAATTGCCCGAACCACAGCGAGAGCACTCAAGAAAGCCCGCCGCCAGGCGTGAGAAGCGCACCCGGATGTGCAATGGGAAAGGCAGGAGAGCCCGTCAGTCGCACGCCGGCGAGCACGCCGGCCTCGACCTCGCCGACCTGAGAACCTTTCCTCTGTAACGCATTCAACAAACGCTTGAATGCTTCCGGGCATTCATTGAGACGAGCGCGCATCCCAGCCCTCGGACCGGGTGAGCGGAGGTCGCCCGTAGGTTGCCGACGGACAGTTACTCGCACCGGATGACCCGCGCAGCGTCAAGGGAGAGTGGGTCGGGATGCGTGGGAGGTGCCCACCACTGACACTGGAGCACATGACGAGTAGCCCGGAGCGTTCCCACCGTCAGCTGACCCTCTCCGCCAGCGACAAGAAGGTCGCCGGCGTGTGCGGCGGGTTGGCTAGGTACTTCAACACTGACGTCACACTCGTTCGGCTGATCTTCGTGGTGCTGATCGTCCTCGGCGGCAGCGGCGTGATCATCTATCTCATCGCGTGGATCATGATCCCTGCCGCAGGGCTGTCCACCGACAAAATGCTCGAGCAATTGCTGAAACTCGGTGAACTCAAGCAGGCGGGGGTGCTCACAGAGGCCGAGTTCCACACGCAGAAGGCGAAGATCCTCGACGGTTGATCGGCCGCCACTGGAACATCTTCCGTTGCTCTGCCACCCGCCATCTCATTCAGGCGATGCCTCCACGGTACGAACCCGGCTCATGCATGCGGACTATCGACATCCGACGGCAGCTGGCTCCTTGCGAATGCATTTCTCGCGGATCAGTTCCCCGCTGGTGCCGAGCCGGTCGGTCCGCGGTGGTTCACGGGCAATCAGGCGCCGGCGGGGAGAAGTTCGCCGATGAGGGTCTGAACCCGGGCTTTGATGTCGTCGCGGACCCGGCGGACGGTGTCGATGCCTTTCCCGGCGGGGTCTTCGAGTTCCCAGTCCTCGTAACGTTTCCCGGGGAAGATCGGGCAGGCGTCGCCGCAGCCCATGGTGATGACGACGTCGGAGGCCTGGACCGATTCGGTGGTGAGGATCTTCGGGGTTTGGGTGGAGAGGTCGATGCCCTCTTCGGCCATGGCCTGGATCGCGACGGGGTTGATCTGGCTCCCGGGCATGGACCCGGCGGAGCGGACCTCGATCTGGCCGTCCGCGAGGGCGGTGAGGAATCCGGCGGCCATTTGGGAGCGGCCTGCGTTGTGCACGCAGACGAACAACACAGCAGGCTTCTGGGACATCAGGTCTCCTTCAGCGGATCGAGGCGGACGGGGTTGACTTGAGCTATACCTCAACCATACTTGACTCAACATTCGTGGAGGCAAGTTGCTGGTGTCGATCGAGCGTCGGGCGGCTGTCCACGCGGCGTTGGGTGAGCCGGTGCGGTTGGCGATCGTGGACCGGCTGGGCCCGGGTGACGCCTCGCCGGGTGAGCTGGGCGAGGCGGTCGGGGTGGGCAGCAACCTGCTCGCGCATCACCTGAAGGTCCTTGACGAGGCCGGGGTGATAAGGCGGGTCCGGTCCGAGGGTGACAAGCGGCGCAATTACGTGAAGTTGTGCCTGGACGACCCGGTGGTCTGGGCGGCGGCCCAGGCCGGGCTCGCGAACCTGTTTCCGGCCGGTGCGGTGCCAAGGGTGGTGTTCGTGTGCACCGCGAACTCGGCGCGTTCGCAGTTGGCGGCCGCCCGGTGGAATGCGATCAGCCCGGTCCCGGCGGCGTCGGCCGGCACCCACCCCGCGCTGCGGGTGCACCCGCGGGCGAGCAGGACGGGTCGGCGGCACGGCCTGGCCCTGGGCCGGATAAAACCTGTTGGCCTGCAGGAAGTGGTCCGCGACGGTGACCTGGTGGTCGCGGTCTGCGACAACGTGCACGAGGAACTCGACCCCGGTCGGGAACGGTTGCATTGGTCGATCCCGGACCCGGTCCGGGTGGACACCGACGACGCGTTCGAGGCCGCGTATGCCGACATCAGCCGCCGGGTGGAACGGCTCGCCGCCGCCGTCACCGGATCCGCCGGTGATACGCAGCGATCCGACCCACCCGACCGGAACCCGTTGAGGGACAGCACCATGGGCACACCCACCTCGCAGACATCCGGTTCGGCGGCGCGACGTGGGATACGTTGAGCCTGGATGTGTCGCTGGCGTTGCGGACCGCCGCGGCCCGGTTGGTCGGCGAATTCGCCGAGGTGTTCGGGGCGGAGACGATCGAGCGGTTCCTGCATCCCTCGTTCGACCAGTCAGTTCGGCGCGCCCACGGTGAGGTAGTGGGTGAACGCCCGGTCCCGGGCGGCACCGGCCCGGCAGGACGTGTCACACACCGACACGGACCCGCAGGAATCACACGCACTCACAAGCGGCCGATCGGTGAACGCCGCCCTGATCCGGCGGGTGATGCCGGTCATGACGACACCCCCGCAACGGTGGGCTTGACGGCCCGGACGATTGCTCCGTGCATCCCGGGGGCGGCCTCGTGGGTGAACACGACCTCAGGGTCGGTGAAACCGGCCGCGGTCAACCCGTCCAGGTACTCCGACCTGGACAGGGCACCGGCGATGCACCCCACGTAGGAGCCTCGTTCGGCCCGCTCCGCCGGCGACAACTGGTCCTCTGCGACAACATCGGAGATCCCCAACCGCCCGCCCGGGGTCAACACCCGGAACATCTCGCCGATCACCGCCGGCTTGTCGGTGGAAAGGTTGATCACGCAGTTGGAGATCACCACATCGATCGAGCCGTCCGGCAGCGGGATGTCCTCGATCTGCCCCTTCACGAACTCCACGTTCTCCGCGCCGGCCTTGACCGCGTTCGCCCGAGCCAGGTCCAGCATCTCGTCGGTCATGTCCAGCCCGTAGGCGAAACCGGTCGGACCGACCCGCCGGGCCGACAACAGCACGTCGATACCGCCACCGGACCCCAGGTCCAACACCCGTTCCCCGTCTCGGAGTTCGGCCACCGCAAGGGGGTTCCCGCAGCCGAGCGAGGCCAGCACCGCCTCCTCGGGCAATCCGTCGGTCTCCCCCGGGGTGTAGAGGGCGGCACCGAAGATGTCGCCCTCGTCGGTGTCGCTGACCGCGCTGAGCGCATCCGTCGGGCCGCAACAACTGGTCTGCGGCCCGTCCGACGGCCCGCAGCAACTCGCCGCCGACCCCGACACCACCGTCAACGCCGCCGCCGCGTACCGGTCCCGCACCTGCTCCCGGATGTCCTGGTCCGAACTGGTCATACCTACCCCTTCACATAGACGACCATCAATGTCCCGACCATCGTGGCCCTAGACATCGACGTCTGTCAATACGTCGGGCATACTGGGTTCCATGACCCGTTCCGCGGACCTCCCGCTCGCCAAGGTCGCCTGCTGCGTTCCACTGGTGCGGGAACCCCTCAGCGCTGCTGCGGCAACCGATCTCGCCCGGACGTTGAAGGCGATCGCGGACCCGGCCCGGTTGCGGTTGCTGTCGATGATCGCCGCTCACCAGGGTGGCGAGGCGTGCGTGTGTGACCTCACCGAACCCCTCGGGCTGTCCCAACCCACCGTCTCCCACCACCTCAAGGTGCTCGTCGACGCCGGGTTGCTGACCCGCGACAAGCGCGGGGTGTGGGCGTACTTCACCCTGGTCCCCGGCGCTCTGGACTCCCTTTCCGATGTGCTGTCAAGCCGGACCGGCGACGCCGCCCTCGTCTGAATGACCGCCGCCGTTCCATGAATTGAGGTCGAACTGAGCCGCAGGCTTCGTCGGTCTGGTGCGATAGCGCTCAATCGGAGGGTGCGAGTGGCCCGCTGAGCTGTTGGCGGTGGAAATCGAAGTGCTGGGTCGGGTAGTGGTAGACCTCGGCCAGGGTCATGGTCGGGGTGAAGAACGGGTCCCACCGGGTGGGGTATGCCATTGTCAGTGCCAGGCTCTGCGGGGTCTCCCGAAGCAGATGCCGTTGCAATGATCCGACCACTCGGTCGAGCTGGGCTGCCATTCGTCGGTGGTTGAACGTCAGCGCGGCCATCTTCGAGCCCCAGTAATTCACGACGTGGAACGGCGTGGTCGCGAAGTTCAACACCGCGGCGAAACCCCGACTGACCCGTGGCGGGAGACGACCGAAGATCCGGACCAGGACCAGCAGCGCCCGCACGACCATGTAGCCGAACACCATGTGGAACAACAACTGTTCGTTCGTCCACCTGGTCCCGTTGCTGCGGCGGGCCAGCGTCGGAGCGTCAGCCAAGGACAACAGACGACGCAGGGTCGCCTTCGCCTCATCCATCTCCTGGATGATCGCTCCGCGATTCACGTCGTCGTGTTCGACCACCCCAGAATTATCCGTCCGCGCGGCCATGAGCACTTCAACCATCCACCCGCGAACCGACACCGACGTTCGGCTGTTCGGATTCCGAAATCGGATGCGGCCGCGGCTTGCAATCGGTACCGGGGTACGGGTTTACCGTCGAGGTATGACCGAAATGATGCCAGTGATCGACCCGTCGTGGGTGCCTGATGCGTGCACGCTTCCGACGGTGGAGCAACCGTTGCGGCTCAAGGAGTTCGACGATGTGTTCCAGGACGCGGTCACCGCGGTGCACCGGATCGACGCACATCGGGCCGAGCTGGTGCTCCGTCCGGAACCGGCCGTCGCCGCTCGGGCGGCCGACCTGGTGGTACGGGAAACCCAGTGTTGTTCGTTCTTCGGGTTCACCCTTTCCGCGACCGGTGGTGCGTTGACGTTGCAGATCAGCACCCCGGCCGAGCAGGTCGATGTGCTGGATGCGCTGGTCGAACGGACCAGATCGGCCGCGGGATTGGTGACCCGATGAGCCAGGGAATGCGAGCGGGTCAGGTCGCGGCGGCGGCAGGGGTGAACCTGCAGACCCTGCGGTACTACGAGCGACGGGGGCTGCTCGCGGAGCCGGACCGGACCCTGGGCGGCCACCGGGTCTACCCGGACGAGGCGGTGACGCTGCTGCGGGTGATCAAGACTGCGCAGCGTCTGGGTTTCACCCTGGCTGAGGTCGCCGACCTGCTGGAAACCGGGTCCCACCACCACGGTCGCCGGGTGGATGCCGGGTTGCAGGCCCGGGCCGCGGCGAAGCTCGCCGAGGTCGAACAGAAGATCACCGACCTGACCGTCATCCGGGACACCCTGCAGGAAGCCGTGGACGCCGGGTGTGACGACCTGATCGCCTGCGCGGGTAGCCCGTTCTGCCCGCTGCCGTTCACCGACCTCGTGCTCACCACCAGGAGCGACCGTGCTGACCAGCAGTGACCGCCGCTACCAGTGGTTGCCAAAGAGCTTGACCGGCGTGGCCGGGTAAGCCCTGCCCATGGGAGCGTGCGCCGCACATGGCGCCGTGGTGGTCAGGTGGAGTTGTGCTCGACCGCGCACGTCGCGCGTCCCTGGGACTATCAAGGATGAGGTCAGATGGTCGACAGTTGCATCGCACGAATGCCGACCACATACTGCTCAGCTCGCGGGTCGGAGGAGCATTTCGCGGATCAGTCCCCCGCTGGTCCCAGCCGACCGGTCCGCAGACGACGCTGCGTCCGTGAGATGAACGCAAAGGGCCCCTCACCTGGAAAACTGGTGAGGGGCGGTGCGTCGGGGGATCGTGTTTCGAGCCGAGGTCCCCGTGACGGCCTGTTGCCGCAGACGTTGGCAAGTTCGAACGAGTCCGAGTACCTGGCCCGGAGCTCGATCCCGATGGAACCGACCGGAGGCTGAACGTGAACCGCTCAGCGATCGACGGCTGGGCCGTCACGTTCTTCGCCGCCGGCGAGGAGATCCCGTCGGCGGAGACAGCCGAGCTGCGCGGGTACGAGTTCCGCAAGGACACCGCTTCGTTCGACCACCGGCGAGTCCGGCGCGTCGTTCTCGACATGCCGATGAAGACGAGCCTGCACCGCTACTTCGGGGTCGTGCACTGGTCGGACGGCACCGATCTCGAGGAACTCGACCGACGGTCACGGGCGGGTGCCGACCTCTCGGAGGAGTTGGGCGCCGGGCTGTTCTGCAACCTCAACGATGTGCAGTGCCTGGTGTGCGGCAACAACCATCTCGTGGCCGTTGCCGACGGCGGCAACCCGATCGTCACCCTCGCCCGCCGGCGCGCGCACGAGTTCTCCTCGACGTGCCCGACATGCGGGAATACGTCGTACATCCGTCACGCCGAACTGTTCCCCAACGCGTGACGGCTCGTAGCCCCCTCACTCCACGTTCGGGGGATGTCAGGCGGGGAGCAGGCCGCGAGAGTCGAGCAGGGAGAGGAGCGCGGCGCGGTCGGCCTCGCGCACGGCGCTGAGCGGCACGATGAACGGGTGCAGCGTCTCGCTGCTCCCGGCGCGGAGGTCGAGCATCTCCCGGACATCCTTCGTCAATTGGGGGCGCAGCAGCACGGCGTTGACGCCGCGCAGCCCGCCGACCCTGGTCCACAGAATCACGTCGGGCCGCTTCTTGTTGATCGACGTCGACACCTTGGCGACGGTCGCAGCCTCGACGTCGTCGAGGTCGGTCCAGCCGGTGACGCTCGACGTCAGCCCGCGTCGCCACCCGACTCGGTCGCCGTCGACGAGGATCGCCTGACGCCGCAACGAACGGATCAGGAACACCGCGAGCGCGAGGACCGCAATCGCCGCGATGACGCCGAATGCCCGTGCCGAGCCCGTCGGGACGGTGGCCAGCCCGGCGGCCACCAACAGCGAGATCACGGCAAGTGCGACCTGTCCGAGCGTGAGAACCCAACTGCGCACGTGGTACTCGGTCACCACCGGATCGTACCGTCGCCGCAGTCGCCGACCGGGTCCGCGTGCGCGTCGTCGGCGGAACCCTCGATCGGCCCGTGAACGGACAGATCATCTGCGACACTGCTGGCCACCGATGGAACTGATCCTGCCCGTCCGACCGCTCGACGGCGAGCCCGAAGACGTCGTCGTCGACGTCGAGACGTCGCGCACCGTGAACGATCTCGCCTGGGCGCTCGCCCGCCAGCTCGGCCTCGTCGAATCGATGCCGTAGGTCAGGCTGCAGCACCGGGTAGGTGCTGGAGCCGACGACGTCGTGGTGCTCAGCGGCCACTCCTGCACGTCCAGCCCCTACGGCCGCTTCTTCGAGCTCACTAACTCGCTGACCGCTCAGGTTCTTGGCGAACTGCCGCGCGGGGCGCTGCGGGCCAGGCTCTTCGGCATCGAGGTGCCGGTCCCGCCCGCGTATTTGGACCTGTTCCACCGTGCAGGGCGGCGGAACCGGGCCACACCGCCCAGGCGCCCAGGCGCCCAAAGAGCGTGGGTGAACCGCCCCGAACTTCGACGAATGAGACTGACACTGAGACTAGGTCGAGATCATTTCGGACGTCGGACCACTTCGACGCGAATGCAGATACATGCCAATTGGTGCGGACGGATCGCACCATATTCGTAGGTGGCACGGTTACGGGCCGCTGCCTACGCTCGGCGGCCGGCGCTGATCAAGGTGCCTTTGCGGTGCCCACAGCCGTTACCCAGATGCGAGCGGGCAAAGACGCGGTTCCGGGAAGATCCCGAAGCGAGAACGACTTGACAGTGATATCGCGAACGCACCGTCGTCCCACCGACGATGCGCCCTTGTGCCGGAGGCGAACATGGACGAGAACACCTTCAACGCGCTCCATCACAGCCAGGTGATCGACCTGACGACCACCGGGCGCCGGACCGGCCACCCCAGGACGATCGAAATCTTCCTCCATGACAAGGATGGCCTGCTCTTCATCAGCGGCATGCCACGGGCCGATCGGACGCGCGACTGGATCCACAACATTACGGCTGACCCGCAGGTCGTTGTGCACCTGAAGCAGCACATGGCGGTGGACATCCCCGCGACCGCACGCGTGGTGACAGACCCGGCCGAGCGCCGCCCGCTGATGGCAGCCGCGGCCGAGCGGTGGGGTCGAACTGACGTGGACGAGATGGTGCAACACAGTCCGCTGATCGTGCTCACGGTGGCCGACGCTGACCAGTGGGCGATCGTGCAGTAGGTGTAATGACCTTCTCGCGGGTGTTCGCGATACGTCGCCCCGGTGGCAAGTCATGCCTGATAGGTCTCTACTTGTCCTATTCGACCGCCCCAGGAGGCACCCATGTTCGTCCAGACCATCCGTGGAAAAGTGTCCGATCCAGCAGCTGTACGGCCAGTCGTCGACCGTTGGATGACGAACCTGGGGCCTACCGCGACAGGGTGGCTTGGGTCGACGAGCGGGATCACCGATGACAACCAGCTCTTCGTGCTCGTCCGGTTTGAATCTGAGGAAGCCGCCAGAGCCAACAGCGACAAGCCGGAACAGGGCGAGTGGTGGGCAGAGATGGAGACGCTGTTCGACGGTGAGCCCACCTTCCACGACAGCACTGACGTCGTTGAGGAGAGCGTTGGTGATCGCGATTCTGCAGGATTTGTGCAGGTCATTCTGGGCAAAACCACCGACATTGACCGGTCAAGGGAGCTGATGAACACCGACTTGCCTGCCCGGGCGGAGGGACGCCCGGACATCCTCGGGAGCATCTCAATCGGGTATGGCGATGGCCAGTACGCCTACGCCATCTACTTCACGTCAGAGGCTGAGGCGCGCGAGGGTGAGAAAAAGCAGATGCCACCCGAGGTGAAGGCCGTGATGGACGAACTCATGTCGCTCGGCGCCGGCGAGCCAGAGTACTTGGACCTCAAGACGCTGTGGTTGGACTCGCCCAAGTAGGCGTGGGTGTCATCCGCTAGCGAGTCGTGTCCATTTGGTCGTCGGGCTCGGTGGTGAAATCAGGTAGCGATCTTCCTGGGGCTCCTGCGCCAGATGGGATCGGGGGTTGGACGCGGTCGCAGACTGTGTTGGGGGCCCGTCGGCGAACCAGCGTGGGTGGACACGCTGCGACAGCGCCCGTTCGCCCCGAGGGCTCGGCATCGGTCCACCTCGTCTCGATGTCGTCAGGTCCGGGCCGACGCGGCCCGAGGAACGGGCCCGACGGTAATACAAACTCCTACCGGATTTCGTGGGGCGCCGGGCTCGGTCGGGTTCCGGGGCTCAGGACACGTGACAGTTGTTCGGTTCCGGCTGGGCCGTCTTGCGCGCCTGCCCCTGCGGGATGAGCTGCACGGCGATCGTCTCGGCCGCCTCGGTGCCCTCGTTGCGCAGCATGTGCACATCGGTCCCACCGGCGTCGTTGAACGAGCTGCCACCCGAATAGGTTCGGGCCGCGCAATGCGGGTCGCTGCTGTCGTAGTTGGTCACCGTCCCGCTGACCACGAAGATGATGCTCGGCCCGGGATGGGAGTGCCAGCCGGTGGTGGCGCCCGGCGGGAAGACGTTGTCGACGACGTAACCGTCCGACATGCCCCGGGTCAGCAGCAGGGCGCTCCACGGCGTTCCGGCCAGGGTCTGGCCGTGGCCCAACAGCAGCAGCGGTGACACCGGCGCGGTGGCCAGGTTCTTCGACACTACGGCGGGCGGGGGCGGGGGCGTGGCCGTGGTGGCGGTGGTGGTCGAGGTCGAGGTGGTCGCACCATGGTCACCGGCCTGCGCCGGTAACACACCGATCGCGAGGAGGACGACCGCGGCGGCCGCCGCGGAGACAATTCCGAGTTTCCTGATCATCATCGGCACCCGCCGTTGGTCGGTGGTCGCGGGCCGCGACCGGAGTTCCGCACAGCGCACGCCCAAGCAGCGCTATCTCGGTGCAGGATCGGTGCAGATCTGGTAAACCCGGACATAAAGGGCAAGCTGAGCCCAGCTGGAGGCACGGTGGAGTTCGGTGTCCTGGGCCCACTGATCGTCCGGACGGCCGGCCGGGAGGTCACGCCCGGGCCCGCCAAACAGCGCGCCCTGCTGGCCCTGCTGATCGTGCACCGCAACGAGATCGTGCCCGTCGACACGCTCGTCGACGGGCTATGGGACGGCCGACCGCCGGCGACAGCACACAAGATCATCCAGGGCTACGTCTCCCAGGTCCGCCGAGCGATCGGTGGCGACGTCCTCCAGACCCGACCTGGCGGCTACCGGTTGGAACTGGCACCCGACGACGTCGACGCCGTCCGATTCGAGGGGCTCCTGGAGCGCGGTCGCGCCAGCCTCACGACCAACCCCCGCGCGGCGGTCGAACTTTTGAACGAAGCCATGCAGCTCTGGCGGGGCCCGGCGCTCGCCGAATTCGGCGCACTGGACTTCGCCGTCGGGGAGGCCGACCGCCTCGATCAGCTGCGGCTCCTAGCCCTGGAGGGCCGGATCGAGGCGGACATCGCGCTTGGTCGGCACGCCGCGATCATCCCCGAGCTTCGGGCCCTGACCCGGGCGTACCCGCTGCGCGAGGATCTGCGCGGCCTGCACATGCTCGCGTTGTACCGGGCCGGCCGGCAGGGGGAGTCGCTCGCCGTCTACGCCGACGCCCGAACGACGCTGGTCGAGGAACTCGGCATCGAACCGGGCGACCCCCTGGTCCGGCTGGAGCACTCCATCCTGGTCCACGACCCCGCACTCGACCCTTCGCCCCACGACCCTCCACCCCACGACCCTCCGCCCCACGACCATCCGCCCCACGACCATCCGCCCCACGACCATCCGGCCCACCACGACGACCGCCCGGCGCACCGCCGACCCACCCCGGTCGCCCGCCCGGCCGGTGCCTCGGTCAGGCCGACCGCACCGGTGCCGACTGCGCGCATGCCGCGGGTGCGAGTGCCGGTGGCGACGTCCGTCCGCCGAATCCGGCGACGCCGCCGGCCGGTTGCCCTGATGGCCTGCGTGGTGGTCGTCGCCGCGTGCGTCCTCGCCCTGACCCGGGCCGAACCGGTCGCGGCCACCCGCTCCACCGACTCGGTCGTCTTCATCGGGGACGACGGAACGCCGGCACGCGACCGCGTCGACCTGGCCAGCACGCCCACGGCCTTGGTCGTGGACGGGTCCGCGGTTTGGGCGGTGGAACCGGCGGCCCGCACCGTCACCCGGATCGACCCCGGGACCGGATCGGTCGTCCGGTCCGTCGCGGTGGGATCCGACCCGAGCGGCGTCGCGGCCGGCGGTGGTGACGTCTGGGTGGCCAACCACGGCGACGACACGGTCTCCCGGATCAGCCCGGCGACCAATGCGGTGGTCGCCACCATCCCGGTCGGCGCGGGTCCGCTGGCGTTGACCGACGGCTTCGGCTCGGTCTGGGTGACCAACGGCGACGACCGCACGGTCACCCGCATCGACGAGGGCGACGGCCGGGTGACCGCGACGATCCCCACCGGCGCGGTGGGCGACGGCATTGCGATCGGCAACGGCCAGGTTTGGGTCACCGACGAGACCGGCGGGCGGGTGGTGGCCATCGACCCGGCGACGAACGCGGTCGCTGCGTCGACGAACGTCGGCAACGGACCCACCGGCATCGCGGCGGCCGACGGGTCGCTCTGGGTCGTCAACGCCCTGGACGACACGGTGTCCCGCGTCGACACGACGTCCCTGGCGGTAGACGCCACGATCCCGGTGGCCGACGACCCCACCGCCGTCGTGGTGAGTGCCGGCGCCGTCTGGGTGGGGGCCCGGTCCGACCCGGCAGTCGTCCGAATCGACCCCGGCCGGCGGGTGGTCACCGGGTCGACCCAGCTGGGTGGCCCGCCGGCGGCCCTCGCCGCGACCGAAGGCGGCGTCTGGGTGGCCGACGGGGGCGCGGGCAACGATCATCGGGGTGGTCGGCTCGTCGTCGTCGGCGACGTCGAGTCCGTCGACCCGTCGGTTCAGGCAATGCCCGAAGCGGACGCCCTCGTCTATGACGCGCTGACCGGGCTGCGGCACACCGGGGGAAGTGCCGGCACGCAACTCGTCCCGGACCTCGCGGTGGCGTTGCCGCACCCGACCGCCGGTGGCACCAGCTACACCTTCCACCTTCGTCCGAACATCGCCTATTCGGACGGCCGCGCCCTGCAGCCGCTGGACTTCCGCCGTGGACTCGAACGCCTGCTCCGGCTCTCCCACAGCCTCGGCCCGTCCTTTGCGCACGTCCTCGGCGCCACCACCTGCGCCAGCGGGCTGACCTGCGACCTGAGCGCCGGCGTCCAGTTCGAGGGCGACTCGACCGTCACCTTCCATCTGTCGACCCCGGACCCCCGGTTCCTGGAGGAGCTGTCGTTCCTGACCCCGATTCCGGACGGCGCCCCGGACCAGGCCTCGGACACAGTGCTCGGCACCGGGCCGTATCAGGTGCACAGCGACCAGCCCGGACAGCTGCTGGTGCTGGACCGGAACCCGTTCTTCCGGGTGTGGTCGGCCACCGCCCGACCCGACGGGTATCCGGACGAGGTGGTCTTCCGGACCGATCCCGACAACGACGACGCGGTGCGGCAAATCGCCGACGGCCGGGCCGACCTGACCGAACTCGTCGGCAACTCGACGGAGGCCGCCCGGCTCGCGTCCGAGCATCCCAGCCAGGTGCACACCCTGGACCAGCAGGCGACCGTGTTGGCCTTCCTGAACACCCGGGTGGCGCCGTTCGACGACGTCCGCGTCCGCCGGGCCGTCAACGACGCGGTGAACCGTGCGTACGTCGCCCAGCTGTACGGGGCGTACCGGGCCCGGCCCACCTGCCAGATCGTGCCGCCGACGACGACTGGCTATCGCCCGTACTGCCCCTACACGGCCCACCCGGACGCGACGGGGCAGTGGTGGGGCGCCGATCCGGCGCTCGGGACGGCGCTGGTCGAGGCCTCCGGCACCGCGGGGACACCGGTGACGTTGTGGACGTTCCCCGACTTCGCCGACGAGGCGAGCTACCTAGCCGAGGTCCTGGATGAGCTGGGCTACCCGACGACGATCCACGAAACCGCCGACGCCGCGACCTACTTCGACACCGTGCCGCGGACGACGGACATTCAGGCGGGCCTGTGGGGCTGGTTCGGCAGCCCGCTGGCGGTGGACGCGCTGTCGGTGCTCGCCTGCGACTACCGGCCCAACCCGGCGCAGTTCTGCGACCCGCAGATCGACGCGCAGATCCGACAATTGGCCGACACCGAACCGGCGGATCCGGACGGGTCCCGCGAGTTGGCCGCGCAGATCGACCGGGAGATCACCGACCAAGCCCCGTGGGTGCCCCTGTTCACCCCGCAGACCCAGGACGTGACCTCGGCGCGGATCGGCAACTACCAGGTCGAGCGCGGCCGGTTGCTGATCGACCAGCTCTGGGTGCAGTAGACGCCGCGGGCTCGCGCGGTAGGGCGGGCGGGCGTGCTGGTTCGCGCCGGGATGCTCACGGCGAGTCGACAATTGCCGGAGGGCCGCGCGCAAGGCCTGGCCTCGCGCTGGCCCTGATCACCAAGACCATCCTGGAGAACAGCACGAGCAGCACCGCCCCCGCTGTCGGCCCGCTGACCGCACCGGTCACCTGGTCGCCAACTTCGTCGAGCACCGAACCGACTGCGGTACCGACGAACCCGGACGAGTGCGTCGCCCAATGGGCCAAGGGACCCGACCGGGACGCCTGCCTGTACCGGGAATACGGCTACACCCCCTCGGCTGAGCCCACCAGGCGGGCCGCAGGGTCGACGACCCCGCCGGTCGTGATCGGCATCCCCGTCACCACCAGCGTCGCCGAGGCGCAATCGTCCTACGTTCCGGAAGTCGATCATGAAGCCGCGTTGGACGTGACCGCCCGTTTCGTCGACGCCTGGTACGCCGGCGGATCCGGTCAGGCCTGCGGGATGCGGTCGCCCGGTGGGACGACCCCACGCTGATCGACCAGCTGGCGAGTACTGATCGCGAAGCGCTGCCCGGCAGCCGACGGATCGGCGATCCAGCGATGGGTGGGTTCCAACCTGGGCTGGCAGACACCGGCGTCGCTACCGACGCTGCATCCCCTGCTCAGGGAAATCCTCGGGCATAGGTCGCTGGAGACCACGAGAGGCTATCTGCACGCCGACACCCGGCATCTGACCGAAGCCGCAACGTCCTTGACGCGTTCCCGAGCGTGTCCGGGTCACAGACTGGTCACTCGGTTGTCCCGAAGCTTCGGGTCGTCGACGACCGAGGCTAGAACACGAAGGGCCCTCACCTGGGGAAACTGGTGAGGGCGATGCGTCGGGATGACAGGATTTGAACCTGCGACCCCTTGACCCCCAGTCAAGTGCGCTACCAAGCTGCGCCACATCCCGGCCACCCAGGGCTACCCGGGCGTCATGAAGACTACCGCAGCATCAGGCGCCGGCTGACAGACTCACCACCGGCACCGGAAGTCGTCAGGTGACCATTGCGGTCGGCCCGGGAGGACGCGTTGTCCATCGTCACATTCGGCTGGCCGCTCGCCGTTCTGTTGGTGGTGCTGGCAGTCGCCGCCGCTGCAATGACCCGCCTGGCGGGGTTGGGCAGGGCGAGTGGGGTACTGATCGCCGCGGTCCGCGCAGTCGTCCAGCTCGCTGCGGTCAGTCTGGTCATTGCGGTCGTGCTCCGATCGTTGCCGCTCACCGCGTTGTTTCTGCTGTTGATGGTGATCGTGGCCGCCGGCACCTCGGCCTGGCGGATCACCGGCTCCCTGCGACTGTCGTCCTGGTGGACGGCGGCACCGATCGCGGCAGGTCTGGTTCCGACCATGGTGTTGATCCTGCTCAGCGGTGCGATGCCGATCGAGCCGATCGCCGTCCTGCCGACGGCGGGCATTCTGATCGGTGGTGCCATGACGGCGACCTCGATCGCCGGCCGTCGGGTCACCGAGGAGCTCACCGCGCAACGCGGCTCCTACGAAGCTGCATTGTCGATCGGGTTGTCCCGCCGGGATGGCGTCACCCTGGTCGCCCGGGAAGCCGCCGCGCTCGCCTTGATCCCGGGCCTGGATCAGACCCGGACGGTCGGTCTGGTCACCCTGCCGGGAGCGTTCGTCGGCGTCCTCCTGGCCGGGGCATCGCCGCTGCAGGCCGGGGCGGTTCAGCTCCTGGTGCTGCTGGCGCTGCTGTTGGTACAGGTGTTGGCGGTCGGCGTCACCATCGAGTTGATCTCCGCCGGACGACTGCCGGTGGGCGCCGGACCTCTGCCGGAATGAACCGTCAGCCGGTATGCCGGATCAGCGCAGGCGATGCCGACTGCTGGTCGGCGAGCAGGCTGCTCAGCTCGGCCGCCGCGATCGGTTCGCTGAAATAGAACCCCTGTCCGTACACACATCCCAAGCGCTGCAACTGGTCTCGCTGATCGATCGTTTCGATGCCCTCGACAATCGTGCGGAGCCCCACGGAATCGATCAGCCGCAGAATCGCCAGCACGAAGGTGACCTGCTGCTCGTCGGTGGAGATGTCCCGGATCAGCGACTGGTCGACCTTCACGGTGTCGATCGGCAACCGACGCAGGTAGCTGATCGACGAATAGCCGGTGCCGAAGTCGTCGACTTCGACGCCGACGCCAAGCTTCTTCAGCGAGACAAGTGCCTCGAGGCCGGCGACATCCCCTGTCATCAAACCGGTCTCGGAGATCTCGAGGGCCAGCCGGTTGGGCTGCACCCCGTGGTCCTCGAGGGCCTTCCGGACGAACTCGGCCATCCCGGGCCACCTGACCTCGACCGGGGCGAGATTGACGTGCAGCTGGAAAGGCGCCGCCGGAAAGGCGTCGGTCCATGCTCGCAGCTGGCCGATCGCGGACTGCACCACCCAGTGCCCCAGTTCGATGATGTGCCCGCTGTCCTCCGCGACCGGAATGAAGTCGGCCGGCATCAGCAGCCCCCGCTCCGGGTGCTGCCACCGGACCAACGCCTCGGCGCCGATGATCCGACCGGTATCCAGTTGCACGATCGGCTGGTAATGCAGACTCAACTCACCTTTGGTGATCGCCGCCCCGAGTTCGGAAGCGATGTGCAGCCGTTCTTTCGCCGCGTGATGCATTTCCGGCCGGAAGATTTGAATGTTCCCCCGGCCCTTCGCCTTTGCCGCATACATTGCGGTGTCGGCATCCCGCAGCAAATTGTCGGCGGTCTGCCCCCGCAACCCGAAACACAATCCGATGCTGGCGCCGGCCCAAACCGGCTTGTCTCCCAAGGCGAAGGGACTGTGCAATTCCTTCAGTGCCCGTTCGGCGACCCGCAGTGAGTCGTCCTCGGTCGTGTCCGGCATGAGAATGGCGAACTCGTCGCCACCGAGCCTGGCCACCGTGTCGGTCTCCCGCACCACGCTGGTCAGTCTGCGTGCCACCTCGGTCAGAATCCGGTCGCCGGCGCTGTGCCCGAGCCCGTCGTTGACCGTCTTGAATTCGTCGAGGTCGAGCACCAGGACGCACGGCGGGCGGGCACCCCGCTCGGCCCGGGCGCTCGCCTGCCGGATCCGGTCGCCGAGCAGCGTCCGGTTCGCCAGGCCCGTCAGGGCGTCGTACAACGCCATCCGCTCGAGCGCGATCCGGGCCTGCTCCAGCACGATGGTCCGCTCCGCGACCCGCTCCTCCATGGTGAGCTCGAGCTCTTCGGCGAGCAGGTTGATCCCGGTGATGACTGCATCCAGCGAGTCCCGGGCGTCCGACGGTTCGAGCCGCGCGGACAGGTCTCCGGATGACAGCTGGACGATCAACTCGACGAGTTGGTCCAGCCGCCCGTCGTCATAGGACTCGCTCATCCAGGCCTTCTCGCAGGAACGCGAACGCCTGATCCCGGTCGGTGAAGAACTTTGTCGGACAGGGCGGCCGCGGCGGGATCCTGCCAAGTGCGAAATTCGCGATCACCCGGTCGACCGGGCTGCGTCCGAGCATGGCGATCCGGGAGGCCGCGCACTTCTCGCCAAACACCACTCGCGCCTCCCGCGACACCGAGGCGGTGGTGGCCATGTCGACGAGCATCGGTCGCTCGGTCCCGTCGCAGATGCGATTGACCTCGTCGAGAGCATGCCGCGCGGCGGGGCCGGTGATCTTCACGCCGCGGGGCCACACCAGAATCAGCAAACCCTCGTCATCGATGGTCAGCGACTCGTGCATGTTCTCGTCGGACAAACTCACGCTTCCCCACCCCTTCAACTGCCGGCCGCCCGGAAAGTCCAATTCTATTCGAGCCCACCAACGATGATCGCCATTCTCGGCAAACTGTTACCTACGGCGGCCACTCCCAACAATTGCCACACTTTCGGTCGCCTGCTCACACGTTCGATCATTATCAAGATCACTCTGGGTGTAGATCTCCCAGAATCATCACGTTGATTATCCGGCATCGGGGTCTGTCGACAAGGAGGGTTCGCCGATCAGCCGGAGTGCTCCTCGTTCCGAGGGCCAGCACGTGATCCCCGGACGAAGGCGTTACCGTTCGGCGATGCGGGAATCTGACGCCGACAGCACCGTGTACGCGCCGCGCGGCCTGGTCTGCTCGGTCGACCATCTGGCGTCGTCCGCAGGGGTGGCGTTGCTGCGGGCGGGCGGCAATGCCGTGGACGCCGCGATCGGGACCAGCGCGGTGCTGGCGGTCACGACCCAGCACATGTGCGGGATGGGCGGCGATCTGTTCGCGCTGGTCCATCACGGCGGATCGCAGCCGGCGGCGCTCTCGGCCGCCGGCCCTGCCGGTTCCGGCGCCGATGCCGCGGCGATGCGGGCCGGGGGGCTGACCGAGATGCCGATGCGCGGCGACGTGCGGTCGACGACGGTTCCCGGTTGCGTCGACGGGTGGCTGACACTGCACAAGCGGTTCGGGCGGTTGCCGCTGGCCCAGGTGCTGGCACCGGCCCGGGACTATGCCGCGAACGGCTTCCCGGCCTCGCCCCTGCTGGCGCTGGCCACTCGCCGGCTCGCCCTGCAGGTTGCCGGCGCGGACGACTACCTACCGGCCGGCGGCCTGCACAGCGGCGATCGCGTCCGCCGACCGCTGGTGGCAGACGCCTTGGACGCCATTGCCCGTGACGGCCGGGACGGGTTCTACGGCGGGGCATTCGGTGCCGGCCTGCTCGAGCTCGGTGGCGGGTTGTTCGACCGCACTGATCTCGAGCGGCCGATCGCCCGTTGGGACGACCCGCTGCGGGTGTCGGCCTGGGACCGGGAGATCTGGACCGTTCCGCCGCCGTCCCAGGGCTACCTGGCGCTGGCCGGCGCCCGGATTGCCGAACAACTCGACGTGCCCGACGACCCGGATGACCCGGCCTGGGTCCACCTGCTTTCCGAATCCGCCAGATGGTCGGGTCACGACCGGGAGGCGGTGCTGTTCGACGGTGCCGACGGCGGGCAGCTGATCTCAAACGACCGACTGGACCCGCGGCGGGCCGGCATCGACCCGCTGCGCCGCACCGGGCCGGCCGTTCCGGCGAAGGCCGGCGGCACGATCCATCTCTGTGTGGTGGACGACGCGGGGATGGGCGTCTCGCTGATCCAGTCCAACGCGGCCGGTTGGGGCGCACATCTGGTCGTGCCCGGCACCGGGATCTTCCTGCAAAACCGCGGCATCGGATTCTCCCTGCAATCGGGACACCCCGCCGAACTCGCCCCCGGTCGGCGGCCACCGCACACCCTCGCCCCCGCGCTGGTCACCTCGGGCGAACAGTTGGTCGCCGTGCTCGGCACCCAGGGCGGCGACATCCAGCCTCAGGTCGTGCTGCAACTTCTCGCCCGGATGCTGCACAACGACCAATCCCCCGGGCACGCGATCCGGGCGCCGCGCTGGACCCTGGGTGACGGTGGCTTCGACAGCTGGGCCGGCGCCGGGCCGCAGGTCACCACCCTCGAATCGACCGCGCCGCAATCGTGGGAGGCCGGGCTGATCGAGCGGGGCCATACGGTGGTGCGGGCGCCCGCCGGATTCAACGTCGGTCACGCCCATGCCATCGTGCTGCGCGGCGACGGCATGCTGGCCGGGGCGGCGGACCCACGGGTGATCACCGGGGCCGCGACGGGCTGGTAGCCGCTACCCGCCTACCGGGGATGAGTTCAGCTCGACCACCGTGCCGGTGAGCCGGGCACGTTCCGCGGACCAGGTGAGTCGGTGCGAGGCAAGGCTTTCCGCCGCCGACGCCAGGTACGGTGCCGATCGACCGGACCGGACGGCCTGCGTGAAGGCGCGAACCAGCCCCTCGTCGCCGCCTCCGTGTCCGTCGTCGGCGCCTGGACCGCCCGATGTCGGGACATCGATCAGGCTCTCCCGGCCGGTGCGGAAGTCGGTCAACCTGATCGAGGTGCCGTCCCCCTCGAGACTTCCGTGCGAGCCGAAGATCCTTGTCCTGCGGAACATGTGGGGAGAGAACGCGACCATGGTGAAGGATGCGGTCGCGCCGCCCTGGTACTCGATGCCGACCACCTGGTGATCGACGACGTCGTTGTCGCACCCGTAGACGCAGCGCCCGTAGGGGCCTTCGCGCAACGCCGACAGCACTCCCTCCCGGGTGCGCGAGGAGGTCACCACCGACAGCGGCCATCTGTTGGGCCGGTCCGGCTGGAGGCACGACAGGTAGAGCCGCGGCGCCGAGTAGGGGCAGCTCGGTTCGACGCCGCAGTCCAGACATCGGTCAGCGGCCCCGGCGGGGCGATTCTCGGGACGGAAGTGCATCAGGCTGCCGAAGGACGAAACCCGGGCCGCCGGCAAATCGACAATGTGTGCGAGCCAGTCGATGTCGTGCACCGACTTGGCCATCAGCATGAACGTCGACTCGTCCTCGCGGCGCCAGTTCCCGCGCACGTAGGAATGCGCGTGGTGCCACCAGCCCACCGGTTCGAGATGCTCGACGCTGACGATGTCGCCGACCGTCCCGGCATCGATCAGCTCGCGAAGCACCGTGGTGTAGGCCGTGTATCGGAGCACATGACACACGGCGAGGATCCGCCCGGCCCGCTCCGCCGCCAGGACCATCTGCGACGCCTCGGCCTCGGTGGTCGCCATCGGCTTCTCGACCAGGACGTGATACCCCGCCTGCAGCGCCGCGATCGTCGGCTCGTGGTGCCGGTCGTCCCGGGTGCTGACCACGACGGCATCGGCGAACCTGGGACGCGCCAACATGTCCCGCCAGTCGCGGAACTGGCCCTCCGGCGGGACGGCCGCACTGCTCGCCACGTCGAGTCGTCGCTCGTCGATCGGCTCTGCAATGCCGACCACGCTGCCGAGTTCGAGGTCGGTGAGAATCCGGGCATAACGCGATCCCCGATCGCCGGCCCCGATGATCGCCACGGACGGCCGGACTCCCGGCCCCGCGGTCGTTGCGCTGGTCGACACCGCACCTCCCTGCTCACGCAGACCCAGCGTAGATCGGTGGGCGGCGACCAGGACCGGCCTAGTTCCGGCGACCGCCGCGCTTCTCCCGGACCCGGACGTTGACCCGCACCGGCGAACCGACGAAATCGAAGTCCTCGCGCAGCCGGCGCTCGATGAACCGGCGGTACCCGGCCTCCAGGAACCCGCTGGTGAACAGGACGAAGGTGGGTGGCCGGTTCGCGGCCTGGGTGGCGAACAGCACCTTTGGCTGCTTCCCGCTGCGCACCGGCGGCGGCGTCGCCTGGATCAGCTCGCCGAGCCAGGAGTTCAGCCGACCGGTGGGGATCCGGCGGTCCCAGGAACTCAGGGCCCGCTCCATCGCAGGCGCGAGCCGATGAACGCCACGACCGGTCTGCGCCGAGATGTTGATCCGCTCGGCCCAGGTGACCCGCACCAGGTCGTGCGAGAGCTCGCGCTCGATCTCCTCGCGCCGCTCGGCGTCCACCAGATCGGCCTTGTTCATCGCAATCACCAACGCCCGGCCGGATTCGATCACCATGGTGATCACCCGCTGATCCTGCTCGGTCAGCGGCACCGACGAGTCGATGAGCACGATGGCGACCTCCGCCGCCTCCAGCGCGGTCTGCGTGCGCAGCGAGGCGTAGAACTCCATCCCCTTCGCCTGGTTGACCCGGCGCCGCAGCCCCGCCGTGTCGACGAACCGGAAGACCTGCCCGTCCAGTTCAACCAGCGAGTCGACCGGGTCGATGGTCGTTCCGGCGACGGCGTCGACCACCGACCGGGATTCCCCGCTGAGCTTGTTGAGCAGCGACGACTTGCCGACGTTGGGCTTGCCCAGCAATGCGACCCGTCGCGGACCCGTCCCGACACCGGCGAACTCCGACGGGGTTGCCGGCAACGCGTCCAGCACGGCGTCCAACAGGTCGCCCGAACCGCGGCCGTGCAGGGCCGACACCGCATACGGCTCGCCGAGTCCCAGCGACCACAGGGCGGCGGCGTCCGCCTCCGTCCGTTCGTCGTCCACCTTGTTCACGGCCAGGATCACCGGTCGGCGGGACCGGCGCAGCACCTTGGCCATCGCCTCCTCGGTCGCGGTGGCGCCCACCGAACCGTCGACCACCACCATGACCGCGTCGGTGGTCAGCATCGCGCGTTCGGCCTGCGCCGCAACGGCTCCCTGCAAACCGTCCGCGTCGGGCTCCCAGCCACCGGTGTCCACCACGGTGAACTTTCGGCCGCGCCACAGGGCGTCGTAGGACACCCGGTCGCGGGTGACCCCGGGAATGTCCTGGACGACCGCCTCGCGGCGGCCGATGATCCGGTTCACCAGCGTGGACTTCCCGACGTTCGGTCGCCCGACGACGGCCAGGGTGGGTGTCGGAACGACATCGCCGGCCTCCTCGCCGCCGTCGTCACCGTCCGCACCCTCCCAACCGCGCAGCTCGCTCTCGTCACTCCAGGTGCCGTCGCCTGCCTGGTCCGCGGTGCCGACACTGCCTGCATCGTCAAAGGTCTCACTCACCACTGCGTCCTCACGTCTACGTTCTCAGTTCTTGCGTTCTCAGTTCTTGCGTTCGCAGAACTGCGTTCTCGCGCTTGCGTTCTCAGGTCGGCGTTCGCAGATCTGCTTGTCACGTCCGTGCTCTGGCGGTCATCGCCGCACCGCTCTCGATGTCGGCGTCAAGAGTGGCCACCAGAGCGGCCAGGTGGGTGCGGATGGAGTCGGTCGCCGCGGCCACGGCCTTGCGGCCGCCACCCTTCTCCACCGCGAAGGGTTCGCCGACCAGCACGTGCACCTGCGGCCGGAACCGGCGTCGACGCCGCCCGGTCGGCCGATTGGTGCCACGGATCGCGACCGGGACCACAGTGGCCCCGGACCTCGCCGCCAGCCAGCCCGCACCGGGGAACACGGTCTCGACCGTGCCGGCGCCGCGGGTGCCCTCGGGGAAGATGCCGATCGCGCCGCCGGCCTGCAGTTGGGACAGCGCTTTCAGCAGAGGCTCCCGGTCGGGCACTCCCCGCAGCAGGGCGTACTGCCCGACGTTGATCAGCAACCAGCCCAGCGGACCCTTCACGGCCTCCGCCTTGACCAGGAACGACACCCGCCTGGTCAGCGCTCCGAACAACACCGCACCGTCCATGAAATTCTGATGGTTCGCCACGACCACCAGCGGACCCTGCGCCGGCAACCGTTCCATGCCCTTGATCCGCATCCGGTACAGCGCGGCACTGAGCGCAATCCCGATCCGGCGGCCCCGGTCCATGCCCTTCGGCCCGCTGGTCTCCGGTGTCGGATCCTGCGCGCCGCCGAGGGTGAACCACCTCACCGGATTCCTCGTTCGTGCGCCAACGACAGCACTCTGGCGACGGTCTCGTCGACCGCCAGCTCCGATGAATCGATGTGCACCGCATCCGCGGCGGCCTGCAGGGGTGCGTGGGTCCGGGTGCTGTCCTTGGTGTCCCGCCGGTGCAGATCCTGGGCGACCTCGGCGAGATCGACCGTCACATCGGCCGATCCCCCGGACCGTGCGGCAACCCCGGCGTTCTGCCGGTGCCGGCGGCGGGCCCGTTCGGCGGCGTCCGCGGTGAGGTAGATCTTCAGCCTGGCCTCCGGAACGACCACCGTGCCGATGTCCCTGCCCTCGACCACCATCCGGCCGGACCGGGCGATCCGCTGCTGCCGGTCGAGCAGGTAAGCCCGGACAGCCGGGTTCGCAGACACCGGGGTGACCGCGAGAGTCACCTGCTGCGAACGGATCTCGTTGGAGACATCCCGATGCCCCAGCCGGTGGACCTGTCGTCCCGGGTTGGTGGGCGTGTCGAACGTCAACCGCGGCAAGAGGTCTGCCACGGCGGCGGAATCCTCGGGATCAACCCCGGCGTCGAGCACCGCGAGGGTGATGATCCGGTACATGGCGCCGGTGTCCAGATACCCGGCGTGCAGGGTCTTGGCCAGCCGGCGGGCGACCGTCGACTTGCCGGTGCCGGACGGGCCGTCGATCGCGATCACGAAGGATCCGGCGACCACCTGCCCCGCTCGGCCGGGACCGGGTGTCGGATCCCGGGGGGTACTCACAACCCGACCGCCTTGTACAGCTGGGCGATTTCTACCGGGTTCAGCTTGCGCAGCGTGCCGGGCCGCTGGTGCCCGAGCTTGACGTCGCCGATCTGGGTTCGGACCAGGCGGGAGACCGGGTGGTCCACCGCGCCGAGCAGTCGCCGCACGATGTGCTTGCGTCCCTCGTGCAGCACGACCTCGACCACGGCGCGGCCGTTGTGCACGTCGACCACCTCGAAGGAGTCGACCTTCGCCGGGCCGTCCTCCAGTTCGACGCCGGCCCGCAGCCGGCGGCCCAGGTCACGCGGGACCGGACCCGGGATCTCCGCCATGTAGGTCTTGGGTACCCCGTACGAAGGGTGGGTGAGCCGGTGGGCCAGGTCCCCGTCGTTGGTCAACAGCAGCAGACCCTCGGAGTCCATGTCCAACCGGCCGACGTGGAACAGCCGCTCCGGCCGGTCCTCCAGTAGTTGGCCGATGTTCGGCCGCCCCAGGTCGTCGGACATCGTCGAGAGCACGCCCGGCATCTTGTTCAACGCCAGGTAGACCTGGTCGGCGCGCAGCACCACCCGGTTGCCGTCGACATGCACGACCGCCTCGTCGGGGTCGATCCGCATGCCCATTTCCTTGACCACGATGCCGTCGACCTTGACCCGGCCGGCCTTGATCAGCTCCTCCGCCTTGCGCCGGGAGGCGACGCCGGCGGACGCGAGCACCTTCTGCAGCCGGATGCCGTCGGGGCCGTCGGCCTCGTCGACGTCGTCGGCCCTTGCCCGGCTGCCGGAGGCGGCCGGACGTGGTCGCACGCTCGCCTTCGGGCGCGGCTTCCTGGGCGGGTTCTCGGGATCAGACATCGTCGATCCCGTCGATGTCGGGCAGCAGCGGCCCGAGTGATGGCAACTCCGAGAGATCTGACAAGCCAAGCCTTTCCAGAAACAGGTCGGTGGTCCGGTAGAGCAGCCCACCGGTGTCCGGGTCCGCACCGACGTCTTCGATGAGGCCACGGGACATCAGGGTGCGGATGACGCCGTCGACGTTCACGCCGCGGACCCCGGCAATGCGGGCACGGGTGACCGGCTGCCGGTAGGCGACGACCGCCAGGGTTTCCAGGGCGGCGCGGGACAGCCGGCTCTGTGCACCGTCCAGCACGAAACGCTCGACCACCGGGGCGAACCGGTCGCGGGTGTAGAAGCGCCAGCCGCCGCCGAGTTCGCGCAGCTCGATCCCGGAGGACGCGGTCGTGTAGCGGGCGGCGAGTTCAAGGAGCAGTTCCCGCACTCTCGCCGGACGGTGGCCGACCGCCGTGGCCAGGGCGCTTTCGGTGACGGGTGAGTCGACCACCAACAACACGGCTTCCAGCGCGCCGGCCAGGTCGTGGTCCGGGACTGTCTCCGGCTCGGCCGGCTCCGTCGCCGCGAGCACCGGTTCGGCGTCGAAGAGCACGCCGTCCGGACCCGGTTCCTGCGTCATGGTGTCGGGATCGCCGCTCACTCGTACTCCTCGTCCATCGGCGCAGCCGCCGGGTCGGCCGGACCGTCAACGATCAGGGTCCAGCGCACGGTCAGAGTGCCCAGCGGTTCGGGCTGGTCGAACGCCACCGCGGATTCCCGGTACAGATTGAGCAGCCCCAGGAACCGGGCCACCACCTCGAGGGTGGCCGTGCAGCCGGCAACCAGTTCACCGAAGGTGGCGGTCCCGCGATCGGCGAGCAGCACCCGCAGGGCCGCGGTGTGTTCGGCCACCGAGACCGGGGAGGCATGGATGTGATCCAGGTTGACGGTGGGCGGTGGTTTCGGCGTGAACACCGACGCCGCCATCGCGGCGAACTGTTCCGGCGTCATGCCGATCTTGATTTCCGGCAGCAGCCCCAGGTAGCGCGCCTCCAGCGTCACCGCTCTCGGGTAGCGGCGCAGCGCACCGGCCTCGAGCTCGGCGAACAGCGCGGCGACCTGCTGGTAGGCGCGGTAGGCCAGCAACCTGGCGAACAGCAGGTCCCTGGCCTGGAACATGTCGTCGTCCATGCCGGTGTCGGCGGTGGCGTCGGGCAGCAGACGGGCGGCCTTGAGGTCCAACAGGGTGGCCGCGATGACCAGGAACTCGGTGACCTGGTCCAGGTCCCAGTTGCTGCCCATCGACCGGATGTGGCCGATGAAATCGTCGGTGACCTGGTGCAGTGCGACCTCGGTGACGTCCATCCGCCGTTGGTTGATCAACTGCAGCAGCAGGTCGAACGGCCCGTCGAAGTTGTCCAGCCGGACGTGGAAGGGGCGCCGTCCGTCGGTCGGCGGCGCGGCGTCGAGCGGGGCCGCATCGAGACGCCCAATGTCGAGAGGCGCAGTGTCGAGTGTCGCCGAGTCCGGCGCAGCGGTGCCGTGGAGGTCGGATTCGACCGATGCCGACGCGATGGACCCCGCGCCGGTTGTCGGCGGGGCCGGGCTCATCGCGCGATCACTTCCCGGGCCAGCGCCCGGTACGCCTGCGCCGCCGGGGAAGCGGGAGCGTAGGAGGTGATCGGCTCACCGGCGACGGTGGTCTCCGGGAACTTGACCGTGCGACCGATGACGGTGTCGAAGACGGTGTCGCCGAACCGCTGGTGCAGCATCCCGACGACCTCCTTGGCGTGCACGGTGCGCCCGTCGTACATGGTGATCAGCACACCTTCGACGGAGAGGTCGGGGTTCAGCCGCTCCTGCACCTTCGAGATGGTCTCCACCAGCAGGTGCACCCCGCGCAGCGAGAAGTACTCGGCGGCCAGCGGGATGATCACGCCGTGCGCGCAGGCCAGTGCGTTCACCGTGAGCAGGCCGAGGGACGGCTGACAGTCGATCAGCACGTAGTCGTAGGCGTGCAGCACCGGACGCAGCGCTCTGGCCAGGGTGTGCTCGCGGCCTACCTCGTTGATCAGCTGCACCTCGCCGGCGGACAGGTCGATGTTGGCCGGGATCAGATCGACGCCGTCGATGCCGGAGGGCATCAGTACGTCGGTCATCGGTGTCGACGGCGACAGCATCAGGTTGTAGATCGTGTGATCCAGCCGGTCGGCAGCGATGCCCAGGCCGGCCGACAGCGCACCCTGCGGGTCGAGATCGACCAGCAGCACCCGCCGGCCGTACTCGGCCAGTGCGGCGCCGAGGTTGATGGTCGACGTGGTCTTCCCGACGCCGCCCTTCTGATTGCACATCGCCAGCACAACTGCCGGTCCGTGATTGCTGACCGGTGCCGGCTCGGGGTCACGTCCGCGCATCGCCCGCAGCGCCGGGGAGGAGGATCCGGCCACGCCGGGACTGGGAGCCGGTGCCGGCGGCGTCGGTTCGGACCAGAGCCCGGTGTCGGGATCGGGAATCGGCAGCACATCGGCGGCACCGTCGACAGCAGGTTCGACATCACCGAGGTCGTGAGCCGCGGTCACCGTGGGCCGGGAGGCGGCATCGGCGGGCCCGTCATCGAGTCGGGGTGCACCGGTTGCGGCCATCCATGCCGTGTCATCCGGTTCGCTCATGAACTCACGAACTCCCACCTGCTCCGACCAGGTCGTCATCCCGACGACCGACCCCAGCGTAGGCGACGGAGCATCGATCCGAAGAATGCGACCCGCGGAACGCGAGCGGGCGGCTCCGGTCACCGGTGCGGCGCGCAGCCGTCGATTCGGCCAATCAGAACCGGATCGGCGCAGTTCAGGAGGGGTGCGAGCGGGACGCGTCGGCGCCGGGGGTGAGCAGTCCGGACTCGTAGGCGATGACCACCAGCTGCGCCCGGTCGCGCGCGCCGAGTTTGGCCATCACCCGGCTGACGTGGGTGCGCGCCGTCGCGCCGCTCATCAGCAAACGGCGGCCGATCTCGTCGTTCGTCAGACCCGCGCCTACCTCGGCCAGCACCTCCCGCTCGCGGTGCGTCAGCGGAACCAGCAGCTCGGCGCGATCCCGGGACGGCGTGCCTGCGGCGGCGGCCTGCATGACCCGGCCGGTCACCGTCGGCGAGAGCAGCGATCCGCCGGCCGCCACCACCCGCACGGCGCGACGCAGATCGTCGGGCTCGGTGTCCTTGAGCAGGAATCCACGAGCGCCCGACCGGATGGCCTCGAAGACGTGTTCGTCGGCATCGAACGTGGTCAGTACGACCACGGCGACGTCGGACAACCTCGGATCGGCGGTGATCCGTCGGGTCGCGGTGACACCGTCGAGGCCGGGCATCCGGACGTCCATCAACACCACGTCCGGCCGGAACTGCACGACGGCGCGCATCCCCGATTCGCCGTCAACGCCTTCGCCGACCACCTCGATGTCCGGCGCCCGCTCGAGCAGCGCCCGCACGCCGGCCCGGACCAGGTGCTGGTCGTCGACGATCACCACGCTGATCACGATTGCTCGGCGAGCGGACGCAGCTGCTGTCCTCGCTCCGGTCGGGGGGCCTGCGATGCTGCACTCGCTCCGCCGGGCCGAACGGACCCCGGGTAGGGCAGCACCGCGGTCACCTCGAACCCGCCGCCGGTGGCGGAGCCGGCGTGCAGCGTCCCGCCCAGCAACTCGGCCCGCTCTCGCATCCCAGCGATGCCGAAACCCGTTGCATCACCTCGACTCCGACTCGCCGATAGCGCCCGCTCGCCGCCACCGGGGTTGACGATCCGCAGCCGCACCTCCCGTGGCCGGCAGTCGATCTCGACGGTGACCGGCACCGCGCCGGAATGCCGCAGCACGTTGGTGATCGACTCCTGCACGATCCGATATGCCGCCGCGTCGACGACCAACGGAATCCCGGCTCGGGTCCCGACCGTCGAAACCGCCACCTGCACACCGCTTTCCGCTGCGGTGGTCACTACCCGGTCGAGCTCGGCGAGACCGCCGACCGGCGCGGGCGGCCCGGTCGCCGGGTCCCGCAGGATGCCAACGGCGCTGCGGAGATCGACCAGCGCCGACGAGCTGACCTGACGGATGCTGCGCACCGCAGTTGCCGCGTTCTCCGGTTCGCCGGGCAGTGCCTCCAATGCCACCACGCTCTGGATGGAGATCGCCGAGAGCGAGTGCGCCAGCACGTCATGAACCTCCCTGGCGATCCGCAACCGCTCCTGCTCCACCTGCTCGCGGGCGGATCGCTCATGATCACGCTGTGCCTGCTCGGCCCGCTCGAGCGACTGCCGTCGAAGGTCGGCCCGGGACCGGACGCTGTCGCCGAGGGCGATGACGGCCACCAGCAGCACCAGGTTCTGCGCGCCCTCGAAGCCGAGCAACCGGAACGCCGGTTCCTCGGTCAGCCGGTACAGCGTGGACAGCACCAGAACCACTGCCGACACCACGATCGCCGCGCGCAACCGGCCCTGTTCCGCCGCCGAGTAGACCGCGCCGGCGACCGGGACGGCAACGCCGACCGCCGGGTAGCCGATCAGGTAATAGGCGAACAGAGCGGCGACCGTCGCGACCAGAACGCCCGTCGGCCAGCGCCTTCGGACGAGCATCAGTGCACCGAGGCCGATCGCGAAGAGATAGGCGACGGCGTCGGGATCCCTGGCCTCCGATTCCACCTTGGCGGTCATCGCCAGGGCTATCGCGATGGCCACCACGACACCGAGCGCGATGTCGGTCAGCACCGGCCGGGTCAACCGAGCGCGAGCGTTCTCGGCCGCACCAGGACGCTCGAAATCGGCCACCGGACCAGCATACGAACGAAGGCTTTGCGCGGCATCCGTTCTGGCGCGTAGGCACACCGGCCGCATCTACGCCCGGCACCGTAGCCAGATCGAATCGGTCGACGGACGACGGCAGCGCGCCGAATTCCTAGCGTCATCGGCGAAAGACGGGCACAACCGGACGGTTGCATCCCGCTCGCCGACGTGATCAGGAGCCCACATGACGGTGCAACGGGCAGCCGCCCCTCGGCCTACGATCCCGGCGTCGGAAGGCCGCAGGGCCGGGCCGATACCGCGGTGGCGGTGGCCATTGCGAGTGATGGCGCCGCTGATTGCCGCCATGGTGTGGTCGCAACCGGTGTTGATCGGGCTGTTCCTCGGTGGCGAGTTCACCAAGCTGCAGGCTCACGCCGCTCTCGGTGGCGGGATCGCCGCGATGACCATGCTGCAGTTCCTGTCGGCGATACCGGGTTGGCGGCCAGGTGGACTGCCGGGGTGGGTGGTGGCGGTGACGGCGGCCATGGTCGTCGGCTCCGTGGTGCAGATCGTGGCCGGATACCAACGCAACCTCGGCGTGCACGTTCCGCTCGGAGTTGCGCTGGCCGCCGCAGGTCTCGGGGTGGCCGTCCGCGCGTGGCTTCCCGTGCGGTCGCGTCCCGACCCACCAGCCACCGGTGCACCATGAAATTCGGGCGCCGCGAGTTCTTCGGGATCACCGGTGGAGCTGCCCTGGTCGCCGCGACCTCGTCTCTCGGTCTGCTGTCGCTCGGTCCGAGTACGTCCACCGGGACGATGCTGCGCAGCGAAGTGGAACTGCCGCAGCCGTTCTCCCGACCGCTGGTGCTGCCGCCGATCGCCGAACCGTCGATCGGGACCGACGGCTACCGGATCACTGCCCGCGTCGCGAACACCGAGATCATTCCCGGCCTGCAGACCGAGATCTGGGGTTACGACGGATCTTTTCCCGGTCCGACGATCCGCGCCAGGTCGGGACGGGGCGTCACCGTCGACGTCGTCAACGAACTGCCGGTGCCGACCGTGGTGCATCTGCACGGTGGTCGGACGCCGGCGGCGTCCGACGGCTATCCGACCGACCTGATCCTGCCCGCCGCCGCGAAGGCCGACTGGACCAGCCGTCACACGGGCAACCCGACCATCGGTCGGCGGGAGTATCGATATCCGTTGCAGCAACGGGCATCCACCCTGTGGTACCACGACCACACGATGGATTTCACCGGCCCCAACGTGTATCGCGGACTGGCCGGGTTCTTCCTGGTCAGTGATGACGAGGACGACGCGCTCCCGCTACCCCGCGGCGACCGCGATCTCCCGCTGCTGGTCTGCGACCGCTCGTTCGCCGCAGACGGATCGCTGCGCTACCCGGCGCTCTCCCCTGACCAGTCCAGCCCCGGCGTGCAGACGGCCTACATGGGAGGGGTTCTCGGCGACGTCGTGCTGGTGAACGGAGTGCCGTGGCCGCAACACGAGGTGGACGGTGTCCGGTACCGGCTCCGGCTGCTCAATGCCTCGAACGCCCGCCGGTTCGACTTTGCCCTCGATCCGCCGCCGCCGAGCGGCAGTCCGTTCGTCCAGATCGCCGGTGACGGAGGCCTGCTGGCAGCGCCGCTGGCGCGGGACTCGATCACCCTGGCATCGGCCGAACGGGCTGAGGTGGTGGTGGATTTCGGTGCCTACCCGATCGGATCGACGGTGACGCTGACCAACCGACTCGGCTCCGGGACAACCGCTGTCGTCCTGCGATTCCGCATCGTCCGGGCCGCTACGGACGACACGACGATTCCGCCCGTTCTCTCGCAGCTGGAACCACTGACCAGGTCGCAGGCAAGCACCGTACGCACCTTCGCCTTCCAGTTGCGCCGCGGTTCGCCACCTGACACGTCGGCCGGACCAGGCGGCCACGCCACCCATGATCAGGATCCAGGCGTCGGCAGCCTGATGTGGATGATCAACGGGCAGATGTTCGATCCGGCGGTCGATCTCGCGACGCCGCGGTTGGGCGACGTCGAGATCTGGCAACTGATGACCGATCTGCATCATCCGGTGCACCTGCACCTCGCGCCGTTCCAGGTACTCGCCCGCGGCGGCGGCAGGCCCGGTTCGAGCGATGCCGGCTGGAAGGACACCATCGACCTGATCCCCGGCCAGACCGCCGAGATCATCACCCGCTTCGACGGGTATCCCGGGCGGTACGTCTTCCACTGCCACAACCTCGAACACGAGGACATGGCCATGATGGCGAACTTCTCGGTCAGCTGACGACCGAAAGGCTAGGAGTGGGAGACGGCCTGCTCCAACGGCTCTGGCTGCGGCTGTGCCTCGTCGGGGGGTGAGGCGTTGCCCGGCTGCGGGCTGATCGCCACCACTGCCGCCAGCCCGGCCAGCAGTGCCAGTACCACTGCCCAGAGCACCCCTGGGTTGTCCCAGCTGATCAGCACCAGCACCAGGATCAGTGCAACCACCGCACCGAGCGCCCGAATCACGATGTGCCAGCGCGAATCCCGGATGCTGCCCATCGCCGATTGCACCTCGGACCGCAGGCTGACGGCGCTGCGGGATCGCCCGAACAGCCAGGCGACAACGGCGATCACGGCGCCGCTGATCAAGATCAGTCGGATCGTGGACTGCAGATTGACCGTGAGCTGCCGGACGAACGCCTGGGTCACCTCCGGCTGCAGGGGCGCCTTGGAAATCAACCAGTTTCGCCCGATGACCAGCAGCACGATGAGCACGACCATCGACACCGCCAGCCAGCCGGCCGCCTTGGCCAATCCGCCGAGCCGGCTCGGCGCGATCAGGATCGACAGCAGCAGGAGCAGCGCGGCGATGATCGGCAACCAACTGCCGAGCGTGTCCAGCAGGTTGTAGTAACCGGCCACCCGCTGCACATTGGCGTTTCCGGCGATGTCGATGACCACCGGGACGTCGGGTATCTGGGCCGCCCAGCTGACGCCGGAGGTCTCCAGTTTTTCCTTGACCTGGGTGACCGCCGCACTGAGATCGACGTTGAGACTGTGCAACTTCCCAGGGCTGTCGCCCCGCATGATCTGTACGAACTTGGTGTGCAGGGTGGCATTCGCGGAGTGCCAGACGGTGGCCACCTTTGGACTGGTGACCAGTTCGTCGACCATGTTCGTGATCGCATTGGTGATGTCGGTGCGGAACGTCGCCAGATACGTGGTGGCCAACGTGGCCAGCTTCGGCGGCAGTCCGAGCGATTCCAGTTCGGTGCCGATCTTGTCGGCGATGTTCAGCTTGGTGATCGCATCGTCGATCCCGGCGACCAGGCGGGCCTCTGCGGCATTGACGATCGCCGGATCGGTGATCAGCGGATCGACCGCGTCCAGGTATGCCTGCTGGTCGACGACCAGATTCTTCGCCCAACCCGCGGTCACGCCGATGGGCGCGAGCACGCAACCCAGGACGAGCAGGACGATCGACAACACCCGCCAGGGTTTGGCCTGCGGACCTCGATCGACGGTCTGCCACCAGCTGGAGCCACCCGACGGCGCCGCGACCGCCACCGGCGCGGTGGCCTGATCGGGGTCGCCGGCGTCATCGACGACGCCGGGACTGGTGGCGAGTGGTGCGGTCTGCGCCACCGGCGGTTCGGCGTCGGTGGAACCCGGTGGAATATTGTCCGCCATATCGCCGTCCTCCGAAATGGTCGCTTTGGGACCAGTGTGGCCTAAGTTTCCGGCGTGGCTTTCACCGGCGCTACATCCGTCCAGGATGATGTCACTCGACGGCGGCCGCAGGGAGGGTCGGAACGTCTCTCGCCGTTGCGACCGAGCCTGGAAGACACCAGTGGCTGAGAAGAACGGACAGGAATCATGACGGACACACCCGCATCCCCGGAGAGTGCCGATTCCTCGGTGGTCTTCCCTGGCATCGCCCCACCAGCAGTGACTCCGGAGGCGGCGACAACTCAGACTGCACCGCACAGTACGTTCAGCCTGCCCCGGGGTCTGATCATCATCCTCGGGCTGGCCGCCGGAGTGGTCGTCGCCGGCGGCATCCACGCGATCCCCGACATCATCGGCCCGATCTTCCTGGCGCTCGTCCTCACCATCACGGTAGATCCGTTGCGCGGCATGATGATTCGTCGCGGTGCACCGCGCTGGTTGGCGACGTTGGTGGTGGTCATCGGCGTCTACGCGATCGTGATCGGGTTGGTCGTCGCAGCGGTGATCGGGGTGGCTCAGTTCGTCAGTCTGATGCCGCAGTACGCCGATCAGCTGCAGTCCGAACTCAGTGGGCTGAAGTCCTGGCTGGCGGGCATGGGCATCACCCAGGCCGACATCCAGAACATGTTCAAGAGCATCGACCGGAGTTCGATCGTGGCGTTCGCCGCGGCGTTGCTCTCCAGCGTGGCGAGCGTGTTCACCTCGCTGCTGTTCATCATCACGCTGCTGATCTTTCTGGCTGTCGACGGCGGCGCGTTCAGCGAGCGGATGGTCAAGCACCGCCCAGGACGCGAACCGGCCCTGTCCGCACTCGGCACCTTCGCCGCCGGAACCCGCAAGTACTTCGCGGTCGCCACCATTTTCGGCGGCATCGTCGCCGTGCTGGACGGCGCGGCCTTGATCATTCTCGGGATCCCGGCGGCAGGGCTCTGGGCCCTGTTGGCGTTCGTCACGAACTACGTGCCCAACATCGGTTTCATCATCGGCCTGGTGCCGCCGGCCCTGCTCGGCCTGTTGGTCGGCGGTCCGAGCCTGGCGATCTCGGTGATCGTCGTCTACTGCGTGCTCAACTTCATCATCCAGTCGGTCCTGCAGCCCAAGTTCGTCGGCGACGCGGTGGGCTTGACCACCACGATGAGCTTCCTGTCGTTGATCATCTGGGCATACCTGCTCGGCCCGCTGGGAGCAATCCTGGCGATCCCGGCGAGCCTGCTGGTCAAGGCGCTGTTGGTGGACGTCGACCCGGACGCCAGGTGGCTGCAGCTCTTCCTCGGTGACGAGCCGGTGTTCAAGGTCAAGGATCCGAACAGGCCGAAGCGTTTCGGCAAGAAGAAGGACTCCCCGGAACTGGTCGCTTCGGCGGCCCCACCCGGCGGTTCCTCAGCGCCGGCCTGACCCGGCCGGCCAGGGAGCACCCGCTCGCCCGAACTCGTAAGGCCCCGAACGCACAAGGCCGCTGCGCAGGACCCCAGATCAGGGTCCGGCCCAGCGGCCTTGGTGCTGTTCGGGTGCGGTCAGGCAGCGCTGTAGGTCAGGCGGCCTGTAGGTCAGGCAGCGCTGTAGGTCAGGCAGCGCTGTAGGTCAGGCAGTCGGCGGTGTCCGAGCCGGCCCCGATCCGCACCGAGGTCGCCGTGCATTCCAGCGACTCGTTGTGCGTACAGTCCGCGCGCTGACAGGCGCCGACGTGACCGGTCTCCCGGCTGAGCCCACCCTTGGCGGACAGCGGGATGAAGGTGGCGCAGTTGGCATCAGACCCACTGCCGCCGATGGTGACGGCGAACGCATGGCATCCGGAGTGATCGTTGTACGAGCACCCGGCGACGGTGCACTCGGCGATCGGGGACATCTCGAGCGAGGCGGTCATGGCATCCTCCACATGTCGGCTCAGCTGCCGGCAGTTGACGACTGACCGGGAGCGGCGGTCCCGGCGATACGGTGACCGTAACTCTCGCCGGCACCCCGCGCTAGCAAGGAAGGCCTGCCTTACCCCAGGTGGGAGGGTATGTTAATGATCATGAAAGGTAAGGCTGACCTTCGCGGGGCGGGCAGGAACCGCCCTCGGTTCGCCGGCTCAGACCGTCGTCAATCCGCCACGTAGGGCCCGGATCTCCCGCGCGTACTGCTCTTGGCCGACCATCCGGTACAGCAGCCGCGCCGGGGCGGGCACCCGCGACATCAGGTTCTTGCGTTCGGTCTCGGTGGCATCCTCGAGCATGGCGCCGAGCATCCACGCCATCCGGTTCAACGGGATCCAACTCGCGGCCCGCAGTCCGAGCGTCAGCCATTCACCAGGGGTGAAGTGACGATCGACGGCCGGCAACACCGTCTCCTCGACCACGTCGAGGTGGTCGGCCACGGCGGCGGCCAGCTCGGTGAGGATGTCGGCGACGACACCGCGGAGATCCGCGTCCGGCGACTGGACCCAGAGCGGCAGCAGTGCGTCCAGTTCGGTCATCAGGTCGGCGTGCTGACGATGGAAGCGCGTCAGCTGCTCCTCGACCTCCTGGGGGAGCGGCGCGCGATCGCGCAGCTTGCGCAGCAACAGGTCCTGCTCGGCCTGATGGTGATGACGCAGGGCCGTGGCCAGCTCGTCGTAGTGGGCGGCGAGCGCCGTCGCGCGCTGCAGGTCGCCGAGACCGGCGTCCGCGATCAGCGCCGCAAGCAGCCGCAATTCGCGACGAAAGACCTTGTGCACCAACACCATGTCCGAGGTCAGACACTGTGCAGGGGCGGACTTGCCGACGGTGGGCACGAGACGATCCTCCGGTCGAGGTGGGAGCCACTGGCTCGGGCGGGGGCGAGGCGGGACGAGACACAACCGCACGCTCGCTGCCATCAAGAGGGTCGACCGGAACAACTGATACATCGATTTCGATCCGCCGAAGATGTTCCCGCGCTGATGGCACCTCCGGCGCGAACCGATCCGGCGCGCGACCGGCCCCACGGGAACCAGCTACCTGGCGCGCGGATGCGACGTGGCGTAGACCTCGCGCAGCGAGTCGACCGTGACCAGGGTGTAGATCTGCGTGGTGGTGACCGAGGCGTGCCCCAGCAACTCCTGCACCGATCGGACGTCGGCTCCGCCCTCGAGCAGGTGGGTGGCGAACGAATGCCGCAAGGTGTGCGGCGAGACACCCGGGCCCGAAAACCCACCGGCTACCGCGTCTCCCACGCCGATCCCAGCCCGCCTCGCGGTGTCCTGCAACACCTGCCAGGCACTCTGCCGGGACAGTCGACCGCCCCGGTTGTTCAGGAACAACGCCCCGGCGGGGCCGCCGCGGCTGGACTGCGCTGCCGCGAGCGCGGGACGGCCACGCACCAGATAGGCCCGTAAGGCCGCGACCGCATACGTTCCAACGGGCACCAGCCGTTCCTTGCCACCCTTGCCGCGGAGTCGAACGATCGACCCGTGACCGGATCCGGTGCTCGGTCCGTCGATCGGCCGACCACGTCGACGTCATCGACGTCCAGCCCGACGGCCTCACTGATCCGGGCGCCGGTCGCGTACAGCAGCTCCAACAAGGCGCGGTCCCGTAGCCCGCGCGGGTCGTCGGTGGAGGCCGCCTCCAGCAATGCGGTGATGGTGCTGACCGGCAACGCCTTCGGCAGTCGGCGGGCCGGCGTCGGCGGACGGACGTCCCGGGAGGGGTCCGCGGTGACGGTGCCCTCGGCGAGCAGGAACCGGTGCCAGCCGCGCGCCGCGACCACCGCCCGGGCGGCCGACGACGGCGCCAGCGGGGGTCGGTCGGCGGATCCGGTCCGCAGGTCGACCAGGAAGTCCGAGACGTCCTGCGCGGTGATCTCGGTGACCGACGACCGGCCGGACAGGGTCAGGAACTGCAGGTAGCGCTGGAGATCCCGGCGATAGGACAGCAGGGTGTTGCGGGCGACGCCGCGCTCGACGGCGAGGTGGTCGAGGTACCCGCGGAGCGCGGCCACCAGTTCTGGCGACGGTTCGCCGGCGGCGTCATCGCCCAGCCATGCGGGTTGTCGGGTGGTCGGCCCCGTGGAGGTCACCGGTCACCCTGGATCACCGGAGCGCGACTCCGGGCAGTGGTGGTGCGTCGGGGACGCCGGGCCCGGAGTGCACCGCCCACGGCTGGTCCGACGCCAGACCGGAATCGTCCGGCCGCGGCACGGTCTGCGCACCGCCGTGCAGCACGGTGTTCGCCGCCAGGATCCCGACGACCGCCATCACGTTGACGATCTGCCCGGCCAGTGCCGCCTGGACCGCGACGGACAGCGGCACCTGCACCACCCGCAGATCCGCTTCCTCGTGCTCGGCGTCGGGCCGGGCCTGCTGCGTCAGGTCGGTGGCCAGGAAGATCCGCACCGTTTCCTCGGTGAAGCCGGGCGAGGTCGCCACATCCACCAGCACCGACCAGGTACCGGCCGCGAAACCGGTCTCCTCGAACAGCTCTCGGGCCGCCGCGGTCTGCGCCGGCTCGTCGTCGACATCCATCAACCCGGCCGGCAGCTCCCACAACCTCCGGCCGAGCGGATGTCGGTACTGCTCGATCAGCAGCACCGTGTGCTCACTGTCGAGAGGGTTTCGCGGGTCGATCACCCCCGCAGACGCATCCGCCGTTGTGCCGATGGCCACCACCGCCACGGCCCGGTCGTGTTCGACCACCTCGCGCTTCGCGGTGCCGCCACCGGGCATGACGACCTCGTCCACCCGCACGGAGGCAACCGCGCCGTCGTACACCCGGGTGCTGTTGACCACCGAGAACACCTCGGGGTCTGCCGGCTCCGGGCTCACCGGGAGACCGTTCCGGCCACCAGTTCCTCGGCCGAACGATCGGGCCGCGCGTCGGTGTCGGCGATCGGCAGTCGTTCGGATTCCAGGTAGTCCAGGGCGGCCCGGATGAAGGCTGCGAACAAGGGGTGCGGCCGGGTCGGCCGCGACTTGAACTCCGGGTGTGCCTGCGTCGCCACCAGGAACGGGTGCAGCTCCCGGTCCAGCTCGACGAACTCGACCAGCGAGGAATCCGGTGAGGTCCCGCTCAGGTGCAGGCCCGCCTCTTCCAACGCCGGGCGGTAACTGTTGTTGACCTCGTACCGGTGCCGGTGCCGCTCGGTGACGGTGGTTGCGCCGTAGATCTCGGAGACCAGCGAGCCCTCCGCCAGCCGCGCCGGGTACGAGCCGAGGCGCATCGTCCCGCCCATGTCCTTGGCACCGGAGACCACGTCCTGCTGATCGGCCATGGTGGCGATCACCGGATCGGCGGCGTTGGCGTCGAATTCGGCCGAGTTCGCACCACCGAGGCCGGCCAGGTTCCGCGCCGCCTCGATGACGATGCACTGCAGGCCGAGGCACAGGCCAAGTACCGGGATCTTGTTGACCCTGGCGTAGTTGATGGCGCCGATCTTGCCCTCGATACCGCGGACGCCGAACCCGCCCGGGATCAGCACCCCCTGCACGTCACCGAGGGCGGCCGACGCGCCGGCGTAGGTCGTGCAGTCGTCCGATGCGGTCCAGACGATCTCGACCCTGGCGTTGTTGCCGAAACCGCCGGCGCGCAGGGCCTCGGTGACCGACAGGTAGGCATCCGGCAGGTCGATGTACTTGCCGACGACCGCAATCCGGACGGTTTCCGCGGGGTGATGGACCCGTTCCAGCAGGTCGCCCCAGACGGTCCAGTCCACGTCATGGAAGCTCAGGTTCAGCCGCCGGACGACGTAGGCGTCCAGGCCCTCGCGGTGCAGCACCCGCGGAATGTCGTAGATGGACGGCGCGTCCGGGGTGGAGATCACCGCCTCCGCGTCGACGTCGCACATCAGCGAAATCTTGCGCTTCAACGGTTCCGGGATCTCCCGGTCCGACCGGCAGATCAGCGCGTCGGGCTGGATACCGATGTTGCGCAACGCGGCCACCGAGTGCTGGGTGGGCTTGGTCTTCAATTCCCCGGATGGTGCCAGGTAGGGCACCAGCGACACGTGCAGGAAGAAGACGTGATCGCGACCGACGTCGTGCCGGACCTGCCGGGCCGCCTCCAGGAACGGCAGGGACTCGATGTCGCCGACGGTGCCGCCGATCTCGGTGATCACCACGTCCGGGACGGTTCGCCCGGTGGTGTCGCCGGGCTCGGGCTCGGCCATCGCCCGGATCCGGTCCTTGATCTCGTTGGTGATATGCGGGATGACCTGAACCGTGTCGCCGAGGTACTCGCCGCGGCGCTCCCTGGCGATCACCCGGGAGTAGACCTTGCCGGTGGTCACGTTGGCCTCGGCGGACAGGTTGCGGTCCAGGAACCGCTCGTAGTGCCCGATGTCGAGGTCGGTCTCGGCACCGTCCTCGGTGACGAACACCTCGCCGTGCTGGAACGGGTTCATCGTCCCGGGGTCGACATTGATGTAGGGGTCGAGCTTCTGCATGGTGACGCGCAGGCCGCGCGAGGTGAGCAGGCGTCCCAGACTCGATGCGGTGAGTCCCTTGCCCAATGACGAGGCAACGCCGCCGGTGACGAAGATGTGCTTGGTGATGCGCGGCGATTGCGCCAATGCGGCTCCCGTGTCGTTCGTCGGCTGCTCCGACTGTGGTCCGTCATCGATGGCTGACGGGCTCGGCGATCGACCGGATCCAATGACCCGATGACGACCACCCCACGGAATTTCACTCTAACATCACGGCTCGCGCGAACGCGGGTGTCGCGGCGTACTCGACGATCGGCGATCCGCTCGCCGCCCGCGAAGAGGCACCTGCCGGTGTCCGGCCACATACCTCGACGCCGGCGCATCCCGGGTTCTCCGGGGTGCACCGGCGTCGAGTGGGGTCAGCGCCTCGGATCGGAGGGCGTCACCGGTTCATGGGACCCAGGGTCATGGGACCTAGCCGACCGCGAGGGTCGGCGCCTGCGCCTGGGCGTCCGCTGCGAAGCCGTACTGTCCGACTCCGCCGCCGTTCTGTTCGACGAGGCCGAGCACAGTCGCGATGCGACCGGTGTCCGAGTCCACGTTGTCCACCGTGCTGACAGTCGCGCTCAGTGCGGTGTCGCCCCGGACGACCCCGACCGAACCGGTGGACTTTTCCGAGCCGGATGTGCCCGCCAGCACCAGTCCGGTGACGTCCGGGTTCTGCGCCAGCTGTCCGGCCAGATCGGCGACGGTGGCGGCCTTGTCGGCCTCCGACCCACCGGTGGACTCGGCGCCGGTGAGGATGACGACGGACTGCCCGGCCACCGGCGTGCCGGTCACCGTGATGAAGCCGGCGCTGGTCAACGCGGACAACACCGCGGCAGCCTGCTCCGGGCTCGCGACGGCGTTCCCGCCGGCCGGTGCGATCAGCACCGAACCGAGGAGCCCGCCGGCGATGGCCCCTGCCTGCGGTACCTCCGGGAGAGTCGCACCCGTGGGCAGGGTCGTCGCCGCCAACGAGCGAAGCTCTTCGGCTCGTGCCGGGTCGCTGAAGTCGCTGGTCAGCTGGATCTGTCCGGTGACGGTGGCTCCGGCCCGATCGAGCAACGAGAGCACGGCGTCGCGATCGGTCGGATCGGCGGCTGCCGTGGTGATCAGCACGACGTTGGTCTTCGGCAGGGTGCCGCGGACGGCCAGCGCACCGACGGCGCCGGCGAAGTTCTCGTCCTCGGTGATCCGGCCACTCAGGTCCTCGTTCTCGGTGGTCAACTCGTCGTGCTGACTGGTCAGCATCTCGTTGTCACCCTGCAGACCGCTGAGCAGCGGTGAGGAGATCTTGGTCGCGCCGAGCACGATCCCCAGCGCCAACGCCAGGAAAATCGCCGCAAGCGAGACGATGTGATACCGCATGGAGATCATCAGAAGAGCCCCTTGACCCAGTCGACGAGCGAAGACCACCACTGCCGGACGAGGTCGGCGTAGATGCCGCCGACGTCGGACACCATCAGGGCCACCACCATGGCCAGCGCTGCGGCCAGGATCAGCAGCGTCACCACCCACCAGGAGATCCGCGACCGGTAGAGGGACGCCACCACAGGTGCCTCGACCACCTTGTTGGCCACCCGCATCCGCACCAGGAAGGTCGACGCCGTCGAGCCTCGACCGCGGTCCAGCAGATCGATCAGCGTCGTCCGCATGCCGACCGTGACGATCATCGAGGCGTCCCGCCCATCGGCGAGCAGCAGCGCGAGATCCTCGGTACTGCCGCTGGCCGGGAACGTCACGGCACCGACCCCGAGATCCTGCAGCCGCTCCAGCCCCGGCGCGTGACCGTCGGTGTGCGCGGGGATGACCACTTCTGCGCCGCACCGCAGGGTCTCGGAATCGATCGACTCCGGATTGCCGATGATCAACGCCGGCTTGTACCCGGCGGCCCGCAGCGCATCGGCGCCGCCGTCGACGCCGACCAGCACCGGCCGGAAATCGGAGATGTACTTCTTCAGCGACTTCAGCTGCGCCTTGGTGTCGGCCGATGCCGCTACCAGCAGCACCTGACGGTCCTCGAGGTCGGTGCTGATCTCCGGGATGCCGACGCCGTCGAGCAGCAGCGTCCGCTCCCGCTTCATGTACTCGATGGCGTTGGCGGCGAAGGCCTCCAGCTGGGCCGACATCCCCGTCTTCGCCTCGATCATCAGATCGGCGACCGATTCCGACGTCTGCTCGGTACCGGTGGCGATCGGCTCTTCACCCAGATACACCACTCCGCCGTCGAGGCGGATCTTGGCGCCGTCCTTGAGCCGGGAGAAGACCTTTTCCCCCACTCCGTCGATCAGGATGACGTCCGACGCGACCAGGATTTCCGGGCCGAGGTTCGGATACCGTCCCGAAATCGACGGCGAGGCGTTGACGACGGCCGTCACGCCCGCCTTGACCAGCGCGTCCGCGGTGGATCGGTCGATGTCGACATGATCGATGACAACGATGTCCTTGTGCCCGACCCGGCCCAACAGGGCGTCACTGCGCCGGGACACCCGTGCGACTCCTGTGACTCCCGGCAACGCGCGTGACTGACGTGACAGAAGTTTCATGGTCCGATCGTGACAGTTGGTCATCTGTTACAGCGGTAGGTGCTCCCCCGTGTCGTCGCATTCGTGGCCGGCCGCGCGCGTCATACCGTCACGTCGCTGCGGTGCCGGTCACCGACGGTGACGAACCGGCGCGCTCGGCAGCGCCGGCCAGCGGTCGGCTGGCGACCGGCGCCTCGCCCTGGCCAGGGGTCAGCTGGCGACGCGACGCCTCGCCCTGGCCGTGCTGAGCGATCTGACCGGACCGGTGGCGGTACCGATGAGATCCCTGGCGTGCGCCCGTGCGGTTGCGCCGTCCGTTCCGCCGAGCATCCGGGCGAGCTCGACCTCTCGATCGTCACCGGCGACGAGCCGGACATCCGAGGTACCGACCCGGCCACCAGAGGAGGCGTCCACCACGAAATGCCGATCCGCGTAGGCGGCCACCTGCGCGAGGTGGGTGACCACGATGACCTGGTGGCTGCGGGCGAGCGCCGCCAACCGGGAGCCGATCTCGCTGGCCGCCCGGCCACCGACCCCGGCGTCGACCTCGTCGAAGACCAGCGTCGCGACCGGATCGGCGTCGGCGAGCACCACCTCGAGAGCCAGCATCACCCTCGAGAGTTCGCCGCCGGAAGCACCTTTCGCGATCGGCAACTCGGGTGCACCGGGATGGGCGATCATCACGATGTCGACCTGGTCGACCCCGTCCGGCCCGGTGCCGAGCCATCGACCGTCGATCTGCACCGCATCCGGGGCCGACTGGTCGGCCTCGCGTTGGGCGACCCTGACATGCACGACCGCCCTGGCCATGGCCAGCTGGTCGAGTTCCTTGGTCACCGACAGGCCGAGCTTCTTCGCCGCGGCCGATCGGCGCCGAGAGATGTTCTGCGCGACTGCTCCGACCTCGGCGCGGAGCGTATCGAGCTGGTTCTGCAGTTCGATCAGCCGGTGTTCGGACGAATCCAGCCCCTCCAGTTCCGACGTCGCCTCGTCCACCCAGACCAGCACGGCATCGACATCCTCGCCGTACCGCCTGGTCAACGTGCGCAGGGCGGCCTGCCGGGCCAGCACCTCCTGCAGCCGGGCCGGGTCGGCGTCCAGATCGATCAGGTAGCCGGAAAGTTCCGCCGCGACGTCGACCAGGGTCACCGAAGCCTGCTGCAATTGACCCGCGAGGTCGGCCAGCCTTGGGTCCGACGAACTCGCCAGATCGTGCCGGGCCGCCTGGACCAGCGAGACCGCAGTGGGCGCATCGGCAAAATCGTCGGATCCGGAGAGCGCGGTGACGGCCACCTGAGCGGCCGCCCGCAGCCCGTCGGCGTTCTCCAGCCGCCTGGCCTCGGCGATCAACTCGACGTCCTCTGCGGGAAGGGGCGCGACGGCAGCGATCTCGGCAAGGCCGAGCCGGAGCAATTGTTCCCGCTGCGCCCGCTCGCGTGCCCTGGCCCGTCGATCGGCGAGGTCGGCCGCCAGGCGTTGCCATTCGGCGCGCAACGTCCGGTACTCGCGCAGTTCGTCGTGCAGGCCGGCGAATCGGTCGAGCACCGCCCGCTGCTGAGCAGACCGCAGTAGCGAGATCGCCTCCGACTGACCGTGCACCGCCACCTGCGATTCGGTCAGCTCCGACAACGTTCCGAGCGGCACCGAGCGACCGCCGATGTGGGCGCGCGACCGACCGTCGGCTCCGACGGAACGCACCGCGATGACGCTGCCGTCCTCGTCGAGCCGGCCGCCCGCCGCCGTGACGATGGACTCGCCGGCACCGGCCGCCAGCCGTACCTCGACGACGGCCCGCTCGCTGCCGGCACGCACCCGGGCCGCGTCACCCCGACCCCCGGTGATCAGGCCGAGGGCGGTGACGATCATGGTCTTGCCGGCGCCGGTCTCACCCGTGACCACAGTGAAGCCGGGGTGCGGTTCGAGCACGGCGTCGTCGATGACACCGAGGTCGCTGATCCGCAGTTCGTGAAGCACGGGCTCACGGTAACCGCCGGGACCGACAGTGACCGGTAATCGCCCGGCGTGTTCGGACACCTGTGCGGATCTACGCCGGTGACGAGCACAACACCTCCGGCCGATCCAGCCCCAAGCAGGAACGCTCGCCTCAGTGCGGCTTCGGTTCGATGCGGGCCGGAGCTCGGCGCCCGACCCATCCTGCCGACAGCACAACGTCTCGGTGTCCCCGGAGCGTCTGCAGACGTTGCGCAGTCAACACAGGCGTTGCACTGATTGACCGGGCGGCCCCAGTTGGGGCGGAGCCCCGCATCCGGAGCCGATGGGCCAACGCGCGCCTCGTCGAAGCGACGGCCGGCTAGTGCCGCTGGTCCCGCCACCCGTGTACGGGCAGCTTGAACTTGCGGACCAGCCGATTGGTGAACGTCTGATCGTTCAGGCGCACCAGGGTGACGGGTTTCGCGCCCTTGCGGACGTGGACCCGGGAGCCGGGCGGGATCTCGTGGATCCGCCGGCCGTCGCAGGCCAGCACAGCGCTCGGGCCGTCCGGGTTGATGTGCACGGTCACCGTCGCCTCCGGGGAGACGACCAGCGGACGGGCGAACAGGGCATGCGCGTTGGACGGCGCCACCAGCAGGGCGTCGACCCCCGGCCACAACACGGGGCCACCGGCGGAGAAGGTGTACGCGGTCGACCCGGTCGGGGTCGCGCACAGCACGCCGTCACACCCGTAGGCGGAGACGCCGTGCCCGTCCACCTCGACGACGACATCGAGAATTCTTTCCCTGGTGCCTTTTTCGACACTGATCTCGTTCAGCGCCCAACCGGCGGCCACCACTGCGCCGTCATGTTCGACGGTCACCTCGACCGTCATCCGGGACGACACCCGGTACCGCTGGTCGACGACGGCCTCCAGCGCTTCGTCCATCTGGTCGAGATCGACCTCGGTCAGGAATCCGACCCGGCCGAGGTTGATCCCGAGGACGGGTGCGCTGAGTGGCCGGGCGTGCTCGGCCGCCCGCAGCAGCGTGCCGTCACCGCCGATCGCCAGCACCATCTCGATCGGCCCGTTGTCGGTGTCCCAGGGGTCGAAGACCGCGAGGTCGAGCTCGCCGCTCTCGCCGGCCAGTGAGACGAGTTCGATGCCCGCATCGTGCAGCCGAGTCGCGGCGGCGCCGGCGGTGATCGCGATGTCTGTGCGTCCGGTGTGAGCGACGAGCAGCATCCTGCGGTCGGTCATCCGGCTCCCGCCTCGACGGCATCGGCGATCGACTGCCGTCCGCGGCCGAGAGCCGCCTCGTCGGTCGGGGCGTCCTGTCTGAGATGCACGAAGAACTCCACATTGCCGCTGGGTCCGGGTAGCGGGGAAGCGACCACGCCGGCCATGCCCCACCCCAGTAGAGCAGCCGCCCGAACGACCTCGGCCACCGCGTCGGTGCGATGGCCGAGATCGCGGACCACGCCGCCCGCGCCGAGCCGTTCGCGACCGACCTCGAACTGAGGCTTCACCATCGGCACCAGGTCCGCCCCGGGCGCGGCGCAGGCGGTGAGGGCCGGCAGCACCAGGGTGAGCGAGATGAACGAAAGGTCGGCGACGATCAGCTCGACGAGGCCGCCGATGGCATCCGGCGTCAGGGTCCGGACGTTGGTGCGGTCGTGCAGCTGCACCCGCTCATCGGTCTGCAGGCGCCAGACCAGTTGCCCGTAGCCGACGTCGACGGCGACCACCTCACGGGCGCCGCGCCGGAGCAGGACATCGGTGAAACCACCGGTCGACGCACCGGCGTCCAGGCATCGTCGACCTTCGACCACGATGTCGGAAAAAGCGTCGAGAGCGCCGACAAGTTTGTGCGCACCCCTGGACGCCCACTTCTCGTCGGTGACGTCCTCGGTGACCAGCAACGGCGCCCCTGGATCGACCGCGGTCGCGGACTTGGTGGCCGGACGGCCGGAGATGGTCACCCGGCCGGCGGCGATCAATTCACCGGCGTCCTCCCGGGAACGGGCCAATCCGCGGCGGACGAGCTCGGCGTCGAGCCTCGTCCTACGCACCAGATTCTCCGGGGGCCGGCGGCCCACCGGTGTCCGCCGTCCTGGCCAGGGCATCGGCCAGCGCCGTGTGCATCCGGTCGAAGGCGGGGACCTGCTGTTCGGTGCTCAGGCCCGCCAACTCGTCGAGCTCCTGTTCGACGCCGCGCAACAGCTGATCGGTGTCGGAGCCCTGGCCACCTGGCACCGGGGGCCGGCTGTCACCCGGGACGCCGGTCGGCCTCTCTTGCTGGTCCATCTCGTCCTCCCACCGTCGCGCTTCGAGCCCTCCGGGACACCGTCGATCGGATTGCCGCAACGGTAGTCGCAGCCGTCCGCAACAGAGCGACATGCCACGGGTTCGGCGCCGACCGACTGATTCCGGAAACGATCAGCCGGTTGCCGCGGTGAGCAATCCGGATCGGTCCAGGGCCAGCTTGGCCATTGGATCCTGGGCGCGCACCGCGGTGATCCCCGATGCCCAGGCCCGGGCGGTCAGCAGGGCCAGCGCGCGCAATGCACTGCCGTCGGAAACAGCATCGCCGCTCCCCCCGCTGCGGTTGGCAGCCAGAACCAGCGAGCCGGAGTCGACCCCCACCGTCCATTCCAAGCTGGTGCCCGACGACGAAGCTGCCGGGATGCGCACCGCGTGATCCTCCTCGACAAGGCCGCGCAGGTCGTAGGACAGATAGGTCGGTCGCTGTTCGGGCACCGCGGCCAGCAGGTCGGCGCAGGTCGAGACACCGGTGAAGACCAGCAGGCTCGGTGATCCGGCCGCGACCGCACAGGCGATGTCGGTGTCGAGCCGATCACCGACGACCAACGGTCGCTGGGAGTCCACCAGCCTGATCGCGGCATCGAGCAGTGGACGCGCGGGCTTCCCGGCCACCCGTGGCTGCAGTCCGGTTGCCGCGACCAGTGCGGCCACCATCGACCCGTTGCCCGGCAGCAGACCGCGATCCGTCGGCAGCGTGCTGTCGACGTTGCAGGCGACCCAGTCCGCACCGGCACGGAGCGCGATGCAGGCCTCCGCGAGCTCGCGCCAGCCGGTTTCCGGCGAATGTCCCTGCACGACGGCCGCGGGTTCATCGGTGGCCAACCGCACCGGCACCAGGCCCGCCTGGGTGACCGACTCGGCCAGCCAAGGAGCACCGATCACCAACACCTTGGTGCCGGCCGGATGCCGATCGGTGAGCATCACCGCTGCTGCCTGGGGTGAGGTCAACACGTCGTCCGGCTCGGCGGCGACACCCATCCCGGTGAGCGACTCGGCCACCTCCTGCGGTGGGCGCGAGGCGTTGTTCGTCACGAACACCGATCGTGCGCCCTGCTGCTTCGCCCTGGCCAACGCCGGCGCGACGTGATCGATCGGTTGGCCACCGAGGTACACGGTGCCGTCCAGGTCGAGCAGCAGGGCGTCGTACTTCTCGGCCAGGGTGGTCATCGATCTCCTGCCTGGGGGTCGTCGGAGAAGAGCAGGGGCGGCGCCTCGTCGGCCACGGGCGTCGAGAACCCGTCGCGGGACTCGTCGTCCTGGTCGGGCGTGGTGTCGGACGGATTGTCTTCCGAGGGAAGGCTTTCGGTCACTGCGTTGTCGACGAGGACGGAATCGGGCTCGGCCGTCCCCGGCTCAGCCAACTCGGGCGCACTCGGGTGAGGTTCGCTCAGGTGAGGTTCCTCCCGATGCGGTTCGGTCAACTCTGGCCCGGTCAGGTCGGGCTCGACCAGCTCGGGCTGGGCGAGTTCCGGCTGGGCAAGATCTGGCTGAGCGAGATCGGGCTGAGCGAGATCGGGCTGGGTGAGATCCGGTGTGGTCAGTTCGGTATCGGTCGTCGGAGCGGTGACCTCGACGTCCGCGACCGTGTCGCCAGGCACCTCGACCTCCTGCTCCAGGACGTCGTCGCTGTGCATGGCGCCGGAGGCGAGATCGCCATCCGCCGCGGAGGTCTGGTCCGAAGATTGCTCGTCCGTCTCCTCCTCCGACAGTGCCTCGACCCGATCGAGAGCGTCTGTCTCCTCCTCGGTGTCGGCGTTCGCCGATCGAATGAACCAGCTCAGGGCCTCCTGCGAACGCCCCGACTTCAGCAACAGATCGGCGTAGGCATAGGCGAGGCGGGGATGTTCCTCCGCCTTGTCCAGGCCGAGGCGCTCCAGCTGCGCCAGGGCGGCATCGACCTGGCCGAGGTCGGCGCGTGCTCCGGCGACGACGATGCTCAGCTCGGTCGCGGCCTCGGGATCCAGCTCATCCGCCTCTGCCGACCTGGACAGCTCGATCGCCTTCTCGGGATGGCCGAGAGCTCGCTCACAGTCGGCCATCACCGCGAGATGTCCTGGGCCGCCGCCCATCCGACGAGCAGCGCGGAGTTCGCCGATGGCCTCGGCCCATTCGCCGGCCCGGTACGCAACCAGCCCGACCGTCTCCCGGACGACACCGATCCGGCCACCTCGCGCCCGCGCTGCTCGCGCGTGGCGCCATGCCGTTTCGGGCTCATCGTCGGCCAGGGCTCCCGCGGCGACGAGATGGGCGGCCACCCAGTCGGCGCCGTCCTTGCTCAGGCCTCGAAGGTCGCGGCGGACCTCGAGGTCGAGAGCGTCAGCGGTCGCCCATTCCGGAAGATCCGGCCAGGTCTCGCCGATGTCCTCTTCACGACGACGCGAGCCGCGTTCCGGCTCCCGTCGCGCCGGCCGGTCGTCCTGTTCGTCACGGCCCCGCTCTCTGGAGTACCGATCGGGTCGGTCGGAGCTGGGTCGCTCGCCGCGATGCCGATCTCCGGCCGCGCGTTCGGATCCGCGTCGGTCCTGTGTTCCGTAGCGCGGCGGAGCCGCGTGCTGCTCCCGAGGGCGAGCTTCCCGCTGGTCCTCGACGGATCGGGCCGCGGTGTCCGGTGCACTCGCCCGGAAGCCTTCGCTCAGATCGCCGCCGAAGGCGGAGGGGCGAGAAGCCTTGCTGTCATTCCGGTCCGGTGCGGACCGCTCGTCGCGACGGGGTCGCTCGTCGTCGCGGAAGTCCCGCCGTGGCCGGTCGCCGTAGGACGGACGATCGCCCTCGCGGCGCGGCCGATCACCATAGCCTGGGCGATCCGCATCGCGGCGCGGCCGATCTTGATAGGAAGGGCGGTCACCGCGTGAGCTCGACCGTTCGCCGTACGACGGCCGATCACCATCACGCCTTGGCCGCTCTGAATACGACGGCCGGTCGCCGTCACGCCTTGGCCGCTCTGAATACGACGGCCGGTCGCCGTCACGCCGAGTGCGATCCCCAGATGCCGGACGATCATCATCTCGACGAGGACGCTCACCGTACGAGGGACGGTCCCCGCGGGAGCTCGACCGGTCTCCGTACGACGGCCGGTCGTCATCCCGACGCGGCCGATCCGAGGACGAAGGGCGCTCGCCACGGCCACCCGACCCACCGCTGTACGAGGGTCGGTCGCCATCGCGTCGTGGTCGGTCCTGGTAGCCGGGACGCTCACCACGAGCCCCCGACCCGCCGCCGTAGGACGGTCGATCACCGTCACGGCGCGGACGATCTGTGTAGGACGGCCGATCACCATCACGCCGCGGCCGTTCCTGGTAACCGGGACGCTCACCGCGTGCCTGCGGCCCGCCGCCATACGGCGGCCGGTCACCATCACGTCGGGGGCGATCGCCGTAGGACGGTCGATCATCTTCCCGACGAGGGCGATCACCATACGAGGGACGGTCGCTGCGCGGACCCGATCGGTCGCCATAGGACGGCCGATCGCCCTCCCGACGCGGGCGATCGCCGTACGACGGTCGATCAGCGTCCCGACGCGGGCGGTCGTCATCACGGCGCGGCCGATCGTCGTCTCGTCGTGAACGAGAGTCATAGGGAGGCTTGCGATCTCCAGAGGGCGCGCGATCACCGTACGACGGGCGATCACCGTCGGGACGCGGACGATCCCGGTAGACCGGTCGATCCTGCTCTCGGCGCGGACGGTCCCGGTCACCGGTCGGACCGGAATCCCGGTCGGCGGACGGGCGCGAACCGTACCGGTCCTGACCGCCGCGGGAACGATCACCGTAGGGGCTGTCCCCGTCGCGGCGGGGCCTGGTGCTGTAGGGAGCGTTCATGTCGCTACGCGGACGATCGGTTCTCGGGCCATCCCGATACGGCCGATCGCCTCGACGGTCGGCCGACCGCTCGTCTCTTTCCGCCCCGCGAGGTGCATCACCGCGGGAACGATCACCGGAACGCGGATAACCGCCACCGCGACCTGCCGGCGGCTTTTTCCCGCCTCGATCGGAAGAGCCGGCAGATCGGCCGGACTGCCGATTGTCCCCCGACGAACGATCGGTCCTGCCGGAATCATCGGATCGCCCCGCACCTGCGGGATTCGAATCATCAGGACTGTTCATCGTGAACCATTGTCGGTGAGCATATTCAGATTTCCATTTTCTCTTGGGTACGCAAAAACGCCAAAGGAGGTCACTCGCAATATGAATTGCAAGTGACCTCCCCTGGGGAATGGTGTCCGGCGGTGTCCTACTCTCCCACACCGTGGCCGGTGCAGTACCATCGGCGCTGAAGGGCTTAGCTTCCGGGTTCGGTATGGGTCCGGGCGTTTCCCCTTCGCTATGGCCGCCGTAACTCTATGGAATTATCAACGCTCCCCCACCCCGTTTGTTTTTCGGGGGTGGGGTGGTTGTTGTTCCAGAGCTACACAGTGGACGCGAGTCATCTTTGCGGTAAGTCCTCGGCCTATTAGTACCAGTCAGCTCCACACCTTACGGTGCTTCCACTTCTGGCCTATCAACCCGGTGGTCTATCCGGGGGCCTTACCCCATTTAAGGGTGGGAGTCCTCATCTTGGAACAGGCTTCCCGCTTAGATGCTTTCAGCGGTTATCCCTTCCGAACGTAGCCAACCAGCCGTGCTCCTGGTGGAACAACTGGCACACCAGAGGTTCGTCCGTCCCGGTCCTCTCGTACTAGGGACAGCCTTCCTCAAGACTCCTACGCGCGCGGCGGATAGGGACCGAACTGTCTCACGACGTTCTAAACCCAGCTCGCGTGCCGCTTTAATGGGCGAACAGCCCAACCCTTGGGACCTACTCCAGCCCCAGGATGCGACGAGCCGACATCGAGGTGCCAAACCATGCCGTCGATATGGACTCTTGGGCAAGATCAGCCTGTTATCCCCGGGGTACCTTTTATCCGTTGAGCGACGCCCATTCCACAATGTGGCGCCGGATCACTAGTCCCGACTTTCGTCCCTGCTCGAGATGTCCCTCTCACAGTCAAGCTCCCTTGTGCACTTACACTCAAAACCTGATTGCCAACCAGGCTGAGGGAACCTTTGGGCGCCTCCGTTACTCTTTAGGAGGCAACCGCCCCAGTTAAACTACCCACCAGGCACTGTCCCTGATCCAGATCATGGACCTAAGTTAGATATCCAGTACGACCAGAGTGGTATTTCAACGTTGACTCCACAATAACTGGCGTTATCGCTTCACAGTCTCCCACCTATCCTACACAAGTCGAACCGAACACCAATACCAAGCTATAGTAAAGGTCCCGGGGTCTTTCCGTCCTGCCGCGCGTAACGAGCATCTTTACTCGTACTGCAATTTCGCCGAGCCTATGGTTGAGACAGTAGAGAAGTCGTTACGCCATTCGTGCAGGTCGGAACTTACCCGACAAGGAATTTCGCTACCTTAGGATGGTTATAGTTACCACCGCCGTTTACTGGGGCTTAAATTCTCAGCTTCACCACCGAAGTGATTGACCGGTCCTCTTAACCTTCCAGCACCGGGCAGGCGTCAGTCCATATACATCGTCTTGCGACTTCGCATGGACCTGTGTTTTTAGTAAACAGTCGCTTCTCCCTGGTCTCTGCGACCAAAACATGCTAGCCCGCAAGGGGCTTCACACACCTCGGTCCCCCTTCTCCCGAAGTTACGGGGGTATTTTGCCGAGTTCCTTAACCATAGTTCGCTCGATCACCTTGGTATTCTCTACCTGACCACCTGTGTCGGTTTGGGGTACGGGCCGCTCGAAGCTCGCTAGAGGCTTTTCTCGACAGCATAGGATCACTCTGCTTCGCCTCAATCGGCTATGCGTCAGGTCTCAGATCAACACGCAGACGGATTTGCCTATCCACGCTACCTACACCCTTACACCAGTATTACCACTGACTGGCGGAGCTACCTTCCTGTGTCACCCCATCGCTTGACTACTACCGGATCGGGTCACGCGCTCCCCGCAACAACCCCGAAGGGTCGCATTGGCTCGGGCGTTTAGCATCACCGGGTTCGACATGGGCGCTTCTTCGCGGGTACGGGAATATCAACCCGTTGTCCATCGACTACGCCTGTCGGCCTCGCCTTAGGTCCCGACTCACCCTGGGCGGATTAACCTGGCCCAGGAACCCTTGGTCATTCGGTGGAGGAGTTTCTCACTCCCCATTCGCTACTCATGCCTGCATTCTCACTCGTGTAGGGTCCACGACTGGATCACTCCGCCGCTTCACTCCCCACACGACGCTCCCCTACCCATCCACACACCTGGACCAACCCAAAGGGCGGCCGAGCTATACGTGTGAATGCCGCGGTTTCGGCGGTGTGCTTGAGCCCCGCTACATTGTCGGCGCGGAACCACTTGACCAGTGAGCTATTACGCACTCTTTAAAGGGTGGCTGCTTCTAAGCCAACCTCCTGGTTGTCTGGGCGACTCCACATCCTTTCCCACTTAGCACACGCTTAGGGGCCTTAACCGGCGATCTGGGCTGTTTCCCTTTCGACAATGAAGCTTAGCCCCCACTGTCTCACTGCCACGCTCTCACTGACCGGCATTCGGAGTTTGGTTGATTTCGGTAAGCTTGTGGGCCCCCTAGACCATCCAGTGCTCTACCTCCAGTCAGAAACACGTGACGCTGCACCTAAATGCATTTCGGGGAGAACCAGCTATCACGAAGTTTGATTGGCCTTTCACCCCTACCCACAGCTCATCCCCTCCATTTTCAACTGAAGTGGGTTCGGACCTCCACGACGTCTTACCGTCGCTTCATCCTGGCCATGGGTAGATCACTTCGCTTCGGGTCTAGAGCATGCGACTCAAACGCCCTATTCGGACTCGCTTTCGCTACGGCTTCCCCACACGGGTTAACCTCGCCACATACCACTAACTCGCAGGCTCATTCTTCAAAAGGCACGCCGTCACCTCACCACAAGGGCTCAGCTCCGACGGATTGTAAGCACACGGTTTCAGGTACTATTTCACTCCCCTCCCGGGGTACTTTTCACCTTTCCCTCACGGTACTAGTCCGCTATCGGTCACCAGGTAGTATTTAGGCTTAGCGGGTGGTCCCGCCAGATTCACAGCGAATTTCACGGGCTCGCTGCTACTTGGGAAACATTGAAGGGAGAACAGAAGCTTTCGTCTACGGGGCTATCACCCGCTACGGCTGGTTTTTC
>CAVOIF010000005.1:752500-1019290 GCA_963696065.1 uncultured Actinomycetota bacterium
CATCGCCACCACAAGGGCAGCAGCAAGCCCCAGCGCCAAACAATTGGCACTGACTTTCGGTACGCTGTTGAGTTCTCAAAGTACGGACGCACACCCGCAACGACCTCTCGACCGTTTTGGGGGCAACCCTGGAAACACTACGCGGTCCGGTTCGCAGTGTCAACTGCCCGTCCCAGCTTCCCCACTGCCACCGCTTCCGGTGCGCAGGCCCCGACCGATCCTGAAGGATCCGGCCATCGGGGGGAGTCGCTCCCCGGCCCTGAAGGTCCGTATCGGCGCGACTCGCAGAACAGTACGGACTGGCCCGGGGGAAAGTCAAACCGTTGCCGGGGCAACGTTTTCGGCCGGTCGGGACGCCGATCGCCGCGTCCCGATCGCCCGGGTCCGATCGCTTGGGACCACCCGTTGACATCAGCTCATCCGGACAACTCCTGATCCGTCGGGGCAACCGCCCGGGCGTTGTCCGGCGGTCTCGCCGGTTGTCCGGACAGCGCGCGCGGCGGGCCGATGTCCGTCAACTCCGAGAGCCGGCGATCAGGATGTCGGGGCGACCGAACTGACCGGGAAGACGGGTGGCAGGTCGGCGCCCGGCCGGTACTTCATGGCCGTGGTCAGATCCTTGCCCCGGATGTCGCCGTTGGAGTGGTAGGCCAGACCCCACTCGTCGATGAAGGAGAGGTCCGGGAACACGCACAGCCCGACCACGACGTCATCAGGGTCGTCCTTCGCCACCCAGCCGCCGCCGGCCGCACCGACGGCGCCGAAGGTAGAGGAGCCGTCGAGCTCCTTGGAGCAGTAGCCCGTCGCGGGGTTGCCACCGCCGCTCGAGGTCGGCATCGGCACCTTGGACAGATACGCGAGCGCGGCCAGTGTGGGTTCCGCCGACGAGAGGGTCTGCAGATCCACATAGATCCTGGACTTGGCTTCGTCGTCGGCCTGGAACCGGCACAGCGACGTGCCCTCGCCGAGGGCCAGCCAGTCGGCCTGGTCGCCGTTGGTGCCGAAGTAGGCGAGCCGGGTCTGGACCTCTCCTCCTTGTTGCTCGCAATAGGCGGCGGCCTCGCTCTCGGTGCCGGCGCTCGATGGTCCGGTGGTGCCGGCCGGTGCCGGGGACCCCGTCGACGACACCGCCGCCGGCGGTCGACTGGTGGGAACCGGTGTTGCGGCCGTACTGGAACTGGGCGAGCTCGTCGAGGAGTTGTTCTCGGCCGACCCACAGCCCGCCAACCCGACCACCAGTACGCCGACCGCAACGGCCGTGACGAAACGGTGTGATGTCAACGTCCACCTCTTGTTCCGGCTGATACCTGGTTTCCCGGGGCGGCCGCCGATGATTTCGGAGCGCATCGGACGCCGAGGCGTCAGCATCTCATCAGATGCCGATCCGCCGCGGTATCAGACGCCGAGCAGCAGGCGCGGTATCAGACGCCGAGCAGCAGGCGCGTCCGCTGTGAGCCCGCCACCGTGCGCCATCGGGTGACAGAAGATCACCCGGCGCACCCGCGAGCACCCCCGATCGGGCGCCCCCTGTCGTAGGCGCCACGAGTAGGTGGCTTCGACGATGTTCAGGCCGGCTTCGGCCCCTGGACTGCTATGAATATGACCTGTTCGTCCGAAGTGACCTGCCGATCCGAAAGAGGCGTCGACCGCGGATGTCGCATGGACCCTCCGATCGGCACCGCGCTGCCACATGCTGCCGCTCCGCCCTGATCGCGTCCGGGGTGCTCGTCGCGGTGATGCTGGCCGGGTGCACGAACTCCACCGGAACGGCGAGCGTTGAACCGTCCTCGACTGCCGGCGGCTCGCCGGCTGCCGTTTCCGCCACGAGCGGCCAGGGCGCCGCTGCGAGCGTCCCCGGTGGTCCCGGGGATTCCATCCCCCCGAGAACCACGTCATCCGCCGCACCTCCACCACTGCTGACCACCGCCGAGGGCGGGCCCGAGGTCGTGGAGTTCGGTGCACCCGGCTCGTTCCGCTGCCTGGCGAACGGGATCGAGGGACAGGCCACCATCGGGTGGAGCGTCCCATCGGCCACCTCCGTCACCGTGCTGTTGGACGGCAAGGCGCCGGCGACCGGCATCCAGGACTCGTTGCCGTATCAGATTCCGGCCGGGCCGGCGCCGGGAGTCGGTTCCACCATTGTCTTTCCGTGTGACTCGGCCGAGCACACCTTCACCTTCGTTTGGGCGCTCGGGGATGCCAGCACCACCCGCTCGGTCACTGTGACAAGGGAGGCCGCGTCGTGACCCCGCCCAGCGAGAACGGTGGCCTCACCCGCCGGAACCTGTTCATCGGCACGGCAGCCGCGATCGGGTCCGGCATCCTGACCGCCTGCGGCGGGGTGACCGATCGGACGGCGGAGCTGCAGGCGGCGGTCGACCTGCGCACGATGTCCGGGATGCACGGGATCAGCAGTGGCACGTCGACCGCGTCCCTCGATGTCCGTGGACTGACCACCGACGCCACCGCCGGCTTCTTCCAACCGGCGGTGCGGTCGAGTGTCGACGGGCAGCTGTCCACCGTGCTGAGCGTGGCCCACACCCCGGTCATCATCGGCACGCAGGTGGTGCAGGCCGTCACCTACGAGCAGTCCTACCCGGGGCCGACCCTGGAGATTCGACCCGGGGACACCCTGCGGGTACAGCTGGCCAACGACACCGACGAGAACACGAACCTGCACACCCACGGCCTGCACGTCTCGCCCAGCGGCAATTCGGACAACGTGCTGCTGACCATCGAGCCCGGCCAGCGGTTCGACTACGAGTACGACATCCCGGACGACCATCCCGGTGGAACCCTCTGGTACCACGCGCATCTGCACGGACTGTCGGACAAGCAGGTGTTCGGCGGCTTGTTCGGACTGCTGGTCCTGCGCGGCGAATTCGACGAGCTGCCCGGCATCGCCGGTCTTCCGGAGCGGGTGATGATCCTCAGCCAGATCGACATCGCCGACGACGAGATCGTCGACGGTTCCGACAGCAGCGTCGGCAATCAGGCGACGCTGGTCAACGGGCAGTTCCAGCCGACCCTGGACATCGCGCAGGGCGAGGTCCAGCGCTGGCGCATCTGCAATGCCAGCTCGGTCTTCTACCGCCTGCGACTCGCCGGCCGGCAGATGTTTGTCGTCAACATCGACGGCAATTCGTTGACCGCGACGACGGCGACGGACGTGCTGATCGTGCCGCCCGGTGGCCGGGCCGATGTGCTGGTGCGCGGCGGCGATCCGGGCGAGTCGTCCTTCGAATCAATGAGCTGGGCCGATCTCGGCCTGTTCTACACGGCGAACATGGTGCCGAAGGGTCAGTCGTTGATCCGTATTGTCACCATTGCGTCCGTGGCCGCCGAGGTGGCGATGCCCACCACCCTGTTGCCGATGAAGGACCTGCGGGACGTCCTCATCGACCGCCGCCGGGAATTCGTGCTCGAGGAACGCGAGCCCCGCGGCGTCGGGCCGAACAGCCACTTCAACTACTTCATCAACGGCACCCAGTTCGATCATCATGTGGTGAACGAGACGATGAAGCTGAACACCACAGAGGAGTGGGAGTTCATCAACCTCACCTACGAGCCGCACCCCGTGCACATCCACGTCAACCCGTTCCAGGTGATCTCGATCAACGGCGAGCCGTCGGGCGAGAACCATTACCGGGACTCGGCAATGGTTCCGCCCTTCGGCCGCATCGTGATCCGGCACCAGTTCCTCGACTACACCGGAAAATTCGTGATGCACTGCCACATCCTGTTTCACGAGGATCACGGCATGATGCAGCTGCTGGAAGTCGTCGAGTAGGTACTGCGGCGCCAGCAGTATCGGAGTCAGCTCACCGCAGCCCGGCCGGCCTCGAGTCTGGCGACCGGCACCCGGAACGGCGAGCAGGAAACATAGTCGAGTCCAACGGTGTGGAAGAAGTGGATGGACTCGGGATCACCGCCGTGCTCGCCGCAGACGCCGAGTTTGAGGCCGGGCTTCGTCTTTCGACCCTCCTCGGCGGCGATCTGCACCAATCGGCCGACCCCGTCACCGTCGATGGTCTCGAACGGCGACACGGTGAACACACCCTTCTCCAGATACGAGGCGAAGACCGAAGATTCGACGTCGTCCCGGGAGAAGCCCCAGGTGGTCTGGGTCAGATCGTTGGTGCCGAAGGAGAAGAAGTCGGCGGCATCGGCGATCCGGTGCGCGGTCAGCGCCGCCCGCGGCAACTCGATCATCGTGCCGATCGGGATGGTCAACGGCACGCCGCGGTCGGCAGCGATCTCGGCCAGAATTGCCTCCGACTCGTCCCGCACCAGGTGCAACTCCATCACCGAGCCGACCAACGGCACCATGATCTCGATCTTCGGATCCTTGCCCGCCTCGATCAGGTCGCAGGCGGCCTCACCGACCGCACGTACCTGGAGCGCGAACAGGCCGGGAGTCAGCAACCCCAGCCGGACACCGCGAAGTCCGAGCATCGGGTTGGACTCGTGCAACTTCTCCACCGCGGCCAGCAGCGTCCGATCGGCATCGACGTCGGCGCCGGAGTCGCCGCGCACCTCGGCAAGCGCGACCTTGACCGCCAATTCGGTGCGGTCGGGCAGGAACTCGTGCAGCGGCGGGTCGAGCAGCCGGATGTTGACCGGCAACCCGTCCATCGCCTCGAACAGCTCAGTGAAGTCCTTGCGCTGCAACGGCAACAATGCGGCAAGGGCCTCCTCGCGCTCATCGTTGGTACCGGCCAGGATCACCCGCTCGATCAGCGTCCGGCGGTCACCCAGGAACATGTGCTCGGTGCGGCACAGCCCGATGCCCTGGGCGCCCAAGGATCTCGCACGGACGGCATCCTCGGCGGTGTCGGCGTTCGCCCGGATGGCGAGCCGCCGCCTGGCATCGGCGTGGGTGAGCAGTCGGTCGACCGCCTTGACCAGGGCGGCGGTCTCGTCGTCCGCGCCGTCGAGCGCGGCGGTCAGTCCGGATTCGATGTACGTCTCGACGGGCGACGGGACGACTGGCATCGAGCCGAGGAACACTTCGCCGGTGGACCCGTCGATGCTGATCTCATCGCCCTCCTTGATCAGGACGGTGCCGACCCGAACGGTGCGGGTGCCGGCGTCGACGTCAAGTGCCTCGGCGCCGCAGACGCAGGTCTTGCCCATACCGCGCGCGACAACCGCTGCGTGGCTGGTCTTTCCGCCGCGCGCGGTGAGGATGCCGTTGGCCGCGATCATCCCTTCCAGGTCGTCCGGGTTGGTCTCCTTGCGCACCAACACCACCTGCTCGCCGCGTTCGGCCCAGGCCTTGGCGGTCGGTGAATCGAAGACGGCCCGGCCGACGGCCGCACCCGGAGAGGCCGCCATCCCCTTCGTCAGCAAGTCGCGCGACGCTGATCGGTCGAACTGCGGGAACATCAGCAATGCCAACTGCGAACCCGATACCCGGGACAACGCCTCATCCATCGTAATGAGGTTTTCGTCCACCAACTGGCCGGCGATCCGGAACGCGGCGGCCGCAGTGCGCTTGCCGACCCGGGTCTGCAGCATCCACAGCTTGCCGCGCTCGATGGTGAACTCGATGTCGCACAGGTCCCGGTAGTGCGTCTCCAGCCGGCGCATCACCCTGGTCAACTGCTTGTGCGACGCCGGATCCAACGCCTTGAGATCATCGAGCGACAGGGTGTTCCGGATGCCGGCGACGACGTCCTCGCCCTGCGCGTTGGACAGGTAATCACCGTAGGCACCTGTCTGACCCGAGGCCGGATCCCGGGTGAAAGCCACACCGGTGCCGCTGGTCTCACCCAGATTGCCGAACACCATCGTGCAGATGTTCACCGCGGTGCCCAGGTTCTGCGGAATCCGTTCCCGGCGACGGTAGAGCCGCGCCCGGTCGGTGTTCCACGAGTTGAACACCGCCCTGATCGCCATGTCCAGCTGCTCCCGGGGGTGCTGCGGGAACTCCTGGCCGGAATGCTCGCGGACGGCATCCTTGAACGTGGTCACCAACGTCTTCAGATCATCGACGTCGAGCTCGATGTCACTGGCCACACCCTTGGACGACTTGGCTTTGTCCAGCGCATCGGAGAAGACCTCACCCGGCATCTCCAGCACCGTCTTGCCGAACATCTGCAGCAACCGCCGGTAGGAATCCCAGGCGAACCGTTCGTCACCCGACTCCTCCGCCAAACCCTTGACGCTGGCATCGTTCAAACCGATGTTCAGCACCGTCTCCATCATCCCGGGCATCGAGAATGCCGCTCCGGAGCGGACGCTGACCAGCAGCGGGTCGTGCCGGTCGCCGAGTCGGCGGCCGATGGTGTCCTCGAGCTGGCGCAACGCCATCGTCACCTGGACCCGCAACGCGCCCGGCTCGCTACCCTGCGACAGGTACTCCCGGCACGCCTCCGTGGTGATGGTGAATCCCGGAGGTACCGGGAGCCCGAGCTTCGTCATCTCGGCGAGGTTGGCGCCCTTGCCCCCGAGCAGCTCCTTCTGATCCTTGTTGCCTTGGGTGAAATCGAAGACGTACGTGGTCATTGACAGGCGTCCTTCGTGAGTTGGGCGAAATTCGTCAGGAGGTCGGATCCAGACCGCTCGGCAAGCGTCACCAGGGATCCGGTTCAATCACGTGCATCCCGTCGTTGGGCATTACCGGTGTTCAGACACTAGGTGAATATCAACGCCGAAAGAAACAATTTCGCTGTGTCGTGGGCCACAAAGGCACCATTCCTTGCTGCCCGCAGCCTCTCCACGATCCGAGATCTGTTGAGAAACAAGGAGTTCCGGAGAAATGGACATCTCGGCGAAACATTTCATATTCCTGTTGGAAAATGTTTGATTGGTTTCAATTGCGGTTATTCTCGGTGTTTCCTGGCGCAAAATTGCGCGGTGTCGACATCGGGAGCACGTCCGGATAAACGAAAGCCGCCGATGATCACCCGGCAACGGGCAATCATCGGCGGCGGTCGTCACACTGTTCTGTCAGGCCTGCTTCTCCCGGGCCAGATCGATCGCCACATCGATGATCATGTCTTCCTGGCCGCCCACGTATCCGGCTTCACCCACCCGACGCAGGATCTCGTGAGCCGAGACACCGTAGCGGTCCGCTGCCCGTTCCGCGTGCAGCAGGAAGGAGTTGTAGACCCCGAAGCGACCCTGGACGATGGATGCGCGATCAGCGACCGGCATCCTGCTGATCATCGGTTTCAGTACGTCTTCTGCCGCGGCCAGCGCCAGATCGACGTCGACTCCGGTTGGCACGTCCAGCAATTCGAAGGTGGTGGCCAGGATCTCGGTCGGCGAGTTGCCGGCGCCGGCACCCAGCGCACACAGGGTGCCGTCGATCTGCCGCGCACCGTTCTCGTAGGCCACAATCGAATTGGCGACGCCCAGGGACAGGTTCTGGTGTCCGTGGAAGCCGACCTGCGCATCGTCGCCCAACTCCGTGACCAGGGCCTGCACCCGGTCACGGACATGGTCGGGCAGCAGTGCGCCGGCCGAGTCGACGACGTAGACACACTGACACCCGGCATCGGCCATGATCCGGGCCTGTTTCGCCAGATCGTCCGGACCGATCCGGTGGGACAGCATGAGGAATCCGACCGTCTCCATCCCCAGATCCCTGGCCGCCCCGAAGTGCTGGACCGAGACGTCTGCCTCGGTGCAGTGGGTGGCCACCCTGGCCACCTGCGCGCCCACACCGTGCACCGCCCGCAGATCCTCGACGGTACCCAGGCCCGGCAGCACCAGTACGGCGATCTTGGCCCGCTGCACCGTCTTCACGGCCGCCTCGACCAACTGCACATCCGTTCTGGCGCCGAACCCGTAGTTGAACGACGACCCGGACAGGCCATCGCCGTGGGTCACCTCGATCACCTGCAGACCCGCGGCATCCAGCGCACCGGAGACCTTGACGACGTCCTGCTCGGTGAACTGATGGCGCACGGCGTGGCTGCCGTCGCGCAGGGTGCTGTCGGTCAGTCGCACTGCCGGTTTCGCGGGGGTGATGGTCATCGGTTCGCCGCCTTCGCTGTCACGATCAGTTCGCCGGCGCGCACCGCGGCGGCGGTCATGATGTCGAGATTGCCGGCCCACTCCGGCAGATAATCGCCATTCCCCTTGACCTCGAGGAAGACTCCGACGCGGCCGTTTCCGTGCCAGGCCGGGTTCGGGTCGTCGAACTGCGGGTCACTGCGCAGCTGATACCCGGGCACGTACCGCTGCACCTGGGCGACCATCCGGTGGATCGACTCGGCAATGGCGTCCCGATCGGCATCCGGCCCGATCGCACAGAACACGGTGTCCCGCATGATCATCGGCGGGGACACCGGGTTCAGGATGATGATCGCCTTGCCGCGCGCCGCGCCGCCGACGGCCTCGATCGCGTGCGCCGTGGTCTCCGTGAACTCGTCGATGTTGGCCCTGGTACCCGGCCCTGCCGAGCGGGAGGCGATCGATGCCACGATCTCGGCGTACGGCACCTCGGTCACCGATGAGACGGCGTTGACGATGGGAATCGTCGCCTGGCCACCGCAGGTGATCATGTTGATGTTCGGCGCTCCGGCGTGCACGTCGGCGTTCACCACCGGGCAGACGAACGGGCCGACGGCGGCCGGTGTCAGGTCGATCGCGGTGATCCCGGCCTCCGCGTAGCGGGCCGCATTGGCGATGTGCGCCTTCGCCGAGGTCGCCTCGAAGACCAGGTCCGGCAGCCGATCCTGGGCCAGCAGCCAATCCACGCCACCGGCACTGGCCTCGACACCCATCTTCGCTGCTCGGGCCAGCCCGTCGGACGCGGGATCGACACCGATCATGTAGCGAACCTCGATGTCATTGCTGCGCTGCAGCTTGACGAGCAGGTCGGTGCCGATGTTGCCGGGTCCGACGATGGCCGCGATCGGTGTGGCGCCGGTCGGCAGGTCCTCGCGAGCGGGGGTTGTCGTGGTCATTGGTGCCTCCTGTGAGCCGGTGGGCCGGCTGCCCGGTCGGGCAGCACCCCGGACCGCGGGTCCGGTTGTCGATCTCTGGCGCCGAAGTCGCTGTCCTGCTGCGGCGGGTGGTCGTTGCACTGTGCCCACCCGGCGGGCCATCATCAACCCATGCGTACCGGTGAACGGAACACTTTCGACTCTGTCGTCGGACGGGCGGCGGCCCTGCTTGGCGCGTTCGACGCCCGTCATCTGTCGATGGGGATCTCCGAGTTGTCCCGTCGCTCCGGCCTTCCGAAGTCGACGACCGCCAGGTTGGCGGCAGAGTTGACCACCCACGGATTCCTCGAACGCACCGAGGGAACCGATCTGAAACTCGGCACCAAGCTGTTCGAACTCGGCGAGCTGGCGTCCCGGCAACGCAAGCTCCGTGAAGTGGCGCTGCCCTACATGGCCGACCTGCGGCAGGTGAGCCGGCAAACCGTGCATCTGGCGGTGCTGGTGGACACCGACGTCATGTACGTCGAGATCGTCCGTAGTCGGGACGCCCCGCGGATGCCGTCCGAGGTCGGGGGTCGCCTCCCGGCCCATGCCGCGGGCGTGGGAAAGGCGTTGCTGGCATTCTCCGACGAGGCGACCGTGCAGGCGGTCATCGATCGTGGCCTGCCGGCGGTCGGCCCACGGACGATCACCGCTCCCGGACTGCTGCTGCGGGAACTGCGCCGGATTCGGGAGTCCGGGATCGCCTATGAGAGCGAGGAATCGGCGCACGGAGTCGGCTGCGCGGCAAGCCCGATTCTGGGGCCCGACGGGCATCCCGTTGCGGCGATGTCGATCTCCGGTTGGAGCGGCACCCTGGACCTGCGCCGGGTGGGGCCGGCGGTGAAGACCGCGGCCCTCGCGCTCAGTAGGGACCTGCAATTGCGCGGACCGGCGCGAGCTCCGTCCTGGGCGGTGGCACGGCCGTGATCCCGACCGGAGTGTCGAGTGGGTCGATCCTGACCCCGCGAGCTCAGGCGGGCCCGGCGGGGGTCGCGTCTCCGGACTCATCCGACAGGGAACCGTCCTGATCCTCGGACGATTCCGCCGGGCCCCAGCTGACCACCAGCTCCCGTCGCGCACCGAACTTCTCCAGGTGGCGCTGCAACACGTCCTGCACCCTGGCCAGTGATTCCGGATCGGCGGCCGTCGCCCTGAGTACCAATTGGCCGGGCATCGGCAGCACGGTGCCGACCCCGTAGGCGAACAGCAGCCGACCGGCCGGTGGCGGTACGTCGGGCAGCGACTCCACCTGGACCTTGTGCCCGAGGTGGGAGAGCAGCTGTTTTCCGTACCTGGCCGAGGCATCGGTCGAGACGATCGCTGTCGACAGCATCATGGCGCGCTCCTCGTCGAATTGGTGATCAGCCGCCGGCCGCGATCGGCACCGGGTCGACCGTGGCACGCGCCGGTCGGTTACTGCTCAGACTTCGAGAACCGCACCGTGACGCCACCCAGATGCGCGAAGTCCGCGCGGAAGACGTCGCCCGGTTCGACCGGCACCATTTTGTGCACGGCGCCGGGCAACACGATGTCCCCGGCCTTCAGGCCCGATCCGAGACTGCCGAGCTTGTTGGCCAGCCAGGCAACGCAGCGGGCGGGATTTCCCAGGGCCGCGGCGCCGGCACCGGTGTCGATCACCTCACCGTGGCGTGCGACCACGACGCCGAGCAGCCGCAGGTCCAGGTCCTCCACCTTGCGCATCCGGCCGCCGACCACCAGCAGGCCGGACGAGGCGTTGTCGGACACCGTGTCGACCAGCTTGATCTTCCAGTCGGCGACCCGGCTGTCGACGATCTCCACCGCGGGCAACGCGCCGGCAATCGCCGCGAGGGCCCCGGCAGTGGTCACCCCCGGACCTGCCAGGTCGGTTTCCATCAGGAACGCCAACTCCGCCTCGACCCGGGGCTGAACCAGTTGGCCGAGCGAGATCAGATCGCCGTCCTCGACGAACATGGCATCGGTCAGGACACCGAAGTCGGGTTCGTCGACGCCCAGCAGCTTCTGCATCGGTGCGGAGGTCAGGCCGACCTTCCGGCCGATGATCCGTTCGCCGGCGGCGACCCGGCGATCGATGTTGATCGTCTGGATCGCATAGGCGTCCTCGACGACCAGATCCGGGTACCGCTCGGTCAGCGGTGCGATCGGCTTGGCGGTTCGATCGGCTTCCCACAGTTCGTCGGCAAGTTGTTGGTGCAGCGAGTCAGCGGTCACCGTTGCAGACTTCCGGCAGCCAGGGCACCGGGCAACTCCACACGCTCCGCCTTCCGTGGAGTGGGAAGGAATCTGCCGCGTCTCAGGCGGTGTCGCCGGCGACGACGCCCAGCCGGTCCGGGAGCTGCCGGCGAGAGGTCACGCCCAGTTTTCCGAACGCGTTCCGCAGGTGGTACTCGATGGTCTTGATGCTCACCACCAGTTCGTCGGCGATCTCCCGATTGCTGCGGCCCTGCGCGGCGAGCCGGGCGACGACCAGTTCCTGCGATGTCAGACCGACCCGATCCCGCCCGATCCGAGCGGTCGGTGCCAGTCCGGACGCCGCCAGTTCCTGGGCGCACCGCTGCGCATACGGCGCGGCACCCAGCTCCAGGAATCTTTGCTGCGCGGCGTCCAGCAGGTCCGCTGCGCGGCGACGCTGGCCCAGCCGTCGCAGGAACCGGCCGGCGGCGTATTCGATCCGTGCCCGCTCGAACGGGACCGCCAGACCCTCGGTCGCCTCCAGCGCCCGGGCGAACGCAGCCTGTGCCCGATCGGAATTGCCGCGAGCGGCCTCGATCGCACCGCGGGACCGGGCCAACCGGGCGATGGTGGTGCGGCGGCCACGCAGCGCGGCCAGTTCCTCGTGCGGGATGAGGAACCGATCTGCCTCGTCGATCCGCCGGACCGCGACCAGGGCATCGGCGTACAGGTCCTGCCAGGGCCAGAACCCCGGTTCGTCGGCCGCGTCCCGGAGCGGGAAGTTGCGCACGGGCTGCAGCGCGGCCAGCACGTCACCGGGCACGCCACGGGCCTCGCCGATCCGGGCCCCAGCCATGGCCAAGGCGACGACCGACCGTTCGTACCCGGGTTCCCGCTCGGTCATGGTGGCCAGGTAGGCCTGTGCGGTCGACCAATCGCCGCGGGCGGCGGGTACCAACACCGCGATGCCGGTGACGGCGGCCTGCATGAAGCCGAAGTCCGACTCCAGATTGATCGCCACCGCGCGCTCGGCATGTAGCAGCGCATCGTCCCAGGCGCCGGCCACCCATTCCGCGCGGGCCAGGTAGGCGAAGCTGAAGGCCGAGGTGTTCAGGATCCCGAGCCGGGACGCCGTCGCCGCCACCGAATCGAGGTCGGCCCGCGCCGCGTCCAGCTCGTCCTCGATCAAATTCAGTAGCCCACGCGCCGATCGTGGGTTCAGCCAGAGCTGGTCCGGGTCGCCCGGCAGCTGGGTGGCCGGGCCCGCGGCGTCCAGCGATTCAGCGGTGCGACCCGCATACCCCAGACCATGCACGAGGTAGGTCACCGTGACCGCCTGGATCGCCTTCAGCGACGACGCCGGCGCGCGTGAGATCGCAGCGAAGGCGCGTTCGCACCAGGCGATGGTCTGCTGGGCATCGAGTCGCCCGTACCAGTGGACGGCCGTCATCAGGGCGACCAACGCAGCGATCTCAGGGTCCGGCGGTGGTGCGCCGGCCGCCCATGCCTTGGCCAGCAAAGCCTCGGCCGCGCCGGGATCCTCCCCCGCCATGGCCAGCGATCCCAGCACGACGTCGCGCAAAGCGGTTTCCGGATAGCCGGCGACCTCGGCGGCGAACGCGGTGGCGCCGGCGACATCGCCGCGGATGATCGTCCAGAGCACCGCGCGGAGCACACTGCGTTGCGCCTCCTGTGGATCGGGACTCAACCGGCTGGCCGAAACAAGATGCGCGGCAGCGCTTTGCCACGATTGGCGGCGCGCCTCCAGGTCTGCGAATGAAGTCAGATCGGCCGCCAGCAGCTCGTCCGGCTCCGCAGCGGCCGCCACCCGATGGCGCAACGACGATGCCTGGTCGGCCACCAGATCCGCGGCCGCGCTGTGCAACAGATGTCTGCGCGCCGCGCCGAGGGCTTCATAGACACCAGCCCGCACCAGCGGATGCAGAAAGGTCACCGTCCAGGGTGATTCCGTCTCGGAAACCGTGAGCAGATCGTGCCGGACCGCCTCGTCAACGGCGTCCAGCGGGCGATCGACGGCGGCCAGGGCGGCGGCCAGCGGTAGCGGGCAGTGCGGGCCGAGGACGGCTGCCGCATCGATCAGCCGGCGGGCGTCGGCCGAACAAGACTCGTAACGGTCCTGGACCAACCGGCGGAACGACCTCGGTGACGGTAGCAATTGATCGTCGCGGCCCCATTGGGCGGGCGGGAATTCCTCCAGCAGCGCACGGGCGTGCAGCGGGTTGCCCTGCGTGCCGTACCGGAGGCGGCGCGCCGCGCCCGAACCGATCCCCTCGATGCCCATCGCCACGGCCAGGTCCCGCAGATCCTCCTCGTCCAGGCCTCGCAACCGCAGCACGGTGCCCCGATGTCCGCTCACCAAACGGCCGAGACTTTCCGGCAGGTCGGCAATGCTGTCGTCGCGCACGGCCACGATGGTCAGCACCTGGTCGGCGGCGAGCCTGCGCAAGGCGAAGATCACTGCCTGCATCGAGGGGCGATCGGCCCAGTTGGCATCGTCGACAGCCAGGATCACCGGTGCGCCACCGAGCCGATCCAGCAATTCGAGCAACCGGGTCCCGACGGTGACCGGGTCATCGACCAGCTCAGAGCCGTGGGACGCAATCATTCTCGTCAGTGCAGGTTGGCCGGGTGCGCCACGAAGGGGCGCGCCGGCGTCGACCTGGATCCGGTCTTCGGTCGAGAACCGGTCCGCACCAGTCTGACCGGCGGCCCCCACCATCGATCGCCGCAGCTGCTCGACCACCCCGTAGGCCAGCAACTCCTCTGTCTCCTCGCCGCTGGCCCTGATCACCACCGGCTGCGGGCCGTCGCCGGCCTCGCCCAGGAAATGGTCGACCAGCGCGGTCTTGCCGATCCCGGCCGGGCCCTGGATCTGCACGATCTGCGGCCGTCCGGCAAGCGCATCGGCCAACCTGGCCCGCAACACCGCGAGCTCCATCTGGCGACCGACGAAGGGGGCCATCTCATCCTTGGAAGTGGTGGTGCTCGACGAAAACCGGGCCCGTCGACCCTACCGCTGCGAAAGCCGTTGCGCGGCCGAGAGGTTGCCGTCGTTCGATTGCGAGATTCCGGGACCGGTGAGCAGAACCTCGCCGTCCTGCCCGATCCGGCTACCGCCGGGTGGCGGCTGAGCCTGAATCACACTGCGCAGCAACGATTGTCCTACATCGGAGGACAGCAGTTCGTCGTACCAGTAGACAGCGACCTCCCGGAACATCTCCGGATCGTCGATGTCCATGACGACAAGGCCTGTGGTGTCGGTGTTCTCCAGGCCCACTGCATTGGCGACGCCGATCCCGACACCGGCCCGGACCATCGTCACCAGGGTCTGCGGGGTATCCACCGTTGTCCTCGGAACAGTTTCCAGACCGCGCGCGCCGAGTGTCAGCAGGATCTGCGGCACGGTGCTCATCGTCATCCCGCTGATCACCAGTTTCTGCGCGGCAAGTCGGGCAGGCTCGATGGCCCCTGCGCCCGACCGTGCCTGAGCCAGTTCGTGATCGGCAGGCACCACCGCCTGGATGGGCTCCCGCCAGAGCACCCGCTCCTGCAGGCCGGGAGGGTGCGGCCGGGGCAGCGACGGCAGCACGGCCAGCACGAAGCCCTCTGCCGGATGCCGTCTTTCACCCTCCTGCCACCCGTGTTCGGACAGCGCAACCCTGGCGTTGGGGTGACCGGCGAGAAGGTCGCCGACAACCTTCGGAAAAAGTGCGGCGCCGATGCAGGGAGTCGTCAGCACGGCCACCGACTCTTCGTCGAGCGCCCGCAGGATTCCGATGGCGGATCTGGCGGAGCCGACGTCGGCGAGGATCTCCCGGGCGTGGGTGGCGAAGATCTGACCGGCCGGGGTGAGGGTCGCCGGACGCCGGGCCCGGTCGATCAGCTGCACACCGAGTTCCCGCTCGAGAGCGGCGATGTGCGCGCTCACCCTGGACTGTGAGCGATGGACCTGGGCGGAAGCTGCGGTGAAACCACCTCGATCAACCACAGCGAGAAACGTCTCGAGCCAGTCCAACTCCACCCTGACATCCTTCGGGCTGCGGCGGGGACTCGCCCCAGTGGTACACCCTGGGGTTGTGTTTCGCCCACCCGAGGAGTGGGAACGTCCATCCGTGTCGCGGATAGTTTCCGTGGGATGACGCTCTGGCGCCGTACGGCTTATGTTGTGTTTGCTAGGCGTGAACCCGATCATCGAGGCACGGGGTGTGATCGCCCGCGATGTCCGCTGGTCATTTTCGACGAGGAGGACCACGTTGGCGGGCAACTCCACCGAAAGTGGACGATCGGTGACGAGCAAGATCACCTCCATTTTGCTGACCTTCACCGAGGGCAGCGAGCACTCACTGACGGAAATAGCCCGACTCGCCGGGCTACCCATTTCCACCGCGCACCGGCTGACCTCTGAACTCGCGGCCTGGCGGCTGCTGGAGCGGACCGAGGACGGTCACTACCGGGCCGGCCTGCCGTTGCGGATGATCGGCACCGTCGACCCCTGTCCACCCAGCATCGCCGAACGTGCGCCTTGCGTGCTCGAGGACCTGTCCGCCGCCACCAAGAGCCGGGTGCGGCTCGGCGTGCTGCAGGAGCTCGAGGTGGCCTACATCGAGAAGCAGCCCGGTCCCCGCCCGGCCACCGGATTCACCCCGGCCGCGACCCTGCCGGCCCATCCGACCGCGTTGGGCAGGGCGCTGCTGGCGTTCTCCTCGGCGCGAGCCGTCGAGATGACCATCATGCGCGGTCTGCGGCCGTACACCGCCCAGACGATCACCTCGCCCGACCGCTTCCGGCGCGCCCTGGCGGTGACCAGGCTGACCAGGGTGGCCATCACCCGCGGCGAACTCGAGTGCGGCGTCAGCGGCGTGGCGATGCCGGTCTTCGGCCCCGGTGGCGAGGTGGTCGCGGCCATCGAACTGGCCGTCGGTGACCTCGGCCACGAACTGCAACCGAGCATGGCAGCGCTGTCGATCGCCTCCCGCAGCCTGTCCAGGGAACTGGCGGGCGGCGAGGCCCGGCACGGCGCCATCCCGGCGCAGGCCCGCCCGCTGGATGCCGCGATGGCTGCCGGCAACTGAGCGTCCCCACTACCGCATCACCGGCAATCGACCCGATCAGGTCAGGACGTAGCCGCCCGGTCCGGCGCCGAGCACCGGGTACTTCTCGCTGCCCATCGGCGGGGGGTCCTGCAGCGGTCCGGAGCTGTTGGCCGACCAGACCGCCCAGTCCTCCCACCAGGTCCCCTTGCGACGCTCCGCGGAGCCATTCCACTCGGCTCCGGTGGCCGGCAGCGAGTCGCTCTCGCTGACCATGTGCCAGGCCTTCGGCCCGGGAGGACTGACGATGCCGGCGATGTGGCCACCGCTGCCGAGCACGAACCGCACCGGACCGGACACCAGGCCGACGGTCTTGTAGGCCGACTCCCAGGGCACGATGTGGTCGTTGATGGCGCTGACGATGTAGGTGGGATTCTTGATCACGCTCAAATCGATGGGGGCGCCGCCGAGTTCGAGCTTTCCAGCAGGAATGTTGTTCTCCACGTAGAAGTTTCGCAGGTAGAACGCATGCATGGCGGCCGGCATCCTGGTGCTGTCGGCGTTCCAGGCCAGGATGTCGAACGCCGGCGGATCCTGCCCCATCAACCAGTTCGACACCACGTAGTTGAAGATCAGATCGTTGGCCCGCAGGATGTCGAAGGTCCCGGCCATCGTCTCGCCCTCCAGCGATCCGGCCTTGAGCATCTTCTTCTCGAGCTTCTCCACCGTGCGCTTGTCGGTGAACATGCTCAAGGCACCCGGCTCGGCGTAGTCCAGCATCGTGTTCAGCAGAGTGAGCGTGCCGACCCGGCTGTCGCCCTGCTGCGTCAGGTACGCGGCGGTGATCGCCGTCATGGCGCCACCCAGGCAGAGCCCGACGATGTCGATCGTCTCGGCCCCGGTGATCTCCTGCACCACGTCGAGCGCGGTCTGCGGCCCGTGCAGCAGATAGTCGTCCATGGTGGTGCCGGACATGTCGGCGGACGGGTTCTTGTAGCTGATCGCGAAGACGGTCCGGCCCTGCCGGACCGCCCACTCGATGAAGCTGCGGTCCGGCGCCAGATCCATCACGTAGTACTTGTTGATCCACGGCGGGCTGCACAGCAACGGGGTGGCATGGACCTGCTCGGTCTGCGGCTCGTACTGCAGCAGCTCCATCAACTCGTTGCGGTACACCACCTTCGCCGGCGTGCAGGCGAGGTTGACGCCGACCTCGAACCCGGTGGTGTCCACCTGGCGGGGCTTGCCGCCGTTGTTGACGACGTCGCCGACGAAGTTCTTCGCACCCTTGACCAGGCTGCCGCCGGCGGTGTCGAACGCCCGCACCAGCGCGGCCGGGTTCGTCGCCAGGAAGTTTGTCGGAGCCAGCGTGTCGGCGAGCAGACTGACCGCCATCTGCGCCTTCTGAGCGGTTTCCGGGTCCATCGGGGCCGACGCGACGACGTCCTTGGCGAACTTGCTGGCCGACAGGTAGGCCAGCCGCACCGAGTAGTAGGCCGGATTGGTGGTCCACGCCGGAGCCGAGAATCGGCGGTCCTTGGGATCCACCTCCACGGGCGGCTGCACCTCGCGCCCGAACCATCTGGCGCCGGCGACCAGCGGGATCTTCACCAGGTCGGAGGCAAGGTGCAGGGCAGACCGGGCGGGCTGAACCGGGTGGGTCAGCGCGGAGCGGACGGCCTGGCTCAGCGCGTCACCGAAACCGGCCGAGTCCATGTCCTCGAACAGATCGGATTCGGGCGCCAAGACGCTGGCTGCACGCTCGGCAACTTCTCGCAACGACTCTGGCAGTTCGGGGGCCATATCCTCATCCTCGCGTCGGGTGGAGCGGTTACCCAGTTCTTCGCTGCTGCCCTCCCGCTGGTCGGAACTGACGGCCGGACCGGTACGTCATGCGGGCGAACAGCGGTCATTCTGATGGTCAAACCGACCCATGGGGGCGATCATGTCAGTCTTGTCCACTCCGGGCGCCGCTGTCCCGTCCGCGACGGAGGCACTCGTCACACCCACCCGGGTCAGGACGGCGATCGCCACCGTCTGCATCTCCGGCACCCTGGAGGACAAGTTGGTCGCCGCGGCGGCCGCGGGTTTCGACGGGGTGGAGATCTTCGAGCCCGACTTCGTGGTCTCCCCGCTGTCCGCCGCCGAGGTCAGGACCCGCTGTGACGACCTGGGCCTGACCATCGATCTGTACCAGCCGTTCCGCGATTTCGACTCGGTGCACCCCGAAGCGGTGACGGCCAACCTGCGTCGCGCGGACCGCAAGTTCGACGTGATGGAGCAGCTGGGGACCGATCTGGTGCTGGTCTGCTCGGCGAATTACCCGGACGCGGTGGACGACGACGAGCAAATCGCCGAACAGTTGCATCGGCTGGCCTCCCGCGCCGAGGAACGCGGCATGCGCATCTGTTACGAGGCCTTGGCCTGGTCGACCTTCGTGAACACCTACGAGCGGTCATGGGACATCGTGCGCACCGCGGACCATCCTGCGTTGGGGCTGTGCATCGACAGCTTCCACATCCTGTCCAGGGGTTCCGATCCCGCCGGGATCAGGGACATCCCGGGCGAGAAGCTGTTCTTCCTGCAACTGGCCGATGCACCGTCGATGGACATGGACCTGCTGCAGTGGAGCAGGCACCACCGGCTCTTCCCCGGCCAGGGCGCCTTCGACCTGCCCGCCTTCCTCGGCCACGTGTACGCCGCCGGTTACACCGGGCCGTTGTCGCTCGAGGTCTTCAACGACGTCTTCCGGCAGTCCGATCCCCGCAGAGCCGCGGTCGACGCGCACCGCTCCCTGCTGGCACTGCACGAAGCCACCGTTGGTCAACTGCCGACCGCCCCTGGTGCGACCGATGCGCCCGCACCGCCGCCGACCCTGGGCGGGTTCGCCTTCGCCGAGCTCGCGGTCGATGCCGACAGCAGTCCGGCAGTCGAAAACACGCTGACCGCATTGGGTTTCACCCATTCCGGGCAGCACCGCAGCAAGCCGGTGCAGCTCTGGTCCAATGGCGGCGCCAGGGTGCTGTTGAACGCGTCGAGGGGGCTGGACGAGCATCCGACCGGTGCAGCGGTGGCCGCCATCGGCCTGGAGACCGCCGATTCCACCCGGGCCGCCATCCGGGCGCAGGCTCTGCTCGCTCCCCTGCTGCCCCGCCGCCGCGGACCGGCGGAGGCCGACCTGTCCGCCGTTGCGGCGCCGGACGAGACAGCGGTGTTCTTCTGCCGCACCGGTGCCGACGACCAGACCAGCTGGATCTCCGATTTCCCGGCGACGGACGAAAGCAACGGCTCGGCGGAATCGTCGGCTCTGGGCATCACCCACATCGATCACATCGCGCTCACCCAGCCGTACGACCGGTTCGACGAGGCGTCGCTGTTCTACCGCACGGTGCTGGGACTGCAGGCGCAGCACAACTCCGAGATCGCGGCGCCGTTCGGCCTGGTCCGCAACCGGGCGGTGGCCAACCCGGACGGCACAGTTCGGGTGTGCCTGAGCGTTTCGGTACTGCGCAGGGGCAGCGAATGGCAGCCGGGTGTGACCGATCCGCAGCATGTGGCCTTCGCCACTGACGACATCTTCGCCGCCGCCCGCGCCGCCACGGCGGCCGGTGCCCCGCTCGTCCAGGTGCCGGCCAACTACTACGACGACCTCGATGCCCGACTTGCGCCGCCATCGTCGCAGCTCACGGCGTTGCGTGAGCTGAACGTGCTGCTCGATCAGAACGCCGACGGGCAGTTCCTGCACTTCTACACCGAGGTACTCGGCGGTCGGGTCTTCTTCGAGGTGGTGCAACGGATCGGCGGGTACGCCGGCTACGGGGAGCTGAACTCGCCGGTGCGGATGGCCGCACATCGCCGCCAGCGAACGGCTGCGGCTGCTCGTCCGGCGTAATCTTGTCGGAGGACGGAACTCGAACAGCTCCTCAACGAAGCGTGGTTGCCGCAATCAGCAGGCTCCGCCCGCACCGTGAGTCGAGCAGCGAGGAGTTGTCCATGGTGAACCAGATCCGTCAATCATGCAGTGACGTACTGCTGCGCATGGGCGCCGAGCGCGCACTCGAGCGCCAGGATCTCGAGCGACGGTTGACCGGCGCAGATCCGAACGCACCCGGCTATCACTCCGCTCTCGCGGCGATGGCCGCGGCGCGGGCATGGGAGTCGATGGTGCTGTGGGTCGGCTGGCGACTGCAGCCACGGACGAGCGCGTGGCTGTGATCTCTGCCGTCCGGCCCGGCCGTTACACGCCGTCGTTCTGCAGGTTCGGCACGACGTTCTCGTACTCCGTGACGCCGGCGATGTCCCGGCCGGCGATGTAGCCGAAGGTCATCGCCGGACCGATGTTGATGCCGCCCGACGGGTAGTGCCCACCCATCACGTTCGCCTGATCGCTGCCTGCCACGTAGAGCCCGTCGATGGGTTCGCCGCCGGCCGTCACCACCCGGGACCGAGGATCGGCTCGCAGCCCGAAGAAGGTGCCGAAACTGCCGGGCAGCACCTTGATCGCGTAGAACGGACCCTTCTCCAGCGGTGCCAGTGACGGGTTGGGCTGATGCTCTTTGTCGCCGGACGCCCGGTTGAAGGCCGTGCTGCCACGCTTGAACTCCGGGTCCTCGCCCACCCTGGCGTGCCGGTTGAACTCGGCGACCGTCTGCTCCAGGGCCGCCGCGTCGATGCCGCACTTCGCAGCCAGCTGGGCCAACGTCTTGCCCCGCTTCAGGTACCCGGACCGGAGGTACGGCCAGGTCGGCACCGGGAACGGTTTGGACATGCCGAACGGGTAGCGACGCTGGAACTTCCGGTCGCAGATCAGCCAGGCCTGCACCGGGTCGCCCTCGGGGGTCGCGTTGATCATCCCGGTGGTGAACTGGTAGTAGCCGTCAGCCTCGTTGACGAACCGCTTGCCGTTGGCGGCAACGGCGATCAATCCCGGCTTCCCCCGGTCGACGATGTGCGGGTAGGTCCCCACCCGGCCGTTCCGGTAGGGCACCAGGGACACCGGGCACCAGGCCGCGGGCGAGGCCAACGTCTCGTCGAGTTGTCCGCCGACCGACTCACCGAGACTGACGCCGTCACCGGTGGTCTCGGGCGGCGCCAGGGTCCAGTGCTCCTGACCGGTCGGGGTTCTCGGGAAGAGTGCACGACGCCGCTCGACGTCGTTCGGGAAGCCGCCGGCCGCCAGCAGCACACCTCGGGTCGCGGTGACGGTGACCGGGCCGTCGGGACGCTGCAGCACCGCTCCGGTGACGGCGCCGTTTTCTCCGGTGGTGAGGTCGGTCGCCGGGGAATCGACCCACATGGTGACTCCGAGCGCATCCGCCGATTTCACCAGCCGGGCGATCAACGCCGGTCCGTTGACCAGCTGCATGCCCCGCCGGTAGGTGACCAGGTCGAGCACGTGGAAGGCCACCCGCCACGCGGCATGGAAGAACGACCTGACCGACGTCGTGGTGTGCAGGAAGGCCTGCAGATCGGGACCGGCCATGATGCCCATGCCCAGGAACGACGTCTCGTAGAGCTGCGGCCTGACCAACGGGCGCAGATCCTTGCGGAGCCGCCGGGCGTTGAACGGCTTGGGACCCACCGAACGTCCACCGGTCCCGGCGCCCGGCAGCTCACCCTGGATGTCGGCGATCCAGCTGCCGCTGACGAACTGCAACGAGGTGTGCTTCTCGAAGAACGCGACCATGTGCGGGCTGTTCCGCAGCAACGCCTCGACCCGCGGCTCGTCGTACTCGGCGCCGAGCGCGTGCTTGAGATAGGTGCGAGGTTGGTCGATGTCCTCGACGATGCCGTCGGCCTGCGACAGCGGGTTCAGCGGAGCCCACATCCAGCCGCCCGACCATGCCGTCGCGCCGCCGAGCACGGACGCCTTCTCGGCGACGATCACGCTGAGCCCGTGGTAGGCGGCGGTGACCGCAGCCGACAGACCGGCGGCGCCGCCGCCGATCACCAGCAGGTCGCACCGCGCCGTCGCACCGGGTGCAGCATCGTTCGTCGATTCGTCTTCAACCATCTGAACACCTCTCCCATCAGCGCTCCAGTAGACGGGTGCGCGAGGCGGACCGTCCACGGCGTTCCGCCAGTCGGAAGGGCCTGACGGCCGGAAGATCAACACTGAGGAAGGAAAGCTGTCACCGGGTAGCAGCTTTCCTTCCCAAGTGTTGATCTCCCGGTCGCGCGAAACGGCTTCAGTGGTCAGACTTGGACAGGTGGACAGTGCGAGCACCGACCGGCAGATCGACACCAACCGCGGTGACGACATTGCTGTCGCCGTCGCCGGATTGCCCTTTGCCGACCGCGCCGGCGTCTCCCCTCCCCTGGTGATCAGCTCGTACAGCCTCGGCACCGAGGTCTCCTTTCCGGACCGGGTGCGCGCGGCCGCGGCGGCCGGCTTCGACGGCATCGGACTGCGGGCCGAGAACTATTGGGCGGCGCTGGAACACGGACTCGATGCGGCTGCGATGGCCGAGATCGCCGACCGGGCTGGAACTCCCGTGCTCGAGGTGGAGTACGTGACCGCCTGGGGTTCGGACGCCGACCGGGACGCCACGCAACAGGCCAAGGAGCAGACCGTCTTCCAGATGGCGCGCAGCTTCGGCGTCAGCCACGTCAACGCCGGGCTGCTCGAGAAGCTGCCGATGTCGGTGATGATCGACGCGTTCGGCGAACTGTGCGACCGGGCCGGCGATCTCACGGTCGCCCTGGAGTTCATGCCCTACAGCGGCGTGCCCGACCTCCAGGCCGCGTGGCAGGTGTTGCAGGGTGCCGGCCGTTCGAACAGCGGGCTGATCGTGGACGTCTGGCACTGGGCACGAGCCGGGATGACCCCTGCCGATCTCGACCGGGTCCCGGCCGACCGGATCGTGTCGGTCCAGCTCTGCGATGTACTGGCGTCCCCGATGTCGCCGCTGCGCGCGGAGTCGCTGGGCCACCGGCTGCCGCCCGGAAAGGGGTACGGCGACGCCGTCGGGTTGGTGCGCGCGCTGAACAACCACGGCGTCCGGCCCGAAGTCGTTGCCGTCGAGGTGATCTCGAACGAGCTGGTGGACGCCGGGGTGGAACTGGCGGCACGCACGGTGGGCGACGCCGCCCGGGACGTGCTGGCCGCCGCCGTCAGGTAGTCCGCGGTGGTGCCGCAAAGTTGGTGACGTCGACCGGCAGCCCGGTGCGGGCGGCCTCGAGCACCGCATCGACGACGAGCAGCGTTTTCAACCCGTCCCGGCCGCTGCAGATGGGTTGCGCCGCGCCACGAATCACGTCCGCGAAGTGGGTGACCTGATTCGCCAGCGGGTCGGTGCGCTCCACCTGCTCGACCGTCGTGGTCAACGGTTCCCACCAGGATCGGGCACCTTCGTAGACCCTCAGCCGCATGGTCGGCACCGACAGCGAGCCCAAGGTGCCGGCGATGTGATAGCAGTCCTCGTCCGGAAAACTGTCGTAGCTCTTATTCTCCTGCGAAGTCTGCTCCCACGACCGTGGCGACGCTGCGGCGTCCGAGAGCAGGAAGGTGCCGAGCGCGCCGCCGGCGAAGGTGAAGATCATCGCCGCCGTGTCCTCCACCGGGAAGCCTCTGGTGGCGTTCGAGGTCACTGCCTGCACCCGGACGATGTCCCCGACCAACGACAGCAGGTTGTTCACCTCGTGGATCAGGTTCAGCAGGATCGGGCCTCCGCCGGCTTGCCTGCGCCAACCGCCGCCGGTTTCGAAGTAATCGTCCGGCTTGTAGAACAGGGCGGTGCCGACAACGGCCACCACAGAGCCGATGGTGCCGCTCTGCACGAGTTCGCGGGCCTTGGCCATGATCGGGCTGTAGTTGCGGTGGTGCCCGGTCAGCACCGGGACCCCGGCCGCCTCGCCGGCCTCGACCAGCCGGACCGCTGATTCCACGGAATCGCCGATCGGCTTCTCGACGATCACCGGCACACCCGCGGCGACGCACTCCAGCCCACCGTCCACGTGCATCTGATTGGGCGTCGCCAGGATCACCCCGTCCGGCTTGTTGTCGGCGAACATTTCGGCGAGCGAGGAGTAGATCGGCACCGAGAACTTCGCCGCGATCTCCGCGGCCGCCGGGAACGGGTCGACGATCGCAGCCAGCTCGGCCGATGCGCTCGCATCGATCTCCTCGATGTGCCGCTGCCCGATCAGCCCGGCGCCGGCGACGGCGATCCGTACGGTCACGTCCGCACGCCGGGCTTCAGGTTCTTCTTGACCTCCGCCTCGTGTAGCTCGTACAGGCCCCTGATGGCCAACGAGTACCCGGGCACACCGAACCCGACGACGATGCCGCGAGCCACCGGTGAGATCACCGAGTGGTGCCGGAATTCCTCCCTGGCGTGCACATTCGAGATGTGCAGTTCGATCACCGGGACCTGCGCCGCCTCGATGGCGTCCCGGATCGCGTACGAGTAGTGGGTGTGGGCACCCGGGTTGTAGACCACCCCGATCGACTCCCCCGACTTGAAGGCCGGGCCGAGCTCGTGGATCCAGTCGATCAGCTGACCTTCATAGTTCGACTGGTGGAACTCCAGTTCGAGTCCGAGTTTCGCGGCATCGTCGGCACACATCTGCTCGACGTCGGCCAACGTGGTGTAGCCGTAGACCTCGGGCTTGCGGGTGCCGAGGGTGTTGAGGTTGGGGCCGTTGAGCACAGTGATCGATGTCATGGGTCCACTCTTGCCGCTCCCGATAGCAGCTGACCAGTGCCTTCCACCTACCGATAACACGGCAACGGCCGGTCGACGGAGGTCGACCGGCCGCTGCTCAGGACTGTTGCCTAGTGCTTCGGATCAGGCAACGGTGGCATCTACGCCCGTCTTACGGATCCGGTCGTACTCCTCCTTGGGCACCGGGACGGCGTTCTTGTTGCCCAGATCGTTCATGTGGATCCGGAATGTCTCCCGGGAACTGAAAGCGGCGATGGCAGCGATCACCGCCAACGCCAGCGTGATGCTGCCGACCGTGACGACCACACTCGACTCGATGGAATCGGCAAGGGCGCGGCAGGTTTGACCGTCGACCAACACATCTGGGGAGAACTTCTTGTCGACCACACAGGCTGACGGGGTCGGGCCGACCAGCGCGGCGTAGATGGCCGGCAGGAAGGCGGTGACCAGGGTGCCGAGGTTCTGCGAGACCGCAAAGGCGGTGACCCGGGTCTTGGTCGGGAACAGCTCCTGGAAGAAGGACGGGAAGACCGCGTTGTACCCCTGGTACACGCAGCCCCACATCAGGATGGCGAACACGAACGCCATCGCGAAGTTGGCCTCCGCTACGAAGTACAGGTACGGGTACGCCAGAATGCCCGACCCGAGGGCACCGACGATGATCACGGGTCGACGCCCGATCCGATCTGTCAGGTTGCCGACGAACGGGATCAGCACGACGGCGACGACGTTGCCGGACACCGAGATCCACAGATAATTGGTCGTGGTCAAACCGACGCCGTAGCCGGCGTTGGTGGCAAATGTCGCGCCGAACGTCGTCACCGCGGTCGGGATCGCGTTCATCAGGGCCATGCAGAAGACGCGGAACATGTCCACGCCGTTCTCCTTGACGGCCATGACGATCGGCGCCTGCGGGACCTCGCCGTGCTCGGCCTCCTCCTGGAAGGCCGGAGTCTCGTCGACGTTCTTCCGGATCTGGTAACCGGCAAACACGACCACGGCGCTGAGCAGGAACGGGATCCGCCAGCCCCAGGTCTCGAAGGCCTCCTTCGGCATGAACGCCGACAGCGGGAGGAAGATGGCGGCCGCGGCGATCTGACCCGCCTGCACACCTTGCAGGGTGAAACTGCCGTAGTAACCACGTCGACCGAACGGCGAGTGTTCGATGATCATGGCGCTGGCACCGGCGATCTCGCCGCCGACGGCGAAGCCCTGGATCAGCCGCAGGATGACCAGCAGGATCGGTGCCCAGACGCCTACCGCCGAATAGGTCGGCAGCAGCGCGACACCGAAGGTGGAGGCGCCGATCAGCAGCATGCAGAGCACGAGCACGTTCTTCCGCCCGTGCGTGTCCCCCCAGTGACCGAGGACGAAGGCACCGATCGGGCGGGCGACGTAACCGACACCGAACGTCGCGAAGGACTGCACGATGGCGGCCTGCGGATTGTCCGACGGGAAGAACAGGGTCGGGAAGACCAGCGCGGCGGCCTGGGCGTAGATGAAGAAGTCGTAGTACTCCAGAGCGCTGCCGATCCAGCCGCTGGCCGCGGCCTTCTTCGGTGTCTTGACGTGCTCTGTCGGTTCGTGCGAACCCGGGGGCTCGACGATCTTGTCATCCATTTACTTCTCCTCGTCAGGGCTTCCCCGGCGCACGATGCGGCGGATGTGGAGTCAGTGCACCGCCGCTACATGACCAGGTCAACGACTAGTCCGGCGATTTCCGCTGGACGGCAGCACATCTGCGGGGTGCATCACAGTGCGATCTCACTCGGGTGGTGGACGAGGTCACGGTTCGGCGAGCGGACGGTAGCGGCGGCTCGATCTCCACCGCTTCCGTTCGCCCGGACGTGCTCGATTGCTTGACGGCCGGCGCCACGGACAGTGCGCGCAGACCCTCGAGGCCGCTGATCGCCTGCGGTCCTGAGCTGCCGCAGGCGGCGGCAAACGACTCCAGGGTGACCTCGTAGGCGTCCCGATGGAGGGTGAAATCGATCTCCCGGACGCCATCCGGGCCGACCAGGGCGAGGCTGCCTCCGGGGTCCGCCCGCATGACATCGGTGGCCAAGGCGGTCGCTGCCGCCGATCAGCCCCACCTCATCCGCGCCGGCTCCGACCTGCGTCGTCGGCCCGAACACGACGTCCACCGCTGATCACCGGAACTGCTTTCGCATGACGAAATTGACCGCCAACGACAGCACACCGAGCCCGAGGATGAACCAGCCATACAACTCGTAGTCCGCGCCGGCCCGCCACAGGGTGATCAGGCCGGCGACGATCATCAGGACGCTGAATCCCATGGCCAGGAACCACCGCCAGAAAGCCGGCACTCCTACTCCGGAATCTGCGAAACGGCCCGAAGTTCGTCCGGGGTGGTGGTGCCGAAGCCGAAGAACTCCAGGTACGCCGGGATCTGTTCGAACAACATGTCCTTGCCCACCTGGATCTGGCAGCCCTTGTCGATGGCGGCCTGCAGGAACGGAGTGATCTCCTGCTTCATCACCACATCTGCGACGAATGTGGTCGGTGCGATCCGGTCCACGTCCATCGGCAGCGGGTCGTCGTCCTTCATCCCGATCGGAGTCGCGTTGACCACCAGGTCGTAGCCCTCCGGATCCTTGGATCCGATCGTCACCTCGACATCGGGATAGTGCGCGTTCAACCGCTGCGCCAACGCTTCCGAGGACGCGGCATAGGGATCGAAGAGGCCGATCCGAGTGATGCCGTCCGCGACCAGGGACGCGGCGATCGGGCAGCCGACACCGCCGTTGCCGACCACCAGCGCGCTCTTGCCCTTGGCGTCGAAACCCTTGCGGGCCAAGCCCCTGGTGAACCCGGCGCCGTCGAACTGGTCGCCCAACAGCGATCCGTCCTCGCGCAGCAGCACTGCGTTGGACGCACCGGCCACCTTGGCGATCGGCGTCAACTCGTCGACCAGTTCGGTGGTTGTCACCTTGTGCGGCATGGTCACCAGCGCGCCGCGGATGTTCGACATCTTGAACAGCAGCGGGAAGAACTCGCGGTACTCCTCCGGCTTGACCCCCATCGGCACCACGACCGCGTCGATGTCGTTCTTCTCGAACCAGGGGTTGTAGATCATGGGGGCCTTGAACGCAAAGGTCGGATAGCCCAGGTGCGCGATCACCGTGGTCTTGCCGCTGATCATGCAGATCTCCTTCTTGTGTGGTGTCGGCCTGGGTTGCGGGTGGCCCGGGATTGACGGGTTCACCCGACGCCCGAGCGCTGCGGCCCACGACGTCGCCGCCCGGCGCCGGCGAACCGGATTGTCGGGGCGGCGATGTCCTGAGTACAGGAGCGGCGGGCCGGGGTACTCCGTCAGCTCTTGAGCTGTTTGGTCATCGCGGAGAAGAAGACCTCCGAGGTCTCCCGGACGAAGTTTGCGTGCGTCGTCGCGAGCGTTGTCGCCCACTCGACGCCGGAGCTCTTCGCCGCCGACTCCTCCATGTCCAGCAGGTTCTTCAGGACCTTCTCGTAACCTTCGAGCCAGGCGAGGCCGTTCTCCTTGGCCTGTGCTGCGACCTTGTCGCTCAGGTCACGGACCCGTTGGGCGGCTGCCTCGAGGTCGGCGCTGACATCCGGCATGGTCATGCGAGACTCCCTTCTGTCGTTCTCGGCTGTGCCGAGGTTCTCCGCCCCGCATTGGTGGGGGTCGCCTGTGGTGTCGAGGCGGCTGCCCTGCCCGAAATCCGGGACGGACCCGTGGTGATGAGGTTGGCACGCGCATCCGGAGCGGGCACGGGATCGGCGGCTGGTTCCGACCAGTGAAAGGCACGTCGAGATCGCAGGTGGGCGCCGGCGGCGGCAATCGGCGAGAGCGGCGAGGAGCCCGATACGCCGGCCGATGGACGGGCACTTCGTCCCGGTACATACCACTGACTGGAAGAAGCCAAGATCGCTTCGCGCGGAGATCAGTGACCTTCTAGCGTGAACCGGTCGGCGCGGTGCAGCGTCCGGCGCGGACGCCTGCGTCCGCTCAGTCGACGAAAGGCGACAAAGGATGCGAGGTGACCGAGCGGAATGACCCTGTACATGGTCCAGCGCTGCTTGTTCGACCATCTGCGAAGGCTCGAGGCCGCCGGTGACGGGCCCAAGCCGGACATCGTCACCGAGGGCTACAACCTCACCGACGAGGAGAAGCGCGCCGTCACCGAGCCCGACATCGGCGCCATCTACGCGATGGGTGCCCACCCGGTGATCATCAACGGGTTCTGCCGGGCCTTGGGATACAAGCGAGCCGACTACCGCCCGCTGCTGGAGAATGCCGGCGTCGCCACCACCGCGAAAGGGAAGCCCCGATGGCAGAAATAGTCATGGCCTATGCGGCCGCCCACGCCCCGATGATGACGGCCGATCCCGGATCGGCCCCCCGTCAGCAGGCAGAGAACTTCTTCGGTGCCTTGGAGAAGGTGCGCGACGTCGCCAAGGAAACCGACGTGCAGGCCATCGTGATGATGACCGGCGAGCACTTCACCAATTTCTTCCTCGATGGGCTGCCGCAGATCGCGATCGGCCTCGACAACGAGCACCTCGGACCGCCGGAGGTCTGGCTGCAGGTCCCGAAGAAGATGGTGCCGTCCGATGCCGGCCTGGCCGCACACATCACCGCGTCGCTGATCGAGCAGGGCCAGCAGCCGGCGTTGTCGTACGGGATGAAGATCGACCACGGCTTCATGACCGTGTACTACTGGCTCGACAACAGCATGGAACTGCCGATGGTGCCGATCGTGCTGAACTGCACGACTCCCCCGTTGATGACGATGCAGCAGTTCTACGATTTCGGGGTCACGCTCGGCAACGCCATCCGCTCCTACGACGGGCTGGAGCGGGTCGGACTCGTTGCCGGCGGCGGGTTGTCGCATTTCGTCGGCGAGCCGCGGGTCGGTGACATCGACGAGGAGTTCGATCACTGGTTCCTGGATCGGCTGGCCACCGGCGATCTCAGCGAGATCCTCAGCATGCCGAACGACGAGCTCGCGCTCGCCGGAAACGGCACGGGCGAGCTGCGTGCGTGGGTGGCCCTTGCGGCCGCGATGGGCAGCGCCCCGGGCAAGGTGCTGTCCTACGAACCGGTCTACGAGTGGATCAACGGCATGGGCGTCGTGCTGTACGACGGCGACAACGCAAAAGTCCAGGCCTGACGAAGGTCAGCGCCGGACGTGATCGGAACGGATTGCGTTCGGCGTTGCCTGTTCACGGCAGCGGTGTTCAACCAGCGATGATCGATGGCGCGGAAGTTGGTCAGTTGTTGTGACGGTCCAGGAATCGACCACCGGCTCATCGGTGGTCACCCCCATCCCCGCGCTGGACGTGCACGCGCACGCCATGCCGCTGCCCCTGCTGGAGTCGCTGGCCGAACGTGGCCTCGCCGATGTGTCCGGGGTGCCGCAGGGCATCATCCGGCTCGACCCCAGGGTCAGCGGGGTCGGCCCGAACGCGCCGCTGCCGTTGGCGAAGTCGATGTACGACGTCCCGATCAGACTGACCGAGATGGACGAGGCCGACGTTGCGATCCACGCCGTCTCGCTACCACCGTTCCTGTTCTGCACCAACGCCGATGACGAGGCCCTGGCCACCGGGATCATCGCGCAGGGCAACGACGAACTGGCCGGCTATGTCTCCGGCGCCCCCGACCGGTTGCTCGGCCTCGGCACCGTCCCGCTGGGCTGGCCGGGTGCGGCCGACGAGGCCAGACGGGTGCTCGACGATCTCGGCCTGGCCGGCATCGCCATCGGAAGCCAGGGCGGCGGTAGGGATCTCGACGATCCGGTCAACGACGACCTGTGGGCGTTGCTGTCCGAGCGGGGCACCTTCACCTTCATGCACCCCAGCGGAATGCCCGCCGGGCAACGGCTGAAGGACTTCTGGATGCCGCAGCTGGTCGGCTACCCGATGGAGACGGCGATCGCTGTCGCCCGGCTGGTCTTCGGCCGGGTGCTGGAGCGATTCCCGTTCCACCTGTGCCTCGCGCACGGCGGCGGATGTGTGCCGTCATTGCGTGGTCGACTCGACATGGGTTGGGACCGCAAGCCGGTCGCCCACACCACGGCTGTGCCGCCCAGCGAGTTCACCGATCAGCTCTACTACGACACAGCGGTCTTCAACTCGACGGTGCTGGGCCGAATCGTCGAGGACGTCGGTGCCGACCACGTGATGCTCGGCACCGACCATCCCTTCGAACTCGGCGACTTCACCCCGCGCGACACCGTCGCAGCGCTCGGGCTGGGCGAGTCCGACAATCGGGCGATTCTCTGGGACAACGCCGCCAAGCTGCTCGGCCTCCCCGTCTCCTGACGCCCTGCACGACGTGCGGGTCAGCCTTTGCGGGACGGGGCGTAGAGCCACTTCTGCAACGCCCGCGCCGCCCGGGGCATCACCAACCAGGTGGCGATGGCGGTCACCGGGACCGAGATGACCACGATGTGCAGGAACAGCGGCCAGTCGTTCAGGGCCCAGCCGTAGATCAACGACAGGGTCAGGTTCAGCAGGTAGAACACCGTCGCCGAGACCAGGAACATCTTCCATTTCGGAGGGGCAGGCGCGGTCCGCCCGGGCAGCGAGAACCAGGTCTCCAGACCGCTGACCCGGTGCATGTCGGTCGATTCGACCAGCTCCTCGCCGACCACCAGCATCGCCCGGCGCTCCGGCGAACCCTCCCAGGCCGCAAGGTGTTCGGCGCTGTCGAAGCGGAACACCACGTGCCACGGGTCGCCGACATGACTGGGCCGCAACCGCCCGGCGCCGAGGAACCCCGGATAATTCGCCGCGGCCGCGGTCAGCTCGTCGCTCCAGTCCTCGAAGTCGGACTCCCGGCCGACCGCAACCCGGCGGGCCACCGTCACCGTGACCGGTTCGGCCGGGTCGGTTCGTCGCGCGCTCACGTCGAACCGCCTGCCTGACCCACTGACCGCCAAATCCGAAGGACGGCGGTCAGCCGACCTCCGGCTCCCAGTTCCGCTGCTCCAACGAGTCCCGGATGTGCATCAGGAACAGCGACGCCGTCGAGCCGTCGAACGCGCGGTGGTCGTACACCAGCCCGATGATGCCGGTCGGATGGATGGCGATGGCATCGCCGACGGCGACCGGCCGGCGCTTGACGCCGTCGGTGCACAGGATCGCCACGTTCGGCTGATTGATGATCGGCGAGGACGCGTAGCTGGCGAACGGTCCGGGGTTGGTGATGGTGAACGTCGACCCCTTCATGTCCTCGGAGCCCAGCTTCTTCGACCGCGCGGCACCCGCCAGTTCGGTGACCTTCTTGGCGATGCCCCGCATGTTCAACGAGTCCGCGTCCTTGACCACCGGGACCACCAGGCCCTGCTGGTCGAGGTCGACGGCGATCCCGAGATTGACGTAGGGGTGCAGCGTCATGGTCTTGGCCTCGATGTCGATCGAGGAATTGACGGTCGGGAATGCCCGCAGCGCATCGATTGTCGCCCGGGAGACGAACGGCAGGTACGACAGCGACGCCCCTGTCTCCTTCTTGAAGACGTCCTTGAACTTGCGGCGCACCTTGTCGACGTTGTCGAAGTCGACCTCGATCGAGGTCCATACCGATGCCGAGTTGGCCAGCGAGGCCATCATGCCGCCGGCCACCGCCAGCCGCATGCGGGACAGGGTGACGGTCTCGTCCCGCGGATCGTTGGTGCCGGCCGGGATCGGTTGGGTCCGCGCGGGTGCCGGCGCGGCCGCCGCAGCGGGAGCCGCGGCAGGAGTGGCGGGTGCGGCGGGTGCGGCGGTCGGAGCCTTGGCACCGCCATTGGCCAGCACCTTCTCGACGTCCTCGCGACGGATCCGGCCGCCGACCCCGGTGCCGGAGATCACTGCTGCGTCCAAACCGTTCTCGGCGACCAGCCGGCGGACCAGCGGCGAGAGCAGCACACCAGGCTGCGCGCCGCCGGGAGCCGTCGAGGCTGCGGGAGCAGCGCTCGCCGCAGTGGCGGCCGGCGCCGCGGAGGCGGGTGCCTTGCTCGGAGTCGCCGGTGCGGCGGTGGCGCCTGCCTCTCCGATGCGGGCCAACGGAGTTCCGACCGGAACGGTTTCGCCCTCGCCGACCAGGATCTCGAGCAACACCCCGTCATAGGGGCTGGGGATCTCCGAATCGACCTTGTCGGTCGACACCTCGAACAAGGCGTCGTCCATTTCGACGGTGTCGCCCGCCTTCTTGATCCACGAGCCGATGGTGCCCTCGGTGACCGTCTCGCCCAGCTTGGGCATCAGGATGTCGTGGATGACACCGGCCGGTGCGGTGACGTTCGGCTCCTCGTCGGACGGGCCTTCGGAGCCACCCATCTGCGGCGCAGCCGGGTCGCCGAGCGCGGGCCCGCCTGCTGCTGCCAGGTGATGGGAGGCCGACGGCAGCCGATTGTCCGGAGACGCCGGAGTCTCGGCCACCGAAGTGATCCGCACCAGCTGGGTGCCGATCGGCACGGTTTGCCCGGCCTGGACGAGGATCTCGGCGATCACACCGTCATACGGGCTGGGGATCTCCGAGTCGACCTTGTCGGTCGACACCTCGAACAGCGGGTCGTCGAACTCCACCGTGTCGCCGACCTGCTTGAGCCAGTTGGTGAGTTCTCCTTCGGTAACCGTCTCGCCCAGCTTGGGCATCGTGACGAACCACTCGTCGTTCGACATGCAGTGTCTCCCGGGTGTCTGACGTATCAGCCGTGCAGCGAACGGCCGGAGAAGGTGATCATGGTTTCGCCGATTGCCTCGGAAAGGCTCGGATGGGCGTGGATCAACCGGCCGACGTCACTGGGCAACGCCTCCCAGTTGACCGCGAGGTAGCCCTCGTGCAGCAGCTCGCTCGCCCACGGACCGACGATGTGGAAGCCGAGGATCGGGCCGTTCTTGGCGGCGACGATCTTGACCAGTCCGTCGGTCTCGCCGAGGATCATCGCCCGTCCGTTGCCGGCGAACGAATGCTTGTGCACGACGACGTCGTGACCGGCCGCCTTGGCCTGTGCCTCGGTCAGTCCCGACCAGGCCACCTCGGGGTAGGTGTAGACCACCCAGGGCACCTTGCCGTAGTCGACCGGCACCGGACTCTCGCCCAGGAAGTGATCGACGGCGAGCACGGCTTCGGCGTAGGCGAGGTGGGCGAGCCCGGGGGTCGCCACGCAGTCGCCGATGGCGTAGACACCGGGCTTGGTGGTCAGCATGGTGTTCGTGTCGACCTTGATGAAGCCGCGTTCGTCGATCTCGACCCCGGCCTCTTCGGCGCCGATGCCCTCGGTGACCGGACGTCGGCCGATCGAGACCAGTACCTGGTCGACCTCGATCTTGTCCGAGCCCTTCGGGGTCTCGAACGGCACGATGATCCCGGTCTCGGTGTGCTGGAGCGCGCCGACCTTCGCCTCTGAATAGATCTTCGTGCCTCGCTTGGCCAACGACTTGGCCAGCACGTTCGCGACGTCGCGGTCCGGTCCGATCGGCAGCACGCCGTCGTTCATCGCCTCGAGCAGGGTGGTCTGGACACCGAGATCGGTGTAGACGGAAGCGAACTCGGCACCGATCACGCCGCCGCCGATCACCGCGACGCGCTTGGGCAGTTCACTGGCCTCGCTGTTGGTGGCGTGATCGGAGTTGATCACCTTCACCCCGTCGACATCCATGCCCGGGATGCCTCTCGGCACCGAACCGGTGCAGATGATCACGGCCTTGCCCCTGAGTGACTGGCCGTCGACCTCCACCGTGTTGTCCGGCTTGAGGGTGCCGGCGCCCATGATCACCTGCACCTTGCGCCGCTTGAGCAGGCCGGAAAGACCGCCGTGCAGTTGCTTGACGATGCCCGCCTTCCGCGCGTTGGCAGCAGGCCAATCAGGTTCGGGCACAACACCTTCGGGCAGCTTGACCCCGTGCACGCCGGCGTGGTTGACGGTGCGGAACACCTCCGCGGCGTGCAACAGCGCCTTGGCCGGGATGCAGCCGCGGTGCAAACAGGTGCCGCCGACCTTCTCTTTCTCGACCATGGCCACCTTCAGGCCGGCCGAGGCCGCATACAGCGCGGCCGCGTATCCACCGGGACCGCCGCCGAGCACGACGATGTCATAATCCGTCGTCTCACTCATCAGGCCTTGGCCACCTTTCGGATGGCGTCGGCGATGTCGGCCGGCTGCGGGATCACCGCGTCCTCCAGTCCTGGGCTGGTCGGGGTCGGGGTGTTCTTCGCCCCGATCCGCAGGATCGGCTGGTCGAGGTAGAAGAACGCCTCCTCCTGGATGGTCGCCGCTATTTCCGCGCCGTATCCCATCCTGGTGGCTGCCTCGTGCAGCACGACCGCCCGTGAGGTCTTCTTGACCGAGTTGACGATGGTCTCGACGTCGAGCGGGACCAGTGTGCGGACGTCGACGACCTCGAGCGAGATGCCCTCCTTCTCCAACTCGTCGGCGATCTCCAGACCCTGATGCACTCCGGCGGAGTAGGTGATCAGGGTGACATCGGTGCCCTCGCGCACGACATTGGCCACGCCCAGCGGGATCGGGTCCATGGACAGCGGTCCGGTCGCCTTCAGCCGTCGGTACAGGTACTTGTTCTCCAGGTACAGCGTCGGGTTGTTGTCCCGGATCGCCGAGATCAACAGTCCCGCAGCGTCCTGCGGCGTCCCCGGCATCACGATCTTGATCCCGGGCACGTGCGCGAAGTAACTCTCGACGCTCTGCGAGTGGCAGGGCCCGGCCCGCAGCCGACCGCCGAACGGTGCCCGCATCGTCACCGGCATCGAGTCACCGGTGCGGTAGTGATGCCGGGCCAGCACGTTGATGATCGGGTCGAAGGCACAGGAGATGAAGTCCGCGAACTGGTACTCGACAATCGGCCGCAGGCCGACGAGGGCGGCGCCGGCCGCCAGGCCGGTGAAACCGGTCTCCGCGATCGGGGTGTCCACCACCCGGCGGGGACCGTATTTGTCCAGGAAGCCCTTGGTGACCTTGAAGGCGCCGCCGTACTGTCCGACGTCCTCGCCGATGAGAAAGGTATCGGGATCACGATCCATCTCGTGATCCAGCGCCAGCCCCACCGCCTCGAGATAGGTGGCCTGGCCCGAATCAGTCGGCATATACGCCCTCCTCGACCGTGCTCGGATCCGGCATCGGATCTCCGAGCGCCCGCTTGCGCGCGTCGATGGCTACCTGCCGCGCGTCCTTCCGTACCTGCGCCGCGACGTCGGCATCGATGACACCACCTGCCAGCAGCACGTTCTCGAAGAGCTCGACCGGATCCTTCTTGGCCCACTCCTCGTACATCTCCTTGGGCACATAGTCCGCAGGATCGTGCTCGGCATGCCCGTGCATGCGCATCGTCACGCCCTCGACGATCGACGGGCCGTTGCCTGCCCTGGCCCTGGCGACACCTTCGGCGACCGCATCGTGCACGGCCAACGCGTCGGTGCCGTCCACCGTCACGCCCGGGATGCCGTAGGCGACGGCCTTGTCGGAGAACTTCGCCGAGTTCGACTGCATGGAGATCGGCGTCGAATAGGCGAACTGGTTGTTCTCGATGACGAAGACGTTCGGCAGCGACAGGGCGCTGGACATGGTCAGCGCCTCGTGGAAGTCGGCGCGCGAGGTGGAACCGTCGCCGCAGAACGCCAGGCAGACCTTGTCCTCTCCGCGGTACTTGGCGGCGAAGGCCATCCCGGTGGCAACCGGGAAGTTGGCCGGGATGTGGCTGGGCAGGTTGTAGTGACCCAGATCGAGCCGGCCGTAGTGCAGCGTCCCGTCCCGTCCACCCGTGGGCGAGGTCGCCTTGCCCATGAAGCTGGCCATCACCTGCCACGGCTCCATGCCGCGGTACAGGTGGGCGCCGAGGTCACGGTGGATCGGCGCCATGTAGTCGTCGGGTCGAAGGGTGGATGCAGCACCGACGCTGATCGCCTCGTGCCAGTGGCCGGTGTACAGGGAGCCGAGCAGGTCGCCGCCCTTGTACATCGCGACCATCCGGTCCTCGACGGCCCTGGTCAGCACCATGGTCCGATAGATGCGCAACAACAGCTCCCGGTCGCGCGACGCCAGATCACCCGACGAGTCGACCGGTGCTTCCTTGGTCTTGGTGGCCATCTCGGATTACTCGTCCTCGACGGTGATGACCGGCTTGGTCGGCCTGCGCAGGAAGAAGTCCCGCACCAGTCGGTTGAAGTCGGCGGTGCGTTCGATCATCGACCAGTGACCGCAGTGCGAGAACACCGACAGGTCGGCGTTGTCGATGAGTTGCTCCAGCTTGAGCGAGGTCTCCAGCGGGATGACCTTGTCCTCCCGGCCGTGCACGATCAGGGTGCGGTTGGTCAGCGCCCGGATCGCATCCTCATCGGTGCACATGGCGTCCACCCACCGCTGCCGCGGTCCGGGGAACATGGACGAGAACGATTCGTGGAAGCCGGGTTCCATGCTGGCCTTGAACCGCACCTGGGCGAGTTCCTCGTTCACCAGATCGCGCGAGTAGGCGAAGTAGTCGAGGACCTTGCGCATCGAGTCGATCGTGCCCTCGTAGCCCCAGACCGTGTCCAGGCCGTCGGTGATGTCGAACGGCACACCCATACTGCCCATCAGCACGATGTTGTCGATGAGTTCGGGGTGCTCGGTGGCGATGCGCAGCGCGATGGCGCCGCCGAAGCTGTTGCCGATCAGGTGGGTCTTCTCGATACCCATCGACTTGATGAAGCCGACGGTCTGGTCGGCCCACGTCTGCAGCCCGTACTCGACGTCCTCAGGGCGGTCCGAGTAGCCGAAACCGACCATGTCAGGGGCATAACAGGTGAAGTCCTCGCCCAGGACCGGCAGCACCAGCCGCCAGTTGGCGTAAGCGGTGACGCCGGGGCCGGACCCGTGCACCAGCACGACGGTCTGCTCGCCGGAGCCGGACTGCAGATAATTGGTGCGGATCCCGTTGGCATCGATGCTCTTGCCGATCGCCGGGTTCTCGGTGGTGGTGCTCGTCATCGGTTCTCTCTCCTCGACATGGTCACTGCAGGTTCGGTCAGTTGTAGTAGCGGAAGACGAGATCGGCGACGCAGCAGGGTTTCGACTCTCCCTCGACCTCGTAGGTCAGTCGGTAGACGGCCTCTGCGCCCTTGCCGTCCAGATCCTTGACCTCCGCGAGGTTCACGTGCATCCGGATCCTGCTGCCCACCTTGAGGGGGGCCGGGAACCGCACCTTGTTCAGGCCGTAGTTCAGCACCACGGCGAACCCGTCGATCTCGCAGACCTCCCAGAGGAACCCGGTCGCTAATCCGAGGGTCAGGAACCCGTGCTGAATGGTCGTGCCGTAAAGCCCGGCCTTAGCCCGTTCCGGGTCGACATGGATCCACTGCTCGTCGCCGGTGAGCTTGGCGAACGTGCTGATGTCGGCCTGCTCGACCGTGCGCCAGCTGCTCACTCCCAGATCGGTGCCCAGGCGGTCCTGCAAGCCCTGCAGGCCGTCGAGGACCAACGGTCCCGTTGCGGTCGATTCAGTCATGTCGTCCTTACTTTCGGCGAGAGGTTCGCAGGAGCATTCGGGCGTGATCTCGCGGGCCGAGTCAAGCACCGGCCGGAGCGGCACCGGGCCGGTGGGAGCCGGTTTCCTGTCCAGTGGGAGTGGAAGATCGTCGGAATCCGACGCGCGGACCGACCCTCGCCGCCGGACGGCCGGACGATCAGGTTTTGAGCACCCCGGCGACCTCGAGCGGCTCGTCGCTGGTGCTGTACCACTCGTAGATGCCGTCGGGCCGGATCCGTCTTTCGATGACGCCGGACCACCTCAGGTAGGCGATGTGCGCGAGAGTCTCGTTGATCGCCAATTGACGTTGGTGGGCCAGGATCGCGCCGGCGACCAACTGGTCGGTGAGCGCGCCGACGGTGCACGGGCCGTCCTGGATCGCCCGCCTGATCCGCTCCAGCCGCCGCACCTTGTTCCGCATGATCGCCTCGATCCGGCCGACCGCATCGCCGAACGGCCGGCCGTGACCCGGGTAGACGAGCTGCGGTCGCCGATCCCGGACCACCTGCAGCGAGTGCAGGTAGCTGCGCATCGGGTCGGCGTCGAAACCCCGCTCGAAGGTGACCGGCGGGGTGATCCCCGGCAACAGGTGATCACCGGAGAGCAACAGGCCCCTTGTCGGCGACCACAGGCAGACGTGACCGAGGGAATGTCCCGGGGTGTGGATGACCTCCCAGTTGTCGCCGCCGATGGCGATCTGCTCGCTGCCGCGCAGCCGGGTGGACGCCTCGACCACCGAATGCAGGTAGGGCATCCAGCGGGTGAGGTGATCGGCCAGATCGCCGCGCTCGTCCTCCGGGATCCCGTGATCGGCGTAGGTGTCCTTGCGACGTGCGCGCGCCGTGTCGGGATGCCGGTACTTCTCGCAGTCCAGATCGGTCATGGCATGCATCGACAGGTCAGCACCGGTGAGCTCCATCACCCGTCCGGCCAGCCCGTAGTGATCGATGTGCGCGTGGGTCACGATCACCCGCGAGACATCCTGCAGCGCATAGCCCGCGCTCTCCAGGCCGGCTTCCATCGACGCCAGACCGCCATCGGGCAGGTCCGGCCGCCACACCCCGCAATCGACGACCGTGACCTTGTCGCCGTCGGCGAGGATGTACATGTTCACGCTCTCGATCGCGTTCACCCCGATCGGCAGCGCGACCCGGGTCACCCCCGGGATCGACTGCGAGTCAACCCCTTTGGGGCCGAACGCGTGGCTGACGCTCATCCGTGCATTCGTTCGAGCAGGGTGAACCAGACCTTGATCTCCACCTGGTAGGTGGTCGAGGACTCGCCCACCACGCCGGAGATCCGCTGCACCTCGAACGAGGTGATGGCCTGCAGTGACTCTCGGGCGCGATCGAGCGCCTCCGAGACCGCGTCCTGGATCGTCTCGCCACTGCCGGTCAGGTCGATTGCCTTCTGCACGCTCACCGGACCATGATTGGTCCAATCGATCGTTCCCGCTCGCTGGACGTCAACCGCTCCGGGACCGAACAGCACGTCCCTCACGGTTCTGGGGTCGACGGCCCCGACCTCGTCCCGCCCAGCGGCAACTCGCCACCACCCCCATTCACCTGTGGCCGTTCTGTGCCTACAGTGCCAATGACGGGCGGCGGAGTCCGAGGAAATCGCGATGGACGCTCGGTGAATGCGGCAATACAGGTTTATCGGCAGCGGGACGATGTCACGACGATCAGCTGGGGACGACGATGAATTCGGCCGACACCGGGGCGGGAAGTCGGCCGCTCGACAGCGCAGTAGCCCTGGCGGCCAAACGAGTGATGGCACCGGCAACCCGGCAAGCCGCAGCGAACTCGGCCCGCGTGGCCTGAGCAGTACGTATTTCCGACGGGCCACAACGGGGAGGGCAGATGGCTGAGCATGCGTGGCGCCCCCGCAACACGCCTGCCGTCGTCACTCCGGTGCCGCCTGCACCGTTCGGTATCGATGTCCACCGGCTGCTCAGCGGCGTGCTACTGGTGGAAGTTCGCGGCCCGGTGGACACCATCACCGGTGCTGAACTGCAACGACGTCTCGGACACGGCGCCATGACCGGGCAGCAGGGCCCGCCCAGACTGCTGTTGGACCTCTCTGGTGTCACCTACCTCGATCGCGGCGGCCTCGACGCCGTGCTGCAACTGCAGGAGCGATGGAGCAGCGCCGCCGGCAGCGTCGAGCTGGTGGCGCCGCTGCCGTCAGTGGTCCGCCTGCTGCACGAAGCCGATCTCGACGGTTCGTCCTGGATGACCCATTCCGACGAATCCGCCGAGAACGATTCACCGATTGCATGAATTCGACGGGTTCGGCGGTCGACTTTCGACGCGAACCAGAAACAGGCAAAGAATCCTTTACCTTTTTACGGCAAACACCTCGCGCAAAGGCCGCGGCACCACTCCGCGCTCAGCGTCCAATCTGCGTGATTTCCGTCGGGTGATCAAGACGGCCACCACGGCGAAGGCCCACACCGGGTACTGCACGAGCCAGGCGACCCGGAACGCCTCGGCAGTGAAGCCGCCGAGTGCCGTCAGGATCGTCCCCATCGAGGCGAGCACCAGCAGGGTGGCCAGGAATCCGGCCGTGTTGACCATGCTCTGGGCGACCCCCAGGCTGGTGCTGGGGTTGGACGTGCGGGCGATGTCGAATCCGACGACCGAACCGGGTCCGTCCGCGGACAACACGACGACCAGGACCACCAGCAACCACAGCGGTGCCGGTCCGGAGAACGACAACACCGCCGTCCACACCGTCACATTTGCCGCGATGATCCCGAGCAGCAGCCACGACCGGCGCATCGGATGCCGCGCGGTGAGCATTCCGATCACCGGGCCGATCAGGATCGTGCAGAAGACGAAGATCGTCATCAGCGCACCCGCCGTGGTGCTCGAAAGACCCTGAGCCGACACCAGGTATGGCACGCCCCACAGCAGCACGAACACCATCATCGAGAACTGGGTGCCCATGTGACCGAAGAAGCCCAGACGGGTGCCCGGCCGCAGCCAGACCTGTTTGAGCTGCGTTCCGATCGCTCTCGCCGACACCGACGGTGCCGGTGTCCATGCCCTGCCCGGCGCATTGCGCACGACCGCGAGCACCAGCACGACCACCAGCGCGCTCAACGCCGCCGCCGAGCTGAAGGCCACCGACCATCCGGCACTGTGCAGCAGGGCCGCGAAGGGAATGGCCGACAGCACCTGTCCCAGCTGACCGATGATCCCGGTCAGTTGGGTCAGCAGCGGTACCCGTCCGGCCCCGAACCATCGCGGGATCAGGGCAAGGACGGCAACGAACACCAGCGCGTCACCCGCGCCGACCAGGATCCGGGCGGGGACGGCCGTGGACAGGTTGGTGGCAAAGGCGAGCAGCAGCTGTCCGGCGACCAACAGCAGACCACTGGTCACGATCATCGTCCGGGAACCGAAGCGGTCGACCAACAGTCCGGCCGGAATCTGTAGGGACACGTACACCGCGACCTGGATGAAGACGAACATCGAGAGCGCGCCAGGACTGATGTCGAAACGCTGCGCCGCGTCGATGCCGACCACGCCGAAAGAGGTCCGCTGCATCACCGTCAGCACGTAGGCCAGAACTCCGACCCCGAGGACGATCCACGCCGTCACCGAGGGCCGCGCCGCCGGCTGCCCCGTCTCCACCAGATCCCCTGTCGTCGTCCTTGTGTCTTCGTCTTTGTCTGGTCGCGCTTTGGCAACCGTCCCGGCAAATTTTGCCATACCTTGCCGCGATTTGGTAGAACTACGCCATGCATCACAGCCGGGCGGTGGGCGACCGGTGAGCGATGATCGACCCGTCCGGACCGGGGCCGTGACGTTGACCGATGTCGCCCGCGAGGCAGACGTGGCGATCTCGACCGTTTCCCGGGCCCTGTCCAATCCGGACCGGGTCAGCCGGGCCACCCGGGAGCACATCCAGGACGTCGCCCGCAGACTCGGCTATCAGGTCAATCGCCAGACCGGACGGGCACAGCTGCTGGCTCTGCTGATCCACGACGTCACCAACCCGCACAATTTCGCCCTGATCCGCGGTGCGGAGGCGCAGGCCAGGGCGGCCGGCTACACCCTGGTGCTCTGTCACACCGAGCAGAGCGCTGACCTGGAAGCCACCCAGGCCGAACGGCTCCGATCCACCGTCGACGGCCTCATGCTCGCCGCGAGCCGGTTGTCCGACGAGCAACTCGCGGGGTTGGCCGGCCGGACGCCGACCGTGCTGTTCAACCGACAACTGGCGGGTTTCGCCGGCGTGGTGCTCGACCCGGCCGACGGCGGTCGGCAGATCGTCGAACACCTGCACGCGCTCGGTCATCGGCGCATCGCCTACCTCGCGGGTCCGCGGTCCGCCTGGATGAACGAGCAACGGTGGCGGGCACTGTCCGGTACTGCCAAGGACCTCGGGGTGGAGATCATCCGGCTCGGACCATTCCTGCCGACCCTGGAACAGGGTGTCGCCGCAGCGGACGTCGGGTTGGCCAGCGGCGTCAGCGCGCTGGTCGCGTTCAACGACATGATGGCCATCGGCGCCCTGCAACGCCTGGCGCGACGAGGCATCGCGGTCCCGGATGAGATCAGCGTGGTCGGGTTCGACGACATCTTCGGCGCCGACTTCTGTCATCCGCCGCTGTCGACCGTGAGCGCCCCGGTGGAGGAGGCCGGTCGATTGCTGGTCGATCAAATGCTGACCGTGCTCGCGGGATCCGCAGGCACCCAACTGAACCTGCCGTCCGAACTCCGGATCCGGGAATCCACCGGCCCCGTACCGATCAGCCTCCCGACCTGAGAAAGGCACTAACAGTGTCCGGAATGGCGCCGGCAATTCACTGCGCGCGAATCTACCTGAACATTGGTGCCGAGAACGCAAATAGGGGGACCTTTGAGGGTCCCCCTATTTGTGAAATGTGTCCGGCGGTGTCCTACTCTCCCACACCGTGGCCGGTGCAGTACCATCGGCGCTGAAGGGCTTAGCTTCCGGGTTCGGTATGGGTCCGGGCGTTTCCCCTTCGCTATGGCCGCCGTAACTCTATGGAATTATCAACGCTCCCCCACGCCCCGTTTGTTTTCGGGGTTGGGGTGGTTGTTGTTCCAGAGCTACACAGTGGACGCGAGTCATCTTTGCGGTAAGTCCTCGGCCTATTAGTACCAGTCAGCTCCACACCTTACGGTGCTTCCACTTCTGGCCTATCAACCCGGTGGTCTATCCGGGGGCCTTACCCCATTTAAGGGTGGGAGTCCTCATCTTGGAACAGGCTTCCCGCTTAGATGCTTTCAGCGGTTATCCCTTCCGAACGTAGCCAACCAGCCGTGCTCCTGGTGGAACAACTGGCACACCAGAGGTTCGTCCGTCCCGGTCCTCTCGTACTAGGGACAGCCTTCCTCAAGACTCCTACGCGCGCGGCGGATAGGGACCGAACTGTCTCACGACGTTCTAAACCCAGCTCGCGTGCCGCTTTAATGGGCGAACAGCCCAACCCTTGGGACCTACTCCAGCCCCAGGATGCGACGAGCCGACATCGAGGTGCCAAACCATGCCGTCGATATGGACTCTTGGGCAAGATCAGCCTGTTATCCCCGGGGTACCTTTTATCCGTTGAGCGACGCCCATTCCACAATGTGGCGCCGGATCACTAGTCCCGACTTTCGTCCCTGCTCGAGATGTCCCTCTCACAGTCAAGCTCCCTTGTGCACTTACACTCAAAACCTGATTGCCAACCAGGCTGAGGGAACCTTTGGGCGCCTCCGTTACTCTTTAGGAGGCAACCGCCCCAGTTAAACTACCCACCAGGCACTGTCCCTGATCCAGATCATGGACCTAAGTTAGATATCCAGTACGACCAGAGTGGTATTTCAACGTTGACTCCACAATAACTGGCGTTATCGCTTCACAGTCTCCCACCTATCCTACACAAGTCGAACCGAACACCAATACCAAGCTATAGTAAAGGTCCCGGGGTCTTTCCGTCCTGCCGCGCGTAACGAGCATCTTTACTCGTACTGCAATTTCGCCGAGCCTATGGTTGAGACAGTAGAGAAGTCGTTACGCCATTCGTGCAGGTCGGAACTTACCCGACAAGGAATTTCGCTACCTTAGGATGGTTATAGTTACCACCGCCGTTTACTGGGGCTTAAATTCTCAGCTTCACCACCGAAGTGATTGACCGGTCCTCTTAACCTTCCAGCACCGGGCAGGCGTCAGTCCATATACATCGTCTTGCGACTTCGCATGGACCTGTGTTTTTAGTAAACAGTCGCTTCTCCCTGGTCTCTGCGACCAAAACATGCTAGCCCGCAAGGGGCTTCACACACCTCGGTCCCCCTTCTCCCGAAGTTACGGGGGTATTTTGCCGAGTTCCTTAACCATAGTTCGCTCGATCACCTTGGTATTCTCTACCTGACCACCTGTGTCGGTTTGGGGTACGGGCCGCTCGAAGCTCGCTAGAGGCTTTTCTCGACAGCATAGGATCACTCTGCTTCGCCTCAATCGGCTATGCGTCAGGTCTCAGATCAACACGCAGACGGATTTGCCTATCCACGCTACCTACACCCTTACACCAGTATTACCACTGACTGGCGGAGCTACCTTCCTGTGTCACCCCATCGCTTGACTACTACCGGATCGGGTCACGCGCTCCCCGCAACAACCCCGAAGGGTCGCATTGGCTCGGGCGTTTAGCATCACCGGGTTCGACATGGGCGCTTCTTCGCGGGTACGGGAATATCAACCCGTTGTCCATCGACTACGCCTGTCGGCCTCGCCTTAGGTCCCGACTCACCCTGGGCGGATTAACCTGGCCCAGGAACCCTTGGTCATTCGGTGGAGGAGTTTCTCACTCCCCATTCGCTACTCATGCCTGCATTCTCACTCGTGTAGGGTCCACAACTGGATCACTCCGCCGCTTCACTCCCCACACGACGCTCCCCTACCCATCCACACACCTGGACCAACCCCAAAGGGCGGCCGAGCTATACGTGTGAATGCCGCGGTTTCGGCGGTGTGCTTGAGCCCCGCTACATTGTCGGCGCGGAACCACTTGACCAGTGAGCTATTACGCACTCTTTAAAGGGTGGCTGCTTCTAAGCCAACCTCCTGGTTGTCTGGGCGACTCCACATCCTTTCCCACTTAGCACACGCTTAGGGGCCTTAACCGGCGATCTGGGCTGTTTCCCTCTCGACAATGAAGCTTAGCCCCCACTGTCTCACTGCCACGCTCTCACTGACCGGCATTCGGAGTTTGGTTGATTTCGGTAAGCTTGTGGGCCCCCTAGACCATCCAGTGCTCTACCTCCAGTCAGAAACACGTGACGCTGCACCTAAATGCATTTCGGGGAGAACCAGCTATCACGAAGTTTGATTGGCCTTTCACCCCTACCCACAGCTCATCCCCTCCATTTTCAACTGAAGTGGGTTCGGACCTCCACGACGTCTTACCGTCGCTTCATCCTGGCCATGGGTAGATCACTTCGCTTCGGGTCTAGAGCATGCGACTCAAACGCCCTATTCGGACTCGCTTTCGCTACGGCTTCCCCACACGGGTTAACCTCGCCACATACCACTAACTCGCAGGCTCATTCTTCAAAAGGCACGCCGTCACCTCACCACAAGGGCTCAGCTCCGACGGATTGTAAGCACACGGTTTCAGGTACTATTTCACTCCCCTCCCGGGGTACTTTTCACCTTTCCCTCACGGTACTAGTCCGCTATCGGTCACCAGGTAGTATTTAGGCTTAACGGGTGGTCCCGCCAGATTCACAGCGAATTTCACGGGCTCGCTGCTACTTGGGAAACATTGAAGGGAGAACAGAAGCTTTCGTCTACGGGGCTATCACCCGCTACGGCTGGTTTTTCCAATGCCATTCGACTAACCACTGTTTTTATCACTCCCCGCCAGGCCGGCAGACCCAACAACAACACTCCCACGACCCCGACCACGCAACCCCTGCCGGGTATCACGCGTGACCGGTTTAGCCTCATCCGCTTTCGCTCGCCACTACTCACGGAATCACGGTTGTTTTCTCTTCCTGTGGGTACTGAGATGTTTCACTTCCCCACGTTCCCTCCACACACCCTATATATTCAGGCGCGGGTAACACGACATGACTCGTGCTGGGTTTCCCCATTCGGAAATCCTCGGATCACAGCTCGGTTGACAGCTCCCCGAGGCTTATCGCAGCCTCCTACGTCCTTCATCGGCTCCTGGTGCCTAGGCATCCACCGTGTGCTCTTAAAAACTTAGCCACAAAGATGCTCGCGTCCACTGTGCAGTTCTCAAACAACAACCGGAACCCCCACCCACACGCCCCCGCCAACACCGACAAACGGCTGATGCGGAAACAAGTGAAGGCCCGAGAAAGAAACAAACAACAAGGGAGCGAACCTTCCGGCCCACTCCCCCATGCCCGTCCTCTCAGGACCCAACAGCGTACCTACAATCCACCAACACCCTCCCCGCCCATTCCAGCTCACCCCAACAAAGGGATGGACCATCTCCGAAGAAACAATCACGCCGTACTAGACACGAGGAAACCATCGTGAACCGAACTAGTCAGTGTTCCACCCGTGAGCTCCACCACCGAACATTCGCCGATGAAATGGGCCTGAACCCTTCATGCACCGCCATGCCTGTGTAAACAGCAGACACAACAAATGCGGGCCAGTTGCTCCTTAGAAAGGAGGTGATCCAGCCGCACCTTCCGGTACGGCTACCTTGTTACGACTTCGTCCCAATCGCCGATCCCACCTTCGACAGCTCCCTCCCCACAAGGGGGTTAGGCCACTGGCTTCGGGTGTTACCGACTTTCGTGACGTGACGGGCGGTGTGTACAAGGCCCGGGAACGTATTCACCGCAGCGTTGCTGATCTGCGATTACTAGCGACTCCGACTTCATGGGGTCGAGTTGCAGACCCCAATCCGAACTGAGACCGGCTTTTTGGGATTCGCTCCACCTCACGGTTTCGCAGCCCTTTGTACCGGCCATTGTAGCATGCGTGAAGCCCAAGACATAAGGGGCATGATGATTTGACGTCATCCCCACCTTCCTCCGAGTTGACCCCGGCAGTCTCTTATGAGTCCCCGGCATAACCCGCTGGCAACATAAGACAAGGGTTGCGCTCGTTGCGGGACTTAACCCAACATCTCACGACACGAGCTGACGACAACCATGCACCACCTGTGCACGGACCTTGCGGGGGAACCATCTCTGGAACTTTCCCGTGCATGTCAAGCCTTGGTAAGGTTCTTCGCGTTGCATCGAATTAATCCGCATGCTCCGCCGCTTGTGCGGGCCCCCGTCAATTCCTTTGAGTTTTAGCCTTGCGGCCGTACTCCCCAGGCGGGGCGCTTAATGCGTTAGCTGCGGCACGGAGGTCGTGGAAGGACCCCCACACCTAGCGCCCAACGTTTACGGCGTGGACTACCAGGGTATCTAATCCTGTTTGCTCCCCACGCTTTCGCTCCTCAGCGTCAGTATCGGCCCAGAGTCCCGCCTTCGCCACCGGTGTTCCTCCTGATATCTGCGCATTTCACCGCTACACCAGGAATTCCAGACTCCCCTACCGAACTCTAGTCTGCCCGTATCGAATGCAGGCCCGGGGTTGAGCCCCGGGTTTTCACATTCGACGCGACAAACCGCCTACGAGCTCTTTACGCCCAATAATTCCGGACAACGCTTGCACCCTACGTATTACCGCGGCTGCTGGCACGTAGTTGGCCGGTGCTTCTTCTGCTCCTACCGTCACTCTCGCTTCGTCAGAGCTGAAAGAGGTTTACAACCCGAAGGCCGTCATCCCTCACGCGGCGTCGCTGCGTCAGGCTTCCGCCCATTGCGCAATATTCCCCACTGCTGCCTCCCGTAGGAGTCTGGGCCGTGTCTCAGTCCCAGTGTGGCCGGTCGCCCTCTCAGGCCGGCTACCCGTCGTCGCCTTGGTAGGCCATCACCCCACCAACAAGCTGATAGGCCGCGGGCCCATCCCCAGCCGAAAAACTTTCAACAACACCCCATGCGAGGCAGAAGTCGATATCCAGTATTAGCACCGGTTTCCCGGAGTTATCCCAGAGCTGAGGGCAGGTTGCCCACGTGTTACTCACCCGTTCGCCACTCGAGTACCCGCAAGCGGGCCTTTCCGTTCGACTTGCATGTGTTAAGCACGCCGCCAGCGTTCGTCCTGAGCCAGGATCAAACTCTCCATTGAATGCCATATAACCATCGGCCCCGAAAGGCCGTCAGTCAACAAATGGAAAGCGGACAACCCACGATGGGGCTGACCGATGAAACCTGGTCCATCCGAGCTAGCAAATCTCTATCTCGTAATGCACCAAATGATGTCCGTACCCCGCGAAGTGGGTGCACGGACGATAAATCAGTTGGCACTGACTTTCGGTACGCTGTTGAGTTCTCAAAGTACGGACGCACACCGTCCGCGGCCTCTCGACCGCCTCAGGGGCAACCTGATCTACGTTACCGGCTGACCTCGACAACTCCAAATCGTCTTGGTCCTCCGCCGCCAGATGCCTTGGCGCAGCGCGTGCTTCGCCAAACTCCGACCAGCGGAGCGAACATCTGATGGTTCCCCAGGGCCGTCCAGTTCGCCGCGGATCGAGTTCCGATCCCAGCCGCTGTGCGGTTCCCCTCGGGGCATGGACGAAGTTACGGGTCCATTGCCTGCCGCGTCAAACCTGCAGGTCAGCGACCTGTTTCATGATCATTTCTCTGAATCGGTGCAGGTAGGAGGGCCGAGCCGGGATCGCACAACGGTCTCCGGCTGCGTCGGGTGATGCCGTTCACACCACCTCTTCACGGAACTCGGATGCCCATCACGCGATCTCGGCAACCAGCTCCACCCCGGCAACCGACTTCTTCCCGCGACGCAGCACGAGGTATCGCCCGTGCAGCAGGTCGCCGCGATCGGGGACGTACTCGGGGTCGGTGATCCGGATGTTGTTGATGTTCGCCCCGCCCTCGGCGACCGCGCGCCGGGCCTCGGACAGCGAGCGGGCCAGTCCGCCGGTCACCAGCAGACCGACCACCGACGGCAGCTCGCCGGCCACCTGGTGCAGCCCCGCCTCCGACAACGCCGCGTGCAGGGTCGGTGCATCCACCGCTCCGAGCTCGCCGCGTCCGAACAACGCACCGCTGGCCGCGATCGCCGCGGCGGCAGCATCGGACCCGTGCACCAGCGAGGTCACGTCCAGTGCCAGGGTTCGCTGCGCCTCCCTGGCCTGCGGGCGTTCCCGGACCGCACGTTCCAGCTCCTCGATCTCGTCCGCGGAGCGGTCGGTGAAGACCTTCAGCAACGCCCCGACCGACGCGTCCTCGACGTTCAGCCAGTACTGATAGAAGGCGTAGGGACTGGTCAGCTCGGGCGAAAGCCAGACGGCATTGCCCTCCGATTTGCCGAACTTCTGCCCGTGCGAGTCGGTGATCAGCGGCGTGGCCAGCAGGTGCACCGATTCCCCGGTCACCCGGCGGATCAGGTCGGTTCCTGCGGTCAGGTTGCCCCACTGATCCTGCCCACCGGTCTGCAGCGTGCACCCGTACTCGCGGAACAGGTGCAGGTAATCCAGCCCCTGCAGGAGTTGGTAGCTGAATTCGGTGTAGCTGATCCCCTCGTCACTGTTGAGCCGGGCGGCGACTGCGTCCTTACGGATCATCGTGTTCACCCGGAAGTGCTTGCCGATGTCCCGCAGGAAATCCAGCGCACTCATCGGCGCCGTCCAGTCGAGGTTGTTGACCAGCAGCGCCGGGTTGTCGCCGTCGAACTCCAGGAACGGCAACACCTGCTGCTGGATCCTGCCGACCCATTCCGCGGTCTGCTCCTTCGTCTTGAGCACCCGCTCCGCCGACGGCCGCGGGTCCCCGATCAGACCGGTCGACCCGCCGACCAGGCAGATGATCCGGTGCCCGGCCCGCTGCAGTTTGCGCAGCACGATCAGCTGCACCAGATTGCCGAAGTGCAGGCTCGGGGCCGTGGGGTCGAAGCCGCAATAGGCGGTGATCGGGCCGCCGGCCAACGCAGCGGCCAGCGACTGCTCGTCGGTGGTCAGGGCGACGAGACCACGCCAGCTGAGTTCGTCGAGGACAGATGCCGGTCGGTCGGCAGGGATGACGTCGGTCGCAGAGTTCTCGGACACGGTGCACATCCTGCCGCACCGGCCGTCGGCCCCGATCCGTCATTCATCCGCTGCCGACGACCCGGCCGCGCATCGCCCGGGTTCCACGGCGATAGCTGGTCACCGAGCGCTCGCCGGTCTCCCAGAATCGCCACGGCACGTCCACAGCGGTGGACACCCCGACCCGTGGGCCGACCTGGACGCCGGCCACCGGCGCAGCACCGGGCCGGATCTCGAGTCGGCCGTCCGCGGTGCAGAGGTCGGCGCCGGTGTCGGCGCCGGTGAGACCGAGCACCTTGGCCAGACCAGCGGGTCCGCGACCCAGTTCATGATCCCGGGCCGCGGCAGGACGGCGGATGCGCGCGACCTCGATGCCATCGACGACGACCCCGGCGCGCAGCAGGACGGCCGAGGCATCACCGTCCCGACCGGTGACAATGTTGGCGCACCAGTGCATTCCGTACACGAAATAGGTGTACAGATGGCCGGCCGGGGCCGAACATCACCGCTGTGCGCGGCGTGCGTCCACGGAAGGCATGCGAGGCAGGGTCATCCACGCCCGCATACGCCTCGACCTCGGTGAGCCGCACCGCCACAGTTCCGGCCGCCGATCGGGCAACCATCACCCGCCCCAGCAGATCCCGGGCGACGACGGTGACCTCCCGTTCGAAGAACGAACGGGGTAGGGGCATCGCGGATGCGGACACCCGGTCATGGTGCCATCCGGTACCGGCGGCGATCGTCGGAAGGCGGGCAGGCTTGAATGCCTGACGCCGGCATCCGAGGCACTGGGGAAACTTCCTCGGCGCGGGGTCGAGAAATGTTCCCAGCTCGCGGCGCTGCCGACGTGGTCAGCCGGCCGCCCACGTCCGATCGCGCAGGATGCGCTCTCGCAGTGCGTCGAGTTGTTCCGCGACCCTGTGGGGGGCGGTGCCGCCCAGACCGTCGCGGGAGGCCAGTGAACCGGAGACGGTGAGCACGTCCCGCACCGCCGGGGTCAGCGCAGAGTTGATCCCGGCGAATTCCGCGTCGGTCAGTTCGTCGAGCTCACGGCCGCTCGATTCGGCAAGCGCGACACACTCGCCCGCCACCTCGTGCGCCACCCGGAACGGAATACCCTGCCGGACAAGCCATTCCGCAATATCCGTGGCCAGGGAAAATCCGGCGGGCGCCATCGCGGCCATCCGCTCGGTGTCGAAGGTCAGCGTCGCGGTCATTCCGGTCACCGCCGGCAGCAACAGTTCCAGCTGGGCCACCGAGTCGATCAGCGGCTCCTTGTCCTCCTGCAGGTCCCGGTTGTAGGCCAACGGCAACCCCTTGAGGGTGGCCAGCAGCCCGGCCAGGTTACCGATCAACCTGCCGGCCTTTCCCCTCGCCAGCTCGGCGATGTCGGGATTCTTCTTCTGCGGCATGATCGACGATCCGGTGGCAAAGGCGTCGTGCAGCCTCGCATAGCCGAATTCGGCGGTGGTGAAGACGATGACCTCCTCGGCCCACCGGGAGATGTCGACCGCCAGCATCGCCAGCACGAACGCGAGCTCGGCGGCGAAATCCCGGGAGGCCGTGCCGTCGATCGAGTTCTCCGACGACGAGGTGAAGCCCAGTTCGGCTGCTACCGCGGCCGGATCGAGACCCAGCGAGGATCCGGCCAGCGCGCCGGATCCGTACGGTGACACCGCGGCCCGGCGATCCCAATCCCGGATCCGGTCGACATCGCGAGCCAGCGCCTGCGCGTGGGCGGCCAGGTGATGGGCCAGCAGCACCGGCTGGGCATGCTGGAAGTGCGTCCGGCCGGGCATCGCCGCATCCGGATGGGCGGCAGCCTGTCCGACCAGCGCGCCTTGCAGATCGGTGACCAGCCTGGCCACCGACCTGGCCCGGTCGCGCAGGTACATCCGGTAGAGCGTCGCGACCTGGTCATTGCGGGAGCGGCCCGCCCGCAGCTTCCCGCCGAGCTCGGCGCCGGCCCGGTCGAGCAGACCGCGTTCCAGTGCGGAATGCACGTCCTCGTCGGCCGGCACCGGTGCGAACCGGCCCACCTCGACGTCCTGTGCGAGATCGTCGAGTGCCGACAGCATGGAGGACAACTCGAGGTGGCTCAGCAGCCCGGCCGCATGCAGCACCCTGGCGTGGGCCTTCGAACCGGCGATGTCGTACGGGGCGAGCACCCAGTCGAAATGGGTGCTGACGGACAGGGCTTCCATCTCCGGAGACGGGCCGGATGCGAACCGGCCGCCCCACAGCGGCGTCGCCGCGGTCGCCGAAGTGGTTTCTCCAGAGGGGTTTTCGGTCATCGGTCAGTCGGTCCCGGCGTCCATCGCCGCGTTCTCGTTGGCCTGCTCGATGGCTTGCTCGAGCTCCTCATCCGTCGATGACGGTTGGTTGGCGATGGCCTCGGCCTGACCGGGGCGAAGGGTGCCGACCAACGTCTGCTCGGTATCCAGTTGACCCAACCCGGCGTACAGCTCGAGCTTGGCCCGGGTGTCGGCGATGTCGAGGTTCCGCATGGTCAGTTGACCGATCCGGTCGGCGGGACCGAACGCGGCCTCTGCCACCCGCTCCATCGAGAGCTTCTCCGGGTGGTAGGACAGCTGTGGTCCGGTGGTGTCGACGATCGTGTAGTCGTTGCCGCGACGCAGCCGAAGGGTGACCGACCCGGTGATCGCCGAGCCGACCCAGCGCTGCAGCGACTCGCGCAGCATCAGACTCTGTGGGTCCAGCCAGCGGCCCTCGTACAGCAACCGGCCCAGCCGCCGGCCCTGGTCGTGATAGGACGCCACGGTGTCTTCGTTGTGGATGGCATTGACCAGCCGTTCATAGGCGATGAACAGCAGCGCCATGCCGGGCGCCTCGTAGATCCCGCGCGACTTGGCCTCGATGATGCGGTTCTCGATCTGGTCGCTCATCCCGAGGCCGTGCCGGCCACCGATGGCGTTGGCCTCCAGCACCAGGTCGACCGGGTCGAGCTGGACCCCGTTGATCGCGACCGGCCGGCCGCGCTCGAACGCCACGGCGACGTCCTCCGGCACGATCGCCACCGATTGGTCCCAGTGCGCAACGCCCATGATCGGCTGGACGATCTCGACGGAGGCGTCGAGGTGCTCGAGCCGCTTGGCTTCGTGGGTGGCGCCCCAGATGTTGGCGTCGGTGGAGTACGCCTTTTCGGTGGAGGCCCGGTAGGGCAGGTTGCGGGCCAGCAACCATTCGCTCATCTCGGCCCGGCCGCCCAGCTCCTCGACGAACTGCCGGTCCAGCCACGGCTTGTAGATGCGGAGCCGCGGGTTGGCCAGCAGGCCGTAGCGGTAGAACCGCTCGATGTCGTTGCCCTTGTAGGTCGACCCGTCGCCCCAGATGTCGACCTCGTCGTCGGCCATGGCGCGGACCAGCAGGGTGCCGGTGACGGCCCGGCCGAGCGGGGTGGTGTTGAAGTAGGTCAGCCCCGCCGACCGGATGTGGAAGGCGCCGCAGGCCAGCGCGACGAGCCCCTCCTCGACCAGCGCGTCGCGACAGTCGACGATGCGGGCGATCTCGGCGCCGTACTCGCGCCGCTCGGTCCGGGACACCGGACAGGTCCGGTTCGTCGTACTGGCCGAGGTCGGCCGTGTATGCGCAGGGCACGGCGCCGTTCTCCCGCATCCAGGCCACGGCCACCGAGGTGTCCAGACCGCCCGAGAACGCGATACCGACCTTCTGCCCCTTGGGCAGCGACTCAAGAACTTTGGACACGAGGTGGGAGCCTATCTGTGCGGGTCGGGCCGCCAAGGTGGCGGCCGACGGTGGTTCACATGAGCCCGGGTGACGCGTGGCGAGGGCGCCCGATCAGGCGTCCCCGGCGGCATATCCGGCCAGCGTGCGGCCGACCTCGGCGCCGGTCAGCCCGTCACGGGCGACCACCAGGATGGTGTCGTCACCGGCGATGGTGCCGGCGATGTCGGCCAACCCGGCGCGGTCGATGGCGGAGGCCAGAAACTGGGCGGCGCCCGGCGGGGTGCGCAGCACGGCCAGGTTCGCCGAGCCCTCGTAGGAGAGCAGCAGCTCGCCCAACAACCGGGCGAGCCGGGACGTCCCGCCGGCCATCGGCCGCGGGCCGCCGTCCTCCGGAATGCGATAGATCGGTGCCCCACCGTCCACCCCGCGCAATTTGACGGCGCCGAGTTCCTCCAGGTCACGCGACAGTGTTGCCTGGGTGACCGAAATGCCGCCGTCCCCGAGCAGAACCAGAAGGTCCGTCTGGGAACGGATCTCGTGGGAGCGGATCAGCTCGGTGATCCGGCCGTGCCGGGCGGCCTTGGTGACCAGCGCGCTACCGGCGGTCAACCGGACACCGCCGGATCGGCACCCGTCTGCTGTGCCAGCAGGAAGACCAGCAACGCCTTCTGCGCATGCAGTCTGTTCTCCGCCTCGTCCCAGACCGCCGAGCTCGGACCGTCGAGAACCTCGTCGGTGATCTCCCAGCCGCGGTGGGCTGGCAGGCAGTGCAGCACGATCACGTCGTCCCCGGCGCGCGCCAACAACTGGGCGTTGACCTGGTACGGGCGGAACGGCCCGACCCGGTCGAGGCCGTCGTTCTCCTGCCCCATCGAGGTCCAGGTGTCGGTGACCAGGACGTCCGCTCCGTCCGCCGCGGCCTGTGGATCGGAGACCAGCTCGATCGCGCCGCCGGTCTCGGCGGCCCGCTTCTTGGCGTCCAGCAGGATGTCTGCGTTCGGGTCGAACCCGGCCGGTGACGAGATCCGCACCGTCATACCGGCATTCGCCCCGCCGACCATCAGCGAGTGCGCCATGTTGTTGGCTCCGTCGCCGAGGTAGGTCAGGGTCAGTCCGGCCAGCCGGCCGCGGCGTTCGCGGATCGTCTGCAGGTCGGCGAGCACCTGGCAGGGGTGGAATTCGTCGGTCAGTGCGTTGATGACCGGGACACTCGAGGTGCTGGCCAGGGCGTTGATCCGGCGCTGGGCAAAGGTGCGGATGGCAACCGCGTCGACATACCGGGACAGCACCCGCGAGGTGTCCTCGATGGTCTCCTCCCGGCCCAACTGGGACATCCGTCCGTCCACGATCACCGGTTGACCGCCGAGCTGGGCGATGCCCACCTCGAACGAGAGCCTGGTCCGGGTGGAGTTCTTCTCGAAGATGACGGCGACGGACTTGCCGGTCAGCGGCCGGAAGCCGCTGCGGTCGGCCTTGAAGCGATCCGCCAGGTCCAGCACCGTTGCCAGTTCCGCCGGCGACAGGTCGTCATCGCGGAGAAAATGCCGCAGCGGTGAGGTCGGCGTCGGGCCGTCCGTCGTCACCAGGTCGGTCAGCGAAAGGGTGGTCATCACAGGGCCTTTCCGGTGGCGGCCGGCGGGTTCGCGGTCCGCAGGATGTCGGGCAGTGACTCGACGAACGAGTCGGCCTGCTCGGTGGTCAGGATCAACGGCGGGGCCAGCCGGAGCACCCCGGGTGCCGGCGCATTGATGATGAAGCCCGCCTCGCGGGCCGCGAGAGCAGCTGCCGGGGCAAGGTTCTCGGTCAGCACGATGCCCAGCAGCAGGCCGGTACCGCGTACGTGGTCGATCAGCGGATGGTCGAGATCCTCGACACCGGTGGCGATGTGCTTGCCCAGTGCGTCGACATGGTCGAGAAGATTGTCGGCGACGATGGTGTCGAGTACGGCCAACGCGGCCGCCGCGCAGACCGGATTCCCGGCGAAGGTCGAGCCGTGTTCGCCGGGCTGCAACAGGTGGGCGGCCGCGCCGATACCGACCGCAGCGCCGATCGGCAGGCCGCCGCCCAGACCCTTGGCCAGGGTGATCACATCGGGCACGATTCCGGACCGGCTGTGCGCCAGCCAGCTCCCCGTGCGTCCGATGCCGGTCTGCACCTCGTCGATCACCAGCAGCGTGCCGTGTTCGGCGGTGATCGCCCGGGCAGCGGCCAGGTAGCCGTCCGGCGCCGGTACCACCCCGGCCTCACCCAGGATCGGCTCCAGGAAAACCGCGGCCACGGTGTCGTCCACCGCCGCCCGCAGGGCCGGGATGTCGCCGTAGGGAACGAATTCCACGCCGGCCGGCATCGGCTCGAAGGGCACCCGCTTGGCCGGCTGGCCGGTCAGTGCCAGCGCGCCCATGGTGCGCCCGTGGAAGGCCCCCTCGCAGGCGATGATCCGCGGCCGACCGGTGCGCCGGGCCATCTTGAAGGCGGCCTCGTTGGCCTCGGCGCCGGAGTTGCAGAAGATGACCCGCCCGTTTTCCCGCGCACCGCAGATGTCCAGCAGCCGTTCCGCAAGGGTGAGCACCGTCGGATGGGTGAAGAAGTTCGACACGTGACCGAGGGTGGCGATCTGCTCGGAGACCGCCTTCACCACCGCCGGGTGGGCGTGGCCGAGAGCGTTGACCGCGATGCCGCCCAGCAGGTCGAGGTACTGCTTGCCGTCGGCATCGGTGACCACCGCGCCCTGGCCGCTGACCAGCTCCACCGGCGGCACGCCGAAATTGTCCATCAGGGCGTGCGACCAGCGCTGCGCTGCCAGTTGATTGTTGGACTTGTCCTGCACTGCAACACTTTCCGTTGTCGTCATGACGGGTTCTCCAGATTCGGGACGACCATGGTGCCGACCCCTTCGGTGGTGACGATCTCCAGCAGGACCGAATGCGGGATGCGACCGTCGATGACGTGGGCGGCGGCGACACCGCCGCGCACCGCCCGCAGGCAGCCCTCCATCTTCGGCACCATCCCCGACTCCAGCCTCGGCAGCATCTCTTCCAGGGCATCAGCCGACACCCGGGACAGCAGCGACTGCCGGTCCGGCCAGTTCGCGTAGAGGCCCTCGACGTCGGTGAGCATCACCAGTTTGGTGGCGCCCAACGCGATTGCCAGTGCGGCCGCAGCGGTGTCGGCATTGACGTTGTGCACCACGCCGTCGACATCGGGGGCGACGGTGGACACCACCGGGATCCGGCCGGCGTCCATCAGGTCGATGACCGCGTCCGGGTTCACATCGACAACATCGCCGACCAAACCGATGTCGGTGGCGACTCCGTCGACCAGCACCGTCCGGCGGGCCGCGGTGAACAGTCCCGCGTCCTCACCGGACATGCCGACGGCCAGCGGACCGTGCGAATTGATCAGCCCGACCAACTCCCGGCCGACCTGACCGACCAGCACCATCCGGACGACATCCATGGTGTCGGGGGTGGTCACCCGGAAACCACCCTTGAACTCTCCGGCCAGGCCGAGTCTGCTGAGCATGGCGCTGATCTGCGGACCGCCGCCGTGCACCACGACCGGCCGCAGCCCCACCGTGCGCAGATACACCATGTCGGCAGCGAAGGCTGCCTTGAGGGCGTCGTCGGTCATCGCGTTGCCGCCGTACTTGACCACCACGATCGACCCCGCGAACCGGCGCAGCCACGGCAGGGTTCCGGCCAGGATCGCGGCCCGCTCCCTGGCACCCTCCAGGTCGGACTGCCGCCGGGGCTCGACACGTGTGGCAGCGTGGCTGGTCTCGGACTGGTCGACGTCGGCCGCCGAGGTGTCCGTCATGTCGAGTACGCCGAGTTCTCGTGGACGTACGCATGCGAGAGGTCGTTCGTCAGGATGGTCGCCGTCTCGGTCCCGGCGTGCAGGTCGATGATCACGTGCGCGGCACGTCCGGTGAGGTCGACGCCGTCCCGATCCTCGCCGGTGGCGCCGCCGCGGCAGATCCAGACGCCGTTGATCGCAACGTCGATCGCGTCGGCGTCGAAGGCCACGTGTGTCCCGACGGTGCCGACGGCGGCGAGGATCCGACCCCAGTTCGCGTCCTGACCGAAGAAGGCGGTCTTCACCAGGTTGTTCCGGGCGACCGCCCGGCCCACCTCGACCGCATCGTCCTCGGTCACGGCGTGCACCACCTCGATCTCGATCTCCTTGGTGGAACCCTCCGCGTCGGCGAGCAACTGCCGCGCCAGGTCGGTACACACTCTGGTCACCGCGGCGCCGAGCAGTTCGGCGTCGGGCTCGATTCCCGCAGCACCGGAGGCGAGCAGCAGCACCGTGTCGTTGGTGGACATGGCGCCGTCCGAATCCAACCGGTCGAACGACACCCGGGTCGCCGCCCGGAGCGCAGCGTCCAGGACCGCGGAGTCGGCGACCGCGTCCGTGGTCAGCACCACCAGCATCGTGGCCAGACCGGGGGCCAACATGCCGGCACCCTTGGCCATCCCGCCGACGGTGATACCACCGACGCTCACCTGAGCCGTCTTGGGCACCGAATCGGTGGTCATGATCGCCGTCGCGGCATCCAGGCCGGCCGTGGGGCCGGCCGTCCGCACCGCCTCGTCGATGCCGGGCAGCAGGAGGTCCATCGGCAGCCGCAGGCCGATCAGCCCGGTCGACGCAACCGCCACCCGTGACGCCTCGATCTGCAGGAGTGCGGCCAGATGCTCTGCGGTGGCGACGGTGTCGACGTAGCCTTCGGCCCCGGTGCAGGCATTCGCGCCACCGGAGTTCAGCACGACCGCGTTCAGTTCCGCCCCCGGACCGTCCAGGATCTGTTCGCACCAGCGCACCGGCGCCGCCCTGACCCGGTTGCTGGTGAAGACGCCGGCCGCGGTGAACCGGGGGCCGTCGTTGATCACGACGGCGACGTCCGGCTGGCCGGACGATTTCAACCCGGCAGTCACCCCGGCGGCCCGGAATCCGGCGGCGGCCGTCACGCCGACATTGGTGTCGATCGGTGCTGTCACGGCGCCACTCCCACGGTCGACAGGCCCGTCGTCTCGGGCAGGCCAAGGGCGATGTTCAGGCACTGCACGGCGGCGCCGGCGGTGCCCTTGGTCAGGTTGTCCAGCGCGGCGATGACGACCACCCTGCCGGCGGCCCGGTCCACCGCGACCTGCAGCAGGACGGTGTTCGCGCCGAGCGTGGCCGCGGTTGTCGGCCACTGACCGGCTGGCAGCAGATGGACGAAAGGCTCGTCGGCATAAGCCTTCTGGTAGACATCCCGGACGTCGTCGACGTCGACATCCGGCTTGGCAGGTGCGCTGACGGTGGCCAGGATCCCTCGGGACATCGGCACCAACACGGGGGTGAACGACACGGTGACGGGCACGCCGGCCGCCGCAGTCAGGTTCTGCACCATCTCCGGGGTGTGCCGGTGGACGCCGCCGACCCCGTACGCCGATGCCGACCCCATGACTTCCGAGCCGAGCAGGTTGACCTTCGGCGATTTGCCCGCCCCAGACGTCCCGGACGCCGCGACCACGACGATGTCGGGTTCGACCAGATCGGCGGCCAACGCGGGCGCCATCGCCAATGAGGCCGTCGTCGGATAGCAGCCGGGCACGGCGACCCGCTTGGTGCCCTGCAGCGCGACCCGACCGTTCGGCAACTCCGGCATACCGTAGGGCCACGAACCCGGATGGGTGCCGCCGTAGAACTGTTCCCACGCAACCGGATCGGTGAGGCGATGGTCGGCTCCGCAGTCGATCACCAGGACGTCGGCGCCCAACTGAGCGGCCAGCTCGTGCGACTGACCGTGCGGCAGGGCGAGGAAGACGGCATCGTGCCCGGCGAGGGTCTCCGGCGTCGTCGGCTCGATCAGCCGGTCGGCGAGCGGCAGCAGATGCGGCTGATGCAGACCCAACCGCTCACCGGCGCTGCTGTGCGCCGTCAGGGCGCCGATGGTGATCTCGGGGTGGCCCAGGAGCAGGCGCAGCACCTCACCGCCGGCATAGCCACTGGCACCGGCCACCGCCACCCGGTAGGTCATCGCTTTGCCCTTCTCCTGCCAACCCGAACAGATCTCGGCTGGGACTATACAGATCACCGCATGACTATCCAACACGCCTCGACCGTCGACATGACGGACGATGGGATGTCACCAGAAGAGGTCCAGAACATGGAGGTGCATGTGAGCGACGAACAGGTCGTCCTGGCCAACGGGGTCGACATCTGTGTGGACACGTTCGGTGACCCCGACAACCCGACCGTCCTGCTGATCGCCGGGATGACGTCATCGATGGACTGGTGGGAGCCCGAGTTCTGCCGGCGGCTCGCGGCGGCCGGTCGGTTCGTCATCCGCTACGACCATCGGGACACCGGACGCTCGGTGAGTTATCCGCCGGGGTCCCCTGGTTACAGCGCCGACGATCTGGTGGCTGATGCCGCAGGTGTGTTGGAGGCGCTGCAGTGTCCGAGCGCGCACGTCGTCGGGATCTCCATGGGCGGCGCGCTCGCGCAGGTCCTGGCACTTTCCCGACCCGAACTGGTCGATTCGCTGACCCTGATCTCGACGTCCGCCGGCGCCGGTGACGCCGACCTGCCGCCGATCTCACCCGAGCTGCGGGACAGCTTCGACAATCCCCCGCCGGAGCCCGACTTCACCGACCGCGATGCCGTCGTCGACTACATCGTGGAGTCCTGCCGGCCGTATGCCGCCCGATCGGTGCCGTTCGACGACGAGGCGATCCGGGTGGTCGCCGGCCGGGCTGTCGATCGCACCAGCAGCATCTCCTCCAGCCTGACCAATCACGGACTGGCGGAGGGCGGCGGATCCTGGCGTCACCGGTTGGGCGAGATCACCGCGCCGACGGTGGTCATCCACGGCGATGAGGACCCGCTGTTCCCGCTCCAGCACGGTGCGACTCTGGCCCGGGAGATCCACGGGGCGGCGCTGGTGACCTTGGCGCACACGGGTCACGAACTGCCGCAGAGGGTGTGGGACGACGTGCTGGCGGCGATCACCACCGTCAGCTCGCCGAACTGGCCACAACGCGCGGACCTGTTGGCCGCCAACGCGGTCGCCGCCGGCGAGCCGACCGCCTGGTTCGAACGGCTCTACGCCAGCGCGTTGCGCGGTCAGTCCGCGGTGCCGTGGGACAGGGACGCGGCGAACCCGCTGCTCACCGAGTGGACGGCAGCCAAGGGCGTGAACGGCGCGGGCCGGCGGGCCGTCGTCGTCGGCTGCGGCCTCGGGATGGAGGCCGAACACCTTGCGGCGCTGGGCTTCGACACCGTCGGCTTCGACATCAGCGACTCGGCCGTCAGCATCGCCCGCAGCCGGCATCCCGATTCGCCGGTGCACTACCGGCAAGCGGACGCGCTCGACCAGCCTGCCGAGTGGCGGCGCGCCTTCGACCTGGTGGTGGAGATCTACACCGTGCAGGCGCTGCCGCTCCGACTCCGAAGGGACATCGCCGCCGCTATCGGCGGATTGCTGGCGCCCGGCGGAACGCTGATCGCCATCCAGGCCGCACGGGAGAACATCGAGGAACCGGCGGACGGCCCGCCGTGGCCACTGCACCGCAGCGAAGTGGACGACTTCGCCGTGGACGGCGTGGAGACGGTGCGCATCGAGGCGGTACAGAGCCCTTCGGCGAGCTTCGGGCCTCATTGGCGAGCCGAGTTCACCCGGCCTGAGTGACCGGTGTCTGCTGTCGAAACTCCATTGCCTGGTCCGTCTGCACTGTCAACACCCCGTGGCCCATCCGACCGACGGAAGGAACTGAGGAATGTTCACCGAGATGTTCCCTATTCTGACCACCCGCGATCTGGATCGTTCGCTGACCTTCTACCGTGACCTGCTCGGCGGGACGGTGGAGTTCCAATTCCCCGACGACGGGCCCGCCGTCTACGTCGGGGTCAACATCGGCCGCAATCACATCGGCATCGGTTGGGCACCCGATTCCAGCGAAGACGCTGCTGCTCAACGTTTCTCGCTGTGGCTGTACACCGACGACTGTGATCGGGCCGTTGCAGACCTCAGCGCTGCCGGGGTTCCGGTGCTGTCGGAGCCCGAGGATCAGCCGTGGGGTGAGCGGGTCGCGCGGGTGACCGACCCCGACGGCAACGTGATGGTCATCGGCCAGCGGGCGGCCGCCGCTGGGAGCTGAGTGAGTCCGGGGCGCTCAGACGATGTCGATCAGCAGCGGCACCTGCTGCTCGGCCGCCGTCAACGAACCGTGCTGCCCGATCAACTTGAGCACCTGCGGCCTGGCCGTCCGGGAGTCGACCAGGGTGAACGGTCCGATCCCGGCCACGATCACGTCGCCGAACCTGGGTCGGACGGCTTCCCGGGTGGGACCGAACCAGCCCAGATCGATCGCCTGACGGCGCGTGCGGACCCAGGCCCGGTCACCGACCGCGTCGGTCAGCCGGTCCGCTACTGCGCCGACATCCTGCTCGGTGGCATCCGGTCGGCAGTAGAGCTGGGCGAACCGCCCCTCCCCACCGAGCACGGTGACGTCCTGACAGAGCCAAGGGGTGTCGGCCAGGTCCATCCGCTCGGTGTGCGGCACGTCGATCATCCCGTGGTCGGCGGTGATCAGCAGCAGCGTGCCGGGCGGCAGGGTGCGGGCCAACCGGGCCAGCTCCCGGTCGGTGCGGCGCAGCGTGCGCCGCCACTCGGGGGACCGCCAGCCGTGGACGTGCCCGGCTCCGTCGACGTCGCCCCAATAGAGGTAAGCGACGCCGGAACCGGGACGGGAAAGCGCGTCCACCGCGATCTCCACCCGGGAGTGCAGGCGTTTGGCGCCGACGAAGGAGCCACCGCGCAGCGCGGCGGTGGTCAGCCCGGATCCGGCGAATTCCGGGTTGCCGATCTGGGTGACGTGAACCCCGGCCGCCGCCAGTTCCTCGAACACGGTGGGAAACGGCTGCCATCGCAACGGATCCGTGGCCGGATCCCAGCGCAACTCGTTGAGCAGGACGCCGCGGTCAGGGTCCATCACCTCGTAGCCGGCCAGGCCGTGCTGACCGGGCGGCAGGCCGGTGCCGAACGATCCCAGCGAGGTGGCGGTGGTGCTCGGGCAGCCCGCGCTCAGCACCCGGCCGTCGGCGAGCAGGGACCCGAGGAAGGGCGCCTGGCGGGCCTCCTGCTCGAGCAGCTGATGACCGAGCCCGTCGATGAGCACCACGCACACCCGGGGGGCTGCCGGCAACTCGATCGCCGGTCGCCCGATGAGGATGCCCAGCGCTGCCGCGACTCCCGGCATCACGGCCCCGAGACTCGCCTCGTCGTACAACGGAACCATCGGCGCCGAAACGGCGGCCGACTGTCCGGGCGGGTCGGTCACCTCCGATGCGCGGCGGCGGTCATCGAGGAAAGCGCCTTGGCGAAGGCCACGCCGTCCTGCAGCGCGGTCTCACCCTCGGCGTCCGCACTGATCCGCAGGGACAGGTCGTCGGCGGTGATGCTGCCGGTCATCCCGTGGTCGGCCTCGCACTGCGGATCGCCACAGGTCGCCGGCTCCAGATCGATCCGGGAGACCGCGCCCCACCCGATGGTCAGGGTCAACTCCCGACCCAAGGTGCCCGGCCGGTACTTCTCCGGATTGGGCACCACGTGCGCAACCATCACCGACCGGACGGCGGACAGCGGCACCGACTCGCTGGTGGCGATGCCGTGGGCCTCGTCACCGTGTTCCTCGTCGCCGCCGTGGTCGTCGGCGTGGACGAAGATCAGCCGACCAGGGGTCAGCACCACCACCGAGAGGTGCCGGCGGATCGTGTCCAGGTCGAACGTCGTCTCGCCGTGCACCAGGTGCGCGAGCACCTCCTCGCCGGCCAGCGCGATGTCAAGGACGTCCGCGACCAGCGCCGGGTAGTAGCCCGACTTCTCGATCTTCCGGACCAGGTCGGTCGGTTGCTTCAGGGGCATGGGGACATGGTGGCACCCCGACGCGGCTCACCACGAACCGGAGCGGTGATGTGGACATCTGTCGTGGCAGGAAGATCACCGTCCGGGAAGAATCCGGGTCACCCGGCAACACCACTTCTTCCCGGGATGTGATCATCCGCCGCCGGTCGGTTTGCCCGTCAGCCGCGCAGGATTGCGCCCACCCGGTCGGCCGCCACCGCGACCGCCGCGTCCCGGACTCCGGTCGCATCGGCAGCGGTCAGCGTCCGGTCCGGGGCCCGGACCACCATCGCAAAGGCCAGCGACTTCCGTCCCTCGCCCACCTGGTCCCCGGTGTAGACGTCGAACAGCCGGACGGACTCCAGGAGCTCCCCGCCGCCGTCGTGCAGCGCATCGGTCACCGCGCCGGCCGGCACCCCAGCGTCGACGACCAGCGCCACGTCCAGATGCACCGGCGGGTAGGGGCTGATCACCGGTGCCACCGGTGGCCGGCGCTGCGGCAGGCCGTCCAGGTTGAGCTCGATCGCCGCCGTCCGCGGTGGCAGGCCCAGCCGTTCGATCACCGCAGGGGCCAGCTCGCCGGCGTACCCGATCGGCCAGTCCCCCACCCGGATGCTCGCGCAGCGTCCGGGATGCCACGGCGGCTGATCGGCGGGGACCACCCGGACGTCCACCCCGGCGACAGCAGCGACCCGGCGCGCGAATTCGATCGCATCCGCCCACCCCGCCGGCCGACCACTGCCCCACCAACCAGGGTGTTCGGCGGATCCAGCCAGCACGATCGCCAGGTGGATGGGTTGGTTCGGCAGCGCGGCGTTGAGCAGGGCCAGCGTCGCGGCATCCGGTTTGCGGTCGACCGCGGGATCCGGTGGCTGCGGGGCGTTACTGCGGGGCAGGAACACCGACCCGATCTCGAACACCAGCAGGTCCCTGGTGCCGCGAGACAGATTGCGCAGCACGGTATCCAACAGACCCGGGAGCAGGGTGGTGCGCATCAGCGCGCGCTCGGCGTCGAGTGGATTGGCCAGTGCCACCGCCGCGCGGCGGATGTCGTCATCGGGTAGTCCGAGTCCGTCCAACTCGCCGGTCCCGATGAACGGGAAGGACAGCACTTCGGTGAGCCCGGCCGAGGCCAGATCGTGCGCGATCAACCGCTCCCGACGCTGCCCCGCTGTCAGCCCGGTGCCGGCCGGGGCCTGCGGCAGCACGGACGGGATGGTGTCGAACCCCTCGAGCCGGGCCACTTCCTCGACCAGATCGGCGGGCCGGGTGAGATCGGGTCGCCAACTGGGCGGGACAACCGTCAATGCCCCAGGCGGACCGTCGGTGACCGAACAGCCGACCTGTTGCAGGCGACGGGCGATCACCGCCGGCTCGTACGGTCGGCCGGTGAGTCGCTGAGATTCGCCGAGCGGCAACTCGATGACGCTCTGCGGCAACGGGTTCCCGGCCACATCGGACCGGCCGACGATCATTCCGCCGCCGTACCGGACCAGCAGCTCGGCGGCCGCCTCTGCGGCAACCACCGCCACCCAGGGGTCGACAGCCCGTTCGAAGCGCCGCGAGGCCTCGCTCGGCAGCCGGTGGCGACGCGCGGTCCGGGCGATGACGGTCGGCTCCCAATAGGCGGCTTCGATGACCACCGTGGTTGTGCTGGAACTGATCTCGGTGGATTCACCGCCCATGACGCCGGCCAGCGAGATCACCCCGGATTCGTCGGCGACGACAAGATCGTCGGCGACCAGGGTGCGCTTCACGCCGTCCAGCGTCAGCAGGGTCTCGCTCTCGGCGGCGCGGCGGACCGTGATCGGGCCGGTCAACTTCCCGGCGTCGAAGGCGTGCAACGGCTGGCCCAGGTCGAGCATGACGTAGTTGGTGACATCGACCGCCAGCGAGATGGACCTGATTCCGGCCGCGGACAGCCTGCGGCGCAACCAGAACGGGCTGGGTGCTGCAGGATTGATGCCCGCCACCCGAACCGTCACGAACCGGCCGCAGCCGATCGGGTCGGCGATCGTCACCGGCCAGCCGGGTTCCGTCCGCGGCGGCACGGCGTGCGCGGCGGGGTCGGTGAACGGCTGGTCGAAGGCAGCCGCCATCTCCCGGGCGAGGCCGCGGATGGACAGCGCGTAACCCCGGTCCGGGGTGATCGCCAGCTCGACGACGGCGTCGTCGGAGCCGATCAGGCCCCGTGCATCGGTGCCGGGCGGTGCGATCGGGCCGATCACCAGGATGCCGTCGTGCTCGGTGCCGATCCCCAGTTCCCGGGTCGAGCAGATCATCCCGTCGGAGATCCGGCCATAGGTCTGGCGGGAGGCGATCGCGAAATCGCCGGGCAGCACCGCCCCCGGCAATGCCACCACCACGGTGTCGCCGACCACGAAGTTGGTGGCGCCGCAGATGATCCCGCGGGGTTCGTCGGTGCCGTCAGGACCGTTTCCGGGTCCGACGTCGACCGTGCAGAACCGGATCGGCTTCTTCAGCCCGGTGAGTTCCTCGATCGACAGGACGGTGCCCACCACGAGTCCACCCGTCGTGGGAGGGACGGTGCGCACCCCTTCGACCTCGAACCCGATGCGCAGCAACGCGTCGGTGACGTCGTCGGTGGACGTCCCGGGCGGCAGGGTGATCGCGCCGGCCAGCCATTCCAGAGAGAGATGCATGACTCAGACCTCCGATCCGAAGGCGGCGGTGAACCGGACATCGCCCTCGACCAGGTCCCGCATGTCGGGGATCTGGTTGCGGAACTGCAGGGTGCGCTCGATGCCCATCCCGAACGCGAAGCCGCTGTAGACCGTCGGGTCGAGGCCGCAGGACCGCAGCACGTTCGGATCGACCATGCCGCAGCCACCCCACTCCACCCAGCCGGCGCCGCCCTTCTTGTCCGGGAAGTAGACATCCATCTCGGCGGAGGGTTCGGTGAACGGGAAGAACGACGGGCGCAACCGGGTCCGCGACTCCGGGCCGAACATGGCCCTGGCGAAATGGTCGAGCGTTCCCTTGAGGTGGGCCATGGAGAGATGGCGGTCGATCGCCAGGCCTTCGACCTGGTGGAACACGGGGGTGTGGGTGGTGTCCAGTTCGTCGGTCCGGTAGACCCGGCCGGGACAGACCACATAGATCGGTGGTTCGCGATCCAGCATGGTGCGCACCTGAACCGGGGAGGTGTGCGTCCGCAGCACCAGCCCGGTTTCCAGGACGGTGCCTGGCTGCGGCGGGGTGTTCCCGCTGCTGCGGCGTCCTTCGGCGACGTAGAACGAGTCCTGCATGGCCCTTGCCGGATGGTCCTTGGGGAAGTTCAGCGCATCGAAGTTGAACCACTCGGCTTCGAGTTCGGGGCCCTGCGCGACCTCCCATCCCATCGCGACGAACACGTCCTCGATCTGCGCCATCACGGTGGAGATCGGATGCCTCGCGCCGACCGGCTGCCGGTCGTAGGGCAGTGTGACGTCGACGGTTTCCTCGGCCAGGATCCGGGCGTCCCGCTCGGCGACCAGCACGCCCTCCCGGGCGGCGATCGCCTTGTTGACCTGGCCGCGGCTCTGCCCGATCAGCCGTCCCGCACCGGCCTTCTCGGCCTTCGGCAGATCGGCGATGGCCCGGTTCGCCAGGGCCAACGGGCTCCGGTCGCCGGCGTGGGCCAACCGTGCGGCCTTCAGCTCGTCAAGATTCTTGGCCGCAGCGATCGCGTCGAGGGCGGCGCTGGTCGCGGCCTGTAGCGCAGCGCCGTCGAGCGGATCGGGGTGGGTCGCGGCCGGGGACGCAGGGACGGCTGCGGAATCAGGGGTGGACATACGGACCTTCCGGGCGTGGGCGGTGCTGGTTCGGCGCCGGTGGTACCGATCGCCCGTCGAGCGTGGACAGATCGGCTCGGTTCCGCACCGTGGCCAGCAGGGAGTCTAGGCGTCCGGGCTCGATCGGCCCGTGACGCGGCGTCGGCGCCCGTCCCGGATCGTGCGACGAAGGTCAGCGGCACGTCCCGGGCACGGGCCCGGGAAATCGGCGCCGGTCGCCCCGGCCCGCCGGGAAGCCTTGCGTCGGGAGCATGCCGACAGTCTGCCAGCCCCCGGCAATCCGATGTACCGGTGCCGACCGGGTGCGGACGGCTGCGCGGATGAAGTCGGCGACTCCTGTCCCGCCCGTCCCACCCACGCCGACCTCAAAACTGGCACGATGATCAGCGCCGAGGATGATGATCGCCGCGGGGGGTCGGCCGGACGAGGGCCCGGGCCTGCCTGGGTAGGGTCTGCGGACATGTCGTCCTTCTTCTCCCGGATCGGACAGGCGCTGCGCTCGGCGCTGTCGTCGACGCCCAAGGCTCCCCCGGCGCCGCGAACCGGTGTGAAGCCGGGGCCGGCCGCGAGACCCGGGCAACTGCCCGGCACCCCGCAGATGCCCTCCCCCGGGCAGTTGGGTCAGTCGGCGACCGTGGAGATCGACCCCCGCAAGATCGGTGCCGTTCGGATGACGTACTCGCCGTCCACCGACGGTGCTCCCGATCCGGGCGAGGTGGTCTGGACCTGGGTGCCGTTCGAGGAGCGGGACGGTCGCGGCAAGGATCGTCCGGTGCTGGTGGTGGCCGCCGAACGCAACGGCACCTACCTCGCCGTGCAGCTGACCTCGAAGCCGCACCAGGGCAACGCCGAGTTCGTGCCGATCGGATCCGGCAAGTGGGACGCTGCCGGACGACCGTCATGGGTGAACATCGACCGGGTGTTCCGGCTGCACCCGGGTGGGATGCGCCGGGAGACCGCCGGGTTGCCGGCCGCGTCGTTCGCCGCGGTGGAAGCCAGGCTCCGTCAGCGCTACGGCTGGCACTGACCTTCCGTCGACCTGCGTCAGCCTGTCGACATCCTCAGTCCGGCCGCCGGCTCAGTCGCTGACGACAGCGCCGCCGGCGCGCCGCTGAGCGCTCGCGGAGGCGTAGAGGCAGATCGCCGCCGCACTCGCCAGGTTCAGCGACTCCGCGCGACCGTAGATGGGCACCCGCACCGCCTCATCGGCACGCGCCAGCACCTCATCCGGCAGCCCGTGCGCCTCGGAACCGAACAACCAGGCCGTCGGCAGGTCCAGGATCCTGTCGGCCGCCGCGGCGTCCAGATCCAGCTCCGCCCCACCCGTCGTGGCCAGCACGGACATCCCGGCGGCAGTGAGCTCGTCGAGCAGGGCAGCGGTGTCGGCTGCCCTTGCCACCGGCAGGTGGAACACGCTGCCGGCCGACGCCCGAATCGTCTTGGGGTTGAAGGCGTCCACGGAATCGCCGGCCAGGATCACCCCGGCCGCACCGGCCGCGTCGGCCAACCGGATCACCGTGCCGGCGTTGCCGGGATCGTTCGCCTCGACCAGCACAGCGACCAGCGTCGGCGAATCGGCCAACACATCGGCAACGCTGACCTGTGGATGCAGGCAGCGGACCACCAGGCCCTGGGGGGTGACGGCGTCGGACAGCGCCGCAGCGGCCTTCTCGGTCACCTGGGTGACCTCGATCTTGGCCGCGAACGCGCTGCGCACCAGCGCCGTGTTCTTGGCGGCGGCCGCTTCGGTGACGAACAGCTCCAGCACCTCTCCCGGATGCTCCCGGGCGTAGCCGATCGCCTCGGTCACCGCAGGGGCTCCCTCGGCCAGGAACTCCCCGGTCTCGGTGCGCCGGGAACGACGCAGCAACCGGTGCGCGGCCACGATCCGCGGCGACCGCTCGGTCAGCACCGCCCCGTCGACCTCGTCGGCGACCGTCGTGGTGACGGCAGCAGAACGCCCGGCCGACGGGGAGTCGGCCGGGCGTCGACGACGGTCGGACTGCGGGCTCAGGCCGCGTCCTGCGACGAGTCGGAGGCGTTGCCGTCGGCGACCGACGGGACTGCCTCACGAGCGATCAGCACGAGCGCGGCGAACGCGGCCTCGTCCGACACGGCGAGCTCGGCGAGCACCTTGCGGTCGACCTCGACGCCGGCGACCTTCAGTCCCTGGACGAACCGGTTGTAGGTCATCCCGTGCGCGCGGGCGGCAGCGTTGATCCGGGTGATCCACAGCTTGCGGAAGTCGTTCTTGCGCTTGCGCCGGTCGTTGTAGGCGTAAGTGAGCGAGTGCAGACCCTGCTCCTTGGCCTTGCGGTACAGCCGTGACCGCTGGCCGCGGTAACCGCTGGCGCGCTCGAGGACGACACGGCGCTTCTTCTGGGCGTTGACCGCCCGTTTCACTCTTGCCACGGGACACCTGACTTTCTACTTCGTGACCCGGCGACCGCGATGTGGTGCGCGCTGCCGGGTTCGGGACTTTCGGGATGGGGACTGGGGAGGTCGCGCGGGCGGCGCCGCGGACCCTCGGGCTCAGATGCCGAGCAGCCGACGGATACGCGGGGCGTCGACCTTGGCAACTTCCTTGGCACCGTCGAGGCGACGGGTGCGGCTGGTCGGCTTGCTCTCCAGGTTGTGGCGCTTTCCCGATCCCGCATGGGTCAGGCGACCGGTTCCGGTGACCTTGATCCGCTTCTTCGTACCGGAGTGCGTCTTGTTCTTCGGCATGGCTTCTTCGCTCACATTCGCTGTCGTCGTGCTTGATCAGTGCTCTGGTGCTGCTCGTCGTGCTGCGCTACTGAGGTGGTGCTCAAACGTCATGGCCCGGCGTCGGCGGGTCGTGCTCGTCTCCGTGCTCGTCCTGACCGCGGACAACTCGCCGGACCGATGCGTTCCGGGCGTTCGATGGGCACCATGCAGTGCGGCGAACCCGAAGGCTCACCGCAGCGCACCCCAGGAGGGGACCCGGTCAGGCCGTTTCCGCTGCCGGACCTGCCGGCTGCGGGTGACGCTGTCCAGGCTTCTTGTGCGGGGCCAGAACCATGATCATGTTGCGACCGTCCTGCTTGGGCGCACTTTCCACGAATCCCAGTTCGGCGACATCGGCGGAGAGCCGCTGCAGCAACCGGAACCCGAGCTCGGGACGGGACTGCTCCCGACCGCGGAACATGATGGTGACCTTGACCTTGTCCCCGGCGTTGAGGAACCGCACGACGTGACCCTTCTTGGTCTCGTAGTCGTGCGAGTCGATCTTCGGCCGGAGCTTCATTTCCTTGATGACCGTCAGGACCTGGTTGCGTCTGGCTTCCCGGGCCTTCTGCGCGCTCTCGTACTTGAACTTTCCGTAGTCCATGAGCTTGCAGACGGGTGGGCGGGCGTCCGGGGCGACCTCGACGAGATCGAGATCGGCCTCCTGCGCCAGTCGCAGGGCTTCGCCGATCGCAACAATGCCGATCTGCTCACCCTCGGCTCCGACGAGGCGAACCTCGGGAACGCGGATCCTGTCGTTAATGCGTGGCTCGACGCTGATTGAGTCCTCCTGGAAGACGGTTGATCTGGTGTTACTGCTGGTACTGCCGTTCGGGTCCGACTGCCGACGATCTCTCGATCAGAACGCCAAAAAGGGCCCTGCGTGCGAACACGCAGAGCCCTGGTCGTTCCGTCGCCCGCCCGGCGTGCGGGCATGCGCCATCGACGTCTCCATCGATGGACCGGTACCCGGCTGCCGTGAGGCTGCTCGGGTGGGAGTCGGGCTCCACTTGCTCCCCCACTTGCGCGGAGGCTGGTCGCACATGACAGCGTACAGGACGTGAGCACCTCTGACGGAACGTCGAACCAGCCGGACCCCGACGACGACGCGCGTGAGCTGGTGGACATCCCCGCGGTCGAGGTGATCAGCCGCGCCGCCGTGCTGCTGATGAGCGCTGCTGCCGAGCAGCTCGGGCTGGCCTCGGAGAACCCCGACCGGCCGGCGCACCGGGACCTGGACCAGGCCCGCACGCTGATCACCGCGCTCGCCGGGTTGATCAAGGCCTCCGCCCCCGACCTCGGCCCGCACGCCGCGGCCTTCCGCGACGGGCTCGCCGGGTTGCAGGGCGCCTTCCGCGAGTACTCCATCCACCCCGACGAGCCGGGCAAGGGCCCCGGCGAATAGCGCCTGCCTTTCCCTGACACCACCGCTCTCCGCCCGAATGCCGCCCCTGGGAGATCCATTGCACCCTGAGCAGGCGAAACGGGTCGGATCGGCCGTCGAACGACTGCTCACGGTGCAGTCGACAACTCGACGACGGGTCTAGGGCGGCCGGAGTCGGGCGATGGTGGCCCGAATGACGCTGATCATGGCGTCCGGTTCCTGGGTGAGCTGCCGCCAGGTGAAGTGCAGCACGGTCCAGCCCGCCTCGACGAACTGGTTGTTGCGGACGCGGTCGTTCTCGAAGTCGATCTCCCTGGTGTGATGCTCCCGACCGTCCACCTCGATCGCCAGCTTGATGTCCTCGATTGCCACGTCGGGGTAGCGAACCCCGCTGCGAAGTACCACGGGCGCGTTCGCGACCCAGCCGGTGATCCCTGCCTGACGAAGAAGTCCGTGGAACAACCGTTCACTCGGTGCCCACGGGTTGTCCGATACCTCCCCCACGGCAATCCGCGCACGCAATTGGCCTCGGCGGCCGCGCCCACGATCCAGCGACTGCTCCAACCGCGCGGGGTCGATCTTGCGCAGGCGAAGTGCGGTCTCGAGGTGGTCGGGCTCCTGTCGTCGGGCCAGATCCAGGCAGGTGCGGGACGCCCGGGTCACCTTGATCCAGTCCTCAAAATCCGCATCCCGCGGGTCGACGATTCCCCGGATCACCTGGACATCGGGCTGCGGGTTCCGCTTGGTCGACGGCGGAATGACGACCGAGATCGTCCGCGGCACGGCCGGATTCAATCCCAGCCACCAGGCAGCGGCGGACCCGGCGATCACCGAATGATCTCCCGCCCACAGCCAGCAGGCCCGGATCCGTGCCCTCGTCGTCGGCGCCTTGCGGGTGGTGAGGTACACCCGCGGAAACAGCCGGATCCACCGTCCTCGACGGATCGAGTTGTCGATCGTCGCCCGGTCCACACCGGCGGCGACGGCCTGATCGCGGCGGACAACGCCGTCCTGGCCCTCCAGGATGGCGTCGAGGCCCAAGAATCTGGCGAACGCAACCGGATCCATCCTGGAAGTTGACAGCAGCCGGGCCGCCGGGAGGGATCGAGCGGCCCGAATGTGGACAGCTCAGCGATGGAGCCATCCCCTGGTCGCAGTCGACTGAACCCTCTGCAGTCGTTTGGGCACGCCATGGGCCAAATTTGACTGCAGGGGTGCAGTCGACCGGTCACCCGACGCCGAATCCGGGTAGGCACCGGGAATCCGTGAATCAACTGACGCCGGCGGCGGCGATCACCGCCCGCTTGGTGAGTACCCGGGCCAGATGCTCGCGGTAGTCGGCCTCGGCGTGCAGTTCGCTGGTCGGGTGGGTGCCGGCAGCGGCGTCCGCCGATGCCGCTCCGATCGCTTCGGCCGTTGCGTCCACACCCTGTAGTGCCGACTCCACCGACGAGGCCCGCAGCGGGGTGGCGCCCATGTTGGTCAGGGCCACCCTGGCCTCCGCGATGGAACCGTTGTCCCGCCGCACCGCAGCGGCGACACCGACGATCGCCCACGACTGGGCCGTCCGGTGGAACTTCTGGTAGTCGTAACTCCAGCCGGCCCCGAGCTTGGGCACCCGGACGGCCACCAGCACCTCGTCCCAGTTCAGATCGCTGGTGAAGTAGTCGACGAAGAAGTCCGCCGCAGCGACCTCCCGCCGTCCGGACGGGCCGGCGACGATCATCGTGCAGTCCAGAGCCAGTGCTGCCGTTGGCATGTCGCCGGCCGGATCGGCATGGGCCAGCGACCCGCCGAACGTACCGCGATGACGGATGGCCGGGTCGGCGACGGTGGCCGCGGTCAACGCGAGCAGCGGCGCGTGCTGTTTCACCAGGGGGTCGTTCAACACGTCGTGGTGGGTGGTCGCAGCGCCGATGACGAGGTCGCCGCCGTCCTCGGACACCCCGCGCATCTCCGCGATCCGGCCGCAGTCGACCAGCACCGTGGGTGCGGCCAGCCGGATCCGGAGCAGCGGCAGTAGCGACTGGCCACCGGTGATGATCTTGGCGTCGTCGCCGCCTTCGGTGAGCGCGGAGACGGCCTCGTCCACGGTGGACGGCCGGACGTAGTCGAACGAGGACGGGATCATGACGCGCCTCCGGTAGCCGATGCGGCAGCGGCCGGACTCGCCGAGGCCGCCTGGATCGCCCGCCAGACGGTCTGCGGGGTGGCCGGCATCAACACGTCCTTCACGCCGAGATGCCGCAGCGCGTCGATGATGCCGTTCATCACCGCCGGCGTGGAGGCGATGGCGCCGGCCTCCCCCACCCCCTTGGTCCCCAACGGGTGGGTGGTGGACGGGGTGACCGTCCGGTCGGTGACGTACAGCGGCACGTCCGGTGCGGTGGGCAGCAGGTAGTCGGCCAGCGAGGCGGTGATCAGGTTGCCGTTCTCGTCGTAGAAGGCGCCCTCCCACAACGCCTGCGCGATGCCCTGGGTGATGCCGCCGTGGATCTGGCCCTCGACGATCATCGGGTTGATCTGCACACCGACGTCGTCGACGGCGACGTACGACCGGATCTTCGGCATCCCGGTTTCGGTGTCCACCTCGACCGCGCACAGGTGGGTGCCGTGCGGATAGGAGAACACCCCGGGATCGACCGTCGACGAGCCGAACAGGTTGGGATCGGTGCCGTCCGGCAGGTCGTGCGAGGTGAAGGCCTCCCAGGCGACGGACTGGATCGTCTTGGCCGAATCCGGATCACCCTTGATCCGGAACGATCCGTCCACGAACTCCAGATCGTCCGGGCTTGCTTCGAGCATGTGACCCGCGATCACCCTGGCCTTGGCGACGGCGGCCTCGGCCGCGTGCAGGATCGCCACCCCGCCGACGGCCAGCGACCGGGACCCGTAGGTGTCCATGCCGTACGGAGCGTGCCTGGTGTCGCCGAAGATCACCTCGATGTCGTCCACCGGGATGCCCAGTGAGTCACTGGCGATCTGGCTCCAGGCGGTGGCATGGCCCTGCCCGTGCGGGGACGTGCCGGTCACCAGTTCGACCTTGCCGGTCGGCAGGATCCGGATCGTGCAGTGCTCCCAGCCACCGGCCGCGTACTTCAACGCCGACAGGGTTCGGGACGGCGCGAGGCCGCACATCTCGGTGAACGTGGAGATGCCGATGCCCAGCTGGACCGGATCGCCCGCCGCGCGACGGGCGGCCTGCTCGGTGCGTAGCGCGTCGTAGTCGAACAGCTCCATCGCCCTGGCGGTCGCGGCCTCGTAATTGCCACTGTCGTAGGTCAGCCCGGCGACCGTGGTGTACGGGAATTCCTCGTGCTGGATCCAGTTCCGCTTCCGCAATTCCATCGGTTCGATGTCGAGTTCGACGGCCAACTCGTCCAGCATCCGTTCGACGGCGAACGTCGCCTCGGGCCGCCCCGCTCCCCGATAGGCATCGGTGGGAGTCGTCGTCGTGAACACGCCGGTGGACTTCCAGTCGTAGGCGTCCATCTTGTAGATGCCGTTGAACATGAACTGACCGAGCACCGGGATCCCCGGGGTCAGCAATTGCAGGTAGGCACCCATGTTGGCCAGCAGTTCGACCTTCATCCCGAGAATCTTGCCCTCGCGGGTCGCGGCCATCTCGATGAACTGGATCTGATCGCGACCGTGGTGCATCGCCACCATGTTCTCGCTCCGCGACTCGCTCCACTTCACCGGACGACCGAGGCGGTTCGCGATCACCGTGGCCAGGATCTCCTCCCGGTAGAACTGCAGCTTGCCGCCGAACCCGCCACCGACGTCGGGCGCGATCACCCGCAGCTTGTTCTCCGGGATGCCGGTGGACAGGGCCATCACGACCCTGAGTACGTGCGGGATCTGGGTCGCCGACCAGATCGTCAGCTCACCGCTGGTACCCATCGGGGAGGCGACGACGGCCCTTGTCTCCATCGGGGACGGGATCAGCCGCTGATTGACGAAACGCCGCTTGACGACGACATCTGATGCTGCGACGGCCTTCTCGTAGTCACCGCAGACATAGTGCTTGGTGTAGCAGTGGTTCGTGCCGGCCGATTCGTGCACCAGGTCGGCGCCGTCGGCCAGCGCGGCCTCCATGTCGACAACGGCGGGTAGCGGTTCGTAGTCGACCTCGATCGCCTCGACCGCGTCCGCGGCCAGGTAGCGGTCGGTCGCCAAGACGACGGCGACACAGTCACCGACGTGCCGCACCTCGCCGACCGCGAGAGACGGGAATTCGGGCATCACGATGTCGTCGACGACCGGCCAGACGCACAGCACCTTGGCGTTGTCATCGCCCAGTTCCGCGGCGGAGAACGCCGCGACAACGCCGGGCATCGCCAACGCCGGCGCCAGGTCGATCCGGGTGATCTTGGCGTGCGCGAACGGGCTGCGGACGATCTGCATGTGCAGGGTGCCTGGCAACTGGATGTTGTCGGTCCAGTTCGTGGTCCCGGTGAGCAGCCGGCCGTCCTCCTTGCGGCGGACCGACTGGCCGATCGCGGTCGTCGTCGCGGAATCCGCTTTCTGGTCGGCGATGTCGGTCACTTGGCCAGCTCCTTCTGTCCCGAATCCTGCTGATCCGACTGGGCGGACTTCATCAGACCCGCAGCGTGCGCCACCGACTTGACGATGTTCTGATACCCGGTGCACCGACAGATGTTGCCCTCCAGGCCTTCCCGGATCTCGGTGTCCGTCGGATCGGGGTTCTCCGAGAGCAGATCGACAGCGGCCAGCACCATCCCGGGCGTGCAGTATCCGCACTGCAAGCCATGGCATTCCTTGAACGCGGTCTGCACCGGATGCCAGTCACCGTTGGCCAGGCCCTGGATGGTGGTGATCTCGCTGCCGTCGACCTGGACCGCAAGCACGCTGCAGGATTTCACCGAATGACCGTCCAGCAGGACGGTGCAGGCACCGCAGTTGGAGGTGTCGCAGCCCATCGGAGTTCCGACCAGGCCGATCTTGTCGCGCAACCAGTGCACCAGCAGCAGTCGAGGTTCCACCTCGTCGGAGCGCTGTACGCCGTCCACGTTGACGTCTATTCGGGCCATGCTGGGACACCACCGATCAGAAAGGGCGCGGCGGCGGCAGGTCGGCAGTGCAGGACGGCGCCCGCTCCTGCATCGCAGGCGAGACAGGGGCGGCTGCGGCTGCTCCTGCGTCGGATGCGAATGTGCCGACTGAGGTGACCGTAGGACGAATTTCGGTTGTTCGCTCGACAAAATGCAGGACGGTCTTCTGGACCGATTCCGAGAGCGCCCAACCGTTTCCGTCGGTGATCATGCGGGCACGCGCAGTCAGTCGAACGAGACGGCCGGCGCGGTCATGATGGCGTCGGTCGAGGGCGAGATCCGCGCCCGAACGCAGGTCGTGCAAGCAGCTAGGAGGCCGGTGGTCGGCCACCGGCCTTCCGGGCCTGCTTCGCCGCCTTGGCAGCGCGATCGCGGTCCCGGGCGGCGGCCTTCTCCCGGTCGATGATCTCCAGCCTGCCCAGCGGACGCGGCGGATCCTGCGTGGGCGTCCGCGGCGCGGGTGGAACCGGCGGCGGCGGAGCGTAGGTCGCCTGCAACGCGCGGACCTCCTCGAGCGCCTTCACCGCGCGCCCGCGGTCCATCGCCTGGATCGCCATCACCGGTTTGACCTCGTCGTCCGGCATCATCAGTTGCGCCCAGGGCGCTCCCTGCGGGTACGCCAGCCTGGTGACCAGCTGCCAGGGGGTGAACGACTCCCCGAAGACGTTGCGGATCCACAGCCCGGTGCGGTCGACCCGCAACCGCGGCCGGGCCGCCGTCATGATCACCCCACCGAGGATCAACCCCACGCCGATCAGGCCGACCTGATCCGACGTCCGGAACTCCACGCCTTCGTTGGTGTCACGCAGCAGCAGACCGACGATCACCATCGACGCGACGACGATCGCCGCCGCGATCGAGGCGTAGATGGTGATCCGCTTCGGCCGCACCTGCAGCAGCACCGGCGGCCGGCCGGTGCCCTTCGCGTGGTCGGTGGTGGGGTGCGGAGCCGGGGTCCCACCCGGCTCGGCACCGGGACTGCTCATCTGCCGAATCCCATCCGTCCGGCCGGGCCTCGCAGGCCGCGCAGGACCAGTGCGGTGGCCAGGGCGGCGGACATCGCCTCCGCGCCCTTGTCCTCGGTGGAGCCCGGCGCTCCGCTGCGGGCGATCGCCTGGTCGAGGGTGTCGCAGGTCAGCACGCCGTTACCGACCGGCACACCGGAATCCAGGGCGACCCGGGTCAACCCGGCCGTCACCGAATCGCAGACGTACTCGAAATGCGGTGTGCCACCTCGGATCACCACGCCGAGAGCGACCACGGCATCGTGCGAGGTGGCCAGCGCCTGCGCCACGATCGGCAGCTCGATGGCACCTGGCACCCGGACCACTGTCGGAGTCGAGGCCTCGGCCAGGGTGGCGAGCGCGACGGCCCGCTCGAGCAGACTGTCGGTGATCTCGCCGTGCCAGGAGGTCGCGACGACCCCGACCCGCAGCCCCTTGGCCTGCGGAACCTCCAGCTTCGGTCGTCCGTCGCCGCTCATGATCGGGCAGTTCCCTTCGTGGTTCGGTCAGGTCCGGTTTCGGGGCTATCCGGTTTCTTGCAGCTAGGCGTGGCCCTCGCCGTAAAGCGTGTCCAGCCCGGCGAGTTCGTGGCCCATCCGGTCCCGCTTGGTGGTCAGGTAGCGGAGGTTCTCCGGATTGGCCGACACCGGAAGCGCCACCCGGCCGATGATCTTCAGGCCGTAACCCTCGAGGCCGGCCCGCTTCGCCGGGTTGTTGGTCAGCAATCGCATCGACGAGATGCCGAGATCGGCGAGCACCTGGGCGCCGGTGCCGTACTCGCGGGCGTCGTTGGGCAGGCCGAGCGCAAGATTGGCGTCCACCGTGTCGGCGCCCTCGTCCTGCAGTTCGTAGGCGCGGAGCTTGTCCAGCAGGCCGATCCCGCGGCCCTCGTGCCCCCGGATGTAGAGCACGACGCCCCGACCTTCGGTCGCCACCGCGTGCAGGGCCGCGTGCAGCTGTGGTCCGCAGTCGCAGCGCAGCGAACCCAGCACGTCGCCGGTCAGGCACTCGGAGTGGACGCGCACGAGAACATCCTGGCCGTCACCGATGTCGCCGTAGACCAACGCGATCAGCTCGCGGTTGGTGACCGTGCTGATGTAGCCGACGGCGTGGAACTCACCCTGCGGCAAGGGAAGTCGGGCATTGGCGACCTTGCGGATCTGCACCTCGCGCGCGCGGCGGTAGGCGATCAGGTCGGCGATCGAGATCAGCGCCAACCGGTGCCGACGTGCGAACACCCGCAGCTCGGGCAGCCGTGCCATGGTGCCGTCGTCATTGACGATCTCGCACAGCACGCCGGCCGGAGTGAGCCCGGCGAGCACGGTCAGGTCCATGGCGGCCTCGGTGTGGCCGGGCCGAACCAGCACGCCGCCCTCCCGTGCCCGCAGCGGGAACACGTGGCCGGGCCGGGTCAGGTCGTCAGATGTCGTCGACGGGTTCGCCAACAGCTTGATCGTCCTGGTCCGTTCGAGGGCGGAGATCCCGGTGGTGATGTTGTCCTTGGCATCCACCGTGACGGTGAAGGCGGTGCCCTTACGGTCCTGGTTGACCCGGTACATCGGCGGCAGGTCGAGCCGCTCGCAATCCGGGCCGGTCAACGGCACACAGATCACGCCCGACGAGTACCGGACGGTGAATGCCACCAGCTCTGGGGTGGCCAGCTCGGCGGCGAAAATCAGATCGCCCTCGTTCTCCCGGTCCTCGTCGTCGACGACGACGACGGCGCGGCCGGCGGCGATCTGGGCCACCGCGAACTCGATGGTGTCGAAACCGCCCGGGGTCTTCTCCCGGTTCGGGTTCCAGGCCGGCAGATCACGGCCGGCGACGTCGGGCGATTCGACCGGAATCCCCGCCCGCCCGAACTGGTGGTCGATCGACTCGGCCGCCCTGGTCGGGGCTCCGTCCCCGTCGGCGGTGTCCGCGTCGATGCTGGTGCTGGTCATGCGCTCTCCCGATCCCTGGCCGCTAGCAGCCGCTCCACGTACTTGGCCACCACATCCACCTCCAGGTTCACCCTGGTCCCCACCTTTGTCGCGCCCATGGTGGTCGCCGACCTCGTCTCGGGGATCACTCCGATGCCGAACTCGGCTCCGTCGTCGTTGTCCACCACGTCGATCACCGTCAGCGAGATGCCGTCGACCGCGATGGCGCCCTTGCCGGCCAGATAACGGGCCAGCTCGTGGCCGACAGCGATCCTGATCTCGTCGTAGGCCGGGTGCGCCACCCGCACGGTGACCACTCCGGTGCCGTCGACGTGACCCTGCACGATGTGTCCGCCGAGCCGGGTGGTCGGTTGCACCGAACGCTCCAGGTTGACCTCGTCGCCCGGATTCAGCACGCCGATCGTCGACCGCTTCAAAGTCTCCGCCATCACGTCGACGGTGAAGGTGTCGGCGCTCCGGTCGACCACCGTCAGACACACGCCGGAGACGGCGATCGAATCACCGTGCCCGGCGTCCTGGGTGACCTTCGGGCCCTTGACCGTCAGCCGGGCGGAACCTGCGTCCGCGTCGGTCACCGTCAGATCGACGACCACTCCGCGTTCCTCGACGATGCCGGTGAACATGACCATTCCTCTCGCTGCCCGACGACGTCCCGCGCCGGCACTCGGACCATCCTCCCCCATCCGCGGTGGTGGACGGTTTCCGGCGAGGATGGGAAGGGTCACGATCCCCGGCTCGAGCGGCCCCAGGGCTTCCTGCGCCGGTCGGGCCGGGTGGTGTCGGGCTGGTCGGTCGGATCCGCTGCGGGCGCTTCGTCCGCGTGGCGCACCCCCATGTGCTGGGTCACGTAGTTGGTGTGCAGCTCGTGCGACCACAAGACGTCGGGGCGCTCGTACACGTCGGCGCGCACGAAAATGATGTTGTAGTGCTGGTTGTACTCGGCGTCCCGGGTCAGTGGCAGGAAGCCGGCCTCGAGGAAGAACTCGATGACGTCCAGTGAGCGCCACTGGTCCTCCCAGCGAAACACCTCCTCGACCTCGATCAGCACGAGCTCGGTGCGGGAGAGCAGACTGCGCGCGCCGTGCAGGACCTGCCGGGAGGCTCCCTCGACATCGATCCAGAGGCAGACCGGCGCGGCTGCGGAGTCCGCGAAGAACCCGTCGAGGGTGACCCCTTCGACGCTGATCTCCTCGTACTCGGTATCTGTCCCCTTCATTCGCAACAACGAGCTGTTACCGGTGGTCTTGCGTAGGTCCTGGCCGTCCTGGCGCGACCGGAGATGGAAAGTGACCGGGCCGGCCGATTCGGTGAGCGCCAGATGGCGGTATTCGATGCCCAGGTCGGCGAAACCCAGCTCGTCGACATACTTCTCGTAGTTATAGGGGTTGGCCTCGAACGCCACCACCCGACAGTCCGGATGCTGCTCCCGGGTCCGTCGCGAGGCCTCCGCCCGGTACGCGCCGGCCTCGACGAACAGTGCCGGGCGCGACAGATCGACGAGTTCGTGGAAGTAGGCCGACACCACCGCCGCGGAGTTCGATCGGCCGTCCCACATGTTGCTGTAGTGGGCGGCGAAGAGGCGCAGCTGCTGGTCGTAGAGCCGTGCCATGGCCCGGTACGGACCTTCCGGAGCCGGCGACTGTCCGAGGCCGCGGGTCATCGATGCGGGCGATGGGCCGCCGCGGTTGCCCGCAGGGCGGCGACGGCGGCGGCCGGGTCCTGCGCGGAATAGACCGCCGATCCCGCGACGAAACAGTCGGCGCCGGCCTCGGCCGCCTGCTCGATGGTGTCGGCATTGATCCCGCCGTCGACCTGCACCACGACGGTGAGATGGCCGAGGTCGACCAGCGATCTTGCTCTGCTCACCTTGGCCATCATCTCGGGCATGAACGACTGGCCACCGAAGCCGGGTTCGACGGTCATCACCAGCAGCGTGTCGTAATGCTTGAGGGCATCGATCCAGTCGTCCAGATTCGTGCCGGGTTTGAGGGACAGCCCGGCCTTGGCACCGGCAGCCCGCAGGTTGGCGGCCATCGAGATCGGGTCGGCGACGGCCTCGGCGTGCACCGTCACGTTGTAGGCGCCGGCTTCGGCGTAGCCGATCGCCCACCGATCCGGATCGGTGATCATCAGGTGGCAGTCGATTGGGATATCGGTGGCCTTCAACAGAGCTTGGACGACCGGCAGGCCGAGGGTCAGGTTGGGGACGAAATGGTTGTCCATCACGTCCACGTGCAACCAGTCCGCACCGGTGACGGCGGCCGCCTCGTCGGCGAGGCGGGCGAAGTCCGCGGACAGGATGCTCGGCGCGATCAGTGGAGCGACTTCAGAGGAGGACACGGTTGCAGAGCCTAGCCAGGGCGTCGGGACGGCGGTCGCCCAGCAGGATGTCGATCTTGTACCGGTGATCGACTTCGGCGTCGTTCCCAGTGGTCACCGTCACTGAAAATCGTACCGCTCAGTGGACCGATTATTCACAACCCGATCGAGTGACGATCGCCGAAAACAGCCTTTGAGCTGCGACGATCTGCGAATGCAGGGTTGCGCGGGTCTGGCTCAACGTTCGTCACATTCGAATAGCTCGTCATTGCCCGGGTGAGGCGCGCATCATTGAGCTCAGTGATTCCCACAGAACCACTGACATCGGCCGGACATCACCACGATGCGACGTCCGGACGGGTCGAGAAACCCCATCAGGGTCATCGGTCCCGATCGAGAAATTCCCAAAGATGAATATGTGATGAGGAGAAAACCATGAGCAACAACGTCGAGAAGAACGAATTGAAGACCGTCTACAAGTTCAGCGCCCTGACCGCCGCCGCCCTGCTGGCCGCGTCCACCGCGATCGCGCTGGTCGGTGCCGCAATCAGCAGCTGACCCTGCCGAGCGCGCTGACCGGCAGGTCCGCGCACAGCACCACAGCCGGGGCCCGCTGGGTCCCGGCTGTTGGTGTTCATGGGCCGCGGATCGGTCGGCGTGACCGCTTCGACGACGCAAACGACCTCGTCTGCTGCTGGGCCCGGCGTGGACGTCAGCGGCTCGGAGGGACCTGCTTGCCGGTGCCTGCACCAGCTGTGTCGAAACCCTCCCAAGGCGCGGCTCATCGAACAAGAGCCATGTACCGCTGAACGGAACAGCAATGTATCGGCGGTCCCGAATGCCGTCGGGGGCCCGGCGGAATGGGCAGAATGGGCACGACCAATCCCGGTCAGCCGTTGAGGCGATCCCAGAATTCGCACTGATGGGTCTGCACGAACTGGGCCGTCGAGATCTCACGCAAGTCGCGGCCCACATCCAGGGACAGCACGGTGCTGTTCTCCTCCTGAGCCGCCAGCGGCGACCACTGGGGCTGGGCCACCACCACCGGTTGCCCGCGCTTCACGAAGGCGGTCCAGTAGGCCACCATCTTCCGGGCCAGGCTGCGTTCGGCCGGGTCGAAGTTGTCGGCGATCGAGTCGCCATTGTCGAAGCTGGGCCAGAAATAGGCCAGCTCGGCGGCGTGTCCGGCACCCCAGATGTATCCGGGGTATTGCTCGGTCAGCCCTGGCCCGTCCCGATGGGCGAACTCGTACTGCCAGGTGGTCGTCGAGGCGGCCAGGTCCCGGGCGAGATTGCGGGTTCCGCAGGCCCAGAACGAGTCGGTGTCGATCGCCGAGACCACGTAGTTGCCGGTGTATTCGCTGCCGTCGTCGTACGCGCTCCACGGGTAGCGGCGCAGGAACTCCTCGGCCAGCTCCCCGAGGTTGGCCCGCACCACTTCCTCGTACTCATCCTGGGTGGTGTGGAAATCCTTCGGCTGATTGAAGGTGCGTGCCTCGTCCCGATTCGTTCCGATGATGATCGGGACCTGACGGAAGGCACCCTCGGAGATCGACTGTCGCGGGTGGTCGGGCATGGTCGGCGTACCGGCGACGATGGCCGTCTCGAATTGCCCCCCGACCTTCTCCACCAGAGTTTGCGCATCGATCTCCCGGAGGCATTCCAGTGGGTCCGGACCACCGCCGCAGCCGACGTCGACGGCGAATTGTCCACCGACCGCGTCCGCGTCCTGCTGGGACTGCGCGAAGCAGTCGGGAAAGCTCTGAATGATCGCGGCGGCGAACAATCCGGCGCTGCCCGGTGCGGTCAGGTGGTAGCAGACGCTGAGTGCGCCGAACGACTCCCCGGCAACGGTGACCTTCGCCGGATCACCGCCGAACTCGGCGATGTTCGTCTTCACCCATCGCAACGCCTGCTGCTGGTCCTGGAAGCCGTAGTTCCCGGATTCACCGGCCTCAGCGGTGAGAGCGGGATGGCCGAAATTCCCGAGGATGCCGAGCCGGTAATTCAGGCTGACCACCATGATCCGACCCTCGCGGACGAATTTCGTGCCGTCGTGCTGATCACCGCTGCCGTTGATCCCACCGCCACCGTGGATGAAGACGAGAACAGGTGTCTTGTCACCTTTTCGAGTTCCGGCCGGGCGTTGCACATTCAGGAACAGGCAGTCCTCCTCGAAACTGCCCCCGCCGTTGGTGTTTTCCAGTGCCGGGCAGGCGTTCTCGTAGGTGGTCACTGCCCTTGTGCCCTGCCACGGGACCACGGGCGCCGGGGCGCGCCAGCGCAGGTCATCGACCGGCGGCGCGGCGTACGGGATGCCGAGAAAATTGTCGACGCCGTGGACTCGCTCGCCCTCGAGCCGCCCGTCCGCGACATCGACAATCAAGGAATTGGCGGCTGCAACGCCTCGTTCTGCCACGCCTGCCGCAGCAGCGGGAGCGCCGCTCAGCGCCAGCGCGCTGATCAGGCAGACCACCACCGCAACTGCTCGATACCGGCTCCGCATTTCGGGCCCGCCCTTCGCCGACGCTGCCGGTGATCACCCTTGATCGCACGGATTCAGGTCCGATTCGTGTTCGACAATCCCTTTCCCCCGGATGGCCGTCTATACGAAAAAGTTCGAATACGGTTTCATGGCGGAAACCGGCGGAGTATTCCGCTGCTAGGGGGATCGGCTCGATGTCGCATCCGGTGGTGCTGGCGTCGGCCGCGGTGACGGCGGTACTCACCGCGGCACGAGCGCCCGGGCGACACCAGCCGGATCGGGCGGCGATCGGCACGCTCCTGATGGCCCTGAGCCAGCTGGTCGGCTGCGATCAGGTCCGATGGACGAGGACCGTGCTCGCACCGTCGGCCACCATCGTCCAGATCCATCGGCCGGCCAGGGAACGGCCGGACGACGAGTACGAGCATCAGCTTCGGCTGGATCTTTCGCACCCGGACAACGAGCGGCAGTTCCTCACTTTCGCCAGGCGGGCCGGACCGCCGTTCGGCGACACCGATGACTTGGTGCTGCGTTTGCTGGAACCGCACCTGGATGCGGCACTGCGCCGGCTCGGGTTTGCCGGCCCGCACCTGACGGCTCGCGAGATCGAGGTACTGCGGTGCGTTCGCGACGGGCTGGGGAATGCACAGATCGCACGACAACTGGGGGTGGCCCAGTCGACGGTGGTCAAGCACCTCGAACACGTCTTCAGCCGTTCCGGCGCCCGCAGCCGCGCTGAGGCCGTTCTGTTGTGTGCACCGGCGCTGAACTGAACCCGCGATCACTCCTGACGGCGCATGACGGCCAGGAACATCCCGTCGGTGCCGTGGCGGTGCGGCCAGAGCTGCACGGTCGGGCCGTCGCCGAGATCGGGGACGCCGGGCAACAACGGGCGGGCGTCGATCAGCTGGAGTTCTTCCGGTCGCCGGCCGATCACACCGGCGGTTTCCGCCAGGTGCGGTGAGCAGGTCACATAGGCGACGATCCCGCCCGGTCGGACCAGCCTGCCGGCGGATGCCAGCAACTCCTGTTGCAGTTGGACCAGGTCGGCGACGTCGGACGGCTGGCGCCGCCACCGGGCTTCCGGTCTGCGGCGCAGCGCCCCCAGGCCGGTGCACGGTGCATCCAGGATCACCCGGTCGAAGGAACCGGCCGGCAAACCAGGATCGCGGCCGTCCGCGGTGTGCACGGTCACCGGCAGATCCTGGACCGTCCGGCGAACCAGGTCGGCCCGGTGCGGTGCGACCTCGACCGCGTCCAACCGGGCGCCGCGCTGCGCGGCCAACGCGCCCAACAGGCCGGCCTTGCCACCCGGCCCGGCCGCCAGATCCAGCCAGCGGAGGTCCGGGCCGTCAAGCGGAGCGTTCGCCATCGCGGCGGCCATCAGTTGGGATCCCTCGTCCTGGACGGCTGCCCGCCCGTCGGCGACCGCCCTGATCGCGCCCGGATCGCCGCCGTCCAAATACACGCCGAACGGCGAGTACAACGCGGGCAACCCGCCGGATTCCGTCAGCAGCTCGTCCCGCCCGATCCGGCCGGGCCGGGCAACCAGGTGAACGGCTGGCGGCTGATCGTCGGCCCGGAGGGCGGGTTCGAGTTCGTCGACGGCGCCTGCCGCGTTCAAGGCGTCCCGGACGGCGGTGACGATCCAGCGGGGGTGGGACAGCGCCATCGCCAAGTGCCCGAGCGGATCCTCGGCGGCGTCGGGAGCCAGCCGCTCGATCCAGGTGTCCAGGTCGGCTTCCGAGGCTCGGCGCAAGACGGCGTTGACATAGCCTGCGCCACCTGGCTTGTCACTCGCCCGCACCAGGTCGACGGTGGCCGAGACCGCCGCGTGCGGGGGAATGCGGGTACGCAGGATCTGGTAGACGCCGAGCCGGAGAGCGTCGATCACCACGCCGTCCAGGTCGGCGATCGGCCGATCACCGCAGGCCGAGATCACCGCGTCGAGCTGTCCGAGGGCCCGGCAGCTGCCGTAGGAGAGTTCCGTGGCGAGGGCGGCGTCCCGTCCGGACAGCCCACGATCGTTGAGGATGCCCGGCAGGGTGAGGTTCGCGTAGGCGCCGCGGGAGCGCACCGCGCCGAGGAGATCGAGAGCGGCCTGCCGGGCCGGGTCCGGCTCCGGGGGTTTGCGGGTCGGCGGACGGCGCGGTGGACCGCTCGCGCCGTGCCGCCGGCTGCGGTCCGGCCGACCACGGGAAGATCGGTCCGCGCTCATGCCAGCACCGTCCCCGGAGCGGGTCGGATTCCGCGTGCCCAGTCGGCGGCGGGCATGCTGCGCCGACCCGGCGGGGTCACCACGCCGAGGCGCACCGGAGCGGTTCCGGTCCCGACCAGCACCTCGCGCTTGGTCGTCACCAGCTCACCCTCGGCAGGTGACGCGGCTTCCGGCGCGCGGCCGTCCCGTTCGGCGCCGCCGGCGACAATCTCGACCGGGCCGAGAACCAGCCGGCCCCAGGGAGAGTCGGTCCAGGCACCAGGATCGGGGGTGACCGAGCGGATCAGCCGATCGATGGCGATAGCCGGTGCCGACCAGTCGACCCTGGCGTCGGCCGTGGTCACCTTGCCGGCGTAGGACACCCCGTCCGAGGGTTGCGGGCGCGCCTGCACGGTGCCGGCCTGCAGCCCGTCGAGAGTCGCCAGGAGCAGTTGCGCACCACTGACCGCGAGCCGGTCCAACAGGTCGCCGGCAGTGTCCGATGGCCGGACCGGCTCGGTCACGGTGCCGAAGACCGGCCCGGTGTCCATCCCGGCCTCGAGCCGAAAGGTGCTGGCTCCGGTGATCTCGTCACCCGCCCGGACGGCCGCCTGGACCGGCGACGCGCCACGCCACGCCGGCAGCAGCGAGAAGTGCAGGTTGATCCATCCGTGCCGCGGAATCGCCAGCACCGGCGGCGGCAGCAGGGCCCCGTACGCGACGACCACGGCGGCATCCGGGTCCAGTTCGGCGAGCCGATCCTGGAACTGCTTGTCCTTCGGCGTATCCGGCGTCAGTAGCTCGATCCCGGCCGCGGTCGCCAGGTCGGCGATCGGGGACGCGTTGATCGAACGACCACGACCACGCCTGGCGGCCGGCCGGGTGATCACTGCGGCGATCTCGTGGGCCGACTCGAGGAGTGCGGCCAGCGACGGAACGGCGGCCGTCGGAGTGCCGGCGAAGACGATGCGCAGGGGGTCCTGCCTTTCCTGGTGCGGTGCTGGGAAACCGCGATCGGTGACGGTGGATAGTGTCCACGACTGCGTCGTCGCCCGCGACGACCGGCTCGCTTCCGGTGAATCCACGAACGAAAGGTCCGCCGACAATGCCTGCGCACTTCCCGGGCGGTCGCCCGCTGATCGGCTCCACCGTCAGGCTCGACCCGATGGCGGCGGCCGACGCCGCCGGCCTGTTCGCCGCGCTGGACGACCCGCGGGTCTATTCCGGCGGCTTTGGCGGCGGGCCGGCCGGACAGCCTGCCGACCCGGCCGCGATGGCGGATTCGGTCGACGACGCCATCGCCGACATCCGCAGAGCGGCGCCGTACACGGTCCGGTTGCTGCAGGACGGGCCGCTCGGTGCCGCCGGCCGGATCATCGGCACGTCCACGCTGGGTGATGTGTCGTTGCCGGACGAACGGATCCACCTCGGATGGACGGCCTACTCCCCCACCGTGTGGGCGACCACGGTCAATCCGGAATGCAAATTGTTGCTGCTCTCCCACGCTTTCGACGACTGCGGTTTCGGCCGGGTGAAAATCCAGACCGACAACCTGAACACCCGGTCGCAGGGTGCGGTGGCAAGATTGGGTGCCGTGCGGGAAGGGGTGCTGCGCCGCCACCAGGTGCGGGCCGACGGGTCGTTCCGGGACACCGTGGTGTTCTCGATCCTGCGCGACGAATGGCCCGCCGTGCGCGCTGGGCTCATCACGCGGCTTGCCGCCCCGACCGACGCGACGGGCTGACCCGACCCGCTCAGAACAGGTCGAGCGGGTCGACCCGGATCCGCACGCCGCCGCCCTCCTTGCGGGCCGACCGGGCAGCGGCAACGACGTGCAACGCATTGCTCAAAGCTTTTCGCCGGGCCTGCGGCGCCCGCACCAACGCCCGCAGGCGGATCTCCGGCGGATCCTGCTCGTCGTCCGGCCCGGCCGTCGGACCGCCCTGTTGGGCCCCGCGGCGGCCGGTCGCCGCGCGCGCTGGCGGCGGTTCACCCGGTGGGCCGAGATCGTCCAGCGCCACCGGCCCGAGGACTTCGCCGTCGGCGGGCAGCTCGAGCCGGTCGAGCACGCCGAGCACCGCCGACTCGTCGCCTTCGATGGAGGCCATCGCGGCGACCGGCGGGAACCCGAGCTCCCGTCTGGCCGCCAGCTCGGTGGCGGCATGGCCCGCAGGATCCCAGCGGATCAGCGCCTGGACCACCGGGATCGACGCGTCGGCCCCCACAACCACCCGGCCACCGGCGGACGCCGGTCGCACCATGGCCGCTGCCGCCATCCACCGGCGCAGGGTCTCCTCGGCCGCCCGCAGGTCCGGACGCGCCAGCATCGCGGAGCCGTCCAACAACAAGGCAGCGCCGTACAGCTCCGCGGCGAACGGCTCGGCGCCGGGGGTGGCGATCACCAGCGCAGCAGTGGTGGGCGCGGTCGGGCGGACCTTCTGACCCGAGGAGTTGATCACCGGAACGCCCGGGAAGGCCCTGCCGAGCTCCTCGGCGGTTCGGCCCGCTCCCACCGAGACGGCGCGCAGCCGGTCGGAACCGCAGGCGACGCAACGGTAATGCGCCTCGGCGATGCCGCACCAGCGACAGCTGAGCAGCCTGCCGGTGCTCGACATCGCCAACGGACCGCGGCAGTGCCGGCATTGCGCGCGATGACGACATCTGGTGCAGGACAGCACCGGCAGATAACCCCGCCTGGGCACCTGCACCAGGACGGGGGTTCCGTCACCCAACGCCGACCGGGCAGCGGCGAAGGCGGCGGGCGTCAGTCGTGCCTGGGCGGCCGCGGAGTCTGCCCCGATCGCGTAGTCGTCACCGGCGGCCTCGATTCGCGGAGCCACCGACCGTACGGTCTGGCGGGTCGCGACAATCGGCTGAGCCCAACCACTCTCGATCAGCAGCTGCGCCTCTGCGGTGCGGGCGAAGCCACCGACCAGCAACGCGCACGAGGTTGCCGCCGAACGCAGCATCAACACCTCGCGCGCGTGTGGGTAGGGAGCGCGAGGCTCGGCGAGCAGGTCGTCGCCGTCATCGAAGACGGCCACCAGACCGAGGTCGGCAACCGGCGCGAAAACCGCCGCCCTTGTTCCGGCAACCACCCGTTGCCGTCCTCGGCTGACGGCCAGATACCGGCGATACCGTTCCGCCGGACCGAGGTCGGCCGACAGAGTGACGTGTCGGCCCGTTCCCAGGACGGCGCCGAGCGCGGCGTCGAGCCTGGCCAGGTCCCTGGCGTCCGGCACGATCAGCAGGGCCCCGCGCCCGGCATCCGCCGCCACTTCGGCTGCTTCGGCCAATCGCCTCGGCCAGTCCTCGCCTGGCATGGCCTGCCACACCGCGCGGGCCGGACGCCCGAGACCGATCGCGGCGAGAAACGCCGCGCCGGCCGGATAACGCCGCCAGCCTGCGTCCTGCTCGCCGTCGGAGGCTCTGCGGGCACCGTCGCCCTGAGCAGCCCGGCCGCAGCCAGGTCGGTTCTGTCGTCCGGTTGACCGTCGGACGACTTCCCGCCATCGAGGTCACGCACGGCGGGGGGACTGTCGGGGATCTCCGCCTCGGACCTGGCGTGCCGCGGCGGTACCGCGAGCCGCAGCACGTCGGCCGTCGACCCCGCATACCGCTCGGCGACAACCCTTGCCAGCTCGGCGATTTCCGGCGTCAGCACCGGTTCGGCCGAGACCACCCGGTCGAGGAAACCCAATCGTCCCGGATGGTCGGATTCGGCGAGCCGGGCAATCACGAACCCGTTGACCAACCGGCCGGCAAACCGCACCCGCACCCTGGAACCCGGTACCGCGGCCGCACTGTCCGGCTCGCTGACGAGGTAGTCGTAAGGCCGGTCGAGATGGGCCAGCGGCACGTCGACCAGCACCCGGGCGACCGGCAGCGTCTGTCGCCGGTTCCCGCGCGCCGGCCCGATCCCTGGCCGCACGCGGCGGACGAGGTCGGGCGGTGGCTGCGGTCATGTCCCTTGGATATCAGACGGCACCGTCAGTCGATGACCGCCACTGCCCATGGCCGCAGCAACGGGGGGTCAGATGCCCAGCACCGATTTCAGGTCCGATGCCCGGTTGGTGCTCTCCCACGGCAGGTCGACATCGGTCCGGCCGAAGTGACCGTAGGCCGCGGTCTGCGCATAGATCGGGCGCTTCAGGTCCAGGTCCCGGATGATCGCGGCCGGCCGCAGATCGAAGACCTGCCGGATCGCGTCGGCGATCTTCGCCGGGTCGACCTGCTCGGTGCCGAACGTCTCCACGAACAACCCGACCGGTGAGGCCTTGCCGATGGCGTAGGCCACCTGCACCTCGATCCGATCCGCCAGACCGGCGGCCACCGCGTTCTTCGCCACCCAGCGCATCGCGTACGCGGCCGAGCGGTCCACCTTCGACGGATCCTTGCCGGAGAACGCGCCGCCACCGTGCCGGGCCATCCCGCCGTAGGTGTCGACGATGATCTTCCGGCCGGTCAACCCGGCATCACCCATCGGACCGCCGATCACGAACCGACCGGTCGGGTTCACCAGCAGCCGGTACCCCGAGGTGTCGATGTCCAGGGCCGCCAGCTCCGGCTCCACCACCTGCTCGCGGATGTCCACCGCGAGCAGCTGGTCCAGGTCGATGTTCTCCGCATGCTGGCTCGACACCACCACCGTGTCCAACCGCACCGCCCGGTCACCGGCGTACTCGATGGTCACCTGTGTCTTGCCGTCCGGCCGCAGGTACGGCACCGCACCCGACTTACGCACTCCGGAGAGCCCTCGGGACAGTCGATGCGCCAGCGCGATCGGCAACGGCATCAACTCGGGGGTGTCCGTGCAGGCGTACCCGAACATCAGCCCCTGGTCGCCGGCGCCCTGCCGATCCAGCAGGTCGTCGATCTCCTCCTCGGAATGCGTCCGGGCCTCGTAGGCCTCGTCGACGCCCTGGGCGATGTCCGGCGACTGTGCGCCGATCGCCACGTTCACCCCACAGGAGGCACCGTCGAAACCCTTGGCCGACGAGTCGTACCCGATCCCGAGCACCGTGTCCCGGACGATCGCCGGGATGTCCGCGTATGCCGTCGTGGTCACCTCACCCGCCACATGCACCTGACCGGTGGTCACCATCGTCTCCACCGCCACCCGGGACGACGGGTCCTGCCGGAGCAACTCGTCCAGGATGGCGTCACTGATCGCGTCACAGATCTTGTCCGGATGACCCTCGGTCACGGACTCGGAAGTGAAAAGGCGGGAGGTCACGGCTGCGGGCTCCTACGTCGTACTGCGATGGTCTACGGACAGGTGGGATGGTGTCGTTCGGTCTGCTGTGCTGGAAGCGGTGACGACGCGGGCAGTTCGCCAGGTTCACGGGCCGGCTCGGTCACCGCGGACCGGCCCGCGCCGACCCTATTCGGTCGGCGGCCTGATCTGGTTCATTGTGGGGTCCGGCGGGTTGGGTCGAGCCGGGCGGCGATGGCGTCACACACGGCGGCCGCCAGCAGGGTCTTGGGCCCCAGCGGGATCTGCACCTCGTCCTTGCTGTCGGCCGACAGGATGACGCCCGCGTTGTCGGCCACCTCGAAGGCCCGACCACCGTCGACCCGGTTGAGCACCAGCAGATCGCAGCCCTTGCGGGCGAGCTTGTCGCGCGCGTAGTCCAGGATCGATCCCTGGTCGTCGCCGGTCTCGGCGGCGAAGCCCACCACCACCTCCGGGCGATCCGGTCCCGGTGCGGCCAGGCCGGCCAGGATGTCGGGATTCTGCACCAGGGTCAGCGGTTCCGGATCCTGACCCGCCCGCTTCTTGATCTTGGTCCGGCCGGCCGTCGTCGGCCGGAAGTCGGCGACCGCCGCCGCCATCACTACGGCGTCCGCGCCGACCGCCTGCTCGGTCATCACGCGGTGCAGATCGCGCGCGTCCTGCACTCCGACGACGGTGACCGCCGGTGGATCCGGGAGCGCGACGTTCGCCGCGACCAGGGTCACCTTTGCGCCGCGGGCGGCAGCGACAAGGGCGAGCGCATATCCCTGACGACCCGATGACCGATTGCCCAGGAACCGGACCGGATCGAGAGCCTCGCGGGTACCGCCCGCAGAGATGACGATGCGCCGTCCCGCGAGATCGCGGGGCAGCGCGTCAGGGCGCCGGAGCAGCAGTTCGGCGAGGGCCTCGAGATGTTCGGCGTCCGGCAGGCGCCCGGCGCCACTGTCGGCGCCGGTCAGCCGGCCCACGGCGGGGTCGACCACGCTCACCCCTCGGGCGCGCAGGGTGGCGACGTTGGCGACGGTGGCGGGGTGCGTCCACATCTCGGTGTGCATGGCCGGGGCCATCAGGACCGGGGCCCTGGTCACCAGCAATGTCGCGGTCAGCAGGTCGTCGGCCCGCCCGGAAGCGGCTCTGGACAGCACGTCCGCGGTCGCCGGCGCGATGACTACCAGGTCGGCGCGTTGGCCGGTCGCGACGTGCGCGACGCTGGGGATGTCGGTGAAGACGTCGGTGGCCACCGGATGCCCGGACAACGCCTCCCAGGTGGCTGCGCCGACGAATTTCAATGCCGACTCGGTCGGCACGACTGTCACGTCACAGCCGTCGGCGCGCAGCCGACGCACGAGTTCGCAGGCCTTGTAGGCAGCGATACCGCCACCGACGCCCAGCACCACCCGTGGCGCGCTGACCTCCGACACCGGTGCGGTGTCCGGAGTCGTCACTCGCCTTCGGTGTGCGTGAGCAGGCCGGCGTTGATCTCGCGCAGCGCGATCGACAGCGGCTTCTCCTTGGGCAGCGGCTCGACCAGCGGGCCGACGTACTCCAGCAGGCCCTCGCCCAGCTGGGCGTAGTAGTCGTTGATCTGCCGGGCACGCTTGGCGGCGTAGATCGACAGTCCGTACTTGGAGCTGGTCCGGGTCAACAGCTCGTCGATCGGCGGGTAGGTGATGCCGGCGGCCGCGATGGCCGCGGCGGTCGGCGCGCCGGTGTCCGCTGAGTTGCTCATGGAATGTTGCTCCTGATTCGGGTGACTGTGCTGCGGTGTGTGTCACTGTTGCGGTGGGTCTCACTGCGGTCGGTGGCACGTGGCGGGCGGTTCCCGGACGGACGCCGTTCGGGAGAACCCGGAGGCACCCCTACCCGGGCGTGCCGAACCCCATCCCCGCCATCGGCAGTCGGACCGGTTCAGCGCACGGGCGAACCAGGGCGCGACTCAGCCATCAACTGTACCAAGCCGGCGGCGGCCGAACGGACGTCCGTGTTCACCACGGTGTGGTCGAACTCGGTCTCCGCGGCCAACTCGGCGCGGGCCGCGGCCAACCGGGCCTCCTGGGTCGCCGCGTCCTCGGTGCCGCGTCCGATCAGCCGGCGGGCCAGTTCCTCGAAAGAGGGCGGAGCCAGGAAGATCAGCACGGCCTCGGCACCGAGGCCGGGCGCGGCGCGAACCTGGCGCGCACCCTGCACTTCGATCTCCAGCAGCACGTCGTCGCCGGCCGCGAGCCGCTGTTCGACCGGCACCCGCGGGGTGCCGTAGTGGTTGCCGGCAAAATGGGCCCACTCCAGCAGCTGTCCGGTGGCGACCAACTCGGCGAACTGCTCGTCATTCAGAAAGTGGTAGTTGACGCCGTCGATCTCCCCCGGCCGCATCCCCCGGGTGGTCGCCGACACCGAGTACCAGAGTTCGGGAACCAGACGGCGAATCTCCTGCAGGACCGTGCTCTTGCCGACCCCCGACGGGCCGGACAGGACAAAGAGCCGACCCCTTGTCGGACCGTCGTGCGTCACCTTCGCTGTCAGTAACCGAACTCGTTCAGCAGCGCCTGGCGCTGACGCTCACCGAGCCCGCGGATCCGGCGGCTCGGCGCGATCTCGAACTGCTCCATCAATGCGGCGGCGCGGACCTTGCCGACACCGGGCAACGCCTCGAGCAACGCCGAGACCTTCAGTTTCGCCAGCGCCTCGTCGGTCTCGGCGTCCACCAGAACCTGCTTGAGAGTCGTTCCGCCGCGCTTGAGTCGCTCCTTGAGCTCCGCGCGGGAACGACGGGCGGCGGCGGCCTTTTCCAGAGCCGCTGCGCGCTGTTCGTCGGTCAATTGGGGCAGAGCCACGTCGGCCTCACTTCTTTCCGGATGTGAACGTCGGGGTGATCGGCAATCGACCCATCCGATTGTCCGCTCATCGTAGGTTCTCTCATTGGGCGATCCGACTGCGAACCTACCCAGGGCGGAGCGGACCGGCAAACACCGCCCCGGGGCGACGGTACGCCCGCTGCGGCCGGGTGGTCCCGCGCCGCCGGCCGGGTCAGGTCGATCGCGGTCCGGCCGGCTCGGAGTCGGGCGGCCCGTCCTGGGGTTGGTCGCGCTTGATCTCGGCGATCCAGTCGGCATCCGGCTGGGCGTTCTGCGGACGGTCGCCGGACCCGCGCACCCACCCGCTGTCCTCCTCGGCCCGCCAGGTGGCCTTGATCTCCTCCTGGGTCAACGCCAGGCCGTCCCCGCCGCGGCGGCCCACCATCGAGTGCTGTTTGCCGTAGACGAAATACACGATGACGCCGAGCACCATCCAGACCAGGAACCGCACCCAGGTGATGGCCGTCAGATTGATCATCAGCCACAGGCAGGCCAGCACCGACAGGATCGGGACCACGGGCATCAGCGGCACCTTGAAGGAGCGCTCCAGGTCCGGCCTGGTCCGGCGCAGCACGATCACCCCGATGGAGACCAGCACGAAGGCGAACAGCGTGCCGACATTGACCATCTCCTCGAGCACACTGATGTCGGAGAAGCCCGCGATGATCGCGATCGCCACACCGACGCCGATGGTGATCCTGGCCGGCGTGCCGTGCTTCTCGTCGACCTTCGCCAACCCACGCGGGAGCAGGCCGTCCCGGCTCATCGCGAAGATGATCCGGCTCTGGCCCAGCAGCAGAACGAGCACCACCGTGGTCAACCCGGCCAGCGCACCGACGGCGATGACGTTGGCCGCCCAGTCGACACCGACGGCGGTGAATGCGGTTGCCAGGGTCGCGGCGTCGTTGTCGTGGCTGCCGTCCGGTTGCAAAGGACCGAGTTCGTTGTACGGGACCATCGCCGTCAGCACGATGGTGACCAGGACGTACAGCACGGTGACGATCGCCAGCGAGCCGAAGATCCCGCGCGGCAGATCGCGCCGCGGGTTCCTGGTCTCCTCGGCCGCGGTGGCGACCACGTCGAACCCGATGAACGCGAAGAACACCAGCGATGCCGCGGACAGCACCCCGACCCAGCCGAACGTCGACGGCGCCCCACCGATGATCAGCTGCAGCAACGGCTGTTCCAGACCGCTCTTGGTCCCGGTGGGTGCCGGCTCGCTCGGCGGGATGAACGGCGAGAGGTTGCTGGCATTGAAGTAGAAGAAGCCGACGATGATCACCAGCAACACCACGGCGACCTTGATCCCGGTGATCACCATGTTCGCCCGCGCCGAGAGCTTGGTGCCGAGCACCAGCACCCAGGTGATGACCGCGACGATGATGATCGCACCCCAGTCGAAGTTCAGCGGGCCGAGGCTGATCGTGGTTTCCAGGGATCCGCCGAACTGGGTGAACAGGTTGCCCAGATACAGCGACCACCCCTTGGCGACGACCGAGGCACCCAGGGCCAGCTCCAGGACCAGGTCCCAGCCGATGATCCAGGCGACCAGCTCACCCAGCGTCGCGTAGGAGAAGGTGTAGGCCGAGCCCGCCACCGGCACCGTCGAGGCGAACTCCGCGTAGCACATCGCCGCCAGCCCACAGGCGATCGCGGCGATGACGAAGGAGATGGAAACCGCCGGACCGGCGGTGGTGGCCGCCACCCGGGCGGTCAGGGTGAAGATGCCGGCGCCGATCACCACCGCGACGCCGAAGATGGTCAGATCCCACGCGGACAATGTCCGCTTGAGTTTGTGCCCGGGTTCGTCGGTGTCCTGAATCGACTGCTCGACCGATTTCGTCCGCCACAAGCCGCTCATGCCAGGCCTTTCGAGTGCTCGGTGTCCGTGACCTCTCGAGCCAGACGCTATCGGTGATCTTGGTCGGGAGCGACCGCTGGACCCCGGGTGCCAGGCAGTCCGTCGGTCGCCCGGAAGGCGGTGCCGGTGCCGCTCACCCAAACCGGGCCGTCTCCTGCCGCAATCCAGACCGAGCGGCCCCGCGACACGGTCAGCCGCTCACCGGAGGCCTTGCCGACCTCTATCACGCCGTCGACGGTCAGCAGCACCTGCGGGCCGTCGTGGGTGATGTCCCGCGGTTCGTCGGCCGGTTCGAGGCGGGACAGCCGGAATTCGGCGGCCGGCGTCGGGTACACCCACTCGTTCTTCATCCCCGGATCACCGACCAGGACGGGCACGTCCCCGGTGGCGAAATCCAGCACCTTCATCAGTTCGGCGACGTCCACGTGCTTGGGCGTCAGTCCGCCGCGCAGCACGTTGTCGGAGTTCGCCATGATCTCGATCCCGACCCCGGACAGGTAGGCGTGCAGGTTGCCACCCGGCAGGTAGAGGGCCTGGCCGGGCTGCAGGGTGATGCGGTTCAGCAGCAGGGAGGCGAGCACCCCCGGATCGCCCGGGTAACGCTCCCCCAGCTCCAGCGCGGTCCGGTACTCGGTGGTGAACTCACTGCCGGCCCGCACCTTGTCCACACAGGCGGCGAGGACGGCGGACAGCAGGGGCCCGAGGGTGACCGGCGGGATGGTGATGATCGAGGAGAACAGTGCCCGCATCCCGTGGGCGTCGGGCTGGCCGGACAGCAGCCCGAGGTAGTGATCGAGTTGCGGGACGCCGAGCGCAGACAGCAACTTCACCGTGGTCGACGGCTCGCGGAACCCGCACAACGCGTGGAACTCGGTCAGGGCGCAGATCAGTTCCGGTTTGTGCGAGCTGTCCCGGTAGTTGCGTTGCGGGGAGTTGGCCGGCAGCCCCGCCGCCTCCTCCTGCGCGAAGCCGCGGGCGGCCTGCTCGGCTGAGGGATGCGCCTGCAACGACAGCGGCTCGGCCGCGGCGAGCACCTTGAGCAGGAACGGCAGCCGCGAGTCGAAGGCGTCGTGCGCGGCCGCACCGAGCATGCCCTGCGGGTCCGCCGCGATCACCTCGGCCAGCGAGCGCTCGCCGCCCTCGTCGACCAACAGGGAGGAATCCGCCGGGTGCGCGCCGATCCAGAGTTCCGCCTGCGGGTGGGGCGACGGACTCGGCTCGCCCAACAGTTCGGCGATCGCAATCCGTGACCCCCAGGCATACGGCCGAATCCGGTTGTGCATCAACTCCACGAACCGGACTCCCCTTCATCTCGCCGGCCGGCATCCCAGGGCTCACGGCCGTTCCCCCAGGCCGGACGGCCACCGGTCGATGGCAGGTGCGCCACCGAACGTCCCGGACGCCCCAGACCATCGGGACTGTCGATCGGCGCTCTCGCCCTGGTGAGCAGTCCGACGTAGACCGCCGCGTGGTCGATTCGGCTGAGCATGGCCATTGTCCAGGAGAAGGCGTCGCGCGGTCCGATCCCCACGCCGGGTTCACCTTCGGCCGTGCTCGGCACCTCCTCCGGTCCGATCCGCAGAGCACGGGGCAACGCCGATTCCAACGCGGCGACCAGCGGCGAGACCGCGCTCGGCGCGGTCCCGGCCCCGAAGATCGGTTCCGGCAGCAGGCCGGTTCCGGGCAGCGGCACCGCAGGGGACTGGCCGGTCGGACCGACCACCAGCACGGTGCTGATCTGCTGGGTGGTGGACGATTCGTCCTCGTACGGATCCCAGAAGATGTCGTTGGTGACCTGGCCGGATTCCCCGACCGACCGGCCGGTCGCCCTGGCCAGCACGGGCGGCGAGCCGGCGGCCTGCGCGGAACTGAGCCATGCGCCGGCTGTCCCGGACAACCCGGCCAGCGAGCGGGCCGCGTGGGCGGCCAGCGCGTCTGCCACCGGGTCGGTGCCGATCAACAGTGGGGTGCCGGCGGCGAGGTGTTCGGCAAGAGTCAGGGCGGGGTTCACGAAGAACTCGGAGGACGGATGACAGGCCATCGCCAGCGCATCGAGTTGGTCGGCGGCCGCGCCGAAGTCGGGCTTGGGGTACAGCCCGGCGGCGGCGGCCACCGCGGTGAGCACGGTTAGCCGGGCCGGCCCGGCGAGCGCCTCGACGACCGAGACCTGGGGCTCGATCAACGCGGCACCGGCGGCGGCGGCCACCGGTCCCTCCGCCGCGGCGCGGACGACCACCCGGGCGCCGCGCCGCTGGGCCTGCGCCGCGGCCTCGGCCGCTGCCATGTCGTCGACAGCGCCGGCCAGCACCACCACGATGTCCAGCGGGCCCACCCAGCCGGGCAGCATCGTCGCCGGTACCACCGGGGCCGGCGACTGATCGCCGAGCAACGCGGCCAACAACGCGGCGTCGACGGCTGCTGTGCCACCGATCACCACGAATGCCCGTGGCCGCTCGAAGGCCGGCCGGCCGGCGAGTTGTTCTGCGGTTGATCTGATCTGGGCGCCGGCCAAGGCGGCGGACGGCAGCAGCGCCGCCGCGTCGGCGGCGACCAGGCTGGCACCGTCGTGCAGATCGACCACCGGCGGGCCGGTCACCCGAACGCCCCGACGGCGGGCCCGCCCGTCGCCTCCTCCAGCAACAGCACCGGGATCCCGTCCCTGATCGGGAACACCCGGCCACACTCGGTGCAGGTCAGCGCGGCGGCCTTCGGATCGCCGGCATCGCCCATTCGGAGCGGCGCATGATGCTCGGCCGGGCAGGCCAGCACTTCCAGCAGTACCGGATCGAGGCCGGCGGGATCGGCGGGTTGCCCAGCGGGTGCGGTGGTCATGCGATGCAGCCTCTCGAAGGTCAGGAGCGGATCAGGGCCAGGATCTCGTCGCGGAGCGCGACCATTGCCGGCTCGTCAGCCGCCTCGACATTCAATCTCAGCAGCGGCTCGGTGTTGCTGGGGCGCACGTTGAACCAGCGGCCGTCCGACACCAGCACGGTCAATCCGTCGAGCTCGTCGATCTCGGCGTCATGCCGAGCCGCCCACGCCCTGATCTCGGCGAGTTTGGCGACGGCATCCTGCACGGTGGAGTTGATCTCACCGGAATCGACGTAGCGCTCGTACTCGGCGGCGAACTCCGACAGCGGCAGCTGCTGGCCGCCGAGGGCGGCGAGCACATGCATGGCGGCCAGCATGCCGGTGTCGGCCTTGAAGAAGTCGGCGAAATAGTAGTGCGCGGAATGCTCACCACCGAAAACCGCGTTGGTGGCGGCCATCTCGGCCTTGATGAAGGAATGGCCCACCCTGGTGCGGATCGGTGTCCCGCCGGCTTCGGTGACGATCTCGGGCACCGCGTGGCTGGAGATCAGGTTGTACAGAATCGTCGCGCCGGGATGCCGCTGCAGTTCCCTGGTGGCCACCAGGCCGGTGATCGCGCTGGGGGACACCGGGTCTCCCCGCTCGTCGATGACGAAGCAGCGATCGGCGTCGCCGTCGAAGGCCAAACCGATATCGGCACCGGTGCGCCGGACCTCCTGCTGCAGGTCGACCAGGTTGGCCGGTTCCAGCGGGTTCGCCTCGTGATTCGGGAAGTTGCCGTCGAGCTCGAAGTAGAGCTCCTCCACCCGCAGCGGCAGGCCGTCGAACACCGCGGGAATGGTGTAACCGGCCATTCCGTTGCCGGCGTCGACGACGACGTGCAGCGGCCGGATTTCGGTCAGGTCCACCAGCGAGCGGAGGTATTCCGCGTAATCCGCCAGGAGGTTCTGTTCGCTGACGGTGCCCACCCGGTCGGCCACCGTCGGCCGGGCGCCGTCCAGCATCGCCTGGGCATCGTCACGCACGGTCGCCAGCCCGGTCTCCAGGCTGATCGGCACGGCACCGGCCAGGCACATCTTGATGCCGTTGTACTTCGACGGGTTGTGCGAAGCGGTGAACATCGCACCCGGCAGGTTCAGCCGGCCGGAGGCGAAGTAGAGCAGATCGGTGGAACCGAGACCCGCCATCACGACGTCGAGTCCCGCCGTGGTGACACCTTCGGCGAAGGCGCCGGCCAGTTCCGGCGATGATTCGCGCATGTCGTACGCGATGACGACGGCCGCCGACTCAGCGGCGACGAACCTGGCGAAGGCATAACCGAGGGCCCGGCTGGCATCGGAGGTCAGCTGGATCCCGACCAACCCGCGGACGTCGTAGGCCTTGACGAACGACGTCAGCCTGGTCATCTCGTCCGATGGTGCGACCTGCGCATCGGTCGCGACGGTCGATTCCCCCACGGATCTCTCCTCAATGATCGGTCAGCTGTCAGCGAGCATTCGCTCGGTCCGCTGCGCCGGATGCAGGACCGACAGCGCTGAGTACGCCAGAGCGTACCTGCGACAAGCCGACTCGACCCCCGGCGCCGGGACGGGTGGCGCAGCCGCACCCGAGGTGACCGACCGGCTCAGGACTCCGGCGTCCGGAGCACCCGCAGGTGCCCCCGGCGCCCGGTTCCGGCCGGAACCGGCTCGCTGACCCTTTCCCCCCGGCCCGCCTCCCGGACCGCGTTCGCCAGCGCCTCGAGATCATCGGAGCGGGCGGCGGCGTCGGCCAGTTCCTCGTCCGGACGGACGACCTCCCAGCCCTTCGGCGCAGTCAGGCCCTGGGCGTGCGAGGAACACAGGTCGTAGGAATGCGGTTCCGCGGCGGTGGCCAGCGGCCCGACCACCGCGGTCGAATCCGCATACGCAAACGTGAGTGTCGCGACGGCAGGGTTCGTACACCCGCTCCGTGAACATCGTCGCAGTCTGGCCACTGCGGCACGATAACGCGCCCGGTCTCCGGCGGCGGCGGCGGCGCGCCGGACCCGAGGTCACGGCCCCGACATCGCGGGGCTCCTGCCACCTGGTCGGCCCACCGGGCGCGACCCGGTCACGCCCTAGACTGACCCGTCATGGCAGGTCCCGATCCAGATCCCAGCCGGCGCATGCGCGCGCCGGGCGTCGGACGTGCCGGTCGGCCGGGACGACCGTTCCTGCCGCGTCGAGGAATACCTGCGGTGGCCGAGCCGGCGGTGCCCCGCCGCGACCGGCGCGGACGGGGACTGCGGACGCCCCTGCTGCCCGCCGACATCCCGGCGTCCCGGACCCGGTCGCAGCGGTTCGACCAGGCCGTGCTGGAAGCAGTGGCCGATCTGGAGGAGCGCTGGCCGGGCCGCCTGCAGGACATCGAGTTCGCGGTGGACGAGGTGCCGGCGATTCCCGGTGAGGGGGCGGTCGCCCCATCCGATGAGGTCGTGCTGGACGGGGGCGTTCCGTTGACCAGGTTCATGCCGCCAGGCATCGACTCCCGGGGGCGGCCGACCAAGGCCAGGATCGTGGTCTACCGGCGACCGCTCGAGGTGCGCTCGAGTGACGCGGGCGACCTGGGCGACCTGGTCGCCGATGTGCTGGGCGAACAGGTCAGCGCCGTGCTGGGCGAGGCCGGCGACGGTGGCCCCGGCGTGGACTGAGCGGTTCGGGCCGGCTGCGCGCTCAGTTCCGCTGAACGCTCCGGCTCAGGTGACCGTGCGGAGCGCGGCCGGGTCGTCGAGCGGGACGATCTGCTTGCCGAGCGGCGCGAGTGAAATCGGGATCAGCTTGAAATTCGCGATGGCCAGCGGGATTCCGATGATGGTGATGCACAACGCGATCCCGGTGACCAGGTGCCCGATGGCCAGCCACAGCCCGGCGAAGATGAACCAGATGACGTTGGCGATGAAGGACGGGGCACCGGCCCCCGGCTTGTTCACCATCGTCCGGCCGAACGGCCAGAGGGCGAAGCCGGCGATCCGGAACGAGGCCACCCCGAACGGGATCGTGATGATGAAGATGCAGACGATGATGCCGGTGAGGACGTAGGCAAGGAACATCCAGAACCCGCACAGGACAAGCCAGATGATGTTGAGCAGCACGCGCATGCGATGAGCGTATCCGCGCCGGTCCCCCACTCCGGACCGATCAACACCGTCCTCGCCGATCAACGCGGTCGGCGCTGATCAACGTCGCGGTTTTGTGACCAGGGGGACGCGAGTCACCTCGGCCACGCCGAGCTTGATGATCGGCGCGGGCACGGGCCGGCGGAGGTTCGGCCGACGAGCGTCAGCCCGCGGCGCGCTTGAGGCGGCGGCGCTCCCGCTCGCTGAGCCCGCCCCAGATTCCGAAGCGCTCGTCGTGCGCCAGGGCGTACGACAGGCATTCGGACCGCACCTCGCAACCGGTGCAGATCTTCTTCGCCTCCCGGGTCGATCCACCCTTTTCGGGGAAGAACGCCTCCGGGTCGGTCTGCGCACACAGTGCCCGTTCGTGCCATTCCGGCTCGGCACCGTCGACCGGCACCAGCGAAATCTGCGGCATCGAGGTCTCCCCCAAGTTGGTCACGTGCTGCTTCCTCTCCGTGGTGCCGATGCGGGACGAATCGCAATCGACTACCGACTCACCGGGGCGCCTGCCCTGATGTCGAACTCGACGGTGGTCCGGAAGGATGAACTTCCGTCGGACCACGCTGGGAGATCGACCGGCGAATAACACCGATGTGATTACACCCGTGTGTCCCTGGTCTCGTCAAGCTCTGGAGGGTGCTATACGGCGCGTCGTGGCGAAGATTGACTCCATCGGGCCCGCGAAGCACTGTGTCGTGTCCCTGTGTGACCGCGAGTCACACTGTGGGCATGGCGAAGACCACTGGTGGCTCATGGATATTCCCGGCCGTCGTGGTCGCCACCACCGCAGCGGCTCTCGCAGCGCAGTCGGGGACGCAGCCGATCGGGGTATGGGTCTTCGCGGTGGTCCTGGGTGGCTGGGTGATCACCCTGTGTCTGCACGAGTTCGCGCACGCCGCCGTGGCCTATGCCGGTGGGGACACCTCGGTGCGGGCCCGCGGCTACCTGACGCTCAATCCGCTGCGGTACACCGATCTCGCCTACAGCGTGATCATCCCGATCCTGCTGCTGGCGGTCGGCGGGATCCCGTTGCCTGGTGGCGCGGTTCTGGTCGAGCCCGGTCGGCTACGCCATCGCTGGTACGCCAGCCTGGTGTCGGCGGCCGGACCGGCGACCAACATGGTGGCCGGGTTCCTGCTGGCTGCGGTCGCTGCGTCCTTCGACACCGCTCTCGGTGCGGCCCTGATGTACCTGGCACTGTTGCAGTTCGTCGCCGGCATCCTGAACCTGCTGCCGATTCCCGGGTTCGACGGCTTCGGCATCATCGAGCCCTACCTCTCCCACCGGATCAGGGAGCGGATCCGGCCGTTCCGGCCCTGGATTCCGCTGGTCGTCTTCGCCATCCTGTTCGGCGTCCCGGAGGCCGGCAGATGGTTGTTCGCCGCGGGTTACCAGCTGCTGGAACTCGCCGGCGGCAGTGACTACCTGGCGGCGGTCGGCGCCGGATTGTTCCGGTTCTGGGCCTGACGCTAGGCCGACTGGACGCCGTTCGGGCGGCCGACCGGACCATGGCGCCGACCACCAGGTGGTGGAACGGTCGCACGACCGCGAAGTACACCGGCCCCGTCCACCGGTGGTAGCGCACCACCGTCACGGCGTGAAATGTCCTGCGAGCGTTGGCCCCTGATCCCGGTGCTGCGGACGTCAGGTCCGCCGGATCGACGACGAACGCCAGGTATCCGGTCAGGTGGGTGTCCGAGGCCTGCACCAACAGGAACGTGTCCTCCTGCCCCGCGGTGACGGTGAAGAAGCCGGCCGCCGCGCCGGGAGCGAAGGAGATCCGCTCGGCCGTCGGCCGCCGATCGACCCTCGTCGGCACCGGATGACGCAGGCGGAGCAGCCAGGCAAAGGCGGCCCTGATCGCGAAGAGTCCGACCAGCCACCGGGGCCGGAAGCGCAGCGTCGCCGCGACGAACTCGCGTAGGGACAGCGAAGCGGTGACCGTCTTGACGTCGACGTGATCGGCTCCGTCGATCACGGCTGCGAGCTCGGGGATCCCGAACGTTCGGGCGTCAGTCATCGAGTCCTCCGTACGGCAGCGTATGGCCGTGTCCATACGCTAGCGTATGGATGATGTCCGAACAAGTGCGCCAGCGGCTCTCCCGCGACGACTGGACCGCCGCTGCCCTCCGCGCATTGGCCGCCGGCGGGTTGAATGCCGTTGCGATCGAACCGCTGGCCGCGGCGTTGGGCGCCACCAAGGGCAGCGGATATTGGCACTTCGGCAGCCGCGACGATCTGGTCGTCGCCACGCTCGATCGCTGGGAGCAGGAGCACACCGCCGAGGTGATCGCCCAGGTGCAGCGCAGCTCGGCGCCGGAGGTCCGGCTGCGGGAACTGTTCCACCTGGTGATGACGCACGCCGGACCGAATTCCGTGGAGCTGGCCCTGCTCGCCTCGATGGCCGACCCGCGGGTCGCCGCCGCCCTGGAGCGGGTGACGCAGCGGCGGCTGGACTATCTGGCCGAGTTGTTCGGGCAGTGCGGACTGCCTCCCGATGACGCCCGCCGCCGCGCGCTGCTGGCCTACACCAGCTACCTGGGGCACGCCCAGCTCGCGCGGACGGCCCCTGGCTCGGTCCCGGTCGGCGACGAGCGGGAGGCCTACCTGCAGTCCGTGCTGACCGCGCTGCTCGATCCGACCTGACGGCATCGGGACGGTCCCGGCGGATCGGCGGGCCGGCTGCAGCATGAGCGAAATCACCGGGTGGCGCGGCGAGGGTCGCACCGTCTGGAAGTATCGGCAGCCGTGAAGATCGCAGTTCTGGTCGGTGGTGTCGGCGGCGCGAAGTTCCTGCTCGGGGTGAAGCACTACCTCGGCTGGCAGGCCTACGGGCCGTCGCCGGCCACCTTCGGCGCCCCGGCAGGTGGCCTGCCGTGGGAGTTCGACCGACCGCAGGGCACCCATCAGGTCACGGCGATCGTCAACACCGCCGACGACATCAGGCTGCACAACCTGCAGATCTGCCCGGACCTCGACTCCTGCATGTACACGCTCGCCGGTGCCTCCGACCTGCAGCGTGGTTGGGGTCGCGCGGACGAGACCTGGACGGTCTCCGGCGAACTGGCCGGCTACGGCGCGGAGGCGCCGTGGTTCTCGTTGGGCGACAAGGACATTGCCACCCATCTGATGCGCACCCGGATGCTCGACGCCGGATATCCGCTGTCCGGGGTGACAAGGGCGCTCTGTGAACGGTGGCAACCGGGGGTGGAGTTGTTGCCGATGACCGACGACCGGGTCGAGACCCATGTCGTGGTGGCCGATCCCGAGCCGTCCGGTGCGGCAACCTCAGCCACGGGAACCCCGCCGTTGGTGGCGCTGCACTTCCAGGAATGGTGGATCCGCTACCAGGCAGCGCTGCCCGCGTTGTCGATCCGGCCCATCGGCGCCGAGGAGTCCAGCCCCGGACCGGGAGTGCTGCAGGCCATCGCGGACGCGGACCTGGTGTTGATCGCGCCCTCCAACCCGGTGGTCTCCATCGGCACCATTCTCGCGGTCCCCGGCATCGCCGACGCGGTCCGCACGACGGCAGCGCCGGTGGTCGGCGTCTCACCGGTGATCGGTAGTGCTCCCGTCCGCGGTCACGCCGACAAGTGTCTGGCCGCAATCGGAGTCGAATGCTCCGCGGAGGCCATCGGCCGGCACTACGGCGCCCGTTCCACCGGCGGGATCCTGGACGCCTTCCTGATCGCCGAGGACGACACCGCCGAGATCGAGGGTGTGAGGGTGGTTTCGCGTCCGCTGTTGATGTCCGACCCGGAGACCACCGCGGTGATGGTGGCGGCCTGCGCGGAGGTGGCCGGTGTCCGCTGAGCAGAGCGCAGTGTCCGCTGTGCAGAGTCCGGCCTCCGACGCCCCTGCGCCGGCCGGTCTGCAGTTGCTGCCGGTGACCGGACTTCCGGAGTTCCGGCCCGGTGACGACCTCGCGGCGGCCATCGCCGCTGCTGCACCGTGGCTGCTCGACGGTGACGTCCTGCTGGTCACCTCGAAGGTGCTGTCCAAGGTGGAGGGCCGACTGGTTCCGTCCCCCATCGACCCCGAGGCGCGGGACGAGTTGCGCCGCAGGCTGATCGACGAGGAGTCGGTTCGGCTGGTCGCTCAGTTCGGCCGGACGAAGATCGTCGAGAACCGTCTCGGCGTGGTCGCCGCGGCCGCCGGGGTCGACGCCTCCAACGTGCAGGTGGACGAGATCGCCCTGCTGCCAGATGATCCCGATGCCTCGGCCAGGCGGTTGCGGGCGGACTTCGCCGCACGCGGGCTGGACGTCGGCGTCGTCATCACCGACACCCAGGGCCGGGCCTGGCGGCTCGGCGTCGTCGACATGGCCATCGGGGCAGCCGGTGTCGAGGTGCTGGCCGACCTTCGCGGCGACGTCGACGGTCACGGCAACGAACTGGTGATCACCCAGGTCGCGGTGGGCGACGAGTTGGCCGCGGCCGGCGACCTGGTCAAGGGCAAGCTGGCGGCGGTCCCGGTGGCGGTTGCCCGTGGTCTGTTCCGGCCCGGCACGGCGCCAGATCCCGATGCGGCCGGGGCCCGGTCGTTGATCCGGGCCAGAGCGGACGACCTGTTCCGGCTGGGCACCGATCTCGCGATCGAACAGGGGCGCCGGGAGGCCGTACTGCTCCGCCGGACCGTCCGAGCGTTCACCGGCGAGCCGGTGGAGGAGACGGTGCTGGCCCGCTGCGTCGACATCGCGCTCACCGCACCGGCTCCGCACCACACCCGACCGGTGCGGTTCGTCTGGGTCCGCGAGCACCGGCAGGCACTGCTGGAGGCGATGCAGGCCGCCTGGGAGGCGGATCTGGCCGACGACGGCTGGCCGCCGGAACGGATAGCCAGGCGCACCGCCCGCGGGCAGGTGCTGCGGGAGGCCACCGAGATCGTCATCCCGTTCATCACCGGTGACGGTCGGCACGACTACCCCGATGCACGACGCCGCGACGCCGAACACACGATGTTCACCGTGGCCGGCGGCGCCGCGGTCCAGGCGTTGCTGGTCGCCCTGGCCGCCGAAGGGCTGGGTTCGGCGTGGATCTCGTCGACCATCTTCTGTCCGGCCGTTGTCCGGGCCGTGCTCGACGTGCCGGACGACTGGGAGCCGTTCGGGGCGGTCGGTATCGGCCACCCACCCGACGCCCTGGCGCCCAGGCCGCCCGCCGGCGGCGGACTGGTGTTGCGGTGAGCGAGCCTGCGAGCGAATCAATGCCGCTGAGCGAGCCTGCGAGCGAATCAATGCTGCTGAGCGAGCCTGCGAGCGAATCACGACCGCTGAGCCTGCACGCCGAGATCAGCTCCGCGCTGCGTCGCTGGCCGGCGCCGGATCTGGGGCAGGGCGCCCTGCGGGAGGCGTTTCTCGGCTTCCTGGCCGCCCGACCCGACGCCACCCACCGCTCCTGCACACCGGGGCACATCACGGCCAGCGCCGTGGTGTTGTCGGCCGACCGGCGCGACGTGCTGCTGACCCTGCACCCGCGGATCGGCAGGTGGGTCCAGCTCGGTGGGCACTGCGAGCCCGAGGACGCCACCATCGCCGATGCCGCATTGCGCGAGGCGACCGAGGAATCAGGCATCGCCGGCCTGCAGCTCGACCCGTCCCCGGTGCACCTGGACGTCCATCCGCTGACCTGCTCGCTGGGCGTGCCGACCAGGCACTTCGACATCCGGTTCCGGGTGCTGGCACCGGCCGGAGCAGTGCCGGCCATCTCCGCGGAGTCCGACGACCTGCGGTTCTGGCCGGTCGATCAGCTTCCGGCGAGCTGCGACGACGGGGTGCGTGCCGCGCTGGCCGCGGCGCTGCGCGACTGACCGGGCGACCTACGTTCCGGACCGAACGAGGTCCGCGATCAGATCCGCCTGCATTGAGGACAGCTGCTTGACGCCGCCAAGGTGCCGATCGAGTGTTGCTTTGACCTCGGTTCGGCGTGCGTCCAACTCGTCGAAGCGCGCGTACAACTCGGCGGAGGTCAAACCGTCATCGCGCAGTGCCCACTCTTCGAGCTCGAACATCTCCAGCACCTCCCGATACTTGTGGCTCCATCCGATCACCAGCGTCGGTACGCCCATCGCCAGCGACGACACCATGGCGTGGAATCGGCTGGCCACGAACAGGGTGCAGCGCCCGATCAGGTAACGGAGTTGCTGCGAGGAGAGCTCGCGATCGACGAAGAGCAGGTCACCGCCCAGCCGCAGTCGGGCATGGATGTCCCTGCAGAGCGGCAGGTCGTTGTTGTGCGTCCGCTGCGTGCCGGTCCGGACACTGTGCGGAATGAGGAGCACCCGCTTTGCCCTGCGCTCGGAGATGCTCGATCAGCTCGACAATCTGGGCCGGGTAGTCGCCACCCCTGGCAGCGACCTGCTTCTGCAGCACGACGCTCGGGCACACCCCCACCACGTCGCCGTCGAAGAACGCCAGGTCGATCTGCTCCGCAACCTCTGCACGCTCGGTTCCCGAGAGTTCGAGCGAGAAGGCGAAGTCGGCGCCCTCGACGACGTTGGACAGCCCGAGATCGACCGCGAACTCATGGGTGACCCGGCCGCGAGTGACAATCGTTCGGATTTTGGGCAGGAAGATCGCGGGATGCGCAGCCGGTTGATGCGGGTGCCGAAAGGGCCCGATCGCCTGGGCGCACTTGACGACGGGGGTGCCGACATTGAGGCCGGCAGGATCGAGGCAACGTTGTACAGCAGAAACTTCTCCCGCCCGTCCGTGAAGGTGATTCCGCCCTGGTCCAGCAGCACCGACGAGTCCACCAGGGCGGCGATCGCGCGAGAGCGCCGCCGCAACGGACCGACGCAGGAAGGGCAGCACCCGGTAGGCGAGAGCGAGGGTGTTGATCGAGACTCCGAGTTGCCGGGCATCGGCCGCGACGATCTCGAGATTCGGGAACGGATTGCGGGCGGCGTCCTCGTCGGGATACATGCTGAACAGCGTGAAATCGGACCTCCCCTAGTCGGGCGGTCAACGACTGGATCGCCGCTTCGAGCATCGCCGATGCGCCCTTGTTCCCGGACAGCGCGGAGCCGACGATCGTGATGCGGGGCGGGGTCATGGGCGGTACTCCTTGGGAATCGTCCGTCGCAGTCCGACGTAGATGAGCGCGACCACTCCATCGCCGAAGGTGCTGAAAAGCCTGGCGAGGAGACTGATCACGATCGCCTCCGCCGTCGGCATGTACTGGCTGAGCACGAGCACGATGATCGGCCTCCCGCACCCCCAGCCCACTCGGGACGAAGAACGCGAGAATGCCGATGGCGCCGGCGAGAACATACGCCGCCCCGAAGGGAAGCCACTCGCTGGGAGAAACCGTCGTGACGGTCGAAGCGAGCACGACGAAACCGAAACCGTTGAGCACCCGCGGGCCGATGAACTCCACGGCACATCGCAAAGCCTGGAACGTACTGAGGAAATAGCTGGGCGGCAGCTCGTGATGCAGCACCCGGCGTGCGGGAATGCTGACGATGCGGTGGAAGAACGGCTGGTAGGTGACCAGCGCCAGCGGAACGAGGATGAGCAGCGGGACGATCAGCAGGGTGGCGTTGTCACCGAAGAATCCGCCGCCGAGGCTGACCAGCAGGATCGCAGCACTGGGAATGATCGAGGCCAGCTGAAGGAAGACGTTCTCGTAGATGAAGGTGACGATCACCAGGGACCGGCTCACGCCCTTCTTCCCTGCCCACAGAACCTTGTTGACGACCGCACCGACCTGCCCGGGGATGTACTTGAGCAGCCACGAAGCGCACTGCAGGACAATCGCCTCGGTCGCGGAGACCTCCGACTGCGGACTCAGTAGACGCAGGATTCGCCTCCACAGCAGCCCGGTCAGCGGCACCGCGAGAGCGAAGGTCAGTATCGCGACGAGCCACAGCCAGTCGAAGGAAAGATGTTCGGCGGCTACCTGGTCCCAGTTGTCCCAGAGCGCGGCCACGAAGAAGTAGGCCACCAGGCCGATGACGAGAACAGCGATTCCCCAACTCAGGGCACGCCTTTTCCAGCGTTTCGGGGCATCCGCCGTCATCTGTTAGTTGAACCGCCGGAACGTTTCGAGTTCCTTCTTCTGCGAGAAGGGAACCAGGCCTTCCGGGTGTGCGTAGCCGATGGCGATGAGCATCACCACACGGTCGGTCAGGGCGAGCCCCAGCGTCTTCTGCATCTTCCTTTCCAGCGGCTCGAAATCGGGCCAGTTGATCACGCGTCGAACTGAGTCCGAGTGTCTCGAGGCCGAGCATGAACTGCATGGCCGCAAGCGAGCTGTCCACGTAGATGGCGTGCCGATCGCGTGGACTGAAGTACGACTCCAGCTTGCCGACGACGACGGCGATGACCGGGATGTTCTGGGCATAGCCTGCGGTGCCGAAGGGAATCGAGGCGACCGTCGAGACCAGCCCGGGATCGTCGAAAATCCGGAACTCGTACGGCAGTCGGTTGCATGCGGTCGGAGCCTGGCGGCCGAGGAGCAGGGCCCGATCGATCGCCTCGCGCGGGACCGCACGATCGTCGAACCACCGCACGCTCCTGCGCTGGGTGACGAGATCTTCGAGGTCGTCATAGCTGACAACGGAAAGCTGCTCCTTGAGGTGCGGAATCTTCTTGATGTCGGTGGTTCCGACGTAGCCGGCCGCCTCGAACCGCGCGCGGGCACTGCTGATCGTCGCGTCCTCGCCGGTCGCGACGCGAAAGTACTCGGTGAGAACATCATGAGCCCAATCCATCTCACTCTGTTCCAGCGTGCCGGGTGTGACGCGACGTTGGTCGGCCGCGGTTTCGTAGAACTCGATCGTCTCGGTGATGTAGTCACGCGCGAAGACATCCCGACGCGGGCGCATCGTCAGCCCCTTCTCGAGGCGATGGATGTTGCGCCGCAGCTCGACGTGGGTGAGCCGCTCGCTTCCCTTGTTGCGGTAGTAGTCCCGTCGCCCACGCAGCACGGCGGTCTGCTCGCGGTTGAAGGCGATGAAGCTGAGGAAGTAGAAGAAGTGGGTGAGAATCCTGCTGGCGCCGAATGCCTCGAGGAAGACACGATTGCAGAACTCGTAGAGCCGGCGAATCCAGGTGATGGCGAGCAGGTCTTTGGCAATCCATTTCAGGGTGTTGAGCAACGGTCGTCCTCGAGAGATGGGTCAGCGATCGACGCGATCAGGAAGCGGCGGTTCTACTGGTCGACTGCGGTGTCCAGGCCGTCCGGTCGCGATCTTGCTGACCACCGGCGTCCGCGTCACGATGAAGATCGGCGATTCACCGTCGGGTGATCGGTATCGAACCTACGCCCGTGTTGGCGGACGATCCGACCGTTGTACGTCTCCTCGACGGACCCTGGAACGTCATGCGTCGCCCCTTGCAGGCGCGGCCGTGCGCAGCGGTTGTCGATGGTCTTTCGAGTCGAACTGCAGGTGCTTCAGGCGCTCCAGGTTCTCCTCGAGCATGATCCGGTTCGTCCGCAACAGGTCCGCGATGATCAGCAGCGCGAAACACAGCAGTGAGGCGACGAACATCGACGATGCCGAAGATCAGCGACTGGATGTGGCCGCTGCCCTCGTCGAACAGCCACAGCACACCGAACCGAAGGACGGGGACCAGTGCCGAGGACGCCGAAGATCGTGCCCAGCGTTGCCAGCAGGATGTACGGGACGGAACATCAGGTAGCTGCGGGTGATCGCCGACCCCGGACTTGAACATGTGGTGCCAGATGTTCTTGAACAGCCGCGATTCGCGGGTCTTGGGATTGGTCACGATCGGGACGCTGACGATCTTCAGCCGACGGTTGCCGGCCTGGATGATGGTCTCCATGCAGTAGCTGAACTGCGTGACGACGTTCAGCCGGAACAGGGACGCACGGGAATAGGCACGGAACCCGCTGGCGGCGTCCGGCAGCTCGGTTCTGGCCGCCTTGTTCACCACGGCGCTGCCGAAACGCTGCATGCGTTTCTTGAACGGTGAGAAGTGCTCGATCTGTCCGTCTGGCGGTCGCTGATGACCACGTCGGCACGACCGTCGCAGGATCGGACGCACCAGGTCGGGGATGCGACCCTGCGGGTACTGGTTGTCACCGTCGGTGTTGACGACGATGTCCGCGCCCCGGGAGAGGGCGAAATCCACGCCGTCGCGGAAGGACCGCGCGAGGCCCATGGTCCTGGCATGACTGATGACGTGCGCGCCGAAGTTGCCGGGCGATCTCGACCGTGCGGTCGGTGGACCCGTCGTCGATGACGACGATCTCGACCTCGTCGATGCCGGCGATGCGACGGGGGATCGATCGGCGAGCACATCCGGGAGGGTGTCCTCCTCGTTCAGGCACGGGACCTGCACGACCAGCTTCATGACTCTCCATCGGGCTCGGTGACTACGGTCATTGCCGCCTCTGTCATTCCGGTCGCGGCCAACGTCCACCGGCGGAGTCGAAGCTGGGCAACCGGCGATCGTCGCAAACCCGTGATCGATTGCCTCCGATCACCGAGAGGTGTCCTTAACCTCACGAAAGTATCAGGCCATTTGCGCTCGGCGAGCGTGACCACGCCTGTCGGGGGCAATGTGCAAGGAAGATCACCGGGACCGCGAGCCTGCCATCGGACCGCACCGAGCGCGATCAGGGCGGCCGGACTGCCGTGCTTCTCCCGGTGCCCATTCAGGTGAGTGCTTCCTGCGCGACAGGACCGAAGGGCTCGGTCGAGCCCGGCGGCGCCTCGTCCTCCTGCTCGAATTCTCTCGACTCGCGAAGAGTCACCCACAGCGCGACCACGCTCAGGGCGACCGGCAACAGGACCACGATGGCCAGCCCGACCCGGGAGAACACACTCCACGATTCCCAACGGACCAGGGCGTCGATCAGGCCTCGATCCCAGGCCTGGTAAGCCGCTCGAAAGAACCAGAACGCGCTGAATGCCGCGAGCGCCGTGGAGATCAACAGAACCCCCGACGGAAGATATCGAGCGAGCTTCGGCGCCATTCGGATCGTCACGGCAACCAACGCCAAGGCGCAGGCACTGGCAATCGCGCCGAGACTGATGAAGAGATATCGACCCTGCAGCCCCGGGAATTGTCCGGTTCTGTGGTACGCAGCGAACGCACCGGCTAGGACGACGCCCCCGACACCGATGGGAAATGTCATCAAGGTCAGCAGCGCCGCCAGATTTTTCCCGGCAAAAAAGAAGGAACATCCGATCAGACCGAGCACAACGATTGTCAGCAGCCAAATCAGCAATCCCGGGAGGGGCACCTCGAGCCAGGCGAAGTTACCGAAGAATGACTCACTCAGTCGTGAAAAGGCACCGGCAAGGAATTCGCCGACCGTCGGAGTCGTATCGCCGATCGGATAGTTCACGGTTTGACCGGCCGGTTGAATTGTTCCGTAGACCACGAGATTCTTCAGCCACCACCATCCGCCGACGACGAACGCGATGGCCATGGCGGAACCGGCAGCGATGAGGCGGCTCTTGAACCGCGGGTTCGGAGCGGATGCGATCAGAAACGACAGCGCGACCATCGGGATCGCTGCGAGGAAGAAGCCCTTGGTCAACAGACCGAGACCGAGGACCAGCCCGGCCATCAGCACCAGAGCCGGTGTGTGTTGCCGCTGCAGGGCGCGAACGGCCAGCAGGGTCAGGGTCATTCCCAGCACGGTGACCAGGACGTCGTTGGTCACGGTGCTGTTGATGAAGGCCAGTTGACCAATCCCGACGACCATCGCGGCAGCAACGACACCGGTGAGATTCGACGCCGTCAAAGCCCGAGCAGTGGCACCGGCCAACGGCACGATGAGCACGGCCAGGAAAACACTCAACAGCCGCAGCAGCAGCAATTGCTGATCCCAGCGCCAATCCAGCGCGCCGAACAGTTTCACCACACCGGCGCCGATGGCGTAGTACAGCGGCGGGTGTTGGGTCATCTGATCGGCGCCGGCCCCCGGGCGGGATATTGCGTCTACCTGATCGACAACGGACCTTGCACCCGGGTCAAGTGGAGTCTTCGAGGTGAACTCGTTGTCCAAGGGGCCCGATCGGCCTTTCGGCAGGCTCGCATAAAAAGCGCCTTCGCGCATGGCAAGCAGCGTTGCATCGCTGATTGTTGCGGTTCCGGGTGCGGGCCATCCACCCCCCGCCGCAATACGCATGATGCTGTTGTAATGCTGGGGTTCGTCCGGGGCGCGAAATGCTGGCGTGAGTAGCGCCCACAACAGGAGAATTGTGCCGAACAGCACCGATATCGCAGCGATGCTGCGGCGATAACCCGACTCCGACACGCTGAAAGAATACCCGACCAGGTGGATCGCGATGCCATCTGACGACCGGTGTTGCCCCCCCCCGGCAGGCAACTCAGGCGGAGAACCGCACGCCGGCCTCCGGCAGCACGACATCCGGCCAGACCCGGATTCCGGCGAGCAATTCGCATCGCGCACCAACCTGGGCACGGTCGCCGATCACCGCGTCCACCAGCACTGCATCAGCGCCGATGACGGCACCGGCGCCCACGATGGATCGGGTCACCGAAGCGCCCGCTTCGATTCGCGCGCCGTCGAAGACCACCGAACCGTCTACCACCACGCCGGCGCCGATCGTCACCTCACGGCCGACGGTGCTGCCGCCGATCAGTCGCGCGCCCGGGTCCACCACGGCGCCCGGCAGGAGCAGCGCGTCGCCGACCGGACCGGGCAACGCCGCGGTCGGCGCGACACCGCTGACCAGGTCGGCGGAGCCGCGGACGAAGGCGGCCGGCGTGCCGAGGTCCAGCCAGTAGGTGGAGTCGATGTGACCGAACACCCGCGCGTTCGCGGCGAGCAGACCCGGGAAGGTCTCACGTTCGACCGACACCACCCGATGGGCCGGGATGTCCTCGATGACCGAGCGCTTGAAGACGTAGCAACCCGCGTTGATCTGGTCGGTCGGCGGGTTCTCGGTCTTCTCCAGAAACGCCTCCACCCGGCCGTCCGGGCCGGTCGGCACCGACCCGAACGCCCGCGGATCCGGCACCTTGACCAGGTGCAGCGTCACGTCGGCATCGTTGTCCCGATGGGTGTCCAGCAGCGCATTCAGGTCGAGACCGGAGACCACGTCGCCGTTGAAGATCATCACCGTGTCGGCGCGCAGCCGTTCGGCGACGTTGCGGATCGCTCCACCGGTGCCCTGCGGTACGTCCTCGATCACGTAGTCGATCTCGAGACCGAAGGCCGACCCGTCCCCGAAGTACTCGGTGAAGGTCTCCGCCTTGTACGACGTGCCCAGCACCACATGCCTGATGCCGGCTGCCCGGATCCGCGACAGCATGTGCTCCAGGAACGGCACCCCCGCGGTCGGCAACATCGGTTTCGGTGCCGACAACGTCAACGGACGCAGTCGCGTCCCCTGCCCGCCGACGAGCACCACGGCATCCACCTCCGCGGCCATTCACCTGCTCCTTTGCTGCTACCCGACTCGATGGTGCACGTCGACGAATCCGACCGCCGGCGCCAACCGCTCAGCCGTTGGCTCCGGCCGCGGCGGCGACGGCGATGACGTACTGGCCGTACGGCGACTTCGCCAGCGACTGTCCCAGCGCCATGCACTGGTCGGCATCGATGAAACCGGAGACCAGCGCGATCTCCTCCAGGCAGGAGATGCGCACACCCTGCCGGTGCTCCAGCACCTGCACGAACTCGCCGGCCTCCAGGAGTGAATCGTGGGTGCCGGTGTCCAGCCAGGCAAAACCGCGCCCGAGGTCGATCAGCGATGCCTTCCCCTGCTGCACGTAGATGTTGTTCAGATCGGTGATCTCCAGCTCGCCGCGGGCGCTGGGCTGCAGGTTGGCCGAGTGCTTGACCACGTCGTTGTCGTAGATGTACAGGCCGGTGATCGCCAGATTCGACTTCGGCTTGGTCGGCTTCTCCTCGATCGAGATGAGCCGTCCGGTCGAGTCCTTCTCCCCCACGCCGTACCGCTCGGGATCGCGCACCGGGTAGCCGAAGAGCACGCAGCCATCGACGTCGGTCACCGCCCGCTTCAGCGTCTGGGAGAAGCCCTGGCCGTAGAAGATGTTGTCGCCGAGAACGAGGGCCACCGAATCGTCACCGATGTGGTCGGCGCCGATGATGAACGCCTCGGCCAGGCCGTTCGGCGCGGCCTGTTCGGCGTAGCTGATCTGCAGGCCCCACTCGCTGCCGTCACCGAGCAGCCGCTTGAAGCCGGCGTTGTCCTCCGGGGTGGTGATCACCAGAATGTCCCGGATGCCGGCGAGCATGAGCACCGAGAGCGGGTAGTAGATCATCGGTTTGTCGAACACCGGCAGCAACTGCTTGGACACCGCACGAGTGATCGGATGCAGACGCGTACCGGCGCCGCCTGCCAGGATGATCCCCTTCATCGGCTTCAAGCCACCCATTCTCATTTGTCGGCGTGCATGGAGTGTGACCTGCCCTGACCCGTCCGGTGCGCACGGTCGGCCGCGCACACGCGACCGCGGGCGTGCCGACCCTACCGGAGCGCAGCGGTGCGCCTCCCGCGACGGCCGATCCGCCACCCTTACGCTGCGTGCACGGTGGCACCGTCGGCGGCGTTGCCCGGTGCCGGAGACGAGGCGGAGCCCATGTCCTTCACCACCGCTGGACCGCTGCAACGTGCCGAAGCCGTGATCAACCGGGCGCGGGCACGTCACACGGCGGCGATCTGCCCCGGCGATGCCCGGTCACCGATGGACGCCGACCTGACGGTGACGGTGCCCCGGCAGGTGATCACGGCGTGCGACCAGCCGGCCGGCGACGCGACCACCGGTTGACGCAGTGCTCTTTCAGTCGGCCCGTCGATCGGGCAGGTCGGCGCCGCCGGAGACCTTGGCCGATCGCTTCGACAGGAATGCCCGGCCGGCCAAACCGGCCCGCAGGACCACTCGCAGCGGCGCCTGCCACGGCCGGGAGTACCGCTTGGACAGGTAGCGATAGGCGCTGTGGTGGTGCGCCTGCGCCATCGCCGCGGCCGCCCGTTCGGTGGAGTGACCACCCTGGTGGGTCGCCCGCGCGGAGGGGCAGTAGACGCTGGACCATCCGGCCTTGGCCAGCCGATCGCCGAGATCGACGTCCTCGAAGTACATGAAGTAGGCCGGATCGAAGCCGTCGACGTCGTGGAAGGCCTTGCGTCGCAACAACAGGCACGACCCGGAGAGCCAGCCGGCGATCCGCTCGACCGGTGCCGCCGCGTCCTGCCGGTACTGCCTGGTCCACGGGTTCGTCGGCCACCACCAGCCGAACAGCGCATGCCCCACCCCCAGACCGATCGACGGCAGGTGCCGTGCGGACGGATAGACGACCCCGTCGGGCGTGGTGATCAGTGGGCCGAACGCCCCGCCGGCCGGATAGCGGTCGGCGACCGCCAGCAGCTCGTCGATGGCACCCGGCCCCAGCACGACGTCGGGATTGATCACCATCACCCAGTCGATGGCCGGATCGAGAACGGCCACCCCGGCGTTGGCGGCCGCGCCGTACCCGAGGTTGCCGCCCGTCCGGAGCAACCGGACACCTGGCCGCTCGGCGGCGGTCTCGACACTGCCGTCCACCGAACCGTTGTCGGCCAGGACGACCGGAACCGGCCGAGCGGTGGCACCCGGAATCGAGTCGAGCAGCGCGGCCAGTGAATCGCCGGGTGAGTACGTGACGGTCACCAATCCGACCGGGGGGAGCTGGGCGGAGTTCATGCCGCGGCAGCCGCGGCCCGGTCGTAGGCCTCTTGGTGAGCTGCGGCGCTGGCCGCCCAGGTGAAGCCGCGCGCGCGTTCGACGGCGGCCGCAGCCAGCAGGCTCCGCTGTTCGGGATGGTCGAGCAGATCGGACAGCGCGGCGGCGATGTCACCGGCGCCGGTGCCGCTGTAGGCGACCGCGTCGCCGCCGACCTCCGGCAGCGAAAGCTTTCTGGTGGTGAGCACGGCGGCACCGCAGGCCATCGCCTCGAGCACCGGCAGACCGAAGCCCTCGCCGAGACTCGGGTAGGCCACCACCTGCGCACCACCGAGCAGGCCGGGCAGCAGTTCGACGGGCAGATGGCCGGGTCGCAGCACCGTCATCCCCGCCGGCACGGCGGCGACAGCCGGCTCCACCGCGGAATCCCAGCCAGGAGATCCGGCGAGCACCAGAGCGGGTCGTTCGGCCCGGGTGGACATCGCCCTGATGTAGGCCCGCACCAGCGCCGGGACATTCTTGCGTGGCTCCAGCGTGCCGAGGAAGGCGATCCATTGTCGGTCCCCAAGGCCGAGGTGGTCTGCGGTGGCTGCGATCTGGTCGGGCCCGGGCACCCGGAACACCGCTCGGTCGACGCCGTGGTAGGCGACCACCATCGAGTCCATCTCCGCCTGCGTGTAGCGGATCAGTTCGGTGGCCGTCGCCTTGCTCGGCACGATGCACACGGCCGCTCGACGCAGCGACGTCCGGGTCCAGGCTCGGAAGAACCGCCCCTTGACCCCCAGATGCAAACCGCGGTCCGAGAAGAACGTCGCGTCGTGCAGGGTGACCACGACCGGGACCGACGCGGCCAGCGGCATCGTGTAGTGCGGCGAGTGGATGACGTCGACCGGCAACCGATTGGCCAGTCGGGACAGGGTGGTCTGCTCCCAGGCGAGGCGCGCCGGTCGGCTCCCCAGCTCCTCGGCCGTCGGGATGATCCTGCTGTGCGGGGCGAGACGGGCAAAGGACTCGGCGTCCCGGTTCTGGCAGACCACCGACAGCGCGGCACCGGCGGCATCAAGGGCCTCTGTCAGGTTGTCGACATAGCGGCCGACACCGCCGCGCTCGGCGGGGATCGCTGTTGCGTCGAGCAGGACCCGCGGTTCGGTGCGCACGGTCCCCCCGCCTCCTGACTGTTGGATCTCGCGAGCTGTCGAATCCCGAAGCATCACCCGGCTGCTCCGGCCGCGCCGACCCAGCGTAGAGCGACCGGCCGTCTTCCGCCGTGATCGGCCCGTCGCGCGCATCCCGACCGATTGCTGTGGTTCAGTTCTTGGCGACGATGTTGTCGCAGCGACCCAGGGGGATCATGCGTAGGGCGCGTTGATCCACCCGCGACAGGTCAACGAGCACTGGCTCGGTCGTAATCGCCGTGGGTGTACGCATCGGGATTCGGCGCGCAGATCGGGGCGGGCCTGGCGACCTACATCATGACCGCGGCCGTGTACCTGGACCCGATACTCGGCACGCTGAGCGACTCCTGGGTGTTCGCTCTGCAGATGGGGGCGTTGTTCGGCCTGGTCCGCGGGCTCGGCGTGCTGGTCAACGCCCACGCGTCCGGGCCGAGCGAGTTGCGCCGACTGCACGCAGGCTTGATCGGCTGGCCGGAACCTCGTTGGCCGCCGCGGTCGTGGCGCAATGCCTGGCCATGATCGTCTTCAGCGCGGTTGCCGGCGGACCGGTCGGGTTGTCGGCCGCGATCGTCGTGCTCGCGGAGAGTGCGGCGCTCGTGATCCGGCAGCGACGATCAGTTCCGCGCTCAGCCGCTGGACAGGACGCGTCAGCGTGCCGACCGGTACGCGGTGAGCTGGTCCGCCACCTGGTCACGGCCGTACGCCCAGTAGGGATCGATGTCCAGCCGTCGGTCCCACCGCCGACGCAGTATGCGCACCTCAGATTCGGTCACCGCGGCCACCCGGGACTTCGATTCGAAGTGGTACAGCACGGCGTGCGGGGTGATCAGGATTCGGTAGCCGGCCTGGGTGAGCTTCATGCTCAGATCGACGTCGTTGAAGTTGATCGGGAATTGCGTCGACATGCCGCCGACCTGTTCGAAGGCCGCCCGCGGCAGCAGCGCGCAGGCGGCGGTCACCCCGGACACCTCGCGCTCGACCAGCAGATCGGCTTGCATTCCCGGCCAATCCGCCGGCGCTCCACCGGCCAGGTGCGCCGCATCCGTGCCCTGGTACAGGTGTCCGATGTGCTGGATGGTGCCGTCCTCGTACAGCAATTTCGCGCCGACCATGCCGACGTCGGATTCGAGAGTCAGCCCGACCATGGTTTCGAGCCAATCGGCGCTGACCATCTCCACGTCGTCGTTGAGCAGCATCAGCAGGTCGCCGGCGGCGTGCATCGCTCCGAGGTTGATCTTGGCCGCGAAGTTGAACGGCCCGGGGTAGTCCACGACCCGGAGCCGGTCGCCGGCCAGTTCGCGAAGTTGATCGAGCACCGCGGCCGGGGTGGCGGTGTCGGCCATCAGCACGATCTCGTAGTGCGGATAGGTCGACCGCTCGACCACGCGAGCGGACGGCGTCGACGACCAGCAGTCGCTCGGCACCGTGGACGTAGCCGCGCGAGCCGCGGGTCGGGATGATGATGCTGACCAGCGGGGTGGCCGGCAATCGGCGCCGGATCCGGTAGACCCCGACCGGATGCACCTGTTCCACCGTTCCGTCGATGCCCACCCGGACGAGATGGTCGGCGAGCGCGCGACGGGCAGCGTCGAACACCGGCTCGTTGTCGGCGCGGTGCGAGACCGACTGCGGGTGGATCCGCCAGTGGTACAGCACCTCCGGCAGGTGCAGCGATCGTCCTGGCCGGCCTCGGTGGCCCGCAGCGCCAGGTCGTAGTCCTGGCTGCCGTCGTAGCCGGAACGGAACCCGCCGACCCGGTCGAGCAGCGACCGGCGATAGACCGTCAGGTGGCCCAAGTACATCTGCCCACGCAGTCGCTCAGGGGAGAACTCCGGCTTGGCGAAAGCCGCCCGGAACTCCCCGTCGGGGTGCAACTGATCCTCGTCGGTGTACAGCATGTCGATCTGCGGGTCGGCTGCGATCGCATTGCGCACCCGCTCGACGGCGGTCGGTGCCAACACGTCGTCGTGATCCAGCAACGCCACGAATTCGCCGGTGGCCAGCTCCAGTCCGGCTGCGGTCGCCGCGACGATGCCGGAGTTCGACCGGCAGGCTCGCCATCACGATCCGCTGGTCGCCGGCCGCCGAGTTCGGCCATTGCCGCGGTCAGGTCGGGATCGCCGGACCCGTCGTCGAGCAGGATCAACTGCCACCGCGGATCGGTCTGGGCCTGCACGGATCCGACCATCTCGGTCAGGTAGTCCAAAGGTGTGCGGTAGACCGGCACCAGCAGCGAGAGTGCCAACGGCCCGGCCCGCCCCGGTAGGTCGCCGGTCACCGTCGCACCAGCCGCCGGACGGCACGCACGGGAGCCATCGCTTTCGTGCCGATCCGCCAGGTAACGGATGACTTGATCGCGTCGCGCTCGACGACGAGCTGATCGGCCTCGTCCCTGGCCCGCGTGGCCGCCGTCCGGGCCTCACCGGCGAGTTCCCGTGCCTGGGCGAGATCGGCCAGCGTGACGTCGAGGACCTGCCGCAACCTGTCGGCCTCCTGCGAGGCGGCGACAATGGCGGTCTCGGTCTCTACGCGTACCTGGGCCAACTCCGCTCGCAGGCCGATCAACTCGTCGGCCATCGCCAGCCGGTTCATCCGCTCCTGGAACAGATCCGCGCTGCCCAATGCCTCCAGTTCGCCGCGGGTGCGGGCCAGTTCGGTGAGGGTGCCGGCCAGCTCGGCGTGGCTGCCGGCCAGTTCGGTGGCCAGACGGTCACGTTCGATCTCCACCGGAGCCGTGTGCTCGTCCAGTTCGCGCCGGCTCACCAGCAGGGCCTGCCGCTTCTCCTGCAATTCGCGCAGCGTCGGCGCCAGCAACGATTCGTAGGCCGCTACGACCTCCGCGACGGACTGATTGCGGCGGTCGAAGACCACCGCCCACGGTGAGACGAACGAGGCATCGACATCGGTCCGCCGGAAGAAGCCCTGGACGGCGAAGTCCTGGGCCCAGGCCGCGGGCGTGCGGATGTTGATGTGGGTGGGTTCGGCGAAGTCGTCCGGAGTGTGGACAGCACCACCCGGTCGGTCACCGCGCAGAGGTTCACCATGGCCGTCCGGGCATCCTCCGGCGACATGTGTTCGAGCACCTCGATGCAGGTGATCAGGTCGTAGCGTCCGGCGAATGGCTCGGTCAGATCACGGACCTCCAGCCGGGCCGCGAGATCGGCGGGCGCGTCGGCGATCGCGTACTCGGAGATGTCGCCGCCTCGGGCGTCGACCCCGCGTTCGGCCAGTGCGCGGACCAGAAACCCCTTCGCACACCCGGCGTCGTAGCTCGTTCCCGGGGCGAAGAGGGCCATCAGCGGAATCGGCGATCCGCCCGAAGAAGGTCTGCCAGTGCGGCTCGTCGTAGGTGTAGGGCGGGCCGGAGTAGCCGTGGAAGTAGGCGGCCGCATAGTCGGCGGATTCGGTTCCGCGGCGACCTGTCGAGACGGCTGAACGTCATCGTGGTCCTTTCGTGTGTCGGAGCGCTCGATCGATCCCGACATCAGAAGTCGCCGCGCCTTGATCAGCGGGATGCTGCCGCAGCAGCTCGTTCACGTACGGATCGTGATGCAGTTGTTCCGCCCAGCGCCAGCGGATCCGGGTCATTTCGTTCTCGGTCACCGTCGGCTCCCGGGTCTGCGATTCGTAGTGGAACAGCGTGGCGTGCGGGGTGTAGAGGATCCGCAAACCGGCCGTCACGATCTTCAGCGACAGGTCGACGTCGTTGTAGCTCAACGGGAACTGCTCGGAGAATCCGCCGACCTGCAGGAAGTCCGTCGCCCGCAGCAGCATGCAGGCACCGGTGACCCCGGAACGCTCCGACGGTGAGCGTGTGCGGCCCCGCCGTGATCGAGGTCATCGGCGCCGTACCGGAACATCAGATGCCCGGCATGACCGCCGTTGTACTCGTGACCGACATGCTGCAGGGTGCCGTCCGCGAACAGCAGCCGGGCACCGACCGCACCGACTCCGGGATCCGCCAGCAGGGATGCCATCTCGTGCAGCCAGTCGGAGGTGACCACCTCCATGTCGTCGTTGAGGAAGCACAGGTACTCCCCGGTCGCGGCCAGCGCGCCGGCGTTGCACTTGCGGGAGAAATGGAACGGTCCGTGGAACGGGACCAGCACCGCTTCGCCACCGGTGATGTCGTCGATCTCCTGCAGCGCATCCGGCGGGGTCACCGTGTCGTGGACGACGATCGATCTCGAGGTTCGGGTACCGCTCGGCCGTCCACAGTGACGCGGACGAACGCCACCGCATGGCACCGCGGGAACCCGTGGATCATCGAGCTGCTCGCCCTGGTCGGGATGACCAGGCTGATCTTGGGGAACCGCTGCAACCTGCGTCTGCACCCGCTGACCCATCGGGTGCACGCCGACCTCGACCGGTGAGACCTCGACCTGCTCACCGGCGGCTTCCAGCGATGCGGCGACCGCGGCGCACCGGTCGCCCGGGTCCCCGTCGACATAGGGCGCGCCGGCGCCTCGACTTCCGTGCAGGTAGAAAGGACCGGCCAGGTGGGCGGGTGGTCCGAGCCGGGCGGCGACCCGGAGCACCAGGTCGTACCACGCAGCGGTGCCGAAACGCGGCCGCAGGCCGCCGAGCTCGGTGACGACGGCCAACGGCAGCGCCGCGAAGCGGAGCGCATACGGCTGAGATCGCAGCCATTCAGGCGCGTAATCCGGCTTGGCCCAGAACTCCACCACAGAGCCTTCGTCGTCCACGGCGCCCTCGTCGGTGTACACCCAGTCGGCGAACGCCAGTCTGGCCCGCACCATGGCGATGGTCGAGACGTCCAGCAGGTCACCGCCATCCAGCCAGCCCACCAGTTGCGCCCGGGCCAGGGTCATGGCCTGGACCGCCAACCCACCCGGCTCGGGGGTCACCCCGTACACCGCCACCGCACGGGGCTCTCCGGCGATCAGTGCCCGGACGCGCTCCACGCAACCGGCCGGCGCCGACGGTGACACCACGACGCACCACTGCCAACGAGTGTCGGTCTGGCCGTGGAGGGACTGCAGGGTGCGGTCCAGGTGTTGCTCGGTGGCCGCGTCGGTGACCACCGTGAGCACGGCGACCAGCGCACCAGCCGTCACCGGCTGGGCCGGCGGAGGGAGATCCCCACGGGCGGCACCGGAATGTCCCGAGCCCGGAGCTGGTCGGTCAATTCGGCAACCCTTGCCAGGGCGTCGTCCCGTTCGGACCGGGCGACCGTCAGCTTGCCGATCAGGATGTCCGTCTCGGTCCTGCGGACCCGTTCACTGCGGGCGGCCGCGGCCCGGGCCGAGCCGGCCTCGGCGGCCAACCCGGCGATGTGGTCACGCAACAGCAACTGTGCGTCGAGGGGAAGCCGACCGAGGATGTCCGCCGGATCTCCGGTCGCCGCCGCTCGGGCGTCACTCGTGGGAGTCATCGAACCACCTCCTCCCCCGACGTATACCGAACCGATGGACACCTGATGATCGACAATGCCCGGTCATCATAGAAGCGCGGAACTCCGCAGCAGGGGCACGCCACACGCCACTCGGGAGCTGTCGAACTCCGCCGACATCGGGCTGCCTACGGCCCGCCACCAGCCGTCCGGCTTACCATGACCCCTGGCCCACCACGGGCCGATCGGCCGGTGGCCGTCACCAGAGGCAGAGGCGAGTCCGACAAGATGACATACGGCGTGCCGGTGCAGGAGGGGCCGCAGGACCTTCCGACTCCGATGGTCTCGGGAACCCGAAAAGGCACCGGCACCAGAGAGCTGCTGGTCAACCTGACCATGCGGGAGGTCCGATCCCAGTTCAAGCGCACGACCCTGGGCCGGCTCTGGTCGTTCATCAACCCGCTGGCGACCATCGCCATCTACTCCGTTGGTCTTCGGCTACATCCTGCAGTCGCCGATCGAACCCGGCATCAACAGCGGCATCCACCTGTTCGCGCTGTTCCTGGCCGCTGCCCTGATTCCCTGGACCTTCCTGTCCGGCGCGATCATGAGCGGGATGGGCTCGATCGTCAACAACGCCGGGCTGCTCTCCAAGGTCTACTTCCCGCGATTCATCCTGCCGGTCTCGACCATCCTGGCCATGACCGTCACGTTCGGCATCGAGATGAGCCTGCTGACCGTCATCATGGCCATCGTCGGCGGCCCCAAGGTGTTGCTGTTCATTCCCGGCCTCGTCGCGATGATGGCCGCTGACCGTCGTCTTCTGCATCGGGATCGCGCTGATGCTCTCGGTGGCCATGGTCTACTTCCGCGACACCCAGCACTTCATGGCGATTTTCATCCAGCTGTGGTTCTACGCGACCCCGATCATCTACTCCGAGGTGCTGATCCTGCGGATGCAGGAGAAGGTGCGGGAGGCCGGCTGGACCCTGTTCGGCGAGCCGTTCCCGCTGTTCTTCCTCTACAACCTGAACCCGGCGGCCCGGATCACCGGATCGTTCCGGGCGATGCTCTACGACTACGCCTGGCCGAGCTGGCAGGACTGGTTGGTGGTCACCGCCTGGGCCGGCATCGTGCTGGCGCTCGGCATGTGGGTGTTCAACAAGTTCTCGGCCAGAGTGGTGGAGGAACTGTGACCGGGATGATCTTCGGCAAGCCGGCGCCGACCGGGCCGACGGAAATGGCGGTCCAGGTCCGGGGCGTGTCGAAGTCGTTCCGCGTCTATCACGACCGCAACCAGTCGCTCAAGGCGACGATCCTGCGCCGCAAGCGGGCCACCTTCGAGGAGTTCTGGGCACTGCAAGGACGTCAGCCTCGACATCCCGGAGGGCAAGACGTTCGGTCTGATGGGGCACAACGGGTCCGGCAAGTCGACGCTGCTCAAGTGCATCGCCAAGATCCTGCAGCCGAACGAGGGCAGCATCACCTCGCGCGGCCGGATGGCCGCCATGCTGGAGGTCGGATCGGGCTTCCACCCGGAGCTGTCCGGGCGGGACAACGTCTATCTCAACGGTTCGATCCTGGGCATGAGCCGCAACGAGATCGACCGCAAGTTCGACACCATCGTCGATTTCGCCGGCGTCGGTGAGTTCATCGACCAGCCGGTGAAGAACTACTCGTCCGGCATGTACGTCCGGCTCGGCTTCTCGGTCGCGATCCACGTCGAACCCGACATCCTGCTGGTCGACGAGATCCTGGCCGTCGGCGACATGCAGTTCCAGGAGAAGTGCCGGGAGAAGTTCGCCGAGTTCAAGGACCAGGGCCGGACCGTCATCGTGGTCAGCCACGGCGTGGGTGAGATGCGGACGTTCTGCGACCAGGCGGCGTGGCTCGACCACGGCAAGCTGGTCGAGGTCGGCCCGGCCGCAGCGATCGTGGACAACTACATCGAGGCAGGCCACCTGGCCAGACCGGTCGCGTCCGGCGGCACCCGGCACGGCAGCGGCGAGATCATCGTCGACCGGATCGAGCTCTTCGGCCGGGACGGCGAGGATGCCCGGCAGTTCGCCACCGGCGACCAGGTGACGGCGCGGCTGCACTTCCAGGCCGACTCCAGGGTGGAACGCCCGGTTTTCGCGGCATCGTTGATGTCGCTGGAGGGTCAGCACCTCTGGTCGCACCACACCTGGGACGCGGAGTACATCCCGCCTGCCCTGGATGGCAAGGGCTATCTCGACGTGGTCATCCCCGCGCTACCGCTGATGCCCGGCACCTTCACCTTGAACACGTCGATCGTCGATGAGTCGCTGTCGCACAGCTACGACCAGTGGGTGAAGGCGATCCACTTCGACGTCGTCCAGGGCATCCCGCGGGAATCCGGTGGCGTCATGGTGATGAACAGCCGTTGGGAGAACCTGCACCCCGCCGACGTGATGGACCTGGCCACCTCGGCGCCCGGCGGTGGGCGGCAGCTGGCCTCCGCGGACGGCAGCACCGAGAAGGTCACCGGCGAGGGAACCGGCCGGTGACCCGCCGGCAGAACATCCTGATCATCACCGACGACTTCCTGGGTGAACGGATGGCCGGACCGGCGATCCGGGCCTGGAACATCGCGCAGGTCCTGTCGGCCGATCACGACGTCCGACTGGCTTCGACCCGGCGCGCGGAGGCCAGCAGCCCGCACTTCGCCGTCTGCGACGGTTCCGGCCAGATGCTGCCGGGCCTGGCCCGCGGCATGGACGTCATCCTGCTGCAGGGCTTCACCCTGCGAGCGCACCCCTGGTTGGCGACCACCGGCGCCCGCCTGGTGATGGACATGTACGACCCGGTGCACCTCGAGATCCTGGAGGGAGCACAGGGTTCGGGCACCGTCGCCCGCAACGACGAGCTCGCCGGCGGCCTGGAGGCGCTGCGGGTGCAGTTCGAGCACGGCGATTTCTTCCTCTGCGCGTCCGAGCGGCAACGCGATCTCTGGCTCGGCTACCTGTCCGCCCTGGGCCGGGTCAATTTCGCCACCTATGAGCAGGATTCGACGCTGCGCAAGCTGATCGACCTCGCGCCGTTCGGTATCGATGCCGCACCACCGCTGGCCGACGGGGAGACCGGGGCGATCAAGGGGGTGATCGACGGGATCGGGCCCGACGACACCGTGCTGCTCTGGGCCGGCGGCGTCTACAACTGGTTCGATCCGCTCACCCTGGTCGACGCGGTCGCCGACCTGGCCGTCGAGCTGCCGGCCCTGCGGCTGCTGTTCATGGGCACCAAACACCCGTCGCTGGACGATCTGTCCACCACCGTCCTGCGCCAGGCGATCGAACTCGCCGAGCGTCGCGGGGTGCTCGGCAAACACGTCTTCTTCCGGGAGGGTTGGGTGCCGTACCAGGAACGGGGTCGGTACCTGGCGGACGCCGACATCGGCGTCTCGACCCATGTGCTGCATGTGGAGACCGCATTCTCCTTCCGTACCCGGATGCTGGACTACCTGTGGGCCGGTCTGCCGATCGTCTGCACCGAGGGCGACGAGTTCGCCGGGATCGTCGAACGGGAGGGTCTCGGCCGGGTCGTTGCGCCGGGCGACCGGGCCGGATGGGCCGGCGCGTTACGCGACCTTTTGGCCGATCCCGCGGAACTGGCGGCCTGCCGGGCAGCGTCGGTCCGAACGGCCGAGCGGTTCCGCTGGCCGCGAGCACTCGCACCGTTGGTCGCCTACTGCGCCGACCCCTGGCGCGCCCCGGATTCCGGGCGCACCGGGCGCCCCGTCGGGACCGCGACCCGAATCGGCGGCCGGCTCGATGCCCGGATGGCCAGGATGCGCGAGGCGGTCCGGGCCAAGGGTGTCGGCGGTTCGATCGCGGCATGGATCATCCGCACCGCCGAGTCCCTTGTCCGGCCGGTACTGGTCCCGCTCTGGAAGCGGCTGCCCCCGAAGGCCCAGGACCGGCTGCGCCACCTTCGCGGATAAACGACCCGAACACTTCGTTGGATTCCACCATCCGGCCCGGACCGTCCCCCTGCTGCTGACCAGGCGCCCGTCGCTGCGACCGCGCGGGGTGCCGGGCAGGGCCCCGGATGCCGCCTAGGATGCCTTGAGTGCACATCGCCCTGGTTTCGTCCCATTACCCACCCAACTTCGTGTCGGGCGGAACGCTGGTGCCGCAACGCATCGCGGAAGGGTTTGCCGCCAGGGGTCATCGGGTCAGCGTGTTCGCCGGGTCGTTCGAGGACGGGCTGCCCGACATGACCGTCCGGCACGAGATCTCCCCCGGCGGCGTGCAGATCCAGTGGACCACCATCACCGGCATGCTGACCTGGGCGGACGACGTCAACTTCGCCAACGACGACGTCGATGCCGAGTTCTCCCGCTGGCTGGTCCGCACCCGGCCGGATGTGGTGCATTTCCACAACCTGCAGGGCATGGGTGGATCGTTGATCTCCACCGCATCGGCATCCGGTGCCTCGGTGCTGGTCACCATGCACGACATGTGGTGGTGGTGTGCCCGGCAGTTCCTGGTCGATCGCGACCTGCGGCCGTGCGCCTCGGTCGTCGACTGTGGCATCTGCCCGTGCGAACGCAACAACGCCTGGCTGGTGGTCCGGAACCGCCGGCTCTCGGCCCACCTGCGCAATGCCGACCTCGTCCTGGCTCCGTCGTCCACCATGGTCGACCTGCTGTCCGCGAACGGGATCGCACCGGACCGACTGGCCCTTGACGAGAACCCGTCGCCGGACTCGGTCCGGCACGCCGCCGTCCGGCAACCGGACCATGACGGCACCGTGCGATTCGTCTTCGCCGGCGGCAAACACCTGGTCAAGGGCGTCACCGTCGCGGTGGACGCGGCAAGGACGCTCGGCGATCTGACCGGCTGGTCGCTGGACCTGTACGGCGCGCAGGTGCGCAACCTGCCGCCAGGCGTGCGGTCGCTGCCGCCCTACGATTCCGCCGACGTCAGCTCGATCCTGTCCCAGTACGACGTCCTGCTGATGTCGTCGGTGATGCTGGAGTCGTACTCGCTGCTGACCAGGGAGGCCCTGGCCGCGGGTTGCGCCGTGATCACCGGCGACAACCCCGGACCGGCCGAGGTGGTGAAGGACCGGGTGAACGGCCTGGTCGTCGCGCGCGGCGACACCGAGGCGTTCGGCGATGCGATGCGCCGGCTGATCACCGACCGGGACCTGCTCGCGCAGCTGCAGCCACCGCCCGGATCGCTACCGCTGCGCAGGCTGGCCGACCAACTGGACAACCTGCTGCAGCACTACACCGAGCTGATCGAACGACGACGGGTCGCGCTGACCGCGGTGGCGACGGCGGCCGCCGCGGCCGTCGCGGCCGCGACCCACCCGGCGGCCGAGAACCCGGCGCCGACGGTGCTGTCGGCGGGCGACCTGGAGCTGGAGCCGATCGGGCGAGTGCTCATCGTCAGCGGCATCACCGGTGCACCGCTGCGCTACCGGGGTTTCCTGGCCAAGGAGGCCCTCGAGTCCGTCGGCGTGCATGCCGACGTGCACATGTACCGGGACGCCGAGGTGCCGCGCAAGGCCCGTAGCGCCGACGCCGTCGTGCTCTACCGGGTGCCCGCCACCGAGCAGGTGCTGGACCTGGTCAACATGATCCGGCAGCGGCCCGAGCCGGTGCCGGTGCTGTTCGACATCGACGACCTGATCTTCGACCCGAGCATCCGCACGCAGCTGGACCCGATGCTGACCAAGGTCGCCGGTCTCGACCTGGACCTCTACTGGCAGGGCATCCGGCGGTACCGGACCACCCTGGAGGCCGCGGACGCCTACATCGGCTCCACCGCGATGCTCTGCGAGCAGGTCACCGAGCTGACCGGCATTCCCGCTCACCGCTGGTACAACGGTGTCGGTCGTCAGGTCGCCCGGATCTCGGACTTCGAGCTCTACCGCCCGCGGGCATCCGGACCGGTCCGGATGGGCTATCTGTCCGGGACGAACACCCACAACGAGGACTGGGCATTCGTGGAGCCCGCGATCGCCCAGGTGTTGCGCCGACGGCCCGAGGTCGAGCTGTGGATCGGCGGGCTGCTCGACCCGTCCTCCGCGCTGCGTGAGTTCGGCGACCGGATCCGGCGGCTGCCGCTCAAACCGTGGCCCGAGCTGCCCGGGGTGCTGCGCGACCTGGACATCAACCTGGCGCCGCTGGAGCCGAACAAGTCCTTCAACGAGGCGAAGAGCGCCATCAAGTGGCTGGAGGCGGCTCTCACCCGCACCCCGACCGTTGCCAGCCCCACGTTGCCGTTCCGCGAAGCGATCACACACGGATCGACCGGTCTGCTGGCGCAGACGGTGGACGACTGGGTGGAGGCCCTGCTGCAACTGACCGACGACGCGCTACTGCGGCACCGGATCGGGCACGCGGCGCGGGAACAGGCGCAACTCACCCTGTCACCCTCGCTGCAGGGCCATCGGTATCTCGAGATCCTCACCGCCGCACGGGAAGCGGTGGCCCGGGACGGGCACAGGGAGATCTTCGCGAACTGGACCCCCGAGGTGCTCTCGGAGCCGTACATCGTGCAACTCACCGACGAGTACGGCCCACCGCCAGGTGGTCTGGAGGTCCGCTCGCAGGGCCTGACCGACACCAGGACCCTGGGCCGGGTCGCCCGGGACTACGGGATCAACGCGATGGAGCTGCTGCGCCGGGACGGCATCGTCAAGACCGCGCGCAAGACCATCTCCGTCGCCGGCACCCTGCCGGCCAGGGCGGCCGCCCGCCGCCGCTGAACCCGGCCCCGATCAGGCGTCCGATGGGCGGTCAGCCGCCGGTCGACGCGGTGACGCCGGTGGGCAGCTGGACCGCCACCCAGTCCCGCAGCGCGGCCAGCCCGCGTTGCAGGTCCCACTGCGGCGACCAGCCGAGATCGGCTGACGTCGGGCCGATGTCGCACGTCGCGAACCGGACGTCGCCGTCCCGGAAGGCGCCGGTCACCTCGGGAGCCGGGGCACCGGCGGCCCCGGCAATTGCGCCGGCCAGGTCGGCGATGGTCGAGGTGGTGCCCAACCCGACGTCCAACAACCGGAACCCGTCGTTCGGGGGCGGGGTTGCCGCGGCCGCCGACAACGCATCTGCGACGTCGTCGATGTAGACGAAATCGCGGACCACGGCGCCGTCCTCGTAGAGCGGGATGATCGAGCCGGCCGCCGCCAACCTGGTGAACAACACCACGATCCCGGTGTAGGAGTTGGTGACCGATTGCCCTGGCCCGTAGACGTTCTGCAGCCGGAGGATGGACAGTCCGGTGCCGGTCGCCAGGCACCAGCTGCGCAGGATGTGCTCCTGAGCGAGCTTGGTCGCGCCGTAGACGCTGGTCGGTTGCGCTGCCGTCGATCCGGCCCGGCTGGGCACCCCGTGGCTCGGTTCGCCCGAACTCGGGGTGCAGTCCCACTGCGCCCGCGCCAACTGCTCGTGGCTGCGCGGCGCCGGGTAGAAGAACTCACCCGATGCGCTCTCCCACTGCCCTTCGCCGTACACCGCCCGGCTGGACGCCAGGATGATCTGCGCCGGAATGGTGTTGTGCCGCAACAGGGCGTCGGTCATCACGGTGGTACCGACCACGTTCACCTGGCTGTGCCGGGTGGCCTCGCCCAACGACTGGCCGGTGCCGGTCTCCGCGGCCAGGTGGACCACGAGTTCCGGTCGCACCCGGGAAAGCAGCTCGTCCCAGACCAGTGGGTCGGTGACGTCACCGACGATCAGCTCCACGTCCGGGTGCAGCTCGGCCGGCCGGCTGCGGTTCGGGTGGATCTGCGGATGCAGGCTGTCCAGCGCGATGACCGAGTACCCCTGCCCGACCAGCCGGTGGGACAGCGCACTGCCGATGAACCCGGCCCCGCCGGTGACCACCGCCAGTGGCGTGGTGGCATGGTCGTCGGCCAGTTGTTCCTGCACGCCGGGAGCCTACCTGGGGAGCCTTCCTGGCCTACCATCTGCAGTGATCCATGCCGATCGAAGGAGCCGGGTTGACTCGCGCCACAGTCGCAGTGTGCACGCTGAATCGGGCCGACGTCCTTCGAGGTTGCCTGGCATCGCTGGACAACCAGCTGTTCGACGACGACGACGTCGAGGTGCTGGTCGTCGACAACGGGTCGACCGACCGCACTCCCGAGCTGCTGGCGCAGTGGTCGGCCGACAGTCCGAAGACTCGGCGCAGTGTGCGCGAGCCGCTGATCGGACTGGTCAACGCGCGGAACGCGGCGCTGGCGGCGTCCGATCGGGAAGTGGTCATCTTCATCGACGACGACGCCCTGGCCACCCCGACCTGGGCGCAGGCGCATCTGTCGGCCTACCTGCCGGGCGCCGGCATCGGTTCGGTGGGCGGTCCGATCGGCCTGGTCTGGCCGAGCGGCCGACCGGGCTGGATCACCGAGACCCTCCACCCGTGGTTCAGCGCGCTCGACCTGGGCGATGCCGCCGGGCCCTACCCGAACGAACACGGTCCGTACGGCACCAACATGTCCGTGTGGCGCGAAGCTGCAGTCGCCCTTGGCGGATTCAACCCGCGCTTCGGGCGCCGGGCCGGCAATCTGATGTCCGGCGAGGAGCCCGAGATGAGCCACCGCCTGGTCGAGGCCGGGTGGAAGCTCTACTACGAACCGTCCGCGGCGGTGGTCCAGCAGGTGCTGGCCGAGCGGATCGACCGGGACTGGTTGCTGCGCCGCGGGTGGGCGCAGGGCGTGACCAACGCCCGACTCGCCGTCGACCAGACCGATGGATCGCGACGCACCCGGCTCCGGCAGGCCAAGGACGAACTCAAGCAGGCGGCCAGGCTCTACCGCCGCCGGGACCGACGACCGGACGCCGATCTGGCAGAGATGGTGCTGGTGCGCACCCACACCGGCGCTGCTCGCGAGTTCGTCAGATCCGCGGTGGCGCCGGCGGCGAGGGACGAGTGAGCCCGCGTGCGCCGGGCCTGTCGGTCTGCTGTCTGACGGACAACAATCCGTTGATGGTCGCCGAGGCACTGCGACCGTTCCGCGGCGTCGCCGACGAGATCGTCATCGCCGTCGACAGCTGGGTAGAGCCGTCCACTCTCGGGCCGCTGGCCGAGATCGCCGACACCCTCGTGCGTTTCGACTTCGTCCACCCGCCGGAACGGGCCAGGCCCTGGTTGGTGCAGCTGTGCAGCTACCAGACCGTGCTGATGATCGACGGCGACGAGGTGCCCAGCACGGCGTTGCTGGCACAACTGCCGACGTTGGTCGCCGATCCCGAGCCCGTGCAGTTCCGGCTCGGACGACGCTGGTGCTTCCCGGACGAGCGGTCGTGGCTCGGTGAGCGTCCCTGGTGGCCCGACTACCAGCTGCGGATGGTGCGCCAGGGGCCGCTGCTGGATTTCGACCTGCGGGTGCACGGCGGGGTGCGGCCGGCGCTGCCGGCCCGCTATGTCGACGAGCCGCTCTACCACCTGGTCCATCCGCTGATCCCGTTCGCGCAGCGAAGGGCCAGGGTCCGCGTGTATGCGGCCGACCGCCCAGGACTTGTTGCCGTCGGCGGCGGCCCGATGAACGACACCCTCTACGTGCCGGAACATTTCGCGACCCTGCGGCCGAGACCGACACCGCCGGACGACCTGGTCCTGCTGCGCAGGGTCATGGAGGCCGCCCGCCTCGAACCCGATGCCGGCGGGCCGGCGGTCAACGTCCCGGTGGTCACGACGGCCGAGATCGCCGAGCACATTCCCGCCGACGGCATGGCGGCACAGGGTTACGCGGCCAGCGTGCGGGTGGCCGAACTCGACTGCCGGACCGAGCCCGGCAACGACACCCTGATCGCCGTCGAGGTGACGAACACCGGGACCCTGGCCATCCCCCGGTCGGACACCACCGGCGTCCAGGTTCGCGTAGCGACGAGACTGATCGACACCCGCAGCCTGACCCCGGAATTCGACTGGACGATGACGCCGTTGCCGTGCGACATTCCAGGTGGTGAAACGCGGCTGGCCGAGGTTCTGGTCCGGATCCCGGACCGGAACGGCACGTTCTGGCTCGAGGTGGACCTGATCAACGAACGTGGCCGATGGTTCGGATCTGCGGTCCGTGAAAAAATGCTGGTGACCAGCCGCTGGGGGCGATACGCATCCGACACCGTCTGATGGATCCATGGGCGTCCTGATCGCGACCGACATCACCGACGCATCGGCGTTGCTCGCCGGTGCGCTGTCCCCGGTCGTCGTCATCCCTGTGTACAACGCCTACGAGGACGTCGTCCGGTGCCTGGAATCGGTCGTCACCCACACGTCGTCCAGCGCAGCCATCCTGATCGTCGACGACGGCGGTTCCGATCGCCGGACGGCGCGGCTACTCGAGACGCACGGTGAGCAGATCCCGCACACCGTCGTGGTTCTCGAGCACGACCAGAACCAGGGGTACGTCAGGTCGTGCAACGACGCCTTCCGGGTGACGGCAGGACGCGACGTGGTGATCGTCAACAGCGACGTGGTGGTCGGGGCGGAGTGGCTCGACCGGTTGACCGCGGCGGCCCTGAGTTCGGATTCGGTGGCGACGGCGACGACGCTGACCAATCACGGGACCATCGTCTCGGTGCCGTACCGCAACCACCCGGTGCGCACCCTGCCCGATCACCTGACGCCGGAGCAGGCAGCCCGTCGGGTGGCGGCCGGCAGCCGGATGATGCGGCCGGAGATCCCGACCGGGATCGGGCACTGCCTTTACGTCAAGCGGGCCGTCGTCGACCTCATCGGCACCTTCGACGAGACCTTCTCGCCCGGCTACGGCGAGGAGGTCGACTTCTGCCAGCGGGCGGTCGCCCACGGTTTCCGCCATGTCGTCGCCGACGACGTCTTCACCTTCCACCGCGGCGGCGGCACCTTCGGCCTGCTGCCCGAGGCCCGTCAGCGGCGGGCGCTCCATGACGAGATCGTCCACCAGCGCTATCCCTGGTACACGGACTGGGTCGCACACACCGCGAGCGACAGGGCATCCAGCCTCGCCGATGCCCTGTCGCTCGCCAGGCGGGCCCTGCTCGGTCTCACCGTCGGCGTCGACGCGCTGTGCCTGGGACCGGAGCTGACCGGCACCCAGCTGAACACCATCGAGTCGGTCCGTGCGCTGGCCGCGCGACCGGAGATCGCCCGACTGGTGGTCTTCGTCCCGGAGAACATCGGCCGTTACGCCCTCGAGGTGCTGGCCGACCTGTCGAACGTCGAAACGATCAGCGTGAGCCGATTGGACGCCGTCGGCGAGGGCATCGTCGACGTGCTGTACCGCCCCTACCAGGTGCGCGAACCGGTCGAGCTGGAGTTCCTGCACCGGGCCGGTGACCGCTTCGTCGTCAATCAACTCGACACCATCGCCTACGAGAACCCGGCGTACTTCCACGACACCGCAACCTGGTCCAGGTACCGGGATCTCACCCGGCTGACCCTCGAACTGGCCAGTGGGGTCGCCTTTCCGAGCGCATACAGCCGTGAGTCGTGTCTCCGGCTGAACCTTGCGCGTCACGGTCAACCATCGGCGGTGGTGTCCTCCGGCACGGCCCAGGTGCTGGCCGCGCGATCCGCGCCGATCGACACTGCGCAGGAGATCCGGCCGGGTTTCCTGCTCGGCATCGGGACCTCGTACCTGCACAAGAACCGCCAGTTCACCCTTCAGGTGTGGGCCGAACTCCGCCGACGGGGCTGGGGCGGCCAGTTGATCTTCGCCGGACCGACCCCGCCGTTCGGCAACTCGCTGGCCGCGGAGGCCGAGTTCCTGCTGGGGATCCCCGATCTGCGGCCGGACGTGATCGACGTGGGCGGCGTCACCGAGGAGCAGAAGCTGTGGCTCTACGAAGGCGCGGCCATGGTGCTGTACCCGTCGACGACGGAGGGCTTCGGCCTGGTGCCGTTCGAAGCTGCCCAGCACGGGGTGCCCACCCTGTCCACCCGCAGGGGCAGCCTGGACGAGGTGCTGCCCGCCGACATCCCGGCCCTCGACGGGTTCGATGTCGGGGCCGCCGCCGACCAGGCCTGGAAGCTGCTGCACGACCGGACCGCCGCCCGGGCGTTGTCCGACGCCCTGGCGGCCCGGGCGGTCGAGTTCACCTGGGCGCAGACGGCGCAGCGGCTGGTCGGGTTGTTCGAGGCCGCCCTCGCCCAGCCCCGGGGCCGGATTCTCGAGCTGGAGGGTGAGGGCGGTCGATCGATCAGTGCGACTGCGCCACAGCATCGCCCGGAGCTGAAGTCGGGCGCCCGGCGGCTGGAACACACGGTGCAGGCGGTGATCGACCGGCCGGGCCTCAAGCGGGCCCTCTCGCCGGACGGCTCCCGGCGACAGGCGGCGGCCCGCGGCATGATCGAGTTCGCCAGGCGTCGCCTGCACTGATCTGCCGCTGCGGCCGCGGGTCTCAGCGGCTCAGGTGCAGCTCCCACAGCGTCGTTGCGGCGCGATGCCAACTGAAGTCCCGCGCCCTGGCCAGCCCGCGGTCCCGGAGCCCATCCCGCAGGTTGGCGTCGGTGTGCACGGCGGCGAGCGCGTCTGCGAGTTCCACCGCGTTCTCCCGCGGCGTCACCATCGCCGCACCCGCCGACAGTTCGACGAGGGCCGGGGCGTCCGAGCTGATCACCGGCACCCCGGCCGCGAAGGCCTCCAGGACGGGCAACCCGAAACCCTCGGATCTGGACGGCGCGACCAGCGCGGTGGCGCCCTGCAGCGCGGAGGCCAGGTCGTCGTCGTCCAACCGCCCGAGCAGCCGCAGTCTCTCGGGCGGCACTCCGGCCGCCGCCGCCGTCGCCACCAGATCGACGCCGCCCCAACCAGGTTGCCCGGCGATGGCCAGCACCGCATCGCCGGCCGCCGGCCGGGCGAGCGCCTGGATCAGGACGTCGAGTCCCTTGCGCGGTTCCAGGGTGGCGACGCTGAGGAAGTAGGCCGCCGGCAGCCCCATTCGCTTTCTTCTGGCCATGGCATCCACCGGTGGGTCCATGGCGGTCACGCCGTGCGGCACCACGTGCAGCCGCCGCGAACTGGCCGGGAACAGCCCGGCCAGGTCGTCGGCCACCGCCTGCGACGGGACCACGATCGCCCTTGCCCGCTGCATCGAGCGGCCCACCATGTCCCGGTGCCAGGCCACCCCCTGCGGGCTGAGGGTCTCCGGATGCGTCCAGGGCACCGCGTCGTGCACGGTCACCACGGCGTTGCCCTGCCTGCCCGGCGCGAGCGGGGTGGTGGCGTGCACAGCCGCGCCGCGGACGGTCGGCGGCAGGCCGCGGCGCCAGAGCTGGTTGAGCACCCGATGTCCGGCCGGCAATCGGTGCGGCCCGTCCGCGCCGTCGATCCGGGCCCTGGTCAGATCCCGGTGCCAGGCCGTGACGGTGCGGACCTGCCAGCCCGCCGGAGCGGAGGCCGCCAGCGCCGCGGTGATCTGGGTGGCGTAGCGACCGGTGCCGCCCGGCACCGGGGACAGACACTGCTCGACGATGACGGTCAGTTTCTTGTCGGGCATGTCGCTCACCGTAGGGTGCGGGTCGTGCAAGCCGATCTGGTGGTGGTGGGTGCGGGATTCTTCGGCCTGACCATCGCCGAGCGGTGCGCGGCGGAGTTGGGCCTGCGGGTCGCGGTGATCGACCGGCGGCCGCACGTCGGCGGCAATGCCTACAGCGCGCCGGATCCGGACACCGGGATCGAGGTCCACCGGTACGGGGCGCACCTGTTCCACACCTCGAACAAGCGAGTGTGGGGGTACGCCAACCTCTTCACCGAGTTCACCGACTACCGGCACCGGGTCTTCACGGTGCACCGCGGCGAGGTGTTCCCGCTGCCGATCAACCTGGGCACGATCAATCAGTTCTTCCGCTCCGCCCTCTCACCCGAGCAGGCAAGGGCGCTGATCGCGGAGCAGGCAGCGGAGCGGAGCACAGGGACTGCAGGCAACCTGGAGGACAAGGCCATCGCGTCGATCGGCCGCCCGCTCTACGAGGCGTTCATCCGCGACTACACGGCCAAGCAGTGGCAGACCGACCCTCGCGACCTGCCGGCGGGCATCATCGCCCGGCTTCCGGTCCGGTACACCTACGACAACCGCTACTTCAACGACACGTACGAGGGCCTGCCGGTGCAGGGCTACACCGCGTGGCTGGAACGGATGGCCGATCACCCGCGGATCGAGGTGCACACCGACACCGACTTCTTCGACGACGGACCACTGGGCCGCGGCTCCGTGCTGGGCCGGTTGCCGGTGGTCTACACCGGACCGGTCGATCGGTACTTCGATCATTCCGAGGGTGAGTTGTCCTGGCGCACCGTGGATTTCCGGACCGAGGTGCTCCCGATCGGGGATTTCCAGGGCACCCCGGTGATGAACTACGCCGATCTGGATGTGCCGTTCACCCGGATCCTGGAGTTCCGGCACTTCCACCCGGAACGCGACTACCGCACCGACGCGACGGTCGTCGTGCGCGAGTACTCCCGCTTCGCGGAGCGGTCCGATGAGCCCTACTACCCGGTGAACACCCCGGACGACCGGGCGCGGTTGCTGCGCTACCGGGACCTGGCGGCCGCGGAAACCGGGGTGCTGTTCGGTGGACGCCTCGGCACTTACCGGTACCTGGACATGCACATGGCCATCGGCGCCGCGCTGAGCATGTTCGAGACCGCGCTTCGACCGCATTTTGCCGACGGTGTGCCGTTGACCAGTGGCGGTGTCGATGGATAAGTCGATGGATCAGTCGATGGATGACCCTGTCGTGAACGGCGTCGAACCGCTCACGGTCGACGTGGCCCTGCCGTATTACGGCGACGTCGACCTGATGAAGCTGGCGGTGCGCAGCGTTCTCGGCCAGCAGTACCCGCACTGGCGACTGCTGGTGGTGGACGACGGCTACCCGGACCCCGAGCCGGCCAGGTGGTTCGCGCAGGACATCGCCGACCCCCGGGTGAGCTACCACCGCAACGAGGCCAACCTCGGCGCCAACCGGAATTACCGCAAGTGCCTTGATCTGGTCACCGCGCCACTGGTGGTGGTGATGGGCGCCGACGACCTGATGCTGCCCAACTTCCTGCAGGTGGCGGTGGACGCGCTGGCCAGGTTCCCGGCGGCCGCGGTGGTGCAGTGCGGGGTCGCCGTGATCGACGAGCACGGCCGGTTGGTCCGCCCGCTGGGCGACCGGGTCAAGCAGCGGTACGCCCCGAGGGCCGACGAGGCGGTGCTGCTGGCCGGCGAGCAGCTGGCCGGTAGCCTGCTGCGCGCCAACTGGACGTACTTCCCCTCCCTGGCCTGGCGGACGGACACCGTGCGGCGCATCGGGTTTCGCCAGGGCCTGCACGTCACGCAGGATCTGGCGCTGATCCTGGACACCGCAAGGGACGGCGGCGGGCTGGTGGTGGACCCCGCCCTGGCCTTCCTCTACCGCCGCCACTCCGGATCGGACTCCTCGGTGAAGGCGTTGGACGGCAGGCGGTTCGACGAGGAGCGCGAGTTGTTCGCGGCGGAGGCGGCCGATCTCACCCGCCGCGGCTGGCCGAGGGCTGCCCGGGCCGCTCGCCGGCACGTCACGTCACGGTTGAACGCACTGGTGCTGTTGCCCGTCGCGGTGCGGGCCGGTGACCGGGCCGCGCTGGGCAAGCTGGTCCGGCACATCGTCGGCTGACTCGCAGGTAGCGGCTAGCCTGCATCGGTGTCGGACAAAGCCGGACGGGCCGTGGGCTGGATGCTCGGCGGCACCGTGCTGGTGGGCCTGTCGGGATACGTCTACTTCGCGGTCATCGGGCACGGCCGCTTCGATCCGACCATCGCGGCGGCGCTGGCGGCCACCTATCTGCTGTCGAACATCCTGGGGCCGGGGGTGTTCATCGCCGCCGAGCAGGAGGCGTCCAGGGTGATCAGCGCCCAACGGGCCGGCGCCGGTGTCGTCCGCGGCACCGCCCGGCGGCTGGCGCTGATCTGTGTCGCGCTGGGCGTGCTGACCGCGATGGTGCTCGCGGCCTGCGCCCCGGTGCTGCTGACCAACGTGTTGGACGGAAACGGTGGACTGCTGCTCGCGCTGCTGCTCGCCGTCGTCGGGTCGGCCGCCGTGTACTACGTCCGCGGGCTGTCCGGCGGGCAGCAGCGATTTCATCGCTACGCGGCGACCACCGGCATCGACGGCGCGGCCCGGATCGCCGCTTGCCTGGCGCTGGCCGCTGCCGGGGCCACCGACCCCGTGGCGTATGCGCTGGCGCTGTGCGCCGGCCCCGCCGTTGCCGCCGTGCTGACCCTCCGCGGGGCCGGCCCACGCACTGCGCGGCCGACCGATCCCAGCCCTGGGGACTCGGCGTCGACCGGCGAACTGCCGACGTTCAGCGGCCTGGGCCGTGGGGTGGCGTACCTGCTGGTGGCCTCGTTCGTCAGTCTGGCGATGGCCAACCTGGCGCCGGTGATCGTCACCGGCATGACCGGCACGGACCCGGTCGCTGCCACCGGCTTCGCCGCCGCCGTCGTGCTGACCAGGGTTCCCCTGCTGCTGATGGGACCGGTTCAGGCACTGATCCTGCCTCGCCTCACGCTGGCCGCCAACTCGGGACGGCTCGCCGACTTCCGCCGGGACACGGCGACCGGATTGGCGATCATCGGCGGTCTGGCCGTGGTGTCGATCGTGGTGGTTGCCCTACTGGGCGGCTGGGCGCTGCAGGTGCTGGTGGGCGCCGAGAACGCCACCGCCTCCACGGGTGTCCTGGTGTTGCTGACCCTGTCGGCAATGCTGCAGATGGCCGTGCAGTTCCTGCAGCCGGCCCTTGTCGCCGTGCGTCGGCACCGGCAGTTGGTCGTCGCCTGGGTCTGCGGCGGTGCCGCGTTCGGCCTGGCGTTCCTGATCCCGCTGGAGCCGATCGATCGCGGGGTGCTGGCCCAGCTGGTCGGGCCGGTGGTGACCCTCGTTCTCGAACTCGTCGCACTGCATAGGGTGATCACCATGACAGCGCACCCGGTCCGGCAGCCGCGATCGTGACCGAGCGGGTGACGGTGGTCGTGGTCAACTGGAACGGGGCGCACCTGCTCGCGCCGTGTCTGGATTCCCTTGCCGCACAGACGGAACCGCACCGGGTGCTGGTCGTCGACAACGCGTCCACCGACGGCTCCGCCGAGGTGCTGGCGCGCTACCCGACGGTCGAGGTGCTGAAGCTGGACACCAACACCGGATTCGCCGGCGGGGCGCAGGCCGGCCTCGAGAAGTGCGGGACCGAGTTCGTCGCCTTCCTGAACAACGATGCGACCGCCGAGCCCGACTGGCTCGCCGGACTGCTCGCGCCGATGGCGGTCGACCCCGGGGTCGCGGCGACCACCAGCCGGATCCTGCTCACTGCCGACGGTCGGATCAACAACGCCGGCGGCGCGGTCACCAAATGGGGCGCGGGATACGACCGCGGCTACGGCGAGCCGGACGGGCCGCCGTACGACGAACCGACCGATGTCGGATTTTTCTGCGGTGGCGCCTGTGCCCTGCGGACATTCGCTGCCAGGGGGCTCGGCGGCTTCCCGGTGCCGTACTTCCTGTACTACGAGGACACCGACCTGTCCTGGCGACTCGGCCTGTCCGGTCTACGGATCCGTTACGCCCCAGCCGCTGTCGTCCATCACCTGCATTCCGCGTCGTCGGACCAGAGCTCGGTCACCTTTGCGTTCCACAACCAGCGCAACCAGTTGCTGACCGTGCTGCGCAACGCCCCTGCCGGCCTGGCCATTGCCTCGCTGCTGCGGTTCCTCGCCATCACCGCGCTCCGGGTCGTGCGACCCGGCAGCGAGCACACCCAGCGGCCGCAGCACCGGCTCCGGGTGCTCGGCGCGGTGCTGCGACTGTTGCCACGCACGCTGAGCCAACGCCGGGCCATCGGCCGGCAGGCCACCGTGTCCCGCAGGGTGTTCCGCCGACGGTGGGTCGGCGCGTCCCCCACCGCCATCCGCTGACACCCACCCGAGCCGGGTCCGCGGCGCACCGGATCTCGAACTTCCGGTTGGGGTGACGCGCCGCCGGGAACCACCTGGACCGGGGACTGACCCCGCCGAGGAGGAGACGTGAACCAATTGCACATGGATCGGTGTTCGGCATGACCGGCGGCACCGCTACGCACATCCCCCCTCGCCCGACCACCCGGGGCGATCTCCTCCGAACCGGAGCGCTGGTGGCGGCCACCGCCGCCCAGGTGTTGGTCCCGGCGATCGGCCCGCTGTTGGGGCAGTCCGAGATCTCTGAGGTCAGCAAGCGGACGAAGAGCATCGTCACTCCGCCGGATTGGGCCTTCGGGGTGTGGGGCCCGATCTTCGCGGCGTCCGCCGGCACGGCTGTGGTGCAGTCCCTGCCGGGTCAACGGACCAGTCAGGCCGCACGCAGTACCGGCTGGTTGTTGGCGGCCGCAGCTGCCGGCAATGCGCTCTGGGAGGCGGTCGCCCAGTCCGGCCGGTACCGGGCCACGCCGCCGATCCTCTGGGGGATCGTTGCCGCAGCCGGCGCCGCGCACACCGTTTTCCAGCGCACCGAGTCGACGCCGGCCTCCCGGTTGGCCGCCGGGAGCAACGGCATGCTGCTGGGCTGGACCGGCCTGGCCGCCTCCATCAACACCGCGGATGTGCTGCTGGACGTGCTGGCGATCGACCCCGACACCCGACGCGGGCAGGCATTGTCGCTCGGGCTGGTCGGCGCCGCGGCGGCCGGCGTCACCGCGGTCGTCGCGGCCAGCAAACGGGCCGCCGCGCCGGTTGCCCTGACCACGTCCTGGGGCCTGACCACCCTTGCCACCAACACCGGTCGGCCACCCGTCAGGGCCACCGCGTGGGCGGCCGCGTCAAGCGTCGTCGGTGGGGTGCTCACCAGGTTCGCCCGCACGAAGCGGAAGCTGAACCTGCTCGGGTGACGCCTCCCATCGGACCACCGGTTCAGCGGATCGCGCTAGTCCACCGGCCCCGGGTCACGAGCGGGCCGGCCGGTGAACCTGGCCCCGACGAGGCCTTCGGAGGCATCCCAGATCCGCCGGGCATCGTCCATGTTCTTCACCGGTGACCACAGCCGCTGCGCTGGTCGGGTTCGCGCCGGAGCAGCCCGAGGTGGCCGCGGTGCGGGCTCTGAGCAACTCCTCGGACACGAGTCGCAGTGTCTGAGCACCACGCGGTGCTACTGCACAACGTCCCGGGCCGTTGCCAGGTGACACCGGATGGTGCTCAGTGCCTTGGCGCGGCCAGTGACCGGTCGCCGCCGTGACGTTCGATGCCGACACGCTGACGCCGGTGGCCTGCGGCCCTTGGGGGAGTACTCGACCCTTGGCTGTCGGCCCGCTGCCAGGGTCTTCCCGTCACTGACCCGAACTGCGCTCCCTGCGCAACCGGCGGGAGAGCGACCTGGCGCGGTCGAGCACCAACCGCGGTCCACCCTGCCGGAGCAGGTCGGTGGTGCGCGACCACCGCCTGCCGATCGTGGTCGAGGGCGGGACCGGCCGGCGGATCATCCGCCGCTGGTCCTCCCCGACGTCGGCGGCACGGGCGGGCTGCGCGCAGAACTCGACCAGTGGGGCCAGCGCGCTTTCCCAGGTGAACCGGCCGGCGATCCGGGCGACGTTCGCCCGGCATGCGGCGGCGAAATCCTCGTCATAGACCGTCCGGATCAGGGCCTGCGCCAGCTCGTCGACGCTGCCCTCGCTGACCGTCACCCCCAGTTGTTCGTCGGCGACCAGCGCCCCGAACGCGTCACCTTCGGTACTGATCATCGGCAGGCCGGCCCACAGATAGTCGAGCATCCTGGTGCGGAACGAGAACGCGGTCTCGACGTTGGTGAAATGCGTGCTGACCCCGACGTCGGCGTCGAGCAGGTAGTTCTGCCGGTCGGCGTAGTCGACCCAGCCGTCGTTGAAGAACACATGCGTTCCGGTCAGCCCCAGTTCGGCCGCCACGGCCCTGGCGGCGACGGCCATCTCGTCGCCGGTGACATCCGGGTTGGGGTGCTTGGTGCCGAGGAAGAACAGCCGGAGGTCCGGGTGGCTGCGGCGGACCAGGTCGACCGCCCTGATCAGGGTGACCGGATCGAACCAGTTGTAGATCCCGCCGGCCCAGATCACCACCCGATCCTGCCGGCCGATCCCCGGCACCGCACCCTTGATCGCGTGCCGGTCCTGCTGCGGCGGAACTGCCGAGATCCCGAACGGGCTGACCGCGATCAGCCGGCGGAAAGTCGCGTCCTGACGGTAGTTCTCGATGTTCAACCGGCCGAGGGCCGCCAGCTGGCCCAACCACAGGGCGCGTTGCTGTTCGCTGGCGCAGAGGAAGAAGTCGCCCCGGGCGACCTGCTCGTTCAGCACCCGGACCGTGTGGTCGATGGTGGCGCGCTGCTCGAGAACCGGCCGGTCGGTGAGCTGTTGCAGCTGCTCGAGGTGGATCGGGTCGTACAGGTCGATCACCAGGATCTTGTCGCCGGAGACGAGCCATGGCGCGTGGTAGGAGACGAAACCCTGAAAGATCACCACCGCGGCGTCGCCGACGGCCTTCTGCAGCCGACCCCAGGAGACGTACCGGCAGGACACCGTCGGATGCGTGTACTCGCACCGGGCGGTGGAGATCAGTTCGACCCTGTGCCGCTGCGCCACCAACGCTTCGGCGATGTTCAACGCCCTGATCGCCGGCCCGGCCATCTTCGCGGCCAGCACGTCATCGGTGATCACCACGATCCGGTCGGTGGTGACCGCCACGTCAGAGCTCCCTTGCTGTACTCACGGCAGGCTCTGATCAGCTGAATTGCCGTCGGATCGGCCGGACCGGACAGGGACACCGTAAAGTCTCCCGCTGGTCCACCGGGCGGGGGGCCGGACAAGGCGGCGGATCCCGGTAGGGAGCGCCAGTGGGGCGGGTGTTCGATGCGGGTCCTGGTCACGGGCGGCGCCGGCTTCATCGGGTCGTGTGTCGTCGACCGGTTCGTCGCCCGCGGCGACGAGGTCACCGTCGTGGACGACCTGAGCCGGGGACGACCCGACAACCTGGTCGGCGCCGCCGGTCGGGTCAGGTTCGTCGAGGGCGACGTCGTCGGCCCGGAACTGGCGGGGATCGTCGCCGATGCCCGGCCGGAGGTGATCTGCCACCTGGCGGCCCAGATCGACGTCCGGGCGAGCGTCGACGATCCGGCGCGCGATGCCCGGATCAACATCCTGGGCACCATCAACCTGGCCGAGGCCGCTCGTGACGCCGGCGTTCGCAAGATCGTCTTCACCTCGTCGGGCGGTTCGATCTACGGGCTGCCGTCGCGCCTCCCGGTCACCGAGGACGCCCCGACCAACCCGCTGTCGCCGTACGCCGTGTCCAAGGTGTCCGGCGAGCTGTACCTGAACGCGTTCTCCCAGCTGTACGGCCTGCAGTGCAGTCACCTTGCGCTGGCGAACGTCTACGGCCCGCGGCAGGACCCGCACGGGGAGGCCGGCGTGGTGGCGATCTTCGCGCAGAACCTGTTGCACGGCCGGCCCACCCGGGTGTTCGGCGACGGCCGCAACACCCGGGACTACGTCTACGTCGGCGACGTCGCGGCCGCGTTCCTGCTGGCCGCCGAGGATGTCGGCGACCGTCGTCGGTACAACATCGGCACCGGCATCGGGACCAGTGACCGGGAACTGCACACGCTCGTCGCACGGGCTGCAGGTGCGCCCGACGAGCCGTCGTTCGCGCCGGCCCGACTCGGCGATCTGCGGGATTCCGCGATCGACTCGACCCGGGCGCATGAGGAGCTCGGCTGGGCACCCGCCTTCGACCTGGGCACCGGGATCGCGGCGACGGTCGCCTACTTCAGGAGCCACTGACACCCTGCGTCTGTGGTCAGGACAGGTGCTCCTCCACCAGCGGTTCCCATTTGTGGACCCAGTCCGCGCCGACCTCGTTCTGGCTCTCGTCGGCGACGTGCCGTTCGTGACCGGCACCTGCCGGCACGAGTGTGACGATCACCGATTTCGAGGTCGGGGTGTTGCTTTCCAGTGCGGTGGAGTCGAGCGGGATCAGTGGACTGGTCTCCGGGTAGTACGCGGCCGCCGACCCCCGCGGGGTGTCGTAACCGACGATCCTGAATTCCGTCACGCTGCGCACCACATCGTCGCCGGGCCAATGGGTCTCGATGTCCACCAGCTGACCGTCGGTGAAGCCGCGCTCGGCGATGTCGTCCCGGTTCAGGAAGATCACCTTCCGGCCGCCCTCGATGCCGCGGTAGCGGTCCGACAGGCCGTAGATGGTGGTGTTGTACTGGTCGTGACTGCGCAGCGTCTGCAGGACGAGGTGCCCCGGGGGTACCTGCAGCGCCTGCACCGGGGAGACCGCGAACTCTCCCCGACCCGACGGGGTGGTGAACGTCCGGGTGTCCCGCGGCGGGTGCGGCATCACGAAACCGCCTGGCCGTCGCACGTTGACCTCATAGGACTCACACCCCGGAACGACCCGCGAGATGTGGTGGCGGATCACGCTGTAGTCCTCCCGCATGCCCCGCCAATCGATGCCGTACCGGTCGCCAAGGGTGGCCTCGGCGATCCGGCAGACGATCTCCACCTCCGATTTCAGGTGCGGGCTCGCCGGTGGCAGCGGACCACGGGAGGAGTGCACCGAGCAGGTGGAATCCTCCACCGAGATCCATTGCTCGCCGGTGGCCTGGACGTCCACCTCGGTGCGGCCCTTGGTCGGCAGGATCAACGCGGTCCGCCCACAGACCAGGTGCGAACGGTTCAGTTTGGTGGAGATGTGCACGGTCAGCCTTGACCGCCGCATCGCCTCCATCACGACTTCGGTGTCCGGTGCGGCCTGCACGAAGTTGCCGCCGAGACCGATGAACACGTGGGCCTTGCCGTCCCGGAGCGCGCGGATCGAATCGACGGCGTCCAGGCCGTGCTCGCGGGGCGGGTTGAACCCGAACTCGCGCTGCAGGGCATCCAGGAAATTCTGCGGCGGCCGCTCCCAGATCCCCATCGTCCGGTCGCCCTGCACATTCGAGTGCCCGCGCACCGGGAACAAACCAGCCCCTGGTTTGCCGATGTTGCCCTGCGCGAAGGCCAGATTGCAGACCTCCCTGACGGTCGCCACGCCGTTGCGGTGCTGGGTCAGCCCCATTGCCCAGCAGAACACCGTCGCCGTCGACGTGCGGAGCAGTTGCGCCAGTTCGGTGATCTGGCCGCGGGAAAGACCGGTGACCTCGGTGACCATCGCCCAGTCGACGCCGCTGACGTGCGCTTTCCACTCGTCGAAACCGGTGGTGTAGCGGTCGATGAAGTCGTGGTCGATCGCGTCCCACTGCACCAGCAGCGACCCGAGTGCCTGGAACAGCGCCAGGTCCCCGTTGATCTTGATGGGCAGGTGCAGGTCGGTGAGCTTGCTGCCGTGTCCGACCACGCCCTTGGGGTTCTGCGGGTTCTTGAAGGCGACCAGGCCGGCCTCCCGCAGCGGGTTGATCGAGACGATGGTGGCGCCGTTGCGCTTGGCGATCTCCAGCGCGGACAGCATCCGCGGATGGTTCGTGCCGGGGTTCTGCCCGGCCACGATGATCAGCTGCGCGTTGTAGACGTCCTCGATGCTGACCGACGCCTTGCCGATGCCGATCGACTCGGCCAACCCGACGCTGGTCGACTCGTGACACATGTTCGAGCAGTCGGGCAGGTTGTTGGTGCCGAACGCCCGAACGAAAAGCTGGTAGGCGAAGGCGCTCTCGTTGGACGCACGACCGGAGGTGTAGAAAGTGGCTTCGTCCGGCCCGGCCAGGGCGTTCAGCTCGCCGGCGATCAGTGCGAACGCCTCGTCCCAGTGGATCGGTGTGTAATGCGTTGCGCCGGGCCGCTTGACCATCGGCTCGGTGAGCCGGCCCTGCTGGCCCAGCCACCACTCCGACTGCCCATCCAGGTCCGCGATGCTGTGGGTGGCGAAGAGCTGCGGGGTGGCCCGGGCGGTGGTGGCCTCCTCGGCGACGGCCTTGGCACCGTTCTCGCAGAACTCGGCGGTGTGCCGGTGCCCGACCTCCGGGTCGGGCCAGGCGCAGCTCATGCAGTCGAAACCCTCGGCCTGGTTCAGCTTCAACAGCGTCTGCGCGGTGCGTTTGGCCCCCATGTGGCCCAGGGATCGCTGCATCGACACCGCGACGGCCTTCACCCCTGCCGCGTGTTCCTTCTGCTGCCCGACCGTCAACTCAGATTCGGAGTAGTCCTGGACATTCAGCGGGTCACGCATCGTCGCTCCCATCCGACCGCTTCCGGTCACGAAACCGTTGCCGTGCTCGGCCAAACCTATTCGGGCCGCCCGATCGGTGCCTGCGGTGGACGCTCGAGGTGTCGAGAGTTGAGGAGACTTCTCGCGCGCTCGAGGCGGAAAGTCGCGCGATTTCTCTGCTCAACTCCTGCTCTGCGGGTCGTGCGGACGGGTCGCTGCGGCGGCCCGCAGGTCGACCTGCTCGGCCTCGTTGATCGCGACTGCCCTGGCCAACCTGGCGTACTTCAGTTCCAGCTCCTTGAACCGCAAGTAGGTGCTGATCGCGAAGAAGCCGAACCCGACGACCAGCGCGTACAGCAGCAGGTCGGCTCCGCGACCGACGCCCAGTTGCATCGCCACCCAGGTGAGGTCGTCCGGCCTGATCACCGCGTAGGCGGCGAAAGCCAGGAACACAGCCATCCCGATCTTGAGGTAGGCACCACCGCGGCTGGTCCCGTGGCTGCGCAGCAGGAAGATCGCCAACCCGATGACGGCCAGGATGAGCAGGATCTTGATGATCGTCATGATTCCCCAGACATGGTTCTGCGCATCGATGTTTCCGCCTCAGTGCCGACGCCGGACGGCGGAGTCGAACACGATGTTGACGCCGTTCAGCAGCGACTGGCCCTTGGCCTTCGAGTAGTCCGTGTACAGGATGCTCACCGGTTCTTCGGCCACCCGCCACCGGTTGACGTCGATCATCGCGACGATCTCCGGGGAATGAACCATCCCGTTCGAGGTGATGTCCATTCCGTCGGCCACGGTGCGGTTGAACGCCCGAAGACCGTTGTGCGAGTCGGTCAGACCCAGCCGCCGGATGCGTGGGCTGAGCGCCACCGCCGTTCTCAGCACCAGTCGCTTGACCAGCGGCACATCGTCGGCGTTGCCCCGGAACCTGGTGCCGATCACGATGTCCAGCGGCTCGGTGCGCAGCCGCGTCACCATTCGCCGGACGTCATCGACCTGATGCTGCCCGTCGGCATCGAAGGTGACGAAATACCGGGCGCCCCGCTGCTTGCGTGCGTACTCCACTCCGGTTTGGATGGCCGCGCCCTGGCCCAGATTGATCGGGTGGCGCACCAGCCGAGCGCCGGTGCCACGGATCTGGTCGGCGGAGCAGTCGGTGCTGCCGTCGTCGACGCAGACGATGTTCGGGAATGTCGGCAGCACCGTTGCCAGGACACTCCGGATGACCCGCGTCTCGTTGAAGACGGGCACAACCAGCCAGACATCCGAGTTGCCCTGTGCTCCGTCGGCAGGTTCGCTCCGCGTCATCTGTCACCCGACCGGATCGACACACTGTTCATTCTTTCAACACGGAGCAAGGGAGTGGGACAACCCAATCAGGACCGGGCGGCGTGGCCACATCCCTGACTGCATCGGGATTGTCGGTACAGGTCGCGGCCGCTTCGTCGACAGATGTCTCCCAGTCGTCAGACGCGGCCGGTTCGGTCCACACCAGGTTCGCTGCCATCACGATCACGATCAACCCTATAGCGGCGAAGGCGCCCCGACGCCGATCAGGTCGACGACGGGCGACCACGCCGATGGCGACAAAGAGGGTGGCGCCGAGCATCAGGCCCGCGGCAGTCCCCCATCGGATCAACAATGGCTCGCCGAGTTGCTCGGGCGTCATTTCACTGTAGAAGAAAATGGGATTGGCACCCAGGACGAACGACGCGGTCCAGCTGACGATCGAGCCGTAGAGCAGTGCGGTGATCGCGACCCGTTCTCGTCGTTCCCCCCAGACTGCGCCGAGGACCGCCACCGCGAAAACCAACAACACACCGATCGAGCCGATCCACCAGGACGTCCTCGCCAGGACCGGGCCCAGGACGCCGGGATGGAGCGAACCGAGTGTCATTCCGACGTTGAGGACGTAACCCTCGACGGTGGAGAGCAGAGGCGGGTAGTGATCGGCAATCTCGCGCGGTGCGATGAGCGTTGTGACCACCTGAGCCACGACACCCACGGTCCAGCAGAGCACCACCGGCCGGCTGCGACGGGATCGAACGACCGCCCAGACGGCCAGCGGGAGGAACATCGCGCACTGCGGCTCGGTGGCGGTGCACAGCAGCGCGACAGCTCCCATTCCCCAGGCGCCGATCACCGATCTCGGAATGGCGAGCAACACCCAGATGCTCAGATAGAGCAGGAACCAGTGCAGGTTGGCCAGGTTGCCGAGAGCTTCGAAGCCGACAATCGGCGCCACCGCCGTCAGCAGGCCGAGCGCGACTCGTGATGGCCAGAATGACGTCACGTCCCGGCTGAAGAAGAACACCAGACCGGCGACGGCGCCGACGATCGAGCAGGCCGCCAGGTTGGTTGCCGTTGCCCACCACTGCGCCGGAAAGACCGACATGATCGTCCAGGACGTGACCCGTGGAACCAGGTGCTGGTAGCCGGCATACGGCTCGATCAGCAGCGACCAGCCTCCGTGGGTGAACCAGTCGCCGAAGAACGTTCGGCCGTCCTCCGCGTACAGCTGACCAGCCACTCCGGCGGGCATTCGCATCCAGGCGATGGCCGTCGAGCAGACGCCAACGATGAGAGCGGCCGGCCAGGTCGAGACGGTCCAGCCGGATCCTGCCGTTGATGTCGAAACCCCGTCCGCCGAGGAGTGATCGGCCGCTGGTGCGGCGGCGGGAAGATCAGCCATTGCCTCACCTCCGTTCGAGACCACCGCTGACCGGCCGCAACGAGGGGCTCGGGAACATCACGATTGGTAGGGTACGGGCGCGCCGCGGACGCTGCGGGCACCGACCCGATGGGATTGGCGATGGTTGGCGTACGCCCCGCACCGATCGTCCGGCCGGGTGGGGGAATGATCTGCATCCTGCTGGTGTCGTTTTTCACGCTCGGCTGATTGCAGCAATCGTCGCCGCCGTCGGGTCGTGCTGATCGCCGGGATCGCACTCGACGAGACACCGGTGTTCGACAGGGCGATCGCCGGGCGGCTGATGAGGTGGTGCCTAGGAGGCTGGGCGCTTGATCGGGATCACCGTCGGGTTCCACAACCTGCAGCGGTACGCCACCGGCAGCGCGGAGGCGGCCGGTACGAGCTGCTCTGGCAACCCACCGCCTGGCAGCCACCCGGCGGCAACGCCCTGTCCTTCGGAGTGCTCGTACCGGGATATCTGCCAGCGGCCTTGTCGCTCGGCCGGCTTGCTCCACCGAGCGTCATGGAGAATGCGCCGGAGCCGCATCGCGGCGGTCCTGAGCCGGCCACCGAGGTCCCTTCCGACTTCGACGACGAGGAGAAGGCGGTACCGACAAGCCACTCAGGTGAGCTACCCCAGTGAGCCGCCCAGGTGATCAGGCGGGGTGATCAGGCGGGCCGGAAGGCCTCCGGCGCCGCAGCGAACCCGGCGCTGAGGGCTTCGCGCCAGTCACGCAGCGGAGTCAGACCGGCGTCGGTCCAGGCGTCGGTCGACAGCACGGAATAAGCCGGCCGCGGCGCCGGCCGTGGGAAATTCTCGGTACTGGTCGGCTGCACGCGGTCCGGGTCGGCGCCGAGCTCACTGAAAATCGCCCTGGCGAAGTCGAACCAGGTGGTCTCGCCGGCGTTCGTGAGCTGCAGCAGCCCACCGGGCAGGTCGGAGTCGGCCAGTTCGAGCAGTCCGGCCGCCAGGTCGGCGGCGTAGGTGGGGGTGCCACGCTGATCGTCGACCACGCTGATCGTCGGCCGAGCGGCCTCCAACCGGCCGATCGTCTTCACGAAGTTCGACCCGTTGGCTCCCCAGACCCACGCGGTCCGCACCACGTGTGCCTCGGGGTGGGCATCCAGCACCGCCTGCTCGCCAGCCAGCTTGGAGGCGCCGTAGACACTGCGCGGACCGGTCGGGTCGTCGATCCGGTAGGGCCGGGTGCCGTTGCCGGGGAAGACGTAGTCGGTCGAGACGTGGATCAATCCGAGCCCGAGTCGGGCGGCGGCCATCGCAAGGTGAGTGGGCCCGGCAGCGTTCACCGCGTATGCCGCATCGTGCTCGCTCTCGGCATCGTCGACCGCTGTGTAGGCGGCGCAATTGATCACCACCGCACGACCGAGGCCGTCCTCGCCGGTTGCTGCCTTGGCGAAGGCCGTCAGGGCCGTGTCGACCGCCACCGGATCGGTGATGTCCAGATCGACTGATCCGTAGTGACCGGGTCGGGATGCCGGCGAAAGTGGTCGCGGACACCAGGTCGCTGCCGAGCTGGCCACATGCACCGGTGATCAACACTGACATGGCGGTGCTCGATTCTCCTGCGTCGGGGGCATCACCGACCTGACGGGTCGACAGCGCCGCAAGGAAAGCTGCGTGTCTCATTTCAGCACCTGCCGCGCGCCGGACCTGCGGAACACGCTCGACGCCGCCGGGATCGATTCCCCGCTTTCGGAAAAACCGCCTCGGCACGACTCAGCGATCGATGGCCGAGCGGGCCTTCAGCGGCTCCCACCAGTCCCGGTTCTCCCGGTACCAGGTGACGGTGTCGGCCAGACCCTTGTCGAACGGGACCTGCGGCTGGTAGCCCAGCTCATCCGAGATCTTGCTGTGGTCCACCGAGTAGCGCTGGTCGTGCCCGCCGCCGCGCGGGTCGATGATCCGCTCGATGAACGACTCGTCACGCCCGGTCGCCTCGATCAGCTTGGCGGTGAGCTCGGCGTTGGTCAGCTCGGTGCCGCCGCCGATGTTGTAGACCTCGCCCGTCCGGCCCCCGGCCAGTACCAGCGCGATGCCCCGACAGTGATCGTCGACGTGCAGCCAGTCCCTGACCTGCGATCCCTCGCCGTACAACGGCACGGTCGCACCGTCCATCAGATTGGTGACGAACAGCGGGATGACCTTCTCCGGGAACTGGTACGGGCCGTAGTTGTTCGAGCACCGGGTGATCGCGACCGGCACCCCGTGGGTCTTGGCATACGCCCTGGCGATCAGGTCCGATGACGCCTTCGAGGCCGAGTACGGAGAGTTCGGCTCCAACGGCTGCTTCTCGTCCCACGAACCGGTGAGGATCGAGCCGTACACCTCGTCGGTGGAGACGTGCACGAACTTGGTGAGCTTGGTGTCCAGTGCGGCCTGCAGCAGGGTCTGGGTGCCGAGCACGTTGGTCAGCACGAAGTCGGCGCCGCCCAGGATCGAGCGGTCGACATGCGATTCGGCGGCGAAGTGCACGACCGCGTCCGCGCGGCCGACCAGCTTGCTGGTCAGTTCCGGATCACAGATGTCGCCCTGCACGAAGTCGTACCGGTCGGAATCCTCCACCTCGGCCAGATTCGCGAGATTGCCCGCGTAGGTGAGCTTGTCGAGCACGGTGACCTCGGCGCCCTCCAGGCCGGGGAAGTCGTCGGCCAGAAGATGACGAGTGAACACCGAACCGATGAACCCGGCGCCGCCGGTCACGAGAATGCGCATGGTGAGCCATTGTGCCGTACCGCTATCGATTCGCCTGCATCGCAGCGGACGCGGACACACGCCGTCTGCGAGGTCACCGGATCGATACCGCCGCGCGGCTACCCTGACAGCAATCCGATCCCGATCGGGTCACGACGAACCATCGGGCAACCGGGCCGCGCCACGATGCGTCCTGCACTGCGAGTGCATCGGTGCGCGCGGTCACCACCACCGCAACACACGGCAGGCGTCGAGCGCGACCACCGGCACGCGATCACCGAACCTGGCGGAAAGGCAGTCGTATGACGAACTCGGACGGCTCGGATCCGCGGCGGGGTCCCCGCCGTTACGGACCGACCTCCGGGTCAGGTGAGCCACCGCACCCGCCCCGGCAGACCCCGCCCGATCGTGCGCCGCGGGCGGCGTCGTCCCGGCCGCCCGGGTCCGACGACTTCGACGACTCCACCACCATCTACTCCGGCGATCGGCTGGACCAGTCCACACCCGCCCCGCGATACCCCCCGTCGGGGTCCGGTGGTCGACCCGGCTCCCCGCCGCCGGGCGGCCGGCCACCGGCCGGTGGCTACCAGCAGGCTCGTGATCAGCAGTCACGTGATCAGCACCAGCGCGGCCAGCAGCCCGGCCCGTACCCAGCCGCCGGCGCGCCGCGACCGCCCGCTCCGCAGACCCCGGCGTGGTCGCAGACCAATCCTCCGACGGCCAAATTCCCGAGCCAACCGGAACAGCCGCCCGTCACCATCCGACCCGGCACCGGTGGTTATCCGGGGATGTCCGCCGCCGTGCCGGCTGCGTACGGCGGCGGCACCCCACCGGGAGGACGGCCACCCGGGCCGCCACCCGTACCTGCAGGACAACCCGGCGAGCCGCGGGGACGCCGGGTTTCCGGCGGTGTGGTGGCCGCCCGGATCGTGGCGTTGGTCGCCGCGGTCGCGGTTCTCCTCGGGGTGGGTATCGGGTGGGCGGTGACCGGCACGCTCGAAGCGAACAGCGGCACGTCCGATGCGGCCGGGAACGCCGGCAACGGGGGCGTCATCTCCGAGGGCGGGATGACCATCCTGCTCGTCGGTTCCGACGCTCGCACCGATTCCGACGGCAATCCGCTCAGCGCCGAGGAGCTGGCCCAGGTCGGCACCGAGGACGACGGCGGTGGGTTGAACACCGACACCATCATGTTGGTGCACATCCCGGAGGGCGGCGGCAAGGCAACAGCGGTCTCGCTGCCACGGGATACCTGGATCGGCCCGAAGGTGATGAGCCAGGTCGTCGGTCCGTACGCGGACGGCACCGAGGGTGCCTACAACGCCAACAAGATCAACTCCTTCTACTCGACGGCCAAGGCCTACACCGAACAACGCCTGGTCAACGAGGGTGTCACCGACAAGGCCCAGATCGAGCGAGACTCGAACGAGGCCGGCCGGACGATGCTGATCCGGGTGGTCCAGGCGTTCTCCGGGATGAAGATCGACCACTACGCCGAGGTGAATCTGCTCGGCTTCTACCTGTTGTCCAACGCCATCGGCGGAGTCCCGGTCTGCCTGAACGCGGCCGTGAACGACGAGTGGTCCGGCGCGAATTTCCCGGCCGGCCCGCAGGAGGTCCAGGGCACTGCGGCACTGGCCTTCGTCCGGCAGCGGCACGGTCTGCCCGAGGGCGACCTGGACCGGGTGCGCCGGCAGCAGGCATTCCTGGCCGGTACCGCGGACAAGATCCTGTCGGTCGGCACGCTGACCGACCCCACGAAACTCGGCGATCTGGTCGGCGCGATCGACCGTTCGGTGATCTTCGACAAGGGTTTCTCGGTGCTGACCTTCGCCGAGCAGATCACCAACCTCTCGTCCGGCAACATCAACTTCGAGACCCTGCCCACCACCGGTCCGGAATCGTCGACGGACAAGGACGCGCTGGCCACCGACCCGGCGCAGGTACGGGCGTTCTTCGCGGCGATCTCGGGCGGATCGACGACAACCCAGGCCGCGCCGGAGACCGCGGTGTCGGTCGATCCGGCCACGGTGACCGTCGACGTGCAGGACGGGACGATCGCCGACGGGGTGACCGCCCATGCCGCCGACACCATCAACCAGGCCGGCTTCGCGCTCGGCTCGCTCGGTGTGGTGGCCGGCACGGCCGAGGGCAACGAGGTCTCCACCACCGAGATCCATTACCCGGCCGGCAGCTCCGGCGCGGCGCAGCAGGTGGCCGACGCCTTCGGGGTCGGCGACCTGGTCGAGGACGACGCCGTCGCCGACAACCACATCCTGGTGGTCGTCGGGCAGGACCTCGAGGTGCCGCCGGCCGGGCTGCGGGCACCCGGCGCCGCCTTCGCTGTTGCCCCGGCCGCGGCCGCACCCGCCCTTGCGCCTGCCCCGCAGGCCGCCTTCGCCGCGTCCGTCCCATGTGTGAACTGACCGTCAGCGCACCGGTCGGGTGCTCGCGATGAGCGCCCCGCTGCCGCCCGGCGGCATCACCGCTTCGGTGCTCGGTCCCCTGCTCGCGGGCGATCCACATCGTCCACGGCTGATCTGGCACGGCGCCGGCCGCACCGAGTTGTCCACCGCCTCGCTGGCGAACTGGTCGGCCAAGACCGCGGGTCTGCTGGTCGACGAGTTGGGCGGACGCCCAGGCGGGGTCGTGGTGTGGCGCGTTCGCCGGTCGTGGCAGGCGGTCCCGTTGCTGCTCGGGTCCTGGTGGGCCGGAATGGTCGTCACCGACCTGTACGACGAGGCCGCCGAATCCCGGGCCGTCGCGGCGTTCATCGACGACGACGACGATTCCGGCGCCGACGAGGTCATCGTCGCGTCGTCCCATCCGTTCGGGCTCGCGACCGGGGAGATCTCCGAATACGCCCGTCATGTCGCGGACGCCGTACTCCCGCAGGCGGACCGGTTCACCCCGCGGCGGCCGGCGCCGACCGCCGACTCGACCGCAGCGATGACCACCGAAAGCAGCTTCACCGTGCACGAGCTTCTCGGCCGGGCGGCGGTCGCGGCCGAACGCATCGGTCCGGCCGGCCGGCTGTTGTCCGTCTCGGACCTGACTCTGCCGGACCGGGTCTGCACCGCGTTGCTCGGGACATTGGCGGCGGATGGGTCGCTGATCCAGGTCAATCACGCCGCCGGTGCCGATCGGCAGGCTTTGGCCCGGATCGCTGCGGACGAGCGGGCGACCTGCACGTTCGGTGTCGACATCGAGGGACTTCCCCGCATCGGCTGAGCTGTCACATCCCCGCTTCGGCTGAGCAGTGCCATTCCCGCACGGCGGCCCGCAATGGTCAGCGCAGCAACGAGCGCGCCATCACCAGTCGCTGCACCTGGTTGGTGCCCTCGTAGATCTGGGTGATCTTGGCGTCCCGCATCATCCGTTCCACCGGGAAGTCGCGGGTGTAGCCGGCGCCGCCGAGCAACTGCACGGCGTCGACGGTGACCTTCATGGCCACGTCGGATGCCAGGCACTTCGCCGCCGCCGACAGGAAGGTCTTGTTGGCGTCGCCACGCTCGGCGGCCGCTGCTGCCTGGTAGACCATCGTCCGGGCGCCCTCGATCTGCATCGCCATGTCGGCGATCATGAACTGCAGGCCCTGGAACTCGGCCAGCTTCTTGCCGAACTGTTTGCGTTCCTTGACATACGCGACGGCCACATCGAGCGCACCCTGGGCGATGCCGATCGCCTGCGCGCCGATCGTCGGCCTGGTGTGGTCGAGGGTGGCCATCGCCGTGCTGAATCCGGTACCCGGCGCGCCGATCATCCGGATCGCGGGGATCCGGCAGTCCTCGAAGTGGATCTCCCTGGTCGGTGAGCCCTTGATGCCGAGCTTGCGTTCCTTGGTGCCGACGACGAAGCCGGGATCATCCGCGTGCACCACGAACGCTGAAATACCTTTGGCCTTCTTGTCCGGGTCGGTCACTGCCATCACCGTGTACCAGCTGGAGACCCCGGCGTTGGTGATCCAGCACTTGGTCCCGTTGAGTACCCAGTCGTCTCCGTCGGCGACCGCCCGGGTCCTCATGGCCGCTGCGTCGGAGCCGGCCTCCCGTTCCGAGAGGGCATACGAGATCATCGCCTCGCCCGATGCGATCGTGGGCAGCACGAGCTGCTTCAGCTCCTCCGAGCCGGACAGGATGATCGGCATCGATCCGAGCTTGTTGACGGCCGGGATCAGCGACGACGAGGCGCAGACCCGGGCCACTTCCTCGATCACGATGACCGTGGCCACCGCGTCGGCGCCGGCGCCGTCATAGCTCTCGGGAATGTGTACCGCCTGGAAACCTGCTGCGGTCAGGGCCTTCTGGGCCTCGACCGGGTAACGCTCGTGCTCGTCGACGTCAGCGGCGTGCTGGGCGATCTCGCCCTCGGCAATCTCTCGGATCGCCTCGCGCACTGCCTGGTGGTCGTCGGTCAGCGTGAACAAATCGCTCGTCACGGTGCTACCCCTGGTTGCTCTGGCCGCACTGCGGCTCTCCGGTGACCCGACGGCGGACCCGGCGCAGACGCAAAGTTACCGGTCGGTAACAACCATGGTATCCCCGCGTCCGGTCAGTGTCCGCTGATCTCCCGCAATGCGTCGTGTTTGGCCAGCACCATGCTCTCCAGGTCGCCGGCGAACACCGCCAACCTCTCGGCCAGGTCTCCGCGATCAGGCGCCGCGGCGAGGATCCGCACCGCCAGCAGGCCGGCGTTGCGGGCACCGCCGATCGACACACAGGCCACCGGGATGCCCGCCGGCATCTGGACGATCGAGAGCAGCGAATCCATTCCGTCCAGGGTGGCCAACGGCACCGGAACACCGATCACCGGCAACACCGTGGCCGAGGCCACCATGCCAGGGAGATGGGCGGCGCCGCCTGCGCCGGCGATGATCACCCGCAACCCCCGGCCAGCGGCCGCGGCGGCATAGTCCAACATCCGGTGCGGCGTCCGGTGCGCGGAGACGACCCCGACCTCGTAGGTCACGCCGAATTCGTCGAGCAGTTCGCCGGCCGCGGACATCACCCGCCAGTCCGAGTCCGACCCCATGATCACGCCGACCAGCGGCGGCCCTTCCTGGTCCGTGGTCATCGTGCTGCCTCTCCCACCGTGTCGAGTCCCACCGTGTCGAGCGAGACCGGGGTTTCACCGGTGATCTCCCGGTCGCTGACGTCGCGGTTGCTGACGTCCGTGCCGTGGATGTCGTAGCCGTCGGGCCACACTCCGTCGCCCAGCCATCCCGCGGCGAGCCGTGCCCGGCGACGCAGTTCGCCGAGGTCGGAGCCGATGACGTTGACGTGCCCGAGCTTGCGGCCCGGCCGAAACGCCTTGCCGTACAGGTGCACCTTGACATCGGGGAACCGGGCCGCGAGATGGTGCACGCGTTCGTCCATGCCCACCGCCGGCCCGCCGTCTTCCCCGTCGGCGACGGCCGTCCCGCCGAGCACGTTGCCCATCACCGTGAACGGCGCCACCTGGTCGGTCCGGCCGAGCGGGTAGTCCAGCACCGCGCGCAGGTGCTGCTCGAACTGGCTGGTCACCGAACCGTCCATCGTCCAGTGGCCGGAGTTGTGCGGGCGCATGGCCAACTCGTTGACCATCAGCCCGTCGGGTGCCGAAGGCCCGGGCGCGACCTGGAACAACTCCACCGCGAGCACCCCGACCACCCCGAGCTCACCGGCCACCCGCAGCGCCAATCGTGTTGCAGCGGCTGCGATGTCGTCGTCCAAACCGGGTGCGGGTGCAATCACCTCGACGCAGATGCCGTCCTGCTGAACCGTCTCGACGATGGGCCAGGCGGCAGCCTGACCGAACGGTGATCGGGCCACCAGGGCCGCCAGCTCGCGCTGCAACGGGACGAAGGACTCGACCACCAGTTGTCCGGCACCGGTGAGGCCGTCAGCGAGCGCGGCCAGATCGCCACCGCTGTCGATCACCCAGACTCCGCGGCCGTCATAGCCGCCGCGGGCGGTCTTCAGCACCACCGGCCAGCCGTGATCAGCGCCGAATGCGTTCACCGCATCGACGATCGACGACGATTCGCTGCGGTCCTCGATCAGCGCGAACGCCGGCACCGGCACGCCGAGTTCACCGAGGTGGGTTCGCATCAACGCCTTGTCCTGGGCGTACTGCAGGGCGTCCGCACCCGGATACACCGCGTGCCCCTCGGCTGCCAACGCCCGGATGTGGTCGCCCGGCACATGCTCGTGATCGAAGGTGACGACGTCACACCCGACGGCGAAATCGCGCAGTGCGGTCAGATCGGTGTGCTCGCCCAGCATCACATCTGGGGTGACAAGCGCGGCGCAGTCGTCGGCGGACACCGACAACACCCGCAAAGTCTGACCGAGCGCGATGCCGGCCTGGTGCGTCATCCGCGCCAGCTGGCCGCCGCCGACCATTCCGACCCTGGGCATTCCGGTCCGTGAGTCCACGGGGCCGAAGCGTAATCGGCCTCGACGGCGATCCTTTGCTCGGTGCCGTCCGCTCGAACGACTCCGCGGCGATCGTCCCGCCACTCGCCGAACGGATTGCTCCGGACGACGGCTCGGGACGATCACCGCGGCAGCCTCAGGTGTCCATCCCCGACACCTGATCACCCACCCCGGGTTTCTTCCACGGCGTCCCCTCTAACGCCGTGGCAGATCTGTTGCCGGCGGGCGATCGGCCCACCGGGTCGTGCTGTCAGCGGTCCAGCTGGCCGATCAGGTCGACGGCGGCCGGCAGCGAATCGGGAAGGCGCTCAATCCAGACCCGAGTGGCGGTCTGCTGATCGCCCCTGGCCAACCGGTCGCCGACCATGCCGGCGAGCAGTTGGGCCCGGCGCGCCAGCATCGCCTCGCGTTCGCAGAGCGCGACCGCCATGTGGTCGGCGAGTCGGGCCAGTGTCTGGCCACCGTCGAACACGGTGCGCATGGCATCGCCGGACAGGATCAGCGGGGTGATGCGGTCCCACCCCGTCCGGCCGGTCAGGTCGACCCGGACGACAACCAGCGCGTGGGTCGACGAGACCTTTGTGTCGGCCACCTCGGACGCCCGGTAGACCTCGCCCATCCGGGTCCGGAGGTAGTCGTCCGAGACCAGGCCGGTGAGCGGATCGAACACTGTCGGTCGCGGAGCCATCATCCGATCGGCCCAACCGAGCGACACGGCGCGATGCAGCACCTCGGTGTCCAGCCCCGGAAGCACCGCCGTCAGACCGTCGACGTCGGCCAGTGTCTCCCCCAACGAGACACCGGAATCCGCACGCACTCCCCCGAGTCGCTCGGCGGCGGGCCACAGGCTCTCGCCCCGGACGCACGCTTCGCACAGAGCGTCGATCGCCGGATCGTGCCAATCCGAGGCGAAGACCCAGCCGGCCTCCGCAGTGCGGCCGAACCACAGATCCTGCAGTTCAGCGCTGGTCAAGGTGATGGTTCCAGGCGTGTGATTCATAGGCCGGGATGCCTCCGTCCGCTCGATGTCAACCCGCAGCTCCGGCTCCTACGGCAGCCGACGAGCGACCACCGGCACCCCGGTACTGATGAAGAGACGGGCGACCCCGGGATCCATCACGCGAACATCGGAAAAACTTTTACAGCGGTCTGTGCAGCGGATGTGCAAAGGTCCAGAGCCCGAATAACGAACACTCGGATGATTAGCCCGTTCGGGTTAGAATCCTGGACGCGGGGTGACCCCGGGCGTTCGTTCGTAGTCCACAATGACGAGGCACCGCGTGCCCGATCCGGCGCGCCGGTTCATCGAACCCCCGACGGCGGCAACGAAGAAGGAGCGCGGAGTGCCGGACCAGGCGGCTGACGAGTACGTCGTCAGCGACCCCGAGCTCATCACTCGGGTGCGCGCCGGTGACCGTCAGGCGTTCGGCGAGCTCTACAAGCGGCACTCCGGGCCGGCCACCAGCCTCGCCCGGCAGTTCGCCCGATCCGCCGCCGAGTCGGACGATCTGGTGTCGGAATCCTTCGCCCGCGTGCTGGACAACCTGCTCGCCGGGAAGGGTCCGGACACCGCCTTCCGGGCCTACCTGTTCACCACCGTCCGGAACACCGCCTACGACCGCACCCGCAAGGACAAGCGGCTGCAGTTCACCGACGACATGACGACCCACGACGTCGCCGTCGTCGGCGACGACCCGGTGCTGGCCAAGATGGAGAGCGGCCTGGTCGCCACCGCTTTCGCCCAGCTGCCCGAGCGGTGGCAGGCGGTGCTGTGGCACACCCAGGTCGAAGGCGAGACCCCGGCTCAGGTCGGTGCCCTGCTCGGGATGGCGCCGGGTGCGGTGTCCTCGCTCGCCTTTCGCGCCCGCGAGGGCCTGCGTGAGGCGTACCTACAGGCGCACCTCGCGGAGACGGCTGCGGAGAAGTGCCGTTCCACGGTGGACCGGCTCGGCGCCTGGACCCGCGGCGGGTTGTCCAAGCGGGAGCAGGCCCAGGTCGAGGCCCATCTCGAGGAATGCGATCGTTGCCGCGCGCTGGCCGCGGAGCTGGAAGAGGTCAACCACGGCCTGCGTGGACTGCTGGCGCCGCTGTTGCTCGGCGGTGCGGCGGCCGGTTACCTCGCCACGCTCGGCCCGGTGGCTCCGTTGGTGGCGCCCGGCGCGCTTGCTGCGGGAGCCGCGGGAGCAGGCAGTGGCGTCGCAGGTTCATCGGGCGCAGGTGGTACCGGCGGCGGTGTTGCCGGTGGCGCCGGCGCCGCGGCCGGTGGTTCGACCGCAGCGACCGCCGCCGGGGTGGCGGCCGGCGCAGCGGCCATCGCGGCCGGTGCCGTCGGTGCTGCTGCATTGGCGTCCGCTTCCGCCGGCGGCGCAGGAACGGCCGCCGCTGCCGGAACAGCCGGCGCACCTGCCGCGGGAGCCGGCGGTGGTGGAGCGGGCGGCGGTGGAGCAGGTGCCGGTGGTGCGGCTGGTGCGGCTGGTGCCGCCGGGGGCGCGGGTGCAGCCGCCGGCGCGGGCGGCGTCTTCGCCGGGCTCGGCGTCGGCGGGCTGGTGGCCGCCGGTGCGGTGCTGGTGGCCGCAGCTGTCGCCGCCGTCTTCTTCATCGTTTCCGGGAACTCGCCGGAGGCCACGAACACCGCCGCAACCGACGGTCCCAGCGTCGCCGCGCCGGCAACCCCGGCCAACGGAGGCGGACCCAGCGGCGGGTCAGGCGGAACCGGCGGCGGGACAGGCGGTCCCGGCGGCACCGATCCGGCGGCCGGCAATTCCGCACCGGCAGTGCCAGGCGCCGGAAATACCGCAGCCGCGACGGTTCCCGCGAACGACGGCACCGCCGGTGACGGCACCGCGGGCGGCGACGGCACGTCGGGCGGCACGGGTGGTACCGGCGACGGCGGCGCTAACGGAGGTGATGGCGGTGGCGCGGGGACCGGCGGCGGAACGGGCAACGGCACCGACGCAGGTAGCACTCCGCCGGCCATCGACCCGATCGTGCCGGGCGGACCGAACGAGACCACCACACCACCCGAGTCCTCATCGACAACCGAACCCTCCACCACGCCGACGACGCCCACGGGACCGACAACTGCTCCCCCGGTCACCACTCCGGCGGCTTTGGCAGTGTCCGGTCTGACCGCCGCACCACTGACCGCCGGTGGTAGCAGCACGGTCTCGATGACGGTGACGAACAACGGCGACGACGCCTCTGATCCGGCGCCGTTCACCATCGCAGTGCCGACTGGCGTCACGGTGGCGGGGGTCGATGTCGGTCCCGAAGGGGCAGCCCTCCGACGCGCCACCGCCGGCCTGCTCCGCGCGGGTCCGATCGGCCCCTGCGCGGCCCCTGACTGCACGGTCGATCTCCCTCCGGTCGCCGGACATTCAAAGATCACGGTGACCGTCACCCTCACGGCGTCTCCGACCGCGTCAAGCGGGTCGATCACCGTCACGGTGTTCGGGGAATCCGTCACCACTCAACTGGTCGTGACCCCGCTCCCCGCAGCCCTTGACCTGCTGAACCCGTTGATCACCAAGTCACCCGTGGCCGGCGGAACCGGCGCGTTCACCGTCACGGTCCGGAACACCGGAGGCCAGCCCTCCACCGGCGGTGAACCGGTGACCATCGACCTGCCGGACGGCTTCACCCCGCAACAGATCCTGGTCGGCGATCAAACCTGCCTACCCACCGGCGAAGCCGCGGCACGGGTTGACTGCGCACTCCCGGTGATCCAACCCGGCGACGACGTACTGATCTCGGTCGACCTCCGGGTCAACCCCGGGACGAAGGTCGGGATCGCGACCGTCAGCATCCCGAACACCGAACCGCTGTCGGTGACCCTCACCGTGAAGCCCGGAATCACCGGGCTGGCCGGCCAAACCCAAGGCCCGCTCGTCGCGGACGGTCAGGCACACAACATCGTCATCACCGCCACCACGGCCGACCCGAGCGTGACCAACCCCGGCACGATCACCTTCACCACGGCAACCACACCCGGCGTCACCTTCACCACCAACGAAGACTGCAGGGTGCCGTCGCCGAAGGCGGCACTGTTTACCGCGCGGAATGCGACCTGTTCGGTGACAACAAGCTCACGCTGACCGCCACCATCGGCACCGACGCACCCACCGGACCGCTGCTCATCGCCGGCACCGAACTCGGCCAACCGGCCCTGAACGTCACCGGTGACCTGCAGATCGTCGCAAGGCCGGCGGCGGCCCTTGACCTGCTGAACCCGGTGATCACCCAGCAACCCGTCGCCGGCGGAACCGCAGCGTTCACCGTCACCGTCACGAACACCGGCGGTCAACCCTCCACCGGCGGAGAAACGGTCACCATCGTCCTGCCCGACGGATTCACCCCGCAACAGATCGTCATTGGCGATCAGACCTGCACCACCGGGGAAGCCGCGGCACGGGTGGACGTCGACTGTGCGCTCCCGGTGATCCAACCCGGGGCCGACGTACTGATCACGGTCGACCTCCAAGTCGCCGCCGGTACCAAGGTCGGCACCGCGACCGTCAGCATCCCGAACACCGACCCGCTGTCGGTGACCCTCACCGTGCAACGCGGGATCATCGGGCTGGCCGGCGAAGCACCGAGACCGCTGGTCCCGGACGGTCGACCCCACGACATCCAGATCACTGCCACGCTGAGCGCCCCGGACATCGACCCGGGTCTGATCACCTTCGCCACCACCAACCCGGGTATCACCTTCCAACCGAACCCGGACTGCGAAGTCGCAGCGGAATGCGCGCTGTTCGGCGACAACAAACTGGTCCTGACCGTCACCATCGCCCCCGGAGCACGCTCCGGGCCACTGGTCATCACCGGCACCGAACTGGGTCAGCCGGCCTTGACCGTCACCGGCAACCTGGCGATCCCCACCATCCAGTCCCCACCAGACCTGACGCTGTCCGAGGTCGAGGTCATCGAACCCCTGGTCGCCGGAAGTGGTGGACGGCTGTACTTGACCGTTCAGAACACCGGCGATCTCGCGACCGAACGGCAACCGATCTCGATCGAAGGTCCCACCGACATCACCCTCGCCGACGTCGTCTCTGACCCGGGCGATGCCGTCGCGTGTACGGAAGGTGGCTGTTTCCTGGAGACCCTGCAAGCCGGTATGGATCCGGTGACCCTGAAGCTCTCGCTGAACGTGGCGGCGACCGTTGCGGACGATTCGGGGGCGACGATCACCGTCGTCATCGGCGACAGGGCCACCAGGCCGCTGCCGATCGGCGTGCAGTCCGGCGTCGAATCGGTGGCCATCACCCCGGCCGACCCGCTCGTCGCGGACGGTCAACCCGCATCCAGGACCGTCACTGTCACACCCGCGCCAGGAGTCGAGAGTCCCGGCCCGATCACCCTCACCCTCGGCGGAACCGCCACATTCGGCACCACCGAGGGGTGCGAGACATCCTCGAGCCGGAAGACGATGACCTGCTCGGTCACCGTCTTCGACGTCGACATCACGGTGCCGCAAACGTCGACCGCCACCGAAGTCCGGATCACCGCCGTCGACGCGGGTCAACGCGCCCTCGACGTGAAGGGCAGTCCGCTCCAGGTCGAGGTGATCACCGCAGCGAGCCTGGTCATCACCGAAGTCGCCGTCACCGAGACCCCGGTCGCGGGCGGCAAGGGCGCGTTCACCGTCGCGGTGACCAACCGCGGCGGATCCGCGTCGCCCGGCGGCGAAGCCATCGACCTGCTACTGCCGGTTGGCTTTACCAGAACCGGCACCATCATTCCGGGGGGCAGTTGTTCCGGGACGGGTCAACCCGCCCTTGCCCTGGCGGCCGCCGTCCCCGACTGCACGCTCCCGTCCATCCCGCCGGGGGGGACCCTCACCCTGACCTTCAGCGTGCACATCTCGTCGAAAGTCGGTAACACCGCGTCGGGCACCGTCGCGATCGGCGGAGGCGACCCGACCGACGTCGACTTCACCGTGCTGCCTGCTGTCACATCCCTGACTGTGACATCGGGCGCTGAGGTCATCGCCGACGGTGCCGCTCACCCGGTCACGCTCGCCGTCGGTCTGGCCGGCGGTGTGACCGAGCCCGGCGCGGTGACCTTCACAGCAGATCCTGACGTCGCCCTCTCTTGCGGCGACAAGCCTGCGGCCACGACCGTCTGCGACATCGGCGAGAACAACTCGATCCAGCTCCTCGTCACCGTGTCGCCGAACCGGAAACCAGGTGGGCTGGTGATCACCGCGATCGACAACCGCTTGCGTCCGTTGCCGACCACGACGCTGCAGGTGCTCGCGCCGGCCCGTCTCGAGCTGTCCGACCTGACCGCGCCGCCGTCCACGATTGCAGGCACCACCGCTGCCATCACCCTGACCGTGACGAACACCGGTGGATCGCGTTCCACCGGCACAGAGAACATCGACGCCCTCCTACCCAGCGGGTTCAAGGTGTCCGGTGTCGACGCCGACGGGTCCACCGTGTGCTCCACAACCGGGCCGAATTGCCCGCTGCCACAGATCGACCCGAAAGCGTCGACCACGCTGACCCTCACGTTCGCCGTTCCGGCCAGCACCAAGCCCGGTGATTACCAGGTCACGATGACCGTCGCCGGTCAGAAGCGCACGGCCACGGTGAGGGTTCTGACGGGAGTGCGCACACCGCTGGAACTCTCGGATCTGACCATCGTCCAGCGCCCCATCGAGGGCACAGCGGTGCTGTCGCTCGTCGTCTCCAACACCAGTACCGTCGCCTCGCCCAAGCTGCCGATCACCGTCACGCCGCTGCTGACGGCCGTTCGGATCGGTGGTGTGACGGGAGGCTCGACTCCGCTCTGCGTGCTCGGGACGTCGTGTCAGCTCCCTGTTCTTGCACCGGGGCAGACCGTGAAGTTGACGATCTACGTCGCCGCACCGTTGACCGGGAAGGTGACGGTCTCCATCGACGGGTCGACCAGATCTGCACAGATCATCGGGCAGCCGCAGGTTCTCGCGGCGACACTTGGCCCCGCAGTCACGATCACACCGACGACGCCGCAACAGCCCGCTGCAACACTCGACACAGCGGCGCCAGGCACCGAAACACCGAGGACCCGTTCACCCGAACCAGAGGCTACGACGGACACGTCCGCTGCGTCCGCCACTTCCGCCTCGGGCGACGATGACGACGACGCCTGCGCCCACGGCCGACGTGCCGACCTCGACACTTCCCACCACCACGGACACCTCCGCCGCTGACAGCGCCACCGCGGATACCTCCACACCGGCGGCAACGCCGCCCACCACGGACAGCCCGATCACCACGGAAAGCCCCACCGCAGCAACTCCTGAGACCGAGGCCGCCCTGACCCCGACCCCGGAAACGACGGAGTCGACGACAACGCGAGCCGACGAACCGGCCGCCGCATCCCTGTCGATCTCCGGTGCGGAAATCGATCAGGCACTGTCCATCGGCACCACGGGACGGATCGCCGTCACGGTGACCAACATCGGCGATGGTCGGTCGGTGGAGCAGCCGGTCAGGATCACGCTCCCGGACGGGGTGACCACCACGCGGGTGACCGTCAACGGAGCCGCTGTGGCGAAGGGCGCTGTCCAGACGTGCACGCTGCCCGAGCTGGATCCGGGAGCCTCCGTCACCGTCACCATCGAGATCTCCGCGACCGAGGATGCCGACGATGGAACCGCCGTCATCGCGGTCGACGGATCGATTGCCAACGGTCTACTGACCTTCGATCGGCCGGCGGTTCCGGAGACTCCGCCGACATCTCCAGGGACGTCCACACCGGCCGTTCGTGAGAACGAGTCCGGATTCGGGCGCTGATCCAAAAGCGAGAGCGTCGAGGTTAAAGAGCAGGTCAAGAGGGTGCTCGGCAGCATCGGGGGCCGAGGTTGCGTCCCGGAGAGCTTTCCCACCGCTTGAGCGAATGAGCCCGGAACCAGATCCGATCAGCCGTAGACTCGCCCGGTGAGCCTGATCGACACCGTGCGCCAACACCTCCCCGTCAAGTACCGGGAGCTGGCCAAGTTCCTCGTGGTCGGCGGCACCTCGTACGTGGTCGACGTCGGTCTGTTCAGCCTCTTGTCGCACACCGTGCTGCAGGAAAAGGTGATCACCGCCAAGGCAATCTCGATCCTGGTCGCCACGGTCCTGAGCTACGTGCTGAACCGGGAATGGTCGTTCAGCCGCCGGGGCGGCCGCGAACGCCACCACGAAGCAATGTTGTTCTTCCTGGTGAACGGCATCGCCCTTGGCCTGAACCTGATCCCGCTCGCCCTTTCCCAGTACGTCTTCGGGTTCAACACCAGCAACTACTCGACGCTCACCGTCACCATCACGAACTTCATCTCCGCCAACGTCATCGGCACCATCCTTGGCATGGCTTTCCGCTTCTGGGCCTACCGGAAGTGGGTTTTTCCGGAGGAGCTCACCCCGCACCCGGAACTGGTCGCAGAGGCCCTCGCCCTGGCCGAGATGCACGAACAGGCGGAAGCCGAGCACAGGGCCGAGAAGCATGCCCGGCAGCACCACTCCGACGGCGGAGAACGCGGCCGGCCTACTGACCAACCGGTGACGCCGCAGTAGCGCTCGGAGCGGGTATCTCGATCACTCCTGGAACCTGCCCCACGGTCAGGAAGATCGCGAAGATCGGCGGCGCCGCCCGGCGCAGCTCCAGCCGGCCACCGTCGGCCTCGATGAACGCCCGCGCCAGGCCCAACCCGATACCGGTGGACGACGCGGTCGACACCCCCCGATCGAAGACGTGGGCCACCAGCGCCTCCGGGATTCCGGTGCCCTCGTCGCTGACCTCGAGCACCACCATCCCGCCCGACCCCCGGGTGGTCGACCGGACGGTGATCCCGACCTGACCGGCGCCGTGCTGCAGCGAGTTCTCCACCAGCACCCCGATCGCCTCGCGCAACCGGCCGGGCGTGGCGTGCACCATCGTGTCCCGCGGGCAGCGCACGGTCAGTGCCCGGCCGGCCTCGGCCAGCCGCGGCCCCCACTCGGCCTCGATCTCGGCGAGTTCGTCACCGAGCACCACCTCGCTGGCCCCCGCCGCGCGTTCCGAGCGCGCATTGGCCAGCAGGTCGTCGACCACGGTCACCAGCCGGTCAGTCTGTTCGAGTGCCTCCTGCACCTCCTCGACGACCAGGGGATCGGGGTGCTCGGCGAGTTCCTCCAGCCGCAGCCGCAGGCCGGTCAGCCGGGTTCGCAGCTGATGGGAGATGTCTCCTGCGAGGTCGCGCTCGCGGGCGATCAGGGCGGCGATGTCCTGGGCGGACGAGTCGAGCACGTCCGCGACCCGGTCCAGTTCGGTGATGCCGTACCGGCGGCGGAAGATCCGGAAATCGCCCGACCCGAGGCGGGCCGCCCGGCGCGCGACATCGGTCAGCGGCGTCACCAAACGCCCGGCGGTCAACAGCGCGACCCCGGTTCCGACCACCACCGACAACAGCACGGCCAGCCCCACCAACAGCAGGGCGGTCCACTGTTCGGCGCGCAGGTACGACTCCGGGACGGACAGCCGCAGCAGACCGCCGCCGGCCATCGCGAGCTGCGCGGAGTAGGCCTGGTCGGTGGGCGGGGCACCGATGGATTGATCGATCCGGCCGGCCATCCGGATCTCCAGCCGGCCGTCCGCCGGGACAGCTGCCTCGAGCTGTCCGAGATCGACCTCGGAGGAACCGGACTGGTTCGCGATGGACGCCGCGATGGAATCCAACCTGCTCGACAGGTCGCTGCGCATGAGGTCGTCGACCACCCGCCAGGAGACGATCGACAACGGCACCCCGAGAGTCAACACCGTCGCGGCGATCACCAGCAGGATCGAGATCAGCACCCGTCTGCGCATCAGTACCGCGACCGCATCGGGGGCTCAGTCCGTTTCGAAACGAAAGCCGACACCGCGCACCGTCGAGATCCGCTGGTCGGCGGCTCTGGCCGAGCCGAGCCCATCCGCACCTTGGCCGGCCAACTTCCGCCGCAGCCAGGACATGTGCATGTCGAGCGTCTTGGAGGTCTTCATCGACGGGTCGTTCCACACCTCGGCGAGGATCTCCTCCCGGGTGACCACCTGGCCGGCCCGGCTCATCATCACCCGCAGCAGCTCGAATTCCTTGTTGGACAGGGCGATCTCGGTGCCGTCGACCTCGACCCGACGGGAGCCGGTCTCCACCCGGACGCCGCCGATGTCCATCAACGCGGGGATCCGGCGGCGCTGCAACGCCCGCACCCTGGCCAGCAACTCGGCCATCCGGAACGGTTTTGCCACATAGTCATCGGCGCCGGCATCGAGACCCACCACGAAATCGGCCTCGTCGGTGCGGGCTGTCAACATCAGCACCGGGACGTCCCGCCCTGACGACCGGATCCGCCGACACACCTCGAGTCCGTCCAGGTCGGGAAGACCGAGATCCAGGATGACCAGGGTGATGTCGCTCCCGAGTTCGGCGAACGAAGCGATCGCGGCACCGCCGGTCCGGACCGGGTGGACCCGGTACCCCTCGCGCTGCAGGGCGCGTGCCAGCGGATGCGCGATCGCCGGATCATCCTCGACCAACAGCACCATCGTCACGCATCCACCTTACGGTGCGCCGATGCCGTCTCGGGTGAGCTTGCGCCTCAAGATCAACACCGACACCACCGCAACCACGCGACCGTCGAACGTCACACGGGCGTGACGCCATGCCGGCGGCGGGAGAACGTGCGGTCCTTACCGGCCGCGGCCGAGAGCCTGGCGATCAGCTCGGCCCGCAGGTCCTCCGGCTCGACGATCGCATCGACGACGAGTTCCGCGGCCAGGTGCACCAGATCGATGTCCCGCTCGTATTCCTCGCGCTTCGCCCGAACGAACTCCGCCCGCTCGTCCGGGTCATCGATGGCGGCGATCTTGTTGGCGTAGACCGCATTCACCGCCGGCTCGGCGCCCATCACGGCGATCTTCGCGGTAGGCAGGGCGAGGGTGGCATCCGGCTCGAACCCCGGCCCGGCCATCGCATAGAGACCGGCGCCGTAGGCCTTGCGCACCACCACGCAGATCTTCGGCACCGTCGCCTCGGAGATCGCGGTGATCATCTTGGCGCCGTGCCGAATGATCCCCTGCCGCTCGACGTCGGCGCCCACCATGAAACCGGGCACGTCCGCGAGAAACACCAGTGGGATGTTGAAGGCGTCGCAGAGCTGGACGAAATGCGATGCCTTGTCCGCGGAGTCGACGAACAGCACTCCGCCCCGGAACATCGAGTTGTTGCCGACGACACCGACCACCCGCCCGTCCAACCGGCCGAGGCAGACCAGCACTTCACGGGCCCAACCCGGGTGGATCTCGAAGATCGAGTCATCGTCGAGCAGAGCCCTGGCGTAGCGGCGCATGTCGAACGCCTGCCGCTCCGAGACGGGCACCAGGGCCCGGAGATCACCCTTGCCCGGCCCGGCCGTCGGCACGGCCGGCGGAGCGCCGCGGTAGTCGGACGGGAAGTACGACAGGTACCGGCGCACCGCGTCGATCGCCGCCTCGTCGGACCCCACCAGCAGGTGCCCCACCCCGGACACGGTGGTGTGCATCTTCGCCCCGCCCATCTCCTCGAGGGTGGTCTTCTCGCCGGTCACCATCTCGACCATCCGGTCGCTGCCCAGGTACATCGAGGCGTTGCCCTCGACCATCACGACGATGTCGCAGAACGCCGGGATGTAGGCGCCGCCGGCCGCCGACGGCCCGAAGAGGGCGCACACCTGAGGGATCGAACCGGATGCCCGCACCTGGGTGTGGAAGATCTTGCCCGCCCCACGGCGACCGGGGAACAACTCGACCTGGTCGGTGATCCGGGCGCCCGCGGAATCCACCAGGTAGATCATCGGCACACCGGTGGAGTAGGCCCGCTCGATGATCCGGATGATCTTCTCGACGGTCCGGGCGCCCCAGGAGCCGGCCTTGACGGTGGAATCGTTCGCCATCAGGCAGATCTGTCGTCCGTCCACCGACGCCACACCGGTGACCACCCCGTCCGCGGGCAGTCCCGCAGCGAGCGCGTTGGCGAACAGTCCGTCCTCGACGAACGACCCGTCGTCGACCAACAACGCAACCCGGTCCCGGGCGAACAGCTTGCCCTTGGCCGCGTTGGCCTGGTGATACTTCGGGGCGCCGCCGGCGCGCGCCACCTCGACCCGGCCGGCGATGTCGACAGTGACTCCGGGGGGCGGGTTCTCGGTCAAGACTGCGACGCCGGGCGACCCTCGCTCTGGCCGGAACCGCCGGGCGGGGCGGGGGGCGCGGCAGGCGGGGTGGAGGTGTTGGACGGTGCAGCCTGCTGCGGATACGCGGCCTGGGTTCCGGCCGGCGGGTATCCGGGCGGCTGCTGATAAGCCTGGGTGGGCTGGTAACCGGGCTGCGGGTAGGCCTGCGGATCAGCCGGCGGCGGGTAGTTCTGCTGCTGCGGGTATCCACCCTGGGCCGGGTAGCCCTGCGGCGGATACGACTGGGTCGGTGCCTGCTGGTACTGCTGCGGCGCAAGGCCCTGCGGCGGCGAACTCTGCTGGTACCCGGACGGTTCGTCGCGGCGGTGGTGGGTGGCCTCCCGCTCGTCGCGGATGAGCTGGTTGAGCTGCGCCTGCACCTTCGACAGGGAGGCGACATTGCGGAACTTGAGCGGCTGGTCGGCCGACGACTCCACGATCAGTGAGCCGTAACCCATCAGGCGTCCCCAGAAGGTGACTTCGGTTTCCATGTTGGCGATCTGGCCGAGCGGAATCTGGTGCTCCCGGCGCGACAGCAACCCAGAACGGAAGAAGACGTGATGGTTCGTGATCACGAAGTGCTCTGTCCGCCAACGGATGAACGGCACCAGCACCAGCACGATCAGGGCGATCACCGCGACCACCACGATCACCCACAGCGCAGTGGACTTGTATTCCCAGTTCCCACTGTTGAGCCAGGCGGCCAACGCGGCGCCGGCGCCGATGATCAGGATGAAGAAGACGGTGGGAAGGATCAGCACCTTCCAGTGCGGGCGCTTGTTGACGATGACGCGCTCGCCCTGCACCAGCAGGTTGTCGGGGTAGGCCATGACGCCCCCTTCATCGGTCGGGACCGGCGTCCCGACTGTTCGCGGCGCGCGGGTGCGCCACACTGGGGGTCACGCTACCGCCGCGACGCTCATTCGGATGCGCCGGACCCGACACGTTTGGTGATCGCATCCACACGGTTGCCGGCGGACCCGACCCCTGCGCACATCGGACGAACCGGGCGATCACGCCGGATTCGGGGGCGGGGTCGCCCGCGGACCGAAGACCGCCGACCCCAGACGGACAATGGTCGCGCCCTCGGCGATGGCGTCGGCGAAGTCGCCACTCATCCCCATCGACAGTTCCACCGCGTGCTCACCACCGGCCAATCCCTGCTGCCGCACGGCGTCCCGCAGCTGCGCGAGGCGTCGGTAACCGGATCGGACCTCTTCCCGCTGTGTCGAATTCAAGCCGACCGTCATGAACCCGCGGACGGTCAGCGCCCGGAATCGTGCAAGCTCGACGACCAGGTCGGGTGCATCATCGGGCGCAATTCCGCTCTTGGATTCCTCCCCCGACACGTTGACCTGGATCAGCACATCGAGCTGCGCGTCCCTGGTTTGCAGCCGGGTCTGCAACTTCTCCGCAAGATCGACCGAGTCGAGCGTCTGCAGGCAGCTGATCCGGCCGAGCAGCTGGTTGATCTTGTTGGTCTGCAGATGTCCGATGAAATGCAGCTCGTGCGGGACGTCGGCGAGCTCGTCGGACTTGGCGACGACCTCCTGCACCCGGTTCTCGCCGATCAGCGTGATCCCGGCACGGAGCGCGGTGATGATCCGATCCGGTGGCTGGGTCTTGGTGGCCAGCAGCAGCCGGACCTCGGCCGGGTCCCGACCCACCGCCGATGCCGCCGCATCGACCTCCGACCGGACCCGCATCAACCGCTGCAGGATCTCCTCGTTGGGGGTGGCCATGGCCCGACCCTAACGCCGGCACCACCGGGGTGAGCCGAACCGCGACCGGCACCCGTCGGTCAGGAGACGGTCTGAGACTTCTGACCGTTCGTCGGAGGCGTGGTCAACGGCAGCAGGGCGGAGAACACGTCGCTGCCGAAAGCTGACGACGTCCTGGGCGCGGCGTTCAACCGCTCGGTTGCCTCGATCATCGCTGTGGCAACCGCCTTTCTGGCTTCGATCGTCGCGACCATCGCCGCCGACCGCCCCCGGACGTCGGAGCCGAGGATGTAGGCCAATGCGAGCAGCGCCGCTGCCGACGCGATCGCTGCACCCCACAACAACACCTGCTGGGTCGCCGGCTGGGTTTCGAGAGTGGTCCAGAAGACCCGTACCGAACCCCACAGCGCCAGCACCGCAGCCCCCAAACCCGCGGCCCACCACTTGGACAAGGCCGTGGCGCCGGCTTCAATGACCGAGACACTGGCCGTCGGTCCGCGGAAGGCGGCGGCGATGCCGTCGGCGGTCTTGAGCTCGGTGGCCGACGGCAGCAGGTTCAACTTCTCCAGCATCCGCACGGCCGGGACGGCGATGTCGCGGCCGTCCTCGCCCTTCGCCACTGCACTTTTGGCGATCTGGACCGGTGTTTCGCAGTCGCACATGTCGATGCCTTTCCAAGACGGGAGCCTTGCCCTGACGGGAGGCCCGGATTGAGGCGACCGGCCCGGATGGTGTAGCACCCATCCGGGCCGTCTCGTCGTGACGGCCATCCCTCCGGGCCGCCCTCGGACAGAAGCTTCCGGCGGCGGCGCAAAGGCCGCGCAAAGGACGGGTTGCCGACTGCATCCACGGCTGTCACGCTCCGCGAATACCCCATGGCCTGGAGGTCAGCGTGACGCCCGTATTCGGACCAGATCGCCAAGACGATTTCATTTCTCTGTTGAAACCGGCCGACATCCTGGTCTTCGACAAATTCAGTTTGCCCGGCGGACTTGTCCAATGGGCCGACGAATGCCCGGTCAATCACGCCGCCCTGGTGATCGACGACACCTACTCCATCGAAGCCAACCGCGACCATGGCAACAGCAAGGCGCCAGCGGTACGTCAGGTACGGACTTCCAGCTACTTTGGCGATAAATGCAACCGGACCATCACCATCCTGCGACACAAACACCTGCAAGACGACCCGACCAGATCAGCGGGAAAGGTTGTCGCGCAAGCGAAGAGGTACGACGGAGATGTCAGGTACGCGTACCTCGATGTCATTCCGGTCGGTTTGCTGGCGCTTCAGCGCATGTACGGTCGCGAACTGGCCAAGAAATTGGGGTGGACCTACGAGCCGATCATGAACATGATCGCTCTTCGGCTGCGTTCGTGTCTCGATGACGACAAGATGACGATGATGTGCTCCGAATACATCTATCGGTGTTTCACGGAGTCGGAAGCCGAGCTCGCCATTGAGGTGGTGGATCCGCTCGACACCTTTGACTCAGCGCGACGGCATCTCCGGCTGCTCCGGACCACCTTCGCCGCCGATCACGAGGTCGCTGCCGGGGCTTCGTCCGAGGTCGAAGGTCTGTGGCGGGAGCTCTTGTCGAGGAAATATGCCCCGATACCGGGCGGCGGCCTCCGCCCGCTGACCGGCTTCACCGATCGGACCCTGACGGGAAACCCGGGTGATCCGCTGCCTGATGCCGTCTCCCCCGGTGACCTGTGGCGTTCGGCCAGCCTGATCCCGATAGCGTCCTTTCACCGCCCGCCGGAGCGACCATGGGTGAGAGCCGGAGAGGATGCGGTCGCCACAGCCCAGGATCAGCTGATCGTCGATCCGGGTTGAACCCTGGTGACAGGCCCTCGCAACAGGTCCGCCGACAATCCCAGCGCCAGCGCCTTCGGCCGCACCCGTGCCGCCAGTTGCTCGGCGTCTTGCTCCCGGCCAAGGGCTTCCAGCAACCGCACCGAATCGGCCGCGCACCGCAACACCCAGATCGGCGAGCCCGCTCGCTTGCTCTGCCGCCGCGCGACCCGCAGCATCTGCAGTTGCGTTTCGTCCGGGGCATCGGCGATATCGAGCACGGCGAGGTGCCGGACTACGGGCCCGAACACCCCGGCGATCTGACCGAACACCACGAATTCCTCGCGGTACGGCACCAGGAGTCGGCGAATCCGGACCCGCGGGCCAGTCTGTTCCGGCAGCTGCCGCGCGGCCTCCGCGGCGATCGCCGTGGACATCAGGAAAGCCTCGTCCCGCGGACCGGTCTCGAGCCGGTCGACCAGCTGGTCGAGCAGAACCGTTGCGTCCCGGTACATCCCGGCCTGCACGGCGGACAGGGTGGCGCCGGCCAGGACGAGCGAGAATCCCGGGTACGCCTGCATCATCGATTGCAGCAGCGGCAGGTGCGCCGCGACCGACGAGGTGTGGAAGTCGGTCAGGAACCGGTGGATCAGGGTCGCCGGCAGAGCGTCGCTGATCCCGGCGGCGGCACCCTTGACGGCGGCCTCGTCGGCGAATTGATCGGCCCGCTCGACGTCGCCGCGCATTCCGGCGACACAGCACTCGCTGAGCGACAGGGCCCAGGTGAGTCGGCCGGATCCCGCACGCACCACCTGTTTTCGGAATCTGTCGAGGGCTCGATCGATCTCGGTCGCGGCGCCCTCCCGCAGCGCCAGGTACAACACGGCCAGATCGGCATTGGCCGACCAGAACTCGTCGCCGTGCCGCTCGGAGACCGCCCGGAACTCCGATGTCAGCTCGCGCAGCTCCGGCCCGGCCGGTAGCCGGCGGAGCAGGACCTGCTGCGCGGAGAGCGCTGCGAGCAATGCCGCGTCATCGCCCACCGCCCGCGATCCGGCATCGACCTCGGCGGCCAGATCGCCGAGTTCCACCACCTCCCGGCCGGGCAGCATGGCCTCGGCGAGCAATGCGCTGCCGATCCGGATCCGCAGGGCGGACGGCGTGTCCGGCAACCGATCGAGCGCTTCACCCAGCAGGCCGAGGTCCCCGCCGTCCTGCCCGATGATCTGCTGGCTCCAGTCGTGGGCGAGCACGACGAGAGCAAAGCGCTCGGCGTCGTCGATCCGGCGGGCCAGCTCGATCGCGCGGATCCATTGGAACTGCGCCTCCTCCACCCGACCACGCATCGATTCGGCGGAGATCAGCCGGAGCAGCAGGTCGATGCTCTCGGCCTCCAGGCCCGGATGGTCGGCCATCCGATTCAACGCCCGGCGGGCCAGCTCTGCCGCTTCGTCGGCATCCCGCAGCCGCAGGGCCTGGTCGGCGCCCAGGACGACGGCCCTGGTCAGGTCAGCCAGCGGTGCCGACGACCCGGCCGCCAGGAAATACCGGGCGACCCGCTGCGGGTTCGCGCCTGGCGAGATGCGTTGCAGCGCCCTGGCGACGATCAGATGCAACTCTGCCGAGTCGGTGTCGGACAGCTCCGCACGGATCACGTCGGCGAATTTCTCGTGCGCGAAGGCCACCGTTCCCGGCGCCACCACCCGGGTGAACAGCCCGCCGACGGCGTACCCCTGCTCGACCATTGCCGCAATGGCGGCCGGGTCCCGGTTCATTGCCGCCGCGAGGACCTCGACGGTTGACTGCCCCTCGAGGACGGCCAGGCAGCCGACCAGCCGACGGGCATCGGGGCCGAGTCGGGCCACTCGTTCGGTGGCGAGGGCGCGGATCAGTTGCGGCACCTCCAGCACGGCCCCGTCGACTCGGTCGCTCACCGGAGGTCGGACCTGCGGTGGGGCCGCCGGTTCGGACGAACCGGAGACCGCGCGCCACAGCAGCCCGGGATCGTTGCGCAGGATCGATCCCTCGAGCCGCTGGACGGTGGTTCCCGGTTCGACGCCGAGTTCTTCCACCAGCGTCCGCCGCAGTCTGCGGCAGGCCTTCAGCGCGTCGGCCTGCCGGCCCGATCGGTGCAACGCCAGCATCAACTGTGCGGTCCGTCGCTCCCGCAGTGGCGCCCGTCCGACCGCGGCGCCCAGCGCCGAGCACATCGCTCCGTGGTGCCCGAGAGCGAGGCGGACGTCCGCCCAGTCCTCCTGGGCATCCAGCCGCAGTCCCTCGAGTCGCTCGGCCTCGATCCGCAACGATTCGACGTCCTGCGCCCCGGACAACGCGGGACCGCGCCACAGACGTTCGGCGGCGATCAGCAATTCCGAGGCCGTGCGATGGTCGTGTTCGTTGATCAGAGCTCTTGCCTGGTTCACCATTCGTTCGTATTCGGCGGCATCGGATGTCACCGACGAATGAAGGCGATATCCGGGCGGCTGGAACAGCAACAGCGCGGATCCGTCCGACAGATCCGCCAGAATCTTCCTGATCCTGGCCAGGTGCACCCGGACGGCGGAGGCCGCCGTCGGCGGTGGAGCACCGTGCCAAACCTGATCCACCAGGGATTCCGTCGACACCAACCGTCCCGGCTGGGTGGCAAGGATTGCCAACAAGTCTCGCTGGCGAGGCCCGTTGATCGGGATTTCCGCGGATTGCCGGCGGATCAGAATTGGTCCGAGCAGACCGACGACAATTTCTCCGGTCGCGACAGTCGCGGGTGACTGCGACATACCCGGACCCCTCTGAACGAAGGCGGAAAACGTGCCCGCATTACAACACGCATTTCCGGGAAATGGAGGCACAGGGGTTTCACCCGAAGGAATGGTTCGGCTCACAGTCAGCATGCAGTCGCATAGAGTCACCATCCTGGGGTAGGCGAAGGTGAGGAGCTCGTCTGCGCCGCCCGAGTCGAAGGTGTGGGCTTATCTGAGCAAAGTGCGGTGCTACTGATCAACCTCCCGGGCGGTCGCTCACTAGCAAGTGTGGTTGCTCAGACGACCGACGGCCGCCGGGAGGGTTGCTCAGATCAGCCGAAGCCCGCCGGTGGTGTTGCCCGGAGCGGCTGACCAACACTCAGCTGACGGAGACTCAACGGTCGGGGCGAAGGTGCACCACATCAGCGGCCGAGTACGACGAGCGGACGCCGAAGGCATCGGCGATGACGAGCGAACCGTCGACGGCGACGTCCATGGCCTGCCCCACCACCTGCCCGCCGCCGGGCAGCTGCAACCTGACCCTGGCGCCGATGGTCCCGCAGGCGGCCCGGTAGTCGGCCCGCAGCCCACTGGCATCGACGTCCCCCGCCGCGGCGGTCCACCGGCCGAGCAGCAGGCCGAACTCGTCGAGGACGGCGGCCAGCAGTCGTTCGCGGTCGACCGCGCCGCCGGCCAGCAGCAGGGAGGTGGCGTCCGCCCGCGGCAGTTCCCCGGGCCGCAGCGACACGTTGATGCCCGCACCGATGACGACGGCGCCGTCGGCGACCTCGCCGAGGATGCCTGCGCACTTGCGTCCGTCGATCAGCACATCGTTGGGCCACTTGAGGTCCGCACGCACGCCACCGACCCGCCGCATCGCGCTGACGATCGCCAATCCCAGCACCGCGCCGGTCCAGCCGCGCCGCTCCGCAGGGACCTGCGGCAGGCGCAGCAGGATCGAGAACATCAGCCCGGCACCGAACGGGCACGACCAATCCCGCCCTGACCTGCCGCGCCCGGCCAGCTGCTCCTCGGTGGTCAACACCGTGCCGTGCGGGTGTCCGCCGGCGGCCAGATCGGCGTTGGTCGAACCGGTTCGCAACACGTGGGAGATCCGCCAGGAACCGGCGGCCGCGAGCAGGGCCGCGACCGCAGACGGGTCGATCGGTCGCCGGGATCGCAGCACGTCATCGTCGGGGTCGGTTCCGGCGCCGGCGGTCATCGGCGTCACTGTAGTGACCGGCCGCGACTGTCGTGACGGGCCGGGAAAGGTCGTGGGTAACCTGCTGAGCGTGAGTCAGTCGGCGGCGGCCCCACGCGGCGCCCTCCCCAGCACCGGTGAACAGCCGACCCCGCAGGACGACGCGGCCGCACCGCACACGACGGCGGGCAAGCTGGCCGATCTCGACCGGCGGATGGACGAGCACGTGCACGCCGGCTCGGCCAAGGCCGTCGAACGTCAGCATGCCCGCGGCAAGCTGACCGCCCGGGAGCGCATCGACCTGCTGCTGGACGAGGGATCGTTCGTCGAATTCGACTCGTTCGCCCGGCATCGTTCGACGAATTTCGGGCTCGCCGACAACCGGCCCTACGGCGACGGCGTCGTCACCGGCTACGGCACCGTCAACGGCCGCGACATCTGCGTCTTCTCCCAGGACGTGGCGGTGTTCGGCGGATCCCTGGGCGAGGTCTACGGCGAGAAGATCGTCAAGATCCTGGATTTCGCGCTCACCACAGGTCGACCGGTGGTCGGGATCAACGAGGGCGGCGGCGCCCGGATCCAGGAGGGTGTCGTCTCGCTCGGGCTGTATGCGGAGATCTTCAAACGGAACGTGCACCTGTCCGGGGTGATCCCGCAGATCTCGCTGATCATGGGCGCGAATGCCGGCGGCCACGTCTACTCCCCCGCACTCACCGATTTCATCGTGATGGTGGACGGCACCTCGCAGATGTTCATCACCGGCCCGGACGTCGTCCGGTCGGTGACCGGCGAGCAGGTCACCCTCGAGGAGCTGGGCGGGGCACGCACGCACAACACCAGGTCGGGCAACGCGCACTACCTGGCCAGGGACGAGCAGGACGCGATCTCCTACGTCCAGGATCTGCTGGATTACCTGCCGTCGAACAACCTGTCGATGCCGCCGAAGCTCGAACACGACGCCGTCGAGGGGGTCACCGACGACGATCTGGCGTTGGACACGCTCATCCCGGATTCGCCGAACCAGCCCTACGACATGACGGTGGTGATCCGGGCTGTCCTGGACGACGGCGAGTTCCTCCCGGTGCAGGAGTTGTACGCGCAGAACGTGGTGGTGGGGTTCGGCCGGGTCGACGGCAGATCGGTCGGCGTGGTGGCCAACCAGCCGACCCACCTGGCCGGCACCCTGGACATCAACGCCGCCGAGAAGGCCGCGCGCTTCGTGCGGACCTGCGATGCGTTCAACCTCCCGGTGCTGACCTTCGTCGATGTTCCCGGCTTCCTGCCCGGTACCGACCAGGAATGGAACGGCATCATCCGGCGTGGCGCGAAGTTGATCTACGCCTACGCGGAGGCGACCGTGCCACTGGTCACCGTGATCACCCGCAAGGCCTACGGCGGCGCCTACGACGTGATGGGCTCCAAGCACCTGGGCGCGGACGTGAACCTGGCCTGGCCCACCGCGCAGATCGCGGTGATGGGTGCATCGGGTGCGGTCAATGTGTTGTACCGCAAGGAGTTGGCCGCGGTCGCCGCGGAATCCGGGCCGGACAGTGCCGAGCTCGGCGAGCTGCGCGGCCGGCTGCAGGAGGAATACGAGGACACCCTGGTGAACCCGTACATGGCCGCCGAACGCGGGTACGTGGACCAGGTGATCAAGCCTTCGGCCACCCGGGCGACGATCACCGGTGCGCTGCGGATGCTGGCCGAGAAGCGCCAGACGCTCCCGCCGAAGAAGCACGGGAACATTCCGCTGTGAGCGCGCCCGACGCACGACGAAACGACATCGCAGGCGACGTGATGGCACGGAACGAGGAGGACGCGGCAATGGTGATCGCCATCCTCGCAGCGCTCTCCGCAGCGTCGGCTCACCCGAGCGAGAACGCTGCTGCCGGGCCGGCATCGGTGTGGTCGGACCCGGCACACCGCTTCGGTGTCCGGCGACCGTTCGCCGGTAGCTGGTGGGCTTCCGGGCTGCCCGGATGACGGTCCTGCTGCTCGCCTCCGCCTCGCCTGCCAGGCTCGACGTGCTGCGCACGGCCGGCCTCGACCCGCTCGTCGCGGTGTCCGGCGTCGACGAGGACGCGGTGCTCGCCCGTCTCGGCGACGCCGAGCCGCCCGCCCGGATCCGGGCACTGGCCGAGGCCAAGGCCGATGCGGTGGTGCAGCAACTGCTGGACGGGAACCGACCCGACATCCCCTCCACGGACCTGGTTGTCATCGGCTGCGACTCGATGCTGCTGATCGACGGCGAGCTGCAGGGCAAACCTGTTGATGCCGAGCAGGCCACGGCTCGCTGGCGGCAGATGGCCGGCCGGGACGGGGTGTTGCTGACCGGGCACGCCGTCCGGCGGATCGCCGACGGGGCGCTGCTGGCCACCGCGTCGGCAACCCGGTCATCGGTGGTGCGGATGGGTCGGCCGACGGACGCGGAGTTGGCCGCCTACGTCGCCACCGGAGAACCGTTGGCCGTCGCAGGAGCGCTGACCATCGACGGGTACGGCGGCTGGTTCGTCGACGGTGTCGACGGTGACCCGTCCAACGTGCTCGGCATCTCGCTGCCGCTGACCAGGGAGTTGCTGTCCCGGGTCGGGGTCTCGGTGATCGACCTGTGGCGATCGCCGTGACCAGCCATTCACACCGTCCGTCGTTGCGTCAGAAGGGATCCCAGTGCACACCGTGCTGATCGCCAACCGCGGTGAGATCGCTGTCCGGGTGGCAAGGGCCTGCCGGGATGCCGGACTTCGTTCGGTCGCCGTCTACGCCGACCCCGATCGGGACGCCCTGCACGTTCGCACCGCGGACGAGGCCTTCGCACTCGGTGGCAGCACACCCGGCGAGTCCTATCTCGATGCCGGCAAGCTGCTCGATGTCGCCGCCAGGGCGGGAGCGGACGCGGTGCATCCCGGTTACGGATTCCTCTCCGAGAACGCCGACTTCGCGCAGGCGGTGATCGATGCCGGATTGACCTGGATAGGCCCTACGCCGCAGGCGATCCGCGATCTCGGCGACAAGGTCACCGCCCGGCACATCGCCCTGCGAGTGGGCGCGCCGCTGGTTCCGGGGACCAGTGAGCCGGTCGCCGGATCAGCCGAGGTCGTCGCCTTTGCCCGCGAGCACGGCTTGCCGGTGGCGATCAAGGCCGCGTTCGGCGGTGGTGGCCGCGGACTCAAGGTCGCCCGGACGCTGGCGGAGATCCCCGAGCTGTTCGACTCCGCCGTGCGCGAGGCCGTGACGGCCTTCGGCCGCGGCGAGTGCTTCGTCGAGCGCTACCTGGACCGGCCGAGACACGTCGAGGCCCAGGTGCTCGCCGATCAGCACGGCACCGTGATCGTGGTCGGCACCAGGGACTGCTCGCTGCAGCGGCGGTATCAGAAGCTGGTCGAGGAGGCGCCCGCGCCGTTCCTCACCGACGACCAGCGCAACCGGATCCATTCCGCCGCCCGGGCGATCTGCGTCGAAGCCGGATACCACGGCGCCGGCACGGTGGAATTCCTGGTCGGTCAGGACGGGTCGGTGTCGTTCCTCGAAGTGAACACCAGACTGCAGGTGGAGCACCCGGTCTCCGAGGAGACGTCGGGAATCGACCTCGTGCGCGAGCAGTTTCGCATCGCGGACGGTGAGAAGCTGCTCCTCACCGAGGATCCGCCGCCGCGCGGGCACTCCATCGAGTTCCGGATCAACGGCGAGGACCCCGGACGCGGGTTCCTGCCGGCACCGGGGAAGCTCACCCGATTCGTTCCGCCTGCCGGTCCTGGTGTGCGGGTCGATGCCGGGGTGGAGGCCGGTTCGGTGATCTCCGGGTCGTTCGACTCCCTGCTGGCCAAGATCATCGTCACCGGGGCCGACCGGCAGCAGGCCATCGAACGTTCCCGTCGCGCGCTTGCCGAATTCCGGATCGAGGGGATGGCCACGGTGCTGCCGTTCCACCGCGCGGTGCTGGACGAGCCGGCGTTCACTGCCGCCGACGGAGCCTTCGAGGTGCACACGCGCTGGATCGAGACCGAGTTCGTCAACACCATCGAGCCGTACGCCGGTGACATCGCGGCCGACGGTGGGACCAGCGACGCTCGCCAAGAGATCGTCGCCGAGGTCAACGGGCGCCGGGTCACCGTCACCCTGCCCGCCGAGTTCGCGGCCCCGCGCGGTCCCGCCGCCACCAGAACCACGGCGAGGCGCGGCCGTTCCACCCATGCCGCGCCCGCAGCCAGCGGCAACGCGGTGCTGGCCCCGATGCAGGGCACCGTGGTGAAGGTCGCGGTGGCAGTCGGCGACCAGGTGTCGGCCGGGGACGTCGTGGCCGTCGTCGAGGCGATGAAGATGGAGAATCCGATCGCCGCGCATCGCGACGGGGTCGTCACCTCCATCGGCGTCGAGGCCGGGTCATCCGTGACCGCAGGGGCCCTGGTCGCCGAGATCGGGGACGCCAGTGAGTCCACGGACACAGGGTGACGCGACGTCACTGGCCGGAATGGATCGGGTCCTGTCCAGGTTGCACCAGAAACCGGTCGGCAGCGGGCAGCAGTTCGCGGCACGAGACGACACTGACCACAGCGATGACCGGTACCTCGTGAACGGAGAGTCCCATGGCACCAACACTTCAGACTCCACGGCTGACCGTTCGTGGGTGGCGGATCGAGGACGCACCAGCGGCCCTGGAGATCTACGGCAGCCCTGACGTCGCACGCTGGCTGAGCCCGGCCATGGACCGGGTCACGGACCTCGCGGCCATGGAGCAGGTGCTCGAGCGGTGGATCGCCGACGACGCCGGTCTGCAGGCACCGGCCGCCCGATGGGCCATCGAACGACGCTCGGACTCCCGCATCGTCGGCGGAGTGGTGCTGCTCCCCCTGCCGCCGCGCGGCGACGATCTGGAGATCGGCTGGCAGTTGCTGCCGGAGATGTGGGGCAACGGGTACGCCACCGAAACCACCCACGGGGTGGCGGGCTGGGCGTTCACCCAGGAGACCGACGAGATGTTCGCCGTGGTCCGGCCCGGGAACGCCAGGGCGGCGGCCGTCGCTCGGCGCAACGGGATGGAATGGGTCGGTGAAACGGACAAGTACTTCGGCCTGACCCTGCAGGTGTACCGCTTGCGACCCGACGATCTGGCCCGCTCCCTGAAGACCGCCGCCGAGCAGTCCACGTCCTGACAGCGGTCCACCGGCCGACGATCACCCGGCCGCCGACCCGCCCAGACCGGCGGCACGCCTACAGTCGGTGCTGTGAGCGCACCCTCTTCCGGATCGGACCCGTCGAACATCCGCATCGGCGACGCGGAACGCAACTCGGCCATGGACGCCCTCGGCGAGCACCTGTCGTCGGGACGGATCGACCTGGACGAGTTCGGCACCCGCAGCGCCCAGGTGTCACAGGCCAGGACGGTGGCCGACCTGCGCGCGTTGTTCGTCGACCTGCCTGCTCCGCACCCGACGCTCCCTGGACCGGCCCCGGCCATCCGCCCGGCCACCGACTACCCGGCACCACCCAGCAGCCAATACGACCGCTCGCCCGACCAACGCACCCCGGCCCAACGCGTCGCCGCGGTTGCCCTGGCACTGTCCGGGATCGTCAGCCTGTTGCTGTTCTTCGTGCTCAAGACCTGGGTGGTGTTCTTGATTCCCGCGGTGATCGGGGTGTTGACGTCCACCGTGTGGGGCAACAACTGGAAGGGCCGCACATAATCCCGACCGGCCTTCCGGTTCAGGGTTGCCGCCGCCGCAGCGGGGAACTCCAGCAGAACAACCACTTGACCGCCGGCGAAAGGGCCACTGCGATGTTTGCGATCTTCCGCCTGTTCTCCATGGTGAGCGCGGTTGCCGCGTTCATCCAGAGCCCGACCGGCAGGCAGCTGATCGGCCGGGCTCGGTCGTTCGTCGCGCGGCGGCTGGAAAGGCGCCGCGCAGACCGGGCAGCAGCGTTGCCCGCGGGCCGGGTGTAGGGCGGCTCACCATCGCGCAGCGTTCCGGCAGCGTTGATCGAGAACTGGACGGAACCCGGCTGTCTACCAGCCTGACCATTCCAGCGGAGTCCACCTCCTCCCGGGCGCCGCGGGCAACCCGGGTGGCACGGCTGTGGCGACCGAGACGCGTCCTGGTCACCAGATCGGCCTACGAGCGCGCACACGGCCGGATCATCGTCGATCGGTGCACGGCGGCCGGTGTGGACGACATCGAGGTGCTCAGCGGCGATCGGTTGCCGCCCCTCGGGGGCGACAACCCCAGGGCGCGGTACGCCATAGCGAAATCGACGCTGGCCGTCGTTGTCGCGCCACCGTCGAAACTCACACTGCAGCCCATTCCGCCCAGTGCCGACTGGCGGTTCGACCTGGCAGAAGGCTGCCCGGCCCACTGCCAGTACTGCTATCTGGCCGGATCATTGACCGGCCCGCCCATCACCCGCGCGTATGCCAACCTCGACGACATCCTGGGCAACCTTGACTGGTACGTCGGCCGCGGTGGCGTCACCTCGAAAACCCTTGCCAGGGGCGACGAGGGCACCACCTTCGAGGCCTCCTGCTACACCGACCCGTTGGGTATCGAGGCCGTCACCGGGTCACTGTCCGCCGCCATCACGTACTTCGGCGAGCGCGAGTGGGCCGCCCCCGTGCAGCTGCGCGCCACCACCAAGTTCGACGACGTCGGTCCACTGCTCGATCTGCCGCACCACGGGCGCACCCGAATCCGGATGTCGATCAACGCGGCGGCTGTGTCCGGCCGGTTCGAGGGCGGCACCGCATCGGTCGCGCAACGCATCGCGGCGCTCGGCCGGCTGGCCAGAGCCGGCTACCCCGTCGGGCTCACCATCGCGCCGATCATGCCGGTGGCCGAGTGGCGCAGCGAGTACGGCACCTTGATCGCGGACGTGTCCGTGGAGCTGGCCGACATCCCCGGTCTGGACCTGACTGTCGAGCTCATCACCCACCGCTTCACGGCGCGCAGCAAGGATGTCCTGCTCGACTGGTATCCGGCGACCCAACTGGAGATGTCCGAGGACCTGCGGCGGCTCAAGCGCGGGAAATTCGGCGCGATCAAGTACGTCTACCCTGCGCCGGTGATGGCCGAGCTGCGGCGGTGGTTTCAATCCGCGCTGGCTACACAATTTCCGGCTGCCAAAGTCTTGTATTTCACTTGAGACCGACTGCCCGCCGCTGACCGCAATCAGGGCAACGGCGGGAGAGAGCACGGCACGTTCGCTCGGGCGCCCCCTCAGGCCGGGCGGACCAGCAATGACCCGGCAAGATCTCCTGCGACGACGGCTGCGATCAGGTCGGGTAGGGCCGTCGCGACATATGCCGGGATCGGGGCACCCGCCTGCTCCATGGCGATGTCGAGATCGACCAGCGGGTTGTCGCCGACGGCGGCCCGCACCGCGTGCCACACCTCGTCGAGCGATGCCCCCTGCGTCAGGATGCGGCCGGGCACCGCTCTGGCATGCGACGGAGCCACGGTGGCCGCTGCCAGCAGCCCGGCGATGACCGGCAGCCGAGCGGATTCCAGCGACTCGTCGGTGTAGCCGACCAGTGCGGCGACCACTGCCGCGACCCGTTCCGCCGGGTCGAGAATGACCGCGCCATCACCGTGCCGAACGGCGACCCGGCCCTGCATTTCCAGCGCCACCAGCGCCTGCGCCAAGGTCGCCCGGCTGACCCCGAGTTCGACGGCCAGCTCTCGTTCCGGCGGCAACCGGTCACCGGGTGACAGCCCCTGCGCCTCGATGAAGTCCGTGATGTGGATCGCGAGTTGCTGGTACAGCCTCGGGCGAGCGAACCGCGGTGCCGCGGCCTTCCGACGAACGAGGGACATATCCGAATGCTAGGTCGGATTGGCACAAAGGTCGAGTGGCTAGACCACTCCCACGGCCTGTTTCGTAGCAATCAGGGCACCTGCCTGCCAAGTTGACGCTCACAGTTCGGAGAAATGACCTCTTGACAAGAGGCTCACTGGACGAGAGGCTAGGCCAATTCGTGATGGACCTCATGCCTGTGTTCATCGCCACCGCCGTTCATTGCCACCGCCGTTCATTGCCACCGCCGTTCATTGCCACCGCCGCTTTTCCTCTCGGGGCCGACGCTTGTCGCCCTCCCAAAGCAGCCCGACAAAGGAGTCGTCGTGTCAGCTGAAGTAATCGCCCTGATCGTCCTGGTGCTGGTGTTCGTCATCGCCAGCGTCCGATCGGTGAACATGGGCGCGCTCGCCCTGGTGGCCGCGGCCGTGGTCGGCGCCACCGTGTACGACGTCGGACCGACGCAGGTGTTGTCGGGTTTCCCCGGCAACCTCTTCGTCATCCTCGTCGGTGTCACCTATCTCTTCGCGCTCGCGAAGAACAACGGCACAGTCGACTGGATCGTCCATGCCGCCGTCCGCGCGGTCGGCGGCCGGGTCGCACTGATCCCCTGGGCGATGTTCGTGGTCTGCGCGGCGATCACCGCCATCGGCGCGATCACCCCGGCGGCCGTGGCCATCGTGGCGCCGGTCGCACTCGGATTCGGCAAGCGCTTCCGGATTCACCCGGTGCTGATCGGAATCCTGGTCGTCATGGGCGCCACCGGTGGCAGCTTCTCCCCGATCGGCATCTTCGGCGCCATCACCAACGGCGTCGTGGCCGACAGCGGCCTCCCCGGCAGCCCGTTGTTCCTGTTCATCGGTTGCTTCGGCGCGGCACTGTTGATCTCGATCATCGTGTTCTTCGCCTTCGGCGGTCGAGAATTGCTCAGCCGCAGGGAATCGGCCGAACAGGAGCTGGAAACAACCGACTACATCGATGATGTCGCCGGCTCCGCCACCCGGTCCGCCACCCGCGGACCGGTCACCGGAACCCCGCAGGCGGCGATCGAGGCAACCGGCCGCGCCGGCAGCCATTCCGGCCTCGGCGGCGGCACCGGCGGCATGACCCCGAGCGGTGGCGCAGCAGCTGCTCCGGTCGGTCCGACCGGTGGTGCGGGGACGGTCAAGACCGTGCCGGACACCGTCGTGGACGACGATCACCAGCTGAACCCAGAGCGGATTCTGACCCTGATCGGTCTGGTCGGCCTTGCCATCGGTGCGTTCGTCTTCGACCTGGACGTGGGCTTCACCGCACTGGGCGTCGCCGTGCTGCTCACCATGATCTTCCCCAAGGCCGCCAAGGGTGCGGTGGACAAGATCAGCTGGGGCACCGTGCTACTCATCGGCGGCATCGTGACCTACGTGTCGCTGCTGGAAGACCAGGGCACCGTGACCTGGCTGGGTGATCAGGTCGCCGGTGTCGGTGTCCCGCTGCTCGCCGCTTTCCTGATCTGCCTCATCGGCGCCGTCGTCTCCGCCTTCGCTTCCACCACCGGCATTCTGGGCGCGCTCATCCCGCTCGCGGTGCCGTTCCTGATGACCGGTCAGGTCGGAGCCATCGGGTTGATCACCGCCCTGGCCATCTCCAGTTCGGTGGTCGACTGCAGCCCGTTCTCCACCAACGGCGCGCTCGTCGTGGCCAACTCGGAGGAGAAGGACCGGGAGATGGTCTTCAAGCGGCTCATGCAGTGGGGCATGTCGATCATGATCGTCGCACCCGTCGTCAGCTGGGGCCTGCTGGTCCTGCCGGGCTGGGGATGATCGTCATGACCGAATCAGCAGCGGGTCCGCTGGCCGGCCTGGTCGTCATCGATCTTTCCCGGGCCCTGGCCGGCCCGCACGCCGGCATGATCCTGGGTGATCTCGGCGCCAGGGTGATCAAGGTGGAAACACCGGTGACAGGTGACGACACCAGGGGTTGGGGACCGCCGTTCGTCACCCCCGCGGATGCCGCGCAGTCTCGTGAGTCGACGTACTTCCTGTCCTGCAACCGCAACAAGGAATCCATTGCCCTGGACCTGAAGTCGGCCGAGGGGAAAGCAACCCTGACGCGGCTGATCAGCAAAGCTGATGTGCTGCTGGAGAACTTCCGGCCGGGGGTGCTCGCCAGGTTGGGGTTCGGCGGCGAACGCCTCTCCGAGCTGAACCCGAGCCTGGTCACCCTGTCGATCTCCGGGTTCGGGCACGACGGCCCGGAAGGCGGCCGGGCCGGTTACGACCAGATCGCCCAGGGCGAGGCCGGACTGATGTCGCTGACCGGATCGGGGCCTGACGACCCACAGCGGGTCGGTGTGCCGATCGGCGATCTGCTCGCCGGTTTGTACGGGGTCATCGGCGTCCTTGCCGGGCTGGTCGAACGGGCCGCCACCCGCCGCGGACAGCTGGTGCGCACCTCGCTGCTGGGCAGCATCGTCGGTGTCCACGCCTTCCAGGGCACCCGGTGGACGGTCGCCGGCGAGGTGGGTCACGCCCAGGGCAACCATCACCCGTCCATCTCCCCGTACGGACTGTTTCGCTGCGCCGACGGCTCCGTGCAGATCGCGGTCGGCAGCGAGGGTCTGTGGAAGCAGTTCTGTGCGGCGTTCGACATCGACGTCAGCACAGCAGGTCTGGAGACGAACGCGGATCGGGTGGCCCACCGCGACCAGGTCATCGAGCTGGTGGAGAAAGCCTTCGCGGCCACCGACGCCGAGACCCTGCTGGTCAAGCTCGCCGATGCCGGCATCCCGGCCGGCAAGGTGCGCACCCTCGACGAGGTGTACCAGTGGGAGCAGACCAGGTCGCAACGGCTGCTCATCGACGTCGAACACGAGACGCTCGGCACCACCACCCTTCCCGGGTCCCCGCTGCGGTTCTTCCTGCAGACCTCCGACGGCGAGGTCGAGACCACCAAGGTCACCCACCGGGCACCACCGGTGTTGAACGCCGACGAGCAGGTCCTGTTGCAATGGTCGGGGGAACCGCGATGACCGGCAAGTCCGGTTCTGTCGGGGAAATCTCCTCTGCCGGCAGGGATCCCGGCGCAACCTCGGTGATCGTCGCCGGGGCCCGGACCCCCACCGGTCGCTTCCGTGGTTCGCTCTCCGGTCTTGCCGCCACCGAGCTGGGGTCGATCGCGATCCGCGCCGCGATCGAGCGGTCCGGCATCACCCCGGACGCCATCGGCTACGTGGTGATGGGCCACGTGGTGACCGCGGGTTCCGGCCAGAATCCGGCCCGGATCGCCGCCGTCGCAGCAGGTGTGCCGATGGCCGTCCCGGCAGTGACGGTGAACAACGTCTGCCTGTCCGGGATGAACTCCATCGTGTTGGCCGATCAACTGATCCGCTCCGGTGACTACGACATCGTCGTTGCAGGCGGGATGGAGTCGATGAGCCAGGCTCCGCACCTGCTCCCGTCTGCCTTCAGCTACGGGGATGTCATGGTGCACGACGCGCTGGAGCGCGACGGCCTGTGGGACTACTTCACGAACCAGTCCATGGGTGCGCTCACCGATGAGGCGAACGGCAACCACTACGACATCAGCAAACTCGAGCAGGACACGTTCGCGGTGCACAGCCATCACCGGGCCGCCGCGGCGTGGGACGCCGGCGTCTACACCGGCGAGGTGGTGCCCGTGTCGGTCCCCCGCCGCCGCGGCGGCGAGGACATCATCGAGCAGGACGAGGGCATCCGGGTCGATGCCAATCTGGAGGCCATGGCCACCCTGCGGCCGGCCTTCCGCCCGGACGGCACCCTGACGGCTGGCACCTCGTCGCCGCTGTCCGACGGCGCGGCGGCCGTGGTGGTCACCAGCCGGCGGACCGCCGAACGGCTCGGACTGAGCTGGCTCGCGGAGATCACCGCCCATTCCACGGTCGCCGGGCCTGACTCCACGTTGCAGCACCAGCCCGCCCACGCGATTGAAACCGCTTGCAAGACAGCTGGATTGACACCCGCTCAGCTCGACCTGGTGGAGATCAACGAGGCGTTCGCCGCCGTCGGGGTCGCCAGCACCCGGTTGCTCGGCGTTGACCCGGCGAAGGTCAACATCGACGGCGGTGCGATCGCCCTGGGCCATCCGTTGGGAATGTCGGGTACCCGCATCACCCTGCACCTGGCGATGGCACTTGCTCGGCAGGGCGGTGGCGTCGGAGCGGCCGGGCTCTGCGGTGGCGGCGGGCAGGGGCAGGCGGTCGTGCTGACCGTCCCGTCAAACCGCTGAGCCGCCGCCAATCACGCCGAGGACGAGTGACACAAGCTTGGTGAGCTCAAGTGCCATGAAAGCAGGGATTTCCGCTGAAACCTGGCCCGATCTCCCTGCTCACGTGGCACTCGCGGTGGGGGCGGATCCGCACGGGACAACGGCGGCGTGTTGGCCGCCGCCGTCGTTCTCGCTCACGCAGGTTCGGCGCTGGTCTTCATCATCAACAGCCACGCACCGACCACTCCGCCGATCAGCGCGGCGATGACCGCGGGCACCTGTAGGTACAGACCCGACTCGAACCCCATGGCCGTCAGCAGCCCACCGATCCCGATCAGTGTCATCGTCAACAGGTTGGGGCTCAGCACATCGAGAATCCGTGCCACGGGTTGCTCACTGCGATGCTGTCGCGCACGGCGATCGAGCAAGAACAAGGTGATGCCACCTGAGGCGGCAAGCAGCACCAGCTCACTTCCGAACAGCCAACTCGGCTGGCCGGGAATGGCGAAGACGATCGCGACCATGGTGATGGCGACGAACAGCGTGAGGGTCTGAGCCGCGCGATTCCGCAGATCCGTGGAAGCGGCGATCACCTCCAACCTGATGGACACCGCGACGAAGAGCAGTCCGGTCAGGGCAGCAGCCGCAGCACCCGTGACCACAGCGAATTCTTCCCAACTTTCCATCGGGACATCCTCGCCGTTCCGACCCGGATCGGGCGAGCGACGCAGCTCGATCCCTGCCCGGCGGTCGCCGCTGACTCGCTCTCAGCCGCCGAAGGTGAGGCCCAACAGGACGATGTTCAGAGCGACCACCGCGCCGACGGCCAGCACGGCCACCATGGTGGTGAGCCGGTGGTTGACCGCCGCGCCCATGACGGAGCGGCGTGCGGTGAGGAGGACCAACGGGATCAGCGCGAACGGGATGCCGAACGACAGCACCACCTGCGACACCACGAGCGCCGCGGTCGGGTCCACACCGGCGGCCAGCACCACCACGGCCGGGATCAGCGTCACCGCCCGTCGCGTCACCAAGGGAACCCGCCTCCTCAGCAGGCCCTCCATCACCACTGCGCCCGCGTACCCACCCACCGCGGTCGACGCCAGGCCGGAGGCCAGCAGCCCCAGCGCGAAGAGCAGGGCGACCGAACCTCCGAGTGTGCCCCCGACTGCGTCATGGACATTCTGAAGAGATCCGTCGATGTCCCTGTCCCGCAACGAGGTTGCCGCCAGCAGCAGCATCGCGAGATTGGTGGCACCCGCCACCAGCATGGCCGCACCGACGTCGAACCGGGTGGTCACCAGCAGTGACCGCAGCCGGCTCCCGTCGGCCTTGCCGTGCCGATCCCGGGCCAGGGACGAGTGCAGATAGACGGCGTGTGGCATCACCGTCGCGCCCAGCATCCCGGCGGCCAGCAGCACGCTGTCACGGCCGTCGAAGGCTGGACGCAAACCACCCAGGGTGTCCGTCAGCGAGGGCGGCGAGACAAGGAGCCCGGCAACGAAACCGATCGCAATGATCGCCAGCAGACCAGTGATGACGTGCTCGAAGGTCCGCTGACCGCGGCGGTTCTGCACCGTCAGCAGCGCTGTCGACACCACCGCGGTGATGACCGCCCCGAGCAGCAGCGGCAGATCGAACAGAATGTTCAGTGCGATTGCCCCGCCCACGACTTCGGCCAGGTCGGTCGCCATGGCGACCAGCTCCGCCTGTCCCCAGTACAACAGCCGACCCGACTTCGGCATCCGTTCCCGCAGGGCCTGGGGCAGCGAGAGACCCGTCACCAGACCGACCTTCGCCGAGAGGTACTGAACGACACAGGCCATCAGGTTTGCCACCACGACCACCCACACCAACAGGTAGCCGTGTGTTGCTCCGGCCGCCACGTTGGTGGCCACGTTGCCCGGGTCGACATAGGCGATCGCGGCGACGAACGCCGGCCCGAGCAACCGCGTCGACGCCCGGACCCGCCGGGTGACCGGGTGATCCAGCACCGCCATCAGGACGCCGTCATGACGAGACCGGCCACCACCGCCGGTGCCGGTTCGGCCCCCGGTTGCGTCATGACCGCGGGAGGACCGTCAGCACCCGAACCACGTGATCATGGAACTCTTGCAGGTAGTTGCGCAGGAACATCTCGGTCGACTCGTCGATCACTTCTCCCGTCGCACTGAACTTCTCGGGTGTGTAGTGGATGTACGCCTCCGGTGCCGTCATCTGCCGGGAATTGCAGAAACTCAGCACCGACCGCAGGCTCTGCTGACCCAATGCGGTGCCGATCGATCCGACAGACGCGCCGATCACCCCGGCGGGCACATGATCGAAAGAGTTCTGACCCCACGGCCGGGAGGCCCAGTCGATGGCGTTTTTCAGAGCTCCCGGAATGGACCGGTTGTACTCGGGCGTCACGAACAGGATCGCGTCGGCGCGGGAAATCGACGCCTTCAGCGCCAACGCCTCCGGCGGATAGTCCGAATCATAGTCCTGGCTGTACAAGGGGAGATTCCCGATCGGGATCTCGGTGAACTCGAAGTCCTTGGGAGCAAGGCCGATCAGCGCCTTGGACAACACCCGGTTGATGGAGGTGGATGACAGGCTCCCGACGAAGTAGCCGATCCGGTAGGTGGTCATGGTCGAACCTCTCGTTGGTCGAAACCGGCTCAAGCGCCGATAGCCGTGACCGCGCAATTCATCTCGTACGTGGCGGCATTTCCGAGATCCCCGCGGGATGCGAGGAGATGCTCAGCCTAAAGTAGATGACACTTTGGCGTCAATTGCCACCCTTCCGGCCTCGAGCAGGAGAGTGCGGCCACACGGTGGACGGACCAGGGAAGAACTGTCCCGATCAATCTGCACAACCCCTTCCCTCCTCGAGCCAAAGTGGCTACACTTTGACGAGTCGGCCTCCTTCGCCGATCCCGGTGATCATTTCCGGACCAGGTCACTACCAGTCGCAGCAGCAGTCGAGGAGGACACAGTTGTCCGAGCAACTTCTCAGCGCCAGGTCGGGATGGCCGGCTGTCGACGACCAGCTTCCTGACACCATGACCGCGGTCGTCTTCGAGGAGTTCGGCGCACCCGAGGTCCTGCAGATGGCGCAGCTCGACACCCCGCACCCGGGGCCTGGTGAGGTCGTGGTGCGGGTCGCTGCGGTCAGCGTCGGCCGACTGCTGGACCTCACCGCCCGGGCCGGCACCCATCCCTATGCGCGTTTCACCCTTCCCCATGTCCTCGGCGCCGAACATGCCGGCACCGTCGCCGCGGTTGGCGCCGAAGTGGATGCGGTGTCGATCGGTGACCACGTCGCGGTGTTCCCGGTGTTGTCCTGCGGCCACTGCGCAGCCTGTACCGAGGGCGCCATCGAGGCCTGCCCGGAGGCGCGCATCATGGGCGTGCACGTGCAGGGCGCGTACGCCCAGTACACAGTCGTACCGGCGGAGAACGTCTTCCGCGTCCCCGACGGGCTGGATCCGACGTCATCCGCAGCTCTGGCGCTGGCCGGCCCGGTCGCCCAGAACCAGTTCGACCAAGCGGGATTGCAACCCGGCGAGTGGGTGCTGGTGCAGGGCGCATCGTCGGCGCTGGGATCGCTGACCGTCGCGCTGGCGGTGTACAGCGGCGCCAGGGTGATCGCCACCTCTCGCTCGGCCGACAAGCGAAAGACGTTGCAGTCACTGGGCCCGGAGGCCGTGCTGGATCCGTTGGATCCCGGCTTCGCGGCCGAGGTGGCCGAACTGACCGGGGGCGCGGGCATCGCGATCGCCGTCGACGACCTGGGCCACCCGCAGATCTGGCGGTCGACCATGGAGGTGCTCGGCACCCGGGGTCGTGTGGTGTGCTCCGGAGCATTCCTCGGCGGCCGGGTCGAACTGGACCTGCTGCGGCTGTACTCGCGGTCCCAACGAGTCATCGGAGTCCGCAGCGGCAATCTGTTGAGCGCCCGTCGCCTGTGGGACACCGTCGCAACCGGTTTCCGCCCGCTGGTCGATCGCACCTTCACCATCACCGAAGCCGCTGCGGCCCACCGCTACCTCGAGGCCGAGACCAACACCGGTCGCGTCATTCTGACCACGAACGACGACGACTGGCCGACCATCCCCTTCCGCACAGAAACGTGAGCGTGGAATGCCCAACTGGTCCCTGGTGAGCTATCACCTCAGTCACGATCCAACCCCTTCAGATTCAACTCACGACGACTCGACCCGCGACGACTCACCGCGTGACATCCGGGTGGGTGTGCTCGAGCTCGACGGCACCGTCCTGGCTCTGGACGCCTTCGCCGGGCGCACTCTGCTGGAGGTCATCGACGACTGGCAGGGCGTCGCCGACGACCTGCGCGGACTCGATACCGCCTCGCTACCCGATCGTCGCGGACGCGAAGCTGGTGGCTCCGCTGGCCTACCCACGCAAGATCATCTGCGCCGGGGCGAACTACTACGCGCACCTGGCCGAGATGGGGGTGCCGAGGCCGGATCCCGTCGGCGCGCCGTACTTCTTCCTCAAGCCGCCCACCACGACCGTCATCGGCCCCACTGATGCCATCCGGCTGCCCGATCGGGACGGCCGGCGCATCGACTGGGAAGCCGAGCTCGGGGTGATCATCGGTCGCACGGCGCGCAACATCGGCCCCGAGCACGTCGCTGACCACATCGCCGGATATGTCGTGCTGAACGACATCACCTCCCGTGATCTGCTCGCCCGCACCGACGCCGTCGCACCGCCGTTCGGGTTCGACTGGACCTCGGCCAAGGGCGATGACACCTTCTGCCCGATGGGCCCGGGGATCACCCCGGTCTGGTTCGTTCCGGACCCGCAGGACGTTCACATCCGGCTCAGCGTCAACGGTGTGGTCAAGCAGGACTCCAGCACCGCCGACATGATCAATCCGGTCTTCCAGGTGGTGTCGGTGGCCAGCCGATTGATGACCTTGGAGCCCGGGGACGTCATCGCCACCGGATGCCCCGCCGGAGTTGGCGCCCCGCGCGGCGACTTCCTGCAACCCGGCGACGAGGTCGTCGTGGAGATCGAGGGCCTGGGGTCCCTGCGCAACCCAGTCGTCGACGCCAGAAACGCGCACACATCACCGGCGGTCTCCGCCGCACTCGGAAGGACAGCTTGATGGGAGAGTTCGACGGCAAGGTGGCGCTGGTCACCGGAGCGGCCCGGGGCATCGGGCAGGCCAGCGCCCTGGCATTCGCCCGCCGGGTGCGTCGGTGGTTGTCTGCGACCTGCTCGACACCACCGACACCGTCCAGCAGATCGAGGATGCCGGCGGCAAGGCCGTCGGTGTCAGCACCGACGTCTCGGCGAGCGACTCGGTGAAAAATGCTGTTGATACGGCGGTCTCGCAATTCGGTCGGTTGGACTTCGCCCACAACAACGCCGGCACCTTCGCCCCGGTTCCGCTGGCCGATCTCGACGAGGCCGACTGGAACCGGGTGATCGCGGTCAATCTGACAGGCGTGTTCCTCTGCCTGAAGCACCAGATCCCGGAGATCCTGAAGACCGGCGGCGCCATTGTCAACACCGCTTCGATCTGGTCGTTCGCCGGCGCCGGTGCGCAGGCCGCCTACGTCGCCAGCAAGCACGGCGTCGCCGGCCTCACCCGCACCGCCGCCCTGGACTACGGGAGGTCCGGCATCCGGATCAACGCCGTCGCTCCCGGCCCGATCGACACCGCCATGACAGCGGCGGTGCCGAAGGAAGCAATGGCGCCGGTCATCGACCGGACGACCATGGGTCGATACGGGCGGCCGCAGGAGATCGCCGACACCGTCACGTTCTTGTGCTCCGACGCTGCTTCCTACATCAATGGTGCCGTGCTGCCGGTCGACGGCGGCTGGCTCGCCGCCTGAACCGCCCACATCTACTCGAGGAGAACCACCATGACACCACCGACCAGCGGGCAGTCCGCGACCGACTCCGGCGCAGCACCCCTGTCCGGCACCACCCGTGACCCCGCCGCGAGCGTTTCGAAATTGGGATACGTCGAGTTCACCACCCCGGACCTCGACCGGCTCATCGAGTACTACACCGAGGCACTGTGTTTCGAACTGGTCGACCGCACCGCCGACCAGGCCTTCCTGACCACCGGATTCGACCATCACTGCGTCGTGCTGAACCGCGGTGAGTCCGGCGGCCGGACGACCGTCGGCTACGAAGTCGCGGACTCGCTGAACGATGCGCAAAAGCGGATCACCGCGGCCGGTTACGAGGTCTCCCGCCGCAGTGACATCGCCCCCAGCACACCGGATGTGCTCGTCCTCACCGAACCTGGCACGGGCATACCACTGCACCTCTACGAGAGCCAGAGCCCCAGCGGGGTGTCCCTGGTGTCCAGCCCCCGCCCCACCAAGTTGGGCCATGTGGCCGCCTTCAGCCCCAGCCTCGATCAGATCCAGGGCTTCTACCAGGATCTGCTGGGCTTCCGGTGGTCCGACACCATCGGCGACTTCTTCGTGTTCCTGCGCTGCAACGCCGATCATCACGCGGCAAACTTCCTGGAGAGCAAGAAGCTCTCGGGCATGCACCACGTCGCCTACGAAATGCGCGATCTCAATCATCTGCAGACCACCCTGGATCACCTCGCGAAGCAGGAGTACCGCCTGCACTGGGGGCCGGGCCGACATGGCCCGGGGCACAACATCTTCACCTACCACCGCGACCCCGACGGCAACGTCATCGAGCTTTTCACACAGCTCGACGTGATGTACGACGAGAGCAAGGGATACTTCGAACCCCGACCCTGGCACGAGGACTCTCCGCAGGTCCCGAAGTCCTGGGAGGTCGACATCGCCACCGCCAACTCCTGGGGGCCGGTGCTGATGGAGGCACTCGAGCACTGACAGCTGTTGCACCGCTGTACTTCTCCCCTACCCGCGACCCTTCGCACACCAGACTCCACTGCGACACCACACGCTTCCTACCGGGACCGTGTTGAAACCATCCCCAGACAGGACAAGATCATGATCTTCAGCGAGATCCAACTGCCGGCGAACCCCGAAGGCGAAGTGCCGCTCACCCTCGAACAGGTCTGGAAGGGCCTGGAGCAGAAGGCCCGCAACGCAGTGCCCTACGTCGAGGCCATCACCGAATGCCGGGTGATCCACGAGGAGAGCGACACCGTGTTCGATCGTGAGGTGCTGCTCGGCGGCGCCCGCTACGTCGAGAGAATCTGGCTGGGTAAGCCGTATCTGGTGGTCTTCACCCGGACGGCCGGTCCCGTCCTGGGAACGATCATCAACGAGATCCTCGAGGAGGACGGCGAGCTCAGCCTGCGCTTCCAGTTCGCCCTCAACATCGCTCCCGGCACCACGCTGCCGATCACCGAGTCCGAGCTGTCCGAGCAGATGCAGTCGGCCTATGCGGACGCCGTGCGGTCAACGCTGGCCGCCGTGCGCTCCCAGCTCGCCGGAACCGGCTCCCGATGAGTTCCACATCCGGCGAGCGCGTTGGCAGCGGAAACTCCGGGAGCGCCAGGCCGGCGGCACACACAGCGTGATCGCGCCCTAGACTGGTGTAGACACTTCCCCGACGCCGCGCACACGCCTCGTCGACTGCGGAAAGGGACGCCATGCCAGTCAGGACCTTCGATGTCTTCGAGGGATTGCCGACGCTGAAGTTGGCCAACAACCGGCAGTCCGTCGCAGAACTGCACGCGCACCTGCGACGGCTGATCATGGACGAGGAGCTCCCGCCGGGCACGGAGCTGAACCAGGCCGACCTGGGTAGGCGCTACAACGTCAGCCGCGGTCCGATGCGGGAAGCACTTCGCCTGCTGCAGCAAGAGGGCCTGATCGACATGCAGCTCAATCAGCGCGCCACCGTGCGCCAGCTGAACGGAAATGAGGTCGACCAGCTCTACGGGACGAGGGTCGCCCTGGAATCCCTCGGTGTCCGCGTCACTGCCGGTCATCTCCGGCCGGAGGAGCACGCTGCTGCCCGCGCGTTGCTGGGCAAGATGGAACGGGCATTGGAACAGCACGACATGCAACTCTGGATCACCGAACACCGGGCATTCCACCAGCTCTGCAGCGCCCGCGCCGAAGGCCCGCTCGCAGAGATCATCCTGTCGTACTCCGAGCGCAGCGAACGGTACCTGCGGTATGCGCAGAACACTCACCCGCGGACTTTCGCCACCGCCCGCGTCGAACACGAACGCATCCTCCGCCTGATCAAGGCAGGTGATGCCGACGGCGCGTCCGCCCTGATGGCCAGCCACCTGGCCAAGACCGCGATGCTGGTGCTGGAGGGTCTGGGCGTGGAAACAAAGGACGGCGTCGTCGAGCAGGCTCTGACGATGGCCGGCGGGAAAAAGCTGCGCTGACCGATCACCCCCACGCCCACTACCCACACCCACACCCACACCCACAGTTCCGGCGCTGGGCGGAGTGCTGGATCAGGAGAACACCGTCCCGCCATCGACGATGATCGTCTGCCCGCTGATGAACCCGCTGGCGGGCGAACACAGGAAGGTGACGATCCCGGTGAGATCATCGGGCGCCATGCTCCGCGGGATGGCCCGTTGCTTGGCGAGAACGGGAAAATAGGACGAGTCGTTGATCGTCGCCGACGATTCGTTGTCGATCAGTCCGGGAGCCACCGCGTTGACACTGATGCCGTCCCGGCCGATCTCCTTGGCGATCGATCTGGTGATGGCGATGACGGCGCCCTTCGACGCCGTGTAGTGGGCGAAAAACGGCACTCCGCTGTGAACGGTGGCGGACGCGATGTTCACGATCCGGCCATAACCCTGCAGCTTCATCTGCGGGTACACGGCCGCGATCATCAGCCATACCCCGCGCGCGTTGACCGCCATGACCCGGTCCCACTCGTCGACATCGATGTCGGTGAAACTCTTCTTGCCACCGAGACCCTGATAGATCGCCGCATTGTTGATCAGGGCGTCCACCCGGCCGAAACGTTCGACAGCGGCAGCAGCCAGGGACTCGGTGGAGTCGCGATCGGCGACATCGGTGCGATGGACCAGGACGTCGGCAGAGTTCCGCAGCACAGCGTCGTCCACCTGGTCGGTGACATCGGCGATGACGACCCGGGCACCGGCCTGCAGCAACTGGCCGGCCAGGATGGCTCCGACGCCCCGGGCGCCGCCGGTGACGATCACCACGGCGCCGGCGACGGACGCCCCGGTGGTCGTTCCGCCGGGCGCCGGCTGGACGGGGGCGCTCATGACGCGGCCGACGACGTCGCGGCCGGGGCCTCGAAACCGGCGATGCTCTGGTAGTTCTGCGAGATCTGCGTCAGTTCCTCCGGCGTCATCACATCATTGATGTCGTCGAACGGACGGTCGCCGGTCCGTTCCCACACCTCGCGCAGGATGGCATCGGGCGGGTTGGTGCGGTTGGTGAGGACGACGGCCGATGTCTTCGGCAAGCGGTCGGCCTCGTAGGCGAGCAGGGCCTGCTGCTGGTCGGTGGTCGACTCCAGGGCGACGCGGAGCGCGTGGGCGTCCAGGATCGCCTGTCCGGCGCCGTTGGAGCCCCGGGGGACCATCGGGTGGGCGGCATCACCAAGCAGGGTGACACGACCGAAGGTCCACTGCGGCAACGGGTCCTGGTCGACCATGGGGTACACCAGCACCGACTCGGCGCCGCGCAGCAGCGCGGGTACATCCAGCCAGTCGAAGTGCCAGTCCTCGAACGCGGGCATGAAATCGGCCGGATCACCTTGTTTTCCCCAGTCGCGGCCACCGGTGTACGGGGCCTCCAACTCGGCAACCCAGTTCACCAGCTGATTGCCGGCGTCGTCGACGGCGTTCTTGATCGGGTAGATGACCATCTTGCCGTCCGTCAGCCAGCCGGCCCGCACCATGCTGGCGCCGGTGAGGAACGGCGGCGCCACCGTGGTGCCGCGCCACATCACCACGCCGGAGTACTTCGGGGCCCCTTCCTCCGGGTAGAACTGCTTGCGCACCGACGAGTGCACACCCTCGGCCGACACGGCGATGTCGCTGGTGATCGACTCCTGCGGCCGGCCGGTGCGGATCGACCGGAACCGCACCGTGACGCCGTTCTCGTCCTGCTCCACGCCGGTGGCCTGGTGGTCGAGCACGATCGCGTCCGCGCCCAGGCGTTGCCGCACCACGTCGGCCAGATGCAGTTGCAGTTCGCCGCGGTGGATGGACAACTGCGGCCACTGGTAGCCGGCCCGCCGACCAGCCGGTTCACTGAAGATCTTCTGTCCGAACCGATTGAAGAAGATGGACTCCTCGGTTTCGACCGCGATGGCGGTCAGACCGTCCATCACGTCGAGACCGCCGAGCACGGCGGTGGCATGGGGCAGCAGGTTGATCCCGACCCCGAGCGGGCGCAGTTCCGGGGCCGCTTCGTAGATGCGGCATTCCACACCGGCCTGGTGTAACTCGAGGGCGAGCACCAGGCCCCCGATACCGGCACCGATGATCGTGATTGGTCGTGTCATGAACCTGTTCTTTCCACTGGGAGGAGCGGCGGGGGTGGGCGGCGGAATGCTCACTGCATGTCGGTGCGGTCGGCGAGAACCTGAAGTTCCATGGCCTCGTCAAGGGCGATTTCGCCGTGCCCACGGCCGATGCCACTCTGCTTGAAGCCACCGAACGGCATCGATGGGTCGGAGGCCCCGACCCGATGGACGTTGACGAAGACCGAACCGGCTTGGATGCGGCGGGCCACCGCGAAAGCGTGCTCGACGTCCTGCGACCAGACCGACGCCGCCAGGCCGTATTCGCTGTCGTTGGCCAGGGCCACCACCTCGGCTTCGGAGTCGAAAGCCAGGATGGGTACGGCCGGACCGAATTGTTCCTGCTGCACCAGCGGGGAGTCCTGCTGCAGCCCGGTGACAATGGTGGGCCGGACGAAATAGCCGTCGAGACCGTCTGTTCCCAGGTACTGCCCGACCGATTGGACGCGTGCGCCCTCCTCCCGGCTGGCATCGATCAGCTGCAGCACGGTGTCGTACTGTGCCCTGTTGTTCAACGGGCCCATGGTGACTGCGGGATCCAGGCCGTCGCCGACCCGGATTCCGGCGGCCGCCGCGGTGAACGCGTCGACGAACTGGTCGAAGTGACTGCGGTGCACATACAACCGTTTCGGCGCGTAGCAGACCTGGCCGCTGGTCATGAAGGTGCCACGCAGCAGGCCGGTGATCAAGGCGTCATCGACAACAGCGGACTCCAGCACGACGGCTGGGTCGTTGCCGCCCAGTTCGAGCCCGAGGTTCTTCAGGTTGCTGCTGGCGTCCCGCATGATGGTGCGCCCGGTGTCGGTGCTGCCGGTGAAGCTCACCTTCCGCACGAGCGGGTGGGTGGTGAGGTGTACCCCGATCTCCCGGCCCGCCCCGGCCAGCACGTTCAGCACGCCGGGCGGCAGCCGCCGAGCGAGGTGGAGCAGCACCGATGACAAGGCCAGTGGCGCATTGTCGGGCAGTTTCAGCACCACCGTGTTCCCGGCCATCAGGGCGGGCGCGTACATCAGGGTGGCGAGCAGTACCGGGTAGTTCCACGGCACCACCACGGCCACCACGCCCATCGGCACGTGCCGTTCGATGATCCGGCCCCGGTGATCGTCGGTGCGGGTCTCCCGCTCGACGTGGTCGGCCAGCCCGGCGTAGTACCGCAGGGTCTTGACGGTGTTGGTCAGTTCCGCGGTGGCGTCGGCCAGGATCTTGCCGTGCTCCCGGGTGAGCAGGGTTGCCAGGGCAGGGATCTCGGCCTCGACGTCGGCGACGCCGGCGAGCAGGAGGTGTGCCCGCCGGGCGGCCGGGGTGTTCGCCCAGCCGGAAAAGGCGCGGTGGGCCGCGGTCACTGCCGTCTCGGCGAGATCCCGGCCGGCCCGACCGTAGGAGCCGACGGTTTCGGTCAGCCTGGCGGGGTTGCGCACCTCGGCGGCCTCTCCGGGCACCTCGGCGCCGGCGATGAACAGTGGGGATGACTGGGTGAGGGTGTTGCTGCTCATGGGATGTGGCCTTCGTCGAGGGTCAGGAGACGTCGATGGCGATGCGGGCGCCGACGCTGTGCGGATCGCGCCGGATGGGTGTCACCTGGCGCGGTGACGGTGCGGGAGACACAGCAGCACATCTTCTGGGCTGCGTGCTGTTGCCGTTCGCTGTAGAACACGTCGCGGTGGTCGATGACGCCGTCGAGTTCGAGAACCCGGACCTCGCACAGTCCACACTCACCCTTGCGGCAGTCGAACATCATGTCCACGCCGGCCGCCTCGAGTGCCTCCAGCATGGATTGGCCCGGCGGGACGGCGACCTCGACGTTCAGCCGCGGAATCGTCACGGTGAACTCCTCCGGATCGAACCACCCGCTGTTGCCGAAGGTCTCGTACCGCAGGCTCGGCACATCCCGGCCGGCGGTCGCCCAGGAACGGCGGACCGCATCCATCAGCCGGATCGGCCCGCACATGTACAGCTCGGTGTCGGCGGTGGTCGCCGCGATGAGATCGGCCACCTGCAGCGAGCTGCCCTCGTCGTCGACGTGCACGACGATCCGATCACCGTGCAGCGCCACGAGTTCGTCGAGATAGGCCATGGCGGAACGGCTTCGGCCGGCATAGACGAGCCGGTAGTCCACCTTGAGCGTGCGCAGGGCCGCTGCCATGTTGGCGATGGCCGTGATGCCGATCCCCCCGGCCAGCAGCACATAGGTCTCCGCGCCGACGCGCAGCGGAAAGTTCTGCAGCGGTTGGGTGATCTCGATGGTGTCCCCCGGCCGAAGGGTGTGCATGAAGACCGATCCGCCGCGGGATGCCGGGGCGCGGAACACGCTGATCGTCAGGTACCGGCCGTCAGGGCTGGCATCGACGATCGAATAGGAGCGTTTCTCCCGCTGCCCGGCCGCGACCACCATCACGTCGATGTGCGAGCCGGGGTCAGCCTTTGCCGGGAGGGAGGTCTCGATCTCGATGCGTTGGATCTCGTCGGCGATCGCGGTCGCCGCGACGACGACGGCGCGCTGCCACACCTCGCTGTTGGTCGCTGCCATGGTTCTCGTCCTGCCCGTTGTCAGCCGACGACCTCGAGGCGACCTTCGGCCTCGAGAGCTCGCTCGATGAATCGGCGGATCCACATGCCGCCGGCGTCGATGTTCAGGTTGTAGAACTCGTAATCCGGGTTCGCCTCGATCGCCTTCTGCTGGGCTTGCAGCATTCCGGTGTCCTCGGTGAAGACATTGCGGATACCGTCCCGGATCTGGGTGGTGAGCAGCTGGCTGTCCAGCGCGTAGTTGCGCATCCACGCCCAGTGGTAATTGGCGGTACCTGGGGTGGTGGGCGTGATGGTGTTCATCACATAGCCGTTGATGCCCTGGCTGCGGTCGCCCTCCGGCGCGCCGGTGCCGGTTTTGGCCACGCCCACGTCGATGCAGATGGTCGACGGGAACTGGTAGTGGATGATCTGCCAGCGATCGACGTTGCCCTCGAAACCCGGGTACTGACTGCGCATCTGAGCCTTCATGAAGGGCACCGGGGGTACGTCGATCATCCACCTGGTCAGGGTGACGCCGCCATCGTCGTGGGTGACCACGAAGTCGGAGGAGCTGATGTTGTCGCCGCCGATGCTGCTGGTGTGCAAGAACTCCTCGTGGGTGAGGTCCATCAGGTTGTCCAGCACCAACTGGTAGTTGCACTCCAGATTGATGGTCTCGCCGTCGCCGGCCCAGGCCGGATCGAGCATCTGATGCATGTCCGGGATCGCATCCCGGTCAGCCTTCAACGGGTCGCCCACCCATACCCAGATGAAGCGGTGACGTTCGACGACCGGGTACGACGGCACGGTCGCGCTCGGGTTGAGCACCTCCTGGGCGGGCATGGACACGCAGCGACCCGCGGAGTTGTAGACGATGCCGTGGTAAGGGCAACGGATCCCGTCCTTGCCGATGACCTTGCCCATCGACAGCGGCGCCAGCCGATGCCAGCAAGCGTCCGCCAGTGCCACCGGCTTGCCGTCCTCGGTGCGGTACAGCACCAACGGTGTGTCCGCGACCCGGACCGCCAGTGGCTTGCGGGTGACCTCACGGTCCCATGCCGCGGCGTACCAGGCGTTGAGCGGAAAGTCCATGATCTTGCGGGTCGTCGAACTGGTGCGCACCGTTTGACTGGTGGTCACGTGAAGCCCCTTTCACTGCGGTCGTTTTCGGCGTCGTTCCAGCGGGTCTGCCAAAGAGTCTACACTTTGTCACCGTTTCCGCCACCCCTCTTCTCGACTCTTCGCCTGCCATCTCGCCGTCAAAAGAGACGAGGCCAAAGTGTAGACACGTAGGTCGACCCGGGCGTACAGTGCTGCCATCGGATCACCGGGCATCGTCCGGCAGCCACCTCACAGCGGCGAGAGACACCGCTGTGCAGCACACTTCGCTGCCCCGTCGCGACTCCCGCGCCGACATCGACCACCCGCCCTGTCCCGTCGATTCCCGACGGATCCACGAAACCTGGAGCGCCGCCCATGACCGCCAGCAGCATCGTCACGCCCACCGAGGTCTTCAAGATCATCGATTCGACGGACCCGCAGCGGTTCGCCGACCTGCTCACGGCTGACGCGTCACTGACGTTCGCCAACAACCCGCCGATGGTCGGCACCGACGCGATCGTGGCCGGCTGCGGGTACTTCTACGGCACCATCAAGGCTTTGCGCCACACCATCAGGAACGAGTGGCACCAGGGCGACGACACGATCGTCGAGTTGTCGGTGACGTACGACCGGCTCGACGGTCAGACCGTGACCATCCCCGTCGTCAGCGTGTGGTCCACCACCGACAACGGCCTGATCGACGACTATCGCGTCTATTTCGACCTCGCACCGGTCTACGCCTGAGATCTCACCCGGGCGGCTGGCCCGCCCGCGCCCAGCACCCACTACTCGTCGACAGCAGGAAGGCACATCATCATGGCCACGTTGGATGGCAAGGTCGCGATCGTCACAGGTGGCGGCGGCGGCATCGGCCGCGAGACCGTCAGAGTACTGATCGAGAACGGTGCCCGGGTGGCGGTGGCCGACATCAACGCGGACGCGGCCAATGAGGCCGCCGAATACTCCGGCGGCGGCAGCGATGTCATCGCGGTCAAGACCGATGTCACCGACGTCGCCTCGTTCGAGAACCTGGTGGCCGCCACGGTCGCCGCATTCGGCCGACTCGACATCGCACACAACAACGCCGGAGTGGAGCTGGGCGGGATCAATCTCGCCGATGTGAGCGTCGAGCAGTACGAGCGGTTGCTGGCGGTGAACCAGCGCGGTGTCTTCGTCAGCATGAAGGTGGAGATCCCACAGATGCAGAAACAGGGGTCGGGTTCCATCATCAACACCGCCTCCGCCCTCGGCATCGTCGCGCTACCGGGTCAATCCGCCTACATCGCGTCCAAGCACGCCGTGATCGGGCTGACCAAGGCGGCGGCCATGGAGTACTCGACGAGCGGCATCCGGATCAACGCCGTGCTGCCCGGTGTCATCCAGACCCCGATGATCGAGGAGATGGAAGAGATCATGCCGGGGTTCAAGGACATGCTGCTCAAGGAGCATCCCATCGGCCGGCTCGGGCTGCCGCGGGACATCGCGAATGCCGTGGTGTGGCTGGGATCCGACCTGTCGAGCTTCGTCACCGGTAGCTCACTGGTGGTCGACGGCGGCTACTCCACGCACTGACCGGCACCGCCATTCACCCTCGCCCACCTCGTCAGCACGACGAGCAGGTCGGGCGTCGGATCGATCAGGAAAGGCAACACCATGAACGCGTCTCCCGACGATGTCCACGACCCGGACAGCCCGGAGTTGTCGTTGCTGTACGACGATTTCAAGCGGGAGCACCTGACCCCGCTGTGGACCCAGCTGGACGATCTGATGCCGTTGCAGCCGGCTCCCCGCGCGTTGCCGCACGTCTGGCGCTGGGACACCCTGTACCCGCTGGCCCGACGGGCAGGCGACCTGGTTCCCGTCGGCCGCGGCGGCGAACGAAGGGCCATCGCCCTGGCCAACCCCGGCCTGCCCGGAACCGCCTACGCCACGCCGACGCTCTGGGCAGCGATCCAGTACCTGGGGCCGCATGAGGTCGCGCCCGAACACCGGCACAGCCAGAACGCGTTCCGGTTCGTCGTCGAGGGCGAGGGTGTCTGGACCGTTGTCAACGGCGATCCCGTCGCGATGCGACGCGGGGACTTCCTGCTGACCCCCGGCTGGAACTTCCATGGCCACCACAACGAAACCGATCGACCCATGGCCTGGATCGATGGCCTGGACATCCCTTTCGTGCACTACACCGACACCGGGTTCTTCGAATTCGGCTCCGAACGGGTCACCGACGAGTCAACCCCGGATGTCTCCCGCTCCGAACGGCTCTGGTCCCACCCCGGTCTCCGGCCGCTGTCCGGCCTGCAGAACACCGTCAGCTCCCCGATCGGCGCCTACCGGTGGGAACACACCGACGCTGCCCTGCGCGAACAATTGGAACTGGAGGACGAGGGGCAGCCCGCCACCGTCGCGCCCGGGCACGCCGCGATCCGGTACGTCAACCCCACCAATGGCGGGGACGTCCTGCCCACCATCCGCGCCGAGTTCCACCGGCTGCGGGCGGGCGTCACCACCCGTACCCGCCGGGAGGTCGGATCCTCCGTCTGGCAGGTCTTCGACGGCACCGGAGTCATCACCCTGGGCGGACAGACCCATCAGCTGGCCAAGGGTGACCTGTTCGTCGTGCCGTCCTGGATCCCCTGGTCCCTGCAGTCGGACGGCACGAGCGACGAGACCTTCGATCTGTTCCGATTCTCGGACGCCCCGGTCGTCGAGCGCCTGCACTTCGACCGGGTGCACATCGAGGATGAACGATGAGACTGACCACCATTCGGACCGCCAACGGCACCGCCGCCGCCCGCGTCGATGGTGACCACGGCGTCCTCATCGACGGGGTTTCCGATGTCGGCGCACTGCTGGCCCGCAAGGACTGGCGGGCACTGGCCGAACAGGCCAGCGGCCGCAAGGTCGCCGCTGGACGACCTGGACACCCTCATCCCCCACCCAGGGAAGGTCGTCTGCGTCGGGCTGAACTACCGCGCACACATTCTGGAGATGGGACGGCCGCTCCCCGAGTACCCCACCCTCTTCGCGAAGTTCGCCGACGCGCTGATCGGGCCCACCGACCCCATCGAGATCCCGGAGACCGCGGCCGACAACGTGGACTGGGAATGCGAACTCGTCGTCGTGGTCGGTGAGAAGCATCCGCGGCGCCGACATCGGCGAGGCAGCCCGAGCCATCGCCGGCTACACCATCATGAACGACATCACCATGCGGGACTGGCAGTTCCGCACCCGGGAATGGCTACAGGGCAAGAGCTTCGGCAACACCACGCCCGTCGGACCGGTCCTGGTCACCGCCGACGAGTGGCAGCCCGGCCCCATCATCCGCACCGTCGTCGACGGCGAGGTCGTCCAGGAAGCCTCCACCGGTGACCTGGTGTTCGACCCGGCCCAGCTGGTCTCCTACGTGTCCACGATGATCGCCCTGCGGCCCGGGGACATCATCGCCACCGGCACCCCCGGCGGGGTGGGGCACGCCCGGAAGCCACCCCGTTACCTGGCGCCCGGTTCCCGCGTGCAGACCAGCATCGACGGAATCGGCTCCCTGGACAACACCTGCGTGGCCGTCGACCGACGAGGCGACCGTGCCGGCACGCCTTGATCAGGTCGACGACCCTCGGCTCGCCGCCAGTCTGTTGACGGCCAGGCGGGGCACCGCCTACTTCGCCCGCAAGCTCGCCGAACTCGGCGATGAAGAATTCGACGCACCCTCGCTGGTGCCCGGATGGACCCGCCGACACGTCATCGCCCACGTCGGCTACAACGCCAGAGCCCTGACCAGGCTGCTGGAATGGGCCACCACCGGCGTCGAAACCCCCATGTACGCCGGCGCCGAGCAACGGCTGCGGGAGATCGAGAACGGTGCCACGCTCAAACCCATTGCGCTGCGGCACCTGGTCGCCCACTCCAACGTGCACCTCAACGTGGAATGGCGGGACCTCTCCCCCGCCGCATGGCAGGCGCAGGTCCGCACCGCGCAGGGCCGCACCGTCCCCGCCGGCGAGACCGCCTGGATGCGCAGCCGCGAAGTCTGGATCCACGCCGTCGACCTGAACAACGGCGGCAGCTACCGCGATTTCCCACCCGACCTCCTCGACGACCTGCTGGCCGACGTCACCCGGGTCTGGCGCCAACGGGGCACCGGACTGCACCTCACCCTCCATCCCACCGACCGAATCAGCAGCATCGACATCGGCCCCCATCCCACCGACCACATCACCGGCAGCGCAGCCGACCTCGCCCGCTGGGCCACCGGACGCGGCGCCGGCGGCCTCGCGATCACCGGAGCCGGGACTGTTCCGGCACCACCGCGCTGGCTGTAGACGGTCGGTTCTCCAGGCATCTCCGGTCGCCCGGCCACTGATCGAACACTGAGCTCAACGGATGTGCTCGCGACCTGCGACGCGCACCCCGACAACGAAATGAGAGGAACAACAATGACGGCACTCGGTGCGCGACCGAAGCTCGGGCAGGACGTCCTGCGTCGTCGAACATTGGGGTGGGTGATGACTCTCGCCACCCTCGGGCTGATCTTCGATGGGTACGACCTGGTCGTCTACGGCACGGTCGTCTCGATCTTTCTCCGCAACCCTGATGAGATCGGTGCAGTGACACCGGCTGCTGCCGGCGCAATGGGCAGCTACGCATTGATCGGCACGTTGATCGGGGCGCTGCTGTCCGGCGCTGTCAGCGACTTCATCGGCCGTCGCAAGGTCATGTTGGCCGGTTACGCGTGGTTCTCGATCTTCATGGGCTTCACCGCGATCGCCGGCAGCAGCACCATGTTCGGGATCGGTCGCTTCCTGACCGGGATCGGCGTCGGCGCACTGGTCGGGACCACCGGTGCCCTGGTATCCGAGTTCGCCCCGCGTGGAAAGAAGAATCTCTGCAACGCCATTGCCTACTCCGGCGTGCCTCTGGGCAGCCTGTTGGCAGCACTCCTCGCCATCCTGCTGCTCGGGACCATCGGCTGGCGCGGCCTGTTCTGGATCGGCGTCATTCCGTTGGTGACGCTGTTCCCACTGGCCATCGCGAAGATGCCGGAGTCCGTCGCCTGGTTGATGAGCCGGGGTCGGACCGAGGAAGCCCGAAAGGTCTCCGCCAAGACCGGAATGCCACTTGACGAGCTCTCCCCGACGAATCCGCCCGAGCAGACCCGGGAGACCCGTAGCAGCACCACAGCAGGCGTCCGAGCCGGCTACGCCGGACTGTTCGACGGGTTGAACTGGCTGCCGACCATCCTGTTCGGTGTGGCCTGCGTCGCGACATTGCTTCTGGTGTACTCGCTCAACACCTGGCTGCCGGAGCTGATGCTGCGGGCCGGGTTCGACACCAAGGGATCCCTGTCGTTCCTGCTTGTCCTCAACGGCGGCGCCATCGTGGGCGCATTGCTCGGATCCAGGGCCGCCGACCGTCTCGGACCCAAGGTGGTCACCACGCTGTTCCTGCTCACTGGTGCGGTTTTCGTGGCGGCACTGAGCCTAGGGGTGCCCCTGTGGATCCTGTTGGTGTTTGTCGCGCTGGCCGGGCTCGGGACCAGCGGAACCCAAATCCTGCTCAATGGGTTCGTCGTGAACTACTACCGCACCAACGTCAGGGCGGCGGCGATCGGGTGGCTCGCCGGCTTCGGCAGGCTGGGCGGCGTTGCCGGCCCCATGGTCGGCGGCCTGCTGCTCGCAGCGGGTCTCGAGGTCCAGCAGATCTTCCTGGTTCTCGCCGGCGTCGCCGTGCTGGGTCTGGTGCTCCTGCTGCTCGTGCCGAAGCGAAACCGCCAGGATGAGCTACCCATGGTGCCCGAACAATCAGAGGTCGGAAGGGACCTCGTCGTGAACGTGCAGGAGTCGTCGATCCACTGACAACGCTCAGCGCAGCTGCCACTGATCCCAGGGGATGGCCCAGTCGTACAGGTCGCCGTCGGCCTCCGACAGCTGCACGCTGGTGCCGGTCACCTCGACCGGATCGCCGTAGATTGCCGATCGGAAGTAGGCCTCGGCATCGGCCGGCGCCAGGTTGATGCAACCGTGGCTGACGTTGGCCGACCCCTGGTCGTCCACCGTGTCCGCGTTCTGGTGGATGAACTCACCGTTGTTGCTGATCCGCACCGCCCAGTGCTCGGTGACTCCGCTGTAGCCGTAGTCCGGGTTGCTCATCGTGGTGGTTTCCTGCATGTCCGTCACCACGTGCACGCCGGAGCGCGTCACCCGGTTCGGGTCGCCGATGTCGTCGCCGCTGCCGTACGACGCCGGATAGGTCGCCACCGTTTGGCCGTCCTGCTGGACGACGATCTGATGGGTGGTGGCATCTGCCAGGACCACCTGGTTCCGGCCGATGGAGAAGTCGCTGACCTGCTTCGCACCGCCGAAGTGCCCGCCGCCGAGGTCCATGCCGAACAGATCGACCTCGACGTGCACCTGGGTGCCGGAGGGCCAGTACTCCCTGGGCCGCCAGTCCAACGACGGTCCGTCCCGTCCGTCGTGCTGGATCCACGCCCACGATCCCTCGACATGCGGTGTGGTGGTGATCTGCAGCCGGTCCTCCACGGCCTGTCGGTCGGCAGGTTCGCTGCTCAACGTCACGATCACCGGGGCGGCCACCCCGACCACGTCCCCGGTGCCCGGGAAGATGGTGGGGGTCACCTCTTCCACCGGCTTCACCGTGCGGTAACTCCCGCTGATCCTGGCGACCTGGCCGTCCGCGCCGATGGCCGCGCCGGTTGCCGTGTAGGTCTTGCCGTAGCCCAGATTCCCTGCGTACGACCAGGACGACCCGTCCGTCGCCAGTTGACCGGGGACAGCAGAGCCCGTCTGATCGGTGACGGAGAGCGCGACGATCGTGCCGTTCTGCACGCTGATCGATAGCGGCTGACCCGGCATCAGGTCGACCGCATCCAGGGCCGGGCTGGCGCTGACCTCCGCCGCCGGCGCGACCAACCCGGTGCCCGGTGCAATGAGCACCAGGGCGGCAACGGTGAGCAACACGGCCGCGAGCAGGCTCGCAGGGTGTGGTTGACGCACCACCGGAGTCCTCCCGCCCGCTGCCGACGCCGGATCAGCATGGACCCGGGGGCGCGGCGCTACCGGTGCGACACGCCGATCACCGGCCTCCGCAGGCGAATCGGAACGCGCGGCTCAGGCCACCGGCGAGGTGATCAGATCCCGGACGTCGGGCGCCTCCAACCGCACCTTCTCGGCGGAGCTGTCGTCGGGCTCGGTCTGCGAGCGCCGCTCGGCGTCGACCCTGGCCTGGTAGGCCTCCACCTCACGGGCGGTCTGCGCGTCCGTCCAACCGAGGACCGGCTGCATGATCTCGGCCACCCGGCGCATCGACTCGGTGCCGCGATGCGCGTATTCGATGGAGATCCGGGTGCGCCTGGCAAGTACGTCCTCCACATGCAGCGCCCCCTCGTGGGTCACCGCGTACAGCGCCTCGGCCTGCAGGTAGTCGCCCGCACCGGGAATCGGTTGCAGCAGTGACGGATCGGATGCGGCGGGGGCGAGCAACTCGTGGATCAGCGAGCCGTACCGGTCGAGCAGATGCCGGATCCGGTAGGGGTGGACGCCATGCTGGGTGGCCAGTCGATCGGCCTGGTTGACCATCGCCTGGTAACCCACCGCGCCGGCCAGCGGCACGTCCTCCGTACAGGATGGGTTGATCCGGCCGGGGAGGTCTTCGGCGGCGGCCTCGACGGCGTCCGCCCCCATCACCCGGTACGTCGTGTACTTCCCACCGGCGATCGCGATCAGGCCGGGCGCGACCCTGGCCACCGCATGTTCCCGCGACAACTTCGACGACTGCTCGCTCTCCCCGGCCAGCAACGGACGCAGGCCGGCGTAGACCCCTTCGATGTCGTCATGGGTCAACGGCACCGCCAACACCTTGTTCACATGGTCGAGGATGTAGTCGATGTCGGCCTTCGTCGCGGCCGGGTGGGCGAGGTCGAGATTCCAGTCGGTGTCGGTGGTCCCGATGATCCAGTGCGACTTCCAGGGGATGACGAAGAGCACCGACTTCTCCGTCTTCAGGATGATCCCGCTCTCCGAGGTGATCCGGTCCCTGGGCACCACCAGGTGCACACCCTTGGACGCGCGCACCCGGAATCGACCGCGTCCACCGGAGAGTCGCTGCAGTTCGTCGGTCCAGACGCCGGTCGAGTTGATCACCACCCTGGCCTTGACGTCGGTCTCCTCACCGGTCTCCACATCGCGGACCCGAACTCCGGCCACCCGGTCTGATTCCTTGAGGAACGACACCACCTGAGTCGAGGTGCGGATCACCGCACCGTAGGCGGCGGCCGTGCGGGCGACGGTCATCGTGTGCCTGGCGTCGTCGACCTGACCGTCGTAGTAGACGATGCCGCCGACCAACGCGTCCCGGCGCATGCCGGGCACCAGGCGCAGCGCGGCCGCGCGGCTCAGGTGCTTGTGGCCGGGTACCGATCTGGCGCCGCCCATCGAGTCGTACATGACCAGGCCGGCCGCGACGTAGGGCCGCTCGATCACCGACTTGGACAACGGGTAGAGGAAGGACACCGGTTTGGCCAGGTGCGGGCAGATCTTCGTCAGCATCAGCTCGCGCTCCCGCAGCGCCTCCCGGACCAGTCCGAACTCGAACATCTCCAGGTACCGCAGGCCACCGTGGAACAGCTTCGACGATCGGGATGACGTGCCGGAAGCCAGGTCTCGGGCCTCGACCAACGCCACCGACAGTCCGCGGGTGACGGCATCAAGGGCGGCACCGGCGCCGACCACACCGCCGCCGATCACCACCACGTCGAAGGTCTCCCGGCCCAGTCGCTCGAAGCTGGCCGCCCGTTCGGCCGGCCCCAACCGGGCGCTGGTCTCACCGGGTGCGGTGTCGCTGACGTCTGCGGACATCGGCCATCCCTCCTGCTCGGGGGTAACCGGGGGCCGCGCGGCACCGGTGCCCATCACAACGACCTCGTCGCCGATCCATCGTGCGCACCGGGCGAGTTCCCACCCCGATGATCACCGAACCGGCGAAACCCACGCTACCGCCGCCATCCCGGCACGCAACCGCACGACATCCCGGCGTCGATCCAGGGTGGGACAAATCGAGCTCTGTCGGCCGTCGCCGAGCTCATCACCGCTGCCCGCTCGGTGGTGACGAAGATCGCCTGGTGGTTACAGGGCGTCCTGGTTCACGTTCATCAGCCTCCGGCCCAGCTCGGTGATGGAACCGGACAGTGACGGGTAGACGCTGAAGGTGTAGGCCAGATCCTTCACGGTCAACCGGTTCTGCACCGCGACGGCGATCGGCAGGATGAGCTCGGAGGCCTCGGGTGCCACCACGACGCCACCGATCACGATCCCGGTCAACCGTCGGGAGATGATCTTGATGAAGCCCTCATCGAGGCCGAGCATCTTGGCCCTGGCGTTGGTGGCCAGCGGCAGCATCAGAGTCTGGGCGAGCGCCGGACCGGTCTCCGCCTCGACCTCCGAGTAGCCGACGGTGGCGATCTCCGGGTGGGTGAAGACGTTGGAGCACACGGTCTTCAGCCGCAGCGGCGCGACGCCCTCACCCAGCGCGTGCCACATCGCGATCCGTCCCTGCATCGCCGCCACGGATGCGAGCATCAGCACCCCGGTGCAGTCTCCGGCGGCATAGATGCCGGACACCGAGGTCCGCGAGACCTTGTCCACTTCGATGAAGCCACCGCGGCCGACCGCGACACCGACCTCGGCCAGCCCCATGTCGGTGGTGTTCGGCACCGCGCCGACCGTCATCAGCGCATGCGAGCCGCGGATCTCCTGACCGTCCTCCAGGGCGACCACGACGCCGTCACCCTCCCGCCGCACCGACTTCGCGCGAGACTGCTTGGCCAGCACACTGCCGCGTGCCGAGAACACCTTCTCGATCACCGCGGCAGCGTCGGCGTCCTCGCTCGGCAGTACCCGGTCCCGACTCGAGACAAGGGTGACCATGACGCCCATTTCCGTGTAGGCGGAAGCGAACTCGGCACCCGTCACGCCGGAACCGATCACGATCAGGTGTTCCGGCAGCTCCCGCAGCGAATAGACCTGCCGCCAGGTCAGGATGCGTTCCCCGTCCGGGACGGCGTCGGGCAGGATGCGCGGGCTGGCACCGGTCGCGATGAGTACCACGTCGGCGACGTACTCGGTCTGCTCGCCGCCGGTGGACGTCGCCACCACCGAGTGCGCGGCCAGTCCGGGCTGCGGGTCGGCCAGTACCGCAGTGCCGTCGATCACCGTGACCCCGTTGGCGATCAGGCTGGCCCTGATGTCCGCGGACTGCGCCAGCGCCAACCCGGCGACCCTGCCATGTACCACCGCGATATCGACGGCCACCTGGTCGGGGTCGACCATCACTCCGAGACTGCCGGCATCCAGGACGGCCGTCCGGCCGCCGGCGGAGGCGATGAAGGTCTTGGACGGCACGCAGTCGGACAACACACAGGCGCCACCGATGCCGTCCCGTTCGATCAGGGTGACCTCGGCGCCGTACTGAACCGCCACCAACGCCGCCTCGTAGCCCGCGGGTCCGCCGCCGATGATCACGATCCTGGTCATCGACCAACCGTAGTGCGGGAGCCCAGGACCGCGCTCCGGTGACCCGGGCACACGTCGGGTCCAACCGCCGAGCGAGGCTGCTGGCGGGTTCGCGACCCCAGTACGCTCTGCACCCATGGCGTTGTACGCGGCCTACGGGTCCAACATGGATCCCTCCCACATGCTCGCCCGCTGTCCGTCGTCCCCGGTTGCCGGGACGGGCTGGCTGCCGGGGTGGCGGCTCACCTTCGGCGGCGAGGACCTGAGCTGGGACGGCGCGCTGGCCACCGTGGTCGAGGACCCGGACTCGTCGGTCTTCGTGGTGCTGTACGACATGGCCGAATCCGACGAGCGGACCCTGGATTCCTGGGAAGGTGCCGGGCTCGGGCTGTACAGCAAGATCCGGTTGCGGGTGCACACGTTGGAGGGCGACGTGCTGGCCTGGCTCTATGCCCTGCAGGCCTTCGAGGGCGGCCTGCCCTCTGCCAGGTACCTCGGCGTGATCGCCGATGCCGCGGAGGCCGCCGACGCGCCGGCGGAGTACGTCGTCGACATCCGGACCCGACCCCGGCGGGAGAACAGCTGAGCCTCGGTCGAGTCGCTCAACGACTTGACAGTCGACCTGTACTCCTTTTGGTCTGCAAACTACGCCCAGTAATCGGGCAGCTGCCAATGGTGATCTTCGACTTTCACAACGCGAAGTTGTGAGTCACACTTCACCCGGATGCACCACATTCGGGGTGGTTGATCCGTCGAGGGGAAACGTTGTCGGGTCAGCGCGGGGGTCATTCGTTCGCCACCAGGGCCGGGGTCGGCGTGCGCCGCCGTCCCGATCGAGCACACCGATCCGAGCGTGGACACCACTACGGTCGTCGACACCGATGGATCAGTCTGGCCACGGTGATCGCTCTGGTCGCCGTGATGGCAGTGGTCGGTGCGGTCGTCACCCCGACCCCCGCCGATGCGGCGGTGCGAGACCCGTTCACTGCGGTCTACAACGCGCAGGAGAACGGCGCCATCGCGCTCACCGGCAACAGCCAGATGTCCTGCCCGACCAGCGCCACCTGCACGACGGCCCGCGGCGGCACCGGGAACTCCGACAACCTGAACAACAACGGCTGGACGATGACGTTCATCGACGCCGACACCGAATCGTTCACCACCAACTCCACCAGCGCCGACCTGGCGCTGCCGGCCGGTTCAACGCTGCTCTCGGCCTGGTTGGTCTGGGGTGGCCGCAAGGCCGCCGGCACCGGTGGCTCCGCAGCAGATACCGCCAATCTGAACAAGGTGGCCCTGCGGGTTCCTGGCGGGACGTACTCGACCGTGACCGGCACCGTGTTCGACCCCGGCCTGAACACCGGCACCGACAGCAGCCCGTACCAGGGCTCGCTCGACATCACCACCCAGGTGAAGGCCGCCGGCAACGGCACCTACTGGGTCGGCAACATCGCCGCCGGCACCGGCGTGGATCGGTACGCCGGCTGGTCGCTGGTGGTCGCCTACCGGAACCCGGCCGCACCGCTGCGCGACCTGCGGATCTTCCGCGGCTTCGCCGACGTCACCACCGGCCCTGGCAACGAGAACGTCGACATCCCGATCAGTGGGTTCCTGGCGCCGGCCGCGGGTGCGGTCAACGCCTCGGTCGGCGTGGTCGCCTGGGAGGGCGACAAGGGCATCACCGGTGAGGCCGTCAAGCTCAACGGCACCACCCTGTCGTCGGCGACCAACCCGGCCACCAACTTCTTCAACTCCGCGATCAGCGACGCCGGCACGCCGATCACCACCCGCAACCCGAATTACCTGAACAATTTCGGGACCGACGTCACCCGGGTCAGCGCCAACGGGGTGCTGCCGAACGGATCGACCTCCACCACGGTCAACCTGACGACCGCCGGCGACTTCTACTACCCCGGCGTGGTCACCACCCAGATCGACCTGTTCACACCGGCGTTCAACCCGGTCTCCAAGGTGGTGTCCAACCTCTCCGGGCACACCACCGCCCAGGCCGGCGACACCCTGGAGTACCAGGTGACGCTGACCAATACCGGCCAGGACCCGGCAGATCTCTCGGTGGTCACCGACCCGCTGGGGGGCAACCTCAGCTATGTTCCGGGCAGCATCCTGGTCAGCACGAACACCGGAGCAGCCACCGGGACGATGACCGACGCCAGTGGCGACGACATCGCGGAGTACCTCGCCGGATCGAGAACCGTCCGGGTACGCGCCGGTACCGGCGCGACCACCGCTGCCGGTGGGGCGCTCGCGGTGAACTCCACCATCTCGTTCCGATTCCGGGTGACCGTCGATCGGGCCGCATCCGGCACGACGGTGACCAACACCGCGTCGCTGGCCTACCGGGCCAGGACCATCGGCAAGGACTACACGTTCATCGGGAACGCCGTCTCCACCCCGATCGCCACCCTGGCCGACCTCGCCGTCGCCAAGACGTCCACCCCCGCCGGCCAAGCGGCCGGCGGCATCGTCACCTACTCCATCACCGCCACCAACAACGGACCGACCGCGGCCACCAACGCGGTCACCACGGACACCCTGCCGGCCGGACTGAACTTCGTCTCCGCAGGTCCGCCCGCCGGCACCACGTGTTCGGTCAGCGGTCAGGTGGTGACCTGCACCTCGGCGAGCATCGCGAACGGCGCGAGCGTCGTCATCCCGATCGTGGCCACCGTCGCGCCCGGGACCCCCGTCGGCTCGTTGGCGAACACGGTCCGGATCACCTCCGACACCGCCGACGACGTCGGGACCAACAACTCGGCGGCCGCGTCCACCGGTGTGACCAACTCCGCCGACGTCTCGTTGACCAAGTCGGCCGCCCCGAGCAGCACCGCGGCCGGCACCCAGATCACCTACACCCTGCAGGCCACGAACAGTGGTCCGTCCAACGCCACCGCGGTGGTGGTCAACGACCCCGTTCCGGCCGGCCAGTCGGTGGTCAGCGCGACCAGCACCGCCGGTACCTGCACCCTGCCGCCGGGGACCCCGCCCACCGGCACCGTCAGCTGCGCCGTCGGCACTCTCGGCCCGACCGGTCAGGCGACCATCACGATCGTCGCCCTTGTCGGCACGAACGTGCCGGCCGGCACCGCAACCAACTCCGCGACCATCTCGACAGCCACCCCAGATCCCAACGGCGCCAACAACACCGCCTCGGCCACTGTGACCCTGACCAACTCCGCCGACCTGATCGTCAGCAAGACAGCAGCCACCAGCCCGATCGTCGCCGGCACCGGGCAGACCTACACGATCCTGGTGACCAATGACGGTCCGTCCGACGCCACGGGTGTCACGGTCTCCGACCCGGCCGTTGCCGGGCTGACGGTCCGCTCGGCGAGCTCGACGCAGGGTGTCTGCACAGTGACCGCCGGGGCGGTGTCCTGCACCATCGGCACCATCACCGCCACGGGGCAGGTCAGGGTGACGGTCAATGCCGACGTCGCCGCCGATCGGGTGGCCGGACCGCTGTCGAACACGGCAAGCGCCGCCGCGACGACGGCCGATCCCAACCCGGCCAACAACTCGTCACAGGCCACCGTCACGGTGACCACCAGCGCCGACCTGGCGCTGACCAAGTCGGCATCACCGACCACCATCGTCTTCGGTCAGCCGGTGACCTACACGCTGACGGTGCGCAACAGCGGACCGTCCCGCGCCGTCGGCGCGACCATCAGCGATCCCCTCCCTGCCGGGCTGACCTTCGCGTCCAGCCCGGACGGGTGCACCGTCGCAGCGAGCACCGTGACCTGCCCGGTCGGCGCCCTGGACAGCGGCGCGTCACGAACCGTGGCGTTCACCGCGAACACCCCGGCCGGCGGCAGCGGTGACGTGACGAACACGGCAACCGTCTCGGCGACCACCACTGATCCGAACCCGGCGAACAACGCCGCAAGTGCGTCCTCGACAACCCAGGTGCGGGCTGATGTCTCGCTCACCAAAACCGCCTCGGCCAGCCCGGTGGCCGGCGGCATCATCACCTATGTGTTGACCGCAACCAACAACGGCCCGTCGGACGCGGCCGGTGTCGTGATCACCGACACCCTGCCCACCGGGATCACCGTGACCAGCGCGACCGGTCCCGGCGTCACGTGCACGACGTCGGCCGGTGTGGTCACCTGTCCGAGGGCGACGCCGCTGCCGAACGGTTCGTCCACTGTGGTGACGATCGTCGGCACCATCGCGCCAGGCGTGCTGGGCAATTCGGCGAACACCGCCTCCGTGTCCGCAACCACCGTCGACCCGACTCCGGGTAACAACTCCGCGACCACCACGTCGATCATCGGCGCGCAGGCCGATGTCGCGGTGACGCTGGCACTGGCCGCCGGGCAGCCGACCAGCGTGCCGGCGGGCAGCACCGTCAACTACACCCTCACCGTGCAGAACCTCGGAACGTCCAATGCGGTCGGGGTCGTCGTCACCGGCCGGGTGCCGCCCGGGTTGACCCCGATCGTCGGGTCCAGCGGCGGAGCCTGTGTCGTCACCGACGGGACCGTCACCTGCAACATCGACCAGTTGCTCGGCGGACCTCTCGCGCCAGGAGCCCCGATCTCCATCCCGTTGTCCGCGGTGGTCAACCCCTCGACCCCACCGGGCAGCGTTCCGGGCACCGCAGTGGTCGGGTCGACGACCCCTGACCCGGTGTCCGCCAACAACACCAGCACGACCGTGTTGACCGTCACCGCGGCCGCCGACCTCTCGATCAGCAAGACGGTGACACCGAACCCGCTGGTGGCCGGCGGCCCGGCCAGCTACGCGATCACGGTCACCAACGGCGGTCCGTCGGATGCGTCAGTGGTGACGATCACCGACACCCTGGACGCCACGCTGACCCCGGCCACCCCGACCACCACTCTGGGCAGTTGCACGCTGACCGGGCAGGCCGTCAGTTGCTCGATACCCGTTCTGCCGGCCGGCACCAGTGCGACAGTGACCGTCCCCGTTGCGGTCTCGCCGACGGCGACGGGATCGATACCGAACACCGCAACGGTGTCCAGCCCGACGGACTCGACGCCGGGCAACAACTCGGCGACCGTCAGCACCCCCGTCCAACAGCAGGCCGACATCCGGCTGATCAAGACCGCCACCCCCGAACCGGTGGTCGCCGGTTCCGCGGTCACCTACACCCTGCTGCTGGGCAACGTCGGGCCGTCCGCCGCGAGCTCGGTGACCCTGACCGATGCACTGCCCGACGGGCTCACCGTGCTGCCGGACGGGCTGAGCACCAGCGGTGGCACCTGCGCCACCAATCCGGCCCGCAACCAGGTCAGCTGCGACTTCGGCACCCTGCTGGTTGCCGGGTCGGCCAGAACCGTCGTCGTCCGGGCGCTGGTCCCCGCCGGCACGCCCGACGGCACCAGCCTGACCAACACGGCCACCCTCAACTCGCCGACACCAGATCCGGTTCCGGCCGACCGCACGGCATCGGCTACCAGCACCGTCGGTACCTCCGCCGATCTGTCGATCTCGAAGGCACCGGTCAACGACCCGCCTGAAGCGGGCAACCTGCAGGGCTACGTGCTGTCGGTGAACAACGCCGGCCCTTCCATCGCGCGGGGCGTGGTGGTCACCGACCAACTGCCGGCCGGCCTGACCTTCGTCGACGCGACCACCAGCGTCGGCACCTGCTCGTTCGCGGCCGGCGCCGTGACCTGCGCGGTGGGCGACGTGCAGCCAGGTCAGTCACCGACGATCCAGATCAACGTCCGGCTCGACCCGGGGCTGGGCGGCAGCACCCTGGTCAACACCGCGAGCGTGGCGTCCGCCCCGACCACCGGCAATCCCACCCCGGATCCGGTGTCCGGCAACAACTCCTCCGCGATCAGCCAACCCGTGGCGGCCAGGTCGGACGTCAGCCTGACCAAGCAGATCACCAGCGGGCCCATCGTCGCGGGCTCGCAGATCAGCTACCTGATGACGGCCACCAACAGTGGCCCGTCCAGTGCCAGGAACCTGGTGCTCACCGACCCGATCCCGGCCGGCACCACGCTGGTCTCCGCGACCGCCTCCAACGACGGCACCTGCCAGCCGGGTACGCCGGTGGTCTGCTCATGGCCACTGGTCCCGGTCGGCACGTCGCGAACCGTCACCCTGGTCGTTGCACTGCCGTCGTCGGCCACGCCGCCGGCAACGATCACCAATGCCGCGTCGGTCCGTTCCGACAGCTTCGACAACAACCCGGCGACCGCCTCCGCCACGGTGACCGGCCCGGTCACCACGTCGGCCGACATCTCGGCCGTCAAGTCCGTCGTCTCGGGTTCGCCGGTCGCCGGCGGGCAGGTGCGGTGGCAGGTGCTGGTCGGCAATGCCGGTCCGTCCGACGCCGCGGCCGTCGTGCTGGACGACACCCCACCGGTCGGCGTCACGTTCACCGCCACCAGCACCGGAACCGGCACCTGCGCCATCACCGGGGGCGCCCTGCACTGTGATCTCGGAACCCTGCCGGCCGGTGGGTCGGTGGCGGTCACCGTCGACGGCACGCTGTCGGCGGGCTTCTCGGCACCCACCGTCACCAACACCGCGACGGCCGGCTCGTCGACGCCGGATCCGAACCCGGCCAACAACTCCGGCAGCTCCACCAGCTCGACGATCACCAGTGCGAACCTCGCGGTCAGCAAGGTCGCGACCACGCCCTCCTTCACCGCCGGACAGGCGGCAGGCTGGACGATCACCGTGTCCAACGCCGGCCCGTCCGACGCTCAGGGCGCAGTGGTCACCGATGTCCTGCCCGCCGGGCTGACCGGGATCACTGCGGCTGTCGCGGGCGGCGGCGCACCGGCGTGCACGTTCCAGGCCAATCCGGACGGCACCACGACGGCCACCTGCCCGCTGCCCACCATCGCCTCGGCCGGCAGCGCCACCATCGACGTCGCAGCCGTCGTCGCGCCGGGCGTCGTCGCACCGTCGATCACCAACGCGGTGTCGGTCAGGGCCACCACCCCGGATCCGGACAACACCGACAACCAGACCAGCACCAGCACACCGATCCAGACCTCCGCCGACCTCTCGATCACCAAGACGGGGCCGGCCAGTGCTGTGGCCGGGCAACAGATCGCCTGGACAGTGCGGGCCAGCAACGCCGGCCCGTCGGACGCCCAGGCCGTCGTGGTCACCGACACCCTGCCCGCCGGCATCACCGGCGCCAGCGGCACCAGCTCCCGCGGCCCGTGCTCGTTGTCCGGGAACGTGCTGAGTTGCACCATCGGTGCGCTGAGCACCGGCGGCATCGATATCGCCATCAGCGGCACCGTCGACCCCGCATTCACCGGCACCCTGCAGAACGCGACCACGGTCACCAGCAGCACCCCCGATCCGGACAGCACCAACAACGCGGCGTCCAGCAGCAGCTCCGTGACGGCCGCCGCGGACGTGTCGGTGGTCAAGGAGTTCACCGCCGGCCCGTCCGCTGTGCCAGGCAGCACCGTCACCTGGTCGATCACCGCCAGCAACGCCGGCCCGTCCGTCGCCACCGGCGTGGTCGTGACCGACACCGTGCCGGCCGGCGTCAGCAACGTGACCGCCGCGATCACCACCGATCCGACCCGGGTCGCCTCCTGCACCGTCACCGGCAACGACATCTCGTGCCAGGCCGATTCTCTCGCCCCGGCCCGACCCATCCGGATCGCCGTCAGCGGCCAGCTCAGGGCCGACGTCACGGCCGCCACACTGGTGAACACCGCACTCGTGTCGGCGGCCGCCGACACCACGCCGGACAACAACCAGGCGACCAGCACCACCCCGGTCACCCCGTCCGCCGACCTGTCCATCGGCAAGGCCATCACCTCCGGCGTCCCGGTCGCCGGCGACCTGATCACCTTCGCCCTCGACGTCCGCAACCTCGGCCCGTCGACTGCTGCCGACGTTGAGGTCTCCGACCAACTGCCGACCGAGATCGACCCCGACACGGTGGTGGCATCCTCGCCGACCGGTACCTGCGCGGTCGACGGATTCGGGCTCGTCAACTGCGCGCTCGGCACGTTGGCGCCATCGGCACCGGCGCCGGCGGCGGCCGCCGTCACGATCACGGTGACCGGGCGATTGACCCAGAGCCTGGGCACCGAACTGCGGAACACGGCCACCGTCAGCTCGCCGACCGCGGACCCGGCCACCGGCAACAACTCCTCCTCGGTCATCGGCTCGGTCAACGAGTCGGCCGACGTGGCGGTCACCAAGACCGGACCGCCGACCATCACGGCCGGTCAGGTCATCTCCTGGACGGTCCTGGTCAGCAATGCCGGACCGTCCGATGCCCGTGACGTGGTGCTGGCCGACCTGCTACCCACCGGGGTCGGCAACGCGACGATGACACCGGAGGCCGGCGATCCGTGTTCCTCGCTCGCCGCCTGTTCGCTCGGTACCATCCCGAGCGGCGAATCGGTTGCCGTGACGGTGACCGGAACGGTGGCTTCGGGCTTCTCCGGCTCGAGCATCAGCAACGAGGCTCGGGTGACCTCGACGTCGCCCGATCCCGATGCCAGGAACAACCAGTCATCGGCGAGCACCGCAGTGGACAGGTCCGCCGATCTCGCGGTCGGAAAGGCGGTCACCCCCGATCCCCTGGTCCCGGGCCGGGACGCCACCTACACCGTGACCGTCAGCAACGCCGGTCCATCGGACGCCCAGGCGTCGATCGCAACGGACCCGTTGCCCGACGGTCTGACCCCGCGGCTGCCAGGGGTTTCGGTGACCCAGGGCAGCTGTGAGTTGTTGGGCCGCACGGTGTCCTGCCAACTGGGCACGCTCGTCGGGGGCGGATCGGCGACCATCACCATCCCGGTGTCGGTGGACGCCGGCTACTCCTCGACGAACGTGATCAACTCGGCGTCGGCGTCGTCCCTGACTCCTGATCCCGACCAGGGCAACAACACCGGCACCGAGACCACCGACGTCACCGGACTGGCCGACCTGACCCTGACCAAATCCGGCCCGACCGCGGCCCGCGCCGGTGACCCGATCAGCTGGACTTTGGCCCTGGTCAATGCCGGTCCGTCCACCGCCCAGAACGTGCAGCTGACCGACCCGATCCCGGCAGCGGTGGTGGGCGCGTCGGTGTCCTCGACCCACGGCAGCTGCGCGATCACCGCCGCCGTGCTCGCCTGTGACATCGGTGCGCTGGCACCGGGTGACGTCGCCCGGATCCAGGTCTTCGTCGCCGCTGCCGTCGACCCGGGCTTCGAAGGGTCCTCGATCGTGAACACCGCGACGGCTGCGTCACCGACGGCGGAACCCGACCCGCAACCCGGCATCCCGGACGGCCGCACCGCCAGTGCCACCACCGCCATCACCGCCGCCGCCGACCTCGCGGTCAGCAAGGTGCCGACGACGGCGACCGTCACCTCGGGACAGCAGGCGTCCTGGACCGTGACGGTGATCAACAACGGCCCGTCGACGGCCCGCACGGTGAGCCTCGCCGACACTGTTCCGGCCGGGCTCTCCGGCGTCACCTACACCGGCACCGGCGGGCCGCTGAGCTGCCCGGGGGATGTCTGTCAGTTCGCAGATCTGTTGCCCGGCGCGGGTAATGCCGTGGTGATCACGATCACCGGTCTGCTCGACCCGGCGTTCGCCGATGCGTCCGTCGCCAATTCCGTCCAGGTCGCCTCCGTGACCGCCGACCCGACACCGGGCAACAACTCCACCACCAGCACGGTGCCGGTGGCCACCTCTGCCGACCTGGCCGTCACCAAGGTCGCCGACTCCGCGACCGTCGTCCCCGGGCAGCAGGCATCCTGGACCGTCACCGTGGTGAACAACGGACCGTCGGCGGCCTCGCAGGTCTCGTTGACCGACATCGCCCCGACCGGGCTGACCGGGGTGACCGTCACCGGTCCCGGCGGCCCGCTGACCTGCCCGGCCGGAACCTGCTCGCTGGGAGACCTGCTGCCCGGCAACGGGAACGCGATCACCCTGACCGTCTCCGGCCTGCTCGACGCCGGGTTTGCCGACCCGACCCTGGCCAACACGGCATCGGTCTCCTCGCCGACGACGGATCCGGTGACCGGTAACAACTCCGCGACTTCGACCACGCCGGTGGTCGGCTCGGCCGACCTTGCCGTCACCAAGGTCGGCACGGCCGATGAGGTGACCGCCGGATCCGCGATCGGCTGGACGGTCACAGTCACCAACAACGGCCCGTCGGTGGCGCGTCAGGTCACGGTCTCCGACCCCACCCCCACCGGGGTCACCGGACTGACCGCAACTCCGTCGACCGGTTCCTGCGCCGCAGGCGTCTGCGACCTCGGCGACCTGGCGCCGGGAGAAACCGTCACCATCGCTGTTGTCGGCACCGTGGAGGCCAACGCGACGGCGCCGGTGTCGAACACCGCCTCGGTCACCTCGGACACCCCGGACCCGCAGGGCGACAACAACTCCGCGACCGCCAGCACCGACGTCGCGGCCAGCGCCGATCTGTCGATGATCAAGACGGTCACCCCGGACCCGGTGGTCCCCGGCCAGGCGGTGACCTTCATGCTCACGGTCGCCAACGCCGGGCCGTCAACGGCGCAGTCCGTCACGATCCTCGACAGCCTGCCCCCGGGGTTGACCGATGTCGTCGCGACGCCCACCGCCGGAACCTGCGCCATCACCGGCGGCACCGCGTTGCTCTGCACCGCAGATGCGCTGGATCCCGCAGGGTCGATGGTGGTGACAGTGACCGCGACGGTGGCCGCGGACGTCCCGGCAGGCTCGGTGTCCAACACCGCGACCGTGACATCGGCAACCTCCGACCCGAACCTGGACAACAACAGCGACTCGATCAACGCGCCCACCTCACCCGCTGATCTGGCGGTCACCAAGACCGTCGACGCGGACGAGGTCGCACCAGGCGGGCCGATCGGCTGGACGGTCACGGTCACCAATTCCGGCCCCGGCACCGCCCGGAACGTCGCACTGCTGGACACCCTGCCGGCCGGCGTCACCCTGTCGACGACCGAACTGAGCGGGGCAACGGGCAGTTGTTCCGGAGAGCCCGCGGTGCTCTGCCTGCTCGGTGATCTCGCAATCGACCAGACCGCGGAGCTGTTGATCACCGCGACCGTCGACCCGTCGACTCAGGGTCAGCTGACCAATGCCGCGTCGGCCACCAGTCCCGACGACGCGGACCCGGAGAACAACACGGCCCAGGCGGTCGCGACAGTGGTTGCAGCTGCAGATCTCTCGGTCGTCAAGTCGGTCAGCGGCCCGCCGGTTGCCGGCGGGACGGTGGAATGGACCATCGAGGTCGGCAACGCCGGCCCCGCGGTGGCGCCGGACGTGGTGCTGACCGATCCGCTGCCGGCCGGGGTCACCGAGCCGGTGCTGCCGGCCGACTGCTCACTGCTGACCGGCACCATCACCTGCGCGGTCGGCGAACTGGCGGTCGACGGCACTGCCACCCGGGTCATCTCGGCGGCGGTCGACCCGGTCGCGCGCGGGGTGCTGACGAACACGGCCTCGGTCACCGCGACGCCGCTGGACGTCGATCCCGCGAACAACACCAGCGCCGCCGCGGCCCCGATCGGCGTGCAGGGCACCCTGACCCTGGCCAAGACGGCCGACGTCGACGAGGTCGCCATCGACGCCCCCGTCACCTACACCGTCACCGTGAGCAACACCGGACCGTCTGCAGCCCTTGGGGTCTCGGTGACCGAGCAGCTGCCGGACGGCGCCGGGATCGGTTCGACGGAGGTCAGCCAGGGAACCTATGACGCCGACGGCAACGTGTGGACCGTCGGTACGGTGGCTGCCGGTGTGCCCGCGGTGCTGACCGTCGTCCTGTCGTTCCCGGTGGCGGGCGATCGGGTCAACACGGTCGTCGCGAGCACCGCCGACGCGCCGCAGCCGATCTCCGCCCAGGCGGCGGTGCGGGTGAATCCCGACGAACCCACTCCGCCGCCCGGTCCGGAGCCACCGCTGCCACCCTCACCGATCCCACCGGCGCCGAACCCGCCTGCGCCGAACCCTGGACCCGTTGCACCGCCATCTGTTTCCGGCGGAACCATGCCGAACACCGGCTTCGCTGCGGACCGGATCGTCGTGGCGGCCCTTGGCCTGCTGCTGGTCGGATTCACCCTGATAGCACTCGGACGGCGGGGTCGTCGGACGGGTCGGTCGGGTTAGGGTCGCGTCGTGGCGGACCAGAACAAGACCGTGGCCAACGATGGTGACGTCGACGCCTTTGTCGCCGGCATCGAGGACGACAATCGCCGGACCGACGCGCAGACGTTGCTGACGCTGATGCGCGAGGTGACCGGGGAGGACCCGACGATGTGGGGCAGCTCGATCATCGGGTTCGGACACCAGCACCTGCGGTATGCATCGGGTCGCGGGCTGGACAACTTCACCATCGGCTTCGCGCCGCGGAAAACCAACAGTGTGCTGTATGTCAGCGGCGGTTTCGACGAGTACTCCGACCTGTTGCCGCAGTTGGGACCGCACAGCACCGGCAAGGCTTGTCTCTACGTGAAGCGGGTGGCGGACGTCGATCAGGACGCCCTGCGGGCGATCGTCAGCAGATCGTTCCGGTGGATCCAACCCGATCGGTGACCACCTTCCCAAGGCGCGCCTGACCGCCGCCAATCCGTGATCTTCAGGGGGCCCGGAGCGACCATACGATTGCTACACTCCGTACGGAGTCAGCTACTGGGAGTAGTTTCGACTCGTTGAGGGGTTTGGACTCGAGGGGGAGTTTGGATGTCGCTGCAGTCGTTGGCGTGGGTGGTAGTTGTCGGGGCGGCGTCATGACGGAGCTGATGGCCGGCCCGCCGTTCGCCGGGGTTCGCAACGTGGTGCTCTGCGACGAGCGTCCGGCAGTGTCCCGAGCGATCTCCGAACGCGTCACCGGCCTGCCGGAAGCTGTGCAGATCACTTGCGTGACAGACGCTTTCGGCCTGGCCGATGCCTACATCGAACAGCGGCCCGATCTGGTCCTGGTCAGCGTCCGGCGCGGCAAGACGACCGGACTGGAAGCGACCGCCCTGCTGCTCGGCCTGCATCCGTCGGCAGTGGTGATCGCCTACGGCTCCGCACCGGACGTCGAACCGATGGCCGTCGCGGTCGCCCGTGGCGCACGCGGCCTGATGGTGTGGGATCCGGTGTCGAGCACCGGTACCGGTGTTCCCGCGGTGGCCAGCCTGCCGACCGAGCAGAACGGCCGGGTGGTCGCCTCGTTGACCGAGCGCGAACTGCAGGTGCTGCGCGGGATGAGTGGCGGCCGGTCGAACGGCGAGATCGGCCGCGAGCTGTATCTCTCCGAGGACACCATCAAGACCCATGCCAGGCGACTGTTCGGCAAGCTCGGCGCGCGCGACCGCGCGCATGCGGTGCTGCTCGGGCTGCGGCACAACCTGTTGACCTGAGCCGGCACCGGCTGTCAGTGGGCGAGGGCGGCGACCGCGGTGTGGGCCATCAACCGGATACCGGCTGCGATCGCCCGCTCGTCGGCGGTGAACCGGGAGGAATGCAGATCAACCCTCGGACCGACCCCGTCCCACACCCCCAGCCGGGCGAGTGATCCGGGCACCTGTTCCAGGAAAACCGCGAAATCCTCTGCGCCGGTCGACTGTTCGGCCGGACGGGCGGCTTCGGCACCGAGTGCGCGTTGCGCCGCGGTCCGCATCAGGTCGGTCGAGACCTGCTCGTTCTCCACCGGCGGGACGCCCCGGAAGTAATCGAGTTCGAAGGCGGCACCGGTGGGTGCCAGCAGCTGCGCGACCAGCTCACGGACCAGCGATTCGGCGGCGTCCCAGGCTCTGCGGTCCATCAGCCGCAGGGTTCCGCGCAACACCCCGTCCCGCGGGATGGCGTTGGCCGCCTCACCGGCATGCACTGCGCCCCAGACCATCACCGCCGAAGCACGGGGGTCAAGTCTCCTGGTGAGCAGCGCCGGCAGCCCGGTGATCACGGTGCCGAGGGCATAGATCAGGTCGGTGGTCAGGTGCGGGCGTGACGTGTGACCACCCGCGCCCGAGATCCGCAGCTCGAGCTGATCGGAGGTCGAGGTGATCGCGCCGGACTTCAGCCCGACATAGCCGACCTGCAACCGCGGATCGCAGTGCAGGGCGAACAGCCGGCTCAGCCCGTCCAGCCCTCCGGCGGCGATCACGTCGTGCGAGCCGCCCGGGAAGACCTCCTCGGCCGGCTGGAAGATCAACCGGACCCGACCACCGAGATCCCCCGCCCGGGCCAGCGCCCGCGCGGCGCCCAGCAGCACCGTCAGGTGCACATCGTGGCCGCAGGCGTGGGCGACGTTGGGCAGGGTGGAGGCGAAGCTCAGGCCGGTCGACTCGTTGAGCGGCAGCGCGTCGATGTCGGCCCGCAGGCCGACCACCTTCTCGCCAGAGCCGACCTCCGCGATCACCCCGGTGCCGGTCGGCATCAGCTTGGCCTTGATGCCGTCCGCATCCAGGGTGCGCAGGATCAGCGCGCTGGTGGCCGACTCCCGACGCCCCAGCTCGGGGTGGGAGTGCACCCGCCGCCTGATCCGGACCAGCTCCGGCAGGTCCGTGCGGAGCATGTCGTCGAGCCAGAGCGGGCCGCGGCCGGCACCGAGGTCGAGCACGTCGTCAGGGTCGGGGACCAGCGGCGGCGCCAGCTCGATCATCGGAGTCTCCATCCGCGTTCGTCAGCCTCCTGCCCTGGTGAAAGTTTTCCGGAAAGACTTGACTCTAAGGCCCCCCGCACCGCGTGCACGCCACACCCTCGATCCCGCCGGGCCGCGCGAAAAGGCACCGGTCGCGACGCTCAGCCGGCCTGTGGTTGGGTAATCCCACGGCCCCGCGCCGACCGGCGTCTCTGCTCCGCGCTCAGGAGGACCACACCATGGGTGACGACATCGCGGCGACGACCTACACGCGCGAGCAACGACAGGCGTATCGCACCAAGGTCCGGCGTTGTCTTGATGTCTTCGAACGCATGCTGGTCGAACATTCCTTCGACTTCGGCGAACCGATGACCGGCCTGGAGATCGAGCTGAACCTGGTCGACGGCAAGTGGCAACCGGACATGAGCAACGCCGCGGTGCTGGAGGCGATCGCCGACCCGGACTTCCAGACCGAGCTGGGCCGGTACAACATCGAGTTCAACGTCCCGCCGCGAGGACTGTCCGGCGACTCGATGACCGAGCTCGAGACGATGCTGCGGGCCTCCCTGGACCATGCCGAATCGCGCGCCAATGAGACCGGCGCGGAGATCATCATGATCGGGATCCTGCCGACGCTGCGCACCGAGCACTTCGAGACCGACTGGATGAGCGCCAACCCGCGGTACCAGGCCTTGGACGAGGCGGTGTTCGCCGCCCGCCGGGAGGATCTGGAGCTCGACATCACCGGGCCCGACCTCGAGCACGAGCACCTGCAGATGTACGCCGACACCATTGCACCGGAGTCGGCCTGCACCTCGGTGCAGCTGCACCTGCAGGTCTCCCCCGCGGACTTTCCCACCGCCTGGAACGCCGCCCAGGCGCTGGCCGGTCCGCAGATGGCGCTCGGGGCCAACTCGCCGTTCCTGTTCGGGAAACGGCTGTGGGCCGAGACCCGCACGGAGCTGTTCCTGCAGGCCACCGACACCCGCTCCCCCGAGCTGCGCAATCAGGGCGTGCGGCCGCCGGTGTTCTTCGGCGAGCGGTGGATCACCTCCATCTTCGATCTCTTCGAGGAGAACGTGCGGTACTTCCCGGCGCTGCTGCCGGAGACCACCGACGAGGACCCGGAGGCGGTGCTGGCCTCCGGGCATGCGCCGCGGTTGCAGGAACTCCGGCTGCACAACGGCACCGTGTACCGCTGGAACCGCCCGGTGTACGACGTCGTCGACGGGCGCCCGCACCTGCGGGTGGAGAACAGGGTGCTGCCGGCCGGACCGACCGTGGTGGACGTGCTGGCGAACGCGGCCTTCTACTACGGCGCCCTGACCGTGCTGGCCTCCGAGGACCGGCCGGTCTGGACCAAGATGTCGTTCGACGCCGCGAAGGCGAACTTCGATGCCGGATCACGGCTGGGGGTCGACGCCGTCTTCTACTGGCCGGGTTTCGGCGAGGTCAGCTGGGACGAATTGATCCTGCGCGACCTGCTGCCCAAGGCCGACGAGGGGTTGGCCCGCTGGGGGGTGTCCGCCGAGGCCCGCAACCGGTACCTGGGTATCGTCCGGGATCGCTGCACGTCCCGACGCAACGGCGCCTGGTGGCAGGTGGAGACCGTGGCCGCCTTCGAGAACCGCGGCCTGGACCGGGATGCCGCGCTGACCGAGATGCTCAAGCTGTACTCCAAGGGCATGCACTCCAACGAGCCGGTGCACACCTGGGAGGTTCCGGTCTGACGTCCCCCGATCCACGCAAGCTCGCGGCCGAGGTGCTGGCCGGATCCCGCACGGCGCTGTCCAGGGCGATCACCCTGGTGGAGTCGACCAGGGCGGACCACCGCCTGGCATCCAGGGAATTGCTCATCGCGCTGTCGACCGCCGGCGGGAGCGCGATCCGGGTCGGTATCTCCGGCGTTCCGGGCGTCGGCAAATCGACGTTCGTCGAGTCGCTCGGGTCACAGCTGACTGCGGCCGGCCATCGCGTCGGGGTGCTGGCGGTCGATCCGTCCAGCGTCCGGACCGGCGGCTCCGTGCTCGGCGACAAGACCCGGATGCCGACCCTGGCGGCGAACCCGCGGGCCTACATCCGGCCGTCCCCGACCGCCGGCACCCTCGGCGGGGTGGCCAGGGCCACCGCGCAGACGATCACGGTGCTCGAGGGCGGCGGCTATGACGTGGTGCTGGTCGAGACCGTCGGGGTCGGTCAGTCGGAGACGACCGTCGCCGGGATGGTCGACAGTTTCCTGCTGCTGGGCCTGGCCCGTTCGGGAGATCAGTTGCAGGGCATCAAGAAGGGCGTGTTGGAGATTGCCGACGTGCTCGCGATCAACAAGGCGGACGGCGACCGGGTGACCGAGGCCAAGGCCGCCGCGCGGGATCTGGCCGGCGCCCTGCGGCTGGTTCGCGGTGGCCACGGTGGGTGGACGCCACCGGTGTTGACCTGCTCCGGGCTGACCGGCGACGGCGTCGACAAGGTGTGGGCAACGGTGCTGCAGCACCGGGACCGGCTCGGCGCCGACGGCCTGGCGCAGAAGCGATCCAGCCAACGCTGGGAGCTGACCTGGTCGCTCGTCCGCGACGAGCTGGACCAACGGCTCCGTCGATCACCGGCCGTGGTTGCCGCGGCGCAGCGACTGCGCACCGAGGTGCTCGCCAATGCCACCCCGGCGCCGAGCGCTGCCGACAGCATCCTGCGGGCGTTCGACGAAGGTTGACGCCCGGCGTCAGGTTCGGGCGATCCGGTCCCGGGGAACCGCGCGGCACAGACCTCACCGTCAACGTGGTCGACCGTCGAGGGCAAGAGCAGGCACCCACCTGATCGCGGCCATGGCCAGCAGGTCGATACCGACGACGCAGTAAACCGGCCAGATCACGCCCTGCAGGTGCGAGAGGACGCCCAATCCGAGCGCGGCCAGCGTCGTGGCGACCGCGGTGACCAGTTGACTGAAGCCGATCACGGCGAGTCGATTCACCGTCAGACTCCGCATCAGCCAGAACTGCTTCGAACTTGACACCGCCAGCGCTGCCATCGCCGACAGCGCCAACACGACGCCGAAGATCCATGGGGTGGCGGTGCTGTTCGGAACGACGTTGACCACCACGCACAGGATCCCGGCAAGCGTGCTCAGCACCCCGGCGGCCAGGTACATGTAACGCAGTTCGGCGAACCTCCGCACCCGGGACCAGACCGCCGAGAAGACCACCAACCCGATCGACGTGCACGCGACGATGATGTGCAGGCTGCCGTGCTGCGAGCCGTTCACCGACGCACCGTGCGCGCTGTAGAAACTCGTTCCCAGCGTCACCGACAGAAAAAGCACCTGCACGACAAGGTATCTGCGAAACCATTGCATCCGTCGCAGCATCATCATGCCCAGCTCGAGCGATCGGAGAACGGTCACCCTGGTCAGGGTCGCCGGACTGATCGGAGTGATGAACAGGCAACAGATCGCTGCGACGAAAAGCGCGGCGGAACCGATCCAGAGCAGTCCGATGTGCGATGCCGGACCGTCCGGCCGAGCGGAGAAGATGTAGTCGGAGGCGGTGACGATAAGGACCAGCACCGCGGCGATGGTGCTCTTCAGGATCGGCAGCCGGGACTGGTAACTGGGATGCAGGCTGGCCGCTGCCACATCGACGAAGCACACCGACGTGACGCCACCGACGATGCCCAACGCGGCGCCGGTCAGCAGGAATCCGAACGCCATTGCATCCGGAACGAGCTCGCTGCCCAGCGCATTGCCGACGGTGATCAGCCCCGTCAGCCCGACAAGGCCGGCCAGCGCGGCGGTGTTCGACCGACGTCGGGCCAGCAGTGGCGGCGCCAGCGCCGTGCCGACAATCCCGGCCATGGTGTTGAACGGCAGGATCAACGCGGCCAACAGCGGCGAGCCGCCGAGAGCGATGCAGATGAAGGGTAGGACGACGCCGGCCGCAGTCAGCTGATACGACAGATTGGAGGCGATGCCTTCGCCGGCCAGGAACCTGAAGTTGCGGCGATGAGCGGGAAGCGGCGTCGCGGTCGGCCGGCGCTGCTGCACCGGAAGGACAGAGGCCGGCACCACAGCGGTCGGCATCACCGACTCCGGCAGCGCGGAGACCCGCAGGTGCGCTGCGGATGCGTGGGTGCCGGAGGAAGGCGGGGTGCCGCGCTGATCGGCGGCCTCAACCGGTCCGCTCATCTGGCGCCTCGCGGTCGGACAGCGGTGCCAGCAGCTGTCGGTGGCGGAAATGTCGGCAAAGAGTGCACCGATTGTAATCACGCAATGACACACCGTTCGGATGAACAAACCCCACCGCCTGCGGCGATCGGGTGATAGGTCGCGGTGGTGTGCGACATCACGAGTTCACAGGTCGAGCCGGGTCCTGAAACGACCCGGCTTTGGCAGGATGACGGAGTGCCCACCCCCGCCCCGCCGCCAGCCGATCCCCGGCGACGCGACGGCACCCCGGCTCGCGGTGATTCGCCGCCGGACAACCCGCGGGTGCTCGCCGGCCGGTATCGACTGGATGCCGTGATCGGCAAGGGTTCGATGGGGACCGTGTGGTCGGCGACCGACCAGGTCCTGCACCGGCAGGTGGCCATCAAGGAGATCGACTTCCCGCCCGGCACCCCCGCGGCCGAACGGGCGCAGCTCGAACATCGCACGCTCCGTGAGGCGCGGGCCATCGCCGCGCTGTCGAACCCTTACGTCATCACCCTTTTCGACATCCTGACCCTGGACAACGGGCCGGTGATCGTGATGGAGCTGCTGCATTCCAGGTCGCTGGCCGAAATCCTGCGCAAGGTCGGCCGGCTGCCGGACGGCCAGGCGGCAACGGTCGGGGTGGCGGTGGCCTCCGGTCTCATCGCCGCGCACGCTGCTGGCATCACCCACCGAGACGTCAAGCCCGGCAACGTGTTGATCTGCGACGACGGCCGGATCAAGCTCACCGATTTCGGCATCGCCCGCAGCTCGGCTGATCCGGCGTTGACGGCAACCGGCCTGCTGTTGGGATCCCCCGCCTACATCGCCCCCGAGGTGGCCAACGGCGTTCCGGCCGGACCGATCTCGGACGCCTGGAGCCTGGGCGGGCTGCTGTTCGCCTGCGTCGAGGGTCGACCGCCGTTCGACCAGGGCACCGCCATCGCCACCCTGACCTCCGTCGTCAAGGACCCCGTTCCGGCCCATCCGCACGCCGGCCGGCTCGGTGCCGTGGTCTCCGGCCTGCTGGTCAAGACGCCGACGCTGCGTATGCGGATCGACCGGGCGCTGACCATCATGCGCGGCATCGCCGACGACCCCTCCGGGACCAATCTGTCGGTGATCACCAGGATTCCGCGGGAGGACCAGACGGGCACCGGCCCCGCCGGTGCGAGGCCCTCGTTCGTCCCGCACCCCACGTCTCGGCGCGGCGCTCCGCCGCCGGTCCATGGCCGGCCCGCCGGTCGGCCTGCGGCGACATCGCCGGCCGACGCATCGACCGGACCACCGGTGCCGCCGCCCTGGGTGACCGACAGTCGCCGGACCGGTTACCCGGTTGCCGACAGAACAGCTTCCCAGCGACCGCCCGTCACCCCGGGCCCGGCCGCCAATGCCCCTCACCAGCAACAGTTCTCGCCCCCCGCGGCATCGCCCTACGTCGCCGGCCAGCCGGCCCTGCCACCGCCGCCGTGGGCACAGGCGGACGCGGCGTCCCTCGCGCCACTGCCGCTTGCCGCGCCGGAGCAGTCCTCCAAGCTGCGGGTGTTGGCAGCGGTGCTGGTCGCGTTGATCGCGGCGGTCGTCGGGTTCTTCGGGGTGCGCTTCATCGCCGACGTCGCCACCGACGGCGCGTCGTCGCCGTCGTCGATCAGCCAGCCGGCGACACCCGGTGACGATCCGCCCGCCGCAGGCTGACTGTCGCCGAAGATCCGGTTCACCCCGGCGGGCAGACGGGGCTTGGCACTACGCTCCGGTGAATGTCGACCGATGCCCAGACCGAGTCAAGAGCCAAGGCCGAGGAAGCCGCCGGGGCGTTGGCCCGTGCGACCGGGGTCCTGCACCACGACGTTGCGCTGATCATGGGTTCGGGGTGGGTTCCGGCCGCCGACCGGCTCGGAACTGCCACCGCCGACATCGATGTCGCCACACTGCCCGGATTCTCACCCCCGGTGGTGGCCGGGCACTCGGGCCGGATCAGGTCGATCCCGATCGGCGACAAGCGTGCGCTGGTGCTGCTCGGCCGCACTCATCTGTACGAGGGCCGCGGGGTGGGCGCGGTGGCGCACGGGGTGCGGACCGCGGTGGCCGCCGGCGCCCGGCTGGTGGTGCTGACCAATGCCGCCGGTGGCCTGCGGGAGGGCATGACGCCGGGTGATCCGGTGCTGATCTCCGACCATCTCAACCTGACGGCCACCTCACCGATCGAGGGTGCGAACTTCGTCGACCTGACCGACCTGTACTCGCCACGCCTGCGCGCCCTGGCTCTGGAGATCAAACCCGATTTGACCGAGGGCGTGTACGCCCAGCTGCCTGGACCGCACTTCGAAACCCCCGCCGAGATCAGGATGTTGCGCACGCTGGGCGCGGATCTGGTGGGCATGTCCACCGTGCTCGAGGCCATCGCCGCCCGGGAAGCCGGCGCCGAGGTATTCGGTCTGTCGCTGGTGACGAACCTGGCCGCCGGAATGTCGGGCGAACCGCTCAACCATGAGGAGGTGCTGGCGACCGGGCGTGCTGCGGCGGTGGCGATGGGTGATCTGCTCGCCGAACTGGTCGCCCGCGCGTGACGTCGTCGGCCACCGGTTCGGATCGGACCCTGACTCCGGCGCTGCGGGACGCCACCATCCGGTGGATCGCCGACGACCCGTCGCCGGACGACCGGGCCGAGTTGCAGCGGGTACTGGCCAATGCCATGGCAGGTGTCCCGGATGCGGTGGCCGACCTGCAGGATCGGATGCGGGCACCGCTCACCTTCGGAACGGCCGGCCTGCGTGGTCCGCTGCGGGCCGGTCCGGCCGGGATGAACCTGGCCGTTGTGCGACGCGCCGCCGCCGGGATAGCCGCCCACCTGATCGCCGGCGGCAGCCGCGGAAGGCAGGTGGTGGTCGGCTTCGACGCCCGGCACCGCTCCGCCGAGTTCGCCGCCGACGTGGCGGGAGTGCTTGCTGCTGCCGGCTTTTCGGTGCTGCTGGCACCCGGGCCGTTGCCCACCCCGATCACCGCGTTCGCGGTCCGGCATCTCGGGGCGGTGGCCGGCCTCCAGGTGACGGCATCGCACAACCCGCCGCAGGACAACGGCTTGAAGGTGTACCTGGATCAGGGCGCCCAACTGGTCGGCCCGGAGGACGTCCGGATCGAGCGCGCCATCGCCGCCACCCGTCCCGCCCGCAGTATCGATGCCGACGGCCACCCACTGCCGTGGCCCGACGAGCTGGTGCAGGCCTACCTCGACCGGGTCGGCTCACTGGCCGAGTCCACCGCCGCCGCCGCGTCGGCGGTCAGGGTGGCGATCACCCCGATGCACGGTGTGGGCGGTGAGAGTGCCGTCAAGGCATTGCATCTCGCGGGATTCACCGATGTGCACGTGGTGTCCGAACAATCCGCACCGGACGGCGACTTCCCGACAGTTCCCTTTCCGAACCCGGAAGAGCACGGCGCGACCGACCTGTTGCTGCAGCTGGCCGAACGGGTCGACGCCGGGATCGCCATCGCCCTCGACCCGGACGCCGATCGCTGTGCGCTCGGTGTGCCGCGGCCCGGTGGCGGGTGGCGGATGTTGACCGGCGACGAATCCGGCGCGTTGCTCGGCGATCACGTCCTGCGCTCGCTGAACCGCGTCGAGCACCCCGACCCGCTGGTGGCGACCACCATCGTCTCCGCGGAGTTGCTCGGCCGGATCGCCGCCTCCCATGACGCGCGGTACGACGAGACCCTGACCGGATTCAAGTGGATCGTTCGGGCCGGCGACGGCGCAGGCACCGGGCTGGTCTTCGGGTACGAGGAGGCGCTCGGCCTCTGCGTCGATCCTGGGCAGGTCCGGGACAAGGACGGGATCTCCGCCGCGGTGCTGGCCTGCGATCTGCTGGCCGGACTGGCGGCCACCGGCGCCGGTCTGCAGGATCGACTCGACGAGTTGGCCCGCGCGCACGGCCTTTTCGTCACCGGGCAGTACTCGGTGCGGGTCTCGGACCTCACCCAGATCGCCGACGCGATGGCCCGGCTGCGCAGATCCGCCCCGGACACCCTGCTGGGCGCCCCGGTCGATGAGGTCACCGATCTGCTGCCGCTGACCGACGGCATCCGATTGCGGACGGCCGACGTCAGGGTGGTCATCCGGCCGTCCGGCACGGAGCCGAAACTGAAGGCCTACCTCCAGCTCACCACGGCGGTGCCGGACGGCGCCGACCTCGACGAGCTGAAGGCGCAGGCCCGGACCAGGATGTCCACCCTCTCCGACGAGATCGCCGCAGCGATCGGGCTGTCCTCGTAGGTCACCCTGACCCGTCGGTTTGGCTCAGCCGCCGGACGATGACGTGGTGCTCGAGCCGCTCTCACTTGTTGAGGCGAAGGCGTCCGCGCCGGCGGTGGGATCGGGCACGAACTGCAGTCCCGCGGTGCCGTCCTCGGACATGATCTCCAGGGTCCCACCGGAGGCCTGATCGGCGACCCGGTACGTGGTGGTGCCCTGCAGCACGGTCGTCATCACCTGCTCGGTCGCACCGCTGGGGCCGTCACAGAAGATCCGGGTCAGACGCAACGCGCCGAACGTGATGGTTTCCGGACCGACCTCGGCCGGGCCGCCGCCGAGGTTGCAGGTGGTGTTGAACGCCGTCTCGCCGCCGGAGAACCTGATCCAGCCGCTCAGCGACGGGTTGATCGCCGACACCGTGTTCGCCGTGGCGGTCTTGGAGATCAGCCCGACCAGCTTCCATCCGGTCTCTTCCAGCGCCGCCGCGCCGCTGGGCGCATCGGTGAACACGACGGTGTCGGTGCCGTTCGTCAGGGTCAGCGTGCCGTCGGCATAGGTCCAGGTCGGCGAGGATGCGAGGAACGCCGCGAACCAGGTGTCCTGCTCCATCAGCGCCTCTTCGCAGGCCATCATCGTGGACGCGAGCGTGGGGGCGACGAGCACGTCGCCCTTGATGACGACCGCTCCCGACATGCTGTTGCATCCGGCGCGGGCTGCGACGGTGCCGTCCTGAAAGGTCAGCGTGATCGACGAACCGGGGGCGATGGTGTAGCTGCCGGTGACCTCGGTGGCGACGAACGTGTTGCCCTGCAGTTCCGCGGGGACGGTCGAGGCTCCGGCGGAGGCACTGCCCGACGATCCACTGCGCGGGGATGCGCTGCCCGACGACGGCGAGGCCGCCGAGCTGGACGCGGCCGGGGACGAACTGCCTGCGGCAGGCGGGGTGCTGCTGCTGCCGGCGCACGCCGTCACGCCGGCCAGTACCGCGACGGCCGCAGCCGCGCTGAACAAGACCTTGGTCCGGTTGATCGTTCTCACCTGTGCTCATGTCCTCGATCCGCCGCCTGCGCGGCTCTGCGTGCTCGTTCGTCCGACGACCCGCGCCGGATCATTACTCTCGCGTAGTCGAAACGAGGACGTATCGCCCCAACGGGATGGTTGCAGACCGGACAGCTTCGGCGGGGCGCCACACCGGCCGGACAGGGGAAGACGATCAGACGGCGCCGAACTGGCGATCCCCCGCGTCACCCAGCCCGGGCACGATGTAGCCCGAGTCGTTGAGCCGCTCGTCCACCGACGCGGTGACCACCCGCACGCCGAGGTCGGCAGCGGCCAGCGTTGCGAGTCCCTCGGGCGCAGCCAGGGCGCAGATCGCCGTGACGTCGGTGGCGCCGCGACCGATCAGCAGCTCGATCGTGTGCACCATCGACCCGCCGGTGGCCAGCATCGGATCGAGCACGTAGACCGGCCGACCGGCCAGGGATTCCGGCAACGACTCCATGTAGGGGGTGGGCAGCAGGGTCTCCTCGTCGCGGGCCAGCCCGACGAAACCCATCTGGGCCTCCGGGATCAGCGCATGCGCCTGGTCCGCCATGCCGAGCCCGGCCCGGAGCACCGGCACCAGCAGCGGCGGGTTGGAGAGCCGGGTCGCGGAGGTGCGGGCCACCGGCGTGTGGATCGGCACCAGCTCCGTCTGCAGGGTGCGGGACGCCTCGTAGATCAGCATCAGGGTGAGTTCGCGCAACGCCGCCCGGAAGGTGGCGTTGTCGGTGCGGGCATCGCGCATGGTGGACAACCGCGCCGTCGCCAGTGGGTGATCGACCACGACGACATCGAGATCGGCGGGAATCTGATGCGGAGCGAGATGCTGGGCGGCCATGGTCGATCTCCTCTATCAGCGGTTTCTGGGCGTCCTGGTCGGGCGGACGCCCACCCGGCGCACGTGACGGCACCGGGAACGCTACAGAGTCGCCCGGCAGCGGGCCGCCCTTCTCCGGTTTGCGGTATTCCTCCCGATTCGACCCGGCCGCCGCCTGTCACCCGGACCTACGATGGCGGTCATGAGCACAACCGCGACACCGGGAACAGCGACCGGCGACCTGGCCCCCGAGCTGCCCCCGCACCTGCGGAACGTTGCCAAGGACGAGGCGTCACTTCGCCGATTCCTGCACGGGCTGCCCGGGGTCGACCCGGTCGGTGTCGAGCAACGGGCCGCCGGGCTGGCGACCCGGTCGATCAAGAAGGCATCGAAACTCGCGGCGATCGACCTGGCGATCTCGATGGTCGACCTGACGACGCTGGAAGGGTCGGACACGCCGGGCAAGGTCAGGACGCTGGCGGCCAAGGCGCGCCGGCCGGATCCGAACAACCCGGAGACCCCGCACGTCGCGGCGTTGTGCATCTATCCCGACATGGTGTCCGTCGCCGTCGATGCCTTGGCCGGCTCCGGCGTCGGGATCGCCTCGGTGGCAACGGCTTTCCCCACCGGTCGTACCTCCATGGAGGTACGCCTCGCCGATACCGCGGTCGCCGTCGATGCCGGCGCCACCGAGATCGACATGGTGATCGACCGTGGAGCCTTCCTCGCCGGCCGTTACGGCCGGGTGTTCGACGACATCGTGCGGGTCAAGCAGGCCTGCGGCGGCGCGCGGCTCAAGGTGATCCTGGAGACCGGGGAGCTGGCCACCTACGACAACGTCCGGCGGGCGTCCTGGCTGGCGCTGCTCGCCGGCGGCGACTTCATCAAGACGTCGACCGGGAAGATCTCGCCGGCCGCGACCCTGCCGGTCACCCACGTGATGCTGCAAGCGGTCCGCGACTGGTACGAGCAAACCGGTGAGCGACGGGCGGTCAAGCCGGCCGGTGGCATCCGCAACACCAAGGACGCGATCCGATATCTGGTGGCGGTCAAGGAGATCGCCGGCCCGGAGTGGTTGGACCCGTTCCTCTTCCGCTTCGGCGCATCGAGTCTGCTGAACGATCTGCTGATGCAACGCCGCACCCAACTGCAGGGCCACTATTCCGGTCCCGACTATGTGACCGTGGACTGATCCATGACAGCCGAGGACAATTCGATGACCAGCACGACCAAGACCTCGCACAGCCATCTGGACTGGGAGTACGCCCCGGCTCCGGAATCGGCGGCCATCGGCCGCCTTCGCGAGCGGTATCAGATGTACATCGGCGGGCGTTTCGTCGACGGCCGCGGCGACGACGTCAAGACGATCAATCCGGCGAACGAGGAGGCGCTGGCGACGGTCAGCACCGCTTCGACGGCCGATGTCGACCTGGCCGTGGCCGCGGCCCGGACCGCTTACGACGATGTCTGGTCGCGCACCTCGCCCGCCGAACGCGGCAAGTACCTCTACCGGATCGCCCGCGGCATCGCCGAGCGAGCCCGCGAACTCGCGGTCGTCGAGACCTTGGACAACGGCAAGCCGATCAAGGAGTCCCGTGACGTCGACGTGCCGACCGCATCGGCGCATTTCTTCTATCACGCAGGCTGGGCCGACAAGCTCCAGCACGCCGGTTTCGGGCCGGCTCCCGCATCGTTGGGCGTTGCAGGACAGGTGATCCCGTGGAACTTCCCGCTGCTGATGGCCGCCTGGAAGATCGCACCGGCGCTCGCGGCGGGCAACACCGTGGTGATCAAGCCAGCGGAGACCACACCGCTGTCGATCCTGGTGCTGGCCGAGATCATCGCCGACGCCGACCTCCCGCCGGGCGTGGTGAACATCATCACCGGTGCCGGTGACATCGGCGCTGCTCTGGTCAACCATCCCGGCATCGACAAGGTGGCCTTCACCGGATCGACCGATGTCGGCAAATTGATCCAGTCCTCGCTCGCCGGCACCGGGCGCAAGATCACCCTGGAACTCGGCGGCAAGGCGGCGAACATCATCTTCGACGACGCTCCCGTCGACCAGGCGGTCGAGGGCATCGTGAACGGGATCTTCTTCAACCAGGGCCACGTCTGTTGCGCGGGATCGCGGCTGCTGGTGCAGGAGTCGATCGCCGACGAGGTCAACGAGAAGCTGCAGGCCCGGATCGCCACCCTGCGGCTCGGCGACCCGATGGACAAGAACACCGACATCGGCGCGATCAACTCGTCCTCGCAGCTGGCGACCATCCGATCGTTGACCGACACCGGTGAATCGGAGGGCGCGCAGCGGTGGACCTCGCCGTGTCCGATCCCGGACCGGGGTTTCTACTTCCCGCCCACCGTGTTCACCCGGGTGTCGCAGTCGATGCGGATCGCCAGGGAGGAGATCTTCGGGCCGGTGTTGTCCGTGCTCACCTTCCGCACCCCGGACGAGGCGGTCGCCAAGGCGAACAACACCCCCTATGGGCTCTCCGCCGGGGTGTGGACCGAGAAGGGTTCCCGCATCCTCGGGATGGCCAACTCGCTGCGGGCCGGCGTCGTCTGGGCGAACACCTTCAACCGCTTCGACCCGACGGCAGCCTTCGGTGGCTACAAGGAATCCGGGTTCGGCCGGGAGGGCGGGCGTTCCGGTCTCGGTGCGTACCTGAACACCGATGACGACGCCGTCCCCGCTCCGGCAGTCACCTCGGCATCCCGACAGCAGGCATCGGCCGACGAGTCACGGTCGGGCAGCGATGAAGCGCTCGCGACCGCGGCGGCCGAATTGTCGGCGGCGGCTGCCCTGGACGACGCCCGGGCCGTGGTCGAACAGGCTGACCAGTCAGATGACGATGTGACTGGACAGAGTGCGCAGTCATATGCCGCGGGAGGACAATCCGAATCCAGATTGAGCGTCACCAAGACCTACAAGCTGTATGTGGGCGGAGCCTTCCCGCGGTCGGAGTCCGGCCGTACCTACCCGGCCACCGGCGGCATCGACGGTTCGATCAAGGCCAACATCGCCCAGGGGTCCCGCAAGGACGCCCGGGATGCCGTCGTCGCCGCACGCAAGGCGTTCAAGGGCTGGTCGGGCACCACCGCCTACAACCGGGGCCAGGTGATCTATCGGATCGCCGAGATGCTGGAAGGGCGGCGCGCCCAGTTCGTCGACCTGCTCGGCGGACGCGGCGAGGATGGTGTCGCTGTCGATGCGGCCATCGACCGCCTCGTGCACTACGCGGGATGGACCGACAAACTGGCCGCCGTCTTCGGTGGGGCCAATCCGGTTGCCGGGCCGTTCTTCTCGTTCTCCACGCCGGAGCCGACCGGCGTGGTCGCGGCGATCGCGCCGCAGCAGGATCCGCTGCTGGGTCTGGTCTCGGTGGTCGCGCCGATCATCACCTCCGGCAACTCCGTGGTGGTGATCGCCGCCCAGCACCAGCCGTTGGCTGCGGTGACCCTGGCCGAGGTGCTGGCCACCTCCGACCTGCCCGGCGGGGTGGTCAACATTCTGACCGGCGACCCAGCCGAGATCGCGCCGCATCTGGCCGCCCACGGCGACGTCAACGCCCTGGACCTCACCGGCACCGACGGCCAACTCCGGACCGATCTGGAACGGGCCGCCGCCGGCACCGTCAAGCGGGTGCACGCCCCGGTCGCCCAGGATTTCTCCCGTAATCCGGGGACCGCCAGGCTCCGGGCGTTCCTGGAGATCAAGACCGTCTGGCACCCCACCGGCGCCGTCTCGCTGGCCGGCGGCACCGGCTACTAGCCGGCGTCTCGACCACCCGTACTGAGCAACCCCCCGAGCCACCCCCACCCGCACTGAGCGACACCCGACGCTACCGAGCAACACCCCGACCGGTAGCTCAGTAGCACCGGACGCTGCTCGGACGCGTCCACCCGACCGAGTGACGGGCGCCACTTCGCACGCTCACCGACCGTGCGACCTTGATCACGATGGCACTGCGCACGCCCCCCGTCTGCCTAGCATGGAAGGGTTGCCTAACTTTCAGGAGAGTCGTTATGTCCCAGCCCCTACGGGTCGCCGTCGTCGGCGCCGGACCGGCCGGTATCTATGCCGCCGACATCCTCACCACCAAGGATCCGTCGGCGACCGTCGACATCTTCGACCGCCTGCCCACCCCATACGGCCTGATCCGATACGGCGTCGCCCCCGATCACCCGCGGATCAAGGCGATCATCGTCGCCCTGCACCGGGTGATGGAGAACGAGCGCATCCGGTTCATCGGCAACGTGCACGTCGGCATCGACATCAAGGTCGACGAACTGCGTCAGTTCTACGACGCGGTCATCTTCGCCACCGGCGCTGAGCAGGACCGGTCCCTGCGGATTCCGGGCGAGGACCTGCAGCGTTCCTACGGTGCGGCCGACTTCGTCGCGTTCTACGATTCCCACCCGGACCGGGAGCAGACCTGGGACCTGTCGCAGCAGCGGTCGGTCGCCGTGGTCGGCGTCGGCAACGTCGGCCTCGACGTTGCCCGGATGCTCGCCCGCACCGCGCAGGAGCTGCTGTCCACCGACATCCCTGCGCACGTGCACGCGGTGCTGGCCGATTCGGCGATCACCGACGTCCACATGTTCGCCCGTCGTGGACCGGCCCAGGCCAAGTTCACCCCGGTCGAACTGCGCGAACTCGATCACTCGCCGAACGTGCAGGTCGTGGTGGCGCCGGAGGGCATGGAGTTCGACGCCGAGTCCCAGGCCGCGCTGTCCCGCAGCAAGTCGCTGCGGATGGTGGTCGACGTGCTCAGCGACTGGGCGATGCGCGAGCCGGAGCCGGGCCCGCATCGGCGTATCCACCTGCACTTCCTGGAGAACCCGACCGAGATCATCGGCGCGGACGGCGCAGTCGTGGGGCTGCGCACGGAGCGTCAGGAACTCAATGGCGACGGCACCGTTCGAGGTACCGGTGACTTCACCGACTGGGACGTGCAGGCGGTCTACCGCGCCGTCGGCTACCGCTCGGAGGCCATCGAGGACCTGCCGTTCGACACCCGGCGATTCGTCCTGCCGAACGACGGCGGCCGGGTGCTCGACCTCGACGGCGACCCGCTGCCCGGGATCTACGCCACCGGTTGGGTGAAGCGCGGACCGGTCGGCCTGATCGGGCACACCAAGTCCGACGCCGCCGAGACCATCGCCCACCTGCTCGCCGACGCGCCGGACTTCGTCCCGGCCCCCCGGCGTGATGCCACCGCGGTCGATGCCCTGCTGGCCGAAAAAGGCCTCCCGGTCACCGACTTCGCCGGCTGGGATCGGCTCGATGCGCACGAGCTCGCCGCCGGCCTGCCGCACGGCCGGGCCAGAGTGAAGCACGTCTCCCGCAGCGGCATGACGGAGATCGCCGCTCGCGCCTGAGCCTCCCCCGCGCCGATCAAATACGTCGGCGCTGATCACCGTGGCGGTTTCGGGACTCGTGGGACGGAAATCGACGAGTTGAGCCGCGCATGCGTTCGTGATCGGCGCCGGGACGGTGGCACGCGGCGGGGCGGCGGCGGCTACCCTCGCGAGGGTTTGAACGGTGAAGTCGGCGCGCCCGTTCGCGGGCAGAAGGAGCAAGCAATGGTGCACGAGGTCCAGGGCGTCATCTCCCGCAGCAAGGATGCCCCGGTCGAGCTGACCACCATCCTGGTGCCGGATCCCGGACCGGGTGAGGCCCTCGTGCAGGTCCAGGCGTGCGGGGTGTGCCACACCGATCTGCACTACAAGCAGGGCGGTATCGGCGACGACTACCCGTACCTGCTCGGTCACGAGGCCGCCGGCATCGTCGAGGCGGTCGGCGATGGGGTGACCGACGTCGCCCCCGGTGACTACGTCATCCTCAACTGGCGCGCGGTCTGCGGTTCCTGCCGGGCCTGCCGGCGCGGCCGTCCGTGGTACTGCTTCGCCACCCACAACGCCCAGCAGAAGATGACCCTGGCCGACGGCACGGTGCTGTCCCCGGCGCTGGGCATCGGTGCGTTCGTGGAGAAGACGCTGGTCGCCGCCGGTCAGTGCACCAAGGTCAATCCGGACGTCCCGCCCGAGGTGGCGGGTCTGTTGGGCTGCGGAGTGATGGCCGGAATCGGCGCCGCCATCAACACCGGCAGCGTCACCCGGAACGACTCGGTCGCCGTCATCGGCTGCGGCGGTGTCGGGGACGCCGCGATCGCCGGCTCGGCCCTGGTCGGCGCGCACACCATCATCGCCGTCGACACCGACGCCCGGAAGCTGGAGCTGGCCAAGGAGTTCGGGGCCACCCACACCGTGCTGGTCTCCGACGGCGACGTCGTCGAGCAGATCCAGGCGCTGACCGACGGGTTCGGGGTCGACGTGGCGATCGACGCGGTCGGCCGCCCGGAGACCTGGAAGCAGGCGTTCTACGGCCGTGACCTGGCCGGCACCGTGGTCCTGGTCGGCGTTCCGACACCGGCCATGACGCTGGAGATGCCGTTGCTGGAGTTCTTCGGCCGCGGTGGCTCGCTGAAGTCGTCGTGGTACGGCGATTGCCTGCCCAGCCGCGACTTCCCGGTGCTCAGCGAGCTGTTCCTGCAGGGTCGGCTGCCGCTGGACAAGTTCGTCTCGGAGAAGATCGCGATCACCGACATCGAGTCGGCGTTCGACAAGATGCACCGCGGCGAGGTGCTGCGCTCGGTCGTGGTGCTGTAGCCGACACGGTCAGTCCAGCGCGGAACTCACAGCGCGGAAAGTCACAGCGCGGTCAGCAGATCTTCGACTGCAGTGCCGACCAGGTGGCAGCGTCCACCTGGTCGGTGACCGGTAGGCCGTTCGCCGCCTGGAACGCCCCGACCGCTGCTGCCGTCCCCGCCGTGTACACGCCCCAGCTGCCATGATCACCGGTGGCCGGGTCGGCGTTGATCGGGCCGACGTCCAGATCGAGGGCGGTGCCGAGGACCCGCTGCAGCTCCCCCACCCAGACGCCCTGCTGACCCACCGTGCTGACGGCCGGGAGCTCCGCCACTGTCGCCGGACACAGGCACGACACGAAGGCGTTCGCACTGGCCTGCGTGGTGCCCTTGATGAAGGCGTCGGGCGGGCTGGCCAATCGGGCCGGGCAGGCGTCGTAGGGCGAGGTGAACGGCCCGGCATAGAGCACCAGGACATTGACCTGCGAGGTGAAGATCGCGCAGGACGCGTTCGCCTCCGCCCACTTCGCGTCCGGCGGCAGCTGTCTCGCCGCCCGCAGCCCGGAGATCCGCTGTTCGAAGGTCGCCGGGTCCAGTTCGGAGGCCACCTGCACGATGTAACCGCCTTCGGCGCAGGCGATGTCGACCCGCGGGCCGCCCAACGGCAACGCCGACGCTGGTGCGGCGGTCGATGCAGGCGCGCCGGACCCCGCAGCGCCGGCACCGGTCGTCGTGGCCGAAACCGCGGAGGCCGCCGACGAGGTCCCGCCCACCGATCGACCCGGCGCCACCGCCTTGCTCTCGGCGCTCACCGAGGGCCGGGCGGATGTCGGCGGACCGGCGATCTGTGGGGCGCCGGTGCCGGTGGTCGTCGTCGCGGACCCGGAATCACCCGTGCGCTGCAGCACCAACACCGTGGTGGTCACCACTGCGGCCACCACCAGGAACGCCGCGCCGGCGATCAACCATCCCCGGCGGGCGGACCCGGAACGCTGCGACGGGGGGTACGAGGGCTGCCCCGGCGGAGGGGCGTACGGCCCGACCGGCGGGACGTAGGGCGGGTACTCCCGGGTCGGCGGCGGCGTTTCAGGCCCCGACGGCTGCAGCAGGCGGTCGGCGAGCGACTGCTCGTGCACCGTCGGGCTGGAAGCGTAGGGGTCGGCCGGATCGGCAGCATCGGGCATCCGCGCGCCGCACTGCGTGCAGAACCTGCCGTTCTGCTGGTCGGTCGAGCAGTGCGGGCACCGGGCCACGTGCGCCTCCCCTCAGCCGAACGGGGGGACGGGTCAGCCGGACTTGCGCCGGAAGGTTCTGGTCGCCTTGTGACTTGCCGTCGCACCGCCGACTCCGCCATGTCCGTCCAGGTGCGCGCTGCGTGCCTGTCCGGCGGCCTTCTTCTTCTCCAGTGCCGCGGCGAAGACCTCCTTGGCCGATTCGGTGACCGGACCGTCGGCGTCGGTACCTGCAGCGTCCGTACCGTCGGCATCCTGCTCAGCTGCGGTGTCGGCGGCGCTTTCGGGGTCTGCGGAGCTTTCGGGCATCGTGGCCTCCAGGGCAGCAACACATCTGCCATCGTCGGATCGTGATCAACACCGGTGACGCACCGCCTGGGCGGTACACCTCCCGACTGCATCCCATCATGTCCTGATCCGGTCGCGGGCTGCCACTCGATGGCCATCTCCCGCACAGGTGTCGGCCGCCGGAGGCCGGTACCACGGCAGTGACCCGTTAGGCTGGCGCCGCCCGGTTCGAAGCGGCGCCAGCCAGCACCATTCGCGAAAGTCAGCACTGAGAGGACTGCCGGTGGCAGCGGACATCATTCCCATCGAGCTCGGCCTGACCGCGGGAAACGGGTTGACCCTCTGGGCCCCCAGCTGGCGGGAGGACGGCGAGGACTGGGAGGCCTTCCTCGGCCACGGGGACGATCTGTACGTCTTCCCGACCCCGGCGCACCTGGCAGCGTTCATTCGCACCTCGACCGAACACGATCTGCTCGATCATCCCGAGTGGGAAGCGGCATCCGAGCTCCTGGTCGACGAGCTGGTACCCGATGACGACCACCGTTTCGACATCGTCGGCGTCCCCGAGCTGGTCTCCGAACCGGCCGACATCTGGACGTTGGCCGAGCTGACCGACACCATCGCCATCCTCCGGTCGCTGGCCGAGGTGTGCGGGCTGGAAGCCATCGACAACGTGCTCAATGCGACCGACGGCTTCAGCCTGCTCTCCGCCGGGCAGCTGGCGTTCACCGGGCGCAACGGCGAAAAGCTCTGGAACGAGATCGGTTCCGTGGTCGCCGAACGTTGGGACGAGGTGGTCGATGCCCTCGATGCCATCGTCACCACACCGGAGGTCGACCCCGAGGCACTGGCCATGGGCCAGGAGGAAGCCGCGGCGATCAGTGCGGCCGAGAAACAACCGGAGGCGGCGCCGGAGGAATCCGACGAGGACCGCGACGAGGATCTCGAGTTCTGGGACGAGACCGGCGTCGACTGCCTGGAGATCACCATCGGCGGCCGCACCGGCTACACCCTGCGGTGTTACCTGGGCGAGGATCCGGTGTTCCTGTCCAGCGGCGGCCGGATCCAGATCTACACCTCACCCGAGGAGCTGGAGAACTACCTGACCGAGGCGCATCCGAAGCACGCCCTGGCGACACTCGAGGCCTGGCCGGATATTCGGGCCGCCGTCGCCGACGGCGAGGCTGCGGTGCTGGCCGGCCCCGAGAACACCTATCAGATAGACGATCTGGACAAGGCCCTGCTCGAGGGGCCGGATGCGGTCGACCGCCGGCAGCTCGAGTTGGCGGTCGAGTTGCTCGTCGACTCCGCCCTGCAGCGGGGTGACACCGAGACCACCGAAGCGCTCGGCACGGCCAGCCCGCTGGGCAACCTGGTGAGCGCGACCATCAAGCCGGACGCCGACCGGCAGGCACCGGCCCCGCCCTACGACGACGAGGTCGCGGCCTGGTCGGTGCTGGTGGAGCGGTTCTCCGAGACGCTGGACTGGGACGGCGAACGCGGCTGATCCACGCCCGGCAGCAACGGAGCTCAGAACTGCTTGGCCAGATCGCGCGCCTGTGCATGCGCCTGCTGCCGGCCCATGTCGGCATCGGCAGTGGCCAGATTGGGCCGGAAGGCCACCTCGCTGACGTCCTGGATACCCGCCCAGTTCAGCCAGTCCCGCAGGTACGGGGCCTGGAAGTCGGACCCGAATGACGCCGGACGACCGGGTCCGTACACCGCGCTGGTGTAGACGACGGCGGCCTTGCGCCCGGTGACCAGACCGGTGTACCCGGCCTCCGGGTCGAACCCGAACACCATGCCCGGCTGGCTCACCACGTCGATGAACTGCTTGAGGATGTAGGGGATGCCGGCATTCCACATCGGCACGCTGAACAGATAGGCGTCCGCAGACGCGAACCTCTCGAAGGCCTGCTCGGCCCGGCGCCACGCCGTTGCCTCCTCCCCCATCGGGTCGGCACCGGCGAAGACGGCCATCTTCGCGGCGGCCGCCGCGGGGCCGAACTCCGGCAGGGTCCCGTCCCACAGGTCCCAGGTGACGATCTCGACATCGGGATGAACCTGCTGGTAGCCGGCCAGGAACGTCTCGGCGATGGCCAGCGACTCGGACTTGGAGCCCCTTGGCGATGACGAGATGTGCAGCAGAGTGGTCATTTCCGTCCTCCTCGGTTTAGGTGCGTGCGCACACACTAGCAGGTGTGTGCGCACGCACGCAATAGGGCTAGGATGGATTGATGGGACCCGATGCCGGAACCGACCGGACTGTTGCCGATGCCTGGGGCGCGCTGCTGCGGGTGCACGCGACGCTGGTGCCACTGCTGGATCGGGAACTGCAGGCGGCGCACCAGTTGCCTCTTGCCTGGTACGACGTTCTGCTGGAGATCAACTACGGACCCGGCCGTCGGCTGCGGATGTCCGAACTGGGTGAGCGGGTCACGTTGAGCCGGACCAGGGTGAGCCGGTTGGTCGACGAGATGTCCGTTGCCGGCCTGGTCCGTCGGGAGGCGAATCCGGACGATCGTCGTTCCGCCTACGCGGTTCTCACGCAGGCCGGCCGCACCGCTTTCCGGCAGGCCGCTGCCACCTACCTGGCCGGCATCGACCGGCACTTCGGGTCGGCGCTCACCCTCTCGGAGTTGGTCACCATCAAACGCGGGCTGGACAAGGTCATCCGGCGCGCAGCCGATCGTAGCCAGGCTTGATCTGCTCGTTGATGATCGCCAGCCGCTCCGCGAACGGCAGGAAAGCGGACTTCATGGCATTCACCGTGAACCACTGCAGGGTGTCCCAGTCGTATCCGAAAGCCTCGCTGAGCGCAGCCATCTCGCTGCTCATCGAGCACCCGGACATCAGCCGGTTGTCGGTGTTGACGGTGACCCGGAACTTCAGGTCGGTGAGCAGTCCGATCGGGTGCTCGGCGATCGACGTCGCGGCGCCGGTCTGCACGTTGGACGTCGGCGCCATCTCCAGCGGGATCCGCTTGTCCCGGACATAGGCGGCAAGCCGGCCCAGCTCGGCGGTGCCGTCCGGCCGGATCGCGATGTCGTCGACGATCCGGACACCGTGACCGAGCCGATCCGCGCCGCACCACTGCAACGCCTCCCAGATCGACGGCAGCCCGAAGGCCTCGCCGGCGTGGATGGTGAAGTGGGCGTTCTCCCGGCGCAGGTACTCGAAGGCGTCCAGGTGCCGGGTGGGCGGGAAACCGGCCTCTGCGCCGGCGATGTCGAAGCCGGCGACCTCGTCGTCCCGGAAAGCGATGCAGAGCTCGGCGATCTCGCGCGACCTGGCGGCGTGCCGCATCGCCGTGAGCAGCAACCTGGCACGGATCCGATGCCCCGCGGTGGCCGCCGCGGTGGTCCCGGCCCTGACCCCGTCCAGTACCGCCTGCACCACCTCGGTCAGGGTGAGGTTCCGCTCGGTGTGCAGTTCGGGAGCGAATCTGATCTCGGCGTAGACCACCCCGTCCGTCGCCAGGTCCTGCACGCACTCGGAGGCCACCCTGATCAGCGATTCTCTGGTCTGCATGACGGCGGTGGTGTGTACGAACGTCTCGAGATAACGCTCGAGCGATCCGGAGTACGCGGACTCGGAGAACCAGCGGGCGAGATCGGGCACCACCGTGGTCGGCAGCCCGTCGTACCCGTCCTGGGCGGCCAGATCGACCAACGTAGCGGGTCGCAGGCCGCCGTCCAGATGATCGTGCAACAACACCTTCGGTGCGGTGACGATGGTCTCGGCGGTCAGCGGTGTCGGCATCCGGCGGACGTTACCTGCCGTGAGTGAACACTGCTGCGCCGGTCCGATGGCCACCGCAGGAATGCGGTGGGGGAGGTGGGCAGCGCGACACGCCAGGCAGGCTCCGGCTGGAAGGGCTCATCTACCGCATCAGGGCGACTGCAGCCATCGGTCAGCGACCACGTGCCCCGGAAGCCGGCCCGGGCCGGGCGTGTCCGGACGCGACCGTCGAAGCACAGCCCACTGACGCCGCTATCCCGCTCCACCACAGACAGCCCCGCCAGGTCAGCCGCGGATGACCTCCATCACCAGCGGTGTCTTCCCGACGACGGTGCCGAGGGCTGCGATGTCGACGGCATCGGCCAGGTCGGCCAGCGCCGCCGGGAAGCGATCCGGGGTGTCGGTGTGCAGTTCGAACAGCGGTTGCCCGACCGCGACGACGTCACCGGGCTTGGCCCGGCAGAGGATGCCGGCCGCTTGCTGGACGTCGTGCTCCCGGCGGGCCCGCCCGGCCCCCAGCCGCCAGGCCGCAACACCCACCGACAGCGCATCCAGCCGGGACACCACACCCGCGGTGTCGGCGACCACGATCTCCCGGAACTTCGGCGTCGGCAGCGCCGCGTCCGGGTCTCCGCCCTGGGCCTGCACCATCGCCCGCCAGCTGTCCATCGCCCGGCCGGAGGCCAGCACATCGGCGGGGTCGGCGTCCAGGCCGGCCAGCGCGACCATCTCCCGGGCCAGCGCGATCGTCAGCTCCACCACGTCCGCCGGGCCACCCCCGGCCAGCACCTCGACCGACTCGGCCACCTCGATCGCGTTGCCCACCGCGACACCGAGCGGGGTCGACATGTCGGTGAGCAGCGCGGAGGTCCGAACCCCTTCCCTGGCACCGAGTTCCACCATCGTCCTGGCCAACTCGGCGGCATGGTCGGACCGTTTCATGAAGGCCCCCGAGCCGACCTTCACGTCCAGCACGAGCGCCCCGGTGCCTTCGGCGATCTTCTTGCTCATGATCGACGCGGCGATCATCGGGATCGATTCCACCGTGCCGGTGACGTCACGCAGGGCGTAGAGCTTCCGGTCCGCGGGCGCAAGGTCCGCCGACGCCGCACAGATCACGGCCCCGACCGAGGCGAGTTGGGCCGTCATCTCCGCCGGGCTGAGGGTCGCCCGCCAGCCGGGGATCGACTCCATCTTGTCCAGTGTTCCGCCGGTGTGGCCGAGGCCCCGGCCGGACAACTGCGGCACGGCGGCTCCGCAGGCCGCGACCAGCGGCGCCAGCGGCAGCGAGATCTTGTCCCCCACCCCGCCGGTGGAGTGCTTGTCGACGGTCGGCCGGCCGACCTGCGAGAGGTCCATCCGGATCCCGGAATTGAGCATTGCCGTCGTCCAGTGGGCGATCTCGGTGCCGCTCATCCCGTTGAGCAGGATGGCCATCAGCAGCGCTGACATCTGCTCCTCGGCCACCTCGCCGTGGGTGTAGGCGTCGATGACCCATTCGATCTGTTCGCCGGTCAGCTCCCGGCGGTCCCGCTTGGCAATGATCACGTCCACCGCGGCGAAGGTGCTCACGAGGTCCCTCCATCCACTGGCAGGTGTTCCGGACCGAACGCGGCCGGCAACACCCAGGTCATCGTCTGCGGTCCGGTCGGGGTGTCCACCATCAACGACGGTCCGCCGAACTCGTAGATCACCTGACGGCACCGCCCGCACGGCATCAGCAGCTCGCCGGTGCCGGAGCGGCAGGCCAGCGCGACCAACCGACCGCCGCCGGTCAACCTCAGTTGCCCGACCAGGGTGCACTCGGCGCACAGCCCAAGGCCGTAGGAGGCGTTCTCCACGTTGCAACCGACGATGACCCGGCCGTCGTCGACGATCGCTGCGGCCCCGACCTGGAGGTGCGAATACGGGCAGTAGGCCGAACCGGCGGCATCGATCGCCAAGGCGCGCAGCAGGTCCCAATCCACCACAACCGGCTCACTCACCGTGCCGCCCAGCTCAAGATCATCGTTTCGGAAGGATTCTGGTCACCAGGCAACCGAAACTCGTCCGAGACATTGATCATGGCCGGCATGCCACACATCAATGGCCGCCCTTGCGGTAGATCAGCCCGTCCGCCTTCGGCATTCGGAGGTTCTGCGAGGCCAGGCCCATCACCAGCAGGGTCACCACATAAGGGGCGGCCTGTACCAGCTCGGGTGGGAGCCGCTCGGTCGACAGGAACCAGATGACGGACAGGATGGCCAGCGTCCCTGCGACCCCGCCGACCGCCATGTGCCCGCCGCGGATCTGGAAGAATGCCACCACCGCCAGGGCTATGGCGATGATCAGCAGCAGGGCATGCATGGCTGAACCGTCGGCGTCATACACCTGCACACCGCCGGTGTAACCGAAAAGTCCGGCGCCGGCCGCCATTCCGCCCGGCCGCCAGTTCCCGAAGATCATCGACGCGAGGCCGATGAAGCCGCGACCACTGGTCTGACCGTCCTGATACTTCAGGCCGACCACCAGGAACGAGCCGGCCAGTCCGGCGAGCGCCCCGGAAATCATCACCGCCGCGTACTTGTAGCGGTAGACATTGACGCCCAACGACTCCGACGCGTACGGCGCCTCACCCACCGACCGCAATCGGAGACCGAACCTGGTTCGCCAGAGCACCCAACCGGATCCCGCGATCAGCAGAACGGCCAGCACCGTGAGCAGCGAGAGGTTCGTCGTGCACCCGCGAATGATCCCGGCGACATCGGCGATGAAGAAGGTTCCCTTCTCCTCCACCGTGCCCAGCCAGTCGGACAACCCCGGCAGGGTGATCCGGCCGACGTCGGGAACCGGCGGGGATTGCTTCTGTCCGCCGCCGGGGGCGTCGCTGAACAGCAACTTGGACAGGTAGAGCGCGATGCCGGGAGCAAGGATGTTGATCGCGACGCCGGAGATGATGTGGTCGACACCCACCGTCACGGTGACCAGGGCATGCAGGAGACCACCGAGCAGTCCGCACACCGCGCCGAAGAACACGCCCGCCCACGGACCCCACTGGTAACCGGCGAATCCCGCCCCGAACGTGCCGAGCACCATCATGCCTTCGATACCGATGTTGACCACGCCGGCACGTTCCGACCACAGGCCGGACAGGCCGGCCAGGGCGATCGGCGTTGCGGCCACGATCGCGGCTTCGATCGCGCCGGAGGAGTCCAGGTTGTCCGCCCCGGTCAGTACCCGGACGAGCGAAACCACAGCGAGCCCAAGGACAACAATGCCGAGCCACTGCAGGGGCCGGAGCTTGCGACGGGGCCGGCCGGGCGACGCCATGGGGACTACGACATCGGAATCTGCGCTCATTTCGACGTCACCTGCTTCGCCGACGCCTGGGCTGCAAGCGCACTGGCCACCGCTCTGGCGTCCAGGATCAATCGATAACGCCTGACGAACTCGTAGGCCACCACCACGGACAGCACGATGACGCCCTGCATGATCGTCACCAGTTCCCGCGGCACCTGAACCGACTGCAGTGAATTCGATGATGCATCAAGCGCAGCCCACAGCAACGCGGCGAAGACCATGCCCAGCGGGCTGTTTCGGCCGAGCAAGGCGATCGCGATGCCGGTGAACCCGATCCCGGCGGGGAAGTTGAGCCCGAACGCGTGATCAGGGCCGTTGAGCAATTCAGGCATTCCCACGAGACCCGCCACGGCCCCTGAGAGCAGCATCGCGACGACGATCATCTTCTTGACCGAGATGCCGCTGGCCAGAGCGGCCGATTCACTCAGGCCGGTTGCCCGCAGGGAGAACCCGAACACCGTGCGGGACAGCACCAGTGCGTAGATCACCCCGATGATCACGGCCAGGAAGACCAACGAATACAACGGCGGTGCACCCTGCAAACCCAGAGGAATGGTCGGCACGAAACCGCCTTCGGTCATTTTCGCCGTCGAGATGTTGTTCCCCTCAGCCACTCCCAGCCTCGCCGGCTTCAGCAGGAACGCAATGATGTAGGTGGCGATGGCGTTCAGCATGATTGTGCTGATCACCTCGCTGACCCCGCGGGTCGCCTTCAGCAGCGCTGCAACGCCGGCCCAGGCAGCACCCACCAACATCGCGACGGCGATGGTCACCACGATCCGGAGCGGTCCGGGAAGCGAAGTCATGAAGGCGGCACCGCCCACCGCTGCGGCCATGAACGCGGCCAGCCGGTATTGCCCGTCGACGCCGATGTTGAACAGGTTCATCTTGAAGCCGATGGCCACGGCGACTGCCGCAAGGTAGTACGTCGCGCCGACGTTGATCGTGTTCACCACGGTGCGGGGCCGGGAGAACGCATCCACCAGCGCACCGAAGGTCTCCAGCGGGTTGTGCCCGGTGACGATCAGGATGATCGAGGTGATCAGGGCCGCAATGATCAGCGCGCCGACCGGTGCGGCCAGAGCGAGCCCAATCCGTCGAGCGCTCCAGCGACCCATCAGGCCACCTCACCCTCGTCATCGGTGGCACCCGTCATGGCGCTGCCGAGCTGCTCGGGAGTGACATCTCTCGGGTTGTATGTGCCGACCAGGCGCCCGCGCAGAATGACCTGCAGGGTGTCCGACATGCCGATCAGCTCTTCGAGGTCAGCTGAGATCAGCAGCACTGCCAGACCTGCGGCACGGGCCTCCCGAAGGTGTTCCCAGATCGCCGCTTGCGCTCCGACGTCCACCCCCCGCGTCGGGTGGGACGCGATCAGCAGGATCGGGTTCTCGCTCATCTCCCGTCCGACGATCAACTTCTGTTGATTTCCACCGGACAATGACGCGGCCTTGACCTCGATACCTGGCGTCCGGACGTCGAACGCCTCGACGATGCGCCTGGTGTCGTCCTTGGCTGCGGACCGATTGATCAGAGATGCCGGATGCCGAGGGCTTCCGGGTCTGGTGCCCCAACACCCGGTTCTCCCACAGCGTGCCCTCGAGAATGAGCCCCTGCCGGTGCCGGTCCTCCGGGATGAATCCGATGCCGGCTTCCCGCCGCCGCAACGTCGTCATCCGGCTGATGTCCTGGTCGCCCAACTCGATCGATCCTTCGGCCAGCGGCCGGATTCCCATGATCGCGTCGACCAGTTCGGCCTGCCCATTGCCCTCCACGCCGGCGATGCCGAGGGCCTCACCGGCGTGGATGGTCAAGTCGATGTCCGACAACACGTCACGGCCGGTGCCGCCGACCACCCGAACCCCGGACAGCCGTAGCACCACCCGATCGGTCACCGTGGACTCGCGCAGTTCCGGCACGGGCAGAGCCGACCCGACCATCATCTCAGCCAGCTGGCGGTTCGTGACCGTCCTGGGGTCGGCGGTGCCGACGGTGGTACCGCGCCGAATGACGGTGATGTCGTCGGCGATGGCCCTGACTTCATCGAGCTTGTGCGAGATGAACATGATGGTCAGTCCCTCGCTCTTGAGCTCGCGGAGGTTGTCGAAGAGTTCGTCGACTTCCTGCGGCACCAGTACGGCCGTCGGCTCATCGAGGATCAGGATCTTCGCGCCGCGGTAAAGGACCTTGAGGATCTCCACCCGCTGCCGTGCCCCGACGCCGAGTTCCTCGACCGGCGCATCGACGTCCACGCCGAGGCCGTAGCGCTTCGCGATCTCTTGGATCTTGCTCCTGGCACCTCGCGCATCGAGCCTGCCACCGACAACCGGTTCGGCGCCCAACACGATGTTCTCCCACACCGTCAGGTAGTCGGCCAACATGAAATGTTGATGCACCATGCCGATTCCGGCCGTGATGGCATCGCCCGGCGAATGGAATACCAGCACGTTGCCGTTGATCTCGATGGTGCCCTCGTCCGGCTGATGCATCCCGTACAGCGTCTTCATCAGCGTCGACTTGCCGGCGCCGTTCTCGCCCACCAACGCGTGCACCGTGCCCCTGCGGACCTCGATGTTGATGTCTGAGTTCGCCACGACGCCCGGGAACCGCTTGGTGATCCCGGTGAGCTTCACCGCCAGATCGGCGGAACCAGATGCTGCGAGGGGAATCTGATCGCTGGTCATCGATCCTCTCTCCGGGCGTTCACTTCATGGAAGAAGATGCCGAGAAATACCTGGGGTGATGTCTAGCAGAAACTCCTCGGCCCCGACGGAAATGAACCCGCCGGGGCCGATGGACTATTGCGCGACTTCGATCAGCCGACGGTGTCGGGCACCGTGATGGTGCCGTCGATGATCTGCTGCTTGTACTCCTCCAACTGCGGGACGATGGCGTCGATGGCGCCACCCGACGTCGAGTAGCCGACGCCGTTGTTCTTCAGGTTGTAGAGCTGGGTGCCGGTCAACGGGGTGCCGTTGGCATTGGACGCGATCAGATCCGCAACCGCGACGTCGACGTTCTTGACCATCGAGGTGATGATGACGTCCTTGACGTCGGCGAGACTGGGAACGTTGTACTGGTCCGAATCGACCCCGATGCCGTAGGCGCCGGCAGCTTTCGCGGCCTTGAAGACGCCCGCTCCCGAGCCACCCGCCGCGGCGAAGATGATGTCGGTGCCGCTGTCGTAGATCCCCTTGGCCGTGGTCTCACCGAGCTGCGGATCGTTGAACCCGTTCTTGGTGGTGTCACCCGGCTCGGCCAGATAGCTGTCGGTGATCTTGATGTCGGGCTTGACTTCCTTGGCCCCGGCATCGAACCCGGCCTGGAACGCCTGGATGAGCGGAACGTTGACGCCGCCGATGAAGCCGACGCTGTCCTTCTTCGTTTCCAGGGCCGCCGCTGCGCCGACGAGGAAAGAGCCCTCATTCGCGGCAAAGACGAGCGACGTGACGTTGGGCGCTTCGACGACCGAGTCGACGATGCCGAACTTGATGTCCGGATTCTCGCCTGCGACCTGAGTGATCGGACCTGAGTAGGCAAAACCGATACCCAGGATCAGGTTGGCGCCGCTGTCCACCAGCTGGTTGAGCCGGTCGACCTTTGCCGAGTCCGGCTCGCCGGCACTTGCCTCCAGTTCGCCGACAACGGTGACTCCTTCTGCCTTGGCATGGTCGAGGGCCTTTGCTGCCAGATCGTTGAACGACTGGTCACCGCGGCCACCGATGTCATAGGCGAGGCCGACCTTCACCGAAGCCGCGTCACCGGTGATGGTGGCAAGGCCGGTTGCTGCGGCACCGCTGGCCGCCGACCCGCCGGACGAGGCTGCCGATGAAGCAGCGGAGGTCGCGGATCCCGCGGCCGAACTCGCCGCCGACGCGGCCGAGGTCGCCGCGCTGGTGGCACTGCTGGCGGTACTGCTGCTGCCGGACGAACAGGCGGCCAGCGCGAGGCCGGCCGCCGCAAGTCCGGCGATGAGCTTCAGGCTTCGAGCTCGACGCACGTGTGTTCTCCTCTTCTTCATGCGCATCACCCGGATGGGGACGGCCATGACATGAGCTTGGGTCACCGACGGACTGCCGCCGGCGGGGTGGGCATCGAACGGACGCTACCCGCGGGTAAGCGTCAGGTCGAGACAAGATGGCGCTCTGTAACCCAACTGTGCCGATACCGGGGCTTTTCGTCCGGTTGCCGCCGAAAATCCCGTCGTAGCCCGCCCACGAAGCGACAACTTGCGCCCAATCGCGGCTGTTGATGGAAGAAATTGATCGCGCATCGTCACCACATCGGGCGATGCGGCATCGAACGGACCCGGCCGATCCGGTCGGCATCACCGGTCGGGGCGGCCGGACGCTGCTGTGCAGCCCCGAACGGGTGGCATCCCGGCATCCATCGCAGACGGCGGCCGCCGCCCGGTGTGCGCAAACCCACGCCCGCTGTCGGTCTCGTCACACACCTACCAGGTCGCTGGGTATGTGAAGTCAGGGTTAGCCTTGGTCGAAGATCGCTGCGTGGTGGCCCGGCGGTCACACCGCCGAACAGCAGTCCCAATACGAGGTCCCATCCAGGCGCGTCCGCCGTCGATGCCGGAGGTCGAGAACGATCATGTCCAACCCCACCGCCCTGGCCGGCGATCAGCGGGTGCCACGTCCGCGTCGCGGCTCGGTGTACCGCGGCGACGCCGGTATGTGGTCCTGGGTAGCGCACCGCATCACCGGCGTGCTGACCTTCTTCTTCCTCTTCGCGCACGTGCTGGACACCGCGCTGGTCCGGGTCTCCCCCCAGGCCTACAACACGATCATCGAGACCTACAAGAACCCGCTGGTGAACCTGATGGAGGTCGGTCTGGTCGCCGCGGTGCTCTACCACGCGCTGAACGGCATCCGGATCATGCTGGTGGACTTCTGGGCCAAGGGCGCCAGGTACCAGCGGCAGATGCTGTGGATCCTGCTCGGTGTCTGGCTCGTGGTGATGATTCCGGGCGCCTACTTCATGATGGTCCGCACCATCACTGATCTGTTCGGGGGTGGCTCGTGACCGCCGCGTTCGATCCCCCCGCCACCAGAGGCATCGAGGCACCGCGGGCACCGCGCCGTCGGGTCGCCGGTCGGCGCAGCAACGTCGAGATGTACTCCTGGATGTTCATGCGGTTGTCCGGGATCGTGCTGGTGGTCCTGGTCCTGGGCCATCTGTTGATCATGAATGTGCTGGACGGCGGGGTGCACCGGATCAACTGGGGCTTCGTCGCGGGTCGGTGGGCGAGCCCGTTCTGGCAGGCCTGGGACCTGATCATGCTGTGGCTGGCCGAGATCCACGGCGCGAACGGGCTGCGCACGGTCATCAACGACTACGCGCGCAAGGACGGCACCCGGTTCTGGCTGCAGTTGATGCTGGCCGCCTCAGTTGTCCTGATCCTCGGTGTCGGCACCCTGGTGATCTTCACCTTCGACCCGAACATGAACTGACGGGAGCTTCGCGGACATGCAAGCTCAGCCCGGCGCAGCCGGTCTCCCCCGTCCTGGGAAGGACTGACATGCAGTTCCATCGATATGACGTGGTGATCGTCGGCGCCGGCGGGGCCGGTATGCGGGCCGCCATCGAGTCCGGCAAGCGGGCCCGCACCGCCGTGCTGACCAAGCTCTACCCGACCCGGTCGCACACCGGCGCGGCGCAGGGCGGGATGTGCGCCGCCCTGGCCAATGTCGAGGACGACAACTGGGAGTGGCACACCTTCGACACCGTCAAGGGCGGCGACTACCTGGTCGACCAGGACGCCGCCGAGGTGATGTGCAAGGAGGCCATCGACGCCGTCCTGGATCTGGAGAAGATGGGGCTGCCGTTCAACCGCACCCCGGAGGGCCGGATCGACCAGCGCCGGTTCGGTGGGCACACCCGCAACCACGGCGAGGCAGCCGTCCGGCGCGCGTGTTACGCCGCGGACCGCACCGGCCACATGATCCTGCAGACGCTGTACCAGAACTGCGTCAAGCTCGGCATCGAGTTCTTCAACGAGTTCTACGTGCTGGACCTGCTGCTCTCCAAGACCGACGAGGGCGAGGTCTGCACCGGCGCGGTGGCCTACGAGCTGGCCACCGGCGAGATCCACGTCTTCCAGGCCAAATCGGTGGTGCTGGCCACCGGTGGCGCCGGCAAGATCTTCAAGACCACCTCGAACGCGCACACCCTGACCGGTGACGGGCTGGGGATCGTGCTGCGCAAGGGTCTGCCGCTGGAGGACATGGAGTTCTTCCAGTTCCACCCGACCGGGCTGGCCGGGCTCGGCATCCTGATCTCCGAGGCGGTCCGCGGCGAGGGCGGCATCCTGCGCAACGCCGACGGCGAACGCTTCATGGAGCGGTACGCACCGACCATCAAGGACCTCGCGCCGCGCGACATCGTGGCCCGGTCGATGGTCCTCGAGGTCAGGGAGGGTCGCGGGGCCGGCCCGAACAAGGACTATGTGCTGCTCGACGTCACCCACCTCGGCAAGGAGGTGCTGGAGACGAAACTGCCTGACATCGCGGAGTTCTCGCGCACCTACCTGGGTGTCGAACCGCTGGACGAGCCGGTTCCGGTGTTCCCGACCTGCCACTACGTGATGGGCGGCATCCCGACCAACATCCAGGGCCAGGTGCTGAGCAACAACACCGACATCGTGCCCGGGCTGTTCGCGGCCGGCGAGTGCGCCTGCGTCTCGGTGCACGGCTCGAACCGGCTCGGCACCAACTCGCTGCTGGACATCAACGTCTTCGGCCGGCGGGCCGGGATCGCCGCGGCCGACTACGCCAACGAGACGGCGGATTTCACCGCGCTGCCGGACGACCCGCAGGAGATCGTGGTCGAGCTGATCGCCAAGCTGCGCGATTCGACCGGCACCGAGAGTGTCGCCGACATCCGCAACTCCCTGCAGACGACGATGGACATCAATGCCGCCGTCTACCGCACCGAGGCTTCGCTGAAGGAGGCGCTGAACGATGTGCGCCTGCTCAAGGAGCGGTACGGCCGGGTGTCGATCCACGACAAGGGTCAGCGGTACAACACCGACCTGCTCGAGGCGGTCGAGCTCGGCTTCCTGCTCGAACTGGCCGAGGTTCTGGTCGTCGGCGCCCTGGTCCGCACCGAATCCAGGGGCGGGCATGCCAGGGAGGACTACCCGAACCGTGATGACACCAACTGGATGCGGCACACCATGGCCTACAAGCAGGGCCGGGAACTGACCGCCGACATCCGTCTGGACTACAAGCCGGTGGTCCAGACCCGCTATCAGCCGATGGAGCGCAAGTACTGATGTCTACGACCGTCGACGAATACCCGGCGACAGAGCGGTCCCGGGCCTCGCTACCACCGGTGCCGGACGGCGCGGTGATGCTGACCGTGAACATCCAGCGGTTCAATCCCGAACTCGACGAGGTGCCGCACACCGAGTCGTACCGGGTGCCTGCGCTGCCCGGCGACCGGCTGCTGAACGTCCTGCACTACATCAAGTGGTACATCGACGGCACGCTGACCTTCCGGCGGTCCTGCGCGCACGGTGTCTGCGGCTCCGACGCCATGCGGATCAACGGTCGAAACCGGTTGTGCTGCAAGGTCTTGGTCAAGGATCTGATCGGTGACAAGAAGAACGAGGTGACCATCGAGCCGATCAAGGGCCTGCCGCTGCTGAAGGACCTGATCGTCGACATGGAGCCGTTCTTCGACGCCTACCGGGCGGTCAAGCCGTTCCTGATCACCCACGGAAACGAGCCGACCCGGGAGTACGTGCAGTCGCCCAAGGACCGCGAGCGGTTCGACGACACCACCAAGTGCATCCTGTGCGCCGCCTGCACCACCTCGTGCCCGGTGTACTGGTCCGAGGACGCCTACGTCGGCCCGGCGGCCATCGTCAACGCCCACCGGTTCATCTTCGACTCGCGCGACGAGGGCGGGCAGGAACGGCTGGAGATCCTCTCCGATTCGGAGGGCGTCTGGCGCTGCCGGACCACCTTCAACTGCACCGACGCCTGCCCGCGCGGCATCCAGGTCACCAAGGCGATCCAGGAAGTCAAGCGCGCCTTGATGTTCCGCCGCATCTGACTCGGCAGAACTCGGACTTTCGCGCCGATCATCTCGCTCGGCGCGGAGCAGGCGCAGTGATCTGAGCAGCATCGGGATTAGTCCGCGCGCCGCTGTGGTTGAACCTTGCAGAAGGTGACAACCGGAGTGCAGACAATCCCGAGAGGACCGCTGGCATGGCCACGCAGGCATTGACGAAGACGACGTTCGGACCGACCGTGGAAGGCGACGGCATCGTGCTGGTCGACTTCTGGGCAGCCTGGTGCGGCCCGTGTCAGCGGTTCGCCCCGACCTTCGAGAAGGCCTCCGAGTCGCACCCGGATGTGGTGTTCGGCAAGGTCGACACGGAGGCGGAGCAGGAGCTCGCCGGTGCCGCCGGTATCCGCTCGATCCCCACCCTGATGGCGTTCCGGGACGGCATCCTGGTCTTCTCCCAGCCGGGCGCCCTCCCGCCCAGCGCGTTGGAGCAGGTCATCGAGGGTGTCAAGGGACTGGACATGGACGACGTCCGCACCCAGGTTGCGCAGGCTCAGGCGGCAGCGCAGGCCTGACCTGCGGTGTTCACTGCCCCAGAGCGCCCGGTGCTCATCCGCCGCTGAGTTCGGCGGCCCGATCGAGCACGGCGCCCAAGGCCGCCGCCCCGCCGGCCACGGCGGCGCGAGCGGTTTCCCGCAGCTGATCACTGCTCGCCATGGTCGAGAGCCGGGCAGGTAACGAGTCATCGCCGTCCATCCCAGGCCGCTCCCCCGATCCGGCGGAGTAATCCTGTCGCATCGTCATCGTGGTCAGCGCGGGATGCGACGCCGCGACTTCGTCGAGCACCTTGGCCAGCACAGCCGGATCGCCCGCTTGCACCCCTGGGTGAGCGAGCTGCTCCTCCAGACCGACAACCCGGCCGTAGACGGCCGGGTTGCTGATCTTCACCCGCTGCCCGCTGATCAGCTGGCTGAGCATCGGCGCGCTGAGCCCGATCACCGCGGCCAGTTTCGACTGCGGGATCCGGTAGCCCCGCAGTAACCGGCCGAACCGATCTGCCCAGTTCTCCCCGTACATCTGCAGCTGCTGCGCACTGATCGACTGCTGGTGATCGGTGGGCACCTGTCCGGACACGGCTAGCCTCTTCCATGACGTCGGGGCGATCAGGGGTGGCACTGGTTTGCCTATCGCATTTGCATGTGCAAATATCTATCTGTTTGCACCTGCAAATCATAGCGAAGGGGTAGCCATGACACCACTCAACGGCTCACCGCGAGGTCGGACCGCGTCGCCGGTGGCCAGGATCGGCATCATCGTGATCACGACGTTGGCCTTCTTCGGCATCGTTGCCGGCGTCACTCCGGCCGCCGCGGCCACCGCACCGACGGCACAGGTCGCGAATAATGCAGCGCCGAC
>CAVOIF010000006.1:0-871048 GCA_963696065.1 uncultured Actinomycetota bacterium
CTGAGCCGGGCAAAGAAAGTCCGCATCGCAATCGTTCAGTCGAAGAAAATGTTGATCTGTTTGCCCGCATGAAGGCCGGAGAGTTTCCTGATGGCTCACGCTGCCTGCGGGCCAAAATCGATATGGCGTCGCCCAATCTGAACATGCGCGATCCGGTGATGTATCGCATTCTGCGCAAGCCGCATCACCGCACCGGCGACAAGTGGTGCATCTACCCGCTTTATGATTTTGCCCACGGCCAGTCTGACTCGCTGGAAAAAATCACGCATTCCATGTGTACGCTGGAGTTTGAAGATCACCGTCCGCTCTATAACTGGTATATCCAGGAACTGGGCATCTTCCCCTCGCAGCAGATGGAGTTTGACCGGCTCAGCCTGACTTATACGCTGCTAAGCAAGCGCAAGCTGCTGCAACTGGTGCAGGAAGGCCGCGTAAAGGGCTGGGATGATCCGCGCATGCCCACGTTGAGCGGCATTCGACGCCGCGGCTATACGCCGGAAGCGCTGCGGAATTTTGTTGCGAACATCGGCGTCACCAAGACCAACGGCACGCTTGAGCTGGCCATGCTGGAACACTTTGTGCGCGAAGACTTGAACCGTCGCGCACAGCGCGTGATGGCCGTGTTGCGGCCTCTGAAAGTCGTGATCGATAACTATCCGGAAGGCAAGACCGAAGAGATGGACGCGGTCAATAATCCTGAAGACGAGAGCGCGGGAAAGCGTAAGGTGCCGTTCGCTCGCGAGCTTTACATTGAGCGCGACGATTTTCAGGAAGTGCCGCCCAAAGGCTACTTCCGTCTTTCGCCGGGAAAAGAAGTGCGACTGCGCTATGGATATTTCATCACGGCGCAAAGCGTGGTCAAGAATGATAAGGGCGAGGTGGTGGAAGTCCACGTGACGTATGATCCTGCGACGCACGGCGGCAATGCGCCAGATGGACGCAAGGTGAAGTCCACTATCCACTGGGTGTCGGCGGCGCATGCAATCAACGCTGAGGTGCGGCTCTATGACAACCTTTTCAGCAAAGAGAATCCCAATGACGTTCCTGAAGGCCAGGACTTTACCTCCAACCTGAATCCGAATTCGCTGGAGGCGGTGACGGACGCAAAGCTTGAACCATCCTTGAAGTTGGCAGAGCCGGGCGCGCGCTACCAGTTTGAACGGCTGGGATATTTTTGTGTGGATACGGATTCAAAGCCCGGCGCGCCGGTATTTAACCGCACCGTGGCATTGAAGGATACCTGGGCCAAAAAGCAATCCAAGTGAGCGGAAATCATGGCGGAGCCAGACATTTGAAATACAAGATCGCAGCATTCATGTTCAGCTTGCTGGTGTCTGCGGGTGCATTTGCGGCACAGATTACCGGCACCGTTACCAACGCCACCACCAACAAACCTTCCTCCGGCGATGAAGTGACCCTGCTCTCGCTGGCCAATGGAATGGAAGAAAAAGGAACGACCAAGACTGACAGCCAGGGCCATTACACGCTGAATGTCCCGGACGAAGGCGGCCAGCATCTGGTCCGAGTGGCGCGGCAGAGCGTGCATTATTTCAAGGCCGCGCCGCCGGGCGCTCACGACCGTTGACATCACGGTTTATGACGCTGCTACTCAAGTGGAAGGCCTGGTCACCGATGCGCGTGTCTTTCACTTGCAGGCCAGCGGCGGCAGCATGGACGTGCAAGAGCTTTACATCCTGAACAACCAGTCACAGCCGCCGCGCACAAAAATCGGCAACCAGACTTTTGCCGTCACCCTGCCGGATGGCGCTGAGATGGGCGAAGCCTCTCTCACCGGTCCAAGCGGCATGCCGCTCACGGTGGCGGCGGTCCCTTCCGGAGCGAAGAACCGCTACGCCTATGATTTTCCCGTTAAACCAGGACAAACGCGTTTTGAAGTGACCTATAAAGTGCCGTACAACGGGTCGCATGAATTTCTACTAAAACCGGAGTCGCCGTTAAGCGAACTTGGCGTACTGTTGCCGAAAAGCATGAAGTTCAACGGCGTTTCCGGCGGCTTTGCCCAGGACGTGGACGAAGCCGGGCTCGCCGTCTTTTTCGCCAAGAATGTGCCCGCAAATCAGGAAGTAAAGTTTTCTGTCTCTGGTGAAGGGCTGATTCCGACAGAAGCGTCGGGCGGCGGCAATCCTAGTCAGCCGGCGAGCGAGAGCAGCGGAACGCCGATTCCCAGTTCCTCTGGCGGCACGCGAGAAGCTCTGTGGTTTATCGTGGGCGCACTGGTGATCCTGATCGGGGGCGGCGCGTTTGTAATGTGGCGGAAGAGCGCGGCTGCAAGAGCTGCTGCAAATGATCCTAAAGCAGCCAGGGCGGCGACCAAAGCGCGCGCGCAGGTGCAGGCTCAGTCGGCTAAGCCACCGCAGGGCGATATGCTGGACGTGCTGAAAGATGAACTCTTCCAGCTTGAGACGGATCGCGTGAGCGGCAAAATCTCTCAGGAAGAATACGAGAAGAGCAAGGCCGGACTGGACACGCTGTTTCGCCGCCAGATGAAAAGGAAATAACATTGGCTGGAGTTTGCTGACTTGTTGCGGCGGCTCATGACTTGCTCAGAAGGATGCGCGCGGCTGGTTCGAAGAAAGATTTGCTCAGGTGTGATTCGCCAGGAACTTACGGTGGCAGAAATAACCGCAGAAGAAGGCCGGCTCAGGGAATCGCCAGATCACACCGCTCCGTGGCGAAGCTGGGGCCCATACGTAAGCGAGCGTGCGTGGGGCACCGTCCGCGAGGACTACAGCGCCACCGGCGAAGCCTGGGATTATTTTCCGCATGATCATGCCCGCTCGCGCGCCTATCGCTGGAGCGAAGACGGGCTTGCGGGAATTTGCGATCGCCACCAGCGTCTGTGCTTTGCGCTGGCGCTTTGGAATGGCCGCGACACAATCCTCAAAGAACGCCTGTTTGGCCTGAACGGCGAAGAAGGCAACCACGGCGAGGACGTAAAGGAATATTACTTCTATCTCGACTCCACTCCCACGCACTCCTACATGAAGTATTTGTACAAGTATCCACAGGCGGAATACCCGTATGAAAAATTGGTCGTGGAGAATGGCCGCCGTTCAAAGGCTGATCCCGAATTTGAGCTGATTGATACCGGCGTGTTCACTGAAGACCGTTACTTCGATGTGTTTGTGGAATATGCGAAGGCTGAGTGGGACGATATTTGTATCAGAGTTACGGTCGCCAATCGCGGCCCGCAGGCCGCTGAAATCCATCTCCTGCCGACACTCTGGTTTCGCAACACGTGGTCCTGGGCGGCGAAGCCCAAACCTGCGCTGGCATTCGACAAGACAACCGGCACAATACTGGCTCATGAAAGCGAGATCGGCGATTACCGTCTTTACTATGCCGATGGCGGCACACCGCTGTTCACTGAAAACGAAACCAACAGCGAACGGCTTTTCGCCGCAAAGAACGCTTCACGTTACGTTAAAGATGCGTTTCATCGTTATGTGATCAATGGTGAGATCACCGCAGTGAATCCGCAAATGGAAGGCACCAAAGCCGCCGTGCAGTACAAATTCACCGTGCCGCCGGGCGGAGAGATCTCCCTCAAACTGCGGCTCAGCAAAGATCAGCCGGGAAACACCGCAGCCACTGCTCTGGGCGAGGAGTTTGAAAAGACATTTGCGGCGCGCAAAGCTGAAGCCGATGCGTTTTATTCGAGCGTCATTCCTTCCACAACAGATGACGACACGCGCAACGTGATGCGCCAGGCCTTTGCCGGACTGCTGTGGACCAAGCAGTATTACCACTATGTTGTTCGCGATTGGCTCATCGGCGATCCCGCGGAGCCCGCGCCGCCGCCTGAACGCAAGAAGGGACGCAACCACGCCTGGGGCCACATCTACAACGCGGACATTATTTCCATGCCCGATAAATGGGAGTATCCGTGGTATGCGGCGTGGGACCTGGCGTTCCACTGCGTATCGCTGGCAATGATCGACTCCGAGTTATGCCAAGGAGCAGCTTGTGCTCATGCTGCGCGAGTGGTACATGCATCCCAATGGACAGATTCCGGCATACGAATGGGCATTCGGTGACGTCAATCCTCCGGTCCATGCGTGGGCTGCATATCAGGTTTATCTGATCGACAAAGCGAAGAACCGCGGCACAGGCGATCACACAATTTCTGGAGCGCGTCTTCCACAAGCTGCTGTTGAATTTTACGTGGTGGGTGAACCGCAAGGACCCGGATGGCATGAACGTTTTTCAGGGCGGCTTTCTGGGGCTGGACAATATTGGAGTGTTTGACCGCAGCTCTGTCTTGCCGACCGGAGGGCAGATTGAGCAGTCCGACGGCACCAGTTGGATGGCAATGTATTCGCTCGATATGCTGGCGATCGCGCTGGAACTGGCTGCGGGCGACGCCACATATCAGGACGTGGCCAGCAAATTCTGGGAACACTTCATCTATATTGCGCGGGCCATGAACAATCTGGGTGAGGACGGCCTGTGCATGTGGAACGAGAAAGACGGCTTCTTTTATGACGTGTTGCACCTGCCAGACTGGATCAAGGATGCCGTTGCACGTCCGCTCCATGGTTGGCCTGATTCCCCTTTATGCCGTGCAGATCATGGAGCCAGAACTGCTTGATTCCATGCCGGGCTTCAAGATGCGGCTGGAATGGTTCATTGAAAATCGCAAAGACCTTACAGAGCATATGGCCTGCATGGAAACCGAGGGCCACAAGAAACGCAGGCTTTTTTCCATTACCGACCGCGAGCAGCTCAAGCGCATTCTTGCCGTCATGCTCGACGAAAATGAGTTTCTTTCACCGCATGGCATTCGCGCGCTCTCACGCTATCACAAAGAGCATCCTTACATGCTGGATGTTGCTGGAGTAAACCATCAGGTCGACTATGAGCCGGCGGAGTCCACCACCGGACTTTTTGGCGGCAATTCCAACTGGCGCGGGCCCATATGGTTTCCCGTGAATTTCCTGTTGATTCAGGCCCTGCGCCGGTTTTATGAGTACTACCATGAGTCTTTTCGCGTTGAGTGCCCAACGGGTTCAGGAAAAATGATGAACCTGGATGAGGTGGCGGACGAACTCAGCCGCCGCTTGGTTTCAACCTTCCAACGCGATAGCAAGGGACTCCGTCCAGTCTTTGGCGCGAATGAAAAGTTCCAGTCAGACCCGCATTGGCGTGACTACGTGCCGTTTTACGAATACTTCCATGGCGATACCGGGGCGGGCGTCGGGGCGAGCCATCAGACGGGCTGGACTGCATTGGTGACCAAGATGATTGATGAACTTTCCTTGAAACAAAGAACCGTTGCCGGAATCAAAGTCAGAGCGGTGCAAGGCGACTGATTTCCCCAGGAGACGTAGAGACTACGGGCAGGATCACTGATCGAGCCTATCAAAAAAATCAATTGGTAACCGGCGTATTTTGCGCAGTACTATAAGGTTATTGGAGCGGCGGACCCAAGATGTGCACGCTGACCTTCATTCCGAAGCCCCAGGGATATCTGCTCGGCATGAATCGTGACGAGCGGTTAACCCGCGAACTTGCGCTTCCGCCTGTTGCGATCACAACTTCCAGTTTGTCCTGCTATCTATCCCCGTGAAAGCGGTGGAGGCACATGGATTGGTTCCAACGCCGCCGGGATAACTTTTTGTTTGCTCAACCAGAATCCAGGTCCTCAGGCGAGCGGGAAGGAGCGCAGCCGCGGCGAAATTATTCCGGCAATTCTTTCGTTGTCGCGCTTTCCTGAAGCCATGCGGCGCTTTCAGCAACTGGATCTGCGCGGCCTGTTGCCTTTTGTGCTGGTCGGCATCTTTCCCGCGGAGCAGATCATCAGCCAGTGCCAGTGGGATGGGAACGAATTGAAGTTCTTGCGCATCGGCTGGGATGTCCGCCACTGGTTTTCTTCCGGCGTTTCAGATGAGATGGCGCGCAAAGTTCGCGGCAGTACTTGCTATGAAGCCTGGCGCAGACGCGATGCGGGCTCTGCGGAATGGCTGCGTGGGCTCCACGCTTCGCACTTTCCCGAGCAATACGTGGTGCTATGTACGCCTGGAACCATCGTATTGCTACCGTTCCGGTCATGGTGGTGCTGGATGCGTCCGGGTCGATGAACGCCGACGACGCGCCCGGCCCGCGGATCGACGCCGCCAAGAACGCGGTCAACAGCCTGATCGACAGCCTGCCGGCCGACACCCAGGTGGGGTTGCAGGTCTACGGCACCGGAACCGGTTCCACCGATGCCGAGAAGGCAGCCGGTTGCACCGACATCAAGACCCTCGCGCCGGTCGGCCCGCTCGACGCCGCGGCACTGAAGGCCCAGGTCGCCACCGTGGTCGCGTCCGGCTACACCCCCGTCGGCAACGCGCTGCGCGCCGCGGCCGATGCGCTGCCGAACGAAGGCCCGCGGTCGATCGTGCTGGTCAGCGACGGTGAGGACACCTGCGCCCCGCCCGCACCGTGCGATGTCGCGAATGAGCTGCACCAGCAGGGCATCGATCTGGTCATCCACACCGTCGGGTTCAAGGTCGACGCCACGGCGCGGGACCAGTTGTCCTGCATCGCCCAGGCCACCGGCGGTACCTACAGCGACGCCGCCGACGCCACCGCGCTCACCCAGGCACTGGCCACCAAGGTCGACTACGCCATCACCGGCTACACCACCGTGGGCGCACCCGTCACCGGGGCCGACCAAGCATCCGAGCAAGCACCACTGCTCACCCCCGGCCAATACGTCGACACCTACGCGGTCGGCGGTCCGAGTAACACCCTTGATGCCAGCAAGGGGACCACCAAGTACTACACACTCCGGGTGCAGCCCGGTTTCCGGCCATACATCTCGGCAACGATCGTTCAACCCGACGCGGCGCCCCCCGCCTTCGCCGAAGCTCTCGGTGTCGACGTCTCCCTGACGAACCTCGACAGCGACTTCTGCACCAGCGACCGCGGTTCCGCCGCCTATTCATTTGCCGAGGACCTGACCTCCACCGCCGTCATCGACGGACCGACGTTCGGTGACCCGAACAACCCCTCTGATTGCCCGAAGGACGGCGTCGCGCTGTTGACGATGACCAGGGTGGGAAACGCCTGGGCCGATCGGCCACTATCGGTGGAGATCGTCGTCCGGATGGAACCACCAGCCGACGCCGACGCCCTGCTCCCGCAAGCCTCCAAGGGTGAATCGTTACCGACCCCCACGCACAGCACACCAACTGCAATCACCGGCGGTAACAGCTTCAACGACGCACCCCGCCTGACCAGCGGCACCACCTACTCCGACACGATCGTGACCGGGCAGAGCAGGTACTACCGGGTTCCGTTGCAGTGGGGTCAGCGGCTGACCTACCTCATCAGCGAGGTCGGACCGGCGTCGCCACCCCTGGGCCCGTCAGGATCGAGCGTGTTCGTCCGCATGTACAACCCGGTGCGGGTCACCATCACCGACTTCTTGAACAGCAACGGGTGGGGGTGGTTCGCCGACTCCGCGAGCGAGCATCCGTTCAACGCCTCGACGCCCTATCCGGTGCGCTACACCAACCGCACAGGGAACGATCAGGACGGCTTTGCCCTCGACGGGGACTACTACCTTCGCGTCGAGGCCAACCGGCACGACGACGAACCGTCCTCGACCAGCTACCTGATCACCGTGGTGGTCAGCGGCGACGTCGAACCGGGGCCGGTCTACCAGGCGGTGGGGAGCGCAGGAACCGCCCCGTCCACCGCCACGCCGACATCCACCCGGGCCACCACCCGCGTCGACCGCTGCCACACCAACAGCGACCACGGGCAGCACGAGTGCCTCGAATCCGGCAACCACACCGACCGGACAGGCGACCTCGATCACCGGACCCGCTGTCCCGGTGTGGATATGGGCCGTGGCCGGCATTCTCGCCGTTGCCGCCGTTGCCGCCCTGTTGATCGCCCGCTCCAGACGGAACCCATCCCCGACCCCGCTCGGCGGGTCCGACAACCAGGGGAGCGGACGATGATCCGGCCGATCGACGTGCGATCGCGACGGACACCGGGGTTCTTCCGCAGCAGCCTGCTGCTCGTCGTGACGACCCTGCTGCTGGCGATCGGATTCACGCCGGCGGCCCTCGCGGCGTCCGTTCCGGCCGGGGCCCCCACCCCGGGAACGGCACCTGCCACCGCCCCCACGGTTCCGGTCATGGTGGTGCTGGATGCGTCCGGGTCGATGAACGCCGACGACGCGCCCGGCCCGCGGATCGACGCCGCCAAGAACGCGGTCAACAGCCTGATCGACAGCCTGCCGGCCGACACCCAGGTGGGGTTGCAGGTCTACGGCACCGGAACCGGTTCCACCGATGCCGAGAAGGCAGCCGGTTGCACCGACATCAAGACCCTCGCGCCGGTCGGCCCGCTCGACGCCGCGGCACTGAAGGCCCAGGTCGGCACCGTGGTCGCGTCCGGCTACACCCCCGTCGGCAACGCGCTGCGCGCCGCGGCCGATGCGCTGCCGAACGAAGGCCCGCGGTCGATCGTGCTGGTCAGCGACGGTGAGGACACCTGCGCCCCGCCCGCACCGTGCGATGTCGCGAATGAGCTGCACCAGCAGGGCATCGATCTGGTCATCCACACCGTCGGGTTCAAGGTCGACGCCACGGCGCGGGACCAGTTGTCCTGCATCGCCCAGGCCACCGGCGGCACCTACAGCGACGCCGCCGACGCCACCGCGCTCACCCAGGCACTGGCCACCAAGGTCGACTACGCCATCACCGGCTACACCACTGCCGGCACCCCGGTCACCGGTGCCGACCAGTTCTCCGTTCAGGCACCGCTGCTGACCCCCGGCCAGTACGTCGACACCTACGCCGTGGGCGGCTCGGGCGGGGTCGATGCCACCGGGACCGTGAAGTACTACGCCATCACGGTGAAAGACGGTGCCCGTCCGTATATCTCGGCGACCATCGTGCCTCCGGACCGGAGCGCCGGCAGCGTCGAACTGTTCGGTCTTGATCTCGATCTGATGGCACCCGATGGTGAGTCCTGCACCAACGAGCGCGGTGCGGTCGTCCTGACCGGGGGGCGGAACGAGACTGCGACCGCGGTCATCGACGGCCCGACGTTCGGTGCTCCCGACACCACGTCCTACTGCCCCACCGACGGCGTCGCGGTGCTGGAGGTCTCCCGGATCGGTCAGGCCTGGGCGGATCAGTCACTCCAGGTCGAGATCGTCGTCCGGATGGAGCCGGCCGCCGATGCCGGCGGGCTGCTCCCGCAGGCGTCCGAGGGTGACCCGTTGCCGATGCTCACACACGGCGCGCCCACCGTGCTGACCGGTGGTACCGGCTTCAACGACGCACCCCGTCTCACCAGCGGCGTCACCTACCAGGACACCATTGCCACCGGCGAGAGCAGGTTCTACCGGGTGCCACAGCAATGGGGACAACGCTTTTCGTATCTGGTCACCGAGGTCGGGCCGGCCCAGCCGCCGCTCGGAGTTGTCGGATCGATCGTCTGGGTCGACCTGTTCAATCCGGTCCGGGCGGACATCACCGGGTCCGTCGAGAGCACCGGCTCCCTGTGGTTCACCGACGAACCCGACAAGCCGTTCAGCGCGACGACCCCGTACCCGGTCCGTTACACCAACCGGGAGGGCGTCGAACAGAGCGGGTACTCGCTGGACGGCGACTACTACCTGCGGGTGAACGCCGACCGCAACGAGGACGAGCCGTCGACGACCACCTACCTGATCACCGTCGTGGTCAGCGGTGATGTCGAACCGGGACCGGAGTACCAGGTCGCGGGGGCGGCCGGGACGTCAACCGGGGCAACCACTCCCCCGTCGGCATCGACCACATCGACTGCGGCGTCGTCGACCGCGGCGACCTCGGCCCCATCGACAGCCGGTTCAACCGGGTCGGACCCGACGACCACCCCCACCGGTCAGTCGGAGCCGATCTCCGGATCCGCCGTTCCCGGTTGGGTCTTGGCCCTGGTGGCCGTGCTGGCTGCCGGTGCCGTTGCCGCGATGTTGTTCGTCCGATCCCGACGCCGCCCGGCACCGGCGTCCGCGCAGGACGGAAACGATCAGCCAGGCGTCCGCCACTGATAGCTGCCGTCGGCCAGCGTGCACGCCAGTGCATCCCCGTCGACTCCGGTGCGCCGGTCCCCCTCCTGCTGCCAGGTGCAGGGATCCCCGGCGCGGAGGTTCTCCGGCGTGACGGTGGCGGTGGCAGTCGGGAGGACGCTGGGTGTGCCGGGTGTTGTTCCACCGGTTGACGTTCCGGTCGTGTTCACGGTCGGCGTAGTGGTCGGGGTCGGGTTGGGCGAGGTCGCGGTGGTGACCGGTGGGTTGGAGGGGTTGCCGGTGGTGCCGTCCGGCAGCAGCCACACCACCAGCGCGAACCCGGCCACCAGCACCGCGGCCACCGCAGCAGCGATCAGGATCGGCCCGCGTCGACGGGTCGGTGGTCGTCCGGCCGGCAGTTGATTCGGCGCCTGCGGTGGTGACGCTGCCGGCGTCTGCGGCAACGGCGCCGGACCGGGCGGCCCGGTCACGGTCGGAGCGGGACCGGAAACGAACGCGGGAGCGGTGGGTACCACGTCCACGATGGTGGCCCGAGGCGCCGGTCGGTCCAGCTCTGGGGCCAGCGAGTCGATGGGACCGTCCGGACCCCAGCCGGCCGGTAGGGCGGGCAACTGGTCGAGGACCTCGATCCGGTCGCCGTCACGAGTACGCGGCAGTCCGTCGGTGCGCCGTTGCCCGTTGCCGTGCAGCATGGCCGCGGCAGCGGCCGCATCCGCCGGCCGCTGCTCCGGGTCGTGCCGCAGCAGCGCCTGCACCGTCGCCCGCAGGTCGGCATCCGCGATGGTCGAGATCCATTCCGCCGTGCCGCCTTTCGGCTCCCCGCCGGCGATCATGGTCAGCGCGAGCCGGCCGACTGCGTAGAGGTCGTGCCGCGGATCCGGTGGCACCCCACCCTTCAGAACCTCCGGCGGCACGTATCCGGGCGTCCCGATCACCATCCCGACCTGGGTGAGCCGGGCATCCATGCGACTGATGGTCAACCCGAAATCGGTCAGCACCACGTGCAACGGCCCGTCGCCGGTAGCCCGTAGCAGCAGGTTGGCCGGCTTGACGTCCCGGTGGATGAGCTCGGCGTCGTGCACCGCCCGCAGCCCCGAAAGCACCTGGAGCAGGACAGTGGCCACCGTGCTGTCGGCCAGCGGGCCGAAGTCACCGATCAGCGTGTGCAGTGAACCGCCCGACATCAGGTCGCTGGCGATCAGCACGGTGCCGTCCTCGGCAACCCAGCTGTACGGGCTCACGATGTGCGGGTGGTCCAGCCGGACGGACTGTTCGCGGACGAAGCGCAGCAGGTCGCCGGCGTCCCGCTGGCGGAGCAGTTTCGCCGCGCAGTAGCCGGGCCGCTTCTCGTCGAAGGCCCGCCACACGGTGCCGGACCCGCCGGACCCGATGGGGTCGCACAGGGCGAAACGGCCGGCGATCACGTCCGCCGTCACACCGATCACCCCCGATTCCGCCGGCGATGGGGCGCCGTCCCCGGGAAGTATCCCAGCGCAGGGATCACCGGAAGCTCATCCGGAGACAGATACAGTCGGCCCCGATGATCACCACCACTTCCGGTCGGGCCGCGGCCCGGCAATCGCGCAGCCTCGGCCGCAGGGCCCTGACGAGCACGTTCGCGGTCGCCGTCCTGGTCTCAACGTTCCTCGTCACCCCCCTGATCGGTACGGCTGCGGCGGCTCCGAACGGCGACCCGTATGTACCGCCCAGCGAGACCATCGCCACCCCGGTGACCGACGACTGCGCGCAGCGGAACCAGCCGCCGCCACCGGTCGACACCTCGGAGGACGTGCCGCCGGGCGCGACGGCTCCGCAGCCGTTGCCGGTTCCGGCGAATCCGGTCGGCGGAACCCGGATGGGCGAGTGCGGGCTGGTGGTGCCGGCGGACGCACCGCCGCTGCCGTCGGACATCTCGGCGGGGGCGTGGATGGTCGCCGACCTGGACACCGGTGAGGTGCTCGCGGCCAAGGACCCGCACGGCCGCTACCGGCCGGCCAGCACCCTCAAGCTGCTCACCGTGCAGCCGCTGCTGAAGAATCTGACCAACCTGGATCAGATCGTCGAGGGCACCGAGAACGATGCCGGTCAGGACGGCACCCGGGTCGGTGTCGAGGCGGGCGGGAAATACACGGTCCGGCAACTGCTGACCTACCTGATCATCATCTCCGGCAACGATGCCGCGAACGCGCTCGCCAGGGTCAACGGCGGATACGACAAGACCATCGCGGACATGAACGCCACGGCGCAGGCATTGGGCGCGCTGGACACCAGGGCCGCCACCGTCTCCGGCCTGGACGGCCCTGGGCAGTCGACCTCGGTCTACGACATGGCGTTGTTCGCCAAGGCGGACATGGCGACCCCGCCGTTCCCGGAGATCGTCTCGAGCGTCGACGTCCGGGTGCCGGCGGCGGAGGGCGACGGCTACATCGCGGCCAACGACAACCAGCTGCTCTACCAGTACCAGGGGGCGCTCGGCGGCAAGACCGGGTTCACCGATGACGCCGGCAACACCTACGTCGGCATGGCCGAACGCAACGGCCGGCGATTGGTCGTCACCATGATGAACGGGTCGCACCAGCCGCGACGCCAGTGGATGCAGGGCGCATCGCTGCTCGACTGGGGCTTCGCGCTGCCGGCCGGTACCGCACCCGTCGGTGAACTCGTCGACTCCCTCGCGGAGGCGACCGCGGTACCCGTGCAGCCGACGCCCAGCACCGGTGTCCCGGCGAGTTCGGCTGCGTCCTCCGTGAGCGAATCCGGTACGACGGCATCCGCGACGGACACCGCGACATCCGACGGCGCAGCGTCGTCGGCGTCGAACTCGACCGATTCCGGCTCCGGCGGCGTACCGGTCCTGGTTCTGGCCGGAATCGGGGTGCTGATCGTCGCGCTGGGCGTGCTGCTGTTGCTGCGTCGACGGCACCTGAACAAGAAGCCGGTGTTCGCCGGTGACGCCGCAACCACCACCGGTGCCGAGACTCCCCCGGTCACCGACGCCGCTCCGACCGAAACACCTGCCGACGACGCAACCGCGCCCACCGAAGCACCGGCAGCGCCGGTGCCGGCAACGGAGGAGCCACCGGCTCCACCGGACTCGCCCCAGCAGTAGCAGCCGGGTCAGCGCCGCCGGCGCGCCGCTCCCCAGCCGACCGCGGCACCCACCCCGACCAGGGCAGCGGCCTTGGTGGTCGAGGCATCCTTCCGAACGATCAGGGTGGCCTCGGGTACCTCCGGCAACTGGCCCTCTGCCAGTTCCGGTCCGCCCTCGGCCGTGGCGATCCAGGCGGCGACGAACAACACCAGTTGGGCGACCAGGTTGAAGAAGAACAGCAACCCGATCACCGGGCCGAAGATGGCCGCAGTTTTCGACGTCGAGCCGGCATTGGGCAGCAGAACGATCAACGCGTACTTGAGGATCTCGAACCCGACGGCGGCGATGATCGAGCCGCGCAACCGCGCCTTGAAGGTCGACCGCAGCTCCTTGCCGGGGAGCATCGTGTACACCCACATGAAGATCAACACGTCGGCCGCCATGGCGATCAGCAGCGTCACGATGGTGATCACCGGCGCGAGCCATTCCTGGTCGCCGAACCCCAGGAGATCCAGGACCTGGCCGGCGAACTGCGAGCCGAACGCGCTCAGTCCCAACGAAACGACGATCGCCACCCCGAGGCCGGCCAGCGACCCCAGATCCTTCAGGGTCGCGACGACGAAGTTGTCGACGGTGGCCTTGTCCTCTTCGAACTCCGGCCGCCAGATCGCCCTCGTCGCCTTGCGCAGGTTGCCCATCCAGCCGATGCCGGAATACAACGCGATCAGCAGACCGACGATGCCGACGCCCAGCGGATTGGCCACGACGCTGTCGATCAGCCCGGTGATGGGCGCTGCGAGCTCGGCGGGGAGTACCTCGGCGACCTGGTTCTCCAGTTCGGTCAGCAACTCCTGGTTGTTGCCGAGCACAATGCCGCCGACGGCGAAGCCGACCATCAGGATCGGGACAAGGGACAGGAAGGAGAAGTACGTCATCGCGCCGGCGAACTGACTGCCCAGTCGGTCGCCATAGCGGGTCACGGCAGCCATCAGGTGCTTCACACTGCGCTTGGAGGCGATGCGCTTGCCGCGCAGCATCAGCTTGCCACCGACCGATGGGTCCTCCGGCACCGGTGAATGGGCCTTCGTCATCGCGGTCTGCGCGGACTGCTCCGGCGCTTGGATCGAACCTGGCATGAGGCCTCCCTGGATCGGTCTCTCGCGAGCTTGTTCGGAGTTCGACGGTGACGTGCCATCGGCTTGGTCGGACCTGCACCGCAGGACCGCCCGGCGAGTCGTTGGAACCGGCCGTGCTCAGCCCGGCAGCAGCCCGACCTTGTCGTACACCGCTGCGACGGTGGCGTCGGCAACGACGCGGGCCCGGACCGCCCCGGACGCCAACACCTTGTCCAGTTCCCCTTGATCGTTCAGGTAATCAGCCACTCTGGCCTGCAGCGGCTCCACGAACGCCACCCAGACGTCGGCGAGATCCCCCTTCAGGTCGCCGTAGCCCTTGCCCTCGTACTGCTTCTCCAGGGTGGGGATCGGGGTTCCGGTGAACACCGAGAGCAGCGACAGGAGGTTGGAGACACCGGGTTTGGCGGCCTCGTCGTAGCGGATCTCCCGTTCGGCGTCGGTGACCGCGGACTTGATCTTCTTCACCGACCCCTTGATCGGTGCGAGCAGGTCCAGCGACCCGCCGGGCGAGGATTTGCTCATCTTCGCGCCGGGTTCGGTGAGGTCGTAGATCTTGGCAGTCTCCTTGAGGATGTACGGCTCCGGGACGGTCAGCGTCGGTCCGTACCGGGAGTTGAACCGCTGCGCCAGGTTGCGGGTGAGCTCCAGGTGCTGGCGCTGGTCCTCACCGACCGGCACCGCGTCCGCCCGGTAGGCCAGGATGTCGGCGGCCTGCAGGATCGGATAGGTGAACAACCCGACGCTGGACCGGTCGGCGCCGCCCTTTTGCGACTTGTCCTTGAACTGCGTCATCCGGCCGGCCTCGCCGAACCCGGTCAGGCATTCCATCACCCAGGAGAGCTGGGTGTGGGCCGGCACGTGCGACTGGACGAACAGCGTCGACCGCTGTGGGTCGATGCCGAGGGCGAGCAGCTGGGCCGCGGCCACCCTGGTCCGTTGCCGCAGCACCGCCGGATCCTGGTCGACGGTGATCGCGTGCAGGTCGACGATCGAGTAGAACGTCTCGTGCGTGTCCTGCAGCTCGACCCACTGCCGCAGCGCGCCGAGGTAGTTGCCGACGTGGAACGAATCGGCGGTCGGCTGGATCCCGGACAGCACCCGGGGTGTACTTGCTGCTGACGGCGAACTCATGACGGCGATCTTGCCATCCACGGCGATCCCGTCCGGCCACGCCACCAGCAGTTCAGCGGGCCTGCGGGTCGGTGGGCCGGCAGTCAGATCGCGGCTGCCCGGATCTCGATGGTGGCGATCCGGCGCCCGTCCATGGCCTTCACCGTGAGCACCCGGTCCTGGCACATCACCGCGTCGCCGGCGGCCGGCAACCGGCCGAGTCCGGCCATCAGGAAACCGGCCGCGGTGTCGTACGGGCCCGGCGGCAGGGCAATGCCGGTGACCTCGGCGAAGTCGTCCAGGTTCAGCCGGCCGTCGACCTCCTCCAGCGGCCCCGCGCCGGCCAGCGCGGCGGGCCGACCGGCGATCGGGTCGACCATCTCGCCGACGATCTCCTCGACCAGGTCCTCGAGGGTGACGATGCCGTCGGTGCCGCCGTACTCGTCCACCACCACCGCGAGATGCTCGCCCGCGGAGCGCATCTCCTGCAGCGCGTCGAGTACCACCTTGGTGCCGGGGATCACCGTCACCGGTTTGCAGACATCGCCGACGCAGGCCGCCCGACCGAGCGGGTGGCTCGGCGCGAGCAGCTCCCGCAGATGCACGACCCCGACCACCTCGTCCGAGTCGTGGCCGATGACCGGGAACCGGGAGTGCGGGTGTCCCAATGCAATCCGCGCCGCCCTGGACACCGACATGCTGGCCGGCAGGAACTCCACGTCCGGACGGGGCACCATCACCTCCCGCACCCGGGTGGTCTCGGCATCGAAGACGTCGACGATCATCCGGCGCTCCACCGAACTGAGCGATTCGTGGGCCAGCACGAGAGAGCGCAGTTCGTCCGGGCTCATCACCTCGCCACTGGTGCGGGGGTTCACCCGGAACAGCCGGACCACGAGCGCGGACGAGCGGTCCAGCAACCAGACCAACGGCCGGAACAGCCGCGCCAGGACGGCCAGCGGCCCGGACGCGACCAACGCGATGCCCTCACTGCGCTGCACCCCGATCCGTTTCGGCGCGAGCTCTCCGATCACCAGGATCAGGAAGGCGATCAGCAGCGTGATCAGCACCAGGGCAAGCGGATCGGCGGCGTTCTCGGCCATCCCCCATTCGATCCAGGACTGCGCCACCCTGGGGGCGACCGTCGCCGCTCCGATCGCCGCCGCCAGGATCGTGGCGACGGTGATGCCGATCTGCACCGACGCCAGGAACCTGTTCGGGTCGGCGACCAGCCGGGCCAGCCGCCGCCCCCGCCGGCCCCTGGTCGCCTCGAGGCGCCGCACCTGACCTTCGCGCAGCGAGATCAGCGCGACCTCGGCCGCCGCGAAGGCACCGCCGACGAGAATGCAGGCGCCGATCAGGACCAGGTCCCAGGCCAGCGTGCTCACCGGAGATCTACCGGGCCATCGGAGGATGCACGGGTCCGATCGTACGGTGGGTGCCCGGCCGATTCCGTTACGCCATGTCGTCCAGCGGGCGGAGCTCGTCGGCGTAGGACACCGACCGGCGACGCAGCTGGCCGCCGGCACCCAAGGTGTACTGACCCATCCGCCAGAGCGGCGGCGAGTAGGCGTGCACCGAGACGCTGCCCGGGTCCCGGCCGGTGAGGCGATGGATGTGATCGGGCCCGAAGCTGTACGCCGAACCCGCACCGATCTCGGTCTCGATGCTCGGTGTCCCGATCGCCAGGTTGTGCTCGGTGAGCGTTCCCTGGGTGACGGCCACCGCACCGGAGGAGATGTCGTGGTCGTGCCAGCCGGTGTCGTTCTGCGGTGTCCAGCACAGCAACCAGACGTCGACGTGGGTGTCCCGGTGCAGGCTGACGTAGTGCCGCTTGTCGTCGCTGAACGCGACGTGCTCGGCCAACGCCGCGGGGTCGGCGGCGATGGAGGCGGCCAGACCGAGCAGTTCCTGCTGGTCCAGGTCGCGGCCGGGCAGCGTGTCCAGGGTGAACGCGGCGTCGGCCGCGGCTCCGTCGATCGCGGTGGCACGTCGCGCCGGGATGGTGTCGCCGTCGACCCGCCCGACGATGTCGGCAGGCTCCGCGACCTCGATCGGCGCACACTGCCCGACGTCCTGGGATCGGCTGTCGACAGGCGAGGGGCCCACGGGTGCGTGGACGGCTGAGGCGGTCATGTGCGTGTTCCTTCCAGGAGTCGGAGCGGGTTGGTGTACCGGAATGCCATGACGGCGGCGTCGCCCTGGTCGGTCTCGAACGGCCGGCCGTAGGGACGGTCGCTGCCGACGACGATGGGGTCGACGCCGAGGACGCGGATCAGGCTGTCCACGCCCTGGCGGGAGTACGACGAGGTGTCGACAAAGGTGCCGGAATCGACGACCAGCGGCCGTCCGCCCCTGGCCAGATATCGCTCGTGGTGCACGGGTCCCAGCCCTGCACCCGCGGCGAAGCAGATCCGCAGGTCAGGGAATTGAGAACGGCCGGCCGCATGCCAGGACCACCAGGCGGCCAGCAGCTGACTCGGGTAGTCGACCACCGCGGCCCACCAGTCCGGGCGGATGTCGGCCGGATCGGTGACCGGCGCGGTCGGCCCGGGATGCACGAAGACCGGGCGGTCGGCTGCCGCGGCCACCGCGAGCACGGCTCCCAGCCGGTCGACCCCGGACGGAGTGGCGAGCCAGGTGGCGGGGATCTGCAGCCCGACGAAACCGTCGGAGAGCTGCCGCGCGAGGCCCTGCAGGTCCGGGTCCTGACGGTGCACCGATGCCCAGGCGTCGAATTCCGGTCGCAGCGCGGCCGCCCCGTCGTGCCAGGCGGACAGCAACGGCCGGGCCTGATCGGCCGGCAGATCCTCGATACCCAGCGGGCTGGACAGGCCCACCACGATCCGTCCCGGCTCGGCCGCCCGGCGACCATGAGCCTGGTGATCGTCGGGCGAGACCTCGTACGGCGGCTCGCCGTCCAGCAGCAGCGTCCAGCCGACCATCCGGGGTGGGTGCTGCCGCGCCCGCAGGGCGTCGATCAGTTCGGACGGCCAGAGGTGCTGGTGAATGTCGATCGCCGAGGACGGCGTCATGGGGATCCTTCGGGTTGCCCACCGATCGTGGGCGTGCGCGGATGTCGAGCGGAAGCCGCCGGGAATCAGCGGTTCAGTTCAGACACAACGCACTGGCGACCCGTTGCAGGTCGACATGCCGGCGCTGATGGCTGCGCCGCGGGTGTGGGCGAGCGGGGACGCCGTGGTGCACACCACTGGCGCTCGGCTCGACGATCGTTCTCCACACATCGTTGAAGCTAAAGACCCCAGGCGGCTGTGTCAACGATCATGGCCGCAAACGGACAATGTCACAGCAGCATCGCCGTTCGTCGCGCGAGCGCGGGCGGTCGCGAAAACGCCGACCGTGCAACACTTGTGTCGATTGTGCAACCCCTGCAGACGTTGCACGGTCGACACAACGAATGCGCGGTTCCGGTCCGAGAGAGGGAATTCCCCGATGATCGTCAGGGCGTTGTCGATCGCCGGCTCCGATCCCTCCGGTGGCGCCGGGATCCAGGCGGACCTGAAGTCGTTTGCGGCGCAGGGTGCCTACGGCATGGCGGTGATCGCCTCGCTGACCGCGCAGAACACCCGCGGGGTACGAGCGGTGTTCAGCCCTCCGGCGTCGTTCCTGGCCGAGCAACTCGAGGCGATCAGCGACGACATCGTGGTGGACGCCGTCAAGATCGGGATGCTCGGCAGGGCGGACAACATCGAGGTGGTCGCCCGCTGGCTCGCCTGGCACCGGCCGCCGCACGTCGTGCTGGACCCGGTGATGGTGGCCACCAGCGGCGACCGGTTGCTGGATGCCGACGCCGAGCAGGTCCTGCGCTCGCTGCTCCCGCTGGCCGACGTCATCACCCCGAACGTCGCCGAACTCGCCGTGCTGACCGGGAGCGAGCAGGCGGCCGATCTCGAGCAGGCGATCGACCAGGGCCGCCGGCTGGCCGCGGAAACCGGCGCCCGGGTGCTGGTCAAGGGCGGTCACCTGCAGCAGACGACGGGCGACAGCCAGGGCGACGCCACCGACGCACTCCTCTACCCCGACGGCAGCCGCACACTGATCGGTGGATCCCGCGTCGACACCCCCAACACCCACGGAACGGGGTGCTCACTGTCGTCGGCGTTGGCCGCACTGCGCCCGCAACGGGACAGCTGGGAGCAGGCCGCCGTGGACGCTAAGGCCTGGCTCACCGGTGCGTTGCTGGCCTCGGCGCGACTCGAGGTGGGCAGCGGGGCAGGGCCGATCCACCATTTCCACCATCTGTTGCCGGACTGAGCAAGGCGGTCAGCCGAGCCGGGCAGCCAGGTTCTCGTCGAGCGCGGACAGGAAGTCCTCGGTGGTCAGCCACTCCTGATCGGGGCCGACCAGTGCGGCGAGATCCTTGGTCATCTTGCCGCTCTCCACGGTCTTGATGATCACGTCCTCCAGGGCATCGGCGAAGCCGATCACCTCCGGGGTGGAGTCGAGCTTGCCGCGGTGCTTGAGGCCACCGGTCCACGCATAGATCGAGGCGATCGGGTTCGTCGAAGTCGGCTTGCCGGCCTGGTGCTGCCGGTAGTGCCTGGTGACGGTGCCGTGCGCGGCCTCCGCCTCGACGACCCTGCCGTCCGGGGTGGACAGCACCGACGTCATCAGGCCCAACGACCCGAAACCCTGCGCGACCGTGTCGGACTGCACGTCGCCGTCGTAGTTCTTGCAGGCCCAGACGTAGCCGCCCTCCCACTTCAGGGCGGACGCGACCATGTCGTCGATCAGCCGGTGCTCGTAGGTCAGCCCGGCCTTCTTGTACTGATCGGCGAACTCGGTGTCGAAGACCTCCTGGAAGATGTCCTTGAACCGGCCGTCGTAGGTCTTCAGGATGGTGTTCTTGGTGGACAGGTACACCGGATAGTTCCTGGCCAGCCCGTAGTTCAGCGAGGCCTTGGCGAAGTCCCTGATCGAGTCGTCCAGGTTGTACATGGCCAGCGCGACACCCGCGGCGGGCGCTTCGTAGACCAGTGCCTCTATCGGTGCCGAGCCGTCCTCCGGGATGAACGACATCATCAGCTTGCCCTTGCCGGGGAACTTGAAGTCGGTTGCCCGGTACTGGTCGCCGAACGCGTGCCGGCCGACGATGATCGGCTTCGTCCACCCGGGTACCAACCGCGGGATGTTCGAGATGATGATCGGTTCGCGGAAGATGACGCCGCCCAGGATGTTGCGGATCGTGCCGTTCGGCGAGCGCCACATCTTCTTCAGGCCGAACTCCTCGACCCTGGCCTCGTCCGGGGTGATCGTCGCGCACTTGACGCCGACGCCGTGTTTCTGGATCGCGTGCGCCGCGTCGATGGTGATCTGGTCGTTGGTGTCGTCCCGGCTCTCGATGCCCAGGTCGTAGTACTCGAGGTCGACGTCCAGGTACGGCAGGATCAGTTTGTCCTTGATGAACTGCCAGATGATGCGGGTCATCTCGTCCCCGTCGAGTTCGACGACGGTGCCTGTGACCTTGATCTTCGACATGAGCAGTCGTCTCCCTTTCGAAGGCGTTCTCGCCGGCGACCACGCGGCAACCGATTGGTCGGCGACGCGAGGGCAAAAGTCGTGCATGATCTCCGGGCAGACCGTACCGTCAGTTCTCGAACGCGAGATGTGGCGGGTCGCGGGCCACCGCTATTTTGCATGTGCATGTCGCGTCAGGGGGACGAAAACATGGCATCTGGTCGTTTCGAAGGGGATCGGAAGCAGGCCTGGACGGGGTTGATGAAATCCCAGGCCAAGACGCTCAAACAGCTGGGCCAGGAGCTCGACGACGCGGGGAAGATCCCGCTCAACACCTATGACGTGCTCGTGCAGCTCGCCGAGAACAAGGGTCGGCTGCGACTGCGTGATCTGGTGGACAAGGTGCTGCTGTCGCAGCCGGGTCTGTCCCGCAAGGTGGCGCGGATGGAGGAGGAGGGACTGGTCGAACGGCTCCCCGATCCGACGGACGGCCGCGGGGTGCTGGTGAAGATGACCAGGTCCGGCCGGGCGGCATTGCGCAGCGCGGCCGTGGTGCACATCGCCGGCATCGAGCGCGAGTTCACCTCGAAGATCACCGATGAGGAGGCGGCAACCCTGGCCAAGGTGTTCGCTCGGCTGCTCGACGAGGACGGCTGAAGGGCCGTCACGGGATACCGATGGCCAGCGCCAGCATGAAGGCCGCGGCGCCGACGTAGAACAGCAAATCGAACGGCTTCCCACGGACGGCCAGCACGCCGATGGTGCGCTCGCTGAGCACCGCGCGGAGCATTCCGGCCAGCAGCATCGCCATCCCGAGCGCGAACGTGCCGCGACGCCAGTAGGCCAGCGAGATCAACACCAGGGCGAACGCGACGATGGTCAGCACGACCGTGATCGGAATGGCCCGCAGCATCGGCCGGTCGGCTGTCATCGTCAGCGGCTCCTCCCCGTCTCGGCGGCCTGCACGACGTTGGACAACAGCATCGCCCTGGTCATCGGGCCGACGCCACCCGGGTTCGGCGCGACGAACCCGGCGACCTCCATCACTTCCGGGGCGACGTCGCCGACGATCCTTCCGTTGACCCGGCTGACTCCCACATCGAGCACCGCGGCGCCGGGCTTGACCATGTCCGCGGTGATCAACCACGGGACGCCGGCCGCCGCGACCACGATGTCCGCCTGCGAGACCATCGCCGGCAGATTCCGGGTGCCCGTGTGGCACAGCGTCACCGTGGCGTTCTCGGTGCGCCTGGTCAACAGCAGGCCCATCGGCCGTCCGACGGTGAGGCCGCGACCGACCACGACGGCGTGCGCGCCGTTGATCGGCACGTCGTACCTGCGGAGCAACTCGACGATCCCGAGCGGGGTGCAGGGCAACGGCGCCGCCTTGCCCAGCACCAGCGCGCCGAGGTTCCACGGATGCAGACCGTCGACGTCCTTGGCCGGGTCCACCCTGCTCAGGATCGCGAACTCGTCCAGGCCGGTGGGTTGCTGGACCAGAAAGGCGGTGCAGGCGGGATCCGCGTTGAGTTCGTCGACCACCGCTTCGACCTCTGCCTGGGTGGTCCCGGCCGGCAGTTCGCGCTGGATGCTGCCGATCCCGAGCTCGGCGCAGTCCCGGTGCTTCGCCGACACGTACCAGCGGCTCGCCGGATCGTCACCGACCAGGACGGTGCCGAGGCCAGGCACGATGCCCTTGTCTGCCAGGGCTTTCACCCGTTCCCGGAGCTCGGCCTTGATCGTGGCCAGGGTTGCCCGGCCGTCCATCAGCGTCGCAGTCACGAGGGGTCATGATGCCATCAGTGAGACCGCGCTCCTCGCCTGCTGCCCCGCTGGTCACCGGGCCCGGAACCAACCGGGGCCTACCGTGAGTGGATGACAGCCACCCTGCAGACCAACGACGACCAGCAGCCGGCGGATGCGGCCCGTGACCTGCTCTCCGCCGATCTGTTCGGGTACGAGGCGATGCTGACCCCCGACGAGTGGGCGGTCGTGCAACGGACCCGCGAGTTCATGGCGACCCACGTCGCACCCGTCGCCCAGGACTGCTGGGCCCGGGCGGAGTTCCCGTTCCAGATCATCGAGCCGCTCGCCGAGGTCGGCATCATCGGTGGGGCCTACGGATTGGACGGCGCACCGGCCGCCAGTCAGCTGCTGACCGGTTTCGTCGGGCTGGAGATCGCCAGGGTCGATCCCTCGATCGCGACCTTCATCGGCGTGCACAGCGGGCTCGCGATGGGCACGATCGTGCTCTGCGGCTCCCCCGAGCAGCAACAACGCTGGTTGCCGGCGATGCAGCGGATGGAGCTGATCGGCGCCTTCGGGTTGACCGAACCGGAGGGCGGCTCCGACGTTGCGGGCGGCATGCGGACCACCGCGCGCCGTTCGGGCGACGGCTGGATCCTCAACGGCGCCAAGCGCTGGATCGGGAACGCGACCTTCGCCGACCTGACCATCATCTGGGCCCGGGACGTCGCCGACGACAGTGTCAAGGGTTTCGTGGTGGAGAAGGACACCCCCGGATTCGTCGCGACCAAGATCGAGAACAAGGCCTCGCTGCGCACCGTGCAGAACGCGGACATCGTGCTGACCGACTGCCGGGTCGACGAGGCGCACCGGCTGCAGAACGCGAACTCCTTCCGGGACACCGCTCGGGTGCTGCGGACGACGAGGGGCGGCGTCACCTGGTCGGCCGTCGGCTGCCAGATCGGTGCGTACGACGCGGCTGTCGAGTACGCCAAGGAACGTGAGCAGTTCGGCCGGCCGATCGGGCACTTCCAGTTGATCCAGGATCTGCTGGCCAGGATGCTCGGGAACATCACCGCATCGCTGGGCATGGCGGTGCGGGTCTCCCAGCTGCAGCAGGAGGGCATCTTCCGCGACGAGCAGGCCGCCCTGGCCAAGTGGTACTCCACCACCAGGCTCCGGGAAACCGCGGCCTGGGCACGGGAAATCATGGGCGGCAACGGGATCCTGCTCGACCGGGACGCCGTACGGTTCTTCGCCGACGCCGAGGCGCTCTACTCCTACGAGGGCACCGCGCAGATCAACGCGCTGATCGTCGGCCGGGCGATCACCGGCAAGTCCGCGTTCGTCTGAGAAATGGTGGCGGGTCAGGGATCGTCGCGGGTTCAGTCGTGCGGGCCCACCGCGATCTCGTCGCCCAGACTCGCGCCGCGCAGGAGCTCGAGCCGGTCCCCGCTCCAGAACTTGCCGGGGTCGTACCAGTTCTGCGGTCGTTGCCCTGGCAGCAGGCCCATCGCCTGATAGGTGACGGCGACAAGTTCTGCACAGTAGATGGTCTCGGCCGATCGGTGGTAGCGCAGCCGACCGGTCAACCAGCCCTGCGCGAGGCCGCGGGTGGTCGGGAACGGTTTGCCGTCCAGTCGGGCGATCGTCCGCAGGACCTCGTCCTCCATCTGCTCGGTCACGTCGAAGTGCAACTGCCGCAACCAGGCTCGGGCGTGGTAGCGCTCGTTCCAGAGCGTGACCGCATCTTTCAGGTCGTGCAGTTGGACCCCGCGCTGCCGCTGGCCGGTCCACATGTCCGGCAACGACCGGCCGAGTTCGGCGTGCCAGAGCAGCGGCGGCAGGTCCTCCAGCACCACTGCCATTCCCACGTGATTGACCGGCGAATTGGTCAGGGTCCTGATGGCCCGATCCGCCGGGGTCGAGCCGCGGAACAACCACACGTCCCCGGTGCGGGTGAGCTCGACCGCCGCGTCGAGGTCGAGGTGATTGCCGGGTCGGGTCAGGGGCATCCGGCTAGGTTATCGACATGCGGGTGTGGAAATGGATCGGTGTGGCCGGGGTGGCCGGCGTCGCGGCGACCGGCGTGGTGGTCGCCCGCAACGAGCGGGCGCGACGCGCCTACACCCCGGACGACGTGCGGGCCAGGCTGCACGAACGCGCGCAGGAGATCCAGGACGACGCACCCGTGTCCGAGCCGGCGGAGGCCGGCCTGGTGAAACGGGCCCTTCGGCGGCTTCACCTGGCCGGCGGGTCCTGATCGGCGGCGGACTGCAGCACCAGCCCGTGCGATGCCGCGAACAACACGGCCTGTTCCACATCGATGATCGCCCCGGCCAGCCGGGCCCCCACCCACAGGGCGGCATCCGCCCTCGCCCCACGCAGATCCGCTCCGGCGAGCTCGAGCCGTTCGGCCCGCGCACCGGTCAGGTCGGCTCCTCGCAGATCGCAGCCGGACAGGTTGGCGCCCACCAGGTTCGCCTCCCGCAGTCGCAGACCCGACAGGTCGGTGCCGGTCAGTTTCGCACCGGCCAACGACACCAGGGTGAGATCGCAATCCCGGATCGTCAGCGGCACCAAGCGGCAATCGGTGAAGGTCGAGCCGGTCAGCCGGCAACCGGTCAGCGCCGCGCCGTGCAGGGCGACCCGCTCGAAGGTGCACGAGGTGAACGCGCTCGATTGGTGCACGCTGCTGTAGAGCTCGGTGCCGACGAACCGGCACCGCTCGAACGTCACCCGCCGGGTCGTCGCGTCCACCAGCGAGGCATCGGTGAAATCGCAGTCGGTGAAGGTGATCTCGGAAAGCCGCTCGCCCGCCAGATCGACGTCGGCGAAATCTTCTTCTTCGTAAATGCTTTCGGTCAGGTGCAGGGTCATCGGATCAGTGGAAGAAGTGCCGGGTGCCGGTGAAGTACATGGTGACGCCGGCTGCTTCGGCCGCCGCGATCACCTCCGGATCGCGCACCGACCCGCCGGGCTGCACGACGGCGCGGACCCCACCGGCGAGCAGGATCTCCAGCCCGTCGGCGAATGGGAAGAACGCGTCCGAGGCCGCGACGGCGCCGCGCGCCCGCTCCCCCGCCCGCTCGACCGCCAGCCGCGCGGAGTCGACCCGGTTGACCTGTCCCATCCCGATGCCGACGCTCGCACCGTCCGCGGCCAGCAGGATGCCGTTGGACTTCACCGAACGGCAGGCGCGCCAGGCGAAATCGAGATCGGCGAGCGTCGCAGCGTCGGCGACCGGACCGGCGGCCAGGGTCCAACTCGTCGGATCATCGCCAGGGGCATCGACCAGGTCCCGCATCTGCATCAGCAGACCGCCGGAGATGGCGCGGAACTCCGCCGGGTCCGGCTCGGAACCGGCCGGCATGGTCAGCAGCCGGATGTTCTTCTTCCTGGTCAGGATGCTCAACGCCTCATCCGAGAACGCCGGTGCGAGCACAACTTCGGTGAAGATCTCGGCGATCTGTTCGGCGAGCGCGGTGGTCACCGGCCGGTTGACCGCGATGACGCCGCCGAACGCGGACACCGGATCGCAGTCGTGTGCCCGACGGTGGGCCAGCGCGATGTCGTCGTCGCTGCCACCGGTGACGGCCGCGATGCCACACGGGTTGGCGTGCTTGATGATCGCGACCGCGGGGTCGGAGAAGTCCGCGGCCGAGCGCCACGCCGCATCGACGTCGACGTAGTTGTTGTAGCTCATCTCCTTGCCGTGCAACTGTTTCGCCGATGCCAGGCCGGGCCGCGACTGCCGGTAGAGCGCTGCCTGCTGGTGCGGGTTCTCGCCGTACCGCAGGGATGACACCTTCTCCCAGGTGGCGCCGGCGAACGACGGCCAGCCGTCGTCCGCAGTGACCGCGCCGCTGAGGTAGGACGCGACCGCGACGTCGTAGGCAGCGGTGTGCGCGAACGCCGCCGCGGCCAGTACCGACCGTTGCCGGAGGGTGAAACCACCTGCGGCGACGGCGGATTCGATCTCCGGGTAGCGATCCGGGTCGACCACCACTGCTACCGACGGGTGGTTCTTCGCCGACGCCCGGATCATCGCCGGGCCGCCGATGTCGATCTGCTCGACGCAGTCGTCGAACGACGCGCCCGCGGCGACGGTCTGCAGGAACGGGTAGAGGTTGACCACGACCAGATCGAACGGCTCGATGCCCAGGTCGGCCAGCTGCTGCACGTGCGAGGGCAACCTCGTGTCGGCCAGCAACCCACCGTGGATCGACGGGTGCAGGGTCTTGACCCGGCCGTCGAGGCATTCCGGAAAACCGGTGACCTGTTCGACCGGGGTGACCGGCAGCCCGGCATCGGCGATGGCCCTGGCCGAACCACCGGTCGAGACCAGCGCGACACCGGCCGCGTCCAGCGCGATGGCCAATTCGATCAGCCCGGTCTTGTCCGACACCGAGAGCAGGGCCCGCCGGATCGGCCGCCGGCCGTCGGGTACTTGGGCGCTGCCGGCCCCGGCCGTCGGACTCTGCGTCGTCATCCCAGATCTACCTTTCGTCCGGTCACCGTGTACCGAGATCCGGTCAGTGCGGCGACGACGTCGACCAACAGCGCCCGCTCGGTCACCTTGATCCGCTCGTGCAGCGCTCCGACATCGTCGTCGTCGAGCACCGGTACCGCGCGCTGCGCCACGATCGGCCCGGCATCGATGCCGCCGTCGACCAGGAACACCGTGCAGCCGGTGAGTTTGACCCCATGGGCCAGCGCGTCGGCGGGAGCGTGCATACCGGGAAAGGCCGGCAACAGCGAGGGATGTGCGTTGATCACCCTGTCGGGAAACGCCTCGAGGAAGCCAGGTCCGACCAACTTCATGAATCCCGCGAGTACCACGATGTCCGCATCGAACGAGGCCACCGTGTCGGCAAGAGCTCTGTTCCAGGATGCGCGATCGGAATGGTCAACGATCCGGCAGGTGAAGGTCGGCACACCGGCCGCGTCCGCCCGGTCGAGGGCGATGCAGGCGGTCCGGTCCGACCCGACCGCGGCGATTCGGTACGGCTTGGGTTCGGGCGCGTCCAGCAACGCCTGCAGCAACGTCCCGGAACCGGAAGCCAGCACCACGACGTTCTTCACCGAACGATCGGGTGGCGGAGGAGTCACCGGGTCTTCTCTTCCGTCAGGGCGTGCGGGTGGGCCGATTCAGCGTAATGGACCTGGCCGGGACCCCTGAACGCGGACGCATTGCCGTCCGCGAAGGGGTATCAGGTCGTCCTGCTCGACCGTCCATCTACGGGGCCCGCCGTGACGTTGTTGCGTCGTTGCGCCATGTGGCTACGGTGAGCAACCATCCGAGTGCTGAAGGGTGACAATGTCGCGATGACCGAACGTCCAGGACAGCCTGCCAACGGATCGCCCACCCGCGGCCGGCACCACCGCAGCACCAGCAGCCGCAACCGGGCGATCACCATCCTGGCCCTGGTGGTCGCCATCGTCGCGGCGGCCGGGTTGGTCACCTGGCTGGTCAGATCCAACGATTCCGGTGACGCGGCTGCCCGTACCGCTGCCACCGGCACCGTCGCCACGACCGCTTCCGGGTCCCGCTCCGGCACGGCCGGCGCTTCCGCCGGAGCCGATGCCGGCAGCGCTGCTGCTTCGGCGTCCGCCGCCAACAAGGACTGCTCCGCCTCCGATGGCGCTGTCACCGTCGCCGCCGCCCCCGACATCGCCGAAGTCGTGACGGAACTGGCCGGCTCCGACTCCGCCGAAGGTTGCCCGATCGAGGTACAGCCCACCGAACCCGCGGACTTCGCCGAGGGCGACCGTGCAGCTGCCATCTGGATCCCGGATTCGAGCATGTGGATCGCGACCGCGGAGTCCAACGGAATGGCGGCGCCGGTCACCGGTCCGTCGATCGCCACCAGCCCGCTGGTGCTGGCGTTGCCGACGGCGACCGCTGACCGTCTCGCCGCGGACGGCAATGCTGATGTGGCGGACATCCTGGCCAGCCGGAAGACCGCAGAACCGGTGCGCGTCGGCCTACCCGACCCGACCCGATCGGCCGCCGCGGTCGGTGCCATCCTCGCGACCAGGGCTGCGGTGACCGGCACCTCCGACGCCAGGGCCGCGCTCACCTGGGCGGTGCGGTCGAGCCCGACCGGGATGGCCGCCGGCGACAGCGAGAACCTCGACCGGCTCGCCACCGACCCGAACACTGCCGTCCCGGTCAGTGAACAGGCCGTCATCGCACACAACACCGACGGCGGTGCCAAGGCCGTCGCGGTGTACCCGGCCACCGGCGGAGCGGTCCTCGACTACCCGGTGGTGGCGACCGCGAACGACCCGGAGACCACCGCCGCTGTCGACGATCTGGTCGGCCTGCTGACCGGAACACAGGGGCGGGCGGCCCTGCTCGCCGCCGGATTCCGCGCGCCGGACGGCACGCCCGGCCCGGCCGCCACCGCGGATCTCGGAGTGCACCCCGAGTACCGGTCGACGGCACCGCTGCCGGACGCCGCCACGATCGGCGATGCGATCCGCAGCGTCCAGGTCACCAACGAACCGTCCCGGATGCTCGCCGTCATCGACATCTCAGGGTCGATGCAGGGCGTTGTCCCCGGGGCCAACGGCGCGACCCGCATTGCACTGGCCAAGGAGGCGGCCACCCGCGGCCTCGCCCTGTACGGGCCGGACAGCGACATCGGACTCTGGGTCTTCTCCCGCACGCTTGCCGTGAACAGCGACCACCAGGAGCTGATCCCGATCAGCACCCTTGGTCCGGATCAGCAGGGTGGGACCGGTGCGCAACGGCTCAGCCAGGCGCTCGCCGGTCTGCAGGCTGTACCCGAAGGCGGTACCGGGCTGTACGACACCGTGCTGGACGCTGTCCGGACCATGCGCGCCGGATACGACCCGTCCCGGATCAACGCCGTACTCGTCCTCACCGACGGGATGAACGACGACCAGGGCAGCATCAGCCTGGACGCGCTGCTCAGCACGCTGTCGGCGGAGCAGGACGCCAGTCGGCCGGTTCCGGTGATCTCGATCGCCTTCGGGCCGGACAGCGACGTCGATGCGCTCGGCCAGATCAGCCGGGTCACCGGCGGCGCCACCTACGAGTCGAAGGACCCACGGCAGATCGGAGAGATCTTCCTGGACGCCGTTGGTCAGCGGCTCTGCCGGCCGAGTTGCTAAACCCGGTCGAGGTCAGCAGCTGACCCCTCGTCCCCGTCATCCTCGCCGTCCCGATCACTCTCGTCGTCAGCGATCTCGGCGTCCTGGTCGATCTCCTCGGCGCTGTCGATCTCCTCGGCGTGGTCGATCTCCTCGGCGTGGTCGATCTCCTCGGCGTGGTCGACCTCCTCGGCGTCGGTGTCGTCGACCTCGACCGGGTTGCCGGCCTGCGCAGCTTCCGCAGCGGTCGAGGAGGCATCGTCAGCCGACTTCGCTCGCCTGGCCCGCCGCGGCTTCGGCGCCGGGGATGGTTCCGGACGTGCTCGCTCCGCCCGCCAGGGCACGGACCTGATGTCGGTCAGCACGGCGAACGCGACCGCGACCACTCCCACCTCGGCCACGGTCACCGCGGCCAGCAACAGCGGCGGTGCGCCGAAGCTGGACCAGCGTCCGTCACCGACCCCACCCTTGGCGATCGCCGCGGCTCCACCCAGCAATACACCGGTCAGCACGGCACCGACGACCGCGGACAGCAGCCGTTCCGATCTCGTCGGCAGCCGGCGGATGGCCGGAATCACGATCAGGTACCCGGCGATGGCCGGGATCACCAGGAACAGCAGTCCGATCAACGATGGACCGGCGTGTTCGGGAGCCGCAGCCAGCAGCGGCACCGCCGGCAGGTCGACGGTGGACGCGGCCAACGGTGAATAGGTCCCCGGACCGATCTCGAAGCCGACGGCGGTGACGTACCCGGCGCCGGCGATCATCGCGTTCGGGACGAAGGCAAGTCCCAACATGGCCATACCGAGACCGTCCATCCAGGACGGTGCGGCGATCGCGGCCACCGAGACCGCGGAGCCGAAGTGGGCGATCAACCCGACCGACAACGCGATCCCGCCACTGGCGATCATCACCCCGAATCCGATGCCCGCGCCGCGGACCCCGTACCTCGCCCACCCCGGTGCGATGGCGACCCACCAGGCGTGCCAAGCCGTTCCGGACCGCAGGTGCCCGGCCGTGGTCGCGACGAGGGCCAGCGCGGCGGCGGTCCACACCCAACCGGCCGGCACCGCATCGGCCGGCCCCAAGCCGCGGGTGGTGGCCGCAACGACCAGCGCGTAGACACCGGTGGTCACCAGGATCGACACCGTCTCCTGGTACCGCCCGCGGGGCAGGAACCTGCCGCGCTTGGCGGTCGAGGCGAGCAATCCGGCCAGGGTCACGGTGAGCAGCAGCGGGGGGAGGCTCAGCACGATGCCGCCGATGGACACCGGGATCAGGTTGGCGGCCGCGAAGGCGACAACCCCGCCCTGCAGGGTGCCGGCCATCTCGGCGCCCGATGACGGGGTGACGGCCCACAGCACCATCGCCAGGCCGGCGGCGAGGATCAGGCCGGACAGCGCAACGGCGGCGCCGCGGACGGCTGCAGCGGCAGCGACGAGCCCGGTCGCGCTCGGAGCATCGGTCGAGTACTCCAGCGCAGCGGGTCGTTCGGGGGCCAGCTGGCGGATCACTTCGCCACTGTCACATGAAGACCCAGCGGTGGCCTCCAGGCACGCCGCCCGGAACGAACTTCATCGACGGGACGCAGGAATCGGGCCGGTCAGCTCGGCCGATGCTCCGGGTCGGACGGCTCCTCGGACCCGGCCAACGGCGACCGGAGCACGACCGTCCGCCCCTGATCGTCGGGCTCTCCCGCGGTCGCGCTGTGCGTGACCGGCGTCGCGTTGTCCTGGTCGGCCTCGGCCTGCGGCGCAGTCCTGGCCGGGGCACCGGTCGGAGCGGCCGGTGATGCTGCCGACCCGGCTGCGGGACCTGGGACGGTCGTGGCGACCGTCGGCTCGGGTGGGCTGTCGACCGGTCGGCCCGCGGGCCTGACCTCGGTCACGTCGACCACGGGCTGCGGACCGGTGTCCGACTCGTCGGCCGCCGGCATGTTCGGATAGTTCGCCGCTGCCGGGAAGGCGCCCGACTGCGCGGTCGGATACGGGCCAGACTGCGCGGCCTGACCGGAAGGCGAACCGGCCGACGGGGCGGCGCCGTACCAACCCGGTCGTACATCGGCCGGTGCGACCGGCCCACCTGGAGCCGGCGCAGCACCCCACGCTGCCTGCGGACCAACACTTCCCGACGTCGGCACGGCGTAAGCGCCACCACCGACAGCAGCGGTCGGGATGCGGGGGCCGCGCACCTGCGACAAATCGGCGCCGATGACGTACGCGCCGATCGCCACGACGGCCTGGACGATCCCGAAGATCACCAGCAGGATCGCGCCGAGTCCCTTGCCCACGGCAGTGGCGGAGACCAGCTCCACCGACCCTTCGGTTCCGAGCGACACGATCGCCCCGGCAGCACCGCCTACCGACACGGCGGCCACGGCCAGCCGGGAACGTTCGCTGCCCGGCAGGAACGCCGCCAGCGCCAGCAAGCCGGCGATCAGCAGCAGCACCGGCACATAGGCAGGTCCGACCGCGAACACCGACAGGCTTTCATTGCTCCGGGTGGAGGTGATCTCGGGCAGGAAGCCCCAGATGAAGTTCAACGCACCCAGCAACGCGACGGCCAGGCCGAGCAGCTTGGCCGGATCGAACTTCCGGGTCACTCCACCCGGGACACCCGGCACTCCGCCGGCCACCCGCGGGATCGGTCCGGTGTCTTGTTCAGAACGAGCCTGCTCCCAGCCACCGGCATACCCACCCGCGGGCCCGGAGGTTCCCGGATAGCCGCCGGCCGGACCCGCACCACCGGGGTAACCGCCTGGATGCTGCGGACCGCCGACCGCGGGAAACCCACCGGGCACACTCATCCTCGATCAGCCGATCGCTGCGCGCAGCAGTCGCGCCGTCTCCGAGGGGGTCTTGCCGACCTTCACGCCGACGGCCTCCAGGGCTTCCTTCTTGGCCTGGGCGGTACCGGCGGAGCCGGACACGATCGCACCGGCATGGCCCATGGTCTTGCCCTCGGGCGCGGTGAACCCGGCGACATATCCCACGACGGGCTTGCGGACGTTGTCGGCGATGAACGCAGCAGCACGCTCCTCCGCATCGCCGCCGATCTCGCCGATCATCACGATCGCATCGGTCTCGTCGTCCGCCTCGAAGGCCTGCAGGGCGTCGATGTGGGTGGTCCCGATGATCGGGTCGCCGCCGATGCCGATGGCCGTGGAGAACCCGAGATCGCGCAGCTCGTACATCATCTGGTAGGTCAGCGTGCCGGACTTGGAAACCAGCCCGATCCGGCCCGGGCCGGTGATGTTCGCCGGGATGATCCCCGCATTGGACTTCCCGGGGGAGATGATGCCCGGGCAGTTCGGCCCGATGATCCTGGTCTTGTTCCCGGTGGCGACCGCGTGCGCCCAGGCCTTGGCCGAGTCGTGCACCGGGACACCCTCGGTGATCACCACGGCCAGCCCGATCGCGGCGTCGATCGCCTCGATGATCGCGTCCTTGGTGAACGCCGGCGGCACGAACAGCACCGACACATCGGCCCCGGTGGAGTCCATCGCCTCGGTGACCGAGCCGAACACCGGCAGCTCGGTGCCGTCGAAATCGACGGTGGTGCCGGCCTTGCGGGCGTTCACCCCGCCGACGATGTTCGTCCCGGAGGCCAGCATCCGCTTGGTGTGCTTGCTGCCCTCGGAGCCGGTCATGCCCTGCACGATGACGCGGGAGGACTCGTTCAGAAAGATCGCCATCGGTCAGACCCCTGCGTGTGCTAGTTCGGCGGCCTTATCGGCGCCTTCGTCCATGGTCTGGGCCTGCGTCACCAGCGGGTGCGCGGCCTCGTTCAGAATTCGTCGGCCCTCGTCGACGTTGTTGCCGTCGAGCCGCACGACCAGCGGCTTGGTGGCCTCGTCACCGAGCATCTTCAGCGCCCCGACGATGCCATTCGCGACCGCGTCGCACGAAGTGATGCCGCCGAAGACGTTGACGAACACCGCCTTGACGTCCGGGTCGTGCAGGATGATGTGCAGCCCGTTGGCCATCACCTCGGCGCTCGCGCCGCCGCCGATGTCCAGGAAGTTCGCCGGAGTCACCCCGCCATGGGCCTCACCGGCGTAGGCGACGACGTCAAGGGTGGACATCACCAGACCCGCTCCGTTGCCGATCACACCGACCTGACCGTCGAGCTTGACATAGTTCAGGCCCTTCTCCTTGGCCTGCACCTCCAGCGGGTTCTCCGCCGACGAGTCGGCCAGCGCCGCGTGATCCGGGTGCCGGAAGTCGGCGTTCTCGTCCAGCGAGACCTTGCCGTCCAACGCGACGACCTTGCCGTCACCGTCCTTGACCAGCGGGTTCACCTCGACCAGGGTCGCGTCCTCGGAGACGAAGGTGTCCCACAGCCCGATCAGGATCGCGATGATCTGCTCCCGGACCTCGGCCGGGAACCGTCCGGCGTCGACGATCTCGGTCGCCTTGGCCTCGTCGATCCCGGTCAACGCGTTCACCGGGATCTTCGCCAGCGCATCCGGCCGTTCCTCGGCGAGCTGCTCGATCTCCATGCCGCCCTCGTGCGTGGCCATCGCCAGGAACGTGCGATTCGACCGGTCCAACAGGAACGAGACGTAGTACTCCTCGGCGATCTCGCTGGCCGGGGTGATCAGGATCTGCCGGGTCACATGACCCTTGATGTCCAGGCCCAGGATGTTGCCGGCATGGGTCCGCACGTCATCCAACGTCGCGGCGAACTTCACCCCGCCCGCCTTGCCGCGGCCACCGATCTTGACCTGTGACTTCACCATCACCGGTGTGCCGAGCTCCTCGGCGGCGGCCACAGCCTCGTCCACCGATCGGGCCACCCTGCCTGCAGGGGCGGGCACACCGTGCGCGGCGAACAGCTCTTTCGCCTGGTACTCGTACAGATCCACGTCTTCTCCCTAGCGGGGCCACTGGTACCGGAACTCCTCCGGCGCAGCCGTATGCCGGGCGCCGAAGACCGTCGCATCACCCTAGCGACCGAGCGGTGACACACCACCTCCGGTACGTGAGACATCTGCCACCGTGACCGGCCGAGGGCCGTATCGTCCGGGGGCGTGGACACCAGGATCGCTGCCTACGGCTTCATCTACGACACCGGCGTCAACGGCGGCGCCCTGCTGCTGACCCATTGGAACGAGAACGGCCGCACCGGCTGGACGCTGCCGGGCGGCGGGCTCGAGGACTACGAGACAGCGGAAGCCGCGGCCGTCCGCGAGATCCGCGAGGAGACCGGCTACCAGGCCACTCTCGACGGTCTGCTGGGAATCGACTCGATGTTCATCCGCCCGGAAGATCGACACGAGCCGAACGGCCGGGGCTTTCACGCGCTGCGGATCGTGTACCTGGCCCGGGTGGTGGGTGGCGAACTGACGAACGAGATCGACGGTTCGTCTGACGAGGCCCGATGGTTCTCCCTCGAGGAGGCCGCGGAGATCCCGACGGTGTCGCTGGTGCCGGCTGCCCTCGACCTCTGGCTGGCCCATCTCGCGGAGCGTTGAGCCCGGTTCAACGCGGAGCGTGCGCACGGCTCAGCTGTCGGCGGTGGCGTCCGCGCCCTCGTTCCGGCGGGCGGTGACCTGCTCCCGCAGCCAGGTGACGATCGTGCCGGTCGGCGCGCCGGGGGTGAAGATGCCGGTCACCCCGATGCCGGCCAGCTCCCGGATGTCGTCGGCCGGGATGATGCCGCCGCCGAAGACGATGATGTCGGCCGCGTCGGCCTCCTCGAGCAACGCGACGACCCGCCGGAACTGGGTCATGTGCGCGCCCGACAGCACCGAGAGCCCGACCGCATCCGCGTCCTCGGCCAACGCCGCCGCGACGATCTGTTCCGGGGTCTGGTGCAGGCCGGTGTAGATGACCTCCATGCCGGCATCGCGCAGCGCCCTGGCGACGACCTTGATCCCCCGGTCGTGACCGTCCAGGCCGGGTTTGGCCACGACCACCCGGATCGGTCGGTTGGCGCCAGCGGTCATCTCATCTGCCCTTCGAGTCGGCGGGCGATCTCGGCGGAGGAACCGGGCCAGTCTGATCCGCTTCGAGCACCTCCGCCAGCGGCGCCCGGTCGTCGATCCGGACCCGCCCGCTGACCACGGCGAAGTAACCGGCTGCCACCAGCAGCGCGACGACCGCGACGATGCCCGCCCAGAATCCCGGACCGAACGCGAAACCCGGCTCCGCCCGGATCACCGCCGGGACGATCAACGGCTGCACCACGACGCATGCGGCGGAGACCAGCAGCGCGGCGGCCAGCGGCGGCCGGCGGGTCAGCGCGGCCGCCCACACGCCACCGCACGCGGCCAGGGCGATGGCCCAGACACCCCAGGTGTCCAGCTCGTAACCCAGCACCAGGGTCGATGACGCCGACCTGCCCAGATACCCGTAGACCGGAAGCGCGAGCGCCACCACCACCAGCACCGTCAGGGCTACCGCGGGCCACCATCGGGCCGACCTCGACCCGGCCAGTGAGCTGTCGTCGACGATCTCCGGCGACGCCTGCTCGGTCCGTCTGCCGGTGATCACCGCCAGCACGGCAGCAGCCACGGCCAGCAGCGTGCCGAGTACCGAAAGCCACAAGCCCGGCCCCGTGCTCCAGTTGTGCTGGAGCTCAGCAGGCAGGTCGACGTTCAGCGGATTGCGCACGCTGTCCAACACCCGGGATCTGACCCACAGCACCTGACCGAGCGCGTACACCGCACCGGCCCAGACCACCGCAACGCAGGCCCGGCCGATCTGCGCGACCGAGTGGATCAATGCAGCCAGCCCGGCGATGCCGATCGGAATGGCGGCGATCAACAGGGGTGGACCGGCAGGCTGCAGGACGGCACCGAAGAGTTCGTCGGGAGCCGACCCGTCAATGTTCAACAGGGCGGTCTGCGAGGCGGCGGCCAGGCTCGCGGCGGCCAGCAGCGCCGCTACCCCGGTGCCGATGGTCAGCCAGGACTGCGGTGGCTCACCGGTTGCGTCGGCGGTCGCCGTTCGGCCCGGTCCGCCCCGCGCCAGCTGACCGGCCGCGGCCAGAATGATCGCACCGGCCAGTCCCCACCAGACCGCCGACGACAGACCGGTCGGCGCACCGGTCAGCACGGCCACCACTGCGGTGAGCGAGGGCACGGCGGCTGCCGCAGCCGTGCCGGCGAGCAGCGCCCGGGCGATCTGCCGGGGCAGCGATGCGGCGATCACCACGATCACCGCAATCACCAGCACGATCAGCACGGCAGCCACGACACCGGTGAGGCTCGACCCCAACGGCAGCACCCGCAGGGCCAGATAGCCACCGGTGTACGGAATCTCGAGCGCGGCGACCATCAAAAGCACGGCCCCGAGGAAGCCCGCGGAGAGCAGTGGCAGGTTCATCGCCAGCCGTCCGGTCGGCGGCCCGGACAGCGCGGCCACCGGAGCGGACGGATCGAGGGTGCCGTCGGACTCGTCAGCGGAATCCGGCGTCGACCCTGCTTCGGACGGCGCGGGCGCCCCGAACAGGGCATCCGGACCTGGCTCTGCGGTCGACAGCACGATCGCACCGAGCCTGGAGGCTGCCAGCACGCCGACCACGAGCATCAGCAGGTCAGCGGCCAACAGCAGCCAGGCCCCGGTACCGACGGCGAACGGCCTGGCTCGATCGGTGGTCTCGACGAACAATTCCGGACGGGTCACGCCGTCGGTTTCGGTGATCACCGCCAGATCGGCGAACACCCGGATCAGCCCGATGGCACCCGCCCCAGCGGTTGCGGCCAGACCGAGCGCCGAACGGCCGGCCGCCAGCACCATGGCCACCACCCCGGGCAGTACGGCAACGAACGCAGCAGCCACCGATGCCGTGGTCGGCGAGCCATCCCCGGCGGTCGCCACCCCTATCAGCGGGCTCAGCCCGATCAGCACACCCGCGACCAGCAGCAGCCCGGACAGCACCAGCGCCGATCGTCGATCGGCACTGCTGTCGTTGTCCTGGTCTGCCACGGTTTCGACCGTAGCAACATCGGACGACAACGACGCCCGAGCAACCGGACGGCTGATGACAATTCCGGTGACGATTCCCGAGCCCGCCCGGTCACCCGTTGCCCCGACGATCAGCGATGATCGAAGGATGATCCAGTGGCTCGCCATCGGCATCCTGTCCGCCGGCCTGCTGCTCGGCGCCTGGACGGGCATCCAGGCCTGGCGACGACGACCGACCACCGAGGCGCAGATGGTCGGCGCCATCGTTGTCGAGGCCGCGCTGCTGGTGCAGGCCGTGATCGCGATCGTCGCGATGGCCGGAGGACGCGAGCTCACCGAACCGGTGACCTTCGTGGCGTACTCGGTGGGCATCCTGCTGCCACTGCCACTCGGTTTCTACCTCGCCCGGGTCGAACGCACGCGGTGGGGTTCGCTCTCGTTGTGCTTCACTGCAGTGGTGGTGGCGGTGATGACCCTGCGGCTGATGCAGCTCTGGCAGGCCGGGCGTGGCTGACCAGCACGCCGTCGAACCGGACGCCGCACCGGAACAGGACGACACCGACGAGACCCCGCCGTCCGGCCCGCGCCGGGTGTTGATCGCGCTCTATGCCATTTTTGCGCTGGCCGCGACGGCCCGCGGGATCGTCCAGATCGCCACCAAGTTCGACGACGCCCCGCTGGCGTACCTGCTGTCGTTGTTCTCCGGCATCGTCTACATCGCCGCCACCATCGGGCTGGTCACCAATCGGCGCTGGTCCCGTCCGCTGGCCTGGGCCGCGGTCGGCACCGAGATGGTCGGCGTGCTCACCATCGGTCTGGCCTCGATCATCGACTCGTCGGCCTTCCCGCACGACACGGTGTGGTCGCGGTTCGGCGCGGGCTACGGCTACGTGCCGATCATCCTGCCGGTGCTCGGGCTGATGTGGCTGTGGCAGACCCGCGGACACCGCCCGAAGGACCCCCCCGCCAAGTGACTCCACGACCTCATACCGCGATGGGGACAACTCGTCTCAGGTTGGCGACCCTTCTGCCACAGTCCCGGCGTGAACGATGGTGACATTGCCCCGGAAGGAGCGGACCATGACAGCCATGCCGGTGGTGCCCCACGAGTTTCGCGAATGGACCGTCGACGACCTCGAACGCATTCCCGATGACGGCCTGCAGTACGAACTGCTCGACGGGATGCTTCTCGTGAGTCCGTCCCCGGCAGCCCTGCATCAATGGGTGAGCGGTCGGCTATTCCTGATTCTCACCGCAGGCTGCCCCGCCGGTCTGAAGGTCTTCTTCGCACCCCTGGATTGGCAGCCGGACCCTCTCACGTCGTTTCAACCCGACTTGTTGGTCGTCCGTGACGAAGACGTCGACATCAAGAACATCACCCGTCCACTGGTCCTTGCCGTTGAAGTCTTGTCACCATCCACCGGACGCAAGGACCTGCTCCTCAAGCGCTCCAAGTACGAGGACTCCGGCGTGCGGCACTACTGGATCGTCGACCCGGATGCGCCGTCGATCACCGCCCTCGAACTGGTCGACGGCCGCTTCGTCACCGTCGGCGAGGCCATCGGCGAGGGTCAGCTCAGCGTCGAGAAGCCTTTCCCGGTCACCATTGTCCCGGCGCAGCTGATCGCCTGAACGAGCTCACAGCTTGGTCATCGGGACGCCGCCGATGAGCATCAGCCGCACCTTGCCGGTCGTCCCGAAGTCGATGGTGGCGGTCGCCCGCTGCCCGACCCCGTCCACCGCGACGACGGTGCCGAGCCCGTACTTGTCGTGCGAAACCCGGTTGCCCACCGCCAGTTCCAGCACCGGCCCGCTGCCGATCGGCCGACGCCCGCCGGACCGTGACGGGGTCCGCTCACCGAACCGCCCGGCACTGACCGGTGCCGACCGCCCGCCGTAGGTCGACGAGCCGCCGCCGAACTGCCTGCCCCCGCGGCCGCCGAATGTCCTTCCACCGTAAGTGAAGTCGCCCGACCCCTCGAACGAGGAGTCGCCGATGAAGCCACCGGAGCGGGCATCGCTGTCGGTGCGCCGCCAGTCGATCAGATCCCGTGGGATGTCGTCGATGAACCGGGACGCCGGATTGGCGCCCGGCTGCCCCCACGCCGAGCGCATCATCGCCCTGGACAGGTAGAGCCGCTGCTTGGCTCGGGTGATGCCGACATAGGCCAGCCGCCGCTCCTCGGCCAGTTCCACCTCGTCACCGAGCGATCGCTGGTGCGGGAAGATCCCGTCCTCCCACCCGGTGAGGAACACCACCGGGAATTCCAGACCCTTGGCGGTGTGCAGGGTCATCAGGGTGACCACCCCGTCCGCGGAATCCGGGACCGCGTCCGCGTCGGCCACCAGGGAGAGCTGCTCCATCACCGCGATCAGCAGATCGCTGGCGTCGGGGGGTACGTCCTCATCGGCGGTGTCGACAATCTCCGCATCCACCTCGTCGGCAGTGGCCCCGGAACCGGTGGTCTGGTCGATGGCGTCGGCCGTCCCGGCGGTCTCGATCGCACCGAGAGCCGCTCCGGCGACGAGGTTCTCGGTCGCCTCACGGAGCACACTGACCAGCTGGTCGAGGTTCTCCAACCGGGAGCCGTCCTGCGGGTCGTCCGAGCCCTCCAGCTCGGCCCGGTAGCCGGTGCGATCCAGGACGGCGGTGAGCAGGTCGGCTGGCTCCATGCCGAAGCCCACCTCGGCGCGCAGTCCGGCCAGCAGTTCGCCGAACGACGCCAGCGAGTTCGCCGACCGGGCAGCCAGGCCGGGCACCTCCGGGATGCGTTGCAGCGCCTCACCGAAACCGATCCGCTCGCGTTCGGCGAACACCGACACGGCCGCCTCTGCCCGATCACCGATCCCGCGCCGCGGGGTGTTCAGGATCCGGCGCAAGTTGATCTCGTCGTCGGGATTGGCGATGGCCCGGAGGTACGCCAACGCGTCCTTGACCTCTTTGCGCTCGTAGAACCGGACGCCGCCGACGATCCGGTACGGCATCCCGGTCCGGATGAACACGTCCTCCAGCGCCCTGGACGCCGAGTTGGTCCGGTAGAAGACGGCGACGTCGCCGAAGATCGCATCACCCTTGTCGACCAGGGCGTCGATCTCCTTGCCGACGAACTGCGCCTCGTCGTGCTCGTTGTCGCCGACGTAGCCGACGATCTGGATGCCGCCGCCCTGCGCGGTCCACAGGTTCTTCGCCCGCCGCTCCGGGTTCCTGGCGATCACCGCGTTGGCGGCCGACAGGATGGTCTGGGTGGACCGGTAGTTCTGCTCGAGCATGATCGTCCGGGCGTTGGGATAGTCCCGCTCGAACTCGACGATGTTGCGGATCGTCGCGCCCCGGAAGGCGTAGATGGACTGGTCGGCATCGCCCACCACCACCAGCTCGGCCGGTGGCACATCGGAGGCGAGCCCACGAACGAGTTCGCCGTCGGCGGTGCGGACCTCCCGCTCGTCGTGCGTCCCGCCGACCAACTCCTTCACCAGCATGTACTGGGCATGGTTGGTGTCCTGGTATTCGTCGACCAGCACGTGCCGGAAGCGTCGCCGGTAGTGCTCGGCAACGGCCGGGAACGCCTGCAACAGGAAGACGGTCTGCATGATCAGGTCGTCGAAATCGAAGGCGGCGGCGCCCTTCAGCCGCGACTGGTATCCCTCGTAGACCTTGGCGACGATCTTCGACTGGTCAGAGTCCGCGCGTTCCAGCGCGGTCTCCGGGTCGATCAGCTCGTTCTTCAGGTTCGAGATCTGCGCCGCCAGTGAGCGTGCCGGGTATTTCTTGGTGTCGATGTTCAGGCCGTTCGCCACCAACTGCGCGAGTCGCTGCGAATCGGCGGCGTCGTAGATGGTGAACGTCGACTTCATCCCGAGTTGGCCGGCCTCGGCCCGCAGGATGCGGACGCACATCGAGTGGAACGTCGACACCCACATCGCCCTCGACCGGTTGCCGACCAGGTCGCCGACCCGCTCCTTCATCTCCCGGGCGGCCTTGTTGGTGAAGGTGATGGCCAGGATCTCCCCCGGCTGCGCGCCGCCGACGGCCAGCAGATAGGCGATCCGCCTGGTCAGCACCCTGGTCTTGCCGGAGCCGGCACCGGCCACCACCAGCAGCGGGGCGCCGCGATGCTCCACCGCGTCACGCTGCGGCGGATTGAGACCGTCCAGCAGCTCCTCGGCACGCTCCCTTGCCCGTTCCGCCCGCTCCCGGGCGCGCTTCGCCGCGGCCGCTGCCGGGTCGTCCCGGCCGTCGTCGGCGGCAGAGCCGAAACCGGTGGATGGGAGTTCGAAAAGGCTCGTCATGACGGCCACAACGCTACCCGGACCCGGCGACAGGCTCCGGCAGCTGCGCACACGCGCCGACGTCGGAACCGAAAGACTCTGGTGCGGACCGAACCCGGTGTGGTTCACTACGGGCATGACCAGCCACGTGTTTTTTTATGGGTACCGGATCCCGGTGCCTGATCGCGGCTGAACCACCCGCCACGACGACGCCCCGAGGTCCGTAGAGACCCGGGGCGTTTTTCGTGCCCGAGTTCGGCGGACCGGGGCAGAATGAGGACGAGCCATGACCACCGCCCAGACCACCGTCCCGGTGCACCTACGGACCCGAGCGACCCTTACGGAGCAGGCCATCAACCCCACGGGCACATCCGACGAGCAGAAGTCCGAAGAGATCCCGGTCCCCGAGGATCAGGCAGGGATCGACAAGCTGCGGATCGAGATAGACGCTGTCGACGCGGAACTCGTCCGCCTGATCCAGCACCGGACCGCCATTTCGCACGCCATCGGGCTCGCCCGGCGGAAGATCGGCGGTCCGCGGATCGTCTACAGCCGGGAGATGGCGATCCTGGAACGCTTCCGCGTGCTCGGCCCGGCCGGCACCGACCTCGGAATGCTGTTGCTGGCCATGGGTAGGGGCAAGCTCGGCCGGAAGTAACGGCTCGGAGAAAGCCCCGGCTCAGGGCGTCTCGGCGCCCGAGCGGTTGTCGACGACCCGGACCGGGGTAGGCAGGGAGCCCGGGTCGAAGTCGTACAGCCAACCGGTCGCCCGCTCGTACATCCGGTTGAACATCACCGGCATCACCAGGTCCCGGATCCTCGCGGCCACCGGACCGACGGTCTTGGCGTCCCGGTTCCGGCTCGCCGACTTGGTCATCTTGCCGAGCCGGGCCGCGCGCAGCCCGATGAACGACGCCAGGGCCGCCTCGACATCGACGCCGCCCGGACTGTGCCCGGTGGCGCCGAGTTCGCGGGCCAACACCACCGCGTCCTCCAGCGCCATGGACGCACCTTGGCCGGCACCCACCGGATGCGCGGCATCGCCGATCAGCACGACCCGACCGTCGTGCTGCCGGCGAACCGGTGCCAACACCTCATTGACCGTCGCGCCGTCGATCCGGCTCGTTGCCGCGACGATCCCGGCCGCAGTCGGCTCCGTGGAGAAGCACGCGGCCACCGTCGCCGGTGTCACCGCCGCCAGATCCGGGGGGACTTCAGCAGCGATCTGCGCCGACCACCACACGGCGCCATCCGGTGCGGTCAGGTGGATGAAGGAGCCCCGCCTGCCGAAGATCATGTTGAACGACCCGGTCTGCGACGCGGCAGGGTGGTCGGCGATACCGGACACCGTGTAGAGGCCGGCAAAGGCTGGCTCGGCGGCCTCCGGGTCGACCAGCCGCCTGGCCGAGGATCGGATCCCGTCGGCGGCGATCACCAGATCGGCTTCCGCGCAACGGCTGTCATCGGCGAGCACCCGCTCGCCGGTGATGATCAGGGCACCGGACCGGGTCGCCTCGGCCCGCAGCGCGGCGACCAGGTCCGAGCGCATCAGGGTCACGCTGCGCCGCGGATCACCCGCCCGGCGCCCCCGCGGGACGTCGCCCAGCAACCGCCCCGAACCGGACCACATCAGCTGCCGGTCGACCGGGAAACCCGCCGCCTGCACCGCCGCAAGCGCGCCCAGCGAATCCAGGGCGCGCAGGCCGTTGCCGGCCAGGCTGACGAACGACCCGTACGGTCCGGCCGGATCTCGATAGGCCTCGTACACCGTCACGTCCGCGCCGATCCGGCGCATCGCCACCGCCGCGGCGGAGCCGGCAACTCCACCGCCGATGATCACCACCCGCATTGCCTTCACCTCTTCCCGAATCTCATTTCACCGAATATTGATTCGGCGAATCTGAGTTCAGTATGCTGGGCCCCGACACCGACGTCAAGGACGGTGCGAATGCGGGGCGAAGCGGTCAAGGAGGACTCGTGGGAGTACGGGCGCAGAAGGCAGCCGAGACCGCGGACGCACTGAAGCAGGCGGCGCGCGAGCAATTCCTGCAGCGGGGCTACCTGAACACCAAGATCACCGACATCACGGCTGCGGCGGGCCGGGCGACGGGTTCGTTCTACGACCACTTCGCCGGCAAGGAGGAACTCCTGCAGGCCCTGCTGGCCGACATGCACGACGCGGCCCGGCAGGACGTCGTCGAGCAGCATCCCGCCGACCACGACCTCACCGACCCCGAACAGCTCCGGGCCCACCTGGCCGCCGCCTGGCAGGTGATGCGGGACAACCTGCCGGTGATGGTTGCGCTGTTCGAATCCGCCATGATGCGGCCCGGTTCAGGCCACGCCTGGGAACGGCTGACCACCGACACGGCAATGCTGCGCGAGCATCTCGAACGGCTGCGGCAGGATGGCCGGTCGCTGCCCGGCACACCGGAGCTGGTCGGGGCGGCCATGGGCGGGATGCTCTCCATGCTGGCCTATGCCCTCCTGCCGGGCAGGTCATCCGAGAACTCAGCGAACTACTCCGACGACGAGGTCATCGACACTCTCACCGCACTGTTGCTGAACGGCCTGTCCGGCGGCCGCTGACGGGCGAGCTCAGACGATCGGTGCTCCTTCGACGGGTGGCACCAGATGGCCGGGTTCGAGCAACGATTAGTCCCGCGACCGGGCGACAAGTCCGTCCTGATCGAAATCCATACCCCGATGCGGGGCCCGCAGCGGGGACGACCAGTGCCGGCCGTCGACCGCCTGCAACGCAACGATCGCTTCGTCGTCCCGTCGCGGCCAGGCCGCCTCCCAGGTGCCGGCCCAGAGGGCCGCCCACCCAGCCGCACCCGCCATCAGACCAACCGACGGTCCGAGGCCCACCTGGACAACTCGTACCGGTTGGACTTCTGGGTCTTGCGCAGCACGCTCGAGACGTGGGTCTCCACGGTCTTGATCGAGATGAACAGCTGCGAGGCGATCTCCTTGTAGGCGTACCCGCGGGCCAGCAGTTTGAGCACCTCGCGTTCCCGCGGCGACAGCAGGTCCAGCTCCGGATCGGCCACCGGTGCGGGACCGCCCCGGTCGGAGAACGCGTCCAGGACGAACCCCGCCAACCGGGGGGAGAACACCGCGTCCCCGGCGGCAACCCGGACAACGGCGTCGGCGAGCTCACGTCCGGAGATCGTCTTGGTGACATAGCCGCGGGCGCCGGCCCTGATCACCGCGATCACGTCCTCGGCCGCGTCGGAGACGCTGAGCGCGAGAAAGACGACGTCCGGCAACGCGGCGTGCACCTGCTCCAGCACGGCCCGACCGCCGCCGTCCGGCATGTGCACGTCCAGCAGGACGACGTCCGGTGGTTCGGAGGAGATCCGCACAACGGCCTCACCGACCGAGCCTGCTTCGCCGACGACCTCGATCCGATCGTCGTCCAACCCCGCGAGCTCGGCCTTGACGCCGGTCCGGAACAGCGCATGGTCGTCGACCAGGAAGATCTTCACCGGATGGCTCACGAGCGCCCCTTCGAGTCGGCATGCGCCCTGACCGTACCGGCATCGGCTCCCGGCGCGGTCTCCGCGGCAGGTGTATCCGGAACGCTGGATTCGGCAACGGGCGGTTCGACAACGGGCTCTGTCGCCGAGGCCGGATCGACGGTCGCAGTGACCGGAACCGTCAGCTCCACTTCGGTGCCCTCACCGGGCTGCGAACGGATCTTCGAGGTGCCGCCGTGTCGCTCCATCCGGCGGCGGATCGAATCGGCCACTCCCCTGCGATCGGGACCGACCGCGCCCAGGTCGAATCCGACGCCGCGGTCCCGGACGAAGACGCTGACCGTGCCGTCCTCCACCTCGGCGTAGACGCTGATCTCGGCGACCTGGGCATGTTTGGCGGCGTTGACCATCGCCTCCCGGGCCGCCGCGACCAGGGCCGCGACGTGTTGGTCCATCGGGACGTCGCCGACGATCACCGGGGTGACCGAGATGGCATAGGTGTCCTCGACCTCGCCGGCGGTCTCGGCCAGCGAGACGGCCAGCGAACTGGACGGGGCGGCGGGAGCGTCACCGGCGGAGGCGTACCCGGCCGGTCCGTACAACCAGGTCCGCAACTGTCGTTCCTGGCTCCGCGCGAGCCGTTGCACCTCCCGGCTGTCACCAGCCTGACGCTGGATCAGCGCGAGCGTCTGCAACACCGAATCGTGCAGGTGGGCGGCGATCTCGGCGCGTTCCCGCTCCTGCACCCGGCCCCGTCGTTCGTCACCGAGGTCGCGGACCAGTCGCAGCCACCAGGGAATGGTGATGATCGCGACGCCGACCAGGGTCAGCACCACGGCGATCAACGCCGACCGGACGGCGGTGAAATCCAGCTGGCCGATCGCGAAGACCGACAGCCCACCGATCACCAGCAGACAGCCGCCGATCAACCGCCACCACGATCCGGTGCTGGGGCCGACGATCCCGGCCGCCGTCCGGCGCCAGCGGGCGCGCCTGGCGTCATCGGCCTCGCGCCAGATGAACGCGGCACCGACGGCCGCCAGGCCGAGCGGGCCCAGCACCCAGGTCAGCACCTGGCCGAACCCGAGCGCCATCGCGGCGAACATCAAGGCGACGCCGAGCGCGGCCACCCCGTACGCCTGCCGGCGCTCCAGCGGGCCGGCCGGATGAACCGCCTCCGGCGAGGCGTCGCGACGTTGCGGGACGAAGATCCACAGCAGGGCGTACGCGAGAATGCCGGCCCCGCCCATGATCGCCAGGATGGCGAAGGTCGCCCGCACCCAGAGCACCGGGACGTTGAGGTGGTCGGCGATGCCGCCCGCGACGCCGCCGAGAATCGATCCCTCATGACGACGGGTCAGCTTGGGCAGACCGTCCGGAGTGAACTGCCCGGCCGGTCGGGCAGGGCTGTCGGGGACCACCGGGATCGGACCGGTGGGCCTGTCATCCGTAGCGGCCGCATCAGACGGTGCCGCATCAGGAGGTGCCCCATCTGACGGTGACGCTTCAGACGGTGCCGCATCAGAAGGTGCCCCATCTGACGGTGACGCATCAGACGGTGACACATCAGACGGTGACGCTTCAGACAAAGCTGCGGTATCAGCACCGGCTGAGCCCTGCGGCGCGGCCGGGCGTGGCCCGGACCGGTGCGCGCGGTGGACAGCGGAATGCGATTTCACCTCTCCAGGGTCACACGTCGGCGCGTCGAGTTCCATCGGGGTTCACCCTGGATCGACAAACCAGGGTGATCCCGGATGGTGCCGGCACCCCCTCACCGAGCAGGCTGATTGCCATGAGTGAGACGCAGCACGATCGCACCGCGGGTCCGGGCGCCCCCAGCGGAGACTGGTGGAATCGGCGCCCCTACCGATCGACGAACGATCGCAAGATTGCCGGCGTCGCCGGCGGTCTCGGTCGGGCGTTCGGCGTCGATCCGGTGCTGATCCGGGTCGGCTTCGTCATCGCGACGATCTTCGGCGGGTTCGGTCTGCTGCTCTACGTGCTGGGCTGGCTGCTGTTGCCGGCGGACGGCGACCAGGTGTCCGCCGCCGAGTCGCTGCTCGGCCGGGGTCGCTCGTCGACGCCGCCGGCGCTGGCTGTCGGTCTTTCCATCGTGGCCGTCATCGCGATGTTTTCGATGTTCTCCTGGGGTCGGCCGTTCTGGCCACTGGTCATCATCGGCATCGTCGCCATCGTGGTGGCCCGCAAACGCGCGGCCCAGGGCGGCTGCGCCGGTCACCGGAATCAGCAACAGATGGACGAATGGGCGAAGCGGATGAGTCAGAAGGGCGAGTCCTGGGGCGCGGCGGCCGAGCAGTGGATCGCCAAGCAACCGTGGTCCGGCACCGGGGAGAACGAGCGCAAGTCGTCGACTGCGGACTCCCCCTTCGAGAAGCCGGCGTTCTGGGACGAAGAAGGTGCCGCACCAAAGGTCAACCTGAGCAAGGATTCCGGCATCCCGGCGGAACCGACGCCGCCCGCCTGGGACCCACTGGGGGTCGCCCCCTTCGCCTGGGATCTGCCCGATCCCGCACCTGCTCCGCCCGCGCCGCCGGCACCTCGGCAGCGCAGCATGGTCGGCCGGGTGACGATGGGCGTGGTGCTGCTGGTCGCCGGCCTGGCCACCGCGGGCATCTTCGCTGGATGGTGGCAGCTGAGCTGGGCCGGGGTTGCGGCAACCGCACTCGCGGTGGTGGCGATCGGGCTGCTGATCGGATCGCTGCGCGGCCGGGGTCAGTCGTTGATCGGGCCAGGCATCTTCCTCTCGCTGGTGACGCTGGCCCTGACCATCACCGGCATCGACGGCACCTCCGGCTACGGCCAGCAGACCTGGGCTCCGACCAGCCAGGCGAGCCTGCAGCAGGAGTACGTGCTCAACGGTGGTCAGGGCGAACTCGACCTGCGCAACCTCGCGGTTCCGGCCGGTTCGACGCTGGCCACCGAGGTCGAGGTACGCGCCGGCCAGGCTTCCGTGATCGTTCCGGATGACGTCGCGGTCAACGTCACCTGCACCACCAACGCCGGTGAGGTCGACTGCCTCGGCTCCCGGGAGAGCGGATTGCGGCAGGAAGTAACGGTGCATCAACCCGGCTCGTCGGATCTGGGCACCATCAACCTGAACGTCCATGTCGGTGCCGGACAGGCGGAGGTGCGCAATGGCTGAGCAGACCCGACAGGATCGGCGCCACGTCAGTGTGATCGGCCTGCTGTTCTCGCTGATCTTCCTTGCGGTCGCCTCGGTGGGCTTCACCGGTGATCCCTGGTGGTTGTTCACCGAGGCCACCAAGTGGGTGATCGCCGGGCTCGTCGCGGTGGTGGGCGTGATCCTGCTGTTCACCGCCCTTCCCGGCCGGCAGCGCAAGAACATCAACTAGCCGGCCGGACTAGGAGATCAGGGTGGAGATCACCCCGTTGGCGACCAGAGCGTCGTAGGAAGCGCCGCCCGGCGTCAGGTCCTGGTCCGGTCCTGCCCGGGTGGCCGCGGCGGTCAGCCAACCGATGGCCAGCGTCCTGGTTGTCTCGACGTTGATCTTCCGCGGTGTCCCGCAGGTCAGCCGCTCCACCTTGTTGACCGAGCCACCGAGGATGTCGGCATGCGACCCGGTGGTCAGTTGGGCGCCGACGAACCCGCGGCCGGCAAGTTCCCGCAGCACCGCCCTGGTGCCGCTCTGATTGGCGTTGCAGGAGTACGGCGGCGCGGCGAGCACCTGGATCGGCAACGATGCGCCGGCCAGTGCCTGCAGCGAGGAGACGGTGGAATCGCCGATCACCGACCGCACCGGGTCGGCCAGCACGATGCCCCGCAGGTCGGCGGTGCCGTGGTTCGGCGCCGTCAGCTGTTGGGCGATGTAGAGCGCGGCCTCGCCGCCGGCCGAGTGGCCGATGATGGTCAGCGCCGTCGGCAGCGGCGGCGCCGGCCGGCCGATCTTGGCGACGGCGGCGGCGTAGCTGGTCGACAGCGCGCCGAGCGGATCGCCGGCGGTCGCGAACAGGCTCGCCACGTTGCTCAGGAATCGGGTGTTGTTACCGAGGTTCTGCACGGTGCAACCGAACAGGTCGGCGGTCGGCAGCGTCGGGACGAACACCACGAAACCGGCCGCCGCGGCGGCGGTTGCGAACTCGGAGAAGTCGGCCCTGCTCTCCGCGAAGCCGTGTTGGGCGTACAGCAGGCCCACCGGCGGGGCGGCCGGCGACGGCAGATACCAGTCGGTGGGCAGGTTGTACGTGCGGAAGGCGCATCTGACCGCCGTGGTGCTGGACGCCGTCGCGACATCGTTCGCGGTGCTGCCAGGCTCGGCGGAGGCCGCCGGCGCGGCGAGCAGGAGGGACACACCGGCGAGCAGGATCGCCAGCAGGGCGGACCCGGAGCGAAGCGACCTGCGGCGCATCCTGATCCCTTCGCCCGTCGTCTGCCTTGCACTGTGTCACAGCGCGTGTTCAGTACACGTGTCCGAAGCCTCCGGCGCAAGGGGCGATCCGTGTGACGAACCCGCGCACCGGCCGCGGGTCAGCCGTCGGGTGCCAGATGCGCCGGTGCGGCCGGCTCGACCTGGACCACCGGTCGGGCGATGAACAGTGCGGCGACCGCGATCAGCGTCGCGCCCAACGCGGTGACGCCGAGCGCCGTTCCGGCCACCACATCGCCGATCCCGACCAGCGGAGCGGTGATCGCCCCGAGCGCGAACTGGGTCAGACCGAGCAGGGCTGACGCGGAGCCGGCAATCCGTCGATGCCGATCCATCGCGATGGCCGACGCGTGGGGCAACGCGAACCCGACCGCGGACACCATGACGAACAGCGAGACCAGCACCATCGCCAGCCCCCAGCCGACCGCCAGGGTCACGGTGAGCAGAATCGCGCCGACCAGCGCCTGATAGACCCCGACCGTCAACAGCACGAAAGACGTGGTGATGCGCAACAACATCCGGCCGGCCTGGGTGGCCAGGATGATGCCGACGGCGTTCAGCGCGAAGCAGGCACTGAACCACTGCGCGGAGAGCCCGAAACCCTCCTGCAGCAGGAACGGCGAGGCGGAGATGTATCCGAACATCGCGGCGGTGACCATCGCCCCGGCCAGCACGCAGCCGACGTAACCGCGATCGCGCAGCAGGGCGCCGAAGGCGCTCAGCGTGCCGCCGAACCCGCCGCCGACCCGTCGCTCCGGGGGCAGGGTCTCGGTGATCACCACCGCCGACAGCACGAACAGCACTGCGCCGATGCCGGTCAGCACCCAGAACACCGTCCGCCAGGTGCCGACCACCAACACCTGCCCGCCGATCACCGGCGCCAGGATCGGGGCCAACCCGTTGATCGTCGCGATCGCCGAGAAGTACGCTGCCGCAACCTTTCCGGCGAACATGTCGGCAACCACCGCCCGGCCGACGACAATCCCGGCCGCCCCCGCGGCGCCCTGCAGGAAGCGCACCGCGATCAGCACCGTCATCGAGGTGGTCAGCGCGCAGACCGCACTGGTCAGCACGAACAGCCCGACGCCGACCAGCAGCGGCAGCCGGCGACCGACCTTGTCCGACAGCGGGCCGGTGATCAACTGCCCGACGGCCAACCCGATGATGCAGGCGGAGAGCGTCAGCTGGGCGGCCGACGAGGTCGACGACAGGTCGGCCGGCAGTTCCGGCAGTGCCGGCAGGTACATGTCCAGGCACAGCGGACCGAATCCGGACAGCGCACCGAGGGTGATGATCAGCCACAACCGGCCCCGTGCGGGGGCCGGCCGGTCCGTCACTCCCACTCGATGGTGCCCGGTGGTTTGCTCGTCACATCCAGCACGACCCGGTTGACCTGCGGAACCTCGCCGGTGATCCGGCCGGAGATGCGGGCCAGCAGGTCGTAGGGCAGCCGGGACCAGTCGGCCGTCATGGCATCCTCGCTGGACACCGGGCGCAGCACGATCGGGTGGCCGTACGTGCGGCCGTCACCCTGCACACCGACCGAGCGGACGTCGGCCAGCAACACCACCGGGCACTGCCAGATCTCGGCGTCCACCCCGGCCGCCGTCATCTCGGCCCGGACGATCGCGTCGGCGGCCCGCAGCACCTCGAGCCGCTCCGCGGTGACCTCGCCGATGATCCTGATACCCAGCCCGGGGCCGGGGAACGGGTGCCGCTGCACGATCGCCGCCGGCAGGCCGAGCTCGGCACCCAGCAGCCGGACCTCGTCCTTGAACAACGTGCGCAACGGTTCGACCAGCTCGAATTTCAGGTCGTCCGGCAACCCACCGACGTTGTGGTGCGACTTGATCGTCGCGGCGCCGGTGCCGCCGCCCGATTCCACGACGTCCGGGTACAGCGTGCCCTGGACCAGGAACTTCACTCCGCCTTCTGCCTGGCTGACCGAGGCGGCGGCGTCCTCGAAGACCCGGATGAACTCCCGGCCGATGATTTTGCGCTTGGTCTCCGGTTCGGTCACGCCGGCCAGCGCGTCCAGGAACCGGGTGGAAGCGTCGACCGTGACCAGGTTGATCCCGGTGGCCGCGACGTAGTCCCGCTCGACCTGCTCGCGTTCCCCGGCCCGCAACAGGCCGTGGTCGACGAACACGCAGGTCAGCTGGTCGCCGACGGCCCTGTGCACCAGCGCGGCGGCCACCGCGGAATCGACCCCGCCGGAGAGCCCGCAGATCACCTTCTCGTCCCCGACGACACCGCGGATGGCGTCGACCTGCTCCTGCAGGATCTCGCTGGGGGTCCAGTCCGGAGCGATCCCGGCCACGTCGTGCAGGAACCGGCGCAGCACCTCCTGGCCGAACTGCGAGTGCGCCACCTCCGGGTGGTACTGCACACCGGCCAGCCGCCTGGCGGTGTTCTCGAAGGCGGCGATCGGGGTGTCGTTGGTGGTGGCGGTGACGGCGAATCCGGCCGGCGCCTGGGCAACCGCGTCACCGTGACTCATCCAGACCCCGAGCGTTCCCGGCAGGTCGTGCAGCAGCGCAGCGCCCTCGTCGGTGACGGTCAATTCCGTTGCGCCGTACTCGCGTCGACCCGTTCGGTCGACCCGTCCGCCGAGCGCCTGCGCCATCACCTGGAATCCGTAACAGATGCCGAAGACCGGGATGTCGGCGTCGAAAAGGGCAGGGTCGATGCTCGGTGCACCGTCGGCATAGACGCTGGACGGCCCGCCGGACAGGATCACCGCGGCCGGCTTACGGGCGACGATCTCGGCCGTGCTGATGGTCGACGGCACGATCTCCGAGTAGACGCTGGCCTCCCGGACCCGGCGGGCGATCAACTGCGCGTACTGCGCACCGAAGTCGACGACCAGCACCGGGTGCGCCTGGCCCTCCGGGGCGTTCACAGTGCTGCTCTCGCGCGCGGGTCCGGTCATCGAAGGTTGCCTTTCGTCGTGACGCCTGCGCACGCCCCAGGCCACGCGGAGTCTATCCAAGCCGGTGGCCGCCCTTTTTCGCCGAGCGGCCCTACGCTCGGCACTGTGACAGTCCTGATCGATCCCCCGCGCTGGCCGGCGCACGGCCGGGTGTGGTCGCACCTGGTCAGCGACTGCTCCTACCAGGAGCTGCACGACTTCGCGGCGTCCAACGGCATCCCGGAGCGCGGGTTCGACCATGACCATTACGACGTTCCCGGCGAGCGTTACCAGGTGTTGATCGATGCCGGAGCGGTACCGGTCGACTCCCGCGAGCTGCTCCGCCGGATCGGCGCCGCGGGTCTGCGGCAACCCAAGCGGGACCGACGATGACCTCGCAGCAGGAGCTGGTCCGGATCGGTCCGTCCACCCGCTCGCAGGTGTGGCGCGGCGACCGGACCGTCGCGAGCAACGTCTCGATCGAGCAGATCGCCGACCACCTCGACGCCGACCACGACATCAGAGCCTGGTGGTGCGTGTCGCGCACCGCGGAGGCGATGAGCCGCACCGCCGACCTGCTGGGTCTCGACGCGTTCGCGGTCGACGACGTGATCGGCCCGCGCGAGGCGCCCAAGCTCGACGCCGTTGGCGACGCGGTGATCGTGGTCAGCGCCGCGATCGCCTTCGACGCCCCCACCGCGGAGCTGATGGTGCAACGGGTCTCGATCCTGGCCACCCAGCGGGTGCTGGTGCTGGTGGCCGACGACGGCCCGCTTTCCACCCTGGCGCCGCTGCTCGACCAGTGCGCGGGTCGGATGCAATCCGATGGCATCGCGGCCGGGTTGCACGTCGTGCTGGAGGCTCTCGTCGACGGATACGCGACGGCATTGGAGGCGATGGAGGAGGCAACCGACGCCTTGACCTCAGCCCTGTTCGACGACAAGCCGATGGGAAAAGCGGAGCAGCTCAGGGCTTTTCGGATGCGGCAGGCGATCAGCCACCTGCGCAAGGTGGCCGCACCGATGACCGAGATCACCGCGGCGCTGGCCGGCGCGGCGACCAGGACGCCCAACGAGCAGGACGACGACCCGATCGCCGACCTGCTGACCGAAGGCACCACCCGGCGGTTCGCCGATCTGGCCGACCACGCCAGGCATGCCGCCGACAGCACCACCGGGCTGCGGGAACTGTTGACGTCGGCGTTCGAGACGAACCTGGCCCTGGCCGACGTCCATCTGAACACCATCATGAAGAAGCTCTCGGCCTGGGCTGCCATCATCGCCGTCCCGACCCTGATCACCGGATTCTTCGGGATGAACGTCCCCTACCCGGGTTTCGGTGAGGGTGGAGGCTTCGTGGTCGGACTTGTGGTGATGGTCGGCGCGGTGATCACCCTGTTCGTGCTGTTCCGGCGCAGCGACTGGCTCTGACCGCTTTCTCCCGCCGGGCGAGGTCAGGCGTGCACGCTCAGGCCGACCTTCTGGAACTCCTTCAGGTCCGAGTAGCCGGCCTTGGCCATGGTCCGGCGCAGTGCGCCGAACAGGTTGGTGCGGCCGTCCGCGCCGAGCGCCGGACCCATCAGCAGTTGTTCCAGCGGCACGTCGGCCGGCCCGCAGGGTGCGGCAAAACCCCTGGGTAACACCGGATGTGCGGCGGTGGTCGGCCAGTACCACCCGGCGGCCGGGGCCTCGGACGCCCAGCACAGCGGCTCACCCACCATCACCGCATCCGCTCCGCAGGCGATGGCCTTCGCGATGTGCGCGCTGGAATCGATCCCGCCACCGGCGATGACATGGACGTACCGGCCACCTGTCTCGTCCAGGTACGAGCGGCGGGCCGCCGCCGCATCGGCGATAGCGGTGGCCATCGGGACCGCGATGCCCAGCACATCGTCGGTGGTGGTGGTGCGTCCGTGCCCGGTGCCGACGATGACGCCGGCCGCGCCGGTGCGCATCAGATGGGTCGCGGTCTGGTAGTTCGTGCAGCCGCCGACGATCACCGGGACGTCGAGGTCGGCGATGAACGATTTGAGGTTCAGCGCCTCGCCGTTGGACTGCACGTGCTCGGCGGAGACGATGGTGCCCTGGATGATCAGCAGCTCGATCCCGGCCGCGATGGCCGGCCCGGCCAGGGTGGAGGCGTTCTGCGGAGAGAGCCGGATCGCCACCGTGCCACCGGCATCCCGCATGGTCCCGATGGCCTCGGTGAGCAGATCCAGCGACACCGGTGTCGCATAGACCTTTTGCAGCGCAGCGATCATCTCGTCCGGATCGTCGGCCGCCTCACCCTGGGCGATCAGCTCGTCGATCACCCGCTGCGGGTCCGGGTACCTGGCCCACAGACCCTCACCGTCGAGGACGCCGAGACCGCCCAGCCCGGAAACTGCCGCGGCCACCGCGGGCGAGACGATCGCGTCCGTCGGTTGGGTCAGCATCGGGATGTCGAACCGATAGGCGTCGATCTGCCAGGACGTCGAGATGTCCGACGACGACCTGGTGCGACGCGACGGCACGATGCTGACGTCGTCCAGCTCGTACGCCGAGCGAGCCGTCCGACCCATCCCGATCTCGACCTCTGGCACCGGCTGCTCCTCGCATCGACGAACTGTTGGGCGAGGTCAGGGTAGGCGACCCGGTCCGGCCGGCGCACCTCGCCGGCCGCTCGGTCGGTCAGCGGTCGATGTAGTTCGGTGCCTCCGAGGTGATGGCGATGTCGTGCGGATGCGATTCCCGGAGCCCGGCCGAGGTGATCCGGACCATCTTCGCGTCCTTGAGTTTCTCGATCGTCGGCGATCCGGTGTACCCCATGGCCGCCCGCAGCCCACCGATCAGCTGGTGCGCGACGTCGGACAGGCCACCGCGGAACGGCACCCGACCCTCGATACCCTCCGGCACCAGCTTGTCGTCGGAGAGCACATCGTCCTGGGCGTACCGGTCCTTGGAGTACGAGCGGGCCTCGCCGCGGGACTGCATGGCGCCGAGCGAGCCCATTCCGCGGTAGGCCTTGTACTGCTTGCCGGCGACGAAGATCAACTCGCCGGGCGACTCGGCAACCCCGGCCAGCAGGGAGCCGAGCATCACCGTGTCGGCGCCGACGGCGATCGCCTTGGCGATGTCGCCGGAGTACTGCAGCCCGCCGTCGCCGATCACCGGAACGCCCGCGGGCCGGCAGGCCTTGGCGGCTTCCCAGATCGCGGTGACCTGTGGGACGCCGATCCCGGTGACCACCCTGGTGGTGCAGATCGAGCCGGGTCCGACCCCGACCTTGACCGCGTCCACGCCGGCGTCGACCAGCGCCTGGGCGCCCGCCCGGGTGGCGACGTTGCCGCCGACGATGTCCACCCGCGCGCCGACGTCGCCGCGGAGCCGGGACACCATCTCGACCACCCGCATCGAATGGCCGTGCGCGGTGTCCACCATGATCACGTCGATACCGGCGTCGACCAGCGCCATCGCCCGCTTGTACGACTCCTCGCCGACGCCGACCGCCGCCCCGCAGAGCAGCCGCCCGTCCGCGTCCTTGGTCGCTTGCGGGTACTGCTCGGTCTTGACGAAATCCTTCACAGTGATCAGCCCGCGCAGCTTGCCGTCGGCGTCCACCAGCGGCAGCTTCTCGATCTTGTGCTTACGCAGCAGGCCAAGCGCGGCCTCGGCGCTGACCCCCACCGGGGCGGTGACCAGCGGCATCGGGGTCATCACCTCGCGGACCGGGCGGCTCATGTCGACCTCGAACCGCATGTCGCGGTTGGTGATGATGCCCACCAACCGGCCGTCGTTGTCGGTCACCGGCACGCCGGAGATCCGGAACTTCGCACACAACGCATCGGCCTCCCGCAGCGTCGCGTCGGGTCGGCAGGTCACCGGGTCGGTGACCATCCCGGCCTCGGACCGCTTGACGATCTCGACCTGGGACGCCTGGTCCTCGATCGACAGGTTGCGGTGCAGGACGCCGAGTCCACCCTCCCTGGCCATCGAGATCGCCATCCGCGACTCGGTGACGGTGTCCATCGCACTGGAGACCAGCGGCACCCGGAGCCGGATGTTGCGGGACAACTGGGTGCTGGTGTCGACCTCACTGGGTACCAGGTCCGACGCGTCCGGCAGCAACAACACATCGTCGTAGGTCAAGCCGACGGTGGCGAACTTCTCATCAAACGACGACATGACCGACCTTCCACTGACGTCCCCCGCGACGGGCCGGGTTCTGATGCCCGACAGCGCATCCGTCCATCGTAGGCGAGCGCCCGACGGCGCCCGAACGCACCGATGACCGGCTCAGTTCGTGCCGGCCGACTCCACGGCCGCATCACCGGACGCCGCGTCGGTCGCCGCTACGGGCACGGCGTCGAGGGCCGAAGCATCGGTATCGGCGTCGCCCTCGTGCTCTGCGGGGACGCCGAGCGGGACGCCGTCCGACGGCGCGGGGACGGGAGCGGACTGCTCGGTGGCCGGCGGGGGATCCGAGGCGGGGACCTCGCCCGGCGGCTCGGCAGGTGCGGGCGGCGTCGAGGGCACTGATGCCGCGGGGGGTTCGACGGTCGAGGACGGTGGCGGTTCGGTCGGCGGTGGGGTGACCACGGGCGGGAGCGCGACCGGCGACTCGACGACCACCGGCTCCGGATCGGTCACCGGGTCGATGGCGCTCGACGGTGGGGCGGCGGGCCCGGCATTCGGCGTCACCGGCCAGAATCCCTGCGCTTCCGGGGGAATGCCGGCTCCGGCACCGTCCGCAACGACCGCGGGCGCCGCCGCGACGATCATCGGCGCGGCGATCGAGGACGCGACCGCTGCAGCCGACGATCCAGCCGCCGTGGGCGACGCGACGGTCGGCAGCTGCGAGCGGTCCTCGTTCGCCGATGTGGTGACAGTGGCAGGTTGTTCGACAACAGGAGCGACGGTCAACCACATACTGGCGACCTGCTGTTTGATCCCGTCCCGGCCGTCCAGGTCCTCGACCCCGGCGAGTGCTTCGGTCGCCCGGAACAACGCGAGCTTGGCTTCCACCGAACGACCCTCCATGAGCGCAACCTGCGCCAGGTCGAGCTCCCGTTTTGCCCGGTCCGCCGACTCGACCGATGCCACCCGGTTCGGCCAGAACACCGTCGCAACGGGCCAGAGCGCGCTGTTGGGCGTCGCGTCCTTCGAGCTGATCGACGCCGTCCCGACCAGCAAAGCCGCGATCGCGGCGGCGATCGCCAGTGCTGCGCGCAGCGAGCGCTTGGCCGGAAGCTTCGGCGGCTCGCCGATCCCACCGAGATCACCGAGCCGCGGTGGTTCCGGCAGCGGGGTCAGGGCCAGCTCGTCGCGCCAGTTCTCGAAGAGCTCGGTGAGCGGATCCCGGGTCAGCAGGGTGGCCGAGGCGTACACGGCAGACAGCCGTTCGGTGCGGAATCGATGCGGCGCACCGACCACTGACAACGTCGGCGGAGACATCCACGGTCGGGTGGCAATACCGTCCAGCCATTCGTCGTCGGCGAAGACGACGTCGAGATCCACCAGGGGCGAGCTGGGATTCACCCGCCGGCGACCGGACCTGCCGGCCATCAGACCAACTGCTCGGAGAGCAGCGCGTCGTGGGCGAGCAGGTCGCGCAGCTTGGCCAGCGCGCGGTGCTGGGACACCCGCACGGCACCCGCCGTCATCCCGAGGGCTTCTGCCGTCTCCTCGGCGCCGAGCCCGACGACCACCCGGAGCCGGATGATCTCCTGCTGTACCTGCGGCAGTGTCGCCAGCAGTTCGTCGATCACCAGCGCGGTGGAGAGGGCGACAACGGACTGCTCTGGCCCGCGATCACCGGATGCGGTGTCGGGCACCTCGGCGACCGGGTGCGACCGGGAGCGGGCGGCGACCCGGTGGGCGTCGGCCACCTTGTGCGCACAGATCCCGTAGACGAACGCCAGGAATGGTTTGCCCTCGTGCCGGAAGCCGGGCAGTGCGGTCAGCACGGCCATGCACACCTCCTGGGCCACGTCGTCGGCGGACGCCAGTGAGCGGTGTCCAGCGGACATTCGGGAACGGCAGTACCTGACCACGACGGGGTGCACCCGGCCGAGCACGAGCTCCAACGCCGCTGCATCCCCGTTGACCGCGCGATCGACCAGGTCATCCAGGTCGCTCGTGCCGGCCGCATCAAGTAACTGCTTCATCGCCTTCGGCGGCTCCCCCGTTACATCCGGTGACCGATGGTGACGCACCTTCGTCACCTCGCCAACGCGCCCCGACGGCACAGTCGACTCATCGTAGCCACTGGCACGGAGAACAACCGCGGATGACGCCTGTTTGTTCAGCAGGCGGCACAACCCAGGAGGAACCGCTGCCGTCAGGCGACGAACCCACGGCGGAATCCCAGCGCGACCGCCTGCGCGCGGTCCCGTGCGCCCAGCTTGCGGAAGAGCCGCCTGGCATGGGTTTTCACCGTGTCCTCGGACAGGAACAGCTCGCGGCCGATCTCGCCGTTGGACTGGCCCTGGCTCATTCCGCGGAGCACCTGCATCTCGCGCTCGGTCAGCGGAGCCTCGCCGTCCATCGCATCGCGCAGCGCCGGCAACCGGGGCGTGGTCAGTGTGTCGGCCAGGGCGGCGACGATCTCCGGCTGGGTCGCGTCCCAGCGCAGGAACCCGCGAGCTCCGCAGGCGATGGCGGCGGCGATGGAGGCCGTGTCGTCCGGCGAGCCGAAGACGATCACCACCGCCGACGGATGGATTGCCAGCAGCCGCCTGGTCGCCTCGATGCCGCTGGTGAGGGCGCGCTGCGTACCGATCAGCACGACGTCGGCCGGCTGCCGGCCGTACCGGGACAACAATTCGTCACCACTGGCGACGCAATCGATCCCCCCGTCGACCGACGGCACCGCCGTCATCACCCTGGTCAGTCCGTCTCGAGCGCTCCGACGCTCATCACAAATCAGGACGCTGGTCACGTGGTTCCCCCTGCTGCGGACGAGATGGATGGAGAAGACTGCTGCACGATCGGACCGCTGGACCCCTGACCCTCGGCGGTACGACAATACGTCCCCGAAAGGGGACCCTTCGGACAAATTTGCGCAATTGATGGATCCCCTACTGCGGAGAGTAGTCGTAGCGCCACGATTGGCCACCGAGCGGCACGGACCCGCGCGGCGCGGACGCTGTGAGCGGCGCCACACCGGGACACTCGTTCAATCTTGGAACGAACCGGTCCGAGGCCGCCCAAAACCCTGGTATCAAGATCGACAAAAATCATGATCAAGCTCTTGTCGCCGGAGCTGAAGCGATCTAGTGTCTGGAGATCAACAGCGCCGGGATCAGCGCGGATCCGGCTCCAACACGGCAGATCACCAGGGTTCGACGGCCTGCGTCGGCGGCCCCCAGGATGATCCTGCTGTGTGACCGACCGCGCCCAGATCCCAGGCTCTGTCGGACGTTTCGAGATCGGGCCGGTAGAGGTCAGGTCACCAGCGAACCGAACGAAGAGGGGATCGACGTGGCGGACACCAGGCGCCTTCCCGGCCCGAATGCTGATCTTTGGGACTGGCAGTTGCACGCAGCCTGTCGCGGGATGGCGAGCTCGTTCTTCTTCCATCCCGAGGGCGAGCGGGGCCCGGCGCGGGCCCGGCGTGAGGCGCAGGCGAAAGCGGTCTGTTTCGAGTGTCCGGCCATGGCCTCGTGCCGCGCGCATGCGCTGCAGGTGCACGAGCCGTACGGGATCTGGGGTGGCCTGTCCGAGGGTGAGCGGGCCCAGATGCTCACGCTGACCGGAGCGCACTGACTCACTGCTCACAGTGATCGTCCGGGGGGAATCACCACCCGAACGAGGCCGAGACTGTCGTCCGGACGGCGGCACATTTCCTCGCGAGGTCCGCGAAAGGACCATGCCTGAGGGTGCCATCACTCGATCGTAGTGGTCCGATCGGCTATTCGCGTACCTTCTCCGACTACCGGCTGATGCCAAAGAGTGACTGCTGCTGCGTCGGGGTGGCCGGCGGCGTTCGTCAGCAATGCGACGCGCGTCCGAATTCATCCTGGTTCAGGAACGACAAAGGCGGGCGACCCCCATTCGGGTCGCCCGCCTCCGTCGTTGATCAGTGGCTGTGGCCGTGGTGGCCCGCCGCCTCTTCCGGTGCGTCCTGCGGGATCTCGACGACCGTCGACGCGGTGGTGAGCACCATGCCGGCGATCGAGGCCGCGTTGGAGACCGCGGACTTGGTCACCTTGACCGGGTCGATGATGCCGGCCTTGACCATGTCGACGTACTCGCCGGTGTTGGCGTCGTACCCCTGGCCGACGGGCAGTTCGGCGATCTTGTTGACCACCACTGCTCCCTCTTCGCCGCCGTTGGCGGCGATCCAGAAGGCGGGTGCCGACAGCGCCCGACGGACGATGGCGACGCCGGTCGCCTCGTCGCCGGTCAGCTGCGCCTCCAGCGCGGAAAGCTCGGCGCTGGCATGCACCAGAGCAGCACCGCCGCCGGCGATGATGCCCTCGGCGACCGCAGCCTTGGTGGCGTGCACGGCATCTTCGATCCGGTGCTTGCGTTCCTTGGCCTCGATCTCGGTGGCTGCGCCGACCTTGATCACCGCGACGCCGCCGGCAAGCTTGGCCAGCCGTTCCTGCAGCTTCTCCCGGTCCCAGTCCGAATCGGTGGTCTCGATGTCCTGCCGCAGCTGCGCTGCGCGATCGGCGACGGCCTCGGCCGATCCGCCACCGTCGACAATCGTGGTGTCGTCCTTGGTGACGGTGACCCGCCGAGCCTTGCCCAGCACCTCGAGCCCGACGTCGGACAGCTTGAGTCCGACCTCGCCCGACACCACCTCGGCACCGGTGACGATCGCCAGATCCTGGACGAACGCCTTGCGCCGGTCACCGAAGAACGGGGACTTGACGGCCGCGACGGTGAACGTCTTGCGGATGGCGTTGACCACCAGCGTGGAGAGCGCCTCGCCCTCGACGTCCTCGGCCACGATCAGCAGCGGCTTCTTGGCCTCGAGCACCTTCTCCAGCAGCGGCAGCAGGTCCGCGAGAGCGGAGATCTTCTCCCGGACCAGCAGGATGTAGGTGTCCTCGAGGACGGCCTCGCCGGCCTCCGGATCGGTGGCGAAATACGGCGAGATGTAGCCCTTGTCGAACTGCACGCCGTCGGTGTACTCGAGCTCGGTGTTCAGCCCGGAGTGCTCCTCGACGGAGACGACCCCGTCGGCGCCGACCTTCTCCAACGCCTCGCCGAGCAGACCGCCGATCAACTCGTCGCGGGAGGCGATGGTGCCGACCTGCGCGATGGCCGCGCGGTCGCCGGCGACCGGGGTCGCCCACTCGGTCAGCAGCTCGTTGACCCGGTCGGCGGCCTGGGTGATGCCCGACCGCAGCGCCATCGGGTTGGCCCCGGCGGTGACGTTCCGGATGCCCTCGGTGATGATCGCCTGGGTCAGGATCGTCGCGGTGGTGGTGCCGTCACCGGCGACATCGTTGGTCTTGGTCGCCGCGGTCTTCGCCAGCTGGGCGCCGAGGTTCTCCTCGGGATCGTCCAGGTCGATGTCGCGGGCGATGGTCACGCCGTCGTTGGTGATGGTCGGTCCGCCGAACTTCTTGTCCAGCACCACGTACCGGCCACGCGGGCCGAGGGTGACCTTGACCGCGTCGGCCAGCTTGTCAACGCCGCGCTGCAGCGCCGAGCGGGCCTGCGTATCGAAGCTGATCTGCTTCGCCATGTGTTGTCCAGTCCTGTCGAAAATCAGATGGGTTGATCAGAATGCGCGCCAGAAACGACCGCGCCCCGACCGCCCGCGGGTGCGGGCCGCCGGGGCGTGATCGATCTGCAAGAGCTGTGCGGTACTGCGGTCCTACTTGGCGACCTTGGCCAGCACGTCACGTGCGGACAGCAGCAGGTATTCCTTGCCGCTGTACTTGACCTCGGTGCCGCCGTACTTGGAGTAGATGACGACATCGCCTTCGACGACGTCGATCGGGATGCGCTTGCCATTGTCGTCATAACGACCCGGTCCTACGGCAAGGACGGTGCCCTCCTGGGGCTTCTCCTTGGCGGTGTCGGGAATGACGATGCCGGACGCGGTCGTCGTCTCAGCCTCGTTGGCCTGGACGAGGATCTTGTCCTCGAGCGGCTTGATGTTCACGCTCGCCACGGTGATGACCTCCCCCTTCTGGGGTTCGATTCTGCGGCGGTGGCCTGACGGCTACTGCCGTGTGGATTGTCTGGATGCGACCGGCGAGGATCGGGCCCGTCGTCGCGGGAGCCGGGCCGTCACTGTGCCGTTCGACTAGCACTCTAGCCATGCGAGTGCCAGGTCTCAACCACCGGGGGTAAATCAGCTCAACCGGCCGCGTCGGCCAGCCCGTTGCGGAGCCGGCGCAGCATGGCGAGGGCCGATGGCAACGTCCCGGCCTGCTGCTGAGTGTCGTACCACTCGTTGTTCAAACCGAGTTCGATCCTGGCCAGCGCCGCGCTCGCGGCGAGCCGGCGGCCCGGCGTCAGCTCGGTGTCCACGTCGTGCAGCCACGCCCGCAGGGCCGCCTCATCGGCAGCACCGTCCAGCAGGCTCGGTTCGTACTCGGTGAGCAGCAGGGCGATCGCCGCGATGGCCGCCTCGACCTGGTCAGGGGGCAACGTCGACCCGGCGGTGGTCACGGCCCGGATCACCGTCGAGAGTCGGTCCCCGGTGCGGCCGTCCGTCGCCCGCCGCAATTCGACCAGCAAACTGCCGGCGGCATCGGTGCGTAGATAGGGATTCGATTCGTGGGCCGTTGCCGCGCTCATGATGGGCTCCATTGCCGGTGTCGAGGATGCCTGGAGGGTTCCGGCGTCCGGGTCGCGGCCGCCGGAACCCCAGGGTAGGCGCGATTCAGCGGGTGGTCGCCTTGCGAACGGCGGTCGCCACCGCAGCCGAGACCGCGGGATCGAACACCGACGGCACGATGTAGTTCGCGTTCAACTGGCCGGCCTGCACACAATCGGCGATGGCCGTTGCGGCGGCGAGCAGGCACTCGTCGGTGATCTCGTGCGCGCCGGAGTCCAGCATTCCGCGGAAGAAGCCGGGAAAGGCCAACACGTTGTTGATCTGGTTGGGGTAGTCCGATCGGCCGGTCGCGACGATCGCCGCATGCTTGCTGGCGGCGAAGGGATCGACCTCGGGGTCGGGGTTGGCCAGGGCGAACACCACGGCATCCGGCGCCATGGCGGCGATGTCGTCGCCGGTCAGCAGGTTCGGTGCCGACACCCCGATGAAAACGTCGGCGCCGACCAGCATCTCGGCCAGCGTGCCCTGCGCACCGCGAGGGTTGGTGGTATCGGCGATCCACCGCCGGTACTCGTCAAGGTTGGGGTTGTCGGGGCGGATCGCGCCGTTCCGATCACAGCCGATGATGTCGCCGAAACCCTGATGGTGCAGCAGTTGGATGATCGCCCGGCCGGCCGCACCCACGCCGCTGACCACCACCCGGACGTCCTTGGGCTGCTTCTTCACCACCCGCAACGCGTTGGTCAATGCCGCCAGCACCACGATCGCAGTGCCGTGCTGGTCGTCGTGGAACACCGGGATGTCCAGCAGTTCCCGCAGTCGCCGTTCGATCTCGAAACACCGTGGGGCGGCGATGTCCTCGAGATTGATCCCGCCGTACCCGGGGGCGATGCAGCGGACGATCTCGACGATCAGATCGGTGTCCTGGGTGTCCAGCACCACCGGCCAGGCGTCGACCCCACCGAACTGCTTGAACAGCGCCGCTTTTCCCTCCATTACCGGCATCGCCGCGGCCGGGCCGATGTTGCCCAGCCCGAGGACGGCCGACCCGTCGGTGACCACGGCGACGGTGTTCCGCTTGATCGTCAGCCGGCGGGCGTCCTTCGGGTTCTTCGCGATCGCCATGCAGACCCGGGCAACACCCGGGGTGTAGGCGCGGGACAGGTCGTCCCGGTGTTTCAGCGGCACCTTGGGCACCACCTCGATCTTGCCGCCGAGATGCAGCAGGAACGTCCGATCACTGACCTTGCGCACACTCACGCCGGGCAGGTCCTCGATGGACTTGGTGACCTCGTCGGCGTGCGCCGCGTCGACCGCATCGCAGGTCACGTCGACCACGATGTAGTCGGGCCCGGATTCGACGACGTCCAACGCGGTGAGTGACCCTCCCGCCGTCATCACCGCGGCGGCGAGATCGGCGGTGGCGCCGATCGCCGACGGGGCCTGGGCGCGAACGGTGATCGAATAGCCGGGACTGGTGCTCGCCATTGCTGGATCCTTTCGGCCGGGCGACCTCGATGTCGCTACTGGCCCGGACAGCGTGGCACGAGCGGGCCGGTCACCGCATCAGCAACCGGTCAGACATGCACAACTTCTCAGACATGCACAACAGAGACCGGCAGGCCCGGGTCGCCGGTGAGCAGTTCGCCGGACGGCGCTCCGCCGGCGGCGACCACATGCGCACCCACCGCGGCGATCATCGCGCCGTTGTCGGTGCACAGCGAAATCCTCGGGATCCGCAGCTCGAGCCCGGCCGCCGCGCACCGCTCCTCCGCGCGCCGGCGCAGTCCGCGGTTGGCCGCGACGCCACCGGCAATCACCACCGTACCGATGTCCAGATCCGTTGCGGCACGGACGGTCTTGGCCGTCAGCACGTCGACAACCGCTTCCTGGAAGGACGCACAGACGTCAGGCACATCGACCGCCCGGCCGGCCCGCTCCGCCGACTCGACGTGCCGCGCGACGGCAGTCTTGAGTCCGGAGAAGGAGAAATCGTAGGGCGCGTCACGGGGGCCGGTCAGGCCGCGTGGGAAGCGCACCGCGGTGGGATCACCGTCCGCGGCCAGCTTGTCGATCACCGGACCGCCCGGATACCCCAGACCCAACAGCCGGGCCACCTTGTCGTAGGCCTCGCCGGCCGCGTCGTCGACGGTGCTGCCGATCTCGGTGATGTCGCCGGCCAGGTCGTCGACCCGCAGCAGCTGCGTGTGACCGCCCGAGACCAGCAGCGCCAGCGTCGGTTTCGGCAGCACGCCGTGTTCCAGGGTGTCGGCGGCAACGTGGCCGGCCAGGTGGTTGACCCCGTAGAGCGGGACGTCCCACGCCGCTGCATAGGCCTTGGCGGCGGCCACCCCGACCAACAGCGCGCCGGCCAGCCCGGGGCCGCAGGTCACGGCGATGGCGCCGACGTCCCGATGGCTCAGGCCGGCATCGGCGAACGCCGCCCGGACGGTGGCCGTCATTGCCTCGAGGTGGGCGCGCGACGCGATCTCCGGGACGACTCCGCCGAACCTGGCGTGCTCGTCCTGACTGGAGGCCAGCGCGTTGCCGAGCAGCTCCGGTGCGCCTTCGGTGACCCGGACCAGGCCGGCACCTGTTTCGTCGCAGGAGGATTCGATGCCCAGAACGATCATCGCGGCCTGGCCATCGTGTACGCGTCCGCCCCACTGGGTTGGTAGTAACGCCGCCGGATGCCGAGCCTGACGAATCCCTCGGAGACGTACAGCGCGATCGCCGCTTCGTTGTCGGTGCGCACCTCGAGCAGCAGCCGTCGGTCGGCGGCGAGTGTGATCAACCGCCGGAGCAGGATTCGACCCAACCCCCTCCCCTGCGCGTCCGGCCGGACGCCGATGGTGTGCACCTCCGCCTCGTCATCGCCGAGCAGGGCCACACCCGCGTACCCGTCGATCAGACCTTCCGTGTCACGGTGCACCACGTAGTGGTGGCCCGCGGCCAGTTCCGAGTCGAACATCTGCCGGGTCCACGGCGAATCTCCGGGGAACAGGATCTCCTCCAGCTCGACCAACGCGCCAATGTCGGCGGCGTCGAGGGTTTCCAGCTCCGACATGACCATCGCGCTCATCGACCCAGCACCGATTTGCGGGCACCCGGTTCGGTGACGTCCGGCCGCCGCAGGTACAGCGGGGTGAGCGGGCCGGGAACCACCCCGGTCAGCAGCGCGATGGCGGCCCGTTCGACCAGTCCGAGGCTCTGCGAGTTGCCCGCGCCGTCGATTCGCTCGGGATCGAAGTCGGGCGTCCGTTGTCCGTCGAGCAGGCCGGCCCCGGCGCCGGTCAGGTAGTGCGGCGTCAGACCTTTCGCGGCGAGCAGCTCAGGGACAGCGGCCGGGGAGAGCACCAGCGGACCGAGCTCGCGCCGGCCGTCCGAGCGGTAGGCCGACAGGTAGACCTCGCGGCGCCTGGCGTCGGTGACGACCAGCAGATCGCCGGGCGCCTTCGATGCCAACTCGGCGGCCAACGCGCGGGCGGTGCCGTCGTGGCTGGGTATGCCGTGCACCGGGATGTCCAGGCCGTCCCCCAACGCGGCAGCCGTGGCGATCCCCACCCGCAGGCCGGTGAACGGGCCGGGACCGAGCCCGACCACCACGGCTTCGAGATCCTTCACGGTGTTCCCGGTTGCTGCCAGTGCCGCCTGCGCGAGCGGCATCAGGCGCTCCGCGTGGGCGAACGGATCGGTCACCGACTCCTCGGCAAGCACCTGCGAGGGCTTCGGAATCCCGGCGGAGGCGTCGCGATGAACGGCTTCGGTGAATTCGTGCGGACGCAGCAGACGCACGACGCCGGCAGTGACCGACGGGGTCGAGGTATCCAGAGCGAGCACGAGCACGATGAGCCATCCTACGGAGCCATGAGCCGGCGACCGACTCAGCTTGCACGGACGACCCACTCAGCTGCGCAGGCGCCGCACCCACCAGGCCTGCCAGGGCATCTCCACCGCCTTCGGGTCGTAAACCCGGCGCACCCACCCGACCGCGTCCGTCGGCGCATGACCGTCGAGCACCGCCAGCGCTGCCAGCGCCGTTCCGGTTCGGCCGCGTCCGCCGTGGCAGGCCACCTCGACCAATTCGCCGGCGTGCGCCCGACGCAACGCCTCGGCCAGACCATCGAGGGCATCGGAGCGATCGGTGGGAATCCAGAAGTCCGGCCAGTTGATCCGCCGGCACGGCCAGGGTGGCAATGGGCCCTCCGCCAGCGCCAGCAGGAAGTCGGCCGGCACCTCCGGGATGTCGGTCATTCGCCTGCCGGTGATGGCGACGCCGGAGGGCAGGACCACAGATCGACTCACCCGGCCAGTCTCCCCGACCCGCATCCCCGACCCGCCGGGTTCGCGGCGGATCCCTGGCTACGCTCGGCCGCACGGGACAATTCCGCCACCCCAGCGCGAATTCCACCCGTCAGGTGAGGAGGTCCGGCGTGTCCGAGCAAGTCACCCTGGCCGACGTCGCGCGCTGGGCCGGTGTCTCGCTGGCCACGGCGTCCCGCGCGCTGCACGGCACAACGGGTCGAACGGTCGGGCCGGAACTGCGGGCCAGGGTGAAGGCCGCCGCCGCCGAGCTCAACTACTCCCCCAATGCGAATGCCCAGGCGGTGGTCCGTGGCACCACCACCACCGTCGGACTGATCGTGCACGACATCGCGGATCCGTCGGCAGCTGCGTTGGCATCCGGGGTGATGGCGGCCGCCGCCGACCGCAACCTCATCGTCACCATCGGCTCCACCATGTCGGACCCGTTCATCGAGATCAGGCATGTCGAGGCGCTGCGCAGCCAACGCGCAAAGGCGGTGATCCTGGCCGGCTCGAGGTTCAACGACCGGGAGTCGACCGAGCGGCTCGCCGAAGAGCTTGTCGGGTTCTCCGTCGGCGGCGGATATGTGGCGGTGGTCGGCCAGCACAGCCTGCCACTGAACACCATCATCATCGACAATGCCGGTGGCGCAGCACGTCTGGCCCGCGCCCTGGTGGCGTTGGGATATCACCGCTTCGCCCTTCTTGCCGGTCCCGAGGCATTGGTGACCTCGGAGGATCGGGTGGCCGGATTCCGCTCCGGGCTCGCCGAGGTCGGCGTCGAGCTGCCCGAGGAGAACATCATTTCCGCCCAGTTCACCAGGGACGGTGGCTATGTCGGGATGACCGAGCTGCTGGATCGGGACCTGGATGTGGAGCTGGTGTTCGCCGTCAACGATGTGATGGCGGTCGGGGCGATCGCGGCGCTGCGGGACCAGGGTCATCGTGTGCCCCAGGACATGGCGGTGGCCGGGTTCGACGACATCCCGACGTTGCGCGATGTGCGCCCTTCGCTGACCACCGTCCGGCTGCCCCTGGCCGACATCGGCCGCCGCGCGCTGGAACTGGCACTGGACCGGCGACCCGCCCTGGCGCCTGACGATGTCGACTCGCCAACGGTGGTGACAGTGCCGGGTGAGGTCGTGATCCGCGAGAGCACCCCCCAACGTGGCCCGGCCGGCACCTGATCCGATCCCGGCGATGAGTTCTCGGGCGGTCTCGCAGTCTGACCGTGCGGTGGGCCCGAAGAGTCCCCGGAACAACCGGACGAAAGGCAATCGGACATGAGAAGGCTGATCGTGAGCACGTTTCTGACCCTCGACGGCGTGATGCAGGGCGCCGGCGGACCGGGTGAGGACGACAGCGGTGGGTTCACCGCGGGCGGCTGGTCGGTGAACTACTGGGACCAGAAGATGGGTGAGGTGATGGAGGAGGCGATGAGCATGCCATTCGACGTCGTCCTCGGCCGAAAGACTTATGACCTTTTCGCCGCGCACTGGCCGCGGGTGCCGGATGAGGAGGGCGGCAAGCCACTGAACGATGCCACCAAGTACGTCGCGTCGCGCCATCATCCGGACCTGCCGTGGGGACCCTCGGTGCTGATCGAGGGTGATGCCGCCGAGGGTGTCCGGGCGCTGAAAGAGCAGGACGGCCCGGAGCTGCAGGTGCACGGCAGCGGTGACCTCGTCCAGACCCTCAACAGGCACCACCTGGTCGACGAATACCGGCTGTGGTTCTTTCCGTGTGTGGTCGGCGCAGGGAAGCGACTGTTCGCCGACGGTACCGTTCCCGCTGGGCTGACCCTGATCGACAGCACCATCTCCACCACTGGTGTCTTCATCGGAACCTATGTGCCGGCAGGCGAGATCGCCATCGGCTCATTTGCCCTGGACCCGAGCTCCTGATCGGACCAGGTTTGTTGGGGCAGCCGCGAGATATCAGCGGACATCACCCGGTGCTGATCGTGTGGCGGCCAGGCTTCTACCGGTAGCGGTGGGTCCGCGGTGAGGTAGCGATGGCCGGTGGGTGTGGTCCAACTGGAGGCGTGCTCCCCGGTGCGGGACGAGCATGTGCCCGGCGTGGGTCTTGGCTCGGTGGTCGTGCCGGCATTTGTCGTTCAGGTTCGAGGCGGTCGTCGGACCGCTCGGCGCGGGCACCAGGTGGTCGAGGTCGCAGTCCGCCGCCGGTTTCGTGCAGGTCGGTCCGGTGCAGGTGCCGTCCCTGAACTTGACCGCCATGCCGAGCTTGCGGGACGGGAAGCGGCCCATCTCGGTCACGTCGAGCAGGTTGCCCTGCTCGTCGGTGAGCAGTCGGTAGAACAGCGTGCCCGGTTGCTGCGCCATGTCCCGGATCGTGCCGGCGGGCACCATCGCGGATCGGTCCATCAACTGCCCGGGGGTGTTGGTTGCTCCGGCCAGCGACTGGATCGACACCACCACGCCGATCACCACCGGCGCCGGCCGGACCTCATGCCCACCAGGGCACGGCGTGATCCGCCAGGAGCCATTTCCGGTCCGGCCCCGACTCAGCGGCCATGGGGGTTCGGGTGGATCCGCTGATCCCGACCACCGCGGATCCGCTCGGAAGGCCGCAGCCGGTAAGTCCCAATCCCCGGCGTCCCAATCGGTTTCGCTGAACTCACCAGTCACCCGGGAGCACGTCACCCTGCGCTGAGTCGTCCAGAAGCTGATCATCTTCGCTCACGTCATCCGGATGGCAGCCGATCGATTGCCAGCCATCCTCGGGCCGTCGATTCTCTTGCACACTCGGCGGGCCGTCACCAGGCTGCGGTGTCGCGTTGGGCTGATCGTCAACCGGCCTCGGCACAGAGTCTTTCGGAGATGAGTTGCTCGGCGCAGTTGGGCGGTGTGACCCCGGCGCTTCATCGTGATCGGTGTTGTCGAGGTGATCATCACGGTCATCATTGGCGTCCCACACCACATGACAACCATTGCTGATCCGGCCACACAGCATGTCCACCAACGCGTCTGACCGACGTTGCCGCATCGTCCGCAGATCGCCCGGCGACGCGGCCGCCGCCAGCGACGACAGAATCCTGTCGATCGCCGCCGCATCCACCGCCGACATCATGCAACTGAGAAAACTCATCCCATCGACATCCGGCCGCACCGAGGCGTAACGGTCGTCCATCGACCTGCGCAGACGCTCATCCTGTTCCTCGGGCTCGAACCGGGCGATGAACTGATTCAACCAGCGACCCAACAACTCCGGCGTCTGGCCGACAGCTACCTCCACGACCAATGAATTCAACAACTGCTTCGACGAGTCATGCACCAGACGCCGCAACGCCCGATTGATCCGGAGCACCCGTTCCTGATCGATGTCGCCCGCGACCCACGCGTCCCAGGCATCTGGGCACTCCGCCTGCACCCGCCTGGTCATCGCCACGATCCGTTGCGCAGCGAATTTCGAGGTGTTGACCGCCAGACTGATCTCCAGTCCGGCGAATTCGCCTGCCTTGAATCGAGGGTCCTCGCCCCGCGCACGCCGATCCGCGATATCCCGGTGATCACAGGCTTTTCGGGTCTCGGCGAACTCCACCATCAACTCGGCCCGCCGCGCCTGCGCTCGACTGACCGCCGCATCTTGCGCCCGCAACTCATCGATCAACTCCCCCGCCCGACCCCCGGTCGCCACCCGCACCTTCCCCATACAAGGAAGCTACAACCACCCACCGACAGTCACTTTCAGCTACGAAAGTGCCGCCCAACAAACACTTTCAGCAACTGACCCCGTGAAATGTTCGCGATCGGGCCAGTTCTCCTGCGGATGTTCATCCCAGCCACGGTCCGAGCGGGCCACTCGATGCCCGAGGCCCACTTGGCGCCGCCGTCAAGACACGCCACAAGAAAGCCCCGGAACCGGAGGTGGCTGGTCGTGACAGCAGAGGCGGACCGCCCCGCCAATGAATTCAAGCCATGGTCGGTCCATCGGGCACCGACCCGTTCCCGATCTTCCAGAGCGAGGAGCGTCAGAGTTCCGTAATGACTACAGACTTGTTTTCTCCTCACGCCGTCGGGTCTCCTGATAGAACACCCGACCTGCATCTCGACCGCACCGACCCAGGAGAGCGCGATGACCGGCCTCGACACCCGCCCGCCGAGCAGTCCGCGCAGCCGGAAGAAGGCCATCTGGATCACGGTCGCCGTCGTGGCGGTGGTCGGTGTCGCCGTGGGATTGGCCCTGTTCCAGCCGTGGAAGATCTTCACCCGCAACACGGTGAACGAGGCCGCCCCGGTGGCGGCCGCTGTGCAAAACGATGCCGTCACCGCGCCGGCCCTGAGTACACCGGCGCTGAGCACACCGGCTCAGAGCGCACCGGCAGTGAGCACGCCGGCAGTGAGCACACCGGCCCCGACCGCACCTGGCGCGACGGCAGCAGCACAATCAGCCGCTGCGGCCCCCACACCCGCCCCGATCGCACCCGAATCCCCTGCCGTAGCGGCCCCGGCACCAGAAGCAGCCGCCCCCACCGAGCCCACCACGCTGGCGTCCGGGACGTTCGTCGACGGGGAGCACGCAACGTCTGGGACCGCAACAATTCTCCAACTCCCGGACGGCTCAAGGTTCGTTCGGCTGGAGGGATTTTCGACGAGTGACGGTCCGGATGTGGACGTCTGGGTGACCGATCAGCAGGCCGGCGGCGACGACTGGGGCAAGTACGACGACGGTCGCTACGTCTCGCTCGGCGATCTGAAGGGCACCGACGGCAACCAGAACTACGCCATCCCGGCCGACGCCGATCTGTCCGGGCTGACCTCGGTGGTCATCTGGTGCGACCGGTTCAACGTCGCCTTCGGCTCCGCTGCGGTGACCCTGTAGTCGCGGGCAGCCGGTGATTGACACGATGCTGGGTGCGCACCCACCCGCAACGAGTCGATCGAGGACGCCATGCCCGCACGCCGCTTGGCCCACTACAGCCCGGGCCAGATCCATCTCGCGCTGATGCTTGCGCTGACCTTCTCCACCGGCATCATCGACGCGGTCGGATACCTCGGGCTGGACCGCGTCTTCACCGGCAACATGACGGGCAACGTCGTCATCCTGGGCATGGGGCTGGCCGGCGCCGACGACCTGCCGGTGGTCGGGCCGGCCGTCGCACTGGCCAGTTTCATGGCCGGCGCGGTCATCGGCGGCCGGGTCCTCAAACCGGTGAGCGCCGGCTGGACCTCCCGCTCGACGACACTGTTCGCCACCGTCGGCGTGCTGATGACCGGGATCGCCATCAGCTTGTTCCTGATCGGCAACGAGCCGCATCCGCCGCTGGAGACCATCCTCACGGCCGCGCTGGCCATCGCCATGGGCATCCAGGCCTCCGCGGCCCGTCACCTTGCGGTCAAGGACATCACCACCGTGGTGGTCACCTCGCTGATCACGGGGCTGGCCGCGGATTCCCGACTCGGCGGCGGCCTCGGCCAGCCGTGGGTCCGCCGGGTCGCCGCGCTCGCCCTGATCAGCGCCGGCGCCGTCGGAGGCGCGTTGGCCATCTCCCTGCACCTCGGCGCCGGGGTCGCCCTGTCGGCTGCCATCGTCCTGATCGTCACTCTCATCGGACACATCGCGCAGCGGGCACACGAACGGTTCGAATCAGCCACCCAATCGAGCGACGCAGCGGGATAGAGTCCGTTCCGTGGCGATTCGGGTGGTCTTCGCGGACGACAACTTCCTGGTGCGGGAGGGCACGTCCGCGCTGCTGGCCGAGGTCGAGGAGGTCGACCTGGTGGGCGTCGTCGGCGACCCGACCGCACTGCTCCGCGCCGTGGCCGAACTGAGCCCGGATGCCGTGCTGACCGATATCCGGATGCCCCCGACCTTCACCTCCGAGGGCATCGACGCCGCCAAGCGGATCCGGGTCGAACACCCGAACGTCGGCGTGGTGGTGCTGTCCCAGTACGCCGAGGACGACCTGGCCTTCGACCTGCTCTCCGACGGGGTGTCCGGACTCGGCTACCTGCTCAAGGAACGGGTGTCGCAGGTCGACGAGCTCGTCCGGGCGTTGCAGGAGGTCTGCCGCGGCGGCTCCGCCCTCGATCCGAAGATCGTCGAGGGACTGATGTCCCGCCGGTCGCGGGAGGCCAAGTCGCCGTTGCACGGGCTGACCGACCGGGAACGCGACGTGCTGTCGGAGATGGCTGCCGGACGCAACAACGCCGCCATCGCCAAGGCGCTGTTCCTGTCCGACCGGGCGGTGGAGAAGCACATCGGCGTGGTGTTCCAGAAACTCGGCCTGATCGACGAGGGCGAGGTCAACCGCCGGGTGATGGCGGTGCTGGCCTTCCTGGAGGCCAGCAGTGGGGTCAGCCGAAATCCTCGGGGCTGAACTCCTTCGGTTCCACCAGGACCAGCCAGTTCCCCGAGTTGTCCCGGATGATCGCCTCGACCCCGTAGGGCCGATCGGCCGGCTCCTGCAGGAATGTCACGCCCTTCTCGCTCAGCTCCAGATGGGTCCGCCGGCAGTCGTCCACCCGCAGCCCGAGCCCGCCCATCTGGCCCTTCTCCAGCTGCCGCCGGACGAAGTCGGCCGCCTCCGGGTCCAACGGTGGACCCGGCGTCATCAGGGTGATCTCCAGCTCAGGCTGTCGGGGGTGATTGATGGTGACCCAACGCATGTCGGATCCCATCACAACGTCGGTGTTCGGCTCGAAACCCAGTACGTCGACGTAGAAGTCGCGCGCGGCATCCTGATCCAGGCAGTAGACGGTGGTCAGCGAGACGTTGGTGATCATTGCCCGACGGTAGGCCGCCGGGCACCCGATTCGCTTCTCCCAGATTGCGCGACCCCGACGAACCCGGCCTGGGAATCGGGCGCGCCGCCACCACGGAGCACTGGCGGGTCCAGCACGCCGCAGATGAACAGGTAGCACCCCGGCACCCGCGAACCGCCCAGCGCGGCCCACCGATTGCGGTACTCCCGCGGGGATTCGCCGACCAGCGCGGAGAATCGCGCGGAGAACGACCCGAGGCTGGAAAAGCCGACTGCCATGCAGATCTCGGTCACCGTGAGGTTGGCGGTCCGCAGCAGATCCTGTGCCCGCTCGATGCGCCGACGGGTCAGATACCTGATCGGTGTCTCCCCGTAGGTCGCGGCGAATGAGCGGGCGAAGTGGTACTTGGACACGCCGGCAACGGCGGCGAGGTCATCGAGGTCCAACGGCCACCGGTACCCCCGGTCGATGTGATCGCGGGCCTGCCGCAGGTGCGGCAACAGGCCCAGCGGCACGGTTCCCGTCACGACGGCGCCCATCGATCCAGGCTAGCGAACCCGCCGGGGTGCTGACTCCCCCGGACCCGGGGGGTCCACCCACCACCGGTGTGGCAATTCCCCACCGCGATACCGAGATTGCCCGCCGAAAACTGTCGGCCTCAGCCCCGCCAAGTAGGCGGCTAACGCCCTGACCTGCGGCAATGGCAATCCATAACGTCATCGGTACTTCGGCAACACGGCCGGACAGATCGATGAAAGAAGCCCGAGATGACCACCATCGAACTCCGCCGGACCCCCTCAGTGGTGATTCCCCGGAACGCTGTTCGATCGGCGGCCACCGGGACGGCGTCTCTGGTACAGCCGGCCAAGGTGGCGCTCGTCGCCGCTGCCGCGTCGGTCCCGCCGATCACCATGCTGCACCTGAACGCGACCGGCGCCGTCGAACCGGCGACCTGGACGATCAGCGATTACGTGGTCACGCTGCCCTACGGTGTCCCGCTGTTCGCCATGACGACCGGGGCGTTGGCGATCGGGGCCGTGGTGCTCGCCAGGGGTCTGGCCCAACTGGCCGCGACCCGCCTGCTCCGGGTGCTGCTGGGGGTGTGGGCAGCCGCGCTGATGCTCGCGGCGGTCTTCCCGACCAACCTGCGGGGAACGCCGCAGGACTTCTCCTCCAACGTGCACCTGATCGCCGGCGCTGTCGTCTTCGCGGTGCTCCCTGCGGTGGGTGTGCTGGTCGTCCGCCGGCAGCAGCGACTGTCCGGACGGTCGGCCACAACGGTGTCGCTGGCGGTGATCTCGTCGCTCAGCGGGTTGCTCAGCGCGGCGTTGATCCTCAATCGGCTGCCAGGCGTCATCGGGATGCCCGAGTTGATGCTCCCGCCGGGTCTGCTGCAGCGGGGTGCGGGAGCGGCCGAGATCGTCCTGCTCGCCGCCATTGCCGTCACCATCCTGCGCACCCAGCGGACGTCCCGCTGATCCGGTCGGGCGGCCGACGTCGGCTGCCCACCCCCGAACTGGGGGCTGGCCCTCTCGATGGCAGAGGGTCAGCCCCCTGCCATCTGTCGGTGTGGCGGAGGATGCTGTCCCGATGGCGCGAGGGCGAACCGGACGGGCACGAAGCCGCATCCGGCAGGACCGCGGACTGAGCGTGTTCACAGCCCTGGTGATGGCCGGCTTCGTCGTTCTCGTCTACGTCGTCGTGGTGATCGTGGCCGGGACTTTGCTGCTCGGCCGGGTGACGCCCAGCTTCTGGCTCTCGGTGCTGGCCACCGCCATCGTCGCCCTGGCCTTCGAGCCGGTGCGGCGGCGGGTCAAGACTGCGCTGTCCGGGGCGCTGCACCAGGACCGCACCTCGCCGTACCAGGTGCTGGCCCGCTTCCCGGCGACCGTCACCGGCTCGTATCCCGCCGCTGAACTGCCCGGCCGGATGGCGAAGGTGCTGGCCGAGGGCACCGGCACCGACCGCGCCGAGGTCTGGCTCGCGGTGAACAACCGACTCGAGCTCGCCGCGAACTGGCCGTCCGGGCCGACGACATCACCGGCCGCGATGGATTTTTCGGCATGCGCTGCCACCGCGATGCCGCCGGCGATCGGGCTGGACCGCCCCGGCTCCACCAACCTGGTGATCGAGGGGCAGCGACACAGCATCGCGGTCCGGGAGCGCGGCGAACTGCTCGGCGCGCTCACCGTGGTGGTGCGGGACGGCCAGGAGTTGACGCCGGTCGAAGAGCGGTTGTTCGCGGGGCTGGCCGCGCAATCCGGGCTGGTGCTGCGGGTTGCCGGCCTGCGCGCCGAACTCGGCCAGCAACTGGCCCGCCTGGAACAGCGGACCGTCGAATTGCGCAGGGCCAGAAGGGATCTGGTCACCCGGCAGGACGCAGAGCGGCAACGGCTCGAACGCAACATCCACGACGGTGCGCAGCAGGAACTGATCGCGCTGCTGGTCAATCTGCGGCTCACCCAGACCCTGCTCGGCCGGTCGCCGGAGAGGGGCACCAAGCTCCTCGCCGAGCAGTCCGAGGCCGCCAGGGACACGATCGCGACGCTCACCGTCCTGTCCAGAGGCCTGTATCCGCCGTTACTGACCGGGGCCGGGCCGGTGGCCGCGTTGCGTGCCGCGGTGGCCTCCGGGCCGATCCCAGTGGATCTCACCGCCGACGACTTCCCGCGCTGCCCGACGCCGGTCGAGGCGGCGGTCTATTTCTGCTGCCTGGAGGCGGTGCAGAACGCCACCAAACACTCGGCGGCGACCCGGATCGGCATCGACATCCGCCGGGTCGGACCGACGGATGCGCCGACCGGTATCGAGCTGAGCATCAGCGACGACGGGCACGGTTTCGACATCGGTGGGTCGTCCCGCGGCGGTCTGGCCAACATCCGCGACCGGGTCGAATCAGTCAGCGGCACGGTCGACATCGACTCCGAGCCGGGCCGCGGGACCACGGTGCGAGCTTTCGTCCCGACCGGACTGGGTGTGGGCTGAGATGCGCAGCCTCGGCTGGGTGATGTTCGCCGGCACCTGCCTGCTCAGCGGGGTGCAGGTCGCGCTGCTCGTCTCCTCCGGCGACCCGCTGTTCTCCTACGACGTGATCGTCGAGAACGCCTTCCCGATCGCCACCATCGGGGCCATCGCCGGCGCGGCCGTCGGCGCGGTGATCGTGTCCCGGTACCCACGGAACGTCATCGGGTGGCTGTTCTGCGTCGGGCAGCTCGGCAGCGCCCTGAGCCAGGCCGCGGCCGCCTACGTGTCCACGACCCCGATCGGCGATCTGGAACCCGGTGGGGAGCAGTTCCTCGCCGAGAGCATTCGGCTGATCGCCCAGACCTTCAACGCGTATTACACGATGGCGTTCATCTCGCTGATCTTCCTGCTGGTCCCCGACGGGCGGTTGCCGTCCAGGAGATGGCGCCTGGCGCCGTTCGTCCCGGTCGCCGCCGTTGTGATGCAGGTGGGTGTGTACCTCTCGCTGCCGTCCGCTGCCTTCGAGCCGGGTGCGCAGATCGAATTCAACGTCGCCCAGGTGTTTTTCGCGGTCTCCGCGGCGGCGGCCCTGGCCCTGGGGATCGCGCTGGGGGCCATTGCGATCTGGCTGCGGTTGCGCCGCGCGGAGGGCGTCCTGCGTCAGCAGCTGCTGTGGTTGGCCGCCGCGGCCGCCGCCGTCACCGGGACGTATCTGCTGGCCTTCGTCGCCCAGCTGCTGCTCACCCAAGCGCCCTGGTACCTGATCATTCCCTGGTACCTCTCCTACGTTTTCGTGTCCGTCGCGGTCGGCGTGGCGATCATGAAGTACCGCCTCTACGACATCGACGTGATCCTGAGCAGGGCGATCGTGCTCGGGGTACTCGCCGTCTTCGTGACCGTCGGCTACATCGGGGTGGTGGTCGCGATCGGCTCGGCCGTCACGGCGCTCGGCAGCAGCGGGTCGACGGTCTACTGGCCGTCGTTGGTGGCGACCGCACTGGTGGCCGCGGCCTTCCAACCGGTCCGGCGGCACGTGCTGCGGCTCGCCGATCAGTTCGTCTACGGGAACCGGGCGGCGCCCTACGAGGCCCTGGCCTCGCTGAGCCGCCGATTGGCCGACAGCCCTTCGCCCGAGGATTTGCCGGCCCGGGTGGCCGAGGCAACCGGCCGGGCGATCGGCGCGAGCCGCATCGTGGTGGAACTCGGTGCCCCCGGATCCGGGCTGCTGACCGCCGTCTGGCCCAGCGGCGCGCCGCGTGATTCGGTTGGCCCGACAGCAGGTCTCGAGCTGCCGGTCCTCGACGTGGGTGAGCAGGTCGGCACCATCACCGTGCTGCTGCCACCGGGCCGCGACCTGCGACCCTTCGAGCGTGAGCTGCTCGACGACGTGGCCGCGCAGGCAGGCGTGGCTTTCCGCAATGCGCTGCTGGAGGCCGAGTTGGCCGCCAGGGTGGAGCAGACCGAGATCCAGTCGGCCGAGCTGGCCGCCTCCCGGCAACGGCTGGTCGGGGTCGAGGACGAGGCGCGGGAACGGCTCGCCGGCTCCATCAGTCGCGAGGTGATCCCGCACCTGGCGGTGGTCGAGTCCGCCCTCGACGGCCGGGGCGCGCAGGGCAACCTCGACGACCGGGTCCCGGTGCCGCCGGCCGGATTGCTGGATCGGCTGATCGCCCAGACCGAGCTGGCGCTGGAGAACCTGCGCACCGTATGCCGCGGGGTCTTCCCCGCGCTGCTCGAACGTCGCGGCATGGTTCCGGCCTTGTCGGCGCAGTTGGATGCGACGCGCTCGCCGGCCCAGCTGGAGGTTGCGGAGTCCGCCGAGCGCCGCCTCGACCGGGCAGCGGAAGCCGCCGGCTACCTGTTCTGCGTGGAGGTCGCGCCGCCGGACCGACCGAGTGTCATCGCGCTGGCTGTCGACGACGGCACGCTGACGGTCACCGTGTCCGGCGAGAGCGTGTGGGACGACCCGACCGGCGGCGATTGGCAGCATGCCAGGGACCGGGTAGCAGCTCTGGGTGGCGAGGTACGCGTCGAGCGCGATGGCGATGGGTCACAACGGGTGCGGGCGATGATCCCGCTGGCCGATCAGCTGGCGGTCGGCGAGGTGAAGGTCGGCGAAGTGAAGGTCGGCGAAGTGACAGGGGACGAGGTGATGACTGCCCAGACCGCTTCCAGCCGATCGGGGCCGAAGGCGGACTTGGGGACGTAGGCGGCCGCGCCGCAGTCTGCGGTCAGGTCGGCGAACTCGGCCTCGTCGTAGGACGAGAGCAGGATGACCTTGACCTGCGGGTGGGATTCGCGGAGCGTGCGGCTGGCCTGGACGCCGTCCATGCCCGGCAGATTGACGTCCATCAGCACCAGATCGGGTTGCAGCGCGTCGACCGCGTCCAGCGCGTCCTCTGCGGTGGCCACCGCACCGACCACCACGAACGCGTCGGTGGATTCCACCACCGCCTGCGCCGCCCTGCGAAACGGCACCTGATCGTCGACGATCAGCACCCGGATCCGTTCCACACCCGCGTCCAACATGGCCGATCACCTCCTGCTCCCGTTCCGATCATCACCCGTTCGGCATCCGGCCGCGAGGAGGCTGACCGCACACCTTGCGGGTGGGTAGTACCCCCTCAGGACGATCAGCGTGACGTCACGGCTACGACGCACCGAGCGTGCGCAGGGTGAGCACCTGGGCTACCACCATCCGCTGGATCTCCGCCGGATCGACGCTCTCATTGGAGGCATGGATCCTGGACAGCGCGGTGTCCTCGGCGCCCCAGAGGATCACATCGGCCCGCGGACAGGCCTTCTTCAGCGAATTGATCAGCGGAATCGACCCGCCGGAGCCGATGGTCTCCACCGCGGTGCCGAAGGCCTCGGTCAGCCCCTGTTCCGCCGCCAGCACGGCAGGCCCCGACATGTCCACGGCGAACGGCCAGCCGGCCTTGAGTGGCGTGACCTCCACCTCGACGTGCCATGGGGCCACCGAAGTCAGGTGGTCGACCAGCAGTCGGAGCTCGTGATCGGCGTCCGCGCCGGGGGCGATCCGCATCGACACCTTCGCTGTCGCTTCGGGAATCAGCACGTTGGACGCGGCCTGCACGGTCGGCGCATCAATGCCGATAACGGTGGCGGACGGCTTCGCCCAGAGCCGCGAGGCCAGCGTCCCGGAGCCGATCAGCTCGACACCCGGGAGCACACCCGAACTTTCCCGGTACACCTGCTCGTCCACATCCGCGCCGGGCCACTCGCCGGTCGAGACCCCGGGCACGATCGTGTTCCCGTCGTCGTCGTGCAGGGTCGCCAGGATCCTGATCAGGGCCACCAGCGCGTCCGGCGCAGCCCCGCCGGCCACCCCGGAATGCACCGGGAACGCCAGCGTGCGGACCCGCACCGTGCACGAGACCTCGCCGCGCAAAGCGGTTGTCAGGGCCGGACGGCCGACCGACTGGTTGCCCATGTCGGCGATGACGAACGCATCGCAGTCGAACATCGCCGGGTTGGCGTCGACGAAATCCTCCAGGTGGCTGATGGTTTCCTCCTCGCCCTCGATGAGGATCTTGACCCCGACCGGGAGGTCGCCGGCGAAGGTCTGCAGGGTGCCGGCGTGGATGATCAGGCCGGACTTGTCGTCCGCGGCGCCGCGGCCGTAGATCCGGCCGTCCGGACCGGGAGTGGCGACGAACGGATCGGTATCCCAGCCCTGCTCGACCGGCGCCGGCTGCACGTCGTAGTGGGCGTAGAGCAACACCGTCGGAGCGCCTGCCGGGGCCGGGATCTCGGCCCACACCGCCGGGTAGCCACCGGGAATCGGCAACAACCGCGCGTCCGGCGCCCCGCTGCGGTGCAACAGGTCGACCACCGCCTCGCCCATCCGGTGGACCGGCTCGGCCGGGAAGCCGGGAAACGCGACGGACGGAATGCCGACCAGGGTGGACAACTCGTCGATCAGACCGGGCATCAGGGCGGTCACCCGCTCGGTGAGTGGCGGTGCGGCGTCCTGGCCGGTGGTGGATGAACTCATCGAAACTTCTCCCTTACGGTTTCCGGTTCGCGATCTGCCGGCAAGTAGATCAGCCGCGCCGAAGGGACGCTGACCTACCGTTGGACCGTGGACCGCACCGACCTTGCCGAGCTGCTCGCCCACCGGCTCGACGGCTACCAGGCCCACACGGTCGTCATCCTCGGCGAGGGCCAGGAGAACGTTGCGTACGAGGTCAATTCCGAGATTGTCGTGCGGATCAGCAAGCAGGCCGACCCGGCCGCTGTGGTGGACCGGGAGGCCCGGTTGCTGGAGATCGTCGGGCGGGTCTCGACGCTGCCGATCCCGCGGCCGCTGTTCGCCGCCGACGGCGTGCTGGCCTACCGCAAGCTGATCGGAACCCCGTTGCTCGACCTGCCGACCGATCGACGACGCCGGCATGCCGTGCGGATCGGCGGGGTGCTGGGCGGCTTCCTGGCCGAGATCCAGTCGATCGCCGTCGATCTCGTGACGGACCTGGTGCCCGCCGACAACGACCCGCTGGCCGAATGGATGGCCGACGCCAGGCAGTCGTTCGCCGAAGCCGAACATCACCTCCCCGCCCGTCACCGCCCGCAGGTCGAGACCTTCCTGAACACCGACCCGGCGGCAGAACCGTTGCCGGAGTTGGTCTTCTCGCACAACGACCTCGGCATCGAACACGTGCTGGTCGATGCCGCCGGCGCGGCCGTCACCGGCATCATCGACTTCAGTGACGCCGCCCTTGTCGATCCCGCCTACGACTTCGCTCTGATCCTGCGCGATCTCGGCCCCGGAGCCTTCGACGCCGCCGCGCAGACAGCACAGAAGACTGGCGACCGGGACTTTCAGGCGCGCGCCCTGCTGTATGCCAGGTGCAGCGTGCTGGAGGACCTGCAGTACGGGTTGGCCACCGACCATCCGGCTTACGTCGACAAGAGCCTGGTCTCGCTGGACTGGCTCTTCGCCGGGTGACTGTCGCGGCGTCCGGAAGAAGGTCAGGCGCTGATCGCCGGCAGCCGCACCTCGAATCGGCAGCCAGCTCCATGGTTGCGGACGCTGATCTCGCCGCCGTGCGCCTGCACCAGGCCCTGCGCGATCGCCAGTCCCAGCCCGGCGCCGGTGTCGGCCACCGCGACCCCCGTCCGGGGCGAGCGGGCAGGCGCACCGCGGAACGCGACGTCGAACACCCTGGGCAGGTCGTCCGGATCGATGCCGCCGCACCCGTCCTGCACCGCCAGCCACGCGTAGTCGGCGGTCTGCCCGGCGACCACCTCGATCCGCTGATCGGACGGCGTGTGCCGGATCGCGTTCACCAGCAGGTTGCGCAGCACCCTGATCAGCTCGTTGTCCGAGCCCTGCACCACCGGCCAGCCCGGGTAGGCCGACGCGGTGAGCTCGATGCCCCGCCGGTGGGCGGCCGGCGCCGCGGCCTCCATGGCCTGGGCCACCAGTTCTTCGGTGGACACCGGCCCCAGCGTCAGCGACAGGGCGCCGGCGTTGATCCGGGACAGCTCGAACAGGTCGTCGACCATGGTGGACAGCCGGGTGGTCTCGGAGCTGATCCGGCGCGCGTAGTCGGCGACCTCGGCGGGTTCGACGACGACTGCGTCCTCGAGCGCCTCGCTCATCGCCCGGATCCCCGCCAGCGGGGTGCGCAGGTCGTGACTCACCCAGGCGACGAGCTGCCGGCGTGATGCCTCCGCGGCCCGTTCGGCCGCCCGCTCCCGATCGGCGGCCAGGGCCCCGAGGGCGATGCGCCGGCCGAGGAACACCGCCACCGGAATCACCACCACGGCGATCAACCCGCAGGCGGTCGCGGTCAGCCCGAGCGCCGAGGTGTACATGAAACCGCTGATGAGCACGATGAAGACCAGCACCGCGACGATCGGCACGATGACCAGCGCGGCGATGTTGGCGGCGGCCGACCGGTGCCGGAGCAGGTGCAGCACGGCGATCTCGACCAGCGCGGTCAGCCCGGCGGCCAGCAGCGCCCAGGGCAGCACGTGCACGAAGTCGGTCATCACGGCGCCGCCGCTCCCGGCTCGAACCGGTAGCCGACTCCCCAGACCGTGACGATCCTGGCCGGGTGCGCGGGGTCGAGCTCCACCTTCTCCCGCAGCCGCCGCACATGGACGGTGACCGTGGACTGGTCGCCGAACGACCAGCCCCAGACCCGCTCCATCAACTCGGCCCGGCCGAAGACCTGGCCTGGGTGCTGCAGCAGGAAGAACAGCAGGTCGAACTCCCGGCCGGTCAGGGCGAGCAGGGTGCCGCGGCAGTGCGCGGTCCGCGACACCGGATCGGCCGAGAGCTCACCGTCGGCGCTGGTGATCAGGGTGGCCGCCAACCCACCGTTGCCGGCCGGTCGGCGGCTCCGTTCCAGCACCCGCCCGACCCGGAGCGCCAGCTCGCGGGGGCTGAACGGCTTGACCACATAGTCATCCGCGCCGTACTCCAGGCCGACCACCCGATCGGACTCCTGACCGAGCGCGGTCAGCATGATCACCGGCATGGTCGAGGTCCGGCGCACCTCCCGGCACACCTCGAGCCCGTCCATCCCCGGCAGCATCAGGTCCAGCACCAAGAGGTCCGGCTGCTGTGAGCGGACCAGGTTCAGCCCGGTGATCCCGTCGGCCGCCTCGATCACCTCGTGCCCGTCCCGGGCCAGGTAGCGACGCAGCACGTCCCGAACGGTGTCGTCGTCGTCGACGACCAGCACCCGGGCCCGTCCGGTCACGGCAGCACCCTTTCCGTCCGATGGGGGTCACCGGCCCGCTCCTTGGCGAACGGTAGGCCGCCTGGGTGCGGCGCCGCCAGAGCGGGCAGCCGACCTACCTCGAACCGTAAGACTTTCCGGGCGGGACGATCTCCGGCAGCCGTTGCCGCCAGCTGTCACCGACCGGGGTCAGCCGCGCGGTACGGGTGTCGTCCGGCCGCCGGGTCAACTCGATGATCAGCCGTTGCTCGGCGAGCTGTTCGGCGACACCCTCGCCCCACTCGATCACCACCGCGGCGGCGGCCAGATCGGTGTCCAGGTCCAGATCGTCCAGCTCCACCGCGCCGGAGAGCCGGTAGGCGTCCACGTGCACCAGCGGGACGGCGGCCCCGGAACCGGTGTTCGGGCGGTGCACCCTGGCGATCACGAAGGTCGGTGACGTCACCCGACCGGTCACCCCCATGCCGACGGCGATGCCCTTGGTGAGAGTGGTCTTCCCGGCCCCGAGCGAACCGCTGAGGATGACGAGATCACCTGCTTGCAAACGGTTCCCGAGTCGCGCGCCGAAATCCAGCGTAGCGTCGGCGGTGTCCAGGGTGATGTTCACCGCTTGGCCGCATAGGTCATGGCCGAGAACAGCATTCGGCGCAGGGCATCGTTGGTCAGCGTCGGGTCCTCCATCATCGTCATGTGCCCGGAGCCCTTGGCGACGACGAATTCGGCGTCGGGCAGCACGTCGGCGATCGCCTGCGAACGGTCGAGCGGGGTCATCCGGTCCTTGTCACCGCAGATGATCGCGGTCGGGATGCCGGCCAGTGCCGGCACTGCGGCGCTCTGATTGTGACCGAACAACGCCGGGGTGAACTCGGCGATCACCTCCACCGAGGTACCCGAGATCATCTCGTCGAGGTAGTCGACCATCGCGCCAGGCACGTCCTTACGGGCGAAACCGAGGCTGCGGGTGAGCAACCACATCGCGTCCCGGGAGCTGGCCCGGCCCCGCTCGAACACGCCCGGGTACCGAGCGGCCACGTTGGTGACAGCCCGGACCACCGGGTTGCCACCGGTCAGCAGCAGCCGGTTGAGCTCCGATGGCTTGAGATACGTTGCCCCGGTGCAGATCAGGCCGATCCCGGCGATGCGCTCGGCGAAGAGTCCTGGGTCGTGCGCCGCCAGGGTGAGCAGCGCCATGCCGCCCATCGAGTGCCCGATCAGCACGACCGGTCCGACCGGGGCCGCGGTGGCGATCATGTTGCGCAGATCGGAGGCCAGGAAGTCCATCGTGGAATGGTCTTCCGGCGCCTTGGTGGACTTGCCGTGGGAGCGCTGGTCGTAGAACACCAGTCGGGCCTGCGGCAACGGATCCGCACCGGCCGACTGATCGTCGGGCACGCTACCGAATCCGGGGCCGGCCAGCCCCAGCCGCTGGTAGTGCCAGGCGCCGGACCGCAGCGTCCAGCCGTGGGAGAAGATCACCGTGATCGGCGCGGTGACCGGGCCGACCTCCTCCACGTACAGGGCGACGCCGTCCTCCGCGTCCACCGAGTACGTGCGGTCGGCCTGCAGCGCGCCGTAGCCGTGCTCCTGCTTCGGGTCCGTCATCAGGGCCGATTGCGCCGATTGATAGCGACGGACCGACACCCGCTGCGCGGTGACGCCACCCAGCGCGGCAGCGCCCAGCACACCGGTGGCGATGCCGGCCGCGCCGAGGATCTTGCCGACGGTGCTCATGGCTGCACCCCCTCCCCTGTGGAGGAGTCCGCTGCACCGACCGGTGATCCGACATATCGCCGCGGCACCCGCGGGCCGATCCTGGTGACGATCTCGTAGCCGATGGTGCCGCAGGCCGCGGCCCAGTCGTCGGCGGTGGGTTCGCCCTGGTCACCCGGGCCGAAGACGATCACTTCCGCACCGGCGGTGACGGGGTCGTCGCCGCAGTCGATGACGAACTGGTCCATCGCCACCCGGCCGGCGATCCGCCGCCGGCGGCCGACCGAGCAGCACCTCACCGACGGAGCTTGCGGCCCGGGGGATGCCATCGGCATACCCCAGCGGCACCAGCGCCAGCGTGGTCTCGGCGCTCGTGCGGTAGGTCAGCCCATAGGAGACGCCGTACCCCGCGGGCACCCGTTTGGTCAGCGCGACGGTGCCGCGCAAGGTCATCGCTGGTCGCAACGCGACGGGCGAGGTCACCGGATTGAGCCCGTAGATCCCGATCCCGCAGCGGCCGAGGTCGAAGTAGGTGTCGGGGTGATCGAGCACGGCGGGGGTGTTGGCCAGATGCCTCGTCGCCCGGATCCCCGCCCGGTCGGCCAGCTCAAGAGCTGCCCGGAACACCGCCGTCTGCTCGGCCACGCTGGGGTCGTCCGGCACGTCTGCGCTGGCCAGATGGCTCATCAACCCCGCCACCCGGACCCGACCGGCCGACTGCGCCGCAGACAGCGCGTCCAGCAGGCCGGCCAGCTCCAGCGGCCCGACCCCGTTGCGGCCGAGGCCGGTGTCGATCTTCAGGTGCACCCTCGGCGGACCGCTCTCCGGCGGGGTGGCCGAGAGGACCGCATCGAGGTGTCCGGTGCTGGAGATGCCCAGCTCGACCCCGGCCGCCACCGCCGGCGCGACGTCTTCCCCGACCACCCAGAGCCAGGCCAGCAGCGGAGCGTCGATCCCGGCCGCACGCAGCTCAAGCGCCTCCGTCGGGGTGGCAACACCCAGGTAGGACGCGCCCCCGGCGAGAGCGGCCAGCGCCGACTCCCTGGCCCCGTGCCCGTAACCGTCGGCCTTGACCACGGCCATCAGATTCGCGGCGGTGGCGTGCCGTCGCAGCGTGGCCAGCAGCAGCCGGGTGTTGCCGGAGATGGCGTCGGTGTCGATCACCGCCTCGGCCCGGATCGACGCAGGTGCAGGGGTACTCACCTGACGATGGAATCACGTCCGGCGGTCGCCCGGCGGCAGCCTGGCCACGGCGAGGTGGTCCCACAGCACTTGGGCGCCGAAAAGTCCGGTTCGCTCGGCGGCCTCGCCCGCCCGGCCGTGCAGGAACGCGCCTGCCGCGGCGGCGATCAACGGCGGCAGGCCGGTGGCGAGCAAGGAGCCGATCACCCCCGACAGCACGTCACCGGAGCCGGCGGTGGCCAGCCAGGACGATCCCGACAGGTTCACCGCGGCCTGCCCGCCCGGCTCGGCGATCAGGGTGCGGTGGCCCTTGAGCAGCACGGTCGCTCCCGCTCTGCGCGGCGGCGCTGCGGACGGCGGCGAGCCGGTCGCCCAGGTCGATGTCCGGGAACACCCTGGTGAACTCCCGGTCGTGCGGGGTGAGCAGGGTCTGCTGCCCCGCGCGTTTACGGATCGAGAGCAATGACGGCATCGCGGCGAGGACGGTCAGACCGTCGGCGTCCACCAGCACCGGGACGTCCTGACCGAGCACCCAGCGCAGCAGGCTGATCGACGGACCGTCGGTCCCCAGTCCGGGTCCGATTGCCCAGGCCTGCACCTTGCCGGCGTCGGCGGGCGTCTCGGCCGCCACCACTTCGGGCCAGTGGGCCAGCACGGCCGCCGCCTGCGCACCGGCGTACCGGACCATTCCCGGCCGGGTCCGGACCGCGCCGCCGACGCTGAGCACCGCTGCTCCCGGGTAGCCGGGCGATCCGGCGACGATGCCGACCAGGCCGCCGCTGAACTTGTCCGCCCCCGGTCCCGGACCGGGCAGCAGCTGCTGCAGGGTCCCGTCGGTCATCGCGATCAGGTCGGCCGGTGCGTCGGCCAGGTCCATGCCGATCGGGACGGAGACGATCGTGCCCACCTGTTCGTCTGCGATCAGCAGACCGGTCTTGATCCCGCCGAACGTCACGGTCACATCCGCCAGGAAGGCCACCCCACGCACTCGGCCACTGTCCGGCTCGATCCCGCTGGGCAGGTCGACGGCGACCCGCAACGCATCGCTGCCGTTCGCCCTGCCCACCAGTTCCGCTGCGTGCTGCCGCAGCGGCGGCTTGGCGGACAGCCCGACCACCCCGTCGATGATGACGTCCGCCTGCGCGAGAACACCTTTCACCCCTGGGTCGTCGTGCACCAGCACCCTGGCCCCGGCCCGGCGGAGTGCCGCGAGCCCGGCCTGGTGGGCCTTGGCCGGATCGGTCAACACGGCCGTGATCCGCATCCCCCTGGAACGCAGAAAGACGCCGGCGTACAACGCGTCACCGCCGTTGTTCCCGGAGCCCACCAGCAGCACCACCAGGCGACCCGGGTGCGGCGCCGGCACCCGGTCGGCGACTTCGAGCGCGACCGCCCACGACGCGCGACGCATCAGCGTGCCGTCACCGTCCCTGGCCATCGCGATGGCCTCGGCGGCCCGGATCTGCTCGACGGTGTAGGCCTGGATCATCCGTCCATCCTGGCGGTGGTCGTTCGTCGACGCGGTCGCGGGTCCGCGATGGCTCGGATTGGCTCTGGCCCGGATTGTATAAGCGCTGTTATATTAGCGCTGTGACATCTTCCGAAGATCCCACCCGGCGGAGCGCCCTGCGCCCGTTGCGGTTGCTGCTGAACGACATGGACGACGACATCGCGCTGCTCTACCGGGAGCGCGGCATCGCCGGCGTCCGACCCCGCTTCAGCATGGCGCTGATCAGGCTCCGTCACCTCGGACCGATGACCGTTCGCGAGCTGGCCGCGGAGGTGGAGGTGACCCACTCGGCGATGAGCCAGACGATCACCGCGATGCGGCGCGAGGGTCTGGTCGAGAGTTCACCCGGGGTCGACGCCAGGACGAGAACCGTTGCACTGACGGCCAAGGGCGCCGAGCTGGTGCCCTTCCTGGAGGCCGAGTGGCGGGCGACAGAGGCGGCGTACGAGAGCCTGGAGGCCGAGCTCCCCTACGCCCTGACCCAGGTGGTCCGGGACATGGCGGCCGCCCTCGAGCAGCGGCCGTTCCACGATCGGATCCTGGCGGCCATGGACGACACCGGAGGACAGCGATGAGGATCCTCGATCGGCTGATCGACACCCGCCCACTGCGCTCCAGCCGACCGTTCCGGCGACTGTGGATCGGGACAACCGCCTCCTCGTTCGGTGGCCAGATGACCATGGTGGCCGTCCTTTTCCAGGTGTGGGAGATCACCGGCAGTCCGCTGCTGGTCGGCGCGATCGGGGTGGCACAGGCGGTGCCGCTGATCGTCCTCGGATCGCTCGGCGGGTCGCTCGCGGACGCTGTCGACCGCCGCCGGCTGGTGCTGTTCACGACGGTCGGTTCCATTGCCGCAGCGGTACTGCTGGCCACTCAGGCCGTTCTCGGGCTGAACTCGCTGCCCCTGGTGCTCGGCCTGGTCGCTTCATCCGCCGCACTCGCCGCCATGGGCTCGCCGGCCCGCCGGACCTTCGTGCCCCGGTTGCTCCCGGCGGACCAGGTGTCTGCCGGAATCGCGGTGATGCACCTGGGCTTTCAGGCGTCCATGCTGATCGGCCCGGCGGTGGCCGGCCTGATGATCGCCGGTTGGGGGCTGCCCGCGTGCTACCTGGTCGATGCCGTGACGTTTGCCGTGGCGCTGTACGGGGTGGCCCGGCTACCGGCGATGCCGCCCCTCGGCGTCGTGCAGCGGGCCGGCCTGCGCGCGATCGCCGACGGCTGGCGGTACGTCGTCCGCCGACCGGTGCTGCGCGGGTCGTTCCTCTCCGACCTGGCCGCCACCACCCTGGCGATGCCGGTGGCCCTGTTCCCGATGATCAACGAGGAACGGTTCGGCGGCGGCCCACAGACCCTTGGCCTCTTTCTGTCCGCGATCGCCGTCGGCGGGGTGCTGGCAGGGTTGCTCTCCGGCACCATCACCCACGCCGCCCGGGTGGGGTTGATCCAAGTGGTCGCGGCCGGGGTGTGGGGTGCGGCGTTGATCGGGTTCGGACTGGCCGGTTCCTGGGCGCCGGCCCTGTTCTTCCTGGCCATCGCCGGCGCCGCGGACACGGTCGCGGTCATCTCCAGGGGCGCCACCGTTCAACTGGCGACGACCGATGGCTACCGCGGCCGGGTGAGTTCGGTCGAACAGATCGTCGGGGTCGCCGGGCCGGAGATCGGCAACCTGCGCGCCGGGGTCGTTGCCGGCCTGACCTCTGCCGGCTTCTCCGCGGTGTCCGGTGGACTGCTCTGCGTGGTCGGCATCGTGGCGCTGGCGGCGACCCACCCGACGCTGCGCCGGTTCACGGTCCGCACCGATGAGCCGGTTCACCAGCCGTAGTGGTCCAGCACGGTAACGATCCGGGCGATCCTGGCCGGTCCGAAATGCCGCAGCCCGACCAGCATCTTGTGCAGCTGCAGCGCCGGCCTGCGCTGTTCGTACCCGGGCTCGAACGGCCATTCCCGCTGGTAGGCCTCGAACAGTTCGTCCGGCAGCCCGCCGGTCTGCATGAACGCCAGGTCCAGCTCGCGGTCGGCGAAACACACGGCAGGGTCGACCATCCAGCGCCCGTCGACGACGTTGCCGAACCACAGGTCGCCGTGGGTCAGCGAGGCCGGCGGGTGCTGCGGCAACATGGCCGGAAGTGGCCCGGCACAGGCGGTTCGCAGTCGCTGGGCGATGTCGGCGGGAACGGCCGGGTCGTCGAGGTGGGCCAGGATTCGTCGAGTGACGAAGAACGTGGGCCAGTCGTCGCACCACTGGTTCTGCTGGTCGAAGAGGCCCGCGGGGTTGTCCCGGTGCCAGCCGTACCGCGCTGCCGTTGTGCGGTGGACGGTGGCCATGGCCCGGCCCAGTCCCGGCCAGTCGCTGACGCCTTGGACGTGCTCCAGGACCAGGACGTGACCGGCGGCAGCGATGACGGCCGGTACCGGGCCGCCGGCCGCGCCCAGCGCCTGCAGGCCCTCGGCCTCCACCTCCGCCGGGTACGGGCAGCGCTTGACCACCACGGTCCGGCCGTCGGCGAGCAACTCCCTGGTGGTGGTGCAGATCAGCCCGCCCTTGAGCAGCCTGGAGTCGACGGACCTGGGCAGTCCCGCCGGCCAGTCACCTGGGTCGTCCTCGTCTGTCACCGTCCCATTGTCGGGGTGGGTCCCTATGGTGGCCGACATGACGAACATCCATCACGCCATCGACTACGTCGAGTTGCCGGTGTCCGACCTGCCGGCGGCCCGCTCCTTCTACGAGCAGGCCTTCGGCTGGCAGTTCAATGAGTACGGCCCGGCCTACGCCGGGATCAAGAACCCGGCCGGTGACGGCGAGGTCGGCGGGCTCGACGGCACCGGAGTCACCAGTCGCAGCACTCCCCTGGTACTGCTCTACTCCGACGACCTGGACGCGTCGGTCGAGGCGGTTCGGGCTGCCGGCGGCGAGATCTCGGCGGAGCCGTACGAGTTCCCCGGCGGGCGACGGTTCCACTTCACCGACCCGAGCGGGACGGAGTTGGGTGTCTGGTCGAAATCCTGAACCTTCGGGCCCTGCGTCACCGGGTCAGCCGAGGGCGATGACGACGGCGGCGGCGATCCCCGCGTCATGAGAGATCGAGATCCGCCAGTCGGTGACGCCCAACGCCGCGGCAGCCGCGGCCACCGTGTCGCTGATCTCCAGCCGGGGCCGGCCGGACATCTCGGATACCACCTGGCAGTCGTGCCAGTCCATGCCGGTGGGCACGCCGAGCGCCTTGGCCGCCGCCTCCTTCACGGCGAATCTGGCGGCCAGCGACGCCGGTCCGCGCGGGTGCCCGGACGCGGTGACCTGCTCCTGGCGGGTGAACAATCGGCCGGCCAGGGCCGGCGTCCTGGCCATCGACGCGGCGAATCGCTCGACCGCCACGACGTCGATACCCACCGCCAGAACCCTTGCCCCGACAGGGATCTGGGGCATCGTCACGGGTGGTTACTCCACCGTCACGGACTTGGCCAGGTTCCGCGGCTTGTCGATGTTGTAGCCCCGTGACCTGGCGATCTCGGCCGCCAGCACCTGCAGCGGGATGGTGGTGAGCAGCGGCTGGTACAGCTTGGGCACCACCGGTAGCTCGACCAGGAAGTCGGCGAACGGGGCAACGGTCTCGTCGCCCTCCTCGGCAATGACGATGGTCCGGGCACCGCGGGCCTGGATCTCCCGGATGTTGGACAGCAGCTTGGAGTGCAGCAGCGGATCGCTCACCGGTGACGGGGTGACGACGACGACCGGCAGGCCGTCCTCGATCAGTGCGATCGGGCCGTGCTTGAGCTCACCGGCGGCGAAGCCCTCGGCGTGCATGTACGCCAGTTCCTTCAGCTTGAGCGCACCCTCCAGTGCCACCGGGTAGCCGACGTGCCGGCCGAGGAACAGCACCGCCTTCGACTGGGCGATCTCCTGCGCGAGTTTGCGCACCGGGTCCATCAGCGCCAATGTCTGCGCCACGGCCTCCGGCATCGCGCTGAGCAGTTCGAACTCCCGCCTGATCTCGTCCGGGTACTTGGTGCCGCGCGCCTGGGCCAGCGCCAGCCCGACCAGGTAGTTCGCGGTGAGCTGGGCGAGGAATGCCTTGGTCGACGCCACCCCGACCTCCGGTCCGGCGTGCGTGTAGAGCACGGCGTCGGATTCCCGCGGGATCTGCGAGCCGTTGGTGTTGCAGACCGCCAGTACCCGGGCGCCCTGCCGCCTGGCGTGCCGGACCGCCTCAAGGGTGTCGGCGGTCTCGCCCGACTGGCTGACCGCGACGACCAGCGTGTCCCGGTCGAGAACCGGGTCCCGGTAACGGAACTCGCTGGCGACCTCGACCTCGACCGGGATCCGGCACCAGTGCTCGATGGCGTACTTGGCGATCAGGCCGGAGTGGAAGGCGGTGCCACAGGCGACCACGAAGACCTTGTCGATCGAGCGGAGGTCCTCGTCGGACAGGCGCTGCTCGTCCAGCACGATGTGGGTGCCGTCGAAGTGCCCGAGCAGGGTGTCGGCCACGGCCGCCGGCTGCTCGGCGATCTCCTTGTCCATGAAGAAGTCGAAGCCGCCCTTCTCGGCGGCGGACAGGTCCCAGTCGACGGTGAACTCGGTGTAGACGGCCTCGCCCCCGGTGAACGAGGTGATCTCGTAACCGTCCGGGGTGATCACCACCAGCTGGTCCTGGCCGAGTTCGATGGCGTCCCTGGTGTGGGCGATGAACGCCGCGACGTCGCTGGCCACGAACATCTCGCCGTCGCCGACCCCGACCACCAGCGGTGAGTTGCGGCGGGCCGCGACCAGCACCCCCGGAGCGTCGGCGTGCACCGCGACCAGGGTGAAGGCGCCGTCGAGTCCCCGGCAGACGGCCGCCATGCTGGCCGGCAGGTCACCTGCCGTGGGGCCGTTGTCGAAGGCGGCGCCGAGCAGGTGTGCGACCACCTCGGTGTCGGTGTCGCTGCGCATCTCGATGCCGTCGGCCTCGAGCTGTTTGCGCAGCACCGGGAAGTTCTCGATGATCCCGTTGTGGATGACGGCCACCCGGCCGCTGACGTCGGTGTGCGGGTGAGCGTTGCGATCGGTGGGTCCGCCATGGGTGGCCCACCGGGTGTGGCCCATCCCGGTCAGCCCGTTCAACGCCACCTCGCCGGTGTCGATGAACGCCTCGAGGTTGCCCAGCGCCCCGGCCTTCTTGGCGGTGTGCAGATGCCCCTCACCGTCCAGCACGGCAACCCCGGCCGAGTCGTAGCCGCGGTACTCCAGCCTGCGGAGTCCCTCGAGGACAAAGGGCAGGGCCTGATGAGGACCGGTGTAACCGACGATGCCGCACATGGGCCTAAGGCTAACTGGTGCCCCCGCCCTCCCCGGGACACCACCGCTCCGAAATGCCCGGTTCAGGCCTCGATGGCCCGGCCACCCCTGGCGAGCACGGCTTCCGGCGGCACCACCGGCGCGACGTCGCCGGGCTCCGGGGTGGTGTAGCCGGTGCGATCCTCCGGCGCAGAGGCGGCGACGGCGCGGACGTCGGCCCACGCCCTCAGGTCCGCGATCTGTTCGGCCTGGGTGACCGACAGCGGGACGGTGTTGGCGATGCCGTGCAACATGTCCTCGGCGGTCAGGTGCCGGCGCTCGTTGAACGCGTCGAAGCAGGCCGAGATCACCACCTGCTCGATCTCCGCGCCGGAGAAGCCTTCGGTCGCCTGCACCAGTCGATCGAGCAGCGGGTCGTCCACGACCAGCGCGCCCAGCGCCGGGCCGGCCTTGAGCCTGGCCTTGAGGTGGATGGAGAAGATCACCCGCCGCTCCACGTCGGTCGGCAGGTCGATGAAGAAGATCTCGTCGAACCGCCCCTTACGCATCATTTCCGGTGGCAGCAGGGCGATCTGGTTCGCGGTGGCCATCACGAACACCGCGGCGGTCTTCTCCTGCATCCAGCTGAGGAAGGTGCCGAACACCCGCGCCGAGGTGCCGCTGTCCCCCGCGCCGGACGCCCCGGAGGCGAAGCCCTTCTCGATCTCGTCGATCCACATCACGCAGGGTGCGATGGCCTCGGCGGTGCGCAGTGCAGTCCGCATGTTCTGCTCGGACGCCCCGACCAGGCCGCCGAACACCCGGCCGATGTCCAACCGGACCAGCGGCAACGACCAGGCCGACGCCATCGCCTTGGCCGTCAGCGACTTGCCGCAGCCCGGGACCCCGGTGACCAGCACACCCTTCGGTGCGGGGAGTCCGTAGGCGGCGGCCTCGTCCAACCATGACCCGTTCCGCTTGCGCAGCCAGGTCTTCAGGTTCTCCAGGCCGCCGATGTCGTCCAGGCTGACGTTGGCCTTGACGACCTCCAGCACCCCGGACTTCTGGACGATCTGCCGCTTCTCCTCCTGGACAAGGGCGATGTCGTCGTCGGTGAGCCGGCCGTCGTCGACCATCGACCGCGCGAAGGCGTTTTCCGCCTCGAATGCGGTCAATCCCAAGGCGGCCTTCGCCAACCGCTCCGCACCGGCGGCCCCGAGTTCGACCTTCAACGCGCCGGCCGAGGAGTTGCGGGCGATCATCCCGTCCAGGGTCGCCCGGATCTGCTGCTCGGTGGGCAATGGGAAGTCGACCAGCGTCACCAGCGATTCCAGGTCGGCCGGGATGTGCGGCGTCGGCGAGATCAGCACCAGCGTCCGCGGCACCGGCCCGTCCTTGTAGTAGCGGACCGTGTCCTTCAGCGCGCGCACCAGTTGGGTGTCCGGCGGCGAGGCGTTCGTCCCCATCCACGGGTGCAGATCGAGCAGCACCACCACGCTCGGCATGGTGAGGGCGGCGGCCGCGGTCAACGCGGCATGCGGGGTGCGGGTCTCGGCGTTGCCCGGTTGTCCGAGCGCGGCGAAGCCGTTGGCCGTCGACCAGGTGTAGACCTGTCGCGCAGGCGCCACCTGGGTGCGATTGCCGACCACCGCGGCGATCTCGGCCAACGCCCTGGATTCTTCGGCCGTCTGGATCGACAGCAGGGGGAACCTGGCGCGGATCAGCCGCCGCAGGGTGGTCGCGAAGTCGTCCGCCACGTCCGGCACTCCTTGATCAGGTGGTGGTCAATCCTCGGCCTGAGCGTCTTCCGGCCACGGGCTACTGTACGAGAGCGCGTGCGACGGCTCTCTGCCGTGCGCGCAGCACCGAACCGGAGGAGCAGATGGCCAAGCGCCCGCCGCCCAGCATCAAGCGACCGACGCTGGAGTATTTCGCCTACCGCGGCCCCAATCGGGTGGCCATCGGTGACCTCGGCCCCGCCGGCATGCCCGGGCTGATCTTCACCCCGACCTCCGGCCGGCGGTGCCCGATCGTGGCGGTCGGCCACGGCTGGTTGCAGAACGCGGATCGGTACGCCGACACCATGAGGTACCTGGCCTCCTGGGGCATCATCGTGGTCGCGCCGAACACCCACCGCAGCTTCTTCTCGTCCCACCAGGGGCTGGCGTTGGACATGTCCCGCGCGATGCGCATCATCGCCTACGCCGACCTCGGCGCCGGTCGGGTCCGCGGGGATCTACGACGGCTCGGGGTGCTCGGCCATTCGACCGGCGGCGGTGCGGCGATCCTGGCCGCGGCCAAGGACGACCAGATCAAGGCCGTGGTGACGGTGACGGCCGCGGAGACCCGCCCGTCGGCGATCGAGGCTGCGGGCCGGGTCGAGGTGCCGAGCCTGCACCTGATCGGTTCGAAGGACGACATGGCCGAATCCGACGGGGCGAGGATCGCCCAGTCCTGCACCGGTCCGGCACAGCTGCGGATGGTGAACGGCAGCGGGCATCTCGGTCTGTCCGAGGGCAAGTCGTTCGTCAACAACATCATCGGCGCGGACTCGGACAAGCGTGTTCAGCAGGTCACTCGGATGCTGGCCTCGGCCTTCTTCATCCGGTACCTGACCGATGCCGATCAGCTGGCGGACGAACTGGAGAACAAGATCAAAGGGACCACCGTCGAGGATCTCGAGGATCCGGACCTGCACCACCTGCCCACCGCCGGGGACCTGGCCGCGGCTGCCGCACTGTAGGTCCTGCCCGAGCTCGGGCTGGTGGAGTTCGGGCTGGTGGAGTTGGGGCGAGAAATCGAGCGTTGACGGTCGAAAAGCGCTCGATAAGTCCCCCCAACTACGGGTGGTCTGCAGAACGATCCACAATCTCGGCGCAGCGTGGTCACCGTCGTCCGCGGTGAGCCAGGCTGCTGCGGTGGCCTCCCCCGTCCGAGCGGCTTCCCTCGACCAGCACCCGGCCGGCAACGCGCTACCGGGTCAACTGCTCGAGCTCACCGCGGCCCAACACTCGGCGCTCACCGGACAGCAGATCCGCGATGCCGTGGGTGAGCGTTGGTTGCGCAGGGCGATCCGCAATGGCGAAATCGTGAAGCTGTGGCACGGTGCCTACGCTGTTCCGCGGACCCCTGGCCGTGGCGCCCGGGGCCCGGGCGCAACCCAGCTGCTACCGGTGGCCGAGCCGATCCCGGTGCTCACCCGATTGACGGCCGCCGAACTGACCTTGGGACGGTCGGTCACGGCCTGCCTGGACACCGCTGCCGAGCTGCACGGCTTCAGCACGCACCGCGATCCGGACACCCACGTCCTGGGTGATGCCCGATCCACCCTCGGCGCACTGAAAGTGCATCGCATGCCTCCGATCCGGCCGCTCCGACAGCGTCGATTCGCTGCTGTCGATCCCGCCGAAACCGCCGTCCGGTTGGCGGCCGCCGCAGCGAACCCACCACGGGCGCTCGCGGTGTTGGACGCGGCGTTGCGATCCGCCAGCAGCAGCAGGGAGACTGCTGGCCGCGGTCGCGGACGAGTCGCATCTGACGCGGATCGGGCTGGTCCGCACGCTGGTCCCGCTCGCCGACCCACGAGCGGAATCGCCACCGGAATCGTGGCTGCGTTGGGTCTGTCACGACGCCGGCTTTCCGCCGCCGGAACCGCAATTCTGGGTGCAGTGCGCCAACGAACGGTGGTTCCGACTGGATCTGGCCTGGCCCCGGATCAAGGTGGCGCTGGAGTACGACGGCGTCGAGTTCCACACCGGCCGCGCGTTGACCAACGACCGGGCCCGGCACAACGCCTTGGCGGCCCAGGGTTGGACCGTGCTGTCAGTGACGGCGCCCATGCTCTGGTCCGGCCGGGACGCGCTGGTCCAGCAGATCGGGTTCGAACTCCGACACCGCGGCGCCGTCGGGGGCTGAGTTGAGGCGAGATATCGAGCGTTCCGGGCCCGAAAACGCGCGATAAGTCTGCCCAACTCGCACGCGACAGGGAGCTCAGACCCCGGCGACGACCTCGGCGACCTGTTCGGCGATCCGCTGCGCGTCTTCGGCGGTGCCGGCCTCGACCATCACCCGGACCAACGACTCGGTGCCCGACGGGCGCAGCAGGACTCGACCGGAGCCGGACAGTTCCGATTCGGCCCTGGCCACCGCTGCCAGCACCCCCGGCGCGGACGCGACGGCTTCCTTGTCGCTGACCCTGACGTTGATCAAGACCTGCGGGAACTTGGTGACCACGGTGGCGAGCTCGGCCAGCGGACGTCCGGCAGCAGCGACCGCCGCCATCAGGTGCAACGCGGAGAGCAGGCCGTCACCTGTGGTGGCGTGGTCGGCCAGGATCAGGTGTCCCGACTGCTCGCCACCGAGCGAAAACCCGCCCGCCCGCATCTCTTCCAGCACGTAGCGGTCACCGACACCGGTGGTCCGCACGGTGATGCCGGCCTTTTCCATGGCCTGGTGGAAGCCGATGTTGGCCATCACGGTCGCCACCACGGTGTCGTCCACCAGATGGCCGCGATCGCGCAGCGATATCGCCAGCAGCGCCAGGATGACGTCGCCGTCCACATCGGTGCCGTCGGCGGCGACCGCCAGACACCGGTCGGCGTCGCCGTCGTGGGCGATGCCGAGGTCCGCTTGCTCAGCGACCACCGCTTCGCGGAGCCCCGACAGGTAGGTCGATCCGACGCCGGCGTTGATGTTCAGACCGTCCGGGCTGCCGCCGATGACGACCACCTCGGCGCCGGCCCTGCGGTACACCTCGGGCGCGAGGTCGGACGCGGCACCGTGGGCGCAGTCGACGACCACCCGCAGTCCGCCGAGCGGGTTGGGGGTGGCGATCAGCAGGTGATCCAGGTAGCGGCGGTCGGCGTCGACGGCACGTCGAATCCGGCCGACGCCGTCGCCGGTGGGCAATGGGCCCAGCGCGTCCATCCGGGATTCGATCGCGTCCTCGACGGCGTCATCCAGCTTCAGGCCGCCGGCCGCGAAGATCTTGATCCCGTTGTCCGGCATGGCGTTGTGCGACGCCGAGATCACCACGCCGAGGTCGGCGCCCATGTCGGCGGTGAGAAACGCGACCGCTGGCGTCGGCAGGACGCCGAGCAACACCACGTCGACACCGGCCGAGGCCAGACCTGCCGCAACGGCGGCTTCCAGCATTTCCCCGCTGGCCCGCGGATCGCGACCGAGGACGGCCAACGGCCGACTCGGGCTTGCCTGCCGGGCAGCGGTGGCAACGGCTCGTGCGACATCACCGCGACGGCGGCCACCGGGTCGCGACCGGCGCTCCGGCAGCGGGGCCGGGGACGCCAAACCCCGGCGCTCGCCGAGCACTTGCGCGGCCGCAGTGGCCAGGCGCAGGGCGAGCTCCGGGGTCAGGTCGGCGTTGGCCAGACCTCGCACACCGTCGGTACCGAACAGACGGCCCACGAGGGCGTCAGCGCTTCGAGTACTGGGGAGCCTTGCGGGCCTTCTTCAGGCCGTACTTCTTGCGCTCGGTGGCGCGGGCGTCCCGGGTGAGGAAGCCGGCCTTCTTCAGCGGCGGACGGTCGGTCTCGTCCAACTCGATCAGCGCACGGGCGATGGCCAGACGCAGCGCACCCGCCTGGCCGGTGACGCCGCCGCCGTGCAGCCGGGCGATGACGTCGTAGATCTCGCCCTTCTCCAGGATGACCAACGGCTCCTTGATGAGCTGCTGGTGCACCTTGTTCGGGAAGTAGTTGTCCAGCGAGCGGCCGTTCAGCGTGAACGTGCCGTTGCCCGGGACGAGGCGGATCCGGACGACGGCTTCCTTACGACGGCCCACGGTCTGCACCGGGCGGTCGACTGCGATCGGCAGCACGACGGCGGGGACCACCTCGGGCGCCTCGTCGGTCGCGGCTTCCTCGTCGAGGACCTCGACGGCCTCGGCGACGTCTTCGGCCAACTCGAGTTCTTCCTCGACGGCAGCTTCGGGGTTCTGGCTCACTGACTGACTCATCTCGCTGTTCTGGGTGCGGTGGTGTACGGGGCTGCGACGCGGCTGGGAGCCAGCGTCACTGAGCGACCTGGATGATCTCGAACGGCTGTGGCTGCTGAGCCAGGTGCGGGTGCTCGGGGCCTGCGTAGACCTTGAGCTTGCGGGCCATCGACCGGCCCAGCGAGTTGTGCGGGAGCATCCCGATGACGGCCTTCTCGACGAGCCGCTCCGGCTTGGTGTCCAGCAGGTCGCCGACGGTCTGCTTGCGCAGGCCGCCCGGGTATCCGGAGTGGCGGTAGAGGAACTTGCCGTCCCGCTTGTTACCGGAGATGGCCACCTTGCCGGCGTTGATGATGACGACGAAGTCGCCGGTGTCGACATGCGGGGCGTAGATCGCCTTGTGCTTGCCACGCAGCAGCTGCGCAGCCTGGCTGGCCAGCCGGCCGAGCACGACGTCGGTCGCGTCGATCACGTGCCAGGCGTGGGTGACATCGCCGGGCTTGGGGCTGTACGTGCGCACGAATATGCCTCTTCGTTCGTTATCGGGTGTCGTCCATGTGGTCCTGCCGGGGCGGGTGCCCCCACGTGGTGCGCGGCACTGCGTGATCCAATGCTCTCGAACGAGCCCAGACCCCACTGCACCATGCGGCTCTGCACGCCCGACAAGCACACGCAAAAGAACCGCCGCGCGTTGCCACGCGGCACACCGACTAGCCAGACTACCGTCCCTGCGACGGCAAGGTCAAAACCGCACGTCGACCGACGCCGGATCACCCGGTGAGCCTGCCCTCACGACGCCGATGGTGCCGCATCCGTGCCGGGTGCGCCGTCCTCGGGCGGGTCGTCGGCCGCATCGTCCTGCGCCGTACCGATCAGCCAGGTCTGTGCGTCCTGCACCGCCGCGGCGGTCGATGCGCCCAGGACCTCGGTGGCGTTGAAGATCTTGATCTTGCCCTGGACGTCCTGTACCTGGCTGCGGTGGAACCGGTCGACCATGTCCTGCTGCACCCCTGACAGGTACAGCCGTCCGCCGGCGGCCTCGAGGGCGTCGGCATACCCGGCGATCACCCCGAAGAAGGTCGAGCCCAGCGACGTCCGGCCGCGCAGCCGCAGGATCACCACCGGACGGGTCGCCGTGTGTGGATCGGGCAGTTTGGCACCCAGCGTCCTGGCGCCGGCGTAGAGCAGGCTGCCGTAGACGTCCAGCACGACGGGTTCGGCGTCGGGCAGGGTCGACGGAACCGGCTGTTCGATGACGTCGCCGTTCGGGTTGCGGATCAACCGCACCACCCGCAGGTCCATCTGCTCCTTGTTCAACTGCAGCACCAGGGAGCAGATCAGCCCGACCCCGACCGCTGCCGCGACCGGCAGCAGCAGGGTCGAGACGAAGGTTGCAATCATCCCGATCTTGCCGGTGTAGCTGGTCTTCCAGACGATCCCGATGTCGCCGAACCGCAGCGACATCACGGCCGCGAAGATCAGCACGGCGGACAGGGTCGGCATCGGCACCATCCCGACCGCCTGCGACAACACCAGCAGGATCAGCAACATCCACAACCCGGCGAAGATCGATGCCCACCGGCTGCGTGCCCCGGCGGCGATGTTCAACGCCGTGGTGCTGACCGACCCGCCGACCGGAGTGCCGTGGAAGAAGCCGGACGTCAGATTGGCCACGCCCTGGCCGATGAAATCACGGTTCGTGTTGGACGTGGTGCCGTCCGGGTTCGGTGCAGCCTCCGCCACCCCCGCACCCTGGATCAGCGCAATCGCCGCGATGGCGAAGGCGCCGCTGACCACCCCCACGGTGAGATCGGACAGGTGCGGCAGCACCAGCGGCGGCAGGCCGCTGGGGATCACCCCGACGTCGGCCACCGTCTCCACCACGTCCAGCCCCATCACCGCGACCACCACGGTCGGCACCACGACGGCGATGAGCGCGGCGAACAGGGCCAGCCTGGTCCGGCTCAGCAGGAACATCACCGCCAGAGCCGACACCCCGACGATGGATGACGCGGCGATGAAGCCGGTCGGGTGGGTGACGACGTACACGGCCTTCTCGACGGCGACGCCGCCCTCGGTGGGCGACCCGACCAGCCCGGCCAACTGGCCGAGGATGATGTTCACCGCGACCCCGGTGAGAAACCCGAGCATCACCGAGCGGGAGACGAACCGGATGTAGCGGCCCAGGTGCAGCAGCCCCGCGGCGATCATCACCGCACCGGTCAGGATGGTCAGCGTGATCAGCGCGCTGTCCCGGTTCTCCGCCGGGATCTCGCTCAGGGCCGACCCGGCGGCCAACGACGCGGCGGTGGTGGTGGTGACGACCATCAGCTTGGTGCTGGTCGACAGGCCACCGCCGATCTTCCCGGAGAACGAGGCGAAGAGGCCGTAGGCGGGGTTGACGCCGGCGAGCAGGGCGGTCGCCATGCCGTCCGGCACCGAACTGATCGCGCCCGGCAGGCCGGCCAGCACATCGGACTTGAGATCCTTCTTGTGGGGCCGGATGTCGGAAAGCCAGGCCTTCACGGCGAGCAACGGGCGGCGAGCTGCTCCGGGTGACTGCGCCGGTTCCGGTGCCGGTTCCGGCTTGCCCGCGACGTCCGCTCCGTCGCCGTTCTCGACCACCGGCGCTCCGCTCTGTTCGACCCCGCGATGTCCTACCGTAGATCGTCGGGCGATCCGGGCGAATCACCCACACCGCGATGCGCCCTGGTGATCTTCGCCCGGGCGGCCAACTCGGCCACCGGCGGGTAGTCGACCGCGAGCAGCGTCAACCCGTGCGCGGCCGCGACGTGGATCTCCGCGCTGCGCTCGCCGGCCGCCTGCAGTGCCGCCGGGCGGCCGACCGGGACCCGCAGCTCGCCGACGCTGATCAACGACCCGACGAGGGCTCGCACCATGGAGTGGCAGAAAGCGTCTGCGGTGACGTCGATCTGCACCTCATCGCCGAATCGCCGGACGCTCAGCTCCTGCAGGTGGCGCACGGTGCTGGCACCCTCCCGGGGCCGGCAGAAGGCGGCGAAATCGCGCAGCCCGATCAAGGCCGACGCCGCCAGGGCCATCGCCTCGGCGTCCAACGGCCGCCGCCGGGCGAGCACGAAGGCACGGTCGGCCGGCTCGACGCCCCACTCGGCGGTGCCGATCCGGTAGCGGTAATGCCGGCGCAGCGCCGAGAACCTGGCATCGAAACCCGGTGCCGCCGGTGCGACGGCGCGCACCCGGACGTCGGGTGGTAGGACGCCGGCCAAGCGGCGCAGCAGACCGTTGGACGCGGCCGGGAGATCGGCCGGGAGACCGCTTGCGAGATCGGCCGGGAGATCAGCCTGGAGATTGACGACGTCATCGGGGGCGCCCGGTCGGCGGCGCGGGGTCAACGCGAGCAGCGCGTCGGTGTCCACGTCCACGTGCGCGACCTGCCCGGAGGCATGCACGCCGGCGTCGGTCCGCCCGGCCACCACCAGCCGCACCGGGTGTCGGAGCACCATCTGCAGCGCGTCGGTCAGCTCGCCTGCCACGGTCCGCAGCCGGGGCTGGATCGCCCAGCCGGAGAAATCGGTGCCGTCGTACGAGATCTCCAGCCGGAGCCGGAGGACGTTCTCGATCGGCGCCGCATCCACCGGGACAGTTGATCACGCTCGGCCGTCTGCTGGGCAGGTTGGTCTCAGGGCAGGGGATGCGGCCGGTGGGGTTCGTCGGTGGCTCGCGGCCAGGGCGCCCGGGCCGGTACCCCGGTGCGATCCGTCGCCGATGCCAGCCGCGGCACGTTCCAGCTGTGTGGCATCCGCTCGTCGATTCGCAGGTGTTGGTATCCGACCGGGATCACCTTCACCGCGGCCCACCCCATCACCCGCAACGGTTCCGGCAACCGCGCTGTCAGGTCCACCACGATCGGATCGCCGCCGTCGGCGACGATCGCGTCGACCGGCTGACCCGAACCTGACGATGGCCCGGCCGCGGACTCGGTCGGCGCCGGATCGGTCGCGGCCCGAAAGCCGGCCACCCACTCGGAAACTGCCTCGAACCCATGCCGACTCGCCAACCACCGCAGCCGGTCCTCGTCCGTGACGACCTGACCGGGCGGCGGGCAGCTACGCAGGCGCAGCCGGCCGTTGATCATCGTCGAACGGATCTGCAACGCCTCCTGGATCGCGCCTGCGGCGCTGTCCACCTGATCGAACGCTGCCTTGCACCCGACGGCAGCGATCGGTGACTCCGAGGTCCGGTCGATGACGACGGCCACCACACCCCGTACCTGCGGCACCCCGCACGGCAGTGATGCGATCACCACCTGCAGACCGGCCGCCGAGAGCCGGTCGCGGAGCACGGCCAACCGGCGCCGGGCGTCCAGCCCGCTGGTGTCCATCGAACTGTTGCGCAGCAACCGATCCGGGTCGAGCAGCGGCAACCGCAGCTCGCGCTCCCAGGCCACCATGAAGGCGTCCCGCTCGATGATTTCCAGCAACGCCCGAGCAGTGGCCCGCTCCAGGTCCGGACCGGCCGCGGCGCCGGACGGGCCGGAGTCGAACCAGCCGGGGTTGTCGGCGGGATCAACCGGATCGTCGACCAGGGCGGCCGGCACCCACACCTGCTCGCCGGATGACAGCCGTCGGCCCGGGTACCAGCGCAGCTCCTCGATCGACGCCGCGGGCGACCCGAGCGCGATGCCGGGCGCACCGAAGTCGAGCAGCACACCGCTGCCGGCCAACACATCGGGCGTCGCGCGGGCGCCATCCGGCGCGCCGCTCGATGGCGGCAGCAGTGCGAACCGTTCGACGGCCTCCCCCACGCCCCTCGGCACGGAGTCGGCGCGGGTGGCGCCGTAAGCACCGACCACTCGCCGGGACAGCAACGGGGCGTCATTCGGGCCATCCCCGCCCTCCCCCGCCACGGTGTCGGTGTCGGCGAGCACCACGAGGGTCCGCCACAGCGGATCGACCGGCGGCCGGGGCGGGACGATCTGGTAACAGCTGGCCACCCCGTGACCCGGCTCCAGGGTGCCCAGCATGTCGATCATCGGCCGACCGGCTTGGTGCTCACGACGTGTGGACGGCCGGGACGTACTGGATCCAGCGGCCGCCGCCCGCCCGGAACTCCTTCTCCTTGGCCATGATCTCGTCGGCGTGATTCCAGGCGAACAGCAGTGCGTACTCCGGCCGGGTGTCCCGGAAGGCCTCCGGACCGACGACCGGGATGTGCGAACCCGGGGTCAGCCGGCCCTGTTTGGCCGCGGTGGTGTCGGAGACGAACGAGATCAGCTCGGGTCCGAGGCCGCAGTAGTTGGCGACGGTGGCGCTCTTCGCGGTCGCGCCGTAGCCGACCACCCGGTGCCCCTGTGCGGTCAACCCGCGCAGCAACTCCACCAGGTCGTCACGGATCCCTCTGACCTCGGCAGCGAACCGTCGGGCGGTCGGCAGGGAATCCAGTTCCCGTCGCTGCTCGTCGGCAATCAGCTCGTCGACCGACGGCGATACCGCACGTTCGCCGAATCGGGCTACGGTGTAACGGATCTCGCCGCCGTGCACGCCCAATCGCTGAACGTCGACCAGATCGAAGCCGAACTGCCTGGCCATCGCCCGCACCGACTGTGCGGTGAAGAAATAGAAGTGCTCGTCATAGATCTGGTCGAACGAACGCTGCTCCACGATCGCGCCCCAGTACGGGTCCTCGAAGACGAAGATCCCGCCCTCCCGCAGCAGGGCATCCAGACCACGGAACACCGAGTCCAGATACGGGATGTGGCAGATCGTGTTGGCCGAGTAGACCACGTCGGCCGGGCCGTCGGCGGCTGCGATGTCGACAGCGGTGGAGTGTTCGAAGAAGTCGGTCCTGATCCGAACCCCCTTCGTGGCGGCGACCTCGGCGACCCCGCTGGACGGCTCGACACCGAGGTGCCGGACTCCCTGCGCAGCAATGGTTGACAGCATGACCCCGTCGTTGCAGCCGATCTCGACGATGAACGGATCCGGCCCGGTCAATTCGGTGTCCAGCAGCGTCCGCGCGGTGTGCTCGAAATGGGCTCGCATCACCGAGGAGCCGGAAGAGAAGTACGGATAGTCCTGGTGGAACATCTTCTCCCGCGGCACTTCCCGCATCAGCTGCACCATTCCGCAGCCGTCGCACAATCCGACTTCGAGGGCGTAGAAGAACTCGTCGCCCGACGCGTCGGGCAGCCGGAAGGCGTCGGACAGTGGCTGCCGACCCAGATCGAGGAACTGATCCACCCTGTTTTTGCACACGCGGCACTGACTGATCGAACTCATCGGATTCCTCCCGGAGGTTGGACGGAGACATCGAAGAAGGGCAGGTCGAAGAACGGCAGGGGCACGACGCCACCGGCCTCTGCGGCGTGCACGGCGAGCAGGACCCCCGCCGCGCCGGTGGACAGGTCCGCCGAGAGCCGCAGACACTCGGCGCCGAGGACCGCCGGCCGGCCGCCATGCTCGACGGAGAACAGACCGACATTGCGCAGCGCGGTGGCGGTTCCACCTTCATCGCCGGACAGCCGCGACAGGGTCACGGCGGTACCGGCGCATCCCTCGAAAAGCCCGGCCTGCGGCAGGAAGGACCGGCGGGTGAGAGCCTCGGCGCGTTGCGCCACCGCCCGCACCGCCGCGCGGTCGGCGCCCGCCGGAAGGCGTCCGGCCAACTCGTCGGCCAGCAGGGCAAGCCCGCCGAGCCGGAACCCAACGAGACCGAGGGACCCGGCTCGCCGGCGGCGAACGCCCGGCGGTGCGCGGTCTCCAGCAACTCGGCGTCGGCCAGCAGCGCCCGCACTGCGCCGTCCAGCAGGGCGGGGTCGCCGTCGACCTGATGCATCCGCAGCAGGAACAGTGCCCGGCCGGACGCGCCGTTCAGCAGGCCGGTCGCCGGTCCCTCGAACGGTTCAGCACAGAGCTGGTCGGCGAGTTGCCGGGCCCTGGTCAGCGCGGTCCGGTTGCCGTGCCGCACAGCCAGACCGGCCAACGCCAGTCCGATCCCGGACCTACCGGAGGTGAGACCGGGATCGGTGCCGGTGTCGGCGATCAGCGTCCCGACCAGTTCAGCCGCAACGTCGGCCCGGCCGAGCCGGTCGAGAACCACGGCGATCCCGGCGATCCCGTCGCACAGACCCGGTCGTGGATCGCGCAGAGCCTTGGTCGCGGCCACCAGCCAATCGACGTGCTCCTGCGGGACGAAGGCGCCGACCGCATCCAGTGCCCACAACACGCCGGCCGCGCCGGTGGCCAGGTCGAGTCCACCCTCCGGTGCGGCGAACTGCCGGGCGTCCCCCGGATACAACCGGTCGGACCGTTCCGGAGTGGCGCCCGCCGCGATCCCCGCGGAGATCCGCTCGACCAGGCCGGTTCCGCTCGGCCACCTCGTCGGCCAGTCAACAGGCCCGGTGTCGGTGGTGGGGTCGGCGCCGGCGATGGCGGGTGTGCGCTCCTCGGCGAAGGCCGGCCCGAGATCGGCGAGCACCGTAGAGGCGAAATCGCCTGGCAGTCCGAATGTCTCGGTGGCGAAGTCGAGCAGCTGATCGACCTTGAACCGGCCCCACGGCACCGCGGCCGCCAGTGGTGCGAAGACCACCAACCGCAGGCACCCCAGCGCGTACCGGTCGATGGCAGGTCCGGTGTAGCCGGCCGGCGCGACGAATCCCGGGGCGCCGATCACCTGCGGCTCTGCGTCGTCGACCGCGTTCGCGGTCTCGAAGTCGATGAACGCCACCCCGCCGTCCGAGCGGATCAGCACGTTCGCCGGATGCAGGTCGTTGAAGACCACACCCCGCGAATGCATGGCCCGCACGGTGTTCTCGATCTGGTCCAGGGTGCCCAGCGCCCACTGCGCGTAGTCGGCAAAGGCGTCGGCACCCGCAACCGGCTCCTGCGCGGCGAACAGCGGATTGCGCCGGATCATCTCCTTGGCCAGCGACTGACCCTCGACGAATTCGCGGATCAGGTAACGGTGTTCGTGCCCGACCCGGAAGTCGATCAGTTCCGGGATTCCCGGAACGCCGGAGAGCCGTTGCATGGCAGAGTGTTCGGCATGCAACCGGGCGACCGCATCCTGACCGGAAGCGTCCAGACCGGCCAACGGACGGGCCTCGCGGACCAGCACCTCGACCCCATCGGGCACCGTGGTCGCCCGGTACACACCGCCGCCGTTGGAGAAGTGCAGCGCGCGGGTCACCCGGTACGGAAAGTCCCGCAACGTCCCCGCATTGCGTGCCGCGAGCGCCTCGTCCAGCACCTTCGGCAGTGAAATCCATTCGGGCGGGCGGAATCCGGGCCCGCGCCTGTCCTCCACCAGGTTGCCCTGCGGATCCTGAATGCAGTACATCGGGCGACCGTGCGGCCCGCGCACCACGACCGGCAGGATGCCGCCGTAGCGCACGTACAGCGGACCGGACCGCCAACGCAGATCGCTGAGAATGTACGGACCCTGCTCACCGTCCAGCAGGCCACCGAGCTCGATCAGGATCTGTTCGAGCTGCTCCTCGGAGGTCGGGTAGATGGTGGCGAACTTGCCGCTGCTGCCGCGGTCGGCGTACTTGCTGTTCCGCCGCTGCAGGATCGCCGCGCTGCGCAGGAACTTGAACACGACGTCCTGGGCGAAGCAATACTTCGCCACGATCTCCAGCACGTTCCCGGCGTTGGCCGCCGTTGCCGATGCGTGGATCTTCCAGCCCTGCGTCGGCAGTTCCGCGCCGAGCGGGGCGAGGTTGATCCACTCGTCGTTCGCGGTCGTGCGCCAGGTCGGCGGCACCGTGATGCCGCCGGAGAAATCAGCGGTCGCATCGTCGCCGGCCTCCGGCCGGTCGAAATGGACGTGCCCGGGCGGGCAGAACAGCAAGCGGGCGAGGCTGTCCATCTCATCCTCCTTCGGTAGACGAAACACTTTGGTGGGCAACCGTTCGGCAGCACCGGATTCAGCGCAGCACCGGGGCCAGGTACTCGTTCCACAGCCATCGGCCGAGTGGTTGGTCGCCGGTGGCGACGACCGCCATGCCGATCGGGGTGGTCGGCGGGTCGGTGACCTGCAGGTCGCGGCCGGTCGCGTCCACCATCAGGTCGGCCATGTCGGAGATGGGGAAGAAGGCGAGCAACGGGACATCCATCGACTCGTACTCCCCCGGGGCGACGACCGCCGTGCCCACGGTGCGCCGGGTGAGCACGCCGCGTTCGATCAGCGTCACCTCGTCGCCGGGGGCGATCTCGTCCTGGTCGGCGGTGTCCGGCAGGACGAGTCGCAGGGCGGCGCCGTCCTGCACGTAGCCGCCGGTGACCGAACCGGGCACCTGCACCAGGGCCAGTGCGCCGATCACCGCTCCGGTCAGCGCGGTGACCACCAGAGTCATCCGCCACGGGCGGGCGCCGGCTGCCTTCGCCTGCCGCAGCAGGCTGACGAACCCGGCACCGGCCCGGTACGCCAGGTAGCCGAGAATCCCTGCCACCGCGGCGATCCCGACCCAGCCCGCGAGCTGCAGGAAATCCAGCCAGAGGACGAGAGCGACCGACACCAGGTACACCGGGAAGACGATGCTGACCAGCCCGAACGGAACGGCCCAGGCCAGGTCGGGTAGCGAGCGCTGGTAACGGCCGCCGAACAGCACCCGGGCGACGACGGCCCTGGCATCCTGCATGCTGCGGTCCCGGAGATGCGGGACATCCAGGTGGCACATCAGCGCGATGTAGCCGTCGAACTTCACGAACGGCACGACGTTGACGATCGCGGCGACGAAGGTGGCGACCGAGAACAGCAGCAGACCGGTCTGCCAGGTCGGCGCACCGACGAGTGCGGCCACACCGGACGCGAGTCCGGCGACGCCGGCCACGATCAGCTGCGTTGCGATGCCCGCCAGCGCCACCCGGGTCCGCTGCTCGTTGCGGGGCAGCCGCCAGCCGTCGGAGACGTCGCAGAAGAAGGCGGGCGTCAGGTAGAAGAGCATCATCCCCATTCGGGTCGGCGTGCACCCGTAGTGCGAGAGCGCCATCCCGTGGCCGAACTCGTGCAGGCCGGTGGTCAGCAGCGAGCCGAGCACCACCGCGACCAGCACCAGCATGGACTGCGGCCGGCCGATCGCGTCGCCCAGTGCGGGCGCCTGCAGGGCCAGGGCGATCATCCCGCCGATCACCGCGGCGGTGGCCAGGATCAGGCTGGCCCGGTGGGCGAGCATCGTGATCAGCGGCCGCAGCCACCGCATCAACCGGTCGGGACGAAGCAGGGTCAGCTGCACGGTCAGCGGTGGCACGAACCTGATCCAGCGTCGCAGAGATCGCTGCTTGCGCGCCCTGCCGTCCTTCCCAGGGGTTTCCGGTTCGGCGAGCACCGCCATCGGCCGGAGCCGGGTCAGCACCCCGTCCACATCACGCTCTGTCCACGGCGGACCCAGCGCCGCGGTCAGTTGCCCGGCGTCGCGTTCACCGTCCAGCGCCTTGAGCAGCTTGGCGATGTCCGCCCCGATCCGGACGTACTGCCCGTCGACCCGGCGCACGATCCAGGGGGCCCCATCGGCCATCGGCTCGTGCACCTCGACCCCCGGCGCCAGTCCGGGCGCCCCGGGCGTGTCGACCGGTGCCGGTGATCGATGGATGGTCATGACAACACGTCTGCCCGTCGGAGCCGACGCTGGGCGAAGAACCCGACGATCGCGATCCAACCCAGGATGACCAGCAGAGCCGTGGCGGGGCTGAGCATCTCGGGTTTGGCATCGCGGTAGACGGCGCCCATGGCGATCTGCATGGTGAACCGCCCGACGGCGGGAACCAGCCGCAGCAGCGCCTCGTCGACCAGCAGGGTCAGCACCAGCAGGGTGACGACCGTGACCACCTGATTGCGGATCAGCCAGCCGAACATGACGCCCCAGGGGGCGGCCAGCAGCACCACCGCGACCACGCCGAGCAGGGTGAGGGTGGCCTCGGACGACCACACCAGTTGTTGACCGGCCAGCGGCAGGAACAGCCAGGCCGATCCGACGGCCAGACCGCCCGCGAGCAGGGCGAAGATCGCCCCGACTCCGGTGGCCACTGCCAGTTTGGCCGCGAACAGCCGACCTCGGCCGCCGCTGACCAGCACGGACCTGGCGATCGCTCCGTCCCCGTATTCCCTGGTCACGAAGATCGCGCCGAACAACATCGATGCCAGCATCATGCCGAACCAGAAGCGCACCATCGAGGCCGTCGCGGCCGCCGGATCCAGCCCGGCGGCGATTTCCTGCTCGATGGTGGTGGTGTACCCGGCGGTGGTCATGAAGCCGAGCAGGACGCCCACGGCGCCGACGAACAACCAGGTGCGACCGCTGATCGCCTTCAACGCCTCGGCTTTGAGCAGGTCACTCATCGTGCCCACCCCCGGTCAGCGACGCGGCCGGCGTCCGTGGACCGACCAACTCGAAGAACTTGTCCTCCAGTCGGTCCCGTCCTCCGCCGGTGAGGTCATCGAGAGTGCCTGCGTAGCGCAGGGTTTCCTGGATGACGACCACATCGTCGACGGTCTGTTCGATCTCCGAGAGCAGGTGCGAGGACATCAGCACCGTGCGACCCTCGGTCGCCAACGAGCGCAGGATGTCCCGCAACCAGCGGATGCCGTCCGGGTCGAGACCGTTGGCCGGCTCGTCCAGGATCAGCACCTCGGGATCGGCCAGCAGGGCAACGGCAAGGGCATGCCGTTGCTTCATGCCGGTCGAGAAATCCTTGATCTTGCGACCCGCTGCGTCGGCCAGACCAACCTGATCCAACACGGTGTCGACCCGGCCGCGGCCGAGGCCGAGGGCCGTCGCCCAGATCAGCAGATCGCGGCGGGCACTCACCCCGGTGACCGGGCCGATGCCCTCCATGCTGACCCCGATCCGCCTGGCGGCGTGTGGGAGCTGGTCGTAGGTCTGACCGAAGAAGGTGGCCGCTCCGGCCGTCGGTCGGGCCAACCCGAGCAGCATCCGCAGGCTGGTGGTCTTGCCGGCGCCGTTGCGGCCCAACAGACCGACCACCCTTCCGGGCTGGACCGTGAACGAGACATCCTGCACCGCAATGGTGTCACCGAAATGTTTGCTGACGGAATCGAACTCGATGACGGGTGAACCACTCATGGTCGAACACCGTCGGACGACGATCCGTTCGGCCGGCGATTCCGGTTCAGCTGCCAGACACATCCGAGGAGGCCGACCACCCCGGCAGCGAGCAGCGCGTATCTCGCCGCACCGTCCAGTGCGGTCACGGAGATGACCACGGCCGCCAGCAGGACGACGACGAAGGCAAGGACAACGGGGGTCGATGCCCCGGTGGACTGCTGTGTGTTCATGAGAGTCCCTCCTCAGGGGAAAATGGTGATCACCCGGACTGCCCCGAAAGGCGCTCGGCGCCCTTCGGGGCATCCGGATGTGGTCGATCAGGTCGCAGCGACCCCCACCGCGGTGATCGCGGTGACAATCAGGGCGCTGTTGAACGCGCCGGTCCAGAATCCGGGGGCGTCCAGCGCCTCCAACTCCTGCATGCCCAGCTCCAGGCCACCGATCGGTCCGTCTTCGGTCCGCAGTGGTTCCAGGGTCAGTTCTCTGTTCATCGAATACCTCCTCCCCAGTTCAGCAGTGGTGATCTCGGCACCCGATCGGGATCAGGTGAGGGCCGCACCGCTCACCGCGGCGTAGACCGTGGCGTACGAGACGCCGGCGCTGACCGCAGCGCCGATGCCCGTCCACCACCCCGGCGCCTCCATGGCCTCGAGCTCCTGCATGCCCAGCTCGAGAGCGGGCAGTTCGGTGTCGATCGGCGGGTTCGTCGAAAGGTCGATCATCTTCACATTCACCTCCTCACCAAGTAGTCGTTGTTCTCGAGACCTCGGTGTCGGCGGGCGCCCACGTCCATCGAGGGGTCTGGGGGAAAGGGGTCGGCTGTCGGACGATCGACCGGCCGGACCGCGCGGTCCAGGATGCGTCGGACATCCCTGCTGCGCAGTCGGCCCAGCATCGGCAGGCCGGCGCCCCAGGCGGCGATGCTGCGACGCGCGGTTCGCTCCACCTGTTCCCGGGTGGGGCTGACGTGCCGTCCGATGCTCCAGGCATCCAGCAGGGCGGCGATCCCGGCGATCGGATCGGCAGGAAGGTCCCGCGACGATGCCGCACGCAGCATGGGCCACATCGCCGACAGCCGGTCCGCCGAACCGAGAATGTCCTGCCCAGCTGCGATCTCGGACCACAGACTGGGCAGTAGCACGGCCACCGCGGTCATCTTGCGGACGCCGAGCGCCGTGGACAATTCGTTCGCGATGTACCAGCCGCGTGCCGAGTACCGGTTGCGCCCGAGGCTCAACCAGGCGGCGTGGCTGAGCGCACTGATCTTGGCCAGTTCGAGTCGCAGGTCGTCGCTCTCCGCCTCATTCTCGATTGCCCGTGCGCCGGTGAGCTCGTCGCCGAGCCGGATGAGGCGTTCGGCGAGTGCCACGGTCAGCGCGTCCTCGGTGGGCAGCCCCCGGTGATCGGCGATGTACAGGCTGGTCAATCGGAACAGCGGCTCCAGCACGCCTTCTGCCACCAGGTGGTGCGGGAGCGAGCGGGTGGCCATCGGGTCGAGGACGGCGGCGTCGGGCCGCAGGATGTCACCGATCAACAGCCGTTTCCCGTCACCGTGCGACAGGCAGGCCGAACTGCTCGCCTCGGCACCGGTGCCCAGCGTCGACGGGATCGCCACCAGCGGCAGCCGATGTTCGAGGTCCTCCAGCAGGATCAGTCCACTCCGCTGAGGCAATTCGAGCCTGGCCGCTGCCCCGGGGTTGGCCTGCAGCACCGCGGCGATCTTCAGCTGATCGAGCAGCGAACCGCCGCCGACTCCGATCACTGCATGCCCGCTGTCGATCCCCGGCAGATAGACCGGAGCCAGCCGATCGGCAAGCAGGGTCGCAGCTTCGAGGTCACCCGGCCCGTCGACTGTCAGCATCTCGTGCCGGACTCCGCTGCGCTGCAAAACTTCTCGCAGCCGGCGCAGGATCGGTAGGCCGACCACCGCCGGATCGGCCAGCACGGTGGCCGAGGTGACCGGAACGGACTGCGGGCTCCCGGCACGCAGCCACGGTTCCAGGCCACCGAGCCCGAGGATGGTTCGGGCGGGACACGACCACGACAGGTTCATCCGACCATCACCCCCACCGGGCGTTGCCCGTCGGCAGCGTCGTCGTCGGTCGCGGCAAAATAGCTGTGCAGACCGGTGCGGGTCGCGTCGAGCAGCAACTGCAGGTCGTCGACGCTGTAGGTGAGCGCTGGGACGAGCTGGATTCCGTGCGGGCCGGGATGGACGATCGCACCCGCGCGGCGAATCTCCCGCACCACGATCGGAACCTCGGACGATGGCAGCGGCAGTCCGGCCGCGGTGGCCAGCCGCAGCGAGCGGAAGCACCCCCGACCGGTGACCGCGCTGATCCGCGGCGACCGCGCGGCCCACCGCTGCAACTCGGTCGCCAACCGCTGTGCCACCGCAGTTCCACGGGCAACAGCCTGCAGCCGGTCGAACTCGGACAACGTGGCCAGCATCGCCGCGCAGGCGATCGGTGTGCCCGCCTGGGTTTCGGCGTGGGTCAGCACGGCATCCGCGCGGTCGAAGGTGCGGGCCACCTCCGCCGACACGAGCACTGCGGCCGCGGCGTTGGTGCCGTTGGTCAGTCCCTTCGACACGATCACCAGGTCGGCCGGCTCCGGCCAGAGTTGGGATGCCAGAAAGGTTCCGGTGCGACCGAACCCGGTGGCCACCTCGTCGGCAACCAGCAGGAAGCCGTGCAGCTGCCGCAGCCGGATCAGCTCCGCGACGAACTCGGCGGCGAGCGGGACGGTGCCGCTACCCAGCACAGGCTCGACGACGACCGCCGCCACCTGTGCTCCGAAACGATCGAAAGCCGTTGTCAGTTCGGTGGTGTCGTTGGCCGCCACGTGCCGGACAAGGCGCTGGTCGACGCCGTACACACCTTGGCCGAGGTCTTCCCCGGTCAGCGCAAAGCCGCCGAAGGTCAATCCGTGGTAGCTCCCGCGCAGGCCGACCACGATCTTCCGCCGGTCGAAGCCGCGTAGCGCCTGGGTATGCCTGGCCAGCTTCATCACCAGGTCGTTCGCCGAGCCGCCGGACGTGGCGAACAGCACCCGAGCGTCCGACCCCTGCCAGCGATCCGCGAGTGCTTCCGCCGCCTGTCGGGCGTACCGGTTCTCGTAGCGAAAGACGCTGAGGTAGGACGCATCCCGGGCGGCGGCGCCGATCGCGTCGGCCACCACCGGATTGCCGTATCCCAGGTTGGTGTTCCACAGACCACTGGTGCCGCACAGCAATTCGCGGCCATCGGCGAACCGGACCCGCACGCCGTCCGCGGACACCGCGCACAACTCGTCGGCGCCCTGCTGCGCCACCGGGAGCAGGGACGGCCACAGCGCACCCGGGACCCGGGCGGTCATCGCCGACCTCCCTGGTCGATGTGGCCGACGGTGAGCAGCGCATCGCGGTAGCGGTCCGACCCGGTCGGCAGGGCTCGCGACTGTTCGATCCGGAGCCCCTGCCGGTGCAACTCGGCGGCCAGTAAATCCGGCCGGATGATCCGCACTGCGCTCGTGCACACGTGTTGGTCGCCATCGACTGTGGTCGGGTGGATCACTACGGAGCGAATCCCGGCAGCCGGGTCGAACCGCTCGTGCAACCGGTACGTCCGGCCGCTGGCGCCGGTCACCTCCGAGCGGGCGTCGGTCGCTGCGCCGGCGGCGATCTGCAGGGTGCTGATCAGGAATCGCCCGCCCGGTGCCAGCTGCTCCCGTACCCGCTCGAACAACGCCGCCCGGCCCGCCTCGTCCAGCAGCGAGATCGACGTCGTGCCGAGGACGATCGCGCCGAACACGGTCGGCAGCCGGAAGGTGCGCATGTCGCCGGCGACCACGGCGGCGCGACCGCGCAGTTCGGCAGGTAGCTCCGAGAGCCTGCGGCGCAGCAGGTCCAGCATGGTGTGGGAGAGCTCGAGCGCAGTGACGGTGCGGCCCGACGCCAGCATCGGAACGGTGAGTCGGCCGGACCCGGCGGCGAGGTCGAGCACCTCACCCGGCACACCGCGGATGGCGGCAAGGATTTCCCGGACCTCGTGGTGATCGTGCCGGGAGATGTCGTCATAGAAGGCCGATCCGACCGGGTCGTACATGTCGTGCACGGTCACCCCGGCACCCAACTCGCCGACGATCTCGGCGAGGTGTCCTTTGACGAGGTCGGTTGCGGCGACCGAGCCGGGCGGCGCTGCCACCGGTGAAGCGCTCACTGTTGTCGTCATGACTCAGACCCCCGCCGGCTCGCGGTAATCGAGCAGCACACCGGCGGCAGCGAATGATGATGCGACGCTCCGCAACCGCGCGGGATCGACGACCGCCGTTGCGGTTTCGACGGAACCGAGCACCAGAACGGCCTCGACGGCGTCTGCCGTGGCCTCGTCGATGCCGAAGGTACGGCCGATTCGCTGGTCCACCAGGTAGGCACCGTCCTCGTTCCACAGCAGGACGGGCCGTGCCGATTCCGCCGATGCCGGCACGTCGGCCAGCGCGGTGGATCGACGCCCGCCGAAACCGGACACCCTGATCTCACGGCGACCGCGCGCATGCAGGTCCTTCATCGCGTCCAGGGCCATCAGGTAGTCCGGCAGCCAGGGCCGGGCGGTCAGCGCAGCCGCTCGCTCGTCCTGCCCGATGCTGCCGCCCAGGCTCACGGCACAGGGAAACCCGCTGCCGGCATTGATCTCCCGCCACTTGCGGTGGAGTGCGGCGAATCCGTCGCCGATCGATCCGAGGAGTGATCCGTTGGGCGACGTCGACACCTGCCCGGCACCGTCGACCCACAGCCGCAGTTCTGGGCCATCGACTCCCGCACCGTCGAGCAGCGTTGCGCCATAGGCACTCTGGTCGGCGAACTGTACCGCGGGGTTGGTGGCGAACTCGGCGAAATTCCCGGTCTGCCGCGCCCGGTCCGCGTCAGCCAGAAAGGTGGCGAAGTCCTGCGGCCCGCAGATGCGGATCAGCGTCGGACCGAGCAGCGACATGTACTCGCTGGTCGCATAGTCCTGGATCTGCAGGAAGAAGTCGTCGCCGATCGACAGCTCCTCGCCCGGCTCGGCGGCCGAACCCTGATAGCCGACCACCCGGGGACGGCCTGGTTCCCGGGACAGTGGCCCCTGGTCATCGACCCCGCCGGCGAACACCGTGCTGTCCGCGTCGACAAGGCCGGCCGCCAGCACGTCGGGCAGGGCGTCCGCGTTGTCCAGCACCACCACTGCGCAGCGGCCGGGTCGAACGGGCTCGCCGGTGTGGTTGCGTCCGGTACCCCAGCTCATCAGCGCGCGCTTGACCGCGCGCCGGTCCGCCTGCAGCAGGTCGTCGGTGGTGAGCGAGAGATTCATCGTGATCCTCGATCCTGAATCGGCGGAGTGTCGGTCACAGCACGGTTGGTCACAGCGAGGTGAAGATGGTCTTCAGGTCGGTCAGCGCGGCCTGTGGACCGTGCTGGTTGAACACCCCGGTCAGGTTGAAGACGATCTCGTCGACGCCCGCCTGCCGGTAGGCGATCAATTGCTCGGCCAGCTCATCCGGATCGCCGTAAAGGAACCCGCCGGCGGTCACCAGCTGCTTGGCATCGAGCATGAGATCCTCGCCGGTGACGTCGATTCCGGCCTTGCGCAGCATGTCCTGGTAGTGCGGCAACGAGAGGTGCGCCGAACTGCCGGCCAGGGTGAGCGTCACCGGGTCGCGGTCCGGCGCCCGCAGCGCGGCCGGGACCATCGCGGTCACCCTCGGCATCGGCCGGCCGGCCCGCGCCGCACCGTCCCGGATCGCCGGGATCAGGGTGTCCGCCAGGTACGGCGCAGGGGTGAGCCAGGTGATGGCCACGTCGGCGATCTCGCCGGCCAACCGGGCCATCCCCGTGCGGAGCACGCCGAGGCCGAGTTCGACAGCGGGAGTGGGGATGTGCGGCAGCCGCCCGCGGCACGAGTAGTACTCGCCCGCCACGTCGACGTCGCGGCCGCGGATCAGGTCGCCGACGATCGTCAGGTACTCCCTGGTCGCGGTCAACGGGCTCGGGTACGGCGCGCCCAGCAGGCTGGTCTGCAGCGACGTCGCTCCCGGGCCGAACCCGGCGACCACCGACTGCCCCGTCGTCATCGCGAGTGACACCGCGAGGTCGGCGGCGGCGAACGGGTGCCGTAGCGGCATCAACGTCACCGCCAGGCCGGTCGGTACCCGGAACCCGGCACCGGCGGCGGCGGAGAAGGTGCAGAACGGCTCGATGGCCAGGGCCTGGCCCTGCCAGAGCCGCTCGGCGCCGGTCCAGTTGACCAGCGCCGCGTACGGCAGAACCTGCTCCGGCCGGCGGGGGATGAAGGGGAGCAACACGGAATGTCTGCTCATCGCCGATCTCCTTCGGTGCTCGTGGCTGTCGGGGCTGATGAGAAGAAAACCCGCCGGACGACCGGCGCGGTGGCTGTTGGCCGCTTCCTGCCAACTCGGCGACGGCACAGCCCGGCCGACCGATAGTCGATGGCAGGCCACCCGTCCATCGCCATCGACCCTCAGGAGCCGGCATGACCGTCATCGACACCCGCGGGGCGCTGGCCACCCGATCCCGGATCGCCACCTCGGTCCTGTCGGCAGGCACCTTCCTACCGACCACCGCCGACGTGCTGGCCTGGGTCAGGGCATCCGCCGCCGAGGTCTACACCGACACCACGATCGTCGCGCTCGAGGACGTCGAGGGGTGGCGTGCGGGCATCGGCGCACCCGCTCTGCGGCACCACACCGGGGCGTTCTTCTCGATCGAGGGGATCGAGGTCACCGCGTCGACGGACCCGGCGACCGGCCATGGTTCGACCGCGTCCACGGTTCGCCGATGGACCCAGCCGATCATCAACCAGCCCGAGGTCGGGGTGCTCGGGATCCTGGTGAAGGAGTTCGACGGGGTCCTGCACTGCCTGATGCAGCCGAAGGCCGAACCGGGCAACCACAACGGCGTGCAGATTTCGCCGACGGTGCAGGCCACCAGGAGCAACTACACCGGCAAGCACGGCGGCGCCGCGGTGCCGTACCTGAACTACTTCCTCTGCGATCGGCCGACGAGCGGGGAGCGCACGGTGATCAGCGACGTCCGCCAGTCGGAGCAGGGATCGCGCTTCCTGGGCAAACGCAACCGCAACATGGTGATCGAGGTGACCGGCGACGTGCCGCTGGTCGACGGTTTCCAGTGGCTCACCTTCGGCCAGTTGCACCGGCTGCTCCGGTTGGACGACCTGGTGAACATGGATGCCCGCACGGTGCTGTCGTGCCTGCCGTTTCCCGGCGCCGAATTGCTGGAGAGCGGACCTGGCCCGTCCATCGAGGAGCTGCTGGCCGCCTGGGTCCGGTCGTCCTCGTCGGCAGGCGACGAGTTCTTTCCCGACCCGTCCGGTGCGCCGTCCACCTCCGACGGCGACTTCGCAACGGCACTGCTCCGGTCCTGCGATGCGCGGGCCGGGAGTCGGCACAGCACCGACGAGATACTGCTCTGGATCAGTGATGTCCGCGCGCGGACCCAGGTCGCGGTGCGCCGGGTCCCGCTTCCGGAACTGCGCGACTGGCACCGGCGGGATGGCCGGATCTCGCACGATTCCGGCGGCTTCTTCGACGTGTTCGGCGTCCGGGTGGAGGCCGGTGGCCGGGAGGTCGGCCGGTGGAGCCAGCCGATGGTCGCCGAGCACGGCCTCGGCCTGGTCGCCTTCCTGGTCAGCCGGATCGACGGCGTGCTGCACGTGTTGGTCCACCTGCGAGTCGAACCGGGACTGGTGGACATCGCGGAGATCGCACCGACGGTGCAGTGCACCCCGCTCAACTGGGACCACCTCCCGGACACCCCCCGGCTCAGCTTCCTGGATCAGGTCCTCGCCGCAGATCCGGATGAGATCCGTTACGACACCGTGCAATCCGTCGAGGGTGGCCGGTTCTACCGGACCAGGTACCGGCATCTGGTGGTGGAGGCCGATGCGGTGGCGGAGCCGCCGGAGTACCGGTGGATGGCGCTGCATCAACTCACCGACCTGGCCCGGCACAGCCACTACATCAACGAACAGGCGCGCTCGCTGCTGGCCTGCGTCCGGTCACTTGTCCTGGGCAACGGTGGCTGACGGATGACCGGTGGTGTGCCCGGGCGGTTGCGTGGCGAGCACCGGCCGCTGGTGACGGTGCTGGGCGGCACCGGTTTCCTGGGCGGTGCGGTGACGGACGAGCTCCTGCGCCGCCGGGTCGCCGTCCGCGTCGTCGGCCGACGCTTTGTGCCGCATCCGGTCGATCAACCGAATCTGCAGGACCGGATCGCCGACCTGGCCGACCCGCGGGCCGTCGCCACGGCCGTCACCGGTTCCGACGCGGTCATCGTGCTCACCGCACACCGCAGCCCGACCGCGCAATGGCGATTGTCCGACACCGACCCGATGGCCGAGCGGATGACGGTCGGGGTGGTCCGGGACGTCGTCGACACCCTTGCGGCGCAACGCCGATCCCCGGGCGGGGAGGTCGCCTCACCCCCGGTGGTGCTGATCGCGGGTTCCGCGCCGGCGGACGATTCCGCCGCACTGGCCGCGGATCCGTATACGCGGTTGAAGGCCAGAGCGGAGGACGTGTTGCGCGCCGCGTCGTCTGACGGCGCGATTTCCGGCGCCTGCCTTCGACTTCCGACGGTCTACGGCCGGATCGACGGTGCCGGACCGGTTGTCGACCGCGGAGTGATCACCGCCATGGCCCGTCGGGCCATCGCCGGTGAACCACTGACCATCTGGCATCAGGTGCGAAGAAACCTGCTGCACGTTCGGGACGCCGCGTCGGCCTTTTCCGCCGCGCTCGATCACGCCGACCGGCTATCCGGCGGCTGCTGGGCCGTCGGCGGCGACCGGCCGGTGCACTTGACGGACGTCTTCGAGCAGATCGCCCGGATAGCCGCGAACCGGTGCAGCACCGCGCCGGTCGCCGTGCTGCCCACCACCCCACCGGCGCACGCCAGCCCGTTGGATCCCGCCGATGTCTTGGTCGACAGCACGCCGTTCCGGTCGATCACCGGGTGGCGCCCGACCGTTCCTGACGACGACGGCCTACTCGATCTGATCACCGCCCTGGCCGACCAGGCCCGAGAACCCGAGTCGCACCCGACAGCAGAGCATCTGGAGGCAGCATCATGACCATCCGCGTGTGGGACTACCTGGACGAGTACCAACAGGATCGCGCCGAGTTGCTGGAGGCGGTCGACACCGTCTTCGGCTCGGGTCAGCTCATCCTCGGCAAGTCGGTCAGCGGCTTCGAGTCGGAGTTCGCCGGCTACCACGGCATCGATCACTGCGTCGGGCTGGACAACGGGACGAATGCCATCGCGCTCGGGCTCCGGGCCCTCGGCATCGGTCCGGGCGACGAGGTGATCACCGTGTCGAACACGGCGGCGCCGACCGTGGTCGCGATCGATTCCATCGGCGCCCGGCCGGTTTTCGTCGACATCCGTGCCGACGACTACTTGATGGACGTCGACGCTGTTGCGGCCGTCATCGGCCCACGCACCAGGGCGCTGCTACCGGTTCACCTGTACGGCCAGTGTGTCGACATGCAGCCGCTATTGGAACTGGCCAGGACACAGGGGCTCTCGGTGCTCGAGGACTGCGCGCAGGCACACGGCGCCCGCCGGCACGGTCGGATCGCCGGCACCTTCGGTGATGTCGCTGCCTTCTCGTTCTACCCCACCAAGGTGTTGGGCGCGTACGGCGACGCCGGCGCGGCCATCACCGGTGATGCGGACACGGCAGCCGCCCTTCGGCGGTTGCGGTACTACGGGATGGACGACCGGTACTACGTGGTGCAGACCCCGGCGCACAACAGCCGACTCGACGAGGTGCAGGCAGAGATCCTGCGCCGCAAACTGTCCCGGCTCGACCACTACATCGCGCGGCGGCAGGAGATCGCCCGTCGCTACGACGAGGCCCTGGCCGGAACCGAGCTCGCACTGCCGTCGGTGACACCCGGGAACTCCCATGTGTACTACCTCTACGTGGTCCGGCATCCGCGACGCGAGGCACTGCTCGCGGCGCTGGCGGCCAGGGACATCGCGCTCACCGTGAGCTATCCGTGGCCGGTACACACGATGTCCGGCTTCGCCCACCTGGAGACCCCGACAGGCTCGCTGCCGGTGACCGAATCGCTGGCACAGCAGATCTTCTCGCTGCCGATGTACCCGAGCTTGAGCGGCGACCGGCAGGAACAGATCATCGAAATACTGCTCGACGAACTGCGGCGGAACTGAGGCCGCAAATGACCAGGTTCACGGTGATCTGCCCGACCTACAACCGAGGACCGGCCATTGTCGACACCCTGGATTCGGTGCGGCGGCAGAGCCTGCGCGACTGGGAACTGCTGGTCGTCTCGGACGCCAGTGACGACGGCACCGACGACATCGTCGAGGCAGTCGCCGCCGTCGACAGCCGGGTCCGGCTGCTGCGCACCCGCAGGTTCGGGTTCCAGGCCGGCCCGACCAACATCGCGCTGCAGCACGCCGCCGGTGAGGTGGTCGCCTACCTCGATCACGATGATCGATGGCTACCACACCATCTGGCAACGATGGCCGCCGAGTTCGACCGCGGTGCCGAATTCGTCGCCACCCGGGTCCGCAAGGTCGATCACCGTGGACGAACCCTGAGCACCGCGCACCCGCTGACCATGCTGTGGCACCCGGAACTGCAACTGATGAATCCGTTGTTCGAGAATTCCTGTGCCGCACACCGGATCGAACTCACCGACCTGGTCGGCGGCTGGCGGGAATCCGAGATCGGTCTGGAGGACTGGGATCTCTGGTTGCGTTTCGCCGACGCCGGGGCCAGGTGCTCGACGGTGCTGGCGACGACGGTCGAGATGCTCGAGGATCCCGGCACCCGGCAACATCACCTGCCGTGCTCCTTCGGCCACGAGATCGCCCGGCTGCCGGACCTGAGGTCGGCACGACGGGCCTATCGCGCCGTCACCGATGCCCGGCACTACCCCGCTGCGACCGCGGCCTGCCGAGCCGATCTGCTGGCCTGGTACTGCGGTCTGGCCGAGCGCGGCGAGCTCCGCTACCCACGGGGATGGCAGGGCGGCGCCGACTCCCTGCCGGACGCGATCGCCGGCCATCTCGCCGAGGTGGGCACCGTCTGGAAGAACCTGGTGCTCGACCCGCTGCCGGACGGCCAGGTCGCGCTGACCATCGTGCTGGGCACCATGACCCAGGATCATGCCGACCGCTACGTGGACTTCTTCCGGCGGACCATGATCCACCAGCAGGCCTTCTTCGAGCACGTACTGTCCGCCGACCTCGTCGGCTGAACGCCACGGTCCGAGCGGACAGGCCGCCGAGCACGAGAGACCGCAGAGCAGAAAAAACCGCAGCAGAAAGGACAGAGCCGCCGACACCACGGCATGTGGTGTCGGCGGCTCCAGGCGGTCCGCAACCGGACCGGTGATCCGCCGCTGCAGTCGGCGGATGCCCCCATCGAAGGGAAGGCGTCGGATATCGAGTTGTCGAGAACGAGCGGATCAGGCGGTGGGCGCCGGCGGCGGCGGCAGGATGATCGGGCCCGGCGGCCACCAGGGGCACGGCTTGGGCCAGGGCAGCGGGAACGGCGTCGGGTACGGCTGCCAGATCGGCCGGCACGGCGGTGTGATGATCGGCGCGATCGTGGCGTCGGTCCCGGCGGCGACAGTCAGGGCCGCCACCGAACTGCCGGCCACCGAACTGCCGGCCGCCGGGCTGTCGGCCGCCGCGGCAGCAGGCATGGCGGCGACGGTCAGGGCTGCCCCGACCGCGACCGCGACGCCCAGGATTCTTCGGAACACTCTCATCTGCGTCTCCTACTCTCGTGTTGCAGCATCGTCGTGATGGCCGGCCATTCCCGAAGCATGCCCAACGAAACGGCCGAGCGGATCGAGATGGCAGCAACCGGACAGGATCTCGCTCGGAGGTCCGAGCCGCGCCGGACCCACCGTGGCGGCAGGACGCGCGGTGATACACGATGACAGCTTCCTGCCAATACCTGCCGCACCAGCGCCCTGACCCGCAAGGTGTTGTTGTCCGAGTGCGTCCGGCGTTCCAGTGAGGGGAAATCACGTGTCAGGTTCCAAGGGAGTCAATCGTTGGGTTCGGTCCGGGTTCGTCGCGGGCGGGTTGCTGCTGGCCCCGGCCTTCGAGCTGGGATTCGGCGAGACCCGGCACGAGACAGCGGGCGTCCCGGTCAAACCGGTCGGCATCAGCGTGCAGACACCACTGATCGGCACGCCGGTCGCCGAGCTGTACCGGCCGATGTGCGGCTTCTGCGTGGAGATCTGATCACATCCCCACCGATGGATTCAGGGGCCCGTCCGGTACCAACCGGTCGGGCCCCTGTCGTTCCCGTTGAACCCGTTCCCGTTGAAACCCGTCGTTCCCGAACGCACGGCGAGGGCTCACGGATCATCCCGAACCGGGATCGCCGAACCCGGCCTCCAGCTCGGCGCCGGAGGCCACGCCGACCAGCCGCCGCTGCCCGGTCACCGGGTCGTGCACGAGCAGGTGTGCGGGGTCATCGATCTCGATGATCACCGGAGCGTCGACCGGATCGAGGACGGCCGGCGACCAGGGCAGCACCGGGGAGATCCGGCCGCCGAAGCCCGACACCCGGCCCACGGTGCGCCCGTCCCGGCCTGCCGCCCGTAGCGCCTCGATCGCCGTCAGATACCTCGCCAGCCACGGTCGCTCGCGCAGCGCATCAGCCCGGTCCCGCTCGGGCACTGCTGCGCTGAGACAGACCGGGCACGGTGCGACGCTGCAGGAAACGTGTTCCCGCCAGGTCCGATCGAGGTCGGCGGTCGACTCCCCCAGCCGGCCGATGGCCCCGCCGGTCGGCGAGGTGCTGATCGTTCCGTCCGGCCGGACCAGCAGCCGATCACGTGGCCCCGACCGCTCGGCCGGCCCGCCCAACGCGGCCAGGTCCGCGACCAGCACCCGGGGATTCGTCAGATGCGGGGCAAACCGGCCGTCCAGTCGGGCGGCATCGGCATCGCGCAGGTAGGCACTGAAGTCCTCGTCGTCGGCGACTCGCAACACGGTGGGGCCGAACAACTCTCCGAACTCGGCGAGGCCGTAGGAGCGCAGTTCGATGGTGGCATCGGGCAGGCTGACCCGCCCGTCGGCCGGCAGGAACGAGCCCCGGTATCCGACCACCCTGGAATTGCGATGGAGGGCGTCGAGATGAGCGTTCCGCGGGACCAGGACGGTGCTGATCCCGTCATCGAATTCGGCAACGGCCCGGTCGGCGAGGTCTGCAGTAGCGACGACGACCACCCGGCGGTCCGGATTCAGATCCGCCGCGACGATGCCGGAGAACCAGTGCTCGAGCCAACGCGCGGTGGACATTCGCGTTCCCTTTCGCGGCGAACTACCGACACCGGCCGTCGGTCGGGCCGGGGCGACGACGTCGCCCGATCCCAGTTGACCGTGTCCGGTCGGTCACCGGTTGCCGGTGGCCGGTTGTTGCCAACGAAAGGACTTTCCCGGCGGGAGAACCAGCCCGGTGACAACCGGCCGGGGTCAGAGCCAGCCGGCCTGCACGGCCTTCACCCCGGCCTCGAACCGGCTCTCGGCGCCGAGCAGTTCCATCACGGCGGCCACCCGCCGCCGGATCGTCCTGACCGAGACACCGAGCCGCCTGGCCGCGACCTCGTCGGTCACTCCCGACTTGAGGATGTCCAGGGTCTGTTGGACGGTTTCCGAACCGAGGGAGTCCTCGGCACCGATCCCGACCGAGTGCGCCGACTTCCACATCGCGGCGAACTGCGCTTGAAAGCTGCGGACCATCGCCGGCTCCTCGACCACCAGGAACGGCACGGTCAGGCTGTCCTCGTCGACCGCGACGATGACCATCTCGCGGTCGACGATGATGGTGCGGTGCCGGACCCGTGCCGACACCCGGACCTGGGCGCCGTGGCCGGCGAACTCGGTGAGATAGCGCAACACCTCGGGACTGCGGGCCGCGTCCGCCTGGTAGACCGCTCGGAGGACCACACCGCGCGCCATCACGGCCAGGTCCTGATCCCAGGAGCCGCGGAGGAACCGCGGCGAGTACGGACCACCCGGTAGCGCCGAGAGCACTTCGAGCCTGGTGTTACCGGCAACCCGGCCGAGGATGTCCCGCAGCTGCTCGCGGTCGTCCACCCGCAGCACGCCGGTGTGTTCCAGCCCGGCCCGGCGGATCAGCGTCTGCGCCGATTCGGCGACACGCCGAACACCCTTGTCCCCCGATGGTGGCGGCACGCCACATCCCCCCAACGAACATCGACAACTGAACCCAAGGGTAGCCGCTGCGTGCGTTCGGCCGGTGTCACAGCGTGACGAACCAGGGGCGCCGGATCATTCGGCCGCACAACGCAGCAGGGGCGGTTCGGCTTGTCGCCGAACCGCCCCTGGCGGAAATGCAGATGCCTACTTCGCCTCGTCGGCGCCTTCTGCCGGAGCCTCGGTGGCGGCCTCGATGGCCTGCGTCGAACCGCTTTCCCGGTCCGCGCTGTCCTCGGCGTTGGTCGCGCTGTCGGCGACCTCATTGCCGGCAGCGGCGGCAACGGCGGTCTCGTCCGCGCCCTCGGCCGGAGCCTCGGTGGCAGCCTCGATCGCCTGCACCGAACCGCTCTCGCGATCGGCGCTGTCCTCGGCGTTGGTCGCGCTGTCCGCGGCCGCTGTCGATCCGGCAGCAGCACCGGTGGAGGCCGCAACGCGGGCGCTGCGGTCACCGGAGCGGCTGGAGGCGGCCCGACGGGTGACCCGCGACGCGGACGCCGAGACGGTTTCCTCGTCGACCAGTTCGATGATCGCCATCGGGGCGTTGTCGCCCTTGCGCGGCGAGGTCTTGATGATCCGGGTGTAGCCACCGTCGCGAGTGGCGAAGGACGGCGCGATCTCGGCGAACAGCTTGTGCACGACATCCTTGTCGCGGACGGTCTTCATGACCTCGCGACGCGAGTGCAGCGTCCCCTTCTTCGCGATGGTGATCAGCTTCTCCGCGTGCGGGCGGAGCCGCTTGGCCTTGGTCTCCGTGGTGGTGATCCGACCGTGTTCGAACAGCGAGGTCGCGAGGTTGGCCAGGATCAGCCGCTCGTGGGCCGGGCTGCCGCCCATACGGGGGCCTTTGGCAGGGGTGGGCATGTCGTGACGTCCTTTTCCATCGTGGTCCGCGGGTGTTCCGCGGGTGAGGCGGCGGTCCGGGAGCGAACTCCCGGGCGCCGACGGTTTCCTATCCGTGTTCGGGGTGGTGCCCCGGCCCGATGCGGACCGGGGAATCGCCCCGCCCACCCGAAATCCGGGTGGACCACATGCGAGACCCGGAGCTAGATCTGCTCGGTCTCCGCGTAGTCGGTGTCGTCAGCGGTCTCCGGCGCGCCGACCGGGCTGATCGCGCCGTAGCCCGAGTCGTCCGTGTCGTCGTTCCAGTCGTTGTCGCTGTAGGCAAGCGCAGCCGCGGCGGGGTCGAACCCGGCCGGCGAGTCCTTCAACGACAGGCCCATGCCGGCGAGCTTGATCTTGACCTCGTCGATCGACTTCTGGCCGAAGTTGCGGATGTCCAGCAGGTCGGCCTCGGTCCGGGAGACCAGTTCGCCGACGGTGTGGATGCCCTCGCGCTTGAGGCAGTTGTACGACCGGACCGTCAGGTCCATCTCCTCGATCGGCAGGCCGAACGCGGCGATGTGATCGGCCTCGGCCGGGGACGGGCCGATCTCGATGCCCTCGGCGTCGATGTTCAGCTCGCGGGCCAGACCGAACAGCTCCACCAGGGTGGTGCCGGCCGAGGCCAGCGCATCCCGCGGGGAGATCGACGGCTTGGTCTCGACATCGAGCACCAGCCGGTCGAAGTCGGTGCGCTGCTCGACACGGGTGGCCTCGACGCGGTAGGTGACCTTGAGCACCGGCGAGTAGATCGAGTCGACCGGGATACGGCCGATCTCGGCGCCGACGACCTTGTTCGGGGAGGCCGGCACGTAACCGCGACCGCGCTCGACGACCAGCTCGATCTCGAGCTTGCCCTTCTTGGTCAGCGTGGCCAGCTTCAGATCGGAGTTGTGCACGGTGACACCGGCGGGCGGTGCGATGTCGGCGGCGGTGACGTCGCCGGGGCCCTGCTTGCGCAGGTACATGGTGACCGGCTCGTCGTCCTCGGAGGAAACCACCAGCTCCTTGAGGTTCAGGATGAGCTCGGTGATGTCCTCCTTGACGCCGGGGACGGTGGTGAACTCGTGCAGCACTCCGTCGACGCGGATGCTGGTGACGCTGGCCCCGGGGATCGAGGACAGCAGGGTGCGGCGCAGGGAGTTGCCGAGGGTGTAGCCGAATCCGGGCTCGAGGGGCTCGATCACGAACCGCGAGCGGTTCTCGGCGACGGTCTCTTCGGTCAGTGCTGGGCGCTGGGAAATCAGCATTCGTTGGTTCCTTTCACAGGTGACATCCGCCATATGACGTCACTGGGGGTACTTCATGTAGCCGTCTGCCAGCGGCCGTTCCACCGGCCGCCGTCCCCGTGCCCGGGGTTGGTGCACACGCGACTCTGCCGCCGAAGGTCGAAACCTCCGGCGGCAGCGTGCGATTACTTCGAGTAGAACTCGACGATCAGCTGCTCGGTGACCTGCGAATCGATCTGCGCACGCACCGGGAGCGAATGGATCAGGATCGTCAGCGACTCGGGGACGACCTTCATCCAGGCCGGGATCGGCCGGTCGCCGAAGGTCGCGCGGGCCAGTTCGAACGGGAAGGTCTCCGCCGACTGCTTGCGGACGGTGATGATGTCGTACTGCTCGACGCGGTAGGACGGAACGTCCACCCGCACCCCGTTGACCAGGAAGTGGCCATGGGTCACGAGTTGACGAGACGCCCGCCTGGTACGGGCCAGGCCCGCGCGGTACACGACGTTGTCGAGCCTGGACTCCAGGATCTGCAGCAGGGTCTCGCCGGTCTTACCGGGGCGGGACGCGGCTTCCGCGTAGTAACGACGGAACTGCTTCTCCATGACGCCATAGGTGAAGCGGGCCTTCTGCTTCTCCTGCAGCTGGGTCAGGTATTCCTTCTCCTTCGTCCGCGCGCGGCCGTGCTGGCCGGGCGGGAAGGGACGGCGCTCGAAGGCCTGGTCGCCACCGACGAGGTCGGTCTTCAGGCGACGGGACTTCTTGGTCATGGGACCGGTATATCTAGCCATAACTGTCCAAATCTCCTTTCGTCAGATCAGACCCGACGCCGCTTGGGCGGCCGGGTTCCGTTGTGGGCCTGCGGGGTGACATCCGAGATCGCGCCGACTTCCAGGCCTGCGGCCTGTAGCGAGCGGATCGCGGTCTCACGACCCGAACCAGGGCCCTTGACGAAGACATCCACCTTGCGCATGCCGTGCTCGATGGCCTGGCGTGCTGCGTTCTCCGCCGCCATCTGCGCGGCGAACGGGGTGGACTTGCGGGAGCCCTTGAAGCCGACATGGCCGGCGGACGCCCAGGAGATCACCGCACCGGTGGGGTCGGTGATGGACACGATGGTGTTGTTGAAGGTGCTCTTGATGTGCGCGTGGCCGTGGGAGACGTTCTTCTTCTCCTTGCGGCGCACCTTCTTGACGGCTGCTGAACCCTGACGGGACTTGGGGGGCATCGTTTACCTGGCCTTCTTCTTGCCGGCGATCGTCTTCTTCGGGCCCTTGCGGGTACGCGCGTTGGTCTTCGTGCGCTGGCCGCGGACCGGGAGGTGACGGCGATGCCGCAGACCCTGGTAGGAGCCGATCTCCATCTTCCGGCGGATGTCGGCCTGCACCTCGCGGCGCAGGTCACCTTCCACCTTCAGGTCGGCCTGGTCGATCGCGTCGCGCAGCGAGAGCACGTCCTCGTCGGTCAGGTCCTTGGAGCGCAGGTCGGGGCTGATGCCGGTGGCCTTCAGCAGTTCAAGGGATCGGGTGCGACCGATCCCGTAGATGTAGGTGAGCGCGATCTCCATCCGCTTGTCGCGGGGAAGGTCGACGCCAACGAGTCTCGCCATCTGGCGTGGTACTCCTTCGTCGTTCCCACAGGTGTCGGTCGCGTCCCGTCCCAACGGCACTGCTTGTCACAGTGACGGGGCCCCGGCCTGCGGTCCGGGGGTGTCCCACAGCCCTCCGACGATGCCGGACGGTGCGGGTGGTGACGCGATTGTTGTACTGCCGCCGCCGGCGAACCGGCGGTGTCGGTCGAGGGTGAAGGCGGGCTTTCCGACCCGCGGCTTCTCGCTCGACCGCGTCAGGAACTCAGCCCTGGCGCTGCTTGTGGCGAGCGTTGCTGTTGCAGATGACCATCACGCGACCGTGACGGCGAATCACCTTGCAGTGCTCGCAGATCTTCTTGACGCTGGGTTGAACCTTCACTGCTGTCCCACTCTCTAGTACCGGAACCGGTGTCGGCCCGGACCACGCACACCGTTCGATGTGCTCCCTACCGATCCCGCGGATGCCGGCCGGTCGTCCCGGGCTCGTCGGCCCGGGCCCACCCCTGAGAGGGGGTGGATTTGGTGGTTGCTACTTGTAGCGGTACACGATCCGGCCGCGCGTCAGGTCGTAGGGAGAGAGCTCCACGACGACCCGGTCCTCCGGCAGGATGCGGATGTAGTGCTGCCGCATCTTGCCGCTGATGTGCGCGAGCACGCGGTGCCCGTTTTCCAGCTCAACCCGAAACATCGCGTTGGGCAACGGCTCGACCACGCGACCTTCGACCTCGATGGCCCCGTCTTTCTTGCCCATGTCCTCCGCAATCCGTTCCACTAGCCTGGGTCGTGGGCATGCTCACCCCCGCACGAATCAACTGCTCCGGCGCCGCGTGGAACACGCGCAGCCGAACCAGCATCTCCTCGGGAGCCGACGCGCTCAGATGCCATTCATCCGATGCCGGCTGGATGCGTGCAGCACCAAGCCGACACGACCCGCGCGCCGACGTTCCACTGTACGCCGGTCCGGCGTGGGCTCCAACTCGCCCGAATGTGGCATCCGAGGGCCGCACCGACGTCAATCCGGCCGGTCGCGATACCGTTGCCGGATCATGAGCCTGACCTGTCCGAAGTGCCAAGGCAAGATGCGCAGCTCCGAACGCAGCGGCGTCACGGTCGAGCAGTGCAAACAGTGCCGCGGGGTCTTCCTGGACCACGGCGAGCTGGAGCACCTGATCACCGCGGAGGCCCGCTTCCTGGGCGTCGAGCCGCGGGATGCGCAAGAGGTGGAGAGCCCGCGCATCCCCGACTATGACGCGCCGAGACGACCGGTGTCCGACGAGCGCAAACGCTCGGAGCGGCTGTTCGGCGAGGACCGTAAGTCCCGCGGAAAGTCCAAGAAGCGCAAGAAGACCTTTCTCGAGGAGTTTTTCGACTGATCGGGGACCCGATGACCCAGGGGGTGCTGACCATGCTGGCAGGGACCGACGACCGGACGGATTTCGACGCCTTCTTCGAATACGGCTACATCTGGCTGCCGTATGCCGTCGCCGCGCTGGTGTTGCTCGGGCTCGGCGTGGTGGCGGTGGTGCGATGGCGCAAGTCCTCGCCGGGGACTGCCGAGCTGCTCTTCACCAGCGGCACCCTGCTCGCCGTGCTGGCCGCCATCGTCCTCGGCCTGGCCGACGGGGCCTCGGAGAACAACGGTCTGACCGCCATCGACCCCATCGTCTGGCAATGGATGGTGGATCACCGCACCCCGGCCATGACCACCTTGGCGATCGTGGTCACCGAGGTCGGCAGCACCGTGTCGATGACGATCATCGCCCTCGTGACCATCGGGTACCTGCTGATCAAGCGGCGCCGCGGGGACGCCGTCCTGGTCGCGGTGGTCGCCGCCGGCGCGGGACTGCTGGTCCGGGTCGGCAAGGCCACCGTCGGCCGGGAGCGCCCACCGGTGGAGTACCGGCTGGTCACCGAAACCAACGAGTCGTTCCCATCGGGCCACGCCCTCGCCTCCGCCGCCATCCTCGGGGTGGTGCTGGTGGTGTTGCTGCCGTCGATCCGTTCCCGCGGGCTGCGGATCGGGGTGGTGATCGGCGTCGGCCTGTTCGTCGTCGCCATCGGGCTGTCCCGGTTGTATCTCGGCGTGCACTGGGCGACCGACGTGCTCGCCGGCTGGGTCACCGGCCTGGCCTGGCTCACCCTCTGCCTGACCGTGCGGCAGGTCTGGCGGCAGACCCACGGTCGCCCGGAACTGCTGGTGGACGAGCCCGGACCGCCGGCAGAGCCGGCCACGGGCGGCACCGAGCACGCCGGCCAGTAATCGCGCCGACGGAGTTGCGGCGACTTATTGCACGAAATCGGGCCGGAAACGCGCGATAACCCTGCCCAACTCGGACCGGTCGGCCGGGTCAGCCGGGTTTGCGTAGTCCGTAGCGGGTCTCCGGGCGGCCGACCTGGCCGTAGCGCAGGCTGCGTTCGGCGACGTTGGTGTCCGCGAGGTGTTCCAGGTACCGGCGCGCGGTGATCCGGGAGACGCCCAGGAAATCTGCGATCTGGGTCGCCGATGCCTCGCCGAACTCGCGCAGGGCACCGACCACGATCGCCAAGGTCTCCTTCGTCATGCCTTTCGGCAGGGTCTCGCCGACCGGTGACCGCAGCATGCCGAGTGCCCGGTCGACGGCTGCCTGGTCGACGTCGGATTCACCGGCCACCTGATTGCGGAACTCCTGGTACGCGAGCAGCCGGTCCCGCAGGGTGCCGAAGGCGAACGGCTTGATCACGTACTGCACCGCGCCCTGCGCCACCGCGGACCGCACGACGTCGGCATCTCGCGCAGAGGACACCACCATCACGTCCACCGTCGATCCGGCTGCCCGGATCCGGCGGAACAGGTCCAGACCGCTGCCGTCCGGCAGGTGCAGGTCCAGCAGCACCAGCTCGATGCCGCCCCTGGCCAACGCCCGCTCGGCCTCCAGCCGCGAGTGCGCAACGGCAGCGACCGAGAACCCGGAAACCCTTTCCACATAGGCCTTGTGCGCCCGGGCAGCGATCGGCTCGTCCTCCACCACCAGCACCCGGATCATCGGAATCCCTGCGCGGTCGACGCCCGGTGCTGATCGAGAGCAACGGAATCCTGGCCGGCGGGCGGGTACGGCAGCCACACCACGAACCGCGCACCCCGTCCCGGTTCGGCCAGCACCGTGCCCCGGCACCGCGCCACCGCCTGGGCGACCAGGGCCAGTCCGAGTCCCCGGTCGCCGGCCGGTCCGCGCGCGGTCTTGGTCGACCAGCCGCGGACGAACACCGAACGAGCCTGTTCTGCGGTCATCCCCGGCCCGTTGTCCGTCACGGTGATCCGGACGCCGTCGGCATCTGCGTGGGTCAGCTCACCGGAGATCTCCACCCGGCGCTGACCCTCGTCGGCAGACATGGTGGCCAGGATGTCGAAGGCGTTGTCCACCAGGTTGCCGACGATCGTCACCAGTTCCTGGTCGGGGGCTGCGTCCGGCGGCAGATACGACCCCTTCCGGACGGTCAGCTCGATCCCGCGCTCGGCACCCTGCGCCGACTTTGCGAGCAGCAACGCCGCCACGGCCGGGTTGCCGACGCCCTCCAGCACCCGGTCGGCGAGGCCCTGCGCGGTCTGCAGCTCGGCCACCGCGAAGGTCAGCGCGTGGTCGGTCTCGCCCAGCTCGATCAACGAGATCACCGTGTGCAGGCGGTTCGCCGACTCGTGCGCCTGGGCGCGCAGGGCTTCGGAGAAACCCTGCACCCGGTCGAGTTCGCCGGTCAGCGACTCCAGCTCGGTGTGATCGCGCAGGGTGATGACGGCACCGGCCGGGTCGCCCTGCACGATCACCGAGCGGCGGCTGATCAGCAGCACCCGGTCGTCGGTCAGGGCCAGTTCGTCGGTGAGGCTGTCCTGGTCGTCGATCAGTGCCGCGACCTGCGCCGGCAGCCCGGCCTCGATGGCCGTTCGCCCGATCGCGTCGTCGGTCAACCCGAGCAGCCGCCGGCCTTCGGTGTTGACGCTGACGATCCGCCCGGGGGCGTCCAGCAGGACCATGCCCTCGTGCACGGACGCCAGCACCGCGTCGTAGTAGGTGAACAGGCTGGCCAGTTCCCGCGGGCCCATGCCCAGGGTCTGCCGGCGTACCCAACGGGCAATCAGCAGCGAGCCGAAGAATCCGATCAGCAGCGCGCCGAGGGCGATGAACCCGATCAGCCACAGCCGGCGATTCGTCGCCTCGTCGATGTGGTCGACGGTCACCCCGACCGCGACCAGGGCGACGATCTGCCCGTCGTCGACCACCGGCACGATGGCCCGGACCGACGGCCCGAGAGTGCCGGTGTAGGTCTCGATCCCGGTTCCGCCGGCCAGCGCCGCATCCCGGCTGCCGCGGTACTCCTGGCCGATCTGGGTCGGGTCGGGGTGGGTGTACCGGATGCCGTCCGGCCGCATGACGACCACGAAATCCGCGTTCGTCTGCCGCTGCACGTCGAGGGCATACTGCTGCATGGCCGCCGACGGACCCGAGATCTCCTCGCCCGCCGGGTATGTCGCGGTGACCGCGGCCTTCACGCTCGGTGCGGTGGCCACCGTGTTGGCCACCGCGATCACCCGCTCGCCGGTGGTCCGCTCGGTTTCCTTGTCCGTGTCCACCAGCAGCGCCAGCGACAGTGCGGCGAGAACGACCACCAGCACGATCGCCTGCAGCGCCAGGATGCGCCTGGCGAGCGACCAGCTGGAACCGGTGTGCACGGGTACACCTCACGGCAGGTATCGAGGTCAACCGCACCGTCGCGGCCCGTCATCGACCCTACGTCCCTGCGTGCTTGCGGGGCTCGACAACAGGGCCGGATCAGCTTCCCCGGTTGGCCACCTCGGTGAACAGGGCACCCTGGGCGGCGCCGGACCCGACCCGGCCACCGCCGCGACCGCGGAGCACAAACGCGACACCCACCGCGACGACCGCGCCGGCGATCGGGCCGGCCACGTAGACCCAATAGGCCTGGAAGTCGAAGCTGACCAGAGTCGGCCCGAACGTGCGGGCCGGATTCATCGAGGCGCCGGAGATCGGGCTGCCCCACAGGCCCGCCAGCGCGATATAGGCACCGACGCCCAACGCGCCGATCACGCCGAGATTCTGGGCGCCGGATGCTGTGCCGAGAATGACGCTGACCAGGCCGAAGGTCAGCACCAGCTCCATCAGGAACGCCGTTGTCGAGGAGTAGTTGGGCGCCGGGTAGTTGGAGCCGTACATCGCGGAGACACCGATGACGTACTGCAGGAACCAAGCAGCCAAGGTGGCGCCGATCAGTTGCACGACGATGTAGCCCGGCACCCGGACCCAGGGGAAATCGCCACGCAACGCAAAGGCGATGCTCACCGCCGGGTTCAGGTGTGCGCCGGACACCTTTCCCATGAACAGGATGACGCCGAGCACCATCAGCGCCGGCGCGGTGACAGCCGCTGCCCGACTGATCGTGTCCGGGAACGCCTGGCCCATCATCCCGCCACCCGCGGCGACGAGCACCAGGAAGAACGTGCCCAGGAGCTCGGAGAAGAGCCGCCGCCATTCCTGCTTCGGGTCCCGGAAGTTCTCCGCCATGGCGATGAAGGAGGCCTCCATCGACTCCACCGGGGAGGGCGGTTTCTTCGAGGGGCCCGATGTGTTCGCCGTAGGCCCGGCGGCCGCGCGCTTCTTGTTCTGTGCTGGCATGGAGATGATGGTGCGCGCGAACCATCCCGCGGGATTCATCCGGAAGGGATGAACCCGGCGGATCGGATGAAGGTTCCTTCGTGGACAGGCAAGGACGCCGGCGCGCCGCGGCGGTTACCGTGCCTCTCCGAGGCCGTGCAGCTCCGATTCGCGATGGGAGATTCTTCGATGTCATCCGATCCGCAGGTCCGGCTCATCCCGGCGACCGTGCCGTTGCTGAACGCGTTGAATGACGACCCTGCCCGGTTCGACGAGTTGATCGGCTCGCCCGTCCCGGACGGTTGGCCGGAGTTTCCGGAGGCCATCGGCTTCACTCTGACGCAGTTGAAGAACGCGACCGAGGCCGACCGCTCGTGGTCGATGCAGTTCTTCGTCGACCGGGCCACCGGGCGTCTCATCGGCTCAGGTGGCTTCGTCGCCCCGCCGGTCGAGCGCACTGTCGAGATCGGCTACGAAGTTGCTCCCGAGTTCCGGGGGCGCCGGTTGGGTGCTGCGGCCGCCCGGGCGCTGATCGAGAGTGCCGTCGCCAGTGACGAAGTCGATCACGTCATCGCGCACACCCTGCCCGGGCCGAATCCGTCGACGGGCGTGCTGACATCGCTCGGCTTCGAACACGTCGACGTCCAGCAGGACCCCGACGTCGGCGCCGTCTGGGAGTGGAGATGGACCCGGCCATCGCCGGGGTAGGTCGGGGAGCGGACATGGCGAACGGCCGGCGGCGTGGAAATCCCACACCTGCCGGCCGTTCACCTGACCCGAGAGGTCAGTGGCTGGTGGCCTTCTCGGCTCCGACTCCGGTGAGCGAGCGAACCTCCATCTCGGCCCACTTCGCCTTGTTGTATTCCCGGCTGGTGATGGTGCCGACGATCGCGAAGAGGAAGCCCAACGGGATCGACACCAGGCCGGGGTTGTTCAGCGGGAACCAGGCGAAGTTGATCGCCGGATCGCTGATCAGGCTCGCTGCCTTGCCGGTGGTGGCGTTGACCGGACCGCCGGACACGTTCGGCGAGAAGATCAGCAGCACCAGTGCGGAGATCAGCCCGCCGTAGATGCCCCAGGTCGCACCCCTGGTGTTGAACCGCTTCCAGAACAGCGAGAACAGGATCACCGGCAGGTTCGCCGACGCGGCGATGGCGAAGGCGATCGCGACCAGGAACGCCACGTTCAGCGACTGGGCGGGAATGGCCAGGGCGATCGACACGGCGCCGATGCAGACGGCGGCGATCCGGCCGACCCTGACCTCCTGCTTGTCGGTGACCTTCCCCTTCTTGATCACGTTCGAGTACAGGTCGTGCGCCAACGACGACGACGAGGCGAGGGTCAGTCCGGCGACCACCGCGAGAATCGTGGCGAAGGCCACTGCGGCGATCACCGCCAACATCACCGCACCGAGCCCGGTCCCCACCCCGCCCAACGCCTCGGCCAGCTGCGGTGCGGCGGTGTTACCGCCGGGACTCTGTTCGGAGATCGCCTTCGACCCGACGAGCGCCGCCGCGCCGAAGCCCAGCGCCAGCGTCATCAGGTAGAAGATCCCGATCAGCCCGATCGCCCAGAGCACCGACTTCCGGGCGGCCTTGGAATCGGGCACCGTGTAGAACCGGATCAGGATGTGCGGCAGGCCCGCGGTGCCCAGCACCAGGGCCAACGCCAGCGAGATGAAGTCCAGCTTGGACAGCAGAGTCTTGGTGGCATCGGCATTCTCGACGCCGTACCGCAGACCCGGCTGGAGGAACGACTCGCCCTTACCGGAGGCATCGGCAGCCGCGCCGAGCAGTGCCGACGGGTTGAAGCCGAATTTCGCCAGCACCCAGATCGTCATGATCGCGGCACCGGTCATCAGCATCACGGCCTTGACGATCTGCACCCAGGTGGTGCCCTTCATCCCGCCGAACACGACGTAGACGATCATCAGCAGACCGACCCCGACGATCACCAGGTTCTTCGCCGCCGCCGAACTGATGCCGAGCAGCAGCGCGACCAGCTCACCGGCACCGACCATCTGGGCCAGCAGGTAGAAGATCGAGACGATGACGGTGGAGATGGACGCCGCCGTTCGCACCGGGCGTTGCCGCATCCGGAAGCTGAGCACGTCGGCCATGGTGAATTTGCCGGTGTTGCGCATCAGTTCGGCGACCAGCAGCAGGGCCACCAGCCAGGCGACCAGGAACCCGATCGAGTACAGGAAGCCGTCGTAGCCGTAGAGCGCGATCAGGCCGGCGATCCCGAGGAACGAGGCCGCCGACATGTAGTCGCCGCCGATGGCGAACCCGTTCTGCATGCCGGTGAACGAGCGTCCACCCGCATAGAAGTCGGCGGCCGTGCGGTTCTGCCGGCTCGCCCAGATGGTGATGCCCAGGGTGATGGCGACGAACAGGGCGAACAGCGAGATGGTCAGCACCTGGTGTCCGGAACCCTCGTCGGCCGCCTTCGCCTGGATGGTGCCGAGCGTCTCGGCGTTGGTGAAGTCGGTGATCACGCGGCATCTCCTTCGATCTTGCCGCGCAATTGGTCGGCGAGCGGGTCGAACTTCCGGTCGGCATGGCGGGCGTAGAACAGGGCGATCAGGAACGTCGAGACGAACTGCAGGACACCGAAGAGCAGCCCGACGGTGATGTGCCCGATCACCTGGATGTTCATGAAGTCGCGGGCGAAGGCCGCGCACAGCACATAGGTGAAGTACCAGATCAGGAAGGCGATGGTCACCGGGAAGACGAACGAGCGCAGCGCATGCCGCAGCTTCGCGAAGTCCGGCGAGGCCTGGACCGTCTCCCAATCAACGGCGCTGGTGGTGTCCTGCGCGATCGGCGGATCTGCCATGGGACCTCCTTGTCACATGCGCGTCGCGGCACCTGATGCCGTCGTCGCTGTCAGGAGGCACGCTAGGCAGGTCGGGCCCGGACGGCGCCCATCAATCGGGCAGTGTCATCCTCGGCGCGCCGAACGGTCGCTGTCCGCCGACGAACGGTCGATCTGCTGCCCGTCCGGATCCTGAAGCCACCAGGGCGAACACGAAGCAGATCATGAAGATGATCATGTCGACACCGAGCGGTCCACCGCTGAGCAGCGTCCACACCGCGATGGCGGCGAAAATCCCGACACCCAGCACGGCGGGCCGAGCCACCCGGAACTCGGAGTAAGGTGACCCTAACTAGATCGACGAGTTCAGGAGCCCTGGTGTCCGACACATCCCCCGCCACTACATCAACACGCACCCGCCCGAGACGACCCGCACCCCTGCCGGTGACCGTGGTCGCGACCAGCCGGCTGAGCCCGACGATGGTGCGGGTGGTGTTCGGCGGGCCGGATCTCGAGCAGTTCGCACCGTCGAAGTTCACCGACTCCTATGTGAAGCTGACCTTCCCGGTGCCCGGTGTCGACTACCCGCAACCGCTGGATCTCGAGCAGGTCCGCGCCTCCCTCCCGCCTGCGCAGTGGCCGGTGGTCCGCACCTACTCGGTCCGGTCCTGGGACCCGCAGCATTCACAGCTGACCGTCGATTTCGTGGTGCACGGCGATTCCGGGGTTGCCGGACCCTGGGCGCGGACCGCCCGGCCGGGCGATCGGATCCACCTCTCCGGCCCGGGCGGCGCCTATGCGCCCGATCCGGCTGCAGACTGGCACCTGCTGGTCGGCGACGAGAGCGCGTTGCCGGCGATCGCCGCCGCCGTCGACGCACTCGACCCGGCGGCCCGCGGTCACGTGCTGATCGAGGTTCCGGGCAGCAGCTCGGAGATCCCGCTGCCGGTGCCGGCGGGCGTCGACCTCACCTGGGTGCACACCGGCGCCTCCCGGCTCGGCTCACGGCTGGTGCAATGGGTTGCGGCCGTTGACTTCCCGGATGCCGACGTGCAGGCGTTCGTGCACGGCGAGGCCGGGTTCGTCGCCGAGCTGCGACGACACCTGCGGGTCGACCGCCGGCTGCCCCGGGAGCGGCTGTCGATCTCCGGGTACTGGCGCCTCGGTGCCACCGAGGAGGGCTGGCGGGCGGCCAAGGCGGACTGGAATGCCGCCGCAGAGGACGTCGAACGACGGGCCGGGGTGGCCTGAGAGATCATCGAACGACGACGGTCTCAGCTTCGAGCGCGCGATAGGTGCCGAGCGCACGAAGATCCCGCGTGACGAGTGGCACGCCGTATTCGATCGCAGTCGCGGCCACCATGGCGTCGTAGACGGCACCACCGGCGACACCCTTGACGGCGAGAGCGGTGAGCAGTTCGGCGGCAGCGGACGCACCGAGAAACCGGGTGTGCGGGAAGTTGGCGGCGATGATCCGGGCCACTGCGGCGGGAGTGCGGCGGGCCGGTCCGGGCAATCGGGTCAGCACCGAAAAGGTCTCGAAGGCAGCATGTCCGGCGAGCCCGATGCGGCGTCCGTCGACGATGGCCAGTACAGCGGCGCGCCCTTCGTGGTCGAGGGTGCTCAAGGCCACCGCAACGCTGGTGTCCACCAGGAGTTCAGGACCCGATCCTCGGGTCATCGTTGGTCGGCATCGCGCAGCGCCTGAACGTCCTCGTCGGTGAGGGCTGCGCCGCTGGCCGGGATCACCAGCCAACCGTCGCGGTCCTCGAGATCATCGCCGGCCAGTGGTCTGACTCGAAGATCCGCTCCATCCGCCTCGACATCGACCGGACCTTGACCCAGGCCGAGGCGCTCCCGCAATGCCCGTGGAATCACCAATCGTCCGGCACTGTCGATGGTTGCTCTCATGCCTCAAGAGTACCCGCGATCATGTCATCCGCCGTGGGTCAGACTTGGGCTGACATCACTCCGGAGCGCTGAACCGGTGCTCCGGACGGCCGGTCGCCCCGTACCGCAGCTGCATCGCAATGCTGCCGCTCTCGGACAGCAGGGACAGGTACCGCTGTGCGGTCGCCCGGGAGATGCCGACCTGGTCGGCGACATCGGCAGCCGAGACCGGGCTGTCGGCCTCCACCACCGCCCTGCCCACCGCCTGCTCGGTGAGCGCGGAATGCCCCTTGGGCCGGTTCGAGGACGGGGCATGCAGGGTGCGCAACGCCAGGTCGAGCTCGGCCTGCGCCACCACCTGCAGTCGGTCCAGCACGGCCCGGTATCTGGCGTAGGCGGTCAGCCGGTCGATCAACATGTCGTCCGGAAAGGGCTTGATCAGATAGGCCAACGCGCCGCGGGACAGCGCGGTCCGCACGGTGACCGATTCAGCGGCCGCAGAGACCACGAACACATCGCAGTCCAATCGGCGCATCAGCTCGAGGCCGCCGCCGTCCGGCAGGTACAGATCCAGGAGCGCCAGGTCGATCCGGTTGCCGCCCTCCGACAACCAGCGCACCGCATCGGCGAGATTCGGCGAGATGTGCGCCACCGCGAACCCCGGTGTCCTGCTGACGGTCGCCGCGTGCAGCTGCGCAACCCGGAAGTCGTCGTCGATCACCAGCACCTGCAGCGTCATTGGCGGTGCACCCCATCCAGATCGACGGCCCGGTCGGTGCCGGCCGTTGCACCGACCCGCTCCGCGGTGAACGGCGCGGCCCGGGATTCGCCCGAGGACAGCACGCCGGGTAGCCGGGCCACGAACACCGCGCCGCTGTCGGTGCCGGGATCGGCCAACCACACGTCACCGTCGGCCACCCTTGCCACCTGCCGCACCAAGGCAAGGCCGAGCCCCCGCTCGCCGTTCCGTCCAGCCGGGTGCCCGCTGACGTTCTCCTCGAACAGGATGTCGCGCAACGCTTCCGGCACCCCGTCGCCGCTGTCGGCCACCGTCACGAACAGCGTCCCGGCATCGGCGAGCAGCTCGACCTCGACCCAACGCTCGCCGTTCCCGGTGCCGTTCGCCGCAGCGTCGACGGCGTTGTCGAGCAGGTTGCCCAACACCGTCGTCACCGCCACCGGATCGACGACGGTGCGGTCGAGCCAGGTATCGGGCCCCAACCGGAGGGTCACCGAGCGTTCCCTGGCATGGGCGGCCTTGGCCGACAGGAATGCCTGGACGGTCGGATCGCGCACGGTGTCCAAACCGTCCAGCAGGCTGCCGAGCGGCCCGGCACCCAGCACGGATCGCACGTAGTCGGTCGCCTCGTCCAGATCGCCCTGGGACAGCAACCCATGCACGACGTGCAGCCGGTTGGCGAACTCATGACGCTGCGCACGTAGGGCCGTGCCCATCGTCTGCACGGCGTCGAGCTGCCGGGTCAAGGCCTCGATGTCCGTCCGGTCGCGCGCCGACACCACCACCCCCAGGTCGTGACCGTCCCGGGTGACACCGCCGACGGTGCACACCACGACGCGTTCGCCGGCGAGTACCAGCAGTGGCGTCGAGGTGATCCTGGACGTCACCGGGCGGCCACTCACCTCGGTGATCAACTCGACCAGTCGGCGCGGCAGACCGGCCCCGGCGACCGCTGCTCCTGCGTGCACGCCGGCCCCGAACAGCCGCTCCGCCTCCTGGTTCGCCACCCCGATCCGGCCGTTCTGGTCGACGGCGAACACCGCTTCGCTGATCCCGCCGAGCACCGCCTGGTGCTCGGACACCATGCCCGCCAACTCTTCCGGCTCCACCCCGAGGGTCAGCCGGCGGAGCCGCCGGTTCAGCAACACCGAGGCCAATACGCCCAGGCCCAGTGCGGCGGCGGCATACAGTGCGGCCACCCGCAGGTCGGCCCACAGCGCCGCGGAGATCTCGTCGGTGCCGATGCCGACGCTGACCGCGCCCACCACGGCAGAGCCGTCGGGTGCCAGCACGGGGACCTTCGCCCTGGCCGAATCGCCGAGCGTGCCCCGCTGTTCGACCACCTCTTCGCTGCCGGCCAGGGCGACGGAGGGATCGGTGGAGACCAGCAGCCCCAATTGCGCCGGGTCCGGGTGCGCCAGGCGGATCCCGCGGTCGTCGGTGACCACCACGAACAGGGCACCGGTCAGCACCCGCACCGCCTCTGCATCGTCCTGCACCGGACCGGCCGCGAGCTGCTCCCTGGTTTCCGGGGCGGCACGGTGGTCCCCGGAGTAGTCGGCCACCAGGGCGCGCAACTCGTCATCGGTGGCCACGGATCGGGCGATGGCCAGGGCACGGTCGCCGTATTCGGCGCGCAGTCCGCGCTCCACCATCCCCGCGAACAGCCCGAACCCGACCAGCACGACGGCAGCCACCACCGCCAGCTGCAGCAGCAGCAGCTGGCTGGTGAACCGCAGGCGGCGGCGCCTCATGGCCCGACCCTAAGGGGCGCGTGGCCGGTAGGACCGGTGAGCACAACGCGCACAAGTCGCTGCAACGTCCATAAATCGCCGGAACCGCGGGAAAGGGCGGTCGCCCGATGGCCGGCGCTTAACCTCCCGGCGATGGATGTGGCCCGTGCCACACACACAAGGGAGTGACATGACGATTCTCGCGCCGTACCAGCAGACGCCGGAAGGCCAGGCGGCCATTCATCGCGCCGTCGCCGAGGCCCGCCTGCGGGACACCGACCTGGTGGTCCTGACCGCCCCCGCGCAGGCCGGCGGCGACGCCGTGCACGACGTGCCCGAGTTGACCGAGGCGGGCGACGACGTCCGGGTCACGGTGCGGGCGGCCGTACGGGCTGACGACCTGGCCGGCGAGGTCGTCGACCTGGCAACCGAACTCGATGCCGAGATGATCGTGATCGGCATGCGACGCCGGTCGCCGGTGGGCAAATTGTTCCTCGGCTCGACCGCGCAGGACGTTCTGTTGAACGCGTCGGTCCCGGTCCTGACGGTTCGCGTTCCCTGACCCGGGCACGCAGCACACCCCGCGATTTCGCTCCCGATCCCACCGGCCCAGCACGCTCGATCGAAGGTAGGCGGCCAACGATGGCAACTCCCGCACCGAGTACCACCCCTCCCCCCGGGCAGGAGATCGATCCTGCGCACCGGACCAGGCCGCGGCGGCCCTGGGTGATGGTCGTCTGGGGTGTCGTCGCCGCAGTGATCGTCGTCGCCGGAGTCTGGAGTGCGGTCGACACCGGGGGCGGCGATTCGGCCCGCAGCCGGCTCGGGGTGATCGCGCCCGCCGCCCCCGGCGGCGGGTGGGACCTGGTCGCCAGAGAAACCCAGCAGGCGCTGAAGTCCGACGGCATCGTGAACAACGTCCAGGTGGTCAACATCCCGGGCGCGGCGGGCACCATCGGGCTGGGCCAGTTGGCCGACATGGGCGGTCAGGCCGGCACCCTGATGGTCACCGGCACCGTGATGGTCGGCGGGATCATCGCCAATGAGAGCGACGCCACGCTGGCCGATGTCACCCCGATCGCCAGGCTCGCCGAGGATTTCGAGGTCATCGTGGTACCGGGCGATTCGCCCTATCAGAACCTCGAGGAGTTCATCGCAGCGTGGAAGGCCGACCCAGGTGGAACGGTGGTCGGCGGCGGCTCCAAGGGCGGCACCGACCACCTGTTGGCCGGGCTGGTCGCGGACGCCAGCGGCATCGACCCGCAGCAGATCAACTACCTGGCGTTCTCCGGTGGCGGCGAGGCGCTGAACGCGTTGCTGGCCAACACTGTCGACGCCAGCATCTCCGGTTACAACGAATTCGCCGACCAGATCGAGGCCGGGAACGTCCGCGCTCTCGCCATGGGCACCAGGGAGCGGGTGGACGGCATCGACGTGCCCAGCCTCGGCGAACAGGGCGTGGACGTGGAGCTCACCAACTGGCGCGGGCTGGTCGCCCCGCCCGGCCTGACCGCGGAACAGCGGCAGGCGCTGATCGACATCGTGTCCGAGATGACCAAGGGCGCCGCCTGGCAGGACACCATCACCCGGAACCGCTGGGAGGACACGTATCTCGCGGGCGACGAGTTCAGCACGTTCCTGACCAGCGAGACCGAACGTATCCAGCAGATCGCAGACCAGTTGGGGATCGGAGCCTGATGAGCACATCGAACCAGCCCGGCGACGCGGCCGGCACCACAGACGCAGTGGCCGTCGCGTCCTCGCCGTCCGGTCCATCGCCGTCCGGTGACGCAGCGACCATCGGCCCCCGCGCCGGGCTTTCCGAGCTCGTCGTCCCGGGGATCCTGGTCGCCATCGCGATCTTCCTGATCGTCGGCACGGTGAACATGAAACTGCCGCCCAGTGTGCAGGTTCCGGGGCCGACGTTCTTCCCGATGATCATCATCGGCCTGTTGTTGCTGATGGCTGTGCTGTCCACCGTGCAGATTCTGCGGAACCGGGCGCAACTGTTGCGCGGGGTCAAGGCCGGGACCGTCAGTGCCGGATTCGACGATGTCGATGCCCACCCCGACGAGTTCGACGCCGACGCGGTCGACCTGGACGGTGAGCAGGTCGACGAGCTCCCACCGGACGTCCCACCCGGCCGGGAACCCTGGCCCGCCAAGGCGTTCAGTGACTGGCGGGCCCTGGGCATCGTGCTCGCGTCGCTGGTGGCCTGCATCGCATTGCTCGTCCCGGCCGGCTGGATCATCGCCGCTGCCGTGCTGTTCTGGGGTGTCAGCTACGCCCTCGGATCGCGTCGACCGGTGTTCGACCTGTCGGTCGCGCTGGTGATGTCGTCGTTGATCCAATTGATCTTCGGGGCCCTGCTCGGTCTGAACCTGCCGGCCGGATTCCTGGCGGGGGTGCTCTGACCATGGATCAACTCAGCAATCTGATGCAGGGTTTCGGCAGTGTGCTGACGCCGATGAACCTGCTGTGGGTCTTCGTCGGGTGCATGCTCGGCACCGCGGTCGGTGTGCTGCCCGGCCTTGGTTCGGCGATGGCGGTGGCCCTGCTGCTGCCGGTCACCTTCAGCCTGGACCCGGTCGGCGCGTTCATCATGTTCGCCGGGATCTACTACGGCGGCCTGTTCGGCGACTCGACGACAGCGATCCTGATGAACACGCCCGGCAACTCCACGGCGATCGCCTCCACCTTCGAGGGCCATCGGATGGCCAAACGCGGCCGCGGTCCGCAGGCGTTGGCGACGGCAGCGATCGGCGCCTTCACCGGGGGTCTGCTGGCCACCATCCTGGTGGTGTTCTTCGCCCCGGTGCTGGCCGACCTGGCGACCGTGTTCGGGCCGACCGAGTACTTCGCGCTGGCCGTCGTGGCCTTCATCGCCACCGCCGCCGTCGTTGCCGATTCCGCGGTGAAGGGTGTTGCGGCGCTGTCCATCGGTCTGGCTCTGGCGCTGGTCGGCGTCGACGGCATCAGCGGCGCCTCCCGCTACACCTTCGGGGTCCCGGCGCTGTTCGACGGGATCGACATCATCGTCATCACTGTCGGTCTACTGGCCCTCGGCGAGGTGCTGCACGTCGCATCCCGGATCCACAAGGACCCGGTGGCCACCACGATGGGGATGAACAAGCGCCCCTTCCTGAGCAGGGGCGAATTCCGCGAGGCACTGCCGGCCTGGCTGCGCGGCTCCGCGTTCGGCGTGCCGTTCGGTGCCATCCCGGCCGGCGGCGCCGAGATCCCGACGTTCCTGGCCTTCGGCCTGGAGCGGCGGCTGGATCGACGCCGAAAGGACCCGCAGTTCGGCAAGGGCGCGATCCGGGGCCTGGCCGCACCGGAATCGGCGGCCAACGCCACGGCCGGGTCGGCGATGGGATCCCTGCTGGCCCTCGGCCTTCCCACCTCTGCCACGGCGGCGATCATGCTGGCTGCGTTCCAGCAGTACGGGATGCAGCCGGGGCCGTTGCTGTTCACCCGGAACTCGGACCTGGTCTGGGCGCTGCTGGCGAGCCTGTTCGTCGGGATGTTCGTGCTGCTGATCATCAACCTGCCGTTCGCCCCGCTGTGGGCGAAGTTGCTGCTGATCCCCAAGCCGTACCTCTACGCCGGGATCACCGTGTTCGCCGTGCTCGGCGTGTACGCCGGCAGCTCGTCGCTGATCGACCTGGTGCTGCTGGTGCTGATCGGATTGCTCGGGTTCGTCCTGCGCCGCTACGGGCTTCCGCTGGCCCCGGTCCTGATCGCGGTGATTCTCGGTCCGCTGGCCGAGACGAGCCTGCGCCGAGCGTTGGCGGTCAGTGAGGGTGATGTCGGGACCCTGTTCGATTCCGGTCTGGCGCTGACGCTCTACGGCCTGCTGGCCCTCGGCATCATCTGGGTCGGGGTGAACAAGGTCCGCGGCCGGGTGAAGGTCGACATCTGATCCACCGCAGAGAGATCCACCGCAGTTGATCTACCGGATGCCGAGCAGCCGCAGCCCGGCGGCGGTCAGCGCGGCGGCGGGCACCACCAGTACGAACGGTGCCTTCCGCCACGCCAGCAGTCCCCCGACCGCCACGCCGACAACGCGCGCCGGCCCGGCGAACTGGGCCCCCTCGATCAGCGCGGCAACGCCCACCAGTGCGGCCAACAGCACGACAACCCCGCGGTTCACCAACTTCTCGAGCTGCGGTGGCAATCTGACCCGCGTCCGCAACAGCGTCCCGGCCAAACGGCTGGCATAGGTCCCGGCACCCAGCACGGCGGCGCCGGCGAGCAGCGTCGACGGGGCCACCAGCAGTGGCGTCGCCACGCTCATCGGCCGGGTCCATCGGGTAGGGCGGCCGGCGTTCGCCGGACACCCGCCAGCAGCCCGGCCAGCGCGAGCAACACCGGAAGCCCGGCCGGCAGGAACGGCGCCGAAGCGACGGCGAGGACCACCCCGACCACCGCACACCGCCGCACCATCGCGTCGTCCCGCAAGGATGGCAGGATCAGCGCGAGCAACACGGCCGGGAACGCGGCGTCCAGACCGAGGATGGCCGGATCGTCGAGGAACGCCCCGCCGAAGGACCCGATGACAACGCCCAGGTTCCAGGACACGAAGAGCACGCTTCCGCAGATCCAGTAGGCGGCGCGCCGGGCGGCCGGTGTGAATTCGGCAAGGGTGAAGGCGACGGTCTCATCGCTCATCAGGTAGCTGCCGAAGATCTTTCCCCGCCAACGGTTTCCGAACACGTCACCGATCGTGAGGCCGAACGGCAGGTGCCGCAGATTGACCACCAGGCCCGCAACGGTGGCAGCCAGCGGACTGCCGCCGGCAGCGATGATGCCGACGAACAGGAACTGCGCGGCACCGGCGAACACCACCACGGACAGCAGCGACGGCAGGTACCAGGGCAGACCGGCGCCGATCGCGATGGCCCCGAACGAGGCGCCCACCAGTAGCGTGGCGGCACCGACCAGCACGATGTCCCGGAACCGGCCCGGACTGAGCGACTGACGTAGCGAACGCATGACCGATATAATGAACGCACGATATTCGTTCGTCAAGCCGAACGAACGACCTTGTGGAGCGAACGGTGACCCAGTCCGACGGACCCCCACTCGCCGCGATCGCCGCCTCCCTCCAGCGCGAGCGCAAACGGCTGGGGTTGTCCCTCGCCGAAGTGGCCCGGCGGGCCGGTATCGCGAAATCGACCTTGTCGCAACTGGAATCGGGCGCCGGCAACCCCAGCATCGAGACTCTCTGGGCCCTGAGCAACACCCTCGAGGTGCCGTTCTCCCGGCTCGTGGAGCCGCCGCGGGCAAGCGTGCAGGTGATCCGCGCCGGCCAGGGCCCGACGGTGGTCGCCGAGTCCGCGGACTACCGGACCAGCCTGCTCGCCTCGTGTCCGCCGCAGGCCCGCCGGGACATCTACTGGATCACCGCCGAGCCGGGGCGCGCCCGGGAATCCGCGCCGCACCCGCTCGGCACGGTCGAACACGTGATCCTCAGTGCGGGCCGAGCGCTGGTCGGGCTGCCTGCCGATCCCGTCGAACTGCTGCCTGGTGACTACGTCGTCTACCCCGCCGATGTCGCGCACGTGTTCCGCGCCCTCGACCCCGGCACGATCGCCGTGCTGTTGTCGGAATCCAGCTGAAATGAGCCACCACCCGTCCGGAGAAACCGGGAGAAAAGGAGATCGCATGAACGAGAGCGACGTCGGGCATCTGCGGCGCTGCGTCGAACTGGCCCGCGAGGCGCTGGACGCCGGCGAGGAACCGTTCGGATCGGTCCTTGTCGCCGCGGACGGCACCGTGCTCGCCGAGGACCACAACCGCACGGCGGGCGGCGATCAGACCCGGCACCCGGAGTTCGAACTGGCCCGCTGGGCGGCCGGCAACATGGCGCCGGCCGACCGGGCGACCGCCACGGTCTACACCTCGGGTGAACACTGTCCGATGTGTTCGGCGGCCCATGCCTGGGTCGGCCTCGGCCGGATCGTCTACGCGTACTCGTCCCGGCAGCTGACCGCCCTGCGGACCGGACTGGGTGATCCGCCCTCGCCGGTGCTGAGCCTGGCGATCAACGAGGTGGCACCGGGAATTCCGGTCGAGGGTCCATGCGCCGAGCTCGAGGAGCAGGTCGCCGAACTGCACCGCCGGCTGCACGCCTCGGTCAATCCCGTTGCGGAGCAGGGTTGATCCGGCGGGCCGCGGACGGCAGGTGCAGCTGGGCGAGCACGGCGTCGGCCCGCGGGGTGAGGAGCGACCGGGTGAACACCGACACCAGGATCATCGTGACGAAGGCGGCCGGCACCGAACCGACGGCCGGCTGGCCGAGCAACGAATCCAGCGGTTCCGGCAGCATGCCGGGGAAGGCCACCGCGGTGACCAACGCGCCGAGACTGAGGCCGCCGCCGACGATCAGCCCGGCCATGGCACCCGCCGTGGTGAGCCCGCGCCACCAGATGCCCAGCACCAGCAGCGGGCAGAAGGTCGACGCGGCGACCGCGAAGGCCATCCCGACCACCCGCGAGATGTCCAGGCTCGTGGTCGGCAGGGCCATCGCCAACGGGACAAGGCCGGCCACCACGGCGGCCAGCCGGAAGTCCCTGACCCGGCCCCGCAGCACGTCGGTGGAGAGCACGCCTGCTGCGGCGACCACCAACCCGGACGAGGTGGCCAGGAAGGCGGCGATGGCCCCGGCAGCGACCAACGCCCCCAGCAGGCTGCCGAGCAGCCCGCCGACCGTCGCCGACGGCAGTTGCAGCAGCAGGGAATCCGCCTGACCCGGCAGCGGCGGCGGGAGCAATTGGTGCATGGTCACGCCGGCGATGGTGGGAAACAGGTAGAACACCCCGAGCAGGGCGATCACCCGGACCGTCGTGGCCCTGGCCGAGCCGCCGTCGATGTTGGTGTAGAACCGGACCAGCACGTGTGGCAGGCCCATCGTCCCGAGGAACGTGGCCAGCATCAGCGAGTAGATCTCGGCGGCCGGATGGCTGCCGCCCAGACCGTTTCCGGCGTCGGCCCACTCGCCGGCGAACATCGGCTGCACCCCGGGCCGGTTGACGGCGAGCACCACCAGCACCGGGACCGAAATGGCAACCAGTTTGAACCAGTACTGCAGGGCCTGCACCAGGGTGATCGATCGCATCCCGCCGGCGACGACGTTCAGTGTCACCACCACCGCCACCACCGTCACCCCGACCCAGCGGGGCAGACCCGTCACCTCCCGCAGCACCAGACCTGCACCGTGCAGCTGGGGTACCAGGTACAACCAGGCGATGGCGAGCACCAGAGCGGTGCACACCGCACGGAGATGTTTCGAGCCCCAACGGATCTGCGCGAAATCGGGGACGGTGTAGGCACCGGAACGGCGCAGCGGCGCTGCGACGAAGAGTTGCAGCGCGAGATAGCCGGCGGTGAAACCGACCGGGTACCAGAGAGCATCCGGGCCGTACACCGCGATCAGCCCGGCCACCCCGAGAAACGATGCGGCCGAGAGGTATTCCCCGGAGATGGCGGCTGCGTTCCAGCTCGGACGCACCGACCGGGACGCGACCAGGAAGTCGCCCGTTGTCCTGGCGAACCGCACGCCGTACGCGCCGATGACGCCGGTGGCCACCACGACCAGCGCGATGGCGATCAGCGAGAGGGTCGACCCGTCAACCGATGTCAGCACGGCCTCAACCCCGGCCCAGCAGGTCGGTGAAGTCCCGCTCGATCCGTTCCGCACTACGGCGATGCATCCTGGCCAACAGGTACAGCACCGGATACGCCAGCAATCCGAGCACCCACCAAACCAGCGGAACACCGAGCACGGCAACGTCGGCGATCGCGGGCGCCAGGGCGAACAACGCCGGCAGCGGCGCGAACAGCACGAGTGCCACGGCCGCGATCCGCAGCGAGGCCGCCAGCTGCGCCCTGACCAATCCGCGGACGAGTTCCCGGCCGATCTCGGTCTGTTCGGCGACCTCCGCGCCGCGCAGCACCGGCATCGCGGCCGGCCGGCGATCGGCGAGGACGACCCGAACCCGGCGCGGCGGATGCCGGTCGGTCACCGTCCCGGCCGCCGGCCGGCCAGCAGACGTTGCTTGAGCACCCGCAGATGCCTTCTGCTGACCGGTAGATCGGCGATCACCGGCTGACCGCTGACCCTGATCCGATGGGCGCCGTCCACCGATCGCAGTTCGACGATCCGGTGCAGCGGGACCAGATAGCCGCGGTGCACCCGGATGAAGCCGGCGTCCCCCCATTCGGCCTCCAGCACGGCAAGCGGGGTGCGGATGAGATGACTGCCGCCACCGGCGATGTGCAGGCGCGCGTAGTCGCCCTGCGCCTCTGCCCAGCACACCGACGCCCGCGGGACGAACCGGGTACTGCCGGCCACATCGACGGCGATCAGTGTCTCCGCGGGCGCCGGGACCGCACCGCGCGCCGGATCGGTCGGCGCAGCGCCTTTCCCGTCGGTCGTCCGGGTGCCGCCCGGCTCCCGCCGCCGGTGATCGCGTTGCGCCGCGACATCCCGGGCTGCGCAGAACCGGGTGACCGCCTCGGCCAGCCGCGCTGCCCTGACCGGCTTGAGAAGGTAGTCCAGCGCACCGATCTCGTAGGCCTCGACGGCGCGGTCGTCATGCGCCGAGAGGAACGCGACGGCGGGCGGGCGCGGCAGACCGGTGACCACCCTGGCCAGATCGACGCCGTCCCAGCCCGGCATTGCGATGTCCAGCAGGATTGCGTCCGGGGCCGGATTGCTCGAGTTGGGTTGCAGGATCTGCAGGGCGCCGGCCGCATCGGTGGCCGTGAGCACGGTGCCCACCCGCGGGTCACCGCGCAGCAGAAAGCTGATCTCGTCGAGCGCGGGGGCCTCGTCGTCCACAGCGAGTACGACAAGCCCGGCGCCGACTGGCCTTTCCGACGACGTTGTCACTCTGGCCCCATCCCCACTGGGTCGGTGCGACCCGCTGGTCGTTCGAAGCGCTGGGCCCCAGTGTGGCATCCCGGGTCCATCCCGACGGTCATTCCACGGCAGAGTTGTCGGTTCGAGGATCGACACCTCATCGATCCGCGTTGACCCCTGGGGCGAACTTCGGCAGCCGCACGATGACCTTGGTACCGGCGCCGCGCTCGGTTTCCACCACCAGTCCGTAGTCCTCACCGAACGCCGCCCGCAACCGGTCGTCGACGTTGACCAGCCCGACGTGGTTGCCGGACGGTTCGTCGTCGGCCGGCCGGCCGACGGCCTCGGGGTCCATCCCGATGCCGTCGTCCTCCACGCTGATCACACAGTCCGGCCCGGCGTCCTCGGCGGTCACCGACACTGTTCCGCCGCCCGGCCGACCGGCCAGCCCGTGCCGGACCGCGTTCTCCACCAGCGGCTGGATGGACAGGAACGGCACCACCACCCCGAGCACCTCCGGCGCGACCAGCCAGCGGATGTGCAGCCGGTCGCCGAACCTGGCCCGTTCGAGGGTCAGGTACTTCTCGATGTTGCCCATCTCGTCGGCGAGCGTGGTGAACTCACCGGCCTGCCGGAACGAGTACCTGGTGAAATCGGCGAATTCCAACAGCAACTCCCGCGCCCGGTCCGGATCGCTGCGGACGAAGGCGGCGATGGTGGTCAGTGCGTTGTAGATGAAGTGCGGAGAGATCTGCGCCCGCAGTGCCCGGACCTCCGCCCTGGCCAGGTCCGCCCTGGAGACCGCGAGGTCGGCCAGTTCGAGCTGGGTGGCGATGAACCTGGCCGTCTCGTCGCTCGCCCTGACCAGGAAAGGGCCGACGGCCGTCCCCGCGAGCACCACCAGCGCGCCGGCCGGCCGGCCGGCCGCGCTCAGCGGTACCACCACGGCCCGGGCGACCTGGCAGCCCGCGGCACCGCACGGCGCGCAGGTGGCGAGCTGTCGACGGTCGGTGCGGAGCGCGAGCAGCACGGTGTCGGACACCTGCTCGGCGTGGTGCGAACCAGGTCCCTGCGCCCCCAGCACGGCCCCGTCCGGCCCGCAGAGGGCAACGCCCGGCGTCTCCAGCAACGCCAGTAGATAGGGAAGGGCCTGCGCCGCAGAAGAACTGGTCAGCCCTTCGCGGAGCGGCGGCGCGGCGAGCCCGGCGGTCCGCAAGGCCTGCGCGGCCGCCCTGACCCCCGGCGGATCGAGCATCCGCCGGCGCAGCCACCGGCCGCCGAACAACACCACGATGGCGATCACCGCGGCGACGACGGCCACGATCAGCCCGGTTTCCAAGGCACCCACCCGGCGACCATCTCACAGCCGCCCCTGCGCCGGTCGATCTGCGCTGACCGACAAATCGTTACTCCCCGCGCACGCATCGCTCGTTTTCGTTATGTACGCAACAGTGACCTGGCTCTCATCAGTGGGATGGTGAGCAGGCGATCGTGGTTGATCGCCCTGTCACCCCTCAGCGAGGAGAACCGCCATGACGACAACGCAGTCCCCCACCCCACCGGATCCGCAGGCTGAGGTTCCGGTGAAGCGGAAGAAGGTCAGTACGCATTGGTTGTATGTGGCGGTGATCGTCGCGGTGGTCGCTGGTATCGCGGTCGGCCTGATCTTCGGGAAGCAGGCCGCGGGGTTGGCGGTGATCGGTACCGCGTTCGTGAACCTGATCAAGATGATGATCGGGCCGATCATCTTCTGCACCATCGTGTTGGGCATCGGGTCGGTCCGTAAGGCCTCCCAGGTCGGGAAGGTCGGCGGCCTTGCCCTGTTGTACTTCATCGTGATGTCCACGTTCGCCCTGTTCCTGGGGTTGCTGGTGGGGAACCTGATCACCCCGGGTGATGCGCTCAGGACCGCGGCGTCGACCGCGACGTACACGGTGCCCGAGGTGGAAACCTCCGGGAACTTCCTGATCGACATCATCCCGACCACCCTGGTGTCGGCGTTGACGTCCGGGTCGGTGCTGGAAGCCCTGTTCGTGGCGTTGCTGGTCGGGTTCGCGGTGCAGGCCCTGGGTGCCAAGGGGCAGCCGGTGCTGAACGCGGTCACCGTGCTGCAGCGGCTGGTGTTCAAGATCCTGGCCGGGATCATGTGGCTCGCCCCGATCGGCGCGTTCGGCGCGATCGCCGGCGTCGTCGGGAACGCCGGGTGGGCCGCGATCGGCGCGCTGGGGTTGTTCGTGCTGACGTTCTACGCCACCTGCCTGGTGTTCATCGTGGTCATCCTGGGTGGGTTGTTGAAGGTCACCACCGGGTTCAGCATCTTCAAGGTGTTGTACTACCTGCGGCAGGAATACCTGCTGATCGTCGCGACGTCCTCCTCGGAGACCGCGCTGCCGCGGTTGATCGCGAAGCTGGAACACCTCGGGGTGTCCCGCCCGGTCGTCGGGATCGTCGTCCCGACCGGGTACTCGTTCAACCTGGACGGCACCGCGATGTACTTGACGATGGCGTCGTTGTTCATCAGCAACGCCCTGGGCATGCCGCTGTCCTGGTCCGAGCAGCTGTCCCTGCTGGTGTTCATGATCGTCGCGTCCAAGGGCGCGGCCGGGGTCACCGGCGCCGGCCTGGCCGTCCTCGGCGGCGGGCTGGCCTCCCACGCCCCGGCCCTGGTCCCCGGTGTCGGGTTGGTGGTCGCGGTCGACCGGTTCATGTCCGAGGCCCGGGCGTTGACCAACTTCTCCGGTAACGCCGTCGCGACCCTGGTCATCGGGCACTGGGTCAAAGAGATCGACCGCCCCCAGGCCAACCGCGTGTTCACCGGGGAAGACCCCTTCGACGACACCGACATGCTCGACGAACACTCCGCCGAAGAACACCGCGCCGACGCCACCGCCTACAAGAAGACCAAAGAAATCTCCGCCACCCACTGACCACCGCCTGGTCGTCAGTGCCGCTCAAACACGATGGGCCGCATCGCTTCTCGCGATGCGGCCCATCTGCAGTTTCCGGCGACGGCACATGCCCGACCCACCCACGCGAACCCCTCACCCGCGCGGCCCCCCGCACACCGGATCGCCAGTTGACCATCGTGGAGTGGACACCAGGTCGACGGTCAGCAGCGATGTCGACCCGGGATCCGCACACGAGGCGTCAACGGGGATGGCCGCTGTTTGACCAAGACAAAAGCCTAACCCGCCGGTCCGCTGTGCGGAACCACCCCAAACGGTCATCTTCCGCTGGTCGAATCCTTCCCCGAGCACTCTCGATCGTGTTGCCGCCGACGCTCCCGGTCGGGAGACTGACGGGGGTCGTCATGTCACACGGAACTGGGGGTTTGGGCACATGACCAGGGGGGATGGCGTCGGCCCGACGGCCGAGGAGCTGTTCGCCGGGCCGGGCGAGTCGATGGCCGCGCTGCGGGCCACCGACTGGTCGGCGACGGCGCTCGGTCCGGTCGATTCCTGGCGGCCGGAACTGGTGGCGGCGATCCGGACGGTGTTGCGGTCGCGGCTGCCGACGCTGCTGTGGTGGGGACCCGATCTCATCCAGCTCTACAACGATGCGTGCCTGCGCAACCTCGGAGACAAACACCCTGCCGCCGCCGGGCAACCGGCGGCGCAGTGCTGGCACGAGGTCTGGGATGCCCTGCGTCCGGTCGTCCAGTCCATCCTGGACGGGCGGCAGGACGGCGTGCGTTTCGACGAGCAGCTGATGTTCTTCACCCGCCGGGACTACGTCGAGGAGACCTATCAGACGTACTCGCTGTCCGGGGTGCGGGACGAAACCGGCGCCGTGCTGGGCATTTTCGTGCAGAATCCCGATGGCGTCACCGCGCAGGTACTTGACGACCGGCGGCTGCGCACCCTGCGCGAACTGGGGTCGGTGCCGATCACCGCCGGCGGCACGGCGACCGACGCCTGCCGCAAGATCCTGAAGGCGCTGGCCGGCAACCGGGCCGACGTTCCGTTCGGATCGATCTACCTGATGGACGACTCCGGCGAGCCGCAGTTGATCGATCATTTCGGCTTCCGGCCGGGCGCTCTGCTGCCACCGCGGGAGGGCACCAACCCGGTCGCGCGCACCCGGTTGCGGCGGACCGCAACGAACGGTGAGCCGTTGCTGATCACCGGTATGCGGGAGCAGTTCCCGGACTTCTACGACCCGACCGGCGCGCTGGACGATGCCGAACCGGATTCGTCGCTGATGCTGCCGCTGGTCGAACACGGACGGTCCGGGCGGCTCGGCGTACTGGTGCTCGGGATCAGCCCGCACCGCCGGTTCGATGCCGACTATCGCGCCTTCTTCCACCTGGTCGCCGATCATGTCTCGATCGCGATCACCGACGCGCTGGCCTTCGAGGCCGAGCGGGTCCGGGTTGCCGCACTGGCCGAGATCGACGCCGCGAAGACCAGGTTCTTCCAGAACATCAGTCACGAGCTCCGCACCCCGCTGACCCTGGTGCTGGGCCCGCTGCAGCAGGTGCTCGACGACCCGGCACTGGGTCTGCCGGACGAGTACCGGCACGACCTGCAGGCGGCCCGTCGGGCGGCGCGGCGTCTGCAACGGCTGGTCGACGGCCTGCTCGACGTCACCCGCGGGGAGGTCGACCGGCTGGCCCCGGCCACCGAACCGACCGACATCGGCTCGCTCACCGGCGATTGCGTCAGCATGTTCCGTTCGGCCGTCGAGTCGGCCGGGCTCACCCTGTCGGTCGAGCTGCCGGAACCGGCGTTGTCGGTGCTGCTGGATCGGCAGATGTGGTCGCACATCGTGCTCAATCTGCTCTCCAACGCGGTCAAGTTCACCCTGCACGGCGGCATCACGGTCCGGGTCGAACGGGCCGGTGACCTAGCTCGACTGACCGTGCGGGACACCGGCATCGGGATCCCGGAGCAGGAGATCCCGTTGATCTTCGACCGGTTCCACCGGGTCGTCGATCAGCCTGCACGAACCGGCGAAGGCGCGGGCATCGGTCTCTCGCTGGTCGCCGACCTGGTGCGGGCGCACGGCGGCACGATCCGGGTGGACAGTGCGCTCGGCACGGGCTCCACCTTCGACGTCACCGTCCCGGCGACTTCTGCGGGCGCGGCCCGACCCCATGAGCTGCCGCAGGACATCGGCGAGATGTTCCTGGCCGACGCCGCCCAGTGGTCGGCGCCGTCGTCCGGTCCAGCGGCCGACGAGCTGGGTCCGGCCGGCGAATCGGCGGCGGCGGACAGGCAGGGGCGGCTGCTGGTGGTCGAGGACAACGCCGACATGCGCGGGTACCTGACCCGGTTGCTGCGTCAGGACGGTTGGTCGGTCCACCCGTGTGCGACGGTGGATGCCGCGCTCTCTCACCCGGGCACTCCGGACCTGGTGCTCTCCGACGTGATGATGCCGGCCAGGGGCGGGCTCGACCTGCTGCGCATGCTGCGGGCGGGCGACGGCTCCCAGTGGATCCCGGTGATGCTGTTGACCGCGAGGGCCGGGCCGGAGTCGATCGCCGAGGGGATGTCGCTGGGCGCCGACGACTATCTGGTGAAGCCGTTCGAGCCGATCGAGCTGTTGGCCAGGGTGCGGTCGACCGTCGAACTGCACCGCCGGCACGAACATTCGCTGATCCAACTCCGCGAACGCGCAGAGAACCTGGAGGCCGCGTTGTCCTCGAATCGCCGGATCGGCACCGCGGTCGGTGTGCTGATGGCCTCCCGCAAGGTGGACAGCGAGACCGCGTTCGAGTTGCTGTCCACGGTCAGCCAATTGCTGCAGCGCAAGCTGCGCGACGTCGCGGACGAGGTCGTCGCGACCGGTGCGCTGCCGTCCCGTTGAGCGACTGCTGACATCCGTCAGGGGTCGACGACCAACTGGCGCGACCGCTCATCGGCGTCGTCGGATGCCGGGAGCGGCGGCAACTGCACCACCTGCGAGCGCAGGAACACCACGAACAAGGCGATCAGCAGCGCAGCCCGGCCCCACACCCCGATCAGCACGAGCTGCGGGGACAGGGCGTCGTAGGCACCGCTCGGCGCGCCGCTGCCGATCAGGTACTGCCAGCGGAAGAACCCGATGCCGATGGCCGCATCGGCCACGAAGTAGGCCAGGATCCAGCCGGCGCGGATCCGCAGCAGGACGAAGAACGGCAGCAGCCAGAGCGCGAACTGCGGCGAGTGGACCTTGTTGAACAGCAGATAACCGCACACCATGGCGGCGCAGACCGGCAGCCACGGATAAGCCCCGTCCCGCCGGTAACGCAGCCACCCGAGCGCGCAGGCCAGCAGCAGCGCTGCGAGCGTGGTGATGGTGGCGAGCATCGCCAGGTCGTGCTGGACGGCGTCGTTGGACGAATCGCTGTAGGGCCGGGCACCCCAGAACCAGATGGTGTTCGTGGTCAGGTCGATCGGCCGGCTCCACTGGAACTGGAACGAGGCCCACCAGCCGCTCGGACCGGCGACGAGGAACGGCAGGTTGATCAGCGCGAAGACCACGGCGGTGCCGCCGGCGAACGCCGCAGCGACCAGCCACCTGGCCCCGGCCCGCCGCCAACGGATGCCGGCGGGTTGCCAACCGCCGCCGCCCAGCCACAACGCCACCGGCAGCGCGAACATCATCGGATAGATCTTGAACGCCGCACCCACCCCGAGCGCGATGGCCGCCACCACCAACGGCCCGGGTCGGCCGATCGTCCCGGTGCCCGAGGCGCGGCCGGCCCGCAGCAGGATCGCAAAGGCGACCACCGTGGCGCAGACGGCGAACAGGTCCCAGTTGTGGAAAGCGTAGAGAACCAGCGGCGGCGCCAGCGCGTACCACCACGACCGCAGCCCGGCCAGCCAGGCCAGCACCGCCGCGGTCAGCAGGCCGGCGATCGCCAGCAGGATCGCCGAGAACAGCAGGAAATCACCGTCAGTGGACGACGGGATCGCCGCCAGATAGATGGCCAGCCCGGTGAGCACCGGGTACTCGACGGCGCCGCCGTAAAGCTGTTCGGTGACCTTGTTGTAGCCGCCGTTGACGTACGGGAAGACATGCCGGTCGATGTCCCGGCCGATCCAGAGCTGCTGCAGATCCGAGTAGCAGACGTCCCGGGCCACCCGGATGCCGTAGTCGGGCTCGCTACGACCGGAGCTGTCGAATTCCGGGCCGATACAGCGCGCCTTGTTCGCGTAACCGACGGCCAGGGTGATCGCGCAGAGCAGGGTGGTGATCAGCACGAAGATCGGCGCCCCGCGGGACGCCGCAGCGATCAACCAGGGCCGCTGCTCCGCCTCGGCGGTCGAAGGCACGAAATGAGCTCCGCTAGTCCAGGAAAACCGGGGTGATCCCGAAGGGGGCGAGCCCGGCGGTTCCGGCGTCCACGGCGGTCAGCACGCTGACGCCGTCGTCGGTGATGGCGATCGAGTGTTCCCAGTGGGCGGCGCGCGCCCCGTCCCTGGTGACGACTGTCCAGCCGTCGGCCAGTTCCCGGGTCGCCGGCTTGCCCAGGGTGATCATCGGCTCGATTGCCAGGGCTGTTCCGGCGATCAGCCTCGGCCCCTTGCCCTTCTTGCCCTGGTTCGCCACGAACGGCGCCATGTGCATCGCCGTTCCGATGCCGTGGCCGCCGTACCCGGCGACCGATCCGTACCGCCGGCCGTCCTCGGCGCCCGATCGGTGCACGGAATTCTCGATCGCCCACGAGACGTCGCCGAGCCGACCGCCGGAGCGGGCCGCGGAGATGCCGGCCCACATCGCCCGCTCGCAGGCGTTGATCAGGTCGACCTCGGCCATCCCCTGTTCGTCGTCGGGCGGCTCGCCCACGTGCACCGACACCGCGGAATCGGAGTGCCAACCGTCCAGGATGCAGCCGGCGTCGATCGTGAACAGGTCACCCACTCGCAGGATGCGGCCGGCCGCGGGGATGCCGTGCACCACCTCGTCGTTCACCGACGCACAGATGGTCGCCGGGAATCCCGGGTCGACGCCACGCGCGCCGTAGTGCAGGAAGTTGCTGGTCGCTCCGGCCGCGGCGATCACCTCGGCCACCGCGTCGTTCACCTCGAGGGTGCTGACACCGGGGGCGACGACGGCCCTGCCCTTGGCGATCGCGTCGGCCAGGACGAGCCCGGACGCCCGCATCGCCTGCAGCTCACCCCGGGTCTTGAGCTGGATACCCCGCTCCACCATCGGCGAGGACCTACGCCGAGGCGCTCTGCTCGGGATCGCCCTCGCTGGTGTCGGAGCTGCCGAGCTTGCTGTTCAACGCGGCCAGTGCGCGTTGCTGAACTTCTTCGACCGGGCCGACGCCGTTGATCGCGACGAGCACGTTCGCGTAGTGCTCGAGCAGCGGGGTCGTCTCGGAGTGGTACAGCGCGAGCCGGCGGGAGATCGCCTCCGTGGTGTCGTCCGCCCGGCCGCGGGCCAGCATGCGCTCCATCAGCACCTCGTCGGGCGCCTCCAGCAGCAGCACCGCATCAAGGTCGTGGTTCTTCTCGTGCAGCACGCCGCCGAGCCATTCCGCCTGCGGAACGGTGCGCGGGAAGCCGTCGAGCAGGAACCCGCCGTCGACGTCCGACTCCTCCAGCCTCGCCTTGACCATCGCGCTGGTCACCTCGTCCGGGACCAGGTCGCCGGCGTCCATGTACTTCTTCGCGAGTACGCCGAGTTCGGTGCCGGCCGTGACGTTCGCCCGGAAGATGTCGCCGGTGGAGATGTGCGGGATCTTCAGGTTGTCGCACAGCAGGGCGGCCTGGGTGCCTTTACCCGCGCCCTGCGGGCCGACGATCAGAACTCTCATCAGCGAAGGAACCCTTCGTAGTTGCGCTGCATCAGCTGGGTCTCGATCTGTTTGACCGTATCCAACCCGACGCCGACCATGATGAGCACGGCGGTACCCCCGAAGGGGAAGTTCTGGTTGTTGCCCTCGCCGGTGAGTTCCAGGAACAGGTTCGGCAGGATCGCCACGATGCCCAGATAGATCGAGCCGGGCAGGGTGATCCGGGAGAGCACGAAGGACAGGTACTCCGCGGTCGGCCGGCCGGGCCGGATGCCGGGGATGAAGCCGCCGTACTTCTTCAGCTCGTCGGCCCGTTCGGTCGGGTTGAAGGTGATCCCGACATAGAAGTAGGTGAAGAAGATGATCAGAGAGAAGTACAGCAGGATGTGCACCCAGCTGCCCTGATTGATCACGTAGAGCTGCATGAACTGCGCCCAGCCGCTGACCTCCTGCTCACCGGCGGCGTTCACCGTCGTCGGATTCACCAGCTGCACCAGCAGCAACGGCAGGTAGAGCAACGAGGTCGCGAAGATGACCGGGATGACGCCCGCCTGGTTCACCTTCAACGGCAGATAGGTCGATGTGCCGCCGTACATCTTGCGGCCGATCATGCGTTTGGCGTACTGCACCGGGAGGCGGCGCTGACCCTGCTCGACGAACACCACGGCCGAGATGATCGCCAGCACCATCACCAGCACCACGGAGAAGACCACCGGGCCCTGGTTGTCCAGGACGTTCTTGCCCTCGGCCGGGATCCGGGCGGCGATCGAGGTGAAGATCAGGATGGACATGCCGTTGCCGATGCCGCGATCGGTGATCAGCTCACCCATCCACATGATCGCCGCGGTGCCGGCCGTCATCGTCAGCACCAGGGTGATCAGCGCGAACGCGCTCTGGTCCGGGATGATCTGGTCGTTGGTGGAACAGCCGGGGAACATCTGCCCGTTGATCGCCAGCGCCAGGAACGCGGTGGACTGCAGGATGCCGAGACCGATGGTCAGGTACCGGGTGTACTGGGTCAGCTTGGCCTGACCGGCCTGACCCAGCTTCTTCAGCTGCTCGAACCGCGGGATCACCACGGTCAGCAGCTGGACGATGATCGACGCCGTGATGTAGGGCATGATGCCCAGCGCGAAGACACTCAGCCGGAGCAGCGCGCCGCCGGAGAACAGGTTGAGGACGGTGAACAGGTCGTTGCCCGACCCCGCCTCGTCGATGCACTGGTTGATGGCGGGGTAGGAGACACCGGGCGACGGGATGGTGGCACCCAGCCGGTACACGGCGACCATGGCGAGCGTGAAGAGGATCTTCTTGCGCAGATCGGGCGTCTTCAGCGCCGAAGCGAAAGCGGCGAGCAATGATCCTCCTGGCTACACCGACCCCGGTGGGAACGGGCCGGTGGCGGACACCCGGTCGACCGACCGGACCTCCGTCTTCCGATCACGGCTGTGCACCGTGTCCTGACAGGCACCGTGTCGGCACGCGAAGATGCCAGGACAAGTCCTGCGGGCATCATCGCAGTGCCGGCGTGGCGCCGACTGCAGCCTTCGACTCTAACCTACGCAGTCGCCGGGACGGACATTCGTTGCCCGCTCCCTGCCCTTCGACGCCGCCCTCCGGCCCGGCGTTCGGGCCGCTCAGGCGGTCCGGTCGAGGATCTCCTGCACCAGTTCCATCGTGGTGTGCGGGTGCAGGAACGCGAACCGGCCGACCGTCTCGCCCTCCCATTTGCTCGGCGGGATGAAGGCGATCTCCTCGCTGTGCAGCGCCTGCGCCCAGGCGTCGTAGTCGGCCGGCTCCCAGCCGATCCGCCGGAACAGCACGACGCCCAGGTCCGGTTCCCGGATCAGCTCCAGGTGCGGGGTCGCCTTGATCAGCTCGGCGGTCTGCAATGCCAGCGACGCAGCGGTCTCGATCGCCTCCCGGTAGGCGTCGACCCCGTTGACCGCCAGCGAGAACCACAACGGGAGACCGCGGGCCCGCCGGGTGAGGTGGTAGGCGTAGTCGGTCGGGTTCCACTCGCCGTCGGCCGTATGGATGACGTCGAGGTAGGACGCGTCCTGGGTGTGCGTGGCCCTGGCCAGTTCGGGCTCGCGGTAGAGCAGCGAACAGCAGTCGAACGGGGTGAACAGCCACTTGTGCGGGTCGAGGATGAAGGAGTCCGCCAGCTCGATGCCGTCGTACTTGTGCCGCAACGAGGGGGCGAAGATTCCCGATCCGCCGTAGGCGCCGTCGACGTGGAACCACCACCCGCGTTCCCTGGCGATCGCCCCGACGCCGGCCAGGTCGTCGACGATGCCGGCGTTGGTGGTCCCCGACGTGCAGATCACCGCGACCACATCGGTGATGTCCTGCTCCCTGTCGATGGCCGCCAGCACCGTCTCTGCGGTCAACCGGTGATCGGGTGTCGCCACCACCAACGCGTCCATCTCGAGCAACCGGAGCGTGTTCACGATCGAGGAGTGCGCATCGGTCCCCACCACGACCCGCAGCCGGCGGCCCCCTGCCGCCTCCCCGAGCCGCTTCTTGCCGGTCTCCCTGGCCACCGCGATCGCCGACAGGTTGCCGGCCGACCCGCCGGAGACGAAGCACCCGCCCGCGCTCGCCGGCATGCCGGCCTCGTCGGCGATCAGCCGGAGCACGGTGTTCTCGGCGGCGATCGCCCCGGAGGCCTCCAGCCAGGAGATGCCCTGGATCGAGGCGCAGGAGACCAGCATGTCGAACAGCAGGCTGGCCTTGGTGGGCGCGGCCGGGATGAAGCCGAGGAACCGGGGGCTGTCGGCCGAGATGATGCTCGGCGCGATCACCGACGAGTACACGCCCAGCACCTCGTCCGGCGACCGGGGGCGGTCGCGGATGATCCCGTCCAGCACGTGGTGGAGGTCGGCCGCCGATCTGGTGCCCTTGTCCAGCGGCACCGGGTCCATCCGCAGCCGGTTCTCGGCGTAGGCGAGCACACTGCGCACCATCTGTTCCGTCGTCTGGTCGACCTCATGCATCGGGGTTCTGGCCTTTCGTCGGAGTGTCGTCGGGACGGGCCGGTGCGGCGTGATCGTCCAGCAGGCCGACGTGCTCGTGACGGCCGAGATGAGAATGCTTGAGGCCGTACGTGAAGTACCACGCCAGCACGACCGCGGTCCAGATCAGGAAGATCAACAACGTCACCGGACGCAGGTCCTTGATGATCCACAGGCAGCCGAGGACGGCCAGGATCGGCGTCACCGGGAAGAACGGCACCTTGAACGTCCGCGGCAGTTCCGGTTGTCGGTAGCGGAGCACCATCACCGCGATCGAGACGACGGTGAAGGCGACAAGTGTGCCGACGCTTGTCATCTCGGCCAGGAAGTCGATCGGGATCAGGCCCGCCAGCAGCGCGATCAGGGTGGCCACGATGATCGTGTTCGGCACGGGCGTCCTGGTGCGCGGGTTCACCCGGTGGAAGAGCTCGGGGATCATCCCGTCCCTGGCCATCGAGAACAGGATCCGGGTCTGGCCGTAGATCACCACCAGGGTCACGCTGAAGATCGAGATCACCGCGCCGGCGGCCAGCACGGTGCCCGGCCAGGTGGAGCCGGTGATGTTCTCCAGGATCTGTGCCAGACCGGCCTCCTGGCCTTCGAACTCGGTGTAGGGCTGGGCGGCGACGGCGACCAGGCAGACCATCACATACAGCGCGGTGACGGTGACCAGCGCGATCATGATCGCCCGCGGCATCGTCTTGTGCGGGTCCTTCACCTCTTCACCGGCCGTGGACACGGCGTCCAGCCCGATGTAGGAGAAGAAGATGATGCCGGCCGCGGCGGTGATGCCGGACATCCCGAACGGGGCGAAGTCGGCCAGGTTGTCCGAGTTCCAGCCGGTGATGCCGATGCCGATGAACATGATCAGCACGCCGATCTTGATCAGCACCATCACCGTGTTCACCGTCGCGGATTCGCTGGCACCACGGATCAGCAACAAGGCGCAGAGCGCGATCAGGATCACCGCGGGCAGATTGATGATCCCGCCCTGTTCCGGTGCCTGCGACAGCGCCTCCGGGATCTCGATGCCGAACAGGTTGCCCAGCAACTGATTCAGGTACTGCGACCAACCGACGGCGACGGCGGCGCCGGACACCCCGTACTCCAGCAGCAGGCAGCCGGCAACGGCCATCGCCGGCAACTCGCCGATGGTGGCGTAGGCGTAGGAGTACGAAGAGCCGGACACCGGGACGGCGCCGGCGAGTTCGGCGTAGCAGACCGCAGTCAGACCGGCGACCACCCCGGCGATCACGAACGACCAGATGACGGCCGGCCCGGCGATCGGCACCGCCTCGGACAGGATGAAGAAGATCCCGGTGCCGATCGTCGCGCCGACACCGAACATCGATAGTTGGAAAAGGCCGATACTGCGGGACAGTTCGCTGCTGCCCGTCTCGCTGCCGGTCTCCGCCTCCATCTCCACGACCGGCTTGCGCCGGAACAGTTTCTGGGTCATCGACGACATGGGATGCCTCCCAGTGCGCTCACCTGGGCCACTCTGGTCAGGGATCGGACAATCCGGAAGTCTGGCAGCTCACCCGACGTCGCGCACGCTCAGTTCGTCCCAGGTCTCGCGGCGCACCACCAACCGCGAGCTGCCCTGCTGCGCAAAGACAACCGGGATGCGGCGGTTGCCGTTGTAGTTGTTGGACATGGTGAAGCAATAGGCGCCGGTGGCCGGAACGGCCAGCAGGTCGTCGACCCTGGGCGAGTTCAACGGCACCCCGTCCACCAGAACGTCACCGCTCTCGCAGTGCCGGCCGACGACGGTCACCAGGTCGCCGCCGGTGGCGTCGAGCCGGCCGGCGATGGCCGCCTCGAAGCGTTGGTCGAACAGCGCGACCTCCATGTTGTCGCCCATCCCGCCGTCGACGGCGACGAACGTCGTGGTGCCGCGTTTCACGGTGATCACCCGGTAGATCGTCGCGGCGCAGGTCGCCACCATGCTGCGGCCCGGTTCGACGATGATCTGCGCCTGGGCCGGCAGGTGCTCCCGGGCGGCGCCGATCAGCACGTCGAGGTACTCCGCGACCGACGGCGGACGGTCCGCCCAGGTGTAGCGGGCGCCCAGCCCGCCTCCGAGGTCGTAGATCGGGAACTCGCCGAGTGCCCGCAACGGCGCGACAGCGGCCGCCAGCGGTTCCGCCTGCAGGATCTGCGAGCCGACATGGGCGTGCACGCCTTGCATCCGGACCCTGTCACTGGCCTCGATCCGGCGGATCAGGTCGGCGGCCGCAGCCGGCGACAGGCCGAACTTGGAACCCTCGTGCCCGGTCAGCACGTGGGCATGGGTGTCGGCCGTGACGCCGGGGATGATCCGCACCAGCACGTCCTGGGTGCGACCGGCGGGGACGATCGCCTCCAGCCGGTCGACGTCGTCCGTGCCGTCGACGACCACCAGACCCACTCCGTTGCCGACCGCCAGGGTGAGTTCCTCGGTGCTCTTGGCGTTGCCGTGCAACACGATCAACGCCGGGTCGACGCCGGCCTTGAGCGCCGTGAGAATCTCGCCGCCGCCCGCGACGTCCAGGCCGAGACCCTGTTGGACCATCACCTTCTGCACCGCGGTGCAGGGAAACGCCTTGGAGGCGAACACCACTCGCGAGTTGGGCCACCGGGAAGTCAGCTCGGTGCGGTACTCGTCCGCCCGGGCCCGCAGCGCCGACTCGGCGACGACCAGCACCGGGGTGCCGTACTCGGCCGCGAGCCGGTCGGCCCGGCAACCGCCGATGGCCAGCATGCCGTCCTGCTCGACAGCGCTGCCGGGCGGAAAGAGTTCGAGTAGTTCGTTGGTCATCAACTCAGTGGTTCATCAGCTCAGGGGTTCGAGGTTGATGCTGGCCCTGTTGCCAGGCCCGGGCAACCCCGGGTCAGGACCCGTCGAGCGCCTTGGCGAAGCTCGAGCTGATCATGCGCTTGCCGCCGAGCGGCACCAGCGCGCCGACCAGATGGCCCAGCAGTCCCTTGGCGTGCCGTTCCAGCCGGATCTCGACCAGGGTGCCGGTGCCCTGCGGGGTGAGTGTGTAGTCCCACCGGCTGCCCGGCCCCCACAGGTTGGACTCGGTGGTCACCGCGGAGATGATGCCCGCCTCTGCGTCCCATTCGTAGCGCTCACGTTCCCAGCCGATCTTGTTGCCCTCGGTGACGTCCGCCCAGCCGTCACCGGAATCGTGCAGGGTGAGGTTGGAATCGTCCACCTGCGGAAAGGCTTTCGCCCTGGCCGGGCCGAAATCGGTCAAGATCCGGAGCACCTCGGCCGGGCTCAGGTGCGTGGTCACGCTGGTGCTGACGACTGGCATGGTTCGCCTTCCAGGACGGGTGATGATCACGAGATGGTGGCGACATCATCGCCCCAGACGCCGAAAGCCACCGCGCCCGGCCTTCGGTGGAAGGCGAGCTGCAGTGGCTTTCGGCTGGTGGTCTGAACAGCTCAGACCGTGGTGGCGCTGCCACCGGCGGCGGCGAGCTTCTCCTTGGCGGAGCCGGAGAACGCGTTCGCCGTCACCTGCAGGGAGACACCGTCCAGGTCCCCGTCGCCGAGAACCTTGACCAGCTCGCCCTTGCGGACCGCGCCGGCCGAGACCAGTTCGGCAATGCCGACCGAGCCACCGGACGGGAACAGGGTGGCCAGCTGACCGATGTTGACGACCTGGAACTCGGTGCGGAAGCGGTTCTTGAAGCCCTTGAGCTTCGGCAGCCGCATGTGCAGCGGCAGCTGTCCGCCCTCGAAACCGGCCGGAACGTTCTTCCGGGCGCCGGTGCCCTTGGTACCGCGACCGGCGGTCTTACCCTTGGACGCCTCGCCGCGACCCACCCGGGTCTTGGCCGTCTTCGCACCGGGCGCCGGGCGCAGGTGGTGGACCTTGATAGGCATTACTTTTCACTTCCTTCAGCGACCTCTTCAACCGACAGCAGGTGCGTCGCGCGGTTGATGTAGCCACGGTTGGTGGCGTTGTCCGGGACGACGACACTGTGGTGGATCCGCTTCAGGCCGAGCGAGCGCACCGACTCGCGGGCGGGCCGCTTGTTGCCGATGGTCGAACGGACCTGGGTGACCTTGAGAGCCATCTCAGACCCCCTGTCCGGCGCGGGCCCGCAGCATGGCGGCGGGCGCGACGTCCTCGATCGGCAGGCCACGACGGGCCGCGACCTCTTCCGGGCGCTGCAGGTTCTTCAGCGCCTGGATGGTGGCGTGCACGATGTTGATCGGGTTGTCCGAGCCGAGCGACTTGGACAGCACGTCGTGGATCCCGGCGCACTCCAGCACGGCGCGCACCGGGCCGCCGGCGATGACGCCGGTACCGGGCGAGGCCGGACGGAGCAGCACCACACCGGCCGCCGCCTCACCCTGAACCGGGTGCGGGATGGTCAGCGCGATGCGCGGCACCTTGAACATGTGCTTCTTGGCCTCTTCGACGCCCTTGGCGATGGCCGCGGGGATCTCCTTGGCCTTGCCGTAGCCGACGCCGACACTGCCGTCACCGTCACCGACGACGACAAGGGCGGTGAAGGAGAACCGACGTCCACCCTTGACCACCTTGGCGACACGGTTGGTGACGACGATGCGTTCGAGCAGCGGGTTCTTCTCGACGGGGGCGTCGCGACGGCCGTCACGACCGCCGCGGCGGTCCCGACGATCGCCGGTCCCACCGGCGCGGTCGTTGCCGCGGTCGCCGCCGCCGAAGCCGCCGCGTTGTGCTCCGGGCATCAGATATCCCTCTCGATCATGCTTGCGAAACTGCTGTGTGCGTTGTTCATCAGAACTCCAGCCCGGCGCTGCGGGCGCCATCGGCGAGAGCGGCAATCCGGCCGTGGTAGGCATCGCCACCACGGTCGAACACCACGGCGGTCACGCCGAGCTCGACCGCACGCCGGCCGACGAGCTCGCCGACCTTGCGCGCCTTCGCGCTCTTGTCGCCCTCGCCGGCCCGCAGGTCGGCCTCGAGGGTGGACGCGGAGACCAGCGTGCGGCCGACCGAGTCGTCGACCAGCTGGACGGCGATGTGCCGGGCGGACCGGTTGACCACCAGTCGCGGACGGGTCGCCGTGCCGGTGACCTTCTTCCGCAGCCGGAAGTGCCGCCGGGCGCGAGCGGTGCGCCGATCGTGGGAAACGGAGGTTGCCATCACTTACCTGTCTTTCCGACCTTGCGCCTGACGACCTCGCCGGCGTACCGCACGCCCTTGCCCTTGTACGGGTCGGGCTTGCGGAGCTTGCGGATGTTCGCGGCGACCTCGCCGACCTGCTGCTTGTCGATCCCCTCGACGCGGAACTTGATCGGGGACTCGACGACGAAGGTGATCCCGGGCGGGGCCTGCACCGGCACCGGGTGCGAGTACCCGAGCGCGAACTCGAGATCCGATCCCTTGGCCGCGACGCGGTAGCCGACGCCGACGATCTCCATCGACTTGGTGTAGCCCTGGGTGACGCCCACGACCATGTTGTTGACCAGCGTGCGGGTCAGCCCGTGCCGCGAACGCGAGTCGCGCTCGTCGTTCGGCCGGGTGACGACCAGTTCGCCGGAGTCCTTGGCGACCGTGATCGGTTCGACCACGACGTGGGACAGCGAACCCTTCGGCCCCTTGACGGTGACCTTGGGTCCTTCGATGGTGACGTCGACACCCGCCGGGACGGGAATCGGCAGTCGTCCGATTCGTGACATGTCTGCTCCTCCCCTACCAGACGTAGGCGAGAACTTCCCCGCCTACCTTCTTCTTGGCGGCCTGACGATCGGTCAGCAGACCGGTCGAGGTCGAGATGATCGCGACACCGAGGCCACCGAGGACCTTGGGCAGCTCGGTCGAGCGCGCGTAGACCCGCAGCCCGGGCTTGGACACCCGGCGCACTCCGGCGATGGACCGCTCGCGGTTGGGGCCGTACTTGAGCTTGACGACCAGCGACTTGCCCACGGGGGCGTCGGCGGTGGTCCAGGAGGCGATGTAGCCCTCCTTGACGAGGATGTCGGAGATGCTGCCCTTGAGCTTCGAGAAGGGCATCACGACCTCGTCGTGGTACGCCGAGTTGGCGTTGCGGATCCTGGTCAGGAAATCCGCGATCGGATCGGTCATGGTCATGTCGGTCGTGCCTCTCTCGTCTGGTTCCTGTACCCGGTTCACCGGGATCAGGCCTGTGACGAATTAGTTGCCCACGCGGATCTCTGCTGGATCGCGGGGGCGAAACGCTTGGTCTGAAACTCGTCTGGCGGAGGCCGACGAGAAAGTGCCTGCTACCAGCTCGACTTGGTGACGCTGTGACGTACGGCGCCACCTGCGTCGAGCCGGTGGAACTGCTCTACCAGCTCGACTTGGTGACGCCGGGCAGCTCGCCGGCGTGCGCCATCTCGCGCAGGCAGATCCGGCACAGGCCGAACTTCTTGTACACCGAGTGCGGGCGCCCGCAGCGGTTGCAACGGGTGTAGCCGCGCACCTTGAACTTGGGCTTGCGCTTGGCCTTGTTGATCAACGCGGTCTTCGCCATGATCAGTTCTCCTTGAAGGGGAAGCCGAGCTGCTTGAGCAGCGCGCGTCCCTGGTCGTCCGTCTTGGCCGTGGTGACGACCGTGATGTCCATGCCGCGGGGGCGATCGATCCGGTCGATGTCGATCTCGTGGAACATCGACTGCTCGTTGAGCCCGAAGGTGTAGTTGCCGTTGCCGTCGAACTGCTTGGCCGACAGGCCGCGGAAGTCACGGATACGGGGCAGCGCGATGGTCAGCAGCCGATCCAGGAACTCCCACATCCGGTCGCCCCGGAGGGTGACCTTGGCACCGATCGGCATGCCCTCGCGCAGCTTGAACTGCGCGATCGACTTGGTCGCCTTGCGGACGACCGGCTTCTGACCGGTGATGGTCGCCAGGTCGCGAACGGCGCCTTCGATCAGCTTCGCGTCCCGAGCCGCCTCGCCGACGCCCATGTTGACGACGACCTTGACCACACCCGGGATCTGCATCACGTTGGCGAAGTCGAACTCCTGCTGCAGGGCAGCGCGGACCTCGTCGTTGTACCTGGTCTTGAGTCGCGGGGTCACCGCTGTGCTCTCTGTTACCGCAGTCATGTCAGAGGTCCTTACCCGTGCGCCGCGACACGCGAACGTTGCGGCCTTCAGAATCGACGCGCTTGCCGACCCGGGTCGGCTTGTTGTCGCCGTCCACGACCTGCACGTTCGAGATGTGGATCGGCGCTTCCTGGGTCACGATGCCGCCGGTCTTGGCACCACGCTGGGTCGTCGAGACCTTCGTGTGCTTCTTGATCCGGTTGACACCCTCGACCAGGACGCGGTTGGCATCGGGGTAGGCCTGGATGACCTTGCCCCTGGCACCCTTGTCCTTACCCGCGATGACCAGGACGGTGTCGCCCTTTTTCACCTTGAGTCCCATGACTACAGCACCTCCGGCGCCAACGAAATGATCTTCATGTACTTCTTGTCGCGCAGCTCGCGGCCGACCGGCCCGAAGATGCGGGTGCCACGCGGGTCGCCGTCGCCCTTGAGCAGCACGGCGGCATTCTCGTCGAACTTGATGTACGAGCCATCAGCGCGACGCTTCTCCTTGACGGTGCGCACGATGACGGCCTTGACGACGTCACCCTTCTTCACCCCGGCACCGGGAATGGCGTCCTTGACGGTCGCCACGATGATGTCGCCGATGCCGGCGTACCGACGGGCGGAGCCGCCGAGCACGCGGATGCACAGGATCTCTTTGGCGCCCGTGTTGTCGGCGACCCGGAGCCTTGACTCCTGCTGAATCACGTCAGTCCCAACCTTTGCGATGTGCGCTCGCCGGAAGTTTCGCCGCCTGCAAGCACTGGTCTTTTCATTTCCTACTGCCGGCCACTCGGTGAGCGACAGGCACAACTTCAGGTGTTACTGGGCCCGCTCGAGAACGGTCACCAGGCGCCAGCGCTTGGTGGCCGACAACGGGCGGGTCTCGGCGAGCAGAACGCGGTCGCCGACGCCGGCGGTCCCGTTCTCGTCGTGCGCCTTGACCTTGGTGGTCCGGCGGATGACCTTCGAGTAGCGCGGGTGCTTCACCCGGTCCTCGAGCTCGACGACGATGGTCTTCTCCATCTTGTCCGAGACGACCATGCCCTCGCGGGTCTTGCGGTCGCCACGCTTCTTCGCCGCGTTTTCGGACACTGTCGTGCCGGTCACCTCGGGGGTGTCCTCCGAGCTCGCGGCAGTAACCTCTGGCTGCTCGCTCACGCGGCACCTCCTTCATTGGCCAATTCATCCGGACCGGTCGAGAGCCCGAGCTCGCGCTCGCGCATCACGGTGTAGATCCGGGCGATGTCGTGCCGGACCGTACGCAGCCGGCGGTTGTTGTCCATCTGGCCGGTGGCCATCTGGAAACGGAGGTTGAACAACTCCTCCTTGGACTCACGCAGACGCAGCACGAGCTCGTCGGCGCCCAGCTCCCGCAGCTCGTTGGCAGCGGTTTCGGTTGTCGCCATCAGGAATCACCACCCTCCCGGGTCACGATGCGGCACTTCATCGGCAGTTTGTGGATCGCGCGGCGAAGTGCCTCGCGGGCAACGGCTTCGGACGGGTAGCTCATCTCGAACAACACCCGGCCCGGCTTGACGTTGGCCACCCACCACTCGGGCGAACCCTTGCCGGAACCCATGCGGGTCTCGGCCGGCTTCTTGGTGAGCGGGCGGTCCGGGTAGATGTTGATCCAGACCTTGCCGCCACGCTTGATGTGCCGGTTGATGGCGATACGGGCCGACTCGATCTGGCGGTTCGTCACATAGGCCGGTTCAAGGGCCTGGATGCCGAAATCGCCGAACGTGACCTGGGTACCACCGCTGGCCATGCCGACCCGGTTGGGCCGGTGCTGCTTGCGGTGCTTGACCCTGCGGGGAATCAACATGTGGATCAGACCCCTGTCGTTTCTTCGGTCGCCGGGATCGCCTCGGGGTTCTCCTCGACGGCCGCGCGGCCGGCGTCGGTGGACGTCGGCGTGGTACCGGACGAGCCGGAACGACGACGCGCGGGACGCTCGGCCCGGTCGTCGGTACGGCCACGGGCGCCACCACCGGCGCCACGCTGGGCGGCTGCGGCCTCGGCCGCGCGCTGCTCACCGAGGGTGCCGGACTTGTCGCCCTTGTAGATCCAGACCTTCACACCGATCCGGCCGAAGGTGGTCTTGGCCTCGAAGAAGCCGTAGTCGATGTCCGCACGCAGGGTGTGCAGTGGCACGCGTCCCTCGCGGTAGAACTCGCTGCGGCTCATCTCGGCGCCACCCAGGCGACCGGAGCACTGGATCCGGATGCCCTTGACCTGCGGCGACCGCTGTGCGGACTGCATGGACTTGCGCATCGCGCGGCGGAAGCTGACCCGGTTGGACAGCTGCTCGGCCACACCCTGGGCGACCAGCTGGGCATCGGACTCGGGGTTGCGCACCTCGAGGATGTTCAGCTGGACCTGCTTGCCGGTGAGCTTCTCGAGCTGGCCGCGGATGCGGTCGGCCTCTGCGCCACGACGACCGATGACGATGCCAGGGCGGGCGGTGTGGATGTCCACCCTGACCCGGTCACGGGTGCGTTCGATCTCCACCTTGGAGATGCCCGCCCGGTCGAGTCCCTTGGACATCAGCTTGCGGATCTGGACGTCCTCGTTGACATAGTCGGCGTAGGACTTGTCGGCGTACCAGCGGGAGCTCCAGTCGGTGGTGATACCGAGGCGGAACCCGTGCGGGTTGATCTTCTGACCCACTAGCGGGTCCTTCCCTTCGCACTCTTGGACTGGTTCGCGTTCGCGTCGACCGAAACCAGTTCGATGGTGATGTGGCACGTCCGCTTGCGGATCCGGAACGCCCGGCCCTGCGCACGCGGCTGGAACCGCTTGAGTGTCGGTCCCTCGTCCACGTAGGCGGTGTCGACAATCAACGTCGACGGGTCGAGGCTCTGGTTGTTCTCCGCGTTGGCCACCGCCGAGGCGAGCAGCTTGGCAACCGGCTCGCTTGCGGCCTGCGGGGAGAACTGCAGGATCGCGGCGGCGTCGGCGGCAGAGCGCCCGCGGATCAGGTTGACCACGCGACGGGCCTTCATCGGGGTGAGGCGCGCGTAACGCACCGTCGCCCTGGAGCGGGGCAGTTCTTCCACTGCCTGCTTCTTACTCATCTCGGCGTCCCTTCTCAGCCACGCCGTGCGCGACGGTCGTCTTTGATGTGGCCCTTGAAGGTCCGCGTCGGAGCGAACTCGCCGAGCTTGTGCCCGACCATCGACTCGGTGACGAACACCGGGACGTGCTTGCGGCCGTCATGCACGGCGATCGTGTGCCCGAGCATGTCGGGGATGATCGTCGAGCGTCGGGACCAGGTCTTGATGACCGACTTGGAACCCTTGTCGTTCGCGGCGTCCACCTTCTTGAGCAGGTGGTCGTCGATGAACGGACCCTTTTTGAGACTGCGGGGCATCTCTTGCCTACCTTCCTGCTCTGATGGCGACGGTTGTCGAATTGGTCTTGCGGAGATTCAGCTGTCTACTCATCAGCGCTTCTTGCCACCCTTGCGGCGACGACGCACGATCAGGTCGTCGCTGGCCTTGTTCGGCCGGCGGGTGCGGCCCTCCGGCTTGCCGCCCGGGTTGACCGGGTGACGACCACCGGAGGTCTTGCCCTCGCCACCACCGTGCGGGTGATCGACCGGGTTCATCGCGACACCGCGGACGGACGGGCGCTTGCCCTTCCAACGCATCCGGCCGGCCTTGCCCCAGTTGATGTTCGCCTGCTCGGCGTTACCGACCTCGCCGACCGTGGCGCGGCAGCGCACGTCGACGTTGCGGATCTCGCCGGACGGCATCCGGAGCTGGGCGTACGGCCCGTCCTTGGCCACCAGCTGGACCTTGGAACCGGCCGAGCGGGCGATCTTCGCGCCACCGCCGGGCCGGAGCTCGATGGCGTGCACGACGGTGCCGACCGGGATGTTGCGCAGCGGCAGGTTGTTGCCCGGCTTGATGTCGGCGCTGGCGCCGGTCTCGATGGTGTCGCCCTGCGACAGCTTGTTCGGCGCGATGATGTAGCGCTTGTCGCCGTCGGCGAAGTGCAGCAACGCGATCCGGGCGGTGCGGTTCGGGTCGTACTCGATGTGCGCGACCTTGGCCGGCACACCGTCCTTCTCCGCCCGCTTGAAGTCGATCACCCGGTAGGCACGCTTGTGACCGCCGCCCTGGTGCCGGGCGGTGACCCGTCCGTGCACGTTGCGGCCGCCCTTGGAGTGCAGCGGACGGACCAGCGACTTCTCCGGGGTGTCGCGGGTGACCTCGGCGAAATCGGCCACCGAGGAGCCACGACGACCGGGGGTCGTCGGCTTGTATTTACGGATACCCATGGTTTTTCCCTAACCCCGCTCAGGCGCCCGAGAAGACGTCGATCGGCTTGCTGTCCTTGGACAGCGTGACGATGGCGCGCTTGGTGGCTTTGCGCTGGCCGTAGCCGGCGCGGGTGCGCTTGCGCTTGCCCTGCCGGTTCAGCGTGTTCACCGAGATGACCTTGACCCCGTCGAAGATCTTCTCGATGGCGATCTTGACCTGCGTCTTGTTCGCGTCCGGGTGCACCTCGAAGGTGTAGCTGCCGGATTCCAGCAGGCCATAGCTCTTCTCGGACACAACCGGGCGAAGGATGATGTCCCGCGGATCGGCGATCATTTCGCGTCCTCCCCAGTGCTGGCGGCCTCATCGGCTGCGACGGTGTCGTCCTCGTCCTGTGCTGCGGACTTCTTGGACAACGTGATCGGCTCGTCGGCGTCGATCGCCGCGTGGCGACCCGCCGAAGCCGGCTCGGAATCCTGCGATCCGCGCTTGCCCGTTGCCGCGACGAACTCGTCCAGGGCCTGCTTGGTGAAGACCACGTCGTCGCTGACCAGCACGTCGTAGGTGTTGAGCTGCCCGGCGGTGATCAGGTGCACCTCGGGGACGTTGCGCAGGCTCTTCCAGCCGGTGACGTCCTCGGCGCTGAGCACCACGAGGATGTTCTTCGCACCGGAGACCGCCTTGAGCGCACCCATGGCCGTCTTGGTGGACGGGGTGTCACCGATGGCGAGCTCGGAGAGCACGTGCACGTTGCCGCCGCGGGCCCGATCGGACAGGGCACCACGCAGGGCGGCGGCCTTCATCTTCTTCGGGGTGCGCTGGGCGTAGCCGTGCACGGTCGGACCGTGCACAACGCCGCCGCCGTTGAACTGCGGCGCGCGGGTCGAGCCCTGGCGGGCCCGGCCGGTGCCCTTCTGGCGGTACGGCTTCTTGCCGCCGCCGGAGACCTCACCGCGGGTCTTGGTCTTGTGCGTGCCCTGGCGGGCGGCTGCCAGCTGTGCGACGACAACCTGGTGCATCAACGGCACGTTCGCGGTCACATCGAAGATGTGATCGGGCAGGTCGACACTGCCGTCGGCCGCACCGGCGGGGGTGGTGATCTGGACGGTGGTCATCAGGCACCAACCTTGCTGTGGTTCTTGACGGCGGACTTGATGAACACCACGCCGTTCTTCGGACCGGGGACGGCGCCGAGGATCAGCACCAGGCCCTTGTCGGCGTCGATGGCGTGCACGGTCAGGTTCTGGGTGGTGACCTTGTCGCCACCCATCCGCCCGGCCATCCGCATGCCCTTGAACACCCGACCGGGGGTCGAGCAGCCGCCGATGGAACCCGGCGAACGGTGCTTGCGCTGCACGCCGTGACCGGCGCCGAGGCCCTTGAAGCCGTGCCGCTTCATGACGCCCGCGTAGCCCTTGCCCTTGGTGATCCCGGTGACGTCGACCAGGTTGCCCGCGTCGAACACCTCGGACGCCGTCAGCTCCTGACCGACCGTGTAACCGGAGACGTCCTCGGTACGCAGCTCGGCGATGTGCCGGCGCGGAGTGACGCCTGCCTTGGCGAAGTGGCCGGCCTCCGGCTTGTTCACCTTGCGCGGGTCGATCCCGCCGAACGCGAACTGGACCGCGCTGTAACCATCGGTCTCGGGGGTGCGGACGGCGGTGACGACGACCGGACCGGCAGCGACGACGGTGACCGGGACGACCCGGTTCGCCTCATCGAAGACCTGGGTCATCCCGAGCTTGTGGCCCAGAATTCCCTTGATCGTGTTTGCCATGTTGGAAGTACCCATCTCCTGTGCTGTGACATACGCCCGTGCCGGGCGGTGTGGACGTGAAAATCAGTCGGGCGAGAACAGCTGCCCTTACTGGATGTTGACGTCCACGGACGCCGGCAGGTCGATGCGCATCAGCGCGTCCACCGTCTTCGGTGTCGGGTCGAGGATGTCGATCAACCGCTTGTGCGTGCGCATCTCGAAGTGCTCGCGCGAGTCCTTGTACTTGTGCGGCGAGCGGATGACGCAGTACACGTTCTTCTCCGTGGGCAACGGCACCGGGCCGACCACACGGGCACCCGTACGGGTCACGGTTTCGACGATCTTGCGCGCTGACGCGTCGATCGCCTCATGGTCGTAGGCCTTGAGCCGGATGCGGATCTTCTGTCCCGCCACGCTTGCCGTCCTTCTCACTTGTTGCGGTTTCCCGCACTGTCGCCACTCGCGGGTGACCCCGCGCCTGTCTTGCTCGGTCGCCGGCGCACGCGCGCCTTCGCCCGGGCGGACCGAGGTCCGCCGCCACTGTTCATCTGTCCGGGGTTCACCGGTCCACGCGGTCGGGCGTGTCGCCCTCACAGCTCACGCGTCCGCCCCGAAACTTCCGGCGGACGCAGGTGGACCGGCCGCGCTCGGTTGAGCGCGACACTTGCTGTTCGTGCTGATGTTCAGGTGGTTCCGCCGCGATGTCTCCACCGCGACGCCGCCGCCTCCGGCCAGGCTTCTGCGGGGGTCCGGGAACGACCGTTGATGATCGTCACACTGTTCCGCTTCCACCGAGTCGAGGCCGCACGAAAGCACGGCCCCGCCAAAGGGCAACCTGAGAAGTATGCCTCAACGACGGGGGCGACTTCAAGTTGAGCCCGGAGCACTCGCTCGTTCGGCCCGATTCCCTCACTGCAGTGTGCCCGCAGTGTGCCCGCAGTGTGTACAGAACGGACCACCGACCAGGCCGGGCGGCTACCCTGCTCCGGTGATCGGTGCGCGGAACACGGCCTACGCCTTGACGATTCCGGTCAATGTGATCTTGATCCTGTGGGTGTGGATGGGTCGCGCCTTCTTCGGTGCCGGCGGCTGGTTCTTCCTGATCTTTCTGGTGAGCGTCGTCCCTGCGCTGGCCGTCGGCCTGACGGTGACCACGGTCCTGGCGATCCTGCAGCGGCTGCCGAAGGCGACCGGACGGCTGAACCCGGCCCAGTTCTGGACCCTGATCGGCGTCTGGGTGTCGATGATCTGCTTCGGGTTCTTCGTCGTCGATTTCGGCGACACCAAGGAGAGTGAGGCGTCGGCATTCTCCCGGCTCGCCGGGCGGGCGGTGCTGGACACGTCGAACACGTTGTCCGGCATCTTCTTCGTGCTCACGATCGCCTGCTATTTCGCGCTGCTGGTGCTGCTGATCATCGGAATGCAGGGGCGCGACGAGCGTCGTCGGCTCGAGCTGGAGCAGGCGTCCGGGCTGTCGACTCCGCCGTGGCCGAACCAGCAGCCACCGCCGGGCGGATGGGTCGGATGGTCAGGGGGTCCCGGTCGATGACCGCCGGGCCGATCGGGGCGGGTTGAATGGCCGGAGTGACCGAGAGCGTGAACCTGGGCTCCTGGCTGACCCGACGAACAGTCGACCAACTGGCCGAGATCATCGAGCGGCGGCCGGATTCGTACTGGGGCGCACCGCTGCGGGGACTTTCCGACCTGGCCTCCCGACTGGCCCAGCCGCCATCGGTGATCGCCGCGGTCTCCGCTCTCCCGCTCCCGGCGGTCGAAGTGATCCAGGCGTTGTCCGCGCTCGGCCAGCGGCCGACGGTCGGATCGGCGGCGGATCTGCTGGACCGGGGGAACCGCGACCCGGACGCCCACCTGTCGGCCGTCCTGGCCGCGCTGGCCCTGCTCGAGGCCAGCGCCCTGGCGTGGCGCACCGAGCCGGTGGCCGAACCGGCGGCAATCGGCTCTCAGGTGATTGCGGTGAACCCGGCGCTGCGGCTCGTCGTCGAGCAGCCGCTGGGCCTTGGCCGCACGGTCGCCGCCCACCTGTCGCATACCCCGGTCGAGCACCTCAGGGGAATGCTGCGCAGCCTCGGATTGCGGGTTGCCGCCGGCCGGGACGATGCCGCCGAGCTGTTAGAGGAGTTCCTCACCGATCGGCAGCGCGTCCAGGATCTGCTCAGTACCGCTCCGGCGTCGACCCGGCGCCGGATGGCCCAGTTGGTCGGCGGCGATGACGAGGTCGTCCACGATCCCGCCGATCGGGAGGGCGAGAACTGGGCCCGCGCGCGCGGTCTGCTGTTCGGCGGTCACTACTACCCCGCCGAGGTGCCGGTGGAGGTCGAGCTGGCCCTGCGGGCCGGTGAGATCTCGGTGCGCTTCGACCCCGACCCACCGCCGCTGGACACGGCGCCTGCCGACCGGGCCGCCATCACCGCGGCCGCCGCCGCGGCGGCCGCCGAGTTCACCGAAACCGTTGCCGCCGTGGTGGATTCGATGGCCAGGTCACCGGTGCCGGAGCTCAAGATCGGTGGGGTCGGCAACCGCGAGGTGGCCAGGCTCGCGAAGTCCCTCGGGCTGACCGACGGCACCATCCGTTTCGCCCTCGAGCTGATCCGCGCCCTCGGCCTGCTCACCGGCGTCGGCACCGGGGTCGGCGTCGGCGAACCCGCCGCACGCTGGCGATCCGGCGAACCCACCGCCCGTTTCGCCGACCTGGCCGTTGCCTGGTGGGGGCTGCCGATCACCCCGACGATCACCCGCGACGCCGACGGCAAGGCGATCACCGCGATCGGCCGTCGCTCGGTGGACGGATCCGCGCTCGACCTGCGGCGGACCGTGCTGCGGACGATCGACGCCCTCCCGCCCGGTCACGGGCTGACCGGCGTCGGGTCGCTGGCTGCTCACCTGAACTGGCACCAACCCGGTCGGATCGACGAGTTCGACCCGTCGATCACCGCGATCTGGACCGAGGCGCACGACGTCGGCGTGCTGGTCGGCGGCGCGGTCACCCCGATCGGCGCGGCATTGCTGGCCGGCAGTCCGGAGCAGCTGCTGGCGGTGGCCGGGCAGCTGTTGGCGCCGGCGACGACGGCGGGACGGTTCGGCTCCGACCTGACCGTGATGGTTGCCGGGTCACCGACCGCGGCGGTCAGCGGTTTGCTGGATTCCTGTGCCGACCGGGAGAGCCGCGGCGCGGCGATCGTCTGGCGGTTCTCCCCGGGCAGCATCCGGCGGGCAATGGACGAGGGCGCAACCGCGGACGAGCTGATCGCCGGGCTGACCGCGATCGCCGACGCCGCTCTTCCCCAGACCCTGACTTACCTGATCGGTGACGTCGCCCGCCGGCACGGAACGTTGGTGGTTCATCCGGCACTGTGCTGCCTGCGCTCCGACGACCAGGCTCTGTTGATCGAGGTCGCGGCGCACCGCAGTCTGCGAAGTCTGCGACCGCACCTGCTGGCGCCGACCGTGGTCGCCTTCCAGGCCGAACCGTCGGTCGTCCTGCGCACTCTCCGCGCCACCGGCTATTTCCCGGTGGCGGCCGGTGCTGACGGCGTCATCGTCCTGGACCGGCGTTCCGGGTCCGCTCCCGGTGATCCCGACGACTCCTCTTCGCCCGCTCCGATGGTGGAGCAGTTGCGGGACCTGGGACCGGTGGGATCAGGTGCGCCGGGCGGTGATCCGGACGCGGCCGCAGCGGTGCGGGATCTCGCCACCGCCTTGCTGTCGACGGGTGCGGTTGGTGCCGGCGTGAGCCGGAATCGTGCGCAGACGCCCACCGACGAGATGATCGAGGTTTACGGCGTCCAGCTCGACGAGGTGGAGCGCCGTCAGCTGGCGTTCGCCATCGATCACCAGGTGCCGGTGTCGATCACGTACCAGGCGGCCAGCGGGGGCACCACGACAAGGACGATCTCCGACATCGAGTTGATCAACGGGACGATGTACGCCTGGTGCCATCTGCGCGATGACGAGCGGGTCTTCTCCGTGGACCGGGTGCAGGCCGTCGTGCCGGTGCACAGCTGACCCATTGCCGGTAGCTATGGCTGATCGGTTCACCCGGGCGGGTGGTGGTCGGTGCCCGTTGGTGTACTGCGGTATCACTTTTCGCGGGCGGCGCTCCGTCGGTAGACATACCGAGGAGGCGCACATTGACCATCTTCACCACCCCGATCACCACCACCCCGATCCCCACCATGCCGGCCACCACCCGGCGCCGGCTGATCACCAGGGACGCCGGATTTGCCGCCCAGTCGCTTGCCGACGGCGCGATCGTCGCCCACGGCTTCGGCAACTTCTACGTCATCACCACCCGGGCCGACGCGGCAACGGTGCGGCGGGTGAACCTGATGAAGGGTCGGCCGCCCGGGCAGGTCGGCAGCATCACCGGGCCACCTTCGGCAATTCCGGACGTGTGGGACTTCGATCAGCTCCCGGACGGCCTCACCCGACGGCAGGTGCTGCGGCTGATCGACACCTTCTTCGAGTTGGGCCCCTTCGGTTTTCGCGGTCCGGCCGCGTCGCACGTTCCCGCGCACCTGACCTTCCCGGACGGCGAGATCAGCACCGCGCAGGTCATCGCTCCCGGATATGCCTGTCCCTCCAACGACTTCCTCCGGCGCTCACTGCGGGCGTCTGGCGAACAGCTGCTCTACATCACCTCGGCGAACCGCTCCCGGCACCTGACCGGCGCCGACGACTCCCCCGCCCACTGGACCGCTGCCGGTCTGTACGCCGAGTTCGGTGATGAGCCCGACTTCCTGGTCGTCGAGCATCCGGACGAGGAGACCGCCCGTGCCGCCTATCCCAGCTACCGGCCGATGTCGACGACGATCATCGGCTTCCACCGGGTGGTGTCGGTGCCAGGCGACCGGCGTCCGCACCTGATCCTGGAGCGGCACGGCTCGCTGCACGTCGACGACGTCCGGCAGGTGTTGGACGGCCTCGGGTTCGGTCTTGTCCTCGGCCCGAAGGCGACAACCCGCCTGCTGCAACGGGATTACTCCCAGCGACTGGCCGACCGCACCTCCAGCGCGGCATGAGCCGGCGCATCGGCCTGATCGTGCCGAGCTCGAACGTCACGATGGAAACCGAACTGCCCGAACTGTTCTCGCGCAGAGCCGAGCGATTCACCTTCCACTCCGCGCGAATGCGGATGACGACGGTCAGCGCGGAGGCGCTCGCGGCGATGGACGCGCACAGCGATCGCTGCGCGGTGGAACTGGCCGACGCCGACTGCGACGCCCTCGCCTACGCCTGCCTGGTCGCCGTGATGGCCGCCGGTCCGGGCGCCCACGCCAGGGCAGGCAGTCGACTGACCGAGGTCGCGGGTGGGCAGACTCCGGTGGTGACCAGCGCCGGCGCCCTGCTCGAGGGCATCCGGGCACTGGGTGCCCGCCGGGTCGCGATGATCACCCCGTACGCGCCGGCGTTGACCGCGAAGGTGATCGACTACCTGGCCGACGCCGGGATCGAGGTGGTCGACTCGATCAGCCTCTCCGTCACCGACAACCGCGAGGTTGGCCGGCTCGATCCGGATCAGCTCGTCGGCCTGACCGACCGGTTGAACCTGGCCCAAGCGCAGGCGTTGGTGCTCTCGGCGTGTGTGCAGATGCCGTCGCTGACGGCGATCGAGGCAGCACAGCAACGCACCGGGTTGCCCACCCTGTCCGCAGCCACCGCGACCGCCCGGGAGTTGCTGATCTCGCTCGGCCTCGACCCGGTGATCCCCGGCGCCGGGGCCCTGCTGGCCGGCGACAGCGCAGCGTTGGTCGCCTGAACGTTCGCCCGGCCCCGCACGTCCGGACAACATGCCGCGCTTCGGGACAACGCGCGGGACGTTGCCCGGACAACACGCCCGTTGTCCAGACGATGACGCCTGGCGTCAGGGCAACGCGCCGCGCTTCGGGACAACGCCCGAGACGTTGTCCACGCCGCACATCGGTTGTCCGGAAGGCGGCGGAAGGGGGCGGCACTCAGCGAACCTGTCCACAGGGTCATGAGGCATCCACAATTCCGCAGGCCTTGCCCACGGCATCCGCGTTGGCGTTCAGCATCGGCTGATGCCCTCGACAGAAGCTGATGCCCTGCCACCCGTCCTGCTCCGTTCCGCGCTGCTGACCGAGGGCTTGACGGCCGACGAGATCCAGCGATCCCGTCGCAACGGCACCTGGCAGACACTGGCGCGCGGCGCCTACTGCGATGCCGGCATCGCGTCGAGCCTGTCCAAAGAACAGCAACATCGGCTCCGCGCGCGGGCCCTGGCCATCCGGTCGCCGCACCTTGTCCTGAGCCACCTCTCGGCGGCGACCGTGCTCCGGCTCCCGCTTTGGCGCCCAGGGTTGGAGGACGTGCACCTCACTCGAATCGGCATCAGCGGTGGCCGGGCGACGCCAGGACGGGTCGTGCACCGCGCGGTCTTGGCGCCGAGCGAGATCATCACCGTCTCCGGCGTTCGGGTCACCTCGATGGCCCGCACCCTGGTGGACATCGCCTGCACCGAGTCGATGGCATCCGCCGTGATGGCGGCCGATGCGGCCCTGCAAAGGCGATGGGTGTCGAGTCCCGCGCTGACCGAAGCGCTCGACGCAACCGGGCACCGCCGGGGCGCCGCGGCGGCACGACGGGCACTGAGATTCGCGGACGGCCGGGCGGAGAGCGCCGGCGAATCGATGATCCGAGTGACGATGCAGTCGCTCGGCCTCCCACCGCCGACCCTGCAGATCCGGATCTACGCCCTGGACGGCACATTTCTCGGCCGGGTCGACCTCGGATATCCCGAACTCGGAGTGCTCTTCGAGTTCGACGGATTGGTCAAGTACCGCAAGCCATTTCATCCGGCGCAGGATCCCGCTCAGGTCGTCGTCGAAGAGAAGATCCGGGAAGACCGAATCCGCGACCTGGGATTTGTGGTGGTGCGCTTCGTATGGGCGGACCTCGCAGAGCCCGCGGCCGTGCTCGCCAAGGTCGAGGCGGCTCTCGCCCGCGGGCGGCAGGTCATCGCGAATCGGGGGCTCGCCGGCACGTGGTCGGCAGATCCCGCCTTCCAGATCGGCAGCTGACGTGTGCGGCGCCGATCACGCTCGGGAGCGCGGTTTTCTGCATCCGGACAACCCCTGATGCGTCGGGACATCGGGCGGGCCGTTGCCCCGAGACGTCAGGCGTTGTCCGGACAGCGTTGCGTTGTCAGAAGGCGCGGGTTTGCCGGGTCAGACGACTCGGCGCCCGGCGGATGCCCGATGCTCAGCCTCCGGACAACTCCTGATGCGTCCGGACAACCGGCGGGACGTTGCCCCGAAGCGTCAGGCGTTGTCCGGACGGCGCCACGTTGTCCGGACAGCGTGGCGTTGTCCGGAAGGCGCGAGTTTGCCGGGTCGGACAACTCGGCGCCCGGCGGAAAGCCCGATGCTCAGCCTCCGGACAACCCCTGATGCGTCAGGACAACGGCCCGGCCGTTGCCCCGAGAAGTCAGGCGTTGTCCGGACGGCGCCACGTTGTCCGGACGACCGCGGGAAGCCCGGATGGCCGGCCGGGCGAAACCCCGACCTCCGAACACGCGGCCTCCAGGAAACCCAAAGGGCCCCGCCGCGAACGAGTCGCGGGCGGGGCCCTTCGGAAGTGCAGCAGGCAGATGCCTGCGGGGAATTACTTGATGATCTTCGTGACCGAGCCGGCGCCGACGGTGCGGCCACCTTCACGGATCGCGAACCGGAGGCCCTCTTCGATGGCGATCGGCTGGATCAGCGAGACCGTCATCTCCGTGGTGTCGCCGGGCATGACCATCTCGGTGCCCTCGGGAAGCTGGACAACGCCGGTCACGTCGGTGGTGCGGAAGAAGAACTGCGGGCGGTAGTTGTTGAAGAACGGCGTGTGCCGTCCGCCCTCGTCCTTGCCCAGGATGTAGACCTGCGCCTCGAACTCCGTGTGCGGAGTGATCGAGCCGGGCTTGACGACAACCTGGCCGCGCTCGACGTCCTCACGCTTGGTGCCGCGCAGCAGCAGCCCGGCGTTGTCGCCGGCCTGGGCGGTGTCGAGCAGCTTGCGGAACATCTCGATGCCGGTGACCGTGGTCTGGAACGACTTCGGCTTGATCCCGACGATCTCGACGGTGGCGTTGACGTTGATCACGCCACGCTCCACCTTGCCGGTGACGACGGTGCCACGACCGGTGATCGTGAAGACGTCCTCGATCGGCATCAGGAACGGCTTGTCGGTGTCGCGCTCCGGCTCCGGGATCGACTCGTCGACGGCGGCCATCAGCTCGACAACGGTCTCGACCCACTTCGGGTCACCCTCGAGGGCCTTCAGGCCGGAGGTCCGGATGACCGGGGCGTCCTCGTCGAACTCCTGGGCAGCCAGCAGCTCGCGGACCTCGAGCTCGACGAGCTCCAGGATCTCCTCGTCATCGACCATGTCGGACTTGTTCAGCGCGACGAGGATGTAAGGAACACCAACCTGGCGGGCCAGGAGCACGTGCTCCTTGGTCTGCGGCATCGGACCGTCGGTGGCGGCGACGACCAGGATCGCACCGTCCATCTGAGCGGCGCCGGTGATCATGTTCTTGATGTAGTCGGCGTGGCCGGGCGCATCGACGTGCGCGTAGTGACGCTTCTCGGTCTGGTACTCGACGTGCGCGATGTTGATGGTGATGCCGCGCTGACGCTCTTCCGGCGCCTTGTCGATCTGGTCGAACGCCGACGCCTGGTTCAGGGTCGGGTACTTGTCCGCGAGCACCTTGGTGATGGCCGCGGTCAGGGTGGTCTTGCCGTGGTCAACGTGGCCGATGGTGCCGATGTTGACGTGCGGCTTGCTCCGGTCGAACTTCGCCTTCGCCACTGCTGGTCCTCCTCAGGACTTGATGATGCGCCGTGCGACTCTCGTGCTGAATGTGCTGATGAGTTCGTCAGGGCGTTGGTGGTTGGATCTGGACCGAACTCGATTTCGAACCCGGACCCGTGACGGCAGGGCTCGCGCCCCACCATCCCGACTGTGGAGGGTACGGATGGCCGCGCATTCGGGCCAATCCGTATCCCTGATTACTGCAGTTACTCGCCGTTCTGTTTCGCGATGATCTCCTTGGCGACGTTCTGCGGCACCTCGGCGTAACGATCGAACACCATCGAGTAGGACGCCCGACCCTGGGTCCGCGACCGAAGGTCGCCGACGTAGCCGAACATCTCCGACAGCGGGACCAACGCCGTGACGACGCGCGCGCCCGACCGTTCGCTCATGGACTGGATCTGTCCACGACGGGAGTTCAGGTCACCGATGACGTCACCCATGTTGTCCTCGGGGGTGACGACCTCGACGCTCATCAGCGGCTCGAGCAGCACGGGCTTGGCCAACCGGGCGGCTTCCTTCATCGCGATGGAACCCGCGATCTTGAACGCCATCTCGGACGAGTCGACCTCGTGGTAGGCACCGTCGACCAGGGTCAGCTTGACGCCCAGCACCGGGTAACCGGCGAGGATGCCGTACTGCAGCGCGTCCTGCGCGCCGGCGTCCACCGAAGGGATGTACTCCTTCGGGATACGGCCGCCGGTGACCGCGTTGACGAACTCGTAGGTGGCGCCCTCTGAGGTCTCCATGTCCAACGGCTCGACCGTGATCAGGATCTTCGCGTACTGCCCGGATCCACCGGTCTGCTTCTTGTGGACGTAGCCGTACTTCTCGACCGTGCCGCGGATGGTCTCGCGGTACGCCACCTGCGGCTTGCCGATGTTGGCGTCGACGTTGAACTCCCGCCGCATGCGCTCCACCAGGATGTCCAGGTGCAGCTCACCCATGCCGGAGATGACCGTCTGGCCGGTCTCCTCGTCGTTCTTGACCTTGAACGTCGGGTCCTCTTCGGCGAGCTTCTGGATCGCGGTGCCCAGCTTCTCCTGGTCACTCTTGGTCTTCGGCTCGATCGCGACCGAGATGACCGGATCCGGGAAGTTCATCGACTCGAGGACGATCTGGTGCGCCGGGTCGGACAGCGTGTCACCGGTGGTGGTCTGCTTGAGCCCCATGACCGCGACGATGTCGCCGGCGCTGACCGAGGCCAGCTCCTCACGCTTGTTGGCGTGCATCTGGTAGATCTTGCCGATCCGCTCCTTGCGGTCCTTGGTCGCGTTGACGACCTGGGTACCGGTGTTCAAGGTGCCGGAGTACACGCGGACGAACGTCAGCTTGCCCAGGTGCGGGTCGGTCGCGACCTTGAACGCCAGCCCGGCGAAGTGGTCCTTCGGGTCCGGATGACGTTCGGCCGGGGTCTCACCGTCGGTCAGCGTGCCTTCGATGGCGCCGATGTCCAGCGGCGACGGCAGGTACTCGACAACCGCATCGAGCATGGGCTGCACGCCCTTGTTCTTGAACGCCGAGCCGGTGACGACCGGGTTGATCTTGCCGGCGATGGTGGCCCGGCGGATCGCGGCGTTCAGCTGCGGGAGCGTGAGCTCCTCGCCGACCAGGTACGCCTCCATGGCCTCGTCATCGTTCTCCGAGACGGTTTCGACCAGCTTCTCGCGCCACTCGGTCGCGGAGTCCAGCAGATCGGCCGGAATCTCCTCGATGGAGTAGTCCTCACCCTTGACGGTCTCGCCGCGCCAGGTCAGTGCCCGCATCTGCAGCAGGTCGACGACACCGATGAAATCGCCCTCGGCGCCGATCGGGATCTGCAGCACCAACGGGGTGGCACCGAGCCGCTCGACCATCATGTCGACGCAGCGGAAGAAGTTCGCACCGGTGCGGTCGAGCTTGTTGACGAAGCACATCCGCGGCACCTGGTACTTCTCCGCCTGCCGCCAGACCTGCTCGGTCTGCGGCTCGACACCCGCGACGCCGTCGAACACCGCGACTGCACCGTCGAGGACGCGCAGCGAGCGCTCCACCTCGACCGTGAAGTCGACGTGCCCAGGAGTGTCGATGATGTTGATCTTGTGACCCTTCCACGACGTCGTCGTGGCGGCGGAGGTGATGGTGATCCCCCGCTCCTGCTCCTGGTCCATCCAGTCCATGACGGCGCCGCCGTCGTGGACCTCACCGATCTTGTAGGTGATGCCGGTGTAGAACAGGATGCGCTCGGTCGTGGTGGTCTTGCCCGCATCGATATGCGCCATGATCCCGATGTTGCGGACCTTTTCCAGGGCGTTGGTGGCCACGGTGGCTTCTTCCTCGTCTCATAGCTCAAACGGATGGGTGCGCCGCACGCTCGAACAGCTCAAGCCGTGGGAGGGCAGCACACTTACAGCGCCGAACAGGGGTGCGATATTCCCGCCCGGCGCTGCGGCTCACTTACCAGCGGTAGTGAGCAAAAGCCTTGTTCGACTCGGCCATCTTGTGCGTGTCCTCGCGCCGCTTGACGGAGGCACCGAGGCCGTTGGAGGCGTCCAGCAGCTCGTTCATCAGCCGCTCGGTCATGGTCTTCTCGCGACGGGCCTTCGAGTAGCCGACCACCCAGCGCAGCGCCAGCGTGGTGGAGCGGTTCGGCTTGACCTCGATCGGCACCTGGTAGGTGGCGCCACCGACGCGTCGGCTCTTGACCTCGAGTGCGGGCTTGACGTTGTCCAGCGCGCGCTTGAGGGTGACGACCGGATCGCTGCCCGTCTTGTCGCGGCAGCCTTCGAGGGCGCCGTAGACGATGGACTGCGCAATCGAGCGCTTGCCGTCGGACAGCACCTTGTTGACCAGCTGGGTCACCAGCGGGGAGTTGTAGACCGGGTCGGCGACGAGCGGCCGGCGCGGTGCGGGTCCCTTGCGGGGCATTAGCTCTTCTCCTTCTTCGCGCCGTAACGGCTGCGAGCCTGCTTGCGGTTCTTGACGCCCTGGGTGTCCAGCGATCCGCGGATGATCTTGTAGCGGACGCCGGGGAGGTCCTTCACCCGACCGCCACGGACCAGCACGATGGAGTGCTCCTGCAGGTTGTGGCCCTCACCCGGGATGTAGGCGGTGACCTCGACCTGGCTGGTCAGCTTGACGCGGGCGACCTTGCGCAGAGCGGAGTTCGGCTTCTTCGGGGTGGTCGTGTAGACGCGGGTGCAGACACCACGACGCTGCGGGCTCCCCTTGAGCGCCGGGGTCTTCGTCTTGCCGATCTTGTCGGTGCGGCCCTTGCGGACCAACTGCTGGATCGTGGGCATGTGCTGGCGACTTCTTCCTTCGCGGCTTCGCGACGAGGCAGAGCTGATGACGAACATCTGGACGTATGGAGCGGGCCGCGATCGGAGCCCGCACTGCGCGGAGATCGTGCGCACGGCCAGCCGTACTGCGGTCTCATCGGCTGCCGACAGGTGAGCACCTGTGGGCACACGACAATGACCCAGCAGGACCGGGCCAGTTGATCAGGCTACCCGCGGGAGCGGGAGCCCTGCAAATCGCTTGGCCGTGCGGTCAGGGCTGGACGCCCCACGATGCTCCGACCGGCTGCGGTCAGTGCTTGCGGAGGGCGTCGGCTCGACTCCCGACGGCGGCTGCGTCGAAAGATGCCGACGAGCTGCCGGCGGCGGGCCGGACCTCAGCGCTGGGTGCTTCGATCGATCACTCTACCCGTATGCGGGTCGGGTCAGGCCGGCTGCAGCGCTCCGCTGGCCTCGGCGACCAGCTCCTCGAGCTGCTCCCGAGTGACCAGGTCGCTGCTGGACGCCCGCTGCGCGCAGGTCCACCGCGCGGCCAGCTGCCCCCGCTGCACCGCTTCTTCCACCGGGCGGCCCTCCAACTCGTGGGCCACCAGGAATCCGACGGCCAACGCGTCACCGGCGCCGTTGGTGTCGACGATCGGCAGGTCGACCCGCGGCGGCGGGTACACCCTGATGCCCTCGGTGGTGGCGATCGCGACACCGAGCCCACCCCTGCCGCAGACCACCATCGAACCGTTGCTGCGACGGACCAGCTGCTTGAGCATCGGCGCCGGATTGAGGTGGTGCGTCGACGAGACGAACAGGATGTCCGCACCCTCGATGAAGTCGGTCAGGTAGTCGTCATCCGGATCACGCACGTCCTGCAGATCGCAGGCCAGCACCGCGCCGGCCCGCTTGGCCACCGGCAGCAGGGTCCGAGCCCAATCGGGCAGGTGGAACATCGCCAACCGGCTGCCGGCGAATATCTTCTCGGCGAGGGCCGGGTCGGCAGCGATGCTCCGGTGCCCGCGACCGTCATAGAAGTTGATCCTGGAACCGTCGGATCCCATCAGATTCACGCTGCGGGCCGTGCCCTGCGGGTCGATCCCGAGCCCGGTCAGGTCGATCCCGTCGCCGGTCAGCTCGGCGCGTACCCAGCGACCCATCTGATCGTCGCCCACATGCCCGATGAACGCGGTATCGAGCCCGAGCGCCGCGAATCCGCGGGCGGTGTAACCACCGGCATGACCGAGACAGTCGACGTTGGAACTGAAGTGCCCTTCTTCGCGAAGGCCGTCGATCAACTCCGGCGAACTCGGCAGGAACACGCTGGTGTCGATCCCGACGTTGCCGACGACGACGACCTCGGACCCCGGTGTATTTGGCACGTGGACCAGTCCAGGGCAGCGGCAGACGGCTGTCAATGGATGAAACAGGCCGTTAACTTCCCGTTTGTCCGCTTGACATCAATGGCGGCGCAATTCCGAGGCGTCCTTTCGACTGACACGGCGTAGAAGTCAGGGCGGAAAAATTGCCGGCACTGAGCCTGTCGATCCGGCCGTGGCGCTGCGTCATGGGAGCAGCGGCCAACCCAGCCGCACCCGACAACCCCAGGAGCGTTCCATGACAAAGCCTGCGCCGCTTGCTGTTTCGGTGACAAGATGATCAAGACCGACCCGGCTACGGTCTACGACCTGATCAGCGACATCAACAGGATGAACCAGTTCAGTCCGGAGACGGTGCGGACCAGCTGGCTCGACGGTGCCACCGAAGCCCGGGTGGGAGCGCGGTTCAAGGGCACCAATGCGATCGGCGGCACCCGCTGGTCGACCAAGCCGGTGGTGACGACCGCCGACCCGGGACGGCGCTTCGCGTTCACGGTGCCCGGCCGGTCAGGGCCGGTGTGGACGTACCAGCTGGTGCCCGTCGCCGGCGGCACGGAGGTGACGGAGTCGATGCGGCAGAACCGGCCGTCACCGCTGCTGATCAGGATCATCCAGCGCCGGGCAGGGGTCGTCGACCGATCGGAGCACCTGCGGCAGGGGATGATCACCACGCTGGATCGGCTGGCCGCAGCGGCCGTCGACCAGGAGCGCAAGCTCGCCGTCCGTTGACCCACCTGCGGTCCCGCTCGACATCGACAGCCACCCAGTGAAGACAGGAGCCCACCGATGGACTACATGATCTTGATCCACAGCGACGAGACCTACCCGGTGCCGGCGCCGGGAGCACCCGGGTTCGACGAGATGATGGCCGGCTGGATGGCCTACAACCAGCGGCTGATCGACGGTGGCCATTGGATTTCGGCGGCCAATCTGCAGCCGACCGGCACCGCCAACACGATCCGGAAGTCCGCCGACGGACAGTCCGCCGTCGTCGACGGGCCGTACGCCGAAACCAAGGAACAGCTCGGCGGCTTCTATCTGATCTCCGCGTCGGACCTGGACGAGGCCCTCGCGTTGGCTGCGGACATCCCGGTGCCCGCGGGCTCGATCGAGGTGCGACCGGTGTCGTTCCGCCCGGATGCCGGGTGAGTCGGAGCGGGCCTGCGGCGTCCGCAGCGAGCATCGACGCGGCGCTGACCCGGCTGGCCAGGGACGACGGCAGCCGGGTGCTGGCGTTGCTGGCCCGTCAGTACGGTGACCTCGACCTCGCGGACGAGGCGGTGCAGGACGCGCTCACCGAGGCCGCCCGCAGCTGGCCGACCGGCGGCGTTCCCGACAATCCGGCCGGCTGGCTGATGTCGGTGGCGCGGAACAAGGCGATCGACCGACTCCGCCGCGCTGCCAGCGCGCGCCGTCGGACCCTCGCCGCTGCACCGGATCTCGCCGTCTTCGCCGGACCCGCCGACGGTTCGGTCGGCGGACCCGGTGACAGGTTCGAATCGGCCCTCATCGATGACGCGAACCACATCGCCGACGAGCGACTTCGGCTGGTGTTGCTGTGTTGTCATCCGGCGTTGAACCGGGACACCCAGGTCGTACTGACCCTCCGTCTGGTCGGCGGGCTGACCACCCCGGAGATCGCGGCGGCCTTCCTGCTCCCGCCGGCCACCGTCGCCCAGCGGATCGTCCGCGCGAAACGCAAGATCCGGGACGCTCGCATTCCGCTGAACCTGCCGGCCGAGCTCTCCGAGCGGCTCGACGCCGTGCTGGGCGTGCTCTACCTGATCTTCAACGAGGGTTACCTGAGCCGGGGCGCCGGCGAGGAATCGGTCCGGACGGACCTGGCCGACGAGGCGATCCGGCTCTCGCTGCTGATCGACACCCTGCTCCCTGGCGAGCCGGAGGTGCAGGGCCTGATCGCGTTGGAATTGTTCCACCGGGCCAGGAGTGCGGCGCGGATCGATCGGAGCGGCGACCTGGTCCTGCTCGAGGATCAGGACCGGTCGCAGTGGGATCTGCGACTCATCGAGCAGGGCAACATGTTCCTGCACCGCGCGCTGATCCGGATGCAGCCTGGGCCGTACCAGGTGCAGGCCGCGATCGCCGCCCAGCACGCCAATGCCCGGACCGCCGACGACACCGACTGGCCGACCATTGTCGCCCTCTACCAGCAGCTCTCGGCGATGACGGGCTCGCCGGTGGTGGCCCTCAACCACGCGGTGGCGGTCGGCATGGCCGACGGTCCGAACGCAGGTCTTGCCCTGATCGACGGCGTGACCGGCGTCGAGGACTACCACCTGCTGCATGCCGCCCGTGCCGAGTTGGCCGGCCGGGCCGGGGACGTGGCAACCGCCGCCGATGCCTACCGCCGGGCCATTTCGCTGACCGACAACCCGGCCGAACAACGCCATCTGCGCCGGCGCCTCGATGCGCTCGGCTCGTCAGGGTCCCGACCGTAGAATCGTCCGGCCGTCCGGCAGCCTGACCTCGAAGGAAGCGATACGTTCGCGCGGCACCGCGGTCGCGGTCTCCACTCTGGCCGCACTGGCACCCGGCACCGAGCTCCAACTCCCGGCCGAGTTCAGGTGGCCGTCGGTGTCGATGACGGTGAGGTCGTAGGCGACGGACCGATCGACGTTCTTGTCGTACTGGCAGACGACGGTGATTGCCGTTCCCCAGCGCTTGTCCACCAGTTCCAGCGAAGCTGTCATCGGGCTCGCCAGGACCTGGGTCATCGGCTGCAGGAAGGCGGGCACCGAGGTCGTCGTGGGTGCAGTGCTCGAGTTGGCGGCCGTGGTGCCGGCGACGTTGCCTGCGGTGTCGACCGGTGTCCGCAGGATCAGGGTTCCGGCCAGCGCAACCACGACGGCGACAGCCGCCGCCAGCACGCCGGCCAACACCCAGCGACGATGCCGTCGTGCGGCGGCGACCCTGGTCAACAGCCCGGGCAGCAGGGTCTCGGGGACCGGTGGTCCAGCCTGCTCGATGTCCTCCGCCGTGGTCAGGGCGAGCAGGCCGGGCAGCCCGGCCAGCCGGCTCACCGATTCACGACACTGCTCGCAGCCGCGCAGGTGCTCCTCGTACGCGGCCCGGTCGGCCGGTGACAGGGCTCCGACGACGTAGGCGGCATCGCTGTGACAGAACTCGCTCACGTCACCACCCCCATCTCCTCCAACACCAGCCGTAACGCGTGCAGCGCGTAGTGCAGACGGGACTTCACCGTGCCCGCCGGGATGCCCAACCGAGCGGCCGCCTGCGCGGCGGTGCAGCCCCGGAAGTAGCACTCCAACAGGACCGCGCGGTGGTCCCGGCTCAATCGCCGGATCGCATCGGCCACCATGATCGATTGCAGAGCAGTGTCGGTGGTGTCCGGTTCGAGCGGCTCGGCCACCAATTCGGCGGAGGTGGTGGGACGTCGCTGACCGGCCCGCCAATCGTCGACCACGATGTTGCGGGCGACGGTGAACAGCCAGCCGCGTGCGGACGCGCCCTGCTGGGCCAGCACCGTCGGCCGTCGCCAGGCCCGGAACATGGTTTCCTGCACGACGTCTTCGGCGCGGTTGCGGTCGCCGCCGGTCAGGTGAAGAACGAAACCCCACAGGGCGGCCGCGTGCTCGTCGTGCAGCGCCTTGAGCAGCGCGGCGTCGTCGGGATCGACCGCCGACCCGGCAGTGGGAGCGACGGCCGGGGTCCGCCCGGCCCCCGACCTCTTGCCGAGCGGTCCACCTTCGACGCCCACACCCACCTCCCGATACACCGTCGCACCCGAGTAGACCCGTACATCGTCGACAGGAATACGCCGGCGCGCCGTCGGCAGTTCGATGACGACTCCACCGGATTCGGGAAAATTGCCACTCCAGTTTGTTTCAGGGCGGCTGTCGGTGGTCAAGGACACACTGGACTTCGTCAGCGGGAGGGCCGCTGACACCGAGGGGTCGGGGCTTGCAGCGGACCCCGGCGGGAACCGTCGTCACGAGGGGGCAGATGTGCGCACCGTCCACAGTTCGCCGGTCAACACCGTTTCCACCGCCATCGAACCGCCGCTCTCCGAGGCGGCGGCCGAGGCCTGGATACCGCGCACCTGCTTCAAGAACGGGCCGCCGTCCCGGATGGGCGTCGAACTGGAGTTGTTGGTCGTCGATGCCGCGGAACGTGCCCCCTTTCCCGCGGACAGCTACTCAGCACTGTTGGCCGCACTCGAAGACAGCGAGTTCGATGGCCATCTGCTCGACGGAACCATCACCGTGGAACCCGGCGGACAGGTAGAGCTCAGCTCCCGCCCCGGAAAAAATCTGCAGGACGCCGTCGACACCGTCGCACGGGATGTGACGGCGTTGCGTGGCCGGGCCGCCCGAGGTGGCGCCCGGCTGGTGGGGATCGGAATGGACCCGATGGGTCGGCCGAACCGGATCACCGACACTCCCCGGTACTCCGCGATGGAGCGGTATCTCGACGCCTGGGGCCCGGCCGGTCGATCGATGATGTGCTCGACCGCATCGGTGCAGGTCAATGTGGAGGCGGGCGTCGCCCGCGGCGACCCAGGACTTTCACCGACGCCGATCGACTGCCAAGACCGTCGGGAACCACTGACCGGTTTCGCGGAGCGGTGGAATCTGCTGCACGCGATCGGACCCACCCTGGTCGCCGCCTTCGCGAACTCGCCGCGACAGGCGGGGCGGCCCACCGGTTGGAAGAGCACCCGGCAGGCCGTCTGGCAGCAGCTGGACCGGACAAGAACCGGAGTTCCGCCCGTCGGGCCGGACGAGGATGTGGCGGCGGCCTGGACCCGCTGGGCGCTTGATGCCCCGCTGATGATGGTCCGCTGCGACAACGGTCAGTGGGCCGCACCGCCTGACCTGAGCTTCCGGAGCTGGCTGCGGCTCGGTGCCGCGGCGGGCCCGGGACGACCGCCCACCCTCGATGACCTGGCCTACCACCTGACGACCCTGTTTCCGCAGGTCAGGCCGAAGGGCTATCTGCGAGGTCCGATACCTGGACGCCCAGCCGGGGCGCTGGTGGACCGTGCCGTGCGCGGTGATCAGCGCCCTGCTCGGTGATGCCGGAGCGGCCGATCGAGCGCTGGACGCCTGCATACCGACCTTTGGCCGGTGGCGGGACGCGGCGCGGGTGGGGATGGACAATCCCGAGATCGCCCGCGCCGCACGAGAAACGCTGCTGATCGCGGCCTCGTCGCTGGAGCGGACCAAGCTTTCCCGGCCGGCACAGGACGTGCACGGCTATCTCGAACGATGGACCGACCGCGGCCGATGTCCGGCCGATGACGTCGGCATCGACGCACCCGACGCACCCGACGCACCGACCAGGGACCAGCTGACCGACGACCCGTGGGGGGATGACCTGTGACGAACGAGCTCTCGATGACCGGACGGCCCGTCGGCGACACCGACGAACGAACCGACGACGCGATCCGCAACCGGATCGTGGACGATCTCGACCGCGCACGGCGACGAACCCATCTGCTCACCGGTTCGTTGGACGACAGCTGAACTGGCGCGCCAGCACTCCCGGTTGATGTCGCCGTTGGTGTGGGACCTCGCCCACATCGGCAACCAGGAGGAACTCTGGCTGCTGCGCGATGTCGGTGGCCGGGACCCGATCCTGCCGGAAACGGTCGACCAGCTGTATGACGCGTTCCAACACCCGCGGGCGGACCGCCCGGCGCTCCCGCTGCTCGACCCGTCCGAGTCGCGACGGTACGTCGGTGAGGTCCGGACGAAGGTGATCGACCTGCTGGACAAGATCCCGCTGCACGGTCGCCGGCTGACCGAAGGCGGCTTCGTCTTCGGCATGATCGCCCAGCACGAGCAGCAGCATGCCGAGACCATGCTGGCCACCCACCAGCTCAGGGTCGGCGACCCGGTCTTGTCCGCTCCGCCGACCCCGGCGCCCACGGAGGTGGACCGCTTCGAGGTGCTGGTGCCGGGTGGCCCCTTCACCATGGGTACGTCCGCACACCCCTGGGCGTTGGACAACGAGCGGCCGGCGCACCAGGTCGAGGTGCCGTCCTTCTGGATGGACACCGTGCCGGTGACCAACGTCGACTACCAGGACTTCATCGCCGACGGCGGCTACCAGCAGCGGCGATGGTGGCACCCGGCCGGTTGGCAGCACGTCCGGGAGGCGGGTCTGACCGCTCCGCTGTTCTGGCAGCTCGACGGCCGGCAGTGGTTGCGGCGCAGGTTCGGTCGGCTCGAGCCGGTGCCGGACAAGGAGCCGGTGATGCACGTGTGCTGGTACGAGGCGGACGCCTACGCCCGGTGGGCGGGCAAGCGGCTGCCGACCGAGGCCGAGTGGGAGAAGGCCGCCAGGCACGACCCGGTCAGCGGTACCGACCGCCAATACCCCTGGGGCGACGGCGTTCCCACCGCCGACCGGGCCAACCTCGGTCAGGACCATCTGCAACCGGCAGCGGTCGGCGCCTACCCGAAAGGGGCCTCACCGCTCGGCATCCAGCAGTTGATCGGCGATGTCTGGGAGTGGACGTCCAGCGACTTCGGCGGCTACCCGGGCTTCTCCCCGTGGCCGTACCGGGAGTACTCGGAGGTGTTCTTCTCCCCGGACTACAAGGTGCTGCGTGGTGGGTCGTTCGCCGCCGATCGGGTCGCCTGCCGCGGCACGTTCCGGAATTGGGACTACCCGATCCGCCGGCAGATCTTCGCCGGTTTCCGGTGCGCCCGCGACGCGGCCGCTGACGAGGGCTGAGTCGATGTGCCGTCATCTGGCCTACGTCGGCGCACCGCTGTTGGTGCGCGAGCTGCTCACCGATCCGCCGTTCTCGCTGGTCCGCCAGTCGTGGGCGCCGCGCCGCCAACAACATGGTGTGGTGAATGCCGACGGGTTCGGAATCGGTTGGTACGTCGAGGGTTTCACCGAGCCGGCCCGGCACCGCGGGACAGGTCCGATCTGGGGTGACGAGACCTTTCTCGATCTGACCCGGGTGATCCGCAGCACGGCACTGCTGGCCGCCGTGCGGTCGGCCACCGTCGGCATGCCCGGCGGTCAGGGTGCCGCCGCACCGTTCCGGTCGGGGCAGTGGTTGTTCAGCCACAACGGCGCGGTCGACGGCTGGCCGCAGGTCGCGGGGAAGCTGGGCTGGGGGCTCGACCCCGGCGTGCTCGCGACGCTGGAGGCTCCCACCGATTCCGCGCTGCTCTGGGCGATGACCCGGGACCTGCTGACTCGTGGGAAAACCCCGGAGTCCGCGCTGGCCGAGGTGGTCGCCCGGGCAGTCGATGCGGGCGGCGGGCGGTTGACGTTCCTGCTGACCGACGGCCATCGCATCGTCGCGACTGCGTGGGGAACCAGCCTGTGCTGGCGTCAGCTGGCGACCGGTGTGGTGGTCGCGTCCGAACCCTTCGATGACGAGCCGGGGTGGACCGACATCGCCGACCGCAGCCTGCTGGTCGCCGACGCATCCGGAGCCCGGATCGAGCCACTGTGATGACACCAGGAGCACAGGACATGAATACGACAATCCAGTACGACTACGTCGATCACCTGCCGGCCGACTTCAGCGACCGGGAACTGCGGGCCGATGTCAGAGCCGGCCTGCTCGGTGCGCGAAAGTCGCTGCCGCCCAAGTGGTTCTACGACAAGGTCGGCAGCGAGCTGTTCGAGGACATCACCCGACTACCGGAGTACTACCCGACCCGGACCGAACGCGCGATCCTCACCCTGCATGCCGACGACATCGTGCGGGCCGCCGGCACCCGAACCCTCGTCGAACTCGGATCGGGTTCGTCGGACAAGACCCGGCTGCTGTTGGAAGCGTTGATCTCTCGGACGCCAGGAGGCGGCTCGTACGTCGCTCTCGACGTCAGCGAGGACGCGCTCCGATCCGCCTGCGCCGCCCTGGCAGCGGACTATCCGACGCTTCGGGTCAGTGGGCTGCGGGCGGACTTCACCCATCAGTTGGATCGATTGCCGCAGGGCGGCGCCCGGACCATCGCCTTCCTCGGCGGCACCATCGGCAACTTCGAACCCATGGAGCGGGACGCGTTCCTGCGAACATTGCGCTCCGGCCTGCAGGAGGACGACACGTTCCTGCTCGGCGCCGACCTGGTCAAACCGGCCGAGATTCTGGTGCCGGCCTACGACGACGCCGCCGGGGTGACGGCTGCCTTCAACCTGAACCTGCTCGACGTGCTGAACCATCGGCTGTCAGCCGATTTCGACCGATCCGCGTTCGATCACATCGCCGTCTGGGATGCCGCCAACGAGTGGATCGAGATGCATCTTCGGTCAAGCAGAAGCATGACGGTGCAGCTACCCGCCTTGAGCACGCAGGTCGACATCGACAAGGGCGAACACATCCGTACCGAGATCTCGGCCAAGTTCCGCAGGGACCGACTGACCGCCGAGATGACGGCGGCCGGTTTCGTCGAACGCGGCTGGTGGACCGATGAGCAGCAGTGGTTCTCGCTGTCCCTCTGGGCGCCGGCCTGAGTATCGAGTCAGGCGGCCCATGGATCAGTCGGCCCGGCGTCGGGCAGAGCCTGGCGTCGGGCAGAGCCTGGCGTCGGCCGATGCCTGCGTCGGGCAGAGCCTGCCGCAACCGAAATTCGGCTGCTCCAACCAACCGGAAACCTCCGGACAACCAGGGGCCGCCCACCGGCCGAGCCCCTACGTCTGCCAACCCTGGTCTCACCCAGCCCTGGATCAGCCAACCCGGAACATCCGGTTGCTCCAACCAACCGAATGCTCCGGACCACCAAGGCCGATCAGTTCCTCGAGTGCGCGAAGTCCGCGTTGGAGGCGCCGACGGAGGAGGCGACCTTTTCGACCTGGTCCTTGGCGTCGCCGAACAGCATCGCGGTGTTCGGCTTGTAGAACAGCGGGTTCTGCACGCCCGCGTAGCCGGTGGCCATCGAGCGCTTGAACACCACCACGTTCTTGGCCTTCCACACCTGGAGCACGGGCATCCCGGCGATCGGCGAGCCAGGGTCGTCCTCCGCGGCGGGGTTCACCGTGTCGTTCGCACCGATCACCAGCACCACATCGGTGTCGCCGAGCTCGTCCTGGATCTCATCCATCTCCAGCACGATGTCGTAGGGCACCCGGGCCTCGGCGAGCAGCACGTTCATGTGCCCGGGCAGCCGGCCGGCGACCGGGTGCACGGCGAACCGCACCTGCTTCCCGGCGGCCCGCAGTCGCTCGGTGAGTTCGGCTACCTGGTTCTGTGCCTTGGCGACGGCCATGCCGTAACCGGGGGCGATCACCACCGTCTGCGCCTCGTCGAGCAGTTCGGCCAGCGCCCCGGCCGTCGTCTCGTGGTACTCGCCGAGGTCCTGATCGCCGGTCGAGGTGGCCGCCTCCGTCCCGAAGCCGCCCAGGATCACCGCGATGAACGACCGGTTCATCGCCTTGCACATGATGTAGGACAGGATCGCGCCGGAGGATCCGACGAGCGCGCCGGTGATGATCAGCAGGTTGTTGCTGAGCATGAACCCGGCGGCGGCCGCGGCCCAGCCGGAGTACGAGTTCAGCATCGACACCACGACCGGCATGTCGCCGCCGCCGATCGCCGCCACCAGATGCAGCCCGAGCAGCAACGCGATGACCGTCATGATGAGCAGCGGCCAGATGCTGGGGGCCGCGAGGTACCAGCCGAGCAGCACCGCGCTGACCACCAGCGCGCCCAGGTTCATCCAGTTCCGGCCCGGCAGGGTCAACGGCGCCGACTTCATCTTCGCCGACAGTTTCAGGTACGCGATGATCGAACCGGTGAAGGTGACGGCGCCGATGAACACCCCGAGGAACACCTCGACCAGGTGCACGGCGTCGGACGAGGATTCCTCGGTCAGGTAGGAGTTGAAGCCGACCAGGACCGCCGCCAGACCAACGAAACTGTGCAGGATCGCGATCATCTCGGGCATGTGCGTCATCTCGACGCGGCGGGCGACCCGGGTACCGATGACGGCGCCGATCAGCAGCGCCGCGGCGATCAACGCGGCCGTCACGGCGGCGTTCTGATCGGACTCCAGCAGCGACAGGGCCACCGTCGCGGCCAGCGCGATGACCATGCCGATCTTGCCGGCGATGTTGCCGGCCTTGGCGCTGCGCTGATGCGCGAGCCCGGCCAGCGACAGGATGAACAGCACGCCGGCGATCAGGTAGGCCGCCTGGACCAGGGAATACAGGAGCTCGTTGTCGTTATTCAACATGGCGTGGTCTCAGCTGTCCTTCCGGAACATGGCGATCATCCGGCCGGCGACGCCGAAGCCACCGAAGATGTTGATCGAGGCCACCGTCGCGGCGATGAAGGCGAGCACGACCACCACGGGGTTGGTGCTGCCCAACTGCAGCAGCGCACCGACCAGGATGATCCCGGAGATGGCGTTGGTCTGCGCCATCAACGGGGTGTGCAGGGACGCGCTGACGTTGGTGATCACATAGAACCCGACGAACACCGCGAGCACGAACACGGTGAAGAACCCGAGGAAGCTGGGCGGCGAAAAGGTGACGGCGGCGCCCACCGCGACGGCGGCCAGCCCGTACAGCGCATACCGGCGTTGTTGCTTGGTCCTGGCCTGTTCGGCCAGTTCCTCCGGGGTGGGCACGTGCTTGGCCGGCGCCTCCTGCACGACAGCCTTCGGCGCGGCGGAGACCTGCACCGGCGGTGGTGGCCACAGGGTCTCGCCGTCCCGGGTGACGGTGATCGAACGCTGCACGATGTCATCCAGGTCGAGCACCAGCTGCCCGTCCTTGCCGGGGGTCAGCAGCTTGAGCAGGTTGACCAGGTTCGTGCCGTAGAGCTGGGAGGTGTGGGTCGGCATCCGGCTGGCCAGATCGGTGAAGCCGATGATGGTCACGCCGTTCTCCGTGACGACCTTCTCCCCCGGCACGGTCAGCTCACAGTTCCCGCCACCGGAGGCGGCCAGGTCGACGATCACACTGCCCGGCTTCATGGTCGCCACCATCTCGGCGGTGATGGTGGTCGGCGCATGCCCCCGGACCAGCGCGGTGGTGACCAGGATGTCGGCCTTGGCGGACTCCTCGGCATACACCCGGGCGGTCTGCGCGGCCTGGTCCTGGGTCAGCTCGCGGGCGTACCCGTCGCTGGAGACCTCCTGCTGCCCGCCCTGCGCGGAGACGAAGGTCGCCCCCATCGACTGGATCTGCTCGGCCACCTCGGGACGGACGTCGAAGGCCCGGACGTTGGCGCCGAGGCTGCCGGCCGCGCCGATCGCCGCCAACCCGGCTACACCGGCACCGATCACGAAGACCGTTGCCGGTTGGGTCTTCCCGGCCGCCGTGACCTGACCGGCGAACATGCCGCCGTAGGACTCGGCCGCTTCGATGACGCCCCGGTAGCCGGCGATGTTGGACATCGTGGACAGCACATCCATCGACTGCGCGCGGGAGATACGCGGAATGGCGTCCAGCGAGAACCCGGTGACCTTCCTGGCGTTCAACGCGGCGAACAGGTCCGGCTGGTCGCCGAGAGGGATCCTGGCCAGTACTGACGCGCCCTCGCGGAGCGAGGCGATCTCGGACGCGCTCGGCTCGTTGACCTTGACGATGACGTCGCCGGCCCAGACCTCCTCGGCGGTGCCGATGGTGGCGCCGGCGGCGATGTAGGCGTCATCGGCGAACTTTGCGGCCGCGCCCGCACCCGATTGGACGGATACCTCGTACCCCAGCGCCAGCAGTTGCGCGGTTGTCTTGGGCGTCACCGCGACGAGGGTCTCGCCGCGCAGGCTTTCAGTCGGTACTCCGATACGCACGGACGTCAGTCCTTCCATCGAGCAGGTGGGTATCAACAGCCGGCTCCAGCGGGTCGGCCGCGAGTACCCAGCGGTCTGCCGGAGCGGATAGTGATGGTCGGCCCGCCGTCGAGGACGCCACCGCCACCCGGTACGGGCGGGTCGCCTTCGACCACGAAGCCGGCATCGCCCGATCGGGCGACGCCGTGGAGGGCACCATATCGTGCCGCAGCCGCGGAGAATGAATTCCGCTCCTGGCGTTCCCGAGGGCCGGGAGTCGATTCAGTGGGCGAAGCCGGGACCGACGATCGGCGCGGCGAGGCCGCCCGAACGCTCCCAGTCGAGCCGCCGATCCTGCAGGACGGTGATCTTCCTGACCACCAGGATGGCCAGCACACCGGCCGCCACCGCCACAACGGTTCCGACCAGATCGGTCCTGGCCGAGGTCAGGAGCTGCTCGACGGTCACCGCCTGCCGGGTCTGCACCCGCTCGACGAGGGCCAACGCCACCTGCACCACCCACAGGACCCACCAGGCGCGCAGGACCGCCAATCCGTCGTTGGGCTTGCCCCCGTACGGCCGGGCGGCAGCCATCCCGTCCTGGGCGATCTGGTACGGGAACCAGAAGTTGACGACCGGGCACACCCAACTCCAGATCGACCATCCCAGGGAGCGACGCTGCGTCGGCGGCGACCAGATCCCGGCGTTCTTTCGCATCCGGTAGAACCAGACGATGAACACCACCCCGGTCGCGATCAGACAGCCGTCGTAGAACAACGTGGCCACCAGCATCCGCTGACCCGACCGGTCCGCCTCCGCGAAGGTCACGCTGTCGAAGTCGTTTGCCATCCGCTGCAGCAGTTCGATCTGGCCGAACGCGGCAACGAGATACCAGATCGTGACGAGAAGGGTGACGCCCAGCAAGATCTGCGCCGTTAGGCCGAGCGATCGCAAGGGTGCGGCCGCTGCGGGCGGCGGCAACCAGGGCGGTGGCGGTGAACCGAGAACCGGCGGACCGAACTGACCGGACTGACCGGGCAGACCCGGCGACCATGCCGGCGGCGGGGGTACCGGTGCGGGTCCGGCAGGCCCGGCAACCCAAAGTTGACGATCCGTCGGCGCGGGTTTCGGTGTCAGCGAGGCCGGCTCGGTGGCACTGGTGCCGGCCGGATCACTGCCTGGCCTCGGCCAGTCGGCCGGCGGCGTCGAATCGTCCACGTCGTCTCCCGTTTTCGCCGATCACCGGCCGGTCTTCGCAGATCACCGGCCGACCGTTCGGCCGCGGCGAGCGTACAGCCGGGCGCCATCCTGCCGAGAACAACCGAAAGCACGGTCTGGTGATCACGCAGCATTGCCCGGTCGGGCGCCTGTCGCGGGTCGAACCGTGGTGCCGCGCACCCGGTCGGAATTACTGGCCGATCCTCGTGCCCGTGGTCTGGGCGATCGGCTCGCTGCCGATCCGCGTCCCGTCGATGTCGCTGCCGATCCGGGTGCCGTCGATATCGCTGCCGATCCGCGTGCCGTCGGTCCAGGCCTCCACCGGCGCCAGATCAACACCGGTGAACTCCGACTCCACGCCCGTCGGTTCGCTGCCGATCCGCGTCCCGTCGATATCGCTGCCGATTCGGGTGCCATCGGTCCCGGCCTCCGCCGGTGCCAGATCGACCCCGGTGAACTCCGACTCCACGCCCGTCGGTTCGCCGCCGATCCGGGTGCCATCGATGTCACCACCGATCCGGGTGCCGTCGGGGTCGTCGCCGATCCGCGTGCCATCGGTCTCGGCATCAGCCGGCGCCAGGTCGACCCCGGTGAACTCCGGCGTCACGCTCGTCGTCGAGGTCGCCGGGTCGGTGCTCGGCTCTTCCGCCCCGGCGGCTTGACCGGCGAGCAGCAACAGTCCACCGGTGGTGAGCGCAACCGCTGTGAGCTTGAGCGCCGGGAGAACGAATCCACGGTGAAAACGCCGCCCGCCGGATCCATCCACGCCTCGGCCGCAGTCGTCAACCGCATTTGTGCTCACAATTGACGGGTATATCAGAAAAAGGTGACTACACGCTACCGGACGGCCACCCACCGGCGTGGCAACCGCTGCCCTCATCACCAACGGGTGAACGACTGTCAGCAGGCTCTTGAACCCTCGGTGATCGGGCGCCATCGATTGGGCCCGCGACCCGCCACGTTGATCACCGTGGAGTACCTGACGATCGGACCTGCAAAAGGGCCGTTGTGGCAACGCTTTTCGGTGCCGTCAGGCTGGCTTTCGCAAACCAGCCGCAGAGTCAAGGGTCGCGAAGCCCGACCGGCCCCGACTGGTCCGCCGGTTCGTGCAGCAGTCCGCACGCTGCCGGGGGCCGGTTCGCCCGCCAACCCGGAGCCGGAATTCACTCATTCGCCGATCACCGCCGGTGGGCCATCGGCGACGCCCGGCGCAGGAGTTGTCAGCCCATGCCGAGCCGCCGACGTTCGTCGACAGGTGCTCGGGCCCGACGTACGACGTCCGCCTCGACGTCGATCGCCGTGGGCTCACCGTGGGCGGTGGAGGGTGTGGTGAGCGCCGGAGCAATCGGCCGCACTGCTGTGTTCCCGATCGACGCGACGACGTCGGTCTGCACGGAGGAAGCCGCTTGGCCGAACTGCAGGGCGCACCCATTTCTGGATTGTGAAGAGAATTTCGGCCCGGAACCGAAAAAGGCTTCGCGATGACGCTGAATCCCGAGCCTGCGCGAACGGCTGTGGACAACCGGGCCGTTCGGATGCCATCCCGACCACAATCTCCCAGTGCCGTCGACACCGCCCTCGCCAAAGCCCCCCGGTCCGCCGGAAATCCGAGCTTGGCAGGACGATGCCGAGAGGCAGGAGGGAGTCGTCAGCCGCGGTCAGCTGATGCGGCTGAACCTGAGCAGCGCGGCCGCTCGCACCAATCTCGACAACGGCCGCTGGCGGGTCCTGCTCCCTGGGGTCTATGCGACTTTCACCGGCCCGGTCGGACCGATGGCGATGGTCTGGTCAGCCGTTCTTTACGCCGGGACTGGCGCGGCCGCCTGCGGGCCGACGGCTCTGTGGCTCACCGGTGCCATCGATGAGAGGCCCGCGTTGGTGCACGTTGCGGTGCCGGCGTCGCGACGGGTGGTGCGGCAACCTGGAATACGCATCCACCTGAGTCGCGCGCTCGACGACAAGGTCAGGGACATTGCTCACCCGAGCGCGAGACCTCGGCGCCTCCGCCTCGAGTGGGCGCTGCTCGAGGTGTGCGACCGGGAGAACAGTTCGATGGCAATCCATCTCATCCTCCAGGCGATCCAGCGCCGACTCACCACCGCCGGCCGACTCCGCGCGGCGTTGGGTTCGAGACTGCGCCACCGTTGGCGACAGCTCATCTGCGAGATCCTTGCCGAGGCGGCCGACGGGGTCGCATCGCCGCTCGAGCTTCGTTATCGGCGGGAGGTCGAACGTGTCCACGGTCTGCCGGCCGGACTCCGCAATCAACCCGAGGTCGCACCCGCCGGTGGCCGCAGCTACCGCGACGTTCGGTAGGCGGGATGGAGGGTGCTCGTGGAGTTGGACGGCCGAAAGGCGCACCCGGAAGATCAGTCGTTCCGCGATTATCGCCGGGACAACTACGCAGCCGTGGCCGGTGAGACCGTTCTGCGTTACGGCTGGCGCGACATTGTGGGGCGCCCCTGCGAGGTCGCATCGCAAGTAGGGCAGGTGCTCGCGCTGAGCGGGTGGCGGGGGTCGCTCGTGGGCTGCAGGCCCGGGTGTCCCGCGGCAGCCACGTCGCGCCCCACACCGCGATTGACCCCACCGTGAAAGACTTTTCGGCCGAGCACCGAAAGATCCTTCACAGTCGCCGTGTGTGAGGCGGCCACCGAGCCCACCTCACCAGCGCGGAACATCGGCCAGCCGGGACGCCGGTGGCGCACCAACACCGATCCCGTTGGCGAAGGCGATGGCGATAGCGAAATAGCCGCATCGTGAAGAGAAATGCGGCTCACGACCGAAAATCCATTCACAATCCGGTTTTTTGCGGGGCGCGGGCCCACCGGCGCACGAGGGCTACCGGCGCACAAGGGGCTCACCGCGACACGAGGGCTGACCGCAGCACGAGGGCCACCGGCGCACGAGTGCTCACCGCCGAACGAGGGCCTCGCCATGGACGCAAGGCAGGGCCGGATCCAGGCCGCAGTGCGGTACGAGCCTTCACTCGCGCCGGATCCGCCGCCTCCCCTGCAGCACCATCAGCAGGCCGGCCGCCAGCAGGAGCAGAGCGAACTCGAGCAGCCGGGCCAGGTCGAAGCCGGTGTAGGCGAGGCACTGGGCATCACACACATCCGACCCTCCGCCGTTGTCCGGGTTCACCGGACCGACCGGCACCGGGTAGCGCGGCGGGTAGCAGACGCAGTCGGGATTCGTACTGAAGAAGTCGTCCCGGGGTCCGCCCGGCACGTTGCCCGGCGGATCCCTGGGCGGGCCGCCCTGGTCCGGGAAATTCGGATCACCCGGAGGCACGATGGCCGGTTCGTCGTAGGGCTCGTACGGGGTGAGGGTGACGTCGGTGCCGCCCGCGTAGGCAAGCGCCCGGATGAAGGCCGCGATCCGTGCGCTGTAGAAGCGGTTGACCACGGGCGCGTCGTAGAACTCGAACGGCACGGCGTAGGTGTTGAAGTCCCCGGTCCAGTCGAACATCCGGTCCTGCGCCGAGTTGGCGATCAGTACGTCCCGACCGGCGCCACCGAAGGCGAAGTCGCCTAGCCGGAAGCGCTCGTCGTCCTCGATCCGGTCGTTGAGTCCGTTGTTGGTGTCCAGGTAGTCGTCCAGGTTCAGCAGGTCGTCACCCCAGCCGCCGAACAGCCAGTCGTAGTAGGTGCCGCCGACCAGCCAGTCGTTGCCGTTGTCGCCGAAGATGCGGTCGAGGCCGTCCTGAAGCGGCACCAGTTCCCCGTCGTGAAGGATGAAGTTGCCGGCCGCGTCCACCAGGTACGGGTCGAAGTTGAGCAGGAAGTTCGGGATCTTGACCCTCGGGTTGGCGGCGTCATAGGCGGCGAACTTCCCGGTCGCCGGGTCGTACTGCAGCGGGTTGGTGTCGGTCACCGGGAGGTCGTTGTAGAACCCGGCCACCGCCTCTGCGCCGGAGATCGCGTCGTCGCCCGCGCCGCCGTGCAGGAAGTCGTCGCCAAGGCCGCCATAGATCACGTCGTTGCCGCCGACCGTCCAGTTGATCAGCAGCGCCTGCTTCTTGATCCGCCCCGGCCAGGCCAGGAAGGAACCGGTGTACCCGTCGCCCAACTCGATCCGCTCGAACTCGTTGGGCGCAAACAGCCGGTTCAGCGGCTCGGCCAGGCCGTTGCGGCTGGTCAGGATGCGGCCGTCGTCACCGAGGATCCCGTCCTCGCCGTTGCCGCCGTAGATCCGGTCCGAGCCGCCACCGCCGTACACGTCGTCGTCGCCGGCGTCACCGAAGAGCACGTCGTTGCCGGCCATCCCGGCGATGGTGTCGTCCCCGTCCTCACCGTGGATCAGGTCGGCGGACCCGAGATCATCGGGCGCGCCACCCGGGGTGTAGTCCAGGAACTCGAAGACTCGCGGCACGATGGCCAAGACACCGGAGTAGGCGTCGTAGTTGAACCGTAGATATCCGGACGGGCCGACCAGCCGGTAGATGTTGCCGTTGTCGCCGAGGATGACGTCCGCATCTCGGGCATGCCGCTCGGCCGAATTGTCGCCGTCGAAGTAGCGGTCGGTCCTGGTCCCCGCGCCGCCGTAGATCACGTCGCGGCCGTTCGTCCGCAGCGTGCGGTCGTTCAGCGAGAACAGACTGCTGGAGCCGCCGATGATGTCGTCCTGGCCGAGGCCGCCGAAGATGGTGTCGTCGCCACCGTTGCCCTCGATGTAGTCGTCGCCGTCGGTGCCGGGTCCGGCCCAGTACTCCACCGTCCGGCCGGTGCCGACCATGTCCCAGGTCGGGTTGCCCAGGTCGTCCAGCACCGAACTGTCGCCGGCGATCCAGTCGTCGCCCAGCTCACCGAAGATCACGTCGTCCTGCGCGCCGCCGGCGATCACATCGTTGCCGTAGGTACCGGGGGCGGCGGTGTCCGAATGATCGAACAGGTGCACCGACCGGGACTCGTTGGCCGGGTTCGGGTCGGCGTACCACTGCCAGGTGATCTGCGGAACACCGAAATCGTCGTACATCACGCCGCCGAACGTGGTGCGGAACCGCTCGGAGATCCCGGTGCCGGTCCGCACCAGGCTGCCGTTGTCGCCGATCACCCAGTCGTTGCCGGCGCCGGCGTCGATCAGGTCGCCGCCATCCGCGCCGCCGGCCACCGTGCTGCCGCCGATCACGTCGTCGTTGCCATCGCCCGCACTGATCAGGTCCGCGCCCTGGCCGCCGATCAGCACGTCGTCGCCGGTCCCGCCGAGCAGCACGTCGTCCGCTCCGCCGTCGTCGGCCGCCACGTCGACCGACGTCCAGCCGAACCCGGAAACCGGTGCGGCGTAGGGCAGCCGGGTCAGGTCGATCACGCCGGTCACCAGGCCGAAGTCACCGAACACCAGGTCGTTCCCGGCGCCGGCGGACACCCGGTCGGCCCCGGTCCCGGCCAGGATCAGGTCGTTGCCGTCGCCGCCGTCGATCTGGTCGCCGCCGCCGATCAACGGGAACAGGGTGCCGATCAGTTGCGGTCCGATGGTGCCGTTGTCGCCGATGATCACGTCGTTGCCGGATCCGCCGTCGATCACGTCGGCGCCGTTGCCGCCCAGCAGGCTGTCGTTCCCGGCACCACCGTCGATCACGTCGGCCGCGCCGTTGGCCGGTTCGACGCTGGTCCACCCGGTCGGTCCGGGCAACGCCTGATCGCCGACCACCAGGTCGTTCCCGTCGCCGCCGGTCAGCAGATCGGAACCGGACAGCAGCGGATCGACCGTCGGGGGCAGGACGAGCGGGATGACCGGCGGCAGCGGATCGCCGGAGACCACCGTGATGATCTTGCTCAGAACCGCGACGTCCAAGCCGTTGTCGCCGAGGACCACGTCGTCGCCGCTGTTGCCGGCGATCACGTCATCGGCGGATCCGCCGGCCAGCCAATCGGCATCCTGACTGCCCACGATCAGGTCCTCGCCGGCGCCGCCGTAGGCGATGAACCGCACCGGCAGCACGCCGGGGGCCGCCTGCACGGCGCCGGCATCGATGACGTCGTCACCGAACTGCTCGAACGGGATCGAGCCGGAGACCAGGAATTGTCCGCCGAACGGCCGCGGTCCGAGGTCGAGCGGAGCGGCTCCCGCGTACCAACCGCCGTCCGGCGTGGTGTCGCCGTAGACCACCAGCGTCGACCCCGGTGCGGCGCCGCTGATCTCGATCGAGTCGGCACCGCGGATGCCGTCGGTCAGGGTGTTGCCACCGCCGTGCAGCAGGGTGATCGGCCCGAACACCGGCCGGATCCCGTCCCCGTCGAGGGGGGTGGGCGTGCCGGTGACGGTCAGCTGGTCGTCGCCGCCGCCGAGCCGGACGATCAGCACCTCGATGGCGGAGCGCGCCGGGCTGGTGTTGATGGTGCCGTTGAGCGACACCCTGATCTTTCCGTAACTGATCCCGGCCGGTGCCGAGGCGGGCTCGCCGAACGCAGGCTGGTCGAAGTCAGCCCCGGCCGCCGTCGTCCACGAGAGGTTGGTGGCGGTGAGCGTTCCGGTCCGGCCGTCGTCGAACGCGTCGTCGTGGATGTCCAGCAGATCGATCTGCGCGCTCTCCGGCGGCACCGGAGGCAACGGCGGGCGCGCCGGATTCTTCTCGAACGGCAAGATCCGGGCGATGGGCAGCGACCGACCGGCGCCGGTCCTGCCGCCCTCGATCGCCAGCGGGCCGAGCAGCAGCGAGAGCGTGTGGTCCAGCACCATCGGCGGGATGACGCTGCCGTCGGCGCCGAACAGTGGTCGGGTGAGATCGCCGACCACGGTGAAGACGTCGCTGCCGTAGCCGCCGATGACCCTGGTGAGTACGCCGGCCGCGGTCCCGGCGACGAAGAAGTCGTCGTTCCCGGCGAGGCCGTCCAGTTCCAGCACCTCGACGTCCGCCGCCTCGACCGTGGTGCCACCGCCGACCACCAACAGCCCCTGCACGCCGTAGCTGTCCGCCAGCTCGGTGCCGAGGTCGGTCACCTTGTCGAAGCCGCTGCCGCCGTCGACCGTGACCCGGCCGTGTTCGAGGTAGCCGCCGGCCGTCAACGCGAGCGCGCGGACGGTGAACAGGTCGTCGTCCTCGCCGCCGAGCAACAAGACCTCGGCCGGGTTGGCCAGCACGTAGAACACATCGTTCCCGGCGCCGCCGTCGGCGACCAGCGGCCGGCTCGGTCCGGTGCTCACCCAGCCGCGGGTGTTCGGTGTCGTCGGGAAGGCGTCGGTGGGGGCGTCGACGCCTGTGCCGGTGCGCGGGCCGCCGTAAACCTGGCCGAGGACGAAGACGTCGTTCCCGTCGCCGCCATCCAGTTCGGCCGGCGCCGACGTGCCGTCGACAAAGAAGCGGTCGTCGCCGTCGAGCCCGGCGACAGCCAGCGCGTCCACGCCGGTGTCGTAGTTCACCCGTTGCAGTGCCCGGCTCGCCGCCGTCCCGGTGAGACCGGTAGGGAGCAGCAGGACGAAAGCGGGCTCGGTGGTGGCGAAGCCGGGCAGCGATTCGATCGTTCGCAGCAGGAACACGTCGTCGGATTCGTCGCTCCCGACCACGGCCAGGGCGTCGACTCCGGTGCTGCCGGTGTCCAGCACGTTGATCACATAGTTGCGCCGGTCGCCCTGGCTGCCGGTGGTGACCACCAGGTAGCCGTCACCCTGCGCCTGGCCGTCCAGCCAGAGCACGTGTCCGGCGGCGACGTTCATCGTCTGCAGTTCGTTGACCAGGAAGGCGTCGACACCATCGGTGACGCCGGCGGTGTCGGCCGGCCCGCCGCGGGCGACGGTGAAGGCGCCCAGGAAGGTCCGGTCGAAGACGAAGGCGTCGTCGTCGGTGTTGCCGTAGATCCGGATCTGCTGGGCGATCGCGACGCCCGGCGGCCCGACGTAGCCGGCCAGGTAGGCCAGCGCACCGACGCCGGGATCGGCGTTGCCGTCGTCGATGCGGATGAGGATCTGGGTGCCACCGGAGACGATGTAGGTCAGCAGCGGCTCCGGACCGGTCCGATCGGCGCCGGCGATCAGGTTGTCGCCGGCCAGCAGCGTGACGTTGCCCGCGGCCCACACCCCCGCCACGAGATCCGCAGCCGGGTCGTTGAGCGGACCGGTCATGATCACCGTGTCCTCGGCGATCAGCACCGGACCGCCGATCAGCACGACGATGTCCTCACCGGTCGCGATCGTGTCCCGGGTGATCAGTTGCACAGCACCGGTCAGCGACACCGCGCCGAGCACCCGCAGCCCGCCGACGGTCTCGGTCAGGATGACGTCGCCCGACCCGAAGGCGAAGACCCGTCCGCTGAGTGCGTCGGTGTTGCCGGAGTTGATCAGCAGCGGAGCTGCGATGCTGCCGACCGATCCGGCGGCGATCAAGTCGATCCGGTTGCCGACGACATTGGCTGCTGCCGCGGGGCTTCCGACCAGGATCGAGCCGTCCACGGCGTACAGCGCGACGTCCGACGGCCACCGCGGGTCCGGGTTGCCCACTGCGACCTCCACCTGGCCCAGCCGCAGGTCGCCGGCGACCTCGGTCAGGTAGGCGCCGGTCGGGCCGGTCGCTGACAACGCTCCGGCCACCGGGGTCCCGAGGACGTCGTCCAGCAGGTCCGTCTCGAGGAAGTTGTCCGCCAGGCCGACGCTTCCGCTGCCTGCCGTGCCGGCGATCAGGGTGATGTCGACGGCGACGACGTTGGCGATCGGCGTCACCTGGTCGTCGGAGAAGTCGAGGATGGAGCCGGGCGCGGTGAGCTTGACATACCGCGTTGTCGACAGCACCAGGCCGACGGGCAGGTCGCCGGTGGTCTCCCGGGCATCGATGTAGCCGTTCAGCGACATGTCCAGCCGCCCGCCCGGCCGGGTGCCGACATCGACGGTGCCGCGGAAATTCACCGCCGGCGCGGGCGCCGCCAGGGCCGCGAACCCACCGCGAGCTGCCGGCGTGATCGGCACCAGCGGTGTGAACACCTGGATGACCGGGGCGATCATCCCGGCGGTATCCGGCGCGGCGAGCAGCGAGAACAGCGAGTAGATGCCGCCGATGTTCTCGGCCAGGAATCGGACGGTTCCCTGGAACGGTTCCGCCGTCCGCGGCAGGATCAGGTTGCGCAGCCCGGAGTCGATCGTCGTCTCGATCTCGACGCCGGCGTCGGTCGCGGAGGTCGGGTCGTAGAACGAGGGCAGGTTGTTCCGGCCGGGGTCGTAGACGTTCGGGTTCGGGCTGTTGCCGCCGCGGAAATGCGAGACGTGCGGCAGGCGACTCGACCACACCGATGTCTCGTTGGGCACCTGGACATCCACCGGCGCGTTGGCGATCGAGCCAGGGGTCTGCGCCAGCGCGTTCGGCACGATCAGCACGATCCGGCTGCCGGCCTGGATGTGGTCGATGTACAGGATGAACTCCGGGTCACCCGAGTTCGTCCGGTCCAGACCCCGCAGACTGACGAAGATCTCGTTGCCGGCGTCCATCACGATCCGGGGATCGACGCCGACCCCGCCGGTCGCGATCCGGTACCGGATGAGGTCGACCAGGAGCGGCAGCGACTCGCTGCCCGTGGAACCCGCCGGGGTGAACACGTCCAGCTGATTGGTGATCACCCTGGCGGTCGCGGTGGTGGTGATCGAGCCGAACAGGTTCACCAGCCGGGTGAGGCCGAGCGGGTTGTTGATCGTGCCGGCGATGACCAGCCCGGTGCCGCCGGGGCTGCGCTGCTCGATGTCCACGTAGGTGGCGGTCCCGGGACCACGCCGCGGATTGAACTCCATGGTCGCCGTCGACTTGAAACCCGTTGTCCCGCCCCTGTTGGGGATCAGCCTGACCAGTGGGTGGTCGCCACCGACGGGGACAACGACGTCGATGCCGCCGATCGCCATGGCGTACTGCGAGGCGTTGACGATGGTGACCGACGCGACGGTCGTCTGCCAGGTGAAGGTGGGCCACGGCACGCTCGGATCACCGGCGGGTCCGGGGTATTCGGCCGGATCGTTGCGGATGGCGTTGTCGGCCGTCATCAGGATGTCCGCCACGCCGCTCGATCCGACCTGGACCACCGAGATGACGCCACCCGGCGCCAGCGGCACCGGCTGCCCGACGACCGGCGTGACGGGGGTGCCCGCGGGGCCGATCAGCTGGACGCCGTTGGCCGCCAGCACGGTGCCGTCGGCGCCGATCACCAGCTCGGGCGCTCCCGACAGACCGGCCAGGATGGTCACGTCGGCGTCCCACACGATCGAACCGTTGCGCACCGCCGCGTCGTCGATGTAGGTGATCCCCCAACGGGTCTCGGGACGATCCACAGTGTCGTTGTGCGCCTGCACATACAGCGCGACGTCCATGTCGGACGGCGACGGGGCCAGCCCGCCCGCCGTGCCGGATCGGGCGCCCGCGGTGACCAGCGCGAGCTTGTCGGTGTCGACGGTGCTGACGAACGAGTCGGTCCCGCGCAGGTGACCCTCCTGCGGGAAGATGATCGCGACCGCCAGCACGTAGACGTTCCGGACCACCGACAGGCCGCTCTGGGTGGCCTCGATGTCCACGCCGGCCAGGCCGGTGATCCTGGTGGTCTGCGGGCCGTTGGCGATCCGCACGTAGGTGTTCGAGTAGACGTCGGCGTAGGCGTCGGCGAAGGCGCTGGCGACGAAGACGGCGTAGGCCTCGGCACGGGCGAACGGATTGGCCGAGAGCCGGCTGACCCGAGCCACGATGTCGACCGTCCGGCCGGTGATGCGGGCCCCGCCGTTGATCACGATTCCGCGATCGGCGGTGTCGCCGGCAGAACCGATCCGCACGCCGCGGGAGCCGCCGTTCGTGTTGTCCGAGTCGGCGCCGGCCCCCGCGCCGCCGGCCACCGTGTAGGAGGACGTCGTCGCCGTCAGTCCACTGTCCACCCCGAGGGTGACCGCCCGGCCGGCCAGCACGACGGCATTGGCACCGACCGTCACCAGGGTGTCGTCGTTCACGCCGGCATGGGTGTACGCGATCTTGCCGCCGGCCAGTCCGCCGCCGACGGAACGCGCTCCGGACGAAAGGGTGTGATCGGTCGATGCGTTCACGCTGACGTCGCGACCGGCCGTGATCGACGTGCCGGCGGCCAGGGTCGCCGTGGTGGGCGATGTCCCCAGCTCGACGCTGGAGGACGCCTTGCCGACCGAGATGACGCCACCGCCGGCGGCGTCCGCGGAGGCCGACACGGAGAAGTAGGAGTCGGCCAGTACGACGACATCGACCCCGGCGATGAGCGACGCCGCCGCGACGACCACGGAGACGGACGGCGTGCCGGTCACCTCGGCGTACGGGAAGGAGAACTCCCCGACGCCGCCGGATCCGCCCTGCGCACTGGCCGCGGAGGTGCCGTCACCGACGGTGGGAGTCACCGTGTTCAGCGGTTGGCCGGACGGGGCGAGCAGATGACCACAGGCAGCCGCGCACGGGGTGATCAGATCGACGAACAGGGCCTGCCGGTCTGGACCGCCGCCGCTGCGCAGGTCGACCTCGACGATGCCCAGCCGGTGCTGGCCCGGCCGATGGGTGGCGTCCAGCACGATGGGCGTGCCGCTGACGGGGTCGGCCAGCTCGATCGTCCCGGCGGCCGCGTCGGCATTCACCACCAGGTAGGTGCGACCGTCGATGAGACCACCGAGAGAGACCGCGAACCGATGCTGGGTGTCGTCCGTCCCGGTCGGGACCAACAGGGCGATCGACGCGACGGCGATGCCGGCGCACTCCGCACCGCCGGTCGGCCCCACCGCCTGGCAATAGGTCGCGGCCAGCCGGATGGTGTATCCGTCACCCGACAGGATGACGAAGTAGGTGAGGTCGGTGCCCAGACCGATCCCGTCCCCGGCCGTGCCCGAGAGTTGTTGGTACAGAACGGCATCTCCCGTTCCCAGCTTGCCGTAGGCCGCCGAGCCGACGTAGATGTTGCGCTGGGACTGGTCGTGAACGGGACCCGGAACCAAGATGGTGCCGCCGGGCTGCTGCACCAGCGTGACGTTCACGAAGGCGGACGTCGCCGAGAAGGTGACCGGTGCCCGGTAGACCACCAGCACGCCGTCCGTGAGGCCACTGCCGGCCGGCACCGAGATGGCGGTGTGCGCCGGGTCGCCCGCCACGGGGCTGATGTCGATGGTCGCGTCGCTCGTCGCGGTCGCGGCCGCCCAGGTCGCGGTCAGCGAGATCTGGTTCGGATTGAGCACTCGAACGAAGAAGCGCTGCGCGCCCGCGGTGGGTGCCGTCCCGCCGGAGCAACCATGGGTCGCATCGTCGGCCTGCGAGCCGCCACCGATGATCGACACACCACCCCGCGGGTCGTACCAGACGCAGTCGCCGCTGGTGAAGCCGTGTCCGGCCGCAATCGTGATGGTCTCGGTCAACGGATCGACGCCGGACATGTCGATCAGCGAGCCGAGCCGGATGAGCTTGTCCCCCGCGTCCAGCACGGTGTACACGCTGCCCTGGTGCAGACCGTCGATCTGCGTTTCGCCGGCCCGCACCGCGTACATCACCTGGGTGCCTTCGACGACTCCCGGGTAGGTGAACGTCATCGTGTCGGCATCGATGTCGACCCGACCCAGTACGTCGATGGGCGGTTGACGTGCCCTTGCTCAGTCGCGCGATGATCGAGATGATGCCGGTCGCCGCGACCGTCGTGGTCAACGACCCGGCGCCGGTGGTCCCGACGTGGACGTCGACGGTGGGGTCGATGAACGCGCTCGCGTGCGGGGTGCCCACCACGACGCCGCCACCGCCGTACGCGTTGCCGACCGCGTCGGCCTCGCCGCGGCCGATTGCCTCGATGGTCACTGCGCCGGCGACCGGGGCGGATGAACCCACCCGGACGCGATCTCCGAGATAGGCGGCCGTGGTACCCGTGCTGATAGCCCTGGACTCGACGGTGCCGACCGAGATTCCGCCGCCCCCACCCACTGTCACCGACGAGCTGGCGGCAGCGTTGGTGACCTCGGCGATGACCCGAAGGCCGCCGGCAGTGGTGACGGTGACGCCGTCGCCGAGGAACGCCCGGACGGTGCTCGCCACGGTGGTCGTGGATCTCAGCGACGATGCGGTGACGCCGCCACCGGAGCCCCCCGTCACCGGGGCGGCTGCGATCTGGGACGCGGTGGCCAGCACCTCGACCAGCCCGGTGGCGGTCAACACCGTCCCGGTGAGGCCGGTCGGTGCCCCGAGGTAGCCCTCGACGTTCGAGTCGATCCGGGACGTCGCGGTGCCACCCGCGCCCGACGCGAGTCCGATCGCCACGGCCAGCAGGGTGGCGGTTGCGGTGTCGACGGCCGCGGCGTCGATGCGCAACGATCCGGTCTGCAGGGTGGCATCGGCGCCGAGGTACGCGCGCACCCCGAGAACAGGGTCGCCCCCACCGGCGCGCCCGATCCGGGCGTCGGCGAAGAACACCGAGATGCCGAGGGCGAGGCCGCCTGCGCCTCCGCGCGCATCTGCCGTCGCTGTCGCCGCGCTGCGCGCGGTCACGATCGTGGCGCCAGCGACCGTGACGGTTGCGCCCGCGCCGATGAAGGCCTCGAGATTGCCGGCCACCACGGCCGTCGAACTGCTGCCCGCACCCGCGATACCGCCTGCGGCGCCGACCACACTGGTCGCTGTGGCGGTCCGGACCGCTCCCCCGATGACGACCGGCGAACCCGGGGTGCTGTGCTGCACGCCGATGTAGAGGCTGCCGACCCTGATGACGGAGTCGCCGCCGACGACCGCCCGACTGCTCGCGTACACCGTTGCGCTCGCGGTGACGCCGGCGACCGCGAGACCGCCACCCGAGCCGGCCCCGACGGTCACCGAGGCCGTCTGCACCACATCGGCGACGACCGTGACAGCGCCCGTCACCGTCACCGCGCCGGTGACCGGGCTGTCCGGCATACCGGGAGCGGCGCCGATCCTGGCCTCTACCCGGCCCTGATCGAGCGGGCCGGAGTCGGCCGGTGCGCGCCCGATCACGGCCGTCGCACCCGAACCCGTGCCGCCGAAGGCGCCGACGCCGAGCGCGAAGACGCCGGTGGTGACCACGGTGTCCGCGTCGGCCAGCACGTCGAGGGTGCCGGCGGTGATCCGGACCCCCCGGCCGACCAGGGCGAGCGTGTTGCCCGTCGACACGGCCGACACGATGGGTACCACCACGGCCAGGCCGCCGCCGGATCCGGACGAGGCCTCCGCGTGCGTCGACGTGGTGGCGGTGGCGCTCACCCCGACGTTGCCACCGGTGGTCACCTCCGCGCTTCCACCGATCGACGCCTGCACCAGGCCGCTGTCGGCGGCATTGGTGTTCGACCCCACGCCCGACAGGAGCGCGACCGAGCCGGAGATCGTCTTGGCGAAGGTGGTGTCGGTGTAGCCGGCGGCGGCGTGACGCAGGGCGGTGACGGCCACCGAACCCGCGGAGACGGTGCTGCCGTCGATGGCTGCGGTCGTCGACGCGGTCGTGGTCGCGGTCGCGTAGAAGACGCTGACCGAGGCGATGACCGAGCCGCTGCCGCCGTTGCTGAGCGATGCGGCCGCGCCGTTCGTGGTCGCGGCAACCGTTGTCGCGCCGGCCGAGGTGACCTGGGCTGCCCCGCGGATGCCGGCGTCGGTGGACCCGCCGACGGTGGAATCGGTCCGGCCGCCGGCACCGGCCACGCCGACCGACACCGAGATGGCAACGACCACGATCTGACCGTCGGCAACGGCGGTACGGGTGGCGGTCACCGCGACTCCGCCGGCCGGGGCACCGACCGTCGCACCCGAGATCGACGCTGTGACCGCGGTGTTCAGCGTCGTCGAGGTGAGTCCGACGCCGATCGCGGCCCCTACCCCGATGGCCCCGGAGACGGAGATCGCGGTGCCGCGACCCTGCGCCACGGTGTCGTCCGACGCGGAAACCGCAACGGCCGCTGCGACTGTCCCGCGCGCGGTCACCCGGGCGCCGGCGCCGATGGTGGCGGACACGGTGTTGGTGGCGGTGTTGTCGACCTTGGTGCCGGCACCGGCGGCGGCGATCCCCACGCCGGCCTCCGGATTGGCCAGGGCGATGGACACGCTGACTGCCACCGCGGTGCCGGTCAGCCTGCGGTCCGTTCCGGCGACCTTCGCACCGACGGCGTCGACCGTCACCCGGCCCGCTGCGTCGACCAGTGCGCCGCTGATGCCCGCCGTCACGGCGGTGCTGAGTGTGTTGGTCGCCAGACCGATGTCGATGGTCAGCGAGACGGAGACCCCGGACGACGCCGCCGCGAGACCCAGCGACGCCGCGCCGACCACCGCGACCAGGGTGGAGAAGTCTGCGGCACGCACGCCGACGTCACCGATGCTGGCGGTCACCACGGTGGCTGCGTCGCTGATCGACGCGGTCACCGACCCGCCGACCGAGTTGTTCGCGACCGCCCCGGCCAGGCCGAGCGCCACCGCGACGCCGTTGGAACTGGCCTGCAGGGCAACGGAAATGGCGATGGCAAGGGCGTCGGAGAGCACCGTCCTGGTGGCGTCGACGATCACCGCCCCGCCCGTGACCCGCGAACCGCCCGTGACAACGGCCGTGGTCGAGCCGTTGACGGTGTTCAGCGCGACCGCGACTCCGACCGCCACGCTGCCGCCGGCGCCGACCCCGACCGCCAGCGAACCGGCGCCCAGGAAGGTCTTCAGCGACACCGCGTCGGTGGCCAGCACCCGGACCGTCCCGCGACCGGCGCAGTTCGCGCCGTCCCGGGTGCCGGCGCAGACATCCGCGGCCACGTCGATGCGGGCGCTGACCGCGACGGAGGAGGTGTTGGTGGCGACCGCAACGCCGATCGCCACCGCGATCGACGCCCCGCTGCCGCTGACGCTGATCGACACCGCGACTGCGGCCACGGTGACCGTCGAGGTCGGCGACGCGGTGGTGGCTGGTCCGTGCGATGCGGACACCAGGACGTCGCCGGTGCCGGCGGTGACCCTGGCGCCGGCGACCAGCGCCGCTACCCGGCCGCGGTCGTCCACCGTCGCGGCCGCACCGGCGCCGGTGATGGTGACGGCGGCACTGGATCCGGCCACCGAGAAACCGAGCCCGACGGCGACCGAGGTGGCCGTGGTCGGCGTGTTCGAGGTGCCGGAAACGGTGACCGATGTTCCGCTGATGGAGGTGGCAGCGCCGGTGATCGCCGCCTCTACGTCGTCGGTGACGGTGATGGTGGCGACGGCGACGGCGATGCCGATGCTGATCGCCGGACTGGATCCGCCGATCGTCCCGCTCAGCACCCCGGCGCCGACCGCGACGGACACCGAGCCGGCGGCGCCGGCGAGTACCTGCACTGCGCCCGTGCTGGTGATCGTCGCGCCGTTCAGGATCAGCGCGCGGACCGTACTGCCCAGGGTGTTGGTACTGATCGCGGCGGCAACCGTGCCGGTGACGCCGGTGCCGCTGCCGGCGACGCTGATGCCCAGGGCCGCGGCAACGCTGGTCGCGGTGATGGTGCGAGCGGTCGCCCCGGTGCTCGCCAGGACCTGCACCCCGCCGGGGCCGCTGGCAACGGTGGCCCCGTCTATCCCTGCGGTGACGGTGTCGGTGAGCTCGTTGAGCGACACCGCACCGGATCCGGAGATCGCAATGCTGACGCCGGAGCCGCCGCTCGCCCCGATCGTCGCGCTGACCGCGACGGCGACGGTGATGGCGTCGATGGTGTTGTTCGTGGCCGCGATGACCGAGACCGCGGAACCGCGGACCGTGGTGTCCGCCCCGACGATGGCCGCCAGCACCGTCGAGCCGACCTTGTTGGTGGCCAGGGCGACGGCCAGTGCGACGGTGCCGCCGGCCGCGATCTGACCGGCAAGGGCTCCCGCGCCGGCCCGGGCGGTGATGGCTCCGGTCGCCGTGGCGGTCACGGTGACCGCGGCATCGCAGCTGCCGTCCGTCAGGTCGACGCCCGCGCACACCTCGGCGGAGGTGTCGATCAGCGCCTGCGCCCGGGTGGCGATGCTGTTCAGGCTGATCCCGCCGGCCACCGCGATCGACACCGCGGTGGCGCTACCGCTCGGTACGGCCAGGTCGAGTGCGACCCCGACGGTCACGCTGTCGATGGTTGCCGAGGCGTCCGCGGTGACGGAGATGGTGCCGGTCGCAACGACGACCGCGGCGTTGATTCCGGCGCTGACGGAGTTGCCGCGGCCGAGGCCGATCTGATTGACGGCAACCGCCGCCCCGATGGCCACGGTGAACGTGGTGCCGCTGCCCCCGGCCTTGAGTTGGAAGGTCACGCCGTAGGCCTGGGCGTCGATGGTCGGCGCTCCGCCGGCGGCCGGTGGCAGTCCGGCCCGGACCAGCACGGCACCGGCGCTGAACACCACGGACCGGCCGTCGATGACCGCTTCCACCCGGTTGTCGACGGAGTTGCCCGAACCCGCACCCGCCCCGGCGAGACTGGCGGAGAACGCACCACCGGAACTGCTGGCGGCCTGCACCGCGGCGGTCCCGGAGAGGGTGAGCGCCTTGATCGTCGGGATCGAGGTGGCGAGCACCTGGACACCGAACGCGAGAACCTCGGACGCGTCGGAGATCCCGGCCAGCACATCGTTGGCGATCAGGTTGATCGCGATCGACAGGCCGATCGCCGCGCCGAGGCTGGCCCCGCTCGGCTTGTTGCCGGTGACGGTGATGGCGATCGCAACACCACCGGCGTCGGCGGTGATCGCCGAGACGTCGCGGGCCTCCACCCGCAGGGCGCCGGACGTCGAGATCTGCGAGCGCACGAGGCGGGCTTCGACCGTGTTGGTGATGGTGTTGCCGGAGCCGGCCCCGGCCAGGCTCACCGTTGCGTTCGCCCCGGTCCCGACCACCCCAGCGCCGCCCATGGTGAGCGCGGCGATGCTGACCGTCGAGATCGCTTCGACGACCACCCCGGCGGTGCCCTCGGCGTTCACGATGGAGTCGATCACCCTGGCCCGCACGGTGTTGGTGATGGTGTTCACCGCGACGGACAGGCCGATGGCGATGCTGGCGAGCGTGCTGGACTTGCTGACCGACGCGGAGATGGCGAACCCACCGGCATCGACCATGATCTTCGATCCGTCGGTGGCGGCGACCCGGACCGCTCCACCCGCGGTCAACTCGGAACCGGTGACGGTGGCGGTGATGGTCGCGGCGATGGTGTTACCGGCTCCGGCGCCGGCACCGGCCAACGAGACGGTGGTGCCGCGGGAACCGGTGGAGGAGCCGGCCGCCAGTGCGCCGGCAACGGCCAGCGCCCAGATGGTGGGGGTGGAAGTGGCCAGGACGTCGACGTCGTCGATGGCGGTGACCTCGGCGCCGGTGATGTCGGCGGAGACGACGGAGGTGATCCGGTTGATCGCGAAGGCGACGCCGAAGGTGGCCTGGGTGGTGCCGCCCTGCGCCTTGACAAGGGCGATGGCGATGGCGCCCGCGTCGGCCATGATCGCGGTCTCGTCGGTGGCGATGACGGCAACCGAACCCGACGAGGTGATGGTGCCGCCGCTGATGGCGGCGATGGTGGTGGTACTGACGATGGTGACGGCGCCGGATGCGGCACCGGCTACGGCGGTTCCTGCCTGCTGCAGCTGGGTCTGACCTGGTGGGCCACCGCCACCGGCCCCGCCGGCGCCCTGACCGGAGGAGATCGCGACGGAGCCGCTGACTGCGACCGGGTAGAGCCGGGGCGCGGTCCGGGCGGTCACCGACACTGCGGTCCCGCCGATCGTTGCGCCGTCCGTTCGGGCGGTCACGCTGGAGGTCACCAGGACGACGGCGGGTGACAGGGTGACGTCCACCTGGGTGCCGCCGCCCTGCCCGCCGGAGCCGGAGGCTGCGACGACGATCGCGTCGCCCACCCATTCGCCGTGGACGGCGACGCCGGTGTACGAGCGGCCGTTGACGGTGAGCGGCGGGTCCGCGGGGGTCAGGTTCGCACCCTGGACAATGGTGGTGCCGGTGCCGATGGTGGCCTCGACGGTGCGGGTCAGGGTGACGACCGCGACGGCGATGCCGATGCCGACGTTGCCGGGCTGGAAGGCGCCGGAACCGGCGACGGCGACCTGTGGTCCGGAGACACCCGCGTCAACGGCCAGGTTCTTGCCTGCGGTGATCGCCACCCCGGTGCCGATCGAGGCGCGGACGGTGGCGGTGAGCAGCTGCAGGTTCACGCTGATCGGCAGCGCCAGGTCCTCCGACAATGCGGCCAGCGCGGCGGCAATGGAGATGACCCGCTGCTCGGCGCTTGCGCCGATGGCGATGTTTCCGGCGGCGGTCACCGTCGCACCGTTGCGGATGGCGGCGGTGACCAGATCGTCGGCGATGGTGACGGCGACCGAGGCGCCGACCGCTGCCGTGCCGCGCAACGCCACCCCGCCGGTGATGGCGACCAGCAGCAGCGTGCGGGTGGCCTGCAGCCTGACGTCACCGCTCGCCTGGAGCACGGTGCGGGCCCCGATGACCGCGCTGGTTGATGTCTTCAGCCGGTTGACGGCAGCCGCGCCGGCGATATTGATCGTGGTCGGCGGATTGCCGTTGGCGCCCTGCTTCTTCGGCGGGATCTTGCCGAAGCCCACCGAGACGGACAGGATCCGCTCGGTCGTGGTCGACGTGACGGTGACGTCGACCGCCTGCACCAACGGAGCGGTGAGCCAGGCGCGGGTGGTCCGGCGCGCGTCGGAAGTGGTCGGGTCGGCGAAGGCCTGGCCGCTGAACTCGTTCCAGATGAAGGCACCGGCCAGGGTCGGTCCGCCGATGTTGCTGGTCAGCAGGGCCGTGGCCAGGGCCAGCGCGGTGGTGGTGGTCAGCGCAGCGATGGTCAGGTCGCCGGTCAGCACGACCCGGCCAGGGATCGCGACGAAGGCGTCCGTGCTGTCCGCGACGAAGTTGACCGCGACGCTGGCGGAGAGACCGAAGCCGTACTGCGGCGCTGTGGTCTGCTGGTTCATCGCCGAGCCGGTGTTGGTGTTCGCCGCGGTGCTGTCGCTCGGGTTCTGCTTGGTGGAGGTCGAATCCGCCGGCTTGCCGGGCTCCGCTCCGGCGGCGCCGAGCGAGATCAGCAGCGAGGTCGCGGTCGCGGTCACCGTCAGGTTGCGGGCGGTGACCCCGTTGGCAGCCGGGGTCAGCGGCGCCTGACCGGCCGGGTTCGAGGTGAGGTTGCCGACGAACGCCCGGGTGGTGGTGCTGAAGGTGGTGACCGCGACGCCGGCACCGATGCCCACCCGGCCGCCCTTCTCCTGCACCGCGGTGACGGTGATGGCCAGCAGGTCGTTGGCCGCGTCGACCAGCACGTCGCCCGCGGTGGTCACCGTGGTGCCGGCCTGCAGGTACGCCAGCGCGGTGCTGGTCAGCTTCAGCAGGGTGAAAGCGCCGGCGAAGGCGAACTTGGTGGCGTCCGATCCCTGCTGGGCATCCGTCACGATCACCGTGCGGTTGGCGGCCTTGACGCTGACCCCGTCCGTCGCGGTCAGGGTCGAGCCGGTCCCGACGTGGGCATCGGCGCCGGTGGTGACGGTGATCTGTTGGTACACCCCGCCGACCCCGATGTTGCCGGTGGCGTTCGCGCCCGGGCTGAACAGCGAGAGCTTGGCGGGCTTCGCCGGGCCGGCGAAATCGACCATGTCCAGGCTGGTGTTTGCGGTGATGTCGATCCGCTGACCGGCCGCCGCCGTGACGGCGAAGCCGGCATCCGGCGCCGTGTTCAGCCGGGCGTTCTGGCCGACGGTCGCGCTCGCGGTGTTGGTCAGGGTCAGCACGATGACGGATCCGGTGAGCGCGAAGCTGGTGCGGCCGGTCTCGGTGCCGTCGGAACCGGTCCGGGTGCCGCCACCGGTCGCGGCGACCGTACTGGTGGTCTTGATCGCCGGCACCACGCCCATCGCTTCCCGCAGCGGCCACAGCAGCAGGAACAGGTACAGCGGGGCCTGGGTGAAGGTGTCGCTCTGGTAGTTGGTCCACTGCTGCAGCGCGGTGAGGATGGACCCGGCGACGTCCAGTGCGGCGCTGCCGCCGATCGTCGGCTGCGGCGGGTTGTCGCTCGGTCCGATCGGCAGCCGCAGGTTCAGGTCGCGGATGGTGAGCTGGTTGGGCCGCACGGCCTGCGCCGAGATGGTCATGGTGCCGGCCGCGTTCAGCGCCACCCCGTCGCCGACCTGTACGGACGCGTCGTTGGTCGTGGTGGCGACGACGACGCCGCCGGCGAACACCGGCCGGTTGTTCTCGTCGTCGGTACGGTTCTTGTCCTCCAGCACTGCCTCGGCAACGGCCGACGTGGAGAAGTTGTCCGCCGCGTAGGCGGTGATCGACAACCCCCCTCGGCTGGAGATCTTCGCACCGGGCCCGATCACCACCAGGGCGGCGTTGGCGCTGGTGACCACCGTGACGGCGGCCGCCGCGGCGATCGGGCTGATCACCGATCCGGTCGACGGGTCCAGCGTGATGGGGCCGATCGCCGCAGGGGTGGACGGGTTCTGCGACGCCGGCGGCGGTGCGGCACCGATCGCGGTCTCCACCGTCGAGGAGTTGGTCCGATTGACCGACTCGGCCCGCAACGTCACCGAGGTCGTTCCGCGGATGGTGCCGTTCACGGTGACGGTCGCGGTCGAGCTGACGTTCGAGACGACCACGCCCGCGGCGATGCCGACGTTGGCCGACTTGATCCCGGCGACCGAGCTCTCGCTGCCGACCTCGAACTCGTTCTCGACCGTCGCGCGGATGGTGACGGTGCCGCCCTCGAGCAGGGCGCCGGCGCCGACGGTGGTGCCCGCCGTCGAGGTGGCCTGCCCGATGGTCACCGTGATGCTCGGCCCGGGGATGGCGCCGGACTGGTTCTCCGGCGGGGTCTTCGACTTGTTCATCGCGGCCGAGTCGATGCCGGCACTGACCGCGGTCTCCACGGTCATGGTGTTGACCACCGCGCTGGTCAGGCTGAGCACCCCGCCCGCCCGCAGCGTCGCCGCGCCGACCGTGAGCGTGGCGGTCGGATTGCTCCGCGCGTAACTGATCCCCAGCCACACGCTGTCCGAGCTCAACTTCAGCACCGAGGTGGCGGTCACCGTGGCGGTCAACCCGCCAACGGCGGTGATCGCCGCGCCATCGGCGATCGTCAGGGTCGCGCTGGGCGCCTGGGTGATGATCTTGGCGAGCAGGTCCATCCACGCCCCGCCCTCGCCGCTGAGCAACCGACCGCTCAGCGCATCGTCGAACAGACCCACCGTGAGCTGGTCGAACGGCAGCAGCCCGCGTACCCGGACCGCGTAGATGCCCTCGGTGACCAGCGGGTTCTCGGTGTCCGGCGCCCCGGTGCCTGCGGTGACGGTGAGCGTCCGGCCGTCCGCCGAGATCGACTGGATCAGGTACTGGCCGGCATTGGCCGAACCGCCCCGGACGCTGATCCGGTCGCCGGCGGCGAACCCGTCGGTGGTCCAGCTGCCACGCGACCGGGTGATGCCGTGATCGGCGAAGACGATCGTCGCATTGCGCATCGAGACGACCGCGGAAACCGAGATGGCGGTGGTGGCGTTCGCGGTGTTCTCCTGCGCCAGCGAGAGCGCCGTCGTGGTCAGCGAGGCGAGGGTCATGGTGGTGCCGGACAACGCCGAGATCCGGTAGCTGCCGTCGCTGGTCTTGGTGTTCTTCACCACCAGGATCTGGCCGACGGCGAAGCCCTCGGTGGACCAGGACATCCCGTCGGCGCGGACAACGGTGCTGCCGTCGAAGGTCAGCCCGGTCTGGTTCTCGATCAGGGACTGCGAACCGAAGACGGCGGCCACCACCACGTCGACGCCGTGGACGTCGGTCTCGGCGGTGAACGCCGCGGCCGTCAGCAGGGTCAGGACGGTGCCGCTGACGGTCCGCACCCAGTAGCTGCCGCGGTTCGCGGTCTCGCCGGTCACGAGCGCGAACTGGCCGACGACGAATCCGTCGTCGGCCCAGTTCCGACCGTCCAGCCGGGTGATGGTGGAACCGACGAAGGTCAGGCCGACGTCCACCGGTTGCAGGGCGGTATCCGGATCGATCACCACGATGGGCAGGTCACCCGGGGTGCCGGCCGACCAGATCTTGACGCCGGTGACCCCGGTCTGGCCGATCAGGCCGGAGCCGGCGTCCAGTGTGAGCAGGGTGGTCGTGACGCCGACGACGGTGCGTTCGCCGTCGTTGTCACCGATGCCGTCGCCGTTGGTGTCCGGGGTTCCGGTGATCACTACGGTCTGGCCGCGGCTGAAACCGTCGGCGAGCCAGCTGCCGACGACCCGGGTGACGTTCTGGCCGCCGAAGGTCAGCGCCGGATCGCCCTGGATGAGGTGTACGCCTTCGAGGACGATCTCGCTGTCACCGGACTCGGCCGTGACCGGGGTGGAGGCGTCGATGGTGACCGTCGTGCTCGTCACCGAGACGATCTTGAAGAAGCCGTTGTTCGAGGTGCTGTTGCTGACCCGGATCCACATACCGGCCCGGAAGCCGTCGGTCAGCCAGCTGCCCGAGGTCCGCACGATGGTCGGAGTGGCGCCGGCGGTGAAGGTCGGCCGGGCGTTCGGCGCCATCTGTGGCTTCATCCCGGCGGCGCCGCCGAGGCGGGACTGGTCCAGCTCGACCATGGCGATCTTGGTGGTCGACGACGACACCGTGAGCACCACGTTCTGCGCCTGCACCCTGGCGCCGGTGGCGATGGTCAGCCGGGCGGTGGTGGAGGCGGTGCGGAAGAACGCGTCGGCCGAGATCCAGGTCAGGCTCAGGGCCGCGTCGACGGTGATGGTCAGGTCACCGGTGCTGGTGATCACGCTGTTCGCGGACACCGTCGCCAGCGACGTCGCCTTCAGGGTGATGACGCCGGCCGTCAGCGTTCCGGTGATCAGAATCTCGGAGGCGTCGTTGACGATCAGCGCGGCGCCGCCCAGGTTGATGACACCACTGATGGTGACCTTCGCGCCGGCCGCGTTGATGGTCAGCGAGCCGGTCGGGACGGCGAAGTCGATCGACTCGGCCATCGTGCTGCTCACCCGGAACTGGGTGGGGCTCAGCGCGGTCAGCACGAGCTGGTCGGCCGGCGTGTGCGGGGCATAGGTGAGCTCGACGACCGCCGCGGTGCGGGTGGAGGACACCGGCTCCAGCCCGTCGAACCGGATGCTCGTCCCGCCGACCGTGACCACGCCGGACTGCAATCCGTCCGGCCGATAGACCAGCGCGCTGGAATTGCCCTGGCCGTCGAACCGCAGGACGTCGTACCCGCCGTCACCGCCGTGCACACCGCCGGCGATCGAGCCGGCACCGGACACCACGAAGGTGTCTTCGTTGCCGGCGGCGCCGCGCAACCACTCGATGCCGCTGAAGGTCAGCCCGGCCACGGTGCCGGACCCCGCCCCGGTGATGTTCCACCGGGTGTCCGCGGCCGGACCGAAGATGGTGTCCACCCCGGCGCCACCGGCGAAGGTGACCGGAACAGGGAGCGCGGCGCTGAGGTGCAGGGTGTCGGCGCGTGAGCCGCCGACGATGGTCAGGGCGGTGACCGTCTGCACGGCGCGGCGGGTGGTCACGCCGTCCACGGTGACCAGCAGATCGGTGCCGTCGATGGCGATCACCACCAGGTGATCGCGGGTCGCGTCGAGCGCAACGCGCCAGGGTGCTGGAGCCGGGAGGGAAATGAGGGCGAGGCCGTCGGGGCTGATGGTGAGCCGCATCGGTTGGCCGGCCGAGGTCAGGGAGGAGGCACTGACCTGCAGGGTGCTCGTGGTGCTGCTGGTGCCTGTCGTGCTGGTGCGCTGTGGTGTTGCTGGTGAGGGTGATCGATCCGGTGACCGCCACCCCGCCGGGGGAGCTACTGATCGCGTGGACGTCGGACAACTCGACGACCAGTGGTGGCCCTCTGGCCGACATGCTGCGCACGAGGCCGCCGAGCAAGTAGCGCACGGTTCCGGTCCAGCCGGTGGTGTTCAGGTCGATGGATGCCGAGCCGGCCGAACCGGCGAGACCGTCCATGGTGAGCAGCGGTGCTCCGGACGCGCTGCCGACCGCTCCGGACCGGGTCAACAGGAACGAGCCGCCGGTCAGGCCGAGCAACGCGAGCACGCCGCCGAGAATCGTGATGTCCAGGGTGCCGAAGGTCGCGAGCACGGCCCGTCCGCCGTCCGGGGTGAGCACCGGTCGGAGAGTCAGCGCGCCGGTCAGCGCAGCGCCGCCGGCCGTCAGGGTGGCGTTGGCGCTGACCAGACTGACCTGCTGGGTCGCGGTGTCGACGCGAAGCTCGAACGGTCCGCTCAGGCTGGTTCCGGGAACGCCGGCCAGGGTGGCCGCCACCGGCAGCGCGGTCAGCAACCCGGTGGCGGCGATGGTCAGGTTCAGCCGCTCCAGCAGGGTCGCCCGCAGGATGCCGTCCGCGGTGCCGAAGGTGATGACCGCGCCGGCCGGGCCGGTCAGCCGCAGCAACCAGCCGTCCGGTCCGCGGGTGGTCGCGATGGTCAGCGATCCGATCGCGATGCGCTGTCCGGCCAGCAGGATGGCGACGTCGGTTCCGGTCGCGGTGAGCGACCGGGTGGCGGTGTCGAGGGTGACGGTGAACCGGCCGTCGAATCCGACGCCCGGGACGGTCGAGGCGAGCCGCCCGGTGAACTGGCCGGCAACCGCGTCCGACGTCAGCGCGAGCGCCACGGGACCGTCGGCCGCCAACACTGCCAGCGGGCTGGTCGGATCGCCGAGCAGCAGATTCGCCCCGGTCAGTTCGAGGCTCCCGTTGTCGGCCGTGCCGTGCACCGTCAGCGCGCCGGTCAGCCGGTGGTCCAGCACGTCGATGCTCACCGGGGTACCGGCGGCGAGGTGCTGGGTCTTACCGGAAAGCTGGGCGAAGAAGTCGTCGGCGTCATCGGCGGTCGGGAACTGCACCGTCATTCCGCCCGGCAGGTTGCTGGCAGCCAGCCGGTAGCCGGCCGCGTCCAGCACCGGTCGCAGGTAGGCGCCGGCACCAAGGTCGAGGCCGCGGAAGGTGTCGAAGTCGCCCTCGACCTTGCCGAAGCTCAGGAACGGCGCGCCCGGCTGCTGCCCGCCGAGGACCTGCAGGGTTCCGGCCAGCACGACGGAGCCGACGGTCAGCAGATCACCGGCGAGCGATGATCCGGACTTGTCGACGACCAGCTTGTCGGTGCTGTCCAGGGTGAGGGTGTTCAGGTTCGCCGGCCCGTCGACCACGTAGGTGTCCGCGCCGTCGGAGCCGACCTCGCCCACCCCGCTGAAGGTCACGCTCGGCGCATCGGTCGAGTCGCCCACCGTGCCGCGGCGGTCGCCAGTCACCCGGATCGTGTTGGCGCCGGCGCCGAGCACCAGCCGGTCGTCACCGGCGCCGAGGTAGGTGAGCAGGCGGCCGAGCGGGCCGGTGACCGTCAGGGTGTTCGTGGTTCCCCGGCCGGTGACCACGATGGTCAGGATCCGGTCCAGCAACCGGGACAACCCGGTCGACGACCCGTCCGCCGACGCCAGCCAGACCGACAGCCCGTCGGACGACAATGTCCCCACGCCGATCAGGTCGAGGATCCAGTTGGCCGGACCGTCGACCGCGTGCTGGTCGTTCGCCGGCGCGTTCTGGCTGTTGCCGGTCTCGGAGGTTTCCTGGGATGCGGTCCCGCCGTTGGTTCCGGTCGCGGTTGGTGACTGGACTTCGCCGGCGGCCGGGACGAGGTTCGGGTCGACGGCGGCTGCCGGGTTCCCGGTGTCGGTTCCGGTGCCGGTCGACGCGTCGGTCGGCAGCTGTTGGTCCAGCGAGGCGGCCGCCGGGTCGGCGGGCGTGGGGTCGACAGCTGCCGGATCGGCTTGGGCCGGGTCGGCTTGGGCTGCGTCGGCTATGGCCGGGTCGGCGGCGGCTGGGTCGACCGCGGCTGGGTCAACCGCGACTGGGTCAACCGCGACTGGGTCAACAGCGGCTGGCGCTGTGGCTGGGTCCACACCTTCGGTCGGCGCGTCGACACCACCCAGGTCGGGGGCCGTCTGGTCATCGGGGTCGGACCCCGTGCCGTCAGGGGTGTTGGCCGTTGCGGCGTCGCCGGTTGCTCCGGTGGCCGAAGACGGCTCGGGATCGCCGGAACCGCCGGTGGTGTTTCCTCCGGCGTCGGCCGTTTCGTCGGCGGACAGATCCCTGGCCAGTTGTTGCCCGGCCGCTGCAACCTGATCGTCGACGGTCTCCTCGGCACTGGCCGCCTGGCCCGCGAGCAACAGGAACGCGCCTGCCGCGATCAGCACGCCGCCGGCCTTCAGCAACGTAATCAACCACCGGGGCAGGTCCGCGGTCGGCGTGGTGCCGACCGACACCGCCATCGCGGGGCCGGTCGCGAGTGCGGGCCGACGCATCCGCCCACGGCCGACTTGGACCGCGATGGCCAGGCACACGACGACGGTCAGGATCACCGAGATCATCGGCGCCGCCCGGTCACGGGCAACCGGCAGCGCGAAACGTCACAGGACGACGACTTCGGCACTGCCCTCACGGTCGAGGGGTATATCACGCATTTGTCGACCCGGACACTTCGAGACGTAGCCGATCGCGTGGCAAATCAGCCATCTTCACCCATTTGCTACGCCCGATTGCACCAGAAACTCTTCATGGCGAATGTCCGGTCCGCACCCGTCATGGTGATGAAGGTCACTGATGGCGTGCTCGACATTCACGGCCCTGCAGGCCTTTTGCGTTCCGGCACCGCGACGTCACGCATCACTCAGCATCTACGTTCGGTCGCGCTCCGTGAACACTCCCCCGCGCAACGGTTCTCATGCCTGCGCGCCGGCTACCGGTGCCCCGGACGGTCTGGTCGCCCGGAGAGAAGCCACGCGGGCAGCACGGTCGGATCGCGTTGCGTTCCGATTACCCAGCCGAACCATCTCGGGGATAAATCACTCGTTCGGTGATCATCTCCAGGAGATGCAACTGCTCGACCTGCTGCGGGGCTGGAGCGCTGAAAATGCCTGCGCAGCCGGTGGAATGCCGGGCGTTGTGGACAGCTCGTTCAGTGATCATCTCCGCAAGATGCCTTGTTCGGCCGGTGCTGCCCTCCGGCGTCGAACATGCCTGCGATGCCGACGGTGTGCGTAGGCGTTGTGGACAGCTCGTTCGCCGATCACTCCCCGACCGACAGGATCTGCACGTGGTCTCTTCCGCCGCCCTGACGCGGGTCGATTGGCGCTCGATCGCCGATGCTCAAGCGGGAATGGTGGCCCGCGGGCAGGTCCTTGCGCTGGGCATCAGCCCGATGCAGGCAAGGGCGTACGTCGACACCGGCCGATGGTGGCGCGTCCTACCGGGCGTGTACGCGACCTTCACCGGCCCGATCTCTGCGCATGGTCGGGTATGGGCGGCGTTGTTGTACGCCGGGCGAGATGCCGCGGCGAGTCATGGCACCGCACTGTGGCTCTGGGGACTCACCGACGAGGCGCCCGCGGTCATCGACGTCGTCGTTCCGGAATCTCGCCGGGTGCTCGGTCAGCCTGGTGTGCGCATCCATCGGCGAAGCGCGCTCGACCGAACCAATGCACAGCCGATGATCCATCCGGCGGCGCGGCCGCCCCGGGTCCGGTTGGAGCAGGCGCTGCTCGACGCGTGCGACGCCACCTCGGCCACCGGTGCCATCGACTTGGTGCTCCGGGCAACGCAACGGCGGCTGACGACCGCGGACCTGTTGCGCACCAGCATCGACTCAGCGCAGTCGGGTTCGATGGCGGAGCCGCCTCCTCGCCGTTCTGCAGCAGGTGGAAGCGGGGGTTGCATCGCCGCTGGAACTGGAATATCGCCGCGCCGTCGAGTGCCGTCATCGGCTGCCGGCCGGGTTGCGCAATGTCCGCGAGGATGGACCCAACGGCCGATCCTGGTACCGGGACGTCAGATATGTGCCCTGGCGGGTGGTGATCGAACTCGACGGGCGTGAGGCTCATCCCGCCGAGCGGGCCTTTCGCGACCTGCGGCGCGACAATGCTGCGGTAGTCGCCGGCGAGACAGTCCTCCGTTACGGCTGGCGTGACGTCGCCGGCGACCCCTGCAGCGTGGCACGCCAGGTCGGCGCCGTCCTCGCACTCAACGGTTGGGACGACCACCCACGACGTTGCGGCGACACCTGCACCGTCGACCGCCCGACATGATCATGGCCAAGGCCCGTGGCGCGCGACCCCCCGCGGAACATCCGGCTGCTCCAACCAACCGAAACCTCCGGCCGTCCGACCCCGGCTCCACCGGCATCACGCCCCTGCACCCCCCCCAAGCACCACCGACGCCGAAAGGCCCGGCTCCCACCGGGAGCCGGGCCTTTCGAGACGAGCAGACGAGCAGACGAACTACCGGTAGTCACGCCCGAGGTCGAAGTCATCCAGCGGCACCGATGCTCCGGCGGAGACCCCGAAGGTGTCGGCGCCGTAGTAGGTGTCGTCGAAGGTGGGCAGCGTGTAGGCCGCGGCCCTTGCCTCCTCGGTCGGCTGCACCGCGATGTCGCGGTACCGCGCAATGCCGGTCCCGGCGGGGATCAGCTTGCCGATGATGACATTTTCCTTGAGCCCGACCAGGCGATCGCTCTTGGCGTTGATCGCCGCGTCGGTGAGCACCCGGGTCGTCTCCTGGAAGGACGCGGCCGAGAGCCACGACTCGGTGGCCAGCGACGCCTTGGTGATGCCCATCAGCGCGGGACGACCGGCGGCCGGCTCCCCACCCTCGGCGAGCACCCGGCGGTTGGACGCCTCGAACTCCTTGCGCTCGATCACCGCACCCGGCAGGAACTCGGTCGAGCCGGAGTCGATGATGGTCACCCGGCGCAGCATCTGCCGGATGATCACCTCGATGTGCTTGTCGTGGATGGACACGCCCTGCGAGCGGTACACGTTCTGCACCTCGCGGACCAGGTGCAGCTGCACCTGGCGGGGGCCCATCACGCGCAGCACCTCGTGCGGATCCGGGTTGCCCTCCAGCAGCTGCTGTCCGACCTGAACGGTGTCCCCGTCGACCAGCAGGCGCTCCGAACCGTCGACGGTGATCGTGGCGAGCCGCTGCGTCTTGGGCAGCTTGTCGTACACGATCTCCTCCGAGCCGTCGTCCGGCACGATGGTGATCTTGAAGAACTTGTCCGAGTCCTCGATCCGGATCCGTCCGACGGCATCGGCGATGGGCGCCTTGCCCTTCGGGATCCGGGCCTCGAACAGCTCCTGCACACGGGGCAGACCCTGGGTGATGTCCGAAGACCCCGAGGCCGCACCGGTGTGGAAGGTCCGCATGGTCAGCTGGGTACCGGGCTCGCCGATGGACTGGGCGGCCACGATACCGACCGCCTCACCCACATCGACCAGGTTGCCGGTGGCCAACGAACGGCCGTAGCAGGTCGCACAGGTACCGATGGCGGCCTCGCAGGTCAACACCGAACGCACCTTGGCGTTGGTGATGCCGGCGTCGACAGCCTCCTTGACGTGCTGCTCCCGCATGTCGGTGCCCCGCGGGACGACGACGGTGCCGTCAGCGGCAACCAGGTCGACCGCGAGAACCCGACCCTGCACCGAGGTCTCGATGAACTCGTTGATGTGCAGGCTGCCGTCCGCGTACCGGTCCGCCATCGGCAGATCGACGCCGCGCTCGGTGCCACAGTCCGACTCGCGAACGATGACGTCCTGCGACACGTCGACCAGACGACGGGTCAGGTAGCCCGACTCCGCCGTACGCAGCGCGGTGTCGGCCAGACCCTTTCGGGCGGAGTGGGTGTTGATGAAGTACTCCAGCACCGACAGACCCTCGCGGAACGAGGACCGGATCGGACGCGGGATCTGCTGACCCTTGGAGTTGGCCACCACGCCCTTCATGCCGGCCAGCGAACGGACCTGGATCCAGTTACCAGCGGCACCGGCGGCAACCAGGATGTAGACCGGGTTGTCCTTCGGGTACGCCGCGGGGATGGCCTCCTCGATCTCCTTGGTGGCCGCCTCCCAGATCTTCACCAGGTCGTCGTTGCGCTCGGCGTGGCTGAGGTTGCCCCGCTGGTACGCCTTCTCGACGCGCTCGGCCTCGATCTCGTGACGAAGCAGGATCTCTTCCTTCTCCGGCGGGATGATGACGTCGCCGATGGCCACCGTCATGCCCGAGCGGGTGGCCCAGTGGAAGCCGGCTTCCTTCAGCCGGTCCAGGGTCTGCGCCACGACGGACATCGGGTAGTGCTCGGCCAGATCGTTGACGATCAACGCCTGCCGCTTCTTGGGCAGCTCGTCGTTGACGAACGGGTACCCGGTCGGCAGCAACTCGTTGAACAGCACGCGACCCAGAGTGGTGTCCGCGATCCACGGCGTACCGGGCTCGTGGTCCTCCGGCAGCTGCTCCTTCGGACCTGGGACGACCGAACCGGCCAGCCGCACCCGGATGGGCGAGCGGACGTCGATCAGGCCGGCGTCCAGCGCCATGATCGCCTCGGCGGCCGAGGAGAACACCGAACCGGCGCCCTTCCCGTCCTCCTTGAGCCCACACAGGTAGTACAGGCCGGTGACCAGGTCGAGCGACGGCATGGCCAGCGGCCGGCCGGAGCCCGGGGACAGGATGTTGTTCGACGACAGCATGAGGACCCGCGCCTCGGCCTGCGCCTCGGCGGACAGCGGCACGTGCACTGCCATCTGGTCGCCGTCGAAGTCGGCGTTGAACGCGGCACAGACCAGCGGGTGCAGCTGGATGGCCTTGCCTTCCACCAGCTGCGGCTCGAAGGCCTGGATGCCCAACCGGTGCAGGGTGGGCGCGCGGTTCAGCAGCACGGGGTGCGCGGAGATGACCTCTTCCAGGACGTCCCACACCTGCGAGCGCTGACGCTCGACCATCCGCTTGGCGGACTTGATGTTCTGCGCATGGTTCAGATCGACCAGACGCTTCATCACGAACGGCTTGAACAGCTCGAGCGCCATCAGCTTGGGCAGGCCGCACTGGTGCAGCTTGAGCTGCGGACCGACCACGATGACCGAGCGGCCGGAGTAGTCGACGCGCTTGCCGAGCAGGTTCTGGCGGAACCGGCCCTGCTTGCCCTTGAGCAGATCGGACAGCGACTTGAGCGGGCGGTTGCCCGGTCCGGTGACCGGACGGCCGCGGCGACCGTTGTCGAACAGTGCGTCGACGGCCTCCTGCAGCATCCGCTTCTCGTTGTTGACGATGATCTCGGGCGCGCCGAGGTCGATCAGTCGCTTCAACCGGTTGTTCCGGTTGATCACCCGGCGGTACAGGTCGTTCAGGTCGGAGGTCGCAAAGCGGCCACCGTCCAGCTGCACCATCGGCCGCAGCTCCGGCGGGATCACCGGGACGCAGTCCAGCACCATGCCCAGCGGCGAGTTGGACGTCTGCTGGAACGCGGCAACGACCTTGAGCCGCTTGATCGCGCGGATCTTGCGCTGGCCCTTGCCGTTCTTGATGGTGTCGCGCAGGATCTCGGTCTCGGCGTCGATGTCGAAGTCGGAGATGATCTGCTTGAGCGCCTCGGCGCCCATGCCGCCGTGGAAGTAGTCGCCGAAGCGGTCCTCCAGCTCGCGGTAGAGCACCTCGTCGATGATCAGGTCGCGGACCTTGAGCTTGCGGAAGGTGTCGAGCACCTCGTCCAGCCGGTCGATCGAGCGCTGTGCACGATCGCGGATCTGCCGCTGCTCACGCTCGCCGCCCTCGCGCACCTTGCGGCGCACGTCGGACTTGGCACCCTCGGCCTCCAGCTCGGCCAGGTCGGCCTCGAGCTTCTTGGCGCGGGCGTCGATGTCGGCGTCCCGGGCGTTCTCCAGGTTCTTGCGCTCCACCGACATCTCGGCCTCGATGGTCGGCAGGTCGTTGTGCCGAGCCGTCTCGTCGACCGAGGTGATCAGGTAGGCCGCGAAGTAGATGATCTTCTCGAGATCCTTCGGGGCCAGGTCGAGCAGGTACCCCAGACGCGAGGGGACGCCCTTGAAGTACCAGATATGGGTGACCGGCGCGGCCAGCTCGATGTGGCCCATCCGCTCACGACGCACCTTGGCGCGAGTGACCTCGACGCCGCAACGCTCGCAGATGATGCCCTTGAAGCGGACACGCTTGTACTTGCCGCAGGCGCACTCCCAGTCCCGGGTCGGCCCGAAGATCTTCTCGCAGAAGAGCCCGTCCTTTTCCGGCTTGAGGGTGCGGTAGTTGATGGTTTCCGGCTTCTTGACCTCGCCGTGGGACCACGCGCGAATGTCGTCCGCGGTGGCGAGACCGATACGCAACTCGTCGAAGAAGTTGACGTCGAGCACTGGTGGCACGTCCCTGTCTGTCAGTTAATTCGGAGCGATCGCCGGACCTGGAAGGCACTGCAAGCAGCTGCCATTCGGTCCCACGATCAGGGGTGGAAGAAGGGATCCTGTGGCGGAGCGAGGCTCGCGGGAGGTGAGTCCCGCTCCGCCACAGGAAGCTTTTCCGGCTAGTTCACCAAGTCGTCGACCGAGGCCGACTCGTTGCGCGACAGGTTGATTCCGAGGTTGGCCGCGGCGCGTTCGAGATCGTCGTCATCCGAATCACGCATCTCGATCGCGACACCGTCACTGGAGAGCACCTCGACGTTCAGGCAGAGCGCCTGGAGCTCCTTGAGCAACACCTTGAACGACTCCGGGATTCCGGGTTCGGGGATGTTCTCGCCCTTGACGATGGCCTCGTACACCTTCACCCGACCGACGATGTCGTCGGACTTGATGGTGAGCAGTTCCTGCAGCGTGTAGGCAGCGCCGTAGGCCTGCATCGCCCAGCACTCCATCTCGCCGAACCGCTGACCACCGAACTGCGCCTTACCGCCGAGCGGCTGCTGGGTGATCATCGAGTACGGACCGGTCGAACGGGCGTGGATCTTGTCGTCGACCAGGTGGAGCAGCTTGATGATGTACATGTAGCCAACCGCGACCGGGTACGGGAACGGTTCGCCGGTGCGGCCGTCGAACAGGGTGGCCTTGCCGTCGGTGTGCACCAGTCGTTCGCCGTCCCGGGTCGGGGTGGTCGAACCGAGCAGCCCGAGGATCTCCTCCTCCGAGGCACCGGAGAACACCGGCGTCGCAGTCTTGGTGAACGGCTCGCCGGAGCGCGCCTCCTCGGTCAGGTTCTTCGCCCAGTTCGGATCGCCGTCGACGGTCCAGCCCTGCGCGGCGACCCACCCGAGGTGGGTCTCCAGGATCTGGCCGATGTTCATCCGGCGGGGCACGCCGTGCGGGTTGAGCACGATGTCGACCGGGGTGCCGTCGGGCAGGAAGGGCATGTCCTCGGCAGGAAGGATCTTGCCGATGACGCCCTTGTTGCCGTGCCGGCCGGCGAGCTTGTCGCCGTCCTGGATCTTCCGCTTCTGGGCCACGTAGACGCGGACCAGCTCGTTGACCCCGGGCGGCAGCTCGGCGCCGTCGTCCTCGCGGTTGAACACGCGGATGCCGATCACCTTGCCGGTCTCACCGTGCGGCACCTTCAGCGAGGTGTCGCGGACTTCCCGGGCCTTCTCACCGAAGATGGCGCGCAGCAGCCGCTCCTCCGGGGTCAGCTCGGTCTCGCCCTTGGGCGTGACCTTCCCGACCAGGATGTCGCCGTCCTGCACCTCGGCGCCGATGCGGATGATGCCGCGCTCGTCGAGGTCGGCCAGCACGTCCTCGGAGACGTTCGGGATGTCCCGGGTGATCTCCTCCGGCCCGAGCTTGGTGTCGCGGGCATCGATCTCGTGCTCCTCGATGTGGATCGAGGTCAGCACATCGTCCTGGACGATGCGCTGCGAGAGGATGATCGCGTCCTCGTAGTTGTGACCTTCCCACGGCATGAACGCGACGAGCAGGTTCTTGCCCAGCGCCATCTCGCCGCCGTCGGTGCACGGACCGTCGGCGATGACCTGGCCCTCGAGAACGCGAGCGCCCTCGTCCACGATCGGCTTCTGGTTGAAGCTGGTGCCCTGGTTCGACCGGCGGAACTTGTTCAGCCGGTAGGTGCGGTGGCTGCCGTCGTCGTTCATCACCGAGACGTAGTCGGCGGTGGCCTCTTCGACCACACCCGACTTCTCGGCGATGACGACGTCGCCGGCATCCTTGGCCGCGCGGGCCTCCATGCCCGTGCCGACCAGCGGCGCCTCGCTGCGCAGCAGCGGAACGGACTGGCGCTGCATGTTGGCGCCCATCAGGGCCCGGTTGGCCTCGTCGTGCTCCAGGAACGGGATCATCGCGGTGGCGACCGAGACGGTCTGCCGCGGGGAGACGTCCATGTACTCGACCTCGGCCGGCGGGACCTGATCGACCTCGCCGGAACCCTTGCGGCGCACCAGCACCCGGTTCTCGGTGAACCGGCCCTCGCCGTCCAGCTTGGCGCTGGCCTGGGCGATGATGAACCGGTCCTCCTCGTCCGCGGTGAGGTACTGGATGTCGTCGCTGGCAACCCCGTCGGTGACCTTGCGGTACGGCGTCTCGATGAAGCCGAACGGGTTCACCCTGGCGAACGTGGCCAGCGAGCCGATCAGGCCGATGTTCGGGCCTTCCGGGGTCTCGATGGGGCACATCCGGCCGTAGTGGGATGGGTGCACGTCGCGCACCTCGAGCGAGGCGCGGTCACGGGACAGACCGCCCGGCCCGAGCGCCGACAGCCGGCGCTTGTGGGTCAGCCCGGCGAGCGGGTTGGTCTGGTCCATGAACTGGGACAGCTGACTGGTGCCGAAGAACTCCTTGATGGAGGCGACGACGGGCCGGATGTTGATCAGGGTCTGCGGCGTGATCGCCTCGACGTCCTGAGTCGTCATCCGCTCCCGGACGACCCGCTCCATCCGGGACAGGCCGACCCGGATCTGGTTCTGGATCAGTTCGCCGACGGTGCGCAGCCGGCGGTTGCCGAAGTGGTCGATGTCGTCGGTCTCCACCGGGCGGACCTCGCCCTGGCTGTTGGTCCACTCCTCGTCACCCTGATGCAGACGCAGCAGGTACTCGACGGTGGCCAGCAGATCGTCGACGGTCAGCGTGCCTTCGCTGGTCGGCTTGTTGACGCCCAACTTCTTGTTGACCTTGTACCGGCCGACCTTGGCCAGGTCGTAGCGCTTGTCCTTGAAGAACAGGTTCTCCAGCAGGGCCTTGGCGCTTTCCTTCGTCGGCGGCTCGCCCGGGCGCAGCTTGCGGTAGATGTCCAGCAGCGCCTCGTCCTCGCCGGCGATGTGGTCCTTCTCCAGAGTCGCCAGCAGCACCGGTGACCAGGAGAAATGCTCGCGGATCTGCTCGGCGTCCCAGCCGAGGGCCTTCAGCAGCACGGTGACCGGCTGGCGACGCTTGCGGTCGATCCGGACGCCGATGGTGTCCCGCTTGTCGATGTCGAACTCGAGCCAGGCACCCCGCGACGGGATGACCTTGACCGAGAAGACGTCCTTGCCAGCGGTCTTGTCCAGGTTCTTGTCGAAGTACACGCCCGGGGACCGGACCAGCTGCGACACGACGACGCGCTCGGTGCCGTTGATGATGAACGTGCCCTTGCTCGTCATCATCGGGAAATCGCCCATGAAGACGGTCTGCGACTTGATCTCGCCGGTCTCGCCGTTCATGAACTCGGCGGTGACGAACAGCGGCGCCGAGTAGGTCATGTCCTTGTCCCGGCACTCCTCCTCGTTCGCCTTGACCTCGTCGAAGCGCGGGTCGGAGAAGGACAGGGAGAGGTTTCCGGAGAAGTCTTCGATCGGGGAGATCTCGTCGAGGATCTCGTCCAGCCCGCTCGGCGTCGGCTCGGCCTGCCGGGCGCGCCAGGCGGCCCCGCCGATCAGCCAGTCGAACGAGTCGGTCTGCAATGCGAGAAGGTTCGGAACTTCGAGTGGTTCACGGAGCTTTGCGAAGGAGACTCGCGGGCTTCCGGAGGTGGGCCTGGACAAGCTGGTGACTGCCAAGATGCGTCCTTTCAGGACAAACGCTCTGTTGGACTAGCACTGCGCGGGACCGACACGGTGTGGGACCGACGGTGTGGGACAGAACACTGTGTGGACACCCGCAGGTGACGCTGGACTACTGGGACCTCGTGTGCTGGCTTCCTGCGTGATCGCGTGAGACGGCGGCTGACATCGGACAGGCCGTCCACCGGGTGTCAGCGCAGGTCAGCATGGTTCCGCACGTGTGAACGGGGGTCCGCCGTAACCTGCGCAGCACAAAGAGGGCAGCGCAAACATGCAGCTTAGCACCAGAGGGCAGGTCTGTCCAGACGTACCCTCCGGGCCGAACAGCCGCCGGCGAGGAGCGCGGAGAACCGCACCAAACCATCGAGCCGACGGACGTCAAGTCCGAAGACGCGGCCCTGCATATGACCGACGTCGCGTTACTAAGGGTGGCCCCCCGAGCGGCATCCGTCAAGCACAGAAAATCTCGCGTCGACCCCGAACAGCCGCAGATGGGACCAATCTCTTTCCCGCCTGGGGTCTCTTCGTTGTCCTGATGACGGTGCTGTTCAGGTTCAGTGCTTGACCACGGCGAGCATGTCGCGAAGACCCGCCGTCGGCAGGTAGGCCTTGGTGATGGCGATGCCGATCCGCGGCAGATCGCCCTCGTCCCGGAACACCATGTACATCGGCGAGAGCCGCGGCTGGAACTTGCTCTTGAAGGCGTGCAGCGACCGGAAGCCGTAGACCGGTTCGAGCGTGCCACCCAGGGTGTCCAAGAACTTCTCGACGACGCTCTCGCCCTCGGGATCCGTGTCGGATTTCGCCAGTGGTGCGCCGGACAGCGACACGAAGGACGCGCCCTGCTCCTTGAAATACAGGCACGAGGAGGCAATCAGGAATTCCATCGTGGCGCGGAAGCCGCCGTCCGCGCGGCGCATCAGATCCAGTGTCCAGCCGACGATCTCGCCCTCGCCGCCGTACACCGGCATCCACGACGTCACGCCGTGCAGCTTGCCGTCCGCACCCACCGCCAGCCCGACCTTGACCTCCGGATCGAGGGCCTCGGTCACGCCGCCGAGGGTGAAACCCATCTCCGGCAGCTCCTTGTCGCCGAGCCATTCCTGCGACAGGAACTCCACCTGCCGGACCATCGACCACGGCTCGTCGGAGAGCTTCACCATCCGGAAGCTCACGCCCTCCTTGGGCGCCTTGTTCAGGGCCGTCCGGACGTCCTGCCACTTCTTGCCCTTGAACTCCAGGGTGGGCAGGTCGATCAGGTTGTCCTCGGCCACCTGCACGCTCTGCCAGCCGAGGGCATCGGTGACCGTGGTGGTCAACTGCGTGCAGGAGAAGATGTACGGCACCATCGCCGCCTGGTCGCAGAGCTGGACGAAGGCTTTGATCGTCTCCTCGGTGGATCCGGGCGGACCGACCGGGTCGCCGAGCGCGACCGCGACGCCGGCATGTTTGCGGAAGGCCAGGTAGCTCTCGCCGTTCCCGGCGATCATGTGCCGGTTCTCCGGCCAGGTGGTCATCCAGGAGATCGTGCTGCCACCCCAGCGCCGCAGCAGTTCCTTGGCGAGCTCGACGTTGGAGGTGCCGGAGGCCAGCCGGCGCTTGCCACGGCGGGGGACCCGGAACGCGCCCCGCCCGGCTATCAGCACCACCAGTAGGCCCAGATAGAGCAGCGAACTGGCGATGATCTGCGGCATGCCGATCAGCTCGATATCGGCGTCGGGCGCGAAAACGGAGATGACGGCCACCACGAGGAGCAGCAGCACGACGAGCACCAGCAGCGTCGGCAGGATGATGGCGAACCGCCAGGCCAGCTTGTAGCCCTTACGCAGACCGTTGGCCAGCAGCAGCGAGATCACCAGGTTGAGCACCAGGAAGATCCACGACTCTGGTTCGTCCTCGGGGGCGCCGAACGGGGTCAGCCGGCCGGGGACAAAATTCGCCAGCATCTGCAGCACGGCGATCAGCAGCACGCCGACGGCGGCGAGCAGTCGCACCTCGTGCCGGGTCGGCAGGGCCCTGGCCTTGCGGGCCCTGGAGCCCGCCAGCCTGGTCGAGAACGGCAGGCTCAGGGCGACCGCGATGACGTGCTCGGCGTCGGCCATCTGGCCGACGTAGGCGATCGAGAACAGCACGTAGGCCCAGATCCCGAGCCGCAGCCGCAGCCGCCAGGGCGGTCGAACGGTCGCACTGGCCACGCTCAGCACGGCCAACATCCCGGCCGAGAACCCGACATCGGTCTCCGTGGCCCTGGTCACCGCCCAATCCCAGTCGGAATCCTTGAAGATCAGGAACAGCAACGCGGTGAGCAGCACGGCGCCGAATTGATAGACCACGCAGATGACGACGGTGCGTTTCGTGCCGAGCACCCATTCGGAGAAGCCCGTGAGGAAGGCGAAGGCGCCGGCGACGTAGATGTAGAAGACGGGATTGAGCGCGAAGAAGCAGCCCCAGATCAGCGTGAGCCAGCGACCGTCCTCGAACGCCGGCAGCCCGTAGGACACGTCCGGGTACCAGGACTTGTCCTCGACGCTGGACCACAGGGTGCCGAGCGCGATGGCCAACACCAGCGTGACCACCACGTAGAACGTGGTGAACGGCAGTCGTTTCACCAGTCGCAGCAGGGCCGGGGTCGGTCGCTGGGGAACTACTGTCGACGCCCCCGGGGACGGGGGCGTCGAGCCCGCCCCGCCGCCGACCGGTTGCTGGTCCACCCCTGTCACGGCAGCCTCCATGTCCGGATGCCCAGCCGATGCGGGCGATCCGAAATCACCCTATATCTGTGATTCCTTCCGCCCGGTGGTTCACCGGATGGAGCGTGGCGTCGTCGAATCCCCGATCCGCGCCCGCACGGCCGCCTGCACGGCGGCAGCGCCGGTGTCGCTGAACAAGATCGTGTAGTGATTCACGCCGGGCACGTCCCGGACATCGACGTTCGGCAACTGCTGCTGCCACTGGGCCGCCCAGTCCGGCGGGTAGAGGCCGGGTTCGGCGCCGAGCATGCCGCCCTGGGCCCGCAGGAATGGTGTCCCCGGCCGCAGGTTCGCAAGGCCGGGCAGCAGCCAGTCCCCGCCGCGCTGCAGGTCTTCCGAGTCCTGGGCCATCGCGTCGAATCTGGTCGCGGCCCGCAGCTCTGGCGGCTCGCCGACCAGGTCGTAGTCGACGTAGTCGGCGACCGCGTCGCTCCACTCGCCGGCGAACGCGGGATGCGCCCGGAAGAAGTTCCGGTAGGTCTCCCGGTCGGGGAAGGTCATCGACAACCGCTGCTTGGCCGGGCCGAGGATGGCCGTCGTCACCTGATCCGGCGTCAGCCCCTCCGGCACGGGCAGCGGCAGCCCGCCGTCGACCAGGACGACGGGGCCCACCCGGTCCGGGTGCAGCGCGGACATCCCCACCACCATGAAGGCGCCCATGGAGTGTCCGACGAAACCTGCCGAGTCCAGCTCGAGGTGATCGAGGGCAGCGGCGACGTCGGCGGCGTGCTGGGCCATCCCGTAGGGGCCGGGCAGGTCCCGGGACCGGCCCCTGCCGCGCAGATCCGGTGCGATCACCCGCATCTCGGGCAACAGCTCGGCAACCGTCGACCAGCAGCGGTGCGAAGCCGTCACCCCGTGCACCGCCACCACGGTTGGCGCTGCGTCGTCGGCTCCGTCGATCGGCTCCCACACTCCGAGCCGCAGATCACCCCCGCGGACCGGCACGTCCAGGGTGCGGTACCGCTTCTTCGTCGATCTCAGGAGGCCGGTCATCTGGCCATCCACCCGCCGTCCATGGTGTACGACGCGCCGGTCACCATCGACGAATCGGCGCCGACCAGCCAGCCGACCAGCGAGGCCACCTCCGCCGGCTCCACCAGACGTTTGATCGACGACTCCGCCAACATCACCTGCTGCACCACATCGGCCTCCGGTATTCCGTGAATGCGTGCCTGATCCGCGATCTGCTTCTCCACCAACGGCGTCCGAACGTATCCGGGATTGACGCAGTTGCTCGTCACGCCGTGCGGCCCGCCCTCCAGCGCGGTGACCTTGCTCAGTCCCTCCAGCCCGTGCTTGGCGACCACGTAGGCCGACTTGAACGGCGAAGCGATCAAGCCGTGCACGGACGAGATGTTCACCACCCGGCCGAAGCCGCGGGCATACATGCCCGGCAGGGCGGCCCTGATCAACAGGAACGGCACCTGCACCATCAGGGTCTGAATCCGCCGGAAGTCCTCGGGCGGAAACTCCTCGATGGGGGCGACACGCTGGATGCCGGCATTGTTGACGAGCACATCGGTGTCCAGCACGAGGTCGTCCAGTTCGGTGGCTCGCAGCAGGTCGACCTGCCAGGCGACGCCACTGATCTCGGCCGCCACCTCGGCCGCCCGGTCGCCGTCGAGATCGGCCACCGTGACGGTCGCGCCCATCCCGGCCAGCACCCGGCAACAGGCAAGACCGATACCGCCTGCTCCGCCGGTGACCAGGGCTCGGCGGCCGGCCAGCGGCCCACCGGAAACGGATTCGTCAGCGGGCGAGGGCGATGGCATCCGCCCATTCTGTCCCGTCGTCCGGCCTTCGCTGCCGCACCCCCGCCGATGGCCGTGCGGCGTTACGAGAAGGGCAGCACCAGTGCGGTTTCGGCGAGATCCACCGTCACCGGGCCGTCACCCAGTGCCGACCAGATCTCGAGCCGCACGGTCCCGGCGACCAGCTCGCCCAGCGAGCCGAACCCGGACTGCAACCCGGCCGCGTCGGTGTAGACCTCCGCACCGTCCAGTGGATCGGTCGCGAAATAGCGGTACGTCTCCACCCGGTCCCAGCCGCCGTCCCCCGTCAGGTCGTAGGACACCCGCACCTGCACCGCCGACCCGACACCGGTGCCGGCGTCGACCGCCAATCGGAAGGACGAGATCCCACCGGTCGGCGTCAGCCACAGGTTGTCGGCATCGAAGACCAGCGGACGGTACGGATCACCGTCCCGGGTCTGGCCGTCCGCCGGGTTGAGCGGCACCTGCGAGCCCGGCGGCGCCGGCTGTGCGGTCAACCCACCGTCGACCTGCGGGTACAACACCGGGCTGGACGGAACGGCCGGCCGCACCGCGGTCGTCGTCGGTGGCGTCGCTGACGCCGACAAGGACGCAGACGCCGTCGCTGTCGACGCCATGGATGACAAGGACGGTGCCGCCGAGGAGACCCGGGAAGACGACACGGCTGGGGACGCGGCCGACGACCCGGCGCCGGCCGGGGCCGGTGCGGCGCACCCGGTCAGCAGCAACCCCAGCAGCGCCAGCGATGCCATCACCGGTCGACGGGGACCGGGCAGTCCGGTGACGCCGGGCGGGTGCAGTCGACCAGAACGCTCGCGCATGACGGTCTTCCTCCCTGCGGGCAACTGGCGGAGCCGGCAACGGAACGCAGAACGGGACGGATCCGCCGTAGCGGATCCGCCCCGTTTCACGTGCGGTGCCCGGGTGCCGGGCGATGTGCTGTGCCCGAAGAACGGGCGATCAGCACAAGATCACTTGACGGTGGCCTTGGCGCCGGCCTCTTCGAGCTTGGCCTTGGCCGCCTCGGCGACCTCCTTGGTGGCCTTCTCCAGGATGGCCTTGGGGGCCGCGTCCACGAGGTCCTTGGCCTCCTTCAGACCGAGACCCGAGACCAGCTCGCGAACGGCCTTGATGACCTGGACCTTCTTCTCGCCGGCAGCCTCGAGCACGACGTCGAACTCGTCCTGCTCCTCGACGGCCTCGGCCGGTGCGGCTCCACCGGCACCACCGGCGGCGGCGACCGCAACCGGGGCAGCGGCGGTGACGCCGAAGGTCTCCTCGAACTGCTTCACGAACTCCGACAGCTCGATGAGGGTGAGTTCCTTGAACGCGTCGAGCAATTCGTCGGTGCTGAGCTTCGCCATGTTGGGCGTCCTTTCACTTCTGTGCCCGGCCGCGGTTCGCGGCGGAACGGGCGGGATTGTTCCGGTGGGATGGAGTGGGTCAGGCCTTGTCGGCCTGGTCCTCGGTGACTTCTTCGGCGAGTTCTTCGGCAACCGCTTCGATCACGGCGACGTCCTCGGCCGCCTCCTCGATAGCGACGACCTCCTCGACCGCAGCTTCGGCGACGACCTCGTCGACCTCGGCCTCGGTGGTGGCCTCGGCGATCGCCTCCTCGGCGACCGTCTCGATCACGGCGATCTCTTCCGCCAACTCGACGGCAACCGCTTCTTCGGCGATGACCTCGGCGACCGCGATCTCCTCGATGGCCGTCTCGACAGCCGACTCGGCGGCAGTCTCGGCCGCCGTTTCATTGCCGGCCGCGACCGGGGCCTCGAGGGTTTCGCCGTCGGCGACCCGCTTCTCCTGCAGCGCCGCGGCGAGCCGCGCCACCTGCGAGGGCAGGGCGTTGAAGGCGTAGGCAGCCTTGGTGAGCGTGCCCTTCATGGCGCCGGCCAGCTTGGCCAGCAGGACCTCGCGCGACTCCAGGTCAGCGAGCTTGGAGACCTCGGCCGCCTCGAGCTTGCGGCCGTCCAGCAGCCCGCCCTTGATCACCAGCAGCGGGTGCGCCTTGGCGAAGTCGCGCAGCGCCTTCGCCGCATCAACCGGCTCACCGGCGATGAACGCCACCGCGGTCGGTCCGACGAACATGTCGTCGAGACCGGTCACCCCGGCGTCGGCGGCAGCCCGCTTGACCAGGGTGTTCTTTGCGACGGTGTAGGCGGTGTCCTTGCCAAGTGACCGCCGCAGCTCGGTGAGCTGCGACATGGTCAGTCCGCGGTATTCGGTGACCACCGCGGCACTGGAACTACGGAACCTGTCCGTGATCTCGGCGACCGTTGCGACCTTTTCGGCCTTCGGCATGCGTCGCCTCCTTCCTGACATCTCAAAAAGTCGTATCGGTGCGGCAGCTGCCGGCACCGTCCACCGGAGGACGTGCGACGGCTCCGGAAACGACGAACGCCCCGTGCGCATCGGCACGGGGCGTGAAAAGGCAACCGGGTCAACCGGCGGCCATCAGACCTCGTCCTCCTGCGCGGGCCGTCCGGAACTTCCCGGAACCTTCACCCGCACTGTCCGATGGACAGGCAGGAGCCGACGGTCTTCGGTGGATCGGGTTCCAGGGTACGCCGGGCGTGGCGGCCCGACCAAATCGTCGTCGAACGTAGTGCCGCCTCGGCGCGGTGAAGGCCGGGAACAGCAAACCGCCACCGACCCCTGACGGTCGATGGCGGTTCGCGGCTCTGCTGAGCGATCAAATCCCGATCGGGATCAGACCTCTTCGGCCTCGAGCAGGTTGCGGGTACGGGTCGGGTCGACGAAGATTCCCGGCCCCATGGTGGTGGCGAAGGAGACCTTCTTCAGGTAACGGCCCTTGGCGGCGGCCGGCTTGGCCCGCAGCACCTCGTCCAGAGCGGCGGCGTAGTTCTCCACCAGCTTCTCGGTCGGGAACGAGACCTTGCCGATCACCAGGTGCAGGTTGGCGGCCTTGTCGACCCGGTAGTTGATCTTCCCGCCCTTGATGTCGGCAACCGCCTTGGTGACATCGGCGGTCACGGTGCCCGTCTTCGGGTTCGGCATCAGGCCGCGCGGTCCCAGGATCCGCGCGATCCGGCCGACCTTGGCCATCTGGTCGGGGGTGGCGATGGCGGCGTCGAAATCGAGCCAGCCGCCCTGGATCCGGGCGATCAGGTCGTCGGAGCCGACCGCGTCCGCGCCGGCCGCCTCTGCCTCGGTGGCCTTGTCGCCGACCGCGAACACGATCACCCGGGCGGTCTTGCCGGTGCCGTGCGGCAGGTTGACGGTGCCGCGGACCATCTGGTCGGCCTTGCGCGGGTCGACGCCCAGCCGCATGGCGACCTCGACGGTGGCGTCCATCTTCGACGGCGACGTCTTCTTGGCCAGTTCGGCGGCTTCCAGCGGCGAGTACAGGTGCTCGCGGTCGATCAGTTCGGCGGCCTGCTTGTAGCCCTTGCTGCGCTTCATTCTTGTCTCCTGATGTTCAGTGAGGGAGTGGTTGATGCGGGCCGCGCTCGGCCCTCCCACGTGTTTCGGTCGTGCGGTGCTGCAGATCAGTGCGTGCTGCAGATCAGTCGGTGACGGTGATGCCCATCGAGCGGGCGGTGCCGGCGATGATCTTGGACGCCGACTCGATGTCGTTGGCGTTGAGATCGACCTGCTTGAGGGTGGCGATCTCGCGGAGCTGGGCGGCGGTGACCGACGCGACCTTGGTCGTGTGCGGGGTGCCGGAACCCTTCTCCACACCGGCTGCCTTCAGCAGCAGCCGGGCGGCCGGCGGCGTCTTCAGCTTGAAGTCGAACGTCCGGTCCTCGTAGATCGAGATCTCGACCGGCACGACGTCGCCGCGCTGCGACTCGGTCGCGGCGTTGTACGCCTTGCAGAACTCCATGATGTTGACGCCGTGCTGGCCGAGCGCGGGACCGACGGGCGGTGCCGGGTTGGCCATGCCGGCCTTGATCTGCAGCTTGACGATGGCTGCGAGTTTCTTCTTCTTCGGGGGCATTTCCTTGCTTCTTTCCTGGGTGTGCGGACCGGGCGGTCAGGAACCCGGCTGGATCGTGGTGGTCCGGATCAGATCTTGGCGACCTGGGTGAACGAGAGCTCGACCGGAGTCTCGCGGCCGAAGATCGACACCAGCACCTTGAGCTTCTGGGCGTCGGCGTTGACCTCGTTGATGGTGGCCGGCAACGTCGCGAACGGACCGTCCATGACGGTGACCGACTCGCCGACCGAGAAGTCGACCTCGGTGCGGGTCGGCGCCGTGCCGCCGCCGGTGGTGGCGACCGCGGCCTTGCGGGGGGCGGTCGGGGTGAGGATCTTGACGACCTCGTCAACGGACAGCGCCGAAGGGCGCTGCGCCGTCGCACCGACGAAGCCGGTGACGCCGGGGGTGTTGCGGACCGCGCTCCAGGAGCCGTCGGTCAGATCCATCCGGACCAGGATGTAGCCCGGGTAGACCTTGCGCTGGACCTGCTTGCGCTGGCCGTTCTTGATCTCGGTGACCTCTTCGGTCGGGACCTCGATCTGGAAGATGTACTCCTCCATGTCCAGCGACTTGATCCGGGTCTCGAGGTTGGTCTTGACCTTGTTCTCGTAACCGGCGTAGGAGTGCACGACGTACCAGTCGCCCGCCGCACGCTTGAGCGCGGAGCGCAGCTCCTCGGTCGGATCCAGCTCCTCCTCGGCCACTGCTTCATCGGCGACTGCCTCGTCGACCACTGCTTCGTCGACGGCTGCCTCATCGGCGACCGCTTCATCGGCGGCCGCCTCGTCGGCGGATTCGCCGGCGTCGGCGACGGCCTCGACGGCTTCGACGATCTCTGCGGTCTCGGCCTCGACGTCGTGCTCGACGGAGTCATCGCGGTCCGTGGCGGCGACCAGCACGGTTTGTTCGCCGTCGGTCAGGACGAGGCTGCCCGAAGGCTCCTCGGCTGTGGGTTCGTGGCTCGACACGGTTGTGCTCGCTTCCTACTACTCGTTTGCTTCTCGTTCGGTTTCCGGCCAGAACTGCACCGGACCGGTTGTCTTGTTGACTCGCTGGTGCCGTTGGTGCGTCAGCCGAAGACGGCCAGCACGCCCTTGGCGAACAGCAGATCGAGCACGCCGACCAGGGCGACCATGAACACCACGAAGACGATCACCACGATGGTGTAGGTGACCATCTGATTGCGGCTCGGCCAGATGACCTTGCGCAGCTCGGCGACGACCTCCCGCAGGAACCGGCCCAACCGGGCGAAGACGTTCGGCTTCTTCACCTGGGTGGCGGCCGCCCGCTTCGGCGTTGCGGTGCCCTTGGACTCCGAGATGCCGGCCCGCGCGGCCGAGCGTCGGGCCGCAGCCCGTGCCGACCCCGCAGAAACCGGGCCGGTCGTGCTCACGGCCGCGGTGTCGGCGCCGACGGGCTTGTCCGCCGCGTCCTCGGACGACAGATCGTCACTCGCCTCGGCCGGCGATCCAGCAACCTCGGACGCAGCGGCCGACGCACCCTCTTCGGGTGCAGACCGCGCAGCGTCGTCCGACGGGACGGCGTCAACGGGCTCCTGCCCGTCCTCCGACACCCCGTCGTGATCGTTGCTCACTCGTTTACGTCCTCACGTCCTTGTTGCCGGCCACCGGCAAGAACTGCCGGCGACTCCTTCTCTTCGCGTACTGCAGGGGCGACAGGAATTGAACCTGCAACCTGCGGTTTTGGAGACCGCTGCTCTGCCAATTGAGCTACGCCCCTTTGGTCGCGCCCGGTGGCCTTGAGGCACCGGATGCAGCCAGAGGAACCCCTCTCGCAAGTCCGGGATGTGCCCACCGACCCGACACGCGGGCAAGCGACAGCACACCCCAGAACGACCAGTGTAAGCCACCGGACGCCGAGCCGACGAACCACGAGCAACCGCAGGCCCGGGGCCATCCCGGACCCGGATCTCCGGACGGGAGGCTGCGTGCCACGATGGCACCATGAGTATCCACGCGCCGGAGAGCAGTGTCGCCCCTGCCGGCGACGCCCCCAGTACCGCTGCCCGTCGGGTCTCGGCCCGCATCGGCGGCATCGCCGAATCGGCCACGCTGGCGGTCGACGCCAAGGCCAAGGCGCTCAAGGCCGCCGGTCGCCCGGTGATCGGCTTCGGCGCCGGTGAGCCCGACTTCCCGACGCCCGACTACATCGTCGCTGCGGCCGCCGCCGCCTGCTCGGTCGTCGCGAACCACCGCTACACACCCGCCGCCGGGTTGCCGGCGCTGCGCAAGGCGGTCGCCGAGAAGACGTTGCGCGATTCGGGTTACGAGGTGACCCCCGACCAGGTGCTGATCACCAACGGCGGCAAGCAGGCCGTCTACCAGGCCTTCGCGACGCTGCTCGACCCCGGTGACGAGGTGCTGCTGCCGGCGCCCTACTGGACCACCTACCCGGAGGCCATCACCCTGGCCGGCGGGGTTCCGGTCCCGGTGGTCGCGGACGAGAAGACCGACTACCTGGTCAGCATCGACCAGCTCGAGCTGGCCCTCACCCCGCGGACCAAGGTGTTGCTGTTCTGCTCGCCGTCCAACCCGACCGGCTCGATCTACCCGCCGGACCAGGTCGCGGCGATCGGCCAGTGGGCGGCGAAGAAGGGCATCTGGGTCATCACCGACGAGATCTACGAGCACCTGGTCTACGGCGATGCGGTGCACGTCTCGATGCCGGTGGTGGCGCCGGAGATCGCCGACCGCTGCATCGTGGTGAACGGCGTGGCGAAGACGTACGCGATGACCGGCTGGCGGGTCGGCTGGATGATCGGCCCGAAGGACGTCATCAAGGCCGCGACCAACCTGCAGTCCCACCTGACCTCGAACGTCTGCAACGTCGCCCAGCAGGCGGCGTTGACCGCGGTCACCGGATCGCTGGACGCGGTCGCCGACATGCGGGCGGCGTTCGACCGCAGGCGGGGCAGGATCGTCGAACTGTTGGACGCCATCCCGGGGGTGAACTGCCCGACCCCCGAGGGTGCGTTCTACGTCTACCCGTCGGTGTCCGAGCTGATCGGGAAGTCGTTCGACGGGGTTCGGCCCGCGTCCTCCGGCGAGCTCGCCGCGCTGGTGCTGGACAAGGCGGAGGTCGCGGTGGTTCCCGGCGAGGCCTTCGGCACTCCCGGCTACTTCCGGCTGTCCTACGCCCTCGGCGACGACGACCTGGTCACCGGCGTGACCCGGATGGCCGAGTTCCTGGCCACCGCGAAGGACTGAACCGGCGTGGTCCAGCTCAGCTGAGCTGGACCAGCGCCTTCGCGCCGCCGAGGACTGTCTGCCCGTTGAACTTGGCGGTGACGGTGACGCGGGCGGTGCGGGCTTCGGGATCGAGGGCAGCCACCACCCCGGTGAACTCGACGGTGGCGCCGACGGCATCGTCAGGGACGTACACGGGTCGGGTGAAGCGGGTCCCGAACTCCTTGACGGCGCCCGGGTCCTTGACCCAGTCGGTGACGATTCGGCCGGCGAGCGCCATGTTCAACATGCCGTGCGCGAGAATCCCGGTGAGGCCGACCGATGCTGCCGTCGACTCGCTCCAATGGATGCGGTTGAAGTCACTCGAGGCGCCGGCGTACCGGATCAACCGGGCGCGGTCGATCGTCATCGTCAGCGGACCGAGCTGGTCGCCGACAGAAACCGACTCGAACGCCGGGACGAGACTCATGCGTCCGGCCCCCGGACGACAAGGGTGCCGAAGACGGTGCCGACCAACTCGCCGTCGGGATCGGCCATCTCGGTGCGGAGTCCGAGGAACTCGTTGCCCTGCACCATCCGGACGCTGTCCACGAAGAACGTGCAGAACAGCTCGTCACCGGCGACGATCGGTCGCCGCAGCACGAAACGCTGGTCGCCGTGGACGACGCGGGAGTAGTCAAGGCCCAGATCCGGGTTGAACAACACCTCGTCCTGGGCCCTGGTGATGATCGAGACACCGAACGTCGGCGGCGCGACGAGATCCGGGTGGCCTGCCGAACGGGCGGCCGCCCGGTCCCAGTAGATGGGGTTGTCGTCGCCGATCGCCTCGGCGAAATTACGAATCTTCTCCACGCCGACGATGTAGGACATCGGATACGGGAAGGGCTTCCCCACGAACGCCGGGTCGACGGGCATGCGTCAGAGCCTGATCAGCGGGTCTCTTTGTGCTTGCGGTGCACGCCGCAGTTCGGGCAGAACTTCTTGATCTCCAGCCGATCCGGGTCGTTGCGCCGGTTCTTGCGGGTGATGTAGTTGCGGTGCTTGCATTCCTCGCACGCCAAGGTGATCTTGGGGCGGACATCGGTGGCGGCCACGGTAGCTGCCTCTTTCTCGTTGCAGGTGCTCGGACGCCTCGGGTGGATGTGCCGTCCGCGTTTGGTCTACCGCCCGATCGGCGGCCGTCCTTCATGAAACAGTCGTACTGGGTAGCGGTGGCCGGACTTGAACCGGCGACACAGCGATTATGAGCCGCTTGCTCTGCCAGCTGAGCTACACCGCCTTGCGGGCCCAAACCCGTCCAGGCCAACGACGTCGCTGCGCGAGACATTCCCCGCCCCGCCCACTGCCGCCATCCCGAGCCCCTTTACGGAATCGAACCGTAGACCTTCTCCTTACCATGGAGACGCTCTGCCGACTGAGCTAAAGGGGCCTTCACTGCTCGCCGCGCAACGCTGGGATTCGGCCGAACCCTCCCGCTGACAGCCTGGGCAACTCTACCCCAGGGCGTCGAATGCGCGAAAACGAGTGATCACCCGCACCTCTCCTGCACGCAGGTGATCGGCTCGGTGCTCTTCGCGGGCGTGGGTCAGCTCATCATCCGCAGCACGTGGGTGGTGGAGGCCGGGTCGTAGATGCTCACGGTGCGGGAGGCCAACCAGGCCTCGAATCGATCGAGCGGCATCGGCCGCGAGATCAGGAAGCCCTGCGCCTGATCGCAGTTCATCTCCCGCAGCGCGTCCCGCGCGGCCTCCTCCTCGACGCCCTCGGCCACCACCCGCAGTCCCAGTGAGTGACCGAGATCGACGATGGCCCGGACGATCGCCAGGTCCGACAGGTCGGTGCCCATGCCCTGGACGAACGACCGGTCGATCTTGATCTCGTCGATCGGCAACCGGCGCAGGTACGCCAACGACGAGTAGCCGGTCCCGAAGTCGTCGACCGAGAGTTTGATGCCCATCGCATGCAGCCGGCGCAGCACCGGCAGCGAGTGCTCCGGATCGGCCATCACGCTGGACTCGGTGATCTCGAAGGTCAGCAGTTCAGCCGGAACCTCATGCCGCGCAAGGGAATTCGCCACCATGGTCGGGAAGTCCTCGGCGAGCAGGTTGCGTACCGAGAGGTTGACCGCGGCGGTGATCTGGATGCCCTGGGCGGTCCAGTCGCGCAGTTGCCGCAGCACGATGTCCAGCACGTGCCCGAGCAGGATGTCGATGGAGCCGGTGGCCTCGATCGCCTCGACGAACTCGGCGGGTGAGACCAACCCGAACTCCGGGTGCATCCAGCGCACCAGGGCCTCGACCCCGACCAGTTCACGTTCGGCCAGGTCCAGCTTGGGCTGGTAGTGCACGATGATCCGGCCCTGCTCCACCGCCTGCCGGAACTGGGTGACCAACTGGAACCGGCGCCGGTAGACCTCGCCCATGCTCGGCCGGTAGATCTGCAGCGGCTCCTGCTTGGCCCTGGCCGCCAGCATCGCCATCTCGGCCCGCTGCAGCAGGGTGCTGGGGTCGAGCCCGCTGTCGCCGCCGACCTCCACCGATCCGCCCGGGACGAAGGCGATCCCGACGCAGGCCTGCGGATCGACCTCGATCCCGTCCAGCGAGTAGGCGCGGCCGACGGTGGCCAGGATCTCGGTGCCCAACGCGGTCAGCTCGGCCTCGGGCATCGCGTTGACCAGCACCGCGAACCGGTCGGCCTCGATCCGGGCAACCGGTCGGGATTCGCCGACCAGCGCGACGAGCCGCTCACCGGCCATCCGCAGCAACCGCTCGCCGCGGTCGTGACCGAGGGCGTTGTTGACCTGGGACAGCACGTCCAGTTCGACCAGCACGATCGCGCCGCCCCATCCGGCGGTGATCGCGGCCTGGCCCTCCACATGCAGGCCCAGCCGGTTGCGCAGGCCGGTGATCGCGTCGTGATAGGCCTCGTGCCGCAACGATTCCAGCAGCCGCAGGTTGTCCAGCGAGGTGGCGACGTGTCCGCTGAGGGTCTCCAGCAACTGCAGGTCCTCGTCGCGGAATCGGCCCCAACGGCTGAGCCGGTCGCGGACCTCCAGGTAGCCGCGATCCCGGTCACCCGAGCGCAGCGGCACCACCAGCACGTCCCAGGCCTTGCGATCGGCGAGCGCCGACATCACCTCTGGGCTGGGATTTCGGTCGGTCGACGCCCTGGCCCGGCCGTTCGTCCTGGCCAGGGTGAGCAACGGATCGTCCTCGAGCATCTTCGGTTCGTCGAGCACGCCCTCCGGCCCGATGGCCAGCGTGCGCAGGGATCCGTCGGTATCGCCGTCGTTGAGCCGCAGCACGCCGACCTCGGCGTTGAGCTGATCGCGGACCTGCTCCAGGACGCCCTGCCAGTCGTCGATGGACGAGCCGACGCTCGTCACCTGCCGGCCGAAGCTGTACATCCGGGTCAGGTCGGCGTGCTGGCGCAGGAAGAGGAAGTAGGTGCGGTAGAGCACCGCCAGCACTCCGGCCAGGGCGATGCAGACGGCTGGGCCCCAATAGGTGTCGTCGTCTCCCGCGTTCCACACGGTGTAGCCGACCAGGGCGAAGGTGACGATCGCCGCGGCCGACAGCATCGACCGGCCGATCACCCGGGCGAGCGGCTCGGCCGGACCGAGCAGCCGGTAGGTCAACCCGACGGCGACGGCAGACATCAGTGCGCCCGCCAACACGCCGACGGCGACGGCCAGATAGAGCAGACCCGTGGTGGCGGCGGCCTTGTTCTCGCCCATGATCAGCAGCATCACGAAGGCGGCGGTGCCGGTCTCGACCGTGATGAACGACAGGTTCACCGCGACGTTGCGCCAGCTGTCCCGGCGGATCAGGAAGACCAGGGCGCCGGCGACGACGTGGGTCAGCCCGACCGACCAGGCCGGCATCACCAGCAGGCCGAGCACCATCGGCAGCTCGGATCCGCTGACCAGAAGGGTTTCCCGGCGCACCTCGATCTGCAGTGGGAACAGTTCACCGGCCAGGAACGCGGCGAGCAGGATCGCCGAGCCGAACAACAGCTTCTCGGGCGGTGCATCGTCGTTCGAGAAGATGATCACCGGCGCCCACAACGCGACGGACATCCCGAACATCAGCGCTGCGACGATGGGGAAAACCTGGTTGCCGGTGTACTGCCGGCGGGGAGCTTCCGCCTCGGGGAGTTCAATTGTCATAGCGAACCCCCCGCCCTCATCTGGGGTCGCATTCGGGGGGAGTGGCCTGGGCGGCTCTCGCCGTCCGGGCAGCATGTTCCCCGGTCATCTACGGAGCGTAGCGCTCCTGATCAATAAATGGCACCCGTAATTCAATTGAACGCTCATCTGGTGGCATCGCGGTTCAGACGAGTGACCGATGCCATCGCAGCGTCGATCCCAGCTGGATTCACCCGTCAGGGGCCCGGAACCACAACAGCGGGCCGCTCCGTACGGAGGGCCCGCTGCTCGGGTACTTCGGTGTGGCAGGTGAGGGATTCGAACCCCCGTAGGCAATGCCGGCTGATTTACAGTCAGCTCCCTTTGGCCACTCGGGCAACCTGCCGTGACGGCCGAACTCGGCGCTGGCACAGCCTACAAGGCGGACGGCCGACAACCGAATCGGCCGGCTACCGGCACTCAGTGCCGTGCCAACGCCAGGTCGACCGCCGCCTCGACGTGTAGGCGCGTGGTCGGGAACACCGGGACGGGGCTGTCCCCGGCGGTGATCAGCAGCTCGATCTCGGTGCAGCCGAGGATGATTCCCTCCGCCCCGGCCGCGACCAGATGATCGATGACCTCCCGGTACACCTGGCGTGATTCGTCCAGGACGATGCCCAGGCAGAGCTCGTCATAGATGATCCGGTGCACCTCGGCCCGGTCGGCAGGTGGCGGGACGAGCACGTCGAGTCCGCTCGCGGCGAGTCGATCGACGTAGAAATCCTGCTCCATGGTGAACGCCGTGCCCAACAGGCCGACGATGTGCACGCCCGCGTCGGAGACCGCCGCCGCCGCGACGTCCGCGATGTGCAGCAACGGGATGTCGATCGCGGCCTCGATCTGGTCGGCGACCTTGTGCATGGTGTTGGTGCAGAGCAGCAGCACCTCGGCGCCCGCGGCCTGCACGAGAGCTGCCTCCGCGGCCAGCACCTTGCCCGCCTGCTCCCACCGCCCGGAGGCCTGCAGTTCCTCGATGTCGGCGAAGTCGACCGACACCAACACGCAGCGGGCCGAGTGCAGCCCGCCGAGCCGTTCCCGCACCACTTCGTTGACCAACCGGTAGTACTCGGCGCTGCTCTCCCAGCTCATGCCGCCGAGCATGCCGATGACCCGCAGTGACGCTGTGCCCATCACCGCATCCTGTCAGGGAAACTGGTCACCGCCGTCACTTCCATCGAGTGCCAACTCTGCGGGGTGAATCCGCCCGATCGGGGCCGGTTTCCCTGCAGGGCCGACACTCGACGCGCAGCGAGCGGAATGCCGGCGGCGGCCTCGGATACCAGGGGGTCGTGCGAAGCTCGTGGACAGCAGCGGCGTTGCGGCGACAGCCCGGCGCAGATTTGAAGGGAGCACACAGTGGCAGATGCCTCGTTCGACATCGTCAGCAAGGTCGATCACCAGGAGGCGGACAACGCCCTGAACCAGGCCGGCAAGGAGCTGTCGCAGCGGTTCGACTTCCGCGGCACGGACACCACGATCGCCTGGGCGGGCGAGGACGGGGTGACGATCACCTCGAGCACAGAGGATCGCTGCCTGGCCGCCATCGAGGTCTTCAAGGACAAGCTGATCAAGCGCGGGATCTCGCTGCGCGCGTTCGAGGTCGGCGAACCCGCCCCCTCCGGCAAGACCTACAAGGTCACCGGATCGTTCGTGCAGGGCATCGCCTCGGACAAGGCGAAGCTGATCAGCAAGAAGATCCGGGAGGCCGGACTCAAGGGCGTCAACGCCCAGATCCAGGGCGATCAGCTCCGGGTGTCCGGCAAGAAGCGGGACGACCTGCAGGCCGTCATCGCGCTGCTCAAGGACGCCGATCTGGACATCGCCCTGCAGTTCACCAATTACCGCTGACCTTCATGAAGAAGCGGCGTTGACGAGGCGACCGTGCGTCGCGGGCTGATCCTCGGCGCAACGGCGTACCTGCTCTGGGGCCTGTTTCCGCTGTACTTCCCGCTGTTGCAGCCGGCCGGGGCGTTGGAGGTGCTGGCGCACCGGATGGTGTGGTCGCTGCTGGTGTCGGCCGTCATCCTCACGGTGGTGCGCGGCTGGCGGCACATCCGGCAGATGCCGGCAAAGGTCTGGCTGCTGGTGCTGGTCGGGGCGTCGCTGATCGCGGTGAACTGGGGCATCTACATCTGGGCGGTCAACGCCGACCATGTGGTCGACGCCGCGCTCGGCTACTTCATCAATCCGCTGGTGACGGTGCTCTTCGGGGTGCTCATCTTCCGCGAGCGACTGCGGGTCGTGCAGTGGGTGGCCGTCGGGCTCGGCGCGCTGGCGGTCACCGTGCTGGCGGTCGCCGGCGGCGTCTTTCCCTGGGTCGCGGTCAGTCTGGCGGCCAGCTTCGCCTGCTACGGCTTGGTGAAGAAGGTCATCCCGCTGCCGCCGACGGCGTCGCTGACCGCAGAGGGCATGGTCCAACTGCTTCCCGCCTTGGGCTATCTGCTGTTCCTCACCCTCACCGGCACGTCGACGCTGACCACCCACGGGGTGGGGCACGTGCTGCTGCTGGCCAGTTCCGGGGTGGTCACCTGCGTTCCGCTGCTGGCGTTTGCGGCCGCCGCGCAGGCCCTGCCGTTGTCGGTCCTCGGGGTGATGCAGTACCTGACACCGGTGGCCCAGTTCCTGCTCGGAGTCTTCTGGTTCCACGAGGCGATGCCGGGCTATCGGTGGTTCGGCTTCGTGCTGGTCTGGGCCGCCCTGTGTGTCTTCACCTTCGATGCGCTGCGGCAGGCGAAGAATGCCCACGACCGGACGAGGGACGGTGCCCCGGTCACGATTTCGAGTGACGCTCCAGGAACGTGAGCACATCGGTTTGGTCGACGCCGGGGAAGACGCCGGGCGGCATGGCGGCCAGCAGGTGGGAATGCACCCGCGCACTCGGCCAGGCGCTGCCCTCCCAGCGGCCGGCCAGTTCGGCCGGAGGCTGCGAGCAGCACCCGGGGTCGGGGCAGCGGGACTTGGACCGTTCGCCGGTCTCCCGGCCGCGCATCCATTTGACGTCGGCATACGGCACCCCGACGCTCACCGAGAACAGCCCCGCTGACGTCCGGTCGACAACCGCTGTGCACCAGTAGGTCCCGGATTTGGTGTCGGTGTACTGCTGGTACGCCGACGACAGATCGGGACGGTCGAACACCACCCGCGCCGTCCAGTAGCGACAGACCCGCTGGCCCTCGATCGCCCCCGTCGCGTCGGTCGGGAAATGCACACCGTCGTTCTCGTAGGCCTTGTAGATCACCCCGGACGACGAGATCCGCATGAAGTGCACGGGCAGGTCGAGGTGCCGGGTGGCCAGGTTGGTGAACCGGTGCGCCGCGGTCTCGTAGGACACCGCGTAGGCGTCCCGCAGATCCTCGATGGCGATGTCCTTGGCCGCCTTGGCCCGCTTGAGCAGCGCCAGGGCGCCCTTCTCCGGGATCAGCAGCGACGCCGCGAAATAGTTGATCTCCACCCGCTGCTCGAGGAACTCCGAGTAGTCCTGCGGCACCGAATGATCCAGGACGACGTGGCCGAGCGCCTGCAGGGCAAGGGATCGGGAGTCGTGCTGACCGGCATCGGGTTGCGGGAGATAGACGATCCGGTGCGCGAGATCGGTGACGGTCCTTGTCGATTCGGGCAGATCGGTGGTGTGCACCAGCCGGAACCCGAGATGGGCGGCCAGTCGATCGACCACGGTGCGGGTGATCGGCCCGCCCTCGTACTTGGTGGCCGAGAGCAGGTTCGCCGCGACGGTCTCGATCTCGCCGAAGTAGTTGCCCTGCCGCCGCATCCGGTCCCGCAGGTCGGCATTCGCCCGCCTGGCCTGCTCCGGGGTGGCTGCCCGTTCGGCTTGGATCCGGGCCATCGCCCGGTGCAGGCCGACCAGCGATTCCAGTGCCTCGGTCTGCAGGCGCGGCCCCGGCCGCACGGCCGGGATGTCCAGGTCACGGAAAGCCGTTGTCCGCTGGGCCTTTTCCAGCTCGATCTCGAGCGCGGCCCGGCGGCTGGGGGCTGCGACCGTCAGCAGATCGGAGAGCCCGACGTCCAGCGCGCCGGCCAGGGTGGCCAGCAGCGACAGCTTGGCCTCGCGTTTGCCGTTCTCGATCAAGGACAGCGCAGAGGCGCTGATCCCCGCTTCGTCGGCGACCTCCGTCAGCGTCTTGCCCGACGCCTTGCGCAGGTGCCGCAACTGCCGGCCGATGGTCAGCGGATCGGGAGCAGCCGAGGCGTCGGTGTCCAGCGGGGCCAGGTGGCCGGGCGCGGTCGGTGCTGTGGAGTTTCGTGCGTTCTTGACGGTTGACGTGCCCGCACCGGCACCTCGGGACGACTGTGAGCCACGTCCCGAAAATCGCTGTGCCGTTTGCTGTCCCGGTCGTTGCTGGCCGGCGGCGTGATGCGGATCACGCACGCTGGACGGCCCCTTTTCGGCCTTGGAGGGGGCAGTTTCAGTCATTGCTGCACGATAGCGCAAGAAACGCGTTTCTTCACGCGTTGCGCCGGTTCCGTACCGCCGTTCATGAACACACAGTTGCTCAGTCGGGCAAATACCGAGCACTGACAACGCAGCACGCCGCGCAGCGCGGCGGAACACGACAGGAAAGGACGGCCAGCGATGACCGCCACGTTGGAACCCACCTCCACCCAGACTCCCGCCGCGACCCGGATCTCGGACCAGGCAGCACTCTTGCGTCAGGAGTGGGCCGACGACGCGCGCTGGGCCGGTATCGAGCGGACCTATTCGGCCGAGGACGTCGTCCGGCTTCAGGGCACCGTCGTCGAGGAGCACACGCTGGCCCGTCGCGGCGCAGAGCGGCTGTGGAACGCGTTGCACACCAAGACCTTCACCCGCGCCTTGGGTGCATTGACCGGCAATCAGGCGGTGCAAATGGTGCGCGGTGGACTGGAGGCCATCTACCTGTCCGGCTGGCAGGTCGCCGCCGACGCCAACCTGGCCGGCCAGACCTACCCGGACCAGAGCCTGTACCCGGCCAACTCGGTGCCGGCCGTTGTCCGCCGGATCAACAACGCCCTGCTGCGCGCCGACCAGATCGACCACAGCACCGGCAAGACCGGAACCGACTACCTGGTGCCGATCGTCGCCGACGCAGAGGCCGGCTTCGGCGGCCCGCTGAACGCCTTCGAGCTGATGAAGTCGATGATCGCCTCCGGCGCTGCGGGCGTGCACTGGGAGGACCAGCTCGCCTCGGAGAAGAAGTGCGGTCACATGGGCGGCAAGGTGCTGGTCCCGACCAGCCAGCACGTCCGGACGCTGAATGCCGCCCGGTTGGCCGCTGACATCTCCAATGTCCCCAGCCTGGTGATCGCCCGCACAGACGCGCTCGCTGCCGACCTGCTGACCAGCGACGTCGACGAGATCGACCAGCCGTTCCTGACCGGCGAGCGCACCGCGGAGGGCTTCTACCGGGTACGCAGCGGCCTGGAGCCGGTACTCGCCAGGGCCAAGGCCTACGCGCCGTACTCCGACCTGATCTGGGTCGAGACCGGCACCCCGGACCTCGGCCTCGCCCGCGAGTTCGCCACCGAGCTGCACAAGGAATTCCCCGGAAAGATGCTGGCGTACAACTGCTCTCCGTCGTTCAACTGGAAGTCGAAGCTGAGCGACGACGAGATCGCCACCTTCCAGGACGAGCTCGGTGAGCTGGGCTACAAGTTCCAGTTCATCACCCTGGCCGGGTTCCACGCCCTGAACCACTCGATGTTCAACCTGGCCCAGGGCTACGCGAAGACCGGGATGAGCGCCTACGTGGAGCTGCAGGAGCGCGAGTTCGCGGACGAGGCCAGCGGTTACACCGCCGTCAAGCACCAGGCCGAGGTCGGCACCGGCTACTTCGACAAGGTGGCCACCGCCCTCAACCCGGACAGCGGCACCCTGGCGCTGAAGGGCTCCACCGAGGAAGAGCAGTTCCACTGAGATAGTTCTGCCCGGGATGCTTCCCGCCCGGGATAGTTGTCGCGCGGGCCGGTCAGCAGATTGGCCCGCGCGGTACCACCCCATCTACCCAGCCACGTCGTCACTGCAGTTCGCCGCAACAGGAGGCACGTCATGTTCGACCCACCGAAGCTCCCCAAGATCAAGGGCTCGATGCATCCCCGCTTCGAGGAGATCCTGACGCCGGAGGCCCTCGCATTCGTCGCCAAGCTGGACGGCGCCCACTCGGGTCGCCGGGCCGAGCTGCTGGCCGCGCGCCGCGAACGCGGCAAGCGCATCTCCGCGGGTGAATCGGTCGACTTCCTGACCACCACGGCCGAGGTCCGCAGCGACTCCGGCTGGCGGGTCGCACCGCCGGCGCCGGGTCTTGAGGACCGCCGGGCGGAGATCACCGGCCCGCCGAGCCGCAAGATGAGCATCAACGCGCTCAACTCCGGCGCGAAGGTGTGGATGGCCGATTTCGAGGACGCCACCTCGCCGAGCTGGACCAACGTCATCGACGGTCAGATCAACCTCAAGGACGCCATCCGCGGCGAACTGGAGTTCACCTCCGAGGACGGCAAGGAATACAAGGTCGGCGAGGTCACTCCGACCATCGTCGTGCGGCCGCGCGGCTGGCGGCTCTGCGAGAAGCACATCAGCATCGACGGGCGTCCACTGCCGGCCGCATTGGTCGACTTCGGGCTGTTCTTCTTCCACAACGCCCAGCGGCTCATCGACAACGGTGCGGGCCCCTACTTCTACCTGCCCAAGCTGGAGTCGCACCTCGAGGCGCGGCTGTGGAACGACGTCTTCACCCAGGCGCAGGCGCTGCTGGGGATCCCGCAGGGCACGATCCGCGCCACCGTGCTGATCGAGACCCTGCCGGCCGCGTTCGAGATGGAGGAGATCCTCTACGAGCTGCGCGACCACTCGTCCGGCCTGAACGCCGGTCGCTGGGACTACATCTTCAGCTACATCAAGACCTTCGCCCATCGCGGCAACGAGTACGTGCTGCCCGACCGGTCGCAGATCACCATGACCACCCCGTTCATGCGCTCCTACACCGAGCTGCTGGTGTCGACCTGCCACCGCCGCGGTGCGCACGCCATCGGCGGGATGGCCGCGTTCGTCCCGAACAAGGCCGATCCGAAGGTCACGGAGCAGGCCCTGGCGAAGGTGAAATCGGACAAGGAGCGGGAGGCTGCCGACGGCTTCGACGGTTCCTGGGTGGCACACCCGGGCCTCGTCCCGACCTGCATCGAGGCGTTCACCGCGGTCCTCGGTGACCGGCCGAACCAGCTGGACAAGCAGCGCCCGGACGTCTCGGTGACCGCGGCCGACCTGATCGCCGTCGGCAACACCCCGGGCACCATCACCCTCGCGGGGCTGAAGACCAACATCTCGGTCGCCCTGCGGTACCTGACCGCCTGGGTCAACGGGCAGGGCGCGGTCACCATCGACAACCTGATGGAGGACGCCGCCACCGTCGAGATCTCCCGCACCCAGATCTGGCAGTGGCTGCACCACAAGACCCGGCTCGCCGAGGGCCTGGTCGTCACCCCCGAGCTGGTCAACGAACTGGTCAGCCACGAGGTCGACCGGCTCACCGCGCTGGCCACCGACGACCGGGGGAGGCGGCACGTCCAGGAGGCACGGGATGTGTTCACCGAGTCCGCGTTGGACGAGGACCTGCCCGGCTTCTTCACCCCGTACGCCTACGTCCGGTACCTGATCGACAAGCCGCTGCAGCTCACCGGCCCGATCACCCCGGACGACCTGCGGATGTCCGAGCGGGTGCCGCGCGAGGACGCCCGACAGAACGTCTGATCCCAGCGCCGCGACGGCCCCGGTCGACCCTCCCCGAGGGTCCACCGGGGCCGTCGCTGGTTTCAGGGCGTCGAGTTCTGGTGCTGGGTGGTGCTTCATCAGTGCACCGCCCGTGGTGACGGCGCAACCTCTCGAGCCGTTGCGCGGAGCCGGGGACGTTGCGCGGTCGGTCGGGCGCAGAGCTGGGTGGGGGCGCCGCATCGCCCAGGGTGTGCGGGTGGCTGCCCTCAGGGACTCGGCACCTTGGCCCTACCCCATCACCGGGCAGGCTGCTCTAGGGTGGCGGTAGCGTTGTTAGTCCACCCTTACCGTTCGGAGCGTCCATATGTCCTTTCCCTCCAACAGGCGTTCGGTCGCCACTGCATCAATCACCGCGGCACCAATCACCGCGGCATCAACCGGCCCCCTGCGGTCGGCACTCGTTCTAGGCTCGTCCGTATGAGCGCGTCGACGAGCAGACTGCCCACCGGTGCCGAGGGATTCCAGACCCGGCTGCTGCACGAGTTGGAGCCGGTGGTCGAGGAGAACCTCAACCGGCACTACGCCATCGCCAAGGACTGGCAACCGCACGACTACATCCCGTGGAGCCGCGGCCGCGACTTCGCGTTCCTCGGCGGCGAGGACTGGGTGCCGGAGGATTCACCGCTCGACCCGGTCGCCAAGACCGCCATGGTGGTCAACCTGCTGACCGAGGACAACCTGCCGTCCTACCACCGCGAGATCGCCACCCGGTTCAGCCGGGACGGCGCGTGGGGCCAGTGGGTCGGCCGCTGGACCGCCGAGGAGGGCCGGCACGGCATCGCGCTGCGCGATTACCTGGTGGTCACCCGCGGTGTCGACCCGGTCAAGCTGGAAGCGCTGCGGATGGAGCACATGACCGCCGGGTACGACTCCGGCGAGAAGTCGGCGCTGCAGGCCGTCGCCTACGTCTCGTTCCAGGAACTGGCCACCCGGGTCTCGCACCGGAACACCGGCGCCGCCACCGGTTGCCCGATCGCCGAGCAGCTGCTGGGCCGGATCGCGCAGGACGAGAACTTGCACATGATCTTCTACCGGAACCTGGTGCAGGCCGCCCTCGACCGGGCGCCCGACGCGACGATGTCCGCCATCCGGGACGAGGTGGTCGGGTTCACCATGCCCGGCGCCGGGATGACCGATTTCCAGCGCAACTCGGTGACGATCGCCAAGGCCGGCATCTACGACCTGCGGCTGCACCACGATGCGGTCATCATGCCGGTGCTGAAGTACTGGAAGGTGTTCGACCGCAACGATTTCGGCCCCGAGGGTGAGCAGGCTCGGGACGAACTCGTTGCGTTCCTCAGCGAGCTGGACGCGCAGGCCTCCAGGTTCGTCGAGCAGCGGCGAGAAGCTGCGGGACCGGCAGGCGGCCCGCGCCGCGAAGTGACCCCCGGTTCAGATCAGCCCATCGGCAGCGAGCAGGTCGATGGCGTCGTCGGTGCCGTGCTGGCCGCGTAGCTCCGCGGCCAGCGCGCGCGCCCGCGTGCGGAACGATTCGTCTTGCAGGACGGCCGACAGACCCGATCTGATCGCATCCCGCTCGGGGACGACACTCACGCCGACCCCCACCGCCGCGACCCGGCCCGCGTTGATGTGCTGATCCTGGGCGAACAGCGGCACCATCACCAGCGGGACGCCGGCCGCCAGGGCACCCAGGGTTGTCCCGCCGCCGCCGTGGCAGATGACCGCGCTCGCCCCTGCCAGCACCTGTGCTTGATCGACCCAGCGCTCGACCCGAACGTTGGGCGGCGGGTCCCGGAACCAGGCGGGGTCGGCGCTGCCGGTGGTCAACAACACCTCCCGGTCGACATCGGCCACCGCCGCCATGGCCTCGGAGTAGACCCGGGCGCTGCCGGGCATCTGACCCGCCTCGCTGCCGAGCGTCACGTAGACCAACCCCGACGAAGCGGCCACTGCTGCCAACGGAGTCCAGGAAGGATTCCGAAACCTGATGGTGTGCACCGGATCCGGGATCGCTGGATCCTCGAGCCCGGCCGGGAAGAGGGTCAGGTACGGCTCTTGACGGATCCTGGTCAGACCGGGATCTGCGGGTAGCCCACAACCGGCCCGCAGCCTGTCGATCGAGGGCGCTGCGCCGGCGACGATGAATTCCTCGGCCGCACCCAACCCGATCGCGATTCGGCCGACCGGCACCCCGAGCTGTTCGCCGGCCAGCGAGCTGCCGAATTCCGCCGAGTCCCGCAGCACCATCTGCGGTTGCCAGCTGGTCAGTGCCTCGCGCAGCCGCGGCAGTGCAGCAGTCGGCCGGATGCGACCGAAGAATTCTCCGACCATCCAGTCGTTGGACTCCCGGGTCGTCAATCCGACGAGCCGTTCGAAATCCGGCGCGAGGCTCTCCGGCGACGGATGACCCACCGGCCAGAAGTCGGCCCCGGTCGCGGCGACCTGCGCCTGAAAGCCCGGCGCGCTCGCCACCATCACCTCGTGCCCGGCGGCGAGCATCGAGCCGATGAACGGCGCCATGGGCAGAAAATGACCCGAATTGGGCAAAGCGGAGAAAAGCACGCGCATCGGCCGATGCTAGGCGCAGCACCGATTCAGCAGCACTGTGTTTTTTTCGGCAGTTGCCGAGGTCTCAGCGGGTGCGGGCGATGACGTACCTGACCAGTGACGACATCGCATCCCGGGACGAGGATTCCGGCAGCAGGTCCAGCTCGGCGGTCGCGGCGTCGGCGTAGTCGGCCAGCGTCTTGCGCGCCCGTGCCATGCCGGGCGAGCAGGTCAGCAGCTCGACCGCCTCATGCAGCAGTTCCTCGGAGGTGATCGGACCGGACACCAGCTCCCGGAGCCGGGGATCGGCCGCCGGGTCGGCGAGGGTGTAGAGCACCGGCAGGGTTCGGACGCCCTCCCGCAGATCGGTGCCCGGCGTCTTGCCGGAGTCCGTCGAGGAGATGTCGATGATGTCGTCGGAGATCTGGAACGCCATGCCGACTGCCCGGCCGTACCGCCGCAGCGCGGCCGTCTCCTCCTCCCGCGCACCGGAGAACATCCCGGCGTAGCGGGCGCAGGTGTCGATCAACGCCGCGGTCTTCTCGTCCAGCACTCGCAGGTGGTGCGCGATCGGGTCGTCGTCCGGACCCGCGCCGACGGTCTCCCGGGTCTGCCCGGTGACCAGCTCGGCGAACGTCTCCGCGATGATCCGCACGGCGTCCGGACCGAGACCGGCCACCAACCTGGATGCGTGGGCGAAGAGGAAATCTCCGGTGAGGATCGCGATCGAGTTGTCCCAGCGGGCGTTGGCCGACTTGGCGCCGCGCCGCAGGTCGGCCTCGTCCATCACGTCGTCGTGGTACAGCGTGGCGAGATGGATCAGCTCGACGACGGCCGCCGACACGATCACCTCGTCGGCATCCGGTCGTGGTCCGACACCGGCGGCGACCAGGGTGAACAGCGGCCGGAATCGCTTGCCGCCGGCGTGCATCAGGTGGGACGCGGCCTCGGTCACGAAGCTGAACTCGCTGATCAGCTCGCGTTCCAGCAGATCCTCGACACGGGTCAGCCCGGATGCGACTCTCGCCGACAGTTCCGGGTCGGCGAGCTCGATGCCGGCGAGCATGGTCGGGGCGTTCACACCGTCGAGCCTATGTCAGGTCCGGTGCGGCCCGATCCACGTCGTGAGGTAGCCAACAGATCACCTCACGAGAGCATCGGCAGCGGAACGGTCAGCCAGTCAAGGACCGGCCCGGGGAACAGCCCGAGGCCGAGCGTGACGATCACCGCGACGGCAATCACGATGACCGTGAGAATCCCGGGCACCACGACGAACGGCGCATCGGTGGCCAGCACCATCCGGCGACCGGATTCCGCGGGCTGGACGGTTGCCTGACCGCCGCCGTCGACGCCGGAGTCACCGGCGCCGACCGGCACCGCGACCGGCGTCTGGCTGCTCTGCACCGGGTCGGAGAAGTACATCACCACGACGATCCGCAGGTAGAAGAACGCCGTGACGGCGGTCGCCACCATGGCCAGTACCACCAGCGCACCGAAACCGGATTCCATCGCAGCGGTGAAGACGCTCAGCTTGCCGATGAAGCCCGCGGTCAGCGGGATCCCGGCAAACGAGAGCAGGAACAGGCTCATCGACGCGGCGAGCACCGGTGACCGCTTCGCCAGGCCCGCCCAGTCGGAGACGTGCGAGGCTTCGCCGTCGCCCTTGCGGACCACGGTGAGGATGGCGAACGCGCCGATCGTGGCCATCCCGTAGGTGAGCAGGTAGAACATGGTGGCCGACGCGCCGCTCTCGGACATCGCGAGCACGCCGAGCAGGATGAAGCCGGCATGGGCGACCGACGAGTAGGCGAGCATCCGCTTCATGTCGGTCTGGGTGATGCCGATGACGGAGCCGATCACCATCGACGCCCCGGCGATCACCCCGACCACCGGCTGCCAGGTCCAGCTCATCGGCTCGAACGCCACCTGGCAGACCCGCAGCATCGCGGCGAAGGCGGCGACCTTGGTGCAGGACGCCATGAAGGCCGTCACCGGGGTCGGGGCGCCCTGGTACACGTCGGGCGTCCAGAGGTGGAACGGTCCGACGGAGGCCTTGAACAGCAGGCCGACCACGACCAGCGCGATCCCGCCCAGCAGCAAGACGTCGCTGCTGTCACCCGCTCGTGCCTGCGCGGCGATCGAGACGAACGCGGTGGAGCCCGAGTATCCGTACAGCAACGCCAGCCCGTAGACGAAGATCGCCGAGGTGAAGGCGCCGAGCAGGAAGTACTTGACGGCCGCTTCCTGCGAGATCAGCCGGCGCCGGCGGGACAGCCCGCACAGCAGGTACAGCGGCAGCGACAGCACCTCGAGCGCGACGAACAGCGTGATCGTGTCGGTCGCGGCCGGGAAGACCATCATCCCGCCGATGGCGAACAGGGCGAGCGGGAAGACCTCGGTCTGCATGGGGGCGGCGACCCTGGCGGCCATCCGGTCCCGCGTCGAACCGACCTTGGCGGCGGCCTGGGTGACGAACGACCCGCCCGGCTCGGAGACCCGGTCGGCCATCAGTAGCACCGACGGCAGCGCCAGTACCAGCAGCACACCCCACATCACGTAGGTCGCCGCGTCCACGGACACCGCGCCGCCGAACGTGACGCCGTAGTCCTCGTTCGTGGCGCCCAGCAGGGTCAACACCAAGGAGGCGCCGACCACCACGATCGCGAAGCCGACCTGCACCGGGTAGCGCCAGGAGCGGGGCAGGAATGCCTCGAACAGGATGGCCAGCACCGCTCCGCCGAGCATCACCAGCACCGGTGCGGTCTGGCTGAAGCTGATCGCCGGCGCCACGATCGGGTCGGTTGGTGCCGCCAGCGCGACACCGGAGAGCGAGGTGGAAAGGCTCATCAGTTACCCCCTTCGATCGGGGCGTCGACGGCCGGCGGCGGATTGGTGAACCCGACGTCGACCATGGTCCGTTCGGCGGTCGGATTGATCACGTCCAGCACCGGCTGCGGGTACACACCGAGCACGATGATCAACACCACCAACGGGGTCAGCACGGTGATCTCGCGTGCGGTCAGATCACCGAACTTGGCCCGGACAGCGGACACCGCACCGTGGTGCCCGGCGGCCGGAGCAACCGCGGGAACAGCATGGCCTTGCGGGTCATGGGCCGCCGACAGCTCGGCGCCGCCCACCGTCACCGGCACCAGCTCGCCGCCGGAACCGTTGTCCAGGCCGAAGTCGTCGAGCGGGTCGCCCGCCGCTGAATCACCACTGTGCGCCCCGCCCAGCACGCCGAATCCACGGATCGGTCCGGTCATCGTCCGCTGGAAGATCCACAGCATGTAGACCGCGGCCAGCACGATTCCGATGGTTGCGACCACCGCCCACGCGGAGTGCCGGGTGAAGGTGCCGATCAGCACCAGGAACTCGGAGATGAACGAGTTGGTGCCGGGCATCGCGATGGTCGCCAGCGAGGCGATCAGGAACATCCCGCCGAGGATCGGCGCCACCTTCCAGACCCCGCCGTAGTCGCCGATCAGCTTGGAGCCGCCGCGGGTGGTCAACATGCCGACCACCAGGAACAGCAGCCCGGTCGCGATGCCGTGGTTCACCATGTAGAACGCGGCGCCGGCGATCGACTGGGTGGTGAACGCGAAGACGCCCAACGCGATGAAGCCGAAGTGTGCGATCGAGGTGTACGTCACGAACCGCTTCAGGTCGGTCTGGCCGGCGGCCACGATCGCGCCGTAGACGATGCCGATGACGGCCAGCAGGATGATCAGCCAGGCGAGCTTGGCGCTCGCCGCGGGCAGCAGCGGCAGGCAGATCCGCAGGAACCCGAAGGTGCCGACCTTGTCCAGTACACCGACCAGCAGGGTGCCGGCACCCACCGGTGCCTCGGTACCGGCGTCGGGCAGCCAGGTGTGCAGCGGCACCAGTGGTGCCTTGATCGCGAACGCGATGGCGAACCCGGCGAAGATCCACATCTGGGTGGACTCCGGGATCTGGCTCGCGATCGACCGCAGGGTGACCCAGTCGAAGGTGCCGCCGTCCGGCAGCACATTCCCGGACGCGACGTAGAGCCCGATCACCGACGCCAGCATCAGCAGGCCGCCGAGGAGCGAGTAGAGGAAGAACTTGGTGGCCGCGTAGGCCCGGCGCACCCCGCCGAACGCCCCGATCAGGAAGTACATCGGGATCAGCATGACCTCGAACATGACGTAGAAGACGAACACGTTGGTCGCCGCGAAGACGCCGATCATGGCGCCCTGCAACACCAGCAGCAGGGCGAAGTACCCGCCGATGGTGCGGCCGGCCGGCAGCTTCTCCTCCCAGGAGGCGCCGAGCACGATCGGCATCAGCACCGCGATCAACGCGATCATCGTCAGCGAGATGCCGTCCACGCCAAGGGTGAAGCTGATCCCGAACGAGGCGATCCAGTCGACCGAGAAGACCTCCCGGAACGGCACCTCGACCTGCTCGGCCGCGGTGCCCATCGCCGACCGGTAGGCGATCCACAGGGCGACCACGACAGCCAGCTCGGCCAGCGTGAACGCCAGCGCGATCAGCTTCACGGTCTTCACCGGAGCGCCGGACATCGCTGCCAGCACGACGGCCCCGATGACGGGCAACGCGATCAGGATGACCAGATACAGGGAATTGCTCATGATTACGCCACCCTCACCAGGACGAGCATCAGGATGACCACCAGGGTCCCGGCGAACATGGACAGGGCATACGACCGGACGAAACCGTTCTGCCAATGTCGCCATCGTCCGGATAGCCCACCGAGCCCGGCGGCCAGACCGTTCACCGCGCCGTCGACGCCCTTGGCATCGGCGTACACCGACGCCCGGGTCAGCCAGATCCCGGGACGGGCGAACAGCGTCTCGTTGATCGCGTTCCCGCCCACGTCGGCGCGGGCCAGGGCCACGATCGCCGGCACCGGCGTCGGGGCGACGACCGGGACCGGCCGGCGGCCGATGAACCAGTAGGCGATGAAGACGCCGATCGCCACCACAGCCAGGGTCGCGACGGTGATCACGATGGCCGGCATGGGCGGTTCCGGGTGCTCGTACGGGCCGACCGACGGGGCCAGCCAGTTCGCCAGCCGGTCGCCGATCGCCAGGAACGCGCCGGCGCCCACCGAGCCGACGGCCAGGATGATCATCGGAACGGTCATCACCAGCGGCGATTCGTGCGGGTGGTAGTCGCGGCCGTCGGCGGACTTGAGTTCCTTCCACCGCGGCTCGCCGAAGAACGTCATGATCATCAGCCGGGTCATGTAGAACGCGGTGATCCCGGCGCCGATCAGCGCCGCCGAGCCCAGCAGCCAGCCCTCGACACCCTCGGCGGCGAACGCGGCCTCGATGATCGGGTCCTTGGCGTAGAAGCCGTCGAACAGCGGGAACCCGATGATCGCCAGGTAGGCGCAGCTCATCGTGATGAAGGTGATCGGCATCCGGCGGGCCAGCCCGCCATAGCGGCGCATGTCCACGTCGTCGTTCATCGCGTGCATGACCGAACCGGCGCCGAGGAACAGCCCCGCCTTGAAGAAGCCGTGGCAGAGCAACAGCAGGATGCCGAGGGCGTAGACGCCGGCACCGAGCCCGACCGCCAGGAACATGTAGCCGATCTGCGAGACGGTCGAGTAGGCCAGCACCTTCTTGATGTCGTCCTTCGCGCAGCCGCCGATGCACCCCACCAGCAGCGTCACCGTGCCGATGATCGCCACCACCAGGCCGCCATCGGCGGTCAGGTCGTAGATCGGCGAACAGCGGGCGATCAGGTACACGCCGGCGGTGACCATGGTCGCCGCGTGGATCAACGCGGAGACCGGGGTCGGGCCCTCCATGGCATCCGGCAACCAGGCCTGCAGCGGGACCTGACCGGACTTGCCGCAGGCGCCGAGCAGCAACAGCAACGCGATCACCGTGACGGTCCCGGGCGACTGCTGCGCCAACTCCTCGATGCCGGAGAACACGCCGGCGAACGAGACCGTGCCCAGTTCCTTGAACATCAGGAAGATGGCGAGGGCGAGGCCGACGTCACCGACCCGGTTCATGATGAACGCCTTCTTCGCGGCGGTCGCCGCTGCCGGGCGGTCGGACCAGAAACCGATCAGCAGGTAGGACGCCAGACCGACGCCCTCCCAACCGGCGTACAGGGTGACGAACGAATCGCCCAGCACCAGCAGCAGCATGGCCGCCACGAACAGGTTCAGGTAGGCGAAGAACTTCCGCCGATCGGCGTCATGCGACATGTAGCCGATCGAATAGATGTGGATCAGTGACCCGACACCGGTGATCAGCAGTACGAAGGTCAGCGACAGCGGGTCGATCAGCATCCCGAAGTCGATGTCCAGCGATCCCGACTGGATCCAGGTGAACACCTGCACCGTGTGCACCCGGTCGTCGGCGGCCTCGCCGAGCATCGTGCTGAACGCCACGACACCGACGCAGAACGCCGCGATCACCGTTGCGCAGCCGATGATGTGGCCGATCCGGTCGAGCAACCGGCCGCCCACCAGCAGCACGATCGCACCGGCCAGCGGCAGCGCGATGAGCAGCAGTGATGCCCCGTAGATACCCGTCACCGCGTCGATTCCTTACCGATTGCCCGACCCGTTGCCGGATCACCGAGGTATCCCATGATCTGACCCATGACGTGATTCGCCACCGTCTCTCCCACCCCTAGAACTTGAGCAGGTTCGCGTCGTCGACGGAGGCACTGCGCCGACTGCGGAAGATGGACATGATGATCGCCAACCCGACGACGACCTCGGCCGCGGCGACCACCATCACGAAGAACGCGAAGATGACGCCGTCGAGGTTGCCCCACATGTTGGCGAAGGTGACCAGCGAGAGATTGACCGCGTTCAGCATCAGCTCGACGCACATGAAGACCACGATCGCGTTGCGCCGCACCAGGAATCCGACAGCGCCGATCCCGAACAGCAGTGCCGACAGCACCAGGTAGTGGTTCGGGGTCACCTGCTCGCTCCCCCGTTCGACTCGTCGGAACCGTCGCCCTCATCAACCCGCCGCGGGTGTTCGGCGCCCTCGATCTCGGCGACGGATCCACCGGTGCGGAACCGCCTGGCCACCCGCTCGCTCTCGGAGAACTCCACCAGCTCGGACACCGAGCCGGGCGCGATCGAGCCGTCCGGCAGCAGCGCCGGGGTGGCGTTGGACGACGAGGTGGCGAAGACACCGGGACCCGGAAGCGGTGACATCCGGTCGGACCGCATCCGCTCGTGCACCCGTTGCCGCTGCGTCTTGCGTTCCCCCGGCGCCTTCTCGATGTGCGTCAACACCATCGCCCCGGTGGCCGCGGTGATCAGCAGCGCACTGGTCAGCTCGAACGGGAACAGGTAGTCGGTGAACAGCAGCTCGGCGATCGATCCGATCGGGCCGCGGTCGGCCATCGCTCCGTCCAGCCCGACGAACGGCACCGCCTCCAACGCCCGCAGCAGTCCGGTGACCAGCAAGGTCACGAACCCGATACCGAGCACGGTGGCGATGATGCGTTGCTTCTTGAGCACCTCGAAGGTCGAGTCGCCGGCATCCCGGCCGGTCAGCATCAGCACGAACAGGAACAGCATCATGATCGCGCCGGTGTAGACGATGATCTGCACGAAGCCGAGGAACTCGGCGTCCTGGGCGATGTACAGGCAACCCAGGCACAGCATGGTGAGCACCAGCCACAACGCGGAGTGCACCGCGACCCTCGAGAACACCATGCCGACCGCGCCCAGCAGGGCGAGCGGGGCCAGGATCCAAAAGGCGATCAAGGCGCCGCCGGTGTCGACCGTGGTCTCGGCCGCCAGTGCGGCGATCACGAGCCACCTGCCGAGCTCGCCACCGGACCCGCAGTGCCGAGGTCCTCGGCCTCGGAGGCGAACGCCGCCTCCGTCTCGGAGCTGTGCTGCCCAGCCGGTGCCCGGCGCAGCAGTTCCGGTCCGTTGGCGTAGTAGTCGTGCTCGTCGCCGAGCCGCATCGGGTGCGGTGGCTGCTCCATCCCGGGCAGCAGCGGAGCCAGCAGCATGTCCTTGGTGTAGATCAACCGCTGCCGGTCGTCGTCGGCCAGTTCGTATTCGTTGGTCATGGTCAGCGAGCGGGTCGGGCAGGCCTCGATGCACAGACCACAACCGATGCAGCGCAGGTAGTTGATCTGGTAGTTCTTCCCGTAACGCTCACCGGGCGAGTAACGCTCCTCGTCGGTGTTGTCGCCGCCCTCGACGAAGATCGCGTCGGCCGGGCACGCCCACGCGCAGAGCTCGCAGCCGACGCACTTCTCCAACCCGTCGGGATGACGGTTCAGCTGATGCCGCCCGTGGTACCGCTTCGCCGGCTGTTCCGGGTTTTTCGGGTAGTCCTCGGTGACGACCGGCTTGAACATGGTCGAGAAGGTGACCCCGAATCCCTTGACGGGATCAAGAAATGACATCGCTGCCTCCCGGCAGTTCGTGGGAACCGGCGCCGACGCCCTGCAGGGCCGGGTCGGCGGCCCGTTGCTGCGCGGCTCGAGCCGACCGGATGGGCGGGATCGGCACCTTCAGGTCCAGCGGCGGTACCGGATACCGACCGCGCGCCTCGGCGACCACGGCCTGGTCGACGGTGTCGGGGTCGATGGCCAGCAGGGCATCGTCGTAGTCGTCCTCGAGGTCGTCGTCGACCGGTTTCTTCCCGGGCCAGGCGACCGCCGCGATCAGCAGGATCGCCAGCGGAATACCGACCCAGAGCAGCACCTCGGTGGCGGTGAAGCCCTCGGCGTTGCGCAACACCCGCACCGCGCCGACCAGCACGATCCAGACCAGCGAGACCGGAATCAGCACCTTCCAGCCGATCGACATGAACTGGTCGTAGCGGATCCGGGGCAGCGTGCCGCGGAGCCAGACGAAGGCGAACATGAACAGCAGCACCTTGATGAAGAACCAGGCCAGCGTCCAGTAGCCCTCGTTGGCCCACGGGAACAGCGAGACCGGCCAGGGTGCGCGCCAGCCGCCGAGGAACAGGGTGGTCGCGATCGCCGAGACGTTGATCAGGTTGATGTACTCGGCCAGGAAGAACAGCCCGAACCGCATCGACGAGTACTCGGTGTTGAACCCACCGACCAGTTCACCCTCTGCCTCGGCCAGGTCGAATGGCGCCCGGTTGGTCTCGCCGACCATCGACACGCAGTAGACGACGAACGACACCGGCAGCAGCCACACGTACCAGCCGGGTTCCTGCTGGGCGACGATGGCCGAGGTCGACAGCGTGCCTGCGTAGAGGAACACGGCGACGAACGACAGCCCCATGGCCACGTCGTAGGAGATCATCTGGGCGGCCGACCGGAGCCCACCGAGCAACGGGTAGGTGGAGCCGGAAGCCCAACCGCCCAGGACGATCCCGTAGACGCCGATCGAGGCCAGCGCCAACGCGACCAGCACACCGACCGGCGGGTCGATCAGCTGCAGGGCGGTCTGCTCGCCGAACATGTTGACCTCGCCGCCGACCGGGATGATCGAGAAGATCAGGAAGGCGGGGATCGCCGCAAACGCCGGGGCCAGGATGTAGACCACCTTGTCCGCCCGGGCCGGGATGATGCCCTCCTTGAAGTGCAGCTTCAGGGCGTCGGCCAACGACTGCAGCAAACCCCATGGCCCGTTCCAGTTCGGGCCGGGACGATGCTGCATCCGGCCGACGACCTTGCGCTCGAACCAGATGGCGAACAGCGTCAGCAGCAACAGGATGACGAAGATCAGCAGGGCCTTGATCAGCCCGAGCCACCACGGATCGTCGGCCAGCAGTGGCTCGACGGAGCCGTCCGGCGCGACCGGGACGTCGGCCGCCGCGCGGTACACGGTGGTGATGATTCCGGCGCTCATCAGCGCTCCCCTCCTGCTGCCGAGTACGGCGCGGGTTCGACCAGGACCCGGTCGGCGAAGCCGGCGCCGAGGCGACCGGTGGTGGCGATGCCGTCGATGTGCGCCGGCAGCCAGACGACGTCGTCGAGCATTCCGGTGACCGCCAGCGGCAGGGTGATCGAGCTGGCCGACCCGCGGACCGTCACCGGATCACCGTCGCGCACCCCGAGCGCCTGTGCGGCCCGCGGGGACAGCCGGACCACCTCGGGCTTGGCGGTCCCCATCAGGTGCGGTTCGCCGTCGAGCGCGCGGCCGCCGTCCAGGTTCATCCGCCAGCTGGCAAGCAGGAAACCGTGTTCCCCTGGTCGTTCGAAGATCGGCGCCACCCGCTCCGGGGCCTCCCGCGGTCCGGACCAGACGCCCAGCCGGGCGATCTCGGCCGCGGCGGCGGCGGGCGTCTGGGTATAGAGGTCAACGTCCATCTCGACACCGAGGGTGTCCAGGATCCGGGCCTCGTCCAGCATCCCGGCTTCCGGCAGGGCGGCCTCGAACGGGCGGACCCGGCCCTCCCAGTTGACGTACGCGCCCGATTTCTCGGCGGCGGCCGCGACCGGGAACACCACGTTCGCCAGTTCGGTGACGGCACTGACCCGGATCTCCAGGCTGACCACGAACCCGGCGCTGGCCACCGCGGCCAGCGCGGCAGCCGGATCGGGCAGGTCGGAGATCTCCACCCCGCCGATCAGCAGACCGGCGAGCCCGGGCGCAGCGTCCTCCGGTTCGTCGATCTCGCCGCGGAACTGCTGCTCGTCATCGAAGGCCTCTGCGGCCACCCCGAAGTCGGTCAACTCCGGCTCCGCAATGCCGACGGCCGCCAGGATTCCGGACGTGTCCCGGCCGGGGGTCTCCGGAATCGATGCGCCCCAGGCCTTCTCGACCTCGGCGCGGGCGACGGGATCGGACAGTGGTCGGCCACCCGGCAGCAGCGTGCCGAGCGCTCCGGCGTCCAGCGCGCCGCGCTCACCGGCCCGCCGCGGCACCCAGGCCAGCCCGGCACCGGTCGCATCGATCAGGTCGCCGACCGCGGTCAGCAGCCCGGGTGTCTGGGCGGCACGCTCGCCGACCAGCACCACGGCACCCGGCGTGCGCAGCAGCGCGCCGAGCTTGTTGCGCTCGGCGGCGTCCCGGACCCCGTCGCTCGCCTGCTCGTCGCCGGTCAGGCCGGCCAACACGGCGGCCTCGGTGCCCGGCTCCGCCCCGATCAGCGTGCCGGACATCTTGTGCAGCCCGTTGCTGAGCAGCGGTGCGACCGAGAACACCGGCAGCCCGCGGCGGGCTGCCTTGCGCAGCCGCAGGAACAGGATCGCCGATTCCTCCTCCGGCTCCAGCGCCACCAGCAGCACGGCGGACGCCTTCTCCAGGCCGGTGAACGTGACCCCGCCGCGTTCCGGTGAACTGCCGGCAATCCGGGCGCCGAGGAAGGCCGCCTCCTCGGCGGAGTGGGCCCGGGCGCGGAAGTCGATGTCGTTGGTGCGCAACGCGAGTCGGGCGAACTTCGCGTAGGCGTAGGCATCGGTATAGGTCAGCCGGCCGCCGGCCAGCACCCCGACGCCGCCGTTGTCCCTTGCCTCCGCGAGACCGGCGGCGGCCACCGACATCGCCTCGGTCCAGGACGCCGGCTGCAGCACGCCGTCGGCATCGCGGATCAGCGGCCGGGTGAGCCGGTCGCCCTCGCGGACGTAGGGGAAGGCGAACCGGCCCTTGTCGCAGTTCCAGTCCTCGTTGACCTCCGGATCGGTGCGCGCCAACCGGCGGGTCACCGCGCCGGCCCGGTGGTCGCTGCGCAGCGCGCAGCCGCCCGCGCAGTGCTCACAGATGGTGTCCGTGGAGACCAGGTCGAACGGCCTGGCCCGGAACCGGTAGGCGGCCGAGGTCAGCGCGCCGACCGGGCAGATCTGGATGGTGTTGCCGGAGAAGTAGGACTGGAACGGCTCGGCCGAGTTGATCCCGATCTGTTGCGCGGAACCACGTTCCAACAAGTCGATGAACTTGTCGCCGGCGATCTGGTCGGAGAACCGGGTGCAGCGCTGGCACAGCACGCAGCGTTCCCGGTCCAGCAGGATCTCGGTCGAGACGTTGATCGGCTTGACGAAGACCCGCTTCGGGTCGCGGAGCCGGGAGTTCGCCGAACCGTTGGCCAGCACCTGGTTCTGCAGCGGGCACTCGCCGCCCTTGTCGCAGATCGGGCAGTCCAGCGGGTGGTTCAGCAGCAGGAATTCCAGGTTGGACCGCTGCGCCTTCTCGGCGACCGGCGAGCTGAGCTGGGTCCGGACCACCATCCCGTCGGCGACGGTCTGGGTGCAGGACGCCTGCGGCTTGGGCATCGGCCGGCCGCCCATCTCGACCTCGACCAGGCACTGCCGGCAGGCGCCCACCGGCTCCAGCAGCGGGTGGTCGCAGAACCGCGGGATCGCGGTGCCGATCCGCTCGGCGGTCCGGATCACCAGCTCGCCCTTGGGCGCGATGACGCTGACCCCGTCGATGGTCAGCCGAACGTGGCCTTCCGGAACCGGCTCCGGCTCGGGCGCGGTGGCGGGTGGTGGTGTTGCAACCTGGGTCATCAGTGGGCCCCCACAAGCAATCTCGATTCGACAACGGGCGCCGTGCGACCGGTCACCAGGTCCTCGAACTCGGACCGGAAGTACTTGAAGCTGGACAGGATCGGCGTGGCGGCGGCGTCACCGAGCGCACAGAACGAGCGACCCGCGATGTTCGACGCGGCGTCGGCCATGGTGTCGAGGTCCTCCATCGTCCCGGCACCGGACACCACCCGGCGCAGGATCTGCACCAGCCAGCCGGTGCCCTCCCGGCAGGGGGTGCACTTTCCGCAGGACTCGTGCTTGTAGAACTCCAGCCACTTCCAGACCGCCCACGGCACCGACACCGTCTCGTTGAAGCACATCAACGCGGTGGTGCCGAGCATCGACCCGGCCGCGGCGACGTCGTCGAAGGACAGCGGGACGTCCAGCTGGGCCGGGGTGAAGATCGGCGTCGACGACCCGCCGGGAGTGAAGAACTTCAGCGGGATGCCGTCCAGCATCCCGCCGGCGGACACCAGCAGCTGCCGCAGCGTCGTGCCCATCGGCGCCTCGTACTGGCCCGGGTTCGTGACATGCCCGGACAGCGAGTAGATCTTCGGGCCGGGCGACTTCTCGGTGCCCATCGACCGGTACCAGTCGGAGCCGCCCAGCACGATGGCCGGGACGGAGGCGATGGTCTCGACGTTGTTCACCACGGTCGGGCTGGCGTACAGACCGGCGACGGCCGGGAACGGCGGCTTCAGCCGCGGCTGGCCGCGGCGGCCCTCGAGCGAATCCAGCAGCGCGGTTTCCTCGCCGCAGATGTAGGCGCCGGCGCCCGCGTGCACCACGATCTCCAGGTCGTAGCCGGAGCCGAGGATGTTCGGGCCGAGGAACCCGGCGGCGCGGGCCTCGTTCACTGCGTTCTGCACCCGGCGCAGCGCGTGCACGGCCTCGCCGCGGACGTAGATCGCGCAGAACGGTGCCTTGATCGCGTACGAGGTGATGATGCAGCCCTCGATCAGCGAGTGCGGGTCCGCCATCATCAGCGGAATGTCCTTGCAGGTACCCGGTTCTCCCTCGTCGGCGTTGATCACCAGGTAGCTCGGCTTGGTGCTGGCCGGCGGCAGGAACGACCACTTCAGGCCGGTCGGGAAACCGGCGCCGCCACGACCGCGCAGCCCGGAGTTCTTGATCAGTTCGGTGACCCGGCCGGGGACGACACCCAAGGCGAGCGGCAGTGCCTGGTAGCCGTCCAGCTGCCGGTAGGTGCCGATCGACCAGGACTGCGGCGACGCCCAACGCCTGGTCAGCACCGGGGACAGCGGCGCTGCACCGTCGGCCGGGGTCGGCCAGCTGTCGACGCGGGTCGGTTCCGGGGCGACGGCGGGCTCGATGGTGACCGGAACCGGGCCGGCCGGCTCGCCGGTCCCGGGCGAGCTCAACGTGCCGGGTCCGATCTCCGGCGACGCGACCCCGCCGAGCGGGCTGTCACCGACCGGGTTGTCGCTGACCGGCCTGATGGGCAGCGGCTGGTCGGGCTGCGACGGATGGGGTGGAGTGCTCATGGCCGGCTCCTCACTTCTTTTCGGGCAGCGGCGGGAACTCGACCGAGTTCGGCATGGTGGGCGCCCGCTGGTCGGTGTGCTCGGCCAGCACCGAGCCGCGCAACGTCGGCGCCGATGCGGTCGGGGTGTCCACCCGACTGGGCAGATCGGTGAAGATGCCGGCGATCTCCAGTTCGACGCTGCGGAAATCGGTGAGCGGCGCGCCGCGGGTCGGCTGCGGGCGTTCGTCCTGCCTGCAGGGCCGTCACGAGATCCAGTGCGCTGTCCGGGGTCTGGTTGTCGTAGTACTCGTAGTTCACCTGCAGCACCGGCGCATGGTCGCAGGCGGCCAGGCATTCGGCATGCTCGATGGTGATCGACCCGGGAGCGCCGGGCTCCCCCGCCGTCTCCTCGTTGCCGACTCCCAACCGGGAGGTCAGCGTCGCGTAGATGGCATCGCCGCCCAGGCCCGCGCACAACGCATTGGTGCAGACGCTGATCAGGTGCTCGCCGCACGGGTTTCGCTTGTACATCGTGTAGAACGTGGCGACCGCCGACACCTCGGCGTCGGTCAGACCCAGCTTCTGGCCGCAGAACTCGATCCCGGGTTGCGAGACGAACCCCTCCACCGACTGCACCAGGTGCAGCAACGGCAGCAATGCCGACCGGGACTCCGGGTACTTGGCGATGATCTCCTCGGCCCGGGCATGCGTGAGGTCGTCGAACACCACGTCGCTGTCCAGGAAGACCGGAACCCCGATCCGACGCGAACTCATCTGTCCACCCCTCCCATCACCGGATCGATGCTGGCCACCGCGGCCACCACATCGGCGATCATCGAGCCCTCCGCCATCGCCGGCATCGCCTGCAGGTTCACGAATCCCGGGTCGCGCAGGTGTACCCGCCACGGCCGGGTACCGCCGGAGGAGACGACGTGGCAACCCAGCTCACCGCGCGGGTTCTCGATACCGACGTACGCCTGACCGGCCGGCACCTCGAAACCCTCTGTCACCAGCTTGAAGTGGTGGATCAGCGATTCCATCGACTGGCCCATGATCTTGCGGATGTACTCCAGCGAGTTGCCCATCCCGTCGGAACCGATCGACAGTTGCGCCGGCCAACCGATTTTCGCGTCCTGCACCATGACGGGTCCCGGCTCCTCGAGCCGCTTGACCACCTGCTTCATGATCTTGAGCGATTCGTGCATCTCGGCCAGCCGGAGCAGGAACCGGGCGTAACAGTCGGCATCGGTGGACGTCGGGACCTCGAAGTCGTAGTCCTCGTACCCGCTGTACGGCATCACCTTTCGCAGGTCCCAGGGCAGCCCGGCGGACCGCAGGATCGGCCCGGTCACCCCCAGCTGCATGCACCCCTCCAGCGGGAGGATGCCGACGCCGACCATCCGGGCCTTCCAGATCGGTTGCCCGGTCAGCAGTTTGTCGTACTCGGGCAGCCGGGAGTCCATCACCTTGATGAACTCGTTGATCCGCTCGATCGACCCTTCAGGAAGCTCCTGGGCCACCCCGCCCGGCCGGATGAACGCCATGTTCATCCGCAGCCCGGTGAGGAACTCCATCAGGTGCAGGGCTTCCTCGCGTTCCCGGAAGCCGGCCGTCATCGCCGGTCAACGCACCCAGTTCCATGCCGCCGGTGGCCAGCGCCACCAGGTGCGAGGAGATCCGGGTCAGCTCCATCAGCAGCACCCGGATCACCTGCGCCCGGACGGGAACCTCGATGCCCAGCAACTTCTCGACGGCCATGCAGTAGGCGGCCTCGTTGAACGCCGGCGAGAGATAGTCGGCGCGGGTGACGAAAGTGACGCCCTGGGTCCAGGTCCGGTACTCGCACGACTTCTCGATGCCGGTGTGCAGATAACCGATCACCGACCGGGCCTGCACGACGGTCTCGCCCTCGAGCTCGAGGATCAGCCGGAGCACGCCGTGTGTCGACGGGTGCTGCGGACCCATGTTGATGATGATGCGTTCGTCGTTCTCGAACTGGGTCTCGGCCAGCAACTCGTCCCAGTCGCCGCCGGTGACGGTGAACATCCGACCTTCGGTGGTGTCGGTGCCCCGGGCCCGTCGTGGACCGTCGCCCTGCGCCCGGAACCGGGTGGCGCTGTCCTGCACGTCGGGCGGCAGGAAGTCCTCGGCGAACTTTGTCGAGAAGCCGGAGCTCCCATCGGGTGTCGATTCGTTGGTCATGAGTACGCCCTCCGCTGGTCCGGGGCGGCGATCTCGGCACCCTTGTACTCCACCGGGATCCCGCCGAGCGGGTAGTCCTTGCGTTGCGGATGCCCGAGCCAGTCGTCCGGCATCAGGATCCTGGTCAGGCCGGGGTGTCCGGAGAAGTTGATCCCGAACATGTCCCAGATCTCCCGCTCCTGCCAGTCCGCGGTCGGGTAGACCGCGACGGCGGACGGGACGTGCGCGTCGTCGACGTCGACGGCGACCTCGAGCCGGATCCGGCGCCGGTAGGTCATCGAGGTCAGCTCGTAGACGACATGCAGGCGGCGGGAGACCTTCTCGCCGTAATCGACACCGGAGATCGACGACGCCAGCTCGAAGCGCAGCGACTCGTCGTCCCGGAGCGCCCAGAGCAACGCCGTGACGTAGTCCCGGGCGATGTAGAAGGTGATCTCCTGATTCGCCACCGTGGTCTGCTGCAGCGCCTGCGGCGGGATCGAGCGTGCCGCCATCGCCGCCAACAGGGCGTCGGCAACCTCGTCGAAGTAGCCACCGTACGGCCGCTCCGCGGGCACCGGCGTGTACGGCTGGCTGACCAGCAGCCCGAAACCGGAGGTGTCGCCCGAGCCGTGCACCCCGAACATGCCGGTCCGCTCGACACCGGTGGCCGGCACCGGCGGGGTCGGGTCGTGCAGGCCGCGGGCGGCGACCTCGGAGGACACATCACCCTGGTGCGAGGCGTCATCCGTGGTGCCGGACGGCTTCTCACCCGGGGTGTCGACCGAGCTGTGTCCGCCGGCCGCCGTGGTCTTGGCGTCGGTGCTGTCGTTGCCCCCGGTCGGAACCGAGCCGGCCGGGCCGCTCATCGCCGACCCGCCGTGATCTCCGGAATGTTGACCTCGGGCGTGCCGATCGGCGCCGCCAGCTTGCCGTACCGGACAGAGGACGCGACCAGATCGGTGCGCTGCCCGAGCAGTTCGGCCGCCCGTTTCGGGCCGAGCGGCTCGTCCATGATCTTGGCGTGCAGCTTGAGGATCGCGTCGATCAGCATCTCCGGCCGCGGCGGGCAGCCAGGCAGGTACATGTCGACCGGGACGACGTGATCGACACCCTGGACGATCGCGTAGTTGTTGAACATGCCGCCGGAGGAGGCGCAGACCCCCATCGACAGCACCCACTTCGGCTCTGCCATCTGGTCGTAGATCTGCCGCAGCACCGGGGCCATCTTCTGGCTGACCCGGCCGGCGACGATCATCAGGTCGGCCTGCCGGGGCGAGGCCCGGAAGACCTCCATGCCGAACCGGCCAAGGTCATAGCGTGGCGCACCGGTGGTCATCATCTCGATGGCGCAGCAGGCCAGGCCGAAGGTGGCCGGGAACAGCGACGCCTTGCGCGTCCAGTTGACCAGCTTCTCGACGCTGGTCAGCAACACTCCGCTGGGTAGCTTTTCTTCCAGACCCATTGCGCTGCTCCCTTCCTCAGTCCCAGTCGAGTCCGCCGCGCCGCCAGGCGTAGGCGAACACCACCGCGACGGTGACGATGAACAAGATGATTTCGACGAGGCCGAGAACCCCCAGCGGGATCGCCGACTGCGCCCACGGGTAGAGGAAGACGATCTCGATGTCGAACACGATGAAGAGCATCGCGGTCAGATAGAACTTGATCGGGAACCGGCCGGCCGTGCCCGCCGGCAGCGGCGTCGGCTCGATGCCACATTCGTAGGCATCCAGCTTGGCCCGGTTGTAACGCCGCGGCCCGAGGCCGTCGGAGACCACGGTGACCATGGTGATCGCGAAACCGGCGACGATGACCAGCAGGATCACGATCGGGAGGTAGGAACTCAGCACGTCACGGCCCTCCACCGGCAACAGTTGCTTCTCGAGACTGGGCTTCCAGACACTGGGCTGTTAGACACTGGGCTGTCAGACACTGGGCTGTTAGACACTGGGCTGTTAGACACTGGGCGCCATCCTGGTCAGCGAGCGGACCACCCGGTCGGCCCAGTCGCCGTCCCGGCTGTCGTGCAGCCCGGCCAGCAGTTTGAGCACCAGGTACATCAGGTCCTTGCGCGGCAGACCGAGGCGGGTCGCGGTCTTCATGATCGACGGTTTTCCGATCAGCGTGGAGAAGATGCCGCCCAACCGGTAGTACGCCCCGAGATGGTCCTTCATCGCGGTTTCGTAGCCGTGTAACGCCGCTTCCTTGCTGGCCCCTTCGGGCCGGCCGACGGCCTGCAGCACGGATTCCGCGGCGAGCGCCGCCGACTCCATGGCGTAGGCGATGCCTTCGCCGTTGAACGGGTTCACCGCGCCGCCGGCATCGCCGACCAGCAGCAGGCCGTCCGAATAGTGCGGCGTGCGGTTGAAGCCCATCGGCAGGCCCGCGCCACCGATGGAGCCGATCGCGTTCTCCTCGCGCAGTCCCCATTCCTCCGGGGTGCCGTCGAGCCAGGTCTTCAGCAGGGCGCGGTAATCGGTCTTGCCGAACGCCTTGGACGAGCTCAGCATCCCGAGCCCGACGTTCACCGTCCCGTCGCCGAGCCCGAAGATCCAGCCGTAGCCGGGCAGCAGCTTCGCCTTCTCCGGATTCGACCGGTCCCAGAGCTCCAGGTGCGATTCCAGATAGTCGTCGTCCGTCCGGCTGGGGCTCTTGTAGTAGCGGCGGACCGCCACTCCGAGCGGCCGGTCGTCGCGCTTGTTGATGCCCATGCCGAGGGCGACCCTGGCCGAGACACCATCACAGGCCAGCACCAGCGGCGCGCGGAACTCCTTGGGGCCGTCGGCGGTCTTGGCGGTGACGCCGGTGATCCGGCCGGTCCGCTCGTCACGCAGCGGCGCGGTCACCGAGGTGGCCACCCGCATCCTGGCACCGGCCTTGACCGCCAGCGTCGCCAGCATCTCGTCGAAGTCGCGACGCGGTCGCACCAGGCCGAAATCCGGGAAGTCCTGCAGCACCGGCCACGGCAGCTCGAGGCTGCGCCCGGCTCCGACGACCCGCAGCCCCTTGTTCTTGATCCAGTCCGATCCGGAGACGTCGACCCCGAGGGCCAGCACCTGCTTGACCCCGCGGGGGGTCAGACCGTCGCCGCACACCTTGTCCCTGGGGAAGGTGGATTTCTCCAGCAGCAGCACGTCCACCCCGGAGCGGGCCAGGTAGGTGGCCGCAGTGGCACCGGCCGGGCCGGCACCGACGACGATCACATCGGCCGCTGCGTCCGGGTCACGGACCGCGCTCGACAAACCCATCGGGACCTCCCCGTTCACCGGCTGACATCTGGCCTTCCAGGGCGATGCGGCGGCAGCCCCTGCGACAGGCGATCGAGTTTGTGAATTCGTTCACGAGGTAGTGCGACACCAGTGTAGGACGGGTCACAGCCCGCTGGTGACCGCAGGGTCAGGAGGGTCTACGGACGGCGTGGTGCAGGGCGACGACACCGAACGTCATGTTGCGCCAGACGACGTCGGTCCATCCGGATCGGGCGATCATGCGGGCCAACGACGGCTGATCCGGCCAGGCGTCGATGGTCTCCTGCAGGTAGAGGTAGGCCTCCGGGTTCGAGGACACCCGGCGGGCCAGCAACGGCAGCACGTTGTGCAGGTACCAGTGATAACCCCACCGCATCGGCGCAGGTCGGGGCCGGGAGAACTCGCAGACCAGCAGTTGGCCGCCGGGCTTGGTGACCCTGGCGAACTCCTGCAGGGCGGCACCGGGATCTTCGATGTTGCGCAGGCCGAAGGAGATCGTCACCGCATCGAACGTGCCGTCGGCGAACGGCAGGTTCATGGCGTCCCCGGCGACCCTGGGCAGCCGGAAACCCTCCTTGGCTGCGGACAGCATCCCGATCGAGAAGTCGGTGGCGACACACCAGGCACCGGTCGCGGAGAGCGCCTTGGTGGACACTCCGGTCCCGGCCGCGACGTCCAGCACCTTCTGTCCGGGCAGCAGCTGCAACGCCCGCACCGAGTGCCGGCGCCAGCGCGCGTCCTGGCCGGCAGAGAGGATCGTGTTCGTGCGGTCGTAGCGTTCGGCGACCGCGTCGAACATCGCGGCGACCTGGCCCGGCTTCTTCTCCAGCCCGGCCCTGCTCATGACGTGACCACCCTGCCCATGGGGTCGCAGCCTACCGAGCCCCGGCCGCGCTCAGGTACCCCTCGGCCCAGGTGGCGGTACGGCGTGTCCCGGACCGCGCGGCAACCCCACCAACGGCAGGCCCGACCTGCGGTGACACCACCAGATCAGCGGCACGGCAATGATGTACGTCACGCCCGCGCAGATGCCGATCGGCACGTTGCCCACCGACGCAGTGCGGCCGGCCACCCGGGCGATCTGTGGGTTCTGGGTCGAATACTCGACGACAAACTGCTGGCCGATCGAGAGCAGCCCGGGATAGAGGACGCCGCCCTCCGGCCGGATCGTGGTACCGGTGGCGTCGACGAACTCGATGCCCGTGCTGAGCGGCGTCAGCGACAGCACGGTGGCGGTCGCCGTGCCGAGGTGCTCGTCGATCGCCGCGTCGTTGGCCCGCATCCCGATGGCCAGCGCGATCAGCATCACCGTGATGATCAGCGTGATCAGGGCAAGACCGCGGGCTGCCCATCGCCAGGCCCGCCGGCGTCTGGACGGTCCTGGCTGTCCGTCAGCGCCGGCGGACTGGTCGTCGGACTGGTTGTCGACGACGACGGAATGTTCGCCGGGAACAGCGGACTGTTCGTCTGTCGGGTTGTGGACGCCGACAGACTGTTCGCCGGGGACGGCGGACTCCGACGCCGCAGCGTCCGGAGCCACGTTGGCCGTCACCTCGCCGAGTCTATTGCCGGTCGGCTCGCCGGCGGCGAGCACCGAAGTTGCGGGAGTCACGCCCGGGACGCGCAATCCATCACCTTCCGGCGACTACCCTTGGCGCTCGTGACTGCCGTTCCGACCACCCGTCTTGCGGTGACGGCGGTCTCCAGGAAGCTCGACGAGGCCGGCGACCTGCTGGCCACTCTTGCCGCGCCGACCGGGAACCTCAGTTTCGTCCGCGGCGGCGAGGGCTTCGTCGGCTGGGGCGCGCACGCCAGGTTCAGCGCGAGCGGGCCGGATGCGGCAGCGCAGATCCAGGACTGGTTCCACACGGTGTCCGACGGCATCGAGGTCGACGACTCGGTCGGCCTGCCCGGTAGCGGACCGATCGCCTTCGTCTCCCTCGGATTCGACGACGACGACGTCAGTGTGGCTGTCGTGCCGAGAACGGTGATCGCCGTCGTCGGCGGGACCGCGTTCCGCACCGTCATCGGCGAACCGGGCGACGGGGACGGCATCGAGCCGATCATCCCCGTTCGGCACCCGGGCCGGATCAGCTACGCCGATGCCGACCTCTCGGTCGCCGGCTTCACCTCGGCCGTCAGCGCCGCCACCGCCCGGATTCGGGACGGCGAGCTGCAGAAGGTGGTGCTCGCCCACGATCTACAGGCCACGACGGCGCGACCGGTCGACGAACGTTTCCTGCTCAGCCGGCTCGCCGAGTCCTATCCGGATTGCTGGACCTTCGCCGTCGACGGTCTCGTCGGCGCCAGCCCGGAGCTGCTGATCAGGCGGACCGGGGCGACCATTGCGTCCAGGGTGCTCGCCGGCACCGCCTGGCGTGAGCACGTCGGCGATGCGGTGTCCGCCGATCTGCTCGGCAGCGCCAAGGACATCGCCGAACATCACTACGCCGTGCAGTCGGTCGCCGAGGTGCTGGCCATGGCCACGCTCGACCTCGAGGTGCCGACCGAGCCGGTGCCGCTGGAACTGGCCAACCTGACCCACCTTTCCACCGACATCACCGGTCGACTGGACGACCGGGCGCCGACCGCCCTGGATTTGGCCGCCCGGCTGCATCCGACGGCAGCTGTCGGCGGCAGCCCGACGGACGCCGCCCGCCGGCTGATCCGCGAACTGGAGCCGATGCGGCGCGGTCGTTATGCGGCCCCGGTCGGTTGGATGGACGGACGCGGCGACGGGGAGTTCGCGATCGCCCTGCGCTGCGCGCAGGTCGACGGGCGGGATGTCCGATTGATGGCCGGCTGCGGCATCGTCGCCGATTCCGATCCACAGATCGAGGCCCGCGAGGCCCAGATCAAGATGATCCCGATCAGGGACGCGCTCGAATCCCAGCGCTGAGCTTCCCCGTTGCGCACCATGCCGCTTCCCACCAATCCGACGTGGGGTCCGCGGCGAACCGGAGTTAGTGCGGGAGCCGGTTCTGCGTCGGTCGACAGTGGCTCCTCCTCGATCAACAACGAAAGAGGACCCACCGTGATCCGAGATGTCGCGGCGACCACGGCCGGTCAGACCCAGCCGCCGGCGCCCTGGCGTCGACGGATCGGTGACCGGGCGGCGCTGCTGGGACCGGCGTTCGTCGCGGCGATCGCCTATGTGGACCCCGGGAACGTTGCGGCGAACCTGCAGGCGGGCTCCCGGTACGGCTACCTGCTGGTCTGGGTCCTGGTGGTCGCCATCGCCGCCGCCGGTATCGTGCAGTTCCTGTCCGCGAAACTCGGTCTGGCGACCGGGAAGTCGCTGCCGGATCTGGTCGGCGAGCGGTTGGGCCGGAAGTCGCGGCTGGCCTACTGGGTGCAGGCCGAGGGGGTCGCCATGGCCACCGATCTGGCCGAGGTGATCGGCGGCGCCATCGCGCTTGTATCTGTTGTTCGATCTGCCGCTGCTGCTGGGCGGCGTGATCTCCGGCGTGGTGTCCCTCTTCCTGCTGTCGGTGCAGAACCGTCGCGGTCAAAGGACTTTCGAGCGGGTGATCACCGGCTTCCTGCTGATCATCGCCATCGGGTTCATGGCCGGCCTGTTCGTCGCCCCGCCGTCGGCCGCCGACGTCGCCGCCGGTCTGGTGCCCAGGTTCGACGGCATCGACTCGGTGCTGCTGGCCGCCGCGATGCTGGGAGCGACGGTGATGCCGCACGCGGTGTATCTGCACTCGGCCCTGACCCGCGACCGGTTCGGCCGGATCGAACCCGGAGTCCTTCGCCGGCGACTGATCTGCGGCGACCCGGACCGACGTCGTACTGGCGATGCTGCTGGCCGGGAGCGGTCAACATCTCGATGCTGCTGCTCGCCGCGTCCGGACTTCGTGGGCTGGATGACGTCGACACCATCGAGGGAGCGCATGCCGCGATCAGCGGCATCCTCGGCCCGGTCGTCGGAATGCTCTTTGCCGTCGGGCTTCTCGCGTCCGGATTGGCCTCGACCTCGGTCGGCAGCTACGCCGGGTCGGCGTGATCATGGAGGGCTTGCTGGCCAAGCGGGTGAGCCCGTTCCTGCGGCGGTCGATCACCCTGATCCCGGCGCTGGTGTTGCTGGCCGTCGGAGCGGATCCGACCACGGTGCTGGTGATCTCGCAGGTGGTGCTCTCCTTCGGCCTGCCGTTCGTACTGATCCCGTTGATGCGCTTGACCTCCAACCCGACGCTGATGGGTGTCGACGTCAACCGGACCGGGGTGAAGATCGCCGGCTGGGTCATCATCAGCGCCATCGTGGTCCTGAATGCCGTTCTGATCTACGGCGTCGTCAGCGATTTCTGATCGGAATTCCAGCTATTTGTCGGCATTTTCCCCGGCAAATTTCTCTCGTCTGTTTCCCATCTTGATTTCTTCTCGAATCGGCCATCCTTTTCTCGGCCGGAACCGAACCTTCAGTGGCGGACCACAAGGGCCCGCCGGGCGACTGGACAGGAGTGTGGCCAATGGCAGGTCGAAGAATTTTCGACGGGAAGCCGGTACTGGAATTCAGTACCGGAATCCAGCGCAGAAGCTTTCTGAAGTACGCGGGTCTGGTCGGGGTGGGGACGAGCTTCGCCATCGGTGGCGGCCTGCTCACCGCGCCGGCGGCGTTCGGTTCGTCGGCCGCGATCGAGAGCAGCGACCTGGACATCCTGAACTACGCGTTGACCCTGGAATACCTGGAGTCGGATTTCTACGCCATGGGACTGCAGGCCGGGCTGCTCAGCGATCGTGAGCTGGAACTGGTCACCCCGATCGGCGACCACGAGAAGGAGCACGTGACGGCCGTGACCGGAGCGGTCACCGCCTTCGGTGGAACTCCGGTGGCCAAGCCGAAGATCACCTACCCGGCAGGCACTTTCGACAGCCGGGACGAGCTTCCTGAAGAACGCGTCGATGTTCGAGGAGCTCGGGCGTCACCGCCTACCACGGCCAGGTCCCGCTGATCAAGGACCCCGACGTGCTGGCCTCGGCGGCCTCGATCGCCGGCGTCGAATCACGGCACGCCGCGGTGATCGCAACGCTGATCGCCGGGAACCCGTTCCCGAACCCCATCGAGAAGAACGCCTCGATGACCGACATCCTCGCGGCCGTCACGCCGCTGATCAGCTGAGCTGGAAAGGAGAAACCAATGTCACGACAGGATTTCGTCCGTGGGCAGATGACTCAGTTGTCCGCACCACAAGCGCTTGGGCGCGCTGAACAATCGATGGGCGTACGCCGCTGCAGGCGACTTCACCAGCGATGTCGACGTGCTCAACTACGCACTGACCCTCGAGTACCTCGAGGCCGCGTTCTACCAGCAGGGCAACCAGGCCGGACTGCTCGACGGTGTCGAGAAGGACTACCTGGCGACCGATCCAGTCCGACGAGGAGTACCACGTCAAGGCGCTGACTGACACCATCGTCAAGCTCGGCGGTACTCCGGTCGCGGCTCCGTGGGTCGATTTCGGTGGCAGCTTCGCCGACCGGAACTCGTACCTGACCACCAGTGTCACCTTCGAGAACGTCGGTGTCGGTGCGTATCTCGGAGCGGCCGGGTACATCCAGGACAAGTCGATCCTGCAGGCGGCGGCCGGCATTTTCGGCGTCGAGGCCAGGCACGCCGCCGTGGTGGCGAACCTGCTCAACCTGCCGGCCGAGGGTGGGGTCTACAAGGGTGCTTTCGAGACCCCGATCGCCAAGGCCGATGTGCTGGCCGCGGTGACCCCGTTCCTGTCCCAGATGTCGGGCGGCATGCCCGCCGGTGCACCGGATACCGGTGGCGGCAGCACGGCGGAGACCGGGAGCGGCGACACCGGCCTGCTGATTGCCGGCGGTGCCGCGCTTCTCGGCGCTGCCGCGTACGCCGGTCATCACGATCAACTCGCGGGAAACCGCACAGGACTCTCAGTCCTGATCCGGGGGGATGAGCGGAGCTGATCCGGTGGTGCATTTCACCGATCAGCGGATCAGCTCCGCACCTCGTCGCTGCAATATCGCGCTCATTCAACACAAACTTTCCCTGGTCTACTCAAAGACAAGATTTCATCCAACAGAGGAGTCAGCAAAATGGGCGGATTGTCGTGGTGGCATTGGTTGATCATTCTCGGTGCATTCGTGCTGTTGTTCGGTGCGAAGAAGCTTCCCGACGCGGCCCGCGGAGTCGGGCGGTCGCTGCGAATCCTGAAGTCGGAGGTCAGCGCGATGTCCGATGACGACGGCAGGACCAAGGATGCCAACGGCGAGACGGTCCCCCCCGTCGCCACCGTCCCGGTGCCGGCGATTGCCACCACGCCGACGGTGATCGTTGCGGACCGCGCCGCGCCCGAGGTGCCGGTCGGCGCCGTTCGCACGTCCTGACCTGGATCTCTTGCCGTTGCTGTTGCTCTGCTGATCTGCTGCTGATGTGAGGAGAGGGACCGTGCCGCTACGGCTACCGAAGTTGCGCCTGCCGGCGCTGCGGCGCCGGCAGGATCCGAGGTCCGCGGACGGCACGATGCCGCTGATGGCACACCTCTTCGAGCTGCGCCGTCGGCTGTTCTTCGCGGTGCTGGGAATCCTCGGCGGCACCGTGCTCGGCTTCATCTGGTTCGGTCACGGCATCCCGGCGATCGGGCTGCCCAAGCTCTCCGAGATTCTCACCGGCCCGTACTGCGCGGTGCCATCCGCCCAGCGGGTCACCTTCGGCGCGGACGCGGAGTGCAAATTGCTGGCCACCGGCCCGTTCTCGGCGGTCGAGCTGCAGCTGAAGTCGGCGCTGATCGCCGGATCGGTGCTCTCCAGCCCGGTCTGGCTCCACCAGCTGTGGGCCTACGTCACGCCGGCCCTGTACTCGAAGGAACGGCGCTACGCCGTCACCTTCGTCGGGTTCGGCGGCCTGCTCTTCGCGATCGGCGCCGTCCTGGCTTACGTGGTGATCCGCGAGGGACTGACCGTCCTGCTCGGATTCGGCGGTGACGCCACCATCGCCGCGCTATCCCCGGAGAGTTATTTTTCGTTCCTGATCGCGATGCTGATCATCTTCGGGGTGTCCTTCGAACTACCGTTGCTGTTGATCATGTTGAACCAGGTGGGCGTCGTGTCCAGCGCGAAGCTGGCCAAGTCCCGCCGGTACTCGATCTTCGGCATCGTCGTCTTCGCCGGGCTGGTGGTTCCGGGCAACGACCCGATCACCATGCTCGCCCTCGCCGTCGCGCTCGTGTTGCTCTACGAGCTGTCCGTCCAGGTCACCCGGGTACACGACCGGCGTGCAGCCAGGCGTGCGGCCCGCTCCAGCATCGCGGACGATCAGGCTTCCGCACTGCCCGACGCCTCGTCCGGTGCCGTCGGAGACCTCGAGGTCCAACCCGTCGGTTCGGCGCAACCGATCAACCGATCGAACTGACAGGAAGAGGTTGACCTGATGTTCGGACTCTCCTGGGCTCAACTGGGCATCATCGTGCTCGTCGGCGCCTTCGTCCTTGGACCCGAAAGGATCCCCACCGCAGTGACTTTCGTGACCGGGTCGCTGCGCAAGGTGCGCACGATGGCGGCCGGCGCACAGGCCGGCCTGCGTAGTGAGATCGGGCCGGAACTCGACGAACTCCGCCGGCAGGTGGCGGACCTGCAGTCGCTCAAGGAGGTTCAAGAGCTGCGCGATCTGCGCAACCTGCACCCGAAGAATTTCATCGGCAAGAGCCTGCTCGGTCCCGAGTTGTCCGGCGGAGTGTCCGGGTTCCTCGGGTTCGGGGGCGCCCCCAGCACGGCGGCGCAGGACCTGGCCCAGCAGGCCGCCGCCGTTCGGCCGATGGTGCCTGCGCTGCAGCCCGAGTCTGTCGCGGCGGGGACTACCCAGCAGGTAGTGGTCGGGCCCACCGAGCAGCCGATTCCGGAGGCGGCGCGGTCCGGGGTGCTGCTCACCACGTCCGCGCCGGCCGGGGTTTCCGGTGAGCGGCCGCCGTACGACGCGGACGGCACCTGAGTCGAAGATCGGCATTTTCTGCCCATTCGGGACTATTCTTGCCCAGTCGGTACACCGGAGTCCGGCGGCGGGAGGGACTGCCATGCACGTCAAGGATGTCCTGGCGCACAAGGGTGCTGCGGTCGCCACGGTCACACCGGGGGCGCTGATCACCGAAGTCATCGCAGCGCTCGCCGAGCACCATGTCGGAGCGTTGGTGGTGACCAGCGACGGCCGGACGATCGAGGGGATCGTCAGTGAACGGGACGTCGTCCGCGCCCTGCACACACGCGGAGCGGAACTGCTGGGCACGCAGGTTCGCGAGATCATGACCGTCAACGTGCTGACCAGCAGCCCAGATGACGAGGTCCGTTCGTTGGCGAAGACCATGACGGAGAAGAGATTCCGACACATGCCCGTGGTGGTGGACGATGCGCTCGCCGGCATCGTGACGATCGGCGACATCGTCAAGAATCGGCTCGACGAGCTCGAGACCGAACACGACCAACTGGTGGATTACATCTCCTCCACCGGCTGACCCTTGCCCCCTCAGCGGCGGGCCGGTCTCGAGCGGCACAAGGCTAGCCTAAGCTCATAGTTGTGCCCGCGTCGTCCCCCGCTTCCCTGTTGCTGGATGCAGCGACCCCGGACGACTGGATCGACACGCATCTCGCCCAGCACTACCGGCAACACCACGCCGATGGCGATGATTCGCCTCGGCCGTGGGTGACGATCGGCGACGTACTGGCCGACGATGCCGGACAGCTGCGTCGCACCCACTTGCGGTTGTGCGCCGACGACGGCACGACGCCGAACGCCGCAGCGAAATGGGTCACCAGTTGGTATCCCGGGATGGTGGCCGACGCCGTCGGGTTCACCCTGGCGGCCGCAGCGGCCGGGCTGTTATTGGATGTCTCGCGTCTCCGGTTGCGGCTGCACCCGGACGGCTGGGTGGACCAGGTCGACCCGCTGGGCACAACCGTGCGGGTTGGCTCAGCTGCGCGGGTTGGCTCAACAGTGCCGATTGGTTCAGCAACGGCGGTTGGTTCAACAGTGCCGCATGACTCAACGGTGCCGAATGGCTCAGCGGTGCCGAATGGCTCAGCGGTACCGATTGGCTCAGCAGTGCCGATCGCTTCAGCTGGGTTGGCGGGCTCGTACCTGGCACCGCGTTCGACTATCGATGCTGGCCCGACTGTCGATCCAGGCCCAACCATCGCGGTGGCGGCCGGTCACCCGTGGGCCGGTCTCCCGGGCGTGCTGGTGGTGGCCGACGAGCACGAGGTCGCCCGGCTTGCGGTGCAGGCGCTCACGGCCGCCGTCGAACCCCTGGTCGAGGGATGTCGGACGCTGGCGCGGGTGGGCCGTAGGTCGCTCTGGGCGGAGATCGCCGACGGTTTCGGCCTGCCGCTGCTGATGCAGCCCGATCTGCCGGTCGATCCAGCGGCGGTTCGCAGGTTGCAGAGCGGATTGCGGGCCGAGGGAGCCCTGTGGCGTCGACGACCTGATCTTCGGGTCGACCACCAGGGACACAAGGCGGACTATCTGGGCCGCAAGGGTGGCTGTTGCCTGGCCTATCAGTGCACCGACGACTCGGCGGTCGACCTGGACTCGCTCGATCCGCAGAGCAGGGCATTCGAGGAACGATTCCCGACCGGACCTGGCGAGCCGCGCTTCTGCAGTACGTGCTCTCTTCGCGAGCTCAAAGATTGCGAGGATCGGCAACTGTTCTGGCTGCGCGGCGAACGCGAATCCAGGTACTCCACCGCCGACGCGGAATGACTCAGCGTCTCGGGGTCTTTCGATGGAGTAGACCGCAACGTCGGCCCGCTGACTGGCCGTCATCAGCAGGGGCGACGCCGGCTGCGCACGGCGCTACCGACTACGCATGGCGGTCTCGACTGCGCTCGGGATGCCGGCTGTCCGGCATTGCCAGCTGCAGAGTGCCTTGCGGGCTGCTACCGTCGTGGCGATCGTCATCTATCGGCAGGAGGTGAGCCCCATGAACGCAGTATCCGCAGTGGGTGCTCCGCTGCTGTGCACGATCGAGCGACTGAGGTAGTCGCCACCGGGAGCGCCCCACCAGGCAACCGCGAAAGGCGACTCCCATGAACGAAGAACGGTTTTCAACTAGGTACTTCACATCGTCGACGGCCTCCCAGCCGCCGAGCTCCGATCAAGATCAACTGCAAGCCGATGACGGTAGCCCCACGCGCGCGGCTGATGGACGAGCACTGGTCCTCGGTGGCGGAGGATCGGCGGGCAACGCGTGGTTGATCGGTGTCGTTGCCGGCCTGTTCGATGCAGGACTGGATGTGACCGATGCCGATCTGATCATCGGAACATCGGCCGGATCGACGGCGGCGGCGCAGATCACCGGCGCGAGCCCGACCCAACTGCTTGCCGACATCCTTCACGCTGCACCTCAGCAGCGACCTCATCCAGCCGGCGCCGATCGTGCGCGCGTTTCCACCGGTCCCGTTGTCGATCATCTGCGACGGACGAGCGAGATCATCGCCGGCGCTGCGGATCCGGTCGACATGCGCCGCAAACTAGGTGCCTCAGCGCTCGAGCTGGAGGCGGCGTCGGATGGCTCCTGGCCAACGCGCTGGCGCGCTACCGTCGCGCCTCGGCTACCCAGCCAGGACTGGCCACGACGGCCGGTGCTCATCACGGCAGTCGATGCCCGCACCGGTGAACCGGTCGTGTTCGACCGACACAGCGGAGTCGACCTGGTGGACGCCGTCGCCGCCAGCACTTCCAGCGGTCTCCCCTACGGCATCGGCGACGGCCGATTCATCGACGGCGGCTACCGGCGGTCCAGCGAGAATGCCGATCTGGCAGCCGGATACGGGCGGGTGCTGGTGTTGTCTCCTCTTGGCGGCAGAACACGTGCGCCGTTGGAGTGGGGGATGGATCTTGCAACGCAGGCAAGTGAACTGCGCGCTGCCGGTAGCCGGGTGGAAACGGTCCTGCCGGACAGCAACTCCCGCAACGCATTCGGCAACAACATGATGGATCTGTCGACACGGGTGCCCGCAGCTCGAGCCGGTTACGACCAAGGGAAAGCTCTTGCCCAGCAGCTCGCCGAGCTCTGGCAATAACGCTGATGCCTGCCGAACCAGGCTTCAAGGAGTCTGACCATCAGTTGGTGGGTCGTCGGCCTCGGATGACTGCGCATCACCCGAAGGCTCAGAACTATGCCGTGGCATCGAGGGCCCTACAACGGTGATGGGGCACATCGGCCGTGACAGTGGCGCGATCACTGACTGCTCAGAACGGCGGCGGCAGCTCATCGTCGGCCTCGGAGTTGTTGCCATCTTCGTCCGCCGGAGACGGTGGCTCGACCGTCAGGTCGGTTGTCAGGCCCGTTGTATGTCCAGGGTGCGCGGCCGCATCTGATGCTTGGTCGTGACCCGGCGTGTTGCCGATGGGGTCGTCATCGGCATTGGCCCAGAAGTCCTTGTCCGGTGCATATTCGATTGGACGGGGCGTGAGGTGGTGCCGCAATAGCGCAGCTGTCAGCAGCTCTTCGATGACACCCGTTGAATGCTTGGAGCTTTCGGTCTTGGTTGTCGCCAGCAGGTTTTCGAGGCGCTCGGCGAACGCGGCGCCGAGGTTGTCAATCCCGACCGAGTACGGTGCGGTCGGACATTGTTGTTTGGTGTACCGGTGGCCGGTCGGGCTGGTGAAATGGAGGGCGTAACTCTCGCGATCGGGGCGGACCCGCCAGTCGGTGTGATGCTTCATCAGATGGTGGCGTCGGCAATAAGGATCGAGATTGTCCGGGCTTGTGGGTCCGCCCACTGTTGGGTCGGCGTGATCGAAGGGTTCTCGGTGATCGAGGTCGCAGCGCCAGACGGGCTGTCGGCAGGATGGGAAGCGGCAGGTTCCGTTGAGCGCGGCGACCTGATCACGGAGTTCCTGCCGGGGGCGGTAAGTGAGAGACCCGGCGTGGGTGGCGATACCGGTCCCTCCGTCGACCAGTTGGGTGGTGATGGTCGCAGCGGAGATGGCGATGCTGCGAGCAAGGCCGGCCGGGATGGCACCGAAACCTTCCAGTTTGCCGGGCAGGTTATCGAACCCGGCGAGGGTGCCAAGGCCGAGGGTGACCGAAAGATGTGGTCGTCGGCCTTGCCGGGTGAAGGTGCGAGAAGCGCGTTGCCCTGCGCGCGCCGGCAATCTGGTCTGATCGACCGACAAACCGGTGCCGCGAATTGAGGACGAAGTGCAGGTCGCAGAGTCAGGCTCGACGAGACAGCCCGGCGGGGTCGCGGAACCGGAGGTTGGCATCACGACGACTTCCGCACCGGTCGGCGTGGCTTCCAACGAGCGACCATCGTCGCCGGCGTCTCCGGCCCGGTCGACGACGTCGGCAGGTTCTACAGATCCATCTCTGGCAGCTGACTCCCCTGAGTCGGCCGCGGCAGGCGCGGCAGCGGAAGTGCCGACTCGCGCCGAGGACTCGGTGCCGACTGGCCCGAAAGAGTCGGCGACCCCCACGGCATTCTCGGGCTGTTCGTTCGCGGCAAGATCGACTGCGCCGTGATCGACCGGATCAACCGGGTTGGGGTCGCCGGAACGAACCCGGATCGGTAGGGGTTCGAACGGTGCAAGCTTCGCATCGGCCGGGTCGGAATGGCTGGTGGACGTGTGGGTTGGTTCGGGATCGGCTTCCCCTGCCGGAGGGCTGGTCCCGTCCATATCATGAATGAGATCGCCCCCGTCGGCACCGACTCCTTCGGCTGGACAGGCGTTCTCGTCCACATCTGGAGTCGCGGCATGGAGTTCGCGGTGGTCAGTCTGCTGGTCGGGTTCGCGGTCGTCAGTCTGCTGGTCGGGTTCGCGGTCGTCAATCTGCTGGTCGGGTCCGCGGTCGTCAATCTGCTGGTCGGGTTCGCGGTCGTCAGTCTGCTGGTCGGTTCCGCGGTCGTCAATCTGCTGGTCGGGTCTGCGGTCGTCAATCTGCTGGTCGGGTTCGTCGGCGGCGGTGTGGCTCGCTCGCTGGTGCAGGGTGGTGCTGTCGGCGAGAGGTTGACCCAGATATTCGCTCAGATCGAGGTGTCCATAAGTGAGGAGCTGCTCGGCAATATCGACAAGGGCGTCGACGCGGCGGGCAGCGATGCCTCGGTTGTCTCCGGGAGACGCGGCTGTACTGGTGGCGAGCAGGTCGCTGACCTGGAAGATCTTCACGGCTCCGTCAGCTGGGAGGAACGCGGACAAAGTGGCCATGGCGTCGGGCAGTGATTTGATTGCCAGGCTCCGTCGTGCGGCGCTGGCTTGATGTCGCTCTTCAGCGCCGTTCGGGTCGATGGTGATGACGGCCTGACCGGTGAAGTCACGCAGTTCGCTCGTGGTCAGCTCGCCGGCAGCAGGCAGGACCATGTCTTGAACAGCAGCGGTGTGCTCAGGGGTGAGCGGTTCGCAGTGTTCGGCAATGACTCTGGCCTTTCCTCGGTCGACGACGCCGTGTTCCAGGGACTCCAGCGTCGGCGCCAGTGACGTTGTCATCGTGATCGCTTCCCGAACCCGGAGTCCGGCCGTGACCGGGGATATCCGGAGCGCTGCTGCCACTTCGGCACCGGCCAACGAGATAGCTGCATCGGCGACCAGGTCTTGGATCTGCTCAGTAGTGGGGTCGGTGTGCATCCGGTTTCTCCGAGCCAACCGGCCCGCCAGACGCATCGGGTCACCTGCCACGAACGGGACCGAGAATGCAGCCAGCAGTCGGAGTTGGATGCCGGTCAGCAACGACAGCGCCTTCTCGCTCGCCGTGATCGCGTCGACAAGAGCCGCACCGGTCAGCTGCGTCGGGTCGGCGGTGGCCAAGGCGTGCAAAGAAGCGATGTCCGCAGCACCGACCGCGTGCTCGGCCCACGAACGGTCGGGATCGCCGGTCGTTGCTTGCTCCATGCTCACCTCCCTTGACTTGTGAATCATACGAACGTATGTTCGAATCCTAGCAAGAGACGTGGAGCAGAGCAAGCACAATCCGCTAGGACGAGAAATGAACGATGACGTCGCCAGTTCCCCCACGACCCAGAGGGTCAGTGTCGGGGCCAACGCGCCTGCTACGCCCGTTCGGCATCCGCTGGAGCGAGACTTGGCGTGGAGGGGGCTGGCAGGTCGATTCCTCGAGCCAGATGAAAACGGTGCCACAGCCGGTGATCCGCTCGCCGCCGCGATGTTCGACGCCGCGACTGTTCACCTCTCCATCGCACCCAGCAGGCACGTCTCACCCAGCAGGCATTCAGTGGCTCGCGTTGTGCTGAGTACCGCAGACCTTGAACATCGACCGTTGAGGTCCATACGAGCTATTACCACCGGATCGCAACCGCACCGTCCTCGCGGATTGCAGCTCGATCGACCGCAGTCGCGACCACCGGATTCGCTGCGACCCCAGACATTGACAGTCGGCTATAGGGCCTTTTTGACCGCTCGGGCGATTCTGTCCAATGTCGGTGCGAGTTCGGTTCGTGAGGTCGGAACCTCGACCACCCTGATCCCGCCAGGGTCGGTGACGGCCTCGGCCAGTTCTTCGGCGGTGGACACGAAAACGTGTTCGGCGCCGAACCCCTCGACGACTCCGGCCAGCATCGCGCCGTGGGGCGTCCCGAAAACCCGGTCAAAAGCCCTGGCGTGCTGCGGATCTCCGGGTTCCAGCGTGGAGAAGATCCCGCCGCCGTCATTGTTGCTGACGACGATGGCAAGTTCCGGCCTCGGTTCGTGCGGTCCGATGATGAGCCCATTCACATCGTGGAGGAAGGTCAGATCCCCGACCAGCGCCACTGCCGGAGCACCGGATGGGTCGGCCGCGGCAAGCGCGACACCGACCGCCGTCGAAAGGGTCCCGTCGATCCCGGCCACTCCTCGGTTGGCGACAATCCGCACTCCCGATCGACTCTCGCTACCCAGCCCGACGTCTCGCGGCGCCTGCGAAGACCCGAGTACCAGCGTGGACTGCCTCGGCAGGACACCCACCAGATCACGCGCCAAGCGGGTGGAGCACCCGATATCCGCCTCGTCCAGCACGGCGTTGACCGCCTTGGTCGCGATCGCGTCTGCATCCCGCCAATGAGCGGCCCAGGCAGGGTCCGGGAGATCCCGCAGGTTCGGCCAGCCCGCGGCGACACTGCGGACCAAATGGGCCGGGTCGGCGTATCCGAGCGGTGGGGCGATCACGTCCACCGCAACACGTGCGTCGCCGAGAAGTCGCTGCACCTGACGGAACAACGTCGGCCGCCCCAAAACGATCACCCGGTCCGGCAGCGAATCATTCAGGAATTCCGGTGCCGACAGCAGATGCATCCCGGCGCCGAGGACATTGTTGCCCGCCGCCCCGCCTGCCTCGGAAATCACCAGGTGTCCGGCATCGGCGACCGCGGCCGCCCACGGATGGGTCAGATCCGCCAGAAACAACAACCGCTCCCCCGGCTCAGGGGTCGGCACGGACAGTCCGAAGGCGCTGTCGGGCACATCGACCCGCGTCCACGGCCCTGCCCGACCGGACAGCGGCTCCGGCCAATCCTGCGCGGGGCCGGTCGACTCGTCGCCGTCCGGGAGCAGGGGCTCGGTCAACGCAATATTGAGCTGAACCGGTCCGGGACTGCCACCGGCGCCAGCCGATGCGGCCATCGCACGACAGACCATCGATCGCCAGACCGCGTTCTGTCCGGTGATGCGTTGCGGCACAGCGAATTCGTGGAACAAGCGGAGCACCGAGCCGAAGATCGAGCGCTGCTCCACCGTCTGATTGGCGCCGACGTCCCGGAGCCAGGGTGGCCGATCCGCCGACAGCACCAGCAGCGGCACGCCGCCGTGATGGGCTTCGAGGACTGCCGGGTGCAAGTTCGCCACCGCCGTGCCGGACGTGGTCACCACAACCGTCGGCCGACCGGATCCCCGAGCCAGACCGAGGGCCAGAAAGCCGGCCGTGCGTTCGTCGATCCGGACGTGCAGGCGGATCCGGCCGGCGGCATCCGCGGCGTGCAAGGCCATCGACAGCGGCGCGTTCCGGGATCCGGGGGCCAGCACGGCATCGGTGACACCGCACGCGATCAGTTCGTCGATCAGGACACCGGCCAGCGCCGTCGACGGGTTCACACTTGCCATTGTCGTCGCTCCTCGGACCGAGCATGGCCAAGGGTCAGGAATCGCGGCAGGGTTCAGCAGGGCTCGGACCGCATCGCGTTGGACAGGTCCCTTTGGACGTCGGACGCGTGCGTCCGTGCGCCGCGACGTGGCGTCGTGACGGGATCAGACCAGGGCTGCAACCCGGAGCAGTCGGTCCAACCAGTATCGGGCGGTCTCCCGATCGGCGGCGACTTCCGGGTAGCGATCGGGGTCCGGCGCCCTGTCGGGCGTCGGCAGGTAGCCGTCGACGGGCCGCAACGTCGATGCGGTGACATCGGTCGTCAACAGCGACGTGGTACCCAAACCGCAGGCGTGATGCAGCTCGGGCAGCGCAGCGGCGAGTGCGAGACCTGCCGCGAGCCCGACGGAAGTATCGACCGCCGACGAGACCACCACCGGCAGACCAGCAGCTGCGGCAACCCGCAGCGCCGCCCGAACCCCACCGAGGGGGGCCACTTTGATCACCGCGATGTCAGCCGCCCCCGCCAACGCGACGCGGACCGGATCGGCCGCGCGACGGATCGATTCGTCGGCAGCGATCGGCGGTGTCACCCGCTGCCGGACCTTGGCAAGCTCCTCGAGGGAGCGGCACGGCTGCTCGACGTACTCCAGACCACCGGCGGCCTCGTCGAGCAACTCGATGGCCCCCACTGCCTCTTGCACCGTCCAGGCCGCGTTGGCGTCGACCCTGATCCGGCCCTGCGGGCCCAGCACCTCGCGGACTGCAGTCACTCGGCGGACATCGGCCGCCAGATCGGCCCGGGGGTCGGCCACCTTGACCTTTGCGGTCCGGCAGCCGGAGGCGCGCACGAGCTCGCCGGCACGCTCCGGGGTCACCACCGGGACTGTGGTGTTCACCTCGATTCGATCCCGGATGGGTTGCGGCCACGGCGTTGTCGCCGACTCGACCGCCGCTCGGAGCCAGGACACGCAGTCGATGTCTCCGTAGTCTCGGAAGGGGGCGAACTCGGCCCACCCGAACTCGCCGCGAAGGAGCACTCCTTCGCGCACCGTTATCCCGCGGAACGGCTCGACCATAGGGATCGCGAAAACCTTGGCGGTCGAGAGCAGGTCGGTCAGGTCGTCAGTCATGGTGCGGGCTCTCTCCCGGAGGCCCTTCGGACGGCGGTGGACCAGTTGGTCGTCCGGTCCATGGCCCGCCGTGCGGGGCACCCGCAGGGAGCCAGATGGTCATCGCCACACCACCTTCCGTGGCCGGTGAGGCGATGATGGTGCCACCGAGCCGAATGACGAGACTGTGCGCCAGCGCGAGGCCCAACCCGGCGCCGCCGGGCCGGCGGGTGCGGTAGCGGTCATGCAAAACGCCGCGCTCGAAGGCCACCGGGTAGTCCTCGGCCGCGAGCCCGGGCCCGCCGTCGCGCACCTGCAACACCGCGCCGTTCGGGACGGGCACGGATGGCGCTGCGCCGTACGGGACAGCGGCGATCGACGCGGCGCCATAGGGGACATCGGAGGTCGACGCAGCACCATGTGGGACAGCGGCGGTCGACGCGACACCATGAGGGACATCGGCGATCGACGCGACACCATGAGGCACATCGGAGGTCGACGCGACACCATGAGGGACAGCGGCGGTCGACGCGGACCCATACGGGACAGCAAAGTTCGGTACAGCGCCGTTCGGGTCGGGGCCGACGTGCAACACGAGCGGCTGGCCCGGCTCGAGCACACGCAATGCGTTTTCCGCCAACCCGTCGAGCACCTGACGAACCCGACGGGCGTCAGTGCTCACCACGACCGCGAACGTCGGCACCTCCACCACCAGCGGCACACCTCGGGCGGCACAGCGTGGCCGCCAGGCAGCGGCCATTTCGGTGACCAGTGCGACCAGGTCGGTCGGTGCCGGGTCGATCGAAAAATTGTCCGCACCCAATCGGGCCAGATCGAGCAGATCGGTGACCAGGCGCTCCAAGCGCGCAGCCTCGCCGACGATGCTGGCACCGACGTCCGCCTGTTCTGTCGGATCGATCAATCCGTCTGCCAGCGCCTGCGCCTGTCCGGTGATGCCGGCCAGCGGAGTACGCAGCTCGTGCGACACCGACGACAGGAAATCGCGTTGTCGGGACTCGCTGTACTGCAGAGCATCCGCCAGCTCATTGACCGCCACAGCCACCTCGGCGACCTCTCGCGGGCCGGCCACCGGCGCCCTGCGGTCACGCGCTCCGGCACTCATCGCGCGGGCCTGCACGGCGGTTCGGCGCAGCGGTGCGGACACCGCCCTTGCCACCAGCAGACCAACCAGCACGGCCACCGCGGTACCGCCGAGAACGGCCCACAACAGCCGCCGTTCGAGTGCCTGCCGGGTCGCCGCTGCAACGTCGGCCGGGGTCACCAGGGCGAACCCGCCATCCGCGGTCGACCTGGCTTCGACCAGTTGGAGCCGACCACCGGCGACCGCGGTCCCCGAGATCGACCGACCGCCGACGGCCTGGTGGGCACCTGCCTCCGCGGCCGCCCGTTCGGCGATGCGGCCGGCGTCGGAGAACTCGCCGTCCGGACCGATGGTCACCACCGTGATGCCCTGCTCGGCCAGCACCGCATCGGCGACGGCGAGCGGGTTACCAGTGCCCGGCGGGTTACCAGTGCCCGGCGAGTTACCAGTGCCCGGCGGGTTGCCAGTGCCCGGCGGGTTGCCAGTGCCCGGCGGGTTGCCAGTGCCCGGCGGGTTGCCAGTGCCCGGCGGGTTGCCAGTGCCCGGCGGGTTGCCAGTGCCCGACGACGCCGATGCCAGTTGGGCAGCAATGAGGTCGGCCCGGTCGGCCAGCGCCTCGGTGGTCACATCGATCAGTGTCCGCCGGACGACCAGGACCCCGGCCACGCTGGCGATCACCGCGACCAGCACCGCAACCGCAGTCACCAGCAACGTGACCCGGACTGCCAGGCTGGTCCGCCGACGGCTCACCGGGAATCCGCCGAGTACCCGACCCCACGCACAGTCCTGATCGGACTGGCATCACCGAGCTTCGAACGCAGCGCGGCCACATGCACATCGACGGTCCGGACGCCGGCCGCCGAGGAGTACCCCCACACCGAACTGAGCAGGCCGGCCCGTTCGAACACCCGGCCCCGGTTCCTGACCAGGTACAACAACAGATCGAATTCCGTTGCGGTGAGTTCGATCTCGGTACCTGTAGAGTCCGCGGAGACGGTCCTGACAGTGTTGTCGGGACCGTCCTGGTTCGCCGGAACCACCCACACCCGCCGCTGCCCGGGATCAATGTGGACGCGGCCCACCCGGAACACCGGGGACTGCGCGGCGCCCGGGCCGGTCGACCGCCGCAGCACGGCACGCACCCTGGCCACCAGTTCCCGTGGGTTGAACGGCTTGACCAGGTAGTCGTCGCCGCCCATCTCGAGACCGAGGATCCGGTCCACATCCTCGTCCCGCGCCGTGACGAAGAGCACCGGTGTCCAGTCCCCCGCCGCCCGCAGTCGCCGGCACAGGTCGAGGCCGTCGATGTCCGGCAGGCCGATGTCCAGCACGATCGCGGCCGGCCGGTCCCGTCGGATCGCCGAGAGGCCGTCCTGCCCGGTCCCGTGCACCTGAACCCCGAAACCGGCCGCCGAGAGGTACCGGCGGACGACATCGGCGATGACGGTCTCATCCTCGATCACGATCACCAGCCCACGCGACTCCGGCGCGCTCGCTGCGGTCATGGGCCCAGCCTCGACCACTGCGGGCGTTCCCGACCAGTCCACGCGCCGAGGTCGGCCCGCTGATTTCGGAACTGTAGTGCCGGTGCACAGAACCTCGGTGCGTCGCCGAACCCCAGCAGTTCACCGAACCCGGATGGAACGCCGACCTTCAGTTGCAATGCGCCTGTTGGACCGCGGTGAGATCGGCGACGATCGTCTTCAACGGATCGAGCACCTGACTGCGTAATGCCGACCGGTCGGTGTAGAGGGTGGCCAGCTCGCTGTTCCCGTCCGCCGTGGCGGCGGCCGCTTTGTCCTTCAGCCAGGCGATCGAGCCGCGGGTGCCGGCGTCGGCTTCGAGCCGCTGCACCACCCGTTGCCGCTTGTCCAACGCCTTGTCGACGTGATCGCAATAGGCCGGCCGGTCGGCAGCAGTCGCCTGCCCGGCGAGAACGGCCTGACCGACCGCAACGGCCTGACCGCCGGTCTGGGCGGCCGCCGGGCCGGCAAAAGCCATCGCGAACGCCAAGGCACCGGCCGCCAGCCCACCGGCCACCGCACCCAACACTGCCTTCTTACCCATGACTGATCTCCTCCGACTCGTCGTTCCTGACGGGTGTCGCTTCCTGCCTGACAGAGACCAGACTGCGCCCGTCGTTTTCGGGCCCGGACAGGAAAATGTTCGGGTTCGGTGAAGATTCAGCGCCGCACCAGCAGATAGCTCCGCTCGCTCGGGTACTCGACGTCCGGCACGTGCGGCCGGTCCAGCCGCGCGACCAGCGTCAACCCTGCATCCCGCAGCGCGTCAACCTCCCGCACAGGGTCCAGAAAGCGGAAGGTCAACGCCACCTCCGCGCCGAGCCATTGCGTCATGGTGCGCTGACCGCCAGGTCGGATCTCCTGGTCGGCGGTGTGGAACGCGATCAGCGCATGACCGGCCGGCTGCAGCACCCGGCAGAACTCCCGGTAGGCCGCGGCCCGCTGTTGATCGTCGAGGTGGATCACCGCGTACCAGCTGACGATGGCCGCCAACGAGGACGACCGCACCGGCAGGGCGGTCATGTCGGCCGCACCGAATGGCAGCGACGTCGAGGCTCGGGCCAGCCGGCACATCTCCGGCGACAGATCCAGACCGAACACCCGCGCTCCTGAGCCTGCGAGTGAGGCAGTGACATGACCTGGGCCGCAACCGATATCAGCGACCACGCCATCGCCCGCGAGCTCGAGCAGCGCCGCGAGCAGGGCCCGGTCGAGGGGTTTGCCGGCCAACTCCCCCGCCACGTGTGCCGCATAGGCCACCGCAACGGAGTCGTAGGCAGCCCGCGTCACAGCCAAGGCACGAGAACTCACCGATACCCCTTGCTGCCCACGGCGACAGCGAGGGGGCTGCGCGGATCCTCGCCGTTGGCAAGCGATCTCAGCAGCCGCGCGAAATCGTACTCAGGGTCCCACCGCAGCTCGGCGCGGGCTCGCGCATTGTCGTACACCCGGTTGATGCCCGGGAACATCCGCCAACCGCGCTCCGCATAACGACTGTCGAAGTCCGGATACAGTCGTCGCACGACGGCAGGCGCCGACGACCGCAGCGAAGCCAGGTCCGCCCGGGTGAACGGCGTGGTCGCGCTGACGATGTACCGGCCGAAGCCGATCTCCGGCACCCGGTCGAGAGCGCAGCGATGGGCCTGTACCACATCGGCGAGATCGACCCTCCGGTAGAGCATCTCGTTGGCCTGGACGTTGCCCAGGCCGTACGCATTGATCTCGGGATCGTCGTCCGGCTCCGGGAAGAATCGGCTGGTCCGCAGGATCACGATGGGCAGGCCGCTGTCGCGGTGGATCAGCTCGCAGACGTTCTCCGCCGCGACCTTGGTGACGCCATAGATGTTGCGCGGCAACGGAACGGTGTCCTCCGTGATCCAGGCCGCCGGCGCGCCCTCCCCGGGAATGAGCGCCAGGCCGAAGGTGCTGGTCGTGCTGGTGAAGACGAATCTGTCGACGCCTTGGGCCAGGGCCTGCTCCAGCAGCACCAGCGTGCCGGTGACGTTGGTGTCGACGTAGGCCTGCCTGGTCGCGGACCGGGCGTGTGGTTGATGCAGGGTCGCGGTGTGCAGCACCGCACGAACTCCGTGCAGCGCACGCCGGACTGTCGAACTGATCACCGATGGAGCCCACGAAGTCGGTGGTCGGGGACGGCAGCAGATCCAGACCGACCGTGTCGTGGCCGTCCGCGCGCAGCGTGCTGACCAACGCCTCGCCGAGATGTCCTGAGCTGCCGGTCACCAGAATCCGCATGCACCCATCCCTACCGCACGGGCACTCCCTACCGCACGGGCACTCCCTACCGCACGGGCACTCCCTACCGCACGGGCACTCCCTACCGCACAGGCACTCCCCACCGCACGCGCACCTGAGCCCTACCGCACGGGCACCTGAGCATCGATCGCAGCGTCCACGCGCGGCACCAACCGTCCCGTGGTCGCCAGCTGTTCCAGCAGGTCGGCTCCCTCGCGGCCCGCGTCGTGGGCCGCCATCTCCTGCCGCAGGCGTTCGGCGGCGGCGGCAAAGGCCGGAACGGCCAGCACTTTCTCCACCCCGCTGCGAACCGCGGCGGGGGTGGGTGTGGTGGTGCCCAGCTTGACCCCGACCCCGGTCCATTCGATGCGCGCGGCGATCTCCGCCTTCTCCTCGGTGATGCCGGCCTGCACGATCGGAACCCCGTGCGCCAGAGCCAGTGTCACGCCGGTGTAGCCGCCGTTGGTGACGAACACATCGGCGTGTTCGAGCAGCAGGTCGTAGGGGACGAAGCGGGTGATCCGGACGTTCGACGGCACCTGACCATCGAGCCGGTCGACCAGCTGATCCGGATCGCCCAATCCGGTGGTCACCACCACCAGCACATCAGAACCGGCGAGGCCGGTGATGGTCGGCTCCAGGAGTTCGCCGACGTCGGGCCGGATGCTGCCCTGACTGACCACCACCACCGGCCGGGTGGACCCGGTGACCTCGGGCCACCAGGAGGGCGGGGTCCAGTCCTTCGGCACGTCCGGGCGTAGCGCTCCGACCCAATGCACCTGCGGCGGGAGCGCCCGATGCGGGTACTCGAACCCCGGTGTGCAGCCCTGCAGATGCAGGTAGGGCGAGGACATCTCGTCGAGCACGAAGCCATCGGCCGCCGGTAGGTTCAGGTCCGACCGAACCCTGCGGTAGACCCGATCCGCATCGGCGAAGATGAATCGGCGGGCGACCGTGCGCACCGCTGCATTGCGCAGGCGCCCGATCGGTCCGCGCATGGGCTTCAGCCCGGGGCCGAACGGGGGCGTGTCCGGCTCCTCGAACGGCAGCGGTCCATCACCGAACGTCGCCCAGGGCACCTCCTCGAGCTCGCCGACGAGACCGACCCCGACCATCAGCCCGTCGCAGAGCATGGCGTCGACGTGATGCTCGGCGATGATCCGGCGGAGATCGCTGACCCGCTCCGGGGCATGCCCGACGAACACGTCGGCGAACACCCGACGGATGGTCTGCACCGGGGACAACCCGCGGTATTGCGACCAGTGTTCAGTGAGGTCCTTCCCGCCGAAATCCTCGGCGTCGCGATACGGCAACGGCTCTGCGCCGATGGCGGCGATCTGCGGATGGAAGGCGGCGCCGGCGTACCAGAGGACCCGATGGCCGCGTTCGACCAGTCGGGCCGCGAACGGAAGCGGGTTGGCGGTGTGGGCCGGCACCGGAATGCTGGCGAACAGGAAGGTGCTCACTGATGGATCTCCTCTGTGACTGCGACAGTAAATTGGATAGACTGAGAATATAGTCATTTGACGAGGAGTCCAGTGAATATTTCCAGGTCGTATTCCAGCGCGGTCCGCGACGACGCGGCCCGGGCCACCGAGCACCGGATCATCGACGCCGCGGAGCGTCTGTTCCTCGAGAACGGCTACGGTGCAACCACGGTGACGATGATCGCGGCGGCGGCCCAGGTGTCGAAGCAGACCGTCTACAACTCGTGCGGGTCCAAGGCCGAGTTGCTCAAGCGGCTCTACGACGTCCGGTTGGTCGGTGACGACGAGCCGATCGCCTTCGGAGACCGCCCGGAGATCCGGGAGATGGAGGCGTTGACCGACCCGCGGGCCTTGTTGGTGGCGTACGGCCGGGTCGGCGGCGTGCTGCTGCAGCGGCTCGGTCCGTTGCTGTCGGTGATCATCGCCGGGGCACACGCCGGTGACCCGGATCTGGTGCGGCACCTGCAGACCACCGACGCCGAGCGGCTGATCGGCGCTGCCGGGGTGGCCGCTCGGCTGACCGAGCTGAACGCACTGCGGCCCGGGCTGAGCGAAGACAGAGCCCGGGACATCATCTGGACGATGAACAGCGTCCCGGTCTGGACCGAGCTGACCACCGGCCGGGGCTGGAGCGTGGACGAGTACGCGAACTGGATCGGCACGGCCTTCGCCGACCTCCTGCTCCCGCGCGACTGAGGTCGTGCCACGCTGGGCGGGATGCATCGACTGCTGGAAGTTCTCGAGGTCCCGACCGGCGACCGGTTGCTGGACCTGTTGCCGCTGCTGCAGCGCGCCCTGGCCGGAAACGGCCCGGCGTTGTTGCCGGTACCGGCGGGCAACCCGGCCGAGGCCGGCCGATTGATCACCGGGTTGGCCGGCGGGGCGGCGTTGTCCGCTGTCGAGGACGACCCGGCCGACCCCACGGCTCTGGTTGTCGGAACCTCGGGCTCGACCGGGCTGCCCAAGGGTGCGTTACTGCCGGTCGGGGCACTGATCGCGTCCGCCGATGCCACCAGGTGCGCGCTCACCTGCACCGGTGGTCTGCACCCGCATCGCACCAACGGCCCCGCGCCGCCGGCAACACCGAGCGGCAATTGGCTGCTCACCCTGCCCGCCCACCACATCGCCGGAATCCAGGTGCTGTTGCGGTCGGTCGCCGAGGGCAGCACGCCGGTGATCATGGACACCGCTCGGCCGTTCACCACCGAGGCGTTCACTGCGGCGGTTCAGCGGATGCCATCGGGACGCCGGTTCGTCTCGCTGGTGCCGACCCAGCTGCACCGGATCCTGGTCGATCCGGAGGCGACGACGGCGCTGGCGACGTTCTCCGCGGTCCTGGTCGGCGGCGCAGCGACTCCCCAGGCGATGATCGACGACGCCCAGCAGGCAGGTGTCTCGGTCGTCACCACCTACGGGATGAGCGAGACCTGCGGCGGGTGCGTGTATGACGGCGTGCCGCTGGAACTCGTTGCGCTGTCGATCGCCTCGGGCGCTCCCACCGAAGCCGGGCGGCTGTCCATCACCGGCCCGATGGTCGCGCGCGGCTATCGGGATCTGCCGCATCACCCGGCCTTCATGCGTCGCCCGGGGGACCAGTTCCGCACCTTCGTCACCGACGACATCGGAGTCCTCGAGCGTGGCCGGGCGCGGATCGTCGGTCGGGCCGACGACGTGATCGTCACGGGCGGGATCAAGATCGACCCGGCGGTGGTGGAGTCCGTGCTGGTCCGGGTCTCCGGAGTGGCGGAGGTGGTGGTCACCGGCGTTCCGGACCCGGAGTGGGGCACTGCTGTGGTGGCGGTGGTGGTGCCGTCGGCGCCGGACGTCCGACCCGATCTCGGCACGCTACGGGCGGCGGCCGGTTACGCCCAGGGCCCGGCCGCCGCTCCGAAACACCTGGTGGTGGTGGACAGCCTGCCCCTTCGTGGCCCGGGCAAGCCCGATCGGCAGGCCATCCGCGCCCTGGCCGCGCGGGAGGTCGGGCGCCAGTAGATCGACGGGCCGGAACCACCGATATTGCGGGTGTTCTCGGCCGACCTGAACAGGGTGTTCGGGCTGCGGTCAGACCGTGTCGTCGACCAGGTCGAGGATGTATCTGGCAGCGGTTGCCCGATTGGCCGCAAGACGTTGGACCTCATCGGTCGGCGGGTCGGCCAGGAATTCGAACGGGACGGCGGACAGGCCCGAGAAGATCAGCATCAGGAGAGCATGGGCCCTCCGGACCACCGCGGCATCGACGTCACACCCCTCGGCCCGCAGACCATCGACGTAGCCGGCGGTGCAGGCGCGATCGGTCGCCGGGAGTTCATCGGCCGGGCTCCGACCGAGTTGGACGTCGCCGAGCACCAGCTGGCTCAGATCGAAACCCAATGGTTCCGGCGCCCAGAAACCGAAGTCGATCAGCACCAGACTCTGATCGGGCCGGACGAGGATGTTGTTGGTGCAGGCGTCCCCGTGCGAGGCTCCCATCGGCATCTGTTCAAGCTCGTTGGCGTAATTCTCGACGAGATCGGCAGCAGCCAGCAGCCTTTCCCGAAGATCGGTATCGAACGTCATGGCCACCAGCGGGTGTCGCCAGACCTCGTCGCTGCGCAACATCGGCAGGACCTGATGGCTCAACCGGCCGTCGACGTACGCTCGCACCACGGGAACGTTGGCGAAGTTCCCGATCCCGGCCAATTCCTGCACAGCCGGCCGTGCGGCGAGCCGCCCCAGCAGGTGGGCAGCCTCCGACAGCTGATCTACCGTCCACACCCTTGGCACGACGGGGATTTCTTCCAGCCACACGGCGGCGGACTTCTCATCGAGATCCCGGACCGCAGCGGCGCGCGGCATGGTCAGTCCGGGCGGCAGCCGGGACGCCAGATCCGAGCGATAGACCAGCGGTTCGGTCCGCCACGGCACTCCCGCTTCGGCCACCTCCGCCAGGTGCGGTGGGACCGCCGCGAACTGCGGCGACCTGGCCCACGACTGCACGTGTTTGACGAAGAAGCTGAAGTCGATCACCTCACCCGCATGGCGGACCGTACCGCGCACCCAGTACCGACCGGCGGTGGTGATGGCATCGAGGTCGTAGGGCGCCACCTCGGCCGTGGAACTGACCAACGCGACCGAGCCGGATGTGGCGCCGATCCACCCGGCCACGATCTCGGCGAGTTCGTCGTCGGTCACATCGGCGGGGCCCAGCACGCTGCGGTCAGCCATCTGCCTCTCCTACCTGGTAAAGCTGCTTTCCTACTAAGGAGAAGGTAAAGTAGCTTTATGACCTCGGTCAAGGACTTTTATGCCGAACGTGAATGGCACGCGCCGCTGCTGATGGGCCTGCTGTTGCGCGAGGTGGCCCAGGTGTTCGCCGACGGGGACTGGAACGGCCTGCGCCAGTCCCATTTTCGGGTGATCTCCGCCGTCCCCGCCGATGGCATCACGATCACCGAGCTAGGTGACCGGGTCGGCATGACCAAACAGGGCTGCGGCCAGTTCGTCACGGCGCTCACCGAGGCCGGTTACCTCCAAGTCGGAGGTCGCCCGACCGATCGGCGGACCCGGATCGTCTCCCGCACGGCCTTGGGCGGTCAGACCGTTGAACGAGTGCGGGCCCGGATCATCGAACTCGAGCGCGAGTGGGCCTCCCAGGTGGGCGACGATCGCTATCGGGTGTTCCGCGAAGTCCTGCAGGAGCTGGCCACCGAGGTACGCCCAGCACCCGACAGGAGAGTCCGTCATCGAGCCGAATGACCGATCCGGCCGGCGGGCCCGCTTCACCCGGGCCGAACTGGAGGCCTTCCACGGCGCGAAGGTCGACGACCTGCTGGGACCTGGCCTGCGGCTGTTGTTCGTCGGGATCAATCCCGGACTCTGGACGGCCGCCGTGAACGCCCATTTCGCCCGGCCCGGCAACCGGTTCTGGCCCGCGCTGGCGCTGGCCGGCATCACCCCGGCCCGGATCGACCCGAGTTCCGGGATGACACCGGCGGACCGAGCTGTGCTGATCGATGCCGGCATCGGGATCAGCAACCTGGTTCCGTACGCCACCGCCCGGGCCGACGAGTTGACCACCGCCCAGATTCGGGACGCTGCTGCGTCCCTGACCTCGCTGGTGCAACGGGCCCGGCCGCGGGTGGTGGCCGTGCTCGGTCTGACGGCGTACCGGCAGGCCTTCGACGACCGGCTGGCGCGCCAGGGCCGGCAGCCGGAGCCGCTGGCCGGTGCAGAACTGTGGGTGCTGCCCAATCCGAGCGGGCTGAACGCGCACGAGACGGCCGTCTCACTGGCCGCCGCCTACCGTCAGGCGGCGATCGCTGCCGGGGTCGCGGTGTCCGAACCGGCGGTCGGCGGACAGTAGGGTCGGTCCAGTGGCAACTGCTCAGCAATGGTTCTCGGCGTCCCGGCCCCGGACGTTGCCCGCCGCGGTGGCACCGGTTCTGGTCGGCACCGGCGCCGGGTTCGCCCTCGGCGGCTTCTCCTGGCTCCGCGGCGGCCTGGCCCTGATCGTGTCGCTGGCGCTGCAGGTGGGGGTCAACTACTCCAACGACTACTCCGACGGCATCCGCGGCACCGACGCCGACCGGGTCGGTCCCACCCGGTTGGTGGGGTCGGGCCTGGCCCGGCCGTCATCGGTCAAGAAAGCGGCCTTCGCCTGCTTCGGCATTGCCGGTGTGGCAGGCCTGATCCTGGCCGCCCTCACCTCGTGGTGGCTGCTGCCGGTCGGCGTCGCTGCGGTCGCGGCCGCCTGGTTCTACACCGGAGGCCCGAAGCCCTACGGCTATGCCGGGTTCGGCGAGATCTTCGTCTTCGTCTTCTTCGGCCTGGTTGCCGTGCTCGGCACCACCTACGTGCAGGCCGGCCGCATCTCGCTGACCGCCACCGCCGCCGCGATCGGCATCGGCCTGCTGGCCTGTGCGCTGTTGATGGCCAACAATCTGCGCGACGTGCACACGGATCAAGTCTCCGGCAAGCGAACGCTGGCCGTGTTGCTGGGCGAACCACTCAGCCGGCGGGTGTTTGCCCTGACGGTGGCCGGCGCTTACCTGGCGGTCGCGGTGATCGGGATCAGGCATCCCTGGTGCCTGATCGCGCTGCTGAGCGTGCCGCTCGCCATTCCGCCGGTTCGCCAGGTGTTGGGCGGCGCACGCGGACCGGCGCTGGTGGTGGTGCTCGGCGCAACCGCCAGGGTGGAGATCGTCTACGCCGTGCTGCTGTCGTTCGGGCTGGCCGCGGAGGTCTGGTTTTCCACCGGCTGAGCCCTCCGCTGGCACGATGGGTGCATGTTCATCTCGGGCACGGAACAGGCGAAGATCGTCATCGCCGAACCCGAGGCTCTGCGGATCGCGCTCTACGTCCGCGATGTCGCCGGCCTGCAGCCCGTCACCGATCCGGCGATCCCGCCGCTGGACCCGCCCGCCGATGTCTGGCCGGCCTGGTCGCGGCGGCCCATCGAGGTCCCCGAGGGCGGCGGCGTCCGGCTGCTGCGCGGCCGCGCACCTGATCTGACGATCGCCGGCACCCAGTGGGCCCGGTGGTGGAAACACGCGCTCGAGATCGGTTCCAGCGCCATCGACGACCTCAAACCGCCCGATTTCCCGGCGCTGGCGCCGGTGCCGGATCTGCGGGTGCTGATGCAGAGGCACTTCCACAACGCCAGCTTGTGGTCGGACGGGTTGAGCACCGACCCCCGCTACAAGCGGGCCCACTCGGCCCCGGGCCGGGGCCTGAATGCGCTGGTCCGGGAGCTGCCGATGATCCTGCGGCGAACTCCGCTGCCGTTCACCGTCCGGATCACCGTGATCGGCGTGCAGACCAAGCACGCCTGGATCCTGACGCCCGACCACCTGCTGCTCACCCGGCACCTGATCGCCGACCTGGACAATGCCCTTGACTGGTTGCGGCCCAGGATCATCGCCCTGGCGGCGGGTCACAGTTCCGCGGGTCAGAGGGATTCATAGATGGCGCTGGAGATCGCGGCCTCGTCGCCGAAGACCTCGCCGACGTCCTCGCCGAGAGTTTCCATGGTGACCGGACCCGCGTCGTTGACCATCAGGGCGTAGGCGACGGTCCGGCCGCTCTTCGTCTCGATGTACCCGGCCAGGTTCTGCGCCTTGAGGGTGAGTCCCTGGCCGTCAGCGGTCGGCTCGACGGTCGTCCCCGGTTTGGCGAACACATGACCGGCGGCCGGCAGGTCGACACCGGCGGTGGCCAGCGAGCCGTCCTCGCCCATCACCGGCAGAGCCGCCCGATACTGCTCCGCGACGTCGGTCTTGCTCATCGCGGTGAGCATCTGTACCAGCGCCCGGGGAGCGGCCCGGCTGTCCGGGGTTCCGCTGCCGTTGGTGGGGAAGTCGAACTGATCGCCGTTCACGCCGTACTTGTCGACCAGGATCTGCCGTTCGGCCGCCAGCGCACCCTGGATCGACTTCTGGCCCTGGGTCAGTCCCAACAGGCTCAGGCTCAGATTCGCCCCCAGGTTGAGGCTGACCTTGAGTACCAGTTGTGCCGTCTGCGCGAACGGCGCGGACTCATAGGACGCCACCAGGGTGTCGGCCGGATAATCACCCGGCACGACGGTCGCCGACAGAGCGTCGGCAGCGTTGGCCGCCACCGCGGGCGCGGTCACGGACACCCCCTGACGGCCGAGCGCCTCGATGAACGCGGTGCGCATGTAGGCATCGGGCTCCTCGATCCGGAACGTTCCGACGAACGAGTTGATCCCGGTGAGCGGAGCAACGTAGTCGACCGGAATCTCCCCGGAAACGGTGACCGTGCACCCGGGTGTGCCGATGCACTCCGGCCGTCGGTCGTCGGAGAGGGTGACCGTCGAGGCGGAACCGGCCGGGCCGGTGGTGACCGTGCCCGCAACGGTGAGAGCCGCCGACTCCGGCCGGTAGGTCACGGTGGCCGGTTGACCGACCTCGCCCGGGGTGATCGTGACGTCCACCATGTTCTCGTTGAGCATCACCGGGGTGATCAGCAGCTGGCCGTTCGGCACCCGGTAGGGCTCGAACATCCGGTCGTCGATCACCACATCGCCGCTGACCGACGAGATCCCGGATTCCTTCACCTGCCGCGCAAGGTCGTCGAGCGCGTACAGCGGGTCCTGCGGGGTCAGGATCGCCGACCCGAGCCCGTTGGCGTCGTTGTGGTCGAAGTCGGTGAACTCCACGGTGTCCGCGTCGATGCGGCGACCGCCGAACTCCAGGTCACCGCCACCCACCAGGATCAGATTGCCGTCCAACGTGCCGTCGGCGGCCACCGTCCCCTGGCGATGCACCGGGGTGACCTGCCGATGGTCGGCGCCGAGTTCGTCGAGCGCGGCACCCACCGAGAACAGCTTGCGGGTCGAGCCGGTCAGTGACATCTGGTCGGCGTTCAGCTCGTAGAACGACTCCCCCGTCTCCATGTCGGTGACCAGCAGGCTCCAGGTCGCGTCGGCGTACCTCGGCTTGTCCATCACCGAGGTGATCGACTCCGGCAGACCTGCCGCCGGGGCAGCGCTGGAACCTGAAGCCGATGAACTCGCCGCGGACGAGGATGCAGCTGCGGACGATGGAGCCGCGGATGTTGTTGTCGTGGAGGAGGATCCGGAACTGCAGGCGGCGACCAGGGCCGCGCTGAGGCCGAGCACCGCGGCCACCCGTAGGCGTCGGGCGGTCAGCTGTCGAGCATGTCGTGCGGTCATCTTGTTCAGGCTCCCGACAACGCTCGCTGGAAAGCGTCTGCAACCCCGGCGATATCCGGACCGGATTGGGCCAGCGCGGTCGGCGAATCGGGGTAGGAACCCCCACTCATGTACAGCCCGAAGACGAGCTCGCGACCCTGGTCCGTGGTCATGTATCCGGCCAGATTCTGCACGCCCCAGTACAACCGGCCGGTGCCGGGGTCGGACGCGGCGCTGGTGCCGGTCTTGGCGACGATCTTGCCCTTGGCCGGACTGTCCTTACCGACGGCGGACAGCGACCCGGTCTCGCCGTAGATCGGCAGGCCTGCTGTCAGCACGTCCCCCCACGGCTGGGTCCGGGTCCAGGCCATCCAGTTGGAGATCTGTCTGGGAGTGACCGAGGCCGGGTCCTTCCCCTGACCGTCGACGAGCACGACGGCTTCGGTCTCCAGACCGGCCTTGTCGATCTGCCCGCGGATCACCTTGAGCCCGTCCTCACACTTGGTGGAACCGGCGTTCACCGCGAGCAGGCACAACATCGCGTTCGCGCCGGTGTTGTAGCTGGTCTCCAGGATCATCCCGCCCATCGCGTTGAGCGGCGGCGAGGTCAGCGAGGCGACCTGCTGATCGGCCGGGTAGCTTCCGACGGCCGGCAACGCGGCCTTGTTGTTGAGCGCGACAGCCGGTGCGGCGACGGTGACCCCGGCCCGGGTCAGGGCCTCGATGAACAGGGTCCGCGCCCAGCTCGCGGCGTCCGGGATCCGATAGACAGTGAGCTGCGACTTGCCGGCTCCGATGGTGCCGCTGACGGTGATCGCGGTGGGATTGTCGGGATCGGCGACCACCTTCAACTCAACCGGTGTCTCGGCATCGGTGGTCGTCACGTCCGAGGTGACGGTGAACGCCGCCGTCTGGGGGCTGCTGGCAACTGTGGCCGGCTGACCGACAGAGGTTGCGGTGACGGTGATGTCGAGCAGATTGTCATTGACGAAGATCGACGGCACCAGCCCTTCCTGACCGACGTAGGTTTCCCAGAGCCGGGTGTCGATGGTGACGTCGCCATCGACCTGAGTGATGCCCGAGGCCGCCACCTGCGCGGCCAGGTCGTCGAGCCCGGCCAGCGGGTTGCCCGGAGCGACCGCCGCGTTGGGTGCACCGACGTCGCCGTACACATGGTCGATGGTGGTGGCGGTGAACGCGTTGTCGAACTTGCCCTGAGCGGCGTTCCGGCCGCCCATCGCGAGATCGCCGGAGGCGACGAGGACGAGGTCGCCGGCGACAACGCCGCCCGCCGCCGGGGTGGTGACGTAGACCGGCGTGGTCAGCGTGGTGTCCGGACCGAGGACGGCGTAGGCGCTGCCCACGGTGAAGTTCTTCGCCGTCGACGCGGTCAACACCATCTCGTCCGGGCGGTTGGCCATCAGTACCTCACCGGTTTCCGCATCCGCGACGTAGTAGTTCCATCGCGCGGTCTTGTAGGCCGGCTTGTCCATGATCGCCTGGGCCGCCGCCGGCAGGACGCCGATCGGCGCCGCTGAGGTCGGCCCGACGCCGGCTGCTGCGGGATCTACTGCACCGGAAGAGGCTGCAGCGGAGGAAGAACCGGCGGACGAGGCGGCGGCCGGTGACGCCGCCGTGGTCGACGTAGCGGAATCCGACGACGCGGTACAGGCACTGAGCACCGCAAGGGATGCCACCGTTGCCACCACAACGCCGGCGCGCCGTGCTCGCTCGCTTCGGCCATACCCGTTGGTCCGCATAGGAACTCCTGTTCACCGGCACGCACCAGCCGGTCCGGTGCGCAGTCGAGCCAGGAGCGTGCTGCAAGCATGACGTTCCTGAGCGTTCCCCAACCAGTTTTCTCGGCGAAGGACCCGGAGGTAATAGACCTAGATCGCCATTTGGCTCAGCCGGTGACGGTCGCCGGCTCCGGCAGCAGTACCACCTTCCCGGCGACACCGCCGGACTCGGCGTAACGCAGGGCACGCGCTGCCTCGGCCAACGGGAAGGTTCGGGCCACCTGGGCGGAGATCGCGCCGGACGCCAGCAGCCCGAACACCTGACCGAGGTCATGCCGCAGCTCGGCCCGAAAACGCTTCGGATGCCGGGCCTTTCCGGCCCACAAGTTGAACAACGTCGCCTTCCGCCCGTTCGGCAGCAGGTTCCACCAGGTCAGCCTGGCCAGCAGCTTCAGTACCGGGAGCCGGGGGTTGCCGGACTGGTTCTTGGTCGCGGCGGAACCGTACGAGACCAGCGTGCCGCCGGGGGCCAGCATCCGCCAGGAATCGTCGATACCCGGCCCGCCGACATGGTCGAACACCGCGGCGACGCCGTCCGGGGCCAGCTCACGCACCCGAGCCGGCACGTCCTCGTCGCGATAGTCCACCGGGATGGCGCCGAGATCGCGCAGTTGGGCGTGGTTGCCGGCCGAGGCGGTCCCGATCACCCGGATCCCGACGTGCGCAGCCAGCTGCACCAGCGTGGAGCCGACGCCGCCGTTGGCACCGAGCACGACGATGGTCTGCCCCGGCGCCACCCTGGTTTTGCGCCAGAGCATCCGCCAGGCGGTGACCCCGTTGACCACCACCGTTTCGGCGTCGGCCGGATCAACCCCGTCCGGCACCGGGACCAGGTCGGCGGTGTCCAGTAGCACCCGGTTGGCCCAGCCGCCGGTCTTGGTCAGCGCAGCGACCCGCTGACCGGGCTGGATACCGCCGAGGTCGCCGGAACCGACCGACTCGACGACACCGACCAGGTCGTAGCCGGGGACGAACGGGAAAGCCGGCTGGTCGTAATACTTCCCGCGGCGCATCTGCTGCTCGGCGAAGGAGATTCCGGTCGCCTCCACCCGGACGACGGCCTGCCCGGGTCCGGGTATGGCCAGTTCCCGGGTCCGGACGGTCAACGATTCCGGCTCGCCGATTCCCGGCAGGACGATTTCCGTTGCTTGCATGATTGCCTCCTGATAGTCTCAAGCATGTGTTAGAGGTTCTAACTCCAGAATGACCATCTACCGTCCAACTGTCAAGGAGGTCAGGTGAGCGAACTCCGGGAACGGTTCCGGACCCAGATCCGGGACGAGGTGAAACAGGTCGCGCTGACCCAGCTCTCCCGCGGCGGGCCGTCGGCCCTGTCGGTGAATGCCATCGCCAAGGAACTCGGGGTGTCCGGCCCGGCGCTCTACCGGTACTTCGCCAATCGCGACGAGTTGCTGACCGAGCTGATCGCCGATGCCTACCGCGACCTGGCCGCTGCACTGAGCGCGGCGGCCACCTCGAGCGATGGGTCACCCGCCATCCGGCTCAGACTGCTCACCGGCGCCTACCGGGACTGGGCGCTGGCGCACCCAGAGCGGTACCGGTTGCTGTTCACCGCGCCGGTGACCGGATATGACGCCCATTCAGCGCCGCTGGTTGCCGCGTCACAGGGGGCGATGGACGCGGTGCTGGCCGTCGTCCGGGAGCTCGAGCCCGGCCCGGCCCGTGCCGGCCGACCCGACGACGCACTGGCAGACCAGCTCGAAAGGTGGCTGGCCGACCGCGGTATCAGCGGCACCGACGCGGCGCTGGCTCGAGGAGCCGTGCTGATCTGGGTCCAGCTGCACGGGTTCGTCAGCCTGGAGATCGGCGCGAACTTCGCCTCCATGGGGCTGGATGGAGACCTGCTGTTCGCGTCCGCGGTCGACGGCTGGGTGACGGCCGACAGCTGACCTGCCGGGCCCGCACAACGAACTACTACTCCTGGATCCACTCTGTCGCCACGGTGAATTGCTCGAGCACGTTCTGGATCGGCTCCACCCCGAGGCCCGGCCCGGTCGGCACCTCGATCTGGCCGTCATCCAGCACGAACGGCGGCGTGATGTCGAGCTCGTAGAACCGGTCGGAGGCCGAGATGTCGCCCGGCAGGGTGAATCCGGGCAGCGCGGCGAGGGCAGCATTGGCCGCGCGGCCCAGCCCGGTCTCGACCATCCCGCCGCACCAGACCGGGATCCCGTTCGCCTGGCACAGATCATGGATCCGTCTGGCGTTCAGGTAGCCGCCGACCCGGCCGGCCTTGATGTTGATCACCTGCGCGGCCCGGAGCGCGATCGCATCGGCGGCCGCCCGGACCGAGACCACCGATTCGTCAAGGCAGATCGGGGTTCTGATCAACCGGGCGAGTTCCGCGTGCTGTCGCAGGTCGTCCTCGGGCAACGGCTGTTCGATCAGCAGCAGATCGAACGCGTCCAGCCGGCGGAGCACCCGGGCATCGGCCAGCGTGTAGGCCGCGTTGGCATCGACCTGCAGCAGCATCTGCTCGCCGAACCTTTCCCGGACGGCCTCCACGGGCCCGACATCCCAGCCGGGTTTGATCTTCAGCTTGATCCGGACGTAGCCGTCGGTGACGTAGTCGCTCACCACGTCGAGCAGGGCGTGGATCGATGGCTGGATGCCGACCGAGACGCCGGAGGGTACCGAGGTCCTGACCGCCCCGAAGTAGCCGGCAAGGGACTGCCCGGAACCGCGCAACTGCGCATCCAGCACGGCCATCTCCAGCGCGGCCTTCGCCATCCGATGCCCGACGATCGACTCGAGCAAGGGACCGACGAGCTCCGCAGTGACGTCCCTGCCGGCCGCGGACTCGGCCAGCAGCCGCGGGATCAGGAAGCGGCGCAACACATCTGCCGCTCCATCGGCATACTCCGAGCTGTACAACGGCAGCTCCATCGCCACGCATTCGCCCCAGCCCTGCACCTCGACCGGGCGATCGTGGTGGGCGGCGCCGCCGTCGGGCACCGTCCCCACCACCCGGATCAGGATCGCCATCCGGTCGGATTCGGTTCCGAATGAGGTCTGGAAGGGGCTGACCAACGGCATTCTGATGGTGCGCAGTTCCACCCCGGAGATCTTCATGATCGGCTCCCCTCGCCGACGGCAGCGGTCGGCAGTCGTCGTTCGGCCACATACCAACCGGCCCTGGCATCTCGGCGGTCGGCGAAAGTACTGATCTGCCAGCTGCGGTCGGCCATCAGCAACGCCAGGGCGCCGCGCAGCGCATGCCGCCAGGCCAGGGCCGTTTCCGGCGCGGTCCGGCGGATCGCCTCGATGTCGTCCGGAATGCCGATCAGTGCCAGATCGGCGGCGCCGGGTATCGGACGACCGGCGACCGGTGCGCCGTCCGTGCCGACCGACAGCAACACGGCAGCATCGGGCGGGATCCGGAGTTCCAGGCCTTCGGGCGGCACACCCGGTCCGGCGAGGTCCCAGCCCACCTGCACCCGGTCGGTCGGCTGGCCGCGGTTGGGTCCGTCGTTCATCGGGCCGTAGAAATCGACGAAGTAGGTTTCGGCCCTTGCGCCGAGCCGGGTCAGGTTGAAGTAGGCGTTCCGGGCGATCAACGGGTCGAAGGTCCAGGTGACCCTGGTCAGCCCGCGTTCCAGTGCCCACTGCCGCTGGTGCCACTTGAGCGCGCCGCCGACCCCGGTCCCCGCCGCCTGGCCGAGCACCCCGGTGATGTGCGAGTGCATGGCCGCGCCCAGCGGCTCGGTGAAGAAGGCGACGCTGGCGCCGACCAGCTCCCCGGTGTCGACGCGGTAGGCACCGAACAGATAGTTGCCGCCGTGGCCGAGCGCCCGCAGCAGCGCCGGTTGCACCTCGGAGACCTCGTCCGGCCCGATGTCCCACACCCGATCGAAGACGACGCAGGCCGCCGTCATCTGCTCAAGGGTTTCCAGCGGGCGCACCTGCACACCCGCCCCGGCGGCGGCGGCCGCTGCCGCCCGGCCCGCCTGGGTCAGCAGATCCCGGTTCGTCCGGCCGCCCGATACGCCGGTCACCGCAGCAGGTCCGGGGGTCGACCACCGTCCAGGACGTCGGTCAGCAGCGCCATCAGCAATTGCGTCCTTGGCACCAGGAGATCCACCAGGACGTGTTCGTCGTCGGCATGGGCGCCGCCGCCGACCGCACCGAGACCGTCCAGCGTGGGAACGCCGATGCCGGCGGTGAAGTTGCCGTCGGAGGCGCCGCCCACGGTGGTCTGGGTCAGCGCACCCCAGCCGTACCGCTGCGAGAGCTCGTCGGCCCTGGCGAACAGGGCGGCACCGGAGGCGGGCTCCATCGGTGGCCGGTTCGGCCCGCCGCTGACGGTCAGCACCGCGCCGGTCAGGGTCGGTCGCACCGACCGCAGCTGTTGGTCGACCCTGTCCTGCTCGGCCTGGCTGCTGACCCGGACGTCGATCTCCAGGAAAGCGGCCGCCGGCACGGTGTTGGTGGTCGTGCCCACGACGGCCACCGTCGGGGTCACCGTTGTCCCGGTCTCCGGTACGCCCATCGCCGCGACTGCCAGGATCAGGTGGGACAGCTCCACCCCGGCGTTGATCCCCTTCTCCGGTTCGATACCGGCGTGGGCGGCGCGGCCGGTGATGTCGAACCGGTAGGCCGAGGTGCCCTTCCGGCCGGTCTTCAGGGCCCCGGCCGAGCCGGCTCCCTCCAGCACGAAACAGGCCGCGCAGCCGCGGGCTTCCTCCTCGATCAGGGCCCGCGAGGTCGGCGAGCCGATCTCCTCGTCACCGGTGACCAGCAGGCAGCTCCCGGTCAGGTCCACGCCGTCTGCCAGCAACCCGGACAGCGCATGGATCGCCTGCACCAGACCGGCTTTCATGTCCACCGTGCCGGGACCGCGCAGCACGCCGCCGTCCAGCGACCAGGGATGACCGGCCAGCGAGCCGATCGGCCAGACGGTGTCGTGGTGGGCCAGGATCACCACCCGGTTGGGCCCGGGCCCGAACCGCCAACGCAGGTGCGAGCAGCCGTCGATCTCGATCCGGTCCGGCGCGACGCCGAGTCGCCGGGTGCCGATCTCGGCGATCAGGTCGGCGCTGCGGCCGACCGCGGCGAGATCCTTGGACGGCGATTCACAGTTGACGAGCGGTTCGAGGTCGGCGAGCAACTCGGCCAGGTCGGTTCGACCCGTGAAGTTCTCGGCGGTCGGCGAGCTCACGTGGCCGACCAGGTGCCGGATTCCAGGAACTCGCGGACGGCGCGGCGGTACGGCTTCAGGTCCCAACCCTGCTCGGCCACCCAGTCGTCGTCGTAATAGGTGCGGGTGTACCGATCACCGGCGTCGCACAGCAGGGTGACCACCGATCCGGCCGTGCCGTTCGCCCGCAGACCGGCGATCAGACCGAATGCGGCCCACAGATTGGTGCCGGTGGACGGGCCGACCCGGCGACCGAGCACGCTCTCCACCTCGCGCATCGTGCCGACCGACGCCGCATCCGGCACCCTGATCATCCGTTCGATCGTATGTCCGACGAAGGACGGCTCGACCCGCGGCCTGCCGATGCCCTCGATCTTCGATCCCCGGCCGGTCCGGTCCGGGTCGGCGTCCCGCCAGGCCGGGAAGAACGCCGAGCCCTCCGGGTCGGGGACGCACAACCTGGTCGGGTAACCGCTGTACCGGACGTACCGGCCGATGGTGGCGCTGGTCCCGCCAGTGCCGGCACCGACGACGATCCACTCCGGGATCGGGTGCCGCTCCAGCCGGAGCTGGGAGAAGATCGACTCGGCGATGTTGTTGTTGCCACGCCAGTCGGTCGCCCGCTCGGCGTGGGTGAACTGGTCCATGTAATGACCGCCGGTCTCGGCCGCCAGCCGGCGGGACTCGGCGTAGATGGCGCCTGGATCGTCCACCAGATGGCACCGCCCGCCCTGCGCCTCGATCAGCTCGATCTTCTCCCTGGACGTCCGGGATGGCATCACCGCCACGAACGGCAACCCCACCATCCGGGCGAAGTAGGCCTCGGAGACCGCGGTGGACCCGCTGGAGGCCTCGATCACGGTGGTCGACTCGGTCAGCCAGCCGTTGCACAGCGAGTACAGGAACAGCGAACGGGCCAGCCGATGTTTCAGCGATCCGGTGACGTGGGTGCTCTCGTCCTTGAGGTACAGGTCGACGTCCGGTGGCCCACCGCCCGGATCGGCAACGGTCAGCGGGAAGCGCAGCAGGTGGGTGTCGGCGCTGCGTTGCAGATCGGCCTCGATCAGCCGGACGGCCTGCGCCACCCAGGCCCGGTGCCGCGGGGCGGAGCGGTCGACGGTGTCGCTCGCGGTCGGGCCGGCTCCGGGTGCGGACATACGCAGAGCTTAGGTCGGCGTCCGATTCCCGTCGGTCGGTGCCGGTGCTCGGTTGGTCAACGATTCCAGGGCCGGCTGTACCGGATCAGCTGTCGGTCTCCCCGGACAACGCCGACTGCAGCCGGGCACGCTCGGCGCGGCGGCGGGCAGAGGCCTGCGCCATCGCCTCGTTGACCCGCGTCCGCGGACCGGAGAAGAGCAGCCAGGCCAACGGCAGCTGGACGATGATGGCGAACAACAGAGCGACGATCAGCGGCATGAAGAAGGCCAGCACCGCGGTCAGCGCAATGACCAGGGAGAGTCGAAGGACGGTGTAGACGACGAGTTGCCGGGCCAGGTGGGACGGCCCCGCGGGCATGGGTTCCGGCGGCGCGGGGTCTTCGACCGCCCCGGCGGCCACAGCCGGGGCAACCGGGTCGGCCGGGTCGTCGGGAGGGTTCACCTGCCCAGAATATCGACCTGCTGACGGGTCGTCGGTCACGGAACGTCCAGCGGATCGGAGTCCCGGGTCGGCCGATGCTCGAACCTGGTCGCCAGCACCACGGTGGTGCGCGTCCTGGCCACCCCATCGATCGCCCGGAGCCGGCCGATGCACCGGTGCAGATGGTCGACGCTGGCCACTCTGACCTGCACCACGAACGCCTCGTCGCCGGCGACCCCGTAGCAGCTCTCGACCTCGGGGATGGCCTCCAGGGCGGCTGCGATCAGTTCGTCCCGGCCGTATTCACCCGGCTCGATCCCAACCAGTGCCGTGACGCCCATGCCGATCGACCCGGGGTCGACGATGGCCCGGAAACCGGTGATGACGCCGGACGACTCGAGCTTGGCGACCCGTTCGTGCACTGCCGACGACGACAGCCCGACCATCCGGGCCAGCTCCGCGTAGCTGGCCCGGCCGTCGAGTCGAAGGGCCTCGACCAGCCGCCGATCAACCGCGTCCATGACACCGACCACCTTCAACCGTCTGGGTTTGCGAGTCCGAACGTACCGGCGTCGGCGGCCCATCCGGCGACCGATCACGTCCCGCAGGCGATTCGTTCCGAACAGGCGATTGAGTGGGCCGAAGGGGGGAACATGAGGTCGCAGCAAGGAAATCCTTGTTCGTCCTCTCGCGACTAACCCCAGTGTCAATGTAGAATCAGGACAAAGCGTATGTTATTCGCTGAATCCGTACATGCGCTTGGGATGTTCGGCACGGTCAAAGAGCGTTGGACCGGCCGAATGTCGCACAATGGACAGACGCCAGCCCGGCGGACGAGGCCAGTCGGGGCCCGATTATGGAGGTGGCACGTGACCATGGAAATTTCTGAGCGGCTGTTGACCCCTGGAGAGGTCGCACTGATGTTCAGAGTGGATCCGAAGACGGTGACCCGGTGGGCATCCGCCGGTCGCATCGGATCGATCCGTACTCCCGGTGGACACCGGCGGTTCCGCGAGTCGGAAGTGAGCGCCCTGCTCGCCGATCTGACTGTGGACGCATCGCGGTCGACCGCCTGATCGCAGGTTCCCGGGCTCCGGGTCCGCACGAGCAAAGCGCCCCGGGTCTGCAGCATCAGCTGCAGACCCGGGGCGCAGTCGTTCCCGCAACTCCCATCGTCCCCGTGTCTCCCATCGTCACCGGTATCACTGCCCGATGGCGTTCTCTCCTGACCCAGGTCGGGTGATCTCACCGGAATCGGGCCGTCGCCCGGCCCGGGATGTGCGTACTCTGAGCTACAGCAGAAGGAGGTGGCCGATGTACATGCTCGTGGCGATCGCCGTGACGGTTCTGGTGATCGCGCTGGCTTGGCGCGGTATCGGCGTCCGCACCCCGAACACCGATCCGTCCGGCCCAGGCCCCAATCGGCCGCACCGGCCCACCCGCACGTTGGCACCCGACGACGATCCCGAGTTCCTCAACGAGATCAACCGGAAGCTGCGCGGCGAGGACAAGAGCGGCTGATCCGCTCGTCGCACCGGCCCAACACTTCACCCGCAACCCGCACCCGCGGCACGGTCCGGGTGGTCCGCTTTCCGGTGCAGCTTCTCAGTTCAGGCCGGCGTAGGAATGCAGGCCAGACACAACCATGTTGATGAAGAACAGGTTGAACAGCATCGAGACGAAGCCGAGGACGCAGATCCAGGCCGCCCGCCGCCCGCGCCAACCGGCCGTCGACCTGGCGTGCAGATACGCCGCGTAGAGCACCCAGGTGACGAACGCGCAGGTCTCCTTCGGATCCCAGCCCCAGTAGCGGCCCCAAGCCACCTCGGCCCAGAGCGCGCCGGCGATCACCGCGAAGGTGAACAGCGGGAAACCGACGATGGCGGTGCGGTACGCGATCCGATCCAACGTGGCCGTCGACGGCAACACCCCGAGCAGTGACCGTGGGCGGGTGACCGTCGCCGCCGCATCCCGCTGGCCCGCCGATTGCCTGCGCTCGAGCCGTCCCCGGATCAGATAGAGCACCGACGCCGCGCCGCTCACCAGCAGGATGCTGCTGGAGATGGCGATCGTGGTGACGTGGATCCACTTCCAGTAGGAGTTCAACGCCGGCACCACCGGCGCGGCCGGGACATAGAGCCGGGTACCGGCGACCAGCGCGAGAATGACCACCGGCAGCATGACGAAGGTGCCCAGCGTGCGGGCACCCGTCCTGGCCAGCACGATCAACCAGCAGATCGTGGTCACTGCACAGATCACCGAGACGAACTCGTACATGTTGCCCAGCGGGAGCCGGCCGACCGCCAGACCCCTTGCCACCACCGAGATCACGTTGGCAGCGGCGCCGACGACGGTCACCACCACCGCAGCGCGGCCGAACCTGACACCCCATGGGGCCAGCGGGCGGGCCAGCGTGCCGATCTGGTCCCGATCGGCGGGGCCCGAACCACCCGTTCTCGTCAGCGTCGACGTGCCACCGTGGGCGGAGTCCCTGGCCGACCCCGCCGAGGCGATCTGCCCGGCGTCGGAGCCCCTGGTGGACGCCAGCTCGATGGCGTAACAGACCAGCGCCATCACATATCCGGCCAGCGCCGCCTCGAATGCCAGATCCGAGATCTGTGCCCAGGTTTCGTTCATCTGCGCTCACCCATTCTGCGCCGACCAGCCGTCCGGCCATCGGTGGAACCGTTACTGTCTCGCGGCTGCGGCAACATCGCCAGCGACGCGAACTCCTCGCCGTATCCTGCCTGGTCGGTGCGGGCCAGCCCGCCGACCTGCACCACGGTACGTTCCGATCCGGCCGGGGCCGACGACGACCCCGAGGGGTGCAGCCGGAACCAGACCCGGCGCCGCTTGAAGACCAGCGAGACCATCAGCCCGACCAGGAGGAACACCGCGAAAACCAACGCCCACAGTTGCGCCGGATCGAACGAGGTCTGCAACGACACCCACTCGTTGAACCCGGTGAAGGTGATCTGCGTGCCGTCGTCCAGGGTGATCGACTCGCCCACCATCAGGTTGGACCGCGCCTGCTTGGTCAGCACCCCTTTGTCCACCTGGGAGGTGTCGATGGCGAACACGGACTGCGCGCGTCCGCCCTCCATGCCCAGGTCTCCGCGGTACACGTCGACGGCGACCCCCGGATTCTCCGGCGCGGGGAAAGAGGACGTCATGATCCCGCCGTGCACGATCGCGGTCGGCGCGAAGATCCCGACGATCGCCAACTGTTGTTTGCGGACGTCGTCCCCGATCGCCCCCGGCGGGTCGGTGATCTTGACCGCGCCCTGCGAGGTGAAGTTGGGGTCGTTGGGTTCCGGGGCGAACGGCTGGGAGTAGTCCCGCACGGTGCCGTCGGGATAGGTGATCTGGAAGTGCGGCGTGAAACCGTGGCCGATCAGATACAGCCGCTCTCCGTCCATCCGCAGCGGCTCGTTGACCTGCAGTTCGGCGTTCTGCCAGCGATCGGTTCCGGCATCGGCCCCGCTCTGCGCGCGAACCGTGGCGACGAACCCGCTGGCCTGGCCGAGGTCGGTGTAGGTCGCGGCGAAGTTCTGGACGTCGACGCAGAACGGCGCCAGGTCGGTGCCGTCGACCAACAGCCCTGGCCGGAAGTTGTCGTAGGACGCCGGCGAGGTGGAACAGAACTGGGAGTCCGTGTTGACGATCACCGAGCCTTCGTAGCCGACCAGCTTGCCGACTGCGATCGCCACCAGCAGCCCGAGCAGGGAGAGGTGGAACACCAGGTTGCCGATCTCCCGGAGGTATCCCTTCTCGGCGGAAATGGTGATCGCGCCGTCGCCCTCGGTGCGCCTGGCGATCCGCCATCCCTTCAGCCCGGTGGTGATCCGGTCGGCCACCAGATCCGGGTTGCCGGGAACCTGCTCGAAGTGGTGATGGGGCATCCGGCGGAGGTTCCGCGGAGTGGCCACCGGGTCCGCCCGGAGCTGCCCGACGAACTCCAGGGTGCGTGGCAGCAGGCAGCCGACCAATGAGGTGAACAGCAGCAGGTAGATGGCCGCGTACCACGGCGATCCGAAGACCTCGAAGAAGCCCAGCCGGTCCAGCAGCGGGCCGAGCGTCGGCCGGTCGATGATGTACTGCGCCGTCTTCGCCGAGTTCAGCGACCACTGCGGGAGCAGTGCGCCCGGCAGCGAGGCCAGCGCCAGCAGGAACAACAGGATCAGCGCCACCCGCATGCTGGTGAGCTGTCGCCAGGTGTTCCGGCCGAAGGCGAGCATCCGGCCGACGCCACCCTGCCGAGGTGGCTCTGCGGACGGCTCCGCCCGGTCGATGTCGTCGCCGTCGTCGGGGGCCGCGGTGATCCGACTGGTGTCGTTGACCGTCACAGCACCGTCTCGATTCCGCCGAACCTGCCCTGCAGCCAGGCGATGAAGCTGCCCCAGACGCCGGTCAGCATCAGGGTGCCCAGCACGATCAGGCAGACGGCGCCGACGATCTGGATCGTCCGGGTGTTCCGGCGCAGGAACCCCATGGCGCCGGTGGCCCAGCTGAACCCGAAGGCGAGCAACAGGAACGGGATGCCCAGCCCGGCGCAGTAGAAGATCACCAGCGAGAGGCCGCGCCAGGCAGAGCCACCCCAGTCGGTGGCGTTCGCCAACGACAGGACGCCGACCAGGGTGGGCCCGAGACAGACCGTCCAGCCGAACGCGAACACCGCTCCGAGCAACGGGGCGCCGATGATCCGACCGGTCGGCCGGACATGGAGCCGCCGTTCGGTCTGCAGCGGACGGATCAGCCCGAGCATCACGATGCCCATCACGATGGTGATGGCGCCGCCGACCCGCATCAATGTCTCGCTGCTCTGCAACAGCACCCGGGAGAACCCGATCACGGCCACCGACTGGGCCAGGAAGACGACGGTGAAGCCGAGGACGAACAACGCGGTGGCGGTGACGGCGCGGCCTCGCACAGCCGGCGAGACCTGCTGATCAGGGCCGGCCCCGCTGCCACCGCGGGCGATGGTGGCAGCGGCGGTGCTCTCGATCCCGACCAGCGAGGCCAGGTAGGCCAGATATCCGGGCACCAACGGGATCACGCATGGCGAGGCGAACGACACCGCGCCGGCAGCGACCGCGAGCAGGGCGGCCAGCAGGTACGGGCCGGAGATCACCGTGTCCGTCACCGGCATCTCAGGCCTTCTCCCCCGCGATCGACGACACCGTGTCGATCAACGTCTCGGCGCTCTGGATCTGCCCGATCCAGATGTGCGCCACCCGACCCTGCCGGTCGATCACCATGGTGATCGGCAGGCCACTGGTGGGCAGGCCGCGGATCGACAGCAGGGTGCGCATCGCCGGGTCGAAGATCGATGGATAGGAGACCTGTTTGCTGGCCACGAAGTCCGCGCCGGCGTCCTTGGTGTCCTTGACGTTGACGCCGAGGAACTGCACGCCCTGGGCGCCGAGGGCGGCGGCGGCGGTCTCCAGCTCGTCGGCCTCTGCCCGGCACGGTGCGCACCAGGATCCCCAGAAGTTCAGCACCACCACCTTGCCGGCATAGTCGGAGAGCGCGAGTGTGCCGTCACCGGAAAGGTTCTCGCCGGAGAGGTCGCTGACGGTTCCGCGTTCGGACGCCGGGTAGTCGAACTCGGTCTTGCCCCCCGGCGAGACGAAGGTGAACGACCCGCCGTACACCGCGGCGTCGTTGCCGGTACTGCACGAGGCAGCGCCCAGCAGCAGCACGATCGCGAGCACCGCCCGCCAGAGCCTCACGCGTCCTGGCCCTTCGGCGTGCCGTGCGGCAACCCGGGCAGGGCCTCCACATCCAGGTCATCGACCGCGGCGATCCGCGCCACCGGCTCTGCATATCCGCAGTCGGTGAAGATCCCGTCCCGGAAGGTCAACGAGGTGAGCGAGGCGACGGCGCACTGCCGACGGCGCGGGTCGTGCCAGAGCCGCTGGCCCTGCAGGAACCGCCGGGCCGTGACGATCGGCAACTGGTGGGACACCAGCACGGCTGCGTGCCCGTCGGCGGCCTGCACGGCGGTGTAGATCGCCCCGAGCATCCGGTGCGCGATGTCCAGGTAGGGCTCACCCCAGGACGGTGTGCGGGGATCGCGGAGTTTGAGCCAGGTGCCCGGCCGTCCGAGGGTGGCCGAGTTGAGGCCGAACGAGAGTCCCTCGAAATCGTTGGCGGCCTCGATCACCCGGTCGTCGGTGACGACGTCCAGTCCAAACCGGGCGGACAGCGGGGCCGCCGTCTCCTGCGCCCGCTGCAGCGACGACGCGGCCAGGTAGGTGATGTCCGAGCCGGCCAGGTACTCGGCAACCCCCGCTGCCATCTCCCGGCCGGAGGCCGCAAGCCGGTAACCCGGCAGGCGGCCGTAGAGGATGTTCGCCGGGTTGTGCACTTTGCCATGACGGAGCAGATGTACGACCGTCGTGCTCATCGTGGTTCCACCGGCCGACGGTCTCGGCGGCGGTCCGGGTTGGACGGTGGGGCGGGCACCCCGCAATTGTTCCAGTCGCGACGGTGGGCGGTGATCATGCTGTGCCGGATCGCGCTTTGCCGCCGGGTCATGCTGTGCCGCCGGATCGATACCAGCGCACCAGATCCAGTCCGGCGGACAGCAGCAGCAGAGCCGCGACCAGGGCGACGCCGGCGGCGGCGGTCAGCCACGGACCGGAGTACCTGGTGATCTCGGTGTTCTCGGTCCCGGGGAGGAACGCCGGGTAGGCATCGGTCCGGATGCCGTTCTGCAACAGCAGCCACGAGCAGATAGCGGCCACCGCCGCAGCGACCGCAGCGCAGATGGACCTGATCAGCAGAACCCGCCGAGACCGCGCCGTTGGCGCGGCGCCGGTCATGCTCACCCCGCGCGCCGTGCCTTCAACCGCGCGAAGTAGGTGCCGCCCTTCCCGACGTAGCAGAGCATCACCGCGACGATCATGAACAACGTCGCGACCAGGGTGAACAGGTTCGACACCTGGAACATCATGGTGACCAGCACCGAGATCACCACGCCGCCGCCGACCGCCAGCCGGCTCCATCGCGCGCCCGACCGGAGGAACCAGCCGCCGACCAGTGCGATCAGCCCGATCACCACGATGATCACGCTGATCAGAACGTTCTGGGTCTTGGCCGACGAGATGGTCTCGTCGGTCAGCGGGCGGTACTGCTTGCAGCTCTCGGCCAGGGTGGTGTCGTCGGCCGAGGCGCCGGCCGGAACGACGACGGCGGTGTCGATACCGCCGAACTTGGTGGTGCACTCGGAGATCGACCGGTTGTAGGCGGCCACCGCGTTGTTGAGCTGATCGTCGGTGGTGAACAACGACACACCGCCGATCAGCAGGAAGACCAGCCCGGCCAGCATCGACATCGCGGTCGCGATGATCACCGCGCGCGGCGGCGCGATCGGGCTCCCGTCGTCCGGCGGGAGCTCAGGCGGCGTCATCGCCGCCTTGAACGAATCAAAGATTCCAGGACGCTTTCGGGCATCGCCCAGGCCGAAACTCATGACAACGAACCTACCGGCCAATTCGCATGATCAGTTCCAGCCCGCGGCTCAGGCCCTGATCTGCTGCTTGGCCTGCTTGTAGGTCTTGGACTCGGCGAAGTACTTGTTCGACGGCGCCAGGAACATCAGCACGATGCCGATCAGGGCCAGCAGTGCGGTGACGTAACCGGCCCAGGCACCGGTGTTGATGTTGTAGACCTCCGAACCCACCGTGACGGACCGGCTGGTCGGGGTGAACGCGGACAACAGGGTCAGCGCCCCGAACACGGTCAGCACGATCCGGGCCCAGTTGCGTCCGGCGTACATCTTGAAGGCGAACAGCAGATAGACGGCGACGAAGATCAGCGCGATCACCACGGTGAAGATCTTCAGGGTGTTGATCAGGCTCTGCACGCTCGTGCCCTGCAGGCTGACGTTGTTCTGCCGGGTGGCGGCGTTGACCGCGAGGTCCCAGATCGGGCTGGTCAGCGTCAGAATGAGGCCGATGATCGAGACGACGGCGGTCGCCAGCCAGCAGTAGAAGGCGTAGGTCACGGTGTTCGGCCGGACCGGCTCCGGCGGGAGCGCCCCGCCGTAGCCACCGCCTGGCGCCGGGTAGGCACCTCCCGGGTATCCGCCGGGTGCGCCGTACCCGCCCTGCGGTCCCGGGTACCCGCCCTGCTGACCGGGGTAGCCGGGGTACCCGCCCTGCTGACCGGGGTACCCGCCCTGCTGACCGGGGTACCCGCCCTGCTGGCTGGGGTAACCGCCCCCTTGACCGGGCTGGCCGCCCTGCGGGCCCGGATAGCCGCCCTGCTGGCTGGGATAGCCGGGCTGCTGACCGGGATAGCCGCCCCCTTGACCGGGCTGGCCGCCCTGCGGGCCCGGGTACCCACCCTGCTGGCTCGGATAGCCCGGCTGGCCGCCCTGCTGACCGGGGTAACCGCCCTGCTGCCCGGCGGCGAACGGATCCTTGGGCTCTGGCTGATAGGGGTTGTCGCCGGACGGATTCGACTGACCTGGAGTGCTCATGAGAAAACCGTAGCGCGACACCGGACAAATGCGGTGTCGCGCCACGATCCGATGAGTCGGCGGGTCGGCTCAGCGACCGTCGAATTCGGGACCGTCGACTCCGGGGCCGCTGACTCAGCGGCGGCGGGGGGATTTCCGCGGTGGTGGCAAGGCCCCCTCGGCCCGCAGCCGAGTGGCATGTTCGGCCAGCGCCTCGATCAGCGCACCGATCTCCGCGACCTCCGGCTGCACGTCCACCCGGAGGCCGAATTCCCTTGCGGTCTCGGCGGTTTTCGGTCCGAGGCAGGCGACGATCGAGCGCGAGTGCGGCTTGCCGGCGATGCCGACCAGGTTCCGCACGGTCGACGAGGAGGTGAAGCACACCGCATCGAAGCCACCGGTCTTGATCGCTTCGCGGATCGGTGCCGCCGGCGGCGCGGCCCGCACCGTCCGGTAAGCCGTGACGTCGTCGATCTCCCAGCCGCGCTCCCGCAGGCCCTCGGCCAACGTCTCGGTGGCGATGTCGGCGCGCGGCAACAACACCCGGTCGACCGGGTCGAGAACGTCGTCGTAGTCCGGGAACGAGGCGAGCAACCCGGCAGAGGACTGCTGGTCCGCCGAGATCAACTCCGGGATGATGCCGAGCGCGCGCACCGCATCACCGGTGACGCTGTCGACACAGGCGATCCGCACACCGCTGAAGGCCCTGGCGTCCAGGCCGAACTCGGTGAACTTCTCCCACAGAGCCCGGACCGAGTTGGTCGAGGTGAACACCACCCACTGGTAGCGACCGTCGACCAGACCCTTCACCGCCCGTTCCATCTGGGCCGGGGTGCGCGGCGGTTCGACCGCGACGGTCGGCACCCGCTGCGGGATGGCGCCGTGCATCCGGAGCAGGTCGAACATGCCCTCGGCCGGCTCTTTCGTCTGTGGGATCAGCACCCGCCAGCCGTACAGCGCCCGAGATTCCCACCAGGACAGCCGGCCGCGCTGCGAGATGCCGGCGCCGACGGTGACCACCAGCGGTCCCTGCATGTCGCCACCGATGCCGTCCAGGGTGGCCAACGTGCCGTCGACGGTCCGCTGGGTCGGCAGGGTGGCACCCGAGGTCACCGAGGCCGGTGTCTCACCGGCCATCCCGGACTGCGCGAGCAGCGTTGCCGTGTCGGCCAGGTGACCGGCGGCGGCCTGCAGCAGCAACATGCCGGGTGCGGCGGCCAGCTTGGCCCAGTCGGAGGTCGACCGGACGTCGGCGACGGTGTGCACCGATCCGACGGCGATGCCGGAGTACGAGGCGACCGCCGCCGCGGACAGCCCCGGGATCACGTCGAACAGCACCGAACTCCGGGACACCCCCTGCAGTTCCTTGACCACCGGGTCTGCGGTCAGCACGTCGCCGGCCACCAGCCGCACCACGAACTGTCCGGTCCTGGCCGCCGTCACCAGCGTCTTGGCAACCTCGGCCGGCTCGCCGACGGCCGGTCTGACCTCGGCCTGCCCGGCCAGCGCGGTGATGTCGGCCGGAACGTCGGGATCGGTCACCACCACGGACGCGCCGGCCAGCGCCTCCGCGGCTCTCATGGTCAGCAAACCCGGATCACCCGGTCCAGCGCCGACGAAGGCGATGCGGCCGACACTTCTGCGTGCACGGGTCATGACGTGCTCCTTGCGCATTCAGGTACGCCGGCGGGCAGATCCTGCGACGCCGACCAGATGGTCGCTGCCGCGGAGAGCCCGCGGCAGCCGATAGTGCTCGGTGCGGTACTGCTGCAGTCGGCGATCCCGAACGGATCGCCAACCGAAATCCTCATGAAGCGGCCGTCTCTCATGACGTCACCGCCACCGCCCCGGAGACGGTTCCGCCGTCCCGCTGCGATTCGTGGAACGCCAGGATCTGCAACTCCAGCGACAGGTCGACGTGCCGCACCTCGACCCCGGCCGGCACGGTGAGCACACCGGGCGCGAAGTTCAGGATCGACCGGATGCCGGCCGACACCAGGGCGTCCGCGACCTCCTGGGCCGCACTGGCCGGCACCGCGATGACGCCGATCGTCACTCCACTGGCCCGGCAGACCCGTGGGGCGTCGGCGATGTCGAGCACCGGCAGGCCGGAGACCTCGCGGCCGACGCGGTCCGGGTCGGCATCGAACAACGCGGAGATGACGAACCCGCGGCCGGCGAATCCGGGATAGCCCGCGAGGGCCTGGCCGAGATTGCCCAGCCCGACCAGTGCCACCCGGTGGGCCTGGTGGGTCCCGAGTGCCCGGCTGATCTCCTCGGTCAGCGTCCCGACGTCGTACCCGACGCCGCGGATGCCGTAGGAGCCGAGGAACGAGAGGTCCTTGCGCAGCTTCGCCGAGTTCACGCCGGCCGAATGGGCCAGTTCCTCTGAGGAGATCGTCGAGCGGTGCCCGCCGCGCCGGTCACCGAGCCCGGACAGGATGCGCAGGTAGACCGCCAGCCGGGCAACGGTGGCCTCGGGAATGGCCCGCGCACGGCCACTCTCCCGAGCACCGCCGACCTGACCTGTCACCCGTTTGCCTCCGCAGTGGGGAACACGCCCCCACCGGTGCCGTGGCGACCGACATGTGGTAGGTCCCCGGTACGGAAAGCCTAGCCATTCGTGAACGTGCGCACAAAGTCGCGATGGGACCTCGATCCCATGATGTGGGACGTCAGGGGTGGATGGTGACCTGGGTCACTCTGCGGGGTCACCTGGCCTCTCGACGACCGCTTCAACCGGCGGCGAGGGCACGGCGCAGCCGGTCCGGCTCCACCCGGTAATAGCCGTGTTCCACTCCGTCGACCAGGATCACCGGGACCCGGTCGCCGTAGTCGGCGCGATCGTCGGGATCGGCATCGACGTCGACGGTCGACCACTGCGCGCCTGCCTCTTCGGCGATCACCCTGACCTGGGCCACCGCCTCGTCGCACAAGTGACAGTCGACCCGGGTGTAGACCGTGACGCGGCTCATCCGCCGGGCCGCCGGGTCTTCAGCGATCGGGCGATGACCATCCGCTGGATCTGATTGGTGCCCTCGACGATCTGCAGCACCTTCGCCTCCCGCATGTACCGCTCGAGCGGGTGGTCCTCGACATACCCGGCGCCGCCGAGCACCTGGACCATGTCGGTGGTGACGGCCATCGCCATGTCGGTTGCCGTGAGCTTGGCCATCGCGGCCTCGACCGAAAAGGCCTTGCCTGCGTCCTTGCGGCGGGCGGCGTACAGGTACAGCTGCCGGGCGGCGGCGATCCCGGCGGCGGCGTCGGCCAGCAGGAACGAGACCCCCTGGAACTCGTCGATGGTGTGCCCGAAGGCGCTCCGGGTACCGGCGTACTCGGCGGCGACGTCGAGTGCCGCCTGCGCCAACCCGACGGCGCAGGCCGAGATGCCCAGCCGGCCGGCGTCCAACGCTGCCATCGCGATCCGGAAACCCTGGCCCTCGGCACCGATCCGGCGGTCGGCCTCGACCCGGACGCCGTCGAAATGGAGCTGGCTGGTGGGCGACGCCCGAAAGCCCATCTTCTTCTCCGGCGAGCCGGAGCTCAGGCCGGTCGCGGAGCCGGGAACCAGAAAGGTGCTGATGCCGCGGGAACCGGTGTCGTCGGTGCGGGCGGCCACCAGGAAGAAGTCGGCGACGCTGCCATGGGTGATCCAGGCCTTGTCGCCGGTGATCACGTACTCGCCGTCCTCGTTGGTGCCTTGCCGGACCGCCGTGGTCCGCATCGCTCCTGCGTCCGAACCGGCATGCGGTTCGGACAGGCAGTAAGCACCGAGAGTGGCGCCGCCGAGCAGGTCCGGCAGGAACCGCTCCTTCTGCGCCTGGGTGCCGAATTCGGCGACCGCGCTGCACGACAGCACGTGCACGCTGGTGCCCAGTGCGATCGTCGCCCAGCCCCGCGCGAGCTCCTCCAACACCTGCAGGTAGACGACGGCGGGTTGACCGCCGCCGCCGAATTCCTCCGGGTAGGGCAGCGACAGCAGACCGAGCTCGCCGAGCTGGCTGAACAACGCCCGCGGGAACGACCCCGTCGCCTCGGCCTTGTCGGCCTCCGGTCGCAGCTCCCTGGCGGCCAGGTCACGGGTCAGCTCGAGCAGGTCGGCCGCCTCTGCGGTGGGCAATTCCCGATCGATCACGGTGGCGACCATCAGAAGAGGTCCTCGTCGGTGTCCTGACCGCCGCGCTCGACCCGATCGCCGGTTCCCGGCAGCCGGGTGCCCAGTTCGTCCAGGTCGCCGACCGGTTCCGGGGTGACGTCCGCCGCCGGCTCGGCATCCGCGGCGTCGCCGGTGCCGGCAGCCGGCAGCTCGGTGTTCGGGGTGCCGGTCTCGGTGTCATCAGCGGAGTCGACGGCGGTCAGCCGGGAAACCGGTCCGGACTTCGCCTGGCTGCGCTGCACGGCGGCCCGGTCGAGCCGGCCGACCTCCGTCCTTGGCAGGACGTCGACCAGGAGGTAGGTGGTCGGCCTCTTGAACGCCGGCAGCAGGGTGGACACGAAATCCGACAGATCTTCGGTGGTGGGACGGGTGCCCTGCTTCGGCACGATCGCCGCGACCACCTGCTCCTGCCCGTCGGCGCCGGGCACCCCGATCACCGCGACCTCGGCCACATAGGGATGAGTGGCCAGGACCTCTTCGACCTCGCGTGGGTAGACGGTGAACCCCGCGACCTTGACCACCTCGGCCGCGCGATCCACCAGATGCAGTTCTCCCGCGTCGTCCAGGTAGCCGATGTCGCCGGTGACGAACCAGCCGTCGGCGCCCGGACCGCCGCTACCGTCCGGCCAGTACCCGGAGAACAACGTCGCACCGCGGACCACGATCCGTCCCACCTCGCCGGCATCGGGAACGTCGGCGACGAAGTCCAGGGGGTCGTGCGAATCGGGCTCGATGCGATCGGCCGGTTCCGGGCCTTCCGGCGGGCTCACGTCGTGGCCGTCCGGCCCGACGATCCGCAGCTCGATCCCGGCGAGCGGCCGGCCGACCGAACCGTGGTGCGGGCGGCCGGTGCGCAGCGCGCTGGTGACGACCGAGGCAGACTCCGAGAGTCCGTAACCTTCCCAGACCGGTTGTCCCATCATGTGTCTCACCTGGGCGAAATCGTCCGGTTCGAGGGGCGCGGTGCCCGAGGTGAGCAGCCGCACCGAGGACAGCGCCCGGTCGGCACCGCGAACCGCGACCAGGTGGTGGTAGAAACCCGGCGCCCCCGGCACCAGGGTGACCCGGTGCTCGTGCGCGACCTCGAGGGCCGATTCGGTGGCCCGGCGGCCGGCCGCGGCCGCGTCACCACCCTGGGCGGAACCGCCGTGCACGCCGACCCCGACACTGGCGGCGTCGAACCCGATCTCCGGCACCACGGTGGCGCCGCCGACCATGGTCAGCGGGAGAAAGGCCACCACCCAGCCGGCCAGGTGGTACATCGGCAACACCTGCAGCGCGCGGTCGTGGTCGCGCAACCGGAGGGCGCCGATACCGCCGATCGCCTGCACCGCGGCCAGCACCGATCGGTGCGAGAGCATCACCGCGCGATCCCCGCGGGCGCGGGCCAGCAGGGTCAGATCCTCACCGCCGCCGATCGCCGCCGGCGGGTCGTCGACCGACGAGGCGCTCCACCAGGACTGCAGATCGCGGGCGGTCAGCGAGATCGGCAGTCCGTGGTCTTTATCCACCGAGATCGCGGCGAGCGCGCCCACCCGGTCGGCGAAGACGTCCGTGTCACCCCGGGACGGACCGAGCGGCACCGCGATCAAGCCCGCCCTGGCGACCGCGAACAGGGCCAGCGCCAGGTCGGCGCCGGTCGGCAGGGTCACCACGACCCGTTCACCCGGCGCGATGCCCAGCGACCGGAACGCGGCCACCCCGGCATCGGCCGCGGCGTCGAGTTCTGCCCAGGTGCGGCTGCCGGTGGTCTCGATCACCGCGGGCCGGTCGGGATGTCGCTGCGCGACGCCGCGCAGCAGGTCGGCCACGTTGGTCCCGGGGTAGGCGGATGGTCCGTTGTCTCCGGCTCCGGGGCTGCTCACTCCTCCATTGTTGTTCACCCCGTCGACGGGCACCCGATGAGCCCCGGGTTGCGGCCCGGGCGCACCCGGCACGCCCCGGCCTGCCACCGGGGCGATGGCGCGGCGGATAGTCTGACCGGGCGCTGCGGTGGCGATCGACCGGACCGCGGCCGGATCGATCGGCGGGGTGGGACGAAAGGCGGGGCAGGCGACGGTGAAGAACCGCAGGCCGAAGGAAGAGCAGCGGCAGGCCGCGGAGATCGCGGGCGCCGCCTCGGCCGAGGCCGCGTACCTGGCGGTGCACGAGGACGAGCCGCCGCTGGCGCCTGGCGCCGATCTGACGGCGGCCGCTTTCTTCGACGTCGACAACACGATGATGCAGGGCGCCTCGATCTTCCATTTCGCCCGCGGCCTGGTCTCCCGCGACTTCTTCACCACGGGCGATCTGCTCAACTTCGCGTGGCTGCAGGTCAAGTTCCGGATCGCGGGTGAGGACGCCGACGACATGTCCCGCTCCCGCGAGGGCGCGCTGGCCTTCGTCGCCGGCCGGCAGGTCTCGGAGATCGTGGAGCTCGGGGAAGAGATCTATGACGAGCTGATGGCCGACAAGATCTACCCCGGTAGCCGGGAGCTCGCGCAACGCCACCTGGACGCGGGTCAGCGGGTGTGGTTGGTGACGGCCACGCCGGTGGAACTGGCGCAGATCATCGGCCGCCGACTCGGCCTGACCGGAGCGCTCGGCACCGTCGCCGAGAACGTGGACGGCGTCTACACCGGCCGGCTCTTCGGCGAGCTCCTGCACGGCCAGGCGAAGGCGGCGGCCGTCCGGTCGCTGGCCGCCCGCGAGGGTCTCGACCTGCGTCGGTGCACCGCGTACTCCGATTCGGTGAACGACGTGCCGATGCTGTCGGTGGTCGGCACCGGCGTTGCGGTCAACCCGGACAGCGCCCTGCGCGAGGTCGCCCGCGAGCGCGGCTGGCAGATCAGGGACTTCCGCACCGGGCGCAAGGCGGCGAAAATCTGGGCGCCGATGGTGGTCGGTGCCGGTGCCGCCGGCGCCGCGGTGCTGGTCGGCCGGACGGTCTGGCGCAAGCGCTGATTGGTTCGCCCGGTCGTCGGTTCAGCCCAGGAACGGGTGCCCGCGGCGGAGCAGCAATCGGTACAGCGTCTGCTGGATCGTCTCCCGCACCCGGTCGGTCAGGTTGAACACCACCATCGGATCGTCCGCGGCGTTCTCCGCGTACTCGTCGGTGGGGATCGGTTCACCGAACTCGATGATCCACTTGCTCGGCAGCGGGATCGCTCCGAGCGGCCCGAGCAGCGGGAACGTGGGGGTCACCGGGAAATACGGGAACCCCAGCGCCCTGGCCAGCGGCTTGATGTTGCCGATCAGCGGGTAGATCTCCTCGGCGCCGACGATCGAGACCGGGATGATCGGCATGCCGGTCCGGACGGCGGCGGTGACGAATCCCCCGCGACCGAACCGCTGCAACTTGTACCGCTGTGAGTACGGCTTGCCGACGCCCTTGAAGCCCTCTGGGAACACCGCGACCAGCTGCCCGGAGGCGAGCAGCCGTTCGGCATCGGGATTGCAGGCCAGGGTGTTGCCGGCCTTGCGACTGATCGGACCCAGGAACGGGGTCTGGAAGACCAGATCGGCGCCCAGCATCCGCAGCGGGCGCTTCTGCGGGTGGTGCTCGCGCAGGGCCACCGCCGTCATCAGCGCATCCACGGCCACCGTGCCGGAATGGTTCGCCACCAGCAGCGCACCGCCGGTGTCCGGGATGTTCTCCATGCCGAGCGTCTCGATGCGGAACCACTTCTCGTACAACACCTTCAACGGCGGCACGAGCACGTGATCGGTGAAGTCCGGGTCGTACCCGAAATCGTCGACCTCGTAATCGCCGGTCATCCGCCGCCGGACGAAGGCCAGCGAGCCGGCAAGGCCGCGCTTCCACCCGGTCTCGGCGGGCGGCGCCGCAGGCACCTGACGGGCGGGCGGCGTCAGGAGCTCGGTGACCGGCAGGTTGTCCTGGCCCGGTGCGGCAGCCTGCTCGGTCGGCACTGCACTTGAAGGTGCAATGCCCGACGATGCCGTGCTCGTTGGCGAAGGGCTCGCTGGTGAAGGGCTCGCTGGTGAAGGCTCGCTGGTGAAGTGCTCGCTGGTGAAGTGCTCGCTGGTGCGGGGTTCGAGGCGGCCTTGGCGGCCGGACGGGGCTGTCGGCCGCCGGCTGGTACGTCGTTCATCGGGTCCTCCTGCGGCGGGGCGTGCCGGCCGCCTCACCGGTGATGCCGACCAGCCGCGGACGGCCGATCCGTTGCTGGTCGAGAACGCCCAGTTCATCGGCGGCCATCGGGTCGGCGACGGGATCGGGCCCGACCTCGCCACTTTCCGAGGCCGGCTCGAACGGTTCCGCCGGGCTGGTGGAGGCCCGGCCGACGGCGCGGGGCCGTGCGGCGGCGATCGGCAGCGCCGACGTGCCGACAGCCTCCGCCACCCGGACCTCCAGGTGCCGGACCGTCGATGCCGCGAGAGCCGGCCGCAGCGCGGCCGCAAAATCGTCGAAGGCCTCGATGGTGCTGAAAGCGGGTGTGTAGCCGGCCCGCTCGATCAGCCGGGTGGTGTCCAGCACCCGGCCGGCGGACAGCAGCTTGACCTGGCCGGGTGAGAAACCGCCCAGTCGCAGGGTGCGCATCGTCCGGGACAGTCCGTCCAGGGCGATCGACGGCACGGCGAGCGGGATCCGACCCGCCCGGTGGATCGCCTGCGCGAGGGTGATGGCCCCGTCCCCCGCCACGTTCACCGTCCCCGAGAAGTCGCCGACCGCAAGGTGTTCCATCACTCCGACCGCGTCCTGCTCGTGGACCAGCTGCAGCCGGGCGTCCCGGCCGAGCACCATCGGTACCACCGGCGACAGGGCAAAGTAGCGGGTCAGCGGGGTGACGACGGTCGGCCCGATGATGTCCGCGAAACGAGGCACCGCGATCCGGACGTCCGGCCGCCGTCGGCCGAACCCGCGGACATAGGCCTCGATGTCGATGGCGTCGCGCCCTGGACCGGACGACGGCACCGAACGGGCCGACATGTCTTCGGTGAAGATCGCCGGATCCCGCGAGGACGCGCCGTAGACGGCGCCGGTGGACCGGACGACCAGGTGCCGCACGCTCTCCGACCGCTGGCAGGCGGCCAGCAACTGCATCGTGCCGAGGACGTTCATCTCCTTGGCCATGCTGCGGGCGGCCGACGACGCCGGGGTCGCCGACGCCGACGCGTGCACCACCGTGTCCACCCCGGCGGCCTCGATCACCCTGGCCACCAACGGGTTCCGGATGTCCACGCGGGCGAAGTCGGCGGCGCCCATCCGGGTTCTGGCGGCCGGTTCAGGAAGCGCCGCGTCGACTCCGATGACCCGCTCGACAGCAGGATGTTCGGCGAGCCGACCCGCGAGCTGCGAACCGATGAACCTGGTCACTCCCGTCACCAGGACGATCAGACCCGCCATCGCACGCACTCCTCCACTGATCGCGGCAGGTCACCCCGCCACGCGCCTGAGCTACTTGCCGGCCTTGCGACGGGCCACTCGGGTCTTGCGCAGCAACTTGCGGTGCTTCTTCTTGGCCATCCGCTTGCGACGCTTCTTGATGACAGAGCCCATGAGGGTGATCTCTCCAGGTGTGGCGGGTGTCGACGCGGTCGATGGACCGTCCCGACGCCGAGGTGAGCGCAGGCGAACCGGACGACGGCCGCCAGCCCGACGGTTTGCCGGATCCGGGCCATCCTACCGGCCGGGCCAACCCCCGAACGCCGTCAGCCGACGTCGTTGAACGCGGTGCGCAGGTAGTCGTGCACGGCGCGCTCGGGTACCCGGAAGGAGCGGCCGACCCGAACCGCCGGCAGCTCGCCGGAGTGCACGAGCCGGTACACGGTCATCCGGGAGACACGCATCAGCGACGCGACCTCCGCGACGGTCAAGAATCGCATTTCGGCCAGCGTGGGGTCCCGGGGCAGATTCTCCCCCGGGGGTCGATCGTCGCGAGCGGGCATCAGGGCACCGTCTTCCGGCACGTTTCGCGCCACCGGGCTTCCCCTCCGGCGGACACCATACGCACGTGCTTGCTGAACTCTAGCGTTACTGGTGGGAATAATGCGATGCCCAGTTTCCGCTGGCAGCGGCCATCACGACGGCGGATTCACCCCATCGGGTCGGTGTGGGGTCGGCCAGGAGTGACCGACCGTCCCCGGGCGGCTCGATCGGGCCGCCCGATCGTTGATGCCGGCGCCGGTTCCGCGGATTGCGGCGGCGGCGGCAGGAGAGGATCGTGGGTGTTCCGGCAGCGCCGCCGGGGCGCTGCCTCCTTCACCAAGGGGGTGCGTCAATGTACGCACGATCAACCTCGCTGCAGGCCAGGGCATCCTCGATCGACGCCGGCCTGGACTTCGTCCGCGGCGAACTGCTGCCCGAACTGCAGGCGATGGCCGGTTGCGTCGGCCTGTCGATGATGGCCGACCGCGGTTCGGGCCGGTGCATCGTCACCAGCGCCTGGGAATCGCAGGATCTGATGCGGGCCAGCGATGCTGCCGTGACCCCGCTCCGCGAGCGGGCCGGCAAGCTGCTCGGCGGCATCCCGTTCGTCGAGGAATGGGAGATCGCCGTCCTGCACCGCAACCACCACTCGCACCAGGGCGCCTGCGTTCGTGCCGTCTGGACCCACGGCGACCCGGCCGGGATCGACAGCGGCGTCGACATGTTCAAGATGGCCACCCTGCCCGCGATGGAGGATCTCGACGGCTTCTGCAGCGCGAGCCTGTTCGTCGATCGGATGAGCGGACGGGCGGTCACCTCGACCACCTACGACAGCCGGCAGGCGATGGAAGCCACCCGCGATTCGGCCATGCAGATGCGCAAGCGGGCCGCCCGGGACGCCGGGGTGGACGTGCTGGATGTGGCCGAGTTCGATCTGTTGGTCGCACACCTGCGGGTGCCAGAGATGGCCTGACGCCACCGTTCGGTTTCAGCTGCGGTTCAGCGCAGCACCGCCAGCAGGAGGTCGAAGGCGGCGGTCAGCACCGCCGCCCAGACCGCGCAGCCGGCGACCGCCCAAGCGATCAAGTGCAGCCGGTCGGTTCCGAGGGCGATGCCCGCGGCCGGCACCAGCCAACGGCCGACAACCGGGGCCAGCAGGGCAACCGGCCGGATCCCCCACCGCTGCACCACCGCGCTGCTCCGGTCGACCAGCAGCGCGGTACGGGCGCCGGTCGCGTTCCGGCCGGCCAGCCGCCAGATCCTGGCAATCCGCGGAGCAACCATCAGCGCCCAGCGCGCGCGTCGTCCGGCGGCATCCGGCACCAGATCCATCACCACCGGCACCATCACGCAGGCGAACCCGGCGGTGCCGGCGAACACCGCGAGCGCCACCGTCACCGGCGGCAGTTCGAGGGCGAGTCCATAGGGAGCCGCCAGGACGCCGAACACGAACGCCACGGCGACCACCGAGAGCGCAGCCACGGTCGTGCTGTCCACGTCGAAGATCATCACCTGGACCGGGCTGCGGCCAGGGCCAGGCGCGCCGATCGGCTGGGCGGCGGATCACCGACTGCCCGATGTGCACGGGTTACCGGCAACCCGGTGCAACGTGTACGGTCCCGTCGGATCGTCACCGACCGGGCACCGGGATCGAGCACCAGGATCGAGCACCGGGATCGAGTAAGGGGGGCCGCGATGTCATCGCCGGACCGACTCGAGGTCGACACGGTTGCGATGGAGACCGCCGGCCTGCAGCTGGCGGGCATCCGGTCGGAATCCACGACGGCGTCGGAGTTGGCGAACGCCATCATCGGCTCGGTCGCACCTCCCGACGCGGGCCTGGGCATCGGTGACGCGGTGAGTGCGATGGGGCGGGCCTGGGCCGAGGGCCTCGGCCTGATCGGGGACGAACTCGCCGCCCTCGGCGGCAAGGTGCAGCAGGGCGCGAGGGTCTACCAACTCGTCGAACGGAGCGCGATCGGCACCTTCACCCCCGGCGGTTCGCCATCCGGGCATCCGGCGATCTGAGATGAGCAGGTCGGAGGCGTTGTTCCCCTACCTCGGCGATCACCCCGCACAGGTGACCCGACTGTCCGAGCAACTGGCGGACATCGAACAGTCCCTCGCCCTGGTCGGCGAGGCGGTCACCGACACCAGGACGCAGCTGCGGCAAACCTGGGTCGAGACCGCCGCCGATCTGTGCGATTCCGACATCGGCGTGCTGGCCACCGGCCTCCCCGCGTTGGCACAGCGGCTGGTCGCCGCCCGGACCTCGGTCGACGAGCATCAGGTGGTGCTCGCTGCCGGCCGCCGCGACGTCGACGACATCCGGGTCCGTTACGACCACCAGCTGGCCAGGTACGAGCAGGCGAGCTCGGCGCTGTCCGGCCTGATCGGCAGCACCGCATCGGCCGACTTCGCCAAGGCCGACGCCCACAAGGCGGCCATGACGTCGGCAAACAGCGCGATGTCCCTGATCGACGCGGATTACCGGGCTCTCGCAGTGCGCTGCAACACCTCGGCCCAGACCTGCAGCGCGGCGTTGACCGCGTCCTGGAACGGGGGCGGCCAGTCGGCCGGCGCGGGCGCCGGCTCGGCGCTGCTCGCCCAGGGCGGGATGGGAAGCGGGTCCTTCCGGGTTCTGCACCTGACCCGGATGCAGCAGTTGGCGGCCCAGGCCGAGGACGAGTTGAAGGGGATCAACGAGGTCACCCTGCTGCCCGAGGAACGTTCCGCCAGGCTCGAGGACGTCCTGGACAAGTACGGCAGGTACGCCGACGACCCGGACTTCGCGACCGCGTTGTCGACATCGCTCGGCCAGGACTACTTCCGTGAACTGCCGGGAGAACTCGGTGACTACCAACACTTCTGGGGCGGCGGCCAGGACGGCAACGAGGACTACCAGCTGGATTCACGGCTGTTCGCCATGTCGGCGGCGGTGCTGGCCGCCGCCACCGACAGCGAGGCGACCTCGCACGTCTCCGCCGACTGGATCGCCGACCTCACCCACGACGACCGCGGCGGCGTCCAGCCGGGATGGGTGGTCACCGCGACCGACTACTTGCGGACCGGCGTGCAATTCCCGCCCAGCTACCTGGACGCGGTCGGGCAGTCGGCGATCGACTGGGAACGCAGTCGACCCGATGGCAGTGGAGATCCGTGGCAGGGCTACGGCAACGAGCGCTTCAACGGTGCCGAGCCGCTCAGCGATCCGCCGATCGGGCGGCCGGATCCGCTCGGCGCCGTCCTCGATCAGTACTCCGCCCGACCCGACCCGACGTCCGCACTGTTCACCGGCGGACCGATCGACCCGGCAACCGGCCGCTCCGCCGATCCGGCCGCCGGCAACCTGATGTGGTTGCTGCACCGCTCGTGGGAGGGCGACGGAGCCGACCAGCTCGGCGACCTGCTCGACGTGATGAGCAACCCGGGGCCCAACGGTGATCCGCAGGCCGCGGGGGACGTCGCCTACAACGTGCTCACCGCGGTGGCGCTGGGCGACGACGGACTGGGCCGGTGGCTGCCGCAGGGGATGCCGTCGGAACTGTCGGGTGAGATCAGGGACAGCGTCGCGAACATCACCGCCCGCTACATGGGCTCGATCATCGGCGAGGCCGGTGGCCAGCCGGCAACCGGCGGCCTGTTCCCGTCCGGCATCCCGGGCGAGAGTTCCGTCGCCCGAGTCGATTTCGGCCAGCCGCCGGACGTCTCGATGTATGGCGACACCGTTCCGAACACCTCGGTGGCGCGGGCGCTGACCTGGCTCTACCAGGACACCGACAACACCGACGTCCGCGAGACCCTCTACGCCGGCTGGCTCACGTCATCCGGGGTCGGCGCGGCCGAGGGCCTGCACGAGGCCGAGCTGGCCAATGCCACCGGCGACTCCGCCGCCTACCACCGCGAAGTGCTGGAACTGCGGGCGCACACGGCGGCATCCGCGCAGGTCTTCGGCCTGCTCACCCAAACCGACGTGAACTCCTTCGGGGCCTCCGACGCCGAGGCCGCGGCGAAGGTCGAGGAGATGCGCTCCGGCACGAAGACGATCGTCGTGGTCGGCAAGGAGATCGTCGGCGCGACCGGCCTACCCGGCAGGATTCTCTCCGCGGGCATCGGCATCTTCAACAACATGCTGGTCGACGACGTGATCGGCACCCACGAGGGCATCGCGTCCGATCACCACAACATGGTCAACCAGGCCTCCGCCGGCGCCCTGACGCATCTGTCGAGCGCGACCGTGACCTCGCTGTCCCAGCTCGGTCTACCGGTGATCAGCGAGCTGAATCCGAGCACCGGCGTCGCCGTCGGCCAGACCGCCACGGTCGACACCGCGGCAGTCCCCGATGCCGCGCTGTTCACCGAGCCCGATGGACGCCTGCTCGCCTACGACGACATCTACGCCGCCGGTCCCGGTTCGGCCGAGCGGATCGAGGCGTTCGAGCGCTGGTGTCAGGGAACCGCCCTGTTCGGCGACACGTCCAGCCTGCTGGACTACGAGGGCGAGGTGCGCGATGGCTACAACGCCGGACTCGACCGCGCGCAGTACTGAACGGCGGCACCGCGCGCGTCGGGTGTTCCTGCCGGCAGTTGCGCTGGGCGCCATGGCCTTCGGAGTCGCCGGCTGTGGGACCGGAGCAGCCGATCCCGGAACGTCGTCCACACCGACCCCGGCGCCGGCGTCGGCGCTGAGCACCACCGTCACCGCTCCGTCGCCGATCGCCGACCCGCGGACGGCGCAGGACGTCGCAACGACATTCCTGACCGCCTACGCCGGCGGCGACACCCGGCAGGCCTGCCGGTACGCGACCTCGGAACTGCAGAGCGACCTGCGCACCGAGACCGGCACCGGGTGCAACACCGTGATCACCATGGAACGGCTACCGGAGGTCACCCTGATCGACAGCTGCGCGGTGACCGGCTCGTCGTCGATCACCGATCAGGTCCGCTTCCACGTGGTGCCAGGGGCCGGGCAGTACCCGCTGCTGGTGACCGGCGAACCGCAGGACCTCGTGGTCCGGCTGCGACCGGCGGCCGGCAGCTTCGAGGTCACCGAGCGACCGACGACCACCGATCCGGCGGTCGGTTGCGCGGCGGCGACGTCCTGACCCCGGATCCGGGATCAGGCCGGGTCGTGCGCCTTGCCCAGCTCGGCCGAGCGCAGGGCCGCTGCCTCGATGGCACTGAGCAGTGCGGCGCGGACCCGGTGGTTCTCCAGTTCGCGGATCGCCGCGATGGTGGTTCCGCCCGGCGAGGTGACCGCTTCCCGCAGCGTGACCGGATGCTCGCCGGAGTCCCGCAGCATCTTCGCCGAACCCACTGCCGACTGGATGATCAGTTCGGTGGACACTGCGCGCGGCAGGCCGAGCAGGATGCCGGCGTCGATCATCGCCTCGACCAGGAAGAAGAAGTATGCCGGGCCGGACCCCGACAACGCCGTGACGGCATCCTGCTGCGCCTCGGGCACCCGCACCACCTTGCCGACCGTGGACAGCATGTCCTGCACCAGCTGCAGGTGTTCCTCGTCGGCGTGGGATCCGGCGGAGATCGCACTCATCGCCTCCCCCACCAGCATCGGGGTGTTCGGCATGACCCTGACCACCGGCGTCCCGGCCGGCAGGTGCCGCTCGTACAGCGAGGTGGGCAGCCCCGCGCACAGGGACACCACCAAGGTTCCCGGGGTGATGGCGGCGGCCAGCGTCACCAGCAGCGGTTCGATGTCCTGCGGCTTGACCGCGACGATCAGGACGTCCGCCTTTGCGGCGGCCTCGTCGGTCTCCACTCCCGGCACGCCGTAGCGCTGGGTCAGCTCAGCGACGCGATCCGGGTACCGCTCGGTGAACATCAGCGAGTCCGGCGAACGGCCGCCGGCCAACAACCCGGCCAGCATGGCCTCACCGATCTTGCCCGCGCCCAGGATCGCGATCGTCGTCATGGCGATCAGGGTGCCACGTCGGAACGGTCGACCAGACGCGCGACCCCGTCGAGGATGAGTCCGAGCCCGAAGTCCAGCTCGTGGATCGGGTCACCGACGCTCTGGTGATAGTCACCGGCGGCCCGGCCGACCCGCGAGCCGAGCGGGAATCCCGCGGGGTCCATCAGCCCGGCCAGTGCCGGCTCCATCGAGCTCCACCAATCGACGTCCGACTGTCCGCTGGTGTCCCGGGTGGCGAGCAGGCCCACCTGCCACCGGGCAAGACCCTCGACGTAGGTGAGGACCACGGTCAGCACGCTGTCCATCTCGACGTCGGTCAACCCGATACCGTCCAAAGGCCGCAGCTCGGCCTCGTACTTGCGGTTGATCTGCGGACCGAGCACCGGGCGGGCGCCCATCACCTGCAACAGCCAGGGATGTCGCAGGTACCCCTCCCAGTTCCGGCGGGCAATGAACTGCAGTCCGCCGCGCCAGCCACCCGGTTGTGACGCTGGTTCGTCGACGTCCCGGTAGAGCCGGCCGGCGGCGGTGTCGATCATCAGCTCGATCAGCACCGGCTTGCCGGGGATGTGCGTGTAGAGGGTCATCGTCCCGGTCCCCAGCTTGTCGGCGATGGCGCGCATGGAGACCGCGTCGAGGCCGTCCGCGTCGGCAAGTCCGATGGCCGCCTCGACGATCGCCCGAACCGTGACGCCGGAACGTCCCGGCCGGTCCTGCGGTCCCCAGAGCACCGCGAGGCTGCGAGCGGGGTCGTCGGCGCCGGTTTTCGGCGGCTGTTTCTCGATCACGGGAACATTCTCCGGCCCTGCCTCGTTCTGTCCTACCGTACGGCGTACCGTACGCTGTACGGTAGATTTCAGGAGGCCCGCATGCATCAGCCACCACCGCCCGGACCGGGACCGGCCGTCGATGTCCGGGGACTGCGCAAGCAGTACCCGCGCTCCCCCGCCGGGACCGGTCTGGTCGAGCTGGATCTGCGGGTCGACGCCGGCACCGTGCACGGGTTGCTGGGGCCGAACGGGGCCGGGAAGTCGACCACCGTCCGGATCCTGACCACCCTCACGCGCGCCGACGGCGGCACCGCACGGGTGGCCGGGTTCGACGTCCGCACCCAGGGCCGAGAGGTCCGTCGGCGGATCGGTTTGGTCGGTCAGGCGGCCGCGGTCGACGACGTGCTGACCGGGCGACAGAACCTGCTGCTGATCGGGCGGCTGAACCACCTGTCCGCGGCAGCGGCGGCACGACGTGCCGATGAACTGCTGCAACGGTTCTCGCTGACCGAGGCGGCTGCCCGGAAGGTCGACGGCTATTCCGGAGGTATGCGCAGGCGGCTCGACCTGGCAGCTGCGCTGGTGGTCGCGCCCACGGTGCTGTTCGTGGACGAACCGACGACAGGTCTTGATCCCCAGGGACGACGGGAGGTCTGGGCCGCCATCCGCGAACTGGTCGGCAGCGGCACCACGGTGCTGCTCACCACCCAGTACCTGGAGGAGGCGGACCAACTCGCCGACCGGATCACCATGCTCTCGGCCGGGCGGGTGGTCGGCCGCGGTACCCCCGAGGAGTTGAAGTCGGCGATCGGCGGCGACTGGCTCGACGTGACGCTGCCGGATCCGGCTGAGCTGGAGCGGTTGCAGCGCGCGGCACAGCGGTTCGCCGCCGGCGAGATGGTGGTCGACGAAGCGACAGCGCAGCTCCGCATTCCGGTGGCCGACCGGACCCGGGCTCTGGTGGCGTTGTCCACGTTGCTGGGCGAGTACGGCATCGATCCCCTCGACATCGCCGTGCGACGGCCGACTCTCGACGAGGTGTTCCTACAGTTGACCAGCACGACCGGTCGGCCGGCCGCCGATACCGACGAGGCGGCACGCCGATGAGTCTGATCGCCACCCACCACGACGAGCTCACGGTGCGCGGCACCGGATCCGCGCTGGGCGACGCCTGGCTGCTCACCCGACGGCAGTTCTGGCACTGGCGTGCCCAGCCGGGCGCGTTCCTGGTCGGGCTGTTCTTCCCGGTGCTCGTCACCTTCATGTTCGGGGCATTGTTCGGCGGTGCGATCGCCGGTCCCGACACCGACTACGCCGGCAACTACTACCTGTTCCTGATGCCCGGAATCTTCACCATGGCCATGCTCTTCGGCCTGGAGTCCACCATGACGGCGGTCAACGCCGACGCGGCGAAGGGAGTCACCGACCGCTTCCGGTCACTGCCGATCAGCGGCGTCGCGGTGGTCCTCGGGCGGTGCATCGCCGACATGATCAACAGTGTTCTCGGCCTGGTGCTGTTGATGGTCACCGGGGTGCTGCTCGGCTGGAGTTGGTCCAACGGGCTGGCCGGCGCCGCGGCAGCATTCGGGCTGCTGATGCTGCTGCGGTTCTCGCTGCTGTGGGTCGGCATCTTCGTCGGTGTGACGGCCCGGGGCCCGGAATCCGTTGCCGCGGTGCAGATTCTCGTCTGGCCGGTGAGCATGTTGTCCAACCTGTTCGTCGACCCGGCGACCATGCCGGGTTGGCTCGGCGCGATCGCGTCGGTCAATCCGCTGTCCGCGACGGCATCGGCCACCAGGGAACTGTTCGGCAACCCCGGGTGGAACGACGGCAGCGGTCTGTCGGAGCATGCTCTCACCTTGGCCATCTGCTGGCCGATCGCGATCAGCCTCGTCTTCGCTCCGCTCGCCGTCCGGGCGTATCGCAGACTGGGAGGGTGAGCGGCAGGGTCTACCGGCAACCGGATCAGCTGCAGCACAGACGATTCGGTGTGGCCGGTGAGAATTGTCTGGACGGCGCGGGTCAGAGCGACGTACAGTGGTCGGCACTATGGATCGCTGACATCGCCCAGACCCGCGCCCGAGGTTCGCTGACCGACCAGGCCAGCCATACCCGGTGGGTTCGATCCTCTCCACTTCACTGGGGCTGCCGCGATGCCATCTCCCACTGTTCTGCAGGTCACTGATCTGACCAAGTCCTATGCCGGACGGACCGTGTTGGCCGGCATCGATCTGCGGGCCGGCGCCGGCCACCGGATCGGTCTCGTCGGCGAGAACGGCGCCGGGAAGTCCACCCTGCTCAGGCTTCTCGCCGGTATCGAGCCACCGGACAATGGATCGATCGCTGTCCCTGCCGATGCGGTCTATCTGCCGCAGGAGCCAACACTGGACGGCACAGTCGCGCAGGTGATGGCGAAGGCGTTGGCGCCGCTGCACGCCGCGACCAGGGACGTCGAGATCCTCAGCAGCAGCATCGACACCGATCCGGCAGCCGCGAAAGCCTTTGCCCAGGTGCTCGAATGGGCACAGGCGCACGATGCCTGGGACGCCGACCGCCGGGCCGAGATCGCAGCCCAGCGGCTCGGGATCGCCGCGATCGACCGTGATCGCCCGGTCGCATCGCTGTCCGGTGGCGAGCGCACCCGGTTGGCGCTGGCCGCGGTGATCACCACCCGACCGGATTGCGTCCTGCTCGACGAACCGACCAACCACCTCGACGACGGTGCGATGGAGCTGCTGGAGGAGTTCCTCACCGGCCTGCCCGGGATCGTGATCGCGGCCAGTCATGACCGGATGTTCCTGGATCGCGTGTGCACTGGGATCGTCGATCTGGACCCGAGCGCTTTCGGTACCGACGGCCTCGGCGGCCGCCGGTACGGGGGCGGTTTCAGCAGCTACCTGACGCACAAGGCGCAAGCCAGGCGGCGGTGGGAGCTGACGTACGCCGACCAGCAGGACCAACTGGCCGAGTTGCGGCGACGGGCGTCGATCGGCACCGATGCGATCGCGCACAACCGCGGTCCGCGGGACAACGACAAGTTCATCTACCAGTTCAAGGGCGGCAATGTCGAACGCGCGCTGGCCCGTCGGGTGCACGACGCTGAGCGGCGACTGGAGGTGGCGGAGCGCACCGCCGTTGCCCGGCCACCGGACCCACTGCGGTTCCGGACATCCATCACCGCTGTCCCGACCACCCACGCCACCGACGAGATGGCCGTGCAGATCAGGGATCTGGAGGTGCCGGGCCGGGTGCGGATCGCCCGGTTGGACGTGCCGACCGGCGGACGAATGCTCCTGACCGGCGCGAACGGTTCCGGCAAGTCGAGCCTGCTCGCCGTGCTGCGCGGCCGGCTGCCGGCACCGTCCGGCACTGTGCGGGTGACGGCAAGGTCGATCGGACTGCTCGAGCAGGACGTCATGTTCGACGACCCGGCTGCATCCGCGCGCACCGTCTTCTCGCGCGCGGTCGGCCCGGACGGTGCCGAGCTGCTCGGCGGCCTCGGCCTGCTTACCGAGCGCGAGATCGATGCTGCTGTCAATACTTTGAGTGTCGGCCAACGGCGGCGGCTGGCGCTGGCCATCCTGGTCTCGGCCGCCACCGAACTGTTGCTGCTGGACGAGCCGACGAACCACATCTCACTGGCCCTGGCGGCCGAACTCGAGGAGGCGATCGGGTCGGCGCCCGGCACAGTGCTGGTGGCGAGCCACGACAGGTGGCTGCGGAAGCGTTGGGCGGGACCGGTGGGCGAGGTGCGCGCCGCGTAGCCGGGGTCAGCGTGGACGAAGCCCGTCCACCAGCAGCCTGATCGTTGTCGTCAGCTCGGCCGTGTCGTCCGGCGTCAACAATCCGCCGGCGACCAGTGCCGCATAGCCGTGCATGGTGGACAGGATTGCGGTGCCGAACTCGTCGACCGGACCGGCCGCCACCTCGCCGCGGGCCTGGGCGTCCCGGACCGCCTGCAGCGGTGCGGCGAAGGTCTCGTCGACGGCCGAGCGCAGCTCGGCCGGCGCCTGCCTGCGGTGTTTGGCCGCGAACATCACCGCCAACAACGACGGTTGACCGGTGGCGAACTGCACATAGGCCGTCGCCAGGCTCACCAGCTGATCGGCGAACGGATCCGAACCGCGCCGGCGCAACGCATCGAGCAGTACATCGCGTAGCCGGCCGAAACCGTTGAGCGCCACCGCATCCAGCAGGGCCTGTTTGTCCGGAAAGTGCCGACCGGGTGCACCATGACTCACACCGATGTCCCGCGCCAACTCGCGCAGCGACAGCGCGTCGACACCCCCCGTCGCGATGACCTCGGTGGCCCGGGCGATCAGGGCGGCACGCAGGTCCCCGTGGTGATAGCGGGCTGGCGCGGTCATCCGGGCAGAGTCCTTCCGTCAGCAGCAGGTGCTCGTACACCCGGTCGATGTAGGCGTTGACAACAATGTAGTCGATGCCTACTTTGGTGTCCATGACATCGACCCCATGGACAGCAGCACAACTCTCCTCATGGAGCGGACGCACCGTCGTGGTGACCGGCGCCAACAGCGGCCTCGGGTTCGTCACCAGCAGGGAACTCGCCCGTGCCGGTGCGCGTGTGGTGATGGCGGTGCGGGACACCGAGCGCGGCGACCGGGCCGCCGCTTCCCTCTCCGGCACCACTGAGGTGCGCCGGCTGGATCTTGCCGATCTGGCGTCGATCCGAGAGTTCGCCAAGGATCTCGACGGCGACATCGACGTGCTGGTCAACAATGCCGGGGTGATGGCCATCCCGGCCGCCCGCACCGCCGATGGTTTCGAGATGCAGTTCGGTACGAACCATCTCGGGCATTTCGCGCTGACGAACCTGTTGCTGCCGCAGGTGACCGATCGGGTGGTGACCGTTTCGTCCAGTGAACACCGCAGGGGCAGCATGGATTTCGACGATCTCAACTGGCGGACCCGCAAGTACGACGCGTGGGCCGCGTACCGGCAGTCCAAGCTGGCCAACCTGCTGTTCGTCCTGGAATTGCAACGCCGGCTCACCGCCGCCGGGTCGTCGGTCCGATCCTTCGGGGCGCACCCCGGGTACTCGTCCACCAATCTGCAGTCCCACTCCGGGCACTGGCTCAGCGATGCCGGGATGCGGATCGGCAACCTGGTGATCGCCCAGAGCGACGAGAAGGGCGCCCTACCATCGCTCTTCGCGGCATCGCAGGATCTTCCCGGGGCCAGCTACCTCGGCCCGGACGGTCCACTCGAACTGCGCGGGCATCCGACCCTGGTCGGCCGCACGGCGAAGGCCAGCGATCCGGAGGCCGCGAAGCGGCTGTGGACGATGTCGGAAGAGTTGACCGGGGTGCATTTCGGCCTCGGTGTGGCACCGGCCTGACCGAGGAGGTACGGCGGGGCGATGAGTTGACGCCGTCGTTGTCGTCTTCTTGTCTATGACCATGAGAAGCGACGAGAAGTCGACAACCGACGATGAAGCGGCCATCCGGGAGCTGATCCTGCGCTGGGCCGAGGCGGTGCACGCCGGCGACCTCGAAGTCGTGTTGGCCGATCACGCCGACGACATCGTGATGTTCGACGTTCCGCCGCCGAACGACGGCGTCCAGGGCATCGACGCCTACCGGGAGACGTGGCCGCCGTTCTTCCAGTGGCAGGCACAGGGTGCGTCCTTCGAGATCGTGTCGCTGGACGTGACCGCCGGGAGCGATGTCGCCTTCGCGCATGCGCTGTTGCGGTGCGGATCCAAGGAGGAACTGGCGGCCGACCCGGACAACCGGCTGCGATTGACCATCGGGCTGCGCAAGGACGGCGATCGGTGGATCGTCACCCACGAGCACCATTCCTTCCCGGTGAAGTGACGCGCGGAGCCCTGCCGCCGGATGAGCGGTTGGTGGCGCTGCTGCGCGCCCGGGACGAGACGGTGTTCGTCGCCCTGCTGGAATCCTGGTCCGCCGGCATGCTGCGGGTGGCCCGCTCCTATGTGTCCACTTCCGCCTCCGCGGCGGAAGTCGTCCAGGACACCTGGCTGGCCGTGATCGAAGGTATCGACCGGTTCGAGGGCCGATCGTCGGTGCGGACGTGGGTGTACCGGATCCTGGCGAACACCGCGCAGCGCCGGGGTTCCCGGGAACTCCGGGTGGTGCCGCTTTCCGGCCCGACCGTCGATCCCGATCGTTTTCAGGGTCCCGACGAATCCTTTCCCGGGCACTGGCGGGAATTCCCGGCCCCGTGGCCGACCAGCAGGTCGCCCGAGCCCGAGGACGCGATCATCGCCGCCGAGACCCGCGATCGGCTGGCCGACGCGCTGCGCCGGTTGCCCGAACGGCAGCGGGCGACGATCACCCTGCGCGATGTGGAGGGCTTCACCGCTGCCGAGGTGTGCCTGATCCTGGACATCTCCGCCGCGAATCAGCGGGTGTTGTTGCATCGGGCCAGGGCCTTCGTCCGCGAAGAGCTGGACCGCTACTTCTCCGTCGATCCCGAGCAGAAACTCCTGTAACGCCGGGACGCCTGGTGACACTGCACCTTCATGACCGCATCACCGAGGCGTTCCCGCTCCGCCATTGCCACCCGCCTGTTGCCGCTCCAGGTCGCCGTCATGCTGCAGGGCTTCCTGCTCTGGGCGCCGATCGAAAAGCTGTTCATGAGCGAGATCGGCTTCGACGCCGCCGCTGTCGGGGTGATGGCTGCGGCCTACGCAGCGGTGGTGCCGATCTTCGAGTTGCCGTCCGGATTGCTGGCCGACAGGTGGAGCCGGCGCGGCGTGCTGGTGATCGCCAGCCTGGCGTTGGCCGCGAGCGCGTTGATCGGCGGATTGAGCACCGGCGTCGCGTCCTACATCTGCAGTGCGCTGCTGCTCGGCGGCTACTTCGCGATGTACTCCGGCACGATGGAGGCCATCGTCTACGACACGCTGCTCGAAGAGACCGGCGGCAGCGGACGATTTCGAACGTCGGATCGGCCGGATCAGGGCGCTGGAAAGTGCTTCCCTGGTGGTGAGTTCGCTGCTCGGCGGACTGCTCGCCGCGGTCGTCGGCACCAGATTCACCTACTTCCTGACGGTGCCGATCGTGCTGCTGTCCGTGGTCGCCTACCTGCGCTTCCGGGAACCGTTGCTGCACAGGGCGTCCGCACCGCAGTCGCTGCGGAGCCAGGTGGTGGTGACGTTACGGTCCATCACCGACCGCCGCCGGCTGCTGCCGATCGTGACGCTCGCGGCGCTGAGTGCTGTTGTCCTGCAACTGATCTTCGAGTTCGGGCCGTTGTGGCTGGTCGCCCTCGCTGCTCCGGCGGTGTTCTACGGCCCGCACTGGGCTGCGCTGATGTCCGCCCTCGGTCTCGGCGGTGTGGTCGCCGGCCGGCTGGGATTGCGCCGACCGCCTCGCGCAGCGGGGGTGGCGGTGGCAATGACGGCGGCCGCGGCGGTGCTCACCGTTGCCACCTCGTTGATCGTCGTGACGATCGCCCAGATCGTGCTCGCGCTGCTCATGGTGGCGTGCGGCATTCACGTCACCCGGTTGCTGCACGACGAGATTCCTTCCGCCGTCAGGGCGGGGGTCGCCTCGGGGGTGAGCTCGGTGTCCTGGCTCGTGTTCCTGCCGATTGCACTCTGCTTCGGCCTGATCGGAGCGGCGCAGGGCGTCCACAGCGCCGGCTGGTTGCTGGTGGCGTTGACGGCCGGCACCGGCGCGCTGATCACCTGGATCTCCCTGCGCCGGGATCGCTCGGCCGACGCCGGACCTCTTGCGGTGGCTAGGCTGGAATCGTGAGGGTGGAATCGTGACGGGGCGACCATGGCCGAAGACCTGACCTGTGCCGAACTCGTCGAGCAGCTGACCGACCTGCTCGACGGGGCGCAGGATGCCGCAGCCCGGCGGCGGACCCTCGACCATCTTCACGATTGCGAGGGTTGCCAGGAATATCTCGACCAGTACCGCACCGTCGTCACTGGTCTCGGCTCGCTCCGCGTTCCCGATGCGTCGCTGCCGGACACTGTCCGGTCGACGGTGGTGGCGGGCCTGCGAGCACGGGGTGTCACTCCAGGTGGCACGGAGTAATCTCAGCTGCACTGACTGATCGCCCGGCGCCCTGGGGAGTCCGAACGCGCCATGGACCTGATTGCCCGCGAGGCCGAACTGGCCACCGCAGTCCGCAGCATCAGGTTCGGTTCCGGGACCGTGATCACCGGTGAGGCCGGGGTCGGCAAGACGACGCTTGCCGTTGCCGTCACCGAATCGGCGGCGCTGGCAGCGGTTCCGGTGATCAGAGTGCTGGCCACCGCGGCAGGCCGCTCGATCCCCTATGCCGCACTGAGCCCGCTGTTGCCCACCGAATCCGGCAATTTCCACCCGGCACTGGTGCCCGGCCTGATCTTGAACTCGTTGACCGCACTTCCCGGTTCGCAGCTTCCGATCGTGTTGGTCGACGATGCGCAACTGCTCGACGACCACTCCGCGCAGGCGCTGCTGACGTTGGTGGCCCAGCGGGGTGCGCGAGCGCTCGTCACCGTGCGCCCCGGCGGCCGACCGTCCGACGCGGTGACGGCGTTGTGGAAGGACGGTCTGCTGGATCGGATCGACCTCACCCCACTGGATGTCGCCGGGACCAATCGGCTGCTGCGTTCCCGGCTCGGCGACGAGGTCGCGGCGATGACGACGCAGATGCTCTGGGAGCACAGCCGGGGAAACCCGCTGTACCTGAACGAGTTGGTCCGGTTCGGGCTGGGCGCCGGACGGCTGCAACGGGTCAACGGCGTCTGGTGGTGGGCCGGTGATGCCGATGTGCCACCCCGGCTGGCCGAGCTGTTGCAGGATCGGCTGGAGAACCTCTCGGCCGACGCGACATTGGCCCGCGATCTGCTCGCCCTCGGTGAACCGCTGCCGTACGACACCCTGGCGGCGGTGTCATCGGACGACGCCATCATGGAGCTCGACAACCGGTCCCTCGTCACCAGCGATTCCAGCGGAGGCGTTGTCCGGCTGCAGTTCTCACATCCGCTGCTGCGTGCGGCCGCCGCGCACGGGTTGAGCGCCGCCCGCCGACGGGCGCTGGCCGGAAAGCTGATCGGCGCACCTGCGCAGGACGTCGATTTCCTGCGCCGCGCGGCCTGGCAGGAGGCGGCAGCGGGGCGGCCGGATGTCGATCTGCTGCTCAGGGCGGCCCAGGCCTTGATCGTCATCGACCCCGCCAAGGCTGTCCGGTTCGCCGAGCGCGCGATCGGTCACGACGACGGGGCGGAGTCAGCGGTGATGCTGGCCGATGCCCTTGCCGAACTGGGCCGTCCCGACGAGGCCAGGGCAGCGTTGACCAGGGCGTGCGACCGGGCGCGAGACGAACCCGAAAGGTGGCGGATCGCGGTCAGCCAGGCATCCCTGTCGTTGTGGAGCTTCCGGTCGCCGGTCGACGCGATCGAGGTGATCGACCGGTTCACCGCCGACCTGCCCACCGGGGCGACCGACGAACATCGATCGGTGACCGCCCTGCTCACGCTGTTCTCCGCGCGACCCTCGGCCGCGGACATGATCGCGGACGCCGTGCTTGCCGGGGCGCCGGCGCCCACCGCCCGTCGCCGCAGCCTGCTGGTCCGGGTGGCCGCCGCCACCCTCGCCGACCGGCCGGACCGCTCGCAGCAAGCCGGGGACGAGCTGGCCCAGGTGCTGTCACGACACCCGCAGCCGGAGTCGGCGCGCAGCCTCTCCACCGCGATCGCCGGGACCGCCGAGATCTTCGGCAACCGGTCGGCGGAGCTGCCGCGGGCCGGCGGTGGCTCCGGGCGTTGGCCGAGCCCGTACCGGTCGATGCTGGAATCAGCCGGCACGCCCGCGGTCGACGACGAATCGGTGCTGACCGGACCGGTCTGGCCGCTGTTGGAGGGCGTGCGCCACCACCTGGCCGGCAACCTGCCCGCCGCCGAGGTCGCGTTGCGGGAGGCGACCGTGCAACAGCAGCAGGGTGAAGGCCTGTTCCGTTCCGAGGCGACCGGCGGACTGGCCGTCGTGCTCGCCGAATCCGGGCAGCTCGCCGAGGCCAGGCAGGTGCTGGACAGCAACGGTCCGGACGCCACCGCGCTGATTCCTGGCCTGCAGGGGTGGGCGGAGGCCTGGCTGCTGGCCGGAGCGGGCCGGGCCGATGACGCCGGCGCGCTGGCCGTCCGGACCGCCATCGAGTCCGCCGCCGTCGATGCCGTCACCACGGCCTTCTGGTACCTGGCCGACGCGGCCCGGTTCGGCGCCACCCGGCTCGCCGCCGAATGTGCCGAAACCCTTGCCGACCGCGTGCATTCCGAGCTGACTGCCGCCAGGTTGGCCGGTATCCGAGCCAGGGCAGGACGTGACGCCACCCAGCTGGTCACCGCCGCTGAGATGCACCTGCGGCTCGGGTTGTTCGGCCACGCCGGCGAGCTCGCCCAGTTGGGTCTGGAACTGGCGACCCGACCCGGCAGCCGGGTCGGCGACGAGGTCGCGCGCCGAGCCAGGGCCGTCACCGTCGCAAGTCGAACCGTTCTTGGTCATCCCGCGCCGCCGGACACGTCCGCGATCCCGGAGCAACTGACCAAACGGGAGGCCGAGATCAGCCGGCTGGCCGCAAAAGGTCTGCGGGACAAGGACATCGCCGACGAACTCGTGCTGTCGGTGCGCACCGTCGAGAGTCACCTGGCCACCGCCTACCGCAAGCTGGGCATCTCCTCACGGCGGGAGCTGGTGGAGGTGCTGGGCGCAAGCGTCCGGTGAGCCCGAACTCGTCGTCGATCCAGGCGGCCGGAGCCCAGGAGGGTGTGGTCCCGCTCGAAGAAGGCAGAAAAGCTCAGGTTGCTGTCGACGTGACCCTGCCAACCAGTGCTACGGCCATCGTTTCGTCCCCTCAGCTCTGACCGATCGGTGGCCGACCGCCACCGGCGGATGTTCTTCAACGGCTGCGTTCGGCTGAACTGCGACATCCATGGGACGGGGCAACGCGGGGTACCGACATGAGTACCGGCTACTGATCTGCGCAGGGCGGCGGTACGGAGATCGCCGGGCGGTCGGCGGCATGATCGGCACGCCGGACCGTATTCTCCGCTGGTGACCAGCCCAGCCCCCGCTCCGGCATCCCGATGGCTGGTCACCACCGCCGTACTGCTGCTGGCGATCAACCTCCGGCCGGTGGTCAACGCGCTCGGCGCGGTCATCCCGGAACTGCGGGCCGCCACCGGGCTGCCGGCCGCCACCACCGGGGTCCTGCTGTCGCTACCCACCCTGGCGTTTGCGGTGATGGGATTGGCAGCACCGGTTCTTGCGGCCCGACTGGGCTCGCACCGCACCGTCGTGATCGCCCTGCTGGCGCTGATCGCCGGGCAGGTGATCAGGTCGGTGATCCCCGGAACCGCCGCGCTCTTCATCGGTTCGCTGGTCGGACTGGCCGGCATCGCGGTCGGCAACGTGCTGCTGCCCGGCCTGGTTCGGCTGCATTTCCCCGACCGCATCCCGCTGATGACGGCGGCGTACACCACGTTGCTCACCATCGGAGGTGCTGCCGCCGCGGCTGCCACCCTGCCCATCGAGCGGGCCGTGGGCGGCGATTGGCGCACCGGGCTGGGGATGTGGGCCGGTGTCGCGGTGGTCGCGCTGATTCCGTGGCTGATCCTGATCCGCAGCCGGGCCGCGAGTGGACCGGCGCCGACGGCCGGCCGCCGGCTGCCGTTGTCGGCGTTGGCCCGCACCCGGGTCGCCTGGGCCCTTGCGGTCTATTTCGGCTGCCAGTCGATGGTGGCCTACGTGGTCTTCGGCTGGCTGTCGCAGATCCTCACCGACGAGGGCATGTCCGACACGGCGGCGGCAGCGCAGGTCGGCATCGCCATCGCGGTGGGCATCCCGCTGGCCGCCCTGGTGCCGCCGTTGTTGGGCCGGATCAGCAAGCCCGCCTTGCTGGTGATCGCGCTCTCGGCCTGTTACCTGGCCGCGTTCGTCGGGCTGTTGTTCGTACCACCGGCGTTCGTCTGGGTGCTGTCGGTGCTGATCGGCATCGGTACCGGGGCGTTCCCGCTGGCGCTGACGCTGATCGCGCTCCGCTCGAGGACATCGATGGCGACCACATCGCTGTCGGCCTTCACCCAGTGCTGTGGCTACCTGATCGCGTCGGTCGGGCCGTTCGGGTTCGGCATCCTCTACGACCTCAGCGGCGGCTGGACTGCGCCGCTGCTGGCATTGTGTGCGGTCGTCGTGCTGCAGGCTGTCGCCGGATGCCTTGCGGTACGTCCACGGTTCGTCGAGGACGAACTCCCGGCCGCCGCCGGTCCACCCCGGTGATTGCGGAGCCGTGAGAGTGCGGATCGGCAGGGCGACCGTCAGCGAGAGTGGGCCGGCAACCGAGTCAGCAGTGCGGTGGCCATTGCCGCGCGTCCCTCACCTCGGCCGGTCAGCCCGAGGCCGTCCGTGGTGGTGCCGGCCACCGACACCGGTGCGCCGATGACCTCGGACAGCACGCGCTCGGCCTCGACCCGGCGGGGCGCCAACCGAGGCCGGTTCGCGATTACCTGAACCGACGCGTTGACCACCCCGAAACCGGCCCCCCGAACCCGGGCAAGCACTTCGGTCAGCAGGGTCGCACCGGAAGCCGCGGCCCAGCGGGGGTCGTCGGTGCCGAAGATCGTCCCGAGGTCGCCGAGACCGGCGGCCGACAGCAATGCATCGCACAGGGCATGGGCGGCCACGTCACCATCGGAATGCCCGGAGCAACCGTCGGCATCGGGGAACAGCAGACCGGCGACCCAGCAGGGCCTGCCGACCTCGACCGGATGGACGTCGATCCCGCTGCCCACCCGCAGCGACGGCAGGGGATCCGGAGCATCGGTTGCCATCATTCGCTCCGCTTCGGCCAGGTCGGCGGCAGTGGTGATCTTGAAGGCCGAACGGTCACCGGGAACGGTGCCGATCGGGATGCCGAGGGCATCGACCAGTCCCGCATCGTCGGTGGCCGAGGAGTTCTCGGCGGCAGCCCTGGCATGAGCCAACCGCAGCACGTCCGCCTCGAAGCCCTGTGGGGTCTGCACCACGCGCAGCGTGTCGCGGTCCACCACGCCGGCCAGCGATCCGTCGGAACGTACGCCGCGCATCGTGTCGGTCACCGGCAGCACCGGGATCACCGCACGGCTGCCGGCCCGGACGGCATCGACGACCGAGCGGATCAAAGATTCCGGTGCCAGCGCCCGGGCGGCGTCATGGACCAGTACGACGTCCGCGTCCGCATCGACCGCAGCCAGCGCAGCAGCCACCGACGCGGTCCGATCCGCACCGCCGACGACGACCGTCACCCGATCGCCCAGCAGCTGACCGGCCACCACCTCATCGGCCAACAACTGCCGGGTACGGATCAGCTGGGCGGGAGCGACCGCGACGACAACACGATCGACAGCGGCAGCAAGCAGCCGATCCACCGTGTGCAGCAACAACTCCCGGCCGGCGACCGGCACGAACGCCTTGGGCACGGCAGCACCCAGGCGTTCGCCGGTCCCGGCAGCGGGAACCAGGGCGACGACGCTCACGTCGGGAGGCGATCCATGATCAGCGGGCCCGGCCGCAGCCGAGCCCGCATCCGATCAGGAAGCCAGGACCTCGTCGAGGATGCCCTCAGCCTTGAGTTCGTTGGTGCCTTCGGCCAGGGCCAGTTCGGACACCAGGATCTGCCGGGCCTTGGCCAACATGCGCTTCTCGCCGGCGGACAGGCCGCGCTCGCGATCACGGCGCCACAGGTCGCGGACGACCTCGGCAACCTTGTTCACATCGCCGGAGGCCAGCTTTTCCAGATTTGCCTTGTACCGACGCGACCAGTTCGTCGGTTCCTCGGTGTGCGGCGCGCGCAACACCTCGAAAACATGATCCAGACCGGTCCGGTCGACCACGTCACGAACGCCGACGATCTCGGCGTTGTCGGCGGGGACCTTCACGGTCAGGTCGCCCTGAGCGACCTTGAGGACCAGATAGAGCTTCTCGACACCCTTGACAGTTCGAGTCTCGGTGGCCTGGATGAGTGCTGCCCCGTGGTGGGGGTAGACAACGGTTTCACCAACATTGAAAACCATGAGCGTTCAAGACCCCTTTCGCTCAGACCAGTTTAGCACGAGATCGGCCGGGCTTCGTCCCGTTGTCGCAGGTCAGGGCCTATGCACGTACTTGACAAACCGGAGCGCCGCGTGCATCCGCGCTCTTGACCTCGCGTTGGCGTGGTCGACATCGGATGGAAGGGAAGCGGATTGGCGCGCCCGGCGCGCAGAGCCACCCTTCCGGCAGCTAACCTCATGCCAAGCTCACGCACCGCTCGCGGCGCCGGGTGGTCGCTTCATGGCGCCCGCCTTCGTGCCCACCAGCCGAGAAGAGGGGAACCGCCGTGTCCCGCACCGCCCGCCTTCCGCGTCGCGTGTTCGTCCCGACCACCATGGCGCTCATGACGGCCGGCGCCCTGTTCCTGAGTGGTTGTGCGGCCGGGCAGAACTCGCAGACCGCCGACCAGGTCGCAGCGATCGACGGCGCCAACGGAACCGTGGGCGACATCGCAGTACTCAACGCGCGTCTCGAGCCGACCAGGCGTGAGGACTACCCCGCGGGCTCGGATGCCCAACTGCTGCTCTGGATCTCCAACGACAGCCTGAAGCCGGACACCCTGAACGGCATCACCACCTCGGCCGCCGAGTCGGTCGACATCGTGGGCGACCCGACGGTGCAGGCGCAGACGCTGGCCGATTTCGCTACCGCGGAGGGCACCCAGGTCACCGTCACCGGGTTCCTGCAGGACCAGTACTACGGCGTGTCGATCCCGATGACGTTCTCCTTCGCGAACGCCGGCACGCTGTCGCTGAACATTCCGATCGAGGTGCCCGCCGAGCGCTCGACCGACCGGCCGACGGTCAACATCCTGCCGCCGCACCCCATCCCGATCTGGGAAGAGGGCCAGCACGGCGAGCAGGCGGCCGGCGGCGACGAGATCGACGGCGCCCAACCCACCGAAGGTCACTAGTCGCGCTCGCCCGGAGCGGATCCCGCTCTGATGTTCGACCCTGGCGCGGGCGAGTTTTAGTACAAGTGTCGGACCCGCCGTCTAGGGTTCGGCCCATGAGATCAACCACCCCGGATCGATCCGCGCGGACCGGCAAGCCGGCCGTGAAACCGTCTTTCCGCTGCAGTGAGTGCGGCAACGAGGCGGCCAAGTGGCACGGCCGTTGCCCCGAGTGCCAGGCCTGGGGCACGGTCCTGGAGGTCGGCCCGGCCGCGGTGACGATCAGGCGGCTGACCGCGGGTCCGGTGACCAACCCGGCCCAACGGATCGATCAGGTGTCGGCCGACCGGGTCAACCCGCTGGCCAGTGGGGTCGCCGAGCTCGACCGGGTGCTCGGCGGCGGATTGATCCCGGGTGCCGTCGTACTGCTGGCCGGTGAACCCGGCGTGGGGAAATCGACGCTGCTGCTGTCCGCCGCTGGTGCCTGGGCCGCCGCCGGGCAGGGTCCGGTGTTGATCGTCAGCGGCGAGGAGTCAGCGGCCCAGGTGAAACTGCGCGCCGACCGGATGGGCGCGTTGCACCCGGACATCTATCTGGCCGCGGAGAGCGACCTGTCGGCCGTCCTCGGCCAGGTGGATCAGGTCGCGCCGCGGCTGCTGATCGTCGACTCGGTACAGACCATCGCCTCCGGTGAGGTCGACGGCAGCGCCGGCGGTGTCAGTCAGGTCCGGGCGGTCGCAGCTGCGCTCTCCGCGGTGGCGAAGGAACGCAACATGGCGTGCGTGCTGGTCGGCCACGTGACCAAGGACGGTGCCATCGCCGGACCGCGGGTCCTCGAGCACCTGGTCGATGTGGTGCTGCAGTTCGAGGGCGACCGGCATTCGACCCTGCGGACCGTCCGCGGCGTGAAGAACCGCTACGGCCCGTCGGACGAGGTGGGCTGCTTCCAGATGGTCCCGGACGGCATCGTCGGCCTGGCCGATCCGTCAGGGCTGTTCCTGACGAACCGCCGCGCGCCGGTGCCCGGTACCTGCGCGACGATCACCCTGCAGGGACGGCGGGCATTACCCGCCGAGCTGCAGACCCTGATCGTCGCCAGTTCCGGTGAGGTCAGCCGGCGCACCGTGTCCGGTCTCGACTCGGCCCGCGCGGCCATGGTGATCGCCGTCCTGCAGCGCTGGGGCGGCGTCGCGATGGCGGGAAAGGACGTGCTGGCGGCAACCGTCGGCGGCGCGAAGATGACGGAGCCGGCCGCCGACCTGCCGTTGGCGCTGGCGATCTGGTCGTCCGTTCGGGACATCCCGCTGGCCGCCGGGCTGGTGGTCGTCGGCGAGCTCGGTCTTGCGGCCGACGTCCGCCCGGTGTCCGGCCTCGCACGCCGGCTGACGGAGGCCGCGCGGCTCGGTTTCGACCACGCGGTGGTGCCGGAGGGGGTCGGGGCCGACCGTCCCCGCGGTATGCGGGTCGACGAGGTGGCGAACCTGGGTGATGCCTTCCGGTCGTTGGGCAATGACGACGGCGTCGTACAGTGGCTGCGCCGTCGCAGCGGGTAGGCCCACGGACTGACGCCACCACGCCCTCACCCCCCTAAACTGGCACGAAACGCACGCAGGGGGAGGGCTGGGGTGGAAGACCGGATGAGTGTCGCGGCACACCGCGCCGTATTGGCCAGGGTCGCTCCCGGCACCCCGTTGCGGGACGGCCTGGAGCGGATCCTCCGCGGCCGGACCGGCGCGCTGATCGTGCTCGGCTTCGACCCGGCGGTCGAAGACCTGTGCGACGGCGGATTCCGGCTGGACGTCGAGTTCTCCTCCACCCGGCTGCGCGAGCTGTGCAAGATGGACGGCGCGGTCGTGCTCAACGACGATGCGACGCGGATCCTCCGAGCGAACGTCCAGCTGACGCCCGACTCCACCATTCCCACCGTCGAATCCGGCACCAGGCATCGCACCGCCGAACGCACCGGCCTGCAGACCGGGCACCCGGTGATCGCCGTCAGTCATTCGATGTCGATCATCAGCCTGTACTTCGGCGGTCGCCGGCACGTGGTCGCCGATCCGCCGACCATCCTCGGCCGGGCCAATCAGGCCCTTGCCACCTTGCAGCGCTACAAGTTTCGCCTCGACGAGGTTGCCCGGGCGCTCTCCGCGCTGGAGATCGAGGATTTCGCCACCCTGCGCGACGCGATGACGGTGCTGCAGCGGCTGCTGATGGTCCGCCGGATCGCCGACGAGCTCACCAGCAGTGTGGTGGAGCTCGGCACCGACGGCCGGCTGCTCGGCCTCCAGCTCGACGAGATGCTCAGCGGGACGCAGGGTCTGCAGGAATTGCTGATCCGCGACTACCTGCCGCCTGAGCACCAGGCCGAACAGGTCGACGACATCGTCGCTGCGCTGGACGAATTGGACGAGGTCACCCTGCTCGACCTGACGGCGGTGGCGAGGGTGCTCGGGCTGTCCACCTACGGCGATGCCCTGGACGCCGGGGTGAGCCCGCGCGGTTACCGGCTGCTGGCCGGCATCCCGCGGGTACCACCGGCCGTGCTCGACCGGCTCATCCAGCATTTCGGCAACCTGCAGGGGCTGCTGGCCGCGACGGCCGCCGACCTGCAGGCCGTGGAGGGCGTCGGCGAGGCAAGGGCCAGGGTGGTCCGGGAGGGCCTGTCCAGGCTGGCCGAGTCGTCGATCGTGGATCGGTACGGCGCCGCCCTGTAGCGAACGAGCCCGGGTCCCGGTCAGCCGGTGATGGTGAACGGGGCAGGCGCGCTGCTCAGGCCGCCGAGCTGGGCGACGACCGTGTAGTCACCGGCCGGCACCGTGGTCCGCTCGCCCGCGCAGCCGGGGGTCGACGTCGAGCCGGACCACTTGACGGTGTACTTGACGCTCTCACCAGCGGCCAGCTCCCTGACCTCGGTGCCCTCGCCGGGGAAGCAGTCGGTCGTCGACCACATCCGGGTGCCGTCGGCAGCGTTGACGGTGAAGGTCTGGATCGTGCCGGAGAGATCCTGCTGGCAGGGCTGCGTACCGGTATTGGTCACGACCATGCCGAGTACCGGCTGGCCGCCGGCGGCGAAGCTGGGGGCGGCAGTGACCGCCGTGACCGACACGGATTCCGCTGCACAGATCAGCTTGCCCGCGGCGTCGTAGGACGGCGGCGGTGGCGCGGGTGCCGGCGGTGGTTCGGGCGCGGGAGCCGCGGCCGACGTGGCCGGATCGGCGTCCGGAGTGGTGGCCGCGGGATCTGCAGGCGCGGCGGCGGGGTCGGTTGCCGTGGCCGCGGGATCGGCGGTCGCGGCGGGGTCGGTGGTCGCCGCCGGGTCGGCCGGCGCGGGACTGGCCGCGACGCTGCTGGAAGCTGCCGGCGATGCGCTCGCACTCGGGCTGGGCGAGGGGACCGTCGATCTCGACGGTCCGCTGGAGGCGGCGAGCACCCCGGTCATCGTCGGCGCGGCGGAGGTCTGCGCGGCCGCGGCGACCGGATCCTGTCCGGCGGACGAGCGGGAGGTCCGGCTCGCCAGGAACCACACGACGCCGATCAGAACGGCAACCGCCAGTACCACGATCAGCACTCGACGGATCCAATACACCCTCGGATTGAGAGGGCCAACGGGGTGCATCACGGGTGCGACGGTAGTCTCGGAGCGTCGAGTTTCCGGGGAGCAACGCCGAGGAGTGCAGTGTGACGGCTATCGACGAAATGTTGGAGCGCAACAAGACCGCCGCGGTGTATCACCCATCGGGTCTCGGCCCGTCCCCGCTCAAGGGTCTGGCGATGGTGCTCTGTATGGACTGTCGGGTGGATGCCCACGTGGCCTTCCAGCTCAACCCCGGTGAGATCCACCTGATGCGGAACGCCGGCGGTGTGGTCTCCGACGACGTGATCCGCTCGCTCGCGATCTCGCAGCACGCGCTGGGCACGCGCGAGGTGATGATCGTGCACCACACCGACTGCGGCCTCGCCAAGCTGCAAGAGGACGACTTCCGGGCCCAGCTCGCCAGGTTCGCCGGCTACCGCCCCACCTGGTCCGTGCAGGCCTTCAAGGATCCGCACGATTCGGTACGGGAATCGCTGCGCCGGGTTCGGGACTCCCCGTTCCTGCACCACACCGATGCCATCCGTGGCTTCATCTTCGACGTGGACACCGGCCTGCTGGAAGAGGTTTTCGTCGACGAGGCGGTCCCGACGGGCCAGCTCGCGCCGGTTGCCACCCCAGCTCCGGCGGATTCTGCCGCAAAGGTCGACGCCGGCTCAGCGGTCGGCGATGGCAGCGCGGTCGGCGTCGGGTCGGCTGCTGCGGACGGCGGGGACACCGCTTCTTGAGCGCTGAGGTTGTCGAGAGTCCGCCCACGCCGCTGGACGCGGACTTGTTGATCGCCTTCTTCGACGAGCAGGGCCGCAAGCTGCCCTGGCGGGAGCCCACTGCGTCACCGTGGGCCGTGCTGGTCAGCGAGGTGATGCTGCAGCAGACGCCGGTGATCCGGGTGCTGCCGGTGTTCTCCGCATGGATGGAACGCTGGCCCGAACCTGCCGACCTCGCCGCTGATTCGCCCGCGTCCGCCATTCGGATGTGGGGTCGGCTGGGTTACCCGCGGCGAGCGTTGCGCCTGCATGCCGCCGCCACGGCCATCACCGTGAGTCACCGCGGAGCGGTGCCGGATACGGTCGAAACCCTGCTGACGCTGCCGGGTATCGGCGAGTACACGGCGCGCGCCGTCGCGGCTTTTGCGTTCGGCGCCCGGACACCGGTGGTCGACACCAACGTCCGCCGGGTGCTGTCCAGGGTGGTACGCGGAGTCGACGAGCCACGAGAACCGGCGACCTCCGCCGATCGCGCACTCATGACGACCCTGCTGCCTATCGAGCCGGCGCGCGCCGCCAGGTTCTCGGCTGCCGTGATGGAACTGGGCGCGCTGATCTGCTCCGCCCGGTCGCCGACGTGCGAGAGCTGCCCGCTCGGTGATCGCTGCCGCTGGCGACTCGCCGGCTCGACGGCAGGTCGGGCAAGACGCGCGGTGCAGACCTGGCACGGCACCGATCGGCAGGTCCGGGGGAAGATCATGGCGTTGCTGCGGGCGAGCCATGGCCCGGTGTCTTCGGCCGAAGTCGGGCAGCTGGAGGTCGAGGCCGTGCAGGTGGAGCGCTGCCTGAGCTCACTGATTGCCGACGGGCTGGTGGTCCGGGTCGGCGATGCCCACCTCGGCCTCCCGGACTGACCTGCAAGACAAGTTGATCATCACCCGTTGCGCCCCGGCCGGATCAATGCCCCTCGCAACAGGCTCCTCCCCCGAGACCACCGCGCCTCCCCCGGGACCACCGGCGCCTCGCCCTCGAGAAACCACTCCGGCCCGCCTCCCTTGATGGGAGACGGGCCGGAGCGTTCGAGCCTGTGGTTCAGCGTGCGGTGATCAGACGGCCTCGCCGGCGTCGGTGGCCAGCCCGACCGGGACGACCTCCGGAACCGGTGACGGCCTCGGCTCGCCGCGGAAGGTGAACTCCGCGTCCTTACCCTCGCCCTCGACGTCCACCAGAATGATGTGGCCGGGACGGATCTCGTCGAACAGGATCTTCTCCGAGAGCTTGTCCTCGATCTCCCGCTGGATGGTCCGGCGCAGCGGCCGGGCGCCCAGCACCGGGTCGAACCCGCGCTGGCCCAGCAGCGTCTTCGCGGCGTCGGTGACCTCCATCGTCATGTCCTTGTTCGCCAGCGCACCCTCGACCCGCTTGAGCATGAGATCGACCATCCGGTTGATCTCTTCGGTGGTGAGCTGGTGGAACACGACGACGTCGTCGATCCGGTTGAGGAACTCAGGGCGGAAGTGTCGCTTCAGCTCGTCGTTGACCTTCTGCTTCATCCGGTCGTAGTTCGACTCCGCATCGTTGCCCTGGGCGAAGCCGAGGGACACCGACTTGGAGATGTCCTGGGTACCCAGGTTCGAGGTGAACACGATGACGGTGTTCTTGAAGTCGACCGTGCGACCCTGACCGTCGGTGAGCCGACCGTCCTCCAACACCTGCAGCAGCGTGTTGTAGATGTCCTGATGCGCCTTCTCGATCTCGTCGAACAGCACCACGGAGAACGGCTTGCGACGCACCTTCTCGGTGAGCTGCCCGCCCTCTTCGTAGCCGACGTATCCGGGAGGGGCACCGAAGAGCCGCGACGCGGTGTACCGGTCGTGGAACTCACCCATGTCGACCTGGATCAGCGCATCCTCGTCACCGAACAGGAACTCGGCGAGCGCCTTGGTCAGCTCGGTCTTACCGACACCGGACGGGCCGGCGAAGATGAACGAGCCGGACGGCCGCTTCGGGTCCTTCAGACCGGCCCGGGTCCGGCGGATCGCCTGGGACACCGCCTTGACCGCCTGATCCTGGCCGATGATCCGCTTGTGCAGCTCATCTTCCATCTTCAGCAGTCGGGTGGTCTCCTCCTCGGTCAGCTTGAAGACCGGGATACCCGTCCAGTTCGCCAGCACCTCGGCGATCTGCTCGTCATCGACCTCGGAGACGACGTCGAGATCGCCGTCCTTCCAGGCCTTTTCTCGCTCGGACTTGCGAGCCAACAGCTGCTTCTCGGAATCCCGGAGAGCAGCGGCCTTTTCGAAGTCCTGCGCGTCGATCGCCGATTCCTTGTCCCGACGGACGTTCGCGAGCTTGTCGTCGAAGTCCCGCAGGTCCGGCGGCGCCGTCATCCGGCGGATCCGCATCCGCGCGCCGGCCTCGTCGATCAGGTCGATCGCCTTGTCCGGCAGGTAACGGTCGCTGATGTACCGGTCGGCCAGGGTGGCCGCGGACACCAGCGCGTCGTCGGTGATGGTGATCCGGTGGTGCGCCTCGTACCGATCGCGCAGACCCTTGAGGATCTCGATGGTGTGCGCCACCGTCGGCTCACCGACCTGGATCGGCTGGAAACGACGCTCGAGTGCGGCGTCCTTCTCCACGTACTTGCGGTACTCGTCCAGCGTGGTGGCACCGATGGTCTGCAGCTCGCCGCGAGCCAGCATCGGCTTCAGGATCGAAGCCGCATCGATCGCGCCCTCGGCGGCACCCGCACCCACCAGGGTGTGGATCTCGTCGATGAACATGATGATGTCGCCGCGGGTGCGGATCTCCTTGAGCACCTTCTTCAGGCGCTCCTCGAAATCACCGCGGTACCGCGAACCGGCCACCAGCGACCCGAGGTCGAGGGTGTACAGGTGCTTGTCCTTGAGGGTCTGCGGGACGTCGCCGCGGATGATCGCCTGGGCAAGGCCCTCGACGACCGCGGTCTTTCCGACGCCCGGCTCGCCGATCAGCACCGGGTTGTTCTTGGTGCGACGGGACAGCACCTGCATGACCCGCTCGATTTCCTTCTCGCGCCCGATGACCGGGTCGAGCTTGCCCTCCCGGGCCGACTGGGTCAGGTTGCGACCGAACTGGTCGAGCACCAGCGAGGTGGACGGGGTCCCCTCGGAGCGCCCGCCCTCGGCGGCCGCGGTCTCCTTGCCCTGGTAGCCGGAGAGCAGCTGCAGGACCTGCTGGCGGACCCGGTTCAGGTCGGCACCCAGCTTGACCAGCACCTGCGCCGCAACGCCCTCACCCTCGCGGATGAGGCCGAGCAGGATGTGCTCGGTGCCGATGTAGTTGTGGCCGAGCTGCAGCGCCTCGCGCAGGCTCAGCTCCAGGACCTTCTTGGCCCTGGGGGTGAAGGGGATGTGCCCGGACGGGGACTGCTGCCCCTGGCCGATGATCTCCTCCACCTGGGCACGGACGCCCTCCAGCGCGATGCCAAGGGATTCCAGCGCCTTGGCGGCGACGCCCTCGCCCTCATGGATGAGGCCGAGCAGGATGTGCTCCGTGCCGATGTAATTGTGGTTGAGCATCCGGGCCTCTTCCTGGGCCAGGACAACCACACGTCGCGCTCTGTCGGTAAACCGTTCGAACATCTGCACTCCTTACGGGCGTGCGCGGCTATGCGGTCGATTGCTCCACTCGTCCCGCTGCCACCAAATCGACGCGCCCGCCGATCGTCCGACAGTGGTTCTACCCACTGTAGTCGGAGCAGCGGGTCCGTCGAAGCAGAGTCACGGACCGGTGACGACACTGCGCACCGTGCCGTCACTGCTGTTCAACGCTCCCCCAGCGGGTCTCGTTCCGCCAGATCGACTGCTACGCCGTGGGCGAACAGCGGCGCACCGGGCGGCGTCGACAGTGGCGCGCGCCACCCCGCAGGTCGTCCGAGTGGCGCGCGCCACCCCGCAGGTCGTCCGAGTGCGGGCAACACAGATGGACGTCGGGGCGAAGAGACACCTCCGGCCCCTGTCCGCAGCTGCGGGAGGGGCCGGAGGTGACGGGCGGTCTCGCCCGATGGTGCTGCGATCAGTGAGCTTCCTCGAATGCGGCGAGGACGCTGGCCGACAGGCGACCGCGCTCGGACACCTCGTGGCCGTTGGCGCGGGCCCACTCGCGAATAGCGGCGGTCTGCTCGCGATCCGGCGCGGTACGCGGGCCCCGGCCGGCCTTGGCCGGCTTCGCCGTCTTCGGACGTCCCGGACCGCGGCGTCCGCCGTCGACCCGACGCGCGCTGGCGACGTAACCGGCGAGCGCATTTCGCAGCTTGTCGGCGTTGCCGTCGCTCAGGTCGATTTCGTACGACGCTCCGTCAAGGGCGAACGAAACGGATTCCGATGCCTCGGACCCATCGAGATCGTCCACGAGTGTGACGGTGGTCATGGTTGCCATGCCTGTTCCTCCTAGAAAGCCTTCGTTTTTCCCCGAACACACAGAGTAGTGCCAATTTCCGGCTGTTTCCACCAGCTACGCCGATTCTTCGCGAACTGTCGCTGCGAACGTCGGCCAAACGCAGATCCATTGCCGTTGACACCCCAAACGGTTGACCGGGCCGGGGCTTGATCGGCGACTCACGTTCGCACCGACAATCGCCGGTTCGATAATGTTCTCCAACGTCCGTTTTTGGTTTCCGCGGGGGTGGGCGCACCGACCTGAATCACCGCGAAAAGTCGAATATTCAACGCAGCGCGGAGGAGAGAAACTCAGTCCTCGGGGCGCACGAAGGGAAAGAGGATCGTCTCCCGGATCCCCAAACCGGTCAGCGCCATGATCAATCGGTCGATACCCATTCCGATTCCGCCGGACGGCGGCATTCCGTACTCCATCGCCCGCAGAAACTCCTCGTCGAGCACCATGGCCTCGGCGTCCCCCAGGCCGGCGAATCGAGCCTGATCGACAAAACGCTCACGCTGCACGACGGGGTCGACAAGTTCGGAATAACCGGTTGCGGTCTCGATACCGCGGATGTAGAGGTCCCATTTTTCGGTCAGCCCGGGGGTTTCCCGGTGATCGCGGGTGAGCGGCGACGTTTCGACCGGGAAATCGCGGACATAGGTCGGTGCGACCAGTGAATCGACCACCAGTTCGTCGAACAATTCCTCGGCCAGTTTTCCCGGACCGTAGTGCGGAGCCACCGGAACCCCGACCCGTTCGGCCAGCGCCACCAGGGTGGACATCGGAGTCTGCACGGTCACCTCTTCGCCCAGCGCCTCGGACAGCGCGCCGTACAACGTGATCGACTGCCAGGTGCCGCCGAGATCGAACTCCGTCCCGTCGGCGTGGACGGCCACGGTCGAGCCGTGCACGGCGATGGTGGCCTGTTGGATCAGGGCCGTCGTCACCTCGGCCATCCCGTTGTAGTCGGTGTAGGCCTGATACGCCTCCAACATCGCGAACTCCGGTGAATGCGAGGAATCGACCCCCTCGTTGCGGAAGTTTCGGTTGATCTCGAAGACCCGATCGATTCCGCCGACCACCGCACGCTTCAGATAGAGCTCCGGCGCGATACGCAGATAGAGGTCCATGTCCATGGCATTCATGTGCGTGACGAACGGCCGGGCCGAGGCTCCGCCGTGCAGGGCCTGGAGCATCGGCGTTTCGACTTCGACATAGTTACGCTCGTGAAGTGTCGCTCGCAGCGATCGATTGACCACGCTCCGCACCTGCACCGTTCGGCGGGCCTGCGGCCGGACGATCAAATCGACGTAACGTTGCCGAACCCGGCTCTCTTCGGACAGCGGTTTGTGCGCCACCGGAAGCGGCCGCAGCGCCTTGGCCGCGATTGTCCAGGAATCGGCCAGCACCGACAGTTCACCGCGCCGGGAGGTGATCACCGTCCCGTGCACGAACAGATGGTCGCCGAGGTCGACAGTGCTCTTGAAAGCAGCCAATGAATCAGCACCCACGCTGGCCAGCGACACCATGACCTGCAATTCCGTGCCGGTATCGCCCGCGCCACCTTCGCGCAGAGTGGCAAAACACAACTTGCCCGAGTTGCGCAGGAAGATGACCCGTCCGGTGATACCCACAATTTCCCCGGTGTCGGTATCCGGCGGCAGGTCCGGGAACGACTCCCTTAGCGCCGCTAAAGTCGACGTTCGATCGACGACCACCGGGTACGGCTCCGCCCCCTCGTCCAGCAGGCGCTGCCGCTTCTCCCGCCGCACTCGCAGCTGTTCGGGCAGGTCGTCGCCCTCGCTCACGGCAGGATTCGTCGGTCTCGTCACGGCTGATGAGCCTACTTGCCGGCGGCTCACCGGCCGACCGATGTCCCCACCCACCGCAGGTTCTCGGGTCAGCGCGCGAGCGGTCCGTTCGGCAGGCGTCACAATGGTCGAATGGCGGCGGGTGCAGCGGGGACAGGGGAAAGCTGGGCCTCGCAGTTCGACAGACGCTCCGGGGCTACCTCGTTCGACCTGCAGGCAGCCGAATATGCCCGGCTGCGACCGGGATACCCGTCCGCGGCACTGGATGCCGCCGTTCCGGAAAACGCGCAGTTGGTGCTGGATCTGGGCGCCGGAACCGGAAAGCTGACCGGCGATCTGTTGGCCCGGGGTTGGGAAGTTCTTGCTGTCGAACCGCTTCCGGGCATGCTGGCCGAACTCCACCGGCAATTCCCGGACGCCCGTGCGATCTGCGGTGAAGCGGAGAACATCCCGCTGGCCGATTCCACCGTCGACGCGGTTGTGGTCGGTCAGGCGTTCCACTGGTTCGACCCCGATCGTGCGCTGAGCGAGATTGTCCGCGTCCTGCGTCCAGGGGGCTCGCTGGCACTGTTGTGGAACCACGACGACGAATCCGACCCGTTCGTCGCGGAGATCTATGCGGCCATGACCGATGCCGGTCGGCCACCCGGGGGTGCCACCCGGCGCTCCGGTGGTGCGACGACCGCGGGCGGCGAAGCCGAACCACCCATCCCGCCGTTCCACGGCCACCCGGCCCTCACCGATCCGCGGGTGGTCAGGGTCGGCTGGCTGCGCCACCAGAGCGTCGACGACCTGATCGGGCTGGTGAACACCTACTCCTACGTGATCCGCGCATCCGACGAGACCCGGGCCACGCTGGCTGCTGCCATCCGGGCGATTGCGGATCGCCGTGCGCCCGGCCAGGACTTGTCGATCCCGGGGAGCTGTGAGGTCTGGCGGTCGACATGCCGATGACCTCGACAGAGCACACCGTGCTCACCCGCTCCCAGTGGCGCGAGCGGGAGCAGGCGCATGCCGAACGGGTCGACCAGCTGACCCTGGCCCATCGGGAGCGGGTCAGCGGTCAGATACCGCACCCCGTCGAGGATTTCCTGTTCACCTACTACTCGCTGCGACCGGGTCAACTGCGGCGCTGGTACCCAGGGGCCGGGGTCGCCCTCGCCGACGCCCCCGAGCGGGTCGACTGGCGCTTCCACCGGATCCTGGACGCGACCACCCCGTCGGCGCCATCGACGGAGGGACCGACCGTCGCGGTCGACATCGAGGCGTTCCGGTCGGCCCGTGGTGCGTTGTTGACGTTCACTGCCCGGCTGCTCGACGCCACTTCCGCTGCCCCGGCGCAGTTCGGCTGTTTCGGCCTGCACGAGTGGGCGATGGTGTTCCAGCAGGACACCGGAGCGCAGCGGCACTCCGGGCGTGCGCTCCGGCTCGGCCAGGACGGCACCGACGAGGTGGTCCGCACGCATCAGATCCGCTGCACCCACTACGACGCGTTCCGGTTCTTCACCGCGCCCGCCAGACCGCGAAATCTGTTGCAGCCGAACCTGGATTCGCGGCCGGACCTGGAGCAGCCCGGCTGCCTGCATGCGTCCATGGACCTGTACAAGTGGGCGTACAAGCTGCTGCCGGCAGTACCGAGCGAGCTGCTGGTCGATTGTTTCGTGCTCGCCAGGCAGATCCGCGAGTTGGACATGCGGGCATCGCCCTACGACCTCACCGACCTGGGGTACCTGCCGGTCCGGATCGAAACCGTTGCCGGGAAGGCGGAATACGTCGCCGCTCAGCGGGACTTCGCGGCGCGGGCGCAGGTTCTTCGGCGTCGACTGTCCGACGTCGTCACCGGGATCTTGACCTGACGACCGGGTCAGCGATCGAAACTCGGTGCCCGGCAGCAATACTCCAGGAACAGTGCGCCGCCTACCATGATCACCGCACCGACCAGACCGATCACCGCGGTGATTCCGTCGGCCTGTGCGGCCAGCACCGATGACCAGGACGGCAGCACATAGAGCAACACCCCGGCCCACAACCCGGCGACGGCCGCCCCCGCCAACGACGACGCCTTCGCGGCCATCACCGCCCTGGCGGCGGTGAGCGGCGGCACCGGCTTGCGGGTCGACGCCCCGGTGGAACTCTGTTCCCTGGGCCGGATTCGGCTGCGCAGACCGAGTCCGACCACCGCCTCACCGATCCCGACGAGGGCGGCGGCGAATCCGGCGAACCGCGGCAGCGGCGGCATCCGCTGATAGTTGAGCCGGACGACGACGTAGGCCAGCACGAGCGCCACCACGAAGACGGCCAGCAGGTCGCGGGGTCTGGTGAAGCCCATCCGGTCGCGATCGGCCGTCATCGCGGTCCGCCCACGCAGACGTCAGTGCACATGCCCGACCCTGGTGATCCCGGTGGTGTCCAGCCCCTCCAGCAGATCGGCGATCGGTCCGGCCCCCGGAAGGTCGGCGGTCGGGTCGATCTCGGCCCACGGCAGCAGCACGAACGCCCGCTCGGCCGCCCGCGGGTGCGGCAGGATCAGGTTCGGATCGTCGCTGATCACCGGATGGCCGTGCACGTCCACGGTGATGACATCGACGTCCAGGGTCCGCGGGCCCCACCGCACGTCCCGTTGCCGGTCCGCCGCCTTCTCCAACTCCTGGCACCGGGCCCACCATCCGGCGGGGTCGTCGACCCCGGCGTCCTCGGCGATCACCGTGATGTTGTAGAAGTCCTCCTGCGGGACGCCGCCCCACGGCGGGGTCCGGTAGATCGACGACACCGCGCGCACCGTTCGCCCGAGGGCGGCGACGGCCGTCTGCAGGTGGGCCTTCCGATCACCGAGATTGGACCCGAGGGACAGCACGGCGCGGCTCATGAACCGGCCTCTCCGGATCGGCGCAGGGATCTGCGGATGGTCACGCTGACGTCGGCGAAGGTCAGCGGGATCGGTGCGGACGGTTTGTGAATGGTCACCTCGACGGCGTGCACCGGATACCGCCGCATCACCTCACCGGCGATCTCGCCCGCCACGGCTTCGATCAGGTCACGGGGTGGACCGGCGACGATCCCGGCCGCGAGTTCGGCCAGTTCGCCGTAGTGCACCGTTCTGGTCAGGTCGTCGGTCCTGGCGGCCTCGGTCAACTCCAGCCAGAGCGTGATGTCGACGAGAAAGGTCTGCCCGTCCCGCTTCTCGTGGTCGAAGACACCGTGGTGACCGAAGACCTGCAGGCCGGTGAGGGTGATCCGGTCAGCCACGGCGCACCTCGGTCGTCCCGCGTGGGGCGAGGCTGCGCACCGGGCCGTGCCCGGCCATCGTGGCGGCCACCCGGACGGCATCAAGCGATGCGGACGCCTCGTGCACCCGCACCCCCCACGCGCCCGCCGCCGCGGCCAGGGCGGAGATGGCCGTCGTCGCCGCCTCCCGCCCGTCCGGCGGGCGGAGGCCGGCGGAGTCGGCGAGCAGGGCGCCGAGGAACCGTTTCCGGGATGCGCCGACCAGCACCGGGAACCCCCAGCCCGGACCGGCAACCCCGGTGATCTCCGGCAACGCGTGCAGCAGTGCCCAGTTGTGCGCCGCGGTCTTGGCGAAACCGAGACCGGGGTCGAGGACGATCGACGACTCCGCGACGCCGGCCGAGACGGCCGCGTCGACGCGGTCCAGCAGCTCGGCCCGGACGTCCTGCACCACGTCCCGATAATGGGCGAGCGCGTCCATGTCCACGCTGTGGCCGCGCCAGTGCATCAGGATCCACGGGACACCCGCGGCGGCCACGACAGCAGACATCTCCGGGTCCGCCAGACCTCCGGACACGTCGTTGACGATCGCGGCGCCGGCGGCCAGAGCCGCGGCGGCAACGTCGGCGCGGGTGGTGTCGACGCTGCAGGTGATGCCCGTCCGGGCGAGCTCGGTGATCACCGGCACCACCCGGCCGGCCTCCGTCGCGGCCGACACCCGGTGCGCGCCCGGCCTCGTCGATTCGCCGCCGACATCGATGATGTCGGCGCCGTCCGCCGCCAGCGCGGCGCCGCGGGCGATCGCCGCGGCCGGATCGAGGTACCGGCCGCCGTCGGAGAACGAGTCGGCGGTGACGTTCAGCACGCCCATCACCAGAGTGCGGTCGGCCGGTTCAGCCATCTCGCCTCACCGGCCCGTGATCAGGCTCATCGCCTCGGCGCGCGTCCGGTCCTGCGATTGGAAGATGCCGCGCACCGCGGACGTGGTGGTCACCGCGCCGGGCTTCCGTACGCCGCGCATCGCCATGCAGAGGTGCTCGGCCTCGATCACCACGATCGCCCCGGCCGGCTCCAGCCGGTGCACCAGGGCGTCGGCGATCTGGGTGGTCAGCCGCTCCTGGACCTGGGGCCGCTTGGCGAAGCCGTCGACCAACCGCGCCAACTTCGAGAGCCCGGTCACCCGGCCGTCCGGGCCGGGGATGTAGCCGACATGGGCCTTGCCGAAGAACGGCACCAGATGGTGCTCACACGTGGAGTACAGGTCGATGTCCCGCATCAGGATCATCTCGTTGTGGTTCTCGTCGAACGAGGTGTTCAGGACCGTCGACGGGTCGGTGTGCAGCCCGGAGAACTGTTCGGCGAACGCCCGGGCCACCCGCCCCGGAGTGTTCAGCAATCCGTCCCGGTCCGGGTCCTCCCCCACCGCGATCAGCAGCTCGCGAACGGCCGCCTCCGCCCTGGCGCTGTCGAACCGCGCGCCACCGTTGGTACTGACGGTGTCGGCAAGGGCGCTCCGCTGGTCCGTCACGACCGGTGGTCCCGCGGGGGCAACCACGGGTCGATGGGCTCCTGTTGGTTCGGATCACCGTTGGGAATCGGGGGGCGTTCCCCGTGCCGGCCCTGCGGCGCGTTGTCCGGCCCGGTCCAGTACGGATTGACGCCGTTGGGCGCACCGTTCGGTCCACCGTTGACGGGGCCCTGTCCACCGTTGGGCGGACCGGCGGGATGTCCGCCGTTGGGAGGCCCGGCCGGATGCCCGCCGTTGCCGCCCCGGTATCCGCCGAGCGTCTTCTGCGGCCCGGACTGGTCGGGTCCCTGCTGCCAGCCCGGCATCGGGGCGAGCGGTCCCGGCAGCACGCCGCCGGTCCAGTTGGCCGGCGGTGGCTGCTGTTGCCCAGGCGCCTGCCCGGCCATGTTGTCCGGGCTGCCGCCCTGCGGGAAGCCCGGCCCGGTGTTGTAGCCGCTCTGGCCCGGGTAACCGGAGACCGCGCCGACCGGCACCGGCGGTGCGTCGACCGCCTCGGGCAGCCGCTCCGGCGGCGGCCACGGCTCGCCGCGCTCGATGGCCAGTTCGCCGGGGGTTTTGATCGGCGGGCGATCGGACGGCAGCCGCGGGCCGAACTCGTCGAAGGTGGTGATCCGCGGCCGCTTCTCGACCTCGGCAAAGATCACCTCGAGATCTCTGCGCTCGAGCGTTTCCTTCTCCAGCAGAGCGGTGGCCAGCGAATCCAGGATGTCCCGATAGGTGTTGAGCACCGCCCAGGCCTCGGTGTGCGCGGCCTCGATCAGCGCTCGCACCTCGCCGTCGATCTCGCTGCCGACCTCGATCGAGTACTCGGGACCGCTGCCGTAGGTGCGGCCGAGGAAGGGTTCGTCGTCGCCGTGGCCGTACTTGACCGCGCCGAGCTTGGCGGACATGCCGTACTCGGTGACCATCGCCCTGGCGATCTTGGTCGCCTGCGCGATGTCGGAGGACGCGCCGGTCGTCGGCTCGGCGAAGACAAGCTCCTCGGCGGCCCGGCCACCCATCGCCATCACCAGCCGGGCGATCATCTCGGACCTGGTCATCAGCGACTTGTCGTCCTCTGGAACGACGAGGGCGTGCCCGCCGGTCCGCCCACGCGGCAGGATCGTCACCTTGTAAACGGGCTCCAGGCCCGGCATCGCCCAGGCCGCCAGCGCGTGTCCACCCTCGTGGTAGGCGGTGATCTTCTTCTCCTTCTCGGAGATGACCTTGCCGCGGCGGGCCGGTCCGCCGACCACCCGGTCGACCGATTCCTCCAGGGCCGCGTTGGTGATCACTGTGCCGTGCTCGCGCGCCGTCAGCAGCGCGGCCTCGTTGATCACGTTGGCCAGGTCGGCGCCGGACATCCCGACCGTCCGCTTGGCCAGTGGCAGGAAGTCGACGTCCGGTGCGAACGGTTTGCCCTTCGAATGCACTGCCAGGATCGCCTGCCGGCCCTTGAGGTCGGGTTGGCCGACCGGGATCTGCCGGTCGAACCGGCCGGGACGCAGCAGGGCCGGATCGAGGATGTCGGGCCGGTTGGTCGCGGCGATCAGGATGATCCCGCCCTTGGCCTCGAAGCCGTCCATCTCCACCAGCAGCTGGTTCAGGGTCTGCTCGCGCTCGTCGTGACCGCCGCCCATCCCCGCACCGCGGTGCCGGCCGACGGCGTCGATCTCGTCGACGAAGATGATCGCCGGCGAGTTCGCCTTGGCCTGCTCGAAGAGGTCACGGACCCGGCTGGCGCCGACGCCGACGAACATCTCGACGAAATCCGAGCCGGAGATCGAGTAGAACGGCACCCCGGCCTCGCCCGCGACGGCCCTGGCCAGCAGCGTCTTGCCGGTTCCTGGCGGCCCGTAGAGCAGGACACCCTTGGGGATCTTCGCGCCGAGCGCCTGGTAGCGGGCGGGGTTGGCCAGGAAGTCGCGGATCTCGTCGAGCTCCTGCACGGCCTCGTCGGCACCGGCGACATCGGTGAACTTGGTGACCGGCATGTCCTTGGTCAGCAACTTGGCCTTGGACTTGCCGAAGGAGAGCACCTTGTTCCCGCCGCCCTGGGCGTTGTTCATCATCCAGAGCAGGAACAGGATGATCAGGCCGACCGGAATCAGGTAGATCAGCAGAGAGAACAGCGTGGATTCACTGGTGACGGTGGTGTTGTAGCCACCGGAGACGTTGGCCGCCTGGACGTCGTTGAAGATCTCGTCGGTGGCCTGCGCCGGGTAGGACGTGTAGATCTTGGTGGATTCGTCGACGGCGGTGTTCAGGTCGAGTCGGAGCCGCTGCTCCTTGTCGTCGATGGTCGCGAGGTTGACGTTGCCGTCCTTGAGCTGGGCCAGTGCGACGGAGGTCGGTTGCGCGGTGTAGCCGCGGGTCTCGTCGGCGAAGTACGAGTAGGCCAGGTACATCACCAATACGGCGGCTATCCACACCAACGGCGATCGGACGAGTCGTTTCATATCCATCTGGTTTCCGGCCGCGAGCGGCCTCGACCCTCCCTGACGTTCTCGAGTGTGGTCGCCCGGAAGTCCGGATCACGATCCGGGCAGCACAGGGCGCCACCAGTGGGTTCAGACTACCGCGCAGCACTACGCCGACTGGGCGGCGTTCGCTGTGGGGACAGCCCACTGCAGAACTCCCGCCGAACCGGCCTTGTTCCCACCGATCGGGTGGTCAGCGGTACATGTGCTCTCCGAGCAGGCCGACGAACGGCAGGTCGCGGTACCGCTCGTTGTAATCGAGCCCGTAACCGACGACGAAATCGGTGGGGATGTCGAACCCGACGTACCGCACGTCTACCTCCACCTTCACCGCCTCCGGCTTGCGCAGGAGCGCCACGATGTCGATCGCGGCCGGACTGCGGGTGGCCAGGTTCTTCAACAGCCACGACAGGGTGAGGCCCGAATCGATGATGTCCTCGACGATGACCACCCGGCGGCCGGTGATGTCCCGGTCGAGGTCCTTCAGGATCCGTACCACGCCCGATGACGAGGTGGCCGAGCCGTAGGACGAGACGGCCATGAACTCCAGTTCGGAGGGGATCGGCATCGCCCTGGCGAAGTCGGTGACGAACATGACCGCACCCTTGAGCACGCAGATCAGCAGCGGCGGCGTGTCCAGGTCGTGGTCCGCGGCCACCGCCGCCGCCAGCTCGGCGATCTTCGCCTGCAGGGTGGCGGCCGGGATCAGCACCGCGGACAGCTCACCGGGATACCCGTGGTCGGTGCCGGGGTCCAGCGTCGGCGTCGTCGGGACGGCATCCGCGCTGGTCACGTGGGTTGTCATCGACGACCAACCGACCGTCTCGGTGGGCACTCCATCGACTGACGTCGACGGCTCAGTTCCAGTCACGGCTCTCCCCGGGTGGCTCCGACGTGCCATCTGCTCGCTCGTCACGAGCTTGCCATCCAGCCTCCCCGACCCCGACGCCGGGGCGGGGTTGCCCCGACCTCGTCCGGACGCCCTGTCTCGACCCACCCTGCCCAGGCCCCGCGCCCCCGACCCCCGCGCCGATCAACAAGCTCGGCGCGGATCATCGTTGCGGTTGTGGGACGGATGTGACGGGAGTCGACGATTTCGTCCGCGCTGACGGAGATGATCGGCGCCAATCCCGGGCTGAACTAGCTGGCAGCGCCATCGGGCCGGCTCGGTGCCAGCCGCAGGACGGGGCCGTCGCGAACCACGTCGAGGCCACCGGGCACGCGGACCTGACTGCTTCCTCCCCGTGCGGCCAGCTGGGAGTCCATCCGGGTCAGGTGGTCGAAGGTCAGTGGGCCCGCCCCCCCGGCGGTCGCCCACTCCCGCAACACCCGGGTCCGCACGGCGGCCGGTTGCTCCGCGAGGGCGGCGATGTCCAGCGAACCGTCGGCGTGGCACGCCTGCATCGAGACGGCAGCGGCGATCGCGTCCAGCGCGTCCAGATCCTGCGCCAACAACTGCGCCGTCCGGCCGAGAGCCGCCCGCACCCCGCCGCCCAGTACCTCTTCCAACAGCGGCAACACCTCGCGACGGAGCCGGACCCGGGTGAAGGCAGGGTCGCGATTGTGCGGGTCCTGCCACGGGGTCAGACCCGCGGCCCGGCAGGCGGCCTCGGTGGTCTCCCTGGTCACGCCGAGCAACGGTCGACCCCAGGGACGCCGATACGGCCGCATTCCGGCGATGGACCGAGGTCCGGAGCCTCGGGCAAGACCGAGCAGCACCGTCTCGGCCTGGTCGTCCGCGGTGTGCGCCAACAGCACGGCCGCCGGCCCGCCTGGGCCACCAACACTGTCGGCGAGCCGCCGCAATGCGTCATACCTGGCTCGACGGGCCGCCGCCTCCGGGCCACCCGGACCGGACACCTGCACTGGGAGGACCTCGACGTCCCGACAGCCGATCCCGGTCAGCTGCTCGACGACGGCGGCTGCCTGCCGGGCGGAACCCGCCTGCAGCCCGTGGTCGACCGTCGCGCCCACCACCCGGCGATCACCGCCGGATCCGGCGGCGGCCTGCTGTGCCGCAGCGGCCAGGGCCAGCGAGTCGGCACCGCCGGAACAGGCGACGATGATCGGATCGGCCGGCGACAGGTGGCCGGCCAACCAGGTCGTCACCGCGGACGTGATCGCTGCCGCCGAGGGGGCGTTCACCCCGGTCAGCCGTGGACCCGCCGCACCCACGCCGCCGGATCCGCGATCTCCGCCCTGGTCGGCAGGGTGTCCGGGGATGTCCAGACGGCATTGAACGCCGGCATTCCGACCTGGTCCACGACGGCGCCGACGAAGGCACCGCCCTTCACGTACTGGGCGAGCTTCATGTCCATCCCGAGCAGCGCGCGCAGCAGCCGATCGATCGGACCCTTGGTGCGCTTGCGCCGCTCGGTGAACGACGCCCGAATCGCGGAGACCGACGGCACGACGCTGGGTCCGACCGCGTCCATGACGTGATCGGCGTGCCCCTCGAGCAGCGTCATCATGGCCATCAGCCGGTCGAAAACGGCGCGCTGCTCGGGCGACTGGATTCCCTCGATCCAGGAGCCGCCGGACCGCCCACCCTTGATGGTGCTCGCGGCCCGCCGCAACATCTCGGCCGGATCCGTGTCGGCCTTGTCGGCGAAATCGGCCACCAGATCCTGGAAGTAACCCCGCAGCCATCCCGCGGCGGTGAACTGCAGCCGGTGGGTGCTCTCGTGCAGGCAGACCCAGAGCCGGAAATCCGTCGGGTCGGCGGCCAGTTCCCGTTCCACCTTGACGATGTTGGGCGCCACCAGCAGCAAACGGCCCGGTCGCTCCGGATCACCGCCCAGCGGGTCGAACTGACCCAGCACCTTTCCGGAGAGGAACCCGAGGATCACCCCGACCTGCTGGCCGCCGACGTTCCTGGTCCAGGAATTGATCCCGCGGCCGCCGGCGCCGGCGGCAAGTTTCGCGGTGAGCGGCGCGGACAGCAGTTCCATGCCCTCGGCGGTCGCCTTGACCCAGCCGGGGCGGTCCACCACATCCGCGTCGTCGACCGGCAGGTCGGCGCCAAGGCCCGTGGTCTCCCGGACGGCCAGTTCGGCGCGCGCCGAGAACGTCCGGAGATCGGCCACCACCGCCGCCGCCTGATCGGCGGTGATCGACGGACCGGTGGGTGCGAGCCGTTGTCCCGCCCGTACCGCTGCCGCCCAGTCGATCGGGGCCCTGCTCACGTCTGCCGCCACGTCAGCCACGGTAGAGCAACGGCCGACGGGGCCGATTCGACCGTCGACCCGACTACCCGATGCAACCGCAGCCGCGTAGCCCGGCCGCCAACGCATCCAGTGCGGGACGAGTGCCGGCGCTGACCCCGTTGGACACGAAAGCGAAGACCAGGATGCGGTTGTCGACGTCCGGCACGTACCCGGCCAGCGCGTAGGTGACCTCGAGGGACCCGGTCTTGGCGCGCACCCAACCGGCGCCGGCCCGTGATCCGTCGTCCTGGAACCGGTCGGCGAGGCTGCCGGACACCCCGGCGATCGGCAGCCCGGTGAGCAGGTTGCGCAACGCCGGCGGCTCACCCTTGACCGCGAGCGCGACGACCTGGGCCAGCACTGCCGGCGGCACCCTGTCCTTGGTGGAGATGCCGGATCCGTCGTACAGCTCGACACCGATGGTGTCGATCTTCAGTTCCTCCAGCGCCTCGATGGTGGCGGCCGCGGCGCCGGTGAAGCTCGGCGGGGCACCGCGGGTGATCGCGACCTCCCGGGCGAGCGCCTCGGCCAGCACGTTGTCGGAGTTCTCCAGCGCCTGCGCGAGCAGCACCGACATCGGTTGGGACGAAACCTGTCCGATGACGGTGGGCTCCTCCGGCGCGGTTCCGGCGATCAACGGCAGATCGGGCGAGCCGAGCAACCTGGCCAGCGCCTTGCCCGCGGTGTTCGCCGGATCGCCGGTGCGGATGGAGTTCTCGTTCGCCGGATCTTCGCGGTCGCCGTCGACCATCAGCGGGGACATCCGGGTGATGTAGCCCTGGGCGCTGGCCTGGGTGCCGCGGATGTCGCCGGTCTGCCAGCCGTCGGCCAGGTCGGGCCCCGACCAGTACTCGGTGTCCAGCACGATCCGCTTGACGTCGATGCCGCTGGCTTTGACCTGGGCCGCGAGGTCGGCCATCAGCGGCGCTCCGTCGTACACCGTCCCGACACCGGTGTTGCGTGCGGACAGCGTGACGTCGCCGCCGCCGACCAGCACGATGTCACCCTCCTGGTCGCCCTGGACGACCTTGGTGACGAACCGGCTGGTCGGATCGACCGAGGTCAGCAGGGCCGCGCCGGTCAGCAGCTTCTCCGTCGAGGCGGGGATCTGCGGCGAGTTCGAGTCCTTGTTCCACAGCACCGAGCCGGTCTCCGGATCGATGATGATGCCGGAGAACTGCGCGAGTTCGGGATTGGCCAGTTGGGCGGCCAGTTGTGCCTCGATGCCGGCGGTGGTCGGGATCTTGTCCGATGCGGCCATCGGCGCGATCTTCGGCGGCGGCAGGGCAACCGGCGGGTCGACGATCTCAGACGTCGGGGTGGCCGAGCTACCGGCAGTGGTCGAGTCACCCCGGGTGGCGACGAAGACAATCGCACCGACGGCCACCAGAGCGACCACGACGGCCGCAACGATGATCCCGGTGCGGCGCGATCGGGTTGACGCGGCCACAAACACTCCCTTTCGCCGATCCTCTTCGCGGATCCGGTCTTGCTGTTCGGTGCTTGACGATTATTCACCGGGGGCGACCGGCGATCCGGGCCCTGCATCGGCGCCGGCGGCCGCCGAGCCATGATCGCCTGCACAGATGTGAATAATCTCCACGGACGATCCGGGTACGTACAGCGAGCCCGGTGACCCGGTCCAGACTAGAGTCTGTCCAGGCCCGAGCCGGGCCACCGATCCTGGGGCGACCCCGAATCGTGCGTGTCGTTCCGACCGGTGGCGGGGGCTTTCGCGCCGCCGGCCAACTGCTGAGCTGACGTGAAAGGTGACACTCGTGGACTTCGACGTGACCATCGAAATCCCTAAGGGCAGTCGCAACAAATATGAGGTGGACCATCATTCGGGCCGCATCCGGTTGGACCGGACGCTGTTCACCGCGACCCAGTACCCGGCCGATTACGGCTTCATCGACGACACCTTGGGCCAGGACGGCGATCCGCTGGATGCGCTGGTGCTGCTGGCGGAGTCGACCTTCCCGGGCTGCCTGGTCACCGCCCGGGCGATCGGCATGTTCCGGATGACGGACGAGGCCGGTCCGGACGACAAGGTGTTGTGCGTGTCGGCGAACGACCCGCGGCAGGCTCACCTGCAGGACATCGGCGATCTCGGCGTCTTCGAGAAGCTCGAGATCCAGCACTTCTTCGAGGTCTACAAGGACCTCGAGCCGGGCAAGAGCGTCGAGGGCGCGAACTGGGTCGGCCGCGCGGAGGCGGAGATCGAGATCGAGATCTCCTACGACCGCGAGAAGAAGCGGCTCGTGGCCGAGGCCGCCATCGCCAGCGGCGACAAGCACACCCATCGGGAAGGCGACGCCGTCGAGGCCCCCTCCCCCGGGCGGCACACCTCCCACTGAGCTGGCTCGCTGGTGCCAACTACGCCAGCGGGACAAGTCGGACGCGCCCGAGCATCCCGCGCTGGTGGGGTGATGTTGCCGCTGTGGGATGCCTGATGCAGTGCGTCAGCGGGAGAAGTGCCCCACCAGCGGCGCTCGGCCGGGCGTGTCGAGGAATGTTCGGCTCAACCAGCCGCCCGCAGCGCTGGGTCGTCGCGCAGGCAAGAAGGGGTGTGCTGGAGTTACCAGCGACCGCCGCGCTGGACCTCGCGCAGCCGGGGACGGACGTCCAACAGGTAGACCAGACTCCCGGTCAGGCCGGCCAGCCACAGCAGGCTCTGCGGTGCGAACGCGCCACCGAAGACGGACAACCCGAGCACGACGGCGCACGCAATGGTGATGCCGGCCCAGGTGCCCTTGGTCTGCTTGTCGGCGGCCGCGAAGGCGTCCGAACGTCGGGTGGCGGCGTCGACGGCAGCGAACACTCCTGCCGCTGCGCCACCGATGGCGAGTATCCAGGTGACGATCTCGATGACCGGCGCGATCAATCCCACCCCGCAAGAGTACGTGCCAGAACCGCGATGGCCTGCATGCGTTCGAGTTGATCTGGCGACAACGCAGCGTTGATCCGACGGCAACAGACCGGAACCCGCTGGGGATTCCGGTCTGTCGGTGGGTGCTGAGCGCGCGGTTGAGGTCAGCCGGCGTCCGGGCCGGACTTCGGTGCGGCGGGTCCGGAGGAGGTGGCCTTGCGGGTGGCTGCGGTCTTCCTGGGAGCAGCGGCCTTGCGAGCCGTCGTCCCGGTCGCGCTCTTTCCGGTCGTGGCGGTCTTCGGTGTGGCCGCCCGACGAGGGGCCGCGGTCGTGCTACCGACTGTGGAGCCCGAGCTCTTGGCCGCAGTCCTCGGGGTCGAGGCCTTCGCAGCCCCAGTCTTCACGGTCCCAGCCTTGACAGACGCAGCCTTGACAGACGCAGTCTTGGCCGACGCCGCCTTCGCAGTTGACGTCTTCGGGGCCTTCGAAGCAGCCGACTTCGGGGCGGCAGCCTTCGCGGCGCGAGCTGTCCTCGGCGCAGCCGTCGTCACCCTGGTCGTCGCCTTGCGTGCGGCGGCAGGCGCATCCTTGGCCGTCCGGGTGACCGCCTGCCGCGCGCTGGTCGCGCCGGCCATCGCGGTGGCGCCGGCCTTGGAAGCGGCCTTCGCCGCGCGTTTCGGCGCCTCGGCGAGCGCGTCGACGACGGTGCCCGGTTTCAACGACGCCGACCGGACGCGCGACCAGGTCCGGTCTCCGCGGTCGGCGAGGCTGCCGTAGATCGAGCCGACCAGTTGGGTGTAGGCCTCGACGGTGTCCCGGACGGTGTCGACCGACAGATCGCCGGAGAATTCGGCGATCTTGTCGGGGAGTTCGGCGATCAATTCCTGGGCCTTGGCCGGGAACTGGTTGGCGAACGACTGGATCGACTCCGCCACCTCGGCGGCGATCTGCTGCGCGCGGTGCGGGAGATCGGCAGCCGCCTGCGGCGCGTTCCCGAGGTCACCGACCAGCCTCTGGGCGCGGTCCGGCAGTTCCTTCACCTTGTCGACGTAGTCGACGGCCGATTCCTGCATCTTGCCGACATAGTCGGTCGCGGTGTCCTGCATCTTCCCGGCGTATTCGGTCGCGGCCTTGGTGACCTTGCCGGCATACTCCGTGGCGGCCTGCTGGGCCTTGGCCGGCAGATCGGTGGTGAACGACCGGACGTCAGCCGGCTGCGGCGCCGAGGAGGCGAACTGCTCCATCAGGCTCTCGCGCAATGCTGCCAACTGTTCCATCGCCAGATCGCCGGCCCCGATGGCCGCGAGCAGCGGCCGCGGGAGATCGTCGAAACGGTCCGCCAGTTGGTCGATCGCGCTTTCCGACACTGCGCGCAGGTCGGTACGAATATCTGTCACGAATGACATCGGTACTCCTTCCGGCATCAGCGATGCCTGGGTCATGGGCCTTGCGTTCGAGGGGGCGCTACTTCCCGGGATCGGCGGCCACGGCTTCCGGGACCTCGCCGACGGCGACGGGCAGGTCGACGAGTTCGTCGATCGGCTGATCCGGAACGACGACGAGAGCAGCGGCGGCGGTCTCCGCTTCTTTGCGGAACGCGGCGTAAATGTCGATCAGCGCCGACTTCTGGCGTTCGGTCAGCACGTCATCGCCGCGGATCGCGACGACAACGTCTGGCGCATCGGCGGTCTCCAGGATTCCGGCCTTGGCCAGCAGCGATTCAACCGAGATCGACAGCCCGTGGGCGATCTGCGCGAGGATCTCCGCACTCGGCCGACGCAGCCCGCGCTCCACCTGTGAGAGATAGGGATTCGACACTCCGGCCTTCGTGGCCAGTGCGCGGATCGAGATCTGTGCCGACGTGCGTTGTTCGCGGATGAACTCACCCAGATCGCGGACCGGGGTCAGCACCGGGGTGAGGACCGGGTTCAGATCCATCCGGGCAGACCTGACCATGCCGAGCTGTTCATTCCTCCACCGTACCCGAGGTGCTTGCAATTGCAAGCACTTGGTTAGCGCAGCTGACCCCGGGTGAGGGTGATCACTGGTCGGCAGAGCGAGACCAGGCCGCCGCCGGTGCCGACGGGTGGTCGTAACCGACGATCACCTCGGAATTCTCGACGGGGCCGTATTCCGACCGGTACCGCTCGAAGCCCGCCAGCCACCACTGGCGATCCGGGCCCAGCACGCGACCGAGCGTCGCCGTCGCGACCTGCAGGTGCACGACGGCGTCCAGGGGCAGGTCGGCGGCCAGCAGAAGCGGTCCGTCCAGCACCAGGATCGTGCCCGGCTCCGCGCGAGATCTTCTCTCCCGCAATGACCGGTCGGTCTGCGGATCGCGGAGCCGGGTCACATGGTCACCCGAGCCGCCGGGCGCGAGCGGATCCAGCAATTCCCGCCGCAGCGATCCGCTGTCGACCCATCCGGTCAGCAGCATGTCGACATCCTGGTGCCCGAATTCCAGCCGCAACGACGCGGGCCGCCACCACCAGGTGGTCGACGCGCGCACCACCGGGCGGCCGCGCGTCCGCAGTCGCTCGGCGACCGCGTCGGCCAGGCCGGTGGCACCGACTTCGGTCGCACCGTCGATGCCGACCCGGGTACGGCCGGGCAGGAGGGACTCGATCCAGGTCGCCAGCTCGTCGGTCAACCGGGTCGGCGTGAGTGGAGTGAAACGCACGGGACCACAGTGCCAGCGGCACCGCTGCGCCCCGCCGCCGGCCGCCGAATCCAGGCAGCTGCACCGAGACTGCTCTCCGATCGCGCTACTCCTCGAGGCAGAGGCAGAACGGATGGCCCGACGGATCAAGGAACGCCCGGAACCCCGAGGGACGCTTCGGCACTCCGGTCGGCCGCGCGCCGATGGCGAGCACCTGCCGTTCGGCGATATCCAGGTCGGCGACGGTCACGTCCAGGTGCGACTGCTGCGGGATTGCCGGGTCGGGCCACGTCGGCGGGACGAGGTCGGGAGCCAGCTGGAACGCCATGCCGGCGCTGGAGTCGCCCCGGATCGTCACCCAGTCGTCGTCCTCCCGGACGATCCGCCAGCCAAGGAGCGCGCAGTAGAACTCGGCCAGCTTCCGCGGCTCCGGAGTGTCCAGCACGACCAGGTCGAACGAGGCGATCGGCGAACTGGCCAATGGTGTGGTCGAAGTCATGCAGCCATCTCAGCACCCTGGTCCGACAGCGCGCGAGGTGCGCGATCCGGCTGCCGACTCAGTACCAGTACGGCAGATCTCCGTAGTCGGTACCGATGCCCGGCGGTACCCGGCGGCGCGAATCTCGGTGACATCGAAAACCGGCATGACGACGAAGGAGCCACCCTGATGGCGCAAGCGATGAACGACCTGACCGACGGACCCGTCACCAAACCGCACCGCGAGCCGAAGGAATCCACCCGCCCGGCGCCGAGGCCGAGCGGCCCGACCGGTGGCACACCACCGCCCGCTCCGCCCCGCCCCGCGCCCCGACCTGCTCCAGCACCGACGCCAACACCGGACGACCCGATCGGTGGCCCGATCTTCAAGCCCCGCCCGACCCCTCCTGAACCGAAGGCACCGGAGACCATTCCCGGACCGATCGGGGCTCGCTGGCGGGAACTCGGTGGCACGAACTGGGCAACACCGACCCACCAGACGATGGGCACCGGGGACGGTCGCGGACGGTACGTCAGCTTCCAGAACAAGAACGGCACCCTGCTGACGATCATGCACACCCCGCAGACCGGAGCCAGGGTGATCTGGGGCGAGCTGAACACCGCATGGGGCCGTTACGGCGGACACGGCGGCTTCCTCGGCTACCCCACCAGCGACCAGCAGACCGCTCACGACGGGGTGGGCCAATTCCAGACCTTCGAAGGCGGTTACCTGCTGTGGCACCCGAGCATCGGCACCCGTGAACTACACGGCGACATCCTGACCCGCTACCTGCAGCTGGGCGGTTCACGGTTCGGCTATCCGTTCACAGACGAGACCGGAACCCCGGACGGCAGAGCACGTTTCAATCATTTCCGCGAATTCCCCAGTGGCGCCGAGAAGTCGATCTACTGGACACCGCAGAACAAGGCGCACGAACTGGTCGGCGTCATCCGGCAGTCCTGGATCGGCTATCGGGGCAAGGTTCAGCTCGGGTACCCGACCTCGGGTGAAATGCTCACCCCCGATCGGGTCGGCCGCTACCAGTCCTTCGAGAACTGCACCTACGTCTGGCATCCGCAGACCGGTGCACACGAGGTACACGGCGCGATCCGGGATCGGTACAACGCACTCGGCGGCTCTGCTTTCGGCTACCCGACCACCGATGAGACCCGTACCCCGAATGGCAAGGGCGTCTTCAACCACTTCCGCGAGATGCCCAGCGGCGCCGATAAATCGATCTACTCGACCGCCCAGCACGGTGCCAACGAGGTGTATGGGCTGATCCGCAGCAGGTGGGCCGAATACCGCTGGGAGAGCGGCAAAATGGGCTTCCCGACCGGTCATGAGGTGAGCTGGCCCGAGGGCGGACCGGGTGCGAGGCAGCAATCCTTCGAGGGCGGGCGGATGATCTATTCCGCCCAGAAGAACGTCGCCGCACCGGATCCGGTGGACTTCTTCCACGACTTCGGTGACGCACCAGGCGTTGACGCGATCGAGGGCTGGGTCAGCACCAAGGTGTACTGGGACGGTCGGGTGGAGAACCGCGGGCACATGCGGGCCACCGGCGCGGACAGTTACCACTTCACGGCACAGACGCTGCTGTCCACCGGTACGACGGCCCTGGCGGCAGGTTGGAAGGGGCACGTCGGCGGCACCTTCGACGATGATCCGCGCAGCGAGGACTGGGCGGAGAACGGCATCAATGTTCTTGTCACGGAGAACTTCTGGGAGCTGCAGCGGGCGAGCTATCAGGCGGACCGGCACTACCGCGGCGCGATCACCGGAGCGCTCGCCGATATCGCCGGCGCCGCCCTGAAGTTCATCATCGGCGCCACCACCCTGGCGACCCCCGGTGGCGCCGCCCTGGTGATCGTGGTCGGCGGACTCGCCGCATCGGTGGCCAAGGACGGCGACCTCGCGGCGGGGGCGAAGGTGATCGGCGGGACGTTGTGGCTGGCCGGTCCGTTCGGCACCCTGTACGCCCTGGCCGCGGAGGGCATCGCCGCGATCGGGCACGACAGCCGGGGTCTGCGCGACGAGGAATGGGACATCGCCAAGCGCGTGTTCGGCACTGCCACCCCGCCGCGGGACCGGGTCAGGATCACCGACACCGTCGGGGCCGGCGACCGGGCATTCGTCTTCCCCCGGTTCGACGGCGTCATCACCCTCAACCTCGGCAAGGAGGGCTACACCAATGCCCTCACCTGGAAGAAGGGTTTCAGCAAGACAAGGAACCGCAACCGTCCGTACGGCGAGGCCTTCATCCACGAGATGGTGCATGCGTGGCAGTTGCACCACGGATCCAACCTCGGCTTCATCACTTCGGCGATGACCAAGGTCGCCGGTGAGGAATACGGATACACCCCGGGCAAGGACTACGGGAGCTACGCGCTGGAGCCGCAGGCCACCATCGTGGAGGACTGGTACGGACGGAACTACACGGAAGGCGTTGCGGCCGAGGATTTCGGGCTGGCCTCGCGGAAGGCGATGACCGACCCGCTGTTCCGGTACATCTCGCAGAACCTGCGCACCGGCAAGGGCGCCTGACTACTCCGACGAGACGCCGACGACGCACGCGTCAGGTGCCGTTCAAGGTCGTCAAGGAGCCTTCAGCACAGAGCAGCCCGGCCGGTCTGGTCCGACATCATCGTCACGTCAGCAACAGTTGCGCGACGGTGTAGATCACCAGGCCGGCCAGGGCACCCACCACGGTGCCGTTGATCCGGATGAACTGCAGATCCCGTCCGACCTGCAGTTCGATCTTCCGGCTGGTCGCCTCGCCGTCCCACCGGGCGATGGTCTCGTCGATGATCCCGGTGATGCTGCGGGCGTGGTTGCGGGCGATGTACCCGGCGGCGTCCGCGACCCAGCCGTCCACCTTGGCGGCCATCGGGTCGTCCTGGGTGAGTTTGGTGCCGAACGACACCAACGCGTCGGTCACCGAACGACGAAGCGCCGAATCCGGGTCGTCCGCAGCCTGCAGCAGGGCGTCCTTGATCGACGTCCAGGCACTGGCCGCGAGCGAGCGCACCTCGGTGTTGCTGACGATCTGGTCCTTGATCGCCTCGGCCCGCTCGATGGTCGCCGGATCGGTCTGCAGATCCTGGGCGAACTCGCCGAGGAACCGATCGAGCGCCTTGCGCAGCTGGTGGTCGGGATCGGTGTTGACGGCATCGGCGAAGGCCAGCACCTCGTTGTAGATCCGATCCGCGACGATCCCGTCCAGGAACCGCGGCGACCACGACGGCGCCCGTTGCGAGACGACCCTGGACACCGAGGTGTAGTTGTCCCTGATCCACTCGTAACACCGCTCGACGATGAAATCGACGAGCGGGCGGTGATCCCCGCGTTCGAAGACCTCGGCGGCAATCCGGCCCAGCGGCGGGCCGATCTTGGTCTCGGCGATCTTCCGCCGGGCCATGGTCTCGAGCAGGTCGGCGATCTGATCGTCGCTGAGCACGTTGCTGATCCCGCGGATCGCGGTGGCCAACTCGGCGGTGACCCGCTCTGCCGAGTCGCGTTGGGAGAGATAGTCGCCGATCTTCGAGGCCACCGAGAACCCGGCCAGCTTCTGCCGGACCACGTCCTCGGACAGGAAGTTGGTGGCCACGAACTCGGACAGCGACGCACCGATCGCGTCCTTGCGGTTGGGGATGATCGCGGTGTGCGGGATCGGCAGTCCGAGGGGCCGGCGGAACAAGGCGGTGACCGCGAACCAGTCGGCGATGGCGCCGACCATCCCGGCCTCGGCCATCGCCCGTACATAGCCGAGCCACGGGTATTCGTCCTGCAGGGTGAAGGCCACCACGAAGATGACCGCCATCAGCACCAGCGCGCCGGTGGCGACGGCCTTCATCCGATTCAGCTTCCGGCGACGCTCCTGGTCGGCGGGGCTGAGCGCCCCGGAGGCGAAGTCCGGGATGGCGGTTGCCCGTTGACCGGCTGATCCGCCGCCAGGGGAACCGGCCCGCATCGGCGGCGGGGACTCTGCGGACTGCCCGGCCGGCGCTGATTCAGTGGTGCTCATTGCCTCATTGTTCACTGAGCGGGCCAGCCCCGGCCGGATTCGCGCGGCGCGGTAGGAATAGGGCATGAGTCTGGCGTCCGAAATCCCGCAGGCCCGGTCCGCGAACCCGCTGGTGCGCCGGCTGCGTCCGTACACCACGACGATTTTCGCCGAGATGTCCGCTCTGGCCACCGCAACCGGCTCCATCAACCTGGGGCAGGGCTTTCCGGACACCGACGGACCGGCGTCACTGCTCGCCGGTGCCCGGCAGGCCATCGCCGACGGCGTCAACCAGTACCCGCCCGGTCCCGGAATTCCGACCCTGCGCGAGGCCATCGCGGCCGCCCGCCTTCGCGACCACAACCAGCGATTCGACCCGGATACCGAGGTGCTGGTCACGGTCGGCGCCACCGAGGCGCTGGCGGCCGCCGTGTTGGGGTTGTGCGAACCGGGTGACGAGGTACTGATGCTGGAGCCGCACTACGATTCCTATCCGCCGATCGTGGCCATGGCCGGGGGAACCCACCGGTCGATCCCGCTGCGGCCGGACCCCACCGGCCGGTTCGCTCTTGATGTCGACGAACTGGCCGCCGCGGTCGGCCCACGCACCCGGATGCTGATCCTCAACACGCCGCACAATCCCACCGGGACTGTGCTCACCCGGGAGGAACTGATCGGCGTGGCGGGGGTGGCCCGGGACAACGACCTGATCGTGCTGACCGACGAGGTTTACGAGTACCTCGTCTACGACGATGCCGTTCACCTACCGCTGGGCACGTTGGAGGGGATGGCCGAGCGGACCGTCACCATCTCCAGCGCCGGCAAGACCTTCAACACGACCGGTTGGAAGATCGGCTGGGCCTGCGGTCCGGCCCCGCTGATCGCCGCGGTCCGGGCGGCCAAGCAGTTCCTCACCTACGTCGGCGGTGCGCCGTTCCAACCGGCCGTCGCCGATGCGCTGCTGACCGAGATGGGTTGGGTGGCCGAGCTTCGCGCCAGTCTGCAACGCAAACGCGATCGGTTGTGCGCGGGGCTCTCGGCTGCCGGGTTCGGGGTGTCGGTGCCGCAGGGCACCTACTTCGTGATGACCGACATCCGCCCACTCGGGCAGCAGGACGGGATGCAGTTCTGCCTGGATCTGCCCGGGCGGGCCGGCGTTGTCGCGGTGCCGGACGAGGTGTTCCACGACGACCCGATGGACGGAAAACCGTTTGTCAGGTTCGCGTTCTGCAAACGCGACGAGGTCATCGACGAGGCCGTCGCCCGGCTGGCGGCGCTGGCATGACCGGCACCCGCATCGCCCGGTTGCTGTCCCGGGCGCCGGTGTTCGACGGGCACAACGATCTGGCCTGGGCGTTGCGCAAACAGGTCGCCTACGACCTCTCGCAACGAGACCTCGCGACCCCGCAGAACCGGCTGCACACCGACATCCCGCGGCTGCGTTCCGGTGGTGTCGGCGCCCAGTTCTTCTCGGTCTACGTCCCCGGCACGCTGACCGGCGGTGCCGCGGTCACCGCGACGCTCGAGCAGATCGATTGCGTCGCCGGATTTGTCGCGGCCTACCCGGAGACCTTTGCGACGGCCCGCACCGCCGCTGACGTCCGCCGGGTGTTCGCCGAGGGCCGGATCGCGGCCCTGATGGGCGCCGAGGGTGGCCACAGCATCGACAGCTCTCTGGGCGTGCTGCGCACCCTGCGCCGGCTCGGCGTCGCGTACATGACGTTGACCCACAACCAGAACGTGCCATGGGCCGACGCCGCGACCGATGCGCCGGCTGTCGGCGGGCTGTCCGATTTCGGTCGCGAGGTGGTGCTGGAGATGAACCGGATCGGGATGCTGGTCGACATCTCCCACGTGGCCGCGTCGACCATGCAGGCTGCACTGGACACCTCGCGGGCGCCGGTGATCTTCTCGCACTCGTCGTGCCGGGCGCTGACCGATCATGTCCGGGACGCCCCGGACGCTGTGCTGTCCCAGCTGGCCGGCAACGGCGGGATCCTGATGATCACCTTTGTTCCGGACTTCGTCTCGCAGGAGTGTGCCGATCACTCCGCCGCCGAGGATGCAAAACGGCACGAGCTCGGACTGGACAAGGTGACGATCTACACCGAACACGCCGGCGAGCACCACGAACCCGGCGCAGCGGCGGAGTTCGCCGCCTGGCAGGCCGAGAACCCGCCCCCGACAGCCAGTCTGGCTCAGGTGGCGGACCATGTCGAGCATGCCAGGGAGGTCGCCGGCGCCGCACATATCGGGCTCGGCGGCGACTACGACGGCACCGACCAGTTGCCGGTCGGACTCGACGACGTTTCCTGCTACCCGGCACTGCTCACCGAACTGGCCGACCGGGGCTGGTCCGACGCCGACCTGGAAGCGCTGACCAGCGGCAACATCCTGCGGGTTCTACAGGCCGCAGAGGAGGTCGCAGATCCCGGGTTCGGGGCCTGATCCGCCTCCTCGCGACGGCATGGCACCGGTCAGGTCGCGTCAGCGCGGCCGACCCTGGTGGTCATCGTCAGGTCGCCGGCCGGGACGTCCGCCCGCAACTCAACCGCCAGCGAGCTCACCTCGGTCAGCGACCGCAGATGCGTTCCGCCGCAAGGAATCCGCTGGACGCCTTCGGGCAGCGTGCAGATCCATTCACGGAGATCGGTGAGCCGCGGTCCGTGGATCTCCAGCTGGATGTCGGCGCCGGCTGCCACCCAGTTCGCCAGTTGCCGGTTGATCGCTTCCTCGATGTCCGGCAGTGCGGCATCCAGGCCGTCGACGTCGAACCCCTTCTTTCGCAGCGAGCGTCCCACCCGGTAAGTGTCGACAGCACCGTCCGGGGTGATCCGCGACGAGACGATCGCCAGCTGATCGAAGTCGGGATGTCCGAGACCATCGGTGCGCACCGGCTTGCGCCACCTCTCGGCGAGCGCGGCGTTCAGACCCAACGCGGCAACGTGGCACCCGGTGTGCCCGGCCGAGAGCCGCAACCGGTGATCAGCGTCGACCTCGAAGGCGATTTCGTCGCCGACTGCGGGCCGCCGTTCACCGGCCGGGATGACGTGTGCGACGACGAAGGCCCACCCGGGTTCCCCGCGGCGCGCGGTCATATCGGCACCGACGGACAGTTGCGTGCCGTCGGTGGCTCCGATGACGCAGTCCAGCAGCGGGACGGAAACGCCCCCGTAGGTGATCAGGCCGTGATCCGGGCCCTGATCGGGCCAGCGTGGATCGACCGGGTGGAACGGCGTCCGATCGGTGAGCAGCACGATCCCGGAAGCGTGGTCGGCCAGGTGCAGAACGGTGCCGCGGCCGCTCACCGCGCCGCCGGGGTAGCTGACCAGGGTGTCGTCGTCGGGGAGGGACATGGAGGCCATTGTCACGGGAGACCCGGCCGTTCGATCGACTGGCCGTGGTTGATCGATGAAGAAGGACCGGTCTCTTGCCCAGGTTGATCGACGGGGGTAGGAAAGACGGACACAAAGGGTGGCGCGGACCGCGGCGGTGGTGACACCGGCGCGTGGCGCACCACCCGGCGTGAGCCGAAGAACAGCACCGGATGTACGGCGTCGGGCAACCGTCGCTCCCCCGACCGTGACATCGGATGCGGGTCCGGGCACTGATCTTCGACGCGGCGGGCGGACGTCGCGCAGCCGGGCCACCTCGGTCGGGCAGCTGCGATGGGATCGGGAGTCACACCGGCGTCCGGAAGCAGGCGCATCGTTGCGCAGGCCCGGGCCCCCCACCGCACCAGCGGGGCCCAGCGGACACGCCGGGCCCCGCTTCCACGTTCCGGGCGCCCCCACCGTCAGCACGCGCCGGATGGCCCCCGCCGCTACCGTTGGCGGGCGGACCCGGCGCCATCTGCGGGGCTGCACCGAACCGAGGAGCGCATTGATGCGGATCGCCATGGCCAACGACCACGCCGGCTACTCCCTGAAATTGGAGATCAAGTCGCAGCTGGAGGCCGACGGCCACGAGGTGGTGGACTTCGGCACCCACGACGAGAATGCGTGCGATCTGCCGGATTACGCCTATCCCGCTGCGCTTGCGGTTGGTCGGGGCGAGGTCGACCGCGGCATCTTCGTCGACGGTGTCGGCTACGGCAGCGCGATGATCGCCAACAAGATCCACGGGGTGTACGCCGCCGTCTGCCAGGACCCGTTCTGCGCGGGGCTGGCCAGGTCGCACTCCAACACGAACGCATTGTGCTTGGGCGGCAAGATCATCGGCTCGGCGATCGCGCTGGAGATCGTTCGGGTGTGGATGACGACCGACTACCTGGGCGGTCCCGGCGGTGAGGAGAAGTATCGCCGGCGGGTCGACAAGGTGGTGGCGATCGCGGCGGATCACGTCAAGCCGCTGGCCTGATCGCGAATCCCGATCGATGGGGTCACCATTGACCCATGACGATGCGACCCGTGTCCCGCTGGGCGCTCGGCTGCCTGGTGCCGGTGGCGCTGATCCTGGCGTCCTGCTCGTCGGGTGCAGACACCGGCAGCAGTTCGGCCCCTCCTGCTGCCTCCTCTGCAGGTCGGGTGACGGCGGGCCCCGCGACGGCGGGTCCGGCGACGGCTGGCTCAGTGGCGACGGTGACGGCGGTCGTGCCGACGGGTCTGGACGCCGCGACCGAAAGTTCTGCAACGACCGAAAGCACCGCCGGACCGATGTCCACAACGCCAGAAGGGTCAGCGCCCGCCGTCGTTGAAGACCCGGGCGAGACACCGGCGGACCAACCGGCTGCTCCGGTGCTGGCCGGTGCGGCGGCGGTCGCCTCGGGTTACACGAGTGAGATCCGGGAGGTCGATGCCAACCTGGCCGGCCGGATGGCCACCAGCTGGCGGGACGGCTGCCCGGTGCCGTTGGCCGATCTGCGGTACGTCGTCGTCAGCTACCGGGGTTTCGACGGAGCCGATCACACCGGCGAGCTGGTGGTCGCTGCGTCAGTCGCCGGCACAGTGACCGAGGTGTTCCGGGACCTCTACGACTCCGGCTACCCGATCGCCTCGATGCGGCTGGTCGACGATTTCGGCGGCAGCGACGACGCGTCGATGGCGGCGAACAACACGTCCGCCTTCAACTGCCGACCGGTCACTGGTGGCGGCGGATTCTCCGAACACTCCTACGGCACCGCCATCGATCTGAACCCGGTGCAGAACCCTTACCTCAGCGGCAGTCTCGTTCTCCCCGAGCAGGGCCGCGACTATCTCTCCCGGCAGCCGGCGCCGGGCGTCATCCTGGCCGGCGATGCCGTCGTCACCGCGTTCGTCAACCGCGGATGGACCTGGGGTGGCACCTGGAGCGGGCCGATCGACTACCAGCACTTCTCGGTGTCCGGCCGCTGACCGGTCAACGCCGCCCGCGGCGCAGGCTCCTGGCATGACTGGTGGTCTCGACGAAGGCGACGCAGCCGCCCGCGACGATCACCATGCCCGGGACCATCAGCAACAGCTTGCCGTAGCCGCCAAGGATGTCCGGCGTGGCTCCGATCAGGGTCATGGTGACCCCGATGATGATGCACAGGACGGCGATCGCCCTGATGGTCCACTCCCGATTGGTCGTGGTGCGAACCGGTTTCGGCTCTGCCGGTCGCGCCTGCAGGGGCTGCGCCGCTGGGGTTGGCCGGGCGGCCGGGGGGTGGTGCTTCTTCTTGCTCGATGTCATTGACGGCTCATTGTCATGAGAGGGGCACCATCGACCCGGCCCGTGGTGAGGGCGGACGGCACAGCGTCCGCTGGGTCTGGGTCACCACTGCAGTATGGCTCACCCGCCCGATCCGCCCTGAGCTCATTCCGGCCAGCGACAAAGACGACCGGGCCCCGGCGATGACGCCAGGACCCGGTCGATCGGACACCGTCGATGGCGGCGAGGTCAGTTGATCTTGCTCAATCGGCCGCCGAAGAAGATGTTGTCCGTGACATAGACGACGTTGTTGACCACCACGACTCCGCCGGGTTGCGACAGCTGACCCTTTACCAGCTCGGTGCGCTTGCCGTTCTTGCCCTTGTCCACCGCGAGCAGCACGGCGGGCGGGACATTGCCGGTTTCCAGGCCGCCCTCAAAAGCGAAGACACCCTCCTTGGCCAACTCGTAGACATACAGCTTGCTGCCGGAGCCGAAGGCGATGTCCTGGATCGCGGTGAAGCCGCTGGCGTACAACGTGCAATTGACCGGTGCCGTCACCGAGCAGGTTGCATCCTTCGGCATCGGCCTTGATCCGCCAGATATTGGACGATCCGGGTCGGAACGGCACACCCTTCAATTCGCCGACATAGATGTACCCGTCCTGGCCGATGGTGACCGTCGTCGGAACGGCTTCGGCGGGGATGGCCGCCGGTAGCGGATCGGGCAGCGGGAACGGGAGATCGGGCGGAAGCATGTCTGTCGCGACCATTTCGACATCGAAGCGTGCCACGGTGACGGCCTTACCGTCAGGTGTCACCCGGAGTAGGTCGTTGTTGGCCGCGTCGGCGACCAGCGCGTTGCCCTTGCGGTCGACCGTCAGGCCGTAAGCATTGGATTCCTCCGGGAACGGGGGCTGGTCCTGGTCGACCGGGTCCGGGTCGGTTGCCTGGTATGCCGGGATGTCCAGCACGTCGACGATGGTGCCGTCGGCGAGCTGATGGATCAGGCGTGCCGCCGTTCTCGCCGGCCTGAATGCCCCAGCCCGTACCGTCTTTCGGGCTGACGGCGACATCGATCAGGTTGAGTGGCATCGTCGGGTCGGTGACCGGGTAGATCGAGCCGGCGCCCTTGCCCCGCAGGTCGTAGACCAGCGCCGGGCCTGGTGCGCCAAATGCGCCCTGGCCGATGGCCAGATCCCGGTCCTGGGTGACCGCGAGCCCCTTGGGTGACGACAAGCCTTGGTCGAGCAGCACCTCGAGAGTCGATCCCTTGCCTCCCGCCGCTGCCGCTGCCGGCGCCATGGCGGCGACCAACACCACCGAGATTCCGCAAGCAGCAGCGACTTTCCACTTTCCTCGCATGACTTCCCCTCCATCGAGTCTGATCCACAGTGATCACCAAGATGTGCTGTTGCCCCGACCGGCCGCATTTCCTTCACACCCGGATCACAGACACCCCACAAGACCCTCCCAACACCGACCGCATGCGTCAATCCGGCATTCGAAGGGCCATTTCACCCTGAAGGCGTATCGGCAAAGAGCCGATTCGACTGGAATTCCCAAGTTTCTCGACAATATGAAATCAACCGCCACGAGCAACCTCGATTGGCCAATTCTGTCCGACGACCCGGGACCACCTGCCGTACCACCTCTGCGGGCAGATCCCTCGACGGGGACACTGGGCGGGTGCAGCTACCCGTCATGCCCCCCGTCTCGCCCATGCTGGCCAAGCCGGTCAGCGCCATCCCCGCCGACCAGCTCTACGAGCCGAAGTGGGACGGCTTCCGGTCGATCATCTTCCGCGACGGCGACGAGGTCGAGATCGGCAGCCGCAACGAGCGCCCGATGACCCGGTACTTCCCCGAGGTGGTCGAAGCCGTGCTGGCCAACTTCCCGGACCGTGCGGTGATCGACGGCGAAATCATCGTTGCCAATCTCGAGGGCAACACGCTCGATTTCGAAGCGTTGCAGCAACGCATCCATCCGGCAGCCAGCCGGGTCAAGATGCTGTCGACGGCGACGCCGGCCAGCTTCGTCGCGTTCGACCTGTTGTCCCTGGGTGACGACGACCTGATGAACACTCCGCTCATCGAACGCCGGGCGGCACTGCAGGAGGCGCTGGCCGGCGCGCAGCCGCCGATCCACCTGACCCCGGCCACCCGGGACCAGGCGGAGGCGCAGCGCTGGTTCGAGGAATTCGAGGGCGCCGGGCTGGACGGCCTGATCGCCAAGAAGCTCGACCTGCGGTATCAGCCCGACAAGCGGGTGATGAGCAAGATCAAGCACGAGCGGACCTGCGACTGCGTCGTCGCCGGGTACCGGGTGCACAAGTCCGGTCCGGATGCCATCGGTTCGGTGCTGCTCGGTCTGTTCGACGACCGCGGCGTGCTGGCCTCCGTCGGCGTGATCGGTGCGTTCCCGATGGCGACCCGCAAGAAGCTGTTCGACGAGCTCCAGCCCTGGGTCACCACTTTCGACGGCCACCCGTGGAACTGGGCGGCCCACGAGGAGGGCGAACGGACGCCACGCAAGAACGAGACCAGCCGGTGGAACGCCGGCAAGGACCTCTCGTTCGTACCGCTGCGACCGGAAAAAGTGGTGGAGGTGCGGTACGACTACATGGAGGGCGTCCGGTTCCGGCACACCGCCCAGTTCGTCCGCTGGCGTCCGGACCGGGACCCGGAGTCCTGCACGTACGAGCAGTTGGAGCGCCCGGTGCGGTTCAATCTCGCGGACGTGCTGGCCAGCGGTTGATGGACGAGACCTACTGGGACGAAAGGTATTCCGGAACCGATCTGGTGTGGACGGCGGAGGCGAACCGGTTCGTCGTCCAGGAGTGCTCTGACCTGCCGCCGGGTTCCGCACTGGACCTGGCCTGTGGCGAGGGGCGCAATGCCGTGTGGTTGGCCGGCCGCGGGTGGTCGGTGACCGGGGTCGACTGGAGTGGTGTCGGACTGACCAAAGGCGCCAAACTCGCCGCGGCCGTCGACACAGCAGTCGACTGGGTGCATGCCGACGTCCTGACCTGGACGCCGCCGACGACCTACGACCTCGTCCTGCTCGCCTACCTGCAGGTCGGCGCCGCCGACCGGCAGCTGGCGATGAACGTCGCCGCCGCGGCCACCGCACCTGGCGGGTCGGTGCTCGTCGTGGCCCACGATCTGAGCAACCTGACCGACGGGGTCGGCGGACCGCAGAACCCGGACGTGCTCTGGCGGGTCGAGGACGCCGTTGCACCCGGCCTGACCACCGTCCGCGCCGAGGTCGCGGTGCGGCCGACCGCTGCCGGGAATGCGCTGGACACCGTGGTCAGGCTGGTCCGCGAGCAGGGCTGATCGCCGCACCCGGGCCCGCAGCGCGCCGAATTATTCGGTCTCGTCGGTCAGCGGTGCAGCGTGCCGGTGCCAGTCGACCTGACGCTGCGCGCCGGGCAGATCCCGGCGCCCGTTCGCCCACAGCAACGCCGGCCAGGGCTCGGCGTCCTTGGGCGCCCAGGGAAACAGCCGCCGCACGATCAACCCGCTCAACACTTCCGGCGGCTCGAAGTCCAGACCCAGCCCGGTGGCGGCGTCCCTGGTGTGCACCAGCAGTTCGTCACACCCCATCGCGGCGAAGCCGGTGCTGTCGGCCATGCCGTCCGGGTGGAATCCGCGTTGACCCGGTGGCACCCCGTCGACCACGTAGGCCAGCGTGTTGCTGAAGGCGGTCAGCGTTGCGATCAACCGTTCCGGGGGTTCGGTCGGACGCACCTTGAGGTCCATCGTGCTCAGCTCGCCGGTACCGGCCGACAGGTCGGTGGAGTACCAGAGCAGCACGTCGGAGATGTGGGCCACCACCTCGCGGACCGACCAGGTCATCTCCGGAATCGGTCGGTCCCAGTCGAGCTCCATCGCCGAGGTCAGGAACGATGTACTTGCGCGGGCAGCCTGCCGAAGGTTCGATCCGTCCATCCGGCCATTGAATCGGATAAGGGGGCGTCATGAGCGATCTCGACGACCCGCCCAAACCGCAGCGCCGCAAACAGGTGGTCGCCGCGGCGGGCCGTGGTGGCCGTCGGGTGCACAAGAGCACCGGTTTCGACATCGTGGTCGGGGTCGGCCTGGTGACCTATGGAATCGTCCACCTGCTGATCGCGTGGATCGCGGTGCGGATCGAGCTGACCGGCGTCAGGAGCAGCGATTCCCAGGACGAGGCACTGTCCGCGATGGCGCAGACCGTGTTCGGCGAGGTGTTGCTGTGGATCACGGTGTTCGGCCTCGGCGCGCTGACGCTGTGGCAGGTGTTCGAGACGATCTGGCGGCGGGCTCCGCAGGAAACCCGGCTGAACAAGACCTTTGGCCGGCTCGGATCCTCGTTCAGCGCCATCGCCTACCTGACGCTCGGCATCAGCGCTGCCCGGGTGGCATTCGTCGGGCATGCGGCACGCGACGGCCGGCGGATCGCGACTGAATCCACCGAGGTGGAGGAGGTGCTGCTGCGGGTCTTCGCGGTCGTGGTCGGGATCGTGCTGGTGGCGCTGGGGATCAGGGCGATCTACCGGGGGGCACGGATCAGATTCCTCGACGACCTGAAGGAATCGGTCAGCACCAAGGTGATCGTCCTGGGCCAGGCCGGGTTCATCGGCAAGGGCATCACCTTCAGCATCATCGGAGCCCTGATGATCGTCACCGGATTCGACGGCCGGACGGGCGCGCCCGGGTTGCAGTCCGTCATCCGGCTGATCAACCTGTCACCGGCGGGCGGGGTGCTGTTGCTGCTCAAGGCCTTCGGGCTGGCGTTGTTCGGCGTCTACTGCTTCGTCTGGGCGGCGAACCGCCGCCGCTGACCCCGGCGCATCACCTCGAGAATTCCTGCCGCTACCTGACCTTGCCGCGTAGCTCATCGGTGTCGGAGAGATCCTCGATGCTGTGCCAGGCGCCGGACGAGAAGTACAACTCGGAACGGTCAGGGCGGTGGATGGTGAGCACTCCGGTATCGGGGTTGATGGTGAAGCTGTGGTGTTCGTCGTACTTCGTGTTTCCGCGGACCGTCCACACCTGGAACCTCATCATGGCCAACAGTGTTCCACCGATGCGGATGACCCACACTGCCGTCGAACGGGTTCAGCCCGGAGGCGACTCGATGCGGTTGCCGTGCTCGTCCCAATGCTCGGCGACCTTTTTCGACGGCTGCACCCGAGGCGGCTCGCCCGGCATCTTGGGGTGGTCTGGCGGGAAGTTCAGCTCTCCGCCCTCCAGATTCTCCCAGAGGTCGAGCAGCGGCTCGAGGGTGTACGCGACGTCGTCCATGTGCTCCCACGGATCGCCGTGCGCAGCGTAGTCAGGCACCGTCGTCAGGTTGAAGTCGCGAGGGTCGCTGATGTCGACCAACTGGCTCCACGTCATCGGTGTGCTGACCGGAGCACCAGGTCGGGGTCGCAGCGACCAGGCTCCGGCAACGGTGCGGTCCCGCAGGTTCTGGTTGAAATCCAGGAAGATCGACCCCGGCGGGCGCTCTTCCTTCCACCAGTTCGTGGTGGCGCCCACATCCCGGCGCTCCAACTCCCGGCCCAGGCCGATCGCGGCGTGGCGCACCTGGTCGAACCCGTAGCGACGTTCGATGCGAACGTAGACGTGGATACCCCGGTTGCCGCTGGTCTTCACGAAACCCCGAAGCCCCAACCCCTCCAGCAACTCTCTGGTGGCCTCGGCAACCCGCTGCACATCACTGAACTTGGCCCCCTCCTGCGGGTCGAGGTCGATCCGCAGCTCGTCGGGGTGCTCGACATCATCGGCACGTACTGGCCAGGGGTGGAACGTCAAAGTCCCCATGTGCGCAGCCCAGACGGCAGCGGCCGGTTCGGTCAGGACGAGCTCGTCGATCGGGCGGCGGTTCGGTGTGGTCACCCGAGCGGTCTGCACCCAGTCGGGCGCACCTTTGGGGAGCCTCTTGGAGTAGAAGCCGTCACCGTTCTGCTGCCCCATCGGGCCGAGGGAGAGGGTCATGCCCTCACGCCAGCCACCCGGCCAGCGCTCCAAGGCGACCGGCCGGTTCCCGTTCGCATGCATGAAAACCTCGCTGATGGCGGCGAAGTATTCGCAGACCTGGAGCTTGGTGATGGCAGGAGTTCGGTCGGTGGCTTCGTAGACGACCCGATCAGGGCTGGAGACGCGCACCTCGCGGTCGCCGACCTGCAGGACTGTTGCTGCGCTCTTCGCCACGCGGCCCACGCTATCTGGTCACTGACCAGTTGTTACGGAGCCGTCAGATTCGTCCGGGAACGCCCGCGACGATCCGGTTGTTGAACTGGACATGACAATGAAGGGCATGAAGACCGACAAGACCTACGACGTCCAGAAGACCGACGAGCAGTGGCGCTCGGAGCTGAGCCCGCAGGAGTACAAGGTGCTCCGCCAGGCGGGCACCGAGCGGCCGTTCTCCAGCTCGTACGAGACCGACAAGACGGTGGGGGTGTACCGCTGTCGCGGCTGCGGCGCCGAGCTGTTCCGCAGCGAGCACAAGTTCGATGCGCACTGCGGATGGCCGGCGTTCTACACCCCGCTGGCTGCCGACCGGGTGGAGCTGCTGGAAGACCGCTCCTTCGGCTCGGTGCGGACCGAGGTTCGCTGTGCGTCCTGCGGTTCCCACCTCGGGCACGTGTTCTCCGGCGAGGGACTCGGCACCCCGACCGACGATCGGTACTGCATCAACGGAGTCTCGATTCAGCTGGAGCCGGAAGCCGGCTGACCCGCTGCGGGTGATCCGTCGCCCGTCATCGACAGCACGCCCAGCAGGCGCATTGCCGCTGCACCGAGCGGATCGGCCTGCTGGGCGTTCAGTCGGGCTTCCGATCGGTGTGGGGCTCACCACTCGCCAACGCGCCTGGGGCGCTCCTCGCCCATGGGAGAATTCAGACATGAACTCCCGCATCGTGTTCGCCTTCCGCGTCGTCGCCTTCGTCGAGGCGTTGACCTGGTTGGGGCTGCTGGTGGGGATGTACTTCAAGTGGATCGCCGAGACCGGCGAGGCCGGCGTGAAGATCTTCGGGCCGATCCACGGCGCGGTGTTCGTCATCTACCTGGTGCTGGCCCTGCTCACCGCACGAGTCCAGCGCTGGTCGTTCTGGACGACGGTCTTCGCCCTCGGCGCCTCCATTCCACCGTTCTTCACCCTGTGGTTCGAGGTATGGGCGAAGCGCTCGGGCCGGCTCGACGTTGCTGCGACGCGCCCCGAGGCGTCCGACACCGTCCGGGTCTGATCCGGCGCTGCCAACCTGCCGACACCGTCAGTCGCCCTGCGCCCGCAGCTCAGCGATCCCGTCCAGTAGCCGATCCACCGACCACACGAACTGATCGCTCGAGATCCATTGCGCAGCGACATCTTTCGTTGCCGCTGTCATCGGCCACTGGGCCGCATCCACCCACTCGAACATCGCCCGACGGCCCGCGATCCGATCCTGCTCCGGCGGCAACGGCGGCCTGCCGTCCGTCTCGGCGACCTCCAGCGCGACCGATCCCAGCACCTGCACGATCAACGCGTAGGTGGACCGGGCGGCATCGTCGGCGCTGAGGCCACCCTCGACGAGCGCGCCGATCAGCCGCTCCCCCACCAACAGCGCCGTCGGGCCGTCCATCGGCGCCGTCATCATCAGCCTGGCCACGGCCGGATGCCGCAGCAGCGAGTGCCGTAGCGACGTGCCGTATGCCACCACCCGTTGTCGCCAGCTTCGGTCGCCGTCGGCCAACAGGGTCAGGTCCGACTCGGCCAGCACCCGCTCGACGATCTCCCGCTCGAGTGCCGCCCGGCTGGCGACATAGGTGTAGAGGGCATTGGGGTTGACACCGAGTCGGCCCGCCACCGCACGCACAGACAAGGCCTCAGGCCCGCCCTCGTCGACCACCAGCAGCGCGGCATCGACCACCTGAGGCAGTTCGAGGCTGCGCCGCGGCCCTCGACGCGGCTTGGAAATTGGTTCCGGATTGCGTCTTGACTCGGCATTTGTCACCGGTTTACTGTACACCGTACAAACTCCGTACAGCGTACAGAATAAGGAGCAAACCGATGAGCCTGACCATCATCACCACCACGACCAGTTCCTCCCGAGCGGGACGCCGCACCACCGCCGCCCTGCTGGCGGCGGGCGCCGTCACGGTGAACATCGCCTTCCTCGGTCTCGGCGCGGCATTCGACTACCCGAACGTGTTGAACCAGCCGCCGGCGGAGGTGCTCGCGACGTTCCACGCGAACCAGTGGGTCATCGGCGGCCTGTTCCTGCTCATGGCGATCGGCGCCGGACTGCTCGCCCCGATCGCGCTCCGGGTCGGCCGGCTGGGCACCTCGACCGCATTGCGCGCCTCTGTGCCGGTCGGCGTTGCCGCGGCGGCAGTCCAGGTGATCGGTCTGCTGCGCTGGCCCGTCCTGGTTCCCGGACTGGCCGCCCAGTCCGCCGATCCCTCGGTCAGCGGCACCTTCGACACACTGAACCTGGTCCTCGGGACAGTCATCGGCGAAACCCTCGGCTATGCCTTGACCGCCGCCTGGACCGTGCTGGTCGCAGTCGGACTGCGTAAGTCCCTGCTCGGCACGCCGCTCACCGTCGTCGGGATCGCCGCAGCCGCCCTGATCGCCACCGGAATCGTCGAGCCGCTCGACGTACCCGGCACCGGCCTCGCGAATTTCCTGGGCTACATCCTCTGGAGCGCATGGCTGATCGCCGCCGCCGTCGCTGTGCTGCGCGCCGGCCGGCCGTCACCGGCCGGCAGGGTTCAGCCGGCCACCAGGCGTGTCAGCGGAGCCTGAAATATCATGGCCATCAACACTTCTCACACCGTCTCTGCCCTCCGCAACTGGGCCATCTGGACCCTGGGGTTCTTCTCCTTCCCGCTCGCCGGAATTGCCGGCGGAGCCATCTCCGGCCCGGTCGACAGCCGGATGGCGGCAGCGCTCGGTGGCGCCGTCACCGGCTTGGTCATCGGCACCGGGCAATGGTTGGCCTCTGGCCGCCGGCTGCGGGCCGACCGCTGGATCCCGGCCACCACCGTCGGCATGGGCCTCGGTCTGCTGATCGGCGCCACCGTCGTCGGTTTCGGCACCGACCTGGCCGATCTCGCCGTGATGGGTGCGCTGACCGGCATCTCGCTCGGCATCGCCCAAGCGATGGCGCTGCCGTCCCGCAGCAGGTTCCGTTGGGTGTGGGCGGCCGTGATGCCCGCTCTCTGGTCACTCGGCTGGACCATCACCACCCTGGTGGGCGTGGACGTCGATGCGCAGTACACGGTCTTCGGATCCACTGGTGCCATCACCGTCTCTGCCCTGACCGGTCTCGCCCTCCGGTTCATCGTCCCGTCCGCCATCACCGCTGCATCCACCGCCACTTCGATCGAGGTCTCGTCATGAGTGATCAGCACGTCATCTTCGGCACCGGCGCGATCGGTCTCGCGCTCTGCGAATCCCTGCGGCGGCGCGACGTCGGCGCGATCCGGATGGTCAACCGGTCCGGGAAGGCCGACGTGCCAACCGGAGTCGAGGTGGTGGCCGCTGACGTGAGTGATCCGGCGCTCGCCGTCGCCGCGGCGAAGGGCGCTACCTCGGTCTATCAGGCACTCAACCCGCCCTATGCCCAATGGGTCGAACTGTTTCCCGGTCTGCAGGCAGGCGTGGTCGCGGCTGCCGAGGCTGCGCAGGCCCGACTGGTGAGCATGGAGAACGTCTACATGTACGGACGTCCGGCAGGATCGCCGTTGACCGAGGACCGGCCGTACCTGGCGCACACGAAGAAGGGGCAGTTGCGCGGCCGGATGGCGGATGCGTTGATGGCGGCCCATCGGGCCGGCCGGATCGAGGTCGCGATCGGCAGGGCGTCCGACTACTTCGGTCCGAACGGCGGTGCCCAGTCGAATCTCGGTGACCGGCTGTTCGGGCCGGCGCTGGCCGGGAAGACGGCGTCGCTCCTGGGTGATCCCGATCAGCCGCACACGTACACCTACATCCCCGACATCGGCGAGGGGCTGGCCGTTCTCGGTCTGCACCCCGACGCGGTCGGCGAGATCTGGCATCTGCCCAACGATCCGGACACCCGGACCACCCGGCATTTGGTCGAGGTCGCCTACCGGTTGGCGGGTCAGCCGAAGGCGAAGGTGCGGGTGTTGCCGGCCCCGTTGATCTCCGCGGTCGGACTGCTGAACCCCACCGTGCGCGAGCTGAGCGAGATGCGGTACCTGTTCCAGGAGCCGTTCGTGGTCGACAGCAGCAAGATCCGCGATCGGCTCGGCGTCGTCGCGACACCGGTCGAGGAAGCGCTCGCGACGACCATGGCCGGGTACCGGTCGCCGACCCGTTGAGACGATCTTCTCGATCAGGAGCAAGATGCGGTGATGACCCGAGCGGACACCTACACCCACGGCCATCACGACAGCGTGCTGCGCTCGCACCGGTCGCGGACCGCGGAGAACTCCGCCGGCTACCTGCTTCCGCACCTTCGCCCCGGCCAGGCGCTGCTCGACATCGGTTGCGGGCCAGGCACCATCACCCTTGATCTGGCGGCGCGGGTAGACCCGGGTCAGACCGTCGGACTGGATCGGGCCGAGCTCCCGCTGGTGCAGGCCAGGGCGATGGCCCGCGAGCAGGACCGGCACAATGTCGGTTTCACCGTGGGCGATGCCTATCAGTTGGACTTCCCCGACAACAGCTTCGACGTGGTACATGCCCATCAGGTGCTGCAGCACCTCACCGACCCGGTCGCCGCCCTGACCGAGATGCGCCGGGTGTGCCGGCCGGGTGGGGTGGTGGCGGCCCGCGACGCGGACTACGCCGCGATGACCTGGTACCCGGCAGACCCGCGGATGGATCGCTGGCTGGAGTTGTATCACCAGGTGGCCCGAGGCAACGGTGCAGAACCGGACGCCGGTCGGCGCCTGCTCGCCTGGGCCCGGGCGGCCGGGTATGCGGATGTCTCCTGTTCGGCGAGCGCCTGGTGCTACTCGACCGGTGACGAGCGCGCCTGGTGGGGCGGCCTGTGGGCGGAACGGATCACCGAGTCCGCCATGGCCCACCAGGCCGTTTCGGGGGGATTCAGCGATCCGGACGAGCTGTCCGAACTAGCCGCCGGATGGCGGGACTGGGCAGCGCAGGACGACGGCTGGTTCGTCGTCCTGAACGCCGAGATCCTCTGCCACGTCAGCTGATCGACGAACGGTCGCCGGATCACGCCGGCGGCGCTGCGGTCCCCACCCGGTCGAGCAGCGCGAGGCTGGCTGCCACGATCTCCGCCGACGCGGTGTCCCGGTCGATGCCGGGCGCGCCGTCCCCCGGTTGTTCGCCATAGTCGGCGAAGTAGGCGTGGATCCCGCCGGCTATCTGGACGAAGTCGGTGTCCGGCGGCAGTTTCGACCTCGACTCCTGGATGTCGGCCGGCGTCGCCAACTGATCGTTGCTGCCCGAGATCGACGTCACCTCCAGGTCTGTCGCGCCCGAGAGATCGCCGGAAGGATAACTTGCCCAGAGCAGCAGCCCGTTGACCGTCGCCGGGTTGTCAGCTGCGAACGCGGATGCCGTCACCCCACCGAGCGAGTGACCGCCGACGACCCACCTGGCAATCTCGGGATGGTCGTCGATCGGACCGGCCGACTGGCCCGGCTGGACGATGGCCAGATCGAACGGCTCCTTCAGGATGACGACCAGGTAGCCGGCCTCGGCCAGCGGCCGCAGCAGATCGGCGTAGGCCCGAGGGTCCACCAGCGCACCCGGCGAGAAGACCAGGCCGACTTCGGGATCTTTCGGGACCGCCGGGACCAGTTCGATGGTTGTCGGAGCATCGACGACGGTAACGAGCTCGTCCGGGGTCAGCGCTCCGAGCGCGCTCGCACCTGCCGGGTAAGGGCGGAGCCAGACCAACGCAACAACCAACAACAGGGCCAGCACGCCGCCGACGATCCGTCCGGTGACCCGCCATCCCCGACCGGCACCGCCGACGGTGCGAGCCGCTGGTGCGGAGTTCGACTCCCACGGCGGACCGTTCGGTTCGGGGTCCCGGCGCCACGGCCAGAGTGCGAACCCGATCAGCGACACTCCGATCGCGATCGTCACGAACAGGGTCGTCGGGTAGGCCGGATGGCCGTTCCAGATCGGATCGAGCCGGCTGAGCAGCACCCACAGCGCGACGACCACCAGCACGAGCCCGATGCCCAACCGGTACCAGCGCGCGGCTCCCATGGTGTGACTGTCTCCCGGCACAACACTTGCGGTGACCGACCACGCGGCGCGCCGTCGACTCTTGCACAGCCCGAACATCATCGGCCCGTCAGGACGAACCCGCCGGACGGCGACCAGGGGCGCCTGACCGATCCGGGTCCGGACACACTCTGGATCAACGACCGCGGCGGTACCCGGTGGGCCGCCGATCCTCTCGGATCTTGGGGTTCGCGCCGAGGGGGTTGCGCGGCCGACCGTCGTCGGTCGGGGTCGGACCCGGCTGGCACTGGGGGCAGTAGAACGCGGGTCGCTCCTTGAGCACCGGCCCGATCGGAGCGACGCGAATGATCGTGCCGCAGCGTTGGCAGGGCTTGCCGGATCGCCCGTGCACCCAGTTCTCCAGGCCGCGGCGTGGGTTGCCGGTCGTGCTCGGGACTGCCTGAGTGGCGCCGCGCAGCAACTGACGCCGGGCAGTGGCCAGCAGTGCTGGGATGTCGACCTCACCGATCGGCGTCCACGGCGACGTCTTCTGCACGAACAAGGCCTCCGCCATGTACATGGTCCCGATGCCGGCAACCGTGGTCTGATCGAGCAGCGCGGCGCCGACGTGGCGCTGCGGGTCGGCGGTCAATCGGCGCTCGGCTTCCAGCGCCCCGTCCGGCACGAACGCGTCCGCCATGATGTCCGGTCCGAGATGGCCGATGAGCGTGGCTTCGGCGGCCGTGGGGATCAGGTCGAGCAGCCCGAGCCAGGTCCCGATGGCGGTCCACTCCGTCCCGCCGAGCACGGCCCGCACGCTGCCCCGGCTCTGCGGGGGCCACGGCTCTGCGTCACGAGCATGGATGTACCAACGACCCTCCATCCGCAGATGCGAGCGCAGCGTCAGTGGATCCGCCGACACCGTCGGGATCCGCGGTTGCGGCGCATCGCCGTCGGCGGCCGCGATCCGGGTGAGGATCTGCTTGCCGTACGCCACCACCTCGGTGACCGTCCGACCGGCCAGGTCGGCGTGACCCAGGGTCGGCCAGCGGAGCTCCGTGCGGATCAGCGGCCGCCCGGCCAGCGCGAGGTGCAACCGCCGGGCGGTGCGCAGCACCGTGTCACCCTCGGGCATCGCTGGACCGTTCACCGGAGTTCGGCAGGCTGAGCGTCGAGTTGCCGCGCACCCCGGCCGAGTGGGGGCGGACCACGGGCACGCCGAGGTGCGGCTTCGAGTTGAGACGAGTTATCTGACGCTTTTGGCCGTGCAGCGCTTGATTTCTCGCCTCAACTCCGGTCGGACCGCACGCGGAGAGTCCGAGCGCCGCGCCCTGGGCCGGTGAGAGCAGGGAGTCGACGTAGTCGGGCGTCATCGGGTCGAGCTCCGCAGCCGCAGACCGCGGGGGGTCATGGTGAAGCCCGCGGCGGTCAGGGCGTCCACCACCGCCCCGGACGCGGTCAGCATGTCGGAGCCGTCCAGCTTGCTGATGGTGAGCGAACCGATCCGGCCCGACCTGACCCGCTCCGCCAACGCCTCGGCCGCAGTGGCCAGCAACCCGGGGTCGGCGGTGAACGTCAACAGCGATCGACCGCCGCGTTCGGCGAAGAGGACTGCGGCGCCGTCCACCAGCACGGTCAGGGCGCCCGCCCGGCGGGCCGGCCGGTGCCGGTCAGCCGGGCCGGTCGCGCCGTTGGTTCCGGCAGCACGGGTAGCGCCGTTGGTCCCGGCCGTCCCGGAACCACCGCTGGTTCCGGCTGCGCCGTCGGCGGTCGGCTCGTCCCCCGCGCCGTTGACCACTGCTGAATTCGCGGCGCCGGGCCAGGGCAGTGCGGCGCCGTACGGATTCGCCGGGTCGGCCGCTGCCAGCACCATGCCGCGGGGCGGCTCGGTGCCCTGATCCGGCCGAGAGGCGAAGGAGCGCACCCGGTCGACGGCACCGGCCGAGGCGAACTGGGATGCACCGAGGCCTTCGACGAAGTAGCCGCGCCGGATCCGGCCGGTCTCCTCGAGGGCAGCCAGCACCCGGTAGACGGCGGCGAACCCGCCGACGGTGCCCTCGGCCACCACGGCGCCCCTGGTGACGATGCCGTGCCGGTCGAGCAGCACCTCGGCCGCGGCGTGCGTCCGGACCGTCGTGTCGGTTTCCATCCCCGGCACCAGCGACCATCTGCCGACCACCGAGGGCGGCACGCCGCGCCGAATGCCGGTCCGGCCCGACGCTGACGGACGACCGCTCCGACCCGCCGACAGCAGCGCAAGGCCCGACGGTCCCCGCATCCGGGCCCGCGGCGCAGGTGCCCTTGTCCGGTGCGTCGTCCGGCCGCCGGTCAGCCTGGCCCGCAGCGGCGCGAACGAGTCGCTGCTGACCAGACCCGCGAAGACCAGATCCCACAACGCGTCGGCGATCACCGAGTCGTCCGTCGGACCGACCTGCGTCGTCACCGAGTCGGCAAGTGCCTGGAAGAAGTACGCCCCACCGTTGCCGAGCACCTCCAGGATCGCCCGATGCACGTCGCCGGTGGGGGTGACGGCGTCGGGGTCCGGCAGCGGAATGGTCAATGCGGCGGTCTCGGCCAGGTGCAACGCCACCCAGCCGTCGTCACCGGCCAGTGATCCGTGCCCGGTCCACAGCACGTCGCCGCCCGTGGTCAGTTCGTCGAGCATGCCCGGCGTGTAACCGGAGATCCGCGCGGGCAGGATCAACGACTCGACGGCCGAGGCCGGCAGCAACGCGCCGGCCAGCTGCTCGACGGCCCGCAGCAAGCCGTCGGTGCCGCGCAAGGCGTCGGATCCGCGGAGCACACCGATGCCGTTCCAGGCCGGCAGGAAGCGGGCCAGTGCCTGCTTCTCGACCGGTTCCACCTCCGCCCGCAGCGCCGCCAACGACCGGCGGCGCAGCATCCGGAGCACCTCGGCGTCCACGAACTCCGGTCCGCCACCGGAGTCGACGGGCCGACCGACCGACGATCCGAGTGGGCGGAACTCCCCCTCGGCCAGTCGCCCGGTGCCGACCAGGCGACGCAGCGCATCGGTCACCACCGCGATGCCGAGACCGAAACGGGTCGCCGGCTCGGCCGCGACGAACGGCCCGTGGGTGCGCGCGTACCGCCCGAGCAGCCGACCGAGCGGATCGTCGGCGGGGGTCAGCAGGGACTCCGCGATCCCCGGCGGCAGGGCGGTGCCGAGAGCGTCCCGCAGGATCGGCGAGTCGGTCGGATCCGCCCACCGCACCTCACCGCCGACCCGCACCTCGATCGCCCGGCGACCGGACGCCAGTTCTGCCAGCACCGCGTCGACGTTGTCCACGGTGCTCCGCAGGTCGATCTCGGTGGTCGTCATCGGACCGAGAATGCGCAACAGATCGGCGATCTCATCGAGATTGCGAGCACGACGATCCTCGGCCAGACGTTGCAGCTCGGCCTCGATGTCGGCCAGTGCGTTCGGGTCGAGCAGGTCCCGCAGGGCGAGCCCGTCGCCGTGGCCGAGCAGTTCGGCGAGCAGCGTCGGGTCGACGGTGAGTGCGGCCGCCCGCTTCTCGGCCAACGGCGAATCGCCCTCGTAGAGGAACTGGGCGACGTAGCCGAACAGCAGGGAGGACGCGAACGGCGACGGAGACTGGGTCGTCACCTCCACGATCCGCACGGTCCGCGCCTCCAGCTCACGCAGCAACGCCACCAGGGACGGCACGTCGAACACGTCGGAGAGGCACTCCCGGACCGCTTCGGCGACGATCGGGAACGACGGATACGCCGACGCCACCTCGAGCAGCTGGGTGGCCCGTTGCCGCTGTTGCCACAACGGCTGCCGCTTGCCGATCTGCCTGCGCGGCAACAACAATGCGCGGGCCGCGCACTCCCGGAACCGACCGGCGAAGATCGCCGCACCGCCGATCTCGGCGGTCACCTCGGCCTCGAGGGTCTGCGGGTCGAGCGCGACGAACTCGGTGAAATCGGGCGGGCCGTTTTCGTACTCGACATCGGGTAGCCGCAGCACGATGCCGTCGTCGGCATGCATCGCGGCCACGTCGACGCCGTACCGCTCCCGCATCCGGGCCGAGATCACCAACGCCCACGGTGCGTGCACGGCGGCCCCGTAGGGCGAGTGCAGGACGATCCGCCAGTCGCCCAGCTCGTCCCGGAAACGTTCCACCACCAGGGTTTTCTCGTCCGGCACCAGGCCGATGGCGGCGCGCTGCTCGGCCAGATAGTCGACCAGGTTGCGCCGGGCGTACTCGTCGAGCCCGGCTGCCCGCAACTGACCTTCGGCGACATCGGCCGGGGCCGAGCTGATCTCCCGAACGAACTCGCCGTGCGCCCGGCCGAGTTCGGCTGGCCGACCGAGGGTGTCGCCCTTCCAGAACGGCAGCCGACCCGGCAGTCCGGGAGCAGGCAGCACCAGCACCTGGTCCCGGGTGATGTCGACGATCCGCCACGAGCTGGAGCCGAGCGCGAAGACATCACCCACCCGCGACTCGTACACCATCTCCTCGTCGAGCTCGCCGACCCGGCGTCCGGGGCCGTCGCCGCCGGCCAGGAAGACGCCGAACAGCCCGCGGTCCGGAATGGTCCCGCCGGAGGTCACCGCGAGCCGCTGCGCGCCGGGCCGCCCGGTGAGCAGTCCGGTGGTCCGGTCCCAGGTCAGCCGGGGCCGCAACTCGGCGAACTGCTCGCTGGGATAACGGCCGGACAGCATGTCCAGCACTGATTCCAGCGCACCCCGGCCGAGCGCGGCGAACGGCGCCGATCGGTGCAGCAGCTCGAACACGTCGTCGACGGTGATCGGATCCATGGCGCAGATCGCGACGATCTGCTGAGCGGCGATGTCCAGCGGGTTCGCGATCACCGACAACGCCTCGATCGCGCCGACCTGCATCCGGCCGGCCACCACCGCGGCCGAGATCAGGTCACCGCGGAACTTCGGGAACATCACCCCGTGGCTGGGTGCGCCGACCTGGTGCCCGGCCCGGCCGATCCGCTGCAGTCCGCTGGCGACAGAGGGGGGCGACTCCACCTGGATCACCAGATCGACGGCGCCCATGTCGATGCCCAACTCCAGCGACGATGTCGCGACAACGGCCGGCAGCAGGCCGGTTTTCAGTTCGTCCTCGATCAGCGACCGTTGTTCCCGGGACACCGACCCGTGGTGTGCCTTGGCCAGCACCGGCGCTGCGCCGGTCGAGGCGCCGGACTGGGCCATCACCTGGGCGGCGGGTCCGGAATGCTCGGCCTCGGCCCGCAGGTCGACTGCAGTCAGGCGTTCGGCATGGATCTCGTTCAGCCGGGCGGTCAACCGTTCGGCGAGCCGTCGGGAGTTGGCGAACACGATGGTCGACCGGTGCGAGGTGATCAGGTCGACCACCCGCTCCTCGACATGCGGCCAGATCGAGGTGCGGGCCACCTCACCGGCAGCCTTGCCGGTCAGATCGTCGGTGGCGGTGCCGAGCGCGCTCATGTCCTGGACGGGCACTACGACGTCGACATCGATCTGCTTCGTCGACGGCGGCTGGACCACCGTCACCGGGCGGCCGCCGGCCAGGAACCTGCGCCACCTCCTCGACCGGGCGGATGGTCGCGGACAACCCGATCCGTTGTGCCGGGCGATCCAGCAGCGCATCCAGCCGGTCGAGCGAGACCGCAAGGTGGGCACCGCGTTTGGTACCGGCCACGGCGTGCACCTCGTCGATGATCACCGTGCTGATGTTGGTGAGCATCTCCCGCGCTCGACTGGTCAGCAGCAGGAACAGCGATTCGGGTGTGGTGATCAGGATGTCGGCGCCGTCCCTGGCGAACACCCGGCGGTCACCGGACGGGGTGTCCCCGGACCGGACCGCGACCGTGATCTCGGGCAACGAGACCCCGCGCCGCGCGGCCACCGCCCCGACCCCGGTCAGCGGCGACCGCAGGTTCCGCTCGACGTCGACCGCCAGCGCCTTCAGCGGCGAGAGATACAGGACCGTGCACCGCTGCGCCGGTTGAGCCGGCGCGGCGCCCCTGGCCACCAGGTCGTCGATGGCCGACAGGAACGCCGCCAACGTCTTCCCGGAGCCGGTCGGCGCGACCACCAGGGTGTGTTCACCCTTCCCGATCGCGTCCCAGGCACCCGCCTGCGCCGCTGTCGGTGCGGCGAAGGCCGCGGTGAACCAGTCCCGCACCAACGGATCGAACCGGTCGAGCGCAGCAGCCGGCGCCGCACCGTCGCCGGGCGGCGGCCCCTTCGCCCCGTTGGTCATCCCGCCATTGTGCGGGTGGGTACCGACAGCGGTCGACCGCCGGCGGACGCGGGGCAGCAGACCGCCCCGTCAACCGCAGTCGATCAACCAGGTCGGGAACCGTTGAGCGCGGAATCTTCCGCCACGGGTCAACGGACGTCGCACGGTGTCGCCGACCCGCTCGACCGACGACAGGCGGTGCCCTGCAGCACATGCTCCCGCGCCGGGCCGCGGCGCGAACTCACTCCGGGATGATCAGCGTCGGGGTGTCCCGACGCAGCGTTTCGCCCTTGAAGAAGGCAGGCGCCTTCGCCCGCCAGATGAACATGAAGACGACGCCCAACAGGATGAATCCCAGACCGAGGACGAGCACTGTTCCGACCCCGAAGATGTCCGAACCGGAGTATTCCGGGTCGGCACTGTCGCGGATCGTCACGAAGAACACGAACCACAGGCCCAGCCCGCCCAGCAACGGGAAGAGGAACTTGAAGATGAAGTTGTAGAAGCTGGTGAACAAGTCTTTACGGAAGTACCAGATACAACCGATCGCGGTCAGTCCGTAGTAGAAGCAGATCATCAGACCGAGCGACAGGATGGTGTCGAACAGCACCGACTCCGACACGAACGTCAGCACCGTGTAGAAGGCTCCGGCGATGATCCCGGCGATGATGGTGTTGAAGCCCGGGGTGAGGAATTTGGGGTGGATGGACGCGAACCGGGCCGGCAAGGCCTTGTAGGACGCCATTCCGAGCATCGTCCGGGTGGACGGCAGGAAGGTCGTCATCAGCGAGGCCGCCGAGGAGGCGAGCACCGCAAGGAAGAGCAGGTTGCTCAGCGTGCTGCCCATCACCGGCTCGGCCAGTGCACCGAACACGTTGTCGGAGATCTCCTCGTTGCCCAACCCGTAGCCCTCGGTCCCGACACCGGCGTACATCAGGGTCGATACCGAGACCAGCAGGTAGGTCAGCAGGATCGAGACCACGCAGAGCAACGCGGCCCGGCCGGGAGTCTTGTCCGAATCCTTCGACTCCTCGTTCACCGTGAGTGCGGTGTCCCAACCCCAGAACGAGAAGATCGACGCCGAGAGGCCGGCCACCAGGGCGCTGACGGTCAGACCGGTGAACGGGTTGAACCAGTCCCAGGAGAACGGGATGCCGCCCGGGTCGTCCGGGCCGCCGGCCTTGGCGAGCGCCATCACGACGAAGAGCGCGAGCACAGCCAGCTGGAAGAAGACCAGGACGAACTGCACCTTCTCGGTGGTGGTGATACCGCGATAGGCGACGTACGTCGCGAGCACAAGAAAGGCCAGACAGGTCAGGACGTTGACCAACCTGTTCTGCCAGAGATCACCGAGTTCGGGGTTGTTGAACAGGTTGCCGAGCAGCTGGTACAGGAACTGCACACCGATCCCGGCCAGGTTGGCCAGCACGATGATGGTGGCGATGATCGCCACCCAGCCGCCGAGCCAACCGACGTACGGGCCGAAGGCCCTGGTGGTCCAGGTGAAGGACGTCCCGCAGTCGGGGTCGACCCGGTTGAACTCGCGATAGGCGTACGCGGCGAAGAACATCGGCAGGAAGCCGGCGATGAAGATGATCGGCATCTTCACCCCGGCCACCGCGACGACCAGACCGATCGTCGCGGTGAGTGCGTAGGCCGGCGCCACGCTGGAGATACCGAGAACGGTGCCGCCGAGCAGGCCGACGGATCCTTCGGCCAGACCCTTTTCCACCACCAGTGGATGGTGGTGCCCCTCCGGCATCGGGGCATCGTCCCCGCCCGGCTTCGCTGAACCCTCGATCGTCATGCGCGCCTCACCGGGTGAGAAGAAGTGGATACGTCACCGCGGATCACCCTAAACCCGACAGTGCAGGTGGGACAGCGGAGGTTGATCTTCGTGCGAATTCCTGACGTAGCGAAGACCGGGCGCGCCAACCAACGTGGTCGGCGCACCCGGTGCGGCCCAGCAGTTCCCGGCTGCCCGGGCTTCGCTGCCGGTTACTTCGCCATCGGAACCTGCTGCTGGACGAACTGCGGCTTGGCACCCGGCTTCGGCACGTCCATGGAGATGTTCTTGACCTCGAAGGTGGTGTTCCCGATGTCGATGGTCAGGTTGCCGAACTCCCGATTCGCTTCCGTGGTGGTGAAGACCTTCCAGGTGTGCCGCGGTTGGATGGGAAAGGACATCTCCTCGGCCCTGGTCACACCGGTTGTCAATTCGGTCGAGTACTTGGAACCCAGGGAAGCCGAAATGGCCTCGCCCAGCTTCAGGGTGGCGTTCTGCGAGAGTTCCATCGTCGACTTCGAGGTCACCGTCGTCGAGAGGGTCTGCTTGTAGGTCTGGGTGATGGCCGAGTCATTGACTCCACCTGTCACCTCGGACACCAGCGGAGGCGCAGCATCGGTCCGGGTCGACTCGAAGCGGCAGGCGTAGGCCCCGCACAGCGCGGAGAGCGCCTTGGCCCGTTCCGGGTCGGTCGCGGCGTCGACGGTGACCGAGCTCGCAGCGTTGTCGATGAGCGTGACCTGACTCATCGGGTCGCGGCCGGCATCGAGTTTGACGAAACCGAGATCCTGGAAGTCGGGGTCGATCTCGGTGTAGGCGAGGCCGACCCCGGTCACCACCAGCTTGGCCTCGAACGGGGCGATCTGAATGCTGCCATTCGGATTGGCCTTGCTGAGGGTGAACTTCAGCTTCGTCGCGCCGTGCTTCATGAACCAGAACACCTTTTCGTAGCGCATCGACTCGCCCGGCTTCAGGACGGTGCCGAGCTTGGGAGTGCCGTCGTCCTGCCCCTTGTTCTCGATCGCATCGAGCTTCATGTCCCAGGACGAGTGATTGGTGATGAAGAAGCCCCTGGTGTAGGACTGCGCTGCCTGCACGTGGCCGATTCCGGCGGCCTGCGGGGTCTGCACGGCTGCCGCACTCACCCCGGCGCCGGCGAAGGACAGCAAAGCCGCGCCGGCGAGAACGGGGAGGGCGATCCTGGTGATGATGTTCCTCATGTCGATTCCTCTTTCTGGAGAATGGATGTGCGAGCTGTTCTCGCGCTTTCCTGACATGAAGAAATCTATTTTTACCGGCCTTCGAATTCGATGGTGCCAAGACGCCACTGATGTGGTGCAGGCACCACAGTCCGTCCGGTGGTGCCTGCACCGGACGGAATGCTGCAGTCGGTGGACCGGCCAGCGATCCTTGACCCCATGACCGCGATCAGCCAGCCGCCCATCGACAGCGACCGTCGGCCGCCCGAGACTGCGGCGCGACCGGCGCCGGGCACCAGCCTGCGTGATGCGCTGCTGACCATTGGGGCCCTGCTGGGTCTGCTGGTGCTGATCGAACTCGCGGTACCGGTCACGTCATCGGTGAGCGCGGCATCGATCCTGGACGGCATCGCCGTGATGGCCTACACCGTGACCGGCCTGATCGCCTGGCATCGCCGTCCGCACAACCACATCGGTCGGTTGATGGTGGCGACCGCGGTGACGTTGTTGGCGGCGGGGATGGCCGACGACGTGATCGAAGGTTTGCGGACGATCGGTGAACTGCTGGATTCGCTCCCGCTCGCCGTGCTGCTGCACCTGCTGTTGGCCTTCCCGTCCGGCCGGGTGGTCGGCAGGGCCGCGCGGTGGGCGGTCGTGGCCGGCTACCTGGTCGCGATCGTCCTGCAGATCCCGCAGGTCCTCGTCAGCGACGAGGGGCTGGCGGATCTCGTGTGGAATGTGCAGGCCGTCCTGGGGCTGTGTGTGTTGGCAGCAGTCTTCGTCCTGACCAGCAGGCGGCTGGCGACGTCGCCCCCGGTGATCCGCCGACAACTCGCCCCGTTCATCGGATACGGCTGTGTCGCCATCGCCCTGATCGCCGTTTGCGTTGCGGTACTTCACCTGCAGCCCGACCCCGCCATCACGGCACTGACCATTCTTGTTCAGGTGGCTGTGGTCTCGGTGCTGCCGGTGGCCTTTGTCGTCGGAATGTTGGCCGGCGCCTTCGGTCGCGCGGGTGAAGTCCAGGAGGTGGCACTCGGTCTTGCGGAGGCCAGTGCCGACCCCGCGCTGCTGGACGAGCTGGTGATCAGGGCACTGGGTGACCCGAGCGCGCGGGTCTACTGGGCAACGGACGCCGGCCAATTCGTCGACAGCGCGGGTCGGCCGCGCAGGTCGCCCATCGACCAGGGCGGTTGGTGGCCGATCGAGGCGGCCGGCGTCGACATCGGCGCGCTGGCCTTCGATCGGGAGTTGATCGCCGATTCCGATCTGGTCGCCACCGTCTCCGCGCCGCTCGCGCTGGCCATCACCAACCGCAAGCTGGTGGTCGATCTGCGCGCGGCCGTCAACGACCTTGATGCCGCAGCCGAACAGCTCAAGACCTCCAGGCGACGCATCGTCGTCGCGGCCGATGCCGAGCGGCGCCGGATAGCGCGGGATCTGCACGACGGTGCGCAGCAGCGGATCGTGCTGATCGGGATCGAGGCGCAGCGGATCGGCCGGCGAGCCGAGAATCCGCCGTTCGTCAGAACTGTCGCCGAACGGGTCAGCGAGCAGCTGCGGCTGCTACTGGATGAACTGCGGGCGCTGGTGCACGGCATCATGCCGGCCACCCTGCAGGAACGAGGGCTACGGGCCGGCATCGCCGCGCTCGCCGATCAGATGCCGATGCCGGTGCGCTTCGAGGTGGTCGGCGCACTCGATCGGATGCCGGCCGAGGTGGAATCGACAGGCTACTTCGTCGTCGCGGAGGCATTCGCGAATACCGTCAAACATGCGCAGGCGCAGAATGTCTCGATCACGCTGCGGTCCGGCGGCGGGCGGTTGGAGATCGCCGTCACCGATGACGGCAGCGGTCCGGGAGCGGCTGAACCCGGTTTCGGGCTGCGGAGCCTGCACGACCGGGTCGCGGCCCTGGACGGTACGGTGACCGTCCGTCCGGGTCCGGCGGGCGGAACGATTCTGCGGGCGGAGTTCGCATGCGGGTGATCATCGCCGAAGACGAGGTGCTGCTACGGGAAGGCATCTCCCGCATCCTCGGCGACGAGGACTACGACGTGGTCGCGCTGGCAGGTGACCCGGACGATCTGCTCGGCAAGGTCCGGGCGTTCCAGCCGGACCTGGTGGTCACCGACATCCGGATGCCGCCGACGTTCACCGACGAGGGCATCACCGCGGCTCTGCAGATCCGGCGGGAGTTCCCCGCCATCGCGATCGTGGTGCTCTCCCAGCACGTCGACTCGGCCGGCGCAGTCGAACTGCTGACGCTGGGCGCCGAGGGCATCGGCTACCTGCTCAAGCGCCGGGTGATGAACCTGGATGAGTTCCTGGACTCGGTGTCCCGGGTGGTCGCCGGTGGTTCCAGCATCGACCCCGAGGTGATCTCCTCGATGGTCCGCCGTGAGGTCCGGGACAACCGGGACGAAGGAATCGCCCAGCTGACCCCTCGACGACTCGAGGTTCTCGAACTGATGGCGCAGGGTTACAGCAATGCCAGGATTGCCCGGGAGATGGTGGTCACCGAGAAGGCCGTGGCCCGCAGCATCGCGTTGATTTTCCAGACCCTCGGTCTCCCACAGGATCCCGACGATCACCGGCGGGTGCTGGCGGTCATGCGGTTCCTGAACCGCTGATCGGGCTCAGAAACCAAGCGCGGCCCGGATCTCGGTCACCGGCCGGCCGGCGTACAGCTCGGCGATGTTGCCCGACGTCGCCAGGGATCTGGTCAACGCCCGGTCCAGGTACAGCACCCCGTCGAGATGGTCGATCTCGTGCGCGACGATGCGCGCGGCCCAGCCGTTCACGGTGTCGTCCACGGCATGCCCGTTCTCATCCGAGCACCGCAGCCGCACCGATGCCGACCTGGTGACGACCGCCTGGTACCCGGGGACGGACAGGCAACCCTCGTAGAAGGAAGCTGTTGGCATTCCGCCTGCTGCATCGGCACTCTCGTAACTCGGGTTGACCAGGACTCGGAAACCCACCGGGAACCGGTCGCGTTCCACTGCGATCTCCGGGGGGACGAGCGCAGGATCCTCCAGCACCGCCACCCGGATCCCGAGCCCGATCTGCGGCGCGGCCAGCCCGACCCCCGGAGCCGAGTGCATCGTCTGCCGCATGGCCGCCAACAACTCGGACCACAACGGGCCGGGCAGCGAGAAGTCATACGGCGCAGCAGTAGTGCGCAGGACAGGGTCTCCGGCCAAGACCAGCGGCAGCGGTCGCGGGCCCTCGAGCAGACGTTCCACCTGGTCACCGAACTCGATCATGCCAACAACGTAGAGGCACGACCGGGCCGGCGACCATCCGAGCCGGTCGATCAGTGCGAGCGGGCGATCAGGGCAGGCGCAGCGCGACCACCTGGTACGGCGGCGCGGCCACCGGCTCGTCGAACTTGCTGTCTACCGCCAGCAACCGGCCGTGGGCGTACTTCGCCGTGGTGAACACCCGGGCCGGGTCGGTGGCCACGGAGGTCACGAACGAGGCGCCGGTGAACTGGTCGGTCATTCGCAGTTCCACCAGGACGTGCTGGAAGTTCCGCACCACGTACAGCTTCTTGCCCCGCAGCACGATGCCGTCCCCGCCGACCAGATCCGCACCGGTCAGACCATCGAGGGCGACCGGCACGACATTCTTGCTGCGCAGGTCGATCCGCCACAACGCACCCGTGGACTGCACGACGATCAGACCACGACCGTCCGAGGTGCCGACGATGCCGTTGAGGTTGAACGGACCCGAGGTCTGGATGGTGTCGGAGGCATCGAGCCATAGCTCCACCGACCAGGTCCCGTTCCGCTCGACCACTCTGAATATCCGCGGTTTCAGGCTGGAATCGGTGAAGTAGGCGGCGCCGTCCCGGGCGACGGTCACATCGTTGAACACCGCACCCGTAGCACCGGCATTCAGGGCCGCCAGCAGCTCACCGTCCCGCGAGTACACCCATAGGTCAGGCGCACCCGGATGATCGGTGCTGTTCGGACCGCCGGCGATGAAGACCCGGCCGGCGGTGTCGACATCGATCCCGCGCGCGGTGAAGCGACCGTCCTTGCCGTCGCCGTCGAGCCATGCGGCGGCCTGCGGATCACCGACCCGCCCACGGCTGATCTCCCCGCCGGTCGTCTCGCTGACGTAGAACAGATTGCGCCGCTCGTCCAGACCGATGCCCTCGTACTTCGAACCGCCGGGGTCGCCCGGATCGCCGGGCAGTGCGTACACATCGGGATTCGCCGTCGCGTTCGCGGCCGCTGGAAGAGCGAGCGACAACCCCATGACGAAGGCGGTCACCGCGATACTCGCGATGCTGGATCGGGAACGCCTGTGCATTCGTGACTCCCTTGCTCGACGGCGATTCGACGTGCTGACCGCTAGCACCACGCAGCGCGGACCCGGATGGTTCAGCGGCCGGCCCTCAAGGATGGCGATCCGCGTTCACCCAGGAGCGGAATCCTCTTGTGAGTGAGTGCTCACTCAGCTACTGTCGCCGCCGTGCCCCCACCACCCACCAGAGCAGCCCCACTGCCGCCCGACGAGCGTCGGGCCGCCATCGTGGCCGCCGCGATCCCGTTGGTCTGCGACCACGGCGCTGCGGTGACCACCAGGGAGATCGCCGAAGCCGCCGGCATCGCCGAAGGAACCATTTTCCGGGTCTTCCCGGACAAGGACGCGGTGATCAACGCGGCCGTCAAACAGGTGCTGGACCCCGCGCCGTTCGTCCACGAACTGCGGATGATCGATCCGTTCGCGAGCCTGGAGCACGTGTTGACCCAGGCAGTTGACGCCATGCGCCGCCGGATCGAGAGCGTCTGGCAGATCATGTGGATGCTGCGGGTCACCGGTCCGCCGGGCAACGAGCAGGACACGTCGAAGTTCGTGGTGGTCCGCGGTACCGGTACCCCGGTCACCGACTCGGCGCCCGACCTGACCGAGGCGATGCACACCCTCGCCGGACTGCTGGAACCGCACGGCGACGAGCTGCGACTCGAGCCGGCAGAGGCCGCCAGGATGTTCCGGCTGATCACCTTCGCCAGTGCTCATCCGCGGATCACCGACGGCCAGACGCTGTCGACGCAAGAGATCGTCGACCTGTTGCTGCACGGCATCGGCGCCGGGAAAACCGGTACCGCAACGCCCCGCCGAGGTCCAGACTCCACCAGCGACCGCCGAGAAGACCTACCCGCCGCCCAACCAGTCGGAGCACGCTGATGTTGATTCCCCTGCTGCGCAACTACTTGCGCGCCTACCGTGGGCCGCTGACCGCGGTGATCATCTTCCAACTGATCGGCACCATCGCCTCGCTCTACCTGCCCGCGCTGAACGCCGAGATCATCGACGACGGAGTTGCCAAGGGCGACACCGGCTTCATCCTGTCGACCGGCATGATCATGCTCGCGATCACGGTCCTGCAGATCGTCTGCACGATCATCGCGGTCTATTTCGGTGCCCGCACCGCAATGGGCTTCGGCCGTGACGTCCGGGCCGCGCTGTTCCACCAGGTCGGCACGTTCTCCGACCGGGAGATGGCCAAGTTCGGCGCACCGACCCTGATCACCCGTAACACCAATGACGTCCAGCAGGTGCAGATGCTGGTGTTGATGACCTGCACGCTGCTGGTCGCCGCGCCGATCATGTGCATCGGCGGCATTTTCATGGCACTCAAGACCGACCTCGGCCTTGCCTGGTTGCTGCTGGTCAGCGTTCCGGTGCTGGTGATCGCGATCAGCCTGGTCGTGGTCAGGATGATCCCGCAGTTCCGCCGGATGCAGGAACGCATCGACGTGGTCAACCGGGTGCTGCGCGAGCAGATCTCCGGGGTCCGGGTGGTCCGCGCCTTCGTCCGGGAACCGTTGGAGACCAAGCGGTTTGCCACGGCCAACGCCGAGTTGACCGACACCGCCATCCGGGCCGGCCGGCTGATGGCGCTGATGTTCCCCATCGTCATGCTGGTGCTGAACGCCTCCAGCGTCGCTGTGCTCTGGTTCGGGGCGCACCGGGTGAATGACGGTGACATCGAGATCGGCGCGCTCATCGCGTTTCTCAGCTACCTGATGCAGATCCTGTTCTCGGTGATGATGGCGACCTTCATGGCCGTGATGGTGCCGCGCGCCTCGGTCAGTGCCGACCGGATCAGCGAGGTGCTGGCCACCGAGTCCTCGGTGGTGCCGCCCACCTCGCCCATCACTCCGCGGACGAACACCGGCGAGATCAGCCTGCGGGGGGTGGAATTCAGTTACCCCGGCGCCAGCGAACCCGTGCTGCGGGACATCAGTTTCCGGGCCCGGCCGGGCACCACGACGGCGATCATCGGATCGACCGGCGCCGGCAAGACCACCCTGCTCTCGCTGATCCCGCGGCTGTTCGATGCCACGGCCGGGTCGGTGTCGGTGGACGACGTCGATGTCCGCCGCTTCGATCCGGCGAACCTGTGGGACCGGATCGGCTTAGTGCCGCAGAAGCCGTTCCTGTTCACCGGGACGGTCGCCTCCAACCTGCGCTACGGCAACCCCGACGCCACCGACGAGGACCTCTGGGTGGCCCTGACCATCGCGCAGGCCAGGGATTTCGTGGCCGCGATGCCGGAGGGCATCGACTCCCCCATCACCCAGGGCGGTTCCAACGTCTCGGGTGGCCAACGGCAACGGCTTGCCATCGCCAGGGCGCTGGTCGCCCAACCGTCGATCTATCTGTTCGACGATTCTTTCTCGGCGCTGGACCTGGCCACCGATGCCAGGCTGCGCGCGGCGCTGAAGCCGACGACCAGGGACAAGACGGTGGTGATCGTCGCCCAGCGGGTGTCGACCATCGCCGACGCGGATCAGATCATCGTCCTGGAGGACGGGCTGATCGTCGGGGTGGGACGACACGCCGAACTGCTCGAGACGTGTCCGACGTTCGTCGAGATCGTGGAATCCCAACTCGCCGCGGAGGTGTCGGCATGACGAAACCAGCAACCAAGCCGGCCGCCCCGGAACGCCCCAAGTTCGCGCCACCGGCCGGCGGTCGCCCAGGCGGAGGCGGCCCGTTCGGCGGCGGAATCGGCATGCCCGCCGAGAAGTCGCTGAACTTCGGACCATCGGTGCGCCGACTGCTCGGCCGGATGCGGTCCGAACGGCTCGGGTTGATCGCGGTCGTTCTGCTCGGCGTGATCAGCGTGGTCTTCACGGTGATCGGACCGAAGCTGCTCGGTAACGCGACCAACATCATCTTCGACGGCATCGTCAGCAAGCAATTGCCGGCGGGGATCACCCAGGCGCAGGCGGTCGAGGGCGCCCGCGCCCAGGGCAACGACACCTTCGCCGACATGCTGTCGGCGATGACGCTGACCCCGGGCGCCGGTATCGATTTCACCGCGCTGGCCGACGTCCTGATGCTGGTGCTCGGCCTGTACGTGCTGGCCTCGGTGTTCGGTTACCTGCAGGGCTATCTGCTCAACGGCATCGTGCAGCGGACGATCCTGCAGCTGCGCGCCGAGATCGAGGACAAGCTGAACCGGCTGCCGCTGAGCTACCTGGACAAGCACCAGCGCGGCGAGGTGCTGAGCCGGGTGACCAACGACATCGACAACATCTCGCAGACCCTGCAGCAGACGCTGTCGCAGACCCTGACCTCGTTGCTCACCGTCGTCGGCGTGCTGGTGATGATGTTGATCATCTCGCCGCTGCTGGCGATCGTCGCCCTGATCGCGGTCCCGCTCTCGTTGGCGGTCACGATGCTGATCGCCAAGCGCTCGCAACCGAAGTTCGTCGCGCAGTGGCGCAGCACCGGCGAGCTGAACGCCCGGGTCGAGGAGACCTACACCGGGCACAGCCTGGTGAAGGTGTTCGGCCGCCAGGCCGATGCCGAGAAGGCGTTCGACGACAAGAACGCCGAGCTCTATCACAGCTCGTTCGGCGCGCAGTTCATCTCCGGGATCATCATGCCGTCGATGATGTTCATCGGGAACCTCACCTACGTGGCCATCGCCGTGGTCGGCGGCCTACGGGTGGCGTCGGGCAGCATGTCGCTCGGTGACGTCCAGGCGTTCATCCAGTACTCCCGGCAGTTCACCCAGCCGCTGACCCAGATCGCCTCGATGGCCAACGTGCTGCAGTCCGGAGTCGCGTCCGCGGAGCGGGTGTTCGAGTTCCTGGACGCCGACGAGCAGTCGCCGGACCCGGCGAAGCCGACCCGGATCAGCCGCCCGCGGGGCAGGGTGGAGTTCCATGACGTCGCGTTCAGCTACGACCCCGAATCGCCGCTGATCGACGACCTGTCGCTGGTGGCGGCACCGGGCCAGACCGTCGCGATCGTCGGTCCGACGGGCGCCGGCAAGACCACGCTGGTCAACCTGATCATGCGGTTCTACGAGATCGACTCGGGCCGGATCACCCTGGACGGGGTGGACGTCGCGCAGATGACCCGCGCGGATCTCCGGTCGCGGATCGGCATGGTGCTGCAGGACACCTGGTTGTTCGCAGGCACCATCAGGGACAACATCGCCTACGGTCGCCCCGACGCGACCGAGGAGGAGATCCTGGCCGCGGCAACGGCGACCTATGTCGACCGGTTCGTGCATTCACTGCCCGACGGGTACGACACACTGATCGACGACGAGGGCAGCAACATCAGCGCCGGCGAGAAGCAGTTGCTCACCATCGCCAGGGCATTTCTGGCCGACCCCGCCCTGCTGATCCTGGACGAGGCAACCAGTTCGGTGGACACCAGGACCGAGGTGCTGGTCCAGCATGCGATGGCGGCGTTGCGCGCAGATCGCACGAGTTTCGTGATCGCGCACCGGCTTTCGACGATCCGCGATGCCGACCTGATCCTGGTGATGGAATCTGGGGCGATCGTCGAACAGGGCACCCACGATCAGCTGCTGGAGCGCGGTGGCGCCTACGCCGCGCTGTACAACGCGCAGTTCGCCGGGGCGATCACCGACGAGTGAACCGCGGTGCTGGGACTCCGCTCCCCGATGGAGAACTCGGCGCCGGCTCTTGCCGGCGCCGAGTTCTCTTCTCAGACGTCGATGAACGCTGCCGGGGCGTCGGAGTGCAGGCGTCGGCAATGGTGATCTTGCCGACTGGATGCCCGGTTTCGGGGCTCTACCCCGTACAGTCGAAGAAGACGTCATCATCTCGATGCGCGTCGAGGTCGTTGCTGTGAACGCCAACGTAGGCGTTCCTCTTCTCCACACGGGTGCATTCGGGCATCGCGAGTCGGCATCACGGCCACCCGCTGCCCTACTGAATGGATAACCCGCATCACCATGACCACATCTGCATCTTCCGCACGCCCGCGCACCGGTGACGACCCCCGCACCAAGGGGGCATTCTCCGTCGGCGCTTTCTCCTCCACTCTCCGCGAGACGCCCGCCGCCCAGCGGCCGGCCGACAACCGCACCGACCGGTCGACCCGGTCCACACAGTCGTCCGGCACCGGCCGGAGCACCCGCGGCAACGAGGGCCAGCGTCCTCGCCGGCAGGGCAGCGAATCCGGTGCCCGCGCCGCCGCACCCCGGTCCGGCCAGTCCGAGACCCGGCAGGGCGGCCGGCACCAGGACGGCCAACGGCAGGGCGCACCGCGTCAGGGCGATCGGCGTCCCGACCAGCGTCACTCGGATCAGCCCCGCGTCGGTCGGCGTACCGGCAACGACTCCCGCCAGAGCGGCTCGGGACAAAACGGGCCGGCGCGCCGGTCGAACCGTCCCGCCGTTGTCGAGGCCCAGGCCGGCACCACGGCGTTTCCCGTTGCCGCCCAACGAGTTGTCAGCACGCCGGGGCAGCCGTCGGCCGGCTTCGCCGAGCTCGGCGTCCCGGCAGCTCTGCTCCCGGTGCTGACCACACTCGGTGCGGTGTCGCCGTTCCCGATCCAGGAGGCAACTCTTCCCGAGACGCTGGCCGGCCGGGATGTGTTGGGCCGTGGCAAGACCGGCTCCGGCAAGACGATCGCCTTCGCCATCCCGTTGGTCGCCAGGCTCACCGGCGGACGCCGGGTGGCCGGCAAACCGCGTGGCCTGATCCTGCTTCCCACCCGTGAACTCGCCCTGCAGGTGGCCAGGACCGTCGAACCGCTCGCAGCGGCCGCCGGTCTGCGCACCGTGGTGATCTTCGGCGGCGTCGGATACGGCAATCAGACCGCAGCCCTTCGCGCCGGTGTCGACATCGTCATCGCCTGCCCCGGTCGGCTGGAGGACCTGGTCAATCAGCGCGCCTGCGACCTGAGCACCATCGAGGTCACCGTGCTGGACGAGGCCGATCACATGGCCGATCTCGGATTCCTGCCGGTCGTCCGGCGGTTGCTGCGGGCCACCCCGGCCGGTGGTCAGCGACTGCTGTTCTCGGCCACCCTGGACAACGGGATCTCCGTCCTGGTCAAGGAATTCCTCTCTGACCCGATCCTGCACGCCGTCGATGACGAGACCTCGCCGGTGGAGTCGATGGAACACCACGTCTTCGCGGTGAGCCATGACAACCGCCCGCAGGTGATCCGTGAGCTGGCAGCAGGTGGCGGCCGCCGGATGCTGTTCACCCGGACAAAGCACAGCGCCAAGAAGTGGGCAGCCGCCCTGTCCAAGCAGGGCATCCCGGCCGTCGACCTGCACGGCAACCTGTCGCAGAACGCCCGCGAGCGCAATCTCGCCGCGTTCTCCTCCGGCAGCGCAAAGGTCCTGGTGGCCACCGACATCGCCGCCCGTGGCATCCATGTCGACGACGTCGAACTCGTCGTCCACCTGGACCCGCCGACCGAGCACAAGGCGTACCTGCACCGTTCCGGACGCACCGCGCGAGCCGGCGCCGGGGGCACCGTGATCACCGTCATGCTGCCCGATCAGGCCGCCGATCTGCGAAAGCTGATGAAGCAGGCCGGGATCACCCCGTCGACGACCCAGGTGTCACCGGGGCATCCGGCGATCGCCCGGATCGCCGGCTGACCGATCGCAGCCGACTGACCGAGCGGCAGGTCTACCGGTTGCCGGCGAAATCCGGGGTCCGGGTACCCGGCGGCAACGGTTCGAAGAAGGACGCAACGTCGGCCACGCTGACCTCGCTCAACCGGGCGGGGTTCCAGCGTGGCCGTCGGTCCTTGTCGATGATCATCGCGCGGATCCCCTCGGCCAGATCCGGATGCTCCAGGAACCGGCTGCCGACCCGCAGGTCCTGGTCCAGCACCTCGTCCAGGGTGAGCTCGGCCGCCCTTCGGGTGGCCTCCAGCGTCACCTTCAAAGCGGTCGGCGACATCGACGCAAGCACACCGGCCGCCGCCCTGGCGCCCGGCTCGCTGCGCTCCGCCAGCCGCTGCACGATGACTTCGACATCGCTTCCGGCGTAACACTCGTCGATCCAACCCTGATCGACGGCCAGTTCCGGCTCCGGCGCCGGATGGCGACCGACGTCCGGCGGCACCGACCCCTGCCGGAGTTGCTCGGTGAGCGCGTCCAGCTGGCTGGACGGCACGAAATGATCGGCGAGACCGGCGTAGATGGCATCGGGCGCAGTGAATCTCGCCCCGGTCAGCGCCGCGTGCGTGCCGAGCTCGCCCGGTGCCCTCGACAGCAGGTGTAGCCCACCGACGTCCGGGCAGAGTCCGATCGCGGTCTCCGGCATGCCGACCTTCGAGGTTTCGGTGACGATCCGGACGCTGCAATGGCCCGAGATCCCGACACCACCCCCCAGGGTGATCCCGGCCATGTAGGCGACGACGGGTTTGGGGTAATGGCCCAGGGTGGAATTCATGGCGTACTCGTCGGCCCAGAACGCCGTCGGAGCGATCGCTTCGCCGGTCAACCCCTGGTACAGCAGCCGGATGTCACCGCCGGCGCAGAGCCCCCGCTCCCCCGCGCCGTCGATCAGCACCAGCTCGATGTCCGGGTCGTCAGCCCACCGGACCAACGCCTCCTGCACCCGATGCACCATCTCGATGGTCAACGCGTTGATCTGTGCCGGGCGGTTCAACGTGATGTGTCCGAGATGGTTTTCCTGGCGAATCACCACTGGTTCGTCGTTCACCGATCAACCCTAACCATGACCGGTTGCAGCCGTCGCGCGACGTGGTCGAGACCCAATCGTGATCATGAAGATGCACGCTGATCTGCGGAGACACTGCTGATGCCAAACGTGTCCGAGTTTCGAGATGCGGATCAACCCAATGGTGGAAAGCTCTGCACTGCCAGCGTTGGTGAAAGGGGACCCTTATGGGTGAGCACGGCGCGTCCTTCAGCGGTGAATCCATCTACGACGACACCGACGAGGGAAAGGGAGTTGTCCGAATAGCGGCCGTTGCCGCACTCGGTGGGTTCTTGTTCGGTTACGACAGTGCCGTCATCAACGGCGCCAACGCGGCCATCGAGTCGGAGTTCAACGCCACCAGCGGCGAGCTCGGCTTCGCGGTGGCGTCGGCTCTGCTCGGTGCCGCGGCCGGTGCCCTGATCGCCGGCCGGATCGCCGATCACATCGGCCGGCTGATGGTGATGCGGATCGCCGCGATCCTGTTCTTCATCGCCGCGCTCGGTACCGGGTTCGCCTGGGATCTCTGGGTACTGGTGCTGTTCCGGATCATCGGCGGTCTCGGTGTCGGCATCGCCTCGGTGATCGCCCCTGCCTACATCGCCGAAATCGCGCCAGCCAAACTCCGCGGCCGATTAGGGTCATTGCAGCAATTGGCCATCGTCACCGGCATCTTCATCTCGCTGCTGGTCGACTACATCTTCGCGACCATCGCCGGCGGCTCCAGTGAGATCCTGTGGCTCGGACTCGAAGCCTGGCGGTGGATGTTCCTGGCGATGATCGTCCCGGCCGTCATCTACGGCCTGCTGGCCCTGACCATCCCGGAATCCCCGCGCTACCTGATCGCCAAGCACCGGATACCGGAAGCCAAGGAGATTCTCACCGGCCTGCTCGGGCCGAGGAACATCGACGCGAAGATCACCCGTATCCGCGAATCGATGGAGCGCGAGCAGGAACCGTCCTGGCAGGACCTCAAGGTGCCGGCGACCGGCAAGATCGCCACGATTGTCTGGGTCGGCCTTGCGCTGTCGGTGTTCCAACAGTTCGTCGGCATCAACGTGATCTTCTACTACTCGAACATCCTGTGGGAGGCAGTCGGTTTCACCGAGGACCAGTCGTTCATCATCACGGTCATCTCGGCGACGATCAATATCCTCACCACGTTGATCGCGATCGCCACCATCGACCGAATAGGTCGAAAACCGTTGCTGATCATCGGTTCGGTGGGCATGACGATCACCCTGGCCACGATGTCGCTGATCTTCGGCACGGCAACGGTGGTCGACGGCACCCCGGATCTGAGCACGGCCGTGCTGGGTGGCGCGTCGGCGAACGTCGCCCTGGTCGCGGCCAACCTGTTCGTGGTTGCCTTCGGCATGTCGTGGGGCCCGGTGGTATGGGTGCTGCTCGGCGAGATGTTCCCGAACCGGATGCGGGCAATGGCGCTGTCGCTGGCCGCCGGCGCGCAGTGGGTCGCCAACTGGGTCGTCACGGTCAGCTTCCCGACCCTCAAGGACATCGGGCTCGGCCTGGCCTATGGGCTGTATGCCGGGTTCGCCCTGCTGTCGTTCTTCTTCGTGCTGAAGATGATCGAGGAGACAAAGGGCAAGCAACTCGAGGACATGCACGCCTGAGCGGTGCAAGTCTGATCAGTACGGCCCTGATCAGAGCAGCCCTGATCAAAGCGGCTGCGGACTGGGTGGTGCCGGCAGCTGTTTGCGCAGCTCCGGCACCACCCTTTCGACATCCCTGGGCGACCGGAAGCGCTGGATCACTGGGCCGACCGGGTCGGCTGCCCACTCGCGCATCCGCCGTCGCTTGCGGGTGAACGACCGGAAATGCCAGCGCAGGATCGACTCTCGAGTGAACACCTGACTCAGCGTCTCGCGGTTTCCGTTGCAGATCTGTCGTCGGTCGATAATCCGGGTCGCCGTTCGACCCAGCAATCGCGCGAGCGACAGCAGCCGCGGGTAGTCGAGCGCAACGATCACCTCGACCCGGGCCAGCGGCAGGTCGATCCACGTGCTGTATCCCGAGTCCAGGATCCACTCGTCCTGCCGGCAGATTGCTGCGATCCGCCGCCGTTGCTCGTCGTCGGGCACCGGCACCCAGCCGGGTTCCCAGGTCAGGTCGTCGACCGAGTACCACGGCACCCCGGTCAGTCCGCCGATCCTGGCCGCCAGCGTCGACTTTCCCGACCCCGTCACCCCGTACACCAGGATTCTGCGGGCCGCTCGGAAATCCCCGTCGTCGGACATCGGCGCGAGCGTACCCACCCGGATTCGGTCGGACCGGCTACTCCGCGGTGATCGCCCGGAGCACATCCATCCGCGCCGCCCGCCGCGCCGGCCAGACCGCGGCCAACACGCCGACCACACCGGCCAGCACGACGAAGATCAGCAGCTGCACGAACGGGATGCTGAGCACGTTGATGCCTTCGTCGGCGATCGCCTGTTGCAGGCTGATGCCGAAGATCAGGCCGAGCCCGATCCCCAGCACCGCGCCGAGCACCGAGATCGCCACCGACTCCAGCCTGATCATCGAGCGCAGCTGACGCCGGCTCATCCCGATCGCCCGCAGCAGCCCCACCTCCCGGGTGCGTTCGATGACCGAGAGCGCCAGGGTGTTCACGATGCCCAGAACGGCGATGATCACCGCCAGCCCGAGCAGCGCGTAGATGATCGCCAGCAGCTGGTCGACCGGCGCCCGCTGGTCGGCGGCGAAGGCATCCTGGTCCTTGACGGTGACCGTCGGCAGATCGGCGAGCACACCTTCGATCCCCGCCTGCACCGATGCCGGATCGGCGTCGGCTGCCCGGCTGATGTAGACGATCGAATCCGCCGGCACCACCCCGCCTGCCTCGAGAGCAGCTGGTGGAACGACGATCTCGGCACCGATGAACGGGCTGTTCTCGACGATCCCGGTGATGGTGACCTCGACCGGGCCGGCCGGCAGGCCAAGGGTGATCGGGTCGCCGACCTGCCAGCCTTCGGCCTGAGCCCGATCGCTGATCACCAACGCGCCGTCGGTGGCCGTGTTCAACTCGCCCGCATCGACGGTGATCGAGACGACCTTGCTCATCGCCTGTCCGTCGAAGGCAGCCACGAATGTCTGTTCACCGCCGATCTCGGCCGCCCCGAACCGGAACGGCACCGCGGCGGAAACTCCGGGCACGGCGGCGATCTCGGGTGCGATGGCCGGGGAGAATGGTGCCTGTACCGCATTCGACACGACGTAGTCCGCCAGCAGATCGGACTTGACCAGCTCGTCGACGCTGGATTTCGTCGACTGGCCGAGCACGGCCATCGTCGTCACCAGGGCCAGACCGATCATCAGCGCCGATGCGGTGGCCGCGGTCCGCCGGGGATTGCGCCGGGCGTTCTCCTTGGCCAACACCCCGACGGTGCCGAACATCCGCGGGTAGCCGCCGGCGATCGTCGCGATGATCGGCCGGCTGATCACCGGGCTGAGCAGGGCGACCCCGACGAACACGGCCAGCACCCCACCGCCCAACGGCTGCAGGCCGCCGTCGAAGGCCAACGCCCAGATCATCAGTCCTGCGCCGAGCAAGGTCAGGGCCGCGCCGCCGATCAGCCGGCGACGCATCGAGGATTCCGGGATCGCGACGTCGTCGCGCATGGCCGCCACCGGCGGCACCCTGGCCGCCTTGCGGGCCGGCAGGTAGGCGGCCAGCAGAGTGATCACCACGCCGACGGCATAGGCCGCCAGCACCGTGCGCGGCTGGAAGACCAACCCGGCCGACCCGAGGTCGATGCCGATCGCTCCGAACAGCGACCGCAGTCCGGCCGCCAGGCCGAAGCCGAGGGCCAGCCCGACGGTCGAGCCCACCAGCCCGACCACCAGCGCCTCCACCAACACCGACCTGGTGACCTGGGCCTTCGAGGCGCCCAGCGCGCGGAACAGGGCCAGCTCACGGGTGCGTTGCGCGACGATGATCGAGAACGTGTTCAGGATCAGGAAGCTGCCGACCACCAGTGCAACGGCGGCGAACACCAGCAGGAACGTCGTGATGAACGACAGCCCCTGCTCCAGTTGGTCCTGGTTCTCGGCGGCGAACTCGGCGTCGTCCACCGCCTCCAGGTCGGCCGGCAGGGTGGCCGCGATCTCGTCGCGCAGCGCCAGGTTGGACAGGCTGCCGTCGCCGGTGACCGCGATGTCGTTGTAGACGTCGGCGCCGCCGAGGTAGAGCCGTTGGGCCGTCGGGGTGTCGAACAACGCCAGGGTGGCGCCGATCAGGTTCCCGGTCTCGCCGAACCTGACAGTGCCCACCAGCGTCGCACTGACCGCCGGCTCGGCTCCGGTGGTGACCAGTTGCACGGTGTCACCGATCTGGAAACCTGCTGTCGTGGCTGATTTCTCGTCGATGACGACCTGATTGGGCCCGTCCGGGGCGGTGCCGCCTGGCAGCACGGTGACGATCGCCGAACCGTCGGCGGCCGGCGCATCATTGAAGTTCCCGCCGATGCCGGGCGCCCCGCCGCCGCTGCCGATGACCTTGCCGTCGCGGCCGATGATGTAGGTGCCCTGGTTGGTGATGTTGCCGTCAGCCCGTTCGACCCCGCTCAGCGCGCCCAGTTCGTCGACCGCGGCGGCCGGCACCGTTCTGGAGTCGGCCCCGGTGAATCCGCCGGCGGCCGCCGACGCCGCCTGTGCGGGACGCACCGTGACATCCGGCGCCGTCTGCGCGAACAGCTGGCTGAAACTGCTGCTCAGGGTGTCGGTGAAGATCAACGTGCCGGCCACGAACGCCACCCCGAGGACGATCGCGAACGCGCTCATCCCCATCCGCAGCTTGTGGGCGAAGAGGCTCTTCAGGGTTGCCCGGAGCACCTCAGGACACCGTGTCTGCGACGGGAACCGTGCTGACGGGCCGGCCCTGATGCTGCGGATCGAAGCCCTTCATCCGGTCGAGGACCCGATCGGCGGTCGGCTCGGTCATCTCGTCCACGATCTGCCCGTCGGCCAGGAACAGCACGCGGTCCGCGTATCCGGCGGCGGCCGGGTCGTGGGTGACCATCACGACGGTCTGGCCGAACTCCCGGACCGACCGCCGGAGGAAACCCAGCACCTCCGCGCCGGCAACCGAATCGAGGTTTCCGGTCGGTTCGTCGGCGAAGACGATGTCCGGCCGTCCGGCCAGGGCTCTTGCGCAGGCCACCCGCTGCTGTTGGCCCCCGGAGAGCTGGCTCGGCTTGTGGCCGAGTCGATCACCGAGGCCGACGGTGCTGATCACGGTGTCCAGCCACTGTTCATCGGGCTTGCGGCCGGCGATGTCCATCGGCAGCGTGATGTTCTCGATCGCGGTGAGGGTGGGCACCAGGTTGAACGACTGGAACACGAAGCCGATGCGATCGCGACGGATCCTGGTCAGTTCCTTGTCGCCCAAGGCCGTGAGGTCGGCCGCTCCGACGAACACCTGCCCCGAGCTGGCGTCGTCCAGCGCGGCGAGGCAGTGCATCAAGGTCGATTTGCCCGACCCGGACGGGCCCATGATCGCGGTGAACTGGCCCGGCCAGAACTCCACGCTGACCCCGTCGAGGGCGCGGACCTGGGTATCGCCCGTGCCGTAGACCTTGGTCAGGTCGACGGCACGGGCGGCTGCGGTGGTCTCGGCATGAGTCATCGTCGGCGCTCCATCGGTGGGGGTTCCGCACGACGCTAGGCCACGCTGTACTGCCGGCGATATCGGGTTTGTCCCTGATACTCCGAATCAGGGTCGGCGCACCTGCTACTCGGCGCCCTGTTGGCGCTGCCACAGATCGGCGAGCGGCGGGGCCGACGACGCCCCCGGGTGGGTGGAACCCAGGGTCGACGAGCCCTGCTCCGCCTGCAGTCCGAGCCGCTCGATGATCTCGGCCGCCTCTTCTGCCGGCCGCCGGCCGAGATCGACCACCAGCGTGTTCTCATCCGGTCCGGGCGGCTCCAGCGTATTGATCTGCGAATCGAGCAGGGTCGTCGGCATGAAGTGATCGAGTCTGGCGTTCAACCGCTTGGCAATGGTGTCCTTGTTGCCCGCCAGGTGGACGAACACCACGTTGTCGCCGCGCATCCGGTCCCGGTAGATCCGCTTCAGGGCCGAGCAGGTGATGATCCCCGGCAGCCCGGCGGCGGTGTGCTCGTTGATCCAGTCCGCCACCTTGTCGAGCCAAGGCCAGCGGTCCTCATCGGTCAGCGGGACTCCGGCCTGCATCTTGGCCACGTTGGCCGCCGGATGCAGGTCGTCACCCTCCTCCAGGTCCCAGCCGAGCTGGCCGGCGAGAATGCCCGCCACCGTTGACTTCCCGGATCCGGACACCCCCATGATGACCAGGACCGGTTGCTGGGCGTGAACGTCGACGGTCATGTGGCTCCCTTTCGTTGAAACGGTGTCCGGCAGGCGGTATGGGCGACTAGATGACGATGCTGAGCAGCAGCACACCGATCAGGCCGCAGACCGAGATCAGGCACTCCATCACGGTCCAGGTCTTCAGTGTCTGCCCGATGCTGGTACCCAGGTAACCCTTCACCAGCCAGAATCCGGCGTCGTTGACGTGCGAGAGGAACAGCGACCCGGCACCGATGGCGAGCACCATCAGGGCGACGTGCGGGCTGGTCAGATTCTCGGCGACCGGAGCCAGGATGCCGGCGGCGGTGATGGTGGCGACCGTGGCCGAACCGGTGGCGACGCGCACCAGGACCGCCACCAACCAGGCCAGGAAGAGCACGGACAGCGAGCTGCCCTCGACGGCATCCGCGATGACCTGACCGATACCGGTGGTGATCAGGACCTGCTTGAATCCGCCACCGGCGCCGACGATGAAGACGATGCCGGCGATCGGCGGAAGTGACTTCTCCAGGGACTCGGCGATGGCGTCCCGGTTCATCTTGCCGCCGCGACCGAGGATGAAGATTCCGGCGATCACCGCGATCAGCAGCGCCATGGCCGGCTTGCCGAGGAAGTCGATGACTGCCTTGGCCGGCGAATCCGAGCCGGCCCAGATGATGTCGGTGAGCGCACTGGTGAGCATCAGGACCACCGGGATGCCGATGCTGACCAGGGCGGCAACGAAGGTCGGGCGCGCCTTGGTGCTGACGTCGACGCCCTCGTCCTCGGCGGTGACGAACAGATCAGGGACCGGGACGGGGGCCCACCGCGCCGCGAACTTGCTGAACACCGGGCCGGCGATGATGACCGTGGGGATGGCGACCAGGACCCCGAGCGCAAGGGTCAGTCCGAGGTTGGCGCCCAGCGCGCTGATCGCGACGAGCGGACCCGGGTGCGGCGGCACCAGGCCGTGCATGGCCGAGAGGCCGGCAAGGGTGGGGATGGCGATCCGCATCAACGGCTGACCGGACCGACGGGCGACCAGGATGATCACCGGCATCAACAGCACGAGGCCGACCTCGAAGAACATCGGCAGCCCGATCAGGGCGCCGACCAGGGCCATCATCCAGGGCAGTGCCTTGACGCTCGAACGGTTGACCAACGTGTCGACGATCCGGTCGGCGCCGCCGGAATCGGCCAGCAGTTTGCCGTACATGGCGCCGAGGCCGATCAGGATGCCGACGCCGCCCATCGTGTCACCGAAACCCTTGGCGAAGGCGTCGACCGAAGGGATCGCTCCCAGGCCCGCGGCGATGCCGACGCCGATGGCGCCGATCATCAGGGCCAGGAAGGCGTGCAGTTTCAGCCAGGTGATCAACAGGACGATCACGGCGATGCCGCCGATCGCGGCCAGGATCAGCTGGGCATTGCTGCCGCTGGGCACGATCGGGTCGGTGGCTGCTGCCATCAGGGAGGGGGCTGTCATCTGGTCTCCGGTGATCAGTGGGGAAGCGCGCCCGACAGTGATGCGAGCGTCTACGACTGCACAAAGACTGGGCTATTCACCTGACGAAAGCAAGACCTGGTCTGGTAATAATCATATGATTCACTCATTCGGATCACATGTGTGCGATCTGTCAGCACAGAATCGGGCATACTTGAGCAGTGAGCGACTCCGTTCCCCAACAGCTGCACGACTCGGTCGTCCACCGCTGGGGGTGGGACATCGTCTCGGGATCGCTGCCTCCCGGCACCCGGATCGTGGCCGATGAAGCCGCCGAGCAGCTCGGTGTCTCCAGAACCGTCGTCCGTGAAGCCGTCCGGGTGCTCGAGTCGATGGGACTGATCAGTTCCCGGCGTCGGGTCGGGATCACGGTGTTACCACCGGAATCATGGAACTCGTTCGATCTCAACATCATTCGCTGGCGACTTGCCGGTCCGGACCGGCTCGGGCATCTTCAATCGCTCAGTGAACTGCGATCGGCCATCGAGCCCTTGGCTGCCCGGCTGGCCGCCGATCACGCCTCCGCCGAGCAGTGCGGCGCGCTGACCGCCGCCGTCATCGGCATGTCGGCAACCGCCCGCACGGCCAATGCCGACTCCTACCTGTCCCACGACTCGGATTTTCACCGCACGATGCTGCTGGCCTCCGGCAATCCGATGCTGGCCGGCCTGGCCGACGTGGTCGTCGAGGTGTTGGCCGGCCGCACCCGCCACTCCCTGATGCCGACAGTGGCCGAACCCGAGGCGATCCGACTGCACGGGGTGGTCGCTTCGTCGATCCAGGGCCGCGACGGCGCGGCGGCCGAGGCGGCGATGCGACTGATCGTCGCCGAATCCTCGACAGCGATCAGCGCCATCCATGACGACCCAACTCCCGCCGGGCACGAAGAGACCAGGATTCCGCTCCCGTCGGTGCTCAAGGCGGCGACGGGCCGCCGTAAGGGGTCAGTCTGATCCCTCGGTCAGCACTCTGAGCTCGGAGAACAGATCGGATCGTCGTCTGGCACCGATCCGCTGCTTCATCCGGGCGACGTGGTGCTCCACGGTCTTCGGCGAGATGAACAGCCGCTCGCCGATCTCCCGATAGGTCTGGTTGCGCAGCAGCAACCGGGCGACCTGTAGTTCCCGACCACTGAGGGTGGCCGTCGCCGATGAGTGGTTCGTCGGCACCTCCCCCCCTGCACGGTTCTCCGGCCGTCGCTGGGCCGGCAGGCTTTCGGCACGGGCGGCCGCGGGTGCCGGAGGTTCCTGACGTGCCGGATGGGGCATGGCGAGCTGGTCGTGGTCCGGAAGGTGGTGCAGTCCCCGCGCCAACTGCAGCAGGGTCGTGGTGGACCGGCGGTCCGGGACGCGGGTGGCCGCCTCGCTGAGCAGCTGCGCTGCCTCGAATCCCAGTCCGAAGCCCTGCAGCGCCACTGCCGTCTGCTGCAGCCGGTCGACCTCGACCTCGCCGGTCAGCACGTCCATCCAGGCGGCGGTCGCGGCAGCCAGCACCCGGCCGTAGCCGTTGTGCGAGGTGACCTGGTCCATCGCCTCGGACAGCGGTGCGATGCTCTCTGTGGTGTGCGTGACGATGTTCGCCTGCACGGCACACCACTGCAGGGGGCTCGACCACAAGCCCGGATCTCCGAGCACGCCGAGCAGCATCCAGGCCTGTTTGACGTGCGCATCCAGCAGTTCTGACTCACCCACCTGGGCGGCAGCGATCATGAACTCACCCAGCGGCAGCAGGACGAAGAGGTCGACCGGCTGCCGGAGGATGACCTCCCGGGCCTGGTGCCAGGTCTGCGCCAGCACGGCGACGTCACCGGCACGGCGCGCGAGGCCGACCCGAACGGCGGTCGCGAACGTCTCGTCGCGCGGTTCGGCCGACGATCCCCGCGGCAATGCCTGGTTCAACAGTGAGGTCGCCTCGGCAAGGTTGCCCCGGACCATCGCGATCCAGGCCAACAACAGCAGGTGCCGGGTCTGCGCGGTCGCTCCCCCGACCTGGTGGTCCACCGCGCGCCGCAGCACCGATTCGGCGAGTTCGAACTCGCCGACGTGGATGGCGACGAGCCCGGTCAGGGCGGCCGGTGAATCCAGCAGCAACGCGGTGCACCCGAGCGATTCCACCATCGACGTCGCCCGGCTCAGTGCGGACAGCGCGGAGGTGTACGAATCGGAAAGCGAATGCTCGATGCCCTCGGCGATCAATGCCATCGCGCCGGCGAGCATCGTGGGCGAGCGGCGCAGCGCGGCGGACTCCCGGATTGCCTTCGCCTGCGCCGGCTCGCCGGTCGCCAGCAGTGCCACCTCGGCCATCGGCGCCGCGGCACCGATGCGCTCGGGCCCGAGCCAGCGATACAACTCGGCGGCCCGGCCGAGCTGACCACGGTGTGCCATCACGGTCGCGACCACATCGATCGCCCGCGAAAGATCGGGCAGATCCACCGATCCCAGCACCGGATCGGCCAATCGCAGGGCGTCGTCCAGTCGCCCGACGCAGACTGCCGCCTCGGCGCGGCGCACCGCCAACCCGGCCGCCGGGGCGCCGGCCCGGATGGCGTCGGAGTAGAGCGCCAACGCCAGTTCGGGTTCGGTGCGCAGTCGGGTGTCCGCCGCGTCGATCAACACCGCGGCGGCGGGTGGATTGCGGATCCCGCTTCTGGCGAGTGCCCGCGCAACCGGCAGCACATCGTGGCCGAGCCCGGCGTGGATGTCGAGCAGACTGACCTGGAGGTCGCGAGTCCGCTCGACCGGCTCGCTGCTGAGCAGGGCGCTGCGTAGCAGGGGGATCAGCCGCCCGTCCCCGAGCAGCAGGCCGCCGGCGCCGGCGCGGTCGACCGCCTCCCGGATCAGCGTCGCGTCGAGATCGAGAAGTGCTGACAGCACAGCCGTTTCCAGCTTCGCCCCGGCCGCGACCGCGAGCAGCAGCGACCGCGTCGTGGCGTCGAGGTCCTCGACCATGAACCGGAGCCGGTCGACCACCTCCGCCGGCAGTGCGGGTGGGGATTCCGGCTGATCGAGGCCGGTTTCCTGCAGGGTGTACAGCACCTCGTCCAACACCCTCGGCCGTCCGCCGGTCTGTTCGGTCAGGATGTCGACCATGGCCGGTCGGAGCGTCGTTCCGAGCACAGATTCCGCCCGACGGCCGACCTCGTCGCGACCGAGAGGTTGCAGCACCGTCAGCGGGCCGTGCCGGCGCAGAACGGACGCCAGCGCTGTGAGCGCCGGTGGGCGCGGCCAGGGGCGGAAGGCGACCACCATCCTGATGCCCGGCTCTTCCGTCAGCCGCCGGAGGTCCTGCAGGAGGTCGGGGGAAAGAACGTGGGCGTCGTCCACCAGCACCACGGCACCCGATTCGCCGATCCCGCCGAGCACCCCGTCGACGTCCACGACGGGAACTCCCGCGATCTCGAATTCCGTGCGCAGCGCCGCCAACAGCGGCGTCTTTCCGCAGCCGCCCGGCCCGAGCACCCCGGTGATCAGGCCGGCGGCCGGATCGGACCGCACTCTGGCCAGTAAGGCCTCGGCCTTGCTGATTCCGGCAACGGCAGACGGGACGGACAGGGTCGCGCTGCTCTCGAGCACCATCGTCATCCCCCCAGCCCGGTCTTGTCGATCACGACGGCCGGGGCATCGACCCCACCTGCCCCGGTGGTCGAGGTAGATGTGGTCGACCGCGGCTGCACGGCGGTGCCCCCGCGCGCCACACCGGCCGGTCTGGACGGCTCCGCCGGCGGCCCGCGGAGTGGTGCCGACGGGAGTGGTCGCGATCGGTGTGCCCGCTGGCGACGTGGTGCCGACCGCGTCGCCGGTCTGCGTCTGTTCGGGCACATTGGAATCTGCCGCCTGGGAGGCGGCCAGGGACGAACCGGCGAAGATCAGGCCGGCGGCGGCGGCAACGATCCCGGCCGTCCGTAGGCCATAGCGGCGGCGCGCCCGATGACGGTGCCGACCACTGTCCGCACCGGTCGCTCGCACGGACGGGGATTCGTCACCGGCCCCCGGCGGTACTGGTGCCGGCAGGAAGTGGCGACCGGTCCCGCCGTCAGACTGGTCCGGTGTGATGATCCCGGCAGCATCCTGCTTTGTGACCTCCGGCGGCGGGTCGACGTCGTCGGTTCCGAGGGGCGTCCGCGGTGCGGCCGGCATTGCATCGCCGATGACCGAAGGCCGCGGATCCGCGGACAGGAACATCGCCGGAACGGTCGATTCAGGTGTGTTCGATTCGACGACGGGTGAATCGTCGACGGGTGATTCGACGGCGGGCTCTTGCACGACAGGCATTTGAACAAGCGGGATCGGCAGCAGGGCCGCCTGCCGCGCCTGCAGGCACTCGACGGCGAGCCGGGCGGCGCCCAGCGCGATCGAATCCTCCGGACGGGGATCGACGATGATCGGCAACGAGAACTCGGCCGAGATCATCTGTGCGACAAGCGGTATCCGCGAGGTCCCGCCCACCAGCACGATCGCGTCGAGATCGGCGACCGCCAGTCCGGCAGAGCCGATCACACGCTTTGCCGCGTCCAGGGTGTCGTCGATCGCGTCCCTGATCAGCTCGTCGAATTCGGCGCGGACCAATCTGAACCGGGTCCGGTACCGGGTGGTGGCGACCGGGATGGTGACCTCGGTGTCCAGCGAGAGGGTTTCCTTTGCCTGGGTGCAGGCCTCCCGCAGCCGGCTCATCTGGGTCAGGATTTCCGGATCGGCCGGAACCGTGTCCGTCAGCCGGACGCCGTCGCGAACCCGGGAGAAGATCGCCTGGTCGAAATCGTCGCCGCCGAGCCAGTCGAGCCCTTGGGGGATTCCCACCGCTGCGAACTCACCGGTGGCCGATCGCGTCATCACCGCGGCGTCGAAACTGCCACCACCGAAGTCGTAGACCAGAACGGTCTGAACGCCGATGGCGGCCGGCAGCGCGACATCGGTGATGGCCGCCGCCGGCTCGGTGACCAGCAGCACCTCGGCAAGACCCGCAGCGCGCAGCGCCCCGGCGATCAGCGCCTGCTTATAGGTGCCCCAATGTGCGGGGTAGGCGAGGGCGACAAGATCCGGAACGGCGTTCTGCTCGTCGGAGATCTCGTCGACGATTTGCCGGACAAGTGCGGCAACTATGGACTCTGTTGATTCACTCCAGCCGTCGGCCATGATCGGAACAGAGTCGCCGACCCGCCGCTTGAAGTCCCGGATGACCCGATGGGGGTCGGTCGCCCCGAGCTTCTGGGCATGTTCGCCGATGGCCAACTCGTCTTGCTCCCCGAGAAACACCACGGAGGGAATAGCGGCGGCTACCCGTAGACACTCAGCCGCTGGATCAGACTCGTTGTCCCACTTGCTGATCGCCACCTTGGTCGTGGTGGAACCGAAGTCCACGCCGACTGCAAACCCCATCTTCAACCCCTTGCCGACCTGCAGTTGCCCCCCGCGGCTTCGGAAACCGTACCGTAACAATCCCCCATTAGGGAGAGCGTTCAGAGAAAATACCCCTAGTGCTCACGTTGAGTGATGACTTCCTCGCATTGGCCTAGTTGAACCCGGGCATTGCGGACACACCGTCACCGATAGGTGGCTATGAACCCCCTACCCGGTAGCGATAAGTCGCGGGAAAAGCCCCGATGAAACCGCCGTCCGTGGCTCCTAGCGTTCATCTGGAGCAGGGCACCCGTCCTGCACTGACCCCGAGGGGGAACGCCGTGGTACTCGACAGTTCCAACGCACTACTCAACCTGATCCTGAGTCTGCTCAGTGATCAGGAGGCCGCTGAGGATTTCTACAAGAATCCTCAGCAGGCACTGTCCGACGCCGGGCTCGCCGGCATCTACCCGGAGGACGTCGAAGCAGTCCTGCCGCTGGTCCTCGACTACGCGCCGGTGACCGTCAACACGGCGACCGACTCGGGCAATGATAATTCCGATAACTCTGACAACAGCGATAATTCGGATAACAGCGACAACTCCGATAACTCAGATAATTCTGATAACTCAGATAATTCCGATAACTCGGATAACAGCGACAACTCCGATAACAGCAACAACTCGGTGAACGACTCGGGCAACGACAACTCCGACCACTCGGTGCACGACTCCAACAACACCAACGCGTCCGGCGGATCGTTCGACCGCAACTACAACACCAGCGGCAGCCCGACGGTCAGCGGCGGATCCGCTCCGGCCGCGGCAGCGGCAGCCTCCCCCGTCGCGCTCGCCGACACCCCGACCGCTGCCCAGGCGATCACCAACATCCTGAACAACTACAGCTACTACACGATCGACGACCGCGACGTGATCACCGATCAGTCCGTGAACCAGTCGATCACGGCGCTCGGCGATGTCAACCAGACCTTCGACAACCACTCGGTGCTGGCCGCAGGCGCCGGCGCGGTGGCCGCGGGCGGAAACATCGACGGCACCATCACCACCGGTAGCGGCAACGTCCTGGGCAACGGCTTCATCGGCGACGGCAACATCGTCGGCAACGACAACGCCGTCGGCAACACCAGCATCCGCGATTCGGTCGTCGGCGACGGCAACGTGGCGCAGAACGCGGGCACGGTCGTCGGCAACGACAACATCGTCGGCAACGACGGCGACGTCGCCTACGGCACCGGCAACCTGCAGGACAACGACGGATCGCTGCTGGGCGGCGCCGCCGGCGCGACCAACGTGGTGGTCGGCAACGGGAACGACACCGGCAACGCCGCCGACTCGTTCAACGACAACTCCGATAACTCGGATAACTCGGATAACAGCGACAACTCCGATAACTCGGTGAACGACTCGTACAACGATCAGTCGGACAACTCGGACAACTCCGATAACTCTGTCAATGATTCGTACAACGACAACTCCGATAACAGCGACAACTCGGACAACTCGGATAACAGCGACAACAGCGATAACTCCGATAACTCGGTCGATGTCTCGGATTCGTTCAACGGCAACGACATGTCGACCGACAACTCGGATAACTCGGACAACTCTGATAACTCCGACAACAGCGACAACTCGGATAATTCAGATAACTCCGACAACAGCGACAACAGCGACAACTCGGATAACTCGGTCGACGTCTCGGACTCGTTCACTGCCACCGACAACAGTGACAACTCGGATAACTCGGACAACTCCGATAACAGCGACAACAGCGACAACAGCAGCGCTGACTGGACCGACAACTCCAGCAACGACTGGACCGACAACTCCGATAACAGCGACAACTCGGATAACTCGGACAACAGCGACAACAGCGACAACTCGGACAACTCCGTGAACGACTCGTTCGACGACAACTTCTCGGACAACTTCTCGGACAACACCGCCGACGTTTCCCTGTAGTCAGCCCTGCTCGACCGGCCCCGCGGACCCGATGGGTTCGCGGGGTTGGTTGCGCTCGGGCAGTGGTGCACCGGACCATGACACGTGACGGGGACGTGGCGGGTAGGGCACGACAGCACAGCACGACAGATGGGCACGGTACGGAGCGCGGGCGATACCGGGGACGCTTCGCGCAGCAAGCACAACGCCGAGGGAGTTGCGGTCGTGGAAGCACTGGGGCAATTGGTCGAACGAGCGCTCGCCGTCGCCAAGGGGGCGGACCGCAAGGACCTCACCGATCGGCTGACCAACACCCAGCGCCGATTGGCCGATCCGAGCGTCCGGGTGCTGGTGGTCGGCGAGTTCAAGCAGGGCAAGAGCCTGCTGGTCAACGCCCTGCTGGGCACCACCATCTGCCCGATCGACGACGACATCGCCACGTCGGTGCCGACCGTCGTCCGTCATGGCGAGACCACATCGGCGACCCTGGTCTTCGGTGAGATCACCGGCGCACCCGCCGGCGACGACATCACCCGCCCGATGAAACCCACCGAACGACGCTCCGTCCCCGTCGACGACCTGTCGAAGTACGTCGCCGAGGCCGGAAACCCGAGCAACGAGCGGAAGTTGTCCTTCGCCGAGGTCACGCTGCCCAGGAGATTTCTGGCCGGCGGGCTGGTCATCGTCGATACCCCGGGCGTCGGCGGCATCGGTTCGGCCCACTCCGCGGCCACGCTGGCCGCACTGCCCACCGCAGATGCGGTCCTGATGATCAGTGATGCCGCCCAGGAGTACTCCGAGCCCGAGATCAGCTTTCTGCGGCAGGCGATGAAGCTGTGCCCGAATGTCGCCTGCGTACTGACGAAGATCGATCTGTACCCGCAATGGCGCACGGTCGCCGAACTCGATCGGCAACATCTGATCAAGGCCGGCATCGACGCGCCGCTGCTGCCCGTCTCGTCCACCTTGCGCATTCATGCACTCGACACCAAGGACGCCGACCTCAACGTCGAATCGGGGTTTCGGGCGTTATCGGATCATCTGCAGCAGAACGTCCTCGCCCGGACCTCCGACCTGGCAAGACGATCGGTGGTCAATGACGTGCAATACGTCACCGAGCACCTTTCGCTCGCCATTCAGGGTGAAATCGCGGCCCTTCGCGACCCGTCACACAATCAGGAATTCGTTGCCGAACTGGAAAAGGCGCGGAGCAAGGCGAATGCCCTGCGAAAGCGGTCGGCGCGGTGGCAGAACGTGTTGAACGACGGCATCACCGATCTGATCGCCGACATCGAATACGACTTCCGGGACCGCTCCCGCATCATCACCAGGGAAGCCGAGGCAATCATCGACGCGTCCGACCCCGGCGACATCTGGACCCAGTTCTCCGAATGGCTGATGCAGCGGACCGCCGCCGCCGTCGGCGACAACTTCGTCTGGGCGCACGAGCGATCGGAATGGCTGGCCGGTCAGGTGTCGGAATGTTTCGCCGAGAGCGGCGCGAACGGACTCCCCCAGGTGCTGGTGTCCGACACCGCCGGCGTGCTCGATCCGGTGGCCGATCTCGGTGACGTGCCGAGGGACCGGACGACCATGGGCGGCAAGATCCTGATCGGGATGCGCGGCTCGTACGGTGGTGTGCTGATGTTCGGCCTGCTCACCGGCGCGATGGGAATGGCGCTGCTGAACCCGTTCTCGCTCGGTGCCGGGGTGATGCTCGGCGTCAAGGCCTATCGGGACGACCGGCAGAACCGGGTCGCCCGGCGCCAGAACGAGGCCAAGAACATCGTCCGACGACAGATTGACGACGTGTCCCTGCACGTCATCAAACAGGCGAAGGATCGCCTCCGGCAGGTGCAGCGGACACTGCGGGATCACTTCGGTGAGATCGCCGAGGAACTGCATCGGTCGCTGTCCGATTCGATCGACGCCGCGCAGCGGGCGGCCAAGACCAGCGTGGCCGACCGCGATCGGCGGATCACCGAGTTGAAACTGAAGCTGACCCAGATCGAAGGAATCCAGAAGCAGACGATGGTGCTGCTCCCGGGTCCCGGGGTCAGGAAGGAACTCGCTGCATGACGTCGGCCCAGCGGACCGGACCCGCCGCGGTGCGCGGGTTGTTGACCGATGCCACCGAGGCCTACGCCGACCACCCGCAGGCCGTCGCCGTTCTGAAGCAGCACCTGGACCGGGTCGACGAACCGCTGCGGGTCGCCATCGCCGGAAAGATGAAGGCCGGCAAGTCGACTCTGCTCAATGCGCTGGTCGGCGAGGAGATCGCGCCGACCGATGCGGGCGAGTGCACCAAGGTGGTGACCTGGTACGAGTACGCCGCGACCCCCCGGGTCAGCATGATCGTGGACGGCGGTCGCACCCGGCCGTTGCCGGTGCGGCGGGTCGGCGGCAAGCTGAGCATCTCCCTCGCCGGCCGGACCTACGAGGAAGTGGAACGGCTGCTGGTGCAGTGGCCATCGCGCAGCCTGCAGGCCAACACGCTGATCGACACCCCGGGGATCGACTCGCTCTCCACCGAGGTGTCGGACCGCACGACGACCTTCCTGACGCCGAGCGACGAACCGTCGGCGGCGGACGCGATCGTCTACCTGCTGCGCCACCTGCACTCCAGCGACGTGCGGTTCCTGGAGTCGTTCCACGACCAGGCGGCCGGGCGGGCGACCATGGTGAACACCGTGGGGGTGCTCTCCAGGGCCGATGAGATCGGCGCGGGACGGCTCGATGCGCTGGTGTCGGCACAACGCGTTGCCCGGCGCTACAGCGACGATCCGATGGTCCGGCAGCTCTGCCAGACCGTCGTCCCGGTGGTCGGGCTGCTCGCCCAAACCGGTCGGACGTTGCGGCAGGCGGAGTTCGAGGCGTTGCGGACCCTGGCCGACTACCCGAGGGACGTCACCGAGTCGCTGCTGCTGTCCGTCGATCGGTTCGTCCGCAGCGACGCACCGGTCAGCGTGGATCCCGAGGTCCGGGAGCAACTGCTGAGCCGGTTCGGGGTGTTCGGGGTCCGGCTGTCGATCACCATGATCAGGGCGGGTTTCCGGGATGCCACCACGCTGGCCGCTGACCTGGTGAAGCGCAGCGGGTTGGACGAGCTGCGCCGGCTGCTGGCGGTGCAGTTCACCGAGCGTCGGGATCTGCTCAAGGCCCGGACGGCGTTGCTGGCGTTGGACCGGGTGCTGCGGGAGCAACCGCTCCCCGGCACCCAGGTGCTGGCCGACGAGGTCGAACGGATCCTCGCCGGTGCGCACGAGTTCAAGGAACTCCGGCTGCTGACCGCGCTGCGGGCACCCGGGGTCGACCTGTCCCCGGACGCCGCCACCGAGGCCGAGCGACTGTTGGGCGGCTTCGGGACGGCCGCCGAGGTCAGGGTCGGCCTGGAGCGTGGGGCATCACCGACCCACATCCAGCAGGCAGCGACCGATGCCCTGCGCCGTTGGCGGGAGCGGGCCGAGAGCCCGCTGACCGATCGCACCACGGCGTCGGCCTGCCGGGTGGTCACGCGCAGCTGCGAGGGCGTGCTGGCGGGCGTGCGGCACTGACCGCGCCGGCCGAGCCTGACCGGGCCGACACCGCACCTCACCCTGGTCACACCCGACGGCCCAAGGGCGACACGCCCGGGCCGCGGAGCGCTTGCGGGTTCGATTGACCGCAGACCGCAAGCTTCAGTCGCCCTCGTGCGGCAACTACGACCCAGCAGCCGGATCGGACCGGGCGCGTCGTCGGTGGGCCTGTGAGGCAATCGTTCAAAAGTAGGTCAGTCAGAAGCAGATCCGTCAGGTGCAGATCCGTCAGTGCGGATCCGTCAGGTGCGGATCCGTCAGGTGCGGATCCGTCAGGTGCGGATCCGGCACGGGACGCCGCGCCGGGTGCCCCGCGTCGGGCGTCCGGAACGAGCCGTCAGGTGCGATCCGGTTTCGTGGCGGCGGAACCGGTTTCCCGGCAACGGGAGTCGGCCGGCCGGCTGCAGATCCCTTGCGATCCGCGAGGTCTGGGTAGGGCGTGGTCACCGGGGTGGGTTTGGGTCTGGTGCTGAACCAGACGTTCGCCTCCCGTCGGTACATCAGGAGTGCACCGATCAGTGCGAGCAGTGCCTGGATCCCGACCCCGACCAGCACCCAGGTCCGGTTGGTCACGGCCTGATCGTCGGACAGCGCGTCGACGGCGATCAACGACGCCGGCACCGCCAGCACTCCGATGATCAGCAGCCCGATGCGGGCCCAGGCCAATCGTTTCGCCATCAGGATGGCGAGCACCACCTCGATGATCACCGGCAGGATCATCGCGGCCAGCGCGATCCAGACGGTCACGTTGACGACCCGGTCCAGCGACGTCGCGGTGGAGTCGGGTGTCTCGGCCAGGGCGATCGCCCGTTGGTGGGCCCTGACGTCGCTCATCCTCGACACGGCGTACGTCACCGCGATCAGCGGGAAGATGCAGCTGGCCAGCCACGCCCCGAGCGAGAACCGGACGGACTGCGGGGCCGGCGTCGGCAACGCATCCAACGGGGATCGCACGGTGGAGCCGCGCGGTGGTCGCGGCGGTCGCTCAGGGGCGTCGCCGGAGGGAACCGCAGCCGGAGTGCGCGGTGGGCGTGCCGGTGGTGCACCGGTTGTCGGTGCGATCTGATGGTCGGGACTTGGCCTCGCCGGCGGTCCCCCCGCTGACTGCGTCACATACCGAGGGTAATCGCTGCAGCCGACAAGCGCGGTACTACGCATCGGCATTGACCCGTTCCGGGTGCGAGGCACCCCGGCCGAGCGAAGGATCCTCGTTCGATGCGAAGGGCCGCCTCCCCCGTTCGGGTGCGGCGCTCAGAACAGACCAGCGCTCAGAGCAGACCAGCGCTCAGAACAGCCGGGCACTCCGGAGTGCGACCGGGGTCTCCAGGTCCAGCAGGAAGGCCTTCCGCTCGAGCCCACCCGCGTAGCCGGTCAACTTCCCGCCGGCACCGACCACCCGGTGGCAGGGCACGATGATCGACAACGGGTTCTGGCCGTTGGCCGCGCCGACCGCCCTGGCCAGACCGGGATCACCCAGCTCGTTGGCGAGCTGGCCGTAGGTCCTGGTCTGCCCGTACGGGATCTGCACCAGCAACGCCCAGACCCTGCGTTGGAAATCGTTACCCCGAGGTGCCAGTGGCAGCTCGAAATCGGTTCTGCTGCCGTCGAAGTACTCGGCCAGCTGGGCGGCGGCCTCGGCGAAGGCCGCATCGTCGCGGGTACCGAACGAGTCCCGTTCCGGACGCCGGGTGTGGCCGGGGAAGTACACGCCGGAAAGCACGCCCGGTCGGGAGGCCACCAGCGTCAGCTCGCCGACCGGCGAATCGATCACGGTGTGGACGGCGGTCACGGGCGCTCCTTTGCACGGTCGGGCCCGGCTCGGCGTTCATCAGATCGGCCGTTCATCGGCGGTCCGGGTGAGCCGCCAGTCATAATCCCCCAGTCATGATCCCGCCGGCGAACCACCACGATGCTCCACCACCGGCTGCCCCGCGACCGAAAAGCGGCTGCCTGCGCGGCCGGCTGCACTGGCCCGAACAGCGCCCGATCCGGACGATCATCGGCTTTCTCGGTATCGCGCTCGGCGCCAAGGTCGTGCACCGGGTCCGCTACGAGCGGGGCGACCACATCCCGGCGACCGGGCCGGCGATCATCGTCGCGAACCACCTGTCGTCCACCGAGACCCTGGCGATGGCAAGGTTGGTCACCGGTCACCACCGGTTCCCCCATTTCCTGGCCAAGGCGGAGGTCTTCACCTGGCCGCTCGTCGGACGGGTGCTGCGCGCGGCCCGGCAGATACCGGTGTTCCGGGGTTCGGACCGGGCCGCCGACTCCCTGGCGGCGGCGAGCCGGGAGATCGAACGCGGACATGTCGTCTGCCTCTACCCCGAGGGGCACTTCAGTTCCGCACCCGACCTTCGACCCGGCCCCGGCAAGACCGGCGCCGCCCGGCTGGCGTTGCAACACCCTGGGGTGCCCGTCATCCCGGTCGGGATGTGGGGGCCGCGTCCCGGTGTCAAGCACATCTGGCACCGGCACACGGTCCGGCTGGTCGTGGGCGACCCCGTCGGTCTCTCCGGTGTTCCCCGCACCGACGAAGCGGATGTCTACCGCGCGGCCACCGAGCTGATCATGAGCCGGATCACCGAGCTCGCCGAACAGGCGCGGGGCGCCAGGTTCGACGCTGTCTGAGGTCTCGACCCCTGTCACCCCGCACCCTCACAGCCGGGGTCAGGTGTCGAGAATGGGGGGCCGGCTCCGTCCTGGGAACAACAACGGCCGTGAGCGCCGCATAAGGAAAAGGGAGCGCGAGTGACAATTCTGCGAATGGACCACGTGGTCGTTGTCGTCGACGATCTCGAGGACGCTGTTGCGTTCTTCGTCGAACTCGGCATGGAACTCGAGGGTGAGACGCCGATCGAGGGACCCTGGGCAGATCGGGTCAACGGGATCGACGGCCTTCGGGTCGACATCGCGATGATGCGGACCCCGGACGGCCACAGCCGGCTCGAGCTGACCAAGTTCCATGCCCCGCAGGCGCTCGGCGGGGGGATGGTGTACCCACCGAACACCCTCGGTCTGCGCAGCGTCATGTTCGCCGTCGACGACATCGACGCCGCCGTTGCCGGCCTGCGTGCCCGCGGCGCCGAACTCATCGGTGAGGTCGCGCAGTACGAGGAGAGCTATCGGCTCTGCTATGTCCGCGGCCCCGCAGGCATCATCGTCGCGCTGGCCGAGCCGCTCGGCTGACGGTTCCCCGTGCCGACCCTGGACCGATCCGCACTGCCGACCCACAACGACACCAGACAGAAGCACGGGAAAGGAAAGACCATGCAGCCGAACGAGATCACCGAAGTCCTTAACCGACCGCTCAGCCGGGAATTGCTGGACCGCGACCTGACTCGCCTGGCATATGTCGCCAAGGACGGGGCACCGCGCAACATCCCGATCGCGTTCGCCTGGAACGGTTCCGAGATCGTCATGTGCACCACCAAGAACGCGCCGAAGCTGCCCGCCCTACGCGACAACCCGCTGGTTGCCCTGACCATCGACACCGAGGTGCACCCACCCAAAATCCTGCTGATCCGCGGCCGGGCGGAGCTGGACTACGTCGACGGCATCCCCGACGAGTACCTCGAAGCGAACAGCAGCTACGAGATGACCGCTGAACAGCGGGTCGAATGGGAGGCCGAGGTGCGCTCGCTCTACGTCGACGGGATGGTCCGGATCGTTGTCACTCCGACCTGGGCGAAGCTGATCGACTTCGAAACGACGCTGCCGAGCGCCGTCGAGGAGCTGGTCCGGGACCGGGAGGAACGCCGGCGAGCGTGATCGACTCGGTGCCGGGGCAGGCGCGAGATGTCGAGAACCCGCGCGCAGCAACGTCCCCGAACTGAACACGGCCACCAGGGCCGCACAAGTGAGGAGAAACCGATGGCGAAGTACCTGTTGCTCAAGCACTACCGGGGTGGTCCGACACCCGTTGTGGACTTTGCGCTCATCGACCAATGGACTCCGGACGAGGTCGACGCGCACATGCAGTTCATGGGTGACTTCGAAGCCAGGCTGCGAGAGTCGGGCGAGTTCGTCGACGTGCAGGTGCTGCGGCCCGACGGTGCGTTCGTCCGATACGACGGCGAGGGGCGACCACCGGTGACCGACGGGCCGTTCGTCGAGACCAAGGACCTGATCGCCGGGTGGTACGTCATCGACGTGGAGTCGTGGGACCGTGCGGTGGAGCTGGCGGGCGAGCTCTCGGCCGCTCCGGGGCCCGGCGGCACCCCGATCCACGAGTGGCTGGAGGTACGGCCGTTCCTCAGCGATTCGCCCGCGGTCACCGAGTGAACGAGATCGGTCTGCGGGACCTCGTGCCCGCGGTGATCGGCGTCCTCGTCCGGCGCGGGGCCGACTTCGCCTCGGCCGAGGATGCCGTCCAGGACGCCCTGGTCGAGGCGGTGCGGGTGTGGCCGGACGATCCGCCCCGGGACCCCAAGGGCTGGCTGGTCGCCGTCGGGTGGCGCAAGTTCCTCGATGTCGCGCGGGCCGACACCTCCCGGCGGCGGCGAGAGGAACGCGTCGAGGCCGAGGCCGAGGCCGGGCCCGGGCCCGTCGATGCGGTGGACGACACGCTCCAGCTGTACTTCCTGTGCGCTCACCCGTCCTTGACGCCGGCGTCGTCCGTCGCGCTCACGCTGCGCGCGGTCGGTGGCCTGACCACGCGGCAAATCGCACAGGCCTACCTGGTGCCGGAAGCGACCATGGCCCAGCGGATCAGCCGGGCCAAGCGCACCGTCTCGGGTGTTCGGTTCACGCGGTCCGGTGACGTCGCCACCGTGCTGCGCGTGCTCTACCTGGTCTTCAACGAGGGCTACTCCGGCGACGTCGACCTCGCTGCCGAGGCGATCCGGCTCACTCGGCAACTCGCCGACAGGATCGACCACGAAGAGGTGGCGGGCCTGCTCGCGTTGATGTTGCTGCATCAGGCGCGCCGCTCCGCCCGGACCGGCCCCGACGGCAGGCTGGTGCCGCTCGCCGAGCAGGACCGCGGCCGATGGGACACCGGCCTTATCGCCGAGGGCGTCGACATTCTCCAGACGGCCCTCGCCCGGGATCGCCTTGGTGAGTTCCAGGCACAGGCCGCCATCGCCGCGCTGCACGCCGACGCCCGGACGGTCGAGGAGACCGACTGGGTGCAGATCGTCGAGTGGTACGACGAACTGGTCCGGCTGACCGACAGCCCGGTGGCCCGCCTGAATCGGGCCGTCGCGGTCGGCGAGACCGACGGCGCGCGAGCCGGCCTGGCCGCCCTGGCGGAACTCGACCCCTCCCTGCCCCGGTACACCGCCGTCGCGGCCTACCTACACGAACGTGACGGAGACCCGTCGACCGCTGCCCGGCTCTACGCCGAAGCTGCCCGGTCGGCGCCCAGCCTCCCCGAACGGGACCACCTCACCCGGCAGGCCGCCCGGCTCAACGCGCAACTGCGCGGTTAAGCCGGGACTCGCAGCCTGCGTCCACCCCGACGTTGATCAACCACGATGGCACCCTTTCGACGCGCGGAAGCAGCCGATACCGGTTGATCAACTCGGGGAATGGGTGGGCAGGCGGGGCGAGGGCACAGGCGCGCAGGGCAACGGGCGGGTGAAACACCAAACCCCACCGGGGAGACATCCCTTTCAGGACGTCTCTGCGGTGGGGCATGGTGGCCAGGGCCGGGATCGAACCGGCGACCTTCCACTTTTCAGGCGGACGCTCGTACCGACTGAGCTACCTGGCCAGCAGAACGGGCCGGTTCCACTCTCGTGGACCCGGCCCGGTACAGCGACCCCGACGGGACTTGAACCCGCGACCTCCGCCGTGACAGGGCGGCGCGCTAACCAACTGCGCTACGGGGCCTTGGCATCGGCTCTCACACCAACCTTAGTCGATCCGAGAACCGCGTACCCCCAACGGGATTCGAACCCGTGCTACCGCCTTGAAAGGGCAGCGTCCTAGGCCGCTAGACGATGGGGGCCGGGCGGTCAAACCCGCCTCCAACGGCTTGCCGTTGGGAGCTTGGAAAGCATACGGCACGCCTGAGGAGACCTCCAAAACCTACAGCACGCCGGCCGGGTCGCCCCTCATCCGGCGTCGCCGGCGCCCGTCACCCGGCCTTTCCGGCCGAACTCGACCAGCAGGCCAGCCAACCCGGCGGCGTCGTTCTCGCCGAGTTCGGTGAGCGCCGCGCGCGCCCGGTCCAGTGCACCGCGGCGGTACTCGTCCTTCTTCGCCTCGATCTCCTGACAGATCTCGCGCAGCTTCGTCAGCGCTTCGGGCGGCGGCGGTTCGCCCTCGGCCATGGCCAGCACCAGGGCGGTGATCGGGCCGAGCTGGGCGCCATAGGTGGCGACGTCACGGACGATCGCACCCTCCAGGTCGGGTTCGCCGCGACCGTTGACGGTCACCGTCGGGGAGAAGATCCGTAGCCACTGGCTCACATCACCGCTGAGTGGCTGCTGCTGCACCGAATTCCCCCATCCCGGCCACCAGGGCATCCACGGGTTCTGCGCCATACCGCCATGGTCGCATCAGCATGGGGCGAACGGACATCGGCACCGGAAACCGGCACTCGTGGGCGCACAGCGGCACGTGACCCCGGTCACATCCCAATCCCACACCCCGTGACGAACCGGCCGGGCTTTGCTACTGTCCCGGGCTAGGTCATGAGTGCCAGCAGATAGCCCCGGCTTGCTGGCCGGCAACCCTCCAACCGCGGTGGGGTGCCCCGGGTGAGGACCTGGTCGACCGCGGAGTGCGGTCGGCAAGCGCGGGCCTCGGGTCTTCCTGACGGTCCATGGACCGTAGGAGACGTCGTGACCATTCTTCTCGAACGACCGGACCTGATCTCCGCACTCTCGTCGCGGCGACCGGCGGCCTTTGCCGCGCCCGCCCATCCGCTCGGCACCGGCGCAGTGGTGTCCCACCCGCATGCCGCCGGACTCGAGATCGTCGGCGCCGACGTGACCGTGCCGTTGGCCGGCGGCGGCCGGGTCGCCTACGCCAACCTTGACCACGGCGCATCGGCCCCGGCGCTGCGGGTGGTCCGGGACACCGTGGAAGCCCTGCTGGAGCGGTACGCCAGCGTGCACCGCGGCGCCGGCTGGCACTCGAAGGTCTGCACGTCGCTCTATGAGGGCGCCAGGGAACCGGTCAGGGACTTCGTCGGCGGTCGTGCCGACGATGCGGTGATCTTCACCCGGCACACCACGGACTCGTTCAACCTGTTGGCTCATTGCCTGCCGGCCCGCACCACGGTGGTGGTGTTCGAGACCGAACACCATGCCGCGCTGCTGCCGTGGGGCCTGGACAGCCGGCGCCGGCAGACCGTGGTCCGGCTGCCCGCCCCCAGCACGACCGGCGAGGCGATCGACGCGGTCGACAACGCGTTGCGGCATCGGGCTCCCGGCCCGGCGTTGCTGGTGATCACCGGCGCCTCCAACGTCACCGGCGAGATCTGGCCGGTCGCCGAGCTGGCCAGGGTCGCCCGCGCCCGCGGCGCCAGGGTCGCGCTGGACGCCGCCCAACTCGCCCCGCACCGGCCGTTCTCGATCACCGATCTGGGTGTCGACTACGTCGCCCTGTCCGGCCACAAGCTGTACGCCCCTTACGGAACCGGCGCGCTGATCGGCCGGCCGGATTGGCTTGCCGCGGCCCAGCCCTACCTGGTCGGCGGCGGCGCCACCGCATCGGTGACCGGTGAGGAGACCAGTTACAAACCACTGCCGGACCGGCACGAGGCCGGTTCGCCCAACGTCCCCGGCGCCGTCGCCCTGGCCACCGCCTGCCACGCGCTGGCCACCGCGGACCGGTCGGCATTGGCCCGCGCCGAACACGCCCTGACCGAGACCCTGCGCACCGGATTGAGCGAGATTCCGGGCGTCACCGTGCATTCGCTGTTCGGCGGCGCGGTGGACAGCATCGGCGTGGTGACGTTCACGATCGCCGGGCAGCAACCGTCGGTGGTCGCCGCAGCCCTGTCGGCCGAACACGGCATCGGCGTCCGGGACGGTGCGTTCTGCGCCCATCCGCTGGTCCGGCACCTGCTGGGTTCCGCCGGCTGTGCGGTGGACGACGGCACCGGCCAGGCGTTGCGTGCCTCGGTCGGCCTCGGCACCACCACCGAGCACGTCCGCCGGCTGGTCACCGCAGTGGAGTCGATCGCCTCGACCGGACCGCGGCGGCGTTACGTGGTGGTCGACGGCCGCCCGGTTCCCGCCGTGGACGACCGCGAGCTGCCGCGCATCGCCGCCTGGCAGCGCTGATCCCGCTGCTCCACACAGCAAAATGCACCCCCGCCCGAGGGCGAGGGTGCATTTTCTTGTCCTGCGAGACAGCGGTCAGGCGCGGTGCCTGCCCCGTCCACCCGCGGCGTCCGGACGGCCGGCATCGCCGGTGTTCGGAGCGTCGTAGTCGGCGGCATGCGAACCGCCGCTGCCGACAAGGGCATGCGCACCGGTGCTGACCGACTCCCGTTGTTCGTCGCGGGCCTCGATGGCCGTCTCCTCCGCCTCGATGCTCGACGCGGTGGGCAGCTGCCCGGCGGCGACGTCAGCAGCCTCGGCGGCATCCAGGTCCGCCTGCTCCTGCAACCGCTCGTCGAGCGCGGACTTGGTGCGCAGCGGCAGCTCCTTCATCACCAGCACCAGGACGAACGCGAGCGCCATGATGATGCCGCCGATGATGTACACCAGGTGCGTCGAGTCGACGTAGCCGACCTGGAACGGCCGGGCGATGTTCGCGTCCAGTCTGTTCAGGAACGAAGAGTCGGTGCTCAGCGCGTCGCCGATCGAGGAACCGGCGGCCGCGTTGCCCTGAGCTGCGGAGATCAGGTTCTGTGCGACCGCGTGGCTCGGGCTGTTCGGATCGGCCGCAGCCGCGCCGACTGCCTGCTGGAACGCCGGGGTGGTACCGGCCGACTGCAGTGCGCCCTGGACCTTGTCGGGCAGGGAGCTGAACAGCAGCGACAGGAAGACCGCGACACCCAACGTGCCACCGAGCTGACGGAAGAAGGTGGCCGAAGAAGTCGCCACGCCCATGTCCTTGGCGGGCACGGTGTTCTGCACCGCGATCAGCATGGTCTGCATACACAGACCGAGCCCGGCGCCGATCATCAGGAAGTAGATGTCCAGCTGCCAGTACGGGGTGTCGACGGTGACCGTCAGCATCAGGAAGAAGGTGATCGCCAGCAACGCCGTACCGATCACCGGGAAGATCTTGTACTTGCCGGTGCGGGAGGTGAGCTGTCCGGACAGGATCGAGCCGGTCATGATGCCGAGCATCATCGGGAGCAGCAGCAGACCGGACTCGGTCGGTGTTGCACCCTTCACCAGCTGCAGGTACAGCGGCAGCGTGCTGAGTGCGCCGAACATGCCAAGACCCACCAGCACGTTCACGCTCAGCCCGATGCTGAACACCCGGCTGCGGAACAGCCGCATCGGGATCAGCGCCTCGTCCTTCATCCGGATTTCGATCATGATGAAGGCGATCACGCCGACGATGCCGAGGGCGATCAGGCCCAGCACTCCGGCCGAGGTCCAACCCCAGATCCGGCCCTGCTCGGCGACGATCAGCAGGGGCACGATGCCGAGCATCAGCGCGGCGGCACCCCACCAGTCGATCCGGTGGTCGGTGCGGATGTGCGGGAGGTGCAGGGTGACGGCGACGACGACCAGCGCGATGATGCCGATCGGCACGTTGACCAGGAACACCCAGCGCCAGCCGGTGATGCCGAAGATCGTCTCGGTGCCGGCGAAGAAGCCGCCGACCAGCGGGCCGATGACCGACGACATGCCGAAGACGGCCAGGAAGTAGCCCTGGTACTTGGCGCGCTCCCGCGGCGGGACGATGTCGGCCAGGATGGCCAGCGCCATCGAGAACAGGCCGCCGGCGCCGATGCCCTGGACAGCGCGGAACGCTGCCAGCTCATACATCGAGGTGGAGAACGTACAGAGCACGGAGCCGAGGATGAAGATGCTGATGGCGGTGAGGAACATCGGGCGGCGCCCGTAGATGTCCGACAGCTTGCCGTACAGCGGGGTGGTCACCGTGGAGGTGATCAGGTAGGCGGTGGTGACCCAGGCCATCGCCGACAGACCCTGCAGGTCGTCGGCGATGGTGCGGATCGAGGTGGAGACGATCGTCTGATCGAGTGCGGCCAGCAGCATGCCGGCCATCAACCCGAGCAGGATCACCTGGATTTGTTTGTGGGTGAGGCCGGCCGGTGATTCGGCGGCCTTCACCGGTTGGGTGGTGGTCATCAGTGACTTTCCTTCCACTGCTCTGGACGAGCATGGTGTTCGAGCAGGATGGAGACGATTTCTTCGCGGCGGGATTCGATGCCCTCGGTGTATTTACGGATCAAACGCAGCAGGTCGATGCGATCCTGGGCGGACCAATCGGCGATGACTGGCTGCATCACCGCGGCGCGGCGGCGACCGTAGGCGGCGACCTTCTCGAGCCCCAGCGCCGTGGGCACCAGGATGGACGCCCGGCCGTCATCGGGATCCGATCGCCGCTCTAGCAGACCTGACTTCACCAGCGAACTGACCTGGCGGGACACGGTCGACGGATCTGCACAGACCAGCCCTGCCAGGTCGCTGGCCCGGCTCGGGCCGTGCTTGGCCAACTTCACCAGCAGGAACATCGGCGAGTGGTCGGCCTCGGGACCGGAGACGACCCGGGACTTGATGCTGGAGAACTGCCGCACGAGATCGATCACGGCGGTAGCGATGTCGGCCGATTCCGCCAGTTCGGCGGGCTGATCGGCAGCAGCTACCGGCATCGCGGCCGGGGTCGGTTCAGCGGTGGTCGGTTCAGGGTGGTCAGTTCAGTGGTGGTCAGTTCAGTGGTGGGCAGGGTGCTGGTCATTGCGGCGTTCGGCGCTCCTTTACACATCGGCTGGCGATCAGTTGCTTGATACCTGCAACTAGTTGCCGAGTGCAATCATGCGCCTGGCGAACGACCTGCGCAAGCCCAGGTCCGCTGAAAGCAGGGTGCGTTACATCACGCGAGGACCGGATGCAGATCGTGCATCCGGAATCGACGCCGGCGGTGCACCACGAGGATGCACAATCCGAGCGCGACGATCAGGAACCCGGCCAGCACGGCGACATCGCGCCAGAGGTGGGCGTAGGTGCCGCCCGTGAACGTCACCCGCAGGGCATCGACCAGATAGGTCATCGGCAGGAAATCGTGGATGACGCGGAACGGTGCCGGCGTCGTCTCCACCGGATACAACCCGCCGGATGCCGTCAGCTGCACCATCAACAGCACCAGCGTGATCGCCGAACCGGCCGCACCCAGCCAGGTCCGCAGCAGCTGGGCGATGGCGGTGAAGCAGGCGGCCGCCAGGATCACCACACCGATGGCTCCGCCGACGTTCACCGGGTCGAGGCCGAGCGTCCCCCAGACGATGCCCAGCAGCAGCAGGGCCCCGAGCGACGCGATGCCGACGACGGGCAGCCAGCCGGCCATCGAGATCCGCCACGAGGACGCCCGTCCCGCGAGGGCGCGGCCGGAGATCGGCCGCATCACCAGGAAAACCGCGATGGCGAACACCCAGATGGCGATGCCGAAGAACAGCGGCGCCATGCCGCGCCCGTATTCGTTCGCCGGGTAGTCGACCGTGATCTGGACGTCGGCCGGTGACGACAGCACCTGCTCGGTGTTGGCCAGATCGTCGCTGGCCAGCGTCGGGATGCGATCCGCACCCGCGGCCAGGTCGGAAGCGAGCTGATTCGCACCGCTGTCGATCTGGGTTACCTGGTCGAGCAGGGTGACCGAGCCGGTTTCCGCGGTGGTCAGCCCGTCGTCGAGCTGCTGGGCGGTGAGTTGCAACGCACCGATTCCGGTGTCCATATCGGTGGCCTGCGTCGACAGATCACCCAGGGTGCTGTCCAGCGAACTGGCACCGGAACTCGCCGTCGAGACCCCCGCGCTCACCGTCTCCGCGCTGGTCGCGACCTGGGCGGAACTGGCCGCCAGCGCGGTGACCTCAGAGTTGGCGCTCGAGAGATCGGACGACGCCGACGACAGCGACCCGGAAGCGTTGTCGACGGCAGTGGCCTGCTGTCCCACCTGGGTGGCGGCCGTCGTGATCTGTGCGGCGGCGGCATTCATTCGTGCGATGGCGGCGGGAAGATCCGTCGGAGGGTCCGTCGTGAGGTCACCGGCGATGACGTCGAGGTTGTCGGACAGCACTCCGAGGTTGTCCGAAACCGGTCCGAGGGAGGCGTCGGCCGAGTCGACGGCGCTGAGCGCGGGGGCGATGCTGCTGCCGATGGACTGGCTGCCGGAGGTCACGCCATCCGCGCCGGAGGACAGCTGGGAGGCGCTCGACTCCAGGGTGGACAACCCGGATGACAGCGCTGTCGATTCGGACTTGGCACCGGCGAGGCCGGTGACCAGCTGGGTCGAGCTCGCCTTGGAATCGGCCAGCCCGGAAACCAGTTGGCTCGAACTCTGTTTCGACGTGCTGACCGCCGTCGACAGCTCGGTCATCCCGCTGAGGGCGACATTGGAGGTGGCGGCCAGTTGCGATGCGTTGGACGACGCGGCCAGGACCTCGGTCCTGATGGTGTCCAGGTTGGCGAACACCGATTCGAAGTACGCCCCGACCGCGGCCCGGTCGATGGCGGCTTCCAGTTCGTTCTGCGCCGAGGCGGCCAGCAACTCCATCAGGTAGTTGTTGGAGTCGTTCAGCACGATGTCGACGACCGCCCGGTCCGGATTCGCCCCTGCACCGCTGATCAGGTTCTCCGAGAAATCGGCCGGAATGCTGACGATCATGTAGTAACTGCCGTCGGACAGGCCCGCCTCCGCCTGGTCCCGGTCGACGAACTGCCAGTCGAAGATCGGATTGCTCCGCAGTTCGGCGACCAGCCGGTCGCCGGCGTCGATCGTCTGACCTTCCACCTCGACCGAGACATCCTCGTTCACCACAGCAACCGGAACCTGATCGGTCTTGCCGTAGGGATCCCAGTTGGACCACAGGTACAGAGCGCCGACCAGGGTCGGGATCAGCAACAGGAAGAGCAGCCCGAGGATCGGCAGCGGTCCCTTGAATCGTCGGAGCTCGTAACCGGCCAGCCGAAAGGTCTTGATCATCGGAGGTCCTCCGTCGGGGCGTCGGGATTGGCGTCCTGCTCGTCGGTACGGTCCGGATCAGGTTCGGGTGTCGGGGCGTACAGCGGGCCGGGGCCGATCGCCGGCGGCACCGGCGAGCGCTGCTCGCCGTTCGGATCCAGCTGCTCGAGAACCCCTGCCGTGCCGGTGCTCTCGAAGTGCCAGACCATGGCACCGTCCTGCGGCGTGAGATCGAGGACGACGTCGGCCTCCATCACCGGGATCCGGTCGGTGGTCGAGACCACGATCGTCGGTCCGGTCTTGGCCAGCCTGATCAGGGCGTCCAGCAGGGTCTGCTGCACGGCCGCCGAGACGCCGCGGTCGAGGTCGTCGAGCACGATCAACGCGCTGACCCGCACACAGGCCAACGCCAGCGCGAACAGGGTGGCCTGATCACCGATCAGCGACGACACCAACGCCGTCGGGTCGACGGTGAACTGCAATGCATCGCACGCCTCCTGGTATCTGGCGAGTCCGACGCGGGCATCCACGTCCTCCAGCAGGCAGCGTTCGTTGATCGATTCCCGGACGGTGAAAGCGGGCTCCGGAACGGCCACGCGAACCCACCCGTGCGACCGCGGTGACCGCCCTGATCGCCGCCGGCTTGTCCCGCATCGAGTGACCTGCGACCACCAGCGATCCGGTGTTGGTGGCCATCCGCCCGGACAGGGCGAGCAACAGGCACGACCGACCCGTTCCGGACGGGCCGACCACGGCCGCGACGGAGGCCGGCCGCAGCGTGATGTCGATGTCCTTGAACACCCACCCTGCCTTCGTCAGCAGCCCGAGCCCATTGGCGATGAGCACCGGGCCCGGTGGCTCCTTGGGCGGCTGCGGCCCGGCGGGCGCCGGCGGTTCGCCTGGCTCGGACTGTTCGATCTCCCCGCCTTCCGGGGAGAACGCCGGGGCGTCCCCGAGGTCGGGATCGGCCGGTTCAACGCCGTCCGGCGGGACCGGATCGGCAATCGGCAGGACCTCGGTCGGTGGGTCGAACGGCGGCGGAGCGTCGGCTTGGTCACCGTCAGCCGACGTCAGGTCCGGCCCGGGTAGCCCCGACACCGGCTGATCGAGGTCCGACCATGCCTGCTGTCCCCCTGCAATGACGGTCGTCTCATCGGGCTCGCGTCCGTCGTCATCCCGCGCCATCGGCCATCCCCTCGCAGTGGTGTCTGGCCCCATCCAATCGAGCCGGTAGGCTCGCGTCGCGACCGGGGCCCTGGCGGCCATCGGCTCGCGGGCCTCTAGCTCAATTGGCAGAGCAGCGGACTTTTAATCCGCGGGTTGTGGGTTCGAGTCCCACGGGGCCCACTCTTCCGGTTGTCGGTGCGCGGACAAAGCTTGACACTGCGCCGTCGGGCGACGGTTGTCGGTTGATGGTTGCGGTCGCTCGTGACCGGGCAGCACATGCTCGGTCAACCCAGCGCGTAGCGCAGCCGCACGTCCGGGCCGATCCGCGTCACGTCCCGCAACTCCCCGCGATGTGCATCGACGAGCGTGCCCACTTCGCCGCCGACCAGCGCCGGGCGGCCGGCGCCGAGCAATGTCGGCGCAATGTAGAGCAGCACCTCGTCGACCAGGCCGGCATCCAGGAACGCGGCGGCAAGAGTGGGACCACCCTCCAGCAGCACGTGCCGTCGCCCCTTCAGGTACAGCCGGTCGAGCACGGCAGCCAGGTCCACCCGACCGCCGGTGCCGGCGCCGAACTCGGCCACATCGGCCACGATCGTCTCTGCAGCGTCGTCGAGAACCTTTGCGCTACCGGGAGTCCGGCCGGCGGAATCGATCACCACCCGAAGCGGTTGCGGTCCGATCACCGATCCGTCGGCGGACCGCACGGTGAGCTGCGGATCATCGGCCAGCACCGTTCCGACGCCGACCATGATCGTGTCCACCCGCGCCCGCAGGAGATGGACGTCCACCCTGGACTCCGCGGAGGTGATCCACCGACTGGTGCCGTCGGCGGCCGCCACCCGGCCGTCGATCGTCATCCCGACCTTCCACGTGACGAACGGACGGGACAGACGATGGGCCGTCAACCAGACGCGGTTCACGTCCTGCGCAGCGCTGACGGCGGCCGCCACTGCTGGTGCCGGTTCGACGCCGGGCTCCGCCAGGTCGACCACCTCGATTCCGGCCGCCCGCAGGCGGTCGATCCCCCCGGCGGCCGGCGGCCACGGATCCCGGACCGCCACCACCACCCGAGCCACCCCCGCCGCGACCAGGGCCTCCGAGCAAGGGCCGGTCCGACCGGTGTGATTGCACGGCTCGAGCGTGACCACCGCGGTCGCTCCGTTCGCCCAGCTGCCCGCCGCGGCGATCGCCTCGACCTCGGCGTGCGGGCCGCCCGGTGCGTCGTGGAAGCCCTCCCCCACCACCCAGCCACCCGGTGCCAACAGCACACAGCCGACCACCGGATTGGGCAGGGCCGTGCCGGCGCCCCGGCCGGCGAGCACGACCGCTCGGTGCAGGGCGTCGATCTCCGGTGACCGGAGGTGCGGTGGGATCACCCGACCAGTCTGCGTCCTACGTCGGGCGGGTCGGACATCGGCCCGCGGGAGGTTGAAAGGGAAGAAAAACTGAACGATTTGGCGTGGAAATAAATGCTGGTGCTGATGAATTTTTGCCGTGATAGTGGCAGGGTGAGCAACCCCACCACCGTCGTCGGCCCTCCGCGCGTGCCCGCCTCCACCTCCTGGCGGGTGCTGGCCGCCGCCGGCTTCACCGTTGTCGCGTGGGCATCGGCCTTTGTGGTGATCCGCTTCGTCGGCCGTGACTACTCGCCCGGCGCGCTCAGCCTCGGCCGACTCGTCGTCGGCTCGCTGGCGCTGAGCCTGATCATGGCCCTCGGTCGTCGATGGGTGTCGATGAGCCGCCGGGACTGGGTGCTGGTGACGGTGATGGGCGTGCTGTGGTTCGCGGTCTACATGGTCGCGCTCAGCGCCGGCGAACAGCAGGTCGATGCCGGGACCGCGGCGATGCTGATCCAGCTCGCCCCGATCCTGATCGGCGTGCTCGCCGGGATCCTGTTGGGCGAGGGATTTCCGCGGATGCTGGTGATCGGTGGGCTGATTGCCTTCGCCGGCACGCTGCTGATCGGCTTCGCCACCCGCACCGGGCACGCCGATCTGGTCGGCGCGTTGCTGGTGCTGCTCGCGGCAGTGGTCTACGCCGTGGCGGTGGTGGCGCAGAAGGTCGTCCTGCGGCGGATCCCCGGTCTGCAGGTGACCTGGCTGGCCGCCCTGATCGGCACGGTGGCCTGCCTGCCGTTCACGCCCTCGCTGATCACCGACGTCGGTAACGCGTCCGTCGGGGCCACCCTCGGCGTGCTCTATCTCGGCCTGGTGCCGACCGCGGCCGCCTTCCTGACCTGGGCCTACGCGCTCGCCCGCAGCGATGCCGGGCGGCTGGGTGCGACCACCTACGCGGTACCGCCGATCGCCATCGTGCTCGGCTGGATCTTCCTGGACGAGGTGCCGGCGCTGCTGGCCGTCATCGGCGGCGCGATCTCGCTGATCGGCGTTGCGATCGCCCGGCGGCCGGCCAAACATCCTGCCGTGGTTCCGCCGAACTGAGCGCCCGGCTTCTCGCGGTCAGTTGATCTCGAACGAGCGCTTGGCCATGCCGTACCAAAAGCCGTCGACCGCGCTGTGCGCATCCGACCAGGTGTCGGCGGTGGCGCCCAGCGAGACGAAGAGCGGCGCGAAATGCTCGGTGCGGGGGTGTGCCAGACGCGCGGCCGGGGCGTGGTTCTCGAAATCCAGCACGGCATCGACGTCACCCGACTCGACGGCCTGCTTGGCCCACGAGTCGAACTCCTGACCCCAGACCGGTCCGGTACCGCTGGTGTCGCCGAAGCGGGCCTGCGACAGGTTGTGGGTGGTGAAGCCGGAGCCGATGATCAGCACACCGTCATCGCGCAGCGGCGCCAGCTTCCGGCCCACCTCGAAGAGTTCCCGCGGATCGAGGCTGGGCATCGACACCTGCAGGACGGGGATGTCGGCCTCCGGAAACATCTCCACCAGCGGCACATACGCGCCGTGATCCAGCCCGCGGTTCGGGTCCTGGTGCACCTCGTTGCCCGGCCGGGACAGCAGGCCGTGCACATCTTTGGCCAGCTCCGGCGCACCGGGGGCGTCATAGGTCACCTGGTAGTAGTGCTCGGGGAAGCCCCAGAAGTCGTACGTGAGCGGCACCTGTTCGGTGGCGCCGACGGTCAGCGGCGCGGACTCCCAGTGCGCCGACACCACCAGGATCGACTTCGGCCGGGGCAGATCCTTGCTCCACGCCGCCAGCTCGGCGGTCCAGGTCGGGTCGTCGGCCAGCGGCGGTGCACCGTGCGACAGGTACAGCACGGGCATCCGCACGGCATCGGCTGCGGGGGTGATCTCTGATTGGACGGCCATGGCACCATCGTACTGCATTTTAGTTGAGCGTTCAAGTAGTTTTAGGAACAACCGTCGCGGTCTGTGTCGGGCGGCCCGGGCGGGCAGCCCTGGGGTCGACACGCCCGGGCAAGCGGCGCTTGGCGGCTCGATCTACCGCTGACCCGCGACATCAGTCGCCACCAAGCGGGAACACCCCACCAGCTACCGCAGCTCGGGCATGTCGGCCCGCTGGGCGACTGAAGCCCACCGTCGCGGCAGGCGACACGCGCACTGGCATCGGGAATCGGTGGCCGAACGGGATACTTACCCCGTGCGCGACGAACCCTGGCTCTCCGACGAGCAACAACACGTCTGGCGGGCGTTCCTGCGAATGTCCGGCCAGCTCAACGAACGGATCGAGCGGGACCTGCAGCAGGCGGCCGGGATGCCGCATGCCTACTACCTGATTCTGGCCATGTTGTCGGAGGCGCCGGACCGCTCGCTCCGGATGAACCAGCTCGCCGAGGTCGTGCGGGCGTCCCAGTCGCGGGTGTCGCACGCCATCTCCCGGCTCGAAGAGGCCGGCTGGGTCCGGCGGATCCCCGCCCCCGGCGACCGTCGCGGTCAGATCGCCGAACTCACCGACGCCGGCTTCACCCGGCTGGTGGAGGTCGCCCCGAGCCACGCGGAGACGGTGCGCTCGATCATGTTCGACCCGCTGAGCCCGGAGCAGCTGGCGAACTTCGCCGACATCTGTCGCACGATCCTGGCCGACCTCGACCCGCGTTACGGGATCACGCCCGACGACGACCAGCACGAAGATTCCGACAAATAGCCCTATTCAGACACAGCACTGAGGGATAGTCTTTCTCTACCTAGCCATCCGTGGCGGGTTTGGGGAGGCGTCATGGGTGCCGGTACGCGTCGTCGGTCGGGAGTGGGATGGCTACACCCGATGGCGATGCTCGGTGTGCTCGCGCTGCTGGCGGGTTGCACCGCGACTCCACCCCCGTCCGTCGCCGGTGAATCGGCCACGACGAACACAGCAACCGTGGCAGCCTCGGGAACCCCCGTCACCAGGACGACGGGGCCGGTCCAGGTGGCTCAGGCGGCGAAACTCATGGTCGATGCCAGCAGCCGCTATCGGGAGCTGCTCCGCAGCCTGACGGTGTCCGTCGACGGGATCGTCATCGTCGAGTTGTACAACCCCGGGTCCGGGCCGGAGGTCACTCACGACATCAGGTCTGTCACCAAGAGCGTGATGTCCATCCTCATCGGCATCGCCGTCGACGAGGGGTCGATCGCCGGCGTCGATCAGACTCTGGCCCAACTGCTCCCGGCGTACGGACCGATCATGGCCCCGGGCGTCGGGGAGGTCACGCTGGAGCAGGTGCTGACCATGACCGGCGGGCTGTTGTCGGACGAATCGGCTCCGGAGCTGGTCACGGAGCCGGATTGGGTCGCCTACTTCCTGTCCGATCCGCTGGAGCAACCGGCCGGCGAAGGCTGGGCCTATTCGAGCCGGGGATCGCATCTGTTGTCGGCGATCCTGGTCGAAGCAACCGGAAAGTCGGTGCTCGACTACGCCCGGGAGAAGCTGTTCGTGCCGCTGGGCATCTCCACCGAGCCGGCGGAGAGCGGAGCCATTGTGGCGACCGACTACACCGCCTACCAGCGTGGACCGGGGTTCGGCTGGCTCACCGATCCACAGGGCCTGAGCATCGGCGCCTTCTCCATCAGGATCACCGCTGACGACATGCGCAAGCTCGGCCAGCTGTACCTGGACCGAGGCGAATGGCAAGGCGCGCAGGTGGTGTCGGCGGACTGGGTGGCGAAATCGACGACGGATCACATCGCGCCGGGCGACCCCCGCTTCGGGTACGGCTACCAATGGTGGGTGCGGGAGGTCGACGGGCGGCAGATCATCTCGGCCAAGGGGTTCGCCGGGCAGCTGATCGAGATCGTGCCGGATCTGGGAATGGTCGTCACCGTCTCCTGCCTGGACGGACCGGGAGCGTTCTACCCCGAAGACCTGGAACAGATGGTGGAAAGCACCCTGATCCCGGCACTCACCGGCTGAGTGCCCTGTGCGGTGATCCGGGTCAGGACGAAGAATCGTCAGGCACGCTCATTCCGGGCGAGATCAGCTCGATCATCGTGATGTCCGGCGGCGCACCCAGCCGGGCGATCGGGCCCCAGAAACCCGCACCGTTGGTGATGTAGAGCTGCGTACCGTCGATCCAGTGCAGCCCGGTCAGGGCCGGGTTGGCGACCGCCGTGACGAACGCCGCGGGATAGAACTGACCGCCGTGGGTGTGCCCGGAGACCATCAGCTGCACGTCGCGATCGATGGCGTCGTAGACCAGGTTCGGCTGGTGGCTCATCATGATCACCGGCTGGCCGGGCCGGCGGGTCGACAGTGCGGCGTCCATGTCGGGACCGCGACCGCTCGGCCGTCCTGCGATGTCCTGCACACCGGCAAGCAGCAGGCCGCGGAGCGGGACGCCTTCGTTCTCCAGCACCGTGATGCCGAGCTGCGGGATGAACGCCAGCCAACCGTCGGGATCGAAGTAGAACTCGTGGTTGCCGGTGACGAAGAACGTTCCCTCGACCGACCGCAGCTCGGACAGCGGCCGCAGGTCCTCGCCGAGCTCGACCACCGTGCCATCGGTGAGGTCGCCGACGAGCAGCACAGCGTCGGGCTGCTCAGCATTGACCAGGTCGACCACCGAGCGACAGAAGTCCCGGCCCATCACGCTGCCCAGATGTAGGTCGCTGACCAGTGCGATCCGCATCCCGACCGCCTCGGGCGGAAGGCCGGGGATCGCGATCGCCACCCTGCGGACATTCGTCCCGCCGACGGCGGAGCGGGCCGCGAACCCGGTCGTCAGGAGCGAAACGCCGCCGATCCCGACGGCCAGCGCCCGTTGCAGGAACAACCGCCGATCCGGTGACTGCGGTGCGGCGACCGGATCGTTCTGCGCGAACGGCTTGTCGGCGACCGGGACTTCCTGCGCGAACGGCTTGTCGGCGGCCCGCATGGCCGGCAACCTCGCCCGACGCCGACGGAACCACCAGAAGATCCGGACCGGCTCGGTGAGCAGGGTGGCGGTGGCCAGGAAGACGATCAGGCCGTAGGCGAGCCAACCGGGCCAGGCGATGACCCGTTGCGCCGTCATCGGCAGGGCGTACTGACCGATCAGCGTCAACGGGGCGAGCAGCACCACGATGACGGCGACCACGGTGCCGATGCGGCGGGCGGAACTGTGCGGACGGGTGGTGCCGACCACCAGGCGCCACCACAGGTAGACGCCGACCGCCGTCAGCATTCCGGCGTTCGGCCAAATCCACGCCGGAATGGAGCCCATTCCGGTCATCGTAGGGAACCGTGATCACCGCGCCGACCCTCGAGATTTTCAGGGGCTGCCGGCCGTCGCCCGCAGCATGGATTCATCCAGGGCCTCCGACGGCAGCTTCACTACGCGATAGTTGGTTGCGGCCGCGGGAAGTCGGATCACCATGGCCGGTCGAGCGGCGTGGCCGGGAAGAAACTCCGACAACAGTTCGTTGATGCCGCCCCAGCCGACCACGGTCGAGCCGTCAGGTTGCCGTCGGGTGCTGCCCAGCCCGAAGGCCTGTTGCCCGTCGGTTCTTCCCCACTCTCCGACCAGCGTCGCGGTCCCCGCCGCCACATCGAGGTGGTACTCCACCCCTCGGGAACTGGTGCCGGGATGGAACGATTGGTTGTCGAACAGCGTGATGTTGCCGTTCGCGAGCAGCCGCGCGTCGTGTTGTCGGCGGGGGCCGCCGAAGGGATCGGCCACGATCTCGAGGTCGACGGTCGCCGGATCGGTGGGTGGATTCCCGCCGAGCTTCCACAGCACCTTCCCGTCCTCGGCAAGGCCGGGAGCCCGGCGAATCTTGAAGACCGCGTCCAGATGTCGCGCGGACACGATCAGATCGCCGGTGGCGGGGTCGATGTCGACCGAGTTGGCGTGCAGCAGGTCGAGCACCGGCGTGGCTGACCCCGGAGTTTGCAGGATGCCCGGATTGTCCTGCTGGGCAACGGTTTCGGCGACGGCGACGTGATCTTCGCTGTGCCACGACCACGCCACGGCGCCGGCCGGGGTGATCTCCTGCAGCCAGGTGTCGACGACCTTGGACGGCGAGACGTACCCGGACCCGAGCGCGCGGACGTCGACTCCGTCGCGGGAATGGTAGGAGATCATCACGACATTGCCGTTGGCCAGCGACAGCAGCTCGTGGTGGTCGGTGATGGCATCGACGGTCGCCCACTGCCGGATCGGCGTGCCGTCAAAGGTGCGAACCTCGTACGCCCCACCGGGTGTCGTCCCGTAGGCGGCGCCGAGAAGTCTGGTCCAGGCCAACGTCGCGCCGTCGGGCATCAGTTTCGCGTCGATGACCCCGGCGCCCGCATCCTGGTACCAGACCGGCCCGCCGTGATCGTCGAGGATCACCACGTAGTGCGAGTTCACCGGTGCGGCCAGGTACCAGCCCGGGGTGACCGCGTCCCGGCGTCGGGTGTCCATGACTGGGAAATCGGCGGGTAGACAGCGGATCCAGTAGTCCGTCGCGCTACCGCCATCGGGAGTCACGGAGACCACGACGGCCTCGCCGGGCGAGACGATCACCGAATCGTCCGGCCGGATCCCGGAGACGGTGACGACCGCGCCCTGGACCGCGTTCGCTGCCAAGGTCCAGCTGTTCAGCCCCGGATGACAGATCACGCCGTAGTTGTGGGCGTCGGGTGCGAACGGTGTCGTCAGCACGCCACCGGTGATGGCCAGATCGAGCAGCGGTCCGGCCGCGCCGATCGAGGCAACCACGTCCATCACGACATCGGTGGATGTCGACGAGTACACGCACACCTGCCCGTCGTCCCCGACCGGGCTGGTGACCAGGTTGGCCACGTCCTGGCCCTGGGCGAGATTGAGTGACGAGGTGGCGGAGCGCTCGGCGCCGCACGGGAAGACCGTCAGGAATCCACCACCATCCGATCGAGTCGCGAGCAGGTTGATGACGACGTTCTGGCCGACCGCGAGCGAGCCCCGCAGACCCACGTCAACTGCGCGGGTCTCCCCGGCGCCGATCGGGGCGGCGGCACCGCCGGTGCCGTCCCGGGTGTCGAACACCCTGGTACCGCGAATCGTCGTGAGTCTGGATCCGGTGTCATCGCCGTACCAACCGGTGACGTCCAGGATGACCGAGGTGGTGGTCGGGGTGAAGATGCACACCGCACCCGTGGCATCCAGGCCGGCGATCACGTGGTTGGCGCGGGTGTCACCGGTTTCGAAATTGAGACTCGAGGTGAGCGATGGCTTGGTTCCGCAGGGGTACACGGTCAGGAATCCGGGACCCGCCGATTCGGTGGCGGTGAGATTCAGCGCCACGCCGGTGGCCAGGCCTGGCACCGGGCCGATACCGGCGATGGGGATCCGCGTGGTGGTGCCCGCCGCGAACTGTCCCGTCCTGCCGTCCGGCCGCGGGCCGTAGCGACTGTCCAGGATGCGCGACGGCGCGAGACCGTGGAATGGTTCGCCGTCGATACCGAACCAGCCGTCCACGTCGACGATGAGATGGGTGGACACCGACGAGTAGAGACAGACCCGCCGGCTCTCTTCGAGCGGTACGACGACGGCGTTCGGCACCGGTATCGCCGAGCGGGTGTTGATGCTGGAGACGTAGGGCACCGGTTCGTCGCAGGGGTAGACGGTGACGAATCCCGTCGTTTCGGCGCCGACCGCCGTGACGTTGAGCGACGCGGCTGTCGCGTCGCTCGGGATCACGCTCGAGGAGTCCATCACGACCGTGCATCCCGCAGCGACCAGACCGAGTGTGTACCGGGTATCCAACAACCGTCTCGGGACGATCCGATGAAGGCCACCCTCCACGATCGAAGAGGTTCCGCCAGACCAGGGCGGGCTCACATCGCATGCGGTCGATGCGAGCGGTGGCGCCCCAGCGTCGGCGGTTGCGGCCGGGCCGAGCGGTACAGAGATCACCATCGACGCGAGAAGCACGCCAACGCTCACGATGACGCTATGCTTCCCCATGGATACACAAAGTAGTCGGTGCATACCGGACTTACCCGGTGAACCGTCGCAAAGGCCCCCGATCCACGAGAATCGGGGGCCTTTTCGCGGAGCCGCTGTGGGGAATCGAACCCCAGACCTTCTCATTACGAGTGAGACGCTCTGCCGACTGAGCTACAGCGGCGGCGTGGGAGAGTCTAGCCGCTCCCGACACCTGGTCCGTGCGGATCGGTCAGTGGGAGGCGTCCGCGCTCAGAGCCGACTTCGCCTGCCAGTCCTCCCAGGAGTACGCCCAGTCGTAGATGTCACCGTCGGCCGCCGACAACCCGACGCTGGTGCCGGTCACCTCGACCGGATCGCCGTAGATGGCGCTGTTGAAGTACTCCTCGGCGCTCTCCGCGGACAGGTTGATGCAGCCGTGGCTCACGTTGACCACGCCCTGATCGTCGACGGTGTCCTGGTTCTGGTGGATGAACTCGCCGTTGTCGCTGATCCGCACGGCCCAGTGCTCGGTGATGTTGGTGTAGCCGTAGGCCGGGTTGCTCATCTTCGTGGTCTCCTGCTTGTCCATCACCACGTGCACCCCGGAACGCGTCACCCGGTTCGGGTCGCCGATGTCGTCGCCGCTGCCGTAGGAAGCGTCGTAGGTCGCTACCGTGACGCCGTTCTGCTGCACGACGATGTTGTGCGCGTTGGCGTCGGCCAGCACCACCTGGTTGCGCCCGATGGTGAAATCGCTGGTGACGTTGTCGCCGCCGTAGTACCCACCGCCGAAGTCGACGCCGTAGATGTTCGACTCCACGTGCACCGCCGTACCGGACGGCCAGTACGACTTGGGCCGCCAGTCGAGCGACGGCGACTGATCGCCGTCGTGCTGGATCCACGCCCACGACCCCTCGACCTGTGGCGTCGTGGTGATCTTCAGCTGGCTCTCGATGAGGGCGCGGTCGGCGGGTTCGTATCCGAAGTGCACGATCACCGGCGCCGCGACGCCGACGACGGCGCCGTCACCCGGGGAGATCGACGTGGTGATCTCGTCGATCGGGCTGACGGTCGTGTAGCTGCCGTCGAACGGCACGGACTTGCCGTCGGTGCCGACCGCGGTTCCGGCCACGGTGTAGGTGCGGCCGTAGCCGAGCGGTTCCCCCAGCGTCCAGGAGGTCTTGTCGGCGGACAGCGTGCCGTTGACTGCCGCGCCCTCCGGGTTGGTGACCGAGATGTCGGCGATGGTGCCCTTGGCGACGCTGACCGTGATCGGCGCGGTCGGCGAGATGTCGTTCGCGTCGAACGCCGGGGAGGCGGTGACCTGCGCGACCGGCTTCGGCGCGGCCGTGGTGCTGGGCGCTGCCGATGAGCTGCTGCTGCTACTGCTGGAGGACTCTGATTCGGTCGAATCGCCGGTCTGGGTCTGTGCCGCCTGACTCACGCTGCCCGCGGAACTCTGCGCCACCCCGAGACCGGACGACGAGCTGGAGCACGCGGCGGTCGCGGCCAGGATGCCGACGGCAACCAGGGCGATGGCGGCACGACGGACGGGCCTGGATCGATGAGACAGCATGTGGTCCTCCGTGATGACTGCTACCCGGGGCCACCTCACCCCGTGAGCAAACCTCGCCTTGTGCCAAGTCTTGTTGTCGTAGAGACGCGCGAGGACACAGGACGTTGACATCCGATCCTCATGACTTGCGAAAGAACGTGCACTCCCCGCACGCCGCACAACTTCTCGTGCGTTTCGCCAGCAGGAACCCAGGATACGGCAGCACAGCTCCCGCGCGGTCCAACCACGGCGCGGCGTGATCAGCGACTCAGTGGCTGCCGAGACCCGCGGCCGCTACTTCTGCGCACTCGTTGATTCGATCTTCTCGGACAGCAAAACGGCCCGGCCCGGACGCGTGGTGGCGTCCGGACCGGGCCGAAGTTCGGGTCGTGCAGGAGGTCAGCGGACCGCCTGACCACCCCGGAAATCGAACTGGTCCATCGAGATGGCCTGACGAGCGGCCATCCGGCTGCCGTCCTCGTAGAACCCGGTCTTGGTGCGCGCAAGGGTCATCACGGAGTGCGCCACCGCGTCGCCCATCTCACCGAGGGCCTTGGTGGACAGGTTGTTCGTGGTGTCGCACGCCTGGTGGTAGCACGCGTCGTAAGGCTCACCGGCGGTGCCGCCGTAGATCGCGGCTTCTTCCTCGGTCTTGATCCCTTCGGCGCCACTGAACAATCCACCGGCCGGGATGCCGATGGCGATGAACGGGCCGTAGTCGGACCGGCCGTCGAAGGCGGTCGGTGCGGTGGCCAGGTTCTTGCTGGCGAAGTAGTCGTTGAAGATCGACTCGATCTGGGCCGATCCGGGTGGGCCCTCGGGACCTTCCGACGATCCGTCGCCGTCGTAGACGAACCGCACGTAGTTCGGCGAGCCGAGCATGTCGAAGTTCAGGTTGGCGTAGATCTGCTCCACGCCGTCGTCGGACAGCGACTCGACGTAGTGGGTCGATCCCAGGAGCCCGAGCTCCTCGGCGCCCCAGAACGCGAACCGCACCTTCTGCAGCGGCTTGATGTTCAGTTTGTCCATCTGGATGGCGGTCTCGAGGTTGGTGGCGGTACCGCTGCCGTTGTCGTTGATGCCTGGGCCCTTGGTCACCGAATCCAGATGGGCCCCCACCACGAGCACCTTGTTCGGGTCTCCACCCTTGGAATCGGCGATCACGTTGTACGTCGTACGGGTGTCGTTGGTGATGTCGACGTTGACGTCCACGTCCAGCGCGCCGGCCTGCGTTGCATCGTAGAGATCGACGCCGTCGGCATAGGAGATACCGATCACCGGGACGTTGTACTGGGTGCCGAGGGTGCCGGCGAGCACGCCGTCCCGACCTGGCTGGCCCTCGTTGAAGATGATCACGGCGTCGTAGCCGGCTGCGATGGCGTTGTCCACCTTGACGCTGAAGTTGCAGGTGCCGCGTTGAACGAGGGCCACCGACGGTTCGGCAGGCGCCGGGGTGAAGTCCGTCGCCGAGCATCCGGACGTGGTGGTCCCGGCTTCCGCCGGCGGTGGGATCTGAATACCAGCGGCGGGCACCAGTTCGCCGGATACGGTCCCCTCGCCAGAGAAGGTGAGCGCTCCGGTCTCGATCGCGGTGCCGCCGACGGTGAGGGTCGAGTTGTCATCGAAGAACGGGAACTCGAATTCCTGGATGCTCACGTCGTAATGCGCGGCCCGAAGCTTCCCGGCGACGTAATCCACCGACGCCTGATAGCCGGGCGTGCCGGACGCGCGGGTGCCGCCGTTGTTGTTGGCTATCCGCTGAAGCACTCGTTCGTGCGACAGGATGCCGGCGCTGTTGACCGCGTTCCGAAGTCGCTGGGTGTTGATCTCGTCCACCGCCGAAGCGGAGGTCACCGGGATCAACATGGCCGCGGCCACCACCCCGGTGAGCAGTACTGCTCTTCCTCGCACAAATGCCTCCAAACAGGACAATCTGCATCCCTGACGGGATACAGCCGGAAAATCTCCGTTCGGATGTTGCCCCGTTGTGATCGGCCATTCACTCTCGGTGTCTCTTCGTTATCCAATCGTTATCTGTGATTTGCGTCATGGGATCACAGTCGGCACACATGGTGGCAAAAGGGACAGGGCAAATGATCTTGACGGGACTGCGCCGCAGGAGCACCGTCATTCCTCGAGAACCGTTTCTCCGCGAACCTCGTAGACCTGTTCGGCGCGCCCGGGCCACCAGCACCGCCCGGGTTCAAGCCGTCGTCCCAGTAGTCGCCGCGCCCGATGGGTGCTGAAGATGTGAGGCACCGTGACATCGACCGAGGTTCCACAGGTCAAGCAGCCACCCCGGTGGGGACTGGCCATCGTGGCCGGCGTCGGCATCGCGGTGTCGGCCGTGCTCGCCGGGTACTCGAAGGTCCACCCTGGTGACCACGGAGTCATCCTGTCGTTCGGTTTCTCCACCCTGCTGGTGATGAAGACCTGGTTGACCACCGCCGCAATGGTGTTCGTCGTGGTTCAGGTGGTCAGCGCACTGGCCATGTGGGGCAGGCTGCCCGGGGTTTCCGGATCCCCCGCCTGGGCCGGGCCGGTCCACCGCTGGTCGGGCGTCATCGCCTTCGTGCTCACCCTGCCGGTTGCGTTCCAGTGCATCTGGTCGATCGGGTGGGCCGACAACTCCGCTCGCACCCTGATCCACTCCATCGGCGGCGTGCTGTTCTACGGGGTGTTCGCCGCGAAGATGCTCTCGCTCCGGCTCAAGGGCCTGCCCGGCTGGACGCTTCCCGTCCTGGGCGGATCGCTGGCCGCAATTATCACGATCGTCTGGTTCTCCTCCGCGTTCTGGTACTTCACCCAGCCCGGGTTGCCGCTGTGGTGAACCACCCCTCCTGCCCGCCCCCGCCGCCCCTGGAGCTTCCGTGAACCCCGCACCCCCGTCCGATCCCGCGGGATCGGACCCGTCACCGGTCTCCGGTCGACATTCGGCTGACGCCTCCCGGCAGCAGCCCCCGAGTCCGCCACCCGGGCAGCCCCCTCCGAGCTGGCCCCCATCGGCCGGGGCGTACCCACCTGCCGACAACCGCCAGTGGCCACCCCAACAGCAGTACCCGCCGCCGCCGAACCAGGGCCAGCCGGATCCCGGTCAGCCCCGGCAGAGCCAGCCCTACCCGGGTGCGCAGCCACCGCCCTACCCTCCGCAAGGGCAGCCATATCAGGGTCCGCCGCAGGCACAGCCGTATCCACCACGGCAATCAGGGCAGTACCCGCAGGCGCCGTACCAGCCAGGTCAGTATCCGCAGGGTCAGTTCGCGCCGGGCCAGTACGCGCAGCCGTACCCACCCGGCCAGTACCCCCCGCCGCAAGCTCAGAGCCACCCGCCACAGGGTCAGGGCTACCCGCCGCCGTGGCAGCAATCTCCGACGTACTCGCAGCAACCGCCGCCGGGGTATCCGATCGCCGGCGCGCCGTTGCATGCCGATGCCGCCCCAGGCGCCCTGGACACCGACTCGTCGACCCCCGACGGTCAGGCGACCCGGCGCGCGGTGATCATCGGAGCAGGGGTCGCGGTGGTCGCCGGGGCCGCCGGCTTCGGCTGGTACCGGCTCGCCGCACCGACTCCCACCGCATCGGGCGGCGAATACACCGCGCCCAGCGGCGGTTCGGGAACACCGACGGCACTGACCAGTCTCGCGGACGTGCCGGAGGGCGGGGGCGTCATCCTGCCCGACCAGAAACTGGTGGTGACCCGCGAATCCGGGGACAAGGTGCACTGCTTTTCCGCGGTGTGCACGCACCAGGGATGCCTGGTCAACCAGGTCGGCAACGGACGGATCAGTTGCCCGTGCCACGGCAGCGCCTTCGACGCGAACACCGGTGCCGTCGTTGCCGGACCCGCGCCCAGCCCGCTTCCCGCCGTACCGGTGACGGTGGTCAACGGTTCGGTCTACACGGGATGAAGGGGGTCGAGATGAAGCATCTACCCACCTGGCTCTGGGTCGCTGCCGCGGCGTTCACCGCCGGCGCCATGCTCGCGTCTCTGTTCTGAGCGTCTTGACAGCACGCATGAGGTGATGGGTTCTTGACGTCATGTCTCCATCACATGACGATGTTTGGGCCGCACTGGCCAACCCCACCCGGCGGCGGATCCTGGACGTCCTCGCCGACCGGATCGACCTGGGTCTGAACGTCCCCGGCGCTCCCGGAGCCGGGCGCCTGGTGGTCACGACCGGCATGTGCACGCACAAGGTCGGGTTGCGCAGCACCGACGAGGTCGACGACGAGCTGGTCGAGTGGCTGCGGCAGGCGTACAACCGCGCTGGATGAACGAACGAGTTCAGTGCCTACGAATTCGGTGCTGATCAGTTCAGCGCTGTAGGTGCTGCTCCTCGTAGGCCTTCCGCGAACCGCACACCGACGCCTTGGGGCAGACCTGCTTGGATCCGTCCGCGGCCAGCTTGATCACGACCGAGTCGCCGGGCACCGAATGGCCGACCACCCGGCCGGGTCCGGCCGGTGATTCGACCTCCTCGCCGATCGCCGGCGCGGTGGCCTTGAAGTCCTGGTACAGCGGGTGTTCGTACTTCAGGCAGCACATCAACCGGCCGCAGGCGCCGGAGATCCGCATCGGGTTCGCAGGTAGTTCCTGGTCACGGGCCATCGCCAGGGTGATCGGCTCGTAGTCCTTGAGGAACGTCGAGCAGCAGGTGTCCCGGCCGCAGGAGCCGATCGCGCCGGTCACCCGCACCGCGTCCCGCGCCGCCAGCTGCCGCAGCTCGATCCGGTTGCCGAGCGTCGCGGAGAGGTCCCGCAGCAGCGAGCGGAAATCGACGGTTTCCGGCGAGGAGTAGAAGATCACGGTCTTGCCCGCCGACGGCTGCGGGTCGACGGCCAGCACCTTCATCGGCAGCCCGTGCTCGCGGATCAGTTTGCGGCTGGCGACCATGGTGCGCGCCTTGGTCTTCCGCATCTGTTCGGTGGCGGCGAGATCGTCCGGGCCGGCCATGCCGAGCAGAACCGGGAATCCTTCCGTCTCCTCCGGGGAGTACTCCGCCGCCCACACCACCCGCGCCGCCACTGCGCCGTGGTCGGTGGGCAGCAGCACCGAGTCGCCCACCTCCGGGCGCAGGTCGCCGGGGTTGGCGTAGTGCAGCTGCCCGTTCGTCGAGAACGTCACCGCGCACAACATGCCCATGGGGGATCACGGTACGCGGTGTGACCGGAGACACCCGCGCGCCTGCTCCGGTCACCGCCCAGTGAGGACGGCAACCGGGTGAACCCCGCTCATCACCCGGCCGATCACCCGCCGACCGGGCCGGCGAACAACGCCATCATCATCGCCTCGACGGCGATCTGCGGTTTCACGTTCAGCTCGATCGCCTCCCGGCAGGCCAGCACCGCGTCCAACCGCTGCAGCGCACCGACCGATCCGAGGCGGGACGCGGCAACGTCGACGTCGCGGGCGACGTCCGGATTCATCAGCGGGGCGGTCGAGCCGAGGCTGCGGGCGATGACGTCCCGGTAGAACCCGGAGAGGTCGACCAGCGCTCGGTCCAGCACATCTCGCTCGGTCCTGGTCGCCCTCGACTTCTGCCGGCGTTCCATCTCCTTGACCACCCCCGCGGTACCGCGGGCAGCACCCACCGCGCCCTTGCCGGTGCCGCCGCCGCCGAGCGCCGTCTTCAGTTCCTCCAGTTCGACGGCGTCCCGGCGGTCGGACACCGAGGTCGCCTCGCCCTTGGCCGCGGCCAACAGGTCGCCCGCCTCGACGAACACGTCCGAGATGCTGCGCAGCGCTCCCGGAACTGCCAGGATCCGGCGTCGCTGCTCGCGGGCATCGGCATCCCTGGCGAGTCGCCGCGCTCGGCCGACATGGCCGGCGGACACCGACGCCGCCCATTGCGCCATTTCCTGGTCGATGCCGTCCCGCCGGACCAGGACATCGGCGATCGACGCGGCCGATGGGGTTCGTAGGGCGAGCACCCGGCACCGGGAACGGATGGTCACCGACACGTCGTCAGGATGGGTCGACGGCGCGCAGAGCAGGAAGACGGTCTGCGGTCCTGGCTCCTCGACCGCCTTCAGCAACGCGTTCGAGGCGCCCTCGGTCAGCCGGTCGGCGTCCTCGATGAGCACGATCTGGAAGCGACCCGTCGCCGGTCGGCGTGCGGCCAACTGGACGACGGCCCGCATCTCCTTGACCGAGATGGTCAGCCCCTCCGGGGTCACCGTCCGGACGTCAGCGTGCGTCGCGGCCATGACCGTCCGGCAGTGCGAACACTGGCCGCACCCGCCGTACTCGCACTGCAGCGCCGCGGCGAAGGCCCGCGCCGCGACGGAACGACCGGAGCCCGGCGGCCCGGTGAACAGCCAGGCATGGGTCATCGCGGCGGTCGGCACCCCGGGCTCGCCGCGAGCTGCGGCGACCGCGGCGGTCAGCTCCTCGATGGCATGTTCCTGGCCGATGACGTCGTCGAAGACGGCGGCGGCCGGGTGGCCGATCTCGCTCACGATGCTCACCGACCCTGCTCGGGAATGGCCCGGCCGACGGCGACCAGGGAATCGGTGCGGCCGGCGTTCGCCTGCCGCAGCGGACTGGTGATCACCGATGTGACGACCAGGCCCGCCCGGGCGGCGACCAGCCGCAGGGTGGCCGGGGTGAAGTGCCAGATGTGTTGCTCGGGCTTGAGCGTCCACCACTTCGACCGCAGCAGGCGGGCGGGTACGGACGAGAAGTACGGCACCGACAGGGCGAACACGCCGTCCGGGGCGAGCCGGCGACGGACCTGCCGAAGGAACTCCAGCGGATCGGGCACGTGCTCCAAGGTGTCCCAGAAGCAGACGACATCCGCCGGGTCGGCCGGCGCATCGGCCAGCTGTCCGCAGAAGACGTCCAGCCCGAGTTGCTGCCGGGCGTGCTCGGCACCGGTCCGGGACAGCTCCACCCCGCGCACGTCGTAGCCCGCGCGCCGCGCCTCGTCCAGGAACAACCCGTACCCGCTGCCGATCTCCAGCAGCCGGGCCGGCGGCTGCCGATGCCGGCCGATTTCCGCCAGTCGACCCGCGGTCCAGGTGCGTTGCAGCACCATCGCCGGCGAGCGGCTCGACTGATCGCCGTAGACGCCGCCCTCGAAGTACGCCGGCTCGTCGTACAACCGCTGCAGGGCGCTCGGGGACAGCCGCGGCGAGACGAACACCAGCTCGCAGACCGGGCACCGAACGACTCCGAACGGGGTCAACCGGTACAACGCGACACCGTCGACGCCGCAAACGCAGCAGGCGACGGTCTCGGTGTCGGCAGCCGTCCAGCCTGCGCCGACGGCCGGGGTCGACGATCCGTGAGCTGCACTTGCACTGTCCGGCACGCCGGTTGCCTCCTGTGGTGATGGTCCGGGTCACGGTAACCGAACCCGCCGACAGCGCCGCCCCGGCAAGGGGGCCGGTTGTCGCACCCGGACCGGCAGAGGACGCTGTCGGGATGAGTGATGAGACGTATGTGATCGTCGGAGCCTCGTTGGCCGGCGCCAAAGCGGCAGAGACCTTGCGCGCAGAAGGCTTCACCGGACGCGTGGTGCTGATCGGCGAGGAGACCGAACCGCCGTACGAACGGCCCCCGCTCTCGAAGGGCTACCTGTCCGGTGCCGAGCCCCGGGAGAAGGCCTTCGTCCACGAACCGCACTGGTACGTCGAACACGACATCGAGTGGCGCGCCGGAACACTCGCGGTGGAGCTGGATCTCGCGGCCCGCACGGTCAGCACCCTGCCGACCGACACCGTCCGCTACGACAAGCTGCTGCTCGCCACCGGATCCCGGGTCCGCACGCTGACCACCCCCGGCTCGAACCTCGAGGGCGTCCGCTACCTGCGGACGCTGGACCAGTCCGACGCCCTGCTCGCGGGCTTCCGGGAGGGCGCCCAGGTGGTGGTGATCGGCGCCGGCTGGATCGGGCTGGAGACGGCGGCCGCGGCCCGACAACACGGCTGCACGGTCACCGTGGTGGAAATGGACTCGCTGCCGCTGCGCCGCGTGCTGGGTGACGAGGTGGCGACCGTCTACCGCGACCTGCACGCCGCGCACGGGGTGGATTTCCGGTTCGGCGCCGGCGTGCAGGAGATCAAGGGCGTCGACGGCGCGGTGACGGGCGTGCTGCTCGAGGACGGCTGGGAGGTGGCCGCCGATCTGGTGGTGGTCGGGGTCGGCATCCGTCCGGCTGTCGAACTCGCCGAGGCCGCCGGGCTCGAGGTCGACAACGGCATCGTCACCGACGAGAACCTGCGGACCTCCGATCCGCACGTCTGGGCCTGCGGGGACGTCGCGTCCTCGTTCAACCCGCTGCTGGGCACTCGACTGCGGGTCGAGCACTGGGCGAACGCACTGAACGGCGGACCGGCGGCGGCCCGGTCGATGCTCGGCAAGGGCGAGCCGTACGGACCGGTGCCGTACTTCTTCTCCGACCAGTACGACCTCGGGATGGAGTACTCCGGCTGGGTTGCTCCCGGCGAGTACGACCAGGTGGTGTTCCGCGGGGAACCGGGCACGGCCGAGGCCGGCACGGCACCGGAGTTCCTGGCGTTCTGGGTGAAGGGCGGCGCCGTGCTGGCCGGGATGAACGCCAACGTGTGGGATGTCACCGAGACCATTGCCGACCTGGTGCGGGCCGGGCTGACCGGACGCACCGTGGATCTGGCCGCGCTCGCCGACCCGGAGGTGCCGCTGGCCGACGTCCTCGGCTGACCGCCCTCAGCGCGCGGGCTGCGGTTCGGTCGCGGACTCGGATGCCGCTGCGGCAACCCGCGGAGGGTGGTCGACGGAGGCAGCGCCGTTCGTGGCTGGCACGTCGTGCGTCGATGGCGCGTCGTTCGTGGCTGGCGCGTCGTTGGCGGATGGCGCGTCGTTGGCGGATGGCGCGTCGGGGCGGTCGGTGTTCGGCGCGTCTGCTGTCTGCGGGTCGGTGTGGTTTGCCGCCGTCGGGATCGGCTGGGCCAGCGAGGGCGAGCGCTGCCGGAGTACGGAGGAGATCCGTTCCACCACCTCGTTGTTGATCACCCCGCCCTCCTCGGACAACGGGCGGACGATCAGGTACCGCTCGGGTGTGTAGGACGCCCGGTCGCGGTAGGCCTGCACCGCGTCGACCCGGTCGTCGTCCTCGTCGGCATCTCCGTTGCTCTCAGGTGCCTCTCCGGTCGGTGGGAGATCAGCCGCGGGATGCTCGTCCGCCGCCGAATCAGCCACCGCCACAGCCGGGTCAGCCACAGCCTGATCTGCCAGAGCCGGATCTGCCACCTTGTCTGCTCCTGAAGCGGTGCCGGCGATCGCCTGGGTCTCACGCTGGTCCACCGCGCCGTCCACCAGCACGGTCAGATCCGGCTTGAGACCGTTGACCGCCCATTGGGCCACCCTGGCCAGCCGCTGCTCCTCGACGCCGGCCACCCGGTACCTGGCGACGGTGGCGTCGACGAACCCCTCGCACACGACGACGGCTCCGTCCTCGAGCGGCGGGCGCAGCAGTGTCGTGGTCAGGTCGGCGAGATCGGCCGCGGCCCGCAGCGCGTCGGCCGGGTTGTCCCGACCGGGAAGTTCCCCGGCGTCCTCGTCGGTGCGCACCCTGACGATCAGCCAGCCGTCGGCCCGCAGATGCTCGTCGACCCGGTTCGCGTACTCGGTCACGGCCGCCTGGTCGGCTCCCTCGACCGCGATCAGCACCCCGGCGTGGTTGTCCTGCTCGTCCCAGATGTTCACCCCGCGGCGGCCGAACACCCGGCGGGCCAGCCCCGAAGTCAGACCACCGATCTGTTGCCCGGTGAACAGGCTGACCCCGAAGGCGATCAGACCGCCGACCGCCAGCACGATGGCCGGGCCGGTGATCTCGAAGCGGAAGTCGCCGACCGTCACCGGGTACGAACCGATCGCCCCGGCCAGAATCGGTCCGGCCGCGATCGTCAACAGCAGCACGATCCGGACCGAGGACATGACGAACGCGAACACCCGGCCGCGCAGCTGATCGGTGACCTCGTGCCCGATCATGGTGAATCCGTTGATCCACGCGATGCCGGCGAAGACACCCATCACCGTGGCCGCGACCACCGCGCCGACGAAGTCCTGCAGCACGCTCATCACGATCAGCGAGATGCCGGCGGCGCCGATCGCCGGCGTGAAGATCATCCGCCGGGGCACCGTCGAGAAGACCTTGGGCCCTACCAGCATGCCGAGGGCCAGGCCGGTGAACACCGAGCCGAACAGGATGCCGTAACCGGCGTTGCCGGCACCGAGCGTCGCGACATAGGACTGCGCGACGCCGGCGACCAGACCGCCGGCGAAGAACGCGCCGAGGATCCCGACGTAGATCGAGCGCATCAGCCGGTTCTTGCGGACGAACGACACACCCTCGGCGATCAGCGAGAAGATGTTCTTCCCGGTGCTGCGGTCGCCGACGAACGGCGGGATCATCCGCCGGGACAGGAACACCATCCCGGCGGAGAAGAAGTAGGTGGCCGCGTCGATGCCGAGGGCGACGTCGATGGCCAGCGTGCTGGTGGTGCCGCTGATCAACGCGGTGCTGCTGCCCGAGACGTTCGGCACCCCGAACAGCGAGGCCAGCGTCGAGAGCAGGACGAACAACGTGGCCGCCACCGGCACCATGCCGTAGACCGACACGTAGTTCAGCTGGTTGGCCACCGCGAGCCGTTCCCGCGGCACGATGTTCACCCACATCGCCTGCTTGGCCGGGGTGGAGAACAACCCGATCGCCTCGACCAGGAACTGGGCCACCAGCAACCACAGCAGATTGCCGCTGAAGATGATCGAGACGTAGAGCAACCCGGCCAGGGTGTCGCCGACGACGGCGACCTTGCGTCGATCGAACCGGTCGACCAACGCGCCGGCGATCGGTCCGAGGATCAGGTCGGGTAGCAGCCGGGTGAGCAGCACACCGGACACCGCGGCGCCCTGGGCGAGGTTGGACGAATCCTTGGTCAGGTAGGCGGCCAGCGCGGTGGTGGCGAGCAGTCCCAGCCAGTCGCCGAGGCTGGAGATCGCGATGGCCGCCCAGAGCCGGCGGAACACCGGGATGCGCAGCAGCACCGTGACCGAATTGGGTTCGCGTTTGCGGCTCACCGGTTCAACAGCTCGGTGATCAGATCGATGATCTTCTGCCCGAGGCCGGTGGCGAACAGGATCACCACCATGAAGACGAGCACCGCCCAGACGCTGGACGAGCGCCTCTGCGACGGCACTGCGGTGCGCCGGCGCTCCCGGGACTGCTCACGGGCGTCGTTGCGGGCCTGCCCGCGACCGCTGTACTGCGATGCCATCGGAGCCGCCGGCGCGACCGCCTGCGGCGCCCCGGATCCCGTCGACTGCGGGTGCGTGTTCGACAGCGACTGCTGACCCTGGGGCGGTGACTGCCCGGAGAGGCCAGCTCTGACCATGGCGGCGATGTCGGCGGCCGACATCGACCGGCCCTGCCAGCTGATCGTGGGCGGTTGCTGGCCGGCCGCCGAAGGTCGAGCGGTGATCGGCGCCGCAGCAGTGTTCGAAGCAGTGATCGGGCGGTGCGGCTGAACCTGCGGCCGGGGTGGAACGACGTTTTGGGCCGCAGACGGTCTGCCGGGCGACCGCCGGTCGGGGCGCGCCCGGCCGGGTGCCGGCTTGACGCTGCCCGGCCCGTTGCGGTTGTGGCACGCGGTTGGCGGGCTGCCGGCCGGCCGGTCCGACGATGGGATCGGCGCGGATGCCGACCGGCGTCACGGGGACCTGTGCAGGCATGACCGGGATGAGTCCCTCCGGCATCGGCGCGGACAGTGCGTCGGGATAGACGTCGAGGACGGGCATCAGAACGGACGGATCCGATGTTCCATCGGATCCGCTGAGCGCATCGGTGAACCGTTGGTCGGTCCCGCGCGAGCCGTCGAAGGCCGCCGTCATAGGCAAATGGTAGGCCGGGACACCGACGATGATCGTCAAGAACCGGATTCCCAGGGTGTTTCCGGGGTTCCCCCTGACCGGCGGACTCGGTCGGTCGGCCGGTGAGGTGCGGGCCGACCACCGCTCCGGTCAGCTCGCCGGCTTGCTCGCCGCCTTGGCCGGAGCCTTGCGCGCCGGAGCCTTTCGGGTGGTCGTCTTGGGTGCGGCCTTCTTCGCCGGTGTCCGCTTCGGTGCCGGACCCCGGGCCCGACGGTCGGCCAGCAACTCGGCCGCCCGCTCCACCGTGAGGGTCTCCACGTCGTCGCCCTTGCGCAGTGAGGCGTTGGTCTCACCGTCGGTGACGTAGGGCCCGAACCTGCCGTCCTTGATCACCATCGGCTTCCCGCCGGCCGGATCGGTGCCGACCTCGCGCAACGGCGGCGCGGCCGCCGCCGAGCGCCCGCGGGTCTTGGGCTGGGCGTAGATCGCGAGCGCCTCCTCGAGGGTGACGTCGAACAGCGCGTCCTCGGAGGTCAGCGACCGGGAGTCGGTGCCCTTCTTCAGGTACGGCCCGTACCGGCCGTTCTGCGCGGTGATCTCCACGCCGTCCGTCGGGTCGTTGCCGACCACCCGCGGCAGCGAGAGCAACCGCAGCGCGGTCGACAGGTCGATGGAATCCAGCGACATCGACTTGAACAGCGAGGCCGTCCGCGGCTTCACCGCCTTGGCGGCCTTTTTCGCCGTCGCCGACCCGTTCACCTCCTCCGCCACCGGCAGGATCTCGGTGACGTACGGCCCGTACCGGCCGTCCCTGGCGACGATGACGTTGCCGCTGTCGGGGTCGACACCCAGCTCGTTCTCGGCGCCGTCACCGGCCTGCGCGAACAACTCCTCGGCGACCTCGGCGGTCACCTCGTCCGGCGGCAGGTCCTCGGGCAGGTTCGCCCGCTGCACGGATGCGCCGTCGCCGCCGTCCTCCGGTCCGCCCTCGTTCTGCACCGCGCGTTCCAGGTACGGCCCGTACCGGCCGACCCGCACCGTCACCTGCCGACCCTGTGCATCGGTCAGCAGCGGCAGCGAGTTCACCTCGCGGGCGTCGATGTCCTCCAGCCGGTCGCCGACCAGCTTCTTGAGCCCACCGGTCCGGCCGACCGAGCCCTCCGGGCCGACGTCGCCGCCGAAGTAGAACGCGCCGAGCCAGTCGGTGCGGCCGATCCGGCCGTCGGCGATCCCGTCGAGCTCGTCCTCCATCGCGGCCGTGAAGTCGTAGTCCACCAGCCGCGCGAAGTGCTGTTCCAGCAATCCGATCACCGCGAAGGCGATCCAGGACGGGACCAGTGCCTGCCCCTTCTTCCACACGTAACCGCGGTCGATGATGGTCCGGATGATCGAGGTGTAGGTCGAAGGCCGGCCGATGCCCAGGTCCTGCAGGGCGCCGATCAGCGACGGCTCGGTGTATCTGGCCGGCGGGGTGGTGACGTGGCTGGCCGGGATCAGCTCCCGGATGTCCAGCCGCTGCCCGACGGTCAGGTTCGGCAGCCGGCGCTCGGCGTCGTCCGCCTCACCGCCGGCCTCCGCGTCGACGGTCTCGACGTAGGCCCGCAGGAAACCGGGGAAGGTGATCGTCCGACCGGACGCGCTGAACACGCACTCCCGGCCATCCGCCGCAGCGGTGATCCGCAGCGACAGGGTGAGGCCCCGCGCGTCGACCATCTGGGACGCGATGGTGCGCTGCCAGATCAGTTCGTACAGCCGGAACTCGTCACCGTTGATCGAGTTGGCGACCTGGCCGGGGGTGCGGAACGTCTCGCCGGCCGGCCGGATGGCCTCGTGTGCCTCCTGGGCGTTCTTCACCTTGCGGGTGTACTGCCGGGGAGCCTGCGGCACGTACTCCGGCCCGTACAGCTCGCGGGCCTGCGACCGGGCCGCCTCCTGCGCGGTGGAGCTCAACGTCGTGGAGTCGGTCCGCATGTAGGTGATGAAGCCGTTCTCGTACAGCCGCTGCGCGGTGCGCATGGTGCGCTCGGAGTTGAACCCGAGCTTGCGACCGGCCTCCTGCTGCAGTGTCGAGGTCATGAACGGCGGGTAGGGCTTGCGGGTGTAGGGCTTCTCCTCCACCGAGCTGACGGTCGCCGTGCCGCCCTGCAGCTGCGCGGCCAGCGTGCGGGCGCCGTCCTCGTCGAGCAGCAGCACGTCGGTGCCGGCCCTGATCGCCCCGGTGGCCGGGTCGAAGTCCCGGCCACTGGCCAGCCGCCGTCCCTCGACGGTCGCCAGTGAGGACTTGAAGGCCTGGCTGTCCGGCTCGGTCGGGGCCATGGAGGCGTCCAGACCCCAGTAGGTGCCGGTCCGGAAGGCCATCCGTTCCCGTTCGCGCTGCACGATGATCCGGGTGGCGACGGACTGCACGCGGCCCGCCGAGAGCTTCGGCATGACCTTCTTCCACAGCACCGGGGAGACCTCGTAGCCGTACAGCCGATCCAGGATGCGGCGGGTCTCCTGCGCGTCGACCAGGTTGTCGTCGAGTTCGCGGGGGTTCTCGGCGGCCGCCTGGATTGCGGCGGGGGTGATCTCGTGGAAGACCATCCGCTTGACCGGAACCTTGGGCTTGAGGGTTTCCAGCAGGTGCCAGGCGATGGCCTCGCCCTCGCGGTCCTCGTCTGTCGCCAGGTAGAGCTCGTCGGCGCCGGCCAGCAGCGACTTCAGCTTGGCCACCTGCGCGCGCTTCTCGGGGGAGATCACATACAGCGGCTCGAAGCCGTTCTCGGTGTTCACGCCGAGCCTGGCCCATGGCTCGCCCTTGTACTTCGCGGGCACATCGGCTGCGCCACGCGGGAGGTCCCGGATGTGGCCGACGGAGGATTCGACGATGTAGCCGCTGCCCAGGAAACCGGAGATCGTCTTGGCCTTGCTCGGCGACTCGACGATCACCAGGCGCACGCCGGAGCCCGGGCCCGTCGCCTTGCTGCTTGTGGCCATCTGGCTCACGTTCTCCTTATATATGTCTGGTGACTTCGGCGTCGTGACCCCTCGGGACTCCGGAAAGTGTCGTCACCGGGGGTATCGCAGAGCAGGATGCCACAGTGTGCCAGCGGTCCGAGCCGCTGCGACCCCGTCAGACCGCATGACCCGGAGCGCCGAAGGCACCGGGCGGCGCCTCCGGCGGCGGCGTTCCGATCATCTCGGACAGCCGGGAGCAACGCCGATGCCCGACGATACGCACCGCCGGCCCACCGCCGCGGACGCCGAGCAACGATCCGGCCAGACCGGCCGCCGCGCAGGCTGCGGCCAGCGGCTCGTGGGTATCGGGCGCATGCGGGTCCAGTCCGAGGACGAATCCGACGTCGGACGGGTGGCCGGCGGCAAGTGTCCAACACCGCAGGAACCCCGGCGTCAGGCTGATGTCGCCGGGAACGGCCTTGACCGCACCTCTGGTCCACTGCGTGGCGAGCGGCTCCAGCACCGCGGTGCGCTCGGTGTGCAACAACACCGCCGTGTCCGGATCTTCCGGCTTTGCGGTCCGGGACGGCACGTCACGAACCCGGCATTCCCGCAGCAGCGCATCGGCCCGCCACCCGTCGGCCAGCAGGATGGACAGCCGGACACCGTCCTGTCCGCCGGCGACCTGCCCGTGCGCGGCGAGCAGGCCGCCCAGATCCTCCAGCCGGGGTGGCGTGAGGTCGGCGGAGAACAGCGACAGCTGCGTCATCGGCGACCCCCTCCCACGGATCGTCAGGGTAGCCCGCTGCTGCCGACGCTCTGTTCCACCGCCGGGTACAACGCCGATCCCGGTCGGTAAACACCACAGATCGCGTAGTACGCCGAGGTCGTCACGATCAGCACGGCGGAGGTCCCCAGGTACAACCCGGTGGCCAGGGCGGGCACCGCATCCGGGGGCAGGGTGTAGGCCAGCCACACCCGCGCACCGGCGTCTGCCAGCAGGCCGATCCCCCACGCCGTGCTGGACACCCGCCACATCCGCCGCCATCGCGACGAGCGGACCCAGAGCTCGTCCCAGTGCGCCGGCCAACGGAAACGGCCCTCCAGCAGCGGTTTCGAGAAGACAGCGGAGAGTGGGCGCCGGGTGCCTGCGCTGACCAGGAACCAGGTACCGGCCACCGCGGTCAGGATCGCCTCCCTGGCCAGCAGGAATCGGCTGTCACCGGCCAGCAGTGAGACCGCGACGCTGCCCAGCACCATCGCCGCGAAGAACGCGGACAGTGCATTGATCCGCCGGGTGCGAATCAACCCGACCGCGGTGGGCAGCGCGGAGACGACGGCCGAGACCAGCAGCGCCAGGTAGAGGCCGGCGCCGGCGCCGCGCAACAGGTAGAAGACGACCAGCGGAACGAGCAGCCCGACGACCGCCCGGACGATCACCTCCAGCAGCTGCCGGCCGCGTGGTGCGCCGGTCATCGCCGTGCGGTGGCCAGTTCGAAGATGGTCACCACCTCGCGCGCGTAACCGGCGCAGTCGAAGTCCGGATCGGACTGCAGGACGAACGGCAGGCCGTCGACCGAGCGCTGCACCACCGTCGCCATCACGGCGGGGTCGAAATCCCGGAACTCGCCGGTCGACTGCCCGTGCCGCAGGATCGACTCGAGATCGGCCGTCGCCGCACGGTCCCCGGCGATACCGTCCTCGAAACCGGCTCCCAGCAACACCTCTGTGAGCGCGATCATCTGGGCCCGATGGGTGTCGATGAAGCCGACAACGGATTCCAGGTAGGTCCGCAGCATCGCGGCAGCCGTGCGCTGCGGACGGATCCGGTCGCCGACGTACCCACCGATCTGACCGATCACCTGCTGCACCACGGCGCCCATCAGTTCGCCCTTGCTCTCGAAGTGGTACGAGAGGAATCGGGTGCTGGAAAGCCCCGCTCCCGCGGCGATCCGGGCGTAGGACGCTCTGGCGTAGCCGACCTCGGCGATCACCTCGATGGCGGCGTCGACGATCTGCGCCCGCCGGACGGCCGACGTCGCCGACCTGTCGGTCTGATTTACTGACATGAGTAAATATTAACTCAGCCAGGTAAACCTGGCAGATCTTTTTTCGACTAGAGGCCCTTGCACTCCGGAAGTTGTTGCGCGGCAGCAAGAACGGTCGGGTCGACGTCCGACATGGTGTTGGGGATGGAGGCGGTTGCCTCGGCCTCGACGGCGTCCTTGGCCACCTGGAGGTCGTTGAAGTTCGCCGGCGTCAGCGCCGCGATGGTCAGCGCGCCCCGGCCGTAGACGTCGGAGGCGACGGTGAAGTATTCGATGGCCTTGGTCGCCAGGTCGTCCCCGCCGGAGACCGTCGGCGGCGGCGTCTGCTGCAGCAGGCCGACCGACGTCGAGGCGCTGAGCGAGATGTTCGTGTAGGTCTCGACGATGGTGTTCTGCGCCTGGCTGAGCGTCTGGTCGGTGACCTCGGTGACGTACTGCCCGGCATCGGCGGCCCTGGTGCAGAAGACGGTGAACCACTCCGCCGTCACCGGGTCGAGACCGGTTGCCCCCTGGTCGGTTTCGGTCGAGGTCGTGGTTTCGGTGTCGTCCGTCGTCTCGTCCGTCGTGGTGTCGTCGGTGGTGCTCTCGTCCGACGTCTCCGTCGTCCTGGTCGCGGTTGTCCGGGTGGTGGCCGTCGTCCGGGTGGTCGCCGTCGTCTCGGAACTCGTGGTGGACAGCGGAGAACCGACCTGGGCCGATCCCTGGACAGCGGAGGAGCATCCGGCCAGAACCAGAACGGCGGCCGCGCACGCCGCCGTCGCCACGCTGATGGTCCGCCTCATGATCGTGCCCCTCCCGCGTCGCCGGACCCGTTGACCGTATACCGGTGGGTCTGCCCGAGCTCTGCGGCTGCCAGCAGCACGGAACGCAGAACCGGCGGGGTCACCCTGCTCTCGCAAGGTGTCCCCGCCGGTTCGGCGTGGAGCAGATCAGGCGTGTTGCGGTTCCTCCGCGTGCAACGAGGATTCCCGCCGCTTGGAGACGATCACCGCGCCCACGATGATCACCAAGGCCAGCGCGGCGATGCCGTACCGGATCGGCGCGCTCTCGGAGGCGCCGACGGACAGCGAGACGATGGCCGGTGCAATCAGCAACGCGACCAGGTTCATCACCTTCAGCAGCGGGTTGATGGCCGGTCCGGCGGTGTCCTTGAACGGGTCACCGACCGTGTCACCGATGACCGTCGCCTCGTGCGCGGGCGAGCCCTTGCCGCCGTAGGTGCCGTCCTCGACGATCTTCTTGGCGTTGTCCCAGGCGCCACCGGAGTTGGCCAGGAAGACCGCCATCAGGGTGCCGGTTGCGATGGTTCCGGCCAAGTAACCGGCCAGCGGGCCGACACCGAGCCCGAACCCGACCGCGATCGGCGCGAACACGGCGAGCAGACCTGGCGTGGCCAGCTCCCGCAGCGAATCCTTGGTGACAATGTCGACGACCTTGCCGTACTCCGGCTTGTTGGTCCCCTCCATGATCCCGGGGATCTCCCGGAACTGCCGGCGGACCTCCATCACGACGGCGCCCGCGGCCCGGGCCACTGCGTTGACCGCGAGCCCGGAGAACAGGAAGACCACCGAGGCGCCGAGCAGCATGCCGACCAGCGTTCCGGGCGAGACGACGGTCTCGACGAAGGCCGTCAACCCGGCGGCAGCGACAGTGGCGGTGTCACCGGCAATCGCCAACGCCTGGACGATGGCGTCGGAGTAGGAGCCGAACAGCGCGGTCGCGGCCAGGACTGCGGTGGCGATCGCGATGCCCTTGGTGATCGCCTTGGTGGTGTTGCCGACGGCGTCCAACTCGGTGAGGATCTGCGCGCCCTCGGCGGAGACCTCACCGCTCATCTCGGCGACACCCTGGGCGTTGTCCGACACCGGGCCGAAGGTGTCCATCGCGACGATGACGCCGACCGTGGTGAGCAGGCCGCAACCCGCCAGCGCGATGGCGAACAGGCCGACCAGGATCGAACCGGACAGCAGGAACGCGCCGTAGACGGCGGCCGCGATGACCAGTGCGGTGTAGACGGCGGACTCGAAGCCGACCGAGATACCCGCCAGGATGACGGTGGCCGCGCCGGTCAGGGACGACTTGGCGACGTCCTTGGTGGGCTTGGTGTCGGTGCCGGTGAAGTAGCCGGTCAGCCAGAGGATGACGCCGGCGAGCACGATGCCGATGATCACCGCAATGGTGGCGATGAGAGCCGGGTTGCCGGACTGACCGGCGACCGCCTCGACACCCAGGGCGTCGAACGTGGTCGGCAGGTAGGTGAAGGCGGCAACGGCGCAGAGCACGGCGGAGATCCCCGCGGAGATGTAGAACGAGCGGTTGATGGTGACCAGACCGGGCTCGCCGACCTTCGCCTTGGTGATGTAGACGCCGATGATGGCGGTGAGCACACCGATGGCCGGGACGATCAGCGGGAAGATCAGGCCCTTCACACCGAAGGCCGAGCTGCCCAGGATCAGCGAGGCGACCAGGGTGACGGCGTAGGACTCGAAGAGGTCGGCGGCCATGCCGGCGCAGTCACCGACGTTGTCGCCCACGTTGTCGGCGATGGTGGCGGCATTGCGCGGGTCGTCCTCGGGAATGCCCTTCTCGACCTTGCCGACCAGGTCCGCGCCGACGTCGGCGGCCTTGGTGAAGATGCCACCGCCGACCCTCATGAACATGGCCAGCAGCGCGGCGCCGAAACCGAAGCCCTCCAACACCTTTGGCGCTTCCGCGACGTAGACGAGGACGACGACGGAGGCGCCGAGCAGGCCGAGGCCGGTGGTGGCGAGACCGACGGCACCGCCGGTGCGGAAGGCGACCTGCATGGCCTTCTCCCGGCCGCCGTCGCCGTTCGCGGCAGCCGCGACCCGGACGTTGGCCCTGGTCGCCAGCCACATGCCGAGGTAACCGATGGTGGCCGAGAACAACGCACCGACGAGGAAGAAGATCGATCGGCCGATCCGTTCCCCCATCGTGGTCGCCGGCAGGGCGAACAAGAGCACGAAAACGATCACCACGAAGATGCCCAGCGTGCGGAACTGCCGGGTCAGATAGGCCGCGGCACCTTCCTGCACGGCGGCGGAGATCTCCTGCATCTTCGGGGTGCCCTGGCCCGCGGCCAGCACCCCGGCACGCAGGACGAAGGCGATGACGAGCGCGATCAATGCGACGACTGCCACACCGATGACGATCGCTTGATCACTGCCGGTAACGACGATTTCCGCGGCGATTTGGGAAGACATCGAGCTCCTGATCCATGCAAGCTGCATTACTTGGGCCCGGCCTACTCGATGCGGACCGGCGCTGGTCGAACGCGTCGCCCGCCGGTGGCCCGACGTGACGCTGAGTACTCTAAAGCACTGGTAAGGCCCCCCTGTGCCGCGTCGCTCACCGCGTGCCGTGATCCGGCTGTCGGTGAACAGCGAGACAATGCTCTGGTGAACTCTTTGGGGGCCTGGGCAGATCCTGGTGGGTTGCTCGGGGTGCTGAATCGGTGCAGCGGTTCGACAGTGACATCGGTCACACCGTGCATCACCCATGTGGAGCAGATCCCCTGGCGTCCCGGTCGGCCGGCGAGCTGGCCCGGCTGGGTGGCCCCGCCCGTCCGTACCGCCCTTGATCGTCAGGGCATCGACCGGCCCTGGTCGCACCAGGCCGAGGCCGCAGAGCTGGCTTTTGGCGGCCAGGACGTGGTGGTCGCGACCGGTACGGCATCGGGGAAGTCGCTCGCCTACCAGCTGCCGGCGCTCACCGCGATCGCCGCCAATCCGCGCTCGTGCGTGCTCTACCTGGCCCCGACCAAGGCGCTGGCCGCCGACCAACTGCAGTCCCTGGAATCCCTCGAGATGCCAGGTCTCCGGCCCGCCGCCTACGACGGCGACTCCCCGATGGTCGACCGGGACTGGGCCCGTGCCCACGCGAACTGGGTGCTGACGAATCCGGACATGCTGCACCGCGGGATGCTGCCGTCCCACGATCGGTGGGCCAGGGTGCTCCGCCGGTTGAAGTACGTGGTCGTCGACGAGTGCCACACCTACCGCGGAGTTTTCGGTTCGCATGTCGCGCTGGTGCTGCGACGGTTGATCCGGCTGGCCCGGATGTACGGGTCGGACCCGGTGTTCGTCTTCGCGTCGGCCACCTCCGCCGACCCGCAGGGCTCGGCGAGCAGGTTGATCGGGCGACCGGTTCGGGCTGTCACCCAGGACGGCGCACCCCGTCCCGGCGCCGACTTCGTGTTCTGGGAACCCGCGGTGGTCTCCGGCAACCAGGGCCTCGACGGTGCGCCGGTGCGCAGATCCGCCGCCGGTGAGGCGGCCAGGATGATGGCCGACCTGGTGGCCGACGGTGCCCGCACCCTGACCTTCGTCAGGTCCCGGCACGGCGCCGAGCAGACCGCACTGTCCGCCAAGCGCCGGCTGGGGGAGACAGCGCCGGAACTGGTGGACAAGGTCGCCGCCTACCGGGGCGGCTACCTGCCGGAGGAACGCCGGGAACTCGAGCGCGCGTTGGATTCCGGCGAACTCATGGGCGTCGCCTCGACCAATGCCCTCGAGCTCGGTGTCGACATCGAAGGCCTGGACGCGGCCATCCTGGCCGGCTATCCCGGCACGCTGGCGTCGATGTGGCAGCAGGCCGGGCGGGCGGGGCGCCGCGCCGACAGTGGGCGTCGGGCCCTGGTGGTCTTCGTCGCGCGGGACGATCCGCTGGACACCTACCTCGTCCATCACCCGGCGCGGGTGTTCGGCCGGCCGATCGAGGCGTCGATCATCGATCCGACGAACCCGTACATCCTCGGCCCGCACCTCGCGTGCGCGGCGGCCGAGCGACATCTGACAGAGGCGGACCTGGCGCTGTTCGGCGGGCCGTCGATCAAGCCGATCGTGCAGGACCTTGTCGATCGACGGGTGCTGCGGGCCCGGCCCACCGGCTGGTTCTGGGCCGAACCGGGGCATCCCGCCGATCGGGTCAACCTGCGAGGCGGAGGCGGCGGACAGGTCGCGATCGTCGATGAAGACACTGCTCGGCTGTTGGGCACGGTGGATCTGCACCGGGCACCGGCGGCGGTGCACACCGGAGCGGTTCACCTCCATCGGGGCGAGAGCTACGTCGTCCAGGATCTCGACCTGCACCACGGAGTTGCGTTGGTCCGGCCGGAGCGGCCGGACTGGACGACGATCGCCCGCTCGACGTCGACGGTGTCGATGCCCGGCCTTGGGGTCGCCCCGACCCATCGGGAGCGCAGTTTCCACGGTGGGGTACGGGTGGGAATCGGCCCGGTGGAGGTCACCGAGCAGGTGACCGGTTACCTGCGGCGGCGTCCGGATGGGGAGTTGATCGATGTGATCGGCCTGGACATGCCGCGGCACACGCTGCACACCAGGGCCGTTTGGTACACCGTCACCCTGGACGCGCTCCTGGCCGCGGGCATCTGCGAGAGCCGGGTGCCGGGAGCACTGCATGCCGCAGAGCACGCCGCGATCGGTCTGCTGCCGTTGTTCGCCGGGTGCGACCGTTGGGATATCGGCGGCTTGTCGACCGCGTTGCACGCCGACACCGGAGAGCCGACGGTGATCGTCTACGACGGCTACCCCGGCGGTGCCGGTTTCGCCGATCGCGGCCATGACGTGCTGGCAGCCTGGCTCGGTGCGGTGCGGGACGCCGTCGCCGGTTGCGCCTGCGAGGCAGGATGCCCGTCCTGCGTGCAGTCGCCCAAGTGCGGCAACGGAAATCAGCCACTGGACAAAGACGGTGCGGTCATCGTCCTCGAGACAGTGCTGGGTGCACTCGCCCCGATGGAGCTGCTGGCCAACGCTTAGCGCCGGCCAACGCCTGACGGCTCAGCCAGGGACCACACCCACCTCCTCCACCGGACCGGCCCGCGCCTTTGCGGACGCGGAGCCGCCGAAAGGCCCGGTTCCGACCCGCACACCCACCATCACCAGCACATCGGTGCCGACGACCGAACAGGACTCGACGTCGCCGCCGTTGGCCACAGCGACCCGAACCACCGCGGCACAGACCACGTCCGGCCCCTGGAGCACCTTCGCCGCTCCGGCCAGCGCTGCCAGATCCGCAGCCGTCTCGGCTCGCTGCCGCGCAAGCCCGGCTGCTCCGAGACGAGCCCCGAGGCCAGTGACCAGCAACAACACCACGACTCCGATGCACGCGTAGACCGTCGCCACACCCCGGTCAGTGGCCACACCCCGGTCATCAGTCGACGGCATCGCCTGGCTGGCCGGCTCGGAGAGCGGGCAAGATTCGGGCTTCCGCGATCTCACGACTCGGGCTCCGGTGATCTCACGACTCGGGCTCCCGTGCCGCCGCGGCCGACGCCCGAATCGTCACGCCCGGCAGCAACCCGCCGATCGCCTGCACCGAAACCGTCGCCGACACGAGATCGCCGTCCCCGCCCAAGGAGAGGGCAGCACCGGCCGGCGCCAGCACCGCGACCGCGGCGCTCGCGCCGGCCGAATCCCCTCTCCCGGCCAGTCGCGCGGCCTCCCGAGCGGCGTCGGCACACCTCGACTGTGCGATCACACAAGCCACCCCGGCCAGACATGCGACCAGGACCACGGCGAGCACCGCCAACGCCATCGCCGCCTCAACCGTGACTCCCCCGGAGTCCCTGCGGTCGGCGATCTCGCCCAGGTCTGGTCCGGATCGAACTGCCGGACCAGCTTTGGCGAGAGCTGCTGCCTCACGGTTCATATGACCGCGACGTTGGTTGGCACTGCTCATGGCCGTGTCGCCGGTGGGCACAGGTCAGAAGCTCGTGGACAACGCGGTGTTGATCAGGTTGGTCAATCCGGAGATCACCGAGTCGCCGGTGACGATCCGGTACAGGACAGCCGCGAAGGCTGCCGCGACGACGGTGCCGACCGCGTATTCCACGGTGCTCATACCGGCGTCGTGTTGAGCGACCAATTCAGACTCGGTTGCCGGATGTCGCTCCGAACCGCGGCTTTCCGGGTCGTGATCATCGGTCGCCAGTTCGCTGCCGGCCCGAGCTGTCTCCTCCAGCGGTGGCGGCCCCACTCGGGTCGTCGTGGCCGAATCTTCGCGGCAGCAAGCATTCTCGATGAGCGAAACGCATGCAGTACAGTCCGCGGCTGACCGAACGCGGGATTCGCGAGCCGCTCGCTCACTCTCGGCCGGTCGGTACCACCTCGGGCGAATCTGTTGCAACACAAGGCCTCCCCAACTACGACCGGCCCGGTGCCGGCCACTACCGAGATCCTGCGCCGATGGCGGCGGACGTGGCGGTGGCCATCGTTGAAGGGGGAGCGAAATCGACCACGGGGACAAACCGGGACGGTCAGTGCGGTCTGGTGCTGCGCGTTCGTGTTGGGCCCCGCGAAATGTTTCCGCGATAGAGACAAATCGGACTCACGACGGAACCTGTGCGGTCCGACCCGGCAACGACCGGCCGACACGCCCGACCAGCGCAGCTCCCCCGGCACATCAACCGCTCACCCGGTGCTGCAGTCACCCCGAAGCGCCCATTCGACCGGACAAGCGCGGCCCGGTGGGGTGTGTCGCCCGGCGCAACCCCTGACCCGCCCCCGTCCCTGGCCAGCGACCACTCACCCCGGAAGGCCCCGCGAAATGTTTCCGCGATAGAGACAAATCAGACACCGGGCCGGCAGCCCATCACACCGCGGTCGGGCCTGACGCGGTCAGAAGATCTCGAGCTGGCCGAGGAGCCCGACAACCACCGGAGCCAGCCCGAGGCACAGGAACGCAGGCAGGAAGCAGATCCCCAGCGGTGCGGTCATCAGCACGCCGGCGCGCCCGGCCGCCCGCACTGAAGCGGCCGCGGCATCGGCCCGAAGCTGCCCGGCGTGCTCGCGGACTGCCTGCGCAAGGCCACCGCCACCCGCCGCTGAGCGGCGAGCGGCCGCGGCAAGCGGCGCCAGGTCCTCGTCGAGATCGGCGGGCTGCCAGGCAGTTGTCGGCGCGGCCCCGAGCGCCAGCATCGCCGCGACCGCGTCGAACACGGCCAACGGCCCGCCAGGATCGGGAGTGTTGATCGACGCGACGCCGACCGACGACCTCGCGGCCGCCGACCCAGGAACAGCCGAAGACCCAGGAGCAGGCGACGACCCAGGAGTGGGCGACGAAAGAACGTCCGTCACCGCTCTGAGCGCCGGACCGACGGCCATCCCGGCATCCAGGCAGGCGGCCAGCAGTTCGGCGCTCACCACGATGACTTTCCGCCGTTCCGCCCGCTGAGCCCCAGTGACACCCGCCGGCCGACGGGCCAGCAGAACACCCGTCACCCCAGCGACCGGGAGCACGACCCACCAGAGGTTCGGGGCGAGGAGCACACCGGCGGCCCCCACCGCCATCGCACCCACCACAGCCCGCCGGACCGCCCCGGACCCGCCACCGCGAGACGGGACGATCGCAGCCGATCCGGACGACCAGACCCGGGGTCGCCGGGGCATGATCAGCAACCCCACGGCACCCAGGGCGAGAGCGAGCACCAGAGCGGTCGCGGAGCCAGCCGAGTCGAGAATCACCGCCGCACGATCCGCGCCGACCAGAGCAGCCCGGCGCAGGTCAACAGCACGCCGACCACCAGCAGCACGTTGCCCACCGCCGTGTTCAGCAGCACGCGCAGCGGGTCGGCGCCCATCCCGACACCGAGTGCCAGTCCCATCAGCGGCAGGACAGCCATCACGTAACCCGACATCCGCGGGCCGGCGACCTGACCGGCGCGTTCGGCATCGGCCGTCAACTGCCCGGACAGATCGACCGCCAACGCGTCCACCAGCGGGGTGAACGCCAGTCCGTGCCGCCTGGTCAGCAACCACCCGCTGCGCAAGCGGATCAACGTCTGCGACCGCGGGTCATGCGCGTCGTCCTCGACTCTGACCGCCAGTGCGCTGTCGAAGCGGGCCAGGTGCGCGACGCCGGCCAGCACCTCGGCTCCCTCACCGCGGGCCGCCGAGCCGGCATTTGCGGCGGCCACAGCGGGTTCTGCGCCCGCCCGCAGTTCCCGGCCCAGCATCCGGAGGCCGGCGGCGATGTCGGTCAGCGCCATCCGCCGGCGCCGCTCGGTCAGCGCCTGCCGGACCAACAGCGCGCCCGTTGCCAGTGCCGCGCCGGCGGCCAGCACCCCGGCAACACCGGCCAGCAGTCCGGCAGTTGCGATGGTCGCCAGCGCCATCGGAACGGCCAGTATCCGCAGCCAGCCGCTCCCCGATCGGGACGGTGACGTCGGCGCGGTCTCCATGGCCAGCCGGGAGTCGGGCGGCGCCGACAACTCCGACCCTGGGAACGAAGGCGCTCCACCCGCCGACCCGCGGCCGTCCACACGCAATCGCAGCGGCCAGATCAGCGCGGCGATCACCAGCAGCACGCAGATCACCACGGCGTCGCCTGACCGTGCTCAGTGAGCAGTCGGGCGAGCAGTGGAGCGCCGGCTGGATGACACCGACCGTCCACGACCGCCGGAACCGAGACCACCAGGCCATCGGGACCGCGCTCCAGCACGGCGATCTCCTGCAAGACCCGTTGCCGGCCGACCCGTCGCACGTGCAGCACGATGCGGACCGCACCTGCCAGCTGCGAGTGCAGTGCCTCGCGGCCGATGCCGCCCAGCCCCGCGAGTGCCTCCAACCGCGCCGGCACGTCGGCGGCGGTGTTGGCGTGCACCGTCCCTGCTCCCCCTTCGTGACCGGTGTTCAGCGCGGCGAGCAGATCGACTACTTCGGCGCCGCGAACCTCACCGACGACGATCCGGTCGGGTCTCATCCGGAGCGCCTGCCGCACCAGATCCCGCAGCGAGATCGTCCCGGCGCCTTCGACATTCGCCTGCCGAGCGACCAGCCGGACGACATGCGGATGAGGCGGTCGGAGTTCTTCCGCGTCCTCCACCGTCACCAGTCGTTCCGATGCCGGCACCGCCGCCAGCAGAGCCGAGAGCAGGGTTGTCTTTCCCGAGCCGGTCCCGCCGCTGACCAACAGCGAGAGCCGCGCATCGAGCACCGCCCGCAAGGTCGCCATGGTGATCCCGGGCAGGCTGCCGCTCGCGGCGAGCGCTGACAGGTCGTGTCGCGCCGGACGGAGAATCCGCAGTGACAGGCAGCTTCCGGACGCCGCCACCGGCGCGAGAACGGCGTGCAGCCGGGTGCCGTCGGCCATCCTGGCGTCGACGTGCGGGTGGGCGTCGTCCAGCCGTCGACCGGCCGCGGTCGCCAGCCGGCGGGCGAGTCGCTGCACCGCGGCGTCGTCGGCGAACACCACACCTGTTGGCTGCCAACCCTGCCCGCGATCGACCCGCACGTCGTCCGGCGAGTTCACCACGACGTCGGTGGTGGCCGGATCGGCCAGCAGATCGGCAAGCGGACCGGCCCCGACCAGTTCGCGCTGCAGCAGCCGGATCAACCGCAGCATCTCGGCATCGCTGACCAGCACGGCGGATTCGGCTCGCAGCGCCTGCGCCAGCGCCCTGGGAGTGGGCTCCAGGTCGTCGTCCACCAGCCGCCGTTGCACCCGCTCCAGCACCGCGTCGGTCAACTCGACGGTTCCGGTGTTCACGATGCCGACCGCAGCGAGTTGACGACGGCAACCGCTGCCCGGTTCAACGGCCGGCGACGACCGATCGCGCGGGCCAGGCCGACCTCGAGATCCAGTGCCAGCGAAGGGTCCGCCCGCATCCTCGCCAACAGCGGAAGGCCGAGCACCTCGGCGAGTTCCGCCGCCCCGAGACCACCGGGTGACGGGCCCCGGACCACCACCCCGGCCGGCGCCCCGATGTCCCGGATCCGCGCGCACACCCGGTCGGCCGCCCAACATCCCCGCACATCGGCCGGAGCGATCAGCACCGTGAGGTCTGCCTGTTCCAACACCCGGTCGGCGACCGGGCCGGGGTGGCGCGGCAGGTCGACGACGGTGATGTCGCCGGCCCGGCGCCCCGCGTCGAGGACGACATCCAGGACGTCGGCGACGATCTCGGCCGCCGACGCGCGGCCTTGACACAGCACCGCCACCCGACCGCCACCCACTCCGACACCGGGCAGTGCCCGGCGAAGCGCATCTACCGGCAGACGTCCCGAGGGCGCCGCCAGATCCGCCCAGTGCAGGCCGATCTCGTGCTCGATGCCGAGCAACACGTCGAGACCCGCGCCCCACGGGTCACAGTCCAGCAGAAACACCCCGCCGGCCGGGACATCCTTCTGCCCACGTGCGGCGGCACAGGCAACGGCAGTGGCGAACACGGAAGCACCGGCTCCGCCGCAGGCACCGAGAACGGCCACGCAGCGACCGTTTCCGCTGCCCGCGCCGACGGCGTCGGACAACACCTCGATCAGCGCTTCCGGCGAGTGGTCGAGCCGCACGGTCCGGTCGACGCCCAACCTGACGCACAGCTCCCACAGATCCGGGCTGGGTTCGGCGGCCGCGATCATCACCACGCCGGGCCGCCGCGAATGCCGGACCAGGACTGCCGCGGGGACGAGCGCGGCGTCGATCAGAACGACCGGTGCCGAACGCCACGATGCACGCGACTCCGGGTCCCGGCAGTGCATGACCTCGACACCCGCTGCCGCGGCGATCCGCAGCAGATCATCGAGGACCTGGTCGTCCTGCGTGATCACCAGCGGCCGATCGGTCATCTCGTCCCCCGCAACCCCGGCGTTTCCCGGGACCGGATATCGCGGGATTTCGCCCGCCTAGCTCACCTGACGGCACCGGCGATCCAGTCGACCGCGGGAATTGTGGGGACGGAATTCGGTCATGGGTACAAATCCGCGGGGCCAGAGCCCGGAAACCCGACCAGTTTCGGTGCAGCAAGAAATGCGGATACGCAACAGCCGCGTGCGCCAGCTCACAGCGCAGCGGTCGAAACGCGAGCGTCGGCGTCGCTCGGAAGCCCAGCGCCGGTTGCATGCGCGCGCACGAACATCGAGTCGTCGCGTCCGGAAAGCCCGCCGGGACCCCGCGAACGACGGAGGTTCGCTGCACCATGCGACCGCATGGAGCGTGGTGGGCAGTTCCCGCTGCACGACGGCGCGACCGGAAAGTCCGGAGAATAGGGGCGGCCCCCGCCAGGGGGGAGGGCGGGGGCCGCGAGGGTTCAGCTCCGGGGGGTTGAGCTGAACCAATTGGTCGGCTCCGGGGGGGTGGAAACCGACTACTTCACTGTAGACCCGTCATCCCGAGTTCGTCACCTAAAGACTCGCAGCTTGTATCAAGAACTTCGCGGTAGTCGGGCGTCCGACTCTTTCGGGTGCATCTGAATCGGTCAGGGTCGCCGCAGTCCCGATCCGCTGTTGCCCAGCGGGTCGGCGCGGCGTATCACTGTGTCAGGGACCCCCGCCGGGCCAGGGACGGAGTGGAAGAGAAACCCCGCCCACCCCCGGTCGGAGCTCCCCGCGCAGACCCCGGTACCCACTCACCGCTATAAGCCGCGGGAGGTACGTCGTCAGGGTTACCCACGAGAGTCGGAGGAGCCCGTCACGACGAGTCGTGGTGAAGCTTGGTAGCTGGTCAGCCTGCGCAGACGGCGCCCCACAGCAATGTGGGGCGCCGTCTTCATACCCCCGGGTCCCGTCACCCGGACCGGACTCACCCGCATGCCGTGAGCGCGCTCGGATCGGGACCGGACGCTCGGACGGACCCGCGATCCGGTTCGATGTGCAGGAGCAATTCGGCCCGGATATCGGGCCGGGATCCGCGCGTCCGGCGGTCGCCGGCCGGGCGTGTCCGGTGATCGGACAGTCGGTGAGCGTTCCACTGTATGGATTCTTTCCGCCCATTCCGGGGCTATCGCCGGTGCCGCCGAAACCTCGTTTCGACAAGTCGTCATGAGGCATGCCCGCAATTTCACCCGATCAGACGAATCCAGCAGAACAAGAGAATTGCCCGCTGTCCCGGCGTGTCAGCTCCAGAATTCACTGCATGCACCCGCATAGACCCGGAAGGCCGGTCGTTCGGTGGTACCTCGCACCATCGGAGATCAACAACCGACCCGCGCTCGGCCCTCACCCGCACTCGACCGGGCGACCCCGATGCGCCCGTTCATCGAAGGGTGGAGCTGTTCCACGAACCCGTCATGAACCAGCGCTGTCGGCGATCGAGACCCCCTCCTTGGCACCGAGCACCAGGCACCTGCAGACCTCGTTGATCCACTCGTCGACCGCCGCCGGCGCGCCGGTCCGGTAGCCGGCGGCGAGTTCCCGGTATCGCGGTCCGGACCGCAGGTGGGCGACCTCCGGTACGCCAAGACCCGCCGGATCCAGTCCGGTGCTGATCATCGTCAACCGGGCCGCCGCTCTCGCGACAACTCCGTCGGCCACGCCGAAGGGCGCGATCGCGAGCACTTCACCGTGTACCAGGGCGATCTGCACCGGCGCCGGCCAGCGGTCGGACGTCGCCAGTTCGGCCAGACCGGCCAACCTCCCGCCGACAGCCGGCGCGGACCGTGGACGCCCGAGGTCGTCGGGCGGCACCAGGTCCGCAGCAGCAAGGGTGTGCAGTTTCGCCAGAGCCTGCATCGGCGCCCTTGCCCACACCGCGGAGAGCGACCCGATCGCGGCGGCCACCCTGAGTGCGCCGGCGAGCACCGGATCAGCCACCGACGCGGCGTCCAGGTCGAGGGCCAACGGTGCGCCGTCAAGGGCGGCGGACGCCCGGGCCGCCCGGACCGAGGCCGCCGCAGCCGTCCGCGGCCACCCAGTCCGATTCGACGGATGCCGCCGCAGCGCGGTGATCGCCGAGCGCACCCGTTCGACACCCGAGGTCAGTTCCGGACCGAACGGATCGACCTCCGCTGCCTGGTCTGGGCGCACCCGGCCCGTCGGTTCGGTCATCGCCGCACCCTACGTGCCGCCTCGAGGCCCATTCGAGAAGAACACCGCCCGCAGGACGAACTCCGCCGTTGACCGCACCGGCCTGCCCGTCCACCGACCCGGCATGGCGTGCACCCGATCCCAGCGATACCTTCGATCGGTCGGTCGGGTGCCACCTCCAACGACCCTTCGAGAGGTGCAACGAGGCTGCAACGCCGTCGTTGCCACACTCAGCCCGACAGTGCAGACAAGTCACTGAAGATGACAAAGCCGTCACCGAGGAGAAGCCCTGTGAGTGGTCCCGCGAGCACCCCTTCGTCCGTCCCTGCCAATGGGTCGGTCACCTTGGACAATCTGGGTACCGAGGACCGCACGTTCCCGCCGTCGGCGGAGTTCGTCGCGTCGGCGAATTTCCAGGCGGAGGTGTACGAGCGGGCCGCCGCGGACCCGGAGGCGTTCTGGGCGGAGCAGGCGAACCGGTTGTCGTGGGCCACTCCGTTCAGCACGGTGCTGGACTGGACCGATGCACCGCACGCGAAGTGGTTCGGCGACGGTGAGCTCAACGTCGCCTACAACTGTGTGGACCGGCACGTCGAGGACGGCTATGGGGACACGGTCGCGATCCACTGGGAGGGCGAACCGGGCGACTCCCGCGCCATCACCTACGCGGACCTGCAGCGCGAGGTCTCCAAGACCGCGAACGCACTGATCTCCCTCGGCCTGAAGGCCGGTGACCGGGTGGCGATCTACCTGCCGATGATCCCGGAGGCGGTGTTCTCGATGCTGGCCTGCGCCCGGCTCGGCCTCGCGCATTCCGTTGTCTTCGCCGGGTTTTCCGCCGAGGCGCTGCGGTCCCGGATCGCAGACGCCCAGGCGCGTCTGGTGATCACGGCCGACGGACAGTACCGGCGCGGCTCCGCGGTGTCGCTGAAAACCGCTGTCGACGAAGCGGTCTCGGCCGACGACTCACCCGTCGAACATGTGCTGGTGGTCCGCCGGACCGGCATCGACATCGCCTGGAACGACGCCAAGGACCTCTGGTGGCACGACCTGGTCGACGACCAGTCCGGACCAGCACACCCCGGAGGCGTTCCCCGCCGAGCAGCCACTGTTCATCCTGTACACCTCGGGCACCACCGGGAAGCCCAAGGGCATCCTGCACACCTCCGGCGGCTACCTCACCCAGGCCGCGTACACCCACCACGCGGTGTTCGACCACAAACCCGGCTCCGACGTCTTCTGGTGCACCGCCGACATCGGCTGGGTGACCGGACACTCCTACATCGTCTACGGGCCGCTGGCGAACCGGGCGACCGAAGTGATCTACGAGGGCACCCCGAACGCCCCGCACGAGGGCCGGCACTGGGAGATCGTCGACAAGTACGGCGTGACGATCTACTACACCGCGCCGACGTTGATCCGCACCTTCATGAAGTGGGGCGCCGACATCCCCGCCAAGTACAACCTCGGTTCGCTGCGGGTACTGGGCAGCGTCGGCGAACCGATCAACCCAGAGGCCTGGATGTGGTACCGGGAAACCATCGGGCACAACAACTGCCCGATCGTGGACACCTGGTGGCAGACCGAGACCGGCGGCATGATGATCTCCCCGCTGCCCGGCGTGATCGCCACCAAGCCCGGGATCGGCGATGATCCCGCTGCCCGGGATCAGCGCGATCGTGGTGAACGACGAGGGCGTCCCGGTCGGCAAGGGCGAGGGCGGCTACCTGGTGATCGACAAGCCGTGGCCCGGCATGCTGCGCACCATCTTCGGCGACGACGAACGGTTCAAGGACACCTACTGGTCCCGGTTCGCCGCCCAGGGCTACTACTTCGCCGGTGACGGCGCGAAGTACGACACCGACGGGGCACTCTGGCTGCTCGGCCGGGTCGACGACGTGATGAACATTTCCGGGCACCGGATCTCGACCACCGAGGTGGAATCCGCACTGGTGTCCCACCCCAGCGTGGCCGAGGCGGCCGTGGTCGGCGCAGCCGACGAGATGACCGGTCAGGGGATCGTCGCGTTCGTCATCCTGCGCGGCAACGCATCGGACACCGACACTCTGGTCGGCGAGCTGAAGGCCCACGTCGCCAAGGAGATCGGTCCGATCGCCAGGCCCAAACGCATCCTGGTCGTCCCGGAACTGCCCAAGACCCGGTCCGGCAAGATCATGCGCCGACTGCTCCGCGACATCGCCGAGAACCGCGACGTCGGCGACGCCACCACCCTGCAGGACTCCGCCGTCCTCAACCTGATCACCTCCGGCCTGAGCGGAGCCAAGTCCGACTGAGGCGGGACCGCCGAGGCCGCAGCGCGACGTCTGAGCATCACCCGCTGCTACTGAGCGACCTCCCGGGGTGTTGCCACTGACACCGCAGGATGCTCAGTCGCGTCTTGGCCCTGGTGTGCCTGCTGGAAGCCGAACGGGTCGGGATTGTCCTGCTCCGCTAACCTCCCGGCATGGCATCGACGTCGAAGAGTTCCAAGCCACTCGCCATCGTGTTGTTCGGCGGGACAGGTGACCTGGCCAAGCGCATGGTCATCCCGGCGTTCTACACGCTGTTTCTGCAGAAGCTGCTGCCCGGCGACTTCGTGCTGATCGGCAACGGCCGCGGCGACGTCTCGCACGAGGACTTCCGTGGCCACGTGCACGACGTGCTGACCGAGTTCGGCACCAAGCCGGAGGGCAAGGACTGGCAGGAATTCAGCAACCGGATCCGGTTCGCCGGTGGCGGCTTCGACTCCGACGACCCAGGCAGCCTGCTGGATGTCATCGCAGAGGCGCAGAAGGAACTCGGCGACAAGTGCGAGCTGATCCACTACCTCGCTGTGCCGCCGGTGGCTTTCGCCGACCTGACCGCCGGGCTGGGCGCGCACAACCTGGCCAAGGGCGCGCGGGTCGTCTACGAGAAGCCGTTCGGCACCTCACCGGAGAACTTCCGCGAGTTGAACGAGGCCGTCCACAAGGTGTTGGACGAATCCCAGGTCTACCGGATCGACCATTTTCTGGGCAAAGAGGCCACCCAGGACCTACACGTTCTCCGGTTCGCCAACAGCCTCTTCGCCGACGCGTGGAACGCCAAGCACATCAAGTCGGTACAGATCGACGCCCCGGAGGAGCTGAACATCGACGACCGGGCGTTGTTCTACGACGCCACCGGCGCAATGCTCGACATGCTGATCACCCACCTGTTCCAGGTCGCCGCCGAGGTCGCCATGGAACCGCCGGCGAGCATGGATGCGCAGGATCTGCAGTCGGCACGCGAGGAGGTGATCGGCTGCTTCCGGCCGCTTGATCCGAAAGAGGTCGTGCTCGGGCAGTACGACGGCTATCTCGACGTCGACGGGATCAAGCCGGGTTCGACCACCGACACCTTCGTGGCCGCCCGGATGTGGATCGACAACGACCGGTGGCGCGGGGTGCCGTTCCTGATGCGCACCGGCAAGCGGATGGCCGGCGCCACCCAACGGGTCAGCGTGATCCTCCGCGAACCGACCAACCCGCCGTTCGATGTCCCGAAAGACGGTGGCGTGCTGACCTTCTCGTTGGCCGGCAACGGCGCGGTGAACATCTCGATGGTGGTCAAGGAACCTGGTCCCGGGCTCGATCTGACGGTCACCGACGCGTCCATCGTGCTCGGCGACGTGGCCGGGGCCGACGCCCTTGCCCCCTACGTTCGGCTGATCCACGACGTGCTGATCGGCGACCGGTCGCTGTTCACCCGCCCGGACGGCCTGGCCAGTGCCTGGAACGTGCTGGAACCGGTCCTGGATCACCGGCCGGCGGTGCAGCGGTACGAGCAGGGCAGCTGGGGCCCGGTGGCTGCAGCAGAGCTGGCGGCGCCCGATCGCTGGCTGCTCGGCCAGTAGCAGCGGGTCACGGTCGCCCTCCCCGACCAAGGACCCTGCCAAGGACCCGCCAAAGACCTGCCGGGGCCCAACGCGGACCTGCGCAGTTCCGGTGAGTGCGGGGGCACCGACCGCAGCGCAGCCGAGTGCTGACCGGCATGGCACGATGAACCCCGCCACCGGCGACGACCTCGGATTGACTTGTCGACGCCAGGGGCACAGGCACCGCAGAGCAGCGCCACCGCACCATCAGCACCGCAGAATCACCAGCACCGCAGCATCACCAGCACCGCGAGATCGACAGCAAGCACGCAACGACACGCACGGAGCCAACGACCGGACCGCCGGTCGGCCCGCCGACCTTCAGGAGAGGGCTGTGACGACTTCCGGCACGCCAACGCCGCCGAACCAGTTCACCGTCCCCGGATCGACCGGCGCGTCCATCCCGCTCGTCGCCGAGCCGGCCGTCGACCGCACCGCATCGATGGGTGAGCTGGTCAAGGACGTCTCGACGCACATGTCGACCCTGGTCCGCTCCGAGATCGAACTGGCCAAGCTGGAGATCACCGAGACGGTGAAGACCGGCGCGACCGGCGGCGTGTTCTTCGGCGTCGCCGCCGTCATCGGGGCGTTCTCGATGTTCTTCTTCTGGTTCATGGTGGCCTGGATCCTGGCCATCTGGCTGCCGGTCTGGGCGGCGTTCACCATCGTCTTCTTCGTGATGGTGCTGATCGCCGGGCTGTTCGCCTTCATGGGCCTGCGAAAGGTGAAGAAGGTCAAGAAGCCGGAGAAGACCATCGCGTCGCTGGAACAGACGGCGGCGGCTCTGAAGTCGGCCGCCACCGGCGCCTGACCGGAACGGGCTGACGCCCTGGATACCGATCCGCCCAGCTCGATCCCGCCCGCATCGGACGGCGATCAGGGCAGGTCCCGCCCTTGGAAGCGCCGGCAGCCGGTTTCGCCGACACCCGACGAGGAGAATCCGGACGACCCGGAGGGCTTGCTGGAGCGGCCGAAGCCGGGCGACAAGGACGAGCCGGAAGAGCCGGTGCCCGACGGGTCTGTCGTGCGCGATCCAGGCCCCTGGATGCACCGGGACGTCAGCGCCAACGGCATCCGGTTCCACATCGTCGAGGCCGGCACGGGTCCGCTGGTGGTGCTGCTGCACGGGTTCGGCCAGTACTGGCGATCCTGGCGGTATCAGATTCCCGGGCTCGCGCAGGCGGGTTTCCGGGTGGTCGCCCCCGACCTGCGCGGTTACGGGGACAGTGACAAGACCCAACGCGGGTATGACGCTTTCACCCTCGCCGATGACGTCGCCGGGCTGGTGCGCTGCCTGGGCGAACGCGATGCGGTGCTGGTCGGGCACGGGTACGGCGGTGTCACGGCCTTCGACACGGCGGTGATGAAACCGGGCCAGGTCCGCGGGGTGGTGGCGATCGCCGCGCCGCACCCGATCCGGATGGCGCGGATCCGCCGACCCGTCCAGGCCGACCGGTACGGGCGACTGCTGACCTGGGCGGCGACTCCGGCCTGGCCCGAGCGGCATCTGGTGGCCGGCAACGCCGCGCTGCTCGAGCGGATCGTGCGCTCGCAGAGTGGACCGGCGTGGAAGGCCTCGAACGACTTCACCGAAACGATGGCCAAGATGCGGCAGGCGATCCGGATCCCGGGCGCGGCCAAGGGCGCGGTGGAACACCTGCGCTGGGTGGCCCGCTCGCCGTGGCGAACCGACGGTCATCGGCACCGGGACGCGCTGGCCGCACCGATCACCGCCCCGGTGCTGCACATCGTCGGCGACGCCGACCGGTTCACCCCGCCGTCGGCGCTGGTGGATGCCCGGGAGCAGTGCACGGGCTGGTACACGCTGTCCACGGTGCGGGGGGTCGGCCATTACCCGGCGGAGGAGTCCCCGGACACCCTGACCAAGATGATTGCCGAACACGCCACCCGCGCCCAGCGGCAGTGACCTTCGACCGGTCAGAGGGTCAGGCGGCGGTGCAGGCCTGAGTCGATGCCGCGGAGCCGTCGGTCAGCCCGGCCTGCACCACCGACTGCACCTCGTCGGCGGTCAGCGCGAAGCCGACATCGGCCTCGTCGATCGCGGCACCGAAGATCACTCCGAGCACCGTGCCGTCCGGCGCCAGCAATGGGCCGCCGGAGTTCCCGGGTCGGACCTGCGCCCGCAGCGTGTAGACCTCACGGGTCACCGTGGAGTCGGCGTAGATGTTCGGCCCGCGGAGCTGGATGGACGCCCTGATCCGGGCCGGCGTGAGGGTGTACGGACCGTCCAGCGGGTAGCCGGCGACAATCGCGTCCGAGCCCGGTTCGGCGTCCTGGGAGGCGAAGACAAGGGCCGGTGCGGTCAGCTCCGGGACGTCGAGGACGGCCAGGTCACGTTGCGCGTCGTAGAGCACGACGGTGCCCTCGAGCGAGCCCTGGTCGGTCTCGACGACCGCCCGGTCCGAGCCCGCGACGACGTGGGCGTTCGTCATCACCTTGCCGGCGCCGATGACGAATCCGGTGCCCTCCATCCGCCTGGCACAGGACTCGGCGACCGCCCGCACCTTCAGGATCGATTGCTCGGCGGCGGCCACGCCGGCAGTGCCGGCAACGGTCGGGTCCGGCGGGTCGACCGACGTGTTGGGGGTGGGTGCCAGTGGATCGAGGATCGCCGGGAATCCGGAGTCGTTGAACACCTCGCGCAGCCGGGACGACACGTCCTGGGCCTGGCTCGGCATCACCTCGTCGACCTTGCCGAGCACCGCCGACCCGCGGATCGCCGACGACAACCACGGCACCGGGACGGACGCCAGCGGCACCGCGATCAGCCAGATCACGATCAACACCGCGATCGAATAGCCGAACAGCCCGAGCGTGCGATCCACCGCCTGGGCCGGCCGCCAGCTGACCTTGTTGGAGATCGCCTTGCCCACCGTGGACCCGGCGACCTCGCCGATCCCCACGCCGACCACCACGCAGGCAATGCCGATGGCGATCTTCGCGGTCGAGTCGTCGACCAGTTCCATCAGCAAAGGTGCCAGTCGGATCGCCGCGATGGCGCCGGCAATCGCCGTCACGAGGGTGAACATCGCGGTGATCAGACCCTGCCGGAACCCGGAGATCGCCGCGGCGATCACCAGCAGCACCACGACGATGTCGACGATGTTCATGGCAGCGTCGGCAGTTCGTAAACCCGGTTCCGGTCCCAGGGCCCGGCCCAGCCGCCGAGCTCGAGCAGCGCATCGACCAGGCCTGCGGTGAATCCCCAGACCAGCAGGTCGGCCACCTGGAAGGCAGGACCGGTGTAGCCACTCGGGTGGTGCACCTGGCCGCGGTTGGCCGGATCGACCAGGTCGGCGACCGGCACCCTGGCGACCACCGCGGTCTCCGCGGGGTCCACCGGGCGGACGGCACCAGGCTCGCGCCAGAACGCCAGCACCGGGCTGACCAGGAACCCGGACGGCGGCAGGTACAGCTCGGGCAGCAACGCCACCGGCAGCACCGATGACGGCACCAGCCCGGTCTCCTCGAATCCCTCCCGCAGGGCGGCCTCGATCACTCCCTCGCCCGGATCGATCGAACCGCCGGGGAACGCCGGCTGGCCGGCGTGCGAGCGCATCGTCGCGGCCCGGCCGGTGAGCAGCAGATCAGGACCGTCGGGCCCGTCCCCGAACAGCATCAACACGGCCCCGCGGCGCGCCTCGGCAGGCGCCGGCCCGACCAGGTCGTGCAGCCGGCCCGGCAGTTCCCGGTCGTGCACATTCGCGACCAGCGGCCGCAGCCAGGTCGGCACGTCCTCGTCGCCGACCAACCGCCGGCCCCGCAGGTTCGTCCCGGGAGCGGCCTGGTCGAAGTCCATCAGTGCTCGACCATCGGCTCGACCATCGTTTCGACTGTCGGCTCGACCAACGGCGCGGCCAGCCCGACCAGCGAGAGCAGGTGGTCGCGTTCCGGGCCGACCACCAGCGCGGCCGCCGCTTCCGGATCGGTGGTGCCGATCCCGTAGGACGGGCACAGCGGGGCGAGGAAACAGGCACCGCAGGCCGGCCGTTTCGCGTGACACAGCCGCCGCCCGTGGAAGATCGTCCGGTCGGAGAAGTCCGTCCACTGCGCGGGCGGCAGCTGGGCGTTCAGCTCGAACTCGACCTTGACCGGATCGGACTGCTCGGTCAGCCCCCAGCGCCGTACCAGCCGGCCAAGATGGGTGTCGACGGTGATCCCCGGGACGCCGAACGCGTGGCCCAGCACCACGTTCGCCGTCTTGCGGCCGAACCCCGGCAGGCTGACCAGCTCCGGCAGGGTGCGCGGCACCTCGCCGTCGAACCGCTCGACGAGCGCCTGACCGAGACCGATGATCGAGTTCGCCTTGTTCCGGAAGAAGCCGGTCGACTTGATCAACTCCTCCAGCTCCGCCCGCGGCGCCCCGGCGTAATCGGCCGCCGTGCGGAACCGCGCGAAGACCGACGGGGTGACCAGGTTGACCCGCACGTCGGTGGACTGTGCCGACAGGATCGTGGCGACCGACAGCTCGAGCGCGTTGGTGAAGTCGAGTTCGCAGTGGGCATCCGGGTACCCCTGCGCGAGCTTGCCGGACAACTGCCGGGCCCGACGGGTCCGCGCCAGCGGAGTCGCGGGGAACTTTGCCTTGGCCACGAAGCCAGGTTGCCATAAGGGACTGACGTCGCAGAGCGGGCGCGGTTGCCTGACGCGCGCGGCGGCGGGCGCGATCGCCGAACCGAAGGCCGATGGGGGATGATGTGTGCACCATGACCGTCTTCCTGGTGCTTCTCATCCCGCTGCTGCTGATGGTCTTCGCCCTGTTCATGGAGCGGGTGGAGCGACGACTCAAGACGTCGTCGGTGAGTGAGGCGGACGTCCAGGAGTTCCTGGACAGCGCCCAACCGGAAGAGGTCAACACCCTGATGCGTGAGGGCTGGACGAAGGCGTTCGCCAAGTTCCGGCTCCGCCGTCGGCCGCGTTTTCGGCGCAAACACAAGGATGCGCAGGGCGCCTGAGACGAAGGACACCTGCCGCTCCTTCCGCCCAGCGCGAGTGGGCAGGGCGTGCGTGACCCCGGCCCCCTAGACTGTGCTCTGCGTCTCAGCAGGGGACGAGGCTCACGGCTGTGGTGATCTGGAGGACAGGGTGGAAGAAACGCTCGCGAAGGCCGGGATCTTCCAGGGGGTTGACCCGGATGCGGCGCTTGCCCTTGGATCGCAGCTCGAGATGGTGGACTACGCACGCGGCAGCTCGATCTTTGCCGAAGGCGAACTGGGTGATCGGCTGTACGTGATCCTGACCGGCAAGGTCAAGCTCGGTCGGCACTCCCCGGACGGCCGGGAGAATCTGCTCGCGGTGATGGGTCCGTCGGACATGTTCGGCGAGCTGTCGGTGTTCGATCCTGGCCCCCGAACCTCGTCGGCGACCGCCGTGACCGACGTCCGGCTGGCGACGATGGACCGGGACGCGCTCCGCGAGTGGATCAACAAGCGCCCGGAGATCGCCGAGCAACTGCTACGGGTACTGGCCCGGCGGCTCCGCAGGACCAACAACGCCCTCGCCGACCTGATCTTCACCGACGTCCCCGGCCGGGTGGCCAAGGCGTTGCTGCAGCTGGCGCGTCAATTCGGCCAGCAGGAGGGTGGGCACCTGCGGGTCACGCACGACCTCACCCAGGAGGAGCTGGCCCAGTTGGTCGGCGCGTCCCGGGAGACCGTCAACAAGGCGCTCGCCGACTTCGGGCACCGGGGTTGGATCCGGCTGGAGGGCAAGAGCGTCGTGTTGCTCGACGCCGAGCGGCTGGTCCGGCGCGCGCGCTGACCCGCGCCGGGCAGTAGCTCCGGGATCGTCACAGCTGGGATCGTCAGAGTCGGCCGTCGACGGGATCGTCGGCGGCGAACACGCTGACGCTGACGGCCAGCGTGACGAAGGTCGGCTCCGGCAACGCGGCGACGGATTCGGCGAGTCGGTCGGCTGCCAGGTGCCTGGCGCTCGGGCCCATCCGGACCAGGGCATCGACGTCGGACCGGCTCAGCGGCATGAGCTGCCGGACCTCGTCCCGTCCGACGAGCCGCAGCCGACCGTCGAACGAGTCCGCCAACCGCTCGACCTTGCCGGGATCGACCGTCAGTAGACCGAGGTCGGTGCGGATCTCCGCCAGATGGTCCGGTTCCGGGGTGGCCACCACCACCCGGCCGCCCGGCGCCAGCACCCGGACGATCTCGCCCGGATCCCGCGGCGCGAACACGCTCAACACCGTGCCGACCACGGCGTCCCGGACCGGCAGCCGGGACCACGCATCCGCGACGATCGAGCCGATCGCCGGATCGGCCCCGACCGCGCGCCGCGCGGCGTAGCGCGAGGCGTCGATCGCCAATCCGCGGGCGTCGGCCGCGGGATCCGCCGCCAACCGCTGCAGCACCGCCGCCAGGTAGTACCCGGTGCCCGCACCGATCTCCAGGACCGGTCCGGCAGTCGCCCGCCGAGCGATGGCGTCGGCGAGCGGCCGATAGTGCCCGGCGCCGAGGAAATCGCCCCGAGCGGCCACCATGTCCGCCGAGTCCCCGGTGTCGGTGCGTGACCTGCTGCCCAGCAACGAAAGGTGACCCTGCCTGGCGACGTCGAACCGGTGCCCGGCCGGACAACCAACGACACCGTCGAGGCGGGTCATGCCCTGGGAGCAGTGCGGGCAGGCCAGCAGCGGCAGCACGCCGTCCAGGCCCGACCGGCTCATCCCGTCGCGCCTGTCCACTCAGGTTCCGGCGCGGCAGCCGTCACGGCGATGAGTGGTCGGGCGAGCGCAGGTACTCCAACTGCGCCGCCACCGAGTACTCCGCCGCGAACCGGACCGATGGGTCGATGTCGTCGTAGACCAGGTCGGTCACCGCGGCGACGGACGCATCCGCACCGAGAGCGTCGAGCGCGGAACGGATCTGGTCGAGCCGCTGCTCCCGGTGTTCGAGGTACCGGCGGGCCACCTGCTGCAGGTCGGGCAGTTGTGGACCGTGCGCCGGAAGCACGAACCGCGGGCCGAGTCCGGCCAAAGTCCGCAAGGAGTCGAGGTAGTCGCCGAGACTGCCGTCGGGCTGGGCGATGACGGTCGTGCCCCGGCCGAGGATGGTGTCCCCGGTCAACACCGAGCCGTCGGGACCGTCGCCCTGCAACAGGAAACACACCGAGTCGTCGGTGTGGCCCGGAGTTGCCACCACGGTCACCAGAACGCCTGCCGCCTCGATGGTCTCGCCGTCGGACAGGGGTGCGCCGTCGATGCAGAAGGCCGGGTCGACGGCCCGTACCGGCGCCCCGGTGCGCTGCGACAACCCGGCGGCTCCATCGGTGTGGTCGTGGTGCCGGTGCGTGATCAGGATCAGTTCCACCGGGCCGGCGTCGGCCAGCGCGGCCAGGTGACCCGCGTCGTCCGGACCCGGATCGACCACGATCGAACCCGTCGCGCCGGGGCCGGCGAGCAGGTAGGAGTTGGTGCCGTCCAACGTCATCGGTCCCGCATTGGGCGCCAGGATGACCGACGCCTGCTCCGTCACCTTCCTGGGTTGGGCGCTCGTCATCGCGTCGTCCTTCCTTCCGCAGCGTCGACGTCGGGAAAATCGCCGGGCCGCACCCGCACCGGCGTGACCACCCGCTGCGCGGCCATCACGGCCGAGACGGATCCGAACTCGGCGAGGTCGTTCAGCATCGCCACCGTCGGCGGCATCAACGCGGTGATGCCGGCGTCACGCTCGGCGAACAACGCCTGCGGCGTGCGCCATTGACCGAGATCGGCCTCGGTGGTGAGCATCTCGGCCTGCTGCCCGTCCGGTAGGGCGGCCGCGAAGAAGAAGGTGTCGTAGCGCCGGGTGCGGCCCGGCGGGGTGATCCAGTTGGCCCAGGGTCGCAACAGGTCCGCCCGCAAGCGCAGTCCGGCGGCCGCCAGCTCGGTGGGCAGCCCGCTGCGCCGGTCCAGGATGTCCAGCCGGCTCTGCTCGGTCAGTCCGCCGACGAGATCGGTGCCCGGCGCACTGGCCAGCAGCACCCCGGTCTCCTCGAACAGTTCCCGGACTGCCGCGACGACCAGGGCGGCGGCCGCAGGCGCCGGAGCGCCCAGGTGGGTCGACCACCAGTCAGGGTCGGGTCCGATCCACTCCAGTTCGCCCCGGTCGACGGGATCGACCGCGCCGCCGGGGAAGACGGTCATGCCCGGCGCGAACTCCATCGCCGGCACCCGGCGGAGCACGAAGACCTCGAGTCCGTCGGGAACGTCCCGGATCAGCATCACGGTGGCGGCCGGCCGGACGGCGGTGCGATCATCGCCGGGCCCGCGGGTGCCCTCGGCGGCGTTGCTGGCCATGGGTTTCAACCTAGCCGTGACGCTGGATCGGTTCGCCGTGGGGCGGGCCGGCTGGCTACCGTTGGCCGATGGCGGGCAGCTGGAGGTGGCTCACCGACGGGCCGGTGCGGCTCGGCGTCACCATCAGCCGCCGCGATCACACGACCAGCACGGTGATCCTGGCCGACGACGAGGCCCTGCTGATCGACCCGGCCTGGGAACCGGACGAACTCGGCTGGATCGCGGATGACCTGCGGCACAGGGCGATCACCGTCGCCGCCGGGTTCGCCACGCATGCCCACCACGACCACCTGCTGTGGCACCCGCGGTGGCGCAGCGCCGTTCGATGGGCCTCGGTGCCGACCGCGCTCGTGGCGGCGCAGCGGCGCAGGCGAGCTGATCGAAGCACTGGGCACCGGTTGGCCGGAGGAGCTGACGGCGTTGGTCGGCATCGTCACGCCGACCACGGAGCCGCGGCTTCCGTGGGCCGGGCCGCCGATCGAATTGATCACCCACGACGCCCACGCCCCCGGCCACACCGCGTTGTGGGTCCCCGCGGCGAAGGCGCTGATCGCCGGCGACATGCTCAGCGACGTCGAACTGCCCCTGCTGGAGGAGTCCGGTCCGGGCGACTACGCCGCCGGCCTGGACCTCCTGCGACCGTGGGTCGACCGCGCCGAGGTGATCGTTCCCGGGCACGGCTCACCCGCCGTCGGCCGGCCGGAGGCTCGGGCCCGCTGGACAGCGGATCGCCGGTATCTCGAGGCGATCGCGGCCGGCGTCGAGACCGACGACCCACGCCTGGACCATCCGGGCATGCGGGATGCGCACGCCCACAACCGATCTCGCACCATCGCCTGACGAGCGGTCCAGCTGACGAACTGGATCAGCCGACCTGGACGATGGCCTCTACCTCTACGGGAGCACCCAGCGGCAGCTCGGCGACACCGACCGCTGACCTGGCGTGCCGGCCCGACTCCCCGAAGACCTCCGCAAACAGGTCCGAGACGCCGTTGATCACGCCCGGCTGACCGGTGAAACCCTCGGCAGAAGCGACGAAGCCGACCACCTTGACGACCCGCTCGACCTTGTCCAGCCCGACCGCCGCATCGATGACGGCGAGCAGGTTCAGCCCGCAGACCCGGGCGTATCCCTTGGCGTCCTCGGGCGAGACCTCTGCACCGACCCGGCCGGTCGCCGGCAGCCGACCGTCCACGAACGGCAACTGGCCGGCCGTGAACAGCAGGTTCCCGGACTGGACGCTCGGCAGGTACGAACCCGCGGCAGCGGCAACCGGCGGCAGCTCGATCCCGAGCTCGGCGAGCCGGTCCTTGACCGTCATGCCCGTTCCCGCTTCAGGTACGCCACCAACTGCTCCGGGTTGGGTCCGGGCACGACCTGCACGAGTTCCCAGCCGTCCTCGCCCCAGGTGTCCAGGATGGCCTTGGTGGCGTGCGTGATCAGCGGGACGGTGGAGTACTCGAAGGTCCGACGCGCGGTCGAGGGGTTTGACATGCACCAGACTCTAGAACCCCGGGCGCCCCGACCTCCTATTGTGGATCGATGATCGATGGGTGGCACTGGGTGGCGGCGGCGATCGTCGCCGTGCTGCTGATCGTGTTCGTACTGCTCTGGTACGACAGCCAACGTGAGCGACCGGATTTGACGACCGCTCAGGCGACCAAGCGGGCCCTGCTCGCGGCGATCGTGATCCCGGTCGGGTTCGTGCTGTGCCTCTTCCTGCCGATCTGGGTCGGCGCCGGGTTGTCCGTCGTGCTACTGATCGTCATCGCCGCGATGGCCCTGGTCGACTGACCGGACATCACCAGCGCAGAACGCCGGCGAACGTATCCGCAATCACCTGGTAGCCGTCGTTGTTGGCATGGATATCCCCCAACGAGCAGGACCAGGTGTGGTCGCATACGAACTGGACGTTGTTCGGCCGTTGGGTGGTCGAATTGATGCGGAAGTCGTAGGTCTGGAACACGCTGGCCACCGGTGCGACGCGGAACCCATGGGTCAGATATTGCCCGGCCTCGGTGGCGTTCAATCGCGTCACATATCCGACGGACGCCAGCGCCAGTGCCGGAAAGCCGAATGCCCAGGCGCCCAGGGTCGGGTCGTAATACGTCATTCCGGCGGATTTGGTGAACCGCTTGTTGTCCGATCCCCTGATGGCAGCGCGCAACTCGTCCAGAATCGTGTCCAGGTTCGACCTCACGGTGGCCAGACCCATGTTGAAACACGCGTCGTCGATGGTCGGCGGCTTGACGCAGTTGACGACGTCATTGGCTCCGATGTCGATGGTGAGATAGGCGACCCGGTGGGACTTGATGAAATCGATGGCCTGGTCCAACTGGTTGCCGAGTGAATACTTCTCATAACAACCACTCGTCGGATCGTCCGTCCCACCGATCATCGAAACCGTTGTCGCGCCCGAGCAACCCAGGTTCTTGAACTGGAGGTCGGGATTTCTGGCCTTGAGCTGCGGGTAGAGCTGATCGGGATAACCCTTCCCGGTGGTTCCGTCCGGCTGATAGCCCACCGCCAACGAGTCGCCCAGCGCGAGGTAGTAGACCTCGTCATCCGCAGCGGCCGCAACCGGGCCCGCCGACCAGACGATCGAGCTCAGCGCAACAGTGCAGGCGAGCAGGAACAACCGAATCCGCCGCATGAAAGCCCCCTCGCAGAATGGTGCGGAACGGCCCGAAGGCGCCGCTCGCAGCACGCTAATTTGTCGCTGTTGCTGCCACGACCGCCAAGAGGGTGACCGAAATGTCTGGAAAATATCGGAGGGTCACCGGGCGAATCAGACCGCCAGCACGAACAACTCACCGAACCCGTTGATGGCCCAGTGCAACCCCATCGGCGCCAGCAGACTGCCGCTTCGGGAACGCAGTTCGCACAACACCACCCCGCCGAGACCGGTGAACAGGACCGTGCCGACTACTCGGAGCACGACGCCCGCCGTCGAATCCCCGACCACCCCCACCGCCGAAGCGTTCGCCGCCCCACCACCGAGTGCCGGCAACACATGCCACAACCCGAACAACGCCGACGAGACAGCGGTGGCGACCCGGCGACCGGACTGACGTTGCAGCAACCCGAACAACACCCCACGGAATGCGAATTCCTCTGGGATGACGGTGGCCAGCGGGATCACCACCGCGGCCTGCAGCACGGTCGACTGCCACGACATGGTCGATGCGGGGGTGATCTCCCGGACCGCGGGGATCAAGGCGGCGATCCCGTATCCGGCCGCCACGATCGCCGCGGCGGCCGCCCCCCAGCGCAGCCCCGAGCCCCATCGCCGCTTGGCCAATCCGACGTCGTCGACGGTCATGTCGCTCGCCACGGCAACGGCCGTCAGCCCGCCGACCATCCCGGCTCCGACTGCGAGGTCGGCCTGCGGGACGACACGCTGCAACAACACGTGCGCCGACGCCATCGTGCCCAGCGTCAGACCGAGCGAAAGGGGAAAGCGCACGGACAGCATTCTCCCGGCCATCGCCCCACCCTGCCCGGCCCAGGTCACACCTGGTGCGCAAACCCCACCAGAAGGGTCGGCGGATCTCCGGCTCGCCCGCCCTCGTCACCCGCTCGCCGGAAGCGCGGACGGTCCCGCAGCATCGCCTGGCAGGATTGAGCGAATGACCGCTCACTCCGTTGATCCGCGCGCGGACGGCCTCTGGGCCGAGCGTGTCGGCACCCGCCGCTATACCGGCCACAACGCCCGCGGCGCGCAGGTCCGGATGGGTCCGGTCGAAGCCGGTGACGTCTTCACCCCGGGTGAGCTGTTGAAGCTGGCCCTGGCCGGGTGCGCCGGGATGAGCGCCGATCACTCGCTGTCCCGCCGGCTGGGCCCCGATGTCAAGGTCACCGTGCGGGTCGCCGGTCCGAACCGGGACGAACGGTATCCGGAGCTGCACGAGGAGATCCTGGTCGACCTGTCCACCCTCGACGAGGCCGACCGGGAACGGGTGCTGACCGTTGTCCGGAGGGCCATCGACCGGAACTGCACGGTGGGCCGGACCCTCGAGTCAGGGGCCGATGTTGCCATCACCATCTCCGACGCCGAGCAGCGATGACAGCCGCCCGATCCCGCCAGGCGACCGCCGAACCGTCGCAGCCGGACGCCGAGGCATCCGCCTGGACGGCCGACTGCCGTCGTGCCCGCTTGCACGTCATCACCGGAAAGGGTGGCACCGGCAAGACAACTGTTGCCGCCGCGCTGGCACTGGCGCTGGCCTCGAACGGCCGCCGGGTACTGCTGGTCGAGGTCGAGGAGCGGCAGGGCATCGCCCGGTTGTTCGACGTCCCGCCACTGCCCTATGAGGAACGCAAGGTGGCCATCGCGACCGGCGGGGGCGAGGTCAGGGCGTTGTGCATCGACGTCGAGGCGGCCCTGCTCGAATACTTCGCGATGTTCTACAACCTCGGGTTCGCCGGCCGCAGCCTGAAGAAGATGGGGGCGGTGGAGTTCGCCACCACCCTGGCTCCTGGTCTGCGGGACGTGTTGCTCACCGGCAAGGTCAAGGAAACCGTGACCCGCACCGGGACGGACAACCGCCCGGTCTACGACGAGGTGGTGATGGACGCGCCGCCGACCGGTCGGGTGGTCACCTTCCTGTCCGTCACGGAGGCGATGGCGGGCCTGGCCAAGCGTGGGCCGATCCACAGCCAGGCGGAGGGCGTGGTGCGCCTGCTGCACTCCCCCAACACCATCGTGCATCTGGTCACCCTGCTGGAGGACATGCCGGTGACCGAGACGCTGGAGGCGATCGAGCACCTGCGGGAGGCCGATCTGTCGGTCGGCACGATCATCGTCAACGCCGCCACCGAATCCCAGCTGCCGGCCCGCGCGATCGAGGACGCGGCCGCCGGCGACCTGGACATCGCGAAGTTGTCCGCCGGCCTGAAGAAGGCCGGCATCGCTGCGTCAGCGGAGATGGTGCAGGGCCTGGCCACCCAGGCGGCCGATCATGCGGTCCGGGTGCTGGACGAGGCGGATTGCCGGGCAGCAGCTCGCCGCCACCGGCCTGCCGCTGCTGTCACTGCCCCGGCTCGTCGACGGCGCCGACCTCGGCGGCGTGTACGAACTGGCGGATCGGCTCACGGAACAGGGTGTCGTATGAATCTGGGCCGCAACAAGCAGCTTCCGCGCAAGCATCAGGCGCAGCGATGACCGGGCCGAAGCTCGACCTCGGACCGGTGCTGGCCGACAACCGCACGAAGATCGTCGTCACCTGCGGCTCCGGAGGTGTCGGCAAGACCACGACGGCCGCCGCAATGGCGCTCTGGGCCGCGGACGCGGGCCGCAAGGTCGCCGTGCTCACCATCGACCCGGCGAAGCGGCTGGCCCAGTCGCTCGGCCTGGAGGAGCTGGACAACGATCCGCGGCGGGTGGACATCGAGCTGGCCGGCGAGGGCGGCGAGCTGTGGGCGATGATGCTCGACACCAGGCGCACGTTCGACGAGATGGTGGCCGCCCACTCCACCCCGGAACGGGCTGCGGCGATCCTGGCCAACCCGTTCTACAAGGTGATCTCCACCTCGTTCTCCGGCACCCAGGAGTACATGGCGATGGAGAAGTTGAGCACCCTGGCCGCCACCGGACAGTTCGACCTGATCATTGTCGACACCCCGCCGAGCCGCTCCGCGCTGGACTTCCTGGACGCCCCGCAGCGGCTCTCGTCGTTCATGGACGGCCGGATGATCAAGCTGTTGGCCACGCCCAGCCGCGGTGTGATGAAGATCGTCGGGGCAGGGTTCGCGCTGTTCTCCAAGGCGGTGACCACCATCCTCGGTGGCCAGATGCTGCAGGACGCCGCCCAGTTCGTGCAGTTGTTCGAGGACATGTTCGGCGGCTTCCGGCAACGCGCCCAGGCCACCTACGAGCTGTTGCGTGCTCCCGGGACCAAGTTCGTCGTGGTGTCGATCTGTGAGGCGGATTCGCTGCGGGAGGCGTCGTACTTCGCCGACCGGCTGCGGGCCGAGCGCATGCCACTGGCCGGGCTCGTCCTGAACCGGACCCATCCCCCGCTGGCCAAGCTGTCGCTCGGGACGGCCGAAGCTGGGGCCGACAAGCTGACGAAGGGTTCTCCGCTGACGGCGGCGGTACTCCGGATCCACGCCGACCGGCTGGCCGTCAGGTCGGCGGAACTGCACATGCGGGCCAGGTTCGACCGGGTGCACACCGATCTGCCGGTGATCGAAGTGCCTGCGCTGCCGTCGGACGCGCACGACCTGCCGGCCCTCCGCGAGATCGGTCGACGGCTCACCGCCGCCTGATTTCACGCCCGTCTTCGCCCGGCTCTCTCAGCCCGGGATCACGGTCCTCACACGTGGCCGCCGGTAGGCTGGGTCGGTGCGTGCTATGAGCGGTCTCGGACGTCTGGTGCTCGGCACCCTGTTGGCCGGGGTGCTGGTGGCCGGTCTGCTGCTCCCCTATTCCGTCGGGCTCGGCCTGGCCTCGAACGAGGTCACCACGGCCATCGAGGACGCCAAGGCGGACCCGCTGGACGGTGAGATCCCGCTGCGGACGACGTTCACCGACGCGAACGGCGCGCCGATCGCCACCTTCTACGAGCAGAACCGGGTCTACGTCCCGCTGTCGTCGATCTCGGACTATCTGCAGGTCGCGGTGATCTCCATGGAGGATCGCCGGTTCTACCAGCATCAGGGCGTCGACTGGCGCGGCACCGTCCGGGCGCTGCTGCGGAACGCGCAATCCACCAGCAACTCCCCGCAGGGCGGATCGACCCTCACCCAGCAGTACGTGAAGAACTACCTCTATCTGGTGGAGGCCAAGACCGAGGCCGAGAAGGCCGACGCGATCGCTACCACCCCCATCCGCAAGTTGCGCGAAGCCAAGATGGCGCTGAGCCTCGAGCAGAGCCTGAGCAAGGCCGAGATCCTCGAGCGCTACCTCAACCTGGTGGCCTTCGGCCCGTCCCAGTACGGCGCGGAAGCCGCGTCGCAGTGGTTCTTCGGCACGTCGGCGGACAAATTGTCGTTGTCCCAGGCGGCGTTGCTGGCCGGGATGGTCAACAACCCGCCGAAGTACAACCCGCTCGACGAGAACCACGTGCAGGACGCCAGGGACCGACGCGACCTGGTGCTCGACGTCATGGTGAACGCCGGTCGGCTCTCCAAGGCGACCGCCGAGGAGACGAAGAAACAGGATCTGGGGCTCAACCCCAACCGGACCCGCAACGGCTGCATCCCGGCCGAGAACTCCGAGACCAACGGCTTCTTCTGCCAGTACGCGCTGGACTACCTGTCGGCGGCCGGGTTCGACGCCAAGACGGTCGGCAGGAGTGGCTGGACGATCAAGACCACGCTGGATCCGGCCGTGATGGCCTCGGCGAAGGCGGCCGCCACGTCGAACGCGGATCCCACCGTTCCCGGCGTCGAGCGCCTGGCCAACGCCGTCGCGGTGGTCGGTAAGGACGAACCGCGCAAGGTGCTGGCGCTGGCCGCGAACAGACCCTACGGACTCGACGTCGCGAAGGGTCAAACCGTGCAGCGGCTGACCACCACCTTCGCCCCGCTGGGTGCCGGTTCGACGTTCAAGATCTTCACGGCCGCCGCGGCGATGGAGATGGGTCTGGGTACCAATGCCCAGATCGACGTGCCCGCCGAATACACCAGCCCACTTGTCCCGGCCAACACCTTCGGCAACTCCGGCAGCTATCCGGCCAGGTTGACGCTCGCCCAGGCCTTGGCGACCTCGCCGAACACCGCTTTCGTCGCGCTGGAGGACCAGGTCGGACTGCAGAAGGTCGCCGAGATGGCAGTCCGGCTCGGGTTGCGCGGCTACTCGCTGGACGCCGGCCTGGTCGACCCCGCCTTCGCCAGTGCGGGCACCGATTACACCCAACAGGTCGTTGCCCAGAAGATGGCCTCGTTCACCCTCGGGGTGTCTCCGGTCAGCCCGCTCGAGCTCGCCAACGTCGGCGCCACCATCAACTCCGACGGCAAGTGGTGCCCGCCGACCCCGATCGACACCATCACCGACCGCGAGGGCAAGTTCGTCACCTGGGACAAGACGCCCTGCGAGCAGGCGGTCCCGGCCGAGCTGGCCCGCACCCTTGCGGTGGCGATGGAGGGTGACCTGACCGGCGACGGGACCGCCGCTGCTGCGGCGACCAATGCCGGCTGGAGCTGGACCGCTGCCGGCAAGACCGGGACCACCCAGGAATACAAGTCCTCCGCCTTCCTCGGGTTCACTCCCGAGATGAGTGCGTCGGTGATCGTGTGGGATTCCGAACCGCGACCGCAGTCGATCTGCAAGGACCCGATCCGTACCTGCAGCACCGACGAAGCCATGCAGAGCGGCAAAGGGATGTCGGGCGGGTCGGTGCCGGCCGCCACCTGGATGAGCGCGATCAAGCCGCTCAAGGAAGGCCAGCAGGACACCTTCTTCCGGCCGGCCGTCTCGTCCTACCTCAAGGGGTCCGCGAACACCCAGGTGCCGTCGGTCGTCGGCAAGAACGTCGACGACGCCAAGGCGCAGCTGACCGCTGCCGGCTTCACCGTGCAGGTCGCGGCCAAGCAGGACACCGGTACGGCCGTGAACATCGTCGTCGACCAGAACCCCAAGTCGACAGCGCTGCCGGGTGGCGCGATCAGCCTGATCGTCTCCGCAGGTGGTAGCGGCTGACGCGGGACCGTTCCTCCCGCCGACGACCACCCGCGACACCGCCCGACGAATCGATGAGGCCGACCACCATGCCTTCGCTGCGCAGCGCGCTGCTCGCCGCCGGATCGATCGGCGCGGCCGGTGTGGGCACCCTGGCGTTTTCGACGCTGGTGGAACCGAGGATGTTCGCCCTGCGCCGGATCGATCTGCCGGTACTGGACCGCGGCGCCTGGCCGATCCGCCTGCTGCACATCTCCGATCTGCACATCTCCCCCGGGGAGCCGCACAAGACGGCGTGGGTGTCCGCGCTGGCCGATCTGCGGCCCGACTTGGTGATCAACACCGGAGACACGCTGTCGCACCAGCGGGCCGTGCCGGCGGCCGTCGCCGCACTCGGCGACCTGCTGGACGTGCCGGGGGCATTCGTCTTCGGCAACAACGACTTCTACGCCCCGGTGCCCAAGTCGCCACACCACTACTTCACCTCGGCCCGGCCCAAACCCAAGGGTCGTCCGCTGCCCTGGCAGGACCTGCGGGCCGCCCAGCTGGAGCGTGGCTGGGCCGACCTGAGCAACGCCACAGCGACCCTGACCGTGCGCGGTCAGCGCATCGCCCTCGCCGGGGTCGACGATCCGTTCACCCGGCGCGACCGGTACGCCCGGATCGCCGGCCCGGCCGAGCAGGACGCGGTGGTCAGGATCGGTGTCGCCCACGCGCCGGAGCCACGGGTGCTCGATCTGTTCGCCGGTGACGGCTACGACCTGGTGCTCGCCGGACACACACATGGTGGGCAGGTGCGATTGCCAGGAGTGGGCGCCCTGGTGACGAACTGCGGGATCGACCGGTCCAGGGCGCGCGGTCTGTCCCGCTGGGGCTCGCACACCATGCTGAACGTGTCGGCGGGCCTGGGCACCAGCCCGTACCTTCCGATCCGATTCTGCTGCCGGCCGGAGGCGAGCTTGATCACCTTGCGTCCGCGGTCCTCGTAGCTCCGCAGCCGTAGCGCGACTGAGCATCTTGCGGTGTCACTTCACAACTCCCAGGGAGGTCGCTCAGTAGCAGCGGGTGAGGCTCAGACGGCCGCGCGGTGGTGTCAGGGTGAGTTGATGCCGGGCTTCGTCGCTGGGACGCCGTCGACACGAGCAACAGTCGCGCCTCATTCGGATTTGGCCCCGCTAGCGCGGATTCGTTGGTCCGCTGCACCTATCGGGATCGGCTAGACTCGTCGAGGCCTCCGGGGTGTGGCGCAGCTTGGTAGCGCGCTTCGTTCGGGACGAAGAGGTCGCAGGTTCAAATCCTGTCACCCCGACCAAGGTCAGAGGCCCGATCCGGAGTTCCGGATCGGGCCTCTGCCGTTCCCATGTTCTGCTCGTGAAATCTACGAATTGATTCCCACATTCGGCTGGAAACATGCAGATCAATCCCCGAGCCGAAAAGTTGGTCAAAGAAATGCGCGCGAATCCGCCGGCGTCTGTCGAACGGTCCGGATTCCTGCGACCGCCCGGCTGGACGCGTCCTTCCGGCGGTCAGGCGCCCCAGCGCTAGCTCTCCGCAAATGGAGTACTGATTGCTCCATGCGAGACCAGTCGCCCGCTCCACTCTTCGCTTGTTGTCCGGTTACGCCTGCTTCAGAGTGGACTCGGCGCCTCAAGCCTCCCGCTGCCGTGAGCGGAGAGTGACCTACGCCTCGGACATCGACGGCCCTCATCGCGTCATGAGCACTCAACTCGTGCGTCTCAAACCTTGGAGCAACAAATATCAATCCAAACGGATGATGACCTGCCATCCGGCGCAAACGTACGGTTGCCGCACTCGGCGACGACGGCTCTGCGCCCGCGGCCGCTGAGGGACACCACTGATCCCGAGGTCGGGCCGACTCGTGATCCAGTCGTAGTCGAGAGGGAATTCGTGGTGACCAAGGCCGTGGACACACGCCACAGCATGTACCCGCTTCGTGCTGTCGACCGTGTCTGCGACATCATCGATCTGCTGGCCAAACATCCGACCGGCATGACGTTGTCGACCCTGGCGTCGGCCGTGATGCTGCCCAAGAGTTCGGCCTTCCGCTACCTGGCCGCGCTGGAGACGCACGGATACGTGATCCGCTCCGACGACGGCATCGGCTACCGATTGGGAACCCCGCTCGCCGGCTCCCGTCCGCTCGCGAACGGTCGTTGGGAGCAGCTCCTGCTGGCCGCAAGACCTTTGATGTCCAGGCTGACCAGCGCCGACGTCCCGGTGAGCCTGCTCGCGACCCTTGACGGTAACGGCATCCGCTACCTGTGGGTCTCCAGCCGGCCGCCGATGGACGCCCGGGTGCCCAATATCGGCGATCTGGCGATGCTGCACGACAACGCCGCCGGCAAGGCGGTCGCGGCACAGCTCGCAGACGAAGCCGTCATGCGTGCTGTCACCATCACCGGCATGCCGCAGCCCACGTCCTCGACCCTTGGATCACCGACCGGCCTGTTGCGCGAGCTGCACCGGATCCGCGGCGAGGGTTTCGCCATGAGCGACCACGAACGGCACACGGATGTGCGCGGGGTCGCCGTGCCGATCGGCGGTGAGCCGCTCGCTCTCGGCCTTGCCGGCCGCGAGGACAAGCTGACGCCCGACCGGGTGGCCGGTGCGGTCCGGCAGCTTCGGCGGGCCGCGGTGGTCCTGGCCCGGGAGCTCCGCGGCTGACCGGTTCGTCGTCCTCCCCACGGCACGAGGCAGGATGCACGCATGGATTCCGAGCAACAGGTACTGACCCAACCGGCCGTCCGGCCCCGCACCACCGTTGATCCGGTGGCCGAGGTCCCGACTGCGCTGTTCGACGACCCGGTGGCCGAAAATCGTTGGCGGGAAAGGTTCTCGGCGGTGCGGGTCAGCCTGCCGTCCTGGGCCAGGGACGCTCCCGGCGCCGCTGCCTTCGTGTCCAACGCGACCGGTAAGTACGAGATCTCCTGCTGGGACGTGACCGGCGGCGAACCGGTGCCGGCGACCGATCGACCGGACGGCACGGTGCACGCCGCGCTGTCCGCCGACGGTACGCAGCTGTGGTGGTTCGACGACGACGCCGGTGATGAGTTCGGCTCGTGGCGGGTGCAGCCGTTCGGTGCCGGCGCCGCGAAAGAGTCGGCGACCGCCGCGTTGCCGACCGTGTCACCCGGGTACTCCGCCGGCCTGGAGGTCGGTCGAACGGTCGTGCTGGCCGGGTTCTCCGACGATGACGGCACCCGGATCCACCTGTCCGTGGCCGGTGCAGACCCGGAGATCGTCTATCACCATGTGGAGGACGCCGGCGTCGGTGCCCTCGCCACCGATGAGACCATGTGGGTGCTCTCGCATTCCGAACACGGCGATTCCCGATACCCGGCCCTGCGTGCGCTGTCCATTCCGTCTGGTGAGGTGATCGCCGAACTGTCCGATGCGCCCGGCAAAGGCCTTGCGGTGATCACGTTCTCACCGATCCCGGGCGATCAGCGGGTATTGGTCGGGCACGAACGGCGGGGCCGGGACGAGCTCTTGATCTGGGATCTGTCCACCGGTTCGGTCACCGAACTGTCGATCGAGTTGCCCGGCGACCTGGATGCCGACTTCTATCCGGACGGGCAGGCCCTGCTGGTCGTGCACACGCACGCCGGCCGCACCACCGTCCACCGCTACGACCTCGCATCCGGTGAACTCAGCGCCGTGCCGGTGCCGGCCGGGGTGGTGTCGGGTGCCTCCGTCAGACCGGACGGATCGATCTGGTACCGCTGGTCGAGCGCAGCAGCACCGGGGCAGCTCCGGGTCCTGGAACCGGCCGGTACCGACCACCTGCTGCTGACGCCCGCCGGCGATCCTGCGCCGGGATCCGAACCGGTGACGGATGTCTGGGTCGACGGGCCGGGTGGCCGGATCCACGCGCTGCTGGCTGTTCCGACCCGGTCCGAGGCGCCGTCGGTCGACCGGGCAGCGCCCTGGCCCACCGTCTTCGCCGTGCACGGCGGGCCGGCCGCCGGCGACGAGGACTCGTTCGACGCGAGCCGGGCGGCCTGGTTGGACGCCGGATATGCCGTCGTGCAGGTGAACTATCGCGGCTCGACGGGATACGGCTCCGCCTGGCGGGACGCGCTGACCGAGCGCATCGGGCACACCGAGCTCGCCGACATCGCCGCCGTGCACGACCATCTCATCGCCGAGGGCGTCGTCGATCCGGCTCGTTCGGTGATCTCCGGCTATTCCTGGGGCGGTTATCTGACGCTGCTCGCCCTCGGGGTGCAGCCCGAACGGTGGGCGGCCGGCGTCGGCGGCGTCCCGGTCGCGGACTACGTCGCTGCGTACGAGGACGAGATGGAACAGCTCCGTGCGTACGACCGTGCCCTGTTCGGCGGCTCGCCGCAGGACGTCCCGGACGCCTACCGGGATTCCTCGCCACTGACCTACGTTGACCGGGTGCGCGCGCCGGTGTTGGTGCTGGCCGGGGAGAATGACCCCCGCTGCCCGATCCGGCAGATCGAGAACTACCTGGACGCGCTGGCCGAGCGTGGCGCCGACTACGCGCTCTACCGCTATGACGCCGGCCACGGGTCGATGGTGGTGGCCGAGCGGCTTCGCCAACTCGCCTGCGAGATCGCCTTCGTCCGAAAGGTTCTCGCCGCCACCTGACCCGCGACCCACCCGACGGCGCCGGTCAACGCACCCCGGCCACGCCCCGGCGACCCACCTTGACGGCGCCGATCATCTACCTCCGCGCGGACGAACGTGTGGGTTTTGTTCCGGATGAGGCAGTTGTCGTCGACTTCGTCCGCGCGGACGGAGTTGATCGGCGCGGAGTCTGGGCTCTCCCGCGGGAAATGCGGCCGCGGGGGGTCAGCGGAGTTCGGGGAAGTCTTCGATCCGGTACTCAGTGCCGCCAACGCCTGCCCCCGACGCGCCAGTCGCCGAAGGAGCCGGTTTGCTGCCGTGCAGTTGTTCCTCGCGCTCGCGCAGTTCCACCCGGCGGATCTTGCCGGAGATGGTCTTGGGCAACGGGGCGAACTCGAGCCGGCGGATTCGTTGGTAGGTCGCCAGCCTTTCCTTCGAGTGCTCGAAGATCACCCGCGCTGCCACGGCGTTGGGGTGGTAACCCTCGGCGAGCACGACGTAGGCCTTCGGGACGGCCAGCCGGGTCTCGTCGGGAGACGGGACGACGGCGGCCTCGGCGACCGCGGGACTCTCCAGCAACACCGATTCCACGGCGAACGGCGAGATCCGGTAGTCGGAGGCCTTGAAGACGTCGTCGTCCCGGCCCACGTAGGTGAGGTAGCCGTCGGCATCCCGCGAGCCGAGATCCCCGGTGTGGAAACAACCGCCCTCGCGTGACTCTGCGGTCCGCCGGGGCTCTCCGTGGTAGCCGGTGAGCAGACCGACGGTGTCGGCGGACAGGTCGAAGCAGATCTCACCCTCGTCACCGGCCTCACCGGTGGCCTGATCGATCAGCACCACCCGGTATCCCGGCATCTCCCGGCCCATCGATCCGGGCCGCACCGGCTGCCCCGGCGAGTTGCCGACAGCGAGAGTCATCTCGGTCTGCCCGAAACCGTCCCGGATGACGACGCCCCAACCGCGGCGCACCTGCTCGATCACCTCAGGATTCAGCGGTTCCCCGGCACCGACGAGCTCACGCGGCGGGGTGGCCAACTGGCTGAGATCAGCCTGGATCAACATTCGCCAGACCGTCGGCGGTGCACAGAATGTCGACACCCGATGACGGGCCATCACCTGCATCAGGGCGACCGCGTCGAAACGTTGAAAGTTGTGCACCAGCACCGTCGCTCCGGCGAGCCAGGGTGCGAACACGCTCGACCAGGCATGTTTCGCCCATCCCGGCGACGAGATGTTCAGATGCACGTCTCCCGGTTGCAGACCGATCCAGTACATCGTCGACAGATGCCCGATCGGATAGGAGATCTGGCTGTGTTCGACCAGCTTCGGCAGAGCCGTTGTGCCCGAGGTGAAGTAGAGCAGCAGTGGGTCCGCAGCCCGCGAAACCCCCTCCGGGACAAAGTCTTCCGGCGGGAAGTTCGAGGTGTCCTGGTACTCGATCCAGCCGGGCACCGGCCGCCCCACCGCGATTCGCAGGAACGTGCCGGGCAGCCCGAGGAAGGCGTCGGTGTCGACGTCTCTGGCGATGACGAACCTGGCATCACCGCGGTGGACCCGGTCGGCCACGTCGGACGGGGTCAGCAGCGTGCTGGCCGGGATGATCACCGCGCCGAGCTTGATCGCAGCCAGCACGATCTCCCAGAGTTCGATCTGGTTGCCCAGCATCAGCACGACCCGATCACCGCGAGCGACTCCGTTGGCGGCCAGCCAGCCGGCAACCTGATCGGACCTGCGGGACAGTTCGGCGTAGGTCCACGACCGGGTGCCGCCGTCCTGTTCGACGATCACCAATGCCGGCTGGGCGCCGCGTTCCTCGGCGATGACGTCGAACCACTCCAGACCCCAGTTGAAGGTGGCCGGCCGCGGCCAGCGGAAACCGGCCAGAGCCGTGTCGTAGTCGGTCCGGTGGGCGAACAGGAAATCCCGTGCGGCGCGAAGTTCTTCGGTGGCCCGGGTCGGAGTGGCCGTCATGCACCGAGGATGTCACCGGAGTGATCCGCATGCAGGACGCGGCGGCCCGAAGCCGAGATGTCAGTGGGTCAATTCGGATTCGGATGCTGCAACGACCACCGCTGCGCGAAGTCGACCAGCTGACCGGCCATCACCCCGATCGCCCCGGCCGTCGAGTGATCGTCCGTGCGGCCGGCGTCGTCGAAGGTGGTGGCGCTGCTGTTGATCGACAAGCCGAGCGGGGTGGGCCATCCGCGCAACGCGTGCACCACCTGTCGGAGGGTGCCCAGCGTGGCCACCGAGGCCTGCCATCCGCGGGCCACCGCGACCAGGGCGACCGCCCGCCCGTCCAGGTAGGGACGCTGATCGCCGCGCAGTTCCTCCAGGTAATCCAGGGCGTTCTTGACCAGGCCGGACACGGTGCCGTGGTACCCCGGTGACGTGATCACCAGCGCGTCGGCGCGACGGACGGCTTCCACGTAGTCGCGCGCTTCGTCCGGCAGTTGCGCGCCCGAGTGGTAGGGCGGCAGGTCGAGACTGCGTCCGGAGAAGACCTCGACCTCGGCACCCAGGTCGGTGACGGCAGTCAGCACCGACCGCAGCACTCGGTCCGACTGCGACCCGGCGTCCACCGAGCCGCCGATGCCCACCACGCGAATGCTCACCCGGTCGATACTGCCTGCTCTTGCGGCCCGACCCGACGGTGGGTGTGCCAGGTCACCGCAGGGTGACTGCTCGCCGTAGTCTCGTGCGGGCGGGGCGAAGGGGTGGTCATCATCGACGGGCGCAGGGTCGTGCCGCTCTTTGCTGTGTTGGCTGCTGTCGCCATCTCCGGTTGCACCGCAGGAGCCGGGGCAGCGCCCGTGAGCGACACGACTGCCTCGTCCGATCCCGCCCCGGTCCCCAGTACACCGTCCGCGCAAATCCCCCTCACCACTGATTCGCCGGCCGGATCCGTCACGCCCGAACAGCTGCCGGTCGACCCGGTTTTCACCGAGCGGGTGGTGCAACTGGCGCCGGGCGCCATCGACGAGGCCAGCGGGATTGCCGCGTCCCAGGGAAACCCCGGTGCCTACTTCCTGATCGACGACGACCGGGACGTCGTCTTTGCGGTGGCCAGCGACGGCAGCGTACTCGCGACAATCGGCGTCGACGGGATGTACCGGGCGCACGCGGAGTCGATCTCGGGCGCGAACTGCGGATCGACGCCGCTGCCCGACGACTCGTCCGCCGACCGATGTCTGTACATCGGCGGCGTCGGTGACAACGAGGCAGTGCGAGAGGATGTCGTGGTCTACCGGATCGCCGAGCCCGACCTCGCTGATCCGCCGACCGAGCCGGTGCCCGCCGATGAATGGCGCTACACCTATCCGGACGGGGCGCACGACTCCGACGCCATGATGGTCGACTCGGACGGCTCCATCGTGATCGTCACCAAACCGTACGAGGGGAAGTCGCCGACCGGCATCTATCGGGGCGCACCCGGTGGCGGGGAGCTCACGTTGGTCCGGGAGTTCACCCCGCCGCGCCCGGTCATCCCGCTCCGCACCTTCTTCACCGGCAACGTCGCGGTCGACGTCGCCGCCGAACCAGGGCGGGTGCTGCTGTTGACCTACGACGAACTGCAGGAGTTCACGGCGCCGGACCCGACGGCCGACATCACCGATTTCCCAGATTGGCCCCATCACAGGTTGCCGATGCCTTCCATGCCGCAGGCCGAGGGGGTCTCCGGCGAGGTCGAGGGCTGCGGGTATGTGGTGGCGTCCGAGGCCGGCCCGGGTGGGGACCGTGGCTCGCTGGCCTTCATCGGCTGCAACTGACCAGCCAGCCGGTCGCAGTGACCCGGACGTCTCACCGGGTCAGCCGGACCAGCACCGTGGGTGTCGCGGAATCGCCGCTCAGTGTGGTCGCGACGATCGTGTCGCCGTGCCAGGTCAGCAGCGGCGGAACCTTTGGCGCGGCCGGGAAGTCCAGGGACGACACCAGCACCGACTCACCGGATGCACGGTCGACGATCGTCAGCAGGTAGGCCCCGGCCACCTCCGCGGTCGTGGCCAGGTATCTGCCGTCCGCCGAGAAGACCGCGCCGGCGCAGGAATCCGAGTTCTTCAGCAGCGGTGACGTCTGCGCGGTGTCGATCACGACGCCCACGGTGGCGCCCAGGAAGCCGGCGGCCGACCGGGGGCAGACCAGCACGATCCGGCCGGTCGGGTCAACCGCGCTGAGGAGTAGGGACGCGTCATGTTCGGCGACCTCCGTGAGTTTTCGGACACCGCCGCCTTCCGTGTCCGCCCACCACAAGGTGTCCCGCAGCGCGCCGATGTTCGGGACGACCGCGATTCCGCCGGCTGCGGCCCAGAGGCTGGGCGAACTGTTGGCCAGTTCGGCCGGAAGTTCGATTCGGCTGCCGACGCCGCCCGAGGTGAGGTCGAACTCGATCAGATCTCCGGCCGATTGGTCCGTCATCGGCAGCAGCAGCACGCTGGATCCGCTCGCTCCCCACGCCGCACTGGACAGGTCCCATCGAGGCGGCGCCGAACCGGTGGTGAAGTCCCGAACTCCATCGGGGCCGAGCACCCGTACCGACGCATCCTCGGTCGCCAGCACGTACGCCCCGATGTCCGGCGGGTGACCGGCCACCACCAACAGGTACTCGCCGTCCGGAGAGAACAGGGCGAGGGTCGGGCTGTCGCCCGGCGCCAACGCCGCACACGACCCGACTGCACCCGCCGGTGCGAAACAGACCCGGTCGCCGATCACCTGCGCGGTCAGTTCACCGGTCGGCGACACCATCCCCGCCGATCCCAGGGGAACCACCTCGGCCGACCAGCCGGCCGGCCCGCTCGACGTCGCAGCACTGCTGTCCGGCGTCGATCCCGCCGACGGGGCCGCCGCTGTCGTGTTGGAAGCGGTCGTGATCGCCGCGTCGTCCACGATCGTTCCGCCGGGACTGCCGGTCACCGGCGCGACAGCACCGGACACCTGCGTCGAGCACCCCGTCAGCAGGACGCAGGCCGTGGCCACCACCACGACGGCCCACCGTCGAACCCTGATCCGTCGCTTCGCAGATGTCATGCGGCGGAGGGTATTCGGGTCGGGTCAACGACAACGGGAGTTGTCCACAGGCAGCGTTCAACCGACCGGATCGTGCAGGAAGTCGGTGTCCGGCAGGTGAATCCAGCCCTCCTCGTTGGCCAACTCGACCAGATCGGTGGCCGGGCGCGAGGTCCGCCCGCGGACGACCGCGCCGGCGACCATTGCGCAGACCACGGCATCCAGCGCGTCGTGCTGCTCGGCGCAGAGCCCAACGAAACCGGACCAGTCCAGCCACGGGGTGAGACCGACCAATCGCTGGACCAACTCCGCACGGGCCGCCGGATCGGTCTTGAAGCCGGTCGTCGGCACGTTCCACCGGCGCAGCGCGGCGGCCGGGTACACCTCGGCGACACACGAGTCGACACCGCTGCGCCGCACGCGGTGTCCGTTCGACGCCAGCCGCCCGAGGAGCCCGGCGCATCTCATCGCGGGGTAGGCGATCCGGTCCGCCGAGACGCTCAGCGGCCAATGCCCGGTGGCGATCCGCACCTCGGAATCGGTGCGGCGGTAGGCAAGCGCCTGCTTCTGCGCCGCGGTCGATCCGGCGTCGGGTGCAACCGCACCGGCGCGGGCGGCCAACAGGAGATCGGTGAACGGCCTCGGCCAGCCCAGCGGGCAGTCGATCCCGATCAGCGCGACATCGTCCGCAACCGCGATGATCCGGTCGTTGCCGACGCCCATCGTCACCGACTCGAGGACGGCACCGGCAGCAGACCAGCTGATCTCGGCGAGCGCCGTGCGATCGTCCCGGGACGCCAGATCCACCCCGGCCGTCCGCACGGTGCCGGCGGGCACCTACCGAGCCGCGGCGATCACTTCGGCGATCTGCACCGCGTTCAGGGCGGCACCCTTGCGCAGGTTGTCGTTGGAGACGAACAACACCAGTCCGCGCCCGTCCGGGACACCGGGATCGGTGCGGATCCGGCCGACGTAGGACGGGTCGGATCCCGCTGCCTGCAACGGGTTCGGTACATCGGTGAGCTCGACACCCGGCGCATCGGAGAGCAGATCGGTGGCCTGGACCACGCTGATCGGCTCGTTGAACTCGGCGTTGATCGACAGCGAGTGCCCGCTGAAAACCGGTACCCGGACACAGGTTCCGGACACCAGCAGCTCGGGAATCGACAGGATCTTGCGGGACTCGTTGCGCAGTTTCTGTTCCTCGTCGGTCTCGCCGGACCCGTCGTCGACGAAGTTACCGGCCTGCGCGACCACGTTGAACGCGATGGGGCGGACGTACTTCTTCGGCTCCGGGAACTCCACGGCGTTGCCGTCGTGGGTGAGCGCTGCAGCACCGTCGAACACCGCCCGCACCTGGCCGTCCAGTTCGGCGACGCCGTCCAGCCCACTGCCGGACACCGCCTGGAAGGTGGTGACGATCAGCCGGCTCAGCCCGGCCGCGTCATGCAGCGGCTTGAGCACCGGCATCGCGGCCATCGTGGTGCAGTTCGGGTTGGCGATGATCACGCCGTTGCCGCGCTCGGCGATCGCCGACAGGGCGGCCTCGGGATTGACCTCGGAGACCACCAGCGGCACCGTAGGGTCCATTCGCCACGCCGAGGAGTTGTCGATGACGGTCACTCCGGCAGCGGCGAACCGCGGCGACTGGGCGCGCGAGGTGGTGGCACCGGCGGAGAACAACGCGATGTCCAACCCGGTGGGGTCGGCGGTCGCGGCGTCCTCGACCACGATGTCCTGCCCGGCCCACGGCAGCGTCGAGCCGGCGGAACGGGCGGAGGCGAAGAACCGGATCTGCTCGACCGGGAAGTTGCGCTCCGCGAGGATCCTGCGCATCACCCCGCCGACCTGCCCGGTCGCCCCGACAACACCAATGCGCAAACCGCTGCTCACCGCTACCTCCCGGTTCCTGCGTACACCACGGCCGGATCGTCCCCGCCGAGGTCGAATGCCTTGTGCAACGCCCGCACTGCAGTATCCAGTTCCACGTCGCGGACCAGAACCGAAATTCGGATCTCCGAGGTGGAAATGATGTCGATGTTCACCCCGGCGTCGGCCAACGCCTCGCAGAAGGTCGCCGTCACACCGGGATGCGAACGCATGCCGGCGCCGATCAACGACACCTTGCCGACATGGTCGTTGTAAACGATCTGGTCGAACTCGATCTCGGACTTACGGGCCTCGAGCGCGGTGACCGCGGTCGGACCGTCACCCTTGGGCAGGGTGAAGGTGATGTCGGTCTTCCCCTCGGCGGCGCGGGAGATGTTCTGCACCACCATGTCGATGTCGATCTCGGCGTCGGCGATGGTCCGGAAGATGCGGGCAGCGACACCCGGGTGATCGGGAACGGCGGTCACCGTGACCTTCGCCTCGCCCCGCTCGTGGGCGACGCCGGTGATCAAAGCCTGTTCCATCGTCAGATCCTCCATACTGCCTTGCACGATCGTGCCGTTGTTGTCGTTGTACGAGGACCGGACGTGCACCGGGACGCCGTACCGGCGGGCGTACTCGACGCACCGCAGCATCAGCACCTTCGCTCCGGCAGCGGCCATCTCCAGCATCTCCTCGTAGGTGATGGTGTCGAGCTTCGCGGCGTCGGGGACGATCCGCGGGTCGGCAGAGAACACCCCGTCGACGTCGGTGTAGATCTCGCAGACGTCTGCCTTCAACGCGGCTGCCAGAGCGACGGCGGTGGTGTCCGAGCCGCCGCGGCCGAGGGTGGTGATGTCCTTGGTGTCCTGGCTGACGCCCTGGAAGCCGGCGACCAACGCGATGTGGCCCTCGTCGAGGGCGGCGCGGATCCGGCCCGGGGTGACGTCGATGATCCTGGCCCGGCCGTGCGTCGAATCGGTGATCACCCCGGCCTGGGAGCCGGTGAACGACCGGGCCTCGGCGCCGAGTGACGAGATGGCCATCGCGACCAGCGCGTTGGAGATCCGCTCTCCCGAGGTCAGCAGCATGTCCAGCTCGCGGGCCGGCGGGGACGGCGAGACCTGTTGGGCCAGATCCATCAGTTCGTCGGTGGTGTCGCCCATCGCCGAGACGACGACGACCACGTCGTTGCCGTCTTTGCGGGTCGCGACGATCCGTTCGGCGACCCGCTTGATCCGCTCCGCCGTACCAACCGACGAACCGCCGTATTTCTGGACGACGAGCCCCACTGCCGTTCCCGCTTTCGATTTGTCCCCCGGCACTGTTGCCGGGCCACATTCGCACGTCAGACTACCCGCCGGGACCCGACGCCCCGGCCGAGCCGGACGGAGCCGCACCCCCTCGGCAAGGGCTGCCGGACGACCTCGCGCGACCTGACCCTGCCGCGCAAAGTCCGGCCCGACGGCGTCCGCCGGTGTGCAGAAAATCCTGCTGTGAGCCCGGTCATGTGACAGTTCGTCGACCCCTGAATCCGCCGTGGACAGATCTCGCCTTCTGCGCGCTATTGCAGGAACAACAACGCCACCACGGCAACCCCGTTGAACACCATGTGGGAGACGATCGCCGGACCCAGCCGGCCGGTGGAGATGGTCAGCTGGGCGAGCACCCAGCCGGTCACGAACAACCCGGGCAGCAGGACCACCGCCGACGTGAGGTCACTGATCTCGTTGAGGTGCAGCGCCGCGAACAGCAGGGCGGTAGCGGCGATCGCGGCGCGGGCCCGACGCCGCGGGTCGGCGAACCGGGGTTTGTCGGCCCGGCGCAGCAGACTGGCCAACGCCGATCGCAGGCCCACCCCGCGGAAGAAGATCTCTTCGATCACCGGGCCGATCACCGCGATGGCCGCGATGTTGACCACCAGCCAGAACCCGGTGCCCAGTCCGTTGCCCAGCACCGACTCGAGATTGGATTTCGGCTGCTGGCCGGTGAGTGACGAGTAGACCAGCGCCCACAGCCCGATCACGAACCGTAGGGCCAGCCCGACCCCGAGGCCGATGGCCAGGTCGACCGGCTTGATCCGCAACGCGAGGTCGCGGACCAGACTGCCGGTGCCATGCCGGTGGCATGCCCACACGGCGGTGCCCAGCAAACCGATCCATACCGGCAAGGCGCCGAGAAACAGCAGCGCGTTGCTACCGCGAAGATCGGTGAAGCCGGCGATCGCCGCCACCAGAGTGCTCAACAACAGGACAACGCCCAGCCCGGCGAACACATCGACGAACGACCACGGACTCTTGGCCGGCCGTCGCGCGTCGCCGACCACCGGCAGTGGCTGGGTGATCGGCTCGCCGGGCGGTGCGATGCCCGGCGGGCCGGTCGAATCGGGTGTGCTCACGGTTCGTCCTTGCGTCTTGCGGATCTGGAGTTGCGGCGACATATCGACCGTCTCGCGGCCTCCACCGCACCATAGGTCTTCTCAACTCCCGGGGTCGCACGGACGAGATGGTGCGCTCTCCGAAGAGTGACTTCGTGGCGTTCAGTCACCAACCTGGCCCCGGCCGGGTGAATTCTCGCCGATTACCCACGGAGCGACATACGGTGGCCCTGGGGAAACGAATAGGCATCAACGGGGCTGTGCTGATTTCGGCCGCCGATTTCGGGGTACGCCGACCAAGTGGGGGTGAGCGCGATGACGGTGATTGTCGGTACCTGCGCGTCGCCGACCCCGCTGCGTCGCACCGTCGTTCGCGCCCTGACGACATTGGGGCTGACGGCAGGAGCCTGGCTCGCGATTTCGCTGGCCTCCGCGGACGCCATCGCCGGGCCGATCGATGGCCTGAGCGGTGTGGTGCAGGATGTTTCGGGTGCTGCCGGACAGGTGGCCGGAGGTGTTGCGGCCGCGGCCCAGCCCGTCGTCGGCGCCGCCGCCGATGCAGTCCAGCCGGTGATCACCGTGACGGCTCCGGTGGTCCAGGAGGTCACCCAAGCGGCCGCGCCGGCAGTCGAGTACGTCAGCGAAAACGCCTCTCCCGTCGTCGATGTCGTGACGCAGGTGACGGAGCCCGTGGTGCAGCCGGCCGGCGAGATCGTGCAGGACGTCACCGCTCCGGTGACCGAGAGCGTTGCCGAGATCACCGCTCCGGTGCTCGACGCGACCGCGCCGGTCGTCGACAGCGTCGGCGAGATCGTCGAACCGGTCACCGATGTCGTCGCGCCGGTGGTAGCTCCCGTCGTCGACGCGGTCACCCCGGTTGTCGACGTGGTGACTCCCGTCGTCGCCCCGGTGATCGATCCGCTGCTCCCGGTTGTGGACGCCGTCGATCCGACCAGCCCGGTCGTCGATCAGGCCGACCCGTCCGGATCCGCAATCGGGTCCGCCACCACGTCGATGCTCACGGCGGCCGCCTCGCTTCAGCTGCCGGCGATCTCGCTGCTCGGGTCGGACCAGGCCGCCGCTGCCGGCACCGTGGCAACCGGAGCCACCGCCACGGTGACCGCTGTGCAAGCCTTCGCGGGGTACCTGGTCGGCGCCGGATCGGGACAGCTGGCCGCGGACTCTGCGATCTCGCCGTCCGGGTTTGCATCCGGGCAGATCGTTGCGGCACCAACCGATCCGACCTTCCCCGGGGGCGGCCTGCCCGTTCCCGGCCCAGGACAGGCACCCGGCCCCACCGGTGTGCCCGGTTGCCCCGGTACCGCCGGCGGTGCCGGTGGGTTCGCCGGTTCCCTGCAGATTCCTGCGCTGACGCCCGTTTCCGGCGCCGACGCGGTCGCCCTCGTCGGGTCCACCGCCGACGAGCATTTCGCCGCGCTGCTCGGCCGCGCCGACGAACCGGGCGCCTCGCCCGACTGATTGTTCCTCCCAGTTCGGCCGTCACCGTCGTATCGACGCTGACGCTCCGACGATGACGCGCGCCCGCCCAAGGGTGCGCAGCCCGCTCCATCCAGTCATCTCAATGGGAGAAAAGTCATGCACACCTGTGTCAGAAAAGCGTTACAGATTGCCGTCACAGCCGGCGGTCTGATGTTCCTCGGCGCCGGGATCGCTTCGGCCGATTCCACCGATGTCACCGGCGACCTCACGGCTGCCGTCCAGGCCGAGCTCGGTGTCGATGTCGACCTCGATCTCGGTCAGTTGCCGCAGGCAGTCGATGTTCCGATCACCATCAGCGGCAACGAGATCAGCATCCTCACCTCGCCCGCAGCAGACGAGAACGACTCCGATGCGGGACAGGCCGCGGATGAGTCCGATGCCGTGATCGACGTGCCGATCACCGTCACCGACAACACGGTCACCGTGCTCGGCGACACCGACAACGGGTCCACCGATAACAGCTCGGGATCCGGCGACACCAGCACCGACTCCGATTCCGCACCCGCGGAGGCACTGATCGAGGCTCCGATCACCATCACCGACAACACGGTGACGGTGCTCGATGCCGACCGGGAGTCGAATGCGGGAGACGCACCGGCGGAGCCGGCGAGCCCGGAACCGGCGCCCGATACGGAACCATCGACGGCTGTCATCGACCTGCCGGTGACGGTGTGCGGCACCGCGATCGGCGTCGCAGGCGATGCAGCGGCCTCCTGTGAGCCGGCCGGAAACGGCGGATCATCGGCCGAGGTCACCGACATTCTCGTCAGCGTTCCGATCACCGTCTGCGGCAACGCGGTCGGCGTGCTGGGCGACGCGGGGGCGACCTGCTCGCCCGCCGTCAGTGGCGAGTCGACCGGCACCACCGATGGTGTCATCAGCGCACCGGTGACGCTCTGCGGCATCGGGGCCGGCGTGCTGGGTGACGCCGACAGCAGCTGCGGGACGGCGTCGGCGACCGGCGGAACAGCTCCGGCCGACAACGCCGGCCACTCCGCTGGTCAACGCACCGGTGACGATCTGCGGCATCGCAGCGGGTGTCCTGGGTGACGCCGGCAGCAGCTGCACGACGTCAGCGACCGCAGGGACGACCGGTGGGTCGTTGGTCAACCTGCCCGTCCTGGTCTGCGGCATCGCCGTGGGTGACGCCCCTGCCGATTGCGCCGGCGCCGGTGGTTCGACCACTCCCGGTGGAGACACCGTGATCGACGTTCCGGTCACGGTCTGCGGTGTCGCCGTCGGGCTGCTCGGTCAGTCGACGGTCGATTGCACCGGAACGCCAGGCACCCCCGGATCTCCCGGAACCCCGGAAACCCCGGCACCCCGGGCACCCCAGGCACGCCCGGAACCCCAGGATCCCCCGGAACTTCGGGCACCCCTGGAACCCCTGGAACACCGGGAATCTCCGGCACGGAGTACGTCCGAGCGGCCACGACGTCAACAGCGTCACCCGCCGTGTTCCATCGCAACCCGACCGTGGCATCGGTCCGGTTCGTCTCCCAGTCGTCGAGCCTGACGGCAGGCACCCGGATCGGGCAGCAGGCGGGGGCAACGGGCAGTTGGCGTCGACCGGTCTTGACGGTGGCGCACTACTGCCGTGGGGGTTGTGCCCTGATCGCGCTGGGCGGCTTGTTCCTGCTGCGCCGGCGTCCAGTGCTCGCCTGACAGACAGCCCGCGGGCGGTACCGGTGCCTCATGAGGGGTGGGCATCGGTACCGCTTGCGGTCCCTGTCGCGCTGAGCACAACCACCCCGGGCGGAACGGCTCCGCTGTTACCCTCGGGGTGGTTGCCGACGCTGCTGATGGGGGCCGACATGTCGATGGACGAACTGCGTTTTCCGGCCGGTTGGTATGACGATCCGGAGGCTCCCGCTGGTCAGCGGTGGTGGAACGGGTCGCAATGGACGTCGCACATCAGAGCCGGAGACACCGGTGAGGCGATCGACGTCGAGGGGCAGTCTCCGCTGGCCTGGTCGACCGTGTCCGGACCGTTGGCGACGGTGGCGGCGGCTCCGGCCGGCACCGCCCTGATGGAACCGATCCAGGCTCCGCCGAGCCTTCAGCAGTCGCCGTCCTGGGTTCCATCGGTCCCGCCCGGTTGGTACCCCGACCCGTCGGGTGTTCCGGTGCAACGCTGGTGGGACGGTGCTTCCTGGTCCACGCACACCGCGCCGGCCGGTTACGCGTCCCACGGCAGCACCACGATCGTCAACCTCGCGCCGCCGAAATCCGTCGGCGTCGCGTTCGTGCTGACCTTCTTCTTCGGCCCGTTCGGAATGTTCTATTCCACGGTTCCCGGCGCGCTGATCATGCTGGGTGTCTCCTTCATCGGCGGACTCTTCGTGGGGATCCTGACTCTGGGACTGGCCTGGCTGGTCTGGGGTCCGGCGATGTGGCTCACCTCCATCGTCTGGGGATGCGCTGCCGCCGGCAGCCAGCAGTCGCCTCAGGTGATCACCACCTACCGCTGATCCCTGCAACCTGGTCGCGGCGGCTGGATCCAGGTCACGGCAGATGCGCGCCGGCTTGGGGGCGGGCCAGGTGGGACGAAACACCCGACACCAGGCTCGCTTGTCGGGTCGAACAGCCGCTTCAGGCTGACTGCAGCACGGGCAAGCGGGTCGATGTGCCCGGGGAGCCGCGCCCGGCCGGGCGTGTCGGGGACAGAGGGTCCCTCGCAAGGTCCGAAAAATAGGCCCGTGTCCGATTGCAACCTGATTGCGACCCCCTACCGTCTTGTAGGGCATGGATGCTCAGACGCTCAGCTCTGCGGTCTCTCGTCGTCGATTTCTGTGGATCGCCGCGGCTGCCGCGGTGACTGCCGCGGCCGGGTGCGCCGGCGACAGGAGAACGGAGAGAGCAGGAGTGACGTACACCAGCTCGACCGATGTGGGCGGAACCCCGGAGCGGCTGGTCAGCGCCGAGGACCGGACGCAGCCGGGTGATCCGAAACTCGCCGGACGGGCTATGGCCGGATTCGGCACGGACCTCCTCAGACGGGTGCACGGAACCGAGCCGAACACCCTGATCAGTCCGTACTCGATCTACGCCGTGTTGGCGATGGCCCGTGCCGGCGCCGAAGGGGACACCGCAACGCAGCTCGACGCCGCACTCGGGATCTCCGGTGCCGACGAGCAAGGAGCCGCCATTGCCGCGATCGATACCGGCATCGCCAAGGCGCTGGCCGCTGCGGAGCTCGGTCGGAACCCCATCACTCTCACGGCGTCGAACGAGGTCTGGGTCGCGGACGGGTTGGCCGTTCGCCAGGACTACCTCGACCGCCTGGCCCGGGAGTTCGGCGTGTCCGCGGTGGCCGCCGACTTCGCCGGCCAGCCCGAGCAAATGCGTCAGGCGATCAACTCGTGGGTCAGCGAGCGCACCAACAACCTGATCCCGCAGCTCATCCCCGAGGGCTCCATCGACGCCGAGACGCTGATGGTGCTCGTGAATGCGCTCTACCTGAAGGCACCGTGGTACATGCCGTTCGGGTCACCGCGTCTCGGTACATTCACCGCCGCGACCGGATCAGAGGTCCGGGTGCCGATGATGACCACCAGGGTCAGCGGAACCGAGGCCCCGGCCGGTGGATGGGCGGCCGCGACCGTTCCCTATGCCGGTCACTACCTCCAGATGACGCTGCTGGTCCCCGAGCTCGGCAATTTCGACGCCCTACTGACCGGTCTCGACGCAGACCTGTTGGTCACTGCGTCGGGGGGCACCCGGGACTGTGAACTCACCATGCCGCAGTTCAACGTCACCTCCACACCCGATGTGCAGCAAGCGATCATGGATTCCGGAGTGCTGGACCTGTTCGGCCCCTCGGCCGATCTGTCCGGGATCGCGGGCGATCCGGGCGACCTGCTCGCCACCGCCCTGATCCACCAGGCCGTCATCAAAGTCGACCAGTACGGCACGGAGGCAGCAGCTGCCACCGCCATGATGATGGCCGGCAGCGGCGCGCCGGTGGAACCGCCGCTCATCGTCCGGGCGGACCGGCCGTTCTTCTTCTGGATCTCCGAAACCACCACCGGCGCACCGCTTTTCCTCGGTGCGGTGACCGATCCCAGCTGACCCTGTTCGCTCAGGCCCGGTGCGGGTCACTGTCGCCGTCGACGGCATCCGCTGCGGGCCGCGCCCGGCTGCGCCGTTGGTGTCCAGGCCACCGACTCGCGCCTCGTCGGCGGTCGCCTGCGCGCTGCTGCCGCCGAGCCGGGACAGCATCGCCGCCAGGTCGACACCGGTCAGGTCGTTGGTGAGCTGAGCGCCGGCCCTGGTCAGCGCCACACGGTTACTTGGGGCATGAACGACAAACAGGATCAAACTATGGGAATAGTAAAAGCCTCCGATCGACCGAGTCGACCGGAGGCTTCGTGAACGAACAGGCGATGGCGAAGACTATTGCTTGGCCGTTTTCTCGATGCTCATCACCAGCACCACCCGATCCGCGCTGTCGGGTGGCGGCTGCTGATCGTCGTTGCCGTAACGCTTGCCAAGACGGACGTAGAACGCGCCCGTGGGATCCGGCTCGACGTCGGCCAGCCGTCCGCGGAGCTCGAGATACCGAAACTGGTTGTCCGGATCGATGATCGAGAAGCTCATCGCCGGGTTGTGTTGCAGGTTGCGGAACTTCGCCCGCTTCTTGGTGTGGGTGAACCGCAGGTTCGTCCCGTCGTACTCGAACCACATCGGATTCACCTGCACGGTGTCGTCGGGCCGGATGGTGCCGAGGTGCCCGTACAGCGGGCGCTCGAGCAGGTGGGCGTAGTCGTCGGGAATCAGATCACTCATGCCTGGGGCAACTTGTCTCGCCAAGCGAACATTCCCTCCCGCCGCTACGAGTGCTCGAGAGAGAGCGCGCCCAGTGCTGGCCCTACCGCCTGTACCGCGCCGCGGAGCCCGGTAGTAGAGTCCCACCCGTGGTGCGCACCGCAGCGTCCGGCGTCCGAGCGATGACCGGCCTGCTTCTTCGCCGCCGCGACGGAGCCTGATTCCTCGAGACTGGCTCCTCCGTCGCGGGTTGTTGTGCTGCCGGTCATTCCCTCGCCCAGACCCCGGCGACGACCGCCGCGCACTGGGCACCACCCCCCAAGGACACCGATCATGGGCACCCCCACCCCCTCCCGACTGCGTACCCCGGCCGGCGACATCCCGGCAGGTCAAGCCGCCTACAACCGGCAGCGCGGCAGTTCCATGCCGATCAACCGCTACGTCCCGTTCACCCCGATCGACCTGCCCGACCGCACGTGGCCGTCGAAGGTCATCACCAAGGCACCGCAGTGGTGCGCGGTCGACCTGCGCGACGGCAACCAGGCGCTGATCGACCCGATGACGCCGGCCCGCAAGCGGCGGATGTTCGATCTGCTGGTGGCGATGGGCTACAAGGAGATCGAGGTCGGTTTCCCGGCCGCGAGCCAGACCGATTTCGACTTCGTCCGCGAGATCATCGAGCAGGATCACATCCCCTCCGATGTGCGGATCCAGGTGCTCACCCAGGCCCGCCCGGAGCTGATCGCCCGCACCTTCGAGGCGGTCGAGGGCGCTCCGCAGGCGTTGGTGCACCTGTACAACTCGACGTCCACCCTGCAGCGCCGGGTGGTGTTCGGCATGGACCGCAAGGGCATCACCCGGATCGCCACGGACGGCGCCGAAGAGGTCTCCCGCTGGGCCGAGAAGTACCCGGACACCGACTGGCGGTTCGAGTACTCCCCCGAGTCGTACACCGGCACCGAACTGGAGTACGCCGTCGAGGTCTGCAACGCGGTCTCGGCGATCTGGCAGCCGACCGAGGAGAACCCGATGGTCGTCAACCTGCCGGCCACGGTGGAGATGGCCACTCCCAACGTGTATGCCGACTCCATCGAGTGGATGCACCGAAACCTGGAGCGCCGCAACGGAATCGTGCTGTCACTGCACCCGCACAACGACCGGGGTACCGCGGTTGCCGCGTCCGAGCTCGGCTACATGGCGGGCGCCGACCGGATCGAGGGATGCCTGTTCGGCAACGGCGAGCGGACGGGGAACGTGTGCTTGGTGACCCTCGGACTGAACCTGTTCAGTCAGGGCATCGACCCGCAGATCGATTTCTCCGACATCGACGAGATCCGCCGCACGGTCGAGTACTGCAACCAGCTCGCGGTGCCGGAGCGGCATCCGTACGGCGGCGATCTGGTCTACACCGCGTTCTCCGGTTCGCACCAGGACGCCATCAAGAAAGGTTTCGACCACCTGAACCGGAACGCGGCCGCGGCCGGAGTGAATGTCGACGCGTTCACCTGGGAGGTGCCGTACCTGCCGATCGACCCGAAGGACGTCGGGCGTTCGTACGAAGCGGTGATCCGGGTCAACTCGCAGTCCGGCAAGGGTGGCGTCGCCTACATCATGAAGACCGAGCACGGCCTCGACCTGCCACGTCGGCTGCAGATCGAGTTCTCCCGGGTGGTGCAGGACCACACCGATCACGACGGCGGCGAGGTCGACGCGAAGACCATGTGGTCGTACTTCGCCGAGGAGTACCTGGAGCGCGCCGACCCACTGACCCTGATCCGGACCCGGGTGGAGAACCCGGAGGACGCCGGCGACGACGCCGTCTTCGATCAGCTCAGCGCGCGGATCATCTCCGGCGGTGAGGAGATGGTCGTCCGGGGCGGCGGCAACGGGCCGGTCGCGGCCTTCTGCTCCGCGCTCGGGCAGGCCGGGTACGACGTCCGCGTGTTGGACTACGTCGAGCACGCCCTCTCCGCCGGCGGTGATGCGCGGGCGGCCGCCTACCTGGAATGCGCCATCGACGGGCAGGTGGTCTGGGGCGTCGGAATCGATTCGTCCATCACCACCGCCTCGCTGAAGGCCGTCGTGTCCGCCGTGAACCGGGCTGCGAACCGGTCGCCGGACGATGAAGAGCTGGGTCGCTGACGCCGCTCGCCCGGTCGACTGAACGCTCTGCAGGGTGAATCCGCCAACGGCGGTCGGAAATCCCTGCTCACCGTTCAGTCGACCTGCAGCGCACCTCCCGCCAGCCGCGGACGGCTTGCCGCTGCGCGGGAGTGATCACCATCCGACCGGGTAGCTGTCGTTCCCACGGGTAACTTCACCGACGGGTCAGTCGCGACACGTGAAGGGTGGTGATGGATCGGATGTCGGCACCACCGCCACTGCCATCGTCTGCGCAACCCGCACCCGTCGAGGTGACCCTGCGCGACATCGCGCCCGCCGCCTTCGTCCCACCGGCGCTGTTCGCGGTCGGCCAGGGAGCCATCGCCCCGGTGGTGGTCATCTCGGCAACCCAGCTCGGTGCTTCACCGGCGATGGCCGCCCTGGTGGTCGCGACGGCTGGGCTCGGGCAGATCGCGGCCGACATCCCGGCGGGTGCGATCGTGCACCGCTTCGGGGAGCGGCCGACGATGATCGGCGCCGCCGGATTGACGATCCTCGCCCTGCTCGGCTGCATGTTCGCGCCGAACCTCGCCGTCTTCGCGCTGTCGATCTTCGTCACCGGGTCGGGCACCGCCGTCTGGCTGCTGGCCCGCCAGGCCTATGTCACCGAGGTCGTGCCGTACCGGCTGCGCGCCACGGCGATGTCGACGTTGGGCGGGGTCTTTCGAATCGGTTTGTTCATCGGCCCGTTCATCGGCGCCGCCGCGGTGCACTTCACCGACCTGTGGGGCGCCTACGCCGTGCACATCGTCGCCGCCGTGGTCGCGGCCGCGGTGCTGCTGTCGGTGAAGGACCTGTCGACCGGCAACGACGAACCAGGCGGCGGCAGGACGGTCAGGGCGCCGGTCACGAGGGTGGTGCGTGAGCAGCGATCGGTCTTCGCGACGGTCGGGACCGGGGTGCTGGTGGTCAGCGCGGTCCGCGCCGCCCGCCAGGTGGTGCTGCCGCTGTGGGGCCAGCACCTGGGCCTGTCCCCAACCGCGATCTCGGTGATCTTCGGGATCTCCGGCGGCATCGACATGCTGCTCTTCTACCCGGCCGGCAAGGTGATGGACCGGTTCGGTCGGCGGTGGGTGGCCATCCCGTCGATGACGGTCCTCGGCATCTCGCTGCTGCTGGTGCCGTTCACCCAGTCCGTGCTGTCGCTGCTGCTGGTGGGGCTGGTGATGGGGATCGGGAACGGGATGAGTGCCGGTCTGGTGATGACGTTGGGTGCGGACCTGGCGCCGCCGGGCCAGCGGCCGGTGTTCCTCGGGGTCTGGCGGGTGTTCTCCGACGCGGGCAATGGCGTGGGGCCGTTCGTGATCGCCGGGACGACGGCCCTGGCCACCCTCGGTTTCGGTATCGCCGCGATGGGCGTGGTGGGTCTGATCGGCGCCGGCTGGCTCGGATTCTGGATCCCGCGGAAGGTGCCGACGCAGCCGCCGCCGACGCCGCGCCGACTGACCGGCGACGCCGCCGGCACTGCCGCCGCAGATCCGGTCGACGCCGCCGCCGCCGCGGACGAGAAGAGCTGACCCCTTCCCCGCCGCTCACTCGCCCCGCCGCGACCGCCGAACGGCTGGGCCGGGACGGCGAATGCAGCTACCGCTCGGAGACCGACTACCGCTCAAAGACTGAGGTCGAACGGATGACCGGCCGGGTCGGCCAACGTCCGCCACTGCTTGCCGCCGCCCTTCAATAGCGTTGCCCCCAGTTCGAGTGCTCTGGCCTCCGCGGCATCCAGGTCCTCGACCAGGATGTCCAGATGCGCCTGCTGGGGGTGTGCAGGATCCGGCCACTGCGGCGGGTTGTACTCGGCGATCTGCTGGAACATCACGCTCTTGCCATCCCCAGTGATCAGCGCGCCTTCCGGGCCCTCGTAGGTGACCTCCATGCCGAGCAGGTCGGCGTAGAAGCGGGCCAGCGCGATCGCATCCGGGGCGTCGATGGTCACGGCGTACAACCCCATCGTCGGTCCGACCCCGTCCCGCTGACAGATGTCGAACGGGTGGCCGGCCGGATCGGCCAGCGTGACCCAGCTCGGTCCATCGGCGAGGCGGGTGGCGCCGAGCCCGACGGCGCGATCGGCCGCCTCCTGATAGCCGTCGATCAACAGGTCGAGATGAAACTGTTGTGGGAGCGCCTGGCCGGGCCATTGCGGCGCGAGGTGATCGGGCGCGGGCTGGAATCCGATCTCCTGCCCGTCACCGGTGGCCATGTTGATCCAGCCGGAGTCGTTGCGGACGATCTCCCAGCCGGCGAGTTCGGCGTAGAACGCGGCGAGCTTTTCGGTGTCCGCGGCGTCGAACGCGACGAGTTCGAGTTTCCCTGTCACTGTCATGGGCTCATGGTGCACCGACCCACCGACAGCGGCGTTCCGGCTCGGTCAGGTCTGCACCAGGGCGCGCAGGAAGGTCAGTCGAACTCGGTGGGCAGCAACGGGTCCCGCCGGTGCGCGACGATCCGCGCCAACTGCCTGGCGTTGACCCGGCCGAGCGAGAGCTCCGGCAGCTGGTCCAGAGAGAACCAGCCGATCTCCAGCGTTTCCAGCGCATCCGGCGGCTGCACCTCACCGGTCGACTCGCACAGGAAGAACAGCTTGTAGATCGAGAACGGCAGCACGGGGAGGTGCCCCTGGGTGTCCCGATCCCAGCATCCGACGAGTTTCACCGCCCGCGCTCCGTAGCCGGTTTCCTCGAGTACCTCGCGTTCGGCCGCCCGGGACGGGGTGTCCAGGGGATCGGCCCAACCGCCGGGGAGCGACCACTTGCCATCGGATCGCTCGCGCATCAGCAGCACCCGCTCGTCGTCGTCGACCAGGGCGCCGCGGACGTCCACCTTCGGTGTCGCGTAACCACTCTCACCGCCCAGGACCAGCCGCCAGTGCTCAGCCGGACGATCGGTGGCGACGGCCAACAGATCGGCGGCCAGCGCACCCAGCTTGGTGTAGCGATCCAGGTCGTATTCGTTCGTGCCGTACGTCAGGCCGCTCTGCGACAGGGCGGCCATCGCGATGGCGATCCGCCGGACGCGTTCAGCTGGATCGACCGGCTGATCGACCGACTGATCGACGGCGTCACCCGGCCGGCTGGCCTCCCCGCCTTGCCGACCCTCCCCCTGGGCAGGCCGAAAGTCCGTCATCCCGCCCGCTGCGTGAACAGCTCGACCTGGGCGCGGGCCTCCCGCACTTCGGGTGGCCCGATCCAGCTGTCGGGCAATACCACCAGGCCGGCGCGCAACGCGCGGATCGCGCCGGTCGCCGCCAGGTCGGTGGTCGGCAGTCCGGGCAGCCGGTACAACCGCCGGGCCCACTTCGGCAGCAGCGCGAAGGCCATGCCGGCCAGGCTCGCCCAGGCCGGCCTCGCCGGGGTGAGCAGCCGAACGCGTTTCGGCATGGGCGGGACCGCGAGCACCCGGACGCCCTTCTGCGCGGCATCGGTCAGTCGCAACTCGGGGCGGACGTCCGTGAAGTACTGCGTCATCTCCCGGACCGACGTCGGGACCATGGCCTCGGGGATCCCGATCATCCGCGCGGTGAGCAGCTGCTCGCGGAGGTACTCGTCGGCGTCGGCGTCGCTGATCGGCGCACCGGCCCGGCGGGCCGTTGTCAGGAACGACTCCACCTCACAGCAGTGCACCCACAGCAACAGGTCCGGGCGATCGAGCCGGAACGTCTCACCGGTGTCCGGGTCCGTGCCGCGCAGCTTCCGGTGGATCCCCCGGACCTGGGCCGCCAACCGCTGCGCCTGGGAGGCAGGCGCGTAGGTCAGGGTCGAGACGTACCGACCGGTGCGGTCGAGCCGTCCCCAGAAGTCCTCTTCGAAGCCGCGTTGCTGGGCGACCGCGGCCATCGTCAGCGGGTGCAGCGCCTGCAGGATCAGCGCCCGGACACCCCCGATCGCGAAAACCCGATCCGAATGCACGCGCCATGTCATGCTGCCGGGTCCGAAAAGCGGTTCGTCAACAGGCGAACGCTCGTCATCCCGGACCTCAGCCCCCGAGCTGGTGTCCATGATGATCACGGTACCTGCGTGACCACCGGCTGCTCGGTACTGCCGGCCAGCACCCGGTCGACCCGGGTCTCCGCACCGGCCAACGCGTTGCGCAACGATCGGAAGACGATCGCCGCGATCACCGCCGCACCGATGGCGCACCCGGACGTCACCCAATACGCGACCTGCGCGCCGTGGGTGTCGATCACCACGCCGGCCAGCGGGGTGGCCGTGGCGATCCCCACCGCCAGACCCGAGCTCGCCCAGGTCATCGATTCGGTCAGCCGATTGGCCGGGACGACGCGCTCGATCAACGCCATCCCGGAGATCAGCACCGGCGAGCAGGCGACACCGGCGACGAACAGGCCGGCGGCGACGAGCCAGACCGTGCTCAGGAACGGCAGCGGCAGGGTGACCAAGGCCAGCGCCGCCACCGAGATCATGAACTGCCGCACCAATGACGCCTTGATCGCCATTGCGCCGAAGATCAGTCCGGCGGTCAACGAACCGACGGCGTACAGCGCCAGCAGCAGGCCGGCCGCCTCGGCGACGCCCTCTTCCCGGGTGAACGCCACGGTCGTCACCTCGAACGAGCCGAAGATCCCGCCCAGCAAAACGAAGATGGCGGCGATTCCGCCAACGCCCGGCAACAGGATCGCCGGCCGACCCTTGGCCGCGTTCCGCCGACCGGAGGGCTTGGGCTCGGTCGACCGCTGGGTCAACAGCAGGATCGTGCCAATCACCAGCATGGTGGTGGCCAGTACCAGGGCTGCGCTCGGCGCGACCTGCAACGCGACGATGGTGGCCAGCGGCGGGCCGAGGATGAAGACGGCCTCGTCCACCAGCGACTCCCAGGCGAACGCGGTGCGCAGCAACGACGTTCCGTGCAACTGGGCCGACCACCTGGCCCGGACCAGCGGGCCGACGCTGGGCTGCGCGGCCCCGGCGACCAGTGCGAGCACGTAGATCGGCCAGTTCAGGTCGGTGGTCAACGCAACGACGATCATCCCGACGATGGCCGGGACGTGCACGATCAGCTGGACCGGCAGCACCCTGCTCTGCCCGAAGACGTCGATCAGCCGGGAGATCTGCGGGCCGATCAGCGCGGCCGACAGCGCGTAGATCGCCGAGACGGTGCCGGCGACGGCGAACGAACCGCGTTCGACGGACAACAACATGACGGACCCGAGGCCCGCCATCGACATCTGCATCCGCGCGAGGAATCCCGCCGCGGTGAAACGAATGGCGCCTGGACGGCGCAGGACCTGGGCATACGAGCCGAACACGACAGAAACTCCACACCGGTAGCGCTGGTGGCCGGCGACCAGTCTCTCAAGCTTTACCGTCCGGCCGGTACAGTATATGGGTGGCATCCGACGCGCGCGAGCGCATATTGATCGCACTTCGCGATCTGCTCAGCCGCGGCGGCACCGGCGCCGTGACGCTGGAAGCCGTGGCCACCGCGGCGGGTGTCTCCAAGGGCGGCCTGCTCTACCACTTCCCCTCGAAGTCCGCGTTGTACCTCGGACTGCTCGCCGCCGTGCGCGACCGGGTGGTCGCCGACATGGCGCAGGCGACGTTGACGCTCGGCGCGGCGCGCGCCTACCTGCAGTACGCGATCCCCGCCGACGAGGCGGAGGGCGGCTTCTTCACGTCGTTGATCGCCGCCGTCCGGACCGGACCCGACACCGACGAGCAGGCCGCCGAGTTGCTGGCCGACATCTTCCGGGCCTGGGAGGCGCCGATGCGCGCCGCAGTGGCCGATCCGGTGCAGGCCGAGATGCTCCGGTTGGTCGGCAACGGGGTCTACCTGTCGACCATTGCCGGGCTACCGCCGACCCCGCCCGCGGTGCTGGCCGAGATCTTCGATCGCCTGCTGGCCGGGACCCCGGTCACATCCGGCTTGAGACAGCAGGTTTCTGGGTAACCACCCGCCATGCGTATCGCCACCGCGGTCATGGGATCGCTCACCGCCGCCTATGGAGTCCTCGAACTGGTCAAGCCCGACATCCTGGCCAAGCAGACCGAGATGACCCCTGCCCATCCGGCGATCGCCGCCCGGCTGCGAAAGCTCTCGATGGTGATGGGCGCCAGGGATGTGGTCAGCGGGACGGCATTGGCCGTCGCCAAGACGACCACTCAACGGCGGATTGCCGCCGGGGTCCGGGTGGCCTTCGACCTGACCGACGGCATCCTGCTCTCGACGCGACTGCCGAAACCGGCGCCGGTCGGCAAGATCCTGGCGATCACCGGAGGGTGGGCCCTGTTGTCCGGTGCGTCCGCGATCGTCGCCGAACGCATGTCCCGCTGATCGCGGTTCAGCGTCACACCGATCAGTCGAGCACGGCCATGGCGTCGATCTCGACCAGCATCTCTGCCCGCGGCAGACCGGTGAAAACCGTTGTCCGACAGGGCAGGACGCCATCGGTCGAGTTGGCCTCGACGAATTCGCCGTAGGCATCGTTCATTGGCCCGAAGTCGTCCCTGGTGGTGAGATACACCCGCAGCATGACGATGTCGTCGAACGAACCACCGCCGGCCCGCACGATGGCCAGGACGTTGCCCAGCGTCTGCCGGGTCTGTGCCGCCACATCGCCGGGAAACAGATATTCACTGGTCGCGGCATCGACCGGTCCCTGGCCGGAGACCTGCAGGATAGGGCCCTTGCGCAAGCCTTGCGAAAAGGTGTGCGCGGGTGCCGGGGCATCGGTGGTCAGGACGGACGACTTGTTGGTCATGTCAGGATCTTTCGGCTCGGAGTCGGTCGCCAACCGAGGTCGGCGGAAATGGCATCTGCGGTTGCGTGCACGGTCGGCAACAGATCGAGAACGCCCTGGTGATCCAGGACGATGTTGGGGACGGAGACCGACATCGCCGCAACGACAGCCCCGGTGCCGTCCCGGATCGGCACCCCGACGCAGTTGACGAAGGCCTCGTGCTCTTCGTGGTCCTCGGCGAAGCCTTGCTGGGCAACACGTGTCAGCTCGGCCAGGTAGTCGGCCGGGGTCAGGATCGTGTTCGAGGTCATCTTGACGTAGTCCAGTGACCCGGCGATCCGCTGTTGTTCGGCGATCGGCAGGCTGGACACCAGGATCTTGCCCACCGCGGTGCAGTGCAGCGGCGCCGGCAACCCCACCCGGGAGTACATCCGGACGGCGTGCGTGGAGTCGAACTTGTCGATGTAGATCGCCTGACCGGACTCGTAGACCGCAAGGTGCACCGTCTGTCCGGTCGCCTGGTTCAGCGCAGCGAGCAACGGGTGCGCCACCGTGCGCACCGCACGCTGCTCCAGCGCCTGGTTGGCCAACTCGAAAAGCCTGGTTCCCAGGCGATATCGATGGTTGCTGTCGTGCTGGACGAACCGCTCCTCCTCGAGCGTGCGGAGCAGCCGGAGCGCGGTGGACTTGTGCACACCCAACGTCTCCGACAGTTGCTCCAGCGAGCGTTCCTGCTCACCCATGCTGATCATCATCTGCATGGCACGCGCCAGGCTCTGACTCATCGCGGCGTCACCCCGTCCCCACCTTCATCGTCCGGCTCCCATCGTTCCCGCGCTGGTCATCGCCGGGGCCATCGCCGCCAGCGCCGCCGCGACACCTGCCGGTCCGACCTGCACACCGGCCCACTCCTGATCACTGGACACGATCGCCCGCTGCACCGCATCGTCCCAGACGATCGATGCATGGTCGGAGTGACTGGTCAGCGCCGCTGCGGCGGACAGATGCGCCAACCGCGTGCGCTGCCGGGCATCCAATCCGCGCAGCAGTCCGGTGAGGTAACCGCCGGCGAACGCGTCGCCGGCGCCGATCTGCTCCACCACCTGCACCTGTAGTGCCGGAACGTCCAGCCGCTCGGTCCCCTCGAAGACGGTGACCCGGCCGCCGCCGTTCTTCACGATCAGGTGCCTCGGGTCCGGGAACCTCGCCCGGAGCTGGTCGGCATCCTCGATGCCCCAGACGGCCAGGCCCTCATCGGCGCCGAGGAAGGCGACGTCCACGGAACTCATGATCTCGGCGAGGATCTCCGGTGCCTGGGCCGTCCGATCACCCCACAGCGCCGGCCGGTAGTTCACATCGAAGCTGACCAGCGCGCGCCGTGGGCGGCCGGCCAGTCCCAGGGTCATGGCGGTCGCCGCGGGCGAGAGTGCCGGGGTGATCCCGGTGACGTGCACGAGGTCCGCGGTAGCGAGCAGTTGTTTCACTCCGGGCTCTGCGAGGAACTGTGGGTCCATGGCCGAGGCGGCCGAGTCTTGCCGGTAGTAGTGCATGCGACTGACGCCCGGGCCGAGATCGTCCTCGGCGCCGGTCGTCCCGCCGCGCTCCTTGACGTAGATCCCCGTGCTCCTGGTGCCGTCCAGGGCGACCGCGTCGACGTCGATCCCGCGCTCCGCTACGGACTGCACGAGGTACCTGCCGAACCCGTCGTCACCGACCTTGGACACCCAGGCACTGGAGATGCCGTAGCCGGCGAGTACGCCGGCGACGTTTACCTCGGCCCCGCCGGCCGACCGGTCGAAGACGGCGGCGTCGGCCAGTGGACCGGCGTCCCGGGCGACCAGCACGACGAGGCCCTCTCCGACACAGACGGCACGGGGGGTGGGCTGCACAGCTACCTCCAGGATTTGGCAACAGATGGTGATCGCGTGGTGACCGGGCGATATCGCGAGGGTTGACCTCGACTCCAGGGAATGCTACAACTTCTCTACAAGATACGCAATGACCGTTGCACTATCTGCAACGCTCCGCCAACGTGGTCCATCCGACCATCAGCCGCTGCCAACCACATGGAGACCCTCACCATGCCTGTCGCACTGCCCGTTCCACCGAACACTTCGACACTCACCGCCGATCGCGACGTCGTGCTCGGACCTGCGCACAAGTCGCTGCCTGCCGCGTTCTGGGGCCGGACGGTCGGCGACGTGCTCGCCGATGCACCGCGGTTGTCGGAGTTCGGCAGCCCGGTGTTGGCAATCGACTCAGCCCTGGTCGATGCGAATCTGGCGGCGATGCACCGCTGGACGGCCGCCCGCAACCTCGACCTGGCGCCGCACGGGAAGACCACGATGTCGCCGACACTCTGGGCACGGATGCTCGACAACGGCGCCACCGCAGTGACTCTTGCCACGCCGTGGCAGGTGCAGCTGGCCAGGGCGGCCGGCATCAACGCGATCGTGCTGGCCAATACCCTGGTCTCCGGTGTCGGAATCGACTGGATCTCGGCCGAACTCGACAACCACCCCGACTTCCGGTTCAGCAGCTGGGTCGACACTCTCGACGCGGTCGCGATTCTCGAGCAGCGCCTGGCCGAGCGCGCGGCGCAGCAGGCCGCTGGACGTGCATCGTCGAACTGGGCGGCGCCGGTGGCCGCACCGGCGCGCGGTCGACAGCGGCGGCCAAGGCAGATCGCGGCTGCGGTGAACGCCGCCCCGCATCTGCGGCTGGTCGGCACCGGGGGTTACGAGGGAGCACTGGCCCATGATCGGTCCGAGCACGGCCTGTCCGCCGTCCGTGGCTACCTGCAGGAGCTGGCCGAACTGCACCGTTGGCTCGACAGCCAGGGCAAGTACGAGGCCGATCGGGCGATCGTGACTGCAGGTGGCAGCGCGTATTTCGACCTGGTCGCCGAGGAACTCGGCGCCCTGGTCGACCGCGAGGGTGCCCGCGGCATCCCCACCACGGTGGTCCTTCGGTCGGGTGCCTACCTGATCCACGACGACGGCTTCTACCGCGGCATCTCCCCGCTGGACGGGCCCGCCAGGGAGGATCCCGACCACTTCGAATCCGCCATGCACGGCTTCGTGACCATCGTCTCCACCCCCGAACCGGGCCTTGCCCTGTTCGACGCCGGTAAACGTGACCTGCCGTTCGACGAGGGACTGCCGACGCCGCAGGCGATCCGCGGCCGGTCCGCCGCCGAGAGCGCCGAGATCCTGGCCGGCGCAGAGGTTACAGCACTCAACGACCAGCACGGATTCCTCCGGTTCCCGGCCGAGAAGTCGGCCTCGCTGCCGGTCGGAACCGTTCTCCGGCTTGGTCTCTCGCACCCGTGCACAGCGTTCGACAAGTGGCGGGTGATCCCGCTGATCGACGACCACACCGCGGCGGACCCCCGGGTCGTCGACCTCATCAGCACCTACTTCTGACGGGCGAGGCATCACTCATGACAACCACATCGACATCGAAGTCGACACAGCATTCCCCGGGAACGGCCCCGACGGTCGACCTCGTCCTGTTGGGCGGGACGATCGTCGACGGCACCGGCGCGCCCCGGTACTCCGCGGACGTGGCCATCGCCGGGTCCGTCATCGTCCGGATCGGCGACGCCTCCGACCTGACGGCTCGGCGCACCATCGACGCCACCGGTCTGGTCATCGCGCCCGGTTTCATCGACATGCACGCCCACTCCGACCTGCAGATCCTCACCGCGCCAGATCATTTCGCCAAGATCAGCCAGGGCGTGACGACCGAGGTGCTCGGCCAGGACGGGTTGAGCTACGCACCGATGGACGATGCGGTGCTGGCGCAGGTCCGCCGACAGATCTCCGGTTGGAACGGCAACCCGGCCGACTTCGACTTCGCCTGGCGAACCGTGGGTGAGTACCTCGACCGGCTGGACCAGGGCATCGCGACCAACGCGGCGTACCTGGTCCCGCAGGGCACCCTGCGACTGCTGGTGGTCGGACCCGACGATCGGCCCGCCACCGCCGACGAGATCGTCCGCATGCAGGAGATTCTCGCCGAGAGTCTCCGCGCAGGAGCGGTCGGCATGTCCAGCGGCCTGACCTACACCCCGGGAATGTACGCCGACACCAGCGAACTCGCCGCACTCTGCGAGGTCGTCGCGGCGGGCGGCGGCTATTACAGTCCGCACACCCGCTCGTACGGCGCGGGTGCGCTGACCGCGTACGCGGAGATGCTGGACCTGGCGCGCTCCACCGGCTGCCCCGTCCATCTCACCCACGCCACCATGAACTTCGCCGAGAACGCCGGCCGGGCGGCGGAATTCCTCGCGCTGGTCGACGCCGCGCTGGCCGACGGCTGCGACATCAGCCTGGACACCTACCCCTACCTGCCCGGCTGCACCACCCTCTCGGCGCTGCTGCCGAGCTGGTCGTCGGCCGGAGGACCCGATGCCCTGCTGGCCCGACTGGACGATCCGGAGACCCGCGAGCGGATCCGGGTGAACGTCGAGGAGACCGGCTCCGACGGCTGCCACGGCGTCACCGTCGACTGGGACACCATCCAGATCAGCGGCGTCGGCAATCCCGGCCCTGAGCGAGCATGTCGGGGACACCGTTGCGCAGATCGCATCGGCCGAGAAGCGTTCCGGCACCGAGGTTTTCTTCGATCTGCTGCGCGAGGATCAGCTGGCGACAACGATCCTGCAACACGTCGGTCACGAGGACAACGTGCAGGCGATCATGCAGCACCGGGTGCACATGGGCGGCAGCGACGGGATTCTCGTCGGTGACCGGCCGCATCCCCGGGCCTGGGGCACCTTCCCGCGGTACCTGGCCAGGTACACCAGGGAACTCGGACTGCTCGGTCTCGAGGACTGCGTCGCACACCTCACCGGCCGGCCCGGCCGCCCGGCTCAAGCTCACCGATCGCGGCCTGGTCCGCGAGGGATACGCAGCCGACCTGGTGCTCTTCGACCCCGACCGGATCGCCGACACCGCCACCTTCACCGAGCCCCGGCAGCAGGCGGCCGGAATCGACTACGTCCTGGTGAACGGCCAACTGGCCATCGACGAAGCGGCGCCGACCGGCAGCCGATCCGGTCGCGCCCTGCGGCTGGACAAGGAAGGAAGTGCAGTGTCATGACAACAGCTCTCGATGCGATGCAGGTGATCCGGCAGGACCGTGCGCTCACGGTCGTCCGGGCGCCCGGGATCCCGGACGCCGCCGCGCTGGCCGATGCCCTGGCCGGCGGCGGGATCCGCGCGGTCGAACTCACTTTCACCACACCCGATGTGCTCACCCATGTCCGCACCGCAACGGCGGCCGGTTATCTGGTCGGCGTCGGCACGGTGCTGACCGGCGACCAGGCCAAGCAGGCGATCGATGCCGGCGCCAGGTTCCTGGTCACCCCGGGCCTGCGGGTCGAGGTTGCTCAGGTCGCCACCGACGCCCAGATCCCGGTGCTGATCGGGGCTCTCACCCCGACCGAGGTCCAGTCGGCGGTGGATCTCGGTGCGGCAGCGGTGAAGGTCTTCCCCGCCAAGATGTTCGGCCCCGGATATTTCCGGGATCTGCGCGGCCCGTACCCGGACGTCGCCCTCGTCCCATCGGGCGGGGTCAACGCCGGTAACGCCGCCGCCTTCCTGCAGGCCGGAGCGATCGCCGTCACCGCGGGCACCGACGTGGTTCCGCCGGATCTGGTTGCCGCCGGCGAGTGGGCAGAGATCCGAAGACGGGCAACCGCTTTCGTCGCCGCCTGCGGCGAGGCCGGCTGATCGCCGCCTGATGAACATCAACCAGCCATACCCCGGTCCTACCGAACTCCTCCAGATTGGATTGTCATGACCGACGTCGTCTCATGGCTCCAAGACACCACAGGTGGTCTGCTCACCCTGTGCGCCGTCGCGGTCGCCGTCCTGCTCTTCCTGATCATCAAGGTCAAGCTCGAACCGTTCATCTCCCTCGTCCTCGTCGGCCTCGCCCTCGGGTTGGCCGCCGGCCTCAGCGTCACCGAGTTGGTCGGCACCGCGTTGAAGGCCAACGAATCCCTGCTGGAAACCGGCTTCGGCGGGATCCTCGGGCACATCGCGCTGATCATCGGCCTCGGCACGGTGCTCGGCGCCATCCTGGAACGCTCCGGTGGCGCTGATGCGTTGACCACCATGCTGATGCGGGCCTTCGGCGAGAAGCGGGCGCCGATCGCGATGGGTCTGCTCGGCCTGATCGTCGGCATCCCGGTGTTCTTCGACATCGGCATCTTCGTGCTGGCTCCGCTGGTCTACATCACCGCGCTGCGCGGCCGTAAGTCCCTGGTGCTCTACGCGCTGCCGATGCTGGCCGGGCTGTCCATGACGCACGCCTTCCTCCCGCCGCACCCCGGACCGGTCGCGCTGGCCGGTCTGCTGGGTGTCGACCTCGGCTACCTGATCATGATGGGCCTGGTCTGCGGGCTCCCCGGATTCGTTGCCGCCGGCCTGGTCTGGGGCACCTGGATCGGCAAGCGGGTCTTCGTCGAGGTTCCGGAGGACTACGTGGTCGGTGAACTGGAGCACGACCTCGCCGACGGCGAAACCGGGCTGACCGGTGGCGTGCACCCCGATGCCGGCGGCTCTTCGGGCAACAATCCAGGTGGCGGCGGCGCACCGTCCGGCGGACCAGCCGGTTCCGGCGGCTCCGGCTCGGTGAGCACCGTCGATGCAGCACGGAACAAGGCGCTCGAGGTCCGCACCGACGGCCCGAAGCTGCGGCTGGTCGCCTTCGTCATCGCCGCCCCGCTGGTGATGATCCTCGGAGCCACCTTCGGCACCATGCTGCTGCCGGCCGAGAGTGGCCTGCTGCCATGGCTGACCTTCATCGGCACCCCCGCCGTCGCGCTGCTCATCGCGGTGCTGCTGGCGTTCTACTTCCTCGGCATCCGCCGCGGGATGGCCGTCGCCGATCTCGGCAAGCTGACCGGTGAGTCGCTCAAGCCGATCGGCATGGTGCTGCTCGTCGTCGGTGCCGGCGCGTTCTTCGGAAAGGTCATCTCCGCGACCGGAATCGGTACCGCGCTGGCCGACACGCTCTCCGCGTGGGGACTGCCCGTCATCGTGCTGGCCTACGTCATCAGCTGCGGCCTGCGGATCGCCCAGGGTTCGGCCACCGTCGCCATCGTCACCACGGGCGGCATCGTCGGGCCGCTGGTGATGAACGCCGGGTACTCGCAGATCCAGCTCGCGCTGATCGCGATGGCCATCGCCGCCGGTTCCATCATCGCCAGCCACGTCAACGACGGCGGCTTCTGGATCATCGCGAAGTACTTCAACATGACCGTCAAGCAGACCCTGCAGACCTGGACGGTGCTGGAAACCGTCCTCTCCGTGGTCAGTTTCGCGGTGGCCGGGACGCTCTTCGCCATCGTCTAGTTCGGCAGTACACGGTCAGCGCAGTGCATCGTCAGCGACGGATCTTGATCCGCCACGACCGGTGCACTGCGCTGGCGTCTCTGGTCATCGAGGTGCCGACCAGCACCCCGAGCGCCACGGCGAAGATGGTGATACCGGTGAGCACCAGGTCCTGTGCTCCGCCGGCCGACCCGGCCGCCAAGCTGGAGACGCCACGGAACCCCAGGGCGCCGGGCAGCATCAGCCAGAAGCCGGGGAGCAGCATGACGGCCGCCGGCGGGCTCTTCCGGAAACGGGCGAGGGCGTAGGTCAGCGGCACGATCACCAGCCCGCCGACGAAGCCGGACAGGGACGGATCCAGTAGCGCAGCGCCGAACACCTGGGCGGCGTAGGACGCGAACAGCGCGATCCACAGGAAGATCAGCGAACCCGGTGGCGCGCTGGCGAACAGCAGGTAGCCGATGCCAACCAGGAAGACGCCGAGCCACGGCGCCCAGAGACCGGCCTGCTGGGCGCCGCTGGCGTCCACCGTGCCGACCAGGCTGAGCCCGACGAACACCCCGAAGGCCAGCAGCAACAGCTGAGAAACCCCCCAGACCAACCTGCTCGCCCCCGACACGATCTGATCGCTGGCCAGTTCGATGGTCGCGATGGTCAGGGTCGCGCCGGGCAGGAAGGTGACCAGCGCCGGGGCGACCAGCCTGATCGGGTCGTCGTGCACGAACGGCGCCACCACCTTCACGGCCAGCACCGTGACCAGGAAGGCGGCGATCACCGGCAGCGCGACGGACAGCGTCGCCCATTTTTCGGCGATCAGTCTAAGCACCCCGACGAAAGCGCCAAGGGCGGCGTAGAACGGCAACGCCAGCAGGTCCGGGTTCAGCAACAATCCGAAACCCAGGCTCAGGATGACCTGACCAACCACCGCCATCCACGGGCCGAACCGCGGCTCGGCGGTCAGGATCTGGTGCAGACGTCGCAACCCGAGCGACGGGGTGATGGCAGCCCGCTGGAGCAGCGCGACGAGTTTGTTGACCTGGGCGATCTGGTCCAGCCGCAGGCTCCGGTTCGGCACCGAGACCAGGTCGACCTCGTCCGGACCGACCCGGAACAGGATGCCGGTCGGCATCACCATCGCCTGCACGTCGACGTCATACGCGGCGGCCACGTCCTGCAGGGTTTCGGTGGTCGTTGCGGCGGAATCGGCGCTGTTCAGCAGGGCGACGCCGAGCGCCCGCAGCAGTTCGACCAGATCCGGCGGAATCGGTGGCGGTTCGAGCGGGATCCGCGGCATCGGCTGGGTGTCCTCGGGACCGAGGGCGCGCATGGTGTCGCGGATCTGGTCCCGCCACCGGTACGACTTGCCTTCGGTCACGTGTGCAAGCATCCCAGCCGCGGCCACCCGCACCCACCGCGGACGCGGGAGACTTCGGGTGACGTTCCGGCAGCGGGGAGGATCTACCGATGGCAGACGGGGTCGAGAGCACAGTGCGGCAGTTCCTGGAAGCGTTCAACGCCGCGGACCTGCCCGCCATGCGCCGCCTGCTGGCCGACGACGCAAAGGCCTACGTGACCGATGCCGAGGGTGGCCAGACACTGGTCGACGGCGCCGATGCCTATCTCGCCGCGATCACCGCCATGGACCTGCCGTCGGCCGAGTTCGGCGTGACGATCACCCAGGCGCCGGTCCTGGTCGACGACGACCGGGTCCTGGTGATGGTGGAGGTGGTGGCGGGTCGCGACGGTCGATCCCTGCACAACTTCGCGGCGCACCTCATCCGGGTGACCGACGGGCGGATCACCGAACTGCGGATGGTGGAGGCCAAACCCGCGGAGAGCGATACGTTCTGGTCGTGAGCCGGTCCTACGGCTCAGTTGCGGTGATCAGCAGATCTGCCCGCTCCCGGGTGCGGTCGGCGCGGAAGAACGCGTCCTCGTCGTCCTGCCAGGCAGCCAGCATCGGCCGGGACGCCGGCCCGTCCCGTCCGACCGCGCGCTCCAGCCGTTCGACACGGTCGGGTTCCTCCACCCACACCAGCGCGCCGGCTCGGCCGGCCAATTCCCGGCGTCCGCACGAGACACCCTCCAGGATCAGCACATCGACCGGCGGGATCGTCAGCCAGGAACCCGGGCGTGGTTCGTCCCCCGACCAGTCGGTGAGCTGGATGTGCCCGTCCGTCCCGGCGGCGAGGGGCCTCAGCACGCCGTCGTCGAACCGGCGCCACCAGCTGAACGGGTCGAGCCAGGTGGCCAGCAGGTCGGAGGAGAACAGGGTGACGGTCCCGTTGCCGGTCAGCGCATCGACCCACCGCTGGGCGAACGTGCTCTTGCCCGAGCCGGATGGGCCGTCGACCACCCCGAGTCGCACGGCGCCGAGGGTGGCCCGCCGGCTCAGCAACAACCGGACCGCGTCATCGATCCCCCGCTCCGGACTTTGCCGGCCCGGTCTGCGCTGCTCAGGCATCCACCGAGCGGCGGCCGGAGAAGGCCCGGCCCAAGGTGACCTCGTCGGCGTACTCGAGATCCCCGCCGACCGGCAGACCGCTGGCGAGCCGGGTCACCGAGAGGTCCGGGAAAGTGCGCAGCAGCCGGCTCAGATAGGTGGCCGTCGCCTCGCCCTCGAGGTTGGGGTCGGTGGCCAGAATGACCTCCCGCACACCGGGTTCCGCGATCCGGGTCAGCAACGGCGCGATCCGCAGCTGATCCGGCCCGATCCCGTCGATCGGCGAGATCGCCCCGCCGAGCACGTGGTACTTGCCGCGGAACTCCCTGGTCCGCTCGATCGCGGCGACGTCCTTGGGTTCCTCCACCACGCAGATGACGGTGTCCTCGCGGCGCGGGTCGTTGCAGATCCGGCACCGCACGTCACCGGCGACATTGCCGCAGATCTCGCAGAACCGGACCTCGTCCTTCACCCGCTGCAGCGCGGCCTGCAGCTTGGTCAGATCGGCCGGATCGACGGTGAGCAGGTGAAAGGCGATGCGCTGCGCCGACTTCGGGCCGATGCCCGGCAACCGGCCGAGCTCGTCGATGAGGTCCTGGACCGGGCCTTCGTACACGGACGGTCAGACCCCGCCGGTCGGTGACGCCGAACCCGGCGGCAGATCGCCGCGGGACTGGGATCCCTCGGTGTCGTCCTCGTCCTCGACGATCACGACGACCTGGTCCACCACGTCGTCGTCTTCGTCCTCGAGATCGTCATCATCGTCGTCTTCATCGTCCAGTTCGTCATCCGCAATGTCGTCGAAGTCCTGATCGAGCTGGCCCTGGGCACCGAACCCGGGCAGACCCATCCCCGGCAGACCCATGGACGACAGATCCAGCGAGCCCGCAACGGAGTTCATCGCGGTGCTGGCGATGGCCTCGGCCGAGCGGCGGGCGTCGTGCACGGCGGCGACGATCAGGTCCTCGAGCGTCTCGATGTCCGCCGGATCCACCACCGACGGGTCGATCCGGAGTCGCAGCAGATCGCCGCTGCCGTTGACGACGACGGTGACCAGACCGTTGCCCGCCGAACCCGTCACCTCGGACTCGGCCAACGACGCCTGGGCGCGCTCCATCTCGGCCTGCATCTGCTGCGCCTGTTGCAACAGCTGGCCCAGGTCAGGCATGCCAGGCATCATCGCAATTCCCCACTTCTGTCGTCCGTCACGGTGTTGCCGGCCTCGACGGCCGTTGCCCGCGATGGCTGCACGAGACGTCAACGCCACAGTAATGCGCCGCCGCTCCGCCACCGCTCTCACAGCGCCCACGCCGGGCGAATGTCCCGAAACCGCGAACGGGCGATGGCAGAGTAGGGCCCATGACTGCCCGCCCACGCTCCGTTGCCACCCTGCTCGCAGGCGTGGCGGCCTGCGCTGTGCTGATCGCGTCATGCGCCGCGCCGACCGAACAGGCCACCCCGCCGACCAGCAGCAGCGTGGTGGTGTCGTCGCCGGCGGTGTCGTCCGGCCCGCTGATCACGGTTCCCGGATTGTCCAGCCCGGCGGAAAGCACCACCGAATCCCCGACCCCGACGTCCGAGTCGCCGACGCCGAGTTCCGAGCCGGAACCCGCGCCCGCACCGGAGCCGGAGATCACCCCCGAACCGGAACCCGCCCCGGCCCCGGCCCCCGAGCCGGAGCCGGAACCCGAGCCGGAGCAGGAACCCGCACCAGCCCCCGCGCCCGAGCCGGAACCCGCGCCGGCACCGGCGCCGATCGCCGGCGGCCGCGTCGTCGTCATCGACCCCGGGCACAACGGAGCCAACGGCGCCAATCCCGACATCATCAACCGACAGGTGGACGCCGGGTTCGGTGAGACCAAGCCCTGCAATACCACCGGCACGTCCACGAATGACGGCTACACCGAGGCCAGCTTCAACTGGAAGGTCGCGAACTACCTGCGGCCGATGCTCGAGTCGCAGGGCATCACCGTCGTGATGACCAGGGACAGCAACGACGGTGTCGGGCCGTGCGTGAACGAACGCGCGCAGATCGGCAACTCGTCCGGCGCTGACCTGGTGGTCTCGATCCACGGTGACGGCGATGACGCGTCTGCCTCGGGTTTCTACGTGATGACCGCCGAACGCGACCCGGCGGGTGCCGAGATGGCCGCCCGGTCCGACGATCTCGCGGTGAATGTCCGTGACGGCCTGCGCAGCGCCGGCCTCTCCCCGTCGAACCACCTCGGCTCGAACGGCCTCTGGCCGCGCAGCGACCTGGCCGGGCTGAACCTCTCGATGATCCCGACCGTCATGATCGAGGCCGGCAACATGCGCAACTCCGGTGACGCCGCCCTGATGAGCTCGGCCGGCGGCCAGCAGCAGGTCGCCCAGGGATTGGCGAACGGCGTCTTCTCCTACCTCGGCAGCGGCTGACCCTCCTCCGCCAGTGAGCACCGTCAGGTGTCACTTCACAACGGCCCGGGATGTTGTGGGGTAGCTCCGCGAGATGCTCAGACACCGCGAAAGATGAGTTCCGGGCGTTCTCGCCGTCACACCCTTCAGGACCGCTCAGGAAATCTGGCGCGCGAAACCTTGAAGGAGACGGCATGGGAAAGCTCATCTATTCGATGATCACCTCGCTCGACGGCTACGCAGAGGCGGCGGAGGGCGGCCTCGGCACGGGGGCCGACGACGAGGAGGTGCACACCTTCATCGGCGACGTCTTCCGCCCGGTCCGGACATTCCTCTACGGACGACAGATGTACGAGACGATGGTCTATTGGGAGACCGCGCACCTCGAGCCGGACCAGCCGCCGCACATCCTGCAGTACGCCCGCGACTGGCAGGCAGCCGACAAGATCGTGTACTCCACGACACTGGAGTCGGTGTCCAGCGCAAAGACCAGGATCGAGCGGAGCTTCGACCCGGACGAGGTCCGCAAGCTCAAGGCCCAATCCGATCACGACCTCAGCGTCGACGGCCCGAACCTCGCTGCGCAGGCGATCAGAGCGGGCCTGGTCGACGAATACCACCTCTTGATGACGTCGAGCGTGGTCGGCGGCGGCAAGCGGTTCTTCCCCGACGGCGTCCGGCTCGATCTCGACCTGGTCGAGCAGCGCGCCTTCAAGTCCGGGTTGATCTACGCCCGCTATCGCACCCGCTGAGACGGACCGCTGCCTCGGTTGCGGTGCCCAAACCCCCGGAAATCCGCAGATAGTGAAGGCTTTCCTGCCGAGAGCCGAAAGTTCCTTCGCGCTCTCGCGAATGCCAGAGACACGGTCAACGGTGAGCCGCCGGCCCGACCGTCAGTTACCCGAGAGATCGATGCCGCCACCCGGCGGTTCCATGATTTCGACGGCCCTCTGGACGACCTGGCGGTTGCCGAACGGGCCGGGAGTGAAGTCGAGGTCGACCGAGACGGCGTGCGGCTTCAGGGCGCCGGAGGCGATCTCGGTGGCGTAGTGGCAGGCCACCCGATGCCCGGGACGAAGCTCGATCAGCTCCGGACGGTCGGTGTCGCAACGCGTCGGTTGCCGCCAGGGGCAGCGGGTGTGGAACCGGCAACCGTTAGGCGGATTGGCCGGGGACGGCAGGTCGCCGGTGAGCAGGATGCGTTCGCGCTGGTCCTCGACGATCGGGTCGGGCACCGGAACGGCAGAGAGCAGCGCCCGGCTGTAGGGATGCAGGGGTTCGGCGTACAACGCCTCGGACGTCGCCTCCTCGACCAGCGCACCCAGGTACATCACCCCGACCCGGTCGGAGATGTGCCTGACCACCGCCAGGTCGTGCGCGATGATCAGGTAGGTCAGCCCGAGGTCGGTCTGCAGGTCCTCCAGCAGGTTGATCACCTGAGCCTGCACCGAGACGTCCAGCGCCGATACCGGTTCGTCGGCGACGATCAGCTCGGGGTTGACGGTCAGCGCCCTGGCGATGCCGATGCGCTGCCGCTGGCCGCCGGAGAACTCGTGCGGGTACTTGCGCAGCGCCGTGTTCGGCAGCCCGACGGCCGAGAGCAGTTCGCGGAGACGGGCATTCGTCTCGGTGTCGGAGTCTGCCAGCCCGTGCGCCTTCATCCCCTCGACCAGGATCGACTGCACCGATTGCCGCGGGTCGAGCGAGGAGAGTGGGTCCTGGAACACCATCTGCATCCGGCGCCGCGCCTTGCGCAGCGGCTCCGCCTTCAGCGCGGCGATGTTCTCCCCGTCGAAGATCACCGAGCCACCGGTCGGCTCCACCAACCGCAGGATGCCCCGGCCGAGAGTGGACTTGCCACAACCGGATTCGCCGACCAGCCCGTAGGTCTCACCGCGCCGGATCGCCAGGCTCACCCCGTCGACCGCGTAGACGTAGCCGACGGTCTTGTCGATCAGCACGCCGCGCTTGATCGGGAAGTGCACCTTGAGGTCGTTGACCTCCAGCAGTACGTCGGCGTCCGCGGTGATCGAGCTGAGCTCGGCGGCCGGCGTGTCGGGAATCGGCTCTGACACATGATGGTCCGCGCCAGCAACCGCGTCGGTTTCCACCGCCGACCGGGCGACCTCCGCGCTGATGGCATCCGGCGACTGACTGATCGCCTCGTTCTCGCCCCACACCGGCCCACTCATCGCGGTTCCTTCGCGAACGAGAGGCTCGATGCCGCAACGGGAACCACCGGGTTGTGGCAGCGCAGCAGGTGCGCCCGCTGTTCGGCCAGCGGCACCAGCACCGGGGTGACCTCCCGGCAGGCATCGACCTCCCGGCTGCACCTCGGCGCGAAGGCGCAGCCGTTGGTCCACGGGATGTTGTCCGACACCGAACCCATGATGGGCGTCAGCCGCTCACCGGGCGGAGCATCCAGCCGCGGGATCGATTCCAGTAGGCCGTGCGTGTACGGGTGCCGGGGGGTGTCGAACAGTTCGTGACGATCGGCTCGCTCCACCACCCGCCCGCCGTACATCACGTTCACCTCGTCCACCAGGCCGGCGACGACGCCGAGATCGTGGGTGATCATGATCAGCGCGGTGCCGTGCTCGACGACGAGAGTCTTGAGTACGGCGAGGATCTGCGCCTGAATGGTGACGTCGAGCGCGGTCGTCGGCTCGTCGGCGATCATCAGCCGGGGACGGCAGGCCAGCGCCATCGCGATCAGGGCGCGTTGCCGCATGCCGCCGGAGAGCTGATGCGGATACTCCTTCAACCGGCGCGTCGGATCGGGGATCCCGACCGCGTCGAGCAGGTCCCGGGCCTCGTGCATCGCCGCCGAGCGCTTCATCCCGCGGTGCCGCTCCAGCACCTCGGTGACCTGGATCCCGATGGGCACCACCGGGTTCAACGACGAGAGCGGGTCCTGGAAGATCATCGCCAGGTCGCGTCCGCGACGGTCCCGCATGTCGTTCAGCGGCAACGACAACAGATCGGTGCCCTCGAAGTTCACCGAGCCGGTGATGGTCGACCCGCGTTTCGGCAACAGCCGCATGATGGCAAGGGACGTCACGGACTTACCGCAGCCGGATTCGCCGACCAGGCCGACGGTCTGGCCCGGTGCGACGGTGAACGACACCCCGTCGACGGCGGTGAACGGCTCGACGCCCTTCCGGTTGAACTGCACCTTCAGGTCCGACACCTCGAGGAGCGACGTCACTTCTTCACCGCCGATTCTTCGGGTCGATGGCCTCACGCAACGCCTCACCGAGCAGGGTGAACCCGAGTACGACGACGATGATCGCGCCGGCCGGCCAGAAGGCAAGCTGCGGATGGGAGTCGATGCTGGACTGCGCTTCTCCGAGCATCGGCGCCCCATTCCGGTTGCGACACGTCCTGCGATCCGAGTCCCAGGAACGAGAGCGCCGCGGCGTCGAGGATGGACGTGGCGACCACGATGGTGGCCTGCACGATGACCGGGGAGATCGAGTTCGGCAGCATGTGCCGGAGCACGATCGGGCGTCTCTTCGACACCGAGCGACCTCGCGCGCCAGGACATGGTCGGACTCGCGCTGGGCCAGCATCTGGCCCCGCAGCAATCGCGCGAACACCGGTATCTGCGGGATGCCGACGGCGATGATCACGCTGGTCAGGTTCGGGTTGGTGAACAGCACACCGATCGAGATCGCCAGCAGCAGGCTGGGAATGGAGAGCATGACGTCGACGATCCGCATCAGGACGGTGTCGACCCAGCCACCGAAGGCACCGGCCAGCAACCCGAGGATCGAGTCCGCCGATCAGACCGATGAGGGTGGCGATGATGCCGACCAGCAGCGTCTGCCGTGGCCCCGACGACCAAGCGGGAGAAGAAGTCCCGGCCCTGGGTGTCGCCGCCGAGCAGGAAACCCGGTTGCGACGGCGCGATGGCGTTGCGGGCACGTGGAGGTCTGCCCGATCAGCACCTGGGCCCCTGGGTCCTGCGGCGCGATCCACGGACCGATGATCGCCAGCACGACGAACAGCCCGACGATCACCGCCCCGACCCAGAACAGCGGCGACACCCGGAGCCGGGACCAGGCGTCCCTCAGCAGCGACGTGCCCTCGTCCCCGGAGGAGACCAGCGCATCGATCCGCTGCTTGCGGGCTCGCGAGTAGGTGGTGACCATCAGCGCGCCCTGATCCGCGGGTCGACCAACGCGTAGGCCAGGTCGACGACGGTGTTGATCATCACGAACGCGGCGGCGGCCGCCAGGATGATCAATTGCACGACGGGGTAATCCTTTTGCTGGAACCCGATCTTCAACGCCTCACCGATACCCGGGTAGGCGAAGACGGTCTCGGTGAGCACGGCGCCGGTCAGCAGTAGCCCGGTCAGCAGACCGGTCACCGTGATCACCGGCAACAGCGCGTTGCGCAGGATGTGCCGGTTGCGGATGGTGGTGCTGGTCAGGCCCTTGGCCTCGGCGGTGCGGACGAAGTCCTCGCCCTGCACCTCCAGAACCGATCCCCTGGTGATCCGAAAGATCACCGCGAACGGGATGGTGCCCAGCGCGATCCACGGCAGGATCAGGTGTTTCACCGAATCCCATGCGGCGTCCCACTCCCGGGTCGATCACACCGTCGAGGATGAACAGACCCGGTCACCCGGGTGGCGTCGATGCCGGGGCTCTGCCGGCCCGACGGGGGCAGCCATCCCCACTTCACGGCGAAGACGTACTTGAGCAGGAAAGCCAGGAAGAAGACCGGGACGGCCACGCCGATCAACGAGACGATGATGAAACTGTTGTCCGCGACCCCGCCGCGACGTTTCGCGGCCATGTAGCCCAGTGGGATACCGAAGGCCAGGCCGAAGATCATTGCCCCGACGGTCAGTTCGATCGTGGCGCCGAACCGGGTGAAGAACACGTCGACGGCATCGGTACCGGGCGAGACGCCGGTTGACTGGCCGAAATTGCCCTGCAGCACCCGGCCGACGAATTTGAAGTACTGCACGTAAATGGGCTGGTCCAACCCGAGGACGGCAGTGAGCTCGGCCCGCTTCTGCGGGGTGGCCCGATCACCGAGCAGGGCGGTGACGGGACCGCCGGGCAGATTGCGCAGCCAGATGAAGAGCAGGAACGACAACACGATCATGACGACCACCAGCTGCAGCAGCCGGCGGACGGTGTACCTCAGCACGCGACATCACCGCGATCAACAGGTCGGCCCGCGAGGGCGGCCCAGGTCGATCGTCGCTCGCTGATCGTCGGAGCACTCATGGCCGTAGAAGCCTCCCCGATCGAGTACCGGATGCCAGATGCCTACCGTGGCACGCCGCGGGTACCGGCGCCTGGGAAGACGCCGGTACCCGTGACGTGGTGATTCAGTTCTTGTAGACGGTGTAGAACTTCTCGTCCGTCAGCGGGCTGGCGATCAGCCCCTGGACGTCCCACCGACCACGATCGCGGGCGGCGAGTGCGAGATCGGCACGGCCGGCAGGTATTCGCCCAGCAGCTGCTTGTTCGAGCCACGTAGTCGGCGGTCCGCTTCGCATCATCCGGCTCCGCGTCAGCGGCCTTCAGCGAATCCGACAGGGTGGCGCCCCACGGCGAGCTGTCGGTGCCGAACCGGTTCGGGGTCCGGGTGAAGAAGGTGCCGATGAAGTTGTCCGGGGTGTTGTAATCGCCGGTCCAGCCGAGCAGGAAGACGTCCGGCTGCTGGGCCTCGACACCGTCCAGGTAGCCACCGTTCCACGGCTTGGACGACTCGTTGACGGTGATCCCGACGGCTTCCAGGTCGGCCTTGAACGCGGTGAACACGGCCTTGGGGTCCGGCATGTACGGCCGGCTGACCTCGGTCGGCCACCAGAAGTTCAGGGTCAGGTTGCTCTGGCCGGCTTCGGCGAGCAGATCCTTGGCCTTCTGCGGGTCGTAGGCGTACTGCTCGACGGCGTCGGTCCATCCGTCGACGGTGTCCGGGTAGAAGATCTTCGCGACCTCGGCGCCCTCGGGCAGCTGCGACTTGACGAACTGCTCGCGGTTCATCGCATAGGCGATCGCCTGACGCACCTTGAGGTCCTGCAACGCCGGGTTGTTCTTCTGGTTGATGCCCAGGTACAGGATGTTGAACGCCGGGCGGACCTCGACGTTGAAGCCGGCGCCGGTCAGGGCGTCCCAGTCGGCGGCGTTCGGGTAGTCGTACCCGTCGATGGTGCCGGCCTGCAGCTCCTGCTTGCGGGCGGTCTCGTCGGGGATGATCTTGAAGATCAGCGTCTTCGCCTTGGCCTTCTCGCCCCAGTAGTCGTCGTTGCGGACCAGGGTGACGGTGTTGTTGGCCTTGTCGTACGCCTGGAACTTGAACGGACCGGTTCCGGTCGGGTGATCGGTGGCGTAGGCCGGGTAGACGAACGACTCACCCTCGGCGACGACGTTGTTCGCGTCGTACTGCTTCAGCGCGGTCGGCGACTGGATGGAGAAAGCCGGCAGGCCGAGAATGGCCGGGAACTTGGACGTGTAGGTGGTCAGCTTGACGACCGCGGAGGCGGGGTCGGAAGCGGTGCAGGACTCGTAGACGCTCGGGATGGGTTCCCCGGAGTCGCTCTTCTGATCCTTGAACCCGCCCATGGTGTCCGACCAGTACTGGGCCTGCGTCGCGCCGGCACCGGTCTGGTTGTACATCCGGTCGAGGGTGTAGCAGACGGCAGCAGCATCCAGCGGGGTGCCGTCGTGGAACGTCACGCCCTGCCGGATCTTGAAGGTCCAGGTCAGGCCGTCCGCGGACTGCTCCCAGGATTCGGCCAGCGCAGGCTCGACGTCGGCGGTGCCCTGCTTGAAGGTGATCAGGCCCTCGTTCATCTGCCGGGCCACCCGGAACGTCTCACCGTCGGTGGCGTACAGCGGATCGAACATGCTCGGCGCGCCGGCCGCGCCGAAGATGATCTGACCGTCCGGATCCGACGGGCCGCCCGCTGCGCTGGCATCGCCCGAAGCCGATCCGGAAGCGGCGGCGGCACTACTGGCACCGGTGGCGCTCGATTCGGAGCCCCGATCCGAACTCGCACATGCAGACATCGTCAGGACAAGGGCACCGGCCAAGCCGGCCCCCAGCCACAGTTTGGGCCTCACGCTTCCATTACCTCCAGGGTGTTGGTACTGCATTTTTCTTGCCGCGCCGGTTCGGCCGTCGGACTTCGTCGACAACGCCTCGAACGACAGACACAAGTGCCCACCGGATGGTCGTGCGGCGATCGGCGAGCGCTTGTACTGGAGGCACCGTAAACGCGAGTTCACGCCGGAGCCTACGACCGTCACCGCATCGTTACCTTCCCATGTCCTATTTGACGGTATTTCTTTCGGGTGAAACCGGCATTCGTCACGAAATTTATGCCTGGTCAGAAGGCAGATGAGGAGGTCCAATCTGCTCGATTTCGGCGGCGATCGCGAGAAGGCTTCCGAGGGCGGCGATCCGGCGCGTTGAACGGAGGCGGCCTGTCCATCCGGACCCGACCGATGCCCACGACCCTGGCCCGGCCGACTACGGTTGAGGCTTCGGCAGCGGTGGGCAAGACCCGCCGGATCGAGCGCTCGCAGGGCGCGAACCTAGGGAGAACACCCGTCATGACCACTGACGTGGCCGCAGTCGACCAAGACCCCACCGCGAACGCCGGAGCGGGCGCACCCTGGCCGGGCCTGGACGCCCCGCTCGAGGTGGCCGACCCCGAGGTGGCGGAGTACATCAACCGGGAGCTGCGGCGGCAGCAGGACACCCTGGAAATGATCGCGTCGGAGAACTTCGCGCCGGTCGCCGCCATGCAGGCACAGGGCAGCGTGCTGACCAACAAGTACGCGGAGGGTTACCCGGGCCGGCGGTACTACGGCGGGTGCGAGAACGTCGACGTCATCGAGACGCTGGCCATCGAGCGGATCAAGGCACTGTTCGGCGCCGGTTTCGCCAATGTGCAACCGCACTCGGGTGCGCAGGCCAACGCCGCCGCCATGCAGGCACTGATCAAGCCCGGCGACACGATCCTGGGTCTGTCGTTGGCACACGGTGGACATCTGACCCACGGCATGCGGATCAACTTCTCCGGGCTGCTCTACAACGTCGTCGCGTACGAGGTGTCCAAGGAGGACTACCGGATCGACATGGACGAGGTGTCCAGGTTGGCCCGCGAGTACTCCCCGAAGTTGATCATCGCCGGGTGGTCGGCCTACCCCCGGCAGCTGGATTTCGAACGGTTCCGGTTGATCGCCGACGAGGTCGACGCGTACCTGATGGTCGACATGGCGCACTTCGCCGGCCTGGTCGCCGCCGGACTGCATCCCTCGCCGGTGCCGCATGCGCACGTCACCACCACCACGACACACAAGACGCTGGGCGGCCCCCGCGGCGGGGTGATCCTGTCCAACGACCCGGCGATCGCCAAGAAGATCAACTCCGCGGTTTTCCCCGGGCAGCAGGGTGGCCCGTTGGAGCATGTGATCGCCGCCAAGGCGGTGGCCTTCAAGATGGCTGCCGACCCCTCGTTCACCGAACGCGCCGAACGGACGCTGCGTGGCGCCCGACTGCTGGCCGAGCGGTTGATCGAGTCCGACGTGGCTGACGCCGGCATCCAGGTGCTGACCGGCGGCACCGACGTCCATCTGGTGCTGGTCGACCTCCGGGACTCCGACCTGGACGGCAAGGCCGCCGAGGACCGGCTGCATTCGATCGGCATCACCGTGAACCGCAATGCCGTGCCGTTCGATCCGCGCCCCCCGATGGTCACCTCGGGGCTGCGGATCGGCACGCCCGCGCTGGCCACCCGCGGCTTCACCGACCGGGACTTCGTCCAGGTCGCGGACATCATCGCGACGGCGCTGATCGCCCCGGTCGGCCCGCTCGACCCGGTCCTGGAAGCGACCCTGAGCGACCGCGTCTCGCGTCTCGCCGCGACCCGCCCGCTCTACCCGGAGCTGGGCTCGTGACTTCTGCCGCCGGTTCGGTCCGGATCGAAAAGCTCGTCACGTCAGGCACATTCAGCCTGGACGGCGGGACCTGGGACGTCGACAACAACGTCTGGCTGATCGGTGACGACGACCAGGTGCTGGTCATCGACGCCGCGCACGACGCCGAGGCGATCAAGGCCGCGGTCGGGTCACGGCGGGTCGATGCCATCCTCTGCACGCACGGGCACAACGACCACATCGATGCCGCGCCGGCGCTGGCCGAACTGACTGGCGCGGCCATCTGGTTGCACCCGGCCGACGCTGCGCTCTGGGGCATGGCGCACCCCGACCGGCAGCCGGACGCGGAACTGCACGCCGGGCAGGTGCTGACCATCGCCGGCGTCGACGTCCAGGTGCTGCACACGCCCGGTCACTCCCCCGGTGCCGTCTGCTTCTACGTCCCGGAGCTGGGCGTGCTGTTCAGCGGCGACACCCTGTTCTCCGGTGGGCCCGGGGCGACCGGTCGCTCGTTCTCGGACTTCCCGACGATCATCGACTCCATCTCGCACCGGCTGCTGAACCTGCCCGACGAGACCGTCGTGCACACCGGCCACGGTGACGACACCACCATCGGTGCCGAGGCGCCGCACCTGGACGACTGGGTGGTCCGCGGCCACTGACCGGGCTCAGAACAGAACTCTGCCGCGGTGATTTCCGTCAGTGCCGCTGGCTCGCCGGCCATCAACTCCGGCAACTGGTCGGTCGGCCGACCGGCAAGGAGTCGACAGAACTGCACGGCATCGACCGTCACCTGAGCAGTTGGCTGGCCGGCACCGAGAATCCACCACGAATTGCTGGCGCCGCTGAGCCGTAGTTCGATCGTCGATCCGGACCACGTGACGCCGAGGTCCCGGACGATCTGGTCGATCACCGCCTCATCGTGCGCAGAGACCACCCGCACCTTGCCGGTCGCCTGGTGGATGTCGATGGCATGCATCCAGACGTCGCGCGCACAGATGACGTCCATCAGATAGGCAATACGGATCCGGCCGGCTGGTCGGCGACGCGACCGGCACGCCGGGACGGGCATCGTCGGCGATCGCCGGAGCAAGTCCGCCATCGTTGAGCATCGCCCGCTAACGCGACCGGTTGCCGCTGTCGATAAAAGGCGACGTATTGGCTGGGTCGGTTCTGGGCACCTGGGCTCGCTCATCCTGCTCAAGTGGTGTCGACCCGAGCTGGGTTGGCGGCACGAGCAGTTCTCACCGGAAAGCCCCAGGGCCACTTCATCGTCCTCGGCGCTGGCCGCCAGAGAGGCCACCGCAGGTCTCGCACGGCCGCCAGGCGCGGCGCAGTCCGTCTCGGCAGCAAAGTCGGCCTCGGACAGGGCCGCCAGCTGTTCATTCATCGCGCTCAATATCGCACCCAGCTGCTCGAACCCGGCAGGAGTGTAGCCACCGGATGTTCGTTGCCGGGGTGCGGTCTCGCGATTGATCATGGCGTACTCCGGGCCGTCGGCGGCCGATCGGCGTGATCGGCCGTAGTAGTGACTGCACTCCACATCTCGAGGCGATGCGGCGGCAAGTTCCGGCTGTAGGCGTCGCGGGCCGTCGGGAAATCCGCCGGACGGCAATCGTCGGCCAATTGTCGGGTGATCACCCGGCGCGGAAGATGATCTCCGGACCTACATCGTCCGCGTGCTGCTGGCGATCAGCGTCTGTCTGTACGGCGCGACCTGTCGGCGCCTCACGCTGACCCACCTGGTGCGTCATCCGTTGCCGGCGTGCAGGAGATCCCTGACCATGCCGACCTGCTCGATACTCGGCGCGAAAGCCGCGGGTGAGGGGTTGAAACCTGGGACCGGACGCCAGAACATCAGCTGGGACTGCACGGGGTTCTCGATGCACCACCGGACGAATATCGGATGAACGGTTTCTGCTGCCCTGATCGGATCATTCTCGAAGTCAGGAATGGCGGCGCGCAGAACTGAATTCAATGTTTCGAAGCCGTCGTGAAAGACCGCATCGTAGATCGCCAGCTTGCTCGGGAAGTATTCGTACAACGACGGCGGCCGCATTCCCACCCGCCGGGCGACATCAGACAGGGACATCCCGGCCACCCCGTCGGTGGCCATCGCCTGCACCGCGACGGCCAGGATTTCGGCCACGGTTTGTTCCCGGCGCAGTCGCCGCCGATCGTTCGGAACCACTGGAACTGCCACACGCCATACGGTATTCCTTATGGTGTTAGGCGTCAAGCGAGGTTTCGGAGCTCTGAGCGTCTCGCGACGGCTCTCACCGGTACGCGCAGCACGAAGCCCGGCCGACTCCTGCATTCCAGCGGCCGAACTGATGTCCCGAGTACTTACTGCGCTGAAGGGTCGAGCCGCCGGGCACCCAGCTCGGCGGACAGCAGCGCGATGGCGATCTCCTCCGGGTCCCGGACGCTCTCCGACGCTGCCGAGGGGTCGGGCGGTTCGCCGTAGTCGTCGGGGATGTCGTCCTCCGGTGGTGGTGGAGGCGGGTCGGGAATCGCGGTGCGACCGAGGCTCGCACTGGGCGGGCCACCGGTCGATCCCCGGGGCGGCATGTTGGCGTCCGAGGCAGGACCGCCAGCCCCGACTGCCTCGCAGCGAATCGTCCAGTCGACGCCGAGCAGTTCCTTCAACGCCGCCCGCAGCAGGTCGGAGTTTGCCGGCTCCAGCACTCGCCTGGCCATCCCCGCGGACGGCATGGCGACTTGCAGCACGCCGGCGTCGACGCCGACCACCGTCGCCGATTCGAGCAGGATCTGGGTGGTCCGGCGCTGACGTTGCACCGCGGTCAACACCTCCGGCCACACCCGCCGGACATCGGTGACGCCGATCGTCGACGCGGCCGTCGGTGATTCTGCTGCGGACGGCTCGTCGGCCTCGGCGGCCGGCGCGCTGGTGGCTTCCGGCTGCTCGCTCGCCGGCCGGCTCCGGGTCGGCGCGGGTGGTTCGGGCCGCGCGGAAGCGGCCGGACGTGATTGCGCTGACGTCGCCGATCCAGCCGACGGCGCCGCTGCGGCGGGCGGACGCTGGGAACTCAGGGTCGGCGGCACCGGCAGCCCGAGGTCCGGTCCCCTGCGGACCGCAGCGGGACGCTCCGGCGGTCGGCGATCCGAGGCAGGTTGCGTCCGCGGCTGTTCTGCGGCGGCCGCTGGTCGCCTGCCATCCCGTTCGCCACCGGCGGTCCGCGCGGGCGCCTGCCGTTCGGGTCCCGACGACGGTTGGCCGGACTCCCGCGGCGGCGCAACGGGTTTCGGCTCGGCAAGAGCCGCGCGGGTGGGAGCGGCGGAGATCGGGGCGTCGACCGGGTTGCCGGCGATGTCCATCCGGCGTTCCATCCGCTCCAGCCGCTGCAGCAGCGCGGCGTCACCGGTGGAGGCGCCGGGCAGCAGCATCCTGGCGCACAACAACTCGAGCACCAGCCGCGGCGACGTGGTTCCGCGCATGTCCACCAGGCCGGTGTGCATCACCTCGGCCAGCCGAGTCAGGGTGGCCATGCCGAGCCGGTCCGCCTGGCCGACCATCGAGGCCAGCTGGTCCTCCGGGGCGTCGATCAGACCCTTGGCGGCGGCGTCCGGGACCGCGTTGATGATCACCAGGTCACGCAGCCGCTGCAAAAGGTCGGCGGCGAACCGTCGCGGATCGTGCCCGGCCTCGACCACCCGGTCGACCGCGCCGAACATCGAGGCCCCGTCACCGGCGGCGAGGGCGTCGACGACCTCGTCCAGCAGCGCCGCATCGGTCACCCCCAGCAGCGCGACGGCGCTGCGGTACGTCACCCCTTCGGGCCCGGCACCGGCCAGCAGCTGATCGAGCACCGACAGCGAGTCCCGTGCGGAACCACCGCCGGCACGGATGACCAGCGGGAAGACCGCCGGCTCGACGACGGCACCCTCCTCGGCACACAGCCGCTCCAGCAGCGTTCGCAAGGTGGTCGGCGCGATCAGCCGAAACGGGTAGTGGTGCGTCCGCGACCGAATGGTGGTCAGCACCTTGTCGGGCTCGGTGGTGGCGAAGATGAAGACCAGATGTTCCGGCGGCTCCTCGACGATCTTCAGCAGCGCGTTGAAGCCCTGCGTCGTGACCATGTGGGCCTCGTCGATGATGAACACCCGGTAGCGCGACTCGGCGGGCATGTAGAACGCCTTGTCCCGCAGGTCCCTGGTGTCGTCGACGCCGCCGTGGCTGGCCGCGTCGAGCTCCACCACGTCCAGCGACCCCGGCCCTTCCGGCGCCAGGGCGATGCACGAATTGCAGACTCCGCACGGATCAGGCGTCGGCCCCTGCTCACAGTTCAGCGAGCGGGCCAGGATCCGGGCCGACGACGTCTTGCCGCAGCCGCGAGGACCGGAGAACAGGTAGGCGTGATTGATCCGGCCGGCCGCCAGCGCGGTACGGAGCGGTTCGGTGACGTGCTCCTGCCCCACCACCTCGGAGAAGGTCGCGGGTCGGTACTTGCGATAGAGGGCGAGCGCCACGAAACGAGGCTACGGCAGCAGTCCGACACCCTCGCCCACCGGGCAAATCGGACTGAAGGTCGGATCGGGCGATCGGAGCGGCGGGGTTTCAACGACCGCCCGCATGACGATCTGCCCGGAGACGAAAGGGGACCCCCGCACCCGCCAGAGCTCACGGACCCTTGCTGCCTTCCGGCCCTGGGGGGGTTGATGAGATGGACGCCGCGGGGGTCCGGAGACAGTCTAACCGGGTTCGGGTCGCGCTCCGAAACATCCGCACGCAGGGCTTCGTCTGCAGCCTCTGGTGGGCAGAGAAGGAGACGTCGTCAGGGGCCGAGAGGTTGCTTGGAAAGTCATCTTCGACAATGCGTCGAAGACCACACCCAAGATCGGCTCAGAACGCTCTGACCTGCGCGCATAATCGATTCAGACGGCAGAGAGAGGTTGCCCCGGAGCGGCCCCCGTCGAGTTGCAGAGGCTCCGGTCGACAGTGAGGAAATTTGATCATGATGAACATCAAGGACACCCTTTCCACCCACCGCAGCGAGCGGGCTGCCCATCGCCAGCTGGCCCACGAGCTGGCGGATTACACCAGTGCCGCCGATCGGCTCGAGATCGAGACCATCGCCGCGCGCTACAGCGAAGAGGATTCCCGCGAGGTGCGGCAGATCCTGTTCCGTCTGGCTGCCTGATCCATCCAGATCCACCGGCCCGTCGGGTGCTACCCACCCGCGCGAGGCCATTCGACACCCCGGCCGCGGTCGCATCAGACCGCGGTTTGCGGGTGTCGATTGCGTTCAGGCATCCTGGCGATCGATCTGGCGCGAGAAAGTTCCGACCCGAGGGAGTGCGATCGGTGATCCATCCGACCGTCTACTCCTGCCCGGCGGCCTGAGCCGTGCCCAGCTGGCTCGAGGGCAAGCCGTTCGCCATCACCTTCGCCGTGCTGTTCGGCATCGTCCTGCTGAGAGCGCAGGCCACCTACTGGCTCGGCCGCGGCGTGACCGCCGGCGTCCTGCACACCCGCTGGGCCGACCGAATCACCGGACCCCGCACCACCAAGGCCATTGCCTCCTTGAACCGTTACGGACCGCCACTGGTGACCGTGTCCTTCCTCACCATCGGCTTCCAGACCGTGGTGAACGCAGCAGCGGGCCTGATCCGGATGCCCTGGGTCCGCTACACCATCGCCATGCTGATCGGCTGCGTCGCCTGGGCGCTGATCTACGCCACCGTTGGGTTTGCCGCGGTCGAGGCCGGGATCGCCCTGGCCACGCATTCGCCGTGGATGCTGGTCGCTGTCGTCCTGCTGGTTGTTGCTGTCGTCGTGGCGATCGTCATCGCCCGACGGCGCCGATCGGTCCGCGGCGCCGTCACAGTCACCGCTCAGGAGTCCGATCCGCAGTTGTCCTGACCACATTGCCCGGCTCCGGAGTGCCGCATCTGCTCGCCGATGGCGCGGTCGAGGGCGGTGTGGTCCCGGAGCATCTGCGGTTCCCTTAGACTGCTCCGCGGTGCAATTCCCAGGAGGATTCGCCTAGTGGCCTATGGCGCACGCTTGGAAAGCGTGTTGGGTTAACGCCCTCGGGGGTTCGAATCCCCCATCCTCCGCCCCCTGACCAGCGGAAGCGCAAGAGCCCTCGACCGTTGCTCAGCCTCGATGGATGTCGGCCCCTGCACTTTCGTTGGTCCGCAGCAGTCCGCCGTCGGGTCCGCCAGTGGTCAACCCGCAACAAAGAAGGCTTGGCCCTGGGCGAGCGCCTGAAATGTGTCGTAGGCCATCCATACATATCCTTCGGATCCCCAAGCAACGCCCTGGCTGTTCTGCACCCGGACAGCACCGAGATCGTCGTCGTATCCGATGATCAGCATGCAGTGCCCGGCTGGCCGGCCGTTCCTGCCGTACATGAGCGTCCCGTTCCCGACGTACGGGGACGGTTCCCCATGGTATGCAGTCCAGTCTGTGTAGAGCCGAGTGCCGTACGCCAATGGGCCGCCCGCGGCGATCACCTGCTTGATGCTGTCCAGATCGCCGGTTTCGACACATGCCACGCCGGTCAACGTGAATCGGGTGTCCGGCGACACCGGCGATGTGGAGTATTGATTCCATAGCCATTCGCAGTTCGGCTGATAAGAGGCTGAGCTGAGGGCCGGCGTTCCCGCGGTCAGGAGCTCGAAGTAGCTCCCGAAGCGTGTGCCCGCGCAGGTTGAACTCGTCGCACCTTCGAATTGGAGCGCCTGCACGAAGATCTCCGCCGGACTCGCACAACCGGCCGCCGACGCAGGGTCGACCTTGCCCGCGCGGGCAGCGGCAAACGTTGCCAGGCCGTACACCGAAGCCCACGCGGCGCACGAGCCTGGAGAGCCGGGAGCGCTGACTGTTCCCTGCTGACCTACCGGTGGAAGCAGCGCGGGATCGACCGCTGCACCCAGCGGAACCGTAGGCGCGCCGCCGACCACTTTCGGATCGAACGGCTCGGGCATCGTCGGGTCATAGCCGAACCCGTCGTCAAACATCGATTACGCGCACCCCCCAAGGCATCGGGCACTGGGTCACTTCGCCGAAGCACCCGGACTGCCCTCGTCCCACCCCGCCGACCACACCCGCACCGCGGGCCGGCGACACGCGTCTCATTCTGGCCCCGCGGCCGGTGTTGTGCAGCCTGATATGGGCAACGGCGTCAGCAGGGCTTTCGCGTTGAAAGAGTTTCGTGCGTCCTGTTGAACGAAGCGCGGAGTCAATCTCAGCGTGAGTCCCATTTTCATCCACGTCGGGTTCTGACTTTTGGGCCAAGGCTGATCGAAGCCGATCTTGAAAGCGAAAACGTCCCGCCCGCAGTGGCACCTGCGGGCGGGACGATCGTAGCGCTGTGTGAATCAGGGCGAGAGTTCCTCCAGCACCTTGCCTTTGGTCTCGATGCCGAAGAACTTCGTGGTGAGCCCACCGATGACGGCGACGACGGCGAAGAGCACGAAGACGTACTGGATTCCCACACCGGCAACGATGAAGCCGACCAGGACGGGCCCGAGGGATGATCCGGCGCGGAGCCAGGCCGAGCCGAAGCCGGTCCCGATGGCCCGGAGCCGGGTCGGGTAGAGCTCGGCGGAGTACAGGTAGAGGGAGAAGGCGATGGTCTGCAGGATGGCGTAGGCAATCGTCGCGCCGACCAGGATCTGGATGGCCGAGGTGGCACCGAGCAGCGCCAGGGCGACCAGCGGTACCACGGCGAGCAGGAAAGCCACGGTGTACCAACGCTTCCGGCCAACCCGGTCGATCAACAAGGCGCAGGCGACGGACGCTGCAACACCGAACGCGGAGGTGGTCCAGCCGTAGAGCAGGCTGGTCTGCAGCGGCACGTCGAAGACCTGGGTGTAGAGGGTGGGCAGCCAGGTAATCATGCCGTTGTTGATCGTGTAGACGGCGATCCACAGCACCCAGATCATCAGCGTGCGCTTGAGGTAGATGCCCTTGAACAGCTCGCGCCAGTCCGACTTCTGGGTGGCCCGGAAGTCGACCGGGCGGACCACCGGCTCGGGAAGGAACTTGCCTTCCTTGACCGCTTCGTCCTCCAGCATCGTGACGATTTTGTCGGCCTTGGCAATCCGGCCCTTGGACGCCAGCCAGCGGGGGGATTCCGGCATCAGCACCCGCAGCGGAATCATGATCAACGCCGGGATGATGCCGACGATGAACAGCGCTTTCCAGCCGAAGTTCGGAACCAGGAAGTAGGCGGAGATGCCGGCGAACAGCAGCCCGATCGGGAAGATCAGCTCGTAGAGCAGGAAGAACCGCCCGCGCTTCTTGGCGCCGATGAATTCATTGATGTAGGCGGAAGCGACGGGGACCTCGCCGCCGGTCCCGATGCCCTGCAGGAACCGGAACAGCATCATCGATGCTCCGTTGAAGGCGAACAGGCAGGCGATGTCCATGGAGACGAACAGGACGATCGTGATCAGCAGGGTGGGTAGCCGGCCGATGCGTTCGGCGAGGTAGCCGAAGCCGATGGCGCCGACGAGTTGGCCGACGTAACCGGCGGACAGGATCAGCCCGACCTCGGCGGGGCTGAGGTTCCACAGTTTGACCAGTTGCGGCATCGCAAAGGCGATGACCAGCACGGTGTAGGCGTCGAAGAAGGTGGCGGATCCGATGATGACCCGGATCCAGAGCAACCGTCTGGTGACCGGGATCCGTTCCAGCCGGCCCACCAACTGGGCGTTGGCGTTGGCGTTGGCTGATGCCTCGCCGGTGAGATGAGTTGTCATGATGTTGGGTTTCCTCGCCCTCCGCGGGGCGCGGAGTCCGTCGGGACTGCATTGTCACCGAACCGGGGTTCCCTGAGAAGGCATGGCGCCAGTTCTGCAGGCTGTGGGTCCCGGTGGGTGGGGTCGCCGCGGCTGGCGGCGACCCCATCCCCGTGATCACGCAACGGCTGAGCCGAACGCGGGATCGGTGCAGGGCACGGTCATTCGGGTCCGGGCGGCATGCCCGGAACCGATCGACCGGCGGAAGATCAGGGTCAGATGATCCCGGCGGCCCTGAGGGCGTCGGCGATCTCGACGTCCGCGCCGGCGGCCAGCGGCAACAGCGGGCTACGGACGGTGGCGTGCGGGAGCACGCCGCGGGAGACCAGCGCGTGCTTGAGGGCGACGGTGCCCTCCATGTGCGAGCCACGGTGGTACACGGCCTTGGTCACCGGCAGCAGTTGGTCGTGGATCTTCTTCGCCGCTGTCCAGTCCTGGGCCTTGCCGGCCTTGATGAACTCGACGAGCAGCTCGGGGGCGATGTTGCCGTAGCCGACCAGCAGGCCGTCGACGTCCATGATGGTGTGCAGCAGGTACTCGTCGTGGCAGGAGAAGATCTGCAGGTCCGGGAATTCGCGACGGAGCACCGGGATCTCGGTGTCCCAGCGGCGCATGTTCCGCACACCGTTCTTGGTCCAGAACACGCCTTCCTGGCCGGCGATCTCCAGCTGGGTGTCCAGGTTGTAGCTGGCCTTGGTGTTGTCCGGGTACTGGAACAGGATCTGCGGCAGACCGGCCTCTTCCCAGATGGCGCGGTAGCGGTCCTGCGGGGCGCCGTCCTGGTAGCCGAACCGCAGCCACCCGTGCGACGGGTAGGTCAGCGCGGCCTTGGCGCCGGCAGCAACCGCCCGCTGCGCCTCTTCGACGGCGACCTTGGTGCCCTCACCGGTGATGCCGGCGACGATCGCGACCTGGTCGCCGACCTCAGCCACCAGCGTCTCGATGACCTTGACCTGCTCGTCCTGGGTCAGGAAGGTGCCCTCACCGGCGTGCCCGAGCACGACCAGCGACTTCACCCCGTCGACCGAGGCAAGGAACTTGCCCAAGCCCGCCAGGGCGGCGTAATCCACGTCGCCATCAACCGTGAACGGGGTGACCGGGGCCGGGTTCAGACCGCGCAGGTCCAGATTTCCGAGAGACATCGTCGACTCCTTAGGGAAGCTTTGCGGGAACGTTCCGATCGAGTACCGATCTTGACTACTGGAACGTTTACGGGAACGATTGCAACTATGACCGGTCAGCGCCTCGACGTCAACCCTCGACGTGGGGAGATCGCCGTCACACCCATTACGCTCACCGGCGTGGTGACATTGCGAGATGTGGCCCGGGTAGCCGGTGTGAGCATCTCCACCGCGTCCCGGGTGCTCGACGAGCGGCTACCCGCGTCGAAGTCCGCCGCGGCGGCACGGGTTCGGGTGGCGGCCGCCGACCTCGGTTACGTCCGCGATCCGCTGGCCGCCGGTCTGCGCCGATCAGGCACCAGCACGATCGGGGTGATCGTGCCCCGGCTCACCGACACCGTGATGGCCATGCTCTACGAGGAGATCGCCGCCGCGGCAGCCGCCCGCGGGCTGTTCGCCGTCGTCGCCACCACTCAGGACGACCCGGCCGTCGAGCGCGTGGCCGTCCAGTCCCTGCTGCACCGACGGGTCGACGGCATCATCCGGGCCACCGCCCGGACCGGTTCACCGCTACGCATCGACGGCGACAGCCGGCAGGTCCTGGTCCTGCGCACCGACGGCATCCACCCCGCCTCGATCGGCGACGACCATCTCGGCGGGTACCTGGCGACCCGGAAGCTCATCGACCACGGGCACACCCGCATCGGGCTGATCATGGGCCCGGAGTACGCCACCACCGCCGTGCAACGCCGGGCCGGTTACCGCGCCGCCCTCACCGAAGCCGGCATTCCCCTGGACGACTCCTTGATCGCCGGCGACGCCTACACGATGGAAGCCGGCGAGGCCGCCGCCCAGATCCTGCTCGACCATTCCGAGCCGCCCACTGCGATCTTCGCCGTCAACGACAACAACGCCATCGGCGCGATGTCCACCGCCGCCGCCCGCGGCCTGACCATCCCCGACGACCTGTCGATCATCGGTTACAACGACATCCCTGTGGTCAGCCGACTTCCCGTCCCGCTGACCACTATTCGAGAACCCTTCAACCACATCGCCCGCGGCGCCATCGATCTCCTCTTGGACGAGACCCCGAACGATTCCGGGGAGCCGCGCACCATCGTGGCCACTCCGACCCTGATCCCCCGCAAATCCACCGCTGCGCCTCGTCACCTCAGGTCCTGATCAGCTCCGAGCGCCCCTCAATGCTTTGCCGCCACCCGTCCGCAACGACGATGCTCATGGCGTGTTCACACTCTCGCTCGACGACGCTGCCCGAGATCGCCTGAGCCGCCGGCTCGCCCAGCTCGAGGGCGGCGTGTCCGGCACGGTGCTGTTGGCCGAGGCCGGTGTGCCGGTCATCCAGCAGAGTGTCGGCCTCGCCGACCGCGCCGCCAAAACGCCGGTCACACCGGACACTCGCTTTCAGTGCGCGTCGGTGAGCAAGATGATGACCGCTGCCGCGGTGCTCGACCAGGTGGCACACGGTCGCGTCACGGTGCAGACTCCAGTGGTCGACGTGGTGCCCGCCGACCGTCGTCCGCGTCACCTGTCCGGCGACGTCACCGTGCACCACCTGCTGACCCACACCTCGGGCATGGCCGACTATTTCGAGGAGGACGAGTCACTGCCCAACGCGGGCACGGACTACGCCGCGTTGTGGCGCGATCTGCCGCCCGCCCGGGTCGAGCGTCCGATCGACTTCCTCCCGCTGTACGACGCGTTGCCGCCCTACTGCCCACCCGGCGAGATCTGGCGTTACTCCAACGCCGGCTACGTGCTGCTGGGTGAGCTGCTCGAGCAGCTCACCGGTCAGACCTGCACCGAGGTGATCGAAGAACGCGTTCTGCGCCGCGCGGGAATGGACGACAGTGGTTTCGACCGTTCGGATGAGCCGCGGGCGAACTCTGCGGTGCATTACCTGCAATCGGGGCGCACCAACGTCCACAGCGTGCCGGTGATCGGTGGCGGTGACGGCGGTTGTGTGTGTACGGCGTCCGATCTGGTGCGCTTCTGCCGCGCCCTGGCCGACGGCACCCTGCTCGGCGACCTCACCGATCTTCCGATGCAGCGACACGCCACGATCGAGGATGACTGGTCGTACGGCTACGGCCTGATGATCTACCCGGACGGCCGCTGGGGGCACGGCGGCGGCGACCCAGGTGTCAGTGCTGCGGTGAACCATTGGCAGGACCGCGATCTCACCGTTGTCGCGCTGAGCAACGTGGAGGAGACCGATGAGATGGATCCCGCCTTCACCCTGCGCAACGCGGTCCTGGAGGAATGCGGTCTGAACTAAGCAGACCCCGAAACACTCTGAAACCGGTCAGGTCTCGCTCAGCAAGCCGGACAACACATGCAGTAGCAACCTGTCGAGAAGTTCTGCCCCATCTGACGCCGCTGCCGGCTCCGGCGGCGGAGGTGAGGCAATCACCGCCGCCAGATGCGGATGGCCGCCGCCCGCCACCACAGCGGTGAGGTATTCGACTTGCGCGGCTTGCCATTCCGGTGAGGTCCGGTCGCCGGCGAGCTCCATCCGGGCGTGCAGCACGACCATTCCGTTCAGCATCGCGACGGCCTCCATCTTTGCCCGGCCGGGCGCGTCGACATCGGCCAGCGCGGACAGCACGTACTCGAGGAAGTCGACGCTGTTGGGGGTCAGGGAGGTCTGCGCCTGGGCGATATCGAGCAGCCACGGGTGCGCCCGGTACATCGACCGCATCTGTCCCGCCAGCTCGCTGAGGTCACGGCGCCAGTCGCCGGTGACCGGCCGGGACAGGTCGAGTTGGCCGATCGCGGCGTCCAGCATGAGCTCGAGCAGCTCGTCCCGGTTCGCGACATAGCGGTAGAGCGACGTGGCGCCGGCACCGATGGCCGCCGCTACCTTGCGCGTGGTCACCGCATCGATGCCGCCGGCGTCCGCGAGTTCGATGGCCGCCGCGGCGATCTGCGCGCGCCCGTGTTCCGGGGTGGGCCCCCGGCCACTGCGTTCCTTCCGCAGCCAGATGCTGCGGGGCTTGTCCGGCACCGGCTCCCTTTCTGTGTGCAGTGTGCGCAGTGTAGTGCTACGGTACTGCGTACAGTGCTCACAGAAGGAGTCATCATGGAACCAGCGGTCTCGATCGAGAGACTGGTCAAGGTCTACGGTCCGGTCCGAGCCCTCGACGGAATCGACATCACCGTGCAGGCCGGCACGGTCTGCGCCCTGCTCGGCCCGAACGGCGCCGGCAAGACCACCGCGGTCAGGGTGTTGTCCACGCTGGCGATTCCGGACGAGGGACGGGCCAGCGTTCTGGGCAATGACGTGGTCGACAACGCCATGCAGGTGCGGCGGTCCATCGGTCTGGCCGGCCAGAATGCCGCCGTGGACGATGATCTCACCGGTCGGGAGAACCTGGTGATCCTCGGCCGGATGCTGCACCTCGGTCGTACCGGAGCCGGCGAGCGGGCGGACGAGCTGCTCGCCCGGTTCGATCTGGCCGATGCCGCCGACCGGTTGGTGCGGACCTGGTCGGGCGGGATGCGCCGACGGCTTGACCTGATCGCCAGTTTCGTCGTCCCGCGCCCGGTGATGCTGCTGGACGAACCGACGACCGGGCTCGATCCGCGCAGTCGGAACGAGATCTGGTCAACAGTCAGGGGTCTTGTCGCCGACGGCACGACCGTGGTGCTGACCACGCAGTACCTGGAGGAGGCAGACCACTTGGCCGACACGGTGGTCATCATCGACCACGGTCGATCCGTCGCCACCGGATCACCGGAGGATCTCAAGTCCGCAGTCGGTGTCCGGGTGGATGTCGAGGTCCACGACCCGTCCGAGTTACCATCGGCGGCAACAGTTCTCGGCGCTTTGACCGCCGGGCAGCCGGAGATCGATGTCGACCGTCTTCGGGTCAGCGCCCCGACCTTCGATCGGGAACTCACCCTGCCGGGTGTCGTCCGCTACCTCGATAATGCCGGAGTTCTTGTCCGGGACGCGGCGATCCGCCGACCGACCCTCGACGAGGTCTTCCTGCACCTCACCGGCCACCAACCGGAGCACGACGCGAAGGAGTCGGCGGCATGAGCACCATCGACCTCTCGCCGCGCCCGCTCACCGACGGGGCCGCCGCAGCCGCCCGGGTCTTCGCCAAACTCCGTCACGACCCGGCCGGGATCGCCCTGACGCTTGGTGCTCCGGTCGTCATGGTGCTGCTCTTCGGCTACGTGTTCGGGTCGGCCATCGCCGTGCCCGGTTCCGGTGACTACCGCGAATATCTCGTGCCCGGGTTGTTCGTGGTGATCGCCTTCAACCCGATCCCCGCGATGGTCACCATGGCCCGGGACGCCGGGCGCGGTTCCGTCGACCGGTTCCGGTCGCTGCCGATCAGCCGGGCGGCGATTCCGTTCGGGCAGGCGGGCGCCACCGCGGTCTACGGCGTGCTGTGTCTGCTGCTGATGGCCGTGTGCGGCCTGGCGGTCGGCTGGCGGGTGAACAACGGACTCCCGGCGGCGTTGGGGGCGCTCGGCCTGCTCGTCGCGATCCAGTTCACTTTCACCTGGATCGGCATGTACCTGGGGCTGGTCATCGGCAAGGAGGAGACCGCAGCCCAGCTCGCGGTGCTGATCTTCCCGCTCGCCATGCTGTCGAACATCTTCGTGCCCACTGCCGGGATGCCGGCATGGTTGCGCACGATCGCCGACTGGAACCCGATGAGCGCCTTCGCGACGGCCGTTCGCACCCTGTTCGGGAATCCGACCGCACCGACGAACGGCGCCTGGCCACTGGAGAATCCGGTCGTCAGCTCGCTGATCTGGATCGCCCTGCTGCTGGTCGTCGTCGCGCCGCTGTGCGTGCGCCGCTACGCCCGTCCCGAAGGCTGACCACCGGGACGTTGCGGCCGCGACAGCGGACATGGCCGGCTGATTTCTCGCCCACCGAACGGATGTCAGACTGCCGAGATGGGTGCTCGGCCTCACGTTCGCGATCCTGGCGTCGCTGGGTTCCGGAATCGGGTCGGCCGTCGAGGCATTCGGCGTGCGCCGGGCGGCGGCGAGCGGCGAGCGACCGGGTGATCTCGGTCCGCTGCTGCACCAACCCATCTACTTCGCCGGCCTGACGGTCGACCTGCTCGGGTTTCGTCTTCTCGGTGATCGCGCTGCAACTGCTGCCGCTGTTCCTGGTGCAGGCCATCGTCGCGGCAAGTGTCGGCGTGACCGCGGTGATCGTCGCGCTCAGCGGGCGCCCGCTGGGCAGGCCGGCCTGGATCGCCCTGTGTGCATCACTGGGTGGGCTGGTGCTGCTGGCGGTCTCCTCGGAGCCGCACGACGGCGGCACGCTGGCCGTCGGCTGGCAGTGGTTGCTGCTGGGGATGTGCGTGCCGCTGGCCGGTCTCGGCGCCATCGGGCTGCGGCTGACGGGCACCTGGTCGGCCGTGCTGCTGGCCTTGGTGGCTGCGGTGTCGTTCACCACGAACACCGTGCTGCCGGCCGCGATCGGCATCCTGTTCCTCGGCGACCACTGCGATCGGGTTACGCCGCCGTCGCCACAGCGGGTTTCCTGATCGCGGTCAGCGGCGCGATCGCGCTCGCCCAGTTCTCCGGTCCGATGCCGGCCGACACCGCACAACCGGTTCGCGCGCGAGCCTGACGAATTACTCCGGACGAACACCCGGCCGCGGCGGCAGCTGATCCTCCGGCTGCACCAGGCCCGACTTGTAGGCCGTCGCGATGGCCTGGGCCCGGTCCCGGAAACCCAGCTTCGCGAAGATTCGGCTGACATGGGTTTTCGTGGTGCCCTCGCTGACCACCAGGTAGTCGGAGATCTCCGGGTTCGACAGGCCGTGCGCGATCAGCACCAACACCTCGCGCTCGCGGCCGGTCAGCGACCCGAATTCCTCCGAGCTGGGCAGCCCGGAATCCGGCCGGAGGGCGAACTCGTCGATCAGCCGCCGGGCCACCGCCGGGTCCAACCAGGCCTCGCCGGACGCGATGGCCCGCACCGCGGCGACCAACTCGGTGGGTGCGGCGTCCTTGAGGATGAAGCCGGAGGCTCCGGCCCGCAGCGCCGCGTACACCGCCTTGTCGACATGAAAGGTGGTCAGCACCAACACCTTGACCGGTCGATCATCGGCACCTGCGGCGGTGGCGGTGACGATCCGCCGGGTGGTCTCGACCCCGTCCATACCGGGCATCCGGACATCGGTGATGACGACGTCAGGTCGCGCCCGCACAGCCAGCGCGACGGCATCCTGGCCGTCGGACACGTCACCGATCACCTCGATGTCGGGTTCGCCGCTGAGCAACATCGCGATGCCGGACCGCACGATCGGCTCGTCGTCCACCAGCACGACCCGGATCACGGGTCGATCCTGGCCAGGCCCGATGAGTCATCCGGACGGGCCATCCCGGTCGAGCCGGCCGACCCCGGGCCTGTCGCTTGTTCGGGCAGGGTGCCGGTCGGCCGATCAGGCAGAGTGCCCTTGCGAGACTTCGCCGGATCGCCGGCCTCGGCAACCGGCAGTCTGGCCGCGACCCGGAACCCACCGGTCTCGGTGGGCCCGGCAACGAAGTCCCCGCCGGCCACCGCAACCCGCTCCCGCAACCCGGCGAGGCCGTTGCCGGTCGACATCGACGCCGCGAGCCGGTTCGCGCCCGCACCGTCGTCCTCCACCGCCACGGTCAGTTTCTCGGCGCTCCAGTCGAGCGAGACGGTTGCCCTGGCACCGGCACCGCAGTGCTTGGTGACATTGGTCAGGCCCTCCTGGATCAGCCGGTAGGCAGCGAGATCGGTGCTGGCGTCCAGCCTCCGGGCCTCACCGTGCACCTCGAGCGCGACGCTCACCCCGGATCCCCGGACCGAGCTGATCGTCGTGTCGAGCTGGGCGAGTCCCGGTAGCGGTGAACCCGTGGTCAGCGTTCGTCCCTCGTCGTCGCGGAGCAGTTCCAAGAGCCGACGCAGCTCCCCCATCGCCTGCCGGCCGGAGGCCTCGATCGTCGTCATCGATTCCTTGGCCCGGTCCGGATCGGTGTCGACGACCCGCTTCGCGCCGGCCGCGTGCAGCACCATGATCGTCACCGAATGGGCGACGATGTCGTGGAGCTCGCCGGCGATCCGCAGCCGCTCGGCCAGGATGGCGTTTTCGGTCTCCACCTGTTGCTCCTGCACCTGCGCGGTGTGCAGCGCCTGCAGGCTGTCGACCTGACGACGTTGCCGCCGAGCCCAGCGGCCAATCCCCCACGCCAGGGCATCCACGGCGCTGTAGAACAGGGCCGAACCGATCGTCGCGGTCACCACCGCCTGCGGTGACGCGGCCCGGGCGGCGTCGACGACGAGCAGCACCGTGGGCAGCAGCACGATCACCAGCGCGGCGACCGACACCCGCAGTGGCCGCAGCTCGGCCACCGCAGCCAACGCCACCAGCAGTGGCAACACCGGCGAGTAGAGGTCGGTCAGCAGTATCGCCAGCAAGGAGAGCGTCAGCAACGCCCCGAAGACCAGCAGCGGCGCGCGTCGCCGGAAGATCAGCAGGCCGATCCCGACGACCGAGTAACAGACAACGCCGACCTGCTGGGCCGGCGTGATCACGTCGGTGCGCAGGAACTGGGAGAACACCAGGACGTCGAACGCGAAGACGATCGGCAGGATGATCAGATCGATCCGCCGGAACAGCGGCCCGACCGCCGGGCCGGTGCCTTCGGGCGGATGCGCCGGTCGTTCGGTGGGCCCCATGCGTACGCCCATCCGATCAGCCTCATCCGTCAGCAGCGCCTGCAGAAGATATAGCACCGATCGACCGAATCGACGAAGCAATCTGACCGGCTCGGCGACGAGAACGACCGTGCCCGCCGGCCGCACACCCCTCGAGTGCGGCCCGGCGACAGCCGACGAGAGCCGATCCAGCGGATGCAGGCACCCCAACCTTCACCAAACGGACATATTGTTCCGCTCGCAACTATCGTCGAGCGTCACCCCACGGGCTGATCTGAACAATCAGCCCAGGGGCCGATGACCTGCGTGCGCAGGCGCCCGGTCCGGCAGGAGCAAGCTCAGCCGCTCGGCCCGAACCGCTCCACCCGCACGTCAGCCACCGGGCAACCCAGCTCGACCAGCAGCCGACTGGCGGACTCGGCGAATCCGGCCGACCCACAGACGAAGGTGGTCGCGTCCGCCATCACCAGCGGTCGGAGCTCATCCACGGTCAGGCGACCAGCTTTCCGATCGTCGCGGTCCGTCCTGGACAGCGCGATCAACGCGCCCGCCGCAGCCAGCTCATCGGGATACGGCAGATCGGCGAGGGTCCGGGCGGAGACGGCCAGCCGCAGCAGATCCGGACGACCGACGTCCGCGGCGTGCCGGAGCATCGCCACCAACGGCACCGCCCCGCTGCCGCCGCCGACCCCGGCGGCCGGCGTCGTGCCGTCCCAGACGAACCAGCCGCCGATCGGGCCACGCACCGCCAATTCGTCACCCGGCTCCACGACGTCGGCCAGGTACCCGGAGACCTCGCCGTCCTCCAGTCGCTCGATCCACAGTTCGACGAGCGGATCGGCGGGCGCCGACGCAATGGAATACGAGCGTTGCGCGACGTAGCCGTCGTCGGCCGTCAACCGGATCACGTAGTGCTGACCAGGCAGGTGGTCGACCCGGTTGGCCACCTCGAGCCGCAACATCACCGACCTCGGTGTGGGATGGCTGACCTCGACCACCGTGGCCGTTGTCCATCCGCCGATCGGCGCGGGCCGCTTCAGGCTGGACCCGGCCATCGGCGCGGGCTCAGTCACCCTGGTACCTCTGCTCGAGCCAGGGGTCGCCGCGGTCGTGATAGCCGTTGCGTTCCCAGAACCCCTGCTCATCGTGGTCCATCAGGGTGATCCGGGAGATCCACTTGGCGCTCTTCCAGAAGTACAGATGCGGCACCAGCAGGCGGACCGGGCCACCGTGTTCGGTCGGCAGGGGGCGACCCTCGTGCGTCCACACCACCCACGCCTTGCCATCGGTGATGTCGGCGAGCGGCAGGTTGGTGGTGTACCCGGTGGACGAGGTCGCCATGATGTGCGTCGCCTCCGGCCGCGGTCCGGCCGCCGCCAGCAGGGTGTCGACGCTGACTCCGGCAAAGCTGGTCGCCAGCTTCGACCACGTTGTCACGCAATGGATGTCGCCCTCGTACACCGACGGCGGCAGGGCGTGCGCCTCGGCCCAGGTCCAGGAAGTGGGGGTGTCGACGAGACCGTCGACGGTGATGGTCCAGCGTTCGGGGACGATCCGCGGCGTCACCTCCGCCGTCAGCACCGGCCAGTCGGACCCGGTGTCGTACTGGCCGGGCGGGAGCCGCGGATCTCTGGTCTTGTGCGCGCGACCGAGAAAACCTCTGGTTGCCATCGGATCCACCTTCCCGGACTGCTGCGGGTTTGATCGTGTGCTCGGGCGAAACTATCGGGGTCGGATGTGCGGGGCCAACACCGGGCAGGCCGCGCACCCCAATCCGGGGTCGGGTTTGGGCTTCAGCACCGATCCTTCGCCGCCGGTGTCGCCACTCGGAGGCAGTTCGTCGGCGGCGGGTGTACCGGGCAGCGGGTTGCGGATGGTCAGGAACGCGAGCACTCCACCACTCGCGCAAAGGATGCCCGCGATCAGTGCTGCTCGGCCGAATCCGCCGGACAGCAGTGCGGGGTCGGCGTAGGCCTCGGGGGTGATCCCGGCCAGTGCGGGCAGCACCGCCACCGCCAGCAACCCGGCGACCCTGGCGATGTCGTTGTTGATCGCGGACGCGATGCCGGCCTGGTGATCGGGTGCGGCGGCCAGCACGGTGGAGGTCAACGGGGCGACGGTGAACGACAGGCCCAGCCCGAACAACAGCATCGGGGCGACGACGTCACCGAGGTAGGTCGCCCCGGCATCGACCCTGGTCAGCCAGACCATGGCCACGCCGGCGATGATCGGCCCGATCGTCATCGGCAGCCGCGGTCCGATCCGGGCGGAGAGCCGGCCCATCCGCGCCGACAACAGCAGCATCATCACCGTGATCGGCAGGGTGGCGGCGCCGGCCGCAACCGGGCTGAATCCGGCCACCACCTGCAGCTGCACCGGCAGCAGGAACAACGCCCCGGCCAGCGCCGCGTAGACCGCAAACGTCACCAGATTCGCCGCCGCGAACTCCCGTTGCTTGAACAGACCCAAGGGCAGCAACGGGTTCGGCTTGCGGCTCTCCAGCAGGATGAAGGCCACCAGCATGACGATGCCGGCGACCAGGATCGAGATGTTCAGGGCCGACCAGCCACTCGCCGGCCCCTCGGTCAATCCGTAGACCAGGCAACCGAGGCCGACGGAGGCCAGGATCGCCCCCGACACGTCGAGTTTGCCGGTGGCCTCCAGGTCCCGGGATTCCGGGATGTACTTGCGGGACACCAGGATCACCACGATGGCTATCGGGATGTTGATCAGGAACACCAGTCGCCATCCCCACGGCGCGACGCCGACCAGCAACCCGCCCAGAATCGGGCCGAATGCGGTGGCCACACCCCCCAGACCCGACCAGGCGCCGACCGCGGTCGATCTGTCCTCCTTGCGGAAGGACGCCTGCAGGATCGCCAGCGAACCGGGAGTGAGCAGGGCGGCGCCTGCCCCCTGCAACGCACGCATGGCGATCAGCACCTCGGTGCTCGGCGCCAGTGCACAGCCGACGGACGCGAGGGTGAACCACAGCACCCCGACGATGAAGATCTTCCGGCGGCCCATCCGATCGCCCAGCGATCCACCGAGCAGCAACAACCCGGACAGGGTCAGCGTGTAGGCGTTCAGGGTCCATTGCAGGCTGGTCAGTCCGCCGCCCAGGTCCTCGCCGATCCGGGGTAGCGCGACGTTGACGACCGTTCCGTCGAGCTGGGCCAGCCCGCTTCCCAGGACGGTGGCCGCCAGCACCCACTTGCCCCTGGCCGACGCGTACACCAACGGCTCTTCCCGACCCGGGGCCGTCGCACTGTCGTTGCCCACTACCGACACGAGATACCGCCTAGCGTCCGGCCGGTGCGAGCCCACCGGTCGTGCCGCCCATTCTGCGCCAGGCTCACGACCCGGGTGGGCGGCGGGTGCCCACGTTCGCCGTCAGCGAAGCCGTCGCCGGTTCTGGAACAAACGATCCCGATTGCGCATTGAGTCAGACACGCTCAACTCTTGAAGGGTCAACCACATGTCCGATACCCGCCGGCTTCCCGTCCTGTCGCTGACCGACGTCGTCGTGCTGCCCGGGATGGTCGTGCCGATCGAGCTCGACGAGCCGGCCCAGGCCGCCGTCGACGCCGCCAAGTCCGCGCAGACCACCGCCGATGGATCCACCGACGCCGACGGCATCGGCGAACTGCTGCTCGCTCCCCGACTCTCCGACCGCTATTCCTCCTACGGCGTCGTCGCCACCATCGAACAGGTCGGCCGGCTCGCGGGCGGCGCACCCGCCGCCGTGCTGCGCGCCGTGCGCCGGGCCCGGATCGGCACCGGGGTGACCGGCCCGGGTGCCGCCCTTTGGGTCGAGGCCGAACTCGTCGCCGACGAGCCGACCACCGACCGCACCAAGGAACTCGCTGCCGAGTACAAGTCCCTGGTCATCGCCAACCTGCAGAAGCGTGACGCCTGGCAGGTGATCGACACCGTCGAAAAGATGACCGACCCGTCGGTGCTGGCCGACTCTGCCGGCTGGGCGCCGTACCTGACCAATGAGCAGAAGCGCGACGTGCTCGAGACCCCCGACGTCACAGCCCGTCTCGAGCTGTTGATCGGGTGGACCAGGGCGCACCTGAACGAGATGGACGTCGCCGAGAAGATCCGCGACGACGTGCGCGTGGGCATGGAGAAGAACCAGCGCGAGTTCCTGCTGCGCCAGCAGCTCGCCGCCATCCGCAAGGAACTCGGCGAGGGCGAACCCGATGGCGCCGATGATTTCCGCTCCCGGGTGGAGCAGGCCGACCTGCCGGGCAACGTGCGGGAAGCCGCGATGCGCGAGGTCGGCCGACTGGAGCGGGCCAGCGACCAGAGCCCCGAGTCCGGCTGGATCCGGACGTGGTTGGACACGGTGCTGGAGATCCCGTGGCAGACCAAGACCGAGGACAAGACCGACGTGACCGCGGCTCGCGAGGTGCTGGACGCCGATCACCACGGGCTGGACGACGTCAAGGACCGCATCGTCGAGTACCTGGCGGTGCGCAGCCGTCGGGCCGAGCGTGGACTGCAGGTCGTCGGCGGCCGCGGCTCCGGCGCGGTGATGGTGCTGGTCGGCCCTCCCGGCGTCGGAAAGACATCGCTGGGTGAATCGGTCGCGCGGGCGCTGGGCCGCAAGTTCGTCCGGGTCGCGCTCGGTGGAGTCCGCGACGAGGCCGAGATCCGTGGCCACCGGCGGACTTATGTCGGAGCACTGCCCGGCCGGATCGTGCGTGCCGTCACCGAGTCCGGTTCGATGAACCCGGTGATGCTGTTGGACGAGATCGACAAGGTGGGCGCCGACTACCGGGGCGACCCGGCCGCCGCCCTGCTCGAGGTCCTCGACCCGGCGCAGAACCACACGTTCCGCGACCACTACCTGGACATCGACCTCGACCTGTCGGACGTGCTGTTCCTGGCGACCGCCAACGTGCTGGACACCATCCCGTCGGCGTTGCTCGACCGGATGGAACTGATCACCATGGACGGGTACACCGAGGACGACAAGGTCGCGATCGCACGCACCCATCTGATGCCACGGCAGGTCGAGCGGGCCGCGTTGCGCGACGACGAGGTCACGGTGACCGATGCCGCGCTGCGGAAACTGGCCGCCGACTACACCAGGGAGGCCGGCGTCCGGCAGCTGGAAAGGTTGCTGGCCAAGGTCTTCCGCAAGGTGGCAACCCGGCTGTCGACCGGCACCCCGGCGCCGATCGTGGTCGACGAGCCGGACCTGCGGGACCTGATCGGCCGGCCACGGTTCACCTCGGAGACCGCCGAACGGACCGCGGTGCCAGGCGTCGCAACGGGTCTGGCCGTCACCGGGATGGGCGGGGACGTGTTGTTCATCGAGGCCAACGGCGTTCCCGCGGGCAAGCCGGGCGACGGCAGTCTGACGCTGACCGGCCAGTTGGGTGACGTGATGAAGGAATCGGCACAGATCGCGCTGTCCTATGTCCGCTCGCACGCGGCCGAGATCGGCATCGAGGACGGTGCTCTCGACCGACGGATCCACCTGCACGTGCCGGCCGGCGCCGTCCCCAAGGACGGCCCGTCGGCGGGCGTGACGATGGTGACCGCGCTGGTTTCGCTGGCCACCGGTCGCCCGGTTCGATCGGATGTCGCGATGACCGGCGAGGTCACCCTCAACGGTCGGGTGCTGCCCATCGGCGGGGTGAAGCAGAAACTGCTCGCCGCCCAACGGGCCGGCGTCACCACGGTGTTCATCCCGGCCCGGAACGAGCCGGATCTGGACGACGTCCCGGCCGAGGTGCTGGCAGCGTTGAGCGTGCACCCGGTCAGCGACGTCGCGCAGATCCTGGCGCTCGCGCTGGAACCGGCTGCTGGAGCGGTTGATTCGACCGATGACGCGGTGATCGCCGCCGCCTGATAGGCGAGATCGACGCGAGGCCAGGGTGTTCCGGAGTTTCCCGGGGCACCCTGGCCTTTTCGATTGCGGGGTGGGAGCCGGTCAGTCGTAGATGACCGCGAGACCGCGACGTTCCAGGTCGGCGAGGCCGTCACACATGGCCTGCACCTGTTCCGGCGTATGCCCCACCCAGTCCACCAGTTCCCCGACAACGGTGACCGGTTCCCGGGTGCGGTACGACCGGGTCGGATTGCCGGGGAACTTCTTGTCCGTGACGTTGGGGTCGTCTTCCAGCGTGCCCGTCGGTTCCACGATGTAGATCCGGCCACGGCCGTCGCCAACCGCCAGCTCGGCGCCCCACGTCGCGGCATCGAGGGTCGCGGTCAGGTAGACGTTGTTCGCGGTCCGTCCGCCGCCGTAGTTCGAGCGGCGGCCGGGCACCAACAGATCTCCCACCGCGAGGTCGGCCTTCGTCCCGTGAAACAGAGCCCCAGATTCGTGGACCTCGAACGGTGTTGGCGGGCTTGCCATGTCGCCTCCATCTTCGGTTCAGTCCTGTCGATGCAGGCTGGGTCGGTAGATGAGTTCTTGGATGTCCTTATCGAGAGTCCGATGTTCCAGCAGCTCCAGGTCGAAGTCGGCCGCTCCCTGGAAGATCGGTTCCAGCCCTGTCTGACCCGTGATCACCGGATATAACGTCACCTGCACCCGGTCGACCAGGCCCGCGGCCATCAGCGCCCGGTTCATCGCCAGGCTGCCATGCGATCGCAGCGGCGCATCGGACTCCTCCTTGAGTCGGGCGACGACCTCGACGGCGTCACCGCTGACGACTTTCGCGTTCGGCCAGTTCAGCGGTTCGGTCAGGGTCGTCGAGATCACCGTCGCCGGAAGGTTCCACAGCTTGGTGACCCACGGGTCTCGCACCTCGGAATCCTCCGTGCTGTCGGCCAGCATCCCTTCGAAGGCCCGATACGTGGTGGCTCCGATCACCAGTCGCTGCTCTTCGCTGTACTGCGCAAGGCGGTGGGCGAGCAACTCCGGTCCCTGTTTGCCCCAGTAGCCGGTCCAATTCCCACTTGCGGCGCCGAAGCCGTCGAGGCTGGAGAAGACGTCGAACGTATAGGTGGCTGTCACGAAGTGCTCCTCGAGAATTGTTGCTGCGCTGCATATCAGACCCACTGGTCGGGGTAGAGCTCCTTGATCACCGCGTAGGAGAAGTTCGAGGTCGGGGTGGTGAAGTTGGTGGATTCGTTGGCGACCGCGGCGATGGTCACGTCCACCTGCGGGCGGCGCATGACCACCGAACTGAACCCGAGAACGGCGCCGTTGTGGCCGACGAACTCGTTGAGCACCTCGCAGCCGAGCCCGTAGCCGATGTTGATCTGCTGCCCCGGAAACGGCTTGGCCTGCAACCGCAGCGCCTGGGTCTGCGGCTGCAGGAGCGATCCTTCGGCGATCTCGCTACCCCAGGTTCGCAGGTCGTCAAGGGTCGAGATCATCGCGCCCGCACCCGCGGGCACCGCCGGGTTCAGTTCGGTCACGATGGCCGGCGGCGATCCGGCGTTGTCGAAAGGGGCATGGGGTTCGGTGACCGGCGGCACGTAGCCGGTGGGGTGCTCTTCGGGGATGGTTGTCGTTGTCGGGTAGGAGGTCTGCGGTAGCTGCAGTTTGCCGATCACCGACGAGGTGATGACGGCATCCAACGGCATTCCGGTGATCTTTTCCAGGATCATCCCGGCAAGGACGTAGTTGGAATCGCAGTACTGGACTTCCGCCCCCGGCGCGAAATTGGGGTCGTGATTCTTGATGATCGCCAGCGTCTGATCGTACGACCAGGGCATCGTCGGATTCGCGGTGAAGTCGTCGAGAAACGTCTGATCGGAGGTGAAGTCGTAGATCCCGGAGGTCATGCCGAGCAGCATCGCCACCGTGATCTCGGAGCCGTTGGCGATCCCTGGAACGAACGATTCCAGCGTGTCCTGAAGTGTGAGCTCGCCCTGGTCGACCAACATCAGAGTGGCGGTCGCGGTGTACGACTTGGTGATGCTCGCGATACGGACATGATCGTCGGGACGGAACGCTGTCTGGGTGGCCAGATCGGCGTAGCCGGCGGACTTGTTCCACGCGGTCGAGCCGATCCAGACTCCGGCCGCCATGCCCGCCACTCCGGTGGAGGCGAACACGCTGTCGAACATGGCGTCGAGCTTGGCCAGGGTGGCCGTGTCCAGGACGACCGGTGCCGCCGATGACGACGCACTCGCCGAAGTACTGGGGGCGGCCGACGATTGCGCCGTTGCCGATCCCGGTGTGGTCGGTGGCCCCGATGACGTGGGGAGGCCAGGCGTCTGCGGGTCGCTGCCGCAGGCCGCCAGCAGCGCGCCGAGACCGACCGCTCCGCCGGCTCGCAACGCCTGCCGGCGGGTGACTCTTCCGGGCATCAAACCTGCTGGCCTCGTCAGATCCGACAATTCCGACATGTGTTCCCCCGCCTGAACTCGTGATGTCCGAACGTGTCGATGAAAGAGGATTCTGCGGGTGTGCACAAGGGCTTTGCCCCGCATCCCCGGGCTCAAGTGGCTGAAGCGGCCGCGCCGAACCAGGTCGACAGTGCCTCCGGAAGCTCCGGTGCCGCCGGCTCTCCCGCCCAGGCGACGTGCCCGTCCGGTCTGATCAGCACCCCGGCCGGGGCCGCGACTTCTCCGATGACCGGAAGTTCCAGCGTCCCGACGCCTCGGGAGTCGACCAGTTGGGCGTCGATGAGCCGGACTCGATCCGTCCGTACGACGCTGCCCAATCCGCCGGGCTCACCGAAATTGAGCAGCACCGGCCGGGCGTCATGCAGCTCGGCGAAGACCCGCGAGGGACCACTCGGGGTGTGCAGGTCGAGGTCGGGCATCCGCCGCCCGATCAAGGGGTGTCCACCGCCGAGGTCGTAATGAACGTCCAGAGCGGTGAGCATCGCACCGATGTACCTGCGCGGTTCGTCCATGGTCAGCAGCTCGGCCATGGTGTCGCGAAGAGCGCGGTGACGGGCATCCGGCTTGCTGATCGTCACCTGCGCCATCGTGTTCTGCAGCACCCGGGCGCCGACCGGATGCCGCTCGGCGTGGTAGCTGTCGAGCAGGCTCTCCGGAGACGCCCCGTCGACCACTTGGGCCAGTTTCCATCCCAGGTTCACCGCGTCCTGGATGCCGGTCTGCATGCCCTGACCACCCTGCGGAGGGTGCACGTGGGCAGCGTCTCCGGCGAGCAGGACGCGGCCGCGTCGGTAGGTGACCGCCTGCCGTGTGGCGTCGGTGAACCGGGAGATCCAGGTGGCATCGCGCAGGCCGAAATCCGTTCCGTAGACGGTGATCAGCGCGTCCCGCAGGTCGTCCAGGTCAGGAGGAGTGGAGTGGCCGACTTCTCGTTCGGTCAGCAACACCCGGACCGGATCCCCGTCCGCTGCGCGCGCGAGGGCGTGAGTGCCGAGGCCGTCGTGCCGAAAGCCGAGTTCCGGTTCCTGGTCCATCGTCACCTCGGCGATCAGCCAGCTCGTCGTGGGATCCAGGCCGGCGAAGTCGATGCCGGCAGTCCTGCGCACCAGGCTGCGGCCGCCGTCGCAGCCGACGAGATAGCTTGCCCGTAAATGCTTGTCATCGGACAATTCGATCTCGACGCCGGCGTCGTGCTGGACGAAGCCCGTCACCTGGCGGTCCCGCAGAATCTGGACGCCGAGGTCGGTGACCCAGTCCGCGAGGATCGGCTCGAACTGCTTCTGCGGCAGTGCCAACACGTAGTTGTGGCGGGTGGGGAGATCGGTGACGTCGAACCGGATCCCGCCGTAACCATGGGTCGGGACGGTGAATCCGGCGTCGAGAAATCGATCCGCGATGCCGCGCTGATCGAGCACCTCGATGGTGCGGGAGAGCAGCCCGAGGGACCGCGAACCCTCGACATCCTGGGTACGCCGTCGTTCCACCACGACGCAGTCGACACCCGCCAGCGCGAGCTCCCCGGCCAGCATCAGCCCGGTCGGACCGCCGCCGGCGATCACCACCGCATGTTCGGTCATCCCACCTCCGCCCGTCAGCCCGGCGATTCTGCCCCGCCACCCTGGCCTTGCCGCAAGCCCCCACCCGCGCTATATGTTGAAAGTGGAAGGGCGCTTTGCAGGCCCCAACTAAGACTTCGAGATCGATAATTCACACGTTCGGTATCCACCAAAGCCCGAAATGGCCGAATTCGGCTCTCTACGCTCGACTCGTGAGCAGACGATGCCGACTGCGAGGCCGACACAGTGCGGGACCAAGGGTCCTCATCGTGATGGTGTTCGCGTTGTTCGTCGTCTCGGCGAGCAACGCCGGCAGCCCGGCAAGTGCGGCGTCCGCCATCGACGTGTCGGCGTCCGCCGAACTTGCCTGGAGCTCCGAGCAGGCGATCGCCGCGCTGACGGCCACCACGGTCGTCACCCTCCCCGGCAGCCCGGCCGTGATCGACGAACAGCGGTTGACCCAGGCGATCGGCACCAGTTCGATCAAGATCCTTGCCGTGCCGTTTGCGCAGCCCGAGAAGCCAACGGACAGTCGGATGGATGAGGCGACCAGCGACGAGCTGCAAGCGGTCCGGAGCTGGGCGCTGGACCGGGACATCGACCTGATCACCGTTGTCGGGTTGCACATCAGCCTCGGCGGCATCCTGGAGCAGCGCCCGGACAGCATCCCCGATCTGCAGCGAACCATGCTGCGGTCGGACCTGACGCCCAGCCTGCTGTTCTCCGTCGCCTACGAGCAATCCGGCCAGGACGCCGCCGACGAGGTCAGCGAGACCACCGAAACCACAACCGTGGAAGTCGCCGTGCCGGCCGATCCCGCGACCACCGAAACCATCGCGGCCTTGTTGGCGCAGGACAAGTACTACGCCGCAGCGGGTGTCGACGCGCCGGAGGGAGCCTTCGGCGACTGGCAGAGGGTCGTTGGGCCGGATCGGGTCGTCCGCGTCGCACTGCTGCCGGCACCGGCGGCGGGCGAACCCCTGGTCGACCAGCTCGGACCGCTCGCGGCCCGGTTCCCGGACGACATCGTCGTGGTCGCCACCGGCCGCTGGGTCCAGATGGCCGGTCCGGAACAGAATCTGCTCGACTCCGCGGTGCTGTACGGGTACGGCGCGTTCTACGACCGCATCGTCCAGAACGACTTGCCGCTGGCCAATCTGGTCATCGGGATGCTGCGCCGGGTCGGCGACCTGCGCGGCGGCACCGTTTCCGATCAGGCCGGCCCGACCACCGACGACCCGGTGTCCGGCGTGACCCCCCTGCTGCCGTGGCTGTTCGCCGGAACAGCGGTCCTGGTGTTGGCGGCTCTGCTCCTGGTGCGGCGGCGCCGGTCGGCGGCGGAGATTGTCGCTGCCCGCATCGACCGCCGGGAGCGGGCGCGGACGATGGCGCAGCTCGCGCCGATCTCCGAACAGCTGTTGCAGCTGGACGGGCTGGCCCTTCACGGTCGGTCCCGCGAGTTGGTCACCAGCGCCTCCGAGCGGTACGGGGTGGCCCGTGACCTGCTACTGCACAACGGCGATCTCGACGTGGCGAGGGATGCGCTGGGTGAGGCGTCGGAGCTCGTCGCTGACGCGGCGGCCGAGCTGCGGGTGCCGATCAGCGGATCCGGCGATCCCGTGGAATCGGCCGACGCCGATCCGGCCGCGAGTGCTGATCGCCGATGACCGCGAAGGGCAAGAGTCGACGCGGCGGCAAACGAGCCCGCAGGCGGGCCCGGCACGCCGAGAAACCGACCCGGGCGACGACGAACGTCTGGGAACCGCCTTCCAAGCCCACCGGGTGGGCGTGGTTGTCCCGCCGCTCTGCGGTGCCGGTGATCATCGCGATCGGGGTGATCGTCGCCGCAGTGGTGCTCTGGCCGCGGGTGTCGCTGTTGTTCTCGCCGGCCCGACCGATCGTGAACACCCTGTCCCAGGACAGCGTCTGGGTTGACCCGGACCTGCCGGCAGATTCGGTCGACGTCGATCGGATCCGCGGGATCATCGGTCAACGACCGCTCGGCGTCGTGGTGCTCGCACCGGACAACGACTCCCTGGGACGACCGCTGGACGCGTGCACGTCGGTCGTCAGCCGGATCGACGACATCACCGTCATGGTGGTCCAAGACGGCGGACTCGGCGCCGGTTGCCAGGGCGACGACGTGCCGATCACCCACAACGAGTTCGGGTACGACTTCGTTTTCTGGTCGATGATGGACAGCCAGACGGCCTTCCTCAACGGCGATGTCCCTGCGCAGGTCGAGCAACTGGCGTTCGCCTATGACTCCCGAGTCGAGGCCGGTGATCTGGAGCCTCGGACGCGCACGTTCAGCGCGCCGGCCGGCGCATGGGCACTGGCCGGCGGACTGCTGCTGGTGGTCACTCTCGGTGTGGTACTGGTGTTCCTCGGGCTCCGCCGGGGTGTCATCGCGCTGCAGAGCCGGCAGGAGAGGCGACGCCACTGGCGCGCGCAACGTGACGACCTGGATCTCGACCTGCAGGAGATCGCGCTGATCATGCTCGACGCAGAGCCGACCGCCGACACCCTGGCGACGACCAGGACGCATGCCGCGGCAGCCGTTTCCGCCGACTACATCCTGCTGCTGGACGAGTTGTCGGAGGCACCGATGGGCAGCGACCTGACCGGTCTGCGCCGTCGCATCTTCGGCATCCGGGCCAAACTGACCAGCGACAAGGCGAGCGGCAGAAAGTGACAGCCGCGCTCTGGACGCTCGGCGGCGTGCTGGTGGTGATCGGCGGGCTGTGGCCGCTCCGGTCCGTCCTCCGGCGACCACGGGGCGACCTGGACGCGGCGCGGTCGGCGATCTCGGCGCTGGATTCGGCCATCGACCGGAGCGCACCCGGGTTGCCCGATGAGGTGCGTGCGGAGGTGGACCGCTGCCGACTGCTCGCCGGTGCGGCCCTCGCCGGCCGGCCGGATCGCGACGACTGCCGTCGCTCGCTGGAATGGTCATCGCAGGGATTGGCGAAGCTGGCGGGTCGCTGATCCGCCGAGCCTGCGGCTGTGGTGAAATGCCCGGATGTTCGGGGTGGTGCACGCCTGCCGGCAGAGCCTGGGCGATGAGCTGATCGAGCAATGGCGCGCCCATCTGTGCGGGCTCTGCCTCTCTTTGCGCGACAGCCGGGGTCAGCTCTCCCGGGCACTGACCAACACCGACGCCGTGCTGTTGTCGGTGCTGGTGGAGGCCCAACAGCCGGCGGCGCCCGAACGGACGGGCGCCGGCCCGTGTCCGCTGCGCGGTCTGCGGACCGCTCAGGTGGTGCCGGCGGCGGCGGTCTCCGTGCGGCTCGGAGCGACCGCCTCGCTCACCCTCGGCGCGGCCAAGGCGGGTGACGCCGTGGCCGAACGGGACAACGGGCTGGCCCGGCCGACCGTCCGGAACCGGGCCATCGGCGCGCTGGCCGGCCCGCTCCGCCGCGGCGCCCTGCTCGACGCACCGATGGCCGAATCCTTCGACGCCCCTGGCCTTCTCGACGATCTGCGCAGGCAGGGGCGGGTCGAGGCCGGGGTGCGTGAGGGCGATTCGGTGCTCGACGTCACCGCCCCGACCGCGCAGGCGACCGGCCGGATCTTCGCGTCCTCCGCAGCACTCTCCGGGTGCCCCGAGAACACCGATCAGCTGCGCGAGATCGGTGAGGCGTTCGGCGTTCTGGCCCATCTACTCGATGCGGTGGACGACCTCGATCGCGACCGTCGTGCCGGTTCGTTCAACCCGATCACCGCCACCGGCACGCCGTTGCCGGAGGTCCGCCGCGAGTGCGCCCGTCAGGTCAGGCGGATCCGGCTCGGCTTCGACCGACTGGAGTTGCGGGACGGCCGGCTGGCGAGGGCTCTGCTGGTCGACGGCACGCACGCGGCGCTGCACCGGGCGTTCGGCACCGGGCATGTGGGCACCTGCTCGTCAGGTCATGCGTCCGGTCCGACTTTGGGTCTGCGGGCTGAGGTCTCGGAACTGGGGATGCCCGGGCGGCTCCCGACCGGCACGACCCCTGACGTCGCGCCTCCCTCGGAGAATCCAGAGACGCCGCCGGACGCTGCACCACCGGATGCCCCCGGCTACCCGCCGCCCGCTCCCGGCTACCCGCCCGGCGATCCGTTCGGGCCCGGCGGGCCGCCACCGAAAGAGCCGCCCAAGCCGCCGTTCTGGCCGAATCTGCTGCCCTGGATCGGCGTCTACTGCACCGGGTACGCCTGCTGCGCCTCCCACGAGAACCCCTGCACCGGAAGGCGTCACGATGCCGGGTGCTCCAACTGCGACTGCTGCGACTGCGACTGCTGCGACGACGGGTGCTGCTGCGACTGCGATTGCAACTGCTGACCGTTCTGCGGGCATCTCTGCGGTGCTCGGCGCACGCGGGTCTTCCGCCGGCGTGAACCACGACCAGGTGCCACCTGGACGAGAGGGAGCCCCGCTGACCTAAGGCCGAGCTGAGCGTGTCCGATTCGTGCCGTATGGCGATATCGCGGAAACGCCTCCGCAGGATCCCGGGCGTGTCGGGCCGCCCCGACCCGTCGAGCGAACGTGCAGCCCACGAGCAACTCAGCCGAGGCCATTGCATGTCCGTTTCGTGCCAAATGGCGATATCGCGGAAGCGCCTCCGCGGGATCTCGGGCGTGTCGGCGGCATCGGTTGCGGGCGGGCCGACTCGAGACTGGCGTCCCGGCGAAGGGCGCTGCGCGCTCCGGCAGCATCAGCTGGTTCGAGCGAGGAAGAGCACTGTCGGACCTGCGGGGCATCATGCCCGATATGAACACCTTCACGATCGTCCCGACCGGCGCGTACAGCCTGCGGGAGTCGGCGGAATTCGGGTTCGGCGGTCGTTCGTCGGACCGCTGGGACGGCGTCATGCGGATGGCGTTCTGCCTGGACGGTTACCGCACGCAGGTCGGCGTGGAGGTGCGGCAGGACGACGCCGGTGTCCACGGCGTCGTGCACGGTGCGAGTCGCGCCGAGGCCGAGTTGGCCCGGAATCAGGTCGCGCGGGTGTTGTCGCTCGATCACGATGCTTCCGGTTTCGTCGACGTCGGCCGGCGCGATCCGGTGATCGCCCAGCTGCTCGAGGTCGCGCCGGGCCTGCTGCCGCCGCTGTTCTACTCGCCGTACGAGGCCGCCGTCTGGTCGATCATCAGTGCGCGCCGTCCGGCGAAGCAGATGGCCGAGGTCCGCCGGCGGCTCTCCGAGGCACACGGACGGAGCTTCCGGCTGGCCGGCCAGGAGGTGGCGGCGGTCCCGACCCCTGAGCAACTGCTGGAGGTTCAGGAGTTCCCCGGCCTGACGGAGGAGAAGATCAGCCGACTGCACGGAATCGCCCGTAAGGCGATGTCCGGAACCCTCGACGTCGAACGGCTCGCGCACATCGGTCCGGACGCGACGACCGACGACATGAAGCGGCTCAAGGGGATCGGCCCGTTCTACGCATCGCTGATCACCATCAGGGCCGTCGGCTTCGCCGACGTGCCACCGGCCGACGAACCGATGCTGCGTGAGCTGGTCACCCAGCTCTACCGGCTACCGGAGCCCTGCTCCCGGGAGACGTTCCTGGAGCTGGCAGAGGCGTGGCGGCCGTACCGGACCTGGGCGGCGGTGTTGATCCGGGCAGCCTCGGGCCGGCTCGGTCGGAACGCACCGGTGGCACCATCGCGGGTCCAGGCGCGCCGGACCGGCTGACGGCCCCGGCCGGGCTAGGATCGCACGTATGTTCGACAGTGGGTGGGATTTCGGCCTGGACGACGCCCAGCTGTCGGCGGCCGCGCACGGCGATGCTCCGTTGGTGATCCTGGCCGGCGCGGGTACCGGCAAGACCCGGACACTGACGGCGCGGGTGGCGAGCCTGGTCGATCGGGGCGTCCCGCCGGAACGGATCCTGCTGCTGACGTTCACCCGCCGCGCCGCCGACGACATGGTGTCGAGGGCGGCGGCCATGTGCACCCGACCCGACGCGGGTCGGCGGTTGCAGGGCGGCACCTTCCACGCGGTCGCCCACCAGGTGATCTCCCGCAACACCGAGGCACTAGGTCTGCCGCCGGCGGTCTCGGTTCTCGACCGCGCCGATTCCACCGACCTGATGGACCTGCTGCGTCACGACCACGCGCTGGACGGCATCGAGACCCGGGTGCCGCGGGCGGCGACCCTGGTCGACATCTACTCCAGGTCGGTGAGCACCGGACTGCCGGCCCGCAATGTCATTGCGACCGAATTCGGCTGGGTGGAGCCACATCTCGATCAGGTGATGGCTCTGCTGCGCGGCTACGTCGCCCGGAAGCGGGAACGCGGGCTGATCGACTTCGACGATCTGCTCCTCGCCTGGCGGAGCCTGCTCGCCGACCCCGTTCTCGGTCCGGACATCGCCGGTCGCTGGGACCACGTGCTGGTGGACGAATACCAGGACGTCAACCAGACGCAGGTCGACATCGTCCACGCGCTGCGACCGGACGGGCGGGGGTTGACCGTCGTCGGTGACGACGCCCAGGCCGTCTACGCGTTCCGCGGTTCGGACAGCGCGCATCTGCTCGACCTGACCACGTCGCTGTCCGACGTCACCGTCATTCGGCTCGACCACAACTTCCGCTCCCGGCAACGACTGCTCGACCTGGCCAATGTCGTCCGGCCGCACGCCGGCGAACAGAAACTCCTGCTGCATTCGGACCGAGCGGGCGGACGGCGGCCGAAGCTGGTCCGCTGCCATGACGCTCCGGCCGAGGCTCGTTCGGTGGTCGATGCCGTGCTGACCGCAGCGCAGGACGGGCATCGTCTGCAGGACCAGGCGGTGCTGATGCGGACGGCGCACCACAGCGACCTGCTGGAGATCGAGCTCACCGCCCGCCACGTACCGTTCGTCAAGTTCGGGGGGTTGAAGTTCCTCGAGGCCGCGCACGTCAAGGATTTCGTGGCCGCCGTCCGTCTCCTGGACAACCGGCTCGACGAGGTCGCCTGGTACCGGTTGCTGCGGCTGCACGACGGCATCGGGCCCGCGCGGGCCCGTGCCCTCCTCGAGTTGTTGATCGCACCCGGCGATCAGACCGAGGTACCGGAAGTCGACGATGACCTGCCGCAGACGAATCCCGGCGACGGTCGCGACGGGCATGCCGAGGCGATCGCCGCTGCGCCGGCGGTGTCGCGGGTCGCGCTGGCCGCAACCCTCGACGGGCTCGCGGCCGCCCGCGGTCGGCGACGGATCGGCGACCGGGCCGCGGCCTGCCTCGGCTTTCTCCGGCCGCTGCTCACCGTTCGCTACCCGGACGCGGTGGTCCGGATCGCCGACCTCGACCGGCTGGCGGCGGCCGCCGCCGATGCGCCGGACCTGGCGTCCTACGTCGCCGAGCTGACCCTGGACCCACCCGCGTCGACCGGTGACCTGGCCGGTCCGCCGCACCTGGACGACGACTACCTGGTGCTCTCGACAGTGCACTCCGCCAAGGGTCTCGAGTGGCCGATCGTGCACGTCATCGGAATGGTCGACGGGGCGTTTCCCTCGGACATGGCCTTGACCTCCTCGGCCGGTCTGATCGAGGAGCAGCGGCTGTTCTACGTCGCCGTGACCAGAGCCAAGGACCAGCTGTCGCTGTACGCGCCACTGCGGATGCCGCACCATCGGCGCGCCCGCGACGACAAGCACAGCATCGCCCCGATCAGCCGGTTCCTCGACGACGCAGCAGTGGCCACCATGGAGGTCGAGGACGTCTCACCGCCCCGTCCGACTCCACGCCGTATCGGGGCATCGGCGCGGATCGCCCTGCCGACCCTGGACGACCTGTGGGCCTGATCAGTCGACCTGCATGATCAGCAGACCTGCCTGATCAGTAGAAACTGACGTGGACGTGGTCCATGTGGCACCCGGTGATGTTGGTCGGGTCCGGACACCCGTAGGCCGACGATTGGTACGGCGTCCACCGGCTGGGCGACCCCGCGACCCAGATCTGGTTCTGCCAGATCACGTAATTCACGCCGAGCACCGCCTGATTGGCCACGAACCAGTTCGCCAGCCGCCAGCCGATCTCCACTCCGGCGCTCGTCGTGTAGGTCTGCATGAAGTCGCAGGCCTTGCCTCGCGGATGGTCCGAGGAGGGATTCGCCGAACGATCGCCACCGCAGCTGATTCTGGCGAGCGCGATCAGACCGGTGGACAGGGCGGACCGCACGCCGACGTCCGTCCTGGAGGTGATGCTGTAGATCCCGGCGTCCCTGGTGAAGTCGCTGATCGAAGCTGACTGGACCGGCCACGACCGGTTGATCGCCAGGCCGGACGGCACGTACCCGACGGCGCTGCTGTTGGCCGCGACCAGCCCGCCGGCCACCGACGCATTCGACCCGGCGCCGCTGGTTCCGGCCGGCGAGAGACCGACGATCGCCACCACCAGGGAACCCGCCAGCGCGAGCACCCCGGCGAGCGTGGCCAGGGAGGCCGATCGACCACCAGCCCTCCGGGGACCAGCGGAACTCATGACACGACCTCCGTCCGGCAGACCACCGGAGCTGTGCTGATTCCACCGCCGCCATCGATCTCGTAGAGACAGACCTCGTTGGCACCCGTCGCCAGGGTCACCGGGTCGTCGAAGCCGAGGGCGGCAACGCCTCCGGTGTCGGTGGCATCAGCCCGGGCGGTGCCGGCGAACACGTCATGGGTCACGCCATTGATCGTGATCCGCACCCACCTGCCCTCGGCATCGGCCGTGGGATCGGCGATCCACCCGGTCAGCGTGCCGGTCGTCCCGGACAACACCAGCGCGTCGAAGGCGCCCTTGGACGCCGGCGCCGCCGTAGGTGTGGTGACGACCGTCGACGGTGCTGCCCCAGTGGTCGTGCTCGAACTCGGGGATGCCGGCGCGGGGGACGGCATCGAGGAGGTGGACGGCGCAGAGGTCGTCGGAGTCGGCGCCGGTGACTCGGTGGTCGCGGGAACCGAAGCCGTGCTCGGGTCGGTCGCCGGCGCTGAGGGGCTGAGCGGCGGCGATGTCGGCGTCGCGGCGGCGGTCAGCGTCTCCATGAGCGTGCCAGCCGGCGCGCCCAGGGTGGCGACCTCGGGCGGGGCAGCGGCAACTCTTGCCGCAGCCGCCGTTCCCGGCACGGTCCGGCAGGCGAGCAGCTTGTTGTTGCCGGTGGCCACCCCGATCCCGTACACGCAGACCCGGTTGTCACCGGCGCTCAACGGCACCTCCACGTCGAAGCCATGTGCACCGCCGATCGAGTACGCCTGGTTCACGTCGTTGCGCGGACTGCCGGCCACGAACGATCGGCCGACGCCGTTCACATAGACGTGCACTCTGGTCGACGTCGAGGCCGACTTCGGGTCGAAGGTCCAACCGACCACCCGGGCCTTCAGTCCGGTGGCCGTGATGCTCTCCACATTGCCAACCGGGGGCGCATCGGCCGGACCCACGGTGGAACAGCTGACCTGACTCACGTTGCCCGAGGCGATGCCGATCGCCCAGACGCAGATCTCGTTGTTCCGGCCACGTTCCAGCGGCACCGACACCTGGAAACCGTGAATGCCCGGTATCCCGTACTGCGCCAACTCCGGTCGGGGCTGATTCGCGGTGAACACGTTCCGGACCCCGTTGACATTGACGTGCACCTGGATCGACTGCCCGTAGTTGTCGGCGTCGAACGCCCAGCCCGTCACGGCCGCGGTCATCCCGTTGTGCACGACCGGGTCGACGGCGCCCACCGGCGCGGCATCGGCCGGACCGACGGTGGAACAACTGACCTGACTCACGTTGCCCGAGGCGATGCCGATCGCCCAGACGCAGATCTCGTTGTTGCGGCCGCGGTCCAACGGCACCGACACCTGGAAACCGTGAATGCCCGGTATCCCGTACTGGGCCAGTTCCGGTCGGGGCTGGTTTGCGGTGAACACGTTGCGGTTCCCGTTGACGTTGACGTGCACCTGGATCGACTGCCCGTAGTTGTCGGCGTCGAACGCCCAGCCCGACACGCTCGCCGTCAGGCCGTTGTGCACGATCGGGTCGACGGCGCCCACCGGCGGCGAACTGGCCGGGCCGACGGTGGTGCAGCTGACCTGGGTGACGTTGTTCGCGGCGATGCCGATCGCCCACACGCAGATCTCGTTGTTCCGGCCACGTTCGAGCGGTACCGAGACCCGGAATCCGTGGATGCCCGGAATTCCATACTGGGCCAGTTCCGGTCGGGGCTGGTCCGCGGTGAAGACGTTGCGGTTCCCGTTGACGTTGACGTGCACCTGGATCGACTGCCCGTAGTTGCTGGCGTCGAACGCCCACCCCGACACGCTCGCCGTCAGGCCGTTGTGCACGACGGGATCGACGGCGCCGACCGGGGGATCGGGATCAGGATTGTTCCCGAGACCGAGAATCCTGGCGCAGACCCAGGGGCTCCACCCCCGTTGCTGCCAGAGGGCGAGAGCGAGCGCATCCTGGGTCGCCGGGCTCGCCTGATGTGGATACCCGGTGCCGCCCACGCTGCGCCAGGTCGACAGGTCGAACTGGTACGCGCCGTAGTAGCCGTTCCCGGTGTTGATCGAGTAGTTGTTGCCGGATTCGCACTCCCGCAGTCGTTGCCAGTCGCTGGCCGACGGCGCCGCCGACGCCACGTTGCCCGAACCGCTCACCGCCGACATCCCCAGCACCAGAGCGGCCAGCAGCAACAGCACTCCGGCTGCGCGGTAGCGGGCCTGTCGACCGCCCCGCCTGGTCGATCTCGGCGTCGTCACGGGCTTGCCGGCGACCTCATCACGATCACGCACAGTTGTATCCCGTCCCGATGCCGGTCGTGGAAATCCGTTGCACGTGCCGGAGAGAACGGCCGAATCAACGGAGCGGAGGAGGCTTGTACACCCGATCGGATCACGATCTTTAGTGACACGCAGCACGATAACGCCTGTATCTCAATGCCTGTCGATGTTCACCCAGAGGGACGCCAGCGGGATCGGAAAGTCCGCGAAATCGACCCGCAATTGGCGCAATTGACCGCACACGGGTGAAGAATTCGAGTCGTCACTACCGTGCGTAATTCGCACCTTTCGCTGCGTTAATTAGACGAATTGCCCACTAATCAGGGTCTCTGAGGCATTTGCGGCTTTCGGCACTGCGGGTCTCGAAGTGAGATCACCCGGTCGGCCGGGCATTGCCGGTCCGTAGCGGGTACGACCGTCCGTCACGGGATAGCCTCGGTTTCCGGGTCGGCGTCGGCCCATCACAGGAGGCTGGGCCATGACCATCCGGCAGCACAAGTACCTGCTCGACGAGTCGCAGATGCCGACCAGTTGGTACAACATCATTCCGGATCTGCCCGCTCCCCCGCCGCCTCCTCTGCATCCCGGCACCCACGAGCCGGTCGGGCCCGACGATCTCGCACCGCTGTTCCCGATGGACCTGATCCTGCAAGAGGTGTCCAGCGATCGGTACATCCCCATTCCGGACGAGGTGCAGGACATCTACCGATTGTGGCGGCCGAGCCCGCTGTATCGGGCGCACCGGCTCGAGAAGGCGCTCGGCACACCGGCACACATCTATTACAAGTACGAGGGTGTTTCGCCGTCCGGCTCGCACAAGTCGAACACAGCTGTCCCACAGGTGTATTACAACGCCAAGGCCGGCATCCGGAAGCTCACCACCGAGACCGGTGCCGGACAGTGGGGCACCGCCTTGGCTTTTGCGTGTGCGCTCTTCGACGTGGACTGCGAGGTCTGGCAGGTCGGTGCGTCCTACGACTCGAAGCCCTACCGCCGCACCTTGATCGAGACGTTCGGCGGTCGGGTGCATCGTTCGCCATCGCAGTTGACCTCCGCCGGTCGCGCGTTCCCGGCAGATCATTCCGGCTCACTGGGCATTGCGATCTCGGAAGCGGTCGAGGTGGCCGCGAGCAATCCAGACACCAAGTACGCCCTCGGCTCGGTGCTCAATCACGTGCTGTTGCACCAGACGATCATCGGCGAAGAGGCGCTGCTGCAGCTGGCCATGGCCGGGGAATCCGGCGCCGATCTGGTGATCGGTTGCACCGGTGGTGGTTCCAACTTCGGCGGCTTGGCCTTCCCGTTCATCAGGGAGAAGCTCGCGGGTCGTCAGAGCCCGATCATCCGAGCGGTCGAACCTGCCTCGTGTCCGTCGCTGACCAGGGGTGAGTACCGGTACGACTTCGGTGACACCGCGGGCTTCACCCCGCTGATGAAGATGCACACGCTCGGCCACGACTTCGTCCCCGATCCGATCCACGCCGGCGGTTTGCGGTATCACGGGATGGCGCCGCTGATCTCGCACGTCTACGAGCTCGGGTTGATGGAGGCGATCGCCGTCGAGCAGACCGAGTGTTTCGCCGCCGCGATCACCTTCGCCCGCACCGAGGGCATCGTCCCTGCCCCGGAGCCGACCCACGCGTTGGCGGCCACCATGGCGGAGGCCTTGGCCTGCAAGGCCTCCGGCGAGGAGAAGGTGATCGTCACCGCACTCTGCGGCCATGGGCTGCTCGACCTGGCGGCCTACGAGGCCTATCTCAGCGGATCGATGATCGATTCCGGTCTCTCCGACGAGGATCTCGCATCGGCGCTGGCGGCAGTCCCGGTGATGGTCGGCTGAGATGCCGGGTGACGAGGGCGGTGCCGCCGAACTGGACGGGATCGCCGCCGGGGAGGCATTGGCAGCAGCGCTGGATCTCGAGCTGCTCCCGTTGGAGGGCGGGTTGTTCCGCCGGACCTTCACCGGTGGCGGCGCTACCGCGATCCTGTTCATGCTGATCGGCAGCGACTTCTCGGCGATGCATCGGCTGCACGCCGACGAGATCTATTTCCATCATTCGGGTTCACCACTGCGGATGCTGCTCATCGACCCAGAGGGCGCGCACCATGAGGTGGTGATCGGCCCGGATGTGCAGGCCGGGCAGCAGCCGCAGTTCCACGTTCCCGCCTATTGGTGGCAGGGCTCATCGACCGACGGCCCGTGGGTCCTGGTCTCGACCGTGGTGTCACCCGGCTTCGACTGGCACGACTTCGTCCTCGGCGATCGGGACGGGTTGGTCGAACTCTGCCCGACGGCGGCCGACCGGATCGAGGAGCTCACTCGGCCAGAGCTACTTCTCTGAGGGATATTGCGTCTACTTGACGTTCGTCAGTTGTTCGCAATACAGTGGTGGCGAACCCGCTGGAGGTGGGCATGACCGAGACGAACATCCGACCGCTCGAGGACGGCATCGAACGCGACCTGCGCGGCCTGAACTACGGGAGCTATCTGCACCTGGACGAACTGCTCGGTGCACAGCAGCCGATCTCGGACCACCACGACGAAATGCTGTTCATCATCGTGCATCACACCACCGAGCTGTGGATGAAGCTGGTGATCCATGAGGTGCGCTCGGCGATGGCCCTGATCGCCGCCGATGAGCTGGCCCCAGCGCTCAAGCGGCTCGCCAGGGTCAAGCATGTGCAGCGCCAGATGACCGATCAGTGGTCCGTCCTGGCCACCCTGACGCCCACCGAGTACTCCCAGTTCCGGGACAAGCTGGGCAAGTCGTCCGGGTTCCAGTCGGCGCAGTACCGCACGCTGGAGTTCCTGTTGGGTAACAAGAACCCCGCCATGGTCGCGGTGTTCGCGCACGATCCCGAAGTGGCGCAGCAACTCGAGCGGGACCTGCACAACCCGAGCCTCTACGACGAGTTCCTGCTCTACCTCTCGCGGCGCGGGTATCCGATCCCCATCGAGCTCATCCAACGCGACTTCTCCCAGCCGCACGTCCTGAACACCGGCCTGGTTCGGGTCTTCACCGACGTCTACGACGACCCGGAACACCAGTGGGACGTCTACGAGACCTGCGAAGAGCTGGTCGACATCGAGGACACCTTCCAGACCTGGCGGTTCCGTCATCTCAAGACCGTCGAACGCATCATCGGCCACAAGCGCGGCACCGGCGGATCCAGCGGCGTCGGATTCCTGGCCAGGGCGTTGTCGTTGACGTTCTTCCCGGAACTGTTCGCCGTCCGCACCGAGATCGGCCGGCAGGACGAACCCTCGAAAGGAACACCGGCGTGACAAGCGTTGATCAGCTGGCAGTTTTCGACCGCAACCGGGCACTGGTGGCCGATGCCGACGACCCGCTCGCCGCCTTCCGGGACCGCTACCTGCCGCAGACCGATGACGTTGTCGCCTACCTGGACGGCAACTCACTCGGCAGGCCGCTGGCGTCCATTCCCGCGGTCTGGGCAGAGTTCGCCCAACAGCAGTGGGCGGGACGGCTGATCCGCGGCTGGTCGGAGGGCTGGATGGAATTGCCCGAGACCGTCGGCGACGAACTGGCGGCCGCCGCGCTCGGAGCGGCACCTGGCCAGACCGTGATCGCCGACTCCACGACGGTGAATTTCTACAAGTCGATGCGCGCCGCCCTGAACCTGCGGCCCGGCCGGCGCCGGGTGATCCTGGATCGGGACAACTTCCCCACCAACCGCTACGTCATCGAGTCGCTTGCCCGCGACCTCGACCTGGAGTTGGTCTGGCTGCAGGCCGCACCGGGCAGTGGGATCACGGTGGACGACGTCGCGGGCGCCATCGACGAGCGGACCGCCGTTGTCACCCTGAGCCATGTCGCGTACCACTCGGGCTACCTCGCCGACTGCAAGGCCATCACCGACATCGCCCATCAGGCCGGCGCACTGGTCGTCTGGGACCTGTGCCATTCGGTCGGTTCCACCGAGATCGCTTTGGATGATTGGGATGTCGATTTCGCGGTGGGCTGCACCTACAAGTTCGTGGGAGCCGGTCCCGGTGCGCCGGCACTGTGTTACGTCAACGCCCGGCACCATGACGACATCGACCAACCCATCTGGGGCTGGCTCGGCCGCAGGGACTCGTTCGAGATGGAGCAGGGCTACCTGCCGGCACCGGGTGTTCGCGCGATGCTGTCGGGGACTCCACCGCTGCTCGGCGTGCTGGCCGTCCGGGAGGGTGCTGCGGTGATCGCCGAGGCGGGGATCGCAGCGATCCGGGCAAAAGCCGTTGCGTTGACCGAGATGGTGGTCTCGCTGACTGACGAATGGCTGCTGCCGCAGGGCTTTTCACTGGGCTCGCCCAGGCAGGCGGAGCGACGCGGAGCGCACGTCAGCATCAACCGGTCCGATGCCAGGGCGGTCTGCGCCCGACTCGTCGAGGCCGGCGTGCTCGCCGACTTCCGCACCCCCAGCACGATCCGCATCGGGCTGTCACCGTTGCCGGCGTCGTTCACCGAGGTGTGGGACGCCGTCGACACGATCCGCGCGCTGACCGTCCGCTAACCGCGCCCGGCGAAGCCGAACACACCGGACCTACCGGAGACGCCATGCCCCGCCCCACCGGTTCGGCCGTGTTGCCCCCGGAACGAGCGGGCTCACCGGGATCGCTGATCGTCTCGTTCGCCGGTTCCTATCTGCGCGAACTCGGCGGCTGGATTGCGGTCGCCGACCTGATCCGTTGTCTGGAGGCGGTGGGCGTCGGCGAGCCCGCGGTTCGTCAGGCCCTGGTGCGGCTGAAGTCTCGCGGCTTCCTGGCTGCCGCCCGGCGGTCCGGCATCGCCGGCTACGAGCTGACCGAGGCCGGTCTGCAGGACCTGGTGACCGGCGACCGGCGGATCTTCCGTCATCCGCAGACCACTGTCGAGGACGGATGGGTGCTGGCGGTCTTCTCGGTGCCCGAAGCCGATCGCCATCGGCGTCACCAGCTGCGGACCGAGCTCTCCTGGTTGGGTTTCGGCACGGTGAGCTCCGGGGTCTGGATCGCCCCGAGGCCGCTGGCCGAGCCGACCAGGGCGTTGCTCCAGGCGGCCGAACTCGACGACTACGTCACCTGGTTCGCGGCGCAGCACCTGACCGAGGTCGATGTCGCCACCTGGTGGGATCTGACGGCGCTGCGCAGTCAGTACACCGCGTTCCTGACCCGCCATCGCGGTCGACTCGAGCACACCGCGCTGCCCGATGATCAGGCGTTTGCCGGTTACCTGGGCCTCATCGACGAATGGCGACTCTTCCCGCGACTGGACCCCGGCCTGCCCGAATCGTTGCTGCCACCGAACTGGCCTGCCCGGGAGGCCTGGGAGCTCTTCCAGACCCTGCACACCGACTGGGCGGCGGCCGGCCTGCGCCACGTCCGCAGCGTGGTCGCGGCAACCGGCTGACCGCGCCCCCGAGCGCCGATCAGGCGTCGAAGAGGACGAAGGCGAAGATCGCCGTCACCACGACGGCCAGGAACCAGATGTTGCCGATGACGTACTTCTCGGCCAGACCCAGCGGCGGGGTGATGTTGCCCAACGACTCCGGGGCGATGCAGGCCCGGGTGGGATCCGCGGGGTCGTGGAACACCTCGACCAGGCTGCCCGGGCGCGGCATCCCGGGCGCATGGATGCGGGAGCTGAAGGTGATCTCCCGACCGTCGGCGGACTGGAACGTGATGATCGGCTGCCGAACCGGCTGCAGGGATCCGTCCGCGGCCTTGCGCCGCCGGCGCGAGGTGCGCTCGTCGACGACCACCCCGCGCGCCGGCAACCAGCCGTCGGGGACGGCACCGAGCTGCCGTGCCTGCCGGGATTCCTTGACCTGCCTGGTGCCGAAAATCGCGGCCAGGAGCACGGGAGTGACCAGCAGGATCAGGCCCAACCACGCCGGCATGTGTTGATGATGCAGCACCCCGACCGATCGGTGCGGGCCGGTCGCGTCCGGTTCTATCGAGCGGGTCGTGATTTCTCTCGAGCGGGTCGTGATTTCTCTCGAGCGGGTCGGGGTGTGGTCTCGTCCAGAGTCCCGTCAGCAGTGTCGTCGGCAGTGTCGTCGGCTGGAACGTCGGGAGTGGGCACCGGGATCAGCACGGTACTGAGCATCCGCCGGGTCCGGTCGGGACCGGGCCGGTTGGCCGTCCTGGACTGCACGACAGCGCCGATCTCGGCCACCATCTCGGCGAGTTCGTCGCGACTGAGCCAGAGACCGACGGTTCGATAACCGGCGCCGTCCACTTCGAGGTCGACGTGACCGGCATCGAGGTACTCGTCCATGTCGGCCAGCAGTCCGGCCAGGAAGGCCATGAAAGCCCGGCGATGATCTTCCGGTGTCATGTTGGCCAGATCCTCTTCCGAGATCTGGGCGTCGGCGGTGGACAGTGCGTAGGTGCGTTCGACGGTGCCCCTGACCTGGCGTTCACCCACCACCAGCAGGACACCGGCCTTGGCGAGCATCGCGACCTGCCGGTACAACGTCGCCGGCGGGACGCCGTCGATCTCGCTGCGCAGCTGGCCGGTCGTCAGTTCCCGGTCGCCGAGGAACGCCTGGATGATCCTCAGGCGCAACGGATGCAGCAGCAGATCGGCCGACGACATCCGATCATTCTCGCACAGGTGCTATTATTATCGACGTTGCGAATAAAGGAGGTCCGATGGCCGACATCGAGATGGAGACGAGCGACCTGCGGGTGGCGCTGACCCGAGGCGAGAAATGGGCGGCGTTGCGGCGATCGGACCTGACGATCCCCTGGTCGCAGATCCAGACCGTCGAAGTCGTTGCCGAGCCCTACCGGCTGGTGCACGGACTGCGCGCCCCCGGGCTCGCTGTGCCTTGGCGCACCCGGATCGGCACCTGGCGAGCCAAGGGCCGCAAGATCTTTGCGGTCACCACGCGCCACACGCCGGGCATCCGGCTGGAGCTGCAGGGTCATGACTTCGCGCAGGTGCTGCTGTCGCTGCCGGCTCCGGACGGCCTGGCGGAGCGGCTCCGGGCCCGGCTCGACGCCAGCCGATCGCCGGCCGATCGGAAGTCCGCGGGAAATCCGGAACAGCGGACAGCGGGTGAATAGTGCCGTGTTGCAGAGCATCTCGCAATGGACCCGATCCATCTCGAACACGACAGCAGGTTCGGCGCAGCGAGCGACCGGCTGATCCCGGTCCGCACCTGACCTCGTTTCCGACCGGGCCCGCATGGGTACGGTGGTCGTCATGAGAGTGATCATCGCGGGTGGACACGGCAAGATCGGGCTGCGGCTGGCCAAACTGCTGGGCGGACGGGAGGAGCATCCGGTCGGTCTGGTGCGGAAGCGGGAACAGGAGCCCGACCTGATCGCGGTCGGCGCACACCCAGAACTGTTCGATCTGGAAACGGGGACCGCGGCCGACCTGGCCAAGATCCTCGAGGGCGCGGATGCCGTCGTCTTCGCTGCCGGGGCAGGACCGGGCAGTGGGGCCGCCCGGAAGGACACGATGGACCGGGGCGGTGCGGTGTTGCTGGCCGACGCTGCCGAGCTCGCCGGCGTGCGGCGGTATCTGATGGTGTCGGCGATCGGTGCCGACGCCGGTCGACAACCCGACCACGACGAGGTCTTCGGGGCCTACATCGAGGCCAAGAAGGCGGCGGACGACGCCATCCGGTCGCGCGATCTGGATTGGACGATCCTGCGACCCGGCGGACTGACCCTCGCCTCCGGCACCGGTGTGGTCACCCTGGCCGAACACACCGAGCGGGGCCAGATTCCCCGGGAGGACGTTGCGGCCGTGCTGCTCGCCCTGCTCGACGAGCCCCGGACCGCCGGGCTCTCGCTCGACGTGGTCGGCGGCTCGACCCCGATCGAGCATGCCGTCGCCGCGTTGGTCGGCTCGTAACGGTCGGTACCGGGGCGGCCGGTCGGTTTGCGGGTGGTCCCGGGTCGCTCCGGCCGGCGGATCGGTAGGTTGTCGTCGTGGCCCGCACCCGCGATACCAGCGAACCGGTGGAACTCGTCGTCGGTGAGCGCACGGTGCGGATCACCCATCCCGAGCGGGTCTACTTCCCGGCAACCGGCGCGACCAAGTTGGATCTGGCCCAGTACTACCTGAGCGTCGGGGACGGGATCGTCCGGGCGCTTCGCGAGCGGCCCTGCATGATGCACCGGTTCCCGGAGGGGCTCAGCGGCGACAAGGTCCACCAGAAACGACTTCCCCGCGGCGCTCCGCCGTGGGTCGAGACAGTTCAGCTGTTCTTCCCGCGGTTCAAGCGGACGGCCGACGAGCTCTGCGTCACCGAACTGGGCAGCGTGATCTGGGCGGTGCAGATGTCCACGGTCGAGTTCCATCCGTGGAACTCGAGGCGGGCCGACACCGAGAAACCGGACGAATGGCGGATCGATCTGGACCCGATGCCGGACTGCGACTTCCAGACCGTCCGCCGGGTTGCCCATGTCGCTCACGAGGTGCTCGACGAGATCGGGGCGGTCGGCTGGCCGAAGACCTCCGGCGGCAAAGGCATGCACATCTATGTGCGGATCGAGCCGCGGTGGGGTTTCGCCGATGTTCGCCGGGCCGCCCTGGCCTTCGCCAGGGAGGTCGAGCGGCGCGCACCCGACGACGTGACGACGACGTGGTGGCGCAAGGATCGGGATCCGAAGAAGCTCTTCGTCGACTACAACCAGAATGCCAGGGACCACACCATCGCCAGCGCCTACTCGGTTCGCGGCGTGCCGACCGGCACGGTGTCGACGCCGATCGCCTGGGATGAGGTCGACGCCGTGCTGCCGCAGGATTTCACCATGGCGACCGTGCCGGCCCGGTTCGCCGAGCTCGGTGATCTGCACGCCGGGATCGACGAAGCGGTGTTCTCCATCGAGCCGCTGCTGGAGTGGGCAGAACGGGACGAGCGCGAAGGAGCCGCGGACCCGGGCGAGCCCGATCCTGTCGACCTCGGCTGAACCTGACTCCCGAGGGTTTTGCCTTTCGCGGTCAGGGCACGACGGTGACCGGCCACCGGCCGGCGCGCACCAATCGCAGCCCGACCGAACCGACGATCCGATGGCCGGCCGAAGTCGACGCCCCGACGATCACCGCATCGGCCAGCACCTCCGTGCAGACCCGCGAGATCTCGGTGTAGGCATCACCTTTGACCTGGATGAAACGCGCCCGGATGCCCGCCCGCCGGGCACCGTCCTCGACCTGCTGCCGCAGTTCGGCCGCGATGTCCTGTTGCGCGTCGCGCAGCAGGACCGAGGCCTCGGGGATCAACCCGGTCATCGCCGACGGCCCGCTGACGAAGATCACCACCAGCTCCGCCGACTGCCGCCGGGCCAGACCCGCTGCGTACGCCGCCGCACGAAGGGAGGTGGTCGTTCCGTCGACGGCGACGACGATCACCCGCGGGCCGTCGGTACCCCTCTCGAACTCCGGCTCTCCGATCATCTCTCCACCTTCCCACTGTCCTCGATGCCACTGTCCTACTGTCGACATCGTGAAGTGGGACCCCGCGCAGTACCTCAGTCGTGCCGACGAGCGTGGCCGCCCGTTCCTCGAGCTGGTCGACCGGATCGGCGCAGATCGTCCGCGACGAGTGGTCGACCTGGGCTGTGGGCCGGGCAATCAGACCTCGACACTGACCGAGCGTTGGCCCGACGCCGAAATCGTCGGGATCGACTCGTCGGCGGAGATGGTCGACCTGGCGAAGGCAACCGAGTCCGCCGGGTCACGGCTGCTGACCTTCGAGCTCGGCGACATCGAGGACTGGCAGCCGGATGCTCGCACCGACGTGGTGCTCAGCAATGCCGCGCTGCAATGGGTTCCGACCCATCGCGAGTTGATCCGCTCCTGGGCGGCGGCGTTGCCGTCCGGTGGGTGGCTGGGCTTTCAGGTCCCCGGAAACCTCGGTGCGCCCGCCTATCGCCGATTGCGCGAGCTCGGTGCATCCGTCCGCTGGGCCGGCGCGCTCCGCGATGGCGTCCTGCGGCAGTTCGATCGCGTCGACAAACCGGTCGGCTACGCGACCCTGCTGCTGGACTGCGGCTGGATTCCCGATGCGTGGGAGACGACCTACGTTCATCTGCTCTCCGGTGCCGACCCGGTGCTCGACTGGGTGCGCGGGACTGCGTTGCGGCCGGTCCTGGCCGCGCTGCCGCCCGGGCGGGCCGAGGAATTCGAGGCGGAGTACGCGGCGATGTTGCGGCAGGAGTACCCGACCCGTCCGGAAGGCACCCTGTTCCCGTTCCGGCGGATCTTTTGTGTGGCCCGCAAACCCTGATCCCGACCGGCAGCACCACCAGCTGACCAGGCGAAACTGACGAAACCACGAGGATGTCGGATCATGGCCGTTCGCTTCGGTGTCACCATCGATTGTCGCAACCCATCGGAGCTCGCTTCGTTCTGGTGCCGACTGCTCGGCTTCGTCGAGGAGCTGCCACCCAGCGGCTTTCAGGACTGGGCCGAATACGATCTGGCGCACGGCGGGCGCATCATCCGGGAATCGACCAGCGTCGACGACAGGTTCTTCGTGCTGGCGGATCCCGAGGACAACGAGTTCTGCCTGGTTCTGTGACGGCAGGAGCAGCCTTCCACCCGCACGACAGCCGTCCCGGCTGAGTCGGTCGAGCGATCAGGCCTCCAACGGCAGTTGGTCGCCCTCCAACTCCCGCAGGTAGGTCGCCATTCCGAGCGGTGCCCGGCCCTGGGTGCGTCCGCTGGTGAGCACCGGCCCGGCCGCCGTGCTGATCACCCGCGCGCCGGTCGCCCGCACGGCGATGCCGAGCAGGACGTCCTCGTGAGCCGCCACATCCTGGAAACCGCCTGCAGCACGGTAGGTGTCAGCCCGGATCCCGAGGTTGGCACCGTGCACATGCGGATGACCGTCAATGACCAGGTGCCGCAACCGCCACGCCGCCAGGATTCCGGCTGCGAGTTCCTGTGGGTCCGGCGCAACCGTGCCCAGTGCCAGTTCGACCCCGGATCTGGCGTGGTGCAACTGCAGCCGCAACCACTCGACCGGGACCGCGGAGTCGGCATCGGTGCAGGCGATCCAGATCTGTCGATCAGCAGTGCCGCAGGCATTCTCGGTGCGCAGGAGGTGGTCGACGCCCGCGGCGCGAGCGGACCCGACCCGTCCCGCATCGCTGACCAGAACCTCGACACCCGGCCACCCGGAAGCGATGTCAAGGGTCGCATCGGTGCACCGGTCCGCGACCACCACCACGCGGAGCCGCGGAGTCTCGGCCTCGCCGACCCGCAACGCGGTCGCCGCCGTCGCGATCGCGGCCAGGCAGCGGGGCAGTCGACGCTCCTCGTTGCGAGCCGGTACCACCACGCCGATGGTCGCGATCTCGACGGGTGAGAACGTCATCCCAGCAACCCGTCTCGACGGGCTACCGAACGCACCGGTGGCCTGACCAGCACATCGAGCAGGAAGTCCTCCTCGACATGCTCACTGAGCACGGCCAGACCGGACTCGGCCCGGAGTTGCCGATGAACCGCATCTCCCGAGATCGGATACTCCGCAACCGGATGACGCCAGTGGCAGGCAACGAGCACACCGTCGGTCGTCAGCGATGCGACCGCGGACCTGATCAGCCTGCTGAGATCAGCAGGGCCGCAGTAGTAACCGATCTCTGAGAGAACGATCAGATCAAAGTGTCCGTCCGGCCATTCCTGCGGCACCTGCAGTTGCTCGAACCGGACACCGGGAAATCCGGCGAGCCGGCGACGCGCCTGCTGCAGCGGGAGTGCGGAAATGTCGGTGGCCAGGAGACTCTCGCAGCGTTCGGCGAGTTCTGCGGTCAGTACCCCGATGGCGCAACCCGGTTCGAAGGCGGCGGCAAACCTTTCCTTCGGCAGGCTCGCGATGGTGAGCGCCCGTTTGCGCTTCTCGTACCACCGGCTCTCGAAACCCCACGGATCTGGCCCGCCGGAATAGAAGTCGTCGAAGAACGGCCGGTCGAGGCTGGTCGGGGTTCCGTCGATGAACATCTCGCGGCTGCGCCCGAAGTGCTCGGCGAAGGCAGGCCCGACGACCGGCTCGTCGCCGGCGGCCGCCGAGAGCGGCTCCGTCTGGCTTCGGTGCTCCGACATGGCCAGATCCTTTGCCCGGACGACCTCTTCGGACAGCTCCAACGCCAGGAGGGGATGATCGGCGAACGGCGAGTCGGTCGGCCGGCCCCAGTGCCACGCCCAGAGCGGGAACTCCAGCAACCGGCAGCCCGTCGCGGCAGCCACCAGCCGCGCGGCCTCTGCGGCGGCGGCATGATCGGCATGCCGGTCGTGTCGCCAGGGTGCCGCCAGCCATACTTCATCGCCGCCGGCCGGGGCGCTCGCGGCACCATCAGCCGCGACCGCGTGGTCAACGACACCGTCGATCACAGAACGGATCTCGCCGGCCAACGCATCCACGGACGCCCCGAGCCTGCTGTCTCCGAGATCCAGTTGAACCACCATCGCCTGCGGGGCGAGCCGGTGGACCGCCGCAAGCACCTCGGCCCGCCGGATCGGCGCGAGTTGCGCGGGCCGCAGGGTGGGTGACTGCGGATGCGAGGCCTCACCGGTGGTCGCGACGACAACCGTCACCGGCACTCCCCGACGGGCTGCCGTCGCGATCAGGCCGCCGGCGCCGAGCGACTCGTCGTCGGGATGCGCGGCAACGACGATCAGCCGGCGTAGACCGACAAGGTCGAGCACCGAGGCGTTGTCGATCAACCCGGTCGCCGACCATTCTTGTGCGCCGGTGCCGACATGCCGATGATCGAAGGAGGTGTCGGTGATCGTTCCTGACATCTACACCCACTCGTCGAGCTCGAGAACGGCGCGTCCGAGGGCAGCCTCGTCCCGCTCCGCGTGATGCTGCCGCAGGTACAGGGAAAGATCGGCGATCCGCCGAGCATGACGCTCGTCCAACGCCAGCGGCGCCGGCCCGAGTGCGTGTCCCGCCCGGATGATCACCTCTTCGGCAGCGCTCGCGACGACCGCACGCACCCGGCCGGCGAGCAACGACGCTTCCGCTGCGGTGACCGATCCGCCGTCGATCTGCGCTGCGGCCGCACCCAGCACGGCAAGGGCGGCGGTCAAGGCAGCATCGACCGCGCCGAGATGCATGGTGGCGATTTGGTCGGGCGGCTTGCTGCTCATCGCATTCCGCAGTGTCCTGGCAATGCCGACAGCGCCGCCGTACCAGCAGGCCGCCACACCGATGCCGCCCCAGGCGAACCCCGGGCGGCGCAGGTACCAACCGTCCGGACCCACCGGAACCGCCGCGCAGTCCTCGAGGTCGATCGGCCCGGAGGGCACGTTGACCAGACCCTTCGCCACCCACACATCGGCGGTGGCACGGATCGTTGCGCCGCGCAGCGAGATCGCGAACAACCGCCGCGTCCCCTCGCCGGTGTGCGCGGTGATCAGTGCGTGGCTCAGTCGGTCCGCCAGCGAGCACCAGGGTTTGGTCCCGGTGAGCAACCAGTTGTCACCGACCTGCCGCGCGTCGACCCGGACGCCCGGACCCTCGGCCGCGAACACGCCCCATGTGCTGTCCGGCTCGACTCCGATCTCGTCCAGTGGCACCGGTGGGACCTCAGGATCGTCGGCGGCCTCGCGCAGGATGGCCACGGCGTCGGTGTGCGCCTCGACCACCCGCGCGGCGGTCAGATCACCGACGGCCAGCGCAGCGAGCGACCGCCATCGTTGCCAGGTGGCACCGGCAGCGGGTTGCGGCAGCCACTGACCGACCCCGACGGCCAGCCGAATCGCCCGGTCCGCCCGACCGTCGACCGCCGTCGCGGCCGCTGTCAGCTCCCGTTCCACGGGCGGGTCGATCGGTTCCGCGAGGTCCGCGACCGAGGTGAGTGAGGTTGGGATGATCGAACTGCCTTCCAGGTGACTGCCGACGACGAGAATTGCCGATCCGTGTCGGCAGCTGTGGTGTATCCGCGCGGCCGCCGGGTCAAACCGCTGGCTTAGGCTTGCCCGATGGTCGGACCCACCTTCGCGACCCCGTCGTTCGCGGACCCGCAGCCCGACGTCCTCGGCGCCGGCTACGAGGCACTGACGGTGGAACTGCCCGACGACGCCGAAGGCGCGGTCGTGGCCACCCTGGTCCGCCGGCGTGCCGCCGCAACCACGAACCGGGCCGTGCTGTACATCCACGGCTTTTCCGACTACTTCCACCAGATCGAGCTGGCCGAGTTCCACGCCGCCCGCGGTGAGGATTTCTACGCCATCGACCTCCGCAAGAACGGTCGCTCGCTGCTGCCGCACCAGACCCCGACCCGGATGGCAGACGTCTCGGACTACTACCCGGAAATCGACTGCGCGGTCGACTTCATCGTCGGCGAGGGGCACGACGAGCTGGTGATCAACGCACACTCGACCGGTGGGCTGATCGCAGTGTCGTGGCTGGCCGACCGGCGTGCTGCGCTGGGTGATGTCGAACCGATCATCGCGGTGGTGCTGAACAGCCCGTTCCTGGACGTCCCGGCCGCCTGGCCGGTGCGGGCGCTCGCCCCACGGCCGCTCGCGGTGCTGGCGAAGAACCGCCCACTGATGGTGCTGCCGTCATCCGGGCCGAGCTTCTATCAGGTCAGCACGCATCGCAGCGAGCGCGGTGAATGGGATTTCGTCCCGGAGTGGAAGCCCGTCACCGGCGGCATCGTCCGGGTCGAATGGCTGGCGGCGGCGCAGCGCGCGATCGCCAGGGCACATGCCGGTCTCGGGCTGGAGTGTCCCATTCTCGTCCTGTGTTCGGCGAGATCGGTACGTGGCCGGGAATGGTCGGACGAATTCTTCCGCGGCGATGCGGTGCTCGACCCCGACGCCATCGCCCGCTGGTCGACCCGGCTGGGCCTGCACGTCACCTGTATCAGGGTGGTGGACGGGATGCACGATCTGCTGTTGTCGCTTCCGGATGTCCGCCGGCGGGTGCTCGACGAGATCGCCCGTTGGTCGGACACCTACGCCCGCTGATCCGATGATCGATCGAACAGCCGACCGGTCAGCTCAGCAATCCGGCGATGATCACCAGGGCGGGGATGCACAGCAACGTGGTGGTCGACACGACATCCCGGGCGAACGGCACCGACGCCCGATACCGGACGGCGTAGACGAAAACGTTCTGGGCTGTCGGCAGGGCGGCGCACATGGTGGCCGCCAGCAGCGGGACCCCCTCGAGCCCGAACACCCAGCGCGCCAGCGCGAATGCGACCAGCGGCATGATCACGATTTTCAACACGGTGACCAACGCCAGATCGCCGGCCCGGCCGCCGCGGCCGGGCAACGGCGCACCGCGCAACGAGATACCGAAGGCGATCAGCGCCCCGGGCACGGCCATCCCGGCGATGAGAGTCAGCGGGGCGTCGATGATCTCGGGAATCTGCTGCCCGGTGGCCGCCAGCACGATGCCCAGCACGGACGCCAGGATCACCGGGTTGCGCACCGGTTGGATGATCACCCGACGCCAGGACGGACGGCGTCCCGACTCCACCACGTCCAGCACCACGAACGAGATCGGTGCGAGCACCACCAGCTGGTACAGCATCACCGGAGCGACATACGATGCATCCCCGAAAACATAGACCGCGAGCGGTATTCCCAGATTCCCGGCGTTGACGTAGGAGGAGCCGAGCGCGCCGATCACCACGGTGGCGACGTCCCGCTTCCACCCCCACCGGGCGATCAGCACGAAGATCAGCACGGCCACCGAGGTCGCGATGGCCGTGACCGCAAGGCCACTGGAGAGCACAGAGTGGATCGACGCCCCGGCAAGGGTCCTGAGCAGCAGGGCGGGGGTTGCCACGAAGAACACCAGGCGGGACAGCACCACCGGCGTCGACTCGGGCAGCAAAGACGTGCGGGCCAACAGGTACCCGACACCCACGACCACGCCGATCGTGGTCAGGCCCTGCAGAACGGCGAGCAAGGCCGGCCTCAGCCGACCAATGCCACTGTGGCCTGCGCGATCGCCAGTTCCTCGTTGGTCGGCACCACCATCACCGTCACCGGCGATCCATCGGGCGAGATGACCCTGGGATCGGACGATCTCACCGCGTTGCGGTCGGCATCGACCGAGATGCCAAGGGGCTCGAGACCCTCGAGGATCTTCGCCCGGACGACACCGTCGTTCTCCCCGACACCGGCGGTGAACGCGATGACGTCCACCCCACCCAGCACTGCCAGGTAGGCACCGACGTACTTGCGCACCCGGTGGCAGTACACGTCGAGGGCAATGTTGGCGTGCATGTCGCCCTCCGCGATCAGCTTGTGCACGTCCCGGAAATCGCTCACGCCGCACAGTCCGACCATTCCGGACCTGCGGTTGAGCAGGTTGTCGACATCACCCGCGTCCATGCCGGCGTTGCGCATCAGATGGAAGACCACCCCGGGATCGAGATCACCGCTGCGGGTGCCCATCACCAACCCCTCGAGCGGGGTGAGCCCCATCGACGTCTCGACAGCAGAGCCGAAGCGGACGGCGGAGGCCGACGCGCCGTTGCCCAGGTGCAGCACGATCGTCTTGAGCTCCCCCACCTCGCGGCCCAGCACCACCGGAACCAGATGCGAGACGTAGTGATGGGAGGTTCCGTGAAACCCGTATCGCCGGATCTGCTGTTCCGCCGCAACCTTGCGGTCGACCGCGTAGGTCGCGGCCGCGGCCGGTAGATCGAGGAAGAACGCCGTGTCGAACACGGCGACCTGCGGGATGCCAGGGAACACCATCATGGCCTGGGCTATCCCGTCGGCGTTGGCCGGGTTGTGCAACGGCGCGAGCACCGAGAGATCCCGGATCTGCTGCAGCACATCGTCGTCCACCACCACCGGATCGCCGAAGTAGGCGCCGCCGTGCACCACCCGGTGCCCGACAGCGACCAGCTCGACGTCGGCAAGCGCCAGCTGCGAGTCGACGAAGAGCTGCTGCATGATCCGCAGCGCCGCGCCGTGGTCGGAGATCGGCCCGGTGAAGGTCAGTGACTCGCCACGCGACTTGTGGGTCGCGGCACCCTCGCCGCCGATCCGCTCGATCAGCCCGGATGCGATCGCGGTGCCCTCCGCCGGATCGACCAGCTGGTACTTCATCGACGACGAACCCGAGTTGATCACCAGCACGTAACTCGTCATGCGACAACACCTTTCGCGGCCCCTAAAGATGTCGTGGGTTCACCGACCGGTGCCACGGCCGGCGCGCCCTGCGCCTGGACCGCGGTGATGGCGACGGTGTTCACGATGTCGGCGACCAGCGCACCACGGGACAGATCGTTGACCGGCTTGTTCAGGCCCTGCAGCACCGGACCGACCGCAATCGCGTTGGCACTGCGCTGCACTGCCTTATAGGTGTTGTTGCCGGTGTTCAGGTCCGGGAAGATCAGCACGGTGGCCTTGCCGGCGACCGGTGAGTCGGGCAACTTGGTGGACGCCACCAGCGGGTCAACCGCGGCGTCGTACTGGATCGGTCCCTCCGCCAACAGGTCAGGGCGCAGCTCGTGCACGAGATCGGTGGCCGCTCGGACCTTTTCCACATCCGCCCCGCTACCCGATGTGCCCGTCGAGTACGACAGCAGCGCCACCCGCGGGTCGATGCCGAATTGTTCGGCGGTCCCCGCGGAGGAGATCGCGATGTCGGCCAGCTGCGGCGCGGTCGGGTCGGGATTGACCGCGCAGTCGCCGTACACCAGCACCCGATCGGACAGGCACATCAGGAACACACTGGAGACGATCTTGGTGCCCGGTGCGGTCTTGATGATCTCGAACGACGGCCGGATGGTGTGCGCCGTGGTGTGGACGGCACCGCTGACCATGCCGTCGGCCAAGCCCATGTGCACCATCATCGTGCCGAAATACGAGACGTCCGTGACGGTTTCGGCCGCCACCTGCTGGGTCATGCCCTTGTGGGCGCGTAGCCTGGTGTATTCCGTGGCGAAGCCGGCGACCAGGGCCGGATCGGTCGGCGACACGATGGTGGCGGCATCGATGTCCAGGTTCAACGCCAGCGCCTTGGCCCGGATCACCTCCTGGTCGCCGAGCAGCGTCAGATCGGCGACCCCCAACCGGAGCAGGATGGCGGTCGCCCGCAGAATCCGTTCGTCCTCGCCTTCCGGCATCACGATGTGGCGCCGATCCGCCCTCGCCCGCTCGAACACCCGGTACTGGAACATCAACGGCGTCACCACATTCGATTCGGCGACGTCGATCGCGGCCAGCAAGGCGACGCTGTCCACCGACTCGGCGAAGGCGCGCAGCGCGGCCTCGAGTTTGACCGTCGAATCGGCGGTGAGCCGGCCGCGGGCGTTGGCGAGTTTCGACGCCGTCTCGAAGGTCCCGCCGGTGGTCACCAGGATCGGCAGGTCCTGCTGCACTCCGTCGATCAACTGCTGCACGGAATCCGGCGGGGTGTACCCGCCGGTCAGCACGATGGAGGCAAGATTCGGGAACGTCCCCGACTGGTGGGCCAGGATCAGTGCGGGCAGCACATCGGACCGGTCGCCCGGGGCGATGATGGTGAAGTCCTCGCGGATCCGGGTCAGCACGTTCGGCAGCGACATCGCGGCGATGACGAAGCCCATCGACTCCTTCGCCAGCAGCTCCGGCTTTCCGCGCCACAATTCGGCGCCGATCACCTGTTGCAGGTTGGCCACCGTCGGCGCCACCAACAGCGGGATCTCCGGCATGCCGCCCACCGCCAGACCCGTTCTGGCCAGCAGCACCCGAACCTCCTGCAGGTCGGCGGGATCGACCCGATTCGCGATGGCGGCCACCGGGTGTGCGTGCCAGGCGATGAGCTCGCTCTTGGCCAACTCGACGGCGTCGGCGATCGTCTGGGGGTCACGGCCCCGGCCGCTCACCACCAGCACGACGGGCGAGCCGATGTTCGCCGCGATCTGCGCGTTGGTCGCCCATTCGTTGCCGGTCGTCACATCGGTGTAGTCACTGCCGACGACAACGACGGCGTCGTACCTGGCCGACAGCACCCCGAACTTGTCGACGATCCGGGACAGCGCGCCCTCGGGATCGGCATGCAGGTCGTGATAGGTGACGCCGACCGCGTCGCCGTAGTCCTGTTCGACACCGGGATGCGCGACCAGCAACTCGATCACCGGGTCGAGCGCCCCCACGGAATCGATCACCGGCCGGTAGATGCCCACCCGTCCGACCTGCCGGCACAGCAGATCGACCAGACCGAGCGCAACCGAGGACTTACCGGACAGACCTTCCGGCGAGGCGATATACACGCTCCGAGACATGAGCCAAAGGCTAACCGGGTGGGTGCGCAGCCACCCGCCGGCAGCCTCGAACCTTTCGCCGGGCTCAGAATTCATCGCCTGTTGACTTCTGGCGATCGCAGTTCTATCTTCGGCATCTGACGAATTCATCATCTGATGAATTCGTGACCGGAGGAGGAAAGATGAGTGATGCGATCTCCGTCGTCGATCTGGTTGTCGTCCGCGGAAAGTCGACCGTGCTCAACAGCCTGAGTTGCCGGGTTCCGGCCGGCCGCATCACCGGATTGCTCGGACCGTCGGGGTCGGGCAAGACCACGTTGATCCGCGCGGTGGTCGGTGTCCAGCTCGTCCGGTCGGGAACCGTCACCGTGCTCGGCCGGCCGGCCGGCTCCCGCGAACTGCGGGCGAAAGTCGGCTATATGACGCAGGCACCCTCGGTCTACCCCGATCTGACCGTTGTCGAGAACGCCCGCTACTTCGCATCGGTGGCCGGCGCGTCGGCGGCCACCGCGCGGGCAGCGGTCGACCAGGTCGGCCTTTCCTCCGCCCGGGACCAGGTGGTGGGCACCCTGTCCGGCGGTCAGCGGTCACGGGCGTCGCTGGCCTGCACCATCGTCGGTGATCCCGAGGTCCTGGTGCTGGACGAGCCGACCGTCGGCCAGGATCCGGTGCTGCGCGAAGAACTCTGGGCATCGTTCCGAGAGCGGGCCGAAGCCGGCACCACCGTGTTGGTCTCCTCGCACGTGATGGACGAGGCGAACCGCTGCGACCGTCTGCTGCTGATCCGCGATGGCGGGCTGCTCGCCGACGACACCCCCGACGAGGTCAAGCGCCGGGCGGGAACCACCGACCTCGACAAGGCATTCCTCGAACTGATCAAGATCGGATCATCCTCGTGAACACCCACATCCTCGGTGCGTCGATCACCCGCATCCTGCAGCAACTGCGCCACGATCCGCGCACCATCGGCATGCTGCTGGTCGTTCCGGTGGTGTTGATGGGCCTGGTCTACGCCATGTTCGCCGGCGCGGAACCGGTCACCAGCAACGTCCTGCTGATCATGCTGGGGCTGTTCCCGTTCACGGTGATGTTCCTGATCACCAGCATCGCGATGCTCCGGGAGCGGACGTCGGGAACGCTGGAACGATTGATGAGCACCCGCACCGGCAAGGGCGACCTGCTGTTCGGCTACGGCATCGCCTTCGGAACCGCCGCTGCGGTCCAGGCCGTCGTCGCCTCCACCTGCGCGTACCTGCTGTATGGGATGACGACAGCGGGAAGTGCCGGCCTGGTGGTGCTGGTCGCGGTGATGACCTCGCTGCTCGGCGTCGGTCTGGGGCTGCTCTGCTCGGCCTTCGCCCGAACCGAATTCCAAGCCGTGCAACTGCTTCCGGTGGTAGTGATCCCGCAGATCCTGCTGTGTGGGCTGTTCGTCCCGCGGGATCAGATGGCCGGCTGGCTGCAGGCGGTGTCCGATGTGCTGCCGCTCAGCTACGCGGTCGAGGCGCTGCAGCAGGTCGGTGCGAACGCCGAACCGACGTCGACGTTCTGGCTGGATCTGGTGGTGATCGGCGGTTGTGTGATCCTTGGTCTCGTGCTGGCGGCCGCCACCCTGCGGCGGCGGACACCCTGATCGGCGACTGATCCTGAAGACGGGGAGGACTGATCGATGACCAGCGGCGCCAGGACCGGACGGCGACCGGGGAGCCCCGACACCCGCCAGGCGATCCTGGACGCCGCCCGGGAAAGCTTTGCCGAACTCGGTTTCGCGGGGGCGTCGATGCGCAAGATCGCCGCTGCGGCCGGGGTCGACGCCGCCCTGGTGCATCACTACTTCGGCACCAAGGAGAAGTTGTTCCTGGCCACCGTCGAGGTGCCGATCGACCTACCCGCGATCATCGGCCGGATCGGTGCCGAAGGCGCCGAAGGTCTCGGGGTCAGGTTGATCCGCACCATCCTGTCGGTCTGGGATTCGCCGGCCGGTGCCGGGATCGGGGCTGCATTGCGATCGGCCCTGGCCGATCCCGCTCGGGCCAGGATGCTGCGGGAGTTCGTGGTGCCGCGGTTGGTCGGACCGCTGATCCGGCCGCTGGACCTGCCACCACAAGAGCGGGAACTGCGCACCGGGCTGGTGATGTCGCAGGTTCTCGGGCTGATCACCGGCCGCTATCTGTTGGCGATCGAGCCCCTGGCTTCCCTTCCGACCGAACAGGTGGTGACGAATGTGGGCGCCACCCTGCAGCGCTACCTGACCGGCACGCTCGAACCTGGGAACGATAAGGCGGTTGCTGCAGATCAGCCGACGACCGATGGGTCGACGCTCGGCAGATTCGCTGCGAGCAGCTCGGAGAGGCTGATCCCCCGCACGCCCGCCAGCTGATCCATCTGCACCCGGCAGGAGAATCCGTCGGCCAGCACTACCGTGTTCGTCGATCGCTGCCGCAGGGCCGGCAGCAGGGCGTTCTCAGCGATCGCCAGCGACATCTCGTAATGACCCTTCTCCATCCCGAAATTGCCGGCCAGGCCACAACATCCGGCGATGACGGTGACCTCGGCGGCGCTCTGCTCGAGCAGCGCGCGGTCGGCGGCGAATCCCATCACCGCATGCTGGTGGCAATGCGGCTGCACGATGATCCGGGTGCCCAGCAGGTCGGGTGGTCGCCAACCGTTCGTGCGAGTCAGCAATTCCGCCATCGTCGTCACCGCGCCGGCCACCCGGACCGCACGCGGATCGCCGGGCACCAGCTCGACCAGGTCGGAGCGGAGCACCGCACAACAGGACGGCTCCACGGCGACGATCGGAATGTGCTTCGCCGCATAGGGTTCCAACACGTCGATGAGACGCAGCAACCGTTTACGGGCGGCGGTGAGCTGGCCGGTGGTGATCCAGGTCAGGCCGCAGCAGGCATCGTCTTCCGGCACGATGACCCGGTAACCCGCGTTGCTCAGCACCCGCTCGGCGGCATGCGCCACCTCCGGGCTCAGTCCGTCGGTGAAAGAGTCGGCCCACAACACCACCGGCAGCCGATCCTCACCCGCACCTGACCCCTCCGCGGGCCCGTCGAGCAGCCGACGACGGTTCCGGCGAAAGCCGGTAGTTGCAAGCGCCGGTAGCTTGCGCCGGGGGTCGATGCCGGCCAGCGGCAACAGGACTCGCGCAAGTGGCCGGATCGACAGGAGTCGGTTGATCAACGAAGGCGAGAACCGGGGCAGCGCACCGATCAGCGAGATCCAGCGCGGCAGCCAGCCCATGGTGTAGTGGCCGATGGGCCGGATCCGGTGGCGGTACGACCGGTGCAGGACCTCGGACTTGTACTGGGCCATGTCGACACCCGCCGGGCAGTCGCGGGCACATGCCTTGCAGGACAAACACAGGTCCAGCGATTCGTGCACCTCCGCCGACGTCCAGTCGGCGATGAGCCCGCCGTTGGTCAGCTCCTGCAGGACACGTGCCCGGCCCCTGGTGACATCCTTCTCGTCGCCGGACGCAAGATAGGACGGGCACATGAATCCACCGGCGGCCCCGGTGTCGGCCCGGCAGCTCCCCACCCCCACGCACCGGTGCACGGCGGTGGTGAAATCACCGGCGTCCCTGGAAAAGCTGAAACCGTCCGTCGCCAGCAGCGATTTCGCCCGCGGCCGGCGTAGATGGGCGTCGATCGGGTCCGGCCGGACCACGACTCCGGGGTTGAGCAGGTCGCGTGGGTCGAAGACGGCCTTGACGTCGGCGAACAGTTGCCGGGCGCGGTCGGAATACATGAGCGACAGCAGCTCGCTGCGGGCCCGGCCGTCACCGTGTTCGCCCGAACACGACCCGCCGTGCGCCACCACCAGTCGTGCTGCGTCCAGGACGAAGCGGCGGAACACCTCGGCGTCATGATCCAGCGGCAGATCGATCCGGATATGGATACAGCCGTCACCGAAGTGGCCGTAGGGCAGTCCGACCACCCGGTATGCCGTCATCAATGCCTCGAACTCGCGCAGGTACCCACCGAGTCGGGCCGGCGGCACCGCGGCGTCCTCCCAGCCTGGCCAGGCCTGCCGGCCGTCCGGAGTTCGGCCGGCCAGACCGGCCCCGTCTGCCCGAATCTGCCACAGCGCCGTCGCCGCCGGGCCGGGTTCCAACACCGCATGATCCAAGGCTGCGGCATCCCGGACCATCGACAGCGCCGACGATCTCGCCTCGGCGGGGGTGGTGCCGCCGACCTCGACCATCAGCCAACCGGCGCCCCTGGGCAGCTCCGGCACGGCGGCCGAACCCTTGGCGATCCGGACCACGTCGACCAGCCGGGCATCCAGACCCTCGACGGCGAGGGGGGCGTGCGCCAGCACGGCCGGCACCGCGTCGGCGGCGGAGGCCATGTCGGGATACCCGAGGACGACCAGCAGCTGGGCCGGGCTGATCGGGACCAGCGCAATCGTGGCGTCCAGGGTGAGCGCCAGCGTGCCTTCGCTGCCGACGAGAGCCCTCGCGAGATCACGGCCGCGTTCGGGAAGCAGGTGTTCGAGCGAGTAGCCGGAGATCTGCCGCGGGAACCGGCCGAATTCGGTGCGGATCACCTCCAGGTGCGCATCGACCAGCGCGCCGAGCTCCGGGACCCGTTGCGGCCCAGCGGCTGTCCGGATCAATCGACCCTGCCCGTCGACGACGGTCAGCGCCCGGACATTATCCGCGGTCCGGCCGTACGCGACCGCATGCGGTCCGCAGGCGTTGTTTCCGATCATGCCGCCGATGCTGGCCCGGTTCTGCGAGGAGGGATCGGGACCGAACCGCAGTCCGAACGGCGCGGCCTGCCGCTGGAGGTCCGACAGGATCACCCCGGGCTGCACCAGTGCCGTGCGACTGCTGCTGTCGATCTCGACGATGCGGCTGAGGTGCCGGGCAAAGTCGATGACGATGCCCGGCCCGATTGCGTTGCCGGCGATCGACGTACCGCCGCCGCGGCCCACCACCGGCACGCCCAGGTCCCGGCTGACGTCGAGGATGGCCAGCACATCGTCGACGTCCATCGGTTCGACGACCACCAGCGGCAGCACCCGGTAGTTCCCGGCGTCAGAGGAATACTCCGCCCGCCGCCGCGCACCGTAGGACACCGTTCCCTGCACCGACCGTCGCAGCCGGGCCGCGAGATCGGTCGCCTGCACCTCACCGGTCACGGCATCATCATGCCGCGAGCGGCGGGCGCTCAGTCGGCGGACCGGGGCAGCGCAGTGGTCACACTGAACCCGGCGATGAATTCCGGGATCGGCCGGTAGTAGCGGTAGGTCATGTCGTACGGACCGACGGTCGACAGGGCGGCGTAGGCGGCGATCCAGTTGCGGATCTCCTGCCCGGACTGGCCGCCGAGTTCTTTGATCGAATCGTTGGTGTAGCCGTCGATTGCGTCCAGATCGTTGGCGGCCAGCTGGTCCAGGAACGTGCCGTCCCAGGACGGGTTGAGCGCCTTCAGGTTTCCCTCGCCGGCCGCGAACCGGCGGGCGGCATCGATCACGTTGGCCCGTCGCTTGGCGGTGGCTTCCGCCGTCGGATTGCGTCCGGCGATGAGTCCCTCGACCACATGCGCCGGCGCGGTTTCCAGCGTCGGCACCGGTGGCTCGTGCGACAGACCGCCGGAACCGATGAGCAGGACGCGCTTGTCCAGGCCGGACAGATAGCGGCCGAGCGCCTCACCGAGGGCCCGGACGCGGTGCACCGGGGTGAACGGCGGCGCAACGGAGTTGATGAAGAAGGGCACCGTCGGCACTGTGGTGAGCCCACCGAAGAGGATCTCCAGCGGCTGCACCATCCCGTGGTCGACCTCCATCCGCAGCGAGACCGCAAGGTCGATGCCGCTGTCCAGCGCGGCCTGGGCCAGACCCTGTGCGACCTCCCGGGGAACGTCGAGAGGCCCTGGAGTGGAACCGAAATCGCCGATCGAGGTGGCTGCGAGGCCGACACAGAATTGCGGCATCAACTCGTAGAAGAAGCCGTTGTAATGGTCGGGGCCGAAGACGACCACCAGTTCGGGGTCGTATTCGACGATGAACTTGCGGGCCGCGTCGAAGGCGGTCTCGACATCGGCTGCCAGTTCGGCGGGCGGTTGCGACAGTTCGAGCAGCGGGCTGTGCGACATCGCGACGAGGGCGAGCGTCATGGTGATGGCTCCTTGGGGATCTCTTCGATGGTGATCGGGTGGGCGGATGCGGGCAGCGCGGGAGGTGGAGTGCCGACTCAGGACGCCGACAGTGCAGGCGCGGGAGCGGAGTCGGTCAGGTGCAGTGCGTCGGCCAGTGCCGCGGTGACCCGGGCAGCGTCCTGGGCGATGGCGGCGGCCGCGACGTACCGGTCGGGCCGGATCACCGCGAATCCGACCGGGTGGGTGTCGAACCAGGCCTTCAGCCTGCCGGTGGAATCGCCGATGACGGTGACGCCGGCGGCTTCTCGCACGTCCGCGGTCGGCGCGGCATCCCAATGCAGTTGGGTCGACGGCCGGATGCTGATCAGCTTGACGCCGAGCCGGGTCAGGGTGTCCAACGATTGCCGATCAAAGACCTGGCGGGGGTCGTTGCCCCAGACCAGCACCGAGAACCAGGGCCCGAGAACATCGTCCAGCAGGACGTTCTGCTTGACCCGGGTGTCCACCCGCGGCTGCGGGAACATCGAGCCGACCGGGTCGCCGGCCGCGGCGGCCCCGACTGCCGGGACCAGCGCGCCGACGTGGAACCTGGGACGGGGCTTGTACCGGCCCTCGGCGATCCACTTCTTCGCAGCGGGCACCAAATTCAGGGCGGCGGCGATCCGGTCGCGGGTGCCGGCGACGGCCTTGTTGGTCGGCGACAGGATTCGTCCCATCGCCACGGAGACGTCGATCATTGCCTTGGCGTGATCCCGTCGTTCGGTGTCGTAGGTGTCCAGCAGAGCATCGTCGGCAAGGCCACGGAGCACCGCGGTGAGTTTCCAAGCCAGGTTGGTGGAATCCCGGACTCCTGAGTTGAAGCCCTGCCCCTGCCACACCGGCATCAGGTGTGCGGCGTCCCCGGCGATCAGCACATGGCCCTTGCGGAATGCTCCGGCAATCCGGGCATGCAGCGTGTAGACCCGTTGCCGGATGAAGTCCACCGCGGCCGGATCGGGCACGTGCCGGGCGAGCAGCTGATGGACGAACTCAGGGTCGGCGACCTGTTCGTCGGTCTCGTGATCGAAGATCATGAACTCGAAGCGGCGGACGCCGTGCGGCAGGCCGATGGACACGAAGGGCCGCACGGGGTCTGCGCCGAGATAGGCGTTCGGGGTCCCCAGCGGGTCGTTGCGCAGATCGATGACCAGGAAACGGGTCGGCGATGACTGGCCGTCGAAGCTCACCCCCATGGATTTGCGGGTGATGCTCCGTCCGCCGTCACAGCCGACCAGATACCTGGCGCGGATGGACTTCTGGCTGCCGTCGGCCAGCTCGACGGTGGCCGTGACGCCGTCCTGGTCATCGACATAGCCGAGCAGCGTGTGCGAGAACTGCACCTGTACATGGTCGAACCGGGACAGGCCTTCCAGCAGTTCGGCATCCACCAGTGGCTGGATGAAGGCGTTCCGGCGCGACCAGCCGAAATCCTGGGCACCGGGAGCGACGTTGGCCAGCACCTGTCCCTGACCGTTCACCATGCGCATGATGTGGTTCGGGGTGGTGTGCGGGAGCACCTGTTCGACGACCCCTGCAGCCTGGAACGTGCGCAGCGATTCGTCGTCGAGCCCGACGCCCCTCGGGTAGTCGATCAACGCCGATCCGGCGTCGGCGATGGTGGTCCGGATTCCGTACCCGCCCAGCAGATTGGCCAGGGTCAGCCCGACCGGGCCGGTCCCGAGGATCAGCACATCGGTGTCGAAAGGGCGAGAGCCGGACGTGGAGTGCACGGCTGGGGTGTTGGGGGTCATCGTTGATCCTCGTCTGAAGAAGCGGTTGGTGTCGGGGTTGGAGACAAGTTGTGGAGTAAAGGTTGTCGCACAGAAATCAGAGGTCAGCGGTCGAGCAGGAAGTCCAGGTGGATCCGGTCGAAGGTCTCGGTGTCCTCGTATTGCGGCCAGTGGCCGCAGTTCTCCATCACCGCGAGCCGGGCGCCGGGGATCAACGAGGTGATCCGTTCCGCCTCGGTGACCGGGCCGGACGGGTCCTTCGTGGTCCACAGCACCATCGCTGGCGCCTGGATCCGGCCGAGGGCATCGTCGGTCAGCATGTTCCGGCGGCGGATCTCGGGATCCTGCAACGCCATGTTCGCCTCGCAGGCCCGCAACCAATTGCTCTGCTGGAAGATCGCCTGACGGGTCTTGATCAGATCGTCGGTGACCATCGATGGGTCCGCCATCAGCCATTCCAGCCGCGCCTTGACCCGATCCCAACTCGGGTCCTTCGCGGCTTCCATCGACAACATGTAGAGCCGCTCCATCACCTGCGGGTTCGCCATGGTGCCGCCCATGGTGTTCAGCACGATCCGCTCGACCCGATCCGGGTGGTCGATCGCCAGCTGTGCGGTCACCCAGCCACCGAGTGATTCCCCCGTGAAGAAGGCCTTCTGCACGCCGATGGCGTCCAGGAACGCGATCACCTGATCGATGTAGTGCTTGACCTCCAGCGGGTGGTCCGGCTTGTCGCTGTATCCGTGGCCGATGAAATCGATGGCCCAGCAAGAGAAGTGCTCCGAATGGGAGCGGAGATTACGGGCGTAGGCCTCGGCATGACCGGTGATGCCGTGCAGCATGACCAGGGTCGGCTTGCTGCTGTCTCCGGCGTGCAGGTAACGGGTCCGGTAGGGGCCGGCCTGGACGAAACCCTGGCTGAACTCCACCTCCTGCAGATCGGACCAGACGCTGGTGAACGGGCGGGCGGTGGTCGCGGTGTCGGTCATCTTCACTCCCATGTGGTCGATGCTGTGCGTTATTTGATCATTGCTATGCGATAAGTGAAACGCAACAGGTGCCAGCTGTCAAGACCCAGTACGAAACTGGTGTGGTGGGGCAAGTCAGGTACGGACCAACCCAGGGTCAGGACGACCGGTCACGGTGAACGTGGCGAGGACAGACGATCGCCGACGAAATGGGCCAAGCGGTCAGCTCAGCAGCGCGCTGATCCGAGAGGCCCCATCCAGCATGACCGGCACGGCGCGGGCCATCACATCGTCCCGGTAGGTGATCAGGTTCAGGCAGGCGCCCGGGACATCGCCGCCCTGGTGGATCAGCACGGCAAGGCCGTGCGCGCCGGGCTCCACCTCACCCTTGCTCACCGAAAAGCCCTGGGTCCTTGCCCTGGTCACCTCCGGCCGTTCATCCGGCCTTGCCGGCAGCGCCGAGAGCAGGGCGATCCCGGCCGAGCCGCGACCGAGCGGGTGCCTGCTGCCCGTGCGAAATGCCAGGTGGTATGCGGCTTTCGTCGGTGTGGCCACCGCGATCGCCACCACCTCCTCACCCTCCCGGACCAGCAGTGCGACGGTCGATTCCAGTTCGTCGGCGAGCTCGCGCATGATCGGCATCGAGGTGTCCCGCAGCGCACTCTGCACGCCGCCGGCCAGCGCCGTCAGCCCGCCGCCGGCCCGGAACCGGTTGTCCTGACCGCGGGAGATCAGATGATGCTCCGCCAGCGTGGCCAACAGCCGGTGCGCGATCGTCCGATGCACCTCGAGCCGGTCCGCCACCTCCTGCACGCTGAGGCCACCCGAGGAAGCAGCGACCATGACCAGCGCCCGAATCCCGCGATCCAGGGTCTGCGATCCCGTGCTCTTCGATGACGGCGTCCCCGCGCTGGTGGGACCTGTTCCCGGATCCGCCATTGCTGTGCTCATTTCGGTCGAAGGTTTGCCCGGCAGGGCCGTTCACTCGTGCCCCGGCCGATCGAAATCGTGCGTATGTAGCCGCTCAGCCTAGTTCCCGGAACAAATCCTTGACAGCAAGGGCACTCTGGTCGATAGTAGTGCATCTACCGCACGTCATGTTTCGCTTACCGCACGGGCTCCGATGAGTTCGGCGTCCCAAGCCTCGTCGCACCAGCCCTGTCGCACCAGCCCTGTCGCACCAACCCCGTCGCACCAACCCCGTCGCCACCAACACAAGGGAGTGTCCGTGTCCAACGCCAGAACAATCACCGAGCGACAGCCGAACGAACCAGAAAAGGTGGAGGATCCTGCCCAGATGCGCAGAGTGCTGTTCTCCAGCTTTCTGGGCAGCGCCGTCGAGTTCTACGACTTCCTGCTCTACGGCACCGCAGCCGCACTCGTGTTCGGGCAGTTGTTCTTCTCCGACCTGAGTCCGGTGGTCGCGACGATTGCCTCCTTCGGCACCCTGGCCGTCGGCTACATCGTCCGACCACTCGGCGGGGTCGTGTTCGGGCACTTCGGTGACCGCATCGGCCGCAAGTCGATGCTGGTGCTCACCATGACCCTGATGGGCGTGGCCAGCTTTGCCATCGGCCTGCTTCCCACCTACGACGCCATCGGCGCACTCGCGCCGATCCTGCTGATCCTGCTGCGACTGATCCAGGGATTCGCGGTCGGTGGCGAGTGGGGCGGCGCCGCACTGATGGCGCTGGAACACTCCGACGAGCGCAAGCGGGGATTCTCCGCCAGCTTCGCCAACATGGGTGCCCCAGCCGGTGCCGTCCTGTCGACGGTCGTGCTGGCGATCGTCACCCTGCTGCCCGGCGAGATGTTCCTGTCCTGGGGCTGGCGCATCCCGTTCCTGCTCTCGGCCGTCCTGGTCGGCATCGGTCTCTACGTCCGCCTCAAGGTGACCGAATCCCCTTTGTTCGAAAAGGAAGTCAGCGAAGCGGTCACCGCCGGCCCGACGGTGAAGAAGCGCCTGCCGATCGTCGAGGTCCTGCGCACCAACCCCAAGGCCGTGTTGCTCGGCATCGGCGCCGGACTCGGTGCTTTCGCCATCCAGGCCCTGATGGCCACCTTCGCGCTGACCGTCGGAGTGCAGGGCGGGCTGACCCGCTCCACCGTCCTCTGGCTGTTCGCGGCCGGCTCCTTCCTGCAGATCTTCGCGCTTCCCGCCTACGCCGCGTTGTCCGACCGAATCGGCCGCCGGCCGGTCATGATCGCCGGCTGCATCGCGGTGATCATCTCGATCTATCCCATCCTGCTGCTGGTCGCCTCCGGCAACGTGCTGGGCGTGTTGCTCGGTTTCGTGATCGCGATGCCACTGGTGCAGGCGGCCATGTACGGACCGCTGGCTGCCTTCACCACCGAGATCTTCGCCACCGGTAATCGTTACACCGGAGCGTCTCTGGGCTACCAGCTGTCCTCGACCCTCGGCGGCGGGTTCGCCCCGCTGATCGCCGCGACCCTGGTCGCCGGGACCACCGCCGGGAACGGACTGCTCCGAGTGGCGCTCTTCGCCGCAGCCGCGGCGCTGATCAGTGCGATCACCATCGCTGTCGCCAAGGAGTCAAGTACCCGGAAGCTGACCACCTCGGGCTGACAAACACCCGATCGCCGCATCTTGGCCGCATCCTTTGCCGCCGGTGTCGGACCCGCTCGACGGGCCCCGGCGCCGGCGTCCTTGGAGTCGTCCCTGGCAGTCGTCCCTGGCCCCTTCGGGCACATCGATCTGCCCGGACGGCACCGCGGTATCAGCCGCGATGGCGTTCCGCTCCCCCATCGCGGACGGCGCACCGGGCGCCGTCGGTGGGACCTCAGCGTGATGTCCCACGACCGAAAGGACAGGTCCATGACGCAACCCAACATCGATCGGCAGATCTCCGCTCTGCAGTTCAATGCCGCAGCGCTCTACTCCCTGCTCGGTGGTACACCCGAGGAACGGCGCCGGTTCTTCGAGATCCACAAGGGCATCACCACTCCCGCTGTCTTCGAACAGTTGGTGAAGGAGCTCAGTGAGGTGAACGACCAGATCTCGCAGACCCAGGTCTCCCTCCAGGCAGCGCTGAAGTCCGTCGCCGTCGAAGCCCAGGTCGGCTGATCCCACCCGACATTCAGCAGCGGATGGGAACGCGCGGCGGACCGGAAGAAGATCACATGCTCACTGCTCCGGTTCGCCGCATCTCGCAGATCGCTTGTCCTGCAATGTTTCTCTTCTCACCCTGCACCACCTCGCTGTCGCAGAGTTTCGCACCGTCGCCGAAACCCGCCGAGGACACTGCGCTCGTCATCTGCCTCTCCACCGAATCGGAATCCGGTTGGCGGCAGGTGACCGCGCAGCAATGCTCCGCATCCGGCGTGCGCTGGGTCGACCTGATCATCGATCCGGCCCGTGGGGTCCGGCTCGGCCCGCTCAGCCACCGCTCCTGGCCCGTCTGTGGCCGCTGCGCCGATCGGCGGATCGAGGGTGCCCGTGCAGGCTCCGGATCGCCGACGGGCCCTGTCGCGGCTGTCGTCACCGACCACCTGGCCCACCTGGCGAGCCGGCTGTTGGATCGCGAGATCGACCGCCTGTCAGCTGATGTCAACGGAATGAGTGAACGCCGTCAGCATGTCGTCTGCCTCGACACCGAGGCCACCAGGTTGACTGTGCACCGTGTCATCGGCATGCCGGACTGCACGTCCTGTGCCGGGCCGGGAGACCCGTCGACACCGGCTTCCCTGGCGGGCGGCGATCTGCCGGCACTGCTGACCCGGCTCGAAGGTTGGCTCGATCCGTTGACCGGTGTCATCCCACAACTGCGGCTGGAGCAGCCGTTCGGCGATCGAACCGAACTGCCGCTCATTGCGACTGCCGCTGCGCCACAGCTGGTCTCGAATGCCGGACGACTCGAACTGCCGATCGGGTGGGGCAAGGGCCTCGATCCGGCGTCCGCGGTGATCTCGGCGACCGGGGAGGCCATCGAGCGGTATTCGGCATCACTGCCCGACGACCGGCAGCTGGTCTGGTGCCGCGCCGCTGAGCTGTCCGGCGACGTGTTGGACCCGAGCCACTTCGCGCTGTACTCCGACGAGCAGTATGGGAGACCAGGTTTCCCGTTCGTCCGGTATGACCCAGGCCGGCCGCACCCTTGGGTGCGGGGACGCTGGTACGGGACGGATGATTCGGTCTGGGTGCCCGCGGTGCTGTGTTACCTGCGACTGCGGCTTCGCCCGCATCAGCTGGTGGTGCAGGGCAGTTCGAACGGACTCGCGGCGGGTAGCTCGGTCGGTGACGCGGCCGACCGCGCTGTACTGGAGCTGTTGGAACGGGATGCGTTCCTCACCGCCTGGCGAACCGGGAACGCCGCCCGACGGCTGGATTCTTCGACCATCGACAATCGATTCCGACCCACCCTCGAGGCCCTGCGCGAATTCGGCCTGACGGTCGATCTCGGCTCCATCGACAATGGTTTCGGCGTCAGCACTGTCGTCGCGCTGGGCCGCGGCGACGGCGTCACCACTCCCGGCGCCTGCATCGGTCTTGCCTCCTCCGCCGATCCGGCGGTGGCCGGCGGCCGGGCGATACTCGAACTGGCGCAGACGGTTCCACACCTGGCCGGGCTGATGGCGTCCGGAATGCTGCCGCCGCCACGCAACGAGCAGGAGGTCACGTCGATGCTCGACCATGCGGCCTACTTCTTCCCGCCCGAGCGCTGCAGCCCGTTCGACCGGCTCTTCAGGTCGGATCCGGCGCTGTCGGTCCAGCGCTCGGCTATCGGTCGTTCCGATGTCTCCGCCACCCTCCGGCGGCGAGGCATCCGGGTTGCTGTCGTCGACCTGACCACCCCGGACGTCGCGACCGGACCGTTCCGGGTCGTCCGGGCGGTGAGCCCGGATCTCATGGCGTTGACCTTCGGCGGCGGGCTCGAGCGCCTGCCACCCCCGCGCGTCGCGGCGATGCAGGTGACCGGTTCGGTGCCGGACTTGCATCCCGTCTGGTAGCTGGGTCCGGCAAGCGATTTCGCTCTCCGGTCCGCGTCGGGTTCGCGGACGATTCCGTATGTCCTGGCACCCTGCGGAGCTACAGCACAACGTCCCTGGCCGTTGCCAGGTGACACCGGATGGTGCTCGGTGGACCGGCGAGAGCTCTGAGCAACACCTCAGCAAGATCCGGTCTGTGTGAGCACCCTGCGGAGCTACAGCACAACGTCCCGGGCCGTTGCCAGGTGACACCGGATGGTGCTCGGTGGACCGGCGGGTGGAACATCCCGGCCGTCCGTTCGGACGGCGGGAGGCGGTTCACCCCGTCGAAGATTCACTCCGCCCGCGCGCAACGCGCTGGTCAAAAGGGGACAGATCGGTGCCGGACCATGATTTCGCTCTAGCCTGACGACCATGGGCTCTTCACCGGGAGGCGCGTCGTGACCGCTGCACCGCTGCACCACGACCCGGCCGTCGGACCGGTTCCCCGCGGCCGGATCGTTTCCTGGGGGATCTGGGACTGGGGGTCGGCGGCGTTCAACGCCGTCATCCTGACGTTCGTCTATTCGGTCTATCTGACCGATGCTGTCGGCGACGACCTGCCTGGCAGCATCTCCGCGAACACCTGGTTCAGCTGGTCGCTCGGGCTCGCCGGCTTCTTCATCGCGGTGCTCGCACCCGTGACCGGCCAACGCGCCGACGCCGGCGGCCGGCGCAAGCTCTCGTTGGGCCTGTGGACCGCGCTGACGGTGGTCTCGATGGCTGGCCTGTTCTTCGTGCAGAACGACTACCACTATTTGTGGCTCGGCCTGGTGTTGCTGAGTCTGGGGTCCATCTTCTTCGAGTTCGCGTCCGTCTCCTACAACGCGATGCTGCACCAGGTGTCGACGCCGACCAACATCGGCCGGGTGTCGGCCTTCGGCTGGTCGATGGGCTATTTCGGCGGCATCGTGCTGTTGCTGATCTGCTACATCGGGTTCATCCATCCCGACGTCGGTTGGTTCGGGGTCACCTCCGAGGGCGGGCTCAACATCCGGATGGTCGCGTTGTTCGCCGCGGCCTGGTTCGCCATCTTCGCCATCCCGGTGCTGCTGAAGGTCCCGGAAAACCAGGGTCTGCCGGCCGCCAAACGGGTGGGCTTCTTCGCGTCCTACCGCGTGTTGTTCCGAGACCTGCGGGAGCTCTACCGGACGCATCCGCACACCGTCTACTTCCTCGGTGCGAGCGCACTGTTCCGCGACGGACTGGCAGCGGTGTTCGCGTTCGGCGCCATCCTGGCCGTCACGGTGTACGGGATCGATTCTGCCGATGTGCTGATCTTCGGTGTGGTTGCGAACGTCTCGTCCGCGATCGGGGCGCTGGTCGCCGGACGGTTCGATGATCGACTCGGTCCCAAGAACGTGATCGTGGCGTCCCTGATCGGCATGCTGATCTCCGGCGTGATCCTGCTGTTCGTCTCCGGCCCGACCATGTTCTGGATCTTCGGCCTGTTCCTCTGCCTGTTCGTCGGGCCGGCGCAGTCCTCGTCCCGAACCTTTCTGGCCCGGCTCGCGCCGATCGGCAAGGAGGGTCAGCTCTTCGGTCTGTACGCCACTACCGGCAGGGCGGTCTCGTTCCTGGCGCCGACCCTGTTCGGGCTCTTCATCTTCCTGTTCGGCACCGACCGTGCGGGGATCATCGGCATCCTGCTGGTGCTGGCCGCCGGGTTGCTGTGCCTGCTGCCGGTCAAGCCGCCGCCGCTGGGGGCCGTGCCGGAAACCGCGGACCCGGTCTACGGCTGATTCACGACCCCTGATTCCCGACCCTGGCTCACCAACCCTGGATCACCACCCCCAGGAGCCTGGACCGCCCTTGAACGGCCCGACAACGTCCGAGGTGATCCAGCCGCCGTAGAAGCCGCCCTCCTGTGGCAGCACGCGTTCGTCGTCGATGAAGCACTCCAGCACCCCGGGCATGAACGAGAGGAACCCGGTGATGGCGGTGAACCCCGGGGTCGGTGATTCATAGCTCCAACCGGCGGACGGGTGGACCCGATCACCGGCGATCACATCCCAGTACGTCGCGGCGCCCTTCCATTCGCACACGGTGCCGCGGGTGCTGGATCGGCGGATCGCGGCTTCGACGATGTCGGTGCGCGGCAGGTACCAGGTCGGCGGGTGACTGGTCTCCATCACCCGCCACGCGGACGTGCTGTCGGCGATCACGGTGTTGCCGCTGCGCACGACCACCCGCCGGGCGGACGGCTGCAGTGCCGGCGGCCTCGGGTAGTCCCAAGCGGATTCCTGGCCCGGCCCCGGCGTCACGGGCACGACGGACCTCGGCAGTCTGCTGATCATCTCTGCATTGTCCGCCGCACCCGCGTCGCGGCGTCCGGCCGGATCGTCATCCGTTCGAGAGCCGATCCACGGCACAGGGGCGCCGATGATTGCCTACGATCAAGTCGTGCAAGAAGGCGACTGGTTTTACGACAACATCGTGGAGCCCGGCAAGCTCCCGTTGCTGTTGTGCCTGGGTGCCTTCGTCGTCACGTTCATCCTGACCAGAGTGATCACCCGGATGATCAGGGCCGGAGTCGGTCCGTTCAAGAACAACGTGTCGGCCAGCGGCCTGCACATCCATCACGCCGTCCCGGGCATCCTGTTGCTGATCCTCGGGGCGCTGATGGCCATCCGCGGGCCCGATTCGCCGTGGTTCGAGATCGCCGGCGTCATCATCGGCATCGGCACGTCGCTGATCCTGGACGAGTTCGCCCTGATCCTCCATCTGGAGGACGTCTACTGGACCGACGAGGGCAGGGTGTCGGTGGAACTCGCCGGACTCACCGCCGCCTGCATCGGCTTCACCATGCTCGGGTTCAGCCCGCTGGGCGTCGACGATCTGACGGTCGGCGAGATCCAGGTCCGCATCACGCTGATCACCGGCCTGATCATTCACGCCCTGCTGATCGTGATCTGCCTGGTGAAGGGCAAGTACCGCGCGGCCCTGATCAGCTGTTTCGTGCCGATCGTCGCCTGGGTGTCGGCGATCAGGTTGGCCCGGCCGCAGTCGATCTGGGCGCGACACTTCTACCGCAAGACCAAGAAGCAGGAGCGGGCGGTCGCCAGGGCCCAGAAGTTCGACCGGCGCTGGGATCCCAAGTGGCGCTGGCTCAGCGACATGATCGCCGGAGCACCGAGCGAACCGGATCCGCCGGACCAGGGCCCGCTGGAGCTGCCCGGACTGGATGCACCCGAGCTTCCGCCGGTCGAGCCGAGAGCTCCAGAGGTGAACCCGGCCGACCACACATCACCCGAGCCGGCATTTGTCGAGCCGCAGACTGCCGACCCGGCCAGGCAGCGGTTGTCGATGCCACCGGTCGGCTGAGCTAGCGGCGGTCGATCTTCTCGAGTGCCGCCAGCACCTCGCGTTGGAACTGCCGGGCCAGCCGGACACTCGGCGGCGCAGCGCCGCCCCTTGCGTCAAGTGCCTGCCTGATCACGCCGGGGTCGAGTACCTCCTCGCCGGCAAGGGGGCCGGTCGCCTCCGGGCTTCGGTTGGCGAGCACCTGACGGCCGGCCTCCACCTTGCTGAACCAGTGCCCGGTCCGCATCCGCTGCAGCGCCCGGCAGGAGTTCAAGACGGCGTCATCGGTCCACGACGCGTACTCCTGCTCTTCGGCATCACCGACGGCACCGGATTCGGCCCCGACATGCCAACGCAACGAGGCGATCAACAGCCGCACCAGCTCGTCGTCGGGGACCGACCGGAACACCTGTTGCGCCGGCGGTCCCAGTAGCGCCAGTCCGCGTTCCGCCAGGATGCTGCGATCGACCGCATACCAGAAGGTGCCGTCCCGCTCCTTCCGGTCGGCACCGGCATAGGTGGCGCGGAAGTCCATCCGTGGCCCGGTATTCAGCTCCACCTCGAAGCCTGGGTCACCCGTCGCGCCGCCGGCCACCTCCGTGCGGTACACCACCAATTCGAGCCCACGTGCCGGACAGGGCAACGACTCGTGACGAAGCGCCGCCACGATCGCCTGTTTCGTCGCCACCGGGAGTTCCGCCGAACACACGATGGCGACGTCGATGTCGCTGCGACCCGGTTCGTACGCGTCCAGCGCGATCGAACCCGCCGCGTACACCCCGACGAGATCGGACAACAACAGCAGCTGCGCGCGCTCGGTCAAGGCCGTCAAATAGTCCGCAGCGACTGGGTCGAGCGCCTGCATCGCTGCCTCCCGGGTGACCTGATCGCCACCAAGCCTGCCCGACGACGGCCGGATCCGCGAGACCCGGCCGTCGGCGGCAGGATCAAACCTCGATCGGCACCTCGTAGATCTCCGACGTTGGATGACCGGCACGGTCGTGGATCCGCATCACCGCCTCCTTGGACGGGCCGGTGGACAGGCAGAACACCTTGCCTGCTTCGGGATCGAGCCAGGCCCGATCGAAGTGCACGCCCTCCTCACTCTCGATTGCCAGATCCGCCGCGTGAGCCTCCTTCAGCTGGTCGGCAGTCACACCGAAGAACCCGCTGTGCACATCCATGTAGGTAGCCATTCCGCACTCCTTTGCCGAATGGCCCGCGCCGGGATCGTGGTGTCCGCGCGAGCCGTGAATCTGTCAGATCCACACTCGGCGGCTGCTGCGGATCACACATCGGTCATTGCACCTATCTTGGCGTGCCGGAGGGGCGCGCTTCCGAATAGGTGGATGCCGGTGTGGTTGAGCCCCGCACGGCCGGGTCTTAGAGTCGGCGACATGGGCAAGACTGCGGCATCGGGCAGTCAGCCGCCACCGCGGCGTGCAGCGCCGCCGGGAGAACGGCAGATCTGCCCGGTGTTGGTCGGCCGCGACGACCTGATGGCGCTGGCCGACCGGCGGCTGGTGACGGCCGCCCGTGGGTCCGGACAGTTGCTGCTGCTGGCCGGTGAGGCCGGGATCGGTAAGACTCGACTGCTGACCCAGATCATCGCGAGGGCAATCGATCTGGGATTCTCCGTGCACTCCGCCGGAGCCTATCCCCGGGACCACGAGGTGGCCGGCGGGTTACTGGCGGACCTTGCCGCCGACCTGACCAGGAGCCCGGAGACCTCGGCGATTGGTGCCGGGTTGGCGCGACGGCTCGGTGACATCGGCCGAACGACCCATCCACTGCCGCCGGCTGACCCGGCCGACGGCGATGCCCATCGGCTACGCCGGATCCTGATCACCGACCTCGCAGACGCGATCTGCTCGCTCGGCGCGGCCGCCGGACCGGTGATGATCACGCTCGAAGATCTGCACTGGGCAGACGATTCCACCCTGGCCGTGCTCGAGCGGATCGGCCGTCAACTGCCCTCGCTGCCGATGGTGGTGGTCTGTACCTTCCGCAGCGACGAACTGTACCCACGACTGCCGCTGCGCGACTGGCGCACCAGGTTGCTGACCCAGCGCCTGGCCGAGGAGGTTCGACTGACCCGACTCTCGCCGCAGGACACGGCCGTGATGAGTGCGGCGATCTCCGGAATTGTGCTGCCCGAAGACGTCACCGACGGCCTCTACGCCCGCAGTGACGGGATCCCTTTGCACGTCGAGGAATTCCTGGCGACCATCGCCGGATCCGGTCCGGCGGCGGAGGTTCCGGACACCCTCGCGGACGCGGTGTTGGCCCGCGCCCTGCGGCTCAGCCCGCCCGCGCGCGCGTTGGCCGACGCCGCCAGCGTCATCGGACGATCGTTCGACGTCGATCTGCTCACGTCGATCGCCGACCGCGACCCGACGACCGTCGACGACGGGCTGCGGGAACTGACCGATCGGTTCTTCGTGCAACCTCAACCCGACAGGTCCGGTTACGACTTCCGGCACGCCCTGATCCGGGATGCCCTGTACGCCGACCTGACGCCACATCGGCGACGGCAGCTGCACGCCAGGACAGCCGAGGCCGCAGTCGCCGCCGGGTTCGGCGACGCCTTTGTCAGTGATCAGTACGAGCGGGCCAACCACCCCTCCGGTGCGCATGACCGGGCCATCGCCGCGGCCGCAGGCGCGGTCGCCATCTCCGCACACCGGGAAGCCGTCGAGCTCTACCAGCGGGCTTTGCGGACCCTCCCGGCGGCGACGACCGCAGCGCGCAGAGCATCCCTACTGGGCCGACTGGCCACCGAATTGGCTGCGATCGACGACAACGACGGTGCCCAAGACACTTTCGCGCTGGCCCATCAGCTGCTGCGGGGCATCGGCGACGACATCGGCGCGGCCGGCTTGGTACCGGCCATGGCGGCGATCGCCCACCTTCGTGGAGCCGGTCTCGACGAGCGGGTGCGCCTGCTCCGGGAAGGTTTGTCACTCGTCGACCGGGGATCAGCGGAAGCCGCGTCCGCAGCACCCGCCGAGCGCACCCGCAAACAACTGCACGCCGCGCTTTCCGCCGCCTACATGCTCGATCGGCGACTCGACGAGTCGATCGCCGACGGTCAGATCGCCCGTCAGCTCGGCAATTCCGCGGTCGGCACCGCAGGAGATTCCGACGAAACGGAGTGCAACCTGGCCGTAACCCTCGGGTCGGTGCTGGTGTTCGCCGGCCGATCGGACGAGGGCTGGCAGATGCTGGAAGACGCGGTCGCTGTCGGCCGCCGCTCGCGATGGGAAGCCGAAGCGGCACGTGCCTACCGGATGATCTCCACCAGCGCCTCCGTGCTCGTCGAGTATGACCGGGCCGAACGCTGGCTGGCCGACGGCATCGACTACGCCGAACGCACCGAACGTTTCAACGACCGGCACTACATGTCCGCGCATCTCGCCCACGTGCACTGGGCCACCGGCGACTGGCAGGCCGCAGAGGCGCAGGCGCGACATGCGTTGGCAGACGGCCGAAGTGGGATCACCACGAAGATCACGGCGCTGATCGTCCTGGGCTATCTCGGCTTCGGCCGGGACGAACCCGCCGTGGCAACCGCACATCTCGCCCAAGCCGCTGATCTCGGCGGTCAGATGCGCGAGCTCCAGCGAGTGTCGCCGGCCTGGTGGGGGCTGGCAGAGACCGCCCTGCACGCCGACCGCCCGGACGAGGCAATCGACTGGTGTGAAAGGGGTCTCGTCGCATCTTCGGCGGTCCGGGACGCCGCCTATCTGTTCCCCTTCGTACTGACCGGCACCCGTGCACAGTTGGCGTCGGACAATCTGACCGGCGCGCGGGATTGGGTCTCTCGCAGCACCGAGCTGGTGCTGCAGCGCGGCATCCCGGGAACAGTGGGAGTCGTCCCGCATGCCGAAGGACTGCTGCTGCTGCACGAGGGCAGGACCGGCCGGGCCCACGAATTGCTCAGCGGCGCAGTCGATTTCTGGCATCGGCGACGCCGGTTCTGGGAGGGCACCCAGGCGATGCTCGATCTCGCCCGATGCGCGGCGCGTTCGCGGCGACCGGCGGAGGCAGCGTCGCTGGCCGGCACAGCGGCCGGCCTCGCCGCGGCCGCCGGCGCCACGCTGCTGTCGATGGCTGCGGCGGCCCAGCTCGGCGCAACCGCCCGCGAGCCGGGAGACACCGAGCCACCGCTGCTGACCGCGAGGGAGTCCGAGGTGGCCCGCCTGGTCGCGGGCGGGGCGACCAACCGGGAAATCGCCGCCGCCTTGACGATTGCCCCCAAAACCGTCGCCGCCCATATCGAACACATCCTGGCCAAGCTCGGCGCCACCCGTCGCACACAGATCGCCAGCTGGGTCGTCACCCGACAGTCACCCGTCGCCGGAACCCCCGGTGCACACCACGGACCCGGCCGACTCCGGTGACGGAACCAGCCGTCGGCTGCGGCAGGTTCGCGCCCAGCCCGTCCGGCGACCTGCATGTCGGCAATCTCCGAACAGCCCTGCTGGCCTGGCTTTTCGCCCGGTCCACCGGACGCCGGTTCGTCGTTCGGATGGAGGATCTGGATCGGGTCCGGGTGGGTGCGGCCGACCGCCAGCTCGCCGACCTGGCCGCCATCGGACTGGACTGGGACGGGCCGGTCGCCTGGCAGTCGACCCGCACCGGACGCTACGACGACGCCGTCCAGCGGCTCACCGCCGACGGCCTGACCTACGAGTGCTTCTGCACCAGACGGGAGATCCAGCAAGCCGCCTCCGCTCCGCATCCCGATCCTGCGTTGCCGGCGGGGTCCACGGCGGACGGCTCCTACCCTGGAACCTGCCGCGACCTGACCCAGGCGGAGATCGACGAGCGGCGCCAGGCCGGGCGCCCGAGCGCGCTGCGGCTGCGGGCCGGTACGAATCGCTGGATGGTCCACGACGTCCTGCACGGCCCCTTCACCGGGTTGGTGGACGACGTGGTGCTTCGGCGCAACGACGGGGTGGCGGCCTACAACCTGGCGGTCGTCGTGGACGACGCCGCGCAGGGCATCGACCAGGTGGTCCGCGGCGACGACCTGCTGACCTCCGCGCCACGACAGGCCTATCTCGGATCACTGCTCGGGTTGCCGGCGGTGACCTATGCCCATGTGCCCTTGGCGTTGAACGAAGCGGGAAGGCGATTGGCCAAACGGGACGGAGCGGTGACCCTCGCCGACTTGGCGGATCGAGGCGTCGATCCGCCTGCGGTGCTCGCGCTGTTGTCCAGCTCGCTCGCACTCTCCGGCCCCGGTGAGCAGGTGACTCCGGGCCACCTGCTCCCCCGGTTCGACCCGCAGGAGCTGCCCCGCGAGCCATGGGTGGTGCGGCCCGCGGACCTACAGCCCGGCTGACGGCACCCGGCGACCCATCGGCCCTGCATCTACCGCGCCAACAGGGCAATCACAGCACGGCGGTCAGCTCGCAGTTCACCCCGTCGGGATCCTGGAACGACAGGATCGCAATCCCGGCGGCCGTCAGATCGGTGACCTCCCCGTGCTCGATGTCCAGCGCCGTGAGCTCTTCGGCTGCCCTGACCAGATCGTCTCGGGAGTCGACCAGGAAGCTGACGTGATCCAGGCCCGTCCGGTCCGGCTCGAAGCGTTGCCCGGTTGGCGCAACGGGCCGCAACCCGAAGAGCGCACCGCTGGGGGTCTGGTAGACGGTCCCTCCGTAGAAGTCCGCCTGGGACTCGGTGATGCCCGGCTCATCGATGCGATCGGACGCATCGACCGCCGCGGGCCAGCCGAACACCGCGTCATAGAACGCCTTCGACCGAGCGATATCGGTCACGGTGAGTCGCACGTGGGCGTACCCGGAACTGTTCACGATTGCCATACCCCGCCAATACCCCGTTCTGCAGGCGCAAACCATCCCGGTCGTGCGATCGACCGTTACCTGGACTTGGTTGGATGTGCAGGTGACAGAACTCCCGAACGACCCCGCCACCTCCCGCCATCGGTCGGGCAACTACGACCTGATCCTGGCGTTGTTCTGCGGCCTGCTGCTGATCTCGAACATCGGCGCCACCAAGCTGATCGAGTTCGGCCCGATCATCACCGACGGCGGAGCGTTCCTGTTCCCGCTCACCTACATCCTCGGCGACGTGCTCAGCGAGGTGTACGGGTTCCGCAAGGCCCGCCGGGCGATCCTGCTGGGCTTCGGGCTCAGTGTGTTGGCGGCCCTGACCTTCTACCTGGTGCAGATCGCCCCGCCGGCCGACGGGTACGAGAACCAGTCCGCATTCGAGGCGGTGCTCGGCTTCGTGCCGCGGATCGTGCTGGCCAGCCTGCTGGGCTTCCTGGCCGGGCAACTGCTCAACGCGTACGTCCTGGTGAAGATCAAGCAGCGCACCAAGGAGGGCAAGCTCTGGGCCAGGTTGATCGGCTCCACCCTGGTGGGCGAGCTGGCCGACACCGTCGTGTTCTGCACGATCGCTTTCTACGGGGTGATCACCGGCGGCGACTTCCTGAACTACGTGATCACCGGCTACGTCTACAAGGTGCTGGTCGAGGTGGTCTTCCTGCCGATCACCTACCCGGTGATCGCGCTGGTCAAGCGGCACGAGCCCGACTACGTGACCAACGGCTTCGTCACGCCACGGGCGTAGTAGCGGCCGAGGAAGTCCTCGCGGAAATCGGCGAACGAGCCGTCGGCGATGCTGGTCCTGATCCGGTCCACCAGGGAGACGACGAAGCGCTCGTTGTGGATGGTGGACAGGGTGGCCGACAGCATCTCCTTCGCGCGGAACAGATGGTGCACGTAGGCCCGGCTGTAGTGCCGGCAGGTGTAGCAGTCGCAGTGGTCGTCCAGCGGGCCGAAGTCGGTGCGAAACCGGGCGTTGGTCAGGTTGTACCGACCGCGGGACGAGTAGATCGAGCCGTTCCGGGCGACCCTCGATGGCGACACACAATCGAAGGTGTCCGCGCCGTTCTCGATGGCGGTGAACATGTCGTCGGGTTCGCTGATGCCCAGCAGATGCCGCGGCCTGTCCTGCGGTAGTTCCTCGCAGACCCACCGGACGATCGTCCCCAGGTTCTGCTTCTCCAGGGCGCCGCCGATGCCGTACCCGTCGAATCCCCGTCCGTCCCCGTCTGACGCGTCCAGTGCGACCAGATCCCGGGTGGCCTGTCGGCGCAGGTCCTCGTACTGCGCGCCCTGGACCACCGCGAACAACGCCTGGTACGGCCGGCCGGCCCGGTCCGCGGTGAGCCTGCGGTGCTCGGTCAGGCAGCGCACCGCCCATTCCTGGGTGCGGACCACCGACCGCTCCTGGTAGATCCGGGTGTTCATCAGGGTGGTGCACTCGTCGAACGCGAAGATGATGTCGGCGCCGAGTTGGTGCTGGATCCGCATCGAGATCTCCGGGGAGAACCGGTGCATCGAGCCGTCGAGGTGCGACTTGAAGGTGACCCCGTCGTCGTCGACGACGGCCAACCGGTTCTTACCGGGCGCGATCACGTCGTCCGACCGCATCCCGTCGACGTTCATCGCCAGCACCTTCTTGAACCCGGCGCCGAGCGACAGCACCTGGAACCCGCCCGAGTCGGTGAAGGTCGGACCGGGCCAGTTCATGAACCTGCCGAGGCCGCCGCCCTGCTCGACGATGTCCGGCCCGGGTTGCAGATACAGGTGATAGGCGTTGGCCAGCACCGCCTGCGCCTGAAGGTCGGCCATCGACTCCGGCAGCACCGACTTCACGGTCGCCTTGGTGCCGACGGCGATGAACGCCGGGGTGTCGATGACGCCGTGCGGGGTGCGGATGGTTCCGGTCCGGCCGAGCGCGCCGTCGAGCCTGGCGCCGACCGAGAACCCGAATTCGTCGCGGGGCGGTTGCGCCGGCTGGAGTTGTTCCACCCGGGCATCCAACCAAGGCCGCGGGTCAGGCAACGAATCCGACCATGTCACCGGTTATCATGGTTACGTGGCTCACGCAGGGATGGTGTTGGATCCGCCGAACGGGCCGGCGTGGATCTTCGACCCCGGTGCGCTGTTCACCGAGTTCATGCTGACCGGCGGCCCGGGCGAGTTGGTCCGCTACGACGTGCTGAACACGCCCGATGATCTACGCCGATGGGCACAGGCCTCCCGGCTCGAACTCGATCCGTCCCGGCTCGACGTCACGCCGGACGACGTCCGGGTAGGACGAGCACTGCGGGACGCGCTGTGGCGCTCGTCCTGGGACGCCATCGCGGGAGGGCCGGTCTCCGCGGCGGATCTCGCGGTGTTGAACGACGCGGCGAGCCGACCCGATCTCGCACCGCAGGTCGGGGTCGACCAGCAGCTGACCTGGGGGGCACCGGCCACCGGAGCCGCCGTGCTGTCGTCGGTGGCCAGGGACGCCATCCACCTGCTGACCGGCCCGGCCGTCGAACGACTCAGGGAATGCGAGGGCGACAACTGTCGCCTGGTGTTCCTGGACACCTCACGGCCGGGCACCCGGCGCTGGTGCTCGATGCAACGGTGCGGGAACCGGCACAAGGTGAGGGCGCTGCGATCCCGGCGGGCGGGGCTGCCGGCAGCCGATCAGGAGTCGGCCGTCGGATAGCGGGCGTCTCCAGCCCCGGACCGGATGACGGATCATCGGGTTGCCGGAACCAGCCGGATGTTCCGGGAAACCACCGGCACGTTGAGTTCCTAGAGATCGCCCTCGAGGAACTGCGCGCGACCGAGCCCGAAAGACCAGTCAGCGCGCTCGTTGGCGACCACCGACACGATCAGATCGCTCGGCGACAGACCGACCTCGGCCTCCAGCCGATCGGCGAGCCGGCGGTAGGCCGCTCGCTTGTGCTCGTCGGTGCGTCCCTGCTGGAAGATCTGCAGGATCACCAGGTTGTCGGTGCGTTCGAGGCCGAGATTGGTGTCCTCGGCGATGATTTGACCCACCGGATGGACGGTGATGATCTGGTAGCGATCCCGGTCGGGGGCGTCGAACACCTCCAGCATGACCTCTTGCACCACGTCGGCGAGTCGGCGCAGCTGCTCCGGCGAACGCCCTTCCTGCACATCGATGCGAACCAGTGGCACGATCGTTCCTCTCGACGGACTATGTTATGACATACCAACAAAGTACCCCGGAAACTATTCCGAGCCGCCCCCGCCCGAGTGCACGATGGGCCGGGTCGGGCAGAGTGATCAAACGGCCGGGTCACCCGAACCGGAGGCAGATGGCATTCCGCCGACATCGAGGAGTGGGTGTGAGCGACGACGCCGAGCTCGCGGACCTGATCGAGCAGTTGGTCGACCAGCAGTCGCGCCTGCAGTTCACCCGGTTCACCAACGACGACGCGTGGGAGCTCGGGTCACTGCTGGTCCGGCTGGGACGCGAGCGCGAGCTGGTCCTGACGGTGGACATCCGCAGGCACGGCCACCAACTGTTCCACGCGGCTCTGGCCGGCACCACGCCGGACAACGACTCCTGGGTCGAGCGCAAGGTCGCGGTCGTGAACCGGTTCGGCGAATCGTCGTACCTGGTCGGCCGCCGCCTGGCGCAGAAGGGCAAGACCCTCGACGAGGCATCTGGCATCGAGCCGATCCGGTATGCCGCGCACGGGGGATGTTTCCCGATCATCGTGCGCGACGTCGGTCCCGTCGGCACCGTCACCGTGTCCGGACTCCCCCAGGCGCAGGACCATGCGTTGGTGGTCGAGGCCCTGGAGACCTTCCTGCAGATCGGCCGTACCTGATCATGTCCAACCCGGCCGGCGGGAATGCTGCACCCTCCCGCAGGCCCGTGCTGGTCGGGCTGCTGCTGTTCGCCCTGACCCTGCGTGGGCCGTTCGTCGTCGTCTCCACGGTCACCGATGAGCTGAACAGCCAGCTCGGCATGTCGGCCACCACGATCGGCCTGCTCACCAGTCTCCCGGTGCTGTGCTTCGGGCTGGCTGCCCCCGGCGCGTCCGTACTCATCGCCCGGCTCGGTGTCGAGCGCTCGGTGCTGGCGTCCCTGCTCGGCACGTTCGTCGGTGTGCTGATTCGCTCGGTCGGCGGTGTTCCAGGTGCGTTGATCGGCACCCTGATCATCGGCCTGGCCATCACCGTCGGGAACGTGGTCAGCCCGGTCATCATCGGCCGGGACTTCTACGGCAGGGCCGCCACCGTCACCGGCGTCTACACCGGAGCGCTGAACGTCGGGACCATGCTCACCCTGACCGCCACCGGGCCACTGGTCACCCGGTTCGGCTGGCAGATCGCGCTCGCCGCCTGGGCCGTGCTGCCGGTCATCGCCGCCGTCGTCTGGGTACCCCTGGCGCAGCGGCGAGCAGCCGCCAGGGCGCGGCAAAAGGCTGCTCCGCCAGCGCACGGCAATCGCCCTGCCGATTCGCCGCCGCCGGCCCGGCTGACGACGTTGCTGCGCCGGCCGTCGACCTGGCTGCTGACCGGCGCCTTCGCTGGTCAGGCCTTCGCGTATTACGGGTTGACCGCCTGGCTGCCCACCCTGCTGGCCGACGAACAGGGGATGAACCGGGACCAGGCGAGCGCCTCGTCGTCGATCTTCCAGATCTGCGCGCTGATCGGCGCTCTCGGGGCGCCGATCATCATCAACCGGCTCGGCGGCCCGCTGTCGGCATTCCTGATCTTCGGCGCGCTGTGGTCGACGATGCCGCTCGGCCTGTTGTTCGCCTCCGATCTCTGGGCCCTTTGGAGCGCGCTCTCCGGCGTGGCCCAGGGCGGCGGGTTCGTCGCGGTGTTCACCGTCGTCGTGCTGCGCGCGGCGACCCAGCGGGAGAACCGTCAACTCTCGGCCATCGTGCAGACCGGCGGGTACGTGGTGGCCAGCCTCGGTCCGGTGATCCTCGGTGCGCTGAACGAGAGCACAGGTGCCTGGGATGCGTCCCTGCTGGCGGCACTGCTGGCCATCTGCGCCCTGACCACGCTTGGATCGCTGTCCACCAGGGGACTGCGCCGCTGACCAGGACAGCGCTCAGTTCGGTGTGATCAGCGCGCGGGTCACCCAGTCCAGGCTGTCGAAGGCGCCGACCAGCAACCGGCGCTGCAGTGCCAGCATCAATTCCGGCGCCGTGCGGCCGAGGTCGTCCAGTGCCGCCATCGGCAGCAGGTACGACTCCACCGCCCCGCGGGCGTGCGCGTCGACGTCGTAGTCCCGCCCGGTCATTGCATAGATCACCCCGAACGTGGTGCCCACGGTGAACATCGAGAGGTGATGCCGGACATCGTCCTGCTCCAGGCTGAGGTCGATCATCCCGGCGAGCACCAGGTACAGACCCTTGGCCGGTCGGCCGGCCGACGCCACCGGCTCACCGTCGGAATAGGACCTCGGCTCCAACCGTGACCTGACCACCGCCAGGTGTTCGGCCGACAGTCCCGCCAGCAGCGGATGATCATCCACTTCGATGCTGCGCCAAGCGGTCTCGGTACCACCGTGACGGGCGATCAAGGCGTCCTCCGCGTACTCGACGGCGGCGTTGACATCGGGGAAGTGCCTCACCCGCTTGCTCGGATCCGGGTCCAGCTGGGCGACCGATCCGTGCGGGTCCACCAGGACCGCCTCGCCGCCGACGTGCCGCAGCTGATCCCGCAGGCCGAGCAGCAGTTTCTTGGAGATGTCGGCCGTCTCGTCGACGCCGCGGACGTCGAGCACGATCAGGTCCAGATCATTGGCCTTGGAGGTGATCTCCCGGATCACCGACTCGGCGCCGGCGAACAGCAGGTCACCGTGCAACTCGTAGACCCGTGCCCGGCGGCCGTACTGCAGCAGCACCGCCTGTTCCCGCGGGCTGCGGTTGCGCCGGGACGGTGCCTCGACCACGTCGTAGGACGCCCTGACAGCCGACCGGGCGGCCCGGCTGACATGCATGAAGTGCAACTCGAGATCCTTGGACAACCGTCGACAGGCCTGCACCCCGCGGACGCTGTTGCCGTGCTCGTCGAGCCGAGGGGAGAACACCGCAAGACCGATCTGCCCGGGCAGGACGGCGAGAATGCCGCCGCCCACACCGCTTTTCGCCGGTAGTCCGACCTCGGTCACCCAGTCGCCGGCTGCGTTGTACATGCCGCAGGTCGTCATCACCGAGAGCACCCGCTCGGTCAACGCCGGTTCCAGGACCCGTTCATCGGTCACCGGATTGATCCCGCTGTCTGCCAATGTTGCCGCCATCATGCTCAGGTCCCGGCAGTCGACCTCGATCGAGCACTGCCGGAAGTACACGGACAGCGTGGTCTGCGGGTCCTCGTCCAGGATCCCGAAGCTGCGGAGCATGTAGCCGATCGCCCGGTTCCGGTTCCCGGTGCGGTCCTCGGAGGCGAACATGTCCTGGTCCAGAGTCAGTTCCCGGCCGGCGAACCGGGAGTAGAACGAGCGGATCCGTTCGAAGCGCTCGTCGGCCGTCTCGCCGGCGACCAGTGACGCGCAGGTGATGGCGCCGGCGTTGATCATCGGGTTGCGCGGACGCTCGGTGACCGCGTCGAGGCTGATCTCGTTGAACGGCTCGCCGGACGGCTCGACATCGACCTTGGCGGCCACCGCGGCCAAGCCCCGGTCCGCCAGCGCCAGCGCGTAGGTGAACGGCTTCGAGACCGATTGGATCGCAAAACGTTTGCGGCTGTCACCGGCCTCGTAGACATAGCCGTCACTGGTGGACAGGCAGATGGCGAACGAATCCGGGTCGACGATGGCCAGTTCGGGGATGTAGTCGGCCACCGAACCCGAGGTCTCACCGGACAGGTCGCGATAGACGTCATCCAGGTAATTGAGTACGAGTGATCGCATTTGTCGGACTCTAACGGGCGCCGGTGGTCAGGCTCCCGCCGCGGGATCACCGGCGCGTGACCACTCCCGCAGGATGTCGTCGAGATCCGCGTCCGTTGTTGCAGCGGTGCCTGCGGCGGAGCGGGAGAAGCGCGGCGCCGGCGCGGATTCGATCCCGCCGCCCGTCCGGCGCAGCGTCTGCCGGGCCGCGAGCTGTGGGTGGTCGGGGGCCTCCTCGAAGGTCAGCACCGGCGTGACGCAGGCATCGGTACCACCGAACACCGCCGTCCACTCGTCCCTGGTGCGGGCGGCGAACGCGGCGGCGAAGGTGACCCGCAGCGATGTCCAGTTCGCTCGGTCGGCACGATCGGGCACCTGCTCCGGCAACAGACCCAGACCGGTGAGGAGCTCGGAGTAGAAACGGTTCTCGATCGCTCCGACGGCCACATACCGACCGTCGGCGCAGCCGTAAGTGGTGTAGTACGGCGCAGCCCCGTCAAGCAGGTTGCTCTCCCGTCGGTCGGACCACAGGCCTGCCGTTCGCCAGGAGAACACCGGCTGCAGCAGGGCCGAGATCCCGTCGATCATCGCAGCGTCGACCACCTGACCGACGCCGGTCCGCCCGCGATCCAGCAGCGCCGCAAGGATTCCCATCACCAGGAACGTGGACCCGCCGGCGTAATCGCCGATCAGGTTGAGCGGCACCGGTGGCGGCTCATCCCGACGTCCGATGGCGTGCAAAGCGCCGGTGACTGCGAGGTAGTTGATGTCGTGGCCCGCCGTCGTGGCGTCAGGTCCGTTCTGTCCCCAGCCCGTCATCCGCCCGTACACCAGGCCGGGGTTGGCGGCGCAGCAGCGATCCGGACCGACGCCCAACCGTTCGGCGACACCCGGTCGCATTCCTTCGATCAGCACATCGGCATGCTCGACGAGCCGCAGCACCCTGTCCCGCGCCGCCTGGTCCGTCAGATCCGCCCGCACGATCCGCCGCCCGCGCAACACCGGATCGGCCGCGCCGTCGGGGATGACGTCGAGCTCACCGCGGGTGACCCGATCGATCCGCACCACGTCGGCACCCAGGTCGGCCAGCAGCATGCCGGCCAGCGGGACCGGCCCGATCGCGGCCAGCTCCAGCACCCGGACGCCGGTCAACGGCGGCTCGGCTATCACCCGCTCGGCCTCAACCATCGGCGGCCGCGGCCGGCCAGGTCGCGAAGGGTCGCCGGCTCTGGAACCTGCGCCGCTGCCCGGTGAACGGGTCATCGAACGTCACCGATCGGGCGATCAGCTGCAGCGGGGTCGAATAGTCGTAGGGCGGAATGTCCAGCAGCCGCGGATAGAAGTTGTCGTTCCGGATCGGCAGGCCCAGCGAGCACATGTGCAGCCGCAGCTGATGCACCTTGCCGGTGGCCGGATGCAGCCCGTACAAGCCCGTCCGCGCCGCGGACGTCCAGCAGTTCGATCCTGGTCTCGCTGTTCGGTTCGCCGGGAACCTCGTCCGCCGTCGGCGTCCCGCGTTCCTTGACGATCCGGCTGCGAACCGTGACCGGCAGGTCGATCTCGGGTCGATGGGCGGCCACCGCCTCGTAGTACTTGGTCACCTTGCGGTGGGCGAAGAGTTGTTGGTAGGCGCCGCGTTGTTCGGGCCGGAGCGAGAACATCAGCACGCCGGCGGTCACCCGATCCAAGCGGTGCAACGGGCTCAGGTCCGGCAGGTCCAGTTCGCGGCGCAACCTGACCAGCGCCGACTCCACGATGTAGAAGCCGCGGGGCATGGTGGCCAGGAAATGCGGCTTGTCGATGACCAGCAGATCGCCGTCCCGATGGATGATCTCGATCTCGAACGGCACCCGGCGTTCCGGGATCGGATCACGGTAGAGATAGACGAACGAGTCCGGTGCGAACGGGGTGTCCGGGGCGATCGGAACACCGTCCACGTCGACCACTTCGCCGGCCGTGACCTTCTCGTTCACCCGGACCTGATCGCCGTAGAAGCGCTGCAACAGGTATTCCAGCGTCGTCGGCCACGGCCCGCTCTCCGGCAGCCGGATCCGGCTGGGATTCAGCCCGTTCCGGACCGGCAGGGGTGCCTTGCGCATGCGATCACGATAGGGCCGCCGGCACGTCGGCCCGGACCGGTCAGATAGCGACCGACTCGACGGCCTCGACGATCCTGGTCCTCGGAGCGCCGCCCAGCGCCGGCGCGGCCTGCGGGGACGCCCACACCCGCTGCATCCGGTCGCCGTCCAGGATCATCTGAAATCGGTGTTCACCAAGACCTCGCTGACCAGCCGCGGCGCCCTGATCACCACCGCTCTCGGTCCGCGGGCGACGACGCCCGGGCTGGCGCACCCGCAGGATGTGGTGGTAGGCAAGCACAGTCGAGGAGTGAGGGAGGGCGCATGAGCACGATGCCACTCCGGGCGCGGTGGTGAGCCGGTCCCGCTCGTCGGAGCCGCCGGAATCCAGGGCCGGCGTCGACCTGACCAATCTGGACGGGCCTCTGTTCGAGGGTTCCGATGCCACCAAGCGCGACCTGGTCGACTACCTGGATCAGGTGGCGGACCGGCTCGTCCGGGTGCTGACCGACCGGCCGCTGTCGGTGATCCGGGTCCGCCCCGGCCAGCCGCCGTTCATGCAGAAGAACGTGCCCAAGTACACCCCGGACTGGGTACGCACGACGCCGGTGTGGGCGCAGGCGTCCCATCGGGAGATCTCCTACGCGCTGTGCAACGACCGTCGCACCCTGCTGTGGTTCGCCAACCAGCGGGCCGTCGAATATCACCCGACCCTGATCCCCTTGAACTCCGCGCACCCGAGTCACCTGGTGCTGGACCTCGACCCACCGGCCGGCGCGGCGTTCGATGTGGTCGTCAGCTCGGCGCAGCTGGTGCGCCAGGCCCTGTCCGACGCCGGTCTGTCGGCAGCGGTCAAGACCAGTGGAGCGAAGGGTCTGCACATCTACCTGCCGCTCGACGATCAGGCCCAGGTCGAGGACGTGGCCGCCGCGACCCGGGCGATCGCGGTCCGCGCGGAGCGGCTCGACCCGACGATCGCCACCACGGCCTACATCGTGGAAGACCGGGAGGGCAAGGTCTTCCTCGATTCCACCCGGGCCGGCGGGGCGACCGTGGTCGCCGCCTACAGCCCGCGGGTGCGGCCCGGGGCGACGGTCTCGTTCCCGCTCGACTGGGACCAGCTGGAGAACGTGACGCCGGCGGATTTCACGATTCGCAACGCCGCCGCGCTGCTGGGCGACACCGACCCTTGGCAGGAGTTGATGCCGGGCCCGCAGACCCTCCCGGCCGACCTGATCGAGGAGGGCCACACCATCCCGGTCGCCCGGGTGCAGGCGATGCACGAGGGCAAGCGGCGGGCCAGGGCCCGGAGGGAATAGGCGGGGGGAATAGGTCGACCCGCTGCAGCCGGGTGAACCACCGCCGGACCCCCGGTGTCACGGCAGTCCGGGCGATCAGATGTGCGAAACTACCGGGCGGGTCGGGTGACGGCGCCGGCTCGAACTGTCGGAGTGTCACCCAATGGCGGGCAGGCGGGAGGTGCGGCGTGTCTCCGGAGACGACTCCGCACGCCAGGGTCGCCGTCATCGTGCGGACCAAGAACCGGCCGTTGCTGCTGGCCCGAGCCCTGGACAGCGTGCTCTCGCAGACCTATCGCGACTTCACGATCGTGGTGGTCAACGACGCCGGTGACGTGGCGCCCGTCCAGGAACAGATCGACGCGGTGGCCGACCGGGCGGACGGCCGGATCCTGCTGGTCGACAACGCCGTCTCCCGCGGCCGCGAGGCCGCGATGAACATCGGCCTGGCGGCAAGTTCCTCGACCTATGTGGTGATCCACGACGATGACGATGCGTGGGCACCGACGTTCCTCGAACGCACCGCTTCGCATCTCGACGAGACCGGGCGGCAGGCCGTCGGCACCCGCAGTGAGGTGGTCTACGAACGGATCGAGGGCGACCGGATCATCACCGAGGGCCGCGAACTGCTGGCCACCGACAAGAGCGAGATCACCCTGCTCGACACGCTGGTGCGCAACTACACACCGACGAATTCCCTGCTGTACCGCCGGGAGATCCACGCAACTGATCGGCGATTACGACGAGAGCCTGCCGGTGCTGGCCGACTGGGATTTCATGTTGCGGTTGCTCCGGGTGCACGAGGTCGACTTCATCGACGGTGAGCCGCTCGCGTTCTGGCACCGCCGGCCGGACGCGGTCGGCGACGAGGGCAACAGCGTGCATGCCGGGCGCAGCGAACACGCCCACTGGGACGCCTTCATCCGGGACCGTTACCTGCGCGCGGACCTCGCCCGCCAGGGCGGCATGGGGTACCTGCTGGTGCTGGCCGAAATCCTCGACCGGGATCGCAAGGTGGCGCAGGATCGCGGCGCACACATCGCTGCAGAGGTGCGGTACCTGCACGACCGGTTCGCGACCCTGACCGACCTGCACTCCAGCCTGGCCGGCGCCGTGCACAACCTCTACGCGCTGCTGACCGAGGACGGGCTGACGGCGCAGGTCGCCGAACTCAACCGCAATCTGATCAGCCAGAACAACCGGATGGTGGCCCAGTTCGAGCGGCTCCGCGCCCGGGTCACCGACCTGGAACGGGCCGTCAACAAGCCGCCCGGTGATCGGCTCCGGTCGTACGCCCGGGCCGCGCGGCACCGACTCCGACGGGTCGTCGGCAGATCGTGATTCCCAGCAGCCCGGTCGGGGGGCTCCGGAGGGTGCGCGGCTCACAGGGAGACGATCTCCTGCTGGGTACGATCAGGATCTTGAGCGCATCGGGTCGAGGGCGAATTGCCTCCGCACAATGCCGCCGGGTTCACCCCCGGCTCACCAGGAGGTAAGTCATTTGCGAAGAGTGATCTTCTACCTGTTCTACGACGCCCAGGGCATCGTCGACGACTACGTCCCGTACAAGCTCAAGGCGCTTCGTCCGTACGCCGAGCACATCTTCGTGGTCTCGAATTCCACGCTCACCGTCCAGGGCCGACAGGCCCTCGAGGCCGTCGCGGACACCGTCTGGGCCCGGGAGAACATCGGCTTCGACGTCTGGGGCTACAAGGAGGCGATGGACGTCTTCGGCTGGGACCGGCTGGCCGAGTACGACGAGCTCATCCTGATGAACTACACGTTCTTCGCGCCGATCTTCCCGTTCGCCGAGACGTTCGACGAAATGGACGCCCGGGACGACATCGACTTCTGGGGTGTCACCGCGCACAAGGCGATCGACCCGAACCCCTTCCCCGGCGCGACCGGAATTCTGCCGCTGCACATCCAGTCGCACTGGATCGCCGTGCGCAAGCCGATGTTCACCTCGATCGAGTTCCTCAGCTACTGGCAGAACATGCCGATGATCACCACCTACGAACAGTCGATCCTGCAGCACGAATCGAAGTTCACCCAGCACTTCTCCGACCGCGGATTCCGGTTCGTGGTCACCTTCGACCCGGACCGCTACCCGTCGATCCACCCGGTCTTCGAGAGACGCGGTGCTGATGCTCGAGGACCGCTGCCCGATCCTGAAGCGCCGGATCTTCTTCCACGAACCCACCTACCTGGAACGCAACGCGATCCTGGGCAAGCGGGTGATGGAGCAGGTTGCCGACGACCGACTATCCGATCGACCTGATCTGGCGCAACGTCGTCCGGTCGGCCGAACCGCGGACGCTGTACACCAACATGTCGATGCTCTCGATCATCCCGGACGTCGACACCGGCTACCGACCCGATCCGGCGCCGCGGATCTGCGTGCTCGCGCACATCTTCTACGAGGACATGACCGACGAGATGATGGGCTGGATCGGCAACATCCCGGTGCCCTACGACCTCGTCGTCACCACGACGACCGAGGAGAAGAAGGCCGTCATCTCCGGCGCGCTGGAGAAGTACGCGCTGCCGTCGGTGGATGTCCGGGTCGTCGCGTCCAACCGTGGGCGGGCCGAGAGCGCCTTCATCATGGCCTGCCGCGACGTGCTCACCTCGGGTGACTACGACCTGATCCTCAAGGTCCACTCCAAGAAGTCACCGCAGAACGGCCACAACGCGGGCCACCTGTTCAAGCACCACTCGGTGGACAACCTGCTGTCCTCACCCGGCTACGTGGCGACCATCCTGGGCATGTTCCAGAACCAGCAGAGCCTGGGCATGGTCTTCCCGCCGGTGGTGAACATCGGTTTCCCGACCCTCGGCCACTCGTGGTTCACCAACCGCGAGCGCGGCATGGCAGCTGGCCACCGAAGCTGGGGATCCGACACCGTCTTCGACCGGACCACCCCGGTCGCCCCCTACGGAACGATGTTCTGGGCCCGGCCGCAGACGCTGGCCAAGCTCGCCGAGCACGACTTCACTTACGAGGATTTCGCCTCCGAGGACGCCGGCTGGAACGACGGCATGCTCGGCCACGTCCTGGAGCGGCTCTACGGGTACACGGTGATGGACACCGGCCACACCATCCAGCTGGTGCTCAACACCGACTGGGCGGCGATCAACTACGCGTTCCTGGAGTACAAGCTGCAGCGCATCTCCTCGATGCTGCCGGCCTACACCCAGGATCAGGTGGACTGGATCGAGCACATCCAGATCGAGGATCCGCCCGCTCGTGCACCTGAAGAAGGCTCTGGACAATTCCTCGCCGCGGTCTGGGCCGGGCCATCCGCCCGATCTACCGGGCAGCCAGGGCCACCGCGCGAGGCGCCAAGCGGATGCGGGGACGGCGGTGACGGTTCCGGCATGGCGCTGACCCTCGAGAAGGCGTTCAACCCGAGGCACAACAGCATCGGGTTCCTGCGGTGGCTGATGGCCTTCGCGGTGATCTTCTCCCACGCCGGACCGCTGGCGGGCTTCTACGGCAGCAAGAACCTGGGCACCCAGTGGTCGGACGAGCAGTCGTTCGGCGGCGTCGCGGTGGCCGGGTTCTTCTTCCTCAGCGGGTTTCTGATCACCAAGAGCCGGATGGGCCGGTCGACCATCTTCCGGTTCTTCTGGCGGCGCTCCCTGCGTATCTTCCCGGCGTTCTGGGCGGCGTTGCTGTTCACCGCATTCGTGCTGGCGCCCATCGCCTTCTGGCACGTCAACGGCACGATCCGGGGCTACATCAGTTCGCCGACGGAGTCGCCGCTGACCTACTTCGCCAACAACATGTGGATGAAGCTGAACCAGGAGAACATCGCCGAACTCGGCCAGGGGCTACCACTTTCGCAGTGCTGTGGCTACGACTGGAACGGCTCGGCCTGGACCCTGTTCTACGAGTTCAAGGGCTACATCCTGATCGGTGTGATGGGCCTGTTCGGCCTGCTCGGCTACCGGCTGATCGCCTCGCTGGCGTTCCTGCTGATGCTCACCCTGAACACGCTGACCTTCCTGTCGGTCAACGCGAACATCGCCATCCTCGACCCGCTGATGTCCGACTTCTACAGCGTCATGGTGCTCACGCCGTTCTTCTTCGGCATGGTCTTCGCGCTGTGGGGCGACAAGATTCCGATCGACGACCGGCTGGCGATGGCCGCCGGCGCAATCGCGATCTTCACCTACTTCTTCGCCTCCGGCTGGAACGTCTACGGGCAGTTCTTCTTCCTCTACGTGCTGATGTGGTGCGCTGTCCGGCTTCCCCTGCAGAACTGGGAGAAGCACGGCGACCTGTCGTACGGCATCTATATCTACGCCTGGCCGATCCAGCAGTTCGTGGCGTTCTTCGACATCTACAAACTGGGCTGGTTCGCCTACCACGTCATCGTTGTCGTGGCCTGCCACATCGCGGCCTATCTCAGTTGGCACCTGCTGGAGAAACGCGCGCTCAGCCTGAAGAACTGGACGCCGCGCTGGCTGGCCGCGCTGCTCGTCCGGCTGCGGCCGACCGGTGATCGGATCAAACGGATCATCGTGAACCCGGACTACTCCTCCACCCATTTCGCCAAACTCCGCCGGCACGACATCGCAGCGCTGGAGGCCGAACAACGATCGGACGCGCTGGTCACCCACGAGGTGGAGGACCGGGTCGATGTCGACGATCAGCACCCACCCGACGGCGCCGGACCACCGGGCGACAACGGGCCACCTGGCGGGGATGGCGGCCCGGCGCCCGGCAACGGGGCGCCCGACCGACCGGGAACCGGACCGCACCGGCCGGCCGATCCGGAACAACAGCGCGAACTGCAGACCCGTGGCATCCAGTAACGCGCACTGGGGACGCCGGATCGGGATCACCCTGGCGCTGGTGGTCGTGGGGGTGGCGACCTGGGTGCTGCCTGCCGTCTACGACGCCCGCTACAACCCGGAGACCAAGAACGGCGGCGCTGCAGCTGCGGCGGAGGTAGCGCCGCAGGACCCCAGCTGGCATCCGATACCGACCGCCGAGCAGGACCAGACCTACCTGGAACAGACCCGGCTGACCGCAACCCACCCGGGCCTCGCGGTGGACGGCAAGGACGGATACCTGTTCCTGGGAGACGACTTCCAGGCCAACTTCGCCCAGGCGATGGGGCGCCGGTACTACTCACGGGACGAGGTCCAGCAAACGGTCGACGCGGTGAAGTCCCGCAACGCCTGGCTGGAGCAGCAGGGCATCGCCAGCGAGTTCTTCGTGGTGCCCGCCAAATGGAGCGGCTACGCCGACAAGATGCCGGCCTGGACCGATGGCCAGGTCATGCCGCACGTGTTGGACCAGCTGATCACGGCGGACTCGTCCTCGTTCCCGGATCTGCGTCCACCGCTGATCGCCGGACGGGCGACGGCCGACACCTACTCGGCACTGAACAGCCACTGGACGCAGTTCGGCGCCTTCGTCGGCTTCCAGGCCATCATCGACCGCCTCGAAAACGACCATCCCGATCTCGGCGCCCTGCCCGTCCCGACGCTCGTCGGTACCACCACCGAGGACACCAACAACGAGTTCGCCGGCATCACCGGCGCACCCGGGCCGAACAACTGGACGGTCCCCGAATTCAGCAGCCCGGTCGCCCCGTACACGCTGATCAAGTCGGACGGCACGCAGAGCACCGTGCCCGGCGACACCCTGATCGACATCACCCAGATGCCGGTCGAGACAGCGAGCAGCACCGCGGGGAACGATCACCGGGCGCTGATCCTCGCCGACTCGGCGACGACGTCGCTCTCCCCGTACCTCGCGTCGGCCTTCGGCAGCACGATGATGATCAGGCACTGGATGGACGACCCGGCCCAGTCGCCGAACCTGCCGGCGCTGGTGGCGAGCTACCAGCCCGACGTGGTCATCACCCTGCTCAGCGAGCGCAATCTCAACCTGATCACCCCGGACGCCGGCAACTGGCTGGCCGCCGTCGCCTACGACTCTGGGAAACAGCCGCCGGTGGGCAGTTGGGCCCCTGACGATGCGCAATCGTCCCTCACGGTGAGCCAGCCCGATCTGAGCTCGCCGATCACCGTCGCGTTCGCCCAGCCGCCGACCAGCGCCCTGGCGATCCGGTTGGGAATCCGAACCGACAGCGCCGGAACGCTCGCCGTGAACGGCACCGCCGAGTCCGGCGGCTTCTCCAGGTCGCTGCGGGTCGCCGTCGGCGACAACATCCTCTACGCGCAGATCCCGGCCGGATTGGCCGGTCCGCTGACCATCGAGAGAACCGCGGGCCAGGGCGCGTGGACGGCCACGGCGATCGATGTCGTTGAGTTACCCTGATCGGCGGTTGATCAGGTGCGAAACGGGCCAACCTGAACGAGCCGACGCCGCAGAACATCTCACGCCGGGAGCCAACGGAATGGTCGTACCCGACCGAGATCTGAGCGGGCAATCCCGCCCACCGCGCACCATGGCCGCCGCGAACGAACCCTGTGCATGGTGAGCTCGACGCTGCCGGCAACGGTCGGGAGGGATGCCGCCCGGCTCACCCGCCGGGACTGGATCACCCTGCTCGTCGCGTTCGGCATCGGCACCGCCCTGTACCTGTGGCGGGTCTGGGACCGGATCGCCACTCCCGGCATCTACGCCGAGGACGGCAACACCTTCTACATCCAGGCCGACCGTGACGGCCTGGCCGCGATTTTCCGTCCCTATGCCGGGTACCTGCATCTGACGCCACGGCTGGCCGCCGCGCTGGTGTCGCCGTTCGGGCTACCGGCGGTGCCGCTGGCCTACACCCTGATCACCGTCGCGGCGACGCTCGGCGGTTTCGCCGTCGTCCTGAGCCGGCGGGTCGATCGGTTCATCCCGACGGTGTGGGGACGCGGTCTGGCGTTCGTCATGCTGTGCCTCGTCCCACCGATGTGGGAGTCGGCCACCTCGATCGCCTACCTGATCTTCCTTGGCGGGGTACCTCTGCTGCTGTTGGGCCTTTCCCGCAGTCCGGCAACGCTGTGGGGCAAGATCGTCGAGGGCGTCGCGGTCGCAGTGCTCGGCCTGTCCGGGCCGTTGATCGTCTTCTATTCGCCGGTCTTCGCCTACCGCTGGCTGCGCCACCGGACGTGGGCGAACGCTGCTCTCGGCGCGGTCGCGGCGGTGACCGCGCTGGTGCAGATCGTCGTGTACACCGGGTACGGGCGGGAGACGGTGAACTTCGGGTTCACCATCGTGCCGCGCACGTACCTGCAACGGATTGTCGGAGAGTTGCTGGCGGAGCCGCACTCTGTGCTCGATGCCTTCGAGACCCGCACCATCCTGCGGGCGCTGTCGATCCTGTTCCTGTTGGTGATCCTCGTCGCGGCGGTCATCGAGGTGCGGTGGGACGCGGTGGTGGCCCTGGGTCTGTCCGGCTTTGCCTTCGCCTGGGCCGTCCGGACCTACGGCATTGCGCTGCTCGATCCGGACAACGGCGACCGCCACATGATGCTGCCGGCGGCGATTCTGCTGCTCACCATGGTCGCCACCCTCGCTCACGCGGTGAACCGGGCGGACCAGGCGGCCGGGCGGCAGCGCTGGTGGCACGGCGGCATCGCGATCGTCTCCGGACTGGCCCTGCTGGCCACCGCCGGCGGAATCACCGCAGCGTTCAGGATCCCGCAGTACGTCATCGTGCCGACCCACGAGGAATTGGTGGTCTTCCAGGAGTGCGTCGATGTGGGGCGGATCGATTGCGCACCCGTCCATGTTGCGCCGCTGAATTTCGTGATCTATCCCGCGTCGAGTCCGACCGGCTGAAACCCCGGTGTTACGGTCGGATCGTTCGATCACAGGAGCCGAGAACGTCACGCAGGAGTCAGGTGGACCAGCAAGCGTTCGCGTCCGGAACCGGAGGCGACCCACCGGAAGACGCCGGACAGTCGCCCCATCGAACGATTGGAAACTCCTTGACCATCCCCAATCTGCTGCTGCTGTTGTTCGCCGTCGGAGCAGCCGCGGCCGGGCAACTGTTGCTCAAACACGGGATGACCGGGGTCGCAGCCGCGGTCGAACGCGACGGCGGCCCGCTGCTGGTCAAGGCCGCAACCTCGCCCTGGGTGATCGGCGGGTTGGTGGTGTTCGGCATCTCCGCGCTCGCCTGGTTGACCACCCTGTCAAGGGTGCCGCTCAGCGTGGCCTACCCGTTCAACGCGATCGGCCTGCTGGTGATCATCGGATCCAGCGCGATCGTGCTGCACGAACGGGTCACACCGCTGGCCTGGCTCGGCGCGGCCATGGTCGCCGGTGGGTTGGTGGTCGTGGTGCTGGCCCAGGCACAGCACTGATGTCACAGCACTGACGTCACAGCACTGACGTCACAGCATTGACGTCGCCGGCCGGCGGACCGAATCGGCAGCCCGCCCGTCGGAATCGTCTTTGTCCATGGCGCTCTCGGTGTCGTCCGCGACGTCGGCATCGACCTGCTGGGCGCCGATCGCCGGATCGTCCGGGCCGGTGGTCACCGTCTCGCCGAGCAGTGGGTTGGGTTGGACCCGCGCATCGCGAATGATGTTGAACGCCAGCAGCAGGCAGCCGACCGCAAAGGCGATCAGCCACGGCCACCAGCCGAACCGCGGCTCCCACTTGGCCTCGTCGAGCCACCAGACGGGGCCGTTCCAGCCCACCGCATAGCGCTGGCCGTTGATGTAGAACGCGACCATGTGCACGATCGCGACGCTCACGCCGATGAACCAGCCGAACCGGCGCATGGTGCGGCCATCACCGGCTCCCCACCGCTCGCGCAGCACCACACCGGCGAGCATCGGCACCACGATGAACATCGGGATCATGTGCCGGCCCTGCAGCCCGCCGCCGATCGGGAAGAAGACGATCGCCGCGATCGCATACGCGGAGACGCCGACAGCGAGCAGCACCACGATCATCCGCCACAGATCGGACCGCTTGGCGACCAGCATCCCGGCGCCCACCGTCACCATCAGCAACAGGATCCAGAGCCCCATGAACGGCCCCGGCAGCACGGTGTCGTTCCAGCCGAAGTAACCGACACCCGTGCGTAGGTACACGAACGACCCGTCGATGAAAGAGCCCCAGGCCTGCTGATCGAACACCGTTCCGGTCAGTGCGGGATGGTCGTACAACTGCTCCCAGACAATGATCGCGACTGTGTCGATGGCCAGGATCGCGGCAGCGATGATCACCGCCGGCCGACCGTGACGCAGCTGACGCCACAGCACCGGACCGGCTCCGCTGAACAGGGCGATGACGGCCAGCAGGGCGAAGGTCAGGGCGCCGATCTGCCGGGACAGGATCAGCGCGGTGCCACCGACGGTGAGCACGGCGAGCGAACCGCGATTGGCCAGGGACTCCGGCCATCGGGTGGTGGTGATCAGCACCGCGGCGACCGCCACCGCGCCGACGATCTCCAGGCCGACCGTCGAGGCGGTCGAGAGGTGGAACACGGCCATCGGGGTCAACCCGACGGCGAGCCCGATCGCCGCCCCGCGACCCAACCATCGGGTCAGCTGCCACACCGCCAGCAGCATCACCGTCATGCACATCAACACCTCGGCCAGCCGGGCGAGGTGGAACGCGCGCGTGGTGTTGTCGGCGAGCAGGGTCGCCCAGCCGAGGGGCACGAAGAAGAAGACCGGGTAGGCGCCCATGGCGGTCTTCTGCTCCACCACGCCCGTGGCATTGTTCCCTTCCTTCGGCAGGCAGTCCGCGGTCTGGTCCGGCCGGAACGCGGTGCAGAAGAAGTCGTCACTCACCTCGAGCTCAGCCGGCACACTCACGATCCTGGAGATCGAGTTGTTGCGGATCTCGGTGACTTCCTCGCCGGGGGGACCCTCGTATTTCTCGCCGATGTCGAAGCGGCCGGCGGCCAGGATCTTGATGAGGTTGTTGTGCTCGTCCGCGGCGGCGCTCGGCGGGTTGGCGATCGCCCAGCTGATGCCGAGGATCAGGTAGGGCAGTACCCACAACGCGGCCCAGCGAAAGGCCCTCGGGGTGGGTGCCTTCGGGCCGAGATCGCGTCGGGGGCGGGTCGGTGTCACGGCCTCGTCGACCGGTTCGGCTTTCTGGACAGCCATATCGCTAGCGCCCTCGAGCGTCGGGCGCATTGTCGCGCCCGTTGCTCAGCTCCCGTGCCACCTCGGTCGATGGTCGCCGGTACCGCACCGGCATCGACCTGCGCTGCGCCAGCTTGGCGGCCAACACCATGCTGATCATCTTGCCGCCGAGCTTCAGCGTCTTCCGGAAATCCCCGGTCACCGACGATTCGCCCACTCGCGGTCGGTAGTTGACCGGGATCTGCACCACCCTGACGTGCATGCCGATCGCCAGCAGCAGCATCTCCAGCCCGAATGCCGAGCCGAATTCCTCGAACTGGTCATCGATCTTCCCGACCAGGTCCCGATTGAGAATCCGGAAGGTGCAACCGACGTCCGACAGCGAGGTGGTGTTGAACAACACCTCGATCAACTTGGCGACCGTCCAATTGCCGAACTGGAGGAACCAGCCCATGTTGGCGCCGTCCCAGATGAAGGTCGAGACCGTGCGGGACCCGACCACAAAGGGGGAATCCTCCGAGTAGGCCAGCAGCTTCAGCAGGTCGTCGGGGTCGAACGTGCCATCCGGCTCGCAGACGCAGACCAGCCCGCCCGTTGCCTCGGCGAGTCCGCGGCGGATCGCGGCGCCGTAGCCCTGACGTGTCTCCACGACCTCCCGGGCGGAAGTGGGCGCCACTTCCTCCGAGGTTCCCGCCGCGGCGTTGTTGTTCACCACGATGATCTCGTCGACCACGCCGATCGCTTCGAAGCCTCGAATGACCGATCGGATGCTGTCTTTTTCGTTGTATGTCGGCAGCACGACGCTGACCGAATTACCCCTCCACACCGACGTTCTCCACTTCATTCCGCCCGAGTATTGGTCGACATCAAGGTCGACTCTGCTTTCGACCAACCACCGAATGCCCGTGGCGCGTCACCGATTCACCCGGTGAATGACCCAGGCTGAACTCAGCCGTCCACTCGCGGACCGGACAGCGTCACCACGACCTCATCGTTGATCGATCGTTCGTCCGGCTTCCAACCCCAACCTAGCGCACGATTTCCGGCGGGCGTGCCCGTTCCGGGCGCATGTCGACCACCGGCCGCGGGATCGGCCCACTCAGGACGCGGTGAGCCTGCGGATGATCGTCGCGTCGCCCCAGACACCGGGTGAATCGTAGGGACGGTCCGGGAACCGGCCGTAGTCGAGACTGATCGGCAGTTGGTTTTCGCTGATGAACGCCTCGACGGTGTCGGCCAGGGAGATCGGCACCCCGGTGCTGCAGTTGATGATGCCGCGCACCTCGTCCTGGGCGGCGACAGCGGCGATCTGCCGGCCGAGTTCGTCGACCTTGATGAAGTCGTACTGGTTCTTTCCTGTGGTGAACGGGAAGGTCGACTTCCCCGCGTCGACGGCCTCCAACAGCCTGGTGAAGATCGAGTTGTTGTTCCGGTCGTCGCCGTAGATGTAGTAGCAGCGGAGCCAGCTCAACGCGGTCTTGTCGGACAGAGAGGTGAAGACGGCCTTCCGCAGGGCGTCCTTGGCGATGCCGTAGAGCGTGGACGGGTTGGTCGGGGTGTCCTGGTCGATCGCACCCTCCCAGTACCCGATTTCATGCATCGTGCCGAGCACCGAGACCCGCGGCACCCCCCACTCCACCACCTTGCTGAGAAAGCCGTAGTGGGCGGACAGCATCAGCATGTGCGACGGGGCGTTGTGGGCGAACCCGTCCTGCCAGGCCAGGTGCACCACCGCGGTCGGTGGCGCCGACGCCAGCGAGGTGGGGTCGAACGCGGGATCGAGGATGTCCGCGTGGGCGATCTGTGCCCGTTCGTCGACCACGGCTCCCGATCCCGGACGCAGGACCGCCGTCACCGAGAAGCCGACGTCGAGCAGAGCGGTGACGACATGGCGGCCGATGTAGCCCCCGGCGCCCGTGACCAGCGCGTGTTCTGCACTCATTGCGCAGACTCTATCGGTCGCCGGCGGCCCGGATCCGCCGGCGACCTTGACGGCTGACGACGTAACGAAGGGGTCGGCGGGGCCGCGGGATCAACGCAGCGTCGCCAGCAGACGCAGCACCTCGTCGATCCGATCGGCGCCGATCGCACCGAAGCCGAACACAAGGCCCTGACTCCTGGCACATGGGTTGATGAATCTCTCAACCCTGGTATCTCAATTTGTTCTGCGCTACTTTCGCGCCAACGCAATTCGACGGACGCCGACCATTGTTTCGTTATGCTAGGAAAGGCATCTGGCTGGAGGATCGATCGTGAATACTTCCGCACAATTCGACGCGCACACGCCGGAAAGTGACCGGTAAACCCGTTCGGAAGCGAAAGCAAAGATCGAATCTACAGCAGGAACAGGGGCTTCAATGGCCGTGATCGGTGGGCTGTTGTTCTTCTCACCGCTGGCGCTGCTGGTGCTCATCCGGGCTCAGGTTCACCGCGATGCGATACTCAGGTCCGTCGCCGAGGCGCTGACCATCTGGGGCGCCGGGATTCTGCTGCTCACCGAACTGCTCTCCCGATTCGATCGATTCGCACATGTGCCGTTGACCGTGGGTTACCTGATCGCCAACGCCGCACTGCTGACGATTGCCCTGCGCACCAGCGCGTTTCACCTACCGCGACCATGGCTCGGGCTACCCGTGCTGGTGGGGCTGTTCGCCGTGCTCTGCCTGTCGACGCTGCTGGTTGCGGTGCTGGCTGCACCCAACAATCTGGATTCGCAGGTGTATCACCTGCCCAGGGTGCTGCAGTGGGTCCAGGCCGGCTCCGTCGACCACTTTGCCACCGGAAGCATCTGGCAGACCGGCTATCCCCCGTTCGGTGAGTACCTCGTTGCCAATCTCCACCTCCTCGTCGGTGGTGATCAGCTCGCCGGACTGCCGCAATGGATCGCCTACGTCGGTTCGGCGCTGATGGTCGCCTGGATCACCCGCGCGCTCGGCGGCGACGAGCGGGCCGCCTTCTTCTCGGCGGCCATCGCCCTCGGCACCCTGGGAGCAGTGGCAGAGAGTGCCACCACCCAAATGGATCTCGCCGGGGCGCTCTGGGCCCTGGTGGTTGTCGGATTCGCCGTCAACAGGTGCCATCCGGTGTGGATCGGCATCGCCTTCGGCTTGGCGATGCTCACCAAGAGCACGGTGGTGATCTTCGTCTGGCCGTTCCTGATCGTCTGGTTCCTGCGGACGTGTCGAGAATCCGTCAGACGCGGTCTACTCGCGGGGCTGATTGCCGGGTTGTGCGCCGTCATCACGGTTGCTCCCTACGCCATCAGAAATCTGTATCGCTTCGGAAGTCCGGTGGCCGGCGGAGACGATCTCCTGAACGAGCACATCGGGCCGCGAACGGCCATCTCGGTCGCCCTACGATGGCTCGGGTCCTCGCTCGCCACCCCATCGCAGAAGTTGAACGGCCTGATCAACGACCAGGTCGGAGCCTGGCACCTGCTCAACGGAATTCAACTCAACGACCCGAGCTCGTCGGTGACGCCTTTCTTCGTCGTGTGGTGGAAGAACGAGAACTTCCAATCCTCACCACTGACCGTCGCCCTGGTGCTGATCGCCTTTCTGGTCGTGCCACTGCTCTATGCGGAACGCCGAGGGGGCGGAACGGTTCTGGCGTACCTGATCTGCTCAGGGGTGGGCTTCCTCTCCACCATGGCCCTGTTGAGATACCAGTACTACGGGATCCGACTGGCTCTCGGCTCGCTGCTCATCGCCGTTCCGTTGACCGGACTCATGCTCCGTCGCTGGGGCCCCGCCGGCATCGCCCTGGTCGCCGCGACCGGCATCTGGGCCACCTGGCAATCGGTCACCAGCGAGGCCCGGCCGTTGTGGGGGGAACACTCGATCGTCACCGCCTCCAGGCAGGACCAGATGTTCCGGTACTTCAACCCGGAATGGCGCGCGAGCTACGAATCGGCGGCGCAGGTGGTCGACGATCTGGACGCGTCGGTGATCGGCACCTACCACGACCTGGCCTACCCGCTGTGGGTGCTGGTGAACGCGCCGGAGCAGCGCAAGATCGTCAACCTCGACGAAACCGACCGCGCCCTCTACGAAGCCGGACCACCGGGGCCCGTCGACGTGATCATCTGTTCGCACGAGGGATTCTCGCTGCAACAGGGCCGCTGCTGGCAGGGACCGGGTGACGGATGGACACTCGTTCGCGACGATTCCTACCTGGCCGTCTTTGTGCCGAACGGCTCGTCGGTGACCCCTCCAGGTCCGGCCGGCTAACCCCGAGCGATCCGAGGTGGCAGTACGGTCCACCGCAGCTGAATCGCCCACCGGGTAGAACACACCTCATACTGCAGGAAATCGTGTGGACTCCTCACGATCCCGAGAGGTGTGACGTGAGCCTGCAGATGAACAGGCGCCGGGCCATCCTGACCGGCGCGCTCGCCCTGACCGGCGGTGCCCTGGTCGGCTGCGATTCCGCCGCCGATGCCACACCGAGCGCGACGACCACGACCGAGACGCTGCAGCGGGTTGATCTCGCCAACAGCCCGGTGATGCGTGAAGCCGGTGGGCTGCGGCCGTTCCGGGAGTCCGGGTTCCTCGTCCGCACCGACCAGGTCGGTAGCAAGACCGTGATCCACAACTACGGTCACGGCGGCTGCGGCATCACCCTTTCCTGGGGGACCGCGAAAATCGCGCTCGATCTGGCCCTGGCCACCCCGCACCGGCAGGCCGCCGTTCTCGGCGCGGGAGTGATCGGCCTGACCACCGCCAGAATGCTCCAGGACCATGGTTTCACCGTTGCCATCCACGCAGCTGCGCTGCCGCCGGACACGACGTCCAACGTTGCTGCCGGGGTGTTCGGTGTCACCGATGTCGCCGCCGAATTCGTCGAACCCTTTGTCAGCCAGTTGCAGTTCGCGGCCCGCTTCTCGCACAACTACTTCCAGCCGTTCGTCGGGCGGTCGTACGGCGTTCGCTGGTTCACCCTGTATCTGCTCGGTGACGCCCCGATCACGCATCCACCCGAGTTCGCGGTCACTCCCGAGCTCTATCCGCTGACCCCATTCGGCCCCGGTGAACATCCATTCCCGACGACATATGCGGCGAGTCTGCCGACCCTGATCGCCGAGACCAACGTCTTCATCCCGAAATTGATGGAGGATTTCCTGCGGATGGGCGGAACGGTGACCGTTCAATCATTCGACGATTCCGCGGAACTCGACCAGTTGCCCCAGCCGCTCCTGATGAACTGCACGGGGATCGGCGCCAAGGAATTGTTCGGCGATACGGAACTCACTCCGGTGAAGGGTCAGATTTCGCTGCTGCAACCCCGACCCGGCCTGGAGTTCGGCTACATCGATCCGGCCAACGACCTGTACATGTTCCCGCGCAGCGACGGCGTCATCCTCGGCGGCAGCCACGAGATCGGGCAATGGGATCCGGCACCGGACCCGGTGGTGGCCAAGCGCATCCTGGACGGCAACACCCGCCTGCTGGCGTGGGGTTGAGGATGGTCGGAACGGCCCGGAGCCGCCGGTATAGTCGTCGCCGGTAGCGTGTCCGAGCGGCCTAAGGAGCACGCCTCGAAAGCGTGTGAGGGTGAAAGTCCTCCGTGGGTTCAAATCCCACCGCTACCGCCACGACCAGCGCAAACGCCGAGCAACTCCCCGAGGAGTGCTCGGCGTTCGGCTTGTCAGTCATCTTTGGTCTCAACCGCGACCCGAGCAGGCGTCTCGGGTCGGGTGCCGGGGGATCAGGGCGAGCTCCAGATCAGCTCGACGAAGCGGCTCGCGATAGCCCGCTGAACGCTGGCGGTCACATGTTGGTGGCGCGCAGCCATGGCCGACCTTCCACCCCGGGACCGCCGCTTCACGCTCGGCTGCCTGGGCCCCGCGATGCTCGCGCGGCGGCATGATCAGCTGATCGCGCAGCCCGACGGTCAGGCGGCCGGCTGGGACTTCGCCTCCGCTGTCCCGGTCCGATCGGCGATCCGATTGCGGCAGCGACCGCCATGCTGATGACCGCACTTTCCATCGCAGCCATGTCGTCACCGCGAGCGTCCAACACGCGGAAGCCAGGAGCGTGGTGGCGAATTCCGAAATATTTGGCAGATTCACTCCTTGGGTGAAATCTGACTACTGCCGCATCATACTTCCGAGGTGATTCCCGACTGCGGACGGTGACCCTGGTGTGGCGAGTTTTTCATCCGGTTGGGAAGACGCGTCATGCCTGTTCAGTGACCTAAAGTCTGATGCATCACCCCGCCAGGAGAGGCGCACCCGACATGACGGTAAAAAAAGAGTTGGCGCCCGCTTCCGGTGACCAGGAATGCATCGAGTGCGGTTACGAACCGGAACTCAAACGAACGCTCGGATCGTTCCAGATTTTCGCGATTTCGTTTGCCTTCATTTCCGTGGCGGTGGGAATTTTCGGCACCTACGACAACGTCCTGCAAACGGCGGGTCCGGTCGGTATCTGGCTCTGGCTGGTCGCCGCTGTTGGACAGACGCTGGTCGCGTTCGTGGTGGCGCAGTTCGCCGCCCGGATCGCGCTGAGCGGCTCGTCGTACCAGTGGGGGTCGCGATTGGCGAACCCGAAGATCGGCTGGATGTTCGGGTGGTTGACGTTCTGGTTCCTGGCGATCGCGGTGGTGGCCCTGGACAACGCGTTGGCCAGCCAGGCGTTGATGCCGCTGCTCGGCATGGACGAGAACGAAAGCACGGCCAGGGTGATCACCCTGGTCATCCTCGTGCTCCAAGCCGTCCTGGTGATTGCGTCGACCCGACTGCTCGGCCTGATCACCTCTGCCGCCGTCGCCCTCGAGATCGGCATCGTGGTGGTTCTGGTCATCGGGTTGGCCGCCGTCATGCTGTTCTCCGGGAGTGGCAACCTGGACAACCTCGTTTCGCGCGGCATCACCGCCGGGGATCCGAACTATCTGGCGATCGGTGGCGGCCTGATGGCCGGCATGATCATGGGCCTGACCACCCTGGTCGGCTTCGACTCCGCGGCGAACCTGGCGGAGGAGGCGAAGGATCCCTTCCGTAGTGTGCCCCGCGCCATCGTGGCGTCGGTGATCGCCGCCGCAGTGACTGGACTGTTGTTCCTCATCGCGCTGACCGTCGCGATCAAGGACGTCACCGAGGTCAGCAACAGCGGCTCCCCGGTCGCCGAAATCATCCGCAGTCAGCTTGGACCTGTCGCTGAACGGATCTTGTTGGGCGGTATCGCGTTTGCGATGTTCGGCGCCGGGATGGTCGTGATGGCGGCGTGTTCGCGTCAGGTCTTCGCAATGGCCCGCGACAGCCGCTTCCCCGCGCACGCCCTGATGCGGAAGGTCAACCCCCGCACCCAGACCCCGGTGTTCGCCACGATCCTGATCCTCGTCATCGGGGTAGTCCTGATGCTCGCGCTGCCGGGCCAGGCGCTGCTGCAGCTGATCCTGGGATCGACCATCCTGCCGGCGTTGATCTACGGGGCGATCGTGGTGCTGTACCTGGCGGTCCGGCGACGGCTGGAGAGCAAGGAGGGCGCGTTCAACCTGGGCCGGTTCGATCTGCCGGTCGCGGTGGCCGCGCTGGTGTGGATCGTGCTGGCGCTGTTCGTGCTGGTGACGCCGGATGATGCCCTGATTCCGAGCCTGATCGTGATCGGTCTCATCCTGATCGGCGCGATCTACTTCGCCTGGATGATGATCTTCAACCGTGAGGTGTTGGAGTCCGAGCCCGGCGATGACGAGTTTGCGGCGGCCCCGAAGGCCGCCGGATGACCGCCGTCGCCGCCGGTCCCGGTGAGCTGACCGGCAGGGTCGTCCGTCCTCACGACAGTGACTACGCCGCCGCCGCCGCGGGCTGGAACCTGCTGTTTGCCCACCGACCGTCGGCGATCGTCTTCGCGCAGGAAACCCGGGACGTCGTCAACGCTGTGGCCTGGGCCCGGCGCCGCCGCGTCCCGGTCCGGGTCCGCAGTGGACGACACTGCCTGGAGGGCTGGTCCAGCATCGACGACGGGGTGGTGATCGACGTCAGCGAGCTGAAGGCCGTGGCCATCGACACCGTGGCCGGTACCGCCACCATCGGTGCCGGACTCAGCCAGACGGAAGTGGTCAACGGACTCGGCCGGGCCGGCTACGCGGTGCCGACCGGGACCGAGGGAACGGTCGGTGTGGTCGGCGCAACGCTCGGCGGCGGCTTCGGGTTGCTCACCCGCAGCTTCGGCATGGCGTCGGACAACCTGCTGGCAGCCGAGATCGTCGTGGCCTCCGGGACCGACGACGCCTTGGCGATCCGGGCCGACGAGACCAGCAACACCGATCTGCTGTGGGCGCTGCGCGGCGCTGGCAACGGCAATTTCGGGGTTGTGACCGCGCTGACCTACCGGATCCATCCGCTGCCCCAGGCCGTCGCGGTCACCGCGACCTGGTCCGGTCTGGGCGACCTCGGACCGGTTTTCGAGGCCTGGCAGCAGACGGCTCCGCACACCGACGATCAGCTGACGAGCCAGCTCGAGATCCGCCGGGACGAGATCATGCTCATGGGCGTGCTGACCGGGAGCTCTGCGCAGTACGCCACCGAGTTGCTGTCCCCCGTGCTCGGCGTCGGGCGGCCCGAGGTCAGCACCACCCTGGCGAGCTGGACCGACGTCTACGCCGGCTTTCAGATCGCGCCCACGGACGAGCGTGCGAACTGGAAGTTCGTGTCGCAGTTCATCTACGAGCCGTTCCCGCCGCAGGCCGTCGAGGTGATCGGTTCTTTCCTGTCGAACGCTCCTACCGCGGACTGCAACTACTTCACCAACGCATTTGGCGGAGCCGTGCGCGGCTCCGAACCGCCCGGCGGCTCCACCTTCACCCACCGCGACTCCCTGTTCTACGCCGAGCCTGGGGTCGGCTGGGGCGAACGTGGCGGCGCTCCCGCCGCGGACGATCCGTTGACCCCGGTGTGCCTGAGCTGGCTCGCCGAGTTCAGCGAGGCGTTGCAGCCCTTCGTGAACGGCGCCTACGTCAATGTCCCCAACCCCACAATGCCGGACTGGGCGACCGCCTACTGGGGGTCCAACGTCGACCGGTTGACGGCCGTCAAAGCCGCCTACGACCCCGAGAACTGCTTCAACTACGAGCAGAGCGTGCCGGCCGCCACGAGTTGACGGTGGGATCGGCGTCGAACCCAGCCTCGGTGACGTGCGAAGCGCCGCCGAGGCCGAGGAGCGATTCGGGTGGACTGCCGGATGGCGGTGTTGTCTTGAACGGTGCGCGTGGCCGCAGGATCCGCCGGTCTTCCCGGGTGGGCCGACCGGTGTTCTGATCGTCCCCCACGCGCCAGGGCAGGCCTGCGGGCAGCTGCACCGTGACCCGCAGCCCGCCGGCCGGACGGGGGGTGAGGGTGACGGTTCCGTCGTGCGCCTGGGCGATGCGGGTGACGATGGCCAAGCCGAGACCGACACCCGGATGCGCGGCGTGAACCCGTTCCGCGCCCCGCTGGAACGGCTCGGCGAACGTGGAGACCAGCTGTGTACTGAGCATGTCGCCGGTGTTCTCCACGATGAGCAGCACGCCCGTCGGGAGCACGACGGTGCTCACCCGGACGGCGCCCCCATCGGGCAGGTTGTGCACGATCGCGTTGTGTACCAGGTTCGTCGTCATCTGGAACAGCAACGCCCGTGAGCCGGTGGTGCCGGACGGCCCGCCGGCAGTCTCGATGCTGACGCACCGTGCCTCGGCGAGCGGAAGCAGCGTCTCGATGGCCTCTTCGGCCGCCAGCGACAGATCGACGAACTCCGGGGTGAAGGACCGTTGGCCGGCGCGGCTGAGCAGGAGCAACGCCTCGGTGAGGTCGATCGCTCGGGTGTTGACGACCCGGAGGCGACCGAGGAGTTCCCCGGTGTCACGGCTCGGATCCTTGGCAGCCACGTCGAGGAGCGTCTGGGTGATCGCCAGCGGGGTGCGGAGTTCGTGAGAAGCGTTGGCCGCGAACCTCTGTTGCTCGGAAACGTGCTCCTCCAGTCGCGCCAGCATGCCGTCGAACGCGTCGGCGAGCTCGCGAAACTCGTCCGTCCGGCCGGGGAGACCGATCCGGTGGGAGAGCGATCCACTGCCGGCCGCACGGGTCGCATCGGTGATCCGGCGCAGCGGCGCGAGCATCCGGCCGGCGAGGATCCACCCGCCCAGCAACCCGAGCACCAGCAGGAAGGCCAGCATGAGCGCCGCTTTCGGCGCGAAAGCGCGCCAGAGGTCGGAGCGGCCGGGAGCGAACAGGCCCGGACCGGGGCTGATCATCGGGTCGGATTCCCGGCCGGAAGTGGTGATGGCCTGATCGGGCACGTACCGCAGCAGGAATACCCACACCACCGCGATGAGCAACAGCCCCGCGACCATCAGGAACCCGGCGTAGCTGAGCGTGAGCTTGAGGCGAACGCTCAACCCGGGTGCCCTACCCACAGTCGCTCGCCTCTCCGCTGGCTACCGGTCCGGTGTCGATGCGGTAGCCGACGCCCGCCACCGTCGCGATCAGCCATGGCTGGCCGAGTCGTTTGCGCAGGGCGGAGACGGTGATGCGGACGGCATTGGTGAAGGGGTCTGCGTTCTCGTCCCAGGCCTGCTCCAGGAGAGCCTCCGCACTGACCACCCCGCCGTCGGCGGCGATGAGGACCTCGAGCACGGCGAACTGTTTGCGGGTGAGCGCGACGTACCGACCGTCGCGGTAGACCTCGCGGCGGAACGGATCCAGCCGCAGGCCGGCGATCTCGCTGACCGGCGGCCTGATGTGGGCGCGCCGGCGGTCGAGTGCCCGCAGCCGCAGCACGAGCTCCCGGAGCTCGAAGGGCTTGGTCAGGTAGTCGTCGGCGCCGAGCTCGAACCCGGAAGCCTTGTCGTCGAGGCGGTCGGCGGCGGTGAGCATCATGATCGGCATACCGGTGCCGGAGTCGACGATGCGCTCGGCGATCTGGTCGCCGGACGGACCAGGGATGTCGCGATCCAGGACGGCGATGTCATAGGCGTTCAGGCTCAACAACTCCAGCGCCGTGCCGCCGTCGCCCGCGATATCGGCCGCGATCGCCGCGAGCCGCAGGCCGTCCCGGATGGCCTCTGCCATCAGAGGTTCGTCCTCGACGACCAGCACGCGCATGGCTCGATGGTAGAAGGGAACGCATATCGTCGGCGTATCGAGAATTGGATATGTCATCGCAACGCCGCGGCGCTTTGACTCGATGCCATGTCCCCTCACCCGCCGGCATTCCTCGGCGCCCGATCGGCCTCCGCTGCCACTTTTCTCGTCATCGCGGCGCTGATCAGCGCTCTGGTCGGCTGTTCCGGGTCGGTCCGATCACCGGACTCGCCCGTCGGCACGGCGGAGCGGTCTGCGCCGCCGTCGCCCGAGCACCTGACTGTCGTCGTTCCGGCTGAGCTTCCCGACCGACGACGAGTCGGCGAGGCATTCGGGGTCGCCGACGGCGAGATTCCAGACGGTGTGACCGTTTTCGATGACGACTATCCGGCAGTGACCGAGCTCGACCCGGCTCTGCTCGGCGCGCTGCGCCAGGCGGCGACGGCCGCCCGGGGCGACGGGGTCGAGTTCATCGTCAACAGCGGCTGGCGTTCCGCGGCGTACCAGGAGCAACTGCTCGACGACGCCGTCGCGATCTACGGCTCACGATCCGAAGCGGCCCGTTGGGTGGCCACCCCCGCAACGTCCCTGCATGTGTCGGGCGACGCCGTCGACATCGGACGCGCCGGCGCGGTTGCATGGCTGTCCGAGCGTGGCACCGAATACGGACTGTGCCAGATCTATCGGAACGAACCCTGGCACTTCGAACTGCGCCCCGACGCCGACGCACAGGGTTGCCCGCCGATGTATGCCGACGCCGCCCAAGATCCGAGGATGCACTGATGACCAGCTCGGATGCTCCCATCGGTGGCCCCGGTCCGCCGCGGGGCGAGCTGACCGTCCTCGGTTGGCCCGGCGGGTTCGGGATGTACTCCGTCATCCTGGTCACCGCGGTGGCCGCGCTGCCGTTCGCCGCGTTGGCGGTGTGGGCGCTGGCCCGCCGCCGTCGTCGCCTCGGTGCCCCGCCGGCCTGGGCCTGGCGTTCGTCGCTGGCCGAGGTCGGGATGGTCTACGGGACGGTGCCGTGGGTGGCCTTGACGATGGTGCCGGGCAACCGGGCCGGCTCTGACCAGAGGGCGGTGAGCCTGGTTCCGTTGCAGGACCTGCACACCATGCCGATGTACCAGGTCGTCGGCAATCTGCTGATCTTCGCGGCGGTGGGGTTCCTCGGCCCCATCCGCTCCGCCGTGCTGGCGACACTGCCCCGGATCCTGGCGGTGGCAGCGGCCGGATCGGTCCTCATCGAGACCGCGCAGTACGTGCTGCGATTGGACCGGGTGTCGTCCGTCGACGACGTGTTGCTCAACACCGCCGGTGCCGGACTGGCGGCACTCGCATCGCACCGATGGTGGAGGACGCGTCCGCAGGTATCACCCGCGACGGTTGGGCACCTGCTCCAGCTCCCGCCGACGACCCCGCAGCCGCAATGTCGGCACGAGCCGCACCTCACCCCGGATCAGCGACCCGACCCCGGATGAGCTGCTCGATCAGCCGCAGCAGGTCGTCGATGTCCTCGGGTTTCTCCGCCGGCAGGTCAAGAACGTCGCCGGCGGCGAGGGTGGCGTTGTAGTACATCCCGTAGCCGACGAGCATCACCAGCCGGGCGATCGCGGGATCACCGACGGCCTCCAGCAATGCCAGGTACCACCGTTCGTGCACGGCGGCCAGCACCTCTCGGGTGCGCGAATGTGAGCGCTGCAGCAACCTGGTGGCGGCGATCAGGGTCAGATCGAGCGGAGTGTCGGTGTCGGCCGAGGTGCGGACGTAGTACGCGACCGGACCCTCCGCGGCGGCGGCCATCTGCACCAGATCCTCGTCGGCGAGCTGCTCCAGCCGGCCGAGCAGGCCATCGATCAGCGCTTCCCGGGAACCGAAGTGATAGATCAACCCGCCCTTGGAGACGCCGGCCGCCCGCGCAACGGCATCCAACGTCGTCTCCCGCTCGCCGTGCTCGACGAGCAACCGCTCGAACGCGTCCAGCACCTTGTCGCGGGCGGCAGGTGGGGGCGGCACCGTTCCACCGTATCCGGATGTCGGCGATCCCCCGACGGCAGCTTGTTACTATACCAACTGGTCGGTATAGTTATCAGTACCAGCAACCTCAGGAGAGGGCACCATGTCCCGCACCATCCAGACCGGCGCCGATCGGGCCGGCCTGACCACCCCCGCGACGACCGTCGCGCCCAAGGCCGGCACCCGCGAGTGGATCGCACTCGCGGTTCTGCTGCTGCCCGTGTTGCTGGTCGCCGTTGACGCCACCGTGCTCAGCTTCGCCCTGCCGTCCATCTCGGCGGCGCTGAGCCCGACCGGCACCCAGTTGCTGTGGATGATCGACATCTACCCCCTGGTGCTGGCCGGCCTGCTCGTCTCGATGGGCAGCCTCGCCGACCGCGTCGGACGACGCCGGATGCTGCTGATCGGCTCCGTCGGGTTCGCCGTCGTCTCGGTGATCGCCGCCTACGCGCCGTCTGCCGAGGCGCTCATCGCGTCCCGGGCCGCGCTCGGCTTCTTCGGCGCCATGCTGATGCCGTCGACATTGTCGTTGCTGCGCAACGTCTTCGTTGACCGTCAGCAACGCCGGCTGGCCATCGCCATCTGGGCGGCCGGCTTCTCCGGCGGCGCGGCGCTCGGTCCGATCGTCGGCGGATTCCTGCTGGAGCACTACTGGTGGGGTTCGGCATTTTTGATGGCCGTCCCGGTCCTGGTGCTGCTGTTGATCCTGGCGCCGATCTTCCTGCCGGAATCCAAGGATCCGACACCCGGCCCGATCGACGTGCTCAGCATCGGCCTGTCGATGGTCACCATGGTCCCGGTGGTCTACGCGATCAAGAGCATCGCGCACGACGGTGCCACCAGCCTGTCGTTATTGCTGCTGCTGATCGGGTTCGCGGCCGGTACCGCCTTCGTCCGTCGTCAGCTGAACCGGCCGCAGCCCATGCTCGACGTCCGGTTGTTCTCCCGCAGCTCGTTCAGCGGTGCGGTGCTGGCCAACCTGCTGAGCGTGTTCTCGCTCGTCGGATTCCTGTTCTTCGTGTCGCAGCACCTGCAACTGGTGCTCGGCGAGAGCCCGATGCAGGCCGGCTTGATCCTTCTTCCCGGTCTGGTGGTCACCGTGGTGGCCGGACTTGCAGTGGTGCCGCTGGTGCGGCGCATCACCCCGCGCACCGTGGTGGCCGGCGGCCTGCTGATCAGCGCTGCCGGGTACATCGCAGTGCTGCTCGGCGCGCACGAGGCCTCCGCCGGTGCGCTGGTATTGGCGTTCGTCCTGCTGTCGCTCGGTATCGGCGCGGCGGAGACGATCTCCAACGACGTGATCATCTCGAGTGTGCCGGCCGACAAGGCCGGAGCGGCGTCCGCGATCTCGGAGACCGCCTACGAAATGGGCGCAGTGCTCGGCACCGCGGTGCTGGGCGGCATCCTGACCGCTGCCTACAGTGCGCGGGTCGTGGTGCCGGCCGGTCTCAGCGCCGCCGATACCGCCACTGCCACCGAGACGCTCGGTGGTGCGACGGCGGTCGCCGCGCACCTACCGCAGCCGCAGGCCGGCCAGCTGCTCGCCTCGGCGCAGCAGGCCTTCGGCGGTGGCGTCAGCGTGACATCGGTGATCGCCGTCGTGCTGATGGTCGTCGCAGCCGCCCTGGTGTGGTTCACCTTGCGCGGCAAGGGCGCCGAGAGCTGATCGACGCATCCGCAGGCGCCCGTCCGTTCCGATGAGCGGCGGGCGCTTGCGTGTCAGGGTGCGCTCGGTACCTGATCCGGTGCCGCCACCCCGAGCGCCTCCCGGACCAGCGGCGCGACCCTGGTGCCCAGCAGTTCGATCGCCTTCAGCGAGTCGGACTGCGGGACGCTGGACAGATCCATCTGGAAGCCCTGCCGATCGTGGTGCAGCTCGCCGTGCAGGGCCACGATTCGTTCGGCGACCTGCTCCGGTCCGCCGATGAAGTAGGCGCCACCGGGTGCGGCCTGCGCCTCGTAGGAGGCGCGGTCGGGTGTCTGGAACCGCCGCTCCCTGGCGATCCGGCGCATCGAATCCAGCCAGTAGGGAAAGAACCGGTCGCGCGCCTTGCCGTCGTCGGTGATGAAACCCATTCCGGACACGCCGACTTCGGCCGTCGCGCCCGGACGTTCGGTCTGCGCGAAGGCCCGCCGGTAGAGATCGACGAGGGGGGCGAACCTGGCCGGTTGGCCGCCGATGATGGCGTAGTTGATCGGCAGCCCGAGAATGCCTGCCCGGATGGACGATTCGGGATTGCCGCCGGTGGCGACGGAGATCCGCAGGTGTTCACCGACACCGGGCTTGGGGTACGGCCGGGGCAGGATCACCGCCTTGTCCAGCGGCGGGCGAAAGTTCCCGGACCACGTCACCGGGTTCCCTGCGTCGATGGCCAGCAGCAGCTGGATCTTCTCGTCGTAGAGCGCGTCGTAGTCGGCAAGATCGGCGCCGAACAACGGATACGACTCGATGAACGAGCCGCGGCCCGCCATCAATTCGACCCGGCCTTGTGAGATCAGATCGATGCTCGCGAACTGCTGGTAGACCCGGACCGGATCCTCGGTGCTGAGCACCGTCACCGCGCTGCCCAGGCCGATCCGGGACGTCTGGCCCGCTGCCGCGGCCAAGACGATGGCAGGTGCTGAAACTGCGTAGTCCGGACGGTGGTGCTCGCCGATGCCGAAGAAATCCAGCCCGACCTGCTCGGCCAGCCGGATCCGTTCCAACAGGTCGGCCATCCGCTGCCCGGGCGAGGTCTTCGCGTGGGTGACCGGATCGGGGTGGATGTCGCCGAAGCTGTAGACGCCGAGTTTCATGCTGACCAGAGCGATTCCGGTGGGTCATTTGTTCCCCGGGCCCGAGTTGACGCTCGCGCGGACGAACTCGTCGACTTCTGCCCCACCGTTCCCACCCGCACGATGATCCGCGCGGAGCTTGATGATCGTCGCGGGGGCCGGGGCTCAGGGGCGTTTGTCGGCGAAGAAGTCGCGCAGCAGCGCGGCGCATTCGTCCTGCAGCACCCCGCCGCGGACCTCGACCCGGTGGGTCAGCCGGCGGTCCCGCAAAACATCCCAGAGTGAGCCGGCGGCACCGGTTTTCGGCTCCCAGCAGCCGAAGACCAGCCGGGCCACCCGGGCGGCGACGATGGCACCCGCGCACATGGTGCACGGCTCGACCGTGACCGCGATGGTGCAGCCGTCCAGGTTCCAGGTGCCGAGTGATCTCGCGGCGGCCCGCAACGCGATGATCTCCGCGTGCGCCGTCGGATCGGCCGTCGCCTCCCTGGCGTTCCAGCCCTCGCCGACCGTCACCCCGTCGGGGGCGAGCACCACGGCACCGATCGGAACGTCGCCGGTGTCCGCGGTCCGAGTGGCCAGCGAGAGTGCGACGGCGATCAGATCGGCGTCGGTGGGCCGACCGCCGGTCTCCATGGAATCCCGGGTCACACCTTTTCGAGGACGGCCGCGAAGGCGTCACCGAAGCCGCAGCGTTGGGCGATCATCGCCAGTTGCTCGTCGGGATACAGATCGTCGTCATCCACGATCAACTGCATCTCCTGCTCGGGGACACCGAGATCGGACAGCAGGGTGAGATCACCCTCGGGCCAGGGATCGTCGTCCACCTCGTCGTCCTCAGGGACCTGGACGTGCAGCAGATCGAGGACGTCGGCGGCGATGTCGTAATCCAACCCGGCCGTTGCGTCGGACAGCAGCAGGCTCGCCCCACCGGGGACGGGGCGGACGATCACGAAGAACTCGTCGTCGATGGCCAGCATGCCGAAGACCGGCCCGGTGGTCGCCACCCGCCGCAGGCCGGTGATCACCCCGTCCAGATCATCCAGCAGTTCTGGTGCGAGCAGCGAACAGCGCCAGGTGGTGTCCTCGCGGGTCACCGCGACGCCGAAGCCCTCGGTCGTGGTCGTGCTGGCAGCGCTCACGGTTGGCAACGTTACGGCCTCGCAGGGGTCGCGGCCACGCAGTACCTACCCCGGTGCCCGAAATGACGGGAGCAGTCGCCGGTGGCGCCCGTGCTCAAGATCAACCGATCGGACCAGCACACCTCCCCTTGCCACCGGAACCGGTGGGTCATGATGTCGGCATGCACCAGGCACTCCCCTCGCCGGCAATCCCGCGTTCCGCCGATCTACCGCCCGCGCTGTGCATTCTCGGCCTCGGGCTGATCGGCGGATCTCTTGCCAGGGCGGCACAACCGGTGATTCCGGTGATCGGGTGGTCGCCGAGCGAGGGCACAAGGGCTGCAGCCGCCGAGGACGGTTACCAGGTGGCCGACAGCTTGGAGAATGCGCTCGGCGCGGCGGTGCAGCGGGACGCTCTGGTGGTGCTGGCGGCGCCGGTGACCACGTTTCGACCGTTGTTGAGCGCCATCGACGAGCATGCCCCGGAGGTCCGGCTGACCGACGTGGCGAGCGTCAAGGCTGTCGTGCAGGACGACGTCGCGGAACTGGCGCCGCGCGCCCGATACATCGGCTCGCATCCGATGGCCGGCACGGCGGCCTCGGGCTGGTCGGCCGGGACGGACTCGCTGTTCCGCGGGGCCGCCTGGGTCACCTGCCTGACCGATGACAGTGACATCGACGACTGGGCGACGGTCGCGGGCCTCGCCCTTGCCGTCGGCAGCCGGGTGGTGCCGGCCGACCCGCAGGCGCATGACGCGGCCGTGGCGAGGATCTCGCACCTGCCACATCTGATGGCCTTGGCGCTCGCCCAGGTCGGCGAGCACGGCGGGGCGCTGGCGCTGTCCCTCGCGGCGTCCTCCTTCGCCGACGCGACCAGGGTGGCCGGCACCCGGCCCGAGCTGATCAGGGCGATGTGCGAGACCAACCGGGAGGCGTTGATCGGGGCGATGGACGACGCGTTGGGGATCATGGGTGTCGCCCGCGGATCGCTGGCGTCGACCGGATCGCTGCTGAAGATCGCCGAGGCCGGGCACCGGGCACGAACAGCCTTCGACGGCCGCGCCGACCAACTCGTGCAAGTGCGGTTGGATGGCGACGACATGGTCGACCAGTTGCTCTCGGTCGGCGCCGCCGGTGGTCATGTCAGCGGCATCGACCGCGGCGGACACGGGTTGACCGTCCAGGCCTGGTACCCCGACCTCGACTGACGCACTCATTCCAGCTGCCGGGACCCCCTGCGGCAGCGTCGGTCAGAGGTTCCCGCGGGCTGCCTGCTCGCGCTCGATCGACTCGAACAACGCCTTGAAGTTGCCCTTGCCGAAGCCCAGCGAGCCGTGCCGCTCGATCAGCTCGAAAAAGATCGTCGGCCGGTCGCCGAGCGGCTTGGTGAAGATCTGCAGCAGGTAGCCGTCCTCGTCCCGGTCGACCAGGATCTTCCGCTTCTTCAGTTCCTCGACCGGCACCCGGACCAGACCGATCCGCTCGCGCAGGGCCGGGTCGTCGTAGTACGCGTCCGGGGTGTCAAGGAACTCGACCCCTTCGGCCCGGAGCGCATCGACGGTGCCCAGGATGTCGTTGGTGGCCAGCGCCAGGTGCTGGCAGCCGGGGCCGGTGTGGAACTCCAGATACTCGTCGATCTGCGATTTGCGTTTGCCGACGGCCGGTTCGTTCAGCGGGAACTTCACCCGGTGGTTGCCGTTGGCGACCACCTTCGACATCAGCGCCGAGTATTCGGTGGCGATGTCGTCGCCGACGAACTCGGCCATGTTCACGAAGCCCATCACCTTGTTGTAGAACGTCACCCAGTCGTTCATCCGGCCCAACTCGACGTTGCCCACCGCGTGGTCAAGCGCCTGGAACAGCCGTTTCGGCGCACCGGGCCGGCGGACCAGGGTGGTGCGTCGGGCGACGAATCCGGGCAGATACGGCCCCGTGTAACGACTCCGGTCGACCAGGGTGTGTCGAACGTGTCCGTAGGTGGCGATGGCGGCGATCCGCACGACTCCATGCTCGTCCCGCTCGTCGTGCGGCTCGACGAGGATCTCGGCGCCCTGCGCGCGGGCGTGGGCGATGCACCGGTCGACGTCGGCCACCTCCAGCGCGAGGTCGACAACGGCGTCGCCGTGCGCTCGGTGCACGTCCAGATGTGGGCTCGACGGTGCGACGCCGCCCTCGATGACGAACCGCGCCGATCCGGAGGTGAGCACGAAGGCGACGTGGTCCCGGTTGCCCACCTCGGGGCCGGTGTACGCGACGAGCTGCATGCCCCAGGCGGACTGGAAGTAGTGCGCGGTCTGGGTGGCATTGCCGCAGACGAAGACCACCGCGTCCATCGCGACCACCGGGAACGGGTCGTCGCTGGGGTCGTGATCGACCAGTCCGACCAGCCGGCTCAGCGCGTCGACGTCGAGCTCGGCCGACCTTTCCTGACCGGTCAGCGCGACGTGGTGCGTAGCGTTGTCGGACTTCAGGGGTGTCGGGGCAGTAGGTGCTGTCGTCACGGGGGTCCTCCGATGGGCGGGCGGTGTCACTGGCCACGGTGATCAGGCTCAGTGATCTGACGCAGTGATCAAGAGCACAGGGCAGGCAATTCCTGCAGCGTGCGCGTTCCCAAGCCATTGAGCAACAGTGTGCTTCTACACTGGCCACCATGCACAGTCTGACAAGTTCGCACGCTATTTTACTGAGCAGATTGTCCAGTCGGCGATGACTATCGATCGACTCGACGCGTCACTGCTGGAGCTGTTCACCGCCGAACCCCGGATCGGTGTACTCGAGGCCGCGAGGCGGGTCGGCGCGGCCCGGGGGACCGTGCAGGCGCGGCTGGACCGGATGCAGCGCACCGGCGTGATCGCCGACCTGGCTCCGACCATCGACCCTGCCGCGCTCGGCTATCCGGTGACGGCGTTCCTGTCGCTGGAGATCGCCCAGGGCCGCGGACGCGGGGACGTGACCGCCCACCTGACCGCCATCCCGGAGGTGATCGAGGTGCACACCATCACCGGCTCGGCCGACCTGCTGGTGCGGTTGGTGTCCCGGTCCAACGCCGACCTGCAGCGGGTGATCGACGACGTCGTCCGCGACCCGGCCGTGCTGCGAACCTCGACCGTCATCGCACTGGACAACCCGGTACCGCGGCGCACCGCACCACTGATCGCCGCGGTGGCCGGCTGACCTCGTGTCACGGGGTGGCGAGCAACTCCCAGGGCGAGCTCTCCTGCGGCGTACTGGGCGCGGCGCCCGGTTGATCGCCCTGGGTCCAGTACTTCGCCTGGTAACCGACCCCGTCGAGCATCACCCGGCTACCCGCGACGTAGACCTCGGTGGGCGACCAGTCCGGATAGGTGCCGGGCGGCAACGTGGGGGTGGGGGCGGGGGTGTCCCCCGGCAGCACCGGTCCGATCAGCGTCCAGGGCGTCTGGTCGGCGGTCGCCACCGGCACATCGGGCTGGTCCCCGATGGAGTACCACTTCGCCTGATAGACGTTCTTGTGCCACACCACCTTGGAACCCTTGGGGTAGGCCATGTTCGGGTTCCAGATCGGGTAGGGGGAGGTGGCCGGGTCGTCGACGATCTCGTCGGTGGTCGGCGTGACAGAAGCCGATGCCGCTGCGGAGGTCTCGGCCGCGGTGGTGGTCGCCGGCGCAGGCGGTGCGCCGGAACCGAAGGCACCGAGGATCGAGTCGAATTCCCCCGGCACCTGGCTGATCCCGCTGCAGGCGTCGGAGACAACCTTGACGTCGGGATAGTTGGGGCCGCAGGCCTTGTCGCGGTTGGCCGACCACATCGCCAGCCGCCCCAGTTGATTCTGGGCGGCGAAGGCGACCAGCTGGCGGGCGTCGTCCTGGGTGAAAACCTCGGCAGGCACGTCGTTCTGGCCGATCATCGGGGTGGCGCCGACCAGCTGCCAGGCGGCGAGGTCGGAGAGATCCTGGCCGACCGCGGAGTAGGCGGCCCGCAGTTGCTGATGGAGCGCGTTGAGAGCGAGCTCGCCCTGACCGGCCATGCTCCGGCCCTCCGGCAACGGCTCGCCGTAGTCCATCGTCATGCCGTTGACCCCGGCAAGGTCGACGCCCGCGGTGAGCATGGCATTCAGCACCCCGAGGCCCTCCGCGGTCAGGCCTGACGAACCGACCGGCAGGGTGAGCCAGACGCTCACCGGCGTGCCGGCGGCGGCCCGCTGGGTCGTCATCGTGGCCATTGCCGCGGCCCGCCGGGCGTTCACCTCCGGCGTGGAGGCGACCGAGCCCTCGACGTCCAGGTCGATCACCGAGAGCGAATAACGCTCGACGACGGAGGTGTAGGCGGCGGCCAGCGCAGCGGGATCCGTGCAGCCGATGCTGAGTTCGGAGTTCGCGGCGCCACCGAACGACACCGTGACGTCGCCGCCGAGTTGCCGGAGCCGGGCGACCCGACGGTCGAGTTCCAGGGAGTCGGCGGCGGCCGACATCGAGTAGGCACCACCCCAACTCGGTTCGCATGGCGCGTCGAGTGCACTCACCACGAAGGCCAGTACCGCTGAGGTGTGACCGGCCGCGGTGGCATCCTCGAACGCGAACTGCGGGGTGGCGGTGACGTCGACGTACGGCGCGAACCAGGACGTCAGCCCCGCCGCTGTTGCGGCTTCCTCGCTCTGCCGGGCGAAGTACCACCAGGTGCCGCCGATCGCCGCCGCCACCACGGCGATCACCAGGAACACCCGGAAGATCGACAGGTGCCGACCGTCATCGTCCTCTGGCGGCACCGACTCGACCCGGGACAGGTCGATGACGTCGTTCTCCATCAGAAATCACCCGCCCGATCGGTGCGGGTGTCGGCCCGGTCCTCGACGCCGCCGCGCCGATCAACCGGGGATCCGGTGCGTCGATCCTCCGGTCCCCCGCCGCGTCGATCAGCCGCGCTGCCGGTGCGGTCACCGGACCGCCGGTCGGCGCCGCCGACCCGGTCGGTCGCCCGACGCCCGTATCCGGCGGGCATCCGGTCGGTGGCCCGCCGATTGTGCTGGACAGGCGCCTCCGGCACCTCGGCCAGGATGCGGAACATCCCGGCACCCTCGGAGACATGGGCGCCGTCGACGGTGGCGGCCGCACCGCGGTAGAGCACGTCCTGCCAACCTGGTGTCGCGGGCGCGGGTTCCACCCGACGGCGACGGACCCGGATCACCTGCTTGGGCTTGTCGGAGACGTACAACCGCTCGACGAAGCCCAGCCAGACGTCCACCAGCGCGAACCGGACTCCGACCAGCGAGACCAGCGCGTAGGTCGCGGTCGCGGCGTTGAAGGCGCCGAAGACGAAGTTGCCCCAAAACTGGTTCTCCAACCCCCGCCAGGCGGTGAAGACCGACCAGCCGATGATCAGGAACGGGGTGAAGGCGAACAGCAGCGGGGTTGCGGTCCGGTTGGCCACCTTGGGGGTGCGGGCGAACGGGATCCGGCGGCCGGTGATCGCCTGCTGGATCGACTTGACCACCCCGGCCAGGTTCACCGGCAACAGGATCAGGTTGAAGCCGTAGACCCGGAAGATGTCCATCCGCTTGTAGCCGCAACGCTTCAGGTCCGAGGACATCGCGGCGAAGTACGGCAGCGCGGCCAGTAACACCAGCGGGCTGAGCAGCCGGTTGTTGAACGGGTACACCAGCAACAGCACCAGTGCCGCGCTGCTCCAGCAGGTCGAGGCGAGATAGTTGATCCGCAGGAGGGTTTCGATCGCCCGGTTGTTCTCGGCGCGCTTGAGCCGGGTGCGCCGCAGTTCCCACAGCTTCGGCAGGATGATCAACCCGCCGTTGGCCCACCGCCGACGCTGGATGCACAACGAGCCGAAGTCCGGTGGCGTCGCCGAATAGCTCAGCCGTTCGGGATAGTTCAGCAACCACCAGCCGTGGATGGCCAGGTCGATGCTCGACTCGGTGTCCTCGATGACCGTCCGGTCCATCACATACCGTCGGATCTCGAAGCCGCCCTGGTGTTCCACCTCGACGATGTCGTCGAGGGCGCGTTTGCGGATCACCGCATTGGCGCCGACCCAGAAGGTCGCGCCGTAGTAGCTCATCCCCTGGTGGACGATGTGCTGCAGGTCGGTGGTCGCACCCGACAGCCGTTCCATCCTGGTCGGCGAGCCGGGGAACGCCGAGTACGGAGTCTGGATGACGGCCAGCTTCGCGTTCTCGGGCTGGGACATCACGTAGACCAGTCGCAGGCAGTACTCCGGCAGGATGATGCTGTCCGCATCCAGGGTGAGCAGGTAGTCCGCGTCCGGGATCACCAGCGACCCGGTGTTGCCGGCCGGCGCCAGCACCTGGCCCTCCGGCGTCTCCCTGACATCGAAGCTGTGGCCCATCAGCCCGATGTAGCTGTTCAGGTTCATCGCCTTGTTGGATTCCTGGGACAACGACGAATACAGCTTGCGTTCGAACCAGGTCAGCTCGCCGCGGAAGGTCCAGGCGAGCCGGCGGTGCAGCTGCAGCATCCGGGATCGGGTGATGCTGCCCTGCTCGTCGGCCGCCGCGGTCAGCGCACTGCCCACCTGCTCGAAGTCCTCGGCCAGCACACCCAGCACCTGGTCGGCGAAGAATCGGTCGACGTGATCGACGATGACCTCTTCGGCCATCCGCATCCGCAGCCAGCCCGCCGCCCAGCTGTACTGGTCGGCGAGGTCGCGGATCTGATCGACCGGGGCGTCCGGCTCCGGGGCGTCCTCCTCCGAGAGCTGGAACACCTCGGACATCTCGAACTGCTCCAGAGTGGCCGCGAAGCGCTCGCGCGGCTCGGCAAGCCATTCCGTCAGCTCGGCCGACAACCCTCTGGCACCCTCCAGCATCGCCCGGTGCTCCGCCGACCGCGGGTTGGGCGGATCGTCCAGCAACAACACGACCCGGAGGAACGGGTACTCCTGCAGCACGGCGGAGAGCAGCGTCTTACGGACCACCGCGATCTCCTCGCGGTAGGACGGCACCAGCACCGTCATGGTCGGCAGTGTGGTGTCGAAGAAGCTGTCGATCACCGCTCGCGGCACCCGGCGATGCGCCCGGCTCCGGTACAGCGCGCCTTGCCGGGCGACCAGGTACAGCAGCGCCGACAGCGCCAGCACCGACGTGATCCCGACGTAGACGATCGTCTCGAGCAGGAAGTCGATGTTGTTCTGGTACGAGCTGTTGATGATCCCGGTGATGAAGTAGGCGAAGACATAGGTCAACCACGCCAGCACGGTGAACCCGATGGCGATCCGGCCGACGGCGATCAGCGCGTCACTGGCCGGCGGCGCAACCGGCGGGAGCGGGTCAACCCGGGTATCCGAGCCACGCTGCCGTTTCGGTGCTGCCGGGGGCGCTTCTGCATCCATCGGATCTCCTGCCGGGCGCACCGAAGTCATGGGAGTTCTGTCGATTGCCCCCCGGGATGCTGCGCCAGACGGGGGATCGAAGCCCGATCAGCCCAGGTCAACAGTCCGTGGCAATACGTTACGAATGGTAACTCAGAGACACATCCGGCGACGGAACGGGGCCGATGCTCGGCCACACCCATCGGTCGGCGCATTCCGCACCGGCCTTCTCGGCTCGACAATGCCGGTTCGGCGGATACGCGCCCGTACCCTTTCCAGGAACGTCGCAATGAACAGGGAATCGCGCAGCGGAAGATCGGATCGACATATGCACCGCCTCTCGGGCTTCATGCGGACGTACTGGACGCGCGGTGAACCGGGCCGTGCGACACCGCGGTCCCTCATCGTGTTCATGCACCGGATGTGGATCGCCGCACTGGCGTTCAAGTTGCTCGGCTCGTCCTGGGATGTCTCCTGGCACTTCAAATGGCTGCGGGACGACCTGGCAGCGGCCCATGTGCTCAACACGGTCGGCACCGGCATCGCCATCGGGCTGGTGCTGGCGCACTCCTTCACCGGGTACGGAACCGATCGCCGATCGCTGCGGATCATGCAGATCGGCACGGCGATCTTCGTGCTGGCCGGACCGATCGACGTCATCAACCACCGGGTCAACGGGCTCGATCTGACTGCCTGGTCGCCGTCCCACATGCTGCTCTACGGCGGCACCGCGGTGATGATCGCCGGGGTGATCCGCAGCTGGTACCACTGCTACCCCACCGGCGAGAAGTTCGGCCGGCAGTGGCGGATCGGCATGGTCGCGTTGTGGGCGTTCATGTTCGAGAACACCTTCTTCCCGACCGGCCAGCAGGAGTACGGGATCCTCGAGATCGCATCCTGGTTCCGCGGTTCGCCTTATGCCGAACCGGAATTGCTCAGCTTCGCCTCCGGTCAACTCGGACGGCCGGTGGACGACATCGCCGTGGAGTCGTTTGCGATGCCGATCGGACCGTGGGTCTACCCGGTGTGGGCGATCGGTGTCTGCGCGGCGCTACTGGTCTTCGCCCGGATCATGGTCGGGTGGCGGTGGACCGCGACCCTGGTGGTCGGCGGGTATGTGCTCTACCGGTGCCTGATCTGGCCGCTGCTGAGCTTCACCATCTTCCCGCCCAGTGTGGTGCCGTTCTGGTTGCTGGCGGTCGGCGTCACGGTCGATGCTGTCTTCCTGATCCGGGTGAATCCGTACCTCCGCGCGGTGGCCGGAGCCGTTGCCGTCACGGCCGTCGGGTACGGCGCGATGTGGCTGCAGACCGTCGCGTTCGGCACCCCCACCGACCTGGCGCAACTGAGCATCGCGCAGATGCGGGTCTCCTTCGAGTCCGGGAACGTGCTGCACATGGTCCCGGTTTCCTGGACCTCGGTGTGGCTGGCCGCGCTGTGCCTGCTCGCGACCTGGTCGGTGGTGACCCTGCTCGCGACCCGGAGCATCGGGCTGAGCACTCCGCGTCCGCCGGAGCCCACCCTGCCGTACGGCCCGGAACCGGTGCGCGATGCGCGCAAGGCACTGGACGGCTGGGCGGCGGCCGCCCCGAATTCACTCACCACCCCCCGCTGACCTGCGTTTTCTTAGTGTTGATCATGACGTTAGCTGCTCGACTCGCCGACGACACGCCGAATACCGAGCAGCTAACGTCATGATCAACTTCGGGAACGGCGGAGGCGGAGACGGAGACGGGGCGGTGGAGCAGGTGGACGGTCCGGGGCTGCCGCCGCCCCAGATCCCGCGGCCGGCCCTTGTGCTGCTGATCGGCCCGTCCGGCTCGGGCAAGACCACTTGGGCGAGGCGGCATTTCGCCGGCAACGAGGTCGTCTCGTCGGATGCCCTGCGGGCCGCCGTCGGCAGCGGCGAAGGCGATCTCGATGCCTCGGTCGATGCGTTCGCGGTGCTGGACGCCATCGTCGCGGCCCGGCTGCGACGCGGATTGACCACCGTCATCGACACCCTCGGACTCGACGCCGACCGCCGCGCGGCTGCCCTCGCGCTCGGCCGCGCCGCCGGGCTGCCGGTGCTCGCGGTGCGGTTCAGCACCGCCCTCGACGTCTGCCGAGCCCGCAACCGACTGCGGGATCGCCCGGTCCCGGCGCCGGTGCTGCGGACCCAGTTCACCAAGTCCGCCTCGCTGGACCTGTCCGCCGACGGGTTCGACCTGGTGCTCACCGTCGACACCGGCAGCGCGGAGGTCGGGTCAGCATCGACCGTATCGACGACGTCCAGACCTGTGGACGATGTCGCGCCGAGCGTCGGCCGCCCTGGCGGGCTCCGGTTCGCCCTGCAGATCTCGTCATTCCCGTGGGGTCAGGACCCGCGTAGCTGGCTGGGCGCGGTCGCGACGGCCGCGGAGCGGGTGGGTTTCGCCGGAATCGCGGTGATGGACCACCTGCTGCAGATTCCGCAGGTCGGGCGGGCCTGGGATCCGATCCCGGAGGCCTACGTCACGCTCGGCTACCTGGCCGGAGTGACCGAACGGATCGAGCTGGGCGCACTGGTCACCCCGGTGACGTTTCGCTCGGCGCCCCTGCTGGCCAAGATCCTGGCCAGTCTGGACGCGGTCTCCGGCGCTCGAGCGGTCTGCGGGATCGGCGCCGGTTGGTTCGAGCGCGAACATGCCGGCTACGGCCTGCCGTTCCCGTCGGCACGGGCGCGACTGGACGAACTGGAGTCGACCATCGGGGTGCTCAGGGCGTTCTGGGGTCCCGGCACCAAGCAGTTCGGCACTCTCCCGGAAAGCACCTGTTACCCACGCCCATCCAGGATTCCGATCCTCGTCGGCGGCGGGGGCGAGCGACGCACCCTGGAGATCGCCGCCCGCCTCGCCGACGGCTGCAACCTGCCGTCTGCGCTTCCCGTCCTCGACCACAAGCTCGAGGTGCTGCGCGGCCATGCCGAAAGGGCCGGTCGCCCGTTCGCAGAGCTGCGGGTGACGGTCCTCGACCTGCCGATCATCGGGGAGACGCCGGACGAGGTCGCCCGGCTGGTCGAGGCGCACCGCGGCCGGACCACCGCCAAGTCGTACGCGGCAGCACATCACGCCGGCACCGTCGATCAGCACCTGGCGCGGTACCGGGAGCTCGCGGACCGTGGGGTGCACACGGTGTTCGTCAGCTTCCCCGACCTGGCCGGACCGGAGCAGATCGAGCGGTTCGCCCCGATCCTGCGGGCCTTCGGCTGAGCGCCCGGTCGGCCGCCTTGGTGCCCGATCGATCAGAACGGAGTGACGGACGCCCTGGTCAGCACGACGGCGACCCCGAAGGCCAGGGCGAGGACGATCAGTTCCCAGCCGCACCAGAGTGCGACGGCGGTCCGCCGGCCGGCGGCGATCATCGGCAGCAGCCGGGTGCGGACGATGATCGCGATCCCGGCGATCACCATCATCAGGGCGGCCTTGGTCAGCACCAGCACACCGAACCTGGTGGTCCACAACGACTCCGGCAGGCTGGTCACCGGTGACAGGGCCAGTTCCAGCAGCCCGGTGAACAGCCCGGTCACCCCGACGATCAGCACGCACCAGGTCGCCAACCGGGAGTAGCGGGGCATCGCCATGGCCAGCAGTTCGGGACGCCTGGCCAGGAACAACAGCACGGCGCCCAGCGCGCCGGCCCAGGCGCTGGCGGTCACCACGTGCAGCTCCATCAGCACCATCGACAGGTCGTGGTAGGCCCAGTTGGACGCGTGCCCGGTCAACGGCAGCGGCAGCAACCCGAACAACGCGATTCCGGCGCGCAGCTCGGCGGGCACGCTCTCGCCGTGGGTCAGGCTCAGCCGGGCGAGCAGCACCGAGACCGCGCCGCATGCCGCCGAGAGCAGCAGCCCCTTCCCGGCGGCGATGTTCGACACGTAGTCCCAGATCGCGGTCGGCGTCGGGAACCCCGGCTCGAGCTCGGCTGTCAGCAGCACGATCGAGACCAGCGCCGCTGCGGTCCATCCGACGGAGGCCCAGAGCCCCACCCGACGCGCCCGTCGCATCACCGGTTCGGTCTTGGCCGGCTGGTCGAAGCCCAGCAGCCGGGCCAGGATCGCCACTCCGGCGGCCGCAACGGCGCAGATGTCCAGCATCGTCCTGGCGACCGGGATACCGAATTGCACGAGCGGGCCGGGGCTGTCGAGGCCGTCGACGGCGGGCAGGTCGGTGACGCCGGTCCCGACCACCGCCGCCACCGCGGCGGCGCCGGCGAGCAACGCGGCGAACCAGCCGGCCGACTGCAGCAACCCGGCGAACCTGATCTGCCGGCCATCGCCTCCGCCGGTCTGCTCCACCGGTGAACCGCGCCGTCCACTGACCGGCGTGCCGGCTGGGCGGTCGGTCTTCACCAGCTCATCGTGACACGTTTCCCCGGCCGCACCTGTCCCCGTCGCCGCGCGACTGTCGCAGCGAAGAGCGAGGCTGTCACCGCTCGCGCCGGACCCGGCCGACCGCCCAGTCCGGCTCGTCGGACTGCCGCACGCCGCCGTCCTCCCCGAAGATCAGGAACGAATCGAAGGTGGCGGCGAACGCCCGGTCGTGGGTGACCGCGATGACGGTGCCGGCGAACGCGTCGAGCGCCAGTTCCAACGCCTCCGCCGAGTGCAGATCGAGGTTGTCGGTGGGTTCGTCCAACAACATCAGGGTGGCGCCGGAGAGCTCGAGCAGCAGGATCTGCATCCGTGCCTGCTGTCCGCCGGACAGCGTCTCGATCCTCTGTTCACCGGCCCTGGCCAGCCCGTACCGGTCCAGCGCCCGGGCCGCCTGCTCACGGCCCATCCCGCTGCGATGCGCATCGCCGCGATGCAGGATCTCCAGCAGCGTCCGGCCGGTCAGCTCGGTGTGCGCATGGGTCTGCCGGAAGAATCCCGGCCGCACCCGGGAACCCAGTACCGCCGTACCGGTGTGCGGCACCGGGTCGATCACCTCGTCGGAGACCGGCTGGTGCTCGATGTCCGGGTCCGATCCACCCCGCGCCAACAACCGCAGGAAATGCGACTTCCCGGATCCGTTGGAACCGAGGACGGCGACCCGATCCCCGTAGAAGACCTCGAGGTCGAACGGCGCCATCAAACCGGTCAGTTCCAGCCGGCTGCACACCACGGCCCGCTTGGCGGTCCGACCGCCGGCCAACCGCATGGTGACCTTCTGCGTCAGCGGCACCGCCTGCGGTGGACCGGCGGCCTCGAACTTCGCCAGCCGGGTCTGCGCGGCGTGATAGCGGGAAGCCAAACCGTCGTTGAACGCCGACTTGGTCTTGTACATCAACACCAGCGCCTTGAGCTTCGCGTGCTCCTCGTCCCACCGGCGACGCAGCTCCTCCAGGCGAGAATTCCGGTCGTCCCGTGCGGCGTGATAGGTGGCGAAGGACCCACCGTGAACCCACGAGACCGCGCCGGCCACACCGGGTTCCAGCGTGACGATCCGTCCGGCCGCCCTGGCCAGCAACTCGCGATCGTGCGAGACCAGCAGCACCGCTTTGGCGGTGCCGGACAGTTTGTCTTCCAGCCAGATCTTCGCCGGGACGTCCAAATAGTTGTCCGGCTCGTCGAGCAACAACACCTCCGCCGGCCCGGCGAGCAGCAGTTCGAGCACGAGACGCTTCTGCTCACCACCCGAAAGACTGGTCACCGCGCGGTATTTCGCCCGGTCATACGGAACGCCGAGGGCAGCGACGGTGGCCACGTCGAAGGCGGTCTCGTGCGCATAGCCGTCGACGTCGGCCCAGTCGGCCAGCGCCTGCGCGTACCGCAGCGCAATGGGTTCGGAGTCGTCGGCCATCATCTCGAGCTCGGCGGCATCCAGGGCGGCAGCCGCCTGTCGGACCGGGTCGGGTGAGACCGACAGCAGCAGGTCGCGGACCGTCGAATCGTCCCGCACCGAACCGATGAACTGATTCATCACGGCCAGCGAACCGGAGCGGCCGACCGCTCCGTCCTCCGGTGCGAGCTCGCCGGCGGCGATCCGGAGCAGCGTCGTCTTGCCGGTGCCGTTCGGCCCGATCAACGCGGTGACCTGGGACGGCCCGATCCGGAAGGTCGCGTCGGCCAGCAACGGCCGGCCGTCCGCGAGGCTGTAGCTGACCGCATTGAACTCCAGGTGTCCCACGCCGGTCAGCGTGATCGACCGCCGCCGGGTGCGTCAACCTGAATGCGATTCCGTCAGGTGACGCTGCCGCGCCGGATTCCCGATGTGCCCAGTACGGTACGGAACGTGAGTGCCGACCACGGCTCTGCCAGGTTGCTGACCTGGTCCTCCGATGATGGACGGCGCCTGGAGACGGTGCGGATCGTGGTCACCGACCGTGGGTTGCGGGCCAGTGGCTACCTCGTTGTCGCCGGCAAACGCAGCTACGGCGCGTCCTATTCGGTGCTCTGCGATGCGGAGGGTCGGACCCGACGTCTGACGGTGCAAAGCGATTCGGCGGCCACCGAACGAGGCGTGTCGTTGACCAGGACGCCCGGCGGGCCATGGCTCGACGGGGCCGGCAAGTCGCCGCCGATGCCCGAACTCGACCTGGCCGTCGATGTCGACCTGACGGCGAGCGCCTTCACCAATTCGCTGGCCATCCGGCGGCTCGGCCTGCACACCAGAGTCGGTGCCGAAACCCTGGTCGTGACGGAGGTCGGGGTACCGGACCTGGCCGTCGGTCCGATCGAACACCATTACCGCACCATCGCTGTCACCGAGGGCGGAGCCCGAATCCATCATCGTGGGCCGGCCGGCGATCATGACATCACGGTGGACCGGGACGGCTTCGTCATCGACCTCCCACACCTGTCGTACCGGCTGCGGTGACCGGGGAATCGGTGCCGCCACCCACCGCGCCGCCGGCCCCGCCCGTCGTCTGATCGGCACCCCAGCCGGCCTCCGTCGGTCGGCCGGGAATCAGGACAGCAGCCGTGCTGTCAGCCAGTCCGCGGTCACGGCGATGGCCTCGTCCCCGTAGGCCTGCTCGGCGGTGAACCCGTGGTCGGCGCCGTCGATGACGTGCAGCGTCTTGTCCGGGCTGGCCGAGTCCTCGATGAAGATCTCCGACACCTCGGGCGGCACGATGTCGTCATCGGAGCCCACCACCGCCAGGACCGGGCCGAGGTAGCCCACGACATCGTCCAGCGGGTGCGAATCGGAGATGGTGTCGAACCAGTTCACTGACAGCCGGAACTCACGGTCACCGAGATCCACTGTCACCCAACCGTTGTCCTGCGCCTCCTGATGCGCATCCGGGTCCTCGTCGACGCCGTTGGACACCGCTCCGCTCCACGAGACGAGGGCAGCGACACCGGGAACGGTCCCGGCCACGGTGGCCGCGATCGAGCCGCCGCGGGACAGCCCGAGGACGGCGATCCTGGTCGGGTCGACCGCGGCGTCCTGAGCCAGGTAGTCCAGTGCGGCCGTGGCGTCGTCCACCATGTTCGGGTAACTGAGGTCGAGATCGGGTTCCTCCGAGTCGCCGGAACCGGCGAAGTCGATCCGCAGCGAAGCGATCCCCCGTGCCGACAGGGCGTCGGCCAAACGCACGAACATGTCACCGTTCTCGTCCCGGCTGCTCAGGTCGCCGTGCAGCAGCAGCACCGCCGGCACCTGCTCGCCCGGCGTGGTCGCCGGCATGACCAGCGTGCCGGGTACCCGGTGATCACCTGCCGGCACCCACACCATCGATGCGGTACCCGCGGATGCTGCCGACGGCAGAGCCGACGACCCGGACGTCTGCAATCCGGCCGACGGCGGGTCCGACAGTGGCGGCGTGACCGTATCCGGCGGGTCCGGCGACATCGACCCGGGTGACGACGACGCGGGTGACGACGAGCCAGGTGACGACAAGGCGGGTGACACCGGCGGTGTGATGGTGGACGCGATCGGGGTACCGCCGGATTGGGCGGTACAACCGGTCAACAGGAACGCTGCGATCGCCGCGAGTGCGGCTCGCCTTCGTCCTCGATGCGCCATGGCCACATCCTTCCCGTTCGACCGCGGCCCTTCCGTACCGGCCGGTTGGTAGGACGTTCAAGGGCGCAGTCCGTTCAGCGCTGTCCGGATCCGCTTCGCCGAGACCGGGACCGATGTTCGCATCGGCTGCGCGAACAGGGCTACCCGGTACTCCTCGAGCATGGTGTTCACCGCCGCGACGTCGGCGTCGCCGCGCCGCTCGATCGGCAGAGCATTCACCGCCTCGTCGACACTTCTTGCCAGACCGGTGATCTCGGTCATCCGCTCGCGATCCCGGGCCGGCGCGTCGACGACCCGTTCGGCCCGAACCTGCAGCGCCTGCAGCCGACGCGTCAGGTCGGGCAGGGCGGCAGCGCCGGTCCGGCTGATGAAACCGGGCGCCAGTGAGACGGCCAGTTGCGCCCGCATGTCGGTGACCAGGTCGGCGATCGAGCCGCCGCCGCGCACCGCACCCGCCGCCGCGTCGATCGCCGCGCCTGCGGCGTCCGCCGCCCGCAGCGCCTGCTCGGCGGCGACCACGACGTCGCGGACCGCCTTGTTCAGGTGTGGCTTCATCTTCGCCGCCAGGGCGACGAAGGCCTGCGGCCCCCAGGCCGGGCCACCCGCCCAGTCCAGCAGGGCATCCACAGCGGCCTCGGTGGCATCCTGCACCAGCGAACCCACCGTGCCGAACGGGGTGGCGGCAATGGTCAGCAGTTGCTCGCGGGTGAGTGACTGACGCAGCTGGGCCAGCGGCGACGGTGTTGCCAACACCAGTAGCCGGCGGGTGCCGGCTCGCATCGCCCTGGCTTGGTCGGCCGCCGAGGTGAACACGGTGAGACCGACCGACGAGCCCTCGTCGACGAGTGCGGGATACCCGGTGACCTGCTGGCCGGCAACCGTACTCGTCACCGTGCGCGGGATCTCGTCGTCCGGGAACGACGTCAGGCCGGTCCGCTGCACGGTGCCCGACGCCTTCGCCACGGCCTGTTGGGTGTCGACCCGCAGGGTGCTCTGCAGATTCGCCAGATCCTTGCCCTCACCCACCGCACGACCGGACTCGTCAACCACGGTGAACGACATCCGCAGATGCGCGGGCACCTTCTCCAGGTCGAAGTCGGTGGCCTGCACGACGACCCCGGTCAGGGCGGTGAGCGCCGCGGCGAGTTCGGCCGGCAGCGAAGGCTGCCGACCTGCTGCGCCCTCGCCGGGCTCACCGATCCTGGCCAGCGCTGCCCTGGCGAAGTCGGGGGCGGGAACGAAATTGCGGCGCAACGTCTTCGGCAGCGATCGGATCAACGCGACGGCGAGATCGGCTCGCAGACCGGGGATCTGCCGTTCGAAGGCACCTGGATCGACCCTGGCGAGCACCGCGAGCGGGATCGTCACGGTGACCCCGTCGTCCCGCCGTCCGGGGTCGAAGACGTAGCCGAGCTCCAGGTCGACACCATCGGTCTCGAAACGGTCGGGAAAGGCGGCGGCATCGAACCGTTCCGAGCCCGCGGCGATCAGCATCTCGGTGGTGAAGGTCAGCAGGTCGGGCTGCTCCCGGGACGCCTTCTTCCACCAGGAGTCGAAGTGCCTGGCGGAGGTGATCTCGGCCGGGATCCTGGCGTCGTAGAGAGCGAAGATGGTCTCGTCGTCGACGACGATGTCGCGGCGCCTGGTGCGTTCCTCCCACGCTGCGACATCGTCGAGTGCCCGCTGGTTCTCGGCGAAGAACCGGTGCCGGGTGATCCAGTCCCGCTCGACGAGGGCGTGCCGGATGAACAGTTCCCGCGCGTGCTCCGGGTCGATCCGATCGAACTGCACCGTCCGCGCCGCGAACAACGTCACCCCGAGCAGCAGCACCTTCTCGGTGGCCTCGACGCTGCCCCGCTTGGCGTTCCACCGGGGCTCGGAATAACTGCGGCGCAGCAGATCTCCCCCGACCGCCTCGACCCAGGCCGGGTCGATCCTGGCGCAGATCCGTCCCCAGAGCCGGCTGGTTTCGACCAGTTCGGCTGCCACCACCAGCTGAGCCCCGGATCTGGCGAGCGCCGACCCGGGCCAGATCATGAACGTGACCCCCCTGGTGCCCTGGTATTCCCTCGTCGCCTCGCTGCGCTGGCCGATGTGCGTGAGTAATCCGGAGAGCAGTGCGGTATGCACCTTTTCGTGGTCGACCTCCACGGCCAGCGAACCGCGGCCGGCCTGTGCCGCTGCAGGTTTGATCCCCGCCTGACGGCCGTCGGGTCGACGCGGCCGGTCGGCCGCCTTGCCCTTCACCGGCGCCGCCGGGTCCTCCGTCGTCATTCCGAGCCCGCGGGTGATCTGCCGCAGCTGAGCATGCAGGTCCTGCCATTCGCGGATCCGCAGGTAGTTCAGGTACTCCCGGCGACACATCTTGCGGAAGGCGTTGCCCGACAGGGCCTTCGCCTGGTCGGCGAGGTAGACCCAGAGACCGAGGAGGGCACTGAAGTCCGACAGCGGATCGACGAACCGGGAGTGCGCTGCGGTCGCCTTCTCCCGTTCGTCGAGCGGGTACTCACGGACGTCGACGATGGCCAGCGCGGCGACGATGATCAAGATCTCCCGCAGGCAACCGACCCGGCTGCCTTCGACCAGGATCCGGGCGAGCCGGGGATCCAGCGGCAGCGCCGCCATCGACCGTCCGGTCGACGTGAGCCGCGGCCGGTCGTCGGCGGTGCGGTCAAGGGCCCCGAGTTCGGTGAGAACCGTGACCCCATCTGTAATCTGCCGTCGATCGGGTGGATCCAGGAACGGGAAGACCGAGATGTCACCCAGATCCAGGGAGGCCATCTGCAAAATGACCGAGGCCAGCGAGGTCCGGGCGATCTCGGGGTCGGTGAACTCCGGCCGGGACAGGAAGTCGTCCTCGGAGTACAGCCGGATGCAGATCCCATCGGCCACCCGCCCGCAGCGGCCGGCCCGTTGCCCGGCGGAGGCCTGCGAAATCGGTTCGATCGGCAGTCGTTGCACCTTGCTCCGTGGCGAGTACCGGGAGATCCGTGCGGTGCCGGGGTCGATGACGTAGCGGATACCCGGGACGGTCAGCGAGGTTTCGGCGACGTTGGTGGCCAGCACGATCCGCCGTCCACTGTGCGCCGAGAAGACCTTGTGCTGATCGGCGGCCGAGAGCCGGCCGTAGAGCGGAAGCACCTCGATCGCCCCGCCGCGCCTGACCGCCGGGCCGCCGGAGAGGTGTCCACGCAGCACCTCGGCCGTGTCGGTGATCTCCCGCTCGCCGGACAGGAAGACCAGGATGTCGCCATCGCCGGCCCGCAGCAGTTCGTCGGTGGCATCACAAATCGCCTGGGCCTGATCGATCGCCTCCTCCCGGGCGGGCGTTCGGGATGGCGGGGTCCGGGAGGCCGCCCGTCCGCCACGGGCCACGGCGACCGCGTCGTCCTCCGGTTCGTCGTCCTCGTCCTGGTCGTCCACGCCGTACGGCCTATAACGGATCTCGACCGGAAAGGTCCGCCCGGAGACCTCGACGATCGGTGCGTCACCGAAATGCCGGGAGAACCGTTGCGGGTCGATGGTCGCCGAGGTGATGATCAACTTCAGGTCGGGTCGGCGGGGCAGCAACTCCTTGAGATACCCGAGCAGGAAGTCGATGTTCAGGCTCCGCTCGTGGGCCTCGTCGATGATGATCGTGTCGTACGCCCACAGCATCCGGTCGCGGACGATCTCGTTGAGCAGGATGCCGTCGGTCATCAATTTGACCAGGGTGTCCGGTCCGGTGTGATCGCCGAACCTGATCGCGTAGCCGACGGCACCACCCACCGTCGTTCCGGTTTCCTCGGCGATCCGTTCCGCCAGCGCCCTGGCGGCGATCCGTCGCGGCTGCGTGTGGCCGATCGCGCCGCGCACGCCGCGACCGATCTGCAGGCAGATCTTCGGCAGCTGGGTCGATTTCCCTGAACCGGTCTCGCCGGCCACGATGACGACCTGGTTCGCCGAGATCGCGGCGGCCAGGTCGTCGACCCGCTCGCTGACCGGCAGCTGCGGCGGGTAGCCGAACTCCGGAACGGCCGCGCGGCGACGATCGATCCGGGCCTGCGCCGCGTCCACCTGCCGGCCGATGTCGGCGAGAGCGCGCTCCCGTTTGCCGGTGTCGCTGATCCGCCGAATGCCGCGCAGGCGACTCCGCAGGCGACGCTCGTCCGTCGCCGTCAGGTCCGGCAGACGCGCCGCGAGGTCCGTGGACGCAGTGGGGGTGGTCATCTCGCGGTCAAGAATAGGTGTGCGCCGCACCGGTCGCGTCCGAATAAGACGTCGCCGGCCCGATGCGCTCGGGCGGAGACGCTGCTGGCACGACCCTGCACCGGGCATGCCGTCCGCTTGGTGACGCCACGGTCAGGGAAGACTGTCCAGCAGCAGCCGAGGCAACAGGAGTCGGCCCGCCGTGATGAATCAGGAAGGAACCGGAATGCTGGGACGACGTCGCGGGCGTGCGAACGGCATCGACACCGAGGGCGCAGACGGCACTGCCGACGCGGGGCAGCAGACCCGGAAGACACCCGTTCATGGCCCCGATGCCGAGGCAGCCCGCCGACTACAACACGGTGTCACCCAGCTCTCGCGCTGGACCGTGCGGTTGCTGATCATCGGGGTCGGGCTGTTCGTGTTGTTCTGGCTGATGGGCCAGCTCTGGAGCATCCTGCTGCCGATCCTGTTCGGCCTACTGCTGGCAACCATCTTGTGGCCGCCGGTGCGGCTGATGCGCAGGAAGCTGCCGCATTCGCTGGCCGCACTGATCGCGATCCTCGCGTTGTTCCTGGTGGTCACCGGCCTGGTCGCGGTGCTCGCTCCGCAGGTCACCTCGCAGGCCCAGGACCTGGTCGACCGGGCGACGGCCGGTTTGGAGTCCCTGCAGCAGTGGGCCGCCGGGCCGCCGTTCAACTTCGGTCCGGACGCCCTGGGCGGACTGATCGACAAGGGCATCAGTCAGCTCCAGGCCAACAGCCAGGAGGTGGTCGGCATCGTGCTGGGCAGTCTCGGCGCCATCGGGTCGGCCGTCGTCACCCTGGTGTTGGCGCTGGTGCTGTGCTTCTTCTTCCTCAAGGACGGACCCCGGTTCCTGCCGTGGCTGCGCACCTGGATCGGCCCGACCACCGGCCAGCACATCGAGGTGCTCTCGGACCGGGTGTGGACCGCGCTCGGGCAGTACGTCTGGTCGCAGGCGGCCGTCGCCCTGGTCGACGGCTTCTTCATCGGGATGGGAGTGTGGCTGCTCGGAGTGCCGTTCGCCTTGCCGATCGCAGTGCTGACCTTCTTCGGCGGGTTCGTGCCGATCGTCGGTGCCTTCGTCGCCGGCGCAGTCGCCACCCTCGTCGCGCTGGTCTCCAACGGGATCTGGACGGCCGTGGCCGTGCTGGCGATCGTGCTGGTGGTGCAGCAACTCGAGGGCAACGTGATGCAGCCGATCCTGGTCGGCCGCACCCTGAAGATCCACGCCGCCGTCGTGCTGACCTCGGTCGCCCTGGGCGGCACGCTGTTCGGGATCGTCGGTGCCTTCCTGGCGGTACCCGCCGTGGCGGCCTTTCAGGTGATCACCCGGTACATCCGCGAGCAGCTGGAGAAACCGCCGACCGCCCCGTCGGCGGTGATCACCGACCTCTCCCCTGCACAGGAAAAGCACAGCCCGGTCAACGAATGAGCACTGGCAGCCGTCCGGGCACCACCGCTTCACCTTCGGCCTGGCCGGTCGGTCTGCCGGTATCGGCGGCGCTCCGGGAGCCGGTCATCCTCGGCTGAGCTGCAGGGATTCATTCCTCCGGTGGTGCCGGAGTCCGCATCCGCAGGTCGATCAGGTTCAGCGCGTGAGCCTCCAATGCCCTGTCCTCGGCATTCCCGGAGCGCCAGCGCGGCACCGGCCTGGGACGACCATCGTCGTCGAGGGCGACGAAAACGGTCAGGCAATGCGTGGTCAGGTGCATCTGCCCGGTGGTGGGGTCGCCGGAGCGGACGTGCACGGCGATGTGCATGCTGGTCCGTCCGGTGCGCAGCAGGCGGGCCTCCACCTCCACCAGATGACCGATCTGAATGGGCCGGTAGAACCGCACCCCACCGGAGTAGGTGGCGATGCACATGCCCTCGCACCAGCGCGCGCCGCAGGCGTAGGCGGCCTCGTCGATCCACCGCATGACGGTGCCGCCGTGGGTTTTCCCGCCCCAGTTCACGTCGGTCGGCGCGGCCAGGAATCGCAGGGTCACCCGCGGCGCCGTCCCTGCATCGCTGTACACCTGTGCGGCCATCGCGGTCTCGATGTTCTTGCGCAGGGTGATCCGTTCGATGGCGTTCGCCTCGAGCCGCTGATCCAGCGAGGTGACCGGAGTCCATGGCGGGACGGCCGTCGATTTCCCGTTGCCGTCGACCGCCACGAAGATCACCAGGCATCTGGTGGCCGGCGTGAAGGTGCCCTGTTGCGGGTCGGCGGACGACACCGTGACCTGGATGTCCATGCTCGACCGGCCGGTGTGCATCATCCGGGCATGCACCTCGACCAGGTTTCCGGCCTCGATCGGGCGGGCGAAATGGATGTTGCCCACATAGGCGGTGACGCAGTAGTGACCACTCCAGCCCACCGCGAGGGCATAGGCGGCCTTGTCGATCCATTCCAGTACCCGCCCGCCGTGCACCGACCCGCCGATACTGGCGACGTCGGTGGGCGCGGCCAGGAATCGAAGCGTGAGTTCGCTGTGTCCGGTGGTCATCGAAGCCATCTTTCCGTGTGACGTGCAGACTTTCTCAGCGGAGCTTCAGCGCTCGAGCGCCTCGGCAAGGCCACGGGAGACCCCGGACCGCACCCGGCTGTCCACCGCGGCGGCCACCGACCGTCCGGCGACGGCCAGCGCCTCGGTCGTCGGCGGCACCAGTGCCTGGTGCAGCAGCGGGTCTTCGCCTGCCAGGTAACGGATCTCGCTGGCGTACCTGGCGATCGGATCGTCGACGGCGGTCGCCGCCAGGCCGCCGAACCGCGCGGACAACGAGCGTTCGATCTCCGCGATCGAACGGTCGGAGAAGGTGGCGGCGAGTTGGGCCATCGGTCCCTGATTCGGTTCGACGACGTCCTCGGCATCGTCGTCCCCGCTAGCCAGGGACAGGCCGGGCGGATCGGGAAGCGGCGCCTTGAGCAGGGCGGCCGCGTCCACAATTCCTGCGCCGTAACGAGAACCGTCCCACCCGATGGGGACCCGGCAGGTCAGCGTGACCAACAGCCGGAAGACCTCCTGGGTCGCCCCGCCATACTTGTCCTTGATCGCATCCGCGCCGTGATGGGCCAACCAGAGGGCGGCCACCCCGGCCAGGCCTGCCACAGCGAACGAGGTGCCGTCACGCTGCTCGACGCTGTACGCAGGGCCGTCCGCACCCTGGTTGGTGGCCGCCGTCCAGACCGCCTGACCGGGCGCCGAGATGTCCACCTGGGCGCCGCGTGACGATCCGGACCACGGCTGGTCGTCGACGTTCGTGGCCGCGACCGCCAGGCACTCCGGGTAGGACGCCGGGGCGGCGACGAACCCGACATAGTTTCCGGCGGCCGCCATCACGATCAGTCCTTCGTCGACGGCCCGGCGGATCGCGGCCTGCAACCCGTTGAACCCGCGCCCGCCCAGACTCATGCTGATCACCCGGCAGCCCACGGACCTGGCGTAGTCGACGGCCCGGGCGACATCGCCGTCCAGCACCTGCACCACGCTGACGATCGACCGGATCGGCACCAGCACCGCCTCCGGCGCGACGCCGACCACCTGACCGGTTGACCGGCTGGCGATCACACAACTGGTCCCGGTGCCGTGCCCGGGATCGTCCAGCGGAAACCACCATCTCTTGATCAGCGGATCCTTGGCGTCGTCGTCGTTGTCCAGGATGTCCCGATCGATGCCGAGATCGAGTGCGGCCGGAAAGATCTCGGGGTGCTCGGTGTATCCGGTGTCGATGTGCCCGACCCGGATGCCGGCTCCGCGGGCGGCCCCGCCCGGCTTCGGCTTCAACCGCCAGGCCTGAGTGGCGTTGACATTCTTGACGTTCCAGCGTTTGTCGGCCGCCGAAGCAACGGCCGCCGCGAGACCCGAATTCGCAGCCAATGTCTCGTCGGCAACGACGGCGTTCTGACCGACACCCGCGTTCGGGCCGTCCTGGCGGTAGGCGCTGCTCGGTAGATCCGGCTCCACCACCGCCCCCAGCCGGTCGGCCAGCCCGCGGGCCATGTCGTAGCCGAGGGCGGACAGCGGGTACGCCGGTGAGGCCGGCACCTGTCCACGGGTGACGAAGAATCGGCTCAGATCCTTGGTGCGCGGCTGCGGGAAGAGGTAGCTCACCTGCCAATCCGGCCCCAGCTCGTCCCGCAGGCTGGTCCGCAGTTCGCCGAGTCCCCGATCATCATCGGGTGGGACCTCGATCAGGAAACGCAGGCCCACCGTCTCAGTACCCTCTGTGCGCACGCCGATCCTCCCGTATGGCCCCGAACGCACAGCGGACGCTACTCCCGACCGACTTGACCGGCCCGGTCAGAAATTGCTTCGGTCGAGCCGCCTGTGGATGGGGAGAAGTGGGCCGGCCCTTGTCGGTACGCGTCCCGGCCCAGCGGACCGGTGCGTCCTCCCCCGCGACGACGGCGGGCACAGGCGAAGATGGGGGGGTGAACCCGACGTCCAGGAAAGAACTCGTCGCCGAGCCTGCCCCGAATGCGGAGTCACAGCATCGATCGGTGCTGGACTCGCTGCGAAACTCCATCATCACCGGGGAATTGGCGGCCGGGACCCGGCTGATCGAGGACGTCATCGCCGAGCAGTTCGGGGTCTCCCGCGTCCCGATCCGGGAGGCGTTGCGCCAGTTGGAGAGTGAGGGTTTCGTCACCTCCGAGCGCTATCGGGGCGCGACCGTCTCGTCGACCTCGACCCGCGACACCCTGGAACTGATGCAGGTGCGGCGCGGTCTCGAGGTCCTGGCCGCCCGTCAGGCGGCCGAGTTCCGCGGCGAGCCGTACGACGCGGAACTGCGCTCAGTGGTCGCAAGGGGTCAGGAGGCCGGGCGGCAGCATCAGGTGGACCGATTGCCGCCGTTGATCATGGAGTTCCACGAGGTGGTCGCGAAAGCGTCGGGGAACCGTCAGTTGCAGCAGATGTTGCACCGGGTCCTGCAGCGGATCGCCTGGGGGTTCGAAATGGACATCGAGGACCGCATCGATTCGTCATGGGCCGATCACTCGGCAGTAGCCCTGGCAATTCTGAGCGGGTCACCGGTTCAGGCGGGTTATCTGATGGACGAACACATCCATAAGGACGAGGTCATCTACCGGCGGAAAACGGACATTTCATAACGAGGGTCGTATACGACTCTCGTCTCATCCGCCAGACCGTATACGACACGCCGACGACACTCCGGCTCGAAACACTCCTTGTGCGGCCAGCAACGTCGGTGTTACGTTGGTCGTATACAAAATGGGTGACCCGGTCGACAGGGTCGGAAGTTATTTCCACCGACAACGCGCTCCCTTCCCCTCGCCTGGAGGCGTCACCGATGTCCACTGAACCCGACACCAGCACCACCCCGACGGCATCCGCATCGGGTGTTCACAACAATCATTCGGCCCTACCTGCGGTACTCGACAAGATCGGTTTCACCAGGGCCCAGTTCTGGGTGCTGATGTTGATCATGGCTGGGATGTTCTTCGACACCCTGGAACAGAACTCCACCGGTGCCATGGGCACCAACCTGAAGGACGCGCTCGGGATCGACAACGACCAGCTCGCACTGATCAACACGGCGACGGTGATCGGTGGGTTGATCGGCCGGCTGGTCGGCGGCTACCTCGCCGACAAGTACGGCCGCCGAATCTCTTTGGGCTTCAATCTGCTGCTCTACACGTTGGGCGGGTTGATCAGCGCGGTCGCGATCAACTACGAGATGCTGCTGGCCAGCCGGCTCATCGTGGGCATCGGGTTGGGCGGTGAGTTCACCGTCGGCATCGCGATGCTGTCGGAGATGGTGGCCACCCGATACCGAGGCACCCTGGTGTCTTTCCTGAACATCGGCTCCGGCGGCGTCGGCAACTTCCTGTCCTACGGCATCTTCTTCCTCATCCTCGGCCCCTTCGCCGGCTTCTTCGGCGGCGACGAGACCGTGTGGCGCTGGACCTACGTCCTACTGGCACTGCCGGCCCTGCTGGTCGTCGCGTTCCGTCGCAGGTTGCCCGAATCCCCCCGGTTCCTGATCTCCAATGGCAAGGTCGACGCGGCGAACCGGGAACTGACCCGACTGGCGTCGAACACTCTGCGGAAACAACCCGCGGATGCACCTTTCACCCCGTACCTGACTCAGGCGGACGTCCCGGTCAAGCAGCCCAGCGTGAACCCGGCGGCGGTGTTCCAGGGCAAGGCCCTGCCCCGCACTCTCGCCCTTGGCGCGGCGTCCTGGATGGCCTTCGGTGCTCAGGTGACCTTGAACTTCCTGATGCCGACTCTGCTGGTGTCCAAGGGCTACTCCATTTCCGAGAGCCTGTTGTTCACCATGATCATGAACATCGGCAGCCTGCTCGGTGCCTGCGCCGCCGCGTTCCTGGCCAGCCGGGCACCCCGCCGCACGGCGGTGACCGGGGCCGCGATCCTGGGTTGCATCACGGCCGTCGCGTTCGCCCTGTTCGCCGACACCACCCCGTTGATTCTGATCCTGGGGGCCACGTTCCAGTTCTTCACCATGCTGCTGAACACCACCCTGGCGGCCTGGTCACCAGAGGTGTTCCCGACCTCGATCCGTGCCCAGGGCACCTCGATCGTCAACGGCATCGGCAACATCGCCGGCGCGATCATGCCGTTCGTCGCGCTGTTCCTCTTCGACCGGTTCAGCCTGGCCGGTGTCTTCATGATGGTCGCCGTGATGTACGCCCTGCTGATCGTCGCCGCTCGGTTCAGCCCCGAGACCAAGGGCCGCTCCCTGGAAGAGGTGAACGAAGAAATTCTCTGACCAACCTGATCCATCCCCGAAGATCATCACCACAACGCTTTCCTGAAAGGAAATGTCATGCAGCACCTGAAGATCTCCGCCACCGCCCGCGGCCTGAACTACCTGCCCGAGTACTACGCCCAGGCCAGGGGCTTATTCGCCGACCACGACCTGGAGGTCACCAATGTGGCGCGGGACCCGTGGACCGGGGTGCTGGATGACCTGGAAAGCGGTGCTGCGGATGTGGCCCTCGGCGGGTTGTGGGTACCGGCGATGTTTGCCGGCTCCGGCCGGCACTACACGGTGGTCGGGCAACTGAATCACCAGTTCCCGATGGCCATCGTCACCCGGCAGCCGGCCCCGGATTTCACCCTCGCCTCGCTCACCGGGAAGACCGTCCTGGCACCAGGTGCGGGTGGCAGCGCCCCGTACGAGTTCACCGCCGGCCTCATGCGTGAGGCCGGGGTGGACCCGTCCGGAACCAAGTTCGTTCGTGACCTGTCCACCGCGATGCTGGTCGAACTGTTCGAGGCCGGGCTCGGTGATGCCATCATCGCCGACCTGGTCACGGCAACCGTGTTGCAGGACAAGGGATTCGGGTACATCTCATTCGAGCACGCCAAGGCCGGCGGGATCATGCCGAACAGCGTGTACTACTGCAAGACCGAGCGGCTCGATGAACTCGCCCCCGCCCTGTCCGCGTTTGTGACCGCGGTCGGCGAGGCCATGGATGCGCTGACGGACGCCACCGTGGACTCGGTCACCGACATCCTGACCGACATGTGGCCCGACGTTCCGCTCGCCGCCTTGAAGTCGGCCACCGCGAAACTGCTGGCCAGCCACACCTGGGACACCACCAGCGTCGACCCCGCGGCCTGTGACCGGTGGACCGGAATCCTGCAGGACGCGGGCCTGGTCACCACCGCACCGTCGTTCGACGCACTGATCACCACCCGCTTCACCGCCGCCAGTCCGGTCCCGGTGGCCTGACCGACGCCCTCCGCGCCGAACGATCCACGGAAGGAACCTTGCGATGACGCTCTTTCTGTCCGCGTCCGATGTCGACGACCTGCTCAGCACGAAGGAGGTCATCGACGCGGTCGAAGAAGCCCACGCCGACCTTGCGACGGGAGACGCCGTCCAGCCACCGATCACCACCCTGGACGCACCGAGTTCGGACGCCAGGTTCCTTCCCATGACGGCCATCTCGGCTCGCCACGACTTAGCTGTCGTCAAGTTCATGGCCGACATCCCCGGAAACCGGGAGCGGGGCCTGCCCGCCCAGCGGTCGATGATCATGGTGAACTCGGCCTCGACCGGCGAGTGCATCGCGGTCATCGACGGCCGGATCCCCACCCGGGATCGGACCGCGGCGGCCAGCGCGGTCGCCACCCGGCATCTGGCCCGGCCCGACAGTTCGGTACTCGGACTGGTCGGGGCCGGGCAGCTGGCTCGCGAGCACGTCGCCCACGTGTGCAATGTGCTGCCCATCGAGCGGATCGTGGTCTGGTCCAGGTCCCCCTCCACGGTCCGGCAGTTCCGCGACGACATCGCCACCGAGGGCCTGCCGGTGCAGGCCGTCGAATCCCCGCGCGATGTCGTCGAGGCCGCGGACATCGTCTGCACCCTCACCCCGTCCCGCCTGCCGATCATCGACGGCCACTGGTTCCGGCCCGGCCAGCACATCAACGCGGTCGGCGCCCCGCCGAGGGCCGATCACCGGGAAATCGACTCCTACGGGCTGGCCCGCGCTCGTGTCGTGGTCGACGACTACGAGATCTCCGTCCAGAAATCCGGCGAGAGCGTTCTCGCGCTGGCCGAGGGAGCGATCGACCACGACCACCTGCGTACCGAACTCGGCCAGGTGATCACCGGGGAGGCGCCCGGGCGCACCAGCGCCGACCAGATCACCCTCTACAACTCCGTCGGCGTGGCCATCCAGGATCTCGCCATCGCCCGGCTCCTCATCGAGCGCGCCCGGGAATGGGGCCGGGGTCGGGAGCTCGGCTGACCCCCGCGAAACCCACGCCGCGACAACGAAAGGACGACACCGTGCTGATCAAGGTCATCAATCCCAACACCACCAGTTCGATGACCGAGAAGATCGGTCACAGCGCCCGGGCCGTTGCCGCCGCCGGGACTACCATCGAGGCGGCCAACCCGACGATGGGACCGGCCTCCATCGAAAGCCACTACGACGAAGCACTTTCCGTGCCCGGCCTGCTGTCCGAGATCGGCAAGGGTGAGCGGGACGGCGTGCACGGCTACGTTGTTGCCTGCTTCGGCGACCCCGGTCTGGACGCCGCCCGGGAGCTCGCACGGGGACCGGTGATCGGGATCGCCGAAGCCGCGATGCACACGGCCAGCATGTTGGGTCGCGGCTTCAGCGTGGTGACCACCCTCGACCGCACCCGCGGCCGGGCCTGGGAACTTGCTCACCGCTACGGCATGGCGCAGTTCTGCCGCAACGTCCGGGCCTGCGAGATCCCCGTCCTCGATCTGGAGATCCCAGGTTCGACCGCGCGGGACACGATCGCCCAGGAATGCAAGCGCGCGGTCGCCGACGACGACGTCGACGTCATCGTCCTGGGTTGCGCGGGCATGGCCGACCTGTGCCAGTACCTGACCGAGGTCACCGGTGTCCCCGTCATCGACGGGGTGGCTGCGGCCACCAAGACGGTGGAATCGCTGGTGACGCTCGGGCTCACCACCAGCACGCGCTCGGAGTACGCCGCCCCGCTACCCAAGAGCTACACGGGCCTTCTCGAGGGATTCGCCATCTGAGCGTGCCGGCGACACTGATCCTTGGCGGACTTGCCCGGTGGATCATCGCCGGACAGGGTTGGATGGGCCGATGAGCACCGCCGCCAATCCGTCGCCGACCGTCCGGACGCTCGTCCTGCTGCGGCACGGTAAGTCCGCCTACCCACCGGGGGTCGGAGATCATGAGCGCCCATTGGCACCGCGCGGTCGGCGGCAGGCCGGCCTCGCCGGAAGGTGGATCGCCGCGAACCTGGCGCCGATCGACCATGTCATCTGCTCGACCGCGGAGCGCACCAGGCAGACGCTGGACGCATCCGGGCTCGCGACACCGACCGCGTTGGTCGACTTCACCGATCAGGTCTACGGCGCCGACGCCGAGGACCTCGTCGCGCTGATCGCTGCCGCCGACGCGGGCGACCGGATGTTGCTGGTCGTCGGCCATGCACCCGGCCTTCCGGATCTTGCCGACGAACTCGCCGGCAAGGACTCCGACCCGGCTGCCCTGAACGCTATGCGCGCCAAGTACCCGACGTCCGGCCGTCGCGGTGCTGGAACTCGACGGTGACTGGGCCGAGATCGCCACTGCCCCTACCCGGCTGGTTGACTTCGTCGTCGCCCGTTCGTGATCCGTGCTTGTCACCGCTACGCCCGCTGACCTCGACGAGGAGAAGATCGATGACCGCTGCGCACCAACAGATTCCGTTCGGTGGCAACACCCCCGTGGTGCACCAGGAGGCGTGGGTGGCGCCGAATGCCACGCTGATCGGTGACGTCCGGCTCGATGCCCGCGCGTCGGTGTTCTACGGCTCGGTGTTGCGCGGCGACAGCGCGTCGATCGCGATCGGCGAGGACAGCAACATCCAGGACGGGGTGATCGTGCACGCCGATCCAGCGTTTCCGACGACGGTCGGGCGTGGGGTCACCGTCGGGCATGCCGCTGTGCTGCACGGCTGCACGGTGCAGGACAACTGCCTGATCGGGATGGGTTCGGTCGTCCTCAACGGCGCCGTGGTCGGCGCCGGTTCGATGGTGGCCGCCGGCGCGGTCGTGCTGGAGGGCATGCAGATCCCGCCGGGTTCGCTGGTGGCCGGTGTTCCGGGGAAGATCCGCCGGGAGCTGACAGATGCCGAGCAGGCGCACCACGTCGTCAGCGCCGCCGCCTACGTCGAACGCGCTGCCGCCCACCGGGAAGCGCTGGGCGGCTGACCAGTTCGGCGCGGGCAGGGCGAGCCACCGGCGGGTTGATGAGCACGGGCAGCACGCCCGGGTTGCGCAGCTATTGGGGCGCAGTGGGCGCTCCTATTGTGCTGCAGTCATCCACCAGCAGGAGATTGACCCGGTCAGCCGGGTGGGGCCGGGCATGTCCCCGCCCGCCGGCCGCGATCGCAACCGCGTGACCTCCCGGGCGCGTCTTTGCCGGCTACTTCCCGCCGAATTCGCGGACCTGCTTGCAGACGAACTGGCCGTTCTGAAGGATCTTCAGCTCCATGTCCAGCGATGTCGGCTTCTCATTGTCCACCACGACGAACCGGCAACTGCCGTCGTAGTAGTCCGGTTTCGCTGCGCAGTAGGACGTTTCGACCGCCACCGCGATGTCGACCAGGGCCAGCATCTGTTCCTTGGGCAGCACCGGGTCGGTCCGCGCGGGTTCGCCGGCGATCGGCTTGGCGAAGCGGGTGATGGTGAACGACGTCGGCTCGGTGCCCAGACCGATACCGGCGATGCTGACCTCGGTCTCGGTGCCCGGATCGGGGTTGGTCACCAGGTTGTTCCCCGCCTGCGCGGAGATGGTGTAGCCGAAGACGCCTTCGGCGTTGATCACCCGGGTCACCACCACGGCGTTGGCGGTGACATCGGATTCGGCATCGTAGGTCGGGACGACGGACAGGCCCATGGCCACCGTCTCATGGTCGATCCTGGCGAAACTTCTTTCCTCGACAGCCCGCTGGTTCCACAGGCTGGCGTAGACGCCCTTGATCGCGCAGGCCACCGACTTCGGTGAGACCTTGCGCTTGACCGCACCGCCCGGCTCGTCCTCGACGTCGAACGAGCAGGAGCCGTCCGGGTTGTCCTGCTTGCCCACCGTTGCGGCGAAACTGTCGTGCAGACCCGCGCCGTCGAAGTTCGGGACATCCTCGGCGTTCGCGCTGGACCGGATCTTGATCTTCTTCACCCCGGGCAGCAGCTCGGCCAGCCTGACCTTGACCGCTTCCAGATCCCCCGGCGGGATGGTGGCGTTGAGGAAGCAGGTCTGCACGTCGTACACGTGCTTGGCGCGGGTCGCCGACGACAGTGTGCCGGCCTTCTCGGCAGCGATGAGGGCATCGAGTTCAGCCCGCAGGTGGGCATTGTCGGGATGGTCGACCAGGTTGCGGTAGAAGGTCAGCGGGATCCCGAATCCGTCCGGAACCAGGTCGTAGCCGAACCGGTTGCTGACCGTGCCCGCCGTGCCGGCACGGCCGAGAACCGTCCGGTGCGCGAGGAACCCCAGATTGGCGGCCTTGCTGCCGTACCGCTTCGAGAACGCCAACGCTTTGGCGGCGGACCCGGATGCCATCTCGTCGTAGGACCGGATCTGCGTCTCCGGCTCCCACTGCAGCGGGATCCAGGGACGGTTGTTCCGCTCGGCGAGCCGTTGCGCCACCTCGTCCGCCGTGCTCGCCTCGATCAGGAAATCGCTCTTGGTCACCACGAAATGCACCGGCTTGTCCTGCCACGACGCCAGCTTCGGATTGTCCGGCCCGGCGTCCCGCAGCACCATGTTCGGCGTGCCGCGCTCCTTGGACTTGAGGTTGACGTGGGAGTTGCTGTCCTGCACCGCACGGGTGATCACCCCGGCGACCACCGACAGGTCGAGCGGCAGTTCGTCGAAGACCGGGATGTCAGCGGGAGTCAGCGAATCGCCGGCCGGGAAGATCCGCAGGAAGCCCCAGGCCTCGCCGGCGTTCAGGGGCAGGTAGGTGATGGCGCCCAGCAGCTGATCGATGCTGGTCACCTCGATGCCGGCCGCGGTGAACCGATCTCGCACCGTCGTCACGGTTTGCTGCGTTCCGGTTGCCACAAAGGCGAACCTGGCGGCCGGAATGGTGATCTTCGCGGCGACCGCCGTGACCACGTCGACGACCAGTTGCTCGGCGATGACGTCTTGCGGATAGAACTGCAGCCCATAGACCGGTTCTGACGAACCCTCGAGCAGGTAGGTGTGCAGCACGCCGGCGGCGTAACGCTTGGTCGGGCTGAAATAGGTGACCCGGTTGAATTCCTCCAGGCGCTCCGGGATGTTCAGCACCGCCTGCGCGAACATGAAGTGGAACTTCGCCTCGTCCGGCACCTCACCGTCCCGGGTGAAGTTGCCGTTGACGAAATAGATCTCCGGGCTCGCCGACTGCCGCAGGTCGACCAGGAACTTGGCGAGCCGACCGTTCGCGACCAGGTCGCCGGCCGGCGTCGACAACGCCTCGTACGTTGCGGCGCTGTCGATCTCGCGAAGCGCCAGCGGCAGGGCGGCAGCTGCCGGTCCGGTGGCGGGAACCTGCGCGACGCGCAGGGCGAGCGGGGCGGCCACCGGCGCGCGCCGCTTGGTCGCCGGGAATGACGCAGGGAGAAAGCCGTACATGAGAGAGCAATCCTTTCACCAGGGCAGGCCACGACGCCCGGTCGATGCCCTCCCCCCAGGGGAGCACCGCCCGGGGCGCTCGTGTCCCGGCCAACGGGTGGCAGGAGAGGATGCGCCCCGGCGGTGATACTTCGTCACGCAGAGCAATTTGCCGGCGACCGGCTCAGACCGGATCGGTGCCGTAGATCTTCCGGTACTCCTTGGTGAACGTTCTGCGGCCCAGCAGTTTCCAGGCGATCCGCGCGGCCAACGGCATGATCGCGAGGAACTCGCGATTGCGCTCAGGATCGTTGGCCGCGAACATCATCCCGAGGAAGACCAGCTGCCGGTCCTTCGGGATGCCGGCCCGGCCCCGCTCACCGAGGGCCTCCCACTGCGGGACGGTCATCACCCGTTCGACCAGGGGCAGGATGTAGACCTCCTCGTCGTGCAGATGTTCTTCCAGGGCATCGATGAGTTCGGTGAGAGTGTCGGCGAGTTCCGCACCCGATGCGGTGTCCGCGGTGGCGACGAACTGCATGGCGTTCTCGCCGGCCCGCTGGTACAGCTCGCTGATCCGCTCGTGCTGCTCCTCCATCCGCAGGATCAGCTCGCTGTCCATCGGCGCCTGCTCCAGCAGCAGCGGCCACATCAGCTCGTCCTCACCCTCATGGTGGTGATGCAGCGCGGTGGTCAGCTCCTGCTGGAAGTCGACCACGACCTTGGCCCTGGCCCGGTCGCCGTTCGGGACGTCCCTGACCAGCCCCGGCAGCGCCCGGAACTGCTGGCGAAAAGCGTTGTGCACGAAGACCATTTCAGAAGTGTCGGGTCGGTCGGTGGTCGCTGCGGTCATGGTGGTCTCCTTGTTTTGATGGCGGACAACTGATCTGGGATCGAACGGTGGTGGGTGCCGATGGCCGGCCCGAGGGCGGCCGTCGGTGGCATCTGGGAAGCCAGCATTGCCCGGGCAGCTAGCAACCGACTTGCAGCCCACTTGAACCGGACGTGCCCGAACGGCGATACGCTGCCCGGATCATGCTGCGGCTCAGGGTTCTTGGTGCGCTCGAGGCAACCCTCGAGCCGAACGTCACCGGCCCGCCCGACCTCGGCGGTCCGCGGCAACGCAGCGTGCTCGCCCTGTTACTGGTGGCAAGGAGGCAGGTGGTGTCCGTCGACCGGTTGGTCGAGGATCTATGGAACGGCGAGCCGCCGCGCCGGGCGATCGGCGCCCTGCAGGCCTACGTGAGCCACCTGCGGCGCGCCCTGGAACCGCACCGGGCACCCCGCAGTCCGGCCGCGATCCTGGTCAGCGAACCGCCGGGCTACGCGATCCGGGTGGACGAGGACGCGGTGGACGCGTGGCGGTTCGAATCCCTTGTCAGGCGGGCGAACGACACACCGGACCCGGCGGCGGCCCGGGTGCTGCTGGACGAGGCATTGGGTCTCTGGCGCGGCCCTGCCTATGCGGAGTTCGCCACCGAGTCGTGGGCCGTCGCCGAGGCTGCCCGGCTGGACGGCCTGCGGATCGTGGCCAGGGAACGGTGGTGCGAGACCGTATTGCGCGGCGGCGAAGCCCACGAGGCGGTGATGGCCGCCGAGGCACTGACCCGCGAACACCCACTGCGGGAGGAGGGGTGGCGACTGCTGGCGATGAGTCTGTACGCCGGCGGCCGGCAGGCGGATGCGCTCGACGCGCTGCGGCGGGCTCGGGACATCCTCGCCGAGGAGCTGGGCATGGACCCCGGGCCGGCCCTGCTGCAGGTGGAGACCGATGTGCTGCGCCAGCGGCTGGCGATCACCCGGCCGCCCGTCCACGAGACCCGCAGTCCCGCCGACCGGGCGGCCGGAGATGCAGCCCCTAGCCCGGTTCCGACTTCCACGCCGCCGATTCACACTCCCGGTGCGCCGACAACGGCCGAGTCATCGGACCTTTTCGGCCGGGACGTGGAACTGAACGCGCTGCACGCGCTGGCCGCGGAGTCCGCAGGTCGGGCCGAGCGCCGGGTGGTGCTGATCGCCGGTGAAGCGGGCGCCGGCAAGTCCGCCCTCGTCGATCGCTTCGCGCGTGAGCTGCGTTCCAACCAGTGGCGGGTGGTGGTCGGCCGCTGTCCGGAGTCGGCCGGGGCACCGCCGGCCTGGGCCTGGGTGGAGGCGCTGCAGGCACTGGCAGCGGACGTCGATCCCGGTCGACTTGCACCCGCGCTGGCCCCGTTGATCGACGACATCCCCACCACGCCAGGCGAATCCGATGCCTCATTCGGGCGGTTCCTGCTCACCCGGGCGGTGGTCGGCTACCTGACGGCAGCGGCCAGGAGCCGGCCGCTGGCGGTGTTTCTTGACGATCTGCACCGTGGCGATTCGGAGACCCTGGCGCTGCTCGACGGCGTCGCCGCGGGCGTTTCCGGGGTGCCGCTGGTGGTGATCGCCGCGTATCGGCCGGCCGAGGTGCCTGCCGGGTTGCGCGATGCGCTGGCGGGTTTGGCCGCCGTACCGCCGATAAGGATTGCGCTGGACGGACTGGACCCCGCGCAGGCCGCCCGGCTGATCCGGTCGATCGCCGGCGTCCAACCGGACCAGCCGACCCTGCGCGCGTTGGTGGACCGAACGGGCGGCAATCCGTTCTACCTGACCGAGAGCGCCCGACTGCTCGGCAGCGAGGGCAGATTGGTGGCCACGTCCAAGGTGCCGGAAGGGGTGCGTGACGTCCTGCGCCGACGGTTCGCCCGGCTTCCCGAGATCACCGTCGCGGTCCTGCGACTGGCCGCCGTCATCGGCCGTGACGTCGACATCGACATCCTGGTGCTGGCCGCCGAGGTCGACGAGGAGACGGTGCTCGACGCGCTCGAAGCCGGCGTGCTGGCCGGTCTGCTGACCGAACCGACATCGGGGTCGGTCCGTTTCGGCCATGTCCTGGTCCGCGACACCCTGTACGACGACCTGCCCCTGCTGCGGCGCGGACGCTGGCACGCGCGGATCGCCGGCGCGCTGGCGTCGGTCCGGCCCGGGGATGCCGCTGCGCTCGCCCACCATTACCACCAGGCGGGGACGGCGGCCACTGCCAGGAACGCGGTCGATGCGGGCGTCCGTGCCGCCGAGCAGGCGGTCGCCAGGTACGCCCACGAGACGGCCGCCGAATTGTTCGCCCAGGCGCTGGCGGATCTCGACCGGTTACCGGACCCGACGCCCGATGATTCGACCGTCGAGCGGACGCTGTTCCACCACTCGTCCGAGACCGCCGAACCGACCTTGCACCTGGACGAGCGGGTGGAACTGATCGCCAGGTTGAGCCGATCGCAGATCGCCGCCGGCGCGAGCATCGCGGCACTCGCCTCCCGCGATCTTGCGATGACGTTGGCGCACCGGAACAACCGGCGCGACCTGCTGATCCGGGCGCTCACCGCCGCCGATCTGCCGACCCCCTGGATCACCCGGCCCTACGGGTCGCTGAACTCGACGGCGATCGAACTCATCGACGCTGCCCTGACCTGGACCGACCCCGAGCTGATCGACGACTCCCAACGCTGCCGGCTGCTCTGCACCCTCGTCGCCGAGACCGGCGGCGAGCTCAACATCAAGGCCACCCAGGCAGCCCAGGAGGCCGAACGCATCGCCCGCCGGGTGGGCGATCCCGCGTTGATCGGGCTTGCGCTGCATGCCATGTCGTCGGTGGTGTCGGCGGAGCTGGAGATCGCGCACCGGCTGCGGATCGGCCGCGAACTGCTGCAGATCGGCGAGCTGCCCGGGCTGGCGGTCTTCGCCCTGCTCGGCCATCACGTGATGCTGCACTACCACGGCGTCCGGGCCGATCCGGTCGCGATGGCGGAACAGATCGACGCGCTCGATGTGCTGGTCCGGCGTTACCGCTGGCGGCAGGCCGAGGGCACCGTGGAGATGCATCGCGGGCTGGTCGCCCACCTGACCGATCGGATGGCCGATGCGGAGGCGTCGTATGCCCGGGCGGCCGACATGCTCCATGCCAGCGGTGCTCTCGACGCTGACGGCATCGCTCTGCTGGCATTCCTCACCCTGCGGATCAGCCAGGGCCGGGAGGGCGAGCTGGCCGACGCCGTCCGCAGTGTCGACAGCGCGCCGGACGTGATCGCCGACCTGCTCGCGCTGCCGCTGATCGCGCAGGGCCGCATGGACAAGGCCAGGGAGGTGCGGCGGGTCATCCGACCCGTGCGCCGGGATTTCTTCCACTGCCTGCTGCTCACCATGCGGGGGATGATCGTGGCGAAACTCGGCGAGCGGGCCGAGGCGGCCGAGGTGACGGCCGACCTGCTGCCCTATCGCGGTCAGATCGGCGGGGCGGGTACCGGTTCGTTCGCGGTCGGCCCGGTCGACATCGTGCTCGGCGACCTCGCTCTGCTGCTCGACCGCCCGCGGGACGCTCGGGAGCATTACGCCGGAGCCATCACGGTGGCGTTGCAGTGCGGCAACGACAGCTGGGTCCAGCTGGCACGCCGCAGACTGGACGCCGTCGGGGGCGGACCGGCCATCAGCTGAGTCCTGCGGGCTGGGACCGTGCGGTGACCGGAACGACACGCCCGACCCCGACGTGCTTCCGGGGCCGAGTGACCGCATCCGGGCAGTTGCACAGCATGACGAAAGCGGTAGATGCACCCCCGAAGCAGCGCGGGCTCGGGCGTGTCGCACCTGCAGGACGGCCGACACGCCGGACGCGCCCTCGGCGAACGTCGCCCTGCGGTTCAATGTCCGAATTGTCGATATCGCGGAAACGCCCTGGACAAGGGTCGCGCTGGTCGGAGAGCGCCGCTGGTGAACGGCAAGTCGTCGTCAAGTGCGCGGGGCGACGCTGCTCCGTGCCGGCCGTCGTGGTCGGCCTGTCTGTGGAGGATTCTCATGAGCGCACTGCTGTTCCGCCTCGGCGGCGTCGCCGCGGCCCACCCGTGGCGCACCATCGCTGCCTGGCTGGCCGTCCTGGCCGTCGCCGTCGGCCTGTCACTGGCGGTCGGCGGCCAACCCCGTGACGACTATCGGGTGGCCGGGTCGCCGGCCCAGGTCGGCGCGGACTTCCTGGCCGAGAACTTCGACGGCACCTTGGGTTCGGGCGCACGGGTGGTCGTGCATGCCGAGAACGGCACGGTCGATCCCGCCGGTCTGGCCGCTCTCGGCGACCGGTTGCGTGCACTGCCGCACGTCACCGGTGTGGAGCCCGCCCGAATGTCGGCAGATGGGGACACCGCCCTGCTGTCGGTGCACTACGGCGTCCCGGTGACCGCGTTCGACGGTTCCGAGGCGGTCGACGCACTCTGGACGGCCGCGGCCGAACTGGAGGGACCCGACGTTCAGATCGCCCTCGGCGGCGAGGTCCCGGAGAACTTCGCCCCGCCGAGCGGAACCGCGGAACTGATCGGGATCGGCGTCGCACTGGTGATCCTGGTCTTCGCCTTCGGTTCGGTGATCGCCGCCGGCCTGCCGCTCGCGGTTGCGCTGATCGGGCTCGGCGTCGGTTCATCGTTGATCACTGTGCTTGCCGGGTTCTCCGACGTCAGCAACACGGCCCCGACGATCGCCACGATGGTGGGGATCGGCGTCGGCATCGACTACGCGCTGCTCCTGGTCACCCGGTATGTCGAGGGACTGCGGGCCGGATTGCCGGTGCGCGCGGCAGCGGCAAGGGCCAACGGGACCGCCGGCGTCTCCGTCGTCTTCGCCGGGACGACCGTGCTGGTCTGTCTTTTGGGCCTGCGGCTGGCCGGGCTGCCGGTCTACACCTCGGTCGGAGTTGCCACGCTGCTGGTGGTGACCGCGGTGATGCTCACCTCGATCACCCTGGTGCCCGCCTTGTGCAGCCTGGCTGGCACCAGGGTGTTGCGGCGTGCAGAACGTCGCAAGCCGGTGGCCGCCACCGTCGTCTCGGTCCCGAACGCCACCGCCACCACCATCGCCGCCACCACAGTCGCCACCGCGACCGCCACCGACAACGCCAACGACCTGCCGGACACCGCGACGGCCAGGTGGGCGGCCCGGATCGGCCGGCGCCCCGTCCCGTACGCGCTTGCCGCGCTGGCGTTGTTGCTGCTGCTCGCCGCCCCGGTGCTCGGCATGCGAACCTGGCCGCAGGACGCCGGTAGCGGACCGGACAGCGCCACCACCCGGATCGCCTACGACCTGGTCGGATCCGAGTACGGTGCGGGCGCCAACGGGCCGTTCCTGCTCGCGGTCGATCTCGATCGACTGCCGGCCGACCGACTTCCCGAACTGGCAGAACGGATCTCGGCCGATGCCGGCGTGGCATCCGTTGCGCCCGCCGTCATCAACGACACCGCAACCGCGGCGCTACTGGTGGTCGAGCCGGTGACCGGTCCGCAGGACGAGCAGACCGTCGTCCTGATCGATCGGCTCCGATCGGAGCTGCCGGATTCGGTGATGGTGACCGGCCTGACGCCCGCCTTTGCCGACATCTCGGAGCGACTGTCCGAGCGGCTGTGGGTGGTGATCGCCTTCGTGGTCGGCCTGTCGCTGCTGCTGATGACCGCGGTGTTCCGCTCCGTGGTGGTCGCGGTCAAGGCTGCCGTGATGAACCTGCTGTCGGTCGCAGCTGCCTACGGTGTGATGGTGGTGGTCTTTCAGTGGGGTTGGGGCGCACAGCTTCTCGGTCTTCCACACGCCGTCCCGGTTTCCAGCTGGGTGCCGATCCTGATGTTCACCATCCTGTTCGGCCTCTCGATGGACTACCAGGTTTTCCTGCTCTCCCGGATCCGGGAGGACTACCTGGCCACCGGCGAGCCACGACGCAGCGTGGTCCGCGGACTGGCCAGCACGGGCCGGGTGATCACCAGCGCGGCGGCGATCATGATCGCGGTGTTCATCGGATTCGCGTTGGACGCCGACCCGACCGTGAAGATGATGGGCGTCGGGATGGCGACCGCTGTGCTGATCGACGCGACGGTGGTGCGGATGGTGCTGGTGCCGGCGACGATGTCACTGCTCGGTCCGGCGAACTGGTGGCTGCCGTCCTGGCTGGATCGCATCCTGCCTCGGCTGGATGTCGACGGACAGACCGATGACGTCATCGGTGCCGGCCCAGCTCGTTCGGGCGACGGGACCCGGGTACCGGAACCCGTCTGACGGTTTCGAGGGTCGAAGAGGTCAGATGACGATGTCCGCGGGCGAGGTCAGCTCGCGGACAGCCGTCACCCCCTCGACGGCATTCAACGGGTCGTGGGTCCGGAGCGCACCGAAGCCGAGTCCGGTCCACGACTCGATGTCCCGGATCGGCACCTGGTAGGTCTTGAACGCACCGAAGACGAACTCCAGATCGGCGATCAGACCGGCCTGCGACACCAGGTACCCGGTCGCCGAGAGCGCACCGGTAGCGTCGTTGATCATCACCGCCACCTTCCAGAATGCCTGTGGCAGCATGATGTCTCGATAAGCCGGGTCATCGGCGCGAAAGACGGGGCCGGTGAAGACGGTGGCCTTGAAGCCCCTGGTGTCGGCGTTGTCCAGCAGGTAGTTCTCCAGGTCCAGCCACAGCCGCTGGTTGAAGTCGGCATGCTGCGGAGCGCAGTTGGTGAAGAAGAACGTGTCCTTCTCGCCCTGCTCGGCCGACGGTCCCCAGGCCGGGTCCAGCCGCCGCACCAGGTGTCCGCGATCGAGGTCGTTCCCCGCATAGAGCTCGTTCCCGGTCTGCGTCGCCTGCGGGATGCGCGGATCGAACGCCCACAGATCCTTGCCGGCACGTTTGATCCGCTCGATCTCGCTGCCGTCGATGTTGACCACGGTGAACACCGCCAGCCGGCGCTGTCCGTGCAGAACCACCGAGTAGTGCGTGTAGTCAAGGCGGTACCGGTCGGCGCCGGTGGCCTCCGGGCGGACCGGGACCACGGCCGCCTTCAGCGCCGCCGACAGCCTCGGAAACGGCACCCGCAATGATCCCGTTCCGAGAAACGCTGCGTCGTAACCGGTGCGGTCTGCGAGTTCGTCGACGGCGACGGTGCGGGCCTCTTCCGGCAAGCGCGTTCCGGCCAGGTCGATCAGCACCGGCGGCCCGATCGTCCTGAGCCGACGCACTCGATCGGCGATCACGGCGGAACTGACGGCGTAGTTCGCCGACAGGTACTCGCCGGCGAAGTGCAGACCGACGGCCGCGCCGGTTTCCACATCGAGCACGACCGAACCCGAGCTGCCGCCGAGTGTCGTGCAGTCGTGGGTGAAGCGGCCCTCGCCGACGACGTCGACCACCAGTCCCGGCGCGAGCCGCTTGACCTCGAAGATGCCGCCGAACAGCCGCGCCTGGTCGGCGGCGCTGTTGCGATGGTCGGCGGCCGGATAGCCGATCGTCACCACCACCGCGCCCGGCCGGGGTGGACCGTCGTACAGCGGCACCGGATCCGGCAACACAACGCCAGGGGCCGGCGTCAACTCGACCAGTGCCAGGTCGGGGTCGTCGTCGGCATCGCCGGCCAGGAACAGCACTCTGCCGACGGCGATGTCCAACGGGCGGTTGTCCAGGTATTCCTCGCGGAAGTCGATGCGTGGCGCCAGGCGGCGACCACCGGGGTTGGACCTGAAGACGTAGCCCCGGCCTTGCCGAAGGGCGAATTCGGCGGCGACATGCCGGTTGGTGACGGCGACGCCGGGCGCGACCATCCAGGCGGTGCCGACATAGGGTTGCGCCGAGAAGCCGACCTCGACCCGGCCGACAGCCGCGATCGCCCGGTCGATCTTGGTCTTGTACGGCATCAGCCGGGCTCGCCACTGGGCGAGTTCCGGTGGCTCGAAGCTGCCGCCCCGGACCAGCAGGGTCGGCCGGCCCTCGCGCAGGATGATCGCCTCGGCGAGCCGGTCGTCGAGCATGCCGAGCTCAGCGGCAAACGGGATCCGCTGCGCAGCAGTGGTTCTCGCAGCAGTGCTGCTCACAGCAGTGGTTCTCGCGGCAGTGGCAGTGGCGGCGGCCGGCGCGGTGGTCAGCGCTGCGACAAGGCCGGGGCGTCGGGCCAGGATCTCCCGGCGCACGGCGTCGTCACCGGCCACGGCATCGAGCTGATCTCGCAGGTTCGGCATCGGCGACCCCCTCGCCTCAGCCTAGGTGCCCGAAGGTCAGGGACGCGCGCGAACCGTCCGGGCCGCCGCACTCACCCGGGGCTTCCGCCGACGGGCCGGCTCGGTGGCCGGGCGCTTGCCGCTGCCGGCAGTTGTCATCACCCGGCTGGTGTTGCGAACTGGTGCAGACGGCTGCCCCTCGCCGGAGAGCCGATCGATCTCGTTCTCCGCGCCGATCAGCAGGCCGTTGAGCCAGTCGACGCCGTTGCCGCACTGCAGCAGGAAGGTGTCGACGGCCTTACGGTCGTAGCCACGGGAGAGGCCCTTGGCCGTCGGGAACTTGGCCGCGCGCACCCACCCGCCGGTGATCCGGCCGCTGCTCGAAATCTGCCGTGTCGAACTGGTCATGGCTGTTCCCCCTGTGCGGGTGCCGACGCTGCCGGCACGGTGCCCGATCCCCCGATCGGACTCTGGACTGATAGAGTCATTGTTACGGACTGCGACCGGTTTCGGCAACTGAACGTGAGCAGAACCGGTCAGTAATCCCCCGAACGAGTGAACATCGGCCGCGAATGGTCGCGATCCTGTCGGGATCGAAGGCTGACCCGCCCCGTTCTCCAACGGGCGGGTACCGGAGCGAGGAATCTCGTCAGCCGACACGACGAGGACCCACTGTGCAAAGGCCCAGTCCGAGGGATTGAACACGCACCAGGGTCGGCCGGCTGAGCAACCACGTCATCAGAGATGCTGGATCCATGCCACGAACGATCGCCACCGTCACCGAGACCGACAATGCCGGGCTGCTGGAGTTCATCCGGCCCCGGCACCACCTGATCGTCACCACCCGACGGCGCGACGGGTCACTGCAGTCATCGCCGGTCTCCGGTGGCGTCGACCCGCAGGGCCGGATCGTGGTGTCCAGCTATCCCGAACGCGCCAAGGTGACAAACATCCGCCGGGATCCCCGGGTGTCGGTCCTGGTGTTGTCGGACGACTTCGGCGGCCCCTGGGTGCAGGTCGAAACCACCGGGACGGTCATCGACCTGCCCGAGGCGGTGGAACCGCTTGTCGAGTACTTCCGGTCGATCTCCGGCGAGCACCCCGACTGGGCGGAATACCGTCAGGCGATGATCGACCAGGGCAAGTGCCTGTTGCGCCTGGAGCCGGTCAGCTGGGGCCCTATCGCCACCGGTGGATTTCCTGCCCGCTTCGCCTGACCGGATCCGCGGCCGCAGCCTCGCCTGACCGGATCCGCGGCCGCAGCCTCGCCCGACCGGATCCGCGGCTGCGGTTGCGGTTGCGGTTGCGTCAAACCGAGGTCGGTCGACCCCTGTTGGTCAGCGAACCGCCAGCACCAGCGGATAGACCGCTGTGGCACCCGCTTTCCGCAACGCGCGGGCAGCCACGGTGAGGGTCCACCCGGTCTCGGTGGCGTCGTCGACCAGCAACACCCGTTGTCCGGCAACGGCGGACGGATCGGTCAGCCGATGCCGTTCCAGGACGGCCGCCAAGTGTCGCGCGGAATTCGTCGCGCTCGGTGCCGGGCCGTGATCGACGAGTTCGAACGACGTGGCGGCCGGCAACGACCGATACCGGGCCAGCCCTTCGGCGAGATGCCGAACCAGGGTGGGCCTACTCGACGACTCGATGTACACGACGACGTCGAACCCAGGACCCGACGGCCCGCCAGGCGGTAGCCAGCCGTCCAGCACGGCCACCACCGCGTGCCGCAGCGGCACCGGAACCTCACCATCGGGTGACTGCGGGTTCAGCAGCTCGCGGAGTGCCGAGCCCCAACCGATGCCGTCCAGCCTGCCGACGGCGCGCCCGGTCTCTGCCTTCTCGCCGGCCGGGATCCGCCCGGACAGCCCGATTCCCAGCGCGGACATCGCCGTCGGCCACTGGGCTCTCGGTTCGACAGCGACACCGGGGATCTCCAGTTCGGCACGGGCCGCGACCACCGACTCCTGGTCAGCGGCGGCCGGCAGCTCCAGCCCTCCGCAGTTGTCGCAGCGGCCACACGGCTCCGCCGCCGCGTCGTCCAACTGCCGGCGCAGGAATCGCATCCGGCACTCGGTGGTGTCGATGTATTCCAGCATCGCCTGCTGTTCGACGTCCCTTGCTGCACTCACCCTCGCGTACCGCTCGGCGTCGTAGGCCCACGGTTCGCCGGTGGCGATCCAGCCGCCGCTCACCCGGCGGACCGCGCCGTCGACGTCCAGCACCTTGAGCATCATCTCCAACCGCGACCGGCGTAGCGTCACCCGTGGTTCGAGCGCCGGCAGCGACAACGGTTTGCCGGCCGCGCCGAGCTCGTCCAGGGTGTCCCTGACATCGGATTCCGACGGGAACCCCAGCGACCCGAAATAGCTCCAGATCGCCTCGTCGTCATTGCCCGGCAACAACACCACTTCGGCGCGGCGCACCGCGCGCCCGGCTCGGCCGACCTGCTGGTAGTACGCGATCGGGGACGGCGGCGCCCCCAGGTGGACAACGAAAGCCAGGTCCGGCTTGTCGAAACCCATGCCGAGGGCGGAGGTCGCGACAAGCGCCTTCACCCGGCCCGCCAGCAGGTCGTCCTCCGCCTGCGCCCGTTCGGTCGGATCGGTCTTTCCGGAGTACGCGGCCACCGTCAGCCCGCGGGACCGCAGATGGTCGGCAACCTGCTCGGTCGCCGCGACGGTCAGGCAGTAGACGATGCCCGACCCGTCGGTCCGGGCGAGGTAGTCGGCCAGCCAGGCCAATCTGGTCGGCTGATCGGGTAGCCGAACGACGCCGAGGTGCAACGATTCGCGGTCGAGGGTGCCCCGCAGCACCAATGTGTCGCCGGTCGGGTCATCGGATCCCGCTGCCGCGGACCCCCACGCGCCGGCCGACACCGCGAGCTGCTCGGCGACATCGGTGGCGACCCGCTGGTTGGCCGTTGCGGTGGTGGCCAGCACCGGAATGCCGTCGGGCAGGTCGTCGAGCAGGGTTCGGATCCGGCGGTAGTCGGGCCGGAAGTCATGTCCCCAGTCGGAGATGCAGTGCGCCTCGTCGATCACCACCAGGCCGGCCGAGGCGGCGACCTGCGGGAGCACCTCGTCGCGAAAGCCGGGATTGTTCAGCCGCTCCGGCGACACCAGCAGCACATCGACGGCGCCGGCCCGGACCTGCTCGTAGACCTGGCTCCACTGTTCGGCGTTCGCCGAATTGATCGTCACCGCGCGGATGCCGGCCCGCTCCGCGGCGGCGATCTGGTTGCGCATCAACGCCAGCAGCGGGGAGATGATGACGGTCGGGCCGGCACCCTGCTCGCGCAACAGAGCGGTCGCCACGAAGTAGACGGCCGACTTGCCCCAACCTGTCCGCTGCACCACCAGGGCCCGTCGCCGCTCCTGCACGAGGGCGTGGATCGCCGTCCACTGATCGTCCCGGAGCGTCGCGGACTCGGAGCCGACCAACGCGCGCAGGTGGCGTTCTGCTCGCTCGTTCAGGGTCATCGTCGGCACGGAGGGCCTTTCTCATCTGGCTGGACGCGGTCAGCCTAGAGGCGAGGTCCGACAGGCCCGTCCGAACCGTCGGCCACAGCATGCTCCGCGGACAATCGGCGTTCCCGTTTCCCGCGCGCCAATTCGGTGGTCAGGGCATCCAGGTGAGGCGCCCAGAAATGCCGGAATCTGTCCAACCAGGCGTCGGTTTCCTGCAACGGCACAGTGTCCACCGAGTAGAGCCGTCGCGTTCCCTCGGCTCTGACCTGGGCGAACCCGTTTTCCCGCAGGACTTTCAGGTGTTGCGACACGGCGGGCTGGGTGATCGCGAATTCCGTACGAATCACGTCCGTCACCGCACCTGCGGTCGACTCCCCCTCCGCCAGCAGTTCCAGGATCCGACGGCGAACCGGGTCACCCAGGACATCGAAGGCGTGCACACCACGACTCTACAGCCGCGGACTTATATAAGCCTCTGGTGAATTCACCGGGACCAGATCCTCCTAAAGGGACGATGCCGATGCCGATGCCACACACCATCGTCGATACTGCGTGGTCCCGATCCCTTGAACACCGACCGTGGCGTGATGGCGCTTCGGACAATAGGTTCGGACCACGATGACCGACGACTACGCCGCAGTCGCTCGTCGCACGGCGGCCGAGTTGTCGGTGCACAGCCCGTCGGGGGCGGAAGAAGCGACCGTTCGGCGGCCGGAAGGATGTCGGGACGGCGCGACCGGCAAGACCGGCAGGAGGTGGTGACGATGGTGCACTGTCAGCGGCTCGGCGTCCGATGACGACGACCCTGTTCTTGGTGGCCGTCGTGATCCTGACGGCCCTGTTCTTCGATTTCACCAACGGTTTTCACGACAGCGCCAACGCGATGGCCACCTCGGTCGCCACCGGTGCGCTCCGGCCACGGACGGCCGTGCTGATTGCGGCCGTGCTCAACGTGGTCGGCGCCTTCCTGTCCACCGAGGTCGCCAAGACCATCTCGGGCGGCATGGTCAACGACGCGTTCGTCACTCCAACAATGATCTTCGCCGGGTTGGTGGCCGCGATCCTGTGGAACCTCACGACCTGGCTGTTCGGTCTGCCGTCCAGTTCGTCCCACGCACTTTTCGGCGGCCTGATCGGCGCCGTGCTTGTCGGTGCCGGACTGTCCGGTGTCAACTTCTCGGTGGTGGTGTCCAAGATTCTGCTGCCGGCCGTCATCGCGCCACTGGTCGCCGGATTGGGTGCCGCACTTGCGATCTTCCTGGTGCACCGGTTCTTCCCGGCATCCGACGACGAACCGGCGGCGGGGTGGTTCCGCCGGGCGCAGACCGTCTCCGGGTCGATGATCGCGCTGGCCCACGGCACCTCGGACGGTCAGAAGACGATGGGCGTGATCACCCTCGTGCTGATCACCGGCGGATATCAGGAGTCGGGAACGGGGCCGCAGACCTGGGTGATCGCCTGTGCCGGACTGGCCATCGGTCTGGGCACGTACTCCGGCGGCTGGCGCATCATGCGAACGATGGGCAAGGGGCTGGTCGAACTCAAGTCGCCGCAGGGATTCGCGGCCGAGACGACGTCTGCGGCGGCCATCCTGGCGTCGTCGCACATGGGATTCGGGCTCTCGACCACCCAGGTGTGCTCCGGCTCGGTGATCGGGAGCGGCGTCGGGCGGAACCTTTCGATGGTCCGCTGGGGTACGGCCCGCCGGATGGTCTACGGCTGGCTGCTCACCCTGCCGGCCGCCGCCCTGTTCGGTGCGGTCGGCTGCGCGATCGCCCTCACCGGCCCGGTGGGAGTGGTGATCGTGCTCCTCGCGCTCTGTGCCGGGACGGTGACGATCGTCGCCATCTCCCGCCGCACCGCGGTGAACCGGCACAACGTCAACGATTCCCGCGACGTCACGGTCAAATTCGGCCGAGTCGCGACCGAGACGATGCTGGCCACGGTCGCCACCGTCGCAGCGACCACGGCAGCTGCCTCAGCTGCCGTGATCGAGCCGACCACAACGGATACCTCGACAACGGCAGCAGGGCCGGCGACCGGCGCCATCTCGCCGATCATCATTGCGCGGCCGACGGCACCGCCCGTCGCCAACGAACCGACGAACTCTCCTGCGCCGCCGAGCCCCGCCCGATAGGGCAATGTCGACGACGCGGGTCCTGTCCGACACGCGGATCAGCCGGTCTCACCCGCCGGTCGCAAGCGGGCGACGATCTTGGTGCGGGTCTCGTAGGCCCTGGCCAACGCGTCCCTGGCCAGCGCGATCCCGTTCGCATTGAGCTTGTAATACCGACGCCTCGGCCGCCCCTGTTCTCGGGGATCGACCTGCTCCCAGGCACTGTCCAGCCAGCCGAGGGCTTCGAACCTGGCCAGGATCGGGTGCACCGTGCCGCTGGGCAGGCCCGTCGCCGCGCAGATCTCGAGGCCGTAGAGATCCTTCTTCGGGTCTTCGAGCAGGGCGCGCAGCACCGCCTGGGTGGTCTGCGTCATCCGCGGCGTTGGTCCCGACATGGTGGAATTCTACCTAGTGGAATCGTTCGCAGCGCTCAACGACGGTCCCCACGTCACCGGAATTGCCGGCATCTGCGCCCGAACCCGCTGTCACCAGCCACTGCCGATAGCCTCCGGCGGCATCACGCCGAAGCTGGGCGGATCCTTCGGTCGGCCGCACCGCACGCACCGCAGATACCCGCGCCCGCGCATCTCGGGATTGTCGTCCTGCTGCCCGACATACCGGTGCCGGCCGATGCGGCACCGCCAATCCGGTTTCTCGACAACGGAATCGGGCAGATCCCGCTCGTTCAGGGCATTGCGCAGCGGAATCGCTCCGACCAGCAGGCTGCCTGCCTGCGCCAGCTGTGCCGGCACGCCGAGTTCACAGAGTTCGGTGCGGAACTCCTCCCGGTAGCGGTCCCGGGCATCTGTCGGTAACGCCAGCACTGCCACCGCAACCAGCCAGCGAGCCGGAGCGATCGGCTGCGGGCCGATCACCTTCGCCTGCTCTTCGGCGCAGTTCTACGCGACGGCAAGCAGTCGGGCTCGCACATCGGGTCAGCCGCCGCCGATACCCATACCCAAGCCCATCGCCCCCCGTTGCGAGAGTGGCTGGTGGCTGGCCAGATCGTTCTTCTTCCCACAGCGGCTGCATTCCAGGTACGACTGCCCCTTCATCTCCGGGTTGTCGTCCTCCACCACGAGGTAGTGATGCCGACCGACATGGCAACGCCAGTCGGAATGGGCGTCGTGCGCTGAGCTGGACATGGCGGTGCCGCCTTCTACTGGTTCGGATGTTGCAGGGACCTTGTGATCAGCCGAAGAACGAGGTGTTGCGCTGGTAGGCCTCGACGTCGAACTCGGGTTCGTTCTCCGGCTCGAAGTACTTTCCGCAAACAATGCAGACCCGGATCGTGCGGCCGGGCGTTTCGGAGTTGTCATCCCGGCGACTGGCGTAGGCATGCCGCCCGAGTCGACATCGCCAACCGGTAGCGGACTTTTCGATCACTGGAGCTCCTTTGTCGACGAGGTTCGCGCAGCCGAAGGGCCTTTCGGCAGTCCTGCTGGTGACCGAGCCGGCCCCACGTGTGCGGCTCGGTCACCTGGTTTCCCCGCTAAGACGACGCCGCGGCGTTCGGCAGCCTGGCCGGACCAATCGGCGGCGATCGTTGTCCCGTCACACTGCCTCCCCCGCGGCACGGAGCCTGCCGACACCGTGGGCGGCCGTACTTCGTGCGCTCGCCAGTGCACCGCGAGCCATGGCCAGTCCCTGTTCGCTGAGCCGATACCAGCGACGGCGCGGCCAGCCCTGCTGGTGAACAGCAGGCTCTCCCCAACCACTGTCCAACCACTGCAACGATTCCAGCCGCGCCAGCACCGGATAGATCCGAGCGAACGGTAGACCGGTTTCGGCGTGCAGGACGGCGCCGTGGTGGTCCCTGGCCGGGGCGGCGACGAGAGCCGCGAGCACGGCCTGGGTTGCCCCTGTCATCTCCAGCTCTCGACGGGCCATGGTGTTACTCTACCTAGCTTATTCCCGACACACAAGACAAAGCAGGCAATCAGTTGAGGTCACCCCAGGAGGGCGATTTCCGTCGTGGACGCGCCAACAGGCGCCGACGGACCCACCGGCACCCGGCCCTGTGCCGGATCATTCATCGCAGCGACGGTGCGAGAGATGCGGTGGGTTAGATGAGCGGGACGGACTGGGCAAAGAGGCTGCGGCCCGACAAGGCGGCCAAGGTCGCACCCAACCACGGCGCGAGGTACGACCGCTGGGTCGCGGCCACCACCAAGCCGCTCGACATTCTCGCGGTCGTCTTCCTGGCCGACTTCGCGGCAACCCGGCTGACCCCGGAAGGCCCGCCATGGTGGCAGCCGACGCTGACGGTGATCTCCCTGCTCATCTGGGCGGCCTTCGCGGTCGACTACTTCGTCAGGTTGGGTCTGTCCACCGACCGTTGGTCGTTCATCCGCACCCACAAGCTCGACCTGCTGATGGTTCTGCTGCCCATGCTGCGATTGCTCCGGGTGATCCTGCTGCTGCGCAAGTCGTTCGCGACGATCTCCACCGAACGCATTGCCAGCTCGCTGATCTCGATCGTCATCGGCGTTGTCGTGGTCGGCGCGTTCCTGGAGTGGCGGGTGGAGTACAACGCCCCGGGCGCGAATATCACCACGATGGGAACGGCCCTGTGGTGGGCCGTCGTCACCACCACGACGGTGGGCTATGGCGACACCTATCCGGTGACCACGATGGGCCGCCTCATCGGATCGGTGATCATGATGGTCGGTATCGGCCTCATCGGCACGGTGTCGGCAACGGTCGCCGCCTGGTTCGTCAGCCACAAACGGACCAGGGAGGACGCCGCCCGCGCCAAGGCCCTCGCTGATCACCCCGAATCCGCCGCCGAACTCGCATCGGACCCCGTATCAGCTGATACCGACCGCCTGGTCGGCACTCTCGCGTCGCTCTCGGCCCAGATCGAGGTGCTCGCCCGGCAGCAGGGCGAGCTGCGCGCGACCATCGAGCGCTTGGTCGATCAGCGCGGGACGCCGTGACCCCGCCGCCGACGTCGAACGAGTTGCCGGCCGTCACCCCGCCCGGGCCGAAACGGCGGGCTCGACCGCACGGTGTGCGGCGAAGAACTTCCACATCTCGGTGCTCGCCCGCGGGCCACGGGCGTCGCTGTACGAACCGTTGGTCGAACCACCGGACCACGCATGACCGAGGCCGTCGATCTCCCAGAGTTCCAACACCTTTCGGCCACCGGAGTACCACCGGCTGACGGTGTGACCGCGACGGCTCCTGGCCGACATCGGACGCGCCGGACCGGACCTCGCCACCCTCGGCGCGCCGATCGGGCGGGCAACCAGCCCGCTCTCCGTCGGGGGGCCGGCATCGGTGGCGCGCGCGGCCAACCACTGGTCGGCCACCCGCCGGGCATTCACCGGTCGAACGGTCCCGTCGAACGTCCCCTGAAAGATGATCATCGGCGGCATCGCCTCACCGGATGCGGTGTGCACCGGTGGCGGCACCGCCCGCCCCTGCATCGCGGCGATCGCGTTGGCCGGACCGGCTGCGGACCGGTAGGGCGGTGCGGAGTGCACGCCGACGGCGGCAAACAGCTCCGGGTAGGTCGCGGCCAACACCACTGCCATCGCGCCGCCGGCCGAGATCCCGGTGACATAGACCCGTTCCGGGTCGATACGCCACCGCGTGCGCTCACCCAGCATGCGGCCGACGATCCCGGCGAGGATGGCGGGCTCGCCCTGCTCGCGGAACTGATGACCGGTGCGGAACCAGTTCCAACACCGCTGCCCGTTGTGCGCCACCGATTGTTCCGGGTACACCACCACGAACTGATGCCGATCGGCCAGGTCGTTGAACCGGGTGCCCGCAGCGAAATCCAGCGCGTCCTGGGTGCAGCCGTGCAACGCGAGCAGCATCGGAGCCCGCGTCGTCCTGCGCAATCCGAACGGGACGTACACCCGAAAGGCCCTCGTGCCCACCGCTGCGGTAAAGCGCAGGAGATGCCAGGTCCCTCGGCCGGCCGAGCGGTTGCCGGTGCCGGTCTTCCGGGTCCCGCTCTTCGGTCGACCGCTCGACGTGGGCTTCGCCGCCCCGGTCGGCTTTCGCGGAGTGACAGCCTTCGGCAGCGAGATCACTGTCGGCAGCGAGATCTTCGGGGCCTTCCGGCGACGCCGACGTCGGGCGGGCGGCGTCGGCAGGAACGCCTTCATCAAGGCCGTCGGTAGCCGGCTCGCTCGCTTGCGTGGCAAAGGCTGGTTCTCCGCTCGAGGGTGGTGCGATGGTGATCGACGACGATCAGGTGGTCACGGACATCACGCGCCACCGATCGGGTTCACCCGCAACGGATTGCTCAAACGAACGGGCCGCGGTGATTCAGGTGATCTCGAGCTCACCCATCCGCGACCATTCCTCGCCGGGTGTCACGAAATTGATGATCCGCGGTGTCTCGGCGATCGCCGGCCGCATGGTCTGCATCGCGGTGATGAAGTGATCGGAGCCGACATGTGCCCCCGCTGCATCGTCCTGGAACGCCTCGACCAGGACGAACTCGTTCGGGTCGTCGACACTCCTGGACCACTCGAACCAGAGGTTGCCGGGCTCCCGACGGGTCGCCTGGGTGAAGTCGTCGACCAGATCCAACCAGCCGTCGACATACTCGGGACGGACCTTGAACTTGACGGTGATGAAGATCATTTTCCCTGCCTCGGTTCGGGACGGGCGCGGATGCCATCAGCCATCGACCCTAACAACAGCGGGCCGGTGGCGTCGGTCCCGACCGATCAGTTCATCGAGCGGTCGAGTGCCTCGCGGAGTTCTGCCTCGGTGAGCACGATCGGGTTGCCCTTGGTACTGCTGGCGGTCCCGGTCTTGGCTACGATGTCGTCCACCATCCCGGCTCCTATCCCGAGCTCGGCCAGACCCGGCACCTCCAGCGCGGCAACGGTTTCCCGTATCCACTCGATACCTTCCTCGATGGTGGCGTCGGGTCGACCGGTGAGCGCCCCGGCGGCCTGCCGGTACCTGTCCAGTGCCGGGTGCAGCGGTTCACGGTCGCGCAGCGCCCGCACGTTGATCTCGGTGACGGGGGCCAGCAGCGCTGCACAGATCGCCCCGTGGGCGGAGGTGACCATTCCGCCGATCACTCCGGCGAACCCGTGCACCGCACCGAGTTTCGCGTTGGCCAACGACATCCCGCCGAGCAACGCGGCCAAGGCCATGTCGGTCCGTGCCTCCACATCGGATCCGTCCAGATACGCGCGACGCAGCCCGGCGGCGGTGCTGCGCAGTCCGGCCGTGGCCAGCGCATCCGTGACCGGGTTCGCGCTGCCCGAGACCAGCGGTTCCAGGCACTGGGTGAGCGCGTCGAGGCCACTGGCGGCGGTGACCGCCGGTGGACAGCCGAGGGTCAGCAATGGGTCGACCAGCGCGAGCCGCGGGATCATGAACGCGCTGCGAACGCTGGCCTTCCGACCGTGGTCGGGTGAGGCAAGTACGGCGTTCGCCGTCACCTCCGAGCCGGTTCCGGCCGTCGTAGGGATGGCGACGAACGTCGCTGACGGCTCGGTGATCGACAGGCCGCGACCGATCACCTCGAGGTAGTCAAGGGGTTGCCCGCCGTTGCCCAGCAGCATGGCGACCGACTTGCCGAGATCGAGCACGCTGCCGCCGCCGATCGCGATCACCAGGTCTGCACCGGCGGCCCGCGCCGCGTCTGTGGCGATGCCGGCCATCTCGACGGTGGGTTCGCCGACCACCGGGAACACCTCGACCGGGACCGGAAGCATGTCCAGTAATCGCCGGTGACGTTCCGGATCGGCTCCGGTGCACACCAGCGCACGGGTTCCCCACCCGTCGATCAGGGAGGGGAGCTCGGCGGCCCGACCGGGTCCGAAGACGATCCGGCCGGCCGTCCCGAAGTCGAACGCACCGGCCGTCGTCATCCCTGCGGGTTCCGCCCGGACGAGGACCACCCTGTAGCAGTGCTGGGAGCGAGCGGGGTGAAGGTGACCGACGATCTCGGCCTGGCCATCATGGCGGCGACGGTGTCCCGCCAGACGGCGTAGTGCCCGGTCTGCTTGTGCGCCGCGGCTGCCGACTGATCGCGGTACACCTCGACCAGGACCACATGGGTCGGATCACTCCGGTCGACCACGACGTCGAAGCGCAACACTCCGGCCTCGGCCAGCGACGCAGCGGCATTCACCGCGGTCGCGGCGAGGAAATCCGCCACATCTGCTTCCAGCACGGAAATGTCGACGTGCACCACCAGGATTTCCTGGTCGATCGAGAATGCAGCCCCTTCGGACAATTGCCATCACTTTCTGCTCGGACGGGCCGGGTGGTTCACCCGGCGGCGGTACCGATGTTCCGAACGACACGATTGACCCGACGGCTCAACCACTCTGCCCGTTCCGCTTCCGGACCGGTGACACTCATCAGCCCCGTCGAGATCGCCGCCAATTCTTCGACGTATTCGGCGCGACCGGCCTGTGGTGCCTCCTTCCAGGTCTGTTCGATAATGCTGATCCTGCGGCTCATCGTTTCGACCGACATGTTCTCTCCTTGGTTGATTCCACTCTAGGCCCTGACCTCGGCCAGCGGCCGCCACCGAAAGAGACACCCGCCTGCGCTCAGGGCAGGAGCAGGGTGACAGCCCCGGGAAGCGCCCACACCGTGACCGGGGAACGGCAGATCGGGTCACCGTCGGAGTAGGCCTCGAGAGCAGGCTCCACCTGTATCTGAACGTGCCGTGCCTGCAGGTGGCGCACGTCAGATCGCCCGAGATGCCGACCTGCGCGCAGTGCGAGCAGGGCGGCCACCCTGCGTCGGCGATCCTGCTGCCGGAACATGATCACGTCCAACAGCCCGTCGTGAACGTCGGCCGTCGGCGCCACCCGGATTCCGCGCCCGTAGAAAGCGCTGTTCGCGATGACCACCCCGCTGCCGGTGTACGCCTCCGGCTTTCCGTCGATCACCAGCCGGAATTCCAGCGGCCGCATCGTCACCGCCACCCGTAGGGCGGGATAGGTGTAGGTCAGCGGACCAAGAGTGGCGGGCAACGAATTGGCCAGCTCGTTGCTCAGCGAGTCGAACCCCAGATAGAGATTGCCCAGCGCGATCTGATGACCGAGATCTGTTGCACCGGAGACCAATCCGGGCGTCACCGCCACACAGTCCACCGCACGTGCCGTCCCGGACAGCAAAATCGCGACGCCCGCCCGCACCCCGCCGGCCGCGCCACCGATGCCGACCATTCTGGCGAAGTCGTTGCCCCGACCGCAGGGCATGATCCCCATGGTGCCGCTGTGCCGGGAAGCACCCGCTGCGACCGCCCGCAGAATGCCGTCGCCGCCGATCGCGACCGTCACCTCACCGGCAGCCGACGCCCGCTCCGCGAGTTCGACCGCATGCCCGATCGAGGTGGTCAGCTCTGCCCGGACCGGACGACCGGCGTCTCGCAGAGCGGCCGCGGTCTCGGCCATCACGCGGACCGCAGCGCCGCGCCCGGCATGTGGATTGGCGATCAGAGCGAACGATCTCGCGTTCATCCGCCGGCCGGATGCAGGACCCGCATGGGATGAGGGTGCCATGCGGGTCAGACCCGTGCCGGGTGGTCACCACGCCAGCGGTGACACGAGAGTGGCCGGGCCGAGTCCAGGACCCACCGGCCGTGCGCGAGGATCAGGGAACGGCGCGCGGCCTGTTCGAGAAGAGGCGTTGGAGGTGATTGCAGTGAGCTCTTCGACGCTGAGTCTGGTGATCCTGGGCTGTTCGGTCGCGCTGTTCATCTGGAACCGGCTGTCCGTCGGGGTGGTCGCGATCCTGACCACCATGGCGCTCTACTTCACCGGCGTGCTCGATGCGACGACGGCGCTGAGCGGATTCGGCGACCCGGTGGTCATCTTCATCGCGAGCCTGTTCGTCGTCAGTGAGGGTCTCGAGGCGTCGGGGGTCACGGCCTGGGCCGGACAGCTGATCGTCCGGCACGCCGGTACCCAGCGGTGGAAGTTGCTCACCGCCGTGATGCTGCTGGCCGCCGTCCTCAGTGCGGTGATCACTCCGAACGGCGCCGCGGCCGCTCTGCTGCCGGTGACCGTCGTGGTGGCACGACAGGCTCACGCACTGCCGTCGAAGATGTTGATCCCGCTCGCCTTTGCGGCCAGTGCGGGGGCGTTGCTGACCCTGTCCGGCAGCCCGGTGAACGTCATCGTGTCGGGTGCATCGATGGATGCGGGTGGAGGAGGGTTCGGCTTCTTCGAGTTCGCGATCGTCGGGATCCCGCTGGTGGTCTGCACCATCGTGCTGGCGCTGGTGCTCGGAAATCGTCTACTGCCCGACCGGATCTCGGACGTGCTGCCGGCGGACTTCAGCGAGTACGTCGGCACCGTCGTCGAGCACTACGGACTCGACCATCCAGTGCACCGGCTGCGCGTGCGCAGCCGATCGCCGTTGCGGGACAGGCAGATCTCCGAGTTGCCGGTCGGAGCGGATCTCACCCTGATCGGCGTCCAGGACGGGGCCGGCGAGAGCGTCGGGTTCGATCACGAACTGCAGGCGGGGGACGTCCTGGTACTCACCGGTCCCGGAGCCGTGGTGAGTGACTACGCCGCGGCCAACACCCTGAAGCTGTCGAAATCTCTGATCACCCGGCGCACCAGGACCGCGATGCTGACCCGGGAGGCGGGGGTTGCCGAGTTCGTCGTCCCGCCCAGGTCCGCCCTGATCGGTACCACGATGTTTCCCGGGATGGCCCGCAGCGGCGGCCTGGTGGTGCTCGCGGTCCGCCGGCTGGGGAAGGACCGCGGGCCTCGCGCCACCGTGATCACCGAGGGTGACACGGTGTTGATGCACGGTCGGTGGACCGCGGTGGAATCCCTCGCCCGGAGCAGGGATCTGCTGGTGGTGGACTCGCCGGAGATGGTGCGTCGGCAGACCGTGCCGTTGGGCCGCCGGGCGCCGCAGGCGATCGCCGTGCTGCTCGCGATGGTGGTCCTGCTCGCCACCGGCGCGGTGCCACCTGCGATCGCAGGTCTGTTGGCGGCAACCGCGATGGTCGCTCTGCGGGTGGTCGGGGTCGAGCAGGCGTACCGGGCGGTGTCCTGGCAGACGGTGGTGTTGATCGGTGGGCTCATCCCGCTGTCCATCGCGATCCAGACCAGCGGCGCGGCCGACCTGATCGCGGAGGTCATCGTCGGCCTCGTCGGCGAACGCGGACCATATGTATTGCTGCTGGCGCTGTTCGGTCTGACCGCGGCGCTGGGTCAGGTGGTGAGCAACACGGCGACGGTGTTGATCGTGGTGCCGATCGCGTTGTCGACGGCCGCCGAGACCGGGATCTCCCCGCAGGCGGTGTTGATGCTGGTGGCCGTCGCCGGCGCCGCGTCGCTGCTGACCCCGATCGCCACCCCGGCCAACATGATGGTGATGGGACCCGGCGGGTACCGGTTCGGCGACTACTGGAAGTTCGGTCTGGTGACGATGCTCGTCTGGTTGGCGGTGGCGATGCTGGTGATCCCGTTGGTCTGGCCGTTCGCGTAACCACTGCCCAGGCCGGTGGGTCAGCCCGAGCCGACCGGCATCACGGCGAGCCGCCCGGCGAGGACGTCGATCACCGGACGCAGCGCCAGCCACCACTGGTCGAGCGGCCTGCGGTGGTCCCAGTCCGCCAGCTCCTCGGCCCGCCGCAACGACAGGATCCGCACCTTCCCCTCGACCAAACCGATGACGGCGCCCCCGGACTTGCCGGTGTCGATCTGATTGGACAGCCAATCGATGGAGTGCGCGGCCAACCGAGTGCCCAGGATCCGGTCGAACGGGCTGGGGCTGCCACCCTGCTGGGTTTGGCCGAGCACCACGCTGCGCGCGTCGAAGAGTCCTTCGCTCTCCTGTTCGAACAGCCGGCACAGGAAATCGCTGGTGTACATCGCGCTGGCCTTCTCGTTCATCACAGTCAGGAAGAGCCGCTGTCCGACCCGGAAGCTGTCCACCATCCGTTCGATGTCGTGCGCGAGATCCTTGAGCACGATGCCCTCTTCGTTCAGATACACCCGCACCGCACCGCCGGACAGCCCGCCGAGCAGGGCGAGGTAACCGCAGTAGCCACCCATGGTCTCGACCACAAAGCAGCGCTTGGACGCGGTACCGGCCTGGCGCACCCGATCGATGGAGTCGACGATCAGGTTCAGTGCGCTGTCCGCCCCGACCGACAGCTCGGAGTTGGGCATGTTGTTGTCGATGGTCGCCGGCAGGCAGATCATCGGAATCTGGAACGCGGGGTATCGATCGCGCTCGGCGTTCATCGTGTGCATCGCCTCGAACGCGTCCCACCCGCCGATGATCAGCAGCGCGTCGATGTCGTGCTTCTCCAGTCCGCGGCCGATCGCGTAGAGATCCTTGACCGAAGGAACGTCCCGGCTGATCCCGAGTTCCGCACCGCCGCGGCTCCCCCATCCCTCGACATCACCCCAGTGCAGTTCGCGGACGTCGCCGTCGATCAGGCCACGCAGGCTGCCGTACACCCCGAGCATGGTGTGCCCGCGATGCAGACCGAGCCGCACCGCCGCCCTGGCGGCGGCGTTCATCCCCGGGGCGAGGCCGCCGACGTTCACGATGCCGATCCGGGTGGGATTGGCCTTTTTGCTCACCGACGGAAGGGCGTGCGAGATGGAATGGAAGACGTGCACCATTTCGGTATAGCCGTCTCCACGCATGGTCAATGCCGTGTCATAGTCCTTGGCCGCGATCAGATCGGCCAGCTTGCGGGTCTTGGCGACGCTGTCCATCAGCGGCACCTTCGAGACCCGATTGCCCTGGATGCCGATCAATTGCGGCACGCTCAGCGACGTCGCAGACATCACCTCTTCCACCGCGGCATGGCCGAGGATCGAACTCATCGACCGATCGAAGGCACTGGGCGCGCCGCCACGCTGCACGTGCCCGAGGATGGTCACCCGGGTGTCCTCACCGAGTTGCTCCTCCAGCACCTGGCGGACCCGGTCGCTGGTGATCGCGACGTTCTGCGAATCGTGCGCACCCTCGGCGACGATCACGATGCTGTTCCGTCGACCGGCCGCCCGACCGGTCTTGAGCAGCTTGCAGAGCCGTTCCTCCCAGCCCGGGTCGGGTGGGTTCTCCGGGATGAAGACATAGTCGGCCCCGCCGGCGATGGCACTCATCAGGGCGAGATAGCCGCAGTGCCGGCCCATCACCTCGACGACGAAGCTGCGCTGATGGCTGGCGGCCGTGCTGGCGATGGAGTCGATGGCCTCGACGATCCGGTGCAGCGCGGAATCCGCACCGATCGTCATGTCAGTGCCGATCATGTCGTTGTCGATCGACCCGACCAGGCCGGCGATCATCAACGCCGGATGCCGGTCGGCGGTCGCCTGGTCGATCGTGCCGGCCGACCGCAACTCCTCGACCAACGACGACCACTCCTGACGCAGCAGGTCGGCACCACTCAGGCTGCCGTCACCGCCGATCACCACCAGCCGGTCGATGCCCTTGAGCAGCAGATTGTGCACAGCCTGCAGCCGTCCCGGTCGGTCCCGGAATTCCAGTGAGCGGGCCGTACCGATCACGGTGCCGCCGCGGTTCAGGATGCTGCTGACGTCGTCCCAGGTCACCGACCGGATCCGGTTGCCGCCCTCGATCAGACCTTGATAGCCCTCGTAGATCGCGAAGATCTCGGCGCCGTGGTTGAGCGCGGTTCGGACAACGGCGCGGACGGCCGGGTTCATCCCCTGGGCGTCGCCGCCACTGGTCATCACGGCCAGCCGCCACGGCGCCCGGGGTTCGGTCATCGTTGTCCTGCTCCTCTTGCTCGGTGGGCACGACCCGTGACGGTCAGGCGGTCGGTGCCGCGGTGGCCGCCACCTTGCGCTCCAGGATCGCCAGCACGTCGTCGTACAACGGCTCACCCGGCTGCAGCCCGGTGATCCGGGTCGTCGCGTCGGCCGGGTTGAGCGTCGCCAGCAACTTCTTCAGCTCGACGCTCTCCGGGTCCTCCGGCACATCGAAATCCAGTGCCGCCTCGACGGTCGCCAGCAGAAACTCCGGACGGTCGCCCATCGCGGCGAGCTCGGCGGCGGGGCCGATCAGTCGCTCGGTACGGGAGAGTTTGCGCAGCGGCTGCCGACCGACCCGGTCGGTGGTGTCCGGCAGGTAGGGGTTGGCAAAGCGTCCGAGGATCTTGTCCACGTAGGCCTGCTGCGCCTCCGGCGCGAACTCGTGTTTGTCGACCAGCAATCGCTTGGTCTCCGCAAGGACGCCTTCGACCTTGGCTCTCACCTCGTCGTCGGCAAGTGCATCGCTGAGCTTGTGGATGCCCTTGACGTGCCCGTGGTAGGCGGTCGAGGCGTGACCGGTGTTGACCGTGAACAGCTTCCGCTCGATGTACGGCGCGAGATCGTCGACCCAGGTGGCGTCCGGAATCGTCGGCTCCTGCCCGTCGAACGGCGGCCGCTCGATCGCCCACTCGAAGTAGGTTTCGACCGTGACGTCCAGCCCGTGCTCCGCCGACTGCGCCGGCACGATGCGGTCGACGGCGGTGTTGGCGAAGATCGCCTTGGCCGACAGTGCGGCCCAGTCCTCTTCATCGGGCACCAGGGCATGCACGAACTCGGCCAGCACATCGGTGGCGTTGATCGCATTCTCGCAGGCCATCACCACCAGCGGGGGGCTGTCGTCGGGACGACCGCGCAGCCCGGCCACGATGACCGGGGCGACGAACCGGAGAATGGTCGGACCGACCGCGGTGGTGACGATGTCCGCCTTGGAGATCTCGGCGATCACTTCCGCCTCGTCCGTCCGGCTGTTGATGGCGCGGTAGTTGTCGACCCGCTCCTCGGATGATTCGAGCCCGACCTCTTTGACCAGGTAACTCGGTGTCTGCTTCAACGCATCGATCAGCGTGTCGGCGACATCGGCGAACACGACCTCGTATCCGGCCCGGTGCAGGATCAGCCCGACGAAGCCGCGGCCGATGTTCCCGGCACCGAAATGGACTGCGGTTCCGCTCATTCTTCGTTGACCGCGTTGAGCAGGGCGAAGACCTCCTCGGCCGATCCGGCCGCGATCATCTTGTCCACCTCGTCGGTGTCGGAGAAGATCACGGCGATCTTGCCGAGGATCTCCAGGTGTCCGCCCTCGTATCCGGCAATGCCCACCACGAAGCGGGTTTCGTTGCCGTCCCAGTCGATCGGCGAGTCGTAGCGGACGACCGAGAGCGCCGAGGCGGTGATCTCGTCCTTGGCCTCGTTCGTGCCGTGCGGGATGGCCAGGTAATTGCCCATGTACGTCGAGACGGACTTCTCCCGCTCGAACATCGCATCCACGTAGGCCGGTGTCACTGCGCCGGTGTCGACCAGGATCTGACCGGCTTCCCGGATCGCCTCGTCCTTGCTGGTGGCCGTCCCCGGCACCTTGATTTGGGACACGGACAGGATGTCACTCATGCGGCTGGAACTCCTTCGTCGGGGCGGCTCTACCGGTCATCGGGTGGACCGGTCATCTTGGACCGGCCATCGGGGGGTGGAGAACTGATACCAGGGAGTAGACACGACAATGGGGGAACGCGCACGGCGTTCCCCCATTGTCAATGCTCAGGATTGGGCGTCGGTGCCCTGCGGGTTGGTCACCTTGAGTTCTTCCACGATCTCGTCGTACTTCGGACTGCTCATGAAGTTGGACACCGAGACGTGCTGTGCGCTGGGCGCCTTCTGCTGGGCCCTCGCGGTCAGATCCTGATGGGTGACGATGAGGTCGACGTCATCGGTCAGGTTGGCGATGGCGACATTGACCACGGTGATGTCGCCGAAACCGGCCTTCTTCACCTTGTTCCGCAGGACCGAGGCACCCATGGCGCTCGAGCCCATTCCGGCGTCGCAGGCGAAGACGATCTTGTGGACCGGTCGCGACGGCGCGGCATCGTCGCGGATGATGCCTTCCGCCTCGTCCACCTGGGCCAGGGTCATGCCGGACGCCTTGGCTTCCTCTTCCTCCTCCCGGACCAGCATGCTGGAGACTGAACTCTTCTTGCCCTTCATTCCCTCCATCTGCGAGGTCGCGGCGGCAAGGCCACCCTCGGTCTCGGCATCCAGCAAGCTGCGGCGGCTGGCCCGCAGGATGATCGACGCTATGACGAACGAGGTTGTCGCGGCGAGCAACACCGACATGCCGACCCCAAGGAAACTGCCGCTGGGCGTCGCCGCCAGCACCGCGATGATCGAGCCTGGCGCTGCCGGTGATATCAGACCGGCATTGAAGACGGTCAGGGTGAAGATGCCGACCATGCCAGCGGCGATCGTGGCCACGATCAGGATCGGCTTCATCAGCACGTAGGGGAAGTAGATCTCGTGGATGCCGCCGAAGAACTGGATGACTGCGGCGGCCGGTGCGGTGGCCTTGGCCATGCCCACGCCGAAGAAGCTGAAGGCAAGCAGCAAACCGAGGCCCGGGCCGGGGTTGGCCTCGAGCAGGAAGAGGATGGACTTGCCCTCTTCAGCGGACTGCTGGATGCCCAGCGGGGTCAGGACCCCGTGGTTGATCGCGTTGTTGAGGAACAGCACCTTGGCCGGCTCGATGATGATGCTGGCCAGCGGCAGGAGGCTGTGTTCGATCAGCCAGTTGACGCCGTTGCCGAGGGCGTCGGATATCCAGGTGATGATCGGGCCGAAAATGTACAGACTGAAGATGGCCAGGGCGCCGCCGAGGATGCCGGCGGAGAAGTTGTTGACCAGCATCTCGAATCCGGGCTTGATCTTGTCGTCCCAGATGCTGTCGACCTTCTTCATCAGCCAGGCGGCCAGCGGTCCCATGATCATTGCACCGAGGAACATTGGGATCGTCGTGCTCATGATCGCGCCCATGGTGGCGATGACACCGACGACGGCACCACGAGTTGAGTAGACCATCCGGCCGCCCTGAGCGGCGATCAGGATCGGCAACATGTACGTGACCATGGGACCGACAAGACCGGCGTTGGCGTACTCACCCCAACCGCCGATCTTGGCGACCGGGAACCAGCCCTTCTCGATGAACAGCGCTGTGATCAAGCCCCAGGCAATGAACGCCGCGATGTTCGGCATGATCATTCCGGACAGGAACGTGCCGAACTTCTGGACTGCGATCCGAGTGCCGCCTGATTTCTTCGCTGGCACTTCCGTTGATGTGCTCACAGACTGCCCCTTCAGTCGACGCTGGCCGACACCGTCTGCACCACCCCAAGGGCGATGCGAACTCGTTACACAGTCTGGACAGTCGTCCAGTCGAGGTAACCATAATCCCGATAGAAGGATCCGCAAGAGCAACCGCGCCATCGAGCGTCAAACTGCCAAGACCGATCACGTAGCGACAGGGACGCACATCACGCCCGTCCGCCATCCACCGATTTCGGGCGTTGTCCGCGACTGTTTGCCAGGCTCGTCAGCAGTCGCCGACCGGCGTCGATTCAACCAGCAACGAGCCAGGACGACGATGACCAAGGTTGCCGTGATCGGCGCAGGTTTGTGGGGCACCAGCGTCGCGACATTTCCGCACACAATCAGCCGACCATGATCTGGGCCCGCGAGCAGGTCGTCGTGCGCGCGCCGTCAACGACCGTCACGAGAACCCTTTGTTCCTGGCTGATGTCAGGCTGCAGTCCCAGCTGAGTGCTGCGACGACCCGGCCGAAGTGCTGGACGGCGCCGATCTGGTGGTGGTCGGCAGGCGTCCACCTCCCTGCTGGACGGTGAGTCCTATCGGGCGGACCGGCGTCGTCAGGAGTTCTCGCTCGGCCAGGCGGCGCCGGTCTCGGCCTCGAACGCCCTGATGGCAGATCCGATCGTCGGGTAGAAGTGCGCGGGGTTGATGACGCCCGTCAGCTCGTACCGCTCCACCTTCTCCTGGACCCGGGACTTCAGTTCGGCGAACGCCAGGCTGACGCCGTCCGCATTCAACTTCCGGTCCAGATCGGCCAGCATGTCCGCTGCGGTGGTATCGATATCGGTGATCGGTTCGGCGGCGATCACGATCTTCTTCGGCCGCGGTTCCTCGGCCGCGAGTTCCAGCACCTCGTCCCGGAAGGTGTTGGCGTTGGCGAAGAACAACGGGCTGTCGAACCGGAAGATCACCAGGCCGGGCAGCTGCGCGGCCTCGGGGTAGACCGTCATGTCGTGGTAGCCCGAGATGCCGGGTACCCGGCCGAGCCGCGCGTGATAGGGCCGCCACGCCCGTCGGAAGACGTCCAGGATCGACAGGCCGACGGCGATCCCGATGCCCGGGAGCACACCCAGTAGCGCCACCCCGAGGAACGCCGCCATCGCGAGCCAGAAGTCGGACTTGCGTTGCCGCCAGAGCCGCCGCATGCCGCTCAGATCTGCCAGCGAGAACGAGGCGGCGATGACCACCGCCGCCAGCGTGGGTTGCGGGAGGTTCCGCAGCAGCCCGGGCGCGAACAGCAGTAACAGCGCGATGGCGGCAGCCCCGACCAGCCCCGTCACCTGCGTCTTGGCCCCGTTCTGGGCGGCGACCGCGGTGCGGGACCCGCTGGTGCTGACCGGGAATCCCTGGAAGAAGCCGGCCGCGACGTTGGCCGCGCCGATCCCGATCATCTCCTTGTTTCCGTCGACCTGAGCTCCACTGCGCGCCGCAAAGGCGGACGACGTCGAGATGGTGTCGGTCAACGAGACCAGCGCGATCCCGAGCGCGCCGAGCAACAACAAGGTGAGGTCACCGAACGCAACGGTCGGGATGGTGAACGGTGGAAACCCCTCGGGCAGGGGGCCGACGACCTTCACGTTCAGATCCGTCAGAGAGAAGACGCTGACCGCCACGATGGCCAGGACAACCGCGACCAGTACTCCTGGCACCCTCGGCAGCAACCGCTGGAAACCCAGGATGAGGATCAGTGACCCCAGCCCGACCGCCAACGCGGCAGGCACCGTCTTCCCGTCCGCGACTGCACCCACGAACTGCGTCGTTTCGTCGATCAGACCGTCACCGTCGACCGAGAAGCCGAAGAGCTTGGGCAGTTGGCCGATGACGATGGTCAGGGCCAACCCGTTCATGTATCCGATCTGCGTCGGCTTCGACAGCAGCTCGGCGACGAACCCCAACTTGAAGATGCCGGCGAATACCGTGATCGCGCCGACCATCAACGCCAGGATCGAGGCATAAGCGACGGCCTTGCCGGGGTCACCGTTGGCGGCGACGAGCGGGATGATGCAGGCCGCGATCATCGGCCCGAGCGCCGAATCCGGCCCGAGCACCAACACCTTCGACGGTCCGAACACCGCATACCCGACCAGGCACATGATCGACGTGTAGAGACCGGTGATCGGCGGCAACCCGGCCAGCTCCGCGTAGGCCATTCCCTGCGGCACCAACAAGGCGGTGAGGATCAGTCCGGCCACGATGTCCTTACGCAGCCAACTGGGTCGGTACGAGTCCAGAGCCGCCACGCCGGGGACTACCTGAGCGATGGACTGCCGAACGGACACTGCGGACTCCCTGTCCTGGATCACTTGTCGGTGCGGCGATCACGTGGACCGGGCGTCAGCTTCACCGTCGGACAAGAATAGAGGTCATTTCACCTCGGGCCGAGGTCACTATCCGCCCATCGAGCCGCCGCCCACATCACCACACCCGGGTGAGGAGCCGCGGGTCCGGATGCGGCGTCCGGAGCCGATCTCGTGCATTCGTCGTACCGGGTGCGGCGTGGCAACACCTGCTCGGCTGCTGTCCGGCGGGACGATGCGCAAAGGACAAGCGAAGGGAAGTGCGACATGCGACGAGTGGTCGCGATCGCGAACGGCAAGGGCGGGGTCGGCAAGACCACGCTCACCGCCGGGCTGGCCGGCCGGCTCGCCGCCGATGGGCGCCGGGTGCTGGTCGTCGACACCGACCCGCAGGGCAATCTCGGTCGCGACCTCGGATACGGGCTGCACGACGGCAGCAGCCTGAATCTGGCGATCACCCACGGCCTGCCTGTCGAGGTCACCCGCGGGGTGCGAGACCGCCTCGACGTCATCCCCGGTGGACCAGCCCTGTGGGACATCGCCGCCGCGTACACCTCCCGCGGCGCCCGCGGTGCGTCATTGCCCGGACTCCGGCCGGCGATGGATCAGGTCCGCCCGGAGGGCACGAAGAAGGACTACGACCTCGTCCTGGTCGACACCCCACCCGGCGAGCCGATCCTGCAGGAACTCGTCTTCGCCGCGTCCGACTACCTGATCATCCCCACCCGATCCGACGAGGCCAGCCTGGACGGTCTCGTCGTCGTCGCCCAACGCTTCGCTGCCGCCCGCGCGATCAACCCCGATCTGACCCTGCTCGGGGTTGCCCTGTTCGGGGTCAGGGCGGGCAGCACCCGGTTGATCGCCAGGGTCGAAGCCGCCCTGAACGAGACCCTCGGTGGTGCCGCGCCGGTATTCGGCACCTCGATCCGCTACCTGGAGAGTGCGGCGGTCGACATGCGCAGTCGGGGATTGCTGGCCCACGAGTTGGAAAAGGCGCACCACGGCGACAAGTCGAGCCGGATCAAGCGGCTGCGCCAGGGCGTGAAGGCCGACACCGGGGACAGCCTGCTCAGTCGGGACTCGTCGGTCTCGCGACTGGCCGGCGATTACGGGGATCTCGCCGCAGAGGTGATGGACGCGATCACGCGTCAGGAGAGCAAGACCACAGTGGAGGTTGCCGTATGACTGCCAGTCCGCGTCCGAATCTCGGAGGGCTGTTCAACGGCAGCGCGCCACCGGAACGATCCAGCTCCATCGCGGACGCCCTCGGACCGAGAGGGGTCCGACTGTCGGCAGTCGCCGATGACGCCGCGACCGAGCGACCCGCCGCTACCGCATCGAAGTCTCCCGCTGGTGAGCGGCGCATCGGTCCCGCATCGCCGCCAACGAAGTCCACGCCGACCGCCCAGGACCTCCCTTGGCCGGCACCGAGCTGGCTCGACCCGATCAAGGCCGTCGAGCACTATTTTGCGTTCCTGCAGACACTGCTGGACGCCAACCAACGACTGGCGATTTCTATGGTCACCACCGTGGTCGCCCTCCCGCAGCGCGCCAAGAACTGGCTCTGACCCCCGAGACGCGCCACGCGCCGTCACAGTCAAAGCCGACCGGGCTGGACTCGGTCGGTGGAATTCAGTACGTGCCGAGTAGGTTCCCACCATGTCGAGCGGAACCGGTTCCGAGGCGAAGCGAGGCGGCTCGCTGGGTTTCGCTGCCGCCATCGGCGGATTGGCGGGTGCGGCCCTCGTCGCCCACCGGGGGCGACGGGCGGCCGTTGCCGGCGCGGCGATCGGCGCGGTCGGGCTGGCAGTCTCCGAACGGATCGCCCGCGCTCAGCAACGTCCTGGGGAGATCCCACCGCTCTGGCAGCGCATCGTCACCAGTGCAGCACTTGTCGCACCCGTGGGCTGGCTGGTCGGCCGGACGACCGACGCCGGCCCGCTCGCCGTCGCCACCGGCACCGGTCTGCTCGGCGGACTGCTGGGGGTCCGTCCACAGAAGGTGGCCTTCGGACCACTTCTCGGTGCTGCCGTCGGCGGTGCCTTTGCCGCAACGCGCCGACCGGTGTCGGGTGCTGTGGTGGCGGGTACGACGATGCTCGCCTATCGCTCGGCCTCTGCGCTGGTGTTCCGCGACGCGCAGGTGAGCCTGCTCGCCGAGAGCGTGCCGGCCGAAGACCTGCCGTTCGTCGTCCCGCGCGAGGCCCGGTCGGGGTACGTCGGCACGGGCTACGTCCGTGATCTGGCGGGTCAGATCGGCGGTACCTACACCGGCGACGCTGCGGACGCGGGCATCGTCGCGTCGCTCGATCTGTTGTCCGGCCCGGGTTTCGACCCCAACGGTGTCCATCCGCTGGTGCGGGAATTCTACGAGCACACCACCCGGTTCAAGCTCGACATCGTCCCGGAGTGGCGCCTCTGGGTTCGGCCCGGCTATCTGCTCTACCGCAACCTGCTGGCCCGGCCGCTCGGGCAGGCCAACGTCCCGATGAACCAACGGGAAACCCAGCGCGGGATCCGCAGTCGGATCGACACGATCACCCTGCCGGACGAGGAGCAGATCGCGGTTCGGGGGTGGATCCGTTCGTTCGCGGACACCGACGAACCCATCTACGTCGGCATCTACACCACGTACCGGCACGAGGGACGGGGCTACGTCAGCGTCGGTTTCCCGGTTCCGCACGGTAGTTTCACGGCCACCCTGCTCCCCCGGCCGCGAGATGGCGGCGGGTTGATCCTGACCAGTCGCAGTGAGCTCGAGCATCCGGGCCACTATCTGGCCTACGTCGACCCCGACAGCCGGAGCCTCACCGCCGTGGCCGTACAGGGCTTCAGCGAACAGCTCGACGTCTATCTCGATGATGGTGAACTCCGTGCCGAGCATGCGTTCTCGGTCTTCGGGCTGCCTTTCCTGGTGCTGCACTACCGGATGTTCCGCAAGGACGGTTGACGGCTGCGCGCCCAAGTTGCGGTCAATCGTCCGACGGGTGCTCGGCGTCCCAGGCCTTGACCAGGCCCTTGGGGGCGCGCAGCCGCCAGGAATCGACGATGAGCTCCCGGGCCTCGTCCGGGTCGACCTCGGGCATCCGCACCAACAGAATCGGCTGGCCGTCGTAGTGCGCCGTCGTAAAATACACGGCGGGATTCGCGGCGATCAACGCAAGCTTGTCTTTTACGGACGCCACCCACACCACGAGTGCCTCTGGATCGTCCCGAATCCAGGCGAACATCCTGGGTTTGGTGCGCCAGGACGGTGCCTGGTCGTAGCTGGCCTGTTCGTACGCACCTGGTAATTCACCGGCGATGCCGGCGATGTCGTCCCGCCCGATCATCGGCTCACGGTAGCGGGCGTGATCGTGGTCGCACACAGGTCTCGGCGCCTGTCTGGTTGAGCGCTCCGCACCGATGGAGAACTGCAACGGCTGCAGCGCAGCGGGTATCACCCTCCTGCTGCCATTTCCCGAGCCAGTTTCAGCGCGCCGTGCACAGGATCATCATTCAGCGTCCGGACGTCGGAAAAGCCGGCATCCGCGAGGCGCTCGGTGAGGGCGGCTCGAGCGATCGGCTGGTGCGTGAGCAGGCCGCCGCCCAGCACGACGGGGCCCCAGATCTGCAGCCGACCGGCTACCGTCTGCACGAGCTGGGCCAACGCATCGGTCAAGCTGTCGACGATCTGCGCGGCGGCGGGGTCACTGCGACCGGCAAGAGCGAAGACAAGTCGGGAATGTCCGGCCCAGTAGCGTCTTTCGGGGTTGGCGTAGAAGTGGTCCAGCAATTGCTCCGGGTGCTGCAGGCCGCAGTCTGCGGTCAGTTGCAGCGCGAGCCCGTCCGGTTCTTCGCCGCGCTCGGATCGCTCGAGGGCGTGCCGGACGGCCTCCCGGCCGACCCAGTAACCACTTCCCTCATCGCCCAGCAGGTAGCCCCAGCCGCCCGCGCGGGCGGTCCGCCCGTCCGGCGTGCGGCCCCAGATCACCGAACCGGTACCGGAGATCAGCGCGATGCCGTGCTGCACACCGGCTGCGGCCAGGATCAGCGCGGTGTCGTGCACGATCCGCACGGCGGCACCGGGAACCTGCGCTTGGATCAACGCCGCCAATCGCATCTCCTGCTCCGGCGAGTCGACGCCGGCGGCTCCGGCGCAGATCGCGGTGATGTCATCCCGGCCGAGCTCGTCCAACACGATGCTCAACTGCCTGGTTGCCTCGTCCGGTCCGACCGACGACAGATTGGCGCTGCCCGCCAGCACCTCCTGGCACCCACCGCGGCCGTCGACCGAGGCCGCGATGGCGTGCGTCTTCGAACCGCCGATGTCCAGGCCGACAATTCGAGAGACCTTGCTGCTCAATCAGTTTCCCTTCCTCAGAGTCAACACGACTTCGGTTGACCGTCAATTCCCATCGTGACCCGGCGAAGTTCCGTCCTGGGCAACGACCGTTGGCAACGGTGGATCTCACCGGATGGTAGGGCCGATGTCCATCCCAGCACGGTGACCCGCACAATGAGCCGGAATGCAAGAGATCTCGAAGAAGGGCTCGATCATGACCGCCGCCAGTAGCGGGTACGCCGACGTCAACGGCCTGCATCTGTACTACGAGCTGCACGGCTCGGGGAGCCCACTGGTGCTGCTGCACGGCGGCATGCTCACCATCGACCTCAGCTTCGGCGACCTGATCCCGCTCCTGGTCGACAAGCATCAGGTGATCGCCGTCGAACTGCAGGGTCATGGCCGCACCGCGGACATCGATCGGGAGATCACGCCCGCGAACAGCGCGTCCGATGTGGTGGCACTGCTCGATCACCTGGGCATCGACCGGGCGGACGTCCTCGGCCACAGCATGGGTGCGGCCACCGCAATGGCACTTGCCGTGAGTCACCCCGACCGGGTGGGCTCGATTGTCCCCGTCTCGGTCACCGTGCGCCCCGATGGAATGCACCCCGACTTCGGCGATCCGGAGCGGATGGCAACCTCCACCCGGATGCCGACGCAGCAGGATTTCGAGGCCTTCACCGAGGCGTACCAACGGCTTTCGCCGCATCCGGAGCATTTCGACGAATTCCTGGCCGCGCAGTCGTCGTCCAATGCCGACCTCGTCGGCTGGTCCGATGCGCAACTGGCCGGGATCACCGCGCCGGTCCTCATCGTGCTCGGCGATCATGACTTCATGACCGTCGCTCACGGCGGACTCATGCTCGACCTGATTCCGAATTCGCAGCTCGCCGTCCTGCCCAACACCACCCACATGCAGGCCACTCACCGGGTCGACCTGCTTGTCCCGATCCTCGCCGCCTTTCTGGGCTGACGGCAGGGTGGGTGAACCCACCAACAGCTGGAGGGATTCACGTGCACCCGAACGCCTCGGCCGGACCGTGGTCGACAGAGCAGCTGCAGCTCCTTGACGCTGCGGTCGAGTTGAACATCGCTGTGCCTCGGCCGGACGGTGCATTGGGCCGCTGGACGACGGTGTGGGTGGTGTGCGTCGGCCAGGGCGTCTTCGTCCGCTCCTGGCACCGGCGCGAGACCGGCTGGTTCGGGCGGGCCGTGACAACGGGACGGGCGCGAATTCGCGCGATCGGCCTCGTGACCGACGTCGCCGTCGTGGACCTCGGCCGAACCGGCGACCGATCGGGCGAGGAGCAACAGCTGCAGGGCGAACTGTTCGACGAGGTCGATAGCGCCTATCGAGACCAAGTACGGCGCCTTTGGAGACGCCACCGTGGGAGCCATGGTGTCGGCGCACGCTCGGGTGACAACGCTGCGGCTCGATCGGCGCTGAAGGCTTCGCCGATCTACTAGGGGAAACCTCGGATGACCTCATCGACGGAGCGGCGCTATCGTTTGCCCATCATTGATCGCCTCAGTTCTTCGCAACGACGGACGCGCGTCATTTCACGAGCGCGCCCGCACTAGGCCAACCCGAAAATTCGCGGCAGTGACGAGCGGGAGCACCGATGTCCATCTCCACCACACGCATCAGACGGTTCACGATCGTCAGCGCCGCCTTCCTCCTGGCGATGGTCACGGCCGACGTCAGTGCGGCTCGTGCTGCCGACCCGGTCAGCCCACCCGTCAACACCGAGGGCGCGGCCAGCATCCTCGAAGGGCCCGAGCGCATCACACCGGACAGGGGGACGCCGGGCGTGACCAACGCTCAAAACTTCCGCCCCTACAACCTGCCGGGCGAATTCATCGACGATGCCAACAACGGGAACATCGTCGGTGAGGAGTTCTTCAGGGCCTACGCCAACACGAACCAGCCCATTCAGACGAGTGACTGGTGGAACGGCGCCGGGCTGCAATACCAGGGCTGGGTCGACGGCAACAACGCCGGCAATGTGGTCCTGCGGACCAAACCCTTCGTCAGCGAGCCGTTCGAGACCCAGTTCGTCGATCTGCCGAACGAACAGACGGTGGCCGGTCTGGACGAAGCGGTCAATGGCGTTCGCATGTGGAATCCGTCCACTCTCGACGTCTACACGGGATACACCGATCCGGCGGATGTCCCGACCATGCTTTTCGGCCGCGGCTCTATCCAGGGTCAGAAGTCCCCGCTGGTGACCATCGGCCTGCAGGGCGTGCACCCAATTGTCGACCCGAAAACAGGCACGGTGCCGACGGCGAAACCATGGACGAACGTCCGCATCCAGAGCTATACCGACTGGGGCGTCACGATGTCCTACGCCGGTGATGAAGACGTCGTCGGCAGTGGTGAATTGACGATGTCGATGGCCAATGGCAGCCCGTTCACCTGGTTCGATCGGACCCGGGGGACCGCCCAGGCCAACCCGTTCCAGGCGTGGGTCGGGGTGGACTCCGACGACACCACTGGGACCTCGAACATCTGGTACAACCAGAATGGCGTCATCGGTGTCACGGTCACCAACCATTTCGTTTCCCCCGCGCCGACGAATCCGGTGGTGGCATCCCCGGCCGCCTATGCGATTTACGCCGACCAGGGCGACTGGTCCGAACAGCGCGCAACGAGCGTGCCCATGTCGTTGCTGCGCAACAGTTCCGCCGACAAAGTAGTGGTCGCGGCGATGCCGCACAACATCGACGTCAACGACCCGGTGGCGCTGACCGCGGCGTTGCAGGATCTGGAACCGTACGCGTGGCAGCGCACCGTCAACACCCAGCTCCAATACCCGCCGGTTGCCGGCTCGAAGACCAGCGTCGTCGTGAACGGGCAAACTCTTCCGCTCGGTTACGACACTGCCAACAGCGTGCTGCGCTCGCAGATGGAGGTGACGACCGAGGACTTCAAGAGCGGCGGTGCACCCGGAACCGCTCTGCAACTCGTCTTCCCCCACCACCGGAAGACGATGATCGCCGCGGACAAGGCCAACATTCCCCAAGCGAACGGCGCGGCGAAGTACACGTGGAAGTCGGTGAATGGCGAGTTGCAGGCCTACATCGGTAACAATTACGTGCGTGAACAGACCGCCAACGGCGTTCTGCCATTCATGCCGGGTGTGGCCTATGAAGGGTCCAACATCGGGCCCGACCAGTTGGCTGCCGAAGACACCTACGACACGCTGAAGACCTGGTTCTATCAGGCCGAGCCCGACGATGGTGACAACACTCCCGGGCCGTTCGTTCGCAACATCGGCACCTATTTCCCGTTCCAGAACAACACCTATGCGCCCAACCTGGCCGGGATCTACGAGAATCTGAACATCGCCGATCAGCTATCTCGCTCGCCATATCTGAGCGACGAGGACACCGACCTCAAGAAATCGAAGAATGCGGTGGCCGCCGAGATGCGCGACTTCATCCTGGCTTCGCTGAAGGAGGTGGTCGGCCGCTGGGCCGACCCGTACACCAGCGGCGTGTTCCAGTACAACTCCGATTTCTACACACTGTACGGCCAGCCGGAAGGCTACGGCTCGGTGCAGAATCTGAACGACAAACACTTCCACTGGAGCTACTTCCTGCGGGCCGCTGCCACCATCGGGCGTTACGACAAGGCTTGGCTGGAGTCGTATCTGCCGTTGTTCACCGAGATGATCGGCGATGTGGCGTCGTACGACCGGAGCAGTACGCGCTACCCGTTCCTGCGCAACTTCAGCCCCTTCTACGGCCACCATTGGGCCAACGGCACGGCGAACGGTGGCCTGGGCAACGACCAGGAATCGACCAGTGAGGCGATCAATTTCTCGGTCGGCATGTTGGAGCTGGGCGAGATCCTCGGCAAGAGCGAATGGCGCGACCTCGGCATGTATTTCTACGAGGAGGAAATTCTGGCCGTCGATCAGTACTGGTTCAATCAGGATGCCGATCTGACGAAGAGCTCCGGGACCTACTGGAACGGCAACTGGCCCGATTCTTTCGTGCATTATCAACACAATGGTGTGCCGTTCACGACGCCCTTCATCGGACAGCTGTTCCAGACCTACGCCACCCGCTCCACGTACTTCGGCTCGGCGGGTTCACCACCGTTTGCCACTTCGCTCCTGATCCAGGCTGTGCCGCTGAGCGCATCGCATCTGTATCTGGGGAGAAATCAAACCTGGCTTCAGCAGGCGTGGGCGCAATACGGCCGCGAGGCCGCGCTCGACCCGCGCCAAACGGCGTATGAGGTAGTGCTGGCCGGCGTGCAGGCGCGGCTGCCGCTCACCGGCACGCTGGCCAATGCGACGCCCGATACGCCCGGCCCGTTCGGCGCGCTGGAGCGCATCGACCGCCGGCACATCCTCTACCCCGCGGCCACGAATTCGATGGGCGAGAACTTTGCCTACGCGTTGGCAGAGTTGGGTCTGGTCGACACCGGCGTGGTCGCGGACACCGCAAGCTACGGCGTGTTCTGCAGTGGCGGCTCGCTGCCCGGCTGTGTCGGCGGTACGCGCAGCTACACCGCCTACAACCCCACCGATGCGCCGGTCACCGTGACCTTCCGTGATGCCACCACTCGCGCGTCGGTCGCCACGCTGCGAGTGCCGCCGCTGGCCGAGATGACGCGGGAAGGGTCGGGCAACGTGGTCACCGACACACCGACCCCGGCCCCCGCCGACGAGCAGCGTCTCTATCTCAGCAAGCCGACGTCGTACCAGGCTGGGTGCGGTGATGTGACCAGTCAGGCGCTGCCGTTGGCGTCGACGCCCGGCAGCTGGACGCTGCCCGAAGGGACCACGCCCTACCCCACTGACATCAGTGCCTTGGATGATTCGATCGTGTGCGTCCCTGCCCGCCCCAACACCGGGCCCACGAACATGCCCGCCGGATCCGGGGTTCGTCCGGAGCTGGCAGGGCACGTTCAGCGGCGTCAAGGACGCCGAAGACATCACCAAGTTCAACATCTTCACCAACCAGAGCCTGTTCCCCGGCTGGCAACTGAATCCCTGTGTTGCGGGTGGCCCCGATATACCGCCCGGATGCCCAACTCATGGCCTGAAGGATATTTCGGCGGAAATGCCTTCTCTTCCCAGGTCAGCTATGACTTCGACAGCGACGGCACGCCAGACCGTATCGAGCAGTACCTGATGATGTCGCTGAGCATCGGCAATTCGTGGTCGTACGAGAACAAGCAGACCAACTACAAGTTCGACCAGCAGTGGCCCTCTTCGCCGCCACCGATGCTCCTCGGCGGTACCGATGGCACCAAGAAGGCGGACTTCCCGGCGTTCATCGACCCGGCCAAGCCGGCCACGATCACCGTCCAGATGTGGGGTGGCACCTTGTGCAGCCCTGACCCCAACTGCATCAAAGCTTCCTTCCCGGTGCCGATCTCGGTCAACGCCGATCCGGTGACCGACCGCGCGTCATGGATCGAGCCACCCTACGGACCGAGCCCGGAGCCGGGCTCGTTTGCGCCGCTGACCCCGGCCCGGGTGCTGGACACCAGGTCCAATCAGGGCGCGAACGGACCGGTACCCGCGAACGGCGTGATCGACGTCCAGCTGACCGGCAGGGGCGGCATTCCCGCCACCGGAGTGTCTGCGGTCGCGATCAACGTCACCGCCGTGTCGCCGTCGGGTCCTGGGTTCATCAGCGCCTGGCCATCCGGCAGTGCGCAGCCGACCACCTCTATCCTCAACTTCACTGCCGGCCAGACCACGCCCAACATGGTGGTGCTCCCGGTCGGTCCCGATGGAAAGATCAAGCTGTTCAACGGATCGCCCGGAACCGTGCAACTCCTCGGCGACGTCACCGGCTACTTCATCGGCGGGACACCAACCGCACCAGGATCTCTCGCTCCGCTCGACCCCGGCACGCGTCCTGGATACCAGGACCAACCTGGGCGCCACCGGACCGGTTCCGGCGAACGGTGTCATCGACGTGCAGTTGACCGGCAGGGGCGGCGTACCTGCCACCGGGGTCTCGGCCGTCGCGATCAACGTGACCGCCGTGTCGCCGTCTGCAGCCGGGTGGATCAGCGCCTGGCCATCCGGCAGCGCGCAGCCCACCTCCTCCATCCTCAACTTCGCTGTTGGGGAGACAACGCCCAACATGGTGGTACTGCCGGTCGGGCCGGATGGAAAAGTCAAGCTGTCCAACGGATCACCAGGAACCGTGCAACTCCTCGGCGACGTCACCGGATACTTCATCGGCGGGACACCAACCGCACCAGGTTCTCTCGATCCGTTGACCCCGGCGCGGGTACTGGACACCAGGATCAGCCTGGGTGCCACCGGACAGGTTCCCGCGAACGGCGTCATCGACGTCCAGTTGACCGGACAGGGCGGCATACCCGCCAGCGGAGTCTCCGCCGTCGCCGTGAACGTGACCGCCGTTTCCCCGTCCTCGTCCGGGTTCATCAGCGCCTGGCCATCGAGCAGCCTCCAGCCGGCCACGTCCATCCTCAACTTCACCGCCGGGCAGACAACACCCAACATGGTGGTGCTGCCGGTCGGGCCGGATGGAAAAGTCAAGCTGTTCAACGGATCAGCAGGGAGCGTGCAACTGTTGGCTGACGTCACCGGCTACTTCATAGGCGGCACGCCGCAGTGAATTTGCGGGACCGACGACTGCTGCAAGCCTGTCGTCGGCCCAGGTGCCTGGACCTTCCTCAGGGTGCGCCGGTTGATGTCCCAGTCGGTGGTCGCCATGGCTCGTGCGTATGAGAGAGCCAGGCCGCCTCGGGATCGAGCGCGCGGACGAGCAGCTGACCTTCGGTCTGCGGCTCGTCCAGTTCGCCGAACCAGACTGCGGTATCGCCGCAGATGACGATCGGGCGTCCGCCGGTCTCGACGACAACCACCTGACTGCCCGCTGTGTGGCCGGGCGCCGGTAAAAGTCGGACCCCGGGGAGCAGCTCGAGCTCGCCGTCGACCGGCACATACTGCACGCCCGGCGCATCCACCCACTCGCGGATGGTGTAGTCGTCCTTGCTACGGGCGTCTTCCAGTTCGCGACGCTGGACGTAGATCGGCTTCCCGGCGAACAAGTGGTTGCCGCCGCAGTGATCGAAGTGCAGGTGGGTGTTGACGACGATGTCGATGCCGGCGACATCGAAATCCTGCTCGTCGAAAGGTCGCAGCCGGGGGTCCATGTCGGCCACCGCGGGGTGCAGTTCCTTGATGCCGGTGTCGACCAGCATGCGCGCGTCGGGGTGGTCGATGACGTGAACGTAGACCGGCATCCGTTCCCCCTCGACGCCCAGATCGGCGACGAAGACTGGCGTGACGGTGATGGGGGCGGGGTTGTTCATCTGGTACCAACTGTCGCATAGAGGGTGGCGGGCAGGTTGAAATGCTGGAACATCGCGCGGTCGAAGGTGACGATCTCGGCGATCACCCCGTCACGGACCTGCAGGACATCGATCGCCTGCGGTTCGTACGAAGCGTTGCCGGGCACGCGTACGTAACCCGCGACAGCGGGCTGCCCATTGGCGCGGGTGATCACACACCGCATACTGCCAAATGAGTCCGATCCGAATCCGCCGTCGATCCAGCCCTGGACGACCGTGTTTCGGCCGCTCCAAACGCCGGGCCAGGGTGGCATCGAAAAACGGACATCCTCATGCAGGAGCGCGGCCAGGCCATGGGCGTCGGCACGCTCGCTGCAGTCGACGTACCGAGCAAGCAGTTCACGCTCGGCGTCGGTCGCCTCGGTCGATCGCTGCCATTCCTCGCGGTCCGCGGGCAGGCTCTTTCGGAGCCCGGCCCGGGCGCGTTGCAACGCCGAGTTCACCGACGCTTCCGTCGTCTCGAGCAACCGCGCAGTTTCCTTTGCCGAGCACCCGAGAACGTCGCGCAGCACGAGCACGGCCCGCGGCAGCGGCGCGAGGTGCTGGATCGCGGCGATGAACGCCAGCTCGACAGTCTCATTGGCGAGCGCCACGCCCTCAGGGCCCTCACGCCGGTCCGGCAGCTGCTCGAGGAGCTCATCGGGATAGGGCTGCAGCCAAGCGATCTCGCCGTTCGCGCTGGGCCGTCGCGGGCGCTTGTCCAACGCGTCGAGGCAGGCGTTCGTCGCGATCCGGTACAGCCAGGCGCGGACCGACGCCCGGCCCCCATACGTCTCGCGCCGGCGCCACGCGCGCAGGAACGCCTCCTGCACGAGATCCTCGGCCTCCTCGAACGACCCGAGCAGGCGATAACAGTGGACGTGCAACTCGCGGCGGTGCGGCTCGACGCGGGCGGTGAAGGCGTGCTCATCGAGTGGCCGGAGGTCGTCGGGAATGGAGTTCATGATGTGTGTGACGGCGGGCGGACCGAGAACTCATCACTCACGTCAAACAGCATCCCCTAGAGCGTTGCCGCCGTCGAGGGTTTGTCCTCGACCGCCGAGGTGCGACCGATTCGTTCACTACGATTCGTGCGGCCGGATCGCTGCCCCGGGCAGCCGATCCAGGTCGACCGAGATGAGGAGCTCCGTTGAACAACAGATCACTTCCGCGTGCCGCACCATCAGCCGTCGGGGTCGACGCCGACGGTCTGATCGGGTTCCTGGACGCGGTGCACGCGGCACCGGACATCGAACTGCACAGCCTGATGATGCTGCGCCACGGTCAGGTGGTCGCCGAGGGCTGGTGGCATCCCTATTCCGCGGAACGGGTTCACCTGCTCTATTCGCTGAGCAAGAGCTTCACCTCCACAGCCGCCGGATTTGCCGCCGCCGAGGGTCTGATCGACCTCGACGCGACTGTGCTCAGCTACTTCCCCGAACTCGATGCGGACATCACCGATCCACGGAGCCGGGCGATGCTGGTCCGGCACGTCGCCGCGATGGCCAGCGGGCACCGCGAGGACACTGTTGCCCGCGCTGAGGCCCTGGACCCGCACGACCTGGTCCATGGCTTCCTGATGATTCCGCCGGACGAGGAACCCGGAAGCTATTTCGCCTACAACCAGTCCTGCACTTTCACGCTGGCCGCGATAGTGCAACGGGTCAGCGGGATGTCGCTCACCGAATACCTCCGTCCGCGGTTGTTCGATCCGCTGGGCGTCGGCGCGATTGGTTGGATCCGGGACGCGTCGGGCCGCGAGATCGGCTACAGCGGAATGTATGCCGCCACGGAGGCAGTGGCCGCCCTTGGCCAGCTCTACCTGCAGGGCGGCCGCCGGGGTGAGCGACAACTGCTGCTCACCGATTGGGTGGCGGAGGCGAGCCGACGACAGGTGAGCACCGAGCTCGAGGAGAACATCGATTGGGCGCAGGGTTACGGCTACCAGTTTTGGATGGCCAGGCACGGGTACCGCGGCGACGGCGCGTTCGGTCAATTCTGCCTGATCCTGCCCGAGCACGATGCCGTCATGGCGATCACCGCACAGACCGAGGACATGCAGGGCGTCCTCGAACTGGTCTGGAGGCACCTGCTTCCCGCTCTTGGCGGCCCCGGGTCCGCTGCGTCGGACGCAACGCTCACCGAACAATTGCGCGGCTTGCGACTACCCCCGCTGCCCGGTCAACCTGCCCCGACCGAAGCAACACGGCAGACGTTCACCGCCGCCCCCGGCAACGATCAGCCCGGTCTGACCGATGTCCTGCTGTCCCCAGGGGCTGACGGAATATGGACCGCGACTTTGGTCGAGGGTGACGCACCTGTCGTCGCCCAGCTGGGAATCGGCGAGTGGACCGTCACGGATGTGGTGGCCGCGAGCGGCGGGTGGACTACGTCCGGCGACCCCGGGCAGGGTGTCATCGCCGTCGATGTGATCTTCATCGAGACCCCGCATCGACTGCAGCTACGCTGTCACCCTTCGACAGGGACTTTCGATTGTCGTTGGATGACAACGCCTTTGCATTCGCCACGGTTGTCCGAGCTGCGGACGCCCCGATCGGACTGAGGCCGCTCCGCGCAGGGTGCGTTCTTTCGAAACATGTTCTTCTGCGGACTGAGATTTGCTCCGCCGATGGGGAGCATGGAGGACAGATTCAGTCCTCTATCGGTGACAAGCTCAAGAGAACGGGTACTTCTGGATGAGCGCGAACAGGTCCTGCAATCCCTGCGGAGTTGGCGCGGTCTCGACGTATTCGTTCACGGCGGCCTCGAACAGGCTGAAGTCGCCCTTCAGCGCCTTCATCGCGCGGAGGGTGGTGGCGCAGTAGCTGGCGGCGAGATCGCGATTCTCCTCCAGCCAATCCGCGTCTGCGGCCTGCGCGGCTTTGATGAACCCGGGGGCATTCTCGTCAAGCGTGGCGATGCGCACGGGTCTGTCGACCTGTGCTTCCAGCTGGTCGTACTGGGCTTCGTGGATCACCGTGGCGTCGAGACCACCGGCGGCCCACTCCGCGGTGCGATCGCCTGAGCTCTCGATGACCTGGGGATTCCGGATGTCCGGGACGTCCCGGGTCTCGCCGACACCGCTCAGCAGGGCGTTGAGAACGATGGCACCCGCGCCGCCTGGGTTGTCGATACCGACCCGAGTCGTGGGTTCGAACAGCACATCGACGGTGTTACACCGTTCGCGCCGGCCAGGACGAAGTCGTCCATGCTGACGTACGGGCAGAAAATCTTGAGATCTTGGCCGTTCTCGCGCGCATCGAGAATCGCCGACACGGATGTCGCCATGACCTGGGCATTCTCGGCTCGCGCCGCCTCGACGAGGTTCGTATTCGAATCGAATGTCGTCACGTTCTGGTCGACGGTGATGGTGAGATCGAAGTCGCTGCTGTAGTTGTCGATGCTTTAATTCAGCGGTACAACCGAAGCCTGGGGTTCGGCGTACAGGGCGATCCCCAGCGATTCGCCGGTGGCCGCTGCATCCGATTGGGCAGGGCTGGTGGCGCAGCCGGTGAGCACGAGAGTGAGCGCACCGAGGGTGCTGGTGGTGATGACGGATCCGACCGGTCGTCGACGTGTCTTCATGGGCAGGGGATCCCTCGTTCTTCGCTTGTCGAGCGGGTCAACGAAATGGCGTGCTGCCGAAGAAGAGGTTGGCGCCGACTGTTGCCTTTGCGTGCCGGGTCCACTACTTGGGGTAGTTGCAACCTTACAGTCGGTGATAGGTGAGTGCAGTGAAGCACCTTTGGCAATATCCGTGGTCAAACGGCCCGGCCAAACTCATTGGGCCAGTCGACACATCTGCGGTGAGAGCTCCTCCTGCGATAGGAATCGGTTGATCATCGATGCGACTTCGGATGGTTCGGCGAGCGGTTCGACATGCCCACCGGTGTAGATGTGCACTATGGCGTTCGGGATGAGGGCGGCCATGATGCGTGCGTTGATGATTGGGACGATGTCATCGGCATCGCCACCCAGCAGGAGGACGGGTTGCTTGAGGTGCGGCAGGAACGGCAGGCTGCTCCAACTTGCTGCCGCTGCGAGTTGATACAGGTAGCCCAGGCTCGAGCCCCCGGTCTGGCTGCGCCGGAACAGCTTCCGCACGTCGTCGCGGTGGTCGCCGATGTCTCCCCCGTACAACAGTCCGGCGGGGTGGCTCGGTCCCCGGAAACGTTTCGGGGTGAGCATTTTCGCCAGCGAGTCGGGTCTGCCTGGGACCGATAGCGATCCCGAGCTGGTGCTGACCAGGACGAGCCGCCGGCATCGGTCGCGATACTGAAAGGCGAACTGCTGGGCCAGCGCGCCACCCCAGGAGAAGCCCAGGACGTCGACCTGCTGATGACCCAACTCAGTGAGCAATCCAGCCAGCAGCTGCGCCAGTTCCGGAAATCCGTAGGGCCAGGCCCGGACCGGTGAACCGCCGACCCCCGGAACATCGAATCGGATGATCTCGGTACCCGGATCGAGGACCTCGATCAACCGGTCGAACACCTGGTAGCTGATCCCGATTCCGCTGCACAGCACGAGCGGGGTTCCGTTGCCGTTACCGGGTCGCACCTCGACCCGGAGCTGCTGGCCGCGGACTGTGACTATCCGGGAGGAGATCGCCCTCACGGCTGGTCGCATACGAACACGGTGATGGACTGGGACAGCAGGATCATGTCGGCGGTCTTCCGTTCGTTGGCTTCTCTGGGCAGTTGATCCTGTCCGGACATGGACTCGTTCACCAGCCGCACCTATCCGTGGGTGACCCGGTGAGGGACGCGGTCAGCTGTTCGTGCTCTCGTTCGATGCCCGCGGAGCTGGGAGCGGCCGGTGGCGGCGCCGGGTGGCGTCACATCACCCCACGGGTTTGATCAGGCTGTGGTCGTGGAGTTCGGCGCCGGGATTGCCGTCGGCCGGGAGTGGGGTCAGGAGTTGGCTGCGGAGCCCGGCGATGAGAATGTCGAGTCCTTCGTCGAGTTCGGCGGCGCCGTCGTAGGAAGCCAGGATGGTTGCCAACGAGCGCAGCCGGGGGAACTCGGTGATGGGCAGTCGGTGCAGCCCCAGGCGGAGCAGGTCGTCGGGGTCGTCGGGGTTGTCGACCCGTTCCTGCAGTTCGTGGAGCAGGTGCTGGTAGATGAACCCGGTGAATAGCCGTGCTGCGTGCAAGGCGCCGTGTTCATCGAACCCAGCACTGCTGAACAGGTCCAGCAGCTCCTCGAGTGGCCGCAGCATCCCCGGGGGCCGGAGCGCCAACGGCCCCGACAATGACCTTGTCACCAGGGACGGCACGACATTCGGATGGGCCAGAGCGGCCCGGCGGAAACCATGCGCGGTGTCCCGCAGCGCGCTCACCCAATCGACCTGGCCGTCGACCAAGGTGGGTCTTGGATCAACGACGAAGTCGGCCACCACGAGTTCCACCACGCCGTCGAGCACCGCATCCTTGTCCGCCGTGTGCCGGTAGACCGCCATCGGGTTCCGGTGAAGCGCCGCCCCGAGCCTGCGCATGGTCAGTTTTTCGACCCCACCCTCGTCGATGATCTCCATGGCCGCCGTGAATACCTGGGCACGGGTCAACCCGGGCCGGCGACCGACCAGTGCTGTTGCAGTCGCGGCCGGAGCTCGAACCTTCTGCGCGGTCACCGATTCCTTTCACCGAGGACGTTAGCTACGGTTTGCTCACTGAGCTGGATACGGTTAACGTATACACCGTAGCCCTTGCGGATCGGAAGATCCGGTCTGCGCTTTCAGTCCCGACAGCTTGCCGGGTCGCTGACCTTCCCTTTTGGAAAGAGTGCGCATGACGGTTCCCAAGCATTCCGCTGAACATCAATTGGCCATCGCTGCCGAGACCCCAGTGCTGGGGACGGAGCCCGCGGACGAGCAGGGTGAGCAGTGGCACGGCGCGCACAGCGACATGCAGGAACCTCGCGAACCCCGCCGGCAGCCCGGCGGTGTGCAACGCACCGTCGACAGCGACGGTGGCGTAGCGCGACCCTAGGCGAAGCCGGGGCGGGATGCTTCCGTCCTTATCCGACAAGCGTCCCTGCGTAACACTTGTCGGTCTGGTGAACCGAAAGTCACCCATTTCTCAGGACAGAGCTGTCCGCGTTATCGAATCGTAGTACCCGCGTGCGGGCGGACGCCTGGACGTGTCATTGCTGTCCTCAGAACTGAAGGAATCATCATGACTGTCACCGGAATCATCGCCGCCATCGTGATCGGCGCCATCATCGGCGGGCTCGCCCGGCTGATCCTGCCCGGCAAGCAGAACATCCCGATCTGGTTGACCATCGTCGTCGGCATCGCCGCCGCCTTGATCGGCACCTTCCTGGCCCGTGCGTTGGGCATTTCCACCGACACGAACGGAATCGATTGGCTCGAGCTGCTTGTCCAGCTCGCCGTCGCGGTCGTCGCCGTCGGTGCGGTCGTCGGTATTTACAGCCGCCGCGAAGTGAACCACAGCAACCGGCACTGACTCACCCTGGCGGAGAAGGAGCAGGCCCGGGAAGCCAAGTGGGTCGAGCGGAATCAGGCAAGGAAGATCTCACAGCAGTTGCGTGAGCGTTATGAGGGTTTGACGAAAGCCGAGCTGGCGGACCACCTCGCCGAGCGTGGACTGTCCAAGACGGGCAATGTCGATGAACGTGTCGAGCGTCTCCTGACCGCCGACTCGAACTGATCCGTTTCACGCTGCAGCACAACCAACGCCGGTGACGGCAGCCCCCGGCTGCCGTCACCGGTCAGTCGCCGAAAGGTCCCACGCTTCACCACTGTCCTGAGTGCCGACAACTTGACAACCGACGCCCATGACGACGAAAGAGTGCACCCGATGGTCGGATCCGAGAGGTGCGCGATGCTTCCGTCCAGGGACCGCCAGCTCAGCTCCGTGAATGTAGGCTGAAAAACGGCGCCGTTTCTGACCATTTGCCCAGAGGTCACTGCAGCCAGGCTGAGCCACCCGTGATGGACGCCCACCAATTCCCGACTCCGAAATACCTTCCCGCACCGATGACCGCAAGCACAATCATCGCCAGCGCGTAGATGACGTGGTAGTCGACCAGCGGGTTCGACGAGCCGGCCGCTTCCCCACCGGAGGTGAACTGTGCCAGCGGCCATTCTGCCGCCCACATCAGCGCCATCATCAAGGTGCCGGCGATGGCCGAGAGCCGAAGCCCAACACCGAGGATCAACGCCACCCCGATGGTCAGCAGGCCGAGCATGAAGAGCCAGTCCGCCCACCACGCGCCGGCAATGGAGTGGAAAAGCGACTCGAATGGCCCGACCGCGACATGGCTCAGGAACCCATTCGTCGGCGATCCGCCGGACACCCACGACTTGGCTCCGGAAGTTGAATATCCTAGGCCGAACGTCTTATCGAGAAACGCCCACAGGAAGACCAGCCCCAGTGAGATGCGCAGAGCGGCAATGGCAATCCGCCCGCCCAGGCCCACCGCTGGAGTTCTTGAAGTCTCTGCTTGGTCGCCCCTAGCAATTCTGGCGATGGTGTGGGGTGTCATGGCTCGCTCCCAACGAAGGATGATCGCCGGAACCGTCCGGCACCATGATCTTGTCGCGGCCACCGCTGCCGGGCACGGGCCAAAGGTCCCGACTTCGACTGGTGTTCCATGGATCCCGCCAACACGGTGCAAGTCAGGTCAGCGGTGCGGTCCACAGCAATCGTGTCCCGCCGTTGTCGGCATGGTCCACTCTGCAGGATCCGCCGGCCGCCGCCGCGCGTTGGGCGAGGTTGTGTAGTCCGCTGCGGGCAACGGTTGTCGGGATTCCCACTCCGTTGTCTTTGACTTCGATCGCGAGGTCGCTGTCGACGGAGACGGTGATGGTCAGTTCGGTCGCGTCAGCGTGCCGCAACACGTTGCTGACCGCTTCACTGACGACGGCTTCGGCGTCCTGGGCAAGGGTGGCGGGCACGAGGTCGAGCGGTCCGGTCATCCGGACGGTTGTCCGCAGCGGGGCGTCCACGGTGAGGGCGGTGATCGTCTCATGCAACCTGGCCCGCAGCTGCGATGCCTCAGCCGGGTCGGTCTGCAGGTCGAAGATCGCGACCCGGATGTCCTGGACGACCTCGTGCAGCTGGTCGATGTGATCGTCGAGCCGATCCGCCGCCACGGCGTTCTGGACATGTCGGCGAGTGCTCTGCATCGCGAGGCCGACCCCGAATAGCCGTTGAATCACGTGATCATGGAGATCCCTGGCGATGCGGTCCCGATCGGCCAGTATCTCGAGTTCCCTTCGTGCGGTCTGCATCTCCGCGTGTTGCAGGGCCAGCGCCGCCTGATCGGCGAAGGAGGAGAGCACCTCGAGCTCATCTTCGTCAAAGCCGGCCGAACCCGGCTTCCGCACGGTGAGCAGGACCCCGGACACTGATTCCCCGGCGCCGAGTGGGAGCGCCAACGCCGGCCCGAACTCGAGGCCCAGGCCGGCTGCGAGATCGAAGGCGAGGCCACTCACCTTGCGTGGCACGTGGTCCGCGAATACCGCACCGGACGTTGACCCGGTGGTCGGTATCGTTCGCCCGATAATGGCGTCGGCATTCATGCCCACGCACGCGACGACTCGCAGCTCGGTGATGTCAGCGCTGGTGGAAGAGTTGGACAACGGCAATGCGATGAAGGTGTAGTCCGCATTGGACAGGTCGCGAGCGTGTTTTGCGATGACGTGAAGTGCCACGCCGGTCGGGCTGCCCGCCAGGAGTTCCGCGGTGACCTCGGCGATGGCGACGAGTCGCCGTTGCCTCCGCTGCGCCTCTCCGTAGAGCCTCGAGTTGTCGATCGCGATGCCGGCCGCCGACGCCAAGGCGCTGACCACGATCTCGTCGTCTTCGCTGAAGCCGCTGCCGTTGAGCTTCTCCGTGAGGTACAGCCGACCGAACACCGCACCTCGGGCGCGAACCGGAACCCCGAGAAAGGACCGCATCGGGGGATGGTGGGCTGGAAAGCCCACCGATGCGGGGTGTAGAGCGAGATCGTCAAGGCGAAGCGGCCTGGCGCTCTCGATGACGACTCCGAGAACACCATGACCGGTTGGCAAGGGCCCGATCAGTTCCCGCGTGGCATCGTCGATTCCGACATGGACGAATTGGCTCAGTCGCCCGTCCATACCGATGACGCCGAGCGCACCGAATTTCGCATCGGCGAGTTCCATGGCGGCCTTGACGATCCGTCGCAGGGTGTCATCCAGGTCGAGACCGGCGGACACCGCGAGGATCGCTTCGAGCAGCGCATCCATCCGGTTTCTGGTGGTGCCGACGATGACTTCCACCCGGTCCTGCACCTCGACCAACAATTCGCGGAGCCGGGTCTGCGACAGCAGCCGGCCGATCGGTTCTTCGATGGCTTCGTCGTCCGAAGGGTGTTGGACTCCGGTCCTCTCGGCATCCTGCATTCACTTACTGTGACACGCCGGATCCATGGCGCCGCCGATCAACCTCGTGACGGGCGATCACCGCGCCGGGTGGACAACTTCACGTCCGGTCAATGAATACGCCCTGATCCGCACCCAGTTCGTGCGCTCGACCAGGTCGGCCCATGGCGAGACACCGAGCGTGGCCAACCGCGACACTTCGGTCGGATCCTCGACCACCGATGCGGCACCACGAATCACCACGCTCCACCCCATCCGCCGGTCCGCGTCGAAGGCGTCGACCTCGAAGGCGACGGGAACCTCATTTTCCGCCGCGATCAATTTGCTTCCGGATGCGGTCCGGAAGATCACGGAGTTGCCGTCGAGTCCGTGGTTGACCGGCAGGATCACCGGCTCCCCGTCCTCCACGAAGGCAACGCGACCCACTCGAGCAGTGCGAATCCGGCGCAAACACTCTTCCTGGGACAGGACCCCTAGGCCGGAGTGGTCCAACGACAACGAGGTGGTCATGGTGTGTCCTTTCAGGCTGCGGAGTTGGTCCTTCCAGTATCCAATTCCACGACAAGCGCGAACAGGGCCGAAGGTCCCATTCACACCCAGCTCGACGCAGTAGGCCGGTCCTCAGCCACGCCATTGGAGGGTTGGCTCGGCCGCATCGTCACTGACGGGCGGTGTGGGCGGGCCTGGATATGTCTGCGGCGATATTCTGCGCCCAGCTCCGGATCAGGTCGAAGTCGCGGAAATCGCCGGCAAGTTCGCCTGCGGCCATTTTCTTCGCGATGAACCCGGTGGCCCGTGTTGGGTCCAGCCGCCCACCGAACGTGATGGGAGGACCGGCTCCGAGGCGTTCGGCGTATCGGCGGACCTTCGTTGGCGATGGCACCTGCTGCGTTTGGGCGCCGTCTCCGCAAGGCCCGCTCTGGAATAGCCAGACGGGGATGTGGCCGAGTTCGGTGTTCCGACCGGCGAGCAGTTTCAGCACTTTCATCGCGTCCGGCCGCCATCGGCCGACATACAGCGAGCTGCCCAACACGACGGCGTCGAAACGGTCCACGCTTTCGACGTCGGCAGCGTCGAGCAGCGTGACGGCGAGGCCCGCGCTCGACAGTTCAACATCGACGGCAGCAGCAATTCCTTTGGTGCCGCCCATCTTTCCGGAGTAGGTGACCAGAACCGTCCATCTTGGAATCATGGTGGCTCCTCGAGTCGGGTGGTGATGGGGAGACGACGGCGCAAGACTGCCCGCCGCGAGCCAGCTGGGTCGTCCTCGACAGATCTGCCGGTGAGCTATGAGGCGGGAACGGAACGCTGAGTACCAACGTCGTGCCGGAGCACGGTGTGCTCGTTTTCCACAATCACGACCGGGCAAGCTGAGTGGCGCAGACAGCTGCTGGCGACGCGCCCGAAGACCAGATCACGGGTATCGGTCCTGCTGTGCGCGCCCAGGACGAGCAGCTGCGCGTCAGCCGCTTGTTCGGTCAGGATCGCTGCAGTTCGACCTTGCCGGCTCACTTGGTGGATGCGTGGTCGAGTCGGGAGATCGGGCAGGGCCGCCAATGCCGCCACCACCTCGTTCTGCAGCATGCAGACCGATCCCCGGGATAGTTCGTCGCGGGATCCGAAAAGCACCTCGACCGCCGGGTGTGACTGCCAGCAGTGAACGACGTCGAGCACGCTATCCGAGGACGCGGCTCGTCTGATGGCCCAGCGCAGGGCCGTCAGACTTTGTTGCGAACCGTCCAGGCCTACGACGATCTTCTGCGACGGTGGGTCAGCCATGGCGGGACTCCTGATCTGGGATTTGGTTCCCCGGCACCGCGGGCAGCCTCTGAATCCACGCTATGGCTCGGCGCTGCGGCGGCCCAGTGCCGAAAGTCCCGACCCGGACCGAAAAGGCGTCGGGTCAGGACCTCTGCCTCTGACCGTGCATCCGTTGCCGGATGCACGGTGAAGGAGACTCCAGGTGCATCACCCAAGGCCCATAAGAGGTTGTGCAGAATGAGAAGCCCATTGGTCCGCAGTAGCGGTGCGGTTGCGGAGCATGCAACTCCATCGCTGGGGGCGACGCGGACGGCGGTGGTCGGGGCCGGACGGCTGCCGTACGCCTGTTCGAGCCTATTCGCAGCGGTGTCAGCAGCGGCCGCCCTGCTCACCGTGCTGTACCCGGAGGTCCTCACCGGGGTGCCCGCCGCCAACGGCAACCTTCGTGGCACAGCTGTCGTCATGCTGGTTGTCGCCGTTCCGTTATTGGTCACTGCAATGGGGTGGACTGCTCGGGGTTCAGCCCGGGGGCTCGTGGTGTGGATGGGAACAGTGGGATACCTGGGGTATCAGGCCGTGCTGTTGTGCTTCGCAACCCCGCTGAACAGCCTCTTCCTGGTCTATGTCGCAGCCCTCGGACTGGCCGTCTGGAGCGCGGTGACTCTCGTGCGATTCCTTGATCTTCCCGCTTTCGAACGCCGAATCGGTCCGCGGATGCCGGCCAGACCGTTGTCTGCCGTTGTACTGGTCATCGCGGTCCTGAATGCTGCGGCCTGGTTGATGCCCATCGTCCGCGCAGTTTTGGGGCCCGACCCGCAGATGCTGCTGGCGGGCAGCGGCCTGCTGACCAATCCGGTCTACGTGCAGGACCTGGCGATATGGCTGCCCCTGTTCGCCGCTGGAGCCATCGCCGGCTGGCGGCGTCAGTCGTGGGGTCTGCTGGTTATCGGCGTCATGTTGGTGATGACCGTGATGGAAAGCATCGGTATTGCAACGGACCAGTGGTTCGGGGCGGTCGCCGACCCGAACTCCCCCATCTCGTCGCTGACCATGACACCGGTTTTTGCCGCGATCGCGGTCATTGTTTCGGTGCCCATGTTCGCCTACCTGCGAAACATCAGGACTCCGGCGGAATAACGCAGGTCCACTTGCTCCCTCGGCCTACGCTGGTGGCGAGTCTCTGCCACACCCGGGCCGGATGCTGCCGAGGAAGGCGATTCATGGTGAAGGTGTTCCTGGTTGACGACCATGAGGTAGTTCGTCGAGGCGTGGCGGACCTGCTCGAGCAGGAGGATGACCTGACCGTGGTCGGGGAGGCCGGCACGGTGGCCGAGGCGCTGATCCGGCTACCGGCGGCCCGCCCAGATATCGCGGTGCTGGACATGCGGTTGCCGGACGGTAACGGGGTCGAATTGTGTCGCGAACTGCGGTCGATGATGCCCACTCTGAATTGCTTGATGCTGACGTCTTTTTCTGACGAGCAGGCAATGGTGGATGCGATCTTGGCAGGCGCCGGTGGCTACGTCATCAAGGACATCAAGGGCATGGACTTGGTCTCTGCCGTCCGGACCGTCGGGTCCGGCGGTTCACTGCTGACCTCCAGCGCAGCTCGAGCTGTCCGGGATCGGCTGGGGCGGGCGGAGAAGATCGGCCCGTTGGGAACACTGACCTCACAGGAGCGCGTGGTGCTGAAGCTGATTGGCGAAGGTCTCACCAATCGACAGATCGCGGGCCGCATGTTCCTGGCCGAAAAGACCGTGAAGAACTACGTTTCAGGGGTGCTCGCCAAACTGGGCCTGGCCCGGCGCACGCAGGTTGCGGTGCTGGCCACCGAAATTCGCGGCCGTGAGAGTGGCTCCTGACGGTCCAGATCGGTTGGTCGACAACCCCGACTCACGTTCGCACGACAGACGTCTCCCGTGGAGATGTGTGGGATGTGCAAGTTGTTGGCGAGCAACGCTGCCTGGTTGCCTTTGCCTGCGCCCTGTGGGCCAACGATCAGAATTCTCATCCGCGACACGGCCTTTCAAGATCATGCTTGACGGCAACTCGGAATTGGATGAGGCAGGAAACAACGCTGCTGGGCGGGCCGCAGCGCCGCGCGGATGAGCGTGACTATCGGCCGTGATGATGAACCTTGCGGGTTTCGGTCGTTTCCCCGGACCGCTCTCCGCGCTTGACTCATGGTGTAGGTGACCACCTGATGGGGGTGCCGGGAAGGGGCAACGATGCCGCCATCACGCGACAGTGCCGAAGGACATGCTGATCGGGGGCATTGTGAACATGTGGCCGCCGCCCACCAGGTGGAGGCGCACTCGGCCGGATGTCTCGAGTGTTTGGCCGCCGGCGATGTCTGGACCGACCTGTCGCTGTGTCTGTCATGTGGATGGGTGGCCTGTTTCGGTGATTCCGCGGGCGGGCACGCCTTCGACCATTACGCGGAGACGGACCACCCGATCGCCGCCGCATTGGGGCCCGGATCGATGCGGTGGTGGTGTTATATCCATCGACGGGCGGTGTGACGCAGGTGATGATTGGGCGTTCGCGTCTGTCTCCTGTGCCGATGAACGGGGCCGCCGATGACGAGCTTCGTGGATCGGTGACACCACACTGACCACTGCCGACTGATTCCACGACCTGCCGACGGGAGGTACCCGGAGTTGGAGCTTCGGCAGCTGCGTTACTTCGTTGCTCTGGCCGAGGAACTGCATTTCGGTCGTGCCGCGGTCCGCGAACATATCGGCCAGTCGTCGCTGAGTCAACAGCTGCAACGGCTGGAACGTGAACTGGATGTAGTCCTGCTGGAACGGACCACTCATCACGTGCGGTTGAGCCCGGCCGGCGCGGTGTTGTTGATTGACGCGCGACAGATCCTGGCACACGTGGACCGGGCGGCGATATCCGCGCAGCGCGCAGCAAATGTCGGCGCCGAGTCTGCGGGTGGGCGATCGTGGATGCCAGCTATGACTCGATGCCGTTGATTTTGCACGAGGTTCAGCAGCTGTATCCCGAGTTGGAGATTCACCAGGTCGAGGCCGGGGTCCCGGAGCAGTTCGAGCGGCTGTTGGACGGGCGACTCGATGTGGGGATCGGGCGGGCGACGCTGGCCCCGACGGCGGTGGCGGCCGAGTTGTTCCGGCTGGATCCTCTCGGGGTGCTGGTCGCCGACGAGCACCGGTTCGCAGCGATGTCCGCAGTGCCGGTCTGCCAGGTTGGCCACGGAACCGCTGCTGTTCGCGGAGGAGGAACGGGCGCCGGAGTTCAACCAGTTCGTGATCGAGCTGTGTCGCTCTGTGGGCTTCACCCCGACCCTGTACCGGGGCAGCGTCGGACAGCATCCTGGCCTCGGTCGACTTGGTGAAGCAGGGCGGATGCGTGCTCTGCGCACCGTCATCGTGTGTACCGACGGTGGCCGGGATGGTTTGGCGACCGTTGGTGGATCCGCCGTCACGGTATCCATGGTCACTGTTGTGGCGGGCCGGTGAGTCCTCGGAGTACGTCCGGGCCCTGGTGGACTGTGCCCGCGAGCTCTCCCGCCGACGTGGCTGGCTGGAACCGGCGGCACCGGTTCAGCGCTGAAGTCCGCGCGTGGTTATCAACCGCCCTAATAAGTCGTGCGGGATTCGAACCTTTCCCCCGGCCAGATAACACGGTTATCTGAAGGAACCCGTCGGACACGAGTTGGTATCGGGCACGCAATTGGTGAGCGCTCATTCACGTCCGCCGCGTCCTGAACGTCGGCCCGTCGAACACGGAGATCCGCTCCCGGATCGCCACGCCACCCGAGTGTGCGCAACGACAATGGCGCCGTACTGGCGAGGGCGATCGTGTCGGCGGTCGGGTGATGGGTTCGGCAGGCTCCATTCGGCGCGGTGATCATCGCGCCGACCTCGAAAGATTGACAAAGGATGGTGCAAACGTTGTGACCGCAATTCTTGATGCTCCGGTCGACCCGTGGGTCGGTCGGAAGGCACCCCGCCAACTGGATCTGCTCATCGACGGTGAGTGGGTGAAGGCACAGTCGGAGCAGACCTTCCAGACCTATGACCCGGCCACCGGTGACCTGCTGGCCGAGTGCGCACAGGGCGACGAGGTGGACATCGACATCGCGGTCCGGGCCGCACGCAGGGCGTTCGAGAGCGGCCCGTGGTCGCGGTTGACGGCTACCGAGCGGGGCAGGCTGATTTGGAAGCTCGGGTGACCTGCTGTTCGAGAACCTGGAGGAGTTCGCCGAGCTGGAAACCCTGGACAACGGCAAACCGATCAGCGTGACCCGGGCGGTGGACGTGCCATTGGCTGCAGAACTGTTCCACTACATGGCCGGCTGGGCGAACAAGCTGGAGGGCAACACTATCCCGCTGTCGGTGCCCTACACCCCGGGTGCGATGTACCACGCGTACACGCTGCGCGAACCCGTCGGGGTGGTCGGACAGATCGTGCCGTGGAATTTCCCGCTGTTGATGGCCGCCTGGAAGCTGGGCCCGGCCTGGCCGCTGGAAACACGGTGGTGTTCAAACCGGCCGAGCACACCCCACTGACCGCACTACGACTGGGCGAGCTGATCATGGAGGCCGGCTTCCCGGCCGGTGTGGTCAACGTCGTGCCCGGACCCGGGGCGATCGCCGGGGAGGCACTGGCCGCCCACCCAGACGTGGACAAGATCGCGTTCACCGGTTCCACCCCGGTCGGCAAGCGCATCATCGCGGCCGCGACCGGCAACTTGAAGAAGGTCACCCTGGAACTGGGCGGCAAGTCGCCCAACGTGGTCTTCGCCGACGCCGACCTGGATCTCGCGATCCCGGGCGCGGCGAGCGCGATCTTCTTCAACCAGGGTCAGGTCTGCTCGGCCGGGTCGCGGCTCTACGTCGAGGCGCCGGTGTTCGACGAGGTCACCCAGGCCATCGCGGAGAAGGGCCCGGACGATGAAGGTCGGACCGGGGATCGACCCGACCACCGAGATGGGGCCGCTGGTCGCGAAGGAACAACTGGACCGGGTCTGGGGGTACCTGGAATCCGGGTACGCCCAGGGCGCCCGCGCGCTGACCGGCGGGCAAGAAGATCGACGGTCCAGGGCATTTCATCGAGCCGACCGTGCTGGTGGACACCACCCCTGACATGAAGGTGGTCCGCGAGGAGATCTTCGGCCCCGTCGTCACCGTGCACCCGTTCAAGCAAGGACAGCGACGTGATGCCGGCGGCGAACGAGTCGATCTACGGCCTGGGCTCAGGGATCTGGACCAAGGACCTGAGCAAGGCGCACCGGATGGCCGCCCAGATGCACGCCGGAACCGTATGGGTGAACTGCTACAACATCTTCGACGCCGCCCTGCCCTTCGGCGGGTACAAGCAATCCGGGTGGGGCCGCGAAATGGGCCACGAGGTCCTCAACGCCTACACCCAGGTCAAGTCCGTCTGCATGAACCTGTCCTGACCCAGGGCCGAGATTCCGTGCGTTCAACCAGTCCCTCCCGGGACCGGCCGGTCGCCACGACCGGTCCCGGGCCGCCCGGCCCATCGCAATTCGCAAGCATCACAACAACTTTGGAGAACCCCGTGAAGGCAGCAGTGGTGCACGATTTCACCAAGACACTCAGCGTCGAGGAGGTGCCGAAGCCGGTCCCCGGCCCGGGTGAGGTCCTCGTCAAGGTCGAGACCTCCGGTCTGTGTCACACCGATATCCACGCCGCGCACGGCGACTGGCCGGTCAAGCCCACCCCGCCGTTCATCCCCGGCCATGAAGGGGTCGGGATCGTCGAGCAGGTCGGCCCCGGCGTCGAGACACCGAAGGTCGGTGACCGGGTCGCGATGCCGTGGCTGGGTTCCGCATGCGGGGTCTGCGACTACTGCGTCGACGGGTGGGAGACGTTGTGCGAGAAGCAGGTCAACACCGGCTACGGCAGGGACGGCGCCTACGCCGAATACGCCACCGCGAACGCCGCCTACGTCGCGCAGGTCCCCGACGCGGTGGACCCGCTCGATGCGTCCGTGCTGACCTGCGCCGGGGTGACGACCTACAAGGCGGTCAAGCTGTCCGGTGCCCGCCCAGGCTCGCTGGTCGCGATCTTCGGCATCGGCGGGCTCGGCCACCTCGCGTTGCAGTACGCGAAGATCAGCGGCGCCAGCGTCGTCGCGGTCGACATCACCGACGAAAAGCTCCAGCTGGCCAAAGATCTCGGTGCCGACTACGTGGTGAACGCGCTGACCGAGGACCCGATCGAGGCGATCCAGGCCCTCGGCGGCGCACACGCGGCCATCTCCGTCGCCGTGGCACCGAAGGCGTTCGAGCAGGCCTTCAACTCCCTCCGCCGCGGCGGCACGCTGATCTTCGTCGCGCTGCCCGCGGACAACCAGGTCAGCCTGCCGATCTTCGAGACCGTCCTGAAGGGCATCACCGTCCGTGGGTCCATCGTCGGCACCCGCAAGGACCTCGCCGAGGTGTACGCCATCCACGGACAGGGCCGCACCCGGGTCATCCACGAGACCCGCAAGCTCGACGACGTCAACGAATGCTTCGAAGAGGTCGAAAAAGGCCACGTCAAGGCCCGCATCGTGTTCGACCTGCGCTGACCCAACGGCCCAACCCGGTGAGCCCAATAGGGGCTGGCGACCACCGATCGCGAGAGAGGCATCATGACCGACACCGACAGCCGCACAACGGTTATCGACACCGACACGACCGCCTCTCCGCCATCGGCGGCCCGGACCTACCCACCGTCCGCCGAGTTCGCCGCGAATGCCAATCTCACCGCCGAGGCCTACCAGCGGGCCGCGGCCGACCCGGAGGCGTTCTGGGCCGAACAGGCCAACCGGCTCACCTGGGCGACCCCGTTCACCCAGGTGCTGGACTGGTCCGACGCCCCGCATGCGCGCTGGTTCGCCGACGGCACCCTCAACGTCGCCGTACAACTGCGTCGACCGGCACGTCGCGCAGGGCCGCGGCGACACCGTCGCCATTCACTGGGAGGGCGAACCCGGCGACACCCGGACCATCACCTACGCACAACTGCAAACCGAGGTCTGCAAGACCGCAAACGCTCTGCTGTCACTCGGACTGCAAGGCCGGCGATCGGGTGGTGATCTACCTGCCGATGATCCCCGAGGCCGTGTACGCGATGCTCGCCTGCGCGCGCCTCGGCCTGGCCCACGGCGTGGTCTTCGCCGGCTTCTCCGCGCACGCTCTGGCCTCCCGGATCGCCGACGCCGACGCCAGGGTCGTGATCACCGCCGACGGTCAGTACCGCCGCGGCATCCGCCGTGCCGCTCAAGGCCGCCGTCGACGAGGCCGTCGCCGTCGACGAATCCCCAGTCGAACACGTGCTCGTGGTCCGGCGCACCGGCATCGACATCACCTGGACCGACAAGGATCTCTGGTGGAACGAGCTCATCGACGACCAATCCGATCAGCACACCCCCGAGGCATTCCCCGCCGAACAACCGCTTTTCGTGCTCTACACCTCCGGAACCACCGGGAAACCCAAAGGAATCGTGCACACCTCCGGCGGGTACCTCACCCAGACCGCCTACACCCACCACGCCGTCTTCGATCACAAACCCGGGGCCGACGTGTACTGGTGCACGGCCGACATCGGCTGGATCACCGGGCACTCCTACATCGTTTACGGACCACTCGCCAACGGAGCAACCCAGGTCATCTACGAGGGCACCCCGAACACCCCCCACGAGGGTCGGCACTGGGAGATCATCGACAAATACAAAGTCTCGATCTACTACACCGCGCCGACACTGATCCGCACCTTCATGAAATGGGGTGCCGACATCCCCGCCAAGTACGACCTCGGCTCACTGCGGGTGCTCGGCAGCGTCGGCGAACCCATCAACCCAGAGGCCTGGATGTGGTACCGAGAAACCACGTCGGGCACAACAACTGCCCGATCGTGGACACCTGGTGGCAGACCGAGACCGGCGGCATCATGATCTCCCCGCTGCCCGGCGTGACCACGACCAAACCCGGATCGGCGATGACGCCGGTGCCCGGCATCAGCGCCATTGTCGTCAATGACGAAGGACAATCCGTCGCCAACGGGGAAAGCGGCTACCTGGTCATCGACAAACCATGGCCGGCGATGCTGCGCACGATCTTCGGCGACGACGACCGGTACAGGGACACGTACTGGTCGCGATTCGCCGCCCAGGGCTACTACTTCGCGGGCGACGGCGCCAAAGTATGACGCCGACGGCGCGTTGTGGCTCCTCGGCCGGGTCGACGACGTGATGAACGTTTCCGGCCATCGGATCTCCACCACCGAAGTCGAATCCGCTCTCGTCTCCCACTCCAGTGTTGCCGAGGCCGCAGTGGTCGGAGCCGCCGACGACATGACCGGCCAGGGCATCGTTGCCTTCGTCATCCTGCGTGATTCAGCGGTCGACACGGGTGACGCGTTGATCACCGACCTGCGCGACCACGTCGCTGTCGAGATCGGCCCCATCGCCAAACCCCAACGCATCCTGGTGGTCCAGGAGCTTCCGAAAACACGCTCCGGCAAGATCATGCGGCGATTGCTGCGCGATATCGCCGAGAACCGCACGGTGGGTGATGTCTCCACGCTGCAGGACTCAGCGGTGATGTCCCTGATCAGCTCAGGTTTGACCGGCCCGCAACTCGACGAAAAACCCTGACCTCAGCGGGACTCACCTTCAGAGCAGACCGCAGGTCGGGACCTATGGCCCTGTCCTTCCCGATACCCGGGCCGACATGATTGATCTCTGCGGCGAATTCGCGGTCGACAGTTGGCGGAGCTCAAGAACTTCCAGCCCCGGTCAGAATGACATTTCGGCATTTTCGCGACAACGGCGTCACAGAACAGGTGGTAGCACCATGCACACTTCCCTCACCCCACTGCGTTTCCTCGAGCGGGCGTCATCAGTGCACCCGAACCGGACAGCGATCATCGACGGCGTGAGAACGTTCACCTATGCGGCGATGTCCGCCCAGGTGAACCGGCTCGCCCATGCCCTGCAGGCGAGGGGTCTGCAGGGCGGTGACCGGGTGGCGTACCTGGCACCTAACTGCGCGGAGATGCTGGTTGCTCATTTCGCGGTCCCGCTCGCCGGTGGCCTGCTCGTCCCGATCAACACCCGGCTGTCCGCTGAGGAGATCGCGGGCATCGTGGAGCACTCCGGCGCGGTGTTCCTGATGGCCGATGCTTCCTTGCTGGAGCCCGCTCTCGGCAAACTCGCCGCGGTCACCAGCCTGCGGGAGATCGTGACGCTCCCCGCGGAGAACGGGGACCCGGTCGAGGTGCCCTTCACGACCGGGTACGGCGACCTACTGGCTGCCGGCAGTGACGCACCGATGTCGTATCAGGTCGTCGATGAGAACGACGCGATCAGCGTGAACTACACCTCGGGCACCACCGGCAAACCCAAGGGGGTCGTCTACACGCACCGCGGGGCATACCTCAATTCGCTGGGCGAGGTGATCCATCAAGGCCTCGTCGACGGCTCCAGCTACCTGTGGACCCTGCCGATGTTCCACTGCAACGGCTGGTGCACGACCTGGGCGCTGACCGCCGTGGCGGGCACGCATGTCTGCCTGCGCGCCACCCGCGCGGATGACATCTGGAGGCTGATCGACCACGCCGGTGTCTCCCACATGGCCGGTGCGCCGACGGTGCTGTCGATGATGAAGGAATCGCCGCTGGCGCACCCGCTGCGGCAGGCGCTCACCGTCACCACCGCGGGTGCCCCACCCAGCCCGTCGATCATCGCGGCGTTCGCCGACTTGAACGTCCGGGTGGTGCACGTCTACGGGCTCACCGAAACCTACGGTCCGTACACGGTCTGCGAACCGCAGGACACCTGGCGGGACCTGCCGGTCGCGGAACGCTCGAGGCTGATGGCGCGTCAGGGAGTGGGCATGATCACCGCGGACGAGGCGAGAGTTGTTTCCACTTACGGAACGTCGGACACCTTGGTGGATGTCCCGACGGACGGTGTGACCATGGGCGAGATCGTGATGCGCGGCAACACCGTGATGCGGGAGTACTTCAACGACCCGGACGCGACCGCTGAGGCTTTCCGCGGCGGATGGTTCCATTCCGGTGACCTCGGTGTGCGCTATCCCGACGGCTACATCCAGCTGATGGACCGGGCCAAGGACATTGTCATTTCCGGTGGCGAGAACATTTCAACTGTCGAGGTGGAGCACGCGTTCCTGTCCCATGCCGCGGTCGCCGACGTCGCCGTCATCGCCGTCCCCGATGAGCGTTGGGGGGAACGCCCCAAGGCGTTCGTCGTGCTCGCCGCGGGCCGTGAAGCAGGACAAGCCGAACTGATCGACCACGTCAAGGCCCATATCGCGAAGTTCAAGGCACCCAAGGTGGTCGACTTCGTGCTCGAACTGCCCAGGACCTCGACCGGGAAGATCCGCAAGGACCTGTTGCGAAAGCCCGAGTGGGCCGGACACGAAAGCGGGATCCAGTAATGACCGACACGATGCGATACGCCGAGGCTTTGACCGAATTCGACGAGTACGAAACGGGCCCAGAATTGCCGTCGGGCGACGATCTGGCGATTTCTCGGGGAACCGATTTCTACAGCCTCGATGAACTGCTCACCGAGAAGGAGCGGGAAGTCCGCGACCGGGTCCGGGTCTGGTGCGACACCGAAGTCGCACCGTCCGCCGCCGGCTACTGGGAACGCGCCGAGTTCCCCGTCGAACTGGCAAAGGGCTATGGGCGTCTCGGGATCGCCGGCGCCTCCATCGTCGGCGATGGCTGTCCTGGCCTGTCCTATCTCGCCGAAGGCATGATCGCCGCCGAATTGGCCCGCGGGGACGGCAGCATCGCCACCCTCAACGCCGTGCACTCCGGACTCGCGATGACCACCATCGCGATGCTGGGCTCCGCGGAACAACGCGCCCAATACCTCCCCCGGATGGCAACCTGTGAGGTGCTCGGCGCGTTCGCACTCACCGAACCCAACCACGGCTCGGACGTCGTCGCCCTGGAGACCAGGGCGCAGCGGGACGGCGACGAATGGGTGCTGACGGGGCAGAAACGCTGGATCGGCAACGGCACCGTCGCCGGCATCGTGATCGTCTGGGCGCGCGACGACGACGGCCAGGTCGGCGCCTTCATCGTCGAACACCCCAACGGCGCCGACAATCCGGTCCCCGGGTACCGGGCCAGAAAGATCACTGGCAAGGCAGCCAACCGCGGGGTGTGGCAGGCACAGATCCGGCTCGACGGGGTCCGCATTCCGGCGAGCGCCAGGCTGGCCAAGGCCCGCACCTGGGACGACACCAACTTCGTGCTGGCAAAGTCACGGCAGACCGTCGCCTGGGAAGCACTCGGACACGCCATCGCCGCATACGAGGCGGCGCTGACCTACTCCCTGCGGCGGGAACAGTTCGGACGTCCACTCGCCCGGTTCCAGCTGATCCAGGACAAGCTCTCCCACATGCTCAGCGACATCACCGGGATGCAGCTGATGTGCACGCGGATGTCGCAGCTACAGGCCGAAGGACGAGTCTCGATCGAACACGCCGCACTGGCCAAACTCAACACCGGTGACGCGGCGCGACGGGTCTGCGCCATGGCCCGGGACATCCTGGGCGGCAACGGAATTCTGCTCGACCACCACGTCGCCAGGCACCACGCCGACATCGAGGCGGTCTACACCTATGAGGGCACCGACTCGATCCAATCGTTGATCGTCGGCCGCGCCATCACCGGGATCAACGCCTTCCGTTGAGCCGGCATCACACCATCCGTCCAGCAGGATCAAAGGAGCACCGAGATGACCGTGCCAGTGATCGAACCAGTTCTCCCCACCCGCGACTACGACGTCCACGACAAGGACTTCTTCCCCGACGTGAATGATCCGACAGCGGGTCGGGTCGCCCAGGCCCGGGAGATGGCCTCCGCCAACACCGCCATGATCGCCGACCCGGCGCCGCTCGGCCTCGCCGCGTTCGCCCTGACCACATTCCTGCTGAGCCTGGTCAACGCGGGGGTCATGCCCAAGGACGCCGAACCTGTCATGCTGGGCGTCGCGCTGGCCTTCGGCGGTCTCGCCCAGTTGCTCGCCGGAATGTGGGAATTCCGTAAGGGCAACGTCTTCGGTGCCACCGTTTTCAGCTCCTACGGGGCCTTCTGGCTCTCGTTCTGGGCCTACCTCACGTTCTACGCGGACGGCATCCCGGCAGAGCACCACGGCGTCGCCGCCGGCTGGTACCTGATCGCCTGGGCCATCTTCACCACGCTCATGCTGGTCGCCGCCCTGCGTACCACGGCGGTACTCGCCACGCTGTTCGCTGTCGTCGCGGTCGTCTTCGTGTTGCTCGCACTGGGAGCATTCGGGATGGGCTCGGCGCTGACCACCATGGGCGGCATCCTCGGTTTGGTCGCTGCCGGTCTCGCCTGGTACCTCTGCCTGGCCGCCGTCGGCGCGTCCACCTTCGGCCGACCCATCCTGCCCAACCCGCCCCTCTTCCGATCCTGAGAGACCTGTACACGAGCGGCCCTCGGCCTGGAGAGGTTGATCACTCATGACGGATCAACCACATTCGCCGGGAACCCGCGGAAGCGGCTTTGCAGGCGGGCCGGGTTTGTCATCCGCTCGGTCGCCACGGTCGGGATGAGTAATCGTCAAGGACCGTGTCAAATGTCGGGCCCGTGATCACGGTCCACCGTCATGTCGATGGTATCCATGATCAGGGCGGCGTTGGCCTGCCGAGACATGGCGGAATTGCCGACGAGGTGGCTGGCGGCCAGGACGTGCAGAGCGGCGCGGGGGACGTGCTTGGGTGTCCTGGCGGTGCTCAGATCTTGTTGTGCCATCGCGGCCAATTCGTTCATGGTCAGGTTCCGCGGGCCGGTGACGGTGCTGATGCGCCCACGTTGGGACGGGTCGAGCGCGGCATCCACCACGGTGTGAGCGACATCGGTCACCGCCACGAAGTTGATGGGGTTCTGGCCGCGCCCGAAGACCAGCGGTCGCCCGGACCCGCCGGCCGTTCGACGCATCAGGTCGAGGTACAACTCGAGGAACGCGGTGGCCCGAACGATGGTCCATGGCACACCGCTGGCGCGGAGGTTGTCCTCGGCGGCGGCCTTCATCCGGAACAGCTCCATCGGATGTCGGGTCGTGGCCCCAAAGACGGATACCAGCACCATATCTGCGGTCGCTGCCCTCGCCGAGGCGACCAGATTGGCGTTGCCGTCCCGGTCCACCGATTCCGGGTTCACCCGCCCGGGACCGGCGAACCCGTGGACCGCCGACACCACGGTCCGGGCACCCGCCACTGCCGGGCCGAGTGAGGAGGGCTCACGAACATCACCGAGGGCCACCTCGACCAGCGGCCCCTCCAGGGACGCCGCGCGGGTGGGGTCCCTGGTCAGCACCCGGACCCGTTCGCCGCGGGCCGTGAGCCCCGCGACCACCAGGGCGCCGAGTCGGCCCGTCCCTCCGGCTACGAGAATCACCGCTGGCCCCGGAGCTGCGCTGCGACCGCGGAATCGATCGAACCGCCGCCGTGCTGGACGGGTTCGAGGTAGAACCGCGCCCAGGATGCCCGACCTGCCGTCACCCCGAACAGGATCACCCCCCTCATCAGGTGCGCGGTTCCGTCCGGCTTGGTCCCGGCCATCTCCCACTCGCTCCATACGGTGTCATCGGTGACGGCCGACCGCAGGACTATCGCCTGTAGATCCGGCACGGCCGCGAAGATCTGCTGCCAGTTGCTGCGGACCTGCTCCCGGCCGGTGAAACCCCGGGCCGGGTGCGCTGGGGTCTCGTTCCGGTAATCCACGGCGAAGCAGTCCACCAGCCCGTCCAGGTCGTGGGCGTTGGTGGTGCGGGCGAGCCGGTCAACCATGGCCGCCGGTGAGTCATTCATGGTGGCGGGGTCCATGCCGCCCTCCGATCCTTATTCCGCTACAGTTGGTTGTATCGGAATAGGAGCAGCATGACCCAGGAACCCCACCCCGTCAAGACCGTCCGTCGGTACGACATCACGGGACGGCGCGACCGCGCCCACCGCACCCAAGCGCACGTCCTCATGGTCGCCCGCGAGCTGTTCTTGCGTGACGGGTATGCAGCCACGACTGTCGCCGGAGTCGCCGCGGCGGCCGGTGTTTCGGTCGAAACGATCTACAAGACTTTTCGCGGCAAACCTGGTCTGATCCGGGCGATCCAACGGTCCGGACTGGCCGGCACCGGGCCGGTCCCGGCCCCGGACCGCTCTGACCAGATGTCGGCCCAAGGACCTTCCGCCGCGCGTGATCCTGCGGCACTGGGCAACCCTGACCACCGAGGTCATGCCTCGGGTCGCGCCGATCATTCTGCTCGTGCGGGCGGCCGCCGCCACCGACCCCGACATGGGCCGGCTGCTCACCGAGATCAACGACGAACGCCTACAACGCATGCACCACAACGCATCCCAGCTGGCCAACCACGGGCCCCTCCGCAACAAGATGAGCACCGAACAAGCCCGCGACGTCATGTTCGCCTACACCGCGCCAGAACTCTACGAAATCCTGGTCACCCACCAACGATGGCCGATCGACCACTACGCCGACTTCATCTACCGCGGACTCGTCGCCGAACTTCTCGACGACGACCCGCCCCACCGAACGATCCCAGCACGGGATCAGCGTTGACGAGATCATTGACCGCCGGCGAGCTGGAGGCGCCAACTGCGGCACCCAATGGCGTCGATCACTGCTGACGGGAACCCCGGCAGGCAGTGATCATCGTCGTCCCGGCGCCAGCACCCCGAACTGCGCGGGTTGATGCCTCAAATCTGAAACGGTGGTGGTCCCAAGATCTCGATGCCGCCGTTGGTTTGGGCCGATGCCTGCACGACGGCGAAATCGACCGTTCCGGGGGTCGGCGGGTCGGCAGTGATTGGCTCGCTGGCGTCCCAATAGAACGACTGGCAACAGCCCGGCGTGTGCAGGCACAACAGCCGCGCCGTCGCCGAAACCACGAGAAACGCGTGCGGAACACCCCGCGGCGCCACGGCCACCCCACCAGCAGCGATCCGGTGATCGGCGCCGTCCATGTGCATGACGATCTCACCGTCGAGGACGACCATCGTCTCATCGGAATCCGGGTGGGTGTGCAGCGGCGTCGCCTTCCCGCGGTCCATGCTGTCCTCGAACAACAGGAACGCACCGTTCGTTTCCTCCGCGGTCGCCTTCCAGGTGTGCACACCGCCGCCGTAGAACCAACGCCTTTCACCGTCGGCGGCGCCACGGATGATCGGGACTGGGGTGCTGGTCGTGGTGATCGTCATCGCAACACGCTCCTTATGAGACCGACATCTCATGATGAGAGTCCCGTATCATCACGTGGGTGTCAATCCCCTACGAAGCCAACGGGCGCGTCAAACAGAAGCAACGAACCCGCGCCGCGTTGATTCGGGCGGCCCAGGACCTCGTCGCCGCCGGCACCACCCCCACCGTGGAGCAGACGGCCACCGCGGCCGGGGTCTCCCGCGCCGTGGGGTACCGGTACTTCCCGAATCAACACGCACTGCTCGCCGCGGCGCACCCGGAGACCGCCGCCACGTCCCTGCTACCCCCCAACCCGCCGGTCGATCCGGCCGAACGGTTGGCCCACGTCGTCCGAGAATTCACCAGCCTCATCACTCGCACCGAAGCGCAACAACGCACCATGCTGCGGCTTTCGCTCAATGCTGACAACGACTCTCGAGCGGCGTTGCCTCTGAGGCAGGGCCGCGCGATCGCCTGGATCGGCGAAGCCCTGGCTCCGCTCCACGGTCAACTCACCGGCGAGCAGATCCACCAACTCGCCCTTGCCATCCGCAGCGCCATCGGCATCGAAGCCCTCACCTGGCAGATCGACGTCGCGCACCTCACCCGCGAGGAGTCCGTCGCCCTCATGTCCTGGACCGCGCAAGCCCTCCTCCATGCGGCCACCGCCTGGAAACCGCCCGACCTGGAAGACCCGGCCTTCCGGTAGATGGGCAACCGCGCCGTTCGCCATCAAGCTGACGCCGGTCGTACTGGGCGGGGCACTGCGCCGACATCCTCACCCAGATCGACGATGTCAACGGCCTGTTACTGCAAAGGTTGGAGAAGTGGAGTTGGTGGAGGAACGGTTCGGCGGCGGCTCACATGGCAGGCCGTCGCCACTCTCGGATCCCTCGGTGCCGCCGTTCAGGTGGTCGGCTTCGGACCGGGTCCTTGTAGTTGCTGCATGACTTCCAGCCCGTTCGACTCGCCCCAATGCTCAATGATCTTGCCGTTCGCGATCCGCAAGATGTCGATCCCGCTGAAGTGCACCCGGTGATGCGTGGGTGCTATCCCCATCAGATCACCCTCCTGGGTGCCCTCACCGCTCCACCGCACCGCAGTCAGCGCACCGTCACTGAGGACCGTCTCCACCCTCGTGGTCAGATCCGGAAATGCCGCGAAGTACAGGCCAGTCAACTGATTCAGTCCGACAATGCCCGGTCCCTGCCCCGGCAGTGGATTGTGCTCGATGTACTCCGGCGCGTACGCCCGCTCGGCCAGACCGGGGGGCGAACTCGCATCCCACAACTTCACGAAGTCTGACGCGATCTGTTCGATGCTCGAGGTCGCTGTCGGCTGTCCCATGACTGCCTGCCCTTCTCTGGGTTCCGGGTACAAGCACGGCGGGTCTCTCTGCACGCAGACCCACAGACCGCGACCAGCGGCGCGCGACGAGTTTGCGCATCGTTGACCTTGCAGAGGCCCGAACCGCGGCATCGCTGCCGCCTCGAAGCTACTCCCCCAAACCCGACATTCATAGCTAAACCACCCGCCCGCACCACTGACTCTCACCACTCGCATCACGCTCAGTGAGAGCGAGCCTGGGCCAACCTGTCCTGCGATCGGCTTGCGGACCGGCTATGCCGTGCACCTGACACCAGCGCGTCTCCGGCACACGTGTGAAGGAACGCTCAATCGTTTGATCCTGCGATCCAGACATGTTGTCACACAGAGGGACTCGAAAGGCCGGCCCCGATGGTCGGCTATGCCGACCGGGTGGGTCTTTTCGGCCCCGGCAATGCACCACGAGCGGATGGACGGCTGACATCGTGGGAATAGCGGGATGATGTTGTCGGCCCCGGCACGCCTGCTGGCGCAGACCCGTCGAATTGTTCTCGGGGCGGTATTCCTGACGTCCCATCTGATGAAAAAGCGATGGATGAACGTCAGCCCGGTGGATCTCCGGTCAGCATGCAGACCGTCAGCAAGGCGCCTATGAGCACGATCACCGCAGCCGTCTTCTCGCCACCTTGCAGCACGATGACGGAGGGCAGGATGAGGATGATAAACACGCCGATGACTGCCCAGCCCTCCCAACTGACAGGTGTCCAGCCCCAGCCGAAGTACCGCTTGGGCCCGAACCAGGGCTTACTCGTCACGCGCAGTGCCATGTTTTAAGGGTAGTCACATATAGGCAATCCGCAGCTTATTTTCCCCAATTGCAAGCAATTTCGTCCAGGCAAGGATCTGCCGCACGTGATCCCGCCGCAGCTCATGATGGTCAAATTCGTCCGGCGGCGGCGGTGGCCAGAATGGCGAGTTGGTTCTGAGTGGCGGCTGCGCCGCCGGTGGTGAGGCCGATGACGACAAGAGCGTCGCCTTTGTTGAAGTTGATCGCGGCCCTGGTGCCGCTGACTTGGCTGAAGGCGCGGTCTCCCACTCCGGACACTTCGGTGATCCCTGGTGCGCCGGGGGGTATGCCGGCCTGCTCACGGTGGTAGGTGGCTTTTCCTCCGGTAGGTGTCAACGAGAGCTGCAGAGACGAGGACACTGACACGTAGGTGCATGCCGACGCGGATTCGCCGAGCGGAGTTTCCTGCCCTGGTCCCGGATCGGTGCCGAGTGCGGCAGCGGCTTCCTTCTCGCTGATCAATCCACAGGCCGTGACGATTCCGGGTCCGGACGCTGCCGTGTCTGGTGATGCGTTGGCAGCAGCGCTTCCTGGCGCCAAAACTGACGCGTCCGCGGCAGTCGACGGTGGTGCGGCGGGCGTGCTCATTCCAGGACTCCCGATCGATGAGTTGCTCGTGGTGCCTGGGGTGCTTGGGCTCGCGGTTGTCGCCCCATCAGGTGGCGATCTTCGGGTCGTCGGCGTCTGCGTCCTACTGCGCATTCGGCTCGCCAGAAATGTTTCGGGTCACTCACCAGGGCATGGATGTACCGTTTCGCGGCGGGCCCGAGCGGGCCGTACCGCGGTGCCCGGTTGCCTCATCGATCTGAATCCCGCCTATAACCAGCGCCGCACCCGTGCCCGGTAGTCACCGTATGTGCGCCCGAAATGTTCGGTGAGATAACGCTCTTCCGGTCTGATCACGAGTCGCTGCACGGCAAAGAGCACGAGAGGAAGCAGCACAAGGGGCCACCAGGATCCGGCGATCAGAGCGCCGCCGAGGTAAACGATCGCCAGTCCCGCGTACATCGGGTTCCGGGATATCCGGTAGACGCCGGTGGTCACCAGGCTGGATACCGGATGATGCGGGACGATCGTGGTCTGGTGCCGGACGACGCCGACCACACCGGACAGGGCCAGGGCAGCCCCGGCAGCGGCGATGACGACCCCGATCAGCGCAACGGCCGGTCGGCCACCAATGGGAAATGACACCGCCGCAGAATCGAGTAGCGTACCGGCGACGAAACCGGCCGCGTAGTACACCGGCGGTGGTATCCACAGGACCCGAGCTCCACGGTGTTCACTGCCGTGCCGTTGGCCGGCGTCGGTGAATGATCCTGCAGAGTCGTCTGCGTCGGCGTTGTGGGATCCAACGGCATCAACGGGCCGACCGTCGGCGGTGCGGGTCATGACCAGGCCGATTCCACCAGGGCTCCGGTGGCGTGCAAGACGTCCAGGCGGTTGACCGTTGGTTCGGTGCCGGGTCGATTCCCGCCGAAAGCGGCGTCCACAGCGGGATGGATTCGATCCTGAAAGGCCTGTGTACAGGCGTCTTCCGATTCCCAGACCTCGATATACCGAAGACGGCCCTCTGGTTCCCGGATACACAGGTGCAGGAGCTGTCCGGCGACGGGCTCCGGTCCGAGCTGGTCGACGATGCGCCGATAGAGATCCTCACCGATGGGGACATCCTGGATGTAGGCGTAGACCATGACGCCACCCTCCTGTAGATTAGATCCGAATGAGTATCGGATGAATAAGGAGACGCTACGACCGATGGTTCGAAACGTCAAGAGCAATTCGCCGGGTAAACGGGACTACCACTCGCCGCGCCGTGTCGAGCAGGCCGCGGCGACCCGGCGGGCCATCCTCGCGGCCGCCCGCGAGCTGTTCGTGAACGCCGGGTACGGCGCCACCACCGTCGCTCAGATCGCCACGCAAGCAACAGTTTCCGTCGACACCGTTTATGCCGCGGTCGGTCGCAAACCGGCTTTGCTCAGGGAGTTGGTGGAGACCTCGATCTCTGGTTCCGACCAAGCCATCCCGGGGGAACAGCGCGATTACGTCGACCGGATGCGAGCCGTGAGCACGGCCAGGGAGAAGTTGATCATCTACGCCGATGCGGTCACCGGTATCCAACAGCGGCTGGCACCTGTCTTCATCGCACTGCGAGACGCCGCTGTCACCGACCCCGATTGCGCCGCGCTCTGGGCTGAGATCTCGCAGCGCCGCGCTACCAACATGCGGCGTCTGGCGGCCGACCTGCGCACCACCGGCGACGTGCGCGTCGACCTGAGCAACGACCAGGTCGCCGACATCATCTGGAGCATGAATGCCGCCGAGTACTGGGTCCTCCTGGTCCGCGAAAGGCAATGGAGCCCAGAGCAGTTCGCAACCTGGCTCGCCGACGCCTGGACCCGGCTACTGCTGGCCTGATCCAACTCACCGACAGCCACAGCATCAATCGAGCCGGTTCCGGGATCCGTGGCCAGGACCCCGTACGAGTCCACCGACCGCACCCGCACGCATCGACCATCCAGTTCGATACGGTTGATGTCATGATCCGAGATCAAGGGGTGGAAACACTTCGCGGTCATCACAGGGAGGCCGTCTTTGACGCCGTAGCGGCGAAGGCGAACTGGCCCACGGCCGCGGGGGTTCGGATCGGTCCAGAAGAGGACTTGCTGGTCGCCGGCGGTCGGGTCTTGGCGGAGTTGCACCTGCTTGGGCTGCCGCTGACAGTCTCGGGAAAGGTAACCGGATTCGAGCCGGGAGCCTGCATCGAGGCAACCGGCAGCCAAGGCGGCATATCCGCGACCATGCTGGTGCGGTTCGCCGACAACGCCGACGACCCCAACCGGCACGACCCAGTAAAAACGACAGTGACCTGGCGGTTCGAGGCGCGGTTACCGAAGAGGCAGGCGATGCTCGAATTACCTGCCGCGGCCGCCATTAAAGCTGCGATCCCACTACTCCGGGCCAGGTTCATCACCAACATCATCCAGCATCTGAACGGTCGCTTGTCCGTGGAAAACGGACCTCCTGCCGGTACGACCCTGGATGACGGTGGGCCCAGATTGGTCAACGACGATGAGCTGGCCCAGGACGACCCGCTGGAGCACCCACACGAGCCTTGACCGCGGATAGTGCGGGACCCGTCCGTGCCGTTGGGAGTTCGGCGCGCTGTTCAGATGACAGGACCGTAGCGGGCTGGTCCGGTCGGGGACAATCATCCCATGACGACGGCCGATGTACAGGAAGTGATCAACAAGGAGCTGTCTCTGCTGACTTCGACAGTGCGGTCAAGCCCGTCGGAGGTCGACGCGTTGCTTGATGATCGCTATCGAGAAATTGGCGCTTCCGGCCGCTTATGGACCCGGGCTTCGATCATTGCAGCCCTCGCAGAGGAATCTTCCGCTGACGACACCGTCATCGAGGCGAGCGACATGGAAGCCTACGAATTGACCCGTGACATCATCCTGCTGACCTACGTCACCAAACGCGACGGACGACGGGCACGACGCAGTTCATTGTGGCGGCAAAACGAAGGCAATTGGCAGGTGCTCTTTCACCAGGGGACCCCCAGCGACCTGTAGCCGGGATGCTCCCCACTTCCGATGCACTCGCATTGCGAGACAGCGCGTTGGCCAAACTCGAAGGAGTCGTCGGCGGCGAAGCTACCGGAGTCGGAATTGCGGTCAGCGGAATTGGTAGCAATGATATGCCGGTGACGTTTCCTGAAATCGACCCAGCCCGCATCCAGATCGCTAGCCTGCGGCTTTCACGGGAATTGATTTGATTGCGGCGTCGCGAGACCCGCCATCATCCCTAAGGCGACGACGTTCGGGGACACCCCGAGAACCTTCGGGTACCGGTCGTCGAATCTGAAGGAGTTCGTCGCCGGTAACGGTGGCCCCTGCCGGATCTGCTAGGGAGAGGCGAATGTCACCGTGACATCACCGGCGCCGAGCGCCTCGGCCACCCCGTCCGGTGCGTCTAGGCGACCGATTCGGGTGTAGGCGTAGGTGGTGTCGAAGGACTCGTAGAACAGCACGATCGTGTTGGAGCCATAGAGCATGAGATCACCGCTGCTGACTTTTCCCGGTCTTTCTGGTTCATCAGGTAGCGACTCAGCCAGCTCGAACGCCTTTTCGTTGCTGTTGACGTCTGACATGTCCAATGTCAGAGGTAGACGATCGGCGAATGCTCGCGCTGTGTCCGTGTCTGCCAGCGTTGCAGAGAACTCGGCGGTGCCGATGTTCACGGTCATAGCGCCCTGCGGGGCAGTGCTCTCGGCTGCCCCTTCGCCTGCGGGAACGACCCCGCTCGGTGGGGACGAGGGTGTCATCGCGTCGGTCGACCGGGGTGACACCGTCGGCAGAGAGTCCGCCACAGGGCTCGTGACAGGTGAGCGCGATCCGCTGGCACCACAGGCGGTGAGAAGTGCGGCAGTAGAGATGCCTGCCAGCACGATCGAGACCTGCCTTCGCTTCATTTGATCTCTTTTCCTTGTACTCGTTTGCGCTCATTGAGCTCCGAAACCTGCTGCAGCGACGGGCGACTCACTCCCACCGTCCCTGATTCAAAAGGGTGAAGCATTACTCGGTGCCGGGTCAGGTTGTCAGCAGAACTTTGGTAGCGCGCCGCTCGTCCATGGCCCGGTAACCCTCGGCGGCCTCCTCCAGGGGAACGGTGAGGTCGAAGACGCGGCCGGGGTTGATCTTTCGATCCCAGATCAGCTTGATCAACTCGGGCAGGAATCTGCGAACAGGTGCGGGTCCGCCATGCAGGTGCACACCACTGAAGAACAGTTCATCACCCGGTAGTTGCACGTCGTGGGCGACGCCGACGTAACCGACGTGGCCGCCGGGTCGGGTAGAGCGGATGGCCTGCATCATCGATTCCTGAGTGCCAACCGCTTCGATGACGCTGTGCGCCCCGAGCCCACCGGTGAGTGCCTTGACCGCGGTGACACCCTGGTCGCCGCGTTCCTCGATGATGTCGGTGGCCCCGAACTCCCGGGCGAGGGCCTGCCGATCCGGGTGGCGACTGATGGCGATGATCCGCTGCGCCCCCAGTTGTTTCGCGGCGAGCACGGCGAGCAGGCCGACCGCGCCGTCGCCGACCACAGCGACGGTTTTGCCGGGGCCTGCTTCGGCGGCGACGGCAGCGAACCACCCGGTTCCGAGGACGTCGGACGCGGCCAGCAGTGACGGGACCAAGTCGTCGTCGGGCTGGCCGGGGGTGGCCACCAGGGTGCCGTCGGCCAGCGGGATCCGGGCGAGTTCGGCCTGGGTACCGATGGCGCCGATGGGTTCGGCGTGGACACATCGGGATTGGTAGCCGGCCGCGCAGATCTCGCAGGTGTTGTCGGAAGCGAAGAATGATCCGACGACGAAATCACCGACCTGAATGTTCTTGACCTGGTCGCCGATTTGCTGGACGACGCCGACGTATTCGTGGCCCATCGGGGTCGGTGCACCGATGGGGTCGGTGCCGCGGTAGGGCCACAGATCGGATCCGCAGACGCAGGCGGCCGACACCTTGATAATCGCGTCGGTGCCTTTGAGCAGAACGGGATCAGCCCGGTCCTCGACACGGACGTCGCGGGGTCCGTACATGATGACTGCGCGCATGGTGAGAATTTTCCTTTCGATGGTGCAATGGAGGGTGCGGGACCGTCAGCGGCTGGCGAGGACATGGTCGTGGGTCAGCCGAGGTTCTCCTCGGGTGAGGCCGAACAGAGCGGCCACCGAGGCGCCGACCAGAACAAGGATGATGAGCGCCATCGGGACGGCGGTGTGTTCGCCGCCCAGACCGGCGATGGGTGCCACGACTCCGGCCATGCACCACTGGGAGAACCCCAGCACGGCTGAACCGGTTCCGGGGTGCTCGGGGACCTGAGCCGAGGCCAATGCGCCGGCGTTCGGCCCGATCAGGCCCTGCGCGCTCATCAGCAGGAAGAACGCCACCAGGGCGACGATCAGCGGGGTGCCCCACCAAAGGGCCCCGATCAGTAGCAGGACTCCGGCCGCGCCGGTCACCGCCAGCCCGACGGTGATGACGGTGCGGGTCGGGACCCGGCCGGCCAACCGCGCCGCCAGCAATGTGGCAAGCGCCAGACCGACCGCATTAGCGGCGAAATCCACCGAATACATGATCGGCGACAGCCCGTTCATCGACTGCAGGATGAACGCCGACGTGGCCACATAGGCGAACGTCACACCCATGGAGAAGGCCATCACGACCAGGTAGCCGACGAAGCCGCGGTGCCCGACGACCTGCCGGGCGGCGCGGCCGAGCTGGACCAACCCGCCCCGGTGTCGCCGATCCGCCGGGAGCGACTCCGGAATCCCCACGGCGACAGCCACGATCATCGCCGCGCCGAGGGCGGCGACCACCCAGAATGACACCCGCCAGTGCGAGAACTGCAGAATGATCGCGCCGAGCAGCGGCCCGACGATCGGGGCGATACCGCCGACACCGGCCACCAGGTTCAGGCTGCGGACCAGTTGCGGGCCGCGGGTCAGGTCCACGATGACCGCCCTGGCGGTGACCATGGCCCAGCCGCCGGACAGGCCCTGCACGAAACGCGCGATCATCATCACCGTGATCGAGGGGCTGTACGCGCAGGCGATCGACGCCAGGGTCAGCACGATCAATGCCAACAGCAGCGGGCCGCGGCGGCCCCGGGCGTCCGAGACCGGGCCGCCGATCAGCTGTCCCAACGCCATCCCGACGAAGAACGTGGTCAGGGTCAGCTGCACCTGCGTGGGGGTGCCGGCGAGGTCGGCGCCGACCTGCGGGAAGGCCGGCACGTACATGTCGGTGGCCAGCGGAGCGATCGTGCTGACCAAAATAACGGTGGCCAGGACGGTCTTGGTCAACCGGACCGGGGTGGGCGCAAGCATCGCTGGTGGAATCTCCGTTCACGGCCCACATGAATAGGTCTGTTGGCCTCGGGGGGTTTGGTGTGTTGCCTTCCATGTCACCGTGTCCGCGGTGGCTGGAGAAGTCTCTGCGGTGACGTGTACCAACAGGGCATCCCACACCGGCGGCCCACGGCATACCGTGGTTTCTCATGGACAACCGAGCCGAGGTCCGCGAGTTCCTCACCACCCGCCGGGCCAAGGTCACCCCCCGCGACGCGGGCATACCCGACGTCGGGCAACGCCGCGTCCCGGGGCTTCGCCGCGGCGAGGTCGCAGGACTGGCCGGCGTAAGTGTCGAGTACTACGCAAAACTCGAACGCGGTGTCCTGGCCGGTGTCAGCACCTCGATCCTGGAGGCCATCGCCCGGGCCCTCCAATTGGACGACGCCGAACGCACCCACCTGTTCCACCTGGCCCAGGCCGCCGACGGCAGTGGTGCGATGCTGCGCCCCACCCGCCGACGTCGGGCCGCCTGGACGCCGCACCCGACCCTGCAGTGGGTACTGGACGCGATCACTGGTGGCCCGGCCATCGTCCGCAACGGCCGGATGGACCTGTTGGCCACCAACCAGCTCGGCCGCGTCATGCACGCGAGCCTTTACGACCGCGCCACCAGCGGTGTGCCGAACTTCGCCCGCTACACCTTCCTCGACGACGACGCGCACCGCTTTTACCCCGACTGGGACACCGCAGCGAACACTTGCGTGGCCATCCTGCGCACCGAGGCCGGACGCGACCCACATGACCGGCGAATGCACGACCTGGTCGGCGAACTGTCCACCCGCAGCGAGGATTTCCGCCGCCGCTGGAGCAGCCACGACGTGCGGCTCCACGGGGCTGGCACCAAACGGTTCCACCACACCACCGTCGGCGAACTCGACCTCGCCTACGAAAGCATGGACATGGTCTCGGAACCCGGACTGACCCTCACCCTCTACGCCGCCGAACCAGCCTCCCGCACCGCCGACGCCCTCGCGCTGCTCGCCTCCTGGACCACCCCCACCAGTCTGCCGGCAACCCCCTGACCCCCGAGAGCAACAGGGTCAACAATCGCCGCTGAACGACCGGCCCCGGCCGGGCGCACAGCCATCAACAGCAGCGGTAACAATCCAGCAACCGGAAGGAACAACGGTGAAAATCACCCAAAGCTCCACCACCACCACAACCGCACAGGGTCCCGCCGACTGGTTCACCGGGACCGTGTTCATCGAAACCGTGCGGAGCCCGGACCAACACACAGGCATCGGCTGCGCACACGTGCGATTCTCACCCGGCGCCCGCACCGCATGGCACACCCACCCCAAGGGACAAACCCTGTACGTCACCGACGGCATCGGGTGGGTGAGTGGTCGCGGCTCTGACCCGGTCGAGATCCGGCCCGGCGACGTCGTTTACATCGAACCCGGCGAAGAGCACTGGCACGGAGCAACCCCCACCCGATTCATGGCGCACCTCGCCATGCAAGAAGCCGATGAGCAGGGCCAAGTCGTCACGTGGCTCGACCACGTCACCGCCGACGATTACGGTTCGGCGACGTGACAGGGTGTGTCAGATAAACGGTGGATCGGATCACGCCAACAGCAGGATATCTCGATTCATAATTCGAATTCTTCCTCCAGATTCTGACCGATAGCATTTTGAATATCATTGATCAGCTCCAACCGCTCCTCCCAGCGAATGGTCCGCAGGTCGTCCCGCAATTCGTTGACCATGGCGTGCTGCTCAGGTTCCAAAGCCAGCGCGTAGGTGGTCCGAATCGTCTCGAAGAGCTCACGCTCCGCGGGATCTTCCTGAGCTTGTTCTTCGTGCTTCACGCGATTACTCCTCAATTTCGGGTCGTCGTAGGGACGGCGGAATGGTGGTTCGACGTCGTCATATATGCGAACGGCTGCTAGCAGACCATCGGCTCCTCGTTCGTAGACCCCCAGTCCCGCTTGGGGTGTGAGCCCGTGAGTGCCCCATTGGGAACAGTTGTATTCCAGGGCGCAACGCGACCCGTCGTCGGTCATCATGCAGTTCTCCAGACCGATGCCGCCACCTGCGCTGAATTGCCAAGCGAAGAAGGAGCGCAGTTCAGTGGTGCCGCTGTGGGTGGGGTGCGAGCCGACGGGTTCACGAAAGTAACCATCGGGTGCGAAGCTGTTCACGGCGGCCTCGGTGTCACCGGCTTCCACAGCCGTAAGGTAGCGGCCGACGACGTCACCGGGTTTGAAGTTCCCAGGACCGAGAATCGGCCGCCTGACGAAGCGCCGCCCGTCCACCGGCCACCTGCTGCAGTAGGTGCGAAATACCACCGACAGATCGTCCGGGGAATCGGCGACGACGGCCACCGGCCAGGTGTATTCCTGGTCGTCTGCATCCAGATGCACCAGCAACTCCACGACCGCTCGCCCTGGAATATGCGTGGTGGCAACTGTTTCCGTTCTTGCCTGGCGTTCGGCCAGGAAGGTTTGATTCTGGAGAACAAAGCGTCGAAGTTTGCGGTGTCCACGGATCTCACCGGCCCGCGGGTCATAGACAGTCACAGCACCCGGCCACGTATTTTCCAGGACGTGGGTATCGCCGTTGTTCAGAGCGTTGATGTACTGCCCGACCGGATCAGTCAGGCCCGCGGTGCGCGTCTGCCGGCGTGCCAGCTCCACCGCACTGTAGAACTCCGGAAACCACGGCATTCCAACGCTCCTCACTTTACGAGTCCGCTCAGCTGGAGGTGAATTGCTGACCACCGTCGATGTCGTACGTCGCCCCCGTCAGCGCTGTATTACTCATGATGTGCACGGCGAGCGCTGCAACGTCAGCCGGGCGGACGACCCGACCAATAGGGAGCGTCGCCCGCAGTTCATCTCGTCTGGCGTCCAGTGCATCCCCGAGAAGCGAAGCCGACAAGGGGCTGTCGACGAAGCCGGCGGCGATCAGGTTGACCCGAATCGGAGCCAACTCGAGCGCAAGAGCCGAGGTGAAAGTGGGAAGCACTGCGGTGGCGACAGGCATGATCCCGAGTTCGCGCCTGACCCGCCGGCCTCCCGTGCCGCCAATCAGCAGCAAAGTGCCGCCAGGCCGCATCTTCCCGACGGTGTGGCGCGCAACCTCGAGCGCCAACACCGCATGGTCGGTGATCGCCACACGGACCTGGTCTGAGTCCATCTCGAGCATGGGCCCATAATGGGGACCGCCGGCCGTGATCAGCACGTGGTCTATCGGACCCGCGAGCCCATCGAAAAAACCCTTGAGTGCAGCCGAATCATTCGCGTCGAACGCCGCGGTGCTCAGGGGATCGACGTCGAGCGCAGCGCGCTGAAGGCGCTCTGGATTTCGGCCGGTGAGGATGACATCGGCGCCCTCTCCGCGGGCTCTTCGGGCGGTTTCAAGACCGATCCCGGCGCTGCCGCCGATGACGACGACCGTCTGACCGAGCAGTTCAGGTTCGGGCCGGTTCAACGGTGCACGCGACGTAGTCGGATTCATCTTCAAGGTCGACTCCCTAGCCAGTCGCTGTGGTGGGGGTTTCGCGAATTGTCAAGCGAACGATGTGACCAGCCCCCCGGCTGCCCTGATCTCGCCGCGTAGGGCCTGGACAGCCGCGAGGTAGATCTCCGAGAATGTCGGAAACGGTTGAATGGTGTCCACCAGCACGTCGAGAGGGACCCTGGCCCGAATGGCGAGTGTCGCCTGTTGCAGCCATTCGCCCGCCTCGGGCCCGAGAGCGTATGCGCCGGTGAGGAACTCGCCGTCGCTGAGGAGAGTGAGAAAGCCGATGGAATCGGCGTAGGCGTGCGTATAGGTGGCGGTCTTGGCGACCTCGGACACCGGCGCGGTCGCGCTGAAGAGAGCCTCGCTCGCCCCGACCGCGGCGGCTTGCGGGTCGGTGTAGGTGACTCGCGGCACGGCCTCGTAGTGGGCGTCTCGCGACTCACCGAGGATGTTGGAAGCGACGACCCGGCCCTGGTATTTGCCGACGTGGGTCAGCGGCCAAATGCCGGTGACATCGCCGATCGCCCACAGACGTTCGCCGGCACGCAGCTGCGAGTCAACCGCGATCCCTCGGCTGTCGGCCTTGATACCCACGGTCTCCAGACCGATGTCGGCTACCCGTGGACGTCGGCCGGTTGCCACCAGCACGCGGTCGCCGCGTACCGGCCCGCCGTCGTCGAGGGCCAGAACGTAGTCGGTCCCGTCGCGTCGAGCGCCGGTGACGTGCGCTCCGAGGACGAGCTCGATGCCGTCCCGGCGCAGGACCTCGCCGAGCGCGCGACCCAGCTGTTCGGGTTCGCGCGGCAACACCCGCTCGGCGCCGGCGACCAGGACCACCTCGCCGCCGAGACGACTGACCGCCTGAGCCATCTCGACGCCGACCGGCCCGCCGCCGATGATCACCAGGCGACGCGGGACTGCCTTCATGCCGGTCACCTCGCGGTTGGTCCAAATGCCTTCAAGGTCTCGCAGTCCCGGGATCGGCGGGATGAAGGGATCCGCGCCGCAGGCCAGGACGACGTGCTCGGCGGTGTGACGTACACCGTCCACCTCGACAGCGCCAGTCCCCGCGAGCCGGCCAGTGCCGCGCAACAGAGCGATACCCTCGCCGGCCAGCCAGCGTTCCTGCCCGGCGTCGGAATAGCTGGAGACCATGAAGTCGCGCCAGGCGAGCGCCGCCTCGACGTCGACCTCCGCGCGGGCCGCCGCTTCGCGGGCGCCATGCACCGCTTCGCCGGGCCGCAGCAGGGACTTGGACGGGATACATGCCCAGTACGAGCATTCGCCCCCCACCAGTTCGCGCTCGACAATCGCGACGCGCAGCCCGCCCTTGGCCAGTGCGCCGGCGCAGTGCTCGCCGGGCGACCCACCGCCGAGGACGATCACGTCATAGTCGCTGCTCATCGCAACCTCCAGAACCGTTTCGGCCGGGCGTGCTTCATTCGCATCCAGTGCCGTTGCGCCGGGTACAGGTCAACAATCTGCCCTGCGCGGGGGCAATCGCGCCCGTGCATGCACTGGTCCGGGCCCGGGCGGACCGCAGCCGGTCCGGCCGCCCCAGGTCGCGTCTGACCATTCGAAGACACGCTTCAGGCGCGCTTCGCGTTCCGGCCGCCGCGGGCCGGCAGGGCGTCGTGAAGTCCCATGCGTGACTTGATCCCGAGTTTGCTGAACACCTTTTTCAAGTGCCATTCGACGGTGCGCGGGCTGAGGAAGAGCCGTTCGCCGATATCCGGGTTCGACAGACCTTCACGCGCAAGGGATGCGATCTGCCACTCCTGGGGCGTCAGCTCGTTCGCAGACTCGACCCGACGCTTGCGAACCGTCTCACCGGTGGCCAACAGCTCGCGACGGGCACGCTCGGCGAATGCTTCGATTCCCATCCCGAGAAACTCGTCGTAAGCGATACGCAATTGGGTACGCGCGTCAACCCGTCGACCCTCGCGGCGCAACCATTCGCCGTAGAGCAGGTGCGCACGTGCGTGTTCGCCGCGAACGCGGGTTCGCCCGAGCCGCTCGATTGCTTCCCGATAGAACGGCTCGGCCGCGGTGGGTTCACTGAGCAAAGCCCGACAACGCGCCTCGATGCCAAGACCCCAGTCGGCCTGGCTGGCGCGAGTGATCCCGGTCAGCCGCACGAGGGCCGCGCCGGCCTGCTGCGGGTGACCGCTGCGGACCGCGGCCTCGATGAATTCCGGCAGTGTGACGTTGAGCGGCCAGTCGAGCACCCGCTCGGGCTCTATCACCAGGCGGGCGGCGGCCAAGGCCTCCTCGTACTGGCCAAGTCCGTTGCGGAGCAACGCGGTCACCCAATGACAGGTGGTGACGCCAATGCCCTCACCGCGCGGTACCACCTCATCGAGCGTCGCGTCGACAAGCGGTACCAGATTGCTCGCCCTGCCCCGCCAAGCCGCGAGGATCAGAGCCCCGTAGGGCGCGAGTTGGCTGCCGGTCGCTTCGATGGCGATCTTGACCTCGTCGATCAAGGCGGCGGCCGCCCCGAGTTCGCCGGCATAGATCTGCGCCACGATCACTGCGCTGAAGGCGAGCGGGAGCACGCCCAAGGCGCCGGCATCACGCACCACCTGGAGCTGTCGGACCGCGAACTCCAACCAGGTGTCGTGGTCCCACATCTCCTGGGCCGCTTCTTCGGCGAGCCAGAGCCAGCGAAACCCACCATTCTTGACAATGTCTCCGTCATGGAACTCGCGGAGAGCCCTTTGCAGCAGTGGTGCCGCAGCAGCGTGTCCTTCGGTGATCATCACCGCCAGGCCGTCAAGGAGAAGGTCGGGTGCGCGAGGCGACGGCGATGGGGGCGCAGCGCGCGCGGCCTCCGCCACCTGCCGAACCACACCCGGGGCCAACTGACCGGCGAACTGGGCGGCCGTGAGGGCGTCCAGGTAGGTCTCACGGGACAGGGTGACATCCAGGGACTCCAGCTGCCGGGCCGCATTGAGCAGGAGTGGGGCAGCATCGCTGCCACGATTCGTGGTGAACGCTATCTCGGCGCGGAGCACCGCCGCCTCCGCGTGCTGGAGCGGTGCCAGCGGCCCCGCCAACGCACCGGCCAAAAGCGCGAGCGCAGGTTGGGGTGCCCCGGCCGAATGGTGGGCCTGCGCGGCCGCAAGGGAGCGTCGTGCTTGCTCGGCCGGGTCAGCCGTCAACGCGGCCGAGCGTTCGAGAAAGGCTGCTGCGGAAGGGAAGCCACCACGCGTCTGAGCGCGACCTGCGGAGAGTTCCAGTGCTTCGGCCACCTTCTCGTCAGGACCGGCGGCCGCCAGCGCGCGATGCCAGGCACGGCGATCGGCGTCGAGCTCCGGATCGCTCACCGAGGCCAGCGCCTCATGTGCGCGTCGCCGTTCGGGCAATGACGCGGTCCGGTACACCGCCGACCGCACCAGCGGATGGCGGAACCGGACCTGAGCTCCGATCTCCAGTAGCCCCGCGTCCTGCGCAGGTCCGAGCGCGTCGTTCCTGATCTTCAGCTTGTGCGCGGCCCGCCAGATCAGCGTCGCGTCGCCGACCGGGTCGGCCGCCGCCAGCAGGATCAGTCGCCGGGTTGCCCTCGGCAGAGCTTCGACGCGCCGCGCGTACTGCTCCTGGATCCGACGGGGCAGATCTGCCGGGATCGGCGGCTCGAAGCCGCCGGCCAGTTCGGCCGCGTTCATCTGTTGAGGTAGTTCCAGCAGCGCCAGCGGATTACCCCGGGTCTCGGCGACGATCCGGTCACGAACCCGAATGTCCATGCGGCCCTGGACAGCTCGCGCGAGCAGCGAGCGAGCTGCTTCGTCATCCAGCCCGGTGAGCGGCAATTCGGGCAGTCCGTCGAAGGAGCGCGTCGGGTGTGGCGTGCGAACGGCGAACACGATGCCGACCGACTCGGCCAGTAACCGTCGGCCGACGAATCCCAGAATCTGGCTCGAGGCAGCGTCGAGCCACTGGGCGTCCTCGACGAGACACAGCAGCGGTCGCTCTTCGGCCGTGGCGGACAACAGTCCGAGCGCGGCCAGGCCCACCAGGAACCGGTCGGCAGGCTGGCCGGGGGCGAGGCCCAGTGCGACGCTCAGCGCGTTCTGCTGGGGGTCCGGAAGTTTGTCGAGCCTTGGGAGGATAGGCGCGCAGAGCTGATGCAGCGCGGCGAACGGCAACTCCATTTCGGCCTCGACGCCGGCGATACGCAGGAGTCGAACACCGGAGGCCTGCCGGGCGCAGTAGTGCAGGAGGGTCGTTTTACCGACGCCGGCCTCGCCCCGCATGACAAGCGCCGTGCTCCGGCCGTCGCGGATATCCGTCAAGAGCCGATCAAACGCTCTGCGTTCGCCGGCTCGGCCCAGCAGGACAGGCGGGCGGCCCCAAGGCATGGACGAAAGCCTATCGACCAGGGCAAGGGCCCGGGATCTCCCTGGCTCGGCACAGCGTCGAAACAATCCACAATCCAGCTGTGGTTTCGCTCACCGACGCCGTGGTGATCGTCACCGGCGGTTCGACGGTATCCGGTCGCGAGCTCGCTCGTGCACTGGCCGGGCGGGGCTGCGCCGTTGTCGTGGTGTACCTGGACGATCAGCGTAGGGCCGAAACCGCCGTCGACGAGATCGTCGGCACGAACGGCACGGCGATCGCGGTTCGCGCCGACATCACCGACGAGCTCGACGTGGAACGTCTCTTCAGCGAGACCATCGCCGCCTTCGGCGGCGTGGACGTCATCGTGCACGCCGATCCTGGGGCCACCAGGGTGGTCAACCAGCAGGCGGCGAGTCAACTCCGACGTGGCGGCGTCATTGTCCATGTCGGTACGTCCGATGCCGTGCCCCCTTTCCTGAACAACAAGCTGAAGGCGCGCGGCATCACGATCGCCGGGCCCACTCCCACTCCCGGACGGGAGTCGTCAGGGGCCTGTCCTGACCTCATCCACTCCGACATCACCTACTGCGTAGCGGTGCTGGACCGGTGGCGGCTCAGATCGGATGAGAAATCCAGGGGATCGACCAATTGGTCATGAGCCCGGGGAAGAGGACGGGAACTGTGCGGCATTCGTGGAACCGTGAATGAAAGGCTCGCCGTTCCAGGAGCCCACATCGAGGTGAGTGCGATCGCTGCGGTGTTGCCGGGCTGAAGATGCCTGCGGGGGCACCAGGGTTTTGACCCGGGTGTCTACTGGCGCGAGCCGACTGCGAACTGGGAAGTGTCGTTGCCGTCAGCGTCAGGACCCTGGAGGCGGTAATGAGCAACACGGATGTTCGCACCGATCAAGCAAACCGAGACGTGAGCGTGGGTAAGGTCGACCTCAAGTTGGAGGCTGTCGTCATCCCGGTGTCCGACGTCGATCGGGCCAAGGCGTTCTACGCGCAGCTCGGATGGCGACTGGACGCTGACTTCGCCTTCGACAACGGTTTTCGGGTTGTCCAGTTCACGCCACCCGGCTCGGGGTGCTCAGTCCAGTTCGGCGCCAACATCACCTCGGCTGCGCCGGGTTCGGCACAGGGCCTCTATCTGATCGTCTCCGACATCGAGACAGCGCGGGGCGGGCTCGCTGCCGGCGGTGTCGAGGTCAGTGAGGTCTTCCACCCGGGGACACCGGGCGCCCAGTTCCGGCTTGACGGCGCGAAGGGTCGGGCGTCCGGGCGGTCACCAGAAAACGCAAGCTACGGCTCGTTTGCCGACTTCGCCGATCCGGACGGCAATGTCTGGCTGCTGCAGGAGATCACGGCCCGGTTGCCCGGCCGTATCGACTCCGATGAGACATCATTCGCGTCGGTGACCGACCTGGCGAACGCGCTGCGGCGGGCGGCGGCGGCGCACGGCGAACACGAGGTGCGGACTGGACAGCACGACGAGAATTGGCCGGATTGGTACGCGTCCTACATGGTGGCAGAGCAGGCTGGCAAAGAACTCCCGTTGTAAGAGACGAGGCCGTCATCCCATGCGTTCAGACATCATCCCGGGCGGCACCTTCCCCGACTACGCGCTGCCCGACCACACCGGCATTGTCCGCAGGCTCAGCGAGCTACAGGGTCGAGATCCCTTGATTCTCATGCTTTCCCGCGGCCACTACTGTCCGAAGGAACACCAGCAACACCACGATTTGGCTGCGTTTCAATCCAAGGTGGCGGTGGCCTACACCCAAATGGTCACGATCTCCACCGACGAACACCACACGTTGCAGGAGTTCCGCGCGGCGGTCGGCGCACAATGGACCTTCCTTTCCGATCCCGGGCGGACTGTTCAACAGGACCTCGACATTGCGGAGTACACCGACCCGGACCACAACCCGATGATCCCGCACACCCTTGTACTCAAGCCCGGGTTGCGCATCCACAGCATCTACAACGGTTACTGGTTCTGGGGTCGGCCATCGGTCGACGACCTCTGGCGTGACCTCCGTGCGGCGGCGGCCGAAATTCGTCCCGACTGGGACCTGGATGCGCCAGGCCTTCGCCAGGCCTGGGTTGCCGGGGACCACTCGAAATTCCACGGATGGGACAGTCGAACCGGCCCGCATCTTGGAACGCAGGGCCGGTGAAGACTCTCGGGTGGGATCTCCGAACTACAAGTCGATTGCTACTTCCGCTCGCGGTGTTGAGCAGCAGATGAGGATGTTCACGTCAGCCGGTGGGTCGATCGGCGGCGGGTCGTAGGTCACGGAACCGGTGAGAAGTCCGACCTCGCACGTGTGGCAAATACCGGTGCGACATGACCAGCGGGTCGGTATGTCGCAGGCTTCCGCGAGTTCCAGCAGGCTCGTCATGTCGTCACGCCAGGGCACGGTCAGGCCGCTACGGGTGAAGGTCACCGGCGGTCCGGTGCCCGTCCTCCCATGTGGGGGGTGGGGCGCGATGGGCGCGCTGGCGGAGATGCCTGGGGTGATGGCCGGTCCGGCGCCGAATGCCTCGGTCCGAATCTGTCCTGGTTCGAACCCGAGATCTACGAGCGCGGAGGTGATGTCGTCCATGAACAGCGCAGGCCCGCACAGATAGGCGCTGGCATCTCGCGGCAGATCGAGGTGCCTCAAGAGGTCGGCATCCATCCGGCCGCGGTAGGTGTAGTCGCTCCCGAGCCGATCGGTCGGCAGCGGTGCGCTGTAACAGATCTCGGCTCGGGCGTTCGGCAGCTGAGCGAGGAGTCCGCGTGCTTCGTCGGCGAAGACATGCTCTGCGGAATTGCGGGTTCCGTGGAGCCACAAGACCTGCCTTCTCGACCTGTCTGCGGCCAGCGCGGACAGAATCGCCAGCACCGGCGTGGCGCCGATTCCGGCGGAGATCAGCAGGACGGCGTTGGCACCGTCCCGTAGGACGAAACCTCCACGCGGGGCGGCAATTTCGACCAATGCCCCCGACCTGAGTTTCGTATGCACAAAGCCACTGACCGATTTACCCGGTTCACGCTTGATGCTGATCCGGTATTCGGGTGACCCCGGCGCACTCGACAACGAATAGCTGCGGGTCGCTGTTGATCCCGATTCGCCCAGTGAGATCCGCATCGCGACGAACTGACCCGGCAGGGCGGGCGGCAGCGGCAAGCCGTCAACCGACGCCAACCGAATCGACATGACAGAGTCGCTCTCCGGGTGGAGGTCGACCACCCGCAGGGGACGAAATCCGGCCCACGCAACCGGCGGCGCCGCTGCCGCCTCGGTCAGTCCGACATTCCCGGTCGCGCCCGATTTCGCCGCGAGCATCGACGAGAAGGACGCCTTCCACCCCGGACTCAGCGCGGCGATGGCCAGCGCTCGACCCATCCCGTCACGGTCGTGCCCGGGCAGGTAGAGCAGGGCGTCGATGTCGGCGACCGTCATCCGGCCCGGTCCGGTGGCCACCTTGACAATTCGATCTCCGGCTTCGACGACGCCCTCCCTGAGGACACGCAGGTAGAACCCGGGCCTGCGGTGGCTCACCAGCAACGCAGGTAGCGCAGGCTCGCCGAGTCGCATGCCAACCCGATAGCAGGTGACCCGCGGTTGGCTCACTTCGAACAGTGCCTGGCCGATCTCGTAGCGGTCACCGACGCAGACCTCGTCATCGGACAGCCCGTCGACCGTGAAGTTCTCGCCGAACTGGCCGTACTCGAAGTCGTCCCGGCCCAACTGCGTCCGCCAGTAGTCATACGACGCGAGTTGGTACACCAGCACCGCCCGATGCGGCCCGCCATGCCCCCCGAGATCACCCTGTCCGTCACCATCGATGTTCAGCGTGCGGACCATCTGTGGCCCCTCGACCGATTGCTTCCACACACCGGTATGCACAACGCGATTTCGCCATGACACGTCCTTGGGCAGCCCAACATTCACCGCGACCAACCGACCAACCGGTGACAGGTCCGCTGCGCGTTCTGCAGCCTGCATTCGCCCTGGCAAGACGCAACTCGCCCCTTTCCGACAATCCACGACACCATCGCCGCCGGGAATTGCCGATAGACTGAACAGTCTGAGCCATGGTCCACCAGTTGTCATCGGCGGTTCCGGCATCAATGCTGCCCCGTTCCTCAGGCTGAGACGGAGCGTGCCAAGCAGGTCGGTTGCTCAGTTGTGGGGCGTACCTGCAGGCTCATGAGGTGCCCCTCCCACTAGTGGACCGCTCGGTCCACCACCCAGGGCCCACGGGCCGTTACTCGGCACTCACTAGACACTTTCGGACGGCAGATGCGCCACGGCTCCGGGCAGACCTTGGTGCGGCGGCTTCGGTGAGCACGAACGCGACGAGCGCTGCCACCTCTTCGGGCTTAATGGTGCAGGCTGCAGCACGACCGCTGCACGGCGATCAGCGGTACCGCTTCCCGTATCCCGGCGGGAACAACGGGTTCGCGATGTCGTCGGGAACATCTTCCAGCTGTTGCTCAACCTGGTCCATCGATCTGGGCAGCTCGAACGGAAGGCTGCCCCGCGGGGAGCGTTCACCGAACAAGGTTTCCAACAGAACCTCGTCGGAGACCCCGTAGTTGGCCACCACGGCGGTCGCCCGGTCCACCACGTTCGTCAACACCAATGGTCGGTCCAGTTTCGGCACCGCGACAACGGGTGTACCTGCGTTCACCGCAGCTTGCAGGGCGGTGTAGTCCGCCTCAGTACCGGTGAAGTTCAGGTCGGTCAGGTCCGCACCACCTCGCGGGTCTGATAGCCGGACAACAGCGAGGTCGGCGGCGCCCGGGTCCGCGGTGACGGCCAGACCGCGCGCCGTTGCTGCCTCGGAGCTCACTCCGGACAGGTAGACCGTCTTGACCCGTCTGTCGGAGACCGGTAACAGGTTTCTGTTGTTGGTCAGCAGGGTCAGCGACTCAGCTTGCGCACGGTCCCCAACCGCCTGGGATTTCGCGTTCCCGACGATGGCGGCGGCACGCTGGGGATCGACGTACGGATTCTCGAACAGGCCCATCTTGAACTTCTGCAGCAGGATCCGGCGGCTTGCCTCGTCGATACGTTTTGCGGTCAGCTCACCGTTGTTGACGGCCGTCACGATGTTCGCCGGCTGGTCTGCTCCACCGATCTGGTCCACCCCGGCCTTGATGGTCAAGGCGTAGCGCTGTTGCACCGTCAAGTTCTCGACGCCCCAGGGCATTCCCACTCCCCACGGCCCGATGAAGAAGCTTGGTGGCCGGTTGTCGAGGCATGCCTGAGGGCAGTCACCGGTGATGCCCCAGTCGGAAAGGATCACACCGTCGAAGCCGTACGTTCCGCGTAGCAGGTCCTGCAACAGCCACTCGTTGAAGCCGGCCCCGACCTGCTCCACCGAAAGGCCCTTGTAGACGAGGTCTTTCAGGATGGAGTACGTCGGCATCACTCCGGCGACATTGGCGCGGAACGCGCCCTCGTACGGCACGAGGTGATCTTTGAAGTTGTTGCCGGGGAATGTTGCGTACCGGCCGTAGTAGTAGTGGCTGTCGTAACCGTTCTCCTGCGCCCCATAACCGGCCCAGTGCTTGACGACTGCCGCGACCCCGTCGCGGGTGAGTCCCGAGGGGCTCCCCTGCATGCCGGTGATCATCGCCTGGACCAGTCGCTTGGCCTGGGCGGAATCTGATCCGAAGGTGCCGTTGATCCGGGTCCAGCGGGGCTCTGTGGCGATGTCGGCCTGTGGTGACAGGCCCGTGTGGATGCCGACCGCCCGGTATTCCTCGCGGGTGATGTCCCCGAACTGCTTGGTCAGGTGGGTGCTGCCGGTGGCGGCCATGCCGATGAAATCGGGGAAGGCAGTAGTGCCCGCGCCCGCGACGGTCTGTCCCGCAGTGACGCTGAATCCGTTCCGTGGGTCGCTGGAGATACTCACCGGGATACCCAACGGCTGCTGCTCCGCAAGCGCCTGCAGAGCATTGTTCTGCTCCGCCATTTTCTTGGGCTCGGCGGACAGGCGGGTGATGAACGCACGGATGTGCCTGTCCTGCACCAACGGTGTGAGGGCTGCGATGTTGTACGTGCCATTGGCAGTCGGGAGCTCCGAGTGGACCATCAAGCCGGCCTTGTCCTCCAGCGACATTCGCCCCAACAGGTCATCGACTCGCTTGGCTGGGCTGAGCCGCCAATCCTCGTAGGGCGTCAGGTCACCACTACGGTCCAGGTCACGGAAGTGATACCCGTCCTGCGTCACGACCGCCGCGGAACGGGAACCAAGATCGGGCTGCCGCGATGAAGCGGCCACGTTCCCGGCCGACACCACAGTGATCAGACCAGCGGTCAACGCGACAACAGTGGCCGCAGAAACGGATTTCGGGAAGCGGAGGCACCGGGTGGTCATGGCCGATCTCCTGACATGCTCGAGGCAGAACACGGTCGTTTTGCTTCCCGGGATTCTGGACCCGGATTGCCGGTCGGGCACCTTGAGGCGGACCCCATCACCGAACGGTCGGGTCGCGTCCAGCTGAGCAAGCTGCAAGAAGGGTCAGTCCGGTACGTGATCCCCCCATGGACCGATTGGCCAAATGTGATCCGGGCGGCCCGGAATGGTCGCCACACGCCCGATCCCGTCCCGATCGCCCGATTTCCGGCCGAAGTTCACCGGAAACTCCTCGCGAACTGCCTCTGAACCCGCCGCTCGCGGGGTACAGGCACAGACATCACTTTTCGAGATCCACCGAGCAATGACGGCCGAGAGTTCATTGATGCAACCGATCGAGCACCTGCACAAGCCTGCCCCGGGCGGCCGGCTCTTCGCGCTGCCCGCTGGCCACGCCGGCGTCGCCGCGCACCTCGCGGACGTCGACAAGTTGCTGGCCAGCACGATGGACGCTTTGGCCGACCAGTGGGCCGATCTGGCGGCCGGTGGCGCGGCGGACGTACTGGGTTCGGCGGACCTGCCCGCGATGTTGAGCACCCTGTTGGGCCGGGGCGGCAAACGCATCCGGCCGATCATGACCTACCTCGGGTGGGCGGCGGCCGGCCGGGACCATCGCGGCGTCGGGCGCCGCGAGATCGTCACCGTGAGTGCCGCGCTGGAACTGCTGCACCTTTTCGCGCTGGTACACGACGATGTGATGGACGAGTCGGACTCGCGCCGCGGCGTGCCCACCATCCATCGACAGGCGCACGCCCGGCACGTCGCCGCGAACGCCGTGGGGAATCCCCAATTGTTCGGCACCAGCATCGCGATCCTGGCCGGCGACCTGGCGCTGGCCGAGGCGGACGGGTTGATCAGCGGGCTTCCGCCCGAGATCCGCCGGCTGTGGCGCCGTCTCGTGGTCGAACTGGTCGTCGGTCAACGCCAAGACCTGACCGGCACGGCGGCGCGCCGCAGAGACCTGGCGTTCGCCCAGTCGGTAGCCACGCTGAAGTCCGGGCGCTATACCGTGCAGCGCCCATTGGAGCTGGGGGCCGCGGCGGCCGCTGGCACGGACGCCGCACGTATGCGGTTGACCCGCTACGGGGAGGCGGTGGGGATGGCCTTCGCGCTGCGTGATGACATCCTCGGGCTGTGGGGGGATCCCGGTCGCACAGGGAAACCGGCCGGCGACGACCTGATCAGCGGCAAGCCGACCGTGCTGCTTGCACTGGCCGCCGACCGGATACGTCACCCGACGGCTCGACAGGCCTTCGATCGGGTGGGTACGGCGGCCTTCGGCCCGGCCGATCTCGCGTTGCTGTTGGACGAGCTCTCTGAGAACGGTACTCGAGCGACCGTCGAGCAGATGGTCGGCGCCGCCGTGGACGCGGCAATGGACGCACTGGACCACTCGATGCTCGACCCGGACGCGGTCGACGAGCTGCGCAGCCTCGCGTACGCGATCGCCTGGCGGGAGAAGTGAGCGAGATCATCGTCGTGGGCGCCGGTCTCGCCGGCCTGGCGGCCTCCTGCCACCTGATCGGACGCGGGCACGATGTGCTCGTCGTCGAGCGGGAATCGCTGGCCGGCGGGCGGGCCGGGCGCGAGGAGACGGAAGGTTTCGTCTTCGACACCGGGCCGTCGGTGCTGACCATGCCGCAGCTGATCGCCGACACGTTGAACGCCGTCGGCGTCGAACTGGCCGACGTGCTCACCTTGCGCCGCCTCGACCCCGCGTACCGCGCCGTCTACGCAGACGGCAGCGCGCTGCGGGTGCGGGCCGACCACGCGGACATGCGGGCCGAAATCGCCGATGCCAGTGGCCAGTCGGACGCCGCGGCGTATGACGAGTTCACGGGGTGGCTGCGGCAGCTCTACGAAGCGGAGATGTCCCGGTTCATCGACCGTAACTTCTCGACGCCGCTCGACCTGGTCTCCTCGCCGGGGGCGGCTGCCCGCCTATTCCGACTCGGCGCGTTCGGTCGGCTCGGCCCGGCGATCCGGCGTCGCTTCACCGACCCCCGGCTGCACCGCTTGTTCAGCTTTCAGGCGCTGTACGCCGGACTATCACCGAACGACGCGCTCGCCCTGTACGCGGTGATCACCTACATGGACACCGTCGAAGGGGTGTGGTACCCCGACGGCGGGATGCATGAAGTGCCGGCCGCGCTGGCCACAGCGTGCGAGAAGGCCGGCGGCCGCATCCGTTTCGGCACCGAGGTCACCGAGATCCTCCGGCGGGCCGACACCGGGGCGGTCGCCGGCGTCCGGCTGGCCGACGGGGAAAAGGTGCGGGCTGATGCGGTGGTTCTCACCCCCGACCTGCCGGTCGCCTACCGCCGGCTGCTGCCGGAGCTGCGCCCACCCCGGGCGGTCCGGCACGGCACCTACTCGCCGTCCGCCGTGGTCTGGCACCTCGGCGTCCGTGGCCAAGTCGACGCCGAGATCGCGCACCACAACATCCATTTCGGCGGCGAGTGGTCGGCCGCGTTCGACGCGCTGCTCCGAGAGGGCCGGTTGATGCCGGACCCGTCGCGCCTGGTGACCGTGCCGAGCCGCACCGACGCCGGCGCGGCGCCACCCGGTTGCAGCTCGATGTTCGTCCTCGAACCGGTGCCGAATCTGACGGCCGGCATCGACTGGACGGTCGAGTCGGAACCCATGCGCGAGCGACTGCTCGCTTTCCTGTCCAAGGCCGGCTATCCGACCGACATCGTCGTCGAGCGGCTGGTGACTCCGCTCGACTGGGAACAGCAGGGCATGCATCTCGGCACCCCGTTCTCGCTCGCCCACACCTTCCGGCAGACCGGGCCGTTCCGACCGGCGAATTTCGAGAAACGGGTGCCGGGGACGTTCTTCGCCGGTTCGGGCACCGTTCCCGGCGTCGGCGTCCCGATGGTGCTGATCTCCGGAAAGCTGGCGGCCGACCGCGTCGGCCGGTATCTGGGTGAGGTTGCACGATGACGGTGACCGCCGACGAGGAACTGCTGCGGGACGGCTACCGCCAATGCGCCGAGATCACCAAACGCAATGGCACGACGTACTACTGGGGCACCCAGTTGCTGCCTCGGGAAAGGCGCCGGCACGTGCACGCCGTGTACGCGCTGTGCCGGCTCGCCGACGACATCGTCGACGACCCCGCCGCCACCGCGGGGCGGCGGCCACCGGACATCCGTTCCCAGCTCGACGACTTCGCCGACCGGTTCCGCAGCGCCCGCGCGAACGGCACCGCCGATCCGGTGCTGGCGGCCGCCGCGCACACGGTCCGCACCGTCGGTATCCCGCAGGAATGCTTCGACCGCTTCTTCGGCGCGATGGCGATGGACCTGACCACGAGCCGGTATGAGACATGGCATGACCTGCTCGGTTACATGGAGGGGTCGGCCGCCGTCATCGGCGAGATGATGCTCCCGGTGCTGCAGCCGCTGGGCCCTGAGGCCCTCGAGCCGGCCCGCGCGCTCGGATTCGCGTTCCAGTACACGAACTTCCTGCGGGACGTTGCCGAGGATCTCGACCGCGGCCGGGTGTACCTACCGCAGGAGGAGCTGCGCCGGTTCGGTGTGACGCCTGCCAATCTCGGCCTGCGGAGGGTCACCCCGGAGTGGCGCGCGTTCCTGGCGTCCGAGATCGAGCGGGCCCGCGGGCTCTACGACGTCGCCGACCGCGGGCTTTCGTGGCTGCCGGCGCGGTCCGCGCGCTGCGTGCTGACGGCCCGGGTGTTGTACGCCCGGATCCTGGACCGCATCGAGGCCGCCGACTACGACGTCTTCAGCATCCGGGCTCGCGTGCCGACCTGGCGAAAGGCGAGCACCGCGGCGCGGATCCTGATTTCTGGGGCGTGAGCGGGTCAGCGGTCAGATCGCCAGCCGGCGCAGCGTCCGGACGGCCGGAACGCGGGATGACAGCGGCACCGACCACAGGTCGTGCCCGCGGACACCCCAGCCGGCGAGCAGGGAGTTGGCCGCCTGCCAGCCGGTGGTCGCCGCGCGCTCCATCAGCGCGACGGGCAGATCGCAGCGCACCCCGTCGCCGGCCAGCACGAGGCGGGGATCGTCGGTGCGCACCTGGGGACGGCTCAGTCGCTCACCCGGCAGGAAGGACGGGCAGTCGTCTGAGATGAGCCACTCATCGCCCAGCAGGCGGGCCGCCCGGGTCTCCGGGAAGACCGTGGCCAGCTCCGCCCGCAGCTCCTCCCGCAACGCCGGCTCCGACCACCCGTCGCCGACCGCGTAGGCGTGCATCTCGACGACCGAGCCGTTGCGCGCCGAGGCCCAACGCCTGGCGCCGTCCTCGTACCGCTCGAGCACGGACACGTTGTCCAGCAAGGGGAATCCGCCCGTGCCGAGGAATGCGGGCCGGTCGGGATGCACAGGCGTGTCCAGCCACAGCCGCCACACCACAAACCGCGGAGCGTTGCCGGTTCTTTCCAGCGACCGGCGCCACGGGGCCTCCGGCATTCCCGTCGCGTCCGCGACGAGCCGGCGGGTGCTCCGTGGGTCGGCCGCCAGCACGACGGCGTCCACGTCGAGGCGGTCATGCCCGATGTCCGCCCGCACGCCGCCTTCGGTGTCGAAGTGCACCCGGTCCACGCGCACCCCGGTGCGCACCTCGACCCCGAGGTCGGTCAGATGACGCTGCAGCGGCGTCCAGAACACCGTGCCGAAATCGTCGGTGGCGACGTCGAACAGCAACCCCTCGGACGAGCCGACGAAGTACAGGTGGAACATCGCCAGCAACTCCCCGGCGGCATACTCGCTCGGGTCGGCGAAGAAGCTGCGGGTGAACACTTCCAGCGCCAAGTGCCGGACAGCCGGCGGGAAACCGAGGTCGTCGAGGAACTTCTCGGCACTGATCCCGTCGAAATCGTCGAAGGCCTGCGGGAAGTCGAGATCGAGCATCCGCGACGACGCGGCCACGTTCGCCTTCACCAACCCGCGAACCCCGAAGTTCGGGCTGCGCAGGGCATACCAGAGCAGGTTCAGCGGCGGCGTCCGCGGCACCTTCGCGAAAGAGTCGGTCGCCCCGTCAGCCATGACGACGGGATAGTCAGGCACGCGCGTGAGGCCGGTCAGCGCGGGGTCCACCCGCCGCAGCAACGCCCGCAGGTTGTAGTACTGCCGGAAGAACGCGTGGAAGCCGCGGCTCATCGTGACCCCGTCGGCCACCCCGTCAACACCGTGGGTGACCGGCCAGGACCGGACCCGCCCACCCAGCTGCGGCTGCGCCTCGGCGAGGACGACCCGGACCCCCCGCTCGGCCAGCCCCACCGCCGCGGCGATCCCGGCGATCCCACCTCCGACCACCAGCACCCGGGGGGCCGGGTCGGGCACCCGCATCGCTCCGCCGGATGCGATGTGCCGCACCGCCTTCCGGTCCCGTCCTGGCCGCCATTCCCGGTTCATGCCCGCTCCGCGCTTGCCACGACCCGACGGCCCAGCCGCGTCCACCCCACCAGGGTGAGCGTGACCAGACCGAAACCGAACCCCAGGTCCTCGATCGGCGCGAAGGCGAGCCGCACGCCGATGATGACGTCAGGGTCGTACTGCACGATGCCCAGCCCGGTCAGGATGCCGTTGACGATCAATTGGAAGAAAACCACGATCGCGTAACTCGCCCAGAACAGTCGGGTGCGCAGCAGCCCGGTCCGTAGCACGACCAGGTCCATCAGGACCGCCGCCGTGATCGCCGCCAGCGCGGCCGCGGTGTAGGCGCCGATCATCGCCGCACCTGGACGTCCGTTGCGGCGGGGGCCCAGCGCGGCTTCAGCCGGCGCACCGCCTCGAACGTCAGCAGCCCGCAGATCGGGATGACCAGGAAGAACATCAACTCCTCCAACGGAAGCGGGCCCAGGAATACGCCGATGAGGTACCGGTCGTCGAACCACCACCAGCCGGCAGCGGTCGCTAGGTAATCCCACAGCACGAAGACCGCGGCGACCGGCAGGATGGCCGCAGCCGCCCTTCGCCACCGCCCGTAGACCCGGGCCTGCAGGGCGAACTCCAGCGGCGCCGTGCCCAGCAGGCAGGCGAGGAGCACCGCCAGGTATGTCAAGTGCTGCACGGGAATCCCTCCAAGGTGGTCACGAATGCGATCGGTGTTCAAGGAGCAGCGGGCCGCGGGGCGTCAGCGTCACCACGCCGGCCGGGCGCGGGTCGCCGCCGACCCGGCGCAAGGTGCCGTGGACGAAGCCACGCACCGCGGCCTCCAGCATCGCGGTGGCCAGCGCGGCCCCCAGACAACTGCGTTCGCCGGCCCCGAAGGGCAGGTACCCCCAGGCCGGCAGCGGCCCGTCGAACCGTTCGGGCCGGAACGCCGCCGGCCGAGGCCAGAGGTCGGGATCACGGTGCGTCAGGTAGGGGCTGTACAGGACCATCCGGCCCGTGGGGATACGCCCACCGTCGACCTCGACGGGCCGTGCGGTGACGCGGCTGCCGATCCAACCCGCCGGATAGAGCCGAAGGGCCTCCCGCACCACTGCTGCGGTGAGCGCCGGGTCGTTGAGCTCGGGACGCGCGGCCAGTTCCCACAGCGCGAAAGCCAGGGTGTGGGCGGTGGTGTCGTAACCAGCGGCGAGCGCCACCCTCGCATCCTCGACCGCGGCGGCGGCCGGACCGGGCAGTGCCGCGAATGCGCCCGTCAGTGTGTCGGGGCGCCGCTCGGCCATCGCGGTGCGCAGTTCGGTGCTCATCCGCCGGATCCGCACCGGTCGGGGCAACAGCGGCGCCGGGAGGCCGCGGTCGAGCGGCTCGAGAAACTTCGTCAACTCCGTCGGTGGCTCGCCGGGGCCGAAGAATGCGTGGCCCAGCAGCCGACGCACCAGCGTGGATGCCCACACAACCGCGTCGAAAACCCCGGTCGGCAAAGCGGTATCGACGATCTCGGCAAAGGATGCGGAGAACAACGGAGTGATGGCCCGGCGGTGGAAGGTGGCATTCATCCCGATCCGCCGGCCACGATGGGCCGGTGCTTCCTGCGCGATGACGCCGCCACGCAGATAGGGCGAGAGTTGGCTCATGCTGCCCCGGCTGCGGAACGTCTCCAAGTCGCCCAGGATCATCCGGTTCCACTCCGGCCGGTACCCGACAAGCGCCCGTCGCCACAAACGGACCTCGAAAACCGGGCCCAGGCGCGCACCCTCCTCGAGCAGCGCGATCGCGTCGCGACCCCAACGCGGCAGATGGCCGCCGGGGAGGACGCGGGATGGGCCCGGCACCGGCCAGCACGTACTTCGCTGATCAGCGGACGGCATGCCCGCCGGGGTGGACAGTCGGTTCATGTCTCGTAGCTCCGGCCGCGCCAGTACTGCCAGCGTCGAAGCCCTTGCGCAACAACGGGTATGGCGGCGAGCGGCGATGCCGAAACGGCCAGCGCTGCGGCCCAGTCCCGGCCGCCGGTCTTGAATTCCACCAGGGCCCGCTCGACAACGCCGAGACCGGCGGCGAGCCGCCAGCGCGGCCGGACACCGAGCAGAATTGGTGCGGTATAGGCGAGCACGTGAAAGGCCCACACTGCAACCACCACCCAGCCCCGGCCGCCCGCCATGGGGCGCAGTCCGCGGCCGAGGCCCGCGACCACCGCACACCGATCCCTGAACATCCGCACCTGTGCGGTGTTTCCACCCAACGCCAGTCCCAACCGCAACCCCCGGGCGCGGACGACCCTGGCCAACGCGACGTCCTCAACCACCTCGCCGCGGACGGCGGCGAAACCTCCGACCGCCGCGTACGCGTCACGGCGGAACGCGAACAGTGCGCCGTGCGCGGTCGCGGCTCCCTTCACCGGAACCCGCAGCAGCCCGAACGGCAGCAGACAGAGCAGCACGTCGACGATGAGCGGCACCAACAACCGCTCGCTCCAGGATCCGGTGAGCTGGCGCGGAAACACCGAAAAGGCCTCGGCCTGTTGATGATTCATCTCGGCCAGCACCGCCGCCGCCGCCCCCGGCGCCAACCGCACATCGGCGTCGCAGAACACCAGGACGTCGGCGTCTGTGGCGTCTGCCAGCTGCGCGCACGCCCACGTCTTGCCGGCCCATCCCGCCGGACGCGGAATGCCTGTTACGAGCCGGGCGCGAATCCCGGTCGGTGCCTCAGCCAGTAGCCGCGCAACCGTGCCCGCGGTGCCGTCGGTCGAACCGTCGTCGAGCAGCACCACCTCGCCGAAGCCGGCGGCGAGCATGCCCGGCAAAGTCTCCGGGATGCGGTCCGCCTCGTCTCGCAGCGGGACGAGCAACGCCGCCCGGTCGACGCCCGCCGGCGCGAACGCCGTTCCTCGCAGGGTTGGGAACCACCACAGGTTCGCCACCAGCACAGCGAGTTTGGCGGACAGGAAGATCAGAACGGGGAACGCAGCGGCCTCAACCGCGGCATCGACCCGGCCGGCTGGCAACCGCCGGCCCGGCCTCACCGACGGATCCGTTCCGACCAACTGCGCACACCGGCGAATACCGGTCGATAACCCGGCAGCGGGAGCGCCGGATCCGACGTTGCGAGGGTGTCGTCGAGGATCGCGAGCCGACCCGCCAGAACTGACGACAGGTCGGCGGCGGCGAACACCGGAGCCACGTCGAGATACGCCTCGGGCGCCTGATGCCCGCGCAGCACGACGCGCGTCGCCACGGCGACAAGTGGGGTCCGCGCCTGCCGGGCGAACCACTCTGCGCCGGGCCGCACTGGACCGAGTGGGCCGGGGGTGCGGAGTTCGCCCTCCGGAAACAGCACGATCACCGCACCCGACCGCAGGAACTCGACTGCTGTTCGCGGCCGATCGGCCCCCACCACGCCGGCCCAGCCGTAGACCTTCCGCGATGCGATGTTCACCGGGTCCATCAGAACGCCGACATCGGAACGGCCGGTTGCCCTCAACGCGGCGTGCGCAGCGAAGAAGTCCCACCAACTGTGATGGTTCGCCGCCCACACCGCCGGACCGATCGGCAGCTCGCCGCGCACCCACACTCCGCGCAGATTCCGGCGAACCAGCTGAGCGAGGCCGAACCGGACAAGCACACTCGGCCGGCTCGACAGGGTCGCGGAAACGCCGGACGACGCCCACTTCGGGGCGGGCGCAGCGATCTCCGGGCGCGCCGCACCCGTTGTCCCCGACACCTCCGCCAGACTACCGAACGCTCCTTCCGGCCCGTTCGTCGTGCAGTTCTCACCCGGCCCACACGCGATCCGCGCAACCGCTCGTCGGTGCCTGCGACGACAAGGCGTTCGTGACGCCGCCCCAGATCTCGCGCCGGCAGAGCGGTTGCCCGGGCGCCCGGCCGGGTACAGGCCCGGCATGATCACGTCGGGGTCGGAGCAGTCCAGCGGTGGCTGAGTACGGTCGGGTGCTTCGTACCGCGGCGCAGGTCCGCGCCGTCTGGCTGCCACTGGGGCTGGTTCTCATGGCCTACGCCGCTGCCTCGCTCGTCAACACACCATTGCGCGACGACATCCGGCAGGGAACCCCGAACCTCCTCGGCTTCGGGCTGCACATCGACGAGCCCGTGAGCGCCGACAAGTGGATGTTCGGGCAGCTGCCGACGACCTGGTTGCAAGATCGGCTCTACAGTCCGTCCAGCCCGCACTGGTACGACGCCGTTGCGGCCGCCGTGTACATCAGCCACTTTCTCGTCATCCCGGCAGTGGCAATGGTGCTCTGGTCCACCAATCGCCGCCGCTTCCGGTCGTGGATCTGGTGCGTATCCCTGCTCGTCGCCGTCGGCACGACCACGTACATCATCTACCCGATGGCACCACCGTGGACCGCCGGCGAACTCGGGCTGGTCGACCCGATGACGCGGATCTCCGGAATCGGCTGGGACTTCCTGCACCTTGACGCGATCGGCAATCTCCTGAGCCAGGCACAGCTCGCTTCGAACCCGGTGGCGGCGATGCCGTCGATGCACGCGGCGAGCGCCGCTCTGGTGGCGGCCTTCTTCTGGGGGGCCGCTGCTCTATGGAAACGCGTCCTGCTGGCGCTCTATCCGGTCGCGATGGGGGTCACCCTCGTCTACACCGGCGAGCACTATGTCGTGGACGTCATCGCGGGATGCTTGGCGGCCGGCGCAGTGGTGATCGGCTGGCAGCTCGTGGCCAACCGGAAGCGGGCCCGCCGCCTCGGGTTCCCGCCCGACCTGCGGACGGTTGCTGACCGCTCCTAGCGGTCGAACGCGTCCCGTACGTCGCCAAGTCGCCCCGGTGGACCGGCAGACCCGATCGCTGTCGAAGCACCGTTACATCCAGAGCTGAAACTGGAGAGCGCCTGACAGACAACGAGTATCGAGAGCGGACGCGACGATTCCATGCCGTATTCGGGCGACAGTTCGGGTTACTTTGCCGGGCCTTGGTCAATGGTCGGGTCATCCGGCGGCAAGCCACGCATCGTCGCCGTTGCGGGTTCATGCAGCTCGGCGTAGGTGAACTCAGCGGCCGTGGTCACGCTGTGCCCGCTCCCGGCGACAATGCCTGGCACCATTTTCATCGACAGCAACATCCGGGTCAGGTCAGCGTCGTCAGCATTCCTGGGGATGGTCTCCGTCTCGGCCAGGCCATGCGCGGACAGCACAACCCCGAGCCGCGCGAACCGGGTAGTGAAATCCACGACCTCCTCCTTCTCTTCGTCGGTCATTCAGGGGAACGCAGGACCCCGTGCTCGACGACTGCGCGCACCACGATCACTGGCGGCCGCGACGGATCCGCCTGTGATTCAGCCGTCTGCCACTGCAGGCAAGGGATCTCCTCCGCATTCTCGCAAGGACGGCGGCCAGGCCTTTCCGGCGCCTCGACCAAGCCCCAACGTTGACGATCGTGGCCGCGGCGCCCCACCGCGCAGGCAAACCAGATATAGGCAAGTCAGTTTCGTCAAGGGTCAGAAGATCCGGGTCGGCGAGCTTGCCCAGACAACCGTGGCTGGCCCGGCAATGCCGATTGCCCGCCTTCGGCACTGCGATCCCCGACCAACCCCCGCGGCGGCTGGTCGCAGGTGCTTTGGTTGCCAGCACGAAAGCTGGGGAATGATAGGAGACCAGCGGCAGATACGTGTCCATTCGGGTGGGCATCATCACTGCGGGGACGCTATTCCACGAGTGGTTGTTACTCCCCGGTTCGGTCGGCTGCTTTCAGTTCTACCTCAGCGGTGGCCTGAATCGGCGCCAGCAGTTCCGGGTCCCTGATCCCGCACAATCAGATACCCGATCGTCGACCGCGCCGCCTTGTTGTCGGTCATTTCGTAGATCCGGCACTTCTGCAACCGGCCGGTTGATTCCAGCATCAGGTTGTACAACAGGTCCAGTACCAGGTTCCGCTGTTCTACACGTACGACCCGAACCACGGGTTACCCGCGGCGTCCACCGGCAAAACGCCTTGCGCAGCAACCAGGTATTGGTGGATGTTGCTGGTGTCCAACGCGATCTTCAGCGGTCGCGCTGCACCCCTCAATCAGCGCGGCCCAGCCTTCGGCGCAGCTCATCGCCAGTCCTTGTTGGTGCCATCAGGCCGGGACGAGCGAAACCTCAGGTGATCAGTCCACCGTGTTCTTGACGGCGTCCTTTGCTTTCTCGCCGGCTTGCTTGATGTTCGCTGACGCCTGGTCGGCCTTGCCCTCGGCCTCCAGGCTCTGATTGTCGGTCGCCCGACCGGTTGCCTCTTTGATCTTTTCCCGCCGCTTCCTCACCGGCGTTCTGAATCTTGTCTCCAACGCCGCCCATCGTCCTCTCCTTGCATCAAGCTGCATTACTTGTTGCATTCGCAGTGCCCACGGGAAGGCATTCCACACGCATTTCCGGATGAAACCGTGACGATTCACCCGACCAGGTAATGACGCGTGCTGTTTGGCCGCGATACGACGGCTGTCGCAGGATTTAGGCCCCGCAGCCGTGGTGCATGATGCCCGGTTGCACGACATCAGTTGTCGTTCAAATTGTTTCGCCTTGCTTAGGACGGACAACAGCCAGCGCCTGGGCTGCACGGTCCAGCTCCTGCCGCGCACCGCAGGGTCACACCGAACGTTCTGATCAGCTCGAGGTGGTGCCGGGCGGCGTGAGCGCGAGGCCACTTTAGGGTTGCCAGTCCCTTTCTTGCCGAGCCGCCATATTTGACGCGCTCGCCAGAAAATCCGTCCCGGAATGGAGGTGTAGTACCCCTGCTGATCGGGAATCAAGGGTGACACGCGTTGCCGGGCAGGAAGTCCGGCCAACCAATAGCCAGTGAAAGGCGCCGTCATGACCGAAGGATTCCGTTCGCCACCGACCCCGGCAGGAACCGGCGGGTGGGGTGACACCGCAGAAAGCCGGCAGCAGGAGGTCACCGATACCGTGCAACGCATCATGGGCGAGGGCATCGCCCCGGCCCCGCGACCGGCGACTCCGCAACCAATGGATCGTCCAGGTGATTCGTCCACAGCTGATGTCGCGAAGGATCAAGCGGCGCTGATCACCGATACAACCAAGCAGGCCGGGGCGCAGGTCGCCGACACGGTCAAGGACCAGGCCGGGCATGTCGCCGAGGAGACCAAGCACCAGGCGAAACAACTGTTGTCCCAGGCGCAGACCGAGCTGTCCGATCAGGCGGCCGTTACCCAGCAACGGGTCTCCGAGGGTTTACACGCGCTCGCCGACGAGCTCACCGGGATGGCAAAGAATTCCGAGCAGGACGGCCCGGCAACCGACCTGGCCCGGCAGGCCGCGGACAAGGCACGCGAGGCTGCCGGGTGGCTGGGCGACCGCGATCCCGGCAGCCTGCTCGACGAGGTGCGGTCCTTCGCCCGGCGAAAGCCGGGCACCTATCTCGCCCTCGCCCTAGGCGCCGGTGTCCTCGCCGGTCGGCTGACCCGCGGCCTGACAGCTTCCAGCGCCACCACCGCCGCCGGTGCCCGCCCACCCGGGACGCGACAGCAGACTGCGAACTACCGGGTCAGCACCGGGCAATCGGTGCTGCCGGGGACCGACCTACACGACGGCACACCGCTTTACGACCCGGTGCCGGTCACCACAGCGGTCCCGGTGATCCCGGCACCGATCGTGGGAGTTGGTGATTCCGACGCGCTCTCCGGGCGGCGGGGAGATCTGGCGCCATGAGCACTCCAGCGGATATCGGGCAACCACCCGGCCAGTCGGCCGGAGACCGGTCACTGGGTGAGCTGATCTCCGAGGTGACCGGGGATCTGTCCACCCTGATGCGGCAGGAACTGGAGCTGGCCAAGGCCGAACTGCAGCAATCCGCCTCCCGCGCGGGGAAGGGTGCAGGAATGTTGGGCGGTGCCGCGATCGCCGGGTACTTCGTCCTGCTGTTCGCGTCCATTGCGCTGTGGTGGGCCATCGGCGCCGCCACCGGCCTCGGATGGTCCGCGCTGATCGTCGCGGTCATCTGGGGCCTCATCGCCGCCGTCCTCGCCGTCACCGGCCGGAACTCGCTGAAGTCGGTCCGCGGTCTCCCGAAGACAGCGGACACCGTGAAACGAATCCCGGACGCCATCAAGGGCAACGAATAGCCATGCCCACAACGCTTTTCCGTCAACTAGCTCACGAGACCGAAGGACAACCCGATGACCAATGATCCAGATCAGATCCGCCGGGAGATCGAACGGACCCGCAGCGATCTGAGCGACAACGTCAACGCGCTGGGAGACAAGGTCAACCCCGGCAGCATCGCCAAACGCCAGGTCGGCAAGGTCCGCGGTGCCGCGGTGTCGGTCAAGGATGCCGTGCTGGGCAGCGACTCGGATCCCACCGACAACGGGGTAGCGGGCACGGTGGGCGACACGGTGTCCGGTGCCCCGGGTGCCGTTGCCCGCAAGGCCCAGGGTTCGCCGATCGCCGCCGGGCTGATCGCCTTCGGCGCCGGCCTGCTGGTGTCCTCCCTGCTACCCGCGAGCCGGGTCGAACAACAAGCCGCGGAGGCCATCAAGGACACCGCCCAGCCCATGGTCGACGACCTCACCGACTCCGCCAAGGAGATCGCCGAGAACCTGAAAGAACCGGCGCAGCAAGCGTTGGAGGAGGTCAAGTCCACCACAACCGACGCCGCCGCGACCGTCAAGGACGATGCCACCTCCGCGGTTGGCGACGTCAAAACCCAGGCTCAGGACTCGAAAGACACCGTTCACCAAGCAGCCCGATGAAACCTGGCGGGGCGAGCCGATCGCCGGCGTTGAGACCGGCTCGCCCCGCCAGCACGAGGGAACACCAACGCTGAACCTTTTCTCCCCGACGCGCAGGCGTGATTGGACGATCAGCGAGTTCCCGAACGACATGCTTCGCGGGTGCCGGAAGTTGGCGTGTCGCTGTCTTGCGACGACTAATCACAATTGAATGAGATCGAGGCGTTTACCCGCACTCGACCCGGCCTTCGCGGCTCGCACCAACGGCGATGGCGGGTAGGCGCACGCGGACGGTCACAGACCGCATCTTCGTCGGCGACCGACTGCAGGGCAACGCAACGACGGCCAAGGCCGTGATTACTAGTCGTGGATGAGGAATAGTGCCATGCTGGTACATGACGATCGAAGAGGACCGTGCAGAGGTCGAACGCATCGCCGTCAGCTGGCAGGGCGTCCCAGAACTGGAACAGGAAGCCATGCTCACCAAGCTGGGCACCATGCTGGAATACCTTGACCCCAATGAAGACGCCGAGTATCAACTCCGGACGGACGCCGCCCGGCTGATACGAACAATCGAAGCCAGCCTGGGACGGTGAGTGGTGCTCCCGATCTCATTGGCAGACATCCTCGCAACACTCGATCACATCAGCGAGGTGTGGCGGTCCGAGACCTCGGCTGAACAGCAAACCGATCTTGCCGACCTCGACGAATTACTGGGCCGGCTTGATGACGCCGAACCCGAAACAGCGATCGAAACCGAGCGGATCGACGAAGTACGCGGACGGATCGAGATTCTGATGGACGAGATCGAAATCAGCCTGGGCATCGAACCGCCGACTTTCTACTCGCCCGAGGATGAGGAGACCTTTCCAGACATGCGGCCATAGCCCCATCCACCCATCACTCATCACAAGTGCCCGGCGTCGACAACACGATCGGCCAGCACCACCCAAGCCACCGCCGGCACCAGAGACCAAACCCTGGAGTCCTCTTCGTTCCTGATCCGAGCACCAGCCCGAGGCACCCCTTTCCTGATCACCACGAGCCCAAGAACTCGCCGCTCGGAGAGCTGACCCGCAGCCGCAGGTCCCGCGCGTCCCGCGCCACCCAACGCTCCACTGGTGACCGGTGGGTTTCATCCGGTCGACAAGAGAGTCGGTGGCCGCGCCAGCGGTGCCAACGCAGCCACCGACGCTGGTCGCCCGCGGATCAGTCGCGGGCTGAGCGTGGGGCGCCTGGTTCGACTGACGTGGACGGCGACGCTCGCGATGGTTCGGGCGGATCGACGATCCAATGTTCCCCGTCTGTCATAGCGAGAACTGCCTGGTAGTAGGTGGTCAGCGCTGTCAGCTCCTCGTCAGTCAGGTGGTCGGTCGTCACGGAGTTGGGCGAACCCTTCACGACTTCCCGGTCGATGGGCAGCACGACGTCGTCACCTTGGATCCGTGACCCGACCAGCGGCGCGTAGTTGTCTCGTGGACCGAACAGTCCCGTGGAGACGCTGATCCAGTCCACGCCCCCGGCTCGATCGTCCATGAACACCTGACTGATCGAGCCAATGATCCGGCCAGATCTATCGAGCACGTTCCGACCGAGATACCAGTCGGCGTCGGCGGAGTCCATCTCAAGCCCTTTCCTCACTCAATCGTCCCGTTCGACAATCGATTGTCAGTAGGGATATTGCCGATCGGTAGGTCAATCCGTGCGGCGCGCAGAGACGCCTGCATCACCATCCGCGATGATTTCCCAGACCGGCATGTCGGCGGCAGCTGATGCGAGTTGCCGTTCGCGGAACTGAATGACGTCACCGTTCCGAGCTCCAGCGCCCACCAACTCATGATCACCGCCCGGGCCGCGAACGGTGAGAGTGGTGGCGCCGACACAATCGTCCAATGCGGGTGGCTCATGCCCCGCTACGGCCGTGACCGGGTATCCGTTTGCCGTGTCGACAGGTCGATTGAAGTTGTCGCTCATGGTGTTCCTCTTCTTTCTCGGGGTCGTCGACGGATTGACGAGTGGCGGGTGCCGACCCGGAAGCTGGCGTGCCGAATTCAGAACGCGGCGAAGGGTGCGGCCGTGAAGGTTCCATCGCGCCGGTCGGTGACGGTCCAGACCCGCACGTCACGATGGGCGGGCCCACGGTCCTTTTGACACAGCCGCACCGCACCGTCGACTTCTGCGCCCTCACCCATCACCGACAGGCTGGTACCGCCCCTCGCGAGTTTGATCTCCACCTCGCCAGTGAAATCGATGAGGCGGTCCGGAGGGCGATGATTGACCTCGATGATGAGGTAATCCTGGCCGGACGCGACGGGGTCCTCAGCGGCGAGGGTCATGGATGCTCCTTCATTTGGGGGGCGTAGTCGGCGGTGCACCCATTGCCGCGGCCGATAGTGGCCGGCGGCAAGGTGGGGGGTGCGCAACCCGGGTTGCGCACCCATTAGCTATGAGTGCCGGGCCTGGATCGCATGACGCGGTGCGGTGCAGAACTTTTCGTCGCGCCGGCGCTGAGGCCCAAGATGGGGCGAGACCACATCAGCCGGCAGGCTGGTCCGGGGTCGAGTTACGCTCGAGAAAGCTCCGGCGGGCCATCTCGAACGGTGCCATCGCTTCCACCAGGAAGCCGGCAGCCGCGTCGAGAATCGCGGAGAGGTCATGCGGGTCGTTTCCCGTCAGTAGGACCTCGGCCAGAACGGCATGGTGGGTTCGAATGAAATCGAGCAGGCTGACATTGTCGGCCAGAGCAGCACGCCCGAGCTCGTAGGCCGCGTGCAGGGTCGCCTCGTCGGAATGTGCGAGGAAGGCCAGGAAGGCCGGGCGGTAATTCTGAGTGTGCCGACTCAAGGGTGTCACAGGACAGGACGATGTCGTAGCAGCGACCGATCAGTGGGCTGGTCCCGCCGACCCGTGGCGAGGGAGTCGAGCAACGCCAGTCCCTCGTCGAGGTCAAGCGCGGTGTGCACCGGATCGAGGTTCATCCCGAGGCGCACCATGGTGAAAGCGACCTCAGGATTGATGCCCACGATCACGGTGACTGCGCCGCGCAGGTTCGCGACATGTGCGAGTGTGCGCAGGGTGTGGGTCGCGTAGGAATCGACGACATCGAGCGCGGCGACGTCAATGATGATGCCCCGAGCGCGATACCTACCAACCTGCTCGATCAGGTCTCGCTGGAAGCGTTGCAGCTGGGTGTCGTCAAGGGCGGTGTGGATGGACGCGATCAGGTAACCACCCTGCCGCAGGATCGAGACCAGGGGTGGTTGCGGCGCCGAGGGCAGCTCAGGGTTCCGCATCGCCGGACCTGATCACTTTGAACCCCAGCACCCGTTCTGCTTCCTCGATGCCGCCTTGCAGGTCTCCGACGGTGGTGATCTTGCTGAGGTCCACTCCAATGGTGACCAGGGTCTGCGCGATCTCCGCCGACAATCCGGTGACGATGACGCCGGCCCCCATCAACCGGGAGGCATCGACGGTCTGCACCAGATGGTTGGCGACGGTCTCGTCGATGTCCGGGACCCCGGTGATGTCAACCACGACCACCTTCGCCCGGTGGGTCCGGATTCCCCGCAGCAACTGCTCGGTGAACTGCTGGGCCCGTTGGGTGTCCAGGATTCCGATGATCGGCAGTATCAGCAGTCGTTCCCTGACCTGCAGGACCGGGGTGGACAGTTCTCGGATAGCGTCCTGCTGCTGGCGGATGACCCGTTCCCGTTCCTCGACGAAGCTGACAGCAACCGTGTTCGCAATGCGGTTGGCCGCCGGTTCGTAGGCATCGAGGATCCGATTGAGCAGCGGAAAGTCACCCTGGTACTTCTCGAACAACGACCGTGCGAGCACATCCCTGAGCAGCAGCACGATTCCGACGACCTCGTCGGTCTCCACACCCCGGGGGATGATGCGCTCGGACAAGTCACGGGCGTAATGCTGCAGCGCCTCGACGCTGCCGGTTTCCAGCACTTCGACATAGTTGTCGTACACCGAGGTGGCCTCGGAGAAGATCTCCTTGTTGGTCATCGTCGACAACAGGTGTGCGTCGGTGATCCGGGTCGCCCACTCCTGCCGGAGGTCGGTCCGGTTCTCCCGCAGGTGCGCGACCAACTCAGGGAGCAACATGTCGTCCTCGGTGTTGCGCTCCACAGCCGTGGTGCCTGCAGTCATCGCCGTGCTCCTTCGTTGTCATGTCGATCCATCGGCGGTCATCGCCATTTGGACATTGTCACGGTCGTTCCCTTGCCGACCTCGGAAACGATGTCGAACTCATCCATCAAGCGTCGGGCCCCTGGCAGTCCGAGACCGAGACCCCGGTAGGTACTGACCCCGTCGCGCATCGCCTCGGCGAGATCGCCGATGCCTGGTCCGGCATCCCGCGCGACGACCGTAACCCCATGGTGTCCCGGTTCGTCAACCATCCGGACCACGATCTCTCCGCGCTGCGCGAACTTCACGATGTTCCGAGCAATCTCGGAGATGGCGGTCGCAATCAGCGTCAGGTCCGTTGAGGCGAAACCCGCCCGAATGGCAATGTCGCGACCCTTGAGTCGCGCAGTCACCACGTCGGCGTCAACCACGATCGACACCCGAGCCTCGTCGTCGTTCTCCTGAGGCGGGCGTCGGTCGAACAGGGCGGTGCTCAACACCAAGCAACTGTCGCATTCCAGGACGTGTCCTGCGGTATCGAGTTCCTGCTGCCGTCGGCGATCGCCGGCCGACAGGGCGAACAACACCGGTCGGCACCGATCGGTCGGCGGTGTGATCCCGCCATCGGCCAACAGATACTCGACTCGGAGCTTGGCGCGGCTGCGATTGAGCTGGGCCGCGATCGCTCCCGCCGTCGTGCCGCGGCGGGCGGCCAGTTCGGCCGTGGCGGCACCTTCCACCTCATGGGCGAGCAGCGTCTCCCGCTCCAGTGGTGTCAGCCGGGCGAGTGCGGCGCCAACCACACTGCTCTCTTCTCGTTGCAGCAGATCACTTTCGGCCGGTAGCGCGGTCGCGTCATCCACGAGCAGGTGCGCCTTGCGCTGCGCCCTGTCCTGACGCTTCGCCAGTTCACCGACCAGATTGCGCGCGGTCGCGACCGCGTACGGCGCCAGCGTCCCGTTTTCGATCCGGTGCCGAGCGGTCATCACCCGGGCGAGAGTCTCCTGCACCAGGTCGTCGACCAGTTGATGATCGCGAACCCTGGCCGCGACGACCCGCCGGATCACCGGGATGAGCTCGACGATCACCTCCGATTGGTGATCCTGGTTCATCGGCGGACACGTGCGCATTCTGGAGGAGTCGGGCACTCTACCCCTCTCCCGGGACCCCAACGTCTCGACGCACTCTGGAGCCGGCCAGTCGGGACCGGCAGTGCGATGCGAGATCCTCAGGATAACCGGCAACCACAGCTGCGTACGACGTCCGCGGGTTCGCCTGCAATTCGCGTCATGTAACCGGCCATCGGTACTCCTCAATCATGACGATCCGAATCTGTTTCACCCGCGATGGGTGGTGGTCGCCACTCGGAGGTGACCCCAGGTGCGACTTCCGTCGACGAAAGGGTGGACTGCCCACGACGGTCGCCGCCGAAGTTGACCCCTTGGGGTGTGGCGGATCTCGGCGCCGAGTCCCTCTGAACGTCTGGGCAAGCGAGACCCGGCTGTCATCACGGAGCCTGTTTGTCGGGTTCCGAATTCGGGAACCGGAACAGCTCCGGCCCGATTCTCCGTGGCTCCGTTACCGAAGTAGGTCAAATGTTTCAGGTTGCGCAATGAATATGCGAATGGCAATCGTGTCCACTTATCCGCCGCGGCCGTGCGGCATCGGCACCTTCTCGCGGGACCTCCGATCCGCACTGATCGGAGCCGATCCGTCACTGCGGGTGGATGTGGTCTCCATCGTCCGCGATCAGGTCTCGTCAACCCCACCAGAAGTCCTGTCGGTCATTCGGCAGGACGTCCGTTCCGACTATGTCTCGACCCCCGCGCTGCTGACCGGCCGCGGAATCGATGTGGTGCTGATCGAGCACGAGTACGGAATTTTCGGCGGCGAGGCCGGCTCCTACGTGCTGTCGCTGGTTCAGGAATTGCAGCAGCCCTTCGTCGTCACGCTGCACACTGTGCTGTCCACTCCGACCGCTCGGCAGGCAGAGGTGTTGACCGCGCTCTGTCAGCGCGCCGCCCTGGTCACAGTTTTCACCGAGACCGCCCGACGGATGGTCACCGATGCGGGGGTGGTCGCGGCGGACCGAGTGTGTGTGGTGCCGCACGGCGCTCCGGCGATCCTGCTGGCGAACGTGGCGGACGCGACTGCTGTCGAAAATGCCGTTCAGGATGCCGACGGTCTGCACCCGACGATGGCGAAACTTGAGGGTCGCACCGTGCTGTCCACGTTCGGGTTGATCTCTGCCGGGAAGGGCATCGAAACCGCCATCGAGGCTCTCGCGATGATCGTCCCTCTCCATCCCGACGTCCTGTACCTGGTGGCCGGCCAGACCCATCCGGAGGTGGTCACGCAGGAGGGCGAACGCTACCGACTCTCCCTCGAACGGCTCGTCCGTGACCACCACCTGGAGCAGCACGTCCAGTTTCTGGATCGGTTCCTCCCGGTGGAGGAGCTGGCGTTTTTGTTGTCCTCCACGGATATTTACCTGACCCCGTACCGGTCGCGTGAGCAGATCGTCTCGGGTGCGCTGACGTTCGCGGTAGTCGCGGGCTGCCCCGTTGTGTCGACGCCGTACTTCTACGCGGAGGATCTGCTTGCGTCCGGCGCGGGGGTTCTGGTCGACTTCGACGACCCCGCGGCGTTTGCCAAAGGAGTGCTCCAGTACCTCGACCACCCTGACGAGCTTGCCGCGGCCGCGGCGGAGGCGCGGCATGTCGGGGCGGGGCTGACCTGGCCGTCGGTCGGTGCCACGACGGTCGATGTGCTGCGCCGAGCGAGGAATCTCGGCACCCCGGCCGAGGGCGGATTCAATCCCGGGCGGGTGGCCTCGTCGCCGTCGATCAGGTCGGATCACCTGCTGACCCTCGTCGACGATGTCGGCATCCTGCAACACGCAGATGGTGTTGTGCCCAACAGATTCAGCGGCTACTGCGTCGACGACGTGGCCCGGCTCGTTGTGGTGGCCCTGGGCCTGGGTCTGAATCAGCAGCCCGATGACCGAAACTTCAGCCGGATGGTGACTCTCGGCCTGAGCTTTCTGCGTCACGCTTGGGATCCCGCGGCTCAGGGAATGCACAACTTGATGTCCTACGACCGGCGTTGGCTCGATCAACCGCACGGTGGCGACCATCTCGGGCGAACGACTTGGGCCTTGGGTGCCGTCGTCGCGGCTCATCCACCTCGGGCGGTCGCTGCACCCAGTCTCCGGCTGCTGGAGGAACTGGCTCCCGCCATCGAGCGGACGGACAGCCTACGGACAATGGCCTTCGCGGTCATCGGGCTCACTCGCCCTCCGCTGGGTGCACTGACTGCCCCGCTCCGCAGACTGCTGGATCTCCTGGCCGACCAGCTACTTGAGGCCTACACCGCGTTTCGCACCGATGCGTGGCGGTGGTTCGAGAACACTTTGACCTACGACAATGCGCGGCTCCCCCAGGCTCTCATTGCCGCCGGTCATCGAATGAACGACGTCTCGATGTTGACGGCCGGTCTCGAGGCCCTGGATTGGTACGCCACGCAATGCTCGCTGGACGGTCCCGCGGTCAGGCTCGTCGGCAACGCCTGGCATCGCAGCAGCGAGGCGCCGCTGGCCACACCGCTCGATGGCGACGAACAACCTCTTGACGCTGCGGCTCTTGTCGAATGCCTCACCGACGCACTCGCCGCCACCGATCAGCGAATCCACGGACAACGAGCGGTCCGCGCCTTCGAGTGGTTCCTCGGCCGTAACCAGCTGGGTAAGCCGGTGTACGACTTCGCGACCGGCGGATGCCACGACGGGCTCTCTTCGCAGCGGACGAACGACAACGAGGGAGCGGAGTCGACGTTGGCCTTCTTCCAGGCCCTGCTGGCTGTCGAGGCAGCCGGATTGCAATCGTCACTCCCCCCAGCCGTGACCGGCACGGGCGTGTTCGGCTCGATTCGTCCGGCCGTAGTGCGGTCGTGAATCGCGATGCTTGCGCCAATCGCATGGCGCACCGTGCACTACGGCCCGTAGGAGCAGGTCACCAGCCTGATCACCGAGAGCTGGGTGGCACTCGGCCTCGAGGTCACCGTGTTCGCCACGGGCGACTCGGTGACCACAGCCGAGCTGGACAGCGTCTGCCCGGTTCCGTACGCCGAGAACCCGGCCCTGGACGGAAGAGTCTGCGAAAGAACTGCATAGGCACTGTGACCAACGGTGACCAACATCAAGATCGTTTGGGGTAACTGGGTTCAACGTCCCTCGGGCCGGGTCGCCGTAGCTCGTCCGTCGGCTATGGCGCTGCGTCGTTGCCGAGCGTCGCTGATGGAGTGACAACCTGGTCGCCGGGGCCTCGGTCGCTACAGCCGAACCAGCCCACCGTCGACGACCAGCGTCTGAGCTGGTACGAACCCCGACTCGTCAGAAGCGAGCCATGCGAAGGCATCTGCAACGTCGGACGGTGTCACCGCGGCGGGTTTGAATACACGCGTCGGCGCCCTTCCGGGCCGGAGCCTGGTTGATCAGGCGTCCTGATCGTCAACCTGAACGCCACCTACAGCAAGGCTTGAGTGACCCTGGGTAGTTTCCTACGCTCCGCTGGATCCCTCTCGGCCGCCTGGACAAATTTGCCGGTACGTCACCCCGCCACCCGTTCTGCCGGCGGGTCGTTCAGCCGCGTGCTCATGTGGATGTACCGCCGGTAGGAGCTGCTGATGTGGCTCTCGACCGCCGCGACCGACCGTTGGACATCGTGTTGCCGCAGTGCGTCGACGATGTCGGCGTGCTCCTGGGCGATCATTCCTTCGGTGACGACCATTTCGTGCCAGATCCGCAGGGCCGAGATGTTGACCCTGGTCGATGCGTCGACCAGGAACTGGTTACCGGTGGCCTCTGCCACTCCCTTGTGGAAGAGCAGGTCCACCTCCGCCGCCTCGTAGGCCATGTGTCGTTCGACGAAGTCCGCCTGCTGCGCGACCAGCCCGTCCAGACGCGCGGCTGCGTCTTCGGTGATGCGCTTTGCGGCGAGCGTTGCAATTTGCGTTTCGAAGATCGACCGGGCCTCGTACAGCGACTTGACCTGGGCCACACCGATCTCCGGCACGTAGGGAGAGCGCCGGTCCGGCCAAACGATCAACTGATCGTTGCGCAGCTGCTTGAGTGCCTCCCGGATCGGTGTCCGGCCCAGGCCGTAACGCTGCCCCAGGACGACCTCGTCGATGGCCTCGTTCGCGGCGATCACACCCGTCACAATGTCCCGCCTGGCGCGGTCGTAGGCCACGTTCGTCTTCGTTGCAGCAATGTTCATCCATGTCCCTCTTGACAGTTCCGTATACCTTGAATATATTACTCCTACCTGAGGGAGTCAAGCCTCCGCCCGGTCCGGTTACCACGAGTACCCGGCGGGGGTATCCCGTGGCTGCACCTGTCGCGACGTACGGCGCGACAGGTGTGCCCGCGAGACGCGGTGATCAGATCCGGCGGCCGCCGCGTTCGGATCATCCGGTCGCACCGTAGAAGCTCCACCCCACCACCCTGCACATCACCTACCTACCTGAGAGCGCCGACATGAAGATCGCAGTTCTACACGGATCCAACCTCAACAGACTCGGCAAGCGGAACCCGGCCAAGTACGGCCACGCCACGCTGGCCGACATCACCGCGGACGTCGACAAGACCGCCGCCGAACTGGGCGTCGACGTCACCCATTTGCAGTCCAACAGCGAGGCCACCCTCATCGAATTCATCCACGACAACCAGGACGACTGGGACGGCATCGTCATCAACCCCGCCGGGTTCAGCTCGGCCAGCTACCCACTACTGGACGCGGTGCGGGACACCGAACTGCCTTATGCCGTCATCCACATCTCCCAGTGGCACGCCATCGACGCCAAGGAACGGATCGACATCTTCGCCAGCGGCGCCACCGTGTACGTCGCCGGCGCGGGCTGGCGGGGCTACTCCGCTGCGCTCGACGCGATCGTGCACAAGGTCCGTAAGGACTGACCTCTTCGACCTCCGAGTTCCGCACCCAGATTCAGCCTGAGCACTACGAAACACACTGACCTGCAACGCCTTCCACAGTGAATGGGCCAAGCCCGACCCTGGGCCGGATTGCCGGCCGGCAGGGCTTGGGATCCTCCTGATCACTTCCCGGAAAGACCCAGCCCCTGCTTTGCTGACCGCAAATCTTGATCCACGACCCACCAAACTCATCCACCAGACACCACAACGACGCGGGAGTCCCCACCATGTCCACCATCACGCAGCACCAGAAACAGCCGAGGAAGGCCGCGATCGCGGCCTGGGTCGGTAGCTCACTGGAGTACTACGACTTCTTCGTCTACGGCACGGTCGCCGCCCTGGTCTTCCCGAAGATCTTCTTCGACCAGAGCAACCCGACCACCGCCACCCTCGCGTCGCTGGCCACCTTCGGCGTGGCCTACATCGCCCGACCCGTCGGGTCATTCCTGATGGGACATATCGGGGACAGGGTCGGCCGGAAAACCGTCATGGTCGGCACCCTGCTGCTGATGGGTGTGTCCACCTTCCTGATCGGCTGCCTGCCCACCTACAGCGCCATCGGCATCTGGGCGCCGATTCTGCTTGTCCTGCTCCGCGTCCTCCAGGGCCTGTCCGCGTCCGGCGAACAGGCCGGTGCGAACTCCATGTCCTTCGAACACGCACCAGACAAACGGCGCGGCTACTACACCAGCTGGACCCTCAGCGGCACCGTCGGCGGCCAGGTCATCGCCCCCGCTGTCGTCCTACCCCTCGCCGCACTGCTCACCGAGGAACAACTCCTGAGCTGGGGCTGGCGGATCCCGTTCCTGCTCAGCGCGATCGTCGTCCTCGTCGGCTATCTCATCCGCCGCACTCTGCACGAGACCCCGGCCTTCGAAGCCGAGGAAGAAGAAGGCACCGTTCCCTCCGTCCCGCTCAAGGTGCTCTTCCGTGACCACTGGAAGGGTGTCCTGCGGGTCTTCTTCGCGGCCTTCATCGCCGCCACCGGCACACTGTTCAGCGTCTTCGGGCTCGCCTTCGCCACCGGCAGCGTCTACGGCGTCGGGATCAGCCGGACCAGCATGCTGTGGCTGGCGATCGTGTCCAACTTCATCGCCATCTTCACCATCCCGATGTTCGCCGCCCTGTCCGACCGGATCGGCCGCAAGAAGGTGTTCATCAGCGGCATCATCGGCTGCGCACTATCGCTGTCGCTGTTCTTCTGGTCCGTCACCACCGGCAACCTGGTCCTGATCTTCGCCACCGGCATTCTGTTCAACAGCTTCCTCTACGCCATGACCAACGCCGTCTGGCCGGCCACCTACGCCGAGATCTTCCCCACCAAGGTCCGGCTCTCCGGCATGGCCATCGGCACCCAGTTCGGCTTCGCGTTGGCCGGGTTCAGCCCCACCATCGCCGTCGCCCTCGCCGGTGACTCCGCCAACGGATGGGTCGCCGTGTCCATCTTCGCGGTCGTCATCTGCCTCATCTCCGGCATCTCCGTCGCCCTCGGCCGGGAAACCAACAAAACCCCCATGGACGACCTCGGCAAGAAACCCGCCGACCTCACCGGCGCCACCGTCTAACCAGCCTGGGGGAACTGTCGGCCCACGCGGAACCGTCCAACCACACGGACCTCCGCGTGGGCCCAGCCGCCGGTCAGCCTGCGGCATCAAGAAAGACAATCGGATATGCCCCGTCCGCAATACGAACCGACCACAAGAGGAATCAATAAATGATCCGACACGTCGCCGTCTTCAAGTGGAAACCGGGTTTTCCCGACAACGACCTCAATGAATGGATGGACCGCCTACGCGCACTCCCCCAACAGATAGACGAACTCTCATCACTCACCGTCGGCACCGACGTTTTCCACGGTGGACGATCCTGGGATGCAGCGGTTGTCGCCGACGTCGACAACCTAGAGGACCTCACTACCTACAATCAGAATGCAGAGCACCAAGCGATCCTCAAAATCTCCGCACCCAACATCGACCAACTCGTCCAAGTAGATTTCGAATTCTGAGCCAAATGCACAGCGACTCAGTAATCTCTGACATCATCAGCGGATGTCGATCCCGATACCTCGTCCACCGAGCTCGGCCTCGCGGAGATCAAAGGTGTTGCACGACGTCGCGGCTAGGGCTCCGCTGCTGCTGCTACCCAACGGCGTCGAACACGAAGCCGCCGCATGCTGATCCCTGCGGCATCGGGCATCTCCAATCGTCGCCCTCGGGTTCCCTGGGGGAGTGTCCGAACAGCGGTGTCATTGATCTGGCCGACACGCCGAGCTCAGTTGAAGAAGGCCTCTTCGATCACCGGCGGGGGGCTGTCGCTGGAGCAGTAGATCTCTTGCGAATAGACGATGAGTTCCGTGGCCTGTTGAAGAGTGATGACGTAGATCGCCATGCGGCTGTCCCGCGCATCCCGAAGTTGTTGCTGGGTCTCCGGGGCGTTACCCAGAGCGATGATCTTGCAAACTGCCTGGGCGTCGACGACCGCGACGTCGTCTGGGACCGACGCCGGGATCAGCCCCGACAAGCGCGCCGAGTACAGGAACCCGGCATCGCGCTCGGCGCCAGTCGCGGGGGCTGAGTCACCGCAGGACCCACAAGCCAACGTCGGTCCAGGGTCCCCGGGGCTAACCACCGACGACGTGGACGTCGGCAGCGTTGAGGACGAAGAGGTCGGCAGCGCTTCTGCTGACGACGTGACGCCCGTCGACCCCGAGGATGATCCGCAGCCCACGACGAGCACTCCGACGATGAGCAGGGCGGCAGCGCCGCGCGACTCCCACATGCATATGGACGCTAACGCTATGCCGTCGGTCGCGCAGGATCGGGCCGCGTACGGAAAATGGTGTGCTCATTCCCGCGGCAATCCGACTCCTGGGTTTTCGACCGGCTCTACCGGGCCGGGGAATCGAGTTGGAGCTCGCCCCACAGGGCAGCTTGGCTGAGCGGATGCGGGCCGCCGGGGCCGGCATTGGTGCCTTTTTTACCCCGACAGGCGCGGGTACTCCCCTGGCCGACGGCAAGGAGACCCGCGAGATCAACAACCGAGCTACAAGACGCAGATCGGCGGCTCGACCACGGTTCCGCAGGCCGTGATCATCAGCCACGAGATGATCGGTCACGACGACTGACCCGCGCGCAAGCGGCCCGGCCATCGAAAGGTGTTCGGGCCGACCGACCACGCCAACACGCCAAAGCCCCGGTCGCAATCTGCGGCCCGGGGGTTTGTGTTTTCGGGACCAATCCGTTGGATCGGCTTGAAGCACACTGCTGACTTCCCGAGTGTGCAATGACACTGTGCTGCAACGGCTCTCGTCGGCAGGTGTGGTGCCGGTCACCTGTTTGTGGTGTGATACGGGACTCCCGGGTCTCTATAGCGGAAGGGGCAGATTCCGCTCAACAAATACTACGCAACGGAAAGGGCACGACATGAATCGGATTATCCGCAATACCGTGCTCGCCGGAGTTGCGTTCGCGCTCGCCGCAGGCGGCTCCAGCGCCGACACCGAGACCACTGCGGTCAGCGCACCTGCTGCGGCTGAGACATCCGCTGAGACATCCGCACCGACTCCAGCAAGGAAGCATCGGCGGCAGCATCAGCACCGGTGACCCCGGCTCCGGCCGCATCGGTACCGGCCTTGATGAAGACCGTGACCGAGGTTCCGGACCCTGCGCCGGTCAAGGAGATGACCGATGCCGAGTGGAACACCCCGCAGTACGGCACCCTGCACGGCCCGATTGTTCCGGTGCCACAGGAGTACTGGGCGAACTTCGCGACCGATGAAAAGGCATAGTACGGCGGTCGGCAGATTCTGGACATGGTTGCCGTCGACCTGAACCCCGCAGCGGGGGAAGGCAGCAACTGGCTGGTTGTCGGCAAGGTGGCCGACCTGCCGCAGCAGAAGGGCGCTGGCAGCACGGTTCGCGTCAGCTATCCGGCCAGCTCGCCGCCAGTCCGGACGGCACCGGCAGGGTCGAGCCGCTCAACCGCGCGGCATGGGCGCACCAGAACGATGCGTCCTACCCGAAGGATGAGGTGGCCAAAGCGTATACCGCGCAGATCGCCTACATGGTCGCGCGCAGTGACCTGGCGACGGCATGACCGGCGGACGGCGTTACAGCCGACACTGGACCAGCATCGAGCAGAAGCTGATCGATGTTGTTGGCGTGTACCTCAAACCGCCGGCGCGGGCGGTGGTGTTCAGCTTCGACGAGAAAACCCAGTGTCAGGCCTTGGACCGGACCCAACCGTCGCTGCCGATGAAACCGGGGCGGGCCGGAACCATGACACACGACTACAAGCGGCACGGCACGATCGATCTGTTCGCCGCGATGAACGTGGGCACCGGTCAGGTGCACACCCATCTGCGTAAGGGCCACACCGCCGTCGACGTGTTGGCGTTCTTCAAACAGATCGACGCCACCGTCGAGCGCGGGTTGTCGGTGCATGTGATCCTGGACAACCTGTCCGCGCACAAGGCCCCGGAAGTGCGGAAGTGGTTGGCGCACAGGGACCGCCGCCGCTGGCATTTGCATTTCACCCCGACCTCGAGTTCGTGGCTCAATCTCGTGGAACGCTGGTTCAAGGAACTGACCGACAAACGACTCCGCCGAGGCGTGTTCACCTCCGTCGCCGACCTCACCACGGCGATCACCCGATGGGCCGAGCACTGGAACACCGACCCTCAACCCTTCATCTGGAAAGCCACCGCAGACGAAATCATCGAAAAGGTCTCCCGCGGCCGCCAAACCCTCCACCAGATCAAATCACAGACGAACCACTAGGACATATTTCTAACCGTGCGGTATTCATGGACTGAACGTCGGCGGCAGGATGGGTGGGCAAGGCCAACGCCCGTCCCTACGGGGCAATGTGGCTATTGGCCGATGCCCTGATGTCGTGGACATGGGACCCTCCCCGGTCATATCGGTGCCAGTCACTTCTCCTAGACGACAGGTTGCTGAGCATGGCTGGGCTGTACGGGCTGTGGCGTGACCGCAGTCAAGACATCTACGGCTCCAGGCAACTTGTCGGGTGCCGCCTTCGTGAGAAGACACACCAGCCATACCGATCCTGGCGCGGACCGCAACCGGCAACCTCTGCTGTCGCCGTTTTTGGTCATCACACTCAGCAGCCCCATTCGCGGGTCGGGTACTCAGCCGATCCCTTGGTTTGCTCGTCGGATCGCTGCCTACGGAAGCTTGGCAACGGTCAGCAGGACGACGGCATCTTCCAGCGCCTCCAGTTCATGACGGTCGTTGGGAACGACGAGCAGATCTCCCGGTGAACCACCTGATTCACTGATGGACTGGAGTCGGACGCGTCCTTGAAGAACGTGAACTGTTGCCTCGCCAAGGTTCTCGTGTTCGTTAAGCTTCTGTCCGGCGGCGAGTGCAATCATGGTTTGGCGCGAGACATTCTCGTGTCCACCAAAGACCGTCAACGCGCCGCGCCCGCTCGACGCGGACTTCGCAACCGCAAGCTGCTCGCGGGCGAGGGCGGTCAGGGACGATTTGAGCATGTATGTCTTCTTCCTTGATGGCGGGCGACCGGTCGATGTCGTCCAGACCCTTGATGCCGCCATGGGTCGGACGGGAGGGCTCTGCTGACGATCATTGCTTGGGTTCAGGTTTGAATGGGTTCATCGGGTATCTGGGCGGCCCACAGGTCGGGGCCGAAAACTTCGTAACGGATACTGGACGCAGGCACGCCCCTCGTCAGGAGAGTGGAACGGATGTGCCTCATGAACGGCAGCGGACCGCAGGTAAAGACCTGAATATCCGCTGGCAGCGGGATTTCAGCGAGGTCCATGAGCCCTTGGTGGGAGCGGTGGTCTTCGGCCCCGACCGTCTCGTACCAGGTGTACGCAGTGAAGTCGTCGAGCTGCCGTCCGACATGGAGGACGGTGTCACGCAGGGCGTGGTCCTGGGCGGTGCGGTCCGCGTGGGCGACGATCACGGTGCGGTCGGGTTGGGTGCGGGCAATATGTTCCACGATGGGGAGCATCGTGGTGATACCGGCGCCCGCGCTGGCCAGCAGCAGCGGCCCGTCAAAGGGTTGGACGACGAAATCGCCGGCCGGTGCACTGACCTCCAGCACGTCCCCGACAGTGGTGTGGTCATTCAGGTAAGTCGATACCTGCCCGTCCGGGGCGCCGTTGACCCCGCGGACCCGGCGGACGGTGATTTGCAGCCGGTTTCCCAGGCCTGTGGATGACACGGTGTACTGCCGAGGTTGCCGCTGCCCGTTCGGCAGGTCCACGAACACCGACACGTACTGTCCGGGGCTGATCTCCGGCAGGGCGTCATCGTCGGCTGGTTCCAGAATCAGGGAGATGACGTCCTGGGTTTCCTCGATCCGCCGCACCACCCGGTACGGGCGCAGCGGCCGCGCCGGGTCGACCCCGGCCTGCTGATACAGGCGGGCCTCTTCGGCGATGAGTTGGGTAGCGAAGAGCCAATACACCTCATTCCAGGCATCGGCGATCTCCGGCGTGACCGCGTCGCCGAGGACCTCACCGACCGCGGCGAGGAGGTGATGCCCGACGATGGTGTATTGCTCCGGGCGGATCCCCAGCGATATGTGTTTATAGGCGATGCGTTCAAGGACGTGCACAAACGACGGGGCGGCCGGGTCGATCAACTGCACTGCGTACGCCACGACTGACGCGGCCAAAGCCCGGGATTGTTCCCCGGTGGCCTGGTTGCCCTGGTTGAAGACCCGTAGCAGCTCCGGGTGCTCGGTGAACATCCGTGGATAGAACCTGGCGGTGATCTGCTCGGCGTGTGCGGCGACGACGCTCGCCGTCGCCGCGACGACCGCGGCGGAACGATCCGACAGCAAAGACGAGGGGCTCTCGACGGTGGTGGATGACATCTCTCTGGTACTCCTATTCGTTGATCGGTGACTGGGCACTGCGCCGGATCCCGGCGTCCGGGCGGCTAGGGAAATGGGTTGAAGGAAGTGGTCGAACACCTGCCGAGCTTTACCGGAACCTGCCCGTCATTTGGCCTGGTGCGTTAGCCGCCAGCACTGTTCCCGTTGGGGTGGTGGTGTTGGTGGGGGCCGGCGGGGCGTCGTCGTTGTCCATGAGTTCGGGTCTTTGGATGGTGTCCCACTGGCTGTCGTCCAGGTAGGCCAGGGCGGCGGGGAACAACCCGTTTTCTTCGCGGTCGATGTGGTTGTTGAGCAGCGTGATCATCGCGGTGATTCGGGTCAGGTCGCCTGCGGCAATCAGGCACAGTTCCCCGTCCAGTTCATCGTGTTCGGCGCAGAGTGACGCGATATGTTCAGTGAACAGTTCATCTTTCTTCATTTCGGCGAACAGTCCGACCTGCTCACGCTGGGTGTGCGGGTGCAGTAACTCACCCAGGATCTTCCCGGCGGTCTTGGCTGATTCGACGTCCTGCTCACGCAATGCCACTTGCAGAGCGTAGGTGCTGTTGACGATGGCGTCGTGTTCGGCGTTGAGCTTCGCGATCATCGGGATGTTGCGGCATCCGCAGTAGCTGCACATTTCCTACCACCCCCGGCGGCGTGGCTCAGATCCGATGGGTGCGCCGGGCTGGGCGGCACCACGGGAGCGGTAGACGATGTAGGGCCGAAACAGGTAGCCGAGAGGTGCGCTGAACGCGTGCACCAGTCGGGTGAAGGGCCAGAGCGCAAAGAGCGCCATGCCGATCAGGGCGTGGATCTGAAAGGACAACGGCGCCATTGTCATTGCCTCGCCGTCGGGTTGCAGGATGAAGATCGAACGGAACCAGACGGAGACGGTCTCCCGATAGTTGTGTTCCTCGCCGATCAATCCGGACCCGATCAGGGTGGTCGCCAGACCGGCGATGATCGCCAGCAGGAGCACGGCGTACATCAGTTTGTCGTTTCGGGTGGTGGCCATGAAGACCGGGCCCTTGGTGCGGCGCCGGTAGACGAGAATGCCCGCGCCGAGCAGGGTGGCGACGCCCGCGATGCTGCCCAGCGCGACAGCCTGGATGTGATAGCCGGTTTGGCTCAACCCGAGGGCACTGGTCCACGAGGCAGGGATCAGCAGCCCGATGACGTGACCGAAGATCACGACCAGGATCCCGAAATGGAACAGCGGGCTGCCGATCCGCAGCAGGCGACTCTCGTAGAGCTGGGACGAGCGGGTGGTCCAGCCGAACTTGTCGTACCGGTACCTCCACCATGTCCCGACGACCAGGATCGCGATCGTCACATACGGCACGATGTCCCAAAACACGGCTCCGACGTTCACCTGACCCCTCCCCGAACTCCGATGGTCAGCGCAAACGGCTCCAGGCCAACAGACTCGACGGGCGGACCCTGCATGGCGAGCCGGCGGGCCTCCTTGAGGTCCGCCGCCGTCGCCGGTGGCAGCGTCGCCGACACGGCGGCAATGACCCCCGCGTAGATCGGCGAGGCACGCAGCAATCCGTCGTGCAGCATGTCGATGGGCGTGCGGTGTTTGCGGAGCTGGTCATAACCGGCGTCCTCGTCGACGGTGGCCGCGAATTCGAGCAGGACGGCGAGGTGATCCGGCAATTCCCGGGTGGGCGGGATGACCCCGGCGGCCCGGTACATGTCCGAGAACGCCAGCAGGGCCATGCCGCGGTTGCGGGTGTCGCCCGCCGTGTAGTACGTCAGGAATAGCGTTCGGCGGCGTTTCCAGTCGAAGACCTCTGCGTATTGCGCGGAGGCCTCGATGAGCGATAGCGACCGCAGGTGGTCGACCGCTGCAACTAGTTGCCGGCGAAGGTCCAGGCCGAGGTCGCCGATCGCCGTCTCGATCAGAGCCAATCGACTATCCTGCTCTCTGTCGGGGTAGGCAAGCAGCAAAGATGCTGCCTGCCAGACGATTCTTCGATCATTCGGACGAGACGTCCGGTGCCGCCGTAGTTTCATCGTTCATCTCCCGCACTGGGGATGCGGGGCGAACCCGGCCTGGGCGCGAACATCGTCTCGGGTGAGCCCTTGCCGTCCCAGTTGAGCAGGTTCACCCGGGACGTCCGCGCCGCGCCGACGCCGACGTCCTCCGAGGTTTGCCGTTCTTTGAGTGCCTGGAACGACTCGACCGCCATCGGCATGGGTTGGCCGCTGGACTCGCCGAACGGTCCGGAACCGGTGGTGTACATGCCCGGGCCGCCCTCGAAGTCGAGGGAACATTCCGTCGCAGTTTCCTCCAACCGATGGCCCTCTGTGGCGTAGGCGGTCGGGATGACATAGCGGGCGTCGTATTTCGCGATCGCCAGCAACCGGTACATCTCGTACATGAGTTCCTCGCTCATGCCGACGGACGCCGGGATTTCGGCGCGGGGTTCGCGACCGAGGTTGATGTCCCGCATGTACGCGCGCATGGCGGCCAGCTTCTTGAGAACACCGGTGACGACGGCGGTGTCGCCGGCGCTGAACAGCCCGGCCAGGTACTCGATGGGAATGCGCAGGGCATCGATGGCACCGAAGAGATTCTCCGGGTCCTCGCCGTCGTGGCCGTCGCGGCTGATCGCGTCGACCACCGGTGACAGTGGCGGCACGTACCAGACCATCGGCATGGTGCGGTATTCCGGGTGCAGCGGAAGGGCGATCCGGTAGGTCTTGGCCAGGGCATAGATCGGTGATCGGCGAGCAGCGTCCACCCACTCGTCGGAAATACCCGACCTCCGGGCGCCGGCGATGACATCGGGGTCATTGGGGTCGAGCATCACGCCGAGTTGCGCCTCGTACAGGTCCGTTTCGTTCGCCGTCGAGGCGGCCTCCAAGCACCCTGTCGGCGTCGTAGAGGATGAGACCGATGTAGCGCAGGCGACCGACGCAGGTCTCCGCGCATACCGTCGGCAGGCCGACCTCGATGCGGGGGTAGCAGAACGTGCACTTCTCCGCCTTGCCGGTGCGGTGATTGAAATAGACCTTCTTGTACGGGCAGCCGGTGACGCACATCCGCCAGCCCTTGCACTTGTCCTGGTCGACCAGCACGATCCCGTCTTCCTCGCGCTTGTACATCGCACCGGACGGACAGGACGCGACACAGGACGGGTTCAGGCAGTGCTCGCAGATCCGCGGCAGGTAGAACATAAAGGTCTGCTCGAGCTCCAGCTTCACCTGCTGGCTGACCTTCGCCAGAATCGGGTCACCGGCGAGGATCTCGGTGCTGCCACCGAGGTTATCGTCCCAGTTGGCCGACCACTCCACCTTCATCGGCTCACCGGTGATCAGGCTCCGGGGCGGCGCGACCGGCATCTGCTCACCCAGCGGCGCGCTGGTGAGATTTTCGTAGTCGTAGGTCCATGGTTCGTAGTAGTCGTCGATCGACGGCATCTTCGGGTTGGAGAAGATCGTGACGAGCTTCTTGATCCGGCCGCCGGCACGGAGCCGGAGCCGCCCGCGCTTGTCCCGGACCCAGCCGCCCGCCCATTTCTCCTGGTCCTCATAGGTGCGCGGATAGCCCTGCCCCGGGCGGGTTTCCACATTGTTGAACCAGGCGTACTCGACGCCGGGCCGGTTGGTCCAGGCCTGCTTGCAGGTCACCGAACAGGTGTGGCACCCGATGCACTTGTCCAGGTTCATCACCATCGACAGCTGAGCCATCACGCGCATCAGTACTGCACCTCCTGCGAGCGTCGGCGGACCATGGTGACCTCATCACGCTGATTCCCGGTCGGCCCGAGATAGTTGAAAGCAAAGGACATCTGCGCGTAACCACCGGCCATGTGACTGGGCTTGACCAGTAGCCGGGTGAGCGAATTGTGGATGCCACCCCGGTTGCCGTTCGTTTCCGACAGCGGGACATCAATGGTGCGTTCCTGGGCGTGGTGCACGAACACGGTCCCCTCCGGCATCCGATGGGAAATGATCAACCGCAGCACCATGACGCCGTTGCGGTTCACCGCCTCCACCCACTCGTTGTCCTTGGCGCCGATCTTGGTGGCGTCCGGCGGGCTCATCCACATGGTCGGGCCACCGCGGGACAGGGACAGCATGAACAGGTTGTCCTGGTATTCCGAGTGGATGGACCACTTCGAATGTGGGGTGAGGTACCGCACGCACAGGCCGATACCTTCTGTGCTGCTGCCGACCTGGGGTTCACCGAATAGTGCGGCCATGTCCAGCGGCGGCCGGTAGACGGGCAGTTGCTCGCCGAGTTCCTCGATCCAGTCGTGATCGAGGAAGAAGTGCATACGCCCGGTCAGCGTGTGCCAGGGTTTGAGTTCCTCGACGTTGACCGTGAACGGGGCATATCGGCGGCCGCCGGTTTCGCTGCCGGACCATTCGGGGCTGGTGATCACCGGAACCGGCCTGGCTTGGCAGTCCGCGTAGGTGATTCGTTTCTCCTCGCTGCCCTCGGACAGGTGGGTCAACCGGCGGCCGGTGCGGCGTTCCAGCTGTTTGAAGCCCTCCGTTGCGAGCCGTCCGTTGGTGGTGCCGGACAGGGTGAGCACCGTGTCGCACATCTTGATCGCGGTGTCGATCGCGGGCCGGCCCGCGCCTGCCCCGTGATTCATCACGCCGTGTTTTGCTGCGAGGTCCTTGACCTCGACATCGGGGAACACGGTGATGCCCTTGGTGGTCAGGCCCAGGGTGTCGACCAGCGGGCCGAGGCTCTCCCATTGTTCGGCGAGCGCCGGGTAGTTGCGGGTGACCACCGCGATGTTCGCCATGGTCTTGCCGGGCACCGGGATCTCACCGGTTGTCCGCCAGTCGTTTTCGGTCCCGGACGGGTAGGTGGTCTCCCCCGGTGTGTCGTGCTGCATGGGCATCATCACCACGTCCCGGCGGACACCGAGGTGGGTCTTGGCGAGCCGGCTGAACACCCGGGCGATGGTGTGGAACGCGTCGAAATCCGAGCGAGCCTCCCACGGAGGGTCGATGGCGGGGCTGAAAGCATGCACGAACGGGTGCATGTCCGTTGACGAGAGGTCGTTCTTCTCGTACCAGGTCGCGGCCGGCAGCACGATGTCGGACAGCAGCGTGGTTGACGTCATGCGGAAGTCGATGGACAGCATCAGATCGAGCTTGCCCTCGGGAATGTCGTCGGACCAGGCGATGTCGTTCGGCCGCAGCTCCGGGATGGTGGGTGTCGCGCGCAGGTTCGTCCGGGTGGTGCCCAACAGATGTTGCAGGAAGTATTCATTTCCCTTGCTGGACGAGCCGAGCAGGTTGGCCCGCCACGCGGTCAGCACGCGTGGCCAGTTCTTCGGATCGTCCGGCTCGGTGACGGCGAGCCTCAATCCGCCCGAAGCCAGTTGTTGCGCAACGTACTGCGGGACAGGCGTTCCCGCCGCGTCCGCCTCGTCTGCGACGTCGAGGCTGCTGCGGTCGAATTGTGGGAAGAACGGCATCCAGCCCATGGCCACTGACGCGGCGAGCACGTCCATGGTGTGTTTGCCGGCGAACCGGCCGCGGCCGAGCGGGGTGGACAGTGCGTCCGCCCGGTAGCCGTCGTATCGCCACTGGTCGGTGTGGGTGTACCAGTAGGCGGTGCCGATCATCTGCCGCGGTGGCCGGACCCAGTCCGTGGCGCCGGCCATGGTTGCCCAGCCGGTGATCGGCCGGCATTTCTCCTGGCCGACATAGTGCGCCCAGCCGCCGCCGTTCCGGCCCATCGACCCGGTGAGGATCAGCATCGCCAGTATCGCCCGGTAGGTCGCGTCACCGTGGAACCACTGACAGATCCCGGCGCCCATGATGATCATCGACCGACCGCCGGACTCCTCGGCGTTGTGCGCGAACTCCTGCGCGACCCGGACGACCTGGGATGCGCTCACCCCGGTGATCGATTCCTGCCAGGCCGGGGTGTACGGCTCGGACGGGTCGTCCCAGCCGGTTGGCCAGGTACCCGGTAGTCCGGGTCGGTGGACCCCGTACTGGGCCAGCATCAGATCGAAAACCGTGCAGCAGAGAGTATTTCCCACCCGCCGGACCGGGACCCCGCGAGTTGACACCTCTGCGTGACCGTCCGGGGTGTCGAACCTGGCGAGCTTCAGGGTTGCCGTCTCCGCACCGTCGCCGAACACGGTCAATTGCGGGACGATCTCCCCCAGGTCCAGGTTCCATTTGCCGACACCGGCATCGGTGTACCGAAACCCGAGAGACCCATTCGGGACGACAATCTCGCCGGTCCGCCCGTCGATCAGGACAGGTTTGAACGCGGCTCCCTCGGTGTCTTCGCCGAGGTCGGCCGCGGTCAAATTCTTCCCGGTGACGTAGGCACCGTCGCGTTCCTCCAACTGCACCAGGAACGGCAGGTCGGTGTATTTCTGCAGGTAGTCGACGAAAAACGGTGTCCGCTTCTCGACGAGGAATTCGGACAGGATGACGTGACCCATGGCCATCGCCATGGCGCCGTCGGTTCCGGGCGCACAGGGCATCCATTCGTCAGCGAATTTGGTGTTGTCCGAGTAGTCGGGGCTGACGGAGACGACTTTCGTTCCGCGGTAACGGACTTCGGCCATCCAATGGGCATCCGGGGTGCGGGTGACCGGGACGTTGGAGCCCCACATCATCAGGTAGGAGGCGTCCCACCAGTCACCCGATTCCGGGACGTCCGTCTGGTCACCGAAAACCTGCGGGGAAGCGACCGGCAGATCCGCGTACCAGTCGTAGAAGGACGTCATCGCGCCGCCCACCAATTCGATGAACCGTGACCCGGCCGCGTGGGACACCATCGACATTGCCGGGATCGGCGAGAATCCGGCGATCCGGTCCGGCCCATATCTGGCAATGGTGTGCACGTGCGCGGCCGCTGCGATCTCGGCTGCTTCATCCCAGCCGATCCGGATCAGGCCGCCCTTGCCGCGGGCGCGGTGGTATTTCCTGCGTCGTTCCGGATCGTCCTGGATCTCCGCCCAGGCGAGGACAGGGTCACCCAAACGAGCCCTGGCTTCCCGGAACATTTCGATCAGCACCCCGCGGGCATACGGATATCGGACCCTGGTCGGTGAATAGGTGTACCAGGAGAAGGCGGCACCACGGGGGCAACCACGGGGTTCGTAGTCCGGTCGGTCGGGACCGACTGTCGGATAGTCGGTTTCCTGGGTCTCCCAGGTGATGATGCCGTCCTTGACGTACACCTTCCAGGAGCACGAGCCTGTGCAGTTCACCCCATGCGTCGATCGCACGACCTTGTCGTGGCTCCACCGGTCCCGATAGAAGACGTCCCCCTCTCGACCACCGGTCTTCGTCACCGTGCGCAGATCGGTAGAGACGTCACTGCGGGTGAAGAACCGGCCGCTCCGAAGAAGAAGATCCTCGACCGCCCCGTCGGTGCCGGGTCGAACACTCATCTGATCTGCTTTCCCTTTGACGGCGTTGCCTTTCACGTCTTGACTGATGTCTTCACCGATGTTGTCGACCGGCCGGGCAGCCGCCACGCCGTATACAGCAGGGCCAACAGGCTGACCACACTGAGCAGCGCAAGACCGGTGGTGTAGTCATTGCCGGCGGAATCGTACGTCGCGCCCATCACCAACGGCGGGAAGAAGCCGCCCAAACCACCTGCGGCACCGACGATCCCGGTCACCGCGCCGACCCGATCGGGCGGCGAGGACAACGCAACCCAGGCGAAAACCCCGCCGGTACCGATGCCCAGGAAGAACGCCATCACGATGAACGTCGCCCCCGCCGCGAGTTCCGGGGCGGGCTGTAGCAACACCACCAGCGCCATCACCGCAGTACCGGCCAGCGAGATCATCACCACGATCTTCGGGTGGATACGGTCCGACAGGATCCCGCCGATCGGCCTGGCCACGACCGCAGCAATAGCGAACCCCGCCGTTCTGGCACCGGCATCGGTGAGCGAGAAGTCGTAGATCGTCTTGAGATAGGTGGGTAGATAGGTGCTGAACGCAACGAAACCGCCGAACGCTACCGCATAGAGGAATGCCATTTGCCAGGTGATTTTCAGTTTCGCGGCGGCCGCCAATTTCGGCAGCACAGCTCCCGTATTCGGGTGCCAGTCCGGCGAATCCTTCATTCTGGTCCAGACGAGCAATGCGGTGAGCGCCAACGCAACCGCGATGATCACATGTGCCGGTACGTAGCCGAACCAGACGACGAACCGCGGCGTGAAGAACGCCGACAGTGCAGTGCCGCCCATTCCCGCACCGAAGACACCTGTGGCAAATCCGCGACGCGACGGCGCATACCAGGCTTTGGCGAACGGGATGCCGATCGCGAAGGTGGTACCGCCGATACCGAGGAAGAATCCGAAAACCAGTAGCAGAACATAGGAATCGATGGAACCGGCGAAGGCCACCAATAGCACCGGGGCAATGGTCACCAGGGAGACAGTTGCGAACATCATGCGCCCGCCGAAGCGGTCGGTCAGGGCACCAACCGGGATACGGCCGACCGACCCGACCAGAATGGGGGTGGCTACCAGGAGCGCGGTCTGGGTGCTGGTGAGGGACATCGCCTTGCTGTAGGTCGATGACAGCGGCCCGATGAGATTCCAGGCCCAGAAATTGATGGCGAATGTCCAGGTTGCCAGGGCGAGGTTGAGGCCCTGACCGGGAATCTTCGTCCCAGCGGCCATGTCCGGCCCGGAAACGATTCCGCTGGTCATCGTGATGTCCCGTAGGGCGAATCCCGACGACCGAGGTGAGCTGTTCTGGACACGGTGAGCCTCTCGGTAACGAAATCGATCATGAGTTGTGCATGACCGTACGAGGACCGGACGGTAATCGGATAGGGACGAAGGTCCCCCGCTCACCTTGCCGCACCGTTGTGAACGCGAAACCTCAGGGCCTTCCCGAGACCCGAGCAGTAGCGACAGCCAGGACGAATCTGGGCGCCGAGACACTCTCGGACGTGGTCGCAGCGACGCAGCGGCAGCGCTCCCAGGCGGCTGTGGACATCAGCACCTATGAGGCAACGCTCATCTGCCGCCCGCGTCAAGTGCGGCTCGAATGTGTGGGCTCGTCTACGCAGAACATGGATCACGCCGGCTGGGTTCAGAACCACCGCTCCAGGATCTGCGCGACACCGTCCTCGTGGTGATGTGCCCCGACCTCGCTCGCGATGGCGGCCACATCGGGGTGGGCGTTTCCCATGGCGACGCCGAACCCGGCCCAGTGACATCTCCAAGTCGTTGGGCATGTCACCGGCGACCGATCGCCGCCCTTGACCATGTTCATGATGGTCCCAGCGACCGGCGTGCACGGTCAAAGCCCCGGCGTTGACGCCGGGCCATTCCGGCCAGCCGGGTCGGTCGGCGCATGCGGGCCAGATCCAGCACGCATCGCACTCGCTGCATCGCCAGGTGCGGTGGACGATCCCGTGCAGCTCGTGCAGGGGTGGTTGCCCAGCAGGATGTTTTCGCTTTCTCCACGACGTGCCCAGTGGGGCGGTGATCAGGCATGGCCTCGAAGGGTTCATGTCCTTGGATCCGGTAATGCCGCTCCGACAGTTCGAAGTCGTCCGGTGCCAGCACTCAGTTATCAGAACACATGTGCGACTGGAACGCCTAAACAGCGGAGGGGTCGTCTCTGTGCGCGGCGTTTGTTACACCAACTGGGCAGACGCACAGCAGGCAGGTGAGTAAGTACCGGATGATCAAGTAGTCAGGAGCCAAGGGCCGGACGCGAAAGCGTCCGGCCCTCAGTCGTTTTCGGAAGCTACCGGGAGATCACCGATTCCGGCGGGGACATTATCGACAACGACTTCGTGCACCTCACACCGGGGCCGCGTCACGGTCGACGTGCCCTCCAGCGCCGCCGGTTTCACCTCCACCGGTTGCGGCGCATTCGAGAAGGTCGGCTGACCGAGTCGACGCAAGCCCGACCGCACTAATATCGGTCGGGCTGTTTGCGCTGCGGGCGTGAGGGTCATCGCCGGTGGACTTCCCAAGTGAGCAGTTCGGCGACGAGATACGCTGTGCCGCAACGAATATGCCAAACCTATGAGTGTGCCAGGTCACAATCGGATTCTCGTGACGAAACGGACATAGCGCCGTCTCTCAATCATAAGGCAAAGGTCTTGCACGGCCCGGCAGTACGCCTAGCCGAACCAGTACTGATCGGCAATCAGCCGGTTGGCAACCCGTGTCCGGAAAACCTCCGGTCAGGAAGGAACTACCAGCAATGAGGTCAGTAGTGAATCGCACCATCGGCATCGTGGCACTCGCCGGAGCCGCATTCTTCGGGCTGGCGACCGCCGCCAGCGCCAGCGTCACCGTCGACTCGGCAGGCGCGGGCCACGTCGACAAGGGCGACGTGCAGACGGCGCTCGACTGGAACAACAAGGCGTTCGACAACGGCGCGCTGTCGCTCAAGTTCGCCACCGGTGCGAGCACCGCCGAGCGGATCAACGTCGACTACCCGATGACCTGCTTCGACCTGAACACCGGCGCGCAGACCAGCGGTGGGCACCGCCTGATCATGCAGCCCGGCACCGTCGGCTCGACCGTCAAGGCCACCCCGATCTACAACGCGGGCAACGGCAAGCAGATCACCGGCTTCGACCTGACCGCCACGCCGGGCACGTTCCAGGCCGTCGGCAACGCCTTCGTCCGCGACGTCACCTGCGGTGAGGGCACCGTCCTGTTCATGAACGAGGGTCTCGCCACCCAGCCCAAGACCGTCGCCGTGACTGGCGCGTCCACCGCTGGCCTCACGGTCAACGGTGTCGCTCTGCCGAACACCATCGGCTGACCCACCGCACCTGTGCCGGGGGGTGACACTCGTTATTCCCCCGGCACTACCAATGCTCAAGGCGCTGTAATCCGCACGACCTGATCAATTTCATCTGATCAACCAGAGCCGACGAGCATCCTGATATAAGGATGCTCATCGGCTCTTGGCGTCCCAGACAAACCAAGTATGCCAATCTGCTCCGGGCCACTTCCCGAGTGTGCGATTCCGACGACCAACAACCAACCACCCTGAACATTACGTCTGGTACCGCCGGTGGTCGACTGGGAGGATTGCGGGAGCCCGTGGCGGGCGGCGTTCGTCCATGCCGCGCCCGCTCTCGGTCAGCGGCTCCGGCTCGGCTCTCCCCGGTCCGGAGCCTCGCCGCTATTCGGGCTTCGGGCCAACAGTGAGGCCGTCCATGGCCAGCAGGCGCGTGGTGCCGACCCGGTACTCACCGCCGCTGATCGCGACGCCGGGCAGTTGATCGAGTTCCTTGGCGCGGTACATGGCGCGTTCGGACCGGCCGACCAGCGCGGCGGCTTGCGGGATGGAAAGATCCAGGGGCAGCGATCGGCCGAGTTCGGGGCACCACAACGGGCCGTTCGGGATGGTGCGGGTGCGTTTGCTGGGCGGTTCGGTTTGCGGAGCGAGGGGCATGCCGACGGGACCCTTTCAGGTCGCTTCGGGGCTGGTCGTGTTTGCACCGGATGCCCAACCGATGACTGATCGCGGCGGCGTTCCCGGCTGAGCCAGGCTTGTCTGACCGTGTGGACGAAAGCGTGTGCTGAGCCTAGCTGAGCCGATATCCGCCAGCTAGTGGCGGGCTGACGAACAGGGTTGCAGGTGGTCAACCCTGTTCAGGCTACGCAGGGTTGATCATGAGACAAAGAATCCCCAGACCGTTCGCGCTGGTCAGGGGATTCTTTACGCTTGTACGTCTAGTGCGCCTGGAGGGATTCGAACCCCCAACCTTCTGATCCGTAGTCGTGGCCACCGGCATCTCGACCTGCGACATCTGCTGCGCTGCAGGCGATCTGTGTCTGCCACCGTCTGTCAAAGTCTGCTGATATCTGCCTCCCGTTGCTGTCAACTTCAGCTGTCAAAACGGATTTCCGCTGTCACCGGGCCGACGGGTGGGGGCAGTGGCTCGTGACTACCTCAACGATAGAAGCCGCTGATCTCGATGCGGCGGGAGCGGACGAAGGTTCGACCGAAAGGACTACCGGTTCACGTCTGCCAGGATCTCGCAGCGTCTACCACCGGACTGCCGGCTCTCCTCGCCGGAGGTCGCCGTGCGAGGGGTGGAACGGCAGCGCCGGCCGGCGGGCCATCGAGGTCATGCGACGGGCCTGCCGCCGGGAAGCAACCCGGTGGACAAGACCGCGGGCTGGTTGACCGATGAGGGTCTGTCCGCGGTGTGGGAGCAGATGGACCGGCTCGTCGGGACCGACCGGTTGCGGACGCTCCCGGTTTGCTACCGATCGTTGTCCGCCGGGTCTACGCCGGTGAGGCAGCGGCCGCGCAGACGGGGATGGGTTCGCCGACGACCCGGGGTCTGATCGGCGCGATCAAACGACGCGAAGCGGCGTCCGTCGAGGAGTACGGACCAGGACAACACCCACCGCCGGTCGACGAGCCGACGCCGATGCCGCCGGCGCCGCCGTGGATGCGGACGCTCGCGGCAGTGCTCGCCGTCGAGGGGTGGCGGTGGCCGGTCCCCCCGCTGCATGCGGTGATGGCGTCCGCGGCGGGCGTCGCACAGTCCGGTCGGCGTTACCGGTCGGTCCTGGCTGCCCATGACACCGGGTCCCCGCCGCGACCTGGTCTGCCCTGGACCTGCTCACCTTCGGTTCCGGTCCCGGTTGTCAACCCGAATCCAGGACGCCCGGTGTGTCGGTGCAGATCGATCTGCTCGGCGCCACCGGGGTGCGGTCGAACAAGTCGCTCATGCGGATCGTGACTGCCGCGGTGCAGGGCCGCCCGGTCCGGACCGGGCGACGACTGGCGGGTGTCGGCGTGATCGCTGGCCGCTGTGGTGATCGGCACCGCCGACACCGCGCCGGAGGTGACTGATCCGGAGGCGGATATTGGGTTCTTCACGATGTCGCCGGCCAGCGCCGAGCAGGTCACCGTGCAGATCAGGGCGGTGCTCGACCGGGCCTGGGAGTTCATCGCCCTTGCCTACAAGGGCCGCGCGTTCCTGGCCCTGGGTATCCGAGTTGGGACGACTATGTCGACGCCCGGTTTGGTGACTTCCGCATCGCGGTGCCCCGCGAGCACCGCTCCGAGGTGGTCCCGTCTTGGCCGGCGTCCGCATGTCGGTTCGGGCGATCGCCAAGATCATGGGCGTCGGTGTCGGGACCGTGCACCGCGAACTCATCCGATCCCAGGCGCCCAACAGACCAGCCGACTCCGGGAGACCAACCCCCCGACCTGGGCCGTGACGGCAAGGAATACCCCCGCACCGACCGTGCGGAGTCGTTCCGCACGTGCGGGGAGCAGCCACCCCAGCCGCACGGTCGACTGCCCGTGGGACCTCTACGCCCAAGGCATCGGCCCACCTCCAACAGCCGAAGCAAACCTTCGCCACACTCAGGACGACCACCTTCCGTCCGAGGGTCACCACTCACCCGGATTGTGTGGCATCCGATGGCAGCACCGCAAACCAATCACCAGAAGGAGTGTTTGATGCTGCCGTTAAAGAGAAAGACCACAGCTCGGCCGCGGTCGAGGAGTTGCCGGGCCGGATCGGCGTGCTACTCACCGACCTACGGAACCTGACCGACCTGGTGAGCAGATCAACAATAGGACCGCCGCGAACGTCGTGTCGGTGCCAGGTCGCGACAACCAGATCTTGTTCAAGATCAAGACCACCGCTGAGGTCATCGGGCGCGAGACAGCAGGCTGGAGAGGAATCCTCGACTCTCGCAGAACACGACGACCAGAGTTGATGGGCGCAGTGACCTGCTCACGCCTTCAGGGACGCGGCGGGCGCAGATAAATTGGTTGGCCCCTTATCGAACGATCTGGAAGTCGAATGCACTCGCGAGGTGGTTTTCGACGGAGAAGGACACCGCTTCTTCGGTCAGGTCAAAGTCGATTTGCCTGATGCCATGCTCATCCCGTCGGCAGCGACGCCGAAACCGGCAGCGGCGCCGCTCGGCGGGGCCCGCGGTGGCCTGGACGTCTCGCTCTACGCCGCTCCGGCGCGCCGACGATCTGTCCGGATTGCCGCCCATGTTCATCGACGTCGGTTCCGTTGACGCGCTCCGCGATGAGGACTTTGCCTACGCCGATCGTATCTGGCTCGCGGGTGGGAGCGCCGAGCTGGGATGTCTGGCCAGGTGGCTACCCTGGGTTTTGAGATCATCCGCCCCGCGAACAGCGGTATCAAAGGCCGCGGTGAGCTGTCCGACTGAACTGGCCTCAACGACTGCTCAATCCCCAGAGCAGCCCGGTTGTACACAGCGATCCGGCCAGGAATTAACCCCCGCCACCCCTGTGAGGAAAACAACCTCGGCGCAGCAGCCGGATTCCCGCGACCTGCTACTGAGAAAAGCCAAGTCCCGTCGATGTGCTTAATCTCACACCAGCGACCGTGAGAACCAGCTCCGGTCATGAGAAATGCACTTCGCAAGTGCATTGCTACTGGCCTGATATCAAGCAGCTTGCTATACTTTCAAGGGTGACCGAATCTGTGATTCAGATGGCAAAGCAGGCGGCTCCTCGATTCGACCTACTTGATCAAGCGGGTCGAAATGGTTGAGCGGGCGCGCATGGAAGAAGTGCTACGCCCGCATGGGATGTCACTTCATCAGTACACCGCCCTGAGCGTTCTCGAGCGGCGCGGAGGGTTGTCGTCCGCGCAGCTGGCCCGCCGACATTTCGTGACGCCGCAGGCCGCCAACCAGTTGGTCGCGTTGTTGGAGCGTGACGGGCTGATCGAACGGCAACCCGACCCGGTGAACCGGAAGATCCTGCGGGCATGGTTGACCGAGCGGGGGCGGCTCGTCCTTGAACCATGCCACCGCGTCGTCGACGAGCTCGAGGAACAGATGCTCGCTGCGTTGACCGCCAGCCAGGCGCGGGAGTTCCGGCGATCGCTGGAGCGAACCCTTGCCGCGCTTACCGCGATGAATTCCTGAGTATCTGAAACCCGCCCGCCAGCCGCCCTCCACCTCCAACTCGCCCGATTCCATCTGTCTTGCGGTAGATCGGATCGAAGATCGGTTCGAACGTCGCGCCCGGCTCAAACGAGGCCGAGCACGCGGGCGGCGTTGTCCTTGAGGATCAACGGTTTCACCTCATCCATCATGTCCAAGGCGTTGAAATCCTGGAGCCAACGCTCAGGTGTCAGGACCGGATAGTCGGACCCGAAGAGCACCTTGCGTTTGAGCATGCTGTTGGCGGCGCGGACGAGTTGGGGTGGGAAGTACTTGGGTGACCACCCGGACAGGTCGATGTAGACGTTGGATTTGTGGGTGGCGATCGAGATGGCCTCGCTGCGATGGCACTGACGGGTGCGCCATCACGATGGTCAGGTCGGGGAAGTCGGCTGCGACGTCGTCGATCAGCATCGGTGCGGAGTACCGCAGCTTGATCCCCCGACCACCAGGGAGCCCGGCCCCGATCTCCGGTTTGCCCGGTGTGGAACAGCGCCACCACACCCAGCTCGGCGAGCGTCTTGTACAGCGGGTAGAACTCCGGGTCGTTCGGTTCGAAGGCCTGCAGGCTGGGATGGAACTTGAACCCACGAACCCCGTGCTCGGTCACCAACCGGCGCGCCCGCTGCACGGCCGCGGCACCTCCAAGTGGGTCCACGGACCCGAAAGGGATCAGCACGTCGGCATGGACGGCCGCCTGATCCGCGAGCTCCTCACGGACAGGGCCGGATGCCCGGTCGAGGTGGCCGCATCCACCGTGAAGACCACGGCCACCATGTTCTTGCTGCCGGTAGTACGCAGCGATGTGCTCAAGAGTCCGCGTGCGGTGCTCGCTCGCCTTGAAGTACGCAGCGGATGCGTCCATCAGTTCGTCGTCGAGCGCGAAACAACCATGGCTGTCCTGCTCGATGTGCACGTGCATGTCGATCGCGGACACCCTGTCGAGATCGAAAGCCGTTGCCGAGAAAGCCTTATCAGCAGCTGCAGTGTCGCTGATGGTAGGTCAGCCTGTCGTTTCGCGGTGAACAGGGCGTTGAGTACGGTGTCCCGGTGCTCGACCAGCTTGGTCTGGTCGATGCCGGCGAGTTCGTCGTTGACCCCGGCAACCAACCTGGCGGCGAGTTCCGGCGTGAGGTCTGGTTGCCGCAGGTCGTCCCACCAGGCCACCATCGGCGGTCCGAGGTGTTCGATGTTGTGGGCGAGACCGCCGCTTCCACCGGACAGGTGCTGTAGCACAAACGGTCCCAGTACCGCCCACCGCAGGCCAGGGCCTTGGGAGATAGCGGTGTCGATGTCGGTGACCGACGCGATCCCCCGGTCGACCAAGGAGTAGGCCTCTCTCCACAACGCCGCTTGTAACCGGTTGGCTACATGCCCAGGCACTTCCTGGTGCAACCGGATCGGACGCTTGCCCACCGCGGCGTAGAACTGCACCGCCCGGTCCACCGCCGACTCCGACGTCTGCGAGCCGGGTACCACTTCCACCAGCGGGATGAGGTGCGGCGGGTTGAACGGGTGCCCCATCAGCACCCGCTCCGGGTGCTGCGGGCAGCCGGCCTGGATCACGCTGGGCAGCAACCCGGATGAGCTCGAAGCCAGGATCGCCTCCGGTCGGGTCGCGCGGTCCAGGACCGCGAACAGTGCGTGTTTGAGGTCGACCCGCTCTGGGCCGTTCTCCT
>CAVOIF010000007.1:0-447288 GCA_963696065.1 uncultured Actinomycetota bacterium
GCTCGACGCGGCTGAGGTTCAACCTGGCTGATGACAGCAAAGCCGATATCTCTGCGCTGAAGGAGGTTCCGGGGGTACTCGGAGTGGTGAACACCGGCCAGACCCAAGTCGTCATCGGCAACGACGTCATTGAGGTTTATGCCGCCCTGGTGCGGCTGCCGGGTGTCAGGGACCGCGCCGCAGTGGCCGCGCTGAACGACACGCCGAAGAAAAAGAAGGGCTGGGCGCATCCGGGCCGGATCCTGCTGGATTTCCTAGTGGGGGTATTCCAGCCATTGGTGCCGGTGATCGCGGGGGCAGGCATCCTGAAGTCGCTGCTGATCCTTCTCGGAGTCCTTGGGTGGATGGACACCAAAGGTGAGAACTACCTCGTTCTGATCTCCATTCCGAACGCAGTCTTTTATTTCCTGCCATTGATGGTTGCGGTGACCACCGCGACCAAGCTCAATAGCAACAAGCTCCTAGCGCTGGCGGCGGTCAGTGTGCTGATCTTGCCGTCGTTGTCGACGTTGGTCGCAGCAGAAGGCGGCGCACACTTATTGGGCTTCCAGATCAGCAATGTCAACTACAGCACCCAGGTGTTCCCGGCGATCCTGTCGACGCTGTTCCTCGCGTGGATGGAACGGGTCTGGACCCGCTGGTCACCCAAGCCGATCCGCATCTTTTTCGTGTCGATGATGTGTCTGCTGATCACCGTTCCGCTGGAGTTGCTGGTGTTCGGTCCGCTCGGGTACAACGCAGGTGTCTACTTCACCTCGGCCATCTTCTGGGTCTACAGCACCTTCGGCTGGGTGGCCACCGCGCTGCTGGCCACCCTGCTGCCGTTCCTGGTCTCCGTCGGTATGCACAAGGCGCTACTCCCGCCGACGATCGCGCAGATCAGCGCGACTGGCAGCGAGTCGCTATATCAGCCGGCTTCGTTGGCGCACAACCTGAGTGAGTCGGGCGCGAGCTTCGCGGTGGCGATCCGGACGAAGAGTCAGAACCTTCGGACTGTGGCACTGTCCGCCGGTATTTCCGGTGCATTCGGCATCACCGAGCCCGCCCTGTACGGCATCACCCTGCAGAACAAGCGTGCCTTATACAGCGTTCTCATCGGTTGCTTCACCGGTGGGGCCTACCTCGGTCTGACGCACGTCGCCGGTTTTGTGGCCGTCGGCCCGGGTATTGCCAGCCTGTCCTCGTTCATCGATCCCACCAACCCGGCCAACCTGATCAACGCCGTGGTCGGAGCGGGCATATCCTTCCTGGTCAGCATGATCGTCTGTCTGGTGCTGTGGCGGGATTCGGAGTCTGGGACACTGCTCGTCGAGCATGACCCGGCTGCCGGCCCGGCTGCCGACATCTACGCCGACGAGATCACCGATGCTGGCGTGCCGCAGACCGTGATCAGCCCGATGAGCGGCACTGTCCTGCCGCTTTCGGATGTGAAGGACAAGGTGTTCGCCGGAGGCGTGTTAGGTGCCGGGATTGCTGTCGTGCCCGACTCGGGCGAGGTCCGCGCCCCCATCGATGGAACCATCACGATGATCTTCGATTCCAAGCACGCCATCGGCATCACGACCGCCGATGGAGTCGAACTGCTCATCCACGTCGGACTGGATACTGTCCGGCTTAACGGCCAGCACTTCGATCCAGTGGTGGCCAAGGGTGATCAAGTCACGGCAGGTCAGTTGCTGATGAACGTTGATCTCGACGGGATAACTGCAGCCGGGTACGACACCACGACACCCATCGTGGTGACGAATTTCAACAAATTCCAGGTCGATCCGACGACCGCCGGCCGCGCCGCCATCGGCGATCCGGTGTTCACCGTCACCAGCAAGGAGACTGCCAGTGTTTCCTGACAACTTCTTGTGGGGCGGCGCGATCGCCGCGAATCAGGTCGAGGGCGCCTGGGACGTTTGACGGCCGCGGCCCCTCGGTCGCCGACATGACGGTCTACAAACCGAAAACCAACGTCAACGATTACGCCGCAATGCATTCGATCACGACCGAAGCCATCGAGGCCGCGCTTGCCGATCCGGACGTCACCCGCTATCCCAAGCGTCGCGGCATCGATTTCTATCACCGTTACCGGGAGGATTTGGCGCTGTTCGCAGAACTCGGGTTCAAGGCGCTGCGAGTGTCCATTTCCTGGAGCAGGCTGTACACAACCGGTGAGGAAGAGGCTCCGCTCGAGTCCGGGGTAGCGTTCTACGAGGCGGTGTTCACCGAGATGGAGCGGCTCGGGATCGAACCGCTGGTGACGTTGCACCACTACGAGATGCCGGTCGCTCTCACCCTGAAGTACAACGGTTGGGCCGACCGGCGGGTGTTGGACCACTTCGTGCGGTTCGCCCGTACCTGTTTCGAAAGATTCGGGTCGATGGTCAAGCTGTGGCTAACGTTCAACGAGATCGACAGCGTTCTGCGCCACCCGTTCTCGTCGGCCGGTGTCATCCCTGACAGGTGTGAGGGGAACGTTGAACAGGTGTGTTACGCCGCGCTGCACCATCAGTTTGTCGCATCGGCCATCGTGACCGGGCTGTGCCACGATCTGATCCCCGGTGGCCAGGTCGGTTGCATGCTGACGAAACTGACTACCTACCCGCTGACCTGCCGGCCGGAGGACGTGGCGGCCACACAACAGAAGAACCTGGACAATCTGTTTTGCGCCGATGTGCTGGTTCGCGGCGAGTACCCGCCCTTGGTTCGCAGAAGGCTTCTACGGCAGGGGATAACGCCGCCCATCCCAGCCGGGTGACGAGGAGATCCTGAAGCAGCACACCGTTGATTTCGTGTCCTTCAGCTACTACATGTCGGCCGCGGAGTCCGTCGATCCCGATGCCGAACGAACCCCAGGTAACACCATCCTTGGGGTGAAGAACCCGTACCTGCCTTCTAGCGAGTGGGGGTGGCAGGTCGACCCGGTGGGTCTGCGGATCTCGTTGATCGAGCTGTACGACAGATACCAATTGCCGCTCTTCATCGTCGAGAATGGCATCGGTTCCATCGATCAGGTCTGCGCCGACGGCGAGGTGCACGATCCATACCGCGTCGACTACTTCCGCTCCCATTTCCAGCAGATGGAGCGGGCCATCGATGAGGGCGTCGACCTGATGGGGTACCTCAGTTGGGCTCCGATTGACCTGATCGGTTTGTTCTACTCGCAGATGTCGAAGCGGTACGGTTTCATCTACGTGGATCAGGACGACCTCGGACGTGGATCCCTGGACCGCAAGCGGAAGGATTCGTTCTTCTGGTACCAGCGGGTCATCGCCTCCAACGGCAAAGATCTCGGCTGATCGCCCTGCAATCCCTAATGAAATCAGAGCTGATTCCCGTGGTCACTATCAAGAAGGTGCTCAACTCCGGCGTCATTTTGGTAGTGGATGAGGCTGGGCAGGAATCGATTCTGCTGGGGAAGGGCATCGGGTACGGCCAGAAGGCTGGCACCCCGGTGCCATCCCGGGATTCCGATCAGGTGTTCATCTCCCTGTCCAACCCGGATGTGAAGAACCTTGTCGACCTGCTGACCGCGATTCCGGCCGACTACGTCGAGATCACCACGGAGATTGTCAGGCACGCTGAGGGTCTCGGTATGAAGTTGCACCCGCACATCTATCTGGCCTTGACCGATCATCTGCATTTCGCGGTGCAGCGCACCCAGCAGGGGCTGCCGGTGGTGAACCGCCTGGCCTGGGAGGTTAAGACGTTCTATCCCCGCGAGTACGCGGTCGGCCTGTTCGGTTTGACCCGGCTGCGGGAGCGGGTGGCCGTCGACCTTCCCGAAGAGGAGGCCGCGAACATCGCGTTCCACGTGGCTAATGCCGAGAACGGACCGCAATCAACTTACGACGCTCTACGTGCTGTGAAGATCATCGACGGGGTCGTAACGATCGTGCGGTACAGCATGGGCATCGAGCTGCTGAACGACAGCCTGCACTTTTCTCGGTTCATCATCCACATGCAGTTTTTCGTCGGTCGGCTGATGGCGAACCGGATGCTCATCAGCAAGGACGACTTCCTGTTCCACCAGGTCTCTACCCGGTACCCAAAGGCGCGGAACGCGGCGGAGAGAGTCCGGAGTCACATCGTCAGCGAGTACGACACGCAGTTGCCGATGAGGAGGTCGCGTACCTCACCCTGCATATCGAACGCCTCACCACGGGCTGAAAGCAGCCGACAAGGGCCGGTTCCTGCCTGGGTCGGTACGTTGTGACGACCCAGCCGGCGACCAGGGCAGTGCTAGTGCGGCGCGAACCCGCTGACGAATTGGCCACGGTCAGCGGTTCCAGGCCCGCGCGACCAGCGGGCCAGTACCTGGCGTGATCGCACCGTTCACGACAGCCGCCTTCTGCGTCCTGACCGGTTGATGGCCCGGTCGGTGCGGGTCAGGACGATGAATTCGACATACCCGCCGGACTGTTCCCAGAGGACCCGGTCGAATGGGCACCATCGGGCTGTTGTCGTGGCCGCGCCATACGATCCTGGGGAGGTCGTCCGCCCAAATCAGCAACCCGACGGGCGCCGGGATGACCGCAGATGGTGTCCAAGGCGGCAAGTCGGTGGACGCGTCCAGGGCGACCCTGGTCATGTCCCGGGTGACCCAGTACAGCTTGGCCGCCCGGAAATGCAGTGCGTGTCGGCGTTCCATGTCGGCCAGCGTGTGTAAACCCAGGAGAGGAGGGCGGGATCGCAGTTGTCGTGCCATGGCGGGATCGGTCTTCGCGACGTGAGCAGCCAACTTCTCTTCGTCGGCCTGGAATCTTGCGGCGACCTACGGGTCGTGACCGCATGGTCTGCGGCTTCTTTCGCTGCCAGGAGCAGCTCTCGCCGCATCCGGGGCAGCTCGGTGGTCGCCCACTGCTCCTTTTGTTCACGGCCATTTGTCCGCAACACCTTTTCGAACCGGTGCGGCCCCGAGTGGTTACTGGTGCGCGGCCGGTCGTCGCGCTCATTCTCTGATGAGTGTGATGTCTGCTGGACATTGAATCGGAATACTCCGACAGGATGCCCAGGGTTGAGCTGGCAGTTTCCTCGCATGGAGGCGTCTTCGAGGACGAGCTGCGGATAGAGCGTCAGCACGTCCGGCGGGTGTGAGTCTCTCGCCGATTAGTCCCAGGATAGTGGCGACCGGGATCCGAGTGCCGTGTACCCAGGGCGCACCGCCCATGATGCGGTGATCGACAAGGACACGTCCCATGAGGTCGACCGTAGTGGCCCGCTTCTTCCTGTCTAGCAGTTGAATTCCGTATAACCGGTATTACTCCGTTCGGCTTGCTGGGTGACGCTTCAGGCGTCCGATGACTTCTTGCCGATTTGCGAGGTGAAATTTTGGCGATCCAAGCGGATTGCGTCGCCGCGCCCGTAAACACACCTACGCCTGCCATGGACGCCGCGAGCGATGGTACGAGCTTCCGCGATCGTCGCCGAAGCCGACTAGCCGAAAGCCACCGCAGACATGAAATCCTATCGGCAGCAGCCCCTTCCGGCGACCCTCAGTTCATCAACGCGATCGCTGCAGCGGATCGCTTCTGGGGGGCTAACGAACAATGGCGTGAAGCGCTGCACTACCAGCGCGTTGAGCAAGTGGACGCTGACGTCGGTGCCAATAAGGTTGCTCCGCAAAAAGCAGAACTACCAAACCTGTTGCGGTGAAACGGGTATCAGTGCGGCGGCGGGTGAACAGGGCTTGCTCGACCAGTGACACGACCAGGGCGGTCGTCTTGGACATAGAGGCCCGCCACCCCAAAACGCGCCGCGAATAGACATCCACCACGAACGAGACGTAGCAGAACCCGGCCAGCGTCCACACATACGTGAAGTCGGCGACCCACCACTGATCCGGCCTGGTCGGCGCCGTCCAGTCGCGGCCGATCAGGTCCGCCGCCCGGGAATGCTCCGCACCGCTCCCACGGCGGGTCGTGGTGGTGGTGTGCTGACCCCGGCTGACGCCCTGGACGCCGGCGATGGCCATCAGCCGGGCCACCTGGTCCCGCCCGACCCGATGCCCGGCCTGGGTCATCGCGTGCCACATCTTCCGGATGCCGTACGCGTCGCGGTTCTTGCGGTGCAGGTCGATCACCACGTTGACCAGGACCGCTTCCGCCCGCAGGGCGTCGGTGACCGGCCGGCGACGGTGGGCGTAGTAGCTGCTCGGGGCGATTTGCATGTCGTGCTCGGTGAGCACCCGGCAGATCGGCTCGACCCCGAAACGTTCCCTGTACTGGTCGATGTAGGCGCAGATCACTTGAGTCGGCGGTCGAGCTCCGCCGCTGCGAAAAACGCCGACGCCGTCTTCAGGATCTCGTTGGCGCGGCGTAGTTCTCCCACCTCACGGCGGAGCCGGATCAGTTCGGCATGCTCGTCAGTGGTCGCGCCCGGCCGGGCGCCGGCGTCCACCTCGGCCCGCTCGACCCAGCCGCGGAGCGTCTCTGAATGCACGTCGATCAACGCCCCGATCTGCCGGCGGGACTCGATCGCCGACTCGCCCGGATGCGCCTGTCGGCGGTCCTGGTACATCCTCACCGCCCGGTCGCGGGTCTCCTGGTCGTACTTGCGTGGTGCAGGCATGGCTCGATTCTCCTTGGGAAATCAAAGCCTCCACCAGAGCCAGGACACCTCAGATAGCTGGGAAGCAAGCGGATTCCACCCGGTGGGTCCACCGCTGGAGGGGCGCGGTGCGAAGTAACAAATATCGTGCTGCCAGGTAAGGCAGACGTGCCCCGCCGTGGCGACCGTTCTGACCGATATCGAGCCGGTGCATATCGATGTGCCCGCGACACTGACGCCTTCACCGTTCACGGTGACCCAATGATCACGTCCATCGGTTTGTTCCGGCCTGGCTGTTGCGGACCTTGACCACGAGCGTGTTGATGAAGGTCACCGTGTACACCAGGTCCAACGGCCGGTTGAACCACTCGGTAATCTCCGTGACGACCTTATCGGTGATCTTGGATGGCGTGTCCCGCGATACCGACGCCCCGTAGACCTCGGCGAGATGCACGGAGATCTCGCCGGTGGTCAATCCTCTTGCCGTCAGCGATAACACGCTCTGATCGACACTGGTCAACCGTCGCTGCCGCTTCTTCACGACCTGCGGGTCGAACGCCACAGTCAGTCGCCTGGCAGACGGTCCAAGGCTTCGCTCTCAAGTCTTGGCGGGGTCGGCAGGGACTGACGACTCTCGATTCCAACCCGGCGGCTGTCATCGGAATACTGAGTCCTGATGCCTGCTGTCGGCCGGCAGGCAGCGATGTAGCCCAGGTGAACGTTTGCTGCCGGGTGTTGAACGGGGTGCGAGACGTTCGCACTGACCCTGTTCGTTTGTTGCCATGGTCCGGATTCATCCACATTTTTCGGTGGCCGCGGTTCTGGGTGTGGTGGGTGACCGATGGTGGGCGGATGGCTGCGAAGGATGTGCTCGGTCGGCGGGGTGAGGATGTTGCTGCGGCCTGGTTGGAGCGGACCGGTCTGTTGGTGCTCGACCGGAATTGGCGGTGTTCTGAGGGCGAGTTGGACATCGTGGCGACCGACCCGGTGGGTGCGGAGCGGGTGGTGGTGTTCTGCGAGGTGAAGACCAGGAGCGGGGACGGGTACGGGTCGCCGTTCGATGCTGTGACGCAGGGCAAGCGCCGGAAATTGCGTCGCCTCGGGTTGTTGTGGTTGGCGCAGCCGCATGTTCGGGGTTTCCCGCGGATGCGGTTCGACGTGGTCGGGGTGCTGTGGCGTCCGGGTGGGGAGCCGACCGTTGATCATCGGGTCGAGGCGTTCTGATGGCGTTGGCGCGGGCCTGGGCGGTCGCCTTGACCGGGGTGACCGGCCATCTGATCGCGGTGGAGGCGGATCTGGCGGCGGGTCTGCCAGGGACGACGGTGATCGGGATGGGTGACGCCGCCGTGACGCAGGCGCGGGATCGGATCCGGGCGGCGGTGGTGAATTCGGGGCAGAAGTGGCCCGATCGGCGGATCACGTTGGCGTTGTCGCCGGCCGCCCTGCCCAAGCGCGGCGCCGGTTACGACATCGCTTTGGCGGTTGCGGTTCTGGCTGCGGCGGGTGTGGTGCCGCCGCGGGCGGCCGGGGGCACGGTGTTCATCGGGGAGTTGGGGTTGGACGGGCAGGTCCGGCCGGTGCGGGGTGTGTTGCCCGCGCTGCTGGCCGCCCGGGCCGCCGGTCGGGAACGGGCGATCGTGCCGGTCGGGAATTTGTCCGAGGCTGCTCTGGCGACCGGGATGTCGGTGTGGGGGGTGCGGAACCTGCGGGATCTGATCGGGAGCCTGAGGGGCGAGGTTCAGGAGCTGGTCCCGGGCGTCGCGCCGGTCAGAGTGGGTGGGGTGAGCGGTCCGGATCTCACCGACGTCCTCGGGCAACCGGAGGCGCGGTTGGCGTTGGAGATCGCGGCCGCGGGCGGCCACCATCTGGCGATGATCGGGCCGCCAGGGGCCGGCAAGACGATGCTCGCGAGTCGGCTGCCCGGGATCCTGCCGCCGCTGGACGACGAGCAGGCCCTCGAGGTGACGGCGGTGCATTCGGTGGCCGGGACCCTTGACGACGACGTCCCGTTGGTGACCAGACCCCCGTTCGTCAATCCGCACCATTCCGCTTCGCTGGCCGCGATCGTCGGCGGCGGTTCGGCCCAGATCCGTCCCGGCAGCGTCAGTCTCGCCCACCGCGGGATCCTGCACCTGGACGAGGCCGCGGAGTTCAAACCGACTGTCCTGGACGCGCTTCGCCAGCCGATGGAGAGTGGCTGGGTACTGCTGGCTCGGGCGTCCGGTGCGGTGCGGTATCCCGCCCGCTTCCAGTTGATCATCGCGGCGAATCCGTGCCCCTGCGCGGCGGCGAAGGACGTCGATTGCAGCTGTCCGGCCGGGGTGAGACGGCGCTATCTGGGCCGTCTTTCGGGGCCGTTGATGGACAGGGTGGACATTCGGGTCGATCTGGCCGCACTGGACCCGGCGGCGCTGACCGATCCGAACGGCGCCGGCGAATCCAGTGCTGTCGTTGCCGAACGGGTACTGCTTGCTCGCGAGCGTTCGGCGCGGCGCTGGCGTGGCACGCAATGGCGTTGTGCCGCAGAGGTTCCGGGCGCAACGGTGCGCCGATCGTGGCGACCGGAGCGACGGGAGGCCGAATTGCTCGACCGGGCTGTGCGCAGCGGCCGGCTCACCGGTCGCGGTTATGACCGGGTGTTGCGATTGGCATTGACCGCTGCGGATCTCGGTGGCCGGGACCGACCATCGAGTGCAGATCTGGCCATGGCGTTGGCGTTGCGATGTGGGGAGTCGTTGTGACCGAATATTCCGAGACGACCGTGGCACTGGCGGGTCTGGTGCGGGTGTGCGAGCCGCCCAGCGCATCGTTGGCGTTGTTCGTCGACAAGGTGGGGCCGGTGGCAGCCTGGCGCGGCGTGCTCGATCGCCGGGCACCCCGCCCGGTGTTGTCGGCGACCGCGGCGCGAACTCAGAACCTCACCCAGGAGGTGCTGATCGATCGGGCCCGGGCCGATCTCCGCATTGCGACTGCCGCCGGTGCCAGGCTGATCGGCCGGGACCATCCGGACTGGCCGGTGCAGGCCGTGCAATCGTTCGAGGGCGCGCTTGCTCGCGGAGTGCGCGGCGCAGGTCCGCCGGTGGCGTTGTACCTCCGCGGCCGGAGCCTGGTAACGCTGCCCGAGCAGGCGGTGACCATCGTCGGTTCGCGGGCGAGCAGCGCCTACGGCCAGCGGGTGGCCGGCGAGCTCTCGCACGAACTGGCGATTCGCGGGTTGACGATCATCTCGGGTGCCGCCTTCGGGATCGATACCGCGGCCCATCGGTCGGCTCTGGTCGCTGCCAGGTCGGGACGCACCATCCGTGTCACCGTCGACGGTGGCGGTCCTGGCTTGCGGCATCGATCGCGCCTATCCGGAGGCGAATCGGGCATTGCTCGAGGCAATCGCACAGTCCGGCTCGGTGGTCAGCGAGTATCCGCCCGGCACGGTGCCGGCGCGGCATCGGTTTCTGGTCCGCAACAGGCTGATTGCGGCCCTCGGCGCAGCGACGGTGGTGGTCGAGGCCGGCCGTCGCTCCGGAACGCTGAGTACGGCCGCCGCAGCGGAGCAGCTGGGCAGGATGGTGATGGCAGTACCCGGGCCGGTGACGTCGGCAATGTCGGTCGGTTGCCACCTGCTGCTGGCCGATCGGTTCGCGCAGTTGGTGACCGGTGCCGACGATGTGTTGGCAGCCTTGGGTCGCAATCCACCCGGCGCGGTGCTCGCCCCGGCGGATCCGGCACCGGGCGCCGATCCCGATCATCCGACGGACGGTCTGGATCTGGACAGCTCGCGGGTGTACGACTCCCTGCCGGCCAGGGGATTCTCGTCGGTGGACGAATTGATCACCGAATCCGGATTGCTGGCGTCCCAGGTGATGGGCGCTCTGGCGATCCTGCAGCTGCACGGTCTGGCGACAGCGAAAGGGCCGTCGTGGCGCAGGGTGCTGGCAGCGGAACGTCGATAGCCGGAACGCGCCTTCGTCAGGAGCTGGTGAGGATCACCAGTTGCTGGGTTGCCCGCGTCATCGCCACGTAACGGTCGACGGCCCCTTCGATGCCGGTGCCGAAGGACTCGGGATCGATCAGCACAACGAGGTCGAACTCGAGGCCCTTCACCAGTTGCGGGGTCAGTGATCGGATCCGAGGGTTGCGCCGGGGGGTTTCACGGTGGTCGTCCTCCGCACGGATGACGCACGCGATTCCGTCGGCGTTCGTGGCGAGCCAGGCGTCGAGAATGGTGCTCAGGTCCGAGGTGGGTCCGTGAACAACCGGGAGGCCGCTGCTGCGGATGGATGTCGGAACGTTGGCGTCCGGGAGTGCGCGATGGATGACCGGTTCGGCAACCGCCATGATTTCCTCAGGTGTGCGGTAGTTGATGGTCAACGAGGCCAGGTCGATCCGGTCGAGACCGATCCGTTCGAGCCGCTCGTGCCATGACTCGCTGAAGCCGTGCCTGGCCTGCGCGCGATCCCCGACGATGGTGAAACTGCGAGACGGGCAACGCGACACCAGCATCTGCCATTGCGCGTCCGTCAGTTCCTGGGCCTCGTCGACGACGATGTGGGCGAACGGCCCGGCGAGCTGATCGGGTGGGAGCCAGGGGAGAGCGTCCCCGTCGACCAGGGCGTCGCGAAGATCATCACCGCGCAGCATCGACATGACGGCCATCTCCGAGTCATCGGACTCGATGAGATGCTCGACGACCTGATTCATCGACTCCCGTTGCGCGGCTTCGTCGGCATCCCGGCGACGCTGGAGCCGGGACGCCTCCGGGTCGCCGAGCCGGCGGCGGGCAGCGTCCAGCAACGGCAGGTCAGAAGTAGTCCAGGCCTGGGTGTCCGGGCGTTGCAGGAGCCGGACCTGCTCCGGGCGCAGCCACGGCGCGCACAACTTCAGGTAAGCCGGCACCGACCAGAGATCTCCTACCAGGTCGGCTGCTTCGACCAGCGGCCACGACTTGTTGAGGGTGGTGATCAATTCCCTGTTCTGCCGCAACGACTGTCGAAGGGCCTGGACGGGTGCTTCGCCGTCGTCCCGGTCCACCAAGATGGAGAGCAGTTCATTCAGGATCATGTCCCGCCCCTCGTTGTGCGGGGTGCCGGGCTCCACCGATTCGAACGCCAACGCCCAATCGGCAGCATGCAGCGTGATGTCGGACCAGGGAGTGGAAACCGTGAGCGGCGCGGCAGGTGGATCTTCGTAGAACCTGACGGCCGCTTCGATGGCCCGCACCATCTCCGCGGAGGATTTGAGCCGTGCCACCTCCGGGTCGGTCTCGACGCCGGCAGTCGCACCCTCGGCGATCAGGTCCGACAGGGTGCAGGTCCGGACGCCCTCCTCGCCGAGACTGGGCAGCACATCGGCGACGTACGCCAGGTAGGGCTGGTGCGGCCCGATGAACAGCACCCCGCCGCGGCTGTGTCCCAGACGCGGGTCGGAGTAGAGCAGGTAAGCGGTGCGGTGCAGCGCGACCACGGTCTTGCCGGTTCCAGGACCGCCGTCGACGACGAGCGCACCGTCGGATCCTGCGCGGATGATCGCGTCCTGGTCGGCCTGGATGGTGCCCAGGACGTCGCGCATCCGGGGGGACCGGTTGCTGCCCAGACTGGCGATGAAGGCGGTCTGATCGTCCAGCGCCGGGTGGTGCTGCACACCGTCGAGCCCGACCGTGCCGTCCAGGTCGAACACCTCGTCCCAGTAGTCGCTGATCCGGCCGAAGGCCCAGCGGTATCTCCGGCGACTGACCAGCCCCATCGGATTGGCGTGGGTGGCACCGAAGAACGGTTCGGCCGCGGGGGAGCGCCAGTCGAGCAGCAGCGTGCTGCCCGCACCGTCCCGCAGGCCGAGCCGACCGATGTACAGCGGTTCCGGATCTCCCTGCCGGACCATCCTGCCCAGGCAGAGATCAAGGCCGTAACGCCGAAGGGCTCGTCGGCGAGCGGTCAGCCGGTGGATCTGCATGTCCCGCTCCATGGCCACCTGGCCCTTGCCACCAGGAGAGCGTCGCTCGGAATCGAGCCGATCGGTGAGGTCCGCGATCGACTGGTCGAGGCTCTGCCCAATGGCGGCGAAATGCCGCTCGTCGTCGGCGATCAACGTCGGGTCGCCCTTTGCGGCAAGGCGGTCGGGAAGGGCGAATGCGCTGGTGGTCAGGGGGGTCACGGGCGTCAACTCCAATCTGAGAATCGCCACCTTAGAACCAAAATTTTTCCCTCATGAGCCCGGCGGAACTCTGCTATAAATGAAATGGCAAAGGGGTGACAACGCTCCCGCAGAAGGCTTCTCGTTCCCGGTGATGGCGAGCCCGGTGATCGCGGTGAAACATCCAGCAGGTACTCGTGACGGCGATCATTCGCCAAGGCACACTGCTTGGTTCGGAACCGACTTCGGCGGGCCGAATTGCTTCGGCCCATACTGACGGTGCGAGCGCACGACGACCTCGTTCCTGTCATGAAGGGGACCCGACACCATGACCACCGTGAACCCGCACGGCCTGCATCACGTCACAGCGATCGCCAGCAGTCCGCAGCGCAACGTCGATTTCTACACCCGGACGCTCGGTCTGCGCTTGGTCAAGCAGACGGTCAACTTCGATGCACCCGACTCCTATCACCTGTACTACGGAGACGAGCAGGGCAGCCCGTCCAGCCTGCTGACCTTCTTCCCGTGGCCGGATGTGCCGAAGGGCCGGCAGGGCGCCGGAATGACCACAGCCACGGCGTTCAGCGTGCCGGGTAGCTCTCTCGGCTGGTGGCACGAACGATTCAAGACGTTGCGGGTCGACACGGAGGCGCCGATCGCTCGCGACGACGAGGAGGTGCTGACCTTCCGCGACCCGGATGGGATGGTGATCGATCTGGTGGCCGCCGAGGGTGACCACCGCTCCGGGTGGGACGGCGTCGGAGACATCCCTGCCGAGCACGCCGTCCGCGGCTTGCATGCCATCACGCTGTCCGAACAGCAGCTCGATCCGTCGGCCCAGATGTTGACCGAGCTCCTCGGCATGAGCATCACCGGAGAAGACGGCGATCGGGCCCGTTTCGGGATGGCCGAAGGGGGATCCGGTGCCCTGATCGATGTGTCTGCCGGCGTCCGCGATCGCGGCCTGCAGGCCGGCGGCACCGTCCATCACGTCGCCTTCCGCGCTCCGGACCTGGAAACCATGACCGCCTGGCAGCAGGAGCTCATCTCCAAGGGCGTCTCGGTGACCCAGATCCTGGACCGGCAGTACTTCAAGTCCATCTACTTCCGCGAGCCGGGTGGAGTGCTTTTTGAGATCGCCACGGACGCACCGGGTTTCGCCGTCGACGAGCCACTTCTCGAGCTGGGCCGCAGCCTGAAACTGCCGCCGTGGCTCGAACCCGACCGGGAACAGATCGCCGCCGCGCTGCCGCCGCTCCAGTTGGACGTCGACGTCCCGTGATCACCGAAACCGGTCTGGACCGGCCACATGTCTTCCTGCCGGCCGAGGAGTCCGCGGCGGGGGCCCCGCTGCTGCTCTTGCACGGAACAGGCGGCGACGAGCACGACCTGCTACCACTGCGCGACCACCTGTCGCCGGGTGCCGCGGTCATCTCGGTCCGAGGCAGCGTCCTGGAGAACGGACAGCCGCGGTTCTTCCGCCGGATCAGCGAGGGCGTCTTCGACGAAGCAGATTTGCGAGAACGGGCCGACGCGTTGGCGGAGTTTGTCACGGCGGCGAGCGCCGCCTACGGAATCCAGGATCGTTCGCTGGTGGCGGTCGGGTTCTCCAACGGCGCCAACATTGCATCGGCGATGCTGCTGCAACGGCCGGGTCTGCTCGGGGCCGCGGTGCTGCTGTCGGCGATGATCCCCTTCGCCGACCCTCCCGCCGCCGACCTGACCGGAACCGTGGTGGTGATCTCCAACGGCGCGCGGGACCCGATGATCCCCGCGGACATGACATCGCAACTGGCGGAACAGTTCCGGGACCGGCGTGCCGAGGTGGTCGAACTGCCTCACCCCGGCGGCCACGGCATCGATCCGGCCGTCCTGCCCCAGATCAGTACGATCATCTGCCGTCCCGAACGTTTCTTGGGACCGCAATCCTGACAAGGCGCAGGCGACACTCACCGACGGTTCTGGGGCCGGCATGGTGCTGTGACGGAAAGCGTTACCCAGTAGGGGTTTCCGAGATCTGGAAGACCACCTGGGTGTCACGTAGCTGCCCGGCCGCCAGGGGCAAGCCGGACGGAGACTGCATTGCGCTGCACGGACGCAGGGGTTGTGACCTGAACGTGATACCGGTATAAACAGTTACATGTCTGTTGACTGGAAGCTTGTGATCGACACTCGGAACGCACCGGAGCTGGCCGATTTCTGGGCCGGCGCGTTGGGGTACGAGGTCGAGGATCCCAGCCGGCTGATCGAACAGTTGCTGGCCGGCGGTCAGCTTCCCGAGGGGGCGGTGACAATTCATCGCGACCGACGGATCTTCCGTGGCTATGCCGCCATCAGGCACCCCGATGACCCGTTCGATGCCATCAGTGGCATCGGCCGTGGGCGTCGCATCCTGTTCCAGGACGTACCTGAAGCCAAGACGGTGAAGAACCGTTTGCACATCGACGTGCACAGCGAAGCCGGCGGTCTCGACGACTTGGTGACCCGGTTGGAGGCACTGGGTGCCGAACGGCTGCGCGAGGTGGACCAAGGTCCCGCCGGGCATTGGTGGGTCATGCGCGACCCGGAGGGCAACGAGTTCTGCGCGACCTGAGTCGAGACCGATGGACCAACCCCGGGTCAGACCGCCGGTCCGGCAGCGAGAGTCACGGTGGCCGAATGGGATCCACCCGAGCTGCCCGTCCAGGTGATGGTGATGTTCTCCCCGGGCGCGTGTCCGGCCAGCACGGTGCTCAGGTCCGCCCCGCTGGCAATCGTGACGCCGTCGATGGCGGTGATGGTGTCGCCGCTGCGCAGCCCCGCTCCTGCGGCCGGGGTGCCCTCGATGACTCCGCTGATCGGTGCGCCCGCGACGCTGACGCGTGACGACCGGTACCCGGGGGTGGTCGAGCTGACCTGGACGCCCAGGAAGGCTGGATAGCCGATGACGATCGTGCTGGACGACTGACCGTTCTGGATCTGCTGGGCGATGCTGAGCGCGGATTCGATCGGGATGGCGAAACCGGCTGTGGTGTAACCACCCTGCTGCGCGGCGGTGTCGATCCCGACGACCTCGTTCTCCGCGTCGAACAGCGGTCCGCCCGAGTCGCCCGACTGGATGTCGGCGTCGGTCTGGATGAGGCCGCTGAGGGTCTCTCCGGCTGCGCCGAGCTCGGACTGAGTGGTGATCGTCTGGTTCAGCGCTGTCACGGTTCCCGCAGCAGCAGAAGGGATTCCGCCGAGGCCGCCGGCGTTGCCGACTCCCGTGACGGCGTCACCGACGGCAAGGTTCTGGTCGTCGTCGAAGTTCGCTGTCGTCAGGTCGGATGCTCCGTCGAGTTGCAGCACGGCGATGTCGTCGTCGACGTCCGCTCCGACGACGGTCGCAGAGTAGCTGGCACCCGTGGTCACGATCGTGACCGTGATGCTGGTCGAGCCTTCGATGACATGGTTGTTGGTGAGGATCTCGCCGTCGGCCGACAGCACCACACCGGTCCCGGCCGCTTCCGCACCCTGGTAGGCCAGCACCGTGTCGATGGTGACCACCCCGATCTGCTGGTCGGCGCTGGCGCCGGCCGGCACCGACCCTGAGGAGTCCTTCTGCCCGGTCGAGCCCTGGCCGTCCTCGTTGCTGCCGAACGGCGGAGTGACGGGCCACCCACCACCGGTGCTTCCCGATCCGTTGCTTCCCGGACTGGTGCCGCTGCCCAGCGGTAGCCCTGCCGCGACATCGGTGCCGGCCGCACTCGCGGCCACTGCGGTCCCGGTGATGGTGGTCGTCCCGATACCGCCCACGCTCGCGCCCACTCCGACCAACGCCGCCACCGCAAGCGCACCGCCCACGACAAGGCCGCGGAAGCGCCGCGGTTGCTTGACAGGGGCGGCGGAGATCGGATCGGTGGATCCGGGTGCACCCGGGATGCCGCTGTTCGTCGTCATGTTGGTCCTCTCGGGATGCTGTGGGAGACGACTCAGCCAAGCCCGGGAGGTTGGGGACGCACTATGCGTGCCGTTCGAGAAGCCTCCCCGAAGGCCCAGAACTTCCTGTGAATCCGACCGGCCGGGTTGCGGTGCACCGCCGAAAGAGTCGATGTCGGACCCCTGGTTCATGATGGCAACTGCCGGACCGCCTGTCGGGCTGCGGTGTGGTCGAGGCAGGTGAGAGCGACGGCGGGAAGGGGCGACCGATGAGGAGCGTCTGCGCATCGGGTTTCTCACGCCGGCGGTTTCTCGCCGTCAGCGGGCCGATTGTCGTCGGGGTGGCGCTCGCGGCCTGCGGTGGTATGCAGAAAGCGGTTGGATCGACCAGCGACTCCTCATCGGAGGGGACCACGATGGCCACCGAGTTTCCTCCCGGGGTTCAAGTCTTCGGACCGGAGGACGGCGACACCGTCCTGGTGCTGCACCCGTGGTGGGGGATCAGCCCGGGAGTGCTGGACTGGAGGGACGCGCTGGTCGCGGCCGGTGCCCGGGTGGTGCTGCCCGACCTCTACGGCGGAACGGCCGTCGACACGATCCTGGAGGCCGAGGCGATGAGCAACGCCGTCGACGACGTCGCCGCATTCGAGTTGCTCGATGCCTGTGCCGATCAGCTCAATGCCGCCGGACGCCCATGGAGCGCGCTCGGCTGGTCGATGGGTGCGTCCTACGCCTCGCAGATGATGAGTCGGGGCGACCATGCGCCGCACCGGGCCGTCTTGTTCTACGGTGCCGCCGCACCGTTGGGAGCGAGCCGGACCGAGGCGGTGCAGCTGCACATCGCACCGGGTGACGAATACTTCACCGATGACGAGATCGCCGACGTCATCGACGCCTTTGCGCGCACGGACATCACGGTCGAGCGGTACGACTACCCGGGGCTCGGGCACTGGTTCGCGGAGATCGGTTCGCCGGCTTATGACGAGGAGGGCACGGTGCTGGCGAAGCAGCGCGCGCTCACCTTCCTCGGTCTGGAGCCTGGCGCTTGATGTCGGGATAAGGTTTGGAGGCGACTGCCCCGCAATCAGTTCACCGCTCCGAACCGCCCGTTCAACGAGTCCGAGCGCCTGCGAGCGGAGGGTGTTCGGGCGACCAGTTGGTGATCGTCGTAGATCCTCGCGGTCTCTCCGGCGAGGCGAATCGCCACGGCTGCATCGATCGCGTACCGCTTCGGTGTCACGGCGACAGTTGTCATGGCGACATTGTTCGGGCAGTGCCGGATCAGGGGGAGAGTCGACCCGCCCAATCTCGGGAGCCGGGCTCCCTGGCGTGGCCTCGCGATCAGCTGATCGGGAGGGGCCCGTCTGCGACGCCGATCAGGCTGCGATTGAACATGGCGCCGCGCAAGGCCACTGCTCTGCATTCCAGGTAGGTGTTCTCCAGCGGGCCGGCGTCGGGCTGCACGATCGCCTGCCCCTGTTCGCCGTAGGTGAGGGTGAGAATCTGGATGGCGCCGCCTCTCGTCGGATCGTCGGTTCGGAGCGCCCGCCCGGCGAACACCTCGCACGCCTGCTGCGCGTCGGATGAATCGACTGGAACCGGACCGGTCGACGACGCGCCGAGAATCTCGGTGGCGTGCGGCTGATCGCAGGGCACTTCGCGGGCGCTGGCCAGGTCGGCAGACGAGAGACATGAACCGAATGCAGAGGGAAGTGTGCCGTCGGTCAGGACGTTCTCGAGCCGTCCGGTGAAGGGGACGTCGTCCGTCGAGCCGATCACGCAGGCCGACCAGTGCTGGCCGCCGGCCCGTTGCACCCGGTCGGGTCCGACGGTGGTGTATTGAAACCTGATCTGCGGCGCCCAGATGATGCTCGGTCGACCGGCTCGCCCGTCGACGACCGGCGGTATGGAGCCGGTGTAGGTGATGGCGGCGATGGCACAGGGCGAGATCTGGCTGAGGTAGTCGGTTGCCGCGATCCTTGGTGCCGGATCCGCCGAGGTCGAGACCGACACGACTTCTCCGACAATAGGTTCGGCGCAGGACCCGAAGGCCGCGGTCGGGTAGTCGAACACCTCGTCGATCTGGGGCGCCGGGTCGACGAAATGTGCCCAGGGGTCGTCCATCGTGGTCACACAGTCACCCGGCGCAGGTGGCCCCGACACTTCAAGGCCGACCGGCTCACCGGCGATCCGCCGGGCCGGCAGGTTCGGTACGACGAACGCGGCCACCAGGACGGCGGCCACGACGATCACACCCCACCATCGACGGTCCACCCCACGACGGTAGGCCGCGCTTCGGGAGGTTCGGATCGCGCCCGGCGAACAGTTGCCCGCCCGGGTCATTAACGGCAGGCGCACTGCGACCCGCCCCGGCACATGGAGTCGACCGGCGCCGCTTCCGTAACGCCAAACCCAGAGCGCTGCGGCACTGTTGTCGGTGGCAGGTGGCGGGCCATGATGGCGACCGGTCGCACCGCAACGTCGGGAAAGCGGAGGGAATCGCGATGGGGTTCTACGGAGATCGGCGTGCTGCCCCGGATCATCCACGTCACCTGCGGCAACAAGCAGGCCGACCCGCTGCGCAAAACGGGTGTGTTCAGGACTTTCCGGCGACGTGATGGAGATCGGCTTCGGCAGCGGCACCAACATCCCGTTCTACCCGACCGCGGTCACCAAGGTGGTGGCGGTCGAACCGTCGGACCTGGCGTGGGAGCTCGCCGAGGAGCGGCTGCAGCACTCGGCCGTCCCGGTCGAACGATCCGGGTCGGACGGTCAGCATCTGCCGTTCGCCGACGGCACGTTCGATGCCGCATTGTCGACCTGGACGCTGTGCACCATTCCCGATGCCGCGGCCGCGTTGCGCGAGAGTGCGCCGAGTTCTGCGTCCCGGCGGCACGTTTCACTTCGTCGAACACGGACTGGCACCGGACGAGAAGGTTCGTCGACGGCAGCGTCGGCTCGAACCGGTGCACCGCGCTCTGCTCGGCGGTTGTCATCTCACCAGGCCGATTGTCGATATGGTCGCCGCCGCCGGGTTCGACATCACCGCCGTCGAAACCTTTTACGAGGAGGTCGGACCGAGATACGCCGGGGCGATGACGCTGGGCTCGGCGGTGAAGAGGCGGCAAATGATGTCAGGTGTCCGCGAGCCTGGCACCGGCGCGTCGCTCGGTGGGTGAATGTGCTGGGTTGAACGATGATTTTCGGCGTGCCGGATGGTCGGTGGGGAACCAGCGGCGAGACAACGAGACAAAGGGGAGATCAGCCATGCATGTGGGACCGATCATTGCCGTCACCGACCTGGCCAGGGCGCGCCGGTTCTACGAGCACGCGTTGGGCCTCGACGGTCACGAAACCCCTGGTGGATGGGTTGTGGGCGCTGACGTGCCGTTCGATCTCGACGCCGACGGCATCTCGGTGACGGACGATCTGCGGGTGGCCTGGATGCGGGACCCGGATGGCAACATCCTGACCGTCTTCCAGCTCACCGACGCCGGGTAATCCCTCACCCGCCCGCAGTGTGACGATCCCGCCAGAGTCCCCGGACGTCGGCCAGCGGACCCAGATGGCCGAGCTTGTCCGGATTGATGATCGACCGGATGGTTCCGACGGTGCCGTCGGCGATCTCAAAGCTGAAGATGTTGATCACGCGGTCGTCCCGGTCGAGGAAGATCGCACCGGGTTGGCCGTTGATGTCGACCCGGCGCGCCGTGATGCCCAGCGGAGCTGATTGCTGCGCGATGCTGATGAGCAGACGGGCGACCTTGTCCGCGCCGACGATCGGGCGGGGCCAGGAAGGGCTGGCACCACCGCTGTCACCGTGCAGCACGACATCCGCCGCCAGCAACGACACCAGGGTGTCCACATCACCCTCACCGAGTGTCTGCATGAACGCGTCGGCCAGCTGGTTCCGTTTGGCGTGCGAGGCCTCGAATCTCGGGCGGTGCTCGGTCACGTGTCGCCGGGCACGGACGGCCAACTGCCGGCAGTGCTGCGGGGTCTTGTCGACCACCCCGGCGATCTCGGTGTAGTCGAACCCGAAGACGTCGTGCAGCAGGAACACTGCCCGTTCGACCGGGCTGAGTCGTTCCAGCAGTAGCAGGAACGCCATCGACAGCGAATCGGCCAGCAGGGCTTCGTCCGCGGGATTCACCGCGCCGGCGGCTGCCGGCGGTGATTCAGTCAGCAGCGGCTCGGGAAGCCATGTCCCGACATAGGTCTCGCGCCGGACCCGGGCCGAGCGAAGGTGATCGATGCTCAGCCGGGTGACCACGGCCGACAGGTAGGCCTTGGCCGAGACGATGTCGGTGCCGTCGGCGAGCGCCCGGTGGTACCGCAGGAACGCCTCCTGCAGGATGTCCTCGGTGTCCGCGACACTCGCCACCATGCGGTAGGCGATGGAGAACAGCAACGGCCGGAGTTCCTCGAAGACCGCCGTCGACCCGTTCATCCGGCCATCCTTCCGTGTGCCGCTGACATTAGGCGGAAGCGTTCCCCGACGGGGGGCTGGCATCGGCCCGGCCGGAAGCCGGTCCCGGGGCGGCGCCGTCGGTCGGTTCGAGGCCGCGCCGGAAGCCGTCCCGCCAACTCGTCCACTTCGGCTCCCACCGCAGTTCCCGTTTCGCCAGCGCGTTGGACGAGCCCCGGATCCCGGTCATCATCGAGACGACGACCTCACCGGCGACGATCCGGCCCAGCCAGGCCGGTAGCCGCAGCGGAGGTTTTGCCCCGACCGCCTCGGCCAGAACGGGAAGCCACTGCGACACCGGCGCTGGATCGTCGTCCACCACGTTGTAGACCCCGGCACCGCCATGGTCGATGGCAGCGACGGTGGCCGCGGCGGCGTCGTCGATGTGCAGGAAGGACCAGATCCCCGCACCGTCTCCGATCACTGGGAGCATCCGGCGGCGGATCATCGCGACGAATTGGTCCGATGCCCCTGGGCCATAGAACGAGCCGTACCGCAGGACGAGGCCGTCCATACCGGCGGCCGCCGGCACCACCCGTTCGAGATGCTGGATCGCGTCCATGGTCTGCCGTTGCGCGGCCGGCGGATGGGAATCGAGCGGATCCTGTTCGGTGTGCACGGCGTTGCCGGTGCGGCCATTGGGCCAGCCGGTGTAGCCCTGGGCGATGAAACGACGAACGCCGCTTGCCGTTGCCGCGGCCAGCAGATGGTCGGTCCCGGCGGTCCGCAGGGCGTTCGTGGTCGCGAACTGAGCGTCGAAGCGCCGGGGATTGCCCATGCCGGCCAGCGCGGTCATCTGATGGATGACCACCTCCGGCTCGGCGCGGCCCACCGCCTTGCCGACCGCACGCGCATCCAGGCCGTCCATCTCGAGGGCCTCGGCACCCAGCGAGCGCAGACTCGCCAGCCTGGCCGGGTTCCGGGTGGTCGCGACCACCTGATGGCCGGCCGCCACCAGTTGCGGAACCAGATGAGCGCCGATCGCACCCGCAGCGCCGGCAACGAAGACCTTCATGGTGCACCCATTTCGTCGGTAGGCCGATCCTGTCGTCACCTCAGACGAGAAGCGGTGCCGGCCTGTGACAGTTCGGGTGATTCGACTTCTCGCCGACTCGATGGCCGGCCGCCGGTCAGTAGTCGAGACCCTCGACCAGCGCGGCGTACTGGAACCGGTCACCGGCGTCGCCGCTGATCACCCCCGTCGAGTCGTCGAGCGCCTCGACCGTGCGCCCGGCGCCGAGGCTGAACGCCACGTGCGCCTCGGCCGGTCGGCCGCCGCCGGTCGCAGGCTCGGACGAGAAGTGGAACAACAGGGCGCCGGGCGTGTCCAGGCCGCGGTCGACCGGGATGAGCAGCCCTTTGTCTTTGGCATCCAGGTACTGCTCGACCGAGCTCCCGGGAATCACCGAGCCGACCTGCCATGCCGACCACCTGGTGAGTTCGGCGGAGTCCCAGGCGTTGGGATCGGGGTCGGTAGGCGACACCTCGACACCGAAGAGGTAGTCGTCACCGACCTGCGCCAACGCGTTGTCGATCATCTGCTGCACCCGGGTGTGCACTGCGGAGCTGGTCTGCACAGGTCGTGCCTGGTCGGCGGGAAATACTGTCGAGCACCCAGCGGCAAGCACCACGATGGCGGCCACCCCGGCGCTGACGACGGACTTCACAGGTGTGCCCATCTCTGACCTCCACGGTCGGTCCCGGCGGACCGATGAAAGTCAGAGTGCCGACGAACACTGGAGATACGTCAGGCAGAACCGGTCCCTGCCGGGCGGGCCCGCCATTCATCCGACAGGATCGCGTACCGCATCCCGTCCATCCACTGACCCGAGCGATGCAGCGAGTCACGGACGGCGTACTCCTCGCGGCGCATCCCGAGCTTCTCCATGATCCGCCATGACGCGGCGTTGTCGGCGAAACACTGGGCGTAGACCCGCCGCAGCCCCAGCTCGACGAAGCAAATGCGCAGTAGCGCACTGGCCGCCTCGGTGGCGAAACCGTTGCCGGCACAAGCCGGGTCGATGACCCAGCCGAGCTCGGCCTGCACGCCACGGGCCTGGTCGGCGACCTCCGTCTGGGCCCACGCGTCCTCGACGGAGACCATCAGATCGCCGATCTGCCTGCCGTCCAACTCGACGATCAGTATCTTGGCCAGCCGATCGGGCTGCGCGAACGTGGCGGCGAACACCTCCCGGTCGTCGGCTCCGCTGGTCATCCATTGGCTGACGGCCGGAAGCCGACGGATCTGCCAGGTCGATTCCATGTCGTCGACCGTCGCCGGGCGGAGAACGAGACGGTCGGTCCGAACGGGCCAGGCAATGGCGTTGAGATCCTGCGGCACCAGAACATGATGGGGTGACGCGCGGAAGTTGGCCACCTCTCGAAGTGCCGGACCGGGCCTTCCGATCGCGGTCGGCGCCCCGACCGGCCACTATGGTCGTCACCCGCCGGACCGACGGGAAACCTGCCGGGAAGAGAGCCACAGTGGTCGACGATGACGCAACGGGCGCGGCGAGCACCGGCCTGACCGATGAAGCCATGCAGCAGCGGATCGACGACCTGATCGCCGCGATGACGGTGGAGGAGAAGGCCGGGCAACTGACGCAGTATTTCTACTTCGGCTTCCAGCGCGACGCGGAGCCCCACCAGGCCGACGGATCGCAGGACGATGGCGTGCCGAATGATGCGACCGGCCACGAATTGCTCAGCCAGCCGGCCACTGTCGAAGCGGCCCTTGGCCGGGGTGAGGGCGGATCCCTGCTGTTCGTGACGGATCCGGCCGAGATCAACCGGCTCCAGCGGATCACGGTCGATGGCAACCGGCACGGGATCCCGGCGTTGTTCGGATTCGATGTGATCCACGGATTCCGCACCATCTTCCCGGTGCCGATCGCGATGGCCGCGTCCTGGGATCCGGACACCGTCGAGGCCGGGCAGGCGGTCGCGGCCCGCGAGGCGCGCGCCGTCGGCATCCACTGGACGTTCGCCCCGATGGTTGATATCGCGCGAGATCCGCGGTGGGGCCGCATCATCGAGGGTGCCGGGGAGGACCCCTACCTGGGTGCGGCGGTCGCGGTTGCCCAGGTTCGCGGGTTCCAGGGCCCTGCGGTCGGTCATCCCGAGCGGGTGATCGCCGGACCCAAACACTTCGCCGGGTACGGTGCCGCGCTCGGCGGACGTGACTACGACGAGGTCAACCTGTCCGAATCCGAGCTCTGGAACGTGTATTTCCCGCCGTTCCGGGCGGCGATCCGCGCGGGTGCCGGCAACATCATGATGGCGTACATGGATCTGAACGGGATCCCGGCCACCGGCAATCGATGGTTGCTGGTCGAGTTGCTGCGCGACGCCTGGGGTTTCGAGGGTTTCGTCGTCAGCGATGCCAACGGGGTCCGGGACCTCGAGACCCACCACTTCGCCAGGGATCTCACCGACGCCGGTGCCCGGGCGCTCGCGGTGGGCGTCGATCTGGAGATGGCGATCGCCGACCCGGCCTACGCGCACCTGCCGGAGGCGGTGGCGCAAGGTGCGGTCAGCGAGGAGGCTTTGGATACCGCCGTCCGCCGGGTGCTCGAGGCGAAGTTCCGGATGGGTCTTTTCGACACACCCTTCGTCGACGAGGATCTCGCCCGGGAGGTGCTGAACGATCCCGACCATCGGGTCACGGCCAGGGTCGCCGCCGAGCGGTCGGCGGTCTTGCTCCGCAACGAAGGGGCGCTACTGCCGCTGGACGCCGGGTCCCTGCGTTCCATCGCGGTCATCGGGCCGCTGGCCGATTCCCGGCGGGACATCCTGGGGCCCTGGTGTTTCGACCAGGATCTCGGCGAGACCGTCACTGTGCTCGACGGTATCCGGGCCAGGGCCGGCGACGTCCTGGTGGAATACACGCCTGGCGTCCGTCCGGAGCAGCGGATCTTCCCGTCGATCTTCGACATGTTCGCCGGTAACGTGCCGCAGGACCCGGCCGACTTCGACGAGGCGGCCGAGGTCGCCAGGGCAGTCGAGCTGGCGCGAGCGTCGGACGTCGCGGTGGTGGTGGCGGGCGAGTGGCAGAACATGATCGGCGAGAACGCATCCCGCTCGTCGCTCACTCTGCCGGCCGGTCAACTCGAACTCCTGCAGGCGGTTGTCGCGACCGGCACTCCGGTCGTGCTGCTGGTGATGAACGGGCGGCCGCTCGATCTGCGATGGGCGGCTGAGCATGTGCCGGCGATCCTGGACATCTGGTATCCCGGTACCCAGGGTGGTGCCGCCGTCGCCAACCTGTTGTTCGGCGACATCTCGCCCGGCGGAAAGCTGCCGTTCAGCTGGCCGCGCACCGTCGGCCAGGTGCCGATGATCTATTCCCACAACCGTTCCCACGATCCGAAGAAACAGGGTGAGCGGTACTGGAACGAGGCGAGCACCCCGCTGTTCCCGTTCGGGTACGGCCTGAGCTATTCCTCGTTCGAGTACACCGGACTGTCCGTCGATCCCGTCCGTCGTGGTGGCAGGAGGATCGGTCACGGTGGCGGTGACGGTGACCAACACCGGTTCTCGGCCGGCCGACGAGGTGGTTCAGCTCTACCTGCACCAGCGTTACGGCTCGGCCTCGCGCCCGGTCCGGGAGCTCAAGGGGTTTCGGCGTCTCCGGCTGGAGTCGGGGGAGTCCCGCGACGTGCCGTTCACCCTGGGACCCGACGAACTCGGCTACTGGAACGCCGCCGTGCGGGACTGGGTGATCGACCCATCGACGTTCGACGTCTGGGTCGGCGGCGATTCGACCGCCGCGCTGGGGACGACCTTCGAGCTGACCGAGGGGTAGCTGGAAGCGGTCCGAAAACCTGCGGATCCTCGATGAGAACTCGGCGGCCACGAAGTCTCTCTTTGCAAGAACCGTTTCGCGAGACACGCCGTACCACTTGATGACACAAGCTCAGCACCACCCGAGTCCAGCACCCGATCTCGGCAGCCGATGCCCGGCCGCTGCGGTGTCAGATTCGGGCCGATGAACCGCCGCCGATCTCATCGGCAGCCGATGCCCGGTTGCCGACGGCGGACGACATCACCAGCAGATGAAGACGTTTCAGGTCTCCGGTGAGATTGCGGCGCAACATCAAGCCGAGCAGTGGCGATACCAGCCGCTGTGCCCCGGCGACGCGGACGTGGAGTTCAAGCCGAACAACACAGGACACGTCCGAGTGCACTTCGACCGACCGGGCACCGTTCGCCTGTGCTCCGTCGGTCGTTCTCCAGGCGAAACGGACGCCCGGGTCGACCTCGGTCACTACCCCGAGGTTCCGGTAGCCGCGGCCGGCCAGTCTGATTTCCTCAGCAGTCGTCATCCCGGCGGTGACCGGTCCCCGCGGAGACGACTCCATCCGGGACACCCCGCGGCGCCACAGCGGGTCGTTGCGATAGTCGGCCAGCACGGACCACACCGCCTCGGCGGGCAGGGCGATCTCCCTTCGGATGTCGACACTGATCGAGGCATCGCTGTGTTGGTTCTCAGAAGTAGTCATGCGTCGAATAGTACGGCGTCGAACTATCAGCGATCAAATAGAATTTGCCGATGACGGAGCAGGACGGCACTGACCGGATCATCGCGCAATGGCACCGGGAGCGGCCGGAACTCGACCTGGCCGCGATGGAGTTGATCGGCCGGCTGGGCCGGCTCTTCGCGCATCTGGGTCGGGCTGTCGATACGACGTTCTTCCGGCACGGCCTGCAACGCGGCGAGTACGACGTGCTCGCGGCCCTACGACGCTCGGGCGCGCCGTTCACGCTGACCCCGTCCCAGCTGTCCGATTCGTTGATGCTGTCGCGGGCCGGGATGACGAACCGACTGGATCGGCTGGAGACTGCCGGGCTGATCTCCCGCCGGAACAACCCTGACGATCGCCGATCGATGCACATCGATCTGACCACTACCGGCCTGGCCATGGTCGACCTGGTCACCACCGAGCACGTGGCGAACGAGACCGAGTTGCTCTCGGTGCTGACCGCCGGCGAGCGCCGGTCCCTGGATCAGGTGGCGCGAAAGTTGTTGGTGCGCTTCGAGAACGACAGTCCCGACGGGGAAACCCCCGCCGGGACAGATCAAGCCTGACTCAGCCGCCGGGACCGATCAAGTCTGACTCAGCCGCCGGGCCGGGCACCCATGCCGCCACCGCCCATCCCGCCGGCCGGCGCCTCGCCTGCGGTGAACGAACCGGCCGACGTGCCGTCGATCTGCACGGTGTACGAACTTCCGCTGCTGATGCCGGCGGCGGAGTAGACGATCGAGGCGAAGGCCTTGGTCGGGGTGAACGAGGCGACCACGGTGCCGTCGGCCGCGACGATCCGCACCACCGAACCGGCCCGGCCGGTCACCGTCGACGCGAGCCAGCCCTGCGCCGAGGAGGCGTCCGGGGCGACCGCCATGCCGGCGCTGCCGGTGGCGGTCAGCACGCCGCCGGAGATGGTGAAGGTGCCGTTGGTGTCCAGCGCCCCGTTGCCATCGGTGGTCGGGCCGTTGACCGTGATGGTGCCGCCGGTGATCGTCGCGGATCCGTTGGAGTCCAGCCCGTCCCCGCCGGCATCGACGGCCAGGGTGCCGCCATTGATGGTCAACTGGTTGGCCGAGTTCGCCGCGTCACCGCCGCCTCCCATGCCACCGCCGGATTCGGTGACCCCGTCGGTACCGCCGGCGACGTTGATGCCGTCATCGCTGGAGACCACGGAGATGTCCCCGCCGTCGACGGTGACGGTGGTGCCTTCGATGCCCTCGTAGGACGAGGTGATGTCGATGCTGCCGGCCCGCACCGCGACGTCGGCATCGGCGTGGATGCCGTCGTCCTGACTGGAGGCACTCAGGGTGCCTCCGTTGACCGACACCGACCCGTTCGAGTGGATGGCGTCGTCGACGGCCCTTGCGGTGATCTGCCCACCCTCCAGGACGACACCGACGGTTCCCTTGATGCCCTTCGCGACGGCGTCGATGGTCACCGCACCGTCGGTGACAACGGCGTCGGTCACGGCGTCGATCCCGTCGCCACCGGCGGTCAGTCCGATGGTGCCGTCGGCGATCGAGACATAACCCATGGTGGCGTCCTCCTCGTTGTCGGACTTGATCCCGTCGCCACCGGCGGTCACGGTGATCGTCCCGCCGTTGACCACCAGGTAGTCCTTACCGCGGATGCCGTCGTCCACAGCGTTCACGGTGATGGTGCCGGATTCGATGACGAGACCGTCCTTGCTGGTGATCCCGTCATTGGTATTTCCGATGACGGTCAGCGCGCCGGTGCCGGTGATCGTCAGATCGGCGGTGCTGAACAGGGCGGCGTTCGGTTCGTCGGTGGTCGCATCGGGGTAGACGTACGTGGCGGCGTCGGCCAGCGTGTTCTGGGTACCGTCCGCCAGGTCGATCACGGCGTCCTGCGCGTCGGTCACCACCAGCGGAGACGTGGTCGAGCTGGAGATGTCGACGCCGTTCAGGATGATCCGGACGGTGCCGTCACCCGCGGAATTCACCACCACCTGGCCGTCCTCGAGGGACCCGGTGATCCGGTAGGTGCCCGCGGCAGCGATCGTCACCGTACTCCCGCTGACGGTGACGGCGCTGCTGTCGGTGGTCGCGCCGGTGCCGGTGAGAGTGATGTCGACGACGGATGATTCGTCGTAGCCTGCATCGGAAGTCGCGACGGCGACGGCGTTCTCGGCCAGGGTCTGGGCAGCGGTCGAACTGGTCGCCGCGGTCGTCGTCGCCGCTGAGGTCGCCGCGTCGGAGGTTGCCGTGGTCGACGCTGCGCTCCCGGCGGTTTCGGCTGCCGAGCAGGCGCCGGTCAGCAGGGTCAGAGACAACACGACCGGTAGCACGAGCTTTCGACTCAGGTGTTTCATGGGTTCTCCAAAGATGTTGCCGACCAGAGGATGTCAGCGGGTTCGGTGAGGCTGTTAGGACGGTCTGAGGGTCAGGCGGCGGCCGGGAAGTGCCGCCGCAGGATGCGGTGCCACTTCGTCGACGGCAGCTCCGGCCGGAGTGCGGCCAACCCGGTCCCGTACTTCGAGATCTGCGTCGGCCGCCGGCCGCTGCGCCAGAGCAGTCGATCGGCCTGTGAGACCCGGGCCGCCGTCTTGGTTTCCACGATGGCCATCTCGGGAAGCGCGACTGTCTCGCCGGTGTCGAGTTCCCACCGCAGATCGGTGTCGATGGTGACCCGACTGTCGGTGGCCGGCAGGTAGAGCGTGCTGCGTCGGTAGGAGGTGACCAGAGTCGGCGCGAGGCTCAGATCGGTGGCACCCGGCATCGCCGCATTGGTCACGACCAGATCGGTGAAGGTCCGGCCGGTGGCCGTCAACGCATCCGGGAGGCCGAAGTCGTGCTCCTGCCGATACTTGACCGTGTGCCCCCGCTTGTCCCTGGTCTTGACCTCCAACCAGCATTCGGCCGAGTCCACATACGTCCGGGTGCGGATCTTGAACCGCCGGCGACGCCGATGGGCGGCCAGCAGATAGCAGGTGAAATCGGGCGTATCGAAATACACCGACTCGTAGTCGAAGGTCCGCCGGTCGTCGATCTGCAGGATGCGGGCACCGGGCCCGAGCGCCTCCACCAGCGGTTCGACCTCAGTCGTGGGCAACAGATACTTGCGATCGACGCGTTCCTGGAGCGCTGCCCGCTCGAGCAGCTCGTCCAGCCCGACCGGGTCGAGCCGGGCCATGGTGCGCTCCGTGTCAACCGTTTTCATCGTGAGATCGACTGGGAGAGTGGCTGTTCCAGGCCGTCCGCGATCACCGGCCGACGCGCGGCGAGTTGATATCTCGCTTCGACGGTGGTGGTGTCGTTGACCAGGTCGAGCCGCTGCACGATGACCCGGTGGACCCGCGCACCGAGCATCTGCTCGAGGTGCGCGATGAGTGCGTACTCATCCGGGAAGGCCTGGTCGAGAACGACCACCTGATGCCGGTAGCGGCGGAACATCCGCGGGTGATCGCCGATGAAGATGACCAACAGGATCATGGCCATCAGCGCCACAGTGATCCAGCTCGGCGAGGCCAGGCCGGCCAGCAGCCCGAGCGCCAATGCCGAGAAGTAGTACGCCACTTCATGTTGCTCGAGCTCGGTGGAACGCAGCCGGATGATCGAGAGCACCCCGAACAGGCCGAGTCCGACGCCCGCGGCGATTGCGGTCGAGGACAGCACACTCGAGACGGCAAGGACGCCGATGTTCACACACAGGAACGCCACCACCAGATCACGGCGTCGATGGCGCGGGAAGTACAGCCCGAAGGCGAGCAACCCGACGGCAAGCCAGTCGATGGCGAAGAGCGCTATTTGTGACAAGGAAATCCTCCAGGATGGTGTGGTCTTCACCTATCCAGCCCGGCGAAGCTGTGCGCTTCCAGTGAGCCGACCCAGCGTCAGCCATCGATCTGTTGGTCAACCGGGTCGGGATGGAACATCGGCCGGTGTGACGCGGGCCGAGTTTCCATCGGAAGCTCAGCCCTGGTGGGTGACAAGGGCGGCGGCACGTATCAAATCCGCCTGTACAGCGTCCGAACTGACAGCGAGTCATTCACCGGTATTCGACAGCCGACGCCCGGCCGCCGCGATGGGCGACTCCCGCCGAGAGGCTCCGCCGCCAGCACGGCAACCGATGCCCGGTTGCCGTTGGCGGATGGCTCAGTTCTTCGCCGCCCGCCAGCCAGCGGCCTGCGCCTCTTCCGCGGAACAGAACCAGCGCTCACCCTTTGCCGGCGTGATCACCGTCTCCGCGTAGGACTCATTGCCCGGGACGTGGTAGATCCGGTCACCCTTGGCGTTGATGTTCCCCTTGATCGGGCAGTTCGGATCGGGGACGTCCTGCGTCGTCCCGCTGGTCGGACCTGCAGTGTTCGATACCGCAGCGTTCGGTACCGCAGTGTTCGGAACCTCGGGGGTCGTCATGTTCGACTGCTGTCGGCAGTCGGCCGACCAGATGCCTGCCCCGGACGCGCGGGCCTCTTCCTCCAAGGCACGGAATTGCTGCTGATAGCGGTACGGCTCGTCGTAGGTGTACTCGCGGGCGTCACCGTCCCGCACCAGCATCCCGTTGACCAGAGTGCCGTCGGCCAGCACGACGTAGCGGAGCAGTCGTCCGTAGCGGTCGCGATCGTCCTGGGTGTCGTCCGCGATCAGCTGCACACTGGTGCCCGTCAGAAGAGCGGCCGCACGGTCGGCTGATTCCCGGCCGAAACACTCCCCGGGGCTGCCCAGCTCCGGTGCATCGATGCCGAGCAACCGGACGCGTTCCCTGACCCCGTCGATGACGACCGTGACCGTATCGCCGTCCGCCACCTTGACGACCGGATACAGCCGTCCGTCGGATATCGCTGCCGCGGTGGCTTCGGTGGTCGAATTCGTGGTGCTGCCCGGGTCGAAGTCGGTGCCGGCGCTGCAGCTGCTCACCGTCAGGCAACCGATCAGCGCGAGGGCCACGGCCACCGTCGCGGCAGAACCGGCGGGCCGTAGGGGACGCATGATCTCCACGCTAGGTGGCGAGGCATCGGCGTCGTCGAAGGCTCGGACGGCAGATCCGGTTCGGCGCGTCCGGCGCGCTGACTTGACCGCATCTGCGTGGTCCCGCACCGTCGGGGGATGACCGGACGCCGAGCGGTGCGGCCCGACCCGCGGGCGTCGTTGTCCGGCGCGTTGACCAGCACGGTGGACGCGTTCGAGGTGTATCTGGCCGCAGAGCGCGGGCTGTCCGCGGCAACGGTTGCCGGGTATTCCGCCGATGTGGCTGCACTGCTGGACCATCTGGGCCGGATGAGCGGAGGCGCAGCGCCGGAGAACCTGGATGGGTTGAGCCTGGCCGTCCTGCGCAGCTGGCTCGCCAGGCAACGGTCCACCGGATCTGCCCGTGCGTCGATGGCTCGACGTGCCGCCGCCGCCCGATCGTTCACCGCCTGGGCCCACCGGACCGGCCGACTGCAGGTGGACGTCGGCGCGCGACTGGCCTCGCCGAAGCCGGACAGACATCTGCCGTCGGTGCTCCGGGTGGAGCAGGCGACGGCCATGCTGACGCCCCAGCCCTCGTCAACGGACACCGAGCCGGATCCGGTCGCGACCGCGCTGGTGCTGCGCGACCAGGCGATCCTCGAATTGCTCTATGGATCGGGTATCCGGGTCTCCGAGCTCGCCGGCCTCGACCTGGGCGACGTCGACCGGCATCGCCGGGTGCTGCGGGTGCTGGGTAAGGGCTCGAAGGAACGGACGGTGCCCTTCGGGGTCCCCGCCGACCGGGCTGTCGGCAGCTGGCTCGCACGTGGACGCGACCTGCTTCGCGATGACGCATCCGGGCCGGCTCTGTTTCTCGGACGGCGCGGCGGCCGGATCGATCCGCGAGCGGTGCGGACCCTGGTCCATCAGCGGACGGCGGCCGTGGACGGCGCGCCGGAGCTCGCGCCGCACGGCCTACGGCACTCGGCCGCCACCCATCTGCTGGAGGGTGGCGCCGACCTGCGTACGGTCCAGGAATTGCTCGGCCACGCCAGTTTGGCGACGACGCAGATCTACACCCACATCTCGGCCGAACGGCTCACCGCCGTCTACCTCCAGGCCCACCCTCGGGCCTGATCGCTCCCGCCATCACCGCCCCTCCCACGGCCAGAGCCGTACCCGCCACGGGCCCAGCAGAGACATCGGATCCAGGTAGACGCGGTCCGGGAGCCGAGCGCCCCAGTGCAGGCAACTCGCCGGTGCACAGCCGGCGTGACCCGGTTCCAGGGTGCCGATCGGCTGGCCGGCAGCGACAGAGCCGCCGGCCGTGACGGTCGCGGTCACCGGCTCGTAAGTGGTCCGCAACCCGCCGGTGTGCTCGATCGAGACCACCCCGCGACCGGCGAGCGGACCGGCGAACACCACCACGCCGGCACCGGCGGCGACGATCGGGGCACCCTGCGGAACGGCGAGGTCCACCCCTCGATGTCCGGCGCCGTACTTGTTGGGCGGTGGTGCGAACGCGGTGAGCACCAGCGGCGGGGGAGGGACCGGCAGCACAAATCCCGTCGGCGCTGCCACCGCGGATGCCGAAACGGCTGACGTCGCCGCGGCGGGAAGCAAGACCGCCACGACCACCGCAAGCACGATCGCCAGTCGCCGCCACCCGAATCCCGTCCACATGCCATCCAGCCTGACTGCGAACGAGTCGGCCTGGCCGAAAGTGGTGACAATGTGGACAGGTCGAACCAGATCCGGCACATCCCGTGCACACCGGCCCACCCCTGTGGATGGTTCCGGCGGCCGCGGCAGCAGGATTCACCGCTACGCACCCCGATCGGCTACCCTGGCCTGGCAGCCCGTGACAAGCGGGCTGACTTCGCACGCCTTATTGCCGTACGTGGAACCTTCACCGGCCCGAGGTGCATCACGGTCCCGTCAGGGGCGGTGCATCCGGAAGGCGTCAGGGCCTCAGGTCAACCCGACCTGCGGCGACAACCGAAACTGCGCCCGTGCAGTCCGATCGGAACTGTTCCGATCCGACAGCCGGGTGCCTGCACCGAGAGGACGCGCCCTCGATGGCTGTCGTCACCATGCGTCAGATGCTGGACGCAGGTGTCCACTTCGGACACCAAACCCGTCGCTGGAACCCGAAGATGAAGCGATTCATCTTCACCGAGCGCAACGGCATCTACATCATCGATCTGCAGCAGACCCTGCAGTACGTCGACCGGGCCTACGAGTTCATCCGGGAGACCGTCGCCCACGGCGGCACCGTGCTGTTCATCGGCACCAAGCGGCAGGCCCAGGAAGCGATCGCCGAGCAGGCGACCCGCGTCTCCATGCCATACGTCAACCAGCGGTGGCTCGGCGGCATGCTCACCAACTTCCAGACCGTGCACAAGCGTCTGCAGCGGCTCAAGGACCTCGAGGCCATGGAGACCAGTGGCGAGTTCGAGGGGCGCACCAAGAAAGAGGTGCTGCTGCTGACCCGCGAGAAGGACAAGCTGGCCAAGACCCTGGGCGGCATCCGCGACATGGCCAAGGTTCCGTCGGCCGTCTGGATCGTGGACACCAAGAAGGAGCACATCGCCGTCGGCGAGGCCCGCAAGCTGAACATCCCCGTCGTCGCGGTGCTCGACACCAACTGCGACCCGGACGAGGTCGACTACCCGGTCCCGGGTAACGACGACGCGATTCGCTCGGCCGCGCTGCTGACCAAGGTCATCGCCGAGGCCGTCGCCGCCGGTCTGCTGGCCCGCTCCGGTGGCGCAGCCGTCGCCGCCGGCGAGGAGCCGCTCGCCGAGTGGGAGCGCGAGCTGCTGGCCAGCGGCGCCGAGGCATCCGCCGTGGAGCCGTTCGTCGCCGACGCGCCCATCACGGACGTCCAGGCCGAGACCGATGCGGGCGCAGCTGCGGTCAACGAGGTCAAGGTCGACGCCGCCGAGGGTGTCACCGAGGTCGTCCCGAACGAGCAGGCCAGCGTCGTCGGGGCCGATCTCAACTAGTTTGCGCAGCAGGGCTGACGGTGCCTGCCAGGTCCGGCTGCGGCCGGCCCCGTCACTGCGCACCACGTCATCCGAGTACGCCACCACCTGAATCGACACGAGTAGACAAGGAATACCGCCGAACATGGCTGTCACCAGCGCGGCTGATGTCAAGAGGCTCCGGGAACTGACCGGCGCCGGAATGATGGATTGCAAGCGGGCTCTCGACGAGTCCGATGGCGACTTCGACAAGGCTGTCGAGCTCCTTCGCATCAAGGGTGCGAAGGACATCGGCAAGCGGGCCGAGCGGACCACGGCGGAGGGCCTCGTCGCCGCCGCCGCCGGTGCGCTGATCGAGCTCGACAGCGAGACCGACTTCGTCGCCAAGAACGAGGAGTTCCAGCAGCTTGCGGAGCGGGTCGTGAACGCCGCCGCCGAGCTGGAGCCCGGCGCCGGGGTCGACACGGTTCTGGCCGCCCCGCTGGGTTCGGGCACCGTCGGCGACGCGATCAACGCGGCGTCGGTCAAGCTCGGCGAGAAGCTGGAGCTGCGGCGGGTCGTCAAGTACGACGGTCCGACCACGGTCTACCTGCACAAGCGGTCCGCCGACCTGCCGCCGTCCATCGGGGTGCTGGTCCAGTACACCGGTGACGGCGAGGCCGCGGCCGAGGCGGCCAGGGGAGCGGCGATGCAGATCGCCTCGCTCAAGGCCAAGTACGTCAGCCGGGACGAGATCCCGGCCGACGTCGTCGAGTCCGAGAAGCGCATCGCCGAGGCGACCGCTCGCGAGGAGGGCAAGCCGGAGGCGGCGCTGCCCAAGATCGTCGAGGGTCGGGTCAACGGCTTCTACAAGGACGCCGTGCTCACCGAGCAGTCGTCCGTGCTGGACTCCAAGAAGACCGTCGGCGCCCTGCTGAGTCAGGCGGGCGTCACCGTCACGGCCTTCAGCCGGTTCGAGGTCGGAACCGCCTGATCGAGTGTGACCCGCAGTGGCCGGTGCGAAATGCACCGGCCACTGCGGTTATCAGGGCAGCGGTGATGACGGCAGTGTCGCCCCGGCAGTAGGTTCATCCGGCAGGACGCAGGACTGGAGTTCGTATGGCAGAGGTTCATCCACGACGCCCGTTCCGCCGAGTTGTCCTGAAGCTGGGCGGTGAGATGTTCGGCGGCGGCGAGGTCGGGGTCGACCCCGATGTCGTGTCCACCGTCGCCGACCAGATCGCCGACGTCGCCGCCGACGGGGTGCAGGTCGCCGTCGTCATCGGTGGTGGCAACTTCTTCCGCGGTGCCGAGTTGCACGAGCGCGGCATGGACCGCGCCAGGGCCGACTACATGGGCATGCTCGGCACGGTGATGAACTGCCTTGCGCTGCAGGACTTCCTGGAACGCGAGCATCATCTGGACACCCGAGTGCAGACCGCCATCACGATGGGTCAGGTCGCAGAGCCCTACATCCCGCGGCGCGCCGAACGGCACCTGGAAAAGGGCCGGGTGGTGATCTTCGGCGCCGGCGTCGGCATGCCGTACTTCTCCACCGACACCACCGCCGCCCAACGCGCGCTGGAGATCGGTGCCGAAGTGGTGCTGATGGCCAAGGCGGTCGACGGGGTCTACGACGCCGATCCGCGGGTGTTCCCGGACGCCAAGATGTTCACCGAGATCACCCATCGCGAGGTGCTGGAAAAGGGTCTGCAGGTCGCCGACGCCACGGCGTTCAGCCTCTGCATGGACAACGACATGCCGATCATCGTGTTCAACCTGCTGACCAACGGCAACATCGGCAAGGCTGTGCGGGGAGCCAACATCGGCACCCTGGTGTACACCCCGCCCCGCAATCAGCAACGCACCGACCTGGAGAGGCGCAGCGAATGATCGACGAAACGCTCTTCGACGCCGAGGAGAAGATGGAGAAGGCCGTCCACGTCGTCAAGGACGACCTGGCCACGCTGCGCACCGGACGGGCCAACCCGAACATGTTCGGGCGCGTCGTCATCGACTACTACGGCGCACCGACCCCGCTGACCCAGATGGCCACCATCAACATCCCGGAAGCCCGGATGGCGGTGATCAAGCCGTACGACGCGAGCCAACTGCAGGCCATCGAGAAGGCGATCCGGGATTCCGACCTGGGGGTCAATCCCGGCACGGACGGCATCGTGATCCGGGTGGTGTTCCCGCAGCTGACCGAGCAGCGTCGCCGGGAGCTGGGCAAGACCGCACGGTCCAAGGGCGAGGACGCCAAGGTGTCCATTCGCAACATCCGGCGCAAGGCCAAGGACACCCTGGACAAGATGTCGAAGGACGGCGACGCGGGCGAGGACGAGGTCGGCAGGGCGGAGAAGGAACTCCAGTCGCTGACCGATCAGTACGTCGCGCAGGTCGACGACCTGGTCAAGCACAAGGAAGCCGAGCTGCTCGAGGTCTGATGAGCAGCCCCCCGGAATCTCCGTCGAGAGCCGGCCGGAATCTGCCGATGGCGATTGCCGTGGGCGCCGGCCTCGGCGCACTGGCCATCGCGAGCCTGCTGACGTACCGGGAGACGTTCCTGTTGATCATCGGCGCGGCGGTGGCCGCGTCGATCTGGGAGCTGCGCGGCACGCTGGCGCAGGCCCGCGGCATCACCATCAGCTGGATCCCGGTGCTGATCGGTTCGTTGGCAACCATCGGTCTGACCTGGCCCTACGGCCAGTCCGCCCAGGGCATCGGCCTGGCGCTGACCGCACTGGCCTGCCTGGTCTGGCGGTTCGGGAAGGGTTCGGCGGGTTATCTCGCCGACGTCTCGGCCTCCATCTTCGTGGCCATCTACCTGGGGCTCTTCGCCAGTTTTGCGACCCTGCTGCTGGTCCCGGCCGACGGCGCCGGGCGGATCCTGACCTTCCTGATCATGGTCGTCGCCTCCGACACCGGTGGTTACGCCGCGGGCGTGCTGTTCGGCAAGCACCCGATGGCGCCGTCGATCTCGCCGAAGAAATCCTGGGAGGGATTCACCGGATCGGTGCTCGGCGCCATGCTCGGCGGGGCTCTGTCGGTGTGGTTGATCCTGAGTGGCCAGTGGTGGCAGGGCCTGATAGTCGGCGCCGCGATCGCCGTCACCGCCACGTTCGGCGACCTCGCCGAGTCGTTGATCAAACGCGACCTCGGGGTCAAGGACATGGGCAACCTGCTGCCCGGTCATGGCGGCGTGATGGACCGGATGGACTCGTTGCTGCCGTCCGCGGTGGTCTCCTGGCTGCTGCTCGCCCTGTTGGTGCCGGTGGCCTGACCGAGGGTGCCCGCCAGCCGTGACAGCGATCGCGGTGAGCTGACAGGATCGTCGATGTGACGCCCCCACTGGTGCTCTTGCACGCCTTCCCGATGGACTCCCGGATGTTCGATGCGGTGCGCCCCGCGATCAGCGCGCAGACCCGGCTGCTGACCCCTGATCTGCGGGGGTTCGGCGCGGGCCCCGCCCTGGGTGATCCGCCGCCACCACCCGATCTCGCTCTGCTGGCCGCCGACGTCATCGACGAGATGGACGCGGCCGGCATCGACAAGGCGGTGATCGGCGGGGTTTCGATGGGCGGCTACATCGCGTTGGCGCTGCTCCGCGCCCACCCGGACCGGGTGGGCGGGTTGGTGCTCGTCGACACCCGCAGCGGCGCCGACGACGACGCCGCCCTGGAGCGCCGACGGGTCGCGGCGGACAAGGCAGATCGCGGGGAGATCGCCGCCGGACCGGATGCGATCGCGCCGCTGATCGCCGACGACGCAGCCGACGACACCCGGTCAACGCTGGCCGGCATCGCCGGTGCGGTGCCCGCCGCCTCCATCGCCTGGGGCCAGCGAGCGATGGCCGGCCGCCCAGATTCCACCGACCTGCTCGCCGCCGCGCGAGTGCCGGTGCTGGTGGTGGTCGGGGAGAAGGACGGCGTGACGCCGCCTACGGTGGCAAGGCAGATGGCGGCTGCTGCATCGGAGGCGGAACTGGTCGAACTGCCCGGCGTCGGCCACCTGAGTCCGGCGGAGGACCCGGACGGGTTCTCGGCCGCCCTCCTCGGCTGGTTGGCCCGGCGCTTCTGACCGGGTCCCCGACCCTCCGGACCGGCTGTGGCAGGCTGGAGACATGGGGAATCCGATCACCAACAGCAACCAGGACCCACTTTCCGCGACCAATCCACCGTCCAACGCGGCGATTCCGATGTACCCCGGAGCATCCGATCTCGTCCGTCAGGTCGCCGGGCAGGCATTGGCGCTACGCGGCCTGACCAAATCGTTCGGCGGCAAGCCGGCCGTCGACCACATCGACCTCGATGTCCCGGTCGGGTCGTTCTTCGGCCTGGTGGGGCCGAACGGCGCCGGCAAGACGACGACCCTGTCGATGGTCACCGGTCTGCTCACCCCCGACGAGGGGCGGGTGATCCTGGCCGGGGTGGACGTCTGGACCGACCCGACCGCGGCGAAAGCCAGGATGGGCGTGCTGCCCGACGGGCTGCGGCTGTTCGAGCGGCTCTCCGGTCCCGAGCTGCTCAGCTATCTCGGCCGGCTGCGGGGAATGCCCGCTGATGTGGTGGCCGCCAGGTCGGCCGAGCTGATCAGGGTGCTCGATCTGGACGAGGCCGGCAACAAGCTGGTGGCAGACTACTCGACCGGCATGCGGAAGAAGGTCACGCTGGCTGCGGCGCTGCTGCACTCACCGGCGGTGCTGTTGCTGGACGAGCCGTTGGAGGCCGTCGACCCGGTGTCGGCGCGGATCATCCGCAATGTGCTGTCCCGATACACGGCCGGCGGTGGCACGGTCATCTTCTCCTCGCACGTCATGGCGCTGGTCGAGGGCCTGTGCTCACACGTCGCGGTGATGGCCGGCGGCCGGATCATCGCCGCGGGCGAACTCGCGGCCGTCCGCGGTTCCGCGCCCAGTCTCGATGACGCCTTCATGCACCTGGTCGGCGCCGCCGACGTCGAGGAAGGGGGTCTGTCGTGGTTGGGGTCTTCGCCAGCCTGAAATGGCGGCTGGTCACCAGCCGGCTGCGCGCCACCAAGGGCGCCACCCGGGCCTGGTTGATCGTGCTTGCCGTCGTCCTCGCGATCGTCGTCGGCTTCCTGGCGTTCGGCGTCGGGACGTTGCGCCTGGTGCCGGAATATGCCACGCCGATTCTGATCTCGCTGTTCGCGCTGCAGCTGGTGGGCTGGATGCTCACCCCGCTGTTGGCCTTCGGCGTCGACGAGACGGTCGACCCGGCGCGGTTCGCGTTGCTGCCGATCCGGCCGCAGACCCTGCAGGTCGGTCTGCTGACCACCTCGGTGATCGGGTTCTTCCCGCTGGCGAACTTCGTCGTGCTGATCGGGGCTGCGGTCGCGCTCGGCGTGCCATGGTCGGTGTTCCCGGTCGCGCTGGTGTGTGTGGTGCTGCAGCTGCTGTTGTGCGTGGTGCTGTCCAGGGCGGCCTCGACGTCGATGTCCGCGTTGATGAGCAGTCGACGCGGCCGCGACCTCGGAATGGCGCTCGGCCTGGTCATCTTCCTGGCCTACATGGCGTTCGTCACGCTGATCAACGGTCCGAACCAGAACGGCGGGGCGTTGCAGTCCGGGGTGACGGGAGCGGCCTCGGTGCTGCAGTGGACCCCGCCGGGTGCACTGGCCGCGTTGCCGGGTCTGGTCGCCGTCGGCGACTGGGGTTCGGCGGCGTTGTCCGCGGCAATCGCGCTGGCCGGTCTTGCACTGGCCTGGTGGTGGTGGTCGGTGGCGCTACGGCGCAGCCTGGTCACCGTGCCGTCAACGACCGCCGGATCATCGCCGGCCGGCCGCGGGCACGCCGACACCTCGATCGGGGTGGGCGTGGCCGGGACCGCCCGGGTGGTGGCCGGCCGGGACCGGGTGCTGGTGTGGCGAGATCCCATGCGCCGCATGCCCTGGCTGATGCTGATCGTGCTCACGGTGGCCTGGCCGTTCCTGGTGGTGCACGGCAAGGGCGCCGTGTTCGCGGTCGCCTTCGGCGCCGTGTTCTGCGGTGCGCAGGCCGGCAACCAGTACGGCGTCGAGGGCTCCGGCTTGTGGCTGCATCTGCAGACCATCACCGATCGGGTCCGCGCCCGCGGTGAGGTCGTCGGTCATGCCATCACGGCACTGATACCCGGCACCGTTGTCGTGCTGGTGGCGATCGCCATCCTGGCCGTGGTGCGGGACGACTACGACAAGTTCCCGGCCGCGATCGGCGTCTGCCTCGCGGCGTTGATGGGCTCGACGGCGGCCGCCAGCTATCTGTCCGCCAGGGTGCCTTACGCGCAGCCGCAGAGCCGCAAGTCGTTGTTCGCCTCCAGCGTCCCCGGACAAAAGGGCCGCACCCTGATCGCCAGCCTCGGGTTGATCGGCGGCGGCGTGCTCGTCGCGTTGCCCGCCGCCGTGGCGACCGTGCTGTCGATGACGGTGGCGCCGGTCTGGGGTTGGGTGGCATTGGTGCTCGGACTGGTCTGTGGCGCGCTCGCGCTGTGGATCGCCGCCCGGATGACGGCCAACCGTTTCCTGGACCAGGCCACCGAGATCTTCGCCGTGGTGTCGGCCGGCGACCGGGTCTGACGTCCGGCAACAACAAACCGGCGGTCGGGATCTCTCCCGGCCGCCGGTTGGCGTTTCTGCTGTTGTATCGGGTGGGTCAGCGACCGCCCATGGCCCGTTCCGCGAACGCCCGGATGCCACTGCGCTGCTGGTTCGGCACGCTCGGGGACGTGTTCGGCTCCGCCGGCGCGGGCTCGGCCTCCACCTTCGGGAAGGTGTCGGTGTCGAACTCCGCGGATTCCGGAAGCGGCTCCTCGGACGCGAAATCCTTGGCCAGCGCGTCGATCGCGTCGCTGGGCGGGCCTTCGTCCTGGCTGCCGGAGCTCTGGTCGGAAAGCTCGGCACGCACCGACTCGACGCTGACCTCGTCCCACGGGCCGGGATCCTTGTCGTAGGTCTCCGGCAGTCCGGTCGGCCGGTCCTGCGGGTCCACCGGGAAATCGGCTGTCACCGGGCGCCGAGCTTCGGTGTCCGGCGGATCGAGCAGGGCCGGAGCGGAGGCAGCGAGCTTGTCCACCTGGCCGAGATGATCACGCAACGACGCGAGCTGGTCCAGGACGTGGCTCCGCAGCGAGGTGAGCTCCTGAACGGCCTGGTCCGCCTCGGCCACCCGCTGATGGGATTCCGCGGCGGCCCGTCGGATCAGCTCGGCGGAGTGGTCGGTCGCCTCCTGCACCCGGTGCTCGGCCTCCGCGGTCGCATCGGCGATCCGCTGCTTGGCGTCGGCGACCGACAATTCCTCGCGCTCGGTCAGCCGCTGATGGGCGTCCGCCCGGCGGGCGCTGATCGCGATCTCGAAGTCCTCGTCGATGGCGTTGCGACGTTCGTTGCCCTCGGCGTCCAGCCGGGCCCGTTCGGCGGCCGACGCATTCGTCAGCGCCTCGGCTTCGGCCCGCGCCGAGCTCAGCGTGGTCTCCGACTCCTCCCGGGCCGCGGTGAGGGTGGCCAACGACTCCGCCCGTGCCGATTCCAGCGTCGCCGTCGACTCCTCTCGGGCCGCGGTGAGAGTCGCCCGCGACTCGGTGGTGGCCTCGCTGATCAGCCGTTCCGATTCGGCGGTCGCGGCGGCCAGCAGCGCCTGTGACTCCTGCTGTGCGGTGCGACGGGTCTCCTCGGCCTCGGTGGTGGCCTCGGAGAGCAGGTCGCGGACCTGGTCGGCCAGCTGCCGGCGGGTGCGCTCGCGTTCGGCGTCGAAGGTCTCCCGTTCGGCCGCGGTCGCCGCGGTGATGGTCGCGGCGCCGGCCTTGACCTTTTCGGCCTCGGCGTTGGCTCGCGCCCGGATCTCGGCGGCCTCCTCCTCGGCGAGCCGGATCATCCGCTGCATCCGATTCGACAGGCCGGTCATCGACACCGGCTCGCGGGCCAGGTTGTCCAGCTGCGCGCGCAGCTCATCGACCTCGGACTGCGCGGTGTGCAGCTGGTTGGTGACCTCGGAGAGACGCTGGTTGGTCGCGTCCCCGTTCGCGGTGGCGATCCGTAGGTCGTACTCCAGGCGCTCGAGGTGTGCGGTGACCTGGTCGGGCGCGAAACCGCGGCGGACCAGATCGAAAGGGACCTGGGCAGGAAGCCACTCGTTGGAACTCATGCCGTCATCGTCCCACTCGCCGTGGCCGACTCCGCGGACGCAACGCCGATTTCTGTCCCCGCCGACAGGTCTTCAGCCGATTGCCCGGAGCGGTCCGCGGATTGCACCAGTTCGACCAGCACGCCGCCGGCATCCTTGGGGTGCAGGAAGTTGATCGACGACCCGGCCGTGCCGCGTCGCGGTTCGTCGTACAGGGTCCGGATGCCGGCGGCTCTGGCCAGCTCGGCAGCGGCCCGGACGTCATCCACCCGGAAGGCGAGCTGTTGCAGTCCGGGACCGCTGCGGTCGAGGAACTTGGCGATCGTCGATTCGGGGGAGAGCGGCGCGAGCAATTGGATCTGGGCACCGTCACCGAAGGCGATCATCGCCTCCTCCACCCCCTGTTCGGCGTTGTGTTCCCGGTGGGCCAGCACCCCGCCGAGAACGCTGACGTGGAAGTCGATGGCGGCGTCCAGGTCCGGCACCGCGATGCCGACATGGTCGATGGCGGTGATGGGGAGCGCGACTGACGCGCCGGGTGAGCTCATCGGGCCACGGTAACGCCGCGCGCACTAGGTTCGGATCCATGGTGCCCCCCGGGTCGACGCGGTCCGGCGTTCCGGCGACCACCGACCTGATCAACAGCGCCGAGTCCGGATCGGTGCGCGCGCTGGCCAGGTTGCTCAGCCGGATCGAGGCCGGCGGCGCCCCCGCCGCCGAGGTGGCCGGCGCGCTCACCGGGCGCCCGAGAACCGCCCGGATCGTCGGGCTCACCGGCCCGCCGGGAGTCGGCAAATCGACGGTGACCACTGCACTCATCGAACGGCTCCGGGCAGCGGGACGCCGGGTGGCGGTGCTGGCGGTCGACCCGTCCAGTCCGTTCAGCGGTGGCGCGCTGCTGGGTGACCGGGTCCGGATGGGCCAGCACGCCATGGATCCAGGGGTGTTCATCCGATCGATGTCCAGTCGGGGCGAGCTGGGCGGCCTTTCCGCCGCCGCACCCGCCGCGGCTGATCTGTTCTCGGCGATCGGGTTCGACGACGTGCTGGTCGAGACGGTCGGCGTCGGGCAGAACGAGATCGCGGTGATGCGGTTGGCCGACACCGTCCTGGTGGTGCTGGCGCCCGGGATGGGTGACGGCATCCAGGCGGCCAAGGCGGGGATCCTGGAGATCGCGGACGTGTTGGTGGTCAACAAGTCCGATCACGACGGTGCCTCGGCGACCGTTCGCGACCTGAAGGGGATGATCGCGCTCGGCCGGTCCGGAACCGCGGTCGCCGATCAGTGGCGCGTTCCGGTGGTCTCCACGGTCGGCACCACCGGCGTCGGGATCGACGACCTGCTGGCTGCGGTGGGTGAGCACCGCGATCACCAGCTGGCCGGGGGCGGCGCGGCCGACCGGCGGCAGCAACGTGCCGAGGTGGCGGTGCAGGCGGTGGTGCTGGAACGGGTCCAGGCGGCCTTGGCGTCCGCGGACGGTCAGGCCCTGTTGGCCGCCGCAGCGGAGGAGGTTGCTGCCGGCGACACCGACCATCACCGTGCCGCTGTTGCTGTGCTCGCCTGGCTGGGTGGAGCGCGCTGAACAGGTCGAACCGCGCGAAACCGGCCTGGTGAAAGGGTTGTCGCCGGACAACTCGGTTGCGTGCCGTCCACCCGGGTTTGTTAGCGTGCCCTGATGGCGGACACGATCATCGCGACCAATGTGGTGAAGCGGTACGGAACGCTGACCGCGGTCGACGACGTCTCGTTGTCCGTCGGGCACGGCGAGTTCTTCGGCATCCTGGGTCCGAACGGGGCCGGCAAGACGACGCTGCTGGAGATCATCGAAGGGTTGCGGCAGGCCGATTCCGGCGACGTCACGGTGCTCGGTGAACGGGTCTGGCCGCGAAATCCCAAGCTGCTGAACAAGATCGGCGTCCAACTGCAGGCATCGGCGTTCTTCGAACGGCTCACCGCCAAGGAACAGCTGGAGACCTTCGGCGCGCTGTACGGCACATCGTCCCAGCGGATCACCGAGATGCTGGAGATGGTCGGGCTGACCGACAAGGCCGGCACCCAGGCCGAGAAACTCTCCGGCGGACAGGCCCAGCGGCTGTCCATTGCCTGCGCGCTGATCCACGACCCGGAGATCGTCTTCCTGGACGAGCCGTCGGCCGCTTTGGATCCGCAGGCCAGACGCAACCTCTGGGATGTGCTGCGCGCCATCAACGAACGGGGTAAGACGGTCGTGCTGACCACGCACTACATGGACGAGGCCGAATCGCTCTGCGACCGGGTGGCGATCATGGACAACGGCAAGATCCTGCAACTCGGTCCGCCGGCGGAACTGGTCCGCACGCTGGACGCGCCGGTCCGGATCTCGGTCGAGGCCGGTTCGCTGTCCGTCGAGTTGGCCCGGTCCATCGAGGGCGTCGAGGAGGTCACCGGGGACAAGGTGTCCACCGTCATCGCCACCCGCCGGCCCGCCCCAGTCCTGGCCGCACTGGCCGAGGCCGATGCGCTCGAGGGCCTGCAGGTCCGCGGTGCCACCCTCGAGGACGTCTTCCTCGACCTCACCGGACGGGAGTACCGCGCATGAGCGAGCTGGTGGGAAGAAAGCAACAGACTGACAGGGAGCAACCGCAACGCACGCGGGGCGGCGGCATGAAGGCGTTCTCCAGCCTGTCGCTGGCGATGCTCAAGGGCTTCTACCGGGACAAGCTCAGCGTCGGATTCTCGGTGCTGTTTCCGCTGTTCTTCATCCTGATCTTCGGCACCGTGTTCGCCGGCGACGGTGGCAGTGCGCCGAAGGTGGTCGTTGTCGGGCAGGTGCAGGTCATCGACTCGCTGCCGGCGGAGGCCAAGGCCGCGCTGGAGGAGGCAGTCGAACTCGTCCCCGGCACCACTCTCGATGCGGCGCTGGAGCAGGTCCGGGCGGGTGATGTCGGGGGAGCGGTGGAACAGCAGGGCAACACCGTGATCCTGCACTTCTCGTCGGCCGACGCGACAACAGCGGCGACAGTTCAGGGCATCTTCGGGGCGTTCGTCAGCCAGGCCAACATTGTGGCGTCCGGTTCACCGCCCACGTTCACGCTGCAGACCGAGCAGGTCGAGGACCAATCACTGCAACCCATCCAGTTCATCGCTCCCGGCATGATCGCCTACGGCATCGCCGTCGGTGCGGTGTTCGGTGCGGCTGCGACGCTGATCACCTGGCGGGAGAAGAAGCTGCTGCGGCGGCTGCGCCTGGCCCCGGTGTCGACGGCGACGGTGGTCAGCTCCCGGGTCGTCGTCTCGGTCGCCATCGCGCTCGTCCAGTTGGTGCTGTTCGTCGGTGTGTCGACGTTGCCGTTCCTCGGTCTGCAGCTCAGCGGCGCTGCCTACATGGCGGTCCCGCTGGTCATCGCCGGCACCCTGGCGTTCCTGGCGATCGGCCTGCTGGTCGGCTCGGTGGCGAAGACGGTGGAGGGCGGCAGCGGGCTGGCGAACCTGATCACCCTGCCGATGGCGTTCCTCTCCGGCGCCTTCATCCCGCTGGAGTCGGCGCCGGCCTGGATGAGCACGGTGGCCAAGTTCCTGCCGCTGACCTACCTCGTCGAAGGTCTGAAGGACGTGCTGGTGCGTGGCGAGGGTCCGCAGGCCGCGCTGCTACCGATCCTGATCATGTTGGTCTTCGCGGCGGTGGTGACCTTCATCGCCACCAGGGTGTTCCGCTGGGACGCCGCGTGAGGCTGAAGGGGCAGGGCTGAGCTCAGGCGAAGTCGCCGGCGGCCTGTCGCACCTTGGTCAGCAGCGCCGAGAGCTGCACCAGGTCGGCGTTGTCCAGACCGACGAAGCCGAAATCCGCAACCTGGACGGCCTCGGTGGCCGCGGTCAACCGTTCCCGGCCGGCGTCGGTCAGCTCGACCAGGGTGGTGCGCCGATCACTGGGGTGCGGCAGCCGCCGGGCCAGCCCGTCGGCCTCCAACCGATCGACGATGTTGGTGATCGAAGTCGGGTGCAACTGGAGCCGTTCGCCCATCATCCGCATCGGCAACGACCCGCGGCGGGAGAACGACAGCAGCACCAGCGCCTCGTACCTGGCGAAGGACAGACCGTGCGGCTTGAGCCGATCGTCGACGGAGGCCTGCAGGATCTGCTGAACCCGCATGACGTTGGTCACCGCCGACATCGAGACGCTCGGGCCGATCCGTTCGGCCCAGGTCTCGGCCGCCCTGGCGATGGGATCGAAGGGCAGCGCCGGGGTGGTGACGTGCGAACTCATGTCAGCACCGTAGCAAGGGTGCGTTCCCGCCCTAACCGGCGACGTGGGCGACCGGACGCTTCAGCCGGGTCGCCGCCAACAGCAGACCGGCGATGATCGCGACATTCTTCGCGAACTGGATCCGCTGCGGACCGCGTTGCGCCGGATCATCCATCCGCCAGAACGGGTGACCGCCGACCGTGGTGGGGGCCAGGGAGCCGATCAGCGCCAACGCCGACAGTCGCGGCAGCCGGCCGGTCGCCAACGCGGCGCCCGCGGCGATCTGCACCCCGGCATTCACCCGCACCAGCACCTCGTCGCTGGGCAGGCGATCCCGGACGGCGTCCGGCGCCTTGTCCCGCACCTGGTCCAGCAGCGGTGCGGCCATCTTGGCGCGCGGTTCCGGCGCCAGCAGGGCGTCGACACCGCCCTGCACGAAGATCCAGGCGAGTGCGGGTCGGGCGATGGCGCCGATCAAGTCCATGCCGCCGATGATCTCACCCCGACCGAAGCCGCCTCGACCGACCGTAATGTAGGAACTCCGACTATCGGATATCCTGGCTTTGTGGACGCCGCAGTCCACCCAGGAAAGGTGGTACCCGTGGTTGCCGAAGTCGACCGAGGCACGTCGATCGTGCCGCCGCCCGGCGATGACGACGACGTCCGAAGCGTCATCGCGGACGGCCGAAGCCGGTGGGAGCGTCGATTCGCCGTCGCGCAGGCCGCCGGCCGGGTACGTGACGCCGACTTCACCACCCTGTCCGGGATGACCGTCGACCCGGTCTACGGTCCGGCGCCGGGTGATGTCGTCCAGGACTTCGAGCGGATCGGCTGGCCAGGTGAATTCCCCTTCACCAGGGGGCTGCACGCCACCGGCTACCGGGGCAAGCCGTGGACCATCCGGCAGTTCGCCGGGTTCGGCAATGCGGTCGACACCAACGAGCGCTACAAGATGATCCTGGCCGAGGGCGGCCACGGCCTGAGCGTCGCGTTCGACATGCCCACCCTGATGGGCCGGGACTCTGACGACCCGCGCTCGATCGGCGAGGTCGGGCACTGCGGGGTGGCGATCGATTCCGCGGCCGACATGGAAACCCTGTTCGGCGGGATCGACCTGAGTCAGGTCACCACCTCGATGACCATCTCCGGGCCGGCGGTGCCGGTGTTCTGCATGTACCTGGTCGCGGCCGAACGGTCAGGCAAGTCGGTCGGCGGGCTGAACGGCACGCTGCAGACCGACATCTTCAAGGAGTACATCGCGCAGAAGGAGTGGATCTTCCCGCCCGAGCCGCATCTGCGGTTGATCGGCGACCTGATGGAGTACTGCACAGAGCAGATGCCCGACTACAAGCCACTCTCGGTCTCCGGCTACCACATCCGGGAGGCGGGATCGACTGCGGCACAGGAACTCGCCTACACGCTGGCCGACGGTTTCGGTTACGTCGAACTCGGGCTCTCCCGCGGAATGGACGTCAATCGGTTCGCGCCCGGGCTGAGCTTCTTCTTCGACGCGCACATCGACTTCTTCGAGGAGATCGCGAAGTTCCGTGCAGCGCGGCGGATCTGGGCCCGCTGGATGCGAGATGTCTACGGAGCGGACGATCCTCGGGCGCAGTGGCTGCGTTTCCACACTCAGACAGCGGGGGTGTCGCTGACCGCGCAGCAGCCGGACAACAACGTCACCAGGACCGCGGTCGAGGCGATGGCCGCTGTGCTCGGCGGGACGAACTCGTTGCACACCAACGCCTTGGACGAGGTACTGGCCTTGCCCAGCGCGAAGTCCGCGCAGATCGCGTTGCGCACCCAGCAGGTGATCATGGAGGAGACCGGCGTCATCAACGTCGCCGATCCGCTCGGCGGCAGTTGGTACGTCGAGGCGCTCACCGACCGTCTCGAGGCGGAGGCCGAGCACATCTTCACCAGGATCCGTGACCTGGCCAAGGCCGCGGTCCCATCCGGGCAGCACCCGATCGGCGAGATGACCAGCGGCATCCTGCGCGGCATCGAGAACGGCTACTTCACCGGCGAGATCGCCGACGCCGCCTTCGCCAACATCATCGCGGTGGAGAAGGGCGAGAAGAAGGTGGTCGGGGTCAACTCCCGGGTCGGCGGGATCGGCGAGGACCTGGAGATCCTGCGCATCTCGGGCGATGTCGAAACCGACCAGAACGCCCTGCTGGCCCGTCGCCGGGCTGCCCGCAACGACGGGGAGGTCAGCGCGAGGTTGGCGGCCCTGGTCGCAGCCGCGCGGGGGACCGGCAACATGGTGCCGGCGATGCTGGACGCCGTCCGGGCGGAGGCGACGCTCGGCGAGATCTGCGACGCCCTGCGGACCGAGTGGGGGACCTACACCGAGCAGGCCCGCATCTGAGAATTGGCTGGACAGTGGCGGTTCACTGGAAGGCGTGAGAATTCTGTTCAGCTCGTGGCCGGCGTACGGCCACCTGCTGCCAATGCTGCCGCTGGCCCGTGCGGCGGTGCGGGCCGGTCACGACGTACTGATCAGCTCGGGCGCCGACATCTCCGGGCTCATCGAGCGGCGGGGGTTCCGTGCCCACCAGGCCGGACCCACCCTGCAGGAGGCGTACGCGGCGGCCGGCGCGGCAATGGCGGAGCTCGGCGGGCTATCCGAGATGCAGGCGATGACCCCTACGGATCAGTTGACCAACGCGGCCAGACACTTCTTCGGAGCGGCCGCCGTGACCAGGGCCGGTGACCTGGGTCCGTTGCTCGCAGATTGGCGCCCCGGCCTGATCGTCCACGACAACATGGAGCTCGGGGCACCTGCCGCCGCCGAGATTGCCGGAATCCCGCACGTCACCCACTCCTACGGACCCATCGTGCCGGGTACCGAGTTCTTCGCCGAGCTGGCCGGTCAGACGCTCGCCACCGGCGGGTTGCCCGACCCGATCGAGAGCATCATGGCCGGGCCGTATCTCGACATCTGCCCACCGAGCCTGCAGCCAACGGGCGACTCTGCGCCGTGGACGCAACCGTTCGCGCTGGCGCCGAGCGCCGGCGAGGTCGACAAGGCCGACGAACTGCCGGTGGGGTTCACCGACCTGCCGCACCCGGAGACGATCTACCTGACTCTCGGCACGATCATGAACCAGCAGCCAGAGGTGTTCCGCGCGGTCCTGCAGGGCTGCACACGGCTCGAGGTGAATGTGCTCACCACCGTCGGCCCGGGGGTGGATCCGGCGGATCTCGGGCCGCAGCCGGCCGGCGTGCTGATCACCGACTACGTGTCACAGGCCCTCGTACTCCCGCACTGCACTGCGGTGGCCTCGCACGTCGGTGCCGGCACGATGCTGGGCGCGCTCTGTTTCGGCCTGCCGCAGCTGGCGTTGCCGCAAGGAACTGACCAACCGCACAACTCCGTCGCCCTGGTCGCCACCGGATCGGCGGTCGCACTGCAACCCGACGAGATCACCGCGGACGCGGTTGCCGCATCGCTGGACCGGGTGCTGCGGGACCCGGCCATCAGGGCCGCGGCCGAGGGCATCAGGACCGAGATCGGGGCCATGCCGCCGGCCGACGCGGTGCTCGACCAAGTGCTGTCCACGATCGCCGGCTGACCCGGTTCCCACCGCGTCCCTCACGATGCGCGGTCGTAGGAGCGCCCGGCCGGGCAACGACCCGGTCGGCACGAGCGGCCGTCGGGCTCATGTGAAGATGAACCCATGAGCCGTCCTGACCCACGGCAACAGGGCGCTGCGCTGCCAGCATCCTTTGCCCGCGCCATTGACCTGTCCGCCCTGAAGAAGCGGGCCAGCGCTCCGCCCACCGGGCCGAGTGCCGCGGGCGGCGCTCCTTCGGGGGTCGCCGACGATGCCCAGCCCGTGTCGCCCTACATCGTCGACGTCGACGAGACGACGTTCGGCAGCGTCCTGCAGGCGTCCTCCCAGGTGCTCGTCGTGGTGGACCTGTGGGCGGATTGGGCCGAGCCCGGCAAGCCGCTGTCGGCCATCCTGCAACGCCTGGCCGCTGCGGCCGGCGGTTCCTGGATTCTGGCCAGGGTCGACGTGGACGCCAACCCGCGGATCGTCCAGGCCTTCGGTGCCCAGACCCTGCCGATGGTGATCGCCCTGGCCCAGGGTCAACCGGTCACCGATCCGCTGACCGCCGCGTTGCCCGAACCGCAGGTCAAGCAGTGGATCTCGTCGCTGCTGGACGCGCTCCGTGAGCACCTGCCCGGTATCAAGGAGGCGGAGGCGCGCAACGGGGTGGTGCCGGAAGAGGCGCCCGAACCGGAGGAGGATCCGCGCTTCGTGGCGGCCGAAGAGGCACTGGCCGCGGGGGACTATGCGGCCGCGGAGCTTGCCTATCAGCAGATCCTGGCGGTCGAGCCGGCGAATGCGGAGGCCAAGGCCGCGCTGGCGCAGACCGGTCTGCTGGCCAGGGTCGAGCAGCACGGCCCGGACGTGATCAGCAAGGCGGACGCCGCCCCGGACGATGTCGCAGCCCAACGTGACGCCGCCGATTCGCAACTGGCCGCCGGTGATGTCGAGGGTGCGTTCGCCCGGCTGGTGGCCACCGTCCGGCGCACTACGGGTGACGAGCGGACCGCCGCGCGGGAGCACTTGGTCGAGCTGTTCACCCTGTTCCCGCCGGACGACGAACAGGTGATCAAGGCCAGACGTGCCCTGGCGGCTGCGCTGTATTGAGAGCGCTGTACTGAGCACGCTGCAGGACGAACTCAGCAGGCGGCCTTGCCCTGGTGGAAGCCGTCGGCGTAGCCGGCCAGTTCGTCGAACCCGGCGCCGGGCCTGGACCGGATCAGGTCCAACGCCTCGTCGGCATCGGTGGGCCAGGAACCCAACTCGTCCACCCCGGCCCGGCCGAACACCGAGGCCGCCCAGGCGCCGGTGAAGCACGCGGCGCCGACATCTGTCCCGGTGACCTCTCGCCCTGTCGCCAGCGCCACCGCTGCCGCCGCCGCGAACTGGCCCAGCGGCTCGGCCAGCGCCAGATCGGCGGGATCGGGCGCGCTCGGTTCGCCGGCCGGGATCGCCCATTGCTGAACGGCCGCGAACGCGGCGATCGATGCAGTTGCCGCGTCCACCGCGTCGGCGGTCCTGGCGAACCGGGGCAGCGTCGACGGAGGGCTGGTGGTGACCCCCTCGCGACCGAGGGTCAGCGGCAGATCGGCGGTCGTCAACTCCGGGCACGCGGTGGCGCCGCCCCGCAACCCGATCAGCACGAAGCTCAGCCGGTCGAGCCCGAGTCCGTGCGCGGTCGGATCCAGCGGGGAGATCGTCGCCGGGTCGCGGAAGTCGAGAAGTGGTGCCACGGCACGGGTCAGCGAACTCGGCGGGAGATGGATCCGATCGCCGGCGCCGCCGGCCGCCCAGTCGAGGAAGGCGCCGGCATCGCAGTCGGCCTGGGCCTCGATCAGGATCGAGGGGTAGCGATCCGGGTCCTTGACCCGGTCGGCGGCGGTCGGGCCGATCTGCGCCTGGATCGCGTGCCCGAACTCGTGCGCGAAGGACGCGGCCAACCCGGCGCTGCCGTACTGGTTCAGCAGCACCGGGACCAGGGCCGAGGAATCGAACACGATGCCGTCGCCCTGCGGGCAGTAGTAGGCATTCCCGGCGATCTGCGCCGGATCGGTGATGCACAGCGCCGAGCTGCGCAGGCCGGAACCCTCCGGTGGTGCGGAATCCATCGAGACGTAGCCGCCGGTCGGCGGGACGAAGCCGTCACCGCCGGTGAGCTGGCCGGCCCAGAAGTCCTGCAGATCGGCCAGTACGGCCGCGACCGCGCGGTCGCCGTCCGCCGAACCGGGGAACGAGCCGACCACCTGGATCGGCACGGCCGGGGTGTCGGTGTCGATCCGCTCGGCCGCGACCGGTTCTCCGGGGACGGAGGTGCCGACCCCACCGGGCAGCACCAGCACCGCCAGCAAGGCAACGGCCGGGATCAGGATCAACGCGGCCAGCAGCACCCCGGACAGCCGAGGGACGCCGACCCGGCCGGATCGGCGTCCCTGGGAACCGCTGTCTACTGTCCCGATTCGGGGACCAACCACAGTGCGCCGAGCGGCGGGATGGTGATGGTCGCCGAAGCCGGCTGCCCGTGGGACGGGTGCTCGGAAGCGATGACTTCGCCCATGTTGCCGGCACCGGAACCGCCGTAGAGCTCGGAGTCGGTGTTCACCGCCTCCCGCCAGACCCCGGCGAACGGCAGACCGATCCGGTACCCACTGTGCGGCATCGGCGCGAAGTTCAGCACGCAGGCGATCACCGAACCGTCCGAGCCCCACCGCAGGTAGGCAAGGACGTTGCCCTCCCGATCGTTGGCATCCAGCCAGGTGAAGCCGGACGGGCTGAAGTCCTGGGAGTACAGCGCCGGACTGGACTTGTACACCCGGTTGAGGTCACCGACCAGCGTGCGCACCCCGTTGTGCAGTGGGTAATCCTTGAGCTGCCAAGGGATCTGGATTGCCTGGTTCCACTCCCACGGGTTGCCGAGCTCCTGGCCCATGAACAGCAGCTGCTTGCCCGGGTGCGCCCACTGGTGGGCCAGGAAGGTCCGCAGCGTGGCGGCCTTCTGCCATTCGTCGCCCGGGATCTTCGACCACAGCGAGCCCTTGCCGTGCACCACCTCGTCGTGCGAGATCGGCAGCACGAACTGCTCGGAGAATGCGTACATCAGCGAGAACGTCATCTCGTTGTGGTGCCACGACCGGTAGATCGCATCCCGGGAGATGTAGCCCAGGCTGTCGTGCATCCAGCCCATGTTCCACTTCAGGTGGAAGCCCAGTCCGCCGAGATGAGTCGGGACGGGTGACGCCCGGCCACGCGGTCGATTCCTCGGCGATCATCAGCACGCCGGGGACCCGCTTGCCGACGGTGGCGTTGGTCTCCTGCAGGAAGGCAACCGCGTCGAGATTCTCGTTGCCGCCGTAGATGTTCGGCAGCCACTGGCCGTCCTCGCGGGAGTAGTCCAGGTACAGCATCGATGCAACCGCATCGACCCGCAGGCCGTCGATGTGGTACTGCTCCAGCCAGAAGAGCGCGTTCGCCACCAGGAAGTTGCGGACCTCGCGACGACCGAAGTCGAAGACGAAGGTGCCCCAGTCGGGCTGCTCACCGCGCCGCGGGTCGGCGTGCTCGTAGAGCGAGGTGCCGTCGAACCGACCCAGGGCCCATTCGTCCTTGGGGAAGTGCGCCGGCACCCAGTCCAGGATGACGCCGATGCCGGCCTGGTGCAGCCGGTCGATCAGGTACTTCAGATCATCCGGAGAGCCGAACCGGGCGTCCGGGGCGTAGTACGAGGTCACCTGGTAACCCCAGGACGGGGCGAACGGGTGGCCGGCCAACGGCAGGAACTCGACGTGGGTGAACCCGGTCTCGGCGAGCTCGGCGATCAGCTCGTCGGCCATCGACCGGTAGTCCAGACCCATCTTCCAGGACCCGGCGTGGATCTCGTAGATCGACAACGGCCCGTTGAGCTGGTCGGTCTCGGCCCGGGTGGCCATCCATTCGGCGTCGTTCCACTCGTGCTTGGCAACCGTGACCACCGAGGCGGTGGCCGGCGGGACCTCGGCGGCGAAGGCCATCGGGTCGGCCTTCTCCCGCCACACGCCGTCCTGACCCAGAATCTGGAACTTGTACCTGGTGCCCTCGCCGATGCCGGGGACGAACAGTTCCCAGACCCCGGACGAGCCGAGCGAGCGCATCGGTGTGCCGGCCCCTGACCAGTGGTCGAAGTCGCCGGTCACCCGCACGCCGCGGGCACTGGGCGCCCAGACCGCGAACGAGGTGCCGCTGACCGGGCCGCTGGCGGTGTCGTAGGTGCGGTACCTGGCGCCGAGGACGTCCCAGAGGTTCTCATGCCGACCCTCGCCGATCAGGTGCAGGTCGATGTCGCCGAGGGTGGGCAGCCAGCGGTACGGGTCGTCCACCTCGTAGATAGCCCCGGGTCCGTAATCGACCCGGATCCGGTAGTCACCGACCGGCCCGTCGATCACCGCCGAGAACACCCCGCCGTGGGTGTGTTCGAACGGGACCTCCTTGCCCTCCTGGAGCAGGGTCACGTTCTGCGCGTGGTGCCGCAGAGTGCGGACGATCGTCGTCCCGTCGCCCTGCGGATGCGCCCCGAGAATGCCGTGCGGGTTGTGGGTGTCGCCGCCGATCAGCTTCTCGTAGTCGTCCGTGCTCGGCCCGGGCGGCGGGCTCGGCGGTGCTTCCTCGACCGCGGGGGCCACCTGCACCGGCGGGCACCTCGGCCGGCGTGTCGGGCGCCAGCGGTGTCTCGACGGCGCCGCCGGCCACCGGGGTGTCTGCCGCCTTGGCGCGGCTCTTGGCCGGGGCGCGCTTGGCCGCGGGTTTGGCGGCGGCCGTCTTCGCGGCGGGCTTCGCAGCAGGTGCTTTGGCCGCCGTATCGGCGGCAGCGGCCTTGGGCTTCGCCGCCGCACGTGACCGGGTGGGCTTGGCCGCGGTGCCGTCGGCAGCGGTTGCTGCCGGCTTGCGGGCCCGGGTCGGCTTCTTCGGCTCCTGGGCGTCAGGGGAGGAATCCGAGGGGGTGGTGGTGGTCACGAGATACCTCCGGTGTTGATGAGGGCGACAACGGCCTGTAGTGGGATGACTTCCCACAACGGCCGGTGTCCGTGTTCGTAGACAACTTCATAGATCGCTTTGTCGAGTTCGAAGGCTCGAAGCAGGCTACCGGCTAGTCGTGGGTCCGTGCCCGCTGCAGCGGCGTACCCGTCGCTGAACGCCTTGCGATTCCGGTCCGCCCATTCCGCCGCGCGGTACTTGTGCTGGGCGTCGGTGTACGGACTGACCACCTGGCCGCGGGCGGCGTAGTCGAACGAACGCAGCATCCCGGCGATGTCCTTGAGCGGGCTGTGCATGGCCCGCCGGTACTCCAGTGATTTCGACGGCTCACCCTCGAAATCGATGATGCTCCAACCATTCAGCGTCCGGAGCACCTGCCCGAGGTGCAGGTCACCGTGGATCCGCTGCATGTTGAAACCGGCCGCGTGGTCCGATGCCCGGTCGAAGGCGGCCAGGATCCCGGCGCGGTGTTCGGCCAGGGACGGCACCAGGTCGGCCGCTGCGTTCGCGTCCTCCCGCATCCGGTCCAGCAGCCGGGCGAGTTCGTCGTGGCCGGCGATGTTGGTGCCGAACGCCCGGGCCAGGTCGGCGTGCACCGCGGCGACGGCTTCGCCGAGCCGGAACGACTCGGACGCGAAGTCCCCGCCCACCTCGTCGGCCCGCAGGTCACCCTCGCTCATCAGATCGCGGACGCTGGAGGTCGCCATCGCCCAGCCCTCCGCACTGTTGGCGAAGAACTCGGTCAGCAGCCCGAGGGTGGTCTCCTCACCGTCCACCGGCCCGACGAACTCACCCTTGGCCTGCGCGATGTGCGTCGAGCCGACCGCGTACAACGCGCGGTGGATCTCGGCGTCCGGGTTCGGGCCCGGCTCCAACCGGCGGAAGATCTTCAGGATGGCCGAGTGCCCGTAGACGATCGAGGTGTTCGACTGCTCCGCCCCGATCACCAGACCCTCGGCGGTGGTGTCGATCTCGGCGCCGGCCTCGCGGCGGGCCCGCAGCCCCTCGCCGAAATCCCTGTCCTGGTCGATGGCCTCGAGCAACAACCGGGACACGTTGGTGTCCGACAGTGCGTCGTAACCGGTGCGACCGCCGACGGCGCCGATGGTGGCGTGCGCCAACCGGTCCGCCAGCTGCCAGGTCCAGCCGATCCAGAGCTGGTAGCGGTGCGGCCCGGTCGGCGTGCGGACGGTGAACAGCACCTGCTCGATGTCGGCGTCGTAGTAGTTCTCGGCGACGGTGGTGCGGTGGGTGATGTCGATGTCGCTGGGCTGCAGCTGCTGCCCCTTCGCGGAGAACCAACGCTGGTGGGGCAGGTACTCGACGAGCAACGGGACGAGGTCATGATCAGGTACGCCAACGGTATTCATGCTCACATCCCTTCCGATCGACTGGTGATGTCGAACCAATAGAAGCCGTGTCCGGGCAGGGTCAACAGGTAGGGCAGTTGACCGATCCGGGGGAACGGCGTGTGTCCGGTCAGCTCGATCGGCACGGCATCGATGTGCTCGCGCAGGTCGAGCTCGACCGGCTGGGGGAAACGGGACAGGTTGTTCACGCACAACACGGTGTGCGCCGGCCCGGTGATGCCGCCCGATTCGCCATCGAAATGCAGCGTGTACGACAGCACCGTCGGGTTCGAGCCGCCGAGGTCGGTGAACTGCCCGACCGAGAACGCCGCGTACCGCTTGCGAATCTCGATCATCCGTCTGGTCCAGTGCAGCAGCGAGGCAGTGGAGTTCATCTGCGCCTCGACGTTGACCGTCTGGAAACCATAGATCGGGTCCATGATCGCCGGCAGGTAGAGCCGCGCCGGATCGCAGCGGGAGAAGCCCGCGTTCCGGTCCGGCGACCACTGCATCGGGGTGCGGACGCCGTCCCGGTCGCCGAGCCAGATGTTGTCGCCCATGCCGATCTCGTCGCCGTAGTACAGCACCGGCGATCCCGGCAGCGAGAGCAGCATCGCGGTGAACAGTTCCTGCTGGTTGGTGTCGTTGTCCAGCAGGGTGGCCAGTCGCCGGCGGATGCCGATGTTGGCCTTCATCCGCGGGTCCTTGGCGTACTCGTTCCACATGTAGTCGCGATCTTCGTCGCTGACCATCTCGAGCGTCAGCTCGTCGTGGTTACGCAGAAAGATGCCCCACTGGCCACTTTCCGGGATAGCCGGTGTCTGGGCGAGGATCTCCGAGATCGGGAACCGCTGCTCGCGCCTGGCCGCCATGAAAATTCTTGGCATCAAAGGGAAATGGAAGCACATGTGGCATTCGTCGCCACCGGTCTCCGGGTCACCGAAGTAGTCGACGACGTCCGCCGGCCACTGGTTGGCCTCGGCCAGCAGGATGGTGTTCGGGTACTCCTCGTCGATCACCTTCCGGCAGCGCTTGAGGAATTCGTGTGTCTTGGGCAGGTTCTCGCCGTTGGTGCCCTCCTCCTCGAAGAGGTACGGCACGGCGTCCAGCCGGAATCCGTCCAGCCCCAGATCGAGCCAGAACCGCAGGGTGTCGATCATCTCGTCGCCCACGGCCGGGTTCTCGAAGTTCAGATCCGGTTGGTGGGAGAAGAAGCGGTGCCAGAAGTACTGCTTGCGGACCGGGTCGAAAGTCCAGTTGCTGGGCTCGGTGTCGACGAAGATGACGCGTGCGTCGGGGTAACCGGTGTCGTCGTCGCGCCAGACGTAGTAGTCGCCGTACGGACCGTCCGGGTGCCGACGTGATTCCTGGAACCACTGGTGGGCGTCGGAGGTGTGGTTCATCACCAGGTCGGTGATCACCCGGATCCCGCGCTCGTGCGCGGCATCCAGCAGTGCCACGAAGTCCTCGACGGTGCCGAACTCGGGCAGAACCTTGCGGTAGTCCGAGATGTCGTAGCCGCCGTCGCGCAGAGGCGAGTCGTAGAACGGCGGCAGCCAGAGGCAGTCGACGCCGAGCCAGGAGAGGTAGTCGAGTTTGTCGATCAGTCCGCGAAGATCACCCGTTCCGTCGCCGTTGGAGTCGGCGAACGCTCGGACCAGGACCTCGTAGAACACCGCGCGCTTGTACCACTCGCGGTCGTTCGCGCCGCCGGCGATCGGACGGGCGGAGATGAAGTCGCTGGCCATGGGTTCGTGGATGGTGCCATCGGGGTCTGTATGGGTCATGCTCACCTTTTTCAGTTCTCGTGAAACTCGCGGTTCTTGTCAGCCGGACCGGGCCGCGGCCCGCCGGTTCCCGAAGTGCTGTTCCCGGACCGGCCGGATTGATTCTTCTCGGGGCCGTTCTTCTCGGGGCGATCGACCCCGGCACGAGCCTGGCGGACCCGGTGGCAGGGGAGTCCGCAGCCGAGCGGCGGGAGTCCGGGTCGGCGGCCACGGGGCCAAACCTACCGGTGATGCTGCGCCCGTGCAGACCAGCGCGGACCTGCTGCGAGACCGTCCACGGAGGTTCGCGAGTCGAGTGCTAAATCGATACCACCGGCAGTTTGTCGGCACCCGGCCGTTCCGGCGGGCGACTCGCTGAGTAGTACATCCCGGACGGGTAAGGCTAAATTCTCCTGGTGAAAGCTCTCCGACGGTTCACCGTCCGACCGCAGCTCCCGCCGCAGTTGCAGCCCCTCGGCGCGCTGATCCGCAACCTGCGCTGGGCGTGGCATCCGGCCAGCCAGGACCTGTTCGCCGACATCGACCGGGAGCTCTGGGCCCGGGTGGAGGGTGACCCGCTCAAGCTGCTCGGCGCCGTCTCGGTGTCCCGGCTGGAGGAACTGGCCGGTGACGAGGGGTTCCTGGCCCGCATGCACGGCCTGGCCGCCGACCTGGATCACTACCTGCAGGACCCACGCTGGTACCAGCACCAGGAGAAGATCGGCGGGACACTCCCGGCCGCCATCGCCTACTTCTCGATGGAATTCGGGGTCACCGAAGCGCTGCCCAACTACTCCGGCGGCCTCGGCATCCTCGCGGGCGACCACCTGAAATCGGCCTCCGACCTGGGGGTTCCGATCATCGGTGTCGGTCTGCTGTACCGCTTCGGCTACTTCTGGCAGTCGCTGTCGGGGGAAGGCTGGCAGCAGGAGCACTACCCGGCACACGATCCGCAGGGGCTGCCCATCGAGCGGGTGCTCGGTGCCGACGGGCAGCAGCTCTCGATCAGCGTGCCGATGCCGGGCGGCCGGCTGCTCACCGCGCGGATCTGGCTCGCCCAGGTCGGCCGGGTGCCGTTGCTGCTGCTGGACGCGGACAACGAGGACAACGACGACTTCCTGCGCGGCACCACCGACCGGCTCTACGGCGGTGACCAGGACCATCGGATCAAGCAGGAGATCCTGCTCGGCATCGGCGGCGTGCGGGCGGTGAACGCCTACGCAGAGGTCTCCGGGCACGCGCTGCCGGAGGTCTTCCACATGAACGAGGGCCATGCCGGGTTCCTCGGGCTGGAACGGATCAACTCGTTGATCACCGAACACGGCCTGACCTTCGCCGAGGCACTGTCCGCGGTGCGCGCCGGCACGGTGTTCACCACGCACACCCCGGTGCCGGCCGGCATCGACCGCTTCCCGGTCGACCTGGTGCGGCACTACCTGGACGCCGGCAGCGGCGGGATGTCCCGGCTGCTGCCCGGGCTGGTGGTGGACGAGGTGATCGCGTTGGGTTCCGAGGACGATCCCAGCCGGTTCAACATGGCGCACATGGGCCTTCGGTTGGCGCAGCGAGCCAACGGGGTGGCCAAGCTGCACGGCAAGGTCTCGAGGAACATGTTCGCGCCGCTGTACCCGGGTTTCGAACCCGACGAGGTGCCGATCGGCTCGGTGACCAACGGCGTCCACCTGCCGACCTGGGCGGCCCGTGAGATGTACGACGTCGCCGGCGACATGGCCGACTGGCAGGACCTGGCGTCGGCCGCCGTGTGGCCGGCCGCCGACAAGGTCTCCTCCGAGCGGCTGTGGGAGCTGCGCAACACCCTGCGGCAACGGCTGGTCGCGCTGGCCAGGGCCACCATCCACCGCTCCCACCTGCAGCGCGGCGCGACCGTCGCCGAACTGGGCTGGACCGAGTCGATCCTGGATCCGGACATCCTGACCATCGGGTTCGCCCGCCGGGTGTCGACCTACAAGCGGTTGACCCTGATGCTTCGCGACCCGGCCCGGTTGCGGGCCATCCTGCTGGACCCCGAGCGGCCGGTGCAGATCGTCATCGCCGGCAAGGCTCACCCGGCCGATGACGGCGGCAAGCGGTACATGCAGGAGATGGTCCGGTTCACCGACGACCCGACCATCCGGCACCGGATCGTCTTCCTGCCCGACTACGACATGGGCATGGCCGCCGTGCTGTGCGCGGGCGCGGACGTCTGGCTGAACAACCCGATCCGCCCGCAGGAGGCGTCCGGGACGTCCGGGATGAAGGCCGCGCTGAACGGCGGGCTGAACCTGTCGATCTCCGACGGCTGGTGGGACGAGCTGTACGACGGTCACGACGGGTGGACCATCCCGACGGCCGACGGGGTCGGCGACGACAACCGCCGGGACGACCTGGAGGCGGCCGCGCTCTACGACCTGATCGAGAAGCGGGTGGCGCCGCTGTTCTACCGGCGCGCGGAATCCGGCCGGCCGGACGGCTGGGTGGACACCGTGCGGCACACCCTGGCCTACCTCGGCCCGCAGGTGCAGGCCACCCGGATGGTGCGCGACTACGTCACCGGGTACTACGGACCGGCCTGCGCGTCCTCCAGGGCGGTGACCGGTGACCTGACGGTGGCCAAGGGACTGGCCGCCTGGAAGGAGCAGGTGCGGGCCGCCTGGCCGAGCGTCCGGGTGGTGAACGTGGACACCTCCGGCATCGGCACCGAACCGTCGCTGGGCAACATCATGACGCTGCGGGCGAACGTCGAACTCGGCGGGCTCGCCCCCGAGGACGTCTGCGTGCAGGCCGTCACCGGGCGGGTCGATGTCAACGAGCAACTGCACGACATCGTCGCCGTGGACATGACTTTCCTGGACGGCTCCGATCCGGACGGGCGGGCCGGCCACCGGTACGAGGTGCACTTACCGCTGACCAGGTCGGGTGCGGTCGGGTACACGGTTCGGGTGCTGCCGAGGAACGAGCTGCTGGCCTCGCCGGCCGAGATGGGGCTGGTGACCACCGCCTGAGGTCGGCTCCGCGGCGCCGGCTAACCCCGGCGAAACGCTCGAGCCCCGACGACCGGCAAACCCCTTGTTGATCAACCACTCTGGCATGCTTGCGGGCGAAAAACGCGACCACAAGTGGTTGATCAACACCGTTGGGGACGGGTGGGGTGATTGCCCTCACCCGGACGCATCCTTTCGCACCCGTCAGGCATCTATAGGTCGTATCACCACGATGCACAACGAGGCCCGGCATGTCATCCCGGGCGATGCGACAAGGAGTCACCATGAACGAGAACACCGGTACCGCCACCCTTTCCCCGACAACTGCCGTCGGCCAGATGTTCCACACCGCCCCGCGGGTGATGGGCACCCTGTTCGCCGCCATCGCGGCCGTGGTCGTCGGCACCGGGATCAGCCAGCTCTTCTGATCCCGCCCTCAAGCACAACCTTGACCCGACCCCGGCCGAGCGACGATCCCGTTGCCGGTCGGGGTCGTTTCGTCGTGGCGTTCCCTCTCCGCTGGGTGCGCACGGTGCCGACGTGTCATCGCCCGGGTTGCGGCGACCCAGGACCGCGACACGCCCGACCCCGCAGCACTTCTGGGGTCGAGCTGCCGCTTCACGATGACTGCAGCATGCGGCTAGCAACCATTGCAGCCCGCAAGCTGCGCGCAGGCGGGCGTGTCGGCGGGCCGACCCATTCCCGAGGCGTCCAGTGGTCCCGGTGGCAGGCCGCGACTATTGGAAGTGCGTGCCGGACGGGTCATCGGCCGTGTAGCTCAGCCGGTTCACCGCCTCCTCGATCCCCATCCGCAGGCTGGGCGATTTCACCAGCAGGCCGTCGATCACCTCGTCCAGCGAACCGGCGTGCGGATGCGGCGGCACCGGGTCGTTGACCACGGCGGCCACCGTGTCCAGTCCGCTGCCGGCGTCGAACGGCGGCCTGCCCTCCACGCAGGCGAACAGCAGGGCGCCCAGGCTCCAGGTGTCGGACATCGGACCGGGTGGGTCACCGCCGATGATCTCCGGCGCCAGGTAGGCCGGGGAACCCTCGATCGTCCTCGAGCCACTGAGCGGCCGATCCTGGAAGTTGCGGGCGATCCCGAAATCGGTGAGCTTGATCAGCCCGGTCTCACCGATCACCACGTTGGACGGCTTCACGTCCCGATGGGTGATACCCGCGGCGTGCGCGGTCAGCAGCGCCGATCCGATCGCGATCCCGACGGTGCCGGCCTGCCCCGGCGCCAGCCTGCCCAACCGGGCGATGATCTTGTTCAGCGGCGTGCCGGTCAGCAGTTCCATCACGATGACCGGCCCGGTTTCGGTGCTGGACAGGATGTCGAAGACGGTCACGACGTGCGGATTGGACAGCGCCGCGGCGGCCCTGGCCTCCTGCAACGTCCGCGCCCGCACTGCCTCCGCGTCGGCCGGACTGATGTTGCGCGGGATGCTCAACTTCTTCAGCGCCACCCGGCGGCGGAGCAGCTGATCGGTCGCCGCCCACACGCTGCCGGACGCGCCGTGACCGATCATCTCGTCGAGCCGGTACCGCTCGGCCACCAGTCGATCGGCGCGGGCCGCAGGGTGCGCCGAGCCCAGGAAGGCGGCCGTCGATGCGGCCGGATCCGGGGTCGGTGACGGTGGTGGCGCCGAACTCATGCCCTTACTGTTCCAGCCCGAACCGGGTCGTGTCGCCGCCGGCCAACAAAATGTCAGTCTGGGTTGACAACGACATCCGTGTCAATGCAGACTGACAGCATGGTCACCGACGGTTTACTCACCCAGATTCGTTCGACGGACCCGGCATCGGGGTTGCGCGCTGCCGGTGCGCTGCGCCGGCTGGCCGACCTGGTCGAGGCCACCCACGTGGAGATCGCCCGACAGCAGGGTTGGTCGTGGGAGCAGATCGGCGACGCACTGGGTGTGTCACGGCAATCGGTACACGCCAAATACGGCAAGTGAGAGAAGGGATTTCGTCATGTTCGAAAGATTCGCCGGGGCCACCCGGGAAGCGGTGCGGGTCAGCGCCGAGGAGGCAAGTCGTCGCGGCGACCGCCGGATCGGCACGGATCACCTGCTGCTGGGGCTATTGCATGATTCCGGCAGCGCCGGAGCGCTCGGCGTCAGTCTGGACGCTGCCCGGACGACGGCCGACGTGCTGGATCGCAAGGCGCTGGAGTCGATCGGCATCGATCTCGGCGGCTACCTGCCGCAGCCCCGGCTGCGGGCACGATTTCGCGCGCAGAGCTTTACCTCCGGGGCGCGCGAGGTGATCACCAGGACGCTCGTATTGACCACCGGCGAGAAGGCCCGCCGGATCACCCCGCGACACCTGGCGCTTGCCCTGCTCGAACGTCAACAGCCCGACCCCGCCGCCGAACTCCTCACCGAACTGGGCGTCGACCGGGACGACGCGCAACGACGGTTGGCCGGCGCCGCCTGACCACTGGCCCGCGCCGAGTTGAGTCAGGCGCTACACCCCGGCCGTCGAGGCGGCGATGACGTGGGACCGATCGGCGCGCAGTAGCCACACTGTCCGGCCGGGGATCGTCAAGGTCTCGCCGACCGGCAGCGGCTTTGGCTGCAGCGGCTCGCCGGTGGCGGTGTCGGTGTCCAGCACCGGGAAATAGCTGCTGCCGTAAGGCATTCCGGGAAGAGTGATGGCGGTCGGTTCGGCGTCGGCGTGCAGCACCAGCAGCCAGGAGACGTCGGTCAGCGGCTCACCACCGGTGGTGTGCCCGCGGACGTCGCGGCCGTCGATCCACATCATCAGCGTGCGGCGGGAGCCGTCGAACCAGTCGTCATCGGTCATCGGCCGGCCGGCCGGGCTGAACCACACCAGGTCGGGAATGCCGTCGCCGCCGCCGGGGGCGCGGCCGTCGAAGAACTCACCCTGTCGGAGTGCCGGAGCCTCGCTGCGGATGGCCAGGGTCCGACGGAAGAACGCCAGCATGTTCTCCGCCGCGGGCGAGGCGTCGGCCCCGCCGAGCACCTCCGGCCAGGCCAGCCAGCTCATCTCGTTGTCCTGGCAGTAGGCGTTGTTGTTGCCGTCCTGGGTGCGCCACACCTCGTCACCCATGTTCACCATCGGAGTGCCGGTGGACAGCAGCAGGGTGGCGGCGATGTTGCGGGCCGCCCGGGCACGCAAGGCGAGGATCAGCTCGTCATTCGTCTCGCCTTCGACGCCGTGGTTCCAGGAGCGGTTGTTGTCGGTGCCGTCCCGGTTGTTCTCACCGTTGGCCTCGTTGTGCTTGTGGTTGTAGGAGACCAGGTCCCGCAGGGTGAAGCCGTCGTGCGCGGTGACGAAGTTGATCGAGGCCCACGGGCGACGGCCGGGTGCGTACAGGTCGGACGACCCGGACAGCCGGTAACCGAGATCCCGGATCCCGGCGGCACCCCGCCAGAAATCGCGGACGGTGTCCCGGAAGCGATCGTTCCACTCTGTCCAATTGACCCCGAAGCCGCCCACCGCGTAGCCCTCGCCGGTGGCGTCCCATGGTTCGGCGATCAGCTTGCGGGCGGACAACACCGGGTCGGCCGCGATCGCCGAGAGCAGCGCCGATCCCGCAGTGAACGGGCCACCGTCCGGACGGCCGTGCACGGACGCCAGATCGAATCGGAAACCGTCCACGCCCAGCGTGTCGGACCAGTACCGCAGCGAATCGGTGATCATCCGGATCACCGGCAGCGTCGCGGCGTTCAGCGTGTTGCCGCAGCCGGTGATGTCCCGGCCGTCCGGCAGGTAGTACGACCCCGGCGAGAACCCGCGCCAGGACAGGTCTGCCATCAGACCCGGCCCGCCCTCACAGGTGTGGTTGTAGACGACGTCGAGGACGACCTCGATGCCCGCCTCGTGCAACGCATCCACCATCTCGATGAACTCCACCGTTTCCCGGCCCGGCTCGGTGGCGTACCGCGGATTCGGCGCGAAATAGGCGAGAGTCGAGTAACCCCAATAGTTCTGCCGGTCGGTGGCGAGCAGGCCGGGCTCGGCGGCGCTGGCCTGCACCGGGAGCAGTTCCAGGGTGGTCACCGACAGGCTCTTCAGATGGTCGATGACGGACGGGTGCGCCACCCCCTTGAAGGTGCCCTTCAACTCGTCCGGGATGTCGGGATGCAGCTGGGTCAGGCCGACGACATGCGCCTCGTAGATCACCGTCTGCTCCCACGGCACGAACGGGCGCATCGAACCCGAGCGGTGCCGCCGGTCGATCCCGGTGGTGACCACGGCCAACGGCACCTTGCCCAGCGTGTCGACGCCGTGCGAGGCGGCCGCCACCAGGTCGTACTCCGTGGTGGTGACCCGCCGGGCGTACGGGTCGAGGAGGATCTTCGAAGGGTCCCTCGCCGGTACCCGGAAGCCGTAGGCCTGCCCCGGTCCGATGTCCGGCACGAAGGTGTGCCAGATGCCGTAGGTGCGCTCGGCCATCGGGTAGCGACGCTCGGTGCCGTCACGGTCGATCAGGCAGAGCTGGACGTCCGACACGCCCGGGATCCCGTCGGCGACGACCGCGAAGTTGGTGCCGCCCTCATAGGGGGTTGCACCCAACGGGTACGGCAGGCCCGGGAACGGTGAGGATCCGACCCGGGGCTCCGCCTGTGGATCGATCTGACCGGGACGGCCGCGGCCCTTGCCCTTCCGCTTCTTCCTGCCCGCCTTGTGATCGTCCGTCGCCGGGGTGCCGTCTTTGACGGACGTGCCGATAACGATGGTGGCGGCATCGATCTCGCCGACCGGGTGGCTTCCGTCGACACCGTCGACCTGGTCGGCATACGCGGTGCTGACGGGCAGGTCAACGTCATCGAACAGGTCGGAAGGGGTGACCGAACTGTCGGAATCGGTGGCGGCGGGGCGGTGGGGCATCGGTCGATTCTCCCCGATCCATGCTGCCGCAAGTACCACGGTGCTCGAAGGGAAGGCCGCCCCCGCGACGGCCACGCTGCCGGAACATCACCGACCCGGGTGCGCAACAATGGCGCCCGTGACCTCCAGCCCGTTGACGTCAGTCCACCAGTCGATCATGCCGGGGCCGGATTCCGTGGTGCACCTGATGGAGGTGACCGTCCGGCGCGGGACGTCCGTGCTGCTCGACGCGGTGAACTGGAACGTCGATGTCGACCAGCGGTGGGTGATCCTCGGCCCGAACGGCGCGGGAAAGACGACTCTGCTGCAGATCGCGTCCGCGCAGATGTTCCCGACCACCGGCCGGGTGCACGTGCTGGGCGAGCGACTCGGCGCCGTGGACGTCACGGAGATCCGACCTCGGATCGGGCTGTCGTCGGCCTCGCTGGCGGGTCGGGTGCCGCCCAACGAGACCGTCATCGACGTGGTGGTGTCGGCGGGCTACGGCGTCGTCGGCCGGTGGCGGGAGCGGTACGACGAGCTCGACTTCGCCAGGGCCCGAGAGCTGCTGGCCGCGATGGGCATCGAGAGGTTGGCCGACCGGCTGTACGGCACTCTCTCCGAGGGCGAGCGCAAGCGGGCGCTGGCGGCCAGGGCACTGATGACGGACCCGGAACTGTTGCTGCTTGACGAACCGGCGGCCGGGCTCGACCTGGCCGGACGGGAGGATCTGCTCGGCCGGCTGTCGGTGCTGGCGGTTGATCCGTTCGCGCCGACCACCGTGCTGGTCACCCACCACGTCGAGGAGATCCCGGCCGAGTTCAGTCACGTGCTGCTGATGCGCGGTGGCAAGGTGATCGGTGCCGGCCCGATGGCGGAAACCCTGACCGAGCAGGCACTCTCGGAGACGTTCGGGATGAATCTGACATTGGAGGCCAGGGCCGGCCGGTATTTCGCGTTTGCCCGCTGACCGCTGCGACCCGACCGGCTGCTCGAAGGACAAGGAGGAATGTCATGGGTGAGTTCGTCCGTCTCGAGATCGACGGCGCAGTGGGGGTGATCAGGCTTGACCGACCCCCGGTGAACGCGCTGAACACGGTCATCCACCGGGAGCTGCGGGAGGTCGCCGAGCAGGTGAGCCAGAACCGGGAGATCCGGGCGGTCGTGCTGTACGGCGGGACGAAGGCGTTTTGCGGTGGCGCCGACATCAAGGAGATGGCGGACCTGCATCCCGGCGAGATCGCCGTGGTGGGCAAGGGCCTGAACGATGCGGTGACCGCCGTCGCCCGGCTGCCGCAGCCGGTGATCGCCGCCGTCTCCGGGTACGCGCTCGGCGGCGGCTGCGAGCTGGCATTGGCCGCGGACATCCGGATCGTCGCCGAGAACGCGGTGCTCGGACTGCCCGAGATCACCCTCGGCGTCATTCCCGGTGCCGGCGGCACCCAGCGGCTGCCCAGGCTGATCGGCGCGAGCCGGGCCAAGGAGATGATCTTCACCGGACGGTCGGTCAAGGGCGTCGAAGCGGTGGACATCGGGTTGGCTAACCGGGCCGTCGCACCCGAACAGCTGCTCAGCGAGGCCATGGAATTGGCGCGCAGACTGGCGGCCGGCGCGACCGCCGCACTCACCGCGGCGAAGCGGGCCATCGACGACGGGCTCGACGGACCGTTGGCGGCCGGTTTGGAGCTGGAGGCCGAACGCTTCACCGAGCTGTTTGCCACCGAGGACCAGAAGACCGGGATGTCGTCCTTCCTGGAGCGTGGCCCAGGAAAGGCGACGTTCGTCGGCCGCTGAGCCTGTTGTGGCCTACCAGTTCAGCCTTGACGACGTCCGGTACCTGTCCGGACCTGACGGCGCCGACGCGCTTGGCGCCGCAGACCAGTTGCCGCTGACCGACGCGTCGTTGTTGGCCGATCTGACCCGCCTGCGCCGGACGTTAAATGATCGCGCGGCGGCCGTTGCCGAAACGGTCCGGCTCCGGCGGCGCGCGGCGCCGAAGCTGGGCGATCGTGCGGAACGATGGCTCTTCACCGACGAGGCACTACAGCAGGCGACACCCTGGCCGGTAGCGGTGCACCGGGCGCGCCGACTGGCCGGACTCGGCGTGCACGACCTGACCTGTTCCATCGGCGCCGATCTGGCCGCCCTGTCCGCGGAGGCTTCAGTGGCCGTGGGGTCCGATCTGGATCCGGTGCGGGCGTCGATGGCCGCACACAATCTCGCGACGGCGGGGTTGCCGGCGCGGATCGTCGTCGCGGATGCGCTGGCTCCGGTGACCCGCGGCCTGCTCGGGTACGCGGACCCGGCCCGCCGGGATGGCACGGGCCGGCGGATCACCTCGACCTCGACGCTGCCGTCGGTCGCCGACCTGGACCGGGTGTACGCCGACCGGCCGCCGGTGCTGCGGTTGCCGCCCGGAATCGACTACGAGAGCCTGGATCGGCCCGGCGAGGTGGAGATCGTCTCGCTGGACGGCGGCGCCCGGGAGGCGGTGCTGTGGCCGGCCGAGCTCGCGTCCGTCGGGCGTCGCGCCACAGTGCTGCTGTCCGGCGGTGAACGTGGTGAGGTGACCGGCTGGGAGGTGACCAGCGACGATCCGGCCGACGGCGTTCAGGTAACGGCTCCGCAGGTGGGAGACGTGATCGTCGACCCCGATGCCGCCGTCGTCCGGGCCCATCTGGTGCAGCACTACGCGGCCCGGCACGGACTGTCGCTGGTCGACCCGCACCTGGCCTACCTGGCCGGGCCGGTGGCGCCGGCCGGCGCCCGCGGGTTCAGGGTCCTGGACGCTGCGCCGTATCGGGAGAAGACCGTGGCCGGTTGGGCACGCCGGGACCGGGTCGGCACCCTGGAGATCAAGCAGCGGGGGACACCGGTGATCCCTGACGAGCTGCGCCGCCGACTCCGGCCCGCCCTCACCGGTCCGACCACCGCCGCCGCGACCCTGGTGATCGCCCGGATCGGCGAACACGCCCAGGCATTCTGGTGCCGCGCCGAGGCCGCTGCCGCGCCGAAGGCAGGGGTCTAGGTTTGGCTCCATGGCGACCATGGCGGAACGCCTGATCCAGGCGTGGCACTCCCACGACGCCCGGTGGGTGGCGGCGCTGTTCGCCGAGGACTACCCCGAGGGCCATCTCTATTTCGACCTGCATCCGGGTGTAGCGGACGTCCACCTGCGGGAGCAGGTCAACTTCATGGCTGTCTGGCCCAGCGTGACCTGTGACCCCGCCGAGCAGCAAACCCAACCTGAGAACCAATGCGGCCGATAGCGCCTTGGTCGCCGTTCGCCCAAGTTTCCCGCCGGTCAACGCATCTGCTAACTGCGGGAATTTGATGGGTGGGCATGTCCGGTCCAACAGCCGTTAGGTGCCGTCACTCACGAGGTACTGGATCAGCCCGGCTTCGGCCAGAGATGCGCTCGGTCTTGAACACACCGATGTTCAGATGTAGATACCTATTCGGAACCATGATGTGCGTGATGTCGGCAATCCACAGCCGGTCCGGGGTCAGCGGCCGGAAGTGCCGCAACGCCAGATCACGGGCCCCGTTCCGCGGCGGGATCCGCGATGGTGGTTCGTCTGACGACACCGCGGCAGGCACGCACCAGGCCCAACACGGCCATGAGCCGTTCGACTGTCAACCGGCCGCCGAGCCGCCTTCGCGAATCCGCAGCGTGGTGGCCGAGCGGGAGAACGACGTCAACCACCAGTCCGAAGCGTTCGGGGACGTCGAGATGGGCCAGACCTGCATTGGTGCTCGAAATGCAGTGGCTGAAGCTCTGGAACTGCTTCGGACTGTGAGGAGATCACCGGACGTGGAAGAAGGTTCTATCGCGTGCAAGCTCGACGTTTCAACAGGCGCGACTCACGAAGAAGGATTGGCCGTGGCAGCAAGAGATTGTCGGGTCTTGACACCGTGCAAAACGCGAGAATTTGATTACCGACCAGCGACTTCCAGCCATGCGAGATCTCCAGTGAAGCGTTGGTCCACCTTCATGGTGGTGTTGGCTTTCACCCATTCGATGAGTGCATCGTCTCCTGCCTTGGCGTGATCCTCGGACTCCCACGCGCTGGACGATATGACGCGATCTTCTGTGAACATGACGCTGTAGGCGAGGTAACCCGGCGTACCTGTCACGAGCGGGATGACGCTAGCGCGCGCCTTGGCCTCGAGTGCATCTCGGTCCTCATCGAAGCTGTAGATCACTACCCGTCCGTACATGGGCCTGACTCCTTTGTCCGGTTTGCCTGACCGTAGCACTGATTCGCGAACTTGCAGGGTGGGGCGTCGAAACGAAGACTTTGCCATTGTCCATCACGGTTAGAGCTCAATCGTAAATAGGTCGGGGAGTTGGCTGACCGGCGATAGTTGTTGCATGACGCGCCAACAGGTGGAATGACCGTTTGGCCGACGGATCTGAAGCAAAGGCCGTTTAAGAGCGGAAGGCCGTTCAATTTTATTAAACTTCAGGAGCTCAAGCTCGCGACCAATCATATCTGCCGACAAGGATCCTCACGATCGCACAGATGCTCCGGTCACCCGTTCTGTTGCCGATCCGAACGGTGATCGCAAACCCACTCGATGCCACGCCGCCCGGATGAGACGAGACCGCATCTCGTTGAGCGTGGCGCGGCAGTGCTGTCCGGTTGTCAGCTGTGACACCTGACGGCGGTTGGGATGGGTCGGTTTCATTCGCCCAACATCGATTCTCATCTCGATCTGTAACTGCGCAAGATCAGGCGTTCGAATGACGTGGTGATCTGTCGACGGGTCGGTCACTCGGCTACCAGCTGCGCGATCTCGGACCCGTAGACCCACAGGGCCGCCGCGAGAGCCGCAATTACCCACCACGGCGACCAGCCGGCCGGCAAGGCTGCCGACGATCCGCAGGATCCCTACGACTACGGCGAACGCCATCATCATCAGTAGCCCGGTCCGCGCCCACACGGGCGCCGCGTCGAGCGCGTCGTGCACCGATTCGACCAGGGTCCGGATCGCGCCCGGGTAGACCCAGTCCGTCAGCCAGTCCACGCTCTCGACGTGTGCGGCAGATAGCAGGCGGTGTTGGTCGAGACGCTGAACGGCGAAGTCTGAGGAAAGAAATGTCGGCCTTCCGATGAGCCAGGTTGGGGTATACCCTTCAATCGCTCATATACGTACAAAAGGCTCTTTTCGGACAGGAGGTTCGGAGCGACCAGACCCTATAGTCCGTCGGCGAGTCGTCGCGGTCGAGATGTGCCCGGGTTGCCTACCAAAGGGTCAAACTTTCGCAAGAATCCTGAACGGAGATTTGGATGAAGCGCCTTCTTATGATGGGACCATTAATCGTGCCGTGATCAACGTCGTCCCGGGTCTTAATAGCTGATTGAGCTCAAAAGCCACGGGGTTTGACTGGGAGGCGCCCCGGCGGTGTGGACTTGGAAGAACGTTGCTCTTTCATCGCTTCTTCTCCATGTGGTGCGTCCACCGATGCCTCCAGCGCCGCTCGGAAGTCTTGTTGCGTGGCGTACCAGCATTGGATGACCTGCGCCGGGTGCGCGGTGGTTTCCCACAGGCCGCGGCCGCGGGGCACAATGCCGTTCAGGTCGGGGGCGTCGTCGGGGTCGCGGAGTGCGGACATCCTGTCGCCCCAGGAGGTTTTGCCGAGCAGCACCCGGGAAAGGTTGACCTTGAGGTCGCCGGCGCCGGGGATGGTGTCCAGCATTTTCGCGGATAGCTTCTGGGTGCCGAGGGCGAGTGTGACACCGGCGGACCTGGTTTCGCGGGCGATCTTCCCCGCGAACACCCCGATCTCGATGCGGGCGTGGTTGGCGGCCTCGATCAGCTCCCTTTCGGCATCGAGCTCCTTGCCGCCGGTGCGGGGTGGGAATTGCCGCGCGAAATCTGACTTTTTGCTTGGACAATCAATCGACGGGGCCTGTCGTCAGTCGATCCGCGGTCTCGGTCGGCAGCCGACTGCACGGGGTTGTCACGCTGACGACGGCGACCGAGCGTGCCACCGGGATCGAAGCGGTGTTCACTGTGGTGTTCGAACTGGAGCACTCCGACCGCCCGGCCTGCGTGGCCGAGGTGGTCGCCCTGTACCGCTGAGTTCAGCTGGTCCAAACCATCAAGTCATCGAGAAGCATTGTCAACGAAGGAGTTCAGATGCCGGAAGCCGTTATTGTCGCCGCCACCCGCTCGCCGATCGGTCGCGCCTTCAAGGGTTCGATGACGCAGGTTCGACCCGACGACCTGGCCGCGTCGATCATCCGGGCAGCGCTGGACCAGGTGCCCGAACTGGCCGTCGACGACATCGACGACCTGATGCTCGGCTGCGGGCTGCCCGGAGGTGAGCAGGGGTTCAACATGGCCCGCGTCGTCGCCGTGCTGCTTGGTATGGACCGGGTGCCCGCCACCACGATCACCCGCTACTGCGCATCGTCGCTGCAGACCTCACGGATGGCGATGCACGCCATCAGGGCGGGGGAGGGTGACGCGTTCATCTCGGCCGGCGTCGAAACGGTGTCGCGGTTCGCCAAGGGCAGTTCGGACTCGCTCCCGGACACTAAGAACCCGCTGTTTGCCGACGCGCAGACCAGGTCGGCAGAGCTCGCCACCGGTCAGGCCACGTCGTGGTCGGACCCCCGGGACGCCGGGCTGTTGCCCGACGTCTACCAGGCGATGGGCCAGACCGCCGAGAACCTGGCGCTGGTCAAGAATGTCAGTCGGCAGGAGATGGACGAATTCGCGGTGCGCAGCCAGAACCTGGCCGAAAAGGCGGCCGCCGATGGTTTCTGGGCGCGGGAGATCACGCCGGTCACGCTGCCGGACGGCACGGTCGTCGCCACCGACGACTGCCCGCGTCCCGGCGTCACCCTCGACGCGGTCGCCGGACTCAAGCCGGTGTTCCGGCCGGACGGGCGGGTCACCGCCGGGAACGCGTGCCCGTTGAACGACGGCGCGGCCGCCCTGGTGATCATGAGCGATGCGAAGGCACGCGACCTCGGGGTGACGCCGCTGGCCCGGATCGTCGCCACCGGTGTCACCGGGCTCTCGCCCGAACTGATGGGCTACGGGCCGGTCGAGGCGTCCCGGCAGGCGCTGGCGCGGGCCGGGATGACCATCAGTGACATGGATCTCGTGGAGATCAACGAGGCGTTCGCCGCTCAGGTCATCCCCAGCTACCGCGACCTGGGCGTCGACATCGACAAGCTCAACGTGCACGGCGGCGCCATCGCCGTCGGGCATCCGTTCGGCATGACCGGCGCCCGGATCGCCGGCACTCTGATGAACGGGCTGCGCTCGACTGACGGCACCCTCGGGCTCGAGACAATGTGCGTCGGTGGGGGAATGGGCATGGCGATGATCATCGAGCGGCTCAGCTGACCGGCCACCGTCAGATCGGCGGTTCCGGGTCGTACTGGATTCCGCGACGGATCTGCCGCGCCCGTTCGGGTCCGGCCAGCCGGATCACCAGGTGCAGCGCCATGTCGATGCCGGCGCTCACCCCGGCCGAGGTGATCAGATCCCCGTCGTCGACGAACCTTTCGTCTTCGCGGGTCTGGACGGTCGGGTCGAGCGCCAGCAGTTCACCGAAGCTGGACCAGTACGTCGTCGCGGGACGGTTGGTGAGCAGCCCGGCGGCGGCGTACACCAGGGACCCGGTGCAGACGCTGGTCATCAACGGCACCACCTCGCGCTGGGCGCGGACCCAGGCCAGATGTTCCGGGTCGCGGAGCAATGGGCGGGTGCCGGCGCCACCGGGATGCAGCAGCACCTCCAGCGGTGGGGCCGATGCCATCGAGTGATGCGCGCCGATCACCAGACCCTTGGCGGCCGTCACCGGCTCGCCGTCCTTCGAGAGGCAGAACACCGACCACCCGTCCTGCGGAAAGTTGCGACACCAGTACGACAGCACCTCCCACGGACCGACGGCATCGAGTTCCTCGACATTCGGGAACAGCAGGACGCCGATATTTCGCCGGCCTTCGGCGCTTGAACCCTCGGTCATGTGCTCGCTCCCTCCCCGGTGCCGCTCTCTGCGGATGCTATCGGGGAGGCCAGGTGATGATGTCTCCTGTTGGTGGTCATGGCACGCCGATATGGGACGTACCGTCATCAAATGCCCACCGATGTCGTGACAGTCAGGCGCAAGCAGACAGCTTCCGCAGCATGCTGGTCGGGATCCTGCTGTACTCGATCGCGGTGATCTTCCAGGGCTACGTCCAGATCAGCGGCTTCGTCGGTTAGTGCTGATCATCGTGATCATGACCGTCGCGCAACGACTCCCGCAGCTGATCGACCAGATAGCTCGCCGACTGAGCGTCACGCTCCGGCGGCGTCGATCGAATCCCTACTGCACGTAGAGGTCGTAGGTGACCGAGATGGCGAAGTCGACCTTCTGATATCTACCGGTGAACTCGATCCGGTGAAACCCACGGCTCAGCGGTTCGAGCAGCACCCAGTTGCCTCGAGCAGTGCTGTTCCCTGACGTCTTCTTGCAGGCCGGTCGGGTTGCCTTTGACCGAATCAAAGGCGAAGTCGGGTGGGATGAACTCATACTTTCGTCCGGACACGGCGAGCGATCTGCCGTCGACCTTGACGCGCAACTTCGAGGGATTGAAGAGCTTGTTCTCCACACACAGTCGCCGGTCGTCGGCGGATGCTCCGAAGAATGGGTCTTCCTCTCGGTTGGAGCACTCAGCGGTGATCACCGGGAAGAAGATCTGGGTGCCGGCTTCCACCGGATCCGTACAGACGCGCTCGACGGTCGAACTCGTGTTGAACGGAGCGGCGAGGAAGAGCACGTCGGGCGGTTGATGGACGTCGCAATGAACTGCGCCCGCGTCGAACGGTCCATCGGTTGTTGTCGGCGTGCCGAGAACCCACAGCCACCAGTCGGTTGCCAACTGCTCATAGCGCGCCGCGTTGGCGATGGGATCGACTGCCCGACTTCGATCAGGGGGCGTGGCCGCCGCGGGTTGAGCCAACAATCCGCAGGCGAGGATTGCCACCAGCATCGAGCAAAGCACCCGTCGCAGAAGGCGAGTCGACGTGCCGTGGGGACGGGTGCGAGGAGGCATGGGATTCCCTTTCCAGCATCTCATCGCCGATTGCGCGAGGTCAGTTCATCACCTTTGTCTGTTTCTCGGAATGTCGCATGTCGGAACTGGCATCTTCACTCTGTTGCCACACCGGACGCTTCACATGACGGCAGCGACGCTTGCCGGGGACGAGATCCGCTGTGGGGTCAGCCGGTGCTATGGCGTGAACGTCAAGGGCATCGCTACGGTCCGGTCCACCCCGATCCGGTTGACCACGTGCACCGAGAGCACGGCGTCCGCAACGCCGCGGCTCTGCAGCAGGTCACGGGTCTTCCGGCCGATCTTCACCACCGTCGAGGTGGTCGCGATGCTGGGATCGATGATCTCGTCCTGAATGTTCAGCAGCAGGTAATGCCGCCCGGCCCCGTCGGTCAGCCGCCATTGCATCGTCGGTGCCAGGTCGTTGACCGGCTGAATGGTTGCCTTGAACGACTCCGGTCCGTCTGCGAGCTTCACGGTGCTGGTCTTTTTGGGGGTGGTCGCCAGCTGCAGGTCCCCACCGTGGAAGTGGTCGGCGCTGCCACTCAGCGCGCCACCGGCTTTGGCCATCCGGATCGCCAGCGCGGCGTAGGAATCGGCGTTGCTCAGCCGAGATGCGGTGCCCAGACCCGCCAGATCACTCTCGTCGCAACCCGGGGCGTCCCCGTGCGAACGCTCACCAAGAGCCCCCATCCCGCCGAACAGGTGCATGCCTTCGTGCATCAGCGTGCGTTCCATGTTCACCTCGTCGGGGTCGTGGACCCCGTCGTTGCAGATGTGGATCTGCCCGGTGATGAGATTGGTGACAGCGTGCGAGGATTCGCTGCAACCGAAGAAGGCGGCGCAGTCGATCACCGGCCCGCCGGCCAGCCCGTTCGCGGCGGTGGTCAGCGTGACGGCGACCGCGTCCGCGGTCTTCTCGTCCTCGGTGCGGAAATACACAAAGAGTGCGTCCCGCCCCCGTTGACTCAGCGGTTTGGTGCGCAACTCCGCAGCCGCCGCGTTCAGGTCGGGCACAGCGGCGGCGAGCGCCGCGTCGATCCGGGCGCTGACCGGGGCGCCGCATTTCAGCCGACGGGCCGCTGGTGGTTTCGGGTCCGGTGGCTTGACGCCCCGCTTGCGCAGCCGGATCAGGACCGCGCGCGCATCGGAGCGGGTCGCCGGGTCGCATCCGGCGTCGTAGGACCCTTCGGCGGCGGCCTGCCCTTCGGGCGCCCCCGGAACAGCATTGGTGCGCAGGAAGAACGACACGTCGATGGCCCGTTCCTCGCGCAGGATGACGTTCTTCTCCTCGGCGTCGACCGGGTCGGTGAAGCCGCGGACGAACTCCACCTCGAAGGCGGATTCCGGTTCGAACAGGTCGAAGTCCTTGATCAGCTGCCGCACCGCCGCCTCGTGTTCGGGTTTCATCCGGCCGCGACCGGCGGCGAAGTCGGTCAGCCGCAGGTCGCCACCCAACCCGCCGCTGCGCACCGCCTTGCCGGGTGAGGTCAGCGACGCCTCCCGCTCACCCGGTTCGTACTTCGCGCAGTCGGACGGTGGTGGCGTCGGTGGAGCCGCTCCGAGCAGGTGGTCGTCCAGCGTCGACAGGGTTTTCGGGCCGGCCTGCCTCCCGGTGGGGAACGGAATGCCGTGCGCGGACTGGAACGCGGCGTTGGCCTGTTGGGTCGCGGCGTCGAAGGTGGACGTTGGGCGACCGGGAACCCGGCCGCGGTCAACGCCTGCTGCAATCGCCGCACCGGGTCACCCGAGCTCTGACCCACTTCCAGCGCGAGGGACGCCGCCGACGCCGCGTTCTGCAGCGCCGGCGTGTTCAGCACCTCGGTCTGAAGAGCCGCCTTCGTCCGAAACCCGCTGTGCCGCTGCACCACCGGAATGGGCAAGGGGGAGGGCTCGACCACGACACGCTGCGCCGTGGCGTCATCCTCGGAGTCGCCCTGGTGGCAGGGGCATTGGTCCGGCGGTGTCGAGCCGCACCGCTGCACGGACAGCAATTGGGCCACGGCGCGGTTGCCTGCGGCACGCTGCAGGTGCAGCAGCTGGTGGGTCTGCGGCGCCCTGCGGGCCGGCCGGACCGCGGCAAGAGGTGCCGTGGCCGATGACGGCGGCATGCTCGCGACGAGGGTCATCCTGGCCTCCCGTCCACGGCCCAAGCCTGACGAACGGCCCGAGGCGTCGTCAGAGCAGTTGGGGCAGCAGAACGGCCCACCGGAGGTGCCCGATCGGGCAACTGATCCGGGCGGTGACCAGCACCGAATGTTCAGGTGCGGGCGGCATCGACAGCAGCCGCTCCGGCTGAGTCGCCGGCCCGCTCCAATCCGGCGACTACCCCGGCGACGTCGGCCTCCGAGCGGTTCTGGCTGAGTTTCAGCTTCGCCTCGATCCGGCTGATCACCAGCTCGACGCCGACGATCGCCCGAAGCTGACCGGCGATGAAGCGTGGGGGAGCGTCGTCGACCGTCCACGGGTCGTCACGGTGGCGCTCGTGGTGCTCGGTGAGGCGACGGACCAGCATGTCCAGCCAGGTGACGTCGTCATGGACCACGAGTTCGCCGTAGACGTGGGCGGTGACGTAGTTCCACGTCGGCACCACCCGACCGTGCTCGGCCTTGGCCGCGTACCAGGCCGGCGAGATGTAGGAATCCGGGCCGCGGACGATCACCATCGCCTCACCGATCGTCGGCAGCTTCCACTGGTCGTTGTTCCGGGCGACGTGCCCGAGCAATGACCCGTGCCCGCCGACAGCCGGGTCGTACAGGAACGGCAGGAACGTCGCCTGCAGGCCCTGCTCGGTCGAGGTGATGAGGTCGGCGGCGCCGTGGTGGGTGAGCAACTCGTCGATCTGCGACTGGTCGGCGGCGAAGTGCGCAGGCACGTACATGCCTCGATTATGAGGCTGATTCGGCCGCATCGTCGCGGGTCCGTAGGGTTAGCGCCCGTGACATTCGAACTCCTCCCCGCAGTGGACGTCGCTGATGGCCAGGCCGTACGGCTGGTGCAGGGCAAGGCCGGCAGCGAGACCACCTACGGCGCCCCGCTGGCGGCCGCGCTGGCCTGGCAGGCCGACGGCGCCGAGTGGATCCATCTGGTCGACCTCGATGCCGCCTTCGGCCGCGGTTCCAATGCGGCGTTGCTGGCCGAGGTGGTCGGCACGCTGGACGTGAAGGTGGAGATGTCCGGCGGAATCCGTGACGACGACTCGCTGGAAGCGGCGCTCGCCACCGGTTGCACCCGGGTCAACATCGGCACCGCGGCGCTGGAGAAGCCGGAGTGGTGCGCGTCGGTGATCGCCCGCTATGGCGACCGGATAGCGGTCGGACTCGACGTCCGGGGCAGCACCCTGGCCGCGCGGGGCTGGACCGAGGACGGGGGAGACCTTTGGGAGGCGCTCACCCGGCTCGACGAGCAGGGCTGCGCCCGCTACGTGGTCACCGACGTCACCAAGGATGGCACGCTGCGTGGACCCAACCTCGACCTGCTGCGCGAGGTGTGCGCGGTGACCGACGCTCCAGTAGTCGCCTCCGGTGGGGTGTCGTCGCTGGATGACCTGGTCGCCCTGGCGTCGCTGTCGTCGCTGGGCGTCGAGGGCTCGATCGTCGGGAAGGCCTTGTACGCAGGCGCTTTCACCCTGCCCGAGGCGTTGGCCGCGGTTCGCTGACGGCGGGTGGGTTGACATGGCCGGAGTCGGTGATCGCCGCGGATCCGGAGGTCCGTACGAGGATCGTTACGGCTACTCCCGGGTGGTGCGGGTGGGTCCGTTGGCGATGACGGCCGGCTGCACGTCCGTCGTCGACGGTGTGGTCGAAGGCGTGGGTGACGCCGGCCTGCAGGCCCGGATCGCCATCGGCGCCGGTCTTGCAGCGCTGAGCGCGGTCGGTGTTCGCCCGGAAGAGGTGGTGGCGACCCGGATGTCGATCACCGACCGGGCCTTCGCCGAGGATGTGGGGTTGGCGCACGGGGAGATCTTCGGCACCATCCGCCCCGCCGCGACCATGGTCGTCGTCGCCGGGCTGATCGACCCGCTGATGCTGGTGGAGGTGGAACTCACCGCTTGGGTTGGCTGAATCTCCGACATCTGGATGGATGTGAATAGTTCTTCGGTCAACAGCAGAACGATTCTTCACAATCTGCTGCACGCGGGCGGGCGCATCGTCCACCGGGGCAACGATCAGCACCGGGTCAGCGTCGAACTCGGTCGTCCCTGACCAGTTGGACCGACGCGGAGAAGCCGAGCTCGCCGCCGGTCCGGCGACCTGTGGGATCGACAAGCTCGTCCACGGTCGGCGCGCTTGATTCCGTAATCAGGAGTCCGAGAACGAATTCCTCCAACGACTGGTGGGCTCGGGCTGCTCGCTGTCGCAGTACGGCGAGCGTCTCCTGAGGTACTCCCGTGATCTCAATACCGGCCATGGCGTCGGTGTGATGCCTGTCGGGCCACAGCGCTACTGACCCGAGGGAGGTGGGTAGCGCCGGGCGTAGGCGGTGGGCGGTTCGCCGAACAGGTCGGCGAAGTCACGGCTCAGATGGGCCTGGTCGGCGAACCCCAGGTCTGTCGCCAACGCTGCCCAATCGATCGGCGTTCCGGTGGCCAGCCGCTCGGTGACCTCGTGTAGTCGGTACCGGCGGAGCAACCACTTCGGTGAGATACCCACGTATTCAGCAAAGAGTCGTTGCAGCTGCCTCACAGTCAAACCGGTTGCGGCAGCGAGGGTGTCGACCCGCCCCAGCGTCGGCTCGGTCCGGATGAGGCCGACGAGGTCTCGTGCCTGCGCGCCCCGCTGGTCCGGCTCGACATGTGCTGTCAGCAGCCAGGCTTCGAGGTCCTCGATGCTGCCGATGGTTGTCGGCGGGGGTGGTAGCCCGGGAATCTCGGTTGCGGGGACGATCCGATCGGTGATCGAGGCGACCGGAGCGCCCAGGTAGGAGCGGAATGCGCCCGGGTGGAAGATCGCGCCAACCACCCGTCCGCGTCCTTCCAACACCCGGATGACGTGGCGACTGGCCACACCGACCACCTCTGGCACCCCACCGTCGAAAACCGTGAGGTGGACGTTCGGCAGCGGCACGATCTTCTGCTGATACGGGGTGTCGTAGTCCCACTCGGCGGCCCAGTAGCCCTGGATAACGTCCGCGAGCTCGGGAGCCGGGGCTCGGAAGCTGTGCCGCTGGTGCTCGGTCCAGGCGCCACCCAGCTCGCGGGGGTCGCGCTGGGTCGTCACGCCGTCCAGTGTCGCGTTCCTTCAAGACAGGGCGCCAGCCGATTCCTAGACTCGCGTCCCATGACGACTGCACTCGTTTCCCATTCCCTGATGACCGACGCCGGCGATTCCGTCCGAGCCCTGGTCCGTTCGGCCGCCGGTGCTCCGCTCGATGTCCGAACCCCCTGCGAGGAATGGAATCTCGGGCGATTGGTGCAGCATCAGCTGTACTACACACCGATCCTGGCAGCGTCCGGACGGCGCGTAGAAACCTCGGTGTCCGGCGGCGAACTGGATGTGTCGCTGGATGCTTGGGCTGATGAACTCGACTCCGCGATCGCGGACCTGGCAGCGGTGTGGAGTACGCCAGAAGCCTGGTCCGGACTCACCTCGATGAGCGGATCCAACCCGATGCCGGCCGAGATGATCGGCGGCATGGTGCTCGGCGAGCTGGTCGTGCACGGGTGGGATCTGGCCCGTGCGGCGGGTGTCGAGCCGGAGTTCTCCGACGAGGTGCTGGCCGGCACGATGGTCGCGGTGACGTCGATGGCCGAGCTGGGCAGGGGCATGGGGATCTTCGGGGCGGAGGTCGTTGTCGACTTAGACTCGCCGCTTCTGGATCGCATCGTCGCGTTGACGGGCCGGGATCCCCACTGGAACAAGTGATCTGGGCACAGCAGAACCTACTCCAGGATGACGCAGTCGATCCCGGGCAGATCGCCGAACCTGGCCGCGCGGTCCGACGTGATGATTGTTCGTCGGGTGGCCGCTGCTGTGGCGGCGATGATCAGATCATGTGCACCTCGTCGGGTGCCGGTGCGCTGAACGTGGGCCAAGAGGCGCCCGTGCTCTCCAGCAGTTGCGAGGGAGTAAGGCTCGATCGGGATCGTCTCCAGCAGCTGCGCGACGAACTCGGAACGCCTTTCTCGGTGACGGGTGTCAGCAAGCTCGATCCCCGCCCGCAGCTCGGCAACTGTCACTGCGGCCAGCACGACGTCATCGTCCTCGGCGATGGCAGCTCGCAGCGTCAGCCGAAAGCGTTCCGCAGCGATGAGCACTCCGGTGTCCATGATCAGTCTTCGGGCCACGAGGGACTCTCGGAATCGACGGAAGCGATCGCTGACTCCACGTCCGCTGCGAATCTTTCGTCCACCTGCGGTCGATCCAGCAGGTTGAGCACCGCGGAGCCGTTCCCGTTGGTGGTGGGCCCCATCACTGCAACCCGGCGTCCTCCACGGGTGACCACAACGGTCTCACCCTGCTCCACCTGGTCCAGGAGTGCAGCAAAAGACCGACTGGCTTCAGTCGCCGTCACCGTACGCATGGAATCAGATTATCTGATATGGACGACTTCGGCCAGGTCCCTCGGGCTGGAGCGACCACACACGCTCAGGACAACGCCCGACGCGTCCGGGCAACCGACGGGCCGTTGCCCAGACACCACCGGCATTGTCCAGATGGGCGTTCAAGGAGGAGGGCGACAAGTACATCTACCTCCGCAGGCCCGTCATTGGCGTCCCACCCGATGCGCTCACCCGGGACCGAGGTCCGCCAGCAGGACCGGGAGCAAGCGTTCCTCCATCACCGCCCGCCCTCTGGCCGCCATTTCCTGAGACAACCGCGTGTCCCAAGATGCGCTGGTCGGCGGTCCCTTGAGTGGTTCCGTCTCGAGAGTGGACCCCGTGTCGCCGTAGCCGGCCAGCGCGGTCAGGTAGTCGTCCACCGCCATCCGCCATGGGACGGCCGCGTAGTGCGCGATCGCGGCGTTGGTCGTGCGCAGCCCGGTCCAATCGAAATCTCCACGCCACCGAACTGTCGCGGCGGTGGATGACAGCAGCCGTCCACATGCGGCCGATGGCTGTCCCTCGCTGCAGACCAGCGGACGACAGCGCGGTCCCCACCGTGCGGCCGCAGCCCGTAGGACGGCCGGGTTCTCGCAGACGTAGATCTCCGGACCCGTGGCGATGACAGGGTTCTCGGAGATCTGCTGCAGGGTGACACGGAACGGAAGGCCCGCGTCAGCAGCCTGCCGAAGCCAGCCCCCGAGCAGGTTGTGTTGATCGGGGCGGATACCGAGCACCAGCACCTGGCTGGCCAGATCGTCAAGAATCACCCCTGCCGATTCCCACTGCACCCGGCGCTCCGAGGACGTCACCGGCGGCGGTAGACCGTCCCGCAGGGCGAGAGCGCGCAGCACGAGGGTCGCCAACGGGGTGTGGGACAGCGCCTTGGTGTTCCCGGTGGCCCGTTCGGCGAGCACCGGCATCGAGATCTCCGTTGTGGGCAGCAGTGCCAAAACGGCTCCTGCCTGGCCCAACAGTTGGATCTCACCTCGTCGGATCAACCTTGTCACGGTGCCGTCGATCGTGAGCTGCTCGAGCCACTGGCTGAACCAGGGCTCGTCGACGTGGACTCCGGCGTGTTCGGCGGCTGCGGAGAGTGCGAGCTCGCGGGCGGTCTGCTCTTGCACCCGCTCCGCCGGCCGATTGCGAATCGGGCCAGCCGTGATGGCGAGCGCCTCAGCGAGAGTTCGCCCGAACCGGCCGCTCATCGCTCGGTCGACAACCTGGAGGCTGATGCTGACCGCAGCGACTCCGGGTGCCCGGTGCGTTCCCGTCATTCCGATGATCAGCCGTCGTTCGTCGTCCGTCGGCTCGATCAGTCGAATGGTGCCGGCGAGCGATCCGCCGGACCGCTCCAAGCTTCGACGGGCGAGCACCAGAAGTCGATCCCACGGCGGCGACCGGAGCACCGAGAGTTCGGGATCAGTGCTCATCCGACCATGCTTGCCCTGTGCTCATGTCATCGATATCCGCGTTCTCGACATCGAATCCACCGGGCACGGCCGAATCGTGCTCGGTCGGCCGGCGGCGGGTTCCCGGTGATCCCAGCGCTGAAGCGAGGCCAACTGGACTGTCGGCGATCTCGTCCTCGGTCAGCAGCTCCTTGCCGTCCCACACCATGAGCAGCGAGCTGACGGTGTGTTCGATCGCCGAGTGGGCCAGATCGTAGTGCGCACACGCCGGGACGGTCGCGTAGGTAGCCCACAGGTCGTACCCGGTCATGAACAAGTCGAGGTCGAACTGCGCCGTCAAGCCGAGGAGTTCGTTGCGGCCGGCATCGTCGATGCCGGCGAACGCCTCGTCGAGTGCCAGCAGCCGCGGGCAGGTCGGGGAGGCCGAGGACAGCAACACATGGGCGGCGGCGAACAGCGGAAGGTGCAGTGACACCGACTGTTCACCACCGGACAGCATGCTGTGCCTGGCCTGGGTCAATCGGTCCTCCCGCCCGTCGGGCGCGACGAGGGTCAGGACGAACGTCCGCCACGATCGGTAATCCAAGGCCTCGGCCAGCACCTCGACATACGCCCGGTCAGGTCGACTGGCGCGCAGGTTCTTGATCTGGCCGGCGAAATGGGCGCGCAGGGTCGCCAGATCGTCGGGGGTGAGCGCCGCAGCGTCCCGTTCGAGCAACCTGCTGACCGCTCGCTGTGGTGGTTCCAGCGCATCCGCCAACTCCCAGCCGATCCCCACCGTCGCCCCGGACGACATCCGCCGCCGCCGCATCTCCCGATTCATGTCGGCGATGAGATCCCTTGCCTCGGTGGTCCGGTCATGGATCTGGTGGGCGAGCCGGCCCAGCAATGCGTCCTCGAAGACCCGCCGTTCGGCTTCGGTGAGCAGTTGCTCTTGATCCTGACGGGCGGTGGCCATGTGTGCGGCGAAATCGTCGATGGACGCGAATCCCTGCTCGTCGGCGACCTTCACGACGATCACCTCGCCGTCGGTCTGGAACTCCGGCCGATAGTCATGTCCCGCCGCGGCCAATTGGGTCTGCAATTCCGACATCGACTGAGTCACCCTGGTGCGGCTGGACTTCAACGAACTATCGGTGGGGCGCAGTTCTGCGGTCACCTGGACGATCGCGGCCAGCAGCTCCGTCACTTCGGGCGGCACAGGTTCGAGTGAGCTGTCCGCGTCCAGTGAAAGCTGTTCGCCCAGAACTGTTGTCAGCTGCTCCGGAGCCGCCCACTGGTCGCTGCTGCCCGGCCAACGCGGCGTCCCGGCCGGGAGTCGGAGCGCGCCGCGAACGTCGGGTCCGGCGTAAGGAGCGAGCCGGCCCGCGTCGCGCTGAGCCTCCCGGACCGAACTGAGCACGGTCTCGGTGGCGCCACGAATGCGTTCCGCGTCGCGACCGGCGGCCGCCGACGCGTCGATCTCCGTCTGCACGGCGCGCCGCTCGTCGGCATTGGCCTGCTCGAGATCGTCTGTGGTACTGCGGATATCGCGGTCCAACTGGTCGACGGTGTTGCCAACAGCCTCCCGCAGAGTCCGTAATTCTTCCTCCCGAGTGCGGTGCTCACCCAGGGACATCTCGGTCTGTTCGGCAGCGTCCTGCAGAACCAGCTCCGCAGACTCGAGTTCGGCGGCGGCGCCATCTCGCTGCTCTGCCTTGGCGGCGGCATTGCGTCTGGCGGCCTCCAGCAGGCTGATGACCCGGCCGAACCGCGACACCGCGGCGGCAACCCGATCGATACCGGCCGCATCGAATGGCATCGACCGCCCGGCAGCGGCACTGTGCAGGACGTGTTCCGCACCTCCGACCGCGGCGACCGCCTGGTCGAACGCGGTCCGGCGTTCGTCCAGCTCGGTGTTCAATGCCCGCAACGCCCCGGCCGCCGTGTCCACTGCGCGAACCGCGCCACGAAGAGGCGCCAATGACGGCAGGTCACGGCGGGCTGCTGTGAGGGCCGCCATGAGGGTTTCGAGATCCTCGATCCGGGAGAGCACCTCGGCCAGGGTGGCGGCGTCATCGCGCAGCTGCTGGTCCAGCGCGGCAATGCGCGCGACGCGTCGCCGGGCGCGCGCCGTCGTCCCGATGTACTCCGCTTGTGTTTTGCTGTGCGCGCCCACCTGGATCCCGGCTCGGAACCCGCCGGTGACCCATATTGCGGGCGCCGGACCGGTGTGGTCACCGGTCGGACTGTCCGTCGGGGATCCGTCCAGGATCGCGACCGAGGCCAGGATCGCCTGCACCAGCGCGCCGTCGACCGGACCATCCGGTTCTGCCGTCAAAACGTCCGCCAGTGTCCGACCGGCGGGACGCGCACTGTCGGGGAGTGGCCGCAGCACCGTCTCCGAATCCGGGATATCGACCGGCCGGGGCGACACCCAGGCGTCCAACATGTTGGCCGCATGCAGGGCGGCCTCCACCCCGGCGGCCATGTCCTCGTCGACGCCATCCGCGAAGTCGACCGTCGCCCAAAACGGAGCGCCGGCCCGTCCCTCCCGGTCCGCAGTCCGGGCGGCGAACGGAGGTGGCGCCTGGTCTCGTTCCGCGGCGATAGCGGCACGTTCGGCCCGTCGTCGCTCGATGTCGGCTGTCAGGTCCCGGTGCTGGGAACGGGCATCGGCGACCGCATTTCGGCCAACCTGTAGCCCGGGACCGGTTGCCGCGTCGATGATCTCGGGAAGGTCTGCGGTATCGAGCTGGTCGGCCCGCTCCACCGTCGAGATCAGAGTGCGGATCAGGGTGCCGACCGCGTGTTGGTCCGACGACGTCGCGGGGCCGGGAGCGAGGCCACCGACCCGATCCAACGCCGGACCATACTGCTCACCCCAGGCGCCGATGGCCTCGACCACAGCGGAGCGGGTGACGATCGCGGCATTCTCGGCGGCGACGACTGCGGCCTCAGCAACCGCATGGCGTTTGCCGACCCGCTCGAGGTCGGCTTCGGCGCGGTCCCGCTGCCGCCGGGCCTCGGTCAGAGCGGACAGTGTCGCCCGCAGGACCGTGACATCGTCTTCTCTGGCTGTGACGCGAGCCTGGGCCCGCTCGGCCAACCGACCGTCGTCGGCGTTGTCCTGGCCGGACCAGTCGATGCCCGCATCTGCCGCGGTTTCCAGCAGTTCGGCACCGGTGCGGGTCACCTCTGCCTGCGCTTGGGCCACGGCGTCTTTCGCACGACCCAGCTGTTCCCGACGCCGGGTGACGTCGGCCGCTGCCTGAGTCGAACGGTCCTGATCCCGGGCCGCAGACCTCGCCAGCTGCGCGGTGACCTCGGCGAGTCTGGTGAGTTGGGCGCGGCTACGGTAGGCGGGGGATTCCTTGAGCGAGTTGAGTTTTGCGGTCAATCGCTGCTGTTCGCGCTGGCACTTCTCGTGGTGGTCGTGGGCGTCGCGTTGCGCCAGTGCCGACCGCCGCTGCGTCGAGATCGCGTCGAGAAGGTCGGTCCTGGCGAACTGCACGGCGGCCAGTCGATCGGTCACCACATCGCAGGCTGCGCGCGCGTGGGTACGGACATAGGTGGCGTAGCCGGCGAGGAACGCCGACGCCGCCTGGTCCGCCTGGACCAACCCGTCGAGCACCCGCTGCAGATTCTCGATGTCGCTGAACGAATGGGCCGCTTCTTCGACCAAGGAGATGTCGAGCGGTCGGAGGCCTTCGGACAGCGTGCGGGAAAGACCCTTCGGGTCGAGATGCTTGGCCAGTTGCGGGCGCCGCAGGGTCAGGATGAGGGTGAGGAGCTGCTCGAACCTTTCCTGGCCCAGTCCGAAAAGGCGGGCGTCGACAGCAAGGCGGTGCTCACCTGGCTTGTCGGTGATCCGGTCCACGCCGATCTGTTCGGCCAGCTGACGCCTGGTCAGCGGCCGATCGTCAGGGCCCAGGAGCGAGAAGTCGCGTCCGACCTGACCGTCGGTGACGAAGTACCACCGGGCCACTCGGTCGGTCTGCCGCTGCGCCCGCAACCCGACGCCGACGGTGACCACCTCCGGATCGGCGTCGTCAGTGGAGTCGCGACCGAATTCCATCCACACATAGGAGTAGCTGGCCTCCTGGCCCCGGTAGAGGAGGTTGGACCGCATCGTCCGTTCCTCGCCGGCAAACGGGTTGAGTCGGCGCGGCTCGATCCGGCCGTCGAACAGGAAGGGGAACAACACCTCGAGGGCCTTCGTTTTGCCCGAGCCGTTGGGACCGCGCAACACCAGCCGACCTTCGGCGAAAGAGAACTCGTCGTCGCGGTAGTCCCACAGGTTGATCACGCCGCACCGCGTCGGCCGGAAACGCGCGACTGTCCCGTTGTTCGGGGCTGCAGGCGTCGGCACGGTCGACAGGGTAGCCGGGGACCGGTATCGAGCTTGCGCTAGAGGTCGAACAGCCCGCCCTCCGGCTTCCGGGTGCCGCGGGTGACCACCGCATTGCGGTAGCGGGCCAGCAACGGCAGGGCGAGCACGCCGCCGGGCACCCGGATCACCATCCGCAGCTCGGTGAGGAAACCGATGATCGCAGCGAGCATCCGGGCCGGATCGGCCGTCAACGTCGCTCGGAACGTCGGCCCGTAGGCACTGAGCAGGTCCGCCATGGTGGCCGTCAGCCAGCTGTCCTCGAGCATGGGATAGGTGGGAGGCGCGGTCGTCCCGGCCCGATCGGATGGTTCGTCCTCGGATGTGCTGTCCTCGGAAGGTTCAGGGCCGTGAGGGACGCGATCAAGTACGGCATTCCGCGTTGGCGCACGTGCGCCCTGCTCGGGCTGTTCGACGAGCTCGGTCCTGGGCAGGACGGCGTCCAGAGCGTTGATCAACTGGCCGGATACTGGCGGCGGAGCGGGCAGGGTGAGCAGCGGCGGGGCGTCGACATCCAAGATCCGGTCGGCCATCTGGTTCAGCAAGAGCAGCGCAGCCTGCGCGATAGTGCCGGTACCCGGGAACCGCCGGTCGGAGAATCGTCCGGAAACATCCAGCAGCGCAATGCCTTCGGCACGGCGCTCGACGATCATCCCGGTCAGGTCGGCAACGTCGGCCGCGACGGATGGAGTGCGTAAAGTACCCCGGTCAGCCGGGTCGAGGTCGGCGTCGTAGACGACCGGCTGCTCGACGAGCGCTCGTCGAACCCGCTGCCCGGCAGCCTGCCGGCGAGTCGCGCGGCTTTCAGCGTCGGAGCGGTGCAGGAGTTCGCCGACGCCGCTCACATGCTGCAGGACTCGGGTGGGCCGGTAGACAGCGCGCAAGATGTCCCGGTCGATGTCGTAGAGGGCCTCACCTGCGGTGGGGTCATCCGCCCAGCGACGGGCACTGCCGTCGGCCAATCGGACGGCGCCCCTTGTCTGCAACCAGCTGATGGCGTCGACAAACGCATCCCGACCCTTCTTGTCCTCGGCGGTGAGATCGAGGTCGTCGATTCTCGCGGCCTCCGCGGCGACCCGGTCGGCCAGCTCGGAGAGCGAGATCTGCAGTCCGGCACGGCCCAGCACGGCGATGGCCAGCGCCAGGCAGGCGTACCGCCGTCGGTCGAACGGCCGGTCCTCGTTGGTTCCGGCCATCGCTGGTTGACTTGCGTCCAGCGCATCCCGGACCCGGAACAGCCGTGCCGTGGTCGGGGTGAGTTCAAGTCGGTAGTCGAACAACCGCGCCATGTCGGCGCGCAGCGGGACCGCCCAGCGTCGGACCAGCGACAACGTCTGGGTGTCGGGAAAGTTCTCGGTGATCAGCGAGTGGGTCAGCACCGCGCGGGCGGCCCGCTGGTACATCGCACGTTCCAGCGCCGGAACCTCGTTGTCGGCGGCCATCAGGTGCTGGCCTCCCTTGGCGCCGACAGGACCAGGTTCGTCCGATCCAGGTGCAGGATGCCGCGGACGGTGCGGACCGATGTGGTGGCGCCGGACGGGGTCAGGGTCAGCCGGACACCGTGCGTGGAACCTGTGGTGGGTGCCCGCCCGGACACCGGAACCCTTGCCGAGAGGGCGATATCGAGCAATGCGAGGAGCACCGTTGTCTCCTCCTCGGTCAATACCCGACCGTCGGACAGGCCGGACGAGGCTAGGCTCGCGGCTGCGGCCGCCCGGGTCCGTTGGTCGGCCGCCTGCGCGTCATGCAACCGGCGCCGACCGGCATCATTGCGGTCCACCCGGCCGGGGATGCCGGGGGTCGCATTCCGTCCGGTCTCGACCAGGGTCCGGGAGATCTCCACCGGCGGGGCCTCCCACCAGCTCCGGCGGGTCGGGATGAGTTCCGGGTCGGAATGCACCGCGCTGACGTGCCGGGGTTGGCTGACATCGAACACCACCCCGAACAGCGCATGCGCGGCGTCCAGGTCGGGAGTGCGGGTGAACCAGGCGGCGAGGTGTCGAAGTTGACTTTCCTGGCTGACCCCACCACGCCGCGCTTCGGTGACCCGGCGAAGCAGCGCCAGCACCGCCGCGACCGCGCTGATCGTTCCGTCCTGCAACCGGTCCGCCTCACTGCGCCGGCCGGACGCCGCGTCGTCGGCGGTGAACCAGTGAACCAACCCGGCCCAGCGTTGGCGCCAGTCGGCCAGCCGATCGGCCGGGGTGCGGAAGATGCGCTCGTCGGCCTCGGCCGCCCGTTCCAGCAACTGCTCGGCACCCGTCGCCGCGACGTCGGCCACTGCGGCGGCCAGTCGTGGGGTGTACCGCTCCAACTCGGAGGCGAACTCACGTAAGTGGGACAGCAGGGCGTCCTTATGGGCCAGGAACACGTCTGCGCTGGATTCGGTCGAATGGCTCAGCTCCGACAACATCAGGTAGAAGCGCGCCGCCCGTTCCGCCATGTCGGCCAACGCGGTATCCAGTCGACTCAGCTTGCGGTACACCATTTCCGCGTCGCCGTTCCGATTCGCGTTCGCGAGGTCGTGCAGGTCAGCAAGCAGTTCGGGTAGGACGAGCCTGGACAGCGTGACGTCGTCCATCCGTGCGCCGAGTACGTCCTCGACTGCCCGGTAGGCGCGGTAACCTGGCTGGCTGAACTGATAGACGTAGTGGCGGTTGCGGTACTCGGCCAGGCTGGCGGCCCTCGCGCCGTCGAAACTGCGTTCCAACAAGCCCCAGAAGAACAGCTGGTCGAGAAGCGGTGACAACTCCTGGACCGAGAGCTGAGGGACGTCGGCCTGCCCGCCGTACTCGGCGGTCAGTTCACCCAGCGCCATCTCCACGTCGCCCGCGTGCAGCAGCACGACATAATTCGCCCGGCTGTGCTCCATCGCGCGCAAGGTCCACAGATACAACCGGGACTTGTCCGCGTTCGCGAATGCGAACAGCCGGAGCCGATCGTCCTGGTCGAAGGCCTCCACGCCAAAGGGACCGCCCGGTTCCTGCCGGCCCGTTGGTTCGACTCCTGTCACCGGCCAACAGTAAAGGTTGCGCGAGCTCCTCCAGGGTCATGCTCCCCGGTCGTACGCGTTGTCATCTTCGCGTTTCACGGAAGGCAAGCCGCAGGGTCTCGGCGAAGAGTTCCGGTGTGGCGGCTGCAGGGAAGTGTCCGCCGGTTTCATGGTCGTCCCAGCTGGTGACCGAGAAATACCGCTCGGCCAGCTCTCTCGGCAACCGGGGGAATGGCACCCGCTCCCCGCCGAACAGGCTGACCGACGTGGGAACCGATGAGGGATCGTCGATGGGCAGCGCAGCGCTTGGCGTGTGCCGGTACTTCCAGTACGGCAGCATCGAGGTGGCGATGGTCCCGGTTGCCCAGTAAAGGGTCAGGGTTGGCCAGCAACAGGTCTCGGGGGAAGGCGGGCCGGCCGTCGGGATCCGGACTGCTCCACGCGACGACCTTCTCGCCGATCCACGCGGCGAGACCGGCAGGTGAGTCCTGCAGTGCAACGCCGATCGTGTCGGGTTTGGTGGCGTGCTGATGCGCGTAGCTTCCCTCCTCCGCAGCCCACGTCTCCACCTCCTTGGCATACAGCTCGACTGGCGGGCGACCATGGCCGGGGTGACAGCGGAACGGCCGGGGACGCCAGATGGATGCCGGCGACCGACCGGGGGTGAGCGCGCGCCAGCTGCGGAACCACGCCGGCGCCGAGGTCACTGCCATGAGCTACGAAGCGGTCGAAGCCGAGCCCTTCGGTCATCAGGGCATGCCACATCTCGCCGATCTGTGCAGCGGTCAGCCCGCCGGGTGGAGGCGGCGCGGAGAAGCCGAATCCCGGCATCGTGGGAATGACGACAGTGAATGCGTCCTGAGCAGTTCCGCCATGGGCGGCAGGATCGGTCAACAGCGGCAGCACGTCCAGGTATTCGTAGAACGAACTGGGCCACCCGTTGCAGAGCAGCAGCGGAGTCGGGTTCGGCCCGCGTCCTTCCGCCATAGCGAGATGGACTCGCTGACCGTCGATGTTGGCGCTCAGGTGTGTGAGTCCGGAAGTGCTGTGAGGAAAGGTCGTGCCGTTGAGACCCTTCCAATCTTCGAGCAATTCCTCGAGCCACGGACCCGAGATCCCGCGCTCCCCATCGTCGTCGAGCCGGGAAAGCCGCCTTCGGCTGAGTCGTTCTCGAAGATCGTCGATGACGAGTGGGTCGATGTCCACGGTCATGGGTTGCAGATTCAGTTCACTCGTCATCGTCACAGCCCATCAATCGTCTGGCATCCGGCGGCGGAGCGACCGGTTCATCAGTTCGGGGGTGACGTCGAATCATTGGCTTGTGCAGTGGAGACGCTCAGCCCACTGGTCGAGGTTGATGACGATTGGATTGCCCCGCAACACTTCTTGTACTTGACGGCGGAACCGCACCAACACTGAGCGTTGCGACCGGGCGGCCAGCTGATGCCGTCGCCTCGTTCAAATCGTTCCTCGAGGGCCTTGCTCCGGGTCCTCGCGCTCAGCGGGTTTCCGCCGGCTCTCGTGGCGAACTCGGTCAGTGACTCGACGGTGAGGGGCACCATGACGATGCGTGCACCGTCCTCTGCGACGATCCGCCGATTCTCCAATTCCCGCTGACCAGTCACCATGTCGATGTCGGTCTCCTGCACCAACGTCGGCCATCGCGCCGCCGCCGGCCGGATCTGATCCCGCGGCCAGAAGAGCACCCGCACCAACGATGTCGATGTTGCTACACCCGGCGGCAGCGAACCACTGTAGGCAGGGTTCTGAACCTTCGGCTCTGCTGTGCCGGCCCTGTCCAGATCGTCGGGGGGCAGGCCCAGCGACCGCCTCACCCGTCGACGACCGAGCACCAGCATCGCAACTTGGCCGGCCATTTCAGCCTCGCTCCGTTCGCCGAGACCCATTTGATCGGCGCACCGGGACAGTGCCATGTCGAACCAGCGCAGAGCGAGGCGTTCGTCGCCATTCATCTCCGCGGCTTCGGCGGCAAGGTGGAAGGCGATGGCGGAGAACGGGCGGTGTTTCCGAAGAGCTTCCAACTCAGCGCGGGCGTCACCGGGACGGCCCAACTGGTAGAACGACATCGCTCGGGCGGCCATGGCATAGCCAGCGTCCGCGCTCCCGATCACGATGGCCCGATCGAGCAGCTCGAGCGCGGCGTCGTGGCCACCCAGTCGTTGGATTTCCTCTGCCTGTTCGATCAACTCGCCGGCCCGAGGATCGGCCCAGAAGTCGTCGACGTCATCCCACTCGTCGAGGTCGGTGTGCTGCATCAACCGAACTTACTGCTCTGGTCATTGCTTGCTGGTAGGCGCACTTGCGAGGGTTGAGGTGAAGCACGACCACGTCGTGCCCGTTCGGGCAGGCAGGTCGTCCCTCGCGGACGTTGTGGTGGCTCTGTCTGATCTGGTCGAAATGTCGGACACTTCGAAGGGTGGGTACCGGCGAAACCGAGGTTCGTCATCGGCGTGAAACGCCAAGTCGGCCGGCGCGACCTGAGGCGGATCCGGCGCCGAAGGACGACCATGTCCGGGCCGGCTACCTGCGGCATCTGCTGGCGGGGTCCGAGTCGTCGACGGGTGCTCGGCGAACAAGTGCCGACACGGCCGGGGCCCTATTGGACTTGCAACGTGCAGTCGGCAACCATGCGGTCGGAGTCCTGGTTCCGCGAGGTCGACTGGCGGCAGATCACCATCGGCCAATGCCTGGTCAGTCTGGCGGAGCGGTCCTGCAGCGCCAGCCGGTCAAACCTGACAAGACCCCGCCGCTGACGCTCAACATCAGGATCGCCAGTTCCCAGAACGTCGTCGAGAATGCGGACCTCAGTGGCCCGAAGAAGGACCTGGTGAAGGAGATCTCCAACGACCTGAGGAACCAGTTCCTGAAGCACCTTCAGGACAGACTGGCGTTCTTGAAGTCGGACAAGATCAAGGTGACGATCTCATTCGGTCAGTTCGCCGATAAAGACCTCAAGGTCGCTGGGAACATCCAGGTCTGGCTGGTGCCGGAGTTGGATCAGTCGTTTGCCGCGGGTGCGGTGATGAAGAAGAAGTACAAATACTCGGACAAGGCGGCACAGGACGTGAACGCCGAATTTGCCGACGACCCGACCGGTGGGCCAGGCAAGGACCCGCAGCAGGCGGCCGGCCTGACAGTCGGTTCAACTGTGGATCCCAAGGATGCGCAGAGCGGCCGACCGATCTTTGTGAAGCTCCGGGAGTCATTCGTGTCCAGGGGAGGCCTCTCCACCGACATGAGTGAGTACAAGGCAGGCCGAAAGGCTGCTGCTCAGGCGCGGATCAATGATCTCGCCACCACGACTCTGCATGAGCTGGGACACCTGTTCGGCAACAAGCACACCGAGGGCAACCTGGTCCCGTTCACCGCGAATGATCCGAAGTCGAAGCTGAAGTACAAACAATCATTCCCACCGAAGATCATGGACACCGTCAGTTTGCGCGGGAGGCCGGTCAACGACGGTCATGAGGTGATCACCAAGGAGGAAATCGAGAAGCTCGGCGGGTGGACGAAGTTCCTCAAGCTGCTGGAGCACCCGAGTATCAAGAAGGCGCACCTCAAGGGCGAAGACATGGAAGTCTGGTACGACTACAGCAAACTGGACTTCGACGAGGACCAGAAGACCGCGATGAAGTCGTTCGCGGAGTTCCTACGCGGGGCGAAGAACAATGGCGTCTCGAAGTAGTTCAACCCTTTCTGCACCGTGACCCAGGTATTGCGCAGACTCATTCAGCCTGGTCTGTGATGCTCGAGGGTTTCCCTTCTGCTTCTGTTCGGCTTGTTGCCCGAGGTTCGGTGGCTGTGGAGAAGGGCTCAACAGGCGAAGGTTAGATGTGCGCGCCAGCGAGACCGAACGCGAACAGATGCAGTTGCCTCCAAGTTCGGTTGCGCCACCGGTGGGGGCGCGAGCTCACCGGCTCTATGATCGGCAGACGCGGCCCGACGGGCACCTCCCACCGGAGACAGACCCCCACCCGCACGAGTTTCTTCGTGCTGCCCGGGGGGCCATGCGTGACGTTGCTGCGACATCGCGGTCGCGCGTTTGCGGATTTCACCGCGCGAACCGTCGTAGTGGAGGCTCGACTGTCCGACCTGCTGCGTCATCACACCGGTCGACGGCCGTCGCCTGCGGAGGCTCATTCCTGGTCCGGGAGCCTGCCGATCCTCGCGCAGGACATCATCGACGCAGGGCTCGACAACGTTGAGGTGCTCATCGAGCATCAACTGCCACTGACCAGCAAACGGGTCGACGTCATCCTGGCTGGGCGACATCCGCGAACGGGCGCGGCGTCCTACGTCGTCATCGAGCTGAAGCAGTGGAGCCAGGCCACGCTGTACGACCAAACCGGGGAACTGGTCACGGTCCACGGTGCACCTGGCGGACCTCGGCTTCATCCGGTCGCACAGGTTCAGCGGTACTGCGATTACCTGGTCGACTTCACCGCCACCTTGCACGATGAAGCACGACCCCGTCGCCGGCGCTGCTTACCTGCACAACGCCGACGCCGATCTCGAACAGAGTCTCGGCGGCTACCCGCAGTCCAACCGAGGACGGCTGTTCACCGGAGCGGGACGCGGGAGGTTCATCAAGTTCCTCCAGTCCCGGCTGGAACCCGGCGTCTCCGGGTTCGCCGTACGCTGATCGGCTGCTGCATTCCGCCGCCGCAGCCGTCGCGCCAGCTGCTCACGGTTGTCGCTGACGAGCTCGCCGCCAGAGAGCAGTTCGTTTTGCTGGACGAGCAGGCCGTCGCGTTCGATCTGGTGTTGCACGCTGTGGAGGAGGCACGCGCGAGCGACCAGAAGACGGCGGTGATCATCAGTGGGGGACCCGGCAGCGGCAAGAGTGTCATCGCTCTTGAGCCTGATGGGCGCGCTCGCTGCTCGTGGTCGGACGGTGGTCCACGCAACCGGGTCGCGGGCTTTCACCCAGACGCTTCGCGACGTCAGCGGATTCCGAAAGGCCAGGGCTGGAACGGTTTTCAAGTACTTCAACTCGTTCATGGATGCCGAGCGCAACGGCTTGGACGTGTTGATTCTTGACGAGGCACATCGAATCAGGGAGACCTCGGAGAATCGTTACACCCGGGCGGCTCTGCGTACAGGGCGGCCTCAGGTCGATGAACTCTTGGACACGGCGCGGGTTCCGGTCTTCCTGCTCGATCAGCATCAGGTCGTCAGACCAGGCGAGATGGGGACCGCGGAGGACATCGCGCGGCATGCCAGGCCGCCAAAGGGCTTCGTGTCCATCAGGTCTCGCTAGATGCGCAATTTCGCTGTGGCGGCAGCGAGGCCTACATCGACTGGGTGCAGAGGCTGCTCGGTCTCAGCCGGAGACGGTCCGATCGAATGGGACCCGGACGAGCGGTTCGCCCTCGACGTTGTGGAGACACCGTCCGAGCTCGAGTCACGCCTCGCCGCGTACCGCGATACACGGCTTTGGCGCACGAATGACCGCTGGCTTCTGCTGGCCATGGAGTGAACCGAAGGCTGACGGCGCGCTCGTGCCGCGATGTCGAGATCGGCTCATGGTCGCGTCCGTGGAATTTGAAGGGCGATCGAGGCCTGCCTGGAGCGCCGCCTTCAGCGCTGTGGGCGTCCAAACCGGAAGGATTTGGGCAGGTCGGTTGTGTCTATACCGCTCAGGGCTTCGAATACGACTGGAACGGCGTCATCATCGGTCCGGACCTCGTGTGGCGCAAGGACCGCTGGGTCAGTCGGCGCAGCTACAGCAAGGATCCGGATTTTCGGTCGGCCAAGGCCGTCAACGATGCCGAGTTTGATCGGCTCGTCCGTCATGTCTACAAGGTGCTGATGACGCGCGGCATGGTCGGCACGCTGCTGTATCAGCACAGACGAGGAGACGAGAGAATTCTTGCGATCGATGATTCCCTAATCACATCGAACGTCGTGAGTCGAAGAATGGTGACTTTAGAGGAGGCTCCACCTGCTGGGTAAACGCGCGTGTCACTTAAGGGTTGAGGCATGAGTTGATCTGCTAAGTGGTTCTCCTGAGCGATGGGTGGCTGCGGCGACCCTAAGTGCTCGATACAGCAACCGCGAATCCCCAAGCCTCCTGCGCAGTTCCCGTTCCAAACCGGCGATCGGATACAGATTCTGCGGCGCCCGCGCGTCCTTGTACTCGGTGGAGGCAAACCTGACCAGCGTCGACCTGACTGAGGTTGGCCAGGGCGACGACTTCGTTGACCGGCAGGTCGGGGGAGCATTCGACCCGCACGATGCCGGCCCACGGCGCGCTGGGCAGGCAGGGGAGTCGCAGGTACCAGGAGTGCCGGTCCCAACTCGTTCCCATCCGGAACACCGGCGTTCGTTGGCCGGCTTGCAGCGAGCCGATCATCGCTGTGCTGATCCGTCGGCAGGTAGGCGGCCGGTGGCTCTTGATGTACCCGAGCGCCCGCGGCAGGTGGCCACGCCCCGCAGCGGCCCGTCGACCACCAGCAGATCATCAGCCGTCGGCGAATGTCCGGTCGTCTGCTCTCGCGCTCCCACCGCGACCAGCAGTTCGATGTCGGCCAGCCGCGCCTGCAAGGCGCTCGAGAGTGTCACGGACAAGCGGAACTTTAGGATCCGGCTTGGCGAAGCTCGCCGCATACGGCCCGGCGGACGTGACGATGTCCTCGGCGTGCGGCGCGACGGTGAACAGCCCGCGCCTGGTCTCCGCGCTGAGGAAATGCGCGCCGGCGTCACAGCAACACACGACACCCGCCGCGTAGGAGGCGCAGATCGCCGCCGACGCGTCGGTGGCGGGTGACCCGTTGCTGACGTCGTCGATCCACACCCTGGCCTCGATCCGTCGCACGCCGTCGACGAAGAGCACCGGGCAGGGCGGCGCCACCGCCGGCGCGGCGGAGATGGGTCGCCAGCGGTCCGGTGGAACCTCGATGCCGATGTCGACCTCCGCGGAGGATTCGCCCAGGTCCTCCTCGAGTTCGAGGCTGGTGCCGTAGGTCGGGTCCCACCCGTCGACGGAGAAGCTCATCCCGGACGCGAGTCCGACGGGGAGCGACCGGCCTGCACGTCGGACGGATCCGAGTCGTCATGCCGTTTCCCGGGAGATGCTGGAGGTCCGGCTGTCCCGGTTGACCACGAACCGGACCGGCACCCGCTCGGCGAGCGCGGCGACGTGGGTGACGACGCCGACCATCCTGTCGCCCTGGGCCAGGCTCTCCAGGGTGGCGGCCACGATCTCCAGGGTGGATTCGTCGAGGGTGCCGAACCCTTCGTCCAGGAAGATCGAGTCGAGCCGGGCCGCGCCGGCGGCGGCCATCGACGACAGTTGGGTGCTCAGCGCGAGTGCCAGGGCCAGGCTCGCCTGGAAGGTCTCGCCACCCGACAGGGTCCGGACTCCGCGCTGGCTGTCGGCGTCGGCGTGGTCGATGACGAAGAACTCCCCGTTGCGGTGGGTGAGCTCGAACTGGCCGTTGGACAGCTCGGCCAACCGCAGCGAGGCATCCGCGACGAGAGTGTCGAGCGCAGCCGCCTCCAGCCACTCCGGGAACTGGTTGCTGCGCAACAGGTTGCCCAGCATTGCGGCGACCTGCTGCTCGGACTCGGCGGCGGCGTGCTCGGCCGTTAAGCGGGCTGCCTGCTCCCGTCGTTCGACGATCCGCGCGCGTTCGGCGCGCGCCTGGCTGAGCGCCGTCGCAGCGGCGACCGGTGCCGTGCTGCTGATCTCGCCTGGTGGAAGTGCGACGTCGAGGGCGTCGAACTCGATCTCGAGCAGCGAGACGATCTCGTCGCGGTGCTGCGGTGCTCGCTTCCGACGGCCTCTTGCGCCGCGGGGAGCGCCGCAGCTCGGATGCCGGCCTGCTCGGTCGACCACGCAATCAAGGTGTTCCATCCCGACAGCGCCGACCCGTCAGGCAATTCCGGGGCACCGAGGGCGATCACACCATCCCGTGCCTTGCGCAATCCCTGCCATGCGCGGCAACATCCTGCGGTCAGTGCCCGCGCCGAGTCCTCGGCCTGCTCCCGTGACGATCGCGCAGCGTTCAAAGCGCGGCATCGGCGGTACGGGCTGTCGGCGGTGAGCTCGTCGATCTGAGCGAGTTGCGCCTGCGCTTCTGATCGGTCGGCGCGTCGAAGAGGGACGCGGTGAGTTCGCCCAGGCGGGTCTGCAGTCCCTTCAGTGCGGCCTTGACCCGCTCGTGCGATGCGGTGGCCTCAGTCTCCGCTTTCCGTGCCTGCGCGGCCTGGGTCTGTGCGTCGATCAGTGCCTTCTCGGCGAGGCGAAGCGCGGCCTGGGCAGCGTTCGTCCGCGGTGTGTGCGCCGGGGAGTGCCTGGCGCCTGACGTTCGGCTTGCGCAGCCGCCCACTCGGTGAGCTCGAGTCCACGACGCCAGGAGTTGAGATCCGTCCACCGCCGGTGCACCCAACGCCACCAGCGGATCCCGCACCTGCTGCAGGGAGTCGCGCAGGATCGTCGAATCCGTCTCCGCCTGGCGAACGGCCGCCTGTGCGGCGGCGTGCTTGGTGCGTGCCTGCTGCACGGCCTCGTCAGCGCCTGGGCGCGGGCGTCGAGCCGGTCGAGATCGTTGAGCGTTTCCCGGATGACGTGCCTCTTCGGTCGGTTGCCCGTCGAGCGCGCGAGCGCAGCGCGATGACCCGTTCGTGTGGCGGCGGACAGCTGGGCGTCGATGGCGGCCACCAGCTGCGCGGCCGTTGAGGTCCTCGGCGCGGGCCTTCTGCACCTGTGGCATCCGCTGCGGCGACGGCCTTGTCGGCCGCCGCGAGTTTCGGCGCGTGCGCAGGCGGCGGGAAGCGTCGTCGACGACCTGTTCGCAGACCGGGCAGGCATCACCGGCCACCAGGTGCGGTCGTAGTGCTGCCGCCCCGCTCGCGACGACGGCCTCGGTCGCGGGCGGCGCGGGCCTTGTCGCGGGCGGATGTCGCCGCCGTGAGGTCGGCCTGGGTGCGTCCGAGTTCCGCCGCGGCCAGTGTTGCCCGGTGTCTATCGGCTCCACCGCCGCCGTCGCGTCCGCCAGTTCGGCCAACTGCCGCAGGGTCAGCTCCAACGGTGCGCGGCGCGGCGCACCGCGAATGGCGGCCCTGGCTTCGGCATCGGCATCCTTCGGCGGCGGCAAGGCGATCCGCGGACTCTTTGAGTGCCGCGTGCGGCGGTCGCGGCTGCGGTCGATCGAGTTCGGCCAGCCCGGCGGGAAGGGTGACGGCGATGAGGCTCTCAGCCTCGGCGGTGAGTCGAACGACCGCGGAGCCGGCCATCGCCGCCTTGTCGGCGGCCGCGTCTCGGAGCGTTGCGACTGCTATCGACGGCCTGACCTGCCGCGATGGATTGCTTGATCGCCTGCTCGAGCCGGGTGGCCGCCGCCTCGACGTCCGTTCGGGCAGACGGGACGTCGGCGAGAATTCGACGCTGCTCGGCGTGCTCTCGGCGTGCCTGTTCCAGTGGTTGCGATCCGGTGCGGCGGCGAGGGCGTCCCGAGCCACGGCATCCGCGGTCTGTGCTGACCGTTCGGCATCCTTGGCCCGCTGCAGGGTCTGCTGCTGGGCGGTGATGGCGGTGTCGAGTTCGGTGATGCCGTCCGGCAGGCGGATCGACGTCAGCAGGTTGTGCTCGTCGGTGAGCTGGGCGAGGGTTCGCTCGGTGCGGGTGACGGCGTCGGTGGCTGAGCGGAGTTGCGGAACCGCGAGATCGACATTCTCGGTGAGCGCGAGCAGCGCCGATTCCCGTTCGGCGGCAAGCGCTTCCGTTTCGGCGGTGGCATCGAGATAATTCGCTAATTGGTCGACCAGCAGTGTCGCTCGCTGCCCAGCGAGGGACGCGCGGCTATTGGCTGCCTGCCCTATCTCTTTATACAGACCGGCGCCGAGCAGCTTCAGCAGGATCTCTCGGCGTTCGGATCCTTTGGCGCGCAGGAACTCCGCGAACTCACCCTGCGGCAAAACCACGCACTGGCAGAAGTGCTCGAACGACAAGCCCAGCAGTTTTTCCACGGCAGCGGTCACCATTCCGTCGGCGGCGATCACCTCCGTCAGATCGTTGATCGTGCCGAGCGCAGTGGGATCAAGAAGCCTTTCCAGGCGGCCACTCTTGATGTTCACGCCACCGGCCTTGGCGCGCCGCAGCTCTCGGGCAACGACGTAGCGCTGTCGTTCGACGTCGAACACCAGCCGCACGGTGCCGCGCACGGCGGTCGGGGCCAGTGCGTACATCACCATCCGCTTGTCCTGCCAGCGTGGCACGGTGCCGTAGAGGGCGAAGGTCATCGCGTCGATGACCGTGGACTTCCCGGAGCCGGTCGGTCCGACCAGGGCGAAGTAGTCGGCGTCGGTAAAGTCAACGGTCGCCTGATCCCGGAACGACGCATAGCCGTCCATGTCCAGCAGCACCGGGCGCATGGCGGTCCCTCAGCCTGACGAGCCGGACATCGTGACCCGATCATGCAACTGCTCGAACAGCGCCTGCACACGAGTGTCGACCACGCCGACCGACGTGCAGTATTCGGCGAACAGCTCACCGGGCGAACGGTCTGCAGGGTTGACGGTGGGCCGGGCCGGGTTCACCACGGCGGCGAACTCCGGGTCGATGCGCACCTCCAGTGCGTTCGGCAACGCGTCGGTGATGGCTTCGCGCAGGCCCGCACTGGTGGGCTCCCGGACGTAGACACGCAGGAAATCGTCCCCGAGTTCGTCGGCGCGGGCCACGAGTTCGGCAACAGTGCCGTGCACGGTTTGCAACCGCCTGCCCGCGGTCACCGGAATGTCGGTGACCTTGGCTGGGGTGGTGGGGGTGGCCTCCACGATGCAAACAACGTGCGCGTTGTCCTGCTCGCCGAAATCCACCGCGAATGGTGACCCGCTGTAGACGACCGGGCACGGCGCGGGCAGCGTCTGCCGTCGGTGCAGGTGACCCAACGCAACATAGTGGGCCTCGGCTGGAAAAGCACTGGCGGGCACGTTGTATTCGAAGATCGACTGCGCGGCCCGCTCGCCGCCGCCGAACGCGCCTCCGGTGACCGTCAGGTGTGCCATCACGACGTTGACGGCCTCTGGGGTGAACCCTTCCGCGAGGTTGGCGATGACCTCGCGGACCATGTCGTCGTAGTCCCTTGACATCTCCGACGGAGTGGACGAGATGAGCTGGGCGGCCCGGACCGCGTACCGCTGGGACAGGAACGGCAGGACGGCGACATTCACCCGTTCGCCGGTCGATCGAGCGTTGAAGCTGACGACGCCGCCGCGGTCCGCGGTCCGAACGGATCCAACGAACGTGATCCCAACGGCACCCATCAGCGGTCGGTAGGCGTCGAAAGTAGCGGCACTGTCGTGGTTTCCGGCAATGGCGATGACCTGTGCGCCGGTGTCCCGCAGGGCTAGCAGTGCTTGCACGACCAACTGCTGGGCATCCGCCGACGGTGCCGATGCGTCGTACAGGTCGCCGGCGATGAGGACCGCGTCCGGCTGGTGTTCACGCGCGATGCCGATGATCTGCGCGATCACCGCGCGTTGCTCGTCGAGCCGGTGACGGCCCTTGAGGGTCTTACCAACATGCCAGTCGGAGGTGTGTAGCAGCTTCACCTGTCGATCCTCCCTCCTATTGGTGGAACCTGGGTGGTCTTGGGTCAGAAGGGCGGTGCGTCGTCGGCGGGCTGCGGCAGCCTACTGAAGGCGGAGGCGGTCGGCCGGTTCGCGGGTTCCGGCGGTGGGGTGCCGCACTCGGCCTGCCGGGTGGCCCAGGCAGGGAAGGGGAATTCGACGGAGAGTGGCACTGGGATTTCCGGTTGGCTGACGAACATGGTGCCGGGCTTGGCCAAGGTGGCCCGGGTGCGTTGGCTGGGCGGCAGGAAGCCGTATTCGGGGCGGCCAGCTTCGGCGGCGTCGAGCCGACCGACGACCTTGATGCTGGAGTTGGAAACGATCCGCCGCTCGACCTCGCTCGCGGTTTGCTGGGCGCCGATAAGGATGATGCCGAGGCTGCGCCCGCGCTCCGCGATGTCCAGCAGTACATCTTTGATCGGGCTGTTTCCCTCCCGGGGCGCGTACTTGTTGAGTTCGTCGATCATGGTGAACAGCAGGCTGCCAGGACCGGATGCTTCCTTTCTGGCCGTTTCGGCCGCGAGCACTACACCGACCACGAAACGCTGCGCCCGTTCGCGGAGGTTGTGCAGGTCGACGACCGTGACCTGCTGGTTGCCGGTGGAGATCTGCCGGGTCCCGGTGTCGGGCAGGTCGGCGCGGATCAGGTCTCGCAGTGGTTTCAGGGAGGACCGGAGCCGGCGGATGAAGGCGTTGATCGTGCCCACTCCGGTGACCGGCCCGGCCCACTGGGGGCGGGAGGTGTCGTCGGTGAGCCGGTCGACGATGACGTCGACCAGTTGGTCGTAGGTGCGGCAGGCGTCCCCGTCGATGCTGACTCCGCCGTCCTTTCCAGCGGGTTGCGCGTCCAGTCGGAGTCGAGCGGCCACCTGGCTGACGACCATCGTGTACTGGTTGCGTTCGTCTTCGGCGTCAGTGAAGACGTAGGGGAGTAGTTCACCGGTGCAGAACTCGGCCAGCGTCCACCAGAAGGGGTCGACCCCGCTGGTGCGGCCGCTGACGTGGGGGCGGCCGGTGGGGTCGTCGGGCGTGGGTGGCGAGTAGAAGCCAACGGAGGCAAATGGTTCTGCCGGAAGGCCGACCTGGGCGTAGGCCTGTCGCAGATCGTCGTTCAGCCGGATGTTGGCGTAGTCCAGGAAGAGCAGGTCTTCGCCCTTGACCGAGAACACCAGGGCCTTGGCATTGACGGCACGGGTGCCGAGGACTCCGGAGCGAAAGATGGAGTGCAGGAGGAACAAGGCGTAGCTGGTCTTGGTCGCAACACCGGAGATGCCGCTGATCGAGATGTGGGCGCCGCGAGTGCCGTCCAGGAAATCGAGGTTGATGTAGATCGGCGAGCCGTCCCGGCCAAGACCAATGGGGAGCTTGCGGTCCATCTGGTCGAAGTACAGCGCGTGGTCGCGGTCGTCCCCGGTGGCGCGGCGGACCGGTTCGCCCGGACGGGGCGGTACGTAGCACTCTGGCTCGACCCTTGTCGTGGTGATCTCCGCGGTCTCCTGCACCCGGGCCGGCAGCACTCCGTCGCTGATCAGGAAGACATCCGAGCCGAAGCTGGCGCCCTCGTGACGGGCGGTGACCTCCGTGACCACTCCGGCGATCGTCACCTGTCCGAAACCCGGCACCGAGCGCTCCGTGATGACCACGTCGTCGAGTTGTAGGTAGGCGTCATCGTTCAGGGCCACGTGGAAGCTGAGCGGCGTGGAGTCCTCGGTTCCGAGCACCATCCCGATTTGAGCGACTCCTTGATCAACTTCGGCTCGCTCAGCGGCGCTGTTCGCGCTGTTCGGCGATATCTCGTCGATGATGTCGGACAATTGTCCCCCTTCATCTATCCCTCGCGGTGCTGTCCAAGGACGCTATCGATGCTCACCTCAGCTTGAGGTAGCAGGGTCGTCCTGACCGTCCGCACCGTGCTGTCACCGGTGTCGCAATGCCCCCGGGTGGGCAGAATCTCTATCGTCATCAGCCATCGGCAGTTCGGTGGGTGGATTGAACATCACGCTTGATGGGCGCCTTTCGGAGGTGGTTGCACGGTGCCCGCCTGTCCGGACCACCCGGCGAGCAGTTCGGCCGCGCGCTGCACATACACGACGACGTCCGCCTTTAACGCAGTTCCCTTCACGATCGCTCGGACAGTTGTAGTTTTGCCGCGCTCGGACAGGAAGTTGATCACCGGCAGCATGTCGGTCGACATTTTCGGACTCAGTCGGCCGACGGTCTGACCGTCGATCTGCACTTCTACCAGTTCCTTTTGGCTCCGAACTGTCTTTTCGGTTGTCGAGTGAAGCGTTGCGTAAACCCAGCATTCGCCCGCCGCAGTCAGGAACGGCGTGATCGCTGACATGTTCTTGTCCTCGCCGGTTACCTGAATGCCTTTGCCGATCGGCAGCAGCTCGTGGGCGACATCAGGTGGTTGGTTAGCGGCCAATATCATGTGCGGTGCAGGGAGCTCGAGCCATACCGAGCCGACAAACCTGGCCTTCTCGTCCTGAAACTGGTGGTTCTCGCGACCCCATACTCGAGCCGTTACCGAGCATGTCATATTCTTCGAGTGGAGCTCATCCAGAACCGCGCAATAGCCTTCAGCTGCCTCCCTGGCGAGGTGACCGAGTACTCCTGTCGAGGCGCGAATCTCAATCGCATTCTTGTCATACCTGTTATTTGTGTCGTGCCGGACTGCAACTTGGACCGCAACGTCTTCGCCGTCTGGATCCATCACTGCTGGCAGGAGTGCCCGGATCTCGTGCGGATGATACGACTCGCCGACCACTTCAACCCTGGGTGCGTTCTTCGGCAGCCACACGTGCAACGGAAGGTCTGGAGGCCTAGGTGTGCGCGAAATGGCCTCCATTGTTGAAGCTTTGGAGTCAGGTCGCGCACGACCATCCCCGCTGATCATCGACTTCACTCGCGTTGCCCAGGTACCCACGAATCCAGCTTATGGGGCAGCGCCCTAGCTAGAGCGAAACTCTGCAGAAATCGCTCGGACCGACGAAAGGGTCACTGGCTGTCTGCGGACATAGTCGCACGACTGGCTCATTGGGGCGCCCGACACACTGTAGAACGCTCGGGGGACGGAATGCGCTACATCCCGTGACCAACGAAGACTCGCATCCTGATTCTTCGTGGTGCGGTGGCAGTGCGCTACGCCCAGACTTTGAATCCACACGACTGTGATTGGGGGCGGAATGCATGCCAAGGAGCTGAAATGGACCGTACTCGAACTCGCCGACGCCGATCGAAGCTGCCCGAAAGCGTCAAGTTGCTGATCCTCGGCGCGCTGGAAGGGGACGCGTTCTTCGATGAGGTGCTGCACGGCGCCGCCGGCCCGATCGTGCGTCCGGAGAGCAATCGAGGCCGCTGAGGTCGCCGAAGCCAGTTGGTGCGTATCCTGAAGTCGATCACCGTTGGCAGGTTTCCGCGGCGTCGGTCCGGATTTGAAAGTGCCGCTGTTTCCGGGCCCCGGCCTGGTGGTGATCGCTGGTAGGAACGGATCGGGCAAGTCGACCATCGCCGAGGCGTTGGAGATGGCGCTCACCGGCGCGAGCTACCGTTGGTTGAACCGGACCGCCGTGTGGACCGACAGCTGGCGGAACCTGCACGGCGGGTCGAATGCCGCGATCGGGTCGAGATCGCCGAGGAGGGAGTCGGTCTCACGACCATCGGAATCGACTGGGCGCCGGACGTCGACCTCGCCGGATGCACGACCTGGGTCCAACGCACCGGGAAGAAACGGGAACCCGGCTTCGACAGCCTGGGTTGGGCGGCCCCGATCGAGCTGTACCGACCGCTGCTGTCCTACGACGAATTGGGCGGCGTGCTCGATGGAAGGCCGAGCGAACTGTACGACAAGTTGTTCGTCCTGCTCGGATTGGAGCAGATCACCGACGCACAACAGCGGCTCATCGCCGCGCTCAAACAGCTGCAGGCACCACAGATTGTCGTGAAGGGCCTGACCGCGGAACTCAACGCGGGCCTCAAGGAGTCGGCGGATCCGCGAGCAGCGCAGGCGCTCGCACTGCTCGGAAAGCGCACACCGGACATCGCGGCGGTGCAGGCACTGGTGACCGGCACGGCCACCACCGATTCGGGATCGCTTCCGGTCCTTCGGTCGACTCAGCCAGGTATCCACCCCTGATTCGACGGTGGTCGTCAGAAACGGCCGATCAGCTTCGACAGGCGGTGGGGGCGGTGGCAGCACATGCGGGAACGGCGGTCGAGATCGCTTCCCTGCACGCTTCTCTCCTGAGCGAAGCGTTGACTGATGCACAGGACCCACGGCGACGGGCCGTGCCCGGTGTGTGGAGTCGGACAGTTGGATGCCGACTGGGCACGACGCAGCTCCGCGGCACTGTCGGCCGAGCAGGCCGAACTCGCCGAGCTTAGCGTTCGGCCCAGCGACCTCCTCGAACTAGCCAGAAAGCGGGCCTGGGAGCTGATTAGGCGTGTCGCCGCGCTACCGGATGTCGACGATCCCGACCTCACGATGCTGAACCCGGCGGCCGAGGCCCGGGCGAACTGGGTCGCGGCACCCACCGACGACCTCGCCCTGGCGGACCACCTGGTCGCCACTCTGGCGCCGCTGTCGGAGCGCTACGCGGACCTCCGGGAGCAGGCCGGTCAGCTTGTCGCCAGTCGGGAGGACCTTTGGGCGCCCCTGGCCTTGCGGTTGGGGCAGTGGGTCACCCACAAACAGCAACAGTTGGACCAGGCGCCGCGGGCGGCGGAAGTCAAACAGGCACAGGACTGGCTGAAAGACAATGCCGCTGTCCTGCGGAACCAGCGGCTCGAGCCGCTGGCCGACCGGGCCAGGGACATCTGGGCGATGTTGCGGCAGGAGAGCAACGTCGGGCTGGACGCGATCCGATTGGAAGGCGACTCGACCCGCCGGCGCGTCGAACTGGATGCTGACGTCGACGGTGTCAAGGCCGGGGCTTTCGGTGTGATGAGCCAAGGAGAGCTGCACGCGCTCGCGTTGGCGCTGTTTCTGCCAAGGGCCACCGCCCCGGAGAGCCCGTTCCGGTTCGTGGTGTTGGACGACCCGATCCAGGCGATGGACCCGACGAAGGTCGAGGGCTTCGTCGCCGTCATGCAGAAACTCGCCGTCGACCGTCAGGTCATCGTGCTGTCCCACGACGACCGACTTTCGGCCGCGGTCCGCCGTTCTGGTGGCAATGCGCGGATCCTCAGGTGACAAGGGGCGTCGGATCCTCGGTCACTGTCAATGACGACCACCACCCGTCGAGTCGCTACCTCGATGACGCGTTTGCGTTCGCCAAGGACGACAACGTGCCGGACGATGCGAAGAACAAGGTGGTGCCCTGGTCTGTGCCGGATCGGGCTGGAAACCACGGCCTTCGAGGTGTTTTCGGCCCGTCGCTATTCGGCGGGGTTCGACCGGCTGACCGTCGAGAAGCAGTGGGGCGAAGCAACCACTCTCAAGCAGCGTCTGGGGCTTGCGCTCCACTTGGACAAGACCGCTCCGATCGATGCCTGGTTGAAGGTCGGGTACACGCCGCTCAGTGGCCTTCCAGGTGTGCAACTCCGGAGTGCATTCCGGATCGACAAGTCATCCATCCAGACGACGTGAACGCGGTGCGAACGGCGGTCAAGGATCTGCGGCTGAGCGTGTCAATGACGACGACCGTAGGACCCAGCGACCGATCTGATCGCCCTGGCGGACGGGATTCTCAGCGGCGAGGTCGCGGTTCCTGGGGGACGGGCCCCACGGGCGACGGCGGTCGTGGCACGCCAAGCGCTGGAGGAAGTGATCACTCTGAAGTGCGCTCAGCTGGCTGAACTTCGCGCGTCGACCGCGCATGCGATCGCAACTGATCCTGCTCCGGCATGACGACTGCGAGCTCGGGCAGAAGGCGCAGATCGCCTGGGACGGGCTCAGCCAGGCCTGCCATCATCATGCCTACGAACTTCAACCGACAGCAGTTGAGGTCAGGTCGTTGCTGCGGCTCGTACGGGCAGTGGCTGATGACGTCGACCCATCATTAGTGGTTCGCTGAGCTTGATCCATCACGCAAATCCGCGCGGCGGTCGTGCTGAGTCCAGCCGCGTCAGTGCCGACGTCCAGATGCCGTGCCGCCGGCGCAGATCCTGCAGGGATCCAGTCCCTGTTGCCGCGCAGAACCGCGCGTCATGGAGAGCATGCGGGAGTTTCCAGAGCCGGCGTCAAGTGACATTGCTCGTGGAACCGTGAGGGCGTTGCAGTCGCGCCGAAGGTGATAGGTGGAACCCAACCGGGTCGCGAAAACGTGGTCTGTGGCGCGTCGATCCTGCAGGCCATGGACGCAGAATCGGCGGTCGAGGTCGCAGAGGTCGCACCAGATGCGTTGTGAGCGGCTCGGCGCAGGTACTACCTGAGGCGGAGGGGCATACTGATTTGCAGAAGGCCTTGACGCCGTGGGTGGAGGCGAGTGCGCCGATCGCCCCCATGCAGGCGGTGGCGATCTTGTCGGAACTGGCGGTGGCGCAGAAATGACTGTCGGCGGCGGCCCCGGCGGATCTCGGCGGCGACGCCACCAGCTCAAGATCCCCATTCGAGTCCCCATGCTCGGGCAGTCAAGGTGCCGCCACTCCGGCGGCTGATAGAGCGCGGTCGTTGCTGCACCAGTGGTCCCCCCACGGCGAATTTGCGCCAAGCGCATATCTGCGGCGCTTCGGCACCTGCCTCAGCGACTATATCCAGGGTTGTTGCCAGTCGCATGGTGACGCCGGGCAAGGAGTCCAAGTCTGTGGATGCCAAATTGGCTATACAAAGAATGTGTGAAACGACGACCTTTAAGGATGAATTGGGTCCGTACATCGGCTTAGACTTAGGGTATATAGTGGTGGGCTACACTTCTCGTGTCGGCATTCTTCGCTCGGTACCAGAGTTTCGCGATCACCGATCTGCGTCGACTATGTCGCGAGGGCGAGTCTCACGGTCTGCGCCATTCGTGCACTGGACCCGCACCCGTCTGAAAGGCGAAGGATGATTTGGGGGAACAGTGGGGGACCTGAGCGAGGGGCTCTACGAGAGTCTCATGACGTCTCGGCTCGAGCGGCTTGTCGCTGACACTGCTCACCTGAACCCTGAGATTCGTCAGGTTGATGCTGCTGAACAACCCGATGTGCTGGCCCGACACGTCCGCGACGCCGCTTTCCGCGCGCTAACAAAGCAGACTGACCCGAGCAAGCGGGTCGAGCTTGTCAACGCAGTGCTGGGTCTGCTCGACCAGCTAGATGATTCGGCGTCCCGTCACCCCGAACAGCTCCTCTCCCTCCGCCGCGATGCATCCCCCGGGGTGATCGCGATGTCGACGATTCGCCCGGCGATCCCATTGTCCGACGCAGCCCTACTGACGAACGCACCAAATGAGCCGTCTCTGGGTGCTGAAATTCGGGCTGAGCTGGAGACCGCCGACCAAGTGGACCTGCTGTGCGCGTTTGTGAAGTGGCACGGGCTACGAATCCTGGACCTCGAGCTCAAACGACTACGTCAGCGCGGCAAACGGCTTCGGGTGGTGACGACTACCTACATGGGTGCAACTGAACGCCGTGCTCTGGATCGGTTGGTGAACGAGTTCGGAGCCGAGGTGAAGATTCAGTACGACGCGCAGAGGACGCGTCTGCATGCGAAAGCGTGGCTCTTTCGGCGCGACACGCAGTTTGACACGGCCTACGTCGGCTCGTCGAACCTCTCCCGTGCTGCATTGCTGGATGGTGTGGAGTGGAATGTCAGGCTCTCGCGGGTGGCGACCCCGACCCTGTTGTCCAAGTTCGTCGCCACATTCGACACCTATTGGAACGACAATACATTTGAGTCCTACGAGCCCGGTCGAGATCGTGATCGTCTCGATGATGCCCTCGCGGAGGCTTCCGGCCGCGGAGGAGCCGGCGACAGACTGACGATCTCACTGTCGGGCCTTGAGGTGAGGGCCTATCCGTATCAGGCCGAGATGCTGGAATCTCTGGCAGCGGAGCGGACCGTTCATGATCGGCACCGCAACCTGGTGGTCGCGGCAACTGGAACGGGCAAGACCGTCATCGCGGCGTTGGACTACCGAGGCCTGTGTCCACCTGACCGATTCGAACGGCCATCGCTGCTCTTTGTGGCCCACCGTAAGGAGATTCTGGAGCAGTCGATTCGCACCTACCGAGAGGTCCTCGGGGATGCCAACTTCGGCGAGCTTTACGTCGACGGAAGCCGTCCCGAGCGGTGGCGACATGTCTTCGCATCCGTGCAGTCGTTGCACTCCTATGGCGTCGCGAACATCCCCAGCGACTCCTACGAGATCGTCGTCATTGATGAATTCCATCACTCCGAAGCAGCAACCTATCGGGCGATCCTGGATCGTCTCGAGCCTCGCGAATTGCTCGGACTGACGGCAACCCCGGAAAGAGCCGATGGGGTAGACGTCCGAACCTTCTTTGGTGGCCGGACCGCCGCCGAGCTTCGGCTCTGGGATGCACTCGGCGATGGCCTGCTGACTCCATTTCACTACTTCGGCATTGCTGATGGCACCGACTTGACGGGGATCCAATGGGCCCGCGGCGGATATCAGCTCGACGCCCTGTCGAACCTCTATACGGGCAACGACGCACGGTCGCGCGTAGTCCTGAGCAATCTGCGAGACAAGGTCGCGCATGTTCATCAGATGCGGGCCTTGGGATTCTGCGTCTCCGTCGACCATGCCCGCTATATGGCCAGGGTCTTCGGTGAAGCAGGGGTACCCGCCCGAGCAGTGACGGGAGAGACGAGCGCTGCCGAGCGGATCGATGCGCTGCAGGACCTGAAGGCTCGTCGAGTCAACGTGCTGTTCACTGTTGACCTCTTCAATGAGGGTCTCGATCTGCCCAGTGTCGACACGGTTTTGTTTCTTCGTCCCACCGAAAGCGCAACGGTTTTCCTACAGCAACTGGGTCGGGGGCTGCGTCTTGCCCCCGACAAGCCCGTTCTGACTGCACTGGATTTTGTTGGCCATCAGCGGAAGGAATTCCGATTCGATGTCCGCTACCGCGCTTTAACCGGAGCGACTCGCCGCGGCCTCGCACGTCAGGTCGAACAGGGATTTCCATTTCTTCCATCTGGAAGTCAGATCATTCTGGACCGGCAAACCCAGCAAGTAGTACTGGCCAACATCCGCGGCCAACTCAGTACTCGGTGGCAGAACGTGGTGAACGAACTGCGGGGCTACGGCGATGTCGACCTCGCGTACTTCCTTCGTGAGTCAGGCGTCGAATTGGCGGACGTCCTGCGGTCGGATCGTAGTTGGACGCGACTGCGGAGGGACTCTGGACTCCCGACTCGCGGCGGAGCTTCGCTCGAGCCGGGCCTTTTGCGGCGAGTCCGTTCTGTTGGGCACGTCGATGACACTGACAGGGCGGCTGCGTACCAATCGCTGTTGGCGGACAGTCGACCGGCATACGCACAGTTGACGCCGATGGAACGAGCGTTTGCTCGAATGCTGCTCTTCTCCCTCTGGCCAAGCGGTGGTTTCGAGTCCTATGAAGCCGGTCTGGCATCGCTACACCAAGAGGCGGCCGTGCGCGACGAGATCCGTTCTGTGGTTGACCTCGCTTTTGAGGACACACGGCACCTGGCTACTTCTACCGAAGGTCGCCTTCAAGGCCTCGCTCTCCGCGTACACGCGCGCTATCAACGCGAGGAGATTCTTGCCGCACTTGGGCACGCGAGTCTTGCGCGGGTGCCCGCGACATTCCGGGAGGGTGTACTTCGCTCGACGGAGTGGAATTGTGATGCCTTTCTGATCACGCTCAAGAAGGCGGACACCGACTTCTCGCCAACGACCATGTACCGCGACTATGCAATCAGCCCCGATCTTTTTCACTGGGAGTCGCAGTCGACAACATCGGTCGATTCGCCGACGGGCCAGAGATATCTGAGGCATCGGGATCGGGGATCGTCGATCCTGCTCTTCGTCCGAGATGGCAAGACAAACGAGATGGGCACTGAGCCGTACATGTTCCTTGGTTCGGCCGACTACGTGAGCCATACGGGGGACCGCCCGATCGCGATCACCTGGAAGCTGGAACGCCCGATGCCCTTTGACCTTTTCACCGCCGCGCGCGTGGCAGCAGGTTAGTCAGGGCTCATCGGCACCAACGCTCGTAGAGTTCCTCGAATGAGCATCGCGCAGCGATCCGCGAGTACGTGAGCGGTTCTCACTGGGTGCTGCCCATGGGCAGCGGTCTGCTCGCGCTGCTGGTGGGCTACGCCGTTTCGCTGAACGTCGCCCCGGTTCGTGGTTGGCGCCGCTGGCCTACCAGGGGACAGGCGGCGATGGGCGAGATCTGCTGAGCAACGTCACCAGCACCGTCGTCACGGTCATCGCGCTCGTCCTGGGGTTGACAGTCGTGGCGCTGCAACTGTCATCGACGATCCCCTGACCCCTAGCGGCGCACGGCCAACTCTTCGTCCACCAACGTTGGGGCCGCACGGTCAGGCGCACGGCAGCGATCACTGCGCATCGTGAGTTGCACGACCCGGGTGGGCCCCCGATGCGAGCCGCTCAGGTGACGACTTCGATCCGCGCACCAAGTGCGCGATAGGTCCCGAGTGCTCTCGCGTCTCGGGTCACCAGGACGAGTCCGGCGGCCTTGGCGGCGAGACCGACGAGGGCGTCGTAGACGGCGCCGCCGGCAATCCCCATCGGGGCCAGGACTTCGGCGAGTTGGTGGGTGACTGCCACGTCGGGTGCCACGACGTCCGGGAAGTTTGCCGTGAGAAGTCTTGCTGCATCTCGAGGAGCGAGCCTCGCGTCGCCTGGAAGGCGGGTCAGAACGGAATAGGTTTCGGCCAGTGAGTGTGTCGTCAGCGCCGTGTCGCGGCCCGCGAGGTGCTGGCGCATTGCGAGGTGGGACGGATGTGCGCGCATGACGTAGGGGACGGCTGCGCTGGTGTCCAAGACCGCTGCAGGCGCCGAGTTCACCGGCGCAGGCTGTCGATCAGGCCGAAGACAACATCGTCCGTCACGGCGGTGTCAGAATCTGCGACGAGCGCGCCGTCGACGTCGACGATCCGAGCAGTGCGGCCGCTGGGCAGGATCTGCAGTCCGGCACCGTAGAAGCTCACGTCCACGGTTGCGCCCGGCAACAGGCCCAGTGCGTCACGAAGCGGCTTGGGCAGAACGATGCGCCCGACGCTGTCGATGGTTGCCTCCATTGGGAACACGCTACCAGCGACTTCCCAGTTGGCGGCGCGGGTCAAGACAACCCACGAGCCGATGTTTGCGTTCGCCAAGGACGAGACGGTGCCCCATGGCCGCTCTCCCTTCGGGGAGAGCGGCCACACCCATGCCAACCGTTGAAGCCAGGGTCACTCGGCCGGGTCCGTCACCGTCCACAGGCCCAGGGCCGCGGCGGTTCTGGTCGGCCAGCGGCCGATTGGCGATCACCGGGAACTGACCGGTGTAGCCGGAGCGCTCCTCGGCGATCGCGGTGATCCTCGCCCGGCAGAGGAACCAGCCCAGGACCAACAGCGGAATGATGACGACGAGCGATCCCACCGTGAAGGTCCCGACCGGGTAGTCGAACCCGACCAGCACCAGCACTCCGGCCAGGAACACCAACACCAGGTAGCCCGTATACGGTGCGCCGAACATCCGGAAGGCGGGGCGTTGCAGCAACCCTCGCTTCGACCAGGACAGCAGCTTGAGCTGACACAGCACGATCGTCGCCCAGCTACCGAGAATGCCGATACAGGCCACGTTCAGGACGATCTCGAAGGCCTCATCGGGAACAACGGCGTTCAATCCGACGCCCAGCAGCGTGACGAAGGCGGTCAGGGCGATACCACCGTAGGGGACGCCCGCCTTGTTCATCCGGCCGGCGAACCGCGGCGCCGAACCTGCCATGGACATCGAATGCAGGATGCGACCGGTGGAATACAGACCGGCATTCAGCGAGGACAAGGCCGCCGTCAGCACCACCATGTTCATGATCGCGTCGGCGCCCTCGAATCCGATGGAGCCGAAGAACGTCACGAACGGGCTGACCCCGGCCTGATAGGCGGAGTAGGGGAGTAGCAGGCTGAGCAGCAGCACCGACCCGACATAGAACACCAGGATGCGGACGACGACGGTGTTGATGGCCTTGGGAATCACCTTCTTCGGATTCTGCGCCTCACCGGAGGTGGTACCGATCAGCTCGACCCCGGCGTAGGCGAACACAACCCCCTGGATGACGATCACGGCCGGCAACAGTCCGTTGGGAAGCCATCCACCGTTGTCGGAGATCAGGCTGAAGCCGACCTGCTGGCCCTCGACGGGGGTGCCGAAGATGACGAAGTAGGTGCCCAGCAGCAGGAACGACACGAGCGCAACGACCTTGATCAGCGCGAACCAGAACTCCATTTCACCGAACACCTTGACCGACACCAGGTTCAGCCCGAGGACCAGCACCAGGGCGGCGAGTGCGAAGACCCATTGCGGTACGTGGGCCAGGGGCTCCCAGTACTTCTTGAAGAAGTTCATGTACAACGCGACCGCCGTGACGTCGACGATGGAGGTCATGGCCCAGTTCAGCCAGTAGAGCCAACCAGCGGTGAAGGCCGCCTTCTCGCCGAAGAACTCCCGAGCGTAGGAGACGAAGGAACCCGACGACGGCCGGTGCATCACCAGCTCGCCGAGTGCTCGGAGCACCAGGAAGGCGAAGAAGCCACACAGCGCATAGGCAAAGACGAGGATCGGGCCGGCCGCGGCCAGGCGGCCGCCCGCTCCGAGGAACAGCCCGGTTCCGATCGCGCCGCCAATGGCGATCATCTGGATCTGCCGAGGCTTGAGACCCTTGTGGTACCCCTGTTCCTCCTCCGAGAACAGTTCCTGCAGATGGGATTCGGTTTCTTCCGGAGCCGGTTGATGGTAGTGGTGCGGCTGCGGGTTGCCGGCCGGAATGCTCGGTTTCAGGGTCATCTGGACACCTTTGTCTAGAGGGGAAGGCGGACCACAGCACGCTGCTGTGGACAGGGTTTTCGGGCTTTCGCCCACGAATCCGGGGTGATCAGAAAAGATCTGGGACGATGTCGAGCGAGCCGACGGGCTTACCGCCGCCCAGGACGGTGCCGGTGGAGAGTTCGTCCAGCAGTTCGCGACTGGCGTTGTCACCGCTGCCGACGCCCAACCAGTTCAGCGCGCCGATCAGGACCGGAATCCGCGCCTGATCGCTGCCGTCGGAGATCTTCAGTGCGACGCTGCGTCCGTCGGGTAGTGCGGCGCAGTGGACGCCGTCCGCTCCACCCTTGACCAGCAGGCCGTCCACCGTCCGCATCAACCTGCTGTCGACAACTCCCGTTCCACCGACAAGCTCGGGGTACGCCCGCATTGCGTTGGCCACGCTATTGCCGGCGGATCCGGCTTCAGCTGTCGCGAGCGTCCCGAACCCCCGGGCCAACCCCACCAACGAGGTGGCGTAGACAGGCGCACCGCACCCGTCAATTCCGACGCCGGCGGGCACCTCGCCGGTCGCCCTCTCGATCACGTCGCGGATCCGTTGCTGGAGCGGATGATCGACGGCCAGGTAGTTCTCGTGGGACCAATCCTGAATCCGGCAGGTGGCCAACATCGCGGCGTGCTTTCCCGAACAGTTCATGTAGGCGCGGCGTGGTCCGCTGTCGCCGCGAATCGCGGCCCGATAGGACGCCGGATCACTGGGCAGTGCGGCTGGACATGCCAGATCGTGCTCGGTGAAACCGTTGCGAGCCAGCAGATCCAGCGTGCGGCGAACGTGCACGGCCTCACCGGTGTGGGACGCCGCCGCCAGCGCCAGATCCGCCCCGCTCAGAGGTGCGTTCAATTCCAGCATCGCGATCGCCTGTAACGGCTTCGCGCACGACCGATGGAACACCGGGCGGCGGACATCTCCACGTTCAAGGATCACCGTCTCCAGCGCGGTCGAGTATCACCACCGACCCGTAGAACGAATTCTCGTGAATACCGGATCGATAGCTGCGCACCAGCTCGACGGGCCCGAGCTCGGACAGCTGATCAGCGAAAGACTTGGTGGACGTACCTGTTCGGTACGGAGGGGCAGCGCTCCTCGTCATGCTCGACTACCACTGACAATCGCTGCGGGGGAGATCAACTCGTCGATCTGCGCGCGGCTGAGCAGGCCGCGGTCCGCGACGATCTCGGCCACTCCCCGCCCGCTGAGCAGGGCCTCCTGGGCGATGTCGGTGGCATTCTCGTACCCGATGCGCGGGCTCAGTGCGGTCACCAGCCCGATCGAGTTCGCGACCCGTTCGCGGAGCAGCTCCCGGTTGGCAGTGATGCCGTCGATGCAGCGCTCCGCGAGGACCACCGCGGCAGCCGCCAGGTGATCCAGGCTGGCGAACAGGGAGTGGGCGATGATCGGTTCGAAGGCGTTGAGCTGCAACTGCCCGCCTTCGGCGGCCATGGTCACGGTGACGTCATTGCCGATCACTTCGTAGGCGACCTGGTTGACGACCTCGGGAATCACCGGGTTGACCTTGCCGGGCATGATGCTCGATCCGGCTTGGCGGGCCGGAAGATTGATCTCGTTGAACCCGGCGCGGGGCCCGGAAGACAGCAGCCGCAGGTCGTTGCACGTCTTGGACAGTTTGACCGCGACTCGCTTGAGCACACCGGACAGCTGAACGAAGACCCCGACGTCGGAGGTTGCCTCGACAAGATCCAGTGCAGAGACCAGGGTCGGGATACCGGTGATCTCCCGGAGCCGCGCAATCGCCTGTTCGCGGTACTCGGGATGTGCGTTGAGTTCGGTGCCGATCGCGGTCCCGCCAAGGTTCAGCTCGTGCAGCAACAGCCGGGCCTCCTGCAGCCGGGCCCGGTCTTCGGCCAGGGTGATCCCGTACGCGGCGAACTCCTGCCCGAGGGTCATGGGCACCGCGTCCTGCAGTTGGGTGCGACCCATCTTGATCACATCGGCGAACTCGGCGGCCTTGCGGAGGAACGAGCCGTGCAGGATCTCCAGTGCCGCATCGAGTTTGACGATGTAGCTGTCAAGGGCGATGTTGACGGCGGTGGGGTAGACGTCGTTCGTGCTCTGCCCCAAGTTGACGTCCTGCAGCGGATGCAGGTACTGGTACTCCCCGCGCTGGTGCCCCAGGTGCTCCAGGCCGCGATTGGCGATCACCTCATTGGCGTTCATGTTCGTCGAGGTTCCTGCGCCGCCCTGGATCATGTCCACGATGAACTGATCGTGTAGTGCTCCGGCGCGAATGTCCTGTGTCGCAGCAATGATGGCGTCGGCCTTGGCGGGTTCCAACGCGCCGATGGCCCGATTTGCCTGGGCTGCTGCTTGTTTCACGTCGGCCAGGGCAGTGATGAAGATCGGATACATCTGGAGGGTGATGCCGGTGATCGGGAAGTTCTCGCTCGCCCGAACGGTGTGCACCCCGTAGTACCTATCCTGCGGCACCTCCAGATCGCCGAGCAGGTCGTGCTCGGTGCGTGTCGTGGCGGCGGTGGTGGGATCGGTGGCTGTCATGGGCCCTCTCGTGTCGGAATGTGGAGGTGCCCGGCGGAACCGATCACCCTTGATCGAGCAACTGCCTGTCCTGCTGTCCGGCTGTCTGACAGGTTGAACGTTAGAGAACGATGTGAGGGGCGTCAAGTACTCAGTGAGGGGTGTCACGTCCGGCTCTTCGGGCGACTTTGACCAGTCACTGAGAACGACCTACTGTTTCGAGCATGAGCCTGTCTGACAGTTGGACTGCTGGACAGTCCGAGTTCACCCGGCTGAGTGCATCCGAGGCGGTCCTGGCCGATTTGCGGTCCGCCATCGAAAAGGGCGATCTGGAGGTCGGTGCCAAACTGCCGTCAGAGGCTGCGATGGCAAGTCGTTACGGCGTCAGCAGATCCGTGGTGCGGGAGGCGCTTCGCTCCTGCGAAACGTTGGGACTCACCAAGACCTACACGGGTCGAGGGACCTTTGTGGTGGCAGATCGCGTCGCCGGTGACCTCACCATGGGCGATTACTCCAGTAGCGACCTGGTCGAAGCCCGCCCGTACTTCGAGGTTCCGGCGGCAGGCTTGGCAGCGCAGCGCCGAACTGACGAGCAGTGCACGGAGCTCCGACGAATGCTCGGGGTCATGGAAAAGACAAAGGAACCAGCAGCGCTCGGTTCACTGGACGCCGAATTCCATGCGGCAATCGCCCAGGCGAGCGGTAACAAGCTCTTCGTGTCCGTGCTCGCGCAGATCAGGGCCGCGGTGGCCAGGCAGTCGGAGACGCTGACGGTCATCGCTCACCGTCGGGAGGATTCCCATCGCGAACACCGGGCCATCGTGGACGCGATCGTCGACGGATCGCTGGAGCGCGCACAGTCGGAGATGGCCGCGCATCTCGCTGCCGTTTCGGCGTCGGTCAGCGGTCTGATACATCCCTCGTCGCTGCCCGTCGGCGAACCGCAGACCAAGCACGACTAAGACGAGGCTCGGGCCTGCCCACACGAGCAGGTCGCCCCGCCAGCAGCCACTTCGGCTCGGTGCTGTGGCGGCAGGACTCTTCCGGAATTGGGCGGCGGCGAGCCCATCGGTGCGCAATATCTGGTTCCCGGTTGGACCACTGACGTCATGACGGCCACTCTGGCACTTGACGGTGAGCCCGGCGCAGCCGTCGCATTGTCCGAAGAATCGATGCTGACGCTCGTAAAGTCTTCACAATGAGCAATCGCGCAGCGATCCGCGAGTACGTGAACGGTTCTCTCTGGGTGCTGCCCATGGGCAGCGGCCTGCTCGCACTGCTGGTGGGTTACTCCGTCTCGCTGATCAATGTCGGCCCCGATTCGTGGTTGGCGCCGCTGGCCTACCAGGGCACCGCCGGCGACGCGCGGGACCTGTTGAGCAACGTCACCAGCACCGTCGTCACCGTCATCGCGCTCGTTCTGGGGTTGACAGTCGTGGCGCTGCAACTGTCGTCGACGCAGTTCTCGCCGCGGCTGGTTCGGAATTTCCTGCGCGATCGTCCGAACCAGATCGCCCTCAGTGTCTTCGTCGCCACGTTCGCCTACTGCGCGGCCGGCCTGTACACCGTGGGCGAGGCTGATCGCGAAGGTGCGGGGGAGTTTCCGCGGCTCGCGGTCAGTGGCTCGATCGCGTTGTTGTTCGCCAGTCTGGCGATGGTGGTCTTCTTCGCCGATCACCTCGCGCATTCGCTGCAGGTCGACGCGATCGGCGCCCGGGTCGAGCGGGACACCCTGCATGTCGTCCACGATCGACTGGGGTCGACGGAATCCGTCACGCCCACGCCACCGACGTGGGCGGTCCGGTTGATCGCGACGGAATCCGGCTATGTCCAGACCGTGCGGCCTGAGGCGTTGCTGGCCGTGGCGGTCAAACATCGGGTGAAGGTGCTGCTGCGGGTTCGGGTCGGTGAACATCTGGTGGCCGGAACGACGGCGGCGTGGATGTGGACCGCCACCGCCGAGGAGGCATCTCCGGATCCGGCACTGTTCCGTCATCCACTGCAACAGACGGTCCGCCTCGGCTTCGAACGCACCATGGAGCAGGACGCCGCCTTCGGGATTCGCCAACTGGTCGACATGGCCTGCAAGGCATTGTCGCCCGCGGTCAACGATCCCTACACCGCGGTGCAGGCCATCGACCGGCTGACGGTGATCTTCTGCTCTCTCGCCGTCCGTCCGCTCGGTGACTTTGTTGCCACCGGCCCCGGCGGACAAGCCGCGGTGATCGTGCCCGGTCGCCGGTTCGGTGATTACCTCGACACCATGTGCGGACTGATCCGCCGCTACGGGTGCAGCGAGCCGAGTGTCTCGCTGGCCCTGTTCCGACTGCTGGGCGATTGCGCCGCCGTGCTGCCCGAGAACTCCGACCGCTGGGCGGCACTCGCCGAGCAGGCCGACCTGATCCTGGCCGACGCATCCCGGGAGATCGCGCAACCCGCCGACCTGGTTCCCGTCACCGCCGCGGCGGAGAGGCTCCGGCTGCAGATCGAGGGACACCTGAGCGACCGTCGATAGGGTCGTATTTCGCAGCCGTTCCCCTACAGAAAGGGCCGGGTGACGCCCTGGCCCGGCAGTCGCGGGCTACAGGCCACCAACTGGCCGGACTCGGCTTGTGGGGTGGCGATTTCGCGATCGTCATCGGGCTGATCTACCTGGCTGTCGCCAAGGACTCGCCGACGGCAACAACGGCTCCCGTTTGATCGTCGCCATTGTGTCGGTCATCTCGATCGTCGGGGGAGTTTCGGTTGCGATCAGTCAGTCCGGACGAGCCGGATACAGCGGATGGTCGTCGGTGTTCTGGGGAGTAGTCATCCTGCTGATCCTGTGACAGCACGAAGGCGAACGCCTTCTTCGCAAGCCGCTGAGGCTCGTTGATCATTTCTGAGCACCCATAACGGGCTGTGATGGGTCGCACACGGCTTGCCGCGACATGAATTGTCTCTTTGCTGGTCTCAATCACGAATGCCGGAAATCCCGGCGAGCGAGATCGGAGATCAACCAGTGCAGCCCATGAACGGAATGCCTCAGGCCCCACAAGGCCCGAAGGCTGGTCAGGACTCATTCTTCAAGAAGAAGTGGGTGTGGGCCGTCGGCGCTGTGTTGGTGATCGTCGCGTTCGCTGCTGGGGCCGCCAGCAAGTCAGGTGAAACCGTTGCTGCGCCAAGTGCCTCGGCGCCGATTGCTGCGGTGGCGCCGGCTCCGGTTGTGACCGTGACCGCGACCCCGGATCCCAGTTCGCCTACCGCAGCCGCGGTCGATCCGGCGCCTGCCGCTCTCGCCGTCATGCCGGATGTCGTGTGCCAGAACCTGCAGGACGCGCAGGACGAGATCCAACGTGCCGGAGTGTTCTTCTCGCGCAGTGATGATGCCTCGGGTCAGGCACGTTCGCAGGTCATCGATCGCAACTGGGTCGTCGTCGCTCAGACCCCTGCCGCCGGTGAATCAGTCGGCGAGATGGAGGCAATTCTCTCCGTCGTGAAGACCGACGAGCCCAACAATTGCTGATTCGTCAGTCCGCCAGTGCCGCGAATCATCGCGGTCAGAAGTCCACCGATAAGCCCCGCCAACACCCCAGGAGACTCAACATGACCACCATTGCACACGACAAGCCCGAACAGCTGAAGCAGATCCAGGAGGGCCTGCTGGACGGCGAACAGGTCCAGGCCGTCTACGACTGCACCGGCGCGGGCACGGGCTTCGTCGGTGTCACCGACCGCCGAGTGATCCTGCAGGACAAGAGCTTCTATGGGAAGAACGTCGCCATCACCTCTGTTCCGTTCGGCCAGATCCGGTCCGTTTCGATGGTGTCGAACAAGTCCTGGGGTGGCAGCTTCTTCTCGTCATCATCGGTCGCGATCGACGTGGGTGGAACCAATCATGTCGCCGAGTTCCGCGGTCACGAGAAGGCCCGCCACATCCACAACCTGATCCTCTGGCACTTGATGAACCGCTGAGAAGCCCACCCCGACCGCCTCGACAGTGATGGAATGCCCCGAAGCCTTGTGCGCCGGGGCATTTCGCGTGTCGGGCCGTCACTGCGCGCCGCACCGCTCAGGACGCGAGCAGCCATCGGTAGAGGCGTTCTTCGATGACGCTTTGTTCGATCCAGTGGATCGATTGTGGTGGTGGGGGTGGCTCGCTGCTGAACGTGTGGCCGGTCGGGGTGTTGATGGTGATGGTGTACCCGTCGGGTTCTGCGGTGCTGGTCCAGCCGGGGGATTCTTTGACGTAGTTGCAGTTCTCGCAAATGCCTTGCCCGTTGGTGATGGTGGTGGTTCCACCGCGGCTGTGCGCGGTGATGTGGTCGGTGTGCCGGATGGGCGCGTCGCACCAGGGTGTTCGGCAGTATTGGTCGCGGGCGAGCAGGTATTGCCGCATGGCGTGCGGGAAGGTGCGTCTTCTCGAGTCGGCGTTGACCAGGTGCCCGGTGTCGGGGTCGGTGTAGAGCCGGCGGATCCAGGTCTTGGTGTCGGGGTTGGCGTTGCGGATGAGGTCTCGGGCGATCGGGGCGGGGATGGGGCCGTAGCCGGTGATGATGGCGGGTTCGTCGTCGCCGTCGAACAGGGTGCGGTCGGTCATGATCAGTTGGATGTCGATGCCCACCCCCGGCGGAACCGACCCACCCGCGCCTGAGTCTGCTGCGTCGTCTTCATCGTCGAGGGTTTCCGGGTCCACGTCGTTATCGGTGTCACGGACCCCAGTTCGCCGGAAGGCCGCGCCTCCGGGATCGGTCGGCGCATTCTTGGTGTCGGCGCCCTCGGCATGACTGTTCGGAGTCGGCTTGGTGGGGGAGCCGCCGGTCGCGGATGCACTGCTGCTGTTCCGGGGAACCGCGGGGGTGGTCGCCGCCGTTGCCTGCGGGTTGGTGACACGGTGGACGAATTCGTCGGCCATCAGTTGACCGCGGGACCGGTCGTCACCGACGGCGGTGGCGGTATTGGCGTACTGGTTCAACGCCGCGTACACGGCAACCGCTTTCGCGACCGGCAGCAGCGCGCTGACGTACCCCATCAGGTCGGGTGCCGGGCGGATGCTGACCCGCCGTTCGCTGACCGCCTTCCGGTGCCGCTCAACCCATGCCTTCGGGTCCAGTTTCTGCGCGATCCGCATCGCGGCCGCCGCGGTCTGCCGATCACCCATCCCACCGAGCTTCCCGGCGAGTTCGGCATCCACCTGCTGCCGGTCAGCCACCGTCAGGCACGCGGTTTCCCGGACCAACAGCGTCGCCCGCCATTCGCTGATCTCCCCGGCCCGCAACGCCGCGTAGGTGTTCGGCATTTCCCGCACCAACGCCTTGGCGAGGCCGACGTGCCGGCCACCGCGGAACGGGGAATCCCGACGGGCCAACGCGACCTGCGCGGCGATGCTGCGGTGGACCCGCTCGTCCTTGATCTCCTTCTCCGTCAACCCAGCGGTCCGGGAAGCAACGAACGCCACACTGAGCGCCGCCTGCGCCGCCGCGCACGCCGACTTCAACCTCTCCAACTGCGCGATCTGATCGATCAACTCCGCATCAGAACCCCCGGTGCCGATCACCCCGACACGCTCCACCCATTCAGCAAGGACCGCAGACGGCAGGTCTGCAGCGGCGGAGTGGGATCCAGGGGACTCGAACATGTGTACGAGTATAGTCCGTCGACATGCAAGGATCATGCACTTGTCCACAGCGATTCGAGGAAAGTTGATCAAGGTGAGAGACCTTGAGAGTCAAGCCAGCTGCAGGACTTTCAGCGTCTCCGCGTGACGTGCGTAGCCGGCGTCCACCAGCCAGGGGTTGTCCCGATACCACTGCCACTGGACGCGGTGGACCTCCTGTTCGGCTATTGGCTCGCCCCGCACTTCCCAGGTGGTCGATGCGGTCCCTTTCAAACCCTGTGCGGACAGGGCAACGGAGGGCACCGGCGCACGGACCTCGCCCAGCAGATCCCGTCCAGGGTCGGTGGCATCAGGGACGCTGTCGAGGGCCACCTGAAGGCGGCGCGCGAGTTCGATCAAGACTTTGTTCCCAGGATGGTCGATAGTGAACATGTCTCCGAGCTCGGGCTGTTCGAGAACGTCCGAAATGACGACGTCGCACTGCAGGCTTTCCCGCCGGCGCAGCTCGGCCAACGACGCCGCAGCGACCCTGGCGCAGGCGTCGATGGGGATGTCGGCCGCCAGCAGGTCTTTCCCGGTGCGGGCCGACGCCAGCGTGCGCAGATCGTGATAGGGAACCACGGGTGGCTCCCGGGTGGGGTCGCGCGGGTCGCGGATGATCGCTTGAAACGGGTGCAGTACAGAGCTTCTGATGACCGGCCAGCGGACGACGGTGCCACCCTTCGGCATCAGGGAGGCCACCTCGGCGGTGCCGAGGGGAAGGTCGCGGTATCCATCCTTGACCGGCTGGGCGAGCAGCACACTGGCGCGGCCGGCGAGTCGGCGCAAGGGGTCGATGTCCGACGCCGTGAGCTCGAAGACCGGTGGAATCCGCACCGCCCGCATCTGCAACGACGGTGACGCCGCCAGCAGCACCCGGACCGCCTCGGCCTGGCAATTTCCCCACACCAGCAGCACCGGCAGGTCGTCGGAAAGGCCGTCCGCGTCCGCGGTGTCAGCACGTTCCGCCGGGTCCAGCCCGTAGAAGGTCCCGTAGTGACGCGTTCGACTATCGAGAGTCCCGTTGTCGGTCATTGTTCGGACGGTACCTGCGATTCGTGCGACGACGTCGGTTCGGCACGGATCCAGAGCGACGCCACAGGCAGCGGCCAATTCTCACCGGCGCTGGCGCACTGTCGTACCCCTGAGGAACACTGCGCACCATGGCGTACGACGAGCAGTTGGCGGACCGGATCCGTGCACACGTGGAGCAGGAGAAGGGACTCACCGAGAAGCGCATGTTCGGCGGCCTCGCCTTCCTGATCAATGGTCGGATGGCGGTGGCCGCGGGGAGCAAGGGCGACGTCATGTTGCGGGTCGACCCCAAGGACACCGAGCGACTGTTGCAGCTGCCGAACACTTCTCCCTTCGAGATGCGGGGGCGGGAGATGGTCGGCTGGTTGAATCTCGACGCGAACGGGATCAGCAGCGAGGAGGAACTGGCGGAGTGGATCCAGCGCGGCGTCGCCTACGCCAAGTCGCTGCCACCCAAGTAGGCAGGCACGGCGCCACCTTGCATGGCCACCCTGTTCGATCGACAGACAACTGCTGCCGTGGCCACCAGCCCACTGATAGATACTGGTCGCCACCCAGGGCTGCGCTCAGTCAGCGCGTTCGGCGGCCGTTGCTCATCCGCCTGGGTTTGACGGATCGGCAGCGATGATCGCATCGACGTCGATGCCCACACATTCATCGGCAGATACCAGGCCGTCTCTGCAGAGAAATGCCTGTTGCACCTCACCCGACGTTGGGCCCTCACCGCAGATGGTGCCGCAGCGCAGATAATTGGGCACTGTATCTCCGGGCGAAATTCCGGCTTCGATGGCTCGTTTGGCTGTTTCCGGGGAAACCCAATTCCCGTTTGGCGTGTACCAGCCCTGGGTCGCCGACTCGATGGCAGCGTCGTGGTCGGCGATCATCGCTTCTGCTTCGCTGATCGCAGACTCACAGAGGTCCGCCAGTTCCTCGTCGGTCAGCAACTGTTGTCCGGCGCTCTCGCGATGCAGGTTGGTGTCCGGACTGCAGACGGGACCCTCCCAGCCGGCCGTATTTGCGGCGTCCTGTAGCTCGGCGGCTCTTTCGTTTGCCGCGTCAAGTCTTTCCCGTTGAATCTGTGCCGCCGCGTCAGCAGCGGCTTGCGCGGCGGCCGACTCAGCAGCGGCGGCAGCTGCTGCCTGTTCCGCCGCGGCCTGATCTGCTGCAGATTGAGCGGCGGCCGACAATGCCAAAGCCGCCGCAACTGACGACGCGCTTGCCGCAGCAGCAGCGGACGATGGGTCGGCCTTCGCTCGCTCGGAAATGCTGGCCGAGGTTGCCGAGGATGATCCGGCTGGCGACGTCGTGGTGACGACGACTGGCGAAGCGGCGATCGTGGCCTGTGTTGCGTTCGAATCACACCCAGCTGCGCTCAAGACGACGACACCAACCAGCAAGATGGCTCGAATCTTGTCAGTCGCAATCTTCATCGGCTACGTCCCACCCCGGAATTGTTCGGCATTCATCCCTCGGCCCCCCGATGGGACAAATAGAGCTATATCGCACCCTACGACAGAATGCGGGAATCCGGACGCTGTCATCCGTTGCGAATTACCTCCAGCGCGAGGGCGACAAGTCTGCCGAACCAGTCGCAGGCGCGACCGAGTTCAGCGATAGGCGGTAGCCAGTTGCCTGCACCTGAACGTCAAGGGGTCATCAGCGAGGAAACAGCGGATCCAGCGCGGCGTCGCCTATGCCTATTCGCTGTCACCCAAGTAGACCGACGGCGCGGGCCCCGCAGGATGTGCAGAGCGGTGCCCGAATCGTCAGTAATTGTCTTGACCTTGGCAGCTCGCCGGCGCTAATCTCGAACAGTGTTAGACGTTCCGAACAGAGATCGACGGGCCGAACGGCGCTCGGCGACTCGCGCTGAGATCCTGCAGGCCGCCCGGGACCTCTGCGCGACCAACGGCCTGGCCTCTTTGTCCCTCCGCGAACTGGCCCAGCAGATCGGGCTCAAGGCGCCGTCCCTGTATTCCTACTTCGAGTCGAAGAACGCGATCTATGACGCACTGTTCGCGCAGGGCTGTCAGCAACTCCTCGACGGACGTCCGGAGCCGATCCCCGGTGACCTGCTGGACGGGATCCGGGCAATCATGGGGTACTTCGTCGAGTTCTGTGTCGCCGACCCGGTGCGGTACCAATTGCTGTTCCAGCGCACCATCCCCGGATTCGAGCCCTCGGCCGAGTCCTACGCCATCTCGCAGAACGCGATGCGGCTCACCCGCGACTGGTTCGCCGACCACGGCTTGGACCGTCCCGAGGTGATCGATCTGTTCACCGCAATCGGCTCCGGCATTGCCGCGCAACAGAATTCCAACGAACCAGGCGGTGACCGGTGGACCACGTTGGTCGACGACGCCGCGCTGATGTTCGTCCGTCACATCCAGTCCGGCGATGACGAGCCGGCCGCCAAGTGGAGGTCCAGGACATGAACACCACCATCACGGCAGTGGGCGCGATTCGCCGACTCGAGCGTCCGGAGTGCACCGAGCTCGCGCTCCAGGAGTTCGACCGGATCGGCGACCTGCTCACCGCTCTCGATGACGCCGAATGGTCCCTCCCGACTGACTGTCCCGACTGGGATGTCCGAGCCGTCGCCGGCCACATACTCGGGATGGCACAGACGTTCTCGTCCCTGCGGCAATTCCTCTCCTACATGCCGACCGCCGCCCGGACCAAGGGCGACCGAATCTTGATGGACTCGCTCACCGCCCTGCAAGTGACGCGGACCGCCGGTCTCGACAGGGCAGCGTTGATCAGCAACATCGGTACGACCGGGACCGCGGCGGCGCGCTGGCGGGCCAGCAGGAAACTGATGCGCCGCATCCCGTTGAAACAACCGATGCCGAATGGCACGGTCGAAACCTGGCACCTGGCCTACCTTCTCGACGTCATCCTGCTCCGCGACCCGTGGATGCACCGGGTCGACATCTCCCGTGCGGTCGGGCGGCCGATGGCGCTGACCGCCGATCATGACGGCCGGGTCATCGCCGATGTGGTCGCCGAATGGGCGGGTCGGCACGGCAAGCCGTTCACGTTGCGCCTCACCGGCCCGGCCGGCGGGATGTACGTCCAGGGGAGTGCAGGTCCGGAACTCGAGCTGGACGCCGTCGAATTCTGCAGAATCCTCTCGGGCCGGGCGCCGGGAGAGGGGCTCTTGACGGAGTTCGTCCCGTTCTGACAGGCATCATCCTTCCCACCCAGCAGGAGTACCGCGCCTCACCGTCGCCTTCGGCATCACCGCGGCCGCGCCGTGCGGCATGATGGCCCGCGTGATGGCGGTAGACCGGGGTGACGAAACCTCAGCAGGCTCACCGGGCTCCGGTGCGGGCATGCTTCCGCACGTGCTGCGGCATGCGGTTGCGGCGACGGTCGCACCGCAGGGCATGACGATCGCCACCAACGCGGCTGACTACCCGCTGGTGTACGCCAACGAGGCGTTCCTGCGGATGACCGGGTTCTCGCCGAACGAAATCCTCGGCCGGAATTGCCGATTCCTGCAGGGTCCGGACACCGACCCGGCGCAGCTCGCGCTGATCAAGCGCGCGTTGACGGCGGGGGAGAGCGTCACCGCGGTGCTGCGCAACCACCGGCGTGACGGTTCGGCCTTCTGGAACCGGATCGCAATCTCCCCGGTGCGGGACCCGGAGAGCAACGCGATCACCCATTTCATCGGAACCCAGACCGAAGTCCAGACCGAGACTGGCCGGCCCACCGGAACCTGACCACGCAGGCCGGCAAACACCCGCGGCGAATCTGGATGAGGATGGGTGGTGTGCCGCCGGTCCTGATCGCTTACCTGGTGTCGACGGCCGCTTATGCGGGGTTCCAATGGACCGTGCAGCTCGTGATTTATCGACAGTTTCCGGCAGTCCCGGCCGAGGCGTTCGCCGAGTACGAACGGCGACACCAACGCCGGATCACCGTGGTGGTGACACCGCTGTTCGCGGCGCTGACCGTGTGCGTGGGCTGGCTGGCGATCGACCGCCCTTCGTCCGTCGGTTGGTGGGCGGTGGTGCTGGCAGTCGTGCTGTTGGCGATCATCCTGGGCAGCACCGCGTTGGGGGCGGTTCCGATGCACCGTCGGTTGTCGGCGGGCTGGGACGATTCCGCCTACCGCCGGCTGATCCGGGTCGACCTGGTCCGCGCTATCGCCGCCACCGCCGCGCTGGTGCTCGCGGTTGTGCTCATCGTCCAGTGACCGGCTCCAGCATCTCGACGGCCGCGGGCTGACACGCGTAGCCGGCCCAGACCAGAGGCGGAGTGCCGAACTGGTCGTCGACGACGTCCGGGTCCGCACCGCCGGCGAGCAACGCCGTGATCAGCTCGACGTCACCGGCGAAGGCCGCCTCGTGCAACGCGGTCCGGCCGCCGATGCGGGCATCGAGATCGAAGCCGGATTCGGCGATCGACGCCACCGACCGCGGGGTTCTGGCGCGGTGGATCAGCGTCGGATCCGCGATGTGGAGATCGGTCAACCCATCTGACAGCGCGTCGACGCCGACCCTGTCTCCGGCCAGCAACGCACCCACCAGTCGCAGGTCGGGTGTGACGTCGGGCAGGTCGGCACCGGCCGCGGTGAGGGCGACGATGATCTCGCGGTACCCGGCATGCAGGGCGTGCTCGGCAGGCGTTTGGCCGTCGGCCAGCGGCGTGGAGACGTCCACCACGTTGGCGATCAACAACTCGACCCGCTCGCCAAACCCGTGGTCGATGGCCCAGCCCAACTGCCGGGCCAGCATCTGCTCGGGGGTCTCGATGAAGCCGTCGAGAAGCTCCGCCCAATGCCCTCCGCCGACCCGGCCCAGGCCGAACTCGAAGAGCAGCAGCAGATGGTCGTTGTCCGGGCGGAACATCCTGTTGTACAACGACTGTCCGTCGTTCGGGCTCGCTCCGGCGGTCAGTAGCAACCTGGCCAACTGCAGCGAATGTGGGTGCCGGGGTTGCTTGCCGGCGCCCTGCTCGCCCTCGCCGAACACCCCGGTGAGCGCGGTGAACGGGGACGGCAGGCCCTGCCACAGGTAGCCGGCGTTCGGGTCGGCGCCGGCGTCGAGCAACAGCTGAGCGCAACGCAGGTACCGGTCGGCGGATCCGTCGAGGACGGCCCTTGAGTAGGTCAGGTACAGCAGCGGCGCCCAGCGGTGCGGCCCGGTTTCCCGATCAGCTGCCTCGGGATCGGCGGCCAGATGCGCCGCGAGGGCCTCCGGGTCGGCGGCTGCGGCAGCCGCGGCGATGCTGTCGGTGACGATCTCCGGATGCTCGGCCAGCAGCGCCCGCGCTGTGGTCCAACGGTCCGGGTGGTCGACCTCGCTGTAGACCAGGCAGGCCAGCCGGCAGAAGCGGTCGGCGGGCGTCTCGGGGGTATCCGGATCGACCGTGGGATCGCGGCTCAGCAGGCGCAGCGTTTCCCGCGGATCGGGGTGCGAGGACGGTGGGGAGGACATCGGGCACCAGGGTAGTGGCCGACAAGGATGACAACGCGGGTTCGTAGGCTGGTGGCATGTCCGTCGCCGTTCGCGTCATCCCGTGCCTCGACGTCTCCGAAGGTCGGGTGGTCAAGGGGGTCAACTTCGTCGACCTGGTGGACGCCGGTGACCCGGTCGAACTGGCCCGCCGGTACGACGAGGAGGGCGCCGACGAGCTCACCTTCCTGGACATCACAGCCACCAGCGACAACCGGGCCAGTGCCTACGAGATGATCCGGCGCACCGCCGAGCAGGTGTTCATCCCGCTGACGGTCGGCGGCGGCGTCCGAACCACCGACGACATCGACGCGCTGCTGCGGGCCGGTGCCGACAAGGTGTCGATCAACTCCGCCGCCGTCGCCCGGCCCGAGTTCCTGTCGGAAGCGGCGAACCGGTTCGGGTCGCAATGCGTGGTGATCGCCATCGACGCCCGCCGGGTGAGCGGTGAGCACGCCGCGACCTGCCCGTCCGGATTCGAGGTCACCACCCACGGCGGCCGACGGGGCACCGGAATCGACGCGGTGCAGTGGGCGGAATTGGCCGAGACGTCGGGAGCTGGGGAGATTTTGCTGACCTCGATGGACGCCGACGGCACCAAGGACGGGTTCGACACCGAGATGCTGACGCTGATCCGGGCGTCCGTCGGGGTACCGCTGATCGCGTCCGGCGGCGCCGGAGCCTTGGACCACTTCCCGGAGGCGATCGCCGCCGGTGCGGACGCGGTGTTGGCGGCGTCAGTGTTCCATTTCGGGGAGCTGCGGATCGACCAGGTGAAACGGGAACTGGCGGCAGCCGGTTACCCGGTGCGCGAGGCGCTGACGGAGGTCGGCCGATGACAGAGCACCGACCCGACCGCGGGACTGACGTTCAACGACGCCGGGTTGGTGTGCGCAGTGGTGCAGCAGTACGACACCAAAGAGGTGCTGATGGTGGCGTGGATGGACGCCGAGGCGCTGCGCCGAACACTCGACACCGGTGCAGCGACGTACTTCTCGCGGTCCCGCCGCGAGTACTGGGTGAAGGGCGCGACCTCCGGCAACACGCAGCGGGTGGTCGAGGTCCGCCGGGACTGTGACGGGGACACCCTGCTGGTGCTGGTCGACCAGACCGGCGTTGCCTGCCACACCGGCACCCGGACCTGCTTCGACGACGGGCTGATCACCTGATCGGTGTGGTGCGGCTGGGCGTCGCGGATCGGAGGGGTGGACCGTGGAGCACCGTCCAACTGTCACCGTGCACGCGATACCCCACGCGACCGGCTGGGCCCGGGAGTCACTGATCCGCGAGTGGCACGGCACGCTGGTCGCCCGGCGTGGTGAACTCGTCGACGCTGCAACGCTTCCCGCGTTGGTGGCGTCGGTCGACGGCCGTCACGCTGGGCTGCTCACCTATTCGGCGGTCGAACGGCGACTGGGAGATCGTCAGCATCCACACCGAGGTGCACCGGGTCGGAGTCGGTTCGGCGCTGCTGGCCGCGATCGAGAAGCTGGCCGACATCGCTGGTGCGCAACGGATTTGGCTGGTGACGACCAACGACAACACCGGCGCGCTCCGCTTCTACCAGCAGGGCCGGGTACGACCTGGTGACTTTGCACCGGGACGCCGTGACGCAGGCCCGGGCGGCGCTCAAGCCCGAGATTCCCTTGGAGATCGACGGTATCGAACTACGGCACGAACTAGAGTTGGAGCGACGGCTGCACCGCGCGTGAGCGCACGACGTTCCCGGTCAACCCGGCCGCCGGTAGTGGTAGTGGTGATGCCGGGTGAACCCCATTCCCTCATACAGCCCGAGGGCGGCGGCGTTCTCCGCGGCGACCTGCAGGTAGACCCGATCCAACACCCTGAGAACCCGCCCAGCGCAGCAGTTCTCCCATCAGGTACCGGCCGACACCGCTACGACGCCGGTTCTCCGCGACGGTCAACGCGGTGACACCCAACCAGCCGTTCGCGACCGCGCCGCGGACCACGGCGGCCCGGCCGGTCTCGTCGGAGACCGAGGCGAAGACCACGTTCTCGGCGTTCCGCAGCACCGCAACGGCTGTATCGGGCAGCGGTGTCCCGCGGTAGAGATACCCGTCCAGCCAGTCCGCCGACGGCGCGTCCTCGAACCGCGCCGACGGCAGATCGGACCGGGCGGGGCAGTGAGCAAGAGCAACGTCCAGGTCCGCGGTCAACACCCAGCTCAAGTTGAAAGCTCTCCACCCGAGACGATCGAGATCATCGTCCAGAGCGAGGGTTTCGGTGCCGAGCGGTACCTGGAACAGGGGAGTGAGGTGATGCCCGCGGTAGAACTCCCACACCGCCTCCAGCGCGTCGTCGAGCGGGCAGCCGGGAGAACCCAACGGCAGCACGGAATTCGCTCGACCGGTGAACCCGGACCCGGCACGCAGCAACCATTCCCCGAGCACCTGGGTGCTGGTGCCCTGCCAGCCGAGCGACGCGACCCGTTCCAGCTCGACCATGACCGATCGGCGCCGTCATCGGGCGAGGGCGGCCAGCCGGGTGGCCATCTCGGTCACCAGATGGTGCGGCATGCCCAGGTTCAGCCGGAGGAAACCCGGTGTGCCGCAGAGCAGCCCGTCCACCCCGCGAACGCCCGTGAGACCGGCGACATCGGCCGGATCGCAACCGATGTCGCGCAGGTCGAGCCAGGCCAGATAGGTCCCCTGCAACGGCGCCATCCGGGCCTCCGGCAAGGTACGCGCGATCGCGTCGGCGAACAGGTCACGTCCGACGCGCAGGTAGTCGACCACCTCCGCCAGGTGGTCCAGTCCCGCGGTGTAGGCGGCGACGGTGGCGACCGCGCCGAGTGGTGTTGCTCCGTACCAGAGGAACGGGTTGAGCTCGGCCCATCGTTCCCGTGCCTGATCCGACGACAGGATGATCTGCGCGCAGGCCAGGCCCGGGATGTTCCAGCCCTTGGACGCTGACGTCGCGGTGACGGTGTGCGCGGCCGTCTCCGCTGACAGCGCAGCGTAGGGACGGTGGATGCCGCCGGGATAGATCAGCGGGGCGTGGATCTCGTCGGCGAACACCAGCGCCCCCGCCTCCTCGATCACCTCCGAGAGCGCCAGCAGCTCGTCAACGGTGAACACCCGGCCGGTCGGGTTGTGCGGGTTGGTCAGCAGGAACACCGCGCCCGGCCGGAGTGCGGCGGCGATCGCGGGGAGGTCGAGCGAATACCGGTCGCCGTCCAGCGCCATCGGCACCGTGATCAGCTCCCGGCCGGCCAGCCCCGGCACCGTGAGGAACGGCATGTACGCCGGGATGGGCAACACCACCGGGGCGTGCGGATCGGACAGCCGACCGAGCACCAGCTCGAGCGCCTTCACCACCGAGGAGACCGGGTGCACGTCCGCCGGATCGAGCTGCCAGCCATACCGCTGCAGCAGGGAGGCGGTGGCGGTGCCGACGTCCCGGTCCAGGTACTCGGGCAGGTAACCGGTGAGCCCGGCCGTCACCGCTGACTGCAACGCCTCGGTGATCGCCGGCGCAAGTGGCAGGTCCATCTCGGCGACCCAGGCGCCGATCACCCCGGGGTCGGTGGCCGTCCATTTCAGGGAACCCAGCGTCCGCAGATCAGCCTCGGTCCGCAGATCGGTCTGTGCCGCGAGATCCATTCGCCCACCGTACGACCCGGTCTCGAGGGTCACGAATCGATCAGCTGCAGGTACGGCAATTTTGCTGCCGCCCGATCGAAGGTCACCGTATGGGAGCAGCCGGCAAGGAAGCCCAGTTCGGCGATGAGCGCGTCAGGGAACTCCTGACCCCCGGCGGTGCGATCCAGAGCGCGCCGAACTGCATCGGAATCCTGGACGACGATCTCGGTCGCATCGAGCAGAGTTCTGACCACGGCGGCAATCACGCTGTCGGGGCTTCGGTAGGCCCGACGGAGAACCCAGGTCAGTTCGACGATGACCACCACGCTGACGAAACCGGGTGATTCCTCGGAGAGTGACTCGACGATGGACGTGGCTGCCGCCGACTGCCCGGCGTCATCCTGGACCGTGTAGCGGACCAACACATTGGTGTCGAGCCCGATCACCGGCTGTCCTGGCCGACTGCCGAGTCGACAATGGCCGTTTCCATGTCCGCAAGACTGACCGGCGTCGCCGGCGCTGCAACCATTCCTTTCAAAGCCAGTGACCGAACGCTGGATCGGCACGATCTCGTAGGTGCCGGAATCAGTTGGCACGAACCGGATGCGGGAGCCCGTCTGGACGCCGAGCCGACGTCTGACCTCGACCGGGATGGTGATCTGGCCCTTACTGCTGATCGTGGACTCTGCCATTCGCCTATCTTACCTCAGCGTCCCTTGCCTTACTTCTGAGTAAGGATTCGATGGTGCGCCCTAGCGGACAACCGTGGCGCGGGCGGGCAGGCGCAGGACGGCACAATGACCGCCATGTCCGTGCCTTCCGTCGCGCCCCCGCGCGGCGCCTTCTCCGCCCTCGGCGAGATCAGCCCGACCCTGGAGGAGTTCCGGGAGCTGGCCGTCGATCGTCGGTTCATCCCGATCACCCGGCGGCTGCTCGCCGACGCCATCACCCCGATCGGGCTCTACGAAACGCTGGCCGGCGATCGGCCCGGCACCTTCCTGTTGGAATCCGCGGAGAACGGCCGCTCCTGGTCGCGGTGGTCGTTCGTCGGGGTGGCCGCACCGGCCGCCCTCACCGAGCGAGACGGGGTGACCCATTGGCTGGGCCGCCCACCGGACGGACTCCCGCAGGGCGGCGACCCATTGGCCGCCCTCGCCGAAACGCTGCGGTTGCTGCACACCGAACCACTGGCCGGACTGCCGCCGCTGACCGGCGGGATGGTCGGCTATCTCGGGTACGACATCGTCCGCCGGCTGGAGAAGATCGGCGGCGTCGACGCGGACGGCAACCCCACCGGCGCCGTCGACGAGCTCGGCGTCCCGGAGCTGGTGATGCTGTTCGCCACCGATCTCGCCGCGCTGGATCACCACGAGGGTGCGGTCACGCTGATCGCCAACGCGGTGAACTGGGACGCCACCGATGAACGGGTCGATGACGCCTACGCCGACGCGGTCGCGAGGCTCGACGCGATGAGTGCCCGGTTGGCCGCACCGGTCTCGCTCCCGGCCGCGGTGTTCACCCACCAGACGCCGCAGGTGCATCGGCGGACCACGTCGGACGACTACCGAGCCAAGGTGGAGATCGCCAAGGAACACATCAGGGCCGGGGACGCGTTCCAGATCGTGCTGTCCCAGCGGTTCGACGTGCCCACCGAGGCCGACCCGCTGGACATCTACCGGGTGCTGCGGGCCACCAACCCCAGCCCGTACATGTATCTGTTGCGACTACCGACGCCGAGCGGTGAACCGATCGCGGTGGTCGGCTCCTCTCCGGAGGCCCTGGTCACGGTGCGCGAAGGGCTGGTCACCATGCACCCGATCGCCGGGACCCGACCACGGGGCAGCACCGAGGAGGACGACGTCCTGCTGGCCAAAGACCTGCTCGCCGACGCCAAGGAACGCAGCGAACACGTCATGCTGGTCGACCTCGGCCGCAACGACATGGGCCGGGTCTGCGCCGCCGGCACCGTCAAGGTGGTCGACTTCTTCACCATCGAGCGGTACAGCCACGTCATGCACATCGTCTCGACGGTGACCGGCCGGTTGGCGCCCGACCGCACCGCGTTCGACGCCCTCGCCGCCTGTTTCCCGGCCGGCACGCTGTCCGGGGCGCCGAAGCCGCGAGCGATGCAGATCATCGACGAACTCGAGCAGTCGCGACGCGGGATCTACGGCGGCGTCGTCGGGTACCTCGATTTCGCCGGCGACGCCGACACCGCGATCACCATCCGCACCGCGCTGGTGGCGCGGGGGACCGCCTTCGTCCAGGCCGGGGCGGGTGTGGTGGCCGATTCGGTGCCGGCGAACGAGGACGCGGAATGTCAGGGCAAGGCGGCCGCGGTGATCGCCGCGGTCGGGGCGGCAGCCACGCTGAGGCCGGTCGGTGGCTGAGCCGAACAGCCGGTCTCCAGCGGCGGTGAACGAGCGCAGCCGTCGCGGCCGGCAACTGGGGGTGGTGGCGATCCTGGCCGTCGCCGGGGCGGCTTTGGCCGCCGTGGCCGCCGCCGTGACCTGGTGGTCGGCCGACTATCTCGACTCGCTGTCCGGCGCGGTGACGATCGAGGCGACCGGCGGCGCAACGGTCCCCGAGCTGATTCCGTTGGCGCTGGTCGGGCTCGCCGGGTTCGGTGCTGCCCTGGCCACCCACGGCGTCTTCCGCCGGGTCATCGGCGTCGTCATCTCGCTGTGCGGACTGGGCATCGCCATCCGTTCGGGGATGTCGTTCGCGACCGAACCCGGCGCGCTGGTCGAGCAGCTGACCCGCCCGGCCGACCGGGCCGGCGGGGCAACGGTCCATCCCCTCGGGCCGGTGCTGGCGCTGCTCGGCGGTCTGCTGCTCGCCGCCGCCGGCGTGCTGGTCGTCCTCGGACTCGGCGCCCGGCAACGGATGAGCAGCCGGTACGACCGGACGACAGGCACGCCGACAGCAGCGGGAACACGTAGCGAAGGCACCAGCGACCCGTCCGACTGGTGGAAGGCGTTGGACGCCGGTGCCGACCCGACGATCGCGGACAGTTCCGCCCAGAACGTCACAGCTCCCGACAGCACGGAACATGGCGTCCGGGAAGCCGATACCCGGCCGGGTGATAGCACATCCGACATGACCGCGGAATACCCACCCACCGTGTCAGAGCACACATCCGGAGACGGCTACCATGACCCCAACGCATCGCGCCCGTCCTGAGAGTCGGGTTGCTGGTCAGAGAAGAACGCCGGTCGGGGTCCCGGCTGATGTTGTCGAGCGGATAGTACGAACGCGGACAGGAGACCATCGGGTGAACGTGCTGGACGGGATCCTCATCGGTGTTCGAGAGGATCTCGCCGCGCGCGAAGCACAGGTCCCGCTGGCCGAGGTGAAAGCCAAGGCCGCCAAGGCACCTGCCCCCCGTGACGTCCTGCACGCGCTGCTCGAGCCCGGTGTCGGCGTCATCGCCGAAGTCAAGCGATCCAGCCCCTCCAAGGGCGCCTTGGCGAAGATCGCCGATCCGGCAGGACTGGCCAGGACCTACGCCGAAGCCGGTGCCAGGGCCATCTCGGTGCTGACCGAGGGCCGCAGGTTCGGCGGCTCGCTGGCCGATCTGGACGCCGTCCGGGCAGCTGTCGACATCCCGGTGCTGCGCAAGGACTTCATCGTCAGCCCCTATCAGGTGCACGAGGCGAGGGCACACGGCGCCGACCTGGTGCTACTGATCGTGGCGGCCCTCGAACAGAACGTGCTGCACGGCCTGCTCGAGCGGATCGAGTCGCTCGGGATGACCGCGCTGGTCGAGGTGCACACCGAGGCGGAGGCCGATCGTGCGCTGTCCGCCGGCGCCAAGGTGATCGGCGTGAACGCCCGCGACCTGACCACGCTGACCATCGACCGTGACGTCTTCTCCCGGATCGCACCCGGGTTGCCCAGCGGGATCATCACGATCGCCGAGTCGGGTGTCCGCGGCCCGAACGACCTGTTGGCGTATGCCGGTGCCGGAGCCGATGCAGTATTGGTGGGTGAGGGCCTGGTCACCAGTGGTGATCCGCGCGCCGCGCTGGCCGACCTGGTCACCGCGGGCTCTCACCCGTCGTGCCCGCGCCCCGCTCGCTGAGCCGAGCCGCGCCGAATGTCTGGAGAACGTGTGTCTGTCAGTTCTGCCTCCGTGCCGATCACCGGTGACGACCTGCCCCGCCCCTCCGAGGGTCTCGCCGGGACCAGCCACGACCCGGACGACCGCGGCTACTTCGGTTCGTTCGGCGGGCGGTGGCTGCCGGAAGCATTGGTCGGGGCGCTGGACGAGGTCGCCGACAGCTACCGCAAGGCACGCCGGGACCCCGAGTTCCTCGAGCGGCTGGACTACCTTGCCGCCTCCTACGCCGGCCGGCCCAGCCCGCTGTCGGACGCCGAGCGGCTGACCGCGCAGATCGGCGGCGCCCGGATCCTGCTCAAGCGCGAGGACCTCAACCACACCGGCAGCCACAAGATCAACAACGTGATCGGTCAGGCGCTGCTGGCGCAGCGGATGGGCAAGCGGCGGGTGATCGCCGAGACCGGAGCCGGTCAGCACGGCGTCGCAACCGCCACCGCCGCAGCGCTTCTCGGCCTGGAATGCACGATCTACATGGGCCGGGTGGACACCGAACGGCAGGCCCTGAACGTGGCCCGGATGCGACTGCTCGGCGCCGAGGTCGTGTCCGTCGACTCCGGCTCGGCGACGCTCAAGGACGCGATCAACGAGGCATTCCGCGACTGGGTCACCAACGTCGACCACACGTTCTACCTGTTCGGCACGGTCGGCGGCCCGCACCCGTTCCCGGTGATCGTCCGCGACTTCCAGCGGATCATCGGGCTGGAGGCACGTGCGCAGGTCCTCGCGCTGACCGGCCGCCTGCCGGACGCGGTGGCCGCCTGCGTCGGCGGCGGCTCGAACGCGATCGGCATCTTCCACGCTTTCCTGGACGACCCCGACGTGCGGCTGGTCGGGATGGAGGCCGGCGGCGACGGAATCGAGACCGGACGTCATGCCTCGACGATCAGCGGCGGTTCGATCGGCGTCCTGCACGGCGCCCGGTCGTTCCTGCTGCAGGACGAGGACGGGCAGATCATCGAGTCGCACTCGATCTCGGCGGGTTTGGATTACCCCGGCGTCGGGCCGGAGCACTCCCACCTGGCCGAGATCGGCCGGGCCGAGTACCGCTCGATCACCGACGCGCAGGCGATGGACGCGTTCGCCCTACTGACCAGGACCGAGGGCATCATCCCGGCGATCGAGTCGGCGCATGCGGTGGCCGGGGCCGTCCAACTGGCGAAGGAGATCGGGCCCGGCGGGATCGTGCTGATCAACGTGTCCGGGCGCGGCGACAAGGACATGGAAACCGCGATGAAGTGGTTCCATCTGGATGAGCCCAGCACCGAGACCGGTGCCGTCACGCCCGGCGATCCGCAGCCGGTGGACGTGAACGCCGGCGACATCACCGCCGTCGACGACATTCCGGCGGCGAAAGGGGCTGGGCAATGAGCGCGCTGACGAGCATGTTCACCGACCTGCGCGCCGAGGGCAGGGCCGCACTGGTCGGCTACCTGCCGGCCGGGTACCCGAGCATCGACGGCTCCAAGGAGTTGCTCGCCGCGATGATCGAGGGCGGCTGCGACCTGGTCGAGGTCGGGTTGCCGTTCTCCGACCCGGTGCTCGACGGACCGGTGATCCAGCACGCCGCACAGACCGCGCTGGCGGGCGGATTCCGGGTCCGGGACACCTTCGGCATCGTCGAGTCGGTCACCTCAGCAGGCGGCCGGGCAGTGGTGATGACCTACTTCAACCCGGTGCTCGCCTACGGAGTCGATGCGTTCGCTCGCGATCTCGGTGCCGCCGGCGGATCCGGCGTCATCACTCCAGACCTGATCGTCGACGAGGCCGGACCGTGGCTGGCCGCCACCGCCGCCAGCGGGCTGGATCCGATCTTTCTCGTTGCGCCGTCCTCGTCGGCCGAGCGGATCGCGCTGACCGCGGGCGTCACCAGCGGTTTCCTCTACGTGGCCTCCACCATGGGCGTCACCGGTGCGCGCAACCAGGTCTCCGCGGCGGCTCCCGAACTGGTCGCCCGCTGCCGGGCGATCACCGACCTGCCGCTGGGCGTGGGCCTCGGTGTCCGCACCGGCGAGCAGGCCGGCGAGATCGCCGGGTTCGCCGACGCGGTGATCGTCGGGTCGGCGTTCGTCAGCGCCGCCGAACGCGGGGGACCGGCCGCCGTCGCCGAACTGGCCGCCGAACTGGCGGGCGGCATCCGGCAGGCCGCCGGCGCACGTCAGGCCAGCCCGGCATGACCAGTTACCTGGCGGCCATCCCGTCGCCGTCGCAGGGCGTCTGGTACGTCGGACCGGTGGCGCTGCGGGCCTACGCGATCTGCATCATCATCGGCATCGTCGTCGCCGTCTGGTGGGGCAACAAGCGGTTCGTCGCCCGTGGTGGACGCCCCGGCCGGGTCACCGACATCTCCGTGTTCGCAGTGCCTTTCGGGATCGTCGGCGGCCGGATCTACCACGTCATCACCGACAACCAGCTGTACTTCGGCGAGGGCCGCAACCCGTGGAACGCGTTCGCCATCTGGAACGGCGGGCTCGGCATCTGGGGGGCCATCGCCTTCGGCGCGGTCGGCGCCTGGATCGGCTGCCGCTACTACAAGGTGCCGCTCTCGTCCTACGCGGACTCGGTCGCCCCCGGTATCGCCGTCGCGCAGGCGATCGGGCGGCTGGGCAACTACTTCAACCAGGAGCTCTTCGGCGGACCGACCTCGGCACCGTGGGGCCTGGAGGTCTTCGTCCGGACGCCCGGCGGCATCGCCGGCGCCGTCCCGCTGAACGGCAACTGCGAGTTCCCGACCGATTACGTCAAGGCCGCCCCCGAGGTGCTCTGCGGGGTGTACCAGCCGACGTTCCTGTACGAGTTGCTGTGGTGCCTGCTGGTCGCTCTGGTCGTGGTGCTGGTCGACAAGCGGTACCAGCTCGGCGGTGGCCGAGCGTTCGCGGTCTACGTTGCGGGCTACACGCTGGGCCGAGTCTGGATCGAGCTGCTGCGCACCGACCCCGCCAACACCTTCTTCGGGATCCGGATCAACGTCTACACCTCGGTGCTGGTGTTCCTCGGGGCGATCATCTTCCTGATCGTCCGCCGGAACGTCGGGCGGGAGGACCCAGCCGTGGTGTGGGGTCCGGACCGCAAGGGCAAGTCCACGGTTGCTGCGCCGGATGCGGAGTCGGCTGACGTTGACGCTCCCGACTCGGCGGACGCCGCGGCAGGGGATGGTGCCGATCCGGACGAGCCGGCCGACGCGGACGCCCGGCGACCCTCGGCGACCTAGCTCGGGCGACCGGACGGGGCGCCACCTCATACGGCCCCCGGATGATCACTCTCGCCGGCCGAGAGTCGCTGCGTTAACAGCATGCGTCGGGCCTACTCCTGGTACCGACCGGCGGCTGCGGTGCGGTAACTTTGGTGCGTGCTGGGCCATCGTCGTCCCGGTGAATCCGCGATCATCGAGCGCGGGACACGGTGACGATCGGGCGGCAACCCCGCCCCAGGGCACCAGTGCCTGCGCTCGGGCCCGGTGGCTCACCCGCCAGCCACGGACGGCCCTAGATGCACCGCCCGGTCTGGACGCGCCGCCGCTCTCCGGACTGATCGACACTGGACTCACCGCAGTAACGCGAGACCGCCGTACCCGTGTACCCAGCCCCACCAGCGTCACCCGTGTATCGAGCCTTACCTGCGTAGCCGTGACATGTCCACCGTGCCAAACCGCCGCGAGGCGGCCGCGCCGCCGACGACGGGAGGTCTGCCGTGCAGTACTCGGCAACACCCGCCCCCCAGGGGCTGTACGACCCACAGTTCGAACGTGACGCCTGTGGTGTCGCCGCCGTGGCCGACATCAAGGGCCGCCGCAGCCACTCGATCGTCAACGACGGCGTCACGGCGCTGATCAACCTGGACCACCGCGGCGCCGCCGGTGCCGACCCCGCTGTCGGTGACGGCGCGGGCATCCTGATCCAGGTCCCGGACGCGTTGTTCCGTGCGGTGGTCGGCTTCGAGCTGCCGGAGAGCCCCGATCCGCGGCACGGCCAGGCCTACTCGGTCGGCACCGGGTTCCTGCCCGCCGACCCGGCGATCCGCGCCGAGGCCAAGAAGATCGTCGCCGACATCGTCGCGGACGAGGGCCTGACCCTGCTCGGCTGGCGGGAGGTGCCCACCGACCCGATCGGTGCCGGTGTCGGGCGGATGGCGCTGGACGTGATGCCGGCCTTCGAGCAGCTGTTCCTGGCCGCCCCGGCCGTCGACGGGGTGTACCCGTTCGGCGTCGACCTGGACCGGATGATCTACGCCGCCCGCAAGCGGATCGAGCACGACACCGCTGCTCTTGCCGGCAGCGAGCACGGGGTGTACTTCGCCTCGCTGTCCAGCCGGACCATCGTCTACAAGGGCATGCTGACCACCGAGCAGCTGCCGGCGTTCTTCGCCGACATCACCGACGAGCGGACCGAGAGCGCGATCGCGATCGTGCACTCCCGGTTCTCCACCAACACCTTCCCGGCCTGGCCGCTGGCGCATCCGTTCCGCTTCATCGCGCACAACGGCGAGATCAACACGGTGCGCGGCAACCGCAACCGGATGCGCGCCCGTGAGGCGATGCTGGCCTCGAAGCTGATCCCCGGCGACCTGGCCAGGGCGTTCCCGATCTGCACCCCGGGCGCCTCGGACTCGGCGTCGTTCGACGAGGTGCTCGAGCTGCTGCACCTGGGCGGCCGCACCCTGCCGCACGCGGTGCTGATGATGATCCCGGAGGCGTGGGAGAACAACGCCACCCTCGACCCCTCGATCCGCGGGTTCGCCGAGTTCCACGCCTCGCTGATCGAACCGTGGGACGGGCCTGCCTGTGTGACGTTCACCGACGGCACCATCCTGGGCGCCGTCCTGGACCGCAACGGTCTGCGGCCCGGACGCTGGTGGCTGACCACCGACGACACCGTTGTGCTGGCCTCCGAGGCGGGTGTGCTGCCGATCCCGCCGGAGAAGGTGTTGGAACGCGGACGGCTGCAGCCGGGACGGATGTTCCTGGTGGACACCGACCAGGGCCGGATCCTCAACGACGCCGAGGTCAAGGGCGCACTGGCCGCCGAGCACCCGTACCGCGACTGGGTGCACGCCGGGTTGATGCGGCTCACCGATCTGCCGGACCGCGAGCACGTCACCGTCTCGCACCGCAGTGTGCTGGCCCGGCAGAAGATCTTCGGCTACACCGAGGAAGAGCTGCGGGTGCTGATCACCCCGATGGCCGCCACCGGCGCCGAGGGCATCGGCTCGATGGGTACCGACACCCCGGAAGCGGTGCTGTCCACCCGTCCCCGGCTGATCTTCGACTACTTCAGCCAGCTGTTCGCGCAGGTCACCAACCCGCCGCTGGACGCCATCCGGGAGGCGGTCGTCACCTCGCTGTCCTCCGTGATCGGCCCGGAGGCCAACCTGCTGGAGCCCGGCCCCTGGTCGTGCCGGCAGGTCGTGCTGCCGTTCCCGGTGCTGGACAACGACGACCTGGCCAAGTTGATGGGGATGAACGCGGACGGCAACCTGCCCGGGTTCGCCTCCGCCACCATCTCGGGGCTGTACGACGTGCACGGCGGCGCGGAGGCGCTGGCCGACGCGATCGAGCGATGTCGGCTGGAGACCGATGACGCGATCGCCGCCGGTGCCCGGGTGATCATGCTGTCCGACCGGCACTCCACCGCCGACCGGGCGCCGATTCCCTCCCTGCTGCTCACCTCCGCCGTGCACCAGCACATGGTGCGGCAGAAGACCCGGACCAAGGTCGCGCTGGTCGTCGAGTCCGGCGACGCCCGCGAGGTCCACCACATCGCGTTGCTGCTCGGCTACGGCGCGGGCGCGGTCAACCCGTACCTGGTGCTGGAGAGCGCCGAAGACCTGTCCCGGCACGGCCTGCTCGGCGACGTCACGCCCGCCAAGGCGGTGAAGAACACCGTGTACGCCTTGGGCAAGGGTGTGCTCAAGGTGATGAGCAAGATGGGGATCTCCACCGTCGGCTCCTACCGCGGCGCGCAGGTCTTCGCCGTATTCGGCATCGACACCCCGGTGCTGGACGAGTATTTCACCGGCACCACCACCCGCACCGGCGGCAGCGGACTGTCCACCATCGCCGGCGACATCGCCGCCCGGCACGCGCTCGCCTTCGTGCCCAACCCCGGCACGCTCGAGCACCGCAAGCTGGAGGTGGGCGGCCAGTACCAGTGGCGCCGCGAGGGTGAGATCCACCTGTTCAACCCGGAAACCGTGTACCTGCTGCAGCATTCGACCCGCAGCAAGCAGGAGAAGGTGTTTCGCCGGTACACCGACGCCGTCGACAAGCTGTCCCGCGAAGGTGGCACGCTGCGCGGCCTTTTCGAGCTGCGTACCGGCGAGCGGCCGGCCGTCGAGCTGGACGAGGTCGAGCCCGCGTCGGAGATCGTGAAGCGGTTCGTCACCGGAGCCATGTCGTACGGCTCGATCTCGGTCGAGGCGCACCAGACGCTGGCCATCGCGATGAACCGGCTCGGCGGGAAGTCGAACACCGGTGAGGGCGGCGAGGACATCGACCGGTTGCTCGATCCGGTGCGCCGCTCGGCGATCAAACAGGTCGCGTCCGGCCGGTTCGGGGTGACCAGCGCCTATCTGGTGAACTCCGCGGAGATCCAGATCAAGATGGCGCAGGGTGCCAAGCCCGGCGAGGGCGGGCAGCTGCCCGGTTCCAAGGTCTACCCATGGATCGCGGCCACCCGGCACGCCACCGCGGGTGTCGGGCTGATCTCGCCCCCGCCGCACCACGACATCTACTCCATCGAGGATCTCAAGCAGCTGATCCACGACCTGCGCAACGCCAACCCCGCTGCCGCGGTGTCGGTGAAGCTGGTCTCGGTCCCCGGTGTCGGCACCGTTGCCGCCGGCGTCACCAAGGCGCATGCCGACAAGGTGATCGTCGCCGGCTACGACGGCGGCACCGGTGCTGCGCCGTTGACCTCGCTCAAGCACACCGGGCAGCCGTGGGAACTCGGCCTGGCCGAGACCCAGCAGACGTTGCGGCTCAACCAGTTGCGCGAACAGGTCAGGGTGCAGGTCGACGGCGGGTTGAAGACCTCCCGCGACGTGGTGGTCGCCGCCCTGCTCGGCGCCGAGGAGTTCGGCTTCTCCACCGCTCCGCTGGTGGTCGCCGGCTGCGTGATGATGCGGGTGTGTCACCTGGACACCTGCCCGGTCGGCATCGCCACCCAGAACCCGGTGCTGCGTGCCCGCTACACCGGGACGCCGGAGTTCGTCGAGACGTTCTTCCTCTACCTGGCCGAGCAGGTCCGCGAATACCTTGCGGCCCTTGGCTTCCGGTCGATCGAAGAGGCCGTCGGGCACGCCGAGATGCTGGACGTCTCGGCCGCCGTCGCTCACCACCGGGCCCACGGCCTCGACCTCGCTCCGCTGCTGGAGATCCCCGAGGTGGCCAGCGACTACTCGTGCACCCACCCGGCGCAGCACGACCTGTCGAAGACGTTGGACGCCAAGCTGATCGAGCTGGCCACCACCGCGCTGCAGGACGCCAGGGGAGTGCGGATCGACCTGCCGATCCGCAACGTCGACCGGACGGCCGGCACCATGCTCGGCTCCGAGGTGACCCGGATCTTCGGGCCGGACGGCCTGCCGGAACACACCATCGACGTCAACCTGACCGGCACGGCCGGCCAGTCGCTCGGCGCCTTCCTGCCCCGCGGCGTGTCCCTCACGCTGCTGGGTGACGCCAACGACTACGTCGGCAAGGGGCTCTCCGGCGGACGGATCGTCGTCCGGCCGGACGAGAACTCGCCGTCCCAGGCACCGGGCGTGAAGACCCAGGTGATCGCCGGCAACACCATCGGCTACGGCGCCACCTCCGGTGAGATCTACCTGCGGGGCCGGGTCGGCGAGCGGTTCGCCGTCCGCAACTCGGGCGCCCTGATGGTGGTCGAGGGCACCGGCGACCACGCCTGCGAGTACATGACCGGCGGCCGGGTGGTGATCCTCGGACGCACCGGGCGCAACGTCGGCGCCGGGATGAGCGGTGGCATCGCCTACCTGCTCGATCCGGAACCGGCGAAGGTCAACCCGGAACTGGTGGACCTGGAACCGCTGGACGCCGACGAGGTGTTCTGGCTCGGCGAGCAGATCAGCGCGCACGCCAAGCTCACCGGGTCCCGGATCGCCGCCGCGTTGCTGGCCGACTGGCCGGTGGCCGCGATCCGGTTCTCCCGGGTGATGCCGCGCGACTACCGCAAGGTGCTCTCCATCCGCGCCGAGGCGGCGTCGCTCGGGGTGGACGCCGACGAGATGATCATGGAGGCCAGTCATGGCTGATCCCAGCGGCTTTCTCAAGCACAGCCGGCAGGGCCCGGCTCGCAGGCCCATCCCACTGCGGTTGCGGGACTGGAACGAGGTCTACGAGCCGTTCGCCGAACAGGACACCCGGGCCCAGGCGGCCCGCTGCATGGACTGCGGAATCCCGTTCTGCCATCAGGGTTGTCCGCTGGGAAACATCATCCCGGAGTGGAACGACCTGGTCCGCACCGGCAAATGGGAAGAGGCGTCGGATCGGCTGCACGCCACCAACAACTTTCCCGAGTTCACCGGTCGGCTGTGCCCCGCGCCGTGCGAAGCGGCCTGCGTGCTCGGCATCGGCGACGACCCGGTCTCGATCAAGCTGGTCGAGCAGGAGATCGCGGATCGTGCCATCGATGCCGGGTTCGGGCTGACCCCGCGGCCGGCGGAACTGTCCACCGGACGATCCGTCGCCGTCATCGGCTCCGGGCCGGCCGGGCTGGCCGCCGCCCAGCAGCTGGCCAGGGCCGGTCACGACGTCACCGTCTTCGAGCGGGACGCCAGGATCGGCGGCCTGATGCGGTACGGCATCCCGGAGTTCAAGATGGCCCGGGACGTCCTGGACCGTCGGTTGGCCCAGATGGAAGCCGAGGGCGTTACCTTCGTCACGTCGGTCGCTGTCGGGGTCGATCTCTCGGTCGAGAAGCTGCACAACGACTTCGACGCCGTCGTCATCGCCACCGGTTCCACGGTCCCGCGCGAATTGACCGTCGACGGAAGGCATCTCGAGGGCGTGCACCTGGCGATGCCATACCTGATCCAGCAGAACGAGGTGCTCGAAGGCACCCGGGAAGCGGTCGAGGTCTCCGCCGAGGGCAAGAACGTGATCATCATCGGCGGCGGCGACACCGGGGCCGACTGCTACGGCACGGCGCTGCGGCAGAACGCAGCCTCGGTCACCCAGCTGGACATCCACGTGATGCCGCCGACCACCCGCGACATCTCGACGCCGTGGCCGACATATCCGTTGATGCTGCGGATCTCGGCCGCACACGAGGAGGGTGGCGAGCGCGTCTTCGGCGTCAACTCCACCTCGATCGAGGGCACGGACGGTCGCGTGAGTGGTTTGCATCTGGTCGAGGGCAAGCGCATCCCCGGCGGCTTCATCCCGACCGAGGGCACCGAGAAGCACTTCGACGCCGACATGATCCTGATCGCGCTCGGCTTCGTCGGACCCGAAAGGCCCGGCCTGCTCGACGGTCTCGGCGTGCAGATCTCGAACCGCGGCACGATCGTCCGGGACGAGAACTACATGACCAGCGTCCCGGGCGTTTTCGTTGCCGGCGACGCCGGGCGCGGGCAGTCGCTGATCGTCTGGGCCATCGCCGAGGGCCGGTCGGCCGCCGCCGGGGTCGATGCGTACCTGGCCGGCTCGTCGTTCCTGCCCGATCCGCTGGAGCCGACCGCGGTCGCGCTGCGCTGAGGTCTCGGCGCCGCGTTGGGCGGTTCCGACCGGCTCTCCAGTGGGCCTGCTGGGAAACAAAATCGGCTGCGGGTCGACTTTGTTTCCCCACGGCGCGCCTTTGCCCTCCCTGCGCCTCAGCCGCACGGTCGGGGAGAGGTGATGGTGAACGCCGGTTGAACGCTGTGAGCCTCACTTCATGATCGGTTCAGAAAGGCGCTAAGGTTCTCGCATGACTCGTCGAGCAAAGATCGTTTGCACCATGGGCCCCGCGACGTCGTCCGAGGAGGGCATTGCTGCCCTGCTCGACGCCGGCATGAACGTCGCCCGGATGAACTTCTCGCACGGGGACTACGCGGACCACAAGGAGATCTACGACAGGCTCCGGGCCGCCGCGAAGTCGGCCAACAAAGCGCTCGCCATCCTCGCCGACCTGCAGGGCCCGAAGATCAGGCTCGGCCGGTTCACTGACGGCCCGCATCACTGGGCGACGGGTGAGCAGGTGACGATCACCGTCGACGAGTGCGAGGGCACGAAGGATCGCGTCTCCACCACGTACAAGGGGTTGGCGCAGGACGCTCGGCCCGGCGACCGGCTGCTGATCGACGACGGCAAGGTCGGCCTGGTGGTGACCAAGGTCGAGGGCAACGACGTGATGTGCGCGGTCACCGAGGGCGGTCCCGTTTCCAACAACAAGGGCATCTCGCTGCCGGGGATGAACGTCTCGGTCCCGGCGATGAGCGAGAAGGACATCTCCGACCTGAAGTTCGCGTTGTCGCTGGGCGTCGACGTGGTCGCGCTGTCGTTCGTCCGCTCGGCGTCCGACGTCGACCTGGTCCGCAACGTGATGGACGAGGTCGGTGCGCCGCGACGTCCGGTGATCGCCAAGCTGGAGAAGCCGGAAGCGGTGGCCAATCTCGAGGCGATCGTCCGCGCATTCGACGGGATCATGGTCGCCCGCGGCGATCTGGGTGTCGAGCTGCCGCTGGAGCAGGTCCCGCTGGTGCAGAAGCGGGCCGTGCAGATCGCCCGGGAGAACGCCCGTCCGGTCATCGTCGCCACCCAGATGCTCGACTCGATGATCGAGCACTCCCGGCCGACCAGGGCGGAGGCCTCCGACGTCGCGAACGCGATCCTGGACGGCGCCGACGCGGTGATGCTTTCCGGTGAGACGTCGGTCGGCAAGTTCCCGATCATCGCCGTGAAGACGATGGCCAGGATCACCGAGGCCGTCGAGGCCGAATCGGTCACCGCCCCGCCGCTCACCCACACCCCGCGGACCATGGGCGGCGTGTTGTCGTTCGCGGCCAGGGACATCGGCGAGCGGATCGGGGCAAAGGCCCTGGTGGCCTTCACCTATTCCGGTGACACGGTGCGGCGGCTGGCCCGTCTGCACACCGGTCTGCCGGTGCTGGCCTTCACCCCGCGCGAAGAGGTCCGCAACCAATTGGCGCTGACCTGGGGCGTGCAGACCTTCGTCACGCCTGCAGTGGACACCACCGACGCGATGGTCGAGCAGGTCGATCTGGCCATGCTGGACATCCCCGGTTACGAACCCGGCGACATCGTGGTGATCGTGGCCGGCGCGCCGCCGAACACGTCCGGGTCGACCAACCTGATCCGGGTGCACCGGCTGGGTCACTCCGACTGACGTGGTCGGCGACGGTTCCAAGCCAACACTGGACATCGACGGCGTTCCTCGTGGACAGGGCGTCGTCGACGCCCTGGTCCACCTGCTCGATCTGGAACGGCTCGAGGACAACCTGTACCGCGGGGTCTCGCCGGAGATGTCGCCGGTGCGGGTGTTCGGTGGGCAGGTCGCCGCGCAGGCGTTGATCGCCGCCGGCCGCACGGTGCCCAGCGAGCGTCGGGTGCACTCGCTGCACTCCTACTTCCTTCGGCCGGGAAACCCGTTGCAGCCGATCGTTTTTCAGGTCGACCGCGCCAGGGACGGGGTGTCGTTCACCACCCGTCGGGTGGTCGCCATCCAGCATGGCAAGCCGATCTTCACCATGTCGGCGTCCTTCCAGGTCGACGAACCGGGGGTCGATCACGCCGACCCGATGCCCAATGTGCCGCCGCCGGAGTCGCTGCCGACATACGCCGAACGGATCGCGCCGATTCGCGACCGGTTGGCCGTGTGGGGGCAGATCCCGCGGCCGTTCGACGTCCGGTACGTCGACGACCCGCCGTGGGTGTCGCGGCTGAACGGGCCGCAGACCGAGGTGCACAACAAGGTCTGGTTCCGCGCGGACGGCGTGCTGCCCGACGACGACCTACTGCACGTGTGCATCCTGGCGTACCTCTCGGATCTGACGCTGCTGTACTCGGTGCTGGCCACTCATGCGTTATCCGCCGAATTCGACCGCATCCAGATGGCGTCGCTCGATCACGCCATGTGGTTCCACCGGCCGTTCCGGGTTGACGAGTGGGTGCTGTACGACACCAGTTCACCCAGTGCCTCTGGAGCGCGCGGGCTGGGTACCGGGCACTTCTTCGCCGAGGACGGCCGGATGCTGGCCACCGTCGTGCAGGAGGGTCTGGTCCGGCTGCGATGAGCCGGGCTCACCCTGTTGATCTCCCGGCAATAGCGGGGGAGCCGGTCACTGTGTTGGCGCTCAAGGAGTGGGCCGCGGTCGTGCACGCCCTGCTGGACGGCCGGCAGACGGTACTGCTGCGCAAGGGCGGTATCCACGAGAAGCGTTTCAGCCTGCGGGGTTCCAGGTTCGTGGTGTTCCCGACGGTGGCGCACAGCCATCTCGAGTCGACCAGGGACGAGCATGCCGACCTGCTGCCATTGGGTTCGGCGGACGTCATCGACTCCGCGGGATCCCTCGTGGTGCGGGCCGAACTCGAGGTCGTCGAGGCCATCGCGGTGCGCCGGCCGGACCGGATCAGCGACCTGGAGCCGTTCCACATCTGGACCACGGAATCGGTGCGCCGCAACCGGATCGACTTCCGGCCGCGGCACGAGCTGAGCGCCATTGTGGTCCGCGCCCGACCGCTGGCGGTTCCGGTGACCGTGCCGCTGCTGCCGGAGTACGCCGGGTGCAAGAGCTGGGTCGACCTGGATCCTGGGTCGTTCGCCGATGTGCCCCGGCTCGGGCCGGTTCACGACGACGCCCTGCTGTTGGACATCGCCGCCCAGGTCCGCGCCGCCGTCGGGCCGTAGATAGCTGGTCCCTGTGGGCCGGCGTTCCCGGAGCCATTCAGTGGACTAAGTCCTTGACTAAGTCCGCCACCGGTGGTGCCATGAGGGATGACGATTGTCGGGGTCCATGAGGCGAAGACGCATTTCTCCCAGCTGCTGCGACGTGTCGCCACCGGCGAAGAGATCGAGATTCACTCCGGTGGTCGCCCCGTGGCTCGGCTGGTTCCCATCGTGCAACGAAGTAAGCGGCAGTTCGGGCACGACCGGGGGAAGTTCGAGGTCCCCGACGACTTCAACGCCCCGCTATCCCCGGATGTCCTGGCCGACTTCGAGTGACGACAATTCTGCTCGACACCCATGCGTTTCTCTGGCTCCAAACGACGCCGGAGAAGCTCGCGCCCGTGCTGAACATTCTCGAAGACGCCGAGACGACGTTGCTGTTGTCGGCGATCAGTTCCTGGGAGATCGCCGTGAAGTGGGAACTGGGAAAGCTCGAGCTTCCGGAACCCCCGGAGAGGTTTGTCCCAGATCGCATGCAGCGTAATGGGATCGAAGGTCTCGCGGTACTGCACACGCATGCTCTGGGCGTTGCAAATCTGCCGAGGCACCATAGAGATCCTTTCGATCGGATGCTGATCGCGCAGGCGTTGGCCGAGGACATCCCACTGCTGACCGGGGACGACGCAATCCGTGCCTATGACGTCGAGGTGATGTGGGTCGGCTGACGCGCGGACGAACCACCGCCCGGAAGATCACCATCGTGGAAGGAAATGTGTCGCCTGGTGACGCCTTTCCTTCCGGATTGTTGATCTTGAGGACCTCCGGACCTCGGGTCGCCGGGCGGGTGGCAACTCAGTAGCGTGAGGTGGCGCCGGGTGGGTAAACAACCTGGGCACACCGCGGGCCGCAGCGGTCGGCGGACGAACTTCGAAGGAGACCACGATGAGTCTGAGCGACGACGACATCAAGAGCGGCAGCGCTGCGGTCGAAGGACCGGCGGACGGTGGAGCCGAGGGTGGCACGCCCGGGGTTCACGACGGCGGTGCAGACGGTGGAGCGGACAGCGGTGCCGAGGGTCCGGCCGATGGTGGTGCCGGTGGCACGCCTGGGGTTCACGACGGCGGAGCTGATGGCGGAGCCGATGGCGGGGCGGACAGTGGTGCCGAGGGTCCGGCCGATGGTGGGGCCGGTGGTACACCCGGGGTTCACGACGGCGGTGCGGACGGCGGAGCCGATGGCGGTGCGGACGGTGGAGCCGATGGCGGTGCGGACGGTGGAGCTGATGGCGGCGCCGACGGTGGCGCAGACGGGTCTGCTGGCAACTGATGCTCGAGCGTGATGACGCGGGAGCGGCCGGGTACACCGGTCGCTCCCGCTTCGATCCGTCGGTCCAACCGGCGTTGTTCCGGTGCATCTCGGTCAGCGCCACGGAGTTCGCGGACCGATTCTGGTCGACCGCGCCGCTGCTCAGCGACTCGACGGAGTTGGTCAGGGATTTCTCGGACCTGTTCTCGGCCGATGCCGTCGACGAGCTGATTTCCGAACGCGGCCTGCGCACCCCGTTCCTGCGGATGGCCAAGAACGGATCGGTGCTTGCGACCACTGGCTTCACCCGCTCCGGCGGGGTGGGGGCGACGATCGGCGATCAGGTGGCCGACGACAAGGTGCTGGCCCAGCTGGCCGGCGGCGCCACCCTGGTCCTGCAGGCCTTGCACCGCACCTGGCCGCCGCTGATCCGGTTCGGCACCGAACTCGCTGTCGAGCTCGGTCACCCGGTGCAGATCAACGCGTACATCACGCCACCGGAGAACCAGGGGTTCTCGGCGCATTACGACACCCACGACGTGTTCGTCCTGCAGGTCGCGGGCAGCAAGCGTTGGACCATCCACACGCCGGTGATCGACGACCCGCTGCCGGATCAGACCTGGGACCAGCGGAAGTCGGCGGTGGCGGCCAGAGCGACCGAGACCCCGCTGATCGACACCGTTCTGCAGCCCGGCGATGCGCTCTATCTGCCGAGAGGGTTCCTGCATTCCGCGGTCGCCCAGGGGGAGGTGTCGATCCATCTCACGGTCGGCGTCCACCCGTTGACCGCTTACGATCTCGCCCGCGAGTTGATCACTGCCGCGGCGTCGGATCGGGAGTTGCGGCGATCGTTGCCGTTGGGCGTCGACGTCACCGACATCTCGTCCATCACCGGACATCTGCAGGACGCCGCCAAGCGCCTGGCCTCGGTCGTCGACGGGGTGGATCAGGATCAACTGACTGCCGTCGCCAGAACCGTAGGGCGCCAGCAGGTCGGCGCGAACCGGCCAGCACCGCTGGCCCCGTTGCGACAGTTGGCCGCTCTTCGCGAACTCGATGGGCGGACCGAGCTGCAGCTCCGTCCCGGCTTGCGGCCCCTGGTGCGGTCCGGGGGAGACCGGCTGTCGATGGAGGTCAACGGCGGCACGATCAGCTGGCCGGCACAGACCGGAGCGGCGATCGAGCTGGCCCTCTCCGGAGAGGTGTTCCGGCCCAAGGACTGTGCCGACCTGGACCCCGAGGAGCAGCTGGTGGTGGCCCGGCGCCTGCTGCGCGAAGGCATCGTGGTTCCCGCGACCTCCGGACCCGGCCGATCGACCGACCCGGATCGTCGAACAGGGTGACGACCGGTCGCGGCCTGGTGCGATCGGAACGTTGCGCCGTCCAAGCCGGCCTGCGCGGAGACCCCATGCTCGGCAGCGCATTCCCGGCATCCCGGATGTTGTTGGTAGAGCAGCCGGGCCCCTGGGGAAGAGCCGGTCTGCTCGACTCCAGGTTCGATCGGGCAGTCGCCCATCGCTTGGTCGCGAGATTGTCCCGGCAGGGCATTCGGGTCCTGGCCATCCGTCGACCGGGAAGGGCGGTGGCCGACGGGCCGCGGAAGTGGGCTGCCGTCGACTGCCGTCCCGGGCGAGAAGCCGTGCGGTGGGGCAGCTTCGAGCAGGACCAGGAACTGCTCGAGCTGGACGTCACGGCACTGCTCGACAATCCCGGTGGTGCCACGGATTCCCCGTCGCCGGCAGCGAACACCGTTCCGCTCTATGCGGTGTGCGCCCACGGCACCCACGATGTCTGTTGCGCCATCAACGGACGTCCGGTCGCCGCGGTGCTGGAGACGCTGCGTCCCGGCCAGGTCTGGGAATGCAGCCATGTCGGCGGAGATCGGTTCGCCGCCAACGTGTTGGTGCTGCCCTCCGGTCTGCTGTACGGCCGGGTCGACATCACGGACGCAGAGGCCCTGGTCACGGTGACGGAGCACGGAGAGGTGTTGGAGCGCAACGCGAGGGGCCGGGTCGGCTTCCCGTCCGAGGTCCAGGCCGCCATGGTTTTCGTGCATGGTCAGCGCCCAGGACTGCGGATCTCCGAGGTCCGCCCGATCGACAGCCACCGAGTCTCACCCGCACTGACATCCGTCCGGTTGGCGGTCGGCGAGGAGATCGTCGACATCCAGGTCGAGGCGGAGTCGTCGCCGACTGCCTGGCTGACGTGCCAGGCCGGCCAGCCGTCATCGGCCAGTGTGTATCGCGTGTTGGCCATGGACGTGGTGTCGACGACTCGTTGACGCTTCGGCCGGATGAACCGGACAGATCGCCCGGCCTATGCTTCGCCGGTGACGCGGCTCCGTTCCACCATCGGTCTCGAGCTGGTGATCCGGGTGGTCTACGGGGTGTTTCCGGGCGGGCTCCGCCGGGTGCTGGCCGGACGTCCGGTGCGGGTGGACGGCCAGACTCTCGATCCCGATCTTCAGCTGCTGCTGCGGCTCGAGCGGTTGAGCAGCTCAGGCACCCCGTCGGCCACGTTGGACCGCCGCCGTGCGCATCTGGATGCGGCGTCGGCACTGGTCGGTGGGCGGCTGGTGAACGGCATCAGCACGCGCTCGGTCACCATCCCCGCCGGCGGCGACCGCGAGATCGCAGGTCGGCTCTATTCGCCGGACGGGTTGCCGCCCGGGTCGGCGCTGCTGGTCTACCACCACGGTGGGGGTTGGGTGACCGGCAGCTTGAACAGTCACGAGGCCGTCTGTCGTTACCTCGCCGTGCATGCCGGGATCCGGGTGCTGGCGACGGCGTACCGGTTGGCGCCCGAGCACCCGTTTCCCGCCGCCGTGGACGACGCCCGCACGGCGTTCCGGTTCGCGGTGGAACATGCGGCCGAACTCGGGGCCGACCCGGCTGCGGTCGCGGTCGGCGGGGACAGCGCCGGCGGCAACTTGGCGGCCGTCACGGCTCATCTGGCGGTGGCCGACGGCGAACCGGCACCGGCCTTCCTGCTGATGTTCTATCCGCCGTGCGATGCGGTGAACCGCGCGCCGTCCCGCGAATTGTTCGCGGCGGACTTCCTGCTCACGGATGCGGACATCGACTGGTTCTGCGACCACTATCTGCCGCCGCCGGCCGACCGGGCCGATCCGCGCGCCTCGATCCTGCTGGCCGCCGACCTCTCGGGCATGCCGCCGACCTACCTGGCGACAGCGGGTTTCGATCCGCTCCGCGACGAGGGGGAGCTGTATGCCGGTCGGCTCGCTGCGGCCGGAGTACCGGTGGTGCTTCGCCGGCACACCGACCTGGTGCACGGATTCGTCAACATGATCGGGCTGAGCCCAAGGTGCCGGGAAGCAATCGCCGAAGCCGCTGGTGCCTTGCGCACCGGACTGGCCTGGTGCCCCCGGTCAGACTCGAACTGACACTGTGCGGGATTTGAATCCGCTTCCTCTGCCAATTGGGATACGGGGGCAGCGCCCCGAGGGGCAGAAGCAATCTTAGACGGCCCTGGACGGATTTCTGAGCACCGGCAGCGACAACGATGTCGGTTGCGTCCCGGTTACTCGATCAAGATCACATTCGGGACACGCTCCGGTTAGCGTGCTGGTCACATTGCACCGATACGCTTGCGCCCGGACCAATGGCCGATCCGCGGCCATCGGCATCGTTGGGGAGGTGGCCGATGACCGCTCCGAAGCGAGTGATCATCGCCGAGGATGAGGCGCTGATCAGGCTCGACCTGGCAGAAATGCTGGCCGAAGAGGGTTTCGAGGTGGTGGGGCAGGCTGTCGACGGCGAACAGGCCGTCGAGATGGCCACCGAGCTCCGGCCCGACCTGGTCATCATGGACGTCAAGATGCCCAAGAAGGACGGGATCGAGGCGGCCGGTGAGATCGTCGCCGAACAGATCGCACCGGTGGTCATCCTGACGGCCTTCTCGCAGCGAGAATTGATCGAGCGGGCCCGCGATGCGGGTGCCATGGCGTACCTGGTCAAGCCGTTCTCGAAGGCGGACCTGCTGCCCGCGATCGAGCTCGCCGTCGCGCGGTATGCGGAGACGGCCGCGCTCCGGATCGAAGTGGCCGACATCAGTCAACGCCTCGAGGCCCGCAAGATCATCGACCGTGCCAAGGGTCTGCTGATGACGCATCAGAAGATGACCGAACCGGAGGCCTTCCGGTGGATCCAGCGGACCGCGATGGATCGGCGCACGTCGATGCAGGCCGTTGCCGGCGCCGTTCTCGAGGGGCTTTCGGCCAAGAGTTGACCGGACGTGGCCGAGTCTGCGGGCCAGCCCCGCTGTTGGTCACCCGATAGGTGGAAGTTTGCTTGTCGCAGGGCGTGAGGGAACGCAATTTCTCCCTCACGCCCTGCTGCTTGTCAGGAAGAACCACACTCTCGATCACTCTGTGCCGATGAATGCACGGTCTAAACCCGCCAAGACAGTCCAATCTACGGTCACAGGGACCGATGACTAGTCACGGAAAGTGACTGCGGGGGAGTCTGCGCAGGTCAGCGGATCCCTGCGGGATGCGTGTCCAACTCATGAGGGGGACATGTGAACCGGGAGTCGCATTTTGGTTACGAGGCCACGCCGGTGCGCCCCAATGCGCCATCCGTGGGATAAGTTCCCCGCGTGTCGGCGTCGTCGGCGCGGCCGGAGAACATCCGGTGAACAGATTCTTCGGAGGTGGCCAGTGCATCGACGTTCGATGCGATCCGCCCTCGTCCTGGTGGCCGTTGCCACTCTGACGTTGGCGGCCTGTGGATCGAAGTCCACGGACAGTACGAGCAGCAGTGCAGCGCCGGCGGCCAGTGGGTCAGCGGCGGCTTCAGGCAGCGCGGGGGCCTCCGGATCCGCCGGTACAGGCGGTCTGAAGATCAAAGAGCCAGGTTCAGATCGATGTCGACGGCAACGAGGTGCCGGTCGAGGCCGGTGGTACACCGGCCAGCGCCAAGGGTACAGGAAAGGCCACCTGCCCGGCAACGACGACCATTGCCATGGCTGGCGCATTGACCGGACCGAACGCCGCGCTCGGCATCAACATTCTCGATGGTGCCAAGGTCGCCATCGACCAGCACAACAAGGCGAACCCGAACTGCCAGGTGTCAGCTCAAGGAATTCGACACCGAGGGTGACCCGCAGAAGGCGACCCAGGTCGCGCCGCAGATCGTTGGCGACGCGAACATCATCGGTCTCCTCGGCCCGGCGTTCTCCGGGGAGACCAAGGCCACCGGACCCGATCTTCTTCCAGGCCGGGCTGCTGTCGCTTGACCGCTTCTGCGACCAACACCGCACTGACCACCAACGGCTGGACCAACTTCTTCCGTGGGCTGGCCAATGACGGCGTCCAGGGTCCTGCCGTTGCCAACTACATGGCGAAGACCCTCGGTTACAAGAAGGTCTGCGTCGTTCAGGACAACTCCGACTACGGCGTCGGCCTTGCTGAGGCGGTCACCAGCCGCTCTCGGTGACGTGGCCGATTCCGGCTGCGGGGCGAAGGTCAAGGGCGGCGACAAGGACTTCTCCGCCACCGTGCAGCTGGTCAAGGGCGCGGCCCCGGACGCAGTGTTCTACGCCGGCTACTACGCCGAGGGTGCGCCGTTCGTCCAGCAGTTGAAGGACGGTGGAGTCACCGCGACATTCGTGTCCGCTGACGGCACCAACGATCCGCAGTTCGTTGCGCAGGCGGGCGCTGCGTCCAAGGACGCGATCCTGTCCTGCCCGTGTGGTCCGGCACCTGACGCCTACGCGACCGAGTACACCGATTTCAATGGTGCGGCTCCGGGCGTCTACTCCACCGAGGGTTACGACCTGACCACGATCATGCTGGCCGGTATCGATTCCGGTGTGACCGACCGCGCGGGTCTGGTCGATTTCGTCAAGAATTACGACGGCCTCGGCCTCGCTCGTCAGTACAAGTGGGATGCCACCGGCGAACTGTCGTCGTCCCTGATCTGGATCTACAAGGTCCAGTAGCACATCACCGATCGGCGGCGACCGGAGGTCCAGCTGGACCTCCGGTCGCCAGCCGTTCGGGCCCTGAAGTCCGCTGTGCACACTGGGCGTGAAGGAGCACGATGACAGGACTCGCCGAGAGTTTTATGTCCCTGGCGGCACCACCGATCAACTTCAACATCGATGCGCTGGGCAATCTGTTCTGGCAGCTCACCATCGAGGGACTGGCCTACGGCGCGATCTACGCGCTCGTCGCGGTCGGGTACACGTTGGTCTACGGTGTCCTCCGCTTGATCAACTTCGCACATTCCGAGATCTTCATGCTCGGCATGTTCGGTCAGTACGCGGTGCTCATGCTGCTCGGGTTCACCCCCAGCGGGGACGTGTATTCCGAGGGCACCGTGATGACGATCATCTACCTCGGCATCGCATTGATCGGCGGTATGGCGGTCTCCGGCGGCGCTGCGGTCGGACTCGAACGCCTCGCGTATCGGCCGCTCCGGAAACGGAACGCCCCGTCACTCGTCTTCCTGATCACGGCCATCGGCGCATCGTTCGTCATCCAGGAATTCGTGCACTACGTGCTTCCCGAGCTGACCGACGGCGAACTTGGTGGCGTCAACGCCCAGGTTCCGATCCGGTTGGTCGCTCCGGAGGAGCAGTTCACCCTGTTCGGTGCCTCGGTCACCAACATCACCCTGATCATTCTGGTGGCGGCCTTCATCCTTGCGCTCGGCACCGACCTCTTCGTCAACCGCACCAAGTTCGGTCGCGGCATCAGGTCGGTCGCGCAGGATCCGACCACCGCAACGCTGATGGGTGTCTCCCGCGAGCGGGTCATCATCCTGACGTTCCTGATCGGCGGTCTGCTGGCCGGTGCGGCTGCGTTGCTCTACACGCTGACGGGTTCCCAACGGGATCATCTATTCGGGCGGTTTCATCCTCGGCATCAAGGCGTTCTGCGCGGCCGTGCTCGGTGGCATCGGCAATCTGCGCGGCGCGTCTGCTCGGTGGCCTGATCCTCGGGGTGATGGAGAACTACGGCCAGGTGCTGTTCGGCACCGGATGGCGTGACGTCGTCGCGTTCGTGTTGCTGATCCTGATCCTGATGTTCCGACCCACCGGCATTCTCGGCGAAACGTTGGGGAGGGCGCGGGTATGAGCAATCCCTCCTTCGACCAACGCGCCAAGGGCGGCGTCGGCGACTCCTTCCGGAGTTGGTGGAATGCCCTGTCGCCGGCCGGCCCAATGGGCCTTCGGTGCGCCGATCATCCTGTTCATCGCCCTTCTGCCGTTGATGAACATTCCGCTGCTCACCACCGAAGGCACCAACTTCGGCACGGTGATGGCGCAGTTCGGCATGTACGCCCTGATCGCCATCGGGCTGAACGTTGTGGTCGGCCAGACCGGCCTGCTCGACCTCGGCTACGTCGGGTTTCTACGCCGTCGGCGCGTACACGGTCGCCCTGCTGACCAGCCCGAACAGTCCGTGGAATCAGACCGGCGAGGGCGGCTGGCTGTCCACCGAGTGGGCCTGGCTCGCCTGCCTGCCGATCGCGATGGCGATCACGGCGTTGTCCGGCCTGATCCTCGGCTCGCCGACGCTGCGACTCCGCGGCGACTACTCGGCCATCGTCACCCTCGGCTTCGGCGAGATCGTCCGGCTGTTGGCCGACAACCTCGACGAGATCACCGGCGGCGGGCGGGGCCTCTCGCAGGTCGCCTACCCCCGGCTCGGGGTCAACGAGGAGTTCCCGCTGGGCGTGTTCTCCGCCGGGAACGTCGGCAAGACGCTCAACTCCGGCGTGTGGTGGTTCTGGCTGTCCATCATCCTGATCATCATCGTGCTGCTGTTCGTCGGAAACCTGGAGCGGTCGCGGGTCGGCCGGGCCTGGGTCGCCATCCGGGAGGACGAGGACGCTGCCGAGATCATGGGTGTGCCCACCTTCAAGTTCAAGCTCTGGGCATTCATCATCGGTGCGATGATCGGCGGTATGTCCGGTGCGCTGTATGCCGGTCAGGTGCAGTTCGTGGTGCCGACCAACTTCAACGTCGTCAACTCCGTGCTGTTCCTCTGCGCCGTCGTGCTGGGCGGTCAGGGCAACAAACTCGGCGTCATTCTCGGTGCCTTCATCATCGTCTACCTGCCGAACTTCTTCCTCGGTCGGACGGAGATCCTCGGCATCCCGGTCGACGGCAGCCAGATCGCCGAATACAAGTACCTGTTCTTCGGTCTGGCCTTGATGGTGCTGATGATCTTCCGTCCGCAGGGCCTGATTCCGGTCAGGCAGAAGCTGCTGACCTACGGCCGCGAGTTGTATGTCGCGGCCCGGCGGCGTAGCAAGGCAGAAGAAGCGGAGGTCGCCAAGTGAGTCGCGATTCGGAATCCGAGCACGACCCGGGTGCCGTCGGCGCCGGCGCGGAGGTCGGCGAGGAATACCGGCACATGTCGGAGGAGGCCTACGGCGAAGGCCCCGTCGGCCCGATGATCCTCGACGAGGCCGTGACGGTCGACGTCTCCGACGTGATGCCGGAACTCGCCGACCCCGAGGTGGTCGCCGAGATCGTCGCCCCGACAAGGGAGATCGAGGCATCGGTCGGTGAACCGCTGGTCGAACTGGACAAGGTGACGGTCAAGTTCGGCGGACTCACCGCCCTCGACGGGGTGACGTTCACCATCAACCGCGGCGAGATCCTCGGCCTCATCGGGCCGAACGGGGCGGGCAAGACCACCTGCTTCAACGCGATGACCGGGGTGTACCGGCCGACGTCCGGGACGGTCACCTTCGACCACCAGGTGATGGCAAAGCTCAAGCGCAACCAGATCACCCGGCTCGGCATCGCCCGCACCTTCCAGAACGTCCGGCTGTTCGGCGAGATGACTGCTCTGGAGAACGTGGTGGTCGGCACCGACGCCCGGCACCGCACGTCCGTTCCTGGCGCCACATTCCGAACCTCGCGTCACCGGCACGAAGAGCGAGACGCCATCGACCGGGGCATGGCCCTGCTGGAATTCGTCGGCGTCGGTGGCCGGGCCACGGAGAAGGCGCGCAACCTGCCTTACGGTGACCAGCGGCGGCTGGAGATCGCCCGCGCGTTGGCCACCGAACCCAAGCTGCTCTGCCTCGACGAGCCGGCCGCTGGGTTCAACCCGGCAGAAAAGGCAGCGCTGATGGACCTGATCCGCAAGATCCGGTCCGACGGCTACACGGTGCTGCTGATCGAGCACGACATGCGCCTGGTGATGGGCGTGACCGATCGCATCGTGGTGTTGGAGTTCGGCAAGAAGATCGCTGAAGGTGTGCCCAACGAGATCCGCGACAATCCGGCGGTCGTTGCCGCCTACCTGGGGGTGCCGGACGATGCCACTGCTTGAGATCAAGGACATGACCGTTGCGTACGGCCGGATCGAGGCGCTGCACGGCATCTCGCTGTCGGTCGAAGACGGCGAACTGGTCACGCTGATCGGCGCCAACGGCGCGGGCAAGACCACCACGATGCGGGCGATCTCCGGAATCCGGCCGCTGACCAGGGGATCGATCGTCTTCGACGGCCAGGACATCACCAAGATGAAGGCCCACCTGCGGGTGATCGCCGGCATCGTCCAGGCGCCTGAAGGTCGCGGTGTCTTTCCCGGGATGACGGTCCAGGAAAACCTGGACATGGGTCATTATGGGCGGACCTTCCCGAGCAAGGCCGAGTACAAGACGACCCTCGACCGCGTCTACGAGCTGTTTCCGCGGCTCGCAGAACGCCGCTCGCAGATGGGCGGAACGATGTCCGGTGGCGAGCAGCAGATGGTCGCCATCGGCCGAGCGCTGATGGCAAGGCCGCGGGTGCTGTTGCTCGACGAGCCGTCCATGGGTCTCGCGCCGATGATCATCCAGCAGATCTTCCGGATCATTTCGGACATCAACAAGACCGGCGTCACGATCCTGCTGGTCGAGCAGAACGCCCAGCAGGCCCTCTCCCGCTCCGACCGCGCGTACATCCTGGAGACCGGCGAGGTCGTCAAGACCGGCCCCGGTCCCGAGTTGCTCGCCGACCCGGCCATCAAAGAGGCCTACCTCGGCGTCGCCTGACCTTTGCCGGGGGTATTCGCTGTTGATCATGACGTTAGCTGCTCGACACACCGACGACACGCCGAAAATGCGGCAGCTAACGTCATGATCAACTCGAGCTTGCGGCAGCACGGCACGGCTCTGGTGAAGGATAGCGGCGGCAGTTGGTTCAGCCGATCAGCTCTCGCAGCTGGGCGATGAGCGGGCCGGGTTGCCGCCAGATGTCAGGGGCGGTCGCGTACACCAACGTCCAGCCTGCGCGGAGGATCTCGTTATGCCGACGGCGATCCCGCGCGAGTCGACCGTCACCCGAATGGAATTCAACGCCGTCGTACTCGAGACCGACCAGCTTGTGCCGCCAGCCCATGTCGAGCCAACGACTGCCGCCGGGTACGTCGACCTGAATCTGGAGCTCGGGTGCGGGCAACCCGGCGGCCAGGGCTCTGAACCTCGTCCGCGACTCCATGGGTGACTCGGCTGCTGCGTCGGCGAACGCAATCCAGTGCTTCACCGTCCTGATCCCGCGGCGACCCTTCGCGCGTTCCAATGATTCACTCAGCTCCACGCGGGTGGTTCCAGCGCGGAGCGCCGCGTCGAGGACCGCCAACTGATCGATCTCTTGAGCGCTGCAACTGACGTCGATCGCGGTGTCAGCGGCCGAGGTGACCAGGAATCCCTCGATCCTGGTCATCGGCGTCCTGGGATGCCATTGGTGCAAGACGACGCCCTGGCGCGGCCGGAGCGAACGGCTGTCCGGCGTGATCACATGCAGAAGGCCGTCGTCCAGCACGCCAAATCCGTGCAGCGATGCGGCAGTCTGATGACACGCGATGAGTTGCCCACCGATTGCTTCCTGTAGTGCCGTCAGGCGAATCAACTGTGACGCTTGAGGTGTCGAATAAGAACCCCGCCAGCAGCGCACGAGCTGGTCGTCGCCGATCAGTTTCTGGATGCTGCGCCACCGACTGCGGGCCCGTATCTGCTGTGCGGACCACGCGCCGGGCGACCCGCTCGGATCGGGGTTGAACGTCTGCATCGTCCGAACCCTCGAGCATGTCGACGAGCGTTGGGGAGCTCGAAACGAGATGTGGATGAGATTCGGACAGGTGAACTACTACTGGAGGGCTCGCTAAATCCGACCACCAAAGTTGATCATGACGTTAGCTGTCACATTTTCGGCGTGTCGTCGGCGTGTCGAGCAGCTAACGTCATGATCAACACCGGGGCGGTCGGGCTAGCTGCGGAGGTCGCTGAGCAGCACGGTGAGTCGGGCGGTGCAGATCCGCCGGTCCGCCTCATCGCTGACGACGATCTCGAAGGTGCAGATGGTGCGGCCGACGTGCAGCGGGGTGGAGACCGCGGTGACCAGGCCGCCGGTGGCGGAGCGGTGGTGGGTGCAGCTCAGCTCGATGCCCAACGGGGCCTTGCCGCCGCCGACCAGCGACCCGTGGAACGAGCCCATGCTCTCGGCCAGCGCTGCGCTGGCACCACCGTGCAGCAGGCCGAATGGTTGCCGGTTGCCGACGACAGGCATGGTCGCCGTCACCCGCTCCGGAGTGAACTCGGTGATCTCGATGCCCATCGATTCGGCCAGCTCGCCGCGCATCGTCCGGACGATCTCCAGCACCGCAGCGGGGTCCGGTGGCTGCGGGAGGGCCTGCAGTGCGCGCATTCCGGCGGGTCCTGGGTATTCGGTCATCGAGCGCTCCTTCGGGTGGTTCAGCGGCAGACCAGCATGGGATGGGACTGTCGGACCCTGACCCTAGACTCGGGGCCGTGAGTCCAACGACGACAGCTCCGCCTGCCACCGCAAGCACACCGCCCGACACAGCGACCGACACCGCCGAGGAGCGGGTGCTGTTGCTGATGGACGGCCATTCGCTCGCCTACCGGGCGTTCCACGCGCTGCCGGCGGAGAACTTCTCCACCACTACCGGCCAGTTCACCAATGCGGTGTACGGGTTCACCTCCATGCTGATCAACCTGCTGCGTGACGAGCGGCCGACCCACGTCGCGGTGGCGTTCGACCTGTCGAGGCAGACCTGGCGTCGGGAGGAGTACGTCGAGTACAAGGCCAACCGATCAAGCTCGCCCAGCGAGTTCAACGGTCAGGTCGAGTTGATCAAAGAGGTACTCGGCGCGCTGCGCATCCCGTGGGTGACGGCCGAGAACTACGAGGCCGACGACGTGATCGCCACGCTGTCGACCCGGGCAGTCGCCGAGGGCATGAACGTCAAGATCTGCACCGGTGATCGTGATGCGCTGCAACTGGTCTCGGACCAGGTCTTGGTGCTCTACCCGCGGCGCGGAGTGTCGGAGCTGACCAGGTTCACCCCGGAGGAGGTCGAGTCCAAGTATGGCCTGACCCCGTTGCAGTACCCGGACTACGCCGCCCTGCGGGGCGATCCCTCCGACAACCTGCCCGGCATCCCCGGGGTGGGGGAGAAGACTGCCGCGAAGTGGATTCGCGAGTTCGGCAGCCTGACCACGTTGGTGGACCGGGTCGACGAGGTGCGGGGCAAGGTCGGTGACGCGTTGCGCGAGGCGCTGCCGCACGTCCTGATGAATCGCCGGCTGACCGAGCTGGTTCGCGAGGTGCCCATCGACCAGGATCCGGCGACCGACTTCCCGGCCATGCCCTACGACCGGGAGGCCGTGCACCGGATCTTCGACGACCTGCAGTTCCGGGTGCTCCGGGAGCGACTGCTCGAGACCTTCGTGCAGGAGGACGAGACCAGCACAGAGGGCTTCGAGGTGGCCGGCGCCAGGTTGGCGCCCGGCACGGTCCGGGCCTGGCTGGCCGAGCACGCGACGGACCGGGTCGGGCTGGTGGTGCGCGGCACCTGGGCACCGGACGGTGGGGACGTGCACACGCTCGCTTTGGCTGCTGCGGACGGCGCGGCGGCGGTGGTCGATGTGGTCGGTGCCGACCCGGACGACGAAGCGGCGTTGGCGACCTGGTTCGCCGATCCGACCCCGACCAAGGTGGGTCACGACCTCAAGGCGGCGATCAATGCGCTGACCGTACGAGGTTGGCCGGTCGACGGTGTCGCCTGCGACACGGCGCTGGCCGCGTATCTGGCCCGCCCCGGTCAGGCCACGTTCGACCTGAACGACCTGGTGCAGCGCTACCTGCACCGCACCCTGGATCCCGACCACCAGGTGAACTCCGAACAACAGCTCTCGCTGATCCCGGACGAGGACGACAACAACGCCCGGGACGCCGACACCAGGGACATGGTGAAGGCCAGAGCGATCATCGACCTGGCATACAAGCTCGAGGAGCACCTGGAATCCCTCGGCCAGCGGTCGTTGCTCGCCGACATGGAGCTGCCGGTGATGACCGTGCTCGGAATCATGGAGCGGGACGGGATCGCCGTCGACACCGACTATCTCGATGACCTGCAGTCGACCTTCGCCGCCGAGGCCGAGATCGCTGCCAAGGCCTGTTACGCGGAAATCGGCCGCGAGGTCAATCTCGGGTCGCCGAAACAGCTGCAGGTGGTGCTGTTCGAAGAACTGAACATGCCCAAGACCAAGCGGACCAAAACCGGCTACACGACAGACGCGGACGCCTTGGCCAACTTGCACGAGCAGACCGGTCACCCGTTCCTCACCCACCTGCTGCGGCACCGGGACGTCACCAGGCTCAAGACCACGGTCGAGGGTCTGCGCAAGGCGGTCAGCGACGACGGGCGGATCCACACCACCTATCAGCAGACCGTCGCCGCAACCGGCCGACTGTCCAGCACCGAGCCGAACCTGCAAAACATCCCGATCCGCACCGACGAGGGCAGGCTGATCCGGCGCGCGTTCATCGCCGGTCCGAAGGCGGACCTGCTGCTCACCGCGGACTACTCGCAGATCGAGATGCGGATCATGGCAACGCTGTCCGAGGACGCGGGCCTGATCGAGGCGTTCAACTCAGGCGAGGACCTGCACACGTTTGTCGCCATGCGGGCGTTCGGACTGCCGGCCGAGCAGGTGACGCCCGAGATGCGCCGGCGGATCAAGGCCATGTCCTACGGGTTGGCCTACGGGCTGTCCGCGTTCGGTCTTTCGGGCCAACTGAAGATCTCGGTGGACGACGCGAAAGAACAGATGGAGGCCTACTTCACCCGGTTCGGCGGGGTGCGTGACTATCTGCGGCGCACCGTCGCCCAGGCCAGGACGGACGGCTACACCGAGACGGTGTTCGGCCGCCGGCGATATGTGCCGGACCTGACCAGCGACAACCGGCAGAAGCGGGAGATGGCCGAACGGGCGGCGTTGAATGCGCCCATCCAGGGCAGCGCGGCGGACATCATCAAGGTTGCGATGCTCGGCGTGCAGCGCCGGATCGAGGCCGAGGGGCTGAAGTCCCGGATGCTGCTCCAGGTGCACGACGAACTGGTCTGCGAGGTGGTCGCCGACGAACAGGAGGCGATGACCACGGTGCTCCGCGAGGAGATGGCCGGCGCCTACCCGCTGTCGGTGCCGCTCGAGGTGTCGGTCGGGTCCGGGATCAACTGGGACGCCGCCGCACACTGACTCCTGGTTGGGACGCCGGAGGACACTGACTCCTGGCTGGCCCACGGCATTCCCGCTCCGTTGTGCGCGGATCGAAGCTGACGGCGATTCATCCGAGTCGGACAGTGTCGATCGGTGCGTGGGTGACGCGGGTCGGTTACGCTCCGTTTGCCGGTGATCCGCCGGTTCCGATTTGAGTGAACAGGCGGTCATCGACGTGGAAAACACGACCTACGACTGGAGCGCACTGAACACCACGGCGGTGGTGATCGGCGGCATCCTCGCGCTCGCGATCTGGATCATCTTCCTGATCGGCTACGTCAAGATCATCAGCAAAGCCGGGTACTCCGGCTGGTGGGTGTTGATCATGTTCGTACCCATCGTGAACGTGATCATGTTCCTGGTCTTCGCCTACAAGGAATGGCCGATCCAGCGCGAACTGGCCGAACTCCGGGGTTGGGCGAACCAGATTCAGCGCGGCGGCCAGTCAGGGCAGGGACCGCAGAGCTACGGCCAGCAGGGCTGAGTCCGCGCCGTCACCCCGGCAACGTGCACACGAAAATCGCTGTGCCGGGGAACATCTCACCCCGCTCGGGCGACCACTGACCCCAGGTCCCGGCGAAATCCTCCGGCCACTCGGGTTCGATGACGTCCTGCAGGACGAACCCTGCCGCCACGATCTCCCGGATCCGGTCGCCCATCGTGCGATGGTGCTCGACATAGGCCGGCACCCCCGTCTCGTCGACCTCCACGTACGGCGACCGGTCGAAGTAGGACTGGATGGCGGTCAGCCCGAGCGGTCCGGGATCGTCCGGGAAGGCCCAGCGCATCGGGTGCGTCGCGGCAAACACCCACCGTCCACCGGGACGCAGCACCCGGGCGACCTCGCGCATCGCGCCGGCCGAATCGGCAACGAACGGGATCGCCCCGAACGCGGAGAACGCCAGGTCGAAGCAGGCGTCCGAGAACGGCAACTCACAGACATCGGCCTGCACCAGTGGGACGGAGATGCCGGTGCGGGCGGCTCCGGCCCTGGCGTGCGCCAGCATTCCGGCCGAGAGGTCGAAGGCGACCACCTCCGCGCCCCGCTGGGCCAAGTACCGCGAACACGGCGCCGACCCGCAACCGACCTCGAGGATTCGCCGTCCGCGCACCTCACCAAGCAGGTGCGCCTCGGATTCTCGCAGGTTCTCCGGACACCACACCAGGTCGGCCTCGCCCAGGAACTCCCCGTGCTCGGCGTGGTAGGCATCGGCGTCCGCGTCCCACCACCGCTTGTTCGCCGCCCGAGACACATCCTGATCGGCGGGTACCTTGCGGGGTCTGGTGGTCCCGATTGCCGCCGCCGAACCGCCGCCGGCTGCCGCCGAACAGGTGCCCGCCGGGGCCGAACCGGTGCCCGCCGCCGAACCGGCGTCTGCAAGCGGTCCCTCGGGAGGCCCGGGCGCGATCACGCGGACATCGTCGCACGAGCGATCGCGTCGGACCGCCGCACGGCGTTGCTGTCGAATCGGCAACGGTTTTGCGGGGCGTTTACTCTATCGGGTGGTCATGCCGTAGGCTGGACTGCGCGCTGTGGGTCTGTGCTGTCTCGGAATGGAGCAGGCCGCACTCGTCCGGTCCTAGTCGGTGGGGTTGCTGCAAGCGGGTCGTTACCCGTGATGCTGCGTCGTCGCCGGTGCGGGCTCGGCGTACCAAAGCATCGCCTTTCCCAGGGCGTCGTCAGGTCGCCCGGATGAAATCTGCCCCGCTGCGCGCCGACCGCACACGAACCTGGTCCGGCACGACCCGCCCGGGCAGTCGACCTCGTTCTCTACACCCCATGTCCGGAGTACCCCACCACATGTCCACCCCTACCGCCACCGCCCCGCAGGTCGCCATCAACGACATCGGGTCGGCTGAGGACTTCCTCGCAGCCATCGATCTGACCATCAAGTACTTCAACGATGGCGACATCGTCGAGGGCACGATCGTCAAGGTCGACCGCGACGAGGTCCTGCTCGACATCGGTTACAAGACCGAGGGTGTCATCCCCTCCCGCGAACTCTCCATCAAGCACGATGTCGATCCGAGTGAAGTCGTCTCGATCGGCGAGCACGTCGAAGCCCTCGTCCTCCAGAAGGAGGACAAGGAAGGCCGTCTCATCCTGTCCAAGAAGCGGGCTCAGTACGAGCGCGCGTGGGGCACGATCGAGAAGATCAAGGAAGAGGACGGCGTCGTCTCCGGCACTGTCATCGAGGTCGTCAAGGGCGGCCTCATCCTCGACATCGGTCTGCGCGGCTTCCTGCCCGCCTCCCTGGTCGAGATGCGCCGCGTCCGCGATCTGCAGCCGTACGTCGGCCGCCAGTTGGACGCCAAGATCATCGAGCTGGACAAGAACCGCAACAACGTGGTGCTGTCCCGCCGCCAGTGGCTGGAGCAGACCCAGTCCGAGGTGCGCAGCGAGTTCCTCAACCAGCTGGGCAAGGGCCAGGTCCGCAAGGGCGTCGTGTCCTCGATCGTCAACTTCGGTGCGTTCGTCGATCTCGGCGGCGTCGACGGTCTGGTGCACGTCTCCGAACTGTCCTGGAAGCACATCGACCACCCGAGCGAGGTTGTCGAGGTCGGCCAGGAGGTCACCGTCGAGGTCCTCGACGTGGACATGGACCGCGAGCGGGTCTCGCTGTCGCTCAAGGCCACCCAGGAAGATCCGTGGCGTCACTTCGCCCGGACCCACGCCATCGGGCAGGTCGTCCCGGGCAAGGTCACCAAGCTGGTTCCGTTCGGCGCGTTCGTCCGCGTCTACGACGGCATCGAGGGCCTGGTGCACATCTCCGAGCTGGCCGGCCGCCACGTGGAGATCCCCGAGCAGGTCGTCGCAGTCGACGACGAGATCTTCGTCCGGGTGATCGACATCGATCTCGAGCGTCGGCGGATCTCGCTGTCGCTCAAGCAGGCCAACGAGGGCATCACCACCGAGACCGAGTTCGACGAGGTCCGCGCGCAGTACGGCGTCGTCGACCACTACGACGAGTCCGGCAACTTCGTGCCGCCGGAGGGCTTCGACGTCGAGAGTGGCGAGTGGCTCGAGGGCTTCGACACGCAGCGCGAGGCGTGGGAGAAGCAGTACTCCGAGGCGCACACGGTGTACGAGTCCCACCTCAAGCAGATCGCGGCCGCCGCGGTCGCCGATGCCGAGGCAGCCGAGCCGAGCAACTACTCGTCCGGCACTGAGGCTCCGGCCGATCCGGAGACCCCTTCGGGTTCGCTGGTCAACGACGAGCAGCTCGCCGCCCTGCGGGAGCGCCTCGCCGGCAGCTGATCCACCGCAGTTCCCCAGTAGCAGGGCCGTCATCCTTCGGGTGGCGGCCCTGCTGCCTTTCCGGCCCGGGTCGCCGAACGGTCTTCAGAAATCTACTTGGCGCAGTTGTGCGAGTAGTTCTAGTCAGTTAGACTAAAACCATCGACAACGAGAGGAGCCTGAGATGGGCAACGGAGCATGGAACGACAACACCTACCGCGCGGCGGCCACCTTCCGTCGGGCCAGGGGGATCGACGACTTCGGCTACAGCGCTGAGCTGTTCGACCGGCCGCGCGACCAGTGGCGGGCCGACCGCACGATGGACCCGTTCGGAGTGCCCGTCCGGGAGAGCCGGGACAGCGCCGAGCACCCGAACAGCACCCCGATTGCCGTGCTGTTCGACGTCACCGGATCGATGGGTCGGGTGCCCCGGATCATGCAGACCAAGCTCGGCCAGCTGCACGGCTTGCTGCAACGTGGCGGCTACGTTCCCGATCCGCAGATCATGTTCGGCGGGATCGGCGATGCCCAGTCAGATCGGGTGCCGCTGCAGGTGGGTCAGTTCGAGTCGGACAACCGGATGGACGACCAGCTCAGGACGATCTTCCTGGAGGGCAACGGCGGCGGCCAGAAGAGTGAATCCTACGAACTGGCAACGTATTTCATCGCGCGTCACACCGTGACCGATGCCTGGGAGAAGCGTGGCCGCAAGGGCTACCTGTTCATCGTCGGCGACGAGATGAACAAGCCGATGCTCAGCGCGGGTCATCTGCGCCAGGTGCTCGGCGAGCCTGCCTACGACGATGTCGACGTCCGTGAGTTGTACCGCGAGGTGCAGGAACGCTGGCACACCTACTTCATCCTGCCCCAGCAGTCGCACTACTTCGACGATCAGCAGGTCCGCCGGCACTGGCAGGCGTTGCTGGGGGAGCGGATGCTCCTGCTGGACGACCCGGCGGCCGTGTGCGAGCTGATCGCCGTCACCATCGGAATGGTCGAGGGCGCCATCGATCTGGTCGACGGTTTGGTCGACCTGCAGAACGCCGGTTCCACGCAGGGCAACTCGGTCGGCCGGGCCTTGGCGGCCGTCGGTACCCGGCGCGGCCGCACGCTGCGCGAGCTACCGGCCGGTCGCCGGGAAGTGGGTCGGCGATGACCGCGCCGAGTGTGCTGGACCCGGGACGCGACGTGGTCGTCATCGGGTTGGGGTTCGGTGACGAGGGCAAGGGCGCGACCGTTGACTGGCTCTGTGCGCAGGGTGATGTCGCGTCGGTGGTCCGATTCAATGGTGGCGCCCAGGCGGCCCACAACGTCGTCGCCGACGGGGTCCACCACACCTTCCGACAGTTCGGGTCGGGAACCCTGGCCAGGACGCCGACCTATCTGGCCTCGACCATGCTGGTCGAGCCGATCCTGCTCGCACAGGAGGCCGAAACCCTTGCCCGACTGGGGGTTTCCGATCCGCTGTCCCTGCTGACAGTGCACCCGGATGCGTTGCTGACCACGCCGGTGCATGCCGCTGCGAACCGCACCCGGGAGGACGCCCGGGGTGCGGGGCGGCATGGATCCTGCGGTCTGGGCATCGGCGAGACCACCTGGTACGACCTGGCAACCAGGGCCGGGGTGCGCGCCGGACAACTGCTGGAGAACTTCGTCGCGCCGAGCGCAGCCGCGGATCTCGCCGTCCGGGTGCGCGACTGCCTGGACGAGCGGGCGCTCACCCGCAAGCTGGACGCGCTCGCCGCGTTCTACCGGCCGCTGCTCGAGACCGGCGTTCATTCGCACCCCGAGGTGGCGAGGTTGGTCGAGGTCTATACGGAGTTCGGTCGCGCGATCCGGATCGCCGACGAGCGGCACCTCGCCGCGGTGCCGGACGGTGAACGGCTGGTCTTCGAAGGTGCCCAGGGCGTGTTGCTCGACGAGTTGCGCGGCCTGCACCCGTTCACCACCTGGACCAGGACGACACCCACTCATGCCCGGACCATCGGTCGCGCGATCGGCCGCACCGCAGGCGTATTGGGCGTGCTGCGGACGTACCAGACGCGGCACGGCGCCGGTCCGCTGGCGGGTGAAGACGACGACCTGCTGCGCCGTCGACCGGAACGGCACAACGACACCGGCGTGTACCAGGGGCAGTGGCGGGTCGGCCCGCTCGATCCGGTCGCCGTGCGGTATGCGGTTGAGGTCTCGCACGGTGTGGACGGTCTCGCGTTGACCCACCTGGATTTGACCACCGGAGCCGACTACGTCAGCGGGTACCGCTACGGCGGGCACCTGGTGGACCGGCTGCCCGGCGGGTCCAGCCTGGATCATCAACAGCGACTCGCGAATGTTGTCGCCGGCAGCGAGGTCACGCTGGCTGCGCTGCCGGACGAACCGGCCGCGGTGGTGGACGCTGTCTCGCGTGTCATCGGGGCACCGGTGCTGCTGACCGCGGACGGACCCGATCGCAAGAACAGGTCCGCCTCGACGCGCTAGCCGTCCCACTTCCAGACCGCCGCCGGCCGCCCGGTCGACCGGGCGGCGATCCGCTCCTCAGTGCGATGCAGACCGGGCACTCCGCGGAGTGTGCGATTGAGGTTGCCCCGGTCGGGGCTCCGGCCGGTCAGCGACGCGGTGATGTCAACGGCGTCGGCGGTCGGAAACCGCTGCCCGGTCAGGGCTCTGGACAATGCCGGGTCGCGCCACAACAGGCCGGCCAGGATCGCTCTGCAGTCGTCGACGATTCGTCGATGGTCGAACGCCAGGTCCGGTAATTCGTCAAGGGATGCCCAGACACCGGACACGGCAGGACTTGTCACGCCGGCCCACATCGCGATCGACAGCGTCGGGCCGCGTGGGTCCCGGTTCGGTTCGTCGAAGGTCACGACCTGACCGATCCCGCTGATGGCGGAGCCGGTGACGCCGAGTTTGCCGGTCAGCGCCCTGGTCGCCGCGTCCCGCAGCCGTTCGCCGTCACCGAGCAGCACCCCCGGCAGCGCCAGTTGCCCGCGGAAGGGCTCCCAGGTTCGGGTCGTCAGTCCGACTGCGATCCGCCGGGCGCTGCGGTCGAAATGCAGGGCCAGCACATCGACCGACACCAGCGAGGACCGGAGTGGTGGTGGCGTGGGCTCAGACACGGGTTTTAGTGTAGGTCACCAAAACACTGCCTCGCTGAACGGCCTCGAGTGTGATCCGCTTGACACGCCGGTGAAGTCGGCGTTCACCTGGGTCGGGACGGCACTGCCGGACCATTACGGTGGACGCATGCGACGTCACCTTGTGCTCGCCGCGGCGATGGCCGGGCTGCTCCTTGTCTCTGCGTGCGGAACCGATTCGGGAACCCGCCGCACCGTCACCGCGGTGGTCACCGTCTCGAGCGGGGCGGACGCATCGGGCTCCGAAGCCGCATCCAGCGCCCCGGCCAGCGGCGAAGCCAGCGCATCGCCGGCCGAGTCCGCCGAAGCGTCGCCCAGTCCTTCACCGTCGCCGACCAGCTCCTCGGTGTCCGCCGCCCCGATCGTGTCCGTCGACCCGCTCAAGGCCGACTGTGCGGCGGTGCTGAGCGCCGCCGACGTCAAGAAGGCAGTGAACGTCGACATCGCCAACGATCGGATCAAGGTCAATGTCGCCGAGGTCAACGGCGACGTCGGACAGACCGGCCGGGTGCGCTGCTTCTACGGCCTGGCCGCGGACAAGAAGTCCGGCGCGGTGACGCTGGCGCTGACCCAGTACACCGACGCCGCGGCCGCACAGGCGCAGGTCGATGTGACCATCCAGAACGAGTCGGATCAGGGTGCCCAGATCACCCCGGTGCAGGTCAGCGGCTATCCGGCCCAGGTGGCGGTCCGCGACGGCGGTCTGATCGTGATGGCGTACGACAACTGGACCCTGGCGATCGCGACGGCGGCAACCACCGATCCGGCAACCCTGGTGGCGGGCCTGCCGCAACTGGCGGAAGCGGCGCTGGCCCGGATTCTCAAGGGCTGACAGCCGGTTCGCTCGCCGCGGCAGATTGCGAGTTCAGTCGATTCCGTCAGACCGCGGCCGGAACGGCTCGGCGGCCGCGTTGGCCGCTCGGCGCGGCACGGACCGGGCCGCGATGCTTGGCCGGGCGGAACAACGCAGCGAAGAAGCCGCGCCGCACCACGGTCACCAGGGCGGTCACCGGGATCAGGCCCGGACGTCCGAGCCGATGCCGACCGGTGGGCCGGGTCCTGGTCATCAGGATGCTCATGGTCTGCCCCTTCGGTCCGCTGGCGCCGCTCGGGCGTTCCTGTCGGCGACGCGCACGTGCTGTCGTCGTCCATGACGCTACGTGCCAGGCTGTGCCTGGACCGGCACCTACGGGCGCGTGTCTGCGCTCGTCATGTGTGCCGGTCCGACCTGCTGACCTGCCGGCTGAAGGGGAGATGATGATCACCGTTGCAGTGACGGGCGGTATCGGATCCGGGAAATCGACGGTCAGCGCTGCCCTGCGTGAGCGGGGCGCGGTGGTCGTCGATTCCGATCAACTGGCCAGGGAGGTTGTCGCACCCGGCACGCCGGGCCTGGCGGCCATCGCGGAACGCTTCGGCGCCGACATGGTGGATGCTGACGGAGCGCTCGACCGGGCGGCGCTGGCGGCCGTCGTGTTCGCCGACCCGGCATCCCGGCTCGCCCTCGAGCAGATCACCCATCCCTTGGTGCGCAAAGGTTTTGAGGCCCGTCAACAGGCGGCCGCCATCGATGCGATCGTCGTCAACGACATCCCGCTGCTCACCACACGGGAGGCTGCTGCGGCCTTTCACCTGGTCGTCGGAGTCCGGGCCGATGCCGAGCGGCGGGTCGAACGGCTGATCTCCCGCGGACTGGGCGAAGCCGACGCGCGGGCGAGAATGGCGGCCCAGTTGACCGATGCCGAACGCGCGCCGCTGTGCGACGTGTTGATCGACAACGACGGCGGGCGGGCCGATGTGGTGGCCACCGTCGATTCGCTGTGGCTCCACCGGTTGTTGCCCTTCGAGGAGAACACCCGGCTGGCCCGACGGGCTCCGCGACCCGGTGGTGCGCAGCTGGTCGATCCGCAACCTCGGTGGGCGACCGATGCACTGCGGCTGGCGGCCAGGGCGTCGCTGGCAGCCGGCGGCGCCCGGGTCGATCACATCGGGTCGACGGCGATCCCGGCGATGCCCGCCAAGGACGTCATCGACCTGCAGCTGACCGTGCCGGACCTGGCCACCGCGGATGCGTTGGCGGAGCCGTTGTCCGCCGCGGGATTTCCGCCGGTGACCGGGATCGACCAGGACACTCCGCATCCTGCGGATGACGATCCCGGGCGGTGGCGTAAGCGGCTGCACAGCAACGCGGACCCTGGCCAAAGCCTCAACCTCCACGTGAGGGTGAAGGATTCTCCGGGCTGGACCTGGGCGTTGTTGTTCCGGGACTGGTGTCGCGCCGATCGGGCGGTGGCAGCGGAGTACCTGGCGGCGAAGCGGGCCGCCGAGGCGGCGCATGCGGGCGACCCGAGCACTGACGGGTACACGCTCACCAAGGAACCGTGGATCGCGGAGGCCTATCCTCGCGGCCTGGCCTGGGCACGAGCCACCGGGTGGACCCCCGGCTAGCCGAGACAGAAGGGACTGAGCTGGGGAAAGGGGGCGCTGTCGGACCCCCCGCGTAGCCTTTGTCTCGTGGCATTCGCAACCGAACACCCCGTCCTCGCGGTCTCCGAACACCGGCCGGTCGGCGATATTCCGCGCACCTCCGGCAGGTTCGAGGTGGTCAGCGATTACCAGCCGTCCGGCGATCAGCCGACCGCGATCGCCGACCTCGAACGACGGCTGGAATCCGGTGAGAAGGACGTGGTGCTGCTCGGTGCCACCGGCACCGGTAAGTCGGCGACCACCGCCTGGCTGATCGAGAAGGTGCAGCGTCCGACCCTGGTGATGGCGCCGAACAAGACGCTGGCCGCCCAGTTGGCCAACGAGCTGCGGGAACTGTTCCCGCACAACGCCGTCGAGTACTTCGTCTCCTATTACGACTACTACCAGCCGGAGGCGTACGTCCCGCAGACGGACACCTACATCGAGAAGGATTCGTCGATCAACTCCGATGTGGAACGGCTCCGCCACTCGGCCACCATGTCGCTGCTGTCCCGGCGGGACGTGATCGTGGTCGCCTCGGTGTCCTGCATCTACGGCCTCGGCACGCCGCAGTCGTACATGGACCGCTCGCTGCCGGTCGCGGTGGGCGACACCATGGATCGGGACACCCTGCTGCGGGCGTTGGTCGACATCCAGTACTCCCGCAACGACATCTCCTTCACCCGCGGCTCGTTCCGGGCCCGCGGCGACACGGTGGAGATCATTCCGGCCTACGAGGAGCTGGCCATTCGGATCGAGTTCTTCGGGGACGAGATCGAGCGGCTCTACTACCTGCATCCGCTGACCGGTGACGTGGTGCGGGAGGTGCCGTCGCTGCGGATCTTCCCGGCCACGCATTACGTGGCGGGGCCGGAGCGGATGGAGCGGGCGATCGCGGCGATCGAGCAGGAGCTCGCCGAGCGGCTGGCCGAGATGGAGAAGCAGGGCAAGCTGCTGGAGGCCCAGCGGCTGCGGATGCGCACCAGCTACGACGTCGAGATGATGCGCCAGGTCGGGTTCTGCTCGGGGATCGAGAACTATTCGCGGCACATCGACGGTCGCCCACAGGGTTCCGCCCCGGCGACCCTGATCGACTACTTCCCGGACGACTTCCTGATGGTGATCGACGAGTCGCACGTCACCGTCCCGCAGATCGGTGCCATGCACGAGGGTGACGCGTCACGTAAGCGCACCCTGGTGGACCACGGTTTCCGGCTGCCGTCGGCGCTCGACAACCGGCCGCTGACCTGGGAGGAGTTCGCCGGCCGGATCGGCCAGACCGTGTACCTGTCCGCGACGCCGGGGCCCTACGAGATGGGTCGCGCCGGCGGCGAGTTCGTCGAACAGGTCATCCGGCCCACCGGCCTGGTGGACCCGGAGGTCGTGATCAAGCCGACCAGGGGTCAGATCGATGATCTCATCGGCGAGATCCGGACGCGGACCGAGCGCAACGAGCGGGTGCTGGTGACCACGCTGACCAAGAAGATGTCCGAGGATCTGACCGACTACCTGCTCGAACTCGGCATCCGGGTCCGCTACCTGCACTCGGAGGTCGACACGCTGCGCCGGGTGGAACTCCTGCGGGAACTGCGACTCGGTGAGTTCGATGTGCTGGTCGGGATCAACCTGCTGCGGGAGGGCCTCGACCTTCCCGAGGTGTCGCTGGTGGCGATCCTGGACGCGGACAAGGAGGGCTTCCTGCGGTCGGAGACTTCGCTGATCCAGACCATCGGCCGGGCCGCCCGGAACGTCAACGGCCAGGTGCACATGTACGCCGACAAGATCACCCCGTCGATGGCCAGGGCGATCGACGAGACGACTCGGCGTCGGGAGAAGCAGCGGCAGTACAACACCGAGAACGGGATCGACCCGACCCCGTTGCGGAAGAAGATCAACGACATCCTGGAGCGGGTGTACGCCGAGGCCGAGGATTCGGTCGAGGGGGCAAAGATCCGCCCTGGTGGTTCGGGTCGGAACTCGTCCCGCGGTCGCAAGGCCACCGGCGAACCGGGCGGCTCGAGTTCTGGGGTGTACGCCGGGCACAACACGGTGGGCATGGCCCGCAACGAGTTGGCCGATCTGGTACAGCAGCTGACCGATCAGATGATGGCGGCCGCAAGGGATCTGCAGTTCGAGTTGGCGGGCCGGCTGCGGGACGAGATCCAGGAACTCAAGAAGGAGATCCGGGACATGGATTCCGCCGGGGTGGTCGCCGCCGCCCGCTGAGCGGCAACACCAGTCAGTGGGCTGAGAATGCCGAAAGACCCGGCTCCTCTTGGGAGACCGGGTCTTTCGGTGTGAAGCGTTGCTTCAGGTCTTCATCGCGGCAGCTGCCGGATCAAGCGCTGAGAAGCATTCAGTTGCCGGGGGTGGCGGCGACGATCAGACGCTCGGTGAAGGACTTGCTGCTCGCGACGAACTGGTCGACGAAGTTGTAGTACGCAGCGGTGACCTCTTCGGTGGTCGGCAGCTCGGCCGGCAGCTCGAAGGACGGGACGTCAAGGCCGGGGATCTCGAAAGCCGGGACCTTCGGGGCCTCCGGGAGGTTGGCGGTGAAGGACTTGCTGCCCTCGACGAGCTTCTCGACGATGTCGTAGAACGCAGCGGAAACCTCGCTGGCGGACGGGACGTCGATCTTCGGCAGATCGAAGCTCGGGACCTCGAAGCCGGGGATCTCGAAGGCCGGGACCTTCGGGGCCTCGGGCAGGTTGGCGGTGAAGGTGCTGACGGCTTCCAGGGTCGCGTCCTGCACCTTGGCAACGGTGTCCAGGATGATCGCGGTGGTCTCGTCGGCCTTGGCGGTGAAAGTCGAAGTCATGATGATGTCCATTCGGTTGGTGTGTGGAAGTTGATATGCGTAGCTTGCCATGCTGTGCTTGGTCTGTCAAGCACAGGACCACGCAACGACCCTGTGTCCCCGATCACTCCCACCCTGCGACCCAGCTCGCGCCGCAGGCGGCCGAGCCCGGCGATCAGCTGGTGATGTCCTTCCGCCGGAACCGCAGCAGGGCCAACGCGGTGAACAGCACCGCGTAGGCCAGGCTGGCGAAACCGCCGCGGATCATGTCGTCCCAGCGCACCGGGTCCACCAGGGCGCCGGTCCAGGCGAACGAATAGTGCGTGGGCAACCAGTTCCGGATCTCGCCGAGGGCGTCGATCTGGTTGAGGATCTGGGAAAGGATCGAGATCAGCACGGCCCCGCCGACCGCGCCGAGCGGGGCATCGGTGGACACGCTGAGCAGCAGCGCAAGGCCCGCCACCCAGGTCAACTGCACCGCCACGTACGCGACGATCAGGCCGAGCCGAATCAGCCCCTCCCAGAAGGTGAACTGCTCGCCGACCGGCGTCGACAGCGGGTTCCAGCCGTAGGCGAAGCCGCCGATGATCAGCGCGGTGATCGGCAGGATGATCAGCGCGGTCACCGAGAGCAGGCCGGCGACAAGGACTTTCTGCCGGATCAGCCGGAGCCGGGGGACCGGCATCGCCAGCAGGTAGCGCAGCGACGACCAGGACGCCTCCGAGGCGATGGTGTCCCCGAAGAACAGCGAGATCACCACGATCAGCAGGAAGCTCGCCGAGAAGAACAGCGACACCATGGCGAAATTGATCGCGCCGGAGGTCGCCAGATCCACCAGCGACACCGCGCCGCGGCCTCCGGTGTTGGTGCCGAACGCGAAGGCGATCACCAGGATGAGCGGCAGCAACGCCATGAAGCCCAATGCCAGCTGGGTCCGCCGGCGGCGCAGCTGACGGCTCAACTCCACCCGCACCGGCAGCGTTCGGCCGATCCGGAATCCCTCCGGGGTACCGGCGGCGGTCACCGGCACCGAGCCGCTGACCCCGCTCATCACGGCGACGGCGGCATCCGCCGAGTGGTCCTGGTGGACGGGGCTCATTCCGAACCTCCCTGCTGTGCGCTGGATCCGACTGGCGTGCGGTGATCGTCCTGGGCTCCGCCTGCTCCCGGCGGCGAACCGTCGGGCGGTCCACCTGCGTTGGCGTTGCCGCCGTTGGCACCGCCGGCTGCCGCACCGAGGTCCGCGCCCACTGCGGTGGGATCGGAACCGGAGGCGCCGATCAGCGCGAGGAAGACGTCCTCCAGTCGATTGCGTGGTGCGGCCGAGTTGACCTCGACGCCGGCCGCGACCAACGCCGCCACCGCCTGCGATCCGGGGACCCGGCCCAGGTCGGCCTGCACGCCGGATTCGGTCAGCTCGACGTCCTCGGCCATCGTCCGTAGCACTTCGGCCGCGGCATCCTGGTCGTTGACCTCGAACACCATCTCGCCGGACGAGGACACCAGCTCGGCCACCGTTCCGGACGCGATGGTGCGGCCGAGATGCACGACAACCACATGGCTGCAGGTCTGTTCGACCTCGGAGAGCAGGTGGCTGGAGACCAGCACCGTCCGTCCGGTGGCGGCGTAGCGGCGGAGCACCTCACGCATGGCGTGGATCTGCGGCGGGTCGAGCCCGTTCGTCGGCTCGTCCATCAACAGCAGGTCCGGCATGCCGAGCATCGCCTGGGCGATGGCCAGCCGCTGCCGCATGCCCTGCGAGTACGTACGGACCCGGCGGTCGACGGCGTTGCCGAGACCGGCGATCTCCAATGCCTCCGCCATGTGCGCGTCGCCGTCCGGCCGGCCGGTTGCCTTCCAGTACAGATCGAGGTTGGCCTTGCCGGACAGGTGTGGCAGGAACCCGGAACCCTCGACGAAACTGCCGATCCGGGAAAGGATCTCCGATCCGGGCCGGATCTTGTGGCCGAACACTCTGATCTCGCCCTCGGTGGGGGAGATCAATCCCATCACCATCCGCAGGGTGGTGGTCTTGCCCGCCCCGTTCGGCCCCAGCAGGCCGAGAACCTGCCCGGCCTCGACCCGGAAGCTGACGTCCTTGACCGCCTTGACGCCACCGGGATAGGCCTTGCCGAGCCCGGTGATCGACAACGGGACGTCGACCAGATCCGGATCGACGTCGGAGCGATGGGCCCGCACCCGGCCACCGAAGATCAGCCAGAGCGCGGCGATGACGGCCAGCACGATCAGCGCGATCAGCAGTCCGACCGGGATCTCGGACGCCGAGACCCGGACGCCGCCACCCTCCGGCGCGCTGACCGCACTGGGGGCATCCACCCCCTGAACGGCGGTGTCGGCCAACGCGATCCGATAGGCGGCCGGCGCGGTCGGGCCGGCGTAGGCCTGCTCGGTGGTGGCCAGGCTGACCTCGATGGTCGACCCCGCCTCGACCTGCAGCGCGATCGCCGGCAGGTTGATGGTCACCGCGACCGGACTGCCGTCGGCGGGCATGTTCGTCAACCGGATCGGGACGACGGCGCCGCCCGCCAGGGTCCGCGTTCCGCCCTCGGATACCTTGGACAACGACCCGTACAGCACCACCCCGTCGTCGGGAACCGCTGCGCCGCCGGCGTTCTCGACGGTCCCCGGAATCGGGAGTTGGGACACCGTGACGGCGATGCGCGGAGTTCCGGTGATCACGGTCAGCGCGTCGAACGGGGCGGAGGAGAACCTGGCGGTCTGGCCCGGCAGGCCGCCGGCAAACGTCGACAGCGCGGTCGACGCCAGGCCGGAGAGGCCCGGCAGGCTGGAGATCGACGCCGGCGACGCACCGGGCGGGTTCACCACGAACTGCGGGTCGCCGGTCAGCGGGATGCTCACCCGGTTGGCGCTGGAACCGGCCGCGAGACCCGGGTAGGCCGGGACCTCGAGGGTGCGGCTCCTGGCCGATCCGGTATCGCTGATCGGGCCGTCGACGGTGTACCGGAACGCATTGGACGGCACCGGCCCGGTGCCGGTCAGGTAGTGCTGGAACCACTCGGTGATCCGGGCCTCCGTTGCGGCGTCCGGGCTGCCGCCGTCGTGACCGCCGTTGAACCAGGTCATGGCGACGGTGGCGCCGTTGGCGGCGATTGCCCGCGCGTTGGCATCGGCCTGGCTCAGTGGGAACAGGGTGTCCCGTTCGCCCTGGACGATCAGCGTCGGTGCGGTGATGTTGCCGACGACCTCCTTCGGGCTGGAGCGATCGAGCAGGGCCGAGAAGGTGTCGGTGATCCGGCCGGTCTGGGCGGCCTGCGCGTAACCGGCGCACAGCTCGACCATCATCCGGCCGCAGGTCGCCGACAGCGCCGCGACCGCGGCGTCGCCGGTGGGGATGCCGGACGTGCCTGCAGTGCCATCGGCGCCCTCGGCCGCATCGGGGGCGGGTGCCGCGGAGGTGCTGTTGGTGCCGCCGCGCCGGACGAAACCGCTGTCCCCGCTGTCACCCTGGGCCACGCTCGATGCGGACAGCGACGCGCCGGTGGTGACCGAGGCCATCAGCGTGGACGCCCAGAACTTCTTGAACACCCCGTCCTCGACACCGCTCGCGGCAGCCGGCGTCGGCGCTTCCAGATCCGCCGGCGTCGCCTGCGCATTCGGGAACAGCGACTGCTCCAGGTCGTTCCAGGTGATCAGCGGCACGGCCGCGTCGATGCGCGGATCGGTGCCCGCCAGCATCAGCGAGAGTGCGCCGCCGTACGAGCCGCCGGTGACGCCGACCCGCGGGTCGCCGGCACCGTCCTGCACCACTTCTGGTTGCTCGGCGAGCCAGTCGACGATCGCCCTGGCGTCCGGCACCTCGTAATCCAACGAATCCAGGGCGATCTGGCCGGTGGATTTGCCGAACCCGCGGGCCGAGTAGGCGAGCACCACGAAACCGTCCCTGGCCATCTGCTGCGCATCGGCAGCGACGGACTGCTTCGAGCCGCCGAATCCGTGCGCCATGATCACGGCGGGTGCCGGGGTCTGGGCCGGCAGGTACATCGTCGCGTCGAGCTGGACGGGAGCGTCGACACCCGGGCCCCCGGGAGCGGTGATGGTCAGGTCGCGGGAGGCAACCGGCGCCGGTTGCGGGGTGGGCCAGGCGATCCAGACGACTGCCGCGACCAGCGCGGCGACAACCACCATCGCGGTGATCTTCTGTTCCCTGGTGCGCAACATCCGTCGCAGGCGGGCCTTCACGGGCGGGCACACGGGCGCAAGGGACCGCGAGCGGCCTGATCGATCATCACACCAGGGTGCCAGAGCGGCCGGGCGCGGAGTGTCAGGGCGAACCCTGACGAGCACCCCGGAGCGCCTGGTCGGCTGTACCGCGCTGGTTGCACACCGGGCGTCCACGGTGGCCGGCGCCGATCCGGACTAGCCTGCCGGACTGTGAAGCCTGCTGATCTCGCGCTGCTCCGCATTCCCGGCCGACCGGCGATCGGCGGTGACGGATCGATCGTGCTCGCCGTGGCGACCCCCGATCTGGACGCCGACCTCTACCGCAGCACATTGCTGCGGCTGACTCCGGATGCTGACGGCGGAGCGAGGGATTTCACCCTCGGTCCGCGCGATTCCGAACCGGTGGTCAGCCCGGACGGCCGATCGGTGGTGTTCCTGCGGGCACCGGAGAGCGGGTCGCCGCAACTGCACCTGATGCCGCTCGACGGAGGTGAACCGCGCAAGCTGACCGATCACCGGCTCGGCGCCGGCCGGGCGGCATTCTCTTCGGACGGGAGCCGGATCGCCTACTGCGCAGCGGTTCCCGAGGCCGGTCGGTACGGCACCGACGAAACGATCAAGCCCGAGGGGGAGGCGCCGCGCCGGATCACCAGGTTGTCCTACCGGCTGGACGGCGAGGGATTCGTCGGGGACAAGCCGAAACAGGTCTTCGTGCTTGACCTCTCGGGTGGGTCGCCGGATACCGAACCGAGCAGGCCGGTGCAGCTGACCGATGAACCGTCCGGCGCCACGGATCCGGCCTTCGCCGGACCGGACGAGCTGGTCTACAGCCGCCCCACCGGCTTGGACGAACTGACCGACGAGCTCGTCGTCATCGCCGTGCCCGAAGTCATCCCCGTGGCCAAAGACACATCCGTGCCCGACGACATCGCCGTACCCGACGACGACGACCAAGGCACCCTCAACACGGGCGACCAGCGGGTGATCGAGATCCGGGGCACAGCTGCGCTGCTGACCGTGTTCGGCGACGAGATCTGTTACGTCGGAGTCGAATTCACCGGTATCGATGCTGCCGGCCGGACCACTGGGCTGTGGACTGTGCCGCTGGCCGGCGGGTCGCCGCGGCGGCTGACCGATCCGGACACCGTCGACGTCGACCGCGCCGCCGGACCGCCCATCGTGCTGGACGAGCGGGTACTGGTCGGCGTGTTGGACCGCGGCGCGACCACACTCGTGACGGTTCCGGTGTCCGGTGAGTCCGTCGCCCTTGACGACCTGACGGTCGTGGTCGGCGGTGATTCGCGCGTCGTGCGATCGTTCGATGCCAGGAACGGATCGGTCGCCGTGGTGGTCTCATCCGGCGAATTGGCCGGCGAACTCGTCACCGTCACCCTCGAGCCGGACGGATCGGGCAGCGGCGAGCGGCAGCTGTCCGATTTCGGTCGTCCGCTGGCAGGTGTCGGCATCCGGCCGGCCATGGAACTGGCGACGTCCGCACCGGACGGCTATCCGGTGCACGGCTGGCTGGTGACGCCTCCCGGTACCGGACCGCACCCGGTGCTGTTGCTCGTGCACGGTGGCCCGCATTCCGCCTACACACCTGCGTTGTTCGACGAGGCCCAGATGTACGCCGGTGCCGGGTACGCGGTGGTGATGGGCAATCCGCGGGGTTCGGCGGGCTACGGGCACCAACACGGGCGCTCGGTGATCGGCGGATTGGGCACCGTCGACGTCGACGACCTGCTCGCGCTGCTCGATGCGGCGCTCGACCGATCGGAGTGCGATGCGTCCAGGGTCGGGGTGATGGGCGGTTCGTACGGCGGCTTCATGACGTCCTGGCTCTGCTCACACGCTGAGGGGCGGTTCACCGCCGCGATCAGCGAACGGGCGGTCAACGCCTGGGACTCGTTCGCCGGTTCCAGTGACATCGGCTACTACTTCGCCCGGGCGTACGTCGGTGCCGATCGCGACAGCCAGTGGCGCGCATCGCCTCTGGCCTACGCCGACGACATCGCCGTGCCGTTGTTGATCATCCATTCCGAGCAGGACTGGCGGTGCCCGCTGGAACAGGGCCAGCGGTTGTTCGTGGCATTGAAGAGCCGCGGCGCCGAGGTCGAGATGCTGGTGTTCCCCGGAGAGGGCCACGAGCTGTCCCGTTCCGGTCGGCCGCGGCACCGCCGGCAGCGGTTCGACGCGATCCTGGACTGGTGGTCCCGCTACCTGCCGATCGAGTCGGAGCCCGAACCGTCCGGTCGCTGAAACCGCAGCGCTCCGGTGGTCGTCGCCTCCTCGCTGTCGTCGAACGCGGCCGTGGTGGCGGCGAGGTGCCCGGTGGCCGCCTCCAACCGCCGGTCCAACAGTGCCTCCTCCAGATCGAGGTCGTACTGGAGCTCGCGCAGCACGTCCTCGGAGATCTGACCGGCGTTGCGCAGGTTGACGAACACATCGCGTTCGATGCCGACCAGTTCGTGCCGCCATCCGGACGTTCGGTCCAGCCGTCGCTGCGCCTGATCGGTGTCGGCAGCGTCGTCGGTGAGTCCCCGCCAGTCCCGGCCCGCGCTCCAGGCCCGCATCCGGCGCGCCTCCTGCTCGGGCAACTGGTGGGTGGTGATCACCTCCTCGACCTTGGCCGCGATGGCCTGATTCGCCTGCTCGCGGGCATGCGCCCGTTCCCGCAGGGTGTCCGCCTCCGGGTCACCGGGCAGATGCAGCATGCGGATCACTGCGGGTAGCGACAGGCCCTGGACCACCAGGGTGCCGAGGATCACCGCGATCGTGCAGGTCAGCAGCAACGAGCGGTAGGGCGTGTCCAAGGGCAGGGTCTGCGCGGCGGCCAGCGACACGACTCCGCGCATCCCGGCCCAGGAGATGGCGACCAGTGAACGCCGGGACCCGACACTGTCGCGGCGCTGGAACAGCCTGATCACCGCATCGGTGAGAAAGATCCAGATCGGCCGGATGAGGATCACCGTCGCCAGCACGACCGCTGAGATCACCAGCACCGGGGTTCGCCCGATGTCCGGAGCGGTGACGATGGCCCACAGCTGCAGACCGATCAGGGCGAAGACCGCGCCCTCGAGCACGTACTGGATCGCCGCCCAGGTGGCCCGCAGGGTGAGCCGCACTTCCGGCTGCAGGTCGTAGGGCGACCGGAATCCCAGCACCAGCCCGGTGACCACGACCGACAGCACACCGGAGGCCAGCACCAGTTCACCGAGTTGATAGGCAAGGAATGGCGTCACCAGGGACAACGCGGTGGTGGCCAGGGTGGACCTGGTGATCCGCCTGGTCGCCGACAGCAGCAGGCCGAGGACGAGACCGACCAGCACCCCGCCGACGCTGGCCCAGGCGAATTCGCCGAGCGCCGCACCCCACGACATGGTGCCGACGCTGATCCCGACGAGCGCCACCCGCAGCAATACCAGCGAGGTCGCGTCGTTGAACAACGACTCGCCCTCGAGCACGGTCACCACGTTGCGCGGCAGGCCGGCCCGGCGGGCGACCGCCACCGCGGCCACCGCGTCCGGCGGGGCGACGATCGCGCCGAGGGCGAGTCCGGCGGCGAACGGGATCTCGGGGATCAACAGGTGCAGCACTACGGCGACGGAGAACGCCGTGATCAACACCATGCCGACGGCGAGCTGGGTGATCGAACGGATCAGCTTGCGGATGGCGATCACCGATGCCTCCGAGGCGGCCGCGAACAACAGCGGCGGCAACAGCACGGTGAGCACGATCTCCGGGTTGACCTGAAAGTCCGGCACCCCGGGGATGAACGAGACCGCGAGGCCGGCGACCACCAGCAGGATCGGCGCCGGAATCCCGATCCGACCGGCTATCCCGTTGACGATCACCACCCCGACCACCAGGAACACCACCGGTTCCAGTTCGTACATGGCCGCCCCGCATCTCTCGCCGGTATCCCGCATCCGGGTTCTGCACCGGATGCTCGGGTGACGCCGATCACGTCGGTGACGTTCCCGACCGGCACATCGTGGCAGGTCGGGCGGCAGAGGAGGCGTCCCGGCTCTGCCGTCGGCAGAAGTCGTTTGACCCGCTGTCGGTGGTCGGGGTGATACTCCCCATCAGGTTCGGCGTCAGAGGCGTCGCCGGACCGATTGTTTGGGCGCCCGACCGGCGTCTACCACTCGCACACCGATTCCGACCGGGAATCGGCCACGCCCGCCAGTAACAGGAGTATGCCCGTGTCAACTCCATCGTCCGACTCTGTGGCGAACCCCCCTGTGGGGTCCGCCGACGACACCGATCTGTCCCTCGACCCGAAGCGCTGGTTGGCGCTCGCGGTCATCGCGCTCTCGCAATTGATGGTCATCCTGGACGCGACGATCGTGAACATCGCACTGCCCCAGGCCCAGGCGGCCCTGGGGATCTCCGATGCCGACCGGCAGTGGATGGTCACTGCCTACGCGCTGCCGTTCGGCGCCCTGCTGCTGCTGGGCGGCCGGATCGCCGACTACGTGGGCCGCAAGCGGATCCTGATCATCTCGTTGTCCGGCTTTGCCATCGCGTCCGCGATCGGCGGGGCCGCGCAGGTGGGCTGGCAGCTGTTCATCGCGCGCGCCCTGCAGGGTGCGTTCGCGGCGATGCTGGCACCGGCGGCCCTGTCCCTGGTCACCGTCACCTTCCACGCGGCGAAGGAACGGGCGAAGGCGTTTGCCGTCTTCGGCGCGATCACCGGCGGTGGCGCCGCGATCGGTCTGCTGCTCGGCGGAGTGTTGACCGAATATGCCTCCTGGCGCTGGTGCCTTTTCGTCAACATCCCGATCGCGATCGTCGCGGCTTCGGCCGCCATCGTGGTGTTGCACGAGTCGAAGGTGGAAGGCGGTACCCATTACGACATCCCCGGTGCGATCCTCGGCACCGCCGGGCTGGGGGCTCTGGTCTGGGCCTGCACCCAGCCGGCCGAACACGGGTGGGGATCGATCAACACCCTGGGCTGGTTTGCCGCCTCGGTGATCCTGCTGGCCGGGTTCGTGCTGGTCGAGCTCCGTTCGAGCAGTCCGCTGCTGCCGATGCGGATTGTGGAGAACAGGAACCGTGCCGGCGCCTATGTGGTCGGGTTGCTGATGGGCGCCGGCTTGTTCGCCGTCTTCCTGTTCCTCACCTACTACATGCAGGGCGTGCTGCAGTACACCCCGATCCAGGCCGGGTTCGCCTTCCTTCCGTTCAGCGTCGGCATCGTTCTCGGTGCGGGTATCGGCTCGCAGCTGACCCTGCGGCTCGGCCCGCGTTTCGTCGTCCCGGCCGGTCTGATGTTGGGCGCGATCGGGCTGTTCTGGTTGTCCAGGCTCAGCCTGGAGACGACCTACCTGGGGACGCTGCTGCCCGCACAGCTGATCATCGCGGTCGGCATGGGCTTCGTCTTCATGTCGACGACCAACGTTGCCCTGGTCGGTGTCAGCCACGACGACGCCGGCGTGGCCAGCGCGGTCGTGCAGACCGCCCAGCAGGTCGGCGGCTCGATCGGCACCGCGCTGCTGAACACGATCGCGGCCACCACCACCGCGGCGTTCCTGCTTCAGAACCCGCCGCTGGCCGCCACTCCGGAGGCGATCGGTGCGGCGCAGGCAGCGGGCGCGGTGCACGGATTCGGGGTGGCCTTCATGTGGTCGTCGATCATCTTCGTCATCGCCACGGTTGCATCGCTGATTCTGATCAACGCGGGCAAGGACGACGTCGCCGACGTGGAAGCTGTTCCCGGCGTCTGACGGATCCGCCCCGGCGCGCTGAGGGCCCGGTCCACGCAGTCAGTCGGTCGAGCCCGCACGGATGGCCGGCGCGAGCCCCCTGCTGGGGGCCGCGTCGGCGTCCTTGACGCCGAAGGTGGCGATCAGCGAACCGGCCACCGAGAACAACGCGCAGCCGACCAAGGCCATCTGGTACGGGAACAGGGTCGCGCTTTCGTCGGCCGCCATCGCGGGATCGAACCCGATGGTGGCGATGACGGTGGCGGCCACCGCCACGCCGACCGCCGATCCGACCTGGCGGGTGGCGTTGTAGAGCGCGGTGGCGGCGCCGGTGTGCTCCGGGGCGACCGTGTCGAAGGCGGAGGCCTGAGTGGGCATGAAGGTGTGCGCCTGCCCGAACCCGAGCAGCAACATCAAAGCCACCGGCACCACCGGCGAGATGGTGCTGCTCATCACGAACGCCAGGCACAGCAGCGCGATCGCGACGGTGGCCTGCCCGGCGGCGATCAGCCGTCGCGGCCCGACCCTGCCGTAGAACCGGGCGGCGATCTGGGTGCCGACCATGATCCCGATCGCCTCGGGGAAGGTGAGCAGACCGGCGGTCAGCGGCGAGTAGCCGAAGGCGGTCTGCAGCATCAGCGGATAGACGAACAGCCCGCCGAGGAAGCCCGCTGCCGAGGCAAAGGTGATCAGGTTGGCGGAGCGGAACAGGCCGAGCCGGAACAGGCTCAACCGCAGCATCGGCGCCGACACCCTGGTCTCGACGATCACCAGCAGGGTCAGCAGGACGACGCCCACCAGCGCGGGAATCCAGATCACCGGTGACGACCAGCCGCGGATCGCACCCTCGGACACCGCGAACATCAGCGCCGCGAAGCCGACGCCGGCGAGCAGGAATCCGGGTACGTCGAGCCGGCTGGAGGTCCGCTTCGCCATGGTCGGGACGGCGATCAGGGTGAACACGATCGCGACCACCCCGATCGGCACGTTGATGCCGAAGATCCAGCGCCAGCTCGCCCGCTGGACCAGCAGGCCGCCGAGCACCGGGCCGATCGCCGGTGCCAGCGCGATCGGGACGTTGATGATCCGGCTCAACCGGACCCGCTCGTTCGGCGGAAACGTGCGATACAGCATGGCCATCCCGACCGGCGTCATCAAACCGCCGCCGATGCCCTGCACGATCCGGAAGATCACCAGCTGCTCGACGGTCTGCGCCAGGCCGCACGCCGCGGACGCGATGGTGAACAGCCCGACGGCGAGCAGGAACACCTCCCGCGCACCGAACCGGTCACCCAGCCAGCCGGCCACCGGGATGGCCACCGCTACGGCGACCAGGAAGCCGATGTTCACCGTTGCGGTGAACTCGATCGGCACCCCGAAGTCCACGGCGATGGTCGGCAGCGCGACGTTGACCACCGTGGCATCGATGATGTTGATGAACATGGCGGCGACGAAAACGATTGCCACGGCTGACTTCGGGTTGATCCTGGCCATCGTCACCCCCTCGTCATCGCTGCGGCCCGTCGGCGTCGAATGGGCCGACCGGGCACTGCACCGTGCCATCGGGCTGCGGCCTAGAAACCTAGCCGACATCGGAGCCGCCGGGTCGCCCGTCGACGCCGGACCTACGATGGGTGGTGCTCCGCACGGCCAGCTCCGGCGGGGCCCGGTGTCGTCCACTTCAAGGAGTTCACAGATGACCGACCTCGACCTCGGATCGAGCGCCACTCCCACCGGGCCGGCGCGCGGTGCCGCGACCAGTAACGCCCTGGTGCTGACGCCCCCGGCTCCGGTGCAGGTCGTCGCCCCCGAACAGGCCGCCGGAGCGGTGCCGGTGGCGGACGCCCGCCAGGCGGAGCTGCAGAGCCGGGCCGCGTCGTTCGCGATCGAGCTGGCGTCCATCGACGTCCGGTCGCCGGAATTCGCCAAGAAGGTCGAGTCGATCACCTCGTTGGGTGACCGGGAGATGCGGGAATCGGCCAATGTCTCCAGTCGGATGCTGGAGCGGCCGGCGGCGGCACTGAACGGTGGCCGCAGCGGTGGCAAGGACGCCCAGACCAGGGTCGCGGGCACGCTGGCCGAACTGCGGAACCAGATCACCGAACTGGATCCCAACCGGGCCGAGCTCACCGGGATCAAGAAGGTGCTGAAGTGGATCCCGGGCGGCAACAAGATCGACGCCTACTTCGCCAAGTACCAGTCGGCACAGAGCCAGCTGAACGACATCATCCGCGCCCTGGCGTCCGGCAAGGACGAGCTCGGCAAGGACAACGCGAGCATCGAGGTCGAGAAGGCCAACATGTGGACGCTGATGGGCAAGCTCGGTGAGTACAACGAGCTCGCCAGCGCCCTGGACACCGCGGTCGAGGACCAGGTCAACATCCTGGAATCGCAGGGCCGCACCGAGGACGCGAACACGCTCAAGTCCGACGCGTTGTTCCCTATCCGGCAGCGCCGGCAGGACATCATGACCCAGATGGCCGTTGCGGTGCAGGGGTACATGGCACTCGACCTGGTGCGCAAGAACAATCTCGAGTTGATGCGCGGCGTCGACCGCGCGCAGACCACCACCGTCGCCGCGCTGCGGACCGCCGTGATCGTGTCCCAGGCGCTGGCCCGGCAGAAGCTGGTGCTCGATCAGATCACCGGTCTGAACGCGGCGACCGGCGACCTGATCCAACGGACGTCCGAGCAGCTGAAAATCCAGGGCGCGCAGATCAACGAACAGGCTGCCAGCGCCACGGTGTCGGTGGAGAAGCTGCAGGCCGCGTTCGACAACGTCTTCCAGACGATGGATGCCGTGGACAATTTCCGCGCCCAGGCGGTGGACAGCATGGCCCAGACCGTGAACGCGCTGCAGGGTCAGATCGAGCGGGCGCAGCCGTACCTGGAGCGGGTGCGCCGCAACGAGCTGTCCTCCGGCTCCTGACCCGGGCGCGACCGCGGGTCGGAACAGCTTGGGCAAGAGGGACTGTGATGAATTCAGGAGGACGCTGACAGCGTGGTGATGAACTGGTTGTTCGGGCGCTCGGACGAGCGGGATCGCCCACCGACGGCCCAGTCGACACCGGTGACGGAGGTACCGGACAGCCCCGCTGCCCTTGCCGCGGAACTGTTCCGGGTGAACAGATTCATCAACGCCTCCGCCGGACAGCTCCCGGGGGAGGGCGTCGTCGCCTCGCGCCGGATCACCGACACCGTGGCGACGGTGCTGCACACCACCAGGGACCGGGATCTGGACATCCACGCCCGGGTGTCGCTGAACGGGATCCTGCGCGACTACCTGCCCACCACCCTGCGCACGTTCCTCGCCCTCGACCCCGCCACCCGCAACACCCCGCGGGCCGGCGGCAAGACCCCGACAGCCGCCCTCGAGGAGCAATTGGACTTCCTGCTCGGTTCGGCCACGGACGTGTTGACCGCAGTGCGCAATGACGACGCCAACGCGCTGGTCGCGCAGGGCAGCTTCCTGCGGACCAAGTTCGCCCGCTCGGAACTGGACCTGTAATGGCGCCGCCGATGAAACGCGGCGCGAACGTCGCGCTCACCCAGGAGATCCCATCCTTGACCGGGGTGGTGCTGGGCGTCCGCTGGAACGCCGGCTCGGAGCAGGCCCTGTCCGACAACCTGGTTGCCGCAACGATTCTCTGCGATTCGCACAGTCGCGCGCCGTCGGACGAGTACTTCGTGTTCTTCAACCAGCTGTCCTCGCCGGACATGTCGGTCGCCCAGTTGAGCCAGGCCCTCGGCGACGACCGGGAGCAGATCGAGGTCGATCTCGGCGCCGTCCCGGCCGAGATCCACCGGATCGTGGTGTCGCTGTACATCAACGACGGGCCGGGTGCCCGCCGCACGCTCGGACAGCTGCGGGAATGCGCGATCCGGGTGCTCGATCTGTCGAACGGCCAGGAGCTGGTGAAGTCGGAGAACCTGGCGCCGGCGCTCCGTTCCGAGACCGCCATCTGCCTGGGCGAGCTGTACCGGCACAGCACCGGCTGGAAGTTCAAGGTGATCGGGCAGGGGTACGACAACGGCATCAGCGGCATTGCCGCCGACTACGGCGTCCCGCTGTGACGTCCCGATGACGGTGATATCCACATGACGGTGAGACCCCGATGACGGTCGACTACCGGCAACCGGATGGGGCCAAGCCACGTCCCGACCTGACCTTCCTGCGCCGCCGGTCGAGGCCGGTGCGTCAGACCAACTCCGCCATCGCGGATTTCGTCGCGGGCCGGGCCAGCGCACACGCTTCCCGGTCGGCCACACCACCACCGCCGCCCGCGACGACACCGCCGCCCGCGACTTCACGACCGCCCTCGGCACCGCCCCGCCCGGCTCCGTCGCAGCGGCCGATCCCTGCAGCGCCACCGGCTGCCGGCGACTCGTCACTGGATCTGTTTGCGCCGCAACCGGTCCCGTCCCGGCCCGCCGCAGCCGTGCCGCCACCGCCGGCGGCTGCCGCGGCGAGCACCTCGTTGGACCTGACCGCGCCCTCGCCCGCACCGCCGTCGGCTCCGGCGCGACAGACGTCCTCGGACGCCAGCACCTCTCTTGATTTGTCGGCACCCACCGCCGCACCTCAGCCGCCTCCGCGGCAGTCGGCCGGGTCGAGCACCTCGCTGGACCTGTCGGGTCCGGCGCCGCAATCAAGCGCTCCGGCACGATCCGGGTCCTCCGCCACCTCGCTGGATCTGGGTGCTGCGCCACCGCCGCCGCAGCGACCTCCGCCGAGCAGCTCCACGTCGCTCGACCTCGGCGCTGCCCCCGTCACCGTGCCCGGACGGGCTCGGGCGGCGAGCGCCACCGGCACCCGGGCTCCTGCGGCGTCGAACGACTCGACCTCGCTGGATCTCTCGCCCGCCTCGACACCTTCGCTGCCCGCGGTCCAGCGCGGGGCAGCACGACCGACGGCCAATGCCGGCGGTGCCCCGTCCGGCTGGACGGAAGCGCGTACCCGGCCGGGTGTGCCGACAATGCTGACGCCGCAGGCGCCGACCGTGACGCTGACCAGGGTGCAGTCCGGGGTCGGCACTCTGCAGTTCGAGGCGGTGGCGGCCGGGGTGGGTGATCTGCGGCTCGGCTGCGTCTACCAACTGCGGTCGGGGCGGTCGTCGACGGTTCAGCACAACACCGGCCGCCGGTCGGCGCCGCCGGAGGAGATGCGTCGTCCGATCCTGCTGGCGACCCGTCAGGAGTACGAGCGGATCGAGATCGATCTGCGGCAGATCACCGAGCTGGAACGGTTTGCGGTGTATGCCTTCTCGGGTGACGGGCAGCAACTGCGCTGGGGCGGGACGCTGATCGCGACGACCTTCGGCGGCGACCGGATCGAGATGCCGATTGACCTCCCGCCGTCCGACGCGGTCGCCGTGCTGGCCACCGTCTACAACATCCGCGGTCAGCTGGTGCTGCGATCGGAGATGGACCTGGTCGGCACCACCATCCGAGAGGCCTGCCGTGGCTACGGATTCGATCGGATCACCTGGCTCGATGACGCTGTGCCCGTCGACTGACCCGTCGACCCGGGGCCGGCGGATGCGTCGAGCCGTAGGGTGGAACCAGGGATGCGGGGATCGACAGCTGGTCCAGGACGAGATGAAGGAGACACAACGCAATGGGCGTCAGCCTGACCAAAGGTGGCAACGTCAGCCTCACCAAGGCTGCGCCGAACCTGACTTCCATCGGAGTCGGCCTCGGGTGGGACGTCCGCTCGACTGCCGGTCACGGCTTCGACCTGGACGCCAGTGCGCTTGCCCTCGGTGAGACCCACAAGGTGCTCGGTGACGAGTATTTCGTCTTCTTCAACAACCTGAAATCGCCCGATGGATCGATCGAGCACCAGGGTGACAACCTCACCGGCGAGGGCGAGGGTGACGACGAGGTGGTCACCGTCAACCTGGTCGGTGTCCCGGCCCAGGTGCTCTCGATCGTGTTCGCGGTGTCGATCTACGACGCCGAGACCCGTCAGCAGTCGTTCGGTCAGGTGCGCAACGCCTACATCCGGGTGGTCGACCTGGCCAGCGACATCGAATTGGCTCGCTACGACCTCACCGAGGACGCGTCCGTCGAGACCGCGATGGTCTTCGGAGAGGTCTACCGGTACAACCAGGAATGGAAGTTCCGGGCCATCGGTCAGGGATATGCGAGCGGGCTCGCCGGGATCGCCCGGGACTTCGGGGTCAATGTCGGCTGAGCCGCCGGTCGGCGCGGGCGTGGCCTCCGCGCGCCAGTAGGGTCGTCGGGTCGAGTGAACGATGGACGCATCGAAGGAGCTGCGGGAATGAGCATCAGTCTGGTCAAGGGTGGCAACCTCTCGCTCACCAAGGCCGCACCCAACCTCGGGGCCATCACCATGGGCCTGGGCTGGGACGCGCGCACCACCACCGGGGTCAAGTTCGACCTCGATGCCAGTGCGCTGGGTGTCGGTGAGGACGGACGGGTGCTGTCCGATCAGTACTTCATCTTCTTCAATCAGACGCGTTCGCCGGAGGGTGCCATCGAGCATCGCGGCGACAACCGGACCGGTGAGGGCGGGGGAGACGACGAGGTCATCGCCGTCGACCTGAACGCAGCGCCGGCGAATCTGGCCAAGGTCGTCTTCCTGGCGTCGATCTACGAGGCGGAATCCAACGGGGTGTCCTTCGGCCAGGTGCGCAACGCGTTCATCCGGGTGGTGAACGCCGCCGACCAGACCGAACTCGCCCGTTACGACCTCACCGAGGACGCCTCGGTGGAGACGGCGATGGTCTTCGGCGAGCTCTACCGGCACGGAGCCGAGTGGAAATTCCGGGCGATCGGCCAGGGGTACTCGAGCGGTCTTTCCGGAATTGCCAAGGATTACGGCGTCAACCTGTAATTCATCTCATCACCGGATTTCATTGTTCAGCGCAGGCCGAAAAGTTCATCGAAAGATTCATCGAAAGGCGAAATCGTGGGTGTCAGTCTGAGCAAGGGCCAAACCGTCAGCCTGGTCAAGCAGGGCGGCGGCAGCCTCAGTCAGGTACGGATGGGCCTGGGCTGGGATGCGATGAAGAAGAAAGGCATGTTCGGCGGGATGAAAGAGGTTTCCGTCGACCTGGACGCCTCCGCACTGTTGATCTCCGCCGACCGCCAGGTGCTCGAGGTCGTCTACTACGGCAATCTCCGGTCCCGGGACAACTCGCTCATGCACACCGGTGACAACCTGACCGGCAAGGGCGACGGCGATGACGAATCGATCATGGTTGACCTGCCCAATGTTTCGCCCGCTGTTGCGCACATCATCTTCGTGGTCAATTCGTTCAGCGGCCAGAATTTCACCCAGATCGAGAACGCCACCGCCAGGGTCGTCGACTCCGCGGACCGCGACCGCGAACTGGTGCGGTACGAATTGAGTGGTTCCGGATCGCACACGGCCGTGGTGATGGCCCGACTGTCGCGCAGCGGCCCGGGCTGGACCTTCACCGCCATCGGTACTCCGGGGAACGCGCGCACCGCCGACCAGCTCGTCCCGCTGGCCCTGCAATCGCTGTGAGATAGCCCGGCTTCCGGGTCAAACCCGTTGTGCCGGAACCTCTCGAGCCGTGCGTTCGTTCACCTGTTGCAGGGCCAAGCCCTACGGGCACACCGACAACAGGGAGTTTCACCATGGCGTTCTGGGATCAACTCAAGGCCAAGACCCGGGAGATGAACACACAGCTGACCACGAAGGCCGGCCAGTTCAAGAACAAGGAATTCGCCAACGGCAGCATGGCGATGTGCGCGTTGATCGCGGCGGCGGACGGTTCGATCGACGCAGCCGAACAGGCCAAGACCATGTCGCTGATCCGCAGCAATTCGGTGCTGTCGGTCTTTCCGCCCGACGAGCTGCAGCAGAAATTCGACTGGTACTGCAGCAAACTCGGCGGGGATTTCGAATTCGGCAAGGTCGAGGCGATCGCCACCATCGGCAAACTGCGCTCCAAGCCCGAGCAGGCCCGCGCGGTGATCCAGATCGGCATCATCATCGGGGGCGCCGATGGCGACTTCGACGCCAAGGAACGCGCTGCCGTGCGGGACGCCTGCAATGCGGTCGGCATCCCCGCCACCGAGTTCGACCTCTAGCCCGCTTCTCGCGACCCCGGGGTGAACCACCACCCCGGGGTTTCGGGCGCAGCTACTTGCGGCCGCGGGACCAGTTCATTCCCCAGCCGAAGGCCTTGTCGAGGGCGACCTGGCCGCCTTCGATGTAGCGGACCTCGCGCTGCAGGGTCAGGTCGCCGCCGACGTCGACGAGCTGGGCGACCGCGCACATCCGGGAGCCGACCCCGGCGTCGTCGAGCTTGACCTCAACCGGCTGGCCGTTGGCCAGGGTGAGGGTGACAACACCGTCGACCGCGGCCCAGTTCGGTGCCCCTTCGTAGATCATCGCGAAGATCAACACCCGGCGGAACCGGCCCGGTTGGCTCAGGTTGATCGACATGTTCTCGCCGCCGGTGACCTTGCCGGTCCGGTCGTCACCGTCCAGCAGGATCCATGGTGGTGCATCCAGCGAACCGAAGGCGTTGCCAAGGGCCTGGATGACGCCCTTGCGGCCGTCGGCCAGCTCGTACAGGCAACCGAGGTCCAGGTCGATCCCCTTCGACAGGGAGGCTGCCGCGGCTGCGTTCTTCATCTTCGCCAGGAACCCGCCGCCGGTCGGCGGCGGAGGCGTGTCTCCCAGCGCAGACCAGTTCAGGTTGACCTTGGCGATCCCGCCGATCCCGCCGGACTTGGTCAGCGACACCCGGGGCGCGCCCTTGGTCAGCGTGACCTTGCGCGGCGGCCCGGAGGTCGCCGGGGCAGGGGGCGCTGACGGAGCCGCCGGAGCTGACGGAGCCGCCGGAGCTGACGGAGCCACAGCGGCTGCCGGGGCCGCCGGCTCCGGTCGCGGCCGCTTGGTGTAGTCGATCGCCATCAGGCGTGCACCGTTCCTATTTCTTCGCCCTTGGCGGCGAGTCGTCGGTTGCGTCGAATACTGGTCATGAACGAGGCGCCGATGAACGCGACGCCGATCAATCCGGTGATGAATTCGCTGATGTGTACTCCGATGGAGACCATCAGGATGAAGGCAAGGGCACCGATCGCCCAGTGCGCGCCGTGTTCGAGGTACACGTACTCGGACAGGGTGCCCTGCCGGACCAGGTAGACCGTCAGCGACCGGACGAACATCGCACCGATCAGGCCGAGGCCCAGCGCAATGATGATGGGGTCGGAGGTGATCGCGAACGCGCCGATGACACCGTCGAAGGAGAACGAGGCGTCGAGCACCTCGAGGTAGAGGAACAGGAAGAACCCGGCCTTGCCGGTTGCTCTGGCGAGCTTGGTCACCCCGCTCTTGTTCGGTGCCGCCACCGCGTCCGGGTGTTCGAAATCGATCGGCTCACCCTCGCCCCCGGGATTCTCGAACAGCGTGCCCAGACCATTGACGGCCAGGTAGACCACCAGGCCGAGCAGGCCGGAGAAGAGCACCGTCTCCGGGTCCTCGGCGAGGGTTTCGGAGACGATCAGCAACGTGATGCAGGCGACGAGGACGGCCATGGCGTCGAGCCGGCCGGCCTTGGCCAGTGGCTTCTCCAGCCAGCTGAGCCAGGTGTGTTCGCGCTCCTCGAACAGCCAGGACAGGAACAGCATCAGCAGGAACATGCCACCGAACGACGCGATCAGCGGATGCGCGTCGGTGAGCAGGGTTTCGTAGGAGGGCGAGCCGTCGGGGAAGTAGGCGGCGTCATCCGGCGGCGGGTTCATCGCGAGTTGGAATGCTTCCACCGGAGGCAGGCCGGCCGCGGCCCAGACGATGACCAGGGGGAGCAGCAAGCGCATGCCGAAGACGGCGATCACGATGCCGACCGTCAGGAAGATCTTCTGCCAGAAGTCGCTCATCCGCTCCAGGACGGTGGCGTTGATCACGGCGTTGTCGAAGGAGAGGGAGACCTCCAGCACGCCCAGGATCATGCACAGGACGACCGCCGACCAACTGCCATAGAGGAAGGCCACCACCAACGACAGCGCGGTGACGATGTAGGACCACATGAAGATCTTCAGATGCACAGCGGGCCTTCCCCGGGGAGGCTGTGGCCCGCCGGTGCCCTGCCCGGGGTGGGCAGGACCGGCGGGTCGGTGAGTTCAGGCGCCGATCATAGATTGACGCCGAAATCGCGGGCGATACCCGCGAGCCCCGACGCATATCCCTGGCCGATGGCGCGGAACTTCCATTCCGGGCCGTTGCGGTACAGCTCGCCGAAGACCATCGCGGTTTCGGTCGACGCGTCCTCGGAGAGGTCGTAGCGGGCGAGCTCGGTGCCGTTGGACTGATCGACCACTCTGATGAAGGCGTTCCGGACCTGCCCGAAGGACTGACCGCGGGCATCCCCCTCGTAGATCGACACCGGGAAGACGATCGAGTCGACCGCGGCGGGAACCGTCGTCAGGTCGACGTTGATGACCTCGTCGTCACCCTCGCCCTCGCCGGTCAGGTTGTCACCCTGGTGCACGATCGCGCCCTCGGGCGAACTGGTGTTGTTGAAGAACACGAAGTAGTCGTCGGAGACGATCTTGTGGGTATCCGCCAGACCCAACGCGCTCGCGTCCAGGTCGAAGTCGCTGCCGGTGGTCGACCGCACATCCCAACCCAGGCCGACCGCCACCGCCTTGAGGCCTGGCGCGGCCTTGGTCAGTGAAACATTGCCGCCCTTGGAGAGGCTCACACCCATCTGAATCTTCCTTTCACCGTCGACCGGTCGGCTCCGTTGTCCGAACCTGGTCAGCTCATCGTCAGTACTGTCCAAGAGATCGGCGATCGCGCCTCACGCCGGACGGGACCCAGATTGCCCGGCCAACCTTATCGAGGCGCAACCATCACCTTTGAACATCCTTTGGGCCAACTCTCCGCGGGATGGCAGAGTTCCCCAGTGTCCCGGACCCAGCCCCGCGAGGAGAACTGAATGCGGCATTTCGACCAATTGGCCGATTCCGTCCGCGATGGTCTGTTCCACCTGGCGCCGGAATCCTTCGATCGGGACAGCGAACGGCAGGTGCTGGCCAACGCGCTGGGCGCGACGTTGTATGTCCCGGCCACCAAGGACGGTCTGGCCGTCACCGTGCGCCGCCGGGCGGCGGCCGGAACCAGGGCGATGGTGATCGACCTCGAGGACGCCATCGCCGACGATTCCGTGGAGACCGCGTTGAGCACCACCAACGACACGCTCCGCGACCTGCACGAGAACCCGCCGGACAGCCTGATCTTCGTCCGGGTGCGGTCGGCCGGCCACATCGAACACATCGCCGCAGCGGCGGGTGACGCGCTGAGCGTGGTCTCCGGGTTCGTGCTGCCGAAGTTCTCGGTCGCCGACGGCCCGAAATACCTGCGTGCCGTTGCGGCCGCCGGCGAGCTCTCGGCTCACCCGCTGTACGCGATGCCGGTGTTGGAGACGCCCGAGGTGCTCTACCGGGAGACCCGCGAGGCCGAGCTGGTCGGGATCAGGGAACTGCTGGACGAACACCGCGAACTGGTGCTGACCATCCGGATCGGCGCGACCGACCTCTGTGGCCTGTTCGGTATTCGCCGGGACCGGGACCTGTCGATCTACGACGTCGGGGTGGCCGCCGATCTGATCACCCAGATCGTCAACCAGCTCGGCCGCACCGACGGCACCGGGTTCGCCATCACCGGGCCGGTCTGGGAGTACTTCGCCAATCACGAGCGGATCCTGCGACCGCAGTTGCGTCAGACCCCGTTCGACGACCGGCAGGCCGGCGGGCTGCGCCGTCAGCTGATGAGCAGCGACCTGGACGGCCTGATCCGGGAAGCGATCCTTGACCGCGCCAACGGCCTGACCGGGAAGTCGGTGATCCATCCCCTGCACGTTCCACCGGTGCACGCGCTGGCCGTGGTGCCGCACGAGGAGTACCTGGATGCGATGGACGTGCTGCACCCGGAGTCGGCGGCCGGTGGCGTTCGCCGCTCGGAATACCGCAACAAGATGAACGAGGTGCGGCCGCACCGGATCTGGGCGGCCCGCACGCTGCTCAGGGCTCGGGTCTTCGGTGTTGCGGCGCAGAACATCTCGCACGTCGACATTCTGACCGCCCAGCTGGATGCCGGATGACGACCCCCGCCGCGACGGCGCCCGGATCTGATTCCCTGGTGGCCGCCGAATTCGGCATCACCATGGGCGATCGCGGCTCGCCGGTGGGACTGACGATGGCCGAGCTGATCCAGGTGGGTCTGCGGCGCAATCCGCGCCGGGCCCAGTTACTGGTCTCGACGGTGCTGGGCAAACACCTGCCGGCGGACCCGCGTTTGATCGCCGGCGTCGGGCGGCTGCTCGGCGCGTTGGTCGGGCGAACGTTGGCGGGCGACTCCGACGACGTGCCGGCGTCCTGGACGATCGCTGCGCGAGCCGCGGTGTCCGGTTCCGATCCCGCAGCCCTGCTCACCCTGATGGAGACCGTCGGCGGATCCCGAGCATTCGCCGACCAGCCGTTGCTCACCTTCGGGTTTGCCGAAACCGCCACCAGCGTCGGGCATCTCGTGGCCGACCAGCTGCGCTCGGATTATCTGCACTCCACCCGGCGCCGGGACGGCTCCATTCCGATCACCGCGGACTTCACCGAGCCGCATTCCCATGCGACCGGCCACCTGCTGCGGCCCGAGCAGCCGGGGCTGTTGTTCGGCGCCGGGACCGTCGTCCTGGTCGACGACGAGCTGTCCACCGGCCGGACGGCGCTGAACGTGATCGAGGCGATGCACGCCCTCGCGCCGCGGTCGCGCTATGTGCTGGCCGGGATCGTCGACGTCAGATCGCAGGCCGATGACGAGATCCGGGCCGAGGTCGCCGGGCGGTTGGGGTGCCGGATCGATGTGGTGTCCGTGGTCTCCGGTGAGATCACCGTGCCGGCAGCGACTGTGGATCGGGTTGCCGCCGAAGTGGCTGCGCACGAACCCGTTTCGACCGTCGAGGCCGGAGGGGCCGGCGTCCGGCAGATGGAACTGCCCTGGCCGGTGCAGGTTCCGCACGGCGGCCGGCACGGATTCCTCGACGACGACCGGGATGCTTTCGACAGTGCCCTCGAGTCGGCCGCAGCGGTGCTGCGCGAAGGCTGCGGCGGTGCCGGCAGGGTGCTGGTGCTGGGCACGGAGGAATTGATGTATCTGCCGCTGCGACTGGCGCTGGCGCTCGCAGCCGACCCGACGGTAGGCCGCCATCGTGCGGTCGCCTTCCAGTCGACCACCAGGTCGCCGGTGCACGCCATCGATCGTCCGGGCTATCCGATCCGGCGCCGGATCGACTTCCAGAGCAGTGTTCTCGGTACGAACGGGGATTCGGCCGGCCGGGAGACCCGGCACGTCTACAACTGCAACTGGCCGGAGCACATGACCGGCGGAATCGCCGGCAACAGGCCTGACGAGCCCGACCTGATCGTCGTCGTGGACGACGGTCACGCGCTGCCCGGCCCGACCGGATTGGCCGAGGCGCTGGCCGCCGCCACCGGCACACCGGTGCTGCTCGCGGTGCTGACCCCCGCCGGTGCGACCCGGGACATCGATCGATGAAGTCACTGCCGTCGCCGTTGACCGGGCCGGAGTTCGGCAGCTATCGACCCGACGAGGTGTCCTGGCTGCTCACCGACCTGTCGACCCTCGACCTGGAGGCCGACATCGCCGAGCGCGAGGCCGCGATCCAGGCCGGGCTCGCGCACTACGCGGAATCGTTGCCCATCGAGTACCAACCGGATCCGCAGTACCAGGCGCTGTTCACCGAGGTGCTGGCGGAAACCGCGCCCCGGCTGGCTCGAGCGGTCGGTGCGGTGACCGAACTGGTGCTGGCCGAGCGAGGTCCCGCCAGTGTGCTGGTGTCTCTCGCCAGGGCCGGCACACCGATCGGGATCCTGATGCGTCGCTGGGCCCGCCAACAGCACGGGATCGAGTTGCCGCACTACGCGATGTCGATCGTCCGGGGCCGCGGGATCGACCGACTGGCTCTGGAATATCTTGCCGCGCAGCATGATCCCGGGTCGGTGGTGTTCGTCGACGGATGGACCGGCAAAGGCGCCATCGCCAAGGAACTGACCGAGGCGTTGCGCGAGGCCGCCGTCGACGGCGGGCCGGTGTTCTCCGACGATCTTGCGGTGCTGGCCGACCCCGGTCATTCGGTGCGGACCTTCGGCACCCGGGACGACTTCCTGATCGCCTCCGCCTGCCTGAACTCCACGGTGTCGGGCTTGGTCTCCCGGACGGTGCTGAACCCGAGGTTCCTGGGGCCGGGGGACTTCCACGGTGCGAAGTTCTATCGCGAACTCGCCGGAAGCGATGTTTCCGGAGTCCTGCTGGACGCGGTCAGCGCCCGGTTCGATGAGGTGCGCGCCGACGTGTTGGCCGGATCATCTGCGTTGGCCGCCTCCGATCGGCAGGTGACGTTCGCCGGATGGGCCGCCGTCGAGGAGATCCGGCAGCGTTACGGCATCGAATCGGTCAACTTCGTCAAGCCGGGGGTGGGGGAGGCGACCAGGGTGTTGCTGCGCCGGGTCCCCTGGAAGATCCTGGTCCGCGAGTCAGACCATCCCGACCATGTGCACCTGAGGTTGCTCGCCGAGCAGCGGGGGGTGCCGGTCGAGGTCGTCCCCGACCTGGCCTACTCCTGCATGGGCCTGGTCCGCCGGGTCTCGCCGAGTGACACCGGGGAGGGCTGACCGTGACGCCCGTCGTCGTCGCGACCGATCTCGACCGCACCCTGATCTACTCGATGGCGGCGATCACCGCGACCCACCCGGCAGGCTCGATTCCTCCGCTGATGTGCGTGGAAATCTATGACGGGCAACCGCTGTCGTACCTGACGGTGGCGGCCGCCGAGGTGTTGACAACGATGCGAGCGCGGGCGGTCCTGGTGCCGATCACCACTCGCACCCCCGCGCAGTACCAGCGGGTCGAACTGCCCGGCGGGCCGACGCGGTACGCCATCGTCAGCAACGGTGGGCACGTCGTCGTCGACGGAGCGCCGGACGTGCGGTGGCGGCAAGCGGTCGAACGGCGGATCGCGGGGGAGGGTGCTTCACTCGCCGAGATCACCGCGGGATTGGACCGGCAGGCGGTGGGCGACTGGGTACTGAACCGCAAGGTCGCCGACGACCTGTTCTGCTATCTGGTCGTCGATCTGGCGAGGCTACCGCCGGCATTTCTCGACAACTGGACGGCGTGGTGCAGCGCCCGGGGTTGGGTGGTGTCCATGCAGGGCCGGAAGATCTACGCGATCCCCCGCGGCCTGACCAAGGAATCCGCGCTCGCCGAGGTGATGCAGCGGACCGGTGCCGATCACCTGCTGGCCGCCGGTGACGGCGCCTTGGATGCCGGGTTCCTGCTGATGGCCGACCGGGCCATTCGGCCACCCCACGGCGAGCTGGCCGAAACCGGTTGGCACGCCGCCAATGTGGACGTCTCGTCGGCGATCGGGGTGCTCGCGGGTGAGGAGATCGTCCGGTGGCTGGCCGGCCAGGTGGACCTGGCCGGCCAGGATGTCTCCGTCGCCGCCGATGAACTGCCTAGGAGCCGATGACGCTCGCGCAGGCCGGCAACTGCTTGGCGGCCGTCTCGACGCCGGGGTCGAGGTCGGCCATCGACTGCGGTGCAGCGGATTTGGCCTCGGCCTCGACCGCATCGATCGCGGTCTTCAGGTCTGCTTCGCTGCTCGGAGTCAACGCAGCAACGGATTGCGCACCCCGCCCGTAGACGTCGGCCAGGTCCTGGAAGCCGGTCGTGGTCGCCGACGCGATTTCGTCACCGCTGGTGATGGTGGGCGGCGGAGTGGACTGGAGCGCGGTTGCGGCCTTGCCAGCCGCATCGGCGATGCCGGTGTAGGCGGCGACGACAGTCGCCTGTTGCTGGTCGAGTGATTGCCCCGCGGTATCCGGCGAGGTGTACTGACCGATCTCGCCCAGGCTGGTGCAGAACGTGGTGAACCAGGTTTCGGTGGCGGCATCGAGCTCCGCGGCCGGCGCCTCACTGGAGGATGAGCCGGCCGACGAGGACTTGGCCGACGAGCTTGCCGCCGAACTCGGGCTGGATGATGCCGCCGACGATGACGATGCCGCCGGTCGCGGCCGTGCTCGACCCTGCAGTGGTGCTGCCCGAGCTGCAGGCGGTCAGCAGCAGACCCCCGGCGGCCAACAGGCCGACCATCGATGAACGTTTCATGTCGTCCCCCAGTTTTCGTGTCCGGCACCGAGACCCGGCGCCGATCGTCCCCACCCGGCGTCCAGGCCGGCCAACCAGCAGACTTTAGCGTCCGGGGGCCGCGCAGGCCTCGCGGTCGCAGCCCCAGTAATCGGTGTGTCACCAAATGTGTCCGGGTTGGGCCACTTTGCACCGATCACGGTGGTTCGGTCAGTCGACCGGTCGGTGACAGACGGCCTCGAGGTTGATGCCGTGCGGGTCAGTGACGAATCCGCCGTAATAGTCGGGGTGATACTCCAGATGCATCGCCGGGGCGTCCCGCGAGATGGCGCCGGCGTCGAGTGCTGCGCGGTAGAAGACGTCCACCTCTTCGCGGGTGTCGACCGTGAAAGCCAGGTGCATGTTCGTGCCCACCGTGCCGCTGTCGATGAGCCAGAAGTAGGGCTTGACCTCTGCGCGGCCGAATCCGGTCATCGCGGGCTGGTCGTTCGCCGGGACTGCGGGGATCTCCAGCATCTTCGCGATCCCGATGGCGGCGAGCACCGGCTCGTAGAAGGCAACTGCCGCACGCAGATCCGGCACGGCGATGTTGAGGTGGTCGATGCGCGAACCGGCTCGATCGAGGTGGGGGGTCTTCGACGTTGTCATGACTCCACCATCACCCGGGTAGCGGACACTCGATGGCCGCTACCTGACGGTGATACCGGCAGCAGGGCGCCGATCCACGATCCTCAACCTGGACCGGCTCGACGTCCACCTTCAACGCATCAAACATCAACAACAGGAGGAAACGAACAATGATTGACAACACCGACAGTGACACCACCATCGCCGCAACGGAACTCGTGATCAACAGGGCGTTCGACGCACCACGCGACCTGGTGTACAAGGCGTTCACCGACCCCGACCAGTTGGCGCAGTGGTTCGGCCCGGTCGGGTTCAGCGTGCCGCGGGACACCGTCGACATGGACGTCCGGGTCGGTGGTCATCAGCGATTCGTCATGGTCAGCGACGACAACCCCGACTGGCAGTCGCCGGTCGACGGTTACTTCACCGAGGTCGTCGAGAACGAACTGCTGGTCGGGACCGAAGAGTTCCAGGGCATGCCCGGACTCCAACCACCGACGTCGATGACCATGCGGCTGGAGTTCCTCGACGAACCCGGCGGGAAAACCGGGCTGATCAACACCCAGGGCCCCTACACCAAGGCCGCCGAGCCGATGGCCAGGCAGGGCTGGGAGAGCTCGTTCGCCAAGCTCGAACCGCTGCTGGCGCGCTGAATTCGACGACATCGACAACGGCGAGGCCTCAGCTGATACCGGCCGGTCAGCGGCGTCCGGCACGGAAGAAGAGCAACGCAGCAGTGACCATGGCGGCCGCCCCGGCCACCGAGATGATCACTCCCGCCCAGACGATGCCGTCGGTGAGCACCAGTCCGACGACCAGCGCCACCATGCCGAGCACGAACAACGCTCCGCAAACGATCGCCCGGTGCCTGCGCAGGCCGTCGATGGTGATGGTCGCGGCAAATTTCGGGTCGTCGAGTTTCAGCGCCTGCTCGATCTCGTCGAGCCGCCGTTGTTCGCCCTCTGAGAGCGGCATAATTCCTGCTTTCCCCCCAGGTCACTGCCTGGACAACACCTATCGTACGACTGTGTCGAGGTCACCACCGATTGGTCCCTTTCGCAGCGACCCGATTGGTGTCTTGCGGGCCGGTGTTGCCAGGATGGTCACCACCGCGACGTCGTTCGACGTGGTGCCGAGGCGACGAGCAATCAGGTGGACTCTTGACGGATCCGAGCTCCCCGTCGAGCCCGCCCGCGCCGAGCAAGGGGTCCGGACCCGGGTTCTCCCGTGCGCTGGCCGTGCTCATCGCCGGTGCGTACTTCATGGAGAACCTCGACGCCACGATCATCGCGCCGGCTGCACCGGCGATCGCCGAGAGTCTGGGCGTCGAGGCGGTGCAGATCAACGTTGCGATGACCGCCTACCTGCTCACCGTCGCGGTGTTGATCCCGGCCAGTGGCTGGCTCAGTGACCGGTACGGGGCGCGCGGCATCTTCTCCCTCGCGATCGCAGTGTTCACCGTTGCCTCCGTCGGCTGCGCCGTCGCACCGACGCTGACGGCGTTGACGATCGCCCGGGTTTTCCAGGGGATCGGCGGCGCAATGATGGTCCCGGTCGGTCGGCTGATCGTGTTGCGCACCACCGCGAAATCCGAGCTGATCAAGGCGATCGCCTACCTGACCTGGCCGGCGCTGGTCGCGCCGGTCCTGGCCCCGCCGCTCGGCGGCCTGATCAGTACCTACACGTCGTGGCGCTGGATCTTCCTGATCAATGTTCCGCTCGGGATCATCGGCCTGCTGTTGGCCAGGAAGCTGGTTCCGGATGTCCGGGCCACCGAACGGCGCCGACTGGACTGGCGCGGATTCCTGCTGACCGCTTTCGGGGTGGCCGCCCTGGTCATCGGTCTCGAGCAGATCGGAACCGGCCGACCTGATTTCGCGTTCGCGGCAATCGCCCTGGGTCTGTCGGCGATCACCCTGGCCTGCGCGGTGGGGTACCTGCTGCGAGCCCGCACCCCACTGCTCGACCTGCGGACCCTGAAGATCCGGAGCCTGCGCGCGGCGGTGGCCGGCGGAACCATGTTCCGGCTGGTGATCAGTGCGATCCCGTTCCTGTTGCCGTTGTTCTTCCAGCTGGGGTTCGGCTGGACCGCGGCGCAGGCCGGCGGCATCGTCGTCGCGCTGTTCCTGGGCAACCTGTGCATCAAACCGTTCACCACCCCGCTGATGCGCAGCTGGGGGATCCGCAACGTGCTGCTGCTCGCGCTGCCGATGTCGGCCCTCGCCCTGGTCGGCATGAGCCTGCTGCAGGCGACCACACCGGTGCTGGTGATGATCATCGTGCTGACCGTCAGCGGCGTCTTCCGGTCGGTGGGGTTCTCGGCGTACAACAGCGTCGCCTTCTCCGATGTGCCGACCGAGAAGATGACCCACGCGAACACCCTGCACGCCACCCTGCAAGAGCTGGGTGCCGGTCTGGGGATCGCGGTCGGTGCGCTACTGGTGCGGCTCGGTGATCCGATCTCGCAGGCACTCGGCCTCACCGAGTCACCGGCCACCGCCTACCGGGTGGCGTTCGTGCTGCTGGCGTTGCTGCTGCTGGTTCCGTTGGTGGAGGACATCCTGCTGCCCCGGTCCGCGGGGAGTGCCGTCACCGGGCGGACGTGACAGCGCGCTTGCGCGCCGACCTCCCAGTTGCGCAGCAGCCGCACGGGTTTGGCAGCGGCGGAACCGCGCCGGGTCAGCGAGCCCAGAATTTCGGTCAGCACGACCAGGACCACTGGCACCGCAATGGCCAGCGCGATGGCCCAGCCGGTCCAGGTGTCGGAAGGTGTCTGCATCAGGACTCGATCCGCCACACCGACTTCGAGGTGCCGGCGACGTCGACCGCGCCGGCCTCGGCGAAGACGACGCTGTCCTGCATACGATCCCGCACCGCCTGGCTCACGTAGATGCCGGGTCGGCCGGTCACCGACCGCGCCCGGTAGGCCAGGCTGACCGCATCTCCCCAGAGGTCGTAGGCCAGGCTGGTGCGGCCGACCAGACCACTCTTGACGGTGCCGGTGTCCGAATTTCGGCGTCCATGGTGAGGCTGCGGCCTACTTCCACCGCCGGGGCCCTGGCCGATGGTCAGCTCACGGCGGCCGGGCGGCGATTCTTCAGAGCGCGGACCCCCGCCAGGTACAGGTCGATGCCGGCGCCGTAATACGCACCCTCATCGGGGCAGTCGGTGAGGGCGACGGCGCATTCGACCAGATACGGAAAACGATCCGTCGGCAGCGATTCCAGCGCAGCCCGTTTCTGGGCCAGCACGGCATCGCGTTCATCCTGCGGGACGGTCGTCTCGGCGCCCGGCCGCCCGGACACCAACATGATCGCGTTCTGCAGGGCCATCCGGGCCAGGTCTGCGCTCTCGCGAACGCTGAAGCCGTTGTCCCGCAAGATGTTCAATGCCCGCTCGGACGCCAGTCTGCCGCTATCGCACTGCAGCATCCGGGTCATCGCCAGCGATGTGCAACCGGGGTGTCGGCGCAGGGCATCGACCAGGGAGGTCAACAGGTCGCGCAATTCTTCGAGGTCGTCGGTCGGATCGGTGACGGGGAGCGTCATCGCGTCGAGAATGCGGTCACCCATGGCGGCCAGCAGTTCGTCCTTGTTCTTGACATGCCAGTACAGCGCCATCGGAGTGACCCGGAAATCCTGCGCGATACGCCGAATGGAAACGGCGTCCAGGCCGTCCCTGTCGGCGACGGCGAGCGCGTGGTCGATGACGGCCTCCCGGGACAGAGCCGCGGATTCCCGTTCGGTGGAAGAAATCTTCGAAACCATGTTGACAACTGTACACCGTAAAGGTTACCTATACAGCGTAGATGTACACCGTATAAGGAGCCGTTGTGGAGCGAAATCGTCTGACCCTGTTGGCGGTGGCACTGGCCACCTTCATGACCTACCTGGACAACAACATCATCAATGTGGCGATACCTGCGATTCAGCAGGATCTGCACCTCACCACGTCCGGGCTGGAGTGGGTGGTCAGTTCGTACATCCTGGTGTTCGCCAGCCTGCTGCTCGCAGGCGGCCGACTCGCCGATGTCTGGGGCCGGAAGCGGCTGTTCCTGATCGGGTTGTCGATCTTCACCGGCGCCTCCCTGGTGGCCGGCTTCGCCGGTTCGGTCGACGTCCTTGTGGTCAGCCGAGCCGTTCAGGGCCTGGGCGCCGCGTTGGTCACCCCGACCACCTTGGCCATCATCTCCGCCACCTTCACCGAAGGTCGACAGCGCGCCGCCGCCGTCGGGATCTGGAGTGCCGTCGGCGCTCTCGCGTTGGCGGTGGGTCCGCTGCTCGGTGGCCTGCTCAGTGAATACCTGAGCTGGGGCTGGATCTTCTTCATCAACGTGCCGGTCGGCCTGGCGACCCTGGCGTTGGCTGCGGTGGCCATCCGGGAGTCCCGGGAGGACTCCGGGCCGCGCCGCATCGATGTGCCCGGCGTCATCATCTCGGCCGTAGCACTTTTCGCGCTGACCTTCGCGCTGATCGAGGGCCATGACCGGGGGTGGACCTCGCCGGTCATCCTGGGCGCGTTCGGCATCGCCGCCGTTCTGGGCATCGTCTTCGTGCAGCTGGAGCGGCGGGTTGCCGAGCCGATGGTCGCGATGAGCCTGTTCCGCGAGCGGGTCTTCTCCGGTGGCCTTGTCGCGCTGATGATGTGGGGGTTCGGGCTGTTCGGCATCTACTTCTTCACCTCGCTGTACCTGCAGGGAGTTCTCGGATTCTCACCGACAGAGGCCGGCGCCGCGTTCGTGCCGATGGCCCTGCTGATGGCGGCCGGCGCGGTCATCTCCGAGCGGGTGTCGCATCGGCTCGGCGCGCATCGGGTGGTCGCGGTGGCCATGCTGTTGATGGCCGGCGGCATCGCGTCGGTCAGCCTGCTGGGCGCCGACGCCGGATTCGCCTCGCTGATGCCGAGTTTCGCCGTCATCGGGATCGGCGGCGGCCTGACGGTTCCGCTGACCGCCAGCGTGCTCGACGCGATGCCGCGCGCCGAGGCCGGAGTCGCGTCCGGCATCTTCAATGCCTCGCGCGAAGTGTCCGGTCTGCTCGGCATCACTGTCGTCGGAGCCGTCCTCACTGCCCGGCAGGCGACCCTGCTGACGGCCGGCGAGACGCCGACCGAGGCGTTCCTCGGTGGCTACCAGGCGGGTCTGCTGCTCGCCGCGGGTCTGGTCGCAGTGGGTGGGGTGGCAGCCTTCTTCGGGCTCCGGCCGGCGCGCGGCAGCGTGCGCCCGGATCGCGCCGCCGTCGCGAACGACGAGCCGGTCACCGTCGACGGTGCGGCGACGGTTCCGGTGGCAGTCGCCGGATCCTGAAGCAGTCACGGGGCTGATGCGGCGGATCGGACCGGGCTACCGGTCCGGTCCGCCGGTTTCGGCCATCATCTGCAGGCCGTCGAGCAACCGGTGCAACCCGAACTCGAACAACGAATCGAGATTCAGCTCGACGTCCTCCGGCGCCAGTACCTTGGCGAACATCGGGAAGTCGCCGGACGACATGATCTCGCCCATCTGGGCACCCTGGGTCTCCATCCACTCGTCGCTGGTGAGTCCGCTGTCCAGCTGCGCCTGCGCCTCGGGTTCGATGTTCACCGCGGTTCCGCGGACGAAATTCGCCAACACGACGGCTGCGTGCAGTTGGTCGGCGGGGGAGAGGCCGAGCTGGTCCAGCATCGTCAGCACCAGCTCGGTGTGCGCCATCGCCGGCGGGATCAATTGCGGTCTGGTCATCGACACGTACTGGGCCAGCCAGGGGTGTTGCTGGTAGACCGTCCATTGCAGGCGGCACAGTTCCTCCACCCCGGCCCGCCAGCCCGGGCCGGCAGCGGGTAGCGGGTACGACTGAAAGACGGTCTCTGCCATCAGGAACAGCAATTCGTCCTTACTGCGGACGTGCCGGTACAACGCCATGGTCGAGGTGCCGAGTTCGGTGGCGATCCGGCGCATCGCCAGCGCGGCAAGACCTTCGACGTCCGCCACCGCGATGCCGGCGCGGATCACCCGCTCCCGGCTCAACCCGGTGTCGGCTCCCGATCGGACGTCGATCGCGCCCGTGTCGGCTCTGTCGGGTGCCGAAATCGGACCGATGACGACAGTCCCGACCCCCGGGACCGCGCGCACCAGGCCCTCGTGACGCAAGGCGGTCAACACCTTGGTGGCCGTTGCCATCGCCACCCCCCATTCCTGGGTGATCTGTCTGGTCGACGGCACCCGGGCGTTCGGCGGCAGTTCACCGGCGGCGATCCGGCGGCGGAGTTCCGCCACGATCCGGACCGACGGCTGATCCGCCACGCTGCGCACCGATGACCGACCCGCGACTGACGTCATGGTTCCTCCAAGAACTTTCCTCGACCGCTTGCCGCGCCTTGCGTACTAGTGCACCATCCGCCGACACCCGATGAGATGCGTCAACCGGAGCCGTCGTCCGGCGACATTGTGCTCAGCGGTTCCATCGGTGCACTACTTTCGTGAAGTCTAGTGCACTATGCGGTAGTCGGCCAACGGGAGACGGCGTCGCTGATTCGAGGACGATTGGTTTACGGCGTACGCAGATGGGTGTACAACGTACGCAGATCATCCATCAATCCTCGGAGGAAGCCCATGGACCACGACCCGGCCATCCTGGCCACCGGTCTGACGAAGTCGTTCGGCTCATCAACGGTGCTGGACGGCATCGACCTGCAGGTTCCGCGGGGCAGTGTCTTTGCGCTGCTCGGTCCGAACGGTGCCGGCAAGACCACGATCGTGCGGATCCTCTCGACGCTGCTGCGTCCGGACGCCGGCCGGGCGTCGGTTGCCGGGTTCGACGTGCTGCGCGATCGCGGCGAGGTGCGCCGGCGGATCAGCCTGACCGGACAGAGCGTCGCGATCGACGAACTGCAGACCGGCGAGGAGAACCTGCGCATGATGGCTCGGCTCTCCGGCTTGAACCCGCGGGACTCCCGGCGTCGGGCCACCGATCTGCTCGCGCAGTTCGACCTGTCCGATGCCGGCCGACGCGCAGTCGTGAAGTACTCCGGCGGCATGCGTCGCCGGCTGGATCTGGCGGCCGGTTTGGTCGGTCGACCATCGGTGATCTTCCTCGACGAGCCGACCACGGGTTTGGACCTGCCGAGCCGGCAGGCCATGTGGCGGATCCTCGACGAATTCGTGACGACCGGTGTCACCGTCTTCCTGACCACCCAGTACCTGGAGGAAGCCGATCAACTCGCCGACCACATCGCGGTGATGAACGGCGGCTCGATCGTGGCGCAGGGCTCCCCGGCGACGCTCAAGGCGCAGGTCGCCGACCAACGACTCGACATCACGCTGGTCGACGCCGTGGCGCTGGACGCCGCGGTGGGCCGGCTCGGCGACAGGGTCATCACCGTCGATCGGGTGCAGTTGACCATTGGTATCGGCACCGACGGGAGCGCATCGCACATCCGCGGCGTGCTCGACGAGATCGATCCCGATGGTGCCGCCGTGGCCTCGTTCGTCGTGCACCAGGCGACGCTCGACGACGTCTTCCTCGCCCTGACCGGCCATGTCCCTGCGCCGTCCGGCGCCACCACCACAGAGCAGGAGCCAGCACATGTCTGACATCGCCGTGACCGACCGCAACCTGCTTTCGGCGGCCGCCGGGGGCATCCGGCAACCGAACCTGCTGGGCGACTCGGCGACGATGATCGTTCGCAGCCTTCGGCTGAGCCGGCGCAACGTGGAGGTGTTGCTCACCTCGCTGATCCTGCCGGTCATCCTGATGCTGCTGTTCGTCTATCTGTTCGGCGGGGCGATCAACACCGGGACCGAATACGTGTCCTACGTGGTGCCGGGTGTGCTGGTGTTGTGCGCCGGATTCGGCTCCGCCACCACGGCGATCAGTGTCAGTCAGGACATGCACAACGGGATCATGGACCGCTTCCGGTCGCTGGACGTCAGCGGTGCCGCGGTGGTCTGCGGGCACGTCGCCGCCAGCGTGGTGCGGAACGCCGCCTCCACCGTGCTGGTTTTCGCCGTTGCGTTCGCCATCGGGTTTCGTTCGGCGGCAGGCCTTCTCGACTGGCTGGCCGCCGGTGGCATCCTGTTGCTGTTCATCGTCGCCATCTCGGCGCTGGCCGCGTTGGTCGGTCTGCTGGCCCGATCACCCGAGGCCGCCAACGGTTTCACCTTCATTCTGATGTTCCTGCCCTACGCCAGCAGTGCTTTCGTCCCGATCAGCACCATGCCGGGCTGGCTGCAGGGCTTCTCCGGACATCAGCCGGTGACGCCGGTGATCGAGAGCGTCCGCGGGTTGCTGCTCGGCACTCCGGTCGGCGACAGCCCGCTGTGGGCGATCGCGTGGTGCACCGGCATCTTCGTGGTCGCGGTGGCGTTGTCGACGCTCGCCTTCCGTCGTCGCACATCCTGATTCTTCGTGTCAGTGCGCGCGAACGGCAGCGATCACCGGGGCGAACAGCTCGGCCAGGTCGCCGGGCACGATGTACTCGTCGATACCGAGGTTCGCGTGGCGGCGCAGCAGGGTGGCCGCCACCTCGTCGGCATCGCCCATCAGCATGCCGACCGCACGATGCTCGATCATCTCGTCGGCAGTGGGGCCGTTGTGGCGCAGCCATTCCGGCAGTTGCCCGGACATCCCCGACAACTGCTGGCTCAGCCCGACCGGACGGGTGGCGACCGCCTGCACCCGCTCGACGGCGGCGGTCAGTTCTCTGCCGTCGGCCAACGGTGGCAGGGCCAGCGCGATGCGATCGGCAGTGCTGCCGGCCAGCTCCAACATCCGCGGCCCGACCGCGGCCATGACCACCGGCGGCGCCGGATTCACCTTCGACCTGACCTCGGCAGCCACCCGGATCACCTGTTCACGGCGATCGGCGGCAGACCCCCACGGCACCCCGAGTTGACCCGCCTCCCGTTCCGCGTCCGGTCGGCCGGTCCCGATGCCGAGTTCGAACCGGCCGTCCGACAGTGCCTGCAGGGCAGCGGTTTCCCTGGCGACGACGGCCGGCGAACGCAACGGCGCAGCCAGCACCCAGGTGCGCAGCCGGATGTCACTGGTGACCGCAGCTGCGGCGGCCAGCGCGGGAAACGGCGACACGGTCCACAGCGTGTCCGGGACCAGCACACTGGTCCAGCCCTGCTGCTCCGCCGCCCGGATCCGCTCAGCCCACTGGTTGCCGGTGCCGCTGGGGGTCAGCACCAGGCCGAAGGCGATATCGGTGTCTTTCACGTCGCTGTCTGTCATGAATTCACGGTGCCACCATCGGTCCGCCGCAGGTGTGGGGGTTTCGCCCGATGCGACCCTGATTCCACTCAGCCCGCTGCGACGACCTTCATGACCTCGTCGAGCTTGTCGGGAACCCAGAAGGACAGGTGTCCGCCCGGGCTGTGCCGGATCTCAGCACCGGCGGGGCCCAGACTGTCCGCGAAGGCGCAGAACGGATCGCGGACGCCGGCGAACACGTGCAGCGGAACCTGAAACGTGCTCAGGTCCACGTTCCACGGTGCGCCCCATAGGGTCAGCGCATCTGCGGCAAACGCATGTGGCTGTCGTTTCCCCTCGATCGTGGCAGGTACCACGTACCGAACGACTTCGGGTCGCTGCAGCACCTCGAGGTCCGTCGGGTCGAACGACCGCCGCTGGATCGCCCGGGCGAGCCGCCCGCCGTCTGCCTCCAACGGCTTGACCAGGAGCCGGAAGACCCGCGGATGGTCGCGCGCGATGCCGATCACCATCCGGTTCTGCCGGGGGAGCAGGGCAAGAACGGCATCGTCCGACGGCGGCCCCGGGTTGAGCGCGACACCGGCCCTGATCACCGTGGGTGCCGCCGACGCCAACGCGAGAACGTGGCTGCCACCGCCGGAAAGGCCCAACGCCACCGGTCGATCGGCCCCGACGTGTGCGACCACGGCGGCGGTATCGGCAACCACATCGAGCACGGTCCGGCCCGGCTGCCGATCCGACCCACCGCTGCCGGGACGGTCCCAGGCGACCAGTCGGACGCCGTGCGCGGCAGCAGCAGCGCCGTACAGCCCGACCTCGAGCCGCGAGCTTCCGGTGCCGTGCAGGTACACAGCGATCTCACCATCCGGGTCACCCGTCTCGCACAGTGCGATCCGGCGTCCGTTGGCCAGCACCAGGGGGTCCAGCTGTCGCAGACCTTCGGGCGCGGGTTCTTCAGACGCGGAAGTGTCCGGCATCAGAACACCTTTCCGGGGTTGAAGACGGCGAGTGGGTCGAGAGCGTGCTTCACCGCTCGCTGCATCAGCAGCGAGGCCGGATCGAGCTCACGTTCCAGGCCCTTCATCTTGAGCAGGCCGACGCCATGCTCTGCGGTCACCGTGCCGCCGAGAGCTATTGCTGCGTCCAGCATCTGCTCGAAAGCGAGCTGAGCGCGGACCCGGGCCGCGTCGTCACCGACCGGCGCGGGCATCAGCGGGTGCAGGTTACCGTCGCCGGCGTGGGCGATGGTGGCGATGGCGACGTCGTTGCGGGCCGCGATCTCCTCGATCGCCGCGAGCATCTCCGGGACCTTCGATCGGGGTACGCAGATGTCCTCGGTGAGCACCGGGCCGAGCCGCTCCAGTGCGGGGTAGGCGAGCCGACGCGCCTCGAACAACGCCTCCGCCTCGACGGCGTCGGTCGACCGCGTCGCCCACAGAGCGCCGGCCTGCTCGAAAGCCTCGGTGAGCAAACGGGCCTCGTCCTCACCGGCATCGCCCGGGGTGTCCACCCTGGCCAACAACAATGCCGTCGCATCGGCCTCGATGCCGAGATGTTTCCAGTCCTCGACCGCCTGCAGGCAGGTCCGGTCCAGCAGCTCGAGGGCCGACGGGGTCAGTCCGCGCCGGGTGATCAACGCGACGCCCTGACCGGCGTCGACCAGTGAGCCGAAGGCGCCGACCACCGTCTGCGGCGTCCCGGTCAACGCCGGCCGGACGCGCAGGGTGATCTCGGTGATCACCCCGAGGGTTCCCTCCGAGCCGACCATCAAGCCGACCATGTCAAGCCCGGCAACGCCTTTCGTGGTGCGGCGGCCCAGCCGTACCGCCGCCCCGTAGCCGGCCGGGCCACCGACAACGGCCCGCAGCCCGAGCACGTAATCCCTGGTCACCCCGTACTTCAGGCAGCACAGCCCACCGGCGTTGGTGGCGACATTGCCGCCGATGGTCGACCAGGGCGCGCTCGCCGGGTCCGGCGGGTACCACAGGCCCTGCTCGGCGAGAACGGCTTTGAGGTCGTTGTTCACCACGCCCGGCTGTACGACGCAGATCAGGTTTTCCGGGTCGATCTCCACGATGGCGTTCATCCGGGAAAGATCGAGGATCAGGCAGCCGTCGACGGCGTTCGCCCCACCCGACAGGCCGGTCCCTGCGCCGCGGGTCACGATCGGCACACCCAGGCCGGCGGCGATCCGAACGGCCGCCGCGACCTCCGTTTCGCTGCGCGCCCTGACCGCGACGTCGGCCCGGCCGACGGCCGCCCACTGCGCCTGGTCGGCCGACAGGCCGTCGATCACCGCCGGATCGACAACGATGCGGTCGGCGGGTATCTCGCGACCGAGCGCGGCGAGCAGGTCCTGGTTCGGCGGCGCGATCGCGGTCATCCGACGGCCCCCGCGAGCAGCTGTGCCGTTGCCCTCGCACCCTTTTCGGTCATGATGCTGCCCGCATGATCCACACCCTCGACGAAAACCGTGCGCACCGTGGCCGGGCGGAACTGCTCCACCGACTCGGTCGGGTATCCGGGTGGCCGGCCCGGACCGGCGCCCCATTCGGCGTGCAGGAAGCGGATCGGCACAGCAACCTGCTCCCAATGGTTGTCGCCGAAGTAGACGTCCTGAGCGTCGTCGAGCAGATTGCTCGCGGAGAGTTGCACCAACCCGTCGCGCAGGTCGTGCGCCAGGTAGTCGCGCAGTAGCGGGTCGGCCGGATCGAGCAGCGGTGTGGTGTTCGCGACGAAGAAGTCCAGATACTGCTGAACCGAATCCCACCGCTGGTCGAGTCGAGCAAGCCGATCCGCGAAGACCGCCGGCAGCGCCTCCGGGGTCAGCCCGGGCGGTGTCGGCATCGGGAAGCCACCGTCGACGAGAGTGAGGCTGTCGACCCTCCCGGGATGGGCGTAGGCGAGTTCCACCCCGACGAAACCGCCCATCGACATCCCACAGACATGGACCCGGTCGACCTCCAGTTGGTCGAGCAGTGCGATCAGGTCGGCCACGTGCCGGCCCAACGATGACGGACCCTTGACCTCGGCGCTGTCGGCCCTACCGCGCAGGTCGGGAGCGATCAGCGTGAGCTCGGGTGATACCCGGTGTAGCCAGTTCCACAGTTTGCGCTGGCTGCTGATCCCGTGGATCGCCAACACCGGCGCGGTACTGCCCGGCAGCACCTCGAAGGCCAGTTCACCGCCGTCCACGGATGCGCGACCGGGTCCGGGTGGCAACCACTTGGTCACCACCGGCTCACCAGCCCCGCCGGCGCCACTCGGGGAGCTGCGGCCGTTCCGTGCCGAGCGTGGTGTCGTCGCCGTGTCCCGGGTACACCCAAGTGTCGTCCGGCAGTTCGCCGAAGACCCGGCTCTCCAGATCGTCCATCAGCGACGAGAAGGCCTCCGGTGAGCGGGTTTTGCCCGGTCCACCCGGGAACAGCGAGTCACCGGTGAACAAGTGCCCGACACCCTCTGGGTCCCGGTACAGCAGGGCGACCGAGCCCGGGGTGTGACCGCGGAGCGAGATCACCTCGAGTTGGCAGGTGCCGAGCGGCACGGTGTCGCCGTGCTCGAGCGCGACATCGGTAGTCCCCGGGATGTCCGGCGCGTCGGCGGCGCCGGCGAATGTCTGTGCTCCGGTGGCCGCCGTCACGGCCTCCAGCGCCTGCCAATGGTCGTAGTGCTGGTGGGTGGTGATGATGCTGCGCAGCGGCGTCGCCGGGTCGCCCGCCAGCAGGGCCTGGATCCGGTCCGCGTCGTTGGCGGCATCGATCAGCACCCCCTCGCCGGTGTGCCGGCAGACCAGCAGGTAGGCGTTGTTGTCCATCGGGCCGACCGACAGCTTGGCGATGGTGATGTCGGGCAACTCCCGGGTCGCCGGCGAGCCGCCCGGCTCGACGTGGCCGGTGTAGGAGTTGTCGTTTGCTGTGTTCGTCACGGTCATCACCAGTTCGGCAGTTCGGGCAGCGGTTGGTCGGAAGTCAGTGTCGATCCGTTGGTGCGGCCGGCCAGCCAGCCGACGATGTCGACTGCCCTGCCGTGGATGTCGGCCCCACCGTCGCCGATCGTGATCGGATCGGCGTTCTCCGGGTGCAGGGTCATCCCGCGGACGTCCCTGGTACGGACGTAGGTCCGCAGCAGGGCCAACAGCAACCGGTGTGCCTGCGCGTCGTCCAGCAGCGCCAGTCCGTCGTCGAATCCCAGGTCGTGATGGTGCAGTTCCACCTCGGCCAGCCTGGCGGACAGGACCACATCGGCAGTGGTCGGGCCGCCGCGTCCAAGGTCAACCGTCGACGACCACACCGGTTCGGGCAGCGACGCGAGAGTGTCCGCGAGTCGATGCTGGGCGGCCAGCAGATCGCCGGCAATCGCATCGGTGCCCCGGGCGGCTCCGGTGTCGATGTCGTGCGCCCGCGCAGCGGGCGAGTCGTAGGGCGTGACCTGACGACCCTCCTGGGCGGCGAGCAGCACCCGACGCAGCCCGTCGGCATTGCGCGCCAAGTGCGTCGCCACGTGGCCGACCGTCCAGTCGGGCAGCCGGGACGGCGCGGCGAAGGCCGTGGCACCGCTGCGTTCCCGGGCCTGGTCGATCGCATTCTGCAATCGCGCGGTCGCGTCGCCGACGGCCTCGATCCGGGCCGGGACATCCGAGTTTGTGGGAGTAGCCATGCGAACATCTTGAACGAACCGCGACCGTTGGGCCGGGTGACCCCCGACAGCCCGGCCGGTGCCGGTCAGCCGGCGGTGGTCAGCCGGTGGTCGCGCGGGCTGACCCCGCGGATCCGCTTGAAGGCGGTGCTGAGCGCAAAGGCGTTGCTGTAGCCGACCTGTCGGGCCACAGATGCGATCGTCGCGGCCGGTTCCCGGAGCAGGTCGGCGGCCAGCGCCAGCCGCCACTGGGTCAGATAGGCCATCGGCGGGGTCCCCATCACTGCCGTGAAGCGGCGGGCCAATGCCGCCCGGGAGACGCCGACACCGATGGCGAGCGAGGCGACCGTCCAGGGTCGCGCCGGATCGTCGTGGATCAATCGCAGCGCCGCGCTGACGATGGCGTCATCCCGGAAAGGGTGTCCACCGGGTGCGTTCTCGTCGGGGCGTGCCGACCACGCGCGCAGGGCGTCGACCAGCACCAGGTCGAGCAGCCGGTCAAGGACCACCTCCTGGCCGGGATCCTCGGTGCGCATCTCATCGCTCAGCAGGGACAGGAAGCGGCCGTCCCAACCGTCCTGGGTCACCACGATGACCGGCGGCAGAGCGGCGAGCAGCAGCCGGCTGACCTCGCTGGGGGACTGGTAGGTGCCGGTCAGCATGGTCACCGAGCCGGAAGCCGTGTCGCCCCAGGTCCGCGGTCCGAGAGTCATTGCCTCGCAAAGCTCGTCACCGTCCATGGTGGTACTGAACTGACCTGGATGGATGATCACCCTCGGTGGCGTCGACGGGTCGTCCGCAACCGTGTAGTGCTCGGGACCGCGGACGATCGCCACCCCGCCGGGGCGGAGCTCGACGGGTTCGCCACGGTCCGGCAGCAACCAACCGCCGCCCTGCAGGATCGCGATGATCGTGAGCGGAGCCTCGTCCCGGATCCGTATCGACCAGGGCGCGGTCAGGATGGAGCGGACCAGGAAGGCACCTCGGGCGCGAGGCCCGCTCAACAATCCGGTGACGGCGTCCATGTCGCCGACTCTAGACGCTCGGACATGAAGTCGAGCGTCCAGACCATGGAGAGTCTCAGCAATCGGCGCTTCACTGGTCGTCATGACACTGACTTTGCTGATCGCGGCGACGATCTCGACGGGCCTGGTGGCCGGGCTCTTCTACGGCTTCGCCTGCGCAGTCATGCCCGGCCTGGGACAGGTCGACGACGCTTCGTTCGTCACCGTCTTCCGGGCGATCAACCGCCGAATCCTGAACGGCTGGTTCATGATCGCCTTCGTCGGTTCGCCTTTGTTGATCGTCGCCACCGGTGTCGCCCAGTTCGTGGTGGGCGGCCCGCAGCCGTGGGAGCCGCTGGCGACCGCCGCCGCGCTGACGGTCATCTCCTCGGCGATTACCGGCCGGGTCAACGTGCCGCTGAACAACGCGCTCGATGCGGCCGGTTCGGGCGACCCGGCACGGCAGCGGTCGGCGTTCGAGACCCGTTGGCGTCGGGCCAACATCGCCAGGTCGGTGGCGTCGTCCGCGGCCTTCGGCGCTCTGGTCTGGGCGATCGCGATCAGCTGAGCAGGATCACAACATCGGCGGCCGCGGAGTCCCGCGCGGCGTCGAGCACGGTCGCGGTGGCCACCGCGTCCTTCGGGTCGACAGGTGGTAGTCCGTCACCGGCCATCGCGCGGGCCACGGCCGGGTAGTAGGTGTCCCACCGGCCGCGCTCGCTCGGGACCCGATCGGCGCCGCTCCCGGTGTACAGCAGTCCCCAGGCCGACTCCGGCTCGACGCCCCAGTCAGAGCCGAGGGACGCCGGCGATCCGCCGGCTTTGAGCTGCTCCTCCTGCACGTCGAAACCGTCGATGACGAACCCGCCGAGCCGCCCGTTCACCTGGAACCGGGGCCCCGGCGCGGCCGATGCCATGCCGGCCGCCAGCGTCGACCGCACACCTCCGGCATGGGTCAGGTGCAGCTCGATCTCGTCCTCGGCACCTGCGCCATCCCGGATCGTCCTGAGTTCGGCGTGCACCGCGGTGACCGGTCCGAACAGGTGCAGTGCCTGGTCGATGAGGTGCGGGCCGAGGTCGAGCAGGGTGCCGCCGCCGTCCGCGACGGTTCCGCCGTGCCAGCTGCCCTTGACCGGCCGGAACCGGTCGATCCGGGAGGTGAACCGATGCACCTCGCCGAGCGCGCCGTCGGCGATCAGCCGGCGCAGGGTCAGCAGGTCGCTGTCCCATCGCCGGTTCTGGTACGGGGTGATGACCAGGCCGACGCCGGCCGCATGTTCGACGAGCTCGCGGGCGTCCGCCGCGGTCAGCGCGAACGGTTTGTCGACCACCACGTGCAGGCCCAGCTCCAACGCTTCGTGCGCCAACGCGGCGTGGGTGGAGGTGGGTGTGGTGATCGTCACGCCCTGGACGCCCAATGCCGCCAGGTCCGCGAGCCCGCCGACCGGGGTGGCGCCGGGAAGCTCGGCCCGCACCTGCGCCTGCCGCTCGGGGGAGCCGGTGACCACCGCCACCAGCTCCAACCCGGTCGCCGACGAGATCAGCGGTCGATGGAAGGTGCGGCCACCCGCGCCGTACCCGGCAAGCGCCCAACGAAACGATGCATCCTGGTCAGTGCCCATCGGGCCATCCTTGCGTTGGGCCGACCGAGTCGCAGAATGTGGGCCTGTCGGACCTCACGCCTAGCATGTGCAGCGTGATAGACCACCTCATCGTGCGCGGCGCCCGCGAGCACAATCTGCGGAACGTCGACATCACGCTCCCGCGCGATTCGCTGGTGGTTTTCACCGGGCTCTCGGGGTCGGGCAAGTCGTCGTTGGCGTTCGACACCATCTTCGCCGAGGGCCAGCGCCGGTACGTCGAGTCGTTGTCGTCCTATGCCCGGCAGTTCCTCGGCCAGATGGACAAGCCCGATGTCGACTTCATCGAGGGTCTGTCGCCGGCGGTGTCGATCGACCAGAAGTCGACCTCCCGTAACCCGCGGTCGACGGTCGGCACGATCACCGAGATCTACGACTATCTCCGGTTGCTGTTCGCGCGGATCGGCCATCCGCACTGCCCGGTGTGCGGTGAGCCGATCGCCAAACAGACTCCCCAGCAGATCGTCGATCGGGTGCTGGAGATGCCGGAAGGCACCAGGTTCCAGGTGCTGGCGCCGGTGATCCGAGAGCGCAAGGGCGAATACGTCGACCTGATGACCGACCTGCAGTCCAAGGGCTACTCGCGGGTGCGGATCGACGGGACCGTCTACCCGCTCACCGATCCGCCGAAGCTGAAGAAGCAGGAGAAGCACTCGATCGAGGTAGTCGTCGACCGCCTGGTGATCCGGGCGACCGCGAAGCAGCGGATCACCGACTCCGTCGAGGTCGGGCTCGGACTTGCCGACGGTGTGGTCATCCTGGACTTCGTCGATTTGGACGAGGACGACCCGCTGCGCGAACGCCGCTACTCCGAGCGACTGGCCTGCCCGAACGATCACCGGCTGGCGCTGGATGAACTCGAGCCGCGGTCGTTCTCCTTCAACTCGCCGTTCGGCGCCTGCCCCGAGTGCACGGGCCTCGGTACCCGGAAAGAGGTCGATCCCGAGCTGGTGGTGCCGGACGGCGCCGCCTCGCTCGGCGGCGGGGCCATCCACCCGTGGTCGGCCGGCACCACCAGCGAGTACTTCACGCGGCTGCTCCAGGGGCTGGCCGAGGTGATGGGCTTTTCCATGGACACCGCGTGGGACATGCTGCCGCCGCACGTCCGCAAGGCGGTGCTGCACGGGGTCGACGAGCAGGTCCACGTGACCTACCGCAACCGGTACAACCGGCAACGGTCGTACTACGCCGAATTCGAGGGCGTCATCCCGTTCCTCGAGCGCCGCGCCGCGCAGACCGACTCCGATTTCGCCCGGGAGAAGTACGAGGGCTACATGCGGGAGGTGCCCTGCCCCGCATGCCACGGCACCCGGCTCAAGCCCGAGATCCTCGCCGTCACCATCGAGCACTCCGAGCTCGGCCGGCAGAACATCTCCGAGCTCTCGGCGATGTCGATCAAGGATGCGGCCGCGTTCTTCCCCGGGCTTGTGCTGTCCGAGCGGGATCGGATGATTGCCGAACGGGTGCTCAAGGAGGTGCTCGCGCGGCTCGGGTTCCTGTTGGACGTCGGCCTCGACTATCTGTCGCTGAACCGGCCGGCGGCCACCCTGTCCGGCGGCGAGGCGCAGCGGATCCGGCTGGCCACCCAGATCGGCTCCGGGCTGGTCGGGGTGCTGTATGTGCTCGACGAACCGTCGATCGGGCTGCACCAGCGAGACAACCATCGGCTGATCCAAACCCTCACCAGGCTGCGCGATCTCGGCAACACCCTGATCGTGGTCGAGCACGACGAAGACACCATCCGGACCGCCGACTGGGTGGTGGACATCGGGCCGGGCGCCGGCGAGCACGGTGGCAAGGTGGTGGTGTCCGGAACTGTGCACGACCTGGAATCGTCGGCCGAGTCGATCACCGGTGCCTACATCTCCGGACGGCGGGAGATCGCGGTGCCGCTGGTCCGGCGGCCGGCGAACAAACGACGCAAGCTGACCGTCGTCGGTGCCAGGGAGAACAACCTGCGCGACATCACCGTGGATTTCCCGCTCGGCACACTCATTGCGGTGACCGGGGTTTCGGGTTCCGGCAAGTCCACCTTGGTCAACGACATCCTGCACGCCGTCTTGGCCAACCGGATCAACGGCGCCAGGTTGGTGCCCGGTCGGCACACCAGGGTCACCGGCGTCGACGAGGTCGACAAGGTGGTCGGCGTCGATCAGTCGCCGATCGGCCGCACTCCGCGGTCAAACCCGGCGACCTACACGGGCGTGTTCGATCACGTCCGGAAGCTGTTCGCGTCGACCACCGAGGCGAAGGTGCGGGGTTACCAGCAGGGCCGGTTCTCGTTCAACGTCAAGGGTGGTCGGTGCGAGGCCTGCGCCGGTGACGGCACCTTGAAGATCGAGATGAACTTCCTCCCGGACATCTACGTGCCCTGCGAGGTGTGCAAGGGCGCCCGGTTCAACCGCGAGACGCTCGAGGTCCACTACAAGGGCAAGAACATCGCCGAGGTGCTGGACACAACGATCGAGGAGGCGGCCGAATTCTTCGAGGCCATCGGTCCGATCCACCGGCACCTCAAGACGCTGGTCGAGGTCGGTCTCGGGTATGTCCGGCTGGGTCAGCCGGCGCCCACCCTGTCCGGCGGCGAGGCCCAGCGGGTGAAGTTGGCCTCCGAACTGCAGAAGCGCTCCACCGGCCGGACGGTGTACGTGCTGGACGAGCCGACCACGGGTCTGCATTTCGCCGATGTCGAGAAGCTGCTGGGAGTGGTCAACGGGCTGGTCGACAAGGGCAATACGGTGATCGTCATCGAGCACAATCTCGACGTGATCAAGACCGCCGACCACGTCATCGACATGGGTCCGGAAGGTGGTTCGGGCGGCGGTCTGGTGATCGCCGAAGGCACGCCGGAGGAGATCGCTGCCAATCCCGACTCCTACACCGGCCAGTTCCTGGCGCCGATCCTCGCCGGGCGGGCGGCCAGGACCGGCCGCGCCGGCGTCGCGGCGGCAACCGTCCGCAAACCCGCGGTGAAGCGGCCGGCGGCCAAGGCGAAGTCGGTCGCCGACCGAAACCGGCTGCCACGAAACCGGTTGCTGCGAAGTCCGTTTCCCCGACGAACGGCGCCACGAGCAGCCCGGTGCGGTTGGCGACGGTCAACGGCACCAGCACGAACGGCACCGGTTCCAACGGCGGTGGCACTATTGGCAGTGGCACTGCTGGCAGTGGCACCAACGGGAAGCCGAGGGCAGCGGTAGCGGCACAGGCGCGGCGACGGGCGGCCAAGCTGATCTAACGGCGGCTGATCTGACCGTCACCAGGTGTCGGTGAGCCGGGTGGTCGCCAGGAACGCCTGTCCGTCCGATTCTCGGAGTAGCACGAAACGTCCGGTGACGGCGGACTTCTCGATGCCGCCTCGACCGGTGCCGCGTTGATCGGTGCCGACTCGATCGGTGCGGCCCTGGCTGAGACCGCGGCGGCCCAGGTGCCACACCAGCACCCGGTCGCCTTCGCGCAGTGCTTCAGCGTCGCTGCGCGCGTGCACGATCAGCGCGCCACCGCCTGGCGCAGAGATGTCGGCCACCGACGACTCACCACCGCCTGGCGCCGAGGTCTGATCGGTTAACGGGTCGCTGGTGTCGAGGTGCACCGGGACCACCACCGCACCCAGTCGCCGCTTGATCGGCGCTCCTTGCTTGGGGGGTGAGAGTGGTCGCGGCGGACCGACGATCGCCACCCGCGGCTGCGGTTTCGCCGGTCCGACCGCATCCGACGGCGCCGTTGTCACCAACGACTCCGCTGCCGCCGTCCGAGCCGTGGAATCCAATCGAGCCGACGAATCCAACTGATCCGATGGTGGGGATGCATCCGGCAACACCGATAGCCGGGTCGACGTCCACAGTGCCGCTTGCCGGGCAAGAAATACCGCTCCGATCACCAGCGCGCCGGCGATCAGCGTCGCGACGGCGGAGACCAAACCCCACGACGTCAGCGCCACCGCGAGCAGCACTGCTGCACCGACGGCCAGCAGGATCGTTGCTGCCAACCGGCACCGGCGCCCGAGCCGCAGCGACACCTCACCGTCCCGGTCGCCGACGGTCGGCCCGAACTCAGCCACCATCGGCTGCGTTTCCGGACCTGCGCGTCATCACCGAACCGTAGCCAAGGCCTGAGCACCGCGGCGGGTCAGGCCGGTGGACCGGTTCGTCCGGTTGTCGGCAATACTCGTCGCGTGGCAGCAGTCGACGACCCCGAACCTCAGGCAGTGCTGAACGCCCTGAGTGAGGCCGCAGTTTTCCTGGTGCTGTCCGCGAATGATCGGCCCGGCGCTGATGACCGACTGCTCGATGTCGTCTCGGACATCAACTCGTTGGTGCGGGCGGTCGGGTTTCGCCAGTCGTCGAAGGCGATGGGCAGCGGACCGTTGTCCTGCGTCGTCGGGTTCGGCTCGTCGTACTGGGATCGCATTCGGCCGGCGGCCGATGCGAGACCCGTTGGCCTGCATCCGTTCCGTCCGATCAAAGGTGCAGTGCACGACGCCCCGGCCACTCCCGGCGACGTTCTGCTGCACATCCGCGCGGATCGCTCCGACATCACCTTCGAGCTCAGCCGACAGATCATGGCGGCGCTCGGCCCCTGGGTGACCGTGCAGGATCACGTCACCGGCTTCCGCTACTTCGACGCGCGGGATCTGCTCGGTTTCGTCGACGGCACGGAGAACCCGACCGGCCGCGGTGCCGCTGCCGCTGCGCTGATCGGTTCCAGCGAACCGGATTTCGTGAACGGTAGCTACGTCATCGTGCAGAAGTACCTGCACGACCTGCAGGCCTGGGGTCAGCTGAGCACCGAGGCGCAGGAGCGGATCATCGGTCGCACGAAGCTGGACGACATCGAGATCGACGACGATGTCCGCCCGACGAACTCGCACGTCTCGCTGAACACCATTGTCGACGAGAACGGCGTCGAGCAGGACATTCTCCGGGACAACATGGTGTTCGGCGACGCCGGCGCCGATGAGTACGGCACCTACTACATCGCCTACGCCGCCGACTCGGCCGTCACCGAGCAGATGCTGGTCAACATGTTCGTCGGTCACCCTGCCGGCAATTACGACCGCATCCTGGACGTGTCCACCGCGGTGACCGGAACACTGTTCTTCGTGCCGTCGCTGGACCTGCTCGAGTCGCTCGGCGAGGAGGACAACACCGCAACCCCCTCCGACGGGTCGTTGGGGATCGGCAGTCTCAAGGGAGAACCACAGTGACAAGTTCGTCCGACACTGACAACAACCTGCATCGCGCGCTGGCGCCGATCTCCGACGTCGCATGGCAACAGATCGCCGAGGAAGCCTCCCGCACCATCAAGCGGAACCTCGCCGCACGCCGGGTGGTCGACGTGGATGGACCACACGGCTACGGGCACGCGTCCGTCACCACCGGTCATGTGTCGGAGATCGCCGCGCCCACCGCCGAGGTTCGAGCCCGGCTCCGCGACGTGCTGCCGTTGGTCGAGATCCGGGTGCCGTTCACCCTCGACCGGTTGGCCATCGATGACGTCGCCAGGGGATCGCAGGACTCCGATTGGCAGCCGGTCAAGGACGCCGCGACGATCATCGCCCACACCGAGGATCGGGCCGTGTTCGAGGGCTACCCCGCGGCGTCGATTCAGGGAATCGGCGGCTCGTCGAGCAACCCCGCGATCCCGCTTCCCGAGGATCCCCGCAACTACCCGGACGCCGTTGCACAGGCGTTGTCGGAGCTGCGGTTGGCCGGCGTCGAGGGGCCGTACGCCCTGGTGCTGGACGCCGAGGCGTACACCGCAGTATCCGAAACCCGCGATCACGGCTATCCGATCCTTGCTCAGCTCAACCGGCTGGTGCCCGACGCCATCGTCTGGGCGCCGGCGTTGCGGGGTGGATACCTGCTCACCACGCGAGGCGGCGACTTCGAGCTGACCATCGGCCAGGACGTCAGCATCGGGTATCTGCGGCACACCGACACCACCGTCGACCTCTACCTGCAGGAGACCTTCACCTTCTCGCCCTACACCGGCGAGGCATCGGTCTACCTCACCCGCTGAGCGGACCCGCCTCTGTCCGGATTGTCTCTATCGCGGAAACATTTCTGCGCGGCGCCCGACGGCGAAGTGGAGGCTCTGCGGGCGGTTGCGCCAGGGCGACGCGGGTATGGCTGGTTGTTGCCGACAGGTCCGGAGCGAGGCGCCACTGCGGATCGAACGCGGCGCCTACGTCACCGCATGCCTTGATGTACCGAGCTGGCGTGTCCGGTTTGTTCCGAATGGCGATATCGCGGAAACACTCCGCTCAATGCCGTGTCCGAATTGTTGATTCCACGGAACGCAGCTGGCCCCGGCAAGACCTATATGCCGCGCGGGGTTCGGTTGGTACAGGCAGCGGCGGCGGACCAGACCGCGACCGCAGGGGCGGGCCTGCACATCGCGTGCGTCCGGAGCGGCACTCCCGCTCTGCGACAATCTGTCCCCGTGAAGACGTTCGAGTCCCTGTTCGCGGAACTCACCGACCGGGCTGAGTCCAGGCCGGCCGGGTCCGGCACCGTCGACGCCCTCGATGCCGGGGTGCATGCGCAGGGCAAGAAGTTGCTGGAAGAAGCCGGAGAGGTCTGGATCGCCGCCGAACACGAGGACGACGACAGCCTCGCGTTGGAGATCTCGCAGCTGATCTACCGGGCCCAGGTGATCATGATCGGCCGGGGGATCAGTCTCGAGCAGGTGTACCGGCATCTCTAGCGGCCGGCGCCGAACCGCCGGAGCAATCCGGCCGCCGATCCACCTGCCGCTTGCCGCATGCCGCATGCCGCGACTGATCCACCACACCTGGCACCAACCGCTGGTCGACACCGGCGCCGCCCGACCGGGGCGATCCGAGAAGGAGTTCTGTGATGTTGAAAGTGGCCGTGCCCAACAAGGGGACGCTCAGTGAGCCCGCCGCCGAAATGCTGCGGGAAGCGGGATACCGGCAGCGGCACGAATCCCGGGACCTGACCGTGCTCGATCTCGCCAACGATGTCGAGTTCTTCTTCCTTCGGCCCAAGGACATCGCGGTCTACGTCGGCTCCGGCGAGCTGGACCTGGGCATCACCGGTCGGGATCTTGCCGCCGATTCCGGCGCGCCCGTGCAGGAGCTGATCAGCCTCGGCTTCGGCTACTCCACGTTCCGCTACGCCGGGCCGGCCGATCAGGATTGGCATGTCTCCGACCTCGCGGGCAAGCGAATCGCGACCTCCTATCCGAACCTGGCCCGCAACGACCTGGCCGCGCACGGCATCGCCGCGCAGGTGATCCGGCTGGACGGGGCGGTGGAGATCTCGGTGCAGTTGGGACTCGCCGACGCCATCGCCGACGTCGTCGACTCGGGGCGATCGCTGCGCCAGCACGGCCTGGTCGCATTCGGCGACGTCATCTGCGCGTCCGAGGCGGTGCTATTGACCCGGATGGACGCCGAGATCTCGTCGGCGGCCAAGCAACTGAGCAGCCGACTGCAGGGAGTGGTTTTCGCCCAGCAGTACCTGATGCTCGACTACGACTGCCCGGTCGAGCTGCTGGCCAGGGCCACCACCATCACGCCCGGCCTGGAGTCGCCCACCGTCGCTCCGCTGGCCGATCCCGACTGGCGTGCGGTCAGGGCCATGGTGCGGCGCGACGAGGTCAACCCGGTGATGGACGCGCTCGCCGAACTCGGCGCGAAGGCGATCCTCGCCTCGGACATCCGGTCCTGCCGGCTGTAGCACGGCGCCAGCGCCAAGCACAGCCAGCGGCGAGAACCGGCGCAGGCTCAGACGTCGAAAGCGGCGTCCGCGGTGACGGGTCGGGTGACGGCGGGATCGTCAACAGCAGGGCCGCCGACAGCGGGATCTGCAACTGCGGAATCGGCAGCACCCGGGTTCCCGGGGTACGGCGGCGGGGTACCGCCGAACTCCGGGCACACCGACTGATGCGCGCAGTACCGGCACATGCCGCTGGGCCGCGGGGGGAAGTTTCCGGTCTCCAATGCGCTGGTGATCGCCGCCCACAGTGCGACGACGCCGTTCTCGAAGCTGAGCAACTCGGATTCCGACGGCGCGTACTGCAACGACATGCCGTCGGCCAGGTAGATCAGTTTGAGCTGCGCCGGGACGACGCCACGCAGCCGATAGATCATCAACGCGTAGAACTTCAACTGGTACAGCGCCCTGGCCTCGAAATCCGGGTCGGGCGAGAAGCCGGTCTTGTAGTCGACCACCCGGAGTTGGCCGGTCGGCGCAAGGTCGAGTCGGTCGAGGAAACCCCGCAGCGGAACAGCGTTGGCCACCTCGATCTCCACCGCGAACTCGCAGGCCTCCGGGTCGAAACGCCGTGGATCCTCGAGGGTGAAGTACGTGCGGACCAGGTCCTGCGCGGACGACAACCAGGCCGCCAGTTCGTCATCGGGCAACAGGCCGTTCAGCTCGGGATACTCCTGCGCCATCCGCTCCCACGCCGGTCCGATCGCCGCGGCCGTCAGCTCGGGTGTCCGCTCGGCCGCGGGCCTGCCGAACATCTGCTCCAGCACGCTGTGCACCAGGGTGCCCCGCGCGGCGGGCGCGCTCGGCGGCTCGGGGAGCCGGTCGACGGCCCGGTACCGGTAGAGCAACGGGCAGGTCTTGAAATCACCGGCCCTGGAGGGCGACAGCGCCAGCGGACGCCGGGTCAGGGGCGCGATCGACTCCGACGGGTCGGCGGCGATCGAAGTGGACATACGTCAACGGTAGGTCACGGGTCCGACAGTCACGGCTGAGACAGGCAGGACGGCGCCCGACGCATTCCTCGCAGGTGAGCGCCGCGGGTGCGGACCAAGGCACGCCGACCTGCCACTACCCTTTGATGGTGAAGTCCAGTGCGTCCGGTACCGCCGCGCCCCGCCCGCGGGAGTCCCCGCGCGGGTTCGCCATGGGCCGGATCGGCGGTGTGCCGGTCGTGGTGTCGCCGTCCTGGGTGCTCTCGGTCGCGGTGATCGTGGCGCTCGGCGTGCCGGTCATCTCACAGGTGGTGCCGGGTACCGGTACCGGGCTGGCCATCGCGATGTCGATCATTCTCGGTGTGCTGCTCGGTGTCAGCGTGCTGGCCCACGAACTCGGGCACTGTTGGGCCGCCCGCGTGCTCGGCATGCAGGTGGTCGGCGTTCGGCTCTACTTGCTCGGTGGGGTCTCGGAGCTGTCGAAGGCACCCCGATCGCCCCGGGAGGAGGCGATCATCGCCGCCGCCGGACCGGCGGTCTCGGCCGTCATCGCGGGCGCCTTCTGGATCGCCGTCGCCGCGACCACGCCCGGCACCGTCGGCTGGTTGTTGGTGATGCTGCTCGCGCTGTCCAATCTGGTGGTCGCGGTGTTCAACCTGCTGCCCGCGTTGCCGTTGGATGGCGGCCGGGTGCTGCGGGCCGGCGTGTGGAGCGCGTTCGGCAACCGGGGCGCCGGCACGACAGCAGCGGTGATCGGTGGCTACGTCATCGCCGTGGCGCTGGTCGGCTGGGCGGTCCTGATGCTGCTCGATGCCGGGTCCGCCGGGCTGTTGCCCGCCGGGATCGCCGTGGCGATGGCCTTGTTCGTCGCGGTCGGTGCGGCCGGTGAGGGTCGGCAGCACGGGCGCTCGGCCGGCTGGCCGGCGGATGTGCCCATCGCTTCCATCGCGCGCCCGGTCGCCCAACTCCCCACCGAGACCCCCGTCGCCCTCGCTCTCGAAGCGGCTGCGGAACGGGACGTGGTGCTGACCGAGGCGGACGGGGTCGCTCGCGGGCTGCTCGACATTCCGGCCGCCCGGGCGCTGGCCGATCGTGATCCACGCGCACCCGCGTCGCTGGTTTCCCGGCCGTGGCGACCGGAGACGATTGTGCTCACCGACGACGATCCGTCCGAGATCGCCGAGCGCACCAGGGTCGTCGACGCCGCAGACTTCCTGTTGGTCGACGAGTCGGGCCAGCCGGCCGGCGTGCTGCGACGGGAGGACATTGTCGCCGTGTTGAACAGCTCCCGATCCCGAAAATGGTCGCGTCAGTGACCCGGCACCGTAGGGTCCGGTCGGCCATGTCGAGAAGAGGATGTCTGTGAATCGTGATTTCCGGCCGGGCGACCGGGTGCAGTTGACGGACTCCAAGGGCCGCAAGTACACCGTCGTCCTGGAGCCGGGCGCGATCTATCACACCCATCGCGGCGGCCTCGAGCACGACAGCCTGATCGGTCAACCCGAGGGCAGCGTGGTCAACTCGGCCAACGGCACGCCCTACCTTGCGCTCCGGCCCCTGCTCACCGACTACGTGCTCTCGATGCCGCGCGGCGCCGCGGTGATCTACCCGAAGGACGCCGCTCAGATCGTTCACTGGGGCGACATCTTCCCTGGTGCAACGGTTCTCGAGGCCGGCGCCGGCTCTGGCGCGCTGACCTGCTCGCTGCTGCGGGCGGTCGGGCCGGAGGGCAGAGTGATCTCTTACGAGGTCCGCCAGGATCACGCCGACCATGCGATCCGCAACGTCGAGCGGTTCTTCGGGGATCGTCCCCCGAACTGGCTCCTGACCGTCGGCGACCTCAACGAGCACAGCGGTCAGGTGGACCGGATCGTGCTCGACATGCTCGAACCCTGGTCGGTGCTGGAAACGGTGGCCGATGCACTGGTCCCCGGTGGCGTCCTGACGGTCTACGTGCCGACGACGACCCAGCTGTCCAGGATCGCCGAAGACCTGCGGGGGCACGGCGGATTCACCGAACCTGCCGCCTGGGAGTCCCTCCACCGACCGTGGCATCTGGTCGGGCTGGCCGTGCGTCCGGAGCATCGGATGATGGGCCACACCGCCTTCCTGCTGACCGCGCGCCGGCTCGCTCCCGGGGTCACCGCACCTCGGCCGCAGCGTCGGCCGACATCGGGCGGGCGTTGACCGAAGCGGTCGCGCGACGTTTTCCCGGCATGACAGCCGGGTAACAATCTGACTGCGCCGGAGGTCACACCTCCGGGCGGATCCATCCCCGCAGCTCCCCGCGTGCGTCGAAATCGCCTGCTCAGAGCCATGATGGCCGATCTCGGCGGTGGCGACATGATCTCGAACACACGTGCAGTCGAGCGCAAATTCCCCGGCTCTGTCGGTTGCCACAGGTAGGCTTTGAGTTTGCAGGGCTCCGACTCGAGGGGAGGGCAATGTGACCGATTTCGACTCATCGGACGGTGCCGGACAGGGTTCGGGCTCCGGCCCGGAGGACGGTTACCGCCAGACCCCGGCGCAATTGAGCGCCCAGATTCGCGTGTTGAACGACGAGGTGGCGCAGCTCCGGCGCCGGCTTGCGATCGTGCCCAGTGACACCCGCCCCCTGGAACGTCAGCTCACCGAATCCGCCAATCGGATCAACGCGCTGTCGGAGCGGAACGAAAAACTGGTCGTCACCCTGCGGGATGCCCGCGCCCAGCTGCTGCAGCTCAAGGAAGAGGTCGACCGGCTCGCGCAGCCGCCGAGCGGCTACGGCGTTTTCCTCTCGTCGGGTCCGGACGGCTCGGTGGAGGTCTTCACCGGTGGTCGTCGGATGCGTCTTGCGGTGTCACCCACGGTCGAGGTGGACACCCTCAAGCGCGGGCAGCAGGTTCGGTTGAACGAAGCCCTGACGGTGGTCGAAGCGGGCCACTACGACGTCATCGGTGAGGTCTGCTCGCTCCGCGAGGTGCTCGACGGCGACCGTGCGCTGGTCGTCGGACACGCCGACGAGGAGCGGGTCGTCCACCTGGCAGCCCCCCTGATGGACATCGCTCTGAAGCCGGGCGATTCCCTGCTGGTGGACAGCAAGGCCGGCTACGCCTACGAGCGGGTGCCGAAGTCCGAGGTCGAAGACCTTGTGCTGGAAGAGGTCCCGGACGTCGAGTACGGCGACATCGGTGGCCTGATCCGGCAGATCGAGCAGATCCGAGACGCCGTCGAACTCCCGTTCCTGCATGCTGATCTGTTCGCCGAGTACCAGCTGCGGCCGCCCAAGGGTGTCCTGCTCTACGGACCGCCCGGTTGCGGCAAGACGCTGATCGCCAAGGCGGTGGCCAACTCGCTCGCCAAGCAGGTGGCCCTGTTGCGCGGCGAGGAGAAGGTCACCAGCTACTTCCTGAACATCAAGGGTCCGGAGCTGCTCAACAAGTACGTCGGCGAGACCGAACGGACGATCCGGCTGATCTTCCAACGCGCCCGGGAGAAGGCCTCGGACGGCACCCCGGTGATCGTGTTCTTCGACGAGATGGACTCGGTGTTCCGGACCCGTGGGACCGGCGTCTCCTCCGATGTGGAGACCACGATCGTTCCGCAGCTGCTCAGCGAGATCGACGGCGTGGAGGGTTTGGAGAACGTCATCGTGATCGGCGCCTCCAACCGCGAGGACATGATCGATCCGGCGATCCTGCGACCGGGTCGACTCGACGTGAAGATCAAGATCGAACGGCCGGACGCCGAGGCCGCCAGGGACATCTTCACCAAGTATCTGATTCCCGAGTTGCCGATCCACCCGGAGGACCTCGCCGAGTTCGGCGGCGACCGTCGGGATTGCATCGCGGCGATGATCCAGCACACCGTCGAGCGGATGTACACCGAGACGGACGAGAACCGGTTCCTCGAGGTCACCTACGCGAACGGGGACAAGGAGGTCCTGTACTTCAAGGACTTCAACTCCGGTGCCATGATCCAGAACATCGTCGACCGAGCCAAGAAGTCCGCCATCAAGGCGCGGATCGAAACCGGGATCAACGGGCTCCGGGTGTCCCAATTGCTCGAGGCGATCACCGACGAGTTCGCCGAGAACGAGGATCTGCCCAACACCACGAACCCGGACGACTGGGCGCGGATCTCGGGCAAGAAGGGTGAGCGGATCGTCTACATCCGCACGCTGGTGTCGGGCAAGCAGTCAGAGGGCTCGCGGGCCATCGACACGGCGTCCAACACGGGTCAGTACCTGTAACTTGCCCGGGTGAACAGTCCGATGACGGACCCTCGGTTTGTCATGCCCACCGTCGGGCCGGTGCGCCGGCGGCGGCGGGCACGATGGGCGCTGGGCACCGCTGTGCTGGGTCGTCCGGCCTACATCAACACCGGCAGCACCGACGAGCTGCCCCGGCATCGCGACGTCGAGTCGTTCCGCGACAACACCTTTCGCGTGTTGGACGCGGCAACGGCGGCGGGTGTGGACTGGATTGACACCGCCCGTTCGTACGGTCGCGCGGAGGAGTTCGTCGGGCAGTGGTGGCGACAACGCGCCGAGGCCGACCCCGACTGGCCGGCGAAGGCGCCGACCATCTCCAGCAAGTGGGGCTACGAGTACGTCGGCAACTGGGACCCGTCCGCCGCGGTGCACGAGGTGAAGAACCACACGCTCGAACAATTCGAGCGTCAGCTCGCGTTGACCAGGGCAACCCTGCCGAGGTTCCAGCTCTACCAGGTGCACTCGCTGACGCCGGATTCACCGTTGTTCGGGGACGACGAGCTGTTGGACGCGTTGGCGGACCTCCGCGACGCCGGTGTGGCAGTGGGCTTCTCGGTGTCCGGACCGGCGCAAGGGGAGACGATCCTGCGCGCGCTGGACGTCGACCGCGCGGGCGCCGCGTTGTTCTCGTCGGTCCAGGCGACCTGGAACCTGTTGGAGACCAGTGCCGCGGCCGCGCTGGCCACCGCGTCACGCCGTGAGGTCACGGTGATCGTCAAGGAGGCATTGGCGAACGGTCGACTGGTGACCGACCCACCACCGGCATTGCTGGCGGTCGCCGGCCGGCTCGGGGTCGGTCCCGATGCGGTGGCGTTGGCGGCCGCCGGCCAGCAGCCGTGGGCGGATCGGGTGTTGCTCGGTGCGGCCGGGGTCGGGCAACTCCACGCGAACCTGCTTGCCGACCGACTCGATCTGTCCGGCGATGATCTGGCCGAACTGACCGGTTCGGCGGAGCCGGCGGAGGAGTACTGGGCCGCCAGGTCCGCGCTGCCCTGGGCGTGAAGTGCGATCAGTCGATCGGATCCGTCCCGATGTCCGAACCGTCCATCGCGGTCAGCCCGGCGTCCAGTTCGTCCAGGATCCGGCCGGTCTCCACCACCAGCGCCCCGAGGAACACCCCGCGAGACAGGTTGGCCGCCAACATGTCGCCGAGGTCGGCGTTGATGGCGGTGATCCGCTCCCTGGCGAGATCGATGGAGCGCCGCGCGGCGTTGCCGACCACCACGGCCTTGGTGTCCTTCTCGGCGCGCAGCATGGTGTGCGCGAACGCCTCGATGGCATCGCTGGTGGCCGCGAGCATTCCCGACGCCATCGGCATCGGCGGTTGTCGACCGGTCCCGCTCGGCAGCTTGGTGGCAATGTCCCGCAGCGTGCGAGCGAGCGTCCGCACCTGGACCTCGACGATCTGCAGGGTGTCGTTGGTCTGCTTCAGCCGCTCCAGCGAGCCGGTCCAGGAAGATCGACCCGGATGCATCTGTAACGACTGACTCGCCCGTTCGACATCGGACTCCGCCACGGTGGCGAATCGCCCGTGGTCACGAGCGGTCCGCAGCCAGCCGGCGGCGTGCTCGATCGGCCAGGGAACACTGATCCCCTCAGCCATCGATGCCAGCACGTCGGCGACGCCGTCGGCCAGCGCGGCCACCGACCTGGTCGCGGACGAGACATAATTCGGCGGGATGACGGCGAAGTTGACGACCACCGCCACCCCGGCGCCGAGCAGCGTGTCCAGCAGCCGGTCGGTCACCTGCCCGCCCCCGCTGCCCAGAGCCAACACGAACAGGCCGTTGATCGGGATCTGCGCCGCGGCGCCGCCGTTCAGCCGCAAGACCTTTCCAACCAGGAATCCCACCGCCACGATCACCGCGATCGACCAGGCGTGCAGACCGATGATCCCGCCGAGCAGGATCGCCACCGCGATCCCGATCAGCACCGCGACGATCTTCTCCACCGCGTCCCGGATCGACGCCTGCACCGTCAGCAGGGCGATCAGCGAGGCCGTGATCGGCGCCCAGATCGGTGACGGAGAACTGAACCACCAGGAAGCCAGTGCCCAGGAAAGACCGGCCGAGAGGGCGATCTTCAGTGCCTGGACGAGCACCGAACGGTCGATGTTGAGCAGCTCGCCGAGCGGTCGATCGCGCCACCGGCGGCTCCCGGTGATGCCTTGCAGCCAGGAGTTCCAGCGGGCGCTCAGGGCGCGCCGGCCGGGTTCTTCGGCCAAGGTCGGCGGTGCGGGGTCCATGTAGCTGATCCTGCCGCACTAGATTCGAATCATGACTGTGCGTCGCATCATGGGTACCGAAGTCGAGTACGGCATCTCGGTGCCCGGGGAGCCCGGGGTCAACCCGGTGATTTCCTCCACCCAGGTCGTTCTCGCCTACGCCGCATCGGTGGCGGCGCCCCGGGCCCGACGCCCGAGATGGGACTACGAGGTCGAGTCGCCGCTGCGGGACGCCCGTGGGTACGACCTCTCCGCGCTGTTCGGGGCGGCCGAGCCCGACGTCGACGACATCGGCGCCGCGAACGTCATCCTGTCCAACGGGGCACGGCTCTACGTCGATCATGCGCACCCGGAGTTCTCCGCGCCCGAGGTCACCAACCCGCTGGACGGCGTGCTGTACGACAAGGCCGGCGAAAGGGTGATGGAGGCGGCCGCCCGGTTGGCGGCGGCGTTGCCGGCCTCGAAGCCGATCCAGATGTACAAGAACAACGTCGACGGCAAGGGCGCGTCCTACGGCACCCACGAGAACTACCTGTGCAGTCGCGACACCCCCTTCCCGGCCATCATCTCCGGATTGACGCCGTTCTTCGCCTCCCGCCAGGTGTTCTCGGGTGCCGGCCGCGTCGGGATCGGGCCGTCCGGTCAGACCGACGGGTTCCAACTCGGCCAGCGCTCGGACTACATCGAGGTGGAGGTCGGCCTGGAGACGACCCTCAAGCGGGGCATCATCAACACCCGCGACGAGCCGCACGCCGACGCCGACAAGCACCGTCGGCTGCACGTCATCATCGGCGACGCGAACCTCGCCGAGATCGCCACCTACCTCAAGCTCGGCACCGCGGCCCTGGTGCTGTCGATGATCGAGTCCGGCTGGGCGTTGCCATCTGTCGAGTTGGCGCATCCGGTCGCCGCGGTGCACCAGATCTCCCACGACCCGACGCTGAAGGTCACCGTGCCGCTCACCGACGGCCGGCGGCTCACCGGGCTCGACGTGCAGAAGGCCTACCACGAGGCGGCCGCCAAGTTCGTCGCCGCGGAGTACGGCGATGACGTCGACGAGCAGACCGCCGATGTGCTCGACCGGTGGATCAGCGTGCTGGACCGGCTCGGCGGCGATCCGCTCGATCTGGCCGACGAACTCGACTGGCCGGCGAAACTACGTCTGCTGGAGGGTTTCCGCAGCCGTGACGGGCTCTCCTGGGGCGCGCACCGGCTGGCGCTGGTCGACCTGCAGTACGCCGACGTCCGCAAGGACAAGGGCCTGTACAACCGGCTGGTCTTCCGTGGCTCGATGAAGACGTTGGTGACGGAGGAGGCCGTGCTGGAAGCGATGACCACGCCGCCGGAGGACACCAGGGCCTACTTCCGAGGCCGGTGCGTGGCCAAGTACGCGGACCGGTTGGCAGCCGCATCCTGGGACTCGGTGATCTTCGACATCGGCCGCGACTCGTTGGTCAGGATCCCCACCATGGAACCGACCCGCGGCACCAAGGCCCATGTCGGTGCGCTGTTGGACGCCGCCGACGACGCGACCGAACTGGTGGATGCGCTGACCAGGCAGTAGCAATCGGCGGCGGCCATCCGGGGTGCTCCGCGTCCGTTGTCGGTCCCCGTGGGTAAAGTCGGCAGCAGCGATCCAGAGATCGGAGAAATGAATATGGCCCAGGAACAGACCACTCGACAGGGTGGCGGGGACGGCGACGACGACGCTGCCGATGCCGCCGGTGCTGCCGGTCAGGAGCGGCGGGAGAAGCTGGCCGCCGAGACCGACGACATCCTCGACGAGATCGACGACGTGCTGGAATCCAACGCGGAGGACTTCGTTCGGTCCTACGTGCAGAAGGGCGGCCAGTGACGTCCGACCGGCAGGCTTCGCCATGGCCTGCATCGGCGGTTCCGGCCGCGTACCTCCGGCCGGGTAACGGCTCGTTCACCGAGTTCCTGGCCGACGCGGCGCCGCACCTGTTGCCCGGTGTGCGGGCTCCAGAGGTAGCGGCTGCAGCGTTACCGCATGCCACCACGATCGTCGCCGCGACCTGCGCGGACGGAGTGGTGATGGCCGGCGACCGGCGGGCCACCATGGGCAACATCATCGCCCAGCGCGACATCGAGAAGGTCTTCATCGCCGACTCCCACTCGGCCATCGGCATCGCCGGCACCGCCGGGATGGCCGTGGAGATGGTGCGGCTCTTCCGGCTGGAGCTGGAGCACTACGAGAAGATCGAGGGTGTCCGGCTCTCCCTGGACGGCAAGGCGAACCGGCTCGCCACGATGATCCGCGGGAACCTGGGGATGGCCATGCAGGGCCTGGCCGTCGTGCCGCTGTTCGCCGGGTTGGAGGACGCGACCGCGTTCGGCGCCGACCTGCAGACGCCGGAGAGTGTGGTCACCGGACCGGGGCGGATCTTCTCCTACGACATTGCCGGCGGAAAGTACGAGGAGCACGACTACTTCGCCGTCGGATCCGGGTCGATGTTCGCCCGCTCGGCCCTGAAGAAACGGTACGAGGCCGGCGCGGACCTGGCGACGACGGTGCGCGCAACGATCGAGGCGCTCTACGACGCGGCCGATGACGACAGCGCCACCGGCGGGCCGGACCTGACCCGGCGGATCTTCCCGGTGGTGGTGTCGGTGACAGCCGCCGGTGCGGTGCGATGGTCCGACGACGAGGTCGGCGTGGTGACCGAGTCCGTTGTGGCCGGACGGATGCTCAAGCCCGGCGGGTAGCTGCCCGCAGCGTCGACCGAGAACGCCGGAATTGATCGCTTCGTACAGCGACCTCGTCAGCAAGGAGCCCGTCCACCGTGACGATGCCGATCTACGCCTCACCCGAGCAGTTCATGCGGGACCGCTCGGAGTACGCCCGCAAGGGCATCGCCCGTGGCCGCAGTGTGGTGGTCACGACGTACTCCGGTGGTGTGCTGTTCGTGGCCGAGAACCACTCGCCGACGCTGCACAAGGTCAGCGAGATCTACGACCGGATCGGCTTCGCGGCGGTCGGCCGGTACAACGAGTTCGAGAACCTGCGGACGGCGGGTATTCGGCTCGCCGACGTCCGCGGATTCTCCTACGACCGCCGGGATGTGACCGGCCGGTGGTTGGCCAACGCCTATGCGCAGACCGTCGGGTCGATCTTCTCCGAGCACCAGAAGCCGTTCGAGGTCGAGCTGTGCGTCGCCGAGGTCAGCGGAGCGGGAGCAGGGGGCGTCGGCACGGCGGTCGGAGCCGACCAGCTCTACCGGATCTCCTACGACGGTTCGATCGTGGACGAACGACGGTTCGTGGTGATGGGAGGCGTCACCGAGCCGGTGATCACCGCACTGACCGCGTCGTTCACCCAGGGCTGGGACCTGCCGACGGCACTGCGCGCCGCAGTGGCCGCCCTCGGGACCACCGGTGAAAATGCGCCGCGGGAGCTGCTGCCGGCGCAACTCGAGGTGGCAGTGCTTGACCGGACCGTCGCCGGCCGGACCTTCCGCCGGATCGTCGGCAGTACCCTGGCCGCGCTACTGGTCGACCCCGCCGCGCCGGTCGATCCCGAAGCACTGGTTAAGCCCGAGGATGACGCCGGCATCGAGCCCGGTGCGGACGCTTCCGCCGAGCCGGAGCCGGACGGCGAGCAGCAGCCGCCGGCCGACGGCGACACCTGAGCCGGACCCGAGGTTGCCCTCGAGTGACCCAGATCACATCACATCAAGCATTCCGAGCGCCTGACGCGGTATCAGCCTCGACCGGGGTCGCTCTTGGTGGGTGTTCGGACAGGCCTGACTGAGGGGTACAGGTCCTTCCCGAGCGGAATGTGCCGCCCCTAAGCTGCTGGTAGGAGAACACAGGCAGCTCACAACTACCCGTCATGTCCGGGAGGACCCGTGCGCGAGAACGATTTCTCGACCGCCCGTGCCGTCCCGGACGTGGCGGGTTGCCCGCTGCCCAGGCACGGGAGGTCTTCACAGTGATCGCGGCCGATCAGGGCACCACCGTCACCGGCTCGGTGGCTGCGTCATCGACGGCCGGCACCGCCCTGCCCACGTCATCCGTCGTTCCGGCCGACGCGGTTCCCAGCCAGCCGGGTCCGCAGTCAGGCGTCACGGTGAACGAACCGGCCGTAACCGATCAGACACGGCGCCGGCGGCAGGATGTCGGTGATCTGGTGGTCCGGGCCGGGACGGCGTTCGACGAGTACCGGCAGGGTGTGCCGGGCGCCATCGACACTCTGGTCCGGCTGGTGAGCCCGTTGCTCTGGCACACCGCACGGCAGTGCGGATTGACGGCGGCGGAGTCGGAGGACGTCGTCCAGCAGACCTTCATGTCGCTGGTGCGCAGCAAGGACAGCGTGAGCGATCCGCTGGCCGTTGTCCGCTGGCTGACGGTGAGCCTGCGCCGGCTGGCCTGGCGCGAGCGGGCGAACAGCGCCAAACGATCGAATGAAGAGCCGACCGACGACGACCTGCCGAGAGCACCGTCGGCCGAACACACCGCCGTGCTCAGCGATCAGCAGCGACGACTGTGGGAGATGGTCGCCGAATTGTCCGAACGGTGCCGCCGATTGCTGGCGGTGATCGCCTTTGCACCACGACCTGATTACGCCGCAATCGCAGTGGATCTGGGCATACCGGTGGGATCCATCGGTCCAACACGAGGGCGCTGCTTGGCAAAGCTGCGGGCTCGACTCGACGGGGGAGACTGGACATGACGGCATCTGATGGCGTCCCCGATCGGACGGGTGTGGCCAACACCGCCGAAGGCGTTTTGGCGTTCGATCTGGATGACGAACTGGATCCCGACGCAGGCCCGATGGATCGCGCGGACCTGCGGATCCTCAGCGACCTGTTGGCCATCTACGACACGGTCGATCCGATGCCCGAGATGCTGCCTGACCTGGTGCTTTTCGGGCTGGACGCGCAGAGCCTGGACGCCGAGTTCGCCCGTCTGGTGGAGTCCGAACTCTCCGTCTCCGGCGCGTCCGGCACCCGGTCCGTCGAGCACGCCCGACGGGTCACGTTCGCCAGCGACAGCCTGACGGTGATGGTCGTGGTGAACCCGCAACGCGACGGTTCGGTGCGGCTGGACGGTTGGGCAGCTCCCGGCGGGCGGTTGCACGCCGAGCTGCGGGTGGGTGACCAGACGCTGACCGCCGAGTGCGACGAGTCCGGGCGGTTCGTCTTCGACGCCGTCCCGGCCGGCCCGGCGCAACTGGTGCTGCATCCGACCCTGGATTCCGACCCGTCGCTGACCCTGCCCGTGGTGACCCCCGCGGTGCACCTGTAGCTGTGGAATCAGCCGGCGAGAACAACCACTGAATCGATGACCATTCCGTTCGATCTCGCCGAGCGCGGCAGTGCCCACACTGGGTTGGCCGTCCGCGCGTTCGCCGGCCGGATCCTGGATGCCCCGTCGATCAGCGCGTCCGACTTCGCCCGGGTACCGACGGCCTACAACGCCGAAGGACTGATCGTCGCCGCCCGCGATGCGACCACTGCAGGTGCGGTCGGATCCGCCCTGCGCGAGGTGCTGGCCGAGTTCTCCTGTGCGGCAGACGGACCCGACTGGCTGACCGGTGATCGGGCGAGCCTGGACGCGAACCAGATTCCCGGCGTGCTGACGTCCGGAGTCCGGATCGTGCCTGGTGACGGAACGTTCGACGGGGGTCGCGGCGGCGGGCCGGATCCGTGGTCGGTGGTGCAGGAACTGCGGCGGCGGCTCGGCCCCGACCGGGCCGGCTCGGTGAGCCTGAACCATCTGATGACCTCCGCAGAACAGGTGGGCGGCAATCCGTTCGCGCTCGGCCACGGCCGGATAGGGCTGGACGGCTACGGGGTCAGCGGGGCGGGCGGGCACGGACCGGTGACGTTGACGGTGCAGCCGCCCCGAACAAGTCGGACCGGGCGTCGTCCTCGGGTGGTGGTGCTCGACACCGGTGTCGGCGACCATCCCTGGTTCGCCGCCGACCCGCCGGACACCACCATCAGGTTCGACGACGGCCGGGTGGTGGGACCCGACGTCGCTAGCGGACACCGCCGCGATGAACTGCCCGACAGCCCGACTGACGATCACGACACCGCAGCGGTCGACCCGCTGCTGGGCAGCCTGCCGACGCACACCGGCCACGGCACGTTCATCGCCGGCCTGCTCCGGCAGATCAGCCCGGACGCGGACATCGTGGCGCTCACCGTGATGCAGGCGAACGGCATCGTTCCGGAGCACAAACTGATCCGGGCGCTGGATGTGGTGCGGTCCCGTCAGCGGGATAGCCCTGGCTGGGCCGATGCGATCGTGTTGTCGCTCGGCTATTACGCGGAGACGGGGGAGGACGTCCGCTACACCTCAGGGCTGAAGGACATCCTGTTGGACCTGGGTCGGCTCGGCGTCGCGGTGTTCGCGGCCGCCGGCAATGATGCCTCGAGTCGACCGTCGTATCCGGCGGCGTTTGCGATCGACCCGGAATTCGCCGATCCCGCCGTCCTGCCGCTGGTCTCGGTCGCGGCACTGGGCCCCGACGGCTCCGTGGCGCCGTTCTCCAACGATGGACCGTGGGTGACGAGCGAGGCAACCGGGGTCAACCTGGTCTCGGCGTCGCCCCGGCTGCCCGACGGCGGGGCGAGAGCGGGTCTGGCCTTCCTCGGGCCGGGTGGCCGGGTGCGATCGCTGGTCGACCCGGACGACTTCCGCGGCTTCGCGGCCTGGAGTGGAACATCCTTCGCGGCACCGGTTCTCGCCGGCCGGTACCTGAACTCCCTGATTGCGACCGGCTTCCCGGCCGGTAACGCCGAACGCCGTGAGCTGCTCCCGATCGGTCGTAGCTCCCGACCAGAGTTGGCCGTGATCGGGCGATGAATCCGCGGCCTTGACGGCGCACTGTTCAACACTGCTGACCCGGTCAGCCCGTGATTTCCCACCTGGAGGCGCATTGTGAACCAGCCCGTGAACCCCGATGGCCCGAACGACCGCGCCCGCGACCAGGGGCGGCGCTTCCTGGAGGATCCGCTCACCCGGTTCGATGCCCGGGTGCTGGATCCGTCGACTGCGGTCCGGCTGACGACGGGTGAGGCTCCCTCGGCCACCGTTTACGTCGGCGACACGTTGCTGGTCACGGCGAGCGACCGCGATGACGCCGAAGAATTGTTGGAGTTGCTGCGCAAGGCCGTCGAGCTGTCCGGGCTGCCGCTGCGATGGTTGGAGCGAAATCCGTTTCGGCCCAGCGACGACCCGGAACACGATCGGCGGGCCAGACTGCTCACCCTGGCCGCCGAATTCAAGTTGCCGCTGGTCTTCCCGGTGCGTTTCGAGTCAGCGTCGGACGGACCCGCGCCGGCCGTCGACGTCTGGCCGTTGCTGCAGGCGATCAGGCAGGCCGCCTTCGACGACGGAGACATGCGCCGGCTGAGCCGAGCGGTTGGGCTGAACCACCTGATGTCGCGGCGGCCGCGAATCAGTGGGAATCCGTTCATGCGGGCACAGCGAGCATCTTCGGCGATCCCTTCAGCGTGGCATGGCCACCGATCAACGGCAATCCCTTCACCGAGGGGATGGCGGCCGGACTCGAGCAGCTATGCTTCTGCCGGATCCGGTGGTCGAGGACCGGTCTCCGTTGTGCTTCCCCCACCGCTTCGATCGTCGGCGGACGCCAGCGTCCGCACGTCGTCGTTCTGGACACCGGACTGGGTGCGCACCCCTGGTTCGTAGCGCGGCCGATGCAGTGGGACTGCAGTTCGCGGACCCTGTGAAGCCAGGTGATCCATCGCTGATCGGTGGGCATGGATCCGAGACAACGGCGATCATCCGCACCGACCCGGAGGCAGACGGCGCCATCGCCGACTCGATGACCGGTCTGCTCGGCACAGCCACTCCGGACATGGGACATTCATCGCGGGTCTGATTGCGGCAGGCGTGTGCAGATGCCGACATCACGGCGATCCGGGTGATGGACAGCGACGGGGTCGTTCCAGAAATCGTGCTCACCGATGCGCTGATCGGATCGGTGCCATCGAGTCCAGAAGGCGAGGTCGATTCGACGCGCTGGTGCTGTCTCTGGGCTATTACTCGGAGACCGGCGACGACGTGACCTACACGGCCGGCCTGCGCGAACTGTTGCTCGCACTCGCTGCCGCCGGGAGCGGCGATTTTCTGTGCGGCGGGCAATGACTCGACCATGCGACGGAGCTATCCAGCAGCCTTCGCCGACGATCCTCGCGTTCACCAACGGCAGCTCACATGCCGATGGCCAGTGTTGCAGCGCTGAATCCCGACTCGACAGTGGCGCTGTTTTCGAACGATGGTCCGTGGGTCAACGCCGAAGCGCGGGTGCCAACCTGGTGTCGACGGCACCGACCTCCGCCCAGGGTGCCTGGTCTCAGGACACCTCGTTCGAAGGACCACTGAGAGGCAGCCGAGGCACGGTCGATCCGGATTCCTTTGTCGGCGGTTTCGCGACCTGGAGCGGCACCAGCTTCGCCGCACCGGTTCTCGCCGGACGCTACGTCGCCAACTTCGCGACAAGGGTCCTCGGACCGTCAAGGACGCGCAGTCGCTGATCGGGCTCGGTCGAACCTCGATCGAGAACTAGCAGATGCGCGGCGTGTTCGGTCGTCCGACATCGATCGTCCCGAAGCGTGATGCTGGATTGGTGAGTCGCGTCCGTTCAGGAGACGTCGAGACCCCGAGCGGTCGCACGTCGAGGCTGTCCGCCGGATGTGGCGACGGGCGCGCCTCGAGGGAGATCGAGGTCATCCGTCTCTCGCCTCCTCCTGGGCGCAAAGGGCCCTGGAGCGGCTTCGGCGGGACTGCCCTGACGAAAGCCTGCTACATGCGAGAGTTCTGCTGACCCTGGCGAATCAGATGTCCGAGCTCGGAGATCCGGCAAGATCGACCGCACTGTTGGACGAGGCGGAGGGGTTGCACCCCGCAGCGACCATCTGGTGCGAGATGAATCGCGGAGTTGTTGCAGGCGCGAATCGGACGGACAGCGGAAGCGATCCGCCACTTCGAGGTGGCGATCGCGGCTTGCACGACGACACTCTCGACGACGGCGCGGAGCTCTCGCGATCGCCCTGATGAACCGTGGGGTCCTGCACATGTTCGCGGGTCGACTCGAGAGCGCACAGGCAGACACCGAGGGTGCGCCGGGTGGCACGCGCTGACGGGCGTCGACGTGCTCGCTCTTCATGGCCACCCACAACCTTGGTTACATCCGTTACCTCGACCGGGGATCTACCAGGCGCTCTGCACACGATGGCGCCGGCCACCGACGTTCATCCAGGTGCCGCGACGGGTGTCCGGCACTCGACCGCGCTCGGGTCATTCTGTCGTCCGGATTGTTCGGCGAGGCGAAGGACTTCGCTGACGCAGGCCATCGAGTCCTTCGAAAGAACAGAGCGACCGCCGACCTCGCCGACGCCCTGTGGTGCGGGCCGAGATCGAGGTTCTCATCGGTGATGCCTCCATCGGCAATCACCAAGACCAGACGAGCGGCGCGGATCGCCGTATCGGCGCGGGAACGATCGGCAGCGCTGATCGTCGAGATCCTCGGCCAACGGGCCGCCGCTCGTCTCGGCGAATCGGCACCATCCCGATCCGCGGGCACGTCGTGACGCCGAACGCGCAGAAGATCTGGCGCGACCGTCTACAGGCGCGGACATGTCGAAGACGCGTCGGGCCGTCCGGTTGCTCGAGGCAGAAGCGTTGCTCGACACCGGTGATGACGCCGGCGCCGAGAAGCTGGTGATCGAGGTGCGCGCCGAACGACCGGTCGACCTGCCGCTGGCGTGCCCGACTGCACGCCAGGCTGCTCGCCGGCCGGATCGCATCGTCACCGGACGTCGGACGCGCCGGCCTGCCGCAGGTCCGTCGAGGGCTCGATGATCTCGCCGATTTCCAGGCGCAGGTTCGGATCACAGGATCTGCAATCGGCAGCCGCGTGCACGGTCGGGAGCTGACCAGACTCGGCCTGCGAACCGCTGTCGCCACTGGATCACCCGCCGCGATCCTGCAATGGTTGGAACGCGCAAGAGCCGTCACCACGAGATTGCCCGCCATCCGACCACCGGTCGACCCAGTCCTCGCAGAGGATCTGGGCGCGCTTTGCGCATGGCCGACGAGCACGCACGGTCCGCCCTGTTGTACGGCGGCCGAGATCCACAGCGGCGGATCGTCGGGTCGCCGAACTGCGGAGGCGGGTACGGGCCACGCTCGTGGACCGCGTCCGGGATGGGGAAGGCCGATAGGCCACCGACATTGACCGCGGTGCAACGAGCATTGGCCGAGCACCGACCGGATGCGGGAGTGGTCGCGCTGTTCGTCGGGGGCGGGCAGATCCATGCGTTGGTGATCACCGCCGGGCGCGCCGTGCACCGGGTGCTGGCCGAGCGGAACGGCATGGAACGGCAGCGGCATCGGCTGCAGAGCGACCTTGACCTGCTGGCCGAGGAGCGGGTCCCGGACGCTGTGAGGGCGGTGGCCGCCCGTTCGTTGGCGTCCTCCCTGCAGCAGTTCTCGGACGTGTTCACCCCGGTGCTCGACGTCGTCGGCGCCGGTCCGGTGCTGATCGCCGCCGTCGGTCAGATGGCGACCGTGCCGTGGCTGCTGCTACCGGGACTGGCCGGACGGCCGGTGACGGTCTCGTCGTCGGTGACCAGGGCGCTGGCCGGGTTGACGACTGCTCGATCCCGCCCGGCCGATCACGGGGTGCTGGTCGCCGCCGGTCCCGGACTGTCGAACGGGGAGAAGGAAGCCTGCGCCGTTGCCGCCCTGCACCCGGGCTCGCGCCTGCTGGTCGGCGCGGACGCGACCGGTCGAGCCGTCCTCGACGCCATCCCGCAGGCGGGCCTGGTGCACATCGCCGCGCACGGCCACCACGAGGCGGAGAACCCGTTGTTCTCCGGTGTGCAGTTCGCCGACGGACTGCTGTTCGGCTACGACCTGGCGCCGAATCCAACCCTGCCCGGCCAGGTGGTGCTGTCCAGCTGTGATGTCGGGCAGACCGACGACCGGCCCGGTGGCGAGCCACTCGGACTGGTTGCTGCGCTGGTCCGCAGCGGGGTGCCGACGGTGATCAGCGGGACCAGCAAGATCTCTGACACCGTCGCCGAGGCCACCATGGTCGGCTACCACGAGCGACTGATCGACGGTGCCAGTCCGGCCACCGCGCTGGCGGAAGCGGTGGCGGCGGCGGGCGCGGATTCCGGGTTGCCGGCGCCGTTCAGTTGCTTCGGTGCCGGCCTCTGACCCGGCGGAAGCCCAATCGGCTGCCAAAAACGCCCGGGTGCGGCCGCGGTGCTCGACACGTCTATGCGTCACGCCACCGGAGCATCACCGCGGCGGCAACCATCGCAGTGGTGGCCCACGCAGCAAGGACACCCATCCCCATCCAGGGGCTGATCGCGAGGCTCTGCAGGTCGACGGTCGACTGAATGCCGAGGCCGGCATTCGTGGGTGCAATCTGCTCGAGGCGCCGCTTCCAATCCGGGTCGCCGACTACCTGGATCAGAATCGGAAAGAGGTACAGCAGTCCGAGGACGACGCCGACGGCCACCGCAGTGTCTCTGATCAGGGTCGCCATCCCGAGGCTGAGCAGACCGATCAAAGCGAGGTAGAGAATCGACCCCGCTGTCGCCCGCAGCGTTTGCGGGTCGGTCAGGGACAGCACAGTGAAACCGTTGGTTGCGGTGAAACCGTTGCCTGGCAGGGTGAGCCTGGCCAGCATCAGCGACCCGAGCACGGCGACAGTGCCGGCGAGCAGCACCATGCCGGTGAGCACAGTGGCCTTCGCCGCCAGCATCGGCCACCGCCGAGGAATGGCCGCCAGGGTGCTGCGGATCATCCCCGAGCTGTACTCGCCGGTGATGATCAACACCCCGAGCACGGCCACGACCGCCTGGCCCGCCTGAACTCCGACGAGGCTGATCTTCACCTGATCCTGCAGTTCCCGGGCCTGGAAATGCACCGCTGACGTGGCCAACCAGCTCAGTCCGACCGTCAGCACCACCACCACGAGCAGCAGCCATCCGGTCCCCGGGACAGTGCGGAGCTTGGTCCATTCCGCGTGCAGCGCGGATTTCACGCGTCCCGCCGCTGCAGTGCGACATTCGCCAGGCCGAGAGCCAGTGCCGTCCAGATGCAGAGCACCGCAAAGCCGGCCCAGGGTGCCAGCGGGAAGAACCCGATCGACGGCAGATAGGCGGTGTCGACCTGTGCGTACTCCGGCGTGCTTTGCGTCACCGCGAAACCGGCGGCCGGGGTGATCCGCAGCAACCACTGCGCGGGATCGGCAGGCAGCACGGACGCGACCGCGAGCAGATACGGCAGCACGGTCAGCAGGATGGTGACGGTCAGCGCGGCGGCGCTCCGCCGCAGGATGGTCCCGACGGCCAGGGCGAACACGGCGGCAAGAGCAAGGAGCGCGGCGGTCCCGACGACCACCCGCACTTCGGTGAGTAACGAGACCGGGAGAACGATCCCGCCCGCGCTTCGTCGCAGCTGGGTGATGACAACCACCGCGATCAGAGCCGAGACCAATCCCACGACAAACGTGGCAGTGCCAAGAACGACGGCTTTCGCGGCCAACACCCGGCCACGGCGAGGACTGGCGATGAACGTGGTGCGGATCAGGCCCCGCCGGAATTCCGCAGTCACGAACGATGTGCTGACCACCAGGATGGCGACCAATCCGGCAAAGACCCCGACCAGACCGCGTTCGATGGTGTTCCCGCCGGGACCGGCAACGGCCGGGGCGATGTCGCCGGATCCGGTCATGGTGAAGGTGCCGTCCGATTCGACGAACTGCTGCACCGCGGGGGCTGCGGCAACATTCCGGTCCGGGCCGTTTCCGCCGGCCTCACCCGGCTGGTCGGAACCGCTGGAGTCCTCGCCGTCGATGCCCAGCACGGTCCACTCGCCTCCGGAGGCCCCTCCTTCCAGGTCGACGTTGTCGAACGCCGCGGTTGCCTGGCTCTGATCACCGATCGAGTTGGTGCCGCCGACTTGTTGTGTGGTGACCTCGTATTCCGGAGACGCAACGAACATCCCCGCGTGCACCGTGGCGGGATTCCCGGTCAGCTGTGCGGTCCCGACCGGGATCCAGGTCCTCCCGTCGGTGGATTCGTATCCGGTCACGGTGTCGCCGGCCCTGGTCAGTCGCAGCCAGTGCGGCTCGGTCGACGGGATCTGTGCGCCGGCAACATCATTCGTGAAATTGTCCTGCATGCGAACACCGTGCCCGCCGGTGAGCATGACGGCTGCGTACGGCGATCCCTGAGTGCCGCTCTCCTTGATGATCACCCCCGCCTTCGCCCATGGCACCACGCCGGGCCGGGTTCTGCCCGCCACCGGGTCCGCCCCCTCCGGAGCGTCGAAATCAGGAATCCTGCCGGTCAGTGAACTCACCCGGGCGGTGATGCTGCCGTCACCCGTCAGCTCCTGCTGGACGAAGACGAAGCGGTCCACCACAGCCTCACCGTTCGGGCCGACGACAACACAGTCGGTCGCGGCGCCGCACGGCGTCGGCCCGCCCAGCACGGTGAAACCGAGCAGGACGGTCAGCACCGCTGCGAGCAACAGGCCGATCACCCAGCCCCGCACGGTCCGGAACTTTGTCCACTCCGATCTGACCAACTGCGCGAAACCAGCTTCGGTGACGACGATCTCGGATCGATACGCGGTGGCGGTCATCGGGTGGACTCCCGGCTCAGGGCCGGGTCGCCGACCGGGAGTTCGGCTGCCTGCAATTCGCCTGCCCGAAACTCGACGGTGTTCCTGGTCAGGTCCATGTAGGCCTCCTCGAGGGTCGCGCGGTGCGCGGCCACCTCGGAGAACGGCACGGCGGCGTCGTTCATCAGGGCAATGACCCGCCCCGCCGGCAGACCGGACACCGTCAGGGTGTCGGGTCCGGTGACAGCAACGGTGGCCCCGGCATTCGCCAGCGCCGACATGGCGGATGACCGTTCGGTGGTGCGCACGGTGATCTGGCCACTTGAGGCCGTCGCTATCAGCTCGGCAACACTGGTGTCGGCGACCAGTCGTCCGCGGCCGATCACCACCAGATGCCCGGCGGTGTCCTGCAGTTCGGCCATCAGGTGGCTCGACACCAGGATCGCGCGGCCCTCGTCGGCCAGTGATCGCAGCAGCGTGCGGATCCAGACGACACCCTCCGGATCCAGCCCGTTGAACGGCTCGTCGAGGATCAGGATCGCCGGATCGCCGAGCAGGGCTGCGGCGATTCCCAGTCGCTGACGCATGCCCAACGAATAGCCACCCGCCCGTCGGCCGGCCGCGCTCTGCAGCCCCACCTGTTCGACCACCTGGTCGACCCGCTGTCCGGTCAGGCCCTGTGAGTGGGCGAGCCAGAGCAGGTGGTTGCGACCGGTGCGGCTGGCCTGCAGCGCCCCGGCGTCCAGCAGCGCGCCGACGTGCTGCAATGGGCGATGCAGCGTGCGGTAGGGCCGGCCGCCGACCAACGCGGTTCCTTCGTCGAGCGCATCCAGGCCGAGGATGGCCCGCATGGTGGTGGACTTTCCGGCACCGTTGGGCCCGACGAAGCCGGTGACCTGCCCGGGCTGCACGGTGAAGGACAACCCGTCGAGTGCTACCGCCGACCCGAAACGTTTCCGCAGGCCACTGACTTCGATGCTCGCTTCCATTCCGGAAACGCTAGGCAGCCGGGCCGGGCTCGTCGTCACCCCCGGGAGCGATGTTTCGCTGGACATCCCTCACGGGAGGGACGCCGACGAGATCGCCGACGGTCACAATGAGCCGTATGGATCAACGGCCGACCTGGCGCAGTGGATCGCTGGGGGCCGAACGACGACGGCTGGACTCCCCGCAGGTGCGCACCGTCGTGGCCGGCATCCTGGGGGCAGCCGCGGTGATCGAGACGATCGCGCGGGCGGCCGGCAGCGGAGACGGAGCGCTGTTCGTCGTGGTGCTCTGTCTGCTGGGGCTGGCCGGCACGCTGCCGGTGGCCGCACCGCGAACGGCCGCCGCCGCGATCGTCGTATCGGCAGCGAACCTGTTGTCGGTCATGCCGTTTCAGACACTGACCATCGCCGGAGTCGGTGCTCAGCTGATGGTTGGTTACCGGCTCGGCCGCACCGGACCACAGGTCCTCGCCATCGGCCTGCCGTTGCCGTTTCTGTTGTTGGCCCTGGCCGGTCCGATCGGTTCCTGGAATTGGCAGCTCTCCCTCGGACTGGCCGCGCTGATCCCGACGTTCGCGCTGGCCGGTGCTGCAGTTCGACGGCGGGAAGAGGCCAGGGAGTACACCTCGGCCCGCGAGGACATCCTCGGGACCCTGCTGGAGCACAGCGCGCGCGGGGAACGGGCGCGAATAGCGCGGGAGTTACATGACGTTGTCGCCCATCATGTCTCGCTGATCGCGGTGCAAGCGGAGACGGCCCGGTTGACCACGCCGGGAATGCCGGCCGTTGGCGCGCAACGGCTGTCCCAGATCGGTGACACCGCCCGCACCGCGCTGACCGAGATGCGCCGACTGCTCGGCGTGTTACGCGAAGATGCGCAGACCACTGACAACGACCGCCGGCCGCAGCCGAGTCTGGCTCAACTCAATGACCTGCTCGACGAGGCGAGAAAGAATTCCGGGGCGGCCACCAGGCTGATCTTGTCCGGTTCGCCGGACGCGTTGGATCCGGGCGTCGAGCTTGCCGCCTACCGCATCGTCCAGGAGGCGCTGACCAACGCCCGCCGCCATGCACCCGGCGCTGCCGTCGACGTCGAGTTGCAGTACACCGACGCCGCGTTGCTCGTCCGCATCCGGGACAACGGCCCGGGGCCGCCGTCGCCGTCGGTGGATGCGGTGCACGGACACGGGTTGCTCGGCATGCGGGAGCGGGCGGCCGCGGTCGGCGGCCGGTTGGAGATCGGTGCCGCGGCAGGCGGCGGATTCGTGGTGCAGACAACCCTGCCGACGACAGCGGAATCACTCCGGTGACGCCGCCCGGACAACCGAGGTTCCCGGTTCGGATCGTGGTCGCCGACGACCAGGGGATTGTGCGGGAGGGCTTCGCCTCACTGCTCGCCACTCAAGCGGATTTCGAGGTGGTCGGCACCGCGGCCGACGGCGCCCAGGCGGTTCGGCTGTGCACCGAACTCGAACCCGACGTCATCCTGATGGACATCCGGATGCCCGGGATGGACGGAATCGCCGCAACCCGGGAACTCAGCGGGCCGGGTAGCCGGCCCGATGGGCCCCGAATTCTCATCCTGACCACCTTTGACCTGGACGAATATGTCTATGACGCGCTGCGTGCCGGGGCCAGTGGCTTTCTGCTCAAGGACGTCACCGCGGAACGGCTGTTCGAGGCCGTCCGGGTGATCGCCACCGGCGACGCACTGCTCGCGCCCGCCGTGACCCGGAGACTGATCGGGGAATTCGCAGCGCTCCGGGTCAGACCCGAAACCGCCTCCGCTGCAGCCCGATCCGGGCTCGATCTGGCCGCCCTGACGCCGCGGGAGACCCAGGTGCTGCGGCTGGTCGCCGAGGGACTGTCCAATGCTGAAATCGCCCAGCGGCTCGTCGTGTCCGAGGAGACGGTGAAGACGCACGTCAGCAGAGTGCTGAGCAAACTCGGTCTGCGAGACCGCACCCAGGCAGTTGTCGTCGCGTACGAGTCGGGCCTGGTGGTGCCCGGCACTCTGCCGCCACGACCACATGAAGGGTGAACGCTTCCGGAGTCGACCAGAACCACTCGGCAGGGCCGAGATGTCGTCTCTGCCGTCACCGAGCATGCTGTCCGAGTGACGACGAGTGACCGGTTTGTCGCCGAGCCCACGCGGTCCAGTTCGGCACTCGGTTCCGCGGCCGATCTCTGGGTCCGGGCCCGGAATCGGGTCGATTTCGGCCGCCCGGCCACCGGGCTGAAGTTGGGTGCGCGGGCCCTGGAACACCTGCGCACCGAGCACGTCCCGGAGGGCCAGGCGGCGGTGCTGCGCTCGCGGATCCTGGTCACCATGGCCGACGCCCAGGTCGAACTGGGCCGCACCGCCGAGGCCGACGACCTGCTGGATGCCGCGCTGCAGCAGAGCGCGACGGCGTTGCCGATGGTGCAGGCCTCCCGCGGAGTGTTGCTGGCCAGGACGGGCCGGCTGCCCGAGGCCCGGCAGCAACTGGATGCGGGAGTGGCCGCGTTGTCGCAGAGCAGCCGGCCGAGTGCGAACCTGGTGCGTGCGCTGCTGTGGCGGGGCCTGCTGCACCTGAGCGAGGCGAGACTGGATGCGGCGCAGGCGGACTGCGAGGTGGTCGTCGAGCTCGGCCGATCGACCGGCATGGACCCGGCCGTCGCGGTGGCCACCCACAATCTCGGTCTGGTGCGGTGGGTCTCCGGCGATCTTCCGGGTGCGTTGCACGAGATGGCGCTCGCCGACGAGGTCGCCCACGATGTGCGCGCCGGCATCCGATCCCTCGATCGGGCCCGCGTGCTGCTGGCCGCCGGTCTGCTACTGGAGGCCAGGGAGTTCGCCGACCGGGCGGAGCGGGTGTTCGCCAGCGAACGGGCCAAAGTCGATCTCGCGGACGCCTTGCTGGTGCAGGCGGAGATCGACATCGTCGCTCGGCGGGCCAAGGCGGCGCGGTCGGCGGCCCGCCGGTCCGCGCGCAACTACGCCCTGGCCGGGTACGAACGCGGCGTGCTCGCGGCCAGGGTGATGGAGGTCAGGGCAGAGGCGAACGTCCGGGCCGCCATCCGGCCGTTGCCGCGCCGGCAGGCGCTGCAGGATGCGAGTGCGGCCGAGGCGCTGGTCACCGATCTGCTGACTGCCGGTCAACAGGAGGATGCCCGGGCGGTGCGGCTGCTGCAGGCAGAGGCGTTGCTGCAGGCCGGCGACCTCCCCGCTGCGGAGACCGCTGCCGAGGCGGCCGCCGGTCTCGGAGCCGGCAACGGATCGGCCAACCGGGCGGCCCGGGTGCCGTTGATCGCCACCGAGCTGCACACCCAGGTCATTGCGGCCCGCATCGAGCTCGCCCACGGCCGCCGGTCGTCCGGGTTGGCGCACATCAGGCGCGGGCTGGACGACCTTGCCGCCTACCAGGCCCGCTTCGGCTCCCAGGACCTGCAATCGGCGTCCGCCGTGCACGGTAGCGAGCTGACCAGGTTGGGGCTGCGCACTGCACTGCAGACTCGCTCACCGGCGGCGATCCTGCAGTGGCTGGAACGATCCCGCGCGGCGAGCACCAGGTTGGCCGCGGTCCGTCCGTCGATGGACGGTGTGCTGGCCCGGGAGCTGAGCAAGCTGCGGATGGCCTCCTACCGCGCCCGCATGGCGTTGCTGGCCGGGGCCGCCGACCCGGACATCGAGGACGAGGTCGACCAGTTGCGGCGCCGGGTGCGGTCCCGTTCCTGGGGCGTGGTGGGCACCGGCGCGGTGAACCGGCCGTTGCCGTTGGCCGCCGTGCAGCGCCGGCTGGCGGACACCGGCGAGCGGATCAGCGTGGTCGCGCCGTTCCGCGGCAACGGCCAGTTCCATGCGTTGGTGATCACCTCCGGCACCGCCCGCTACGTCCCGCTCGGACCGGATTTCGGCCTCGAGTACCACCTGCAGCGGATCATCGGCGACCTGAACGTGTTGGCCGATCACCGGATCATGCAGGCCCTTCGGTCGGTGGCGGACGTGTCGCTGCGGGCCGGGCTGGGCAGGGTCGCGCGGTTCATCGTCGATCCGCTGCTGCCGTTTGTCGATCAAGGACCGATCGTGGTGGCGGCGGCCGGGTCGGCCGCCATCGTGCCCTGGGCGCTGTTGCCCGGGCTGGACGGTCGCGCGGTGTCTGTCAGTCCGTCGGTGACCGCCGCGGTCGCCCACCTCGGCCAGACCCGGCAGGTCCACCGGCGCGGGGTGCTGGCGGTCGCCGGCCCGGAGGTGCCGCACGCCGGGCGTGAGGTCGACAGTGTGCTGGCCGCCTACCGGCCGGCGCCGACGGACGCGTCGACGAACGGCTCGACCAGCCAACTCACCGGTCCGGCCGCCACCGGACGGGCCGTGCTGGAGGCGATCCCGGCCGGCGGGCTGCTGCACATCGCCGCCCACGGCCATCACGAGCCGGACAACCCGCTCTTCTCCGGAGTGCTGCTGGCGGACGGTCTGTTGTACGGGTACGACGTCGCGCCGAACCCGTCGATCCCGGCCCAGGTCGTGCTCTCCAGCTGTGACGTCGGCCGCACCGACGACCGGCCGGGCAGCGAGCCGCTCGGCCTGGTCGCGGCCCTGTTGCGCAGCGGGGTGTCGACGGTGATCGCCGGCACCAGCCGGGTGTCCGATCAGGTGGCGGCGAGCGTGATGGCTGCCTACCACCAGCGGTTGAGTGCCGACCAGGCGCCGGCCATCGCGCTGGCCGGGGCGATCGCGACCACCGCCGGCAGCGGCGCCGATCCGGCGCCCTTCACCTGTTTCGGGGCCGGCCTGTAGCCGCGGCCGGCCCGCTCCCGGCGCGCCGCTGGATACCGGGCGCGGCGCCGGATCGGCTACCGTCGTTGTCACCGCATCGACGATCACCCCTGGAGCCCTGAGCATTGATCACCGAGTGGATCCTGCTCGTCGTCGGCCTGATCCTCATCGCCGGCACCGCCCTCTATGTCTCCGCCGAGTTCAGCCTCGTCACCGTCGACCGCGCGACCGTGGCCAAACAGGCCGCCGAGGGCGACAGTGGTGCGAAATCGTTGATGGTCGGCCTTCGCTCGCTGTCCACCCAGCTCTCCGGTGCACAGGTCGGCATCACCATCACCACGCTCGCACTGGGCTTCGTCATGCAGCCGTCACTGGCCAACTTGGTGGGGGTGCCGCTGGAGGCCGTTGGGCTCTCGGAGGGGGCTGCCGACACGGTGGGCCTGATCTTCGGCCTCACGGTGGCGACGGTGCTCTCCATGGTGTTCGGCGAACTGGTGCCGAAGAACATCGCGATCGCCGAGCCGCTGGAGACCGCGAAGACCGTCATCATGCCGATGCGGATTTCCACCATGCTGTTCAAGCCGTTGATCTTCGTGCTGAACGGCACCGCCAACGGCGTGCTCAAGCTGATCGGGGTGGAGCCGCAGGAGGAACTGCGCTCTGCACGCTCGGCCGTCGAACTCGATTCGCTGGTTCGCCGTTCGGCCGCCCAGGGCACGCTGGAGAAACCCACCGCGGGTCTGTTGGCCAGGTCGATCTCGTTCTCGGGCAAGACCGCCGATGACGTGCTCACCCCGCGGGTCCAGGTGCGGTTCGTGAAGGCCACCGACACCGCGGAGGCCGTCCTGGTCGCCGCCGCAGAGACCGGGCACTCCCGATTCCCGGTGTCCGGCGAGGATTCCGACGACGTCATCGGGCTGGTCCATCTCAAGCGGGCAGTGGTGATCCCGCCGGACGAACGCGCCGGAGTGCGGGTCGAGCAGTTGATCGTCCCGGTCCCCGTCGTCCCGGGCTCGATGCAACTCGACGACCTGCTCGACCAGTTGCGCGGCCGGGGTCTGCAGATGGCGGTGGTCGCCGACGAATACGGCGGCACCGCCGGCATTCTCACCCTCGAGGATGTCGTCGAGGAACTGGTCGGCGACATCAAGGACGAGCACGACCCGGTCGGCGGGCGGGCCGAGTGCCGGCTCGACGACACCTGGCTGTTGCCGGGCACGCTGCGCCCGGACGAGATCGCCGAGTTCAGCGGCGTGCACCTGCCGGAGTCGGGCGCCTACGAGACAGTTGCCGGACTGCTGATCTCCCGGCTCGGCAGGATGCCGGAGAACCACGACTCGGTCGAGGTCGTCGCGACCATGGACGCGTCGTCGTTCCTGGGCATCCCGGAAGGGCAGGTCGGATACCTGGACGACCAACCGATCCAGGCCAATCCCCACGACGACCTGCCCAGAGCGGTGACGGTGCGGCTCACGGTGCACAGCCGGGACCGGCGCCGGATCGAGACCGTGGTGATGTCCGCGGTCAGCCTGGACAGCGGCGACGAGGAGCAGAACAGCAACGGCGAGTCGGGCGGTGATCGCCGATGACGACCGAATGGTTGTTGCTCGGGCTGGTCGTCGTGCTGCTGGCCCTCAGCGCGTTCTTCGTCGCGGCGGAGTTCGCCCTGATCGCGGCCAGGCGAACAGTGATCGAACCGCTGGCGGTCAACAGCGCCCGCGCCCGGTCGACCTTGAAGGCGATGGAGAACGTCTCGCTGATGATGGCGTGCGCCCAGCTGGGCATCACGCTGTGCGGCGTGTTGCTGGGTGCCCTGGGCGAGCCCGCCGTCGCCACTCTGCTGGAGCCGGTGTTCGAGAGTCTGGGGGTGCCCGAGGGTTGGCTGCACCCGGTGTCGCTGGTGATCGCGCTGTTGCTGGTCGTCTCCGCCCACGTCGCGCTCGGCGAGATGGTGCCGAAGAACATCGCCATCGCCGGGCCGGAACGCACCGCGCTCGCCCTGGCGCCGGCACTGGCCGGCGTCGCGACCGCGATCGGGCCGATCATCCGGACGCTCAACCGGTTCGCGAACGCCGTCGTCCGGCTGACCGGACGCGAACCCAAGGATGAGGTGGCGTCCGCCTTCACCCGCGAAGAGGTCGCCGATCTGGTGGCCGAGTCGCGGCGCGAGGGACTGCTGGACGACGAGGAACACCAGCGGATCACCTCGGCGCTGGATTTCGACACCACCGACGTCAGCACGGTGATGGTGCCCGACGCCGAGGTGATGTCCGTCGAACCCGGTGTCACCGCGGCGGAGATCGAGCGGATCTGCGCCCGTACCGGGTTCTCCCGGTTCCCGATCCTCGAACCCGACGGCCGGTTCTCCGGTTACCTGCACATCCGGGACGTCATCGACATCCCGGCCGACCGGCGGGACGAGCCGGTCCCGCCGGGAAAGATCCGGCGGTTGCCAACGGTGGCCCCGGATACCGACCTGCGCACCGCGTTGGACAGCATGCGACGGCTCGGCGCGCACCTGGCCGAGGTCGCTGTGCCGGTGGCAGCCGCGACCGGCGAGCCGGCAGCGCTGACGGTGGTGGAACCTGTGCCCGGACCTGTTGCGTCGGTCCGCGGCGTGGTCATGCTGGAGGACGTCATCGAGGCGTTGATCGGCGAGATCCGGGATGCCACCCGCCGGTCGCCGGATCGAGCCGGTCGACGAACGGGTGCCGACGGGGCCTGACCGAAGAACCGCCCACCGACGGCTACTCTCGGGCCCATGCAGCGGCGGATCATGGGGATCGAAACCGAGTTCGGTATCACCTGCACGTTTCACGGTCAGCGACGGCTGAGCCCGGACGAAGTGGCCCGGTACCTGTTCCGCCGCGTGGTGTCCTGGGGTCGCTCGTCGAACGTGTTCCTGCGCAACGGGTCCCGGCTATATCTCGACGTCGGCTCGCACCCCGAGTACGCGACCGCCGAATGCGATGACCTGCCGACCCTGATCGCCCACGACAAGGCGGGGGAGCAGATCCTGCAGGACCTGGTCGTCGACGCCGAGGCCAGGCTCGCCGAGGAGGGCATCGGCGGTGACATCTACCTGTTCAAGAACAACACCGACTCGGCCGGAAACTCCTACGGGTGCCACGAGAACTTCCTGATCGCCAGGGGTGGCGAGTTCGCCAAGATCGCCGACGGGCTGATCCCGTTCCTGGTCACCCGGCAGTTGATCGCCGGCGCCGGCAAGGTGCTGCAGTCGCCGCGCGGTGCGTCCTATTGCCTGTCCCAGCGGGCCGATCACATCTGGGAGGGGGTGTCCAGTGCCACCACCCGGTCCCGGCCGATCATCAACACCCGGGACGAACCGCACGCCGACGCGGAGCGCTACCGGCGGCTGCACGTCATCGTCGGCGACTCCAACATGTGCGAGACGACCACCCTGGTCAAGGTGGGCAGCGCGGCACTGGTGCTGGAGATGATCGAGGCCGGAGTGGCGCTGCGCGACTTCACCTTCGAGAACCCGATCCGGGCGATCCGGGAGATCTCGCACGACACCACCGGCCGCAAGCCGGTCCGGCTGGCCGGCGGCGGTGACATCTCGGCACTGGAGGCGCAGACCGAGTACTACACCAGGGCCGTCGAGTACGTCGAGAAGCGCGGCAACGACCCGGTCACCGCTCGGGTGCTCGACCTGTGGAAGCGGACGTTGACGGCGGTGGAGACCCAGGATTTCTCCGGGGTGGACACCGAGATCGACTGGATCATCAAGAAGAAACTCATCGACTCGTACGCGGCCAAGAACAACCTGGACCTGACCCATCCGCGGATCGCCCAGCTCGATCTGACCTATCACGACGTGCGGACCGGACGTGGCCTGCATTCCCTGCTGGTCGCCAAGGGTCGTGCCGCCCGGGTGGTCACCGACGAACAGGTCGTCGAGGCCACCACCGTCCCGCCGCAGACCACCCGCGCACGGTTGCGCGGCGAGTTCGTGGCCGCCGCCCAGGATGCCGGCCGGGACTACACCGTCGACTGGGTGCACCTCAAGCTCAACGATCAGGCGCAGCGGACGGTGCTGCTGAAGGACCCGTTCCGGTCGACCGACGACCGGGTGACCAAACTGATCGAGGCCATGTAGGCATGCCCGGCGGCGGCCGGTGACGGTCGGCGGATATGACAGTCTTGATCCGTGGCAACGGCGAAGGCGGAGCGACTGCTCAACCTGGTGATCGCCCTGGTCAATTCGCCGCGGTACCGCACCGCGCAGTGGATCAGGGAGAAGGTCGCCGGGTACTCCGACGCGCCCAACGACGAGGCCTTCTTCCGCACCTTCGAGCGGGACAAGCAGGAACTGCGGGAGCTCGGCATCCCGGTCCAGACCCCGCCGGCCGGCGAGGACGGGTACCGGATTCCGCCGGTGGACTTCGCGTTGCCCGCGATGTCGTTCACCCCGGCGGAGGCGGCCGCGCTGGCGTTGGCCGGGCGGCTCTGGGAGACGACGGCGCTGGGTACCGCGGGGACCGGGGCGCTCCGCAAGATCCGTGACGCGGCGAGCGCCGAGGCGCCGCAACCGGGCGCCGACATCACCGCAGACACCCTGCTACAGCCACGGGTCCGCACCGGCGACCCGGCGTTCGCGCCGTTGTACGCCGCGGTCCGGGCTCGCCGTGCCGTCACCTTCGACTACCGCAAGGACAGCACCGAACCGGCCTCCACCCGGCGGCTGCAACCGTGGGGGTTGGTCTCCTTCCGCGGGCGCTGGTACGTCACCGGCTTCGACGAGAGACGCGGCGAGCGCCGCACTTTCCGGCTGTCCAGGATCGCAGGCCCGGTGAAGGCGGTCGGCCGGCCAGGCGCCGTCACCCCGCCCGCCGACATCGACCTGCTCGCCGAGGTGGCCGCCAGCGTCGAGGTGCCGGCCGACCGCACCGCAACGGTGCGGATCCGGCCGGGGCTGGCCGCCGGGCTGCGCCGGCATGCCGTGGCCGCGACCGAATCCGCGGACCCACCCGGCTGGGACCGGGTGACCATCCCGCTCGGCTCGCTGTGGGACACCGCCCGGCGGATCGCCGCCAACGGCCCGGACGTCGTCGTCGAGGAACCGGCCGACCTGGTGGACGCCACCGTCCGGCTGCTCACCGGAACCCTGCACGGCAGCAGGCAACTGCGATGAGCGAGACCGCCACCGACCGGCTGGCCCGGATGCTCGCCCTCGTCCCCTACATCTCCAGGCGGCCAGGGGTGGCCATCGCCGAGCTCGCGACCGAGTTCGGGGTCAGCGTCGAGCAGATCGGGGCCGACCTCGATCTGCTGATGGTCTGCGGCCTGCCCGGCTACTACCCGGACGACCTGATCGACGTGGTGCTGGACGACGACGGCGGAACGGTTGCGATCGCCTTCGACGCCGGCATCGAACGACCCGTCCGCTTGACCGCAGACGAGGCTTACGCACTGATGGTGGCGTTGCGCGCGCTGGCCGAGATGCCTGGCCTGGTCGACGCGCAGGCCGTGCACTCCGCGCTGGCCAAGCTGGAAAAGGTCGGTGGCCGAACAGGTGCGGCCACCGACGCGGTCCGGGTGGTCCCGGCCGACCCGGCGCCGGCGCTGGGCGTTGTCCGGCGCGCGCTCGACGAGACCCGGCGGATCTGGATCCGCTACTACACCGCTTCCCGCGACGCCGTCACCGAACGAACGGTGGATCCACTGCGGCTGCTGGTCACCGATGGCCATTCCTACCTCGAGGCGTACTGCCACCTGGCCGGGGCGATCCGGCACTTCCGGGTCGACCGGATCGAGGAGGTCCGGCTGCTGGACGAACCGGCGCAGGCCACGCTGTGGGTGGACTCGGAGATCCCGGAACGGATCTTCCACCCGGATCCGCAGATCCCGCCGGTCACCCTCACCCTGTCCAACGCCGCGCGGTGGGTGGCGGAGTACTACCCGATGGAGGAGGTCACGGAGCTCGCCGAACCGGCCGGGTCGCTGCGGGTGCGGATGCGGGCCGGTAGCGACGAGTGGCTGGCCCGGCTGGTGCTCTCGCTCGGCGGCGACGCGGTGATCGAGGACCGCCCGGAACTCGACACGCTGGTCGGCGAGCGGGCGGCGGCCGCGCTGGCGGCGTACCAGAACTGAGCCGCCGGCACTCGGAGCGAGCCGAATCATCCGGCTCGTAGGTGACGTTCGGGGCATCGGGGTGTCAGCGTTGCCCGATGAGCGAAAAGACCGTCCTGCGGTATGAAAACCTGACCAAGGGCCAACGCAAGCGGCTGGCCATCCAACTCGTCCTGCGATCGCTGGTGGTCGCCATCATGCTGTTCGTCGCGTACTACACGTTGCCGATGAAGAGACCGGAGAACGCCGGGATCGTCGTGCTGGTGGTCGGGGTGCTGGTGCTCGCCCTGGTGCTCACCTGGCAGATCCGGGGAATCATGGGATCCCCCTTCCCGCGGTTGCGGGCCTTCGAGACGCTGACCATCGGCGTCCCGTTGCTGTTGATCGTTTTCGCCTCCGCGTACTACGTGATCCAGAACGCCGAAGCGAATAGTTTCACCGCGCCGCTGAGCAAGACTGACGCGCTGTACTACACGATCACCGTGTTCTCCACCGTGGGCTTCGGCGACATCACGGCCAAGTCCGAGCTGGCCCGGATCCTGGTCAGCATCCAGATGATGTTCGATCTGGTGGTGTTCGGGCTCGTTGCGAAGTTGATCTTCGGGGCGGTCGAGATCGGGCTCAAGAAGCGGACCGGTGATTCTCCGGCGACGCCGGAACCCGGACCGTCCGCACCGTAGAATCGGCCGGGACCACCGGCGGCAACGCGCCCGTTCGCATCGAACGCGACCACCGGCGGGTCGCTCCACCCGTGTTGCCGACAGCTGGGAGGTCCGCTCGTGCCGATGCGGCTGCCCGCCGGGCTGCACCTGCCCAAGCTGCGCAGGAAGAAGTCCGACAAGTCGGCCGACGGCACGATGTCGTTGATGGAGCACCTGTACGAGCTCCGTCGTCGGTTGTTCTTCGCGGTGCTCGGCATCCTGATCGGCACCATCGTCGGCTTCATCTGGTTCGGCCATGGCATCCCGGCGATCGGTTTGCCGAGTCTGTCGGAGATCCTCACCGGGCCCTATTGCGCCGTCCCGGAATCGGAGCGCCTGGTGCTCGGCGAGGGCGACGGGTGCAAGCTGCTGGCGACCGGTCCGTTCTCGGCGCTCGAACTGCAGCTGAAGTCGGCGTTGATCGCCGGCACGGTGCTCTCCAGCCCGGTCTGGCTCTACCAGCTCTGGGCCTTCGTCACCCCGGCCCTGTACTCCAAGGAGCGCCGGTACGCCATCGTCTTCGTCAGCTCAGGGGCGGTGTTGTTCGCGATCGGCGCCGTGCTCGCCTACGTGGTGATCCGCGAGGGCCTGACGGTGCTGCTCAGTTTCGGTGGGGACGCCACCATCGCGGCCCTGTCGCCGGACAGCTATTTCTCCTTCCTGATCGCCATGTTGATCATCTTCGGGGTGTCGTTCGAGCTGCCGTTGCTGCTGATCATGCTCAATCAGATCGGCGTGGTGTCCAGCGCCAAACTGGCCAAGTGGCGCCGGTATTCGATCTTCGGCCTGGTGGTCTTCGCCGGCCTGGTGGTTCCCGGCAACGACCCGATCACCATGCTCGCGCTGGCCATCGCGCTGGTCCTGCTCTACGAGCTGTCGGTACAGGTCACCCGGATCCACGACAAGCGCGCAGCCAAGCGGCAGCGGCTGAGTGAGTTGTCCGACGACGAGGCCTCCGCGTTGCCGGACGCCGCGGCCGGCGCCGACATCGTCGGCGACCTGGAGGTGCAACCGGTGGCCGCCGCCCGGCCCATCTCGAGTCCGGAACCAGGGCCGACCCGGCCGACAGGGCCGACCGTTCGCCGGGTCGACGACCTCGGCGATGCGACCTGACCGAACAGCCCAGCCCTATCCCATTCGGGCGATGCCAAGCGCGAACCCAGCGCGGTCTGATGTTCTCTGCTGAGCTAGGCATCGACTCGCGCTCCAGGTGGCGCAGGAGCCGCTCGACCGACAGGGAGCTGGAACGACATGGCCGCGAAGATCATCGCCCACCCGAGCACCGCCGACCGCCGCGCAGTGGGAGCCGACGCGCGGATCGCGACGCCGCTGGAGAGCCATCAGGACTGGAAGCCGGCCGCTGACCGATTCGACCCGGTGGCACTGCTCGAGGAGCAGAACGTCACTCGCGAACCCGATCTGGTTCCGGTGCGGCACGGCAGGATGATGGTGTCCCCGTTCACCTTCTACCGGGGCGCAGCGAAGATCATGGCCGCCGACCTGTCCGCGACACCGACGGCCGGGTTGATCTCACAGCTCTGCGGTGACGCCCATCTGTCGAACTTCGGCGGATTCGCCTCACCCGAGCGGCGGCTGGTCTTCGATCTGAACGACTTCGACGAGACCCTCCCCGGGCCGTTCGAGTACGACGTCAAGCGGATGGCCGCGAGCTTCACGATCGCTGCCAGGAACAACGGGATGTCCGCCGCGGACGGCCGGGCGGCAACGATGGCGTCGGTGCGTTCTTACCGGCAGGCGATGGCCGAGTTCGCGCAGATGGGCGTCATGGACCTGTGGTACGCCCACAAGTCAGAGGACGACCTGCAGGTGTCCCTGCGTCAGGTACTTGACGCGTCGCAGGTGAAGCCGGCCAAGGGCAAGACCAAGGATGTCAAGGGCAAGGACAGCAAGGGCAAAAGCAAGACGTCCAAGGCGAAGGGCGCGGAGTCCGACCAGGTCCGGGCCGCCCTGAACGCCGAAAAGGCCATGCGCAAGGCACACACCAGGGACAGCCTGCAGGCGCTGTCCAAGCTGGGGGAGATGGTCGACGGCCGGTACCGGATCGTGAGTCAGCCGCCGGTGGTGGTCCCGCTCCGGGAACTGGCTTCCGTCGCAGGCATGCCACCCGAGGAGGCCGAGAAGGGCACCCACGAGCTGTTTCGGCAGTATCGGGACACGCTGGAGCACGACCGACGTCACCTGTTGGAGAAGTTCGAGGTGATCGACGTCGCTCGCAAAGTGGTCGGAGTCGGCTCCGTCGGCACCCGGGCCTTCATCGTGCTGCTGCAGGGCCGCGACGAGAAGGACCCGCTTTTCCTGCAAGTGAAGGAGGCCACCAAGTCGGTGCTGGAGGATCACCTGCCGAAGAGCCGTTTCACCAACCCCGGGGAACGGGTGGTGCGTGGTCAACGGATGATGCAGGCCGCCAGCGACATCTACCTGGGCTGGTCGAAGGGAGTCCAGGCCAACAGGTTCTTCTACTGGCGCCAGCTGCGGGACATGAAGATGTCGGCGACGGTGGAGACCATGTCGAGCTTCGGATTGAACTGGTACGCAGGAATGTGCGGGTGGACGCTGGCCCGAGCCCACGCCAGATCCGGGGACCCAGTGGCCATGGCCGAATACCTCGGCGACGGCGATCAGTTCGACCGGTCCATCACCGACTTCTCCGAGCGCTACGCCGACCAGAACGAGCTGGATTACCAGGCCTTCACCTCGGCCGTGCAGTCCGGTCGCATCCAGGCGGTCCAGGGGGTCTGATCGGTTGGCGGGCCGAGCCGCGGCCTAAGGTTGACCCACCCGAATCAGCAGCCCGGCTTGCAACACCGCGAAAGGCGCAACATGACCGCATCGATCGACCAGCTCGGCCCCGTCGACTACTTGGTCGTCGAGTTCCCCGGCAGCAACTTCAACGGTGAGATCATGCCCGAGCTGGTGGATCTCGTGGAGCGGGGCGTGGTCAGGGTGCTCGACCTGGTGGTGATCAAAAAGGACGAGGACTCCACGTTCGAGGCCTTCGAGTTCGCCGACATCGAGGACGGCGTGCTCGGCGAACTCCGCGAGCTGGAACGCGAGTTCGCCGACCTGCTCAGCGAGGATGACATCGCGGCTGTCGTCGACGCCATGGAGCCGGGCAGCACGGCCGGTCTGCTGATCTACGAGAACCTCTGGGCCGCGCCGTTGGCCTCCGCCGTCCGGCGGTCCGGCGGGCAGCTCGTCGCCAGTGGCCGGATCCCGGTGCAGGCTCTGCTCGCGGTCTTGGAGGACAGCGCGATCGAGGACGCAGCGACGACTGGCTGATTCCGCGGTAGTCGCATGTCGCGCTGGGTATGCTTCGCGACGATGAGCATCCATTTGCCTGGCGACGTCGGCGCCGCCCGATCCGACGGCCGGCGCCGTTCGCTGGTGGCCGCCTGCGTCGGCAATGTCGTGGAGTGGTACGACTTCGCGCTGTTCGCCGCGTCGGCGACAGTGTTCACGGCGGTCCTGACCCCGGGTGACTGGGCGGGTTTCACCACGGTCTTCGCCGTGCTGGCGATGTCCTGCTTCTTCCGACCGCTGGGCTCTTTGGTGCTCGGGGCCCGCGCCGACCGCCTGGGCCGCCGATCGACGCTGGCCGCGACGATCCTGTTGATGGCCGGTTCCACAGCGGCGATCGGCCTGCTTCCGCCGTGGGCCGTGATCGGTGCCGCGGCACCGGTGCTGCTGCTGGGATGCCGCGCCCTGCAGGCTTTCTCGGCCGGCGGCGAGATCGGCGTCTCGGTCGCCTACCTGACCGAGATCAGTCCGGCGGCGCGGCGCGGCGTGGTCGGCGGGTGGTACCTGAGCACGGTGGCGATCGGATTCGCGGCCGGACTGGGGGCGACCGCTTCGATGGCGGTTCTCCTCGCCCCGGCCGATCTGTTGGCCTGGGGGTGGCGCATCCCGTTCCTGGCAGCCATCCCGTTGGGCGTCGTCGGTTTGTACCTGCGCCGACGACAGCTGCATGCGGTGGTTCCGGCGCCTGATGTCGCGGCCAGGGTCAAGCCGACGGTCGTGCTGGCGGAGCATTTCGCGACCGTCCGGCGGTGTTTCCTCATTGCCGCCGCTTACAGCGCGGTCTTCAACACCTGGTTCATCTTCGTGCCGAGTTACGCCACCGCGACCGGGGCCAGCACCCTGGCCGGAGCACTCGGGTGTTCCCTCGCCGGATTGCTGGCGGCAGCAGTCACCGCTCCACTGTGCGGCCGGCTCTCCGATCGGGTCGGCCGGCGACCGGTGTTGATGGGCGCCACCGGAACGCTGGTGGTCGTGCTCGTCCCGCTGTACCTGTGGATGCTGCACGGCTCGACGGTCGCCCTGCTGGTCGGCGCTGTCGTCGTCGGCGGCGTGATCGGGGCCTTCGTGTTGCCGGCGTTCCTGGCCGAACAGTTCCCGGGACCGGTCAGGGCCACCGGGCTGGGTCTGGCGTACGGCCTGGGCAGCGCGGTGGTCGGCGGAACCGCGCCACTGCTGGCGACGATCCTGACCCAGCGGCTCCCGGTTGTCGTCGTCCCGGTCTATCTGGCGTGCTGGGCGGTGGTTGCCCTGGTGGCGGTGATCCGGTCACCCGAGACCAGGACCGTCTCGGCCGGTGCGGCCTTGGAGCCGGCCTCTATCTGACCGGCCCGGCGGACGCCCGGGTCGCCGATCGGTGCCCCGGCTGTGTCACCCTGGACTGGTGACGCCACACGGTTGGACCGACGAATCGGACGTCTCACCAGCGGCCCAGTTCACCGATGCCGCCCTGCGACGGGATCATCCGCATCTGGCCGAATTCACCTTGACCCGGCCGTTCACCCTCGATCCGTTCCAGATCGACGCCTGCCGCGCGCTCGAGGACGGCCACGGCGTGCTGGTCTGTGCGCCGACCGGCGCCGGGAAGACGGTGGTCGGCGAGTTCGCCGTGCACCAGGCGCTGGCCACCGGCGGCAAGTGTTTCTACACCACGCCGATCAAGGCGTTGTCGAACCAGAAGTTCGCGGACCTGATCGCGCAGTACGGTCCCGAGCGGGTCGGCCTGCTGACCGGCGACACCTCGATCAACTCCCATGCGCCGGTGGTGGTGATGACCACCGAGGTACTGCGCAACATGCTGTACGCCGGTTCGTCCGATCTGACCGGGCTCACCCATGTGGTGATGGACGAGATCCATTACCTGGCCGACAAGTTCCGTGGGGCGGTGTGGGAGGAGGTGATCCTGCACCTGCCAACAGAGGTGCAGGTGGTCGGGTTGTCGGCCACGGTCTCCAATGCGGAGGAGTTCGGCGCCTGGCTGGCCGAGGTGCGCGGCGAGCTGACCGTCGTGGTCGACGAGATCCGGCCGGTGCCGCTGTGGCAGCACATGCTGGTCGGGCGACGGCTCTACGACCTGTTCAGCGGGGCCGATCCGGTGGCCGCCGAGCCGGCCGGCGCCCGGTTGCGGATCGACCCGGCGCTGGTCCGCGCGGTGCACGACGCGGAGGCGATGACGGACCGGTTCTTCTCCGGTCGACCCCGCCGGGGTGGCCCGGGTCGCGCGGACAACGGCCGTGGGCACGGCGGTCGACCGAACGGTGAGCGGTCGGAGGGGTTCCGCGGTGGTGGCCACGGCGGGGGCTGGCGTCCACCGGCCCGGGTCGACGTGATCGAGCGGCTCGACGGCGCCGGACTGCTGCCGGCGATCACCTTCATCTTCTCGCGGGCCGGGTGCGATGCCGCGGTGACCCAGTGCGTCCGTTCCGGGATGCGATTGACCACCGAGCGGGAACGCGCCGAGATCAGGCAGATCGTCGATCGGCGCACCGCCGATCTGGTGGAGGCCGACCTGGGCGTGCTCGGCTACTGGGAGTGGCGGGAGGCGCTGGAACGCGGGATCGCCGCCCATCACGCCGGTTTGCTCCCGATGTTCAAGGAGACGGTCGAGGAACTGTTCGTGGCCGGCCTGGTGAAAGCGGTGTTCGCCACCGAGACGTTGGCGCTCGGTATCAACATGCCCGCCCGCACCGTGGTGCTGGAGAAGCTGAGCAAATACAACGGCGAGGGCCACGCCGACCTGACCGCGGGGGAGTACACGCAGCTCACCGGCCGCGCGGGCCGACGTGGCATCGACATCGAGGGCCACGCGGTGGTGATCTGGGGTCCGGGAATGGATCCGCGCGCGGTCGCCGGCCTGGCTTCCCGCCGTACCTATCCGCTGCGGTCGTCGTTCCGGCCGAGCTACAACATGGCCGTCAATCTCGTCGGTCGCCTCGGCCGGGAGGCGGCACGGGACCTGCTCGAGCAGTCGTTCGCGCAGTACCAGGCCAACGCCGCGGTGGTCGGGATGGCGCGCCAGGTGAGCCGGAACGCCGAGGCCATCGCCTCGCATGAGACGGCGATGCAATGCCATCTCGGGGACACCGCGTCCTACCTCGCGCTCCTCAACGATCTGGCCGCCGCCGAGAAGGAGTTGGCCCGCGCCGGGGCGTCCCGTCGGCGCGACGAGACGGCGCGCGATCTCGCGGGGTTGCGTCGGGGGGATGTGGTCGAGGTGCCCACCGGACGGCGCGCCGGCCTGGCCGTGATCCTCGACCCGGGAGTGGCCACCGATGGGTCCGCCCGCCCGCTGGTGGTCACCGCTGGCAGCTGGGCCGGTCGGTTGACCTCCGCCGACTTCCGCGGTCCGGTGCCGTCGCTGGGCCGACTGAAGCTGGGCAAGTTCACCGATCACCGGTCGCCCAAGGTGCGGCGCGACCTCGCCTCCGCGCTCGCCTCGTCCGGAATCCGGGCCGCCGGCCGCGGGTCCCGCCGCGAGCCGGTCGAGGAGTTCGACCTGACGGTGCTGCGCCGCGCGGTGCGCGCGCACCCGGTGCACGGCTGCGCCGATCGTGAGGAACACCTGCAGTGGGCCAGGCGATGGCGCCGGCTGACCGTCGAGAACGAGGCGCTGGCCGCCAAGGTGGCCTCGGCAACGGGATCGCTGGGCAAGGCGCTGGAGGAGATCATCGGTCTGCTGACCGAGCGCGGATATCTGCGCGGGGACAAGGTCACCGCCGACGGCAAGGTGCTCGCGCGGATCTGGTCGGAGAGCGATCTGGTGGTCGCCGAATGCCTGCGTCGCGGGACCTGGGACGGGCTGGCGGCGCCGGATCTGGCGGCTGTGGTGTCCTGTCTGGTCTTCGAATCCCGCCGTGAGGCGCCGGGAGCAGCCCGCACGCCGTCCGGCGATGCCGCGCACGCCATGCTGGAAACCACCAGGGTCTGGGCCGAGATCGCCGGCCGGGAAAGGGCTCTCGGCCTTCCGCCGACCAGGGACCCGGATCCCGGGTTCGCAGCCGGAGTGGCCGCCTGGTGCCGCGGCGGCACCCTGGCCGAAGCGCTCACCGTGACCATCGCCGGCGGCACCGACCTGTCAGCCGGAGATTTCGTCCGGTGGTGCCGGCAGGTGATCGATCTGCTCGATCAGATCGGCGGTGTGGAACCGGGTTCGGTCGGTGTCGCGGCCCGCTCGGCGGTCGGGGCGCTGCGTCGAGGTGTCGTTTCGATGGGTTCGGTCTGAGCGGTGTCTTGCGGCTGGAACGACGCGGCCGCCGTGTGCATGGGCCAAACCGGGTTACTGCCCGGTCGGGGCGCGGCCGTCAGGTATCAGCCGGGTGGCCGGTGTGCTCTCTGGTTCTGCTGCGGAGCGGCCTCGGATGCCTTTCCCCGGTGACACCGGGCCAGGTTTCCGCAGCCGCGTTCCACGCCCGTTGATCGCGGTCATGGTTGGATCATTCACAGGCGCCGGTGCAGGTCGGCGTGATCGAGGAGGATGCGATGAGCACGCCCTACGGCGGTCAGCCCGGAAACGACCAGGGCGGTCAGCCCGGAAACGGCCAGGACGGGCAGCAATGGTCCGGGCAGCAGCCCGACCCCGATCAGGATGATTCCGGGGCGACGACCGTCTACCGCCCCGGCGACATGTTGCCGGACGCGTCGTCGAGCTCCCCGAGCCACGCGGCCACGGCCGACACCGGGCCGCAGTCGGTGGTACCCGGACCGCCGCCCCCGTCCGCCGGCTCGTCGTCGCCGGGGTCCTCGTCGTCGTCCGGCCAGGGCTATCAGGACTACTCCGCGCCGGGATCTGGTTCTTCCTACCCGCCGCCGACCACCGCCGAACCCTCGTACGGACAACAGGCGGCCGGCCAGCAGGGCTACGGCCAGCAGCCCTCCTACGGTCAGCAGTCCTACGACCCGTCGGCCTACGGCCAGCAGGGTTCGGGTCAGCAGGGGTATGGCCAGCAGTACCCGCAGCAGGGATACGGGCAGCCCGAGTACGGCCAGCAGGGTGGGCAGCAGCCCGACTACAGCCAGGGCGGGCAGCAGGGTTACGGCCAGCAGCCCGGCGGTCAGCAGCCGTACGGGCAGCCGTCCTACGGTCAGCAGGGCGACTACGGCCAGGGCGGGCAGCAGGCCTACGGCCAGCCCTACGGACAGCAGTCCGCCTACGGCCAACCGGCCTACGGCCAGCAGCCCAGTGCCTACGGCCAGCAGGCTGCGGGCTACGGCGCCGCCGGGGCTGCCTACGGCCAGTCCTCGGGCGGGTTCTCACCGTCCGGGACGGACCAGCAGCCGAAGAAGTCGAACCAGGGCCTGATCATCGCGATCGTCGTGGTCGTCGTGCTGCTGGTGCTGGCGGCGGTCGCGCTGTTCGTCTGGCCGGGCTTCCTGAACAAGAAGGTGTTCGACGAGCGGCAGGTGACCCAGGGCGTGGAGAGCGTGCTGACCGGCACCCCGCCCGCCGGCTACGGACTCAGCGGCGTCACCGATGTCTCCTGCCCCTCGGGTCAGGAAGTCAAGGCCGGCACCAGCTTCCAGTGCGACCTGAAGATCGACGGCGAAGCCACGAAGGTCACCGTCCTGGTCAAGGACGACAACGGCCTGTACGAGGTCAACCCGCCCAGCTGACCCCGCCGGATCGCACCTGTGGGCCGGCTACTCGCCGGCGATCGCCCGAACGAGCCGCGCCGTCGCGCCGCCGATGCCGTGCTCGCGGACCAGTTCGGACAGTCGCCCCGGGTCGACCGGCTCGCGGGGCAGCTCGTCGCTGTCCGGGGTGACGACCACGGGGGCGTCGGCGGCGACCGCGACCACCTTGGGCGCCACCAGGAGATAGTCCTTGGCCGCGGTGAGCTTGCTGCGCATCGACGCGGTGAGGCCGGTCGACCGGCCGTCCATCGCCTCCAGCAGCCCCTCGATCGACCCGAACCGGTTGATCAGGGTGGCCGCGGTCTTGTCGCCGACGCCGGGAACGCCGGGCAGTCCGTCCGAGGGATCGCCGCGCAGCGCGGCGAAGTCGGCATAACCGCCCGGCGGGATGCCGTACTTGGTGGCCACATCGGCGGCCCGATACACCGCCGCCTTGCTCATCCCCGCCCCGATGTACCGCACGCAGACGGTGGGGTCGTCGTCCCTGGCCACCTGGAACAGGTCCCGGTCGCCGGTGACCACCTCTATCGGGTCGAGCCGTTCGGTCGCGGTCAGGGTGCCGATCACGTCGTCGGCCTCGAAGCCTTCGGCACCGGCGGTGGCGATGCCGATCGCGGCCAGCACGTCGAGCAGGATCGGCACCTGCGGTGACAGCTCGTCCGGCACCACCTCGATGTCCGCCGAAGCACCGGGAGTGCCGCTGTGCGGGGTGCCGGCGAGTTCGACAACTGTTGCCGCAGCAGCGGATTGCGGCTCAAGCACCCGATGGGTCTTGTACGAGGGGATCAGCTCGACCCGCCAGGCCGGCCGCCAGTCCAGGTCGAGGCAGGCGATCGCCCTGGTCGGCCGGGCGTCGGTGATCACCCTGGCCAGGATGTCGAGTGATCCCCGAACCGCGTTCACCGGACGGCCGTCCGGTGAGGTGGTCGAGGTCGGAACCGCGAAGAACGCCCGGAAGTAGATACCCGCGAGGTCGAACAACTGAAGCATGGACACGGACGCTACCCCGGCGCCCGGATCGGCGGCGCCCGCACCGGCCCGCGTCAACGGGCGGCCGGGTCGGCGGGCACTAGGCTCCCGTCCATGGCACTGCATGCTCCCGGCGCCGCCGCCGAAGACACGGTTCCCGCCTTTGCCGATCGGCTCGGCCGGTTGGCCGAGCAGGCCGGGGTGTCGGGCGCGGACGTCATTCTGATCACCCCCGGACCGGACCTGGAGTACTTCATCGGTCACTCGGTCGGCTCCCACGAGCGGCTCACCTGCCTGGTGGTGCCGGCCGGCGGCGAGCCGTCCCTCCTCGTTCCGACTCTGGAACGACCGGGCTGGGCCGGCACCCCGGCGGAGGACCTGGGCATCGCGATCAGCACCTGGACCGACGGCCAGGACCCTTACCGGGCGCTGGCCGAGCTGTTGCCCGCGGGCTGCCGGGTACTCGCCGTCGACTACCACATGCCCGCCGTGCACGCCCTGAACGCACAGGCGATCGTGCCGGGTTCCGAGCTGACCCTGGCCGGGGAGGCCATCGCCGAGCTGCGGATGCGCAAGGCTCCGGACGAGGTGGAGCAGCTCGCGGCGGCGGGCGCGGCCATCGACCGGGTTCAGCGGCGGATCCGGGAGTGGCTGACAGCCGGCCGGACCGAGAACGAGGTCGCCGCCGACATCGCCAAGGCCATCGTGGACGAGGGACATGCCCGGCCGGATTTCGTCATCGTCGGTTCCGGTCCGAACGGGGCCAGCCCGCACCACGAGGCCTCGGACCGGGTGATCGAACCGGGTGATGTGGTGGTGATCGACATCGGTGGACCGATGCCGTCCGGCTATTTCTCCGACTGCACCCGTACCTATGTCGTCGCGCCCGACGGCGGTCGCACCATCGCGCCGAAAATCGAAGAGGTGTACGGGGTGGTCCGTCGCGCGCAGGAGGCCGGCGTTGCCGCGGTCCGTCCCGGGGTGACCGCCGAGTCGATCGACCAGGCCGCGCGCAGCGTGATTGAGCAGGCCGGCTACGGGGAATACTTCATCACCCGGACCGGCCACGGCATCGGTCTCGAGGTGCACGAGCACCCCTACATGGTCGCCGGGAACACCACGCCGCTGGAACCCGGAATGGCATTCTCCGTCGAACCGGGCATCTACCTGCCGGGGGAGTTCGGGGTCCGGATCGAGGACATCGTGGTGGTCGGGGAGAGCGGTGCAGTGTTGATGAACACGGCACCGACAACGTTGACCATCGTCGGCGTAGATGGCTGAGAGGACGCTGCCCATGCTGGAGGAACTCGATGCCCGGATCGCGGCGGTGCTGGCCGCGGACGGCCGGTGCAGCTACACCGACCTGGCCGAACGGGTCGGCCTGTCGGTCTCCGCTGTGCACCAACGGGTCCGCAGGCTGGAGAAGCGCGGGGTGATCCGGGGATACTCGGCGCAGATCGACTGCGAGCAGATCGGTCTCCCGCTGACCGCCTTCGTCTCGTTGACCCCGATCGACCCTGCGGCCCCCGACGACTACCCGCAGCGGCTGTCCGGGATGTCGGAGATCGAGGCCTGCCATTCCGTCGCCGGTGTGGAGTCGTACATCGTCAAGGTCCGGGTCGCATCGCCCTCGGCCTTGGAGGCTTTGCTGGCCCAGATCCGGGCCACGGCGGGCCTGTCCACCCGGACGACGGTCGTGCTCTCCACGCCGTACGAGAACCGCCCGGTGACACCCCCCGCGGTGGACGGGGACGGCAGCGCGGGTTCCGAGCCGCCGGAGTGGGAGGAATGACCGGCACCCGGACAAAGTGAGTCGAGGACATGGTGAGATCGGACGGTGAGCAACCACGTCCTTTCGTATCCACCGACCGTCCGTGACGGCGATGTCGAGATGCTGCACGGGGTCAGCATCGCCGATCCGTACCGGTATCTCGAAGACCCGGACGCGGACCGCACCAAGGTCTTCGTCGAGGCGCAGAACGCCCTCTCCGGACCGTATCTCGCGGCCCTGCCCGCGTCCGCCTCGTTCCTGGAGCTGACCACTGCGCTGCTCACCGCGCCGCGGCGGGGGGTGCCGTGGGAGCGCGGTGGACAGTACTTCGTCATCGCCAATCCCGGTGAACTGGATCAGGACCAACTGTTCACCGCGGCCACGCTGGATGACCTGTTCGACGCACCGAGATTGCTCGTCGACCCGAATGTGTTGTCCGCCGACGGCACCACCGCGATGACGGCCGTGCGGGTGAGCCCGGACGGCACCTTCCTGGCCTACGCGCTGTCCGAAGCCGGGTCCGACTGGCGGACTATCCGCGTCCGCAGGGTCGACACCGGGGTCGATGAGCCGGACGAGCTGACCTGGACCAAATGGATCGACCCCACCTGGCTGCCGGACGAATCGGGATTCCTCTATTGGCGCTACCCGCAACCGAAGGGCGACGAGTTCACCGCGGCGATGGGCGCCGGCGAGCTCATGCTGCATCGACTCGGCGCCGACCCGGCCGCCGACGTGCTCGTCTGGTCGCCGCCGTCCCGAGACTGGATGACCGAGCCGTGGGTGGCACCGGACGGTCGTTGGCTGGTGCTGACAAGCAGCCCAGGCACCGACTCCCGCAGCACGGTGCACGCCCGCCGTCTGATGCGAGACGATGCGGGCGGGTACCGGATCGACGACGCTGAGGTGGCGGTCGTCGCCGGTCTGGAGGATGCCCACCACGTCGTCGGATCCCACGGCGACACGCTCTACCTGCGCACCGAACGGGCCGCCCCGCGCGGGCGGCTGGTGGCCATCGACCTCGCGACGCCGGACGCCCGATGGCAGGAGTTGATCGGCCAGCACGAGGTCGACGTACTGGTCGGCGCGAGCCCGGCCGCGGGGACGTTCGCGGTGCTCTGGTCGTCGGACGCGGCGCATCGGATCGAGATCGTCGACCGCGACGGCGGCCATCGGGACTGGCCGGACCTGCCGGCGCCGGTGTCGGTCACCGCGGTCAACTCCAGAGATTCCAGCACCGAGATCTTTGTCGGGGTCACCTCTTTCACCAGCCGGGCCCGCTCGCTCCGGTTGGCGGTGGGGCCTGAGGTCTCCGTTGCGACGTTGCCGCAACCGGGCCGGGAAATCCCGCTGCCGGACGCGGGTGTCGAGCGGGTGCGCGGCCGATCCAGCGACGGGGTCGCCGTGCCGATGACGGTACTGAGGCGATCCGATCTACCGCCCGGTCCGCGGCCCACCCTGCTGTACGGCTACGGCGGCTTCGACATCCCGGTGCTCCCGGCGTTCTCCGCGATGTTCGCCGTCTGGGTCGCCGCCGGCGGGGTGCTGGCCGTCGCGAACCTGCGAGGTGGCGGCGAGTTCGGCGCCGACTGGCACCGGGCCGGGATGCTGCACCACAAGCAGCTGGTCTTCGACGACCTGTACGCGTGCGCGACCGAACTGATCGACTCCGGGGTGACCACTGCGGCGCAGCTCGCCGTGCACGGCCGGTCGAACGGCGGGCTGCTGGTCGGTGCGGCGATGACCCAGCGTCCCGAGCTCTTCGCGGCCGCTCTGCCCACCGTCGGTGTGCTGGACATGTTGCGCTTCCACCTGTTCACCATCGGTTGGGCGTGGACCACCGAGTACGGCAACCCCGACGACGCCGCCGATTTCGCGGTGTTGCACGATTACTCGCCGCTGCACCGGCTGGTGCCGGGCACCGTCTATCCGCCGACCCTGATCTGCACCGGTGATCACGATGACCGGGTGGTGCCGGCGCATTCGCTGAAGTTCGGCGCCGAACTGCAGTACTGCCAGCGCGGCGACGCCCCGGTGCTGCTGCGGGTCGACACCAGGGCCGGCCACGGGATGGGCAAACCCGCCAGAGCGCTGGCCGCCGAATACGCCGATCAGCTGGCCTTCGCCGCCCATCACACCGGCCTGCAGGCAGTCGACGAGCCGATCGCGGGATAGCCGGCGCGACCACCCGCCGCTTGCCCGCGCACGAAGCGGTTAGCCTGCCAAAGGGGTCCCGCTCACAGAAATCCGAGGTCACGAGAGGAGGTCGATGATGGCGACATCGGACGTGTCGGCGTCGGTCGGTTTCCGCTCCGAACGCGGCCCGATCCTGGTCTCGCTGATGCTGAGCACCTCGCTGGTCGCCCTGGACTCGACGATCGTGGCGACCGCGGTGCCCTCGATCGTCGACGATCTGGGCGGCTTCGCCGAATTCCCCTGGCTGTTCTCGGTGTATCTGCTGGCGCAGGCGGTCTCGGTGCCGGTCTACGGGAAACTGGCCGATCTGTTCGGCCGCAAACCGATCATGCTGTTCGGGATCGGGCTGTTCCTGCTCGGGTCGGTGCTGTGTGGTTTCGCCTGGAACATGCCCGCGTTGATCGCCTTCCGGGCCGTCCAGGGTCTGGGCGCCGGCGCTGTGCAACCGATGAGCGTCACCATCGCCGGCGACATCTACACACTCGCCGAGCGGGCCAAGGCGCAGGGCTATCTGGCCAGCGTCTGGGCGATCTCGGCGGTGGTCGGGCCGACCCTGGGCGGGGTGTTCTCGGAGTACCTGACCTGGCGGTGGATCTTCTTCGTCAACGTTCCGCTGTGCGCGCTGGCCGCCTGGATGCTGATCCGCCGATTCCACGAACCGGCGCGGGAGCGGGTCCGTCGGAAAATCGACTACCTGGGCAGCATCACCCTGACGACCGGGTGCACCCTGCTGATCCTCGGACTGCTCGAGGGCGGCCAGCAATGGGCCTGGGCCTCGCCGACCAGTATCGCGATCCTGGCCGCCGGCGGGCTGCTGATCGTCGTCTTCGTGATGGTGCAGCGGCGGGCGGCCGAGCCGGTGTTGCCGATGTGGGTGTTCACCCGCCGGGTGCTCCTGGCCAGCGCGGTGATCGCCCTGCTGGTCGGGGCCGTGCTGCTCGGGTTGACCACCTATGTGCCCACCTTCGTGCAGACGGTGCTGGGCACGGGTCCGTTGGTCGCCGGTTTCGCGCTCGCGACATTGACCATCGGCTGGCCGATCTCGGCGGCGCTGTCCGGTCGGTTCTACCTGCGGCTGGGGTTTCGGCGGACGGCCCTGATCGGCAGCGTGCTGGTGGTGATCGGTGGCTTCTGCTGCGCGTTGTTGGGTGCCGGGTCCACCGTCTGGGCGGTCGCCGCGTGTTGCTTCCTGGTCGGGCTGGGGATGGGCCTGGTCGCCAGCCCGACGCTGATCGCTGCGCAGAGCAGCGTCGGTTGGGACGAGCGGGGCGTCGTGACCGCCAACAATCTGTTCTTCCGGTCGATCGGCAGCGCGGTCGGGGTCGCCGTGTTCGGCGCCATCGCGAACACCACGCTGGGCAGTCAGACCGAGGGCGTGGCGGTGCCGCCGCAGGCGATCGCCGATGCCACCCACGACGTCTTCGTCGCCGCGGCCGTGCTCGCGTTGGTGATGGTCGCGGCCGCCTTCCTCCTGCCAGGTGGTCGACCGTCCACCGAGGAAGCGAACGCGGGTGGCCGGGGCCGACCCGATGCGCCGGCCGAAAAACCCTGACGCCTGCTCAGCCGTGACCGAGATCGACGATGCAGAACCGGTTGCCGTCCGGATCGGCGAGCACGACGAAGTCCGGGTCCTCCGGGAAACTGTCCCAGTCGACAGGCTGCGCGCCCAGCGACAGCAGCCGGTCTGCCTCCGCGGTCTGCTCGGCGGCACCGGTCACGTGCAGGTCGAAGTGCAGCCGGGGATGCTCCTGCACCGGCGTCTCGCTCCGCTGCAGGGCGATCAGCGCCCCTGGAGCACCGTCGGGCGGGACCAACACGGTCGCCCAACCGCCGAAGCCGTCGTTGCGGACCTGATAGCCCAGGGCCGCACACCAGAAGTCCGCCGCCCGCGGGACGTCGCCGACCCCGAGCACCACCACGCCGAAGGTGAGCACAGCTGATTCTGGCAAGCCAGGGGCGGTGGCCGCGAGGTGCTGTGCGTACGACTCGCCCGGGCTTGACCCGCTTGCGGGGTGCATTGACCGCTTGTCGGGTGATGCAGTCGCCCCGATGCGGCTGACGTGCCCGGCAAGTGCTGCGGGCTCGGGCGTGTCTCGGACTCGGCGCTCCCGGAACCCCCGACCGCACGGCGACGTCAAGTCGGCTGAGGCCGGGCTCAGAGGACGATCTTCGCCAGTCGGTCGATCTGGGCGAGGTCCGCGACCGTCGGGTCGAAGATCACCTCGTCGACACCGGCCTCGGCGTACGCGTCGAGAGCGCCGCGGACCGCATCCTCGGACCGCAGCGCGCCGTTCGCGATCATCTCCGCGTACTGCCCGAAGGTCGCGTAGTAGTGCCGGAGGTAGCCGAAGGAGCTCTCCTCGACCTCACCACCGAGCGAGTAGTAGGTGAGGGCGAGGATGCGCGGTGCGCCGGCCTTGCCGGCGTCCGTCCAGGCCTGCCGGATCCGCTGGACCATCGGCGCGACCTGGTCCGGCGGCGCACCGCCGACCGTCCAGCCGTCGCCGTACTCGATGGTCCGGCGCACCGCCGCCGCGCCATTGCCGCCGACCAGCAGTGGCACCCGGCCACCGGGCACCACCGGCACCACCGGTTCGGTGCTGCCGTCGATCGGCTCACCGCGCCAGGCCGCGGTCATCGTCTCGAGCATCTGATCCGTCCGCTTCCCGCGATCGGCGAAGGAGGTCTCGGAGAGGGTGAAGTCGTCCTCCCGGCCGCCCACCCCGATGCCCAGGGTCAACCGACCATTCGAGATCGAGGCGATGGTGGCCGTTTCCTTGGCCAACAGCACCGGTTGCCGCGTCGGCAACAGCAGAATGTTGGTCAGCAGTTCGATCCGCTCGGTCACGGCCGCCGCCGCCGCCAGCGCGATCAGCGAGTCGTGGTTGGCGAACGCCACCCGATCGATGGTGGCCAGTGTGCTGAAGCCGTGTTGTTCGGCCTGGGACGCCCAGGTCGGGAGGAGGGTGCCCGGCGTGCCGGGGACAGGGTTGGGGAGTCCGATACCGATTCGCATGACTAAGGACGGTAGTCGGGACGAATCCCCGACGCGCGGTCAGTCCGCTGCGGCCGCCCGCATCGCCGGTTCGGTGCGGTAGATGATCTCGATGCCGGCCGCGCCGACCGCGCCGACCGCGAGGGACATCCACAGGGTGGTCGTGGTCAACGAGAAGTTGAAGAAGCTCTGGCCCAGCGGGGTGATGAACGCCAATGCGGCCAACCCGACCATCGAACCGACCAGCGCCGTCTTCCACGGCCGGAACGGCCTGGACAGCACGACCAGAATCCAGAACGCCGTGAACAGCAGGGCGATCGTCGCAGCGGTCGACGGCTGCCAGCAGATGACGTTCGCGACGCTGTCGTTGGACTCGGTCTTCACCAAACACTCCGACGCCGGCGGGGCGCCGACCTCGTTGCGGGCGAGGACGTACGACACCAGCACCACGAGCCCGGAGACGACGCCGGCCGGCACCGCGAACCGCAGCACCCGTTTGAGGAAGCCGGGGATGTAACGGCGCTTGTTGGGTCCGAGGGCGAGGAAGAACGCCGGGATGCCGATGGTGACCGCCGAGACCAGCGTCAGGTGTCGTGGCAGGAAGGGGAACGGCAGCACGAACAGCGCCGCCGAGAGGATGGCGATCAGGCTCATCACGTTCTTGGCGACGAACAGGTTCGCCACCCGCTCGACGTTGCCGATCACCCGGCGGCCCTCGGCCAGCACCGACGGCATGTGCGAGAACCTGCCGTCCAGCAGCACCAGTTGGGCCACCGCCTTCGTCGCCTGTGCACCGTTGCCCATGGCCACCCCGATGTCGGCGTCCTTGAGCGCCAGCGCGTCGTTGACGCCGTCACCGGTCATCGCCACCACGTGCCCATTGCGCTGCAACGCCTGCACCAGCGCGCGCTTCTGTTCCGGCGACACCCGGCCGAAGACGGTTGTCTTCTCGGCGATCTCGCGCAGCTCCTCCGGGTCCTCGCCGATGGTGCGGGCGTCCACCACCGAATCAGGTCCCAGCTCGAGTCCGACCCGGGTGGCGATCGCGCCGACGGTGGTCGGGTTGTCGCCGGAGATGATCTTGACCCGGACGCCCTGCTCCTTGAAGTAGTCCAGGGTGTCCTTCGCGTCCGGCCGGACCTGCTCGGTCAGCGTCACCAGTGACACCGGGCTGACCCCGGACGGGAGCTGCTGGCCCTCCAGCGGGGCATCGGAGCGGGCCAGCAACAGCACCCGCCGGCCGGTCGCAGCGAGTTCGCTCACCCGGTCCCGCAGCGGATCGTCCGCGGCCAACAGGACGTCGGGTGCACCGAAGATCAGTGATCCGCGATCGGTGAAGGATGCCGCGCTCCACTTGCGCGCGGAGTTGAAGGCGATGGTCACCTGCCTGGTCCAGCCCGCGGACGGTGGCAGCGCGGCCGCCAGTGCCTTGAGGGTGCCGTTCGCATTCGGGTCGTCGGCCAGTGCGCCGAGCGCCTCCCGGATCTCGTCGGCCGACAGATCCGCGCACGGTTCGCAGTCCTCGTAGGCGATGTCGCCGACGGTGAGGGTGCCGGTCTTGTCCAGGCAGACGATGTTGACCCGGGCCAGCCCTTCGACGGCGGGGAGTTCCTGGACCAGGACCTGCTGCCGGGTGAGCTGCACGGCGGCCAGCAGGAACGCCACCGAGGTCAGCAGCACCAGGCCTTCCGGCACCAGCCCGACAAGGCCGCCGGTGGACCGGATCACCACCTGCTGCCACCCCTGGTCGCCGATCGCCCGCCACTGCGACCACAGCTGCAACGGCAGCGCGACGATGATGATCCAGGTGATGTACTTCAGCAGCTGATTGACCGACTCCTGGATCTCGGAGCGTGTCTTGGTGAATTTCTTGGCCTCGGCCGCGATCTTGTTGATGTACGCGTCCGGCCCGACGGCAGCCGCGCTGAACCGTCCGATGCCGGCGACAACCGTTGTCCCGGAACGCACCTCGTCACCCTCGGACTTCGGGATGGCATCTGCCTCGCCGGTCAGGTTCGACTCGTCGATCTCCAGGCCGGACGTCGAGAGCATCGAACCGTCGGCCGGCACCTGATCGCCGGTGCGCAGCTCGATCAGGTCGTCGAGCACCACGTCGGCCGTCGGCACCTCGATCAAGGTGCCGTCCCGCAGCACCCTGGTGGTCGGCGAATTGAGCAGCGCCAGCCGGTCGAGTTTCCGTTTCGCCAGGTATTCCTGCACGATCCCGATCGCCGAGTTGACCACCAGCACCACGCCGAACAAGCCGTCGGCCAGCGACCCGGTGCTCAGGATGAGCACGAACAGAGCGCCGAGGATGGCGTTGAACCTGGTGAAGACGTTGGTCTTGAAGATCACCCACAGCGACCGGGACGACGCCTGACTGGTCGCATTGACCTGCCCGCGGGCGACCCGCTCGGCAACCTCGGCCGCGGTCAGCCCCGTTGTCAGGTCGGTTCGCACGCTGGTGGATTCGGGCACGATGCTCACCGGCTTACTGTGACAGATCACCCCGGTGTGAGGGGAGCGACTATCCGGCACCTTCACCCGTCAGTGACGGACTCGGGAGTGTTCACTGGGCCGGTGACCCTGACCCTCCTGCACAACGGCCGGATCCACACCGCGGCCGATCCCGACGCCACCGCCATCGCCATCTCCGATGCGACCATCAGCTGGATCGGCGGCGAGCATGCGATCGGGCTGGCCGGCCGCGCCGATCGGGTGATCGATCTGGACGGCGCGCTGGTGATCCCCGGTTTCGTCGACGCCCACGTGCACACCACCGACGCCGGGCTGGCGATCGCCGGTCTGGATTTGACCGGTGCCAGGTCACTGGCTGAATGCCTGGCAACGCTGCGCCGGCACGCCGCGGCCCACCCGGACGGAGTGCTGTGGGGTCACGGTTGGGAGGAGTCCCGGTGGTCGGAGAATCGGCCGCCGACCCGTGATCAGGTGGACGACGCCGTCGGCAACCGGCCCGTCTACCTGTCCCGGATAGATGTGCACTCCGCGCTGATCAGCTCAGCATTGGGGGCGAGCGTGCCGGACGGTCCAGCGCTGCCCGGCTGGTCGGCCACCGGACCGATCACCCAGCAGGCCCACGCCGCAGTCCGAGCCGTTGCCCGAGAACAACTCTCGGCCAGCCAGCGGAGTACGGCGCAACTCTCCTTCCTGCAGGCGGCGGCCGCCAGAGGGATCGTCGAGGTGCACGAGTGCGGTGCCGGCGACGAATCGGGTCGCACCGATCTGGCGGCGTTGCTGGCCCTCGATGGACCGGTCAGGGTCCGCGGCTACCTCGCGGCCGCGGTGAGCGATCCGGAGCAGGCTAGGCAGTTGCTGGCGCAGACCGGTGCCCATGCCCTCGGCGGCGATCTCACGGTCGACGGCGCGATCGGCTCTCGGACCGCGGCGTTGACCGATCCGTACACCGATGCGGGCGGTCGTCGCGGCGTCCGGTACCTGAGCGAACAACAGATCGCCGATCACCTGGTCGCCTGCACCATCGCCGGCATCCAAGCCGGCTTCCACGCCATCGGTGACGACGCGGTCAGCGCGGTCGGCCGGGCGTTGCTGGAGGCGGCCGGCCGCCTCGGGGAGAATGCCACCGTGCGGTTGGCGGGCTGTGCGCATCGGATCGAGCACGCCGAGATGGCCGACGACGCAGCCATTTCCGCGTTCGCCGCGACCGGCACGGTGGCGAGCATGCAACCGCTGTTCGACGCGGCGTGGGGTGGACCGGACGGGCTGTACACCCGTCGCCTCGGGGCGCAGCGCGCAGCCGGGATGAATCCGTTCGCCACCATGGCCAGGGCCGGGGTCGCGCTGGCATTCGGTTCGGACGCCCCGGTGACGCCCGCCGATCCGTGGGCGGCGGTGCAAGCGGCCGCCCACCATCGCACACCCGGCAGCGAGCTGTCGGCGCGGGCGGCGTTCACGGCGCACACCAGGGGCGGTCACCGGGCAGCCGGTCGGACCGACCGGGGGATCGGCACCGTGGGGGTGGGCGCGCCGGCGCACCTGGCCATCGTCGCGGCGGGTGAGCTGGTCCGGCCGGAGGCCGATCCGAAGGTGGCGCGATGGTCGACCGACCCACGGTCAAGGGTGCCGCTGCTGCCCGACCTGACGCCGGGCGTGGAGCTGCCGGCGACCCTGGCGACGCTGGTGGACGGACAGGTGGTGTTTGACGCCGGGCTGTTCGGCTGACCTAGCTGTTCAGCGCTGTTCAGCGCCGATCAGGGTCAGGTTGCCGGGAACTGCGAGGCCAGCGCGTCGCGCGCCCCGTCCAGGTGCTCTCGCATCAGCTTTTCGGCGAGGGTGGCGTCACCCTGCCGCAGTGCCGACAGCACCCCGCCGTGCTCGGCGACGATCCGATCGCGGCCGAGAGCGTAGCGGGACTGGACCATCGAGAGGTGGATCTCGCCGCTGAGCATTTCGTAGAGCCGCGACAGGCGTGGGCTGTGCACTGCCTGGACGAGCACACGGTGGAACCGCAGGTCGGCCTCGACGAATTTGCTGTGCCCGGCCTCCGGCGTGATGGCGGCCAGGTCGTCCACTGCTTCGGCGGCGGCGGCCGGAATCGGCTTGCCGACCACCAGCCGCACCACTTCCAACTCCAGCGGCAACCGGACCAGGAACAGGTCCTCGACGTCCTCCCGCGAGAGGCTCGGGACATGAGCCGACCGGTGCGCCTCTCGGCGCAGTAGTCCCTCCTGCACCAGCTGGCTGATCGCGGTTTTCGCGGTGGGCCGGGAGACCTCGTATTCGGTCGCGACATCGGTCTCGGTGAGCCCGACCCCGGCATCGATCTCGCCGTCGAGCACCCGGGCGCGCAGAGAGGTCGTCAGCGCATCGACCACGGACACCGTTTTCAGGCCTTTCACGCTGCCGAGGCTACGCCTGAATCGGTCATGTGTCTCGCAATCTGCTCGAAGCCTTGACAGACGTGTGTACTTGTCTTACAACTTAACCAACACCTCGAGCGAGTCGACGCTGACTTCCCGTTCGAACCAGCCGTTGCTTCCCGGGCCGACACCGCCGACCCGACCACCCGCGCCCACCAGGCCGTCACGAAGGAGTGCCGATGTTCCAACAGGTTGCCAATCCGGTAGGGGGGTCACTAGCCCTCTCGGCGATCATCGCCGCGCTACCGCTGCTGACCTTGTTCGTGCTGCTCGGCGCGCTGAAGTGGAAGGCCTGGCAGGCCGGGATCGCCTCGTTGATCGTCGCGCTGGGAGTAGCGATCTTCGCCTTCGGCATGCCGGCCGGTCAGGCCCTGCTGGCCGCCACCGAGGGGGCGGCCTTCGGCCTGTTCCCGATCATCTGGATCGTGCTGACCGCCATCTGGATCTTCCGGATGACCGAGCTGACGGGCTACGACCTGGTGCTGCGCCGGGCCTTTGGATCGTTGTCCCCTGACCAACGGGTGCAGGCGATCATCATCGCCTTCTGCTTCGGTGCGCTGCTGGAAGCTCTCGCAGGCTTCGGCACCCCGGTCGCCGTCACCGCCGTCATGTTGATCGCGGTCGGCATCACGCCGATCAAGGCCGCCGCGGTCGCCCTGGTGGCGAACACCGCCCCCGTCGCGTTCGGCGCCATCGCGGTGCCGATCACCACCCTGGGCAAGATCACCGGTCTCAACCCTGACCTGTTGGGCGCGATGGTCGGCCGGCAGACCCCGATCCTGGCGATCTTCGTGCCGCTGATCCTGGTGCTGATGGTCGACGGCCTGCGGGGCGTGCGGCAGACCTGGCTGGCCGCCGTCGTCGGCGGATTGGCGTTCGGGATCGCCCAGTTCGCCTGCTCGAACTTCTTCTCCTACCAGGTCGCCGACATCATTGCGGCGCTGGCCGGAGCCCTCGCCCTGGTGTTGCTGCTGCGGGTCTGGAGTCCGTCCGAGATCGTCTCGTCGGAGAAGGCCGCTGCGCTGCAGAAGGTCGGCGGGGCCGGTTCCGGTGGGGACAGCGCAACGGGCGGCTCGGACAACGGTTCTGTCGATTCCGCCCCCACCGGTCCGCTGACCAAGAAGGAGGCGCTGATGGCCTTCGCGCCGTACCTGATCGTCGTCGCCCTCTTCGCCGTCACCTCGTTCGGTCCGGTGCTGCATTTCCTGGAATCGCACTCGGGACCGAAGTTCGCCTGGCCCGGCCTCGAGGTGACCAACAGCGCGGGACAGCCGTTGACCGCTGCCACCTACAACTTCAACATCTTCAGTGCAGGCGGCACCGTCCTGCTGGTGGCCGGCATCCTGACGGCGTTGCTGTACCGGCTGTCGTTCCGCCGCGCCTTCGGGTCGCTGGTCGGCGTCGTGGTCCAGTTCAAGTGGACGATCCTGACCGTGGTCGCCGTGCTGGCCCTTGCCTACGTGATGAACTTCTCCGGGCAGACCGTGACCCTTGGTCTGGCGCTGGCCGCCACCGGTGGCTTCTTTGCCTTCCTGTCCCCGGTCGTCGGCTGGATCGGGGTGGCGGTGACCGGATCCGACACCTCTGCCAACTCCCTGTTCGGGCTGCTGCAGACCACCGCCGCCACCGAGACCGGGATCAGCCCCTACCTGCTGGCCGCCGCCAACACCTCCGGTGGGGTGCTCGGCAAGATGATCTCGCCGCAGAACCTGGCGATCGCCGCAGCGGTGGTCGGCATCGAGGGCAAGGAAAGTGCACTGTTCCGCAAGGTCATCTGGTGGAGCCTCGGCCTACTGTTCGGCATGTGCGTGCTCGTCTACCTGCAGTCCACCCCGGTTCTCGGCTGGATGGTCGTGGCCGGATGAGATTCACCGGTCTCACCACGCCGGCCGTCACCCTGAACAGCCCGCCGCGATCCCGCAGGAAATCAGCGGAGCAGATCAGCACGTTGCCGGTGGCCCCGCCGGACCTGCTGATCGGCCTGGCAGCGGCCGTCGCCGACCCGGCGCAGCTGCGCAGTCGGGCCACCGACCGGCTGGCCATGGGCCATGACGCATCGCACTTCGCGCTGACCCCCACCGCTGTGGTGGCACCGGCCGATGCGGACGAGATCGGCCGACTGTTCGCAGTCTCGGCAGCACACGGCGTCCCGATGACCTTCCGTTCCGGCGGCACCAGCCTGAGCGGGCAGGCCGTCACCGACGGCATTCTGGTGGACACCCGCCGGCACTTCCGAGACATCGAAATCCTGGACGGCGGCGCCAGGGTGCGGATCGGTCCCGGTGCGACCGTTCGGCAGGTCAACGCCCGGTTGGCCCGGCTCGGCCGCAAGCTCGGTCCCGATCCGGCCAGCGAGATCGCCTGCACGCTGGGCGGTGTGGTCGCCAACAACTCCTCCGGCATGGCTTGCGGCACCGTCGCCAACACCTACAACACGGTCGAATCGCTGGTGCTGGTCTTGCCGAGCGGGACGGTGATCGACACCGGCGCGGTGGACGCCGACGAGCGGCTCCGGTCGCTCGAACCCGAGCTCTACCAGGGTCTTTCCCGGCTGCGTGACCGGGTGCGGGGAAACCCCGCTTCGGTGGCAGTGATCGAGCAGCAGTTCTCGATGAAGAACACCATGGGCTACGGGTTGAACTCGCTGCTGGACCACACCGCGCCCGCGCAGATCCTGGCGCACCTGGTGGTCGGCAGCGAGGGCACCCTGGCGTTCGTCGCATCCGTGGTGATGCGCACGGTGCCCTTGCTGAAGCACGCCATGACCGGCCTGCTCGTCTTCGAGACCCTCAGCGCAGCAACGGGTTCGCTGCCTGCCCTCGTCAGCACCGGAGCGGCGACCATCGAATTGCTCGACTCGGTGTCGCTGCGGGTGGGGCAGGCCGATCCGGAGGCCGACGAGAGCCTGCGGCGGATCACCGTGGATCGGCACGCCGCATTGCTGGTCGAGTACCAGGCGGATTCCGCCGCGGCGGTGGCCGAGCTCAGCGCCGCTGCTCATCCGGTGCTCCGGTCGCTGCCGGTCACCGGACCGGCTGACGTCACCGCCGACCCACGGGCACGGGCGCGGTTGTGGCACACCCGCAAGGGCCTGTACGCCACCGTCGCCGGCGCCCGGCCGTCCGGGACCACCGCCTTGCTGGAGGACATCGTCGTTCCGGTGCCCGCCCTGCTGGAGACCTGCGAGCAGTTGACCGGACTCTTCGCCAAGCATGCCTATCAGGACAGCGTGATCTTCGGGCACGCCAAGGACGGCAACATCCATTTCATGCTGACCGAGCAACTCGGCGGTGGGGGACCGCTGGACCGGTTCCTCGGCTTCACCGAGGACATGGTGGATCTGGTACTGGGACAGGGCGGTTCGCTCAAGGCCGAGCACGGGACCGGCCGGATGATGGCCCCCTACGTCCGGCGCCAGTACGGCGACGAGCTGTACGAGGTGATGCGAGAGATCAAGCGGCTCTGCGATCCTCGCGGACTGCTCAACCCCGGGGTGTTGATCTCCGACGACCCGGACGCACACATCAATCACCTCAAGGTAGCGCCGACGGTCGAGAAGGAGGTCGACCGCTGCGTGGAATGCGGGTACTGCGAACCGGTCTGCCCGAGCCGGGACATCACCACCACACCGCGGCAACGGATCGTGCTGCGTCGGGAGATGCAGCGCGCTGAGGCCGGTGGCGACGATGCGTTGGTCTCCCAACTGCGGGAGGAGTACGAGTACGACGCGATCGACACCTGCGCGGTGGACGGCATGTGTCAGACGGCCTGTCCGGTGTCGATCAACACCGGCGACCTGATGAAGCGGCTGCGCGCCGACAACGCCGGCAAGATCGCGAAGAAGGGCTGGGCGACTGCCGCCAAGCACTGGGCGGGTACGACACGGGCGGCATCGGTCGCTTTGTCGGTCACCGCCAAGCTGCCCGACGCGCTGGTCGCCGGGCCGAACAAGCTGGGCCGCAAGGTGATCGATCCCGACGCGTTACCGCTGTGGTCGCCGGAGCTGCCCGCCGGTGGTGCGCCGCGACGACGGGACGAGGCGCCGGCCGTCCCTGCTTCGACCGGAACTGCCGGCGCACCGGAGATCCAGGCCGGTACGGAGGCGGTCTATTTCACCGCCTGCGTCGGCACCATGTTCGGCCCGAGCGAGGCCGGCCCCGGGGTGCGGGAATCGTTCACCCAGATCTGCAGGCGAGCCGGGATCACCCTGCACCATCCGGCCGAACTGCCGGATCTGTGCTGCGGAACACCCTGGCGCTCCAAGGGAATGACGGAAGGCTATGCGGTGATGGCCGGCCGGGTGCTGCCCGCGCTGTGGGCGGCCAGCCGGCAGGGCGAGCTACCCGTCGTCTGTGACGCGGCCTCCTGTACCGAGGGCCTCCGGCAGATGCTGGAGAGCGCGGTGGCGGCGCCTTCCGGGCAGTACGCGTCGTTGCGCATCGTCGATGCGGTCGCCTTCGTCGAACAGCAGGTGCTGCCGCGATTGTCGGTGACCCGCAAGGTGCCGGCCCTCGCGCTGCACCCCACCTGTTCCTCGACCCGGATGGGGATGAACGACTCGCTGCGAGGTGTCGCGGAGGCCGTCGCCGACTCGGTGACGGTGCCCGACGCCTGGGGATGCTGCGGGTTCGCCGGGGACCGGGGAATGCTGCACCCGGAGCTGACCGAGTCCGCCACCAGGGCGCAGGCGGCCGAACTGGCCACCGGATCGTTCGACGCGTTCGCGTCGTGCAACCGCACCTGCGAGCTCGGCATGACGAGGGCGACCGGCGCCCAGTACCAGCACGTGCTCGAGCTGGTGGACTGGGCGAGCCGGCCCCCGTCCTGAGGTTCAGTGCCGGGCGGCGAGCCTGACCAGCTCGCTCGCCCGGACACCGGGCAGGTAGGCCCGGGTGATGGCGATGCCGATCCGGGGCAGGTCCGCCTCGTCCCGGTAGGCCAGGTACATCGGTTCGTACCGTGGGCTGAACTTGGTCTTGAACGCATGTAGCGAACGGAAGCCATACACCGGTTCCAGGTTGGCGCCGAGGACGTCGAGCAGGCGGTCGACCGCAGCGCTCTCCCGCGGTACGCCGTCCACGAGATCGGTGTCCGCATGAGCCAGCGGGGCCCCCGACAGCGAGACGAACTCAGCGCCCTCGGACTTGAACGCCAGGCTGGACGAGGCGATCAGGAACTCGACAACCGGACGGAACGCATCTGCACGGCGTCGCATGAGATCCAGTGTCCAGCCGCGGATCCGACCGTCGGGCCCGTACACCGGCAGCCACGACGTCATGCCGTGGATGTGGCCGGAGTTGTCGATCGCCAGCGCAACCCGGACCTCCGGATCCAGCGCCTCGTCGACGCCGCCCAGGGTGAAGCCCATTTCCGGCAGGCCCTTGTCGGCGACCCAGTCCTGGGACATGTGCCGGATCTGGGTGATCACGGTCGGATCCTGCTCGGCCAACGTCACGAGCTGAAAGTGGATGTCGTCCCGCGCAGCCCGGTTCAGCGCCGACCGCACGTCCTGCCAGCGTTTGCCGCGGAATTCCAGATCCGGCAGGTCGATCAGGGTGTCCTGCGCGACCACCGCCGACCGCCAGCCCATCGCGGTGGTCGCCTCCCTGGTCCGGGTGTCGACCGAGAACAGCACCGGCGTCGCGCCGGTTCGATCGGCCATCGCCGCGAACTCCCGGATCGTTGCCGCGTGCTGTTCTGCGGGCCCGATCGGGTCACCCAGTCCGAGCACCACTCCTGCGTGCCGCTGGTAGGCCAGCAGATTCCGGCCGTCCGGTCGGACAAAGGTGCGGTTCCCCGGCCAGGTCGCCATCCAGGACAACGACCCGCCGCCGTAGCGGTGCAACAATCCTTTGGTGAACGCCGGATCCGCTGCGCCGCAGAGGTTTCCCACCGCGGTCCGCCGACGCGCCGGTATCGCGAACGCGCGTCGGCCGATCAGCAGCGCGGACAGTTCGACCAGCCACAGCACGCCCATGGCGACGATCAACCCGGCGAACTCCGACTGCTCGTCGCCGATCACGAACTGCCCGGCCGCGAACACATTGACCACGGCGAGGACGACTGCGGTCCACCAGGCGAGCCGCCTGCCGTGCCGCAGCGAATTCACCACCAGCGCCACCACGACAACAGTCACCGCCACTCCCACCGGCGAGTCCGACAGCAGGCTGGTGGAGCCGACCGGCCCGTCCGCCGGAATGACGGAGGCGACGACCTCGACCACCGCGGTGAGGGCGAGTCCGGTCGCGGCCAGCAAGCGCCACTCACGTCGGCTCGGTCGATGCGCCGGCGTGATGTCGATCAGCAGCGGCGCCAGGATCAACGCGGCGATCACGGCGATCAGATGCTCCAGGTCGGCCAGCGCACCGATCAGCACGAACGAGATGGCGACGTAGGCCAGCAATGCCAGTCGCACCCGCAGTCGCCACGGGTCGCGCAGCGTGCCGGAGACGACCGCGAGCCCGGCCAATGCACCCGCCGAGAACCCGAGGTCGAGGTGACCGGACAGCTCCTGCGCCCAGGCCCAGTCGGTGAACTGCAGTGGCAACAGCACCGCGGCGGCGCCCAGCACACCGATCAATTGGCCACCGATGACCGTCACCGCGGCGATCCTGGTGCCGAGCTTGAATTCGGTGTAGCCGGCCAATAGCACGAAGCTGCCGACCATCGGCAGGTAGATGCCGGGCTCCAGGGCGAAGAACGCGCCGGTGACGGGGGTCCACCAAGCGCCGTCGAGGAAAGCCGGCAAGCCGTAGGCGATCCGCGGGAACCAGGAGCGATCGGCCGCCGCGTCCCAGAGCGCGCCGGTGACCAGGCCGGCGATCAGCATCAGCGCGGTGACCGTGACAGTGAACGGCAGCCGCCGGACCAGCAGACCTCGGCGCGGTCGCTGCGGGGTGTCCGCCCGGTCGTGGTGGTAGACGGTCGTGGTTTCGGGAAGGGTCGTCGGCTGAACGAGGGTCTGGGTCATCGTGATCATCTCTGTTGTCCGGTCGAGCTGGCGGGGAGCTGTTCCAAGGCGGTGAGCAGGGCCGCCGGATCCTCTTGCTGGAGAGAGCGGGAGATCCGGTCGGCACCACCGGGAAGGCGACCGAGCAGGCCAAGGGCGGTATCCCTGGCGGCACGGGTGAACGAGCCGCGAACCTCCGCCAACCGGGCCAGCTGGGTCGCCCGGCGCTGCACCTTGGTCACCGCCGACCTCCGTCGCTGTTGATAGCGCAGCAGGGCGTTGTCCACCGGGTGGTCGGAAAGCTCGAGGGTCAGGACCGCGGCGTCGACCAGGGCGCTGTTCGCGCCCTGGCCGGCCGTGGGCGGCATGGCATGCGCCGCGTCGCCGAGCAGCACCAGCCGGCCATCGAACCACGAGCCGGCGCGGACCGACGAAACATCGTTCAGCAGCAGATCATCGAAACTCGGCACCCGGTCGAGCAGCTCCCCGGCCAGCGGAAGAGCCCGTGCCCAGACGCTTCGAAGTGCCGCGAGATCCCGTGCCTGGATGGCCGCCGACGATTGCGGGGCGGTGACATCGGCATAGAAGTAGAGGTGGTCGGCATCGATCCTGGTGCCGCCGAACAATCCTTGCGATGTCCAGTACTCGCCGCTGATCTCCGGGGTGGAACCGTCCGCGCTGGCGACGACGGCCCGCAGATAACGGTGCCGCGTCCGGTCGATCACGGCACCGAATTCGCCGGCACCTCGCACGACGGACCCGATGCCGTCCGCGCCGATCACCAGATCCGCTGTCAGGACGCGGGTCTCGTTCTCCCGGTCGGTGGCGACGGTCAGGGTGCCGGCGCGCTCCGCATCGACGGCGGTCGTGCCGAACATCGAGGTGATCGCGCTGTCGTCGCGTACCTGGCTCAGCAGGGCGGTGTACAGCGCGCTGCGCCGGACGGCGATCATCCGGTCCAGGCCCCGGCCGTAGTCCGGGACGGTGACCTCGGAGATCGCTGTGCCGTCGGCCCGGCGCACCGCGTTGCCGCGGATGGCGATCCCGGTGCGGTCGAGTTCGGACTGCAGGCCGAGATGGTTCAGCACGGCGAGGCCGTTCGGCTGCAGCAACAGGCCCGCGCCGACCTCGGCCGGATCCGCGACCCGCTCGACCAGGGTGACGCCCGCGCCCTGCCGGCTCAGCAGCAGCGCGGCGGACAGGCCGCCGATACCGCCACCGGCGACGATCACGCGAAGATCGTTGAGAGACATCGAACCTCCTGCTGACGAACCGCGGTGCGGCTGCTCGGCGCTCCCGGCTTGACGCACACCGTCGAGCACACTGAGCGTCCCGCCGCCGCGATCCGGTCACCAGGGGGTCAACCCCCCGACCTACCGGGGTTGACCCTCACCCGGCGGCGTGCCGCCCGCCCGCCGCCGGGCCCGGGAAGCTCGGAGGTTGACGGCGTTGCCGCACACCTTCACGTCGTGCCAGACCCCGCTGTTGTTCTTGGAGCGGTCGTAGAACGCCGAGCTGCAGGGAGCGTTGCGGCAGAGCTTGAGCCGGCGCCAGGTGTCGTTCTGCTGGGCCAGGAACACCTCCCCCCAGACTGCCGAGGAGAGGCGCTCCGGTCCGGTTCCCGCCGGTTCCAGGCGAACCTCGCCGCCGGGCATGATCACCAGCGAGGCCGACACCGTCCGTTCTCGCGTCGCGGCGTCCTCGCCGTGCAGCACCGCGGTCAAGTCACGCCGGAGCGCTCGCAGGTCGTCGAGGTCGGCCTCGGTCGGGTCGAAACGATCAACACCGCTGCTGGTTTCGGCCGAGTGCCGGGCCAGTTCGGCGATCAGCCAATCGCCGGCCGAGTCCGTCGAGGCCAGCAGGTCGGGCACCTTGCCGCCGACATCCCTGGTGTTCAGCAGGTCCTGTACCAGCCGGAGACCGGGCGGCGCGGCCGCGATGCCCAATCGAGTCGTGGACGTCGGTTCAGCATGTGACATAACTCAATTGTATTTGACTATGTCGCTGGTAGCAACTACACCTGACAGAGACAAACCACTCACACCTACGTCCCTGGGGGACGGAAACCGAGGAATCGACATGGTCACCATCAGCGGCGCAGTAGCGGTCGTCACCGGAGGACAACGCGGGCTGGGCCGGGCGTTCGTCGCCGAGTTGCTCGATCGGGGAGCGTCGAAGATCTACGCATCCGCGCGCCGACCGACGCCCAGTGACGATCCGCGGGTCGTTCCGGTCACCCTCGACGTCACCGACCCGGCATCCGTTGCCTCGCTGGCGGAGCTGGCGGGCGACGCCACCATCGTGATCAACAACGCCGGCATCGGGGGAGCGGGTCCGCTGCTGTCCTCCGGTATCGACGAGATCCGAGAGGTGTTCGAGACCAACCTCTTCGGCGCCATCAGGGTCGCCCAGGCCTTCGCGCCGATCCTGGCCCGCAACGGCGGGGGAGCATTGGTCGACATCCATTCCGCGCTGTCCTGGATCGCCGGTGCAGGAGCCTACGGCGCGTCCAAGGCCGCATTCTGGTCGGCGACCAACTCGCTGCGGCTGGAGCTCGCCGGTCAGGACACCACCGTGATCGGCGTTCACCTCGGCTATGCCGACACCGATCTCACGGCGACGGTCACCGCGCCCAAGCTGGACCCGGCCGACGTGGCCCGCGCCGTCGCCGACGGCATCGAGCTCGGGGTGAACGAAGTCCTCGTCGACGACGTCAGCCGGCACTTCAAGCAGGCGTTGGCCGGCCCGGTCGACGGACTCGCGGTGCCGGTGAGTGCGAGCCGGTAGCGGGAATCAGCGGCGACGCTGATCCATTCGGGCACTTCGGAAGACCTTTGGCAGAACAGCGATTGACAGGAAGGTTCAATCGCCGTTAGGTGTGACTGGCGTCACGTCTGTGGCGCATCCCGCTGTTCACCGAAGATCCGGGAGTCGCTGTGCGACGTCGCCTCATCGCCCTTGTCGCCGGATCCGCGCTCGTCGCGGCGACCTTCATCGGCACACCTGCCTCGGCCGCTCCCGGTGATGCGGCGGATGCCGGTCCGACCGTGTACGTCGGGGACGTCAGCCGGGAGCAGCTGGCGCAGGTGGTGGCCACCGGGATCGACCGCGACGAACTGACGCTGTCGGTGCTTCCCGGTGGCGCCGTCCGGGTGGAGGCGGTGCTGAGCCCCTCGCAGGCGTCGAAACTGGTTGCGACAGGCGTGCCGCTGACCGAGAAGCAGGTGGCTGGAACCTCCGCGTCGCAGCGCATGTCGGAGAAGGCGGCGAGCGGCTACACGGTGTTCCGATCCTGGAGTGAACCCGGCGGATTGCGCGACGAACTGGTCGCCACCGCGAAGGCCCATCCCGGTCTGGTCAAGCAGGTCACCATCGGCAAGACCGTGCAGGGCCAGGACATCCTTGCGTTCAAGGTGACCAAGGACGCCAACCGGGTCAAGGACGGCCGACGACCCGCGGTGCTGTATTCGTCCAATCAGCACGCCCGGGAATGGATCACCCCGGAGATGACCCGGCGGCTGTTCAACTACTACCTCGACAATTACAGCTCCAACAAGGAGATTCGCCAGATCGTGGACACCACGGAGCTGTGGTTCGTGGTGAGTGCAAATCCTGACGGGTATGACTACACGTTCACCGAGGACCACCGGCTCTGGCGAAAGAACCTGCGGGACAACGACGGTGACGGCCAGATCACCGGGCTGGACGGCGTCGACCTGAACCGTAACTACCCCTACAAGTGGGGTTACGACAACGAAGGATCCTCCCCGTCGATCTCGAGTGAGACCTACCGCGGGACCGGCCCATCGTCCGAACCGGAGACCCAGGCGATGGACGGCCTGATGCGCCGGGTCGGCTTCGAATTCTTGATCAACTACCACTCCGCCGCCGAGTTGCTGCTCTACGGCGTCGGCTGGCAGGTGGCCACCCCGACGCCCGATGACCAGCTGTACGAGACGCTCGCCGGTGATGATGTGACACCCGCGGTGCCGGGATACGACCCCGACATCGCCGCCGAGCTCTACACCACCAACGGCGAGACGACCGAGCAGGCGCACAACACCTACGACACCCTGTCGTTCACCCCGGAGATGTCGACCTGCGAGTCGGCCAGCGAGGTGGACCCGGACGATGCCTGGGAGGCGGACGACTGTGAGAGTGTCTTCAACTTCCCGGATTCAGAGGAACTGGTGGAGGCCGAGTTCCAGAAGAACATCCCCTTCGCGATCGCGGTGGCAAAATCCGCGCAGGACCCGTCCAACCCGGTCTCCGTCGTCGGGCGGACCGCACCGGACTTCCAGGTCGACAAGTTCACGGTGTCCTACGGCGACCCGCAGACCGTCGCGGTCACCGCGCGGCGGGACATCAGCAGCCTCGCCCTGCACTACAAGATCTCGGGTGAACGGGAGCGGCGAACCGGTGCCCGGGAATGGCGGGGCGGCGAACGGTACGGCGACGAGGGCGACATCTACTACGGCGAATACCGCGGAACGATCCGCGGCGCCGACCCCGGCGACCAGGTCGAGGTCTGGTTCACCGGCAACCGGCGACTGAACTCGGGCAGGACCGCCGTGGAGAGTGAACACTTCACCTACACGGTCGCCCAGGACACCGGCAACGACGTGCTGGTGTTGGCCAACGAGGACTACGAGGGTTACAACTCGGCCGGGAACCCCTTCGGCCCCGACCCCGCGACCGGGCCACGGTACTTGCAGACCTACGTCAACGATCTTGCCGCCGCCGGCATCTCGGCGTCGACCTGGGACGTTTCGGCCCAGGGTGTTCCGCACGACCTCGGAGTGCTCAGCCACTTCGACGCGGTGCTCTGGTACCTCGGCGACAATCGGCTGACCCAGGACCGGGAGGACGTCTTCACCGACGTCGGCAGAGATGTCCCGATCGATCACGGAGGGGCCGACCAACGGGGAAGTGGATGCTTCGGTCGCCGAACGCCAGCAGTACCTGACCCTTGCCGTTCGCGACTACCTCAACGACGGCGGCAAACTGGCGTTGACCGGCGAGACCGCCGGATATGCCGGCTCGTTGAGCTTCGTCGGCGGCACCTACTACGGACTCAACGGCCACCCAGAGCAGGAATGTCTGATCACCACCAGCTACTTCGACGACTGCCTGATCCTGGCTGATGACTTCGTCCAGTACTACCTGGGTGGCTACACCCGATCGGATTCCGGTGCCCCAGCGAACGTTCGACCGGAGTCGACGAACCATTCGGCGATGCCACCGCGGCACTGACCGGCACTCCGAGCAACGCAGTGGACGAGGCGGGCCAGTTCGTCGTCACGAGTGAGGTTCTGCCGGTCGACGAGTTCCCGCAGTTCGCGAGCGAAGCGTCGGGCCAGTACGTCAGTGCCGGCGGCGGGCCGTTCGATCCGTTCGAGGGATCGTGGTACGCGGCTGCCCGGCACGCCGACGACTCCTATATGCGGCTGGCCCGGACCGTTGACCTCACTGCGGTCGGCGCCGGGCAGGCGCCGAAGCTGGAGTTCGCTCTCTCCTACGACGTGGAACCCGAATACGACAATGTGATCGTCGAGGTGCACACCGTCGGCCAGGACAACTGGACCACCCTGCCGAAAGAGGGTGGTGGCTCTTCGACGGCTCCGCCGGCGGACTGCGACATCCAGATCGAGGCGAACCCGTTCCTGGCGCACTATCTGACGCCGCCCACGACTCCTAACGGCAACTGCCTGTCAACCGGGACCTCGGGCGCATGGAACGCCCTCACCGGGACCTCGAACGGCTGGACCCAGGCCGCCTTCGACCTGTCCGCCTACGCCGGTCAGCAGGTCGAGGTGTCGGTCAGCTACATCACCGACGGCGGTGTCGGCGGGACCGGGGTCTTCGTGGACAACGCCCGGCTGGACATCGGCGGGACCGACACCCAGCTGGAGGGATTCGAGACCGACACCGGGGCATGGACCTTCCCCGGTGCACCTGACGGCAGCCCGGCCACCGGCGACTTCGTCCGGAGCCAGGCAGCGACGCCGACCGCCGCCGTCACCACCGAGGATTCGGTACTCCTCGGGTTCGGCGTCGAGCAGATCGCCGACGCCGGCAAGCGAGCCGACATTCTCGGTCGGATGATGGAGTACCTCTCGGACTGACCGTGCGGCACTACGCTGGCGCCGTGGCATACCCGTCAGTGGACAACGATCCGGCCGTCCCGCCGGCCGTGTCGTCCGGCACCGTCGATCGGTTGCGCAAGGACAGGGCGGCGGCGCATCCGGGTCGGCTGCAGCGCTGGCGGGCAGGGCTGCTGGGCATCGGGGGACTGCGGATCGTTGCCTCCGTGCTCGGTGGGCTCGCGCTGTTCGCCGCGTTCGCACCGTCCACCCAGTGGTGGCTGGCGATCGTCGGCTTCGCACTCTTCGGGCTGGCGCTGGACGGCCGCAGCTGGCAGGTCGGGCTCGGGCTGGGGCTGCTGTTCGGTCTCGCCTTCTTCCTGCCGCTGCTCAGCTTCACCAACATCTATGTCGGCGACTTTCCCTGGTACGCGCTCAGTGTCATGGAGGCACTGCTGACGGCTCCGGCCGGCGCACTGATCGCGGCGGCCAGCAGGCGGTTGCCGCTGTGGCCGGTGTGGGCCGCGTCGGCCTGGATCACCGGCGAGGCGTTGCGCGCGCGGTTGCCGTTCGGCGGGTTCCCCTGGGGCGGCGTCGCGTTCTCCCAGCCGGACGGCCCGTTGCTCCCGGTGGCCTCGCTGCTGAGCGCCACCGGGCTCGCCTTCCTGACCGCACTGGCCGGATTCGCAGTGGCCCGGCTCATCCACGCGCTCGCGATCGACCGGGTTGGCTGGCGGTCGGCGGCCGTGCTCACCTCGATCGCCTTGCTGGTGGCGCCGTTCGTGTTGGGCCTGATCGGTCGCGCCACCGTGCAGGACGGTGCCGGTGCGCCGACCACCACCATCGCCGTGATCCAGGGCGACGTGCCGCGGCCGGGTCTGGAGTTCAACGCCGAGCGTCGGGCCGTGCTGGACATGCACGCCCAACGCACTCACGAGCTGGCGGCCGAGGTGAGAGCCGGCACCGCGCCGAAGCCGACACTCGTCGTCTGGCCGGAGAACTCCACCGACATCGATCCGTACCGCAACGCCGATGCCAATGCGGTGATCTCGGCGGCGGCGCAGGACATCGGGGTGCCGATCCTGGTCGGCGCCGTGGTGCAGGCCGACACCCCAGGCGAGGCCTACAACCAGGCGATCGTCTGGGATCCGGTGACCGGGCCTGGTCAGACGTACGACAAGCGGCATCCACTGCCGTTCGGCGAGTACATGCCCTACCGGTCGTTCTTCCGGATCTTCTCGGACAAGGTCGACCTGCAGCGCGGGACCTTCCTGGCCGGCGACGCCGTCGGCAACCTCGACGTCGCCGGCGTCAACGTGGGTGACGTCATCTGTTTCGAAGTGGTCTACGACGACCTGGTCCGGGATGTGGTGAACGGCGGCGCCCAGGTCATCGTGGTGCAGACCAACAACGCGACGTTCGGCTACACCAACGAGACCTACCAGCAGCAGGCGATGAGCCGGGTGCGCGCGGTGGAGCACGGCCGGGAGGTGCTGATCTCGTCGACGAGCGGCGTGTCCACCGTGATCAGACCGGACGGCACCGTCGAATCCTCCATCCCGCTGTTCACCCCGGGCTATCTGACCCCGGATGTCCCGCTGATCAGCGCCACCACTCCCGGTACGGTTCTCGGTGGCCCGCTGGAATGGGTTCTCGCCCTTGCCGCGCCGTTGGCGTTGGCCGGGTCGATGATCATCTCCAGCCGCCGACGCGCCCAATCCGGGCGCCAGTCAGCTCAGACGCCGTAACGGAGGACCCTGCACCGTGAGCCCCGAGAGTGACACGCCACCCTCGCAGCACGCCGAACCGGATGTGCCGCACGGCGACAAGGTCCTGGTGATCATCCCGACCTACAACGAGCGGGAGAACCTGCCGCTGATCCTGGACCGTCTGCTCAAGGCGGTGCCGTCCACGCACGTACTGGTCGCCGACGACGGCAGCCCGGATGGCACCGGTCAGATCGCCGACCAGCGGGCCGCCGCCGACGAGCGCGTGCACGTCCTGCACCGCTCGGAGAAGGCCGGCCTTGGCGCCGCCTATGTCGCCGGGTTCCACTGGGGGTTGGAGCGCGGCTACGAGGTGCTGGTCGAGATGGACGCCGACGGTTCGCACGCGCCCGAACAGCTGCCCCGGCTGCTCGATGCCCTGCAGCACGCGGATGTCGTGCTCGGTTCCCGGTATGTCGCCGGCGGCACGGTGGTCAACTGGCCGAAGAAGCGCGAGGTGCTCTCCCGCGGCGGAAACCTGTACTCGAGGCTGGCCCTGGGCGTGCGGATCTACGACATCACCGGTGGCTACCGGGCCTACCGGTCCGAGGTGCTCCGGACGCTGCCGTTGGAACAGGTCGCCTCGCACGGGTACTGCTTCCAGGTGGACCTGGCGTGGCGGGCGGTGCAGTCCGGGTTCCGGGTCACCGAGGTACCGATCACGTTCACCGAACGCGAGATCGGCGAATCGAAGATGAGTGGCGGCATCGTCCGGGAGGCGTTGCTCAAGGTCACACTCTGGGGCGCCAACCACCGGTGGCATCAGTTCCTGGGCTTGTTCGGCCGCGGCAACAAGGCGAAGCGGGCCTGAAAACGCGAGACGCCGCTCACCCGGTGGGTGAGCGGCGTTCGGTTCCGGGTACGACCCCGGTCAGGTCAGGATGCGGTGCGACGGCTCTTCAGCTCGGTCAGTCGCTCGTTGAGGATCTCTTCGAGCTCCTCGATGGAACGACGCTCCAGCAACATGTCCCAGTGGGTGCGCGGCGGCTTGACTGCCTTGCCCTCCGGCACCGAACCGTCGATCAACGTGGAAGAGAGCCCGTGCATCCGGCAATCCCAGACGGCCGGAACCTCGGCGTCGTCGGCCATCGGGACGGTGAATTCGTGGTCGCGGGGACAGCGGTAGGTCGCCGTGCGCCGAGGTGCGAGATCGTGATTGCGATCTGCCTCGTAGCTTGTCGAACCGAGACGGCTGCCGCGCAGGACACGGTCGGCCATGATGTTCCTTTCCTGCTGCAAATGGTGCGTTGCTACCGCGGGTCGAATCGGGCGCGGCGCTAGCCGGTGATGACGCCGGCCACGAGCCTGTCGGGCTCCTTACCGGTGAGTAACGCTGTACGGGTGTCGTTCGTTCCCACCTGGTGGCGGGTTTGGTGCTATTGGTCAGTACCACCGGCGCACCGCTGCCGGATGAGTGAACTTCCACCCACCGCGATGACGGTCGTTCCGGTGCCTTCACTGGTTCAGACGCATGAACCGGGCCACCGTGACGTGAAAACCCGATGGGATTTCGGGGATTCTGTCCGGATCTGCACCGGTTCCCGCGGTACGGAGCCCGATCAGCATGCCGGTAACACGTCAGAACGCCAAAGTCGGGTTCACCTCGGAGGTGGAACGACCCGATCCGGGCCCAGAATTCCCGACCTGTGATGTACGCGACACAGCACCTGGTACCGCACCGACTCGACGTTGGCCAGGGCCGCCTGGGTGTCGGCGACGACCACGGTCGCGCCCTCGCGGACGATCTTTCCGCCGACCACCCGGCCGTTGAAACGACCGATCCGACCACACCAGCACAGCACCTCGACCTGCAGCGGCGAGACCTCGTCCGCCAGCTCGAACAACCGCGCGGAGCCGGGGAACAGTCGCCCGCGAAAGTCGGTGGCGATGCCGAAGGCGTAGACGTCGACCTGGACGTCGTCGGCCAGCACCGCGAGTTGGTCGATCTGGTCGGAGCTGAAGAACTGGGCCTCGTCCACGATCAGGTAGTCGACGCGGCGGCCGCGTGCCCAGGTCGCCCGGACCAGCTCGCCGATGTCCTGTTCGTCGGACACCTCGACCGCCGTGCGGCTGATCCCGATCCGGGAGCTGATCCGGGCCGGCCCCGACCGGTCCAGCTTGGTCAGCAGCATTCCGAACCTGCCCTGACGGGAATGGTTGTAGTGCAACTGCAGCGCCAGCGTCGACTTACCGCAGTCCATCGGGCCGTGGAAGAACTTGACGGTCCCACCGGCGAACCGGCTGCGACCGGAACCGGCGGCCGGTACCGCCGACAGCGCGGAGGCGCTTCCGCCGTTCTCGTCCGTGGTGGCGTCGTCTGTCGTGGGGTCTGTGGTGGCGTCGTCCTCGGTGGTCGGGTGGGTGTCCGGCACGTCGGGGACTGTCATGCGGGGACCTTATCGGCGCGAACGGCGGGTCAGGGCCAGGCGCCCCGCTCTTGGAAGACGTCACGCAACAGATCGGGACGGTCGGTCATGATGCCGTCGACGCCGAGATCCAGCAGCCGGTGCATCTCGACCGGGTCATTGATGGTCCAGACGTGCACCTCCAATCCGGCTGACCGCGCGGTCGTCAGCAACCGGGGGGTGACGATCTGCACGCCCTGGTACCGCGTCGGCACCTGCGCAGCCACCGCCGTGGTGCGGAATCGCCGGCGCGTGGCGCTGGCCCGGACCAGCCGGAAGATCGCCCGGGGGCCGAGCGAGGTGGCCACGCCCGGCCCGAGCAGGTCGCGCAGGGCTGCCACTCGGCGGTCGGAGAACGAACCGAGACAGACCCGGTCGACGGCACCGGCCTGCACCACCAGCTTCGCCAACGGCGCCACCGTCCCCGGGGCCTTCGCATCGATGTTGAACATGGCGTCCGGCAACTCGTCGAAGACGTCGGCCAGCAGCGGGATGGGCTCGGTCCCGCCGACCCTGGCCTGCCGGACGACGCTCCACGGCAGCTCGGCGATCGCGCCCTGACGGTCGGTCACCCGGTCCAACCGGGAATCGTGGAAGACCACCAACTGACCGTCCGCGGTGGCCCGGACGTCGGTCTCGAGATAGCGGTAACCCTCGTCGACGGCACGCCGGAAGGACGCGACAGTGTTCTCCAGGCCGGTCAGGTCGCCGATGTGCCAACCGCGATGGGCGAACGCCCGTGGGCCGCTGCCCCCCAGAAAGCCGGTCACCGCCGCAGTCTGGCACGACCCCGATCCCGACCGGAAAGGCCGGTCCACAGCAATTCCGTCGCCGCCGGTATGTCGTCACCGTGACGATCGGTGCGCTGGCATACGGTCGGCCGGTGTCCGCTGCCACCTCCGTCCTGACCAGCACCCCGGCTCCGTCGAGCGGCACAACCCGTCGCGGCCTGTCGAGTTCCGGCGGCACCCGGTCCGGACCGGAACGGTGCCAGTGGTGCGGTCGCGAGCTGCCGACCTCGACCGGGGTCGGTCGCCGGCGTCGGTATTGCGCGCAGGCGTGCCGGCAACGCGCCTACGAGAACCGCAATGCGTTGGAACGCGGTGCGATCCCGACCGACGCCGTCGTGCTGACCCAGCAGGAGCGCGACGACCTGGCCGATCGGCTGTATCAGGTCCGTTGCGCCGCAGAGGATGTCGCGACGGCGCTGGCGGAGTCGGCCGGCCCGGCCGAGCTCGCACCATTGGTGACGGAAATGCTGGCCGCTGCCCGATCGGCGGAACGGATTCGCTGATCAGGTGGTATGAACCTCAAGTGGAGCTCGATACTTCTGGATGATTCCCGGCTCAGCTGCGAGGAGCCTCCAGATAGGCGAGAACGGCCAGCACGCGGCGATTGTCGTCCTCGCTCTGCTCAAGGTTGAGTTTGCCGAAGATCGCGTTGGTGTGTTTGCCCACCGCCTTCTCGGTGATGAACATCTTGCCGGCGATGGCGGCGTTCGATCTGCCCTCGGCCATGTGCGAGAGCACCTCGCGTTCCCGCGGGGTGAGTGTCGAGACCGGTGAGCTGTCCTGGTGTCGGGACAGCAGTTGGCTGATCACCTCGGGGTCCATCGCGGTGCCGCCCGCCGCAACCCGCCGGATCGCGTCGACGAACTGGGCGACATCGGAGATCCGGTCCTTGAGCAGGTAGCCGACTCCGCCGGTTCCCTGCGAGAGCAGTTCCTTGGCGTAGAGCTGCTCCACGTATTGGCTGACGACCAGGACCGGCAGGCCCGGAATCTCGGCGCGCGCGGCCAGCGCGGCGCGCAGCCCCTCGTCGGTGAACGTCGGCGGCAGCCGGACATCAACGACAGCGACGTCCGGCCGGTGCTGCGTCAGGGCCCGCAGCAGTGACGGCCCGTTGTCCACCGCGTCCACCACGTCGAAGTCGTAGGCGGTGAGCAGCCGGATCATGCCGTCCCGGAGCAGCGCGAGATCCTCGGCCAGCACCACTCGCACGAGCTCAGCCTCCCGTACTGGCGATGTCGGACCGACATCGGTGGACGTTCCGGCCGAGCTTAGCCAGGTGTGACGGGGGTCATCCCGTCGCCTGCTGCAGCGCGCACGGAACCTTGATCGTCACGATCGTCGGTCCGCCGAGCGGGCTCGCCATGGACATGGTGCCGTCGAAGGCCGACAGCCGCCGCTCGATGCCGACCAGCCCGCCCTCCGGCGTCAACTGGGCACCGCCGACCCCGTTGTCGCCGACCATCGCGGTCAGCGTGCTGCCGTCGTGCCGCAGCCAGATCCAGGCATTCTGCGCTGCCGAGTATTTCGCGCTGTTGGTCAGCGCCTCGGCGACTGAGAAGTAGACCGCCGATTCGACCGGGGCGGGCGGGCGGCCGTCCAGTTGAGCGTCGACCTCGACCGGTCGTGGGTGGGCAAGTGCCAGCGCGGAGACGCCGCCGGCCAGGCCGCGGTCGGCCAGCACCGGTGGATGGATCCCACGAACGAGCAGCCGCAGATCGGCCAGCGCGGTGGTGGAGGACTGCCTGGCTTCGCCGATCAATGCGGCAGCGGCCTTGGGGTCCCGCTCGACGAGTTCCTCGGCCAGGCCGAGATTCATCGCGAGGGCGACGAGCTGCGCCTGCGCGCCGTCGTGCAGGTCGCGTTCGATCCTGCGCAGTTCAGCGGCGGAATGATCCACCGAGTCCGCGCGCGAGGTCTCCAGCTCGCCGATCCGTTGCTGCAGCTGGGCGTCCTGCGGCCCGGCCAGCAATCGGGTGGTCGCGGCATCGGTGCGCAGCAGCAATGGCGACCCCCACCAGCCGAGCGGCAGGAACGGGAAGGCGATCAGGGCGGCGAGTTGGACGGCGAACCCGATGGTCTGCACCTCGAGCAGCCACGCGAGGTCGCGCCAGGTGGCCCGATCGCTCAGCCGGAAGCGCAACCGCACGAACAGCCCGCCGGTGACGCCGGCCGGGTAGGGCTCCGGGATCACCGTTCCCAGCACCTGGCCGGCCAGCCGGCGATGCACTCTGGCGAAACCACGAAGCGTGGCGAGCATCGCCAGCAGCAGGGGCAGACCGATCCAGATCACCAGCAGCGAGATCGAGACGATGAGGAAGGCGATCAACAAGAAACCGAGGATCCGCAAGGCCAGCAGGGCCAACACGATGCCGACGAGTCCCCACCGGCTGGACGGCCGGGGCGGGGGGAGGCGTGCGGTCTCGGTCATGTGACTCATCTTCTCGCCCGGAGGCGGGCGCAGGAGTAGGTGTAAACCCCCGAATCGGTGGGGGAGAAGCCCCGAGGGCCGGGCGGGCTCCGGAGTGTCGGGTTCGGCCGGCGACGCGGCGGGTCTGGGTACAGTCCGAAGAATGATCACTGTGCAGCGCGTCGTGCGCACCACCCTGGATCCGAACGCGACGTTCGCGTACCTGTCCGCGTTCGAACACACTCCGGAGTGGGATCCGGGGACGCCGCTGGTGGACAAGCGCTCGACCGGACCGGTTGCGGTCGGGTCGAAATATCACGCCGTCTCCGAATTCCGCGGCAAGCGGCAGCCGATCGACTACGTGGTCACCGAACTGGCCGCCGACCGGATCGTGCTGCGCGGCGAGAACAAGGCCGTGGTCAGCGTCGATTCGATCTCGGTGGCCGGTGCCGGGTCGGGGTCCGAGGTCACCTACCGGGCCGAGTTCACGCTGAAGGGACCAGCGAAGTTGGTGCAGCCGTTCGTCAAGCCCATGTTCGAGAAACTCGGCGACCCGGCCGCTGCCGGGATGAAGGAGCGGCTGGATACGTTGTCGGCCGGCTCTGCCACCTGACCGGCCCGCCGTCAGCCCCGCGGACGGAATCGGCCGACGATCACTCCGGTGGTCGTCGTGACGCTGTCGGTGAGGGTGAGATCGGCGGCGGCCCCGTCCGGGAACAGTCGGCTGCCGGAACCGAGCACCAGTGGGTAGATCGACAGCAGGTATTCGTCGATCAATCCGTGCTCCCGCAGCGACTGCACGAGGACTCCGGATCCGAGGACGGTCAGGTCCGGCCCGTCCGTCTCCTTGATCGCCGACACCGCTGAGCCCAGCTCGCCCGACATCAGGGTGGCGTTCCAATCCAGCGGCTCGGTCAATGTCCTGGACGCGACGAACTTCCCCATTGCGTTGATCCATGTGGTGAACGGGTTGTCCTGCGGCATGTGTGGCCAGTTGGCGGCCATCGTCTCGTACGTCCGGCGACCGAGCAGCAGGCAGCCTTCGGAGTTTTCCGACCCGGCGGTCATGTAGTCGATCAACACCTGGTCCGAGTAGCCGTTGGCCCAACCGCCCCTGCTGAAGCCACCGCGGGTGTCCTCGTCCGGCATTGCCGGGGCCTGCATCACCCCGTCGAGCGAGATGTTCTCCGTCACGACGATCTTGCGCATGGTCGTCCTCCTCTTGGCCTTGGAGCAGTCTCTTGACCCTTTCCAACCTACGCTCCTAGAATAGGAGTGACCAGTCCTAGATAGGGATCAACATGGCCGATGTGGAGATCAGGACCTACGACGACCCCTGCGGGGTGGCGCGTGCCCTCGATGTGATCGGGCAACGCTGGGCGATGCTGGTGGTGCGCGAGTTGCTCCTCGGGCCCAAGCGGTTTCGCGACCTGCTGCACGGTCTGCACGGGATGAGCCCGAACGTGCTGTCGCAGCGACTGAGGGAGCTCGAAGCGTCGGGGGTGGTCAGCCGGGAATCCGCGGGCCCACCCGTCGGTGCCGTCGTCTATCGACTCACCGACGACGGTGCGGCGCTCGAGCCTGCGCTGATCGAGCTCGGTCGGTGGGGACGCCGCCGCCCGCAGCACGCCGATGGCCCGATGAGCACCGATGCGCTGTGGCTGGCCTTCCGCACCACCTTCGAATCCGTCCGGGCCGCCGACCTGGTGGCGACCATCGAACTGCGGGTCGGCGCGGACCGGGTGGTGCTGACCGTCGCCGACCAGGGGTTGCGCATGCACCGGGGTAGCGCCTCGACGCCGGACGCGGTGGTCGTCGGAGACGTGGCCGGGGTCAGGGCGATGGTCTACCGACCTGCCACGGTGGCCGAGGCGGTGGACGCCGGAACGGTGACGATCGAGGGCGACCAGGTGGCCGTGCAGCGGCTGGTCGACTGCCTCCGCTGACCGGACGATCCGTCGCCGCTCACTCCTGAGACGCCGTGCCCGAACGCAGGGTGAGCAGGCTGATCTCGTTGGGTGCGAACACTCGGAACGGCGGGCCCCAGAACCCCGCACCCCGGGTGGTGTAGAGCTGGGTGTGCTCACCGTGTCGGGAGAGTCCTTGCAGCGCACCCTGTTCGGCGCGAACGATCAGCTGGAACGGCCAGATCTGGCCCCCGTGCGTGTGTCCGGAGAGCTGCAGGTCCACCCCGGCTGCGGCTGCCTCCCGCACCTCCTTCGGCTGGTGGGCCACCAGGATCACCGGCACCCCTTCCGGGATCCCTTCCAGCGCCGCCGGCAGGTCGCAGCCGTGCCCCGGAACCCCGGACCCGGCAGCGGTGAGGTCGTCCGTACCGGCGACGGCCAGCCGCGCGCCCCCCCGCTCGACCATCACGTGACGGTTGTGCAGGACGGTCCAGCCGAGTTCGGTCATGTGCTCCACCCAGGCGACCGCGCCGGAGAAGTACTCGTGGTTGCCGGTGATGTACACCTTCGCCAGCCGTCCCCGGGCCTGGCCGAGCGGTGCCACCTGGCGGCGTCGCTGCTCGACCGATCCATCGGCGAGATCGCCGGCGTGGACGAGGATGTCGGGATCAAGTGCGGTGACGACGGCGACCATCTTCGCCGACCATCTCGACCGTTCGATCGGGCCATAGTGCGTGTCGGCGATCAGCGCGATCGTGGTGCCGTCCAGGCCAGGGCCGAGACGGTCCAGCACGATGTCGGTCCGCCGGACGGGTGGTACCCGGCGGGCCTGGTAGTTGCCCCAGACGCACAGCACGGCCACGATCGTCAGCACGGTCGCGGCGATGAGTCGATGCCGGTCCGTGCCGGACAGTTCGGTGAGAAGTAGTGCGAGTCCGAGGATCTCACCGACGACGGTCCAGGCGAACAGCTGCCAGACGATGCCCAGCCAGGTGTCGCCGACGATCGCCCACCGATCCGCATGCCGCCGGCCGTGACCGACGACCATGGCCAACGGGAACCAGAAGAGCGCGCTGACCGCGACGACGGTGCCGACGATCATGACCGGCAACGGCCACCCAGGGGCCACCACCAACGCCCACCACGGAATTCCGTGCAGCAAGAGCAGGACCAGCAGGGCGACGAACAGGAATGGCGTCGGGCGTCCCCGGCGTCGACGCGGTGGCTCGGCCGGCGCAGCGGCCCGTTCAGGTCCGTCCTGGCGGCGGTCGCCGGCGGCGGTGGTCATGACGCCGACCCGGTGCCGCCCATTGGCCGGCCCGGTGTGCCGGGGCGGTTGAGAACGGCGACTGCCGAACCGAGTCGGCCCTCCAGTCGGGTGACATCGTCGACGTACAGCGCCGCCTGCCACAGGTCTTTCGCCCGCTCCGCGAACTCCGGATCGTCGACCGCCACCGGTGCCGCCCGAAAGGTCTCCAGCACCAGATGCTCCGCCTGCACCGGAATCTCCGCCGGCGCAGGGTCCGCTTTCGGGGTCGGATGCTCCAGGATCTCGGCGGTCTGCTGCAGCCACCTCGCAGCAGCCGACGCCGTCCCGACCAACTCCACACCGGCCGCTCGCACCGGCGACGCGGTGGACGTGATCGGCTCCTCGGTGCGACAGAGGCCGGAGATCGCCTCGGCCGCAAGGCGCACCCGGTTCCCGCCGTTGCACACGGCGGCCAGCGACTCGACCGGCACCGATTTCGTCCCTCGCTCGGCCAGGTACTCGCGCAGGGCGTCGTCGAGTCGGTAGCTGGCACCCCTCGCACGTCCGATCACGTCATCGAGTCTGCTCTCCGGTTCGCCGGACGACGCCAATCGCTGCACGGATCGCTCCAGCGCCGAGGCGGACTGCAGGTAGAGCTCGCCCAACGCCTGGCGGATCTGTGCGGCGGCACCGCGCGGCCAGAGCAACACCCCGGAGATCAGCCCGGCGGCGCAGCCCAACGCGATGTCCTCGATCCGCACCAGGCCGACTGTCCAGCCGACCGGTTCGATGATGTTGAACAGGATGACCACCATCACCGTGAACGCGGCCTGCCCGGCGGTGAACGACACCGCCTCCGGCAGGTAGGCAGCGACGACGACGGTGACGGGCAACAACAACCACAGGTGCCACGAGGTGGTGCCGAACAGATAGATCAGCCCGGCGCCCACCAGGAACCCGACGAAGGTGCCGCCCAGAGCCCGCAGCGCGGTGGAGCCGGTGGTCAACGCCGTGGTCCGCAACACCGACATCGCGGCCAGCACGATCCAGAAGCCGTGCTGTACCTGGGTGAGCTCGGCGATCAGGACGGCCGCGGACAACCCCAGCGCGCCACGGAGGCTGTTCTGGAACCACACCGACCGGCGGGTGATGTGTCCGGCCGTGATCCGCTGCACCGCGGCGAGTGGGCCGTCCACCGTCTCCGGCGCACCTCTGCCGATCAGCCGATCGATCAGCGATCGCGCATCGGCTGCCGCCGACAGCGAGACCGTCTGCCCGGCCAGGTGGGTGGTGTACGCCAGTTCATGCGCGAGCGCCGGCAGCAGCAGGTCCGGATCCTGCTCGTGGGCGGGAGGTCCGCCGATGACCGCCAGGAACGCGCGGACGGCGGCGCGATGGCGATCGAGGTCCTGCATCGCCACGGTCAGTCGTTGCCGGGCGGCAACCGTCGGACGGTGCGATCCGGCGGCCAGCACTTCCGCGCCGGCGCCGAGCACGTCGGCGCAGGCGACGACCAACTGTTTCGTCGGTTCCGGCCAGCCGTCGGTGTCGCCGCGAGGAATCCGGTCGATCACCGATCGCAACCACGACAGTCGATCCGGCAGTTGCATCAGCATCCGACTACCGGTGGTCAATCCGACCGGCCGGTAGATCGTGCTGCGAAACTGCTGTCGCAACGCGAGAATCGCCGCTTCGGAGTGCTCGTCGATCAACTGCAGCGAACGCGCCCGACCGCCCGGGTCGCCGCTCGGACCCGGATCGGCGAGCGTTCCCGAGCGCGCCAGCAACTGATCGGACATGGCCGCACAGGCCGCCGCCGCCCGAAACCGCAGCCGGTCGTGATCGCGCGGTGGCCACACCAGGATCGCCAGTGGAACCGCCAGTACCACCGCCAGGGCCCAGCCACCCAGCCTGGCCGGAATGTCCGCCGCAGTTCCCGGCAGGCTGACCGGCAGGATGAACGCCAGCAGCGCAGCCCGGGTGGCCCCGGCCGCCGCGGCGCTGAACAACCCGGCGAACAGCACGATGAAGCCGACGACGGCCATGCCGGCAACGGCGAGCCAGGCAACGACAGAGGCGAGGGTGCCGAGGACGATCAACAACGCGCCGATCAGGGCCAGTCCGACGAACGCACCCAGTCGCGCCGATCGACCGCCGGGGAACTCGGCGAACAACAGCAACGCGACCCCGCCGAACGAAGCGAACGTGCTGAACTGGGAGTTGCCGATGATCAGGGTGCCGATCGCGAGCCCGACGGTGACCGCAACCGCGACCTTGATCGCCTTGTGCAGGGCGTTCCATTCCGGGTCGTGCCGGTGCAGCCACCGAACGATCGGTCCAGACATCGTTTCCTACCGCTTCCGCACCAACGAGTCGCCGGGCGGTCGGCCGGCCAGCGGAATCTATCAGCAGGACCCACCGCGGACCGGGATCGCGGCACCCGGGCGGTGAAGTTGAAGTCACTTGAAGTCGGGATAGCGTCCGCCGGTGAAATCCCCGCCACCACTGACGGTGGCAGAGGCCGCGGCCCGCAGCGGCTTCGCCCCGTCCGCGCTGCGGTTCTACGAGCGCGAGGGCCTGATCACCGCCGGGCGGACCAGTGGCAACCAGCGTCGGTATGAGTGAATCGTGTTGCGCCGGTTGGCCTTCATCCGGGCCGCACGCAATGTTGGGCTGACCCTGGAGGAAGTGCGCGTCGAGCTGGCTCGGCTACCAGCGAATCGTGCCCCGACACCTGCCGACTGGCGGCGCATCTCACGGGACTGGCGGGACCGACTGAACGAGAAGATCGCCGCCATCGAGGCTCTGCGCGACCGGCTCGACTCCTGCATCGGTTGCGGCTGCCTGTCGCTCAAGGTGTGCGCGCTGTACAACCCGGGGACGGGTTGGCCGGTCAGACCGACCCCCCGGGTGCTGCGCTGCTGCCGGCGCTGTTGCGGCAACCCGTCGGTCGCGATTCCTGAGCCCACCGTCCGAGGCACTGGGGCGAGCGATCGGCTCGGGCTCGAACGTGGTGGCTCGGGCTCGAACGTGGTGACGGTGAGAACGTGGCGGCGGGCGAGTGGGTGGCGCAGGTCACGTTCCATCGGGAAGGAATCCGGCCGGGTACTGGTTACATCCATCGACGGTCCCCGGTTACATGCCCCGGGCTCCACCCCTTTTGTCGCCGAGAGCGACCACGTGCCGAGAGGCGCACTGTGCGGGGATCGTCCACAGCAGCCGCCCGATGCCTCCCGCGTCGGGCGGCTGTCGTATTCCCGGCAGAGGGTTTCGGCAGGGTGTTCTCCGGCAGGTTTGCCACCATGTCCAGGTGATGACCACCCAGCGCGTCGCCCTCCTCCGCTTGGCCGCCCAACGAGTGGAGGGCAGCGCCTTGGGCGATCCGGCCGCCGCCGTCCGCTGGATGCTTGCCATGCAGGGCCAGGATCTCCCCGGTGCGAAATGGTCGGTCGGGCTGCGGGTGCCCGGTTCAACGATCCAGGACGTGCACGATGCCTTCGACCGCGGCGACATCATCCGGTCCTGGCCGATGCGCGGGACACTGCACGTGGTCGCCGCCGAAGACATCGGCTGGATGCTCGAGTTGACGGCCGACCGAACCCTGCAATCGCTGCGCACCCGTCATCGCGACCTGGGGCTGGACGAGCCGACCTTCGCGATCGCCGAGAAGGCCGCCGTCGAGTTGTTGGCAGGAAACCGATCCGCCACCCGCGCCGAGCTCTTCGCCGCGTTCTCGGCAGCCGGCATCGACACCGCCGGCCAGCGCGGACCGCATCTGCTGGGTCGGCTGCATCAGGGTCGATTGCTGTGCCTCGGTCCGATCCGGGGCAACGAGCAGGCCGTGGTGTTGCTCGACGAATGGGTTCCGACACCCCGCATCTACGACCGGGACGAGGCACTGGGGGAGTTCGTACGGCGGTACTTTGTCAGTCACGGACCTGCCACGCTGCGCGACTTCACTTGGTGGACAAAGCTTCCGGTCCGGGACGCCAAGGTGGGGCTGGCCATCGCACAGCACGCCCTCGAGGAGATCGTTCATCGACGGCACCACGCTATTGGATGTCGCCCGGGCTGCCCGATCGTCCGGCACCGGCGGTGCACGCCCTGCCCGGGTTCGACGAATTTCTGCTGGGCTACCAGGACCGCAGCGCCGCGCTCGCCGCGGAACACGCGCAATACATCGTTCCCGGCGGCAACGGGATGTTCCTGTCGACCATCGTGGCGAACGGCAAGGTCGTCGGCACTTGGCGGCGTAGGAAGACCGCGGCCGGGATCGTGGTGACCCCAATGCCGTTTTCCACGCTGCCGGCCAAGGCGCGGGCCGGCTTCGTCACCGCCGCGCAGGCCTACGGAAGGTTCGTCGGCGCGACAGTGACCGTGGCGGCCGATGCGCCGTTGGCCTGAGTCCGGATCCGTTCGATGGCCTCGAGGGAGTCCGCGGGTGACAGGGCCATCTCGGTCAGCAGGTCGAAATCCCGCGCATACCGGTGGACCTCCGCCTCCCCGTCGACGAAGAAGATCCTGGTCTTGTTCTCCAGGTAGACCACGTCGGGCGCGCCCGTCGCCCGCGACTCGAGAATCGAGAACGAGCCGGCGCTGACCGGCGGGATGCCGGCGGCGAACGGCAGCACCTGGATGCGGACGTTCGGCCGGTCCGCGACGCGCAACAGGTGCTCGAGTTGCCGGTCATGCAGATCCGATTCACCCCCACCGCCTGGGGCGACCGCCGAGCGCCGCAGCACGGCCTCGTCGATCACCACGGACAGGTTGAGCCGCGATGGTGGGGCGTTCTCGTCGAGGACGGCCTGCCGACGCAGACACACCCGGACCCGGCGGTCGATCTCCTGCGGCGACGGCGTCAGCCAGGTCGCCAGTACCACCTGCCGGATGTAGTCGGCGGTCATCAACAGCGGATGTGGCAGCACCGCGCAATAGCTGCGCAGTGCCTGCGACCCGGCTTCCAGCCGCAGCAGCCCTGCGTATCCCTCGGACAGCGAATCGGCGTACGCGTCGAATCGACCGAACTCATCCGAACTCCCTCGCTCCTAGAGAAATCTCGCGTGCAATATTGCAATCGTACTTCCCTTCGCCTGGTCGCCCTGTCACCGTTCGGAGACGGAGCCGACCGGCTCCGTGCGGACGATTCGGAGGTGCGTGATGGGCTGGATCTGGGTGGTGGGAATCGGTGGAGCACTGCTTCTCGCAGCGGTTGCGGCGGCGCCGAAGCGTTCTCGTCGAGGGTCAGCAGGCGGGTCGGGCGGTGGGGACGGCTACGGCTGGGGTGCGTACTCCGGAAATGACGCGGGCAGTTCCCACGGCGACTGCGGCGGTGGTTGGGGTTGGGGCGGCGACGGCGGCGGTGGCTGGGGTGGCGGCGACGGCGGCGGCGGGGGAGGCGGCGGTGACGGGGGAGGTGGCGGCTGCTGAGGTCTCGCGGCGTAGGTTCAATGCCCTCGAGCAATCTCTCAGCAGGGGGCACATGCCGAACGCGTCCAAGCCGCCACTGCCGGCGTGCTGGACGAGCTCGATCCGAACGACAACATCGTCACTCCGTAAGGGATGTGGGACAAAGGATGCCGACAACGCCGCAGCCGCTGGACTTCTCGTTCACCGCGCCGATCGAGAAGGACGGCGCCTACGCGACGTTCGTGACGGTCCCGGGCTCGGCAGAGCTGCTCGGGACCCGTCGTCCGGTGAAGGTGGGCGGAACGATCGACGGTCATCCGTTCACCGCGACTCTGATGCCGTCCGGCCAAGGGCCGCATTGGCTGCCGATCAAGGCCGCACTGTGCACCCTGATCGGGAAGAATCGGGCCGGGGAGCACGTGAGCTTTCGGCTCAGCGAACGGTTCAGCTGACCGGCAGATGACGGGACGGTGACAGGGTGCCTGAAGAATCGGACTCTGTGGGAGCTGACTCTGGCAGTGACAACTCCATGGATGATTCTCTGCCCGGTCGACGGCCGACCAGCCACGAACGGCAGTTCGGGCAACCGTGGGATGCCTCGTACCACGACGGTCCCGCCCCCTGGGATGTCGGCGGCCCGCAGCCGGCGGTTGTCCGAACGGTGGCCGCGGGTGGCTTCGTCGGAACGGTTCTCGACGCAGGCTGCGGCAGCGGCGAGAACGCCCTACACATCGCAGCATCCGGATTGACCGTGCTGGGTGTCGATGTCGCGGAGACCGCACTCCAGCGGGCCAGGGCGAAGGCGGGGGAGCGGGGGATCGAGGCTGAGTTCCTCGCGGCGGATGCGCTTGCATTGCAGCGTCTGGACCGCAGGTTCACGACAGTGCTGGACAGCGGTCTGTTCCATGCCCTCGACGGCGACGAACGGCGTGAGTACGTCACGGGTCTGGCAGCGGTCACCGAACCCGGCGGCACCGTCTATGTGTTGTGCTTCAGCGACAATGGACCGGACACCGGGCCGCACCCGGTCAGTGCGGACGATCTCAGGTCGGCCTTCGATTCCGCAGCGTCATGGGAGCTCGTCGCGATCGAATCGGACCGGGTGCTCACGAGATTTCACGACGACAACGGTGCGCCGGCCTGGTTTGCCACGATCAAGCGGATCTGAGGCGCAGCATGTGCATGGCACGGCTTCGCTGGGAAAGATCGACCCGAAGTGGCACGATCGATCAGGTGACCAGCACCCCGACCCCGGAGCAGCGTCTGCGCGACCTTGCCCGGCTGCGTCGCGTCCGCGACCGGATCGACCGGGAGTACGCCCAGCCGCTGGACGTCGAGGCGCTCGCCCGTGGCGTGCACATGTCGGCAGGTCATCTGAGCCGGGAGTTCAAACTGGCCTACGGCGAGGCGCCCTACGGGTATCTGATGACCCGGCGCATCGAACGGGCGATGGCCTTGTTGCGGCGTGGTGACATGACCGTCACCGACGTCTGTTTCGCGGTCGGATGCTCGTCACTCGGGACGTTCAGCACCCGCTTCACCGAACTGGTCGGGGTACCGCCCAGCGTCTACCGACGCGACGCCACGGCGGCCACGGCCGGTATCCCGTCCTGTGTGTCGAAGCAGGTCACCCGACCGATCAGGAATCGAGAAGCGCCGACCCCCGAGCCACAACTAGCGTGACGCACATGGACATCAAGATTCACGCGAGCTTCCTCCCGCACAACGATCCGGACGCGGCGTTGGCCTTCTATCGCGACACCCTCGGGTTCGAGGTCCGCAACGACGTCGGCTACAAAGGGTTGCGGTGGATCACGGTGGGTCCGGTCGACCAGCCGGGCACCTCGATCGTCCTGCACCCACCGGCAGTCGATCCCGGGATCACCGAGGAGGAACGCCGCACCATCACCGAGATGATGGCCAAAGGCACGTACTCCGGCATGCTGCTGGCCACCTCCAACCTCGACGCGACTTTCGAGCGGGTGCAGGAGAGCACCATCGCCGAAGTGGTCCAGGAACCCACCGAGCAGCCGTACGGCGTGCGCGACTGCGCGATCCGTGACCCAGCCGGCAACCTGATCCGGATCCAGGAGCTTCGCTGAGCTCCTGAGCTTCACCCCAATACGTCACAGTGACGTATTGGGGTGAAGTAGTTGGAACACCGGTTCGACGGATCTCGTTGTGAGCAAAGGCTTCTCGAGAAACTCAGCGTCTGGTCTCATACCTGGTGAGGACTATGCCTTCGGGAAATGTCCGGGTCTCCACCAGGTTGAGGTTCACCCAGTTGTCCAGGGTCGTGAAAAACGGCGTGCCGCCGCCGATCAGGACCGGTGCGGTCACCAGCGCGTACTCGTCGATCAGGCCGGCTCGCATGGCCGCCGCGGCGAGTGTCGCGCCGACGATGTCCATCGAACCGCCGTCCTCGGCCTTGAGCCGGGTGATCTCGGTGACGACATCGCCGGTGACCAGTCGGGTGTTCCAGTCGACCGTGCTGATCGTCGAGGAGAACACCACCTTCGGCATATCCCGCCAGCGGCGGGCGTACTCGATCTCCGCCGGTGTGGCGCCAGGCTGTTGATCGGCTGTCGGCCAGTGGGAGCTCATCGACTCCCACAGTTTGCGTCCGTACAACGCCAAGCCCGTCGACCCGACCCGGTCGGACCACCACTGGAACAGCTCGTCGCTCGGCACGCTCCAGCCGAGGTCGTCGCCTGGCGCGGCGATGTAGCCGTCCAGGCTCAGGTTCATGGCGTAGGTGAGTTTGCGCATGGGTGTCAGCCTCCGTGAGCCAGCGTTCGGTGTACAGACCTGCATGACGCCGAATCTCATCGGTCGGGCCACACTGAGCCCCGGGCGGCCACGTGTCGGCCCTGGACGGCGCGAAACGACGTCGGGCTCAAGTGCCGATAATGTACATTATGTCAAGTTGCCAGGCCGAGTACCTCTCCTGGTCAACTTTGCCGTCCACCCGGCGATTTTGTTTCCCACGAGGACGAACCTGTGACACTGGGGCTTGTGACACCAGAGCCTGAGGAGCAGCATCTTGTCACCGACCCGCGGGTCACACTGCTGAGGCTTCGGGAGTCGCTGAGCGAGGAACTCCAGGCCAGTCATGAGGCGCTGCTGGAGATCCGGCGACTGCGTGCGGACCGATCGGACGACGACGAGCACGACCCCGAAGGTGCGCCCCTGTCCGGCGAATGGTCCCGCCTGGACAGCAGACACCGCGTCGCGCTGCAACGGGTCCGCGATGTGGACGATGCTCTGGTCAACCTGGAGGCGGGCCGGTACGGCGTCTGCGTGCGGTGCGGCGGGAACATTGCGCCCGGCCGGCTGGAGGTGCTGCCAACGGCCACTCGATGCGTGCGATGTGCGGACAAGAGATGATGCGGCGTACGTCTCTCGGCTCAGCTCCAGAGATGTCGCCTGAGCCCGAACACCACGGAACTCGTGGCCTTCAGGTCACCGGTTCGCTGATCCAGTCCGAGGTCAACGAAGATCGACAGAAGAGCGCCCTCGAGGAATTCGTCGAGACTGCTGGAGTCCAACCACGCCGACGCCAGCAATGCGACGATCATCTGCGAAAAGGAGAGCAGCAGATTGTCGTGATTGAACTGCGGCGAGTTGGTCGCCAACCACTGTGCTCCTTGAGCTGTGCCGGACCATTCATGGGCGAGATCGACAAGGCCATCAAGGATCGGCGGCTCTTTCACGAAACCGATCCCACTGGCCGTGTTGACCCGCTTGGTGAAACGAACGGTGCAGTCTGCGAAGTGGTGCGGTGAGATCCTTCGCTGGCTCAGCAGAGCATTGATGACCTTGTTTCGATCGTCGGCCGACTTGAGGTAGCAGACGATCGGGTCGCGGCCGCCCGCAACGATGGCGAACGACCCGAGCTTGCAGGCAGCAGGCAGTTCGAGGTGCTCTTCGAATCGGCCGAGGCCCACACCAGTGATCAGCTTGCACACCCCCGCGAACACCTTGACGGCATGCGCGGGCACAACGTTGACGTAGACGCGCCATTCCGCACCGGGAGCGTGGTCGCTGTTGACCTCCAACCAGTCGGTTTTGTTCAACTCCCTATTAGATCTCAACCACCGCTCGGCGGTCCTGCGTGCCTTGATGTCGCCGCACCCGGAACCTGGCCCGAAGTGCGTGCGCAGGTCCTCTTCGAACGAAGCCTGTCCCCCGGACTTGGACAGATCGCGACGGTACTGGGCATCGATGGCACGCACCGCTGCGTCGTAGTCGTCGCCGATCTCGGCTCGGTCGAGAAATTTCCAGAGCTCTGTCAGGAACACCATGTCGTCGTCGCCACAGTCCCAGACCTTGTCGAAAGCCGGGGATCTCTGACCGATCACCCGCGCCTTCCGAGCTGGCAGCGGTCGGGTAGGTGCGACAGCCGGTGACCCGGATTTCACCGGCTGCTTCTTCGCGACTCGCTGCTCCGTACCCGACTTCGGCGTTTTGTCGCCGGGTGGAGTCTGCGGTGCCGGTTCGCGACGCGGATCGGTAGGCGCCGGCGCCGGCTTCTCGGCAACAATCATCAGTTGGGCGTTGGGTCGGCGACGGGCAATTCGCTGCAGTCGAATCTCCTGCACCGGCTCCGGCCGCTCGGGCAGGTGGTTCGGTGAATCGTCGTTGGCGAGAACTTTGCTGGCTACACTCGTCTCGATTGCTGGCGAAGTCATGTGGTCGTTCCTTCCGGTTCGTGTGATCGTTCGGCGCCTGGGTCCTTGGTGGGCTGATGCGGTGATGTCTCAACGATCTCCGAGTCGTGCTTCGATCGGTGTCCACCCGCAAGAGGACGGATCGGTTGACAACGTGTCCACCGATCAGCGGGTACCTCGGCCTCCGACGATTCGCAAAGAGGTCGATTCGCAAAGTGCTCGATTCGCACGGAGGACGTGGGGCCGCCCTCCGATCACGAGCTCGGCCGCTGGTCCTCGTGGGAGATGTGGCTCAGCTGACGCCAGATGACGACCACGAACAATGCCGAACCGATGAACGCAAACCAGAACGGTGCTGTGATGCCGTAGTGCTGGGCGAGCACTCCGCCGATGCCGGAACCGATCACCAGGCCCCCGTAGGTGCCGACCATGTTCACGCTGCCCACCCGGCCCTGCAACTTTGTCGGCACCACCCGCTGCCGGATGGTGACCGAGGTGGTCCCCCAGATGAACGCATGCGCACCGAAGATCAGGAAGACGGGCACCGCGACCCACGCACTCGTGGTCAGCGCCAATACGAGATGCGTCAGGGTTTCGACGATGAGTCCCGCGCGCATGATGTCGCCGAGACTGACCCGACGGGTGATCCAGCCATAGCTTGCAGTACCCAGCAGCCCGCCCGTGGCCATGACGGTGGTGAGCAGACCGAATCCGATGTCGCCCAACCCGAGTCGCTGCGAGGCGTACAGAACCAGCACCGACCACGCCGCACCGAAGGTGATGTTGAAGATGAAGATGGTCAACACGAGGGTGCGGACCGCGGGGTGATGGATGACCCAGCGAAAGCCTTCGATGATGTCGTGATGCAGGTGGCGCTCGCTGCGGTCGGCATCGACATGGGCCGGCAGCACGATCCTGGAGACCAGGACCACGCTCATTCCGATGAGCAACGCCTCCGCACCAAAGGGCCAGGCTGATCCGATGACGAACAGCGCGGCGCCCAGCGGTGGGCCGGCCAGCTGGTTGAAGGTGATCATGCCCGTCAGCAGCCGGGAATTCGCGATGGCCAGATCGTCTCGGGCGACGAGCATGGGCAGCAATGTCGACGTGCTGGAGTCGGCAAACACTTCCGCCGTCGACAGCACGAACAACGCCGTCAGCACGACGCCGATGGATCCATAGCCGGTGGCGATCGCGAGGACCAGCACGGCGAGCATGCCGACCCGAGCCAGGTTCACCAGCTGGATGATCCGGAGCCGGTTGTGTCGATCGGTCAGGGCGCCGGCGATCGGCGCGAAGAGCAACGGCGGCAGCCACTGGAAGGTGGCGGCCAGGGCTACCAGGAAGGCGTCGTCGGTGAGCGAGGCGACGAGCAAAGGACCGGCGGCCAGAGCGAATCCGTCCCCCAGGTTGGTCAACCAGGAGGACGGCAACAACCAGCGGAATCCGACGCCCAGCCGCGACGGCGCAATCAGCTCAGCCAGTCGACCCACAATCGGCAGAGCGTAGCGGCATTGTTGCCTCGCCAAAGTCTCGGCAGGGCCGTTGTTGATGCAGGCGGCGACCGGATGGCGACCCAGGTCTATGTTCCTCGTGATGGAACAGACCTAGTGTACTGATCATCGAAGTTCAGCCTTGATGAAGGCCGACAGTGAAGGGATTCACGCTATGACTGCACCAGTGACCAGACCTGGCCTCGTCACCCTGGTGGCCGCGCTGACCGTCATCGCCGGCATCGTAGCCATCATCGCCGGTGTCATCGCCATGATCGCCGAAGGAACGTTTTTGGGCGCAGGTCTGGTGTCCGTCGTCATCGGCCTGATCTATCTTGCGGTGGCCAAGGGTTTGGCCGACGGCAACAGTGTGTCCCGAGCCATAGTCGCCATCGTGTCGGTCCTACAGATCGCCTGGGTGGTCTACCGGATGATTGCGGTCGACAGCCAGTTCGGAGTCAAGGGCGCCGGCATCGGCTCGGCGGTCGTCAGTCTGATCATCTTGCTGATCCTTTTCTCCCCCAAGGCAAACGAGTTCTTCGCCTCTCGGTCCAACTAGCGGGCAGCGCGTCCTACGCGGGCCTGTCACAAAGCCGATGGCTGCCCGGACTCATTGATGACAACAACCGGCCATGAAGCAGTGCAGGCCTGCCGAAAAGCAGTGGTCGGGCTTGGGCAAACTGGGTGGCGGCGTCATCGAGATCGGTGGCCGGCACAAATCCCATGCTCGCCAATCGCTTCGGGGTGCGGTTCGCGGCCAGGCAGGCATCCGGAAGACCGAGATGTCGCTGCCGCAGCCGACCTGCCGGCCCGACTAGCCTGGGCAGGTGGCGGTCGCAGGTAGTCGGAAAGCCAAGTACGCCCGTCGGCGCAAGCGTCGGATGGATCGCGTCGAGCACGACCTGAGCGTCGAGCAGTGGACCGCGCTCAAGTCCGCATGGGGTGGCTGTGCTTACTGCGGGGCGACAGACGTGCCGCTGCAACGGGACTGTGTGCAGGCGCTCTCCCGGGGCGGGCGATACACACTCGACAACATCGCGCCGGCGTGCGGTCCTTGCAACGCCAGCAAGTGCAACGACGAAGTGACCGGCTGGCTCCGGCGCAAGCGGCTCGACGAGCGTGCATTCCTGTTGCGTCATCAGCACATCGGCGCCGCGCTGAGGCGTCGGTTCCCGGCCGTCATCGACGTCCCGACGTCGCCACCGAGCAGCGAGGCCTCAGCGGATGATCGGCAGCGGTAGGTCCTCGGCGAGCACCTGAAACGTCGCCGAAAGTCGACCGTCACGGCTGACCTCGAACGAGTTGCGCTGGATTCGTTGATCCACTACCAGGGTCAATCCGACCTGGAACATCTCCCCCATCGGCTCGGAAACCGGCACCTCGAACGGAGTCCGCAGGAATTGTTCCCTTCGGCCTTCTTCATCCTCGGATCCCGGCCGCCAGGGCACGTCTTCCAGGCGCTCGATCGGCCTGACGTTCACCATCGGACCGCGGGTCACCTCCAGGAACTGACGGACATACCCCAGAGCGGTTGCCGCGTCATCGATCTGGACACCGACCGCATCCATCAACTGCGTCCACGCCGGCTGATCGTCGTTCAGCGCCTGCATCCGGCCGTCCGGCCATTGCCCGACGTACGCCTGCTGGGGATGATCGAGCTGATCGTCTCGGACGCGCCAGATCACGACACTCGGAGCTCCGGGGATCGACACACCGGCCACGTCAGCCGCACCGTCCAACACGTCCGCGGCCATCGGCTCACCAACCGCGTCGGCAATCGCCGTCAACGGGATGCGCTGTTCGCTCATCACCCGCCACCTGCCGCCTCGGGCGACGGCGACGGCGGATTGCGCGCCGCGTCCCATGCCCTGCCGTAGTGCTGGGTGTACGTCACGTTTGCCGCTCCTCCCGTCGAAGTGGTGAAGGTGCCGTTGTGGAACCACGTCGTCACCTCGTTGTCCCTGGTGAAAGTACGGCACCGATCATTGATCTGGGCACGGGTGAGCGTCGGGTCGGCGGCCTCCAGCTCGTCCCGTTTGCGGTAGAACGCCGCGCGGTAGAGGTCGATCAGCGCCTGAGTCACCCCGGATCCGCCGAGCGATGCGCCGGCCGCGACCATCGGAACCGAGCCTTCGATCTGCCGGACCACGGCTTCGGCCTCATCGGCGATCTTGAGCCGCACGTACTCGGCGCGGCTGAGGGTCATGATGTCGGCGGCGTTGCCGGACTTGAAGGTGTTGGCGTGTTGCGCCTCGTGCATGGTCACGATGGCAGCGGCATCGATGGACAACGAGCGATTGACGAAGATCTTCCCCGCACGATGGAACGAACCGGTTCCGGCGAAGTTGTAGTCGACCGGAATGGACCATCGATCGATGACGCCCAGGGCCCACCTGCCGGTGGTGGTGGTGTTGAGCTTTGCGTAGACCTGCGCCTGCCGACTCGGCGCTCGCGCCCCTGCTCCCCCGCCGGTCCCGGTTCCGGTACCCGTGCCCGTTCCGGGTTCGACCTCGCGACCCTCCTTCGGTCCCGTCGCCTGCTCGGCGGTTGTCTCGGTGCCCGCGGCCGGCTGTCCGACCTCTTCAGGTTGGGTTTCCCCCGGGTGCCGCTGCAGCACCTGCCCGTCCATGGTGGCGACAACCGCGCGATTGCCGACCAGTCGTTGCAGCCGGGTGATGTCACCGGTGGCGCCGGGACGATGACCGATCTGCTGTTCGGCAGGGCGTGCGGCACTGATCCGTGTCGGTCGCTGGTCCGGCGCCCGGTCATCGTGCGCATACCGCATGCTTCGACTGTCCCAGCGCCGGGATCGGCGCACCATCGACAGGTCCGTGGTGCGCCCCTTCGGACTGCCGGATGTGCGCGATCGTGCAACGGTCCGGCACGCGATCCAATGATGTGATCCGGGTTTGGTGTGCGCATCCGCCTTTCATGATCGGTTTGCAGATGATTGGTGTCGCGTTGATTCTCGTTGTGGGTCTGGGGTTCTCGGCCGTCGCCGGACCAAGCGCGGCCTGGCTGAGGTAGCACCCATATCAATCGTCGACCACAATGTCACTGGTGCCAGAGCTGGGGCGGCACAGTGGCACCTCCGTGTTGAGACAACCTCGGACAGCGGTCATCCCGTTCCGGTGAAGAATGATCCGGATGAGAGTCCGGATCGATCACGCGTCCTCGGTTCCGCCCTACGAACAACTGCGGCTGCAGCTGGCAGGTCAGATCAATGACGGAACCCTCGCCGTCGGCAGCAAACTGCCGACCGTTCGGGCGCTGGCCATCGATCTCGGCATCGCCGCCAACACGGTGGCCCGGGCCTACCGCGAGCTCGAGGCGGCCGAGCTTCTCGAGACCCGTGGCCGAGCAGGGACTTTCGTCGGTTCGAACGGAAACTCCAGCGCCGCGGCCGCTGCGGCGGCTGCAGTCGAGTACGTCAGGATCACCGATGCGCTGGGAATCGGGCGCCGGGAAGCGCTGGCGATCGTCACCGCAGCCTTGGGCGTGTCGGCCACTCGAGGCTGACGGCGCTGGACCTAAGAGCTGCGCCGCGGCGCTCGACCGGGTTGTCGGCCGGCGCCGCGCTGTCGGACCGAGGTGGAGGAGTTCGAGCCGATCAGCGTGGCAACCCATCCGCGGACCAATTCATGGTGCGGCGCGTGGACGGCCCAGATGTCCTTTGCCCAAGCCATGGTGCGCTCGGCCCTGCTCTCGGGATCGGGTTCGGCCACGACGTCGGCCACCGTGATCGTGCCGATCGGCGTCGGCATACCGAACGGACGCCACCACTCCGGGTGGGTCAGCGCGGAGCGCATCAGATCCTTGATCCGTTTTTCCGGGTAGTCCCACTCCAGACGCGCGCACAGATTGATCGCATGGACGCACGCCGACTGGATTGCCCGTCGCTCCAATGCTCCCGGGTGCTGGACGGCGTAGGCGTCGCCGGCCAGTTGACCGGGGACGTCTCCACCAGGGCCGCTGACGAGCAGCTCGTTGAACAGTGCCCAGCAACCGGGTGAACTGCCGATATACGGGTGCCTCGGTCCGTCGGTCGGTCCCACGGCCAGCCCGCAGCCGGGGCATGGCTCGATGGTCGGGTTGGGCATGCTTGTCTCCCTACCCCGCCTGCGCCCCGGTGGCAACCGCACAGCTCCCCGGGCCGACGGTCAACAGCCGCCTTTCGTGTGCGCAGCAACAACCGCGTGCGAGTGATCTGATCGACGGTGGCAATCGCCGTCCTCGAACGCGAGCTGGGCGTCTCGCTGTTCCACCGGGTCGGTCGTGAGGCCGTTCCGACCGATGCCGGCAACAGCGACTTCAGCCGGCCACGCCCGGTTTTACCGATCCGTTGCTGGGTACCAGTCCCCGTGCCCGACGCCCCGGATAACGGAAGGTCGCCCATGTCGAGTGATCGGGTCATCGTGCAGATCTCATGACTGCATCCGGTTCTGCGCGGGAACCAACCACAGCCCCCGATCAAGGCGGTGCGCAACCACTGGTCGGCCACCATCGAAGGAGAAGTATGAGCAACGAATTGACCGGACGGCGGATCGCCTTTCTGGTCGCCAATGCCGGAGTCGAGCAGGTAGAACTGACCAGTCCCTGGCAGGCAGTAAAGGACGCCGGTGGCGAACCAGTCCTGCTGGCACCGGAGAGCAAGCCGGTGCAGGGCATGAACCACGAGAGTGAGGGCGACACCTTCGACCCGGACCTCACTGTCGGCGACGCTGAACCAACTGACTTTGCCGGGCTCGTCCTGCCCGGTGGGGTGGGCAATCCGGACAAGCTGCGCCTCATCCCCGAAGCTGTCGCTTTCGTGAAATCCATTGCGCAGTCGGGCAAACCCATCGCAGCGATCTGTCATGCCCCATGGACGCTGGTCGAGGCCGACATCGTCAGGGGAAAGACGCTGACCAGCTGGCCGAGTCTGCAGACGGACATCCGCAATGCCGGTGGCGACTGGCGCGACGAGGAGGTGCGCACCTGCCAGATGGCGGGATTCACCCTGGTGACCAGCCGCAAACCCGACGATCTCGAGGCGTTCAACGGCGCACTGGTCGAGGCCTTCGGAAAGTCCGCCTGACACCGTTTCGTCACCGGGCAAACGGGACAAGTTGTCAGCATGGCATCGACGAGTACCGGCGTGGACGCAGTGGTGATCGGATCGGGCCCGAACGGACTGGTGGCGGCCAACCTGCTGTGCGACGCGGGGTGGTCGGTGACCGTCCTGGAGGCGCAACCCGGGATCGGCGGCGCCGTGGCCAGCAGCCAGGACGTGATGCCGGGTTTCGTGCACGACACGTTCTCCTCGTTCTACCCGCTCGGCGCCGCTTCACCGGTTCTGCAATCGCTGGACCTGGAGCGGTGGGGGCTGCGTTGGGCACACGCTCCTGCGGTGATCGGCAGCCCCTCGGCCGACGGGGAATGGGCGTTGCTGTACCGCGATCCACACCGGACCGCAACGAATCTCGATGGTCTGCACGCCGGCGACGGCCAGGCCTGGTTGGACCTGTTCTCGACGTGGCAGCGTATCGGCCCGGCGTTGATCGATGGTCTGCTCAGCCCGTTCCCGCCGGTGCGGGCCGGCACGCGACTTCTGAGCCGAATTCCCCGCGCCGGTGGGATGGCCACCGTCCAGCTGCTGCTGTCGTCGGCGCGTTCGCTGGCCGAATCGCGACTGGCCGGGACGGCCGCGCAGATGCTCATTGCCGGAAACGCGGCACATGCCGACCTCTCCCCCGACGCCGCCGGGTCCGGTCTGTTCGGACTGCTGATGGCCATGCTCGGGCAGCAGGTGGGCTTCCCCGTCCCGGAAGGCGGAGCGGGCGCTCTCGCCGCTGCGACGGCGGCGCGGTTTCGCGCCGGTGGCGGTGAGATCCTGTGCGACCGGGAGGTCACCGAGGTCCTGATCGAGCGCGGTCGCGCCACCGGCGTGCGCACCGCCGACGGCGAGGTGTTCCCCGCGCGCCGGGCGGTCATTGCTGATGTGTCAGCCCCCGCGCTGTTCGGCAAGCTCGTCGGTTGGGAGAACCTCCCGACGGCAACCCGGCGCGGCATGCAGCGATTCGAATGGGACCCGGGCACCCTCAAGGTGGACTGGGCACTGAGCGGCCCTGTGCCGTGGCAGACACCACCGGCCGACGCCCCCGGCACCATCCATCTCGCCGAGTCGATCACCGACCTGTCGGTGTGGATGGCCCAGGTCACCGGTCACACGGTCCCGGCCAAGCCGTTTCTGCTGATCGGACAGATGAGCGCCACCGATCCGACCCGGTCGCCGCCCGGGACCGAAGCGCTGTGGGCCTACACCCGGCTTCCCCAGCAGGTGCGCCACGACGCCGGCGCCGACGGTCCGGGTGGCCGAATCGTCGGCAGCTGGGACCGTGAGGATGCGGAACGGATGGCCGATCGGATGCAGGCCCGGATCGAAAGCTATGCACCGGGTTTTGGTCAGCACGTGCAGGCCAGGAGGATCCTCGGGCCGACCGAGCTGGAACGGCGCAACGCCAACCTGGTGGGCGGCGCGATCGGCGGGGGTACCTCGGCACTGCACCAGCAATTGATCTTCCGACCGATACCCGGGCGCGGCCGGGCTCACACGCCCGTCAAGGGGCTGTTTCTCGGATCCGCATCCGCTCACCCCGGTGGTGGGGTCCACGGCGCCTGCGGCGCGAACGCCGCAAGAGCCGCCATGCTGCACGACCGCCTCTCCGGCAGAACCGGGAAGGCCTGACGCACCACCCGCTCGTCAGCGCCGAGGTACACGCCCCCGCAGCGGAATCCGCAGGGGGCGTGCATCGGACGTCTCTCGGGAACCCTTGCATCCACTAGACGTGACGTGTATCTACCCGGCTGGGCCTGCCGTCAAACAGGCTGCAGTCAACGGGTTGTCGGTCACACGGTCAGTGTGAGTGGGTCACGCCTTGGCCTGCATGGATCTCCTGGCCGGGTTCGCCTGCTTCTCGGCCTTGGGATCCTTCTCGTCCTCTTTCGCCCGGACGGTGATCTCGATCCGGTCGCCCAGGTCCTTGTCGACGTTGCGCCAGTACTGGAAAGCCCGTAGCAGGACCGGTTCGGACACCGCGTTCAACAGGTGTCCGGAGATGTTGTCCACCAACCGCTGCCTGGCCGCATCGTCCAGCACGTCCCGGACCATCGTTCCGGCTTGACCCCAATCGTCGTCCTCGGCGTGCTGCACATAGCCGGCCCGCACCATGTCGCCGTCGGCGGCCCAGCCTGCCGGCTCGCCGTAGCGGGCGGTGTCAGCGGCCGGCCCGCCGTAGGAGTTGGGCGCGTACACCGGGTCGGACACGTTGACGAACCGCATCGCCCCGTCCTTGCTGTAGCTGTGCACCGGTGACTTCGGGGCGTTCACCGGCAGCTGCTGATAGTTGGTGCCGATCCGATAGCGGTGTGCATCTGCGTAGGAGAACAACCGTCCGAGCAGCATCCGGTCGGGACTGGGACCGATTCCGGGAACCATGTTGTTCGGTTGGAATGCCGCCTGCTCGATTTCGCTGTGGTAATCCGTGGGATTGCGATCCAGCGTCATTCGGCCGACGTCGATCAGCGGGTAGTCCGAATGCGGCCACACCTTGGTGAGATCGAACGGATTGAAGCGGTAGTTCGCCGCATCGTCGAACGGCATGATCTGCATCTTGAGCGACCAGCTCGGGTACTCGCCTTCGGCGATGTGTTCGTACAGATCCCTGGTGTGATAATCGGTGTCGACGGCGGCCATCTGGTCGGCTTCGTCCTGCGTGAAGAACTCCACGCCCTGGTCGGTCTTGAAGTGGTACTTCACCCAGAACTTCTCGCCGGCCGCATTGACCCACATGTAGGTGTGCGAGCTGTAGCCGTTCATGTGTCGCCACGTCCGCGGGATGCCGCGATCACCCATCAGCCAGGTCACCTGGTGCGCCGATTCCGGCGACAGCGTCCAGAAGTCCCACTGCATGTCGTGGTCGCGCAAATTGGTGTCGGCGCGCCGCTTCTGGGACCTGATGAAGTGCTGGAATTTCATCGGGTCTTTGACGAAGAACACCGGGGTGTTGTTGCCGACCATGTCGTAGTTGCCCTCGGTGGTGTAGAACTTCACCGCGAAACCCCGCGGGTCCCGCCAGGTGTCGGGGCTGCCTCGCTCCCCCGCCACCGTCGAGAACCGGATCAGCAGATCGGTTCGGATGCCCGGTTGGAACAGCGCGGCCTTGGTGTAGGCGCTGACGTCGTGGGTCACCTCGAACCTGCCGAAGGCACCGCCACCCTTGGCGTGCGGTTGGCGTTCAGGGATGCGCTCCCGGTTGAACTGCGCCATCTGCTCGATCAGGTAGTGGTCCTGCAACAGAATCGGACCACCGGCACCGAGAGTGAGCGAATGCTCGTCGCTTTCCACCGGGATCCCGGCATCGGTGGTCGTCGCTCTACGTTCGGTTTCCGTCATCGCATCTCCTCCTGACGTCGGCCGGCCAAGCCAACCTGAAGTCGCGGGCGCGGCACCCGCGTTCTAGTAGATTCACCCGTCGGCAGGCGTCCAAACAGATCACCGTCGGAAAGACCTGAATCGGATGCGTCGAAGACATCGCCGATGTCGCAGACCTGGGTCACCCGCCAGTTTCCTCCGACCAGGACTCTGCGGGCAGGTAGGCCGCGACGTTGTCCATTCGTCTTTGCACCGAGGCGATCTCGTGCACGGCCTGGGCCAGCATGCTGCGATCGATGGGTGACAACCGGTCGCGCTCGAGCAGGTCCGACGGTTTCTCACCACGGTCGTACTGGCCGATCTGATACCGCAGACGCAGCCGTTGGATGACTCCGAAAGCCTCGATCAGATGGTCTGCCTGATCGGTGGGGAGCGTGGCCGAGCCGGCCGCTGCCCGAAGACGTTCGGTGGTCGGTAGCGCTGCCGATCCCACGCTCAGGCCGACCCAGCGAGCGACGTTGACGACAGGCAGCAGCGCCTGGGACTTGATGTCGAAGATGTCGCGCCTGGTGAAGATGTCGCGGACCGAGCGAAACCTGGCCCGCTTGGCGAGCGACTCCTGCATCAGCAGCCGCAAGGTGCCGGGGTGCCGGCGGACGTCGGCGAAGACCTCCGTCACCGCCGGAAGCCCGGGGTCTCCGTGGATCGGTCGGCCGTCCACGAGCAGCGAGGTCATGATGGCACCCTGATTCTCCTCGGGTGACACCAGCCATTCCCGGGCGGCTTTGCGCCACGACGCGTTCGTTCGGGCGAACGCAGGCTTTTCCGCGGTCGCCCCGTGATCGTCGGCGGTCAAGCCGGCGTCCGCCAACAGGCGGTTGATCTGACCGAAAGCGACTCGATAGCGGACAATCTCCCCTTCCTCGAGCGCATCGTCGAAGGCCACCGCGGAATCGATGTCCGAGCTGGGTGTCGCCTCCCGGCGGCCATTGCTACCCAGCGACAGCCAGGTGAAGGCATCGGTCGAGAGTTCCGGATGCTCGCGGAACACCAGGGTGATCGCCCGCCGCACGATGGTGTCGACGATGGCGGAATAGACGGTGATCACCTTGCCGGACGCCAACTGCCGGGACAGCAGATCGTCGAGAACAACCGGTACCCGGCGGATTCGTTCCTGCAGTTCGGCCACCGTCGCGGCGCGGCGTACCTGCTCATGGATCGAGACGCCGCTGGTGGACGCGGAAACTGTGAAGTCCCGCGGACTGACAATGCCGCGCAGCCGGCCGGCTCGATCGGTGACGAGCAGGAACTCGGCATTGCTGTCCAGCAACAGGATCAGGGCTTCGGCGGCCGAGTCGCCCATCACGACGGTCGGCACCGTCCTGTCGGCCACTTCTCGGGCCGGTGCGGTTGCGGGCAGCCCTTCGACAAGCACTCTTCGCCGCAACAGGCCATCTGTCAGCAAGCCGAACCGTCCGTCGCCGAACTGGACGGCAGCGCAGGGTGAGCCGCGCTCGGTCATCGACCGGACGACGTCGGCAATCGGGTCCGCTTCGTCCACGATCAGCGGCTCGGTGACGATGAGCTCGTCCACCAGGCTGTACGGCGAAACGGCGACCCGCTGCCGGACGACGGTGCCCTGCTCGGCCAGGAACTGTGCACCTGCGCCTGATGCGAAAGCGGGCTCCACCACCGGCGACGGTATCGCCGCCACCGTGACGCTGTCCGCCGCGATCGCGAGCGGCCCGACAGAACGTTTGGTCAACATGGCGGAGAAGCCGAAGATCTCCCCCGGCCCGAGCCGCTCGTCCGCGGGTTGATCGTCGCGTTGCGGGCCATTCCAGAGGTCCACTGCCCCCGCTATGACGACGAAGACCTCGACGCTCGGGCTGGTGAAGGCGTCCAGGATGACGGCACCGGGAGCGAACCGCTCGATGCGCGCGGCTGCCGAGAGCTCACGACGGACGGCGGCCGACATCCCGTCGAAGGGTGGATTCCGGGCCAGGATGCCGACGAGTGCGTCAGCATCCTGGCCGAGGTCGCTCCCCGAATCGCCCATCACCCCTCGGTCCGGGTCAGGCGGTACCGGGCGTCGGCGGATCCGGGATCGAGTATCCGGACGGCCGCACCGTGGAGTTCAATGACTTCTCCCAGGATCCGTCGTCGATGTACTGCTTCAGGGCGGCGGTCACCTTGTCGACCATGGCGGTGTCCCCCTTCTTGATCCCGATGCCGTACAGCTCGTCGGAGAAGCCCTTTCCGATCACCTTCAGTTTGCCCCGATACTGATCCTCGGCCGCGAATCCGGCGAGGATCACATCGTCGGTGGTGACGGCGTCGACCTGGCCGGCGTTCAGCGCTTCGACACAATCAGAGAAGGTCGGCAACTCCGACAATTCGATCTGCCCGAGGTACTTCTCCTTGACGTTGGCCGCTGACGTCGTTCCCGGAACCGAGCACAACTTCTTGCCGTTCAACGTCTCCGGGCCGGTGATCTCCGTTTCGTTGCGACGGACCAGTAGATCCTGATGAGCTTCGAAATAGGGACCGGCGAAATCCACCACCTGCTTGCGGTCGTCGGTGATGGAGAACGTGGTGACGATCAGATCCGCCTCACCGGAGGTCAGCAGGCGTTGCCGCTCGTCACCGTCGGCCTCCTTCCAGGTGATGTTCTCCTCCGGCACGCCGAGCGCCTTGGCGACGTACACCGCGGTGTCGATGTCGAAACCGCTGTAGGTGTCGCCATCCTTGATCGAGAGTCCCGGCTGATCGAAGGCGATCCCGATGGTCAGTTTGCCGTTCGGGGTCGCCCCGGACACCGTGGCGGGGCTGGGGTTCGGCCGCTCGTCACTTGACGAGCAGCCGCTGAGGACGAGCCCGATGGCGATCGCGGTGGCAGCGGCCGCGGTGAACTTCCGCCGCCCGACGTTGTGCATGAGTTTCTTCTTCCGGAGATGATGACAGGGCCGATCGACCGTCGAAGGCTCAGGTGGGGATGACCTGCTCCTCGTGCCCAGGATCGAGATCGTCAGGTGTCACAGAGGGCCCGTAGGTGGGGCCGTCGTCGGACCACACTGCCTTGAGCCTGCCGCCGGTGTTGGCGATGACGGCCGACCGGACGACCATCCAGCCGATCGTCAGACAGACTGCCAGTACCGGGATTCCGATGACGACGACCAGAAACTGGGTTTTGTGCCAGAAGTATGGTGACGCCTGCCAACCGGATATGGCCATGCCGACGATCACCAAAGCCAGGAACCCCAGCCCGATGTAGCTGGTCCACGGATAACCGGGCGCCTGGAACGAACTCTTGGGAATCACCCCACGGTTGACCAGTTTTCGCAGCCGGAGCTGACACAGGAAGATCGTCCCCCAGGTGAACACCACGCCGATGGCGGCGGCCTCCAGGGCGATTTCGAACGCGTCCGGAACCAGGTAATTGAGGATGGCACCGAAGATGAAAACCACTGAGGTCATGACGATCCCGGCCCACGGCACACCCGAACTGCTCATCTTCAGAGTGAACTTCGGTGCCTGCTTCGACATCCCCAGACTGCGCAGCACGCGGCCGGTCGAGTACAGGCCGGAGTTCAGGCTGGACATGGCGGCAACGATCAAGATCCCCTGGATCAACGCACTCATCCAGGGCATCCCCAACCGTTCGAACACCGTCACGAATGGACTGGTGCCGGACGTGTATTCGGTCGTCGGCAACATGCAGACCAGCAGCAGGATGGACCCGCAGTAGAAGATGCCGATCCGGAAGATGACCGCGTTGACGGCTTTGGGGACCTCGCGTTCGGAATTCTCCATCTCGCCGGCCGCCACACCCACCATCTCGATGGCGGCATAGGCGAACACGACGCCCGACATCACCAGAATCGGCCCATACCAGTAGTAGCCGTCCCCGGTCGGCCAGAAACCACCCGGATTGCTCCACAGATTGTGGAAACCGGCTTCGTGGCCGCCGATGTCGAACTTGCCGACCACCACCACGGTGCCGACAATCAAAAAGGCGACGATCGCGCCGACCTTGAGGATCGACGCCCAGAACTCGAACTCGCCGAACGCTCGCGCGGAGAGCAGGTTGACGACCAGCACGACGGCCAGGGCGATCAGCACAGTCGCCCAGGTCGGCATCAGCGGGAACCAATACTGGACATAGAGGCCGACGGCGGAGAGCTCGGCGATTCCGGTCAGGCCCCAGTTCAGCCAGTACAGCCAACCGGTGGCGTAGGCGGCCTTCTCGCCGTAGAACTCCCGCATGTAGGAGACGAAGGCGCCAGACGTCGGGCGGTGCAGTACCAGCTCGCCGAGGGAACGCATCAAGAAGTAGGCGATGACGCCGACGAACGCATAACTGAGCAGCAGCGCCGGCCCGGTGCTGTGCAGTCGGGAAGCAGAGCCGAGAAAGAGGCCGGTCCCGATGGCGCCACCGATGGCGATCATCTGCACGTGTCGGCGTCCCAGCGATTGCTTGTAGCCGACCTGCTCCGCATGCAATGACGAGGATGCTGGCTCTTCGGGCTTGTCGAGAATCGTCACGGCCGGACCTCGCAGTCGTTCTGGGGGCTCTCGCCGGAACCTGCCGTGAATGGGCAGGGTGCGGCGAAACGCCAACGTCGGAATTCACACTTGACGGGATGAAGCCTTGGTCCCGGCCACCGGTGACGCACTTTCCGAATTCATCATTCAGAAAGGGAAGAATAACTCAAATACGACATTTGTTACGCCGAGGACGGTCTCCGGCGACCACGATGTCCGACAGCAACGTGTGAGGGCTGTTGGGGGCGTTCGTAGTTCGACCACCATGCATGGGCATTCACAGACCGTACCCCCATCGTCATCCACAGTAAGGACTGGTCACCACAAATTAACATCGCCCCGCGCCGGCCGCCTGACGTACTCGTCACCGGGCGAGAGGTTGTCGATTGATCATCTCGGAGTTGTCCGTAGACCGCGCCGTCGGTATCGGAATTGGTCATCGTCATCCGATCGACCCCGGTTCCCAGCACCGTGGAAACGATCTGGGTGTGCACCGTCGTGGTGCCGTTACCGAATTCGCTGGTCCCGACGCCCAGGACGTAGTGGCCGTCCGGCCGCAGCGTCACTGTTGTCTTCGAGATGTGCCCCCGCGGCGCCATTGTGGCGATCATTGCGACGGCCATTCCCTCGCCGACCCGTCACTGCCGGCCGGTGGGGGGTGACACGTCGTTGCCGCGCTCCAGGGCCGCCTGCACCAGATCGAGACACTGATCGAGGCCATAGCTTCCCCAGACCAGGTCCTCCTCCGGTTCCGGGTGCGCGACGATCAGCGGATCGCCGTTCCGGACAGCGTTGATTCGACGGAGTTCGAACGGGTCGATGCCCAACCGGATGGCCAATTCGTCCATCGCCGATTCGATGCCGAAAATCACCTGCCCGAGCCCGTAGCCCCGGAAGGCCCCGGACGGGTGTTGTTGGTGTACACCACTTCCGCGTCGAGCCTCTTCACCGGGCAGCGGTACAAACTGATCGATTCCGCACAGCCGTGGAACAGCACACCGAGGGAATGGTTGCCATAGGCGCCGGTATCACTCAGGACGTCGATCTTCATCGCGGTCAGCACGCCGTCGCGGCCGGCGCCGAGTGACACGGTGACCCGCATCGGGTGACGGACCGACGTCCGTTGAAACTCTTCCCGTCGGCTCATCTCGTAACTGACCGGTCGGCCGGTGCGCAGGACGGCGAGCGCAACCAGATCCTCGGTGAGAATTTCCTGCTTGCCGCCGAACCCGCCGCCGACTCGACGGGTCAACACCCACACGCGGTCCTGAGGCAGTCCCAAGAGGGCGCACAGTTCGTCACGAACCAGGAGCGGCACCTTCGAACTGGTGCGCAGGATCAAACGACCATCGTCGTCCAGTCGGCCCAGGGTGCCGTGGGTTTCCAGTTGGGCATGCGAAACCCTTTGCTTACCCCAGGTTCCGGTGATCGTGACGGCTGACCGGGCAAGCGCATCATCCGGGTCGCCGCCGATACCGTCGTGGATCGAGACGATCACATTGCGGCCGGCCTCGGCAACCCGGTCCGTGTGCAGGAGTTCGGGGTGCAGCGCCGGTGCGCCCGTTGGACGGGCCGATTCCGGGTCGAAGACGGCCGGCAGCAGGTCGTACTCGACTCTGATCCGGCGGCAGGCCTCCTCCGCGATCGTTGCCGTGGTCGCCACCACCGCTGTCACAGACCTGCGCGAGAACCCGGGCCGCGCGCAGTATTTCTGGCTAGATGTCGGGTGACTCGCTGTACGTCGGGCACTCAGGTGTCCAGGATTGCCGGTGAAACCCGTTACGGAGGTCAGCGGTGATCATCGGCACGGTGGTTTCACCCCTGGGTCGAATTGGTCAATCCATCCTGTCTGTGCGCTGGATGCTATACGCGGTGGTGTGTGCCGAAGAGGCCGCCGGCGGGACCCCGGGGTGTGTTGCTGCGCGCCCGTGGGCGGGGCGACACCTGAAGAGCCTGAGGACATCCCGGCGGGCACGTCGATGAAATGTGCCGGAGTATTGCCGAAACCCGGGCGCCGATGACGCCCCGCCGCGCGTTCGTTCAATCCCGGCTGGTCCCGTTGTCTTCGGTAACTGCTGCGAGTCGCCGAGTGACAGGATTTGCGGCCTTTCGCGCTCCGACTCGCTTCCCTCCTCGCGAGGCTGTCTCCATGCTCACCCGCCCGCTCGGCACTATCCGTCGGCAGTCCGGAGTTCGGCCGTGCCCGCGGCGATTTGCTCCAATCGCAGCCGTACCGACTCGAACACCGTTTCGTTCCGGTCGGCAGTTGGCGATGTCGGTCCGACGAACCTGACTTCGCTCCGGACCAACCCGACGGCGGTCCAACAGAATCGCCGTGGGGCGCGGGTCGCGCCGAGCCGCCCGCCGCCGAGCGACGGCGGAAGACAATCGCAAGTGATCCGGGGGTTCCCCGCTGAGATTCGACGATCTTGCGCCAGCTGCTCGGCGATGAAAGACACCGTGAACTTCTTATCCACATTCCATCTCCCGACGCTTGTCAGCTGATAGAATCGAACACATGTCCACAGAGGTCGAGTCCGAGGTGCTGAGCGAAGGCGCTCGTCCGCACTTGACTTCCTCCGACCTCGCCGGCTGGGTCGAGCGGGTCGGTGTGATCGGCACCGGGGGTCCTGATGCGGAGTTGATCGATCAGATCGCGCAGTTGGAGAGGTTGAAGTCGGCGTGCGCGGCGGCGCAGGCGGTGCTCAGTGTGGCGTTCGTTGCTTCCCGCACCGCTGGGTTGACGGAGAAGGAGATCAAGGACGAGCGGGTCCACCGCAGCATCGCCGCGCAGGTCGCGTTGGCCCGTCGGGATTCCCCGTTCCGCGGTGGCCGGCACGTCGGCCTCGCCAAGGCGTTGGTGCGGGAAATGCCGAACACCTACGCGGCGTTGCGGGCCGGGGAGATCAGCGAATGGCGGGCGACGCTGTTGGTCCGGGAAACCGCGTGCCTGACGGTGGCTGATCGGCAGCAGGTGGATGCCGAACTCGCCGGGAAGCTCGGTGGGATGGGTGATCGGCAGACCGCGGCGGCCGCGATGCGGATCGCGCAGAAACTGGACCCGAAGGCATGGGTTGCGCGGCACCGGAAGGCGGTCAGCGAACGGCGGGTCAGCATCCGCCCGGCACCCGACCTGATGGGGTACGTCAGCGCGCTGCTGCCCGTGGCGAAAGCTGTTGCCGTGTACGCGGCGTTGAACCAGTACGCCAACACCGCCACCGCGGTCGGTGACGACCGGTCCCGCGGTCAACTGATGGCCGACGAATTCGTCCACCGTGTCACCAACCCGCAGGCAACGGCGGCGACCACCCCCGCGGCTCCTCGGAACGGCAGCAGTCCATCAGCCTCCGGCCGCTCCCCCAGTGCGCAGCCTCCCGCCGCGAACGCCGATGGCGCCGACACCACGACCCACCGACCCGATGCAGACTTCCGGCAAACCCCGGATCCTGACGCCGATCACGTGGACCCGGAAGCCCTCGACGATGAAGACGACGCAGCAGACTCAGGCGCCGGTGGGTCGGTTCCGCCGGGGGTGGGCATCGACATCCAACTGATCATGACCGACCGCACCCTGTTCGACGGCGACGACGAACCCGCCATCATCACCGGCTACGGCCCCGTCCCCGCCCCGATCGCCCGGGACCTCATCCGCAACGCCAACCCCGACACCAAGACCTGGATCCGCCGGCTCTACACCGACCCCGACACCGGGCACCTGGTCAACGCCGACTCGAGAAGACGCACCTTCCCGCACGCCATGCGGCAATACCTGCTCGCCCGCGACCAATACTGCCGAACACCCTGGTGCGACGCCCCCATCCGGCACACCGACCACATCACCGCGCACAGCCGCGGTGGAACCACCACCATCACCAACGGGCAAGGCATTTGCGAGAACTGCAACTACGTCAAAGAATCCCCCGGCTGGACCAGCACCGCGGAACCCGACGGGTACACCATCACCATCAACACCCCCACCGGCCACACGTTCAGCAGCGAGCCACCCCCACCACCACAATCGATCCACTGGATCGAACAGAGCGTCATCGAAGAACGCCTCTACCGATGGCTGCTCGCATCATGACAACGAAAGCCGAGCCGAGGATTCGCGCCCGATCAGGCCGGCACGCTGTGCGTTCCGGCCGGGCTGGTGTGGATCGTCGCTGCGGCGAGTCGAGGCACGTGAGCGAGCAGGTGCCGCTCGGCGTGATGGGCGATCTCGTGGGACTCGGCGAGCGAGATATCGGGATCCACCTCGAGATCCGCTTCGGCGCAGAGGGTATGGCCCAACCACCGGATTCGCAGACTCCTGATGCCCTGCACCCCAGGAGTATCGAACAGGCTACGTTCGGCCGTGTCCACCACTTCCGGATCGACGCCATCCATCAGCCGGCGGAACACATCCCGAGTCGCAGTGCGCAGCACCAGCAGAATCGCGACCGCGATGATCAGGCCGACGATCGGATCGGCGGCCGGCCAGCCGACGGCAACACCCGCCGCCCCGAGGACCACGGCCAGCGAGGTGAGTCCGTCGGTCCGGGCATGCAACCCGTCAGCGACCAGTGCGGCAGACCCGATCCTCCTGCCGACCCGGATCCGGTACACCGCAACGACTTCGTTGCCGGCAAAACCGATGACCCCGGCAACGGCAACCCAGGCCAAATGCTCGACCGGCGCGGGATCGATCAACCGCCGGATGGCTTCCCACGCGGCGACCACGGCCGACACCGCGATCATCAGCACGATGAACAACCCGGCAAGGTCCTCCGCCCGTCCGTAGCCGTAGGTGTACCGACGGGAAGCAGCCCGTCGGGACAACGCGAAGGCGATCCACAACGGCACCGCGGTCAACGCGTCCGAGAAGTTGTGCACCGTGTCGGCGAGCAACGCCACCGACCCGCTGATGGCGACCACTCCGAGCTGCAGCAGCGCCGTGGCGCCGAGCGCGACCAGGCTGATCTTGACCGCCCTGATCCCCTGAGCGCTTCCCTCCAACGCGGAGTCGACCGACTCGGCTGCGTCATGACTGTGCGGCCGGAAGATCGCCCGGCTCCCGTGACCATGCCCGTCGTGGTCATGGTCGTGATTCTCGGGGTGCCGGTGGTGTTCGGTCACTGCTCGCTCCCCGCCGCTCGCAGGGTCCGGGCCTGATGGTGTGCGGGAATGGTGGGACCGGCGTGCTCGGCGTTGTGAACTGCGTCGATGATCAGCTGTCGAACGTGGTCGTTCTCCAGTTGGTAGTAGATCGTGGTGCCCTCCCGCCGTGGCCGCACCAGCCTCGCCATTCGAAGCTTGGCCAGGTGCTGCGACACCGACGGACCGGGTTTCCCGATCGTCTCGGCCAGGTCGTTGACCGACATCTCACCGTCGATCAACGACCACAGGATCTGAATGCGGGTGCCTTCGGCCAACATCCGGAACACTTCGACCGCCAACGCGACCTGATCCGCAGGCAACGGATGGTTTACTGCCTGCGTATCTGCATCCATACGCAGATACTAACCTATGAAACCAGCCTACGACAGGGTCACCCACTGGCCCGTCGCCGCAGACTCGGACATCGCGTCGAGCGCAGCCGCACTGCGCACGGCGTCAGCAAGGGTGCTGCCGTAGGGCCTTCCCTCGGCGATCGACCGCAGGAAGTTGTAGGCCTCGATCACCTTCAGGTCGTCGTAGCTCATGCTGCTGGCCGAGCCTGGCTGGAACGCCGCGTAGTCGCCGTGCGTGGGGCCGACGTAGACGGTGCTCACCGACTGATCCTGGTACGCGGTCCCGACGCTGACGCCGAGTTCGCCCATCCGACGGAAGTCCCAGAAGACAGCACCTTTGGTGCCATGGATCTCGAAGCCGTAGTTGTTCTGCTCCCCGACCGCCACTCGGCTGGCCTCCAGGGTGCCGCGTGCGCCGGAGGCGAATCGCAGCAGGCTGGAGACGTAGTCCTCGTTCTCCACCGGCCCCAGCTCCCCACCCGTCGCCCGGGCGTGACCGCTGGTCGCACCGGTCGGCCGGGCGCGCTCGGTGAGGAACGTCGCGGTGTCGGAGACGAGAGAGGTGATGTCGCCGAGCAGGTACCGAGCCAGGTCGACAGCGTGCGATGCGAGGTCGCCCAGCACCCCACTTCCGCCGCGCTCCCGCTCGAACCGCCAGCTGAGGGCGCCTTCGGGATGAGCCGCGTAATCGCTGAACAGCCGGATCCGGGCGTGGGTGATGGAACCGAGCTCGCCGGAGTTGATCAGGTCGCGAGCGGCCGAGACCGCAGGCGCGTTGCGGTAGTTGAACCCGACGGCGCTCTGCACGCCGGCAGCGGCCACGGCATCGGCGACGGCGGTGGCATCGGCTGTCGTCAGACCGACCGGCTTCTCGATCCAGATGTGTTTGCCGGCCTGGGCCATTGCCACACCGATCTCCCGGTGCAGAAAATTGGGCGCGGCAATGCTCACGGCTTGCACGCTCGGGTCAGCGGCCAGCTCGCGCCAATCGCGGGTCGCGCCGGCGAACCCGAACTGCGCGGCAGCTTCCTCGGCCCGGCCGGGAACCTCATCGGCCACTGCAACAAGGCGTGGCGCCACCGTCAGCTGCGGGAAATGATGCAGCACCCTCGCGTAGGCCTGGGTGTGCACGCGACCCATCCAGCCGAACCCCGCGACAGCGACGCCCAACTCCTGACGCTGTTGAACAACTGCTTGCACGCTCACCGATATGCCTCCTGCGGCGGCCCACCGGCTCGCCCTCGAGTCTGTCAAGTCCGCTTGTGGACCGGTCCAATGTCTAGACATCTTGCCAAAGGCGCTCGGCAGCTGTCAAGGCCGGACGGCCTGATTTCCCATCGGACCACGATGACCCGAGCAGTGGCACGAGCTTTCGACCCAGTGCCGGGGTCGGGACGCCGCCATTGGCATCGCAGGGGTACCTGGCCGGGGATGACTGGGCGCGAACCAGGATTGCGGGTTCACGTTATGATGTACCGGTCCAAATCATTCGTCCACGGTGGGCGGATCGCTGACGAAGGGCGGGTCGATGGCCACCAGCGAACCGCGCCGCCCGGCCACCATCCGCACCGTTGCCGAACTGGCCGGGGTCTCGAAATCGTTGGTATCGCTGGTTTTACGCGGATCGCCCAATGTGAGCGAGGCCAGACGGGAGGCGGTCCAGCGGGCGATCGACGAACTGGGCTACCGGCCCAACGCGATTGCCCGACAACTGACCGAGCGCCGCACCAACATGGTCGGCGTCCTGCTCAGCGATCTGCGCAACCCGTGGTTCGTGGATTGTCTGGACGGCCTGGTGTCCGTCCTGCAAACCAATGGCCTCCGGGTACTGCTGACCGATGTGCGACTCGACCGCGATTCCGGAGACGCACTGCTGCACGGACTGCTCGAGATGCGGGTCGACGGCCTGGTGGTGATGGGGTCCATACCCTCCTCCCCCGCCATCCTGGAGGCTTCGCGGGGTACGCCCACCGTGGTCGCCGCCGGGCGGGACATCCGGCACCCCGGAATCGATGTGGTCGTGAACGACGATTGGGTCGGCATCGGTCTGGCCGTCGACCACCTGACCGATCTCGGTCATCGCCGGATTGCCCATCTGGCAGGCTCTTTCGCCGCGGTAGCCGACGTACGACGTCGAAGCTACGAAGCGGCGATGGCGGCGCACGGGCTGCGCGACGAGGTGCTGATCGAACCGAGCGACATGACCGAGGAGGGCGGCTACCGGGCCGCCGTTCGGTTACTGGCCCGGGCGGACCGCCCGACCGCCATCATCGCCGTGAACGACATCGCGTGCATCGGTGCCATGTCGGCGGCGCAGGAACTGGGTCTGCGTGTCCCGCAGGATGTTTCGTTGATCGGATACGACAACTCCTCGCTTGCCCAGCTCCGTCACCTGTGGTTGACCAGCGTCGATGGGGCCAGTGACGAGGTCGGCCGGGTGGCCGCTGCCGCGTTGCTGCGCAGGATCGCCGATCCCGGGTCGGAAAGTTCCGAACAGCTGATCCGGCCGACCCTGAGAGTCCGCAACTCGACCGGGCCGCCGCCCGGCGCGATCAGTAGCTGATCGGCTCGCTGCGCCCCGACGACAGGGAACGGGTGGCGGCTTCGGCGATGGCCTGGGCCTTCAGACCGTCATTCAACGACGGGGTGATGGGTTCACCGCTCTCCAGGCAGGAGACGAAGTGACCGAGCGCGGCCGCGTAGGTCGGCTGGACCCGCTCGAACCATCCTGGATGCATCCCGTTGTCGACCACCTTCCCGGCGTGGTAGCGCGAGACGGCGCCGGTGCGATGTCGCCTGGCCTGCACCATTCCGGTGGACCCGAGCACTTCGATGCGCTCGTCGTACCCATAACCGGTCCGCCTGGCGCAGTCGATCTGGACCAGTGCCCCGGACGGGAGCTTGAGGGTGACGGCCGAGGTGTCCACGTCCCCGTAATCGGCCAGCCGGGGCTCGGCCAGAGTGGAACCGGCGGCGAACACCTCGGTCGGGTCCAGCTCCGCGATCCATCGGGCCAGGTCGAAGAAATGGACGGTCTGATCGCGCATCTGGCCGCCGGAGACAGCGATGTACGACAGCGGCGGCATGGCCGGCCCCCGGCTGGAGAGCTGGATCAGTTCGACGTCACCGATCTCACCACTGTCGACGACCTGCTTGAGCTCGGCGTAGTCACGATCGAAGCGGCGGTTGAAGTTGACCATGGCCCTGGTCGACCGCTCCACCGCGTACCGGACCACCTCGATCGCGTGGTCGAGATCGAGGTCGATCGGCTTCTCGCACAGCACCGCGACGCCGGCGTCGGCTGCGCTGCGCAGGTGCTCGGCATGCGTGTCGGTGGACGACGCGACGTACACCGCATCGATGGCATCCGCGTCGAACACCTGCGCGATGTCGGTGGCGACCCGGGCCCCGTGCTTGCTCGCCAGGGCATCCGCCCGCGCAGTGTCGACGTCATAGACGAACGCGAAGTCGACATCCGGGTTCGCGGCGAGATTGGCGGCGTGCACGGACCCGATGAATCCCGCGCCGATCAGGGCGAAACGCTGCATGTGAGATTCCTGCTTCCTGCCGGGCCGCGCCCTGAGCGAAGTTCAAGGCCATGTGGACCGGTCCAGGTTAAGACAAACGAGCGGCCAAAGCCAAACCAAATGGTCCAGGTCTCAGCGTGATGCGCAGTCGCTGCACAGGCCGGTGAGCGCCACGTTGTGCCGGTCCAGGACGAAACCGAGTTCGGCGACGGTGCGCTTGCCGATGTCGTCGAGCAGATCCGCCGGCAGGTCGATGACAAGGCCGCAACTGCTGCAATGGCCGTGCGCGTGATGGTGGCCGGTCATCGTGTCCGACAGGTGGTAGACCGCAGCACCCTTCCCCACCGCGACCTGGGTCACCAGGCCGAGGGCAACGAAGGACTCCAGGGTTCGGTACACCGTGGACAGGTGCATGCCCTCGGCCCGGGTCGCCGCGTCGGCGAAAACGTCCTCCACGGTGAGGTGCTCGTCCCGGTCGATCAACACGCCGAGCACTGCCCGCTTGCCGACGGTCACCCGATCACCGGCACTGCGCAGTCTGGCCAGCGCCTGGTCCATCCGGTTCGTCGAGATCGCGCGCGACGAGGAAGTCATGTGCCCATCATGGCGCCAGATGCGTCCCGACGTCACGCCGGCACTGCGATGAGATCGTTTTTGCAAATTGATTGCAATAGCAGCGAAGGGACCGTAGCGTCACGCGGATGAAGTCTCGGGGACTTTGTCGACGCACGGCCAATGGTGTGATGCTGGGCGCCGGACTGATGATGCTCGCCGCGTGCAGTGCCTCCTCCGCCGCGACACCCGAAGCGGTCGATGGTTCCCCGGCCGGCTCTCCCGCACAGCTCACGGTGGTGACCACGGTCGCCCCGATCACCTCGATCGCCGCCAACATCGGCGGCGACAGGGTGCGGATCGTCGGCCTGGTCCCGGAGGGTACGAACAGTCACACCTTCGAACCGCCGCCGAGCGCGTCCGCCGTGCTCTCCGAGGCCGACCTGGTCTTCGTCAACGGGCTGCAGCTGGAGGAGCCGACGAAGGAACTCGCGCAGGCCAACCTCAAACAGGGCGCCGAGATCGTCGAGATCGGCACGTCCGTGTTGCCGGAAAGCGACTACATCTACGACTTCTCGTTCCCCGAGGAGGACGGCAAACCAAATCCCCACCTCTGGACCGACCCCACGTATGCGATCAAATACGCCGGCGTCATCGAAAGTGCCCTTGCGAACGCCGATCCCGCCAACGCCGGGTACTACCAACAGAACTCGGAGAAATTCGTCGCCCGGGCGACCGCGTTGAGCGATGCGCTGCGTAAGGATCAGGACAGCATCCCCGGCGAACGGGCACTGCTGACGTACCACGATGCGTACGCCTATTTCGCGAAGACCTACGGCTGGACGATCATCGGCGCTATCCAGCCCTCGAACTTCGAGGACCCGACGCCCAAGGAGGTCGCCGGGATCATCGACCAGATCCGGGAGCTGAAGGTCCCGGTGATCTTCGGCTCGGAGGTCTTCCCCTCCGATGTGCTCGCGCAGATCGCCGAAGAGACCGGCGCCCGCTACGAGGACACCCTGCGGGACGACGACCTGCCGGGTGCACCGGGCGACGCCGAGCACTCCTGGATGGGCCTGATGCGGTACGACTACGTGACCATGATCAAGGGACTCGGCGGCACGGCGCCCACTCTGGAGGCGTTGGACGTCGCCGATATCGCCCCGGACAGCGCCGACTACCCGCAATGAGCACGCCACTGATCGAACTGCGGCAGGTGTCGTTCGGTTATGACGCCAGGCCGGTGCTGCTGGACGTCGACCTGGACATTCAACCGTCCTCGTTCATCGGCATCCTGGGTCCGTCAGGTTCCGGGAAGACCACGCTGCTGCGCGCCATCCTGGGTCAGATCCGCCCGCAACGAGGTTCGATCAGCAGGGCGCCCGGCACCGCCGTCAGTTATGTGCCGCAACTGGAGACCGTCAACTGGAACTTCCCGGTGACGGTCGGCCAATGCGTGTTGATGAGCCGGATCGGAAAGCGGCTGGTGCCCTGGGCATCTCCGGCCGAACGCCGCCTGGTCACCCAGGTGCTCGACCGGCTGGGTATTGCGGATCTGCAGGACCGGCACATCCGGGATCTGTCCGGCGGGCAGCAACAACGGATGTTCATCGCCCGCGCGCTGCTGCGGGACCCCAGCCTGCTGCTGTTGGACGAACCCACGTCCGGGGTCGACGTCGCCACCCGGCACGAGGTGCTGCACCTGTTGCAGGATCTCAATTCCGACGGGATCGCGATCATCCTGACCACCCACGATCTGAACGGACTCGCCGCGCACCTGCCGGAGCTGGTTGCGCTGCGGACGAGGATCCTGGCCAGGGGCACACCCGAGGACGTCGTCAAGCCGTGGGTCCTGGAGCAGGTGTTCGGCGCCCGGATGGAGGTCCTGCAACACCTCGGGATGCCGGTTGTCGTCGATCCCTTCGCTGCCGATCGGAGAGCGGGATGACAACGCTGCTCGAGCCTTTCGCCTATTCGTTCTTCGTCAAGGGCCTCATCGTGGCCACGGTGGCCGGGGCGTTGTGCGGGTTCATCGGGGTCTTCATCGTGCTCCGCGGCATGAGCTACATCGGCCACGGGCTCTCGCACGCGATCTTCGGCGGGTTCGCCGCGAGCTCGGTGATCGGGCTGAACTACTACCTCGGCGCGGGGCTGTGGGGTCTGCTGTCCGCACTCGCGATTCAGAAGGTCAGCAGGCGACGCGGAATCAGCGCCGATGCCGCCATCGGTGTCATCACCACTGCGTCGTTCGCGCTCGGGATCGCCATTCTCACGTTCTACGGCAACAAGGGACCCAGTTTCGACGCGGCGCTGTTCGGCAGCATTCTCGGTGTCACCACGACCGATGTGTGGATCCTCGTCGGGGTCGCGGTTTTCGCTCTGCTCGTGGTCACCCTCAACTACCGCCGGCTGCTGTTCACGACATTCGACCCGGACGTCGCCGCGGTCAGCGGAGTCAATGTCGGGCACGTGGACGCGTTGCTGATGCTGGTGCTGTCGTTGTCGATCCTGTCGACCCTCACCGTCATCGGGGTCACCCTGGTAGCAGCGACGCTGGTCGTGCCCGCGGTGATCGCCCGCATGCTCACCGTGTCGTTCCACCGCATGCTGATCATCTCCACGGTGATCGGTGCGACGTCCGGATTCGTCGGGATGAACTTGAGCTACCACCTCGACGTACCCAGCGGGACCACCATCGTCCTGGTCGGTGCGGCCATCTTCGGGATCGTGCTGGCCGTCACCGGCGGCCGAACGCTGCGGCGGACGCGCGATCTCGATGATGTCGTCGACCTGCCGCTGGTGCCGGTCCCCTCCCGGAACGCCGAGCGCTGAGCGCAACGGCCCGGATCGGGCGATAACACCTGACGGGTCGGTCAGCCGAAGAGCCCGAGATGATCGGCGAGTATCCGCACCCCGATCAGAATGAGAATGACGCCGCCGGCGATCTCCGCCGGTTTGCCGAACCTGATCCCGACCCGGTGCCCGATGAGAACGCCGGCGAAGCTGATCAGCAGCGTGGTGACCCCGATCATGGTGACGGCGGGCACGATCGACACGTTCGGGAGGAATGCGAAGGTGATGCCGACGGCCAGGGCGTCGATGCTGGTCGCGATCGCCAGCACCAGCAGTTCCCGGAAGTTGATCGAGTCGACGTCCTTCTCGGTGTCCTCGTGGCTGGAAAATGCCTCCCACAGCATCTTTGCCCCGACGGCGCTGAGCAGGGCGAAGGCGATCCAGTGGTCGACGTCGACGATGTAGTCGGCGAAGCGGGTGCCCAGGAAATAGCCGATCAGCGGCATCAGGGCCTGGAACAGGCCGAAGGTGACCGCGATGATTGCCGCGTTGACCAGGTTGAACCGACGAAGGTGCAAACCCTTGCCCAGCGCGACGGCAAAGGCATCGGCCGATACGCCGATGGAGATCAACATCAGTGGCCAGAACGTCATGGCAGCACCGGTCTCCGCTGTTGCGCCGGAATCGTCACGATCTCGGGTCCTCTCGGTGTGGCCGACCGAGAGCGCTGGAGCGTGCCCTCGACCAGCAGACAGTCACTGGCCGAAGGTCTCGTTCGCCGGCCAACGCTGCGCCGGTGGATGACCGGGCACCGGAGCGCCAGCATGTCGACCATCCGCACCCGTCACCGGGCGGAACTACTCCCCTTCAGTCCCTAGATCGTGCCCGACGTCGGGCCGTTTCGCCCCATCGAACGCGCGTGATCTCGCCAACACGCCGATCAGGAGTGATCGCCGGCAGACCAGGTCGACGACGCCGTCGTTGTCCAACCGGGCCGGGTGAACCGCGGCCGACGAAGCTCGTCGCGAACATCGTCGTGCCGATCGGCCGCGTTCCGTGGTGGAGGCGCTCACGGCAGATCTGTCGTCCGATTCGCGCCGCCGGTGAACTGCGGGCAGGCTGGGTTGGCCTCACCACTCTCCCGAAGGAGCCCGCCGTGTCGCTGGTTGTCGGTGTACCCAAGGAAATCAAGGACAACGAGAACCGGGTCGCTGTGCAGCCCGACGGTGTCGCCGAGCTCGTGCACCATGGCCATCGGGTGCTGGTGGAAACCGGCGCCGGCAACGGATCCCGGTTTCCCGACGCGGAGTTCGCCGCTGCCGGTGCGACGATCGTGGATACGGCGGACGAGGTCTTCGCCGGTGCGGATCTGATCGTGAAGGTCAAGGAGCCGATTCCGGCGGAGTATCACCGGTTCCGGCAGGGGCAGCAGTTGTTCACCTACCTGCACCTCGCCGCGGATCGGCAGCTGACCGAGTTCCTGCTGGAGAAGCAGATCGACTCGATCGCGTACGAGACGGTGCAGACAACGGACCGGAAACTGCCGCTGTTGACCCCGATGAGCGAGGTCGCCGGCCGGTTGGCCGTGCAGGCCGCCGCCAGGGCGCTGGAGAGCCCGGCCGGTGGGGCCGGGATCCTGCTCGGCGGGGTACCGGGCACCCCGGCGGCGAAGGTGACGATCATCGGCGGCGGGGTCTCGGGTACCGAGGCGGCGAAGATCGCGATCGGGATGCGGGCCATCGTCCGGGTTTTCGACACCAACCCGGCACGGTTGGCCTACCTGTCGGACATCTTCGAGGGCCGGTTGGATCTGGTCACCCCGAACCGGGCCAGGATGGCGGCGTACATCGCCGACTCCGACGTGGTGATCGGCGCAGTACTGGTTCCCGGCGCCAAGGCCCCGAAGCTGGTGTCCCGGGAGATGGTGGCCAGCATGCGTCCGGGCAGCGTGGTCGTGGACATCGCGATCGACCAGGGCGGGTGCATCGAGACCAGCCACGCCACTACACATTCCGACCCCACCTATGTCGAGGAGGGGGTGGTGCACTACTGCGTCGCGAACATCCCCGGCGCGGTGGCCAGAACCTCCACCCTCGCCCTGACCTCGGCCACCCTGCCCTACCTGGTCAAGGTCGCCGACCTGGGGATCGCCGGCGCCGCCGCCGGCGATCCCGCGCTGACCCTGGGCTTGTCCACCCTCGGCGGTCATCTGGTCACCCAACCGGTGGCCGAAGCGCACAACCTGCCGTACCGCAACCCGGCTGAATTGTTCGGCTGATCAGTTCGCCGCACTGGTCGCCGGCCGAAGGTGGTCGGCGACCAGTCGGTCGTCACCGGGACCAGCTGGGCCCGTCAGGATCTGCCAGTTACGCGGGATGCGAGCGACCACGATTCGAGGCCGATCGGGTAGGTACGACGCATCAACCGGCTCGACTTGGCGGTGTCGGACGTGCGGCCCGAGCACCGTCGAGCAGCACAAAGGTAGCCGTGACTGCCGAAAGTGTCGTTACTGCAATGACTTTCTTGGTGGAGGACCCAGGAATTGAACCTGGCGAGACGCCCCGAGTGCGTATCCCCCTCGAACCTCTTCGAGCATATGACACCGGTGTCCGGTCGGCAAATCGAGCCGCCGGCCGGAGCGGACGATCATCGTGTCCGGGCAACAAACCACAGTTCTCATCCCGGCGGCGGCCGGGATGGAGCACCATGGTCTTCCATGACGGCGATCTCCAAGGGCGCGAACATTCCGGTGGCGACAGCGGTGGTGCGAGTCGCCCTCAGTTGGACTTCGGGTCCGGGCGTGCCCGATGCCGACGTGTCGGCGCTGTTGCTCGGCGAACACGGGAAGGTGCGCGGTGATGACGATTTCGTCTTCTACAACCAGCCGCGACATCGTTCCGGCGCCGTGACGCACGACGGGAAATCCACCACGGCTTCGACCGTTTCCGACGCGTTGCTGGTCGACCTGCGGACCGTCGAGCCGGCGGTGACCACGGTAGTGATTGCGGGTTCCGCGGACGGCGGCCCGTTCGGCAAGGTCCCCGGGCTCACCCTGACGGTGTCCGACGACACCGGGCAGCGACTCGCGGTGTTCGAGATCGCCGACGCCACGACCGAAACCGCCTTCGTCTTCGGCGAGCTGTACCGGCGGGCCGGCGGGTGGAAGTTTCGCGCCGTCGGTCAGGGTTACGCCTCCGGGCTGGCCGGACTGGCCACCGACTACGGGATCAGCGTCGGCGACGATCCTGCCCGCACGGAACCGGCCGTCGTCCGGCCGCCGGAGCGTCCGGCGTGGCCGCCCCGGCCGCCGGACACACCGCAGCCCGCGTTGCAGCCGTCGCCGCTGCCACCGTTCCCGAACGTTCCGTCTCCCTTCCGTTCCTGAACTTCGCCGACCTGGCTACGGTGATCGACAACGCGCCACAGCCGGAGTCCGAGGGCGTCGAAACGAAGGGGTGCCTGCCATGCCGGTAGGGATTGCTCGAGAGCATCCGCGATCAGCCGGGTGCACCGATGGCACCGACGCTCGGACGGTCCGGTCGTGAGCACCGAATCGTTGTTGTCGCTGCTGCTGGTGATGGCGATCGCCGCTGCCGCACCGATTGTCTGCCGATTGATCCCCGGACGACCACCGCAGGTGTTGTTCCTCATCCTCGGCGGCGTCGTGATCGGGCCACAGGTGCTGGGATTCGCCGATTCCGCGGAGATCCAGCTGATCGCCGGACTGGGGCTCGGGTTCCTCTTCCTGCTGGCCGGCTACGAACTGGATCCCAAGCTGCTGCGGGAAAAGGCCGGCCAGCAGGCACTCGTCGGATGGACGATCAGCGCTGTGCTCGCCGTCGCGATCGTGGGCGGGTTGGCCGCCGTCGGCTTCGTGCACGCCTTCGTGCCGGTGGCCATCGCGCTGACCACCACCGCGCTCGGCACACTGCTACCGATCCTGCGGGACCAGAACATGCTCAAAGGAGTATTCGGCCGATTCATCTTCGCGGCCGGCGCGGTCGGCGAACTGTTCCCCATCCTCGCGATCTCGCTCTTCCTCGGGGCCTACAAGACATGGTGGGAGGCATTGATCATCGCCTCGATCGCCGGGCTGGCCTTCCTGCTGGCCTGGCTCACCCATCTGCTCTCCGGAACCAGGGTGGGGGCGATCATCAACGAGAACAAGCACGCCACTTCCCAGTCGACGCTGCGGATCACCGTCGTACTGCTGGTCGGCCTGCTGCTGATCACCGAGCGATTTGGCGTCGAGGCCGCGCTGGGTGCGTTCTTCGCCGGAATGGTGCTCCGGCAGACGGCCAGCGACGACGCCGCCGAACTCGACGAGAAGCTGGACGCCGTCGGCTACGGCTTCTTCATCCCGGTCTTCTTCGTCAGTTCCGGAATGGCGCTGGACGTGGTGTCGATCGTCGAGAACCCGATCCGTCTGCTGGTCTTCTTCGCATTGTTGCTCGTGGTCCGCGGGCTGCCGTCATTGCTGGTGTACCGCAAGACACTTCCGTTCCGGGAACGAATAGAGATGACGTTCCTGACCGCAACGGCGCTGCCGTTGCTGGTCGCGCTGGCGACGATCGGCGTTGATTCCGGGGTGATGCTGCCGGAGAACGCCGCCGCCCTGGTCGGCGCGGGCGTGCTGTCGGTGGCGATCTTCCCGTTCATCGCGACCCGCATGCATCAGGGCGCCGAGTCCCCCGCGGTTCTCGATGGGCCGGCGACGTGAGGGCCTGCGCGGTAGCCCCAGGTCCGATCCGGACGCAGAACGACCGGGTCAATCCCTAGCCTTGTCTGATGCAGCTGACCTTCACCGGCGACATCTGGTACTGGCGGGGGCCGTCCCCCTACTACTTCGTCACGGTGCCGGACGAGCAGGCCGGCTACCTCCACGAGGTATCCGCGGCCGTCTCGTACGGATGGGGAATGATCCCGGCCACTGTCCGGGTGGGGAGCACCGACTTCTCGACGTCGTTGTTCCCGAAGAACGGCGGCTACATCGTGCCGATGAAACACGTCGTCCGCCGGTCCGAAGGGCTCGACGAGGGCGACACCGTCACTGTCCGGCTGCTCATCGACGCAGGTGCGTGATCGCCGCCGGCGGCCGGAAAACTGGTTCGGGGAATTCTTCGGCTCGGATGTCCTGGAGCGCCGGACCCGTTCGTGGAGTAGGTGAGGGCAGCCGCGGGCTGCCGGCCACATCGACAAGGAGATGCAGATGAAGCTCACCCTGAACACCTTCCTCAGCCTGGACGGCGTCATGCAGGGGCCGGGTGGTCCCGACGAGGATCGCTCCGGCGGATTCGACAAGGGCGGGTGGGTGGTCCCCTTCGTGGACGAGGGCTTCGGCGCGGTGGTCGACGGCTGGTTCGCCGCCACCGACGAGGTGCTGCTCGGACGAACCACCTACGACATGTTCCACACCTTCTGGTCGCAGGTGTCGGACCCGGATGACGTCGTCGCCGGGAAGTTGAACGGCCGACCGAAGCATGTCGCGTCCCGCACCATGAAAGAGGCGTCCTGGCAGAACACCTCGGTCATCTCCGGTGACGTCGTCGCCGCTGTCGAAGCGCTGAAGGCGAAGCCGGGCGGCGAACTCCAGGTGCACGGGAGCTGCGAACTGGCGCACACCTTGCACGACGCCGGACTCATCGACGAATACCGGCTGGTCATCTTCCCGGTGATCGTCGGCGGTGGAAAGCGCCTCTTCCCGGACGGCGCTGTACCCGGCACCCTGGCCCTCGTCGACTCCACGACCACGACGACGGGAGCGATCGCGCTGACCCTGCGGCCCGCCGGAGCGCTCGGTTCCGGCGACATCGAGGTCGTCGACGGCAAGGAAGTCATCGTCCCGGCCTGACCCGGCCCGTTGTCACGACGACCCAGCCACACCCACACCCACTCATCCGCACATCAGCAATCACGATTCATGAGGAGCCCGACATGACCGAATACCTACTCTCCGTCCACGGCAGCGACACCGACCCCATCCCGGACAACGTCCAGGACCTCTACGCAGCGGTCGAGAAGTTCAACACCGAACTGCGCGAATCCGGCTCGTGGGTCTTCGCGGGTGGTCTGCACCCGGCCGCCACCGCCACCGTCATCGACGCCACCGGATCCGGTGATCCGGTGATCACCGACGGACCGTACCTGGAGTCGAAGGAACACATCGGTGGCTTCTGGATCATCGACGTGGCCGATCTCGACGCAGCGCTCGACTGGGCCCGGAGGGGGTCCGCAGCCTGCAACGGTGCGGTGGAGGTTCGGCCGTTCCAATCCGAACCGGAAGCCTGATCGACACGTGACGGCATCCGGCCGAGCAGAGCTCGATCGTGTGTTCCGCGAGGAACACGGTCGGGTGGTCGCCACCCTGGCCCGCCGACTCGGTGACCTCGACGTCGCCGAGGAAGCGGCCCAGGAGGCCTACCTCGTCGCCCTGCAGCGCTGGTCCGAACAGGGACCGCCGCCGAACCCGGGGGCCTGGCTGACCACGACGGCCTACAACCGGGCGATCGACCGGATCCGTCGCGAGTCGACCCGCGACTCGAAACAGGCACAGGCCGCCATGATCAATGAACCCGTCGACGACCCGTTCGTCGAGCCGCCGTCGTCGGTCGTGGACGACCGCCTCCGGCTGATGTTCACCTGTTGCCACCCGGCCCTGGCAACCAGCTCCCAGGTTGCACTCACCCTGCGGCTGCTCGGCGGGCTGAGCGTCGCCGAGATTGCCGGCGCCTTCCTGGTCGACGAGGCGGCGATGGCCAAGCGATTGACCCGTTCCAAACAGAAGATCAGGGCGGCCAGGATCCCCTATCGGGTCCCTCCCGATGCCGAACTACCGAACCGGTTGCGCGGCGTCCTGGCCACCCTGTTCCTGGTGTTCAACGAGGGATATCTGCCGTCGACCAGTCCTTCATCGAGCGAGAAGGACGTCACGGCAATCGATCTGAATGCCACCGACAGCCCAGATGGCACGACTGACGCCCGGCGTGCCGAACTGTGCACCGAGGCGATCCGGCTGACCCGGATCCTCGCAGAGCTGATGCCGGACGAACCGGAGGTACTCGGTCTCTTGGCGCTGATGTTGCTGACCGAGGCCCGCAGGCCGAGCCGGTTCGCGGACGGTGTCCTCGTCACACTCCCGGACCAGGACCGATCCCGGTGGGATTCCCAGTTGATTGTCGAAGGACACCAGCTGGTCCGCACCTGCCTGCGCCGGGGCCGACCGGGCCGCTATCAGTTCCTGGCCGCCATCAACGCCGTCCACACCGACGCCGTCGACGCGAAGGACACGGACTGGCGGCAGATCGTCGCCCTTTACGACCAGTTGTTCGCCGTCGAGCCGACGCCCGTCGTCGCGCTGAACCGGGCGGTGGCGATTGCCGAGGTCGACGGCCCGGACGCGGGATTGGCGATCCTCGACGAACTGGATCTTTCGCGGTACCACGCCTATCAGGCGACCCGGGCGGACCTGCTCCGCCGAGCCGGCAGAACGACGGCAGCGGCAACCGCCTACGAACGCGCACTCGAGCTGGCCACCAACTCCGCCGAGCGCGCCTTCCTCCGCAGCAGACTCGACGAACTCGTCGTCAGTCCCAACTGTCGATCTTGACATCGCGCGGTGCGGGCGCGCCCTTCCCGGTTTCGAGCACGGACTTCAGGCTCATCAGATAGATCGCCCATTTGGTGCTGCAATGGTGCATGAACTCCACCGGTTCCTTCCAGCCGCGGTGCGTGAACAGGACGGTGGTGTAGTCGCCCTCCGGCCGCAGTTCGAACAGGATTTCGGTGTCGACCCATTCCTCCGGCTCGTCCACCACCGCCCACAGCACCCGCCGACCGGGCCGCAGATCGACGACGCGGGTGTGGATACTCCCCGGCCCGAAAGTGAAGTGGATGGTCCCGCCGACGGTGGGATCACCCGAAGTGTCGTCGGTCCACCAACCGGCAAGGCCGTCCACCGTGGTGAGCGCGGCATAGATCTCGTCCGGTGTCGATGCGATTCCGACCTTGTGCAGGATGTCGACCATGAGTGATACCTCTTTCTGTGAGAGCCATCTCGAGATTTCTCGACGGCGTGAGGGGTGAGCTGCAGGTGGCCGGGTTCGCCAGAGTGCAACTCTGGGGTTGCTAATTACTGTAGGACGATGACACCGAGAATGCAACCGCTGGGTTGCTCCAATCTGACCGGCCGCAGATCCTCAGCGTTTCCAACCCGGGTGGTCGAGTTCAGTCGGATGAAGCCGATGTCATCCCGTCCGTCGGGTGCCGGCTTCCATCGGCAGAATCCGGTCGCTCGATGTGTCCTTTTCGGGGGCTTCCCGTTCGTTCTTGTGATGAGGGACCACAGTGGGACCTGACAGGAACAAAGGAGAAGTCCGATGGCCGAGTACCTAGCCCTCGTCTACAGCGCCGATGTGGATTGGTGGGCACCAGAACAGGCCGATGAATTGGCCGAGTACCGGCAGTTCGCCGTGCAGAACGCCGATGCGATCAGGGCGAGCGTCGTCCTGCACCCGACCAGCACGGCAACGGTGGTCCGGGTCCAGGGAGCCCGTGGTGGCCCGGTGATCACCACCGACGGCCCCTACGCAGAGACCAAGGAGGCTCTGACCGGCTTCTACCTCATCGAGGCCGACGACCTCGATCAGGCGGTGGCCATCTCCGCCGAGCTGCCGGCGGCCTGGAACGGCGCAGTCGAGGTCCGCCCGGTCATCGCATCGAGATGAGCGACTGTGGTGGGTGAGTTCGACGGGCTCGCCGAGACGGTTCGGGTCGAGGGTGCACGCATTCTGGCGACCCTGATCCGAACCGTCGGCGACGTGCAGATCGCCGAGGATGCCGTCTCGGAGGCAACGTTGGCCGCGCTCACCGCGTGGTCGGTGACGGGGCCGCCGCCCGAACCGCGAGCCTGGCTGACCGTCACCGCCCGACGAAAGGCCGTTGACATGATTCGTCGCGAGCGGGATCGGGCGGGCAAGGAACGGGACGGACTGTTGATGATGGAGTTGTCCAGGTCCGACCTGCCGCCCGACGGAGTCGTGCACGACGACCAGTTGCGATTGATCTTCATCTGCTGCCACCCGACGTTGTCCCCGCCGACGCGGGTTGCCCTCGCCCTGCGCACCTTGTGCGGTCTCTCCCCCGCGCAGATCGCCGGCGTGCTGCTGACCACCGAGGCCGCGACGAAGAAGAGTCTGACCAGGGCCAGACACAAGATCGCGGCCGCGAACATCCCCTACCGGGTGCCGTCGGAGCCCGAACTGGCGGACCGACTGCCGGCGGTCTGCGGCGTGATCCACAGTCTGTACACGGCGGGGCACGCACCACTTGACAGCGCCGATCTCTACGACATCGACGCCTGCGCCGAGGCGATCCGGTTGGCCGAGCTGCTGCATGTGCTGCTCCCGGATCAACTCATGCCGACCGCTGTGCTGTCTTTGCTGTTGCTCACCGAGGCCCGCCGACCCGCCAGGCTCGATGCAGCCGGCACCGTCGTCACGCTCGACCGCCAGGACCGCAGCCGGTGGGACGCCGCGGCCATCGAGCGCGGTATCGAGTTGCTGAACGACTCCCTGCTGCGGTCGCAGCAGCAGGCGGACGCCTACCAACTCCAGGCCGCGATCGCTGCCGAACACGCGAGGGCGACCAGCTATGAATCCACCGACTGGGACGAGATCCTTCGGTTGTACGAGCTGCTCCTGAGCATTGCGCCGAACGAGGCAGCAGGTCTGGGCCGTGCTGTTGCGGCGGCCGAGGCACAAGGTGCCGCAACCGGTCTCGCTCTGATGGGCGATCTCCCGCACACTGCCCGTTGGCATGCCGTCCGTGCCGAACTGCTCGCTCGCCAGGGCCGGTACGCCGAAGCCGTCGGCGCGCTCGACGAGGCGCTCGCCGGGGGGGCGACCCGCGCCGACCAAGAGTTTCGCACCCGGCGGCGGGCGGAATTGCTGCAGATGGCGTGGCCGGATTGAAACTGAATGGTGTATTTGCACCAGTAACAACATTGCCGTCACCAATTGCGGCTTTCCCGACCATCATTGTCCGGCGAAATGGCTGGTCACGGGTGGAATGTGCAAGCCGTTTCTCGTCGACCCACTTCGGCACGTTAGGGTGTCCGGAACTCGGCAACCCCTAGGAGATCTCAGCCATGAAGCGAGCGTCGATGGTCGCCGGCATTGTCGCCGCCGCGGTTCTGTTGGCGGCATGCAGTTCATCGAGCGACACCGCGAGTAGCACAACGGCCGCAGCGACCAGTGCCGTATCTCCGAGTCCCATCTCCTCCACCGCCGCCTCGTCGAGTGCCGCTTCCTCCACCGCCGCCGCGTCGAGTTTGTCCGCGACGAGCACGTCGGCGATCACGATCGGCGGGGACACCACCGAGTTGGACGCGCAGACGGCCACCTGGTTCGACACGTTCTGCACCGGAATGGGCCCGCTCGGGGAGTTGCAGAGCGGAGCGTCCTCGATTTCCTCGGTGCAGCAGCTCAGCGAACAGATGACCAGCATCGGCACTGCGCTGACCGACACCGGCGCGAAGCTGGCGGTGCTTCCGCCACCCACCTTCGAGGGTGGGGACCAGGTCGCCCAGCAACTGCAGGCGAACATGCAGCAGGGTGGTCCGGTCTTCACCGAGTACGGACAGAAAGCCCTGCAGCTCGATCCCAACGATCAGGCTGCCGGCAACCAGTTCCTCGCCGACTTCCAGACGGCCACCGCTGGTCTCGGCATTGCCAACTTCGAACCGACGCCCGAGGTTCGGCAGGCGGTGCGGGCGGTCCCCGCCTGCCAGACCCTGTTCGGTTCCTGACCCCTCGCGGATCTGCCCGGTGGGCCTACGCTCGAAGGCGTGGACTACCTGGTTCCGGCCATCATTGTCGTGGTCGTCTTCGGCGGGATCATGGGCGGCTTGGCCTGGCTCACCACCCGTGATCGTGGCCGCCGGGCCGGCGGCTCAGTGGCCGGACCCTTCGAGGAGATCTGGCATCCCGCGGCGCATCGTGCACGGATCGAGGTCCAGGTGCAGGACGAGCGCACGATGGATGCGCCCTCCCCCGGCGATCCGCTGATCCTGTCGGACGAGCCGCGCCCCTGACCTACCGCGGCAGTCGTCAGGGTCCACACCAGGGTGTCCCTGAACTTTCCTCCGTTGTCGCTCGACGCCCTTGACAGCGCTGTATCGCGATATATCGTCGAAGTATCGCAACCGATCGTCAGGAGGACCGATGAGTGCCTATGCCTGTGACGGCGGAGCCGACTGGGATCTGCCGGGATGGCTCCGAAAGACCTTTGCCGAGAGTGGTTTCGGCGGGGCCCGGGGACAACAACGCGGACCTTGGCAGGGCGCGCGCGGTTGGAACTGGGGTCCGCCCGGCGGCGGTGATCCCTGGGAGAAGGGCCCGCGGCCTCACCGGGGGCAGCGCGCCGGCCGTGGCGATGTCCGCTCCGCGGTGATCGCGCTGCTGGCCGAACAGCCGATGCACGGGTACCAGATCATCCAGGAGATCAGTCAGCGCAGCGGCGGCGCGTGGAAGCCGAGCCCGGGTTCGGTGTACCCGACGCTGCAGCAGCTCGAGGACGAGGGACTGGTCCGAGCCCAGGAGCAGGACGGCCGCCGGGTGTACCGGCTGACCGAAGAGGGTCAACGGGTGGCGACCGACCGGGCCGAGGAGTTCGCGTCGTTGTGGGAAGGTGTGGCGCCCAGCGAGGACGACACCCAGCTGGGAGACCTGGTGTTCCAGGTCGGAGCCGCCTTCGTGCATGTCGCCCGCACCGGGTCGCCGGAGCAGATGGCGGAAGCGCGCAAGGTGCTGGCCAGGACAAGGGCCGACCTCTACCGAATTCTCGGCGAGCACGACGGCAGAGGCGGCGACCAGTCGTCATGACCACTCCACACATGCGGGCCGGTACCACCGATCGGCAGGCAGCCGTCGACCGGCTGACCCGGCACTTCACCGAGGGCCGGCTGGATCCGACGGAGTTCGACGAGCGGGTGGGGAAGGCCTATGCCGCAACCTATCTCGATCAGCTGCCGGAGCTGCTGGAGGATCTCCCCGAAGATCAGCAGCGTCGATCCGACCGCGCGCCGACGCCGTGGGCCGGTCCGCAGCGACCCCAGATCCGCCGCCGCCCACCGCTGCTGGCGATCATCCTGGTGGTGGCGCTGTTGATGTCCATCGGCGCGATCACCCACGGGTTCTTCCCGTTCCCGCTCTTCTGGGTGGTGCTGGTGATCTTCTTCATCACTTCCGGCCGGCGCCGCAGGTACGGCTCCTATCATCACAGCCACCATTACCCTGACAACTACGGTCATGACAACTATCGTCAGGGCCGCTATGACCAGGGCGGCAGGCGCTAGCGATCGCTGGGCGGGGCCAGCTGGTCACGCCGACGGGACAGGGCGGCGATCTCGGCGCTGTTCCCCGCCAGCTCGATCGCCCTGTCGTATGCCGCGCGTGACCGGTCGCTGCGGCCCAGCCGACGCAGCAGTTCGGCGCGCGTGACGTGAAAGGCGTGGTAGCCGGTCAGCGTTTCTCCGAGACGGTCGACGGCCGCCAGTGCGACCTCCGGGCCGTCGAGCTCGGCGAGGGCGATGGCCCGGTTCAGGGCGACGATCGGCGAGGGATCGAGGCGCGTGAGCTGGTCGTAGAGGGCGACGACCTGCGACCAGTCGGTGTCCCGCATGTCGCGTGCGGAAGTGTGCACTGCATTGATCGCGGCCAGGATCTGATAGCGACCGGGTGCGACTCCGGCGACCAGGCGCTCGCGGACCAGTCGATGACCCTCGGCGATCTGTGCCGAGTCCCAGGCTTTGCGGTCCTGCTCGTCGAGGGCGATCAGCTCGCCGCTCGCCGAGACCCGTGCCCGGCTGCGGGCCTCGGTCAACAGCATCAGTGCCAGTAGCCCGGCCACCTCGCCGTCCTGCGGCAGGAGTTCACGGAGCAACCGGGTGAGCCGGATTGCTTCCGCCGTGAGGTCGAGCCGGACGGGATCAGTGTCGGGCCCGGATGCCAGGTAGCCCTCGTTGAAGACCAGATAGAGCACCGCGAGAACGCCGGAAACGCGGGCCGGCAGATCCTTCGTCGCCGGCACCCGGTACGGGATGCGAGCGACCCTGATCTTGTCCTTGGCGCGAGTCACCCGCCGCCCCATGGTGGCCTCCGACACCAGGAAGGCTCTGGCGATCTCGGGCACGGTCAGACCGCCGACCATCCGCAGGGTCAGGGCCACCCGGGTCTGCATCGCGAGGGCCGGGTGGCAGCAGGTGAAGATCAGCCGGAGTACCTCGTCGTCGACGGCTCCGAAAGGCTCGGACGGATCGTTGTCGTACACCACGTGAGCCTCCTTGTGCTTGTCATAGCGTTTGTTCTCCCGGCGGATCCGATCGATGGCCTTGCGGGTCGCCGTGGTCGTCAGCCAGGCCCCCGGATTGGGCGGAACGCCATCGACCGGCCACCGCTCGACGGCGGCGACGAATGCTTCCGCTGCCGCCTCCTCGGCGATGTCGAGGTCGCCGAACCTCCTGGTCAGGGCGGCGACCACGCGCGCCCACTGCTCGCGGTGGGTGCGGGTGATCTCGTCCTGGACGCGGGCCGCCGTCATAGGAACGGCCGCACCTCGATTTTCCGGTTGCAGGCCTTCGATCCCTCGGCGGCAAGTTCCAACGCGACGTCCAGGTCGGGGGCCTGGATGATCCAGAAGCCCACCAGATACTCCTTCGACTCCAGGAACGGCCCGTCGGTGACCACCACTTCGGCGCCGCGGTTGTCGACGACGGTGGCCGGGTCGGGCGTACCGAGGCCGCCGGCGAACACCCAGTAGCCCTCGGCCTTGAGTCGGTCGTTGAACACGTCGATGGCCGCATCCTCGGTCGCCGTTTCCGGGCCGGTGCCGTCATCGATCACGGAAATCAAGTACTGCATCTGACGATCCTCTCGCTGTGGTTCTTTGAATCGTTCGTCGCCGCTGCTGTTCATAGCGGGTTACCTCAGCGGGCCGGGTAGCGGGGGCTCCCGTTCGGCCGGAAGACCTGCACCCTCACCTGGGTCATGGTCATCAGCTTCATCGTCGGCTCCTTCGGTCTTCTCGTTGCCGCCGTGGGCGGCTTGTCACTCCTGCTACGAACACCCCCGCCCAGATCCGACAGATCGCGAATCTCCCTCCGGAATTTTTCTTCGCAGAACAGTGCGGGGGCGGGCATGGGGTGCCGATGCCCTGCGGGAAGAATGTGTTCGACAAAGGAGGCGCCATGCCAGCTCCCGGTGAACCACTGATCAGGTTGGGGTTCCTGACCATCGGCCTGTTCGACCCGGAACAGCCCAGGGCCGGCCACGAGTCGACGCTGCGGATCATCGAACTCGGTGAACGGTTAGGTTTCGACAGCGCTTGGGTTCGGCACCGGCATCTGCAGTACGGCATCTCGTCGCCCATCGCCGTTCTGGCCGCGGCCACCCAACGAACGAGTCGCATCGAGCTCGGTACCGCCGTCACGCCTCTCGGCTGGGAGAACCCGCTGAGGTTGGCCGAAGATTTCGCGACGGTCGATGTGCTGTCCGGTGGACGTCTGAATCCGGGGGTCAGCGTCGGCCCGCCGATGAAGTTCGAGCTGGTCAAGACCGCGCTCTATCCGGATACGGCAGAGCAGGAAGACTTCAGTTACGAGCGGGTTCTCCGATTGCTCCGCGCGATCCGCGGCGAACCGGTCACCGACTTCAGTGGCGTGGAGGGCATCGAGGTCTATTCCGACCGGGTGCAGCCGCACTCCCCCGGACTGGCCGGACGACTGTGGTACGGCGGCGCCTCGTTACGTTCGGCCCAATGGGCCGGTGAACAGGGTCTGAACCTGTTGGCCAGCAGCGTGGTTCGTGCTGAGGAGTCGACCGACTTCGCCGAGATCCAGCTGTCGCACATCCGCGCCTTCCGGGGCCACCATCCGGCAGGCGAGAAGGCGCGGGTCTCCCAGGGACTGGTCGTCATCCCCACCGATTCCGCGACCGCGGACCAACGGGAGAAATACCAGCGCTACGCCGATCAGCGACTTGCGCGCACCGCGACCCCCCAGGGGCCGGCGCGGATGATGTTCGCCGCGGATCTGGTCGGCGAATCCGATCGGATCGCCGAGATGCTGTACGGGCACGCGGCTTTCCGGGAGATCGACGAGGTTGCCTTCGCCCTCCCGTTCAGCTTCGAGCACGACGACTACGTGCAGATCCTCACCGACATCGCGACCAGGCTGGGGCCTGCGCTCGGGTGGCGTCCAGCGAGCTGATCCGGTCTGTCAGCCGGGCAGATTCATGACGGCTCAGGCCGGAATCCGGGCGCGCAACGCCCTGACGGTCCAGTCGAGCTCGGGACCCAGGTCGCTCGGCGGCGGCCAGCCGTTGACCACCGACAGTCGGCGGAAGTAGGCGTCCCTGCGGGGATCGTTCACGGTGGCAAGGTGGTGCATCAGGTCGAGTCGCAGATCGTCGTCGTCCCGGCGGCCCACGGCGGACGCGTACCCGGCGGCGAGCGCATCGATCACCGCCAGGGCGTCGGGCGAGGTCGGTTCGACGCCGGCCGCCAGCACCGGACGGACCCGGTCCCGGATCCTGGTCACCGCGTCCCGCCGGGGCGGCCCTGCCCGGGTGGCTGCACGTTCGGCCGCGAACGATTCGGCGATGACCCGGATCAATTCGCGAAAGTCGTTGTCCTGCAGCATCTCGACCAACTCGACCCAGGCCAGCGCCTGCTCTGCGGCCGGGTCTGCGGGAAGCACCGGAGTCATCGAACGGACGATCCCCACCCATTCCGGACCCGCATCGATGTTCCTCAGAACCCTGTCGAAGAAGTCGTCCATGAGCCGGTCGGCGTCGTCCGTGTTCGGTACCGAATCGTGTTGCACCGCATCCACCCCTTCGTCCCTGACGTGCTGCTGCGCAAGCAGACTCAATGCCGCTCGTTGCTGTTGCAGGCTCCGGATCTGTCGGTCCAGCACGGGCAACCGGTCGGCCGCGGCGGCAGCCATCGAGACCTCCCGGGCGAGCACCCGGCGAATTGTCGGCAGGTCGACACCGAGTCCGCGCAAAGCCCGCACGATCACCAACCGGGCCACCGCATCCGCGCCGAACCGTCGGTGACCGGCCGAACTACGACCGCTCGTCGGAATGATGCCGTGGTCGGCGTAGAACCGGATCGCCGTCACCGTGAGCCCGGTTCGCCGCGCGAGATCTCCGATCGACAAGTCACCGTCCTGCATGACCACATCCTTGCGTCTCCACCTGGTGGAGACGCAAGGATCGCAGGACTATTCGTTGTCCGAGCGGTACCCGAGGTTCGGCGACAGCCAGCGCTCGGCCTCGGCCACGGTCCAGCCCTTGCGTTTGGCATAGTCCTCGACCTGATCCCGGCCGATCTGCCCGACGACGAAGTACTGGGACTGCGGGTGGGAGAAGTACAGACCGCTGACCGCAGCGCCAGGCCACATGGCCATGCTCTCGGTCAGCTCGATGCCGGTGTTCTCCTCGACATCCAGCAGGTCCCAGATGGTCGCCTTCTCGGTGTGCTCCGGGCAGGCCGGGTATCCCGGTGCCGGCCGGATGCCGACATAGCGTTCCTGGATCAGCGCGGCGTTGTCGAGGTTCTCGTTGGGCTGGTACGCCCAGAATTCCGTCCGGACCCGCTCGTGCAACCGCTCTGCAAAGGCCTCGGCGAGCCGGTCGGCGAGCGATTCCAGCAGGATGGCGCTGTAGTCGTCCAGCGCCGCCTTGAACTCGCGGATCTTGTCGCCGATGCCCAGGCCCGCGGTCACCGCGAACGCACCGACATAGTCGTGCAGGCCGGTGGACTTCGGGGCGACGAAGTCGGCCAACGATCGATGCGGCACCCCTGGCCGGTGCTCCGTCTGTTGGCGAACCTGCCGCAGCGTGGTCAGCACCTGCGTGCGGTGCTCGTCGGTGTAGACCTCGATGTCGTCATCGTCGACCGTGCTCGCGGGGAACAGCCCGAACACCCCATCGGCGCGGACCCACTTCTCCGCGATCATCGCGTCCAGCATCACCTGGGCGTCGTCCCAGAGTCGGCGCGCGGTCTCCCCCGATGCCGGGTTGTTCAGGATGTCGGGGAACTTGCCCTTCATCTCCCAGGCGTTGAAAAAGGGCTGCCAGTCGATGTACTCGCGCAGTTCGGACAGCGGGTAGTGGTGGAAGGTCTTGACGAACTGGGTCGCACTGGTCACCCGCCGTTCGCCCTGGTAGTGCACGTCCGGAGCCTGTTGGGCGAGCAACCGCGGGCGCGGTGGCCGGTAACCGGTCCAGTCGATCGGGGTCCGATCCGCCCGGGCGTCCTTGATCGGCAGGATGACCTTGGCGTCCTTCCGGGCCGCGTACCGCTCCCGCAGCGAGGTGTAGTCGGCAGCGACGTCCGCGAGCAACGCCGGCCGTTGCTCGTTGGACAGCAGTGCGGCGACCACCGGCACCGACCTGGAGGCGTCCTTCACCCAGATCACCGGACCGTGGTACTTCTGATCCACCTTGACCGCGGTGTGCGCCCGGATGTGGTCGCCCCGCCGATGATCAGCGGGATCTCGAACCCCTGTCGCTCCATCTCACTGGCGAAGTTGACCATCTCGTCCAACGACGGGGTGATCAGGCCGGAGAGCCCGATGACGTCGGCGTCGTGTTCCTTGGCGGCGTCCAGGATCTTCTGCGCCGGAACCATCACGCCCAGATCGATGACGTCATAGTTGTTGCACTGCAGAACGACTCCGACGATGTTCTTACCGATGTCGTGGACGTCGCCCTTGACCGTCGCCATCACGACCGTGCCGTTCGAACGGCCGGCATCCTCCGGCGATTTGCCTGCCTCGATGAACGGGATCAGGTAGGCGACCGCCTTCTTCATCACCCTGGCCGACTTCACCACCTGAGGCAGGAACATCTTGCCGGCCCCGAACAGATCGCCGACCACGTTCATCCCGGCCATCAGCGGGCCCTCGATGACCTCGATGGGTTGGCCGCCGCGGCCCTCGATCAGCAGCCGGAGCTCTTCGGTGTCGGTCTCGGCGTAGGCGTCGATGCCCTTGACCAGAGCATGGGTGATCCGCTCGTCGACGGGCAGCTGACGCCACTGCTCATCGGCGGCCTCGAGCTTCTTGCCGGCCCCGGCGAACTCGGTAGCGATCTCCAACAGTCGCTCGGCAGCGTCCGGGCGCCGGTTGAGGACGACGTCCTCGATCCGGTCGCGCAGCCGTTCGTCGACCTGGTCGTAGACCACCAGGGCACCGGCGTTGACGATGCCCATGTCCATGCCGGCGGCGATCGCGTGGTAGAGGAACACCGCGTGGATCGCCTCGCGCACGGCATTGTTGCCCCGGAACGAGAACGAGACATTCGACACCCCACCGGATACCAGTGCCCCCGGCAGGTTCTGCTTGATCCAGCGGGTGCCCTCGATGAAGTCGAGGCCGTAGTTCGCGTGCTCCTCGATACCGGTGGCCACCGCGAAGATGTTGGGATCGAAGATGATGTCCTCGGCGGGGAACCCGACCTCGTCGACCAGGATCCGGTACGCCCGTTCACAAATGGTGCGGCGGCGCTCGAGATTGTCGGCCTGGCCGTCTTCGTCGAACGCCATGACGACGATCGCCGCACCGTACTTGCGGCACAACCGCGCGTGCGCGCGGAACCTTTCCTCGCCTTCCTTCATGGAGATCGAGTTGACGATGGGTTTGCCCTGGACGCACTGCAGGCCGGCCTCGATGACCTCGAATTTGGACGAGTCGACCATGATCGGGACCCGGCTGATGTCCGGCTCCGAGGCGATCAGCTTGATGAACCGATCCATTGCCGCGACGCCGTCGATCATCCCCTCGTCCATGTTGACATCGATGATCTGGGCGCCGTTCTCGACCTGCTGGCGAGCCACTGCGAGGGCAGCGTTGTAGTCGCCGTCGCGGATCAGGTTGCGGAACTTCGCCGAGCCGGTGATGTTGGTTCGTTCGCCGACGTTGACGAACAGCGAATCGGCGGTGATGTTCAGCGGCTCCAGGCCCGACAGCCTGCAGGCCGGGTCCGGTTCGGCGGGCGTGCGCGGGTCGACCCCGTCGACGCAGGCCGCCATCGAGGCGATGTGTTCCGGGGTCGTGCCGCAGCATCCGCCGAGCAGGTTCACCAGACCGGATTCGGCGAACTCCCGCACGATCGCGGCGGTCTGGTCGGGTGCCTCGTCGTACTCACCGAACGCGTTGGGCAGCCCGGCATTCGGATAGCAGGACACGAAGCAGTCGGCCAGCCGGGAGATCTCGGCCAGATAGGGGCGCATCTCGGCCGCACCCAGGGCACAGTTCAAGCCGACGAGCAACGGGCCGGCGTGCCGGATCGAGTTCCAAAATGCCTCGGTGACCTGGCCGGACAGCGTGCGCCCGGAGGCGTCGGTGATCGTTCCCGAGATCATCACCGGCCAGCGGCGGCCGCGTTCCTCGAACAGGGTCTCGACCGCGAAGATCGCGGCCTTGGCGTTCAGGGTGTCGAAGATGGTCTCGATCAGCAGCAGATCGGCGCCGCCGTCGACCAGTCCGTTCGCCTGTTCCAGGTACGCATCGACGAGTTCCTGATAGGTGACGTTCCGGGCTCCCGGGTCGTTCACGTCCGGCGAGATCGATGCGGTGCGGTTGGTCGGCCCGAGGGCGCCCGCGACGAATCGTGGCCGACGCGGGTCCTCGGCCTCGACGACGTCGCAGGCGGCACGGGCGAGCCGGGCGGATTCGAAGTTGAGCTCGTAGGCCAGTTCCTGCATGCCGTAGTCGGCGAGCGAGATGCGCTGCGCGTTGAACGTGTTGGTTTCGATCAGGTCTGATCCGGCCCGCAGGTAGGCCCGGTGGATCTCGCTGATCGCGTCCGGTTGGGTCAGCGACAGCAGGTCGTTGTTGCCCTTCAGATCCTGGCCCCAGTCGGCGTACCGCTCGCCGCGGTACTCGGCCTCGCTGAAGGTGTAGCGCTGGATCATCGTCCCCATGGCGCCGTCGAGCACCAGGATCCGGTTGTTCAACAATTCGGTCAGCGCCGGCCCGGCATCGGGTCGGAGAGCAGGGTGCTCTGCCACGTGCTCTCCCCTCTCCGGTCGTCGGCGGTTCCGGACTTCTTCGGCGCCGGCCCAGCGGGGCCGGGTGCGCAAGCGACGGCGCACAGGTCCGCGAACAAAGGGTACTCGGATCGACCGACCGAACCGGTTCGCCGAAGCACCTGACACCCCACATCTTCCGGGTGACGGCTCACACAGCGGGTCGTCGACTCTGGGCAGAGGCGAATATCGAACACAGGTACACAGTAGTGCCGACGTGCCGGACAACCTGTCGGGTGCTCGCCGCGTCCATGGAACATGAACCACAACAAAGAAAGAGAAGACAACCGAACGGCCACCCTCGCCACCCTTGAACCCGGTGCTGCAGTGCGCCTGCACAATATTGCCGTTCAGCTCGATGAGGTCGATCAGCTCGGACCGTGTGACAACAGGGGTTCCGCCGCCTACGGCTACCCGCTGACCAGGGTGTCCTACCTGCGTCGTGGGAAGCGCCGCGAGAAGATCTTCCTGTCCCAAACGCCGGTCGAGTTGCTCGCCGGCTGATTCGGCCATCATGGGACGGTGACGACAGCTGATCGATCCGCCGGCCGCCGGCTGGTCTTCGAGGACCATTTCGACGCGGCGGAACTGAACCTCGCTGTGTGGCTGCCGCACTACCTGCCGGCCTGGGGATCGCTGGCCGCGACGGCCGCGTCCTACGACATCCACGATTCCTGTCTCCATCTCCGCATCCCGACCGACCAGGGCCGGTGGCTTCCCCAGGTGCACCCAGCACCGTTGCGGGTGTCCGGGATCCAGTCGGGCAACTTCTCCGGCCCGGTCGGACTGGAGGACAGCCCGGAACGCAGCGCCGAGATCTGTGTGACCGAGATGTTCGGCGATGCCGTCGAACCCGGCGGGTCGACGGCTGTCGGGATGGGGCTGCACCCGTTCCGCGATCCAGCCGTCGCCGAGGATTTCGAGGCGGTCCGGCTGCCGATCGACCTCGGGGATTTCCACACGTACGCGGTCGACTGGACGGCCGATCAGGTCGAGTTCTTCGTCGACGGGCAAGCGATCAGGACGTGCGCCGACCCGCCGCGCTACCCGATGCAGATGATGATCGCGGTGTTCGACTTTCCCGACAGAACCGGCGGCGGCGACGACACCGCCGTCCCGGAACTGGTTGTCGACTATCTGCGGTGCTACGACTGATCCGCGGAGTTTCCGCACTCTTGTGCGACATCGGAGGCCCGTCGATACTGTGCCCGTCCAGATCCGCTCCAGCAGAACGGTTGATCAGATGCCGACCCGCCTCAACCCGTATATCAGCTTCCGCGACAACGCCAGGCAGGCGATGGAGTTCTACCAAGACGTCTTCGGCGGCGAACTGAATCTCAGCACCTTCGGCGATTACGGCGCCAGCCAGGACCCCGCGGAATCCGGCAAGATCATGCACGGGCAGCTCGACAGTGCGAACGGGCTCACGCTGATGGGGGCCGACACCCCGACCGGGATGGAGTTCTCCCCCGGCGGGAACGTCTCGGTCTCGCTCAGCGGCGAGGACGAGGCCGAACTTCGTGGCTACTGGGACAAGCTGGCGGACGGGGCGACGATCACCATGCCGATCGACAAGGCTCCCTGGGGCGACACCTTCGGCATGCTCGTCGACAAGTTCGGCATCAGCTGGCTGGTGAACATCGCCGGGTCACAGTCCTGATCACGCGCACGCCGGGTGTCACGGCTTCCAGAACCCGGCGTGCACCTCCCGGGCACTGGCCAGGTCGAACGGTCCCGCCACCGAGATCGGTCGCCGACCGGCCGCGAAGACCGTCCGGCACGGCATGACCAGCGTGAGGTTGTTCGCATCGGCGCCGGTCATCGCGTACAACTCCTCCTCGCTCAGTGCGTACACCACCGCTCCGATGCCCGACCAGTAGATCGCGCCGGAACACATCGCGCAGGGTTCGGTGCTGGTGTACAGCGTCATTCCGGCCAACTCGTCGACGCTGTACGCAGCGCTGGCCAACCTGACCAGATTGGTCTCGGCGTGCCCGGTGGCATCTGATCCGGTCACCACGGTGTTCTCGGCCGACAGCCGCTCCCGACCGGCGGAATCCGCCAACACAGCGCCGAACGGGTGGTTGCCGTGCTCCCGCGATTGCCCGGCCACCGTCACCGCTCTGGTCAACATCGTCAGGTCCGTCACGTGCGATCACCATCCCGCTGGTTCACCAGGAGCACCGCCATCCGGGCGATCAGGTCATACGGGATGGGCTTGGAATAGGGAAAGCGCAAGGTGCTCTGCACCGCCCGGTATGGCGCGCTGTCCCGGTCGAAATCCGCATCTCCCTCTGGAATCGGGTACATCCCGACGTGCTTCTTCCAGCCGGCGAAGTACACCAACGAACGACCGTTCACCGTGATCGTCGGCATCTGGTAGCTGATGGTCTCGCCGGAACCGGGAACGGCCTCGTGCAGAGTCCGCCTGACTTCTTGCAGAATCTCCTGCACGTCGCGGGGCAACGCGGCGATGTAGTCGTCGATGGATGCGGAATTCGTTGCCACGAGGTCCCTTTCGTGTCCGTCGAAGCGCCGGCCGCGACCCGGAACGCGGGCTGTGACCTGCGGACCGTGCCTCACGCTACTGCGCCGGACAAGCAGCGGCCTTTCCGCGCCGATGGGGCATCGTAAGCTCGACCTGCCGGTGCGCTCGGGTCCCCCGGGGGCCGATCAGGTGAGAGAAGGTCTGAATGTCGCGTCCGACGTCCGCCGTCGCGGACGATCTGGTACGGACGTTGCGATCCGCCGGATGCGTCTTCGCCGAGGACGAGGCCGACCTGCTGCTGGCGGCGGCGCATGGCCCGGCCGAGTTGTCCGAACTGACCGGGCGACGGGTCGCGGGCGAACCATTGGAACAGGTCCTCGGGTGGGCGGAGTTCTGCGGGTTACGGATCGCCGTGGCGCCAGGGGTTTTCGTGCCCCGCCGCCGGACCGCGTTCCTGGTCGAATGCGCCGTCGACCTGATCCGCCCGCGGCTGACGGCAACGTCGCGCACCGTGCTGGCAGTCGATCTGTGTTGCGGAACAGGCGCTATCGGGATCGCCCTGGTGGCAGCGGCAGGTCGGGTCGAGCTGCACGCCGCGGACGTCGATCCAGCCGCCGTGGACTGCGCGAGACAGAACATCGGCAGCGCCGGGACCGTTTACCTGGGCGACCTTTTCGAGCCGCTGCCGGCAGCGCTGCAGGGGCGGGTGGAGATTCTGACGGCCAACGTTCCTTACGTACCCACCGATGCGATCGCACTGATGCCGCCGGAGGCGCGGCTGTACGAGAACGTGGCGGCACTCGACGGCGGCTTTGACGGATTGTCGGTACTGCGCCGGGTGAGCGCCGCGGCCGCCGAGTGGCTGGCACCCGGTGGCCATCTACTGGTCGAAACCAGCGAACAGCAAGCGCCGTCGGCCGTGGAGATCTTCGCGCGGAACGGCTTGACGTCGGACACGGTCGTTTCCGACGAGTACGGCGCGACGGTCGTCATCGGTACCCGCCCGCTGGAAGGACGGCGCGCAGAATGATCCGTGCTACCTCGAGGCGGTCGTGGTCCGGGTTCGTGCTGGTCGCAGTCCTGCTCGCCCTCACCGCCTGCAGTTACACCGCCGATCGGCGGGTGGCCGAGGGCGCGTTGGAAGAGGCCACCGCACCGCCGTTCTACGTCTTGCCCTCGCCGGTACCGGCCGGTAAGCCCGGGGACGTCGTGCGAACCGAGAAGCTTCAGAGCGCGCCGCCGAACACCAATGCCTGGCGGGTGCTCTACCACACCACCGATGTCACCGGCGCCGACATCGTGGTGTCCGGGGTCGTTGTCGGCCCGGACTCCCCCGCGCCGGCCGATGGCCGGGTGGTGGTCGGCTGGGGGCACCCGACGACCGGTGCTGCGCCGAAGTGCGCTCCGTCGAACGGGATCGACCCGTTCGACCTGATGGAGGGACTGAGCGACTTGCTGGCCGCCGGTTATGTCGTCGCGGCCGCGGACTATCCCGGGATGGGCGTAGATGGGCCGAACTCGTACCTGATCGGCACCAGTGAGGGCAACAGCGTGCTGGACGCCGTGCGGGCGGCGCGGAACATCACCGAGACCGGGGTGACGACGGACAGCGATGTGCTGCTCTGGGGACACTCGCAGGGCGGCCAGGCCGTCCTCTTCGCCGGGCAGGCGGCGGACAGTTATGCCCCTGACCTCCGAGTGCGGGGCGTCGCGGTGGCCGCGCCGGCGGCGGATCTGGGCACCCTGCTGGACGACCACAATGCCGATGCCTCCGGCGTCACCCTCGGCTCCTACGCCTACGCCGCGTATCAATCCGTCTACAGCGCAACGGTTCCGGGGCTCTCCCTCGACCAGATCCTGACCCCGGAGGGCGCGGCGGCGACGCCGGGGATGGCCGAACTCTGCCTGATCGGGCAGGGCGATGAGCTGCACGCCGAGGCGGACAAGCTGGTGGGCCGCTATGTCGCGCACGATCCCGCCACCACCGATCCGTGGGCTCAGTTGCTCGCGGAGAACACCCCGGGTGCCACACCGCTGGGGGTCCCGCTGTTCGTGGCGCAGGGCGGGGCGGACACCCTGGTGTTGCCGGCCGCCACGAAGCACTTCGTCTCCACGCTCTGCGCCGCCGGCGAACACGTGACCCTGCAGCAGTTTCCGCAGAGCACCCACGGGACCATCGCGATCGATGCGATGGCGTCGGTGATGTCGTTCCTGTCGGGAGCGCTGGCCGGTACACCGCCGGCATCGACCTGTTGATCGCGGCCCACTGAACCGGCCCGGCCGGCGCCCGACTGCCGAGATCGGCTCAGGTGGAGGCTTCTTCGGCGACGGCACGACCGTAGCTCACCGCAGATCTCACCTCGGCCGGTGCCCGCTGCGCGAGTTGGGCGTCTGGCCGAGCCCCGAGCGCATCGTTCACCGTGGAGAAGGCGAGCCGCCAGGCGGCCAGCATCGTCACCTCGAAAATCTGCCGATCGGTCAATCCGACGCTGCGCAGCCGGTCGACATCGGCCGGCGTCGTCGAGTTGGGGTCGACGGCGACAGATCTCGCCCACCGCGTCAGCGCGGCAGTGCGCTCGTCCAGGTCGTCGACCGGACCGGACAGCACCCGGGCCGACGTCTCGGCGTCCGTCTGGTCCGCGAGCTTCGTCCCCCACGCCAGCGCACAGTAGGAGTCGGTCCGGGCGCCGGCAGTTGCTGTGTTGATCACCGCCACGTCGACCGGGGACAGCCCGGATTCGTCCAGCAGGACCGCTCTGGCGTCGTAGAACGCCACCATGGCGTCGGGTCGCCAGGACCACAGCCGGGTCAGATTGTCGACATAGCCGCCACTGTCCCGATCCTCCTGATACAGCTGCGCGGACAGATCGGAGGGCGGCGGTTCGTCCAGGAACATCCCCCGATCATCCCCGGTCAGCCGACAGGGGCGACGGCCGGTCCGGCCGTTCCTGCTTTCGTCCCGGACACCGCGTACCTGTCGACGAGTTCGGCGCCGAGCCTGGCCAGTTCGGCCCGGACCTCGTCCGGTCCCTCGACATCGATCATTGCCCCCCAGCCCGCCAGATTCTGGGCGACCATCAGCGGTGTCGGCGCGGAGACCCGGACACGCACCAGTCCGTCGCCCGCCGGACCGTCGAGCTCGAAGTGTCGGCCGAACATGTCGCGCAGCACCGGTTCCCACCGCTGCGCGATGACGACGACGGCAACGGTGGCCGCCCGCTGCCGTTCCACCACCTCGACCACGCGATCCCATTCCTGCGACAGGTCGAAATCGGCTGGCCGGTCCGCGGGCTCGGTCGTGATCTCCGCGTGCACGATGCGATCGACGCGGAAGGTGCGCCGCCCGTTTTCGGTGCCGGCGATGAGATACCAGATGCCGTCCTTGTCGACCAGACCCCAGGGGTCGACCAGCCGCGCCGTGTGGTCACCGGTGCGGTTCGTGTACGTCAGGTGGACACGGCGGCGGCGGACGACCGCGGCCTGCAGATCGCCGATCAGCTCCGGGTACTCCCGCCCGTGCTCTCCCCACCGGGACGGATCGATCATCACCGCGCCGGCCGCCGCTTCGGCATCCCCTCGGAAGGTGTCCGGGAGCGCCCGAACCAGCTTGCGCAGTCCGGACTTGACCGCCGGGGTGACCGCGGCCGCCGGCCCCGCCAGCAGGAACAGCGCCTGCGCCTCGTCCGAAGTGAGCCCGGTGAGATCGGTTCGGGCACCGCCCACCAGCGACCAGCCACCGCCCCGGCCGGGCTGTGGGTACACCGGCACGCCGGCAGTCGACAGCGCGTCCAGATCCCGCCGGGCCGTCGCGACGGAGATCTCGAGCTCGTCGGCGAGCTCCGCCGCTGTCACCCGGCCACGCGCCTGCAGCACCAACAGGGTCGCCACCAACCGATCTGCACGCACCGGAGAAGTGTCGCAGGAAAAGTGCGCAGAAGGTGAGCACTTTGTGCGAGATAGTGGAGTCATCGCGGTGGGATCGCAGCGATTCCGCCACCTCGACATCGAAGGAGCAGGACATGTTACGAGGGCTGAGCACCGTGTCGTTCTATGCCGCCGATCTTGTCGCGGCCAGGCAGTGGTACACCGAATTCCTCGGCATCGAACCGTATTTCACCGAGAAGCCGGGGTACGTCGAGTTCCGGATCGGTGACTACCAGCACGAACTCGGCATCATCGATGCGCGCTACGCGCCGGCCGACCCGGCGGGCGGACCGGCCGGTGAGACGGTGTTCTGGCACGTCGACGATGTGCCCGCAACGCTGCAGCGACTGCTGGATCTCGGCGCCACCCAGTTGGCCGCGCCACGTGACCAGGGAGCCGGTTTCATCACGGCCTCCGTCGTCGATCCCTTCGGCAACATCCTGGGCGTCATGTACAACCCGCACTATCTCGAGGTGCTGGCGCAACTGCAGCCCGGATCGGCCTGACCGCTGCTGCCGTCGATCACTTTCCCGCTGCAACTTTCCACGCCGCCCTCTTGACACGGCCTCGATCGGCGACCTAAATTGGTGTCGTAATCAATCAACACGTTGATAAAGGGAAAGGTTGATGAGGTGATCGTGGACCCCTCCGCGGACGACCGGCTCGACCGTGCGTTCACCGCGCTGGCCGACCCGGTGCGTCGACGGATCATCGCCCGCCTCAGCCGAGGTCCGGCGACGGTCAACGAACTCGCCGAACCGTTCGAGATCTCCAAACAGGCTGTCTCCAAACACATTCAGGTGCTGGAGCAGGCCGAGCTGGTCACCCGAACGCGGGATGCCCAGCGCCGGCCGGTGCACCTGAACGCAGCCAGGCTCGAAGCCCTCACCGCCTGGATCGACAAGTACCGATTGATTCACGAGCAGCAGTTCCGGCGCCTGGACGCGTTGCTCACCACGATCGACGGTCCTAGCGACGGACCACGGACACAGGAGGCATGACATGACCAACGCTCTCGCAGTCACTGCGCCGGAAGGCGTTCCGTTCATCGAGTTCCAGCGTGAATTCGACGCACCGGTCGCGACGGTGTTCCGCGCCCACAAGGAGCCGGAGCTGATCAAGCAGTGGCTGGGCCCGCGCGGCTACGACATGGACATCGAGCGCTACGACTTTCGCACCGGCGGTGGCTACCGCTACATCCACCGCGACGACAAGGGCGCGGAGTACGCCTTCAACGGCGTTTTCCACGTGGTGCGCGACGAGGAGTTCGCCATCCAGACCTTCGAGTTCGAAGGCTTCCCGGATGTCGTGGCCATCGAGTCGTTGCGGTTCGTCGACCTGGGGAACGGCCGCACCCGGCTGGAGGGGCACAGCGTGTACCCCTCGATCGAATCCAGGGACGGCATGGTCGCCTCCGACATGGAGTCCGGCATGCGGGAGGGCTACGAGCGCCTCGAGGACGTCGTGTCCGCACTCTGATCTCGGGTGCTTTCCCCGCGCGATCGTGGCCCGTCAATCCCCCTTTCACTTTGGACCCTTTCACCCAAGGAGCAGCAGCATGGACTGGACGTTGGAAGTCGTCGTACTACCGGTCAGCGACATCGACCGTTCGATCGAGTTCTACCGGGACAAGGTCGGTTTCGTCCTCGACCACGACACCCACAACGAGCACATGCACGTCGTGCAGCTCACCCCGCCCGGGTCCGGTTGTTCGATCGTGCTCGGGGACCTGCCCGCCCAGAAGGCGATGGCACCCGGCTCGATGAAGGCGCTGCAACTCGTGGTCGCCGATGCCGCGGCAGCACGTCAGCAGCTGGTCGACCGCGGAGTCGAGGCCAGTGAGATCTCGGTCTTCGACGAGCGGGACGGCGGAACCTTCTTCGGCTTCGAGGATCCGGACGGAAATAGCTGGGCCGTGCAGCAGATCAAAGCCCGCGCCGACAAGCCGCTGATCCCGGTGGAGGCCCGCGGTCGCTTCGGCGCCGAATGAGCCGAAGGGCCGACGATCCGGTAACCGCCGGAACGTCGGCCCGGGTCCGCGACCGTTCAGACGGTGAACGACTTCGCCACCACCACCAGTTCGGAGATGTGCGAACCCTGGACCCCGATGCCGGCGGGCCGGGGGTTGAAACCGGGCAGTCCGTCCAGGCCGTCTGTTCCGTCCATCACCCTGACCGATGTCGGGCCGGTGGTCCGCAGTTCGAGTTCGACCCGCAGACCCTCGGCGGGCGGAGCGTGGAAGACCAACCCGAACGGACCGGTGAGTTCGTCCGGCGGCATGTCCCGACCATCGACGGTGGCCGACACGACGTCGGCGTCCGGCAGCTCCAGGTAGATCAACCGTGCTGCCCGCTCCGAGTCCAGCTGTAGGGTCAGCCGCCTTCGTTCCGGCAGATCACCACCGGCCGGAACGGTGGTGTCGGAAACCACCGCCACCGTGGGGGCCGGTAGGTCGGCGACCGGCGCAGGGCCGGTTCGGACGTCGTCGCCGAACAGGCCTCCCCCGGCGTCGGCGGCCGGATCGGAGTCGGTGACGTACTGGTCCAACCACTCCCCCGGGTGCTGGTCGGTGCTGACCCAGTGGGCCAGACCGGAATCGGTGTCCATCAGGTAGGCGAGTTCGGCCGGTGCCGGGTGTGCCTCGTCGAAATGATCGACGGCCAGCCCCGTCGCGAGGAAGACCAGCGCGGCGATGCCGGCCACCAGCGCCGGGGCGGCCGACCTCAGCCGGTGCCGCGAGACCTGCTGTGCCGGCTGTTGTTCCGACTGCGGGTCCGGACTTTGTTGCCGGGCACGAAGTTCCGGGTAGAGCAGTTCGATCACCGGCAGCAGGGCCAGCACGAGCATGGCGCTGAACAGCGCACCTGCCGCGCCGGTGGCCAGGCCGAGGGCCGGAAAGAACATGTACACCGTCGGCGCGAGAATGACGACGGCAACCGCGCCGCCGAGCAGGGCGGCGATCAACCCGGCCCACGGGGACGGCACCGTCACCGCGACAATGCCGGCGATAGCGGTGGCAAGAGCCGGGAGCGACGCCAGGTAGGAGCCTCCCGGGGCCACCACAGCGAGGACGACACCCAGCAGACCGAGCCAGGCCAGGGCGCCGATCAGTAGCGCCCACGGCCCGACCGGACGGCGCAGCAGTCCGTACCAGGTCAGCACCACGACGCACACCAACGCCACCACAGTTGCCCGGAACCAGCCCGGCCACCATGGGTCGATCATGTTCACGTAGCCGGGCCGAAGGGCGACGAGCACAGTCCACAACAATTGCGCGACAACAGGTGCGAGGACCAGTGGGATCACGCCGACACCGACACCGGCCGCCATCCGGGACCAGCCCGCGAGCCCGCGGCGCCGGATCAGGACGGCAAGCGTGCCAACGGCGAGCATGGCCAGTATCGCCAGCGGCCATACCAGCCAGCCGGGATACCGCACCAGGCCACCCAACGCCGGAAAGTAGGTCGAGTCACCGGACGTCGGTTGCTGCAGGGCTGCGATGTCGGCGTTCCCGAACGCCCGGGCCAGTGCCAGCGCATTCGAGCCGTGATGTTGCAGGCTCGACAGATCCATGTACGACGGCTTGTCCTGCGGCGTGTGGTAGACCGCCGAGCCGTCGATGTAGGCCGTGTTCAATCCGGTGAAGATCCCGGATTCCCGGAACGGGGTGAAGTCGGTGTCGCTCGGCAGCAGCCGGTACACCTCGACCGCAAAACTGGTGGCGACCGGGTAGGGCACCGCACTGCCGTACATGCCGACGACATCGGTGTTGCCGCGGTTGGTCTCGAACATCACCGCAGGCCCGGTCGACCCCCTTGACTCGAAGTTCAGGGCGACGCCGCCGTCGGCGGCCAGCGGGTCCTGGCTGACGAAAGATTCCGCGCCGCAGAGGCAGGCCTCCTCACCGTCGGTGAACAGGAACACCAGATCGTTCGCCGGCCGCGGTCCGGCCATCACCGCACGCGCCGTCTCCAGCAGGGTGGAGACTCCTGCCCCGTCGTCGTTGCCGCCGTAGGACACCTGAACAGAGTCGTAGTGGGCGAACAGCACCACCCGTCCGGTGGGCGCGCTGCCCGGCACGACCGCGACCACGTTGTGCACCGCGGCCATGCCGGGCGGCCCGCTCAGCGCTCCGCTGAAGCCGACACCGTCCCGAACCTGCGGCTGGAGGCCGATGTCGGTCAACGCCGACACGATGTGGTCACGCACCTGCGTCGCGCCTGCCGAACCCACCGGATGAACCTGGGAGCCGATCTGTTCGACGTGGGCGTACGCCCGCGTTGCGCTGAATTCTCCGGCGGGTGCGTCGGCACCAACCGGTGCCGGCGGTGACACCGAGCTGATGGCGAACACGGTCAGTCCGGCCAGCGCCAGCAGCATCACGAGGCCGGCGATGACTCGGGAACGGGTGGGAAGGCCGATGGGAAGCTGCACCGCCACATCCTGCCCGGATCGGGCGTGTCCGGCCCGATTCGTCGGACTCGGGCGGGTTGACGCTGCTCGACCGGGACCGTCACAGTGGTCGCAGCGGAACTCCCGCATCACCCTTCCTCTGGAGCCTGCCGACGGTGCCCGACGAAACCGAACCAGCCCGAGCCGGTTCCGACGTGGATCGGCGGTTGAACCTGGTCGCCGACTGCGAGCGGTGCTTCGGCCTGTGCTGCGTCGCGCTGCCGTTCTTCGCCTCCGCGGACTTCGCGATCGACAAGCCTGCGGCCGTGCCCTGCCCCAACCTGCAGCAGGATTTCCGCTGCGGAATCCACACCCGGCTGCGCGAGCGGGGTTTCCCGGGCTGCACCGTCTATGACTGCTTCGGCGCTGGACAGCAGGTTGCCCAGGTCACCTATCGCGGGCGGGATTGGCGCGCGGCGCCGGAGACTTCCGACCAGATGTTCGCGGTGTTCGCGGTGATGCGTCACCTGCACGAACTGCTCTTCTTCCTGGGCGAGGCGGCGAGTCATCCGTTGCCGGAACCATTGTCGGACGAACTCGAGCGGTCGTTGCGGGAGACCGAAGGATTGACCGGTTGCCCGCCGGACGATCTGATCGAACTCGATGTCAACGCCCACCGGGACGCCGTCAACGAGCTGCTCCTGCTGGTCAGTGCCACCGTGCGCGGACGGTTCCGCGGCGGCGACGATCATCACTCCGCGAACTCTCCCCCGTCATCGAGGACCGCCGGCGAGGAGCCGCGACAGCGCAAGCCCGCGCAGAAACGCTCCCGCAAGGGTGGCGGGCAGCAGCGCAAGGAGTTTCGGGGTGCGGATCTCATCGGCGCCAAGCTGCGCCGGGCCGACCTGAGCGGTGCGAACCTGCGCGGAGCCCAGCTGGTCGGCGCCGATCTGCGCGGCGCGGATCTGCGGTGGGCCGACGTCATCGGTGCCGATCTGCGCGGCGCCGATCTTTCTGGAGCCGACCTGACCGGCTGCCTGTTCCTGACCCAGGCGCAGCTCAATGCGGCCCGCGGTGACGGCGACACCCGACTGCCGGATGCGGTTTCCCGACCGACGCACTGGTCCGCGTCCCCGGCCGGCGGCTAGAAGTCCGACGATCGGCCGAGACCGGCGTCCCAGGCGAAATCCTGGTCCGGGCCGAAGTTGTCGTCCGGGTCGACGATCCCGGACGCCAGCCGGTGCCGGCCGAAGAACGTCCACATCACGTCGGCGGCGCGCGGACCGGCGCGGTCGACGAACTGGCCCTTGACGTCGCCGCCCGACCAGGCGTGGCCGAGCCCGTCGATCCGCCAGTACTCGAGGACCCGCCGGCCGCGCGCGGTGTACCAGCGGGTCCTGATGCAGCGTCGCCCATCGACGACGAACGCCCTGGTGGTGGCCAGCGGACGGACCCGGTTGCGGCCATTGGTGCGACCGGCGTCCCTGGATGCCAGCCACTGATCGACGATCCGGTCGGCGTTGGGCGGCCGGACCACCCGGTCGTCGGTGCCGTGGATCAGTACCACCGGCGCCATCTCCCCGCCGATGCCACCGTGCGAAGGTGTCGAACCGCGGGCAGCCATCGCGCCGAGCGCGCGGTACGACTGGGTCGCGGAGCGATAGGCGGTCGCCGAGTGGACACCGGACGCGGCGAACAGATCCGGGTAGGTGGTCGCCAGGATCAACGCCATCGCACCGCCCGCGGACAAGCCGGCGACATAGACCCGCCGCGGATCGATCCGCCGTTCCGGGAGGTCCACCAGAACCTCTCTGGTGAGACCGGCGAGAATCGCCGGTTCCCCGGATTCGCGGCGTTGGTGCGATGAGTCGTACCACCGCCAGCAGCGCTGGAGCTGATGCTGCATCTCCTGCCGCGGGGTGACCAGGACGAAACCCTCCGCGTCCGCGGCAGCCTGGAAGCCCGATTCCTTGGCGAAATCCATCCCCGACTGCTGGCAGCCGTGCAGCAGCAGGACCATCGGTGCTCTGGCCCGCGGCGAGAGACCCGCCGGGAGGTAGACGTCGTACTGCCGTGCGCCGTGAGGTCCCTGATACCGGTGATGAGTCCAATGCCCCGGGGTGAGCTGCACCCCGAGATAGCGGCGGACCGGGGCCGGCAATCGCTTCGATCGGGTGGAGAACACTTGCGGTGCCACCCATCTCCCGATGATCAGGTCAAGTCCGGACTCAGGCCCTTGACCCGATCGTAGGGTCGGCCTTGCGGCATCGAGGTCATCGACCCGCCTTCTGTGACCGGTATCTCGGGACCGGCATCCGGAACGGGGATCTCGGGCAGGGGATCTCGAGCAGGGGATCTCGCGTGAAGGACTGCGCGGTCAGGACTCCTCGATGTCGGAGAACAGCACCCGCACTCCCCCGGTTGCCAACCCGAAGATGCTCGGGAACAGCGCAGCCGCTTCGGGAGTGGTGACAGCCGCACTGGCCGTGTCGTAGTCGCTGAAGTAGAGATCGACCATCCGGTAGGCAGGCGTCGGGGAGCCGTCCTCCTTGGGCCAGACCTTCGAGGTCTCGATCTTCTGCAGGCCGGGCAGTTGCCTGGCCAGCGCGACCTGCTCTTTGGCGTATCCCGATTCGAAGGCGACCGGATCGGTGGGGTTGTCGTAGATGACGGTGATCTTGGTGGGCATGGCCGCAACGCTAGTCCGCGACGCTGTCGGTGCTCAGCAGTACCGTCGGATCACGGAAACCCGTTGGCCCCATCGCCGGCTCCGTGCTCAGATTGGCCGGGCCGGGGAGTCATTATTCCGGGCCTGCTCTGGTCGATCAGCGAGAAGGGAGAGTCATGGACGTCTCAGCGTCGGAATCACGGTTACCGCGGGCACTGCTGCCGTTCCACAGCGGTCAATACCGGATGCTGGTGGGCGCCCTGACGTTCTCGATGCTCAGTGTCGGCATCTGGCTGGTTGCCTCGGTGTGGCAGGTGATCGCGCTCGGCGGCAGCCCCGCCGATCTCTCGGTGGTCGCGCTGGGGGCCAGTCTCGGGATCGTGCTGTCGGTGCTGATCGGTGGAGTGGTTGCCGATCGCGTCCCGCAGCGCTACATCCTTTTGACGGTGGAGGTCGTTCGCGGCATCGGCTTCGGTACGGCTGCGCTGCTGTCGTTGACCGGTCTCATCCAGATCTGGCAGCTGGCGCTGATCGCCTTCGTGATGGGTGTGGCCGACGGGTTCTTCTACCCGGCCTACTCGGCCTGGCTTCCGGCGCTCATCGCACCGGAGCAGTTGTTGGCCGCCAACGGCATCGAGGGCGTTCTGCGGCCGACGATCATGCAGGCCGCCGGCCCCGCAGTGGCCAGTCTGATCATCGCGGTGTGGTCCCCGGGTGTCGCGTTCCTGGTGGTGGCACTGATCCAGATCGGCGCGGCCGTCATGCTGCTGGTCATGCGGACCACGGCTGTCCGCCGGGACCTGGACACGGATCGCCATCCGTTGGTGAGCGCGGTGATCGACGTCCGCGAGGGGTTCAGCTACATGGTGCGGACCCGCTGGCTCTTCGCCACCCTGCTCTTCGCGGTGGTGCTGGTCCTGGTCATCATGGGCCCGATCGAGGTGCTGCTCCCGTTCGCCGTCAAGGACGGCACCGGCGGCGGTGCCGGAGCCTTCGCCGCCGCGCTGGCCGCCTTCGGCATCGGCGGCGCGGTCGGTTCCCTGGTCGTCGCCTCGATCCGGATGCCACGCCGGTATCTGACCCTGATGATCCTGGGGTGGGGTCTGGGTTGCCTGCCGATCGTGGTCGTCGGCTTCACCGATCAGCTGTGGTTGATGGTGGTGGCGTTGTTCGTCTGCGGCGCGATGTTCTCCGCGGCGCAGGTGCTCTGGGGCACGCTGCTGCAGCGTCGGGTTCCGGCGGCCATGCTCGGGAGGGTGTCCAGTCTCGACTTCTTCGTGTCACTGGCACTGATGCCGCTGTCGATGGCGTTGGCCGGTCCGGTCGGCGAGACGATCGGCATCCCGACGGCGTTCCTGTTGGCCGGCCTCATCCCGACGGTGTTGGCGGTGGCCACCCTGGCCATCGCCAGGCTGGGCGCCGACGAGCTGGCCCATCCACTGGATGCCGAGTTGGAAGCGGCCAAGTGAGCGAGCCCCAGGGTGCGGCCGGGTTGTCCGGCCGCACCCTGGTGGGGCCCGCTCGCAGCTGATCCCGGCTCGACCGTGCGTTCTGCCGGCGACGTACGTTGGAGCTATGGCCTCGATGTCACTGCCGTTGTTCCCACTGGGACTGGTGCTGTATCCGGGCGTGGTGCTGCCGCTGCACATCTTCGAACCCAGATACCGCCGGCTCGTCCAAGAGCTCCTCGACATGCCCGATGGGTCAAGACTTTTCGGTGTCGTCGCGATCAAGGCGGGCCGTGAGGTGGGAGTGCACGGGGTGACCGCACTGCATGAGATCGGTTGCACGGCAGAACTGCGGTACGCCGAGGCCTACGAGGACGGACGGTTCGACATCATCGCCACCGGTACCGACCGGTTCCGGCTCATCGAGGTCGATGACGCAGACCTGATGCGGGCCGAGGTCGAACTGCTGCCGGAGCTGACATCGGCAGCGACGGAGTCGGCGGCCGTGCGGGTCCGGCGGCTCTTCGGCACCTATCGGCAGGCGCTGCAAACGGCGCAGGGACTGCCCGTGGACGTCGACCCGTTGGAACTGCCGGATGACCCCGGCGAGCTGGCCTACCTGGTCGCCGCGTCGATGATCCTGGACCTGACCGACAAGCAGGTGCTGCTCGGGGCGGCCACCGTCGACGAGCGGCTCCGGTTGGAGCGGGATCTGCTCAAGCGGGAGGCCTCGATGGTGTCGGGTCTGTCCATGCGGCCCGCCGTCGAACTTCCCCGGATGCCTTACACCGCCAACTGATCCGGGAGCTGGTCGCAGGCCCGGCTCGGCCGTCCGCGTCAGCCGAGAACCTCGTGAACGAAGCACCAGCGCCACGCCTCACCTGGCTCGAAGCTGCGCATCACGGGGTGCAGGCTCTCGTGGAAATGTGCGGTTGCGTGCTTGTGCACCGAGGAGTCGCAACACCCGACGTGGCCGCAGGCCAGACAGAGTCGCAGGTGCACCCATCTGGTGCCGTCACGGAGGCACTCCTCACAGCCGTCCGGAGTGTTCGCACTGCGATCCTCCGGTGCCCTAGCCAGGTCGACGCAGGCGCCGGCCGTCTGATCAGGGGTGGTCAAGGTCTCTCCTTCCGCGGATTCCGCTCTGCCCGCTCTGCGGTCGATCATCGATTCCTCGACGTCGAGCGCGTCCATCACCTCGGTGAGCACGTCGCTGTCGAACTCACCCTTGCTCCGCAGGTGCAGCACCTCCGCCCGCTCGGCGCCGAGCATCGCGATCCGCAGGCGACGGTACTGCTCGCTCGGCGTCTCGTCGTCGCCGTCGTTCCGGCCCAGCCGTTCCCAGACCGCGTTCAGCCGCGACTCGCCCCTGGCCCGCAGGATCCGGACGATCTCTTCGTCGTCCTCGGGAACGGTGATCCGGTCGAGCTCGGCGCGTCCGGCCTCGACCGCGGCCATCAGCACAGTCGCCTCGGCCAGGGCGTCCTCGCGGTCGTCGGGGCCGCGAATCCGCAGCCGGCGGGCCAGCCATGGCAGCGACAATCCCTGCAACAGCAGGGTGCCGGCGGTGACGACAAAGGCCCCCAGCCGGAGGATCTCCACGTTCGGGACGCTGGCCGGGAGGACGAAGGCCGCGGCCAGCGTCACGACCCCGCGCATGCCGGCCCAGGAGACGATCGCCGTCGCCTGCCAGGAGTACTCCTCGCCGGTGGCACCACGCGGTTTGACCAGCAGTTGTCCCACCGGGAACACCCACATGGGCCGGATCACGATCACCGCTACCAGCACGCCGATGCAGAACATGGTGATCGTCCCGGGCGACAGGTCGGATCGGGCGACGCCGTCCAGGATCCCGCGCACCTGCAGACCGATCAGCAGAAAGACGCTGTTCTCCAGCAGGAACTGGATGGTTTCCCAGTTGATCCGCTCGTTCAGCCGGGAGGTCGCGCCCTGGATGATCGGTGCCTTGTGACCCAGGATCAGACCGGTGGTCACCACGGTGATCACCCCGGAGGCATGCAGTTCTTCCGCCGGCAGGTACGCCAGGAAGGGCGCCATCAACGAGACCGCGGTGTCGATGGTCGGGTCCTTGATGTGTTTGCGCACCAGCGCGATCAGCAGGGCGACCGCCACCCCGATGGCGGCCCCACCAAGAGCCGCCCAGAGAAAGTCCACGGTGATGCTGCCGACGGTGACCACCGCGGTGAGTGCGAGCACCGCGGTCCGCAGGCCGACCAGGGCGGTCGCGTCGTTCAGCAGCGACTCCCCCTCCAGCACCGTCACGATGCGCCTGGGTAGCCCGATCCGGCGGGCGATCGCCGTGGCGGCCACCGCGTCCGGTGGGGCGACCACCGCGCCGAACGCGAACGCCGCAGCCAGCGGGATGGGCAGCAACCAGAACGCCACCAGCCCGACCAGGACGGTGGTGAAGATGACCAGGCCGACGGCGAGGAAGGCGATGGCCTTGACGTTGGCCCGCACCTCGACCAGCGAGGTGCGGATCGCCGCCGAGTACAGCAGCGGCGGTAGCAGTCCGATCAGCACCAGTTCCGGGCTCAGCTCGAACGGCTCGATGAACGGCAGGAACGACGCCCCGATCCCGATCACCACCAGCAGTAGCGGTGCCGGTACCTCGAACCGACCGGCCAGGGCGCTGACGATGGTCACCGTCGCGATCAGGGCGAGAATCAGGATGGCCGTTTCCACCGGATGATCGTCGCACCCGCCGGCGGGTCGGCCTGACCGGGATCCGGCGGACCCGCCGGCCGACCGGTCGCCACTTCGGGGGCGGCGTCAGGAGTCGGAGCGGCGGATCCGCAGGGTGACCAACTCGAAGGGCCGGAGGACCAGGGTGAGCCCACCGGCGGAGTCCGGTGGCGATGTCGCGGCTCCGTTGAGCGGACGCTCCAGCAGATCGGTGCGCTGCACGGTCGTCGCGGCGAAATTCGGGCGCACGGTCGCCGTCGATCTCGTCCCGAGCGACTCGTACAACCGGACGATCAGGTCACCCGACCGGTCCTCGGCCAATTTCACCGCCTCCACGACCACCGCCGGGTTCGACACCGTCACCAGTGGCGTCACCGGCCGCGAACCGGGCACTGTTCGCACCGGCAGGTTGAGGTCGTAGCCTGTCCGCACCGCGTCCGCGATCTCGGCGGCCGGGACGAGCGTCGTGCGGAACACGTGGTGCCCCTGATCGGCATCCGGGTCCGGGTACACCGGCGCCCGCAGCAACGACAGCCGAACCGTGGTCACGGTGCCCGGTCCGTCACCGGCGGTCGCGCCGGCCGGCGTCGACGTGACGTCGTGGCCGTAAGTGCGATCGTTGGCGATCGCGACGCCGAAGCCCGGCTCGGCGACGTGGATCCACCGGTGCGCGCAGATCTCGAACTTCGCAGCCTCCCACGAGGTGTTCGTATGGGTCGGCCGGAAGAGGTGCCCGAACTGCGTCTCGGCGGCTGATCGGTCCGCCTGGACATCGATCGGGTAGGCCAGTTTCAACATCCGCTGCCGCTGGTGCCACTCGACGATGGTGGTGAACTGCACGTCCCGCCGGCCGCGGGCGAGGATGATCTGCTGCTCGATCGTGGACTCCGCGTACCGACGGCCGACCCGGACGACGACCTCGTCGGTGGTGGCCGAGACGCTGAGCGATTCGACCTGGTCCAGGTCGACCACGGCCCGCCGGTAGTGGGCGTCGACGTCCCAGGCGTCCCACTCGTTGGGGGTGTCCCGATGGACCTGCAGCAGGTTCCCGGCCATGCCCGCCGGGATCACCTCGCGACCACCAGCGAGGTCGACGAGCGAGACGACCAGGCCACGGTCGTCGATCACCAGCCGGGTGATCCCGTTCGCCAGCACGATCCGGCCATCGGACTCGTCGACGACGACGTCGTCGCCAACCGCGGTGACCTCCTGGGCCGCTCCCAGCGATGGAATGCCCTGCCGGACATGGGGTGTGGAGTTGAAGACCATTCGCTCGGCGGGGTGGGCCGCGACCTCCGCATCGGTGGCGCCGCCGGCCAACAGCTGCAGGCTGGAACCGATCAGGTTCTCGAGATCGGCCGCCAGCTCCGCGTAGTTCTGCTCGGCGACCCGGTACACCCAGGCGATCGAGGACCCGGGCAGGATGTCGTGGAATTGTTGCAGAAGCACGGTCCGCCAGTGCTTCTCGAGCCTGTCGTAAGGGTATTCGGTGCCGAGTCGAACCGTTGCGGTGGACGCCCACAGTTCGGCCTCCCGCAGCAGGTGTTCGCTGCGGCGGTTGCCCTGCTTGGTGCGGGATTGCGAGGTGTACGTGCCCCGGTGCAACTCCAGGTACATCTCCCCCACCCAGGTCGGGGCGTCCGGGTAGTCGGCCTCGGCAGCCGCGAAGAAGTCCGGCGGGCTGCTGAACTCCACCGTCGGCGAACCCTCCAGGGACCGGGCGCGTCGGCCGCGGGCGACCATCTCCCGGGTCGGACCGCCGCCGCCGTCGCCGTACCCGTACGGCACCAGGCTCATGGAGCCGCCGCCGTGGTCGGCGTAGTTCCGTTCGGCGTGGTTCAGCTCCGCGGGCACCAGCTGCGAGTTGTAGGTGTCGACCGGCGGGAAATGGGTGAACACCCTGGTGCCGTCGATGCCCTGCCACCAGAAGGTGTGGTGTGGCATGCGGTTGGTCTGGTTCCAGGAGATCTTCTGGGTGAGGAAGTAGCGGGTGCCGGCGGCCGCGACGATCTGCGGGAGCGCGGCCGAGTAGCCGAACGAGTCCGGCAGCCACACCTCGGCGCACTCCACCCCGAACTCCTCGAGGAAGAAGCGCTTCCCGGCCACGAATTGCCGCGCCATCGCCTCGCCGCCGGGCATGTTGGTATCGGATTCGACCCACATGCTGCCGACCGGGACGAACTGACCGCCGGCGACCTTGGCTCGGATCCGTTCGAAGAGTTCGGGGTAGTAGTCCCGGATCCAGGCGAACTGCTGGGCCGACGAGCAGGCGAAGACGAACCCGGGGTCCTCGTCCATCAGAGTCACCATCGAGGAGAACGTCCGGGCGCACTTGCGGATCGTCTCGCGCACCGGCCACAGCCACGCGGAGTCGATGTGCGCATGACCGACGGCGTGCAGGTGGTGGGCGCTGGCCGCCGCCGGTGACGCCAGCGCGTCGGCTAGCGCTGCCCGCCCGGCAGCCGCGGTCCCGGCCACGTCGGCGGGATCCATCAGGTCCACCATGACTTCCAGCGCCCGGCGGATCAGGGCCCGCCGGGGTTGGTCCGTCGGCAACTGCAGCATCAGGCCCTCGAGCATCTCGATGTCCCGCAACAGCTCCCAGACGGTGACGTCGAGCAGACCGAGCTCGATCGGGCCGAGCCGGTACAGCGGAACAGAGCCGGCCGTCGCCCGGTCACCCAACGGGGTCGAGCGGTACCGCAGCAGTCCGACGCCCTCCACCGTCGGGTTGGACGCCGCCTCGACCAAGAGGTCGACGGGTTCACCTGGCCGCTGCGTCAACCCGACCTGCATGTTCATCGGTGCGATGCCCTTGATGGTGCGGCCGTCGGCCGTGAACGCAAGCCCCTCCGCCTGGAAACCGGGACTGTGATCGTCGAACCCCAGGTCGATGACCGCCTCGGTGCGCAAGCCATCCGGCAGCTCGCCGTCGACGCCCCAGGATGCGGGGATCCGCCCGGTGATCCGCAGCCAGGTGGTGCCCCACGGTGGGCCCCACGGGTCACCGGGTGAGATCGGCCGGTACTCCGCGGCCGCCGCCACCTCGAACCCGACGGGTTCGTCCGGGACTTCCCAGGCGGTGACGGTCAGCGGCTCCCTGGCCCGGTACAACGCCGGGAGGATGCGCTCCGCCGTGAAGCGCCGCACTCGCAACTCGGTCTGCGCGCGGGTGTCGTGCATCCGCGATCAGGATTCCCCGAGGACCGCGGCCTTGGCTTCGGCGACCCCGGTCGGTGGTCCGGCGACATGCCAGCGGTGCCCGCCGTGCTGGAAGACGTCCACCACCCCGCCTGCGGACGTCACCAGTGCCGCGCCCGGCAGCCAGTCCCAGGTCGGGGTGTCCGCGTGCAGCCAGACGCCCAGCCGGCCCGCTGCCACCGCCGCGAGTTCGACGGACCCTGATCCGATGATGCGGACCGAGGCGGCACCGGCGATCGACCGGAGCAGGCCGTCCCGCAACGGCAGGTCGCCGACCCGGGTCGGGTGCAGGTAGGTCGAGATGGCGACCTCTCCGAGCCTGCGGTCGGCCATCCGGGGCAGCGGCACCCCGTTCAGGGTGGCGGGCAGATCGTGACCGCCGACCCAGAGCTCGTCGGTGGTGGCCTGGTAGATCGCGCCCAACAGCAGCTGCTCACCGTCGAGCAGGGCGAGCGCCGAGCACCAGGCCGGCAGTCCGGAGACGAAGTTGTAGGTGCCGTCGACCGGGTCGATCACCCAGGTGCGCCGCCCTGGCGCCGCCGCACCCTCCTCGCCGATGACTCCGTCATCCGGCCGGGCTGCCGCCAACCGGCCGACGATCATCGCCTCGGCCGCCTTGTCGGCATCGGACACCACGTCGCTGATGCTGGTCTTGCGATCCACCGTCAGGCCGTCCTGCAGCATCCGGGCGGCCAGTCGCCCTGCCGACGTCACCAACGCACCCGCCAGTTCGGCGTCCGTCAGCGCGGGATCGGAGAGAGTGACGTCGTCGTCGACGCCCGGAATTTCGGTGTTGATCTTCGGCACCATCCCACCGTAACGGTCCCGCAGCACAGCGGCGGTGCACGGTGGTAGACATTGCCGGTGACCAGACTGGTGCTCGGACCGCTGCTGCGGCACGTCGGCCCGAGCGATGCGACGGTCTGGATGGAAACCGATCAACCGGGCGAGGTGGAGATACTCGGGTGCCGGGACCGGACCTGGACCGTCGCCGGTCATCACTACGCGCTGGTCGTCGTCGACGGCCTCACCCCGGGCCGCAGCACCACCTACCAGGTCCGGTTGGACGGCGAGGTGGTGTGGCCGCTGCCGGGCGAGACCAGGCCGCCAAGCCGGATCCGCACACCCGAACCAGGGGCGCCGGTGCGGATCGCGTTCGGGTCGTGCCGGTACGCCACCGACGAGGCGGTCTCGGCCGACAAGCGGTTCGACACCGATGTGCTCGCCGGATTCGCCGTGCAGATTGCCACCGAGCCCGACGACCAATGGCCGAACGCGCTGGTCATGCTGGGCGATCAGGTCTACGCCGACGAGACGTCCCCGCAGACCCAGGAACGCATCAAGCAGCGGCGCGACCCGAGCAAGGGCGCCGGCCTGCAGGTGGCCGACTACGAGGAGTACACCTGGCTCTACTCGGAGTCCTGGGACGACCCGGAGGTGCGCTGGCTGCTCTCGAACGTGCCGTCCTCGATGATCTTCGACGACCACGACGTCCGGGACGACTGGAACACCTCGAAGGCCTGGCGGCGGGACATGCAGGCCACGGACTGGTGGCAGGAGCGCATCATCGGTGCCCTGTCCTCGTACTGGGTGTATCAGCACCTGGGGAACCTCTCACCGGCCGAACTCGCCGACAACGAGCTGTTCCAGCACGTGCGGAAGTGCGATGGGGACGCCGAGCCGCTGATCCGGGAGTTCGCCATCGCCGCGGACAAGGAGGCCGACGGCGCCAAGGGCGCCCGCTGGTCGTACCGGCGGGACCTCGGCCGGATCCGGTTGCTGGTCATCGATTCCCGCTGCGGGCGCATCCTCGATTCCGGCAAGCGGAGCATGCTCAGCGACGCTGAATTCGACTGGATCGAGGAGCAGCTCACCGGTGACTACGACCATCTGCTGATCGGCACCTCACTGCCCTGGCTGTTGCCAAGGGCGTTCCACGACATCGAGACGTGGAACGAGTTGCTCTGTGACGGCCGCCGCGGCCGCGCCATCGCGGCCATCTCCGAAAAGATCCGTCGCGCCGGCGATTTCGAGCACTGGGCCGCGTTCCGCGAATCGTTCGAACGGTTGGCACTGCTGATCCGCGACGTCGGCAAGGGCGACTACGCCGCGAATTCCGGGTCTGCGCCGGCCACCATCTGCGTGCTGTCCGGAGACGTCCACCACGCCTACATCGCCCGTCCGGACTACGGCGACGAGGTCACGTCCGCGGTGTTCCAGCTGACTTGTTCACCGCTGCACAACCATGTTCCGGTGGCAGTCCGGCTGGCGTTCCGGGCGGCGTGGAGCCGGTTCGCCGAACGCACGACCCGGGTGATCCTCGGCGTCGTCGCGCGGGTGCCGAAGCCGATCGTGGAATGGACCCGGATCGACGGGCCCTACTTCGGCAACGACCTGATGACGCTGCGGCTGGACGGCCGCCACGCGGACGTGGTGCTCGAGCAGGCCGGCCCGTCGACGGAGTCGGCCCGGCTGACCGAGGTCACCAGGCTCACGTTGTCCTGACAGCATGCTCGCCATGCCGGATCGACCGCCGGAACGGCGATACTCTGCCGTGATCGGCGGGTGAACCCGCTGGTCCGAACGGGGCGGGTGGGCGATGGGCTGGTTCCGCCGGGACACCTCGAGCGACGGCGACGGCTTCTACCGCGGCGACGCGCCCGTCCTGATGCCAGGGGTCGACGGCGAGGCGCCGTCCGCCTATTTCGCGGGCAGTCGCCCGCCGGACCCGTCCGACCCGGTTGCCGACCATCCCCCTCCCGGTTATCCGCCACCCGGGTATCCCCCGCCCGGCTACCCGCCACCCGGGTATCCCCCGCCCGGCTCCATGCCGCCGCGGGCGGTTCCGGGCGCCACGGAACGCACCGTCCGTCGGGCCGGCCTCGGCTGCGTCGCGGTGGTGGCTGCCGGCGTGCTGATCGCCGTCGCCGGAGCGGTCATCGCCGTCATCGCCTCCGTCCGGTCGTCGCTACCCGACCTCGGCGAATCCGGGCCGGACACGGTGGTCGGTGCCATCGACGTGCCGACGACGGTCCGGTACAACGACACAGACCTGCGGATCACCATCGGCGGCGCCCAGGCCCAACCCGGCTCCGGATGGCAGTGGTCATCGAATGCGGAACCCAACCTGGTCATCGCCACGTCATTGCTGCAACAGGACAGCGCAGTGCTGACCATCCCGTTCGTCGACTGGAAGTTCCAACCCGGAGACTCCCAGGACGCCGACCCGGTCGGAGTCAACTTCATCAGCGGATTCGAGCCGGACATCGGCACCGCCTCGCTCGCCGCCGGCGAGGCGGAGGTCGGCTATCTGTCCTTCCAGACCCCTTCGACAACAGGCACTCTCGTTCTCGAAGGCGACTACGGGGATCCGCCGTTGGCGACCTGGGAGATCACCGCGAGCCCGGCAGTGGTGATCACCGGCGCCGTCGGTACCCCGGTGCGGGCGCAGGTCGGCATGCCACCGTTCACGGTGACCCTGGATGCGACCACCTGGGTCGAGCCGACTGCCGAGATCGTCCGCCGACCGCCCGCCGGCGGGAGCTATCTGGTGGCCGATCTGACGTTCACCTCGACCGGTGAGACCTCCAGCGGCATCATCGAACACGAGATGTTCGTCTTCGTCCCGACCGGCGGTCAGGACGTGGTGTCGGTCGGGCCGAGCCTGGTGCAGGACACCACGTCGATCACCTCGGTGATCGGCGGGAGCTCGGCACCGGTCAGGGTGGCTTTCGACGTCCCCACCGGGCCGGGCACCTTGGAACTGCGGGACGGCGCCGGCCGAACGATGATCCAATGGCCGGTACTTTGATTCGACACTTTGATCCGACACTCGCCCGTTTCGGGCGTTGCAGCGCGCCGTGCCGCAGGGCGCATACTGACCCGGCCGCCAACCGCGCGGGCGTTCATCGAGAGGTAGTCACCGTGCTCATCATTGCGATCATCCTGCTGGGTATGCTGGCCGGCGCCGCCGCCCAGCTGATCTTCCGTTCCGGGAAGCGCCCGATCGACTGGACGGTGGCGATCGTCGTCGGCCTGATCGGCTCGTTCGTGGGTGGTCTGCTGATCAGCCTGATCTCCGGCGACGGGCTGGCCCTGCGGCCCAGCGGCATCATCGGGTCGATCGTCGGCGCGATCCTGGTGACCGGCGTCTACAAGCTGGTCACCGGCCGCAACCCGGGTGCGAACGCGCGCCGCTGACGTCAGCGGTCGGACGGCATCGCGCTTCGGTCCACCAACCGCACCGCGTCGGACACCGGCACGGCATCCGGATGCAGAATCGCCGCGATCGCCTCGACGCCCTCCACCAGTCGCGGTCCCGGCCGAACGACGAGGCCGTCGGCATCGATCGCCCACACCGGCAGGCCGGGGAAGTGCCCGGCCACCATCGTTGCCTGCGCCGCGGCACCATCGAGGTGAAACCCGCAGGGCGCCACGATGATCACGTCCGGTTGTGCCGCCTTCAAGTCGGTCCACGAGGTCTGCACCGAACGCGCCCCCGGGTCGGCCCCGACTGGTTCGCCGCCGGCGGCCCGGACCAGGTCGGGAACCCAGTGCCCGGCGGTGAAGGGCGGGTCCACCCACTCGACGACACACACCCGTGGTCGCGGCCGATCGGCGACCGACTCGGCGACCACGGAGAGCCGCCGACGCAGCGCACTCACCAGTGCAGCCGCCCGCTCCGCGGTGCCGGTCCGCTCGCCCACCAGCGCGATGTCGGCCAGCACGTCGTCGAGCGAATGTGGGTCCAGCGACAGCACCTCGGACCGGCAGCCCAGGTAGGCCAGCGCGTCCTGGACCTGTCCGGACGGCAGCGCGCAGACCCGGCACAGATCCTGGGTGAGGATCAGGTCAGGGTTCAGCCCGGCAAGGGCTTCCGACCGCAGGGTGTACAGGTCGTCGCCGGCCGCCATTGCGGACCTGACGTACTCGTCGATCTCGATGGGGCTCATCCCGGAGGTGTCCCGTCCGCCGACCACGACCGCCTTGTCGAGGCGGGCGGCCGCCGGCTCGTCACATTCGAAGGTGACACCCACGAGCTGGTCGTCCAGACCGAGGGCGTACACGATCTCGGTCGCGGACGGCAGCAACGAGATCAGGCGCATCGGCCCACGATAGGCGGGCGCGCCGACCGTGGACGTCGCCACCGGGCTGTCGGTCAGATGGCCCGCATCCGGTTGTTCCGCGGGTTGTGTTCCAGTTCCGCGCGTCCCAGCTCCTCCATCAGCGGCGGGATGTACACCCCGAACCGACCCCGGAGACCCTTCTTGAGCCCGTACCAGCCGCCGACCGGGTTGTCCGGGGAACGGCCCCACTCCTCCACCGATCCGGCCGGCGCGGGCTTCTGCTCGTCAGCGCCGCCGAGCGGCACCCAGTCCCCCGCCTCGGACAACATCGCGTGCAGGTCGTCGAGACAGCGGGCCTGGTAGGTGAGCGTGGTCTTGCCCACCACGCAGACCAGGATCGGCGGCTCGACGGAGTCGTCGCGATAGATCGAGTACGACGACGTTCCGGGCGGGGTGCTGAGCTGCCAGGGATCGTCCTTGGTGCCGGAACCGGACATGGGCCGACCCTACGCCCGGCCCATCAGGCCGGTGGGTTTCGGTCCGGCAGGATCTGCAGCGCCCGGCCGAAGCCGGAAGACGAAAGATCAGTGCCCTGGGTCAGCAGCCAATCGAGAGCGTCGGCCACTGACTTGTCTTGCTCCCGCGCCGCTCGGGTTATCGCTCCAGTGACCTGCGGTGCCGCAAACGATGTTCCGGTCCACAGGGCCCACGAGTCTGGACCGTAAACCACAGGTGGCCAATGATCAGGTGGGTCCACAATGTCGACAGGCTCCACGGTGACCACCTGGGTTCCTTGAACGAACGTCGACAGGACCAACCGTGCCAGCGTCGAGCAGTCGACCCACCTTCCACGGCTGGAAAAGCCTGCTCCCGAGGAGTCCCGTTCGAGGCCGGCGACGGCGACGACTCGTACCGTGCCAACTTTCCACTGGTGCCGGGAGAAGGCTGCAGGGAAAACCTCGGTCTCATTCTTATTGTTCCCGGCGGCACATACCACTACGACGACGTCTGTTTCTCGCTGCGCGATGAGCTCCAACGCCACCATGGTGGCGACTGGCGGCCGGTTGTCCAGCATCACCGTTCCGAGCGACAGGTTGACGATGCGGACACCGTCTTGGACGGCACGCAACAGCGCCTTTGCGACGTCCAAATCGCCGGCGATGCCGTCCGAACCGAACACCCCGTACATCCGGATGTCCGCTCGGGTGTCGACCTGCCTGATGACACCGCTGACAAACGTTCCGTGACCGGCGATTTCGCTCAGCACACCCGACTGGTCCAGGTACAGCGGATCGATGTCCTGCTGGTCCGTCGGTATTCCATCGAGCCAATGGTCCTGACGAGCCTGATCGGCGATGCCGGTGTCTATCACCGCCACCTTGTGGATTGGGTCATCCGCCGACGTCGAGACCAATCGATTTGGCGGATGGTTCTGCGAGGGCCTTGGGCCCGAGTCGTTGGTGACCGATTTTGCGGTGTACCCAAGCGGAGGGCATTGGTTGAGGGACGCGTCGATTTTGGCCGCCCACAGAATGCGAAGAGGCGCCTTCAATTGCTCGGCCGTCAGTGGACCATTCGCATCCTGGATTCGTAGCACGGTCACCTCGGGTAGCTCCGGCACAGAGATTGGAGCCGCTGTGAAACCCTGGTCGGCGAGAAGTTCCACCACCTCGGGCCGAGCTCCGTCCGCGGGCATGTGGCTGGACCGCACCAGCAGTTCTTCGAATGCGAGTTGTTCTGCTGCCTGGTCGATCTGGACGGTGGACAGTCCGGGCGCTGAATCAATTCCTGGGCCAGGCGTGTTCAGCCGGTTGTAGCGATCGATCAACCGTTGATTCTGTGCCGAGTTCTGTCGAACAAACTGCTCGGATTCTGCGGTCAGCGCTCGCTCCTGTATGTCGCCCGCCAAATTGTCGGCATTGGACAGCGATCCCTGACCAGTCAGCCACGGGTACTCCCATTCCGACAGCGGAACCGGTTCGGTCATCAGCCATTCCTTTCGGTCGAGCGGCTACGGCGGACTACTCCCTGATCTCCGGTCGAAGGGTTTGATACATCGAATTTCAGGCGGCCCCATAGGCATTGAACGAGCACCAGTTCACGAATTCCCGGGGGTCCTCGGTGTCCAGCGTCGACCGCGCGGCGAACAGTGCGTCGCCGAAGGAATCGCCGTTGCGCAATCGTTCGTGCAGCGACAGCATCAACGGCACCGATGCCGCGTCCGGAACAACGGCGATGCTGGCCACCAGTGCGCGGGAACCGCGGGCGAGCAGGGCACTGACGAACCCGAGCACCTCGTTTCCCTCATACACCGCATCCGCCGCGGAATCGCACGCCGCCAGGATGATTCGCTGCGGTGCCACTCCCCGGATCTCCATCTCGTGCAAGGTCAGCAAGCCGTCCTGCAGCTGGAGCGCGGAGAAGGCAGGGTTGTCGGATCTGAGCCGGCCGTGGCAGGCCAGGTGAACGAGATCGGCACCGGCCATCGCGGCCACCACCGCGTCGATGGTGCTGTCGGGCGGCCGCAACACGGTCGGCGACCGATAGCTGCGGCCAACCCGATCGACCTCGTCGACAGCGCCGGGCAGCTGCGGTCCGGCAATCAGCAGCGCCGCCGAGTCGTTGGCCGACGGAGATCGGTTGGTGCGATTCCACATCGAAGCCGCAGGGACCACCGCCACCGGTCCGTCATGCAGCGCGGACCAGGGAATTCGCTGCAGGCCGCCGGCCGGACTCACCACAACGGAGGAGCCGGTGGGTAGCCTCAGCGGCACCATCAGTCGGGAGCCGAGCGCGGTCAGTCGGCGAGTGATGCCGGCCCGATAGGCGGCCAGCGACTGTGCCGGCCGGCCGCGTCGCGTCAACGAACGCAGACCGAACTGCAGATGCGTGACCTGTTCCTGGATGTCGGCGAGCGGTCCCAGGGTGACCAGCCTGGTCTTGCGCTGATCTACGACGACGGCGAACACTTCACCGTCCAGCACGCCGAATTCCACCAGGATCCGATCGGCGAGTCCGCGCCGGACCTCGGCGATCGACGGCACTCCTCCAGCGGTGCCGGCCCGGCCGGGACGGCTCCAGGTGACCCGCCGGATCCGGTCCTCGATCACCCGCTGCCTGACCAGCAGCGCGCCCACCTGATCGACGTCCTGCTGCTGCGCCTCGGCGAGATCGGTTTGCACCACCCGCAGTTCGGACAGCTCGTCATCGATCCCGGATCCGCCGGCGGCGGGTTCCACGGCAACCAGGGCAGCTGCCCTCGTCCGTTCCATCCAGTCGAAGACCTGGGTGGACGTTCCGTGCCGGAGCAGCACACGCAGCCCCAATCGGCCGAGTTCGGCGCCGTGGCCGGACGCCAGCACTCTCAGCTCGAGCGACGAGAAAGCCGCTCGGTGCCGGGCGAGATCCTGCAGGCCCGCCCGGCAGTGGGCCAGGCGCGCACCGTCGTCCTGCTGTGCATCGAGCGCTCCGGCCAGACGCCCCTTGAGCCGCAACAACACCGGTAGGTCGCGTCCGATGGCTTCGGCACGTCGCAGGTTGGTGCGAGCCACCACCGGCCGGTCGAGGGCCTGGGCGATCCGGCCGGCTGTCAGGTGGGCATCGATCGCGTACGAGACCAACCCCATCCGGTCGAGCAGCGCCGCGGCCCGTCTGCTGACGGCCAGCACCTGCGGCGTGATCCGGCCCGTCCGCAACTCCACATCGCCGACGACGACGTCCGTTCTGGCCCGCCACGGCAGTCGCCGTTGCTCGTCGAACAGCGCCCGCGCCCGGGCGCCGGCGGCGACAGCGGCCCCGTCGTCACCGCGCAGCGCGGCGAGCCGGGCCACCCGGAACAAGGCCTCGGCGTGCATCAGCCGGATGCCGTGCTCGTCGAAATCGTCGGCGGCCCTGACGGCGACGTCAACGGCCTCCGGCAGCAATCGCAGGTCGGCCAGGGCGTCGACGTACTCGAGATAGTGCTCGGCCAAAGGCAATCCGGCGATGTCGAGCAGCCGGGCGGCCTCGACGAATTCGGCGATGCCCTGCGTCAGTCGACCGTTGGTCGTGGTGATCCAAGCGCGGCTGGAGGCGACGATGCCGATCAGATGCGGTCCGGCCTTCGTCGCCAGGGACGCCGCGAGCTCGATCAGCTGCTGCGCCTCGTCGCGATTGCCCCTCTGCGATTCGATGATCGCCAGGTTGTTGGCGGACTTGGTGCGCAGCACCACCGATGCATCGTCGGCCAGGATCCGCCGGTACAACTCCCGTGCCTGGCTCAGCTTGCCGAGGTTCTGATACAGGATCGCCTGCTGGAAGACGATCTCGGCGGCGTCGATGCCCTGATCGAGCCGCGCCGCGGCATCGAGGTCGCGTTGCGCCGGGATCAACCGGCCCAGCTCCTGGTTGACGGCCGCCCGGGTGGCCAACACCTTGCTCAGGCCCTCGTCGAACCCCGCTCGACGGGCGATCCGGGCCGCGTCGTCGAGGAGCTCCTTGGCCCGCTGGTTGCCCAGCCGAGCCCGTTCGCTCCAGGCCTGGGCGCGCAGGGCCAAGACCAGAGCTTCCGGATGATCGGCCGCTCTGGCCTGCTGGGCGATGCCGACGGCCAGTGCGCCGAACGCCGTCGGGTCGGCCACCACATCGCGGAACACCTGCCGAGCCCGCTGCATCATCTCGGCCCGGTCGACCACTGGGCCGATCGTGGCGGCGGTCGATCCCGACCCCGGATGGTCGGGACGTGACATCACCGATCCGGTCTCCCCGTGGTCGCTCACTCGTGCCGCCCCTGCCGTGTCCGACGCCCCGAAGGAGTGTCGAGTCTTCCCTCCGTGGACGTGGCATCAGGCTAGCCAGGAATTCCGATTCGAGCAGCATGCCCGGTTTATCCGCGGTAGGCCTCCTGATACCGCAGGGTCCGGGCGGTGGCGATCGGGTTGGCGTCGGCGACCAGATCGTCGAACCGGTAGTTGGCGATCTTGGCGATCTCGATCAGTGCGGTGGAGTGCTCGATCGTCGGCGAGTTGGCCAATCGTGCCCAGCCGAGATCGACAACCTTGGTGTAGCTGTCGATCTCGCGCGCGCAGACGATGAAGGGGAAGCCGAACTTCTGCTTGTACTCCTCGGCGATCTCGACCACCTCGGCCCGTTCGTCCTCGTCCAGGTTGCTCAGCCCGGCCATCGCATGGTCGGCGGCGATGTCCAGGCCGATCTCGTTCTCGCTGCCGAGGTCGGGGTAGGACTTGATCAACTCCAGTTGTTCCTGGGTGTTGCCGGTCAGCAACGCGTCCTGGAACGCCGCCCGCAACGCCAGGGTGTCGGCGAACGGCCGCTGCTCGAAGGCGCGCTCGACGGCCCACGGCGAGCCCTGGACCAGTCCGCCGAAGGTTTCGGCGAACTCCTCCTCGGTCATCTCGTTGACCTGGTCCAGCCGGATGACGCCGCCCGGGCTGCCCGCGACGGCCGGGCCGTAACTCTTGCCGACGTGGAAGAACAGCATGTTGAGCAGGATGGCGGTGAAGCTGCCCGCGGTGATGCCGCTGCCGAACAGAATCTCCGCCCATTCCGGCAGCGCCCCCTGCACGCCTGGCACGAACGTCACGAACATCGCGATGCCCAGGCTGGTGCTGACGATGACCATGTTGCGGTGGTCGTTGAAGTCGACCTTGGCCAGCGACTGGATGCCGACCACCGCCACCGTCGCGAACAATGCGAGCGCCGCGCCACCGAGTACCGAGTGCGGGATCCCGGCGACGATCGCCGCTGTCTTCGGCAGCACCCCGAGGATGATCATGATCCCGCCGGCTGCCGCGATCACCCAGCGGCTCTTCACCTGGGTGAGCCGGACCAACCCGACGTTCTCCGAGAAGCAGGTGTAGGGGAACGAATTCATCACGCCGCCGATGGTGGTGGCCAGCCCGTCGGCGCGCAGTGCCTTGGGGATGTCGTCCTTCTTGATCCGCTTGCCGACGATCTCACCGGTGGCGTACACGCTGCCGGTCGTCTCCACCGCGGTGATCAGCATGACCACCAGCATCGAGATGATCGCGGCGATGGAGAACTGCGGCCAGCCGAAGTAGAACGGCGTGGTCACGCCGACCCAGGGCTGGGCCGCGACGTCACCGAAGTGGGCGTCACCCATGAAGAACGCGACCGCTGTCCCGGCGACGAGGCCGATCAGCACCGCGATACTGGCCACGAATCCCTTGAAGAACCGCTGGATCAGCACGATCAGCAGCAGGGTGCCGAGGGAGTACGCCAGCAGTTTCGGGTCGGTGGGATCCAGGATGCGCTGGCCGTTGGCGTCGAAGGTGCCGGTGTCGACCGCGTCGTTCGCGGCGACCTGCAGCAGGGTGATGCCGATGATGGTGATCACCGAGCCGGTGACAACGGGCGGGAAGAACCGCAGGATCTTGCCGAAGAACGGGGCGATGAAGAAGGTGGCGAGACCGGCCACGATCACCGCGCCGTAGATGGTCACCAGGCCCTCGGTGCCGCCGCCGACGGCGACCCCGATCGCGATCATCGGGGCGACGCCGGCGAACGTCACGCCCTGCAGCAACGGCAGTTTGACGCCGACCTTCCAGAAGCCGACGGACTGGATGATCGAGGCGATGCCGCAGGTGAACAGGTCGGCGTTGATCAGGTGGATGAGTTGATCACCCGAAAGTCCCAACCCGCTCGCGACCAGGATCGGCACCAGCACCGCCCCGGCATAGAAGGCCATGACGTGCTGCAGTCCGTAGAGCGCGAGCTTGGGGACCGGGGGGACCTGGTCGACCGGGTGCTTGAGCGGCTTGGACGCCGCAGGGGGCTTGACGGAGGCGGTCATGCGGTCTCCAGGCTTGGTCGGATGGCTACTCGGACCGGTTCGGGATCGACACCACATCGCCGGACCCGGCAACGCGGCACAGAACGGCTGACCGTGGTGAAGCTAGGGCCGCGACATGTCGTTCACGTGACGAAGCACTGCGTCGGTGTTTCGTCTCACCGGTAGCCGGCCGCCGGCCGTGTCCGCGTTCTGCCCGGAGCGTCCTGCGGCCTGTCCGGCCGCCAGCGGCGAGCCGGGGATCCTAAGCTGGAGCCATGCAGCAGTACCTGGATCTGATGGACCGCATCCTGACCACCGGCGCCGTCAAGACCGATCGCACCGGGACCGGCACCCGCAGCATCTTCGGCCACCAGATGCGCTTCGATCTCGCCGAGGGTTTCCCGTTGGTCACCACCAAGAAGGTGCACATCCGCTCGGTGGTGGTCGAGCTGCTGTGGTTCCTGCAGGGCTCGACGAACGTGCGTTGGCTGCAGGAGCGCGGCGTCAGCATCTGGGACGAGTGGGCCGACGCCGAGGGCGAACTCGGCCCGGTCTACGGGCATCAGTGGCGATCGTGGCCGGCACCCGACGGCCGGCACATCGACCAGATCGCCGCGGTGGTGCAAGTCCCTGCGGACGAACCCGGACTCCCGCCGGCACATCGTCTCGGCCTGGAACGTCGCCGAGGTCTCGGAGATGGCACTTCCGCCGTGCCACACCATGTTCCAGTTCTACGTCGCCGACGGTCGGCTCTCCTGCCAGCTCTACCAGCGGTCTGCCGACGTGTTCCTCGGCGTCCCGTTCAACATCGCCTCGTACGCCCTGCTGACCGAGATGATGGCCCGAGTGGTCGGCCTGCAGCCGGGCGAATTCGTGCACACGCTGGGCGATGCCCACCTGTACTCCAACCACCTCGAGCAGGCGCGGCTGCAGCTGACCAGGACGCCCCGGCCACTGCCCCAGCTGGAGCTGACCGACGGCATCACCGAGATCGACGGCTTCGGGATGGACGACATCCGGGTCCTGCAGTACGACCCGTACCCGGGGATCAAGGCACCGATCGCGGTATGACGACGCCGCATCGGTCGACCATCGTCCTGGTGGCCGCCGTCGCCCGGAACGGCGTCATCGGCGCCGACGGCGGTCTGCCCTGGCACCTCCCGGCCGACCTGCAGCATTTCAAGGCGATCACCATGGGCCATCCGATGGTGATGGGCCGGCGCACCTTCGACTCCATCGGCCGGGCGTTGCCGGGGCGACGAACGATCGTCGTGACCCGGGATCGGACGTGGTCCGCGGCCGGCGTCGAGGTCGCCCACTCGGTCGACGAGGCGATCGAGCTGGCCGCTGCCGGCGTCGCTGCTCCGGAGAACGAGGCGGGCGACCGGATCGTCACGGTGGTCGGCGGCGGCGAGATCTACCGGCAGACGATCGACCGCGCGGATCGGCTGGAACTGACCCGGGTGGATGCCGACATCGTCGGGGACACCCGCTTTCCGGACGTTGATCCGGCGCTGTGGCAGGTGACGGACAGCGTGGCCGCCGACGGTTACGCGTTCGTCAGTTATCGGCGCCGCGCGCCCATTCTCGACCTGGGCGCGTTGTTGTCGTCGATGGAGCCGCGGCTGCACGACGGGGAGTTCCGCTACTGCACAGTTCCGCCTGGGACGGCCGTCCCGGACGGTTGCCACCCGGTGGTGACGGTGACCGAGCCAGAGGGCACGACATTGGTGCTGCGGTCGGCCGAGGCCGACAAGGCGGGTCTGGCCGGCGATTTCCGCTGCTCGTGGATCACCCTCACGGTGAACTCCGCGCTCGAGGCGGTGGGACTCACGGCGGCCGTTGCGGCGGCGTTGGGTCGGGACGAGATTCCCTGCAACGTGGTGGCGGGTTTTCACCACGACCACCTGTTCGTTCCGGTTGAGCGCGCGGCAGCGGCGATCAACGCGCTGCGGGCACTCGCCCACACCCGGCCCTGAATCGCGACCGGCGTTCTTCGGCTCAGCCGACCGGTGCGCCTGGCTTCGTCGAGCCGTACGGCACCACGATCCGCAGCGACGGGTCGATGTTGATCCCGCCCATCCCACCGGACCGTGGGCGGTTGGAGGCGCCCAGCCCGGCCTTGACCGAGTTGGTGATCACGCCGCTCTTGTCGGCGGTCACGAGATCGGTGCGCATCACTGCGCTGACCGAATCGAGCAAGTCGGACAGCTCGAGATCGAGAGCATCACAGATCGAGGCGAGCAGCTCGCTGGAGGCTTCCTTGCGACCCCGCTCCACCTCCGAGAGGTATCCCAGCGAGACATTCGCCGCCGTGGACACGTCGCGGAGTGTTCTGTTCTGCCGATTCCGAGCGTCCCGCAGTGTCTCTCCCAGTGCGTTACGCAGGAGCATGTCGCACCTCCTCCCTGCTTGTCGTGCCGGGTGGCCGTACCCGACGCTGTGCGTCAATCCAGTGTGAAGCACCGATCGGTGACCTGCCGGTCGGTTCCTGCTGTCGGAATTCTCGGATCCCCACGGTCACCAACAACGCTACCGTGTGGCCCCGTCAGGCCGTCGAAACCACCTGACACTGTGCACAACGTGGACTCTGCCCCTGATGTTCCAGGTTGTGGGTCAACACGCGGTTACGAATCCGTTGCGGCGATGTTCGCCAGTACCTCGATCGCCGCGCCGACGGCCGCCGACCGGATCTGTTCACGGGTCCCCGCCCCCGTCGGTTCGCCGCTGCGCAGCTCCTGCCGGGCACCCGGGCCGACCACGGCGCAGAACCAGGTACCGACCGGAACTCCGTCCTGTGGGTCCGGGCCGGCGACTCCGGTGAGGCCGACGCCGACATCGGCTCCACACCGCTGCCGTGCACCCCGGGCGAGCTGGACTGCCACCTCGGGATCGACCGGGCCCAGCCGGTCGAGCAACGCCCGGTCGACATCCGCCAACTCGTGTTTGAGATCCGTGGCGTAGACGACCAGTCCGCCACGCACCACGGCGCTGGATCCGGGGACCTCGGTCAGCACCGCGGTCAGCAGGCCGCCGGTCAGCGATTCGGCCGTGGCCAGGGTCAGCCCGCGGGCGGCGAGCGCGCCGATCAGGTCGACGACGGCAGCGTCGGACACGCCGATAGCAGCGCCGACTCCGCTCATCCCGCGCCGGAAGTCGGTGGCCGCTGACCGGCGCGGGCGTTCGCGTACACGTGCCAGGCACGCAGGACGTAATCCAGACCGGTGACGACGGTGAGCACGACGGCCAAGCCCATCGCACCGACCTGCAACCAGTACAACGCCGACGGCAGCGGCAGGATGTACAGGCCGATCGCGATGATCTGTACGAACGTCTTGGCCTTGCCGCCGGGGCTGGCGGCGATGACCCCGTACCTGATCACCGCGAACCGGAGCAGCGTGACGCCGATCTCCCGGATCAGGATGATCAGGGTCACCCACCAGGCCAGGTCGCCGAGCATGGACAGCCCGATCAGGGCCGACCCGGTCAACGCCTTGTCGGCGATCGGATCGGCGATCTTGCCGAAGTCCGTGACCTGACCGCGCTTGCGGGCGATGTGCCCGTCGTACCGGTCGGTGATCGCCGCGATGGCGAAAATCCCCCACGCGATCCAGCGCCAGGTCGTGTCGTGCCCGCCCTGCGCGAACAGTGCGAGCAGGAAGACCGGCACCAGGATCAGCCGCAGCACCGTCAGGGCATTCGGCAGATTCACCAGCGACACCGGTGGCGGCGGACGTTCGGTCATCGTGTGGCGACCTCGAGGCCGGGCTCGATGGTCGCCTTGGTCACCGTCGACACCGCCGCGGTCTCCTCTGCGACCGCGAGGTGGAGTGCGGTCGCGACCAGGTCGATGCCGTCGCTGTCGTCGATCCGACAGCGCACCAGATCCCCCGGCCGCAGGTCGGCCGCCGCAAGACCGGGACCGTCGACGATCCGGACGTTGCCGTCGACGTCCGGCGCCTGGTGCGGTCCCCGCCCGAACACCTCGGTGGCCGCGTTATCGACGGTGAAGCCTTCGTCGGCATCGACCAGCACCCACATCTCGGTGCCGATCCGGTCCTCGGCGCGCTGCGCGGTGAGCTCCTCGACCAGTGAGGTGACCCGCTGCACCCGTTGTTCGATGACGTCGTCGTCGAGCTTGTCTGGCAACTGCTCGGCAGCGGTGCCGTCCTCGTCCGAATAACCGAATACGCCGACCGCATCCATCCGCGCACCGATCAGGAACGCCTCGAGTTCCTCCAGGTCGGCCTCGGTCTCCCCGGGGAATCCGACGATGACGTTGGACCGGATCCCGGCCTCCGGGGACGCGGCGCGGATCTGTTCGACGAGTCCGAGGAACGAGGCCCGCGAGCCGTAGCGGCGCATCCGTCTCAGCACCGGTTCGGAAGCGTGCTGGAAGGACATGTCGTAATAGTCGGCGACACCCGGGATCGTCGCGATGGCCTCGATCAGCCACGGCCTGGTCTCTGCCGGCTGCAGGTAGGACAGCCGCACCCGGGAGATCCCGGGGACCGCCGCCAGTTCGCTCAGCAGATCCTCCAGCTGACGCTCGCCCGGCAGATCCTTGCCGAAGGAGGTCGAGTTCTCGCTGACCAGCACGATTTCCCGGACGCCCTGCTCGGCCAACCAGCGGGCCTCGGTGACGATTTCGGGGATGGACCGGGAGACGAACGCTCCCCGGAACGACGGGATGGCACAGAACGTGCAGCGGCGGTCGCACCCGGAGGCGATCTTCAGCGGCGCCACCGGGCCGTGGTGCAACAGGGTCCGCAACAGCGTCGGGCCGGACGCCGGTGCGTGCCCGGGCAGCGACACGGCCGCGGCCATCGCCGGTCGGGCCGCGGGCGAGATCGGCAGCAACAGCCGGCGGTCGACCGGGGTGTGCGCCGCCGGACGGTGGCCGTCGACGACGTCGGCCAGCAGTTCGGCCAGATCGGGGTAGGCGTCGAAGCCGAGCACGGCATCGGCCTCCGGCAGCGCCTGCGCGAGTTCGGATCCGTAGCGCTCGGCCATGCATCCGACGGCAACCACCTTGGCGCCGGTGTCGGCCGCGGCCAGCACGGTGTCGATGGAGTCCTTCTTGGCGCTGGCCACGAACGCGCAGGTGTTGACCACCACCACGTCGGCGCCGTCCGGATCCGGGACCAGCTCGTAGCCGCCGACCTGTAGCCGGCCGGCGATCTCGGAGCTGTCCACCTCGTTGCGGGCACATCCGAGGGTCACCAGATTCACCCGGGTCGGGGACGCCGATGAACTGCGGGCAGGCACTGCCTCACCCTAGACGTCGCACGGTACCGCGGACGCCACGCGACTCGGCGGGCCGAGGGGGCCGGTGGCTTGGCGCGCGTCCTCATCCCGACGGTCCGTCGTCGCTCGTCACCCTTGGTGTTCCTGAACTCCGCTCTTCGGCTCAAGGTGTCCGCCGAGTGACCCTCCGCGCGGTCCTTTCGCCCTCTGAGCAGCTTCCCGTGTCACTGAGCATCTTGCAGGGCGGGTGCTCGGTGACACCAGAGGCTGCTCAGTCACCCCACACCGAACCACGTACGGATACTTCGAGCGCTCCCGTTACTGTTGCATGCCGTGACCGTCGACGACCCTGCCGCGACCGAACCCGGCACACCGGCGGGCCGTGCCGGCGCGACGGCGGACGCCGGGCCGTCGGTACACCGCGCCAAGGTCACCGACGTCCGCCGGATCAAGGAACTGGTCGACGCCTATGCCGGCCCGATCCTGCTGGAGAAGACGCTGGCCAACCTGTTCGAGGACGTCACCGAATTCTGGGTTGCCGAGTCCGACGGCGTCGTCGTCGGCTGCGGCGCACTGCACGTGCTCTGGGAAGACCTCGGCGAGATCCGCACGGTGGCGACCGACCCGGTCGCTCGCCGGCACGGTGTCGGACGCGCGGTGTGCACCGAGATCATCAGGCAGGCCGTCGATCTCGGGTTGCACCGGCTCTTCGTGCTCACTTTCGAAACCGACTTCTTCCGGTCGCTGGGGTTCGAGCCGATCCGTGAACTCGACCTGTCGCGGGAGGCGTTCGCCGAACTGCGGTCGTCCTATGACCGAGGTGTGGCCGAGTTCCTGGATCTGCCGTACGTGAAGCCGAACACCTTGGGCAACACCAGGATGCTGAAGATCCTCTGACCGGAGGCCTTCAGGCCTGTGGGGTGCGCCGATCCGCGATCCGGGCAAGGGCTTCGTTCAGCAGGGCCTCGCCGTCCTCTTCGCTGCGCCGTTCCTTCACATAGGCGAGGTGGGACTTGTACGGCTCGACCTTGGGGGCCGGCGGCGGCAGGGTCTGGTCCTGACCGGCGGGCAGGCCGCAACTGGGGCAGTCCCAGGTCTCGGGTATCTCGGCGTCCATCGCGAAGGCCAACCGGGTGGTGTGACCGTTGGCGCAGTAGAAGTCCAGTCGCCGCCGGGGAGCGGATTCGCCGCGATCGGACTCTCCCATCCGTCCAGCGCCGACCCGCGAACCCCGAATCGGATTACCACCCGCCATGTCGACCTGCCTGTTCACGAAGCTGTTGGTGACCCCCGCGTGCACTGAAAGTGAAACCGCCTGCAAGCCGGCAGTTGCCCCGCCGGCCGACCGGAGGTCTCAGGCCCCGACCTTCAACAACAATCCGACACCCACGATCGAGATCCCCCAGACGGAGGCCACGAACAGGGTGAGCCGGTCAAGATTCTTCTCCACGACGGAGGACCCCGACAAGGACGACTGCATGGTGCCGCCGAACAGCGAGGACAGGCCGCCACCCTTGCCGCGATGCAACAGGATCAGCGCCATCAACGCCAGGCTGGTGATGACCAGAAGAATGTTGAGAAAAATTATCATGTCTGCCTTGCTCATCAGCGGTCGGTACGCACCGGATGGTCCGATTGTCCGCGGTCGGCGTCGAGTCTAACCCGGCCGGGACCGGGCAGGGTGCGACAACGGCCGGTGCCCGGGGCGAAACCACCGGGACCGGCCGTCGCGACGCCTGACGTCAGGAAATCATGCCCACCGCGTTCGCCGCGAGGTTGGCGAACTCGGTGCCGTCCAATGAGGCACCACCGACCAGCGCGCCGTCGACGTCCGGTTGGGCGGTGATCTCGGCGACGTTCCCGGACTTGACCGAACCGCCGTAGAGGATCCGGATGCCGTCCGCGATCTCGGCGCCGTACTTCTCGGCCAACGCGGCACGGGCCGCGCCGCAGACCTCCTGGGCATCGGCCGGGGTGGCCACCCGCCCGGTGCCGATGGCCCAGACCGGTTCGTAGGCCAGCACGATCGAGGCGGCCTGCTCGGGAGTGACGTCGACCATCGCGGCCAGCATCTGGTCGACCGAATGCTGCACCTGGTTGCCGGCTTCGCGGACCTCGAGGCCCTCGCCGAAGCAGAGGATCGGGATCAGGCCGTGCCGGTAGGCGGCGTTGACCTTCTTCGCCAGCAGTTCGTCGCTCTCGTGGTGGTACTCCCGGCGCTCCGAGTGGCCGACCAGGACGTAGGTACACCCGAGCTTGGCCAGCTGGGCGCCGGAGATCTCGCCGGTGTAGGCGCCGGAATCCTGGGCGGACAGATCCTGTGCGCCGTAAGCGAATCCGATCTTGTCGGCCTCGATCAGGGTCTGCACAGAACGCAGCGCGGTGAACGGCGGGATGACCGCCACCTCGACGTGCGCCAGGTATTTCTCCGGCAGGGTGAACGAGATCTTCTGTACCAGCGCGATGCCCTCGAGGTGGTTGAGGTTCATCTTCCAGTTGCCGGCGATCAAGGGTTTGCGGGCCATTCTCATGCCTCCAGAACTGCCAGGCCGGGGAGCTCTTTGCCCTCGAGATACTCCAGGGATGCGCCACCGCCGGTCGAGATGTGGGTGAAGCCGGATTCTTCGACGCCGAGGATGCGAACCGCTGCGGCGGAATCGCCACCGCCGACCACGGAGAACGACGGCGACGCGGAGATCGCCTCCGCAACCCCGCGGGTGCCTTCGGCGAACGGTGCAAGTTCGAAGACGCCCATCGGCCCGTTCCAGAACACCGTCTTCGCGGCCGCAGCGACCTCGGCGAACTTCGCGGTGCTCTCCGGCCCGATGTCCAGGCCGAGCCAGCCGTCGAGGATGCCGTCGGCGCCGACGATCTGCACCGCGGCGTCGGCCGAGAAGGCGTCCGCGATCACCACATCGGTGGGTAGCACGATCTTGTCGCTGTTCTCCTCCAACAGCTTCTTGCAGGTCTCGATCTGGTCCTCCTGCAGCAGCGAGGCGCCGACACCGAGACCCTGTGCGGCCAGGAACGTGAACGCCATGCCGCCGCCGATCAACAGCGAATCCACCCGGGGCAACAGCGACGTGATGACGCCGAGCTTGTCGGACACCTTGGAACCGCCCAGGATCACCGCGTACGGCCGTTCCGGGTCGACCGTCAGCTTCTTCAGCACCGCGGTCTCCGCGGACACCAGGTAACCGGCAAAGTGCGGCAGCTTCTGCGCGATCTCGTAGACCGAGGCCTGCTTGCGATGCACAACGCCGAAACCATCGGAAACGAAAGCGGCATCCCCACCGACCACAGCCACCAGATCGTCGGCCAGCGCGGCCCTTTCGTCGGCCTCCTTCGAGGTCTCCCGGGCGTCGAAGCGAACGTTCTCCAGCATCGCCACCCCGCCGGGGGCCAGCGCCGCAACGGTTTCCCGGGCGGAGGGTCCGACCAGATCCTCGGCCAGCGGGACGGTGACACCGAGCAGCTCACCGAGCCGGGCGGCGGCGGGTGCGAGTGAGTACTTGGACTCCGGCGCGCCCTTGGGTCGGCCCAGATGCGCGGTGACCACGACCTTGGCGCCGCCGAGGATCAATGCCTGGATGGTCGGCAGAGATGCCTTGATCCGGCCGTCGTCGGTGATCGTGCTGCCGTCCAGCGGCACGTTGAGATCGGAACGGACGAGCACGGTGCGACCGGCAACGCCGGCGGCCAGTAGATCGTCGAGGGTGTGCACGCAGGTACTCCTTGGCAGATCGGATCAGGGGTCGAAATCGGGTGGGGTCGATCGGGGGGTCGACTCCGGAGTCGCTCCGGAGGTCGATCCGGTGGTCCGAGTTGAAGGTCGGCATCGGCGGACCGACCGCACAGACAGGCCGCGGGTGGCACCCGGCCGGAAAGTCCCGGCCGGACACCACCCGCGTCGAGGTTGTCCTAGAGCTTGTTGCCGACGATGGCGGTGAAGTCCACCAGTCGGTTCGAGTAGCCCCACTCGTTGTCGTACCAGCCGACGATCTTGAAGAAGTTGCCGCCGAGGGCAATCGTCAGCGGCGAATCGAAGGTGCACGAGGCCGGCGCGCCGACGATGTCGGTCGACACGATCGGGTCGGTCGAGTAGACCAGCCGGCCGGCCAGTGGGCCGGACTCGGCGGCCGCCTTGAACGCCGCGTTGACCTCGTCGACGGTGGTCGACTTCTCCAGTTCGACGGTGAGGTCGGTGACCGAACCGGTCGGCACCGGCACCCGCAGGGCGTAGCCGTGCAGCTTGCCCTTGAGTTCCGGCAGCACCAGGGCGGTTGCCTTCGCGGCACCGGTGGTGGTCGGAATGATGTTGATGGCCGCGGCCCGCGCGCGCCGCAGGTCCTTGTGCGGGAAGTCCAGGATGACCTGGTCGTTGGTGTAGGCGTGAATCGTGGTCATCAGGCCCTGGACCAGACCGAAGTTCTCGTGCAGCACCTTGGCCATCGGAGCGACACAGTTGGTCGTGCAGGACGCGTTCGACAGGATGTTCTGCGAACCGTCGTACTTGTCGTCGTTGACGCCGACGACGACCGTCAGGTCCTCGTCGGTGGCCGGGGCCGAGATGATGACCTTCTTGGCTCCGGCAGCCAGGTGCTTACCGGCGTCAGCGGCCTTGGTGAAGAAGCCCGTGGACTCGATGACGACGTCGACGCCCAGATCCGCCCACGGCAACGAGCCCGGATCGCGATTGGACAGCACCTTCATGTCCTTGCCGTCCACGGTGATCACCCCGTCGCCGGCGGTGACCTCGTAGGGCAGCTTGCCCAGGATCGAGTCGTACTTGAGTAGATGGGCCAGGGTCTTGGTATCCGTCAGGTCGTTGACGGCGACGATCTCGATGTCGTGATCGAGAGAGTCGGCCGCTCGCCAGAAGTTCCGGCCGATCCGGCCGAATCCATTAATACCGACGCGCACAGTCACGTGTGTCGCCCTCCTCATAGGGATTTCCGCAGCAGGGTCGTGTTGGCCCCGACGGGATCGATCAAGTGACGGCGCCCACGTAGCCGAGGGCGACGACGGCATCACTGTATCGGCAGCGCATGAGCGCGGCACGTCGGCCCAAGCTGTTCGGGCGGAATGGCCACGCGCTGCACCGACCGGCCGCCCCCACACCGCGGCTAAAGGTCGCAGCGGCATCGTGACCGCCCCCGGAGCGACTCCGATCGCCGACGACGGGAGCCCTGCTGACAGCGTTCAGCACGACCGCTGAATCCGTTCAGCTGTCGAGCATGTCGGCGGTCACCGCGGACTCGGTGTCCGGGATTCCCAGATCCGCAGCGCGTTTGTCCGCCATCGTCAGCAACCGGCGGATCCGCCCGGCGACCGCGTCCTTGGTCATCGGCGGATCCGCGAGCTGGCCCAGTTCCTCCAGCGATGCCTGCCCGTGCGCGATCCGCAACCGCCCGGCCTGACTGAGATGGTCGGGGGCGTCGTCGCCGAGGATGGTCAGTGCCCGCTCGACCCGCGCCGAGGCGGCAACCGCCGCCCGTGCCGATCGGCGCAGGTTCGCGTCATCGAAATTGGCCAACCGATTCGCGGTCGCCCTGACCTCGCGGCGCATCCGCCGTTCCTCCCAGGCCAGCATCGAGGAGTGCGCGCCGAGGCGGGTGAGCAGCGCGGCAATGGCGTCACCGTCCCTGACAAGTACCCGGTCGGCCCCGCGGACCTCCCTGGCTTTGGCGCCGATGCCCATCCGCCGCGCCGCACCGACCAGGGCGAGAGCCGCCTCCGGGCCGGGGCAGGTGACCTCCAGCGACGCGCTGCGACCGGGCTCGGTGAGCGAGCCGTGAGCCAGAAACGCGCCCCGCCAAGCGGCTTCGGCATCGCCGACCGAGCCGGCGACGATCTGCGGCGGCAACCCGCGGACCGGCCGACCGCGTTGATCGATCAGTCCGGTCTGCCGGGCGAGTGAGTCGCCGCCGGCGACCACCCGCACCACGTACCTGGTCCCCTTGCGGATGCCGGACGCGGCCAACACCTGCACATCGGCGACATGGCCGTACAGCTCGCCGATCTCCTTCCGCAGCCGCCGGGCCACCGCACCGGTGTCCAGTTCCGCCTCGACGATCACCCGGCCGGCCACGATGTGCAGGCCGCCCGCGAACCGGAGCAGTGCGGACACCTCGGCCTTGCGGGCCGACACCTTGCTCACCGCCACCCGGCTGAGCTCGTCCTTCACGGTGGCCGTCATCGCCATCCCGGGCACTCCCTGTCCGTCATCGCTACGACTCCCCCACTGCTGCGTTCCGGTCGTCCTGCTTGCCGAGTCGAAATACTTCCCGGTCGAAATGTCCTGCGGTCACCCACCCGCCGGTCACCCCGACAGGCCCAACCGTTCACCGCCGGCCGGTGACCGGCCGAGCACCTCGGACAGCGACACCGACAACTTGATCGGGTCGTGCCGCGCGGTTCCCGGGACGGCCACATCGTGCAGGTCCAGGACGGCCCCGAGCCGATGCGCGGCCGACCGCAGACGCTGCGGCAGCGCCACCGAGGCACGGTCCGCGAGCACGGAGTCGACCCGGAGGTTCGGGGCGTGTGCTGAGAGTACGTCCAGGTGTTGCTCCGGCGAGAATCCCTCTGTCTCCCCGGGTTGGGCGGCCAGGTTCAGCACCACCAGCCGATCGGCGAGACTGCCCGCGATCGCTGAGGCCATGTCGGGCAGCAGCAGGTGCGGCAACACGCTGGTGAACCACGACCCGGGACCGAAGGTGATCAGATCGGCCTGTTCGATCGCGGTGAGTGCCTCCTGGCAGGCGGTCGCATCGCCCGGTTCGAGGGTGACGCTGCGGACCTGGCCCGGGGTGGTCGCGACGGCAACCTGTCCGCGAATCCGCCGCACCGCGAACGGGTCCTCGTCCAACCCTTCGACCTCGGCGACGATGTCCAGCGGTTGGCAGGACATCGGCAGCACCCGGCCACGGGCACCCATGATCGCGCCGGCGGCATCGAGCGCGGCCACCGGATCGCCCAGCACCTGACCGAGTCCGACCAGCACGATGTTGCCGACCGGGTGACCGGCCAACGCGCCCTCACCGCGGAAGCGATGCTGAAAGGTCGATCCCCAGAGGTCGCCGGCCTCCGTCGGCTCGGCCAGCGCGGTCAGCGCCATCCGCAGATCGCCCGGTGGCACGATGCCAGGGACCTCCCTGCGCAACCGACCGGAGGAGCCGCCATCGTCGGCGACGGTGACGACGGCCGTGATGTCGACGTCGAGCCGAACGAGCGCGGTGAGCATGACGTGCAAGCCGTGGCCGCCACCCAACGCGACCACCTTCGGCCGGGGCGAACCTGGACTTCCCACTACTCCCTGCCCAGATCGCGATGGACGACCTGGACTGCGAGCGCATCGCCCTCGAGCCGGCGGCGGAGTTCTTCGGCAACCGCGACACTGCGATGCTTTCCGCCGGTGCAGCCGACGGCCAACGTCAGGTAGCGCTTGCCTTCGCGCTGGTAACCGCCGCTGATCAGGTCGATGAGTTCGACGTACCGGTCGAGGAACTCGGTCGCGCCCTCCTGTGAGAGCACATAGTCCGAGACATCCTGATCGCGCCCGGTGTGATCGCGCAGCTCCGGTATCCAGTGCGGATTCGGTAGGAACCGCATGTCGATCACCAGGTCGGCGTCCAGCGGCAGGCCGTACTTGAACCCGAACGACACCACGGTCAATGACGCCCGGCGCTCCGGTGCGGAGTGCGCGAACGCCCGCTCCACCTCGGCCCGCAACTGGTGCACGGAGAGCTCGGAGGTGTCGACGACGACATCGGCCTCGAGCCGCAACGGCTCGAGCACGGCGCGCTCGGCGGCCACTCCGTCGGCGAGCCGGCCCCCGCCCTGCAACGGATGCGAGCGGCGGTTGGCCTCGTACCGCCGGATGAGTGCGGCGTCGCTGGCCTCCAGGAACAGCACCCTGGGGCGGTACCCGCGCAGGTCGAGGTCCTTGATCACCGCTGCCAGATCCTCGGTGAACGCTCGTGATCTGACGTCCAGCACGATCGCGATCCGGGTGACGTCCCCGCTGGTCCGCGAACCCAGGTCGACCATGGTGGTGATCAGCTCCGGCGGCAGGTTGTCGACCACGAACCAACCCATGTCCTCCAGGCATTTCGCCGCCGTCGACCGCCCGGCACCGGACAGTCCGGAGACGATCGCCACCTGGATCCCGGCCTTCGATCCGTTCTCGTGCGAGTGGACGTGCTCGGCGCCACCGTCCCGGGAGACCCGGCCATCGCTTGCTGCTGCCATTTCAGGCCCCTCCCGGTACCCCGTCGCCGAACCCGTTGACCGACACGGCGGGTTCCTGCGTGCCCGACGACGGTATCGGTACCGGCGCCGGCACTGCTGCCGGCACCTCCGATCGTCCGCGCCCGGCCGGCCGGACCGGGCCGACGGCCGCCGGCCCGGCCCCTTCGGCGAGTGCGGCGACCACCGCCTCGGCTGTCCGACGGCCGACCCCTGGAACCTCGAGGATGTCCTCGACGCCCGCCCGCCGCAGGGCCGCCACCGACCCGAAATGCCGGACGAGCGCCTTGCGCCTGACCTCGCCGAGACCTGCCACGTTGTCCAGCGCGGACACCGTCATCGACTTCGAGCGCTTGGCCCGGTGGTAGGTGATCGCGAACCGGTGCGCCTCGTCCCGCAACCGCTGCAGCAGGTACAGCGCCTCGCTGGTCCGCGGGAAGATGATCGGCTCGTCCTGTGCCGGGACCCAGACCTCCTCGAGCCGCTTGGCCAGCCCGCAGATCGTGATGTCGACGATGCCCAGCTCGGCGAGTTCGGTCGCCGCGGCATTGACCTGCGGAGCGCCGCCGTCGACCACCAGCAACTGCGGCGGGTAGGCGAACCGGCGCGGCCGGCCGGTGGTCGGGTCGATGCCGCGCCGGTAGGTCGGCTCGTCGTCCGCGACGATCCCGTTCTCCTGGACCACCGTCCCTGCAGCGCCACCGGTGCCGTCATCGCCGCCGGAGTCCTCTGGAACGACATTCGACGCGGCCTCGGCGGCGTCCTTCTTCGCGCCGTGGGTGAACCGCCGCCGCACGACCTCGGCGATGGACGCGACATCGTCGCCCGGATGTTCGCGGATGGCGAACCGGCGGTAGTCGCTGCGTTTGGGCAGCCCGTCCTCGAACACCACGAGTGATGCCACCACGTCGGTACCCATCACGTGCGAGACGTCGATGCACTCGATCCGTAGCGGCGCGACGTCCATCCCGAGGGTGTCGGCGAGCTCAGTGAGCGCGGCGGACCGGGCGGTCAGGTCGCTGGCCCGCTTCAGCCGGTGCTGGGTCAGCGCCTCGGCCGCGTTGCGGGTAACCGTCTCGGCCAACGCGCGCTTGTCGCCGCGCTGCGGCACCCGCAACGACACCCGGGACCCCCGCAGATCCGAGAGCCACCCGGTGAGCTCCTCCTCGGTGGCGGCCTCCTGGGTCGGCAGCACCGGCACCAGGATCTCCCGCGGCACCGCGGTGGCTCCGTCGTCGTCGGCGCGGCCACCGTAGAACTGCAGCAGGAAGTTCTCGATCAGCGACCCCAGACCGGCCGGGCCCGCACTGTCGGCGTCCACGTCGACGATCCAACCGCGTTGGCCGCGGACCCGGCCGCCGCGAACGTGGAACACCTGCACCGAGGCAAGCAGGTCGTCGGCCGCGATGCCGACCACGTCGGCATCGGTGCCGTCCCGCAGCACCACCGCCTGCTTCTCCACCGCCCGGCGGAGCGCACCCAGGTCGTCCCGCAGCCTGGCGGCCTTCTCGAAATCGAGTTCCGCGGCCGCCGCCGCCATCTCCCGCTCCAACCGGCGGATCAACGGGTCGGCCTTGCCGGCCATGAAATCGCAGAAGTCGTCGACGATCTCGCGGTGTTCCTCGGCGGTGACCTGACCGGTGCAGGGGGCCGAACACTTGCCGATGTATCCCAGCAGGCAGGGCCGGCCGATCTGCTGGGAACGCCGGAAGACACCCGCAGAGCAGGTGCGAGCGGGAAAGACCCGCAGCAGCATGTCCAGTGTTTCCCGGATCGCCCAGGCATGGGCGTACGGCCCGAAGTAGCGGACCCCCTTGCGATGCGGCCCGCGCATCACCTGCAGCCGGGGGTACTCCTCGCCGATCGTGACGGCCAGCTCCGGGTAGGACTTGTCGTCGCGGTAGCGGACGTTGAACCGCGGGTCGAACTCCTTGATCCAGTTGTATTCCAGCTGCAGGGCCTCGACCTCGGTCGACACCACGGTCCACTCGACCCCGCCGGCGCTGGTGACCATCTGGGCGGTACGCGGGTGCAGCCCGGCGATGTCGGCGAAATAGGAATTGAGCCGTTGCCGCAGACTCTTCGCCTTGCCGACGTAGATGACCCGGCCGCCCGGATCCCGGAACCGGTACACGCCGGGCGAGTCCGGGATGGTGCCCGGGGCGGGGCGGTAGCGAGCTGGATCCGGCACATCGGCGAGGGTAATCCCCGGCGCCGACACCGGTCGCCCGTCGCCGTGCCGGAGATGTCCGTTACCCCAGGCTCCCGGACGCCAACCGGAGATCATGGCCACAGCCGTCAGGCCGGTTCGCCCTGTCCGGCCCCGATAGGGTGAGTCGGCCGGATGGCCCTGGGTCGCCGGTCAGGAGGCCGGGACGTCCGGCCGGTGCTGAACCGATTTTGGTCCGGCGCTGCTGTGCAGCTGACAGCAAACGTGCAGGTGATGAGGAGTTACAGATGGAGATCTGGCCGGGGAAGCCATACCCCCTGGGCGCCACGTTCGATGGCACCGGAACCAATTTCGCCATTTTCAGCGAGGCAGCCGAGTACGTCGAGCTGTGCCTGATCGGCGAGCGGGGCGGCGAGACCAGGATCCGGATGCCAGAGGTGGACGCCTACGTCTGGCACTGCTACCTGCCGACGGTGCAGCCGGGTCAGCGCTACGGCTACCGCGTGCACGGTCCGTACGAGCCGCATCACGGCTCACGCTGCAACCCCAACAAGTTGCTGCTCGACCCGTACGCCAAGGCGGTGTCCGGCGCGATCGACTGGGATCCGGCACTGTTCTCCTACGAGATGGGCGGCGATCCGGACAGCCGCAACGATGCCGATTCCGGGCCGCACATGATGCACGCCGTTGTGATCAACCCGTTCTTCGACTGGACCGGCGACCGTTCACTGCGCATTCCGTACAACGACAGCGTCATCTACGAAGCTCACGTCAAGGGCCTGACGGCACTGCATCCCGAGGTGCCGGCCGGACAGCGCGGCACCTACGCCGGTGTCGCCCACCCCGCGGTCATCGATCACCTCACCCGGCTCGGGGTGACGGCCATCGAGCTGATGCCGGTGCACCAGTTCGTCAACGACAGCACCCTGATCGACCAGGGCCTGTCGAACTACTGGGGTTACAACACCATCGGTTTCTTCGCCCCGCAGAACACCTATTCCGCGTTCGGCGAGCGCGGTCAGCAGGTCCAGGAATTCAAGGCGATGGTGAAATCGCTGCATTCCGCCGGTATCGAGGTGATCCTCGACGTGGTCTACAACCACACCGCCGAGGGCAATCACCTGGGCCCGACCCTGTCGTTCCGGGGCATCGACAACGGTGCCTACTACCGGCTGGTCGAGGACGACAAGCGCTACTACATGGACTACACCGGCACCGGCAACACGTTGAACGTCCGGCACCCGCACTCGCTGCAGTTGTTGATGGATTCGCTGCGCTACTGGGTGACCGAGATGCACGTCGACGGCTTCCGTTTCGACCTCGCGGCCACCCTGGCCCGGGAGTTCTATGACGTGGACCGGCTGTCCACCTTCTTCGAACTCGTGCAGCAGGACCCGGTCGTCTCGCAGGTGAAATTGATCGCCGAACCGTGGGACATCGGTCCCGGCGGCTATCAGGTCGGCAATTTCCCGCCGCAGTGGACCGAATGGAACGGTAAGTACCGCGACACCGTCCGGGATTTCTGGCGCGGCGAGCCCGCAACGCTGGGTGAATTCGCTTCCCGGCTGACCGGTTCGGCCGATCTCTACGAGACGTCGGGCAGGCGGCCGGTCGCGTCGATCAACTTCGTCACCGCTCACGACGGTTTCACGCTGGCCGACCTCGTCTCGTACAACGAGAAGCACAACGAGGCGAACGGCGAGGGCAACAACGACGGCGAATCGCACAACCGGTCCTGGAACTGCGGGGTCGAGGGTCCGACCGACGACACCGACGTGCTTGTGCTGCGTGGTCGTCAGCAACGCAACTTCCTGGCGACACTGCTGCTCTCCCAGGGTGTTCCGATGATCGCGCACGGCGATGAGCTGGGCCGCACCCAGCTCGGGAACAACAACACCTACTGCCAGGACTCCGAGCTGAGCTGGGTGCATTGGCTGGAGGCCGACGAGGCACTTGTCGAGTTCACCGCATCGGTGGCCCGGCTTCGCCGGCAGCACCCGACGTTCCGCCGCCGCCGGTTCTTCGACGGCCGTCCGGCCGCGAGAGCCGAGGGTGAGCCGCTGCCCGACATCGTCTGGATGACCCCGGCCGGCGCTCTGATGAAGCCGGGGGACTGGGACGCCGGATTCGGCCGGTCCATCGGAATGTTCCTCAACGGCAACGGCATCAGCGGGATGGACACCCGCGGGCAGCGGGTCGTCGACGACTCGTTCCTGCTGCTGTTCAACGCCCATGACGAGGGCTTGGACTGGGTCCTGCCGCCGGAGGAGTTCGCCCCGGCGTGGCGGCTGGTCATCGACACCTCCGGTGTCCCCGACCTGCCGGAGACCATTCAGGGTGGAAGCTCGGTGGTCGTCTCCAGCAAGGGAATGGTCGTCCTGCAGGCACTTGCCGGCTCGTTGGAGGAACCGACATCCGGCCAGGCCGCCGCGGCGGTGCCGACCATCGCGCCCGTCCCGGTTCCGATGCGTGCCGAGTCGGGGGTGCACATCCCGGAGCACGACGACTCAGGGCCGTCACGCCCTGAGCAGACCACCGAGCAGGTGGTGGCATCGCCGGTCCGGGCGGAGGAGCAGGCGGGCGCCACCAACCCGGACGCCGGCAACCCGGAACCGGGTTCCGACGAGCCGCCGGCCGGGGAAAAGCCGGCCGCCCGCGGTCGCCGGCCGAAGAAGAAGTGACGTCGCCGATGGCCGATGTCCGCGTCCCCCGCTCCACCTATCGGCTGCAGATCACCCAGGACTGGGATTTGCAGGACGCCGCTGCGCTGGTGCCGTACCTGCAGGATCTCGGCATCGACTGGGTGTACCTCTCACCGGTGTTGGCCGCAGAGCCGGGTTCGGAACACGGCTACGACGTCGTGGACCACGGCAAGGTGGACGACAGCCGCGGCGGCGACCACGCGCTGGCCGGCGTCGCCACAGCGGCGCACGGCGCCGGTCTCGGGGTGCTGGTCGACATCGTGCCCAACCACGTCGGGGTGGCCAGTCCTGAGCTGGCGGTCTGGTGGTGGGACGTGCTGCGCCGGGGTCGGGATTCCGAACATGCCGTTGCGTTCGACATCGACTGGTCGATCAGCGGAGGGAAGATCCGGTTGCCGATTCTCGGCGACGGCGACGACGAGTTGGACGCGCTGCAGATCGTCGACGACGAACTGCGCTATTACGAGCACCGACTGCCGATCGCCGACGGCACCGGCGGTGGTTCCGCTCGAGAAGTATTGGCCCGTCAGCACTATGAGCTGATGAACTACCGACGGGCGGACGCCGAGCTGAACTACCGACGGTTCTTCGCGATCACCACGCTGGCCGGGATCAGGGTCGAGGTGCCGAAGGTCTTCCGGGAGTCGCACCAGGAGATCGAGCGCTGGACCGACCGTGGCTGGGTCGACGGACTGCGGATCGATCACCCGGACGGGCTCGCCGATCCGGGCGGCTACCTGGCCGACCTGGCCGAGCTGATCGACCACCGGTACGTGGTGGTGGAAAAGATCATCGAGGGCGACGAGACGCTGCCCGCGGACTGGGCGTGCGCGGGCACCACCGGGTATGAGGCGCTCGCTGCGTTGGACCGGCTGTTCACCGACCCGGCGGGTGAGTCGGTGCTGGACGACCTGGACACCGAGTTGCGGGGCGGCCTGCGGGTGGACTGGGCGGCGATGACCCGCGCCACCAAACGGGCCGTCGCGGACGGGATACTGCGCTCGGAGGTGCTGCGGCTGGCCAGGCTGGCGCCCGATGTCGACGACGCCGAGGACGCCATCGCCGAGCTGCTGAGTTCCTTCACGGTGTACCGGACCTACCTGCCGCAGGGCGCGGACTATCTGGCCGAGGCCGCCGCCACCGCCTGCGCGAGCCGTCCGGAGATCGCCGGAGTGATTCGCGAGATCGCTCGCCGGTTGGGTGATGTCGACACCGAACTGGCGGTCCGGTTCCAACAGACCTCCGGCATGGTGATGGCCAAAGGGGTCGAGGACTGCGCCTTCTACCGGTGGACCCGGCTCACCTCGCTGACCGAGGTGGGTGGTGAGCCCGCTCAGTTCTCACTCGATCCGCAAGCGCTGCATCGGATCCAGCTCGATCGCCTGCAGCGCACCCCCGCCACCTTGACCGCGCTTTCCACCCACGACACCAAACGCTCGGAGGACGTCCGCGCCCGGATCTCGGTGATCTCCGAGGTGGCGCAGGACTGGGCGGCCGCCGTGCGGCGGTGGAACCGGTTGGCACCGCTGTCGGACGGGCCGCTGGCCAACCTGATCTGGCAGGCCACCGTCGGGGCCTGGCCGATCGAGCGCGACCGGCTGCACGCCTACGCGGAGAAGGCCGCGCGGGAGGCCGGGGTCTCCACCGCCTGGATCGACTCGGACGGCGCCTTCGAGGAGCGGATGCACGCCCTGGTGGACGCCGTCTATGACGACGCTGTGCTGGCCGCCGACATCTCGGCGACGGCCGACCGGCTCCGCCCGTTCGGCTGGTCGAACTCGCTGTCCGCCAAGCTCATCCAGCTCACCGGCGCCGGCGTCCCGGATGTCTACCAGGGCACCGAACTCTGGGACCTGTCGCTGGTCGACCCGGACAACCGGCGGCCGGTGGACTACCGGCGCCGGGCGGAACTGCTGGCCGGCATCGATGCCGGCACGTTGCCGGAGATCGACGACGAGGGCGCAGCGAAGCTGCTGGTGACCACTCGGGCGCTGCGGCTACGCCGGGATCGTCCGGAATTGTTCCAGGGATACACCCCCGTCATCGCATCGGGATCGGCCGCAGCGCATGTGTTTGCCTTCGATCGCGGCGGGGCACTGACCATCGCGACCAGGCTGCCGGCCGGACTGGAATCAGCCGGGGGTTGGGCGGAGACCGCCGTCGAGCTGCCCGCCGGATCGTGGATCGATGCCCTCACCGATCGCCCGTTCAGCGGCCGGGTGCCGGTCGGCGAGGTGCTGCAACGATATCCGGTCGCCCTGCTGGTGCAGAACGGCGAATGACCGAAGGCGAGCTGAACGAAAGGCGAAGATGACCCGCGAGATCCGCGTCTGGGCCCCCCGAGCGGCCACGGTGGTGCTGGTGGTCGGCGACGGCGAATACCCCATGACAGCGCAGGACCAGGGTTGGTGGACGGCGGCGGTGACCCCGGCCGACGGTGTCGCTCCGGCAGCTTCGGCCGACGAGATCGACTACGGCTTCCGGGTCGACGACAACCCTTTCGTCCGGCCGGATCCGCGGTCCCGCCGGCAACCCGACGGGGTCGACGGGCTGAGCCGCACGTTCGATCCGTCGTCCTATCAGTGGGGCGACTCGGCGTGGACCGGACGCCGCCTGCCCGGCAGCGTGATCTACGAGATGCACATCGGCACCTTCACCCCGGTCGGCACCCTGGACTCCGCGATCGAGCGGCTCGACCATCTGGTCTCGATCGGCGTCGACATGGTGGAACTGTTGCCGGTCAACGGGTTTGCCGGCACCCACAACTGGGGCTACGACGGGGTGCTGTGGTTCACGGTGCAGGAGAGCTACGGCGGCCCGCGGGCCTATCAGCGGTTCGTCGACGCCTGCCATCAACGCGGGATCGCCGTGATTCAGGACGTCGTCTACAACCACCTCGGCAAGGCCGGGAACCACCTGCCGGTGTTCGGTCCGTACATCAACGAGGAAGGACCGCAGAGCACCTGGGGTGAATCGCTGAACCTGGACGGTCCCGAGTCCGGCGAGGTGCGGCGCTACATCCTGGACAACGTGCAGATGTGGTTGCACGACTACCACGTCGACGGATTGCGGTTGGACGCCGTGCATGCGCTGGTCGACAGTCACGCCGTGCACCTGCTCGAGGAGATGGCCACCGAGGTCGATGTGCTCTCGGCCCACGTCCGCCGTCCGCTGACGCTGATTGCCGAGTCGGACCTGAACGACCCGAAGCTGATCAACCCGCGTGAGGTCAACGGCTACGGGATGACAGCGCAGTGGAACGACGACTTCCATCACGTCATCCACGTGGCCCTGACCGGGGAGACCGACGGCTACTACGCCGATTTCGGCCCGATGTCGGCCATCGCCAAGGTGATGACGGATGCGTTCTTCCACAACGGCACCTTCTCCAGCTTCCGTGGGCGCGATCACGGTCGGCCCGTCGACACCCTGCTCACCCCGAGTTGGCGATTCATCGGGTACTCCCAGGACCACGACCAGATCGGCAACCGGGCCATCGGTGACCGGCTCACCGCCACCCTCTCCCCCGCCGACCTGGCCATCGCCGCGGTGCTGGTGCTGACCGGCCCGTTCACCCCGATGTTGTTCATGGGCGAGGAGTGGGCGGCCTCGACGCCGTGGGCGTTCTTCACCTCGCATCCGGACGAGCAGCTCGGCGAGGCCACCCGGCAGGGCCGGCTGGAGGAGTTCGCCAGGATGGGCTGGGACAAGAGCCTGGTGCCCGATCCGCAGGCCGAGTCGACGTTCCTGGATTCGAAGCTGAACTGGGACGAGGCACAGGTCGGCGATCACGCCGAGATGCTGCAGCTGTACCGGGATCTCATCGCGCTGCGCCGGTCGAGACCGGAATTGACCGATCCGCGGTTCGCCCGCAACGTGACCGACCACGACGACGACGACCGGTGGCTGCTGATCGATCGTTCCGGGCTGCGGATCGTGGTGAATTTCTCGGACGAGCTGCGCACCATCACCCTGCAGGAACCCGCCGGATCGCTGCTGCTGGCCACCCAGCCCGGAGCAGAGGTCAGCAGCGAGCAGCTGTCGCTGCCGCCGCACACCGCCGTGGTCATCGCGCCCGCCGGCGAATGACCGGCCGCCGGGCGTCCGGTCAAGCCGGGAGTGAACCGGTCCGCTGGCTGTTCGGCGATCAACTCGGTCCGCATTTCCTGGATTCGGACGACCAGCGGGTGCTGCTGATCGAGTCGCGAAAGGTGTTCGCCCGACGCAGATTCCACCGCCAGAAGGCACATCTGGTGCTGTCGGCGATGCGGCATCGGGCGGCCGAGCTGGGTGACCGCTGCGAGTACCGCACGGCAGCGACCTACTCGGAGGTGCTGCGCGACCGGCCGGCCGGCGCCGAACTGACCGTGTGTCACCCGACCAGCTACGCGGCCCGCGACCTGGTCGAGCGCACGCCCGGAGTGCGTCTGCTGCCGGCTCGCGGATTCGCGACCTCGATGGCCGAATTCGCCGACTGGGCCAATGCCCGGGGTGCCCGCCGGCTGCTCATGGAGGACCACTACCGGCTGGCCCGACGCCGACTGGATGTGCTGATGGACGGCGACGAACCGGTCGGCGGGCAGTGGAACTACGACCAGCAGAACCGCTTGCCGCCGCCCAAGGCCACCCGCGGCGGACCACCGGTCACCGGGGTCGGGGTGCCCGCCCCCTGGTGGCCGGAGGAGGACGAGATCGACGACGAGGTCCGGCGCGACCTCGATCGCTGGGCGGCGGACGGTGATGTCGGCTTCATCGGCGTCGACGGCCCCCGCCGGTTTCCCGCCACCCGGAGCGAGGCGTTGGCCGCGTTTCAGCACTTCGTCGACCACCGCCTGACGGCCTTCGGACCCTACGAGGACGCGATGCTGGCCGGCGATCCCTGGCTGGCGCATTCACTGATGTCCAGTTCGCTGAATCTCGGGCTGCTCGATCCGCTCGAGCTGGTGCGCCGGGTCGAGACCGCCTGTCGCCATGACGATCTGCCGATCTCCTCGGTGGAGGGGTTCGTCCGACAATTGATCGGCTGGCGGGACTACATCTGGAACCTGTACTGGCACCTCGGTCCCGACTACCGCTTCCGCAACGGGTTGCACGCCGATCGCGACATCCCCGCATGGTTCGCCGAGCTGGATGCCGATGCCGTCGAGGCGAACTGCCTGTCGTCGATCCTGGGCGATCTGCGGGACCACGGTTGGGTGCACCACATTCCCCGGCTGATGGTGCTGGGAAACCATGCGATGCAACGCGGTTGGAATCCGTTGCAGGTGACGGACTGGTTCCATCGCGCCTTCGTCGACGGGTACGACTGGGTCATGGTGCCGAACGTGGTGGGCATGTCCCAGCACGCGGACGGCGGACTGATCACCACCAAGCCGTACGCCGGCGGCGGTGCGTACATCGACCGGATGAGCGATTACTGCGGAGGTTGCCGTTACCGGCCCTCGGTCCGGGTCGGAGATGATGCCTGCCCGTTCACCGCCGGCTATTGGTGGTTCCTGAACCGTCACCGCGGCACCTTCGCCGGCAATCACCGGATGGCCCAGCCGTTGCGCGGTCTCGACCGGCTCAAGGACCTGCTGGCTCTGGTCGAGCAGGAGGACGCGAGAGGCTCGGCTGCGCCGTGATTGTCCGGAAGGCGGATCAGGCGCGCTTGCTGCCGACCAGCTTGGTGCCGTCGATCGAGGTAACCGCGCAACTCATCTGTCCGCAGGGTGACATCGGACCAGTCGGGTTCCAGCGGGTAGACGAAGGTGTAACCCAGGTCCAGCGCCGATTCGTAGCTTTGCCCGGTGTAGTCGGCGAAGGCACCCAGGCACACCGTCGTCGAGAGGTCCTGCCACTGCTGCTCGGTCGGGTACGGCGTTTCCGGCGGGTCGAGGCCGAGAGGGCCGTCCACGACGTACATCTCGGCATCATGCGGCTGGTCGCAGGGCAGCTCGGCGGCATCGAGCAGCGCGGTCGGGTAATCGAAGCAGTCGCCGACGTCGATGCCCACGTAGGACCCGCTGACGCTTTCCGCTGTCCCGGCCCACTTCCCGCCCGCGGTGTCCAGCACGGTGCAGGCAACCTCCGGCGGCCCGCCGGTTTCCGAGGTGATGACGAACGACTGCACGTAGTCGTCGGGCTGGTCCGAGCCGACGAAGGTGTGGAAATCGGTGACGCAGGCGTCGTTTGCGGCCTTCGACCAGGCATCGGCCGAGGTCTCCGCAGGATCGACGGCGGTGAGCGCCACCCCGCTCTTGAACACCTGGCCGTCGTGCAGTTGCGCGCAGTCGATGGTCGTGACATCGCTGCCGGCGAAGTTGAAGCAGTCGCCGTCGAACAGCAGGGTCGAGGTCGCTGTCGCCGAAGCGCCCGCCGAGTCCGTCGGCCGCACGGTGATCGCGGGGGTGGAGCTCGACGTCGTCGACTTGGTGGTGGACGGCGGCGTCGTCCGGGTCGTCGTTGGCGTGGTGGTCTCGGTCGTCCGCTCGGTGGTGGTGACCGCGGAACTGCGGGGCGTCGCGTTCGGCGCCACTGCGGCGGTGCCGGCGGTGGTCGTCGCGCAGGCGGCGAGCAGCGCGATGCCGGCCGCAGCGAGTGCAAGCGATCCGCAACGGCGGAGTGTGGTGGACATCAGGCCCCCTTTTCCCGGTCGTCCCGTCGCCGGCTGTTGCAACGGGACCCCTGTCGCATGCTTACCGGACCAGGCGCTCCAAGGCGATTCGGGCAATCGGTGCGTAACCCAACACAATAGGCGCCGGTCCCTCGATCACCAGCGTCGTGGTCGTCCCGCCGCCATCGGCGGCCTGAGTGGTCGCCGAGGTGGCCGACCGTCGGATTCGGATTCGGATTCGGATTCGGCGGGCGCTACTGAGTGCCCGAGGGACATGGCGATGCCGGCAACTTTCACCCGCCAGCTCCACCGCCGGACATCGTGATCGACCTCGTCGATCTCGAACCGGACCGGCACACCACACGGACCGTGCACCACGCCGGTGCCGCCGGCGGCGATGATCTCACCCGGGTAGTCCACCGACCTGATCTGCGGCGACCATTCCGACCAGCGTTGCGGCCGCACGTACCTGTCCCACACGGCGGCGGGCGCGGCCGGCCCGTTGGCCCGCACCGTCATTCTCATCCGGTGCGGTGGACGAACCGGCGGAATTCCCGATGGATGTGCCGGAGCTCCTCGACCGTCGCTCCGAGCAGGGACGACGCGAAAATCCGGCCCGGACCCTCCGGCACCTCGACCTCGGACGGAACCACCAGCACCGCGATGCCGGCCGCCACGGCCGCCGCGGTACCGGACGGCGAGTCCTCCACGGCCAGACAGTCGGCCGCGGTCAACCCGAGACCCTCCATCGCGGTCAGATACGGGACGGGTGACGGCTTGCCGTCCAGCACCTCGTCACCACAGACCGTGACATCGAACCGGTGCTCGCCGAGCAGGCCGGCGAGGGCGACGTCGACCAGGGTTCGCGGCGAGTTGGTGACCAGCGCGGTCCGGATCCCGACGGCCCGGAGGGCGTCGATCAGCTCTTCGGCGCCGGGCTGCCACAGCAGGTCCTCGGCGAAGACCTCCGCCGTCAACGCCAGCAACAGTGACGTCGTCTCCTCGACGCTCTCGCCGGACCCGAGGTCCTCGAGCAACATCCCGACGGAGGTCGGGATCGATTGTCCGGTCGTCGCGGTCGCCATCTCCGGCGACAGGCTGCCGCCCAACCGGACCGCGACCCGGTCCATCGAGACCGCCCACAACGGCTCGGAATCGACCAGGGTGCCGTCCATGTCGAACAGCACGGCGCCGAGAGGGGCCAATTCTGGATCCGCCGGTCCGGTGCTCATTCCGAACAGGGTAGGCCCGGCTGCCGTCGCTGGTGGTCGGCGTCATTTCGGGGTGCCGACGAGCGTGCGGCTCCACCGATCCGCGACCCACCGGCGTCCGGCCCGACGCCGCCGCCGAACGCACGTAGGCTGACCTGCGTGAGAGAGGCACCCCTGCGCAACCCGGTGATGATCGCCGCCTTCGAAGGGTGGAACGACGCGGGAGACGCCGCAACGGCCGCCGTGGAGCAACTGGGCCTGACCTGGGACGCGACCCCGTTGACCGAACTGGATCCGGAGGGCTTCTACGATTTCCAGGTCAGCCGGCCCACCGTCCGGCTGATCGACGGCGTGACCCGGACCATCGACTGGCCCACCACCAGACTCTCGGCCTGCCGTCTCGAGGGATCGCCGAGCGACGTCATCCTGGTGCACGGGATCGAGCCGAACTTCCGCTGGCGTGCCTTCTGTGACGAACTGCTCAAGATCGCCGTCGACCATCAGGTGGCGACCGTGATCGGGCTCGGGGCGCTGCTCGCCGACGTGCCGCACACCCGTCCGATCCAGGTCACCGGATCGGCCCACGACGAGGAGACCGCGGCGAGGATGGGCCTGGCCCGCTCCCGGTACGAAGGACCGACCGGCATCTCCGGGGTGTTCCAGGACGCCTGTGTGCAGGCCGGGATCCCCTCGCTGTCGTTCTGGGCGTCGGTGCCGCACTACGTCTCCCAGGCGCCGTCGCCCAAGGCGACGCTGGCGCTGCTGCACCGGGTCGAGGAGATCCTGGACATCGAGGTTCCGCTCGGCACGCTGCCGTCGCAGGCCGACGACTGGGAGGCCGAGGTCTCGCAGATCGCCGCCGAGGACGACGAGATCTCCGAGTACATCCGGGCGCTGGAGGAACGCGAGGAGGAGGACGAGCCGCTCAAGCCGGCTTCCGGTGAGTCGATCGCCGCCGAATTCGAACGCTATCTGCGCCGTCGCGGACCCCGTCCCGGTGAGGCGGGCGGCCGCGCCCGATGAGCCTGGAATGGGAGCAGGTCGTGATCGACTGCGCCGATCCCATCGCCCTCGCTCGCTGGTGGTCGGACGCGTTGGGCTGGCGGTACTGGGTGCAGGACACCGATGAGGTCGAGATCAGGCCGACCGAGGACAGGCTCCCAGGACTGATCTTCGGGACGGTGCCGGAGGTCAAGACGATCAAGAACCGGTTGCACCTGGACTTCCGGCCCGACGACCGGGACGCCGAGGTCGATCGGCTGCTCGCGCTGGGTGCCTGCCGGGTGGACGTCGGGCAGAGCGACGTGCCCTGGGTGGTGCTGGCCGACCCGGAGGGCAACGAATTCTGCGTCCTGAGTTCGCGCCGCGATCAGTCGGGCTCGTCCTGAGATGCGGGCTTGTTCTGATCGGGCCCCTCGGCACCGGACTTGTCCGGATCGGGTCGGGACGTCCAGACATCGGCCAGTTCCTCGTCGCTGACCGGCACTCCCAGGTAATCCTCGGCACCCGCTGCCGCGAACTTCTCCTCGTCGGTCGGTTGCTGGCGGTGCGGTTCGCCTTCGGTCATCAAAAACCCTCCTCTGTCGGGATGTCCTTCATCCGGTGCCCCGCACGGATCATCGCAAACACGGTCGGCTCCAAACTCCAGGCAAAGCATCGACCTCTACCTGAGAGTCAGCCCGAGTAGGGCATCGGCGGCGTCGGCGACAAGCGCCCCGTCGAGGGTGTCGTCCGAGGCCCAGCGATCGAGTGCCGCCAACGCGGTCGGCGTGTCAAGATCGTCGGCCAGGGCGGATCGCAGCTCGCCGACCACCGACGACGCCGGCGTGCCGGACCGTTGCGCCGCTGCCCGCCACCGGTCCAGACGGCTCGACGCGGCATCGAGCAGATCGTCGGACCACGGCCGATCGGTCCGGTAGTGACCCGCCAGCAGGGCAGCCCTGATGGCCATCGGATCCACGCCGGCAGCCAGCAGCCTGGAGACGAAGACCAGATTGCCGCGGGACTTCGACATCTTCTCGCCCTCGAGCGAGATCATCCCGGCATGGCTGTAGTGCCGGGCGAACGGCGCGACGCCGGTCAGTACCTCGGCGTGCGCCGCCGAACATTCGTGGTGCGGGTAGATGAGATCGCTGCCACCGCCCTGTACGTCGATGGTCGGGCCGAGTCGGTTGCCGGCGATCACCGCGCATTCGATGTGCCAGCCCGGCCGTCCCGGACCGACCGGTGACTCCCATGACGGCTCGCCCTCTCTCGGCGTCCGCCAGAGCAGCGGGTCGAGCGGGTTCCGCTTGCCCGCGCGGTCCGGGTCGCCGCCCCGCTCGGCGGACAGCTTCAGCATGGTGGCCAGGTCGTACCGGGATTCGTAGCCGAACTTCGGGGCGGCCGCGATATCGAAGTAGACGTCCGGGAACTGCGGGTCGTCCACCCGGTAGGCGGCGCCCGAGTCCAGCAGTCGGCGTACTCCGTCCGACACCTCGTCCATCGCCTCGACCGCGCCGATGTAGTCGTCCGGCGGCAGCACCCGCAACGCGGTCATGTCCTCCCGGAAGAGTTGGATCTCCCTGGCGGCCAGATCGCGCCAGTCGATCGAATCCCGGTGCGCCCGTTCGAGCAGTGGATCGTCGATGTCGGTGATGTTCTGCACCGAGTGCACGCGGTGCCCGTTGTCCAGCCAGACGCGTTGCACCAGGTCGAAGGCCAGGTAGGTGGCCGCATGACCCAGGTGGGTGGCGTCGTACGGCGTGATGCCGCAGACGTAGATGGTGGCGGTCTCCCCCGGCGCCGTCGGCGTGATCGCCTCGGTGGCGGTGTCATACAGCCGCAGGGGTTCCGGTGAACCGGGAAGGGACGGTACGGGTGGTCGGCTCCAGGACTGCACCGCTCCACCTTAATCGTGGCCGTCACCGGAAGTTTCCCCCGTCATCACCGGAGGCCGGCGAGCCGCAGAAGCCTCGGTGGATGCTGCCTACGCCTCGTCGGCTGCCGTGAACGCCGACGTGGTGTGGGAACCCGGCCCCACCGAGTGGGGAAAATACCGGTTCCGGGTGGTGGATCCCGAGGCCTACGAGTGGACGTTCGGCACCCACAAGCCTGGTGAGCCGGCGGCGGACTGGTCGGACCAGGAGTGGGACGCCGACGGCTCCCGAGCGCACCGGCTTCGTGCTGATCAGCTCGAGACACCCGGCACCACATGGCGATTGGCGTGCAGGACGGCGGTCTGCCAACCCTGAAGTGTGATGCCACGGACGTCCCCTGGCGGCGAGGACGCCGGATACATCAGGTTCTGTTTCGCCCGGTGGTGCGGAAGGTTCAGCGCGTGACCGAGTTCGTGCACCAGCACCGTCTCGTCGTAGGTGTGCGGTTGCTCCGGATCGAACAGTGCGGCCTGGACGATCACCCAGTCCGCCGAAATCCCCAGCGAGCAGCCGGTGACCCGCCCGGCGATGTTCCGCACCACGATCACGGTGATCGGAGCTCCGACCACCGCGGTGGCCAGATCGATCGGCGCGGAATGCCGCCGGTAGAACTCGGTCCGGCCGAGCACGTCGTCGAGCAGCAGGCGCTTGTTCGCCCGCGGATCCAACGCCCGCGGCGGCGCCGGTTCGTCGATCACCTGGATGCCGGTGACCCGAACCCGGATGCCAGATTCCGCGCTGAGCACCGTTCCTGCCAGGTCGAGGGCAGGCTGCAGCGCTGCGGGTTCCAGCAGCGGCCGGCCGGTCTCGTCCGACAGGATGACCACCGCCACCTTGAGGGTGGCCGGCCCGATGGTCTCCCCGCTGACGGCGGCCTGGGCCGCCTCGACCGCTCGGGCCGCCCCGCTGGACAGGTCGAGGGTGAGTCCGCCGACCGCGCGGGAGGCGGTTCTGACCAGTCCGGTCAGCGCGCTCACAGCGGCGGCCAGGGAATCGGTGTGCGATGACCCGGTGCCCGGGGGAAGACCCTGGTGACGGAGAGCTCGGCCAGCCGCACCCGCAGCGCGGCCATCTCGGCCGTGGTGATCAGTTCGTCGAGACGGTCGCCGAGCTCGCCGTCCAACTCGGTCCGCAGCCGCTCGATTCCGTCGATCACCTGTTGCGGCAGCGGTTTTCCGGCCCAGCCCCAGAGGATGGTGCGCAGTTTGTCGTCGGTGTGGAAGCACAGGCCGTGGTCGACTCCCAGGATGCGGCCGTCCGCGGTCGGCAGAACGTGGGAACCCTTGCGGTCCGCGTTGTTCACCACCGCGTCGAACCCGGCGAGGACGGCCAGCGCCGGGTTGTCGGCGTGCACCACAGCGACCGGATCACCGTCGGTGTCCACGGCCCGCAGCACCGGCAGCCAGCCGGCCGGGATGGCGTCGATCGGAACCAGGTCGACGACCTGATCCGGGTCGGCGTCCTCGATCCACCGCTGCACCATCCCCGGCCCGTAGGGGCCGTCCCTGATCACAGTGAGCGGCACGCAGTTCCAGCCGGCCGCGTGCGATACCAGGAACGCCGCGAGCTCCCGCTCGGCCAGGGTGCCGTCCGGGAAGTCCCACAACGGCCGCTCGCCGCGAACCGGCTTGTAGATGCACGGGATGGTGAGGCCGTCCAGGGTGGCCTCACCCAGCAGCGTCAGGTTGGAGGCGTCGGTGAGTCGTCCGGTGACCGTGATCTCGCCGCGGGTGATGATGTCGGCGACTGCGGCGGGAAGTCCTTCCGTCGACGCCGGCTCAGCCGAGGGCACCGCGGTGGTAGCCGTTCAGCCGGGGACAGATGTGTCCCTCGGGATCCAACGGGTTGTTGCAGAGCGGGCACGGCGGCCGCCCCGCCGCGACCACCAGTTCGGCGTGCTTGGCGAAATCACGTGCCTCGCCGAGGGACAAAAAGACCCGCAAAGCGTCTGGCCCGTCCTCCCGGTCCTCCAGCACGATCTCCTCGCCGACCTCCTCCTCGGACAGGGCAAGCAGTTCGACGATCACCTGCGAGCCCTCACCATCCCAGGCCAGGCCCATCGTGCCGACCCGGAACTCCGCCTCGACCGGCGTGGACAGCGAGAGTTCGCCGACCGGGATGCTGCCGGAAGAGTCGGCCTCGGCGCCGAACCGGCGGGCCACCTCGGTGATCAACGAGCCGAGGCGATCGGCGAGCACCGCTACCTGCTGTTTCTCGCAGGAGACGGAAAGCACCCGCCGGCCGTCGACGACCTGCAGGAAGAATTCGCGTTCGCCGGGTTGCCCGACGGTTCCGGCAAGGAACCTGTCGGGTGAGCGGAAGACGTGGATCTGACGTGACATGGCACCTTCGAGCTTAGTGGTCCGACGGATTCACCCGGCGACCCCGCCCGGAACGGCGTCGGAGGTCGAGGACGGTGGCACCGGCGCTCCCGCAGCGACGGCCTGGCCGTCGGTCGCCGCGGCCAAATCGTCGGTCGAAGCGGCCGGGTCTGCGGGCTCAGCAGCCGGTGCGGGGTACGGACTGATCGAACCGAGGTCGCCGGTGTCGTTGATCCGTTCGACGAACGGGCGATGCGGTGTGTACCGGATGACCGAGATCGACGCCGGCGCGACCACAATCCGCTGGAACGAGTCCAGATGCATGCAGAGTGCATCCGCCAGGATCGACTTGATGACGTCCCCGTGGGAGCAGATCAACACGGTCTGATCGGCGGTGGCGGCAGCACGGACGTCCCGGATGCCGGCCGCGGCGCGGGCGGAGACCTCGGCCAATCCCTCACCGCCGGGAAAGACGGCGGCGGAGGCGTGCTGCTGCACGGTGCGCCAGAGTGGTTCGGTGGCCAGGTCCTTGAGTGGCCGACCCGACCAGTCGCCGTAGTCGACCTCGGCGAACCGCTCCTCGAGCTCGACCGGCAGCCCGGTGGCCTCGGCGAACGGCGTCACGGTCTGGCGGCAGCGGTCCAGCGGAGAGGAGATCAACCGGTCGAACTTCGTGCCGGCCAACCGTTCCGCGACCTTGTCGGCCTGCCCGCGGCCGTGGTCGTCCAGGTTCACACCGGGCGTCCGGCCGGCCAGGATTCCCGCGGTGTTGGCGCTGGAGCGGCCGTGCCGGACCAGCACGACGGTGACGACAGGTGGTGGTGGCGGGCTGTCCTCGGTCTTCTCGCCGTTTGCGGCAGAGTCCGTCGAGGTTGCCGTCGACGCACCGTGTGCGGTCGGCCCGCTGCTCACGCCGAGACCCCGTTCGCGGTGACGAACCCGGTGCTCAGCGCGATGATCAGGGCGACCGCCAAAGCCCATCGATACCAGACGAACACCCGGATCGTGTGCCGGGAGACGAAGCGGAGCATCCAGGCGACGGTCAGGTAGGCGACGACGAAGCTCACCGCGGTGCCGACCAGGGTCAGGAAAAGACCGACCCCGCCGGACCGGATCGCGTCCGGAACCTCGAGTACAGCGGCGCCGGCCAGTGCCGGGATACCCAGCAGGAAGCCGAATCTGGCCGCGGTGACCCGATCGATTCCCAGCATCAGGCCCGCCGAGATCGTTGCGCCGGATCGCGAGACGCCCGGGATCAGCGCCAACGCCTGGGTGCCGCCGATGATCAGGGCGTCCTTGAGGTCGAGGTCCTTCTCGTGCCGATCCTGCTTCGCGACGTACTCCGCGATCAGCATCACCACACCCCAGACGATCAGGGCGATGGCCACCACCCACAACGACCGCAGCGGTCCCTTGATGAAATCCCGGAACACCACGCCGACGACGGCGATCGGCAGCGAGCCGATGATCACCAACCAGGCTTCGCGGTAACTCGGATCACGTCTCGCCTCTGCGCTGCCCAGGCCGCGCACCCAGGCCTTCAGCAGCCGCCAGATGTCTTGACGCAGGTAGATGACGAGCGCGGCGATGGCGCCGATCTGGATCACCGCGATGAAAGACGTGATGGACGGGTCGTCGATCTGCAGCCCCATGAGGCCGGCGACGATCGTCTGATGGCCGGTCGAGGACACGGGCAGGAACTCGGTGAGCCCCTCCACGATGCCCAGGATGATCGCCTGGAACAGGTTCACGCGGTCGCCCCGAGCTGGTCGGCGGCCCGCATCACGGTGGTCAGGGTGGCGATCTTCGACTCCAGGTCGCGATCGAAGCAGCTGACGCTGATCGAGGTCACCCCGGCCGCGGAGAGTCGACCGAGCCGCTCGGAGATCCTGTCCTGGTCGCCGAGCAGGCTGGTCCGGTCGATGAAGTCGTACGGGACGGCCGCGGCGGCCCCGGCGTAGTCCCGGGACATGAATCTCTCCTGCACCTGGTCCGCCTCCGCGCCGTAGCCCATCTCGGTGGCGGTGCGGTGGTAGAAGTTCGTCTTGGCCGACCCCATACCGCCGATGTAGAGCGCGGCGTGTCCCCGCACCCGGTCGGCAGCCACCGTCGGGTCGTCGTGCACCGAGACCGGCACCGACGCACAGATGTCGATGGAGTCGGGGTCACGGCCGGCGGCGGTGGCGGCGTCGCGGATCCGGGCGAGCGATCCGCCGGCGACCTCCGGGTCGAAGAAGATGGCCAGCCAGCCGTCGGCGATCTCGCCGGTGAGATCGAGGTTCTTCGGTCCGAGTGCAGCCAGATAGATGGGAATCTCGGGCCGGACCGGTTGTAGGGCCAACACCAGCGACTTGCCCGGGCCGTCCGGCAACGGCAGCGTGAAATGCGTGCCGCCGGCCGTCACCCGCCGGCGCTTCACGGCCTGCCGGACGATCTGCACGTACTCGCGGGTCCGGCCGAGCGGATCGGCGAACCGGACACCGTGCCAGCCCTCCGATACCTGCGGTCCGGACACTCCGAGCCCGAGCGTGAACCGGCCGGACGACAGTGCGTCCAGGGTGGCGGCCGTCATGGCCGTCATCGCCGGTGATCGGCCCGGGATCTGCAGGACGGCCGATCCGATGCCGATGTGGTGTGTCCGGGCGGCGATGGCGGCCAACACCGTCACCGCGTCGGAGCCGTAGGCCTCAGCGGCCCACACCGTGTCGAAGCCGAGCGATTCTGCGGCCTGCGCCAGGGCGATGTTGTCGATCAGCTCTTCGGCGGTCGTCACGTACCCGAGGTTCAGGCCGATGCGCATTCGTTGTCCCACGCTTGTTTTTCGCCCCTTGCTCGGTGATCTTTCGGCCCACAACGCCCCGGCAACGGTACCGGGTGCGGGAGGCCGCCCCGGATCACCACCGGATCGCCCGTGCCGCTGCCGGGACCGGCGATCAGGAGTCGATAGGTTTGCCGACATGGATTCGCGTCGCGTCGGCCGAAGTGGGCTGGAGGTGTCCCGGCTCGGGTTGGGCACCATGACCTGGGGCAGGGACACCGATGCCGATGACGCCGCGGCGGCGCTGGAGGCCTTCGTCGGGGCCGGCGGCACGTTCATCGACACCGCCAACATCTACGGCGACGGCGATGCCGAATCGATTCTCGGGACCCTGGTTCCGGACGTGGTCAGCCGGTCGTCGGTGGTGCTGTCCACGACGACCGTCGGAGTCGGGGGTGGCCGCGGCCGCTTGCTCGCGGCGTTGGACGAGTCGTTGAGCAGGCTGGCGACCGACCACGTCGACCTGTGGCAGGTCCACGGGTTCGACGCGGCCGTGCCGTTCGAAGAGACCTGTGCCGCCCTGCGGACCGCTGTCGACTCCGGCCGCGCCACCTACGTCGGCCTGTCCGGCGTCAACGGATGGCAGTTGGCCACCCTGGCCGGCTGGCTCCGCGCCGGGTCGCCGGACACTCCGCTCGTGTCGGTCCAGTCGGAGTACTCCCTGCTGGAGCGGGGTCCTGAGCAATCGGTGTTGCCGGCCGCGGGGGTGCACGGTGCCGGATTCCTGGCCTGGGCCGGACTGGGACGGGGGGTGCTCACCGGCAAGTACAGGCACGGCACGCCGGCCGACTCCCGCGGCGCCTCACCGCATTTCACCCGTTACGTCGGCCGTTACCGCACGGACCACCATGCGCGCATCGTGGAGGCCGTTGCGACAGCCGCCGAGGGCCTCGGCACCTCGCCGCTTGCCGTTGCGTGCGCCTGGGTGCGGGATCGGCCCGCGGTCACCAGCGTGGTGATCGGCGCGCGGGATCGGGCGCAGCTGCTGGGATCACTGGCCGCCGAGGAGATCGTGCTGCCCGCCGAGATCCGCAGCGCCCTTGACGATGTCAGCGCAGGCCCTGCGCCGGCCGAATAATCAACCGTCTCGTCAGGTGCGCGGCGGTCGGCGCGGGCGCAGGTAGGGTCCGGGCGTGCCTGACGTGTTCGCCGAGTTCGCCGCCGCCGGCCTGTGGCCGGGGCTCGGGCAGACGACGGCCGCCAGGCTCGCCGAGGCAGGCATCAACTCCCCCGATGACGTGACGAGCGAGAAGCTCGCCGGGCTGCCGCGGATGACCGATCGTCGGGCCAACCGGCTGGTCACCAGCTTCATCGGCGCCGGCCAGCTGTACGACATCGTCGAACTGCTGGTGCCGCAGGAGATCCCGGCTCGTTGGGCAGCGCGGCTCACCGATGCGCTCGGTGACGGCGCTGCGGCAACGCTGCGCGCGGACCCCTGGCGGCTGCTGTCGCTGCCCGACGCCGCGGTGGCGCAGGCGGATCGGCTCGCCAGGGAGATCGAACCGGACGTGCGCCGGGACGACCCGCGGCGCGGCCGGGCGCTGGTCGAATGGACGCTCGCCCGGTACGCCAGGGACGGCCACACCACTGCCCCCGAGTCACTGGTGGCTGAGGGCCTGCGGCCGTTCGGGGTGGACGCGGAGTCGGCGATTGCCGCGGCGGTGACGGCGGGCGGTGTGGTGAGGGTGGCCGACCCGGGTGGTTCGGACGAGCCGTGGGTTGCCCGAAATGTTTTGGCGCAGGCGGAGATCACCATCGCAGAGGGACTGGCCAGGCTGGTCCGGACCGCGACGTCGATGGCCGGTGAGCGCGCCGTCAAGGGGGCCGTGAAGGGTTTGGACGAGGTGCAGGCCGGGGCCGTCACGCTGGCCGCCGCGCACGGGGTCAGCCTGCTCACCGGTGGCCCCGGTACCGGAAAGAGCCGGACCGTCGCCGCGGTTGTCGCGCTCTGCCGCAAGGTGGACGCCGACATCGCACTGGCCGCCCCGACCGGTCGGGCGGCGAAGCGGCTGGAGGAGCTGGCCGGCAACAACGCCACCACCGTGCACCGGCTGCTCGGCGCCCGGCCACCGTCCGCCGGCGCGACGGGTTCGATCTTCGACCATGACGCGGACAATCAGATCGAGGCCGACCTGGTCGTCATCGACGAGGCATCCATGTTGGACGTCGAGCTGGCGGCGGCGCTGATCTCGGCGCTCCCGGACTCGACGCACCTGGTGATCGTCGGCGACCCGGCGCAGCTGCCGTCCATCGGACCCGGCAGGGTGCTCGGTGATCTGATCGACAGCGGCGCCGTCCCGGTGACGGAACTGACCAAGCTGTACCGACAGACCGAGGGCGGCGCGATCGCGAGATTGGCCATCGCGGTGCGGGCCGGGGACCTGGTCCGCGTCGAAGACCCGACCCACGAGGTGGTGATCGTCCCGGCCCGAGGGTCGGAGGAGGCAGCCAGACGGGTCGTCCAGCTCGTCACCGACTCCATCCCCCGAGTGTTCGAGTGCGAGGCCGATCAGATCCAGGTGGTGACCCCGGTGCACCGCGGGCCGGCCGGTACCCAGGCCCTCAACCGGGCGCTGAAGGCGGTGTTGAATCCGGGAACCGGCACGGTGCGCGGTTTCGACGTCGGCGACCGGGTGGTGGCCACCGCCAACCACATCGACGCGGAGCCGACCGGATACGCCAACGGCGAGGTGGGCACGGTGATCTCGTGCGGTGACAACGCGTTGCGGGTGTCGTTCACCGGCGGTTCGTCCGACATCAGCGGCAAGGCCTTGGCCGATCTGTTGCACGGTTGGGCGATCACCGTGCACCGGGCGCAGGGGTCCGAGTGGGAGGCGGTCGTTGCGGTGATGCCGCCCGAAGCCGGCAACATGCTGTCCCGCCCGCTGGTCTACACCGCGTTGACCAGGGCCCGACGACACCTCTCCGTCGTGCACGCAGCGGGTCCGGTGCTGGCGAGGGCGGTCAAGCACATCGGCTCCATCCCGCGCCGAACCCGGTTGGCATCGTTGCTCACCGCGGAGATCGCCGCGATCAAGGCCCCGGCCGCACGCGCCGAGCAGGCCGAACTCACCGCCGAGTGACCCAGTCGTTGCGTCGAATCAGGACGACGAAACGGCGCCGGTGGACGCGGAGCGCCCGCGGGCAGGGCACACTCGATCCAGCGCAGTTGTCAGGGTCGCCGTGGTCGGCGCTCCCGGGTCACGGAGGTGAGCAGGATCGCCGGACAGGAATCATCACTCGGCGCAGCGGACGCCGGGTCGGAGTCGACGCCGCCCAGAGTGCGTCCGTCGGTGGCGACCTGGCGACCGGCCACCGACGAGTACGAGTACCAACCGCTGCGGATCGACGCCCGGGTATCCCGATCGGCCGCGGCGACGATGCTGGCGATCCGGGCGGAGTTCTCCGGTTGGGAGCTCGCCCGGGTCCTGCGGTTCTCGGACGGAAGTCGCCGGGTGTGGCTGCGCCGCCGCCGGTCCCCCGGGCTGCTGCCCGACGTCACCCCCTGACACCGGGTGGCTGACGAACCGGAACTCGCCTGGCGTCTGACCCGCGGGCAGGTACTGCGTGATGCGATGGGTGTGTCGGTGGCCACCGGCGCATACGGCATCTCCTTCGGCGCCATCTCGCTGGCCGGGGGTCTCGACTTCTGGCAGACGATGGCGCTGTCGCTGCTGATGTTCACCGGCGGCAGCCAGTTCGGTCTGATCGGAGTGGTGGCCGGCGGCGGTGCTCCACTGGCCGGCGCCGCGACCGCGATCATGCTCGGCGCCCGGAACGCCCTGTACAGCCTGAGTCTCGCGGAATTGCTCCGGGTCCGCGGTTGGCGGCGGTTGCTCACCGCGCAACTGGTGATCGACGAATCCACCGCGATGTCACTGGGCCGGGATTCCGAGCGTGCTGCCCGGCTCGGGTTCTACTCGACCGGCATCGGTGTCTTCGTGCTGTGGAACCTCGGAACGGCCATCGGGTTGCTCGGGGCCTCCTGGCTCGCCGAACCGCGGGTGCTGGGGCTGGACGCCGCGGCGCCGGCCGCGTTCCTGGCGCTACTCGCCCCCCGACTCCGGGGGCGTGAGGCATGGGCGGTCGCGTTGGCCGCCGCCATGGTCGCGTTGATCGCGGTCCCGTTCGTGCCGGTCGGGTTCCCGGTGCTCATCGCCGCGCTGGTCGGGGTGGTGGCCGGCCTGCTACCGGTCCGCCCCTCAACCAGCGCCCCTGAGCGGACGGAATCGGCCGAGGAGGAGTCGCGGTGACCCCCCTCTGGATCGGTATCCTGGTCGGCGCCGCCGGGTGCTACGTGCTCAAGCTGGCCGGTCTGTCGGTGCCGAAGTCGGTGCTGGAACGGCCCCGTTTGCTCCGGATCGCCGGGCTGCTGCCGGTGGTCCTGCTGTCCGCACTGGTTGCGGTGCAGACTTTCTCGATCGGTTCCGAACTGATGATCGACGCCAGGGCCGCCGGGCTCGCGGTCGCCGGCATCGCCGTCTGGCGGCGCTGGCCGTTCCTGGTGGTGGTCGCGCTGGCGGCGATCACCACCGCGTTGGTCCGGATGTGGGTACCCGGCAGCTGATCAGCAGGTGCGCAGCAGCCGGTCGAGAACCCGTGTTCCGAAGGTCAGTGCGTCCACCGGCACCCGCTCGTCGACGCCGTGGAACAACGCCGAGAAGTCCAGATCGGCGGGCAGTCGGAGCGGTGAGAAGCCGTAGCCGGCGACGCCGAGCCTGGCGAACGCCTTGTTGTCGGTTCCGCCGGACAGCATGTAAGGGACGGCTGTCCCGTCCGGGTCTTCGGCCAGCAGGGCTGCCGTCATAGCGTCGACCAGGCTGCCTTCGAAGGGAAACTCGAGCGGAGGTTGCCAGGTCCACTCGATGTCCACCCCATCCCCCACGATCCGGGCGACCTCCTCGCGGAAGTGCTCCTCGGAGCCGGGCAGGACCCGGCAATCCACCGTGGCCGTGGCGGTCGACGGGATGACGTTCGCCTTGTAGCCCGCCTTGAGCATGGTGGGGTTCGCGGTGTTGCGCAGGGTCGCGTTCAGAATCCGGGAGACCGGGCCGATCTTGGCCACCGAGCTCTCCAGATCCTCCTCCGGAAACTCCAGCCCGGTCAGCTCGTTGATCCTCTTGAGCAGGGCGTCCACGGTCGAGGTGTGGGTGATCGGGAACTCGTGCGAGCCGAGGTCGGTGACCGCCTTGGCGATCCGGGTGACGGCGTTGTCGTCGTTGATCATCGAACCGTGACCGGCGCGGCCAGTGGCACTCAGATGTGCCCAGGCGACACCCTTTTCGGCCGCGGCGACCAGGTACGCACGGCGATCATCACTCAGCGGGACGGAGAATCCCCCCACCTCGGAGATCGCCTCTGTCGCATCGCTGAACAGCTCCGGGTGATGGTCGACGAGCCACTGGGCTCCCCAACTGCCGCCGGCTTCCTCGTCGGACATGAAGGCGAAGATCAGATCCCGCGGCGGCACGTACCCCGATCTCTTGAAGTCCCGGGCGACGGCGACCGTCATCGCCACCATGTCTTTCATGTCGACAGCGCCGCGCCCCCAGACGTAGCCGTCCTGAATCGCTCCGGAGAACGGGTCGACCGTCCACTCCGAGGCGTCCGCCGGGACGACGTCGACGTGGCCGTGCACCAGCAGCGCACCCCGGCTCGGATCGGCGCCCGCCAACCGGCAGATGACGTTGCCGCGACCGGGCACGGCCTCCAGGTAGGTCGTTTCGTACCCGACCTCCTCGAGCTTCTGCTGGATGTACTTCGCCGCCTGGGCCTCGCCGTCGCCGATCGTGCTGGCCTCGCCCGTGTTGACCGATTCGATCCGGATCAGTTCGCTGCACAGCTGGACGACCTCACTCTCGGCAGCGGATTGCCCGCCATCGGACGTGGAAGTGCTCGGCATCGCATCGTGTCCGGTCATTGACCTTTCCTATCACCTCGCTCAGTACCAGTGCGGTTCGCTGGTCGCCGATGCGGTTGGGAGTGCCCCCGGCATCGAGTAAGCTGGGCCGTCGCGGCGATCAGAGCCGTGAACACCTTGTCCGGGTGGCGGAATGGCAGACGCGCTAGCTTGAGGTGCTAGTGCCCTCAGGGGCGTGGGGGTTCAAGTCCCCCCTCGGACACGCTCAAACCCCCACGCACCGTCAGTGGGGTCGACGATCGAGGCCCGAACTGAGCGGGTTTCCGGGTCATATTCGCAGGTCAGACGGCATGCGGCGTAAATCCGGTGGTGCTCTTCGTGGTTCGCCGATTCGAGGGCGTCGGCGACCGAGCCGACCATCTCGATCAGGCCGCGGATTTCGCGTGCGGACACGGCACCTGGCGGTTCCAGCCGACCGATCTCCCGCAGGATTCGATCCTTTTCGGCGATCCGGGTGGCGAGTTGCTGTCCGAGCAGGGTCGGCTCGATGCCCGATTCTATGGCCGAGACCAGACTGGCGATCTTGTGCTGGGTGTCCGTCAGCCGTCGACCCAGGGCGGCTCGTTGTTGGTCGGTGGCCGGGTCGGGCAGCTGGCCGGCGGCGAGGACTTCTGCGCTGCACGACCGGCGCAGCGAGCGGGTCAACGTCCAATCGGTGTGCGACCTGGCCGGCTGCCGCCTTCGCAGGATGGGGGTGCGGGCCGTCATCGACCAGGACAGGACCGCGTGGCCCCCCGCTGATAAACGTCGGCCATGGAGGTCACCGATGGCGGGAATCGGGCCATACTGGGGCGGAGATCCCCTTGGGCACAGCAGAGTCTGCTGATGGAGGTCTGTGCGGCACGGGCGGTTTGGCTGACGCGTGTCCCGAACTGACCGCGTCGAGGGCGTCGAGCGACTGCCACGATCGGGTCGATGGCGCAGACGCCGGGATCGAACCCCCGGGCGCCGGGTCCGGGTTGGTCGGTCATTCGTGAGCGGTCGAGAGGTGATTTTTCTGATGGACGCTGGCGGTGCGGGTGTCGAGCACCGAATCGATTGGTTTCGGTGAGTCACTCGGTAGGCAGCGGGGTGCGGATCGCCGAGTTGGTCGGGACCTTGTCGTACGCGGCGGACCTGGGTCTCGGGCAGCCGATGGACCACTGCCTACGGCAGACGGTGATCGCCGGTCGGCTGGCCCGGCTGGCCGGCGCCAGTGATCGGGACGTGGCGACGACGTTCTACTTGGGGCTGTTGATGAATGCCCATTGCCATGCCGACGCCGCTGAGCAGGCGACCTGGTTTGACGATGACATCGGTTTCAAGTCCGAGGGTGTCGAGACGCTGGGCTGGAACACCGCGCAAATAATCGCGTTCTTCGTCCGGCGGCTCGGATTTCACGGCAGCGCTTCGGCTCGGGCGAAACGGCTGGTGACCTTCCCGATCCGAGGGCAGCGACTGGTTCTTGGGTTCCTGACTACCCACGCGGCGATGGGTGCCAGGTTCGCCGAGCGGATCGGGCTGGACCCGGCGGTGGGTCTGGCTATCGGCGAGGCGTACGAGCAGTGGGACGGCAAGGGTGTCCCCGCCCAGCTGTCCGGGGAACGGATCGGGCTGCCGGCCCGGCTGGTGCAGTTGGCAAGTCCGGTCGAGGTGTTCAGCCGGCGCCACGGTACCCGCGCCGCGGTGGCGATGGTCCGCCGGAACGCGGGCACCCAGTTCGATCCGGCCCTCGCGGACCTGTTCTGCGCATCGGCATCCGAGGTCCTCGACGGGGTGGACGAGGCGGCCGACTGGGACGCTGTCCTCGACGTCGAACCGGAACCGTGCCGGTCGGTCAGCGGGGCAGAACTGGACGTCGTGCTGGAGGCGATGGCGGACCTCGCGGACCTGAAGTCCCCGTACTTTGCTGGTCATTCGCGGGGAGTCGCGAACCTCGCGACCGAAGCGGCCCGAGCATTGGGACTGCCTGCGGACGACCAAACCGCCCTGCGGCGGGCAGGGTTGATTCACGACCTCGGCCGGGTCGGTGTTTCCACCGCGATCTGGGACAAGCGGAGCCGGCTCACCGCCACCGAACTGGACCGGGTCCGGCTTCATCCGCTGCTCACCGACCGGATGCTGGTCAGGATCAGCACGTTGGGCGGGCCACGCACGATCGCCGCTCGTCACCACGAGCGCTTGGACGGCTCCGGGTACCCGAGGGGGCTCACGGCGTCCGCGCTGTCTCCGCTGGATCGATTGCTGGCCGCTGCCGACGTTTACCACGCAATGACCGAGCCCCGGCCGCATCGCCTGGCGCTGGACGGTGAGTCGGCGGCGCGGGAACTGCGGGCCGAAGTGCGGGCCGGTCGGCTCGACGGCGCGGCCGTCTTCGCGGTACTGCGGGCCGCTGGCCACCGCGCGGCGGTCCGCCGGTCCTGGCCGGCGGGACTGACCGCTCGTGAGGTGGAAGTCCTCGGTCTGGTGGCCCGCGGATCGTCGAACAAGCAGATCGCGAAACTCCTGGTCGTCACACCGAAGACCGTGTCGAATCATGTCGAGCACATTTACAGCAAGATCGGCGTCTCCAGCCGGGCGGCCGCGACGCTGTATGCGAGCCAGCAGGGCCTGTTGGGGACGTACGAGCCGAGCTGAGGCGGATGCCCGTCCGTTGCGGCGAGAAAATGGGGCGAATCCCTCATGACCCAAGCCCGCGCCCGGCGCACTCTCGGAAGCGGCAGAGATCCTGTTGCGGAAGGGGATTCACGATGACGACAGCCAACTGGGGTGCCGGCCCATGGGACATGATCCAGTCCGGACCCGCCGACGCGGAGCAGACGGTCCTGTTGTTGCCAGGCGGCTGGTGCACGGCGATTTCCTATGAAGAATTGATGGCAGAGCCCGGCCTCGCCGGTATTCGGCTGGTCGCGGTCACCCTGCCCGGCAACGGCGGCACTCCAGCACCCGAAGACCTGAGCATGGAGAACTACGCGCGAATGACCGCGGAGCTCGCTGACATCCTCGGCTGCACGGCCGTGGTGGGACACAGCTGGGGGGCCAACGTCGCCCTGGAGATGGTGGGTTCCGCGGCGTTCACCGGACCTGTTGTGCTGCTGGCACCCTCGTTCTCTCGCCGGGACGAGGCGATGATCATCCGGGTCGTGGATCGGCTCTCCCGGGTGTTCGGGTGGCTGCCGTTCGCCGCCATGCGGTGGATGATGAGGTTCGCGGTGAAGGGCAGCCCCGTGCCGGCGGATCGACTCGCGGTGCTTGTCGCGGAGGTGCAGAAAAACGATCCGAAGTTCATGCGCCGCGGCATTCACCGCTATCTGCACTACCTCGACCAGCACGGTTCGGTTGCCTCCCGGTTGTGCGCGGCTGCGGTACCGGCCTGGGTCGTGCACGGGGAGACCGGCGACGGCGGGGTCACCGACGAGGAGCGACGCACCCTGCAGGCGTACCCGTGGATCCGGCTGGTCACCATTCCCGGCCGCAGCTTCCTGACCCCGAACGAGGAACCCGCCCTCGTCGCCGGTCTCATCGTCGCGGCCCTTCACACCGCCGACGCCCAGCCGACCACCCACTGACAGACCCACCTCGCCACCACGTGACGGCGGCGAACCAACACTCACCCCACTCGGAGACGTCATGCCCAAGATCTCGAAAGAAACCGCTCCCACCGTCGAAGACGCCGGCCCAGCCCTGGACATCAGCGGTCCGGTCGACGAATACACCGTCGACTTCGTCACCATCCGACAGGAACACTCCCTGGCCGAGCTGCTCAAAGGCCTACCCGGCGACAGCTGCCCCTGCCCGCACTGGGGGTACCTCTTCGCCGGAAAGATCACCGTCACCTATGCCGAACGGGTCGAGTCCTACCAGGCGGGCGACGCTTTCCTCATGTCGCCGGGGCACGTTCCCGCCGCCGAGACGGGCACCGAATTCGTCCAATTCAGCCCCACCGACCAGCTCAACCAGGTCCGCGCCCACATGACAGCCCGAGTGTTGGCCATGCAAGGAGAACCATCGGCGCGGGCCAACGCCTAACGGCGCCAGCCTTGCGCAATTATCTGACCCGGGCCGAAATCACTGGTCTGCTACCTTGCCCGGGGTCGGCGTGGTTCCGCTTCCCGAACCTTCCAGGGCAAACGACTTGCCCCGCGAATGCTTCGTGGGCGCCCTCCAGAGGCCGATTGCACCTTGAATGCGCGAGAGATGATCGCGGCGTGCTGCCCGTCGAGGTCAACCTCGCGTGCCCGGTCGAGCAACCTTCGGGTGAGCGGTCGCCAACGCCCGTCGCCGGTGGGGGTGATGGCATCCTCCGCGGCCAGCGTCCGCATCACCTCCGTCACCGCGATCGGCGTGCGGTCGGTGGCTGACGTCAGCACGGCGGTCAGGTCATCGTCGGCGGACAGTTCGGCGAAGCATCTACGTCGAGGGGATGCAATTAAATAAATGTCACATTGGCCCGGGCGCGCGTCACGAATGTCGAAGCATTGCCGGGGACCGACTCATCCGGTCGGTAGACAAGAACCGCGCCAACGCCGACGAGCCGGGAAGGACAGGCCTCCAGGATCCATATGCTGCTGGCATCGGCCCATTGCAGATCGTCGACGACGAGGCCGGCGCCGCCCGCCGCGAGCATGCGGCGCGCCGCCTCCAGCAGCAGCGAGCGGCGGCTCTCCGGGTCCGGCTCGACCCACTTGCGGTCCAGCAGTGGCTCGAATTGCAGACCTCCCGCTAGCCAGATGGCCAAACGTGGCATGCCCCAGAACAAATCGCACGAGGGGCGTCACAGGAAGGGAAACGGCGGTTCCTGTCCAGGGCCAAACCACCGATGAGCTCCAGCAGCCGATCCTGGGCGATGATGTGCTGGTTCATCGTGATCGCGTCTCAAAGCAACCGATCCAATTGTGATGACGAGTAGATCGCCTGTGTTCCGACGGTATCGACCATAAGTTGAGCCACCTCGCGAGCCATCCGGAAGGCGTTCGTCCGGGAAGTTCAGGAGTAGGTGGGCTGTAAACGGACGTGGGCAGATGCCGTGGACCGTCACTAAATCTAAACGACGCTTCATGCTGGGATGTGACCCTTAAGAAAGCCACCATTGCTGTAGAGCGGAATTCCCGATTGGCGATACCTCCACGAGATCGGTTGCCTCGGCCCCGTGGTTCGGTGCACGATCCGGTGATCGATGGTGTCCAGCCCTGGCCTCCTCGATTGAGTCACGTCCGTGATCGAAGTGAGGCACGACATGGCACGGCAAGATCCCATCTCAGGTTTGTCGGTGGTCAGGACCGGAACGGTGTGGATTCGACCGGAACACGTCGGTCCCACAAAGAAGAACGTCTACCTTTGGCTCGTCACCTCCCACGAGTGGACGAAACCGCTCCCCATCAACGCGTATGTCATCGAGCACCGGGAAGGTCTGGTCCTCTTCGACACCGGCCAGGACCGCGCGGGGGTGACGGACCCGGCGTACTTTCCGCGTGGATTCATCGGATTTCTCTACAACCGGCTCAACCGGTTCGACATCGGTCCGGACCAAACACTGACCCGGCAACTCGCGGCGCTGGGCCATCACATCGGCGACGTGCACACCGTGGTTCTGTCCCACCTACACCACGATCACATCGGGGGGCTGCCTGAACTCAGCCACGCCAACATCCTGGTCAACGACCAGGAGTGGTCCGCCATCAAACGTCCGTTGCCCGCGCTGCGCGGGTTCCTGAACAACCACATCGAGCTCAACGGGCTGCACTGGTCCAGGGTCCGCCCGGAACAGCTCGGAGATCCAAGCCTGACGCCATTCACCACCGGGCACGACCTGTTCGGCGACGGCAGTCTGGTCCTGTTGCCGACACCGGGCCACACCCCCGGATCAATGTCCCTGATCGTTCGCCGACCCGGCCGCCCACCTTTGTTGATGGTCGGTGATCTGACCTACGACGCGGACCTACTCGCTGCCGGAGCCGTGCCGGGAGTCGGTAACAAACGCCAGCTTCGGAAGGCCGCCGCAGCGGTCAACGAACTGCGGCTGCGGACGCCGGGCCTGGCCGTGCTACCTGCCCACGACCCGGAAGCAGCAAAGCGGTTGTCCGCCTCCCTGAAGAGGCCAACAGGGCAGCAATAATGGTCCCGGCGAACCTGCCTGAAGTCCTCAGTCGGCTCGGCTATGACCCTGTCAACTTATTCGACAAGTCCGGCGCCGGGCTGAACCTCGTGCATGATCACGTCACTGCTGCCGGCCACCGCTGTGAGGCCGAAGACGGTGTGGAACCGGTAGTCCTTGCCCATCACGCAATCGTGGCCCTTGTCGGCAAACCGTGCAGACCGCCGGCGTCCGGCTTTCCGGACCTGAACGGGCGACGCCGGTCTGGGCCCACCGACGCCGACGCTGCAATGATCAAACCTGGAACCACGCGAAGGAGGGTCGATGTCGCCAGACCGCGTCGTGATTATCGGAGCCAGCACGACCGGGCTGTTCGCCGCCGCCGCTGTCGCCGCATCGGACCGCTCCGTTGTCATCCTGGAGAGGGACGAACTGCCGTCCGACGCGGCGCCCCGACCGGGCGTGCCTCAGGGTCGTCAGCCCCACGTCTTCCTGCACCGCGGGGTGCTGGCGGCGGAAGAGTTGCTACCCGGATTCCGCCGCGACCTCCTGGATGTCGGCGCCGTTCCCATCAACACCGCAGATTTGGCCTGGCTCGGCGAACAGGGTTGGGCCGACCGCACCAGCAGATCATTCGAGGTGCTGTCCACAAGTCGACCCCTGCTGGAGGTAACCCTCCGAAGAAGGGTGACCGAACTCCCCGGAGTGGACGTCGCTGGCGGTCGTCCCGTCACCCGTCTGGCAGAGAACGCGAGAAACTGGCTGGTCACGACCGCGGACGGCACCGAGTTCAAGGCGGATCTGGTGATCGACGCCTCGGGCCGCAATTCCCGATTGGCGACCTGGCTCGGCGACAAGCTTTCCGGCCCGCTCCGGACTACAGAGATCGATGCGCGGATCGGGTACGCCACCCGGATGTACCGGGGCGACCCGCTGATCGGCGAGATCCCCGGCGTGGTGATCGCCTCTACTCCCAGCACTCCGACCGGTGGACTGGCGATCTCCATCGAGGGTGGCCATTGGTTGATCATGGCGCTCGGGGTCGGCGACGACCGACCGCCGCGGGACCCGGCTGGTTTCGAGGCATTCCTGGGCAGGCTCCGCGATCCGGCCTTGGCCAGGCTCGCCCAGCGGCTGGAACCGGTAGGTGACGTGAGCCTGCACCGGCAGACGGCGAACCGCCGCCGCTACTACGACGAGCAAAATGACTGGCCAAACAGTGTCGTCGTCATGGGCGACGCATTCTGTGCGTTCAATCCCGTCTACGGACAAGGGATAGCGGTGGGGGCAGTTGAAGCCTTGTTGATACGCGAGGCCCTCGACGCAGGGCTGAAACCTGGCGCTTCGCGGCCGCTCCATCGGCAATTCGCCAAAGCGGTGGCCCTGCCGTGGGCGGTGGCTACCGCCACCGACATGCAGTACCCGACCTGCCCGCAAAGCCCGACCAGACTCGGTGCGCTGCAGGACAACTGGGTCAAACAAATGGAGAAACTGTCCGTGCACGGCAACGCCAGAGCGGCCATCGCGCTGAGCAGCATCTACCACCTGATGGCTGGACCACGGACACTCCTGCAACCGGCATTGATCCGGGCAGTTCTCAATGGGCGTATTCGGGGCTACGGACCCGCCAACCGGCGCCCGGCGGAGCTACAGGACTGACCGAGCAGGCTGTGGCCGCCGACGTACCCACTCCAACACCAGGTCCTCCAGCATCGACACCAGCACAGCTTCACCGCGCCGCAATCTCGCGCCGCGGATAGCATTCCCCGCTCATGCAAGAGACAGTCCCGGTGATCCCAGTCCACCACGCCAGACCAGTCCCGTTCGACCATCGGCCTGCGAACCGTCAATGATCATGGACGCGGCAGCCCCAGGTTCAACACCTACGACGAACTGTTTGGCGTTCCTTTGCCGGACAGCCGGGGACGCAGGCCCACCGGAACGTCCGTAGCTTGCAGCGGGTCGGGTCAGCGCCGACGCGATGACCTTGCGCCTCGCGGCGGGCTGGCTGCTCCATTGTTTGGCCACTCGTATCCTGCTGTTGTCCGCGCAGTCGGGCCGGCCCAGGAGCCGGCACCAACGTGATCGGGAATGCCCCGGTCGCCGAGGCCAAATGAGTCGAACGGTCCTGGTCCGGGGATTGATCTTGCTAGATGGTCGGGGTCTGCATGCTCGGGGTCTGTGGCATTCACCGTGTACTTCGCGTTCTTACAGGTCCTCTTCGCGCAGGACATCGAGGTTGCGGAACGTTGGTGGGGCGTCGCAGATCCCTGAGAGGAACGCCGCGAATTCCGCCGTCGCGGGGCGTTTGGAGTTCTCCATGCCCTGGTCATAGGAGGAGAACTCCACCATGAGCAGGTAACGGTCCTCGGCTTCACGGTCCCGTCGCAGGACCGCACGATGCGGGATGCGATTTCCTTCGGTGCTGGTGATCCAGGTGTCGAGGGTGGCGTTGAATTCGTCGATCCGGGTGGTGCTGAACTCGATGATCTGCGTGAATTTCACGACGCTCTCGCTTCGAGGACGATGTTGAAGGGTGTTTCCGCGACCCGGCGGAATGTGGTGAACCCGGCGCCGGTGACGATGTCCCGCAGCCGGGCCTCCCCGGCCTGCGCGCCCAGTGCCGTGCCCACCTCCTGGGACAGCGAGCTCGGTGTGCAGAGCAGGGTCGAGAACCCGTAGTAGGCGGCGCCGACCGGGGTGAGGTTGTCGCTCAGGTCGTCGTGGGCGAACGGCTCGATCAGCATGAGCGTCCCACCCGGGGTGAGGTGATCGCGGACGTGGGCGCAGGCACCGGCCGGGTCGCCCATGTCGTGTAGGCAGTCGAAGAAGCAGACCAGGTCGTACCGACCAGGAAAGGTGGTGGCCGACGCGACCTCGAACTGGACCCGGTCGGACAGCCCGGCGTCGGCGGCCCGTTTCCGGGCCGCGTCTATCGACCCTTGATCGGCGTCGAAGCCGACGATGTTCGACGCAGGGTAAGCCTGGGCGAGTAGCAGGGTCGACGCACCGTGCCCGCAGCCGACGTCCGCGACGTCCGCACCGGCGGTGAGCTTGGCCTGCACACCATCGAGCGCGGGGATCCAGGTGCCGACCAGGTGGTTGAGGTAGCCGGGCCGGAAGAATCGTTCGCAGCCGCCGATGACGTGTCCGTCATGGTCTCCCCACGGGAACCCGCCGCCGGTCCGGAATCGCTCAGCGATGGTGTCCGTGGCGTACACCGCGCCGAGGGCGATCTCGAACGCGCCGATCACGCATGACGGGCTGGTCTCATCGGTGAGCGGGATGGCGTGCTCGTCGGGCAGGGTGAACCGGCCGGTGCCGTCGTAGGACAGATACCCGCGGGCCGCCTGGTTGCTCAACCACTCGCGTACGTACCGCTCCGCGGTCCCGGTGCGGTCGGCCAGTTCTGCCGGGGTCACCGGTCCGACCCCGGCCATCGCGCGATAGAGCCCCAGCTTGTCACCGATCACGATCAGCGCACCGCCGAGCAGCGCTCCGACATCGTTGACCGCCTTCTCGACGAATTCCGTCATCTTGGTCTCGTTCATGACCGTGTTCCCTTCGTGGTGGACTGGCTGTTGGGTCAGCCGGATTGATTGTTGGTCGGGTGGGTTTCGGTCTGCCGGGTCGCTGCCAGGACACCAAAATTGGAGACGACCAGCGG